>CAVVDX010000003.1:0-23150 GCA_963747085.1 uncultured Actinomycetota bacterium | reverse complement strand
CACGGGTCTCGGGAGCGTCGGTGTCCTCGAGCCAGCGGTAGGGATCGGCGACGCGTTCGCCGTGCAGCACGTCGACGTGGTCCGACATCCTCGTCTCCGGGACAGAGTGCATGCGCGGACCATACCGGCCACTCACCGCCACCGGGCTCAGCGCGCCCGCCCGCCGCCAGCCCGCCGGACGGGCGAGGCAGGTCGCGGCGCGGGCAGCTCCCGCCAGTCGCCGAGCGCCAGCTGAACCGCCCCGGCGGCGACCGGCTCGCTCGCGATCGCCGGCCGCGCCCGGAAAGCTCGAGCCCACAAGCGTGGTGCCCGGCTGGGGAGCCAGCGGCTCCGACGGCTCGGGATGGGAAGCGACGGGCGCCGGCTGCGGCAGCTGCGGAGTTGCATCGCGGGGGGCGGCGGCGCGCCGGCGGACCCGCGCCAGGCTGACCCGGTCCTCGCTGAAGGCGCGCACCCGGCGTACGGGCGGGAGCCGGGTGTCGCTCTCGAGCGCTGCGTGCTCCCTGCGCCGGCGACGCGTTCGGCCACGGCGCCCGCGCCGCGTGGACGTCCAGCTCGTCGACCTCGACCCACGAGGTGCCTGTGGCAGTGTTCTCGACGTGGTGGCGGAACCGCCAGTGACCGCCGCGGATCCCGGCGATGCGCACCACGTCGCCGCGGACGAACCCGTTCCACAGCTCGCTGCGCACGAACCTCGCCTCGAGTCTGGCCGCGCGACCTCGGCCGCTTTCTTGCTCGCCCTGGGCACGGTGCGGAGATGGTAGGCGCTGGCGTCCACGTTTCGGCGCCAAGCCGTCCGCCTGCCTGCAGGCCCGCTCGGGCGCCGGCTCACCGAACCCGTTCCGCCGGCGGCGCGACGAGCAGAGCCCGTCGGCTCGAGTGGTGCGGGCTCAGCCTCCGCGGGCGAGTCGCGCCACGTGTCCGAGGTTGACCGTCCAGCCCACACCGAAGGCGTGCGGCATGACGATCCTCGGGTCGTCCGGAGCCCAGATCCGCGAGCGCACTCGCTCGACTGTCGGAGGACGCAGATCGTAGGGGACGACGCCGGCAACGGTGCCGGTCCAGGTGCGCTCATTGCTGGGCTTGCGCAGTTCCTGGGCGATCGCTGCGCCGAGCAGCGCCACCGCCACGAGCACCACCTTGTTCTTCATGTCACCAGGATAGGTTGCGCCGCCCCCTCGACATGCGTTCGGAGGTTCCGTCCGGATCTTCTACGCGGCGAGGTGGTCGCCAGGCTGCTGGCGTTCTCGAGCCGCCACATCGAGCGCGCCGGAGAGCCACCATCGAGGTCGCCGAACGTCCTCGTCGTCCTCGGGCCCTTCCGCCTGCACGGCGCTGGACAAGACTGCGGTGCAGACGCTGGCCAGGTCCGGTAGCTTCGGACACGGCACGTTGAGATGCCGAGGAGGCAGCATGATTGCAGCGACGTTCGGCGTGGGCCAGGTGGTGTACTCGACCCTCTGGTTCTTCCTCTTCTTCATCGAGATCTGGCTGATGATCTCGGTGTTCATCGACATCTTCCGCAGCCACGACCTGAAGGGCTGGGCGAAGGCGCTGTGGGTGCTGTTCGTCCTCGTGCTCCCGCTCGTCGGGATCCTCGCCTACTTCATCTTCCGCGGGGACAAGATGCGCGCCCACCAGATCCAGAGCCGTCACGATCTCGACCGTACGTACTACGAGGTCGCCAGCGGTGGACGGTCGGTCGTGGACGAGCTGTCGCGCTTGGCCGAGCTGAGGCGCGAGGGCGCGATCTCCGAGGAGGAGTTCCAACAGCTCAAGTCCCGCGTGATGCGTGAGGACGCGGGCAGCACCGACGCGGCCTGAGCACTCGCTCGGCGGCCCTCGCGGGTCACACGCGGGGGCGAAACGGAGCTACTGCGACGAGTGCGTCGGCCCGTGACGACCATTTGTCGGTCGCAGCCGCCACCGGCGACCGTGCTGGCCGAGGATGCCGGCTACGCCACCGGGTTGATCGTCACGCTGCTCGCGTACAGGGTTGTACGCCGCCATCCCGGCACACCGTGGATGCGTACCTGCACGCCGGTGATCACGTTCCCGAGCACGGCCGTCCGAGACGAGGCCGCTCGGAATCGCGTCGTGGCGCGGAAGACATAGATCGTCAGGGTGCGCCGCCCGACCCGAAGGTCGAAGTCGGCGACGCCGTTCGGTTGGTACGGCGTCGGCGCGCCGACGACGACGCCGAAGTACGTCGTCGGTCGCCGCGGGTACAGCCACACCTGGGTCGCGACGAGCGTCGAGGAGTGAGCCCTCCCGGCGAGCGCGATGAGCTCGCCCGGGATCACGAAGCTGACGTTCGCTCGCGCCCGCCCAGCCCCGGTGTATCGCGTTCCCGGTCTGATTTCGACGGCGAGCCGCAGACCGCTCCGTGTGAGCACACCGAACCCGGTGCCGGCGCTGCCGGTGAGTGGCCAGCTCGTCACCACCCCGGTGTAGCTCGGCACCGTGGCCCACCGGGCACGCCGACGAACCCCCGCTCTTTACCGGGCGGGCCTGTGGTTATGCCACCGAGGTCACGGATTGGCCGCCGGGTGAGCGCTCGGCGGCGCGGCGCTCCTCCCGTGCTCCGAAACAGAGGATGACGTGGCGCCGCCGAGCGAGCTGATCGACGTCCGAACGGCGGGCCGCGCCGCCCTTGTGCGTCGCGGAGGTCCGTTCAGGCTTCCCGGGCCCTACGGCGACAGAAAAGCGCCGCCGTCAGGGTCGCGCTTCGAAGATGGCGTTGAAGGGGGTCTCGGCCACACGCCGGAAGCTCGAGAACCCTGCCGAGCCGACCACGTCACGGATCCGGGCCTCCCCCGCTTGTGCCCCGAGCGCAAGGCCGACCTCCTGCGACAGCGAGCAGGGCGTGCAGAGCAGCATGGAGAACGAGTAGTAGGCCCGGCCGACCGGGTTCAGGTTCTCCTCGAGCCGGTCCCCTGCAGCCGGCTCCACGATCATCCACGTCCCGCTCGGCGCGAGCGCCTGCCTCACGTGCCGGGCCGCTCCGACCGGGTCGCCCATGTCGTGCAGGCAGTCGAACATCGTGACGAGGTCGTAGCCGCGGCCGGAGAACCCCGATGCCGGAGCCGCCTCGAACTGCACGCGCTCGGCCAGGCCCGCCGCAGCGGCGCGCTCCCGGGCAGTTGCGATCGAGCCGGCGTGATAGTCCGAGCCACGAAAGCGTGAGGCCGGGAACGACTGCGCCATGAGCACCGTCGAGGAGCCGTGACCGCACCCGACGTCGGCGACGGTCGCCCCCGCCTCGAGCTTGGCCACCACGCCGTCGAGCGCCGGCAGCCACTCACCGACGAGATGAGCGTTGTAACCGGGCCGGAAGAATCGCTCGCAACCGTCGTGCACGTCGGCGACGTGGTCGTGCCAGCCGATGCCGGCGCCGGTCCTGACCGCCTCGGTGACCCGAGGGGAGTCCAGCACCGAACCGAGAGCGATCTGGAAGAACCCGGGAAGGTATGCCGGGCTCGTCTCGTCGGTGAGGGCGATCGTCTGCTCGTGCGGCAGCACGTAGCGGCCGCTGCTCGGGTCGTACTCCACGAAGCCACCTGCCGCCTGCGCGTTCAGCCACTCCTGCACGTAGCGCTCGGACGTTCCTGTGCGCGTGGCGAGCTCGCCGGCGGTCAGCGGGCCGGCACCGGCCAGCGCCGCGGTACAGGCCGAGCTTGTCGCCCATCACGACGAGCGCCGTGTTGAGCGTGGCGCCGACCTCGCCGACGGCGTTGAACACGAAGCTCATCAGCTTGTCGTGATCCACCACCGGGTCTTCCTGGACTGCGGTCATATCGCTTCCTCCTCGAGTCGTCTCGCGAGGGCTGACGGTACGAGCGCCGCCCTGCGGTTCGCTTCCGGGCACCCCCCTCATCGTTCTCGCGTGGCGGGGAGGCTGAGGCTGGCTCCGCCGGGTGGGTGCGGGCTCGGGTTCGGGAGGCCCGGCGGACGCGGCACGTACACTCGGGCGTGGCACGGCCGGCGTCGCAGCTGAGCGCGGAGGCCGCGAGCGGCGTCCTGGTCGGGCGCGCCATCGAGCAAGATGCGATCGCCCGCGTGCTCGACGATGCGCGGTCGGGTCGAAGCGGCGTGCTGGCGATCGTCGGTGCTCCGGGCACGGGAAAGTCGGCGCTCCTCGCCCAGGCGCTGCGCCGCGGGCAGGGCATGCGACTGCTGCCGCGCCCGAGGCATCCAGTCCGAGGCGGCGATCCCCTTCGCCGGTTTGTCGGAGCTGCTCCGGCCGGTGTTCGGTCACCTGAGCGACATCCCGAGCCCACAGGCCGTCGCGCTCGAGAGCGCGCTCGCGCTGCGGCCACCGAGCCCGGTGGATCGCTTCGCCGTCGGAGCAGCGACGCTCAACCTGCTCGCCGCTGCGGCCGAGGACGAGCCGCTGCTCGTCGTGGTCGACGACGCCCAGTGGCTCGACGGCTCGAGCTCGAGCGCGCTGCTGTTCGCCTGGCGCCGGCTGATGGCCGACCCGGTCGCAGTGCTGCTCGGCGTGCGCGCCGGCGAGCCGTCGTTGCTCGACGGCTCCGACCTTCCCGTCCTGGCGCTCGAGGGCCTGGGGCTCGACGAGGCGCGCGAGATGCTGGCGCTACGCAGCGGGAGAACGCTCCCGGCCTCCGTCGTGGAGCGCGTCCACCGCCATACCGGGGGCAACCCGCTCGCCATGCTCGAGCTCGCCGAGGAGCTGGGCGACCTCGACGACGGCGCGCCGATCGACACCCCGCCGCCGGTGACGACCAGCGTCGCCGAGATGTACGTAAAGCGCATCCGCCGGCTGACCGACGAGACCCGGGATCTGCTGCTGCTCGCCGCGGCGAGCGACACCCGAGAGCTTGCACCCGTCACGCCGCGCCGCGCTCGCCCTCGACCTCGACCCCCAGGCGTTGGGGCCGGCCGAGACGCAGCAGCTCGTCGTCATCGGCGACGGTCGGATCGAGTTCCGGCACCCCTTGATCCGCTCGGCGGTGTACGGGGATGCCGACGCCTCCCGGCGAAGGGCCTGCCATCGTGCTCTCGCCCAAGTCTTGCCGGACGCCGAGTCGGACCGGCGCGCCTGGCACCTCGCGCTCGGATCGCTCGGCCCCGACGACGCGGCGTGCTCGGCGCTCGAGCAGGCGGGTGCGAGGGCAAGGGAACGCAGCGCATACGAGGTCGCCTCACGCGCCTTCGAACGGGCGGCGGTCCTGGCGCCGACCGACACGCGCCGCGCCCGGATGCTCCAGGCAGCGGCGGAGGCAGCATGGTCGGCGGGCCTCCCGGCACGAGCCGCGGCGTTGGCCGACGCGGACGCGCCGCGACGACCAAGCTCCCGAGACCGCTGTCGCGCTCGAGCACCTGCGCGGCTTTGTCTCCACACGGCTCGGCGCCGCCCGCGACGGGCAGGCGATCCTCGCCGCGGCCGCTGACCTCGCCCGCGACGTGGACGACGAGCGGGCGATCGAGCTGCTGGTCGAGGTCGTGAACACCGCGTTCTACGCCGGGGACGCCGCGGCCATGCTGGCAGCCGCCGCGACGATCGAGGAGCTGGCGCCGGAGGGGACCAGCACGAGGACCCGGTTCTGTGCCGACGTCGCCCGTGGCATGGCGCTCGTCTTCAGCGGCGACGTGAGCGGGGGCGTCGAGCTGTTGCACCGCGGCGCAGCCATCGCGCTCGAGTCCGAGGAGATCTGCGACAACCCGCGGCTGTTGATCTTGGCGGCGATGTGCCCCATCTGGCTGCGGGAGTCGGGCGCCGTCCGCACCATCATCGACCGGGCGGTCGAGCTCACCCGGCAGCGCGCGGCGATCGGCCTGCTCCCCTACCTGCTCTGCCACGTCGCCATCGACCAGGCCTCCACCGATCAGTGGCGGGCGGCCGCGGCGACGTTCCACGAGGTGCTGCGCTTGAGCCGCGAGACCGGCCAACGAACGGACCTGTGCGCAGCGCTCGCCCGGCTTTCCTGGCTCGAGGCGCGGCATGGGGCACGAGGTCGAGTGCCGCGCCCACGTCGCCGAGGCGCTGCAGCTCGCCACGCAGCTGGGCCTCGGCCTGTGCGAGGTCTGGGCGACTGCGGCGCTCGGCGAGCTCGAGCTCGTGCTCGGGAACTCGCCCGCCGCGGTCGCCGCGTTCGAGCGGCTGGACTCGTTCCTTCGCGCCAACGGCATCGGGGACGTCGACCTGAGCCCCGGACCGGAGCTGGTCGAGCTGCACCTACGCGCCGGGCGGCGAGACGCCGCGGCGGAGGTTGCCGAGAGCTACGCGCAGCGAGCCGCCCTGAAGGGCCTGCCATGGGCGCTCGCCCGCTCGGCTCGCGCGCAGGGGCTCGTCGCCCCGGAACCCGAGATCGAAGCGTGCTTCGAGCGCCGCGCTGGTCCTGCACGGACAGACGCCGGACGTCTTCGAGACCGCACGAACACACCTCGCGTACGGCAGCCGGTTGCGCCGGTCCCGCAAGCGGGTTCTCGCACGGGAGCAGCTGCGCTGCGCGATCGCCTCCTTCGACGGCTTGCAGGCGCAGCCGTGGTCCGAGATCGCCCGCGCCGAGCTCGCAGCGACAGGCGAGACCGCTCGCCGCCGTGACCCGTCGATGCAGGATCAGCTGACGCCCCAGGAGCTACAGATCGCATTGTTGCTGGCAGCAGGCCGCACGACCCGGGAGGCCGCAGGCGCGCTCTTCCTCAGCCCGAAGACCATCGAGTACCACCTCCGCTCGGTGTACCGGAAGCTCGCCATCGGGAGCCGTGAGGAGCTGTCCGCCGTCATGGGCACTGCGCCACCTGTCTGAGGCGCACTGCTGCCCGTCCCCGGATCGGGCTCAGTCTTCACCGGCGTCGCCGGTCACAGCTACAGCTTCGTTGCGACCGCCACCGACGAGCTCGGCGACCTGCAGCCCTTCCCCGCCGCGGCACAGGCGAGCACCTCGGTGGTGAACGCCTCATCGGGCGGCGGGGGGTCTTCCGGCGGGTCGACGTCGACCTCGGGTTCGGGCTCGGGTTCGGGCTCGGGCTCGGGCTCGGGTTCCGGTTCGGGGGGTGCCGGGGGCAACGGGCCCGCGGCGGGGCCGCCGCGCGTGACGAGGCTGACGCCGGCCGCCGGCGGGCAGCGCGGGGAACGACCGTGATCATCGACGGCACGTCGCTCGACGGCACGACGAAGGTGCTCTTCGGGGCGCGCCCGGCGCGCTTCACCGTCGTCTCCGACGGGGAGATCCGAGCCGTGGCGCCACACGGGCGCGGCACCGTCGCCGTCGTCGTCGAGACGCCGGCGGGAGCGACGTCGCCGGAACTCTCCGACCGCTTCGCCTACCTGGCGCGCAGCGAGGTGCTCGGCCTTTCGCCGGCGAGCGGGCCGGCGACTGGCGGCACGACCGTGCTCATCCACGGCACCTGGTTCCGCGACGTGACGGCGGTGCGCTTCGGCACCGCAGCCACGCGGTTCCACGTCATCTCGGGGCACGAGATTCGTGCCGTCGCACCTGCCGGTGGCGGCACGGTCACGGTCTTCGTGACGACGCCCGCGGGAAGATCGCCGGAGGCCGATGCCGCTCACTACCGCGACGCCGCGCCGGCAGCATCCGGGTAGCAGGGCTCAGGTCCGCGTCACGGGATCAGCAGCGAGAACTGGCCGGTAATTGGCGGGCAATCTCCCGGCACGCAGCCGGTGAGACTATGCTCACACCTTCCGAGGTGCGGCACGCGACGACAGCCGGCCGATGCGCCTCGAACCAGGGCGCCTCACCGGGAGTCGGCGAACGCCCGCGAGCACGGCTCCTGGGCCGAGAGGGGCAACTGAGTCGTGCGATCGAAGCGACACATGATGGTGCTGGTCAGTGGCTGCCTAATCACGGGGGCAATCTGGGCGGCATCCGGCCCGACGCTGGGCGCGCAGCAGGGGCCGCCGATCACCGACGTGTCGACCGGCGGCAGCCCGCTCGCCGTCGCAGTGGACCCGTTGACGGACGTGGTGTACTCGGCCAACTCGCATTCGGGAACGGTCTCGGTCATCGACGGGAAGCTCGACGTCGGGGGTCAGCCGAACCCGGGCAAGGTGATCGCCACCGTCCACGTCCACTCGCAGCCCTGGGGTGTCGCGGTCGACCCTCGGACCGACATGATCTATGTCACCAACCAGGGCTCGAACGACGTGTCGGTCATCGACGGACGGACCGACAAGGTGGTCGCAACCGTCGGGGTGGGCATGCACCCGGTCGGTGTCGGTGTCGTCGATGCAACCGACATCGTGTATGTCGCCAACCAAGGTCCGGCCAGGTCCCTGAGCACGGTGAGTGTCATCGACGGCCGCACGAACAAGCTCATCAAGGCACTCCCGGTGGGCATCAGCCCGTTCGGAGTGGGCGTCGACCAGCTCACCCGCCGGGTGTACGTGGCCAATCAGTACGGCCAGCGACTCGGCGCCGACTTCTCCTTCGTCGGGACGGTGTCCGTCATCGCCGGCACCAACGTTCTCGCCAGCGTCCCGGTCGGCCCGAACAACGCCCCGATGGATGTCGCGGTCGACGGGATCACCAACCGGGTGTACGTGTCGACGTCGGTGTTCCAAGAGGGCAGCAGCGTCGTCGTGATCAACGCCGCCACGAACAGGGCGCTCGACCAGATCACGGTCCCCGACCCGCAGGGTGTGGCGGTCGACGCCACCACCGACACGGTCTACGTCGCCGAAGGCTACGACAACGACCAGGGCGCCAACCTCTACGTCATCGACGGCAAGGAGGGTGAGGTGGCCAAGGTCGTGGCAGTCGGCTACAACCCGTGGGGTGTGGCAGTCGACCCGACCACTGACCGCGTCTACCTTGCCAATGATGTCACACCAGGTGTAGTCACCGTGGTGAGCTTCAAAGGATACCTGGTCCCCGCGCCACCCCTCGAACCGACGACCATCGTGCCCGAGGCTCCCGCGTCCACGACGCCGGCGACGACCGTCCCCCCTCACCCGACGACGACGGTGCCCAACATCCCGTCCGCCCCGGCGAGCACGTGGTGCGGCCTGCTCGAGAAGGGTGGCGGCGAGGCCCTCTTCAGCGGAATCGACAACGGCAAGGCCACCATCGGGAGCAACGGCCCGCTCACCGGAACGGTGGCGTGCACCGAGGACAACGGCGCCATCGTGGTGGTGCTCGGCCCGAGCAGCACCGAGGCGGCGTTCTCTCCCACGCCGACCAAGCCGCTGCCGGCGCTCGGCGCGCACGCGGGCTTGTGGGTCGCCGGCCGCTACGTCGAGGTCTGGTGGCCACGACAGAGCGGATGGGTCGAGCTGCAGGTCGAGTGCCTGGTCGGACAGACCCTGCCCGAGATCCAGAAGGGCATCGTCCCCGCCGCCCTCGCCGTCGCACAGAAGGTCCACGCGCTGATCGGCTGACGTTCGAGGATGCACCCGTCCCGCCGCCCCGCCGTCTGTGCGGGCACCAGGCACCGCAGTGCCGGCGGTCGGCGTCGGTGAGCGATTCGCTCGACACCACTCCCAGGGCCGGGTGGATGCGGCCAGCGCGGCGCGTCGCGAGACCGCCTAGGCCCCCTGGGCTGCCCGCCGGGCGATCCGCTGCAGGATCTCCGGTACCGTCCTTCCAGTCTGCCGCTCGAGCCCCATCAGGAGCAGCCCAGCCAGGGAGGCGAGCCCCGTGATGAGTGTGATCGACTCGTCCAACAGCGCGCCCTGCGCCATCGCCTCGACCAGGTCGCCCGCGACGATGTTCGACGAGAGCGACCTGTCGTCGGGCGTACCCTCGTGCCAGGCTGTCATGATCTCGACAGCACGTCGCACACCTTCGTTGTCTCGCTCTCGGTCTTCCACGGCCCGCCAGGATAGCCATCAGGGGCTGCTGCTCGCGGGCCAGCTGGCCGAGCGCAAGAAGTTTCGCCTGGGATCCTGGTGTGGTACAGTCGCCAAAGCCAGCTTATTACATTCTATCTGTAACTAGATGCTCGCATGTTACGATCCACGACCATGGACGGCACCCAGGTCCCCGACCACTGGCTGTGGAGCCCACCTCTCGGCGACGAGCCGGCGCTCAGATGCATGAGCGGCACTGATCGCGACCGGATGAGCGAGATGTCCGACTGGTACAACTGGGCCCTGGTGGCGAGCATCTGCCGTCGGGTCGGTCTTCGTCGCCCGTCGTCGAACTGACCACCAGGCCGACGTGGCGCGGCGCGGCGCCGTAGCTTCACGAGCCAGCTCTCCCGTGCCCGCACCGGCGTCGAACAGTCTCCCGCGCGATCAGCGCAGGCGTCACGAGTACGTTCGGCAGAGCGTCTTGACGCGGTCCCAGACGAACCACGGGCCGAGCTTGCCACCGGGTGCGGAGGGCTCGCGTACCTCGAGCGTCTCATAGGCGAGAGGACCGCCGGCGGTGCAATGCCCGAGGTCCGACGCGCGTAGCTCGGCGGTCACGTCGCGGGGGTAGTAGCCACCGTTCGGCTTTGGGATGAAGGTCTTCCCGTAGCCGACGGATTCGGGCTTGCCCCAACCGATCCAGGTGATCTCGTCGATCAATCCCGAGGGATCGCCGCCGTTGAAGATCTCCTTCGGCTTGTATGTCCCCCAACCGACACCGATCCGCGGGATGAAGGAGGCCGAACCGAGCACGGGCTGCCTCGTCATGGCAGGCGCCGCCTTGGTGCAGCGTTCACCCATCGGATATCGGCCGTGCGGGAACCACAGCGTGGCGAGCGGCGCGGGGATGACACACAGATCGAGCTCCAGGTAGGTGAACGCGCCGCTCGAGCCTTCACGATGGAAGACCTGGAACGCCCCGGCGTCCTCGCACCCGGTCGGGATGTCGAAGCAGATGTCGGCGACAACCCAGAAGGAGTCCGCGCTCGGCGAGCTCCCGTCGATCACACCGGCATGCTCGATGGTCGGCTCGACGACTCGGCTCTCGGGAAGCCCTGCCGGCACCCCGAACACCGCCATCGGCTTCGGATCGAGGCGGTACGCGTGGAAGAAGGCCGTGCGGACCTGAGCCCTGAGGGTCGTGGTCACGGTCAGGTTGGCGGCTGTGCCGCTGTGACTGGCCGCCGGAACCGGCGGATGACACGTGCCGGGGACCCAGTCCCACACCGCCACGACTGCGACGGGGATGCTGACGTGGTAGGCGGAGCAGGTCCCCGCCGAGTCGGAGTACCCGACGTCGTGCACCTGCCAAGAGCCGTGGACGCTGCGGTCGAAGATCAGGTACGCGCCGTCGTCCTGGACCACGACGCCCGCATCGTAGGACTTCGGGTTGGGAACGAGACTCGCCCCGGCCCAGTAGCTCGAAGAGGCGCGGTCGTACGCGTAGTAGGCCGGGTCATGCGCCGGGGCCGCGCCGAGGCCGAGGAAGTCGGAGGCGGGAAGCCCGAAGTGGGAAGCCCCGGCGTCCACGAGGGAGGCACGCACGGCGCTCGTGATCACGAGGTTCTCGGCTGCGGGGGCGGCTTTTCGATGCGCTGCTGGTGCTCGGTTCGCCGGCACCTCAAGCCGTGCTGCGGGGAACGGCACCAGTCCGAGCGCGGCGCCCGACAGGACCGCAGCACCGAGCGTCGCTTTCACGGGCGGCCTTTCGGACGGAAAGTAGGAGGTCGATTATGCCATGGTCACATCTGCCTAGACGCTGCCGGCGGTGACGGCTCGCAGCTCGGCCACGGAGGCCTTCATGATGTCGGGAAGGCTCCGGTCGTCGTCGCTGTTCGCCCAGCACTCGATGGCCAGACGGAGCACCGACATACCGGCCTCGGCGGCCAAGGTCGCCTGCAGATCGCTGACGCCCCGCCGCCGAAGGGTGGCGGCGACTGCTGCGGCGTAGTCGGCCAGCTTGGCCAGTTCGCGTTCTCGTAGCTCGGGGTTGGTGGCAATCACGCCCTGGCGTTGGGCGGAGAGATCGCGGCGGGCTTCGCCGAGCAGGGCAGCTGCGGCGTCGAGACCGCAGGCGACGGCTTCGAGAGGCGTGAGCCCTGCGGGCGCCCCGGCGACGCCCGACACGATCCGTTCTCGGAGCAGCTCGGAGCCAGCGAAGAGCACTTCCCGTTTGTCGGCGAAGTGCCGGAAGAAGGTGCGCTCGGTCACCCCGGCCCGGGCGGCGATCTCGGCGGCCGTGGTCTGGTCGAACCCGCGCTCTGAGTACAGGGCCAGAGCCGCTTCTTGCAGCCGACCTCGACTGTTTGGCTCCCATCGACCCATGCTCTCGATCCCCGGTGTTGACAGTCACTGACATCAGATCTACAGTGATGTCTGTTACCGACATCACTGTAGCTCTACGGAGGTCCGTCATGAGAATCCTCGTCACCGGCGCATCGGGCTGGATCGGCTCAGCCGTCGTCTCCGAGCTCCTCGGGGCCGGCCACGAGGTGGTCGGCCTGGCCCGCTCCGACGCGTCAGCACAGCGGCTGGAAGCCGCCGGGGCCATCGTCCAGCGGGGCGACCTCGACGACCCCGAGGGCCTAGCCAAGGCGGCCGCCGACTCCGACGGGGTCATCCACCTGGCCTTCCAGCACGAGCTGGCCTTCGGCGGCAACTTCGCTGCCGCCGGAGCGGCCGACCGCCGGGCCGTGGAGGCCGTGGGCGCCGCCCTGGCCGACTCCGACCGACCCTTCGTACTCGCCTCGGGCATGATCGGTCTCGCCGTCGGGCGGGTGGCCACCGAGAACGACGGGCTCGTCGCCAGCCCCGAGGTTCGGGCCAACCCCGCCGGGCGGCGGGCGGCGACTGCCCTGCTCACGCTGTCGCTGAGGGGCATCGGCGTCCGCTCGTCGGTCTTGCGCTTCGCGCCGACGGTGCATGGCGACGGCGACAAGGGGTTCGTGGCCACCCTCGTCGGCGTCGCCCGCCAGCGGGGAGTGGCCGGGTACGTGGGAGACGGCGCCAACCGCTGGCCCGCAGTGCACCGCTCCGACGCCGCCCGCCTGGCGCGCCTGGCCGTCGAAGCAGCTCCCGGCGGCTCGGTCCTGCACGCCGTCGCCGACGAGGGCGTTCCCTTCCGGGAGATCGCCGAGACGATGGGCCGCCACCTCGGGATCCCGACGATCTCGGTGTCCCCCGAGGACGCCCAGGAACACTTCGGCTTCCTGGGCCACTTCGTCGGCCTGGACTGCCCCTGCAGCGCCACCATCACACGGGAGCTCCTCGGATGGGAGCCGACCGGGCCGAGCCTGCTCGACGACCTCGAGCACGACCACTACTACCGCTCGGTGTGATCCGGTGCTTCGAATCTGAGCTGGCGCGCCGGGCGGCGATCAGCTGAGCACCCCGGCGGTGTCGCTCACGCCCAACCTCTCCGGCCGAGCCCTCGGCCGCAAGCACCTACGCCGAGCGCTTCGATTACTCCGTCATCGACTGGCTGCCCCTTGGCGACGGGCCCCGCCGTCGACACCGGCCACACCTGGGACGAGGGCGGCTGGCGGCGGTTGTACGAGCTCTCGCGCGGCTATCCCTACTTCGTACGGCTCTACGCCTCCGAGTCCTGGGAGCTTGCCGAGCGAGCTGGAAGCACCAGCATCACCGATACCGAAGTTCTGGGCGCCGTACCGCGAGTGCGCGCACGAGTCGATGTCGGCCTGTACGCGGCGCGCTCCGACTGCGCGACGTCGGCTGAGCAGAAGTATCTGCAGGCGATGGCGCGGATCTGGCGTCGACACGTCAACGACGCGCCGCCCGCGACCCTCATCGACAGACTCGAGGATCTCGCCGGTGCCGAGGAGCGCGTTCGCTCCGGCGAGGTCGCCCGCGAGCTCGAGCAACCGGCGACCGCGGCAGGGCCGATCCGCGGCCGCCTCATCCGCAAGGGAATCCTGCACTCGCCTGCCCACGGAGTCATCGCGTTCTCGGTACCCGGTTTCGCCGACTACGTGCTTCGCAGAGCCGAGTCGGAGGAGCTGTAGTTCAGAATGCCGGGCGGCGGCCGGCGGCAGCGTCCAGTCCTCGCCGGTATCGGCGTAGGCTAACTGGAGGTATCCTCCGTTTGGCGCTCGACCGTTCGCGACACGCCAGGCGCCGCGACCGCGGCACCGTCTCATCATCCGACATGGCAAGGAGGCCGATGCTCCGAGCGATCCACCAGCATCCGCCGGAGCCGGACACGCGCCCGTGGCGATGGCGCATCACGAAGCTGGCGCACGGCCGTCGACGCGCCGACGTCACCCGTCCAGCCGGCGGGTGGTGTGCACCGCGTCGCCACGTGACGCTGGACGAGGGGGACTGATGCGCCAGGGTCCACTCGCTGGCCGGTACTCCGCGGTCGCGGCCATGGTCATGTTCGCGCTGATCCCCTACCTGGCGCTGTCTGCTGCACTCGGGCCGCTGACACCGATCATTGCCAAGCAGCTCCACATGAGCGTGCAGACGATGAGCCTCAGCTCAGGCCTGGCCAACGCGGCCTACGCCGTGGGCACAGTGCTGGCGGTGCAGTTCGCCCAGCATCTGCCCCAGCGCAGGATGCTGCTCCTCTACGCGGTCGTGCTCGTCATCGCGTCGGTGCTGACGGCCGCAGCGCAGGACGCGGGGATGTACATCGTGGGCCACATCGTCCAGGGCCTCTGCACGAGCCTGCTGCTGATCGCCGCGGTCCCGCCGCTGGCGATCGGCTATCCGGCGAACAAGCTCCGTGACACGGCCGTGATCATGAACATGTGCATCTTCGGAGCGGTCGCCCTCGGGCCCTTCATCGGCGGCCTGCAGGCGGAGTCCGATGCCTGGCGGCCCCTGTTCTGGATCATCGCCGCGATCTCGGTCGTGGCGCTCGTGCAGGTCGTGTTGACCTTCGAGGACGCGCCGCCAGCCAATCCCGACTCGCCTCGCGATCTTCCCGCGATCGGGCTCGCGGCAGTCGGCTGCGTGGCCGCCTTCTTCGGCGCTTCAGAGCTCACGAGCCACGCCTTCCTGGACCCTGAGACGATCGTGCCGCTGCTGGGCGGCCTGGCGACGATCGTCGCCCTGGTCACCTACCAGTACCGTGCGAAGCGACCGCTGCTGACGATCCGCACGATGCTCTCCAGCGCCATCCCCGTCGCAGGGATCACCGTCGCGCTGTTCGCCGCAGCGGCGTCGGTGTCCGCGACCGTGCTCACCGCTGGCGTGCTGACAGGCCATTACAGCCCGGTGCACATCGGCGTGCTCTACCTGCCGGAACTCGGGGGCGCTGTGATCTCGGCGATCGTGCTCGGAGCGGTCATCAGGAGGCGCGCGATGCACTACCTCCCGCTGGCCGGCATGATCCTGCTCGCGGCCGGGATCGCTACCTTCCGCTTCGAGGTGCCGTCCAGCGAGGCTCTGACCCTCGTCGGCTCTGGACTGACGGGGCTCGGGCTCGGCGCCACGGTCGCCCCTGCGCTGTTCGTCGCCGGCTTCTCCCTTCCCGCCGCCAACCTCCAACGCGTGTTCGCCATTGTCGAGCTCTTGCGGGCGGTCGCGGCCTTCATGGTCGCGCCGATCTTCATCCACTTCGCAGCGACGGCCAGCGGCGGCCTCGATGCCGGCACCGCCACGGCGCTGTGGATCGGACTCGGACTCGCCCTCTGTGGTGGTGCCCTCGGCGTCGCCATCTACGCGCTGAGCGGCGCACGCCCACAGAGACCCAACCTCGACCTTTTCCTCGCCGGCACAACCCCGGCCTGGGAATCACCACCACTGCTGGCAGCAGTTCGCACGCGCTCGACCGTTCCGGCCCTGGCAACCGAAAGCGCGGACTGACATGGCATCGACTGAGGCTGACGCCGGAACCTCATCCGGTCCTGTCCTCTTCGCCTACGACGGCTCCGAGCTCGCGGCGCTCGCGATCGAACAAGCCGCAAAGCAGCTCGCGCCCGGGCGAGACGCGCTGGTCCTGTGCGTCTGGCAACCGGCCGATGTCGGATTTACACCGACCGGCAAGCGTCGGTTCGACGCCGACCAGGCGACGGAGGTACGCAGGGCTGCGGAGGAAACGGCCGCACATGGGTCATCGCTGGCAGAGAGGGCCGGATTCCGGTCAGCGAGCATGGCGCTCCAGGCGGCGCCGATCTGGAGAGGCATCGTCGAGACCGCCGACCAGCGCGGAGCGAGCCTGATCGTGCTCGGCTCCCACCGCCGCAGCGGACTCGTCGGGCACCTCCTCGGCAGCGTTGCCGCTGCCGTGGTCGCACACTCGCCAGCCTCGGTGTTGGTCGTCCACCAGCGGTCCTGAGCGAAGACACGATCGAGCGCAGTCGGAGTCGCTCACCGCGTGAGACGAGGCCCTGGCTCGTGTCGGTGATCTCGCTCCCGCGCCTCAGGGGCTTGCCGAGGCCACCCGGCGTCCGCCGTGCGCTGAGACACCGGCGCCGTACCCTTTCTGTTGTGACGGCCTCGCCCGCGACGACGCGCCCCGCCGACGGCGCCGCGCTGCGGGCACGCGCCGAGGAGCTGCTGCAGGCGCTCGCCGGGGGCACGGCCACGCTGCACGCCGACCAGTGGTCAGCGATCGAGGCGCTCGTCGCCGAGCGGCGGCGGGTGCTGCTCGTGCAGGCCACCGGATTTGGCAAGAGCGCCGTCTACTGGGTGGCGACGGCTCTGCTTCGCGAGGCCGGCGCCGGGCCGACCGTCGTCATCTCGCCCCTGCTCGCCCTCATGCGCAACCAGATCGCCGCCGCCGAGAAGGCAGGGATCACCGCCGAGACGGTCAACTCCGCCAACCCCGAGGAGTGGACAGAAATCTACGCCGCGCGTCGCCGCCGGCGAGGTCGACGTGCTCCTCGTCAGTCCCGAGCGCCTCAACAACCCCGACTTCCGCGAGCACGTGCTCCCTCATCTCGTCGACAGCTGTGGGCTGCTCGTCGTCGACGAGGCGCACTGCCTCTCGGACTGGGGCTTCGACTTCCGCCCGGACTATCTGCGCCTCAAGTCATGCCTCGAGCAGCTCCGCCCCGACGTCGCTTGCCTGTGCACGACAGCGACCGCGCCGGGCCGCGTCGTCGAGGATCTCGTCGAGAACTTCCTCAAGGCGGGGATCGACTCCAGATCCGGCAGCAGCGACGTGCTGGTGCTTCGCGGGAGCCTCGATCGCCAAAGCCTGCGCCTCCGTGTCGTGTCGCTTCCGACGCCCGCCACAGCGATGGCCTGGCTCTCCGAGCGGCTCGAGACCCTCCCCGGCTCGGGCATCGTCTACTGCCTCACCGTCGCCGGCGCCGGTGAGCTGGGCGAGTTCTTCACCTCAGAGGGCCACGACGTCCTCGTCTACACCGGCCGCACCGGCGACGACGAGCGCAAGAGCGCTGAGGCTGCCCTGCTGGCCAACGAGGTGAAGGCCGTTGTCGCCACGAGCGCGCTCGGGATGGGCTACGACAAGGCCGACCTCGGATTCGTCGTCCACTTCGGCGCACCGGCGAGCCCCGTCGCCTACTACCAGCAGGTCGGACGTGCCGGCCGCGGCGTGGCCCGCGCCGAGGTGATCCTCGTGCCGGGCCACGACGACCGCGCCATCTGGGAGTACTTCGCTACCGCGTCGCTTCCTCGCGAGGACCACGTGCAGGCCCTGCTCACCGCGCTCGAGGAGGGCCCGACGCTGTCCACCCAAGCCCTCGAGGCACGCGTCCCGCTCGGGAGGACACGCCTCGAGCTGCTGTTGAAGGTGCTCGACGTCGACGGCGCGGTGCGGCGCGTCAAGGGGGGTTGGCGGTCGACCGGGACCGGGTGGCACTACGACGCTGAGCGCTATTGCCGCGTCGCCGAGGTGCGCTGCGCCGAGCACCAGGCGATGCTCGCCTACGAGCGCACCGAGGGCTGCCGCATGCGCTTTCTTCGCGAGCAGCTCGACGATCCCTTCGCCGAGAGCGACGGGGACTGCGGGCGCTGCGACAACTGCAGCGGCGAGCACGAGTCCAGTGCGGTCAGCGAGGCGGCGCGCCGCGCCGCCTCCGAGCTGCTCGCCCGGCCCGGCGTCGAGCTCGAGGTGCGCTCGATGTGGCCAGCAGCGATGGAGCGGTTAGGCGTCGAGCTCTCCGGCAAGATCCCGTCCGGCCAGCGGCCCGAGCCCGGCCGCGCCGTGGCCCGCCTCAGCGACCTCGGCTACGGCGAGGCGGTGCGCGCGGCCGTCGCACCGGGACGACCGGACGCGCCCTCACCGAAGGTGCTGCTCGATGCTGCCGTGATGGCGCTCTCGAGCTGGCGCGGAAACTGGCCCGAGCGCCCAGCGGGTGTGGTCGCCGTCGGCTCGAACACACGGCCGACTCTCGTCGCCTCCTTCGCCACCCATATCGCCACAGTCGGAAAGCTCCCCCTCATCGGCACGGTGGCGCACCGCGGCCCCTCGGCGGACGAGCGCTCGAACAGCGCGTTTCGGCTGCGGGCGATAGCAGGCGCCTACGAGCTCGGCAGCGATCTCCGCGCCGTGCTCGGGGGCGACCTCGCCGGACGGCCGCTCTTCCTGCTCGACGACTACGTCGACACCGGCTGGACGATCGCTGTCGTGGCTCGCCTCCTGCGCCTCGCCGGGGCAGGCGCCGTCTACCCGCTCGTGCTCGGCCAGACGGGCTGAACTAGCCCGCACGGGCGGCGCCCGATCAAGCTCGACGCGACTTGCAAGCCGAGCATGCTCGTGCGCCGTCTCGGCCGCGCGGACGAGGCCGCCTGCTGTGCCGCGAAACGCGGAGTTGGCGGCGACGGACGCCGAGCGCCGCTTCCTCGCTCGGCGTCTGGCCGAAGTCGGCGAGAAACCTGACCCGATGCCGCGAGCGACGTGCGCGCCAGACGGCCTAGCGGTCCGGCACCTGGTGAGCCAGTTGGCTCAAGGCTTCACCGCTGAGCCGGAAGACCGTCCAGTCGTCCTGGGCCCGGGCCCCCAGGGCGCGGTAAAAGCCGATGGCCGGGTCGTTCCAGTCCAGGACGGCCCACTCCAGGCGCACGTAACCCCGGCGCTCGCATTCGTGGGCCAACTCTGCCAGTAGGGCGCGGCCCACTCCGTTGCCGCGGTGCGCCGGCTGGACGTACAGGTCCTCGAGGTAGATGCCGTGCACGCCGCACCACGTGGAAAAGTTCAAGAACCACAGCGCACAACCAACGACCTCGCCGGCGACGACGCCAACATGGCCGAAAAGGGCGGCCCGGGGGCCGAACAAAGCGGCCTCCAACTGCGCCCCGGTCAGTGTGCACTCGGTGGCGGCCCGCTCGTAGCGGGCCAGTTCGTGGACGAGGCCGACCACGGCGCCCACATCTTGGGGCTCGACAGGCCGGACGCGGACGTCAATTGGGCTCATCTCTGGATTATGGCCACCGCGCCAGTACCGCCGACACCCATGCCACTTCGGACGCTCGACAAGCCGGGGAGCCGTCCCGGCACGTGAGCGGATCATCAATCGGGTCGAAGCGCCGCTCAGGTCGCGGACCCCTCCCCCACCTGCACCCGGCCGCCACCGCTCTCCATCGAGCGATAGGCGAGCTCGAGCGCCTCCATCGCATCGCGGATCTCGTGCAGGTCGACGAGCGGCGGCCGTCCCGCGTCGATTGCGGCGACGAAGTCGACACACTCCTCGGCGATGGAGTCGTGCTTCCAGCTGCTCGGGCCGTACGGGACCTGCAACGGCTCGCCGTCGTAGTCGCGGCCACGGCGGAAGTGCTTCACCACGGGATCGGAGAGCTGGTCGACGATCAGCGACCCGGCCGAGCCGTAGACCTCGAGGCGCTCGTTCCAGGGGATCTCGGCGGTGAAGGTGTACTCCGTGACGAAGTCGGTGCCGGTGCGCAACCGGCCGACGACGACGCCGAAGTCCTCCACCTCGCTCGCCGCGACACGGCGCTCCCCGTGTGCGGCGACCCGTTCGAAGGCGCCGAACATCCAGCGGAGCAGGTAGAACGAGTGCGCGCCGGCGTCGAGGATGGCGCCGCCGACGGTCCCGTCGCGCCGGCCCTTCCACAGGTCGCGCCGGCTGAGGCGCTCGGTCTCGTTGCCGCAGATCATCGTGCGCACGAGCTGCACCTCACCGATCGAGCCGCTGCGCACGATCGGCTCGATCGCCAGATACGCAGCCACGAAGCGGGTGTTCTCGGCGACGGCGAGCACGCGCCCGCAGCGTTGCGCCGCCTCGAGCAGGCGGTCGGTTGCCGCCAGGCTGGGAGCGATCGGCTTCTCGACAAGGACATGCTTGCCCGCCTCGAGTGCGGCCAGGGCTACCTCCTCGTGCAGGCTGTGCGGCAGCATCACGTCGACGGCGTCGACGTCGCCACGCTCGAGCAGCGCCCGGTAGTCGCCGAAGGGCTCGGCCCCCCACTCCTTGGCCTCGGCGGCCGCCCGCGCCTCGTCGCTGTCGCAGACCGCAACGACCTCGGCGCCGGCCGCCCGCCGGTAGCCGGTGGTGTGGGCGCGGTAGATGCCGCCGAGCCCGATCAGGCCCATTCTGACGGTCATCTGACGTCCCCGTCGGTCCGGAACGGACCGGGCTCGGCGCCGGTCACGCTGGCACCACCGTACGGATCGAGCGGTCGAGCAGAGAGAGCAGCTCCGGCCCGTCGGAGCGGATGACGTAGGTCTCCTCGTCACCCACGGCGCCGTGCTCGCCGGCCGTGGCGTAGACCTCGATGGCGACCACCATGTGCTCCTCGATCGTTCGCGACTCGTCGTCGTCGATCCACTCCTCCTCGGTCTCGACGCCGATGCCGTGGCCGACGTGGGTGAAGCGGCCGAGCAGCGGGATGCCCCTCGAGGCGAAACCCTGCCGTCCGAGGTTGTTCAGGTCGGCGAAGCGCACCCCGGGCCGCATCGCGGCCCGCGACCTCGTCGACGACGTCGCACATCGCCTCGTGCCGCTCGAGGACGATCGCCGGGACCTCGGTGCCGACGTAGGCGTAACGACGGCAATCCGAGGTGTAGCCCGCGTACTTGGCACCGACGTCGACGACGGCGAGCGCACCCTCCTCGAGCGGCTCGTCGATCGCGATCTCGGGATTGGCCCGGCCGAACGACATCGTCACGTGCCCGACGCCGTCGCCGCCGAGCTCGAGCACCGAGCTCTTGGCGAGGCGGACGGCGTCGAGGCGCGAGACACCGACCGCCAGCGAGGCGATGACCCGCTCGAGCGCGCCCTCGGCGATCTCGACGCTGCGGCGCAGCAGCTCGACCTCTCGCGCCGACTTCCTCCTGCGCAGCGAGTGAAGGATCGCGTCGGCGCTCACCAGCTCGACCCCGGTGATCGACTCGAGCAGCTGCACCACCTCGTAGGAACAGGACGACTCGACGCCCACCCGGCCCCGTCCACCGGGCGAGCCTGCGACGAGCGCAGAGACCTGCTCGATGAGCAGCCGGATCGCCTCGGCGCGGTCGTTGAACGGCACGATCTCCTCGGCGTCCACGCCGACGTCCTGGAGCGAGAACCCCCAGCAGACGAGACGGCGGTCGCCGCCGCGGCCGATGACGACGGAGTAGGGGAAGACGTTGCGCAACGAGTAGAGGATCGGGTTGCCGCTCGAGGGCAGGGTCGTGTAGCCCGTGGCGTAGAAGACGTTCTCGGGGCTCGTGAGAACCAGCGACGCGAGGTCCTCCTTCTCCATCAGGGCAGCGAGCCGGGACTGGTCGAGGCCGGCCGAGTGCAGGTCGGCATGCTGGGCGAACATGATGTGCCTCCTTGGTCGTGTTATCGCGCGGTCCAGCCGCCGTCGATCAGCACGTCGGCGCCCGTGATGAAGCGAGCCTCGGACGAGGCGAGGAAGTAGGCGAGATCGGCGATCTCGGACGGGTCGGCCCAGCGCCGCAGCGCCTGCTCGTTCTCACGCTCGCGGCGCAGCTCGTCGAAGCTGCGCCCGAGCCGCGTCGCCTCGGCGCGCACGTCGCTGCGCAGCATCTCGGTGTCGACCGAGCCGGGGCTGAGCGACACGGCGCGGATGTCGTAGGGCGCGAGCTCGAGCGCGAGGGCTCGGGTGAAGGCGATGACGGCGCCCTTCGTCGCGCCGTAGACCACGTGGTCGATCTGGCCGACGTGCCCGGAGACCGAGCCGACGTTGAGGATCACGCCCTGCCGGCGCTGCTTCATCGCCGGCACGGTGTGCTTCACCGTGAGGAATTGGCCGCCGAGATTGACCTCGACCATGCGGCGGAAGTCCTCCATGCCCAGCTCCTCGACCGGGCCGACGACGATGATCCCCGCCGCGTTGACGAGCACGTCGATCGCACCGGCCCGATCCACCACCTCGGCGATCGCGGCCGCTACCTCTGCCTCGGCGCTGACGTCGCAACGGGCGAGTGACACCGTGCCGCCCTCGAGCGCGGGCGTCTTCTCCTCGGCATCGACGTCGAGGCCCCGCACGGCGAACCCTTCCCGGGCGAAGCGCTCGGCGATTGCGCCGCCGATCCCGCGCGCCGCACCCGTGACGACGGCCACGCCTCGCCCGAGCCCGGGGCCGGCCGTCATCGAGTCGCTCCGGCGGCACGAGCGAAGGCCAGCAGGTCGCGTGCCTGGTCCGTCGTCGCCACCTGGCGCCCCATCGCCCGGGCGAGGGCGGCCGCCTCGGCCACGAGGTCGCTCGCCTGTGCCGGGACCCCGTCGCGGGTGAAGGGGTAGTCCTCGGTGCCGACACGCACGTGATCACCTTGCGCGATCGCCGCGGCCAGCAGCCCGTAGCGCTCCGGGCCCATCACGCTGACCGTGACGACGCAGTCCTGCGGCATCAGCCGGCGCCGCGAGAGGTACTCCTCGACGGTGGGCGGGCTCCAGGTCCCGCCTGGCCAGCCGAAGAACAGCGTCGTGATGATCGGCCGGACGAGCTGGGCATGCTCGCGCAGGTAGTTGAGGTTCCAGATGCTGCCGGAGTGCCAGATCTCCCACTCGGGACGTACGCCGCTCTCGAAGCACTGCTCGCAGTAGCGCGCCGAATTCCTCGAGCGGGTGCAGCACGTTGCACGCGCCCTGGGGAAACGCCTCGTCGTGGTGGTTGGCGATGATCGAGATCATGTCCGCCCGCAGGTCGAAGATCTCCTGCCGCTCGTCGATGAGGAAGCTCGACATCCCGCATTGCACGAGGAGCGAGGTCGAGGAGCGGATCGCCTCGACGAGATCCCGCCACTCGGCCATCGAGTGCAGGTGCAGCACCGAGGCTCCGGCCTCCTCGCAGCGGGCGGACTCGGCGCCGACCTCGGCGGGCGTCCTCGGGTAGCTCGCATCGGGATGGAGCCAGCTGTTGTTCGGCGTGGCGGTGATGACGAGCGGCGTGTCGCGATCGGACATGGTGGACC
>CAVVDX010000002.1:0-2916254 GCA_963747085.1 uncultured Actinomycetota bacterium | reverse complement strand
AGGCTGCCGCCGGCTGTCACGGCGAAGTGGACGAAGATCGGCGCGACCATGAACGCCGCGACCGCGCGCAAGAGCTCGACGATCGCGAACACTCGCTGGAGGTTGGCGGCGGCAGCGAGAAGCCGGCGACGAACAGCGCCGGTGCGACGGTGGCGCCGAGCCCGATCCCGGTCAGCGCCGAGCCGACCAGCGTGAGCGCCTGGCTGGAGGGCACCTCGATCCGGAACACCGCGATCCCGGCGGCGAGCAAGACCATGCCGACGAGCGGGAGGTAGTGCAGCGCCCGCTTCGCTGATGACCACGCCGAGCAGCGATCGCCGTGATGACCGCGCCGCCGACCTCCGGCAGGTAGAGCAGCCCGATGTGCAGCGGGCTGTAGCGGCTCGACCAGCACGCCGGCGGTGAGCACGGTCGCCGACACCGACGCCGCTGCCGCGAACAGCGCGACGACGATCCCGGCGACCGGGATCGAGCTGGTCAGCATCGTGCGGATCGTCAGCAGCGGTCGCTTTGCCGGTACTGGTAGACGACCAGGGCGACGATCGCGGCCAGGCCGCCGAGCAGCGGCACGATCGTCTCGGGGTCCAGGAACGGTGGCTCGTGAGCTCCGAGGCGCCGAAGAAGGCGGCCACGCAGCCGACGGCCGCCAGCCCGATCGCCGGCAGGTCGCGCGGCGAGTCGGGTTGGCGGGCGGCGCGTCCTCGAACGTCAACACCGCCAGCAGAGCGCCACGACCGAGATCCCAGCGACGATCCAGAACAGGGGCCGCCAGGCGTGCGACTCCGCCTGCAGGCCGCCGATGAAGGGGCCGAGCGCGACCGCCCCGAAGATGCACATGTTCATGATCACCGCCGTGTCGCGGAGCTTGTCCGCCGGATAGCCGATCGCCAGCGGCGGGACGGCGGCGATCAGCAGCAGGCTGGTGCACAGGCCCTGGATGACGTGGCCGGCGATGAACATCGGCGCGTCCTGCGCCGCGGCGGCGAGCACCGACCCGATGACGAGCAGCGACCGCGTAGAGCACGCAGCATCCTGCGCTGCGGCAGGTGCTGGGCGAACTGGACCGCCAGCACCGTGCCCACGGCGTAGGCGGCGTTGGCCAGGCCCGAGCCGAGGCTCATCGTCTGCAGGCTCATGTGGAGCTGCTTGGCGATGATCGGCGTGAGCGGGCCCAGCGCGGCAGACAGCGCCAGGTAGGGGATCAACGCGAACATGACCATGGCCGCGACCGCGGAGTACCGGCCAGCGAATGGACCCTGGCGCATCAGTCCCCCTCGTCCACGGTCACGTGGTGACGCGGTGCACACCACCCGCCGGCTGGACCGGTGACGTCGGTGAGCTCGAGTCGACGGCGGTGTGCTGGCTTCGTGATGCGCCATCGTGAAGGCGCCTGTCCGCCTCCGGCGGATGCTGGTGGATCCGCGCGGAGCATCGGCCTCCTTGCCATGTCGATGATGAGACGGTCCGTGGTTGCGGCGCCCGGGTTGTCGCCAACTGGTTCTAGCCGCAACCGGAGGATACCTCCAGTTAACCTGACGCTGCACTTCTGAGATGGCTGCTCAATGGCCTCTCCCTGTGGAGGTCGCGCGTCGCGCGGGACGTGGGCGACGCTCCGCCGCGACGTTCACGAGCGCGAGGACGGTCGCCGAGAGGATCCTCAGCCGAGCACATGAAACCCCACCGCATCGCGCCCGACCACGTCGGCGTGCCTTCGGAGGCCGACGAGGTCTGGGCGCTGCCGCTGGCCGCCGCCCAGGGGATCCTGGTCGAGCAGCTCCTGCGAAGACTCGGCTCTGCGAAGCACGTAGTCGGCGAAGCCGGGTGCCGAGAAGGCGATGACTCCGTGCTGAGGGAGTGCGGGATGCCCGCGTGGGTGAGGCGATCGTGGACCGGCCGTGCCGCGCATCCCGCGTGCGACGCCGCCGGGCGCTCAGCTGATCCCCGACCGGCGGGCGAGCTGAGATTCGAAGCACCCGATCACGCCGAGCGGTAGTAGTGGTCCTGCTCGAGGTCTTCGAGCAGGCTGGGCCCGGTCGGCTCCCATCCGAGCAGCTCCCGGGTGATGGTGGCGGTGGCCGGGCTGTCCAGCGCGACGAAGTGGCCCAGGAAGCCGAAGTGCTCGGAGGCGTCGGCGGGGTCCACCGACGCCGTCGGGATGTCGAGGTGGCGGCCCATCGCCTCGGCGATCTCCCGGAAGGGCACGCCTTCGTCGCCCACGGCGTGCAGGACCGAGCCGGCGGGAGCGGCCTCGACGGCCAGGCGGGCCAGGCGGGCGGCGTCGGAGCGGTGCACCGCCGGCCAGCGGTTGGTGCCGTCACCCACGTACCCGGCCACGCCTCGCTGGCGGGCGATGCCGACGAGCGTGGCCATGAACCCGTTGTCGCCGTCGCCGTGGACCGTCGGCGGGAAGCGCAGCACCGACGAGCGGACGCCGATGCCCCGCAGCGACAGGGTGAGCAGGGCGGTGGCCGCCCGGCGCCCGGCGGGGTTGGCCCGGATCTCGGGGCTGGCGACGAGCCCGTCGTTCTCGGTGGCCACCCGCCCGACGGCCAGGCCGAGCATGCCCGAGGCGAGCACGAAGGGCCGGTCGGAGTCGGCCAGGGCGGCGCCCATGGCCTCGACGGCTCGCCGGTCGGCCGCTCCGGCGGCGGCGAAGTCGCCGCCGAAGGCCACCTCGTGCTGGAAGGCCAGGTGGATGACGCCGTCGGAGTCGGCGGCCGCCTTGGCCAGGCCCTCGGGGTCGTCGAGGTCGCCCCGCTGGACGATGGCGCCGGCGGCTTCCAGCCGCTGCGCCGATGCGTCGGAGCGGGCCAGGCCGACCACCTCGTGGCCGGCCCCGAGGAGTTCGGGGACGACGGCCGAGCCGATCCAGCCCGATGCGCCGGTGACGAAGATTCTCATGATGGACCTCCAGGAGAGCTACAGTGATGTCAGTAACAGACATCACTGTAGGACTGATGTCAGTGACTGTCAACACCTAGGATCGAGGTCATGGGTCGATGGGAGCCGGACAGTCGGGGGCGGCTGCAGGAAGCGGCTCTGGCCCTGTACTCAGAGCGGGGGTTCGACCAGACCACGGCCGCCGAGATCGCCGCCCGGGCCGGGGTGACCGAGCGCACCTTCTTCCGGCACTTCGCCGACAAGCGGGAAGTGCTCTTCGGCGGCTCCGCGCTCCTCCGAGGAGCGGATCGTGGCGGGCGTCGCCGGGGCGCCCGCGGGCACACGGTCCCCTCGAAGCAGTCGCCTGCGGTCTCGATGCCGCAGCCGCCATGCTCGGCGAAGCCCGCCGGGACCTCTCCGCCCAGCGCCAGGCCGTGATCGCCGCCAACCCCGAGCTGCGAGAACGCGAGCTGGCCAAGCTGGCCGACTACGCCGCCGCAGTCGCCGCCGCCCTGCGCCAGCGGGGCGTCAGCGAGCCGCAGGCGACCCTGGCCGCCGAGGCCGGCATGACGGTGCTCCGCGTGGCCATCGAGCGGTGGGCGAACGGCGACGACGACCGGAGCCTTCCCGTCATCATGAAGAGCCTCCATGGCCGAACTGCGAGCCGTGACCGTTGGCAGCGTCCGGGCAGACGTGACCATGGCATAATCGGCCCCCTACCTTCGCTCGGAAAGGCGGCCCGTGAGGTCGACGCTCGGCGCTGCGGTCTTGTCGGGCGCCGCGCTCGGACTGGTGCCGTTCCCCGCAGCACGGCTCGAGGTGCCGGCGAACCGAGCACCGGCAGCGCATCGAAGAGCCGCCCCCGCAGCCGAGAACCTCGTGATCACCAGCGCCGTGCGTACCTCCCTTGTCGACGCCGGGGCCTCGCACTTTGGCCTTCCGGCCTCCGACTTCCTCGGCCTCGGCGCGGCCCCGTTCGCACGACCCGGCCTACTACGCCTACGACCGTGTCACCTCGACGTACTGGGCCGGGGCGAGTCTCGTTCCCAACCCGAAGTCCTACGAGGCGGGCGTGGTCGTCCAGGACGACGGCGCCTACCTGATCTTCGACCGCAGCGCACACGGCTCCTGGCAGGCCCACGACGTCGGGTACTCCGACACGTCGGGGACCTGCGCGGCCTACCACGTCAGCATCCCCGTAGCGGTCGTGGCGGTGTGGAACTGGGTCCCGGGCACGTGCCATCCACCTTCCCGGTCGACGGCCCGAGCGGCACGGCTGCCAATCTGACCGGTCACCCCGAGCCTCGGCGCTCAGGTCCGCGCCAGCTTCTTCGACGCCTACCGCCTCGATCCGAAGCCGATGGCGGTGTTCGGGGTGCCGGCAGGGCTTCCCGAGAGCCACGTCGTCGGGCCGATCATCAAGTACGCCGGTGTCGTCTACGCGAGCTCGCCGAGCGGCGACTCCTACTGGGTGGTCGCCGACATCTGCTTCGACATCCCGACCGGATGCGAGGACGCCGGGGCGTTCCAGGTCTTCCACCGGACAGGCCGGGCGGCGCGTTCAGCTACCTGGACCTCGATCTGTGCGTCATCCCCGCCGCCCTCGCCGACGCTGTGGTTCCCGCACGGCCGGTACCCGATGGGTGAACGCTGCCGCAAGGTGCAGACCGCCATGACGAAGCAGCCCGTGCTCGGCTCGGCTTCCTTCATCCCGCGGATCGGTGTCGGTTGGGGGACCTACAAGCCGAGCGAGATCTTCAACGGCGGCGATCCCTCCGGGATGATCGACGGGATCACGTGGAGCGGCTGGGGCGAACCCGAGGCCATCGGCTACGGGAAGACCTACATCTTCAAGCCGAACGGCGGCTACTACCCCGGCGAGTGTCACCGCCGAGCTACGCGAGTTCGACCTCGGGCACTGCACCGCGGGCCCCCTCGCCTACCAGATGCTCGACGTGCGCGAGCCGTCCGTGCCGGGTGGCAAGCTCGGCCCGTGGTTCGTCTGGGACCACGTCAAGACGCTCTGCCGGCCGTACTCGTGACGCTTGCCGTGATCGCCTGCCGACGTTGTCCGATGCCCGTGGGGCGCGGTAAGCTGACTCGTGAAGCTACGGCGCCGCAAGCCCCACGTCGACCTCCGGTCAATTTCGACGAAGGGCGACGGAGCCCGACCCGTCGGCAGATGCTCGCCACCAGGGACCCAGTTGTACCAGTCGGACATCTCGCCCATCCGGTCTCGATCAGTGCCGCGGATGCACCTGAGCGCAGGCTCGTCGCCGAGTGGTGGGCTCCACAGCCAGTGGTCGGGTACCCCGGTGTCGTCCATCGTTGTCGGCTCGTAGCTTGCGATCATCTATCTGCAAGAGACAGTGCAACCAGATGACCCTTGGGCACCGTAGCACACGAGGATCTCAGGCGAAAGCTTCCAGCCTTCCGCCCGCGCACCGGCGTGCAAGGGGCCCCAGATGGCTATCCTGACGGGCCGTGGAAGACCGAGAGCGAGACAACGAAGGTGTGCGACGTGCTGTCGAGATCATGACAGCTTGGCACGAGGGTACGCCCGACGACAGGTCGCTCTCGTCGAACATCGTCGTGGGCGACCTGGTCGAGGCGATGGCGCAGGGCGCGCCGTTGGACGAGTCGATCGAGCCCATCACGGGGCTCGCCTCGCTGGCTGGGCTGCTCCTGATGGGGCTCGAACGGCAGACTGGAAGGACGGCATCCGAGATGCTGCAGCGCATCGCCCGTCGGGCGGCCCAGGGCGCCTAGGCCCTGTCGCGAGCCACCAGACCTCGACGTAGCGGCCGGCGACCCGCAAACCTGCGTGCGCGCCGAGCGCCGGCAGCGGCTTGGTCGGCGTGGACGACCACGCGGCCTCGGTGCTGCTCGGGCGTGCACGCCACCCCGTTTCGGTCAGCGGGCCGTTGCTCCCGACGGTGGCCTTGCCGTTGTCGATTCCGCTGAAGAGCGCCTCGCCGCCACCCTTCTCGAGCACGCCGGACCACGTGCTCGCCGGGGCGGGGGGATGTCGGGCAACGTCGTCGTCGGGTGGGGGGACCGTCGTCGCCGGCGTCGTAAACGCGGGAGCCTGGGGCACGATCGTCGTCGGCACGGCCTGGCCGCCCACCGAGGTGGCCGCGCTCACGTGCAGTGACGCTCTCGAGGCGCTTCGCGCCAGGCCTCGTCCCGGCAACGGCGGCTCGGGCTCGACGACGCTCATCGTGACGGCGGAGTGCCCATGACGGCGGACAGCTCCTCGCGGCTCCCGATGGCGAGCTTTCGGTACACCGAGCGGAGGTGGTACTCGATGGTCTTCGGGCTGAGGAAGAGCCGCGCCTGCCGCCTCCCGGGTCGTGCGGCCTGCCGCCAGCAACAATGCGATCTGTAGCTCTTGCGGAGTCAGCTGATCCTGCATGGACGGGTCGCGGCGGCGAGCGGTCTCACCTGTCGCTGCGAGCTCGGCGCGGGCGATCTCGGACCACGGTTGCGCCTGCAAGCCGTCGAAGGAGGCGATCGCGCAGCGCAGCTGCTCCCGTGCGAGAATCCGCTTGCGGGACCGGCGCAACCGGCTGCCGTACGCGAGCTGGGTTCGTGCGGTCTCGAAGACGTCCGGCGTCTGTCGGTGCAGAACCAGCGCGCGCTCGAAGCACGCTTCCATCTCTGGCTCCGGGACGATGAGCCCCTGCGCACGAGCCGATCGCGCGCACGCCCACGGCAGCCCCTTCGCTGCGGCTCGCTCGCGTAGCTCTCGGCGACCTCCGCCGCGGCGTCTCGCCGTCCGGCGCGCAGGTGCAGCTCGACCAGCTCCGGTCCGGGGCTCAGGTCGACGTCCCCGATGCCGTGGGCGCGAAGGATCGAGTCCAGCCGCTCGAACGCGGCGACCGCGGCGGGCGAGTTCCCGAGCACGAGCTCGAGCTCCGCCGAGCGCCGCAGTCGCCCAGACTTCGCACAGGCCGAGGCCCAGCCCCGCGGCGAGCTGCAGCGCCTCGGCGACGTGGGCGCGGCACTCGACCTCGTGCCCCATCCGCGCCTCGAGCCAGGACAGCCGGGCGAGCGCTGCGCACAGGTCCGTTCGTTGGTCGGTCTCGCGGCTCAAGCGCAGCACCTCGTGGAACGTCGCCGCAGCCGCCCGCCACTGATCCGTGGAGGCCTGATCGATGGCGACGTGGCAGAGCAGGTACGGGAGCAGGCCGATCGCCGCGCGCTGCCGGGTGAGCTCGACCGCCCGGTCGATGATGGTGCGGACGGTCCCCGACTCCCGCAGCCAGATGGGGCACATCGCCGCCAAGATCACCAGCCGGGGGTTGTCGCAGATCTCCTCGGATTCGAGCGCGATGGCTGCGCCGCGGTGCAACAGCTCGACGCCTGCGCTCACGTCGCCGCTGAAGACGAGCGCCATGCCACGGGCGACGTCGGCACAGAACCGGGTCCTCGTGCTGGTTCCCTCCGGCGCCAGCTCCTCGATCGTCGCGGCGGCTGCCAGCATGGCCGCGGCGTCCCCGGCGTAGAACGCGGCGTTCACGACCTCGACCAGCAGCTCGATCGCCCGCTCGTCGTCCACGCCGCGGGCGAGTTCCGCGGCCGCGGCGAGGATCGCCTGCCCGTCGCGGGCGGCGCCGAGCCGTGTGGACACGAAGCCGCGCAGGTGCTCGAGCGCGACAGCGGTCTCGGGAGCTTGGTCGTCGCGGCGCGCCCGCGTGTCGGCCAGCGCCGCGGCTCGTGCCGGGAGGCCCGCCGACCATGCTGCCTCCGCCGCCGCCTGGAGCATCCGGGCGCGGCGCGTATCGGTCGGCGCCAGGCCCGCCGCCCGTTCGAAGGCGCGTGAGGCGACCTCGTACGCGCTGCGTTCCCGTGCCCTCGCACCCGCCTGCTCGAGCGCCGAGCACGCCGCGTCGTCGGGGCCGAGCGATCCGAGCGCCAGGTGCCAGGCGCGCCGGTCCGACTCGGCATCCGGCAAGACGTCGGCAAGAGCACGATGGAAGGCCCTTCGCTGGGAGGCGTCGGCATCCCCGTACACCGCCGAGCGGATCAAGGGGTGACGGAACTCGATCCGATCGTCGCCGACGACGACGAGCTGTTGCGCCTCGGCCGGCCCGAGCGCCCGGGGGTCCAGGCCGAGGGCGAGCGCGGCAGCGCGTGACCGGTGCGAGCTCTCGGGTGTCGCTCGCCGCGGCGAGCAGCAGCAGATCCCGGGTCTCGTCGGTCAGCCGGCGGACGCGCTTCAGGTACACCTCGGCGACACTGGTGCTCACCGGCGGCGGGGTGTCGATCGGCGCGCCGACGTCGAGCTCGTCCAGCTCCTCGGCGAGCTCGAGCATGGCGAGCGGGTTGCCCCCGGTATGGCGATGGACGCGCTCGACCACAGCGGGCGGGAGCGTCCTCGCGCTGCGCAGCGCCAGCATCTCGGTCGCCTCGGCGAGCCCGAGGCCACCGAGATGCACGACGGGCAGGTCGGAGCCGTCGAGCAGCGAGGGCTCGCCGGCGCGCACGCCGAGCAGCACCGCGACCGGGTCGGCCATCAGCCGGCGCCAGGCGAACAGCAGTGCGCTCGAGCTCGAGCCGTCGAGCCACTGAGCGTCGTCGACCACGAGGAGCAGCGGTTCGTCCTCGGCCGCAGCGGCGAGCAGATTGAGCGTCGCTGCTCCGACAGCGAAGCGATCCACCGGGCTCGGCGGCCGCAGCGCGAGCGCACTCTCGAGCGCGACGGCCTGTGGGCTCGGGATGTCGCTCACGTGTCCGAGCACCGGTCGGAGCAGCTCGGACAGGCCGGCGAACGGGATGGCCGCTTCGGACTGGATCCCACGGGCGCGCAGCAGCCGCATGCCGTGCGCTCGCGCTACGCGTCGGCGAGGAGCGCCGACTTCCCGGTGCCGGGAGAACCGACGATCGCCAGCACGCCGCTTCGTCCAGACCACCGCGTCGTCGAGCACGCAGGCGATCGCATCACGCTCGACGTCGCGCCCGACGAGGACGCCGGTCGCGGCCTCCACGCCCAGCTGCGACGACGGCCGTGCCACGCCCGAGTGTGCACGGGCGCGTTCACCGGCCCCCCCGAACCCGAGCCCGCGCCCACCCGGCGAAGCCAGACTGACCCTCCCGCGATGCGAGAACGATGAGGGGGGTGCCCGGAAGCGAACCGCAGGGCGGCGCTCGTACCGTCAGCCCCGCGACACGACTCGAGGAGGAAGCGATATGACCGCAGTCCAGGAAGAGCCGGTGGTGGATCACGACAAGCTGATGAGCTTCGTGTTCAACGCCGTCGACGAGGTCGGCGCCACGCTCAACACGGCTCTCGTCGTGATGGGCGACAAGCTCGGCCTCTACCGGGCGCTGGCCGGTGCCGGCCCGCTGACCGCCGGCGGAGCTGGCCGAGCGCGACCGGGAACGGCCGAGCGCTACGTCAGGAGTGGCTCAACGCCCAGGCGGCGGGTGGCTTCGTCGAGTACGACCCCGAGCACCGGCCGCTACGTGCTGCCGCCCGAGCAGACGGTCGCCCTCACCGACGAGACGAGCCCCGCCTACCTTCCCGGCTTCTTCCAGATCGCCCTCGGTTCGGTGCTGGACTCCCCGCGGATCACCGAGGCGGCCAGGACCGGCGCCGGCATCGGCTGGCACGACCACGTCGCCGATGTCCACGACGGTTGCGAGCGATTCTTCCGGCCCGGCTACAACGCCCATCTCGTCGCCGAGTGGCTGCCGGCGCTCGACGGCGTCGTGGAGAAGCTCGAAGCGGGGGCGTCCGTCGCCGACGTCGGTTGCGGCCACGGCGCTCGACGGTGCTCATGGCGCGAGGCGTTCCCGGCCTCACGCTTTCGTCGGCACCGACTACCACGCCGGCTCGATCGCGACTGCCCGGCAGCGCGCCACGAGGCGGGCGTCACCGAGCGCGTGCAGTTCGAGCGGCTCCGGCATCGGCGTTCTCCGGGCCGCGGCTACGACCTCGTCACGATGTTCGACTGCCTGCACGACATGGGCGACCCGGCCGGAGCCGCCCGCCACGTGCGGGAAGCGCTTGCGCCGAGACGGGACGTGGATGATCGTCGAGCCGGCCGCCGGCGACCGGCTCGAGGACAACCTCAACCCGGTCGGCCGGGCCTACTACGCGTTCTCCACGCTGCTCTGCACGCCGTGCTCGCTGTCCCAGGAGGTCGGCCTCGCGCTCGGGGCACAAGCCGGGGAGGCCCGGATCCGCGACGTGGTCAGCTCTGCAGGATTCTCGAGCTTCCGCCGTGTGGCCGAGACGCCCTTCAACGCTGTCTACGAGGCGCGACCCTGACGACGGCGCTTGCCGCTGCCGCCGGGCTGGAGGCGCCGGCGGCCGCGGCAGCGCCGGCCTCGCCGACGTGTTCGGTACCGCGCTCCTGGCACCCGTCATAGCGGAGTGCTCAGGCCGCGTCGTTCCTGCCTGCGTCCTCACGCATCACGCGGGACTTGAGCTGTTGGAACTCCTCCTCGGAGATCGCGCCCTCGCGCCTCAGCTCGGCCAAGCGCGACAGCTCGTCCACGACCGACCGTCCACCGCCGGCGACCTCGTAGTACGTACGGTCGAGATCGTGACGGCTCTGGATCTGGTGGGCGCGCATCTTGTCCCCGCGGAAGATGAAGTAGGCGAGGATCCCGATGAGCGGGAGCACGAGGACGAACAGCACCCACAGCGCCTTCGCCCAGCCCTTCAGGTCGTGGCTGCGGAAGATGTCGATGAACACCGAGATCATCAGCCAGATCTCGATGAAGAAGAGGAAGAACCAGAGGGTCGAGTACACCACCTGGCCCACGCCGAACGTCGCTGCAATCATGTTGCCTCCTCGGCATCTCAACGTGCCTTGTCCGAAGCTACCGGACCTGGCCAGCGTCTGCACCGCAGTCTTGTCCAGCGCCGTGCAGGCGGAAGGGCCCGAGGACGACGAGGACGTTCGGCGACCTCGATGGTGGCTCTCCGGCGTGCTCGATGTGGCGGCTCGAGAACGCCGAGCAGCCTGGCGACCACCTCGCGCGTAGAAGATCCGGACGGAACCTCCGAACGCATGTCGAGGGGGCGGCGCAACCTATCCTGGTGACATGAAGAACAAGGTGGTGCTCGTGGCGGTGGCGCTGCTCGGCGCAGCGATCGCCCAGGAACTGCGCAAGCCCAGCAATGAGCGCACCTGGACCGGCACCGTTGCCGGCGTCGTCCCCTACGATCTGCGTCCTCCGACAGTCGAGCGAGTGCGCTCGCGGATCTGGGCTCCGGACGACCCGAGGATCGTCATGCCGCACGCCTTCGGTGTGGGCTGGACGGTCAACCTCGGACGCGTGGCGCGACTCGCCCGCGGAGGCTGAGCCCGCACCACTCGAGCCGACGGGCTCTGCTCGTCGCGCCGCCGGCGGAACGGGTTCGGTGAGCCGGCGCCCGAGCGGGCCTGCAGGCAGGCGGACGGCTTGGCGCCGAAACGTGGACGCCAGCGCCTACCATCTCCGCACCGTGCCCAGGGCGAGCAAGAAAGCGGCCGAGGTCGCGAGCGCCAGACTCGAGGCGAGGTTCGTGCGCAGCGAGCTGTGGAACGGGTTCGTCCGCGGCGACGTGGTGCGCATCGCCGGGATCCGCGGCGGTCACTGGCGGTTCCGCCACCACGTCGAGAACACTGCCACAGGCACCTCGTGGGTCGAGGTCGACGAGCTGGACGTCCCGCGCGGCGCGGGCGCCGTGGCCCGACGCGTCGCCGGCGCAGGGGAGCACGCAGCGCTCGAGAGCGACACCCGGCTCCCGCCCGTACGCCGGGTGCGCGCCTTCAGCGAGGACCGGGTCAGCCTGGCGCGGGTCCGCCGGCGCGCCGCCGCCCCCCGCGATGCAACTCCGCAGCTGCCGCAGCCGGCGCCCGTCGCTTCCCATCCCGAGCCGTCGGAGCCGCTGGCTCCCCAGCCGGGCACCACGCTTGTGGGCTCGAGCTTTCCGGGCGCGCCGGCGATCGCGAGCGAGCCGGTCGCCGCCGGGGCGGTTCAGCTGGCGCTCGGCGACTGGCGGGAGCTGCCCGCGCCGCGACCTGCCTCGCCCGTCCGGCGGGCTGGCGGCGGGCGGGCGCGCTGAGCCCGGTGGCGGTGAGTGGCCGGTATGGTCCGCGCATGCACTCTGTCCCGGAGACGAGGATGTCGGACCACGTCGACGTGCTGCACGGCGAACGCGTCGCCGATCCCTACCGCTGGCTCGAGGACACCGACGCTCCCGAGACCCGTGCGTGGATCGAGGCGCAGAACGAGGCGACGCGCGCCGTGCTCGATGCCGTGCCGGCGCGCCCGGCGATCCGCAGGCGACTCGAGCAGCTGTGGGACCATCCACGGGTCGGCGTGCCCTTCGAGCGCGGCGGGCGGTGGTTCCAGCGACGCAACACGGGCCTGCAGAACCAGCCCGTGTTGTGGGTCGTCGACTCGGGGCAGCCCGACGACGAGGGCCGGGTCCTGCTCGACCCCAACGCCCTCTCGGCGGCCGGAACGGTCGCGGTCCCGTCGCTCTCGGTGAGCGCGGACGGCTCGCTCCTCGCGTACGCGACGTCGTCGGCGGGTTCGGACTGGATGACCTGGCACGTGCGCGACGTGGCGAGTGCCGCCGACCGCGACGACCTCGTCGAGTGGTCGAAATTCGGCAAGGCCTCGTGGCTGGACGACAACTCGGGCTTCTTCTACGCCGCCGTCGAGCGGCCGCTGCCCGGCGAGGAGTACCTGGCGCGCTCGCATGCGCCAGCGCGTGCTGCTGCACAAGCTGGGACGACCCCAGTCCGACGACGAGGTGGTCGTCGACCACGGCGCGCAGCCCGAGTGGCTTCCGCACGCCGAGCTGAGCGAGGACGGTCGCTTCCTCGTCGTGACCATCTCGCAGGGCACGGGCAGCGAGCACCGCATCGACGTGATCGACCTCCAGTCGCCCGAGCGGCGGGCCGTGACGATCGTGCCCGGCTTCACCGAGCGCGCCGAGGTGGTCGCAAGCCTCGGTGAGACCTTCTTCCTCGTCACCGACCGTGGCGCCGAGCGCCGGCGCCTCGTCGCCCTCGAGCTCGACCGGCCCGAGCCGGCGTACTGGCGGGAGGTCGTCCCCGAGCGGCCGGCGCTCCTGCTCGACGCCCGGATGTGCGGGGGATCCCTCGTCTGTCACCATCTCGAGCACGCCTGCTCGCGGCTGTCGGTGTTCGCGCCCGACGGGACGCACCGGCACGACGTCGACCTGCCGGAGGTGGTGTCGCTCGCCAGCGACCCCGACGCCCGTTTCGTCGAGGGGCGGGCCGACTCGCCGCTCGTGCACTTCTCCCTCACGTCGTTCGTCGACCCGGGATCGCTGTGGTCTCACGACGTCGCCACGGGTGCGACGCAGCTCGTCCGCGCGTCCGACGCCCCCATCGACCCGAGTGACTTCGTGAGCGAGCAGGTCGTCGTGCCCGCCGACGACGGGACGCAGCTGCGGCTGTTCCTCACCCGCCGTGCCGGGATCGAGGCGGATGGCGACGTCCCTGTGCTCCTCTACGGCTACGGCGGCTTCGACGTGCCGATGGCCCCCGGTTTCTCGCGGCCGTTCGCCGCGTTCGCCGAACGGGGCGGGCTGGTCGCCGTCGCCGTGCTGCGCGGTGGCGGCGAGTACGGCCGCGCTTGGCACGACGCGGGGCGCCTCGCCAACAAGCAGCGTGTCTTCGACGACTTCTGCTGCTGCGCACGGTTCCTCGTCGGCTCCGGCTGGTCGAGGCCCGAGCGCATCGCGATCAACGGCGGCTCCAACGGCGGCTTGCTGGTCGGCGCCTGCCTCACCCAGCATCCGGAGCTGTTCGGCGCCGCGGTGCCCGAGGTCGGAGTGCTCGACATGTTGCGCTTCCACCGTTTCACCATCGGGTGGGCGTGGACGAGCGATTTCGGCGACCCGGAGGACCCCGAGCAGTATCGATGGGTGCGCGCCTACTCGCCGTTGCACCACGTGCGAAGCGGCGAGCTCTACCCGCCGACGCTGGTGATGACCGGCGACCATGACGACCGTGTCGTGCCCGGGCACTCCTTCAAGTTCGCCGCCGCCTTGCAGGCGGCACAACGCGAGACGGCCGAGACGCTCGCGGCCGACGGGGGAGCAGGCCTTCCCCCCGACGGGCCGCCGCCGGTCCTCGTGCGGATCGAGACCTCCGCCGGGCACGGCCTCGGCAAGCCGGTTGGCAAGGCCATCGACGAGCGCGCCGACGTGCTCGCCTTCCTCGACTGGACGCTCAGGATGAGCTGAGGACCCGATCGGGAAGACCGGGGAGGCGGCGCCCGTCCGGTTCAGCTCCCGAGGTGCTCGCGATACCGCAGCATGCTGGGGTGGAGGCGCTCTGGCAAGATGGCCCGCGCGGTCCCGCCCGATCCCCCGGAGGCTCGGCTGCCGCGCCGCGCGCTGCAAGGGGCGCAGGCGTGACCGGGGTTGTCGGTCGAAGCCGGAACCGTTCGGGCGGTCGGAAGGAGCACAGGTCGTGATCGGACTGCTGCAGGTCGGCCTCGGTGCCTGGGGGCGCGACTGGGCGACGCGCATCGTGCCGCAAGTCCCCCAAGCGAAGATCGTCGGCTGTGTCGACGTGTCGCCCGCCGCGTTGCGAGAGGTCGTACGGCTGGGCCTCGTCGCCGAGGCGTGTTGCTTCGAATCCCTCGACGAGGCGCTCGGGCGCGTCGACGCGCAGGCGGTGCTCGTCACCACCGACCTGCCCGGGCACGTCCCGGCCGTGATGGCCGGGCTGCGCAGCGGGAAGCACGTGATCGTGGAGAAGCCCTTCGCTCCTTCCCTCGAGCAGGCGCGTGCCGCCGTGCGGCTGGCCGCGTCGAGAGGCGTGACGCTGATGGTGAGCCAGAACTACCGATTCTTCCCCGCCGTTCGCCTCGCGCAGCAGGTCGTCGGGTCGGGGCGCCTCGGGAACTTGCTTCACATCACGCTCGATTTCCGCCGGTTCTCGTCACCGTCCCCGGAAGGCCCGAGGGGTCATCGCGGTTGGGCGCAACCGCTGCTGCTCGACATGTCGATCCACCATTTCGACCTCCTGCGGGCGGTGACGGGCCGCGACGCGGTGGCCGTCGACTGCAGGACGTGGAACCCGGTCTGGGCCGGCTTCCGCGACCCGCCGGAAGGCGTCGCGACCATCGAGCTCTCCGGCGACGTGATCGTGAGCTATCGCGGCTCGTGGGTGTGCCCGGCGAGGCCGACGCCCTGGGCCGGTGAGTGGCGGATGGAGTTCGACGACGGCGAGCTGTGGTGGACGAGCCGCCGCGACCTGGAGGACACCTCGGACGACACGGCTTCGATCTACGACCACACCGGCCGGCACAGCGTCCTTGATCTGCCCGCGCCCGGGCGGGTCGATCGCGCGGGCGCGCTCGCTGCCTTCGTGGCGGCGATCGCCGCCGGCGCCGAGCCGGAGGCGTCGGGCCGGGACAACGTGGCCAGCCTGGCGCTGACCTACGCCGCGATCGACTCGGCGCGCCGCGGCCGGCGCATACGGATCAGGACGTCTTGACCCAGCTCGTCTGGAACGCCACCGTGTGTGCCGGCTTGGACAGCTGCGGGACGCTGCCCCAGTCGCTGAAGCTGATCTGCTCGTCGACGGACGCTTTGAGCGTGACTTCCACGGGCAGCGGCGTCGAGCCGTCGCGCAGGTAGACGGTGAGCGTCGCGCCGTTCTCGGTCTCGGTCACCCCGACGACGCGCTGGCCGTTCACGGTGGTGGGTTTGGTCAGCGACAGGCTGCCGGTCAGGTGCAGCTCCTGCGCCGCGGCGGAGATCGTCAGGCCTCCGGCGAGCTGCTTGCCGTACGTCGACGACAGGGGAACCTCGATCCAGCGGTTCGCCTCCCGCTTGGCGGCGTCGGCCGTGAAGCTGGTGGTTGTGAGCCCGAACTGGTCGGCCTTGAGGTAGAGATGGGAATCGAGCTCGCTGATCGTCGCCGTGCCGTGGTTCTTGCCCTCGACGAAGTGGATGGTCTCCTCACCCTCGTTCGCGCCGACGTGCAGCGAGAACGTCGCGCTGTCGCTTCCCTCGGCCTCCGAAGCGGACTCGACGACCCCCCGTTGCCGCTTCACGGCGGCCGCCGCCGAGGAAAGCAGGTCGCTCGGGCTCGTCGTCTGCGCACGCGCCGTCGCCCGGCGCGCTGCTGCGCCGGCGCGGGTGCCGGCGACGGCGAACGTCACGCCCGTCGCGAGGCCGATGAGCACGATCGCTGCCACCGCGTGCTGGCCGCGCCGCAGCCTGGTTCGGCCGGCCGCGGGCCGCGCGCTCCCTTCGGGGGCGTCGCGGCTGGCGGGCGGACCGGTTGCGGCACTGTTCATCTGCTTGCTGGACATGATCCTCCGTTCACGGGCAACGACGTCGGCCGGCGAGCTCGGACAGCCCCACCGGTGGCACCGGCATCCGCCGGCGATCCGGTTGGGGCCGCCGGCGGGACTGGGCTCGACGCGATCACCTGCCGGCGGTGGCTCCGCTCGGGCGAGCTGCGATGGGTCCGTTGGTCCCGGCGGTCACCATCCCGCCGTCACCGCCCGTCGTCGCCGACGCGGCGCTGGCGGCGCGACACAGGGTCGGGAGGTGGCGAGCCGAAGCGACCCGAGCACGCTATCAGCCCGGGTCGCTGAGCTGGCCTCGGGGCCTCGCGCCGCCAGGTTCGGCTGAGCGTCCCGGCAGAGGCTGTGCTTGGATGTTCGCCGACCGCGCCACACTGCGGCGCGGCGTTCGCCAGGAGGTGGCGCGCTGCCCAGTATCGATCTCCCGCTCGAGCAGCTACGGGCCTACCGACCTGCGGCGCAACCCCCGGCCGATCTGGCCTCGTTCTGGACCGAGACCCTCGGCACGGCGCGGCACAAGGCCTCGCCGCTCGAGCTCGAACCGGCGGGGCCTCCCCTCGCCGGGGTCGCAGCCTTCTCGGTGAGCTTCTCCGGATTCGGCGGCGGCCGGGTGACGGGTTGGTACGTCCGGCCCGAGGGAAGCGGTCCCTTCCCCGGCGTCGTCGTCTACCACGGCTACTCGGGGCGCGCCCCCCGCCCGCTCGAGCTCTACACCCTCGCAGCCCAGGGCGTGGCCGTGCTGTCGATGGACTGCCGTGGGCAGGCCGGCGACGCGCCGGGATCCGCTGCGCCCGCCAGTCACGGGCCGGGCTGGATCACCCAGGGCCTGCGAGACCCCGAGGGCTATTACTACCGGGCGATCTACGCCGACGCCGTCCTCGCCGCCGACGCCTTGTGCGACCGCGAGGAGGTCGACGCCGGCCGCGTCGCCTTCACCGGTGTCAGCCAGGGCGGCGGGTTGACCCTCGCCGCGGCGTCGCTGTCGGATCGCCCGGTGTTCGCCTGGGCCGACGTACCGTTCCTCTGCGATTTCGAGCGTGCCGTCGAGACAGCGACCGAGCATCCCTACCTCGAGATCGCCCATTTCCTGCGCCGGCGCCCCGACCTCGAGCAGCACGCCTTCGCCACGCTCGCCTACTTCGACGTGGTCAACCTCGCCACCCAGCTGAGCTGCCCCGCCGAGGTGACGGTCGGGCTGTGGGACACGATCTGCCCCCCGAGCACGGTCTTCGGCGCGTTCTCGCGCATCGGCGCTGCGGACAAGCACCTGCGCGTCTACCGCTTCCACGGGCATGCCCTGCCCTACGAGAACGACGAGCAGCGACTCGTCGCCCTCCTCGCCCGCCTCGGCGCGACCCGACCCGACCCGGCCTGACCGGTCGGGGGGCTGCGCCGGCTCGCCGGCGCGACAACGTGGTCGCGTCGGCGCGAGGATGGTGCGGTCACGAGCTGCGCCCAGGTCTTGTCCCGGGGCGCCCTGAGCCTGGCGGCGCAGGGCGCGTCATGGCGAGGGTTCGGTGCTCGTCGCAGGAACCTGGCGCGACCCGACGAAGCGTCACACCGACGATGGCGACACCGACCACAGGAGGACGACCATGGCCACGAAGCCCACCCCTGGCGACCGATTCTCGTTCGGGCTCTGGACCGTGGGCTGGCAGGCCCGCGACACTTTCGGCGACGCGACACGGCCCCCGCTCGACCCCGTCGAGGCCGTGCAGCGGCTCGCCGGGCTCGGCGCGTACGGCGTGAGCTTCCACGACGACGACCTGCTGCCCTTCGGTGCCGACGAGTCCGAGCGCGAGGCCCGCCTCAAGCGTTTTCGCGAGGCGCTCGACGCCACCGGGCTCGAGGTCCCGATGATGACGACGAACCTCTTCTCCCACCCGGTGTTCAAGGACGGCGCTTTCACTTCCAACGATCGAGGCGTGCGCCGCTTCGCCCTGCGCAAGACGATGCGCAACCTGGATCTCGCCGCAGAGCTCGGCGCCCATACGTACGTCTTCTGGGGCGGACGCGAAGGCTCGGAGACCGATGCCGCCAAGGACGTGCGCGCCGCGCTCGATCGCTACCGCGAGGCGATCGACCTCCTCGCGCAGTACTGCGTCGAGCGCGGCTACGTGATCCGCTTCGCCCTCGAGCCCAAGCCGAACGAGCCTCGTGGTGACATCCTGCTCCCGACGGTGGGCTCGGCGCTTGCGTTCATCACGAGCCTCGAGCACTCAGAGATGGTCGGCCTCAACCCCGAGGTCGGCCACGAGCAGATGGCCGGGATGAACTTCGTGCACTCGATCTCCCAGGCACTGTGGCACGACAAGCTGTTCCACATCGACTTGAACGGACAGCACGGCGCCAAGTTCGACCAGGACCTCGTCTTCGGCCACGGGGACCTGCTCTCGGCCTTCTTCCTCGTCGACCTGCTCGAGAACGGCGGCCCGGGGGAGGCCCCACCTACGGGGGACCCCGCCACTTCGACTACAAGCCGCTGCGCACGGAGGATTCCGAGGGCGTGTGGGTCTCGGCCGCCTCGAACATGGCGACCTATCTCCTCCTGAAGGAGCGGGCCGCTGCCTTCCGCGCCGACCCCGAGGTGGCCGAGGCGCTCGCCGCCTCGGGTGTGGCCGACCTCGCGACGCCGACGCTGTCGGCGGGCGAGGGCTACGAAGCCCTGCTCGCCGACCGTACCGCCTTCGAGGACTTCGACGCGGACGCCGCCGGCCGGCGGGGGTACGGTTTCGCGCGGGCTCGACCAGCTCGCCGTCGAGCACGTGCTCGGCGCGCGCTGAGCGCTCCGCCGCTCGAGGATGGCACTCGTCGCCGGCATCGACAGCTCCACGCAGTCGACCAAGGTCGTGGTCTGCGACGCCGACGACGGGACCGTGCTGCGCCAGACGAGCGCGCCCCATCCGGACGGCACCGAGGTCGACCCGGCGGCTTGGTGGTCGGCGCTCCAGTCGGCGGTCGCCTCCGCGCCGGGCATGCTCGAGGGCGTCGAGGCGATCGCCGTCGGTGGCCAGCAGCACGGGATGGTGGCGCTGGACGGCGACGGGCGGGTGATCAGGCCGGCGCTGTTGTGGAACGACGTGCGTTCCGCGCCCGACGCGGCCGACCTCGTCGAGGAGCTCGGCGGTCCGGCCCGCTGGGCGGAGGCGGTCGGCAGCGTCCCGGTTGCGTCGTTCACGGTCACCAAGCTGCGCTGGCTCGCGCACTACGAGCCCCAGCACGCCGAGCAGGTCGAGACCGTGTGCCTCCCTCACGACTGGGTCAGCTGGTGCTTGGCCGGCGGGGGCGAGGCGGGCCGTGGCGCGGGGCGATCGACGGCGGCGATCGTCACCGACCGCGGCGACGCCTCGGGCACCGGTTACTGGTCCCCCGCCGAGGACCGCTACCGCCAGGACCTTGTCGCGCTCGCCATCGGTCACCCGGTGCGCTTGCCGCGAGTCGCCGGGCCCTTCGAGGCCGTCGCCGAGGCGCGCGAGCTCGCTCCCGGGGCGCTGCTCGCCCCGGGCACGGGCGACAACATGGCCGCGGCGCTCGGGCTCGGGATGGCCCCCGGCGACGTCGCCGTGTCGCTCGGCACGAGCGGCACGGTGTTCCTCGTCTCCGAGACGCCGACCGCGGACCCGCGTGGCCTCGTCGCCGGCTTCGCCGACGCGACCGGCGTGTTCTTGCCACTCGTGTGTACGCTGAACGCTGCGCGGGTGCCGGCGGCGATCGCCGCGTTGCTCGGCGTCGACCTCGCCCGTCTCGACGAGCTGGCGCTCGCCGCGCCGCCGGGAGCCGACGGGCTGACGTTCCTGCCCTACCTCGACGGTGAGCGAACCCCGGATCTCCCCGACGCCAAGGGCCTGCTCGCCGGGATGACCCGGGCGAATGCCACCCCCGAGAATCTGGCACGGGCTGCCATCGAGGGTGTGCTGTGCGCGATGGCAGCCGGCCTGGAGGCGTTGGCCGACCTCGGGCTGCACGCAGGACGAGGTCTGCTGATCGGCGGGGCGCGCGCAGCCGCGCCGTCCAGGCGTTGGCGCCCGTCGTGCTCGGGTTGGCGATGCTGCTCCCGGACCCCTCTGTGGAATGGGTCGCCCGCGGCGCGGCGCGCCAGGCGGCGTGGGCGTTGTCCGGCAAGTCCGAGCCGCCGTCCTGGCCACTCCCCACAGGCCCGTTGCCTACCGAAGGTGGCGAGGGTGCCCCCACCGGCGCGCCGTCAGGCGAGGCGATCCGCCACCGCTACCGCCAGCTGCTCGCCGACGTGTTGCCGGCGTTGCGCCGACGTTGAGTTGAGGCGCGTGCGCCAGGCGGGACGTGTCCGGTCCCGCCTGGCGCCGGGTCATCGCACGCAGATCGTGTACGCGATCGCCTCTTGCGGTTCGATGTCGTCGGACTGGAAGCCGACCACCCAGTTGCTGGCGAGCTGGGACTGGTACTGGTTGGGCAGCGGGTACGAGTCGGCGACCCAACCGCTGCTCCCGGGCTCTGTCGCCCCGGAGAAGTAGTACAGCAGGCTCGACTCGTCGGCTTGGTTGGTCAGGTTCCCACCGCCGGAGGCGGCGTAGGTCCAGTCCGGGCACGACACCTCGACGTCGGCGAATTGGAACGGCGCGAGGCTCTTCTGCACCGTCACGATCGTCGCACCATCGCTGGCGAAGCCCGGCCAGCCGCGGGGCCCTTTCGGTCCGGTCGCCCCGGTCGGGCCCTGTGGCCCTGTCGCGCCGATCGCGCCGATCGCGCCGGTGGGACCGGCGGGCCCTCGGGAGCCCGTGTCGCCGGGTGTGCCCTGCTTGCCTGAGGGGCCCGCCGGACCCTGCGGGCCGGTGACGTCGCTCGCGCCCCGCGCCTGGTGGAGGCTCGCGAACAGCGACACGATCGAGCGCGAGCCCGCCGGGCAGCTTCCGACGACGTAGACGACCTTCGATCCGCTGCGGGCGGCACACAGGTTCGGCTGGTCGGCGCGCGCACGCACCGTTGCCGCGTACGCAACACCACCACCGGCCAGCCCGCCGACGAGGAGGAGCGGGGCCACGAATCGCGCCAGCCTGGTCATCGTGCTGCCTGTGCGCCTCTGCGCATCCCGTTGGCTGCCATCCAGTCGACGATGACGGCGGCGTCCGCCGCCCCCCTCCGCCGAGCTCGTGCCTGTACGTGTTGGCATCGACGTGCTCCCTCCTGTTCGCGTGTCCCGCTCGAGGTCATGACGTGGGGGTGGACAGCTGGCTGTAGTGGTAGATCGTGTAACCGTTCTCGGCGATGACCGTGGCCGGCCGCGCCGCCCCGGCCGCGGCCGGGGCGCTCCCGCCGGCGGTCGGCTCGACAGCCGCTGATGTGACGCCGTCAGGCTGTCTCGGTTGCTCGGCGGAGAAGGAGAGGAGCTCGACGTCCTGGCTCAGCACACCGAGGACGTCCGCGTCGATCGCATCGGTGCCGGCGACGACCTCGGCAGAGGTTTGCCAGGAGGCCAGCATCCCCGGCAGCTCCGCGTGGATCGCGTCGAGCGCGCGGACACCCGCAGGAGTGAGCAGCACGATCGCTTGCGGGCTCGCGATCACCCACGTCTCGGCGATCGCCGCCGTCTCGCAGTTCACGCAGTTCTTCGCCACGCCGACGGCAACCGTCTTCTGGTCGATGTTGCGCACGTAGCTCGAGCTCACGATCGCGAACGCGACGGCGAGCGCCCTGCAACCCGTGCAGTCGGTGGCCGCGGCGTTCGCCGTGTTGTCGACTTCGACCGTCGGCCAGGCCGTGGACGCCACCTTCCACGCCGCGTCGGTCGTCGTGCCAGCCGAGGACGAGGCGGACGCGGCGCTCACGACCGGCGGCCCGGCCCCGCCCGCTGCCGCCGTCGAGGTCCGCGGGCCGGCAGCGGCGGCCGCCCGCAGTGCCGGCAGCGCTGTGCAAACGGCGACGACGAGGCAGGCGATCGCAACAGGGAAGCGACGTCCCGTGGGGCTGAAGTCGCAATGTGCTGGCATGCCATGATGTCACGCCATTTGAAGTGCCACTGCATGCGGCACGTGTTGTACGACCTACCGCAGGTGGTGGAGAAAAACTCGGCAAAAGCTGGACCAGCAGAGCACGGCTCCTGGCGAGCGCGGCTCGCGTGGTCGACGTGTGGCAGCGCTGCACGCGAGGGGGGGTGCGGCAGGTGATTGCATCCGCAGTCACCGCAGCGGCGGCGGCGACTGCCCGGGACGAGCCGCCACGCCGCCTCCCGCCTCAACCGACTGCAGTAGGCGCTCCGCTCCCCGTCGCTCGCGGTAGGCAGATTTCCGCGAAATGTATGTGGTTCTCGGTGCATGTGGACGTAAGCTATGGCACCGCGTAGAGCGCCCGACGAAGCCTGACACTGCTTGGCGCGACGAGGAGGCGACGAGGAGGTCTGCTGGATGCCGCCAATTTCGAGCCAAACGGCCGAACCGGGCGACGACGAACCGACCGTTACACCACTGCTCGTCGCCGACGTCACGCACAGCGCGAACCGGGAGTGCGTCTACGGCGCGTCGCTCGCGTCGCTCGCCCGGGCAGGCACGGGGGCCAGCAGCCCCGAGCCGGTCACTCTCACGAGTGACGGCGGCGAGCCGATGCGGGATGCTGCTGTCGAGGTTCCGCGACTCGTCGAGGGAACCTCGTTGTACGGCCCCTACCAGGGATCCGGGTTCACCGAGGAGCGGTACCTGATCGGACGCCCCGACGGCAAGATGCTGCTCGTCTCGTCCGTCGTGTACTCGGTGGCGGGCTGCATCGACGGCAGGCGGAACGTCGCCGAGATCGCCGCCGAAGTGAGCAACGCTGTCGGGCGCCGGCTCGATCCGGCGAACCTCGCTCACCTCATCGAAGCCAAGCTCCGCCCGCTCGGTGTGGTCGCCGGCGATGGGGAGGCCGAGCGCGCCCGCGGCCGCGCTGCTCAGCATCGGGCTGAGGTGGACGCTCATCCCTGAGCGGGCCGTACGTGTCGCGGCGCGCGTTCTCAGCCCGCTGTTCAATCCCGTCGTCGTAGCGATCGTGCTGGCGGCGGCGGTGTGGGTCAACGTGGCGATCTTCACCAGTCACGGCCTCGTCCGCGCGCTCGATGTCTGTCACGACCCACCCCCGGCTGCTCGCTGCCGCCTTCGGCCTCACCCTTGTCGCCGTCGTCTTCCACGAGCTCGGGCATGCCGCCGCCTGCCATCACGGCGGAGGGCGGCCGGGGCGGATCGGCGCGGCCGTCTTCATGATGGTGCCGGCGTTCTTCACGAACGTCACCGACTCCTACCGTCTCAGCCGCACGGCTCGCATCCGCACCGACCTTGGCGGCATCTACTTCAACTGCTTGTTCGTCACCGTTGCCGGCCTGGTCGCGCTGCGCTGGCCGTCGGACCTGCTCGTCGTCGTCGTCTTTCTCGTCGACTTCAACCTGCTCCAACAGTTGCTGCCGTTGGGCCGGTTGGACGGCTACTTCGTCCTGTCCGACATCGCCGGCGTCCCCGACCTGTTCGGCGCCGTGCAGCCACGGCGCCACCGGCTCGTGCACCGGCGGCGTGCCCGACAATCCCCCGACCCGGCACCGTTGACGCGACCCGCGCTGCGGCGTCGTGCCGGACTCCTCGTCGCGATCTGGGGAGCTGTGGTCTTTCCCGCCTTGCTGGCCATCTTCGCGCTGTTCCTGCTGCAGCTTCCCGAGTTCGCACGCGCCACGTGGCGGGTGATCCGGGTCGACGCTCTCGCCGCCGGTGGCGACGTGAGCCATCACCGCGTCGTCGACCTCGCCCTGATCGTGGTGTCGTTGTTCCTGCTCGTCGTTCCCTACGTCGGGTTGGCGCTGCTCTCCGTGCGCGGTGTGCGCCTCGCCACGACCAAGGTGACCGCTCGGCGCCGGCGCAGGCTCGGGGGCGCGAACGCGCCGGTCGCGGTCGGCGGGTGAGCGCGGAAGGGCCCGTGACGCGGCCATCGAACGTGTTTGGGGACGGGCATACATGGAGGCGAGCATCGCGATGACCACGGACGGGCACGAGAGCCAGAGCGCGACCGCGCCGTCGGCGAGAGCCCTCGCCGAGGCTGCGCCCGAGCGCGCGGGCGCGCCGGTGAAGCTGTCATTGCTCGGCAATTACACACTGAGCATAGATGGGAAGACCGTGACGTTCGGCGCCGGCGCGCAGCGCCTGCTGATGTTGCTGGCGCTCAACGGTCCGCAGCGTCGCACGTATCTCGCGGGCACGCTGTGGCCCGACACGAGCGACGACCTGGCGCTGACCCGACTGCGCTCGACGCTGTGGCGTCTGCGACGCCAGGTGAGCGACCTGCTCGACACGAGCGAGCAGACGATCGCGCTGAGCGCCGCCGTCGAAGTGGACGTCGAGCACCTCGTGGCTGTCTGTCGCGAGCTGATCGAGCGCTTCGTGGGGCCGGACCGCCTGACTGCCTGCTTCAAGGTGCTCGTGCAAGCCCGCGAGCTCTTGCTCGGCTGCTACGACGACTGGGTGCTACAGGCGAGGGAACGCTTGACGAACCTGCGTCTGCATGCCTTGGAGATCCTCGTCGAGGAGTTGATCGCTGCCAGGCGCCATCCAGAAGCGGTCGAGGCGGCGATCGCCGCGGTCCAGCTCGACCCCTTGCGCGAGAGCACCCACCGTGCCCTGATGCGCGCCTATCTCGCCGAGGGAAACCCGGCGTCGGCCCGCTGCGAGCTCGAGCACTACCGCTCGCTCTTGCGCTCCGAGCTCGGGATCGACGAGCCGACGTCCCTGATGCTCGAGCTCGTCGGGCCCGTCCTGCCGGCGTCCGTCTCCCGCGGTCCCGCCTTCCCCGCGCCTCGGTCCGTGCCATCGGGCGGCTGGGCGCGGTAGCGAGCTCAGGCGGACGCTCGGTAGCACGGTAGGTGGCCACTCGGTGACCGAGCGCGCCAAACGGGGGCCGCAAACCTCGCGGCCCCCGTGTAGGCGCTCGACGCTAGGTGCGTCGAGCTGGCTCAGTCTCAGCCGAGGATGATGGCGTTGCCGGCGCTCTGGTAGATACCGACGAAGCCAGCGTGCGAGACGCGGGCGACGGTGACGGCGTTCTGGGAGACCCAGACGTTCACGACGGTGAGGCTCAGCGTCTGCCGCTCGGGAAGCAGCTCGACGTCGAACTCGGCGAGGGTGACCTCAGACATGTCCTAGCTCCTTCATTCATGTCGCGCCACGAGAGGCGCTCTGCTTGGTGCTGCCGTGCACCGTTCCCGGTGCCGTGTCGTATTGAGCCACGGCCGGGGTCGCGCCACTGTCTCGTTCGCGTCCCCGACGCGTGCAAGACGCGTCGCGCTCGCGACGCGAGCGCGCGACCGATCGGCGAACGGCCTCGGGACGCGCCCGTGACGGCGGCGAGACGGCCGTGGAGGCTCAATCAGGCGTGGGCGCACTCTCCGCCGGCGTGACCCTCGCCGGCGCGGAAGCAATCGCCCGTGGAGTACGAGCAGTCCGGCAGACGCCTGGACGGGAAAGGAGCCCAAGTGCACATCGAATCGCTTCTCGAAATCGGCAGCGACGAGCTGGACGTCGACGTCATGCCCGAGCGTGAGACGCTGTTCTCGATCATCGTCGCCCCGATCACGATCGTGGTCGTCCAGAACGCCATCGCGATCGGGGTCGTGGCGGGAAGCCACGGTGCGACCGTCACCGTGGTGGCGCACAACACCACGTGGATCTAGCGCCGGCAGCGGGCTTTCGTGTGACCCGACGCCGTGTTGCCCTCGGGCGGAGGGTCGCGCTGGCCGCCGTGCCCGTGGTTGGCTTCGGCGCAGCGGTGCTCGGTGGCGTCCTGCCGAGCGCCGCTGCGACCACCGCCGGCGGGCAGTCGCGCGAGGCGTCTGCGGTGGCGCGTGGCGCCGCCTCGCACATCGCCTCGTGCAAGACGGACGGCTTCAGCCTGCGCGCCGTCTCGATCTCGAGCGGCGTGTCGATCACAGCGAGCATTGACCGACCGACGCCGCCACCCACGCCGGTGAAGCTGTACTGCCATCTGCAGCGGCAAGACCTCGTCCCGAACGGCGTCAACGTCTGGGTGGGCGTCGTGCTCAAGGCCACGGTCGGCCAGTCCTGAACCCCGGTTCACGGCGGCCGGCCGGTCCCGGCCGGGCGGCCTGCCACTCACCCGTCCGAGTGGCAGGCCGCCCCCGACCGACGGCGGGGCGTCGCGCCGCGGCTACGGCGCTCCGTCCCGGCGGCCGGCGGCTCAGCCCGGCCAGCCCACGGTCTCGGCGTCCGCGATCTGGTACGCGTACCCTTGCTCGGCGAGGAAGCGCTGGCGGCGGGCGGCGAACTCTTGGTCGTTGGTATCGCGCGAGACCACCGCGAAGAAGCGCGCCTGACGCCCGTCGGCCTTCGGGCGCAGCACCCGGCCGAGGCGCTGGGCCTCCTCCTGGCGACTGCCGAAGGTTCCCGACACCTGGATGGCGACGGAGGCCTCGGGCAGGTCGACGGAGAAGTTGGCCACCTTGGAGACGACGAGCACGGCCTCCTCGCCCCGCCGGAAGGCGTCGTACAGCCGCTCGCGCTCGCGAACGGGCGTCTTGCCCGTGATCATCGGCGCCCCGAGCAGAGCGGCGACCTCCTCGAGCTGGTCGAGGTACTGCCCGATCACCAGCGTGGGCTCGCCCCGGCTCACCGCCTCCTCGCACAGCCGCTTGGTCACCCCGAGCTTGGAGCGCGCCGTCGCCCCGACGCGGTAGCGGTCCTCGGCCTCGGCGAAGGCGTAGGACAGCCGCTCCTCGTCGGTGAGGGTGACGCGCACCTCGGTGCACAGCGCCGGCGCGATCCAGCCCTGCGCTTCGACGTCGCGCCACGGCGCGTCGAAGCGCTTCGGGCCGATCAGGCTGAACACGTCGCCCTCGAGGCCGTCCTCGCGCACCAACGTCGCCGTCAGGCCGAGGCGACGGCGGCTCTGGATGTCGGCGGTCATGCGGAAGATCGGCGCCGGCAGGAGGTGCACCTCGTCGTAGACGATGAGGCCCCAGTCCTCGGCCGAGAACAGCTCGAGGTGGGGCTGGACGCCGCGTCGCTTGGACGTGAGGATCTGGTACGTGGCGATGGTGACGGGCCGGACGTCCTTGTGCTCGCCGGAGTACTCGCCCACCTCGGTGTCGGTCAGGCTCGTGCGGGCGAGCAGCTCCGCCTTCCACTGCCGGGCGGCGACGATATTGGTCACGAGGACGAGCGTGTGCGCCCCCGCGGCGGCCATCGCCGCAGCGCCGACGAGGGTCTTGCCGGCCCCGCAGGGGAGCACGACGACGCCGCTTCCGGCCGCCATGAAGGCCTCGACGGCGTCGCGCTGGTAGGGCCGCAGGCGGAAGTCCTCGCTCTCCTCGAGCACGATCGGGTAGGCCGCCCCGTCGACGTAGCCGGCGCGGTCGTCGGCGGGCCAGCCGGTCTTGAGCAGCGCCTGCTTGAGGCGCCCACGGGCCGCGCCGGGGACGACGACGGTGTCGGCGTCGATCCGTACACCGACGAGCGGGGCGACCTGCTTGTGCCGCAGCACCTCCTCGAGCACGGCGCGGTCGGTGCTGCGCAGCACGAGGCCGTGCGCCGGATCGATCTCGAGCGCCAGCCGGCCGTAGCGGGCCATCGTCTCGACGACGTCGACGAGCAGCGCCTGGGGGACCGGATAGCGCGAGAAGCGCAACAAGGCGTCGACAACCTGCTCCGCGTCGTGCCCTGCGGCGCGTGCGTTCCACAGCGCCAGCTCGGTGACGCGGTAGGTGTGGATGTGCTCGGGTGAGCGCTCGAGCTCGGCAAAGGGGGCGATCGCCGAGCGGCACGCGGACGCGTCCGGATGGTCGGTCTCGAGCAAGAGCGTGCGGTCCGACTGCACGATGAGCGGTCCGTCGCTCATCGTGGCCGCGCCTTCGATCGTGCCCGGCTCACAGGAAGTCCTCCACGAGGTCGTTGGCCTCCTCTTCGGCCGAGGTGGCGACGCGCGCCCAGACGATGTCCTCGAGCCCGACGGCAAGTGGCTCGTCTCCTGCCAGATCGCCGATCACCCAGCCGTCGCGCAGCACGACGGGCAGGGCGTAGTCCTCGCAGCTCTCGCCGGGGAACTGCTCGTCGTCGCGCCAGCACAGGCGCATCCACCAGCCGTTGGCGATCGCCTGGCGCACCAGGTCGCGCACCTCGTGCTCGGACTTGGCGATCGAGCTGGGCCGCCCCCGCCCCGGCAGCCGCCCCGGCGCCCCGGGCGCGCGCTCGGGCGCGATCAGCGTCCCGCCCGAGCCCTCGCGCGGGGCGACGCCCGCGCTCGCCGACGTGGCGGGCGCCCGCCGGTCCGTCATGGCCTCGCCACCGCCGTCGCCCTCGTCGTGGTGGTGGCCTGGCGCGGCGCCGTGTCGTCTCGCGCGCTGGTCGCTGCGCAGGCGGGCGACGATCGCACGCGGATCGGCTCCCTCGCGGCCGGCGCCCCGGCCGCGGTCGGGGCGCCAGCCGGCGGGCGCGTCGAAAGCATCGAGGCCCGACGGCGCGGGGTCTCGCCAGCCGGGCAGTGGCTGGCCGCGTCGTGGCGGCGGCCGGCGGACGCTGAGGGTGCCGTCGGCTTCCTCGAGCGCGGCGAGGTAGCCGGCCTCGCGCAGGGCGGCGACCAGAGCGTCGGGCTCGACGCCGCACACGAGCACGGTCGGCGCCAGCAGCGCGCAGCGCGAGGCGCGCCAGGCGGCGGGAGCCGGACAGCTCGGCGACCAGTGCCGGGTCGTCGGCGCGCACGTAGCTCGCCGCGCATCCGACACGGACCTTGCCGTACCGGCGCCCGAGGTCCTCGACGAGGTAGACGAGCGACTGGGGCACGCCCCGCGGCGCGTGGGCGCGCAAGAGCTCGAGGATGTCGCCGCTCGTCCGCCCGGCGTCGAGCCCGCGACGCAACGACGCCTCGCCGAAGCGGTACACCGTGGCAGCCCCGCTCGACTCCACGTCCGCGATCAGCTCGAGCTCGCTGCGCAGCTCGCGCGGCAGCTCGCCGGCGGCGATCGCCGTGAGGTCGGCCTGCAGCACGATCTCGCGCACGACGGGCGGTGCGGCCGTCGCCAGCGCCGCGGCCGCGGCGCCACCGTCCCCGTCGAGCAGGGCGCGGCCGAACGAGCTGGGCGCTCCCGACCACGACACACCGAGCAGCTCGGTCTCCGCGAGCTGCAGGCGCGCCAGCATCGCCGGTTGGGCGTGCGCGGCGGCAAAGAGCCCCGGCGCCTGCCAGTGCGCCAGATCGGCCAGGCTCGCCGCGCTCGCGGCGTGACCGGGCGTGACCGAGGCGAGCACGCCCACGAGGGCGCGACGTCGCCGGGGAGCCTCCGGGTCGTGCACGCCGGGGAGCATCGGCGGGACGGGCTTGCCCTGCGCGTCCTCCATCCCGACGACCGCGAGGTCGATCGGCGCGGCGAGCCACGCCTCGACGAGCGCACGCCAACGCCCGGCGCTCGACAGCTCGCAGACCGCGTCGAAGCGGGCCGTCGGCAGCGCCTGGCCGGTGGAGAGGTCGACGCCGAGCAGCCCTGCCTGGGCGGCGAGCTCGACGAGGCGGGCCGTCTCGGTCTCGTCGCGCCCGATCAGCTTGGCCAGCCGGCGAAGCTCCCGTACGCCCACACCGCCGTCCTTGAGCAGCTTCGCCGGGGCGTCGCCGAGCGCCTCGCCGAGGGCGACGACGTCGGAGACGGCTCGCAGCGCGGCGCGCGTCGCCTCGGCGTCGACGGCGGTGGCGTCGACCGGCCGCTCGTCCAGCGCCGGTGCGACGGGTGAGTAAGCGGGATAGATCGCGCCGCCTCGCAGCGCGATCGCCACCTCGGCAGGCATCTCGCCCACGCCCCAGGAGGACGTCACAAGCAGGCCGTGCCCGAGCAGCCAGCCGACCGGCGTGCGCTCGGTGCTGGCGTACTGCCATGCAGCGTGCGAGTAGCCGAGCTCGAGCAGCGGGGAGGCGGTTGCCAGCCGGTGTGCCAGCGTGTCGGTGCCCGGCGGCGAGACGGCGAGCAGCTCGCCGACGCGCGCGCGATCGCCGAGCGTGGTCGAGATCGCCGCGACGAGCTGCTGCTTGGTCGGAGGGACCGTCACGCCGAGGCGGCGGGCGATCTCGCCGAGCTCCTTGGTCGACTTGGCGCCGAGCAGCGCGGACGCGGGCCGGCCGAGCTGTGCCGGGTGGCGAAGCGCCGAGCGGACGCCCGGGTTGACAGTGAGCGCCGTCGCGCTCGAGACGGCCGCCGCGCCGCCGCGCTCCCCGTCCTCGGCGAGGAGCAGGCGGGCAGCAGCCAGCCGCTCGACGACCGGGACGATCGATTCGGTCGGGCAGCGCAGGGCCGCGGCGAGGTCGGCGGCGGTCGACGGCTCGCCGAGGAGGCACAGCGCCTCGATGGCGTGGCGACCCGAGCGGTCCAGCCGCCGCAGGCAGGCGACCACGTTCATCGGGTCGATCACGGCACGTGCCAGCGCCGGCAGGCTCGACGGCGGCGGCGAGCCGAGCTCGGGGCGTAGCTCGATGAGGGTGACGAGCTCGTCGTCGTTCGCGATCGCGAGCGAGGCGGTCCACCGGTCCGACCCGTGAAGGCCGATGGGGGTGATCGAGGCCGGCACGGGTTGACTGTACCGGCGAGCCGTCCCGCGCCGGCGGACAGGCGCGCGGCGGCGATGGACGGCCAGTGAGGCGCCGGGCAGCAGCCGTTCCCGTGCTCCGCAGTACCATCGCGCTCCGGTCGGGTGCAAGGCCCCGGCCCGGGGAGCGGGCGTGGGCGAAGGTGTGCAGATCGGCGGGTGTCGGGCGACCGCGCGGCCCGGCGCGTCCCGGGACGCCTGAGCCCCGAGATGGAGATCGCCCTCTTCGTCACCTGCATCAACGACGCCGTCTTCCCCGACACCGGGCGGGCGGTTGTGGAGGTGCTCGAGCGGCTGGGCCACCGCGTCGCCTTCCCGCCGGCCCAGACGTGCTGCGGGCAGATGCACCTCAATTCCGGCTACCGCCGAGAGGCGGCGCGCCTGGCCCGCCGCACGCTCGACGTCCTCGCCGGCTACGAGGCCGTGGTCGTGCCCTCGGCGTCGTGTGCGGGGACGGTGCGCGAGATGTACGGCTACCTCGCGCGAGGCCTGCGCCGACCCACGGCTCGGCGCTGCGGCCGAGGAGCTCGCGCCCCGCGTGCACGAGCTGTCCGAGCTGCTCGTCGACGTGCTCGGCGTCACCGATGTCGGGGCCAGCTTCCCGCACAGCGTCGCCTACCACCCGACCTGCCACTCCTTGCGCTCGCTGCGCCTCGGCGACCGTCCACGCCGCCTGCTCGAGGCCGTGCGCGGGCTCGAGCTCGTCGACCTGCCCGGGGCGACGGAATGCTGCGGCTTCGGCGGCACCTTCGCGCTGAAGAACGCCGACACCTCGGCGGCGATGGTCGCCGACAAGGTGCGTGCCGTCGCATCGACGGGCGCCCGCTTCTGCTGCGCGGCGGACAACTCCTGCCTCGCCCAGATCGGCGGCGCAGCGCAGCGCAGCCGGGCCGGCTTCGAGGTCATCCATCTCGCGCAGATCCTCGCTTCGACCGGCGCCGCGCCCGGCGGGAGCAGTCGCCCGGCGCAGCACGGCGACGGCCGTCCGGAACAGCCCGGCGCGGCCGTGCCCGGGAGCGCCGCCGCGCCGGGCACCGACGGGGCGCGCCGAGCGTCGAACGGGGCGCAACCGTGAGACCCTCCGCCCGCCCGGGCGACGCTGCGGCGGCCGGGATGCCCGTCAGCTTCCGCTCGACGCCGCCCTTTCCCACGGCGGCGCGCGCCGAGCTGGCCGACGAGCGCCTGCGAGCCAACCTGGCGCGGGCGACGGGGACCATCCGCCGCCGCAGGCAGGAGGTGGTGAGCGAGCTCGATGACTTCGAGGAGCTGCGCCTGTCGGCCGCGGCGATCAAGGACGACGCCCAGTCGCGCCTGCCCGAGCTGCTCGAGCGGTTCGAGCGCAGCCTCACCGCGGCCGGCGCGACCGTGCACTGGGCGCGTGACGCCGGCGAAGCGAGGGAGATCGTCACCGCGCTCGTTCTCGCCACCGGCGAGCGGGAGGTGGTGAAGGTGAAATCGATGACGACGATGGAGGTGGAGCTCAACGACGCCCTCGAGTCCGCCGGCGTCGAGGTCGCCGAGACCGACCTGGCCGAGCTGATCGTCCAGCGCGGTCACGACCTGCCGAGCCACATCGTCGTGCCGGCGATCCATCGCAACCGGTCCGAGATCCGCTCGACCTTCGTCGCCGAGATGGGTCGTCACGGGAGACCGGCACCGGTTGGGCTCTCCGACGAGCCGGCTGCGCTCGCCGCAGCGGCGCGTGAGCACCTGCGCGAACGGTTCTTGCGGGCACGTGTCGCCATCTCGGGGGCGAACTTCGCGATCGCCTCGACCGGCTCGCTCGTCGTCGTCGAGTCCGAGGGCAACGGCCGGATGTGCCTCACGCTGCCCGACACGCTCATCTCGCTCGTCGGCATCGACAAGCTGATCCCCGAGCTCACGGATCTCGAGGTGTACCTCCAGCTGCTGGCCCGCTCGGCGACCGGCGAGCGCATGAGCCCCTACACCTCGACCTGGACCGGGGTGACGCCGGGCGACGGGCCGCAACAGGTCCACGTCGTGCTGCTGGACAACGGGCGCAGCTCCGCCCTCGCCGACCCGCTCGGTCGCCAGGTCCTTCGTTGCATCCGCTGTGCAGCGTGCCTCAACGTCTGCCCGGTGTACGAGCGCGTCGGCGGCCACGCCTACGGCTCGGTGTACCCGGGGCCGATCGGCGCCGTGCTGACCCCCCAGCTCGACCACGTCGCCACCGACGCCGTGGCGGCGGCCTTGCCGTGGGCGTCGAGCCTGTGCGGGGCCTGTTTCGAGGTCTGCCCGGTGCGCATCGACATCCCGAGGCTGCTCGTGCACCTGCGTGGCGAGACCGTCGACCGCCGCCGTGGGACGAGCGACGCCGCGGGCGGGGCGGAGGCCGCCGGGGAGGCGGCGGCGATGGCCGCGGTCGGCTTCGTCCTCGAGTCGGCGCGCCGCATGCGCCTGGCCGAGTCCGGCGCCTCCCTTGCCGGCCGTCTCCTGCGTGCGCTCGGGCTGCGCTCGATCCGGTGGCTGCCGCCGCCGCTGTCGGCCTGGACGGCGACACGAGATGCCCCGCTGCCGGCGCGCGAGTCGTTCCGAGCGTGGTGGCAGCACCGGGAGCCGGGTGCTGGGGCGCGGCGCACGGCTGACGGGGTGTCGCGGCCCGGCGCGCCACGGTCGCCGGCGTGGGATGAGGACCGCACCTGGCTGACGCTCGGCCGTGGAGCGGTCGCCGTCGCGCGCCGGGCGCGCGCCGCGGTCGGACCTCGTCTCGCCCCGTCGCAGCGGGCGAACGGGATGGCGCCGGGGACGGCGCCGCAGCGAGGCGCGCCGGGGAGCGCCCCGCTGCCGCCCCCGGACGAGGGGACACGGCTCGTGCCCGTCGAGCCCACCGGGGACGGTTCGCCGGGGCGCGCCGCGGTGCTGACGTCGCTTCGCGCTGCGCTCGCCGCCTCGCCGATGGCTCCTGTCGCGGTGCCGCGCGCCTACCGGCGCGCCGGGTCGTCGCCGCTGGCGGGGAGCGAGCTCGTCGCCCGTTTCATCGACCGCGTCGGCCACTACCGCGCCGAGGTCGTCATGGTCGGTGTCGAGGACGTGGGCGAGGCCGTCGCCGCGGCGCTCGCCCGATCGGGGGACTCATCGCTCGTGGTGCCGGCGGACCTGGACGCGGCGTGGCTCGGGGCGGTCGGCTCGGCCGGCGTCGAGGTGCGGCGCGACGACGGCTCGCTCACGCCGGCAGATCTCGACGGATGTGATGCCGTGCTCACCGCGTGCGCGCTCGGGATCGCAGAGACGGGCACGATCGTGCTCGACGCCGGGGTCGGGCAGGGCCGCCGGGCGGTCTCGCTCGTCCCCGACCACCACATCGTCGTCATCGACGGGAGCCAGATCGTCGCCAACGTCCCCGACGCGCTCGCCCGCCTGGACGGCCGGGCACCCCAGACCTGGATCAGCGGACCGTCGGCCACGAGCGACATCGAGCTGCAGCGTGTCGAGGGCGTGCACGGTCCGCGCCGCCTCGACGTCGTGGTGGCGCTCTCGTGAGCGCGTCGGCGGGCGCCGATCCTCCCGGCGCGCCGGCGTGGTCCGACGACGGCTGGCGCATCGAGCGCATCGCCGCCTACCTCTGCGACATCCCGGTGCCGCGGCCGCGCACCGACGCGGTGCAGTCCTTCGTCAAGCAGGAGACGGTCTTCGTCGAGCTCGAGACGCGCGACGGCGCGACTGGCCGGGGCTACTCCTACACGATCGGCAACGGCGGGCGAGCGGTGCTCGAGCTGCTGCGCAGCGATCTGCTCGAGCTGGCCGTCGGTTGTGAGGTGTCGCGACCCGAGGCGATCTGGACGTTGCTGCACCGGGCCACCCGGGCGCTCATGGTCGGCCCCGTCACGACCCTCGCGCTCGCCGCCGTCGACGCCGCCGTCTGGGACGCGCGAGCTCGGCACTGTGGGTTGCCGCTGGCCGTGCTCGCCGGTGGTGCGCAGCGCGAGGTTCCCGTCTACGACACCGAGGGCGGCTGGCTGCATGTCGGCCTTGACGAGCTGGTCGAGAACGCCCGGGCAGCCCTCGACGCCGGCCGGCGCGGTGTCAAGGTCAAGGTCGGGAAACCCGACGCCAGCGAGGACGTCGCCCGCCTCGCCGCCGTGCGCGAGGCGATCGGGCCCTCCGCCTCGTTGATGGTCGACGCCAACCAGGGCTTCACCCGCGACGAGGCGGCGCGCCGGGCGCACCTGTTCGAGCCGTTCGACCTCTGCTGGCTCGAGGAGCCGCTGCCCGCCGACGACGTCGAGGGGCACGCGCTGCTGGCGCGCTCGACGGCCATCCCGTTGGCGGTGGGCGAGACGCTGTACTCGATCGCGCAGTTCCGCCAGTACCTCGGTGCCGGGGCGGCGAGCGTGGTCCAGGTGGACGCCGCACGGATCGGCGGGATCACGCCCTGGCTGAAGGTCGCGCACCTCGCCGAGTCCTTCGCCGTGCCCGTTGCGCCGCACTTCCTCATGGAGCTGCACGTCAGCCTCGCCGCGGCGGTGCCGAACGGGCGCTGGGTCGAGTGGATCCCCCAGCTCGACCCGCTCACCACCTCGCGCGTCGTCTGCCGGGACGGGATGGCGATCGCGCCCTCGTGCCCGGGGCTCGGCATCGAGTGGGACGAGGACGCCGTGCGCGCCGCCAAGGTTGCGTGAGCAAGGAGGACAGATGAGCACGAACGAGCCACCGCAGGGCGTTTCGCACCGGCGGGTCGGGTCCGTGGTCGGCTTGGCCGACGGCGCGCTCGAGGAGTACTCCAGGCTGCACCGCGAGGTCTGGCCGGGCGTCCTCGACACGCTGCGGCGCGCCCACGTGACGAACTATTCGATCTACCGCCACGGTGATCTGCTCTTTTCGTACTACGAGTACACCGGCGACGACTACGACGCCGACATGGCGATGATCGCAGCGGACCCGGTCACGAAGGACTGGTGGCTCCTCACCGACCCGTTGCAGCGCACGCTGCGCGAGCGCCCCGACGAGCCGTGGTGGGTGCCGATGGAGGAGCTCTTCCACCTCGACTGACCCGGCGGCCAGGAGGCACGAGGCGGCGCGCCCTCCGGTCGGCGCGGTGAGACGGCTGGCCGGCTCGCGCCCGTGCCGCTCGTCAGCCGTCGTCTGCGCGGCATGAGTCGATCGCCGCGCGGAAGGCCGCCGAGCGCTCGCGGTAGTCAGCGAAACGGCCGAAGCTCGGCGCCGCCGGCGAGAGCAGCACCACGCCCTCCGGCCGGCACCACGCCAGCGCGAGCGTGACCGCGGCCGTGAGGTCGTCGCAGGTCGCCACTTCGAGCTGGTCGGGCAGCGCGGCGCGCTCGAGCGCGGCGCGGATGCGCCCTCCGCTGTCGGGGAGGGCGACCACGAGCGTCGGCTCGTCGCGCCGGCGGAGGTGCTCGGCGAGCGGCTCGTAGTCGATGCCGCGGTCGAACCCGCCGGCGAGCAGCGCGACGCGACGGCCGGCGAAGGCCTCGACGGCGGCGATCGTCGGCAGCACGTTGGTCGCCAGGCTGTCGTCGACGAACTCCACGCCGTCGATCCGTCCGGCCGGCTCGAGCCGGCTCGGCAGCGACTCGAAGCCGGCGGCGGCGCCCCGCAGCTGAGCTGCGTCCTGCGCTCCGTTCACCCCGGCTGCAACGAGCGCGGCGCCTGCCAGCGCGGCGTTCGTGCGGTTGTGCGAGCCGAGCAGGCCGAGGGCCTCTGCCCAGTCGGCGGCGGCTGCCTCGTCGCCGCCCACCCAGCGCACGCTCGGCCCGAGCAGGGTTGCGTGCTTACGCAACGCCGCGTCCGAGCCGTTGGCGATCACCACCTCGGCTCCCGGCAACGTGCAGACCGAAAGCTTGTCGGCGACGTAGCGGTCGGCGCTCCCGTCGTGCCAGTCGAGGTGGTCCTCGCCGAGCGAGGTGAGGGTGATCACTCTCGGCGCCGACCACAGGTCGAGCACCTGGTAGCTCGAGGCCTCGATCGCCAGCAGGTCGGCGCCGTCGGCGCCGGCTGCGGGGTCCCAGGGAACGCTGCCGAGGTTGCCGCCGGTGAAGGCACGTCGCCCGAGGCCGGTGGCGAGGTGGCCGAGGACGGAGACCGTGGTCGACTTGCCTTTGGTGCCGGTGACGAGGACGACGGTGGCGCGGTCGGCCTCCTCCATCCAGAGCCCGAGCCCGCCGACGACGGCCACGCCGCAGTGCTCGAGGTCGCGCAGGTCCGGGCGGTAGCGGCTGATCCCCGGGGATTTGACGACCACCTCGCAACGAGCCAGGCGCTCGAGGCCGCCGCCGCCCGTGGCGAGGACCCCGCCGGGCACGGCGAGCTCGCCGGCGGCGGCTGCCGGCCGGTCGTCGACCACGGCGGCCGGTTCGATGCCGAGGGCGTGCAGCTTGCGCAGGTTCGCACGGCCCTCGACGCCGACGCCCCACACGCCGACCGACGCGCCGGCGAGCTCAGACCAGCGGATCGGCGGGGACGCTGGCATCGCCGAGAACGCCGGGAACGAGGCGAGGCGGGACGTGGTGGGCACCCGCCGGCGCGAGCAGCCCTGAGAACGCGGCACGCGCCGCCGCCGCGTCCTCGCCGAGCCGGCCGAGCAGCGCGGCGAGCAGGTGGTTGCCGGCCCGGTCAGGCCGTTGCGCCGCAACCACCGCCGCCGTGCGGCACTCGCCGACGTCCCCGACGCATTCCCACGGCTTGGCGTCGGGCGACAGTGCGAGGAGCGCCTCGAACCTCGAGAGCAGTGCGGCGTTGTCGAGGGGCTCGCGCCCGCCGAAGACGGTGGCGAGATCGGCGGCGGGAAGGAAGGGAGCCAGCACGAGGTCGATGAAGCAGCACTTGTCGCACTCGCCGCACCAGCTGTCGAGGCGCTTGCCGGGATCGAGCTGGAAGGAGCGGTTGCAGCTGCGGAACACCGGGTGGTAGCGGCGTACCCGGGCGAAGCGCTCGGCGACCCACAGCTCCGAGCACGGGCGCAGGAGCGAGAACCAGTCGACCCTCCGGCCCGTCGCCGCGGCCAGCACGGCGCGGAAGGACTCCTCGAAGTCGAGGCTCTTCGACCACTGGTGGTTGACCGTGCCGTGAGCGGTGACCACGTTGCCGTCGGAGGCGGAGCGCTCGTTGGACATCACCACTGTGTCGCGCTCGGTGAGGATGGCGGCGAGCACCGCGATCGCCGAGACGACAGCGGTCACGGGCACGTGCCCGGTGAGGAAGCCGTGGCGGGCCGGCGCGAGGACCTTCTCGTCGAGTGCCCGCTCGGCGCGCACGACCGGCAGCCCGGTCGCGGCGGCGGCGGCCTCGATCGCCGCGAAGCGGTCCCCGGCGGGGCTGACCACGAACAGCGCCGGGTCGGCGACCCGGTCGCGCAGCACCTCGACGGTGACGATCGAGTCGATGCCGCCGCCGAAGGGGATCAGCGTGCCGCGACCGGGTGCCGGCTCCGACGGGGCGGCGGGCAGCGCGGCGGCGCCGCCCACGACGTCGAGGCCGCGCAGGTCGAGGCCGTTGCGCAGGGCGAACTCCCCGAGACCCTCGAGGTAGAAGCGGCGCAGGAACGACCGCTCGCCCGCAAGCAGCGGAGTCGAGCCGAGGTCGACGACCGCCGGCGCGGCGGTCTTGTAGTAGGAGACACCGGCGAGCAGGAAGACGAGGCGAGCCGCCTGCCAGGCAGCGTCGTCCCACCGGCAGCCAGCAGGCAGGTGGACGGTCTCGACGAAGGGCGTCTCGCCGAGGCGATAGCTGAGGCGCAACGTGCCGCTCGCCGGCTCGACGTCGAACGCCTCGTAGGAGAAGCGCCCACCCGCGCCGGCCGCCTCCCCGGCGACCACCGTGCCCGACGGGGCGCTCGAAGGTCCCATGCGCGGCTCGATGGTACCGGCCGGCCGGCCGAAGTACCGCTCAGGTGGTGCTCTGCAGCTGGCGCGGCCGCTGCGCCATGCCCGACGGCGGCGGCGACTGCTTCTTGCCGGTGAGCTTGAAGTACCCGACCTTGAGGACATCGAGGGCGAGGAAGTAGACCGCCGACGCTCCCAGCACGATGCCGACCTCGTGTGCGGACGGCGCGGTGAAACCGAACAAGCGCGCCAGGGCGGGGATGAAGCAGACGGCGACCGTGAGCAGCCCGGTCAGCGCCATCGCCGATAGCAGCTGCCAGGAGAGCCTGCTCGCGTGCCAGAAGTGGCGACGGCTGCGCACCGAGAAGATCACGACCAGCTGGGTGAACGAGAGGAACAGGTACAGGCTCGTCTCGCGCACCGAAGCCGCCTGCCCGTGCAGGGTGGCGAAGAACACGAGCTCGGCCGCCGCCGTCAGGCCGCCGAGGACGAGGGAGAGGGAAAGGAGCTGGCGCGGGTCGTACTTGGACGGCCGGGCCAGCTCGGAAGCCTCGACCGAGTCGGTCGAGATCGACACGAGCGGGACGTCGGTGAGCAGGCTGATCAGCAGCAGCTGGCGGGGGAGCAAGGGGAGGTTCGTCGCAAGCAGGTAGAGGATCGTGAGGGCGATGAAGTTGCCGAAATTGCCAACCATCGTGTACACGACGTATTTGTTGATGTTGGTGAAGATCGCCCGCCCGGAGCCGATGCCGTTGACGATCACGCCGAGTCCCGGGTCGAGCAGGATGATGTCGGCGTTCGCCTTGGCGACGTCGGTCGCCGAGTTGACGGCGATCCCCACGTCGGCGAGCTTCAGCGAGGGGGCGTCGTTGATCCCGTCGCCCTGGTAGCCGACGACCTCGGACTTCTCGAGGGTGCCGATGAGGCGGTACTTCTCCTCGGGCGAGACCCGTGCGAAGACGTTCGACCGCTTCGCCTCCGTGGCGAGATCGGCGTCGGACAGCTTTGCCACGTCGTCGCCCGTGGGGACCGTGGCGTCGGTGCCGCCGAGCCCGACCTGGGCGGCGACGTAGGCGGCGACATCCGGGCTGTCGCCGGTGAGGATCTTCACCGACACGCCGAGGCCCTTGGCGGCGGCGATCGTGTCGGCGATCCCGGGACGAAGGGGGTCCGAGAGCGTCGCGAACCCGAGGAAGCTCAGGTCGTGCTCGAGGCCGAGCACGCGCTGCTGCTCACTCGGCTCGACGCTGCGGTAGGCGACGCCGAGGTGGCGCATGCCCTGCCGGCCCTCGGTCGCGATCTGGTCGAGGTACTGCTGGTGCAGCGGGGTCGCCGCCAGGTCGAGCAGGGTCTCGGGCGACCCGATCACGACCAGCGTCCGCTCCGTCGTCCCGACCTTGGACAAGAGCACCCTGCGCCGCCGCGCAGCCGGGTCGAAGGGAACCTCCCCGGCGATCGTGTAGCTCGTCGCCTTCTGCTTGGCGGCGTCGGGGGCGAACGCGGCGAACGCGCTGTCGAAGGATGCCTGGGTGCCCTCCTGCCCGGTGCTCGCGGCGTCCGACGACGCGGCGACGAGGGTCTCGAAGAGATCGTCGTCGCTCGAGACGACGCGGGTCACCGTCAGCTTGCCCTCGGTCAGCGTCCCGGTCTTGTCGCTGCAGAGCAGCGTCACGTCGCCGAGGTCCTCGAGGGAGGAAAGCCGCTTCACGACGACGTGCTGCTTGGCGAGCTGCATCGCACCTCGCGCCATGCTCAGCGTGGCGATCACCGGCAGCGCCTCGGGGACGACCGACACGGCTAGGGCGATCACGAAGACGAGCAAGGCGGCGATGTGCACCGTCCCGTGACTGATGGCGAGCTTGATGACGACGGTGACCGCCAGCGAGCACAGCACGATCCTCGTCAGCATCGTGCTGAACGAGCCCATCGACTTGGCGTACTGCGTCACCTTGTGCACGCCCCGCGACATCGCGGCGATGCTCCCGAGGCTCGTCGCGTTGCCGGTGGCGTAGACGACGCCGGTGAGCTCGCCGCTGTCGACGACACTCCCGGTGAACAGCAACGACCCGTCGCCGGCCTCGGCGTCCCCGACCTGCACCGCCTTCGCCACGGCTGCCGACTCGCCGGTGATCTGGGACTCGTCGACCTCGACGTCCTGGGCCGCCAGCAGCTTCATGTCGGCGGGAACGACGTCGCCTTCCTTCATGAGGACGACGTCGCCGGGCACGAGCTCGGACTCGTCGACGGACTCGACCGAGCCGGCACGCTTCACGCTGACCTTGTTGCTGATCAGGCTGGCCAGCTTCTCGACGGCGCGCTCGGAGCGGTACTCCTGGGAGAAGCCGAGGACGGCGTTGACGAGCAGGATGGCGACGATGATCGAGCCGTCGGCGACGTCCCTGGTGGCGTAGGAGAGCCCGGCGGCGAGCGTCAGGAAGTACACGAGCGGGCTCTCGAACTGCCGCAGGAAGACGCGAAGCGCCGTCGCGTGGTCTTTGGTCAGCGTGTTCGGGCCGTAGGTGGCCTTCCGCTCGGCGACCTGGGCCACAGTGAGCCCGGTGTCCGACGACTCGAGCTTCGAGAGGAGATTCGCCGGCGCGGTCGTGCCGGCCGTCGACTTGGAGACCTCGCTGGTCACAGGGCCCGCCCGCAGGGCGCGCAGGCCGCGGCCCGAGCGAGACGCTCGGCCGCCGTGTGGCCCCGCGACTCTGCTCCGGCCAAATTCTGCATGAGAGCTCCGGTCTCGAGCGCCGCTCGCAGAGCAGTGCCGAGTCGTTCCGGAGCGGCGTTGTCCAGGCAAGGTTACGTCTCGGTGCTGACCGGCTCATCACGCGCACGCGGGCGGACGCGTCCGGCCGGCGCGCCGGGCCGGCGCGTCGGGCCGACCCTGCGAGCGACGGCGGGGCACCGGCTCCGGAGCCACCGGCACACCCCTCTGCTACAACCGTGCCCGTGCTGCACGTCCACCGGTCCGAGCGAGCCGACGCGCTCGCCGGCGCGCTCGCCGGCATCCTCGCCGACCCGCTCGAGGACCCCTTCGAGCGCGAGGTGGTCGCCGTGCCGACGCGAGGGATCGAGCGATGGCTGAGCCAGCGCCTCGCCGCGACGCTCGGCGCGGCCCCGGGCCGCGCCGACGGCGTGTGCGCCAACGTCACCTTTCCCTTTCCCGAGCGGCTGCTCGCAGCGGCGCTCGACGCGGCGCTGCCGCCGGCGCTCGCCCTGGCCGGGGCTGCGGCGATCGGTTCCAGCACGGCCGCCGGCCCCAGCTCAGCGGGCGGCCCCAGCTCAGCGGGCGGCCCCAGCTCAGCGGCCGACCCTGGCTCGGCGGGCGGCTCTGCCTCAGCGAGCGGCGTTGGCCCCGCTGCGGCGCGGGCGGGCGCCCTCGCCCTGGAGCCGCCGCAGGACCCGTGGTCGCCGGGCCGGGCGGTCTGGCCGCTCATCGAGGTGGTCGAGGAGTGTTCCGGCGAGCCCTGGCTCGAGCTGCTCGTGGCTCACGTCGAGCGGGGCGGCGGGAGCCAGCGCTTCGCCGCTCTGCGCCACGTCGCCGACCTGTTCGACCGCTACGCCGTGCACCGGCCGGCGATGATCCGGTCCTGGGCCGACGGGCTCGACACCGACGCTTCGGGCGCCCTGCTCGCCCCCGACTTGGCCTGGCAGCCCGAGCTGTGGCGCCGGCTGCGGCAGCGAATCGGGGAGCCCAGCTCGGCCGAGCGGCTGGAGGAGGCCTGCGCGGCGCTGCGCGCCGGCGAGGTGCTCGTCGACCTGCCGGTACGCGTCTCGCTGTTCGGGCTGACGCGGCTGCCACCGAGCTACCTCGAGGTGTTGCAGGCGATCGCCGCGCGGCGGGACGTGCACCTCTTCCTCCTGCATCCCTCGCCGGCCCTCTGGGCCGAGGTCGCGGTCGCCGGCCCGCTGCCGGCACGCGCGCCGATGCCCCGTCGCGACGACCCGACGACGGCGCTCGCCCGGCACCCGCTGCTCGCCTCGTGGGGGCGCGACGCCCGGGAGATGCAGCTCGTCTTGCGGGCCGGCGAGGGCGTGGCGGGACAGGCGCAGCCCGACGGCCGGTATCACCCCTCGCCCGCGCCGAGCGGTGGCACCCTGCTCGCCCGCATTCAGTCCGACCTGCGTGAGAACCGGCGCCCGCCCGGCCAGCCCGCGCCCGGCGGCCTCGACGAGCGTGTGGTGCTCGCTCCCGGCGACGACAGCATCCAGGTCCACGACTGCCACGGTCGTGGCCGGCAGGTCGACGTCGTGCGCGACGCGATCTTGCACCTGCTCGCCGACGATCCCACCCTCGAGCCCCGCGACGTGATCGTGATGTGCCCCGACATCGAGAGCTGGGCGCCGCTCATCCGCGCCGCCTTCGACGTCGGCTCGGCGCCGGCGCTTGCGCCGACGCACGGAGCGCCGGGAATGCCTGCCGGCCCCACGGGCGCCACGTCGCCTGCACCCTCGGAGTCCGGCGACACCGCCCGCGACCGCTCGAGCGACGGCTCGAGCGACGGCTCAGACGTCGGGCAGATCGACCTGCGAGCCAGGCTGGCCGACCGCTCGTTGCGCCAGACCAACCCGCTGCTCGGGATCGTCTCGGTGCTGCTCGGCCTCGCCGGCTCGCGGGTGACGGCCTCCCAGGTCCTCGACCTCGCGGCGATGGGCCCGGTCCGCCGCCGCTTCGCCTTCGACGACGCCGAGCTGGTACGGCTGCGCCAGTGGGTGGGCGAGAGCGGCGTGCGCTGGGGGCTCGACGCCCCGCACCGGGCGCCGTACGGCCTCGAGATGCTCGCCGCCAACAGCTGGCGCAGCGGGCTCGATCGCGTGCTGCTCGGCGTCGCCGTCTCCGAGGAGGCGCGCCGGCTCGTCGGCGGGGTGCTGCCGCTCGAGGACGTCGCCAGCAACGACGTCGACCTGGCGGGACGCTTCGGCGAGCTCGTCGAGCGACTGGCCGGCACCCTCGACGAGCTGAGCCCCCCCGACGGGGGAGTCGAGCGGCTGGCGGTGGGCGGCTGGGCGGAGATCCTTCGCCGCCGCGCTCGACCGACTGGCGTTGTGCTCCGAGCCGGAGCGCTGGCAGCGCCTGCAGGTCGACCGGCTGCTCGCCGAGGTCGCCGACGAGGCGGCCGGCGACGGCGCGCCCAAAGCGCCGAGCGCGCCGAGCGCGCCGGCCGCACCGTCGATCGCGCTCGCCGAGCTGCGCAGCCTGCTCGCCGACCGGCTGCGCGGGCGCCCGACGCGGGCCAACTTCCGCACCGGCCACCTGACCATCTGCACGCTCGTGCCGATGCGCTCGGTTCCCCACCGCGTCGTCTGCCTGCTCGGCATGGACGACGGCGCCTTCCCCCGCCGCGGCACCGAGGACGGGGACGACCTCGTCAGCCGCGATCCGTGCGTCGGCGACCGCGATCCGAAGAGCGAAGATCGCCAGCTGCTCCTCGACGCACTGCTCGCCGCCGTCGAGCATCTCGTGGTCACCTACCGCGGCCGCGACGAGCGCACCAACGCCGCCGCGCCCGCCGTGCGTCCCGATCGGCGAGCTGCTCGACCTGATCGACGCCACGGCCCGAGTCGGGGAGCCGGCTGGGCCGCGCCGCGCACGTCACCGCCGCGCACGTCACGGCCTCGCAACGCGTCCTCGTTCACCATCCACTCCAGCCCTTCGACGCCCGCTGCTTCACCCCCGGCGCGCTCGTCCCCGGCGCTGCGTGGAGCTTCGACCCGGTGAACCTCGCCGGCGCCCGCGCCGCAGCCGGGCCCCGCTCGCGCCGGCCACCTTTCCTCGCCGAGCCCCTGCCGTCGCTCGACGAGGAGGTGACCGAGCTCGCCGGGCTGGTGCGCTTCGTGCGCCGCCCGGTCGCCGAGTTCCTCCGCCGCCGGCTCGGGCTGCGCCTCGGCGGGGAGAGCGAGGAGCCGCTCGACGCGCTGCCGATCACGCTCGATCCCCTCGCCGCCCACGCCGTGGGGGAGCGGCTGCTCGCCGGGCGGCTGGCCGGCCTCGACCGCGCCGCCTGCGAGGCCGCCGAGCGGGCGCGCGGGTCGCTGCCCCCCGGAGTCCTCGCCGAGCAGGAGCTGGCCACCCGCACGCCGACCGTCGAGGCCCTCCTCGCCGCCTGGCACGAGGTCGTTCCCGAGGGGGCCGAGCGGCGCACGCTCGACGTGCGAGTCGCGCTCGGCGACGGGTCGCTCGTCCTCGGCAGCGTCGCGGGCGTGCACGGCGACACGCTCTGCACGATCGGCTACTCGCGGCTCTCGGCTGCCCGTCGCCTGGCGGCCTTCGTGCAGCTCGCCGCTTGCGCTGCCACGGACCCCGCTGTCTCCTGCGCCGTGACCATCGGCAGGGCGGCAGCCCGCGGCGGCGACGACGACCGCATCGCCATCTCCCGCCTCGACGCCGGCGATGACCCGCAGGCGCTGCTCGAGGTCCTGGTCGACCTCTACCGCCGGGGCATGCGCGAGCCGCTACCGCTGTACTGCCGGACCTCGGAGGCCTTTGCCGCGGCGAGGCGGCGCCAGGAGGCCGATCCGTGGCGGGCGGCCCGGCTCGCCTGGCGCGGCACGGGCGGGTCGTCGTCGCACGGCGAGGCCGAGGACGAGGAGCACGTCCTCGTCCTCGGCGCAGCGGAGCTCGAGGACCTGCTCGTCGAGGCGTTGCGGGCCGGCGAGGCCGGCCCCGGCTGGCCGGACGACGAGCCGACGCGTCTCGGTCGCTACGCCCGGCGGCTGTGGGACCCGCTGCTCGCGCTCGAGCGCGTGGAGGAGCGATGAGCGCCGGTACGGCGTCCGCCGCGTCCGCTGACCCGGCAGCAGGCGACCCGCGGGGGAACGGTCCGGCGCCTGGGGCCGTCGGCGGGGCCCCTCGGGACCTCCCGGGCTTCGACGTCTGCGGGCCGCTCCCCGCTCCCGGTGTGACCCTGCTCGAGGCGAGCGCCGGCACGGGGAAGACGTACACGATCGCCTCGCTCGCCGCCCGCTACCTCGCCGGCGGCCTGCCGGTGGAGGAGCTGCTCGTCGTCACCTTCACCCGCGCCGCCACCGGCGAGCTACGCGACCGGGTGCGCCACCGGCTCATCGAGGCCGGCGAAGGAGTGGCTCGTGCCGCGCGGGGCCTGCCCGCCGGCGGCGACTCCGTCGTCGCCCTGCTGGCGAGCGGCTCACCCGCCGAGCTCGAGGCCCGCGGGGCGGCGATCGAGCAGGCGCTGCGCCGTTTCGACGGGGCGACGATCGCCACGACCCACGGGTTCTGCGAGCAGATGCTCGCCGGCCTCGGCGTCGCCGGCGAGCCGCTGTACGACGTGAGCTTCCTCGAGGACCTGAGCGACCTTTCCGACGAGGTCGCCGACGACCTCTTCGTCCGGCGCGTCGCCCGCGGCCTGCCGATGCCGGTCCCCCTCGGGGAGTCGCGCGCCATCGCCGAGCGCGCCGTCGCCGACCCCGACGTGCCGGTCGAGCCGAGCGGGTACCTGGTCCCGGGCGAGCAGGATGCCGTGCGCCGTGCGCTGGCGCTCAGGGCGCGCGAGGTCTACGAGCAGCGCAAGCTCGCTCGCGGCCTGATCGGCTACGACGACCTGCAGCTCAAGCTGCGCGACGCCCTCGTCCACGGCCGGGGCGGCGAGTCGGCCCGCCGCCGGCTCTCCGGGCGTTACCGGGTCGTGCTCGTCGACGAATTCCAGGACACCGACCCCGTGCAGTGGCAGGTGCTGGAGGAAGCCTTCGTCACCGCCGGGGTGACCCTCGTGCTGATCGGCGACCCGAAGCAGGCCATCTACTCCTTCCGCGGCGCCGACGTGTTCACCTACCTCCAGGCGGCCGGCCGTGCGGACCATCGTGCCGGCCTGTCGGTCAACTGGCGCAGCGACGGCGGGCTGCTCGCCGGCTTCGACGTCCTCTTCGCCGGCGCCCAGCTCGGCCACGCCGGGATCACCTACCGTCCGGTGCGCGCCGCTCCCGAGCACGTGAAGCAGCGGCTCTCGGGTGCCCCCGTCGCCGCGCCGCTGCGCCTGCGTGTCCTTCCTCGCGCCGGGCGACGGCTGAACGGCGGCGATTCGAGCATCAAGGTCGAGGAGCTACGCCCGGCGATCGTCGCCGACCTCGTGGCCGACCTCCTCGGCCTGCTCGCCTCGGGGGCGCAGCTGCCCGACGGCGAGGGAGGGGGGTTGCGGCGCATCCATCCCGGCGACGTCGCCGTCCTCGTCCACCGGAACAAGGACGCCCGCGCGATCCGCGACGCCCTGGCCGAGGCCGGGACGCCGGCAGTGATGCTCGGCACCGACAGCGTCTACCAGTCGCCGGCGGCGACGACCTGGCTGCACCTGCTCGAGGCGCTCGAGCAGCCGGGCGACCGGGCGCGGGTGGCGCGCGTCGCCCTCGGCGACTTCGGCGGCTGGGACGCCGAGCGCCTCGCGCTTGCCGACGAGGACGACTGGGCACTGCTCTCGGCCCTGTTGCACCGCTACGACGCGGCGTTGCGCGACGGGGGCGTCGCCGCCCTCTACTCGGCCCTGCTGCGGATCGGCGACGTGCCGGCGCGCCTGCTCGAGCAGGCAGACGGCGAGCGGGCGATGACCGACCTGGCGCACGTCGCCCAGCTGCTGCACGCCGCGGCGATCGAGGACCAGCTCGGCGAGCGGGCGCTCACGGGCTGGCTGCGCCGGCGGATCGAGACGGTCGCCGACGACGGCAACGCCGAGGGGCTGTCCCGCCGCCTCGAGCGTGACGAGGACGCCGTGCAGGTCGTCACCGTGCACCGCAGCAAGGGCCTCGAGTTCCCGATCGTCTACGCGCCCTACCTGTTCGTCCCGCCGTTCGTGCCGACCGACGGACCATTCGTCTTCCACGACGCCGCATTCTCGGATCGGCGGGTGCTGGAGGTCGGCCGGATCAGCCGGGAGAGCGAGGCGCACCGGCGTACGTACAGCAACGAGCAGCGCAACGAGTCGCTGCGCCTGGCCTACGTGGCGCTCACGCGCGCCCGCCACCAGGCGGTGGTCTGGTGGGCGCCGATGCGCCAGGGCGGGCAGTCGCCGCTCGCCCGGTTGCTGTTCGACCGGGGCGAGGGCGGCGAGCTCGCCGCGACGGCGCGCATCCCCTCTGACGAGGACACGTTCGCGATCCTCGAAGCGCTCGCCGGGCGGGCGCCGTCCGGCACCGTGACGGTCGAGCGGGTCGGGCTTGCCCCGTGCCGTGGGGCGCCGGCGCCCCGCCACGGCGAGGAGATGCCGGCGGCGCGAGCGGACGGGCTCGAGATCGCCGTGTTCGGCCGCCCGATCGACACGAGCTGGCGGCGGACCTCCTACTCCGGACTCGTCGCGGCGAGCCACGCCGACCCGGGCGGGGCCGACCCGGCGCAACGCGACGCCCTCGACGACGAGCCCGACGCCCCTCCGGCGCCGCTTCCGCCGCTGGGCGGGCCAGCCGCCCGCCCGGTGCCGCTCGGCGCCCTCCCGGGCGGGGTCGACGTCGGCACCTTCGTCCACCACGTGCTCGAGCAGCTCGACTTCGCTGCCGCCGACCTCGCCGGCGAGGTGCGCCGGCGTGTCGAGTCGGCGCCCGGCCGGGATCGCCTCTCGCCGCCACAGCGGGCGCTGCTCGCCAGCGGGCTGTGCGCCGCGATCGCCACGCCGCTCGGCCCGCTCTTCGGTGAGCTGGCGTTGCGGCAGGTCGAGCGGGCGGACCGCCTCGACGAGCTCGAGTTCGAGCTGCCCCTCGCCGGCGGCGAGCGGCCGAGCGGCGAGCTCCGCCTCGCCGACGTGGCCGACGTGCTCGAGGAGCACCTCCTGCCCGGCGACGCGCTCGCCGCCTACCCCTCACGGCTGCGCGACCCGGTGCTCGAGGGGACATTCCGCGGCTACCTCACGGGCAGCATCGACCTCGTCGTGCGCGCCGGCGGCGGCTACCTCGTGGCGGACTACAAGACCAACCGCTTCGCCCCCGAGGGCACCGACCTGACCGCCTGGCACTATCGCCCGGCGGCCCTCGCCGAGGAGATGATGGCGGCGCACTACCCGCTGCAGGCGTTGCTCTACGCCGTCGCCCTGCATCGCTACCTGCGTTGGCGGGTGCCCGGCTACGACCCCGGTGAGCACCTCGCGCGGCATCGCTTACCTGTTCCTGCGCGGCATGCTCGGCGAGGACACCCCCCGCGTCGGCGGTCAGCCGTGCGGCGTCTTCGCCTGGTCGCTCCCCGAGGGTCTTGTCGAGGCGCTGAGCGGCCTGCTCGACGCCGGCGCGGCCCGAGCCGGCGCGGCCGTGGGGCGACGGTGAGCGCGACCGCTGCAGAGTCAGCGGCGCCCTCGGACCCCTTCGACGCGGCGCGCCCGCTCGGCGCGAGCGGGGCGCTCGCAGCCTTTGCCGGCGCCGGCCTGCTGCAGGCGGCCGACGTGCACGTCGCCCGGCTGCTCGGTCGCCTGGCGGAGCCGGCGGGCGGGGTCGAGAGTGGCGAGACCGTGTTGCTCGCCGCGGCGCTGGCGGTGCGGGCGTTGCGCCTCGGGTCGGTCTGTGTGGATCTCACCGCCGTCGCGGCATCGGTGAGCGCGGAGGCAGAGGACGACGCTGGCGTCACCGGGGTCGCGCCGGCCGCGGATGCCACGGCGGTGCCGCTCGGCGCGGATGGGGTCCCGGTCGAGCTGCCATGGCCCGACCCGGCGCGCTGGCTCGAGGCGATGGAGGCAAGCGCGCTCGTCGGCGTCGGACCGCCGGTGGCCGGAGCGACTACCGCTCGCCCGCTTCGCCTCGACGACGGCCTCCTGTATCTCGACCGCTACTGGAGCGACGAGCGGCTGGTCGCCGAGGTGATCGACCGCCACTGCAGATCCGCGGCCGGTGTCGACATGGCCGTGCTGGCCGACGGGCTGGCGCGACTGTTCGGCGGGGAGGCGGCCGGACAAGGCCCGGATCTGCAGCGGGTGGCAGCGGCGAGCGCCGTGCTCGGCCGCTTCACCGTGGTGAGCGGCGGCCCCGGCACCGGCAAGACGACGACGGTGGCCCGCCTGCTGGCGCTCGTGCACGAGCAAGCGCGGGCAGCGGGAACGCCGCCGCCGCTCGTCGCCCTCGCCGCGCCGACCGGCAAGGCTGCGGCTCGCCTCGAGCAGGCCGTGCACGAGGCCGCCGGCGCACCCGCCGACTTGGAGGCGGACGGCGCCGTCGCTGGCGCAGGCCCGAGGGCGGGGGCGCGGGCGGCGTGGCGCGAGGCGGAGCGCTGGCTGTGAGCGAGGCGACGCGCGACTGGATGCGTGGGCTGCACGGTTCGACGCTGCATCGCCTGCTCGGCCGCGTGCCCGGCAGCGAGGTCAGGTTCCGCCATGACGCCCGCAACCATCTGCCGCACGACCTCGTCGTCGTCGACGAGGTCTCGATGGTCTCGCTCTCGCTGATGGCGCGCCTGCTCGACGCGGTGCGCGAGGACGCCGGCGTCGTCCTCGTCGGCGACCACGAGCAGCTTGCCTCGGTGGAGGCCGGCTCGGTGATCGGCGACATCGTGGGGCCGGCGGCCGTCGGGTTGCGGCTGGGCAGGGCACGGCGCGCCGCGCTCCGCGAGATCGGCGCCTGGACGGGCGCGCCTCCCGCCGGCGCCGCTTCCGCCGGCGCGCCTCCCGCCGGCGCCGCTTCCGCGGGCGCCGCTTCCGCGGGCGCCGCTTCCGCCGGCGCGCCTCCCGCCGGCGCAGCAGACCCGCCCATCGCCGACTGCGTGGTCGTGCTGCGGCGGGTGCACCGCTTCGGTGGCGCCATCGCCGAGCTCGCCTCGGCGATCCAACAGGCCGAGCCCGAGGCCGCATTGGCCGTGCTCGAACGGGGAGCGCCCGATCTCACCTGGCTGCCGCTCGACGCCGATGCGGCCTCCGCCGAGCAGCTCGAGGCGGCCCGCTCACTTGCCGTCGCTGCCGGCCGCTCGATGCTCACGGCGGCGGCGGCCGGCGACGCCGCCGGCGCGCTCGGAGCGCTCGCCGGCTTCCGCCTGTTGTGCGCCAACCGCCGCGGGCCCTACGGCGTCGCCGCATGGCAGCAGGTCGTCGAGGGCTGGATGGCCGCCGGCGTGCCCGGCTTCGCCAGTGGGCAGGTGTGGGCCGCCGGCGCCCACTTCTACGCCGGGCTGCCCCTGCTCGTCACCGCCAACGACTACGACCTGCATCTCTACAACGGCGATGCCGGCATCGTCGTCGCCGGGGAGGGCGGCCGCCTCTCGGCCGTCTTCGAGTCGGCCGGCCCGGCCACCCGTTACAGCCTCGACCGCCTCGGCCGGGTGGAGCGTTGCTTCGCCTCGACGGTGCACAAGAGCCAGGGCTCGCAGTTCGATGCCGTTGCCGTCGTGCTGCCCGACGCCTCCTCGCCGATCCTCACCCGCGAGCTGCTCTATACCGCCGTCACTCGCGCCCGGGAGCGGGTCGTGCTGATCGGGCGCCCCGGCGCGGTGCGGGCGGCGATCGAGCGCCCGATCGCCCGCGCCTCAGGGCTGCGCCGGCGACTGTGGAGCGAGTCGTTCGAACGGTAGGCGATGTTCCTCGCCGCTGTACGCCGACATCTTGCGTGTCGTTACCCGTCTCGTACGGGGTCGTCGCACGCCGCAGCAGGGCGCGGCGCGTCACGGCCGAGCTTGCGGCGAGACGGGAGAGGCGGTGCCGATGGGCCGGAACCGGAACGAGACGGGACCTGCCGGTCGGTGGCCTGCCCGAGCCCGGCCGGGGCGTGCGACGGTGGCGAGCCTCGGCGTGGTTGCGCTGCTCGCGACGGGCGGCGCGGCGGGGGCGTCGAGCGGCGGCGCGATGCCGGCGGTCCCTCCGGTCCACGGGTACGACGGGCACTGGCTGTTCAACGCCAACGACGGCGAGCCGATCGCCCACATCGAGGTGGCCCGGAACGGGACCTTCTCCTTCACCTACCGTCCCTCCTACTGCGGGACGGGGGCCTTCGCCTTTCGCGGCGCCTTCGAGCAGGTGCGTGCCTCCTTCCTCGGCACGCCCGGCTACTCCGTGGCGATGACGGTGAGCGGCTCCTGCGACGGCAAGGGGCAGTCGGCCGGCAACCTCTTCTCCTGGAGCAAGCCGAAAGCGATCTCTGTGCTCGACAAGTGGCCGGACAGCCGAGCCGTGCAGGGCGAGCTCGTCCAGACCGCGGTCGACGGCACCGCCCGGGGCGACCTGGAGATCGACCTCAGCATGTCGGCGAACTGAGGTCGCTTCCCGCTCGTCCCGACGCGCCGCCCGACTCCGCGATCGCCTTGATCGCGGCAAGGGTCGCGGGGATGCCGCGGTGCGCCGCCTGCCTGCGGTCGGCGATCTGCGCCTGCGCCTCGTCGCCGAATCGCTCCTCGAAGCGGGCGATTCCGGCGGGGAGGAACTCCCAGGACTCGGTGAGCTCGGTTCCGCCCGCGACCGGCGTGAACCGGTAGCCCCAACGCACCCACGACTCCCCGACGACGAAGGCGAGCTCGGCGCCGCGCTCGGCGGCGACGATCTGACAGCGGGTCTCCCAGACGCGATCCGGCAGCTCGTTGCGTCCGGTGAACCAGGCGCCGAGCCGGGCGCTGCCGTTCTCGTCGTCCCACCAGCACGCCGTGCAGACCGGGCTCCACTCGCCGGTCCGGGTGATGTCGGAGACCAGGTCGTAGAGGGCGTCTGCCGGGCAGGCGACGACGATCGACTCGGAATAGGTGAGCGGCTCCATCTGCGAAGTATCGCTGCTCGCCGGCGGCGTCGCGCCGGACGCAGCGCAACCGGCTCGGCGCGTCGGGCACGAGGAGCCCGCCGTCGGCCTCCGGGCGCCGTCCCGGCGTCGAGCCGCTTCGATGCCGCAGCCGCCGATCCGCCCCCGCAGGAGCGGGAGCGGGGCGCCGCGCGCGAGGATGTAGCGAATGCTGCGGGGCTGCACGTCTGCGCGTCACCGTCGCGTCGGCTCGCGCTGATGGGCGCTGCCCGGCGCTCGAGGGAGCGACGGAGCGAGGACCGCGCGCCGGGTCGCACCGCTGGCGTCGCATGACCGCCTCGGTGCCCGCCGTTGGGCGACTCGCCCGCCCTCTCGGCGCGTGGCTCGGCGCGCTCGGTAGCGCCGCGGTGCTCACGGCTCTGGCGTGCGAGGTCGCCCACCTCCTTGCGGCGCGCACGTGCCGGGTGCGCATCGACCCCGATCGCCCGGTGGCCCTCGTCGTGCTCGGCTGCCCGAGCACGCGCCGCGGCCGGCTCAGCGCGATGCAGCGCTGGCGCGTCGACGTGGCTGTTCGCTCGCTTCGCGCCCGGCCCGGCGGCACGAGCGGGGCCGCCCAGGACGGGCATGACGACCCCGTTGATGTCGACGCGGCGAGCCGCGTCGTCTTCACCGGGGCGGCGCGACGTCCCGGGCGGCCGGAGGCCGAGGCGATGGCCGCATACGGCCGACGGCGCGGGTTGCCCGACCAGGTCGTCGTGCTCGAGGACCGATCCCGTTCGACCTTCGAGAACATCGAGCACGCGCTGGCGATCATCGGCGACGCCGAGCAGCTGGCGATCTGCTCGGACCCGCTGCACGCCTGCCGCGGGCGCCGCTACGTCTGCCGTCAGCGGCCCGAGCTCACCGCGCGGCTGGTGCGTGCCGACGACTACCGGCCCTTCGAGCACCCGCTCTTGAAGGTGGCCTCGGTCGCCTACGAGCTGCCGCGCATCGCGTGGATCCGGCGCCGCCAGCTCGTCCCCGCGCTGCCGCTGCACGCGGGGCCGGGCGCTCAGCCGGCATCGCGGCGCGGCGCCTCGGCGCGACGCGCCGGCCAGGTCGTGCGCTGAGCCTTTACTCGGCCGCCGCGCCGGGGCGCGCCAGGCGGGCGGCGTCGAGCTCGACCGCGAGCGCGGCGCGCAGCAGGCGCAGCTCGACGGCGACGGTGACCATGGCGAAGCCCTGCTCGACGAAGTGCGCCGCCGTCTTCCCGTCGTAGCAGTGGATGCCGGCCACCAGCCCGTGGCGTGCGCAGGCGGCGCGGATCTCGGCCAGCGCCTCGACAAAGGCCGGCGCGGCGAACGAGCCCGGAGCCAGCCCGAGCCCGAGGCTCAGGTCCGACGGCCCGACGTAGATCCCGCTCAAGCCGTCGGTGGCGGCGATCGCCTCGAGCGCGTCGAGGCCGGCCCTGGTCTCGACCATCGCCACACAGGCGACGCGCTCGAGCTCGCCCGGGTCCCCGCTGCCCCAGGCGATCGCAGCGCGGAAGGGGCCGTACGAGCGCGAGCCGGCGGGCGGGTAGCGGCAGGCGGCGACGGCGGAGGCCGCTTGCTCGCCGCTCTCCACGAGGGGCACGATCACGCCTCGCGCCCCGCAGTCGAGCGCCTTGGTGATCCCGGCGGGGCGGGCGTCGGGGACTCGCACGATCGGCACGCTCCCGCCGGCGGTGACCGCCTGCACGAGCGACGTCAGGTTGCCGTCATGGGCGCCGCCGTGCTGCATGTCGATGCAGACGTAGTCCGCCCCCGATGCGGCGAGGGCCTCGGCGACGAGGCCGTCGCCCGTCGAGCACCACAGGCCGAGCGCCGGCCGGCTGGCCCGCCACGGCTCGGCGAGGAAGCGCTCCATCTCAGCGCCCGGACGGGCCGAAGTCCGCCTCGTAGTAGGGCACGACGGCCGCCCCCGGCGGCGAGGCGGCATCGAGGCGGCCGCGGTCCTCCGCGGTCAGCTCGACCTTGAGCGCGCCGAGGTTGTCCTCGAGCTGCTCGAGCGTGCGCGGCCCGATGATCGGGCTCGTGACCCCACGCTGGCCGAGGCACCAGGTCAGAGCGAGCTGGGACGGCGTGCAGCCCTTGTCGCGCGCCAGCGCCTCGACCGCGTCGAGCACGACGAAGGCCGCCTCGTCGTAGCTGCGCGGGTAACCCTGCTGGCGGCCGAGCCGCGACTCCGCCGGGTACTGCTCGCCTCGGCGGTACTTGCCCGTGAGGAACCCGCTGGCGAGCGGCGACCAGGGGATGAGTGCGAGCCCGTAGGTCTCGGCCGCCGGGACGAGCTCGCGCTCGATCCGGCGATCGAGCAGGTTGTACGGCGGCTGCTCGCACACCACCCGGTTCAGGCCGAGCTCCTTGGCGACCCAGATCGACTCGACCACCTGCCAGGCGGCGAAGGTCGAGAAGCCGATGTAGCGGATCTTGCCCTGGTGCACGAGGTCGTCGAGCGCGCGCAGGGTCTCGTCGATGGGGACCGACGGGGTCGGGCGGTGGATCTGGTAGAGGTCGATCCAGTCCGTGCGCAACCTGCGCAGCGACGCTTCGCACTCGGCGACGATGTGGCGGCGGCTGTTGCCCTGCGCGTTGGGGTCCACGTCATTCATCCGACCGTGCACCTTGCTCGCCAGCACGACGCGGTCGCGGCGGCTGTCGCCGAACAGCGCGGCGCCGACCACCTCCTCGCTACGACCCCGGCTGTAGACGTTGGCCGTGTCGACGAAGTTGATCCCCGCGTCGAGCGCGGCGTCGATGATCTGTCGTGAGTCGTTCTCGTCGGTGGGTCCCCCGAACATCATCGCCCCGAGGCACAACTCGCTGACCTGCACTCCCGTGCGTCCGAGCTGCCGATACTCCATCGCCGCGCCCTCCCTGAGTCCGTGCAGGCTTCAGCCGAAGCTACTGCCGCCGCCGGCGTCTCGCCGGCTTCGGGGGCGGCGTCGGGGGCGTCGGCGAGCGCTCCGCGTTGCGGCCGAGGGCGCAGGGGGTCCGGGCGAGGGCGCGCTGGGGTCATTCGCACCTGGCGCCGGCGGTCGCGAGCGTTCATCCTGGGAAGGGCCGACGGGCCAGCGCGGCGCGCCCGGGACCGGCCTCCCGAGCAAGCGGCACGCCCGAGAAGGAGGAACGCCCATGTGCCTAGGGATCCCAGGCAAGCTCGTGGAGCTGCTCGGACACGACCAACTGGCGCGTGCCGACGTGTCCGGGGTGACGCGCGTCGTCAACGTCGGGCTGCTCGAGGACGACGACCTGCGCCCGGGGGACTGGGTGCTCATCCACGTCGGGTTCGCGCTGTCGAAGATCGACGAGCGCGAGGCGCAGCTGGCGCTCGCCACGCTCGAGCTGATGGGTCGGGCCTACGACGACGAGGTGGCGGCCCTCATCGCCTCGAGGATCGCCGAGGACTGGGACGCCGCCGCGCCACGGGCGCCCGACGCGCTGCTCGACGGCGTGGCGCCGAACCCGCTCGAGGGAGGTGCGTGAGCTGTGCCGATGCGCTTCGTCGACGAGTACCGCGACCCCGCCTCCGCCCGCGCCCTTGTCCGGCGCATCACCGAGCTGGCCGGCGACCGCCACGTCAAGCTCATGGAGGTCTGCGGCGGGCACACCCACACCATCTACCGGCACGGGATCGAGCACCTTCTCCCCGACACGGTGGAGCTCGTGCACGGCCCGGGCTGCCCGGTCTGCGTCATCCCGATGGGCCGGGTCGACGACGCCATCTCGGTGGCGCGCCGTCCAGGGGTGATCTTCACCTCGTTCGGCGACATGATGCGCGTGCCCGGGAGCGAGGGCAACCTGCTGCGGGCCAAGGCGGACGGTGCCGACGTGCGCTTCGTGTACTCGCCGCTCGATGCCCTGCGCGTCGCGATCGACAACCCGGAGCGGGAGGTCGTCTTCTTCGCCGTCGGGTTCGAGACCACCGCCCCGTCGACCGCGGTCACCGTTCTGCAGGCGCGGGCGCGCGGCGTGCGCAACTTCTCGGTGCTCTGCAACCACGTGACGATCGTGCCCCCGATCAAGGCGATCCTCGACTCGCCCGACCTGCGCCTCGACGGCTTCCTCGGTCCGGGCCACGTCTCGACGGTGATCGGCCAGCGCCCGTACCGCTTCGTGGCGGCCGAGTACCACAAGCCCCTCGTCACGGCCGGATTCGAGCCGCTCGACATCCTCCAGGCCGTGTCGATGCTGCTCGCCCAGCTCGCCGAAGGGCGTTGCGACGTCGAGAACCAGTACGGCCGCGTCGTGCGCGAGGAGGGCAACCCGCGGGCGCTCTCGATCCTTGCCGAGGTGTTCGAGCTGCGCCCGCACTTCGAGTGGCGCGGGCTCGGGTTCATCTCCCAGAGCGGCCTCCGCCTGCGCCCCGAGCTCGCCGGCTTCGACGCCGAGCAGCGCTTCGAGCTGCCGGGCGTGCGCGTCGCCGACCCGAAGGCCTGCCAGTGCGGCGAGGTCCTGAAGGGCGTGATCAAGCCCTGGGAGTGCAAGGTCTTCGGCACCGCCTGCACCCCGGAGACGCCGATCGGGACCTGCATGGTCTCCTCGGAGGGCGCGTGCGCCGCCTACTACAACTTCGGCCGGATGCACCGCGAGGCGGCGGTGGCGCTCGGCCGGCGCAGCCCCGTCGGCGCGTGACCGGGACTGACCTCGAGCGGCGCCGGGTACGCGTCGCCGGCGTGGTGCAGGGCGTCGGCTTCCGACCGCACGTGCACCGGCTGGCGAGCGAGCTCGGCCTGGCGGGCTACGTCCTCAACGACGCCGAGGGCGTGCTGCTCGAGGCGGAGGGACCCGGGCCGGCGCTCGACCGCTTCGCCGAGCGGCTCGTCGCCGACGCGCCGCCGCTCGCCCTTGTCGAGCGGGTCGAGGTCGAGCCGCTCGTCGCGCAGGGCGAGCGGGGATTCCGCATCGTGACGACCCGCGCCGGCGCGCCGGTGCGCACGCTCGTCCCGGCCGACGTCGCCGTGTGCGACGACTGCCTGGCCGAGCTGTTCGACCCGCTCGACCGCCGCTACCGGTACCCGTTCGTCAACTGCACCAACTGCGGCCCGCGCTTCACGATCATCACCGCCCTGCCCTACGACCGCTCGCGCACGACGATGGCCGGCTTCCCGCTCTGCGCCGAGTGCGCCGAGGAGCGCGCCGACCCGGCGGACCGGCGCTTCCACGCCGAGCCGATCGCCTGCCCGGCGTGCGGGCCGCGGCTGTGGTTCGAGGAGACGGGCGGCGCGCTACCCGAGGGCGGCGGGACGTTCCCGGGCGGCGACCTGGCGCTGCAGGCGGCGCAGGTTGCGCTCGGCGAGGGCCGGATCGTCGCGGTGAAGGGCATCGGCGGCTACCACCTCGCCTGCGCCGCCGGCGACGACCAGGCCCTTGCTGAGCTGCGCCGGCGCAAGGGCCGCGTCGACAAGCCCTTCGCCGTGATGGCCCGCGACCTCGAGGTGGCGCGCCGCCTCGGGCGGGTCGGCGAGGCCGAGGCCGCCGTGCTCTGCTCGCCGCAACGCCCGATCGTCCTCCTCGAGCGCCTCGCCGGCACGCCGCTCGGTTCCCTCGTCGCGCCGGGCAACGGCCGCGTCGGCGTGATGCTGCCCTACAGCCCGCTGCACCACCTGCTGTTCTCGTCGGTGCCCGCAGCGGGCGTGCCGGCGCCGGAGGTGCTCGTGATGACGAGCGGCAACGTGAGCGAGGAGCCGATCGCCTACGAGGACGGCGACGCCCGCCGGCGGCTGAGCCGCCTCGCCGACGCGTTCCTCGTGCACGACCGCCCGATCGCGCTGCCCTGTGACGACTCGGTGGTGGCCCTCGACGGGCCCGCCGTCGTGCCGATCCGGCGCTCGCGTGGCTACGCCCCGCTCCCGTTGCGCCTGCCGGTGAGCGTGCCGCCGCTGTTGGCGCTCGGCGGCGAGCTGAAGAACACGGCCTGCCTGGCGTCGGGCGGGCAGGCGTGGATGAGCCAGCACATCGGCGACATGGGCAGTGCCGAGACCCTGGCCGCCTTCGGGCGGACCGTGGCCGGGCTGGAGGGGCTCTACGAGATCGAGCCACGCCTGCTCGCCGCCGACCGCCATCCCGGCTACCACAGCCGCCGCCTCGCCGAGGAGCGCGCCGCCGCCGGCGGGCTCTCGCTCGAGCTCGTGCAGCACCACCACGCCCACGTCGCCGCGGTGATGGCCGAGCACGGGCTGCCGGCCGGCGAGCGGGTCGTGGGCGTGGCCTTCGACGGGACGGGCTACGGCGACGACGGAGCCGTCTGGGGCGGCGAGGTGCTCGTCGCGAGCTACGAGCACGCCGAGCGTGCCGCCCATCTCGCGTACGTGCCGCTGCCGGGCGGCGACGCGGCGGTGCGCAAGCCGTACCGCGTTCGCGCTCGCGCACCTGTACGCAGCCGGCATCGAGTGGTCGGCCGATCTCCCCCCGGTGCGCGCCGCCCCGCCGGGCGAGCTCGAGGTGGTCGCCGCCCAGCTCGCCCGCAACATCGCCTGCGTGCCGACCTCCTCGATGGGTCGGCTCTTCGACGCCGTGGCGGCGATCGCCGGGCTCTGCCAGGTGGCGACCTACGAGGCGCAGGCGGCGATCGAGCTCGAGGGGGCGGCGCTCGCCTTCCTCGCCGGGACCGATGGCGGGCGGGCCGGCACGAGCTACCGCTTCGGGTTCGACGGCGCCGACGTCGACCCCGCGCCCGTCCTGTCCGCCGCGGTGGCCGACGTGCGCGCCGGTCGTCCCGCCGGCGCGGTCGCCGCGGCGTTCCACGTGGCCGTCGCCGGCATGATCGGTGACGTGGCGGGTGCGGTCTGCGAGCGAACCGGGATCGGCACGGTCGCCTTGAGCGGCGGGGTCTTCCAGAACCTGCTGCTCGCCCGGCTGGCGCGCGAGTCCCTCTCGCGACAGGGACGGCGCGTGCTCACCCACGCCCTCGTCCCGCCCAACGACGGCGGCATCGGCCTTGGCCAGGCCGTGATCGCCGGCTGCCGGGCGGCGCGGCGATGACCGCCGAGCCACCGGGGGAGCGCCTCACCGGGCCGCCGGCCGGCGAGACGGCGGGCGCCGCGGCCGGGGAGCTCGCCGACGGGGTGCCGGCTGCCGAGCTCGCCGACGGGGTGCCGGCTGCCGAGCTCGCCGCGGCCGCGCTGGCCCTCGCGCGCGCCTACGCGGCGGGCGCCACGTTGTGGTGCGTCGCACCGCCATGGCCCTCGCACGGGCGCCACGTCGCGGTCGAGTTCGTCCACCCGGTCGTCGTCGGGGCCAAGGCGCTGCCGGCCGTGCACGTGGAGGCGGAGCACGCCGCGGACACCCTGCGCCTGCTCGCCGCCCCGGGCGACGTGCTGCTCGTCGTCGGCCCCGGCGACGACGCACGTGCCGCCGACCTGCTGCGGCGCGCCGAGGCCTGGGGCCTGTTGCGTATCGCCCTCGGTGCCGGGCGGCGCCCCGCTCACGGGGGCGCCGAGCACGTCGTCTGGCTCGAGGGCGCCGACCCGGCGCTCGCCGCGCGCTCGGGCGAGGTCGTCCTCGCGTACCACCTGCTGTGGGAGCTCACCCAGGTCGTCTTCGAGCATCCCGGGCTGCTGCGCAACCTGCCGGCGCCGCCCTGCGCCGCGCCCCCCGGCACGGACGCGTCAGCGGGCGAGGTGACAGCGGGCGGGACGGTGTGCATCACGTGCTCGGACGAGGGCCGCGTCGCCGAGGTGCGCACGGTGCTCGACGGCTCGAGCGCCGAGGTGCTCGCCAGCGGGCGGGTCGAGCGCGTCGACGTCACCCTCGTCGAGCCCGTCGCGCCCGGAGACCTCGTGCTGTGCCACGCCGGCGTGGCGATCAGCCTGATCGGGCCCGAGAGCGAGCCGTGAGCGCCCGGCCGGAGCCGACGGGCTTCCTCTACCCCTTCATCGAGGCCGAGGAGCGGGACGCCGCCGCGCTGCTCGCCGAGCTCGCCGCGTCGGCGCGGGCCAAGGCGACCGTCAGCCGCCAGCTGCGGGCGCGCTGCGTCGCGGGCTGCGCCGCCGCGCTCCAGGCTGCGGGGCAGGCGATGGCCGAGCGCTTCGGCGCGGGCGGCCGGCTGCTCGCCTTCGGCAACGGCGGCAGCGCCACCGACGCCGAGAGCGCTGTCGAGCTCTTCCGGCGGCCGCCGAGTGGCCGGCCCCTGCCCGCCCTGTCGCTGGTCGAGGACCGCGCCATCCTCACCGCGCTCGCCAACGACGTCGGTTACGAGCTCGTGTTCTCCCGTCAGTTGATCGCCTACGCCGCTCCGCAGGACATCGTCCTCGGTTTCTCGACGAGCGGTGGGTCGGCGAACGTCCTCGCGGCGTTCGCCGAGGCCGCGCGGCGCAACCTGTGCACCGTCGGTCTCGCCGGCTACGACGGCGGCGCGATGGCCGCCAGCGGGCACGTCGGCCACTGCCTGGTGGTGCCAAGCGACAGCGTGCACCGCATCCAGGAGGCTCAGGACGCCCTGCTGCTCGCGCTGTGGGACGAGGTCCAGCGCTGCCTCGACACGTCCGGTGGCGGTCCGCGATGACCGCCGCGCCGCTGCGCCGGAGCGCGCCGGCGGTCGGTCCGTCTCGATGAGCGTGCCGGGAGGCAGCGCGGCGAGGCGCGAAGAGGCGGTCTTCGAGCGGATCCAGGCGTTCCGCCAGCGCCGTCCCCGTCTCACGGACGAGGTGGTGACGATGTCGCACGGCGCCGGCGGCAAGTCGTCCGCGGCGCTGCTCGAGGCCGTCTTCCTCCCGGCCTTCGGCCAGCTCGATGCTCCTGCGTCCGGCAAGGCGGGCGCCTCGGGAGCCGCCTCGCCGGGGACTGACGACGCCGGCCCCTCTGGCTCGGGGGCCGCGCCCGCAGCCGTTGCCGGCTGGCACCGCCACGCCGAGCTCCTCGACGCTGCCGTGCTCGTGCTGCCGTCTGGTGAGCGGCTGGCGATGAGCACGGACTCCTTCGTCGTCCGGCCGTTGCGCTTCCCGGGCGGCTCGATCGGCCACCTCGCCGTGCACGGGACGGTCAACGACCTGGCCATGGTCGGCGCTCGCCCGCTCGCCCTCTCCGCCGCCTTCGTGCTCGAGGAGGGCCTTCCGATCGAGGAGCTGCGCGGCATCGTGGCGGACATGGCGGAGGCAGCCGCACGTGTCGGCGTGCCGATCGTCACGGGCGACACCAAGGTCGTCGGCCACGGCGCCGCCGACGGGATGTACGTCACGACGACGGGGATCGGCACGCTGCCGCCCGGGCGACGACTCTCGGCGGCCGGGGTGCGCGACGGCGACGCCGTGCTGTGCTCGGGGACGATCGGCGACCACGGGACCGCCGTGATGCTCGCCCGCGGTGATCTCGGCATCAACGCCGACGTCGCCTCCGACACCGCCCCGCTCAACCTGCTCGTCGAGGCGCTGCTCGCCGCCGCCCCCGGCACGCGCTGGTTACGCGACGCCACCCGCGGCGGGATCGGCACCGTGTGCAACGAGCTGGCCCGCGACAGCGGCCTCACGATCGTGCTCGACGAGACGGCGATCCCCGTGCGCCCGCAGGTCGCCGGGGCCTGCGAGCTGCTCGGGATCGACCCGATCTACGTGGCCAACGAGGGCAAGCTGGTCGCCGTCGTCCCGCCCGACGAGGCCGAGCACGCGCTCATGGCACTGCGCGAGCACCAGCTCGGAGCGGACGCCGCCGTGATCGGCGAGGTGCGGGCCGACCCGCCGGGCCTCGTCGTGCTGCGAACCGCCTTCGGGGGGACGCGCATCGTCGACATGCTCGTCGGCGACCCGCTGCCGCGCATCTGCTGACGCGTCGAAGCGGGCGCGCCGACACCAGACCTACGCTCGAGGAATTGGCTCGATGTCCGCGGAGGGAGCGATGCAAAGGAAGGACCGACCACGACGACTGACGCGGGTTCGAGGTCCGGCCCCGAGCAGCCGTCGAGAGCACCTCGAGGACCACCGAAGGCTATTCCGCCTGAGCGAGCCTGAGCCGGCAGCAGATGTCCGATCCCCTTCTCTCGCGGAGAAAACGTGAACGATCCCCTGCGTCATCGTCGTCGACACGTCCTGGACGAGTCAGCGTTCGGCAGCGACCGATTCGGTCAGTGGGCCGAGCGATTCGCCCGGTTCTTCGGGACGCCGAAGTTCATCATCTGCCAGACGATCATCGTCGCGGTGTGGATCATTGCCAATGGCTTCCTGATCGCTCACGTGTTGGAGGGCAATCCGTTCGACCCCTATCCGTTCATTCTCTTGAACCTGCTGTTCTCGACCCAGGCGGCCTATGCAGCACCGCTCATCCTGCTCGCCCAGACCCGCCAGGCGGACAGGGACAAATCATCGGCCGAGGCAGATGCTCACCACCGCGAAGAGGTGGCCGATCGTCAGGCCGCGCTCATCCAGGCGAATACGGCGTTGACCGAAGCCGTCAAGGCCGATACCCAGCTGAACCAGGAGATGCATCGTCACCTGACAGCGCTGTGCGAACATTTTGGCGTGCAAGCCGGGGCGTTCGCTCCACGGCAGGACAACGGCTGACGTCGTCGAGATACCCTCGCAAGTCCCGGGGCTGCCAGCTCTAGGCCGATGCCAGCTCTAGGCCTAGCCGCCCGCGGGAGTGCCTGAGGCTGCGGCGTCCGGCACAGCGGCGCTGGCACTCCCAGCCGCCGGAAGTGCCCCGGCCGGCGCGCTGCCGGCCTTCAGCGCAGCGAGCTCGTTCTCGACCTGGGACGACGCGCCGAGCTGGTCGAGCTCGTGCTGGATGTCGTCGGTGTTGCCCCCGACGTCCTCGAGCACGCCGGACTCGAGCAGCTCGTCGAGCGCGCCGGCATGGGCTTGCATCTGGGCGATCTTGTCCTGGGCGCGCTGCAGCGCGGCGCCGGAGTCGCTGATCGACGAGGAGATCCCGGCCACGCTCTCGTTGACGTTCGACACAGCGCTGGCTGCGGTGTACTGGGCCTTCAACGTCTCCTTCTGCGTGCGGAAGGCGTTCACCCGTTGCTGGAGCGCGTCGAGGGTGCGCTCCAAGTGCTCCTGCTGCTCCTGCAGCTGCTGGTGCTGGGGCTCCATCCCGTCGATCTGCTGCTGAGCCTGGGCCTTGCGCGCCAACGCCTCACGGGCGAGGTCCTCACGTCCTGCGATGACGGCTTGCTGTGCCTGGTCCTGCAGGTGGTCGACGGAGTGCTGCAGCTGTTGCTCCTGCAGCTCGAGGCGCTTGCGCGAGGCGGCGACCTCGACGAGCGCCTTGCGAACCTGGGTGAGCTGCTCGAGCATCTTCTCGTAGGAGAGGTCGAGCGTCTCGTTGGGGTTCTCCGCCCGGTCGAGGGCCTTGTTCGCCTTGGCGGCGATGATGTCGTGGGCACGCTGGAAGAACGAGGACATGCGGCACTCCTTCGCGTTGCGGCTTTGACCGGGATGGCGCCTGGGGAGTGCGTGTCCCCGACGCAACGTGGCCTCGCCGGGCCTGCACCCGGGCTACCAAGCTGCGCCGATCATACTGAGGGCATGGCCGGAGCGGGTGGGGGCTGGTTGTTGTGTGACTACGGCGAGGTGCTCTGCCGGCCACCGACCCCCGAGGACCGTGCCGCGCTCGAGGCAGCTGCCGGCAGATCGGGAGACGATCTATGGCCGCGCTACTGGGAGCATCGCATCGCCTACGACCGCGCCGACCTGACAACGGAGGAGTACTGGACGGCGGTCCTCGGCCGGCGGCCCGACGGGCGTGCATTGTCGGAGCTCGCCGAGCTCGACATCGCCGCATGGCTTCACCCTGATCACGCCGTCCTCGCCGCCGCTCGCCGTGCTGCGAATGCAGGATTGCGCCTCGCGATCCTCTCCAACGCCCCGCTCGACCACGCAGCGGTCTACGACCGAATGGAGTGGCTGGCGCCGTTCCGGCCGCGGTTGTTCAGCGGGCGTTTGGGCACCGTCAAGCCCGACCCGGCAATCTTCCAGGCGGCGCTTGCGGCGCTCGGCGCTGAGCCGGCGGAGGTGACCTTCCTCGACGACCGCGCAGCGAACGTCGAGGGCGCCCGCGCCATGGGGATCCACGCCGAGCGCTTCGAGGGTGCAGAACAGATCGACCGCATCGCCGCCGCTGCTCGTGCTGGTCCGGGCGCCGCACCATCCTGAAGTGCCACGGCGTCCGGCCGGCTACGCACCCGGCCCAGCGGCACTCGGCCGCGGCACATCCGGTCGTATCGAACTGCCGTTGAAGTCGACGTCGGCGGCGGGAGCAGCGAGGTAGCTTTCGAGGTACCGCCCGATGCGTTCATCCGACAGACGATCGGCGCTCGATTCTCGAGTCGTTTCGTCCTCCGCAGTCAGCCGTCGGCGGCGAAGTATTGCCCGAACGGGGTCGTTGCTTGCCGCTACAAGTGCCGACGCCCCGAGCGCCACGAGGCCGCCACCGATCCCTGCTATGCGATCCACATCGAGACCGGTGAAGGCCAGGTTGGTCCGGGGCTGAGATGTCGGAGGGCCCTGGGGCCGACGCGCCGGGGGTGCCGACGGCCGCGGCGACGAGGTCGGTGACTCGGACGTCGTCGGCGGCAGGGATGTCGGCGCCCGCGACGAGGTCGGTGCGTGCGGCACGGTCGGTGCCTCGGACGTTGCGGGTGCCAAGGTGGTACTCGCGACCGGTGTGTGATCCGGCGCCTCGGATGTCGTCGGCACCTCCGACGTCGTCGGCGCCTCCACGGTCGTCGGCGCCTCGGATGCCGTTGGCACTAGGGCCGCGTGGGGACGCGCGGCGCGGCGCGTGCCTCGGAGCTCGTCGTCGGTGCCTCGGTGCTCGTCGTCGGTGCCTCGGAGCTCGTCGTCGGTGCCTCGGAGCTCGTCGTCGGTGCCTCGGAGCTCGTCGTCGGTGCCGCGGTGCTCGTCGTCGGTGCCGCGGTGCTCGTCGTCGGTGCCTCGGAGCTCGTCGTCGGTGCCTCGGAGCTCGTCGTCGGTGCCGCGGTGCTCGTCGTCGGTGCCGCGGAGCTCGTCGTCGGTGCCGCGGTGCTCGTCGTCGGTGCCGCGGTGCTCGTCGTCGGTGCCGCGGTGCTCGTCGTCGGTGCCTCGGTGCTCGTCGTCGGTGCCGCGGTGCTCGTCGTCGGTGCCTCGGTGCTCGTCGTCGGTGCCTCGGTGCTCGTCGTCGGTGCCTCGGTGCTCGTCGTCGGTGCCTCGGTGCTCGTCGTCGGTGCCGCGGTGCTCGTCGTCGGTGCCGCGGTGCTCGTCGTCGGTGCCTCGGTGCTCGTCGTCGGTGCCGCGGTGCTCGTCGTCGGTGCCGCGGTGCTCGTCGTCGGCGGCGCGCCGGACGCGGCTGCGGGTTCAGCGGCGAACGCCCTCACCGAGGGAGGTGTCCACGCGACGGCGAACCCAGTGGAAGCGATGCCTACCAGCACTCGGCGACGGTTCACCCTTCGTGGCTTCGAACGGCGGCCGAACGTGGGGTGTTGTCCGCTCCGCGAGCCGCTACTGACGCATTGTGGTTGCCTTCTGTCGCAGGCTGCCGCCGGGGCTGTGTCACACTGCCTACACTACGCTGAGCGCGAACATGCCATTCATTTGCACTCAAGGTGGCGGGTTGGCCCCACTTGGCAGGAGGAGGGCAATCTGGCTCAGTCGGTCACGCGGAGGTCACGTATGGCTGGCGTGACCGAGGCGACGACCGACCCCCGACCCAGCGGGTGGTGTCGACCCCGTGTTGAACCCGCGTCGCCCCGAGCGGCGCGCTGGCAGCTACGCCGGGTGGTCCGAGGCATCGCACTGGGACTGCTCAGCACGGGTATCGCGGTGTGCGGCTTTGTGCCCTATGCCTTGTTCGCCACGCGCGCGCCGGCCGAGCGTGCCCAGTCCCAACTCGCCAGATCGTTCGACCGCCTCCACATCGTCACGAGGCCTGGGGCGCCTTCGCCTCCAGCGGTCGCCTCTCGAAGGATCGGGCCACCCGTCACTTCACCCGCCGAGGTCGTCTCGTGGCCTGCCCACGTTCCCCTCGGCACTGCGATCGCGAAGCTGAGCATTGCGGCTGCGGGAGTCTCCAACGACGTCGTGGTGCAGGGTGTCGATGAGCTTCGTCTCGAAGAAGGTCCCGGTCATTACCCTGGGACCGCACTTCCTGGTGATCCGGGGAATGTGGCGATCGCCGGTCACCGTACGACCTGGCTCCGGCCCTTCTATGACTTGCAGGCGCTGAGGCCCGGCGATCCGGTCACCCTCCGGGTCGGCGATCTGCGCTATGTCTACCGTGTCGTCTCGGTGCGAGCTGTCGCGCCGACGGACGTGTCGGTGCTGGCACCGCGGCGCGGATGGTGGTTGACGCTCACCACCTGCAACCCGCGCTACTCCGCTGCACAGCGGCTTGTCGTTCAAGCGAGGCGCCTTGTCGCGGCCGCGCCGCGAGCGCGCCGGCAGCCGTTGGGAGCCATCGCGCCGCCCCGCACCTCACCGGTGCTCTCGGCACGCCCGCGGAACCGCGTGAGCCAGCTCCCGCCCGTCGATCAGGTGCTGCCCGACGTCCCGCTCGGAGTGCTCGTCGCTTGGTGTCTGCTAGCCGCCGTGCTGACCGGGGCCGGCATTTGGGCGGCTCACAGGCGGCGAGCGGCACTGCTGATGCTGCTCCCGGCAGCGGCGTGCTGCTTCGAGGCGTACGGAGCCGCGGTCAGGTTGCTGCCTTCCAGCTGGTGACTCCGACTCGAGCCAACGCGTGATCGGAGTCGACTAGGACTCGCCGACCCAAACCGTCTTCAGGTTGCAGAAGGCGCGGATGCCCTGTGCGGAGAGCTCGCGGCCGTAGCCGGAGGTCTTGATCCCGCCGAAGGGGAGCTCGGGATAGGACGTCACCATCCCGTTGAGGAACACCATCCCCGCCTCGAGGTCGGCACGAAACGGGCGCGCTCGGCCTCGTCGTTGGTCCAGGCGTTCGCGCCGAGCCCGAACTCGGTCGTCGTTGGCGAGCTCGATCGCCTCCTCGACGCCGCCGACGCGGAACAGCGCGGCGACCGGGCCGAACACCTCCTCGGTGTACATCCGCATCTCCGGCGTGATCCCGCTCAACACCGTTGGGGGGTAGTACCAGCCCGGGGCCGGCCAACCGCTCGCCGCCGCAGAGCACCTTGGCGCCCTTCGCGACCGCGTCGGCGACGAGCTCCTCGACGTCGTCGCGGCCCTGCTCGGTGGCCAGGGGCCCGACGTCGGTCGCGTCGTCGAGCGGGGTCGCCGACGTGAGAGCGCCGACATCTTCTCGACGAACCGCCGCTCGAACTCGTCGGCGACGGCCTCGTGGACGATGAAGCGCTTGGCGGCGATGCAGGACTGCCCGTTGTTCTGGCAGCGCGCCGTCGTGGCCACGGCCGCCGCGCGTTCGAGGTCGGCGCTCGGCATGACGACGAAGGCGTCGCTGCCGCCGAGCTCGAGGACGCTCGGCTTGATCATCTCGCCGGCGACGGCGCCTACCGCCGAGCCGGCCGGCCCCGACCCGGTCAGCGTCACGGCGGCGACGCGGCGGTCGCGGATCACGGCCTCGACCCGCGCCGAGCCGATTAGCAGCGTCTGGAAGGCTCCCGGCGGGAAGCCGCGCCGGCCGAACAGCTCGCCGAGGTAGAGCGCCGTCTGGGGGACGTTCGAGGCGTGCTTGAGCAGCCCGACGTTGCCGGCCATCAGGCCCGGGGCGGCGAAGCGCACCGCCTGCCAGAGGGGGAAGTTCCAGGGCATCACGGCGAGCACGACGCCGAGCGGCTCGTAGACGGCGTAGGCGGCCGTCGCGCCGACCGCCTCGGCGGCGCCCGGCTCGTCGGCGAGCAGCTCCTCGGCGTGATCGGCGTAGTAAGCGCATGCCCTTGGCGCACTTGGCGACCTCGGCCCGTGCCGACTTGAGCGTCTTGCCCATCTCGGTAGTCATCAGCCGGGCGACCTCGTCCTGCTCGGCGTTCGAGGATCTCGGCGGCTCGGCGCATCCAGCCGGAGCGCTCCACGAAGCTCGTGCGTCGGGTCGTCTGGAACGCGGTCCAGGCGGCGTCGATGCGCCGGTCGAGCTCGTCGTCGGAGACCTCCTCGAAGCGCTTCAGCTCCTCGCCGGTCGCCGGGTTGACCGTCGCAATCGCCATCTCGACCTCCGTCCCGATCGCTCGCCTCGAGCGGCCAGCTCCGTCCTGCCGCTCGCCCGAAGGGCCCCTCTCAACCTAGTGGGAGCGGGCGCCGAGGCCGCTGGCCCGGGCGGGCCGGTCCACGATCCGCGCGGGCCGCGGCCCCGGTGGCCGGCAGCTCGCGCCGCGAGCCGCCCGGACTTGCCGGGCTCCCGCCCCCGGCGGGGTCGTTCGCGTCCCACGAGACCGAGTCGGCGAGACTGGGAGGACCATGGGCCGCCGTCGGGAGCGGCCGGGATTCGGGAGGGCGACGGTGAGGATCGAGGGCAGCGCGGCATTGGTGACCGGAGCGGCGTCGGGGCTCGGGGCGGCGACGGCACGGGCGCTGGCCGGGGCCGGGGCGCAGGTCGTGATCGCCGACGTCGCCGAGGAGGCGGGGGAGTCACTCGCCGGCGAGCTCGGCGCACGTTTCGCCCGCACCGACGTCACCGACACCGAGCAGCTCCTGGCCGCGGTCGAGCTCGCGGCGAGCTTGGCGCCGTTGCGCATCGCCGTGAGCTGCGCGGGCATCCTGCACGCGGCGCGCACGGTCGGGCGCGACGGGAGCTACGACTCGGCCTACCCGCTCGACCGCTTCGAGCGGGTGATCGCGGTCAACCTCGTCGGCACCTTCAACGTCGCCCGCCTGGCGGCCAGCGCGATGAGCCGCAACGAGCCCCTCGAGGACGGCGAACGGGGCGTCATCGTCAACACCGCGTCGGTGGCCGCCTTCGACGGCCAGATCGGGCAGGCCGCGTACTCGGCCTCCAAGGGCGGCATCGTCGGCATGACGCTGCCGCTCGCCCGCGACCTCGCCGTCGTCGGCGTCCGCGTGAACACGGTCGCTCCGGGGTTGATCGACACCCCCATCTACCAGCAGGCCCCCGACGTCGACGCGATCAAGGCGCGCCTGCAACGCGACGTCCTGTTCCCGCAACGCTTCGGCCGGCCCGACGAGTACGCGTCCGTCGTGCTCGAGCTCGTGCGCAACAGCTACCTCAACGCCGAGGTCGTCCGCCTCGACGCCGGGGCGCGCCTGCAGCCTCGCTGAGCACGCCGCGGGCGCTCGCCGAGGGTCGTTCGACCCTGCCGCGGCGATGACACGAAGGCGCACACTTCGAGCAGGACCGCAGTGGCGGTCCGGCGCCGCCGGGGCGGGCGAGCCGCTGACGTCCCGTCCCGCGGCGGCGCCAGGCTCGGAGACGGGAGACGGGATGACAGCGCTCGAGCAGCTCGAGGGCGGCAGCGTCTGGGACGACGAGGTGTACAACGCCTTCCGCTCCCATGTCGAGGACGAGGGCCGGTTGCTGTCCGCTTACCGGGAGCTGGCCGACGACCCGAGCAACCCGGACGTGGCCTACCTGATCCGCATGATCATGGACGACGAGCGGCGCCATCACGCGGTCTTCGAGCGCCTTGCAAACACGGTGCGCTCTGTCGTCGAGCTGGAGCCGTCCGCGGCCGGCGTGCCCGACATCCCGCTGCGCCGCGACGGGTCTCGGGCATTGCGGCGGGCGACCGAGCAGCTGCTGCGCTTCGAGCGCGAGGACGCGCGGCGGCTGCGCAAGCTGCGCCACGCCCTGCGCCCCGTCGACGAGACGACGATCTGGCCGCTGCTCGTGGAGACGATGGAGCTCGACACGAGGAAGCACATCCTGATCCTCAAGCACATCCTGGCGATCTCGGGGGGCGTCTTCGGCGCGTGAGGTCGCCGCGGGCTGTCGTGTCGCGCCGCGAGCGGCTGAGCGTGCGCCGAGGACGGGTCAGGGCGCGCCGAGGACGGGCTAGGGCGCGCCGAGGACGGCGGGCAGCAGCTCACCGATCGCCCCGCGCACGACGACGGTCGCGACCTCGTCCTGCGCGGTCGGCGAGCCGTTGACGATGACCACCTCGGCGCCGTGGCGCCTCGCCAAGGGGACGAGGCCGGCGGCGGGGTAGACGGAGAGTGTCGAGCCGACGCACAGCAGCACGTCGCAGCTCGTGGCCGCCCGGCCGGCGCGAGCGAGGTCGGCGGCATCGAGCTGCTCGCCGAAGAGCACCGTGGTGCGCTTGAGGATGCCGCCGCACGCCGTGCAGCGCGGGTCGTCGTCGCCGGCGTCGACGCGGGCGAGGACCTGTGGTGTGGGCTCGACGCGGTCGCAGCTCAAACAACGCGTACGGCGGTTGCTGCCGTGGATCTCGACCACACGTTCCGGGCTGTGGCCGGCTGCAAGGTGCAGGCCGTCGGTGTTCTGGGTGATCAGCAGCTCGAGCCGGCCCTCACGCTCGAGCTCGACAAGGGCGAGGTGAGCGCGGTTCGGCTGGGCCTGGAGCGCCCCCGATCCGAGCAGGCCGCGCCAGGAGCGCTTGCGCAGCTCGCCGCTCGAGAGGTAGCCGTCCAGGGTCGAGAGCCGCTCGGCCGCGGGGTCTCGCGTCCAGAGGCCGTCCGGGCCACGGAAGTCGGGGATGCCCGAGTCCGTGGAGATGCCCGCCCCGGTGAGCACCGCAACCCGACTGGCCGCGGCGAGGACGCGGCGCGCCCGCTCGTGCGCGTGCTGCGTCCCGAGCGCAGCTGCGCTCTCGCTCACCGGTGCAACACCTCGTCGGCGGGGTGGCCGGCCTCCATGCCTGCACTGTCGCTGAGGCGGAACTGGCGCTCGTGTGCAGCATCGGGCTGCGCGCGCTCCTCGAGCGGGTCGAGGAGGTGCCCGACATGGTCGCCGAGCCGCAGGCGCTCGAGCACCCGCCCCTCGAAGGCGGCGGGCGCCTCGTCGAGCATCGGCGCGCCGTGCTCCCCGAGGTGCCAGGCCACCCCGGCGAACTTGTCCTCCTCGTCGCCCGTGAGCTCGCCGAAATGGGCCGCCAGGTCGCGCTGGTCGGCGCCGACGAGGTGCACGCCGAGCACCTCGGCGCGCTGCGCGACGCCGTAGGTGTGGTTGACCACGGAGATGCACGCAAGGAAGTGCGGGGGGTGGATGCTGCACTGGGTGGCGAAGCCGACGAGGCAGCCGCTGCGCTCGCCCCCGGCTGCCGCGGTGACGATGTACAGCGGCGGATCGATCAGCCTCGAGATCTGGGGGAAGGCCATCGTTTCGCTGAGCCGGCGGCCCGGGAGGTAGCGCGGCCTAGCGGGGGGGCCGCGGGCGGGGCGTGCCGGGCGGCAAGCCGGGCCTGCGGCCCTGCCCGCGGCCGCTCTGGCGCGTCGGGCGCTGTGCGGCCCGCCGTGTCGCTCGGTTGCTCGCCTCGGGTGCCGCCGCTCCCTGCTCGAGCGCCTGCTCGAGGACCTTGGCCTGTTGTCCCGGCGCCATCCCGCGCAGCTGGCGCTCGAGCAGCAGCAGCTCGTCGGGCAGCGTCTTGCCTTTGCGCCGGCGCTTAGCGATGCTCTTCAGCATGAACCTGGCGTAGCGACGGCGTAGCCAGGGCGTCCGGCCGATCAGCCGCGCCGGCGTCTCCCGCAGGCGTCGCCGCCAGCGCTTGGCCTCCTTGCCGGCCTCGCCCTTGGCAGCCTCGTCCCTGTCCCTTGCCGCCTTCACGGCCTGCTTCGGTCGCGGTTGCGCCACAGCCCGCACACTACCGGTACGGGTCGGTCCCGGCTCGGCGTGCGCCGTCCGGCCGCCGCCCGGTCAGTGGGCGCTCCGTCGGCGGGCCGGCGCCCCGGCCCCCGGTGCCCCGGCTTCGCCGGCGTCCCGGCGTCCGATCAGCTGCCGTCCGGCCAGCCACCCCGATGCGTGACGAGGGGATGGTGCGGCAGCCCGCTGGTCGGGTCGGCGAGCATCGCGGTCGTCTGGGCGAGGTAGGGCCGAGCTGCGCGCCAGCAGTCGGGATGGGGTGCCAGCCCGTCGGCGAGGCGCCACCGCTCGCCCTCGCGCTGGGTGACGACGGCGAGCAGGCTCTCGCGGAGTGCCGCCACGGCGGTCGCGCCGAATCGCTCGTGCCATGCCGACTCGACTGCTGCGCACAGACGCGGGTACTGGGCGGCCACCTGCTCGCCTTTCGGCGTGAGGTGCAGAGTCCTGGCGCGAGAGGGCGCTGGGGCCGACTCGACGACGCCGAGGCCGTGGCGCGCCAGGTAGGCGGCGGCGACGGCGACGGCCTCGCGCGAGATCCCGGCACGCTGGCGCAGGACGTTGAGCGGCTGCACGTCACGCCGGGCGAGGCGCAGCACGTTCGCGCTCAACGCGAGCGAGACGCTCGACTGTCGCTCGAAATCGAGCGTCAGCTCGAGCAGCACGAGCGAGAGCAGAGCCGAGAGACCGAGCGTGTCCGGCGAGAATCCCCCGGAGGCTCGGCGGTGCTCGGGCGGAGCAGGCTCGACCGCCCAGCCGTAGGTGACGACCGGGAGATAACGCGGGCGGTCGACGCCGATCCGGGCCACGACGTCGCCGAGCGAGCGGCGCAGCTCGTCGATCTGCTGACTGCCGAAGCGCTCGCGCCAACGCTGCTCGATCGTCCGCTGCAGAGGACCCCACACCGCGACCGCCTTGGCACCGACGGCGGTCGGGCGGACGAGCCAGTCCCGCCGCGGCGGCTTGGCTCGGGTGTCGTCCGGCGCCGGCGACACGACGACGTATCCCCAGCGCTCCATCGCCAGGTAGGCGTGGAGTTTGACGGGAAGGCCGGCGCGCGCCGGGATGTCGCCGACGCGCACGCCCTCGCCCACCAGACGCAGCAGGTTGTCCCACATCACGAGCGAGACACGGAAGGCGCGCCGGGCGCTGAGCTGGCGCATCCCGTGCTCGAACTCGTTGTCGAGCTCGATCGTGTAGGCGACGAGCAGCCACGACAGCAGTGTCGACAGCGGGGGTGCGTCGGGCACACGCCATCGTCACACATCTGTCCGCAGGCGGCACATGTCCGTGGGTGCGCTCCGGCACACGCACGCTGACCGCGGCGACACACGTTGCCACCGCGGCGACACACGCGCGGCGGACGCCACGGGCACACGCCGCGCCGCACAAGCACGGGCACACGCTCGGCGGTCGGACGCGAAACGCGTCGGAAGCCGGCGGCCGGCGGTTCAGCTCATCGGTCGACGTCGAAGGCGGTCACCTTGCCGACGAGGCGGGTGTGGGCGGACGATCCGTAGAAGCGCGCATCGCCGAGGTTGAACACGTTGCCGGCGGTCGTCACGATCCAGTAGCCGTGGCCGTCGTCGGTCGGGGCGAAGGCGACGACGGGTGGCACATGCCGGTCCGCGACCGAGCCGTAGGATCCGGCACCGCCGAAGGGGAACACGTTGCCCGTGACCGTCACCACCCAGTATCCGTGGCCCCCTGGGTCGACGCCGAAGGCGGTCACCGGCGGCACCCGGTTGTGCGCGAGCGAGCCGAAGAAGCGGGCGTCACCGAACTGGTAGACGTTGCCCTTGCTCGTCACGAGCCAGTAGCCGTGGCCGTCCGGCGTGAGCCCGAAGGCGGTCACCGGCGGGATGCGGTGGTGCGCCATGGAGCCGTAGAACGGAGCGACGCCGTAGTTGAAGACGTTGCCCGCCTGGGACACGAGGTAGTACCCGCGGTCGTCGGGTGCCACCCCGATCGCGACGACCGGGGTGTGCAGGCGCAGGTGGGCGGTCGAGCCGAACCACTGAGCGTCTCCGTAGTTGTACACCCCGCCGGAGGAGCTGACGAGGTAATAGCCGCGACCGTCGGAGGTCGCGGCCATCGCCACGATGTCGGAGGGATGCTGGCTGCCGTGCGAGGCGGCAGGTTGCGCAGCACCCTGGCTGATCACCTCACCGTAGTTGGTGACATACCAGTACCCCTTGCCCGTCGGCGAGGGTGGGGGTGGCGGCGCCGCCTTGGCGACGACGACGATCTGCAGCCGTTGCACGGCCGGGTTGCCGACACCGTTCGTGGCGACGACGGTCACGGTCCAGGTGCCGTGGGCGGTCGGTGACGGCGTTCCCGAGATCGTCGCGCTGCCGTCGCTTGCAGGGTGGAAGCCGAGTCCCGGTGGCAGGTCGCCGGACTCGCTGAGGCGCGGCGTCGGGCTGCCGGTGGCGGTCAGCGTGATCGTGACGGCGATGCCGGCGTGCACCGTCTCGACGTCGGGGCTCGTGATCGCCGCGGCCACCGGCTGGGCGGAGACGACGATCTGCAGGCGCTGCACCGCGGGACTGCCGACGCCGTTGGTCGCGGTGATCGTCACGTCGTAGGTGCCGACCGACGTGGACGCCGGCGTCCCGTCGATCGTGGCGGTGCCGTTCGCGGCTGGCGTGAAGGCGAGGCCGGCGGGCAGCTTGCCCGACTCGCTCACCTGCGGCACCGGCATGCCCGTCGAGGTCACGGTGAAGCTGACGTGGCTGCCGGCCTGAGCCTGCAGGCTGGCCGGACTGGTGATCTTGGCGGGCACGTGCGGCATCGTCGTGGTGGTGGTGCTCGTCGTCGTGCTCGTGCTGCTCGTCGTGCTCGTCGTGCTCGTCGTGGGGACGGCGGGGCGGGGAGCGGCGGCCGGCGCCGTCCCGGCGTGCCGGGGGGCGCCGCCGGCGGCAGCCCGCGTCGCCGATCCCGGCCACGACGCCTACGCCGGCGACGAGCACCCCGAGCTGCGCGACCGTCCCGGGCGCAGCCTGCGGCGCGCCTCCAGCCTCTCCCTGCCCGCTGCGCCGTTGCCCGCTGCGCCGTTGCTCCTTGCCACGTGGGCCTCCCTCGTTGGGTTCTCGATCCGGCCCACGGTGCACGGCTAGCGTCGCGCGCGACGGCGCGGTTCCGTGATATTCCGGCAAGGCCGTCGGCGCCCCCTCAGCGCTCGGCTGCTCCTTTACCCCAGCGGCGCGGCCGGCGACACATCACGTGCGGGCTTTGCCAGCACGTGCAGGTGGCTCTGGTCAGGAGCGGCCCGCGAGCAGCCGGTTTCCCGCCACGGTGACGAGCCCCACGGCGAGGATCCCGAGGAATGTCAGCACGTAGACCGCTGCCCAGGCGGAGGTCGCCTGCAGGTTCTGGGTCGATTGGGCGATGAGGAAGCCGAGACCGGAGCTCGAGGGGCCGATGTACTCGACGACCGTTGCGCCGATGAGGGCCAGCCCGACCGACACCTTGGTGGCAGCGACGAGGTAGGGGACGCTGTGCGGGACACGCAGCCGCATCAGGATCTGGTTCCTCGTTGCATCGACCGACCGCATCAGCTCGAGCGCGCCCGAATCGACCGAGGAGAGGCCGGCGACGGCGTTGCGTGCAAGCGGGACGAAGGTGATCAGGGCCGCCTCGAGCACCTGCGGCAAGGTTCCGAAGCCGAGCCAGACGACGAGGGGCGCGGCGACCACGACGACGGGGATCGCTTGCAGCAAGGTGATGAGCGGGCTGAGTGCCCGCTCGAAGAAGCGGTTGCGCACCATGGCGACCGCCATGGCCGCCGAGACGGCGAAGGCGACGAGGAAGCCCAGGCACGCCGTCTCCACAGTCGTCGCGGCATTGCTGAGGTAGAGATGCGGGTGCCGAAAAAGCTCGGCGAAGACGGCCGAGGGCGCCGGCAGGACGAAGGTGGTGACGTGGGCGGCGTCGACGGCGGCCTGCCAGACGCCGAGCACGACCGCGACGAGGGCGACGCCGGGTCCGGCGCTGACCACGACGCGGCGCGCCAGCGCCGCGGCGCGTCGTCCGGTCGTGCCGGCGCGGCGCCCCGAAGTGCCGGCGTCGTGCGCCGCCGCGCCGGCTCGGCGCGCGGCGAGCGGCGGTGGCGGCGACCCGTCCGGCGGCACCCGACGTAGCCGGGAGAGCCGTGACGGCTCGCTCATCGTCGCCGGGTCGCGCTCGCTCAACGTCCCGGGACCGCGCTCGCCTCGCGCAGCGCCGTGCGCAGGCTCTGCACGTGGGCGCTGAACGCAGCGCTGAACTCCATCGACTCGCCGCGTGGGCGTGGCAGCAGGATGCGTTCCTCGTGCACGACGCGTCCGGGGCGGCCCGCCATGGCGAGCACCCGGTCGGCGAGCGCCACGGCCTCCGAGACGCTGTGGGTGACGAAGACGACGGTGGTGCTCGTCGCGCCCCAGATGTCGAGCAGCTGGTATTGCATCGTCTCGCGGGTGATCTCGTCGAGCGAGGCGAAGGGCTCGTCCATCAACAGCACCGGGGCGCCGAGGGCGAAGGCGCGCACGAGGCTGACGCGCTGGCGCATGCCGCCCGAGAGCTGCGAAGGCCGCGAGTTGGCGAACTCGCGAAGCCCCACGGCCTCGAGCAGGCGCAACGGGTCGGCAAGGCCCGGCCGTGTCCGTGCCGCGGGCGGGCGGCCGAGCTCGCGCAGCAGCGTCACGTTGTCGAGCACGCTGAGCCAGGGCAGGAGCGACGGCGACTGCGGCACGAGCCCGAAGCACTTGTCGGCCCGGGCGACCCGCGGTGGGCGCCCGGCGACCTCGACGCTGCCCGCGTCGGGCTCGAGCAGGCCGGCGACGACGCGCAGCAGGGTCGACTTGCCGCACCCGCTCGGCCCGACGACGGCGACGAATTCGCCGGGTGCCACCTCGAGGCTCACATCCTGCAGCGCCTCGACGGCGAGGTCGCGATGGCGGAAGCGCTTGCTCACGCCGCGCACCGAGATGCCGCTGTCCTGCGGATCCGGCCCTCTCATCGCGACGTCCTTCCTCGAGCTGCGGCTCGCCCGCACGGCACGGCGGGGAACAAGTGTGCACCGCCGCCCGGGGCGGCCATACTGATCGGTCGTGAGCGAGCCCACCACGAGCACGGCACGCGTTGCCGCCGAGCTCGAACGCCTCGGGCTGCGCAGCGAGGTGCTCGAGCTCCCCGACAGCACCCGCACCGCTGCCGAGGCAGCGGCCACCCTCGGCTGCGACGTCGCCCAGATCGTCAAGTCGATCGTCTTCCGCCTCGTCGAGCGCGACGAGCCCGTCGTCGTGCTGGCCTCGGGCGTCAACCGCGTCGACGAGGACAAGCTGGCCGCGCTCGCCGGCGGTTCCGTCGAGCAGGCGAGCGGGCGCTTCGTGCGCGAGCGCACCGGCTTCGCCATCGGCGGGGTGCCTCCGGTCGGTCACGACCAGGCGCTGGCGACGTGGTTCGACGAGGACCTGTTGCGCTTCGAGGTCGTCTGGGCCGCAGCCGGTACCCCGCGCTCGGTGTTCTCGACGCACCCCGCCGAGCTGGCGCGCGCGGCGGGCGCGACCGTCGCCGACGTCGCCACCGCTTTCGCGGCCGGTGGTCCGGCGGCCCGCCACGGCGGCTGAGTGGCGGGCGGCGGCGCTCTCGAGGACCTGGCGGTCTGTGCCGCCGGCCTGCTCGCCGGTGGGGTGAACGCGTTGGCCGGCGGCGGCACGATCATCACCTTCCCGGTGCTGCTGGCGCTCGGGCTGCCGGCGGTGAACGCCAACGTGACGAACACCGTTGCGCTCTCGCCGGGCTATCTCGCCGGGACGTGGGCGCAGCGCCGCCGACCTGCGGGGCCAGCAGCGTGCCCTGAGGTCCCTGGCGGTCGTCGCCGCCGCCGGAGGGCTGGCCGGCTCGGTCGTGCTGCTCGAGATCCCCGCCGAGGCCTTCAAGGCCGCTGTGCCGTTCCTGATCCTCGCCGCCTGCGCGCTCCTGCTCCTGCAGGACCCGGTGCGCGCCGCCCTCCTGCGCCGGGCCGCGGCCCGGGCGGGCGCGGCCGAGGACGTGGCCGGAGCGGTGACGACCGTCGCGGAGGCGCCACTCCCCGGTGTCGCGGTCGCGGAGGCGGCGCTCTCGGCGACTGCGGCCGGGGCGCCCGCCGGGGTCGTGGGGGCTGGGGGGCCCGCGGGGGCCGGGGTGGTCGGGCTCGGCGGCGACGGATCGGGCGCCCGCGCCGAGATGCTGCCCGAACGACCGGCACCGCGGCTGGCGGAGCTGCTCGCCGTGCTGGCCTGCGCCGTCTACGGCGGGTTCTTCGGCGCCGGCCTCGGGATCATGCTGCTCGCGGTGCTCGGGCTGTTCTCCACGACGAGCCTGGCGCGCACCAACGCCGTGAAGCAGGCGCTGTCGCTGGTGATCAACGCGATCGCCGCGTTGTTCTTCGCCTTCTCGGGCAAGGTCGACTGGGTCGACGCCGGACTGATCGCACTCGCCGCGATGGTCGGCGCATCGATCGGAGGGCGGCTGGTCCGGCGGATCGACCCACGCGTCCTGCGGGCGCTCGTCGTCCTCCTCGGGCTCAGCGTGGCGATCCGCGCGTGGGTGTGAGGGGAACGCGGCGCCGCCCGAGCGTGTGGCCGAGGCCCCTCTGCGAGGAGCGAGCGAAGCGAGCCAGCGGTAGCGTGGCCCGCGGGATGCTCGTTTTCGCGCGGCACGGTGAGTGTGTTGCGAACACCGAGCGCCGTTACGTCGGGCGGTGCGAGTCCCCGCTCACCGCGCGCGGCGAGCGCCAGGCGGAGCGGCTCGCCGTGGTGCTCGCAGCGGACACAGGGCTGCGGATCGAACGAATCGTGTCCAGCCCGCTCGGGCGCGCCGTGCGCACGGCCGAGGCGATCGCCGCGGCGTTGCGGTCAAGCGCTGGCGCCGCGCCTTCAGTCGAGCTCGACGAGCGTTTCGTCGAGCTCGACTACGGAGAGCTCGACGGGAGCCCGATCGGCGCCTCGGCGGGGGACGGGGCAGCGCAGGCCTGGCGCCTCGACCCGGCTGTTGCGGTACCGAAAGGGGAGTCGCTGGGCCAGGCGTCCACACGGGTCGGCGCCGCCTGCACCGACCTGCGGTCGTGGCTGGCGGACACTGCCTCCCGGGGCGGCTCGTCCCCGCCGGCACCGGAGACGCCGCGCCTCCCGGGGCCTGACGTGCTCGTCGTCAGCCACGTGGTGCCGATCAAGCTCGCCGTCTGCTGGGCGCTCGGGATCGACTCGCGCGCCGTCTGGCGGATGAACCTCGCCGTGGCCTCCCTGACGCGGGTGACGACCGTCGGCGCTGCGCCGGGCCTCGAGCGCTACAACGAGCACGGTTACTTGGGCGACGACCTCTCGCCACCGGTCTGGCGCTGAGCGGCGCCCTCGCTCAGGCCCTCCTTCTCCTTCGTCGCCTCTCCCGCCCGAGCGAGGCTCCCACGCCGCCGAGCAGGGCCAGACCGAGGCCGAGCGCGGCGATCGGCACGATGTCGAGGCCGGTGAAGGCCAGGCTCGAGCCCGAGGCGGCGGCTGGGCGCGGGGTCGTCCCCGGTACGGCGGCCGGAGCCGTCGCCGGTACGGCGGCCGGAACCGTCGCCGGTACGGCGGCCGGAGCCGTGGTCACAGGTGCGGCGGCCGGAGCCGTGGTCGCCGGCGGCCGGCGGTTTCGCTGGCGCCCGGTGCGCAGCTTCGCATCAGCCGGGCGCTGCCGCCCCTTCGAGGACGGCTCACTGCCCGACCGCTGCCTGGTGGGGACCGACGTGGCGGGAGCCGTCACCGTCGTCACCGTCGATGTGGTCGATGTCGTCGCGGCCGTCGTCGTGCTCGTCGCCGGGGTGGTCGCCGGGACGGTCGCGCCCGGGGCCGGAGCGGTCGGAGAGGTCGTCGTCGTGGACGTCGACGTGGTCGAGGTCGCGCCGCTGCCGGACGGCGGCGCGGCTCGCGGTGCTGCTCGACGGCGACGACGGGCCCGTCGGTCCGCTCGTCGTCGGGCCGGTCGGTCCGCTCGTCGTCGGGCCGGTCGGTCCGCTCGTCGTCGTGCTGCTCGGGGGCAGCGCAACGTGCGCCGGGACGGTGACGACGTGGCTGATCGAGTGCTCCGATCGGCGGGTCACCGTTGCCACGCTCGCCTGGTTGGCGATCGTCACCCCGGCGGTGGCGACGACGTGGGTGGTCACTGTCACGACGCTCGGCCGCCCGACGGCGAGCATCGCGATGCGACAGCTGACGGCCGTGGCGGAGACGTGGCAGGTCCAGCCCGCTCCGCTCCCCGCCAGGGGCACGAGGCCGGCGGGCATCGAGTCGACCACCTCGACCTGGCGTGCGGGCGACGGTCCGCTGTCCACGACGGTGATCGCATAGGTCGCCGTGCCGCCGGCGACCAGGTCGCCGACCAGGCGCTTGGCGAGGCGCAACGTCGCCATCGGCGTCGGCCGCACCGTGTCCGACGACTGCGCCGCGCCGGGGTCCGGGTTGGGCAGCGGGCCCTGCACGCTCGCCGCGTTCGTCACCGTCGGATAGGCCGCGGCGGAGAGGCGAACGGCGAGCGCGATCGGCGGCGCGGACGCGCCATCGGCGATCGCCTGCCCGTAGCTGCAGCTGACCGTCGTGCGTGCCGGCGCAGCGGTGGTGGGCGCATCGTTGCAGGACCAGCCGGCGCCGGTCGCCGAGACGAAGGACTCGCCCCTCGGCAGCGGGTCGGTCACCGTGGTCGGCGCGGGGGCGTCGGACGGACCGTCGTTCGAGACGCTCAGCTCGTAGTGCTGGATCCCCCCGAGCGCGGCGACCGTGGTGTGCGACTTCGTGATCGCCAGCGCCGCCTCGCCGCCCACCTGCGTCGTCACGCTGGCGCTGTTGTTCGACGGGTTCGGGTCGGCGGTCGGCCCGGGCGACACCGTCGCGGTGTTGGTCACCGGGCCGCCGAGCGAGCTCGAGAGGTCGACGGTCAGGGTGATCGCCGGGGACGAACCGCCCGCCGGAACCGCCGCCGACGAGGTGCAGGTGACGGTGCTCCCCGAGCCGCCCGACCCCGAGCCGCCCGACGACGAGCCGCCCGGCGCGCCGTCCGAGCAGGCCCAGCCCGTGCCGCTCGCCGAGACGAACGTCTCGCCGGCGGGCAACGGGTCGCTGACCGTCACCGGCGGTGCCGATGCCGCCGGGCCGGCGTCGGAGACGGTGAGCGAGTAGCTCGCCGGCGAGCCGGCGACGAAGCTGCCGACGGCCGCCTTGGTGATCGAGAGGTCCGCGCCGCCGATCACCGTCGGGTCCCGAGCGTTGTTGTTCGTCTGCACAGGGTCGGCGGTCGGCCCGGGGATCACCTGCGCGCTGTTCGTGATGGTGCCCACCTCGTCGGCGAGGGTGACGGTGAGGCTGATCGGAGCCGAGGCGCTGCCGGCGACGATCGTCGCGGGGTTCGTGCAGGTGACCACGCCGGCCGAGATCCCGGTCCCGACCGAGCAGCTCCACCCGCTGCCGCTCGCCGACTGGTAGGTCTCGGACTGCGGGAGGGTGTCCACGACGGTGATCGGCCCGACGGAGTCCGCCGGCCCGAGGTTGCGCACCGTGATCGTGTACGTGCCGCTCCCGCCGGCGGGGAAGTCGCCGCTGTGGGTCTTGGTGATCGTCAGGTCGGCGCCCACGCTCGGCGAGGACGGCGCCGAGGCGCTGTTGTTGAGCGGCGAGGGGTCCGGCGTCCCCGAGGCGGTCGTCCCGGCGCAGGCGTTGCTGCCCTGTCCGATGGTGCCCGAGCAGGCGACGGCGGTGTTGGTGATGGCGGCGACCTGTGCCGAGGCGACGGCGACCTGCAGGGTGATCGGCGGCTCGCTGGCACCGGCGGCGAGCGGGCCGCTCGCCGTGCATGTGACGGTACCTGTTGCGTCGGCGCAGGCCCAGCCCGTTCCGCTCGCCGAGAGGTAGCTCTCGCCGGCGGGCAGCACGTCGTGGACCTGCGGGGTGATCGCGTCGGAGGGCCCGGCGTTGCTCACCCCGATCGTATAGGTGGCGTCCTCGCCCGAGACGAGCCCAGTCGCCGGCGTCGTGAGGGTCTTGGTGACCCGCACGTCCGCAGAGGTGAGCAGCGTCATCGTGTCGCTCGCCGAGTTGTTCGCAGGATCGGGATCACCGGTCAGCCCCGGCGACACCGTGGCGCTGTTGGTCAACGTGCCGCTCGCCGACGACGCGACGAGCACCGTCAGGGTCACCGCCGGCGCGGTCTGACCGCTCGGCAGCGTGGTCGGGTAGGAGCAGGTGACCGTCTGGCCGCTGTCCCCGCAGGACCAGCCCGAGCCGGTCGGCCCGCTGGCCGAGACGTAGCTCTCGGTCGCCGGCAGGATGTCGCTGAGGGTGATCGGGTGCGCGGCCGAGGCCGAGGAGGCGTCGGGGCCGTGGTTGGTGACGGTCAGGGTGTACGAGCCGTCGTCGCCGGCGATGAAGGCCGTCGCGCCGTGGGTCTTGCTCACCGACAGGTCGGCCGCGCTCACGGTCTCCTGTGCCGGGCTCGTGTCGCTGTAGGGGGTCGACGGCGCCGAGCCGTAGCTCGTCGAGCCGTTGCCGTCCTGCGCGTCGACGGTCATCGTGTTCGTCACCGGCGTGTCGAGCGTCGCCCCGTCCTGCGGGGTCGCCTCGTACGCAACCGTGATCTGCTGGCCCGGGGCGAGGTTCCCGAGGCCGCCCCAGGTGAGGGTCTGCACGTCGTTGCTCGTGACGATGGTGGGATCGGCGGTCACCGTGCCGCTCGTCGAGGTGGCGATGCTCGTTGTCCCCGCCACGTAGTCCCAATAGGCGGGGAGGACGTCGGTCACGCTCACCGCCTGCATCGGGGCGACCGGCGGGCCTGCCGCGATCCCGTCGGTGATCACGGCGTGGAAGCTCGTCGCCTGGCCGAACGCCGTCGTGCCGCTCGTCGCCGACCCGGCGGCGTTGACGTACTTGGTGACGAGCGGGTCGGGAAGGACCGGGATGATCACGGCGCTCGTCTGCGGCGAGCCGTAGTCGAGGTAGCGGGCGGGCGTGCCCGTTGCGGTGGGCGGGTCGACGGCGTAGACGTGGTGCACGGTCGCGGTGTTGGTGAGCGTGGCGCCGGCGCTCAGGCTGGAGGACGGGCCGACGCTGACGCTGTAGCCGAGCTGCAGCGAGGCGCCGGGGGCGAGGCTCTGGCCGGTGAGGTCCCAGCTGATCGTGCTGCCCGAGAGCGTGCCGCCGGCGGTGATCGAGCCGGCGACGAGGGTCTCGCCGCTCGGCAGCACGTCGCTCGCGGTGGCGAGATAGCCGGTGGTGCCGTTCGCCGTGGCGGCGCAGGCGCTCCCGTTCCAGGTGCCGTTGCACAGCGTCAGCGTGTAGGTCTGCGTCGCGCCCGCGGCGAGCGTCGCGCTCGCCGGGCTCTTGGCGATCGAGACCGACGGCGCGAGCACGGTGATCGTCGCCGTCGCCGTGGGCGAGGACCGGGTGAAGCCGTAGGGGCGCGAGCTCGACGGGCTCGGCGCGCTCGCCGGCGGCTGCTGCCCGGTCGCGGTGTCCCAGTAGGAGCCGACGGTGTTGGCGAGGTGGTCGCCGGCGCTCACCGACCCGCCGGAGGGCTTGGCCGTCGAGGCGGTGTAGCTCTCCTCGGGGTAGGCGGTGTAGGTGAGCTGCACCGTGCGCTGGCTGGCGCTCGCTGACACGTCGCCGAAGGACCAGGCGATCGCCGTCTCGCCCGAGGCCGCCTGGCCCGGCGTCGAGTCCGCCGACGACACCTCGCAGGTCACCGTGAGCCCGCTCGCGGCGTCGGCGTAGCTCGTGCCCGGGCCGGCGCAGTTGTCGTAGGCGTCGAAGGCGAGGCCGTTCGGCAGCACGTCGACCACGTCGAGATCGGGGAAGGAGATGTCGGCGGGGATCGTCACGGTGTCGGTGTAGGTCGTGTCGATCCCGACGGCGACGTTGCTCGACGCCGCCTTGGCGACGCTCGCCGACTCCACGGTGACGGTGTCGCTCGCCTGGGTGCTGTAGGACCTGCCGTCGTCCTGGCAGGTGATGCCGACCTCCTCGGCCGGCGAGCAGCTCGTCGAGTCGACGGTCGCGGTGTTGAGGTAGTTGTCGAGGCCCTTCGGGTTCGCCGGCAGGGTCGCCGAGTAGGTGAGCACGGTCGAGGTACCGGGGGCGAGCGGGTCGAGCGTCCAGCTGATGGTGTTCGTCGCGGCGTCGAAGGCGTTCGAGGCGCCCCCGGCAGCGTCGTTGTCGTAGGTTTCGCCGTTCGCCCCGCTCGGCAGCGGGTCGCTCACCGTCAGCCCGGGTGCCGGCCCGTAGGCGGTCGAGGAGCTGGCCGCCGCGGCGCAGGTCGGGCTCTGGCTCGTGCCGCCGACCATCCCGTTGCAGACGAAGATCGTGTAGTCGACCTTCGTGCCCGGGGCGGTCGGGTTGCCTGCGGTGGAGTCGTACTTGACGGCGTGCACGCCCGGCTCGTCGACGGCGACGGTGACGGTGTTCGAGGCGAGCGGGTTCCCGCTCCCCGGGCCGTAGCGGCCGTCGTGGGCCCAGCTCAGCTCGGCGTGGTTGGTCGCCGTGGCGCCGGCGTGGTTGGCGGCGACGTTCTCCACCTCGGCCTGCAGGTCGATCGTGCAGCTGATCGCGCTCGTCCCGAGCGTCGAGACCCCGCCGCTCGCGGGGACGATCTCGATCGTCACCGAGTTGGCCGGCAGGTTGTTGCCGCTCGGCTGCCCGACGGGGTTGGTGGTCAGGCTGAAGGTGTCGTTGCCCGCAACGGTCGGCGTCGAGGTGATCGCCGTCGCCGGCGAGGCCGGCAGCGGGCCGCCGCTGCAGGAGGCCGTCGCCGACACGACGCCGAGCTGGGGGCTCGAGGTCGGCAGGTCGTCGCCGATCGAGACCGCCGAGTCCGCTCCGGTCGGGTCGAGCGTCGTGCCGGCGTAGATCGTCGAGGTGATCGTGTAGCTGGCGAGCTGGCCGATCGTGGCGCTCGCCGGACCGCTCTTGACGAGCTTGGGCAGCGCCACCTGCACGTAAGAGGGGTAGGCGACGAAGGTGCCGCTCGCCGGGGTGGGTGCGGTGACCGGAGTGAGCCCGGGGGCGCTCAGCGCCGAGGCGTCGCAGTCGAGATTGGAGTCCGTGCCGGCGCCCGGCGCGGTCGTCGAGGAGGACGGGCAGCTGGCGGCGCTCTCGCTCGGGACGTAGGTGGTCTCGTCGGTCCCCGGGGTCTGGGTGCTCGGCTGGCCGAGGTAGGAGATGACGCCGCCCTGGTCGACGATCTCGTCGCCGGCGGTCGCGTCGGACGGCACCGTGTACGCGTACTCGAGGGTGGAGGTGCCGGGGCTGCTCGGCCCGGTCGCCGCGGCGATGCTCGGCACGGTCCAGACGACGGTCGTGTCGCTGACCGTTCCCGACTGGGTGCCGATGCCGGTGGGGACGCCGGCGCTGCCGGCGTCGTAGCAGGTGCCCGTCACGTTGGACGGCGAGCCGCCCGGCTCGGTGACCGCGCCGGCTCCGGTCGAGAGGCCGAAGGTGGCGCAGGTGTCGTCGCCGGCCGTGGCACCCGCCGCGGTGACGGGCAGGACGTCCCACACCGTGACGTCCTCGGCCGGGACGTCGCCCCAGTTGGAGAGGTCGAGGCGCATCGTCACCGAGGACGAGTCGGCGACCTGCGTGCCGCTCACGTGGCTGCCGAACGCCCCCGTCACCGTCGAGCCGTTCGTCGCGTTGGTCGCCTTGGCCACGCCCTTCACGAGCGTGACGGCCGGTGTGGCGAGGTCGTAGCCCACCTGGGCTCGCTCGCCGACCGCCGCACCGGCGGTGTCGAACGAGGTGTACTTCATCAGGTTGCCGGTGAGCTCGAAGTCGTTGTTCTGCGTCGGCGGGGCGTCGATGGTCGCTGCCAGGTCGTAGGAGAAGACCTCGCCGTTGCCCCCGGCGTCGGGCGAGACGTAGACGTCGCCGGAGCTGGCGCAGTCCGTTGCGCCGAGCGGGATCGGGGTGCCCGCCGACCACGGTGCTCCGAGGTAGAAGGTGACGAGGTCGCCGTCGCTGCTCGAGACGTTCGTCGGGTTGGACGAGCCGGGAACACCGGCCGGAGCGCCCGCGTCGCCGCTCGGAACCGTCGAGCAGAGCGGCACGGTGTTGCTCGCGCTCGGCCCCGATCCGTCGGAGGTGAGGTCGGCGCTGGCGTTGGGCGGCAGGAAATCGGCGACCACGGGGTCGCGGGTGAACAGCTCGTTCGGGAAGCTGACCGTCAGCTGGAAGCACACGACATCGTTCAGCTGGTAGACGGGCAGCGGGCTCGGGTTGGTGGAGTAGGACGCACCCTGGCAGGTGAGCCCGCCGCCGCCCTGCACCGGCGTCGCGATCGCCTTGGTGATCGTCGGCTCGGCCGCCGACTGTGACGCCGAGGACGGGTTCTGCGCAGCGTGGAAGTCGGTCGTGTCGCCGAAGCCGCCGGGCTCGCCGGGCTGGAAGATCGCTGTCGCGCCGGGGACGGTGCACTGGGCGTCGGCGACGACCGGCGGCCCGGGGTCGTAGCAGGTGGCGAAGGTGTCGCCGGTGATCTCGGTGGTGTCGGTCACCGAGTCGCCGCTCACCGTCGGCGAGAGCGGGCCGAAGGAGCTGCCGCCGTAGACCTGGTAGTAGGTGCGGTCGATCGCCGGGAAGTCGACGGTGGCGTCGAGGTGCGGGTCGAGCACGCCGAGGTCCCAGGTGACCGTGAAGGTCGTCGTCTGGAGCGTCGCGCCCTGGCTTTCGCTCTCGCTCGAGTAGGGGATGCTCGGCGCGGCGCTGCCGCCGGCCGCCTCGGCGCAGTCGGGGTCGCCGGTCGGGTCGTAGTTCTCGCCCGGGGCGATCGGGCAGACGCCGTCGGGCAGCGTGTCGGAGAGCACGACCGAGCTGTCGTAGCGGTACTCGCTCGTCTCGTAGTTCAGGGCGAAGCAGACGATCTCGTGCTCGGCGAGCTCGGCGCTCGATGCGCCGCAACCGGCTGGCGCCGAGGTGATCGTCTTCTGCACCGCCAGGTCGACGACGAGGTCGGTATCGGTGGACGAGGCCGACGACGGGTCGGCGAGCCCGTGCACCTGCCCGTCGTAGTAGCCGGTCGCCTGGGCGGAGGTGGTCTCGTCGGTGCCCTGGCCCCCGTTGGCGTCGGCGAGGCCGAGGGTCGATGGCCCGTTGTTGTTGTCGAGGTCGGCGATCTGCACGTTGGAGGCTCCCGAGGGCGCGCTCCCGCTCGACCACGTCATGCTGTTCTCGAGCAGCGGCACGGCGGCGAGGTAGTGCGTGGTGTAGGTGCCGCCGGCGCCGATCGTGATCCCGCCGTCGGTGCCCGAGCCGGAGAGGTCCCACTCCACCTGGGTGTACACGCCTGCGGGAAGCCCGCTCACCGGCGGGGTGAAGCTCGGTCCTTGCGTGGTGGTGCTCGACGGCTCGAGGCAGTCGGTGCTCGACGCGCTGTCGAGGGGGAGCTCCTGGTTGGCGGTGGCGGCGAGCTCGCCGTCGCCGTTGCCCTGCGCGATCGAGCCGGCGCCGGGGTACTCCTCGGTCGTGTCGGACGAGGGGTCGCTCGGGTTGCTCGCCGGCGGTTGTGTCGTGTTGTCGACCCCGCCGCAGCCGAGGAACTCGAGCGCGGCGGGCAGCCAGGTGTCGAGGGTGGTGAGCGAGGTCGGGTTGACGTCGTTGTTCGTGACGGTGAGCGTGTAGACGGTCTGGCGGTCGTGCAGGCCGCGTGTCATCTCGTGCTCGGGCAGCGGGTCGGTGACGCTCACCTCGAAGGGCACGATCTGCGTCGTGCCCGCTGCCGTCTGCTCGCGCATCCCCGACCCGCCGACGGGCGCTCCCGTCGTCGGGTCGAACTGCGGCACGAAGCGCGGGTCGGGGCTCACGAAGGCGCTCGCCTGGTCGGTGTAGCTCGAGCCGGGGTACTCGATCACCGGCGGCATCGGGTGCTGGGTCTCGTAGGCGGGCTGGAGCTGGAAGGAGATCGCCGACGTCGAGGCGGGCTGCAGGTCGGCCACGTTGGACCAGATGAGCGTCGTCTCGTTCGGCGAGGGCTCGTCGGTGAGCACCGTCGGGTCGGTCGTGGTGGTGCCCGTCGTCGACCCGATGACGTAGCCGACGCCGGCGGGGAGAACGTCCTCGAAGCTCAGGTTGTAGCCCGGGGTGTCGCCGCTGCCGGCGGGGTCGGTGTCGGTCGCGGTGAGGCTGACGCTCGCCGGCGTCCCGTAGAGCACGCTCTGCGGCGCCGTCTCCGAGAGGCTGAAGTCCGGTCCCGGCGATGCCGCCGCGCTCGGGCTGAGCGCCAGGGTGCCGAGGCCTCCGCCGACGACGAGGACCGCGCCTGCCGCCGCTTGCACGCGCCGTGCCAGTCCGCTTCTCGCGAGCAGGCCGCGGGGCGGCCGCCGCGCCGCGCCGGCGGCCGCAGCCGGCGCCGCGGACGCCCGGCGCCCCGTGAACTTTCGCCCGGAGCGCACGCCGCGCGGCAGCTCGAACCTCGTCACCCGTCGGATCCCTTCGTGGCCGGTCGTTGTCAGTCGGCGCCGACCGGCGCGCCCGGCGTGCTCGAAGGAGCGCGGAGTGCTGCGGCGGAGCGCACTAGGTTGCCGAAAACGCACACGGCATGCAAGCCAAGTGCCGTGCGTGGCGCACACACCACCAACTGCGTTCGGCTTTCCGTGCATGTGGGCACGTTCAGTGCAAGGTGGTGTTCGTACCCAAGCCAGGTGCCACGCCAGTGCTCTACGACGCGGCGGAGCACGCGAAGAAAGGGTGATTCGCGAGCGCCCGCCTCCGGGCGTCGGTCCCGCTGCTGTGGCTGTCCCGGCCGCCTGGCTAGCGCCGCCGGCCTGGCTGGCGCGGGCGGCGCGCCGCCCGGCGACACAGCGCTCAGGTGGCCGCGAGCTCCTTCGGCCGGCCGAGCAGGAATCCCTGCCCGAAGCCGACGCCGAGCTGGCGCAGCGCGTCGAGCTCGGCGGTCGTCTCGACGCCCTCGGCGACGAGCAGGCAGCTGCTCTCCTCGGCCATCGCCACGAGGGCGCGGATGAGCACTTGGCGGGCCCCGTCGAGGTGCAGCTGGTGCACCCAGTCGCGCTCGAGCTTGACCACGCCGGGCCGCAGCTCGCGCACGATGGCCAGGCTGTCGTAGCTCGGGCTGGCGCCGGTGATGCCGAGCATCGCCCGGCGGGGCAGCTCGGCGAGGACGCGGCTGATCGCCGGGTCGGTGACGACGTGGCGGTCGATCTCGAGCACGAGCGAGCGGGTCGTCGCTTCGACGATGCTCTTCAGCGCCGAGCCGGCGCGCACGAACTCGCCCGACACGTTGAGCCCGAGCGCGGCGGCGTCGGGCAGCTTGCGGGCGCTCAGGACGGCGGCCCGGGTGAGCATCGTCTCGAGCTCGACGCCAGCGCCGCGTGCCGCCGCCTCGGCGAGCCAACGGTCGGGGCCGACGCCGTCGTCGAAGCGCGTCAGTGCCTCGTAGGCGACGACCCGCCCCCCGTCGAGGGCGACGATCGGCTGGAACACCGTGCGGAACGACACGTCGGCGCTGATCGCGAAGGCACCGCCACCGCTCGGGCCGGCATCGCCGACGCCACCGCGTTCGGCGCGCAGCGAGAACACGGACTCGTCCCGCAGCGTCTCGTCCGGGTACGGCGTTTCCATCCCGAGGCGCTCCGTCGCCGCGAGGCTCGTCCCCTCGAACGCGGCTTGCTCTGTGGCGCTGGCTGCGCGGCCCGCGCGCCACGCCTGGAGATCGGCGAATCGACGGCGGCGATGTCCTCGGCGCCGTCGACGGCGGCGTCGGAGAACTCGCCGGAGCCGCTCTGGGCTGTCGCCGCGGGCCGGCCGGCCCGGTCGGCCGCGGCGTCGATCGCTGCGGCACCGTTCGCTCCGGCACCCTTCGCTCCGGCACCGTTCGCTCCGGCACCGTCCTTCCAGCCGGTGCCGCCCGACCCCGAGGCGAGGTGGGCCGGGCGGGCCAAGGTGACCGGGGCGGCGCGGCCGCGCTGGGCCGCCATGGGCACGGTGCCTACGAGCGGCGAGGCCCCGGTGGAGCCGAAGTACAGCACGGAAGCCCAGTCCGCCACGGCCGGGTCGGCGACGATCGCCGCCGGGTCCCGCACCGGGCGGTGCTTGGCGGACTCCACTCGGTACAACCGTGCCTTGAGCTGTACCCACGTGTCGACGATCGAGTGTCGCAACCCGATGTACGCCGCGATGGCGTAGATCGTGAGCACGGTGTTGAGGGCCGCGTACACGAGGTTGTCCCAGCGCTTGCCCTCCCAGTCGCTGAACAGCGTGTATGCCGCAAGCCCGACGATGAGGTACGGGGTGACGATGAAGAGCAGGTTGGGGATCGTCCGGTTGCGTACCTTCGGAGTGCGGCCGAAGACGCTCTTGTCGCCGGTGAGGCCCTGCACGATCGAGTTGCCGACCCCGGCCAGGTTGACGGGCGTGAGGACGAGGTTGAAGCCGTAGATGCGCGCCGCGTCGGCCGCTTTGTAGCCGCAATGGCGTAGGTCGCTCGCCATCGCCGCGAAGTACGGCAGCGCGATCAGCCCGAGCCATGGGCTCACGAGGCGGTTGGCGAAGGGGAAGGCGAGCAGGAACAAGAGGCTCACCGAGGCCCAGGCGATGGAGGCCATGTAGTTGGTGCGCAGGAACAGCTCGCCGAAGCGCGTCCGCTCGCCCCGCGCTCGCCGTTCTTTCAGTTGCCGGCGCAACTTGGGCAGGATCAGCAACCCGCCGTTGGCCCACCTGCGCCGCTGGATGCACAGCGCCCCGAAGTCGGGCGGAGTTGCGCTGTAGGAGAGCCGCTCGGGGTAGTTGTACAGCGTCCAGCCCTTGGTCGCCAGGTCGATGGTCGACTCGGTGTCCTCGATCACGGTCCGGTCGCGGATGTAGCGCCGCACCGGGAAGTTGCCGGCGTAGACGACGTCGGCGATCTCGTCGAGGGCACGCTTTCTCAGCACCGCGTTGGCCCCGACCCAGAACGTGGCGTCGTAGTGCGTCATGCCCTGGTGCACGATGTGCTGCAGGTCCGTGGTCGCGCCGGCGATGCGCTCGAGGCGCGTCGCCGCTCCGGGGTAGGCGCTGTAGGGCGTCTGGGCGACGGCGACCCGTGCGAACTCGGACTGCTCCATCAGGTATACGAGCCGCAGGCAGTACTCCGGCAGCAGCACGGAGTCGGCGTCGAGGGTGAGGACGTAGTCCGGGTCGGGGACGTCGAGGTCGCTCGTTCCGAGCGGCGCCGGCAAGAGCACGCGCCCCGAGACCGTCACGACGTCGCGGTAGCTCCCTCCCATCAGGCCGATGTAGCTGTTCAGGTTCATCGCCTTGTTCGGCTCGTGGGAGAGCGAGGCGTACTGCTTGCGCTCGAAGCTGGAGAGCTCGGCACGGAAGATCCACGCCAGGCGCCGGTAGAGCTGCAGCTGGCGCTCCGCGGGGAGGAGCACGCCGTCGCCCGCCGCGGCTCGCACCGCCGCCGCTGTGACCGCGAGGTCGGCGGCGAGGCGGCGCACGACGTGGTCGGCGAAGAAGGTGTCGGAGTGGTCGACGATCTCTTGCGCCTCGGCGAGGCCGTCGAGGAAGGCGACCGCGTCGTCGTAGGCGTCGGCCAGCTCGAGCATCGAGTCGACCCGGTAGGCGACGTCGTCCAGGTTGCGCTCGAAGGTCTCGAGCAGGCCGCCGAAGTACTCCCTCGGCTCGGCGAGCACGGCCTCGATCTGGCCGGGCAGCGCCCGGGCCGCGGCGAGCAGCTCCCGATGGTGTGCCGAGCTCGGGTTGGGCGGGTCGTCGACCAGCAGCACCACGCGCAGGTAGGGGTATTCCTGCAGCGCTGCGGAGAGCAGCGTCGTACGGATGACGCGGGTCTCCTCACGGTAGGAGGGCACGATCACCGTCATCGTCGGCATCGAGTGCTCGAAGAACTCGTCGAGGGCGGCGCGCGGCACACGCCTGTGGCCGCGGCTGCGCAGCAGGTAACCGAGCCGGCAGATCAAGTACGCAAGCGCGGATGCGGTGAGGAGGGTGACGACGACGAGGTAGATGACCGCCTCCACCCCGAGGCGCGTCGAGCTGGCACCGCCGGCGATGAACTCGCTGTCGAGCCAGCTGACGAAGTAGCCGACCCAGGCGAGGACCGTGGCGACTATGGCGACGCGGGCGAGGGCGACGCGGCGCTCGCTGATCGGCGGGGGCAGGATCGAGCTCGGCCGCTCCCGGCGGTCGCCTCCCCACTGTCTGCGGCGCGGCCCCGGAGACTTCGCCTTCGGTCGGCCAACTCGTGACACTCGCTGTGCTCCTTCATGGTCCTGTCGCTGCTTGCTGCCTATGTCGCCGGACGTGCTCGTCACCGCGACGGCGACGCCGTCTGCCCGAACAGTCGGGCCGGTCGTGTCGCCGCCTCCGGCGATTCGGCCGACGGACACGGTCGCTCGCCGCACGTCGCTCGCCGCTTCCCGCTGGGGAGCGGCGCCACTCGGGCCTCGCCCCGGCGCCCCGGCTCCGACTCGGCTGTCGTCGCGGGCACCCGTCTTCGTGTTCTCCGTCTGGCCTTTCCTGCTGTCCTCCTCGTCGTCGGCCGCTTTCGCGCTGGCCTCCTTCACGCCCGGTTGCTTCCCGCGGCCGGTGTTCCCGCTGCCCGTCTCGCCGCCGTCCGTCTTGCCGCCGTCCGTCTTCCCGCCGTCCGTCTTCCCGCCGCCGGTGTTCCCGCTGCCCGTCTTGCCGCCGTCCGTCTTCCCGCCGTCCGTGTTGCCGCCGCCGGTGATGCCGAGGGCTCCGGCCGCGCCGGGGCACGCTCCACCCGCCCGTCCGTCACCGACCTCGGTGCGCGGGGAAGTCCCGTCTTGGAGCCGTGCGATCCCGACGACCGGCTCGCGCCGGGCATCGGCCGCGCCGTCCCGGACCTGGGGCGCCGCGTGCTGCATGTCGCGTCCACCTGTCGTCCCCGCCGCGCCTGACGACGATTCCGAACGACGCCTCGGGGCATGAGCTGGGGACGCGCGAAACGAACGTTTTCTCACATCGGTACTAACGGCCTGTCGAGCTGGCGTTCTCGCGCACGCGGGGTCTGGACGGCGCAGCACGCTTCGGGGCTTCGTCCGATACGGTAGCGAACCGAGGGCAAAACCGGGCGCCCGCCCCCCGACGTTTGCCTACGGCGTTGCGCATGCGACCTGCATGGGCGCGCCGCGGGTCCCGTTAGATCGTCGGCAACGAATCATCAGAGCAGGGGTCATGACGCGTCACGCCTGGAAACCCATCTCCTGGGACGCCCCCGCCCCCGCGGCGGGTGCTGCCACGGACGGCTCGGCGCAGCTCGCCCGCCCGCCGGCCGCGCTCGAGCGCGCCGGCGACGGCGCTGGCCCGGCCGCGCCGAACGGCGCCCCGGGCGCGCCGGGGGTCACGGCGATCCCGGCGCGGCGCGAGCGCGCCGGCTGGAGCGAGGGCGTGCCCGTGGTCGTGCCCTCGCCGGAGGCAGCACCGGGCCAGCGCCTCTCGTTCAGCCGGGTCCTCGTCGCGCTCGCCATCCTGGCCGGCGTCGTCCTCGGGGCGGGGTACGGCGTGCGCACCGCGATCACCGACCGCGCCGCGGCGTCGCTGAACCCGACGTGGTTCGCCCCCTATGTCGACGTGACGCTGACCCCGACCTACCAGTTCCAGGTCCCGGCGAACGAGCCCGCCCACCAGGTGGTGCTCGGCTTCGTCGACGCCGCCCGGCCCCGCACGTGCACCCCGTCGTGGGGCGGCTACGACACCCTCGAGCAGGCGGCCTCGGGCCTCAGCCTCGACGGCCGCCTCGCCCAGCTGCGGGAGGAAGGCGTCGGTGCGGTGATCTCCTTCGGCGGCAAATCCGGGACCGACCTCGCCGTCGCCTGCTCCGCGACGCAGCGACTTGCACTTGCGTACACGAGCGTGATCAACCGCTACCGGGCGACGACGATCGACCTCGACGTCGAGGGCGACGCGCTCACCGATTGGGCCGCCAGCCAGCGGCGAGCCGCGGCGATCCGTGCCGTGCAGCTCGCTTTCGTTCGGCACCACCGCAAGCTGTCGATCTGGCTGACGCTGCCCGTCGAGCGCTCCGGCCTGAACGCCGCTGGCCTCTCGGCCGTCGCCGAGATGCTGCGCGCGCACGTCTCGCTCGCCGGAATCGACGTGATGGCGATGGACTTCGGGCCGCCGGTCGCCGACATGGGGGGCACCGCCGAGCAGGCGCTCGGCGCGACCGATCGCCAGCTCGCCCGGCTCTACCCGCGTTACGGCATCCGCCTCTCGTCGCCGAAGGTGTGGCACACGCTCGGCGTGACGGTGATGATCGGCCAGAACGACGACGCTGGGGAGCAGTTCACCCTCGCCGACGCGAGCGAGCTCGAGCGCTTCGCCCGCGCCCAGCACCTCGGGCGGGTCTCGCTATGGTCGCTCAACCGTGACGCCGAGTGCGGTTCGGACTTCGGCGAGGTCGGCGTGCTGTCGAACGTCTGCAGCGGCGTCACCCAGGCCTCGCTGCAGTTCGACTCGCAGCTCTCGGCGCTCACGGGCAGCGCTGCGGCGGTGGCGGGTCAGGTCGCGCCCCTCGCCCCCTCCGGCACCCAGATCAGCGTCGCCGACTCCCCCTACCCGGTGTGGCAGTCGGCCGACCCCTACCCGGCCGGCTACAAGGTCGTCTGGCTCGGCAACGTCTACCAGGCGAAGTGGTACAACCAGGGCGACGACCCCGCCGCCGACGTGCAGTACGCGTGGCAGACGCCGTGGCTCTTGATCGGCCCGGTACTTCCCGGCGAGCACGCCCCGACCACGACGACGCTGCCCTTCGGCACGTACCCGTCGTGGTCGCCCTCGGTCGCCTACCACCCAGGGGTGACGGTGCTCTTCGCCGGGCTGCCCTACCAGGCGAAGTGGTACAACGAGGGGGACTCGCCTGCCGCCGAGCCGGGCGACCCGTCCGGCTCGCCGTGGCAGCCGCGGTTCCAGGTCCCGGGCGAGCCCACCGGCTCGACCGGCTGACCCCCGCCGTCGGCGCCCCGCCGCGTCGGAGGGCGCCGTCCGGAGCCACCGGTAGGGTGACCCGCGCAGCGCCGGCGGCGCACCCGGGGCGCCCCGAGCGATGCGCGTGCCGCACGTACGCCCCGCGGGCAGCGCGCGGGCGCATCCCGATCCGTGAGCGCCAAGGAGGCGATCGTGCCCGAGCAGTCGAGGCCACCCCTGCCGTACGACTTCATGCCGGAGGTGCCGTCGTTCACCCTGGTGAGCGACGACGTCACAGAAGGGGAGACCCTCCCCGAGGCACACCTGATGGACGGCTGGGGCATGTCGGGCGGGAACCGGTCCCCCCACCTCGAGTGGTCGGGCTTCCCCGCCGTGACCAAGAGCTTTGCGGTGACCTGCTACGACCCGGACGCGCCGACCGGCAGCGGGTTCTGGCACTGGCTGGTGTTCGACATCCCGCCCGAGGTCACCGAGCTCGACACTGGGGCCGGGTCGCCCGACGGGAGGGCGTTGCCCGCCGGCGCGGTGCAGGTGCGCAACGACGCGGGCACGACCGGATTCGCCGGGGCCGCTCCACCGGAGGGCGACCCGGCGCACCGCTACGTGTTCGCCGTGCACGCCCTCGACGTCGACCATCTCGGCATCGACGCGTCGGCGACGCCGGCGATCGTCGGATTCAACCTCCGCTTCCACACGATCGCCCGGGCGCTGCTGATCCCCGTCTTCGCCCGATAGAGGCTGCGGGCGCCGTCACGGACGGGCGTTTCGCCTGGTCCCGGGCGGGCAGTACGAGTGGGTGGCAGCGGCGCGGCGATCGGTGCCAGGCACGGAGGAGGTCACGGCGCTCACACAGGTGCATGCCCGCGGTTCGGAGATCGCCAGCGCCCATGCGGCGCGGCGGCTGGCTCGACCCGTGCTCGCCGGCCTGTCCGAGCCCACCGCCGCCGACGCGCTGCTGCTCGTCTCCGAGCTCGTCACCAACGGCCTGCTGCACGCCCGGACCGAGATCGAGCTGCACGTTCGCGTGCATCGCCACAGCGTGTTCATCGCCGTGCGGGATCAGAGCCCGAACGACCCGCGCCTCAAGCAGGCGGCTCCTTTCGACCCCGGAGGTCGCGGCCTGCACATCGTCGCCGCGCTGGCCCAGCGCTGGGGCGTGCACCACACCGCTCGGGGCAAGCTGGTCTGGTGCGAGATCCAGGCCGAGCGGGTCGGCGAGCGGCGCCCCGCACCCCGCCGGGCCCTTCACGGCGCCGACGACGGCTCGCCCCCGGCGGGCGGCGAGGCGCGGCGTGGGCGCAACGTCGCCATGGCCGGCTGAGCCGGCCCGGCACACGATGTCGGCGCGGCCGGGCGAGCGCGCCCGCGGCCTGGCAGGCTGAGCACGCGCCCGGCGGGCGGCGGGCTCCCTACAGCCGCGACAGGTAGCGCTCGAGCTCGAAGCGGCTGACGTGGGTCTTGTACTCGGCCCACTCGGCGCGCTTGTTGCGCAGGAACCACTCGAAGACGTGCTCGCCGAGCGTCTCGGCGACGAGCTCGGAGGCCTCCATCGCCTCGAGCGCCTCGGCGAGGCTCCCCGGCAGGGACGTGATCCCCTCGGCGGCGAGCTCGACCGGGCTCATCGCGTAGAGGTTGGCGGCTGCCTCGGGCGGCAGCTCGAGCCCGGACTCGATCCCGTCGAGGCCGGCGGCGAGGATGGCGGCAAAGGCGAGATAGGGGTTGCACGCGGGGTCGGGCGCCCGGTACTCGACCCGGGTCGACTCGGGGCGCCCGCGGCGGGTGACGGGCACGCGCACGAGCGCCGAGCGGTTGTTGCGCGCCCAGGAGACGTGCACGGGGGCCTCGTAGCCGAGCACGAGTCGCTTGTAGGAGTTGACCCACTGGTTGGTGATCGCGGTGATCGCCGGGGCATGGGCGAGCAGGCCGGCGATGAAGCCCCTCGCCACCTTCGAGAGCCCATGCGCGTCCCCGCCCTCGTAGAAGGCATTGGTGTCACCCTCGAAGAGCGACACGTGGGTGTGCATCCCCGAGCCCTGCACGCCCTCGAGCGGCTTGGGCATGAAGGTCGCATGCACGCCGTGGCGCTGGGCGATCTCCTTGACGACGAGGCGGGCCGTCATCACCGTGTCGGCCATCGCCAACGCGTCGGCGTGGCGAAGGTCGATCTCGTGCTGGGAGGGGGCATCCTCGTGCTGGGCGTACTCGACCGGCATGCCCATCTCCTCGAGGGTGAGCACCGTGATGTTCCGCAGCTCGTCGCCGACGTCGCCGACGGTGAGCTCGAAGTAGGAGCCGGAGTCGAGCAATTCGAGGCCACCGTCGGTGCGCGCGGTGGCGAAGTAGAAGTACTCGAGCTCGGGAGCCGCGTAGCAGGTGAAGCCGCGCCGGCGGGCCTTGTCCAGCGCCCGGCGCAACACGTGGCGCGGGCAGCCCTCGAACGGCGTCCCGTCGAGGTTGAGGATGTCGCAGAAGACCCTCGCCACGGCGTGCTCGCCGGCACTCGACTTCCAGGGCAGCAGCTGGAACGTGCCCGGGTCGGGCCGGGCGAGCACGTCGCTCTCGTGGACGCGGGAGAAGCCGTCGATCGACGAGCCGTCGAAGGTCATCCCCTCCTCGAGAGCGTGCTCGAGCTCGCCCGGGGTGATGTTGAAGCTCTTCGGCGTGCCGAGCACGTCGGTGAACCACAGCTGCACGAGCCGGACGCCCCGCTCCTCGACCATGGACAGGACATGCTCTCGCTGGCTCTGCACGGCACCAGTCTCGCGCCCCGGTACCACGGCGGGTCGAGCGGCGAGCCGGAGCCGCGCCGCCTCGGCGCATCGTCAGGGCCGCAGGCTCTCGCGCCGCTCGCGGCCGTCCGTCCGGCCGGGCAGCTCGGGCGGCTCCCGCCCGTAGAAGAGGCGCTCGGTCACCCGTCGGGCGCGGCGCGTCACCTTCCGATAGCGGTCGCGCAGCTCCGACGGGTGGGTGTCGAGGCTGCGCGCCAGCACCGCGAGGCGGTCCGGCGTGCTCGGCAGGGCGTCGGCGGCGGCGCCGAGGACGAGGAAGACGCGGTTGCGCAGCAGCTGGCAGTAGCGATACGCGTCGGAGAGGCACACGGCGTCGCCGTCGGCGAGCGCGCCGCCAGCGACGAGAGCGTCGAGCGCCTCGAGCGTGGCGGCGCCGGCGACGCCGTGGCGGAGCTGGAGCAGCTGCACCGTCCACTCGACGTCGGAGAGCGACCCCGGGCCGAGCTTCAGGTGGAATGCCGGGTCCTCGCCCGCCGGCAGGCGCTCGGTCTCGATGCGGGCTTTCATCCGCCGGATCTCGCGCGCCTCGCCGTCGCCGAAGGGCGCGCCGAGCGTGACCTCGGCCGCGAGCTGCATGAAGCGCCCCGCGAGGGCGGGCTCCCCGGCGATCGGGCGGGCCCGCAGCAAGGCCTGGCGCTCCCAGACCCCGGCCCAGCGCCGGTAGTACTCGGCGTAGCCCTCGACGCTGCGCGCCAGCGCCCCCTTGCGCCCTTCGGGGCGTAGTCGCAGATCGAGGTTGTAGATGCGGCGCGCCGGCGTCTCACCTGACACGAAGCGCAGCAGCCGCTCCGCGTCGTGCTCGCCGAGCTCGGCCTCCGCGCCCGAGCCGAGCACGACCAGCAGGTCGAGGTCGCTGCCATAGGTGAGCTCGGAGCCCGCCAGGCTGCCCATGCCGATCAGGGCCAGGGGCAGGCGGGGCTCGATCGCCGCCAGCGCCGCCTCGAGCGTGGCGTCGGCGAGCTCGGCCAGGCGACGGCCGACGTCGTCGACGCCCGCCTCGCCGAGCAGGTCGGCCGAGGCGATCGCCGCCCGCTCGCCGGAGGTGAAGCGCCGCAGCCCGCCCTGGCGCTCGCGTGTCTCGTCGCGCCACCCGACGGTCTCCTGTGCCTGCGCCAGCAGGTCCGGGCGCGTCCGAGCCTGCAACCCACCTTCGGTCGCCAGCCGGCTGAGCAGCTCCGGGTCGCGCCGCAGGGGCTCGTGCAGGAGCGGGCTCGTCCCGAGGAGCCGGCACACCCGCCGCGCCACGTCGGGGGAGTCGCGGAAGGTGCCGATGAGGGCATCGCGCCGGGTCGCGGGGACGTCGACGAGCCGGCGCAGCCCCTTCAGGCCGAGGTCGGGGTCGGGCGCGTCTGCCAGCCAGCCGAGCATGAGCGGCAGCAGCGCCTGCATCATCCGGCTGGAGCGGGTCAGGCCGCGGGTCAGCTCGACGAGCGCGGCACGCGCTCGTTCCTCGTCGGCGAAGCCGAAGGCGGCGAGGCGCTCCCCGGCCGCGGCCGGCGACAGCGCGGGCCCGAGCGGAAGCGAGGTGCCGGTGGAGAACGCCTCGAGCAATGGGCGGAAGAAGAGCCGCTCGTGCACGGCGCGCACCGTGCGCTGCTGGCGCCGCAGCTCGGCGTCGAACTTGTCGGCGGCGGCCGACGCCGGATCGTCGCGCAGCCCGACGACACGGGCGAGCCACTGCAGGCCGGCGCGGTCGGCGGGAACGGTGTGGGTCTGGCGCCACTCGGCCAGCTGCAGGCGGTGCTCGACCAGGCGGAGGAAGCGGTAGGCGGTCTCGAGCGAGGCCGCGTCGGCGACGTCGACGTAGCCGGCACGGGCGAGCTCGTGCAGCGCCGGCAGCGTCGCCGGCAGGCGCAGCGCCTCGTCGTGGTGCCCGTGGATCAGCTGCAGCAGCTGGACGGAGAACTCGACGTCGCGGATCCCTCCAGGCCCGCGCTTGATCTCCCGCCCGGAGAGGTGCCGCCGCGCGATCTCGCCCTCGGCGCGCGCCTTCATCTCGCGCAGCTCGCGCAGGTCGTCGGCGGTGAAGGGCTCGTCCCAGACGAAACCGGCCCCCGCCGCGGCGAACGCCGCGCCCGGCCCGGGCGGCCCGGCGACGACGCGCGCCTTGAGCAGGGCCTGCCGCTCCCAAGCCTTCGCCCATCGTCGCCAGTACTCGAGGTAGGACTCGACGCTGCGCACGAGCGGGCCCGAACGGCCTTCCGGCCGCAGGTCGAGGTCGACGCGAAAGGCGCGCCGGGCGATCTCGAGCATCGGACGGGGATCGCCCTCGCCGGCGAGCACGAGGTCGACGTCGCTCGCGTAGTTGAGCTCCTGTGCCCCGGCCTTGCCCATCGCGACCACGACGACGCCCTCGGCCCCGGGCGCGGCGAGCCGGTGGGCGTGGGTGAGGACGGTGTCGGCGAGACGGCTCAGGTTGCGCCCCACCGCTTCGAGGTCGTCGAGGCCGATCAGGTCGCGGGCCGCGACGCGCAGCTGCTCGCGCCGGCTCCAGGTCACCAGAGACCCCGCAGCGCCCCCCGCCTCGCCGCTGCCCGGGGGCGGGACGCGTGCCGGGTCGACCGCTGGGCCGTCGAGCTCGAGGGGTACAGGCCGGTCGAGGTGGCGAAGCACGTTGAGCGCCGAAGGGTCCGACTGCAACAGGCGTCCGAGCGCCGGGCTCGCCGCCAGCACCGCGACGACGACGTCGAGCAGCGAGGGCGGGCTCTCCCCAGTTGCCGACGCATCGGGGCGGCCGAGCTCGTCGAGCAGCCCGGCATCGGCGGCGGCGAGCCGTTCGAGCACGGGGACCACCGAGCCGGGACGCGCCGAGGACTCCACCGCCACCTGGACCGGGGCGGGGAGGGACGGCATCGCCTACCAGTCTTGCGGTCGCCCGGCTCGTCGGTTCACAGTTGCCCGTTGACGAGCGACGGGTCAGAGTGGAGGGGCGGGCGGGAGCAAGGGCCGAAGTCACCGCCAGAGTTACGGGAGTTACCGGGACAGAGTTACGGGAGTTACGGGCCAGAGTTAGGTTACGGGCCAGAGTTAACAGTGCGTTCATCGGGCCGGAACCCGCCGGCAACGAGGCGCGAGGATTCTGTGGCGTCACAGATCGGACCGGCGCGCCCGGTTGCCGGTCGCCGGGGTCGTCGGGCCCCGGAACCCAAGAGGGAGGCAGCAGGGACGTGAAGGAACGCAATCCGGACGAGGTGCTGGCATACGCGCGTGACGAGGGCGTCGAGATCGTCGACTTCCGATTCTGTGACCTGCCGGGCCTGATGCAGCACTTCTCGGTCCCCGTCTCCGAGCTGACCGAAGGCTCCTTCAGCGAGGGCCACGGCTTCGACGGGTCCTCGATCCGTGGGTTCCAGGAGATCCAGGAGTCGGACATGATCCTGCTCCCGGACCCGAACACCGCCTATCTCGACCCCTTCCGCCAGCACAAGACGCTGAACATCAACTGCTTCGTGCACGACCCCGTCACGGGGGAGAGCTACAGCCGTGACCCGCGCTACATCGCCAAGAAGGCCGAGGACTACCTGCTCACGACGGGCATCGCCGACACGATCTACTTCGGGCCCGAGGCCGAGTTCTTCATCTTCAACGACGTGAAGTTCAAGCAGGACACCCACTCGGCGTACTACGAGGTCGACTCGATCGAGGGCATCTGGAACTCGGACAAGGACGAGGGGCCGAACCTCGGCTTCAAGCCGCGCTACAAGGAGGGCTACTTCCCGGTCCCGCCGATGGACCATTTCCAGGACCTGCGCTCGGAGATGATCCTCAAGATGATCGATCTCGGCATCGACATCGAGGTGCAGCACCACGAGGTCGGCACAGCGGGGCAGGCGGAGATCGACATGCGCTTCGACACCTTGTTGCGCATGGCGGACAAGCTGATGCTCTACAAGTACGTGGTGAAGAACGTCGCTCGCGACAACGGGCTCACCGCGACCTTCATGCCCAAGCCGCTCTTCCAGGACAACGGATCGGGCATGCACTGCCACCAGTCGCTGTGGAACGGTGACGACCCGCTCTTCTACGCCGAGACGGGCTACGCCGGGCTGTCCGACATCGGGCGCTGGTACATCGGCGGGCTGCTGGCGCACGCGCCGGCGATCCTCGCCTTCGCCGCGCCGACCACGAACTCCTACAAGCGGCTCGTCCCCGGCTACGAGGCCCCCGTCAACCTCGTCTACTCCCAGCGGAACCGCTCGGCCGCTTGCCGTATCCCGATCTACTCGAAGAGCCCGAAGGCCAAGCGCGTCGAGTTCCGCTGCCCGGACCCCTCCTGCAACCCCTACATCGCCTTCGCCGCGATGCTCATGGCGGGACTGGACGGGGTGCAGAACAAGATCGAGCCGCCCGACCCGGTGGACAAGGACCTCTACGACCTGCCGCCGGAGGAGCTCGCCAACGTGCCGCAGGTCCCGGGCTCGCTCGAGGAGGCGCTCGGCGCGCTGGAGGCGGACCACGACTTCCTCACCGCCGGCGGGGTCTTCACCGACGACCTGATCGAGACGTGGCTCGAGTACAAGCGGCTGCGGGAGATCGACGAGGTCCGGTTGCGCCCGCACCCCTACGAGTTCCACCTGTACTACGACATCTGAGTGGGATTTGAGTGGGATTCTGCCCTTGAGCTGGATGTTTCGGTCAGGGGTTGCCCGCATCTGACACGGATCTGACACGCGGCTTCGAGTCGGCACCGCTCGGGAAGGCGTCGACGGCGGCCCGTGTCCGGTCCTCGTCAGCGGACCACAGGTGGCCGCATCCAGATCTGGCTGACGCGATGCTGCGGGAGCAGCCCGCCGCTGGCGTCGGCGAGCACGAGCTCGCCGCGCTGGCGCGGGTTGCGCTCGACCACGCCGAGAGCTCGCCGGCGACGAGGTCACCCATCGGGACCGAACGCACCGATGCCGATGTCTTCGGCATCGCCAGCGTCGTCACCCGGCGCAGCGTGAGAGCGGCTCCCGTCCAGATCCCCTGCCCCCGGACACCAACTCCAGCGGCTTTCTCTGCTTGTCGACACCCTTCCGGCTCAGCACGGCGAGCTGACCCTCGATACACGAGAGTCGACCCCGATGCACCTGCGATGCTTGCTGGTCGAAGCGCGGTCGCTCGGGAGGAGTGACAGGTGGGGGTACAGGTCCGGGTGCTCGGACCAGTCGAGGTGACAACCTCCCGAGGAGCGACGGCAGTTGTCGGTCGCCAGGGCGCTGTCCTCGCCATGTTGGCTGCTCGCGCCGGTGCGGTCGTGTCTGCCGATCAGCTGGTCGACGGCCTGTGGGGCGAGCGCCTGCCCGACGACCCGAGCAACGCGCTGCAAGGCGTGGTGTCCCGCTTGCGCTCCCGGCTCGGCGTCGAGGTAATCGAGACCCGCGGGTCGGGCTATCGCCTAGCGGTACCACCTGGGGAGGTGGACGCGGTGCGTTTCGAGGCGCTCCTCAGCAGCGCCGACGACGCGCTGGCGTCGGTCGCGGTCAGCCTCATCGACGAGGCGCTGGCGCTGTGGCGCGGGCAGGCGTTCGGCGGGCATGCCGATCTCGTGCCGTTGCGGGCTGAGGCGTCGCGTCTCGAGGAGCTACGGCTGGTCGCGTCAGAACGCCGCCTCCGTCGCCTCGTCGAGCTGGGACGGCTCGACGAGGCCATCTCCGGTCTCGAGGCCTTCGTAGTCGAGCACCCGCTGCGGGAACGGTCTCTCGGCGCGCTGATGGAGGCGCTGGCGCGCTCCGGCCGCAAGACCGAGGCGCTCCGACGTCTGAGCGCCTACCGATCGACCCTGGCCGAGGAGTCCGGCCTGGAGCCGTCGGTTCCGTTGCTCGATCTCGAGCTGGCCATCCTCACCGATGCGCTCGACCGGCCGTCGGACCCGACCGACCACCCGACGACGGCGGCGGCGCCCAGGTTGGCGGCGCCATTGTTCAAGCTGCGGTTGCGTTCCTTCGAACGGGCACCAGGCGAGCAGGTCACCTATGGCGAGTTGGGTGACGGGGCCGCGTTGGTGTTCCTGCCCGGCTGGGTGTCCCGGCTGGACGAGTACGGCAGCGGGGCCGACCCGCGCGGTCGGCTGCTGGCGAAGCTGGCCGAGCGGCAGAGGGTGATCGCCTACGACCGCTACGGAACCGGGATGTCGCGCGGGCCGGTCACCGACTTCTCCCTCGAAGCCAGTGTCGTGGAGCTGCTGTACCTGCTCGACGCGATCGACGAAGAGCACGTGACGCTGTTCGCGTCCAGCTGCTCGAGCCCGGCCGCCGTCGCCGCCGCCAGTCGCGACACGCGAATCGGGCGGTTGGTAGTGCTGTGCGGGTTCGCCTGCGGCCCGGCCGTGTTCCACAACCGGGCGGTGAACGATGCGATGCTGTCCTTGGTCGGCTCCGGGTGGGGCATGGGGTCACGAGTGTTGGCCAACCTGTTGCTGCCGGACTCGGCGGGCGAGTCCGATTTCGCCCGGTTCCAGCGCCGGGCGGCGACCGCAGAGGTGGCTGCCGGCTATCTCGGCCAGATGTACTCGGCCGACGTGAGCGGCCTGCTCGCCACGGTCCACCAGCCGGCCCTGATCCTTCACTACCGGGAGGACCCGGCCATCCCGGTGGCCGGCGGGCACGAGCTGGCCCGCGGCCTCCCGCATGCCGAGCTCATCTTGTTGGAAGGCGCCCACCACCTCCCGCCGGCGAAGGACGTCGATCGCCTGGCCGCGGCGATTTTCGAGTTCTGCGAGACAGGCTGACGCCAGCGCGCTGACAGCGTCGCGCCAGGCGACGGTGCCACTGTCAGGTTGATGACGACAACAACCTCCGCCTTCGAGGCGACACGGCTACGCGGTCGGTTCAACGCCGGATTCTTCACCGTGATGGGCGGCTATCTCGACTGGCTGATGCGCAGCCGCAAGCAGCGGGTCTTCGCAAACGCGCCGGGGGAGATCGTCGAGCTGGGATCGGGCGTCGGCGCCAACTTCCGGTACCTCCCTCCGGGCACCCGGGTGATCGCCGTTGAGCCCAACCCGGCCATGCACCACCGGCTGCTGGCACGGGCCGCCCGTCACGACATCACGCTCGAGCTCCACGATGTCGTCGGGGAGCAACTGGATCTGCCCGACGCATCGACCGACATGGTCGTGTCGAGCCTCGTGCTGTGCACCGTGCGGGACCCGGCACAGGTGCTGGCCGAGGTACAGCGCGTGCTGCGGCCGGGCGGGCGGTACGCCTTCGTCGAGCACGTCGCCGCCAAGGACCGTCCGGTCCTGCGCCGCATCCAGCGGCTGGTGCGCCGGCCGTGGGCGTGGACCTTCGAGGGATGCTCGTGCGAACGCGACCTTGCCCAGCTGATCGGCAGCGCCGGCTTCGCTTCGGTCGACCTGGAGGAGTACCGCATCCATTCTCCGGTACTCCCGTTCAACACCCACGTGGCCGGCATCGCCACCAAGGCGGCGTGACGGTGTCGTGGCGGCAAGCGGGCCGGGCGTGGGGTGCGCGCGCCCTCGACTGGGCGTACCTCACGGAGCCGTATGGGCGCCCCGCCCACGAGCTGGTGTTCGCCCGTACCGCCGTCGGTTCGGAAACGTGGCTGCTCGACATCGGGTGCGGGTCCGGACTGGCGCTGATGACGGCGGTCCAACGGGGCGCCACGGTCGCCGGCATCGACGCGTCGGAGGCGCTCGTACGGATCGCCCGCCGACGCGCTCCGGGCGGCGACATCCGCCACGGTGACATGTTCGCCTTGCCGTTTCCGGACGCCACCTTCGACGTCGTCACCAGCTTCAACGGGATCTGGGCCGGTTGCGACCAGGCACTGTTCGAGGCGCATCGCGTGGTGAGACCCGGTGGGTTCGTCGCCCTCACGTTCTGGGGCAAGCCCCGCAGCATGCAGATGACCGGGTGCTTCCTGGCGCTCGCCAAGACCGCGCCACCCTCCGAAGCGGGGGAGCTCGCGGCGCTGGCTGAAATAGGGCGGCCGGGTGTCGCCGAGGCGATGCTCGATCGGGCCGGCCTGGTCGCGATCGAGCGGGGCACGGTCGAATCGATCAGCGAGTTTCCGGACCCCGAGGTCGCGTGGCGGGCCATTGCCGCTATCGGGCCGGCCCGGACGTCGATCGAGCACAGCGGCGAGGCGGCGGTCAAGGCCGAGGTGCTGGCCGCGCTCGAGCCGTTCTCGTCAGCCGACACGGGCGTACGTCTCATGTCCGAGCTCGCATACGTGATCGCCCGGGCCTGAACAGTGCATTCGTCCGAGTAGCCGGCGGCCCTGGTGTCGCGGCCCGGCTCGTCCCACCGATCCGTGAGCTCTTCATCACGTTGGGGCCTATCGTCTCCGGGGAGGCAGCCCATGTTCGACATCGACAACTTCCTCAGCGATTGCACGGCCGCGCTGGGCGAATCCGACTCCCGACGAGCGATCCGGCAGGTGCTGGCCCGGGCCGTGGCCAGCCATTCGGCCGTGGCACACGCCCTTGATCATTCACGTGCGGGGTTGAACATCCTGTATCGGTCGCCCGAGCTCACGGTGCTCAACGTGGTCTGGGCGCCTCTGATGTCACTCCGGCCACATGACCACCGCATGTGGGCAATCATCGGCATCTACGCCGGTCGGGAGGACAATTCCTTTTACCGCCGCCAACCAGGGGGACTCACGGGCTCGGGCGGCAAGCAACTCGAGACTGGTGATGTGGTCGCGCTCGGCGATGACACCATCCACGCCGTCGTCAACCCCAACCGCCAGCATACGGGCGCCATCCACGTCTACGGCGGGGACTTCGTCGCTACTCCCCGAAGCCAATGGGACCCAGAGACCTTGGAGGAGCAGCCGTACGACCTCGAGGGAATCCTTGCTCAATTCGCGGCCGCGAATGAGGAGGCGCCCCATCCATCCCGCAGGGGTCGCTAGCGGCGCTCGGCGATGGAGATGAACGACACGACGGTGGTCCGGCCGGCAACGAGATCGCAGCGACTCGGCTCGGACGGTGGCGCGGGGATCGAGTGCCACGCTCGGCGTATTGGTGTCGACGACGACGTCGTGTCCGCCGCCGAGGCGTCATGCCTCAGCGATGACGGCGTGGAACGAGTTCCACTCCTCGTCGCTGAGGTCCGGGATGGTGAGCTCCTCATGGTTCGAGCGAGACCGGAACTGCCAGAGCCGGGGATCGTCGAGGGTGAAGAGGTGCAGGTGCGGCTCGCCGTCGGGCTCTTCGGCGATCGTGGACACGGCATGATCGCACGGCCCCGAACGTCGGGCCGCGGTCGCGGCCGTCAGATCCGAGCTTGGCGGACGCGTGGCGAAGGCGCGCCGTCTTCGGACAGCGCGGGCGACGGGGCCCGGCGCGAGCCGGCTCCGCTCGCGCCGGTCGGGTGCGAGCGGTCTCTAGATCCCGTCGAGCGGGCCGCCACCGATTGAGGTCGGTCCGGTCCAGGTGCTGCCCAGGAAGGAGTAGCTGGCCGTCCAGATGTTGTCGTCCGTGCCCTTCCAGTAGACGTCGATCGCTCCGGCGATCTCCTGGCCACGCCCGGACAGCTGCGCGTGCAGGAGTGGCCCGAACGGGCCGCCGAAGGTGGTGACGGCCGGCTCGGAGTTCATCGGAGCCGTGCCGGGCACGGCCGTCCAGCCGCTCCACGCCCCCGTCCCACCGGCCGGGCCGTTCCACTCCGCCTGGTACAGGGTCGTGTCCTGACCCTGCCAGAACACGTACTGCTGCCCGCTCGCCGCGACGCCGACCGACGGCGGCGAGCCGGTGTTGCCCGTCCAGCTCCCGAGGTCGATCGGCACGAGCGACCACGTCGCAGCCGTCGCGTTGTACCAGGATTCCCACACCCGAGTGTTATTGCCAGCCCCCTGCCAGAAGACGAAAATGTCGCCGAGCCCGTCGGCGCCGACCGTCGGCTCCGATCCGAGTGGTCCCATGCCGGGGATCGCGCTCGGCGCGGCCGGCCACGTGGGAGCACCGGTCGCCAGACTGAAGGTCGAGGCGTGCGCGCTCCAGAGGTTGTTGTCGGCCCCCTTCCAGAACACCCACAGGCCGTTCGCCGCCCCCATGTGCACGACGTACTGGGCAGCCGGCTTGGAGCCGAGCGGTCCCATCCCGGCCACGACCGTCGGCCCGCTCCACGAGGAGAAGGTCGCCGGGGCTGCGCTGATGTTCGGGATGGTGCCCGTCGCCATCCATAGGTTGCCGTCCTTGCCCTGCCAGAGCGCCCAGACATAGCTCGTACCGCCGGAATCGGCGTAGATGGCGACGGTCGGCTCCGAGCCGAGCGGTCCCATCCCGGGCACGGCGCTCGCGGCGGACCACTGGTGGGTCGTGGCGCTCTCCACCGTGAACCACAGATTGCCGTCCTGGCCCTTCCAGAAGACGTACTGGTCGCCGAGGTTGTCGGCGACCGCCGCCAGCGCGGCGTTGGTATCGGTCGTCGTCGCGGCGTGGGGCACGGCGGGCTTGACGACGTTCGCCGCGGCGGCGCCTGCCGTGAGCGCGCTGCCCCCCGACGCCAGCAACGCGACCGCCGACGCGACGAGCAACCTCCTGCGAGTGTGCACCCAGCTCTCCCCTTTTCCTCCGCCGCACGACGCGGCGGGACCCATGAGGCACCGAGCGTGTCGTGCAAGCCGATCTGGCTGCGGCAGCTTTGCACACCACACGTCCTGAGGTGCCGATCCTCTGACGGCGGCGGCCAGACGCGCCGCGTACAGTGCCGCGTGGTGCAGCGCGAGCCGGCGACCATCGTGGCGCACGCGCCCTGTGACGAGGCGGGCGAGACGGCGCCGGGCCCTGCAGTCGATCCGTCGCCCGAGCGCGCTGGAAGGCGCCCGCTCGGTGCGGCACGGCTGCGCGCGCTCGTCACTGGGCTGTGCGCCGCGGCCGTGCTCGCCCAGCTCGCGGGGATGGTCGCCTGGAGCGCCCACCTGGCCGCCCGTGCCAGCCTCAGCTGGGACTTCGCCATCAACTACCAGGCATGGTACGAGATCGCCCACGGCCACCTGCTGGCGCGCAACACGTTGCAGGGCGGCTACCTGTTCATCCGCAACAACGGCGAGCTCGTCGTCTACCTGCTCGCCCCGCTGTACTGGCTGTTCCCCGACCATCCGCTCGGCTACTTGTGGCTGCAGGACCTCGCCATCGCCGCGGTCTCGGCGACCTGCCTGCTCACCGTCGCAGAGCAGCTGCCGTGGAGGGTGAGGGCGCCGGCACGCGAGCAGGCCGTCGCCGCGTCCGCCCGGGTGCTCGTCGTGCTGCTCGTCGTGCTCAACCCCTTCGTCTACTGGACGGCCTCCTTCGACATCCACATGGAGGTTTTCGGTGCGTGCTTCGCCATGCTCACCTTGCGCGCCGGTCTGGCGCACCGGCGCAGCACGATCGGGTGGGCCGCCCTCACCGCTCTGTGCGGGACGGCCTCGCTGCTCTACGTCGTCGGGGTGGGCCTGACTCTGGCGGCGGTGTACGCATGGCGCAGCCGACGTGCCCCGGGGCGCGCCGCGCAGGCCGCTTGCGCCATACCGCCCGGTCGCAAGCGAGCGTTGCCGTGGCGTCACCCCGCGCTCGCCACGGCCCGATGGCCGCTGGCGATGAGCCTCGCCGCGCTGGTCTGGCTGGCGGTGCTCAACGCCGCTCACGCCACGGTCGGCTCGCCCGGGCGCGACTACGGCTACCTCACCGGTGCCGCCCCGAACGCCGTGCCGGGGTTCGGCTCGATCCTGCTCGGCATCCTCGAGCACCCCGCCACGGCCGCCCGCGTGATCGCCAGCCACGGCTGGAACCTGTGGGCCAACACCTCGCCGGACGGGTTCGTCGGTCTGTTCGGCCCCGCCCTGCTCCTCGTCGCGCTGCCCTTGCTCACCAACAACTTGTTGCGTGGCCAGAGCTTCAGCTACCCGAGCTTCCAGAACTTCGTCGTCTACGGAGCGGTGGCGCTCGGAACGGTGGCCGTCGTGGTCGCCCTGCTGCGCCGCCGGCGGCTGTGGCCGCTCGGGGTGCTGCTCGCCGCCGGCGTCGTCTGGAACGCCGGCGGGTGGTTCGGCGCCTGGTTCTCCACGACGTCGTCGTACGTACAGGTCAGCCCCGCCGCCGCCCGCCTCGTCGAGCGGGTCGCGTCGCAGGCGCGGCCCGGAGACGAGATCGTTGCCTCCCAGGGCGTCATCGGGCTGCTCGCCGGCCATCCCGAGGTGCAGGGCTTCCTCGGCCCGACGGTTGCCCCGGTGCGCTCGCGCACGGTGTGGTTCGTGCTCTCGGAAACCCAAGGGGTCCAGGTGGCCAGCCCGACCGAGACCGTCGAAGCGATCGAGTCCGTCTCGCACCTGCGCGGCGTGCACGCGCTCGACGTCGACGTCGACGGGATCTGGGTCTACCGCTGGCACCCGCCGGCGGGGGTGCGCTGGCTGCGCCTCGGCGGGATCGGGTCACGCTTCCCGGTCTGGATGTTCCCCGGCCCGCAGGTGGTCGCCCGCACGACGGGACCTCCGGACAGCTGGAGCGTCGGCACCGACGGGCACACCGTGTACCTCGTGGTCGGGGACTTCTTCCAGCTCCCACCCGGTCGCTACGTGGCGCGGGTGCGGATGCGGTCGGACGTGCCGGTGACCGCCGAGGTGTGGAGCGACGCGATGCCCGAGCGCATCCTCGGCGCGGTGACCGCGACGCCGATCCGCCCACAGAACCTCCGCATCGCCTTCTCGGTCGCCAAGCCGCGCTCGCCCGCGCTGCGAACGCCCCTGTCGGGAGGTCCGGGCTGGTTCCGCATCGATCCAGACTCGTCGTCGCCGCTCCAGCCGACCGTCGAGGTACGAGTCTGGGTGCCGCAGGGTGCGGTTGCCCGTGCCTGGTGGACGTCGATCACGCCGGTGCGCGTCCCGACCCAGCGGCCGGCTGCGCGCGCCAGAAGGTGAACGACGGGCGATCCGGGCTTCGCCCTCGCCCTCGCCGACCCCGCACGACGGCGCAGTCGCAGCGCTCCGGCGCCCGGGGTCAGCGCGCCGCGGCGCCCGCCCAGCGCGTCGGGGCCTCGCCGGCGCTCTGGCGCACCAGCTCGGTGAGCAGCCACTTGCGCACGGCCGTCGACCCGGGACTCGGCGCTGGGGTGAGCAGACGACCTCCACCGGCGTAGAGCGCCTCGGCGCGGTCGAGGAAGACGTCGAGGCGGGCGGCAACCTCGCCGACCTGCTCGGAGAAGGGAAGCTCGAGGTCGGCGGCGAGCGGCGGTCCGGCGTCGCCGTGCTGCTGCGCCATCGTGGCCTGCAGCTCGGCGGCGAGGTGGAAGGCGCGGTCGCGGATCACGGCGAACAGCCGCAGGTCCGGGTCGATCGCCACCGCGGCACGCCAGTCGGCGAGCACGTCGTCGGGTGCGCCCTCCGCCGCGGCCGGAGCGGGGCCGCCGACGAGGCCCGAGCCGGCATCGGCATCGGCCTCGGCGTCGTCCGCGGCGTCGTCCGCGGCGTCGTCCGCGGCGTCGTCCGCGGCGGGGCCGGCGGCGGGGCCGGCGGCGGATTCGGCCGTCGCGGCCCAGGTCGCCGTCCCCGACGTGTCGAGCAAGCGAAGCTCGCGGATCAGGTTGCCATACTCGATCCACGCCCGGTTGAGCTGGAGGACCGGCGCTCCGAGCAGGCGAAACCGGCGCCCACCGCCCGCTCGGTCGACCGAGGCCGGGCTCGGTGTCGCCTCGCCGTGCAGGCTCTCGGCGCGGTCGACGGCGCCCTCGCCGGCAGTCTGGGGCCGCGGGTCGACCATGAACCAGAGCACCTTGCCCCCTTCGGCGAGGGCCTCGCTTCCCCACGCGGTCGCGAGGGCGTCGAGGATCGTCAGGCCACGGCCCATCACGGCGTCGGCGGTGAAGCTCTGCAGCACGGGCGGAAGCGGGCTCTTGTCCTGTACTTCGACACGCACGAGCGGTCCCTGGCTCGAGCAGCGCACGACGACGGCGCTGCGGACGTGCAGGAGGGCGTTGGTCACGACCTCGGAGGCGAGCAGCAGCACCGTCTCGAGCGTGCGCTCATCCGTACCTGCGAGGCGCGCCCGCAACCAGCGGCGGCAGGCCGCCGGGCTGCCGGATTCGGCCGGCAGGAGGATGCGGTCGGTGTCGTCGAAACGCAGTGTCAACCCCCATTGCGTCGCTTCCGCAGGATAGCTGCCGGTCGGCAGCCGGGCCGGGCTCCGCCTGTCCGGCTGCGGCGCGGGTGCCGGAACGCGGGCGGCTACCATGCCAACGCCGCGCACGCCGGCGCGCGTCGGCGTGCCGCTTCGGTCGGGACTGCTCCTGCGACGGCGCGTCCCGGACCAGAAGGAGACGACGATCAGCGACCTCGACACGTCAGGTCGTGCCGGCGCGACCGACCTGCCCGCCCCCGCGGCGCGCCGGGTGGTGCTCGTCGACGTCGAGGGCAACGTGCTCGGGGACGCGGCGAAGCTGGAAGCTCACCAGCCGCCGGGGAGCCTGCACCTCGCCTTCTCCGTGTTCCTCTACCGCAGCGACGGCAAGTTGCTGCTGCAGCAACGGGCTGCGTCGAAGTACCACTTCCCCCTCGTCTGGGCCAACGCCTGCTGCAGCCACCCGGCACCGGGCGAAGACGTCGTTGCCTCGGCCACGACGCGGTTGCGCGAGGAACTAGGCCTCGAGGCTGCCCTGCGCGACGTCGGCTCGATCCTCTACCGGGCGGTGTGCCCCGAGAGCGGCCTCGTGGAGCACGAGCTCGACCACGTCCTGCTCGGCGAGACCGACGCCGAGCCGCTCCCCGACCCGGCGGAGGTCGCCGATCTCGGATGGTTTCGCGTCGGCGAGGTCCTGCATCCGCGTTGCCCTTTGCGGCGGGCGCCCTGGCTCGTGCCGGCCTTGCTCACCGTCGAGCGCTACCGCAGCACGCAGCGCGCCGCCGGCGCCTGACCGCCTCGCCGCTCGACCCGGCCCGCCTCGCCGTCGAGGCCGCCGGTCCGACCTCCTGCCGCAGCAGGCACGGACCGAAACGGCAATTCAGCTGATGCTCACGGCGTTCTCGATGCGGGCGAGCGTCTCGTGGTCGAGCCGTTCGAGCACGTCGAGCGCGCCGAGGTTCTCGCGCACCTGCTCGGGGCGGCTCGCACCGGTGATCACCGTCGAGACGTGCCGATTGGCGGCACACCAGGCGATGGCGAGCTGGGCAGTCGTGCAGCCCAGTGACGCCGCGACCTCGCCGAGTGCCGCCACGCGCCGATGCAGCAGGTCGTCGTCGGCACGCGACCGCATCCACTCGTAGCCGGGGAGCGAGAGGCGCGAGCCCTCGGGGATGCCGCCGGCGTACTTCCCGCTGAGCAGGCCCGAGGCGAGGGGGCTCCAGGTCGTGAGGCCGAGGCCGTAGTCGTCATAGAGCCGGGCGTACTCCTGCTCGACCCGCTGGCGGTGCAGCAGGTTGTACTGGGGCTGCTCGACGACGGGGGCCCGCAGGTGATGGCGCTCGGCGATCTCCATCGCGGCGCGGATCTCGTCGGCGGACCACTCCGAGGTGCCCCAGTAGAGGGCACGGCCCGTGGCGACGATGTCGTGCATCGCCCAGACCGTCTCCTCGATCGGCGTCTCCTGGTCGGGGCGGTGGCAGAAGACGAGGTCGAGGAAATCCAGCCCGAAGCGCTCGAGCGAGCCGTCGATCGCCTGCATGAGGTACTTGCGATTCAACGTGTTCTGCATGTTCACCATGCCGGGGTTGAGGCCCCAGTACAGCTTGGTCGACACGACGTAGGCCTGCCGTGGCCAACCGAGCTTGGCGATCGCCTCGCCCATGATGCGCTCGGACTCGCCGCCCGCGTAGGACTCGGCGTTGTCGAAGAAGTTGACGCCGCCGTCGAAGGCGGTCTGCAGGCAGGCCTCGGCCGTCTGGCCCGAGAGCTGGGGACCGAAGCTCACCCACGAGCCGAAGGACAGCACGCTCACCTTGAGCCCGGCCCTGCCGAGCCTCCGGTACTTCATCTCCGCCACGTCGACCTCCGCTCGGGTGGGCTCAGGGTTGCAAGACGATCTTGCCGAGCTTCCCGCCGGCGGCGAAGCGCTCGTAGGCCGCCTCGACCTCGGCGAAGGCGAAGCTAGCGTCGACGCGCACCTGCACCGATCCCCGCTCGAGGAGCGGCAGGACGTGGCGCTCGACGCCGCGCACCACGAGGGCGCGCTCCTCGAGCGCACGCGCACGCAGTGTGGAGGCGTACAGGCGCGCCCGGCGGTGCGCCAGGACGCGCAGGTCGAGCTCGGCGAGATGCCCGGCGGCGAAGCCGATCACCACGAGGCGCCCCCAGAAGGCGAGCGCCGGCAGCACCTCGGTGAGGCTCGGTGCCCCGACGAGCTCGAGCACGACGTCGTACGGCCCGCCACCGGCCGCGTCCTCGGGGGCGACGGCGAGCGCGCCGAGCTCGGCCAGTGCGGGGCGGTGCTCGGACCGGCGCACGCTGGCGACGACCTCGGCGCCGGCGGCGAGCCCGAGCTGCACGCCGGCGAGGCCGACGCCGCCCGCCGCGCCGGTGACGAGCAGGCGTTCGCCGGCCCGCAGGTCGCACTGGGAGAAGAGGGCGTCGTGCGCGGTGGCGAAGGCTTCCGGGGTGCCCCCTGCCTCGAGCCAGCCCAGCGGCTCGGGGACGGGCATCGCCAGCATCTCGTCGACCAGGCAGAGCTCGGCTTGCGCCGCACCCGGCACGAGGGCCATCACTCGGTCGCCGGTGGCAAAGCGCAGCACGCGGCTGCCGACCGCCTCGACGACGCCGGCCAGCTCGAGGCCCGGCACGTCGGCCGGCGTGCCGGGAGGCGGCGGGTAGTGACCGGCCCGCTGGGCGATGTCGGCGCCGTTCAGGCCGGCGGCACGCACCCGCACGAGCAGCTCGTGGCCTTCGGGCGAAGGATCGGGGTAGCTCCTCCAGCTGATCTGCCCGTGGTCGATGACCGCTGCGTTCACCGGCGTCACGCTACCGGGAGCGACCCGGCACGGCCGGGACGGCTCAGTCGTGCGGGCTCAGGGGCGGCCGGCCGCGTAGGCCCCTGGCCAGACCGTCGTGTACTGGATCAGCGTGCCGGTGTCCTCGGCCTGGATCGCCGTGTCTGCGCCGTAAGGGCCGCTGCCGACGTACATGATGACGTGGTAGATGTACCCACCGTCGGCATAGAAGACCAGGTCACCGGGCTGCAGGTCCGAGAGCGACACGTGGGTGATCGAGTCGTACTGGTCTTGCGCGCTGTGTGGGAGGGAGACGCCGGCCTGGCTCCAGGACCACATGGTGAGCCCGGAGCAGTCGAATCCGGCCCCCGGCGTGGCGCCGCCCCAGACGTAGGGAATGCCCAGCTGGGTCTCGGCGGCGTGCACTGCCGCCAGGCCGGAGGCCGAGCCGACCGAAGGGGCCGCCGGTGACGCCACAGGCGCCGGCGGGAGGGTCGACGGGACGACCGGGGCCGCGGCGGCGTGCACCTGCGGCTTGGGAGCCGTCGCGGCGTGCACGGCTGCCGCAGCGGCGGCTGCGGCCGTGCGCCCGAGCGGGCTCTGCTCGACCGAGCGCCGTGTCGCCGCCTGCTGCGCCGCGGCGGCATCGGCGGCGCGCTGGGCTGCGGCGTGCTGTGCAGCTGCCTGCGCGGCGGCGAGCGCCGCCGCACGCTGGGCTGCGGCGTGCTGTGCAGCTGCCTGCGCGGCGGCGAGCGCGGCGGCGCGCTGGGCAGCGGCATGCGCGGCGGCCTGCTGCGCGGCTGCCCGCTCTGCGGCGACCGCCGCGGCCCGCTCGGCTGCAGCCTCCTCGGCGGCCCGCTGCGCTGCGGCACGCTGCTCGGCGGCGAGCTGCGCGGCCGCGGCGGCTGCGGCCGCGGCCGCACGCTGGGCCGCCGCCCGCTCCGCCGCAGCGCGCTCGGCGGCGGCCACGTCGGCGGCGATCTGTCCGTTGACCCGTGACAGCTCGCCGGAGAGCTGTGACTCGAGAGCGGCGGCGCCCTGGCGGGAGGTGGCGATCGTGTGTTGCACGGCGACCGCTTGCGCACGCGTATCTGCGAGGGTCTCCTGGCGGACGACGAGGCGGTGCTGGGAGTCCTGCAGGGAGGTGATCGCGCCGCTCAGGCCGCTGGCGGCGGCTTGCAGGTAGGTCTGGCTGAGCACTGCATCGCCGGCGGTCGCCGAGACCACGTCGCCGATGCTGCCGTTGGCGCCGCCGCTCACGTAGGCGGCGAGGGCCTCCTGGCGCAAGGTGGCGGCGTCGGCGCTCACCTGCTGGCGCGCCCCGGAGAGCGCGGCGGCGTCGATCTCGATGTCGGCGCCGAGCCCGGCGACGCGCGAGCTCGCCTGGTCGTACTGTTCGGCGAGGATCTCGAGCTTGGTGCGGGTGGTGTCGATCTCGACGGCGAGCGCGGCGGCTCGTTGGCGCAGCGACGGGACGGAGTCGGCACCGGCCGCGGTGGCAGTGACGAGGGGGATGGTGACGGCGCCCCCCGTGACGAGCACGGCGGAGGCGGCCGATACGACGCGCGCCCACCGGCGACCCGGCTCGCGCCGAATGATCGTCGTCGGTTGGTGGGCGCCGGTGGTGAACCTGGCAGCTCTCACGACGGGTGTGCAACCTACTGTCACCAACCGGCATGCGCAAGGAAATTCCGGCAAGATCGCGATCTACGTCACGCGAATTGCTGCATGCTGGTGATCGTAACCAGGTTGGAACCTGCCAGCGGGTGCCGCCCGTATGCGTGCGCGGCCCAGGCTTGGGGGTCGGTCGATCGGTCGATCGGTCGATCGGCCGATCGGCCGACCTCGGGCGCGGGTCTCGGGCATCCGAGTCGAGGCAGACCCGGCGGAGCCGGTCGGGAGGGCCGCCCCAGAGGTCGGGCGTCGTGCCGTCCCGTCGCTCGGGACGCGAGCGAGCCCGGGGCTTTCACCCCGGGCTCGCACTCATTTCCGATCGAGCCGGCGGCGGACCGCCGGCTCACTGATCGTTGACTACACGCCGTCCAGTGGCCCGTAGCCGATCGACTTGACGGTCGCCCACGCTCCGGTGACACCCGTCGTGCCAGTGCCGTTGACGGTGTTCGACGTCGTCCAGATGTTGAGGTCGGTGCCCTTCCAGAACACGGCGATCCCACCGCCCGAGGAGAACGCCACGGCCGGCTTCGAGTTCATCGGACCGTCACCGACGGAGACCGGACCCTGCCATGCCGCGCCGTTGTACCACTCGTACCAGAGGTTCGAGTCCTGGCCCTGCCAGAACACGAACTGGGTGCCCGTCGGCGAGACAGCCGCCGTCGGTGCCGAGCCGGTGTTACCCGACCATGCGCCGAGGTCGTTCGGTGTCGAGCTCCACGAAGTGGAACCCGAGCCGTGCCAGGCCTCCCAGACCCGGGTGTTGTTCCCCGAGCCCTGCCAGAAGACGTAGACGTTGCCGGCAGCGTCAGATGAGGCGGTGGGCTCGGAACCGAGCACCGCCATGCCGCCGATCACCGAGGGACCGGTCGGGAATGCGCCGACGACACCCGTGGCTGCGGTGACCGGGATGTTCACCCACCACAGGTTCCCGTCCGAGCCCTTCCAGAAGACGCCCAACCCGGCGGTGGCGCCGCTCGGGACGCCGAAGCCGGCCGAGACGTACGTGGCGGAGGGCTTCGAGCCGAGTGGGCCCATGCCCGGGACCACGACCGGCGCGGCGTTGACCGAGCTCACCGTGATCGTCGCGGTGCCGACGCCTGCCGCCTTGACAGTCTGGCTCCACAGGTTGTTGTCAGCCCCCTGCCAGAAGACGTACAGGTACTGCGTGCCGGCAACGTCCGGACCGAGCGCCACGGTCGGCTCGGAGCCGAGCGGCCCCTGGCCTGCGACGAAGCCCGCCGCACCCCACGTCGCGCTGGTGGCGTTGTAGACGGCGTACCAGAGGTTGCCGTCCTGGCCCTTCCACAGGGTGAACTGGTCACCTCCCGCGTCGGCTACCGCCGCGAGCGCCGGATTGACGTCTGTGGTCGCTTGGGCCCTAACTGACACAGTCTCGGCATGCCGAGTCGAGGCGCCCGCGGCCTGACGCGACCCCCCCGACGGCGAGCGATGCGAGAACCGAGGCCGCAAGGACTCGTCTGCCAGATTGCATCTTTCCCCTTCCTTCTTCTTTCACTCAGGAACGCGCAGGCGCTCTTCGACGCCGTCGCGCGACCGCTTCGACGCCCGAACCCCTACCCGCATGACGCGAGTCTAATGCCCGCTGGCTACAGCCTTGCACAAAACGTTCACCGACATGAAGCATCTACGTCACACCATCAACGCTGGTACACCGACTCCTCAACATTCGGGTCGTCGCAGCGCCCCTCATGCTACGAGCTGTCAGCCCGCGGCCCGAAAGAGTAGTACCGCGTGGGCCACGATGTGCAACTCTTCTCATGGGAGGACCTCGGGGCCGGAGCGCCGAAGGAGCAGGCAGGATGACGGACGACACGGAGCTCGTGCCCGGCGAGGGCAACGGGGGCCGGGGCGCGGCGCCGGCCGCAGCCGCGAGCGGCGTGCGGGTGGAGCGCGACTCGATGGGCGAGGTCCTCGTTCCCGCCGCCGCCCGCTGGGGGGCGCAGACCCAGCGGGCTGTGGAAAACTTCCCGATTTCTGGCCAGCGCGTCGAATCCGCCCTCATCAGCGCTCTGGCGGCAATCAAGGCGGCCGCCGCCGCGGTCAACGCGGAGATCGGCATCGTCGCCCCGGACGTCGCGGTCGCCATCGAGCGGGCTGCGGCGGCGGTCGTCGCCGGCGAACACGGCGACCAGTTCCCCGTCGACGTCTTCCAGACCGGCTCGGGCACCTCGACCAACATGAACATGAACGAGGTGCTCGCCAACCTCGCCGGCGAGCTCCTCGGTCGCCCGGTCAAGCCGAACGACGAGGTCAACGCCTCGCAGTCCTCGAACGACACCTTCCCCTCGGCGATCCACCTCGCGGCGGCGGGCGAGGTCGTCGCCCGGCTCGTCCCGGCGCTCGAGCACCTCGCCGGGGACGCTCGAGCGCCAGCGGCGAGGAGTTCGCGGAGGTGGTGAAGTCCGGCCGGACCCACCTCATGGACGCCACGCCGGTCACGCTCGGCCAGGAGCTCGGGGGCTACGCCGCCGCCGTGCGGCTCGGCGTGGAGCGACTTGCAGTCCAGCCTGCCGCGCGTCGCCGAGCTGCCGCTCGGCGGCACGGCCGTCGGCACCGGCCTCAACGCCCCACCGGGCTTCGCCGCCGCGGTGATCGCCCGCCTGCGCGACGCAGACCGGGCTGCCGCTCTCCGAGGCACGCGACCACTTCGAGGCCCAAGGGGCTCGCGACGCGCTCGTCGAGCTGTCCGGGATGCTGCGCACCATCGCCGTGTCGCTGTACAAGATCGCCAACGACCTGCGCTGGATGTCGTCCGGGCCGCGCTGCGGGCTGGCCGAGATCCACCTGCCCGACCTGCAGCCGGGCTCCTCGATCATGCCGGGCAAGGTCAACCCGGTCGTGCCCGAGGCGGTGTGCCAGGTCGTCGCCCAGGTCGTCGGCAACGACGCGGCGATCGCCTTCGGGGGCTCGGCGGGCAACTTCGAGCTCAACGTGATGCTGCCGGTGATCGGACGCAACCTGCTCGAGTCCGTCCGCCTGCTCGCCTCGGTCAGCCGGGCGCTGGCGGACAAGTGCGTCGCCGGGCTCGTCGCCGACGAGGAGCGCTGCCTCGTCTACGCGCTCTCGTCGCCGTCGATCGTGACGGCGCTCAACCCGCGGATCGGCTACGAGGCGGCGGCCAAGGTGGTCAAGACGGCGATGGCCGAAGGCAAGGACCTGCGCACCGTGGTCCTCGAGCAGGGCCTGCTCGATGAGGAGGAGGTAGACCGGGTCCTCGACGTGCTGGCGATGACCCGGGGCGGCCTCACCACCTGAGGGCCACACCACCCGACCGGCAGCGGGCGCGACCACCCGACCGGCAGCGAGCGAGACGACGGTGACGCGCCGGCGCGTCGTTCGCCTTCGCTACGGCAGGGTCGCCGGGTAACGTGGCGCAGTGCACCCGATCGAGCGCCTGCGCTACGTCGCCCGCACCTCGGGCGACGCGTGCGAGCTCGTGGAGGAGGCTGCCGACGCCCTCGTGGACCTGAGCGGGGAACCGCGTGTGCTGCTCACCGCCAGCCGGCGCCTGCTCGACGCCCATCCCGAGTGCGGGCCGCTGTGGTGGCTCGCGGCGCGCGTGCTCTGCTCGGTCGAGCCCGGCCTGGCGGCCGAGCTGGCACGTGAGCTGATCGCCGGCGACGTCACGGCCGAGGAGCTGGCGGCGTCGCTCCCCGGCGCGGCGACCGTCGTCGCCGCGCCGTCACGGCTCGTCCTCGGGGCGCTGTCGCTGCGGCCGGACTGCACGGTTCGTCTCCTCGGCGCGCCGTCGCTGTTGCGCTCCGCGCTGCGCCAGCTCGCCTCCGGCCCTGCGGAGGTGGTCGCCTACCTGCCCGAGGAGGCGAATGCGGCGGTCGATGGCGCCTCGGTCGTGCTCGTCGAGGCGCTTGCCGCCGCCACCAACGGCGTCCTCGTCGCCCGCGACGGCGCGGTCCTCGCCCGGAGCGCCGGCGAGCGTGGGACGCCGGCATGGCTCGTCGCGGGGCAAGGTTGCGTGCTGCCGCCGGCGCTCTTCGAGGCGTGCGCTGCCCGCGCCATCCTCAGGCGCGCGGGCGCAGGTCGCCCTCGCGTGCTCGGGGCGCCCGGCGGCGGGGAGCTCGGCTCGGGCCCGTTCGGTGTCGCCGTGGAGCGCCTCGCGCCGGACAACTTCGCCCTCGTCGTGAGCACTGTCGGCTCGGCGCGGCCGGGCGTCGCCTTCGCCGAGCCCGGCTGCCCGGCTCCGTCGGAGCTGACGAGGCTGGCAGGCTGACCGCGGTGCAGAACCGGCCCGCGCCCCGACGCGAGCCGACCACCCCGTCTCGGCGCGGTCGCTGATGGCCCTGCTCAGCCCCGGTGATGTGCGCCCGCAGGGCACGCCGCAGGGCGGCGGGCAGCCGTCCGCGCCCACCGCAGCGCCATCGGCGTCGGCCGGCGGGTGGCGCCCGCCGCGCCGCTGGCACCTGCCCGGCGCCGGGATCGCCGCCGCCTTCGCCTACGTCGGCCTGGCGCTCCTCGTCTACTGGCCGGTGTCCCCCCTTTCCACCACCAGCGTCGTCAGCTGCGGTTGCTACGACGTGGTCGAGCAGATGTGGTTCCTCTCGTGGACCCCGCACGCCATCGTGCACGGTCTCAACCCCTTCTTCACCCAGGCGCTCAACGTCCCCGAGGGTGCCAACCTGGCAACCAACACCTCGATGCCGCTGCTCGGCATCCTCGCCTCGCCGATCACCTTCACCCTCGGCCCCGTCGCCGCCTACAACGTGCTGATCCGCCTCGCGCTGTGCTCCTCGGCGCTGGCGATGTGCCTCGTCCTGCGCCACTACCGCGTGCGCTGGCCCGTGGCCTTCCTCGGCGGGCTGGTCTACGGGTTCTCCCCGTACATGCTCACCCAGGGCAGCCTGCACCTCAACCTCTGCTTCGTCCCCCTGCTGCCGCTGTTCGTGGTGGCGATCGACGACCTCGTCGTCAGCCGCGCCCACAGCGCGTGGCGGGCCGGGCTCACGCTCGGCGCCCTCGCCGCGGCGCAGTACTTCATCTCCTCGGAGCTCCTCGCCGACGTCGGCGTGCTGGCGGTGGTCGTGCTCGTGCTGCTCGCGCTGCGCTATCCGCGCCAGATCGCCGTCCGGCTGGGCGCGCGTCGCGGCCGGGATCGCCTGGGCGCTGCTGCCCTTCGTGCTGCTCGTCGGCTACCCGTTCCTCTTCGGCCTCGCCGGGCCGGTGCACTACGTGAAGAACTGGCAGACGACCAACGGGGACGAGCAGATCAAGAACGACCTCTTGTCGCCGCTCATCCCGACGAGCCGCCAGCTGCTCGCTCCGTCGGGATGGGCCTCGCTCGCCAACGGCCTCGTCGGCGGGGTCGCCGAGAACGGCGGCTACCTCGGCATCCCTCTCGTCGCGTGCTGGCTGGCATCGACCATCTGGGCGGCGATCCGGCGCAACGGCCGCGCCCTGCTCTTCGGCCTGGCCGCCCTCGCGGCGTTCGTGCTCTCGCTCGGTCCCTCGCTGCAGGTGCACGGCCAGCCGAGGGGGGTGTGGCTGCCCTTTGCGCTCTCGGCGCACGTCCCGCTGGTCGATCTCGCCGTCGCCGCCCGCTACTCCGTGCTCGTCTCGCTGTGCCTGGTCGTCTGCGTCGCGATCGCCTTCGATGCGCTGTGGTCGAGCATCGAGCCGGCCGCCTCCCCGCTCGCCGGTTTCGGTGCCGCCGATGCGGACTCGCCGTCCTCGGGTCGGGATAGGCCGCGTCACCGCCGGTCGACGCCGGTCAGCCTGCCCGCAGCGGCCGGCGCCTCGCTGCTCGTCGTCGTCGCCTTGCTCCCGCTGCTGCCCTCCCACCCGATCGGGTCTGCAGTGGTGAAGGTGCCGCGCTACTTCACCACGAGCGCCGTCGACGCGATCGCCCCCGGGGCGAACGTCCTCGTGTACCCGTACCCGATCGAGCAGGACGACTACTCGATGCTCTGGCAGGTCGAGACGGGGTTCCGCTTCGACCTCTTCGGCGGCTACGTGCTCACCCCCCTGCAGACCGACCCACCGGCGGGTGCCGGCCAGGGCGGCGCCGACACGCCCCAGACGCTCGACCCTCCGCAGCTGCAGATCCTCTTCTACGAGGCCAACGCCGGCTCGCAGATCCTCGTGCCGCCCGTGCCGTGGGCGACGCGCGAGGTCGAGCAGTTCCTGCGCCGCTACGCCGTCCAGGCCGTCATCGTCGACACCGACCACGAGCCGGCGACGGTGGCTCCGGACATCGACCTCGGGCAGAACGAGTCGACGGCGAACGTCGCCCCCGGTGCTGTCGTGCGTATCTTCCGGGCGATGTTCGGCAAGCCGGTGCGCGACGGTTCGTTGCTGATCTGGTACGACGCGAGCATCCGCCCGGTACGACGCGGCTACCGGTGAGCGAGGGAGCCCTCGCCGGCGACGACGGCGGGCAGCTCGGCGGAGCGAGCCCGGCCCGGGGCGCGAGCCCGGTCTCGGGCGCGAGCCAGGTTGCCCGCGGGGTCGCAGCCACCACCGCCGCCACGGGACCGGCCGAGCAGGTGGCCGCCGGCCCGCCGAAGCCCGTGGGGTCGGCCGCCGGGGGTGTCGCACGGGCGGGCACGCGACCGCCGTGGCACGACGCCGGCGTGGCGGCCACCGTCGCCACCTGCCTGTATCTGGCCGTGGCCCTGCTCGCCTACTGGCCGGTGCAGCCGCTGTCCACGACGAGCGTGGTGAGCTGCGGCTGCTACGACGTCGCCGAGCAGGCGTGGTTCCTCGCCTGGACCCCGCACGCAATCCTGCACGGGCTCAACCCCTTCTTCACCACCGCGCTCAACCAGCCATACGGCGCCAACCTGGCGGCGAACACGACGATGCCGCTGCTGGGGCTCTTGGCTGCCCCGATCACGCTCACGCTCGGGCCGATCGCCGCGTTCAACGTCCTCATCCGGCTCGCGCTCTGCCTCTCGGCGCTGTCGATGTACCTCGTGCTGCGCCACTACCGTGCCCGCCCGGCGGTCGCGTTCGTGGGGGGCCTCGTCTACGGGTTCTCTCCGTACGCGTACGCCCAGGGGAGCCTGCACCTCAACCTGTGCTTCGTCCCGCTGCTGCCCTGGATCGTCGTGGCGATCGACGAGCTCGTGGTGCGCGAGCGCCACAGCTCGCGCCGCGCCGGGCTCACCCTCGGAGCCCTCGCGACGGCGCAGTACTTCATCTCCTCCGAGCTGCTCGCCGACCTGGGCGTGGTCGCGGTGATCGTGCTGGTGCTGCTGGCGTTGCGCTACCCGCGCCAGGCGGTCAGCCGTCTGGGACGTTTCGGCGCCGGCCTCGCCTGGGCCTTGGCGCCTTTTGCGGCCCTTGCCGGCTACCCCCTGGTGTTCAGCTTGGTCGGGGCGCAGCACGTCGCCGGCTCCGCGTTCACCCCCGGCTACGTCGACATCTACCGCAACGACCTGCTCAGCCCCATCGTGCCCACCACACGCCAGCTCGTCGCGCCCGGCGGCTGGGCCGCGCTCGGCAACACGTTCGTGCCCAACGGGGCGCAGCCGGGCCTCGGGGGCGGAGGTCCGGGAGTGGAGAACGGCGCGTACCTCGGCATCCCCCTCGTCGCCGGCTGGCTGGCGGCCACGACCTGGGCGACGGTGAAGCGCAACGGGTTCGTGCTCGCCTGCTCGATCGCCGCCCTCGTCGCCTTCGTGCTCTCACTCGGCACCCACCTCACGGTGCACGGCCACACGACCGGTATCCCGCTGCCCTTCGACGTGCTCTCCTCGTTGCCGGTCGCCGACTTCGACGTCCCGGCGCGCTTCAGCCTGATCTGCGACCTCGCCCTCGTCCTCGCCCTCGGGGCGGCGTGCGAAGCGTGGCTCACCGGGCTCGTTGGCGCGCTCCTGCCGGCGCGACGGCGGCTCGGACTCGCCGGCGCGGCGGTGCTCTGCGCAGCGGCGCTCGTGCCGTTGCTGCCGTCCGGCGCCGAGGCCTCCGCGTCGGCGGGGATCCCCGCCTACTTCTCGTCGGGCGCGGTGCGGTCGATCCCACCCGGCGCGGTCGTGCTCGCGTACCCGTACCCGTTGAATCCGCAGGATCAGGCGATGCTGTGGCAGGTCGCCTCGGGCTTCCGCTTCCGGCTGATCGGCGGTTACGTGCTCAACCCCTTCCGCAGCGGGCAGGGCGCCGGCGGCGGCTTCAACCCGCCGACGCTCGACCCGGCAACGATCGAGTCCGTCTTCGAGCAGGCCTACGGCGGCGACCCGGTGGACCCGATCCCGGTGGCGCCCTGGTCGAAGGACCGCCTGAAGGCCTTCGTCCGGCGCTACCACGTCGACGTCGTCGTCGTCGACGACGTCGGCGCCGAGCCGGGGTGGGTGTCGAGCTTCCTCACCGGTGCGCTGCACGAGCGCCCGACGCACGCCGGGAGCGTCGAGGTGTGGCACGACGTGCAGAATTCCCGCCTGATCCGTCCGGCCCACCGCCGCCGCTGAGCCCGCTCGCGCCGCCGGCGCCGTGCGGGCTCGCGCCGCCGCCGCTGTGGATGTCGCTAAGTCGCTGTCGCTGTCGCTGTCGCTGTCGCTGTCGCTACAGCTTGGCGGCGGCCGTCTTCGCGATCGACATGAACTGCGGGATGTTCGCCGTGGTGCCGATGTTCGCCTCCGTGAGGGCGAGCAGCTCCGTGCCGGTGGAGACGATCACGAACACCTCGTCGACCGACAGCCCGGCGACGTCGAGCCTGGCGTCGTAGGCAACGCTCTTGTCCTTCTTGCCGAAAGTGGCGAAGTGGATCCGTCGCACCGTGCCGGTCGTCGGGTCGCCGCCCGGGTCGCCGCTCACCTTGTGGCAGTGAGACAGCCCGGTGATCGCCTTGGCGTACGCGGTGGGCTCGCTCGAGTACTCGGCGATCTGCTCGAACAGCTGCGGCGTGCCGTTGCTGTGGCGGAAGTCCGCCGTCACCGTCGCCGTCTGGTGCACCCCGGCCGGCTCGAGCACGTTCATCAGGCAGCCGATGCCGCCACCGGTGGTCGTGATCACTGCCCAGCCGCTGCCGAGGTCGGAGACCTGGAGGAGCTGAGGCTGGAGGGTCCCCGTCTGAGCACCGGCGGCCGAGACGGCGAGCGCAGCGCCGAGCAGGGGCGCCCCGGCGAGGGAGGCGAGCAGGGTGCGCGCCACCCGCCGCGAGGACCTGCGCACCTGCGAGGAGTGGCCCTGCTCGGACGTCGTCGCGGGGGGAAGGCTGTTGGTGCTGCTGCGGGATGTGCTCATCGATCGTCTCCTTGCTGCGGTCGCCCGACCGTACCCCCCACGCTGCCGAGGCGGGCCGCAAGGGTGAAGGTGCTTGTCGGATCCTCACAGTTCGCCGCGCACACAGGTGCGGCTCCGCTGGCGGACCCGGCTCATGGGCTCAGATCCGTCCGTCGTCGATCGCCCCGGCGATCCAGGGGATGACCTCGTCGAGCATCTCGTCGAGCGACGTCGTGGCCCGGAAGCCGAGGACGCGCTCGGCCTTCTCGGTGTCGGGCACGCGGCGGGCCACGTCGTGCTCGAAGGGCTCGTCGCTCACGTAGGCGAACGGTCGGGACCCGCCGTGCACCTTGTGCCAGATCAGCTCGGCGAGCTCGAGCACGGTCGTCGACTCGGCGGTCGAGAGGTTGAAGTCCTCGTTGAGCGCATCTGCGTGCTCGATCGCGGCGACGATGCCCTTGGCGAGGTCGCCGCCGTAGGTGTAGTGCCGGACCTGGCTTCCGTCGCCGAGGATGTGCAGGGGGTCCTGGCCCTTCAGCACCTTCTGCACGAGGTCGGGCACGACGTGGCTCATTGCCAGCTTGACGTTCCCCGACTGCACCTCGACGTCGCCGAGCGCCCGGCTCTCGCCGATGCCGACGCAGTTGAACGGGCGCACGATCGTGAAGGGCAGCCCGTACTGCTCGTGAGCGGCACGGGCGAAGTACTCGACGGCGAGCTTCTGGAAGCCGTACGAGGAGCGCGGCGGTGGCACGAGCCGTTCGTCGCCCTCCCGCGACGGCCAGCGGTCGGTCGACTCGAAGACCATCGACGAGGAGAGGTACGTGACTTTCTGCAGGATGCCGGCACGGTGGGCGCGGATCGCCGCGTCGCAGCCGGCGGCGATGATCCGCTCGTTGTTGGCGAGCAGGTCGTACGCGTAGGCGTGGAAGTACGAGATCCCGCCGATCATCGCGGCCCCGGCGACGAAGTGGTCGCAGCCCTCGAGCAGCTCCTCGATCAGCCCGACGGAACGGGCATCGCCCTCGACGAGGCGGAAGCGCGGGTGGTCGTCGTAGGACCTGCGCACGCGACCGTACTTGGAGTGGTCGTCGAGGCCGACGACCTCGTGGCCCTGAGCGAGCAGCTCCTCGACCAGATAGCCCCCGATGAAGCCGGCGGAGCCGGTCACGAGCACCCTCATCCCGCTGCGCTCATGTCACTGGATGCCGTCTCGCTCGATGCCGTGTCCTTTGCCGACGGGTCGGCCGGCGAGCTGCTCGGCCCCGGGCCGGCTGCGTTGCCGGTAGCTGGCGGCGTCCCTCCCGCGGGGAGCGACGCGCCTTGCGGCGTCGGCTCGCCGGCGGGCGGCTTCGGCATGGGCAGCGGTGGCCCGAACGCGTGTCGGTACCAGCGGAGGTAGTGCGGCAGCCATTGGGCGAGCTTGAAGTTGGACTGTCCCTCCGTGCGCTCGAGCCAGATCGTCGGGATCTCGGCGATCCGCAGCCTGTGGCGCCGTGCCTTGGCGACGAGCTCGATGCCGACCTCGAAGCCGTGGTCGGACTCGATGCCCACGGCGCGCACGAATTCGATCGAGTACGCCTTGAAGGAATTGGTGGCGTCGCGTGTGCCGACGCGGGCGAAGAGGTGCAGCGAGCGGCCGGCGAGGCGTGAGATGGTGCTCTTCAGCGCCGGGGCGCCGATCTGCTGGCCTCCGCGCATGTAGCGCGAGGCGGCGGCGACCACGACGCCGCGCTCGACCAGGCGCGCCAGCTGGTCGATCTGCTGCGGGTCGTCGCAGCCGTCGGCCATCGTCACCACGGCGACCTTGGCTCGGGCGTGGTCGATGCCGTAGCGGATTGCCCGCGCCGGGCCGCGACCGTAGGTGTTGAGCAGGGGCACGACACGCGGGTCGCCGGCGGCGATCTCCTCGAGCGGGGGCACGGTGGTGTCCGCCGGGTCGTCGTAGACGACGAGCACCTCGCAGGGGAGCGTCACGGCCTCGAGCAGGCGCTGCAGGTAGGCGCGGATCGTCGCGCCCTCGTTGTACGCGGTGACGACGACCGAGACCCGCGGGGCCGCTAGCTGGGGCGGCGCGCCGTCGGCCGGCGCGCTCGCGGACGGTGTGCCGTTGGTCGCCGCGCTGGTGGCGCCCGGCCCGCGAGAGCTCGCCGGCCTGCGCGGCGTCACAGCGCGACCGGGCGGCCGGACGAGCCGGTCACGTCGATCAGCGGCAGCTCGGTCTCGAGATCGGCGTAGTCGGCATGAGGCGCGGCGACGATCAGCAGGTCGGCCTGCTTGAGCACGTCGTCGAGCTCGCACAGCTCGCCGTCGGTCGTGACGTAGGGGTCGTGGCAGACGACCTGGCGGGCACGGAACTTGAGGATGCGCTTCAGCTTGTAGCTCAGGCTCGAGCGGGTGTCGTCCGACCCGGCCTTGAAGGCCATGCCGAGGATCCCCACGGTCATCTGCGACAGCGGGTAGCGCTCCTCGAGCTTGGAGACGATGTACAGCGGCAGACCCTCGTTGACGAGCATCGCGGAGTGCCCGAGCACGAAGTTGTTGTTGTTGAAGGCCGCCAGCTGCATCGTGTCCTTCAGCAGGCACGGGCCGGCGGAGAAGCCGGCGCTCGGCAGGTCGGCGGCGCGGGGGTATTCGAAGGCCACCGCGGCGCGCACGCGCTCGTAGTCGATGCCGAAGTCGTTGGCGATCATGAAGAACTGGTTGGCGATGGCGAACTTGATGTAGCGCCAGGAGTTGGTGAACAGCTTGGCGAGCTCGGCCTCCTCCGGCGTGGTGCGCACCGTGCGTGCCGTCAGCCGGCCGAAGAGCGCCTCGGCGCGGGCGAAGCCCTCCTCGGTGCGCGCAGCCACGATCTGGGGGAGCTCGCGCAGCTCCTCGATCGCCTTGCCCTCGGCGATCCGCTCGGGGCAGAACGTCACCTCGATCCGCCGGCCGAGGTGGGTGATCACCTGCTCGACCACCGCCGTCGTGCCGGGGAACACCGTCGAGCGGAGCACCATCAGCTGCCCGTCGACCAGATGCTCGGCGAGCTCCTCGACGGCGACGGAGACCACCATCGGGTCGGGGTTCAGGTGCTCGTCGACGGGCGTGCCGATCACGACGACGACGTACTCGGCGCGCGACACCAGCGAGGGGTCGGCGGTCACCGTCAGCTCGCGACCCGCGACACGGCGCAGGATCTCCTCGCAGCCCGGCTCGACGAAGGGCATCTCGCCGGCGGCGACCCGCTCCACCTTGGCGGCGTCGAGGTCGTAGAGCACGACCGAGAGGCCGGCGTCGGCGAAGGCAAGCCCGAGCGGCAGCCCGACGTGACCGCACCCGCCGACGACGGCGACGTCGTGGGTGAACACGCCCCCCTCGGCGACGGTCACGGCCGCCGCCGGACGATCACGGCCAACGCGGACGAACGGATGCTGCCTTGCACGAAACGCCTCCCTGCGCGCTGGAGCGGGGCCGGCCACGTGCTGCTTCGGCGCTCCAGGCGGGAATCGAAGGTAGCAGAGCGCCCGCCGCGACGGACGGCTTCAGCCCGCCTACGCTGCGCCCCGGTGCGTGCCGAGACCGGATCGATCGACGCCGTCGCGCCCGACGACGCGGCGCAGGAGGACTCGGACGAGCCCGCAGCCGCGCCCGCCGCCAAGCGGCCCGCAGCGCACGCCCGGCGCCGGGCACCCCGCCCGCCCACCGCAGCGCGCTGTCGTCGGGGCCCTGTGCTGGGGCCTCGTCCTCGCCCAGCTGCTCGGGCTGATGGCCTGGAGCTGGCACCTTGCCGGTCTGTCCAACCTGAGCTGGGACTTCGGGATCTACTACCAGCCCTGGGCGCTGATCGCCCACGGGCATCTGCTGCCCCGGAACACCTTCCAGGGCGGCTACCTGTTCATACGCAACGACGGCGAGCTGATCGTCTACGTCCTCGCCCCGCTCTACTGGCTCTTCCCGAACCACGTCGTCGGCTACCTCTGGCTGCAGGATCTCGCCATCGCCGGAGTGTCTGCCACCTGCTTGCAGCTGGTGGCCGACTCGCTTCCCTGGAGCGAGGGCACGCCGCGGCGCGAGGCGCTCGTCGCCGGCTCGACGCGCCTGTTGGTCGTGCTGCTCGTCGTGGCCGATCCCTGGGTGTACTGGACGGCCAGCTTCGACATCCACATGGAGGTCTTCGGCGCCTGCTTCGCGCTGCTCGCCCTGCGCGCTGCATTGCGCTCCCGGCGCAGCGTGGCGGTCTGGGCGCTGCTCGCCATGCTCTGCGGCGCGGCCTCGGTGCTCTACGTGCTCGGCGTCGGCGTGGCCGCGACCCTCGTGCTCCTGTGGCGCAGACGGGCCACGTTGCGAACGAGCGATGCGCCCCGGCTCGACCGTCGGGCGCTCCTGCGCGCCTGCTGGCCGCTCGGGCTGAGCGCCGTGGCGCTGTTGTGGGCGGCGGTGCTCTCGGTCGCCCACGCGACGGTGGGCTCGCCGTCGTCCGGCTATGCCTTCCTCGTAGGCAAGGGCGCCGGTTCCGATCCCAGCCTGGCCCGCGTCGTGCTGGCGATCGCCGAGCACCCTGGCCTCGCGCTGTCGACGCTGTTCTCGCACGGCTGGAACCTGTGGGCCAACACCTCCCCGCCGGGTCTCGCGGGGCTGCTCACCCCGGCGTTCTTCATCGTCGCCCCGCAGCTGCTCGCCAACAACCTGCTTCGCATCCAGGAATTCAGCTATCCGAGCTTCCAGAACTTCATCGCCTACGGCGCGCTTGCCCTCGGCTCGGCGGCGGTGGTGGCGACCCTGCTCCGGCGCCGGCTGCTCTGGCCGATCGGCGCCCTGCTCGGCGTGGCGATGCTCGCCAACCTGGGCGGGTGGTTCGACGCCTACTTCGGCATCACCAACGACCACTGGGTGCACATGAGCCCCGGCTCCTCGGCGGTGGTGCAGATGGTCGCCCGCGAGGCCCCGGCAGCCGACGAGGTGGTCGCCTCCCAGGGCTACGTTGGCCCGCTGAGCGGCCGCCAGAACGTCTACTCCTTCGGGGGGCCGACGACGATCCCGATCCGCTCGCACACGGTGTGGTTCGTGCTCTCCCTCGACCAGGGCCTGCAGGTCGCCACCCATGCCGAGACCCTCGAGGCGATCAACACGATCGTCCACCTCCCGGGCGTCCAGCAGGTGGAGTACGACGACAACGGGATCTGGGTGTACCGCTGGAACCCGCCCGCCGGCTTCGGCTCGCTCACCCTCGGTCGAGCGGGCTCGGCGTACCCGATCTGGATGGACCCCGGCAGCAACGCCGTCTCGCTCACCTCGGGAGCCGCCTCGAGCTGGGGGGTCGCCTCGATACCCGACCAGCCGCCGAACAGCCTCGGCTACCTCGTCTACCACGACTACTTCGAGCTGGGGCCTGGCCACTACGTCGCCGAGATCCGCCTGCAGTCGGACTCCTCGCTCACCCCCCAGGTCTGGGAGGGCGGCAACAAGCTGATCACCGGGGTCAACGGGGGGCTCACCGCACTGCGCCCGACGACGGTGAAGATGCCCTTCACCATCCCGCCGGCGCCGTCGTCCGGCGAGTACCTGTGGGGGACCGGCCTCTACCGCTACGAGATGATCCCGCTCATCCCCGTAACGACGGTCGAGGTGCGCGTCTGGATGCCGAACGGCACGATCGCCCGCGCCTGGTGGACCGCGGTGAAGCCGGCAGCGAGCCGCTGAGACCGCGACCGATGTCACGCCGCTCGAGAGACCTGCCGCGCCGATCTTGCCTTGCCGTACCCGGCTCGAGCGACCGCTTCCTGGCCAAGGCGACCACGGTGCCCACCGACGAGGTGATCCTCGACCTCGAGGACGCCGTCGCCGAGCCGGCGAAGGCCGACGCGCGCCGGCGGGTGGGCGCCGCGGTGCGTGAGCTCGACTGGGGGCGGCGCGTGGTCTGCGTGCGCCTCAACGGGTGGTCGAGCGCTCACACCTACCTCGACCTGATCGAGGTCGTCACCGCCGGCGGCGAGCGGCTCGACGAGGTGATGCTGCCCAAGGCCGGCTCGGCGGCCGAGGTGGTCGCCCTCGACCTGCTGCTCACCCAGGTCGAGCGAGACGGCGGGCTGCCCACCGGGCACGTCGGCATCGAGGTGCAGATCGAGTCGGCGGCAGGGCTCGCCGCGGTGGCGGAGATCTGCGCCGCCTCACCCCGCCTCGAGACGGTCGTGCTCGGGCCGGTCGACCTCGCCGCGTCGCTCGGCATGCCGATGGCCACCGGCGGTGGCGACCTGCCCGGATACCCCGGCGATCACTACCACCACGTGCTGCTCGAGCTGCTCGTCGCCGGGCGCTGCAACCGGCTGCAGGTGATCGATGGCCCCTACCTGGCACTCGAAGACGAGGAGGGCCTGCGCGCGATCTCCCGGCGCAGGGCTGCGCTCGGGCTCGACGGCAAATGGGCGATCCACCCCAGCCAGCTCGAGGTGATCAACGAGGCGTTCACGCCGTGCCGTCAGGATGTCGAGCATGCCGCGGCGATCCTCGCCGCGCTCGAGGAGGCGTCGGTCGCCGAGCAGCGAGGCGCCCTGCGCCACGACGGCGAGATGATCGACGAGGCCAGCCGCAAGCTGGCCGAGCGGATCGTCGCCCGCGGGGCGGCGGCAGGTGTCGCGCCTGGCGTCCCGCCGGACGGCCCGCCGGGCTGAGGCGCGGCGAGCTGGCGGCTGAGCAGGACGACCGGGAGTCGGGACGAGGACGGGCGATGGGGCCGACGATCACCGCGCAGCCGGCGGCGCCGCAGGGCGCCGACGAGGTGCTCGTCGTCGCTGCTGCCCGCGAGCCTGCACCCCGGCGCCTGCGCTGCTCCCTCGCCGGCGCGGCGCGGCGCGCGCAGTCGGCGCTCGTCGCCGGCGAGGCAGCCCCGGCGCGACTCGCCGGCCGCCTCGCACAGCGATGCTCCGGCGCCCTGGCGGGTGTGTTCGCCGCGGCCAGGTCGACACCGCTGCTCGCCGCCGCACTGGTGCTCGGCGTGTTCACGACCGTGGTCGTGGCTTGGCAGGCGGCGCTCAGCCAGTTCCTCGCGGCGAGCGACGGCTGCGGCTGGGACGGGATCCTCTATTGCAACGCCGCGGCGGGGGCCGAGGTCAACAGCCCCTACTCGCGCCGCCCGCTCGTGCCCTGGCTCGTCCAGCACGACCCGTGGGGCGGGGAGCTGCAGCGCTTCCTCACCGTCGACCTCGTCGGCGTCGCCGTGTCGGCCGTCCTGATGGCGCTGCTCGTGCGCCGGCTGTGCGGGCAAGGCGTGGAGGCACCCCGCCGGAGCGCCGCGGCGCTGATCGGGGTGTGCCTGCTGTTGCTCACCCCGTTCGCGTTGCGCTTCGCGCTGACCTACCCGGCGAACACCGACGAGGTGTCGCTGGCGCTCGGGTTGGCGCTCGTGCTGGTCGTGCTGCGCGAGCGGCTGTGGCTCTCCGTCCCGGTGGCGTTCGCCTGCACGCTCGCCCGCGAGCAGTGGGGCGCGGTCGTCGTCATGCTCGCCGTGCTCGATCTGCTCTGGACGCGCCGTCGCCCGCTGGCGCGAGCCGCGCTGGCCGGCGCCGGGATCGGCGGCCTCGTGTTCGACTTCTCCCGGCCGAACTACGGCGGCGAGCCGCCGATGGGGGCGGTGGTCAGGCAGTACCTCGAGGCGCACTTCGCGAGCCTCGGGGGCCTCGAGCAGACGGCGTGGATGGCGGTCACGGGCTTCGGGCTCGTGCCGCTGCTCGCCCTCGTCGGGCGGCGCCGCTCGGCGCACCGGAGGGACACCTTCGTCGTCGCCGTGGTGTCGGTGTTGCAGATCGCCCTGGCGGTGTCCGGAGGCGACGACACGGCGCGCATCCTCATGCCCGGGGCGATCCTGCTGACCGCCCTCGCCGTCGCCGCCGTGGCGCGGGCGCGCTCGCCGCGCCGGGACGCCGTGCTCGTGGCGCTCGTCGCCGGCACGATCGCCATCTGGCGCCCGTGGGTGATCGCGCCCGTCCCGGGAGATGCCTGGCTCGACTGGTTTACCCCGTACTACGACAGCCAGTACGGCGACCCGCGCGGGTTCCCCGCCCGCCTCCGGCTCGACGGCTCGATCGCCGCCGCGGGGATGCTCCTCGCCGTGGCGCCGATGCTCATCCCCCGGTGGCGGCCGGTCCTTCCCGCCCTGGCCCAGGAGGACGACGAGGAGCGCAGGCGGCGGCGCGCGGCCAGCCACGCGCGACGAAGGGCCCGCTCGGCGCGGCCGGTTGTCGTGCCGCTCTCCCCCGAAGAAGCCTGGCTCGCCGGCACGGGGAGCGCTGCCGCGCTGGCGGCCGGGCTGGCAAAGCGTCGAGCCCGGATGCGAACGGCGCCGGCCCGCCGACGCCCCGCCGACGACCCGGCCCACGCCGCTCGCGGCAGCTGATCGCGGCTCAGGCGCCGATCGTGTGCGCCGGCACGGTCAGCACGGGCGGTGGCAACGACCCGAGTGGGGCCTGGTCGGCGGGCAGCTCGATCGCCGGGCGCCCGGTGGCGGCGGGCTCGAAGCGGAGCTGCCAGTGGAAGCCGCGGATCGCCGGCGGCCAGGCGTCGGTCATCACGAGGCCGACCTCGGCCGTCGCGGCACGCAACCACTCCCGGTCGAAGATGACGGCGTTGCTCGGGTCGCCGGCGTTGATGTACAGGGCGTTCTGGAAGGACTGCATCATCGGGAAGGGACGCTTGTCGAACAGGAACCAGGTCGAGACGAGCGCCCCGCCCGGGCGGAGCACACGGGCGCACTCGGCGAGGTAGTGCAGCGCCGCCTCCTCGACGACGTGGGTGAAAACCGAGTGGGCCACGACGACGTCGACGGCACCGTCCTCCACCGGGAAGCTCAGCATGCGCGCCGTGGCCGAGGGGTTGAAGCCGGCGTTGTACACGTCGTGGTGCACGAAGGAGAACTGCGGTGCGAGCGGTGCGAGGTGCTCGTTGCACCAGCGGATCATCCCGGCGTGCAGGTCCACGCCGACGTAGCGGACGGGTTGGGGGTCCTGCTGGATGAGCTTGCGTGCCAGGCGCCCGCAGCCGCAGCCGAAGTCGAGCACCGAGCCATAGCTGAGCTCGCCGGCCTCCGGCAGGGCGTTGCCCCGCTGCGCGTTGTCGAACAGCGCCGGGTCGGTCACCCCGACGAGCGCGCGCATGTCCTCTGGCGGCAACGGGAGCGTGACCTCGGGCGGCACGGCCGCTCAATCTAGAGTCGCCCGCCGCCGCTGCGCCGCCCGCCTCCGCCGGGGCCAGGGCGCGGCCGTAGGATCCACGTCCATGTGCACGCCCCGGTCGCCATGGTGACCGACCCCGCGCCGACCCCACCGCGAGCGACGATCCCCACCGCCTGCACGAGCATCACACGCGCCCGCCTTCCCCATGCCCGGGCGATGGCGGCACTCGTCGCCGCGCACCATCCCGGCGCCACGCTCGGCGTGCTGATCGTCGACGATCCGCAACGCAGTCTGAGCGACGCCGACGCGGCAGGCTCCGTCCCGGGCGCGGCGGGCGCCGCCGTCGCGGCCCCGATCCGCCTGTTCCGCCCCGCCGACATCGGCGTCGCCGAGCGCGACGTGCACCTGCTCGCGTGCTGCACCACGCCGGACGAGCTCGCCGCGGTGCTCGCCCCCCGGCTCGCCGCCCATCTGCTGGCCGCCGGCGCAGCGAGCGTGATCGTCCTCGACCCCGAGGTCGTCGTCGTCGCGCCCCTCGACGAGCTGAGCCTGCTCGCCGAGGCGCACGGCGTCGTCGTCGTGCCGCGCGTCCTCGGCCGGCTGCCCGACGACGGGCGCTTCCCCGACGAGGTCACCCTCGGCCACTGGGGAGCCTTCGACCCCGGGATCCTCGCCGTCTCGGCGGCCCGCGCCGAGCTGGCGTCCTGGTGGGCCCAGCGCCTCGCACGCGCCGCCTCGGGGGACCGTCGCCTCCCCCTGCACGCCGCGCAGCCGCTGCTCGACGCGCTCGCCGGCGACCCGGGGGTGCACGTGCTCGCCGACCCGGCGTACGGCCTGGCGTGGTGGAACGGCCACGAGCGCCCCGTCGAGGTGACTGGGGAGGGGATGTTCCTCGCCGCGGGTCGCCCGTTGCGCCTGGCGCACTTGCAGGGCTTCGACCCCTGGCTGCCGTACCTGCTGACCGCCGACACCCGCCCCACCCAGCGGGTGCTGCTCAGCGAGCAGCCGGCGCTGGCCGAGCTGTGCCGCCACCAGGCCTACCGCCTCGGCCTCGCCGGCTACCCGATGGCGCCGGTCACGCCCGGGGCCTACGAGCGCTGCGCCGACGGCACGCCGCTCGACGAACGGATGCGCCGCCTGGTGCGCCGCGGCCTCGCCGCGGCGTGGCGCCACCCCGGCGGGGACGAGGGCTCGGTCGACCCGCCGCCGGACCCCTTCGACCCGGCCAGCGTCGGCGCCTTCTACGACTGGCTCGCCAGCGGCGACCCGCGCTCGCCGCGCTCGCCGCTTGTGCCGCGTTACCTCGCCGAGGTGTACGAGGACCGCCGCGACTTGCAGTGGGCCTTCCCCCGGCTGTCCACCGTCGACGCCCTCGGCTACCGCCACTGGGCCGGGTACCACGGGATCGGCGAGGAGGTGCCGCCGGCGTTGCGCCCGCACCTCGAGGAGTGCGCCTGGTGGGCGGCCCCCTCGGGGGTGTTCGTGCCCCCGCCGGCGTCCTTGCAGGACGGCGTCACCCTCACCGGCTACCTGCGCGCCGAGCTCGGCGTCGGCGAGGCGGCGCGCCTCGTGCTCGACGCCCTGCAGGGCACCCGCTTCGGGGTTTCGACGATCCCCGTCGACGTCCCGACGAGCCGCCAGGCGCATCCCTTCCACCAGGTCGGCGTGCCCGTCGCCGACCGCCGGATCAACGTCATCTGGCTGAACGCCGAGCACCTGCTCGGCTTCGCCGCGCTCGTCAGCCCCGCCTTCTTCGAGGGCCGCTACAACGTCGGCGGCTGGGCCTGGGAGACCGAGCACCTCCCCGAGGAGATGGCCGCCAACGCGGCGATGCTCGACGAGATCTGGGTGCCGAGCGACTTCGTGGCCTCGGCTGTGCAGCCCGTCGTCGAGGTCCCGGTGCACACCTTCCCCCACCCCGTCGTGCCGCCGCCGGTCGATCGGCGTTTCTCGCCGGCGCGGCTCGGCATCCCGGAGGGCTTCTTCTTCCTCTTCAGCTTCGACTTCAACTCCGCGTTCGAGCGCAAGAACCCGCTCGGCGTGCTCGAGGCCTTCACGCGCGCCTTCGCACCGGGCGAAGGCCCGACGCTCGTGCTGAAGAGCGTCAACGGGGACCGCAGGCCGATCGAGCACGAGCGCCTCCTCGCCGCGGCGCGCGACCGGCCCGACGTCGTCGTCGTGGACGCCTACCTGAGCGCGGGGGAGCGCGGCGCCCTGCTGGCGGCGTGCGGCTGCTACGTCTCGCTGCATCGCTCGGAGGGCTTCGGCCTCGGGATGGCCGAGGCGATGGCGCTCGGGCGCCCGGTGATCGCCACGGAGTACTCCGGCAACCTGCAGTTCATGGACGCCTCGACGGCGTTCCTCGTCCCGGCCGGGCGCGTCGCCGTCGGCGAGCACGCCCCGCCCTACGACCCCTCCGAGACCTGGGCGGACCCCGACATCGACGCTGCCGCGGCGACGATGCGTGCCGTGGTCGAGGACCCCGCCTCCGCGACGGCGCGCGCCGAGCGCGCACGCGTGCGCATCCTGGCCGAGCACGGGCGGGCGCGCGCGGTGCGCTTCCTCACCGACCGGCTCTCGGCGATCGAGCGCCTCGACGACGGCGGCTACGTCAGCTCGGCGGCAGCCGGGCTGCGCAAGCTGCTCGGCTGATCCCCTGACGTGAGCGGCCGGCTTTCCGACCTGAGCTGCGGCCGATGACCGCGCTCGTCGAGGCGCCGCTCGGCACTGCACAGGCGCGCACCGCCGCCCGCCCCGCCGCCGCCGTCGGGCTGTCGGCGCTCGGAGTCGTCCTCGCCGCGTACGCCGCCTCGCGGGTCGCGCTCGTCGTCGCAGCCTTCGTGCTCGCGGCGCGTCACCACACCGGGGTCCTCTCGAGCTTCACGGTGTGGGACTCCGGCTACTACCTCGGCATCGCCAGCTTCGGCTACCCGACGCACGTGCCGATCCTGCCCCCGGGAAAGATCAACGCCTCGCCCAGCGCCTACGTGGCGTTCTTCCCGGGCTTCCCCTACCTCGGCAAGGCGCTCGCCTGGGTCACGGGGCTGCCGCTGGCGTGGGCGATGGTGGCGCTCACCTGGCTGGCGGGAGCGGTCGGCGCGCTCGCCGCCACGGTGCTGGTCGCCCGCCACTACGGGGCGCGCGCCGGGATGCAGGCCGGCGTGCTGCTGGCCGTCTTTCCCGGCTCGGTCGTCGACGGGCTGATCTACGCCGACGGTGTCGCCGTCGCCTTCGCGCTGGCGGCGCTGCTCGCCGCCGATCGCCGGCGGGACGTGCTCGCCGGGCTGCTCGGTGCCGGCGCAACCGCGACGCTCTCGCTCATGCTCGTCCCCCTCGTGCTGGCGCTGTCGGTCGCAGCGCTCGTCACGCGCCGTTGGCGCGGGCTGGTCTCGGCGGTCCTCACCGCCTGCGGCGCGGGCGCCTACCTGTGCTGGCTGTGGGCGGTCACCGGCTCGCCGTTCACCTGGAGCCGGGTCGAGCACGCCGGCTGGATGGTCCACCTCAGCCTGCCCTGGAGCAGCGGCACGGCCTTCGACGCGTACGCCTTCTCGGCTTGGGGCGTCACGGCGCTGACGGTCGGGAGCATCGTGGTCGCCGCTGTCGGGCTCGTGCTGCTCGCCGTCCAGCGGGCGCCCTTGCCCTGGATCGTGCTCTCCGTGCTCGTCCTCGCCGGCGTCACCTTCGACGGCGGGGCGTGGCTCGCCCCGCGCTTCGTCTTCGACGCCTTCCCGCTCGTGCTCGCCTGCGGGATCGCCGTGCCCCGGCGTGCCCTCTGGCCGGTGGCGGCGATCTCCACGGTGCTGCTCGTGCTGCTGCTCGTGGCCTACAACAGCCCGCCGGCGTTGCGCCTGTTCCTCAACGTGTGAGGCCGGGGCCAGTGCAGAGGCGACGCCCGTGCGGATGATCTCCTACGCGCAGAACGGCGAGGACGTCGTCCTCGCCCGCCTGTTCGACCGCCAGTCGATCGGCCACTACGTCGACGTCGGCGCCTGGGACCCGGTGGTCGACTCGGTGACCAAGCACTTCTACGACCGGGGCTGGCGCGGCGTGAACGTCGAGCCTCACCCGCAGGGCGCGGCGCAGCTGCGAGCCGCCCGCCCCGAAGACGTCACCCTCGAGCTCGCGCTCTCGCGGCGCGCCGGCAGGGCGACGCTGCACGTCGACGGCGGCGGGCGCAGCGGGCTGTCGACCCTCGACGGGCGCATCGCGAAACGGGTCCTCGACGGCGACCAGGTGGCCGTGGCCGTGCGCACCGCGACGCTTGCCGCCGTGGTCGCCGAGCACGTCCGCTGGCCGGTCGACTTCCTCAAGGTCGACGTCGAGGGCCACGAGCGGGCGGTGCTCGCCGGCGCCGACTGGAGCCGCTTCGCGCCCGCGTCGTGGTCGTCGAGGCGACCGAGCCGAACTCGGCGGTGGCGAGCCATCGCCGCTTCGAGCCGCTGCTGCTCGACGCCGGCTACCGCTGCGTGCTCTTCGACGGGCTCAACCGCTTCTACGCCCGCGAGCACGACGCTTTGGCGCGCCGGCTGCTCGCCGCGCCGGCGAACCCCGTCGACGACTACGTGCGCTACGACCTCGTCCACCAGACCGAGGAGGCGTGCCGTCTGGCTGGCGAGCGGGCCGCGCTCGAGGCACGTTGCGCCCGCCTCGAGCGGCGGGTGGCGTCGCTCGAGCGCTCGCTCGCCCGCGAGCGAGCCGAACGGCAGCGCGCCGTCGAGGCCGGCGACGGCGCCGTCGAGGGGGCCGTCGAGGGGGATGGCGCGAGTCGGGGCGCCGGCACCGTCCCCGGCGGCGCGGCCGAGGTCGAGGTCGCGGTCCCGGTCGCGGCTCGTCCTGCTCGGCGCGCACCGGTCGCGCGAGGCGGCGCAACTAACCTTGGCGAGCCGCGCGTCACCACCTCGAGCCGGGGGCGTGCGGCCCGAGGAGCCCGTTCGTGACCATCACCGCCTGCACCATCGTCGCTCGCAACTACCTGCCGGCGGCACGGGTGCTCGCCACGTCCTTCTACGAGCAGCACCCCGACGGCCGCTTCGTGACGCTCGTCGTCGACGACGTGTACGGCCTCGTCGACCGCGCCGCCGAGCCCTTCGACGTGCTGTTCCTCTCCGACCTGCCCCTCGACGCGCACGAGGCGCGCCGGATGGCGGCGATCTACAACGTCACGGAGCTCTCGACCGCCGTCAAGCCGTGGCTCTTGCGGGCGATGCTCGACCGGAGCAGCGGCGCCGTGCTGTTCCTCGACCCCGACATCAAGGTCTTCTCGCCACTCGACGAGCTCGCCGGGCAGACCGAGGAACACGGCATCGTCCTCACGCCCCACGTCATCGCACCCTTGCCGCGGGACGGCAAGTCCAAGTCCGAGAGCGAGATCCTCGCCTCGGGGATGTACAACCTCGGCTTCATCGGCGTCTCCCCGGCCGCCGGGGCGATGCTCGAGTTCTGGATGGAGCGCCTCGGGCGCGAGTGCATGGTCGCTCCCGAGCAGATGCGCTTCACCGACCAGCGCTGGATCGACTTCGTGCCCTCGATCTGGGACGCCGCCATCGACCGCAGCCCGCGCTGGAACGTCGCCTACTGGAACCTCGACCACCGCGAGCTCGCCTTCGACGGCAAGGGCTACACGGTCAACGGCGAGCCGCTCGGCTTTTTCCACTTCTCCGGCTACGACCCGCGCGTGCCCTGGCTCTTGTCCAAGCATCAGGGAGCGCGGCCGCGCATCCTGCTCTCGCGCCATCCCGTGCTCAAGCGCCTGTGCGACGAGTACGGCGCGGACATGTTCGCCGCACGGCGCAGCTCCGACGGGCCGAGCGAGTACGGCTTCGCCCGACTGGCCAACGGCTTGGTCTTCGACGACGTCATGCGCTCGCTGTATCGCGACGCCCTCCTCGACGCCGAGTCCGAGGAGCGGGAGCTGCCGCCGAACCCCCTCGAGCCGGGCGTTGATGACGAGTTCGTGGCCTGGCTGAACGACCGCCAGCCGGCGGGCCCCCCGCTCACGCGCTACCTCGGCGCCACCTACGACGGCCGCCCCGATCTGCAGGACGCCTTCCCCGGGGTCGGCGAGGGGAGGCTGGACAAGTTCAACGAATGGATCCGCCATGAGGTCGCCGAGCGCCGGCTCGACCCGCGCCTCGCGGTCGAGGCGCCGGCGCCACGTCGCGGCGCCCCGTCCGTCGAGCGGGTCGCGCCGGGCCTCGAGCAGGCGCCGGCGGGCCGTGGGGAGGGGGAGGGCGACGCCGCGCCCGGGACCACGCCACTCGAGCTGCAGCCGGGCATCCGTGTCACGGGATACCTGCGTGCCGAGACCGGGGTCGGCGAGCATGCCCGCCTGGTGCTCGCCGCTGCCGAGCAGGCCGGGATCGCCACCTCGACCCTCGTCGACACGACCTCGGTCGGGCGGCAGGCGCATGTCTTCGAGGGCGGCGGGCGCGACGACCTCGACGTGAACCTGCTGTGTGTCAACGCCGACCAGCTGCGCTCGTTCGCCGAGCGCGTCGGGCCCGAGTTCTTCGCCAACCGCTACACGATCGGCCTGTGGGCCTGGGAGCTCGAGCAGTTCCCGACGCGCTTCGCCGTCGCCTTCGAGCACGTCGACGAGATCTGGGCGAACTCGAGCTTCAGCCGGCAGGCGATCGCCAACCTCGCCACGTCAGTCGGCGTCGTGGACAAGCCGATCCTCGCCTTCCCACTCCCTGTCGCCGAGCCGAAGCCGGCGCCCGGGTTCGACCCCTCCGCGCTCGGCATCCCCGAGGCTTACACCTTCCTGTTCTGCTTCGACCTGTTGAGCGTCTTCGAGCGCAAGAACCCGCTCGGGCTGATCGAGGCGTTCTCCACGGCCTTCTCGCCGGGCGAGGGACCGACGCTCGTGATCAAGTTCGTCAACGGCGACCTGAAGGTCTCCCACGCCGAGCAGCTGCGCTTCGCGGCCGCTGAGCGGCCCGACGTGGTGCTCGTCGAGCAGTACCTCGACCAGGCGGAGAACGCCGCCCTGATGGCGTCGTGCGACTGCTACATCTCGCTGCACCGCGCCGAGGGCTTCGGGCTGACCCTCGCCGAGGCGATGGCGCTCGGCAAGCCGGTGATCGCCACGGGCTACTCCGGCAACCTCGACTTCATGACGCCCGAGACGTCCTACCTCGTGTCGTGGACGCCGGGAGAGGTGCCCATCGGCGCCGAGCCCTATCCTCGCGGCGCGCGCTGGGCGGAGCCCGATCTGGAGGAGGCGGCACGGCTGATGCGCCACGTGTTCACCAACCGCGAGGAGGCGACCGAGGTGGGCGGCCGGGCGCGCGAGCACGTGCTGTCGCGACACGGGCTCGAGGAGCGGGCGCGTTTCGTCGCCGAGCGCTTCAAGGCCGCGCAGGCCGTGCTCGCCGATCGGCGCCTGCGCGGGCGCACCGTCGGCAGCCCGAACGCCGCCCTGCCGCCGCTCATCGCGCTGGCCAGCGAGCGGCCGAACATCGACGCCCCGAGCCGTTACCCGTGGGCAGCTCGTCAGGCCCGTGCGCTCGTCGAGCGGGCGATCCGCAACCACGACGAGTACCAGCGCGAGGTGAACATGAAGCTCGCGATGGGCGTCGAGCACATCGCCCGCCTGCTCAACGAGCTCCAGCTCGAGCAGCGCACGCTCGCCGAGGAGGTGCGCAACGCGCCCGCCGACCGGCTGGCCGAGCTCCGCGACGTGCGGGCGGTGCTTGCCGCGCAGGGGGAACGGCTGCGCCAGCTCGACGAGCGGCTGAACGGTCTCGCGCAGGGCCACCCGGCGCAGGGAGGCCTCTCGAGCCCAGGCGCTGTACGTGTTCAGGACAACTGATCGCACTCCGTCGTCGACAGGCTGCGTTCGGGCCGGTGCAGCGTGACGGCTATGCCCACGCGCCCCGCGTCTAGGTCGGCGTGACGGTCGTCGGGTCCCTGCCCGGCGTCGAAGCCGTCGACGTGAGGTCACCGGAGAGAACCGCGGGGCCAACTCCCCAGCGTGCTACCGACTCGACGCGGCGCCGCGACGTGGCCCTCGGCTTCATCGCGTTCGGGTTGCTATCCATGTTCGCTTATTGGCCGGTGTACCCGCTGGATCCGTCGACGTTGCCGAACTGCGGCTGCGGCGATGTATCGCAATCAGCATGGTTTCTGCAGTGGGCGCCGTTCGCTCTCGGGCACGGACTGAACCCCTTTGCCACGGACTGGATCAACTACCCCGTCGGGGCGAACCTTGCGATCAGCGCTCAGGGCTTCTTGTACGGGATCCTGCTGTTCCCGGTCACGGCCCTGCTCGACGCCTTCGCCTCGTACAACCTGTTGATTTGGGCAGCGTTTACGTGCTCGGCGACATCGATGTTCTGGGTAGTGCGCCGTCATTCCCACCGGGCGGCCCCGGCCCTCGTTGCGGGACTCTTTTACGGATTCTCTCCCTACATGGTCGGCGCGGGTCTCGCCCATCTGAATCTGGTGTTCGTGCCGTTTCCGCCCATCATTCTCGATGCGCTATACGAACTGATCGTGCGGCGAGCGCGGAGCCAGCGTTGGAGCGCTGTCCTGGCAGTCTCGGTCGTGATGCAGTACATGATGTCGAGCGAGGTCCTGGCGACGACCGCCCTCGTCGCCATCCTAGGCCTTGCTTTGCTCGCCGTCACGCATCGGCGCGAAATCGGCCCATCGATTCGTGCTTCGGCTGCTCCTCTGGTGCTCGCGATCGCCGTGGTTATCCCGTGCCTCGCGTATCCGGTTTGGTACTCAGTTCGCGGTCCGGAGCACCTCGTCGCGCCGATCCACGCTTGGCGCAATCAGTTCCACGCCGACCTCCTCGGACTCGTGCTGCCGACGATCGGACAGAAGCTCTATCCGCAGCAGATCTCCCGTGCGGGCACCTCGCTCTTGCAGGGCGCGTGGTACGAAAACGGCAGCTATCTCGGCATACCGCTACTGCTCGTGGTCGCGCTCATAACGTGGCGGCTGTGGTCGGACCGATGGATCAGGTTCGCCGCTCTGATGGCTGCCGTAGCGTGGCTGTTGTCGCTCGGGCCATTCCTGACGATCGACGGACATACCACATCGATCCCACTTCCGTTCGACCTGCTCCGCTCCGTGCCGCTTGTGGACAACATCTTGCCGTCGCGGATCGCTCTCTATTCCGACCTCTGTGTCGCGCTGATCCTGGCGATCGGAGTCGACGCTGCGATCGATTGGCTCACGGCGCGGCGGCGCCTTGGCCGCGGGTTCGGGTGGCCACGGCGGACCTGGCTCGCGTCCGCGTCGCTCGCCTCGCTCGGCCTTTTGAGCGCGCTGAGCCTCGTCCCGGCTTGGCCCTACGCGAGCGGGGTAGCGCCGCTCCCCAACGCCGTTCCCGTCTTCTTCCGATCCCGAGCCGCCGAGGTCATCCCTTCAGGTTCCGTGGTGCTCGCCTACCCGTACCCGCTCATGACCGACAACGAAGCCATGGAGTGGCAAGTGCTCGCTCGGATGCGCTTCAAGCTCGTCGGCGGCTACGACCTGTTCACGATCCCGCCTGGCATCGGGTCCGGATTGCCCGCGGCTCTGCAACCCGAGGCGGTAGAGTCGGCCCTGTCATACCTGGCCGATGCGAACACTTACCCACTGTCGACGCCGCCGCCGGCCGACTCTCTCTCGGCAGCAAACCTGAGATCTTTCGTCATGACGAATCACGTCAATATTGTCATCGTGAATCTGGAGGCCCTGCAAGCTTCACGGGTCGTGGAGGCCGTCTCGCGTGCGTTCGGCGGGCCAACGCTTCGCGCCGACCATCTCGGTGTTTGGGACCTCGCCTCGGCCCGGCTGCACTCGGGAGGTGAACGTGCGTCCTGACGTGGCGGTGGTGCTGCCTGCACACAACGAGGAGCTCCTGCTCGAGTCGACCGTGCGAGAGCTGGCGAACGCGATGCGCGAGCGGGATCTCGCCTTCGAGATCGTCGTCGTCGAGAACGGCTCGGCGGATGCCACGATCAAGATCCTCGAGGGCCTGGCGCGGGATGTGCCAGAGGTCGTCAGCCTGTCGTTGCCGTACGGCGATTACGGGCTGGCTCTCAAGGAGGGATTCCTCGCCGCGCGCGCTGCGATCGTGTTCAACTTCGACGTGGACTACTACGATGTCGAGTTCGTGGACGTCGCGCTCACGCTGCTCGAGGACTCGAGTATCGACGGCGTCGTGGCGAGCAAGCGGCTGCACGAGACCGACGATCAGAGGTCGGCGCTGCGGCGACTCTTGACGTTCGGTTTGACGGCCATTCTCACTCGAGGCTTCGGGATGACGGTGAGCGATGCGCATGGCATGAAAGCGCTTCGGCGCGATGCGATCCTTCCATTCGTCGAGGAATCCTCGATCGGCGGCAGCCTCTTCGATGTGGAGATGATCCTCCGTGCCGGCCGCGCCGGTGTGAGGTTCGCCGAAGTCCCGACCGTCGTGATCGAGCGGCGCGCACCGCGATCCAGCGTCGCGGGAAGGATCGGTGAGGTCGCGTGCGGACTGTGCAAGCTCGCGTTCACCCTCGGCAAGTCCCCCGCTTCCGCACGTGGGGACCGTCCTGCAGCGGCGACGCCTCTCGCAGCCGATGATTGCGGGGCGCGAGGGTCGGCTCGGTCAGGCATGACGGCCACCATCGTCGCCAAGGATCGTGATCATGGGTGACGGAAACGACGGCGACGCCTTCGACCCGAGTGAAGTTCCGAATTTCGCGCTTCCAGCCGGGATCCGGCTTCGACGAACGCGAGCAGTGTTGTCGCGGCTGATGCGGCCCCAGCTCGATCAACAGGTGCTGTTCGACCGACAGATGCTCGAGCGGCTGCGCCACGTGGACTCGGTGGTACAAGAGCTGCGCGGGACGGCGGAGGAGCTCCGAGCGACGACCGCGAGACTCGACGAACGACTGAGCGCGGTTGAGCGGACCGCTGCAGCTCACGGCACCGCCCTGGCGGGACTGTCACCGGTCGGTGGGCAGTTGTCTGATCTCGACGGTGGCGTACGTGCCGTGCAAGAGGCAATGGCCCATCATCACAGCGTGCTCGAGCGCCAGGACGTTGCGCTCGAACGCCACGAGGACGCGGTTCAACGCTTCGATAGTCTGCTCGTGCCTCGGCTCGAGCAGCTCGAGCTGGAGGCGGCGCGCCTCGCTGCGCTCGCCGAGCTAGTCCAGCAGCAAAGCCTGACTCGCTTGCGAGAGGTTGTCGGACCCCTTCAGTCCGAGATGAACGCACTGACTTTGGACGTCGAGCGGGCCAAGTTGGTGCAGTCGACGACCTGGCCACGGCTCGCTCAGCTCGAGCTGTTCGTGGAGCAAATCAAGCGCTCGGGAACCGTTCAGGTCGAACGCCCTGCCCCGCCCGATGAGGACTCACAGGCGGCCGCGGCGCGGTCCCTCGAGTTCTTGTACCCAGCGCTCGAGGAGGCGTTTCGGGGGCCGTTCGAGATGATCAAGGAACGCTTGGTGATGTACGCCGATGAACTTGCATTGGCTGGCAAGCTTGGGCCCATAGTCGACGTGGCCTCAGGTCGGGGCGAGATGCTGGCTCTGATGCGGGAGCTCGGGGTACAGGCATACGGCGTCGAGTCGGGGCGTCAGCTCGTCGAACGGAGTCGCGAGCGCGGACTGGAGGTCGTTCACGGGGATGCGCTCGAGCACCTGGCGAGCGTCGCGCCTATGAGCCTCGGCGCTGTGACCGCGATTCATCTTGTCGAGCGCATGGACATGGCGAGTCAAATTGCCTTGATCGATCTGGCACTTCTTGCGCTCGCACCAGGAGGTGTGCTCATCCTCGAGACAGCCAACCCAGAGAACCTCACGGTCGGTGCGTCGAGCTTTTACGCCGATCCTCGGCACAGGCGGCCCCTACTGCCAGAAGTCCTCGCGTTCATGGTGTCGGCTCGTGGCTTCGGTGACATCGATGTCCGCCGCCTGCGGCGGGACGGCGACTATCAAAGCCATGATGGGCACCGTTTCGCCGAGGCGGATGCTCGGATGGCGCGCGTGGCCGAGCTCGTGGAGCGTTGGCTGCTTGCACCGGAGGACTTTGCAATTGTCGGCCGACGACCTGGCTGACGCCCGCATCGCTTGGTGGTCACCGATGCCGCCCCAACGTAGCGGCGTTTCTGACTACAGCTACCAGGTGCTAGCGGAACTGTCGCAGCACCTGGTCGTTACGGCCGTGGTGGACGATCGCGTCATCGCCGAGGTTCGCAGCCCGCCTGGCGTCGAGGTGCTCCGGGCGAGTCGAGCAGCCCAGATCGAGTTCGATGTCGATGTGTATCAAATGGGGAACCACTGGCTGTACCACGGCTTCATGTTTCGAATGGCGCTGCGCAGGCCTGGCCTTCTGGTCCTTCACGATCCGTCCTTGTACGACTGTGTACTTGCTCTGACCGGGGGCGATCCCGCGAGCGCGCTCTTTCGCGAAGAGGTCGCGTACGATGCGAACGACGGCAACTCGCTCGCCCCGTCGATGCAGAGCGTGAACGTCGATCGGCTCCGCTACCTCCTTAGTCGGAGGCTCGTCGAGACGAACATCCTCACGCTGGTCCACTCGCGTTGGGCTGCGGGTCTGCTCAGCTCACGCTACGGAAGCGAGGTCAGGAATGTCGGCATGCCGACTGTCATCCCCGAGTCTGAAGCAAGCAAGGAACCGTTCCGCCAGCCGGTAACCTTCGGTGTCATGGGGGGCCTAGCCCGCCACAAGCGCATCACACAGCTTGTCGAGGCCTTCACTGAGCTCGAAGACTCCGACGCGCGTCTGGTGATCGCCGGCCATCAGGACGATCCAACCGTGCTGTCCGAAATCGAGGACCTAATCAGTCGAGCTCCTGGCGCGCGCAGCCGAGTTGCTCTTGAGCTTTCGCCGTCGCTCGAACGATTGCATCAACTCATCGCCGAAGTGGACGTCTTGATCTCGCTCCGCTGGCCGACGGCCGGCGAGACCAGCGCCACGCTCGCGACGGCGCTTGGTATGGGCAGGCCTGTCATTGTCTCCGACGTGCCGCAGCTCCTGGAGATTCCGGATGCGGCCTGTTGGCGGATTCCAATTGATCCGTCTGTCGAGTTCGCATCGATCCAGGCGGTCCTTCGAAGCATCGAGGATCGTCCGGAGCAGTTGTCTGCCGCATCCAACGCTGCTCGGGACTATGCCCGATCAGAGCTAGCGCTGACGAGCGTTGTCGACCGCTACCTCGAAGCGATACTCCGCGTAGCGGGCACCTCGGCGCCCGTGGGACCCGTGAGCACCCGAAGCGCAGAACGGTCGATGGTGCGCACCGATCATCGATGCGCCCGTGTGCACGGGTCGGTCGCAGTGCTAGGTATGAACGCAGTCGGGTCGTGGTCGTCCGCTACGGGCCTTGCCGAGGCCGCGCGCAGGTCCTTGCTGGCGACCATGGACGCCGGTGTAGCCGTGACTACCAACGACTGCGACATCGGCACGCCGACGGACGCGCGCCGTGTTCCGATCCAGCTTCGGACCCTGCCGAGTGGTCGCCCCTTCTCAGTGGACGTCTGCTACCTGAACCTCAACGAGATCGAGTGCTTGCCAGAGGAGTACGTCCGCGAGCGGCGCGCAGGGCGTATGCTGGTCGCAGGGTGCTGGTTTTGGGAGTCGAACGTCGTTCCCGTCAGGCTCAGGCGATTGATCGACCGATTCGGCTTCGATGTCATCCTCGCTGGCAGTACGTTCGCTCGTGATTGTCTTCGCCCGCACGTGCGTTGCCGGGTTGACGTCGTCCCAGTGGTTGTCGCGCCCCGGCCCGATGCGTCGCTCTCGCGTCGCGATTTCCGCCTTCCTGAAAGTCGCACGGCATATCTATGCAACTTTGACGCGTTCTCGGGCTTGCACCGCAAGAACCCGCTGGGTGCGATTGAGTCGTACCGGAAAGCATTCGCTCGCCGATCAGCGCAGGCCGACGTTTCCCTCGTCGTCAAGTCCTCGAACCTCCATCGCCTCCCAGAGGCCCGATGCGTTGTGGAGTCCGCGCTTGCGTCGGTCGATGGTGTGCTCATCGATGACGAGCTGACCGAGCGCGAGATGGCTTCGCTCATCGCCCTCTCGGATGTGTACATTTCCTTGCACCGCGCCGAGGGCTTCGGGCTCGGGGCTGCCGAGGCCATGGCGCTGGGCAAGCCCGTTGTCGCAACCGGATATTCGGGGACGAACGATTTCGTGTCATCAACGACAGGACGCCGCGTCGGTTACCGTCTTGTTGACATCTCCCCTGGCGACCTTTACCTCAACCCCGGTCTGACGGTTGCTGAGATGTACCGCGATTCCAGTGTCGAGCGTGCGGTTTGGGCCGAGCCCGACCTCGCTGACGCGGCGCGATGGCTTGCGTGGATGCAGGCTCATCCGCGCGAGCGACGAGCGCTCGGCCGTCGGGGTGAACGGCTCATGGCGGACCGCTACAGCGCCGGGAGGGTTGGAGCGACAATGAGGGCGATCGTGACCGACCTGGGGCGTTACGTTGAGAGCGATGACGCCGGACTGCGAGCGCGGAGCGGACGCCTTTCGTCAACCGCGGTGTCGGCATGAGCCGGTGTTTCGCGGCTGGGCTGTGTCACACGGCAGCCTCGACACGATTCACCCGGACGCATCCGCTGTGGGCGAAGCGGATCAACTGCTGCTCCAGCATGCGGTAAAGACCATGGCGACCAGCTGGTGACGGGTCAGGCGACGGCCGCTCGAGTGGGAGATCCACTCGACATACCTGAAGGGCGGGATTCTCAAGGCCCCAAGGCCGTCTTGCGAACGGCTCAGGTTTGAGCTACGGCATCAGGACTAAGCTAAGCACGCGGCGACGCCGACTGCGCAGAAACCACCGCAGTGCGTCCACGTCGGAGCGAACACGCTCTGTCATTGCGGTGGAACGTATGGCCGGAAAGAGACGCAGACCAGGCAGGCGACGCGAGGTCGTAGACCAGCGCCACGGCTCGAAAGGTGCGATGTGAGTGCCCTTGATCACTCGTGTGCGAGTTGCTGCCGTGCCCTGTCCAGCAAATATGCTGCCATCGATGGCTTCTTGTACACCGCCGCGGCAACGATTGCCTGTGCGAGAAGGATGGCAGCGTCATCGCTTTGCCGGAAGAAGATGGCATCTCCCCAAATCAGACGGTCGATCGCGTCGATCCCACGCTGATTCGAGTAGCTATAGCGTCCGGAAGCGATTAGATCGACGAAATAGAAGCCGTGGCGATCAAGTAGCTCATGGATTGCCGGAAAGAGTGGCTGTCCGAGATAGATGGGACTGAACTCGGTTTCGCAGTGAACAACGGCTGTGGATGAGAGTGTCTGGGGCGCGCCGCTCAATGCCATCAGCTCGGCGCCCTGGACATCCAGCTTCAAGAAGTCCACCGGTCCAGGATCGAGCACGTCGTCAAGGCGGCGGGTCTGGACTTGCACGGAACGTTTGACACGCAGTCCCGATATGTGGTTGAACGGCGCGTTGTGTTCGAGATTCAGCGGAAACAACGAAGAGCTCGCATCCTCGTTCGTGATGTACAAGGTGTGCGTCTCGCCATCACCGATGGCGAACGGCATGATAACGAGTGTTCCTCCCATGGCGGACTCCCTTAGCAGTCGCTCATCGACGCGATCAGCAAGGGGTTCGAAACCGATGACGTCCGTATCACCGAGGTCCTGCAATGCACGATACGCGTGGGGCTCGTCGGCCAACACTTGGGCACCGACATCGACAATGCGGGGGCGCCTGCCCAGAAGGGCGAGCGCCTCCGAAGCGATCTCCGCCGAAATGCCCTCGCGATCGACGAGATGTCGCTTCACCTCCGGGCTTTCGAGGAGCGCCGCAAAGACGAGAATCGCATCCCCGCTCTGGACGAGGGTGTTTGACCAGTGTTCGAGTCCGCGAGGGTCCGGTTCCCGCCCTAAGGCGAGCCGATAGATCGCACGGACGTAGGTGGCAGCGGTCTCACCCGAAATGCCCTCGCGTTGGGCTAGGTGGCGGTTGGCCTCCGGGGTCTCGAGGAGCGCGGCGAGGATGAGGGTTGGGTCCCCACTAGCGGTCAGGGTGCTCGACCAGTGCTCGAGTCCGCGATCGTCCGGTTCCCGGCCTAGGCATAGCCGGTAGAGCGCACGCACATAGTCCCCGGCGGTCATCGTCCAGGTGGGTGACTCGGCAGCGATCGGATCCACGACTTCTGGGGCGTGGAGTACCAAGCGAGAGTCTTCGCAGTCGGACATCAGTCCTTTCTCCGATTCGGTGTTGCGGGTTCGGATGGACGGCCACGGTGTCGCGCCGCATGTACCGCTTCGCTGTTGGCTCCCGCGGGGTGGTGTAGTAAGCGAACGTGTTGCCAGCCGGCGGCGCGACGCTGAAGCTCAGCGACTCTCGGCATGATGATCCCGAGGTGGCGAGTGTTGGTCGGTTGGCGGCCGCGCGAGCGGGCGATTCGTGGCCTAGGGGACAGGTCGTCGTATCGGCCCATCGTCAGCACCGCTACATCTTGCGCGCGATAACCGTAACGATGGGGGGGAGGACGATGGGTTCGTCCTCGCACTCAACTCCGGTCATAGCGGTTAGGTAATCGGCGACCGCCCCCGGGCCGAACCACGCGGGTGCTTCTGCCCATGCGTCGACCAGCTCGAGACCGGCGCCTGCGGCAAGAGCGGGCAACGCCGCGCCGACGTCAGGATGGCGAGCGTCCGGCATGCTAAACGGCTTACCGCCCACGCGTCCCGCCGAAGTGATCGGCTCTTGGGCAACGACGTGACCGCAGGGGCACGTGATTGCCGCCATACGCCGCAGCACCAGTTCTGGGTTCGCCACGTGCATGAGAACGAACCTGCAGAAGGCCAGGTCGACCGCTTCGGGAAGAACGAGCTCTTCGGCGGCTTGGGTGATGGCGATGACCTGTGCATCTCCCGCCGCCGCTGCCGCAGCCGCGACCTCGTCGCGTGCCAGCGGGTCACTGTCGACGGCGTACACGCGCCCCTCGCGGCCTACGAGCTCCGCGAGGGCGACCGCGACGTCACCGGAGCCAGCTCCGACGTCTGCACACCGCCAACCGTCGGTGACCCCGAGCCTCGATAGTGCAGTCGCGAGTGGACGCCGGTACACGTCGTTCCGAAGGCCGAAGTCGCTCACTGAGCGAGGGTAGCGCGACGAATCGGCGCGACCTTGGCCGCGCGCCTCGCCCGCCACGATCGGCCAATACGATGACACTGGCTTCTGACCAGCGCCGGGCGCTCGGCGCAGCTCAGCGGCGTCGCAGTCGGGCCGATCGGCCCTTGGACTCTCCGCTGATGTGGCCGCGACGATGGAAGGGAAAGACGAATTGCCCTCGACAGCACGGGTCAAATGGGGTGCCGCAATGACAGCTGCGCTCGTGACGATCGCCGGCGGGCTGACGACTGGCGCATCCGTGGCGGGCGCGGCCCAGGGGTCCTCGGGAGGTGTCGTTGCTGTTGCCTCCGGCCCGAATGGCAAGGGCTACTGGCTCGCCACCTCCGCCGGCGGCGTGGAGAGCTTCGGCGACGCCCACTTCTACGGATCGGAGAAGGGCAAGTCAATCGCCGGCCAGATCGTGGCGATGGCGAGCACCCCCGACGGCAAGGGCTACTGGCTCGCCAGCTCGGAAGGGGCCGTCTACACCTTCGGCGACGCCAGCTTCTACGGCTCGGCACGCAAGGAGAAGCTGCGCAAGCCGATCGTCGGCATGGCAGCCACCTCCAACGGCAAGGGGTACTGGCTGGTGGGTGCCGACGGCGGCGTCTTCTCCTACGGCAGCGCCGGCTACTTCGGTTCGGCCGGCGCGCTGAAGCTCGCCAAGCCGGTGGTCGGCATCGCGGCCTCCTCCGGCAACGCCGGGTACTGGTTGGTCGGCTCCGACGGGGGCATCTTCAGCTACGGGAAGTCGGCGACCTTCTTCGGATCGACCGGAGGCATGCCCATCACCGGCTCGATCGTCGCCGTCTCCTCGGGCGCCACCGGCAGGGGCTACTGGCTCGCCGCCTCGAACGGCGCTGTGTTCACCTTCGGCGACGAACGGTTGATCAGCTCCGACCTGCCGAGCAGCACGCCGCCGAGCCCCATCGTGGCGATGGCCGCGACCCCGAGCGGCACCGGCTACTGGCTCGTCTCGAGGAACGGCACCGTCTACCACTACGGCTCGGCGTCCTCGTACTCCTCCTCGAGCTAGGCAGCCCCCGCGCGGGGGCGCGGCCGGCCGCACCGGGGTCCCGGGTGCTGCCAGCCGCGCCGTCCTCGCCGGGGCGGCGCTCCGCGGGAGCCGGTCAGGCCGCGCCGGACGAGCCCGTGCTGCCGGCGGGAGCGTTGCCCACCGGCCAGCCGCTACCGTCCGGCCCGTGCGGACCACCTCCGCCCGGCCCGCCCGCGCCGCCGGGTCCGGTCGGTATGCCGATCAGCACGGTCGTCGCGGTGACGGTGCCCGAGGAGCTGGTCCCGAGCACCGCGACGCGCTTGCCGGTGGTGACGTCGGAGAGCGACGGGGAGCTCACGGACGGGTCGCGGTAGGTTGTGGAGGACGTCACGTCCACGGTCACGCTGTCGCCGTTGGCCTCCTTCAGCGTGAAGGAGCTCGCCGAGGTGTCGACGGACTCGACGGTCCCGGCGGCGGCCGGTGCGGCTCCGCCCGGCCCGGAGCCGGGCGCACCGTGGGCCGCATGGCTCCCGGACGCGTGTTGGGTCGTCGCCGAGGCGGCCAACGAGCCGCCGAGGGCGGCGCCGAGCGCCAGAGCGAGGCCGGCGCCGGTGCGCACGACGACGGACCTGCTGACGCGACGTCGGCGCCTCGGCGCTGCCGCGGGCGAAGGCGATGCAGTTGGGGACATGGGGGTTCCCTTTCGTTCGTGAGTTGCCCCGTCCGACCGCCGCCGGTGGCGGCGGCGGTCGTCGGGACCTGCCCGCGGTGCCTCCCGGTCCCGCCGGGCTCGCACCGCACGTGCAGATTGGGGCCGCCGCCTTGGCGGCCGGCCCGGCTGCGCTGAGTGCCAGCGGGGAAGCCGGCCCCGCCGCCCCGGCCGGCGAACCGCCGGGCGCAGCGTCGGGGCCTGGTGGGCGACGGCGGCGCCCCACCCGTCCCTCGCCCTCCCCGCTCCCGCCGCCGGCCCCCGGCGGTCGGTATCGTTCGCCGATGCCTTCGCCCTGCCTGCACGAGGAAGACAGCGCCCGATGAGCGCCGGCCCTTCCTCCGCCGCGTTCGACTCGCTCGCCCCGCTGCCCGCCGGCACGGTCGCCGTCGTCGGCGGCGCCAGCTCCGGGATGGGGCGTGCCGCCGCCGAGGCGCTCGGGCGCGCCGGGGCGATCGTGGAGCTCGTCGCGATCGACGCCGAGGGCGTGGCTGCCGCGGAGCGCGAGCTGGGCGCCGTCGGCATCGAGGTGCACGGCAACGTTGCCGACGCCTCCGACGACGCCGCCGTGCGTCACGTCTTCGCCGGGATCGCCGAGCGCCACGGGCGCCTCGGCGTGCTCGTCAACTCGGTCGGGATCCAGGCCTACGGCACCGTCGAGACGACAAGCGTGGAGGAATGGGACCGCGTGCTGGCGGTGAACGTGCGCAGCATGTTCCTCATGGCCAAGTACGCCGTGCCGCTGATGCGGCTGAACGGCGGCGGCTCGATCGTCCATATCTCCTCCGTGCAGGCGATCGTCACCCAGCGCAACGTCGTCGCCTACGCGGCGAGCAAGGGCGCCGTGGCGGCGATGACCCGGGCGATGGCGATGGACCTCGCCGAGGACGGCATCCGGGTCAACGTGGTGCTGCCCGGCTCGATCGACACGCCGATGCTGCGCGCCTCGGCCCGCCAGCTCGACCCCTCCGATCCCGACCGGGTCATCGCCGAATGGGGCGCCGGGCACCCGCTCGGGCGCGTCGGCTGGCCGGCGGAGGTGGCGGCGGCGTGCGTGTTCCTCGCCGGCCCGGGCGCCGCCTTCGTCACCGGCTCGGAGCTGCGTGTCGACGGTGGGCTGACGGCAGGCGTGTCGCTGCCCGCGCCGCGCGAGGAATGACCGGGCCGGGAAGCACCGCCGCCGGCGCGGCTCGCCCGGGCGCGTCGCCGCCCGCCGCCCCAGCTGCGTAGCGTCCGGGTCGATCGACCATGTCGGCGACTACTGCCTCGACCTCCGTCCCGGCGATCGCCACGCCGGCGCGGGAGGCCGACGTGGCCGCGGAGTCGCCGGCCCGGGCGCAACTCGCCGGCTGGCGGCTGCCGGTCGCCGCGCTCCTCGCCAGCCTCCTCTCGAGCGGCCTCTGCCTGCTCGGCGCAGCGCTGTTCCTGCCGGCCCGCGGCCGGCTCGTTGTGCAGGGCGCCGTCCTGACGGGTCACTTCAGGCTGATGCAGGAGCTCATGTCCTGGGACGCCTCGTGGTACCAGGCGATCGCCGCCCACGGCTACGCCTGGGACCCGAGCAGCCCCGCCCAGCAGACGCCGGCCTTCATGCCGCTCTTCCCCCTGGTCGAGCACGTCGGCCACGTCGTGACCCGCCTGCCGATCGACGCGGTCGGCGTCGCCGCGAGCGTCGCCTGCCAGGCGGCGGCGGCCGCCGTGCTCGCGCTCGTCGTCCGCCAGCGTGGCGGCAGCGACCCCTCGGCGCTGGTGTGGGCGGCGCTGTTCGCCCTCAGCCCGCTCGCCGTGTTCGACGTCATGGGCTACTACCTGGCGCTGCTCTGCCTGCTGGTGTTCCTTGCCTTCCTTTTCGTCGAGCAGGACCGGCGTTGGCGCGCCGCGCTCGCCGTCGGGCTGGCGAGCGCCACCAACCCGGTTGGGGCGGCATGCGGGGTCGGCTTCGTCATCTGGCTCGTGATCGGCGCCGTGCGAACCCGATCGGTCGGCCTCCGCCAGCTGGGTGCCCTCGCCGGCCAGGCCGTGCTTGCCTTCTCGGGCCTGCTGGGCTTCGCCCTCTTCCTCTGGGCTCGCTTCGGCGCCCCGCTCGCCTTCTACCGGGCCAACGACGCCTGGGCGCCCCCGGCGCCGCTTCGCAACGTGCTCGCCGGCATCGCCGACTTGGCCCCGGTCCGTCGTTCCGTCGCCACCTGGGCGGCGTCGCCCTACGGGATGCAGGCCTTCACCTTCGTCATCGACTCGATCGCCGCGGTCGTGGTCGTCGCCCTGCTCGTCGCCCTGGCGGCGAGCCGCGACGGGTTGCGCAGCTTCGGCTTCTGGGCGCTGGCCTGCTCCTTCCTCGCCGTGCAGGTCGCCTCCGCCCGTTACGGCAGCGAGGCGTCGACGACGAGGTTCCTGTTGCCGGTCGCCTTCGGCGCGGTCGCCTGCTGCCCACCGCTGCGCCGCGCCCTGACCAGGCCTGCAGTCGCCCCTCTGCTCGCCGGCGTGCTCGTCGTCTGCACCGTCTTCTTCCTCCAGCACATGGCCACGGGCCAGTGGATCGACTGAGCCGCCTGCGCGTCCGGCGCGCCCGGCGCGTCCGGCCGGCGCACGCCCGCCGAGGTCGGGGGCGTCAGGGTCGCGCCGGCATCGCCCGCGACATCCTCGGGCACGTCAAGCTGCGCTATCTGGTCGCAACGGCGATCGCCCTGTGGGCCGTCGTTGCCCTGTTGCCGCTCGCCTCCTCGCTCCCGCCGGCGCTCGCCACCGGCTCGGTGATGCGCCGGCTGCACGGCCAGCTCTCGGCCCTGCGCAGCGGGTGGTACTACGTCGAGTCCTCCGGCACTGGATCGTCCACCTTCGCCTGGGAGTGGTCGGACGGCCCGGTGTCGACGATCGCCATCGAGCCCGGCTGGCACGAGGTCTCCCTCCTGCTGCAGCCGGTCAGCTGCCCTGATGGGGGGCTCCAGCACATCGTGTTCCACTCGCCAGGCGCGACCAGGACGCACCTGCTGCGTCTCGGCCCGGCATGGAAGTGGTACCGGGTGCCCCTTTCGTGGACCCACGGCGCCGACGAGCTGGTCCTGCACTATCGCTGCGTCGTGGTGCCCGCCGACCTGCACCAGGGCGACCCCGATCAGCGGGCGCTCGCCGTCTCGATCGCCGGTCTGGTGCCCAACGCCGGCTGAGCCGGACACCTCCACCCGAACGGCGCGCCCGCAGAGGCGAGCCCGGGCGCCGCTCTCGGGTTGCGCACCGCAACTCATGCGGCACTGAGCCGCCGTCGGGCTTGACACCGAGACACCCGCGTCCTACCATCCGAACGTGTGTTCGATGCCCTCTGGGCGTCGAACGGTCTCGTCGGCACGAGCCGGCCTCGCAGATCGGCTGCCGCTTGTTCTTCGCGGCTCGAGCTCGGTGATGCCATGTGCCTGGATCTGACAACGCTGCGACACTCGGTTGTCGCCTACGCCTCCGGCTTCGATGCGAGCGTGCTCAGCTGCGCCCAGGCGAGTGAGGCGGTGCTGGCGTGTGCCCAGATCGAAGCCTCGGTGGCCTCGATCAAGGCCCTTGCTGCGGCCCGCGCCGCCGAGGGCGACTCGTGGCGCAGCGAGGGCTACCGCTCGCCCGCCGACGAGCTCGCCCACACGACCAAGATCAGCCCCTCGGTCGCCAAGCGCACCCTTGAGACCGGGCGGCGGCTCAACAACCAGCCCGAGGTCGCCAAGGCGGCGCTCTCGGGCGAGCTGTCGCCTGAGCAGGCCGCGATCGTGACAGAAGGCGTCGAGGCCAACCCCGAGAAGGCCGGCCAGCTGCTCGACCACGCGCGAACGGCGTCGCTGACCGAGCTGAACGAGGAGGTGGCGGGCGTCAAGGCCGCCGCCACCGACCCCGAGGCGCGCCAAAAGGCGATCCATGAGCGGCGGTTCTTCCGCCGCTGGTCCGATCGCGACGGGGCGCTGCAGGCCCACCTCTACGGTCACCTCGAGGACGGCGCCAGCATGTGGCGCGTGCTCGACCCGATCCGGCGTCGCCTCGCCGCGCTGCGAGAGCAGGACTCCGAGCGCACCGAGCGCGATCTTTTCCAGGCGCTCGACTACGACGCGCTCGTCGCGATGACCGAGATCGCCTCGGGGAAAGAGGGAGAGCTCTGCCTTGCCGACCTGCTCGAGCTCGGGCTGTTCCCCCAGCTCGAGCCCGAGATGCTCGCCGGGCGGGAGCATCGCCCGGCCCCGAGCGCCGGGGCCGCTCGCCCTGGGCCGATCTCGCAGGCCGCCTCGCCGGAGGCCGGCGCGCCGCGACCCATGGCGAACGCCACCGCGCCGGCACCTGAGCCGGGCGGCGCCGTCGCACCATCGGCGCCGGTGCACGCCCCGGATGCGGGGACCGCCCCCGATCCGCCTCGTCAAGGCGACACGTCGAGCCCGGATCTGTTCTCCTTGCTCGGCGAGGGACTCGGCGAGGGACTTGGCGAGGGGCCTGGCGATGGACCTGGCGTGGCGCCTGATCCGAGCGCCGGGGCTGGATCCTCCGCCCCGGCCAGCTCGTCGCCCAAGCGCAGACGCAAGCTCGCCGGCAGCCCGCTTCAGGTGATGGTCCGCGTCGACCTCGACACCTTGTTGCGAGGCGTGGCGATCGAAGGCGAGCTGTGTGAGATCGCCGGCCACGGTCCGGTGCCGGTCTCGGTGATCGAGAAGCTCGCGGCCAATGACAACGCCTTTGTCGTCGGCGTGCTCACCAAGAGCACACAGGTCCTCGGCGTCTATCACGCCCGCCGTCGTCCCAACGCCCATCAGAGCTCGGCGCTGCAGTTCCTCTACCCCTCATGTGCAGCAGCGGGCTGCAGCGCGAAAGCCGGGTTGCAGTCCGACCATCGCGAGGACTGGGCGCGCACCAAGTTCACCGTCTTCGACCTGCTCGACCGCTTGTGCCCCCACCACCACCGGCTGAAGACCGACCACGGATGGCAACTGGTCGAGGGCAGCGGCAAGCGAGCCTTCGTTGCGCCTTCTGATCCTCGCCACCCCGCCCGGGTCGCCCGTGCATGACGAGGTCCGGCGGCGAGGAGGTGGCGCAGGCGGGGCATGCTCGCGAAGCGCAAGAAGCGCGTCGCGGAGCTGAACCTGAAGAGCGCCCGGGCGACGCCTAGCTGATGAGCTCGGCGTTTACCGATCGTGGACACCTTCTGCGCGCTAGCGGAGGATCTCCTTCCTCGTCACGCAGTCCCGGGCTCGACTTGTCTAGGTGCGCGGGGCGGCGACTGGAGCGCATCCGTGCGGCGGGCGCCGGCGCTTGGGTGCATGCGGGGTGATGGCCGGCGGCGCCGTTCGCTGCCGCGGCGTGCTGCCAGTAGCGTGCCCGACGTGCGCGTGACCATGATGCTCTGCGACGCGGCCCAGGTGGCCGACGGGAAGCTTTACGTCCTCGGGGGCGGCTGGAGCCTGATCGGGCCGGATCCGATGCCGTCCGCCGTCGCGCTCAAGATCGACGTCGACTGGACCGAGGTGGAGCGCGCCCACCACTGGGAGCTCTACCTGCTCGACGAGGACGGCCAGCCGATCATCGCCGAGACGCCGGACGGGCCGCAGCCGATCGAGGTGCGCGGCGACTTCGAGGTCGCCCGACCGGCCGCCGTGCCGGCCGGCAGCCCGGTTGACGTCGCCTTGGCGCTCAATTTCGGCCCTCTCCCGCTCAAGCCGGGGACCCGCTACAGCTGGCAGCTGGCGATCGACGGCGAGTCCGACGAGGACTGGTCGCTCGCCTTCTCCACCCGGCCGCCACGCGAAGCCTGATCCCCGCGGCGCCAGCCGACGGCGCCGGGACGGCACTGCGGGCGCCGCTCTCGAGCTGGTGGGCCGGCGCGCGAGCCGCCCGCGACGCCCTGCCGTGGCGCTCCACCCGCGACCCGTGGGCGGTGCTCGTCTCCGAGACGATGCTCGCCCAGACCCAGACCGCCCGTGTTGCGGCGCGCTACACCCAGCTGCTCGAGCGATTCCCGACCCCGGGCTCGCTCGCTGAGGCGCCGCTCGGCGAGCTGCTACGCGCCTGGAGCGGCCTCGGCTATCCGCGCCGCGCCCGCGCGCTGCACGCAGCGGCGCAGGCGATGTGCGAGCGCCACGGCGGCGAGGTGCCCGCCACCCTCGATGAGCTGCTCGCCTTGCCCGGCGTCGGCCCCTACACCGCCCGTGCGGTGCTCGCGTTCTCGCGCTCGGTGCCCATCGGGGTCGTCGACACCAACGTCGGGCGCGTCCTCGCCCGCGCCGTCTCCGGCAGGCGTCTGGGCCGCCCCGAGGCGCAACGCCTCGCCGACCAGCTCACCGCCGCCGCCGGGCTCGACCCCCGCGACTGGAACCTCGCGCTGATGGACTTCGGCGCCCTCGTCTGCCGGGCGCGCCTGCCGGGTTGCGACCGTTGCCCGTTGCTCGCTGCAGCTGCCTGCGCCTGGCGCGGCGCGCCGGACGCAGCCGGCGCCGCGTCGGCCTCGGGCGACCCGCCCGCCGGCCCGGATCCGGCGGCGGGCTCGGCGGCGGTCTCGACGCGCCAGGCGCGCTTCGCCGGCTCGGACCGCCAGGGCCGAGGCCGCCTGCTGCGGGCCGCCTGCGAGGGCCCGATCGCCGCGGGGCGCCTCGCCGAGGTCGCCGGGTGGCCCGGCGACGAGGCGCGCGCCCGGCGAGTCGCCGCAGACCTGCTGGCCGAGGGGCTCTTGTCGAGCGGGGCGGATGGGTCGCTGCGGCTACCGTGACGTCGCCGGTCCCGGGGGTGGGCCGACGGAAGGGGCGCGCCCGCCGCATGGCCGAGATCGAGATGTCCGAGCGCATCGCCGACGTGGTGATCGTCCACCCGGAGATGCGCGGCGACCGTCGCGGGCGCTTCGCCGAGCTGTACCGCCGCTCCTGGTTCCCGCTGGGCCGCGAGATGGTGCAGTTCAACCGCTCGGACAAGGCGGCGGGGGCCGTGGTCGGACTCCATTACCACCTCCACCAGGCCGACTACTGGTACGTCACCGCAGGGCGCGCCCGGATGGTGATGCTCGACCTGCGGCTCGGCTCGCCGACCGAGGGAGCGCTGCTCCAGCTCGCGCTCGGTGGGAGCGACGAGGTCGGCGTGTTCGTCCCCCCGGGGGTCGCCCACGGCTTCGCCAGCTTGAGCGAGCTCACGTTGACCTATCTCGTCGACAACTACTACAACCCCGCCGACGAGCTCGGCGTGGCTTTCGACGACCCGGCGCTCGGGATCGACTGGGGCGTCGCCGACCCGATCGTCTCCGAGCGCGATCGCGCCAACCCGCGCCGCGAGTCCATCCCCGACCACCTTCTCCCGCGCTTCGGCTTGCGCACCTGACCGTCGCGCGACCCCGCCGCGGCGCCCGTCGCCCGGCGCGTGACCGCGGGTTCACCGACGTCGCCGGTACGGAAGAATGGGTGACATGAGCTCCACGCCTGAGCTGGTTCGCCCTGGCGTCCGGCCGTGCCGGGAGGGTCGAGCGTGATCGGGATCGCCGCGGCTGCGGTGCTCGGCCTGGCCATCGTCGCGCTCATCTGGGTGCGACTGGCGGCCCGCCAGTCCGAGCGACGCTCCGTTCGTGATTACGAGCGCGCCCTCGGCGCCCTCGGCGGAGCGTCGCGGCGCACCGACCGCCTGACCGCGCTCGGCCATGCGGCACCCATCGAGGCCGGCCGCCCGCACGTACGCGCCGCCAGCGGCGAGCTGCCGCCGCCACGCCAGCCCGGGGAGGGACCGCCGCCGCGGGCGCGCATCGAGCTCGCCTCGCGCCCGCCCGCCCGGCGCCGCCCCGACCAGGGACGTCCACCGCTTCGCGAACCCGCTGAGCCCGCCGCGCTGCGCCAGCCCGCCGAGCGGGGCGCCGGCGACGCCGCACCGAGCGACGATCGGACCGTGCCAATGCGGCCCGTTCCGGCGGTGACCGGGCCCGGACGCCCGCTCCGCCCGTCCGTCGAGCGGTCGTCCCTCGAGCGGCCCCCGCCCGAGCGGCCCTCGCCGCAGCGGCCCTCACCCGAGCGCTCATCGCCGGAGCGGCCCTCGCCCGAACGGCCCTCGCCCGAGCGGTACAGCCCGTTGCGGCGCGTGTTCGGCCCGGCGCTGCCCAACGGCGGCGGCGTGCACCCCTACCCGGCGCCCTCGGCACCCTCGGCACGCAACGGCGGCGACCTCGCGGCGCAGGCGCCGGGAACCCTCGCGCCGGCCGCCGGCGAGAGATCGGAGGACCCGGCGACCGAAGCCGTCGAGTCGGTCGAACGCACTCTCCCGCTAGCGGCGCTCGATCAGCTCGTCGTCCGCTCACGCCGCCTGCGCAGCGGCGGGCGCGCCGCGCTCTCTACCGGGGCGGCGTTGCGTACGTCGATCCCCGGCACCGAGACCGGCGTTCCCGCAACGCCGACCGAGCACCGCGACCCCGAGGGCGAGCAGCCCGCCCCCAGACCAGATGTGGACGAGAAGCTCGAGGTCCGCGAGCTCGAGGTCAGCCACCCGGATGACGGGCAGCCCGACGACGAGCAGCTCGCGGACGAGCGCGCGGCGGACGGGCAGCTAGCTGCTGAGCAGCGTGAATACGAGCAGCTCGAGGACGAGGCCGTCCCGATCGTCTTCGACTTCGACGAGCTCGCCGAGCCGCCATACCCGCCGACCAGGGTCCGCCCGATCCGCGGCCTGCAGCGCCCCGGCGCCCGCCACACGATGCGCCGCTTGGCCGCCGGCGCTGCGGCGCTCGTCGTCGTCGCCGCAGCAGGCGTGGGGATCTGGCAGCTCGCGACCAGGACGAGCCCGGTCAGCACCCGGACCGTGCAGGTCACGCCACCAAGTCACCACCCGGCTCCGCCCGACACCACGACCCGGACGAAGGTGACCAAGCCGACCACGCCGACGACGCCGACCAGGGTGACGACCGCTCCGCCGACGACGCAACCGAGCGCAACGCTGTCGCCCATCTCGACGACCCCCACGCTGATCGTCTACCGAGCGCCGGCCTCGGCGTACACGCTGCGCTTCACCGTCTCCGCCGGCGAGTGCTGGGTGGGCGCGCACACGGGCAGCGTATGGACGTGGCAGGCGACGATCTCGCCGGCAGCGCCGGCGAGCTACGCGGCGACGGGTACGTCGACGATCCGCATCGGCGCCCCGTCGGTGCTGTCGGTGACAGCCGACGGCAAGCCGGTCATCCTGCCGAAGTCGGTCCACCCCTACGACCTCGAGTTCAGCACCGCCGCCAAATAGCGCGCCCGCCAAGTAGCGCCGGCACGTCGGCGCAACCCGACTCCCGACGCCCGACGCCCACCCACGAGAACGAACACGACCGCCCCCTAGAAAAACAGCGATCGCCCGTTAGAAAAAAAACAGCGATCGCCCGTTAGAAAAACGCAGAAACGCGATCGCCCCGGGGAAGCGACCGCCCCCGAGAAAGACGCAGAGACGTGTCGCGCGCTAGAAAAACGTAGAGATGCAACCGCGCCCTAGAAACGCGTAGAGAGACGCGATCACCGGCTAGAAAAACCTAGAGAAGGGCGAGCGCCGGCGCCGCCCGCGGCGCGCGGCGATCAGGGCCGTGGCGGCAGCGGCGGGACGGCGCGCGACGGGCGTGTCGCAGCGTCCGGCGGGCGAGCCGGCGGCTGCTCGGCGAGCAGCTCGAGCACGACGGCGACGGCACGGTCGAGCTGCGGGTCGCGCCGGGAGGCCCAGTCCTGGGGAGCGAACGGCACCTCGATGTCGGGGTCCACGCCGTGGTTCTCCACGCCCCAACCGAAGCCGTCGTAGAACCAGAACGAGTAGCGCGGCTGGGTGACACTGCTCCCGTCGACGAGCCGGTAGCGCATGTCGATGCCGATCACGCCGCCCCAGGTGCGCATGCCGATCACCGGGCCGAGCTGTCGTTGGCGGAAGCCGACGGTGACGATGTCGCCGTCCGAGCCTGCCCACTCGTTGGTCAGCAGCACGCGGACGCCGCGGGGCGAGTCGAGCGGGTAGGTGATCGGCTCGAGGTGGCGCGAGATGACCCACGCCGTGACGTGGCGGCTGAGCTTCTCGAGCACGAGCTCGGAGACCTCGCCGCCTCCGTTGTCGCGCACGTCGACGAGCAGCGCGTCGCGGGCGACCTCGAGGCGCAGGTCCCGGTGCAGCTCGGCCCAGCCCTGCGCCATCATGTCGGGGATGTGCAGATAGCCGACGCGCCCGCCGGTCGCCTCGTGAGTGGCGGCGCGCCGCCCGGCGACCCAGGCCTGGTAGCGCAGCGCCCGCTCGTCGCCCAGCGCCTCGACGACGACGCGACGGACCTCGCCGCCCCCCGCCGCCACGGTCAGCTCCACCGCCTTGCCTGCCGCGCCGACGAGGAGCGGCTGCGGCCCGAGGCGGGGATCGACGGGCCGGCCGTCGACGGCGAGGATGGCGTCCCCCGGCCGCACGGCGACGCCGGGAGCGGCGAGCGGGGAGCGTGCGGCGAGCACCGAGGTCTCGCCCGGCAGGATGGTGGCGACCCGCCAGGTGCCGTCCTCGTCGCGCACCAGATCGGCGCCGAGGAGGCCGAGGCGGCGCTCGGCCTGGGCGGGGAGCTCAGGGGGCCGCTCGTAGGCGTGCGAGCTCCCGAGCTCGCCCTGCACCTCCCAGATCAGCTCGGAGAGATCGTCGCGGGTGGCGACGGCCTCGAGCAGGGGCCGGTAGCGCGCGACCACGCCGTCCCAGTCCACCCCGGCCATGTCCGCCACCCAGAAGTGGTCGCGCATCAGGCGCGCCGTCTCGTCGTACATCTGGCGCCACTCGACGGGCGGGTCGAGCTCGATGCGGATACGTGAGAGGTCGATCTCGACCAGGTCGTCGGGGCTGCGCTCGTCGGCAGGCGCGGACGGGTCGACCTTGCGGTCGGCCGGGAGAGCCCGCAACGCGGTGTGGTCGCGCACCACGACCACCCGCCCGTCGCCGCTCACCTCGAAGCCGTCGAGCTCCGCGACGAGCTCGGTCTGGCGCGCCGTCGTCAGGTCGAAGCGCAACAAGCTCGCCCGCGCCGCCTCGGCGCCCTCCCGCTCACGGGCCTCGCCGAGCGGGCCGAGCACCGGGTTGGCGAGGAAGAGCACGCCGTTCTGCGCCGGGCGGAGCTGCGAGTAGGCGCCCCCAGCGACCGGGAAGGGCAGGATGCGCTCGGTGATGCCGTCGAGGTCGACGAGCACCGTCGGCGGCTGGGCCGCGCCGCCGTCCATCGCGGTCGCCGGCGCCGCACCGCCACCCGTCGCGGTCGCCGGCGCCGCACCGCCGCCCGCCGCCGACGCCGACGCCGACGCCGGGGCACCCTCGCGCACCTCGCTCGCCGCACCGCCGGACGCCGCCACGCCGGGCGGCGTTGTGCCGCCGGCCCCGTCGCCGCCCGCCCCGCCGCCGCCTGCCGCCGCCCCTCCGGCCGCGCCGGCGGGCGGCCCGCCGGCCGTGGCGCTCGAGGCACGCGGGCGTCCGTCAGGCTCGGCGGCGAAGGGAGAGGGTGTGCTCGCCTGCAGCGTCACGAGGTAGGGACGCGTCGCCGGTAGGAAGGTCAGGTCGAAGGCGTGCTCGTCGTGGACCGGATCGAACGCGCGCTCCGAGAGGAAGGCGAGGTACTTCCCGTCGAGGGTGAACACCGGGTCGTGGTCGTGGAAGCGAAGCGTCGTGACCTCGCTCACCTCCCCGCTGTCCACCCGAGCCAGCTTGATCTGGCGCAACGGCGCCCAGCTGGCGTTGCCGGCGTGCGACCAGGCCAGCCACGCCGAGTCGGGCGAGAAGGCGAGCCCGCTCGCGTCGCCGTCGGGCGACTCGTCGAGCGTGCGCAGCTCGCCGCTCGCCAGCTCGACGAGGATGACCCGGCCGTCGTGGGTGGCGACTGCGGCGCGGCGCCCGTCCGGGGCACCCGCGAGCTCGAGCACGCGCCCGATCTGACCGGCGCCGATGCGCCGCGGCGTGGGTGCCCCCGCGCCCGTCGCCCCCGTCGCCCCCGCGCCTGTCGCCCCCGCGCCTGTCGCCCCCGCGCCTGTCGCCCCCGCGCCTGTCGCCCCCGCGCCCGTCGCCCCCGCGCCGACTGCTCCGAGCGAGCCGCGGGCCGGCTCGACGTCGATCGCGTCCTCGCCCTCGGCGTCGGTGACGAACAGCACCGACTGCTCGTCGCCGCGACCCACGACGCACGGCATCCGGCCGCGCACGCCGTCGCCGCCCCCGAGCCAGCGCGCCGGGCCTTCACGGTGGGTGAGCCAGTAGATGCTGCCGCGCACCTCGACCGCGCTGGCGCGCCCGGTCTCGTCCGGGGCCGCAGCGCCGAGCTCGTCCTCGGCGCGCAGCATGCGCGGGGCGCGCCCGGTGCGCGGCGAGCCGAGCTCGACCTCGATCTGTCGGGGTTGGGAGTCCGCGGCGAGGTCGTCGACGAGCCACAGCCCGCCGGCGCACTGGTACACGGTTCGCTCCCCGTCGCCGGCCGCGGCGCGGGCGTAGAAACGGTCGTGGTCGCTGTGCCGGCGCAGGTCGCTGCCGTCGGGGAGCGCCGAGTAGACGTTGCCGACGCCCTCGTGATCGGAGAGGAAAACGACCCGCTCGCCGGTGAAGTGCGGATCCTCGAGCTGGCCGCCGAGCTCGGTCATGTAGCGATCGAACTCGCCGCTACCGGTGCGGTCGATCCACATCGCGGCCGCCGTCCCGCCGCGGTAGCGCTTCCAGGAGGCGCCTCGGGCGCGTGACTGGTTGACGCCGAGCACGATTGCGCCGCCGGGGCTGCGGCCGAGGCGGGTGATCGGGCCGTACTGCAGGCGCTCGGGGGCTCCGTCGCCGTCGACGGGCAGCGCGTAGGCCCAGGTGCGGGAGCGGAACGGCTGGCCTGCGGCGGCGACGGCGAGCACCGTGGCGTCGTCCTGCCAGCCGATGACCTGCGTCGTGCCGTCGCCGAACCAGCTGATGCGGCGCACGTCGCCGCCCTCGGTGCCCGCGACGTAGGCCTCGGCCGCGCCGTGGCGCCGGCTCGTGAAGGCCACGAGCGACCCGTCGGGGGACAGCGCGGTCGCCGAGACCGGCACCCGGTCGGCGGTCAGGCGACGCGCCGTGCCACCGGCGAGGGGCGCGAGCCACACGTCGTCGTCGGCCACGAACGCGAGCAGCTCGCCGCGGACGGAGGGGAACCGGAGGTAGCAGGGTGTGTCTGGCACGGCCCGAAGGTAGTGGACCGGCCGCTGCGACGCCGCCGGGCATCCCGAAGTCACCGACGGTGAGCGCTACGGTCGCGCGCGTGAGCGATGGCGCGCTGACGCCGGGGCGGGCGCTCGTCGCGGGACGGGCGCTCGTCGTGGTCGACGTGCAGAACGACTTCTGCGAGGGCGGTTCGCTGGCCGTCGCCGGCGGGAAAACCGTCGCCTCCGGCATCGCCCGTCTGCTCGACTCGCACGAGGCCGCCGCCTTCGGCGCGGTCGCGGCGACACGCGACTGGCACGTCGACCCCGGCGCTCACTTCGCGTCGTCGACGGGCGCGCCGCCCGACTTCGCAACGACCTGGCCCGACCACTGCGTCGCCGGTAGCCACGGCGCCGCACTGCACCCCGCGCTCGCCCCGGCGCTCGAGCGGCGCGGCGCCGTCGTGTTCGACAAGGGGGCGCACGCTGCGGCCTACTCCGGTTTCGAGGCGGCGACCGGGGGTGAGGAGGGGGCGGTGGCGCTCGGGACCTGGTTGCGTCAGCGGGGCATCGGCGAGCTCACCGTCTGCGGCATCGCGACGGACTTCTGCGTGCGGGCGACGGCGCTCGACGCCCTCGCCGCCGGGTTCGCCGTGGCGGTGCGCGCCGACCTGTGCGCCGCAGTATCCGCGGCCGGCGGCACCGAGGCGCTCGAGGAGCTCGCCGCCGCCGGTGCCACAATCGAGCGGCCCGTGACGGGCTGACGGGCCGCGAGGGGTCGCCCGACCGGTGGATGCGGGCGCAGCGCGCAGCGGGGCGTGCCTGCCTACTGCGCTGGGCCGCTGATCAGCCTCACGGTCGCCTGGTGGCTCGTTCCGTCAGGCGCGATCCAGCGCAAGGTCACCGTCGACCCGGGCCTCCTCGTGAGCAGCTCGTCGGTGATCGCCGCCGGCGAGGAGACCTTCCTCCCGCCCAGCTCGATCAGAACGTCCCCGCTCGACATTCCGGCCTTGGCGGCCGGCGTGCCGGTCACGACCGCCGCCACGGCGACGCCGCGCTCGCTGCGTCCGCTCGTGCCGGCGTAGCGCCGGTTCTGAACCACCACGCCGAGGAAGGCGGTGGGCCCGACGTGCACGCTGGCCGACGCGCGACCCGTCTCGATCCGCTGGGCGATCGAGACGGCCGTCGAGATCGGCACGGCGAAGCCTGCCGCCGCCCCCGACTGCAGGCTGAAACCCTGCGAGCCGGCGGTGTCCATCCCGATCACCCGGCTCGTGTCCTGGTCGACGAGCGAGCCGCCGGAATCGCCGGGCTGAAGGGGGGCGCTCGTCTCGATCAGACCGGAGAGCCGCTCGGGGCCGAGGAGGCTGTCCTCGGCGACGATCGACTGAGCCAGGGCGAGCACTTTGCCGGTGGCGACGCTCGGCGTGCCGCCGGCGCCGCAAGCGTTGCCGAGGGCGACCACGGGAGTGCCCTTGGTCACCTTCGAGGAGTCGCCGAGCGGGGCGGTCTCGAGGCCCGAGGCGCGCCGCAATGCCACCACCGCCACGTCGGCGCCGAGGTCGTAGCCGAGGACGGTTGCGGAGTAGGTCCGGTTGTTGTGGACATCGGTGACCTTCACTGACGTCGCGTCGCGGATGACGTGGTTGTTGGTGAGGACCACGCCGTCGGGGCGCAGGACGATGCCGGTCCCCGCCCCGACGGCGTCGTCGTAAGCGAGCACGGTGTCGACGTCGACGAGGTCGCGGTCGACCTTGGCCGCGATCCGCTGCGCGTGGGGGGAGATGGCCGTCGTCGACGACGTCGACGACTCGGAGGTGGCCGACGCGCCGCTCGCTCCTCCCCCGGAGGCGCCGGTCACGCCCGAGAGCCCGCTCGGGCCGTTGTCGCACCCCAACGCCCCCGACGGCGACGACGGCGACGACCCGGACGGGGCGTTCCCGGGTGTTGCGGGCGCGGCTCCGGGCGCGGCGGATCGCGGATACTGAGGGCTTCCGGGTTGCGATGTCACCGTCGCGGTGACCCCGGCGGCGAGCCCGACGAACAGCAGGCAAGTGACGGCGGCCGCCGCCTTGTGCGGACGAGAGACGGTCATCGCGCCTCCTTGGCTCGCGTCGACCTCCCCTTACCGCCGGGGTTGGCGGCGAAACGGCTCGCCCGCCTGAGCAGGCAGGGAACGACGCCAGCGCATGGAGTGGCGCCGACGAGCTACGCCGACGGGTGGCGCTGGTGGGCGGACTGCGGCGCGTGGCGCCGCTCGGCGAACGTGGCGCGTGGCGCTGCCGCCGAACGCGTCCGCGTGGCGCCGCGTTGGACCGCTACGCCAGGTCGTCGGTGCGGCGCAACGCCGACGAGCTTCGCCGGTTGGCCACGACCGCGCGCAGGTGGCCGAACGCCCGCTCGGCGCCCCAGCGGGTGACGAGCCACATCGCCTCGGTGACGACCGAGCGGGACATCTTCGAGGTGCCCTCGACCCGGTCGACGAAGCTGATCGGCACCTCGACGATGCGTGCCCCGCTGCGCTTGGCGCGGTAGGTCATCTCGATCTGGAAGCCGTAGCCGTCGGCGTGGATGGTGTCGAGGTCGATCGCCTTCAGCACCGGGGCCGAGTAGGCACGGAAGCCCGCCGTCGAGTCGTTGACGCCGAGCCCGAGCATCACGTCGGCGTAGATGTTGCCGCCGCGCGAGAGCAGCCGGCGCGAGAGCTTCCAGTTCGGGATGTGCCCGCCGGGGATGTAGCGCGAGCCGATCACCACGTCGTAGCCGCGCTCGAGCGGCCCGACGAGCTGGGGCAGGGCCTCCGGGTCGTGGGAGAAGTCCGAGTCCATCTCGACGAAGGCGTCGTAGCCGCGGTCGAGGCCCCAGCTGAACCCGGCGCGGTAGGCCGGGCCGAGACCGTTCTTCTCCGGACGGACGAGCAGGTGGATCTGGCCGAGCTCGGCGGCGGCGTCCTCGGCGATGGTTGCAGTGCCGTCGGGGCTCGAGTCGTCGACGACGAGGATCTCCGCGTCCGGCAGGGAGCTGCGCACCGCCGACAGGATGCGCCCGATCGTCGCGCTCTCGTTGTACGTCGGCAGCACCACCAGGACTCGCACGGCGGGACAGGATAGCGGCGCGGCGCGGTTGCGCAGCAGCGAGCAGGCTCGATGTCACGCGCTGCGGCGACGGCGACGGAGCGTCCCGGCGCCGGGCCGCTCCGGTGCCGCAGGTGCCGGCGATCGAGCTGGACCAGCCCTTTGTTACTATCGCCGTAGGAGAAATCCAGGGCCGCCCCAGCGCTGCCCGCCTGCTCCGTAGCCGTCCTGGCGCCGGGGGAGCGAGCCAGCGCCGGCAGCCCCGGAGGCCTCGACGGGACGACCATCGAACGGAGTCGATCGGCATGGCGACCACGGACCTCGACCTCGGCAAGTACAAGCTCGGCTGGAGCGACGCAGAGGACTACGTCTTCAAGCCGCGGAAGGGCCTCTCCGAGGAGATCGTCCGCGAGATGTCGGCGATGAAGGGCGAGCCGGCCTGGATGCTCGAGTTCCGGCTCAAGGCGCTCAAGCGCTTCATGGACAAGCCGATGCTCGCCTGGTTCGCCGAGAAGATGCCCGAGCTCGACTTCAACGACATCTACTACTACATCAAGCCCACCGACCATCAGGTCAACAACTGGGACCAGCTGCCCGACTCGGTGAAGAGCACCTGGGACAGGCTCGGCATCCCCGAGGCCGAGAAGAAGTACCTCGCCGGCGTGACAGCGCAGTACGAGTCGGAAGTGGTGTACCACCGCAACCGCGAGGACCTCGAGCGTCTGGGCGTGCTCTTCTCCGACATGGACTCGGCCGTGCGCGAGCACCCGGAGATCGTGCGCAAGTGGTTCGGGCGGATCATCCCGCCGAACGACAACAAGTTCGCCGCGCTCAACTCGGCCGTGTGGTCCGGCGGGTCGTTCATCTACGTGCCCCCGGGTGTGGCCGTCGACATGCCCCTTCAGGCGTACTTCCGTATCAACGCCGAGAACATGGGCCAGTTCGAGCGGACGCTGATCATCGCCGACGAGGGCTCGCAGGTGCACTACGTCGAGGGCTGCTCGGCGCCGGTGTACTCCACCGACTCGCTGCACTCCGCGGTCGTCGAGCTGGTAGCGCTGCCGGGCGCTCGTATCACGTATACGACCATCCAGAATTGGTCGAATAACGTCTACAATCTTGTCACAAAAAGAGCCCGCGCCGAGGCTGAGGCTCATGTTGAATGGATCGACGGCAACATCGGCTCGCGGCTCACGATGAAGTACCCATCCGTCTATCTGATGGGCCCAAAGGCCTCCGGAGAGGTGCTCTCCGTCGCCTACGCCGGCGAGGGTCAGCAGCAGGACACCGGCGCCAAGATGTTCCACGTCGCTCCCGAGACGACCTCGACGATCGTCTCGAAGTCGATCTCCAAGGACGGCGGCGTCACCACCTACCGCGGCAAGGTGCACGTCGATCCGGGTGCCAAGCACGCCAAGTCGTTCGTGCGCTGCGACGCGCTGATGCTCGACGAGAGGTCGACGTCCTACACCAAGCCCTACATGGAGGTGGCCGAGCGCGACGCGCAGATCGGCCACGAGGCCACCGTGTCCAAGGTCGGGGAGGACCAGCTCTTCTACCTGATGAGCCGCGGCCTGTCCGAGGCCCAGGCCACGGGCATGATCGTCAACGGCTTCATCGAGCCGGTGACGCGCGACCCTGCCGATGGAGTACGCCGTCGAGTGGAGCCGGCTGATCGAGCTGCAGATGGAAGGCTCCGTCGGCTGAGCCGGCCGCGCTGGCCGACGCAGCGCTCCACGAACGGCATCATTGAGGTGACGACCGCGCAGCGAGTGGCGGCGCGCCTGCTGGTGCAGCGTTGGGAGGCCGGCAGCAATGCCGATGCGTGAAGAGTGCAAGAACTACCAGTCGAGGACCTACGCCTCGGGCGAGGTGGCGCGCTTTTGCGTGCTCGACCTCGCTCCGGAGGCTCCCTGGCGCTGCCCGGACCCCTGCCCTGCCTACCAGCGCCGTTACGCCGACGCCGGCTGGACCCACGGCAGCCTCGTCGAGCCGGCGGTGGAGAGCGAGCCTGACGAGCCCGGCAGCGAGGTCGCCGAGCTGCTCGATCAGGCGGAGGACATCGTCAACGCCATCGTCCCCGAAGCGCGCGCCGAGGCCGCCGAGGCCGAGCGCCGCCGCCAGGCCCAGCAGCGCGGCGGCCCGTTCCAGGTCTTTCGCCGTCTGCGCCGTCGCGGCGACCCGCCAGGCCGCTGAGCGCGGCCGCCACGGCCGAGCGCGCACGACCGAGCCGCGCCCGCCACGTCGAGCCCTGCCACACCCAACACACCACGACGAGAGAAATGTCAGAGCGCTGATGGATCCCGGAGCCTTCACGCCAACCGCTGCGGCTGCCCTGCCCGGCGCGCCCTGGCAGCGCGCCCGCCGCGCCGAGGCGGCGGAACGCCTCGCCGAGATGTCCCTGCCTTCCACCGGGGAGGAGGACTGGCGCTACAGCCGCATCGACGAGCTCGACCTCTCGGCGTACGGCCTGGTCGACGTCGCCCAGGCGCGTGCGGCGGCGACGACGCTGCGGCTCGACCTCACCGTCGGCCTGCTCGCCTCCCTCGGGCCGCTCGCGACACGCCTGAGCAGCGTCGACGGCGTGGTGGTCGAGGCCGACGCGGTGCCCGAGGGTGTGACGGTGCGTGCCGGGAGCACCCTCGCCGCGCCGCCCGAACAGCTCGGCGAGCTCGTCGCGCCGCATGCTGACGCCTTCCTCACGCTCTCCGATGCCTTTGCTGCCGACGTCGTCGTCATCGACGTCGCGCCCGGGGCGCGCATCGAGCGGCCGATCGCCGTCGTGCACGAGCTGCTGCTCCCCGAGACGCGCGAGGCGGCCTGCCCGGCGGTGTTCCCGCGCACGCTCGTGCGCCTCGGAGCCGGCGCCGAGGCGACGATCGTGGAAGCGGTCGTGTCCGCGCCGGGCAAGCGCCTCGTCGTCCCCGTCACCGAGATCGATCTCGCCGCCGGCGCTCGCCTCGAGCTCTACGCCCTGCAGTTGCTCGGTCGCGACGCCTGGCACCTCGGCTACCAGGCGAGCCGGCTCGCCGATGACGCGCGGCTGTTGTCCTTCGCCGCCGCCCTGGGCGGCGACTACGCGCGCCAGCTGACACGCTGCTCGCTCGACGGCGACGCCGCGGCGAGCCGCCTGCTCACGGTCTATCTCGGCGACGGCGAGCAGATGCAGGACCTGCGCACCTTCCAGGAGCACGTCGCGCCCCGGACGCGCAGCGAGCTCGTGTTCAAGGGCGCGGTCGCCGACAACGCGCAATCGGTGTACACCGGCCTGATCGCGATGCGCAAGGGGGCGCGGCGCGCCGACGCCTCTCAGACCAACCGCAACCTCGTGCTCTCCGACGGGGCGCATGCCGACTCGGTCCCCAACCTCGACATCGAGGAGAACGACGTGCGCTGCAGCCACGCCTCGGCCGTCGGTCCGATCGACCCCGAGCTCGTCTTCTACCTCGAGTCGCGGGGGGTGCCGCCCGAGGCGGCGCGCCGGCTGATCCTGCTCGGCTTCTTCGAGGACCTGCTCGAGCGCCTGCCGTTGCAGTCGGTGGCCGAGCACGTGCGCGAGTCGGTGGCGTCGCGGCTGGCGAGCGTCGTGGTCGAGGAGGAGTACTCGGCGTTCCGAGGGGGCCGGCGGTGAGTGCCGCGGGGATCCGCCACGTCGTCTGCCCCCTCGCCGAGCTCGAGCTCGGCCGGCCGGTGCGAGTCGAGGTCGACGGCCGGGCGATCTGCGTCGTGCTGTGCGGCGAAGGGGTGCACGCCATCGACGACCAATGTTCGCACGAGGACTACTCCCTCGCCGAGGGCGAGGTCGACGCCGAAGCCTGTGAGATCGAGTGCTGGAAGCACGGGAGCCTCTTCTCGCTCGTGACCGGCGAGGCGCTGACGCTGCCGGCGACCCAGCCTGTGGCCGTGCACCCCGTGCAGATCGAGGGCGACTCGGTCGTGATCGTGGTGGCCCCGTGATGCCGGGGTTCCGCCGGGGAGGCGCCGTCGTGACCGTGTCAGGCGCCGTCGTGACCATGTGTGGTGCCGGGCTGAAGGCGGTGACCCGGTGAGCGTGCTGCAGGTGAGCGGCCTGCGCGCCGCGGTTGCGGGCAAGGAGGTGCTGCGCGGCGTCGACCTGCTCGTGCGCAGTGGCGAGGTGCACGCCGTGATGGGCCCGAACGGGGCGGGCAAGTCGACCCTCGGCAACGTGCTGATGGGCCGTCCCGGCTTCGAGGTCCTCGAGGGCTCTGCCACCATCGACGGCCTCGAGCTGCTCAGCCTGTCCACCTACGAGCGAGCCCGCGCCGGGTTGTTCCTCGCCCCGCAGGATCCGACCGAGGTGCCGGGCGTGGCGCTCTTGGCGGTCCTCGCCGAGGCGCTCGCCGGCGGATCGACCGCCGACGGCGCCGCCATCGGCCGGCGCCTGCGTGAGGAGGCGGCCCGCATCGGCCTCGACGAGGGGCTGCTCGAGCGCGGCCTCAACGTCGACGCCTCGGGCGGTGAGCGCAAGCGGCTCGAGACGGTGCAGCTGGCGATGCTGCGCCCGCGCTTCGCCGTGCTCGACGAGCTCGACTCCGGGCTCGACGTGGACGCGTTGCGTGCCGTCGCCCTGCGCGTCGAGGCCGAGACCCGGCACGCCGGCCTCGGCGAGGCGGGCGCCGCGCCGCCGCAGGACCCCGAGACCCTCGGCGTGCTGGTCATCACGCACTACCGGCGGATGCTCGACCATCTGCGCCCCGACCGCGTGCACGTGCTCGTGGACGGTCGCATCGTCGACTCTGGCGGCCCCGAGCTCGCGGTCGAGCTCGAGCGAACCGGCTACGCCGAGCACCATCGCCCCGACGAGGACGTCCTCATCTGAGCGCCGTCCTCACCTGAGGGCCCCAGCGGCGGGCCGTGACGCCGCGCCGCGGGCGGGGCCGTGACGCCGCGCCGCCGGCGGGCCGTGACGCCGCGCCGCCGGCGGGGCCGTGACGCCGCGCCGCGGGCGGGCCGCCACTGTCCCGAGTGCCATGGCTGCCGCCGGACCCTCGACGGCGGTCGCGGCACGCCGCTACCGTGGCGCTCACCGTCGAGCCGGCTGGCTGCCACGGAGCGCAGCGGCGTCGCTCGGCGAGGAGGAGGCTTGACGGTGAGCAACGGTCCGCTGCCGCGCCCTGTTGCGCTGCAGCTGTATTCGCTTCGCGATCTGCCGCAGAGCTTCCCCGACGTGCTCGCCCTCGTTGCCGGGATCGGCTTCGTCGGCGTGGAGACCGCCGGCCTGCACGACCTGGCGGCCGCCGAGGTACGTGGCGTGCTCGACGACCTCGGGCTGCAGGTCACGAGCGCGCACATCCCGCTGCCTGACGGGGACGACGCCGGCCGGGCGCTCGAGGACGTGGTCACCCTTGGCGCGCCGGCCATCTTCCCCAGCCTTCGCGAGGAGCAGTTCGCCGATGCCGAGGCCGTTGCACGCGCCGCCGACCGCTACGCCAAGGCGGCGGAGCGGACCCGCGAGATGGGGATCGAGCTCGGCTACCACAACCACTGGTGGGAGTTCAGCCAGCAGATTGCCGGGCGCCCCGCCTATCACGCCTTCCTCGACGCGCTGCGCGAGCGCGACGTCCCGGTCGTGGTCGAGGTCGACACGTACTGGGCCAAGGTCGGCGGCGTCGACCCCTCCGAGCTCGTCGCCTCGCTCGGCGCCTCGGTGCGCGCCCTGCACCTGAAGGACGGCCCAGCGGCGGGCGGCGACGACATGATGACGGCGCTCGGCACGGGCGTCATCGACCTCCCTGAGGTGCTGCAGGCGAACGAGGCGGTGCGCTGGCACATCGTCGAGCTCGACCGTTGCGCCACGGACATGGTGGAGGCGGTGCGCACGAGCTACCAGTACCTGGTCGACGGCGACTTCTCGACTGGGAGGGACTTCTCGACGGGGAGGGAGCAGTGAGCGATCGCACGGTGGGCGGCTCGCCGGCGCGGAGCGGCGGCTCGGGAACCGGCGGACCATTGCCGGGCGGACCATCGCCGGGCGGACCATCGCCGGACGGACCATTGCGGATCGGCCTCATCGGCTGCGGAAAGATCAGCGAGGCGTACCTGCGCGCCAGCTACCCGCAGGTGACCTACGTCGCCTGCGCCGACCTCGACGCCACCCGCGCCGAGAAGACGGCGGTGGCACACGACCTGCAGGCGATGCCGGTGGAGGAGCTCCTCGCCGCCGCAGAGGTCGACGCGGTCTGCAACCTGACGGTGCCCCGCGCCCACGCCGAGGTCAGCCGCGCCGCGCTCGAAGCCGGCAAGCACGTGTACTGCGAAAAGCCGCTGGGCCTCGACCGTGAGGAGGGGGCGTCGCTGGTCGCCCTCGCCCAGGCGAACTCGCTCGCCCTCGGCTGCGCACCGGACACCTTCCTCGGCGCGGGGTTGCAGACCTGCCGCCGGCTGATCGACCAGGGCCGGATCGGCACGCCGGTGGCGGCCGTGGCGCACCTCAACAACCACGGCCCGGAGAACTGGCACCCCGACCCCGCCTTTTACTTCCTGCGCGGCGGCGGCCCGCTGTTCGACATGGGCCCCTACTACCTGACCGCGCTGGTATCGCTGATCGGGCCGATCTCCTCGGTGGTGAGCGGGCTGCGCAGCACCGGCGCCGAGCGCGTCGTCAAGCGCGGTGCGCGCGCCGGCGAGGTACTCGCCGTCGAGGTGCCCACCCACGTCGCCGCCGTGCTGCAGTTCGCCAGCGGGGAGGTGGCCAGCCTCGTCACCAGCTTCGAGGTCTGGCAGTCCGACCTGCCGCGCCTCGAGATCCACGGGACGGAGGCGAGCCTGTCGGTGCCGGACCCGAACACCTTCGGCGGCCCGGTCAAGTTCTTTCCTGCCGGCGCGGAGTCCTGGGAGCAGGTTCCCGTCGAGGCCTTCGATCTGCACCGAGCGCGGCATCGGGCTCGCCTCGCTCGCCGCCTCCGTGCTCGGTGACGGCGAGAACCGTGCCAACGGGCAGCTCGCCTACCACGTGCTCGACGCGATGTGCTCGATCGTCGAGGCCGGCGAGCAGGGCCGTCGGGTCGAGCTGTCGAGCACGGCCGAGCGTCCGGCGCCGATGCCCGAGCGCTGGGACTGAGCCCGGGCTCCGGCGAGGCAGGCGAAGGTGGGGGAGGGAGCTGTGGGCGCGTCGGGCACGTTGCGAGTGGCCGTGATCGGCCAGGGGTTCATGGGCAAGGCGCACAGCCTCGGCTGGTCGCGAGCCGCCCAGCTGCCGGAGAGCGCGATGCGCCCGATGCTCTCGGTGATCTGCGGGCGCGATCGCACGGCGCTGCAGCGCAACGCCGCACTCTACGGTTACGCCCGCTCGAGCGACGACTGGCACGAGGTCGTCGGCGCCACCGACGTCGACCTCGTCGACGTCTGCACGCCCGGCTCGAGCCACGCCGAGATCGCGCTGGCCGCGCTTGGCGCGGGCAAGCACGTGCTGTGCGAGAAGCCGCTAGCCAACACCCTCGCCGAGGCGCGCCAGCTGGCCGCCGCCGCGGAGGAGGCGTTCGGGCGCGGCGTCGTGGCGATGGTCGGCTTCAACTACCGGCGGGTGCCGGCGATCGCCGCGGCGAAGGCGTTCGTGGCCGCGGGACGGCTGGGCACGTTGCGCCACGTGCGTGCCGCCTACTTGCAGGACTGGCTCGTCGACCCGGCCTTCCCGCTCGCCTGGCGCCTCGACGCGACCGAGGCCGGGTCGGGGGCGCTCGGCGACCTCGGTGCCCACGTCGTCGACCTCGTCCGCTACCTGAGCGGCGAGGAGGTCACAGAGCTCGCCGCGCAGCTCGAGACCTTCGTCCGCGAGCGCCCGCTCGCCGCCTCCGGGACCGGGCTCGCCGGCGAGGCCGTCGCGGGGGGGAGCACCGGACCGGTCACCGTCGACGACGCCTGCGCCGTGCTCGCCCGGCTCTCCGGCGGGGCGCTCGTCACGATCGAGGCGACGCGCATGGCGCCGGGACGGAAGAACGCCCTCGTGCTCGAGCTGAACGGCTCGAGGGCGAGCGTGCGCTTCGACCTCGAGCGGCTGAACGAGCTGTCGGTGTACGAGATCGGGGACCCGCTCGACGGCTTCACGACGCGCCTGGTCACCAACCACTCGGACCCCTACGTTGCACAGTGGTGGCCGCCGGGCCACGTCCTCGGCTGGGAGCACACCTTCGTGCACGAGTTCCAGGACCTGATGGCGGCGATCGCCGAGGGCCGCCAGCCCGAGCCCTCCTTCGCCGACGGGCTCGCCACGCAGGCGGTGCTCGACGCGGTGAGCGTCTCGGCGGCGCGCCGCTCGTTCGTCGCCGTCGAGCCTGCCGGCGCGGGCGTGGCCGGCTGAACGGCGACGGGTCGAATGACGACGGGCCCGGTCGGCAGCGCGCCGAGCGATCGGGCCGGCAGGGCCGAGCGGCGGGCCGCAGGGCCGAGCGCCGGGTCGGCAGCGGCCGAGCGATCGGGCCGAGTGGCCGGGCCGAGCGGCCGGGCCGAGCGGCCGGGCCGAGCGGCAGGGCCGAGCGGCAGGCGGGACGGATGAGGACCGAGGCGAGGAGCCGGAGATGGGACGACCGATCACGTTGTTCACGGGCCAGTGGGCGGACCTGCCACTCGAGGTCGTCGCCACGAAAGCGAAGGCGTGGGGCTACGACGGCCTCGAGCTCGCCTGCTGGGGCGACCACTTCGACGTCGCCCGCGCCGTGTCGGAGGACGGCTACTGCGAGGAGCTGCGCGCCCGCCTCGAGGGATGGGGCCTCGGCTGCTGGGCGATCTCCAACCACCTCGTCGGACAGGCTGTCTGCGACCACCCGATCGACGAGCGCCACCGCCGCATCCTGCCGGCGCGTGTCTGGGGCGACGGCGACCCCGAGGGCGTGCGCCGGCGGGCGGCGGAGGAGATGAAGGACACCGCCCGCGCCGCGGCCCGCTTCGGCGTGCGCACGGTGATCGGCTTCACCGGCTCGGCGATCTGGATCACCCTGGCGGGATTCCCGCCGGTCCCCCCGGAGATGATCGAGGCCGGCTACGCCGACTTCGCGGCCCGCTGGAACCCGATCATCGACGTCTTCGACGAGGTCGGGGTGCGCTTCGCCCACGAGGTGCACCCGAGCGAGATCGCCTACGACTACTGGACGACCAAGCGAGCCCTCGAGGCGATCGGCCACCGGCCGGGGTTCGGGCTGAACTTCGACCCCAGCCACTTCATCTGGCAGGACCTCGACCCGGTCGCCTTCCTCGCCGACTTCGCCGACCGCATCTACCATGTCGATTGCAAGGAGTCGGTGCGCCACCTCGACGGGCGCAACGGCCGGCTGGCCTCGCATCTGCCCTTCGGCGACCTGCGCCGGGGCTGGGACTTCGTCTCGGTCGGCCACGGCGAGGTGCCTTGGGAGCACATCTTCAGGAAGCTGAACGAGATCGGCTACGACGGGCCGATCTCGATCGAGTGGGAGGACTCCGGGATGGATCGCGAGCTCGGCGCGCCGGAGTCGCTCGAGTACATCCGCCGGCTCAACTTCGAGCCGCCGAAGGCCGCTTTCGACGCCGCCTTCGCCCAGGGTTAGAGAGGAGTCGGGACGTGGGGACGGATTTGCCGTTGCGTGTCACAGTCTGGGGCGAGAACCTGCACGAGCAGCGCGACGAGCCCGTGCAGCGGATCTATCCCGAGGGCATGCACCACGCGATCGCCTCGGGGATCGCCGCGCATCTCGGCGAGGCGGCGACCGTGCGAGTCGCCACGCTCGACCAGCTTGAGCACGGCCTCTCGAGCGAGGTGCTCGCCGAGACCGACGTGCTCACGTGGTGGGGCCACATCGGCCACGACCTGGTCGCCGACGAGGTCGTGGCGCGGGTCCACCAGCGCGTGCTGCAGGGGATGGGCCTCGTCGCGCTGCACTCGGCCCACTACTCGAAGATCTTCCGTGCCCTCATGGGAACGAGCTGTGGGCTGCGCTGGCGCTCGGTGGGCGAGCGCGAGCTGGTCTGGACGGTCAACCCCGCCCACCCGATCGCCACGGGTGTCCCGGCGGTGTTCGAGATCCCGGTCCAGGAGATGTACGGCGAGTACTTCGACATCCCCCAGCCGGACGAGCTCGTGTTCATCTCGAGCTTCGCCGGCGGCGAGGTTTTCCGCGCCGGGTGCTGCTTCACCCGTGGCGCCGGCCGCGTCTTCTACTTCAGCCCCGGGGACCAGGAGTACCCCGTGTACCACCATCCCGTGGTGCTGCGCGTGATCGCTAACGCCGTGGGCTGGGCACGCCGCCCCGGCGGCGTGCTCGCCGAGCCCTACCCGATCCGCAACTCGCCGTCGGGTTGGATCGAGCAGGCAGTGTCGGGCCCGGGAGGCGACTCGACGGCGTGGTGAGCAAGCTGCGCGTCGTCGTCGTCGGCGCGGGCGGGATGGGGCAGGCGTGGGCCCAGACGGTCGCCGCGCATCCCGACACCGTGCTCGTCGGCTGGGTCGACCTCGAGTCGGCGCGGGCGAGCGAGGCGCTCGCCCGGCTCGGTCTCGGCGACGTGGAGATCGCCTCGGACCTCGTCGCAGCCCTCGAGCGGCTGCATCCGGACTTCATCGTCGACGCCACCGTCCCCGCCGCCCATCACGAGGTGACGGCGACCTGCCTCGAGCGGCGCGTCGCCGTGCTCGGTGAGAAGCCGATGGCGGCGACGATGGCGGAGGCGCGCGACCTCGTGGCGCGTGCCGAGGCCACCTCGACGCTGTTCGCCGTCAGCCAGAACCGGCGCTACCACGCCGGGCTGGTCGCCTTCAGGCAGCTCGTTGCCACCAGGCTCGGCGGCGTGGGGCAGCTGAACGCCGAGTTCTACCGCGCGCCGCGGTTCGGCGGCTTCCGGGACCAGATGGCGAGCCCCCTGCTCGTCGACATGGCGATCCACACCTTCGACGCGGCGCGCTGGGTGGTCGGGTCCGACCCGGTCTCGGTCTCCTGCGTCGAGTTCAACCCGCCCTGGAGCTGGTACCGGGGTGCCGCCTCGGCGATCGCCGAGTTCGAGTTCGACGACGGTGCCCACTTCAGCTACGAGGGCAGCTGGTGCGCGCTCGGCCGGGAGACCTCCTGGGAGGCGTCCTGGCGCGCGCTCGGCCCGCTCGGCAGCGCGAGCTGGGACGGCACCTCCGAGCCGCTCGCCGAGGTGCTGCGCATGCCGGTGCGCCCCGCCGGCGCAGCCGGTGCTGCGCGCAGCGGCGGAGTTGCGCCCGGGGATCACGGCGACGACTCGCTCGTCGCGGTCCGGATCGAGCCGGGACGGCTCGAGAGCGAGGGGATCGTCGGCTCGCTGGCGGACTTCGTGCGCGCCCTGCGCGGCGGCATGCCGCCGATGAACGAGTGCCACGACAACCTGAAGAGCTTCGCCATGGTCATGGCGGCGCTCGAGGCCAGCAGGACCGGCAAGCGGGTCGCGATCGAGCTCTGAACGCGGCCCGCAGGTGCGCCGCCTGCAGCGGTCCACAGCGGCACCGCTCGCGGCGCCAGAGTAAAACGGAGGCCATGGCCATGCCCGAGCTCATCCCCCGCGAGGTCCTCTTCGGCAACCCCGAGCGCACGAGCCCACGGCTCTCGCCCGACGGCTCGACGCTGGCCTGGATCGCCCCACGCGACGGCGTGCTCAACGTCTGGGTCGCGCCCCTGACGATGCCCGGCAAGGGGCCGGGCGGCACGCGCGGGCCGGGCGGCTCGGGCGGTACAGGCGGCTCGGGCGGTACAGGCGGGTCGGCTGGCGGGCCCGACGCGGGAGCGGGGACGGTCGACTGGGCGGCGGCTCGAGCCGTGACCGAGGACACCGACCGCGGCGTGCGCGTCTACGAGTGGTCGCCCGACGGCTCCCGCCTGCTCTACCTCCAGGACACCGGCGGTGACGAGAACTGGCAGCTCTTCGACGTCGACCTCGCCACGCTCGAGCGTCGTTCGCTCACACCCTTCGACGGTGTGCAGGCGCAGCTCATCGCCAGCCATCCGACCGTCCCGGGGTCCGTGCTGGTCGGCCTGAACAAAGACAACCCCGAGCTGCACGACGTCTACCGGCTGGACCTTCGAAGCGGGGAGCTGACCAGGGAGGTGGAGAATCCGGGCTTCATCGCCTGGCTCGCCGACTCGCACCTCGATGTGCGCGCCGCCGCGGCCCCGCGGCCGGACGGGAGCATGGCCATCGTCGTCCCCGACGACGACGGCGGGCCGGGCGCGGCCGGTTCGCCCGACGGCGCGGCGGGCGACGACGAGGGCGGCGAGGCGGATGAGGGGGCTCCGCGGGGATGGCGCACGCTGCTCGAGGTGCCCGCCGACGACGCACTCGGCACCGAGCCTCTGGCGGTGCTCGAGGACGGCGAGACGATGCTCCTGCTCAGCTCCGTCGGCGCGGAGACTGCCGAGCTGCGCACGTGCTCGCTCTCGGACGGCTCGGGGGCTGTCCTCGCCTCGGACCCGAACGCCGACGTCACCAGCGTGCGCCTGCACCCCGTGACGAGCGAGCCGCAGATCGCCGTGTTCCTGAAGGACCGCTCGGTGTACCAGGCGCTCGACCCCGCCTTCGAGCCCGATCTCGCGGCGATCCGTGCGATCGACCCGGGCGACCCGGTGTTCCTCGGCGGTGACGATGCCGACCGCACCTGGCTGCTCGGCTTCACCAACGACGCCGGCCCCGTCCGCTTCTACGCTTACGACCGCGCCGACAAGCAGTCGGGCTTCCTCTTCGAGCACCAGCCGGCGCTGTCGCGTTACGAGCTGGCGCCGATGGAGCCCTTCGCCTTCGGCGCGCGCGACGGCCTTCGCGTCCACGGCTACGCCACCTTCCCGCCCGGTGCCGGGCGTCGCAACCTGCCGACGGTGCTGCTCGTCCACGGCGGCCCGTGGGCGCGCGACGCCTGGGGCTTCGATCCCCAGGCGCAGTGGCTGGCCAACCGCGGCTATCTCTGCCTGCAGGTCAACTTCCGCGGCTCGACCGGCTACGGCAAGAGCTTCCTCAACGCCGGCGACCGCGAATGGGGCGGCAGGATGCACGACGACCTCGTCGACGCCGTTGGCTTCGCGGTCGGGGAGGGATGGAGCGACCCGGCCAAGATCGCCATCGTCGGCGGCTCTTACGGCGGCTACGCCGCGCTCGTGGGGGTGACCTTTACCCCGGAGCTGTTCTGTTGCGCCGTCGACATCGTCGGCCCGTCGAGCCTGCTCACCCTGATCGAAGGCATCCCGCCCTACTGGGCGCCGCTCGTGGCCACCTTCCACCGCCGCGTCGGCAACCCGAAGACCGAGCCCGACTTCCTCTGGTCACGCTCGCCGCTCTCCAAGGTCAACGAGATCAAGGTGCCACTCTTGATCGCCCAGGGTGCGAACGACCCGCGGGTGAAGGTCTCCGAGTCCGAGCAGATCGTGGCCCGCCTCGTCGAGGCCGGGATCGACCACGAGTACCTGCTCTTCGAGGACGAGGGACACGGCTTCGCCAAGCCGGAGAACCGGTTGCGCTTCTTCGCCGTGGCGGAGGGCTTCCTCGCCCGGCACCTCGGGGGACGCTGCGAGGCCTGAGCCCCCGCCGGCGGGGCGCCTCGCGTCGCCGTTGGCGACGTCCCACGGTGCCGGGGCGGCGCTGCGATGCCCGGGGCGCCCGGGCGTCCGGGGGGCGCCGGGGCGTCCGGGGGCGCCGAGGCGTCCGGGGGCGCCGAGGCGTCCGGGGTGCGGTGTCAGCCGGCCGTTGCCTCGCCTGCCTCGTCGCCGGTGGCCGCCACCGCGTCCTGCAGTCGCTGGGCGAGCGCCTCGAGCTCGGCGTTGAGGGAAGCCGGGAGCCGGCCGCCGAAGCGGTCGTAGAACTCGCGGATGTGGGGCAGCTCGTCGAGCCACTCCTTCGGCTCGACCCGCAGCAGCTCCTCGAGCGCCCCGTCGGCGAGCTCGAGCCCGTCGAGATCGAGAGAGCCCGGCGCCGGCAGCCAGCCGATGGGCGTGCGCACCGCCCGGCCGCGCCCGGCGCAACGCTCGAAGATCCATTCGAGCACGCGGGCGTTCTCGCTGAAGCCCGGCCACAGGTAGCGCCCCGACGCGTCCTTGCGAAACCAGTTGACGTAGAAGATGCGCGGCAGCTTGCCCTCGTCGGTGCGCTCGGGGAACGAGAGCCAGTGCGCCAGGTAGTCGGCCATGTTGTAGCCGCAGAAGGGCAGCATGGCGAAGGGGTCGTGGCGCAGCTTGCCCACGCCGCTGTCGGAGGCCGCAGCGGTGGTCTCCGAGCTCATGATCGAGCCGAGGAACACGCCGTGGCGCCAGTCGAAGGCCTCGTGCACGAGTGGCACGACGCCGGCGCGCCGGCCCCCGACCAGGATCGCCGCGATCGGCACGCCGGCCGGATCCTCCCATTCCGGGGCGATCGCCGGGTCCTGGCTCGCCGGCGCGGTGAAGCGCGAATTCGGGTGTGCGGCGGGCTCCGCCGAGCCCGGCGTCCAGTCATGGCCGCGCCAGTCGGTGAGGTGCGCCGGCGGCTCGGAGAGCCCCTCCCACCAGACGTCGCCGTCGTCGGTGAGGGCCGTGTTGGTGAAGATGCAGTTGCCCGACAGGGTGAGCACCGCGTTGGGGTTGGTCTCGCTGTTGGTGCCGGGCGCGACGCCGAAGAAGCCGGCTTCGGGATTGATCGCTCGCAGGTGCCCGTCGGGCGCGATCTTCATCCAGCAGATGTCGTCGCCGAGGGTCTCGACCTTCCAGCCCGGCGTCGCCGGGACGAGCATCGCCAGGTTCGTCTTGCCGCATGCAGAGGGGAAGGCGCCGGTGACGTAGAGCGTGTGACCGCGGGGCGAGGTGAGCTTGAGCACGAGCATGTGCTCGGCGAGCCAACCCTCGTCGCGCGCCATCACCGACGCGACCCGCAACGCGAAGCACTTCTTGCCGAGCAGGGCGTTGCCGCCGTAGCCCGAGCCGAACGACCAGATCTCCCGGGTCTCGGGGAAGTGGACGATGCGCAGCTCCTCGGGATTGCACGGCCAGGGGACGTCGGGCTCACCGGGTGCGAGCGGCACGCCGACGGTGTGCAGGCACGGCACGAACTCGCCGTCGCGCCCGAGTGCTTCGAGGGCAGCGCGACCCATGCGGGTCATGATGCGCATGCTCACCGCGACATAGGGGGAATCGGTGAGCTGAACACCGATGTGTGACATCGGCGAGCCGATCGGCCCCATCGAGAAGGGAACCACGTACATCGTCCGTCCGCGCATCGAGCCCCGGAAGAGCCGCTGCAGGGTCTCGCGCATCTCGCCCGGGTCGGCCCAGTTGTTGGTGGGGCCGGCGTCGTCGGGCTCGGCCGAGCAGATGAAGGTCTTGGACTCGACGCGGGCGACGTCGCGCTCGTCCGAGCGTGCCACGTAGCTGTTGGGCCGCTTCGCCTCGGACAGCTCGGTGAACGTGCCGTTGGCGACGAGCAGCTCGCACAACCGGTCGTACTCCTCCGCCGAGCCGTCGCACCACTCGACCCGCTCGGGCTCGGTCAGCTCGGCGAAGGCGTCAACCCACTCGAGCAGCCTGCGGTGCCTGCTGGCCCGCCGCCCGGTGACAGACATGGGTCACTCACTTTCCGCACCACGAGTGGCATGCAGCGGCCCCCGGTCCACCGCCGCACGCCCGAACGAGGCGCATCGTCCTGTCGCGTCGCCCTGCATACCCGCAGGGACGCTCGCAACATGTGGCTCTCCCTCTGTCACGTCCGCGCCCGGCGTCTCCGCCGCCCCTTGGCTGATCGTTTTCATACCGTAACGGCTCGAGCGCTCACACGGTAGCTTCCCGCCGTGGGCACCGAGGAGCGCGGGGGCGGCGAGCTTGCGCTCATCGACTGGCTGGCTGCCACGCTCCCGCCTCCGCCGCCCGGAGAGGTGTGGATCGGCGACGACGCGGCGGTGCTCGTCGTGCCCGCGGACGTGCCGGGCCGGCCCGCCACCGGGGAGAGTAGGGCGGCCGGCGAGCCCCCACCACCGGCCGGAGCGCCGCCCCCACCACCGGCCGGAGCGCCGCGGCTGCTCTTCGCCGCAGATCTCGTGGTCGCCGGCGTGCACTTCGACCTCACCCTCACGACCTGCGCCGATGCCGGCTGGAAGGTGCTCGCCTCCAACGTGAGCGACGTCGCGGCGATGGGCGGGCGCCCGTGGCGTTGCGTCGTCTCCATCGCCGGCGGGAGCGCCGAGCAACTGACGGGGATCAGCGCCGGCCTCGCCGAAGCGGCCGAGCACTGGGCGTGCCCGCTCGTCGGTGGGGACCTCTCCGCCGGCGAGCAGCTCGTGGTCTCGGTGGCGATCCTCGGGCTCGCCACTGGGGCGCCTGTGCTGCGCTCGGGGGCCACACCTGGCGATGCACTGTTCGTCACCGGCCCGCTCGGCGCCGCCGCCGCTGGGCTGCGCCTGCTGCGGGCCGACCGCCACGCCACCGGCACGCTCGTCGACGCGCACCGCAGGCCGCTGGCGCGGGTGGAGGAGGGCGTCGCGGCCGCCACCGCGGGAGCGACGGCGATGATCGACGTGTCAGATGGGCTCGGTCTCGACCTGCACCGGCTGGCACTCGCCTCGGGAGTCGGGGTCGAGCTCGACGCCGTGCCGGCGGCGCCCGGGGCCAGCGAGGCCGAGGCGCTCGGCGGTGGCGAGGACTACGAGCTGATCGTCGCCTGCCCCGAGCCCGACCGGCTGGCGGCGGCGTTCGCCGGAGCGGGCCTGCGAGCGCCGCTGCTCATCGGCCGCTGCGTGGCCGACCCCTCGCGCAGGGTGCTCAGCGGCAGCAAGCTCGACCCCGCCGGTTGGGAGCACCACTTCGCCTGACAGCGAGCCGTCTGCCGGACCGCCACCAGCGCCCGGCGAGAACTAGGAGGCCGGGGCGACCTGGCGGCGCGGCGGCTTGACGATCTTGCCGGCCCGGATGCAGGACGTGCAGACGTTGATCCGGCGCGGCGACCCGCCGACCAGGGCGCGGACGCGCTGGACGTTCGGGTTCCAGCGGCGCTTCGTGCGCCGGTGGGAGTGGGAGACGTTCATGCCGAAGCCCGGCTTCTTGCCGCATACCTCGCACACCGCTGCCACGACGACGACCACCTTCCCGCGATCCGGAGACTGCCCTGACCGGGCTCCTCGGGGAGCTCACCGGTGGCGCGACGCATAGAGGCACGTCGGGGCGCTGGCCCGACGATACCATCCAGCGCCATGGCGGCGCGCGCTCGGACGGCGGGACGGCTCGTCCGGTGAGCGTCGAGGCGCTCGGGCCGGCGCAGCTCATCGCGGCCATGGTCGCCTATCGGGATGCGCTGGCGGCGGACCAGTCGACCATCAACCGCCTGAACGTCTTCCCGGTGCCCGACGGCGACACGGGCACGAACATGCTGCTCACCGTGGAGTCGGTGGTGCTCGCCCTCGTCGAGCTGTCCGGCAACCAGTCCGACGCCGGCGACGGAGGCGACGCCGACCCGACGGGCGCCGGCGCCGACATGGCCCAGGTCGCCGCCGCCATCGGGCGGGCCGCGCTGATGGAGCGCGGGGCAACTCCGGCGTGATCCTCTGCCAGATCCTGCGCGGCCTCGGGAGCGGTCTCGCCTCCCACGCCGGATCGCCGGTCGGGGGTGGGGAGATGGCACACGCGCTCGTCGCGGCGAGCGACGCGGCCCGCCGCGCCGTCATGCAGCCCGCCGAGGGCACGATCCTTACCGTTGCGGCGGCGGCTGCCGTCGCGGCGGGCACCGCCGCGGCGGGGGGTGGCACGCTCCTCGAGGTGTCCGAAGCCGGCCGCGTTGGCGCGCTCGAGGCGCTCTGGCGCACCCCCGAGCAGCTCCCGGTGCTCGCAACGGCCGGCGTCGTCGATGCTGGTGGCGCCGGTCTTGTACTGCTCTTCGACGGCCTGCTCACGGCGCTCGACGGCCGCCCACTGCCCGGGCTACAGCTTCCCGAGCAGGTGCGCGCCGTCGTCGAGGGCGCGGCGGGACTGCCCGGTGCCGGCCGCCCGGCGGGGGGACCGGGAGCGCTGCCCGACACCGATGCCGGCGAGGAGGCCTTCGTCGGCTGCCGCTACGAGGTGATGTACCTGCTCGAGGCCCCGGACGAGGCCATCCCGGCCTTCCGGGAGGTGTGGGCCGGCCTCGGCGAGTCGATCGTGCTGGTCGGGGGCGACGGGCTGTGGAGCTGCCACATCCACACCGACGAGATCGGGGCGTCGATCGAGGCCGCGCTCGATGCCGGGCGCCCGCGCGAGATCCGCGTCACCGACCTCGCCGAGCAGGTGGAGGAGGAGAGCTGGGTACGCGAGGAGACGGCCCGCGTCCTGCAGGCGAGCGCCGGGGAGGACGCCGGCGGGGTGCGCGCGCTCCGGCACACCACCGACGTCGTGGCTGTGGCGAGCGGTGACGGGATCCGGCGCATCTTCCGTTCCCTCGGGGTCGGTGGCGTCGTCGCCGGCGGGCAGTCGATGAACCCGTCCACCGCCGAGGTGCTCGACGCGATCGAGCGGGCGCCGAGCCGGGAGGTGGTCGTGCTGCCGAACAACTCCAACATCGTCCCCGTCGCCGAGCAGGCGGCCGCCCTGTCGGACAAGCACGTCGTCGTCGTGCCCACACGGGCGATCCAGGAAGGCTTCGCCGCGCTGCTCGAGTACGACCCCGAGGCCGAGGCGGAGGAGAACGCGGCGCGGATGAAGGACGCGGCGCGCCGGGTGGTCACCGGCGAGGTCACCAAGGCGGTGCGGGCGAGCAACAGCCTCGCCGGTCCGGTTGCCGCCGGGTCGTGGATCGGCCTCGACCGTGACGGCATCGTCGCGGTCTCCTCCGATCTCGCCACCGCAACCTGTGACCTCCTCGCCCACATCCTCGACCCCGCTCACGAGCTCGTCACGCTGTTCGAGGGAGCCGGTGCCAACGCCGCGGCGACCCGGCGAGTGAGCGAGTGGCTGACGGCCAACCATCCCGGGGTCGACTTCGAGCGCCACGTCGGCGGCCAGCCGCTCTACCCCTACCTCGTCACCGTCGAGTGAGCGGGGGGTCACCATCGGGCGGGACCGGCGGGCGCGCCGCCCGCCCGAGGTCGCCCGATCGAGGGGTCGCAGCGCCCGATCGAGGGGTCGCAATGCCCGATCGAGAGGTCGCAGTGCCCGATCGAGGGGTCGCAATGCCCGATCGAGAGGTCGCCGAGATCGACAACTGCACGCCGGCCGCCGTAGTGCCGCGTCCCCCGGGCAGGACCCTCGAGCAGCTGTCGCGCCATGGTGTGGGCGAGCTGCACGGGGTCGGGCCGCGCAAGGTGACGGCGCTGCGCGCCCTCGGCATCGAGAGCGTGCTCGACCTGCTCATGACCTATCCGCGTCGCTACGCCGACCGCACCAACGCGGTGCGCGTCGCCGAGGCGGCCCCCGGCGAGGAGGCCGTCGTGAGCGGGACGGTGCGCTCGGTGGAGAGCCGCAGGTTGCGTGGCGGGAGGACGATGGTCATGGCCTCCGTCGACGACGGCACGGGCCTCTTGCACGTCAGCTTCTTCAACCAGCCCTGGCGCGCCCAGCAGCTGCGGCGGGGGAGCGAGGTGGTGCTCTTCGGCAAGCCCGAGTGGTACCGCCAGCGCCTGTCGATGACGAACCCGATCGTCGACGTGATCGCCGGACCCGGAACGACCGAGCGGGAACGGCGCACCGGACGCATCGTGCCGATCTATCGCCAGTCCGAGCGCGCCGGCGTGAGCTCGCCCGAGATCGCCGACCTCGCTGCCGAAGCGTTGCGCCGTGCGGGCTCCCTCGCCGACCCGCTCCCCGAGGAGCTGCGCGACCGGCTGAGGCTGACCGGGCGCACCGAGGCGCTCAACGCCATCCACGCCCCCCAGAGCACGGACGAGCGGTGGGCAGCGCGGCGCCGGCTCGCCTTCGACGAGCTGTTCCGCCTGCAGGTCGAGCTCGTGCTGCGCAAGCGTGCCGTCGAGGCGGCCTCGCGGGGTGTCGCACACCGCGTCGAGGGTGGCGGGCTGCTCGACGGCTTCCTCGCCGCGCTGCCCTTCGCCCTCACCTCTGCCCAGCGCGCCGCGATCTCCGAGATCGCCGGCGACCTCGCACGGCCCGTGCCGATGCACCGCCTGCTGCAGGGCGACGTCGGCTCGGGCAAGACCGTCGTCGCCCTCGCCACCCTGCTCATGGCCGTGCAGGGCGGCTATCAGGGAGCGTTCATGGTGCCGACGGAGGTGCTCGCCGAGCAGCACTTCCTCGCCGCGCGACGCGCCTGCTCGCCGGGCTCGAGGTCCCCGACCCGGGCCGTCTCGGCGGGGTCCGCCCACTCGAGGTGGCGCTGCTCACGAGCCGCACCGGCGCGGCGGAGCGCACCCGGCTGCGAGCCGAGCTCGCCGCAGGCGGCGTCGACGTCCTCGTCGGCACGCACGCCCTCATCACCGACGACGTCGTCTTCTCCGCGCTCGGCGTCGTCGTCATCGACGAGCAGCACCGTTTCGGCGTCGACCAGCGTGCGGCGCTACGCGAGAAGGGGGCGGGCAACGACCCCGACGTGCTCGTCATGACCGCGACGCCCATCCCGCGCACGGCGGCGATGACCGTCTACGGCGACCTCGACTCGACCGTCCTCGACGAGCTGCCCGCCGGCCGCCAGCCGATCCTCACCCGCTGGCTCGAGGGCGAGGAAGGCGAGGAGGTGGCCTGGCGAGCGGTGCGCGACGCCGTCGAGGGCGGGCGGCGCGCCTACGTCGTCTGCCCGCTCGTCCGTCCCGCGGTCGACGGTGAACCCCAGGACGACGGAGCCGGCGATACTGACGCGGGCGACGACGCCGACGCGCAGGCCGACGACGCCCCCGCGGGCGGTCACCGCGCCGCGCCGGCCGCCTCCGCACGCTCCCCTCGCAGCGACGCCGCTGACGCCGGCGACGCCGCTGACGCCGGCAACGCCGCTGACGCCGCGGGCCGTCTGATCGAGATCGAAGCGGCCGAGGAGGCCGAGCGCCCTCCGCCGCGCAGCGCCGTCGAGGAGCACACCCGGCTCGCCGCGGGCCCGCTCGGCGGCCTGCGCCTCGGGCTGCTGCACGGCCAGCTGCCCTCGAGGGAGAAGGACGCGGTGATGACCGCGTTTCGTGCCGGCGAGCTCGACGTGCTCGTCGCGACGACGGTGATCGAGGTCGGTGTCGACGTCCCCGAGGCGACGGTGATGGTGATCGAGGACGCCGATCGCTTCGGCATCGCCCAGCTGCACCAGCTGCGCGGCCGCGTCGGTCGCGGCAGCGAGCCGTCGCGGTGCTTCCTGCTGGCGACCGGTGTCGGTGAGCAGGGCGAGCGGCGCTTGCGTGCGCTCGAGGCGACCACCGACGGCTTCGAGCTCGCCGAGGTCGACCTCGACCTGCGCGGCGAAGGCACGGTTCTCGGCGCCCGCCAGAAGGGGCGCAACGACCTGCGCCTCGCCTCGTTGCGCACCGACCGCGACCTCGTCCTCGACGCCCGGCGGGAGGCCGAGGCGATCGTCGCCGCCGACCCCGGGCTCGAGCACCACCGCGCTGCTCGGAGAGGAACTGCGGCTGTTCATCGGCGAGGACGAGGCGGGCTACCTCTCGAAGAGCTGACGCCGACCCTCGGAGGGCATATACATCACCTCATCACCGCTATGTGTATACTGCGGCGGTGCGCAGGATCAACGTGTACATCGACGAAGAGCTCGATCAGCGCGCCGAGCTCAAGGCGCGTCGTCGGGGGATCTCGAAGGCGTCGCTGATCCGCGGCGCGCTCGCCACCGCGCTCGCCCGCGGTGGCTCGCCCGATCCCATCGACGAGCTCGTCGGGATCTCGGATGCCGAACCGGCAGTTGACCTCGACGAGGTCGTTTACGGCGGATGAGGTTCGCCGACACCAGCTTCTGGGTGGCTCTGGCCTTGAGGCGTGACGCCCACCATGCCGAGGCGGTGACGTTGTGGCGCCAGCGCGATCAGCGGCTGCTCGTCACCAACCACGTGCTCGGAGAGGTGTGGACGTTTCTCCGGCGGCGAGACGGGCACGCGACGGCGCTGCGTGCCTTCGAGCTCATCTCGCGATCGGACGCAGTCCGCATCGAGCAGGTCGAACAGCACATCGAGCACGACGCGTGGGAGTGGCTGCGGCACCACGACGAACGCGCCTACTCCTTCGTGGACGCCACCAGCTTCGCCGTGATGCGGCGCCAGGCGATCATCGAGGCGCTGGCGTTCGACGGCGACTTCTCGGCGGCAGGTTTCGTCGAGCTGAGGGCCTGAACACCACCGCTCTGTCACTCCGACACGGCCCTCCCACGATCACCACGAGGCGGCGCCCCACCGAGCGGGGTCCGGCGAAGCGACAGCGGGCACTACGGTGCCGCGCTGTGCGGGTCATCGGCGGCACCGCCCGCGGCCGGCGCATCAGCGCTCCGCGTCGTCCCGGCCTACGGCCGACCTCCGACCGCGTGCGCGAGGCGATCTTCGACGTGCTGGCCAGCCTCGGCGCGGTCGAGGGCGCCGACGTGGTCGACCTGTTCGCCGGCTCGGGAGCGCTCGGCATCGAGGCGCTCTCGCGCGGCGCGGCCGCGGTCACCTTCGTCGAGAGCGACCGCACGCGGCGTCGGCGCGATCGAGGCCAACCTCGCCGCGCTCGGGCTCGGCGGCCCGCCGGGCGGCCGACGGTGGTGCGCGCCGACGCGCGTCGCCTGGTGCGCCTCGGCCAGGCGCCGCTATCGACCTGGCGCTCTGTGACCCGCCCGTACCGCTTCGAGGACTGGGTGGCGCTGCTCGAGGTGCTCGCCGTCCGACGCTCGCCGTGCTCGAGTCCGCTCGGCCCGTCGCAGCTTCGCCGGCGGCTTCGCGTATCCCGCCGTGCCTACCGGTACGGCAGTACGCTCGTCACCGTGGTCGCGAGCCAGGCGGCGCTCGCGCTCGGAGGCCAGCTCCGTGACCACCGCACTCTTCCCCGGTTCCTTCGATCCCGTGCACAACGGCCACCTCGAGGTCGTCGAGCGGGCGGTCGCACCTCTTCGACCGGGTCGTCGTCGCCGTCGCTGCGCAACCCGCAGAAGTCCGAGCCGCTCTTCCCCGCTCGCAGAGCGCGAGGAGATGCTGCGCGAGTGCTTCGCCGAGCTGCCGACCGTGCGCGATCGTGCTCGATGTCGACGCTCGTGGTCGACGTCGCCGCCGGTCGGCGCGCACGGTGATCGTGCAAGGGCCTGCGCGCCGTGACCGACTTCGAGAACGAGCTGCAGATGGCCCAGATGAACCACCAGCTGTCGGGGATCGAGACGTTGTTCCTTCCGACGGGCTCGACGCACTCGTTCATCGCCTCGCGGCTCGTGCGGGAGATCGCGCCGCTTCGGCGGCGACGTGAGCGCCTTCGTCCCCGAGCCGTGTTGCGCCGTATGAAGGAGCGCTTCGGTGACTGACATGTCCGACCTCGGACGACGCGCTCGAGGACGTGGAACCGAACGAGGAGGCCGAGCGGCGCGACGAGCTGCCCGAGCTGCTCGAGGAGCTGATCGAGCTCGTCGAGCGGGCGAAGTCGATGCCGCTCTCCTCCTCGGCGATCATCTCCCGCGACGAGGTGCTCGGCCTGCTCGTCGCCGCGCCGCGACGCCCTGCCGAGTCGAGCTCGTCAGGCGCGTAGGATGCTCGCAGGACCACGAGGAGCTGCGACTGCGCGCCGAGCGCGAGGCCGACGAGCTCCTCGACGAGGCCCGCGCGCAGGCCGCAGCACATGGTGCAGCGGACCGAGGTCGTGCGCCAGGCCCGCCACCAGGCCGAGCGGATCGTCGACGAGGCCGAGGCCGATGCCCGCCGGATGCGCCACGAGGCCGACGACTACGTCGACCGGAAGCTCGCCTCCTTCGAGATCGTGCTCGACCGCACGATCCGCACCGTGCAGGCCGGTCGCGAGCGCCTCGCCGTGGTCCCGTCGACCCGCTCGAGCGACGGCCAGACGAGCGGCGCGACGAGCGCCGACCGAGGACGGCTTCTTCGACCAGGACCGTGACGCTGACATGCGACGAACCGCGCCACGACCACCCCTTCGTCGTCGAGATCGGCGCCGCTGCGCCGCGCGCCGGGGCACGCGCCGAGGTCGAGCGTGCGCGGCCGAGATCGCCGAGCTGCTCGCGTCAGCGGCTCGCACGTCGCCCGAGCGACGCGACGGTCGACTTCGACGGCGTGCTCGAGTCGGTGCACGAGGGCATCCTCGTCACCGGGATCGTCGCGCGCCGTGGGAGGGCGAGTGCCGGCGCTGCCTCGAGCCGGCGCGCGGGACGCTCGAGGCGTCGGTCCGCGAGCTCGTCCGTCGAGGAGCGGCGACGAGGAGACGACCTACGCGCTCGACCCCGACGAGCTCGACCTCGAGCCGATCGTCCACGACGCCGTGTATCCTCGAGCTGCCGCTCGCGCCGCTGTGCGGGGAGGACTGCCTCGGGCTGTGCCCCGAGTGCGGCGTCAACCGCAACGTCGAGCCGTGCACGTGCGCGCCCGGCGACACCGATCGCGGCGCTGGCTGCGGTCGCTCGCCGGTCGGCGAGTCGGACGGAAGCACGAGCACGATGGCGGCGTCGGCCGACCGCGAGACGACGAGTAGAAAGACGACAGATGGCCGTCCCCAAGAAGAAGACGTCGAAGTCGAAGAGCCGGAGCCGCCGGGCCTCGGCCTGGACGCTGCGCGAGCCGGCGCAGAGCCGCTGCCCGCAGTGCCGCCAGGCCAAGCTCCCCCACGTCGTCTGCCCGAACTGCGGCTGGTACAAGGGCCGCCAGGCGATCGAGGTCGACTGACCCGTGACGCTCCCCGTCGCGGTCGACGCGATGGGCGGCGACAAGGCGCCCGGCGAGATCGTCGCCGGCGCCCGTCGCGCCAGCGAGGAGCTCGGCATCCCCGTGCTGCTCGTCGGCCCCGACGACGGCAGTCGCTCGGCGACACCGGCGGCCTCGAGATCCTCGCCGCCTACGAGGTCGATCGCGATGGACGAGGACCCGGCGCGCGCGGTGCGCACCAAGCAGGACTCCTCGCTCGTCGCGCGCCGCCGAGGCGGTCCGGGACGGCAAGGCCTCGGCGATGGTGAGCGCCGGCAACACCGGCGCGACGATGGCGAGCGCGCTTGTTGCGCATGGGCCGGCTCCCCGGCGTCGCCCGCCCGGCGATCGCCACGCCCGCTCCCGGTCCCCGGGGCCTCGCCGACGGTGCTCATCGACGCCGGCGCCAACGCCGAGTGCCAGCCGGAATGGCTCGTGCAGTTCGCCCAGATGGCCGCGGCCTACGTGACCGCCCGCTACGGCAACGACGACCCGTCCGTGGCGCTGCTCTCGATCGGCGAGGAGGCCACGAAGGGCAACAGCGCTCGTGAAGGAGGCGCACGACGTTGCTCACCGCGGGGGCGGGCGTGCGCTTCGTCGGCAACGTCGAGGGTCGTGACCTGCTCGCCGGTGAGGTCGACGTCGTCGTCACCGACGGCTTCACCGGCAACGTCGCGCTCAAGGCGCTCGAAGGGCGCGCTCGACGGCGTTCATGGGCGATCCTCGGGCGGGCGATCGCCTCGAGCCCGGAGACCAAGGCCGCCGGCGACGTGCTCATCCCGGCGCTGCTGCCGTACGCGGCGTCGATGGACCCCGAGGAGACCGGCGGGGCGATGCTGCTCGGCGTCGACGGCGTCTGCATCATCAGCCACGGCAGCTCGTCGGAGAAAGCGATCGTCAACGCCGTGCGCGTCGCCCACGACCTGGCCCGGCGCGACCTCGTCGGGGCGGTGCGGGCGGCCGTCTCGGCGTGACCCCCGCCGCCGGCGATGCCGGCGGCGTTTCCGGCGCCGCCGGCGGCGGTCGCGTTCCGGGCCCTCCCGGCGGCGTTCCGGGCCCTCCGGGCGGCGATGCGGGCCTTCCCGGCGGCGATGCCGCACCTGCTGGCCGCCCACGGCCGGCCGAGTGCCCGGCGTGCGGAGCCGAGCTACCGCACGACGCGGCCTACTGCATGCGTTGTGGCACTCGGGTGGCCGACGGCACGCTCCCCGAGCGAGTTGGGCCGCGGGCCGGTCGAGGCGCGGTCTCCGAGCGGCCGCCGGCAGGCGATCCCTACGTCGCCGCCGTGGCACAGGCTGGCGACGTGATCGCCGACGGCTTGTTCCGTGGCGCGGCGGCGCTGCGTCGGTTCGTGCGCCGGATCACCCACCACTAGGCGCCGCCCGCCGCCCGCCGCCCGCCGCCCGCCGCCCGCCGCCCGCCGCCCGCCGCCCGCCGCCCGCCGCCCGCCGCCCCAATCGCCCGGCCGCAGCCGTCGGCGCAAGCATCCACCGCCCGGCTGTTTCGGCCGATCGCGCCGCCGGGCGCTGTGGCAGGATCCCACGATCACGCCCGAAGGAGGCAGGTCCGTGCTGATCAAGGGTTTCAGGAACTTCAAGAGCTTCGTCATGCAGGGCAACGTCGTCGTGGCCGCCGTCGGCCTCGTGATCGCGTTGGCTCTCAGCACGCTGATCAAGGCTTTCACGGACAACGTCATCACTCCGCTCGTGAACGCCGCGGCGGGCAAAGGCGTCCACAGTGGCGTCGGCTGGACGGTCAACGGCCAGCGTGTCGACCTCGGCGCGGTCATCTCCGCCTTCATCTATTTCGTCGTGTTCATGGCGGTCGTCTACTTCGCGATCGTGGTGCCGTACCGCGCGGTACATGCGCCGGCGCGGCAACCCGGTGTTCTCGGACCCCCCGCCGACCAAGTCCTGCCCGGAGTGCTGCTCGTCCGGGCTGCCCCTGGCGGCGACCCGCTGCATGTACTGCACGGCGGAGCTCCCGCCGGCTCAGCCGGCGGCGACGGCACCAGCAGTTCCTGTGTCGACGCACTGAGCGCTCGGCACGGCGCGCGAGCACGACATGGCGCGAGCGTTGACGAAATCTGGGCTCGACTGCTGCGGGATGCACGCGGTATGGTGCTTCCCCCGTGGCGGGAGCTCGACGTAGTCCGGCGAGCAGCGCGGCTCGAGACCTGCTCGGGCGGCCCGTTGTCGCAGGTGCGGCCGTGCTCGCGGCCCTGCTGATCATGACCCCGGCCGCTCCGGGACCCCTCGCCGTCGCCGCCGGCCGCGAGCCGGCCTCAGCCGGGCGAGCGCTCGGCTGGCGACCTGCCACGGCGCAGGTTCTCGCGGGGCTGACGGCACGCCCCGGCAAGGGCGCGGATGCGGGCTCCGGCTCCGGCTCCGGCTCGGGCTCCGGCTCCGGCTCCGTTTCGACCGCGACGATCTCGCACGAGCGCGCCCGCGTCGCGGCGCTCGAGGACGAGCTGGACGTGGACGGCGAGATTGCGCAGCGCCTCGTTCTGGTGAACGACGTCGTCGCCTCCGAGGCGCAACATGCCGAGCATCGCCTGCAGCGTGCCGACGACCGCCTGGCCGCGGCGCGGCGAGGCGCCACCGCGGCCGCGCGCCGCCTCGCCAGTGCCGCTGTTGCCGAGTACGTCGACGCCGGGAGCGGATCGGGAACGTCCGCCCTCGCCGTGGCCGGCGCCGCTCCCAGCTCCGGCTCGGGTGACGCCTCGGTCTACGCCAATGCCGCCGCCGGCGCGGCTGGCGTCGCTCGTGACGTCCTACGGCGACGCCCAGCACCGCATCGCCGTCGCCCGCGTCGGCGTGGAGCGCCAGGTGAGGCGCACCGAGGCGGCGTTGCGGCGGGCGCAGGCGGCCAAGGCGGCGGCCGACCGTGCCGTGCGGACCGACAACGCGCTGCTCACCGGGGCCCGAGCCAACCTGCGCAAGCTGATCGCGGAGGCGGCGGCAGAACGGGAGGAGCAAGAAGAGCGCGAGGAGGAGGAGCTGGCCGCCCGTCCGCCTGTGGCGCACCCGCACGTCGTCATCCCGGTCGAGCAGGTGACGCGCGTCGCCGTCGCCCCGACCCCGATCGAGCCGCCGGCGCCGGCGCCGACGCCGACGCCGACGCCGACCTCGACGGGTTACGTGAACCCGTTGCGCGGCGTGGCCGCCCTCAGCACCTCGCGAATCGACCAGGGCGTGGATTACTGCGGCGCCGGGCCGATCTACGCCATCGGCGACGGCGTCGTGCTCGGCACCTACAACGGCGGCTGGCCGGCCGGGACCTACATCACCTACCGACTGACGAGCGGGCCGGCCGCGGGGCTCGTGGTCTACGACGCCGAGGACATCAACCCCGCAGTGTCGCCCGGTGAGGCGGTGACCTCCGCCACGGTCCTCGGCACGCTGTACGAGGGACCGACCTGCATGGAGACCGGCTGGGCGGACGGAGGCGCCGGCGACACGATGGCGATGGCGGCTCAGCAGTTCTTCGGCTCGAACTCGACGGCCTTCGGGGCGAACTTCTCGACGCTGCTGCAGTCGCTCGGCGCGCCCGGGGGCGAGCTGCAGGGATCGGCCGCAGGAACCCTGCCGGCGGGCTGGCCGGAGTGGTGAGCGCGGCCCGGTCGGGCCGCCGCCTTGCCGTGGCCTCGCCGGCGCCGTGGCCTCGCCGGAGACGTGGCCTCGCCGGGGCCGCCGTCTCGCCGGCTCCGTGGCCGTGGACGGCGGGCCGCCGGTAAGCTGGCGAGCTGTCCGATCCGAACGAGGAGCCGATTTCCCGTGCCCGACCAGGCCGACGTTCCGCCCGGCGCCATGAGCCGTGACGCGGTGACCCGTAACGAGGTGCTCGAGCTCGTGCGCGTCCAGCTTGCCGACATCCTCGAGATCGAGCCGTCGGAGATCAACGAGTCGTCCTCCTTCGCCGGCGACCTGAACGCCGACTCGCTCGCCCTGATCGAGCTCGTGGAGGCGATCGAGCAGGAGCTCTCGACCCGCGTCGGGGACTTCCGCATCGACGACGAGGACCTCGAGGACCTGCGCACCGTGCGCGACGCCGTGGACTACGTGAGCGCCAAGCTCGAGGTCGCCTGACCGCCCCGGACGCCCACGACCCGCCGCCGGACCTCGCGGCGGAGCTTCGCCCCTACTTCTCCGACCCGGCGCTGCTGCTCAGGGCGCTCACGCACCGCTCGAGGAGCGCCGAGGCCGTCGGCGAGGCCTCCAACGAGCGGCTCGAGTTCCTCGGTGACGCGGTGCTGGCGCTGGTCGTGGCCGAGCACTGCTATCGCCTCGAACCCTCCCTGCCCGAGGGCGACCTCGCCCGGATCCGAGCCGCGGTCGTGAGCACCGAGGCGCTCGCCCCCGTCGCCGCCGCCCTCGGCATCGGCGCGGCGGTCCGCCTCGGCAAGGGTGAGGCTGCCTCCGGTGGCGGGGCCAAGGCCTCGATCCTCGCCGACACCTTCGAGGCGCTGATCGGCGCCTGCTACCTCGACGGAGGCCTCGAGGCGGCACGCGCCTTCGTCCTGGCCCGCCTCGGGCCGTCGATCGGGGCGGTGATCGGTCGCGGTGAGTTCGGGGATTCGAAGAATCGACTGCAGGAGCTCGCCGCCCGCCGGGGCCAGGAACCGCCGCGCTATCTGGTGCGCAGCAGCGGCCCCGAGCATGCCCGGTCGTTCGTCGCCGAGGTCTACGTCGGCGATCGCCTCGTCGGAGACGGGCGCGGGCGTTCGAAGAAGCAAGCCGAGCGCGCCGCGGCGGCTGCGGCCTGTGCAGCGCTGGCCGGCAGCGGTGCCTGAGCTCCCCGAGGTCGAGACCGTCCGTCGCGGCCTCGAGCGCAGTGTGATCGGCCAACGGGTGCTCACCGTGACGGTGACCGGCCGCCGGACGATCCGCCGGCAGAGCCCGGCCGAGTTCGTCGAGGCGTTGACCGGCCGCCGCCTCGCCGTGGCGGGCCGGCGGGGCAAGTACCTGCTCGTCGGGCTCGACGACGGCGCCACCCTCGTCGTCCACCTGCGGATGAGCGGCCAGCTGCTGCACGTCGCGAGCCCGGACGAGCCACTCGTCCCTCACACCCACGTCCGCATCGGGCTCGAGGACGGGTCCGAGCTGCGCTTCGTCGACCCGCGCACCTTCGGCGAGCTCTTCGTCGCCGCCGAGCACGACGGTGCCGGACGTCCCGTCGCGCTCGCCGCCCTCGGCATCGACCCGCTTGTCGACGGCCTCGGCCCCGCCCGGCTGGCGCGCCTGCTCGCCACGCGGCGCACCAGCCTCAAGGCCTTCCTGCTCGACCAGCACACGCTCGCCGGGATCGGGAACCTCTACGCCGACGAGATCCTCTTCCGCGCCCGGCTGCGACCCGACCGGGCGACGTCCTCGCTCAGCCCGGCCGACGTGCGCCGCCTCACCGGCGCGATTCGCAACGTGCTCGCCGAGGCGGTCGAGCTGCGCGGCTCGTCGTTGCGTGACGCGCGCTACCGCGACCTCGAGGGAGGCCTCGGCGAGTTCCAGGGTCGCCACGCCGTCTATGGCCGCGCCGGCGAGCCCTGCCTGCGCTGCGGCTCGACGGTCGAGCGGGCCAAGCTGGCCGGGCGCTCGGCGCACTTCTGCGCCGCCTGCCAGGGGTGACCCTGCCCTGAGCGCCCTCAGGCCGACCTCAGCCGGTCGTGCGTCGCCGGTAGAGGTGGGTAGCGAGCGGGGCGAAGACGGCGAGGATGGCCGACGACCAGAGGAGCGCCGCGGTCACCGGGTGCTGCATCGGCCAGGCGTGAATGAGCTGGGAAGGGTTCGGGTTTCCCCAGAGATGTCGCACCGCCGCGGTCTCGGCGCTGACGGGGTTCCAGTTGGAGATGGCCTGCATCCAGCCCGGCATGCCCCTCGTCGGCACGAAGGCGTTGGAGACGATGGCGAGGGGGAAGAGGATGAGCAGCCCGACGCCCTGGGCGGACTCCGGCCCCTTGGAGACGACCCCGAGCGCTGCGCAGGCCCAGCACAGCGCGTAGCTGAACAGCAGCGCGACGGCGACACCGGCGATGACGCCGCCGGCGCCGTTGCCCGGCCGCCAGCCGATGGCAAGGCCGGTCACGATGACGATCGTGGTGCACAGCGCCGCCGAGAGCAGGTCGGCCATCGAGCGGCCGACGAGGACCGCCGAGCGCCACATCGGCAGGGCGCAGAAGCGTTCGATCGTCCCCGTCGTGAGGTCGGTGATCATGCCGACGGCGGTGCCCATCGACGAGGTGGTGAGGTTGAGCATCAGCAGCCCGGCGAGCACGAAGTCCTTGTAGGAGCCGCCCGGGATGGGGACGGCGCCCCCGAAGACGTAGACGAACAGCAGCGTGAACAGCACCGGCTGAATCGTCACGTCCGAGAGCTGCAGCGGTTCGCGAGAGATGTGGATCAGGTTGCGCCGGGTGAGCACGACCACGTCGCGAAGCCCGTCGAGCACGGAGCTTCGCACCTCGGGGCTCGGCGACGGCGAGTGGGGGACGAGGCGCGACCCGCCGCCGGCGACGGTTGCGCTCGCGCTGCTCATGCGACCACCTCCCGCATCACGACCGGTTCGTCGGCGGGCGGTGCGGCCGCCTCCTGGCCGGTAAGGGCGAAGAAGACGTCGTCGAGGGAGGGTTGACGCACCTCGACGTTGTCGACGGTCACGCCGGCCCCGTCGAGGGCACGCACGACGGCGGTGGCGAGCCCGGAGCTGTTGCGCACGGCGGCGCGCAGGCGCCGTCCGTCGGCACTCAGCTGGATCGGTCCCTCGACCACGGCGGCGAGGGCCGCAGGAGCTGTCGGGCTCGTCGCGGCGAGGGTCACCTCGAGGCGGGCGGCTCCCGTCGCGGCCTTCAGCTCGGGTGCGGTCCCTTCGGCGATCACCGTGCCGTGGTCGATGACGACGATGCGGTCGGCGAGCTCGTCGGCCTCGTCGAGGTACTGCGTGGTGAGCAGCAGCGTCGTCCCTTCGGCGACGAGCTCGCGGATCGTGTCCCACACCCGCGAGCGGCTGATCGGGTCGAGCCCGGTGGTCGGCTCGTCGAGGAAGATCACCGGCGGTCGCGTGACGAGCCCTGCGGCGAGGTCGAGCCGCCGGCGCATCCCGCCGGAGTAGCCCTTGAGGACACGATCCCCCGCCTCGGCCAGCTCGAAGCGCTCGAGCAGGTCGGCGGCCCGGCGGCGCGCCTCGGTCCGCCGCAGCCCGGAGAGCTCGCCGACCATGACGAGGTTCTGGCGGCCGGTGAGCGCCAGGTCGAGCGTCGCGTCCTGGGCCGTCACGCCGATCCGGCGGCGGACGTCCTGCGCCTGGCGCACGACGTCGAAGCCGGCGACGCGGGCCGCGCCGGCGTCGGGCAGGGCGAGCGTGGAGAGGATGCGCAACGCCGTCGTCTTGCCGGCGCCGTTCGGCCCGAGCACGCCGAGAATCGTCCCGGCGGCGACGGCGAACGACACGCCGGCGAGCGCCTGGGTCTCGCCGTAACGCTTCCTCAGGCCGCTCGCCTCGATCATCGCCGGCGCAGTTGCTGTGGCACTCATCCTCGCTCCTCTCGTCGTGTACGCCGGTCTCGTCGTGCAACAGCCCGCCGCCCCCGCCGGCGCCCTGGCGCTCGGGCCCGAGGCTCGGGCGCGGCGGCGAGGGTCGCCGCCCGGCCAGCTGACCATCCGGACGGTCAGCGACGAACCTACTGACTTACCGGATGGTAAGCACGCAACTGACCGACCGTCAAGTTAGGATGATTCCTCGATGGGAAGTGCGGAAGCGGCGGCGCGCAGGCCGGGGGAGAGCAACCGGCGGTCCCGCGGCGCTGAGGCCAGCGACGCTGCGGGCCTCGAGGCTGCGGTCGCACCGACCTCGACCCGGGATCGGATCCTCGATGTCGCGCTCGACCTCTTTGTCGACCGCGGTGTCGACAAGACGTCGCTTCGCGAGATCGCCGAGCGGCTCGGGATCACCAAGGCGGCGCTCTATTACCACTTCACGGGCAAGGACGACATCGTCATGGCGCTGCACCTGCGCCTGCACGAGATCGGTCACCGCGCTATCGCCCGGCTCGGGCAGGTGCCGAACAGCCCCGCCTCGATCGGCCTCCTCCTCGACGAGATGATCGACGAGATGCTCGCCAACCGGAAGATCTTCCTCATGCACGAGCGGAACCGCTCGGCCCTCGAGGCGCTGCACCGCAAGGAGCACTCCGACGACCACGACGATCTCGTCGGCCGGATCTCCCAACTGATGGCGGATCCGTCGCTGACCCTCGAGGAACGCGTGCGCATCGGTTGCTCGATCGGGGCGGTGATGACCGGGCTCGTCTTCTCCAACCAGCTCGGTGAGGAAGTTCCCGCCGGCGCGGTCGCCGCAGCGCTGCGCACGGTGGTCGCCGATCTGCTCGGTCCCCGCGCCCGCGGCGCCGCCCGCGCCCGCGGCGCCCGCCGCGCTCGCGCGCTCGCGGAGGCGCCTGCGATCGCCTCGGATCAGCCGCTCCCGGGAGCGTCTCCGGTGCGCAGTGGTCGCAGGGCACCGGCCGGCGCGAAAGGTCGCCCCGCTCCAGCGCGCGACGAGCCGGCTCGGCGGGGCGCAGCTGGGTGAGGAGCGGAGGATGCCGGGCGAACGGTCCGGCTCCCTCCTCCGACTCGCCGGCTCGGCATTCGTCGTGCTGGCGGCCGAGCCGTCCTTCGTCCTCGTCGACACGGCGGTCGTCGGCCACCTCGGCCCTGTGCCGCTCGCCGCGCTCGGCATCGGCGGCACGCTGCTCTCGCTCGTGGCGATGGTCGGGGCGTTCCTCGACTACGGCACGACCGGTCGAGCGGCGCGCTTCTTCGGTGCGGGCGACCGCGCTCGGGCGGTGGACGAGGGGGTCGCCGCGTCCGCGCTGGCTCTCGTGCTCGGTGCCGTCGCGGTGGCCGCCGGCGAGATCTTCGCCGGGCCGCTGATCCGGCTGCTCGCCGGCGGCTCCGGGCCCGTGGCGCACGCTGCCGAGAGCTGGTTCCGCATCGCGCTCCCCGGCGTGCCGGGCATGCTCCTCGTCCTCGCCGGCAACGGCTGGATGCGCGGCGTGCAGGAGACCCGCCAGCCCGTGCGCATCGTCCTGCTCGCCAACGCCCTGTCCGCTGTGGCCTCGCCGATCCTGGTCTACCCGGCGGGGATGGGGCTCACCGGCTCGGCCGTCGCCAATCTCGGAGCGCAGACGATCGGTGGCCTGCTCTTCCTGCGCTCGGTGCGCGCCGAGCGACGACCCTGGCGGCCGCGACCCGCTGCGCTGGCCGGTCAGTTGCGTGCCGGGCGCGACCTGCTCGTCCGCGAGATCGGCTTCCAGGTCTCCCTCCTCACCGCCGCCGGCGTCGCGGCACGCGTCGGGACGGCCGTCCTCGCCGCGCACCAGATCGGCGTGGAGTGCTGGGAGTTCACCGCCTTGCTCCTGGACTCGTTTGCCATCGCGGCGCAGTCCCTCGTCGGTGCCGCCCTCGGGGCGCACGACGCCGAGGGGGCGCGGCGGGTCGCCTGGCGGGTGGCACGCCTCGGCCTGCTCGCCGGCCTGGCGCTCGGAGCCCTGCTCGCCGCCGGTTGGTGGGTGTTGCCACAGGCGTTCACCTCGTCGCCGCTGGTCCGGCACCAGGTCGACCTGCTCTGGCCGCTGTTCTGCGCTGCGCAACCGGCCGCCGGCGTCGTGTTCGCCCTCGACGGCGTGCTCGTCGGCGCCGGCGACGTCGGGTTCCTGCGCACGATCACCCTCGTCGCGCTCGTCGGTGTCTACGCCCCGCTCGCTCTGGCCGCGCTGCACTGGCACTGGGGGATCGTCGGCATCTGGGCCGGGCTGTGCGCGGCGATCCTCGTGCGCCTTGCCGGGATGCTGTGGCGCACGGCGAGCGGCCGGTGGGCAGTGCTCGGGACCGCGCCGGCGTCGTGAACCACATCTGAGCAACAGCTGAGCCCGAGGGTCCGCAGCCACGGCAGGCCCCGTCGGCTCTTGGCCGGTATCGTCAGTCGAGACCGAGGTAGGCCTCGAGGGCGGCCACCCGGCGGCGCAGCTCCGCGACCTCGGCCTCGAGCGACCTCGCCTGCTCGAGCTGGCGGCGCACCCGCGACGAGCGCAACGCCCGCTCCAGCACCGCGTCGAGCCGCACGAGCCGCTGCGGCCCGTGCGGCCCGGCGAACATGCGTGACGGGATCGCCCCCGCCCGGTACCACGAGCGCAAGGTCGACCGGGCGACGCCCGTCGCGCTCGACGCCTCGTCGAGGGTGACCCAGCCCTCCTCGGCGGGCTCGGCGTCGAGCTCGGCGAGCAGCCGCTCCCACGCCGGGTCGCGCCAGCTGCGCTCGTGCTCGTGCTCGTGTTCGCTCACGTCGTGGTCGAGCTCGCGCTGTCCGTCGGGCACCATCAACGACCCTATCAAGATCATGGTCTTGACAGGCTCGCGTAACCTGGTCCTATGTTCGAGCGATTCACTGACAGGGCGCGCCGGGCCGTGGTGCGCGCCGAAGAGGAGGCTCGGCGGCTGCACGACACCGCCGTGCGGCCCGAGCACCTGCTGCTCGCGCTGATGGAGGGTGACGGCGTCGCGGCGAAGGCGCTGCGCCTGGCCGGCGTCGACGCCGACGTCGTGCGCAGCAGGGTCGCCGAGGCGACTCCGCCGGAGCCGGCGGCGGGCACGGGCCCGCTCAAGGTGCCCTTCAGCCCACGGGCCAAGAAGACGCTCGAGCTGTCGCTGCGCGAAGCGTTGCGGCTCGGCCACAACTACATCGGCACCGAGCACCTTCTGCTCGGAGCGCTTCGCGAGTCCGAGGCCGACGCAGGCCGCTACCTCGGCGTCGACCTCGCCGAGCTGCGCAACAGGGTGGTCGCCCTCGTGCGGCGGGCCGTGCCCGACCCGACGCGCTCGCCTGCCACCAGGCAGGCCGAGGAGCGCGCCGGCGAGCTCGCCGCGCGACAGCCCGTCACCACCGGTCACCTGCTCGAGGCCATCCTGGCGGACCCGGCGAGCCACGCCAGTAGGGCGCTCGGGGCGCTCGGGGTGACCGAGGCGGACGTGCGCGCCGAGCTGGCGCGCACCCCGCTCGAGGGCACGAGCGACGAGTCGCCACGCCCACGCTCGGTCGAGATCAAGCTCGGCGAGGCGACGACGACCATCGAGGACAGCGACATCGCCGAAGGGCTGGCCGCGCTGTCGCCGGAGGAGCTGCGTGACGTGCTGCGCAAGGCGCTCGGCAGGCGCCGCCGGCGTGGCGCCTCGGGGGCCGCCGGCTGAGCTCGGCGCCCGTCCGGCGTCAGTCTCCCGCCGGGCGCTGCCCCGGCGCCACGAGGCCCCACGGGTAACGTGGCGGCGCCGTGTTCCTGCGCACCTTGACCCTGAAGGGCTTCAAGTCCTTCGCCGACCCGACCACGCTGCAGATGGAGCCCGGCGTGACCGTCGTCGTCGGCCCGAACGGGTCGGGGAAGTCCAACGTCGTCGACGCCATCGCCTGGGTGCTCGGGGCACAAGGCCCGCGCGTCGTGCGCTCGGCGAAGATGGACGACGTCATTTTTGCCGGCACGTCCAGCCGGCCGGCGCTCGGACGCGCCGAGGTCTCCCTCACCATCGACAACTCGGCGCGGCGGCTCCCGATCGAGTTCAACGAGGTCACGGTGACCCGCACCTTGTTCCGCACCGGCGAGAGCGAGTACGCGATCAACGGCGTCCCCTGCCGGCTGCTCGACGTGCAGGAGCTGCTCTCCGACACCGGGGTCGGGCGCCAGCAGCACGTGATCATCGGCCAGGGACAGCTCGACACGATGCTGACCGCCCGCCCGGAGGACCGGCGCGCCGTGATCGAGGAGGCGGCCGGCGTCCTCAAGTACCGCCGGCGGCGCGAGCGCGCCGAGCGTCGCCTCGAGTCCAGCGAGGCATCGTTGGCGCGCCTCGAGGACCTGCTCCGCGAGGTGCGGCGCCAGATCCGCCCGCTCGAGCGGCAGGCGGCGTCGGCGCGCCGCCACGCCGAGCTGAGCGAGGAGTCACGCGCCGTCCGCCTGCACCTGCTCGGGCGCGAGATCGCCGCCCTGGAGGCCCGGCTCGGCTCCGCCGGTGAGGCGGCACAGGCGGCGACGGCGCGTCGCGCCGAGCTCGTCGTGGAGGGTGAGCGCATCGACGGGGCGATCGCCGCCGAGCTCCAGGCGCTCGGCGCGGTCGACGTCACCGAGCTCGACGCCGAGCTGGCACGCGCCGGCGAGCTGCGCGAGCGAGCCCGCGGGCTGCTCACGCGTTGCGAGGAGCGCCGCCGGGCCCAGGCCGAGCTGGCCGAGGCGCTCGGCGCGACCTCCGCCCTCGAGCGGCTCGAGGCCGAGCAGCGCCGCATCGACGCCGAGCTGGCGGCGACCGAGTCGGCGGCCACCGCGCTCGGGCCGGAATGGGCCGCGCTCGAGGCTGCCGAGGCGCAACACGCCGCGGACGAGGCCCGCCAGCTCGCCCGCATCGAGGCGCTCGAGGCGCCGTTGCGCCGTCCGGGCACCCTGTTCGCCGCGGCCGCGGCCGCGGCCGCGGAGGCCGAAGTGGCCGGCGGGTCGCCCCTGCCCGGCGGGGCCGACGAGGCACCCGGGATCGGCGACGCTTCTTGGGCCGGCTCGACTCCCGAGCCCGGCGAGCCCGACGTCGCCGAGGCGCCGTCGGCGTTCCGCGGCGGCCCGGGAGCGCCTCGCCGCGGCGCGCGCCGCCGAGGCCCGCCTCGCCGAGCGAGCCGCTTCGCAGCGCAACCAGCACGACGAGCTGCTCTCCTCCCTCGCCCAGGTGCGCGAGGCGCTCCTCGCCGGCCGGCGGGACGCGGAGTCGGCGCGTGTCGCGCTCGCCGAGGCCTCACGGCTCGAGGCGGAGCGCGCCGGCGCAGCGTCGCAGTCCGAGGAGGCGGCGCGGACTGCCGATACGGCACACCAGGCGGCGGCAGCCCGCGTCGAGGCGCTCGAGCTCGCCCTCGACGAGGCCCGCGGCACGGGCCGGGCTCGAGCGGCTGGCCGCGTCCCCGGGCGTGCTCGGCACGCTGCCCGACCTGATCGAGGTGGGCGACGGCGCTGCACTGGCACTCGAGGCAGCGCTCGAAACCGTGCTCGACGCCGTGCTGGTTCGCGGCGGCGAGGAGTCACGCAACGCGCTCGAGGTGCTCCGCGGGGAGTCGTCGGGCGGTGCGGTCCTGCCGCTCGGCACCGGCCGCCTCTCGGCCTCGCCCGCCGTCGGTGCCGTGCCGGCGGCCGATGCCCCCGCCCCCGACGCCCCCGCCCCTGCGGCCGCCACCCCCGCGGCCCCCGCCCCCGCGGCCGCCTCCCCCGCGGCCACGGCGGTCCCGCCGGGCTGCGAGGCCTTGCGCCCCCTCGTGCGCTCTGCCGATCCCGACCTCGAGGCCCTCCTCGACCGCCTGCTCGACCGCGTCGTGCTCTGCCGGAGCGGTTTCGACGCCGCGGTATCGGTGGCGATCGCCGCGCCGGGCTGGACGGTGGTCACCCTCGAGGGCGAGCGGTTCTCCGAGACCGGTTGGCGAGTTGGCGCCGGGCGCAGTGGCGTGACGCGGGTCGCGCTCGAGCGGGCCCGGGAGCAGGAGCAGTCGACCCGCGCCCGGGCCGAGCTGGCAGCGGCGGAGCGTGACGAGCAGGCGTCCCGCCTCGCTGCGGCGCGCCGGGCCGCTTCGGACGCCGGGCGCGAGGCCGAGCGACTCGTGGCGGCCGCCACCCAGCTCGAGCGGTCCGAGGGCGAGATGGCCAAGCGAGTCGAGCACCTCTCCGTGCACGCCGAGCAGTCCGAGATCGAGGCACGCGCCGCCGCGGCGACGCTACGTGACGCGGGCGTCGAGCTCGCCGCGGCCGACGAGGTGCTCGCCCGTTGCGAGGAGGCCGAGCGCGAGGCGGCGCGCCGCCGGGAGCAAGCAGAGCGCGAGGCGGCGCTGCGGCGCGAGGAAGCCGCCCGTGAGCGGCGCGCCCTCGAGGACCGCGCCCGGGCGCTGCTCGTGCTGCGGCGGGACCTCGAGGTTCGGGCGGCGGCCTTGGAAGAGCGGCGCACCATGCTCGAGCGCCGCGCCGGCGAGCTGTCGGTGCAAGTCGCCGCGCAGCGAGAGGAGGTCGTGCTCGCCGAGGACCGCAGGGTCGCCTCTGCTGCAGACGGCGAGGTGCTGGCCCGGCTCACGGCGATCGCCGCGCGGAACCTCGGCGAGCTCGAGACGTTGATCGGCGCCTTGGCCGGCGAGCGGGCGCGCCTCGCGGCGCGCGCCGGCGAGGTGCGCCGGCGCCTCGAGGAGCTCGAGCGGGAGCGGGAGTCCTGTGAGCAGGGACGCGTGGCGCTCGGGGAGCGCCTGCAACGCCTCGAGATCGAGTGCGCCGAAGCTCGCGTCCGGCACGAGTCGGCAGTCGACGGGCTGGCCCGTGACCTGGGCGCGACCGTGGCGGAGGCGTTCGAGGCGCCCGTGCCGAACTGCCCGCCGGGCACGCCACCTGCGGACCACCTGCAGGCGATCGAGCGCGAGCTGCAGTCGATCGGGCCGGTCAACCCGCTGGCGATGCAGGAGCTCGACGAGCTCGACGAGCGGCACCGCTTCCTGCAGGGCCAGCTCGAGGACGTGAAGGGTGCCCGGCGCGAGCTGCGCGAGGTGATCCGGGCCGTCGACGCCGAGATCGTCGAGGCCTTCGCCGAGGCCTTCTCGCGACGTCGCCGAGCACTTCTCCCGACTCGTGTCGACGCTCTTTCCCGGCGGCGAGGGACGGCTGCTGCTCACCGCGCCCGAGGACCCGCTCTCCACGGGCGTCGAGATCGAGGCCCGCCCCCCAGGGCGCAACGTGCGCCGCCTCTCCCTGCTCTCCGGCGGCGAGCGCTCCCTCGTCGCGCTCGCCTTCCTCTTCGCCGTGTTCCGCAGCCGGCCGTCGCCCTTCTACGTGATGGACGAGGTCGAGGCGGCCCTCGACGAGGTGAACCTGCGGCGCTTCCTCGCACTGCTCGACGACTTCCGCGAGGAGGCGCAGCTGATCGTCGTCTCCCACCAGAAGAAGACGATGGAGATCGCCGACGCCCTCTACGGGGTGACGATGCAGGCGGGCGGTGCGCTCGCGGGTCGTGAGCGAACGGCTGCGCAACGGGAGCCGGGCGCCGGCGGGCGCGCTCCCGCGTTCGACCCCGCGCTCGACCCGAGGTGACGAGCCGGTGACCGTCGTGCTGATCGCTGTCATCGTCGTGCTGCTGGTCCTGCTCGGCGGCGGTTTCGTCGTAGCCGCCAGGCGCGTTCCGCTCGGGCGGGCGCGCCGCGACGCGCTGCCACCTGCTGGGGCGCCGGAGGAGACGGAGGAGAAGCGGACACCGCCGAGCCAGCGGGTCGGCTCCGGGACCCGCCCGCGCAGCGCACCGCGGCCCACCGCGCCCGGCTCGCCCGCCCGACGGCCCGGTGCCCCCCCGGCCCCCGCCCCGCCCCGCGGTGCTCCGCCACCGCCTGCATCGGGCTCGCCTGCACCGGGCTCGGCCCCTCCCGCCGCGGCCTCGCCCGAGGCCCCGGCACGTGCCGATGCCGCTGCCCTTCCCGATGTCGCGGCACCCCCCGAGGCCGCCCCCGAGCCGGAGCTCGAGCCGGCAGACAACCTGCGCGCCGAGCTCGAGGCGATCGCCGAGGCGGAGTCGCTGGAGGCTGGCGAGGCGGAGTCGCTGGAGGCTGGCGAGGCGCGGACCGAGCTCGAGGCGATCGCGGAGCCCGAACCCGAGCGGGCCGCGCCGCCGAGCTTTCGCGAGCGGCTCTCGCGCACCCGCCAGGCGCTGGCCAGCTCGTTCGGAGGCCTGCGCGGCCGCCGGCGCCTCGATGAGCGGACGCTCGAGGATCTCGAGGAGGCGCTGATCCTGGCCGACGTCGGCCTGCCCACGACGATGCGGCTGCTCGACGACCTGCGCGAGCGCCTCCGTTCGGGGGAGGCGGAGGACCTCGCCACCGAGCTCAAGGCAGTGATCGCCGACGTGTTCGACGGCGACGACCTCTCGCTCCACCTTGACGACGGAGCGACCAGCGTCTGGCTCTTCGTCGGCGTCAACGGAGCCGGCAAGACCACCACCATCGGCAAGCTCGCCGCCCGTGAGGTGGCGGCGGGGCGCCACGTCGTGCTCGGCGCCGGGGACACCTTCCGTGCCGCGGCGGGCGACCAGCTCGAGCTGTGGGCGCGCCGCAGCGGCGCGTCGATCGTCCGCGGCGCGGAAGGCGCCGACCCCTCGTCGGTGATCTTCGACGCCGTGCAGCACGCAGCGGCGCGCGACGCCGAGCTGGTGCTCGCCGACAGCGCCGGCAGATTGCACACCAAGGTCAACCTGATGGAGGAGCTGCGCAAGGTGCGCCGGATCGCCGACCGCCCGCCGGGCAAGGTGACCGAGGTGCTGCTCGTGCTCGACGCCACGACCGGCCAGAACGGCCTCGTCCAGGCACGCCAGTTCGCCGAGGCGGTCGGCGTGACCGGGGTCGTGCTCACCAAGCTCGACGGGACGGCCAAGGGCGGAATCGCGATCGCGATCCGCTCCGAGCTCGACCTGCCCATCAAGCTCGTCGGGCTCGGTGAGGGCCCGAGCGACCTCGTCGAGTTCGATCCCGACGAGTTCGCCGACGCGCTCTTCGGGTGAGTCACCGATGAGCCAGCCGGACGGCGCGAACGACCGGGACGGGGCGCGGCACTTCGTCGATCCGGCCGGGTTGCGCCTCACCGGCGTCTCGGCGACGCGCGTCGAGGGTTACCTCGAGATCGGGCCCCAGCACCACCAGCCCCAGGGCATCGTCCACGGCGGCGTGTGGTCGACCGTCGTCGAGACTGCGGCCAGCATCGGCGCCCTCGAGGCGGCGCCGGAGGGCAGCATCGCCGTCGGCGTGCACAACAGCACCGAGTTCCTGAGGCCGATGCGAACCGGGCGCGTCGAGGTGGTGGCCGAGCCGGTGCACCAGGGTCGCACTCAGCAGCTCTGGGACGTGCATGTCCGTGACGAGGCCGGCCGGCTCGTCGCAGTCGGGCGCGTGCGACTGCAGCACCTCGAGCTCCGCCCCGACTGATCCCGGCCTCGCGCCGGCGCGAGCGGTACCGGCGGCCCGCCCGTCCGGGCCGGCCCGAGTCGCAGCGTCCCGGGCCAGGGCGGGCCCGAGCTGTAGCGGGGCGGTAGCCGAGTATCCTCGCTGTGCTCATGTTCGAGACCCTCTCCGACCGCTTCGACGGCATCTTCAAGCGCCTGCGCGGGCGCGGGCGGCTCGGCGACGCCGAAGTCTCCGAGGTCCTGCGCGAGATCCGTGTCGCCCTGCTCGAGGCCGACGTCAACCTCGAGGTGGTGCGCGACCTCGTCGAGCGCATCCGCGAGCGTGCCAGCGGCGCTGAGCTCTCGAAGAGCCTCACCCCGGCCCAGCAGGTCATCAAGATCGTCAACGAGGAGCTGACCGCGACGCTCGGCGGCGAGCCGTTGCGCCTCACCTACGCCTCCAAGCCGCCGACGATCGTCCTGCTCGCCGGCCTGCAGGGCTCCGGCAAGACGACGACAGCGGCCAAGCTCGGGCGCTGGTTCAAGCAGCAGGGCCGTCACCCGCTGCTCGTCGGCGCCGACCTGCAGCGCCCGGCTGCGGTCGAGCAGCTGCGCGTGCTCGGCCGCGAGATCGGCGTCGCTGTCTTCAGCGAGCCGACAGATCCGGTCGAAGTGGCCCGCAAGGGCGTCGCCGAGGCGATCCGGGTCGGCCGCGACGTCGTGATCATCGACACCGCCGGCCGTCTCGCCATCGACGAGGCGCTGATGGACGAGATCCAGCGCGTCTCGGCAGCGACGCACCCGCACTACACCTTGCTCGTCGTCGACGCGATGACCGGGCAGGACGCGGTGCAGACGGCACGGGCGTTCCACGACGCGCTCGAGCTGGACGGCCTCATCCTCACCAAGGTCGACGGCGACGCCCGTGGCGGAGCCGCCCTCTCGGTCAAGCACGTTGTCGGGCGTCCGATCGCCTTCGTCGCCACGGGCGAGCGCACGACCGAGCTCGAGGCGTTCTACCCCGACCGGATGGCGAGCCGCATCCTCGGCATGGGCGACATGCTCAGCCTGATCGAGAAGGCGGAGCAGGAGTACGACAGCAAGGTCGCCGAGAAGGCGATGGAGCGGCTCGCCGCGGGCCGGTTCACGCTCGAGGACTTCCACGAGCAGCTGCAGCAGATGAAGCGCATGGGCCCGTTGCAGGGCATCCTCGGGATGCTGCCCGGCGTGCCGAAGGAAGTGCGCGACGCGAAGATCGACGACCGCGACGTCGCCCGCATCGAGGCGATCATCCGCTCGATGACGCCCGACGAGCGCAACGATCCGTCGGTCATCAACGGCTCGCGGCGCATCCGCATCGCCAACGGCAGCGGGACGACCCCGACGGACGTCAACCAGCTGCTCAAGCAGTTCCGCGACATGCAGAAGCTGATGCGCTCGGCGGGCATCGTCGGGGGCCTGGCCGGTGGCGGGCGAGCCCGCGGCCGCAAGGCGAAGAAGGGCGGGCGGGTGACGCCCTCGTTGCGCTGATCGGCGCGACGTACCGACGCCGCCTCGGCGCGTGGCCGCTCCGACCTGCGCCAGCTCGTCGACGGGCGCCGAGCCCGTGACGAGCCCGAGGCCCCGACGGGCGCCAGCCCAATGACCAATCGCACACTCGTAGCCAGCCCAATGACCAATCGCACACTCGTAGCTAGACCGACGAAGGGACAGACAGTGAGGGTCGAGACGTGTCCGTGAAGCTCCGCCTCATGAGAATGGGGAAGAAGAAGCAGCCGACGTACCGCATCGTTGCGGCCGACAGCCGGTCGCCGCGTGACGGGCGGTTCATCGAGGTCGTCGGCACGTACGCGCCCCGGTCCGAGCCGTCGGTGGTGACCGTCGACAACGACAAGGCCGTCGCCTGGCTGGCCAAGGGCGCGCAGCCGACCGACACCGTGCGAAAGCTGCTCGAGATCTCCGGCGCGTGGGCCGACTTCGTGGCGACGCGGCCGGGCAGCAAGGCGGTCGCGACCTCGCCGCGGCGCGCCGCCGCCGCGCCCGTTGCCGCAAGCGCCGCCGCCGCCGCCCCGGCCGTCCCTGCTGCCTCGACGGCTGCTCCTGCTGCCTCGACGGCTGCCCCTGCCACCGCCCCTGCCTCGACGGCTGCTCCTGCTGCCTCGACGGCTGCCGCTGCCCCTGCCACCGCCCCTGCCTCGACGGCCGACGCTGGCGCGCAGGGCGCAGGCGCAGGCGACGCGTCGGCGCTAGACGCCGAGGAGGCGCCGGATACCGCAACCACCGCCGAGCCGGCGGCCTCGACCGACGCTGCCGAGCAGCCCGCCGAGGCCTGACGGCGATGGCCGAGAGCCCCTTCATGAGCGACGGCCCGGCCTTCGAGCGTCGTGCATTCGAGCACGGCGATGAGCTCGAAGGCGAGCTCGCCGAGGACGAGATGGAAGGCGAGCTCGGCGAGGACGAGCTCGAAGGTGAGGACGAGGACGACGAGCTCGGCGACGAGGACGAGGATGACCTCGACGAGGACGAGGTCGACGACGACGAGGACGACGAGCTCGAGGAAGAAGAAGAAGAGGACGAGGACGACGACGAGCTCGACGACGCGGAGGAGGCCTCCGCCCGCTCCAGTGCGGCGAGCCGGCTCGAGACCCCCGGCGAGGACGACTTCGCCGCGCCGGGCAACCGGGCCGAGGGCGGGGCGGCACGCACCGTGCTCGAGCACATCGCCCGCTCGATCGTGGACGAGCCCGAAGCGGTGGTCGTCGAGGTCGCCCCGGCCCGCTCGGGCGTGAAGCTCTCGCTGCATGTGGCGCCCGGCGACATGGGCAGGATCATCGGCCGTCGCGGCCGCGTCGCCCAGGCGATGCGCACGGTCGTGCGTGCTGCGGCGGCGAGCGAAGGCGGGGACGCCGTCGTCGACATCGTCGACTGACGGCGCGGGCCCGCCGGCAGTGAGCGCGCTGCTCGAGGTCGGGACCGTCGTACGACCCCACGGGCTGCGCGGCGAGTGCATTGTCGCGCTCGTCACGGACCGCCTCGAACGCCTCCGTCCGGGCACGAGGCTGCTCACCGCTGCGGGCTCGCCCGCTGCTTCCGTCGAAGCCGGAGCCGGCGCTGCTCCCGGCGGCGAGGCGGCCGCGCCGGCCGGGCTCGAGGTGCTCGCCTCCCGGCCCCACCAGGGCCGCTTCATCGTCAGCTTCGCCGGGGTCGAGGATCGGGACGCCGCCGATCGTCTACGCGGCACGAGGCTGCTCGCCCCGCCGATCGAGGACGATCCCGACACCTGGTTCGTGCACGAGCTGATCGGCTGCGAGGTCCACGACGCCGCCGGCTCGCTGCTCGGGATCGTCACGGCGATCGAGGCGAACCCCGCTAGTGACCTGCTCGTGCTCGACGGACGCCACCTCGTGCCGCTGCGCTTCGTCGTCGAGCGCGGCCCGGGGCGGCTGATCGCCGAGCTCCCCGAAGGGCTGATCGAGTGAGCTCCCGACCGGTCGATCCCGACCGCCGGGCGCCGGCGCTGCGTGTCGAGCTGCTGACCCTGTTCCCCGAGGCGGTGGAGGCCTACCTCGACGCGAGCGTGGTCGGTCGCGCCCGGCGCAGCGGTGTCGTCGAGGTGCTCGTCCACGATCTGCGTGTCGCCGCGCCGCTGCCCCATCGCGGTGTCGACGACGCTCCCTTCGGCGGCGGGCCCGGGATGGTGCTCGCTCCCGAGCCGGTGTTCGCCGCCGTCGAAGTGCTCCGCCCAGCTCGTCCGCTCTACCTGCTCAGCCCGTCGGGACGGCCGTTCGATCAAGGGACGGCGCGCCGGGCTCGCCGGCTCGGGCTCCTTCTCGCTCTTGTGCGGCCGTTACGAGGGCGTCGACGAGCGGATCGCCGAGCACCTCGTCGACGGCGAGATCTCGATCGGCGACTACGTGCTCGCCGGCGGCGAGCTGCCCGCCCTCGTCATCGCCGAGGCGGCGATCCGGCTCGTCCCCGGGGCGCTCGGCAATGCCGGCTCGATCGAGGACGAGAGCTTCGCCGACGGCCTGCTCGAGCACGCGCAGTACACGCGACCAGCGGTGTTCCGCGGCTGGGCGGTCCCTCCGGTGCTGCGTGGTGGCGACCACGGGCGAGTCGCCCGCTGGCGGCGAGCGGACTCGCTCGCCCGCACGATGGCACGCCGCCGTGACCTGCTCGATCGGCGCGGCGGCCTGAGCGAGGAGGAGGTGCGTCTGCTATCCGAGCACGGCTATCCTGGTTCCGCCCCGGACTCCAGCGCCGACAGCGATGGCGCCGCCGCGCGGGCCTTCCCCGAGGAGCGTGACCCGTCATGAACCCGACCGACCTCGTCGACCAGGACCAGCTGCGAGACGACGTGCCGGCCTTCCGCCCCGGCGACACGCTACGCGTGCACGTGCGGGTCGTCGAAGGCAACCGGGAGCGCATCCAGGTCTTCCAAGGGGCGGTGATCCGCCGTCAAGGCTCGGGCGCCCGCGAGACCTTCACGGTGCGCAAGGTGAGCTTCGGCGTGGGCGTCGAGCGCACCTTTCCAGTGCACTCGCCGATCATCGCCCGCATCGAGCTCGTCACCGAGGGTGACGTGCGTCGCGCCAAGCTCTACTACCTGCGCGACCGGGTGGGCCGCGCGGCGAAGATCAAGGAGAAGCGAGCCGTCCGCTGATCGCGGCTGCTCTCCTGCTAGATCAGCTGAGCGCAGCCTGTGGCTGAGTCGAGCTTGGGCCGAGGACCCGAGTACCGACGTGCCGGTGCTCCCCGGCGCGATGATGCAGAGGTGGATCCCGACGTCGATCGGAGTGCCGGAATGAGGCAGCGACCGTGAGCGCCGAAGAAGACCTCGACCAGTTCGAGGCCGAGATCGAGCTGGCGCTCTACCAGGAGTATCGGGCCGTGCTCCCCATGTTCCACTACGTGGTGGAGACCGAGCGTCGCTTCTACCTCGCCAACGAGGTCAACGTGACCCCCCACGAGCAGGGAGGCACGACCTACTTCGAGGTCGAGCTCGGTGACGCCTGGGTGTGGGACATGTACCGTCCCGCCAGGTTCGTCTCCTCGGTCAAGGTCGTCACCTTCAAGGACGTCAACGTGGAGGCCCTGCCCGAGAAGGAGCTCTGACCGGCCCGTTGACCGTGAGCCGGGCTGCCGCCGCAGGCGCGCTCGGTCGGCGCGGCGAGCAGCTCGCGGCTCGGTGGTACGAGTCGAGGGGCTGGGAGATCCTCGCCCGCAATTGGCGTTGCGCCGGCGGTGAGCTCGACCTGGTGTGCCGACGTGGTCGCACCGTCGCGTTCTGCGAGGTGAAGTCGCGCAGCGGCTCGCGCTTCGGCGCCCCGGTCGAGGCCGTCGATGCCGCCAAGCAGCGCCGGCTGCGCCGGTTGGCGGCGCGCTACCTGGCCGAGGCGGAGGTACGCGCCGGGATCGTCCGTTTCGACGTGGCCTCGTTGCTCGGGGAGGAACTCGTCGTCATCGAGGACGCCTTCGGCTGAAGCCGGGGCCTTCCGGTGGCTGGGCCGACGAGTCGCCCTGCGCCGGCCGGCGTCGGTCCGCCGGGCTGGTTGGCGTGCCCTCGCCGGGCTGGTTGGCGTGCCCGTGCCGGGCCGGTTGGCGTGCCCGGCCGGGCCAGCGCGCCCCAGTCCGGTTGGCGTGCCGCGGCGGGCCGATTGCCGCGCCGGGCCGGGTTGGCGTGCCGCGGCTCTGCGGCGCCCTCTGGGTCAGACCGGATCGACGGCCCCGACGCCGCCGTCACGGACGAACTGCGTCCAGCCGCGCCCGTCCCAGTAACGCAACTCGTGGCGGCGCGTGACGTCGGCGTACCAGCCGAACAGCGCCGGCTTGCCGTCGCGCCCGGGAGGAGGCGTGGGAAGCCGCACCGGTGCCGGTACGGGCTCCTCGCCGGGCGCTGCGGCCTGTGCCGGCACGGCGCCGGGCCACGACGGCTGCTGCTCGGTCCCTGCCGGCTGGTCCTGGCCGTAGCCGGGCTGCTGGCCGTAGCCGGGCTGCTGGCCGTAGCCGGGAGCCGCGGGATAGCCCGAGGGCTGCCCGTATGGCGGCGGGGCGCCCTGCCCGTATCCCGGCGCCTGCCCATAGGGCGGGGAGGGTTGGCCGTAGCCCGGTCGTTGCCCGTAGGGCGGCGGCGCCTGCCCGTAGCCCGGGGGCACCTGACCGAAGCCGCCAGCCCCGTAGCCGGGGCCTCCGCCGTTGCTCGGCGGCTGGTTGCCCACCGAACCGGTACGGGTGGTCATCTGCGCCACGAGCTCGAGCACCAGCCCGACGACCATGAAGAGGAAGCAGATCAGGGCCCAGACCAGCGACGGCAGCCGCCAGGGCGTGACGCCGCGGGCCGCAGCGAACGAGCGGGAGATCCGCCAGCCGAGCCAACCGAAGACGAACGCGAGGACGATCTCGATCACCAGCTCGGAGGGCGTCACCGAGCCGAACAGGGAGTTGGTCAGCGAGGCCAGCACGGCGCGATCCGACCGGTGGCGATCCAACCGCTGGCCCGCGGGTGATACGGCATAGAGACAGGGTACTGCCGCACGGCCCGATCGCTGGTCGAGATCCGCATCCTCACGTGCTGGGCGAGCGTCGGCCGTCTCGGATCGCCGTGCCGGCGCCCCGGACTTGCCTCATCGGCCGGAACGGCCGATGCGCCGTTCCCAGCAACCGTGGTGCCAATGGCGCCGCTCGTCGGGCTCACCGAGGGGAACGACGACCACGTGCCCAAGGCCCCGGGCGATGTGCTGGTTGCACGCGGGGCACAGGTAATCCTTTACCGCCTGCACCGGCTGCACACGGCGCAGCTCGGCCATCGACCCCGTCAGGGGGTCGCGCACGAAACGTGAACCGCCCGGGCCGCCCGGCCGCTGTCGATCGTGGCGTCCCACGCTCCCAGTATCACGCCGGGTTACCCGCTCCCGTCTCCGGACGCCCGCCCGCCGGCGTGCAGTCCACCTCGCGAGCGATACAGCCGGTGCATATCGTGCGCGACGGCTCGGCTCGGCCGCTCGCAGCGGCGACCGCTTCCCCGGCCGGATCGGGACATCCCGCTGCCCCCTCCTTCCCAACGCTGCCGCCGATGCGGCCGCCGATCCCAAGGAGCACGCGTGATCGCCACGATCCCCTCGGCAAGCCTGCTCGGTGCCGACGGCGAGCCGGTCGCCGTCGAGGTGCACGTTTCCAACGGCGTCCCGGGGTTCACGATCGTCGGGCTGCCCGATGCCGCCTGCCGGGAGGCTCGAGACCGGGTGCGTGCCGCGCTCCTCTCGAGCGGGCTGCCCTGGCCGTTGCGGCGCGTCACGGTCAACCTCGCGCCCTCGTCGCTGCGCAAGGTCGGCGCCGGGCTCGACCTCGCGATCGCCGTCGGGCTGCTCGTCGCCACTGCCGACCTGCCCGCCGAGACCGTCGACGGGTGCGGCTTCCTCGGAGAGCTGGGACTCGACGGGTCGCTGCGCGCCATCCCGGGCGCGCTCGCCCTCGTCGCCGCCACCAGGGCTCCGGCCGTTGTGGTCCCTGCAGGTTGCCTCCGGGAGGCCCGGATGGTCGAGGGCCGGCGGGCCCTCGGCGCGCGCTCGCTCGCGCGAAGCCGTGGAGGCCCTGCGAGGCCAGGGGGAGTGGGCTCCCTGCGCCCCGGGGCGCGATCCACCGGCCGCGATCGACGGCATCCTCGAGCTGGCCGACGTGCGCGGTCAGCCCGTCGGTCGAGCTGCGGTGGAGGTGGCGGCGGCCGGCGGCCATCACCTGCTGCTGGTCGGACCGCCCGGGGCGGGCAAGACGATGCTGGCTCGTTGCCTTCCCGGGCTCCTGCCGCCGCTCACGCCCGAGGAGGCCCTCGAGACGCGGCGCATCCACTCCGCCGCGGGCGTGCCGCAGTCCTCGGGCCTCGCCGCCCGGCCGCCCTTCCGCGCCCCGCACCACTCGGCCTCTCCGGTGGCGTTGATCGGCGGGGGCACCGCATCGATGCGTCCGGGCGAGGTCAGCCTGGCGAGCAACGGCGTGCTGTTCCTCGACGAGCTCGGCGAGTTCGCGCCGTCGGTGCTCGAGATGCTGCGCCAACCGCTCGAGGAGGGAGTCGTCCGAGTGGCGCGGGCACGTGCCTGCGTCTCGTACCCGGCGCACTTCTTGCTCGTCGCGGCGACCAACCCCTGCCCGTGCGGTGAGGGCTCGCTGCCGGGCAGCTGTCGCTGCTCGCCGCTCGACCACGCCCGCTACCACCGGCGGCTGTCAGGCCCGCTGCTCGACCGTTTCGATCTTCAGGTGCTGGTCGAGCGGCCGCCGCCGACCGTGCTGCTCGGCGTCGGCGTCGGCGCGGCCGGAGCGGGAGGGTCGACCGCTGAGGCGTCAGCAGTGGTCGCCGTACGTGTCGCCGCCGCACGCGAGCGCGGCACGCGCCCGCGGGGCGCGCTGCAACGCCGCCCTGCCGGTGTCGCGGCTCGACGAGCTCGCGCCACTGTCCGCCATGGCACGCGCCGTGCTGCTGTCGCGCCTCGAGGCCGGATCGACCAGCGCACGGGCGCTGGCCGCGCGTGCGACTCGTCGCGCTCACCCTCGCCGACCTCGCCGGGCACGACGGCCCGCTCGCTGCCGAGCACGTGCTGGCGGCGCTCAGCCTGCCGCGCCGGACGGGAAGCCCTCGTGGGGGCGCGATGAGTCGCGACGAGGCCGGCCTGCCCGATGCCGCGTGGGCCGCGGCGATGGCGTCGCTCCCCGGCCTCGGTCCTGCACTGTTGCGCACGCTGCTCGCCGGCTCGCCGGCGCGCAGGTGCCACGCCGCGCTGTGCGCCGGGCGCGGCGGCGACGGCTCCTCCGGTGAGGGGCGGCGCGCCGCGACGACCGCGCCCCCTCCCGCGTCGCCGGTCGGCCGGCGCGCCCTCTAGCGCCCGACGCGGCGCTGCGCGCCGCGCGCCTCGGCGAGGCGGCGCGCCGCCAGGACGTCGCGGCGATCTGGCGACGGATCTGCTCGGCGGGGATCGCCGTGCTGCGTCCCGGCGACCCGGGCTACCCCGCTCGGCTGGCGGCGGACCCCGAGGCCCCCGCCGTGCTGTTCGCCACCGGACCGACGCCGCCCGACGAGCTGGCGACGGTCGCGCTGATCGGAACGCGTGCGTGTACGCATTACGGCGAGGAGGTGGTCGGGGCACTCGCCCGCGAGCTCGCCCTCGCCGGCGTCGTGGTCGTCTCCGGTCTCGCCGCCGGCATCGACGCCGCCGCGCACGCCGGGGTCGTGGCCGCGATCGCGAGCCCGGCGGCCGCACCTGCTCGGCCCGGCGCGCCGACCGTGGCGCCACCGCTCGCCATCGTCGGGGGCGGGATCGACGTCGTCTACCCGCCGAGCAACCGACCCCTGTGGCGCGCCGTCGCCGGTGCGGGAACGATCGTCTCGGAGGCGCCGCCTGGCGCGCGGCCCGAGGCGTGGCGCTTCCCGCAGCGGAACCGGCTGCTCGCCGCGGCGAGCGACCTCGTCGTGGTCGTCGAATCCCACCGCCACGGCGGTTCGCTGCTCACCGCCGAAGCGGCCATCCGCCGGCAGGTCCCGGTCGCTGCCGTCCCCGGCTCGGTCCGCAGCCCGGCCTCGCACGGCTGCAACGACCTGCTCGCCGACGGGGCGCACGTCGTGCGCGACACCAGCCGACGTCCTCGCGATCCTCGGCCTGACGACGGCGGGGCGCCGCGCCCACGCCGGGGCGAGCCCCACGCCCGTGTCCCCGGGCGCGCCTCTCTCCGCGCTCGAGCGCGAGGTGCTCGCCGCGCTCGAGCACCGGCCGATCTCGCTCGACTCCGTGCTCGCCCGCACCGGTGGCGAGCTGATGGCGGTCACCGTGGCGCTACAAGGTCTCGCCGAGCGAGGCCGGGCACGCAGCGCGGGCGCGGGGTGGGAGCTGACGTGAGCGGCGCGCCCGCGTTGGTGGCGGCGCTCAGGTGGTTGGCTGCGGCCTCTCGCCGCCACCGGCGTTCGGTGGGGGCGCGTCCGCCGATGCGAGGCGGGCGATCCCGACGAGCTCGGGCGGGAGGTACGGCGTGGCCCCGAGATGGGCGACCGTCGCCGAGCCGAGCCGCACGCCGACGCGCACCGCCTCGGCGAGCGGCCGGCCGGCGGCGAGCACGGCCGCCAGCCCGCCGACGAAGGCATCGCCGGCGCCGGTCGTGTCGACGACCTCTGTCGGGGGAGCCGGCACGAGCTCCTCGCCTTGCGAGCTGCTCGCCAGCGCGCCGTCCGCCCCGAGGGTGACGACCACCGCAGCAGGGCCCAGCCGTCGCAGCTCGGGCAGGACGGCCCGGGCGCCCGTCTCGTCGCGCACCGGTTGCCCGCTCAGTGCCGCCGCCTCGGACTGGTTGACCACGAGCACGTCGACGTGGCGCAGCAACTCCGGCGGTAGATCCCGGTACGGCGCGGCGTTGAGCACCACCAGCGCGCCCGCCGGGGCCAGCTGAACGGCGCGCCGAACGGCGTCGAGGCCGACCTCGAGCTGGGCGAGCAGCACCGAAGCCGAGGAGATCAGCGCGCCGGCGTCGTCGAGGTCGGCCGGCGAGAGCCGCCCGTTCGCCCCCGGGGCGACGACGATCGAGTTCTCGCCGTCGGGGGTGAGCAGGATCACCGCCGTCCCCGTCGGTGCCCCCGGCGTCGGGCGCACGTGGTCGACCTCCACGCCGTGGGCGCGCAGCTGGGCGAGGCGCGCCTGCCCGGCCGCGTCGTCACCGACGCGGGCGACGAGGTGAACCGACGCGCCCGACCGAGCGGCAGCGACCGCTTGGTTGGCGCCCTTGCCACCGGGGTGCAGCTCGAGCTCGGCGTCCGCGACGGTCTCGCCGCCGTCCGGACGGCGGGCGACGCGCAGCACGTAGTCGGTGTTCACCGAGCCGACGACGACGACCGATCCGTCGGGCCGCCGGCCGTCCGGGTCTCCCGAGCCGGCTGGCGGGCTGACCGCCCGACTCATGCCCGCAGCGTCGCCGAGCCGGCGAGACGGTCGGGCGCCCCCGGTCGCCGGTCGTCGACCAGGGAGCGCACGTCGCTCACGAGCCCCGGTGCGATGAGCGCGAGGTACAGGCCGAGTCGCACACAGCTGCGCAACAGGGCGCGCCGGTAGCCGATCGACACCCCGAGGCGGGCGTCGCGCACGGCGATGCCGAGGGCCCGGTCGCCGAGCGTTCTCCCCCTCGCGAGCCGTCGCGCGACCGCGAAGTAGCCGATCGCCCAGGCGACCAGCGCGAGGAGCAGGACGACGTCACCCGTCGTGGTCACCTCGGACTCGACGGACCCGCTGGACCGAACGGTGTGCGAGAACCCCGAGCTGAGCGACAACGCTGCGACGGCGTAGACCGAGGCGATCACGAGGGCGTCGAGCGCCGTCGCCAGGACGCGGCGCCACCACTCGGCCAAGGCGTCGACCCGGGCGGGGGCGTCGTCGGCGGGCACGCCGAGCGCGGTGGCGACGAGCACGCTGCCGCCGAACGCGGCCCAGGGCGGCGGCCCGATGGCCGTGATCGTGGCCGGGTCGAGGACGTAGCTCGCGGCGGTGGCACCCGCGCCGACGAGGAGCGGGGCATCGCCGTTCGTTCCCGGGATCTGCACCGGCGCGCCCACGGCGGGCGACCAGCCCGTCCTGTCACCGACCTCGGCCACCCGGTCGACCTCCGCTGAGCTCGGCTGAGACTCAGCGCGAGGCGTCGTAGCGCCCGGAGCCGGCGGCGGATGCGGAGCCGGCGCCGGTGTGCGACCATTTGAGCCTTGGGACGATGGACGGGCCGGGGATCGTGAGCCGGGAGGCGCCGGCGACCAAGTGGGCAGCGGCGGGACCGCCCGGTGCGGGCGGGCAGGGCCATCTGCGCCTCGGCATCGTCGTGCGGGCGCCGCTGCGACGCGAGCGCGACGACGACGCCCGCACCCCCAGCGGGCTCGACCTGCTCGTCGAGCTGGCGCGCACGGCCGAGGACACGGGCTACGACGCGTTCTTCCTCGACGGCGTCCCCGCTCCGATCGCCGCCGCAGATCGCGAGATCGCGACCGCGGCGTCGCGCGTCGATCCCTTCGTCGTGCTCGGAGCGGTCGCCGTCTCGACGAGTGCGCTGCGGCTCGGATGCCTCGCGACCGCGGCTCGACGAGCGCCCTCCGGCCCTGCTCGCCAAGGCGGTCAGCGCCGTCGACGCCTGCTCCGACGGTCGGGCCGTCCTGGCGATTCGACCGGAGGACAACGCCGAGTCGGTGGGCGACCTCGAGCGCCTGGGCGAGGCGCTGGAGGTGTGCCGGGCGCTGTTGCGGGTTCATGGCCCGAGCTTCGCCGGGCGCTTCTTCCGGCTCGACCGGGCCTTCAACGAGCCGCGGGTAGCACACGCCGACGGGGGAGTGCCCGTGGCGCTCGAGCTTCCCTCGAGCGCCTCGGATGAGCTCACCGCTTCGTTGATCGGGCTCGCTGCTCGCTTCGCCGAGCTGTGCGTGCTGGAGTGCGCAGCCGGCACCGACCCCGTCGAGCGCGCCGCCCAGGCGCTCGAGCTGCTCGCCCCCCTCGCCCGGCGGGCGGGACGTGCCGGGGGCCCGTCGATCGTCGCCCGGCTGGCGGCGGCCGCCCTCGAGCCGGCGGCGATCGCCGAGCTGGTCGCTGCGGTGCTCGAGGTGGGGGTGGCCGGCGTCGTCGTCGACTGGTCGTCGAGCCGAGTGGGCTCCGACGACGTCGCCACCGTCGGCAAGCTGGTCGCCGCGCACGTTTCTCGCTGACGCCGGCGCTCGTCTCGCTGACGCCGGCGCTCGTCTCGCTGACGCCGGCTCCGCCGAGGGCCCGGCCTGCGGGCGGCCGTCCCGCCCGCCCCCTCGCTCCGGGTGGTCAGCCCGCCGCGTGCACCGTCTCGACTGCCTCGGCGATCGACAGCGTCGCCGGTCCCGGGCAGCGGGCGAGCGGAGCCCCGTCGATGACGGCGATCGGCTGAACGCCTCGCGTTGTCGAGGTGAGGAAGGCCTCCTCGACGAGGCCGCCGCGGAAGTCGTCGAGCGCGAGGTCGCGCTCGAGCGCGCCGGCCCCGATCGCCAGGGCCCGGGTCACACCGGCCAGGCAGCCCGAGCGCAACGGCGGCGTGACCACCTCGCCATCCTCGAGCACGACGAACACGTTCGAACCCGTGCCCTCGCACAGCTCGCCGGCGGTGTTGCCGAAGATCGCCTCGTCGGCTCCGAGCTCGGCGGCGAAGGCGATGGCCCGCGCGTTCTCCGCGTATGACGTCGTCTTCAGCCCAGCTGTGGCGCCACGTTCGTTGCGCGGCCACGGCGCGATGGCGACGCGGGAGGAGGGAGCCGGCGGGTCGAGCCGTTCGGCGAGCACGACGAGCGAGCGCTCGCCGGGACGCCGGCGGGATCCGAGCGATCCCCGGCCCGAGGTGCAGATGATGCGCAGCCGGCCGAGCGGCAGCTGCTCGCCGGCGAGCACGCCGTCCACCGCAGCGGCGATCTCGCCGGCGTCCGGTGCGGCGATGCCGAGCCCTCGCGCCGAGTCCTCGAGGCGCCGCAGGTGGCGCTCGAGCAGGACCGGTCGGCCGTGGCGCACGAGGACGGTCTCGAACACGCCGTCACCGACGAGCAGGCCGTGGTCGAAGACCGAAAGGGTCGCCTCGGCGGCCGGTACTAGCTCGCCGTTGACGAAGGCCGCCGGTGCCACGGGCTCAGTCGGGCTGCTCGGCGTGTGCACCGATCTCGGCCGCGACCTCGCGGCGAACGAGCTCGAGGTCGTCCGGATGGGTGATCCCGATCGTGCGCGCCTGGGTCGCGACGGCCCGCACGCGCCCGCGTCCCTCGGCGATGAGCATGCCGACGACGTCGGGCAGGAGGATCTCGGCACCTCCCGCCGTTGCCTCGCGGCCGCCCTCGATGGCCGCGGACATGTCCTCGAGGATCGAGGGCTGGAACCCCCACAGGTTCATCGAGACGAGCTCGTCGCCCGATCGCCGCCACTCCCAGGTGGCGTTCGGGTCGCTCTTGCGGTTCGGCCCGAGGGGGGCAGCGTCGAACCCGCCGTCGGGGCGGCGCCGCACCGACTGCTCGACGATGCGCACGAGGAAGCCGTGGTCGTCCACCTCGCACAGCCCCCGCGTGACTGCGGCGTCGGTGAGGACCGTCTTTGCGAGGTGGTAGGCGACCATGGTGTGCGTGCGCGCCACGAGCTCGTCCTGCCTCCGGGATGTGCCGGCCGGCTCCGCGGGCGGGCCGGCGTCGCGCTCGGCGACGAGATCGAGCAGCGCACCGTGCAGCGCGGCGATCGCCGCATCGCCGTAGAGGTCGTCGGCGTTGGCCACGCCGAACGGCCCGTCCAACTCGCCTCGCGCGGACAGCACGGCCGGAGCGGTGCCGGCGATGGGCATCTGGCAGACCGTCACGACAGGGAGGGACGGCGGCCACGCACGGCGCACGTGGGTCTCGACCTCGTCACGGATCTCGTCGCGCACGACGAGCACGATCCTGTCGAACCCGCTTTGCTCCGCCGACCTGGCCGTATAGTCCATGATGGCTTCGCCGGAGGGCCCGACGGGCGCTAGCTGCTTCAGCCCACCGAAGCGCCGCCCGTGGCCCGCCGCGAGGATTACCAGTTGCACGTCACGGAGCGTAGTGAAACCGGCGCAACACTCGCCGACGGACGGCCTCGGCGGCGGCCCGCCATGAGTGGGTGCGGCGGCGGGGCACGGGAAGGCGGAGGATGAGCTCGAGCAGCGAGCAGGAGCTGTCGAGGGGGCAGGCAGACGCCGCCTCAGGCGAGGCGGACAACGCCGCGGGCGGCCCGACCGCGGGTGCGCCGGCCGGGGCTGCGGGCGCTCCGCTCGACGACGCGGAGCTCGAGCGCCGCAGGCTGGCGCTCGAGGACGTGCTCGACCTGATGCGACCGGCCGTGCAGATGGACGGCGGCGACCTCGCGCTGCTCTCTGTCGACTACGAGAGCGGCGTGGTCGAGGTGCAGCTGCAGGGGGCGTGCGGTTCCTGCGCGATCTCCTCGATGACCCTGCAGGGTGGCGTCGAGCGGCTGATCAAGGAACGCCTCGAGTGGGTCACCGAGGTGCGCGGCGGCGTCGACGAGAGCCTCGACGAGTACGAGAGCGCCGCCCTCGGGCGTGGCGCCTACGTGCCGCGCTATTGAGGGCCCTGCCTCGCAATCCGTTTCGCGAGTGACGAGCCGCCCCGGCCCGGCCGGGCGGCCCCCCGTTTGCGCTCTCCCCCGGCGTCAGCGCGCCGGACGCATCAGCGCTCGCAGGTTGCGATAGCTGACGCGCCGGATTCCGTCGCTGGCGAGCGCGGCGAGCAGCGCAGGCTCGCCCAACGCCTCGCACTCGGCGACGCGCGCCTGCCAGTCGGGCGTCGCGGCGCGCAGCTCTGTCGTGTCGATGGCCGGATGCAGGTGCAGCTCGGTCACCCCGGGCTCGAGCCGCTCGACGAGCTCGAGCAGCTCGGCGAGGTCGGGCTTGGGGCCCGGCTCGAGGACATGATCGGGCGAGAGCACGCCGCGCGCCCGGCAAGCTGGCGGACGGGGAAGCCGGCCCGGCGTTCGGCCTCGGCGCTCGGCAGGCGCACCGGGAGGTGGAACTCGTCGGCGAGGTCGAGCAGGACGTCGAAGAACTCCGGCCGCAGCACGACCTCGGCGAGGTGCACGCTCAGGTGGGAGACGTCGAAGCCCCAGTAGACGGCGCGCTCGATCTGGGCACGCCACTCGCGGCGCACCTCGTCGAGGTCGGCGTGCTCCCACACGTCGGCCACGGTGCGCGGGAAGCCGCCGTCGCCGTCGAGCAGCGAGGGCGACTGGGTGATCGGTCCCCAGCGGTAGAGGTCGTGCTCGGAGTTGATCGTGAGGTGCACCCCGATGTCCTCGCCGCGGTAGCGGGCGGCGGCCTCGCGGGCCCACGGCGCCGGGATCATCAGCGCGGCCGAGGTTGCCGCCCCCGAGCGCAACGCCTCGTACACCGCGACGTTGGCGGCGTGCGAGAGGCCGAGGTCGTCACAGGAGAGCAGTAGGAGCCGGGAGCCCGGCGGGAAGCCGAGCGCCTCGGCGAGCGCGCTCATTCTGTCCGCCAGGCCGCGGCGAGGGCGGCGTCCTTGGCCCGTACCTCCTCGGCGAGGCGCTGCTGCAGCTCGGACATGCGGGCGAGCAGCTGCTCGTCTGCGGTGGCGAGGATGCGCACGGCGAGCAGGCCGGCGTTGCGTGCGCCGTCCACGGCGACGGTCGCCACCGGGACTCCGCGCGGCATCTGCACGATGGAGAGCAGCGAGTCGAGGCCGTCGAGCCGCCCCAGGGCGATCGGGACGCCGATCACCGGGAGCGGGGTGAGCGCAGCGAGCATCCCGGGGAGGTGGGCCGCACCGCCGGCTCCGGCGACGATCACCTTGAGCCCGCGACCTGCGGCATCCCGCCCGTAGGTCACGAGGTCGACCGGCGTGCGGTGCGCCGAGACGACGCGCACCTCGAAGGGGACGCCGAACTCGGCGAGCGCCTCGGCCGCGTGGCGCATCGTCGGCTCGTCGGAGTCGCTGCCCATCACGACCGCGACGACGGGCGGGCTCATCGCCGCCGCGCCGGCGGGCGAGCTCGCCGGCGAGCACCCGTGCGCCGTCCACCGCGGCCCTCGAGTGGCGCGATGGCCCGGCCGATGCGCCCGAGGGCGAGGCCGACGACGACGCCGCCCACGACGTCGGAGGCGTGGTGGATGCGCACGTAGACCCGGCTCGCTGCTACGAGGACGGCGGCGGCCACGTACAGCGGCCAGGCCGGATCTTGGTCGCCGAGCAGCGTCGCGGCGCAGAAGGCGGCAGTGGAGTGGCCGGAGGGAAAGCTCGAGGAGAGCGGCTGGCGCAACGGCAGGGGGTGCTCGAGCTCCTCCTTCGGCCGTCCTCGACCGAAGAACGACTTGAGTAGCACGTTGACGAGCACCGACTCGACGCCCGTGGCGACGATCGCCCGGATCGCCGCCCGCTCGTCCACCCGCCGCCCGCGCAGGGCGCGCAGGCAGGCGAAGATGACCCACAGCAGACCGAAGTCGCCGAGCTCGGAAGCCGTGTAGAAGACACGGTCGGCCAACTTGTTGCCACGCAACGGCTTGACGGCGGTTTCGACGACGTCGTCGAAGCGCGACACGGCGGCGCGAAGCGACCGCAGGGAGGGCAAGCCCGGGGGATCGGCCATCGGCCACGCAGGCTACCCGCCGGCCCGGGCGCCCCCCCATGTGCGCGCCGGGCGGGCCGGGCGGGCCGGCTTCAGGCCACGCTGCGGGTGATCGTGACGGCAGCCGGCGGAGCAGCAACCGCCGGCGGAGCAACCGCCGGCACTGCGGGTGCCGCAGCCGCCACGTGGGGCGCACACGGCAGCACCGCCGGTGCAGCAGGCACGGCGGGCGCCGCCGGGATGGTGCCGCCGAACGCGGGGCAATAGGCCTGGTAGGCGCAGTAGCGGCACAGCGGCGACGGGCTCGGTCGGAAGTCCTCGTCGTCGCAGGCGCGCTCGATCGCCGTCCACACCGCCCGGGCACGCTGGCGCAGGCCGCGCATCGACTGCTCCGTCGGCGACTCCACGACGACCACCTGGTCGCGTAGGTACATGAGCCGCACCTCGCTCGGGCGCCTGCCGAGCACCTGCTCGCAGAGGAAGGCATAGGCGAGCACCCCGGCCATGCGCGAGCGGGCACGCTCGGCGGAAGGCGAGCGGCCCGTCTTGTAGTCGACGATCACGAGCTCGCCGCTTGCCAGCACGTCGAGGCGGTCGATGATCCCGCGCAGCTGCACGCCGTCGACCAGGCCGGCGAGCCCGAGCTCGAGCCCGATCGCCTGCACCTCGCGCGGGTCCTCGAGGGTGAAGTAGCGCTGCAGCAGGACCGTCGCCTCGCGCAGCAGCGCGGTCGTCCCCTCGTCGTCGAGCCCGAGCCCGGCAAGCTCGGTGTCGCCGGCGAAGCCGCGCCAGGCCTCTGCCAGGCAGGCCCGGGCGCGCGCGGGCGTGCGCTCGGCGGCCGGCTCCACCCCGTGCAGGAGCTGCAGGGCGCGGTGCACGAGCGTGCCGCGCACCTGCTGCAGCGTGGAGGGCTCGGGGAGCCGGTCGATGTACGAGAGGCGGAACGCCGAGCGCGCAATGGGTGAAGCGGTCGAGCTTGGAGGGGCTCAGGGCGACCGGCGGTTCGAGTGGCACGACGCGCAGGCTACGCGCCGGGTGTCTCGGTGGGGCGGACCATCGCGGCGTCGGGCCGGCTGCCGGTCGGGCAGCTGCGGCGTCCGCGCCGGCGCCGCCCTCCGCCGCCCTCCGGCGCCCCCGGCGCCGCCCGGCGCTCGGCGGGCGCCGGCGTGAGCTCAAGGACGGTCCTGGTCCTCCGCGCCGTCGCCGTGCTCGACGAGGCTGCTCGCCGCGGCGGCGACGATGCGTTCGGCGGCTTCCACGGCGTCGAACGCTGGCGTCGCGATGGAACGCTCGCTGCGCTCCTCGGCGCGCATCCACCGCAGAAAGACGATCCCGATCGCGCCGAGGGTGTACAGGTCGGCGAACCCCCAGAGCACCGCCCCGCCGATGTGGGTGTCGGCGACCGTGTTGCCCGCCGCGAGCGGGTGCACCGAGTCGAGCATGTCGATGCCGAGGAAGGCGCCCGGAGGGATCACAGCCCCGAGGAAGAGCAACTTGAGGGGGTCGCTCATCCGGTTCGGCAGGCGGTCCGGGCTGACGGCCTGCCACCAGAACAGGCAGCCGACTGCAAGCAGCTCGGCGTTGACCGCGCCGAGCAGAGCCGCGTGGCGCAACGAGACGCGGTAGAGGGGCGTCAGGAGGTAGCCGTAGGTGCTGAGGATCACGAGACCGAGGACGAGCGCCGGATGGGTGAGCACGGCACCGAGCCGGCTACCGAGGGCGCGCTCGGCCAGCCGCCGAGGTCTGCGAGGCGCAGCCTGCAGCAGCAGGCTGAGGGGTGCGCCGAGGGCGAGCAGGGTGGGCGCGACGTCGAGCAGGAGGACGAGCTGCAGGGCGTGGGCGCTGAAGCGGGTGTGGGACTGCCACCGCGAGCGGCGAGCACAGGGCGAGCTCGACCACGGCGAGGCCACCGAGGAACGAGGCACAGCGCCATGCCGACCAGCTCCGCTCGAAGCGGACCAGGCGGCGGGCGCCGGCGAGGTAGCCGACGGCGAGCGCTCCGAGCGCGCCGAGCAGCAGCCAAGCCGGCGCGCCGGTCTCCCAGTCGGCAAGCAGCCGGTGCGGCCCGTCCGGCGACGGCGCGAGGACGCCGAGCATGTTCCTGCCGACGCTACCGCCGGTTCGGCCGATCCCGCCGCACCCCGGGCGATCCGACGCGTCGCCCCCGGCCCCACCTGGACGCTGCGTTCGGTTCGCGCTCGTGCCGAGTCCGTTGAGTACGGTGGCGCAGATGACGAACGAGCAGCCCGCGACCGAGCCCTTCGACTGCCCACGCTGCGGCGGCCAGTCCGTCGAGCGCTTCTACGGGCCGTGCGCGCACTGCCGGGCGGAGCTCGGCGCGACGATGTCGGGTGCCGCACGCAACGTGGAACGATCGGACTTCGAGCCCCGCGCCCACGTGGTCGCCAACCACGTCGCTACCAAGGACTGACGGCCGCAACGGCTGACCGCCGGCAACCTCCTCCGGTCGTACGCAACAAAACAACTGGCGGCCGGCGACAACTGGCGGTGAGCGCCCACGTTCCCTGAGCGGGATGGAGCCCTTCCGGCGATGCCCCCGATGTGAACGGGACGTGATCGATTCGCGCGAGACGACCGCAACTGTGTCAAGGCTGATGTACGACCGTTTTTGCAGCGAAGTGCTGGGGAATCAAGCACGTGTACGCGACGGGGCGGGAGGTCACGAGGAGGCGCCACGGCACGCGCGTGGGAGTGGTGGAGGAACGATGCGGGAGCTGGAGCGCCACGTGGAGTCCACGCCGGGGAGCGGCCTGGCACCCCGGCGCCGGCCAGCCGTCCGCGACGCGATAGCCGGGCTGACCGCTGGCCTCGTCGCCCTCGCGCTGCTGCTCGCCACGGGCCTCACTGGCACGAGCGCCGATGCGGCTACTGCCGCAGCGAGGGAGCGGGTGGCGGCCTCGGGGGGAGCGAGCGAGCCGATCGGTGGTAGCTCGATCGCTGCCGCGTGCCGGACCGTCGAGCGCAACGAGGCCGTCTACGCCGTAGCCCGCCACCAGGGCGACGAGGTTCTGACGCGTCACACCGAGCGCGTGGCGACCCGGGTGTGCTCATCGGGTCCGGCGGCCCCCACGCCCCAGGTCGTCCCCGTCGGCTCGACGGAGGGGTCGTGGCGGCTCCTCTTCGACGACGAGTTCGACGGCTCGTCCCTCGACGCCACGAAGTGGTCCGTGTGTTACCCGTGGGGCTGCACGGCCGACGGGTCGCCGTCTCGCCCCGCGGCCTACCGCGAGCGCGAGACCTACGACGCGGCCAACTGCCGGGTGAGCAGCGGTGACCTGGTCCTCACCGCGACGCAGGCGCAGGCCCTGTCCGGCGCGACCGGTGCCGGTACGGGCGGGAGCGTCCCGGCGGGAGGTGGGCCAACCGGCGCGACCGGAGCCGGCAGGACGCCAGCGGGGGCGACAGGAGCCACGGGGGCGACAGGGGCGTCGGGAGCCGGCGCCGGCGTCACCGCCGGCGGGGGAGCAGCGGGCCGCGACCTCGGGCGCGCAGGCCCGTCCCTACGCGTCCTGCCTCGTGCAGACCGACGGGAGGAAGTTCTTCAAGTACGGCTACTTCGAAGCTCGCATCTACCTCCCGGCCGACACGGACGCTTGGCCGGCGTTCTGGCTCGTCGGCGCGTCGGACAACGAGGACGAGATCGACATCCTCGAGTCATTCCGCGGCGCCGACTGGGTCACCCAGAACTACCACTGGTCCGGCGGGGCCGAGGGCAACGCGGTGCTCGTGCCGTGGGCGACGAGCGCCTGGAACACCTACGCGATGAGCTGGGAGCCGGGCGAGGTCACCTGGTACGTCGACGGGGCGAAGGTCTGGCAGGTGACCGGCCGGACGGTGTTCGCCAAGGATGCGTACCTCATCCTCGATCTGGCCGTGGACTCCTTCCAGCCGGCGGCGCGCGTGCCTGCGACCATGAAGGTCGACTACGTGCGCGCATGGCAGCGCATCGGCGTCGGCCGGTCGCCAACCCCGGGCTGACGCGCCGCGACCTCCCGCATCTGACCGCCTGAGCGCGGCGTGCAGCGCGGCAGACTGGTGGCCGGACGACGAGAGGAGACACCGCGTCCAGGTCATCGTTGCTGCCGGCGGTGCGCAACCGGCTGCACCGGGCAGGCCGGTCGGGCCGCCGCCATCTCGAGGCCACCCTCGGAGGCGGCGAGCGGACAGCGCGTCATCGTGCTGCTGGCCTGCGTGCTCGGACTGGCTGGTGCCGACGCCGCCACGGTCGGCGCGGCCGCGACACCGCTCATCCGGGCGCTGCACATCACCAACACCGACATCGGGCTGCTCGTCAGCGTGACCTCCCTCGTGGCGGCGGCGGCGAGCCTGCCCTTCGGCGTGCTGGCCGACCGCGCCCGCCGGGTTCGGGTGCTGTCGGTGTCCGTGCTCCTGTGGGGCGTGGTCATGGTGTGGAGCGCCACCGTCTCGACCTTCGGCGGCCTGCTCGTCGCCCGGCTGGCGCTCGGCCTCGTGACTGCAGCGGCGGGACCCCTCGTCGCCTCTCTTGTCGGCGACTGGTTCCCGAGCGCCGAGCGCGGCCGGATCTACGGCTACGTCCTCACCGGAGAGCTGCTCGGCGCCGGCCTCGGCTTCACCGTGAGCGGTGACGTCGCGGCGATCTCCTGGCGCGCCGCCTTCGTCATCCTGGCGATCCCGGCGTTCTTCCTCGCTCGGCTCCTGTTCCGTCTCCCGGAGCCGGCACGAGGCGGTCGCGGCGCGCTGGTCGCCGCGAGCCGGCCGGCGCGCCAGGGCGCCCGGTCCGCCCCGGCCGGCGGGGCTGCCGGGTCTGCGGGCACGGACGGTCCGCCCGCGACGGGGGTCGCGCCCGCCCTCCTCGGTGGCCCCGGCACGTCGACGCGGGACACGACGCCGGGCGTGCCACCCGGGTCGCCGCCGTCGGGCGGGGGCTCTGCCGGCCGCTCTGGCGGCGGCGGCCCTCCCGACCCGGCGACCACGGCGGGCGAGCCCGAGACCGACGCGCAGCGGCTCGTCCGCGAGCGGGGCGTCTCCCCCGATCCGGCGCTCGTGCTCACCGGCGACCCCCGCCGGATGGGCATGCTGGCCGCCGCCCGCTACGTGTTGCGCATCCGCACCAACGTCGTGCTGATCGTCGCCGGGGCCTGCGGTTACTACTTCCTCGCCGGCGTGCAGACCTTCGGGATGGAGTTCGTCACCAAGCAGTACCACCTCAGCCAGTTCCTCGCCGGCCTGCTCATGATCTTCGTCGGCGCCGGGGCCGTGGCGGGAGTCCTCGTCGCCGGGCGCCTCAGCGACCGCCTGCTGCAGCGCGGCGTCATCTCCTCGCGCATCCTCGTCTCCGCGGTCGCCGCTTCGCTCACCGTCGTCGCCTTCATCCCGGCGCTGCTCACACGCAGTCCGCTTGCCGCGATGCCGTACATCGTCGTTGCCGCCTTCGCCCTCGGGGCACAGAACCCGCCGATCGACGCGGCGCGCCTCGACATCGTCCCGCCTCTCTTGTGGGGGCGTGCCGAGGGCGTGCGCTCGATGCTTCGCACGGCGGCCCAGGCCGTGGCTCCGACGTTGTTCGGAGCGGTCTCGGAGTACGTCTTCGGGGGCGGCGGCGCGCAGACCGGCCGCTCCCTGCAGTGGACCTTCCTCGTGATGCTCCTCCCGCTCGCGGCCAACGCCGTGATCCTCTTCCGCGCCGTTCGCACCTATCCCCGAGACGTCGCGACCGCGGCGGCGAGCGGCGATCGCGAACGCGCCCTGCTCCGGGGCGAGCGTCGCCCTGCCGGCGCCATGGAGCCCGGCGGCTGACGCCTGGTCCCGCATTTCTTCCCATGCTGGGCGAGGTTGGCCCGACGCTGCCGCCATGGCATGCGGTGATCGCAGGTGCGTGCAGGGATCATGAGCGAGGCAGCCACGACGAAGGTCTGGTCGCCGTCGCAGCGGAGCGGGCTCCTTCCTGGGCGGTCCGTTGGTCGGTGCCGAGCCCGCAGGGTGGCGCACCGCCCCGCTAGTTCGCGCTGGTCGTCGCCCTTCTCGGTGTGGCGGAGCTGATCGACCGCTACATGTCCACGTCAGAGCAGGTAGTGCCGATCCGCTGAAGCTCGAGAGGTTTGGATGAGGCGCGGGATCGCCTGCGAAGCGACCGTCGTTCCGATTCAGAGGCGCCCCCCCACACACCGAGCAGTCCGGGGTCGCCGATCGCCTCCCCGAGACACGGCAGTTGCACGGGACACCGACCGCAGACTGCCTTCGCTATCGCGATCTCCTCCGGCTCCGTCCCGAAGAAGAGTTCGACGTTCATCCCGAGACATCGTGCTTGGCGGGCCCAGTCTTCGAACCTCCAGCGAAGCGCCGGACCCGCACGCCCACCCCGCTCGTGCCCGTGACGCCGGGGCGTCCTCCCGGCGGCGCTCCCGCTGTCGACGGACTCGACGGACCTCGAGCTTGCTTGTCGGGGTGCCGAGCCGCTGGCAACGCGTCGTTTGCTGCTCGCGGCGGGTGGTCCCGGCTCGGGTGCTGCGGCTGCAGAGATATCGCCGGTCGTGCCGTCGTGGACGCCTTCGGCACAGAGCAACAGGAGCGGAACCATCGGGGGCCTCCGGGTCTCAGGGCGTAGGACGCCCGAGCGGACCCTCGCTGCAGAAGGCACCTCATCATTGACTCATTCCCGCAATAAAGTCAACCTCGCGCCCGCCGAGATCAGCCGGGCCGTGCCCCAGGTCGGCCTTTGCTCGAGACATCGGCCAGATACGGGACGGGGTGGTTGTGGCCGAGCTCGACGAATCGCTCGTTGAGCGCGTGCGCAATCACATCGTGGTCGTGAGGGTCCGGCACGAGGGCGCCACACACGAACGCCTCCAGCTCCAGCGCGCTGCTCATGCCGCCGAGCTCGAAGTAGCGCAGCCACAGCTCCGACTGGGAGAGCCCGAGCTGCAGGCGAGCGCGGTCGAGCAGGCTGCTGGCGGGCTCAGCCACGACGTTCCCCTGACAGCTCGTCGGGCCCTCGTGCGAGCTCACCGGCCTCGGGCTGCCACCGCCGGGTGGAGGCGACGACATCCTCAGCGCGCTCACGAAGCGGGCGGTTGCTTCGCTGGGAGAAGCGCCGCAGCTCGTCGAACGCGTCGTGCTCGGCGATGCCGGAGCGCTCCATCAGCACACCCTGCGCCAGCGCGATGACTTCTCGATTGCGCAACGCCTCCTGGAGGCGCAGTGTGGACATCGCCAACGAGGCTTCGGACAGGACCGCCGAGGCTTCGTCGGCGATCATGGCCGCCAGCTCCTGCTCGGCGCGGCCGAAGGCGGCTGACGCGCGCGAATAGATGTTGAGGGCGCCGACCGGCCGGCGGCCGAGACGGAGGGGGTTCGAGAGGATCGCGCGGATCCCGAGCGCCGAAGCGACAGGAATGAACGCCGGCCAGCGGGTCTCCTCGGCAAGCGAGCCGACGTGGAACCAACGCCCCTCCTTCGATGCGGCGAGACAGGGACCCTGCCCCGTCTCGTACTGACCGGCGTCCATCTCCGAGACGGTTCGGTCACTTGCGGCCACGGTCGTTATCCTGCCGTCGCGAACGAGCGAGACGCTCACGCCGTCGGCACCACCGACGGTCGCCTTGGCCAGGTTGACGACGAGGCGGAGCGTTCCGTCGACGAGATGGGCCTCGGTGGGGAGGACGGCCGCACCCGTACGGCGGACGGCGTCCGCGACCACGCCGGCCAGCGGGCTGTCTGCGACGCCGCGCGCCTGCTCCGGGCCGAGTGCGGCGCGGCGGAGGCCGTCCGGCTCGATCAGCACGAGGGCACCCAGTCCGTTGACGTCGAGGAGGCGACAGACGGTCGGTGACACCGAGCGAAGCCGGAGGATATGGCCTGCGGCTTGCAGACGACGCGCTCCCTCGACAACCACTCGCAGCCCGCGACCGTCCATGAAGTCGAGTCCGCCGAGATCGATCGCCACCGCGCGATAGCCACGGTCGATCATCGCGTCGAGCACTGCGGCGAGCCCTGGGGCGGTGATGAAATCGAGATCGCCCCGCACCCCGAGCACGGCTTCGGTCTCGTTGAAGCTCACGGTGATGCGAAAGGCCTGCGCGGACCGGTCCGGCACGAGGTGTCGCCTCTGGGGTCGGGGCCCGGGGCACACCGAGCCGCTCACCCTCGCTGCCGAAGGTGCACTGAGCTTACACCGCGCCGGATCGCCCGCGCCCGCCCCTTGAGGCGACGGCCCGTACGACTTACGATGAACGCATCGGGCTCGACATCACGCGCGCTGCTTCCATGGACGAGGAGACGGTCGCCGAGATCGTTGTCGACTTCTCGACCGCCGCCAAAGTCGTGTTCGCCGCTGGCACGGTGGAAGCCACCTTGCAGCAGGTGGTCCAGCTGGCTACCGGGACGATCGAGGGATGCGACTTCGCCGGGATCTTCATCCAGAAGCGGAGATCGGTCACGACCTGGGTGCACACCGATCCCGTGGTGCAGGAGATGGACGCCCTGCAGCAGCAGACCGGGCAAGGACCGTGCCTGGACGCGAGCGTCGCCGGCGAGATGTGCTACGCCGAGGACCTCTCCGACGACTCGCGCTGGGCCGTGTTCGGACCCCTGGCCGCCGCGCGGGGGGTGCGGAGCGCTCTCGGCCTGCACGTCGCCTCCGGAGAGGACGTGGGCGCGCTCAACCTTTACGCCAGGTATCCCCGTGCCTTCGGCGTCATCGACCGCGGCAAGGCCGTCATCCTCGCCATGTTTGCTGGTGTCGCTATCGCATCGGCCCAGGAGCACGAGGACGAGCAGCGGCGGATCGAAGGCCTCACCGCCGCGCTCGCCTCCCGCGAGGTGATCGGACAGGCTCAAGGGATCCTCATGGAGCGCGAGCGGGTGACGGGCATCGAGGCATTCGACATCTTGCGCCGGGCGTCGCAGCACCTCAACCGCAAGCTCCGGGAGGTAGCCCAGGACCTCGTCGACACCGGAGAGCGGCCGGAGGCCGGAACGTCCCGCGGAGCGGCGTCGGGTCCCTAGGTGGCCACCCAGCCTCCTCTCGCCATGTGATGGTTGGAAGAGACGAACATCGCGACGAGGATGAACGGCGCGGCAGCGACTCCGTTGACCACAGCGACGAAACCAAGAACGTGATCGGGTTCGGGTTGGCGGGCGGCTGGCGAATCGCCGACTGTCAAGCCGAGCTGTGAGGCGTCAACCGATCGAGCATCGGCGGCCACGTACCAACGGACCGATCGGATCGGATCTCGTCGTAGGCACGAACCCGCACGGTGGTCGGGGTCGGCAGCGGTCACCTCGACGTGATCGGCGAGTGCCCGGCGGATCACCACACGAGCGGGCACGGACTCGGTCGGTCAGGGCCGCAGAGGACGCCCCTCCCCAGGATGGGGCGGACGGGCGACTCCGTCAGGGCCGCGACCAACGAGCACGTCCAAGACCTCGCCGATCGTCCGTTCCCGGCCGATGTCGTCACGGAGCGGCAGATGGTGCTGGATCTGGTAGCGGTTACGTCGACCCTCCTTCTCCTTGACCACGTAGCCGGCGGTGGTGAGCTCGGTGACGATGCCGTAGGCGCTGCGCTCGGTGATCCCGACTGTGGTGGCGATGTCGCGCGAAGCGCGCTCCCGGGTCATGGGCGATGCAGATCAGCACGCGCGCGTGGTTCGTGAGGAAGCTCCACTCCGCCATCGGGCTAGGTTAGCACCACGATTCTGGAAGCCGCTTGCTATTGTTGCTGCAAGCAGGTATCATCCAGAGGTGTGACGTGACCACTCGGTCGTGCCGACCTGAAGGCCGGTGACGGGTGATCACGAGTGCAGGGACCGTTGGCGAGTAGCGGATCCTTCGCAGTCACCAGCAACAGGGTAAGGGTGACAGAGATGGGTCGCACGGGAATGGTGTTCAGCACCATCGCGATCGCTATCGGTGCGGTCATGTACTGGGCGGTAACGAGCCAGGGTCATGGCTTTCGGATCTCGACGGTGGGGGTCGTCCTCATGGTCGTCGGCCTAATCGGTCTTGTCGCCTCGACGGCCATGTTCGCCATGTCACGCCGACCGGCTGGCAGCGCGCATCGCACCTATGACCGACAGGTGACCGACACCGAGGGGCGTACGGCAGGGGTGCACGAAGAGGTTCACAACTGATCGTTGGTGCTGCACGCACCGCAACGAGATCTTGTGAATCTGACGAGCCCGTCGTTCCACTGATCCGTCGTCCGACTCACCTGTCGTCCGACGTCGTTCCACTCTCCCGTCGTCCGACTCACCCGAGCCGGACTGTGGCACTCACTTGAAAGAAGGCATGATGATCATTCTGCTTGTGCTGATCCTGGTCGTGCTGTTCGCCGGTCTGGGCTTTGCCCTCCACGTTCTGTGGGTCATGGCGGCGGTGTTCTTCTGTCTGTGGCTGATCGGGCTCGTGGTCGGTCGCGGAAACTCGGGCCGGCACCACTTCTATCGGTGGTGATCGGCGTGAGCCAGTCGAACACCTGACCTCGAATCCCGGGCACGAGCAGGCCGAGCAAGGCGTGGCGCGACATCGCACAGCGCTCGGGAACGGTTTCAACGTTGCTGGCTGTCCGGCGGGGTGAGGACGACGCCGCCCCGGACTGACTCCATCGGATCGCGCAGATTGCACACAGATCATTTTCGGGCAGAGCTGCCCATAAAACAAAGGAGCATGTGATGATCAAGAACATTCGCACGAGAGCTCTCGTGAAGAGTGGGGTCGGCCTCCTCGCTGCAGGGATCCTGCTGTCGGCTGGTGTCGAGACGGCGATCGCTGCCCCCACATCGGCCCCGACGGTTGTCACGGGAGCTGAGGTGTCGGCACTTTCCACCTCCGCCGTGGTGGCCGGGACGGTCGACCCGAACGGCTCGGCGACCACGTGGCACGTCGAGTACGGGCTGGGATCGACCTACGGGTCGACATCGCAGGCGGTGAGCGTCGGCTCTGGCAGTGCGAATGTCGCTGTCACAGGCACGATCACGGGCCTCGCTCCGCTGACGAACTACCACTTCCGCATCGTGGCGGCCAACACGGTCGGTACCTCGGATGGCGCTGATGCCATGGTGAAGACCATCGCCACTCCCGTGGCGCCGACGGTCGCAACCGGCCACGTGATGTCGGTGCTTCCCTCCTCGGCCGTGGTGGCAGGGACGGTCGACCCGAACGGCTTGGCGACCACGTGGTACGTCGAGTACGGGCTGAGCATGAGCTACGGGTCGAGATCTCAGGTGGTGAGCGTCGGCTCCGGCAGCGCGAATGTCGCTGTCACGGGCACGATCACGGGCCTCGCTCCGGTCACGAGCTACCACTACCGCGTCGTGGCGACGAACACGGTCGGAACGACCTACGGCGCTGACGGCACCGTGAAGACCTCAGCAACCCTCGTGGTGCCGACGGTGGCAACCGGCCATGTCGTGTCGGTGCTTCCCGGCTCGGCCGTGGTGACCGCGACCGTCGACCCGAACGGATCGGCGACCACGTGGTACTTCGAGTACGGGCTGGTCACGAGCCCGGTCTACGGTTCGAGAACAGCGGGAAAGAACCTCGGCTCGGGATTTGCCGACGTCGAGCTCACCGAGACGCTGTCGGGCCTCGCCCCCGCGACGAGCTACCGCTACCGCGTCGTTGCAAACAACGCGGTCGGAACGACCTACGGCGCTGAGGGCATCGTGGACACCTCTGCCCCTCCCGCGGTGATCACGGGCGCGGCGAGTCAGCTCACCTCGACCTCGGCCACCCTCAACGCCGCCGTCGACGCGGACGGGTTGGCCACGAGCTGGTACTTCGAGTACGGATCGACCACGAGCTATGGGTCGAAGTCCCCGGCGACGAACATGGCGGCGGGTCCGAACAGCACCAACGTCAGTGCCGTGATCTCCGGTCTCACGCCTGAGACGACCTATCACTTCCGCGTCGTGGCGACGAGCAGTGCCGGTACGAGCGTCGGTGCCGATTTCGTCCTGACGACCGGCCTCTCGGTGACACTGAATGCCTCGACGCTTGCTGTCGTGTACGGCGGCTCGGTTGAGCTCTCCGGTGCTGTCGCCAGCGGAGCGGCCGGGGTGTACGTCACGATCAAGCACGAGCAGTTCAATCAAGGAGGCTTCTCGACGGTCTACACGGTCGTCTCCGGGAGCGGCGGATCGTGGAGCTACTCCGCGACACCGCGGGTTCGTACGACCTTCGAGGCCGTCACCAGCAACGGAACCAGTTCGCCGGTCGTCATCAGCGTGAGCCCCAGGGTCAGCCTGTCCGAGAACGGGCGCGTGCTCACGACGCGGGTCGTCGGTGCGGTCTCCTTCGGTAATCACGTCCTGCAACTACAGCGGCTCACCAAGGGTCTGTGGGTGACCTGGAAGCACGTCCGTTTGAACGGCAATGGAATCACAGCCTTCATCACACTGCTACCTCGGGGCACGATGATCCGCATGGCGATTGGCCCATTCGTTCCTGGAATTGACCAGGCGGCTCCGGGCTACCTCGCGGGCTTCAGCGGCTCGATGTGGTACCGCACGTAAGGACCTGGCACGACGCCCCGGCGCCCCGGCCCGAAAGGGCCGGGGCGCCGTCGCGCCAGCGGATGTACCGATCTGCGCAGCAGCGAACCGCCATCTGGCTCGCTGACCATCAGCGTTGCTCGTCACGGAGCGAGAAGTAGGATTCGAGCCCGGCCAGATGCTGCCATCGGCGAGAGGGGAGACCAATGCGCTCACGAGGATCCGGCGAGGCTCCAGGCACTGCGGCGGCCTCCCGAACCTGGCGTGCCAAACTCACCTACGCCAACATCGTCTCGACGATCGCCCTGTTGCTGGCGGTCTCAGGCGGAGCAGCCTACGCGAGCACGTTCCTGATCACTGCGACCAATCAGATCGCGCCGAGCGTCCGTGACGCCCTGCGCTCGCCGGTGTTGCACTCCTACGACGCCGGTCCGGTCACCCTGGGCGCCAAGCTGGAAACCGTGGTGCACCTGCAACTGCCGCCGAAGTCGGCGACACTCGTCCAGGTGAAGATCCAGGTCAACACGAGTGGCAATCCTGACACCTATCTCGGTACGCAGTGCATCCTCTACGTGTCGGAGCAGGAGAACGACACCGGTGACCTGAACGGCCCGGCGGGAGACGGCGGGACACTCGCGCTGCAGCTTTCCGTACCTGCACAAGGAGGCGCGACGCGTGCGTTGGTGGAATGCAACGTGGACTCGGAGTTCTCCTTGAGCGGCGGATCGACCGACGGAACCTCGCAGGTATCGCTGATGCAGGAGGACGCTACCGAGCTGCAGTGACCCGTGACGAGCCGGCGACGGCGCTGAAGGGCCGAGCCGCGTGATGACGGCGATTGGCGAGAGGTTCCGCACCGAACAACCTGACGCCGATCGACCTTGCGAAGCTGCTGCGGCACCATCGGAAGTCCTGACGGTCCGCCCTATCGGATGGAGAGCGCGGCGCGGAGGGGGGCATCTCCGGCCAACGCGACCTAGTCCTGCTTGTGGCGCCGTCCGGATCCAGCCGGTCGATCCCAGCGGAAGTGCACGAACAGCCGGCCCCAGTTGTGTGAGTCCTTCTCCACGCGGTGGTAGCGCGCCTTGACCTCGGGCTGGTCGAGGTAGCGCAGCACCCGTTTCTTGAGCTGCCCCGACCCTTTGCCGGGGACGATCTCGACGACCTTGGCGTGCGTTCGTGCCGCCTCGTCCATCACGTCGCGCAGCGCCCGCTCGATCTCCTCACCACGGTTGTAGATCTCGTGCAGGTCGACCTTGAGGCGCACGACCTGATCATGACGCGGCTGGGATAGCCTTCGTGCGGCGCGCCGGGAAGTCTGGTCGGCATGGTGCTGTCGCGGCGGCGGCGAGCGTTCGGTCGTCCCGCGTCGAGCACTCCGGCGGCGTGGCCGATCGCCGAAGGGCGGGCTGCAAAGCCGGTACACCGTTGTCCGAGCCGGCGGAGGAGCCTGGTGCACGCCCTGTCAGTCGCGGTGCCGGTCTTCCTCGTCGCCGCGGTCGTGAGCCTGGTGACGAGCTGGATGCTGGTGCAGCGCATCGAGCGCCTCGGCGAGCGCTTCGGCATGTCCGAGGCGCTGCTCGGCCTCGTCGCGGCAGTCGCCGCCGACTCCCCCGAGATCACGTCGTCGGTCTCTGCCGTGCTCGGCGGCCAGCGTTCGGTCGGTGCGGGCGTCGTGCTCGGGTCCAACCTGTTCAACCTCGCGGCGCTGCTCGGGCTCGCTGCCGTCGTCGCCGGCGTGATCCGCTTGCACCGGCGCGTCGTCGCCTTCGCCGGAACCGTGTCGGTGGTGGTGGCGGTGCTGTGCCTGCTGGCGGTGGCCGGAGCGATCCCCGTCGGCGCGGCCCTCGGCGGCGTGCTCGTCGTGCTCGCCCTCTACGGCGCGGCGCTGACCCTCGACGTCGCCGGGCTGGCACGCCTGCGCCTGCCGGCGCGGTGGTGCTCGTGGATCTGCCTCGCCGTCGCCGAGGAGGACGAGGAGGCGCGCGCCTCGATGCCCCCACCGGGGAGCGCCGTCGACGGCCTCGCCGGTGCGGGCTGCCTGGTCGCCGTGGTGCTCGCCAGCGTGGCGATGGAGCGCGCCGCCACGGCGCTCGGCGCGCGCTGGTCGGTCCCCGGCATCGTCACCGGTGCCCTCGTCCTCGCCGCGGTGACGAGCCTGCCGAACGCCGTCGCCGCGGTCTACCTCGCACGGCGCGGCCGGGGCATGGCGGTGCTCTCCACGGCGCTCAACTCGAACGCCATCAACGTCGCGTTCGGCCTGCTCGTGCCCGGCGTGCTGCTCGGGCTCGGCCCGGTCACCGCCTCGGGCACGCTTGTCGCCAGCTGGTACCTGGCCCTGACGGTGGCCAGCCTGGCGCTGATCTGGGCGGGCAGCTCGCTTCGCCGACCCGGTGGCTCGGCGATCATCGTCGCCTACGGCGCCTTCGTCGTCAGCCTGCTCGCCGTCGCCCACTGAGACTGCGTGGCCTTCGGCCGCCTGCCGGCGGCGCCGAGGCTCGCCTCCCTCGGCGGCCACCACGGCGGTGATGGCGGCGCCGACCCGCCGCGGTCAACGGGCGCGCCGCTTGTCGTGCAGGCGGTTCTGCTTGGCGATCGCCTTCCAGCGCTGCACGGCTGCCCGCCGCTCGACGGGGTCCTGGCGACGCGCCCTCGGCGGTGAGCTCGCGGTGCAGCTTGCGGTAGCTCGACAGCCTTCCCTGATCGAGCAGTCCTCCCGCCGCGGCGTCGGAGACGGCGCAACCCGGCTCGCGTTCGTGGCGGCAGTCGTCGAAGCGGCAGTGCGAGGCGAGCTCTTCGATCTCGGGGAAGACCTCGCCGAGGGGCGGGTCTCCGGCGAGCCCGACGCTCCGCAACCCGGGCGTGTCGATGAGCACGCCGCCTCCCACGATCGGCACCAGCTGACGGGAGGTGGTCGTATGCCGCCCACGCCGGTCGCCCTCGCGCACCGCCCCCGTGGCGAGCGGCTCGCCACCGGTGAGCGAGTTGATCAGGCTCGACTTTCCGGCCCCGGAGGGTCCGATCAGCACGGCCGTGCGCGCCGGCCGCAGGCGAGCGCGCAGCTCCTCGAGACCCGAGCCGTCGTGCGCGCTGACAGCGGCGACGTCGGTGCCGGCGAGGCGGCGGGCCAGCTCCGCCACGGTGCCCGGCGGAGCGAGGTCGCACTTGGTGACGAGGACGAGCGGCGTCGCGCCGCTCTCCCAGGCGACGGCCAGCTCGCGCTCGACGCGCCCCGCGTTCAGCCGGTCGGCCGGCGCGGCGATGAGCACGAGATCGAGGTTGGCGGCGAGCACCTGCTCGCCGGCGCCCGAGGGGTCGGCACGGACCAGGGCCGACCAGCGCGGGAGCACGGCGCGCACCGAGTTGCCGTCCAACGTCACCCAGTCGCCCACCGCCGGCAGGTCGGCCGCGACCACGCGACGCTCGTCGCCACGGGCGGTCGCCGCGAGACAGTTGGATCGCTCGACGCGCACGACGCGTGCCGGCTCGAGCGGTGTGACGCCGGGCGGGTCGGGCTCCTCGCTCGCAACGTCGCGGAACAGTGCGCGGACGCGTTCGCTCCAGCCGTAGGCGGCGAGCGCGCCGCAAGGATCGGACGAAAGATCGGACACCAGGGTCAGGCTCCTCGGTCGAGGGCCGCCCCCGGTGGTCAGTGGTTCAGCTGGTCAGCCGGGAGCAGGCGGGTTCGTGGACGTGAGCGGCCGCGTCCGGGCCGCGAGCTGTGCGCAACCGTCATTGCCGTCCCCCTCCCTCTCCGTCGTCTCCCAGGTGCCCGTCCTGCCGGACCCCTTCGCCTGCCGAGGGCCCGGTCAGGACCCTTCGCCAGCCTAGGGCCATCGCCCGGCAGCGCAGGTTAGTCCCGGCGTGGGCGGCGCGCGTAAGGTGACGGCCCATGGCGCGGGTGCTGCTGACGGGGGCGAACGGGGACGTCGGCCGGTACCTCGTCCCCCATCTCCGGACCTCGCACGACCTGCGCATCGGCGTCGGGCCGCCGCCGCGCGGCGAGGAGCCGGCCGTCTTCCCCGAGAGCGACGACGTGTGCGAGATCGACATCATGCGGCGAGACTCGCTCGTCGCAGCGATGCACGACGTCGACGTCGTCGTGCACCTCGCCGCGCAGCGCGACTACTACGCCAGCTGGGACGACCTGCGCGGACCGAACATCGACGGCGTCTTCAACGTCTTCCAGGTCGCGCACCACGTCGGGGTGCGCAAGGTGATCTTCGCCAGCTCCAACCACGTCACCGGCGGGTACGACCACCGCCAGCTGTGGCCGCTCTCGGCTGACGAGCCGCCCTGGCCGGACAGCCTGTACGGGGTGACCAAGGCCTTCGGCGAGTCGCTCGGGCGCTACGTCGCCTACGGGTGGGGCATGTCGGTGATCTGCCTGCGCATCGGCTGGGTTCTCGAGCAGCCGCACAACGAGATGGCGCTGCGCCTGTGGCTCAGCCCGGGCGACCTGTGCCGCCTGATCGACTGCTCGCTGGCGGCGATCGTGCAGTACGGCGTCTACTACGGGGTGTCGGCGAACAGCCGCTGCAGCTACGACATGGCGCCGGCGCGGCGCGAGCTCGGCTACGTCCCCCACGACGATTCGGAGCGCTTCGCGGCCCTCGTCCTGCACGAGCAGGGCGCCGAGTAGCGACGGCGAGTCCCGGCGCGAGCGTGTCCGTCCGGTGAGCGAGCCGCCGCGGCTTCGCGCCGAGACGCTTGCGGTCACCGCAGGCCGCAGCGCCGAGCCCGGCGCTCCCCTCAACGTGCCGCCGACCTTCGCCTCCACCTTCCGTGACGGCGGCGCGATCGGCTACGGGCGCTTCGGCAACCCGAGCTGGACCGCCTTCGAGGAGGTGCTCGGCGCGCTCGAGGGCGGGCAGGCCGTCGCGTTCGCCAGTGGTCAGGCGGCGACCGCGGCGCTGCTTGCCACGTTGCCGTCGGGCGCGGTCGTCGTCGTGCCCGAGAGCGCCTACGTCGGCACGCGCGGCCTGCTCGGGCAGCTGGCGCTGGCGGGACGGCTCGTGTTGCGAGAGGTCGACGTCTGCGACACCGCAGCGGTGCTCGCCGCGCTCGGCGGGGCCAGCCTGGCCTGGCTCGAGTCACCGACCAACCCGCTGCTCGGCGTCGCCGACCTGCCCGCAATCCTTGCGGGGTGCGCCGCGTCGGGCGTGACCGGCGTCGTCGACAACACCTTCGCCACGCCGCTGCTGCAGCGGCCGCTCGCGCTCGGCGCCGCCGCCGTCGTGCACTCCGCGACGAAGTACCTCGGCGGCCACTCCGACCTCCTGCTCGGCGCCGTCGTCACCGGATCGCTGGAGCTGCGCGACGAGCTCGTGTCGCTGCGCACCGCCTACGGTGCCATCCCCGGGGTGATGGAGTCCTTCCTCGCCGTGCGCGGGCTGCGCACGCTGCCTGTGCGGCTCGCCCGCCAGCAGGAGAGCGCGGCGCTGCTCGCCGACCGGCTGAGCGGCGAGGCTGCGGTGGTACGCGTCCGCTACCCGGGGCTTCCCGGCGATCCGTACCACGCGTGGGCGAGCGCGGAGATGGCCGGCCCCGGGGCGATGGTCTCCTTCGATCTCGCCGACGGGGAGCTGGCCGACCGCCTCGTCGCCTCGTTGCGCCTGATCGTCGCCACGACCAGCCTGGGCGGGGTGGAGAGCACCATCGACCGCCGCCGGCGGTGGCCGGGCGAGGAGGGCGTGCCGGCGGGGCTGTTGCGCCTCTCCGTCGGGCTCGAGCATCCCGAGGACCTGTGGGCCGACCTCTCGACTGCGCTCGCTGCGGCACTGGCGGGCACGGCGCCCTGAGCTCCTCAGCCGAGCGGGGGCAGTCCCGGCGAGCGGGCGCAGTCCCGGCGAGCGGGCGCAGTCCCGGCGAGCGGGGGCAGTCCCGGCGAGCGGGCGCAGTCCCGGCGAGGCGGCGAGCGGTCAGGCGGCGCCCGGCACCGGGGCTGGCGGCACGTCGGTTCTACTGCCGTGCCAGGTCGATCGGAGTCGAAGCGAGCGGCTCACCGGTTTCGAGAAGCGTCTTCAGGCTGGACAGGAACACGGGCCAGCCGTTCCTCACCATGGTTGCCGCAGTGCTTCCGGGCTCGAAGTCATCATGAACGACGGTCAGTTTGACCATCTCCCCGACCGGTTCGATGTCGAACGCGACTCGCGATCGCCGCTCGCTGGAGAGCTTGGCGAACGCCTCGTCTCCAAGCTGAAGACGCTCGTTGATCTCCGGCGTGAAGGTGTGCCAGCGTGTAGGCGAGCCTCCGATAGGGATCGGATTCGAGAACGACCTGCTCCGGATCGGCGATGATGATCCCGTTGTTGTCCCACGTCATGGGTGATCCCACCTCCCAGTCCGTTTCGAAGGTGGTCTGCCACCAGCGACGGGTGAACGACGGTTCGGTCAGTGCCTGCCACAGGCGCTCGGGTGTGGTCCTGATGTACGTCGTGTAGACGAATTCGCGGCTTCTCCATCGGCGTTTCCTCCAGTGCTCGTTTGAGGTCCGACAGGGCTCGGACCCGTTCTCGGTCGTAGCGATTGATCCAGCGTTCGGCGATCTCGTTGATCGGTGCAGCGTTGAGGTAGTGGAGCTTCTCTCGACCCTGTCGGATGGTCGTCACGAGGTTGGCTGCTTCGAGGATCGCCAAGTGCTTGCTGACGGACTGACGGGCCATGTCCAAACCTTCGGAGAGCTCCCGAAGGCTCTGTCCGTTGCGAGCGTTCAGGCGATCCAGCAGGTGACGGCGACTCGGGTCGGCGAGCGCCTTGAAGACATCGACCATGATCGGCCCACGCGGTCCGTCAGAACCTCAGGTCCTCGGGGAAGGGGGTGCCCTTGCCGGTCTCCAGGAGGCTCTTGAGGCTCAGGAGGAAGTAGGCCCACCTCGCGCTGCAGTGGGCCATGAACTCGCTCGGACTCGCCAGTCGGCGTGGGCGAACAGCACCACCGTCTCGTCGTCGTTCTGGGTGAGGTCGAAGGTGAGCCGTGTCCCGACCCACTCGTCAGCGCCCTCGACGCAGTTCCAGCTCACGTGCCCGTCGGGACTCAGCCGAGTGACCTCCATGACGGCGGCCGGGCTCGGCTGACCGAAGAAGAACTGGAGTCTGGACCCCTCGCTCGACTCCCCGCGGACGCCGTCTCGGGTCCACCATTCGGAGAGCCCTTCCGTTGTGGCCACTGCCTCGTAGACGCTCTCGAGCGGGGCTGAGATGGCCACACGATGTCTGATGTCCGGCACGTGATTCTCCTTTGCGTGGTTGCCGATAGAGCAGCGGACCAGGGATACGCAGCCATTCGGGTACCTAAAGAGATACGCAGCCAGATGGCTGCCTGTCAACCTCGCGCACGTCGGGAGGCCCCTGCGTCGGCGAGCGCGACCCGTCGGCAACAGCAGCGCTACCGCTCGCATGGCGGTGGCTCGTCGAGCTGGCTCGTCCAGGCACGCGTGGCCGCACGCGGTCGCGTAGGGTCGGTCCGCCATGGCCGCGCGACGGACCGGCGGGCTGCGATCCGCGCTCCGCCATCGCGACTTCCGCCTGCTGATCTGTGCGCTCGCCATCTCCGGGGCGGGCTCCTGGGCGTACAACGTGGCGCTGACCGTGTACGTCTTCGAGCGCACGCACTCGCCGGGCTGGGCCGGGGCGGTGACCATCGGCCGGTTCGTGCCCTCGCTCGTGCTCGGCCCCTACAGCGGCGTCGTCGCCGAGCGCTTCGAGCGGGTGCGGCTGATGGTCGCCCTCGACCTGGGCTGCGCCGCGCTCATGTCGGCGCTCAGCCTCCTCGCCGCGCTGCGCGGTCCGGCGCTCGCCGCCATCGCGCTCGGTGGGGCGTGCGCCGTGGTCGCCTCGCCGTACCTGCCCGCCGTGACGGCGATCACGCCGCAGCTCGTCCCCGAGGACGAGCTCGCTTCAGCCAACACCCTGCGCAACACCGTCGACAATCTCGTCGTCATCGCCGGCCCGGCGTTCGGGGCACTGCTGCTCGTGCTCGGGTCGGCGACGGCGGCCTTCGCCGCCAACGCGGCGAGCTTCGCCCTCTCTGCGCTCGTCGTGTCGCGACTTCGTGCCCGCAGCGCCCCCGTGGACGTCACCGAGGGTGGCTCCGTCGGGCCGTTGCGCCAGATGCTCGTCGGCGTGCGGGCGATCGTCGCCTCGTCGCCGGCGTCGCTGCTCGTGCTGTACTGCGCGGTCGCCAGCTTCGTCTACGGCACCGACACGGTGCTCTTCGTCGTCGTCGCGCAGCAGCGCCTGGGGACGGGCGCCGGCGGCTACGGCTGGCTGCTCGCCGGGCTCGGGATCGGCGGGGTGCTCGCCGCACCGCTGGTCCAGCGCGTCTCGGCGTGGTCGCGGCTCGGTCCGGCGATCCTCGGCGGGATGGCGCTCTACTGCCTGCCGACATTGCTGCTCCTCGTCGTGCGCCAGCCGGCGATCGCCGTGCTCGCCCAGGTGGTACGCGGCGGCGGGACGCTCGTCGTCGACGTGATGGCGCTCACCGCGCTGCAGCGCGCGGTCCCCGAGGACCGTCTCGCCAGGGTTTTCGGCGCCTTCTACACCCTCGTCCTCGTCGCCATCTCCCTCGGCGCGCTGCTCACGCCGCTCGTGCTGCGCGCCGGCGGTGTCGACGTCGCGCTGTGGCTGGCGGGCGCCGGTGTGCCGGCGCTCTGTCTGCTCGGCTGGCCGGCGTTGCGAGCGATGGACGAGCGCAACGTCGTCCTCCTCTCCCGCATCTCCGCCCGCGTCGCCCTGCTCGAGCGCGCCGCCATCCTGGCCGGGGCCCCGCACGCCGCGCTCGAGCGGCTCGCCACCGCCTCGACCGGCCTCGAGGTGCCCGCCGGGACCGACGTCGTCGTCGAGGGGGCGGACGCAGACGCCCTCTACCTGATCGAGTGGGGCTCGATGCGCGTGCGCGCCCGGCGCGACGGGGCCGAGCGCCAGCTCGCCGTGCTCGGGCCGGGCGAGGTCTTCGGCGAGATCGGCGTGCTCGAGGGGATCCCCCGCACGGCGACGGTGACGGCGAGCGAAGCGAGCCGGCTGTTGCGCATCGACGGGGCGACCTTCGCCGCGGTGCTCGTCGACAACGCCGTGCACCCGTCCCTGCTCGGCCGCGCCGAGGCGCGTCTCGGGCGCAACCTCGTGCCGCCGTCACGGGCGGGGGCGCTCGCCCCCGACGCCGGCTGACGGGTGCGCCGGCCGGGCGGCGCGGGAGACCGGGACGTCCGGCGAGGTCGGCGCGTCACGCGCCGAGCGTGGCCTCGATGCGCGCCAGGGCCTCGTCGAGCAGCTCGGCGCGCTGGGAGAAGTTGATCCGGAAGTGGCCACGCCCGGACGGCCCGAACTGGTAACCGGGGCTGACGAGCACGCCGGCTTGCTTCAGGGCGAGCGCGAGGGCGTGATCGTCGGCAACGCCGGCGCCCTCGCGCGCCAGTCGCTCGGCGAGCGGCGAGGCCGATGCGTCGGGGAAGACGTACGAGCTCCCGCCGGGCGTCCCGACCCTCACCCCCGGGATCGCCCGCAGGCGCGCCAGCAGCTTGTCGCGCAGCCGCTCGTGGTCGGCGACGCGCTCGGCGAGCCAGTCCTCGTCGCCGGCGAGCCAGCGCCGCAGCGCCTGCTGGGAATAGCCGGCAGCGCGGATCGAGGCGAGCGACAGGACCCGCTCCATCGCGCCGATCACCTCGGCGGGCCCGACGGCGGCCCCGACGCGAAAGCCGCTCATCGACTCCGTCTTCGAGGGGCCGAGCAGGGTCACGGTGCGCTCGGCCATCCCGGGCAGGGCGCCGAGGGTGCTGAAGGCGATCCCGCTGTAGATCAGCCGGCAGTACAGCTGGTCGAGCACGACCCACAGGTCGCCGTCGACGGCGAGACCGGCGAGAGCCTGCGCCGTCTCGGGCCCGTAGACGCCGCCGGTGGGGTTGTTGGGATTCGAGAGCACCAGCACCGACGCCCGTGCCGCGCCCGCCGCCTCCAGCTGCTCGCGGCCGATGTGCAGGTAGCCGCTGTCGTCCAGGCGGATGGCGATCCTGTGCGCCCGGCCACCGAGGTAGGCGACGATGCGCTCGTTGGCGAAGTAGTCCGGGTCGGGCACGAGGACGATGTCGCCGGGCGCGACGAGGGAGGAGAGGGCGGCGAACAGCCCGCCCTGGCTGCCCGGGCTGATCAGCAATTCCGACGCCGCGTCGACCGGGCGCCCGAGCAGACGGGCGACGCGGGGGGCGAGCACGCGCCGCACCGCCGCGCTGCCCCGGTAGGGCGTGTAGGCCTCGGTGTTCTCCGCCAGCCCCGCGGCGAAGTCCTCGAGCGCGCTCGCCGGCGGCTCGAAGGCGCGGGTGTCGCCGTGGGTGAGGTCGATCAGGTCCTCCGGCCCGGGCGCGGCTCCGAGGCGGCGGTCGAGCTCGGCGACGGGGGCACCGTATGCGGCGGTGTACGCGTCGAGCGCGGCGTCGGCGATGCGTCGGGGTGCTCGGTAGCGGGGGCTCATCGTCTCCTCCTCGGGTTCGTCCGTGCGGTTCGTCGGTGTGGCCCCGTCCTCGGGCCGCGATCAGCGGAGCTCCGCCGGCGAGCCGAGGTAGTGGTCCGTCAGCGCCTCGCCGATCCGCTCGGGGTCGCGCGAGGCGAAGGCGTTCGCGAGGTCGAGGTGCAACTTGGTGAGCTGGTACAGGTCGGCGTGCTGTCGCTCGAGCGAGCTGCGCATCAGCGCGCCCATCTGCCCGTCGAGGATGTGCCAGAGCTGCTCGAGACGCGGCCGCCCACCTGCGGCGACGACCCGTCCGTGAAAGAGCGTGTCCGCCTCGACCGCGGCGAGCGTGTCGCCTGCCGCGGCGGCCTCCTCCATCGCCTCCAGTCCCGCTGCGAGCTGGCGCTCGAGGTCGACCTTCGGCTCGTTCGCCCACTCCTTGGCGGCGGCGACCTCCAGGCAGCAGCGTGCGAAGAGCACGTCTTTCGCCGTCTCCTCGTCCATGCGCGTCACGATGCAGTGCCGGCGCGGCGCCAGCTCGACGAGTCCCTCGGACTCGAGGGTGCGCAGCGCCTCCCGCACCGTGGTGCGGCTCACCGCGAACTCGTCGGCGAGCTGGGTCTCGACCAGTCGCGCCCCGGCGGGGATCTCGGCGTTGAGGATGCGCCGCCGCAGCGTCCGGCACAGCGCGTCCGGCAGCGAGATGTGCTCGAGCCCGCTCATCGCAGCAGGTCGTCGGTGAGCCCGCTGTGCGCCGTCGCGTCGACGTCGAGCTCGAAGCGGTCGCTCGGCCCGCTGAGGACCGCGACGATCCCGGGGCCGTGGCCCGGCAGCGGGCTGCCGCCGTGCACGACGACACCGACGGTGGTGAATCCGCGCCGGAAACCGATGTTCCACCGCGCGTCGACGTCCTGCACCGCCACGAGGTCACCGAGCGCGAGCCGCTCGGCTCCGTGGCGCTGCGCCGTCTCGGGCTGCAGCTGCAGGTCCAGGCACCACTGCACGGCCGGACGGCCGATGCCGTTGCCCATCAACGCCGAGGGTATCTCGCAGCGCAGCGGGACACGCAGCTTCGCCCCGCCGGTCCGCACGAGGCGCTCGAGCAGCCCGCTGCGCAGGTTCAACACGTGGACCGGCCCGAGCGGTGCCTGGCCCTGCCCCTCGGCACGCACGCTCACCTGGTCGCCGGGACCGAGCGCAGCGAGCACATCCTCTGCGAAGCGGACCACGACCCGTCCCGCCTCGCCGCGCTTGCCGACGACGATGCCGCGCTCGCCGGCGGCGGCGCCGCTTCGCACGACGGCCTCGTCGCCGATGCAGGAGAAGCCCGCGAGGGCCAGCCGCGCCGCCGGGTCGGGGTGGACCAGGCAGGCGCCGGGCGCGACGTGGTCGGCGTCGCGTGCCCACGCCCCCTCGCCCAGCTCGACGCCGAGCACCACGCCGCCGTCGCCGGTCGGCACGTACGGCGCGCCGTCGCGGCCGATCGCGTACGGGCTCGACCCGCTCGTCGGGTGCTCGACGACGCCGAGCAGGTTGGCGGCAAGCGTGCTCATCGCGCCGCCCCGGCAAGGAAGCGCCCGAGGTTGGCGCCCTCGTCGACCACGAGCTCGAACGCGCCGGCCGGCCCGCTCATGATCGAGGAAGGGCCAGGGCCGTGCCCGAAGGCCATGCAGTGCCCGGTCGAGATGACACCGATCGTGCACCATCCCTCGGCGTGACCCCGCCCGAAGCGGTGGTCCTGGTCGCTCAGCGCCACGACGTCGCCGATGCGCAGGCCCTCGAGCCCGAGCGAGAGGTCCCCGGGCAGCCCGGCGTAGGCGCCCATCAGGTCGGTGTTGGCGTACTCGCTGATCATGCCCACGCCTGCGCCCATCGCAGCCGGCGGCACGACCGCGGCGACGTGGACGCGAAGCCTGCCGTCGCTCGCCGTGCCGCCCGGCATGGCCTCGAGCAGCGCCGGCGAGGTGTTCTTGACCGCCACCTGCGGATGGTCGGCGAGGCGCATCCCCTGGCCGATGGCGAGCACGCGCACCTGGTCGCCGGTGGTCACCTCGTCCATCGCCGCAGGGTCGAGGTCGACGAGCACGTAGGCGTGCTGGCCGATGACGAAGCCGCGTGCGCCGGCCGCCGGGCCGGAGCTGACGGTGACGGTGTTGCCGACGCAGGTGAGGAACTGCAGGGCGTAGTTGGCGGCGGGGTCGCGGTGGCGCACCGACAGTCCGGGCTCGACGTGGTCCGCGGCGTACCCCGTCGCCGGGTCCCCGCAGTGCACGCCGAGGGTCACGCCCCCCATCCCGGGCAGGAAGAACGGCGCACCCTCGGGGTCGACGCGGTAGGCGTGGCGGTCGGCCAGCGGTGGCCACACCTCCCCCGTGAGCACCTGCGCGACCAGGCGGTCGCGGTTGGTCTGCACGTTCATCGCCGTCCCCTCCCGTTGCCTGCGGCGCCATCGCCGCCCGTGCCGGTGCCGCCGGCGCTGCCAGCGCCGGCAGCGCCGAAAGCGCCGGCGGTGCTCGTGCCACCGGTGCCGTTGCCGCCGGTCGCCGCGCCGAGGCGAAAGCCGCGCACGCGCATCGCCGGCGCCACGGTCGCGCCGTTCCAGACGTTCATGATCGGGTGCCCGTGCAGCTCGATCGCGACGCCGTCGACGCGCTCGAGCGCGTCGAGCACGCTCTCGGTGAAGCGTGTCGCCTGCACCGGCGCTACGAGCCGGCCGTCCTGCACGAGGAACGCCGCATCGCGGGTCGTGCCGGTGATCACGCCTCGTGCCGTGTCGACGACCCGTGTGTACCACAGCCGCTGCACGTACACCCCGTGCTCGACACCGGCGACGAGCTCATCGCTCGAGAACCCACCCGGCTCGAGGCGCAGGCTCGCCGCCGCGGCGTCGGCGCCTCCTCGCGGGCGATGTGGGCATGTCCGGTGGAGCCGCCCGTCACGGCCGCGCTCGCCAGGTCGCTCACCACGCCGAGCGGCAGCCCGGCGCGCACGAGCTCGACACGGCGCGTGTCGCTGCCTTCCCAGTCGAAGGGGAACGGCAGCCCGGGGGCGGCGGTCGCGTCGTCGACGACGCTGACGAGCGGCGAGAACCGGCGAGCCCGGGCGGCGACGACGCCGACGCCGGCGGCGAGCGCCGGGGCGGTGAAGCCGAACGCCGGCAGGAACGTGATCAGCTCGGCGGCGGCCTGCGGCCCGAAGACGACGTCGTAGCGACCGGGCGGCAGCTCGACGGCCCCGCGCATCGCCGCGGCCTGCTCGAGCAGCGCCGCAGCGATCCGCTCGACGTCGAATGCGGCGGCGTCACGGTCGAGCTCTTCGGCGTGCGCGCTGCCGTCCGCGCAGCACGCTGTGCAGCTGAAGGAGGCTTCGGTCGCCGTGCCGTAGCGGCGCGCCCGCGCGAGGTGACGACGGCGAGCTCGATGGTCCCTACGCCCAGCGTTCCCGCCAGTTCGCTCGGCTCGCCGCCCACTCCCCCGCGGGCGAGGCGGAGCAGCGAGTCGAGCTGGCGAGCGCGTGCGTCCGCCGACCACTGCGCTGTGGACTCGCACCACAGCCCGCGCCGGAAGCGGCGAGCGCGAGCCCGGGCCGGCGGGGAGGTGCGCGGCCGCCGCCGCGCCGTGGGTGGGACGCCGCCGGCTCGCCCGGTCGAGATCGGCCGCGTCGTGCTCGGCGCGCCGGACCGCCTCGCCGAGCGCGTCGGGGGAGGAGGTGGCGGCGCGCGCCGAGCGGGCGCCGACGACGGCGCGCACCATCAGCTGCAGCGAGGCGAGGTCTTGTGGCTGGTGGACCAGCTCGCCGGCGAAGCGCAGCACCGAGGAGCGGCGCGTGGCGAGGACGATCTCGGTCTCGTCGGCCGCCGACCCGCACAGCGCGTCCTCGAGCAGCTCGAGGGCGCGTTCCTCGCCGACGAGGACGTCGCTCACGACGCGACGCCGATCGCCACGCCGCGCACCAGCGCGGGAGCGGCGCCGTGGGCGAGGAACCCCCACTGTTTCGGCTCTCCCTTGCCGCAGGGGAAGCCGAAGCTGCGGAACTCGGCCGGCCCGGCGACGGCTTCCACGGCGCCCCAGAATTGCGGCGTCACGCCGCCGTAGGAGAAGTCGCGCACGAGCGCGTCCCTTCCGCCCGCGACGCACCTCCCATGCGGCCTCCGTGCCGAACTGGAAGCGCCAGCGGCGGCTGGTCGATCGACCAGCTGCGGTTGTCGTCGATGTAGTACCCCTCGCCGAGACGCTCGAGCAGCTCGTCGAGCGAGCCGCCCTCACCCGGCCGCAGGAAGACGTTGGTGGCAAAGCACACCGGGGCCGCGCTCCAGCCGTCGGCGCGCGCCGCGCCGCTCGTGCGCCGCCCGGCGCGCGGCGCGGCGTCGCGGCTGGAGAGGAAGTTCGCGCAGCACGCCCTCCCCGACCAGGTCGCACCGCCGTGCCGGCGTGCCCTCGTCGTCGAAGGCGAAGCTGCCGCGCGTGCCGGGAACGGTCGGGTCGGCCGTGATCGTTACCGCCGGGGAGCCGTAGCGCAGCCGACCGGCGTCGGCGACGCTGACGAAGGAGGTGCCGGCGAAGTTGCGCTCGTCGCCGAGGATGCGGTCGAGCTCGAGGGCGTGGCCGACCGACTCGTGGATCTGCAGCGACAGCTGCGCCGGCCCGACCACGAGGTCGGCCACGCCGGGGAGGCCACCGGCGCGAGGAGCAGCGCGGCTGCCTCCTCGCCGACGCGCTGCCGCCTGGGCGACGAGCCCGAGCGCGGTGACGTACTCGTATCCCGCGCCTGCGGTGCCGCCGTGGAAGGAGTTGGGGTAGCTACGCCGCTGCACCCTCCCGTCAGCGGCGGCCAGCGCGACGACTCCGCCCCCGCTCTCCATCATGTGCTGGGCCTGGCGGGCGCCCTCGCTGTTGGCGAGGTAGCGATGCTGGCGCTTGGCATGCACGCCGGCGTCGACGGCGACGATCCGGGTTGTCGCTGCGGCGGCCCCGACCATCGCGACGGAGCAGGTCCTCGACCTCGCCCGGCGCTACGGCGAAGGGATCGGTCGCCACCTCGGTGGCGTAGGTGCCGCAGGCGCCGGGCTCGGGGGGCAGCTCGAGACGAGCCGAACCGGCCGCTGCGGCGGCGCGGGCGACGGCGAGGGCGGCATGCGCGGCCTGGCCCGGCGTCTGAGCGCCCTCGAGCGGTCGGGCGGCGAAGCCCCAGACGCCGCCGGTGAGCACGCGCACTGCGACTCCGAGGTCGTGCTCGACGCGGCGCTCAGGGGCGGCGTGAAGCGCCGCGCCGTGGCGCAGCTCCTCGCACTCGACGAGGCGTGCCTCGACGAAGGACGCCCCGCCGGCGGCTCCCGCGTCGAGCGCCTCATCGAGGATCGGCGTGGCCTCCTCGAGCGAACGGACGGCGCCCCAGTCGCAGTGCCAGGGCGCGCCGGCAGCCTCAGCCGAGCCCGGCGAGGGGGAAGCCGACCCAGGCACGCTGGCGGTAGGACGCCTCGAAGGCGTTGATCGTCTCCTGCACGAGCGCGCCCTGCGCGAAGTCGCCCTGGCTCGGCCGGTCGGGGTCGAGGATCTCGCTGGCGAGGTCGGCGACGAGGTTGGTGTAGAACAGCTCGGGCCAGGGGTCGCGGCTGGACATCCCGGCGGGGAAGTACTCGGCGGGGATCTCCCGCTCCTCGAACTCGACGGCGTCCCTGGTCGCGGTCTTGATCGTCTCGCAGATCCCGAGCTCCTCGACGAGGCGGACGATGATCGCCCCCTCCGAGCCGTAGATGCGGACCTCGATGCCGGGGTAGTTGCCGACGGTGACGTAGGAGGACTGGATCGAGGCGATCGGGCCGCCCTCGAACTCGCAGATCCACATGTCGCCGTCGTCGATGTTCATCCGCTGCATCCGGCCGGTGTCGCGCACCATGCGCTCGGGGACGAAGTTGCGCATCGTGCCGACGACGCTGCGCAGCGGCGCTCCAGCCACCAGTGCATGATGTCGATCACCGGCGCCCCGTACCCCTCGATCGACGAGACCTGCACCTCGCCCTCGGGAGCGGGGATGCGCTCGGCCTGACGCAGCGGCGTCTGCGGGTCGATCCACTGCGAATTCTGCTCGTAGGCGTTCAACACGTACGGCTCGCCGACGAAGCCTTCGTCGATGAGCCGCTTGGCGTAGACCACGGCCGGCGCGTAGCGGAAGGTGAAGCCGAGCTTGGTCTTCAGCCACTTGCCCGCCGCCAGCTCGGCGGCGCGGCGAGTCTCGCGGTAGTCGGAGTTGACCGGCTTCTCGCACAGCACGTGCTTGCCGGCCTCGAGCGCCGCCATCGTCACCGGGAAGTGGCCGGCATTCCCGGTGACGACATCGACGACGTCGATCGAGGGATCGGCGAGCACCGCCTCGAGATCGGTGTCGAGGTAGCGGCGGGCCACCCCGAAGCGCTCGCCGGCCTCCTCGAGCGCCGTCGCGTTGGAGTCGACGATCGCCGCTACCTCGCAGCGCTCGTCGCGCTGCCATCCCGGGAGGTGGGCGCGGATCGCCCAACGCCCTGAACCGACGACGGCGACTGCAAGCTTGCTCGAGCTCACCGGATGCTCCTCTGAGGTATGCAGATCGTGGCGGATGCAGGCAGGACGCACGCGCCGCCCTTTGTCGTTTGTCGACAATCAGCAAGGTTGGCCGATGGCCGGAAGGTTGTCAAGGTGTTGGCACGAGCTGGCCCAGTTCATGAGGTCGAGCTCAGTAGCCGCGCTCGGCGTGGTAGAGGTTGCGCAGCGGTTGGCCCGCCCGAAAGCGCGCCAGGTTGTCGAGGAACAGCTCGACCAGCGCGGCGTTCTCGGTCTCGAGCGTCGAGGCGGAGTGCGGGCAGATCAGGACGCTGTCGAGCTCCCACAGCGGCGAGTCGACCGGCAGCGGCTCGACCCGGGCCACGTCGAGCACGGCCCCAGCGAGGCGTCCGTCGCGCAGCGCCGTGACGAGCGCGTCCTCGTCGAGCAGCTGGCCCCGCCCGATGTTCACGACGATCGCCCGTTCGGGGAGCAGCGCCAGCTCCGCAGCCCCGACGAGGCCCTCGGTCTCAGGGGTCAGCGGGACGCACAGCACGAGGATGTCGCAACCGGGCAGCAGCTCGCCGAGCTCGTCGGTCGAGCCGAGGCGCGCCAGCGCGGGGATGTCGTAGCGACCGCCGGGGCGCCCCGCCCCCCACACCTCGACGCCGAGGGACGCCAGCACGGTGGCGACGCGGCTCCCGATGCTGCCGAGGCCGACCACGACGGCGCTCCGGCCGGCGAGCGCGCCGATCGCCAGGCGCTGCCAGCGGTGCTCGGCCTGGCGCCGCTGCAGGTCCGGCACGTCCTTCACGAAATGCAGCACGCCGGTGAGCACCCACTCCGACAGCGCCACGGCGTGCACGCCGGCCGCGGTGGTCACGGCGATGCCGCTCGAGTCGAGGCCGGTGCGGCTCATGAAGCCGCCGATGCCGGCGCTCGTTGCCTGGATCCAGCGCACTCGCGGGGCGCGCTCGGGCAGGCTTGCAGGCTCCTCCCAGTCGAAGTCGAACAACACGTCGGCGCGGGCGAGCAGCGCGCGCCAGGCCGACCGGCCGGTGTCGTCGAGGTCGCGCCGCGTTCCCGTGTGGTCGCAGCGATAGCGCGGCACGGGAAGCAGCTCGGGGGCGTTCAGCACCTCGATCCCGCCGCGTTCGGCGAGGGCCTCGACGAGGGGCTCCTCGAGATACGAGCAGATCAGTACCGAGAGCGGGTCGCTCATGTCACCTCGTCGGCTAGCTTGGCGGCTTTCCGGGCCGCGCGTCGATGGGAGCGGTGATGGTGAGCTCGAGCACGACCGGGAGAGCACCGGCGACCGCCGGCGCGGCAGTGGCCGGCGCCGCCGGCGACGAGGACGTCCTGCTCGAGACGCGCCAGCTGACCAAGGACTTCCTGCTCTCCGGCGGGCTGTTTCGCCGCGCGCGTGGGCGGGCTCCCGAGGTGCTGCACGCCGTCGACCACGTCTCGCTGAGCGTGCGTCGCGGCGAGACACTCGCCCTCGTGGGCGAGACGGGCAGCGGCAAGACGACCCTCGGGCGGCTCGTGCTGCGCCTCTACAAGCCGACCTCGGGGGACCTGCTCTATCGCGGGCAGAGCCTGCTCAACCTCGACCGCGGCGCGGACGAGCGGTTCCGCAAGACCGTGCAGATGATCTTCCAGGATCCCTACAGCTCGCTCAACCCGACGATGACGGTCGGGGCGATGCTCTCGGAGGTCCTCAAGTTCCACAAGATCTGCGCCAACGACGAGGTGCCGGCGCGCGTCGAGGAGCTGCTCGGCACCGTCGGCCTGATGGCGAACATGGCCAAGCGCAAGCCGCACGAGTTCTCGGGCGGGCAGCGCCAGCGGATCGGCATCGCCCGCGCCCTCGCCGTCGGCCCGGAGTTCATCGTCGCCGACGAGCCGCTGTCCGCGCTCGACGTCTCGATCCAGGCGCAGATCCTCAACCTGCTCGCTCGCCTGCAGGACGACGCGGGCCTCACGTACCTCTTCATCACCCACGACCTCGAGGTGGCGCGCCACCTCAGCCAGCGCGTGGCGGTCATGTACCTCGGCAACCTCGTCGAGATCGGTCGCACCGAGTCGATGTTCGCCGATCCCTTGCATCCCTACACCAAGGCCCTCGTCGCTGCCACGCCCAAGCTCGGCAACGGCCGGCGCCGCCGCCCCGCGGCGGTACGCGGCGACCTGCCCAACTCCATCGAGCGGCCGAGCGGCTGCCACTTCCACCCGCGCTGCCCGTACGCGATGGACGTCTGCCGCAGCACCGCGCCGGTGCTGCGCCGGGCGGCCGACGGCCGCGACGTCGCCTGCCACCTCGTCGAGCAGGACGCCGGCCTCGCCTAGGCGAGGCCGGCTCGCCACGCTGTCTGCAGCGCGTCGAGGACGGTGAGCGTCGGGATCGTGTCGTTGACCGCGAGGTGGCGCGGCTCCTCCTCGCCGGCGAGCACGGCGTGGATGTGGCGCAGCGCCGCCGAGAAGGACCTCTCGTCGCTGGTGGGATGCTCACTGCGCGCCTCGGCGCCCTCGGGGTGGACGGTGAGCGTGTCTGCCGGGGCGGGGTGGTAGGGGTTGGTGAGGGCGATCTGCCCCGCGGTGCCGAGCACCCGGGTGAAGGTGTCGAAGGCGCGGCGGAAACCGACGCTGAAGACCAGCCGCCGGTCGCCCCAATCGACGATCCCGGCGGTGTCGACGTCGACGTCGTGCCCCTCGAGGCGGGCGGTGCACCACACCCGCGCCCCGGCGCCGGCGCCGCTCGTGCCGCCGGATTGGCGCGAGCCCGGCACCGGGCCGAACAGCTCCTGGGCGAGCCGCACCGGGTAGCACCCGACGTCGGCGAGCGCCCCGCCGCCGAGCGTGGCGTCGAGGCGGATGTTCGCCGGCTGGGTGACGTGGAAGTGGAATGCGCTCTCGATCTCGGCTACCTCGCCGATCGTCCCGGCAGCGACCAGCTCGAGCAGCCGGCGGTGCTGGGCCTGGAACGGGAAGACGAAGGCCTCCCACAAGAGCGAGCGCTCTCGCCGGGCGAGCTCGAGCAGCGGGGCCGCCTCGGCGGCGTCTCGACAGAGCAGCTTCTCGCACAGCACGGCCTTTCCGGCCTCGAGGGCGCGCGCCGTCCACGTGGCGTGCAGCGAGTTCGGCAGCGCGACGTACACGGCGTCGACCTCCGGCGAGGTGACGACGGCCTCGTAGCCCTCGACGCCGGCCTCGACCCCTTCCTCGGCCGCCCAGCGCGCCGCCCGTGCCCCGTCGCGCCCGCCGACGAGCACGGCCCGGCCCCCGCCCACCTCGGCCAGGGCGGGGAGGAATTGACGCCGGGCGATGTTCGCCGTGCCGACGATCCCCCAGCGCACCGGCGCCGGTGCGGGCCGGGCACTCACGCGGTCACCTCCGCGGCCGTGACGTCCATCCTGCGACAACGGCCCTCGTGGAGCCCCGCGCCGCCGGAGATGTCGAGCAGCTCCGTGGGCCAGCTGGTGCATGCCGGCTCGGCCAGCTCGCAACGGGGGGCGAAGCGGCAGCCCTCGCCCAGGCGCATCATGTCGGGGGGTGAACCGGCGATGGAGTGCAGGAACCTGCCCCCCGTCGAGGTTTGCGGCAGCGAGCGCAAGAGGGCGATGGTGTAGGGGTGGCGCGGCGAGGAGAGCAGCTCGTCGGTGGGCGCCTCCTCGACGATCTGGCCGGCGTACATGACCATGACGCGGCTGCACACCTCGGAGACCACGGCGAGGTCGTGGCTCACGAGCACCACGCTCATGGCGAGCTCGTGCTGCAGCTCGAGCAGCAGCTCGAGGATCTGGTCCTGGATCACGACGTCGAGCGAGGTCGTCGGCTCGTCGGCGAACAGCAGCCGAGGGTGGGAGGCGAGGGCGATGGCGATCAGCGCCCGCTGCATCATCCCGCCGGAGAACTGGTGCGGGTAGTCGTGCATGCGCCGCTCGGCCGAGGGGATCCCGACCTGCTGCAGCAGCTCGACGGCGCGCCGCCGCGCGCCTCGCGCCCGAGGTTCTCGTGGGCGGCCACTGCCTCCATCACCTGCTGGCCGACACGCATCACCGGGTTGAGCGAGGTCATCGGGTCCTGGAAGACCATCGCCAGCTCGGCTCCCCACAGCCGGCGGCGCTCGCGGCGATCGAGGCCGATCAGCTCACGCGGCGTGCCAGGTCGCGCTCCGGGGGCGCCGGCGGCCTCGTGACGCGGGTGCAGCAGCGCCGAGCCCGTCACCTCCACCGGCGGCGACTTCATCAGGCCCATCACGGCGCGGCAGGTGACGCTCTTGCCCGATCCGGACTCGCCGACCAGGCCGACGACCTCCCCGGCGCCGATCGAGAACGTCACGCCGTCGACGGCCTGCACGACGCCGCGCGAGGTCGGGATGCGCACGGCGAGGTCACGCACCTCGAGCAACGGCGGCAGCGGCGCGCTCACCGGCAGGGGCGTGCCGGCGCCGGAGGGGTCGCTGCCGGGGGGTGCTGCGAAGGCTGCTGCCGGCTCGCTCACCGGCTGGCGCCCGGGCGCAGCAGGTCGGCGAGGCCGTCGCCGATGAAGCTGAAGGCGGTGCCCACCCAGACGATGGCAAGGCCGGGGAACAGCGCCAGCCACCAGGCGGTCGTCAGGTAGTCCTGCCCGTCCGAGATCATGTTGCCCCACTCCGGAGCGGGGGGCGGGATCCCGAGCCCGAGGAAGCTGAGCGAGGCGGCGAGGATGATGTTGCCCATCGCGTCGACCATGGCGAAGATCAGCACCGAGGAGAAGACGTTGGGCACGATGTGGCGCACCGCCACGCGCAGCGGGCCGTAGCCGAGGGCGCGCGCGGCGAGCACGTACTGCTGGCGGCGCGCCGAGATCACCTGTGAGCGCATGATCCGGGCGTAGCTCACCCAGCTCGTCACCCAGATGGCGAGGAAGAGGTTGAACGTCGACGGGCCGAGGAAGGCGACGATGGCGATCACGAGCACGAAGAACGGGAAGGCGAAGAAGATGTCGACGATGCGCATCAAGAGCGAGTCGACCCACCCGCCGCACCAGCCGGCCACGAGGCCGACGATGCTGCCGAAGACCATCGTCACCGACGTCGCGCCGAAGGCGATCGCGAGGTCGATCCTCCCGCCGTAGAGCACCCGGGCGAAGATGTCGCGCCCGTAGGAGTCGGTGCCGAGCAGGTGGCCGTGAGCGAGCGGCGGCGAGACGGGGTAGAGCACGTCGATCGACGTCGGGTTGTACCTCGTGAACAGCGGCGCGCCGATCGTGAACAACAGCGCCAGCGCCATCATCACCAGGCCGAAGCTCAGGTCCTTGTGCTTTCCGAGCACATGGAAAAGGCGCGTCAGCGCCGCACGGCGCTCCGGGCGTGACAGGACGCCTGCGGACAGCTCCCCGACAGCCACGGCGGTTACTCGTTCCGCCCGATCGAGATGCGGGGGTCGAGCGCCGCCTGCGCGACGTCGGCGAGCAGGCTGACGGTGACGATGGCGAGGGCGAAGACGAGCGTGATCCCCTGCACGACGGGATAGTCGCGGTTCGAGACCGAGCTCACGAGCAACGAGCCGAGCCCGGGCACCGTGAAGACGTTCTCCACGATCACCGTGCCGCCGACGAGGTAGGCGAGGTTGACGCCGAAGATCGCGACGACGGTGACGACGGCGTTGCGGGTGATGTGGCGCAGCAGCACGCGACGCTCGGAGATGCCCTTGATCCTGGCGGTGTCCACGAAGTCCGTCGCCGCCACGCTGATCACGCTCGATCGCAGGGCGCGCACGATCACCGTCGAGAAGGGCAGGGCGAGGGCGAAGGCGGGGAGGAACAGGTAGTAGAGGTGACCGACGAAATTCGTCCCGTAGCCGTCGATCGGGAAGGCCTTGATCTTCACGCTGAACAGCAGCACGAGGATGAGCCCGAGCCAGAAGCTCGGCATGGCGAAGGCGACGATGAAGGTCACCCGGCTCGTCTGGTCGAAGACCCGCCCGGGCCGCAGACCGGCGAACAGGCCGCAGGGGATGGCGATGGCGGCGCAGATCACCGCGGCATAGCAGACGAGGAACAGCGTCGGGTCGAGGCTCTCGCCGATCACGGTGCGCGCCGAGGCGCTGTCGAAGTAGCTGTAGCCGAGGTCGCCGTGCAGCAGGCGGACGAGGAAGAGCCAGTACTGCTCGGGCAACGAGCGGTTCAGGCCGAGCGCCTTGTCGAGCTGCTGCGCCCCCTGCGCGGTGTAGTGGCTGCCGAGGATCGCCACCGACGGGTTGCCCGGGATCAGCCGGATCAGGAAGAACGTGACGACGGTGATCCCGAACACGAGGAACGGCAGCTGCACCAGGCGCCTTCGGACGAAGGCGAAGCGTCCGGCGGTCACCCGGCCCTCCGGGCGGCGCCGCCCTCAGCCGGCCGGGGCCGGCCGAGGGACGATGCCGCGTCGTATCGGCTGGCGCCGATCGGCGTGCTGCGCACTGCGACGGAACCTCGCGGCAGCCGGGTCAGTGGTTGGCGACGGTGAGGTTCTCGAGCGACAGGTCGTAGTTGCCGACCGGGGTGACGTGGAACCCGTTCACGTAGTTCGCCACGCCGTAGAGGTAGGGGCTGTAATCGAACACGACGTACGGCGACTGGGTGTAGACGGCCTGCTGGACCTCGTCGTAGAGCATCTGACGGGTCGAGGGCACGAGCGCCGCCCGGGCCTGCTCGACCGCGTGGTTGACAGCCGGGTCGACCCAGTAGCTGTTGAAGTTGCTGGCTCCACCGTTCGAGTCAGCGCCGAAGGTGGCGACCTCGTCGGGGTCGAGGATGTCGTTGGTCCAGTAGCGCAGGCCCATCTCGGAGTGACCGCCGTCCTCCTTGGCGTAGGCGGTCGTCTGCTCGAAGGACTCGATCGTCACGTTGATCCCGACGGCGGCGAGCTCGGACTTGAGCACGATCGCGGTCGCCTGGTCCGACACGCTCCCGGCGGTGGTGATGAGGAAGGCGTTGAAGCCGTTGGGGTAGCCGCCCTTGGCAAGGAGCTGCTTGGCCTTGGCGGGGTCGTAGGGGTACGGCGTCAGGTGGTCGTCGAAGTACAGCATGTGGTCGGGGAAGAACGAGGCCGCCGGGGTGGCGTTGCCCTGCCAGGCGAGCTTGACGATCGCCGCCCGGTCGATCGCGTAGTTGAGCGCCTGGCGGACGTAGAGGTTCTTGAACGGCTTGAAGTGCTCGTCGAGCTGCATGAAGTTCACCTCGGTCGAGGGGAACAGGTCGACCTTGGCCTTGCCGGTGGCGTCGATCTCGCTCACGAGGTTCGAGGGCGGGTTCTCGATCACGTCGGCCTTGCCGCTCTCGAGCAGCAGCACCCGGGTGTTGGCGTTGGGCACGATGAGGACGCGCACCTCGTGGATCTTCGGCTTGATCCCGTAGTAGTACGGGTTGGGCGTGAGGTCGACCTCGCTGTTGGGGTTATAGCTCGAGACGTAGAACGGCCCGCTGCTGACCTGGACCTGCTTGGTGAAGGCACCCTCCTTCTCCGAGCTCACCAGCGCCTCGGGGACGACCGAGTAGGCGTACATTGCCAGGTCGGCGACCAGCGGCGCGTGCGGCTGGGAGAGGGTGAAGACCACCGTCGAGGGGTTCGGGGCGGTGACCGACCTGAGCGCGGTGAGCAGGAAGCCCCAACCGCCAGCGTAGGCGATGGTCCGCTTGACGGAGTACACGACGTCGGCGGCGGTCACCGGTGTGCCGTTGGACCACTTCGCCGCCCGCAGGTGGAAGGTGTACACGAGGTTGTGGTCGCTGATCGTGTAGCCCGTCGCCAGGTCGGGGATCAGGCCCGTCCCGCTGGGGTTGGGCTGGTAGAGCCGGCTGTACAGGTTCTGGTCGAGCCAGATCGACTCGTTGAGCGAGTTGGCCTCGGGGTCGAGGGTGTCGACCTTGACGGCGTTGGCGAGCACGAGCGTGCCGTCCGGCGACGACGCGGCGGCGCGAGCCGCGGGCCCCCGATGGCTCGTGTTGGCGGCCGCTGCCACCGGGACGCCGACGACGAGCGTCGCAGCGAGGAGCCCGACGGCGAGGCGCGGCGACCGCTTCCTTCCTGACCAGGTACGCATGTGGCTCCTTCCCCCGGTGAGGCGGTTGCCCCTCTCGCGGAGCTTGTGATGGTCGATTGTCGACACTACGGTTCCGTCACGATAGGGAGCGGCGGGCGCACGGTCAAGGCGTTCGTCGCTCTGATCGTGAACATTGTGTTTCCGGTAGGCGGACCGTTCCGGGGTGGGCCCGGGCTGGTCGCGACCGGGAGGTTCCGGGCGGACGGGCCGAGGGGCGCGCCCGCCCCCATGCGGCGAGGAGTGGATGGCGTGGACGTGCGCTTCGACTACACCGGACGTGTCGCTGTCGTGACAGGGGCAGCGCGCGGCGTCGGCCGGGCGATCGTGGCGGCGTTCGTCGCTTCGGGGCGCGCGTCGTCGCCGCGGACCGCGACGCCGACGGCCTGGCGGAGACCGTTGCCGAGCACGGCGGCGCGGCGTTCGCCGTGGTCGGCGACATCCGCACCGCCGAAGGCGCGGCGACGATCGTCGGTGCAGCGCCCGGGCACTTCGGAGGGCTCGACTTCTGTGTCAACAACGCCGCCGTGGCCCCACACGCCTCGCTGCTCGAGGAGCGGGCGGAGGTCTGGGACACCGTCTACGCCGTGAACTGCCGCGGCAGCTTCCTCATGACCCAGGCCGCGGCGCGAGTGCTGATCGGGCAGGGCCGCGGTGGGCGCATCGTCAACTTCTCTTCCGGCGTCGCCCAGCGCGGCTCGGCCGGGGCGGCGGCGTACGCGTCGAGCCGCGCCGCGACCGAGGCGTTCACCCGCGTCGCCGCGATCGAGCTGGCGCCGCACGAGATCCTCGTCAACTGCGTGAGCCCCGGTCTGATCGACACCCAGCCCAAGCCTCTGCCCCTGAGCATGGCCGAGAGCCTCGGTAGGCGCATCCCGGCGCTACCGCTCGCCCGGCCCGGCCGCCCGGAGGAGGTCGCGGCCCTCGTGCTGTGGCTGTGCTCGGAGGGGGCGAGCTACGTCACCGGGACGGTGTGCTCGGTCGACGGTGGAGCAGGCGTCGGGACGCGCCCGTCGGGACCGGTCGTGGACGAGGACGTGCGCTACGACTGGGTGACCGGGCGCGGGCGCGGGTGAGCACGCCCAGCCCGGAACTGCCTCCGCCGCCAGCTCCGCGTGGCGACTACCGCCCGGCGGTCGTCGCAGGTGGCCTCGTGTTCAGCGCGGGCATGACGCCGCGCCTCGACGGCGTGCTCAACATGACGGGCCGCCTCGGCGAGCACGTGGCGGTGCCCGAGGGCCGAGCAGCTGCCGCGATCGCGGCGCGCAACGCCCTCTCGGCGGTGGTCGCTGCCGCCGGCGGTCCCGAGCAGCTCGCCGCGCTCGTGTCGCTGACCGTGCACATCGCCTGTGCGGCGGATTTCACCGAGCTGAGCGCCGTCGCCGACGGGGCGTCCGAGGCGATCGCCGGGGTGCTCGCGCTGCCGCCGGCAGCGCGAGCCGCGATCGGTGTGCAGGCGCTGCCCGGAGGCGCCCCGGTGGAGGTGCAGCTCGTTGCCGCGCTCGTTCCACGACGCTGAGCGGCCGCCTTCGCGAACCCGATCCGGCCGTCCCGGCTGGCGTCGACCGGGGCATCGGCCGACTGCGAGCGACGCGCCGCGCCGCTCAGCCGGGGGGCGCACCGATGGCAGTGGCGTGTCTCGGCTGGTAGAGCCCGATCTCCCCCCCGCCCGGGAGCGTGAGCGTCGCGGACGGACCCCAGCTGGCCTCGACCCGTTGCGAGCATCGGACACCCTTGCTCTCGAGCGTGCGCAGCTCGGCCTCCAGGTCGTCGCACATCAGATAGAGCTCGGTGGAGGCCTCGCCGGCGGGGTGGACGGCTGCCTCTGCCGGTGGCATGGCGAAGATCAGCCACCCGTGCCCGGCGTCGACGGAAGCGAGCCCGAGGACGTCGCGGAAGAACGCCCGATCGGCGTCGGCGTCCCTGCTGTAGAGGATCACGTGGGCGCCGAAGATCACAGGATCACACTCTCGAACCTGGTCACGCGTCGCGGCGCACGAGCAGCACGCCGCCGATGACGAGCAGCGTCGCCGCGTAGCCGCACAGGATGAGCAGGCCGATCCACGGTGAGAAGGTACCCGGGGAGCCGGTGCGCGAGACGATCTCGGCGCCGATGCGGTCCGGCAGGTACCGCCGGATGTCGTGCTCGAGCGAGTTCGGCAGGGCCTGGACGATGAGCGGGAGCACGAGCAGGATCCCGACGAAGGCCGAGATCGCCCCGGCGGTGTGGCGGATGATCGTCGCCAGGCCGAGGCCGAACAGTCCCGAGCACACAGACGTAGAGGCCGCTTCCGGCCACCTGCGCGCAGCGCCCCAGGCGTGCTCGAGGGTGGCATGGGTCGCCGGCGCGCTGAGCAGTGCCTGCCCGAGGAAGAAGGCGACGAAGGCGACGACCTCGGCGACGACGAGGGCGACCGCGCCGAAGACGACGACCTTGGCGACGAGCACGAGCGGCCGGCGCGGTGCAGCGGAGAACGTCGCTCGGATCGTGCCGGTGCCGTACTCGGCGCTCATCACGAGCACGCCGAGCACGCCGATGGCGAACTGGCCGATGAAGACGCCGATCAGGCTGGTCCCCGCCGGGTCGAAGTTGGGCTGCGGGGTTCGTCGCCCAGTGCGCACGGGTCTCGGCGCAGGCCGAGCGCGCTGATGCCGATGCCGAGCAGGACGGTGACGCCGAGGGTCCACATCGTCGAGCGCACGGTGCGCAGCTTCGTCCACTCCGAGCGCAGCAACCCGGACATGCCGTACCGGCCGGGCGGCAGCTCTTTGTGCATCTCGACGCGGCTACCCACGCCCGGGCTGATCGCCGAGGTGCTCATCGCTACCTCCCCGCCGAGCCGGCCGGGTCGGGCGCGGCTGATCCGTGGTACTCGATGCTGTCCTCGGTCAGCTCCATGAAGGCCTCCTCGAGCGAGGCCGACTGCGGGGCGAGCTCGTGGAGCACGACCGGGATGCTCGCCGCCAGCTCGCCGATCGCCACCTCGTCGGTGCCGCGCACCGAGAGCGAGCCGTCCTCCTCGAGCACGGCCGTCGCGCCGTCGTGCTCGAGGGCCGACCTGAGCACGTCGATCTGCGGCGAGCGGACGCGGACGAAGCGCTGCGAGCTCTGGGCGAGCAGCTCGTCGCCACGGGGATCTGGGCGATCAGGCGGCCCTTGCCGATGATCACGACCTCGTCGGCGGTGAGCGCCATCTCGCTCATCAGGTGGCTCGAGACGAACACCGTGCGGCCCTCATGTGCGAGCGCCTTCAACAGGTTGCGCACCCAGCGGATCCCGTCGGGATCGAGGCCGTTGACCGGCTCGTCGAAGAGCAGCACCTCCGGGTCGCCGAGCAGCGCCGCGGCGATGCCGAGGCGCTGGCCCATGCCGAGGGAGAACTTGCCGGCGCGCTCGACTGCGCCACCGCGGCGAGCCCGACGAGCTCGAGCACCTCGTCGACCCGAGCGAGACGCGATGTCGGTTCGTCTCGGCGAGCATCTGCAGGTGCGCCCGAGCGCTGCGTCCGGGGTGGATCGCCTTGGCCTCGAGCAGCGCGCCGACCTCGTGCAGCGGCCAGGGCAGGTCGTGGTAGTGGCGGCCGTTGACCGTGACGTCGCCGGCGTTCGGGCGTGTCGAGGCCCATGATCATCCGCATCGTCGTCGACTTGCCCGAGCCGTTCGGGCCGAGGAAGCCCGTCACGACCCCCGGCCGCACCGTAGAAGCTCAGCTGGTCGACGGCGAGCTTGCTGCCGTAGCGCTTGGTCAGGCCCCTGGCCTCGATCATCCGGCTCCGTTCGTCGTCGGTCGTGTCGCCAGCCCGAGGTCGCCGCCGGCGCGTCGTGAACGACGAGCAGGGGACGACGGGGCGGCGCACTCCATTGTCCACGCTTTGCGAGGTCCTCGGCCATCGGGGATCACCCTGACGGTCCCCGGACGCGACCGAGCTGCGGCAGGTGAGCACGCACCTGGCGCCGGTCGACGGCCGGTGCCGCCGCGCTCAGCCGCCGAGCTCAGCCGCCGAGCTGAGCCGGCGAGCTGCGCCGGCGAAGGCCCGGGATCGTGTCACCTCGGTGGAGCGACCTGGGCCGAGGAGGCGACCGTCGCCCCGTAGGAGTGATAGCGGCGTCCGAGGCTCTCGGCGAGCCGGGTGCCGGCCGCGAGCTGGAACGTGCTGATCCCGCCGGGCTCCCACGGCCCGACCGAGCCTGCGGCGACGGCCTCGCCGGCCTTGCCCGGGACCTCGAAGTGCCGGCGGACCTGCTCGACGGGCTCGGGCGCGAGCTCGAACCAGTCGGTCGTCATGAAGTCGACGCTGCCGGCGCATAGCGCGCCGCGGCGCATCGCGTCGGCGACCCGGGTCGCCATCCCGGCTTCGGAGAGATGGCCCGTCGCCGACTGGAACAGGCCGGCACCGGTGGCGAGGTAGCCGCTCTCGAACAGGCACACGACCATGGCGAGCAGGGAGAAGGCGTGCAGGTCGTCGTTGGCGCGGGCGATGAAGGCGAAGACCTCCAGCTCGGACTCGACGGTCGTGCCGTAGTCGGCGAGAACGTGCACCCAGTCGTGCTGCGCGAGCAGCGGCGGCGCCGAGCCCGGGCGGCCCGGGTAGACGAAGCCGCGGGCGCGGTAGAACTCGCTCACCCGCCGGCCGAGACTGCCCTCGGGGAGGCGTTCGAGCACCTCCCAGCGGTGGGCGAGGTCCTCATCGGCGACATCGAGCTCCCACGGGGTGGCGAGCGGGCGGGAGGCGTGGAGGGCAGCGGTGCGCTCGGCGGTGAGCTGGGCGGTGTAGCCGTTTCGCTCGAAGTCGAACGCGGCAAGGCCGAGGCTCCCCTCGGCAAAGCGCTGCGCGACCTGCAGCATGCCCTCGTCGACCCCGAGCTCCGCGGCGTAGGCGGCGACCCGCGAGGCGACCTCGAGCGGCAACGGTCGCAGCACCAGCGCGTGCAGGACCATGAGCTGGACGATCCTGGCGCGGAAGGCGGCGTCGCGCCGTGCGAGCACGGTGCCGAGCTGGTCGGGGCCGAGGGGAGGCCCGTCCAGATCGGCCGGGAAGCCGGTCATCGCCGGGAACACGGCCTGCACGAGGAGCCGCTGCGTCGTCGTCGGCCCGCCGTCGGGAGCGATGGCGCCGAGCACGCCGCGGCTGAGCAACGCGACCTCCGGCGCACCGGGCGGTTCGAGGTCGGTGGCCTCCGGCGCCGGCAGAGGGACCGGCACGCTCAGGGCGCCCCTCGCCGCGCTCCGCCGTCACCAGTGAGGCACACGAGACGTGCCGTCGACGAGACGGGCTCGTCCGCAGAGCTCACGCTTGTTGCCCGCCTGTCAGCAGCGAGATACCTGTGCGGAGGAAGTCGAGGCAGGCGGCGACGGGGTCCGGCGCGCCGTGGACGGCCTCGTAGCCGAGCGCCGCGCCGAAGGGCGCGTTCCAGTAGCCCGGATCCCCGGGACGGTCCGCCTCCCACGGTCCGAGGTAGAGGTAGGGCTGCTCGGAGTCGGCATCGCCGGCGGAGAAACCGAGGTTCACCTTGGATCCACAGGGCAGGGTGGCAGTCGTCGCGGAGTCGAAATGCTCGGGCCACAGCTGGATCGTCGCCGGCTCGCCGCCCGGCGCGAGCTCAGCGAGCACCTGGTCCAGCACGCGGTATCCGAGCTCCCACCAGTCGCCGAGGAGGACCGCCCACCGTGCTTCCAGGTCGAGCGGCGCGTCGGGGTCGCCAACCGCGGGTGCGTCCTTGCCGGGGGAGAACGGTGCGTCGAGGTCGGTTCCGGCGCGCTCGGCGAGCTCGCGCAGCGTGGCACCGGTGATCCGGCGCAACGAGGCCGATCCGCCGGCCTCGCGGACGAGGAGGTCGCCATCGATGCGCAGCACCTCGGGCGGCTCCCCGAACGCTGGCGTGGCGATTCCCCCTGGCGCGGCCCGCAGGCCGATCCGGCCGCTGACCTCGTACCGCCGGCGGGCCAGGACGTGCGTGGCGACCCGCTGGAGCACCAGGCGTGCCTCGGGCAGCGTCATCACCGTGCCGGTTGGCGGGCGATCCTGTCGTCGCGCAGCGCTCCGAGGCAGGACTGCGCAGGGCGGACGGCGACGAGGTTCACGAGCACGCCTCCCGGGTTCACGGCGCAGCCTCGAGCGAGACGCGCTGCCAAGCGTAGCGGGAGCTTCCCGCGCCGCCCGGCCGGCCGCGTGGTGGCAGGACGGCGGCTGTCATGAAGGGCCGGCGGTCGAGCGCGGCTGACGGCCGGCGCTGAGGCGCCGGCCGTCAGCGCGGTGTACAGAGAGCGCCAGCCGTCATTAGGCGATGGCTGGCGCGTGATGCTCTGCCTTAGGCGAGCTGCGTGACCTGCCGCCGGCGCTGGCGCTGGCGCTGGATCGCCACGGCGCCGCCACCAGCCGCAACCGCAACGAGCGGGAGCAGCGGCGTCCACGGCACCTCGGGCAGCAGCGGCGTCATGCCATTGGTTCCCGGAGTGAGCGCCACGCCTCGGATGACCTGACCGTATGTGGCGGGCATGACCGTCGAGAAGCTCTCAGCAGCCGGAAGCGTCGTCGCCGCGAGGTTGTCGTTGATCGAAACGAGCTGGTTCGGGTCCGCCCCCTGGTCACCGGAGCCGCTCACCGTCGAGGTGGCCGCCCAGATCGTCACCGTGCCGTCGGCGTTGACCACTCCGGTGAGGTTGCGCAGGCCGTCGGTGGCCGGGGCCCACGGTCCGCCCTTGCCGCCGTCGGTGGTGTTCATCCCGGTCGGGTAGCTGTTGCCGCCCGAGCCGGCCACGGCGTAGGGCTGGCCGAGGTTGAGGCCGCTCTGGAGGGTGTAGTCGAGCACCCACTTGTTGGCGGCGGCGCTGAACGACCACTTCTCGAGGCCCGCCGTCGTCGAGGCGGCTGCGTTGGTGTAGGTGTTGGTGGCCGCCGAGTAGGTGGCGTCACCGCTGCCCTCGTCGGCGACGTAGAGCGTGGTCGGGTTGGCGAACCAGATGCCGAAGGGGTACATGCTCGCGTTGGTGGCGCCCTTGGCGAGTGCGGTCGGGAAGCCGCTCAGGACGCACATGTTCGTCCCCGACGCCGGAGGAGGCACAGCGAGGCCCGGGTTACTGGCGGTGAGACCGAGGGCCGCGTTGCTCGTCGAGTAGACCGGCGTGCCGGGGACCCGATGAAGCCGGCAGCGGTCGGCAGCGTGGCGGCCGCCGATGGAAGCCCGACACCCGGGGTCGCGCTCGGTGCTCGGACAGGAGGTGCCGGTGGTGTCGACGAAGTAGACGGTGTTGATGCCGTTGCTGCCGCTTCCCTTGGTGTAGTAGACGACGTTGTTGTAGACGGCCAAGCCGCGGAAGTTGTCGTCCTTGGCCGACTTGTCCGCCTTGGTGTTCGCCGGGAGCTGAAGGATGTTGAAGTTGCCGTACGGCGTCGGCGCGCCGGGGTTCTGTGCGGACTCGGCCTGGTTCGAAGCGGCGAGGATCTGCGAGCCGACACCCTGCACGACGCCCGTTGGCTCGGGGTTTGCGCCGTTGCCGGCATTGCCTGCGGTGAAGATCGTGCTGGTCCCCGGGTCGAGGATCGAGGCCCGGCCGTTGTTGCCGCTGTAGGCGTTGGTCTCGGTGAACAGGAAGTTGCCGTTCTGGTCGAGCTGGCCGACGGCGCGGTAGTACGGGGTCGTGGTGCCGCTGTTGGTCGGGTCGACCGCGCCGGGGGTGTTGGAGTTCGAGACGTCGATCGCTCCCACAGGCGAGACGTAACCGCATGAAGGTGACGTAGTTGCCGTCGGTGGACTGGTTGAGTGCCAGCTCGGACTTCGAGGAGAAGCTCGTTACGAGCTGGTCGCCGTTGGGCGCGGTGCCGGTGAGGCTGTTCGGCACCGTGAGCGAGTTCAGGAGCTGTCCGTTGGACGGGTTGAGCTCGTCGAGCACGATCGGCTGGGTGACGCCGAAGCTGCCGTCGACGCTGTCGTTGTTGAAGACCAGCGGGTAGGTGCCCGGCGCGACCGCCGTGGCGCAGGGGTTGTAGTACGTCGGGGGGTTGGTGGGGGGCACGACCGGCTCGTTGTTGCATCCGGGCGGCAGCTGGGTGGTCCCGGCGGTGATGTTGGCATCCTGCTGCCAGAGGCTCGTGGAGACGAGCAGGGCGCCGGGAGACAGCGTGCCACCGGCTGAAGCGATGCTCGGGAAGGCGAGCAGCGTCGCTGGTGCGGCCGCAGCTACGAGCGCGCCGGCGATGGCGGCACGGCGACGCCGTGGTGTCCTCGTCATTCGTCCTTCTCTCCTCGGTCGAGGGTGTCGTGGTGGGCTCGACGGGCAATCCGAACGGACCGCGCGAGAGCGCCCCGCGGAGTGTAAGTGACACGTCCGTGTCAGGTAAGGGCTGTTCGAAGTCTTCGCTGGGCGTTTACCCGCAGGTCATCTCGACGCGATCAGAATGTCGCATGGCCTCGCCGACGGTGGCGCGTGGCGCCGTCGGTGGCGCGGCCGCACTGAGCGGCCAGGGGCACCGCCGCGGGGCGCTCCGTGGTGCTCGAGGGAAACAAAACTCGGGAACGTGACCGGGACGGCCAACGCTCGTGCGGAATCGGGTCGAATCCGGCCGAGGTCGATCAGCGGGGCCGATCGCCGGTTTCGGACCTCCTGAAGGCGAGGACGGCGATGTCGTCTTCGCTCCCATCGTGAGCCAGTTGGTCGACCAGGTCCTTGACCAGATTCTCGAGCGTGGGGGCGGGAATTGCCGCCCGCGCCAGGCGCTGCAGGGAGACGTCGATGTCTTCGTGGCGTCGTTCGACCAACCCGTCCGTGAAGGCCAGGAAGATCGAACCAGGTTGCAGGAGAATGGTGCTGGACCGGTACGTGCTTACGGCAACACCCAGCGGAACCCCGACCTCGGTGCTGACGTACTCAGCGCCGGACGACGTGATGATCAGCGGGTTCAAGTGACCGGCGTTCGCCAGAGTGATCTCGCCTGAGCTCAGGTCGCCGGATCCGACGAGCACAGTCGCAAAATGCCCGTCGTCGCTTACGTCGAGCTGATGAGAGCACATCTCGAGGACCGCATCAGGTGGGTGTCCCTCCAGGAGATAGGCCCGGATCGTGAACCGAAGCCGCGCCATGATTGCTGCGGCACTCACTCCTCTGCCCGATACGTCGCCGACCGCGAACGCGAACCGATTCCCCTCGAGGGCAGTCAGGCCGTACCAGTCACCTCCGATCTCGACCCCCCGGGAGCCAGCGACATAACGGGATGCAATCTCCAGGCCAGGCACGTCGGGATTGCCCTGTGGCAGGAGGGCGCGCTGGAGTGTTTCTGCAATCGTGCGCGCCTCGCCGTAGAGGCCATCGACCTCGTCATAGAGCCGGGCGATCGTCTCGGCGCCTTGTTCGGCGCTTCGTCGACGGCTGACGAGCTCCTGCACGACGGCAGCCGTCGTGACGCTCAGCACCGCGCCCCCGGCGAGAAGGATCCAGGGAAGCGCGGCCCCGAGCGCACCGCCCAAATCGCCACGTGGCGCGGCAACGAGCGTCAGCGTGGTGTCGCCGAAGGGAATCGCGTCACGAGCCGTGTCGCCCGAGAGCGGCAGCCCGTTCGGAGGGAGATCGGTCGTCTCCAGATCGGACGGCCGTGTCGTCGAACCGAGATAGGTGGCATAGTCGAGGTCCGAGAATGCGGAGTTGCTCTCCACCGGCACCCGCCGATCAGTGGGAATCGCACGCTCGGCATAGATCGCTAGCGCCGGGTTCCGGGGATCCCCAAGGGCATAGCAAACTCGCTGTTTAGCGCCAGCAATGACGCTGGTGACGACGAAGCTCCGGCTGGTGAAATGAGCTGGCGACGAAGCTGTGAAGCTCTGCCCGAGCCGGGTGCCAACACCGGCGGGACGCCGACGGACACGACCGGCCGGAGTGAGCGGCTGTCGCCCTCCCAGAGGGAGGCGGAGACGAACAGGCGACCGGGCCCGGTCTCGGCGGACATGTACTGTCTGAACTGCTCGGGCTGCCCCCCGGTGGCGGCTTCGATCTGCAGTGCGGTCGTCAGCGGCTCCTCGATACCGAGGATGGCCGAGCTGATCACCGCGGCCGCCTGTCGCGTCTGAACCTCCAGGAGTCGATGCTCGTTGTGAGCATTGAGCTTCCAGGCCGTCCACGCGACCGCCAATGTGATCGCCAGGCCGATCGAGGCGACGACGATGGCGATCTGAACCGGGCGCAGCACGCGACCATCCCGGCGGGGAATGGGGGTCGAGTCGATCCGAGCACCCGGCCGTGATCGAGATCGTGGTGGTCCGGCCACCGTCGTCATGGGCATTTCGGTTCGTTGGCAGCCAAGGCTGCTACCCGACCCCTTGTGTCAGTCTGCTGTGGGCCGGTGTTCTATCACCTGAACAATGTGGCTCGACAGAGCTCAAAGCGAGAGACTCGCGGGCTCATTGCTGCGACATTCGAGCGCGTCCCGGATGTCTCGCGACACAGCAGGGAGCGGGCGACGGGAATCGAACCCGCATAGCCAGCTTGGAAGGCTGGAGCTCTACCATTGAGCTACGCCCGCGGGCCGGCCCAATCTACCTCCCGGCGGGGGCGCGCCGGTTCGGGGGCCGGCGCGGGCCGACCGTGGACGGCCGCAGTTGGCGCAGTTGCCCTTCAGTGGGTTGCGCACGGCATGCAGCCGCTGCGCGCCGTCAGTCGGGGTCCGCCATGACGAGCCGCAGGCGCGGACGGCCGCGAGCCGCCGCCGCCCGATCGGCCGCGGCCGCCGTCCCCGGTTGCGGCGGGAGCCAGATCGCCGAGCCGTCGTGGGTCGGCCACCGACCGTCGCCGCTGCAGTCGACGTGCTGGGCGCTGCCGTGCGCCACGTGCCACGCGACGAGCGCCGCGGCGAGGGCATCGAGCCCGTCGTGGGACCACATCTGGACCCAGGCGGGCGTGCCCAGCAGGGGCGCGAGGGTCCGGGCGCGGGCGAGGGCGCCGCTCGGGCGTTGCTTGTTGCGCAGCACCGCGCCGGCCAGCGTGGCGAACACCGCGTGGGGAAAGGTCTCCACGGCCTCGACGCCGACCTCGGCAGCGGCCGCCCACACCTCGAGCCCGACTCGCCATCCATCCCGGCAGGGGGTCGTCTACGCCCGGGCTCACGAAGGGCACCGCGAAACCGGCGCCGCGCAACGCCACCTCGCCGCAACGGGCCTGCCGGAACTTGGCGGGCAGCCGCTGGTCGCCGAGGTGCGGGCGGGTCGAGCGCCCGGCAGGAGCGTCGATCGCCACGCTCGCCGCAGGGCGAAGCAGGTTGGCGAGCGAGGCGCGCTCGACCGGGTGGACGAGCTCGCTCAGCACGACCGACGGCGGCGAGGCGAGATCGAGCGCGACCACGTGCACGGCGTCGGCCGCGACGTCGACCCCGAAGGCGGCCACCCCGTTGGTCACGAGGGTCGTCCCGTGCGGGCACGCTCTCGACGCGCGCGGCCGGCCACGAGCCAGATTCTCGCCGATCCGCCCGCCCGGCGAGGCGCGACGAGGGGACCGGCGCGACCGAGGGCAAAGGGCGCGACGTGGGAGGAGTAGCGTCAGCGCCAGATGAGCATCGGACTCGGTCTGGACGTCGGGGGGACCAAGATCCTCGGTATCGCGCTCACCGACACCGGCGAGCACGTCGCCGAGGTGCGCGTCGACTCGCCCCACCAACGTGAGTTCCTCCTCGACGTGCTCGAAGGCGCGGTCGAAGCACTGCTCGACGTCCTCGGACCCGACGCCGTCAAGGCCGTCAGCGTCGGCATCGGGTTCCCCGGGCTCGTCGAGGTCGAGGCCGGCGCCCTGCACGCCGTGCCGAACCTGCCGGCCGCGCAGGGCTTCACACTGCGTGACGACCTGCAGCCCCGGTTGCTCAAGCTGATGGCCAGCCGCGGGGCCCCGCCGCTTGCGCCTCATCCTCGACAACGACGCCACCTGCGCGGCGGCGGCGGAGCTGCTCTACGGGGCGGCCCGCTCGAGCCGCGAGGCCGTGATCGTGACGATCGGGACGGGTATCGGCGGGGGGATCATCAGCGGCGGCAGGCTCCTGCGGGGTAGCCGTGGCTTCGCCGGCGAGATCGGTCACATGGTCATCGAGGTCGACGGGCCGCCGTGCGGCTGCGGGGGGCAGGGCTGCTGGGAGCGCTTCGCCTCCGGGAGCGGGCTCGCCCGCCTGGCACGCCTCGAGGTGGAGGCGGGGCGGCTCGCCGGTGTGCTCGAACGGGCCGGGTCGGAGGAGGCGGTGCACGGCGAGCACGTGCTCGCCGCGGCGCGCGACGGCGACGTCGAGGCGGCGGCACTCTTCGCGACAGTCGGGCGCTACCTGGCGATCGGGTTGTCGAACATCGCCGAGATCTTCGATCCCGACGTCATCCTGCTCTCCGGGGGGCTCGTGCGCGCCGGCGACTACCTGGTCGCCCCGACGCTGGACGCCTACGCCCGGTACAGCAGGCGCGCCGTCGGTGTCGGCGCCGTGCCGGTGCTCGTCGCCGAGCTCGGCGATCACGCCGGGGCGGTCGGGGCGGCGGTCATCGGCCTCGGCCTCGCCGCCTGATCCCACGGCCGGGGCCGAGCGGCGATGCGGCGTCCGGGGCGCACGACCCGCCTGACCGCAGGCCGTCTCGGCCCCGTCCTTTCCGGCCTTGCCGTGCTCGCGTTCGGGCTGACCGCTGTCGGGGCCCGACCCGGCTCGGCGACGGCGACCCACGGCATCGTGCCGCCGGCGAACCCGGCGCGGAACATCCTCGCCGTGCCCCGCCTCGTCGGCGCGCTCTGCACCTCGACGACCACGGGCGGGCGGACCACCGATCGCTGCGACAACCCGTGCGCCGACCCGCAGGCCGTGCTGGCGGGCAAGCCGCCGGCGCTCGACTCGTCGGCCCCCTGCACCGCGGCGACGGTGGCGGCGATCGACCGCGCCCGCGCCGCCGAGCACGTCGGGACCATCCGGCTGCCACGCGACTGGGATTCCCTGACCGTTGCCGAGCAGCTCTTCGTCATCTCCGACCTCGAGCGCGTGGCGCGTGGCGTGCCGCCCGTCGCCGGGCTCGTGCCGGCGCTCGACGCCGCGGCGGCCGCTGGCGCGAAGGCCAACGCCGATCCGACGTATCCCTTGTCGGCGGACGAACCCGGGCCGGAGACCTCGATCTGGGCGGGCGGCGAGTACTCGGCGCTGATCGCCGACTACGTCTGGATGTACCAGGACGGCTGGGGCCCCGGCAACGGCAACGAGGACTGCACCGGGCCGCACGCCGGCGGCTGCTGGGGGCACCGCGACGCGGTGCTCGGCGCGCTCACCGGAACGAGCTGCGCGGACTGTCTGATGGGCGCCGCGTTCGTCGGCGGCTCCGGCCGTTTTGGCACCTCGTTCGCCGAGATCTTCCTCGTCCCGGGCCCGCGCTCGGGCCTGCGGCCGAACTTCACCTGGGCCCGCGACGTGCTGCCCGAGCTCGGGGGCGGCTGAGCGGCTGAGCGGATCCGACCGGAGAGGGCGGGCGCCTCCGAACGAGCGGGGATGCAAGCGCCCCCGAACGGCGCTGCGTGCGCCGCTGCTGGAGCGGGCGCGAAGCGGGGTATCCGGCGGGCCGTTAGAACGTGGTGCCTGACGACCGCGTGTTCCTCCGCCGTGGTCGCCCTCGCGCCGTCTGGCTGCCCGTGAGGTCCTCCGTGCACCAGGCGCCACCTGCCGGTCGACGCCGGCCGCAACGTCTCGGCGGTCGGGCTGGCCGGATTCGAACCGGCGACCCCCTGCTCCCAAAGCAGGTGCGCTACCAAGCTGCGCTACAGCCCGTCGCCGACAGGCTACTCAGCTGCGGCGCGATCGTCGGGCACAGCGAGCGCGACCGCGGCGGAAGGCGGACGAATCGTCCCAAACTGCGTCGCAGGGGGACCGTTAGACTCCGCTACCCGTATGGAGCATCTCTTCCCCACGAGCCCTCAGCCCCCGACGAGCCCTCAGCCTCCGACGAGCACGGGCTCGTGAAGACCAGTACCGCCCCCCTCGAGGACCACAAGGTCCGGCTCACCGTCGAGGTGGGCGAGGACGAGCTGTCCAGCCGTGCGCGAGGAGACCGTCGGCCGCCTCACCCTCGAGGCGCGCCTGCCGGGCTTCCGTCCAGGGCATGTCCCGCGGCGCGTGCTCGAGGCGCGTCTCGGCCAGAAGGCGATCCGCGAGCAGGTGCTGGCCGAAGCGCTGCCGCGCTACTACGACGAGGCGGTCGAGGAGCAGCAGCTCGACGTGATCGACCAGCCGGAGATCGACGTCACCTCGGGCAAGGACTCCGGGCCTGTCGTCTTCGACGCCGTCGTGCAGGTGCGACCGCAGGCGAGCATTGCCGGCTACGAGGGCCTCGTCGTCACGCTGCCCCGACCGGGTGCGAGCGACGAGGAGGTGCAGGCGCAGGTCGACCGCCTGCGAGAGCAGTTCGCCACGCTCTCCGACGTCGGGCGGCCGTCCGAGCCAGGCGACGTGCTGACCATCGACGTGCACGCGAGCCGCGACGGCGAGCAGCTGTCGGACCTCGACCTCGACCGACCAGACCTACGAGCTCGGGTCGGGCGGTCTGCTCGGCGACGCCGACGCCAAGCTCACCGGGACCACGGTCGGCGACGTCGTCTCCCTCGCCGTCGAGGAGGAGGGGGCGAGCCCAGTCGAGCTGAACGTGCTGGTCAAGCGTGTGCGCGAGAAGCAGCTCCCGGCACCTGACGACGCGTTTGCCTCCGATGCCTCCGAGTTCGACACGATCGAGGAGCTGCGGTCCGAGCTCGCCAACCGCATCGCCTCCAGCAAGCGGATGCAGGCCAGCGTCGAGCTGCGCGAGCGGGCGCTCCAGGCGCTCGCCGAGCTCGTCGACGTCGATCTGCCCGATGTGCTCGTCCGTTACGAACAGCAGCACCTGCTGGCGGCGCTCTTGTCGCGCCTCGAGCGCCAGCGCGTGCGACTGACGGACTACCTGGCGATGACCGGGCGCGACGAGGCGGACATGCTCGCCGAGACCGAGGAGCAGGCGCGCCTGCAGGTTCGCGCCGACCTCGCTCTGCGTGCTCTCGCCGCGGCGGAGTCGCTCGAGGTCGACGAGTCCGACATCGACGAGGAGATCGTGCGTCTTGCCGGTCGCGCCGGGCGAAACCCCGCCGAGGTGCGCGCCGAGCTCGAGCGGGACGGTCGCATCTCTGGGCTACGCTCCGAGCTGAGGAACGCCAAGGCGTTGGCGTGGCTCGTGGAGCATGTCGGCATCGTGGACGACGAGGGGAACCCCATGGACCGCTCGGCACTGCTGCTCGACGGCACGGGGCTCGACGAGTCCAGGCTCGACGAGGCGGCCGATGACGCAGGTCATGCCGACCATGCCGAGGGAGCCGCGCAGGCGGCGCCGGCGGATGGTATGAACGGAGATGCCGGGCCGCTTGCGGGCGGAGGCGACTCCACCGCCCCCGCAGAGGAGCTGACACCGTGAAGGCCTACAACTACCTGGTCCCGACCGTTATCGAGAAGGACGCCCGCGGCGAGCGCGCCTACGACCTGTACTCGAGGTTGCTGCGGGAACGCATCATCTTCATCGGCACCCCGATCGACGACACCGTCGCCAACCTGGTGTGCGCCCAGATGCTGTTCCTCGAGTCCGAGGACCAGGAGAAGGACGTCAACATCTACATCAACTCGCCGGGCGGCGACATCACGGCGCTCTTCGCCATCTACGACGTCGATGAAGTACGTCCGCCCGGACATCTCGACGTTCTGCTTCGGCCAGGCCTCCTCGGCCGCTGCGGTGCTCCTTGCCGCAGGGACGCGCGGCAAGCGGTTCGCCCTCCCGCATGCCCGCATCCTGCTCCACCAGCCCTATGGCGGCGCGGCCGGACAGGCCACCGACATCGAGCTGCAAGCCCGCGAGATCCTCCGCATGCGTGACATGCTGAACGAGATGCTCGCCGCCGACACCGGACAGTCCGTCGAGCGGATCGCCCGGGACACCGACCGCGACTTCATCATGAGCGCGCAGGAGGCCCGTGACTACGGCCTCATCGACGAGCTGATTTCGAAGGCCGAGGCCATCGACGTGATGGCGACCGCCGGCGCTGCCTGAGACGGGGGAGGGATCGTGGCCAAGTTCGGCGACGGGGGCGAGCTCGTCAAGTGCAGCTTCTGCGGGAAATCGCAGAAGCAGGTCAAGAAGCTGATCGCCGGTCCGGGCGTGTACATCTGCGACGAGTGCATCGAGCTCTGCAACGACATCATCGAGGAGGAGCTCTCGGAGACCTCCGAGGTCCGCTTCGAGGACCTGCCCAAGCCCCGTGAGATCTTCGACTTCCTGAACGACTACGTCATCGGGCAGGACCAGGCGAAGAAGATCCTCTCCGTCGCGGTCTACAACCACTACAAGCGCGTCCAGGCGGGGGCGACCGCCGAGGCCGACGTCGAGCTGGCCAAGTCGAACATCCTGCTGCTCGGGCCGACCGGCTGTGGCAAGACGCTGCTCGCGCAGACGCTGGCGAGGATGCTCAACGTTCCCTTCGCGATCGCCGACGCGACCGCGCTCACCGAAGCCGGCTACGTCGGCGAAGACGTCGAGAACATCCTGCTCAAGCTGATCCAGGCCGCCGACTACGACGTGAAGAAGGCCGAGACCGGGATCATCTACATCGACGAGATCGACAAGATCGCCCGCAAGAGCGAGAACCCCTCGATCACCCGGGACGTCTCGGGCGAGGGCGTGCAGCAGGCGCTGCTCAAGATCCTCGAAGGGACGACGGCCTCGGTGCCGCCCCAGGGCGGCCGCAAGCACCCGCACCAGGAGTTCATCCAGATCGACACGACGAACATCCTGTTCATCTGCGGTGGCGCGTTCGCCGGCCTCGACCGGATCATCGAGAACCGGGTCGGCAAGTCCGGCATCGGCTTTCGCGCCGAGGTGCGCCGCTCCAAGCGCCACGACGAGAGCCAGATGCTGCTGCAGGTGCTGCCCGAGGACCTGCTCAAGTTCGGCCTCATCCCCGAGTTCGTCGGACGGCTGCCCGTGATCGGAGCGGTCTCCAACCTCGACCGCGAGGCGCTCGTGCGCATCCTCGTCGAGCCGAAGAACGCGCTCGTCAAGCAGTACCGGCGCGTCTTCGAGCTCGACCACGTCGAGCTCGAGATCACCGACGACGCCCTCGAGGCCGTCGCCGACCAGGCGCTGTTGCGCGGCACCGGGCGCGCGGGGCCTGCGGGCGATCCTCGAGGAGGTCCTCCTCGAGGTGATGTACGACCTGCCGAGTCGCAGCGACGTCGGTCGCTGCGTGATCGACCGCAGCGTCGTGCTCGAGCGCGTCGCCCCGACGCTGTTGCCCCGAGGCTCGGGCGAGAAGGCCGAACGCCCACGCCGTGCGGCGTCCTGAGCCCTCGGGCCAGGGCCACCGAGCGCGAGGGCCTGCAGCCCGGAGCGGAGCCTGCTCCCCTCGGCGAGCTGCTCGCCTGGCTCGACCGTCACGTCAACCTCGAGGCGATCGAGTCCGGGCGCGCCGGGCGTGCCGGCGAGCCCACCCTCGAGCGCATCGCCGCCCTCGTCACGGCGATGGGCGAGCCGCAGCGCTCCTACCCGGTCGTCCACGTCACCGGTACCAACGGCAAGGGCTCGACGACGAGGATGTGCAGCGAGCTGCTCATCGAGCAGGGACTCACGGTCGGGACCTACACGAGCCCGCACCTCGAGCGCCTGAACGAGCGGATCGCCTACGGCCTCGAGCCGATCAGCGACGACGAGCTCGCCGGCGTGCTCGAGGCGACGCGTGCGATCGAGCGCTTCGTGCTCGACCGCCACCCGGGCGGCCTGCCGCCGACTTGGTTCGAGCTCGTCACCGCGGCCGGGTTCCGCTAGTTCTCCGACCAGGCGGTCGAGGCCGCCGTGGTGGAGGTCGGCCTCGGCGGGCGCTACGACGCGACCAACGTCGCAGACGGCGCCGTCGCGGTGATCACCAACGTCGAGCTCGACCACACCGACATCCTCGGAGCGAGCCGCTTGCAGATCGCGGCCGAGAAGGCCGGGCATCGTCAAGGCTGGCGCGGTGGTGTGCTGCGGCGAGGACGACCCGGCGATCGTCGAGCTGGTCGCCGCCCAGTCCCGTGAGGCCGGAGCCGAGGCGCTGTGGCTGCGCAACGTCGACTTCGGTTGCGACGAGAACCGCGTCGCCCACGGGGGACGCCTCGTCGACCTGCGCACTCCCGGCGCCTCCTACGAGGAGGTGTTCCTCCCCGCTGCACGGCGCGCACCAGGGCGAGAACGCGGCCGTTGCGCTCGCCGCGGCGGAGGCCTTCTTCGGCTCCCCGCTCGAGCGGGAGGTGGTCGAGTCGGCCTTCGGGCGGCTCAGCCTTCCCGGCCGGCTCGAGGTCGTCGGGCGGCGCCCTCTCGTGCTGCTCGACGGGGCGCACAACCGGGCCGGCGCCGAGGCGCTCGGCGCCGCCCTCGAGGAGGACTTCGCCGGCGTCGAGCGCATCGTGCTCGTCATGGGCTGCCTGCGCGGCCGCGATCCCGGTCCGATGATCGAGGCAATCGGCCCGGCGCGCCTCGACGCCGCCCACGCCTGCCCCCCGCCCTCGCCACGCGCCCTTCCCGCCGAGGAGGTGGCCAGCGCCGCGGAGCGCCTCCGGATCCCGGCGCGGGTGTTCGACAGCGTGGCCGAGGCACTCGCCGCCGCCCTCGAGCGGGCCAGGCCCGAGGATCTCGTGCTCGTCACCGGCTCGCTGTACCTCGTCGGTGCTGCCCGTCGCGCGGCGCGCGGCATGACCTCGGCCGCGTCGTGAGCTGCACCGCGCCCTTCCCGAGCGAGCCCACGAGGTGCCCGTCATGAGTCGCACGCTGGTCATCTGCAAGCCTGACGCCGTCGAGCGCGGTCTGGTCGGCGAGATCGTCAGCCGCCTCGAGCGCAAGGGCTTGCGCATCGTCGCCGGCGAGCTGCGCCAGCTCGACGAGGAGATCGCCGGGACCCACTACGCCGAGCACGCCGAGCGGCCCTTCTACGGCGACCTGGTGAAGTTCATCACCCGCTCGCCCTCCTTCGTCCTCGTCGTCGAGGGGCCGGGCGAGACCTGGAAAGTGGTCCGCACCATGATGGGACCGACCAACCCCGCCGAGGCACCCCCGGGCACGATCCGCGGCGACCTCGGACTCGAGACCCAGGAGAACCTCGTGCACGGCTCGGACGGCGCGGCGTCGGCCGAGCGCGAGATCGCGCTGTTCTTCCCCGCCCTCGCCGCCGGCTGAGCACTCTTCCCCGCCCTCGCCGCCGGCTGAGCACGCCTGCGCACCACTTCCCGGCCCGCGCCGCATCGGGCTGAGCGTGACTGTGCCCCGCCCGCGCACGAGCAACGGCCCCCCCGGGCTCGCCGCATCGGGCTGAGCGCGCCCGTCCGAAGCCCGGCGAGCCGGCGCGCGGAGCCCTGCCTTGTCGCGGCCCTGCTCATCCCCTAACCTTGCCCCGGCATCGCGACCCCCGGGAGCTGGCACAATGGGCGACAACACCTTCGGATTCGTCGGTCGCGACATGGCCGTCGACCTCGGCACGGCCAACACGCTGGTCTACGTTCGTGGGAGGGGCATCGTCCTCAACGAGCCCTCCGTGGTCGCGATCAACGTCAAGGACGGCCATCCCCTCGCCGTCGGCGCCGAGGCCAAGCGGATGATCGGCCGCACACCCTCCAACATCCAGGCGATCCGGCCGCTCAAGGACGGCGTGATCGCCGACTTCGAGATCTGCGAGATGATGCTGCGCTACTTCATCCGCAGGGTGCACCCGCGCCGCTTCTCCAAGCCGCGCATGGTGATCTGCGTCCCCTCGGGCATCACCGGCGTCGAGAAGCGCGCCGTGCAGGAGGCCGCCGAGTACGCCGGCGCCCGCAAGGCCTACATCATCGAGGAGCCGATGGCCGCGGCGATCGGCGCAGGGCTGCCGATCCACGAGCCGACCGGGAACATGGTCGTCGACATCGGCGGTGGCACCACCGAGGTGGCGGTCATCTCCCTCGGTGGCATCGTGACCAGCCAGTCGATCCGCATCGGCGGTGACGAGCTCGACGAGGCGATCATCAGCTTCGTGAAGAAGGAGTACAGCCTCGCCCTCGGCGACCGGACCGCCGAGGAGATCAAGATCGCCCTCGGCTCGGCCTGCGAGCTCGAGGAGGAGCTGCACGCCGAGATCCGCGGCCGCGACCTCGTCTCGGGCTTGCCGAAGACGATCGTCACCTCGACCAAGGACATCCGCCGGGCGATCGAGGAGCCGCTGGCCGCGATCATCGACGCCGTCAAGATCACCCTCGACAAGACGCCGCCCGAGCTCTCGGCCGACATCATGACCCAAGGCATCGTGCTCACCGGCGGCGGCGCGCTCTTGCACGGCCTCGACGTCCGTCTGCAGGCGGAGACCTCGATGCCGATCATCGTCGCCCCCGACCCGCTCAACTGCGTCGCCCTCGGCAGCGGGATGTGCCTCGAGGAGTTCGAGGCCCTCCAGCAGGTGCTGTCGTACTCCTCGACGTCCCGCTAGAGCGCCGCGCACGGCACCGCCGTGGCGAGCTCGTCCCGTCGCGCCAACCAGAACATCACGCTGCTCATCGTGGTGCTGGTGGCGATCACCGTGCTCACCCTGGACTACCACGGGGAAGCCAGCCGTGGCATCGGCAAGGTGCGCTCCGGGGTCGCCGACGTGCTCGGGCCGCTGCAGCGCGGCGTGGCCGCGGCGCTTCACCCCGTCGGGGACGTCGTCTCGGGCGCGTTCCACTACCGCTCCGCGCAGCGTGACATCGAGCGCTTGCAGGCCGAGGTCGGCGCACTCAGCCGCACCGGCGCGCAGAGCTCCTACCTGCTCGAGCAGTCACAGCAGGTGATGGCGCTCAATCACCTGCGCGACGCCACCGGGGTGCCGAGCGTCATCGCCCCGGTGCTGCTCGGGCCGTCGTCGAACTTCGAGCAGACGATCGAGCTCGGCCTCGGCACCTCGAGCGGGATCGGGCCGGGGATGCCCGTCGAGGACGGCGACGGGCTCGTCGGCTCGGTGGTCTCGGCGGGGCGCACCACCTCGACGGTGCTGCTCCTCACCGACCAGCGCACCTCCGTCGACGTCCGATTCGGGAACGCCGGGACGGCGAGCATCACCGTGCTCGCCGGGCAGGGCACCGGCCGCCCGCTGGCCGGCTCGCCGGTCAGCGGGATCCCTGTGCGCCGTGGCGAGCCGGTGCTCACGAGCGGGCTGGCCGGCGCGGCCTACCCGGCGGGCATCCCCGTCGGCACGGTGAGCAACGTCGTCTACACCACAGGTGGGCTCGCCGAGCGGGTCGAGGTCACGCCCTACGTCACGCCCTCCGAGCTGCAGTTCGTCGCCGTGCTGCTGTGGACCCCGAGCGCGTGACCTCGCCCGGCCTTCGCCTGCCCGCCGGCTGGTCCGCCGCCCCGGCGGGGCACGGGCTCGAGGCCCGGACTGCGGCCGTGCGCCGATGACGCTCGGCTTCTGGGCCCGCCTCGTGCCGGTGGCGCTGCTCGCCTTCGTCCTGCAGGCCGTGCTGCTCGATCAGATCGAGGTGCTCGGCGCGCACCCCGATCTGCTGGTCGTGCTCGCCGCCGGCGCCGGCGTCGTCTTCGGCGCGGCCCGCGGCTGCGTGATCGCCTTCGCCGTCGGACTGCTCGCCGATCTGCTCGTGCAGCTGCCCTTCGGTCTCTCCTCGCTCACCTTCTGCCTGCTCGCCTTCGGCGTCGGGCTGCTGCCCTCGCTCGGCTCGGTCGACGGCAGCCGCAGCGTGGGCCTCGCGGTGTGCGTCGTCGCCGCGGCCGTCGGCACCGTGCTCTACGCGGTCATCGGTGCGATCGTCGGCCAGCGCGGGATGTTCGGACCGGCGACCGAGGACGCCGTCCTCGTCGTCACGGTGGGAGCGGTCGTGCTCTGCCTGCCGGCGCTGGCGGCGTTGCGCTGGGCAGCGCGCGGGCTGGCCGCGCCGGCCCCGACGCTCATCCCGCCCGGCGGGAGCGCCCTGTCGTGAGGGCCCTGTCGTGGGGGCCCTGTCGTGAGCGCCCCGTCGTGAGGGCCCTGTCGTGAGCGCCCTGTCGTGAGCGCCCCGTCGTGAGGGCCCTGTCGTGAGCGCCCTGTCGTGAGCGCCCTGTCGTGAGGGCCCTGTCGTGAGGGCCCTGTCGTGAGCGCCCAGTCGTGAGCCGGTCCGGCGACGAGCGCCGCGGCATCGGACCGATCGGCGGGCGCGGGCTGTCCGGAGCGATCGGCGGGGGCCTGGCCCGCCTCGAGCGCGAGGAACGCCGAGCCGCGTCGACGGGCCTGACCCAGGGCCGGGCGCACCTCGGCCTGCGGCTCTCGGTGATCAGCGCCATCTGCCTCGGGCTGTTCAGCGTGCTGCTGGTCCGGCTCTGGACCGTGCAGGTGATCGAGCACCACTCCTACCGCCAGGGGGCGCTGCAAGAGCTGTACACGACCGTCTACACGCCCGCCCCGCGCGGCGAGGTCGTCGCCCGCGACGGCCAGGTGCTCGCCACCGACACCTCCGAGGAGGTGGTGACGATGCAGCCGGCGATCAGCGCCCAGGACGGCAAGACGGTCGTGGCCGAGTACCCGAGCGGCGAAGCGAACCTCGCCGCGCTGCTCGGACTCAGCCAGTCGACGATCGACGCCGAGCTGAACAGCCCGCAGAACGTCCCCCACCAGCCCGTCGTCGTCGCCATCGGGCCTCGGCAGGGGGTCACCGACCAGGCCGTCGTGCAGATCAGCGAGAACCCCGGGACCTATCCCGGGATCACCGTGTCGCGCCAGTACGTGCGCGAGTACCCCGCGGGCTCGCTCGCCGCGCAGATCATCGGCTACACCGGCTCCGGCCCGGCCACGTCCGGCTACACCGCCGCCGGCAACCCGATCAAGTCCCCCCTCGACCTGGCGGAGTTCGCCAAGTACGGAGTCGGCAGCGACCCGACCTTCGGCCAGAGCGGCCTCGAGGAGCAGTACCAGCGCTACCTGTTCGGCTCGCCGGGGACCGAGACCGAGGAGCAGGACCCGAGCGGCAACATTCTCGGAATCGCCGGGACGACGCCCGCCACGCAGGGCGACACGCTCGTGCTGAACATGGACATGGGTCTCGAGCAGGCACTGTGGAACGCGATCACCGGCCAGGTCGCCGCGCTGCGCAGCGGCAAGGCGTCGGGCACCCCAGAGCCCGCCCCCGACGCCTCGGCGGTGGTGATGAACGTCAAGACCGGTGCCGTGCTCGCCATCGCCTCCTACCCGAGCTACGACGACAACGACTGGGTCGGCGGCATCTCCGCCAAGCAGTACGACGCGCTGCTCGCCGCTCCCGGCCACCCCCTCGACGACTTCGCCGTGGCCAACCCCCAGCCGCCCGGCTCGGACTTCAAGATCGCCTCGGCCACCGCCGCGCTCGACGACAACCTGATCAACCCCTACTCGACCTTCGACGACACCGGCACGTTCACCAACGGCGACCTCACCCTGCACGACAACGAGGGCGACCTGCCCTTCGGCTGGATCAACGTCACCCAGGCGCTGACGGTCTCCAGCGACACGTTCTTCTACTGGGTCGGGGCGTCGTTCTGGCAGCAGTACGCCAACGACCCGAAGGGCTACCCCTACGGCGACATGCCGATCCAGCACATCGCCAACGAGTACGGCCTCGGGGTCGACGACGGGATCGACCTGCCGCCGCTCGACATCGCCACGGGGCAGATCGACAGCCCGGCGTGGCGGGTCGAGTCCGGCCAGGGGAACAACTGGGAGCCGGCCGACAACGAGGAGATGGCCTTCGGCCAAGGCGAGAACGAGATCACCCCGCTCGAGCTCGCCACGGCCTATGCCACCTTCGCCGACCACGGCGTGCGCTACGCCCCCGAGCTCGCCGGCGAGATCCTGAGCCCGACGGGCAAGCTCGTGAAGGTGATCGCCCCGCAGGTCACCGGCCACGTCCCCTACACCACCCAGGCCGGCTACGACGCCCTGCTGGCGGGGTTCGACGGCGTCACCCAGCAGGGCCCGCCGATGGAGGGCACGGCGTACACGGCCTTCCAGGGGTTCGACTTCAAAGCATGGAACGTCGCCGGCAAGACGGGCACGGCGACGACCTCGGTCAACCCGAACGTGGAGCCGACCTCGTGGTTCGTCGGCTTCGGCGGCCCCCGCGACGACCCGAGCCAGCAGTACGTCGTCGCCGTCCAGGTCAATCAGGGTGGCTACGGGGCGACCGCGTCGGCCCCGATCGCTCGCGACGTCTTCGACTACCTCCTCGCCCACCACGGCGTGCCGGCTGGATTGCACCCCTGAGAAGGGGTGACGCGAACGACAGCCATCCGGCTAAGTCACGGAGGTAGACTGCTCGTCAGGATGACGACACCGCAGCCAGGTCACTTCCCCACGACCGGCAGTCGCGCCGTCGACCAACTCGCCTCCAGGTCGCCGGGCACCGGCTCGACCGGTCGCCTCGCCGCCCCCGTCCCGGGCGCGCGCGGGTGCGGCGGCGCCCTGGCAGGCGGCGCCAGCTGGAAACTTGGCACCGTCACCTGCACGTCGCCCCCCGTCCCCCCCGGGTCCGATGCGACGGCCGCGGTGCCTTCCGCACGCCGAGGCGTGCGCCCGAGAAGGGACTCGACCCATGTCCGACCCGTCGAACGGCCAGGATTCGCCCGGCCGCACGCCGGGGCCGGGAACACCACCCGGCCCATCCGGCGCATCGACGCCCCCCGCCCAGCGTGACCTAGCGGCGCCCCTGCGGGCGGCCGAGCCGAGCACGCTCAGCGTGCCTCTCGGGCCGCCTGCGGCGCCGCGCCGTCCTCAGATCGGTGACTCACGGCCAGCGCCGATGCCACGCGTCCCGGCGCATCCCGGCGCACTGAACGGTGCGGCCGCCAACGGCGCGCCGCCCGGCGCGGGCAACGGCGCGGCACGCGTCAACGGCGCGTCCGCTGCCGCGGCGGAGGGGGAGACGGCCGGGCCGAAGCGACGCCGGCGGCGCGGCGGGCGTGGCCGTGGCGCCGCGGCGCGTGCGGCTGCCGCGGCGCGCGCCGTCGGGGGGGAGGAGAACGAGGACGGCGAGGAGGAGGACGCGGCGTCGGCAGCGACCGATCCGGTCGAGGTGGCTGCCGCCCCCCGCTCACGCAACCAGGCTCGCTCGCGGGCCGAGCCGGCCGCCCCACGGAGCAGCGCGCGCCGGGCGGCACGACCTGGCGCGGACGAGGACGCTCCCGACGCCGACGCCGGGGGCGAGCAGGCCGAGGTGGAGCTCGCCGATGCGGGGCTGGCGGAGGCGGCTGGGCCGGCCGGCACCGCGCAAGCCGCGGTCGGGCGCGGCGAGTCGCGCCGTCGACGCGGCCGCGAGCGCAACGGGCGCCCGGTCGGGCGCTACCTGATGTGCGTGCACGTGCGGCCCGAGGCGACCCAGATCGCCGTGCTCGAGGGGCGCAACCTGATCGAGCACCACGTCGCCCGCGCCCGCGACGACGTCAACCAGATCGACGGCAACGTCTATCGCGGCCGTGTGAAGAACGTTCTCCCGGGCATGGAGGCGGCCTTCGTCGACATCGGCACGCCGAAGAACGCCGTCCTCTACTGGGGCGACGTCCACACCGACCGCGACGACGCCATCGATCGTGATGCGGGGGGCACGGCGGATCGAGCACCTGTTGCGCCCCGGTCAGACGATCATCTGCCAGGTCACGAAGAACCCGATCGGGCTGAAAGGGGCGCGCCTCACCGAGGAGGTCTCGCTCCCGGGGCGCTTCGTCGTCCTCGTCCCGAATTCGACCGCCTCGGGGATCTCCAAGCGCCTCCACGACAACGAGCGCAAGCGCCTGCGCAAGGTCCTCGACGACATCCGTCCCGAGGGGCACGGCGTGATCGTGCGCACCGCGGCCGAGGGCGTCACCACCGACGAGCTGCGCCGCGACGTCGAGCAGCTCCTCGCGCAGCTGGCACGAGATCGAGGAGCAGGCTCGCCGGCTCCCCGCACCGGCGCTCTTGTACTCCGAGCCGCACCTCGCGCTGCGGGTGATCCGCGAGGAGTTCACCGAGGAGTACCGCGGCGTCGTGATCGACGACCGCGAGCTGTACGAGCTCGTCCGCTCTTACGTCGCCGACATCGACCCGACCCTCGCCGACCGGGTCGAGTTCTACGACACCGAGGCCGAAGCCCTGCCCATCTTCGAGCGCCACCACGTGCACGAGCAGCTGCACAAGGCCCTCGACCGCAAGGTGTGGCTGCCCTCGGGCGGCTCGCTCATCATCGAGCGCACCGAGGCGCTGACCGTGATCGACGTCAACACGGGCAAGAACGTCGGCTCGTCCTCGCTCGAGGAGACGGTGTTCAAGAACAACCTCGAGGCGGCCGACGAGATCGCCCGCCAGCTGCGCCTGCGCGACATCGGCGGGATCATCGTCATCGACTTCATCGACATGGAGGTCAAGGCCAACCGCCAAGGCGTGATGGCGGCGCTGCGCGCCGCGCTGGCACGGGACAAGACGCCCACCCAGGTGTTCGACATCTCCGAGCTCGGCCTCGTGCGAGATGACGCGAAAGCGTGTCGGCGAGGGCCTCGTCGAGACGCTGTCGGAGACCTGTCCGCTGTGCAAGGGCCGCGGGCTCGTCTTCCACGACGTCATCGACTGAGGGACGCCGTTCGGCGCTGTGCCGGCGCATCGTGGCCACCACGCAACCGCGGCCCCGCTGCGCCGGCACGTCGCTGGCCCGGGCCCGCCGCCGTCTCGCCACCGCGGCCGTGCCGGCTGTTCGGGGACGGCGCGTGGGCACGCTAGGCTCCGCCCCCTATGTATGCCGTGATCGCAACTGGTGGCAAGCAAGAGCGCGTCGAGGTCGGCAGCGTCATCGACGTCGAGCTCCTCGGCGCGGACGAGGGCGAGGACGTGAGCCTGCGTCCCGTGCTCGTCGTCGACGGCGAGACGGTGCTCGCCGCCCCCGGCGAGCTGGCAGCTGCGTCGGTGTCCGGCCGCGTCGATCGGGTTCTCCAAGGGACCGAAGATCACCGGCTTCACCTACAAGCCCAAGGCCCGGGCGCGCCGCCGGTTCGGCCACCGCCAGCACTACACCACGATCGAGATCACGGCGATCGACACCGCGTCGTCGTCCGGTCAGCCGGCGGCCGGCCGCAGCACCAGCCGGTCCGCCGCCGCCGAGGCCTGAGCGGCCGCCCCGACAAGGAGCTCCAGATGTCCAAGACCAAAGGTGGCGGCTCGACCCGCAACGGCCGCGACTCGAACGCCCAGCGGCTCGGCGTCAAGGCCTCCGACGGCATGACGGTGCGTGCCGGCTCGATCATCGTCCGCCAGCGCGGCACGCACTTCCACCCCGGCGCCAACGTCGGCCGAGGCGGCGACGACACGCTGTTCGCCACCGCCGACGGTCGCGTGCGCTTCGGCGCCCGCCGTGGCCGCCGCCTCGTCGACGTCGTCCCCGCCGAAGCCTGAGCCACCTTTCTGCCGCCCCGCGGCCGGCCACCGCGCCGGTCGCTTCGCTGACCGATGCCCGCCTTCGTCGACGAGGCCCAGGTCCACGTCAAGGCCGGTGACGGCGGCGCGGGGGCGGTCGCCTTCCGCCGCGAGGCCCATGTTGCGCGTGGTGGTCCCGACGGCGGAGACGGCGGGCGGGGAGGCGACGTCTTCCTCGAGGCGAGCCGCGGCGTCGTCTCGCTGCTCGGTTTTCGCGACCACCCGCACCGCCGCGCCGGCAACGGCGCGCACGGCGGCGGCGCGCGCCGGCACGGCAAGCGCGGCGACGAGCTGCTCGTCCCGGTCCCGGTCGGCACGCTCGTTCGCGCGCCCGACGGCTCGGTTCTGGCCGACCTCGCCGCCGAGGGCGACCGCGTGCTGGCCGCCGAGGGCGGTCGCGGCGGGCGAGGGAACGCCAGCTTCCTCTCGAACAGGCTGCGCGCCCCGGCCTTCGCCGAGCAGGGCGAGGTGGGCGAGGAGCGCTGGCTCGACCTCGAGCTGAAGCTCCTCGCCGACGTCGCCCTCGTCGGCTTCCCCAACGCCGGCAAGTCGACGCTGATCTCCCGCATCTCGGCCGCGAAGCCGAAGATCGCCGACTACCCCTTCACCACGCTCGAGCCGCACCTCGGCGTGGTGCGCGTCGCCGAGCAGGCAGCCGGCGCGTCGGATGCGCCCGGCGGCGCGAGTGTCGGCGAGTTCGTGGTGGCCGACATCCCCGGTCTGATCGAGGGGGCGAGCGAAGGCCGCGGGCTCGGGCACCGCTTCCTGCGCCACGTCGAGCGGGCCCGGGCGCTGGTGGTGCTCGTCGATCTCGCCTCGCTCGAGCGCTCGCCCTCCAGCCAGCTGCAGACGCTGCTCGACGAGCTCGGCCGCTACCGCCCCGAGCTGCTCGAGCGGCCGCGCCTGGTCGTCGGCTCGCGCGCCGACGCCCTACCTGCGGGGGAGCGACCGTCTCCGGCGAGCTTCGGCGGCGAGCTCGTCATCTCGTCAGCCACGGGCGAAGGGTTGCCCGATCTCGTCGCCCGCCTGGCCGTCCTCGTCGCCGAGAGCCGCGCCGCGCACGAGCAGGCCGAGCGCGCCCCGGTCGTGCACCGTCCACGCCCGGAAGGGGTGGAGGTGGTGCGCGAGGGCGACACCTTCGTCGTGCTCGGCCGCGCCGCGACCCGGGCCGTGGCGATGTCCGACCTCACCGACCCCGCGGCGCTCGCCGTCGTGCAGCGGCGGTTGCGCCGGCTCGGGGTCGACCGGGCGTTGGCCCGAGCCGGGGCGCGGGCGGGTGACGCGGTGCGCATCGGATCGCTCCAGCTGAGCTACGAGCCCGACCACTGATCGCGGCGGCGCCCCGACCCCGCTCCCGGCGCTCGGCCCAGCGAAGCTCTCGCCCGCCGCCCGCCGCCCGCCGCCCGCCGCCCGCCGCCCGCCGCCCGCCGCCGCCCGCCGCCCGCCGCCCGCCAGCGCGGCAAGGCGGCCGCCGCCCCGGCGCCCCAGGACGGCGATGACCGATAATCGGTGCACGCGCCTGCGGCGGGTCCACCCTCGTCAGGCCGCGCCGGGCCACCACGTTCGTACCGGGCGCCTGTGGCGCCAGTTCGGAGCCGCCGCCGTGATCGTCGTCGCCAAGATCGGGTCATCCTCGGTGACGCGCGCCGGCGGCGTCGACGACGAGGCGGTCGGCCGGCTGTGCGACGGCGTGGCTCGCCTGCGCGCCGAGGGGCACCAGGTGGTCGTGGTCACCTCGGGGGCGGTGAACACCGGCGTCGCCGCGCTCGCCCCGCCGGGCGGCCGGCCCTCGGATGCGCGCACCCTGCAAGCGCTGGCCGCGATCGGCCAGCACCGCCTGATGCGCGTCTACGACGACGCCCTCGCGCGCCTCGGCCTGCTCGCCGGGCAGGTGCTGCTCGCCCCGCTCGACTTCGCCGAGCGCCGCCAGTACCTGCACGCCCGCTCCACCCTCACCCGGCTGCTCGAGCTGGGCGTCGTGCCGGTGGTGAACGAGAACGACGCCGTCGCCGACGACGAGATCCGCTTCGGCGACAACGACCGCCTCGCCGCCCTCGTCGCCAACCTGCTGCGGGCCCAGCTGCTCGTGCTGCTCACCGACACCGCCGGGCTGTTCGACGCCGATCCCCGTCTCGACGCCTCGGCGAGCCTCGTCGAGGAGGTGATCGAGGTCGACGCCGAGATGGAGGCAGCCGCCGGCGGCCCGGGCACGCCGGGCGGCAGCGGCGGCATGGCCTCCAAGCTCGCCGCGGCGCGGATGGCCGCCTGGTCGGGGGTGCGCGTCGTGATCGCCGCCGCCAACCGGCCGGACGTCCTCGTCGACGCGGTCGACGGTCGCGCCGGGATCGGCACGGTCGTCCAGCCCCACGACCGCCGACTCCCCGCGCGCAAACTGTGGATCGCCTTCGCCCTGCGACCGGCGGGGCGGGTCGTCGTCGACGCGGGCGCACGCCGTGCGCTGGTCGAGCGGGACGCCTCGCTGCTCCCCGCCGGCGTCACGGCCGCCGAGGGCAGCTTCGCCGTCGACGACGCGGTCGAGATCGCCGGGCCGGAGGGGAAGGTGTTCGCCAAGGGTCTCGCGCGCCTCCCCGCTGCCCGGGCGGCGGAGTGGCTCGGGCGCTCGCGCGTGGAGCTGCCGCCCGAGCTCGCCGGTGAGGTGGTGCACCGTGACGACCTCGTCGTGCTCGAAGCCGCCGTGGTCGGCCGCAGGTAGCCTTGGGCATGGCCGAGCCCGTCCTGTCCGAGCTCGGGCGGCGCGCCGGCGCGGCGGCGCGCGTGCTCGCATCGGCGCGCGGCGGCGTCAAGGACGAAGCGCTGCGGCGCGCTGCCGACTGCCTCGAACAGGCCCGACCCGAGCTGCTCGCGGCCAATGCCGCCGACCTCGAGCGCGCCGCCGGGGCGGGAACGAGCTCGACCGCGCTCGACCGCCTGCGCCTCGACGAGGGCCGCATCGCGCAGATGGCGGCCGGGTTGCGTGCCGTCGCAGCGCTGGCGGACCCCGTCGGCGAGGTGGTCGACGGCTGGGTCCGGCCCAACGGGCTCTCCGTACGTCGCGTACGCGTCCCGCTCGGCGTGATCGGCATCGTCTACGAGAACCGTCCCAACGTCACCTCGGACTCTGCCGCGCTGTGCCTCAAGTCGGGCAACGCGGTGCTGCTGCGCGGCTCGGCCTCGGCGATCGACTCGAACCGTGCCGTCGCCGCGGCGCTGCGCCGCGGCATCGAGCAGGCCGGGTTGCCGGCCGACGCGGTGCAGCTCGTCGACGACGCGCGGCGCGAGACCGTCGAGGAGTTCGTCCGTCTCGAGGGCGTCATCGACTGCCTCATCCCCCGCGGCGGCGCCTCGCTGGTCGCGCTCGTGCGCGAGCGGGCGAGCGTGCCCTACGTCATCGACGGTGACGGCAACTGTCACGTGTTCGTCGACGCGAGCGCCGACCCGGCGATGGCCGAGCGCATCGTCGTCAACGCCAAGATGCAGCGCCCGAGCGTGTGCAACGCGGCCGAGACGCTGCTCGTGCACACCGCCGTCGCCGCTTCGATGCTGCCCCGCCTCGCTGCGGCGCTCGACGGTGTCGAGCTGCTCGGCGACGAGGCGACCTGCGCCATCCTGCCCGGCGCCAAGCCCGCCACCGAGGCCGACTTCGCCACGGAGTTCCTCGACCTTCGCCTCGCGGTCGCCGTGGTCGACGACCTCGACGCGGCGATCGCCCACATCGCCCGCTACTCATCGGGCCACTCCGAGGCGATCGTCACCTCCGATGTCGCCGCGGCGGCGCGCTTCACCCGCGAGGTCGACGCGGCAGCCGTGCTCGTCAACGCCTCGACGCGCTTCGTCGACGGCGGCGAGCTCGGACTCGGTGCCGAGATCGGCATCTCCACCCAGAAGCTGCACGCCCGTGGGCCGATGGGGGTGCGCGAGCTGACGTCGGTCAAGTTCGTCGTCGAGGGCGACGGGCAGGTGCGCACGTGAGCGAGGCGGGAGCGGGGCTCGAATCGAGCGGGGCCGGCGCCGGTTTCGCCTCGCCGGCCGAGGCCCGCGCCGCGCTCGAGCTCGCCGGCTACCTCGCCGACGACGAGATCGCCTCGACGGTGTACCTCGCCGAGCGCCTCGCCAAGCCGGTCCTCGTCGAGGGGCCCGCCGGCACCGGCAAGACCGAGCTCGCCAAGGCGCTGTCGGCTGCGACCGGGCGCCCGCTCATCCGCCTGCAGTGCTACGAGGGCCTCGACGAGTCCAAGGCCCTGTACGAGTGGAATTACCGCCGCCAGCTGCTGCGCATCCAGCTCGAGCGCGGCGCCGGCGCGGGCGATCTGCCCGGAGATCCCGAGGGGGCGCCGGACGGCCCCTCCCGCCGGCGCCTCGAGGACGACCTGTTCTCCGAGGAGTTCCTCCTCGCCCGGCCCCTGCTGCAGGCGATCCGCTCCGCCGAGCCGGTCGTGCTGCTGATCGACGAGGTCGACCGCGTCGAGGTGGAGACCGAGGCGCTGCTGCTCGAGGTGCTCTCCGACTACCAGGTCTCGATCCCCGAGCTCGGCACGATCCGGGCGAGCTCGCTGCCGCTCGTCGTGCTCACCTCCAACGACACCCGCGAGCTCTCGGAGGCCCTCAAGCGGCGGTGCCTGTACCTGCACCTCGACTACCCGACCCTCGAGCGCGAGCTGGCGATCGTGCGCGCCAAGGTGCCCGGGATCGACGAGCGCCTCGCCGAGGAGGTGGTGCGGGTCGTGCGCAGCCTGCGACGCATCGAGCTCGAGAAGCGGCCCTCGATCTCCGAGACCCTCGACTGGGCGCGCACCCTGGTGCTCCTCGGCGCCCGCCACGCCGACGCGGCGACGACCCAGGCCACGCTCAACCTGCTTCTCAAGTCCCAGCAGGACCTCGAGCTCGCCGCCAAGGAGCTGGCGCTGGAGGCCGGCGCCGCTGCCGGCTGAGCGCCGACGTGCTCGGCCTGCTCACCGACTTCGTCGCCGAGCTCCGTCGCGGCGGCCTGCCCGTGTCACCCGACGAGGCGATCGACGCCGCCCGCGCCGCGGCCGCGGTCGGCCTGGCCGACCGCGGCGTGCTGCGCGAGGCGCTTCGCGCCTGCCTGGTCAAGTCCGCCGCGCACCGGGCCGTCTTCGACAGCCTCTTCGAGCTGTGCTTCGCCCCGTCGCCGGCGGGTCCGAGCCCCGCCTGGGGCGACGCGGGGCGCCCCAGCGAGCCTGACGGCGCGCAGCAGCAGTCGCCCGACGGACGCGAGCGCGAGGGTCTGACGCCCCCGATCGGGCGTGACGAGCTGGCAGCGATCGTCCTCGCCGCGCTCGTGAGCGGCGACGAGGCCGAGCTGCGCCGGGCCGCCCGGCTCGCCGTCGCCCTGCTCGCCGGCGTGGAAGCCGCCCGACCGGTCGGGGTGAGCTACTACGTGCAGCGCACGTTGCGTGCCGTCGACACCGACGGGTTGCTCGCCTCGCTGCTCGACGCGGCCGCCCGCGGCGGCGCCGAGGACGGCGCCCCCGGGGGCGTCGTCCGCAGCGACGAGCTCGCCGCCCTCACGGCAGCCCTCGGCCCGCTCGGATCCCGCCTGCTCGCCGAGGAATACCGGGACCGCCTCGACCGCTTCGCCGCGGCGATCGAGGCAGAGGTGCGGCGCCTGCTCGCCACGAGGCGGGGTCTCGATGCGATCGCAGCCAGCCTTCGCCGCCCGCTCGTCGAGGATGTCGACTTCATGCATGCCTCCCTCGACGAGCTCGCCGCGATGCGCCGCTCGCTCGTCCCGCTGACCCGCGCCCTTGCGGCGCGCCTGCAGCGCAGGCGCCGCCACCGCCACGCCGGGCCGCTCGACTTCCGGGCGACCACCCGCCGCTCGCTCTCCTCGGGCGGCGTGCCGGTCGAGCTGCGCTTCCGGCACCGTCGCGCCAGCAAGCCGGAGCTGGTCGTGCTCGCCGACGTCTCCGGCTCGGTCGCCTCCTTCGCCCGCTTCACCTTGATGCTGCTCGCTGCGGTCGCAGGCCAATTCACGGCGGTGCGCAGCTTCCTGTTCATCGACGGGGTCGACGAGGTGACCGGTGCCTTCCGCCGTGCCGGTCGCACACCCGAGGCGCTCGAGCGGGCGGTGCGCCACGCCGACGTCGTGGCGAGCGACGGGCACTCCGACTACGGGCGCGCCCTCGCCGCCTTCACAGAGCGTTACCGCCGCGCCGTCGGCCCGCGCACCACGCTGCTCGTGCTCGGCGACGCCCGCAACAACTACCACCTCGCCCGCGCCGAGGAGCTCGAGGCGCTGCACCGCCGCGCCCGGCACCTCTACTGGCTCAACCCCGAGCCGCGCGCCTACTGGGGGAGCGGTGACTCGATCATCGGCGAGTACGCACACCATTGCGACGCAGTGTTCGAGTGCCGAAACCTGCGCCAGCTGGAGGCCTTCGTCGACTTCCTGGCCTGAGCGTGACGCGCGCGCGTCGAAGCGAGACGGTTGCGAGATCGCCATACGGCTGCATGCTCGCGGCGACAGCTCCGCCGATAGCGTTGCCCGCCATGCAGCACGCCCCTGAGAATCCGCCGAGCCGGTCGATCGCGCCCCCGCTGTCTCGGGTGGCCGAGCCGATCGGCGCCGAGTTGCCGATGGCCGAGCCGCCAGGCAACGGCGCGGCACCCGGGCCGGCGCCGATCGCGCCCGGCACACGCCTGGCGATCATCCGCCACGGCGAGGCGGCTTCGAACGCCGAGGACTTCATCGGCGGGCACGCCGGCTGCCGCGGGTTGACCGGTCGGGGCGTGGCCCAGGCGCGCGCCCTCGCCGGGCGCCTCGAGCGCACGGGAGAGCTCGCCGCGGCGACGGCGTTCTACACGAGCGTGCTCCCGCGGGCGATCGAGACGGCCGAGATCGTCGCCACCGGGCTGCCGGGACGGCTCGGCGTGCCGGTGCAGAGCTGCGACCTCTGCGAGCGCCATCCCGGCGAGGCCGACGGTCTCACCTGGAGCGAGTACGAAGCCCGCTACCAGCGCAGCTCGTTGCCGGGCGAGGATCCCGAGACGCCGCTCTCACCCGGTGGCGAGAGCTGGGTCGACTTCGTCGAGCGCGCCTCGGGGGCGCTCTCGGCCCTCGCCCGTCGCCATCCCGGCGAGCTCGTGGTCGTCGTCGCCCACGGCGGCATCATCGACGCCTCGATGATCGCCTTCCTCGGCCTGCCCGCGCACGGCACCGCGGTGCGCCTGCACGCCGAGAACACCTCGATCACCGAGTGGCAGCACACGGGGCGCACATGGCGGCTCGTGCGGTACAACGACGCAGCGCATCTCGCGGACCCGGAGAGCATCGAGCACCGCTCGCCGTTGCCCGCCTGGGTGGCGACCGACCCCAGCCTCCTCGTCGCCGGGCGCTGATGCGGGCGTCCCGCCGCCCGGCGGGGCCCGCCGGGCCGGCGGGTTCCCGGGACGGCGCGCTCCGGGACGGCGTGCTCCGGGACGGCGTGCTCCGGGACGGCGCGTTCAGCAGGCGTAGTCGGGGTCGAGCCCATAGGGCGACGGCTCGGTTCCCGGCGTTTCCTGCAAGAGCTGCACGACGCCGCCGGCGAACAGCTCGCCGCCCCGGTAGCCGATGTAGCCGGCCTTGCCGGCGCACCAGGGCGCGAGGACCGAGGGCGAGTACAGGCCGCGCTCGGAGAAGGGCGGAGCGGTCCAGGGAACGCCGGCCACCCACAACTGCAGACGCGGTCCGCCCGGCACGAAGTTGCCGGCGATCCTCGGGTACTGCACGCTCGTGGAGTAGATGCCGACGACGATCCCGGCCTTGCGCAGCGCCTCGATCGCCCCGAAGATCGTCCTGTCGTTCAACGCCCGGGAGCCCGACCAGTACTGACCGGCGGCGAAGTCGCTGTAGTCGGTGCGCGACAGGCTCGAGTTCTCGATGTCGAGCCACCACTCGCTGGCCCGGACCCCCCGGTTGGCGGCATAGGCGACAGCTGAGACAGCACCGTTGTAGCCGTAGTTGAAGGCGATGCACGACGGGCGCGCGGCGGGCGCCAAGCGCGCGCAGTCCCCCGCCGGCCCTCGTGCCGACTGGGCCACGGCGACCGCGTTCGTGCCAGGTGAGTTCATGAACAGGTAGAGCTGGTACGGGCTGTCCTTCGGGCCGCCGGCGCGGGTGGCCCAGGCTGCCTCGGCCGCGATGCACGGGTTGGCGCCGCTGTCGAGCCAGCCCGCCGCCTGGATGATCGAGACGCCCGAGTGCAGCGGCAGGTCCGCGCGTGCCGCGGTCGAGCCCGGTCTGGCGCACTGGAAGTCGCTGATGTCGTAGCCGAAGGTGCCGTGGGCACCGGGCGGCGGCCCGTGCTTGGCGCCGCTCGGCGTGGTCGTCGTCGTGGCCCTTGTCGTTGTCGTGGCCGTGACGTGGTGCGGCACCGTCGTCGTGGTCGTCGTCGTGTGCCGGACGGTCGTCGGCGGCGCCTTGGCGACCGTCGTCGTCGTGGTCGAGCCGTGCCGCGCCGCGATGGTGGTCGTCGTGCTCGTCGTGGTGCTCGGCCGGGTGCTCGGCCGGGTGGTCGTGGTGGTGCTCGGCCGGGTGCTCGTGGTCGTGCTCGTGCTCGTGGTCGAGCTCGTCGAGGTCGTCGTCGCGCCGGCGCCGGTCGAGCCGCTCGGCTCCGTCGGGGTCGGCGGCGGGACGACCGCCGCGGCGAGGGCGACCACCGTGAGCGGCTTGCGCGGCGGGTGGCGGGCGAAGGAGCCCTCCGGCGTCGCGTCGCCGAACTGGAAGACGCGGCCCTTGGAGGTGGCCAGCCAGTAGCCCTTGCCATCGGGCGTCGCGGCGATGCCGACGAAGCTGCCGACGTCGTGCTTGGCCGCGCCACCGCCGAAGTAGCGCGGCATCGCCGTAGGCCGTGACTGCGCCGTTGGCGCCGAGGAGCCAGTAGCCGCCGCCGTCGGCAGTGGAGGCGATCGCCACGACAGCCGGCGCGGCCGCGCCCGTGGAGCTCGCCGAGCCGCCGGTGGCGGGCATGCTCACCGCCGCTGTCGCCGCGCCGGCGTTCCCGCTCGGCCGCAGCGTGGGGGCGTCGCCGTAGGCGTGCACCGTGCCGTTCGAGGTGACGAGCCAGTACCCGTCGCCGTCGGGAACCGTCGCCATCGCCACGTACCGCCCCTCCCCGGTGTCGTGCACCGCAGAGCCGCAGAACGGGGCGTCGCCGAAGTTGTCCAGGCCGCCCTTGGCGGTGAGCACCCAGTAGCCGCCGCCGTCGGGCGTGGTCACGATCGCCACGGCGCGCCCGGTGACGAGGTGGTGGGGCTCGCCGTAGTCGATGGCGTCGCCGAAGCTCGCCACCGTGCCGTTGCCGCTGAGCAGCCAGTACCCGGCGCCGTCGACGGTGACCGCGACGCTCACCGCGCCGTGGGCGAGCGCGCGCTTCGGCCCGAACTCGCCCGCGCCGCCGAAGCCGCTGAGCAGACCGTTGGACTCGAGCAGGTCGTAGCCGACCCGTTCGCCGGGGATGACCACCGGCGTCGTGGTCGATGTCGGCGAGTTGGTGGTGACCGGCGCCGACGAGCTCGTCGCCGACGACGGCAGCGTCGTCGTGCTGGCGGCGCCCGGCGCCACGGTGGTCGTCGCCGTCGTGCTCGTGGTGGTCGTCGACGCGGCCGCACCCCGGCTGCTCTGACGGCCGCGGCTCCCCTGCCCGGCCTGACCGGCCCGCGCGCCGGTCGGGGCGGCGAGCAGCACGTGCGCTCGGGGCGCGGTCGTCGCCGGCGGCAGCGACGTGGTGCTCGCCGCGCCCAGCGTCGTCGTCGACCCGCCGGCCGACGGTCCGCCCGCCAGCGACGAGCTCGTCGCCGTGCTCGTCGTCGTGCTCGTCGTCGTGGCGGCGCCGCTGGCCCCTGCCGGCGTCGCGGCGCCCGTCGTGGTCGTCGCCGGCGGCGAGGTGCAAGTGTAGGGCGGTCCGGCGGCGCCCGCGACGCCGAGCTCGAGGTGCGCGGCGAGGCGCGGCTCCGCCACGGGGTCGCCGACCGGCCCGGTGACCATCGCCCCGTCGACGGACAACGGGCCCGGGGCGCCATCCGTGGTGCGCGCCGCGGAGCTGCCCGGTTGCTGCGCGGGCGCCGCCGTGCCGAGCAGCCGGGGCAGCGGCACGCCGAGGGCCAAGCCCGCGGCGAGCGCGAGCGGCGCGCCGAGCGCGCCAGTGAGACCGGCGCGTCTGGGGCGCCGGCGATGACCCCGCCGCATCAGGAGCGCAACAGCTCGGCGACCCGGAACGCCAGGTCGATCGACTGGCGGGCGTTCAGCCGCGGGTCGCACGTCGTCGTGTAGCGCAGCGGCAGTTGTTCCTCGAGGATGTCCTCCACCCCGCCGAGGCACTCGGTGACGTCGTCCCCGGTGAGCTCGACGTGCACACCGCCCGGCCAGGTCCCCGCGGCGCGGTGCACGGCGAAGAACCCCCGGATCTCGCCGAGGACGTCGTCGAAATGCCGCGTCTTGCGGCCCGACTCCGAGGTGAAGGTGTTGCCGTGCATCGGGTCGCACTGCCAGACCACCGGGTGGCCGCTGCGGGTGACGGCGTCGACGATGGGCGGCAGCAGTGTCGTGACGCTGCTCGACGCCGAGGCGGGTGACGAGCATGAGGCGCCCCGGCACGCGCTCCGGGTCGAGCTGCTCGCACAGCTCGACGACCTCCTCCGGGGTCGCGCTCGGGCCGAGCTTGACCCCGATGGGGTTGCGCACGCCGGTGAGGAAGCGCACGTGCGCCCCGTCGAGCTGGCGTGTGCGCTCGCCGATCCAGAGCAGGTGCGCCGAGCAGTCGTACCAGTCGCCGGTGAGCGAATCGCGCCGCGTGAGGGCCTCCTCGTAGTCGAGCAGAAGCGCCTCGTGGCTCGTGTACAGGTCGACTTGCTGGATCGGGGCCTCGGCCGAGAGGTCCACCCCGCAGGCCTGCATGAAACGCATCGCCCGGTCGATCTCCTCGGCGATCGCTTCGTACCGGCGGCCTTCGGCGCTCGAGGCGACGAATTGCTGGTTCCAGGAGTGCACCTGGGCGAGGTCGGCGAACCCTCCCTTGGTAAAAGCACGCAACAAGTTGAGCGTCGACGCCGAGTGGTGGTACGCGGTGAGCATGCGCGCCGGATCGGGGATGCGCGCCGCGGGGACCGGGATGTCGTCGTTGATGATGTGGCCCCGGAACGACGGCATCTCGACGCCGCCGACGCGTTCGGTGGCGGAGCTTCGCGGCTTGGCGAATTGGCCGGCGATCCGGCCGACCTTGACCACCGGGACGCCGGCCGCGTACGTGAGCACGACGGCCATCTGCAGGATGACCTTCAGCTTGTCCCGGATCGTGTCGGCGACGACGTCCTCGAAGGACTCGGCGCAGTCACCTGCTTGCAACACGAATGCACGACCGGCCGCGACGCCCGCCAGCTCGTGGGTGAGCCGACGTGCCTCGCCGGCAAAGACGAGCGGTGGTCGCTTGGACAGCTCGGCGAGCACGCTGCGGACGGCGCTCTCGTCCGGCCATCCGGGGGCTGTGCTGCGGGGCGATCACGCCACGCGTCGGGCGTCCACGCGGCGCTGCCCGTCTCACGTTCCGCGCCCATGGCGCAAAGCCTAGGCGGCGGGCGCCCTTCAGGGAAGGCACGGGCTTGTTATGCCTTGATGAATGCGCAGCGCGCCGCCCGGATCCGACGTGGTGGCGTGCAACGAGACCTTCGCGTCCCCCGCCGCAGCACGCACGCGCCGTGGCCCGGTTGCGGGCCGTCCGATGCCGGCCGCTCTATCCTTCGGCGATCGCGCGGATCGGCATCTTCGGCGGGACGTTCGATCCCGTGCACATCGGCCATCTCGTGGCCGCGGTGAACGCGCGCCATGCCCTTTCGCTGGACCGAGTGCTGCTCGTGGTGGCCAACGAGCCCTGGCAGAAGGTCGGGCTGCGCACGGTCGCTCCGGCCGCCGACCGCCTCGCCGTGGTCGAGGCGGCGGTCGCCGGCACGCCGGGACTGGAGGCGTCCGACCTCGAGGTTGCCCGCGGCGGGGTCTCGTACACCGCCGACACCGTCGCCGAGCTCGCCGCTTCCAACCCCGGCGCCGAGCTCTTCCTCATCGTCGGGGCGGACGTCGTCTCGGGCCTGGCGACCTGGGAGCGTCTCGAGGAGGTGCGGGACGGTGTCGTGCTCGTCGTCGTCAACCGGCCCGGGACCCGGCAGGTCGTCGTCGGCCCCGGCGGCCCGATTCCCGACTGGCGGGCGGTGAGCATCGAGATGCCGGCGCTCGAGATCTCGAGCACCGACCTGCGCGAGCGGGCGGCCAGCGGCCGGCCGCTCGACTACCTCATTCCCGGACCGGCAATCCGCGGAATTCGCGAACGTGGCCTGTACGCTGTCCGCAGATGAGCACGAAGCTCCCCGCCCTGAAGGACGCCGGCTCGCACGTGCCCGTGGCGTCCGTCGAACCGAGCGGCGCAGATCGTTGAGTCTCGAGCTGGCCATCGTGGCGGCCAACGCCGCTGCGGACAAGACCCTCGACGAGACCCTCCTGCTCGACGTCGGCGGTCAGATCGCCATCACCGACTACTTCGTGATCACGAGCGTGCGCAACGATCGCCAGGTACGCGCCGTGCTCGACGAGGTGGGTGCGCGCGTCCGCGCCGCCGGAGGGCCTCCGCCGCGCCAGGTCGAAGGGCTGGCGGACCTGCGCTGGGTTCTCATGGACTACGGGTCCTTCGTCGTCCACGTCTTCCACGCCGAGGCGAGGGAGTTCTACGGCCTCGAGCGGCTGTGGGCCGACGCTCCGCGTGTCGAGCACGAGCCGGCGCTCGCCGGCGGCATGCCGCCGGGCCGCTGACCCTACGCCTGACCGTCAGGACGCCTGCGGGGCGATCGCCCGGAAGTCCTGGCGCGTGACCGGAGAGTTGTCGAGCTCGCCGTTGGGCAGGATCGCCGGGTAGCCCGCCCCGTCATACTCGAAGCCGACGGCGCGCACGCCCGGGAAGTAGCTCGTCCCGGCAAGGGTCCACACGATCTGCCCGAGGGCGTACTCGTAAGCGTAGTCGTCGGTCTCGGTCGTGAGCTCGTCGAGCTCGACGTAGACCACACCGTTGCGCACACCGAGGACCTGCAGCACGGGCAACGGCTTGGGGAAGGACAACCAGGTCGACTCGCCGAGGGCTCCCTCGCTGTTCGTCGGGCCCTGGATGAGCGCGTTGAGCGCCGCCTGCAGGCCCTGCTGCAGGGTCATGTCGGTGAGCGGCTTGTCCAGGTAGCGGACGTTGCCGACGAGGAGGTTCCCCGCTCCTGTGAAGAAGACCGTGACGCAACGGTTGTTGCAGGGCGCGGCGGGCGGTCCCTTGGCCGGCTTGGGAACGGTGGAGTTGGGGCTGGGCTTGAGCGCCAGCGGCAGGTTGCCGGTCGGCACGGCGATCGGGTTGGCGTCGAGCGGGATCCCGCACCCGGCCAGCGCCGCCCCGGCGCCGAGCAGCGCCAGCCCCACGAGCAGGCGCCGCAGCGCGCCGGGCCGCGTCGGGCGAGCGCGGCTCACCGCCGAGCCCCCTCGGTGGCCGCCGGCCCGTCGACCCGCGGGCGTGGCGGCCGTCACGCCGCTCGCCCGCCCAAGGGGCGTGCCCGCCTCTTCCTCCTCGCCCTCGTCCCCGGGGGACGTCTCGGGCGCCTCGACGAGGGGCAGCTCGACGACGAAACGGGCCCCTCCGCCCGGGCGTTCCTCGGCCCACACCCGGCCGCCGTGCAGCTTGACGTGCTCCTGCACGAGCGCCAGCCCGAGGCCGGTTCCGCCGCCGGCGCCGCGGCTGCCCGCCGTCGCCGAGCCGCGGGCGAAGCGCTCGAAGATCCGCTCACGGTCGGCGGGGGGAACGCCGGGACCCTCGTCGTCGACCCACAGCCGGACCGTGCCGCGCTCCGCCGCCGCGCCGATGCACACCGCGCCCCCGCCGTAGCGGTCGGCGTTGTCGACGAGGTTGGCGATCACGCGCTCGAAGCGTCGCTTGTCGACGGCGACGTGGAGCGCGGCCACGTCCTCGTCGACGGTCACCGGTATCGCCCCGCGCCCGATCGTCCGGGCGACGCGGTCGAGCAGCACGCCGAGCTGGACCACCTCGAGGTCGACCTCGGCCGACCCGGCGTCGATGCGCGAGATCTCGAGCAGGTCGCCGACCATGCGCTGGAAGCGCCGGATCTCGGCGGCGACGAGGTCGAGCGCCTGCTGCGAGCGCTGCCGGCAGCTCGTCGCGCCGCGCCTCGAGGACCGACAGCGAGTTGGCCAGAACGGTGAGCGGCGAGCGCAGCTCGTGGCTCACGTCCGAGGTGAAGCGGGCGTCGCGCTCGATGCGCTGCTGCAGGCGGTCGACCATGCGGTTGAAGTTGGAGGACAGCACGGCGAGGTCGCTGGCGTCCCCGGCGGCGAGCCTGGTGTCGAGCTGCCCGCTGGCGATCTCGAACGACGCCCGAGCCGCGTCGCGCAGCGGTCGCAACGCCCTCCCTGAGGCCCAACGACCGAGCACCGCCCCGGCGACGGTGGTGAGCGCCGTCGCCGCGATGAGCGAGATGAGCAGGGCGCGCAGCGTCTCCTGCTCGCTCGAGAGGGAGAACACCCCGACGTAGACGGCGCCGACCGTCGCCGGTGCCACTGGCGGGATCTGCAGGCCGACGGCGAACTGGGGGATGTGCCCGAGCTCGAAGGTCTGGGTCCATGACCCGCCGCGCTCGACCTCGTCGAGGAAGACGTCCGGCAGGCGCTTGGGCGTCACCCGCCGCGACCGGTAGTACCACACCTTGGTGTCCGGGGACTGGGCGGCGCCGCCCGGAGCCTGGCCCGGCGCGGCGTAGAGCATCGACACCGACGACGGCACCGACGACGACTGCGGTGCGAGGGTGGTCAGCTGGTCGATGATCTGCTGCGGGTCGTAGGCCTGGTCGTAGAGCTCGGTCGAGACGAGCTCGGCGTTGGCGATGGCCTGGCGCTCGAGGCTCGAGCGCTCCGTGCGCAACAGCGACGAGCTGGTCGTGAAGTACGTGATCGCGGCGAAGGTCCCCGACAGCACGAGAACCCCGAGGCCGAAGCCGAGCGTGATGCGGGCGCGCAGGCCGATCGGGGCGCGACCACGGCGCGCCGGGGCGCGCACGCGGTCCGCCCGGCGCGGCCGGGTCGTGGTGGCTGCCGCCGTCGCTCAGCCCCCGGCCCGGAGGGGCATCCTGCCCGGTCGGCTCACGGCGCCAGCTTGTAGCCGAGCCCGCGCACGGTGAGCACGTGAACCGGGTTGGCGGGGTCCGGCTCGACCTTGGTGCGCAGTCGCCGGACGTGCACGTCGACGAGGCGGCCGTCGCCGAAGTAGTCGTAGCTCCAGACCCGCTCGAGCAGCTGCTCGCGCGAGAGGACCTTGCCGGCGTTGGCGGCGAGCTCGCAGAGCAGCAGGAACTCGGTGCGCGTGAGGTGCACCTCCTCGCCGGCGAGCTTGACCACGCCCGCCTCGGGGGCGATCTCGAGCTCGCCGAAGCTGAGCGTCGGCGGCCCGTCGTCGGCGGCGCGCGCCCGTCGCAGCAGCGCCCGGATGCGCGCCGCGAGCTCCTTCGGCTCGAAGGGCTTGGTGACGTAGTCGTCGGCGCCGGCCTCGAGACCGGCGACCACGTCGTGGGTGTCGGTACGCGCGGTGACCATGATGATCGGCACGGCGCTGTGCCGTCGCAGCTCGCGACAGCAGGCGAAGCCGTCCATCCCCGGCAGCATGATGTCGATGATCACGAGGTCGAACGGCTGCCCCGAGGAAGCCTGCGCCGCCAGCTCGAGCGCGTCCTCGCCGCTTGCCGCCTCGCTCAGGTCGTAGCCTTCGTCCTCGAGCGCGAGCCGCATCGAGGTGCGGATGCGCTCGTCGTCCTCCACGAGCAGGATGCGGCTGGCCACAGCGTCATTCTCTCGCGCGCCGCGAGGCTGTGCGCGCGGGGCGCGGTCCACGGGGGGCCGTCCGGCGGGCGAGTACCGTCGTCTCGTGGTCGCCGACCTCCCGCCCCGCACCGACGGGGCGTTCGCGATCGAGCCCTTCCTGCGCTCGCTCGGATCGGCCTCCCCGAACACCGTGCGCGCCTATCGCGCCGACCTCGAGGGCTTCCTCGACTGGGTGGGACGCCTCGGAACGGGGTCGCCGGCCGAGGTGGACCGGGTCGTGTTGCGCCGTTACCTCGCCTTCCTCACCACCCGCGGCTACGCCCGCCGCAGCGTCGCCCGCAAGGCCGCTGCCCTGCGCCGCTACTTCGCTTGGTGCGCACGGCACGGGGTGGTGCCCGTTGACCCGGCGCGACGGCTCTCCGCCCCGGCCGGCCCGGCCCGCCTGCCCCGGGTGTTGCGCCACGAGGAGCTCGCCGCGATGCTCGACCCGCAGAGCGCCGTGACGGACACCGTGACGGGCGACCTGCCACCGGGTGCCCGGCCCGCCGGCGGGTCGCCGGCTGCGCGGGCTCGGGCCGAGGCGATCGATCGCCGCGACGTCGCCGTGCTCGAGCTGCTGTACGGGTCGGGACTTCGCGTCAGCGAGTGCTGCTCGCTCGATCTCGACAGCTGCGAGCTCGCCGCGGCCGCGGTGCGCGTCTGGGGCAAGGGCGCCAAGGAGCGTCGCGTGCCGATGAGCGAGCCGGCTGTGGACGCGGTCGCCGGCTGGCTCGCGCTGCGGGGCGAGCTCGTGCTCGCCCCCGGCCGCCCCGGGCCGGACCGCAGCGCCGGACGGCGGGACGACCGGGCACCGGCCCCCGGCGCGCAGCCTGCGCACGACGCGGCGAGCGCGCTGTTCCTCAACGCGAGGGGCCGGCGGCTCGGGCCTCGCGACGTGCGACGCATCCTCGACCGCCGCTCGCCGGTGCCCACCCACCCGCACGCGCTGCGCCACAGCTACGCCACCCACCTGCTCGACGGTGGCGCCGACCTGCGTGTCGTGCAGGAGCTGCTCGGTCATGCCAGCCTGGCGACGACCCAGGTGTACACCCACGTCTCGACCGAGCGCCTGCTCGAGGCCTACCGCAGCTCGCACCCGCGTGCGTGAGCGCTAGGATCGGTGCGGGTCACCAGCCCGTTTCCATCTACCGCCCGTCCGGGCGTGCCCACGGTCGCGCCAGCGCCTCGCCCGGATCAGACCAACCGTTGGGGAGGCATGGCCATGGCCGTCGTCACGATGAAGCAGCTGCTCGAGGCCGGTGTGCACTTCGGGCATCAGACCCGCCGCTGGAACCCGAAGATGAAGCGGTTCCTCTTCGGCGAGCGCAACGGCATCTACATCATCGACCTGCACCAGACCCTCGCGCTGCTCGGTGAGCGCGTACACCTTCGTGCGTGATCTCGTCGGCGACGGCGGGACGATCCTCTTCGTCGGCACGAAGAAGCAGACCCAGGATCCCGTTTCCGAGTTCGCCGCCTCCTGCGGGATGCCCTACGTCAACGAGCGCTGGCTCGGCGGCATGCTCACCAACTTCGAGACGATCGCCGGGCGCGTGCGCAAGCTCGCCGAGCTCGAGACCGCCCGCGACACCGGCGAGTTCGACGCCCTGCCGAAGAAGGAAGCGCTCGTGCTCAGCCGCGAGCTCGAGAAGCTCGAGCGCAACCTCGGCGGCATCCGCCGGCTCAGCAAGCTGCCCAACGCCATCTTCGTGATCGACACGAAGAAGGAGCACATCGCCGTGACGGAGGCGAACAAGCTCGGGCTGCCGGTTGTGGCCGTCGTCGACACGAACTGCGACCCCGACGTGATCGACTACGTCATCCCCGGCAACGACGACGCCATCCGCTCGGCGCGCCTCATGTGCCGGGTGATCGCCGACGCCGTCAACGAGGGCCGCTTCATCGCCGCCCGCCGCCCGGTCGGCACGCCGTCGGGCGCGTCGGGCGAGGAGCGCCGGGGCGGCGGCGCCGGCGGGTTGCGCCGCAGCGGCGGCGCGGCCGCGGGTCAGGAGCGTGCCGGCGCGGCGACGCTGCCCGCCGAGGCCGCCGAGGCCGCGCCGGCTGCCCCGGTGGAGGAGGAGGCCGGGGCGCCTGGCGTGCCGGCCCCGCCCGTCGGCGCCGAGGCTGCCGAGGCCACGCCTGCCACGCCGGGCGCCGCGTCCGAGGCTGCCGACGCCACGCCCGCCGCGTCCGAGGCTGCGGAGGCCGCGCCGACAGCGCCGGCATCGCCGCTCGGCGACGACGACGAGGTGGCGGGAGAGGTAGCGGCGGGCGCCGCCCGCGGGGCGTGACCGGTGGGTGCGACGCCGCCCCGAGACGAGGACGACAACCGTGACGAGCACGACCCTGGAGAGGACCCCGAAGTGACGAGCCCCAGTTCGACCGGATTCACCGCCAGGGACGTGGCAGACCTGCGTCGCGCCACCGGGGCGGGCATACTCGACGCAAGGAAGGCGCTTGTCGAGTCGGGCGGGGACTTCGAGAAGGCCAAGCGCTGGTTGCGCGAGAACGGCCTCGCCGGCGCGGCCAAGCGCTCCGACCGCGAGCGTGCCGAGGGCGCGGTCTCGGTCGTCGTCACCGACGGCGGGCGCGTCGGCGCGGTGGTCGCCCTCGAGTGCGAGACCGACTTCGTCGCCAAGTCAGCCGACTTCGTCCGCCTCGTCGACAACCTCGCCGAGAGCCTGGCTACCGGCGGCCAGTCCGCGCTCGAGGCGCATCAAGGCGAGATCGACGAGCTCAAGGTGACCCTCAAGGAGAACATCGCCCTCGGTCGCCACGAGCACTTCGAGGCAGCAGACGGCGACGTGCTCGACAGCTACCTGCACGTCCAGAACGGGCGTGGGGTGAACGGCGTCCTCGTCGAGCTGCGCGGCGGCGACGCCCAGCTCGCCCACGAGATCGCCGTGCACATCGCCTTCGCCAAGCCCGAGTACCTGCGGCGCGAGGACGTGCCGGAGGCGGTCGTCGCCGAGGAGCGCGCCACGGTCGAGACGACCGCCCGCAACGAGGGCAAGCCCGAGGCCCAGCTCGCCAAGATCGTCGAGGGTCGGCTGCAGGGCTGGTTCAAGGAGCACGTGCTCTACGACCAGCCCTACGCCCGCGACGAGAAGCAGTCCATCGCCCAGCTGCTCGGCTCGGCCGAGATCGTCCGCTTCGCCCAGGTCGTCGTCGGTGCCTGACCGGCCGCACCCCGGTGCCCGGCGGGGGGGCCGGGCCTGCGCTCGGCGTGCCCGCGGGGTCGAGCCCGGCCGGCACTGAGATGTCCGACGAGCCGCGCTGGAAGCGGGCAGTGCTCAAGCTCTCGGGCGAGGCGCTCGCCAGCTCCGCCTCGGACGAGACGATCGACGCCTCGACGGTGCGGCGCATCGCGACGGAGATCGCCCAGTCCGTCCAGGACCTGGGGGTCGAGCTGGCGGTCATGGTCGGCGGCGGCAACATCTGGCGCGGCACGACCGGCGCCGGCGAGGGCATGGACCGGGCGACCTCGGACACGATGGGCATGCTCGGGACGGTCATCAACGCCCTCGCCTTGCAGGACGCGCTCGAGCGCGAGGGCCTCGACACGCGGGTGCTGTCGGCGATCGCGATGGCCGAGGTGTGCGAGCCCTACATCCGCCGCCGTGCCATCCGCCACCTCGAGAAGGGTCGGGTCGTCATCTTTGCAGCGGGGATGGGCAACCCCTTCTTCACCACCGACACCCCGGCGGCGTTGCGGGCAGCGGAGATCGAGGCCGGCGTGATCCTGAAAGGCACGCACTCCGGCGTCGACGGCGTGTACAGCGCGGATCCTCGCCTGCACCCCGACGCCACCCGCTACGAGGAGGTCAGCTTCGACGAGGTCATCGCCCGCGACCTGCGGGTGATGGACCTCACCGCGATCACGTTCTGCAAGGACAACGAGCTGCCGATCCTCGTCTTCGACCTCATGGTGCCCGGCAACATCCGGTGCGCGCTCGCGGCGAGTCGGATCGGTACGCTGATCACGATGACCGACGACGCATCGCTCGTGGCGATGGCGCTCGAGGAGACGCGCGACAAGATGCGCAAGGCCGTGGAGCACACTCGCGGCGAGCTCGCCGCGCTGCGCACCGGTCGCGCCAGCCCCGCCCTCGTCGAGAAGCTGCGGGTCGACTACTTCGGCAGTGAGGTGCCGCTGCAGCAGCTCGCCGGCTTCCACGTCACCGACGCCCGGACGCTCGTGATCAACCCCTACGACAAGGGCTCGATGAAGGCGATCGAGAAGGCGATCCAGACCTCCGACCTCGGTGTCAACCCGTCCAACGACGGCCAGGTGATCCGGCTCGTGTTCCCCCAGCTCAACGAGGAGCGCCGCAAGGAGCTCGTCAAGCTGGCGCATCAACGTGCCGAGGACGGGCCGGGTCGCCGTGCGCGGCGTGCGCCGGGCGACGCGCCACGAGCTCGAGGGGCTCGAGCACGACGGCGAGATCACCGCCGACGACCTCGACCGGGCCGAGAAGGAGCTCGAGAAGCTCACCCACGAGCTCGTCGGCGAGGTCGACCGCCTGCTCACCCAGAAGGAGCACGAGCTGCTTGAGGTGTGACCGCCGCCGCCACGCTCGGTGGCCGCGGCGGGCGTCACCGGCAGCTGGCGCCGCGCACGGCCGGAGCAGGGAGGCGTGATGGAGCAGCCGGACGACGACGGGCCCGGCCGCCGACGCTCCGGCGACGAGCACGCTGCGCCCGGCCCGGGCGGGCACGGCTCGATCACCGAAGGGGTGCGGATCGCGGCCGTCGAGGCTGCCGTCGCCGCAGGTCTCGCTCCTTCGACAACGCGGGCTGCGGGCTCGTTGCGTCAGCCGGACCAGCGCCCGACCGAGCATGGTGCCGGCGACGGGGAGCCCGGCGCGTCCGGCTCCCTGCCGGCGGGTGGCTTCTCCTCGCTTGCCGGCCGGCTGCCGGGGCGCGCAACGGGGGAACCGGGGGAGCGGTCCGCGGCGGCGTACGCCGGCGAGGCCGCAGGCTGGCACGAGCCGACCGGCGCCTACGGGCTGCCCGACTGGAGCGACCCGCCGACGGGCCAGGTACCTCGGGTGCTGCTCGACGAGCCGCTCCCCGGCGCCGACCCGGCCGAGCTGGTCGGGCACGGGCACGGTCCGAGCTGGCGCGAGGTCGGGAGCGACTGGGACGACGACGACGACCTCTCGTTCCTCGCCGAAGCGCCGACGGAGCAAGCCGGCGGGCGGCTCCCGACGGAATCCGATCACCCGTTCGAGTTCTCCTTCGCCGAGCTGGAGCTGGACGCGCCGGCGGGCCACGACGCGCCGCCCGGCGGGCGGTTGAGCGCATCGCGTGCGGACGGGTCCTCGGCTCCGGATCCCGGCGAGGTCGACGAGCTCGAGGGCTGGTCCGGTTCGGACGAGGACGCGGCCTGGAGCGAGCTGCTGTCCCAACGCGTCGCCGACGACGCAGCCTCCTCCCTTGCCGCGCTCGGCCCCGAGACGCGCCGCCGCCACGCCAGCCGGGGGCGCTTCGGCCGCGGCCGTCCGGGCCTGCGAGCCCCGGCTCGCCGCTACGTGCCGATCCCCCGCGAGCCAGGCTGCGACTCGGAGCGAGGGGACGTCTCCGGCGGCGTCCCGGCAACTGTGGTGCCGGGCGCCGCTGCCGTTGCCGCCGCGGCCGGGACGACGGACCCGGGCGACGCGGACGAGCCCGCTCGGGGCACATCGCTGAGCCCGGCCGGCCATGTCGCGGACCCGGCGGCGCTCTCGACGCCCGCCGAGGCCACAGGCGACGGCCTGCTCGCCGCGGCCGGGTCCCCGTCCCGCCTGCGGCGAGGTGGGCGCAACCCCGTGCAGGCCGTGCTCACAGGCTGCGTCGCCGGCGGCGTGGCGCTGGCGGCGTTCCTCACCGGCCCGCTGCCGACGCTCGTGCTCGTCGCCGTCGTGGTCACCCTCGGGTCGGGCGAAGCGCTCGCCGCCCTGCGCCGCAGCGGCTTCCGCCCCGCCTCGCCCGTGGCCCTCGCCGCGTCGCCGGCGATGATGATCGCCGCCTACGACGGGGGCCTCGCCACCGTCCCGACCGTGTTCGCCGCAACAGTGGTCCTCGTCTTCGTCTGGTTCCTCACGATCGGCTCGCGCCGCGCCACCGCAGCCGATCTCGGCGTGACGACGCTCGTCGTGAGCTGGGTGGGCGTGTTGGGGGCGTTCGCCGGCGCGCTGCTCGCCCCCGCCACCTTCGCCGACCGCCACGGGCTGGCGGTGCTCGTCGCCGCGGTGCTGCTCGCGGTGGGCAACGACGTGGGCGCGTACGCCGTCGGGTCGCGCCTCGGCCGGCACAAGCTGGCTCCCGCGGTGAGCCCGGGCAAGTCGTGGGAAGGCGCCGCAGGGGGAACCCTGCTCACCCTGGTGCTCGCCGCCCTCGTCGTCGCCCGCATCCATCCCCTCGACCTCGAGCGCGCGCTGCTGCTCGGCGCAGTGGTCTGCGTGCTTGCGCCGCTGGGCGACCTCGCCGAGTCGCTGCTCAAGCGCGACCTGGGGCTGAAGGACATGGGCGACCTGCTTCCGGCGCACGGCGGGGTGCTCGATCGCATCGACTCGCTCTTGCTGGTGCTGCCCGCTGCGTACTGCCTCGCCGTAGCGTGGCACCTCGGATGACCGACACGACAGGCGCCTCGGCGGCGTGAGCCGAGGCCTCAGCATCGTCGGCTCGACGGGCTCGATCGGTCGTCAGGCCGTCGACGTCGTCGCGGCCGACCCCGGGCGCTTCCGGGTCGTCGCGCTTGCAGCGCAGCGCTCGGTCAAGCTGCTCGCCGAGCAGGCGCACCAGCTGCGGCCCGAGCTCGTCGCGCTGGCCGATCCAGCGGCTGCCGAGGAGCTCGCGCCCCTGCTGCCGGCAGGGACCGAGCTGGTCTGCGGCCCCGAGGCGCTGGTCGCCGCCGCGGAGCGCGCCGAAGTCGTGCTGAACGGCGTCGTCGGGTTCGCCGGCCTGCCGGTGACCGTCGCCGCGTTGCGATCGGGAAGCCGGCTGGCGCTGGCCAACAAGGAGTCGTTGATCGCCGGCGCCCCGGTCGTGCAGGTGGCGAGGGGGACCCCGGGGGCCGAGCTCGTGCCGGTCGACTCCGAGCACTGCGCTATCCACCAGTGCCTCGCGGCGCGCCCGGGCGGGCTGCCGGCCGGCGGCCGCGTGAGCGGGGAGGCGAACGCGATCGCCTCGCCGCCCGCTGTGGCACAGGGCCGCCCGGTGCCGCATCCCGAGCTGCGCCGCATCGTGCTCACCGCGAGCGGCGGGCCCTTTCGCGGCCGGCGTGCCGCCGACCTGGCCGAGGTGACGGTGTCCGACGCCCTCGCCCACCCGACCTGGTCGATGGGGCCGAAGATCACCGTCGACTCCTCGACGCTGATGAACAAAGGACTCGAGGTGATCGAGGCCCACGAGCTGTTCGGCGTCGGCTACGACCGCATCGAGGTAGTCGTGCACCCCCAGTCGGTCGTGCACTCGATGGTGGAGTGGTGCGACGGGGCGACCATCGCGCAGCTGTCGATGCCGGACATGCGCCTGCCGATCGGTTACGCCCTCTGCTTCCCGCAGCGGCTCGGCACGGGATTCGGGGTCCTCGACTGGAGCCGCGCCACGCGCCTCGAGTTCGAGCCGCCGGACCTGGACACCTTCCCCTGCCTCGGCCTTGCCTACCAGGCCGGGCGTGAGGGGGAGCGCGCCGGCGTGGCTGAACGCCGCCAACGAGGTCGCCGTGGCGGCCTTTCTCGAGGGGGCGCTCGCCTGGCCGGCGATCGCCGAGGTCGTCGAGGAGACGTTGCAGCGCCACGAACGCCTCGACCTCGCCGAGGTCGACGACGTGCTCGAGGCGGACGCCGCCGCCCGCCGCGTCGCCGGGAGCGTGCTGGCGCAACGGAGAGCACGATGAGCTGGGACGGCAGCCGGCCCGCCGCTCCGTTCGACGCAGCGCAGGTCGGTGGCGCGCAGGTCGACTCCGCTGAGGACGGCGGCGCGCAGGGATCGGGGCGCCCCGAGTCCGGCCCGGCGACGATGGCGCGGCGCTCGGACTCTGATGGCTCACTCCGGGCGCCCTCCGGCGGCTCGAACCGGGCCGCGCTTGCCCGGCTGCTCGCCGCCGTAGCGGCGATCGTCGTCGTCGTGGCCCTGCTCCACGGCCTGACCTATCTCGCCGTCGTCCTCGCCCTCGTCGTAATGGTGATGCTGCACGAGCTCGGCCACTTCGCGACGGCGAAGTGGAGCGGGATGAAGGTCACGGAGTACTTCCTCGGTTTCGGGCCCCGGCTCTGGTCGGTACGGCGTGGCGAGACCGAGTACGGGGTGAAGGCCATCCCGGCGGGGGGCTACGTCCGCATCGTCGGCATGACCTCGGCCGAGGAGGTCGACCCGGCGGACGAGCCCCGCGCCTACCGCGAAGCGAGCTTCCCGCGCCGCCTGCTCGTCGCCGTGGCCGGCTCGGCGATGCACTTCCTGATGGCCTTCGTGCTGTTGTGGGCGATCTTCGCCTTGACCGGTGTCCCGGTGTCGCACTCCGAGCCGACGATCGCCGCGGTCCCGCGGCTCGGCACCGTGGCGAGCCCGGCTCGCAGCGCCGGGCTGGTCAAGGGCGACACGGTGCTCGCCGTGGACGGCACGAAGATCACGTCCGGCAGCCAGCTCGTGTCGCTGATCGAGGGCGACGCCTTCAAGACGGTGCACGTCACCGTGCGACGCGACGGCGTGACGCGCACGGTCAGCGTCACGCCGATCGACGGCCGCAAGGTGATGATCGACGGCGAGCCCGCCAAGACGGGGAACAAGCCGGTGGGCTTCCTCGGGGTCGACCTCGCGGGGTCGACCGACTACCAGCGGACGGGGGCGCTCGACGCGGTCGGACGCGCCGGGAGCAATCTCGGCAGCGCGACGTCGCAGACCTTCGCCGGCATCGCCCGCGTGTTCTCCCTGCACGGGATGTCCTCGTTCTTCCATGGCGTCGTCACCGCCGGGCACACGACGGCGGCGCCGAGCTCGTCGCGGGCTGCCGGGGCCTCCGGTGCGGCGAGCGGTGCGAGCGGCTCGAGCGGCTCGAGCGGACAGATCCTCTCGATCGTCGGAGCGGTCGAGCTGGCCGGGCAGGCGGCCAAACAGAGCTTGTACTGGGTGCTCGAGATCCTCGTGGCGATCAACCTCTTCGTCGGGATCGTCAACCTCTTCCCGATGCTGCCCCTCGACGGCGGCCACGTGCTGATCGCCGTCTACGAGCGCGTGCGCAGCCGCCGCGGCCGCCCGTACCACGCCGACGTGACCAAGCTGATGCCCGTCGCCTACCTCTTCCTCGCCTTCATCGTCGTGATCGGCCTGTCCGCGCTCTACGCCAACATCGTCGCCCCGCCGACGCTCGGCGGCTGACGGGCGCGCGGGTGGCGGGCGACCGCCCGCCGGTGGCACCGGGGCGCCGAGGCCGACGGTGCCCGTGCGGCCGTAGGCTGACAGAACCACCCCGCCGGCGGCGCCTGCCCGCTCGGGTCACGCCGGGCGCGTGGGCCAGGCCGTGTCCGGATCACCACGTGTTGGGACGAGCGACGTGACGACCGACGTGTTGAGGCGATCGACGTGTTGAGGCGACAAGGAGGACCATCGTCATGCCCCGAGTGACCGGTTCGCTGGCCGCGCGTCGCCCGACCCGCCAGATCTGCGTCGGACCGGTGCCCGTGGGTGGCGGGGCGCCGGTGAGCGTGCAGTCGATGACGACGACCAAGACGGCGGACGTCGACGGGACGCTCGCCCAGATCTACGCCCTGGCGGCCAACGGCGCCGACATCGTGCGCTGCACCTGCAACGAGCCCGAGGCGGCCGAGGGCCTGGCCCGCATCGTGCCGCGATCGCCCGTGCCGATCGTCGCCGACATCCACTTCCACGTCGAGATGGCCCTCGCCGCCCTCGAGGCGGGGGTGCAGGGGCTCCGTCTCAACCCCGGCAACCTGCGCAAGCCCGAGGAGATCAAGCTCGTCGCCGCCGAGTGCCGCGACCGGAGCGTCCCCGTGCGCATCGGCGTCAACGCCGGGTCGCTGCATCCGGAGCTGTACAAGCGCTTCGGCGGTGCCACGCCCGAGGCGCTCGTCGAGTCGGCGCGCATGGAGCTCGCCTACTTCGAGGAGGTCGACTTCTCCGACGTGAAGATCTCGGTCAAGGCCTCCAACGTGCCGCTCATGATCGAGGCCTACCGCCTGGCCAGCGAGACCTTCGACCACCCGCTGCACCTCGGCGTCACCGAGGCCGGGCCGCCGCCCGCCGGGTTGCTCAAGGGCACGGCCGGGATCGCCACGCTGCTCGCCGAGGGGATCGGCGACACGATCCGCTACTCGCTCACCGCCGACCCCGTCGAGGAGGCCCGCGCCGGGCGCCAGCTGCTCGAGGCGCTCGGGCTTCGCGAGCGCAAGGGTCTCGACCTGATCGCCTGCCCGTCCTGCGGCCGCGCCGAGATCGACGTCATCGGCGTGGCCAAGGCCGCTCAGGAGGCGCTCGAGGGACGGAACATCCCGTTGCAGGTGGCGGTGATGGGTTGCGTCGTGAACGGACCCGGCGAGGCACGCGAGGCCGACCTCGGCATCGCCGCGGGCAAGCACAAGGGTCACTTGTTCATCAAGGGCAAGATCGTGCGCGTCGTGCCCGAGGACCAGATGGTCGAAGCGCTCGTCGCCGAGGCGGAGAAGATCGTCGCCGAGGGGATCGATGCACGCCTCGCCGCCGCCGACGCCGGCGCCGCCTCGGTCGCCGAAGCCGACCGCCGCGAGCTGCTGCAGCTGAAGGGCGACGACGCCAACCGCTCGGAGGAGGTCGTGCTGAAGATCCGCCGCACCTTCGTCGAGCACGGGACCCCCGAGCAGGGCGGCGGTAGGCCGGCCGGCGCGGCGCAGGAGCCGGGCAGCGAGCAGCGCTGAGCAGCGCGGCGCGCTCGACTCGCCCGCCGGGAACGGGCGCGACAACGGCCGCGCGCCCGCCGGTCCGTCGCGTGCAGGCGGCGTCGACGCCGGCGTCGTGCGTGAGGCTCCGCCGGCGTCTGCAGCCGGCTCGCCGGCGGGGATCGAGGTCCGCGCCCCGCTGCCACACGAGGTGGACGCCTTCGCCGGTTGCGTCGAGGTCGCCTTCGCCATCCAGCTGCAGGTCGAAGAGCGCGAGGCGCTCGTCGCCGGCCTCAACGCCCGCTGCCTGGCCGCCTTCGAGACGGGCGAGCTGGTTGGCACGCTCGGCGCGTACGAGGTCGAGCTCACGCTCCCCGGGCCGGTGACGGCGCCGGCCCTGGTGCTCGAGGACGTCGCGGTCCTGCCCACCCACCGCCGGCGCGGCGTCCTCTCCGCCCTGCTGCGGGCCGCGCTCGAGCAAGCCCGTCGCCAGGGCCCCGAGCTCCTCCTGCTGCAGGCCAGCGACGGCGCGATCTACGGACGGTACGGCTTCGGCCCGGCGGTGCTCGCCGCCAGCTACCGCCTTCGGCGCCCGGCGGCGACGATGGCGCTCACCCCCGAGCTCGCCGAGGCGACGGGACGCGGTCGCGTCCGGCTGCTCACCCCGCCCGAGGCACTCGAAGCCTTCCCGGCTCTGCACGAGGAGCTGTCGCTCGCCCGGCCGGGCGAGGTCGCACGCCGCGCCGCCGACTGGCCCGAGCTCGTCTCGGGTGCCCCCGCCGGCGCCCCGCCGCGGCTGCGCGTCGCCTTCGAGCTCGACGGGCAACTCGACGGCTACGCGGTGTACGACCTGCTGGAGCGGCCGGGGACCGCCCGGCGGCTGACCGTGCAGCTCGTCGAGCTTGCCGCGGTCACCCCCGTCGCCTACGCCGCGCTGTGGTCCTACCTGCTCGAGCTCGACCCCGCCGACGAGCTGATCACCGGGCCGCGGCCGATCGACGAGCCGCTCCGCCACCTGCTCGCCGACCCACGTGCCCTCGAGGTCGAGGCCTTCGCCGACCGCAGCTGGTTGCGCCTTGTCGACGTCGCCGGCAGCGCTCGCGGCCCGCCGCTACGCCGCGCCCGGGCGGCTGGCGATCTCGCTCGCCGACGACGTCTGTCCCTGGAACGCCGGGAGCTACGAGGTCGCCGTGGCGGCCGACGGGACGGCGTCGGTGCGCGGCCCGCTCGCCGAGGGAAGCGGCCCGGCGGATGGCGGCGAGCCGGCGATGGTCAGAACCGACGCAGCGGCGCTCGCCGCGTCGTACCTCGGTGGCAGCACCTTCGCCGCGCTGCGCGACGCGGGGCGCGTGTGCGAGGTCAGCCCCGGAGCCGTGCGGCGCGCCGACGCCCTCTTCGCAGCCGGGCTTGCCCCGGCCTGTACCGTCGAGCTGTGAGCCCCGCCGGCGGCGCGCCCGGGAGTACGACCGACAGCGCGCCGAGCCCGTGATCGGGGCGAATGGCGCACAGTGCGGTCCCAGACACCCGCAGTAGACTGCGTCACGCCAGGACACGTGACCCTGCACCATCCCGACGCGCCGGAGCGGGGAGCGCCGCAGCCCGCCGGAGGGTCCGACCCGACAAGGAGCGAGATGGCGACCCAGAACAGAGGCGGCAAGGGGCCGCGGGCAGGCGGTCAGCGCCGCCCAGGCTCGCCGCCCCCGGGTGGCGGCGGACCGAGCGCTGCGACGAACGGCAAGGGCGCGGCGGCGGCAACGACCGGCAAAGGCCCGGCGGCGCCGTCGAGCACTGCACCCCGTCGCCTCGGGCAGCAGCAGTCCAACGCGCCACGCCGGCTCGGCCAGCAGCCGGCCGGCCGCCCGCGCTCCTCCGGCTCCCAACGCCGGGCCCAGCGCGCCCGCCGTGGCCCGAACGCTCGCTGGGGCTGGCTGTCCGCCGCCCTCGTCGTCGTCGTGGTGCTCGTCTTCGTGCTCGTCAAGGTGACCGGCGGCAACAACAACTCGAACAACTCGACGAACGCGACCGCCAGCGGGCAGCACCCGGCGGCGGCGCCGGCCTCGCTCGTCAACCAGCTGGCCTCGACGCCGCTGTCGGTGCAGAGCGCAGCGGGCATCGGCACCCAGGCGACCTCCCCCTTCGAGACGATCAAGAACTACACCGCCCTCACCTCCTCCTCAGGCTCCTCGGGAGGCTCCTCCTCCGGGGGCGCCTCGTCGGGGGGCACGGTGCCGCGGGTCGTGTTCGTCGGGGCGGAGTTCTGCCCCTACTGCGCCGTCGAGCGCTACGCGGTCATCCTCGCCCTGAGCCGCCTCGGCACCTTCAACAACCTGAAGGTCGTCGACTCCGGCTCGAGCGACGGCGACATCCCGACCTGGAGCTTCCTCGGCTCGACGTACCGGAGCAAGTACGTGAGCTTCACGCCCTACGAGACCGAGGACCGCGATCGCAACCCGCTCGTCAACCCGCCGGCGAGCATCGAGAACCTGTGGACCAAGCAGGACACGACCCTCTCGGGCCAGATCGGCTGGCCGTACATGAACTTCGGCGGCAAGTACGCCCTCACCAACTTCCCCTCGGGCATGGAGCAGACGATCAGCGTCCTCGACCCGGGCACCAGCGGGAGCGGCGCCGGTCTCACCCGCCCGCAGATCGTCGCCGCGGTGCACGACCCGAGCTCCTCCTACGGCTCGGTGATCGACTCGACCGCCATCCTTGCCCAGGCGAACTACATCGACGCGGCGGTGTGCTCGATCGACGGCGGCAAGCCTGCCTCCCTCTGCCAGACGAGCGGCGTCAAGGCGGCGATGGCCGTGGTCGCCCAGTCCAAGCCCGTCAAGGCCTGATCGGCCCGGCGCCGTGCCGAAGCCCCCCACCTCGCAGCGCGGCCGACCGGCGCGAAGCGTCGTCGTCGAGCCCCCGCCTCCGGCCAAGCGCCCGCTGCTTCGCCGTTTCGTCGCCGGCTCGGCGGTGGCGAGCGTCCCGGCGTCGCGCAGCGCCACGCTGCCGCCGCCCCGCCGCTCGAAGGCGAACCGCCGCAGCGAAGCGGCAGCCGTTGACCCGCGGCTCGACGCTGCCGCGGCCGATTGGGAGCCCGAGCGGCGCACGCCGAGCTGGCGCCCGATCGCCACGACACTGTTGTGCCTGATCGGCCTCGGCGTCTCGATCTACCTGACGATCGGGCACTACGCCCACTACACGCTCGACTGCCCGGTGAACTCGACGTTCAACTGCGAGGCGGTGACCCACAGCCCGCAGTCGTACGTCTTCGGCATCCCCGTCGCCCTGCTCGGACTCGTCTTCTTCGTGCCGATGCTGGCGCTGTGCTCGCCCTGGGCGTGGCGCTCGGCGAACCGCTTGGTCGCCCCGGCGCGCCTCGCCGGCGTGGTCAGCGGAGCCGGCTTCGTCTTCTACCTCATCTACAACGAGCTGTTCGTGATCGGGAAGATCTGCTTGTGGTGCTCGAGCGTGCACCTGATCACCCTGCTGTTGTTCGTGATCGTCGCCACGGGATGGGAGGAGGCGACCGAGCCGGCGCGCCTCGCTGCCGCCGACGAGAACGAGGACGCCGCGCAGGCCTACGCCGCCAGTTGATCCCGACGCCCGTCAGCCGCGCGCCAGCTCGACGACGCGGGTGCCGGGTGCCGCCTCCCCGAGCAGCTCGACGACATGCGGGTGGCAGGTGAAGGCGAGCACCTGGTTGGTCGCTGCCACCTCGGCCACGACGCCGGCGACGGCCCGGGCGCGCCCCGGATCGAAGTTCACGAGCACGTCGTCGAGCACGATCGGCAGCACCACCGCCCGCTCGGCGAAGGTGGTGGCGTAGGCGAGGCGCAGGCACAGGTAGAGCTGCTCGGCGGTGCCCCTCGAGAGGTCGCCGCAGTCGACGCGTTCCCCACCGGCACCGAGCGCGTCGATGCCCGGCCCTTTTCCGTCGGTCCCTCCGCGGGCGATCAACCCGCGGTAGCGGCCGTCGGTCACGCTGCCGAACAGCTCGGCGGCCCGGGCGACCACGAGCGGCTGGCGCTCGCGTTCGTAGCGGGCGAGCGTGCCGACGAGCAGCGACTCGGCGAGGCTGAGCACGGTCCAGTCCTCGAGTGTGCGCTCGAGGCGGGCGAGCACGACGCCGCGCTGCAGCTCCAGCTCGGCGACGCCCGCCGAGCCCTCGAGCTCCTCGAGCGCCCGCTCGCCGTCGCGGCGTGCTGCGACGGCGAGCTCGTGCGCCGCTGCGGCCTCGTCGAGAGCAAGGCCGATCTCGCTGCGCTGCTCCTCCCAACCGAGCACGTCGCCCGCGGCGAGCGCGAGCCGCAACGCGGCGGCCGGATCACCGGTCCCGAGCAGACGTGTCAGCTCCTCCTCGGACTCCTCGAGGGCTCGCCCCGCCTTGGCCGTGAGCTCGCGGTGCTCGACGGCACGGCGCAGCTCGGCTGCCAGAGCAAGCAGCTCGTCAGCCGCCGGCACCGGCCGGGCCCGCCCCTCGGGGGGCAGGCCGTCGAGCACGCAGCGCACCTCCAGCTCGAACGCGGCGTTCTCGGCGCGCACGGCCTCGAGCGGCTGGCGCACTCGCTCGCGCGCCGCCTCGAGCCTGGCCAGTTTGTCCATGCAGGACAGGGCCTGCACGAGGCCATCCGGCCCGAGCAGCCGGGAGAGGCCGGCCGCGTCACAGAGAACCGCGGCGCGGGTGTCGAGCGCCTCGAGCTCGGCCCGTCGGCGCTCGAGCCGGCCGGCGGCCGCGGCGACGGTCGACCGGGCACGTGCCACGAGCCGTGCATGCGCGTCGGCGCTCGTCCGTTCGGCGCGCTCGAGCTGCAACCGCGCCGCGCACGCGCCCACCGCTGAGGCCGTCGGGTCGCTCCAGAGGCCGATGCCGGCGGCGAGCCGGTCGACGCGCCCCCGGCAGGATTCGAGCGCAGCTGCATCCTCCCGCGAGGCGCCGGCTGGCTCGTCGAGTCGGGCGTGTCGCCGTCCTGCGAGCGCCCAGGCGAGGGCGCCTGCGGCGAGGGCCCCGGCGAGCGCGCGGCTGTCGGCCGCGACCGCCGTGGTGCGGTCGTGCCGGGCGGCGGCGAGGCCGCCGAGCGCGCCGAGCGCGAGGAGGACGGCCGCGAGGACAGCGGCGACCAGCGCCCAGGAACGTCCCGGCGCCCCCGAGGAGAGCTCGGCGAGCCGGCGTGCCTGGTCGGCCGCGGCGTGCTCGGCCCGCAGGCGGTCGCGCTCGGCCACCTCCCGGCCGAGCTCGGTCGTGAGCACGTCGAGCTCGTCCAGCTCGGCAATCGGGCGCGGGCTGCCGGGCGCTGATCGTGCTGACCGGGCGGGTTCGCCCTCGAGCTCGACGGCGCGCAGCTCGAGGGCGGCGCGTTCGAGCTCGGCGTGTGCCGCGTCGCGCTCGGCAGCGGCGACCCGGCCCGCCGCGGCGAGCGCCTCGGCGTCGGCCGCGAGCGCGACCCCGGGGGAGGTCGTTGCCGTCCGCTCCCGCTCGCCGGGTGCCGGGCCGAGCTGTCCGAGCAGCTCGGCGCGCTCGCGCTCGATCCCGGCGAGCTGCGCCGTGAGCTGCTGCTCGCGCTGGAGCCGCTCGATGTGCCCGGAGCGCTCGGCGATCATCCGCTCGAGCACCGGTTCGACGGCGAGCAGCGCGAGGGCGCGCTCGCTCGGGTTGCCGAGGCCGGCCCGCTCGGCGCGGGCGGCCTCGGCCCGGCACCGGACGGGCCAGCAGGTGATCAGCCGGTCGAGCTCGTCGCGCCGTCGTCGCAGCGCCTCGAGGACAGCGCGGGCGGTCGCCACGTCGGCCACGAGGCGCGCCTGCTCGGCAGCGCGGCGCGGATGGCCGAGCGCCTGGCGGCGCGCCACGCGCAGGGCCTCGTCGAGCTCGTTCAGCTCCGCGAGCAGTCGATTGGCCGGGGCGTCGCCCTGGCGCGGGCGGGCGAGGGCGTCGCGTCGCTGGCGCAGCGTCCCCGACGCGCTCGATGCCGAGCGGCCGGCGCCGAGCACGCCGGCGGAGAACACGGCGTCGCGCACGGCCTCGCTGTCGAGTGTGGCAAAGGAGGCGAGCTCGTCGAGCCCGAAGGCGAACACCGACCGGAACAGCGCCGCGTCGGCGCCCCCGAGCAGCCGGCGCAGCTGTACCTCGTCGGCGGGGCGGCCGTCCGGTCCGAGCAGCTCGGGAGCGCGGCTGCCGACGTGGCGGGCGAGCGACCAGCTTCCCCCGTGCTCGTCGAGGAGCTCGACCCGCCCGCCGTGGCGACCGCCACGCAGCGGCTCGCGGAGGGCAAGCCGCTTGCGCCGGTCCGGAAAGCCGAAGATCACCCCGCGCAGGAAGTCGAGCAGCGTCGACTTGCCGGCCTCGTTCGGGCCGGTGACGACCGACAGGCCGGGCGGCAGGCCGGTGACCTCGCACCCCGCCAGGACGCCATAGCCGTCGACGTGCCAGCCGGCGATCCTCACGATGCCGCCTGGGCCAGCTCGTCGATCGCCCGCTGAGCGGCCCGCTCGATCAGTGCAGCCCGGCGCGGCCCGTCGGCGAGCAGCTCCCCGGCACGCTGGGCGAGCTGGCGCGGCAGTCCGCCGAGCGCACAGCTGGCGAAGCCGGCGGCGAGGAGGTCGTCCTCGAGCAGCGTGCCGACCAGCTCGAGCAGGTCCGCGGCAAAGTCGCCGCGTCGCACCGGCGCCGTCTGTGGTGACGAGCCGCTCGGTCCTTCGCGCAGCGAGTCCCACCACCGCAGCGGGCCGCACCTCGCCGCGTCGTCACGCACGTGGGCGAGCAGCTCGTCCAGCACGCCCGGGCGTGCCAGCTCGGCCCGCACGCGACCGGTGCCGTGCAGCTCGGCGCGCAGCAGCACCGCCCGGCCGCCGGCGCGGGCGGCGGCCTCGTCGGCGAAACGGGCGAGGCGGTCGGCCAGCGCGCCGAGGTCCTCGAGGCCGTCGGTGGCGCAGTCGAGCTCGTCGAAGCGCACCTGGTCGCAGGCGACGAACTCGAGGGCGGCCACCCGGCCGGCCTCGACGTGGACGACGTAGACCCCTTTGGCGCCCTGCTCGCCGCCGCGCCAGCTGTGCGCCTGGGTGTTGCCGGGGTACACCACGTAGGGATCCCCGGCCCCGCTGCCCTCGCTGAGCACGCTGCGCTGGTGTACGTGGCCGAGGGCCAGGTAGTCGAGCCGGGTTGCCCGCAGGTCGGCGAGGGTGCACGGGCTGTAGTCGGCGTGCCCCGCCGGCGCGCCTTGAACGTTGCAGTGCAGCATGCCGACGTGCAGCGGGTCGCCGTCCGTCGCCGCCCGCGCCGGCCTCGACAGGCGCAGCGCCAGGTTCTCCGCCGTGGAGCGCGTCGCGTAGGAGACACCCTGCACCGTGGCGATCACCTCGCCGTCGCGCACGACCGGGACGACGGGGGCCGGCCCCGCGCCGGTCGGGGGAGGGAACACCGTCGTGCCGGGCGGCCAGCAGCCGATCGCCGACCAGCCCGTCTCGAGCGGGTCGTGGTTGCCGTGCACGAGGAAGCTCGCCACGCCCGCCTCGCCGAGGCGCGCCAGGCCGTCGCGCACGCGTAGCTGGGCACGCAGCCCGCGCTCGGGCCCGTCGTAGACGTCGCCGGCGAGGAGGAGGAACGCGGCGTCGCGCTCGAGGGTCAGCTCGATCACGGCATCGAAGGCGGCGAGCGACGCGTCTCGACAGAGGCCCGCGACCTCCGGTGCGACCGCGCTCATGCCGCGAAAGGGCGTGTCAAGGTGCAGGTCGGCGGCATGGACGAAGCAGAAGCTCGACCGGTGGTGCTGAGCGACGGGCACGGCGGCGAGGCTACCGATGGGGTGTGACAATTCTCGGGATTTCGCCCGCCGAGCGCTTCCAGCCACCCGCGCCCGCCACCTGCTCGCCGCCGGGGCTACCCTCTCCGGCCGGGCGCCCGACATGCATCGCTGGCCCGGTGGTGACCTCCGCGGCCCCGCCGGCACCACCGGTGGCGACCGTTGCCGGGCGAAGCCGCCCCGACCGGTCGCCGGCCCGGTTGTGTTACTTCAGGGACCGACCGCCCCCCGGGCGGCGGGGAGGCAGCCGGCGCGTCGCCCGGCCGGGTATGGAGGTAGACGATGGCCGCCGACCTCGCCGTGGTCGGCCTCCACACCGACGAGCGTGGAGCGCGCCGGCTCGCGCGCAGCGAGGATGGTGCGTCCCGCTGCGGGCGTGCTCGCCGCACTCGCCGTGCTCGCCGGGCTCGGCCTGCGCATCTGGTCGCTCGGCCGCTGGCCGGTGAACTCCGACCAGGCCGTCGTCGGCCTGATGGCGCACGAGATCCTCAAGGGCCACTTCTTCGCCTTCTACTGGGGGCAGAACTACGGCGGCGTCGAGCCCTACGTCACCGCCGCGCTCTTCGGCCTCTTCGGGCAGTCGAGCATCACCCTCTCGATGACCTCGATCCTCCTCGACGCGGCTGCGGCGCTGCTCGTCTGGAGGATCGGCCGGCGGCTGTTCTCGCCTGCCGTCGGCGTCGGTGCGGCCGTGCTGTTCTGGGTCTGGCCGGAGGTGTACATCCATCAGTCGACGATCGAGTACGGCTTCCGCTGGGCAGCGCTCGTCCTCGGGCTGTCGATGATGCTGCTGGCGCTTCGCCTGTGCGACGACCCGTCCGTCCCGCGCCGGCGGGGCGCCGTGCTGCTCGACTGGGTGCTGCTCGGCGCCACGGCGGGGCTCGGCTGGTGGTCGACGCCGGAGATCGCCTACTACGCCATCCCGACCGCAGCCCTGCTGATCTTCTTCGTGCTGCGCCGCGGCCTACGCCCCGGGTGGCTCGGAGCGGGCGGCATGGTGCTCGCTGCTGCCGTCGGGGCGCTCCCGTGGCTCTGGGACAACGTCGGCCACGGATTCCCCTCGCTGCACTCGGCGCCGCAGGGGGCGGCCCACACGGGCTTCGTTCTCCACCTGGGCGTCCTCTTCGTCTACGTGCTGCCGACCGTGCTCGGCCTGCGGCTGCGCGGCTCGGGGTCGTGGCTCTTCTTCCCGCCGCTGGCCATGGCGCTCTATGCGCTCGCCCTCCTCGCCGGAGCGGCGTTCCTGTTGCGCTCCGCGCTGCGGCGCTGCGCCGTCGTACTGGTGGTCTTCGCGCTCTGCGCCCCCCTCGTCTACGCCCAGAACCCCGCGACCTGGTACTGGAAGGACGGGCGTTACGCCCTCTTCCTCGCCCCGGTGATCTCCCTCGTCGCCGCCGCGGCGGCCGAGCGGGCCTTCCGGCACCTGCGCCTGCGGCGCGTCCCGGTCCACCTGCGGCCGCCGCTGCAGCAACTCGCCGGCCCGGCGCTGGCCGTCGTCCTCGGCGCCGCCCTCACCGCCGGAGCCGTCGCCCGGCTGACGCCATACCGCCCGTCCCAGGTCTACGGCAGCGCGACCTGGACGTCGTGGGTCTCTGATCCGAATGCCTACCTGTCGCCGACGGTGACCGCGCTCGAGCGTGCCGGCACGACCGACGTCTACGTCGGGTACTGGGCCGCCTATGACCTCGCCTTCGAGTCCGACGGGCGGCTCAACGTGAGCGACGTCGCCGCCTTCGCCCGCTACGTGCCCTACCTTGCAACGATCGAGTCCAGCGAGCGCACCGCCTGGCTGTTCCCGAGCGCAGCCGGCCTGAGGCCGCTCGAGAACGAGATCGGGACGCCGTTGCTCGACCCGGCCTGCATCGGGGGCAGCGGCTGCCTGACGAGGGGCGAGCTCGAGTCGTACCTGTTGGCGACGCACGACCCGTACCGCCTGCTCGCCGCCGGCGATTTTGTCGCCGTCCTGCCGCGCTATCCCGCGGTCGTCGACGCCGTGCTCGCCAGCGCCGGCATCCAGGGCGGTATCGAGGGCTGATCACCCGTCGCCCGGCGTCCCGGCCGTTTCGTGCCCGCTCACTAGAATGCGGCGGTTCGAACGGAGGACGATGGCCTTTGACCTGCAGGCGCTGATCGAGCGTCGCCGAGACGAGAACTTCCAGCTCTACGCACGCCACATCAATCCACAGCTGGTACGCGTGCTGCGTGCGACGGGGTTCGACCGCCGGTGGGTGCGCGGGGAGGGTTGCTACCTCTACGACGACGAGGGTCACCGCTACCTCGACCTCCTCGCCGGGTTCGGCGTCTTCGGGCTGGGGCGCAGCCACCCTGTGCTCCGCGGGGCGCTGCACGAGGCCCTCGACGCCGAGCTGGCGAACCTCGTCCAGCTCGACGCGCCGCTGCTTGCGGGCATCGCGGCCGAGGAGCTGCTCGCCCGTTGCCACCCCGGGCTGAAGCGCGTGTTCTTCACCAGCTCTGGCACCGAGTCCGTCGAGGCGGCGCTCAAGTTCGCCCGTTACGCCACCGGACGCTCGCGTGTCTGCTACGCCGATCACGCCTTCCACGGCCTCACGCTCGGCTCGTTGTCGGTGAACGGCGGCAGCGAGTTCAGAAAGGGCTTCGGTCCGCTGCTGCCCGGCGCCATGGTCGCCTTCGGCGACGCGGAGGCGCTCGAGCGCGAGCTCGCCCAGCGCGATGTCGCGGCGTTCATCGTCGAGCCGATCCAGGGAAAGACGGTCAATCTCGCGCCGGCGTCGTACTGGGACAGCGTCCAGCAGCTGTGCCGTCGCTTCGGCACGTTGCTCGTCGTCGACGAGGTGCAGAGCGGCCTCGGGCGGACGGGCCGGATGTGGGCGCACGAGCACTGGGGCGTGGTGCCGGACATCATGACCCTGTCCAAGGCGCTCTCGGGGGGTTTCGTGCCGGTGGGTGCGATGCTCTGCTCCGAGGAGGTCTCCGACAAGGTGTACTCGTCGATGGACCGTGCGGTCGTGCACTCGACGACGTTCAAGAACAACGCCTTGGCGATGGTCGCCGCGCTCGCCACGCTGCAGACCATCGACGACGAGGAGCTCGTCGACCGGGCCCGCCTGATGGGCGACGCCTTCGAGAAGGCGCTCGTCCCGCTCGTGGAGAAGTACGAGCTGCTGCATTCCGTCCGTGGCAAGGGCCTGATGATCGGCCTGCAGTTCGGCGAGCCGCACGGTCTGCGGATGCGAGCCCGCTACCGGGCGGTCGAGGCGGCGCGCAGCGGCCTGTTCTCCCAGCTCGTGGTCGGGCCGCTGTTCCAGCGCCACCGGATCCTCACTCAGGTCGCCGCCGACGGCGTCAACGTCGTCAAGCTGCTCCCACCACTCGTCATCGGTCAGGAGGACGTCGACTGGTTCGTCGGAGCCCTCGACGACGTGCTCGCGGACGCGCACTCCAGCTCGTCGCTGCTGTTCGAGTTCGGCAAGACGCTCGCCCGGGGCTCGCTGCGGCGCGACCGCTAGTCGCGTCCGCCCGCGCGACGCGTGGCGAGACCCCCCGCTCGGCGGGCACCGGGCGGTGCCGTCGCCATCGCCGTCGTGCTGGCCGCGGCGCTCGCCGCCTGTGGGGGCAGCGCCCAGCCGGCCGCTGCCCCCAGCCGGGCGGCCGGCACTGTGGCGCCGGCCTCGACGGCCGCGGCCAAGGCCGCAGTCGCCGGTCGCGCCGCCTCCAGCCGCGCCTCGGCCACGACGAGCCCCCGTGCCGCCTCGCGCCGGGCGAGCGCCGCCGACTCGTCGACCTCGCGCAGCTCGAGCGCCTCGACCGGCTCGAGCGCGTCCATCTCGACCTCGACGTCCACGCCCACCTCGACCTCGACCTCCACTTCGACTTCGACCTCCACTTCGACCTCGACCTCGACCTCGACCTCGACGACGGTGACGACGGTCGTGCCGCCCCGCTCGCTCACGGGCACCGCGACCGGCCCCCCGGGCCTCGGGCCGGTGCAGCGCGTGCCGGTCGTCCCGGTGCCCGCCGGAGCCACCCTTGCGCCGGTTACGGCGGCGGGTGCGACGGGTTTGTCCGACAGCGTCGACATCGCTTTCAGGCGATTCGGCTCGGGTCCTGACCTGCTGCTCGTCTGCGGCGAACGTTGCACGATGAGCTCCTGGGACGACACATCTCTTCAGGCCCTCGCCGGCGAGTTCCGCGTCGTCGTCTTCGACCTGCCCGGAACGGGCTACTCCGGGCCAACCCATGGTCCGGCCACCGTCGCGTCGGAGGCCGACGTCGTCGCCGGCTTGGTCGAGGCGCTGGGGTTGTCCGGAACCACACTGCTCGGCTGGGGGGTCGGCGGCGAGATCGCCCTGGCAACGGCGGAGCGGCATCCCGGCTCGGTGGCGCGCCTGGTCCTCCTCGACGCAACGGCGGGCGGGGCCGACGGCACGCCGCCCTCCGCAGCGCTCGCGCACGCCCTTGCCTCGCCCGACGAGACCACCGCCGAGCTGTCCTCGCTCTACTTCCCCAGGGACGACGAGCGGGCGCGCCTGGCGTGGCTGGCGGACCTGAGCGGCCCTGCGCCCGACGACCTCGTCGCCTCGGCGATCCGCGCCTCGGCGGCCTTCGCCCGCGCCGCATACGCCGACCGGTCGGTGGCGGCGGAGCTTGGACGCGTGCGGCTGCCGACCCTGGTCCTCTCCGGATCCGAGGACGAGGTCGTCCCGCCGGACAACAGCGCCCGCATCGCCGCGGCGCTGCACGTCGCCGAGGTCACGTTGCCCGGGGCCGGCTACGCCTCGATGGCCGAGCAGCGGGCGACCGTGCTCGCCGACCTGGAGGCTTTCGTTGCGCCGGCGGCGGCCACGGGGTCGACCGGGGCGAGCTGACGGCCCGGTACCGCGCCGCCGCTCGGGGCCATCGCCGGCAGGTCGCGGCCTGGCTTGTGCCTCAGCGCGAGGAGAGAGCCACCGCAGGGCTGCCTGGGACGCGCCTCAGCGGGCGCGATCGCCGCTGTGCAGCCGGGCGGCCGAGGCCCAGTCGCCGCTGCCGAGCCCGTAGGCATCGCGGGCGTACTCGGCGGCCATCCGCTCGGTGTTGAAGAACGACCCGTTGAAGGCGATCGCGTTGCGCATCACCACCGACCAGGACTCCGGTGAGTCGTAGTAGAGCGGCACGACCACCTCTTCGAGCTTGTCGTAGAGCGCCGTGGCGTCGTCGCCGTCCTCGGTCATCCCGCCGATCGCCCAACCGGTGACGCCCTCGATCCAGCCCTCGATCCACCAGCCGTCGAGGGTGGACAAGCTCGGCACGCCGTTCAGCGCCGCCTTCATGCCGCTCGTGCCGGAGGCTTCGTACGGCTTGTGCGGCGTGTTCAGCCAGACGTCGCTGCCCGAGCACAACAACCGGGCGGTGGCGAGGTCATAGTCCTCGAGGAAAACGACGTCGACGGTACCGCGCAGCTTGCGCGCGGCATCGAAGATGTTGGTGATCAGCTCCTTGCCGGCCTCGTCGCGAGGGTGCGCCTTGCCGCTGCAGACGACCTGCAGGGCCCCGGCCTCGCTCGCCACCTGCTCGAGGCGCTCGAGGTCGCTGAACAAGAGGGTCGTCTGCTTGTAGGGGGTCGCCCGCCGGGCGATGCCGATCGTCAGCACCGCCGGGTCGAGCCGGCGCCCGCCGCGCGCCTCGACGACCTCGAGCAGGTCGCCCTTGGCGATCGCGTGGGCGTCGCTCAGCTGCGAGAGCGGGATGCCCGTGGCGTAGCGCAGGAGGTCGTTGCGCGTGCGCCAACCCGGCACATGGTCGTCGAGCAGGGTCGCGACGCTCGGTGAGCACCACGTGGCGGCGTGGACGCCGTTGGTGATCGAGTGCACCTCGACGCCGGGGAACATCGAGCGCGTCACCTCGCGGTGACGCAGGGAGACGGCGTTCACGTAGTGCGACAGCCACATCCCCAGCTCGGTCATGTTGAGCGTGCCGTTGCGCAGCTGGCCGATGCGGTCGAGCATCTTGGTGCGGCGCTCGCCCAGCACCTCGGCGCACAGCTCGACGTCGAAACGGTCGTGGCCGGCGGGCACCGGCGTGTGCGTCGTGAAGGCGCAGCGGCGCCGCACCGCCGCGAGGTGCGCCGGCGACGGCTCGCTCTGCTCGTCGCCGGAGTCGGCGAGCACCTCCTCGAGCAAGTGCAGCGTGAGCAGGGAGGAGTGGCCCTCGTTCATGTGGAAGGTGTCCGGCCTGCCGACGCCGAGGGCGGCCAGCATCTCCACGCCGCCGATGCCGAGCACGGTCTCCTGCTCGAGGCGGTAGCGCTCGTCACCGCCGTAGAGGCGTGCGGTGATGCTGCGCGCCTCGTCGTCGTTCTCCGCCAACGCCGTGTCGAGCAGGTAGACGGGGACCTCGTGGCCGGAGACGCCCGTGACGCAGTAGCGCCACACCCCGACGCGCACCGGGCGGCCGGAGACCTCGACCTCGACGGTGGTCGGCAGCCTCTCGAGCAGGTCCTCCGGCCGCCAGCTGACGGGAGCCTCGGCTTGGTGGCCGCTCGCGTCGAGGAGCTGGCGGAAGTAGCCGCCCCGGTAGCAGAGCGTGACGGCGACCACCGGCAGGCCGAGGTCGGCGGCGGCGCGCAGGAAGTCGCCGGCCAGCACGCCGAGGCCGCCCGAGTACGTCGGCAGCTCGTCGGAGAGCGCCGCTTCCATGGTGAAGTAGGCGACGACAGAGGAACGGGTCGTGCCGTCGCCGGGGCGCGACGAGTCCGCGATCACGTAGGTCATCTGTCCAAACTAGGCGCGGTCGCGCTCCATGCGCCCCTCACCGGGGCGATGCGACGAGCCCTCGAAGCGGCGCTTCGCGCCGGTGGCGGCCACCTCAGGCCCCGAGCGGGAGAGCGAGGTCGCGCCGGACGCGCTGGGCGAGGGCGACGTTGGCCTTGAGCGCGCTCGCTGTCGCCGCCTGCCAGCCGGCCAGCTGCGCACGGCTCACGCTCGGCAGCTCGTCGTAGCGGCCGATCACGCGGCGCTCGGAGGCGATCAGCGAGCGCACGTCGGCGCGTGCGGCAGGCGGCCAGCGCTGCCTGCTGAGCTCGTGCACGTAGTCGCCGACGGCGGTCAGGTACTGCGTCGCGCTCCGGTAGCGCGCCGGGCCGTCCGTCGCGCTCGTCCAGTTGGCGATGACGTGGTTGAAGCTGAGCGCCGCGAAGTCGAGCACGACCGCATCGGCCAGGTATTGGCGCTGGTAGTGGTTGGCCGGCACGACCGAGAACCCGACGGGGCTCTGGTGCGTGGGCACGACGTCGGCGCCGCCCGGCAGCATCATGTCGAGGGCGTCGCTCCAGGGAAGCGTCGCCCGCCTGCCGTTGAGCGAGACGTGTGTGAAGGTGACCGGGCCGATGCGCGGGTAGGGCAGCACGGGGCTCTGCTCGCCGGCCGGCGAGACCGGGGTGGCGACGGGGTCCTCCTGCAGCCAGGCGGCTCCGGTGATCGTCGTGGCGGCCACCCCCGGGTTGGCGACCGAGTCCTTCCAGTGGGTCGTGAGGTCCTCGATCGTGAGCTGCCAGTTCGTCGTGCCCTTCACCGCGGCCGCCTCGATCAGGTCCCCGGCGTGCAGGGCCCTCAGGCGCTGCGGCCCGAAGCCGATGCGGTTCCAGAACGCCGAGTACACCGCGACGTCGTGGCCGTGGTAGAGGACCTCGTCCTCGGTCGTGCCCACCTCCATCGAGACACCCGAGGGCGGGTAGGTGGCCCGGATGTAGGTGCGGCCGTGGCCGAGCGAAGAGCCCGGGGCGATCGCCGGGATCCGCCACTCGGCCCTCAGGCTGGTCACGTTTGCCGGCACGGCGTAACCCGCGGTGCCGTAGACGTTCGTCGCGCCCGCCGGAGCGGAGCTCGCGACGAGGCCGGTGGCTGCGGCGAGCAGGGCCGATACCGCGGCCGCGCCACGCCGGCGATGCCCGTTCCGCATGCGCCCGAGGCTACCTGCCCCGCCCACGCGGCTCGTGGCTCGACACCGGGTCACCTCTTGCCTACGACACACCGCAACGGCCCGGCCAGCGCGGGCCGCCGACACGGGAGGCACCCGCCGCTCAGGGCGCGCGCCCGGGCGACCGGCAGCCTACGCTCACCCTCCATGCGGACAGTGAGCCGGTGGACGGCGGTGAGCCGGTGATCGCCAGCTGTGGCGAGGCGCTGGTCGATTTCGTGCCGGCGACGTCCGGGGCGCAGGACCGGGCGGGCACGGCGTCCTGGTTCGAGCTGCTCGGCGGTTCGCCCTACAACGTCGCTCGCGGCCTCGGGCGCCTCGGTGCGCCGAGCGCCTTCGTCGGCGCGATCTCGACGGACTTCTTCGGCGACGAGCTCGTCGGCGGGCTCGAGCAGTCCGCAGTCTCGGCCGAGCATGTTGCCCGCCTCGAGCGGCCGAGCACGCTCAGCTTCGTCCGCCTCGACGGCGGGGGGCCGTCCTACGCCTTCTTCAGCGCCGAGTCGGCCGACCGCCACTTCGCCCTGGACGACCCGAAGGCCACCGCCAGCGCCTTCGAGGCGCTGCATTTCGGTTCCAACTCGCTCGTCCTCGAGCCGGGCGCGTCGGAGTTCGAGTCGCTCGCCGCGGCCGCGTCGGCGCAGCGCCGGCTCGTCTCGCTCGACCCCAACGTCCGGCCTCGCCTCGTTCCGGACCGCGACGACTACCTGCGGCGACTCGACCGTCTCGTTGCGCTCGCCGACCTGGTGAAGATGAGCGACGAGGACGTCGACTGGATCGCTCCCGACTCGGGCGCCGAACGGACCGCGGAGCGGATGCTGCAGGAGGGCGCGGTGCTCGTCGTCGTGACGAGCGGCCGCGCCGGCGCCGCAGCGTGGACCCGCACGAGCGAGGCGGCGGTCACGGCGCCGATCGTGGAGGTGCTCGACACGATCGGGGCCGGCGACGGGTTCACGGCAGCCCTGCTCAGCTTCCTCCACGAGCGTGGCCACCTCACACGAGGCGAGATCGAGGCGCTCTCCGAGACCGAGCTCGAAGAGCTGCTCACCTTCGCCGCGGCCGTCGCGGCGACGGTGTGCACGAGGCGCGGCGCCGACATGCCGACGCGCCGGGAGGTCGAGGCGCTCGGGCTGCTGCCGCCGGCCGGCTCGCAGGCGCTGGACTGAGCCCGCGTCCCCGCCGGGCACAACGGTCGGCTCGCTGGCTCCCGTTGTCCACGGCCGGGCTTCCGCTGCCGCAGGCGCCTGGCTGCGAGGCGGGACGCGGCTCCACCCGGCCCCGCGGGGGCCGGGTGGAGGTCACACCGGTGAGGAGCCGCCAGCCGGGGGTGGCCGGGCTCCTGTCCCGGGGAGGGGACGGTGCGCTCGGATCAGCGCACCGCTGCGAGCGGAGCCGCCGGCTCGGCCGACCCGTCGGTGGAGTGCAGGAGCAGCTCCTCGTCGGCCGAGACCTTGCGGGCGTGCCAGAAGCCGAACCCGACGAGGATGGCCATGAGGAAGGCGAGCGAGAAGGAGGCGATTGCCGCCGCCAGGGCGATCTGGCCGAACACCGAGAAGGCGTAGGCCTCGAGCAGCAGGCCACGCAGCGTCGTGCCGCGGAAGACGGTCTGCACCTCGGCGGCGAGGGCGGTGTTGCTCGGGTCGCCGAGCGACGCCGCGCTCACCTTGGAGTACACGCCCTTGTACGGCATCTCCGAGAGGTGCACGGCGATGAAGTGGTCGGCGTAGGCCTCGGCCTGGGCACCGGTGAGCAGCTGCTGCCCCGCGTACTGCTCGAGGTAGGGGCGCATCGAGGGCGTGACCTCGGTGCCGGGCTGGGCGGCGGCGAACGCGGCCTTGGACGGGAAGTAGATCTGCTGCTCGGCCAGCTGGTTGTGCACGTTGTTGGTCGTGTAGTTGTAGCCGACGAGCGACAGCACACCGGCGACGATGAGGACCACGACTACCAGGGCCCCCCCTGAGCTCGCGAGGACATCGAAGACCTTGCGTCGCATTGCTTGCCTCCTTGATCAGTGATCCCTCGGGCTCGATGGATCGCTGCTCACACCTTGCCTGGTCGGCGGCGCCGCTCGTAGGGGCGAAGGTCCGTGCCGGAAGTCCCGACTCACCCCGGACGGGCGATCGGGCGGCGCAACCTCAGATCAGCTCGGGCACCATCTCGATCGCCCCGCACGGGCACTCGGTGGCGCAGATGCCGCAGCCCTTGCAGAAGTCGTAGTCGACCTCGTAGCGGCGGCCCCCGGGGGTTGCCTCGGCGAGCTTGATCACGGCGTTGTCGGGGCACACGCCGTAGCAGTTGTCGCACTCGAAGCAATTACCACACGACATGCAGCGGCGAGCCTCGAACAGCGCCGTGGTCTCGTCGAGCGCGAGCACGACCTCGTCGAAGGTGGAGTGGCGCCGCGCCGGCTCGAGGCGGGGCCGCAGCGCGCGGGGCGCGTCGTCGTAGTACCAGGTGTTCAGCCGATCGTAGCCGGCGAGCTCGTGGCGGGGGGCGCTGGCGGGCCTCGAGCCTGCGAGGAACGCGGCGATGCCGCGGGCGGCGGCCTTGCCGTGGCCGATCGCGTCGGTGACCGTGCGCGATCCGGCGATGGCGTCGCCGCCGGCGAAGACGCCCGGCGCACCGGTCATCAGCGCGGCGTCGACGACGATCGAGCCGCCCGAGACGGCGACGCCCTCGAGCCCGCTGACGAGCGAGAGGTCGGCCGTCTCGCCGATCGCCAGCACGAGGGTGTCGGCGGGCAGCTCCTCGACCTCGCCCGTCGGGACCGGCTTGTTGTCGGGTCCGAGCTCCATCCTCTCGAGCAACAGCTTGCCGCCCTCGAAGCGCTCGACGGTGGAGAGCCAGCGCACGGTGATGCCCTCCTCGAGGGCCTGCTCGAGCTCTTCCTCGTGGGCCGGCATCACCTCCCGTGTCCGCCGGTAGACGATCACCGGGTCCGTCGCGCCGAGCCGGCGCGCCGTGCGCGCCGCGTCCATTGCCGTGTCGCCGCCGCCGTAGACGGCGACACGGCGCCCGAGCGCGAGCGGCTCGCCGCCGGGCGCGCCCCCGCCCGGCGCAACAAGCTCAATGCGTCGAGGATGCGCGCCGAGTCGCCGGCGGGGATGGCCGTGCGTGAGGCGAGCTGCGCGCCGACGCCGAGGTAGACCGCATCGAAGCGGCCGGAGCGCCGCTCGGCGGCGAGGTCGGTCACGGTGTGGCCGAGCCGCAGGTCGATGCCGAGCTTTACGAGGCGGGCGATCTCGGCGGCCAGGACGTCACGCGGCAGGCGGTAGGCGGGGATGCCGTAGCGCATCATCCCGCCCGGTTCCTCGTTGGCGTCCTCGACCACGACCTGGTGGCCCTGGCGCGCCAGGTGGTAGGCGGCGGCGAGCCCGCCGGGTCCGGCGCCGACCACGAGCACCCGCCGCCCGGTGGGATCCCCCGGCCCGGGCAGCTGCCAGCCGCGCTCGAGCGCGAGGTCGCCGAGGAAGCGCTCCACCGCGTTGATCCCGACCGACTCGTCGAGCTTGGCCCGGTTGCATGCCGTCTCGCAGGGGTGGAAGCAAACCCGCCCCATCGTCGCCGGGAACGGGTTGCCCTCGACGAGCGACCGCCAGGCGGTCTCGTAGTCGCCGGACTCGGCGTGGTAGAGCCAGCGCTGGATGTTCTCGCCTGCCGGGCAGGCGTCGTTGCACGGCGGCAGGCGGTCGAGGTACACGGGACGCTCCACCCGCCAGGAGCCGGTGTGGTTGGCGCGGCTCGTGCCGACGTCGAGGGTGATCGCGAAGGGGTGCTGCATCACTGGGCTCCGTTCTGCGTCGGTTGCCCGGGCCCGGTGCACAGCCCGTAGCGGGCGATGTTGGCGTCGGCGATCGCCTGGATGGCGGCGACGAGGTCGGGGCGTCCCTTCGGACCGAACAGGTGGGCGTAGCGCCGCTGCATCCGCAGGTACGGCTCCACCGGCTGCAGGCGGCGGATCCGACGCACCGAGGTGACGACGCCGCGCTCTGCCTCGAAGACGGGGAAGAGACCCGTCTCGATGGCGAGTCGGGCCACGGTGACGGTCTCGCTCGACGCCGTGCCCCAACCGAGCGGGCAGGGGACGAGCACGTGCACGTAGCGCGCGCCGCGCATCGCCGTCGCCTTCTCGATCTTGTACTCGAGGTCGTGCAGGTCGGCGACCGTGGCAGTGGCGACGTAGGGGATGTCGTGCGCCATGGCGAGGCGGGGCAGGTCCTTGCCCTTCCCGAACGGCTCGCCCGGCTCGGCCCCGATCGCCTCGGTCGTCGCGGTGCGCGCCGCCGGGGGCGTGGCCCCCGAGCGCTGCACGCCGGTGTTCATGTAGGCCTCGTTGTCGTAACAGATGAAGACGTCGTCGTCGTTGCGCTCGAACATGCCCGACAGGCAGCCGAAGCCGATGTCCACCGTCCCGCCGTCGCCGGCCTGGCCGACCACGCGCACGTCCGGGCGGCCCTTGGCGCGCATCGCGGCGGCGACGCCGGTGGCCACCGCCGGCGCGTTGCCGAACAGCGAGTGCAGCCAGGCGATGCGCCAGGAGGTCTCGGGGTAGGGCGTGGAGAACACCTCGAGGCACCCGGTGGCGTTGACGGCGACCAGTTGGCCCCCCGCGGCGCGCATCGCCGCATCGAGGGCGTAGCGGGCGCCGAGCGCCTCGCCGCAACCCTGGCAGGCGCGGTGGCCGGAGTCGAGCGAGTTGTCCCGCCCGATCGCCGACTGGACGCTGCGCAGCGAGTCGTCGAGCAACCGGTTGCCCACGGCGAAGGAGCCCACCTGGTAGAAGCGCACCTTCCTCGCGCCGTCGCGGACCTTCCCGGCCTGCGCCGCGGGCGTGGCCACGGCGTCCTCGCGGCCGGCGTGCTGAGGGGCATGGACCTCGGTCATCGTCGTCCTCCTGTTGCGGGCTCAGACCCGGTGGCCGACGAGGCCGAGGTCGCGCAGCACGTTCTCCGCGCTCGGTCCCGACCGGCGCGTCGCCGCCATGCGGGCGAGCTCGCGATCGACGAGCTCGTGGTCGAGGTCGAGGAAGGTGAGCGGCCCGATCCGGTCGCGCAGCACGTCGTCGAGCATCGCCACGAGCGAGGACTTCATCACCGGGCGGCCGCCCAGCCCGGCGACGACGCTGAGCACCTCCGGCCGCAGGCCCTGCAGCGCCATGGCCACGTCCGTGGCGAGCACGCCGCCGAAGCCGGTACTGAACGCCTTCTCGACCACGACGACCCGGCGGGCACGCCCGAGCGCGGCGCGCACGGCGTCACGGGGGAAGGGTCGGAACGAGCCGATCCCGACCACGCCGACCGCGGCGCCGCGCTCGCGCAGCTCGTCGACGGCGTCCTTGATCGTCCCGAGCACCGAGCCGAGAGCGACGACGACCACCTCGGCGTCGTCGCTGCGGTAGCGGGAGAGCAGCCCGCCCGAGGCGCGGCCGAAGGACCGCTCGAACTCAGCGGCGAGCTGGGGGATGCGCTCGAGCACGGACAGCTGGCGGGCATGGGCGAGGTAGCGGACCTCGGTGAAGGCCTCCGGGCCGACCATCGCCCCGATCGAGACCGGATCGTCGGGGTCGAGCACCTGGCGGGGCTCGTAGGGGGGGAGGAATGCGTCGACCGCCGATTGCTCGGGGATGTCGACCCGCTCGACGGCGTGGGTGAGGATGAAGCCATCCATGTTGACCATCACGGGGACCGACATCTCCTCGGCGAGCCGGAAGGCCTGGATGTGCAGATCGGCCGCCTCCTGGTTCGTCTCGGCGAACAGCTGCACCCAGCCGGCGTCGCGCACTGCCATCGCGTCGGAGTGGTCGTTCCAGATGTTGATCGGCGCGCCGATCGCCCGGTTGGCAAGGGTCATCACCACCGGCAGCCCGAGCCCGGCCGCGTTGTAGACGGCCTCGATCATGTACAGCAGACCCTGGCTCGCGGTCGCCGTGTAGGCGCGCGCCCCCGCCGCCGAGGCGCCGATCGACACCGACATCGCCGCGAACTCGGACTCGACGTTGACGAACTCGCAGTGCTCGAGCTCTCCCGAGCGGACGAGCACGCCGATCGCCTCGATGATGTGGGTCTGCGGGGAGATCGGGTACGCGCACACGACCTCGGGGCGGCAGCGCGCCACCGTCTCGGCGACGGCGCGGGAGCCTTCAATTTGCTTGAGCACGGGCGCGTTCCTTCTTCTCGGCGGCCGAGCGGGCCGCGAGCTGCTCGGCGATCACGGCGGCGGCGGCGCGTGCTGCGGCGACATTGGCCGCGGCCACGCCCGGGTTGAAGCGCTCCTCGATCGCGGTGACGACCGACTCGACCGAGACGGCGCCCGACAAGGCGGCGAACCCGGCGAGCAGCACCGCGTTGGGCAGCGGGCGGCCGATGTGCTCGAGCGCGATCTCGGTCGCCGGGAGCACGACCAGGCGCTCGGGGCGGAAGCGCTCGATGAGCTCCTGCAGGCCGAGCTCCTCGAAGGTGCGCGACGTGTTGAGCAGGATGTAGCCGTCGTCGCGCAGGCCGCCGAACAGCTCGACCTGGTGCACGAGGGTGACGTCCTGGACGATCAGCGCGTCGGGGGCGACGATCGGCTCGCGCGTCCGGATCGGGCGGTCGTCGATCCGGCAGAACGCCACCACCGGGGCGCCGGTGCGTTCCGAGCCGAAGCTCGGGAATGCCTGCGCGTACCGGCCCTCGACGAACGCCGCGGCGGCGAGGAGCTCGGCGGCGGTGACGACGCCCTGCCCGCCGCGGCCGTGGATGCGGACCTGGAGCACGGCGGCCTCAGCCCGCCGCGCCGACGAGGGCGGCGAGGTCGATCAGCCGGTTCGAGTAGCCCGTCTCGTTGTCGTACCAGCCGAGGATCTTGACGAGCCGGCCGCTCACCATGCTGAGTGACGCGTCGAAGACGCACGACGCGCTCGAGCCGAGGATGTCGGTCGAGACGAGCGGCTCCTCGGAGTACTCGAGCAGGCCCTTCAGCGGGCCGCCCGCTGCCCGCTGGAAGGCGCCGTTCACGGCATCGACCGAGGCCGGCTCGGCGACGAGCGCGACGAGGTCGGTGATCGAGCCGTCGGGGACAGGGACCCGCAACGAGAGCCCGTCGAAGCGGCCGGCGAGGTTCGGCAGCACCTCGCCCGTCGCCCTCGCCGCCCCTGTCGTCGTGGGGACGATATTGAGCGCAGCCGCGCGGCTGCGGCGAGCATCCTTGTGCAACGCGTCGGTGAGGCGCTGATCGCCGGTGTAGGCGTGCACGGTGGACATGAGCGCCTGCTCGATGCCGAGGGCCTCGTCGAGCACCTTGGCCATCAGCGCCAGGCAGTTGGTCGTGCACGAGGCGTTGGAGACCACGAAGTCGTGCACGGGGTCGAAGGACTGCTCGTTCACGCCGAGCACGATGGTGGCGTCCACGCTCTTGGCGGGCGCAGAGATGACGACACGCCGGGCGCCGGCGGCGAGGTGGGCGGCGGCCTTCTCCCGGCTCGTGAAGCGTCCGGTCGACTCGATGACGACGTCGACGTCGAGCTCCTTCCAGGGGAGCTCGCTCGCCTCGGCCTCGGCGAGGAACCGGATCGCCTGGCCGGCGACGTGCACGACGTCGCCCTCGACCCGCACCTCTCCGGGGAAGCGGCCGTGCACCGAGTCCCTGGCGAGCAAGCGCGCGAGGGAATGCGGCTCGGCGAGGTCGTTGACGGCGACGATCTCGACCGTGGCCGGATGGCGCTCGATCGCGGCGCGCACGGCGGCACGACCGGTCCGCCCGAAGCCGTTGACAGCGATCCGGATGGTCATCTCGTTGCTCCCTTCGTGTCACTTCTGAGCCGTCGGCGCCCCGGCTTCCCGTGTTGCCGCTGGTCGCGTCCGGGGGTGGCCCCGGGCGCGGGGCTCGAGATGATCGTGGGCGTGCAGCCGGCGACCGGGGTAGGGCCGAAGGTCACGCGCCCCCGAGCCGGGAATGGCCGGCCCGCAGACCAGCCACGACGCGCCCGAGCGCGCGACCCGACGCGCGACGACGGGACGGCGACGGGGCGCCCTGGAGCCGGCCACGCGCGGCGAAGAAGGGTCGTTGGGCTCTGCCGGCTCGCACGCGTGCTCGGGTACGCTTCCGTTTGGAATCGCGTCAATTCGCGCGCCACTCGGCCGGACGATCGGTCCGGTCCTCGGTTCGACGTCGCAGGTGAGGTGACGGTGATGCAGCACGAGGCGCCGGTCGAGGGCTCGGCTCTCGAGGAGGCCGCGGGGCGCCGACCGCGCCAGCCTGCGCATGCCGCGGAGCGCATCGAGGACCCGTCCGGACCGGGCCCGGCGAACAGGCGCTGGCACCCCGGGTTCGAACAGTCCCCCGGAGCGCCGGGGATCCGCTCCGATCCGCGTTGGCCGGCCGTCGAGGCGCGGGTGCGCCAGCTCGGCTCCGGTCCCGACGCGCTGATCGAGGTGCTGCACATCGTGCAGCAGGAATACGGCTTCATCAGCACCGAGGCGCTGGCGGGGGTTTGCGAGGCCCTCGGGGTGCCGCCGAGCCAGGCGATGGGGGTCGCCACGTTCTACGGCCACTTCACCCTCGAGCCTCGCGGCCGGCACGACTGCGTGGTGTGCACGGGCACGGTGTGCTACCTCGACGGCGCCGACGCGATCCTCGAGCGGTTGGAGCATGCCTTCGGCGTGACAGAGGGGCGGGCGACCGCTGACGGCGCGTTGACGGTGCGCGGGACGCGTTGCGTCGGGGTGTGCGCGATGTCGCCGGCGGCCATGCTCGACGGGCGCCTGATCGGGCGCGTCGACGCCGAGGGGCTCGAGCGCGAGCTGCGAGCGCTGTGAGCGCCGGCAGGGGTGTGGCTTCCGCAGACGGGGCACGGGCCGGCGAGGTGCGAAGGTCGGCCGGCACGCCGGCGACAGTCGTGAACGTCTGTCAGGCGTCGGGCTGCCTGTCGCTCGGTTCGGGCGGGCTCCGCGAGCAGCTGCGCTCGCGGCTGCGGGCGGCGGGTCGCGACGACGTGGAGGTGCGGCGGGTCGGCTGCCTCGGCCTGTGCTCGGCCGGCCCGCTCGTCGCCGTGCCCGAGCGGGGACGGTTCCTCGGTCCCGTGGCTCCCGGCGACGAGGTGGCGATCGCCCGCGTCGTGGCGCTCGTCTCAGGTGCGGAGGAGGGACGCGAGCTTGCCGCCGACCCGTTCTTTGCTCCGCAGGTCAAGATCGTCACCGAGCGTTGCGGGCTGGTCGACCCCGAGAGCGCCGAGGACTACGTCGCACACGGCGGCTACGCCGCGCTCACCAAGGCGGTGTCGACGATGAGCCCTGCCGAGGTGCTCGGCGAGGTCACCGCGAGCGGTCTGCGCGGCCGCGGCGGCGCGGGCTACCCCACGGGGCTCAAGTGGGCGACGGTGGCCAAGGCGCCGGCTGGCGAGGGCCGTTACGTGGTGTGCAACGCCGACGAGGGTGACCCTGGTGCGTTCATGGACCGGGCGGTGCTCGAGAGCTGCCCGCAACAGGTGCTCGAGGGGATGGCGATCGCCGCCTACGCGACCGGGGCGACCCAGGGCTACGTCTACATCCGGGTCGAGAACCCGCTCACCGTGGGCCGGCTGAGCGACGCGGTGCGCCAGGCCGAGCGCGCCGGGCTGCTCGGCTCGCGCATCGCCGACACGAGCTTCTCCTTCCATGTCGAGGTGCGCGTCGGCGCCGGCGCCTACGTCTGCGGCGAGGAGACTGCGCTCCTCGCCTCGATCCAGGGCGGGCGGGGAACGCCGCGGCCGCGGCCGCCGTACCCGGCGACCTCGGGCCTCTGGGGTCACCCGACCCTGATCAACAACGTCGAGACGCTGGCGTCGGTGCCGGCGATCATCGCCCGCGGCGGCTCCTGGTACGCCTCGATCGGCACCGCGAGGAGTCGCGGCACCAAGGTGTTCGGCCTCGCTGGCGCGGTCGTCAACCCGGGCCTGGTCGAGGTGCCGATGGGCATCAGCCTGGCCGAGATCGTCTACGGGATCGGCGGGGGCATCCGCGGCGGACGTCGCTGCAAGGCCGTGCAGACCGGGGGCCCGGCCGGCGGCTGCATTCCTGAGCGCCTGCTCGACCTCCCCGTCGACTACGAGTCCCTCGCCGCAGCCGGTTCGATGATGGGCTCGGGCGGGATGATCGTGATCGACGAGACGACCTGCATGGTCGAGCTGGCGAGGTACTTCATGGGCTTCTGCAAGGAGGAGTCCTGCGGCAAGTGCGTCCCCTGCAGGGCGGGCACGACGCAGCTGTACGGCCTGCTCGACCGCATCACCAGTGGGCGGGCCCGCCGCGACGACCTCGAGCGTCTGGATTCGCTGGCGCATTTCGTGCAGGGGGCGAGCCTGTGCGGCCTCGGGCAGGGCGCGCCGAACCCTGTCCTCTCGACGCTGCGCCACTTCCGCGACGAGTACGTCGCCCACGTCGAGGATCGCACCTGCCCGGCCGGCGCCTGCCAGATGTTCGACGCCGGCGACTCCGCGCGCAGCGCGGTGGCGAGATGAGCGCGGTGGCGAGATGAGCGCGGTGGCGAGATGAGCGCGGTGGCGAGATGAGCGCGGTGGCGAGATGAGCGCGGTGGCGAGATGAGCGCCGTGGCGATGAGCGGAGTGGCGAGATGAGCGTGCTGACGCTGGTGATCGACGGCCGCGACGTCGCCGGCGTCGAGGCCCAGACCATCCTCGAGGTCGCCCGCGAGAACGCGATCACCATCCCGACCCTCTGCTACCTGGAGGGCCTCTCGCCTGCCGCCGCCTGCCGGCTGTGCGTCGTCGAGGTCGTCGGCCAGTCCAAGCTGCTGGCGGCCTGTGTGACGAGGATCGAGGAGGGCATGCAGGTGCTGACGAGCTCGGAGCGGCTCGTCTCGACGCGACGCCAGGTCGTCGAGTTGCTGTTCACCGAGCGCAACCACGTCTGCGCCGTGTGCGTCGCCAACCGCCACTGCGAGCTGCAGGACCTGGCGGTCCGCTTCGGCCTGGACCACTTCGACCTGCCCGAGCTGCACCCCGCGGCGACCGTCGACGCCAGCCACGAGCGCTACGTGCTCGACCACAACCGATGCATCCTCTGCACGCGCTGCGTGCGCGTCTGCGCCGAGGTGGAGGGCGCGCACGCGCTCGACGTCCGTGGACGCGGCACCTCGGCGCGCGTCACGAGCGATCTCGGCCTGCCGTGGGGCGAATCGACGACGTGCACCAGCTGCGGCAAGTGCGTGCAGGTCTGCCCGACCGGCGCCATGTTCGAGAAGGGCCGGTCCACAGGCGACGCGCGCCGCAGCCGGCCGTACCTGCCCTACCTCGTGGCGCAACGGGGCAGGCGATGATGGCTCGGCCGCGCCTGGCCACCGTGTGGCTCGACGGCTGCTCGGGCTGCCACATGTCCTTCCTCGACCTCGACGAGGGCCTGCTCGAGCTGCTCGGCCGCGTCGAGCTCGTCTACAGCCCGCTCGTCGACGTCAAGGTATTCCCTGAAGGCGTCGACGTCACCCTGGTCGAGGGCGCTGTCAGCTCCGAGGACGACCTGCACAAGATCCGCCTCGTGCGCGCCCGCACCCGCATCCTCGTCGCCCTCGGCGACTGCGCGGTGACGACGAACGTCCCCGGCATGCGCAACCCGATCGGTCCCGCCGCGATCCTGCAGCGCGCCTACGTCGAGAATGTCACCGACGAACCCGGCGCGCCCCGCGGCGCCCCGTCGGTCGGCCTGCCGCCACTGCTGGCGGAGGTACGGCCGGTGCACGAGATCGTCGAGGTCGACCTCTTCGTCCCCGGTTGCCCGCCGTCGGCCGGAGTGATCGGCGAGGTCATCGAGGGGCTGCTCTCCGACAGGGCGCCGGAGCGGGGGTCGACGAGGTCGTTCGGATGACCCTGGCACGAGGCGTCGTGGCGGGCGAGGACAGGAGCGCAGGCACATGAGCGAGATCGTCATCGAGCCCGTGACGCGCATCGAGGGCCACTCCAAGATCACGGTCCAGCTGGACGAGCAGGGCGAGGTCGCCGAGGCGCACTTCCAGGTGACGCAGTTCCGCGGATTCGAACGAATCTGCCAGGGCCGGCCCGTCTCGGAGATGCCGGCGCTGATGGCTCGCATCTGCGGCATCTGCCCCGTGAGCCATCTCGTCGCCTCGGCCAAGGCGTGTGACGAGATCTTGGGCGTGGCCGTCCCACCCGTGGCTCGGCGACTGCGCCGCGTGATGAACATTGCACAGATCGTGCAGTCGCACTCGCTCAGCTACTTCCACCTGTCGTCGCCCGACCTGCTGCTCGGCTTCGACGCCGACCCGGCCCGGCGCAACCTGCTCGGTGTGCTCGAAGCCGCCCCCGAGCTGGCGCGTGACGGCGTGGCGCTGCGCCGGTTCGGCCAGCAGGTCATCGAGCGCCTCGGCGGCAAGCGCATCCATCCCGCCTGGATCGTCCCCGGCGGCGTGAGCCGCCCGCTGCAGGCCGCGCAGCGCGACGCGATCCTCGCCGAGATTCCCGACGCGCGGGCGCGGGCGCGGCGCACCATCGAGTGGTACAAGGCACGCCTCGCCGGCTACGTCGACGAGGTGGCGCATCTCGGCAATTTCCCCAGCCTGTACCTCGGGCTCGTCCACCAGGACGGGCGCGTCGCTTACTCCGACGGCCTGCTGAAGGTCGTCGACGGCAGCGGATGGGTGCTCGCCGACCGAGTCGACCCCAAGCCGTACTGGGAGTACCTCGGCGAGCGAGTCGAGCCCTGGTCGTACCTCAAGTCGACCTACTTCAGGCCGCTCGGCTACCCCGACGGGCTGTACCGCGTCGGCCCGCTCGCCCGGCTCAACGTCGTCGAGCGGATGGGGCTGCCGGCCGGCGACGCCGAGCTCGCCGAGTACCGGGAGCGGCTCGGCCGCTACCCGTCGAGCTCGTTCCACTACCACTACGCACGGCTGGTCGAGATCGTGCACGGCATCGACGCGATCGAGCACATTCTCTGCGCGCCGGACATCCTCGACCACCACGTGCGTGCCGAGGCGAAGGTGAACGCGGCCGAGGGCGTCGGGGTGTCGGAGGCGCCGCGGGGCACGCTCATGCACCACTACCGCGTGGACGAGAACGGACTGGTCACCTGGGCCAACCTCGTGATCGCCACGGGCCACAACAACCTGGCGATGAACCGCAGCGTGACCGAGGCGGCGCGGCATTACGTGCACGGCACAGACGTGGCGGAGGGTCTGCTCAACCGCCTCGAGGGCGTCATCCGCTGCTACGACCCGTGCCTCAGCTGCTCGACGCATGCTGTCGGCCAGATGCCGCTCAGCGTCGAGATCCTCGCTGCCGACGGGTCGCTCGCACGCGAGGTCTCGCGCTGAGCGCGGGCGGCGCTCGCGCGACGCCCGCCGGAGGGGGTGCGCCCGCCGCCACCGGCCGGCATGAGGCGCGCGGCGAGGTGATCGAGCGCCGTTGCGCCGGGGATGACCTCGGCGGGGAGGACCTCGCCGGCGTGCTCGTCGTCGGGATCGGGAACCGCCTGCGCGGCGACGACGGCGTAGGCCCGGTCGTGGTCGGAATGCTGCGCCGGCAGCTCCGCCGCCGTGGGGCGAGGGTCCTCGAGGTGCACCAGCTCCTCCCCGAGCTGGCGATCGAGCTGGAGGGCGCGCGCGCTGTGGTGCTCGTCGACGCCGACCTCGCCCGGCCGGCGGGTGAGGTCCGCGTCTCGAGCCTGTCCGGGTTCGGCCCGTCGCATCTGCCGCAGACCAGCTCGCTCTCGCACGGGATCGACGCGGCCGCGGTGCTGTCGCTCTCCCGGCTGGTCAACGGCACGAACGTCGAGGCGACGCTGGTCGGCATCGGCATCGGCATCGGCGCCGGCGCCGGCGCCCGTGCCGCTCTGGCGCCAGGGGCGGCCCTCAGCCCGGCTGTGGGCGCCGGCTTGGCGGGGGCGGCCACGGCGGTGCTCGAGGCGGCCCGCAGGGCTGCCGACGCGGAGGGCCTCGCCGGTGCATGAGCTGTCGCTCGTCGCCGAGCTCGTGCAGGAGTGTGAGCGCCACGCCGCGGGCCGTCGCGTGCGTGCCGTGACGGTGCGTTGCGCCGGCGGAGTGGAGGCCGACGAGATCGAGGCCGCCTGGAGCGAGCTCGGCGGCCCGGTGCTCGGGGACGCTGCGCTCGAGCTCGAGCTCGTGCCCACCGTGCTGCGCTGCCCGTGCGGGTTCTCCGGAGTCCTCGACAAAGCGGCGAGCACGGGCCACATCGCCGTCTGCCCGGCGTGCTCCGCCGTGCGCCCGATCGAGTCGCCGCTCGAGCTCGTCGCCATCCGCCTCGAGCGGGCACCAGCCGCCGCCGACTGGTGAGCCCGGCGCGCGTCGAGCCTGCGGATCGGGCGTGAGCTCGCGGACGACCCGCTCCCGAACGACGCCGGGTGGCAGGCTCAGTCGCCGGGCGGCGCTGATCCCCCAGGCCCGCGGTCCCCGGGGCCGCCGTTCACTGGCCTGCTGTTCCCGACAGGGTGCGCATGCTCGACGTCGCGCTCCCGGGTTGCCGGCGTGCGCCCGGCGGGCGCGGCGAGCAGGTCGCGTGGCGAGCGAAGCGCGCCGAGCACGACCATGAGCGCGCAGCGCAGCGCGATGCCGAGCGCGGCGAGCGGCAGCACGAGCCGCTCGCGACCAGTCGTTGCACGGTAGGTGTAGCGCCAGAGCGAGGTGTGGTAGGCGAGCACCGCACGCAACGGGCGGCGAGAAGTCGAGACGCCGCCCTCGTGGAGCACCTCGGCGGCCGGCTCGACCACGACCCGCCAACCACGCTCGCTGAGCCGGCGGCACAGGTCGACCTCCTCGAGGTAGAGGAAGAACGACTCGTCGAAGCCCTGTACCTGGTCGAAAGCGGCCCGGCGCACGAGCAGGCAGGTCCCCGGGACCCAGCACGCCGCGCCGCTCACGAGGAGACCGGCCTCGCGCGACCGGTGCCGGGCGACGACGCGGCTCTCCGGCGCGAGCAGGCCGGCGAAAGCGTTGAGCGAGGACCGCAGCGGCGAGGGGAGTGGGCGCGCGCCGGGGCGCCGCCTGCCGCCGCCGTCGAGAAGGGCGGGGGCGATGAGGGCGGCGTGGGGCTCGGCGTCGAGACGCCGCAGCAGCGACGTGAGCGCACCCGGGCGCAGCTCGACGTCGGGGTTGCACACGAGCACGGCCGGGGTGCTCGTCAGCGCCACGCCGGCGTTGACCCCAGCACCGAAGCCCAGGTTGCGCTCGCTCTCGAGCAGGGTGACAGCCGGGTCGTCACCGACCACGGCCCGGGAAGCGCCGCTCGTGCTGTTGTCGACGACGACCACGGACGCACAGCCGCCGGCGCGCAGGCTCTCGACGCAGCGACGGAGGGCCTCGCCGGCGTGGAAGTCGACGACGACGGCCTCGACTCCGACCGACGGCGCAGTACCGGAGGCCTCCTCGCGCACGGGCCGCACGCTCCGACCGGACGGCGAAGCCGGCCGCCTACTTGCCGAGCGACTCGGCGACGCGCGCCCCGAGCTGGGCGTCGACGCCTCGCCCGCGGTCGAGCACGCACCCGAGCACCGGCTCGGTGACGCCTGCGGACAGGATCGGGCCGCCGGCAACCACCCTGAGCGAGCACCCGTCGCTCGCCGCGGGGATGCCCGAGTCGGTGGTCGTGTACGGCCGGCCGGTCGTCGTCATCGTTCCGCTCCTTGGTGCTCCCGTCGCTGGTGTCGCTGTTGTCCGGGTTGCCGCCCACGCCGGCGCTGCTCGTCGCCCTGCTGCTCGTCCGGGGGCTGCTCGTTCGCCGACGCCTCGGCTGCGTGTGCCGCTGCGCAACCCGGGCAGATGCCCCAGAAGATGACCTCCGCCTCGTCGATGAGGTAGCCGTGCCCGTCCGACGGCTCGAGGCAGGGAGCAGCGCCCACGGCGCAGTCGACGTCCGCGGCCGCTCCACAGGAGCGGCACACGACGTGGTGGTGATTGTCGCCGGCGCGTACCTCGTAGCGGGCCGGCGAGCCGGCGGGCTGGATGCGGCGCACGAGCCCTGCTGCCGCCAGGACCTCGAGGGCGTCGTAGACGGCTTGCTTGGACACCGAGCCGAGGCGGCGCCCCACTTCTCTCCAGAGCGCCTCGACCTGGAGGTGCGGCATGGCGGCCACCACGTCGAGCGCCGTCACGCGCACCGCTGTGACGCGCAGGCCGGCCTCGCGCAGCAGCTCGATCGGGCCGGCACCACGGGCGAGCAGGCCCGGCGCGGGGTCGCTGCCCTTCATAAGTCGACTGTAGCGGGAATCTGGACCATGTCGAGATAGCGTCACCGCTCCGACCCCAATCGCGGTTCGCGCCAGCGGTGTCGATCACACGGCGGCTCAGGGCGATCGCCAGGCGGCCCGCTCAACGATTTCGCGCGGAGTGTCGTTAGGCCCCGCGTGACAGGCCGCCGTGCGGCCCCGGAAAGCGCCCGGTCTGCTTCGAGGGACCCCTCGAACGGGCTCTGTCACTGGTAGCGTGGGAGACAATGACGAGACCCAAACTGACGGTCGGCGATCTCGCCATCTTCGGTGGTCCGGTGACCTTCGTCCCGCCGAAATCGATCGGCAGCCTAGCCAATCCGGATCCTGCCAAGCTGCTGGGCTATTCACGAATCTTCTACGACCAGCATCGGTATACCAACAACGGCCCGGTCAACCAGCTCCTCGAGTCACGTCTCGCCGAATGGCACGAGACCGAGCGCTGTGTGACGTTCGTGAACGCGTTCTGGGGCCTTTCTCTCGCCATCAGATGCCTAGCGCTTCCTGGCAGGCACGAGGTCGTCACCCCATCCCTGACATACCGGCGAATGGGCGAGATCATCGCGTCCGCGGGCTACATACCTCGATATTGCGACGTCGATCCCGTCACGCTCGCCCAGACCGCAGCGACGACACGGGCCTGTATCAATGACGACACCGCGCTGATCCTCGGAGCACATCCGACGGTGAACTGCTGCGACAGCTACGGCTTGGATCTGCTGTCGACCGAAACCGGCATCCCGCTCCTGTTCGACTCGGTCGAGTCGGTATACGAGACCGTGGGCGGTCGGCGTGTGGGTACGTTCGGGCGCGCCGAGGGCTTCTCCATGCACGCGACGAAGCTCATCAATGGCTTCGAGGGCGGCTACCTTGTTACGAACGACCACGCCTTGGCCGGCGAGCTCAAGCTGATGCGCGCCTTCGGGATCCCCGGCGAGGAGCGTGTCGATTGCTTCGGCACGAACGCCAAGCTGAACGAGATGCACGCGGCGATGGCGATGGCGAGTCTCGACGACCTTCCCGCACTTGTGATGCGTAATCGCCAGCGGTACGGCGCCTACGTCGATGCGCTCGAGGGGATCGCCGGCTTGACGCTGCGGCGATTCGACGAGGGCGAGCAGACGTCCTTCAAGAATGTTCTCGTTCGCCTCGACGAGGACTGGCCGCTGCCACACGACTCCACACTTGCGGTGCTGCAGGCGGAGGGTGCACTCGCCCGTCCCTACTACTCTCCGGCGCTCCACACCCGAGCGAGTCCATTCGAGACCCGATTCGGCAGCCTGCCGGTCGCCGAGCGGGTGTCACAGGAATACGTGCTACTCCCGTGCGGTGAGCAGACCAGCTTGAAGGACATCAGTGTCGTGGTGGATCTGCTGAGCTTCGTGGCCGCGCACGCCCGCGAGATCGGAGAGGTGCTGGCCAGCCCCGACTCGCAGGTGAGCACCGGTCACGCGGTCTGGAAGCGGTCGGTTCGCGGAGCGTACGCGTGAAGAGTCGGCCGGCCGACTTCGCTCTGCTCGGCGGCACCCGCGCGTTCACCACAGATCTGCACGTCGGTCAGCTGTACTTCCCCGAGTGGGAGCGGTACGAATCCGCGATGCGCGGCATCATCGCTCGCCAGTACTACACGAGCCACGGGCCGCTCGTGCAGAAGCTGGAGTCGCGGCTCGAGGACTTATTCGGGGTGCGCAACGTCATCACCGTGACGAGCGCCACGTTTGGCCTCTACCTCGTTGCGCTCGGATGCGCGCTCGAGGGCAAGGTGCTGATGCCGGGTTTCACCTTCGTCGCCACGGCGCAGGCAGCGCTGCTGGCGGGACTCGACGTCGTGCTCTGTGACGTGGATCGGCACACGCAGCAGCTCACACCTGCGACGGCGGAGGCGGCGTTCGAAGAGGGGATCGTCGCGGTGTGCCCCGTCAATCTCTGGGGAGGGAGCACCGACGTCGTGGCACTCGAGAGTTGGGCCGCCACCCACCATCTCTCGCTGTTCTACGATTCCTCGCACGGCGTCGGGGTGGAGACGCCCGTGGGCAGGCTCGGCCGTTTCGGCAGAGCTGAGGTGTTCTCCTTCCATGCCACCAAGATCCTGTCGGCGACCGAAGGTGGCTGCGTTTGCACCGACGACGACGAGCTCGCCGAGCGAATCCGCAACATACGGAGCAGCTATGGCATGCGTCGTGCCGTGTCGGTGCCGCTGACCATCAATGCACGGATGTCCGAAGCGCAGGCCGCCATCGCGCTGATCAGCCTCGACGACCTGGAGGCCAGGATCTCTCACAACCAGGCGATCATAGAGGCCTATCGATCGGTTCTCGATGTCGTGCCCGGCGTCACGGTCGTGCAGCCGAGTGGAGTGGAGCGCAGCAACCACCAGTCCGCCGTGGTCGAGATCGCCGAGAACGAGTTCGGGTTGTCCCGCGATGCCCTCTGGTCTGTGTTGCGGGCCGAAGGCGTGCGAGCACGCCGGTACTTCAAACCGGGCGTGCATCGCTCGGCGCCCTTCGACGCGCGTTATCCGCAGTACCTGCGCACCCTGCCTGTCACCGACGCCCTCTGTGAGATCCTCTTGCAGCTACCGGTCGGAGGCCTGTGCACTGTCGCGGACGCAGAACGAGTCGCGTTACTGATCCGCGACGCCCAGCGCCACGCCGGGGGACTGGTCGCTCGTGCCGCGTAGAGGCACCCGCCTCGGCATCATGCAGCCGTATTTCTTCCCGTACCTTCCCCACCTCGCGCTGATCGCCAACGTCGACCGTTGGGTCGTCTTGGACGTGACCCAATACACTCCGAAGACCTGGATGAACCGGAACCGGGTGCTGCACCCCTCCGCCGGCTGGATGTACGTGACGGTTCCGGTGCTCGGGTCGTCGCAGAGCATGGCGATCCGCGAGGTCAGGCTCGAGGACCCCGAGAAGGCCCTGGCGTCCGTCAAGGGCAAGCTCGCTCACTATCGACGGAAGGCTCCGCACTATCGCGACGTCGTCGGCCTCGTCGAGCAGGCGTTCGGCGAGCGCTCGGACAACTCCCTCGTGTCGCTGGACATTGCTGCCCTGCGCAGCGTCTGCCGCTATCTCGGGGTCGAGCTCGAGTGCGCGCGGTGCTCGCAGATGGGACTCGATCTCTCCGGCATCGATCATGCGGGTCAATGGGCGCTGCGCATCGCGGAGCAGGTCGGCGCGGCAGAGTACGTCAATCCGCTCGCCGGAGCGCGGCTGTTCCGTGCGGCGGAGTTCAGCGAGTCAGGCGTGCGACTCGCCTTCATCGACGTTCCCGTGATGAAGTACGACACGACACCCTTTGAGTTCGTCCCCTCCCTCTCGGTCCTCGACGTGCTCATGTGGAACGACGCGCGGGACGTGGTCGCCTTCATGCGCGAGGCTTCGTCGATCATCCCGGCCGAGGACCTACCCGATGACTGATGTCCAGCCTTCTCGCGAATACCCGAAGTGGGATTATCAGGAGTACCCCAAGACCCTTGCTCGGGACGACTTCTGGGGACAGGTGCGCCGAACCATCCATGGACAACGAATCGCCGAAGCGGACGTCGCGTTCCTCGTCAGCTACCTTCGTCGGCTGCTGCAGCTCGAGCCTGCGGACGTGCTGCTGGACCTCGGCTGCGGGAACGGCGCGCTGGCGGCACGCCTGTTCGACGAGTGCGGCGCGTACGTCGGGGTGGACAACTCCGCCTACCTCATCGACGTCGCCCGCGAGTACTTCGAGCACTCGCCAGAGTACCGATTCGTCACGTCGGGAATTGTCGAATTCGCTGTGGCGGAGCCGGCTCCTGAGGCCTTCACGAAAGGCCTGTGCTACGCGGTTGCCCAATTCCTCCCGCCGGAGGGGGTGAGAGCACTGCTCCTGGCGCTGGGGGAGCGCTTCGTCAGCCTCGGTCGCGTCGTCGTCGGAAACTTCCCGAACCGCGACCAGGCCAGCCTCTTCTTCCAATCCGCACGGAGCGAGCTCGAACTCGATTGCCACGAATCGCCCGTCGGAAGGTGGTGGTCCAAGCACGAGGTGGAATCGCTCGCCTCCGAGACCGGCTGGAAGGTCAGCTTTTCCGAGATGCCGTCCGAGGTCTTCAATGCAGGGTACCGGTTCGACGCGATCCTGACTCGTGCGGTGGAGCGGTGAGGACGACTCGCTCGCTCCGTGGGCTCGGGCGCCGGGTGCGGCGCGCATCACCGCGACTGTGGCGGGTCGCCGCTCGAGCCGAGGCGAGGATGCGGCTTCGCAGGTCGCTGCCTGCTCGCGCCAAGGTGCATCTGGGCTGCGGGCAGCATCATTTCGCAGGGTGGGTCAACGTCGACGTCGACCGTTCCGTTCGTCCCGACCTTTGGCTCGACCTTCGCGCCGGCTTCCCGGCGCCCGCAGGCTCGGTGGCGTTGATCTTCTCCGAGCACCTGTTCGAGCACCTCAGCTTGGAGGACGGCCGGCGTCTGCTCGATGATTGCCGCTCAGCGCTCGAGCCGGACGGCGTCATGCGGATCGCCATGCCCGACCTGCGGTACATCGCCGAGCGTTACATCGAAGGACGCTACGAGGGCGAAGGAGGCGAAGAGGCGATCCGCGACGTCGGCTATCGCGAGATCGACAGCCCGGCCCGCCTGTTCAACTACGCCCTGCGTTCGTGGGGGCACCTCTACCTCTACGACTTCGACGAGCTCGCGCTGCGGCTGACGCAAGCCGGCTTCAGTGAGGTTGCTGCCCGCGATCTCGGTGAGTCGTCGCATCCGGACCTGGCCAGCCGCGAGAGGCGGACGGCGTCACGCCTCATTGTCGAGGCACGAGCGTGAGCGCGGCGCCGTCGCCGAGCCAACTCCTTCCCGACGTCGCCGTGGCGCTGATCACGTACAACCACGAGTCCTTCATCGCGCAGAGTATCGGCGGTGTGCTGATGCAGGAGTATCCCGGCATCATCCATCTCGTCGTCTCCGACGACTGCTCGACGGACGCGACGCAGCGGGTCATCGCCGAGACGCTGGCCGACGTTCCACCCAACGTCGTCGTGCGCACGGTCTTGCGCCAAAAGAACGTGGGCGGCTTCGGGAATCTCAGCGAGACGTGGGACGCCGCACAGGCGACTGGAAGCCCCTACCTCGCTCTGCTCGAGGGCGACGACTACTGGACTGATCCGCACAAGCTGTCGCTCCAAGTGAGTTATCTCGAGCAGCACCCGTCGGTCACGATCTCCTTCGGTTTGGCGAACGACATCGTCGACCGCGAGGGCGAGGCGCGGACATCGTCGCTCGAGCTCGTGCCCCCGACCGACCGTCCCACCTTCGCCGACCTGCTGGGCGGGAACTTCATCCATACCTGCACGGTCGTCTACCGCACCGGAGTGCTCCCGAGCTTTCCCGAGTGGTTCGCAGAGTGCGCGTTCCGCGACTGGCCGCTGCACCTCGTCCATGCCAGCGCTGGCGACATGCACTACCTTGACCGCGTCGTCGCCGTCCATCGTCAGCACGCAGGAAGCCGGTGGTGGAATCCGGCTCGCAACGAGCGAGACCGCATCGAGCCAACCGAGAAGATCCAGCGCTTGGTGATCGCGAACGTCGGCACACGAGCGAACTTCCGCCGGTCCGAGATCGCCGCCAAGGGCCAGCTGCGCCGTGCCCGGGCGAGTCGCCACCCGGCCGAGCGCTGGGCGCGCCTGTTCGTGGCCACGGTGCTCAGCCCGGCAATGGTCGTGCGCAAGCTGCGAGCGCGCCGCCGCCGCCTGCACCGCACCGTGGTCGAGCTGCGCTGATCGCTCGAACCGACACGTCACCCGCGACACGGCGGCGCAGCCGCTCCGCTCGCAGCCCAGCGACGGCCGCGCGTCGATCGACGGGCTGGGACCAACGGCCCTTCCCCCGCTCGGTCGCGCGGCGTCACATTGAGGCGTGCAGCCCCTCGAGGTGATCAGCGTCGGCGACGTCTCCAAAGACGTCTTCCTCCGGCTGCTCGACGAGCGGGTCGAGGTGCGCGAGGAGCCCTCCGGCCGCGTCCTCGTGCTGCCGTACGGCGAGAAGGTGCCCTTCGAGGGCGCCCACAGCACCGGAGCTGGCGGCAACGCGGCGAACGCCGCGGTGGGCTTCGCCCGGCTCGGGCTGTCCGTGGCCCTCGTCACCCACGTCGGTGACGACGCGACGGGCGGCGAGGTGATCGCTGCGCTCAGCCACGAGGGCGTGGACACCCGATTCGTGCGCGTCGACGCCGGTGCGGCGACGAACTGCAACTACGTGCTCTGGCACGGGGCGGACCGCACCATCCTCGTCCACCACGAGCGCTACGACTACCACTGGCCGCACCTCCGGCCGGGTGAGGTGCCGCGCTGGCTGTACCTGAGCTCGGTCGGGACCGCCGCCTTCGAGTATTACGAGCAGCTCGCAGACTGGCTCGGCACCCGCCGCGAGGTGCGCTTCGCCTTCCAGCCGGGAACGATGCAGATCGCGCTCGGCGTGGAGCGGTTGGCCCATCTCTACCGGCGTGCCGACGTGCTCGTGTGCAACCGCGAGGAGGCCGCGACGATCTCCGGCCACTCGGCCGCATCCGGCGGTGGCAGCCCGGCCGGGGGCAGCACCGAGGAGATGGTCGCTCTGCTGCACGGGCTGCGGACGCTCGGGCCGCGCCTCGCCGTCGTCACCGACGGGCCGTGCGGCGCATGGGCTTTTGACGGTCACGTCCGGCTGTTCGTCCCCGCGCTACCGGACTCGAGCCCTCCGCTCGATCGCACCGGCGCAGGCGACGCCTTCGCGAGCGCCCTCGTCGCGGGCCTGGCGCGGGGCCTGCCGATCGGCGAGGCGCTCGCCTGGGCGCCGGTGAACGCCCGCAGCGTCGTGCACGAGCTCGGTGCTCAAGCCGGCCTGCTCGGCGAGAAGGAGCTGCGAACCGAGCTCGACGTGGTACCCGACGGCTGGGGAGTCGTCAGCTGGTGAAGCGTGCCGGGCGCCGGGCTGGTCGGGCGCTGGAGCCCAAGGCGTGAGACGCTCCGGCCGGCACCCGCGGTTCAGCCGGCACCCGCGGTTCAGCCGGCACCCGCGGTTCAGCCGTTCGGAGCCTGTCGGTGGAGCGCACGCCCGGTGATCTCGCCGATCTCGATGCGCACGATCGAGTCGCGGCTCCCACGAGCCCACGGCACGGGAGCGACGTCACGTGCCCCCACCCGCCCGTGCTCGTCCGCGGAGGCGGGGGCATGCGGGTCGCCGGGCGTCCCGTTCGGGCGGCGGGCGGCGCCGGTAGACGGGCGGGCGCGCCCGGTGGCGAGCACGCTCCATCCTTCCTGGCGGACCTCGTCGATGCGGTCGACCTCGAAGCCGACGTCGCCAGCCGATGCGATCTGCTCGGCCGTGCGCTGTGAGGTGCTGATCAGGATGTCATTGCCGACCACGGCGTAGTTGACGGGGTAGGCGATCGGGCCGTGTGCGGCGCAGTACACGACACGTCCGATCTCGCCGGCGGCGAGCCTCGCCCGGCACTCGTCGGGGCTCAGTGCGTCGAGCCTCGCCTCGCCCGGCACTGCGTGCCCGGCGGCGTGGTGAGAGCCAGCACCCCCGCCGAGGTCGAAGAGCGTCGACTCGAGCGCCGCGGCAAGGCGCAACATGGCCCCCGCCGTCACGACGGCCCCCGCCCTGTGCTCGAGGTAGTCGAGGTAGCCCGGATCCATGCGGGCGCGAGCCGCCAGCTCCTCCCGCGACAAGCCGAGCTCCAGGCGCCGCGCCGTGATTCGCTGAGCGAGGTCCCCGCCGCTCGTGGCCTCGTCGAGCTCCTTCGAGTCGCCCATCGTCCCCCTCCTCGCGCTCGCCCCTCGCCCCGTGGCCGGATCACTCCATCGTCGGGCGCGAGCGGTGCCAGGGGCAGGGCCGAAGGTCCCGCGCCGGACCGCCGAAGCTCCCGGGACGTTCGGCTCTGGCGGGTGGCGCAGACCTCGAAGGACGATGTCCCTGCGCCGACGAACGTCGCCGCGCCGGCGACGCGATGCAGCGTTTCGCCGCGCGCCGAGGGAGCGTGGCGGCGAGGCGAGCATCACGAGACACCGGCGACGACCTGCCGGAGGAGCCGAGGCCATGGAGACCGAGCTGATGACCGACGAGAGCGCCACGCGCCCGATGCAGCCCGCGCCGGGGCCGGCGAGCACCGTTCCTGCCGTGGCCCTCGACGTGCTGCCCGCGGCCGACGTCCTGCTCGCTGACGGGTCGACGGCCCACCTCCGGCCCGTCGCGGCGGGCGACGCGCAGGCGCTCGTCGACCTGCATGCCGAGCTCTCCGAGGACAGCCGCGTGCTGCGCTACTTCGCCGTGCATCCCGAGCTCTCGGCCGCCGACCTACGCCGGATGCTCTCGAGCGGCCCCGACGACGCCGTGCTCGTCGCCGATCGTGACGGGCGCGTCGTCGCCGTCGCCGAGTACCACCGCGCGGTGGGCTCGGAGGAGGCCGACGTCGCGTTCGTCGTGCAGGACGAGTTCCAGGGCAGAGGTCTCGGCACGATCCTCCTCGAGCACCTCGCCGCCGAGGCGAGGCGGCACGGCGTGCGGCGCTTCGTCGCCGACACGCTGCCGACCAACACGCGGATGATCGAGGTGTTCGAACGTGCCGGGTTCGCCGTGTCGAGCCGCTTCGAGGACGGGAACGTTCGCGTCGTGCTCGATATCGCCCCCTCGCCCGCGGCCGTCGCCGCGGCCGACGAGCGGGACCGCCGAGCAGTCGTCTCGTCCATGCAGCGCCTGCTGCGGCCGCGCTCGGTCGCCGTGATCGGCGCCTCGCGGCGCCCGGGAACGATCGGCCACGAGCTCGTGCGCAACCTCGTCGGCGGCGGGTTCCAGGGTCCTGTGTACCCGGTCAACCCCACGGCGGACTCGATCGCCAGCCTGCCGTGCTGGCACTCCATCGGCGAGGTCCCGGGCGAGGTCGACCTCGCCGTGATCGCCGTGCCGGCGCCGGCCGTGCTCGAGGTGGTCGGGGAGTGCGGGCGCAAGGGGGTCGGCGCCCTGGTCGTGGTGTCGGCAGGTTTCGCCGAGGTGGGCGGAGACGGGAAGGACGCCCAGGCGGCGATCACCGCCCTGGCGCACGAGTGGGGGATGCGCGTGGTCGGGCCGAACTGCTTCGGCGTGCTCAACACCGAGCCCGACGTATCGATGAACGCCACCTTCGCGCCCGACCGCCCGACGCCGGGACGCGTCGGCTTCGCCTCGCAGTCCGGCGGGCTCGGCATCGCCATCGTCGCCGGCGCCCGGGCGCGCGGCCTGGGCCTGTCGAGCTTCGTCTCGATGGGCAACAAGGCCGACGTCTCGGGCAACGACCTCCTCAACTGGTGGGAGGCCGACGGCACCACCGACGTCGGGCTGCTCTACCTCGAGTCCTTCGGCAACCCGCGCAAGTTCTCCCGCCTGGCGCGACGGGTGGGCCGGAGGATCCCGATCGTGGCGGTGAAGGCGGGCCGGTCGAGCGCCGGCCGGGCGGCCGCCTCCTCGCACACCGCGGCGCTGGCGAGCTCGGACGACGCGGTCGAGGCTTTGTTCCGCCATTGCGGGGTCGTGCGCGTCGACACCGTGGAGGAGCTGTTCGACACCGCCGAGGTGCTCGCCAACCAGCCGCTGCCAGGCGGCTCGCGTGTCGGCATCGTCACCAACGCCGGGGGCCCGGGCGTGCTCGCCGCCGACAGCTGCTCCTCGCTCGGGCTCGAGGTGCCCGAGCTCTCGCCGGGGCTTCAGCAGGCGCTGCGCGAGGTGCACCAGGGCGCGGCGAGCGTGCGCAACCCCGTGGACCTCGTCGCCTCGGCCAGCGCCGAGGTGTACGGCAAGGCGGTCGAGGTGCTGTTGCGCAGCGGCGAGGTCGACTCGCTCGTCGTCATCTTCACTCCGCCGCTCGTGACCGAGGGGCAGGACGTCGCCGCTGCCGTGGTCGCCGCGACCGCCTCCGCAGCGGCCGACGGGATCGAGCGTCCCGTCCTCGTCAACTTCTTCGGGACCGAGGCTGGCAAGGAGACGCTGCGCTCGGCGCGCCGCCCCGTGCCGTCGTTCACCTACCCCGAGACTGCGGTCCGCGCCCTGGCGCGCGCCGTCGGGTACGCCACCTGGCGGCAACGGCCCGAGCCGGTGCCGGCCGAGCTCCCCGGCCTCGACTCCAACGAGGGTCGCCGCCGGCTGGCAGCCGCCATGCAGCGTGCAAGCGGCGGCGCCGACGAGACGGGCGCCGCGCCGGGCGCGGCCACGCGCTGGTTGACGGGAGCCGACGCGATGGGCGTGCTCGACGCGTTCGGCATCCCGACGTTGCGCACGATCGAGGTGAGCGGGCCCGACGAGGCCGTCGCAGCGGCAGAGGCCCTCGGCATGCCCGTCGCACTCAAGGCCGCCGGGCCGACGATCGTGCACAAGTCCGACGTCGGCGGCGTGCGCGTCGGCCTGCAGAGCGCCGCGCAGGTGCGCGACGCGTATGGCGAGATGTCGGCGCGCATCGGGGCGGCGATGACCGGAGCGGTGCTGCAGCGGTCCGCCGCGGCCGGTGTCGAGGTGATCGTCGGCTTCGTGCAAGACCCACAGTTCGGGCCGGCCGTGCTCTTCGGCCCCGGCGGTACCGCCGTCGAGGTGCTCGGCGACCACCAGCTGCGGCTCGCCCCCCTCGACGCCGACGAGGCGCGGCGCATGATCCTCTCGGTGCGCGCCGCCCCGCTGCTCACCGGTTATCGCGGCTCGCAGCCCGTCGACCTCGAGGCCCTCGTCGATCTGTTGCTGCGCGTCGGCAGGCTTGCCGAGGACCTCCCGGAGGTGCTCGAGGCGGACTGCAACCCGGCGATCGTCTCGCCCTCCGGCGTCGTGGTCGTCGACGCCCGGCTCAAGGTGTCGTGCGGCCCTGCGGCCGAGCGCGACGAGCGGCGCCGGCTGCGCTGAGGCTCGGGCCACGGATCGCTGCACGGGCGAGGTAGCGTTCCTGCAGCGGCGGACGGACCGCGCAAGGGGCGGAGGGCGGTCGCCGTGGCGGCTGGCGAGGAGCAGGCACAGCGCTGCCATTTCGGGCACGCCGTGCCCGAAGGCGCCAATTTCTGCCCCCGCTGTGGCGTGCCGCTTCCCGAGAGCGACGGGACGCGCCTGCCCACGGCGGGGAGTGAGGTCGGCGCCACCGGCCCGGCGGCGTTCTTCCTGCAGGACTACGAGTGGCACCCGCCGGCGGCGGAACCGCCGAGCTACCAGCCGCCGCCGCTGGTCAAGTTCTGCTCGGCGTGCGGCAACGGGCTCGTCGCCACGGCCACGATCTGCCCGCGCTGCGGATCGCCGGTCGCCGCCCGGCGGGTCACATCCGCCCGGACGCGTAGCGCCGCCCTGTTGCTGGCCGTGCTCTTCAGCTTCTTCACGTGGCTCTACACCTACGGGGAGGACGCGGCGAAGTTCTGGACCGGGCTCGGCGTCAACCTCGCCGGCGCCGCGCTCTACGTCGCCCTGGCCGCTTCGACGTCCAAGCCCGGCTGGATCATCGTCTGGCTGCTGCCCGCCCTGGCGATCTGGCTGTGGGCGATCGTCTCGCAGGCGACGAAGGGCTTCCCCCGCCCCTTCTGACGATTGCCGAGCGAGACGGCTGCGTGCCGCCCAGCCGCCCGAGCATCCCCATGCCGCCGGAGGCAACCATCACGCGTCGAGCGGTACCCGCCAGCGGACCTCCGTACCGCCACGCGGCCGTTCGGCGAGCTCGAAGCGGCCGCCGAGCGAGTCGGCGCGCACGGCCATGTTCGGCAGGCCGTGCCCCCCGCCCCCGTCGCCACCGGCGGCGATGCCGACGCCGTTGTCGCGCACGACGAGTACCAGGTCGTCACCGACGTTGAGCTCGACCTCCACCCGCGTGGCCCGGGCATGGCGGGCGACGTTGGAGAGCGCCTCGCGCAGCGTCGAGCACATCTCGCTCGCCAGATGGCCGGTCACCCGGTGATCGATCGCGCCGCGGAAGCGGACCTCGGGCTCGAAGCCGAGGCTGCGCGCGGACTCGGCGCAGATCTCGAGCAGGCGCGCCCGCGTGCCTTTCTCGGCCGAGCGTGGCACCTCGAGGGCGAAGATGGTCGTACGCACCTGGCGGATCGTCTCGTCGAGCTGGGTGACGGCCCAGCCGAGGCGCGTCCGCAGCTCGGCGTCCTCGGCCAGCGGAAGAGCCGACTGCAGGGACAGGCCGGTGGCGAAGAGGCGCTGGATGACCGTGTCGTGCAGGTCACGGGCGATGCGCTCACGGTCGGCGGCGAGGCTCAGCTCGCCGAGTCGGGCGTGCAGCCTGGCGTTGTCGACCGCGAGCCCCGCCGCGCCGGCGAGGGCGACGACCAGGGCTTGGTCGTCCTCGCCGAACTCCACGGGCTCGCCGTCTCGACCCTGCTTGTCGGTGAGGTACAGGTTGCCGTAGACGTGATCGCGCACCCGGAGCGGGACCCCGAGGAACGAGCGCATCGGGGGATGGCCGGCTGGGAAGCCGACGGAGTCCGGGTGCGCCGAGAGGTCGGCGAGGTGGATCGGCCGGGGGTCGACGATGAGCAGGCCGAGGATGCCGTCGCCCTCGGGCAAGTGACCGATGCGAGCCTTGGTCTCGTCGTCGATGCCGACCGTCACGAACGCCTCGAGGCCCTTGCCCGACGGGTCGATCACGCCGAGCGCGGCATAACGGGCGCCGGTGAGGTCCTGCGCCGCCTCGACGATCCGGCGCAGCACACCCTCGAGCTCGAGGCCCGAGCCGACCGACAGCACCGCGTCGAGGAGCGACTGCAGCTGCTCGACGTCACGGATCGCGTGATACGGCACGGCGCCATCTTGACAGCCGGCGCCGCGCCCGCGGCACCGGTGTTGCGCTGCGCCGGCGCTGCGGGAGCCCGCTCTCGACCGGCGCCCCTCTCCGCGACCCTGTTGTGAGGCGCCACGGAGTTCGACACGCTGCACGCGAGCTTTCGGGCAGACTGTCGGCCGTGCCGGTCCGGGTCTTCCTCCTCGATGATCACCAGGTCGTCCGCGAGGGCGTCCGCCGTTTGCTCGAGAGCGACGACGACATCGTCGTCGTCGGCGAGGCCGGCACCGCCGCCGATGCGCTCGACCGCCTTCCCACCTCAGAGGCCGACGTCGCCGTGCTCGACGTGCGCCTCCCCGACGGTGACGGCATCGACGTCTGCCGCGAGATCCGTTCGAGCCATCCCGAGATCTCGTGCCTGATCCTCACCTCCTACGCCGAGGACGAAGCGCTCGCCCAGGCAATCCTCGCCGGCGCGTCGGGCTACGTGCTCAAGCAGATCCACGGCAACGAGCTGGTCGCCGCAGTTCGAGCCGTTGCCGCCGGGCACTCGCTGATCGACTCGGCGACGACCCGACGCGTGCTCGACGAGCTCCGACGGTCCAACGCCGAGGACGAAGGGGTGGAGCGCCTCACGCCGCGCGAGCGTGAGATCCTCGAGCTCATCGCCGAGGGCAAGACCAATCGCCAGATCGGGGCCGAGCTGTACCTGGCAGAGAAAACGGTGAAGAACTACGTCTCCAACCTGCTCGCCAAGCTGGGAATGGGCAGGCGATCGGAGGCCGCCGCCTACGCCGCGCGTCTCGCCGAGCGACGGTCCCAGCACGCCCGCCGCCCGAGCTGAACAGGCCGCAGCCGTGGGGTCGCCCAGGCTCGGGGGCGGCCCGCCGCCGATCGCGTCCTCGCACGAGCCCGCCGACCGGGCGCCGCGGCCGAGCGGCGCCGGCGCACCGCTCAGGTCCCCTATGGCCGAACGGCACTACCCACCTCTGATGTCGCCGGCCATGCTGGGCCGGGAAGGCCACCGCCGACTCGGGCCGAGCTCGTCTCGTGCGGCGGAGCGAGCGTTCCGGCGCCGTGGCCGCGCATCAGCGGGGGCAGCCGTCCGCGGCGTTGCTCTCGAGCGACAGGGAGGGGTGTGCCTCGTGTTCGTCCAGGACTTCAGCGTCATCGAGCGCCCCTACGACGAGATCGCCGAGCGACTCGTGGCCGATCCTACCGGCGTGCTCGGGGACGCCTTCGTCGTATCCCGGGCGGAGGGCGAGCGCCTACGTGTACGCGTCGGCCTCGCCGGCTGGCCCGTCGCCTTCGCCAAGACTGTCGAGCTGCGCCCCGGGCCTGTGCGCGCCAGGCCCGAAGGTGGCTTGCTGATGGCCTTCAGCTGGGAGGCCGTTGGCAGTGCGGCCTCGCTGTTCCCACGCCTTGACGCCGACATCGATCTCGCCCCCTTCGGCACCGACCAGACGGCGATCAGCCTCGGCGGCCGCTACGAGCCGCCGGCGGGCTCGTTCGGTCGTCTCGCCGACGAGCTCCTCTTGCACCGCATCGCGGGCTCGACGATCCGCGCCTTTCTCAACGGGATCTGCGCACGGCTCGGGGACCGGGAGCCGGCCGCGGTCTCGAGCGAGGCGGACTCCGGCGGATCACCCGCCCCGTGACGTTGCGCCCGGCCGCACTCGCATCGCTCATCCGCCGTGCCGGCCGTGACGAAGGGTTACAACCGGGCACGCACCGTGTTGCCGCCGCGGCGCGTGCCCGGCCCAGCGCCCGGCGCCGTGTCGGCACGGCCCGGCCCGCGAGCCCCACGACGGCGGAGCTCGTCGCCGGTGAGCGGGCGGACCACGACGTCGGCGCGGGCGAAATAGCACCCCGGCGCGGCGTGTTGAACCAGACGTCGTTCGACGTGACAAGGAGATCCCCTGATGCTCGGTATCGGAGCGCAGTTCCCCCAGTACTCGCTCACCGCACTCGTCCCCGGCAACCTCGCCGCTCTGCAGGCCAAGGCGCCCGAGGACTACTTCACCACGGTCGACTCCTCGAGCTACGAGGGGAAGTGGCGGGTCGTCTTCTTCTGGCCGAAGGACTTCACCTTCATCTGCCCGACCGAGATCGCCGAGTTCGGTCGCCTCGACCAGGACTTCGCCGACCGCGACGCGCAGGTGCTCGGCGTGTCGGTGGACAACGAGTACGTCCACTACGCCTGGCGGCGCCAGCACGAGGACCTGCGCGAGATCCCCTTCCCGATGCTGTCAGACCTGCGCCGTGAGCTCACGAGCGCCCTCGGCGTGCTGAACGCCGAAGGCGTTGCGGACCGCGCGACGTTCGTGGTCGACCCCGACGGCGTGATCCAGTTCGTGATGGTCACCGCGGGCTCGGTCGGGCGCAACGTGAGCGAAGTGCTGCGCGTGCTCGACGCCCTGCAGAGCGACGAGCTGTGTGCCTGCAACTGGCGCAAGGGCGAGGCGACGCTCGACGCCGGTGCGCTGATGCAGGGGGCGGCGTGATGGGCGTCGCCGAGCTGAAGGAGGCCCTCCCGGCCTACGCCAAGGACCTCCGCCTCAACCTCGACTCGGTGACCGGGATCACCCAGCTGCCCGAGCAGCGCCTGTGGGGAACCGTCGTGGCGAGCGCGATCGCTTCTCGCGGCGCGCTCGCCTGGCGCCAGCTCGAGGAGGAGGCGCGCCGGCACCTGACGCCCGAGGCGCTCGAGGCTGCCAAGGCCGCTGCTGCGGTGATGGGGATGAACAACGTCTACTACCGCTCCAAGCACCAGCTCGCCGACGCCGGGACCGGCGGCTACGACGAGCTTCCGGCCCGGCTGCGCATGCAGGTGATCGGCACGCACGGCGGGGTCGATGCCGCCGACTTCGAGCTGTGGTGCCTGGCCGCCAGCGCCGTCAACGGCTGCGGCGCGTGCCTCGTCGCCCACGAGCGCGCCGTCCGCGAGGCCGGCGTGCCGCGCGAGCAGGTGCACGAGGTGCTGCGCATCGCCTCGGTGGTGCACGCCGTCGCGGTGACCCTAGAGGCCGAGGAGCTTCCCGTCCGAGCCTGACCGCAGCTCCTCGTCCGGCTGGCGTGCGGGCGCTGCGCCGACGGAGGCGTGTCGCAGCGCGAGCAGCGCTACGTCGTCGGCGCGCCGGTCGGCGGTGAGCATCCCGATCACCCGGTCGCACAGCGCGGCGGGGTCGCCGGTGCCGACAGTGGCGATCTCGGCCAGACGCGCCATGCTCGCGTCGATGCCGGCACGGCGCTCGTCGATCGCCCCGTCGGTGTAACAGAGGAGGACGTCGCCCGGCTCGAGCGTGCCACGCCACTCGGGCCCGGCGCTCGGCCGTTCGCCGGCCGCCAGGGCGCCGAGCGGCGGGCCGGGCTCGACCTCGAGGTAGTGAGCTGCGTTGGCACGCAGGAGCAGCGGCGGGTAGTGCCCCGCCGAGGCGAGGACGAGCTCCCCGTCGCGCTGGTCGAGCCGTCCGAACAGCGCGGTCGCCATGCGCTCGAAGCCGAGCAGCTGCCAGCTCCACTGCAGCGCGGCGACGAGCTCGCCGGGTTCGGGCACCTGACCGAAGAGAGCGCGCGCCGCGCTGCGCAGGTGGCCCATCATCGCCGCGGCGTCGCCGTCGTGCCCGGCCACGTCGCCGACCATCAGCCCGACGCGGCTGCCCGGGAGGACGATCAGGTCGTAGAAGTCCCCACCGACGTCGAGGCCGCTGCTCGCGGCCAGGTAGCGGGTCTGCACCTCGAGACCCGGCACGTGGGGCAGCGAGCGCGGCAGCAGGCTCTCTTGCAGGAGGTGGGAGGTCTGGAAGGTGGCGTCGTAACGCCGGGCGTTGCCGACCACGGCCGCGACCTGCTCGGCGAGGCGCTCGGCGAAGGCGACGTCTCCGGGCCGGAAGGGCCGCCCGGTCGAGACCAGCGTCACCGCGCCGATCACCTCGGCCCCCGTCATGAGCGGCACCGAGAGGTAGGAGCGGAACCCGAGCTCGAGGGTCAGCGCGAGGTGCTCGGCGCTGCGCGTTGTCGCACCCATGAGCTCGCTGTTTATCGCCGAGCTCCAGCGGGTGAGCCCGTCCCGGATCACCTCGACGGCGGGATGGTGCCCGTTCGGGTCGGGCGGGAACTCGTCGCGCAGACGCGTGACGAGATGCTGGCGTGACGGGTCGCGGTGCTGGGCGACCATGCGGGTGATCGTCCCGTCGTCGGCGAGCAGGTCGATCAGGCAGATGTCGCCGAGTACCGGGAGAGCGATCGAGGCGAGCCGCTCGAGCGTCTCGCCGAGGCCGGTCGCCTCGGCCGTCACGCGTGCGGCGCGGGCGAAGAACGAGCTCACGGCGCTGAGCTCGGCCTGCTCGGTGAACAGCCGGATGCGCTCGAGGCTCTGGCCGACCTGCTCGGCGACAAGGCCGAGGAAGGACAGCTCCTCCTCGTCGGAGGGCGCTGCGCCGTCGAAGGCGATCTCGAGCACCCCGAGCGGCTCGCCGCGCGCCGTCACGGGCACGGCGACGCGACTGGTGCCGCTCTCGAGGCTCTCGAGCAGGATCCGGCGCGTGCCGACGGCGCGTGCGAGCAGGTCGATGGCGCCGAGCGCGATCCGGTCGCCGGTGCCGGCCGTGCCGGCACCACCCTCGGCGTCTCCGTCGGTGCGCACCGCGTCGAGGGACTCGTCGTCGACGAGCCACAGCGCGGCCGAACGGACGGAACCGGCGCGTCCCTGCGAGGCGCCAAGGGGCTGCGAGACGACGCACTCCCCGACGGCGGCCGCGACGTCCTCGACGACGGAGGCTCCGGCGAGCGCCGCCGTCACCGCCTGGATGCGAGCCAGGCGCGTCGCGAGCTGCTCCGCTGCGACGCGCAGCCGCCGCTCGTCCTCGAACAGCCGGACACGCTCGAGGGCAACGGCGAGGCGCTCGGCCATCACGCTGAGCAGCTCGGCGTCGTCGTCGGCGAAGGCAGCGAGCCGGCGGCTGCCGGCGTGCATCACGCCGAGCGCCCGGTCCTCGAACAACAGCGGGACGGCGATCGCCGACAGCATCCCGCGCTCGCGAAGCGTCGGTGAGACGAGCTGGGTCGTGCGCAGGTCGTCGAAGCGCAGCTGCTTGCGCGCGGCGAGCACCTGGCCGGCCATCCCGGCGCCGGCGGGGATGTGCAGCCCACGCGGCGAGGATTCGCCGAGCCCGACCGACGCTCGGGCGACGAGCGCACTTCCCGTCTCGTCGGTGACCAGCAGCGAGACCTCGTCGGCGCCGAGCAGCTCGCGCATCGCCTCGAGCGCGTCGCGCACGAGGCTGTCGAGGCCCTCGTCGCTGACCGCCGTGCCCGCGGCCGACTCGAGCTGGCGCCACCAGTGCCCGGCCGAGCGGGCCGCCTCGCGAGCCGCCTGGTGGGCAGCGAACAGGGCGTCGGCGTCGAGGGGCATCGCGGTCCGGCTAGGTGCGGGGCGGGAGCTCGGTCCCGGGTCCGCTGCGGCGGACGGCCACCGGAGCGAGCCGGTGGGCCGCCACCGCGCCGGCGGCGGCTCCCTCGAGGACGAACCCTCCGTCGGCGATCATCGCCAGGTCGTCGGCGCCGGGACCACCCTCGCTCGTCAGGTAGTCGCCGAGGAAGATCGAGTTGGCGACGTGCAGCGCCAGCGGCTGCAGGCTGCGCAGGTGCATCTCGCGCCCGCCGGCGATGCGCAGCTCGACGTCGGGGAAGAAGAAGCGGTAGCAGCACAGGATCGCCAGGCAGCGCTGCGGGGTGAGCTCGCTTCGCCCCGCCATCGGCGTGCCGGGGAAGGGCATCAGGAAGTTGAGCGGAACCGAATCCGGCGCGAGGGCTCGCAGCGTACGGGCCAGGTCGACGACGTCCTCGTCGTCCTCGCCCATGCCGAAGATCGCCCCCGAGCAGGGTGAGAGCCCCGAAGCGGCTGCCGTGGCGACCGTCGCCCGGCGGTCGTCGAATCCGTGGGTCGTGCAGATCTCGCCGTAGCGGGCGGCGCTGGTGTTGAGGTTGTGGTTGTAGGCGAACACCCCGGCGTCAGCGAGCCGCTCCGCCTGGCCGGCGGCGAGCAGGCCGAGGCTGGTGCAGACCTCGAGGCCCGGGTGTCGCCGGTGGATCTCGCGCGACGGTCTCGGCGACGCGCTCGACCTCGCGCCCGCTCGGCCCGCGCCCGCTCGCCACCAGGCAGACCCGCGACGCGCCCGCTGCCACGGCGGCAGCGGCGGCGTCGGCGGCGGCAGCCGGCTCGATCCAGCCGTAGCGCAGCACGCCGGCCTGTGAGCCGCGGCGCTGCGAGCAGTAGGAGCAGTCCTCGGGGCACAGCCCGCTTTTCATGTTGACGAGGAAATTGAGCTTGACCCGGTTGGCGAAGAAGCGCCGCCGGACGCGCGCCGCGGCCGCGACGACGTCGAGGAGGTCGTCGTCACCCAGCGCGAGCAGGGCGAGCGCCGCTTCGCGGCTCGGCTCCTCCCGGCACATCGCCGACGCGACGAGATCATCGAGCAGGGTGCTCACGTCGGTCATCCGTTCAGCATGCCAGCACCACGTCGCCGGTGACCACCGGGCGGCTGCGGCCGAGCCGTCGAAGCGGCCGTTCGCGAGGTCGAGCGGCGTTCACCCGGCGGGTGCGCAGACGACCCGCCCCGGCCGTCACCCGGCGGTACGGCGCCCTACTGCGATCGCTGGCGCGAGGGGGCGATCTTCAGGATCACGCGCTCGCTCTTGATCTCGGTGGCGTACGGCGTGCCGAGGTACTTCTCACTCAGACGGTCGATGTGCTCACGCGCCGTGGCACCGAGGACCTTCTCGACGACCTCGCCGCGCACCTCCGCATAGTGGTACGGGTTCTGCGCGTCGAGGATGGTCACCGTGACGCGCGGGTCGCGCTCGACGTTCTTGAACTTCTGGCGATGCACCTCAGTGTTGATCAGCACATGCTCGTCATTTGCGTCGACCCACATGATCTGGGTCTGCGGCTGGCCTCCCGGCAGCAACGTCGTGAACGCAGCGAAGTTCTTACCCTGTGCCAGCGCCTTGGCGGTGTCGTCAAGCATATTGGGCAAGCGTAGCGGCGCGGCGAACATGCCATGAACCGTGTCGACGAGTACGCTCCGCACGGAACGTGGCCGCCACCGCGCTTTCATGGGCAGCGGTTCTAGGCTGGGGAGGTAGCGAAAGTGGCAGTTCGTCAGTCGTGCCGAGGCGCAGCGGCGCGAACCGGGCGCGTGCGGGCCGCGTGGTCGCTGCTGCGCCCCGCCCCGCTGTCGCAGCGGCGGTGGAAGCCCGTCGCAGCAGCCGTCCTCGTCGCCACGTCGGGGCTCGTCGGCACGGCGGTCCTCTCCGCTCTCGGCGCGCCGCCCGCCGCGGCGCTCGGAGCGCCGGGCGGCAAGACGCCGCCGATCATCATCGGCTTCGGCGCGAGCACGAGCTCCCTGCCGCTCAAGGGCGGCACCGTCGAGCTGAGCGCGCAGGTGAAGTACGCCTCGAAGTGCAGCATCTACGTCACCCCGACGTTCCAGGGCTTCACCTCGACCCGCAGCTTCGCCTGCGGGGCCGGCAGCCTGAAGACGAGAGTGGCGATCGGCCCGCAGAAAGCCGCAAAGCTGTTCGGCTTCACGCTCGTCGCCCAGGGCGGAGGCGGCACGACGGATTCCTCGGAGGTTCCCGTCGCAGTGGGCATCGCAGCGCCGCCGTTCGCCTTTAGCCCCGGCAACCTGGTGCTGCCGACGCAAGGAGTCGGCATCGTCAGCGCGCCGACGTCGGTGACTTTGACGAACACGAGCGCGCTGCCCGCCTCCGTCGGCGGCTTGCAGATCGCCGGCGGGTCGGCGAGCACCGACTTCACGCTGAACCCCGGCAACTGTGTCGGCGCGGCGTTGTCGGCGCACGAGACGTGCAGTTTCAGCGTCACGTTCGAACCGAAGGAGGCCGGCGAGCGGAACACCTTCGTCGTGCTCTCGTTCTCCGAGATCGTGCACGGTGAGGCCGTCCCCGAGACGCTGGACATGCACGTCGGCGGCACCGCCGCCTTCGCTTTCGTCGCGCTCACCGGCTCCCAGCTGACCGAGCCGCGCCGGCTGCAGCCGCGACTGTCCTTCGGCACGCAGGGTTACCAGGTGGCGAGCGCCGCTCCCGAGCAGATCAAGGTCACCAACGCCGGCACCGTCCCGCTCGTGATCTCGGCGGGCCGGATCGTCAGCGGCGACTCGACCGACTACTCGTTCACGGACTCGTGCTCCGCGACGGTGGACGCCGGTCAGGTCTGCCTGATCTCGGTCACCTTCACTCCTCAGCAGACGGGCCCTCGTACGGCACTCCTGCAGCTCGCCGACAACGCCAAGGGGGGTGCCACCGACATCGTGCTGGTCGGCAGCGGCGCCTACGCCACGACCCAGCTCAGCGGGCAGGGGCTGACGCCGGCACGACCGCTCGGCTTCGACCTCAACTTCGGCACCGTGCCGGACGGGATCCGGGATGCGATCGTGATCACGATCACGAACACGAGCCGCAAGGGGGTCATCCTCAAGTTCACCGGGGAAGGGGAGAGCGGCGCGAACCCGGGTGACTTCTCGTTCGTGCCCGGGAACTGTGCGTCCGGCGGCGACGAGATGTTTCCCGGTTCGAGCTGCCAGTTCACCATCGCTTTCACCCCCACGCTCCCCGTGCCGCGCCAGGCGACGCTGACCGTGCAGGACAACACCGCCGACCTCGGCGAGGTCTTCAACCTGAGCGGAGTGGGAAGCGGCTCGGCCTGAGCGCCGGCTGAATCGGGCGTGCGCCGTCCTGCGCTGTACGAGGCATCGGCGTCCTCGCCGGCACGGACGTGGCCGAGCGTCAGCGTGATCGTGCCGGCACGCGACGCCGCCGGACCTCTCGCCGAGTGCCTCGACGCCGTCGCCCGGCAGCGCTATCCCGGGACGATCGAGGTCCTCGTCGTGGACGGCGGCTCGCATGACGGCACGCGCCAGATCGCGTCGGAGCGGCCCGGCGTGGCTGGTGCTCGACAACCCGCGGGGCAGCAGGCCGGCGGGCATGAACGTCGGAATCGCCGCGGCGAGCGGCGACGTGGTGGTCCGTGTCGATGCGCGTACGGTGATCGAGACCGACTACGTGATGCGCTGTGTCGAGGCGCTCGAAGCAAGCGGCGCGGCGATCGTCGGCGGCCCGATGCGCTTGGCTGCGCGCACGGCGCGCGAGCGTGGCACCGCCGAGGCCATGGGGTCACGCTTGGGAGGGGGCACCGCCCGTTTCCGCCGGCAGGACACGACTGCCGGCTTCACCGACACCGTGTACCTCGGCGCGTTCCGCCGTCAGGTCATCGAGGACCTCGGCGGCTACGACGAGGACTTCGGCGGCAACGAGGACGCAGAGCTGGCGTGGCGCGCCCAGCGCGCCGGCGGCGTCTACCTCGACCCGGCGATCCGATCGCTCTACGCCGTCCGGGCCGGCTCGAGCGAGCTCTTCGCGCAATACCGTCGGTACGGCGCAGCCCGAGCGGGCACGTTGCGCAAGCACCCGGCGTCGCTCTCGCCGCGCCAGCTCGCCGTGCCCGCGCTCGTGCTCGGGATCGCCAGCCCGTTCCGGCGAAGCGTGCTGGGCGCCTATCTCGTCGTGCTCGCCGCGCGCGCTCGTCGTGGCGGTGCGCGACCCCGACGCCGTGCCGGGCTTCGTCGTCGCCGTGCCGGTCATGCACGCCGGTTGGGCGGTGGGTCTCGCGCGTGGCTGATGCGGCGGCGAACGGGCACGACGTGACCACGACGACGATCATCCGTCCGGCGAGACGGCTTCCCTCGCTCGGCCTGGGCGAGCTCGCGGGATCGCGCGACCTGTTCGTGCTGCTCGTCTGGCGCAACATCAAGCTGCGCTACAAGCAGACCGTGATCGGTGGCGCCTGGGCCGTGCTCCAGCCGCTCGCGCTCATGATCGTCTTCACGGTCTTCTTCGGCCACTTCGCCCACGTCTCCTCCGACGGCTACCCCTACGCGGTCTTCGCCTACTCGGCGCTCGTGCCCTGGACGCTGTTCTTCCAGGCCGCATCGCTGGCCTCGGACAGCCTCGTGGCCAGCGCCCAAGTGATCACGAAGGTCTACTTCCCGCGCCTGCTGCTCCCGCTCGCCGCGGCGAGCGCGTGTGTCTGCTCGACGCCCTCGTCTCGCTCGTCCTGCTGGTCGGGCTCATGGCGTACTACGGAATCCGGCCGCGACCGGAGCTGGCCGCGCTGCCGGCGATCACGGTGCTCGCCTTCGTGGTCGCGGTCGCGGTGTCCAGCTGGCTGTCGGCGCTCAACGTCCGCTATCGCGACGTGCGGTACGCTCTCCCCTTGCTGTTCCAGGTCTGGCTGTTCGCCACGCCCGTCGCCTACTCGCTCAGTGCCGTTCCGCAGCGCTGGCGGGACCTCGTGGCCTGCAACCCGATGGTGAGCGTCGTCGACCTCTCCCGCTGGGCGCTCTTCGGCACGAGCCCGGGCACCCCGGCGATGCTCGCGCTCTCCGCGCTCGTCACCCTCGTTCTGCTCGCCTCCGGCCTGGCGTACTTCCGCAGCACCGAGCGCGGCTTCGCCGACCTCGTCTGAGCATGGCTCGTCCGAGGATGCGATGAGCGGGCCGGTGCTCGAGACGCGTGGGCTCGGAAAGCGCTACCGCCTCGGCCACCGCGCCGGCTACGGACGCCAAGCCTTTGCTCGCCTCGGCGACGACCTCCTGCGCGCGCTGACGTGTCCGTTCCGGCCGTCCGCCGGGCGAGCAGAGCTGATGTGGGCCATCCGGGACGTCTCCTTCGCCGTCGAGCAGGGCGAGATCGTCGGACTGATCGGGGGCAACGGTGCCGGCAAGTCGACGCTGTTGAAGGTGCTCGCCCGAGTGACCGAGCCGACCGAGGGCGAGGCGCGCCTGCATGGACGGGTCGGCTCGTTGCTGGAGGTCGGCACGGGGTTCCATCCCGAGCTCACCGGACGGGAGAACGTGTTCATGTCCGGGGCGATCCTCGGCATGCGAACCGCCGAGATCCGGCGCCGCTTCGACGAGATCGTGGTCTTCTCCGAGGTCGAGCGCTTCCTCGACACCCCCGTGAAGCACTACTCGAGCGGGATGTACCTGCGGCTGGCCTTCGCCGTGGCGGCGCACCTCGAGCCTGAGATCCTCCTCGTGGACGAGGTGCTGGCCGTCGGAGACGCAGCGTTCCAGCAGCGCTGCCTCGGCAAGCTCGGCGATGTCTCGCGCGGCGGGCGCACGGTGCTCTTCGTCAGCCACAACATGGCCGCGATCGAGCAGCTCTGCGATCGGGCCATCGTGCTCGAGAACGGTCGGGTCAGCTTCGACGGCCCGGCGAGCGAAGGGGTCGAGCGGTACCTGCGCCGGCACGCGCGCTTCGACGGCGCTACCGCCGCCGTGCGCCGCTTCTCGGCGGAGGAAGGGGAGACCCGGCGCGGGCTGCGCCTGCTCTCGGTCGGCCTGCGAGCGTCCGACGGAGAACGGCGGCGCTCGTTCGCGCCGAGCGAGCCGGTCGTGGTCGAGGTGGAGTACCAGCTGGACCGTCCGCTTCGGGGTCTCCGCCTGCGCGTCTGGGTGACCACGCCCGACGAGGTGCCGATCTTCGTCGTCACCGACCACACGCGGCGTGGCCCGGTCGAGGGTCCCGGCCGGTTCTTCAGCCGTTGCACGCTGCCTGGCGGTCTGTTCAACACACGTGCCTACCGGGTCGAGATCGACGCCGCCATCCCCGGGGTGGAGGAGCTGCTCGGCCGCACGAGCTGCGTCGAGCTGGTGGTCAGCGGCGCCGGCAATCAGGACGCGATCACCCCCGGACCCTGGCCGGGGCTCGTCTCGCCGGCCGTAACGTGGGACCTCGCGCCTGCGACCGAGCTGCCTGCCGGTCTGCCGTCCGACGAGGAGGTCAGCGACCGGCGCCTGCCGCCACGGCACGAAGCGTCCGCCCGATAACGCGAAGGTCGAGCGCCAGGCTCTGGTGGGCCAGGTAGTAGAACTCGTACTGCAGCTTCTCGTAGGCGTCGAGCTCGGTCGAGCCGTAGTGGTACTTGACCTGCGCCCAACCCGTGATTCCCGGACGCACGAGGTGACGAACCTCGTAGTACGGGATCTTCTCGATCAGCTCGCCGACGTAGTGCGGCTGCTCGGGTCGCGGACCGACGACGGCCAGCTCGTTGCGCACGACGTTCCAGAACTGCGGAAGCTCGTCGAGGTGAGAGCGGCGCAGCATCCTCCCGACACGTCCGATACGGGGGTCGTCGGCCGCCGTCCAGGAGCGCTCACGACTCCCGGCGTGCATGGTGCGGAATTTGACGATCATGAACTCCTCGCCGTTCTTGCCGACACGTGCCTGGCGGTAGAGCAGCGGGCCGCGGTTGCCGACGAGGTCGGCGAGGAATACGAAGGGCGTGACGAGCAGGCAGGCGAGCAGCCCGGGTAGGGCGACGGCGACATCGATGAAGCGCTTGGTGCGCTGGTATGCCGGGCGGTGAACCTCGTTGATGTCGAAGAGCAGTGACAGCTGCTCGAGCTCGGACACGGGCAGCTTCCCCAGCCATTCGTCGTAGAAGAGCGACAGGGTGCGCACGCGGACGCCGCCGCGGTGCAGCTCGGCTACCTGGGCGACGAGGTCTCCGTCCGCCTGGGCCTCCCGGTTCATCACCACGAGCGTCGCTCCGGCGGCCTCGACCGCTTCGCGAAGCGGCGCCGGGCGCCCCGGAGCGCGGCGCAGGGCCGACGGATCGCGGCGGGCGGCGAGCACCGCGGGGCGCTCGGGAGCTCGCAGCAGGTCGGCGGCAAGCGCCCGGCCTTCCTCCTCGTTGCACGCCACGAGCACCCGCTCAGCGCTCGCCCTGCGGCGCGACGCGTGCTGGGCGAGCAGCGACGTGGCACCGAGGAACGGGCTGAGAACGCCGATGCTGCCGAGGACGACGAAGCGAGGAAGCAGCGGCTCGGCGACGAGTAGTGCGAGAACGGAGACGATCCCCGCTGCCACCACGAGCGCGGCGCAGGCACGCAACGTCGCATCGGCGAGGCCTCGGACCGCGTCGGGCAGCCCCGCGGCATAGGTGCACAGGACGGCCAGCACCACAAAGACGCCGAGCCACGCCGAGCGCGGCAACGCGAGGACGGCGTAGTGACCGATCCAGCGGGCGTGCACCACCCCGAGCAGGCAGATCACAGCTACCGTGGCGCCCGGGATGACCCAGCGCGCCGATCTCGTCATAGGAGGATATTCAAGCGCGTCGCACGCACCTAGTGATGACCACGATGTGGCAGGACATGATCAAGGCGTGTGGCCGCCGACCGCGACGGCCTTCGAGAACGTCGTCGCCGGCGCCGTGCTGTTGCTGCCGCTCGCAGCGATCCCCGGACTCTGGTCCCCGACCTTCACGCCGAAGCTGTGCGTGCTCGCCCTGTTGCTGGCGCTCGGGCTCCCTCGCCTCGTACAGCTACTCCGGCCAGGGGCGTACGCGCTCGCCGCCCGCTCGCTCGTCGCCTTCCTCGTCGTCGCGTTCGTCTCGGCGGTGCTCTCTCGAAGCCCCTTTACCGGTGTGTTCGGCCTGTACCAGTGGGGGACCGGCTGGCTCTTCTGGTGCGCAGTCGCAGCCTGCTTCGCGTTCGGTGCCACGTTCAGCGACGCCGGCCGCAAGCGGCTGGCTGACGCCGTCGTCGCCGGCGCTCTCGTCGAGGCGCTCATCGCCGTGGTGCAGCGCGCCGGCGACGTCGCGGGTGGCTGGATGCGGTTGTACCAGGGGTCGCAGGCCGACGGCCTGCTGGCCAACCCGGTCTATCTCGAGGCCCTGTGCATCGGCGGGCTGGCCCTCGTGTGCCGGCGATGCTGCGAGGAGGATGTTCGCTGGGCCGTGGCGGCTCCGTTGCTCGCAGCAGCTTTGCAGCTGAGCCATGAGCGGCTCGGGATCGGGCTTCTCGCGCTGCTCCTTGGCGCGACGATCGCCCGCTTTCGTTCGCGGCGAGCGCTCGCGGTGGTCGCGGCCACTGTCGGCGGGTTCCTGGCGACCTGGGCGGCGGCGGGGGTGCTCACTCGCGGGACGCTCTCGGGTGCGGTCGACGTCGGCGGGACGCCGCGCCTGGTCGCCTGGAAGCTGTTCGCCCGCGCCGTGACGCACCACCCGTTGCTCGGAGTCGGCCCCGGGCAGACGCGCAACGCCTTCTACAGTGAAGAGACCCTGGCCACGGTGCGCAAGATCGGCGAATCCTTCTACTTCGCCGACGCGCACGACATCGTGCTCGAGGTGGCCGTCACGACCGGCCTCCTCGGCCTGGCCGCGCTGGCCGCCTTCGCCATCGGCGTGATACGCGCCCGTCCTCGAGGGGCCTTTGTGTGGCTGGCGCTCGGCTTGCTCGCCGTCGAGCTCGTCGAGCCGATGGAGATCGTCGTGGTCCCGCTCGTCGCGCTCGGTCTCGGCGCTGCTCTGGGCCGGCCGGAGCCAGCTGCCCCCCCTCCACCCTCGTCCCCGCCGGCAGCGACCACGGGCTCGCAACGACAGCCCCGCCCGGTCGGGCGCACCCTTCGTGCCGCGACTGTCGCGACGCGGCGTGCTGCTCGTCGTCGCTGCACTCGTATCCTCGGTCGCGCTCGTGGCGGGGGACTACCGGCTCGCTACCGGGCTGGATCAGCTCAACGCAGCGGCTGCAGCGTCCTCGAGCCGCCTCCTGCCGATCTGGCCCGTGACGGCAACAGCCGTCGCCACGGTCGACAAGGTTCTGGCGCAGCGCTTTGGCGCCACGATCTGGCTCGAGCGAGCGCGCTCCGCGGAGCTGGTCGCGGCGCGACGTGATCCGGGAGACCCGCAGCTGTGGGCATTCCTCGGCGCGACCGAGCTGCAGCTCGACGAGCCGGGCGCAGCTCGCGCTGCGTACGTCCTGGCCCATGGCATCTGGCCCTGGTGGACCGAGGGACTCATGGGTCTCGGCACAGCCACACGTGCCGCGACCGGCTCCTGTGCTGGGGCGCGCCCCTACTTCGAGCTCGCCGTGCAGTCGGCGCCGAACGACCCTGCCGCCGTGGCGGCGCTGGAGCGTTGCGGGCGAATCAGCGCCACGCACCGCGTGAAATAGCTGATTGTGTCATTCGTCGATCACGCGAGGTGGTCGCAAAGATGCACTGCGCGCGGCGCCGCACGTCGAGGATGGTCAGTGAGGCTGTCAGGTGATCCGGTTGCGCTACGAGCATTGAAAGTGAACGTGAATCATGCCCCTCGAGCGGGCCGTGTGACCTGGGTCGATGCAGCCTCCATTGTGTTTCTGGCACGGGCATTAGGGCTTGATTATGGTCCTAGGCGTGCCGTAAGCTTCTCGGGCATCGAGCCGCTGGCGCCGATGGCGTCAGGTCACACGCTGTTTACCCGAGCAAAGGAGCCTTTCTGGTGCGCAACATCCTCGAACGGCAATGGAGAGCCTGGAAGGAGGGACGCGAAGACGGGTTCACCCTGATCGAGCTCCTCGTCGTCCTGCTCATCTTGGGCATCCTGCTGGGCATCGCCATCCCCACGTTCCTGGCTGTGACGCACAGCGCCGGGACGGCGACGGCGCAGTCCAACCTCGACACCGCCCTGACGACCGCGACGGCGTACTACGAGCAGAACCAGGAGTCGTACGCAGCCCTGACGAGTGCCGCCGGCGCCACCGGCGAGAACGCATCCACGCTCGGTCAGCAGGGTGGCGGCCTCACGTTCGTCACCTCGACGGCAGCGTCGACCGCCGACAACATCATCTCGGTTACCTGGGGCACCACGACTTCGACCAACGCCGACTTCGGGCAGTTCGTCGGCCTCGCTGCGCTGAACCCGAACAACGGCCATTGCTATGGCATCTTCGACTTCAAGCAGTCCGAGGCCTCTTCCAGCCTGACGATGGAGAGCGGCTCAGTGAGCGACGCCAACATCATCAGCGCTACGGGCGGCGGCTCCGCTCTCGGCACGTACTACGGGTGGGTGACGGTCAGCAACACGTCCAACGGTTGCACGCCGGACGCAGTCGCCGCGGGATCCCACTGGCAGAAGGGCTCATTCCCCGCCGGTTGATCGCTTGATCGGGCGAGCCGCCGTCAGCTGCTGACGTCGGGACCGGCCCCCGGCCTCGGCTCCCGTGAGGGAGCCGGGCCGGGGGCCGGATCGCTGTCCGGGGCCCCGACGCGACCCGCGGCGCGCTCGTGACGCCTCGATCGGTACGCCGTAAGGAGAAGGTCTCTCACGCTTGCTTGCACTTGGCGTGCGTGCAACGCGTGGGTCGCATGGCGAAGTGGTCCGCCGGCGCCGGCGCCGGCACTGCCAGCACGACCCTGGAGACGGCCGTGACCGGCCTCGTTGGTCGGGCGCGCAGCGCATCCCCGGGGCGTCGCGGGACGGGGGTCATCTCGTGCTCGCCGGACCCGACGACGGCCACTCCTCGACGCACCCGAGTCAGATCCGGTGGCGGGCGGAGATCACGACGAACCTCGACCCGGTGCTCGTCGTCTGCATCCGTGAGATCGCGGGCAGCCGACGCGCAGATCTGGGCCGAGCACCACAGCGAGCGTTGTGATCTGAGTCAGAAGCTCGCTCGAACCCCCACTCAGCTCCGCCGGCCGCGTTGCCGAGCGAGCGTTGGCGCCACGAGGGCTTCCTCATCGCCGGCTCGAGAACGAGGTCGCCTCGCCGATCCGAGCACGGGCCGCGGCGATCGGCGCATATCCGGGCTGCCCCTGTCCGCGGGCGCGCGAGGCCCACGAGCACCTCGACTGTGCGCGCCGACAGATCGCGCGAGCGCCGCGAGCTCGCTTCCCTCCATCTCGGCACACTCGACGTCCTCGTCGAGCAGTCCCCCCGCCAAAGGTCGTCTGAACAAGCGGGTGCGGGCCGCGCGATCCGCTGGTGTGGGGGTCCTGTCGCCCTGACGCCTCGCCGCCGACCGTACCGGTCAGCGCGGCCGCGCCGTCGGGTTCCTCTCGTGTCCTGATGACGGGGCGCAAGGCCCCGCCATCAGGAGCACGAGTTCGGCAGTGAGCTCGGTGACCTCAGTCCCCGGTGTCGTACGGCAGCGTCGTCGTCGTCGTCGACGTCGTCGTCGACGACGTCGACGACGTTGTGCTCGAGGTCGTCGACGAGCTCGAGGTTGTCGGCGCCAGCGTGGTCGTCGTCGACGCCGGCAGCGTGGTGGTCGTCGACGACGTCGTCGTGGTCGGCGTCGTGGTGGTCGTCGCCAGCGTGGTCGTCGTCGACGCCGGCAGGGTGGTCGTCGTCGACGAGGTGCTGGACGTCGTCGTGGCGAGCGACGTGGTCGTGACCGACGTCACCGTGCTGGCGGTCGGCATCGTCGTGCTTGGGTGGGTCGTCGACGTGGACGACGACGACGACGTCGTCGGGGTCGTCGTGGTCGTGACCGTCGTCGTGGAGTTGCCGCTCCCTCCGGTGGTGGTCGTCGTCGAGCTCGACGAGGACGTCGTGGTCGGCTTGGTGGTGGTCGTCGTCGAGCTCGACGTGGTCGTTGTCGGCTTGGTGGTGGTCGTCGTCGAGCTCGACGTGGTCGTGGTCGGCTTCGTAGTCGTGGTCGTGCTGGGCATCGTCGTGGTGCTGGAGGTGGTGGTGGTCGGCAGCGTGATGATGGTGCCGGGCGACGACGTCGGGGGCACGGTCGTTCCGCCGTAGCTGCTCGTCACGCCGAAGGGGCTGCCGAACGGCGAGCAGATGCCGGCGGTATCGATCGCCGGGTTGATCGCGTTGCAACCCGTGACGCTCGACACCACCCAGCTTTCGGACGACTGCGGCACGATCGCAGGTGGCGGGGCCGTCTGCAGCCGGGTGTCCCAGCTGAGGACCTTGTTGTACCCGCTGATCGCCTGCGTGCCGCTGTGCAGGCCGAAGGGGCCGCGATAGAACCCGATGTCGCTGCCGTTCAGCGTGAGCGCGTTGCCGTTCGTCTGCTGGCAGACAGCGGCCTGGGCTCCGCTCAGCAGGGGGCAGTTCGACGACTCTTGCACACCGAAGGACCCGTGCGCTGCGACGACCGCGGCGTCGATGATCGGATTCTTCACGAGGCACGACGGCCAGATATCTGCCGGGACCATCGCGTTCGGGCCGTTGTTCGGGCTGAGATCAGCGCTGTTGAGTAGCTCGTTCGGGCAGATGCCGGCGAGCCCGATCCCCGGTGCGCCGGGAGGGGTGCCGGCGAGCGATCCCGCCCCTTCGGGATCGTAGGCGAGATCGACGTCAACGTTGGCGACGAGGCCGAGGACGTCGGGATAGGTCTCGATCGCGCAGTTCGTGATCGTCGAGGGGTTCTTGGCGTTCGGCCCGCTGAGGTACTCGGTGGACGGGTTCTGCGGGTTCGCGGAGTATGACGGGGTGTCGGCGCAGTTGACCGTCGTGTCCCTGGTGACGATGATGTTGCCCTGGGTGGCGACCGTGAGCTGGCCGGTGAGCTGCCCCTCGATGTAGGCGTCACCCTGCATGCACTGTGCTGCGGACAGGCCGACGAAGCTCTCGGCCTCGAATGGGCAGAAGTAGTAGTCCGGCTCGTTGGCGGGGGGCGCCGGAAGGCTCGAGGCGGGCGGGCTCAGGTAATTGTACGGGCACGTCGGCACCCCGACGTTGCTGCATCCGTCCGAGCTCCAGCTCAGGTTGGTCGGGCTGCGAACGTAGATGACGCCGTCACCCGACAGGCCGCCTCCTGGCGCGATGTATTGCTTGGTGGGCACCGGAATGTCCGTGACGAGCGGGTTGGTGAGGCTGAAGTCGTCGGTGTTGCCGTTCGTGCCTGCCGGCTCGGAGCACTGGGGGGACGTCGGGTTGCCGGTCGCAAGATTGGCGTCCGGGCCGTCCCGTCCCGATAGCGGGCTCCAGACATCCATCGCCTCGATCTGCTTGCCCGGGTCCCAGTACAGCTCGATCATCGTCGGCCCGGTAAAGGTGCAGCCGTAGCTGTTCGACCCCGTCTGGAGCTCGCCGAAAGATGCGAGCTGGCTCGGGTTCGGCAGCGTCACGCTGGCATTGAGCTCCACCCCGTGCACGGCGTTCGGGGCGTACAGGACGTTCTTCGCCCGCAACGAGCCTGACGTGCCGCTCGAGCCGACGAACCCGTTCCCGGTCTGACCGCTCGCTCCCGGCGGCACGGGAATGCCACAGGTGTATTCGTCATACCAGAACCCGCTCGGGGCGTACTGGCCGGTGGCGGTGTCCGGGTACGGGCCGTTCGGCGTCTCGTTCCCTGCGAAGCCGTGGCCCGCTGCGACCACCTTGACCGAGCCGGGGTAGTGGTATGGGTTGTGGTTCTGGTCGACGTAGTAGATGTTCGCCGCCGGCGCCCCGGAGCTGACCGAGGGGATGCCGAGCGAGCCGCCGGAGAAGGTCGGGGCGCCGCAGATGCGAATCTGGTCACCGGTCGCCACCGGGCCTGTGACGTTGTCGGAGGAGGTGAAGTCGTACGGGAGGCCGCACGGCGGGACACCGATGCTGCCGTTCCCGGCGCCGGGGTTGACCGTGACGACCTCCGACGTCCCACCGTCGGGCAACGGGTTGGAGAGTGAGACGGTGAAGCTGAACTTCGTCGAGGTGAGGTTGTAGGTGCTCGAGCCGTACCACGGCCCGTAGTATTGGGGAACGGACACCCCGTAGACCGGGGAGCCGCCCGGCTCGAAGTTGGCGTCGACGAAGGTGTTCGGCTGCCAGGTCTTGTACTGGCACAGGGCTTGCCAGGCCGATTCGTTGCCGAAAATGGACAAGGGTGTGTCGTAGCCCGCGGTGTACGGCTCCGGGGAGACCGTCTGTCCCGACGGGTTGACATCCGACCACTCGACGCCGATGTCCTGGGGCGACGGTCCGTCGGTGTCGCTGATCTGCGGTGTGTTCGGGTCGAGCACCTCGTATTCGCTCACGTAAGCGTAGGAGAAGATGGACTCTTCCTGGAACGAGACGAGCTCGGTGGCGTACTGGTAGTCATTCGGCGTGCCGCCCCGGCCGTACACCGTGAGCAAGAGGTTGCCGGCGCTCCCGCCGGACTGGTTGTACAAGAAGCTCTGGTTCGGTACATAGACGAATGCCTCAGGGGGATTCGTGAACTGCAGCGCCGGGTCGCAGGACCCGTTGTCGGGGATCACCCCCACTACCGTGCTCGACGGAACGCTCGAGCCGGGTGCCAAGCCGGTGCAGAACGTCGGCACGACGGCTCCGCTGCTGCAGGTCCCGAGGCCCTCGTTCGTCGGAGTCGTGCAGCCGGTCTGGGTGGCGTAATTCGGGTCGGTGTCGAGGTGGTTGCGATAGAACTGCACTCCTGCACTGAGCGCGGCGACCGCCGCCCGCTCGTTGGCGGCCCGGATCAGCGTCGGAACCTCGCCGTCGACCTGCACGGCGACGAGCGGAGCGATCGTCGAGAGCACGAGAATGAGAAACAGGACGATGATCATCGCCTGGCCGGCGTCCTCCCCGCGCGTGGGGAGCCGCTCTGCGATTCGATCGCGAAGGCGCGTGACGATGCGCTCACCGAGGGTGCGCGTCTGAACGGACGGACTCGCCTCCTCCGGTGCCGCCACGGCTCCTCCTCGCTTCTCGCACATCGTCGCCATCTTATGACAGCTGGAATGGGACGCTGAACAAGCTGCTCGGAGCGAAGAAGCTGTTCCCTTGGTAGCTCGCGTTGACCTCGATCCAGCTCCCCGACGCCAGGACGGTAGGCAGGTCTGGGAAGTCGCCGCTGTCGCTCCAGCTTTGGTCGATCCAGGTGGCGGTCGTCGTCGTGGATCCGCACGGTAGACACACCGCGTCCGGGCCGGCGGCGGTGATGTTGGAGCACGCCCCAGTCGCGGTCGTCGACGAGGTCGTCGACGAGGACGTCGAGGAGGACGGCGACGGGCAGAGGTAGTAGGTGAACACCACGTCACCCGTCGCCGGAACCGTCGGGCCTCCGGCCGCCGACGGGGCGAGCGACACGGTAGCCGGGATCACCAAGGGAGCGCCTCTCGCGTCCTGCACGGACCCGAAGGTGATCTGGGTCGGCACGAAGGACTCGATGCTCGTCTCGACGATCTGAGAGGGCAGATACTCCTGGTTGTTGGCCGGCGGTTGGTACTGCGCCGTCGCCGTTCCTCCACCCCATCCCGGCGCGTTGAACGGGCACGTCGCGACCCCGCCGAGCACGGCGGCGGCAGCACAGACCACCTGCGGTCCTGACATGCTGCTCGTGTCGACGGTGAACACGACAGTCCCCACGTCAGGTGCCGGCGAGATCACCGCTTGCAGATAGGAGAGCGTGGCACTCGAATAGAGGATCTGTCCTGGCGCGATCAGGTTCAGATCGGTTTGCTTGGAGTGCGACCCGATAGCGTTCTCGAGGTACACCGTCGTGTTGTAGTGACTCTCCTGGATCTGTTTGTATCCGATCAAGGGCTTGTTCGGTCCGGCGAGGAAGGTGATGTTGACCTCGACCTCGACGATGTCGCTGATCTGCACCGTCGGCGAGACTGTGCTCGACGGTGCCGCGGCGAGCGCGCTCGGGTTGCTCACGCCGCTCGGCCCGTTCGGCGTGTTGTAGTAGTAGATGAACGCGTTCGGTTCATAGAGCGCGAAGTAGGTGCCGACGGAGTGCGTGACTGCTGTTTGTCCGGGTCCGGCTGTCGGTGTGATCGACGTCACGAGCGTCGTCTGCTGGCCGATCGGCGCGGGCTCGAGCGTGACCTGCAGCCGAGCGGTGTTGGGGATGGCGTTGTCTTTGTCGAAGCCGAGGTTGATCTCGGCGTCGAGGTACGTGCCGGTCGAGTCGGCCAGCACCGCCGTGGCGGACTGCAGGTAGGGGTACAGCGCCTCGCCGGCGGTCTGGTCCTCCTGCACGCCTTGCACGTCCGTGCCGATGTTGGTCGCCTGCTGGCTCAGGTTGCGTGTGATCAGCAGCACGCCAGGTACGACCAGGCCGAGGATGACCATCGACACGAGCACCTCGACGAGGGTGAAGCCCGCATCCCCGTGCCGTCGGGCCGCTCGGGCGGCGCGGGCGCGAGCCGTCCACGGCTGACGCGATCGGGGCGAGCCGGCTCGGGCTGGCAGGGCCATCAGCTGTATGCCTCCGGGACGGGGGCGTCGTGGTACCAGGCGCCCGAGCAGGTGCTCGCGTCGTTCGGAACCTGTGTCGCCGGCAGCTGGTTCGTGCTGGCGCACACGCCGTAGGGCGTGACCCACACCCATTTGAAGTTCAGGGCGGGGCTGGTCGAGTCGTAGCCGCCGACGACCGAGAGCTCGTACCGGCCGAGCGGGACGCCCGTGCAGCTCCACCCCGGCTGCCCTGTCGGCCCTGTCGGCCCCGTCGGTCCCGTCGGCCCCGTCGGACCGCTGGTCGTCGTGGAAGACAAGCTCGTGGACGTCGCGATCGAGCTCGTCGTCCCGGATGTCGTGCTCGGCGGTCCGCTCGGTCCTGCCGGCGACACTGCGCCGCTCAGGTCGGAGTTCTGCCGCGCAGCCCGTCTCGAGCGTCACCTCGGGCCAGCCATTGCCGGTCGGGTTCACGTAGGACGTGTCGAGGGCGGTCGCGGTGATCGAGGAGAGGGTTTGCTGCTGGCCGGTGATGTCGAGCTCGAGGGGGTACAGCGGGAGGCCGGGGCTCGATGTGTCCGGTGTCTGGACCGTGCCCTCGGATTGCGATGTGGCGATCGTCGCGACGTCGTTGTCGCCGTAGGTCGAAGGCGACTCGACCGACGGCTGGCTGGCGTTGTCTCCCGCCCACACCTCGTAGGTGCCCGAAGGGTACAGCAGCGCGGCGGACGGGGAGCTGCTCGCCGTCGAGAAGGCCTGCGTGGTGGGGTCGCTCGCCGTTGCGTCACCCAACGTCCATGCCTGGTTCGCGCCGGACCCCTGAGAGACCGAGATCGGCAGCGCGGTCGGGGTCGGCGTCCAGTACGACGTGAAGGGGACCGAGGTGTTGGTCCCGAGGGCTATCTGGAACGGCTGCGCGAGCGCGACGCCGTCGGGAACGGGGACGATGCTGCCCTCGGTCGGCACGCCCTCGGCCGTCGGCGCATCCGACAGCTGCTCGTTCGACACCCATCCCGGGTTGTTCACCACCTCGACGGTGTAGGTCAGCGGGACAGTGCTGGACCCGACCCACGCGTCGGTGAAGACCGCGCAGCCGTTCTCCGTCGCCGCCGACCCCTTGTCGATGTACCCCGGTAGCAGCACCTGGTCGCACGTGCCGCTCTGGTTGTTGCTCAGCTGGCAGCTGAGCTGGACGTTGATCGCCGCCTGGACTCCGTTCCCGTCGGCACCGTTGACCGGCACGGCGACCTCGGTCGCGTTCGGGCTCGGGAATTCGCCGCCTGGCGGCGCGAGGTTGGTCGTCTGCACCACCTTGCCGCTCAGGCCGCCCCCGTGGTTCCAGCTCACGATCGCGCTGACGGTGAAGATGTCGCTTCGCTCGTTGGTGTCGCCGTTGCTCGGGTTGGTACAGATCTTGCCCGCCTCGTCCTGATAACCGATGTCGTAATCGAGCTCGACCTGGAACGGGTCGCCGTTCGTGCCGACCCTCTCGGTACCGAGGTCGTGCGGGCCGGTGTCGATCGCGATCCCGTACGAGGCGCTGTTCAACGCGCTCTGGATCGCTTCGGAGGCGAGGTCCGAGGCTTCGGCGCGCAGGCGCACTTCGGTCGCCGCGGTCTGCCCGTTGTAGATGAGGATCGTCACGGGGACGAGGATCGCGGTGAGGACGCCGAGCGCGACGATCACCTCGATGATGCCGAAGCCGTCCGTGTCGCGTCCGGCGAAGCGACGGGAACGCCGGGTCCAACGCCCAGAGCTCCAAGGTTGCCGGCGCGCCGTCATGGCTAGCCGATCGACCCGGCGGGGGCGAGCACGGGCGAGGTTGCGGTGGTGTAGGCCGTGCAGGACAGCCCCGCCGTGTACGGCGCGTTGCTCGAGGCGAGGACGTCGCCGTTGCCTTGCAGGCCGACGCTCTGCACGGTGACGAGTCGCTCGATGGCGTGCGGGCCGCTGCCGGTCAGCCCGGCGAGGAAGGACAGGATCGCGTCGTGACCGCCGCTCAGCGTCATGTTCACGGGGATGGCCGTCACTCCAGTCGTGGCGAGGGCGATGCGGGGCACCGAGAGCGGGTTCACCGAGACGCCGGTCTCCTGTTCGAGATCCTGGATCTCGTGCACGAGCTGGCCGTACTGGGGCTGAGGTGGGATTTCGCTCGGGAAGCGCTTCAGATACGGCAGCAGGTGGCGCACCTGCCGGCTCTCCTCGACCAGTGTCTGGATCTGCAGGTCGAGCTGCGTCACCCTCGCCTGGTCGGCGATCGCGGTCGACCGGTCGCTGGCGACCTCGGACGCCTTGGGTGACATCCAGGCGAGCTGCCACACGAGCAGCAGCACCAGCACCGCGGCGACGGTGATGACGATGCGGATGTTCGTGCGCAGCACCGAGACGAGCTGGTTCATCCCGCTTCCTTGAACGAAGGCGCGTACTGCGCGAGGCGGGCACTGTGGACGACCCCGGTCACATCGACCGTCGCCTGCCAGTTCACGACGTTCGCCGAGGTTTGGCTGCCTTTGTTGAGCGGCGTCCAGCTCTGCACGACGAAGGCCGGCGTATTGCCGTAGGAGTTGAGCCAGCTCTGGAAGCTGACGAACTGAGTACCGGTCAGTCCGATCTGGAGCTGAGCCAGCTCGACGTCCTCCGTCGGGGCGGAGACGACCTGACTTTGCGCGGCGAGGGCGGACCCGCTGAACCCGGTGATCGTCAGCCCCGGGGGGAGGTGCTGGCGCAGCGCCTGCAGCGTCCCGATCCAAATTCACCTCGTCCTCGACGAGGGGCAGCGCAGTCGTCTCGTCGGTCTCGAGCAGCCGGTGCTCCTGCTCGACCTTGTTGAATCGGGGCAGCTGCGCGTTGAGCTCCTGCACGCGGCTCTGCAGCACGGCCACCTGGTGACCGGCGCTGCGGACGCTGTTCCAACGCAAGACGCCGGTAACGACGAGCAGTGCCACCACGGCAGCCGCCGCGGCGATCACGCGACGCTCCACTCGCTTGCGCCGCTGGCGCGAGCGCACTTCGGCTGGCAGGAGGTCGATCTCCTTGGCGCCAGGTGGCGGGGGCATGGCCAGGCCGATCGCGACCGCGCTCGAGAGGTCCACGGGATCGAGCGGTCGTAGCTCCGCCCCGATGTCCGAGGTGTCCACGAACTGGAAGACGCTGCCGAGAGCGACCGGTGCGATCAGCTGGAGCTGCAGCCGTTCGACGAGCTCGGCAAGCTGCGCGCCGGCACCGGTCACGACGACGCGGCGTACCTCGCTCCGGCCGGGCAGCGCCGCGAAGTAGTCGATCGAGCTGCGGATCTCGCTCAGCAGGCGCGCCGTTCCCTCACGGGCAGCGTGCAGCGCTTCTGACGGCACTTGACCGGCATCGCCACCGAGGTGGCGCTTCAGCTTCTCGGCGTCGGCGAGCGGAAGGTCGAGCGCCGTGGCGAGGGCCTGGGTGACGATGTTGCCACCTTCGGCGATCGTGCGCACGAAGAGGGGATCGCCGGCCTCGTGGACGACCACCGTCGTGAGGTCGGCCCCGATCGAGACGATCGCTTCGGGTTCGCCCGGACTGCCCTCGCCGAAGGCGCGCACCAGCGCGGACGAGGCGAGGTCGACGCTCTCGGGTTGCAAACCTGCCTCGATGGCGCACTGCACGAAGGGGTCGACGAGCTCGCGATGCGCTGCGGCGAGCAGGATGCGCATCAGCGGCACGCCGTTCTCGTCGGTGGTCGTGCCGAGCGGACGCGCCGAGAACAGCGTCTGGTCCTCGGGGAAGGGGATGATGTCGATTGCCTGCAGGCGGACCGCCGCGTCGACCTCGTCGGGCGGTACCGGTGGCATCTCGAGCTCGCGCATGATCGCCTGCAGCCCGGCGACGCTGAGGCGCACCTTCAGCCCGGACCGGGAGCGCAGCACACCGCCGAATCCGCCCTCGTGCTTGCAACGCTCGATCGCGGCCCGGACCGCTGCCGGGTCGACGATCGCGCCGTCGACGACCGCCCCGGCCGGCAGCCGGACCTGCGCGAAGGTCAGCAGCCGGGGCCGGCCATCACCGCTCGCGACCTCGGCCATGCGCACCGAGGTCGTGCTGATCTCGAGTCCGACGCGTCTGCTCATCGTCGATCCTCCGTGCCGAGTCTCTGCACCGTCATCCCCCCGGGGTCTGGTTGTTCAGGAGTGTGACGTACTTCAGCATCGGGAGGTACAGGCTGATCACGATCGCTCCGATGATGACACCCATGATGACGATCATGATCGGCTCGATCAACGTCGTCAGCCCGCTCACAGTGGCGTTGATCTCATTATCGTAGAACTGCCCGACCCGGTCGAGCATCTCGTCGAGGGCGCCGGACTCCTCGCCGGTCTCGATCATCTGGGTGACCATCGTCGGCATCACAGGGTACGCCGAAAGGCTCGTCGCGAGCGAACGGCCTTCGCGAACGCCGTTCTCCGCACCTCGCGCGGCGATGGCGACGATCCTGTTGCCAACGTTCTCCGCCGACATCTCGAGTGCCTCGATGATCCCCACCCCAGAGCCCAGCAACGAGGACAAGGTCGACACGAAGCGTGAGAGCGCGATCTTGTGCACGAGCGGCCCCATGATCGGCGGACGCATCTTGAATCGGTCCCAGGTTGTACGCCCGGACTCGGTGGACACCCACTGCCGGAACGCCACGAACGCCCCGACAACTGCGGCGATCACGAGCAGCACCCACCAGCTCGCGATGGTGTTCGAGATCGTGATGACGATCCGAGTCGGCAGCGGGAGCGTACCCTTCAACTCCCCGTACAGCTTCTTGAACGTCGGGACGACGATGATCATCATCAGCACGACGATGATCACCACGACACCGAGCACGATGGCGGGGTAGTACATCGCCGAGCGCACCTTGGCGCGCAGCGCGACCTGTTTCTCGATCGTCGTCGCCAGCCGGGCAAGCACGTTGTCGAGTTGGCCGCTCGACTCGCCGGCGCGCACCATGGCCACGTACAGCTCGTCGAAGACGTCCTTGTGCCGCTCGAGCGCCTGGGACAGCGACGACCCCCGCTCGACGTCGGCGCGCACCGCGACGACCGCGGTGCGCAGCTTGTTCGACTCGATCTGCTCGGCGAGCACCGTGAGCGCTCGCACGAGGGTGAGGCCCGAGCTCACCATCGTGGCGAGCTGGCGGCTCATCACCGCGACATCCTTCAGCTTGACGCGCGAGAGCCCGGGGATCTCGATTTCGCGCCGCAGGTCGATCGCCGACTCGGCCTTGATCTCGATCGGCGCGTAGCCCATCTCGCGCAGCTTGCCGGCCACCAGCGCCGGGGTCTCCGCCTCGATCTTGCCGCGGATCAGCTGACCGGATCGGTCACGCACCTTGTAGTCGAACGTCGTCGGCATCGCCGCTGCAGCTCCCTTGATCCTCAGACGAGGTGGTCGCGTAGCTCGGTCGGGTTGTGGCAGCGGTCGTAGGCCATCGCCTCGGTGATCGCGCCGGCGCGCACGGCCTTGGCGAGCGCCTGGTCCATCGTCTGCATCCCGAAGTTGGAGCCGGTCTGCATCAATGAGAAGATCTGGTGGGTCTTGGCCGAGCGGATGAGGTTCTTGATGCCCGGCGTGCACACCATGACCTCACAGACGGGCACGCGTCCGTCGCCGGTGGCGTTGAGAACGAGCTGCTGGGTGACCACGGCCTCGAGGGTGCTGGCCAGCTGGATGCGGATCTGCTCCTGCTGGTTGGTCGGGAAGACGTCGATGACGCGGTCGATGGTGGCGGGAGCGTCCTGGGTGTGCAGGGTGGCGAAGACGAGGTGGCCGGTCTCGGCAGCGGTCAGCGCCGTGGCGATCGTCTCAAGGTCTCGCATCTCGCCGACGAGGATGACGTCGGGGTCCTGGCGCAGGACGTGGCGCAATGCCTCGGCGAAGGAGGACGTGTCCACGCCGACCTCGCGCTGGTTGACCACAGCCTGGCCGTGGCCGTGCAGGAACTCGATCGGGTCCTCGACGGTCACGATGTGCAGCGGCTTGGTGTGGTTGATGATGCCGATGATCGAGGCGAGGGTCGTGGACTTGCCCGAGCCGGTCGGACCGGTGACGAGCACGAGCCCGCGTCGCAGCTCGGCGAACGAGGCGATCTGCTGCGGCATGCCGAGCGCCTCGAAGGGCGGGATCTCGTGCGGGATCATCCGCAGCACAGACCCGATGGACCCGCGCTGCTGGAAGACGTTGACTCTGAAGCGCCCGACGCCGTGGATGGAGTGGGACGTGTCGAGCTCCTTGGAGGCCTCGAAGCGCTCCCTCGCTGCCTGGGGAAGGATGTTGTAGAGCATGTGCCGCAGCTGGTCGTTGGTCAGCGCCGGCAGCCCGTCGACGCGGCGGATCGAGCCGTTGACGCGGATGGCCGGCGGGAGCCGGTCAGCGAGGTGCAGGTCGGAAGCTCCGACTTGCACGGCGTAGGTGAGCAGGTCGTCGATCTCCAGGCTCGCAAGCTCGCGGCCGAAGCCCGCCAGGAAGCTCGCCGGCGCGCCGCCGCCCGAGGGGACGTATCCGGGTGGGAGCGGCCGGCTCTGACCGTTGTCGGCGAGGAGGTGCTCGATATCGAGGTGCAGGTCCTCGTCGGCGTCGAGGTGGAACGTCTGGGCGTCAATCGGCGCGCCCGCGAGCGCGCCCGAGCGCGGCGCAGCGTCGGGACGGGACGGGACCGTAGCACGGGGGCTTTTGTCCCCGGCGCCCTCGAGCTCCTGAGTGAAGCGCTCGATCAGCACCGGGTCGCCGAGCACCGTCGCCCCGATCTCCTGGCCGCATGCCGACCCGATCTCGGCCAGCTGCGCTGTCGAGAGTGGCTCGGAGCAGGCCAGCACGAGCCGCCCTTGCTCCACGCGGTACCCGAGCGCGCCGAAGCGACGTGCCAGCCAGGGCGGCAGCAACGATGCCGCCGAGAAGAGCGGAGGCTCGGAGGCGAGGTCGACCATGTGCAGCCCCGAGATTGCCGCGAGGTACTGCACGGCGGTCGCTGGGTGCACGGCGCCGGCGCTGGCCAGCAGCACGGCGACGGGGGTGCCGGTAAGCGCAGCGTGGTCGAGCGCCTGCCGGCCGAGCTGCGGGTCGAGCGCACCGTTGGTGACCAGCGATTCGACGAGCCGCTGCGACCACTCCGATGCGGTGCCGACGGTTCCGGTCATGCCACCACCCTCAGGATCTCCTCGAGGCTCGTCAAGCCGCGTGTCGCCTTGCGCAGCCCGTCGCGTCGCAAGGTGCGCATCCCTTGCTCCTCGGCGAGCCGCTGGATGTCGGCCGACTGCGCATGAGTCACAACGGCGCGTTCGATGTCTTCGCTGAGCAGCATCACCTCGTGCAGCGCCATCCGGCCCCGGTAGCCCGTGCGGCTGCACGCCTGGCACCCGACGGCACGCCGGAACCGGGCCGGCTCGCCGTCCGGAGCGTCCCGCTCGTCCCAGCCGGCTGCGTCGAGCTCCTCAGCGCTCGGCTCGTACTCCTCGCTGCAGTTGTCGCACAGCACCCGCGCCAGGCGCTGGCCGACGACGCAGTCGAGGGCGGACCCGACGAGGAAGGCTTCGAGGCCCATCTCGACGAGTCGCATCGGCGTACCGGCTGCGTCGTTGGTGTGCAGGCTGGACAGCACGAGGTGCCCCGTGAGGGCGGCCTCGATCGCGATCACCGCCGTCTCCCGGTCGCGGATCTCACCGACGAGGATGACGTCGGGGTCCGAGCGCAGGATCGAGCGCAGGGCGTTGGCGAAGCCGAGCCCGGCCTTCGGGTTGACCTGCACCTGGTTGATGCCGCGCAGCTGGTACTCGACGGGGTCCTCCACCGTGATCAGCTTGCGGTCGGGAAGGTTCAGCCGGTTGAGGGTCGCGTACAGGGTTGTCGACTTGCCCGAGCCCGTCGGGCCGGTCACCAGGATCGTCCCGTACGGCTTCTTGAAGGCGGTCTCGTACGCCTTCAGGACGCCTGGGTCGAAGCCGAGGTTGGCCAGCTCGAGGGTGGCGCTCGCTTTGTCCAGGATCCGCAGGGCCACCATCTCGCCGTGGACGGTCGGCAGCGTGGCGACGCGCAGGTCGATCTCGCGGCTGCCGAAGTTGAGCGAGATCCGGCCGTCCTGGGGAACGCGGTGCTCGGCGATGTCGAGGTCGGCCATCACCTTGAGGCGCGTGAGGACGCCGCTGTGGATGGTCTTCGGGGTGGAGGTGATCGGGTGCATTACGCCGTCGATGCGGAAGCGAACCTGGACGTCGTCGACCGTCGGCTCGATGTGCACGTCCGAGGCGCGCTGGGCGAGGGCCTGGCGGAGGATGAGGTTGACGAACTGGACGATCGGACCGTCCTCGACGACCGTGTGGATCGTCCGGCTCACCGTCTCCGGCGCCGCGGCGAGCGCGGCGTTCCGTGCCATGAGATCTGCCTCTCGCGTCTGGCGGTACAGGCGCGGCAGGTAGTCGGCGATCTGCGAGGGCGGGCAGACGACGGTCTCGATCTCCCGCCCGAGCAGGGTACGGATGTCGTCGAGGGCGATGACGTCGGACGGGTTGGCCATCCCGACGATCGGCTCGCCGGAGTCGGTGAAGCCGATCGACAGCACCTGGTGGCGCCGGGCGAGCGCTTCAGGGACTCGCTCTGCGGCGCGCTGGTCGATGTCCCAGTCGTTCAGGTCGACGAACTCGAGGCCGGCCTCCTCGGCGACGGCGCGGTACAGGTCCATCTCGGGGACGAGCCTGCGGTCGGCGATGATCTCGCGCAACGAACGGCCGGTCCGGTTGCGCTCGTCGAGCAACCTCTGCACTTGCTCGGGAGTGAGCTTCTCCTGCCGGACGAGGACTGACTCGAGCGTGACGACGTGCCGCTCGGACGACGCCGGCTTGCCAGTCGGTGGTGGCAGGTGGAGCGCCTTGGCGCCGTTCTCCTCGGGCTGCCCGGACGCCCCAGGAGTCGACATGACGCCTGGCGCCCCCCCGTTCGAGGCGATCGGCGTGGACTTGGAGTAGAGACGGTCGTTGTAGCGCTCGATGTCGAGCAGTGCTGCGACGACGAAGTGCACGCCACGCCCGACCGCGGCGCGCACGTCGTCGCGCAGCTGGAAGTCCGACGCCGAGCCGATCGCGACGATCGGCACGTCATCGAGCCATCCGAGCGCCGCCACCTTGCGTTGGCGGGCGAAATGCTCCGGCAGGACCGATGCGGCGGTCGCGTCGACCGCGAACGCGCCGAGCTCGACGTACTCGAGCCCTGCCGCGCCGGCCAGGCTCGCAGCCGCCACGGCCTCGACTGCCCGCTCGGGATCGACGCGCGCCGCCGGCCGCGAGCCGGCGCCCTCAGGAGGCAACGGGCCTGCGGTCGAGGGCGCGGTGGAAGGTTCGGGACGAGTCGCGTCTGGCCACGTCGCACCTGGCCCGCTCACGGCCGCCGTGAGCGGCGTGCCGGCTGGTGCCGCGTTCGGCATCGTCGGCGCGACGAAGGGCATCATCCCCGCCCCGGCGGTGGCAATGGTCGGCGGTGTGCCCGCCGGCACGGCGCGGCCGAGCGGGGGAGGGGGGGCGCCGGCCGCGCCGTTGGGCGCCAATGTCGGCATGCCCTCTGTCGGCCCGGTCGGTGCCGCTGGCGCTGGCGGCGGCATGGGCCTCGTCGTCGCGGGGCGGACCGGCGCGCCTGGAGCGACCGATGCCGGGACGGTCTGCGCCGCCACCGCGGCCGCAGGCGACTCCGCGGTCGGCGGCGGAGTGACGCCCGCCCGGTCCGGCACGGCAGCGGCGCCGCGCTGCGGCGATGGGACTGCCTGCGCCCGAATGTCGGCATCCGCCGTAGGCGGACCGGCGACATCGGACCGCAGTGGCATCTGCGCCGCGGGCGCGCTCGGCGGCGGCCCGGCCGGCTGAGAAGCGGCAGGCGTGGCGCCGGCATCGCCCGTCTCGGGCGCAGGAGCGGATAGGGGAGCGGTCCTGCCTTCGGCGCTCGGGCGATCGTCGGGGCCAGGGGCGGTCGCCGGCCGGGCGGGAGGCGAGGCGTTACCGCCGCTCGGGGGAGCGGTGGTGCGGTTCGGGCTGACGCTGTTATCGTCACGTGACGTGGTACTGGTGTCACCATCAGCGGCGATCTGGGCGGCCTCGGCTGTCGCCGGTGACACGCTCGCGGCGACCGTCGCGGCCTCGACGGCTCGACCGTCGACCCCTTCAGCGTCCGCCGCCGGCGCGCCGCCGCCAGGCGCGTCGACCTCGGGCCCTCGTGAGCGGTATATGAGCTCGAGGAACTGCGCGAGCTGTGACGCGCTTGCCACGATGGGGACGATTTCGGTCCCGATCGAGCGGCTCAGCTCGTCGAGGGTGAGGACGTTCTCCGGTGCGGCGATGGCGACCACCGGCGCGCCGTCGCGCCATCCGACCGCGGTGACCGAGCTGGTCCGGGCTTCTGCCTCGCTGATCACCGACGCGAGCGCGGCGGCCACCCGGCGATCGACGGGGAAGCTCCTCAAGTCGGCATACTCGAGGCCGGCGAGCGTGGCGAGCGCCCGCGCCTCTGCTTCCTCGAGTGGTGCCGGCGGACCGACGCCCGTGACGGGAGGGTCCTCGGTGGTGGTCATGGCGCGGTCGTCGTGATGGCGCGCCACGGACACCCGCGTACGCGGGGCGCCACCCGTGCCGCTCGGAGGCGGCGACACAGACCGTTCGTGACCGTCCTCACCTAGTCGGCCCTTCCGTGGTCATGGCGTGGAGAGGACGACAACGTCGTTGTACGGCCTGCCCGTCCTCACGTGGGTCATGACACTAACCTTGGCAGACCTTATGTCATCGCGCTGGCCGGGAACAAGAGCCAAAGTGGCTGCGGCATATCCGTGCCATATGCCGGTCACGTTCCGTGATCCGAGGCGGACGGATTGCGGCAGCTCGCCCGCTGGCTCCGGGTGGAGCATGTCGTCATGAGTGCCGGCGGCATCGTGGTGTGCACGGTCGTCGGTCTGGCGGTCGGGTCGTTCCTCACGGTGGTCACCTCGCGAGTCCCGGCCGGGCTCTCGATCGTCGCGCCCGGGTCCCGTTGCCCGTCCTGCATGGCGCCGTTGCGCGGCCTCGACAACGTGCCGGTGCTGTCGTACCTGTTGCGCCGCGGCCGCTGCGGCACCTGCTCGACGCCCATCCCTGCGCGGTACCTCGCGCTCGAGGTGGGAACCGCGGGGGCCTTCGCCCTGGTGGCGGCGCGTGCGCCGGATGCCGCCGTGGTGCCCGCGCTGCTCGTGCTCAGCACGGGCCTGATCGCAGCGGCGGTGATCGACGCCCAGTGCCGGCGCATCCCCGCGTCGGTCGTCTACACCACGGCGATCGTCGGCGTACCGTTGCTGGTCGGAGCGTCCCTCTGGGTGCACCGTGTCGGTGCGCTGTGGACCGCCCTTGCGGCCGCCGGCGTCGCCTTCGCGCTGTTCTTTGCCGTGTTCGTGCTCGTCCCGAAGGGCATCGGCTTCGGTGATGTCCGCCTTGCGCCGCTGTGCGCCGGTTTCCTCGGGTGGCTCGGCTGGCGCGTCGCCGCGGCAGGGCTGCTGAGCGGCATCCTGCTCGCAGGGCTGTACGGCGTGGGACTGGTGCTCGCCCGTAGGGCCGGCCGGAAGACGGCCGTCCCGCTCGGGCCGTTTCTCGCTGCGGGCACCTACCTTGCGATCGTCGCCGGTGGACCCATCGTCTCGGTCTGGCTGCGCTGAGCGATCACGACGGCGGGGACCGTTCGGGCAGGCGGATTCAGCCGTCCGGACTCGCGGAATGTCGGAGCCGGCTGGCTCAGTTGAGCACGGAGAGCGCCAGACCCTGACGCTGCAGCATGAGCCGCAGGTCGTGCGGAACGGGCGCCGCCGCCATCGCCGCCCGGGCGCTGATCACACCGTCGCGCAGCAGCTGCATGAGCGCCTGAGCGAAGGACTGCATGCCGTAGTACTCGCCCTCGGAGACGATCTCGGCGATCGCCGCGGTGTGGGTCGGGTCGATGATGCATTGCTGGATGCGCCCGTTGACCACCATCACCTCGACCGCCGGCACGCGGCTGGTCCCGTCGGCGGTCGGGACGAGCCGCTGGCAGACCGTGCCACGCAGCGTGCCGGCGAGGGAGATGCCGCGCCTGGCGCTGCTGGGCGGCGGGGAAGAAGTCGATGATGCGGTTGACGGTCTCCACTGAGTCGATCGTGTGCAACGTCGACAGCACCAGGTGACCCGTCTCGGCCGCGGTGAGTGCCGTCGCGACGGTCTCGGCGTCGCGCATCTCGCCGATAAAGATGATGTCCGGGTCCTCGCGAAGCGCCGAGCGGAGCGCGGCGGCGAAGCTCTCTGTGTCGAAGCCGACCTCGCGCTGGTTGATCGCCGCCAGCTCGTCGCGGTGCAGGACCTCGATCGGGTCCTCGATGGTGACGATGTGGCACTCGCGTGTCCTGTTGACGTGGTCGATCATCGCCGCCAACGTGGTCGTCTTGCCGCAGCCGGTGGGCCCCGTGACGAGCACGATCCCGCTCGGCTCCTCGGCCAGCCGGCGCACCGCCGGCGGGAGCCCGAGCTGCTCGATCGAGCGGGTCACGGAGTGGACGCGGCGGAAGACCATGCCGACCGAGCCGCGTTGGCGGAAGGCGTTGACCCGGAAGCGGCCGAGCTGGGGCACCGAGTAGGCGAAGTCCGCCTCGAAGTGGGCCTCGAAGTCGCGCCAGCTCCGCTCCTGCATGATCGTCTTGGCGAGGGCTTCGACGTCGGGGGCGACGATCACCGGCTCGTCCTGCAGGCGCAGCAGATCGCCGTTCACCCGTACCCGCGGCGGCGACCCGACCTTGACGTGCAGGTCCGAGCCGTCGAGGTCGAGCAGGCGCGCCAGCAGCCGGTCGAGGTCGTTCTTGTTCACCGTTGCCAGCCTTGCAGGTGACGTGAACCGTCGCAACGGGCACCGAGCCCGGCGTCCCCGCCGCGCCTGACGGGAAGCAGGACGGCTGGGACCCGGAGGGCCGGCGCCGGTTCCCGGCGGACAGGGAGCGGGACCGGCGGATGACCATGGAACGGCGCCTGTGCGATTTGCGCTTTCAATTGCAGATTTAGTCGCACAATGCGAAGCAGGCGATTTGACCAAAAGGCACGCGACAGTAAGGTCAAGATCCCTCGGAGGGCCGTCATCGTGCGGAGCTAACGGCACGATGCCGGCCGAGGTTCAGGTCGCGGGCGGGGGCACCTCGGCCCCGTCGAGGGCTGCGGCGAGGGCGGCAGCACCGGATGTGATCGCCCGGCGAAGGCCGGGTGCACGTCCGAGCAGCTCGCCGGCATAGAAATTGCTCTCGGCAGCAGCCTGTGCGGCGGCCGCGCCGCCGCCCAGCGCGGCTCGCGCCGCCCGCCGGGCGAGCAGCCAGCCGCCGAGGGTGGTGCCGAGCAGCTCGAGGTAGGCCGTCGCGCCGGCGAGCGCGTCGTCGGGTCGCCCGGCGACACGGTCGATCAGCCACGACGTGGTCGAGGCGAGCACCTCGTGGGCCTCGCCGAGCGCGTCGAGGGTCGGTCCGAGGCTCGCCCCGCCGGGCTGCTCGCGCCCGCCCTCGGCGAGATCGCCGATCTGTCCGAGCAGCTCGCCCACGGCTGCGCCCGACTGCCGCGGCAGCTTGCGCATGACGAGGTCGATCGCCTGGATGCCGTTGGTCCCTTCGTAGATCGGGGCGATCCGGGCGTCGCGCAGACGCTGCGCCATGCCGGTCTCCTCGACGTAGCCGATCCCGCCGAGGACCTGCAGCCCGGTCGAGGCCGTGTCGACGCCGACGTCGCTCGCCCACGCCTTGGCCACCGGGGTGAGCAGGTCGACCAGCGCCTGGGCGCGGCCCCGTGCCGCTTCGCTGGGAGCGTGACGGGCCAGGTCGCCCTGCGTCGCGGCGCTGAAGAGCACGAGGCGCGAGGCGAGCACGCCGGTGCGCATCCGCAGCAGCATGCGCCGCACGTCAGGGTGCTCGAGGAGGAGCGAGCGGCCGGGCGGCTCGACGCCGGGGGCCCGCCCCTGGCGCCGCTGGCGGGCATAGGCCGCCGCCTGCTGGTAGGCGCGCTCGCCGACCGCAGGCCCTTCCGCGCCAATCGAGAGGCGGGCGCGGTTCATCATCGTGAACATCGCCCTCATCCCGTCGCCCTTGCCGCCGACCAGCTCGCCGAGCGCGCCCTCGAAGGACATCGCGCAGGTCGGGCTCATGTGGATGCCGAGCTTGCGCTCGAGGCGGGCGCAACGCAGCGCGTTGTGCTCGCCGGGGGTGCCGTCGGCGTTGGGGAGGCGCTTGGGGACGAGGAACAGTGACAGGCCACGCGTGCCGTCGGCCGCCCCGGGCGTCCGGGCGAGGACGAGGTGGACGATGTTCTCGGCGAGCTCGTGCTCGCCCCAGGTGATGAAGATCTTCGTGCCGTGCAGGCGCCACCGGCCGTCTTCCGCCGGCTCGGCGCGGGTCGACACCGCTCCGAGATCCGAGCCCGCGTCGGGCTCGGTGAGGTTCATCGTCCCGCTCCACTCGCCCGTGAGCAGCTTGGGGACATAGCGCGAGCGCTGTCCCTCGTCGCCCCAGTCGAGCAGCAGCTCGATCGCGCTCTGGGTGAGCACCGGGTTGAGGGAGAAGGAGAGGTTGGCCGAGGCGAGCAGCTCGTGCATCGCCAGCCCGACGATGCCGGGGAACCCTCCGCCGCCGTTCTCGGCAGGGAACTGCAGCGCCCCCCAGCCCGCCTCGACGTAGCGCCGATAGGCACGACCGACCGGCTCGGGGAGCAGCACACGCCCGCTCGACTCGTCGAGGCGAGCGCCCTCGAGGTCCCCGAGACGGTCCGTCGGCGCGATGACGTCAGCGGCGAAGCGACCGAACTCGCGCACCACCTCGCCGACGAGCTCGAGGTCGATGCCGGCGAAGCGCTCGAGCGCGAGCACCTCGGGCAGCCCGGCAACCTCGAGTGCGGCGAGCACGTCCTCGACCGGCGGCCGGTACGGCTCGCCCTGCGCCATGGGCTGCGACGCCGCTTCGGGCGCTCCGAGCGGCGGGCGCGCCAGCACCGTCGGTCGCTCGTCCACGGGCTCGTCCACCGGCGCCGCACGGCGCGCCATCGCCTCGGTCATGGTTCCTCCCCGACGATCACATATTGCGCCGGTACGACCCGCCGACCTCGAACAGCGCCTCGGTGATCTGGCCGAGGCTGGCGTGGCGCACCGTCGACATCAGCTCCTCGAAGATGTTGCCACCGCCCGTCGCCCGCGCCTGCAGGGCGGCGAGCGCGCCGGGTCGCTCGGCGGCGTGGCGGGCCTGGAACGCGGCCAGGCGTTCGAGCTGCACGCGCTTCTCGCTCTCGGTCGCCCGTGCCAGCTCGAGGTTGCCGACGGTCTCCACCCGCCCAGGCTCGACGAAGGTGTTGACCCCGACGATCGGCAGCGAGCCGTCGTGCTTGCGCTGCTCGTAGAGCATCGAGTCGTCCTGGATGCGCCCGCGCTGGTAGCCGGTCTCCATCGCCCCGAGCACGCCGCCGCGCTCGTCGAGGCGCTCGAGCTCGGCGAGCACGGCCTCCTCGACGAGGTCGGTCAGCTCCTCGATCACGTAGCTGCCCTGGAGCGGGTTCTCGTTCATCGCCAGCCCCCACTCCTTGTTGATCACCATCTGGATCGCCAGCGCCCGCCGGACCGAGTCCGGCGACGGGGTCGTCACGGCCTCGTCGTAGGCGTTGGTGTGCAGGCTGTTGGCGTTGTCGTAGATGGCGCAGAGCGCTTGCAGGGTGGTACGGATGTCGTTGAAGGCCATCTCCTGGGCGTGCAGCGAGCGACCCGAGGTCTGCACGTGGTACTTGAGGCGCTGCGAGCGCTCGGTGGCGCCGTAGCGCTCGCGCATCGCCACGGCCCAGATGCGACGCGCCACGCGTCCGATCACCGTGTACTCGGGGTCCATGCCGTTGGAGAAGAAGAACGAGAGGTTGTGCGCGAAGTCATCGACGGCCATGCCGCGGGCGAGGTAGGCCTCGACGTAGGTGAAGCCATTGGCCAGGGTGAAGGCGAGCTGGGTGATCGGGTTGGCCCCGGCCTCGGCGATGTGGTAGCCCGAGATCGACACGGAGTAGAAGTTCGCCATCTCGTGGTCGATGAAGTACTGCTGGACGTCGGCCATCATCTTCAGGGCGAACTCGGTGGAGAAGATGCAGGTGTTCTGGCCCTGGTCCTCCTTCAAGATGTCGGCCTGCACCGTGCCGCGGATCGTCGCGCAGCGCCGTCGTGCGGATCGCCGCCGCCTCTGCCGGCGAGGCGGCGCGGCCGTTCGCCGCGGCAGAACCGCTCGAGCTGCTGGTCGATCGCGGCGTTGAGGAACATCGCCAGGATCACCGGTGCCGGGCCGTTGATCGTCATCGACACCGACGTGCGGCGGTCGCACAGGTCGAAGCCGTCGAAGAGGGCCGCCATGTCCTCGAGGGTGGCCACCGAGACCCCGGAGGTGCCGACCTTGCCGTAGATGTCCGGTCGCTCGGCGGGGTCGAAGCCGTACAGCGTCACCGAGTCGAAGGCCGTGGACAGCCTCGTCGACGGCTGGCCGGCGGCGAGCAGGTGGAAGCGCCGGTTGGTGCGCGCCGGGTCGCCCTCGCCGGCGAACATCCGCGTCGGGTCCTCCTCGTCGCGCTTGAACGGGAACACGCCGGCGGTGAAGGGGAACCGGCCGGGAAGGTTCTCGCTGCGCAGGAATCCCAGCAGCTCGCCGTGGTCCTCGAATCGTGGCAGCGCGACCCGCGGGACGGCAGTGCCGGCGAGCGAGTGGCGCCGCAGCGGCACCGCCCGCCCGTTCCCTGCGTCCCCGCCGGCCAGCTCCTCGGCGCCGTAGGCCCGGCGCGTCGCCGGCCACGAGGCGAGCAGCCGCCGCGACGCGTCGCTGACCTCGGACTCGCTCGCCGCGGCGAGCGCCTCGAGGCTCGCCAGCGTGTCCGCCGCAACGCCGCGCCGCTCGGCGAGGCGCAACGTCGCCTCGACCTGCTGTGCGGTCCGTGCCCGCCCGGCCTCGGCGGCCGTCTCGGCGTGGTAACCACGCACCGTCTCGGCGATCTCGGCCAGATACCGCCGGTGAGACGCCGGCACGATGGCCGCTGCCGCGCTCGGCGTACGCCGGGCGCGGCGGGCGCCGTCCATGGCGATCGCCCCCGGGCCGCGCAGCGCCGGGCCGTGCTCGGCGAGCTGCTCGCGCAGCTGCGCGGTACAGGGAGGTGACGCCGTCGTCGTTGAAGCGCGAGGCGATCGTGCCGAAGACCGGCAGCGACTCGGGCGGACCGGACCCGGGACGGCTGCGGGCCCACTGGCGGCGGACGGCGCGCAGCGCGTCCTCGGCGCCGAGACGCTCGAACTTGTTGATCGCCACGGTGTCGGCGAGCTCGAGCATGTCGATCTTCTCGAGCTGGGAGGCCGCGCCGTACTCGGGGGTCATCACGTAGAGCGAGACGTCGGCGAGCTCGGTGATCGCCGCGTCGCCCTGACCGATGCCGGGCGTCTCGACGATCACCAAGTCGAAGCCGGCGGCGCGGCAGGCCTCGACGGCGGACCGCACGCTCGCCGGCAGCTCGCTCGAGGCGCCGCGGGTTGCCAGCGAACGGAAGTACACCTGGCGGGAATTCGATCGAGTTCATTCGAATGCGGTCGCCGAGCAGCGCGCCGCCGCCGCGGCGGCGGGTCGGGTCGACGGCGAGCACGGCGATGGCGAGCTTGTCGGCCAGGTCCTGACGGAAGCGCAGCACGAGCTCGTCGGTGAGCGAGGACTTGCCCGATCCGCCGGTGCCGGTGATGCCCAGCACCGGCGCGGGGCGGCTGGCGGCGACGTCGGTGAGCTCGCCGGCGAGGGCGCCGGGCAGGCGCCCCGCCTCGAGCGCGGTGATCACCCGCGCCAGGACGCGGCGTTCGCCCGCCCAGAGACCGTCGAGCGCCACCGGCAGCTGCTCGCAGAGGTCGACGTCGCAGTCCTTCACGAGCAGGTTGACCATCGCCTCGAGGCCGAGGCGCTGGCCGTCGGCCGGGGAGAACACGCGGGCGACGCCGTAGGCCTGCAGCCGCTCGATCTCCGCGGGCACGATCACTCCGCCGCCCCCGCCGTAGACACGGACGTCGGGGCGACCGACCTCGCGCAGGCGGTCGACGAGGTACTCGAAGAACTCGAGGTGGCCTCCCTGGTACGAGCTCACCGCGACGCCCTGGACGTCCTCGGCGACCGCGGCTGCGACGATCTCCTCGACCGAGCGGTTGTGCCCGAGATGGATCACCTCCGCACCCTGAGCCTGGAGGAGCCTGCGGATGATGTTGATCGCCGCGTCGTGGCCGTCGAACAGGCTGGCGGCGGTGACGAAGCGTACGGGATCTCGCGGAACGTGCAGCTCAGCCCGTACGATCACGAGGCCACGATACCCGACGGTTGGACGTCAAACCATCGCGGCGCCGAACGGCGGAGTCGGGCACTACAGTCGGCGCCATTCCCCGCCGGGACTGCCCGGCGCTCGTCTGATGGAGCTCGTGCTGCCCGTCGCCAAGCCTCTTCGTTTCGACCCCATCGACGAGGCCCGCCGGCAGTGGGACGCTCACGGCTGGCCGGAGGCGGCGAGCGGGATGGCGCTGGTCACCTCGGTCGTACGTGCCCAGCAGATCTTCCTCGCCCGCATCGAGGCCGTGCTGCGCCCGTTCGGTCTGACCTTCGCCCGCTACGAGCTGCTGATGCTCCTCGCCTTCACCCGTAGCGGCTCGATGCCGCTCAGCCGCGCCGGCGCCCGCCTGCAGGTCCACCCGGCCAGCGTCACCAACGCCGTCGACCGCCTCGAGGCGCAGGGTCTCATCCGGCGTCTGCCGCACGGGACCGACCGGCGCACGACGCTGGCGGAGATCCTTCCTGCGGGCCGTGAGCTCGCCGCTGAGGCGACCGCCTCGCTCAATCGCGGCGTCTTCGAGCGGCCGGGGCTCGACCCGGCCGAGACCGAGCAGGTCGTCGCCCTGCTCGGCAACCTGCGCCGCAGCTGGGGGGACTTCGCCGCAGAGCAGGCGGGCGACCCCGCTGGGAAAGGGGCCTCATGAGCGCCGAGTTCGTCCGGGTCGAGCGGCACGGGTCGGTCGCCGTCGTGCGCCTCGACCGGCCCAAGGTCAACGCCCTCTCCCGTCAATTGCTCGCCGAGCTCGCCTCGGCCGTGGGCGACCTTACGGCGGACCTTCCCGGCGCTGTCGTCGTCTGGGGCGGGGAACGCATCTTCGCTGCAGGCGCGGACATCAACGAGCTGCGCGCCGAGGGTTCGGTCGTCCCCGGATCGTTCCGTACGACGCTCGATGCCCTCGCCGCCCTGCCGCGCTTGACGATCGCAGCGATCAACGGGGTCGCGCTCGGAGGGGGCTGCGAGCTCGCTCTCGCTTGCGACGTGCGCATTGCGGCCTCGGACGCCCGGCTCGGCCAGCCCGAGATCCAGCTCGGCATCATTCCCGGCGGTGGCGGCACCCAGCGTCTGGCACGGGCGGTCGGGGCGGCGCGGGCCAAGGAGCTCGTCCTCAGCGGCAGGCACGTCGGGGCAGAGGAGGCGCTCACCATCGGGCTCGTGCAGTCGGTCGTCGAGCCGGCGGCCGTGCTCGAGAGCGCCCTCGAGCTTGCGTCTTCGGTTGCCAGCGGCGCGCTCGCCGCGCAGGCGCTTGCCAAACTCGCCATCGACGACGGGTTGAACCTGCCGCTCGCTGCAGGTCTCGACCTCGAGCAGCACCTGTTCGAGCAGGTGTTGACGACTGAGGACGCGGCGATCGGGCTGCAGTCGTTCATCGAGCACGGCGCCGGGCAAGCTCGGTTCAGGGGCCGCTGAGAACCATCGGTGGCAAGCGAGAAGCGAGCTTGCTTGGAGCGGCGAAGCGGCGCGTGCGAGAGCTGGCACTTGTGTCACGTCGCTTCCCCGAAGTCGAAACGAAATTGGTGCATCTTGGTCATCTGTCGAGCCGATTGCACCACCGATCCTATTGGAGGGCGTGTCCCACACAGCGTGGGTGGGAGTCGCGTTCCGTTCCCTGACCACGGCACCTGAACGCAGACGCCAGTGAGACGACAGTCGCCCCCCGGCCGCGCCACGCCGACACGTCGATGATCGGCGGCCACTGGGGCCACGCACGCCCCGAGCGGGAGCGCGAGGCGGCTGCCATGATCTTTCGGGGCTCGTGCCGTGGATGACTCAGGAGGCAGAGCGTGAGCCAGCAGAGACGTTGGCCGTTCCTCGATGGCCTGCGCGCCTTAGCGGTGCTCGGCGTCATTGGCTTCCATCTCGAACTTCGCGACGTGCTGCCCGGCGGCTACGCCGGCGTCGACGTGTTCTTCACGATCTCGGGTTTCCTCATCACCTACCTGTTGCTGACCGAGCTCGACCGAACCGGACGCGTCGACCGTCGCGCCTTCTACCTGCGTCGAGCACTGCGACTGCTGCCGGCGCTCTGGGCGATGTTCCTCGTCGTCACGGCTGCGATCGTGCTCTTCAGGGAGCTGCACGGTTGGGCGTATCAGCTCGTAAGGGTCATCCCTTGGACCGTGATCTACGCGACCAACTGGCCCATAGCTCTGCACTTCGACGAGGGCAACGGGGTGACGTTCGGGTTCTTCGCACATACGTGGTCGCTGGCCGTGGAGGAACAATTCTACCTCGTATGGCCGTTCCTCCTCGTCGCCCTCGTGCGGCTCGTCACCGACCGGCGCCGAGCGACGTGCGTGCTCCTCGCTGCGGCCTTTGGCGAGCTGGGCTATAGCGAATGGGCAACGACCGCGTGGGGGATCGGGCGCGCCTATGACGGCACTGATACGCGGTGCTTCGGGCTGCTACTCGGGGCCACTCTCGCCTGCTGGTTCACGTCGACGGCTTGGCGCCCGCCTCGAGGGCGGGCACTGATGGCGTGGGGTGGCTTGGTCACTGTCGTGGTCGTCGCTGTGACCTGTCGCACCACGACCGTCGGCATTCCGCTCGCATCGATCGCCACGATGTCGCTCATCTGGGCGCTTATCCCGGGTCGGACACCTGGGGTCTCCGCGCTGCTTGAGTCAGCGCCGGCCCAGTGGATCGGCAAGCGCTCCTACGGGCTCTATCTCTGGCATTATCCCCTCGACATCGCCCTCTATTCCTACGGCCTGCACGGGTCAGTCGACGTGTTGCCTCTGCAACTCGGCCTGCCGTTCCTCATCGCCGCGGTGTCGTACCGGTTTCTCGAGCAGCCGTTCGTGCGTCTTAAGAGCCAATACGAGCGCGCCGCGGCTGGCAACTCAGCCATCCTCGACCCGTCGCTCGTCTTGGGCGGTGATATGGCATCCAGGCCGCGATGAGACAAACGACTGCGGTCTGCATGCTGCGGCCGCCCTCGGATCGTTCATAAGTGGCAGGGCGCGGCGACCACCATAAGCCGGTCAAGATCGAGACGAGCGACGATCGACACGAGGGTCCGAACGTCCAGTCGGCGTCGTCGTGAGGTAGGTCGTGGAATCCAAAGGCGTCTCCGTAGATCGCTGAACTGCATGGGCTGTCCCTCAGCCGCACTGCGCGCGTCGGCGCCAACGGCCGGTCAGGCTCAGCGCAGCAGCCGGGACAGCCGCCGGTCGGCGAGTACCTTGCCCTTCGTCTGGCATGCGGGACAGTAGGCGACCTCGTGCGAGTCGAAGGACACCCGCTGCAGCGTCGCGCCACAGCGAGGGCACGGCTGCCCAGCCCGGTTGTGCACGGCGAACCGGTCGCCGAGGCGCGCCGCGGAGAGGCCGCCGCTCCGGCCCCGCTCGGACTCGAGGGCGCTGGCGACCGTGGCGCGCACCGCGTCGACCAGGCGCCGGCGCGCCTCGTCGTCGAGCGAGCGGAGGCTGGCGAAGGGTGACAGGCCGGCAAGGTTGAGCGCGTCGTCGGCGTATCCTCGCCCGACCCCAGCGAGGAAGTGCTGGTCACGCAGGAGAGTGTGGAGCTGGCGCGAGCTGTCGCCGCGCAGGAGCTGCTCGGCGAAGCCAGCTTCGTCCACCTCCGGTCCGAGCCCGACAAGTGGACCTTCGTCCTCGCCGCCGAGGATCCAGAGGCCCGCCTTGCGCTGCGTGCCGTGCTCGCGGACGAGGAAAGCGCGCCCGTCGGTGAAGCTCAACCGAGCGAGCGCTCCCTTCGGCCGGGTGGTGCGAGCCGGTTCCTCCACGTCGAGGCGACCTGCGTTCCCGAGGTGCACCAGCAAGCGCCTCCCGTTGCGGTCTGCCTCAGGCGATCGCGGCTCGTCGGAGGCGTCGGGCGCGCCTCCAAGGGGCGCTCCACCGTCACCCGAAGCGACGAACTGCAGCACCAGGTACTTCGCCCGCCGCCCCGCCCCGGCAAGCACCGTTCCGGCGAGGTCGGCCGGCGTCGGCGTGACCGTCTTCAGGGCGGAAAACCCGAGGATGTCCAGTCGCTGCACCGTCGCACCCGTGAATGCCGCCCCGAGGCGCTCGGACAGTGCCTGCATCTCGGGCATCTCCGGCATGCCGGAATGCTACGGCGTGGATTGGCAGGCACCGTCGCCGAATGTGACGTCGGGCTCTCGAGACGACCGGGCTGCGTCCGCCGTCCGCCGTCCGCCGTCCGCCGTCCGCCATCCGTCGGCCGACAAGTCGGATAGCGGGGCGTTGCGCACGGCGCGCTCCGGATCGACTGCAGCGCGGTCGCGCAGTATCGATCCCTTGCATGGAGAACGCAGTCAGCAAGCACCTGGTCGCCCGGTGAACCCCGCGGCTCGGGGCGATGGCGTAGCCTGTGAGGAGGGTTCCGGAATTCCGACCGGCGTTGCATGACCTCCGGCTCTGCCGCCCGGAGCTTTTCGCGCCGTAGGTAGACAGATGGAGGTCGCGGCCGCTGTGGCAGCAACGGAGGCAGTGACTGATGCCGGGGTCGCTTCCGCGCTCCGCCGTCACTTCGCCGCCTCGCCACTCGGCGTCCGCTCCTTCCGTTGGCTGTTCTCAGCGGCCCTGGTGTCCAACACGGGCGTCTGGATGGAAGCCGTGATGGCCGGCTTCGTCATGGCGCGCCTCACTCACGTTCCCTCTCTGGTCGCTGCGCTGCCTGTTGCCGGGTCGCTCCCCGGCATCCTCTTCGCGCTGGCGTCGGGAGCGGTCTCGGACTCCGTCGATCGGCGTCTTGTCCTCTTGGCGACCAAGACGCTGTTCTTCGTCTGCACCGCTGGGCTTGCCTTCCTTGGTCTCGCCCACTCGCTGTCGCCCCTCGGCCTGCTGGCGTTCACCGCGATGCTCGGGACGGTCGGTACCTTCGCCGCGCCGGCGTGGTGGAAGACGGTCGGCGAGCTCGTCCCCGAACGGTTGCTTGGCAGGGCTCTCGTCCTCGACGCGCTGCAATGGAACATCGGCCAAATCGTCGGGCCGGTGCTCGGAGGCGCCCTGCTCGCGACCATCGGCGCCGGGGGCATGTTCGGTATCGCTGCGGTCTTCATGTCCGCGATCGTGGGATTCCTCCTGGTCTGGCGGGGTAGGCAGCGCAGCCGCCTGTCCACGCCCGGTCAGGGCGCCGCCGAGCGGATCGCCGGCGCCGTCGCCGCAGGGGCGCGCTACCTCGGCAACGCGCCCGCGCTGCAGGTCACGTGTTGGCGAACCGTCCTCTTCGTGCTTCCGGCCGGCGCGCTGACCGCGCTGCTGCCGCTGCTGGCGGCGCGCTACCTCGGCGTCGGGCCCATCGGCTACGGACTGCTTCTCGCCGCGGTGGGCGCAGGATCGGTGGTCGGAGCGCTTTTCGTCCCCAGGCTGCACGAACGTGTCCACATCGACGCCGTGCTCGGCGGCTCCACGGTCGCCTGGATCGCAGGTCTCGCTGCCCTCGGCCTCGTCCGCGACCGCCTGCTCGTCGCCGCGGCGCTCGGGGTGACCGGCGCGGCATGGCTGGCGGCCATGACCGCGCTGAACATGAGCGCCCAACGCTCGGTCCCCGAGTGGGTCCGCTCGCGCGCCCTCGGCGCATATCTGATGGTCTTCCAGGTCTCCATCTTCCTCGGCGGGCTGCTCTGGGGTGGAGTCGCCGACGCCATCGGCGTGCAGCCCACCCTGCTCGTGGCCGCCGCTTCGCTGGTGCCGGGCCTCGCCTCCATCCGCTGGCTCCACCTCCCGGTCGTCGACCGCCAGGACCTGCACGTCGTCGCCCGACCGATGCCCGAGGTCGCCGTCGAACGGGAGGAGGACGAAGGCCCGGTCATGATCCTCGTCGACTACGAGATCGACCCCGACGACGGCGAGGCGTTCATCGAGGCGATGGAGGAGCTACGCGTCGTGCGGCGGCGCACCGGAGCGACGCGCTGGGGGGTGTTCGAGGACGCCAGCCGTCCCGGTCGGTTCGTGGAGACCTTCGTTGTCGCCTCATGGGGGAGCTACCTCTTGCAGCGCAACCGGTACACCGAGGCGGACTTGCGCGTCCTCCATGCAGCCTTCGCATTGCAACGCGGGACCGGCGACCCGCGGGTGACCTATTTCATCCACCCGGACTCGGCGATCGCCTACCGGCGCCGTGCCCGCTGGCGTCGACTTCGCGGGCTCGACTCGGCGTTGGTCGAGTCGCCCGCACCCCATCGGGCGGGCACGACCGAACCTCCGACGGCCGGTTCCGCTGGCGGTGGACCGAGCGAGGCCGTCGGTCACCTGCCCGAGCGGACGGCGCCGGACGTGGCGGCGGCGAGCGAGGGAAGTGTCGAACCGACCGCCGAGGCCGGCTCACCGCGGGCGGACGCCTCGGCGCCTCGGGAGTCGTCTCGCGCTGGTGGCACCGCTCGCCGAACCTTTCTCCGCCACGGCCGACGCTCGTCGCGCCGCCCCACCGGGCCCCTCACAACTCGCGGCTGACGAATGTCGCTTGCCGACGAGCGCGACGCGCTGATCGCGCGGTGGGGACCGTGGACCGCGCACAACGTCGAACTGGCGCCCGGAGTGCTGACGCGGCCGGAGGCGGCCGTGGAGAAGCCCAACGTTCGCCTGCGACAGGTCCTCCAGCTCACGTCGGACGTCGTCGGCGCGCCGGATCTGCGCGGCGTGCGGATCGCCGACCTCGGATGCCTCGAGGGAGGCTTCGCGATCGAGCTCGCGCTCCACGGCGCGGAGGTCGTCGGCATCGAGGGCCGGGAGGCCAACGTCGCGCGGGCGCTCTTCGCCGCCGAGGCACTCGGTCTGGAGCGCTGCAGCTTCGTGCAGGACGACGTGCGGAACTTCTCCGCCGAACGGTACGGACGATTCGACGTCATCCTCTGCCTCGGCCTGCTCTACCACCTCGACCTCGACAGCGTGCTCGCGCTGCTCGAGGCGATGTGCCGCTGCTGCCGGCGTGCCGTCATCTTCGATACCCACGTCACCATTTCGGCGGGGACCGACCTGCAGTCCGCCGGCCGGAGCTACGCCGGTCAGCTGCGGCGGGAGCATTCGAGCGGCGACAGTCCTGAGACGATCCGATCCCGGCAGTGGGCGTCACTGGACAACCTGCGGTCATTCTGGCCGACACGGTCCTCCCTGTTCGACGCGCTTGCCGACGCCGGCTTCTCCTCGGTCCTCGAGTGTCAGTTGCCGCAGTCGGGAGTGGTCCTTGACCGCGTGCAGCTCGTTGCCTTCGCCGGCGAGCGGCTCGAGGTGCGCGCCGTGCCGCAGGTCGCCGCGCCGATCGGGCGCTATCAGAATCCGAGCCGTCCGCAGTACGAGCTCACGGTGGCCGAAGCGGTGAGCCTGCTCGCCGCGAAGATCCGGCGACGCGCGCCCGGCGGTCGTCGCCGGCCCGCTCGTCCCTAGACGGGCGCAGGTGCATCCGCCCGCAGTCGGGCCGGACCTCGAGCGCGCCGAGTCGAGCACCACGAGCAGGTCGCCCGCCTCGACGCGAGCTGCTGCGGGCACGACGACCCGTGCCACCGTGCCGGCGGAGGCGGCGGTCACCTTGGCGTCCATCTTCATCGCCTCGATGGTGGCCACGACGTCGCCCGCCACCACCCGGTCGCCGACGCGCACCGTCGGCGTGACGACGCCGGCGAATGGCGCGGCGACGTGCGCCGGGTCCGCGGGATTGGCGCGCTCGCCGCTCGGCTTGGTCGAGGTGACGGTCGGGTCGAGGACAGAAAGGCTGCGTGGGCGGCCGTTCATCCGGCAGTAGACGGTGCGATAGCCGCGCTCGTCGGGTTCGGACATGGCATCGACGGCGAGGAACAGCGCCACACCCGGCTCGAGCTCGACCTCGATCTCTTCGCCGAGGGCCGGCCCGTAGAAGAACGCGGCCGTCGGCAGCACGGCGAGGTTGCCGTAGGCGGCGACGGCCTGGGCGTGCTCGCTCGCCGGGCCGGGGAAGAGCAGCTCGGAGAGCGCCTGGCGCGCCCGGGGGCCGGCCAAGGCGTCGTTCTGGGCCGGCGTCAGCTCGGCGGCTGGCAGCTCGACGACCCGGCCGGCGAGCGCCTTGGAGCGGAAGGGCTCGGGCCAACCTCCCGGCGGCACGCCGAGCTCTCCGGCAAGGAAGCCGATCACGCTCTCGGGAAGCGAGAAGCGCGACGGGTCCTCGGCGAGCTCGGCGGGGCTCACGTCCTGCGCGGCGAGCCACAGTGCGAGGTCGCCGACGACCTTGGAGGTCGGGGTGACCTTGACGATGTCGCCGAGGAGGTCGTTGGCCGCGGCGTAGAGGTCCTCCACCCGGTCGAATCGCTCACCGAGGCCAAGGGCAATCGCCTGCTGGCGCAGGTTGGTCATCTGGCCGCCGGGGATCTCGTGGCGGTAGACGCGCCCTGACGGCGCCGGGCCGCCGGCGTCGAAGGCGGCGTAGGCGAGGCGCATCGTCTCGAAGTACGGCTCGAGGTCGAGGACGGCGTCGAGGGAGATGCCCGTCGCCCGCTCGTCGTGATCCGTCGCAGCGACGATCGCCGAGAGCGAGGGCTGGCTGGTGGTCCCCGCCAGCGGTGCCATCGCGCCGTCCACGGCGTCCACGTCGCACGCCGCAGCCGCGAGGTAGGTGGCGAGCTGGCCACCGGCGGTGTCGTGGGTGTGCAGGCGCAACGGCACCTCGAACCGCTCGCGCAGCACCGTCACCAGCCGGCGCGCCGCCGGCGGGCGGAGCAGGCCGGCCATGTCCTTGATGCACAGCACGTGCACGCCGGAGTCGACGAGCTGCTCGGCGAGGCGCAGGTAGTAGTCGAGGGTGTACAGCCGCTCGGCGGGGTCGACGAGGTCGCCGGTGTAGCAGATCGCCCCCTCGGCGAGCTTGCCGGCCTCGAGCACCGCCTCGACGGCCGGGCGCACCTGCTCGACGTCGTTGAGGGCATCGAAGATGCGGAAGATGTCGATGCCGGCCGTTGCGGCCTCGGCGACGAAGCGCCGGCAGACGTCGTCGGGATAGGGGGAGTAGCCGACCGTGTTGCGCCCGCGCAGCAGCATCTGCAGGCACAGCTCGGGTGCCGCGGCGCGCATCGCCTCGAGCCGCTCCCACGGGTCCTCCTTGAGGAAGCGCAGCGCGACGTCGTAGGTGGCGCCGCCCCAGCACTCGAGGCTGAGCAGCTGCGGCAGCATCGTCGCGACGTGGCCGGCGACGGCGAGGATGTCGTAGGAACGCATGCGCGTGGCGAGCAGCGACTGGTGGGCGTCGCGGAAGGTCGTGTCGCACACCGCCAGGGCGCGCTGGTCGCGAAGCTCTGCCGCGAAGCGCGCCGGCCCGAGCGCCTCGAGGCGGCGCCGGCTGCCCTGCGGCGCGCCGCCGGGGCCGTCGTGGTGCGTTCCGCCGGGCGCGCCGGCGGGCCGGTCGCGGCGGGCCGCCGCGCCACCGGCTGTCGACGGCGCCCCGGCCGGCGGCTCCGAGCCCGGGGGCAGCGGCGGCAGCTTGGCGCGGGCGTCGTGCAGGCGGCGCGGCGGCCCATAGGGCCGGGCGACGGTCACCTCGGCGAGGTAGCGCAAGAGGCGCGTCCCGCGGTCGGCGCTCGGCCGGCTGGTGAGCAGAGCGGGGTGCTCCTCGATGAACGCCGTGGAGATCCGCCCGGCGCGGAAGTCCTCGTCCTCGAGCAGGGCCTGCAGGAAGGGGATGTTGGTGGCGATGCCGCGGATGCGGAACTCGGCCACGGCCCGGCGGGCCCGGTCGACCGCCTCGGCGAAGAAGCGCCCCCGGCAGGTGAGCTTGGCGAGCAGCGAGTCGAAGTACGGGAGCACCTCGGTGCCGACCGTGGTTCCCTCGTCGACGCGCACCCCCGAGCCCCCGGGGCTGCGGTAGGTGACGATGACGCCGGTGTCGGGTCGGAAGTCGTGCGCCGGGTCCTCGGCGGTCACCCGGCACTGCAGCGCCGCACCGTGCAGCACGAGGTGCGCCTGGTCGACGCCGAGGTCGGCGAGCGACTCGCCGGCGGCGATGCGCAGCTGCGCCTGCACGAGGTCGATGCCCGTCACCTCCTCGGTTACGGTGTGCTCCACCTGGATGCGCGGGTTCATCTCGATGAAGACGTGCCGGCCCGTCGGCTCGGTCGCGCCGGACACGAGGAACTCGACGGTGCCGGCGCCCTCGTAGCCGATCGAGGCGGCAAAGCGCACTGCGTCGGCGCAGATCCGGTCGCGAAGCACCGGGTGCAGGTGGGGCGCCGGGGCGATCTCCACCACCTTCTGGTGACGCCGCTGCAGCGAGCAGTCGCGCTCGAAGAGGTGCACGACGTCGCCTCCTCGATCGGCGAGCACCTGCACCTCGATGTGACGGGGGGCGACGACGGCCTCCTCGAGGAAGACGGTGTCGTCGCCGAAGGCCGAGGCCGCCTCGCGCCGCGCCGCGGCGATCGCCGAGGGCAATGCCGCGGGGTCGTCGACGCGGCGAAGCCCGCGCCCGCCACCCCCGGCGGCGGCCTTGACGAACAGGGGAAAACCGATCTCCCCGGCCCGCTCGACAAGGGACTCCGGCTCGGCCGGCGCCAGGCCGCGCAGCACCGGGAGGCCCGCGGCGCGGGCCGCCTCGAGCGCGGCGACCTTGTTGCCGGCCAGGGTCAGCACATGCGCCGGGGGACCGACGAAGACGATCCCGACGGCGGCGCAGGCCTCGGCGAGCTGCGGGTTCTCGGAGAGGAAGCCGTAGCCGGGGTAGACCGCGTCGGCGTCGACGCGCCGTGCCAGCCCGACGATGGCGTCCACGTCGAGGTAGGCACGCACGGGGTGACCGGGCTCGCCGATCTCGTAGCTCTCGTCGGCCTTCTGGCGGTGCAGCGAGTGGCGGTCCTCGTAGGGGTAGATCGCGACCGAGCGGATGCCGAGCTCGTTGGCGGCGCGAAAGGCGCGGATCGCGATCTCGCCGCGGTTGGCCACGAGCAGCTTCCTGATCGCCATCGCGCCTCCCTCCGGTGGTTTCGAGCTGGGCCGGGCGGCTCCCGGCGGCTCCATGTTCGCATCCGGACGCGCTGCTCCGGTCAGCGTGCTGGCCGGCCCGACCGCAAGTCGTTCGCCGCCCGGCCCGCCTTCGCACAACGCCGTCGGCGCCGCGGCTGTGGGCGCCCGAGCCGGGTGGTCGCCCCGGACCGTCCGGCGCTAACTTCGAGCGGTCATCGCCCGGCACGGGGGGTGTTCGAGGAGGGCCGCTTCGGTGAACGTTGTCGTCTGTGTCAAGCAGATCCCGAGCCCGGACAGCCCCGGTGCGCTCGACCCCGAGACGCACTACCTCGTGCGTGACGGTGCCCTCGTGCTCGACGACTCGGACAGCTACTCCGTGGAGATGGCCTTGCAGCTGCTCGAGCAGGCGGGCGGGGGCGAGGTGACCCTCGTCTCGATGGTTCCGAACGGAGAGATGTCCGGCCTGCGGACCGCGCTGGCGATGGGTGCCGCCCGCGCCGTGCTCGTCTCGGACCCGGCGCTTGCCGGCTCGGACGCGTTGTCCACGGCCAAGGTGCTCGCGGCCACCGTCCGGCGCAGCGGCGCCGATCTCGTGCTGGCGGCCACCGAGTCGACCGACGGCTACACCGGGACGGTGCCGGTGCAGCTCGCCGAGCTGCTCGGCTGGCCGTCGGTCAGCTTCGCCCGCAAGGTGCAGCTCGACGGTTCGGGAGTGCGGGTCGAGCGGCAGACCGAGCGTGGCTACGACGAGGTCGTCTGCCCGCTGCCGGCGGTGGTCAGCGTCACGGCGGGGGTCGTCGAGGTCCGCTATCCCTCCTTCAAGGGCATCATGAGCGCGCGCTCCAAGCCGGTCGAGCAGCTGACGCTGGCCGATCTCGGCATCGACGCGGCCGAGGTCGGCGCGCCGGGGGCCCGGCAGGAGGTGATCGGCGTGGACGCCGCCGAGGCCCGGGCGGCCGGCGAGGTGATCGTCGACGACGGCGAGGCCCACCTGCGCATCCTTGCCCTGCTCGAGGACTGGAAGGTGATCTGAGTGGCTGCTGGCGGTATCTGGGTGCTCGCCGAGCAGCACGAGGGACGTCCGCTCCCGGTCGTCCTCGAGCTGCTCAGCGCTGCGGCCGGGCTCGGCGGCGAGGTCGACGCCGTGAGCTGGGGCGCGGATGGCGCGGCGCTCGCCGCAGCGCTCGGGGAGTACGGGGCGCGACGCCTGCTCGACCTCGGGGAGCTCGGTAACTCCCTGCCCGGGCCGGGCGTGGCGGCGGCGATCGCTGGCGAGGTCGCTGCGGGACGTGGGCCGGACATCGTGCTGATCGGATCGACCTACGACGGCCGGGACGTCGCAGCGAGGCTCTCGGCTCGCCTGGACCGCCCGGTGCTGACGAACGTGGTCGGGCTGTCCGCTTCCGGCGCTTCGCTCGTGAGCGAGCATCTGGCCTTCGGCGGGAGGGAGGTGGTGCGGGCGAGGTTCACCGGTGGCGGCCCGGGCATCTTCGTGGTCCGCGCCAAGTCCTTCGCCGCCGCGCCGAGCGGCGGCGCTCCAGCAGAGGTCGTCGCCCTCGAGGTCCCGGACACGGGGGCGACCGATGCCGCCCGCATCGAGCAGCGTCACGTCGAGCAACGCAGCGGTCCGAGCCTCGACGAGGCGGCGGTCGTCGTCTCGGGCGGGCGCGGCCTCGGCTCGGCGGAGAACTACGCCCTTGTCGAGCAGCTCGCCGCCCTGCTCGGCGGCGCCCCCGGCGCCTCGCGGGCGATCGTCGACGCCGGCTGGGTCCCCTACGCCTACCAGGTCGGTCAGACGGGCAAGACCGTCACCCCGGCCGTCTACGTCGCCTGCGGCATCTCCGGCGCGACCCAGCACCTCGTCGGCATGAAGGGCGCCCAGCACGTGATCGCCGTCAACAAGGACGAGGCGGCTCCGATCATGCAGATCGCGGACCTCGGTGTCGTCGGCGACGTGACCGCCGTGCTCCCCAGACTCATCGACGCGCTACGCGCCCGGAGCTGACACCGGCCGCCCCCGCCGGCGGCGCGGCTCGGCAAGGACCGGGTAGCTCCGCCTGCCCATGCGGTGGGCCACACCGTCGACGACGCCGAGCAGCGTGATCGCGGCCAGCCGCGGCAGAGCCCGCATACCGTTGACGTGGGCGTAGGCGCGCGCCCAGCCGGCCGTCTGCGTCACGTACACCCCGGGCGGGAGCTGCGAGCGCAGCAGGAGTGCGGTCGAGTTACGGACGATGTAGTACAGGCGCTGGCCCGGCTCGTACCGCCAAAGCTTGCCGTCCGCCTCGACGAGCTGGCCGACGCGGTGGTCCATCAGCGCGGTCGCGTACTCGAGGAGTGACCACCCGCGTGCCCGCACGGCGAGGCTGAACGCGGTGTCGACCTGATCGACGAACAGCTCGTCCTCGTAGGGCACGGTCTCGGCGACCTGCCGGCGGACGAGGTTGCCGCTCGTGATGAGCAGCCGCCGCTCGCGAAACCCGCCACCCACCTCGCCGAAGCGGGACCGGCGCCCGGGCCGGTGGACGCCGCTCCGGGGGCTCCCGTCACCCGGGTAGGCGAGCGCCACCACGCCGCACCGTCGCTGCACGGCGGCGTCCAGGCCGGCGAAGGCGTCGAGCACGGTCTCCACAGCTCGCTCGTGCAGCACGGTGTCCTGGTCGAGGGTGAGCAACCAGGCGTGGCGACCGTCCTCGGCGAGCCGCCGCACGCCGGCGTTCAGCGCCGTGGCGATCCCGAGGTTGTCGCTCTGCAGGATCGCCACCACCGTGGGCATCCTCGCCAGCTCGACGGCGAGACGGGCCTGGTTGGAGGAGCCGTTGTCGACGACGAGCACGCGGTCCACCTGCGCCGCCGTGGCGGCGAGGCTCGGCAGGAAGGTCTCGAGATCGGGCTCGTAGCTGACCACGACCGCGGCGACGCCGGTGGGCTCACCCCGCCGGTCGGCCATGCTCACCACGCTCCGGGCGTGGCCGGCGCGGCGCCGTCATCGATCTCTGGGCTGCGCAGCCTGCGCCGGCTCGCCTGGGGCGCGGCCCGCGCCGGGCCGCCCGGGAGGGCAGACCGTGCCGGCTCGCCTCGGGGAGCGGGCCCCGTCGGCCCGGCGAGCGCTCGCTCGAGCACCTGGGCGACGTCGAGCACGGCGACCTCCTCGCCGCGCCCGTGGCCCTTCACCGCGTCGTCGAGCATGATCTGGCAATAGGGGCAGGCGGTGGAGACGATCCCCGCCCCGGTCGAGAGCGCCTCCTCGGTGCGGTTGTCGTTGATGCGCGTCCCGATGCGCTCCTCCATCCACATCCGCGCCCCGCCGGCGCCGCAGCAGAACCCCTTCTCCCGGCAGCGTTCCATCTCCACGCTGCGCAACCCCGGCACGGCCTCGAGCACCGAGCGTGGCTCGTCGAAGACACGGTTGTGCCGGCCGAGGTAGCACGGGTCGTGGTAGGTCACGGTCGCTTCCAGGCTGCCTGCGCTCAGCTTGTTGTCGGCGAGCAGTCGGGCGAGCAGCTGGGAGTGGTGGACGACCTCGTAGCGGCCGCCGAGGGCGGGGTACTCGTTGGCGATCGAGTTGAAGCAGTGCGGGCACGAGGCGACGATCCGCCGCACGCCGGCGCCGTTCATCGTCTCGATGTTCTCCTTGGCTTTGACCTGGAACAGGTACTCGTTGCCGAGACGGCGGGCCGGGTCGCCGGTGCAGGTTTCCGCCGGCCCGAGCACGGCGAAGGAGACCCCGGCCCGGCGCAACAAGCGGGCGATCGCCTGGGTCGTTCGCCGCCCGCGCTCGTCGAGCGCGCCGGCGCAGCCCACCCAGAAGAGGTACTCGACGTCGTCGGGGATCCGATCGGTGACGACGGGCACCTCGAAGTCGAGCCCGGTGGTCCACTCGAGGCGCTTGGCGGCGCCGAGGCCCCAGGGGTCGCCGCGGTTCTCGACGTTGCGCAGCATCGTGCCGGCCTCGGGAGGGAAGCTCGACTCCATCAGCACCTGGTAGCGGCGCAGGTCGACGATCGTGTCGACGTGCTCGATGTCGACCGGGCACTGCTCCACACAGGCGCCGCAGGTGGTGCAGGACCAGAGCACGTCGGGCTGGATCACCTCGGGCACGAGCTGGCGCGCCTCGAGGGACGCCTCGATGGGCACAGCGTCGCCCGAGGTCCGCTCGCCTCGAGCCGACGGCACGGAGCGGCCCAGCAGGCGGGGCGCCGCGGCGAACAGCTCGTCGCGGAGGTCCATGATCACGAGCTTGGGCGAGAGGGGCTTGTCCGTCGCCCAGGCTGGGCACTGGCTCTGGCAGCGACCGCACTCGGTGCAGGTGGCGAGGTCGAGGAGCTGTTTCCAGGAGAGCTGCTCGATCTGGCCGGCTCCGAACACCGTGTCCTCGGCGACGTTCTCCATGTCCATGTCCGGCGTCGAGCCGAGCGCGCCGAGGGCGCGCGGCTGGCGGGAGAGCCCGACGTTGAGCGGCGCCAGGAAGATGTGCAGGTGCTTGGAGTACGTGACGAGCACGAGGAAGGCGAGGATCACCGCCAGGTTGGCGTCGAGGAACACGGTGGAAAGGACGCGGTTGGTGCCGGCGCCGAACGGGCGCAGCGCCTCGCCGATGCCGTGGGAGGCGAAGGCCCACCAGCCGTACGGGAAGTCGCCGGTGTTCGTCTGGGCGGCCCGGTACATGAGCAGCGTGACGATCACCAAGGCGATCATCGCCAGCACGAGCCAGGCTGCTGCCGTGTGCGAGCCGAAGAAGCGAGAGGAGCGGCTCTCGCGCCTCGGGCTCTGGGTGAGCCGGATCACGGCGAACACCGCGAGCGCGAGCAGGACCGCGCAGGCCGAGACGTCCTCGAGGAAGCCCACCACCGCGAGGTGGCCGATTCCGGGTATGGCGAAGTTCGCCTGGAACAGGTCCCCGAAGGCCTCGATGATCGTCAGCACGAGGACGATGAAGCCCCAGAACGTCAAGGCGTGTGCAAGACCGGGGACCGTCCAGCGCAGGAGCTTGCGCTGGCCGATCACCTCGCGCAGCTCGACCAGCAGCCGCCGTGGCAGACCGCTCGTACGGCCGCTGGCCGGTCGCCCGGTGTGCACGAGGCGTGCCAGGAACCACAGGCGGCGACCCGCCAGTAGCGCGCACGCGGCGAGCAGCGGCAGGACGACGGCGTAGCGGGTGATCACCCGACGTCGCTCTGCAGGCGGGCCGGACAGCCGGCGACCCGTGTCACCGCGAGGCCGGGCCTCATGCCAGGAAGGTGAACAGCGGCGACCCGGGCGGGACGCGCTCGATGGCGAGCGGGCTCGCCTCCATGCGGGCGAGCAGCGCGTCGAGGTCGTCGCGCCGACCGAGCTCGATGCCGACGAGGGCGGGGCCGAGCTCGCGGTTGGACTTCTTCACGTACTCGAACAGCACGATGTCCTCGTCGGGCCCGAGCACCTCGTCGAGGAAGCGGCGCAGCGCCCCCGGCTCCTGGGGGAAGGTGACGAGGAAGTAGTGGCGCAGGCCCTCGAAGACGAGGGAGCGCTCGACGATGTCGGCGTAGCGGCTGACGTCGTTGTTGCCCCCCGAGACGACGCAGACGACCCGCTCGCCCGGCCGGGTGGCGATCTGGCGCAGGGCAGCCGAGGCGAGCGCCCCGGCCGGCTCGGCGATCACCCCCTCGGACTGGTACAGACCGAGCATCTCCGAGCAGACCGCACCCTCGGGGACGGCGAGCATCTCGTCGACGAGATCGCGCACGATCGGAAAGGTGCGGCTCCCGACCCGCCCGACCGCTGCGCCGTCGACGAAGGTGTCGAAGCCCGTGAGCTCCATGGGCTCGCCCTTGTGCAGGGCAGCCGTCATGCTCGCCGCCCCGGCCGGCTCGGCGCCGACGACGCGCACCCCCGGCATGCGGCCTCGCACCCAGGAGGCGATGCCGCTGATCAACCCGCCGCCGCCGACCGGCACGACCACGGTGTCGAAGGCGGCCTGGTCGCTCAGCTCGACGGCGACTGTCCCCTGCCCGGCGATCGTGCGATCGTCGTCGAAGGGGTGGACGTACACCGCCCCGCAACGGCCGGCGTCCTCGAGGGCGGCGCCGCTCGCCTGATCGTAGCTCTGGCCGGCCACGACGAGCTCGATCCACTCGCCGCCGACCGCGGCGATGCGCTCGCGCTTCTGTCGGGGCGTGGTCGAGGGGAGGAACACCCGGCCACGGATTCCGAGCGCCCGGCAGACGTGGGCGACACCCTGCCCGTGGTTGCCGGCGCTGGCGCACACGACGCCCCGCCGGCGCTCGTCGTCACCGAGCGAGGCGACGAAGTTGTAGGCGCCGCGGACCTTGTACGAGCGGCACACCTGGAGGTCCTCGCGCTTGAGGAGCACCTCGACCCCGTGCTGCTCGGAGAGCCGGTCGCTGCGCTCGAGCGGTGTCCGCCGCGCCACCCCGTCGAGGCGCCGCGCCGCGGTCTCCACGTCGTCCGCGCTCGGCACGGCGAGGGATGCTACCTGCACCACCGTTCGGCGCAGATTGGGTGGACCGCCACCTCTCGCTCACTGAGAGATACGTCTCAGTTCGTGAGAGCCGCACGGCACGCCGCGCCGCCAGGCCCGCCGCCTTCCTCTCGCCGCGGGCGGGCGGCGGTATGCTCCCCGCCCGGCACGAACAGAGACGTCGCGCCCGGGAGCTGGAGGACATCGATGGGCAAGCGCGTCGTCGTCGACTTCGACCTCTGCCAGAGCAACGCCGTCTGCATGGGGATCGCACCCGAGGTCTTCGAGGTGCGCGACGACGGGTTCCTCTACGTGCTCGACGAGCACCCGGCCGACGAGCTCCTCCCACTGGTGCAGGACGCGGTGGTCGCCTGCCCGACGCAGGCGATCAGCCTCGTCGACGAGTAAGGACCGTCGTGGTCGACAAGGTCGTCGGCGATGCGGCGGCGGCCGTCGCGGACATCGGCCCGGGCTCGAGCCTGGCGGTCGGCGGCTTCGGCGTGTGCGGCATCCCCAAGGTGCTCATCGAGGCCCTCGTCGACGCCGGGCCCGGTGAGCTGCGCGTGGTCTCCAACAATTGCGGCCTGGACGACGCCGGGCTCGGGCTGTTGCTCGCCAAGGGTCGCATCGCCCGCATGACGAGCTCGTACGTCGGCGAGCACGCCGAGTTCGCCCGCCGGTACCTTGCCGGGGAGCTCGAGGTCGAGCTCGTGCCGCAGGGCACGCTGGCCGAGCGGCTGCGCGCCGGCGGCTGCGGGATCCCCGCCTTCTACACCGTCGGCGGCGTCGGCACCCAGGTCGCCGAGGGCGGCCTGCCCTGGCGCTACGGCCCGGACGGCAGCGTCACGGTCGCCTCCCCCCGCAAGGAGGTGCGCCGCTTCGGCGAGCGCGAGTACGTCCTCGAGGAAGCGATCGTCTGCGACTTCGCCCTGGTGCACGCCTGGCGCGGCGACCGGGCGGGGAACCTGCAGTTCCACGAGTCCGCCCGCAACTTCAACCCGCTCTGCGCCATGGCGGCGGCGGTGACCTTGGCCGAGGTCGAGGAGCTCGTCGAGACCGGCGGGCTCGAGCCGGACCAGGTGCACCTGCCGGGAATCTTCGTGAAGCGCGTGGTGCCGCTGCCCCCCGGTGTCGAGAAGCGGATCGAGCGGCGAACCGTGCGCAAGGCGCCAGCGATGGCGCGGCGATGAGCCGGTGCCGTCGCACCCGCCCCGCGGCGCGTAGAGCGGCACAGACGTGGGACTGACCCGCGAGCAGGTGGCGGCGCGCGCCGCCCTCGAGCTCGAGGATGGCTCGTACGTCAACCTCGGCATCGGTCTGCCCACCCTCGTCCCGAACTACGTGCCCGAGGGCATCTCGGTCATGCTGCACTCCGAGAACGGCGTCCTCGGCGTCGGGCCGTATCCCCTCGAGGGCGAGGAGGACCCCGACCTGATCAATGCCGGCAAGGAGACCGTCACCCTCCTCCCCGGCGCGTCCTTCTTCGATTCTGCGCTCTCCTTCGGGATGATCCGCGGCGGCCATATCGATCTCGCGATCCTCGGGGCGATGGAGGTCTCCGAGCGCGGCGACCTCGCCAACTGGGTGGTGCCCGGGCGCATGGTCAAGGGCATGGGCGGGGCGATGGACCTCGTGCACGGCGCGAAGCGCGTCGTGGTGACGATGGAGCACGTCGCCAAGGACGGCCGTCCCAAGATCCTCGAGGAGTGCACGCTGCCCTACACCGGGCGCGGTGTCGTGCACCGGGTGATCACCGATCTCGCCGTGCTCGACGTCACGCCGGAGGGCCTCGTGCTCTCCGAGCTCGCCCCCGGTGTGACCGTCGCCGAGGTCCAGGCGCTCACCGAACCCCGCCTACTCGTGCCGACACCGCCCGGTCAGATGGCCGTGCGGTCCTGAACGCGTGCGGGCCTGAGCGAAGGCCGACGAGCCCCGCTGGGAAGCGGCCGTCTTGCGCCATGTCGCGCCCGGCGTGAGGATGGCGCGATGACCAGCGGCGACGTGCCGGGCGGCACGGCGAGCGGACCTGAGACAGGGGCGACGACGGGCACAAGCGAGTCGGGTTTCGCCTTCGAGGAGGTCTACGACGCCGCCTCGCTCGCCGGCTTCGACCCCGCCGTGGCGCTCGGGGTGCCGGGGGAGTTCCCCTTCACCCGTGGCATCCACCCCGGCATGTACCGCGTCCGGCCGTGGACGATCCGCCAGTACGCCGGCTACGGCTCAGCCGTCGAGTCCAATGCCCGCTACCGCCGGCTGATCGCCGAAGGCGGAACCGGGCTGTCGGTTGCCTTCGACCTGCCGACCCAGATGGGCTACGACTCCGACCACCCGCTCGCCGCGGGCGAGGTCGGGCGTGTCGGGGTGGCCATCGACTCGCTCGCGGACATGCGGGCGCTCTTCGACGGCATCGACCTCTCGGCGGTCTCGACCTCGATGACGATCAACGCCCCGGCCGCGGTGCTGCTGTTGCTGCTACCAGCTGGTCGCAGAGGAGCAGGGTGCCGACCCGGCCAAGCTCTCGGGCACCGTGCAGAACGACATCCTGAAGGAGTACATCGCCCGCGGCACCTACATCTTCCCGCCGCGGCCCTCGATGCGGCTCACCACCGATCTGTTCGCCTACTGCCGCGACGCGCTGCCTTGCTGGAACACGATCTCGATCTCGGGCTACCACATGGGCGAGGCGGGGGCGACACCCGTGCAGGAGCTGGCCTTCACCCTCGCCGACGGGATCGCCTACGTGCAGGCCGCTGTCGCCGCGGGGCTCCAGGTCGACGAGTTCGCCCCGCGGCTGTCGTTCTTCTTCGTCGCCCGCACGGCGTTGCTCGAGGAGGTCGCCAAGTTCCGCGCCGCGCGGCGCATCTGGGCCCGACCTGATGCGTGACCGCTTCGGGCGCGCGCTCGCCGGCGTCGATGCGCCTGCGCTTCCACACCCAGACCGCCGGCGTGGAGCTGACGGCGCAGCAGCCCGAGGTCAACCTCGTCCGCGTCGCGCTGCAGGCCCTCGCCGCGGTGCTCGGCGGCACGCAGTCGCTGCACACCAACTCCTACGACGAGGCGCTCGCCCTGCCGAGCGAGAAGGCCGCTCGACTCGCCGTGCGGACCCAGCAGGTGCTGATGGAGGAGACCGATCTGTGCGCCACGGTCGACCCCCTCGCCGGCTCGTATGCGATCGAGGCGCTGACCGACCGCATCGAGTCCGAGGTGCTGGCGCTGATCGGCCGCGTCGAGGACCTCGGCGGCGCCGCGGCGGCGATCGAGCGCGGGCTTTCAGAAGGCCGAGATCGAGCGCAGCGCATACGAGCTGGCGCGGCGCGTCGAGTCCGGCGAACGTGTCGTCGTCGGCGTCAACCGCTTCCGCTCCGAGGAGGACGAGCGCATCGAGCTGTTGCGGATCGACCCGGCGATCGAGGCGGCCCAGCGCGAGCCGCGTTGCGTGCCATCGCGCCGCGCGCGACGCCTCGGCGGTCGAGCGCTTCCTCGGCGAGCTCGCCGGCGCGGCGCGCGGCAGCGCCAACGTGTGCTGGCCGATGCGCGATGCCCTCGCGGCCGGCGCGACCGTGGGCGAGGTGTGCGACACCTTGCGCCGCGAGTGGGGCGTGTACGAGCCGAGCGAGCGCCTGTGACCCACGAGGGCGGCTCGGCCGGGCGCCGCATCGCCAAGCTCCTCGTCGCCAACCGCGGCGAGATCGCCGTGCGGGTGATCCGCGCCTGCCGGGACGCCGGGATCGCCACCGTCGCGGTCTACGCCGAGCCGGACGTCGACCTGCCGCACGCCCGCATGGCCGACGAAGCGTTCTCGCTGCACGGGGCCGCGCCCGCCGAGACCTACCTCGACATCGCCAAGCTGCTCGCCGTCGCGGCTCGCGCCGGAGCCGACGCCGTGCACCCCGGCTACGGGTTCCTCTCGGAGAACGCCGACTTCGCCGAGGCGGTGACGACAGCCGGGCTCACCTGGGTCGGGCCCCCGGCGCAGGCGATCCGGCTGCTCGGCGACAAGACGACGGCGCGCCAGGTGGCCGCTCGCGTCGGCGCGCCGCTCGCGCCGGGCCTGTCCGAACCGGTGGGGGGCCCGGACGAGGTGGTTGCCTTCGCCCGCGCGGCGGGCTTGCCGATCATCATCAAGGCAGCCCACGGGGGCGGCGGCCGCGGGATGCGCGTCGTGCGCAGCCTGGAGGAGGTCGCGCCGGCGCTTCGAGCTCGCGGTTCGCGAGTCGACGGCCGCCTTCGGCCGGGGCGAGTGCTTCGTCGAGCGCTTCGTCGAGCGGGCGCGCCACGTCGAGACGCAGTGCCTTGCCGACGTGGCGGGCAATGTCGTCGTCGTCTCGACCCGCGACTGCACTCTGCAGCGGCGCAGCCAGAAGCTCGTCGAGGAGGGACCCGCGCCGTTCCTCTCCGTCGAGCAGGTGACCCAGCTCTACACCGCCTCCAAGGCGATCCTCGGCGAGGCCGGCTACCTCGGCGCGGGCACCTGTGAGTTCCTCGTCGCTCCCGACGGGTCGATCTCTTTCAACGAGGTCAACACCCGCCTGCAGGTCGAGCACCCCGTGAGCGAGGAGGTGACGGGGATCGACCTGGTCCGCGAGCAGTTGCGCCTCGCCGAGGGCGAGCTGCTCGGCTACCCAGACCCGCCGGCCCGGGGCCATGCGATCGAGCTTCGCCTGAACGCGGAGGACCCGGGGCGGAACTTCCTGCCATCAGGTGGCAGGATCACGCGCCTCGCCCTCGCCGGCGGTCCCGGGGTGCGCCTCGACCTCGGCTACGCCGAGGGCGACGTCGTGCCGGCGAGCTTCGACTCGCTGATCGGCAAGCTCATCGTCATCGGCGCTGATCGCAGCCAGGCCCTGGAGCGGGCACGCCGGGCACTGCGCGAGCTCGAGATCGAGGGTCTGCCGACCGTGGTCCCCTTCCATCGCCACGTGCTGTCGGACCCCGCCTTCACCGCCGAGCCGATGGCGGTGCACACGCGCTGGATCGAGACCGAGATGGCGGCGGTGATCGAGCCGGCGCCGCTGCCCGAGGACACGGGTCGGCCGCCGGCGGACCGGCCGGCGGGCGGGCGGGCGAGAGGGCCGGCGGGAGGGCCAGTGGGAGGCGAAGTGCCGACAAGCGGGCGCGAGCGCATCGTCGTCGAGGTCGACGGCCGCCGTCTCGAGGTGGCGCTGCCGGCCGAGCTGTTCGCATCGGCCAACGGCGGTGCCGATCCCGCGGTGGCGTCGCGGGTGTCTGCGCGATGCCCGCTCCGGCCGGCTCGGCCGCGCCGCTGGCCGCTGGCCTGGCGCCCCGCTCGCCTCGAGAGAGGGGGGGCACGGCGACCCGGGCTCGGTGCTGAGCCCGATGCAGGGCACCGTCGCCGCCCTCCCCGTCCCGCTCGGTCAGCCGGTGGCCGCCGGGGACGTCGTCGTCGTGCTCGAGGCGATGAAGATGCAGCAGCCGCTCACTGCGCCGGTCGCCGGGGTCCTCACCATGCTCGGCGCCGAGGTCGGCGCCACGGTCCAGGCGGGCCAGCTGCTCTGCCGCATCGGACCGGCCGAGGACTCCGCCGCGGGGCCGCCGGTCGCCGCTGCCTCGCCGCCGGACGGCTCGTAACCCGCCGGGTCGGGGCAACGTAGATTTGGCGCCGTGAGCGAGGTGGCCGGTTCCAGCGACGGGCGCGTCCGAACAGCGGCCGGACGGCCGAGCAGCTCGCTGCACTCGAGGAGCGCCGGCGCGAGCTGCTCGACGAGGCGGAGCAGCGCGCCGAGAAGCGCCAGCACGCGCCGGGCAAGCTGTCGGCGCGCGAGCGGCTCGAAACCCTCCTCGACACCGGCTCGTTCGGCGAGCTCGACGCGTCGCGCGGCACCGCTCGACCAGCTACGGGATGGCCGCCAGCCGGCCCTACGGCGACGGGGTGATCACGGGCACCGGGACGATCGACGGCCGCCCGGTGTGCGTGTTCTCGCAAGATTTCAGCGTGTTCGGCGGGTCACTCGGCGAGGTCTTCGGGGAGAAGATCGTGAAGGTGATGGACCTCGCGTTGCGTGTCGGCTGTCCCGTGATCGGCATCAACGACTCCGGCGGGGCGCGCATCCAGGAGGGCGTGGTCTCCCTCGGCTTGTACGGCGAGATCTTCTATCGCAACACGATCGCCTCGGGAGTCGTGCCGCAGATCTCGGTCGTGATGGGTCCCTGCGCCGGGGGCGCGGTGTACTCGCCGGCGCTCACGGACTTCACCGTGATGGTCGATCAGGGCTCGCACATGTTCATCACCGGGCCCGACGTGATCCGCGCCGTGACCGGCGAGGAGGTCGGCTTCGAGGAGCTCGGGGGAGCCCGCACGCACAGCACGCGTCGGGCGTCGCCCACTACCTTGCAGCCGACGAGCACGACGCGCTCGACTACGTGCGCGCTCTGCTCTCCTACCTGCCCTCGAACAACCTCGCCGTGCCGCCCGTGCTCGCGCAGACCGGCGAGCTCGACGGCGTCGAGGGCGCGAGGCTCGACCCCCCGCTCGAGCCCGACGAGACCGACCTCGAGCTCGACGCGATCGTGCCCGACTCGGACAACCAGCCCTACGACATGCACGAGGTGATCGGTCGCATCCTCGACGGCGGGGAGCTGCTCGAGGTGCACGCCTTGTTCGCACCGAACATGATCTGCGGCTTCGGGCGTATCAACGGTCGTAGCGTGGGCATCGTCGCCAACCAGCCGATGCAGCTGGCGGGCACGCTCGACATCGACGCGTCGGAGAAAGCGGCGCGCTTCGTGCGCACCTGCGACGCCTTCAACGTCCCGATCCTCACCTTCGTCGACGTTCCCGGCTTCCTGCCCGGCACCAACCAGGAATGGGGCGGCATCATCCGCCGCGGCGCCAAGTTGATCTACGCCTATGCCGAGGCGACGGTGCCAAAGGTGACCGTGATCACGCGCAAGGCCTACGGCGGCGCCTACGACGTGATGGGCTCCAAGCACCTGCGCGCCGACGTCAACCTCGCCTGGCCGACGGCGCAGATCGCCGTCATGGGCGCCGACGGCGCGGTGAGCATCCTGCACCGCAGGGAGATCGCCTCCGCCGAGGACCCGGCGGCCCTTCGCGCCGAGCTCTCCCGGCGCTACTCGCAGGAGCTGGCCACGCCCTGGCTCGCCGCCGAGCGCGGCTACGTCGACGCGGTGATCCGCCCGAATGAGACGCGCCGCGAGGTGAGCCGCGCGCTGGCGCTGCTGGCCAGCAAGCACGAGGACCGCCCGGCGAAGAAGCATGGCAACATCCCCCTCTGAGGTGGTCTCGGGCCTGCCCGCCGCCGAGAGCTGGTCGGTAGCGAGCGCCGAGGCTGCCTGCCAGGTCACCGTGGTCGGCGGCGCGACCCCGGTCGAGCTCGCCGCGCTCGTCGCCGCGCTGGGTGTCCTCGCCGCCCGACGGCGCCGGCGGGTAGCGGCGCAACCAGCGGCCGTGCCCGCGCCGCCGTCGTCCCCGGCGACGCCGCCTTTGTTCGCAGCGCGCCCGCGCACCGACGGGTGGAGCGCACCACGCCTCGGCTGGAGCGATCCGCGGCGCATCCTGGCCGGTGGCGTCGGGCGCGCCGCCGGCGGGGCGCGGTCGTGAGCTGTCGCGCCGCCGGCTACTCGCGTGTGGCGATCGGGTCGGCGGCGTGCGTGCCGTCCGAGTCGAGCGGGTGGGGGAGACCGCCGACGGGCTGGCCGGCGGCAGGTGGCGCCTCGTCTGCGGCGAGGAGGTACCCGAGCGCGCTGCCCGGCGTGATCGAGTCCTCTCGCACCCGCCAGTTGAGCTTGTAGAGCGGCATCCTGCGGGCGTCGATCTCGGCGCGCAGCGGACCGACGTCGGCGGCGGGGCCTCGCGCCGCGATGCGGTGCGGGCCGTTGGCGCTCACTTTCGGCGTCGCCTCCCACAGCTCACGGCACTCCGGGTCGAAGGTCGTGAGCTGGTGGAACAGGTAGTGCAGGGCGTAGTAGGGGGTGACGGCGAGACCGTTTCGGACCTCGTCGAGGAACCACAGCAACGTCCGGTCCGGCGAGGTGTTGAAGGTGCGGGCGAGCCGGCGGAGCAGATCGTGGCGCCCGTTGTGGTGGAAGCGGTGGTTGCCCCAGTGGTCGAGCAGCAGCTCGTAGAGGCGGCTTGTGAGCAGGTGCTGAGGCTCGGAGGCGAGGAACCAGCTGGCGAGGACGCGATCGTTCCCCGGGTTGGCAAAGGCGAAGAAGCCCGAACCGAGCAGTGGCGGCAACCAGGCGTCGAGCGGCTGGGTGCAGTAGCAGGTGGAGTCGACCCACACCCCGCCACGACGCGACAGCAGGGCGAGCCGGAGCAGGTCGCTCTGGTGGTTCTTGCTCAGGCCCGCCAACCGCCCCGAGGTGAGGTCGAGCCCGCTCAGCTCCTCGGCGCGCTCACGGTCGATCACCTCGACCAGCCATGCAGGGTTCCGCCTCGCCCACGACTCGTGGCAGCGGCGCACGATGTACGGGGCACCCGCCATGCCCTGCAGCCAGCAGAACCAGACGACCCGCGGCATCGCCGGCGCCGCGCTCTCCTCCCCCACGGGACCCCGATGGTAGGCCTGTGCGATGATCGGCGCCGATGAGCGCACCGAGCGTCAGTGTCGTGGTGCTCACGATGAACGAGGGCGAGCTGCTGCGCCGGACGGTGGAGTCGATCCGCGACAACGTTCCCGACTCGACCGAGATCGTCGTCATCGACGACGGCTCGACCGACGGGAGCACCGGATTCCTCGAGCACGGAGGACCGGCGCGGCTGGTCCGGGCGGACCGTCCCCTCGGCATCTCCGCCGGGCGAAACCTCGGCGCGCGCTCGACGAGCGGAGACGTCGTCGTGTTCAGCGACGCCCACGTCGAGGTGGCACCCGGGTGGCTCGAGCCGCTCCTCGCCGCCCTCGAGGACCCGGGCGTCGCCGAGGTGACGCCGAGAATCGGCAGCCTCGACCGCCGCGCCCCGATGGGCTACGGCTTCACCTGGCCGGACCTCACGCTCAAGATGAAGTGGCTGGTCGAGTCGCCCGCCCGGCCGACCGACGTCCCCTTCATCTGCGGATGCTTCCTCGCCGTGCGCCGCGACGCCTTCGAGCTCGTGGGCGGCTTCGACGAGGGGATGTACCGCTGGGGCTCCGAGGACGCCGAGCTGTCGCTGCGCTTCTGGTTGCTCGGGTATCGCTGCCAGGTGGTGCCCTCCTCCAGCGCGTACCACCTCTTCCGCTCGGCTTTCCCCTACGACGTCCAGCTCGCCGGGATCCTGTCCAACACGTTGCGCCTGGGGATCCTGCACTTCGACCGTGAGCGGCTGAACCGTCTCGTCCGCCACCACGCACGGCGCAAGGCCTTCGCCGGCGCGTGGACGCGGCTGCTCGCCAGCGACGCGTGGCAGCGCCGGGCCGAGCTGGCCGAGCTGCGGGCGCGCGACTTCGCCTGGTTCGTCCGTCACCACCGGGTGGAGGCACTTGCCTGAGCCCGCCGGCGGCGCCGCCCCCTCGGGGGTGGTCGTCCTCGGCATGCACCGCAGCGGGACCTCGGCGGCCACCGGGCTCGTGAGCAAGCTCGGCCTCAACACCTGCATCGCGGCCGATCGCCTCGACGAGGCGCTCGGCAACGCCAAGGGACACTTCGAGAGCATCTCGATGGTGGCGGTCAACGACGAGCTCCTCGCGCAGATGGGTCGCTGCTGGTGGTGCCCGCCGCGCTGGGGCGCCGCGGGTGCCGACGACCTCGCCCGGGTGTGGATGGACCCGGCCGAGGCGCGGCGCGCCTTCGACGCGTCGCACTTCGATTCGCCCTGGGTGTGGAAGGACCCGCGGACCGCCCTGACACTGCCGTTCTGGCGCCGCGCGCTCGACCCCTTCGCCGCCGTCGTCGTCGTGCGCAACCCGCTCGACGTCGCCAAGTCGTTGCACGCTCGCAGCAAGCTGCGCCTGACCCACGGCGTGGCGCTGTGGGAGCGCTACAACCGGCACCTGCTGAGCAACCTCGAAGGCCTGCCCGCGATCGTGACCCGCTACGACGACCTCGTCGAGGATCCGGTCGGCTGGTGCGCCGACGTCGTCGACTACCTCTGCGGTGTCGGGATCCCCTGCCGGGTGCCGCCCGAGGAGGAGGTGCGGGAATTCGTCGAGCCCTCCCTGCGGCACGCCTCGAGCTCGCGGACCGAGCTGTTCGGCTCCTTCGGCTCGAGCGCGGGGGTCCACGACGCGCTCGAGGCCTCGGTCGGCCGCTGGCAGGCCTACGAGGCCCCTACCCTCGCCCCGGAGTCGCCCTGGATCGAGGCCGAGCTGACGGCGATGGGCTCCTGGCAGCGCGATCGGGTGCCCAAGCCGTCGCCGGCGGTCGTGAGCGTCGTCGTCGTCGTCGATCCGCTGGACCGTGCCGCGGCGAGCGCGGCGCTGCGCAGTCAGCTGCTCTCCTACATGGAGGGTGTCGTGGTGGTGCGCGGCGAGCCGGGTCAGTCGCCGTCGGACGATGCGGGTCAGTCGGGTCAGTCGCCGTCGGACGAGGAGTCGATCGCCGGCACGCCGCCGGTGCGCACCCTCTCCGTGCCGGCGGGCACGCCGCTCGGAGCGGCTCGGGCCGCCGGTGTGGCGGCGGCGAGAGCCGAGCTGGTCGAGTTCCGCCTCCCGTTCGCCAGCCCCACCCAGCACTGGCCGCCCGAGCTGCGGCGGGCGATCGCCGCCGGCTACGCCGCGGTCTCGCCGGTCGTCGAGTGGGACGGCGGGGGCAAGGGCTACGGTCTCGCCTTCCACGGCCGCTTCTTGAACCTGCGCTGGTTGCCCGAGCCGGAGGACACCCTCGCCACCGTGCCGTTGCTGGCCGGGGCGTGCTTCGCGATCCGGCGCGACGTGCTCGTCGCGTGCGGCGGCCTCGACGGTGAGCTCGGCGCCTACGACTTCGACGCCTACGAGCTGAGCCTGCGGCTTTGGCGCCTCGGGGAGCGAGTCGCCGTCGTCACCCAGGCATCGGTCTCCGCTCCCGCGATCACCGCCGGCGTCGGCGGGCTCGAGCCCGCCGGCGGGCTGGACTGGCGGCGATTCGCGCACGACCTCCTGCGCCTCGGCACGCTCCACCTCTCCGCCACCCGGCTCGCCACGCTCGTCGAGGGGGTGCGCGAGCACCCCGAGTGCGCGCCGGCTCTCGCTCGGGTGCTCACCTCGGACGCCACCCGACGGCGCGAGGAGCTGGCGGCCAAGGAGGCGCCGCTCGCCGATGGCCTGCTGGCGGGCGACGAGGTGCCGGACGGGACGCAGCTCGATCCGCCGCCGAGCGTCGACGCGGCGCGGGCGGGACGCCGCCGCACGACGCGCGTCCCGGTGAGCCTCGTCGTCGCCGGGGCCGGCCGAGCGGCCCTTCGCCGGTCCGGCGTCGCTCGTCTCGCCGCCGGCCTCGGGCGAGGCAGCGACGTGGTGGTCGACCGGACGCGGGCCGCAGCCGCCAGGAGCGCGCGTGGCGAGGTGCTGCTGTTCGTCGACCCCGCTGCGCTGCCGAGCGTCGAGGCCGCCGGGGTGCTGCGCGACGCCGCCCGCGAGCAGGACTGCATGGCCGGTCCGGCGCTCCTGGCCCACGGATGGAGCACCCGCCGGCTCGGCGGTCTCACGTACCGTCGATGCATGCTCGACGTCCGATGGGCCGCCGCGCCCGAGCACGCGGCGCCGGCGCCGGCGCTCGCCGAGCCCTGCCTCGCCGTGCCACGAGCCCTCTACGACCAGGTGGGCGGGTACGACGACGCGCTCGAGCGAACGGGCTGGGCGGAGGCCGAGCTGGCGCTGCGCCTGTGGAGGTCGGGCGCCTCCTGCCTCGTCGAGCCCGCCGCTGAGCTTGCGGTGCCCGGCTCGTGGTGGGGGCTCACCCCCCTGCACGGTGACGATGTGCTCTTCGGCCTGCTGCACCTTGCCGCCGTGCACCTCGACGCGGAGGACCACGAGCGGTTGCTCGAGCTCGCCACCCCGATCCGCGGCTTCCCGGCGGCGGTGGCGACGTGTCGGCGCCGGCGAGGCTGCGCTGCGGCGCGTTGCGTTCGAGAAGGCGTCCCTCGAGGCCGCAGGCGAGGTGCTGCGCCGGTTCTGCGGGGAAGCGCTGTTCGAGCGATGACCGGCCAGGCAGTGCCGGGCTGGCCGAGCACCGCCGCCCGGCTCCAGCCCGCGGCCGGATCTCCGAGCGAGGTGGAACGGGCCGGGCCGGCTGCGGCACCCGAGCGCGACGCGTCGCGCTACGCCCCGGTGTTCCTCTTGTCGCCGGCGCGCTCGAATTCCTCGGTCGTCACCGCCATGATCGGGATGCATCCGCAGATGTACGCCTTTCCGGAGCTGACCCTGTTCCGGGCCGAGACCGTGGGCGACTTGCTCGTCAACCCGCCGGCGTGGCGCGGACCCTCTCCGGAGCGGCGCGCCGCAGGGCTCGTGCGGGCGATCGCCGAGCTGCACGAAGGGTCGCAGGACGGCGCCGCGGCGGGCCGGGCGCTGGCGTGGCTGCGCGCCCGCGGGGACTGGCAGGTCGCCTGGGTGCTCGACCACCTGCTCGAGCTCGTAGACCCGCTGATCGGCATCGAGAAGTCGCCCGAGGACTCGATGCGAGTTGACTACCTCGAGCGTCTCGACGGCTGCTACCCGCGTGCGCGCTACCTGCACCTCACCCGCCATCCGCTGACGGCGGTCGAGTCGATGCACGCGGCGTGGGCCCCGTTGCGCCTCTGGGACGCTCCCGACGAGCGGTTGCACACCCTGTTCCTCGGCTTCTGGCTGTTCCACCACCTCCGGCTCACCGCCTTCACCGCACGGCTGCCGCCCGAACGCTGGCTGAGGGTGCGCTCGGAGGACGTGCTCAACGAGCCACGCCCGACGCTCTTGCGAGTGTGCCGCTGGCTCGAGCTCGATACGAGCGCCACGTCGATCGAGGCGATGCTGCACCCCGAGCGCTCGCCGTACGCAGGGCTCGGACCGGCGCTCGCCCCCGGTGGCAACGACCCCGGCTTCCTCCGATCGCCCGAACGTCGCGCGACGCGCATTCCTGCCTCGCTCGACCTACCCCTTTGGTGGGGGCTCGACCCGTGGATGCAGCTCGCCGTGCTCGAGCTGGCGAGCAGGCTCGGGTACTGCAACGATCGCGCCGGCGCCGCGGACCTGGCGCCGACACTCGAGGCGGATGAAGCGGAGCGGCCACCTGCGCCGGGGGATCCGCGCGAGCCCGAGCGGGCGCGGGAGGAGACGGCGACGATGGACGAGCCCGCGGAACGCGTGGTGCCCCGGCAGGGCGGGCTGCGATGAGCGCCTGGCAACTGGGAATCGACTTCGGGACGAGCTACACGGTCGCCGCAGTCGCCCGCGACGGTACAGCGACGGTCGTCGACCTCGAGTCCAACGGCAGCTCCCGCCTGCCGTCCTCGGTGTTCCTCACCGAGGACGGCGAGGTGGCGGTCGGGACCGCGGCGCTGCACCAGGCGGTGTTCGCCCCCGAGCGGTTCGAGCCGACCCCCAAGCGAGCCATCGGCGAGGGGGAGATCTTCCTCGGCGACCGGCTGGTCCCCGTCACCGAGCTCGTCGCCGCATTGCTCCGCCGCGTCTACACCGAGACGTGCCGCCAGCAGGGCGAGACCGTGCCGGCGGCGGTCCGGCTGACGCATCCGGCCGACTGGAGCGACGCTCGACTCGGCGTGCTGCGGGAGTCGATCGAGCGCGCCGGCATCGCCTCGGCCGAGCTGATCCCCGAGCCGGTGGCGGCAGCGGCGCGCATCGCCGACGCCACCCCGAGCGGGCGCCACGTCGCGGTCTACGACTTCGGCGGCGGCACGTTCGACGCCGCCGTGCTGCTGCGCACGGAGGACGGGTTCCGCGTCGCCGGGCCGCCGGCGGGCCGCGACCCCCTCGGCGGGGAGGACATCGACCAGCGCATCATCACCCATCTCGGGACCCTCATCGGCCGAGGACGACGAGACGTGGCTCTCACTGCTCAACCCCGCCGACACCAAGGCTCGGCACGACGCTGCGGGGTTGCGAGTCGAGGTGCGGCGAGCCAAGGAGACCCTGAGCGAGGTCTCGGCCTGCCAGCTGTGGATTCCCGGCCTGGACCGGGCCGTCCAGCTCACCCGGGCCGAGCTCGAGAAGCTGATCGCTCCCGACATCGAGGCGACCGTCGACACCCTCGAGACGGCCATCAAGGACGCTTCGGTGAGCCCGGGCGACCTCGCCGGCATCTTCCTCGTGGGAGGCTCGAGTCGTATCCCGCTCGCCGCCGACACGATCTGGCGGCGCCTCGGCGTCAAGCCGGCGGTGCAGGACAACCCGAAGTCCGTCGTGGCGCTCGGCGCCTCCACCTTCGCCCCGCGGCGAGCGCCTTCCTCGTCGAGCGTGACCCCGCCGATGACCGCGGCTTCGCCGGGAAGCGCCGACACCCCCCCGCTCGGGACCCGCAGCGTGTCGCTCGGCAGCGGCGAGATCGGCCGTTCCCGTTTCTCCTCGTACCTTGCCGCCGACGTGCGATCCGCGACGTGGGCGGCGGGGAGCGACGCGGGTCGCGCAGCTCGTCCTCGACCGGCCCGGGGCGCAGCCGGCGACGGTGCGATCGCGCGACGAGCCGGCCGCAGGCCGCGACACGGCGCGCCTGGCCGCCGAGGTGGGGTCATTCCGCGCCAGCCGTACGAACGGCTACGAGGAGATCGCCAGCGTGCCGGCGACCGTCCTCGGCCAGGCCGGAGGGTTCGAACGCCGGTTCCGCATGACCAGCAACGTGGGCCCTCTCGTGATGGTCGAGCGCTACCTGGTGCTCGGCCAGCGCGCTTTCGTGCTCGCCACCCAGGAGTACGCCGTGTCGATCATCGACGCAGCGACGCTCGGCCCCGCGCCGCCCGACGGCATCTTCGCCGCCCGCCTCGAGCTCCCGTACGGGACGGACTGGTCGCCTGCGGACCAGATCGTCATCCGCCGCCGCGGGACGCCGTACTCGGTGCTCGCCGAGCACACCCGCGCCGCGACGACCTCCCCTCCGGAAACCTTGCTCGATCAGAAGATCGCCGCGCTCGTGCCCAAGCTGCCCGGGGCGGCGGTCATCGGACGCGTCGCCAGCACCGTCGTCGAGGGCTTGCAAGGAGAGATCGCCACCTTGCGATGGCAGCAGCGCGGGAGCCCGATGCTCACCAAGCTGGGCGTGGCGATTGCGGGAGCCGACGTCTTCGCCGTGACGATCTCGCTGCCGCACAACGAGCAGAACCAGTTCGCCTCGCTCGCACGGCAGGTACGGCTCAACCCGCTGGTGCTCGCCGAGCGCTGACGTCCGCGCTGCGCGGTGCGGGGAATTGGGACTCGTACGTCGAGAAGGGACCCGACGGGCCGTTGCGTTCTGGAGGGAACCCGTCCGACCCCTCGCCGTTTCGTAGACTCCGCCGGGTCGAGGCTTGGGATGGTGGGGCAGGATGACGATCAGCGACGACGGGTGGGGCGGGGACGGCTGGGAGCAGTCCGTCGGCGGCAGCGATCAACCGGCACAGGAACCGGAGACCGCTCAGAGCGGTGGGGGAAGCGCCACGGGCGGGAGCGGCGGCCCTGGCGGAGCCGGGCCGGGTCCGGGAAGCGGTGGCTTGCGTCGTCTCCCGATGTGGGCGATGGTCGCCGCAGCCGTCGTCGTGATCGGCGGGGTCGGAGCGGGCCTCGGGGTCGGCCTCGGGGCTTCGGGCCACCACCCTCCGACGTCGACGACGCTTCCTGGCAAGCGAACGCTCTCGACGCTGGGGACGGTGCCGGCCTCGACGGCGGCTCCGAGCCAGCAGGGGAGCACGACGACGGGTGCGACGGGACCCACCAGCCCGACGGGGTCGAGCGGCTCGACCGGCTCGAGCGGGTCGACCGGCTCGAGCGGGTCGACCGGCTCGAGCGGGTCGACGGGGTCCACCTCGACGACAGGCCCGACCGGGGCGAGCGGCTCGAGCGGGTCGACGGGGTCCACCTCGACGACAGGCCCGACCGGGACGACCGGCGCAAGCGGCACGACGGGCGCGTCGGGATCCTCCGGCTCCGAGCCGGCCGTTCTCACAGTGCTCCCTTCGGCCCTGACCGGCCGCTGCGTGACCGTGCCGCGATCGCAGCTCGTGTCGAGCTCGGTGACCGACGGCGTGACGTGCAACGCGTCGACCGTCTCGGGCGCCTCTGCCTACGTCATCGGCTACGGGCGCTTCGGTTCGGTGTCGTCGCTCAACAGCTACTTTGCCGGTGTGCTGCAGCGCAACGGGCTCACGCCAGGCGTCGGGAGCTGCTCGAGCATCGATCTGAGCGGAACAGCCTCCAATGGAGGCGACTACTGCACCGGGTCGTACGAGGACAGCCTCGGCAACAGCGGCCAGCAACTGCTGTACATCGGCCCTTCGTTCGAGCTCGGCGGCGCCGAGGGGGCGACCATCCCGTTTTGCGAGAAGGTCGCGCCCGGCTCGACGGGCGCCTCGATGCTCGTCTGGACCTCCCCCTCGGACCTCTCGTTCGGGTTCGGTCTCGACTGCACGACCTCGACGTCGGAGTTCATCACCGGGATGGAGCGCGACCTCCTCGCCGGCAACTACGTCCTCAACGACTGAGGAAACAGGCTGCGCTCGAACTGGTCGTTGACGTGCGGAAAGTGATGAGCGATGGTGTTCGAGGAGCAACCGGGGCCAGCACCGGCGCGTCGGTGCCCCTGAGCGGGAGGCGGCAGTGAGCGAGTACGGGAACGAGTACGCGTCGGCTCCGACCGAAGCCGGCCCGACGGAGAGCGTCGAGTCGATAGGCACCTCCGGCGAGTACGGGGCCGAGAGCGGCTACTCCCTCTCTGCGCCCGGCGAGTCGTCACCGAACGTGACGGCCGAGGAACGTCTCGTCTACGAGGAGATGGAGTACGAAGAAGCAGAGTACGAACAGGTGGCGTACGAGGAGATGGCCTATGAGCGCGAGATGGCCGCCTCCGGCGAGAGTCCCTTCGAAGAGCGGCCCTCGACCCTCACCGAGTCCGCAGAGGTTGCGGCGCCTGTGCAGAGCTCAGAAGCGGGCAGCGCAGCCGCGCAGGAGGAGTACCGCGCGCCGAGGAGCAGGCCGAGGAGCGAGAGATGAGCGCTGCGAACAGCGCTACCTCAGCGGAGGCGTCGGACCTCGAGAGCTCGGCTGAGAACAGCTTCAACGCCTCGATGGCACAGGCGGAAAGCTTCGACGCAACGCTGAACGACGACTGACCGCTGTTCGCACCTCGCGCGCGTGCGGCGCCACTGTGAGTCGTCCTGCCGCCGTGACGCGTCGCAGCCGTTCGATCGCAGGGGCTCGACCTTCGTTTGATCGCCGGATCGAGGGCACCCGGCCGTATCTGCAACCAGGGCGCAACACGCAGGAACGGGTTATCGTGAGCGCTCCGCTCGGGCGTTAGGAGCCTCGGGATGAGCAGCTACCAACCGGTTCAGCCCTCAGCCGCGCCCGCGACCGTCACCCCGGAGGTGCCGAGCGTCGCCCCCGCGGTGATGTCGACGGCACCGTCGGTGGAGCCGTCGGCGGTCGCTCTTCCATCCTCCCAGCCGACCCAGGCGTACTCGTCGTATCCGACGTCCGCCCCGTCGACGGATCCGTTCGCCACAGGTGGTCCGACATACAGTCCGTACAGCAGCGCTCCGACCGAGGGTCCCTCTCAGTTCCAGGGCGGCTCCATGGCCCCGTCCGGCTCCGGTGCGCCGATGCCGTCAGGCTCCGGTGCGCCGATGCCGTCAGGCTCCGCCGGACCGAGCGCCTTCCCGAGCGGCTCCGCCGGACCAAGCGCCTTCCCGAGCGGCTCCGCCGGACCGAGCGCCTTCCCGAGCGGCTCTGCCGGACCGAGCGCCTTCCCGAGCGGCTCTGCCGGACCGAGCGCCTTCCCGAGCGGCTCTGCCGGACCGAGCGCCTTCCCGAGCGGCTCTGCCGCACCCTCAGCCTCCGTGGGACCCTCGGGCTCGGCCGCGCCTAGCGCCTCACCCATTCCCTCTGGCTCCGCCGCACCGTCTGGCTCCGCCGCACCGTCTGGCTCCGCCGCACCCTCTGGCTCCGCCGCACCCTCTGGCTCCGCCGCACCCTCTGGCTCCGCCGCACCCTCTGGCTCCGCCGCACCCTCTGGCTCCGCCGCACCCTCTGGCTCCGCCGCACCCTCTGGCTCCGCCGCACCCTCTGGCTCCGCCGCACCCTCTGGCTCCGCCGCACCCTCTGGCTCCGCCGCACCCTCTGGCTCCGCCGCACCCTCTGGCTCCGCCGCACCCTCTGGCTCCGCCGCACCCTCTGGCTCCGCCGCACCCTCTGGCTCCGCCGCACCCTCTGGCTCCGCCGCACCGTCTGGCTCCGCCGCACCCTCTGGCTCCGCCGCACCCTCTGGCTCCGCCGCACCCTCTGGCTCCGCCGCACCCTCTGGCTCCGCCGCACCCTCTGGCTCCGCCGCACCCTCTGGCTCCGCCGCACCCTCTGGCTCCGCCGCACCCTCTGGCTCCGCCGCACCCTCTGGCTCCGCCGCACCCTCTGGCTCCGCCGCACCGAGCGCCTCTGCCGCACCGAGCGCCTCTGCCGCACCGAGCGCCTCTGCCGCACCGTCTGCCTCTGCCGCACCGAGCGCCTCTGCCGCACCGTCTGCCTCTGCCGCACCGAGCGCCTCCGCCGCGCCGTCTGCCTCCGCAGCGCCGAGCGCCTCCGCCGCGCCGTCTGCCTCCGCAGCGCCGAGCGCCTCCGCCGCGCCGTCTGCCTCCGCAGCGCCGAGCGCCTCCGCCGCGCCGTCTGCCTCAGCGGCACCGAGCGCCTCCGCCGCGCCGTCTGCCTCCGCAGCGCCGAGCGCCTCCGCCGCGCCGTCTGCCTCAGCGGCACCGAGCGCCTCCGCCGCGCCGTCTGCCTCCGCGGCACCGAGCGCCTCCGCCGCGCCGTCTGCCTCCGCGGCACCGAGCGCCTCCGCCGCGCCGTCTGCCTCCGCCGCGCCGAGCGCCTCCGCCGCGCCGTCTGCCTCCGCCGCGCCGTCTGCCTCCGCCGCGCCGAGCGCCTCCGCCGCGCCGTCTGCCTCCGCCGCGCCCTCGGCCTCCGCCGCGCCGAGCGCCTCCGCCGCGCCGTCCGCCTCAGCCGCGCCGAGCGCCTCCGCCGCGCCGTCTGCCTCCGCCGCGCCGAGCGCCTCCGCCGCGCCCAGCGCCTCCGCCGCGCCATCTGCCTCCGCCGCGCCGTCTGCCTCCGCCGCGCCGTCTGCCTCCGCCGCGCCGTCTGCCTCCGCCGCGCCGTCTGCCTCCGCCGCGCCGTCTGCCTCCGCCGCGCCGAGCGCCTCCGCCGCGCCGTCTGCCTCCGCAGCGCCGAGCGCCTCCGCCGCGCCGTCTGCCTCCGCCGCGCCGTCTGCCTCCGCAGCGCCGAGCGCCTCCGCCGCGCCATCTGCCTCCGCCGCGCCGTCTGCCTCCGCCGCGCCGAGCGCCTCCGCCGCGCCATCTGCCTCCGCCGCGCCGTCTGCCTCCGCCGCGCCGTCTGCCTCCGCCGTACCGTCTGCGTCCGCCGCACCGTCTGCGTCCGCAGCACCGAGCGCGTCCGCCGCACCGTCTGCGTCCGCAGCGCCATCTGCCTCCGCCGCGCCGAGCGCCTCCGCCGCGCCGTCTGCCTCCGCAGCGCCGAGCGCCTCCGCCGCGCCGTCTGCCTCCGCCGCGCCCTCGGCCTCCGCCGCGCCGTCTGCCTCCGCCGCGCCCTCGGCCTCCGCCGCGCCCTCGGCCTCCGCCGCGCCCTCGGCCTCCGCCGCGCCGTCTGCCTCCGCCGCACCGTCTGCGTCCGCCGCACCGTCTGCGTCCGCCGCACCGTCTGCGTCCGCCGCACCGTCTGCGTCCGCCGCACCGTCTGCGTCCGCCGCACCGTCTGCGTCCGCCGCACCGTCTGCGTCCGCCGCACCGTCTGCGTCCGCCGCACCGTCTGCGTCCGCCGCACCGTCTGCGTCCGCAGCACCGAGCGCGTCCGCCGCGCCGAGCGCGTCCGCCGCACCGTCTGCGTCCGCAGCACCGAGCGCGTCCGCCGCGCCGAGCGCGTCCGCCGCACCGTCTGCGTCCGCAGCGCCATCTGCCTCCGCCGCGCCGAGCGCCTCCGCCGCGCCGAGCGCCTCCGCCGCGCCGTCTGCCTCCGCCGCGCCGAGCGCCTCCGCCGCGCCGTCTGCCTCCGCCGCGCCGAGCGCCTCCGCCGCGCCGTCTGCCTCCGCCGCACCGTCCGCCTCCGCCGCGCCGAGCGCCTCCGCCGCGCCGTCTGCCTCCGCCGCACCGTCCGCCTCCGCCGCACCGAGCGCCTCCGCCGCGCCGTCTGCCTCCGCCGCACCGTCCGCCTCCGCCGCACCGAGCGCCTCCGCCGCGCCGAGCGCCTCTGCCGCACCGTCTGCGTCCGCAGCACCGAGCGCGTCCGCCGCGCCGTCCGCCTCCGCCGCACCGAGCGCGTCCGCCGCGCCGTCCGCCTCCGCCGCACCGTCTGCGTCCGCAGCACCGAGCGCCTCCGCCGCGCCGAGCGCCTCCGCCGCACCGAGCGCCTCCGCCGCACCGAGCGCCTCCGCCGCGCCGTCCGCCTCCGCCGCACCGTCTGCGTCCGCAGCACCGAGCGCCTCCGCCGCGCCGAGCGCCTCCGCCGCACCGAGCGCCTCCGCCGCGCCGTCTGCCTCCGCCGCACCGAGCGCCTCCGCCGCGCCGAGCGGGTCCGCCGCACCGAGCGGGTCCGCCGAGCCGGTCAGACCGACACACGAAGCACCCTCTCCGATTCCGACGCAGGCCCCAGCCAGCGACAGTCAGCGGTTCGAGATGAGCATCAACCGCTTGATCGCCGGAATGGCCCGAGGCGACAAGGTCGACGGGGTGCAACGTGCCGACGAGGTACCGAAGGTGGGACCTCGCGCAGACGAAACGCAGCCCACGTCTCCTGCGCCCGGGCCCCACCCGGCTCCGCCCGAAGGCGAGCACGGGCCGACACCTCCTGCCAAGGACGACTCGAGCACGACCACGCCCCCGCCCTCTTTGCCGCACGTCGAGCCCAACATCCCGTTGACCCAAGAGCAGCACGATCTCGTGAACGGCGCTGTGACGGTCGACGAGCCGCGTAACTCGGGCACGATCGATGCCAACGGGCACGTCGTGGAAGGCAGCCTCAACGCAACGCGTGACGTGCAGCTCGACAACGGCAAGTCAGGCATCTACAAGGCGCAGACGGGCGAGAACCCCGACCTTTTCACTGACACCTACGACGGGATGTACAACGACTTCTGGCGCAACGAGGTCGGCGCCTTCATGGTCGACAAGGCACTCGGCTTCGACCTCGTCCCGACGACTGCCCCGTTCATCGGCAAGGAGGGCATCGGGTCCCTCCAAGAGCGCGTTGCGGGCACCAAGGACGAGATCGCGACCAGGGACATCGGCACATACGACCAGCTCGACCAGCAGCGTATGGGTGTCCTCGACTATGTCATCGGCAACAGTGACCGTCACGGCGCCAACTGGCTGACCCAGCAGGTCGATCCGTCCAATGCGGTGGCGCTGCAGTCCCAGTCGACCACCATGCGGCCGGCGGCCATCGACAACGGTCAGAGCTTCGGGGCTGCGCCTGCCCTCGGCCTGATCCGTTCGAACTGGGTCGTCGACCAGCTGTACAAGCCGCTCGACGCCAGCGTGATGAGCTCGGTGAACAGTGTCGACCAGGGCGCCCTCTCGCAGCAGCTGAAGGGTCTCGGGATCTCCGACGAAGCCGTCTCACGTGCGATGGGCCGCCTCAACGAGATCAAGACGAATGGGATGATCACCGGACAGGCGTTCCTCGACCAGCATCCGATGGCACTCAAGATCGGAGCTGCCACCGGCGAGCTGCCTTTCGAGAACTTCGCCGATGTCGTCAAGCGGGCCAAACCGCCAACGTAGGACGGAGCGCACATGGATACAGTTCGGCGAGTAGACCGATCGGTGGTGTGGCCACTGCGCGACGAGGTGGCACGACACCGTCCCGCGCACGCCATCGGGGTGCGGGGTCGTTGAGGCGATGGCGGTCACTCTCAACCTCAGCTACGACCCGACCGGCGGTGAACCCGACCCGGCACTCTCGATCGTGCTCGGAGACGACGGGCGGGTCGAGATGAGACCACGGGGCGAGCACGCCCAGAAGGCGCTCGATCTCATCGGCGGTGGAGTGTTCTCCGCAAAGGAAGGGCGCTTCGTCGCACCCGAGGAAGGGCTGCCGTTCGTGCTTGCCGTGCAGGAGATGCTCGGCAGATCCTCGGTATGGAGGCTCTCCGCCGAGCAGTCGGGATGACTACCATCCGGTGCCATCCTGCGCCGGATGCGCGACCCAAGGAGGGTGGCCATGCACGCCGAACCGATACGGGTACGAGGTCCGCGCCCGGCAAAAGAGCAAGCGGCAGAGGGAAAGGAACAAGCGGCGGGGGAGCGTGCCGCAAGGAGTAGCTCGGCACGCGCCGGGCTGAGCGGCGTTCGCCGCGGCCGGCTCGCCGCCCGACCGGCGCTTGCCGTCGCGGGCTTGGCGGCGGTCGTCGGCGCCACGCTCGCGTCCTCGGCGGCGGCCTCGCCGGGGAACGGGATCGCGTCGATGTCTCCCACCCAGGCCCTCGACGAAGCGGGATCGGCGCTGGCCGTCGCGCAGAACATCGTCATCCGCGGCGCCAGCACCACGGCCAAGGGTCAATCGTTGGGCTTCTCGGCGAGGTCCGTCCACCAGGGCTCCGAGAGCTCGGGACTGATCAGCTCTTCGAGCTCGGCTCTGGGTTTCGCCGGCAAGCTGTACTTCGTGATCACGCCGAAGTCCGACTACTTGTGGGGGACGCCAGGCTTCTGGCGAGCGGCGTTCACCAGCCAGAAGTTCACCGCGACGCTCGAGACCAAGGTTCTCAAGGCCGTCTCGGACACCTGGATCGAGATACCGGCGTCGCAGGGTGCGTCGTTCATGGGATCCTTTCGAGTCCTGACCGATCCCACGGTGATCGCCCACGCCCTGATCACGCACAAGGGATCGCCGACCACGGGCGGGACGCACGTCGTCGACAAGGTGGACTCGCTCCTCATCCAGGTGCAGGGCAGCACGGTGTTCGGCTTCGACAAGGGCGACGACGTCTGGGTGTCCACCGTCGGCGCCCCGCTGCCCGTCGAGGTCGACGCCACGGGGTTGCCGGCGGGCGACGAAGGCAGCGTGACGCTGACCTATCCCGGCAAGCTGACCGTCGTGCCGCCCAAGCACGCCGAGACTCTCGCCCAGGTGCGCGCACGAGTCGGCAAGTGACCTGCCAAGCCGGGTTCTCGTAGCGGTTCGGCTCAGCTCGCGGAGAGCTGATCGAGCTCGGCGAGGACCGCTTGTTGCACAGCGCGGATCCTGTCCCGGCGCTCCCGCAGGGCGCGTGTCTGGGCCTCGCGCTCACCTGTCTCGGTGGCGAGCAGCCGTTCGGACTCGGCGAGAGAGGCGTTGATCTGGGCTTCGCGCTCGCTGAGCGCGTCGCGAACGACGGTGCGCATCTCCTCCTGGAGGTCGATCAGCTCGCGCTGGAACGTCGTGTTGATCGTGATCTGGGTCTGGTTGCACTGCTCGGCCATCCATGCCTTGAACTCCCCGACGAACGCGGCACGGTTCTTGCCCTTGTAGGCCTGGTAGGCGTAGAAGGCGCCGAGCCCGAGGCCGATGGCGATGCCGATCGGCGGCGCGATCAGCGTCCCGGCGGTCAGCCCGAGACCGCTGCCGGTGACGAGCGTGCTCAGCGATCGGCCGGAGGAGAAGGTGGAGATGATCGACAACCTGTCGTAGTGGTTGAGCGAGTACGTGCCCATGTTGATCCCGGCCAGCTGGTCGGAGAGGTGGTCTGAGGTCAGTGCCTTGATGGACTCGTGCAGGTTGCTCGCCGAGTCGATGTCGTCGAGGACCTCGGTGACGAGCTGGATGAGCCGGTTCGCCGCCTCCTCGTTCAGCCTGCCGGCAAGCGCGGTGAGATCGGCCGTCAACTCGCCGGGCAGGCTCTCACGGTCCTGCTTGCTCGGGTCCTTCAGCCGGTCGTCGTAGCGACGGCGCACGTCGACGAGCCCGCGGGCAGCCTCCTCGTTGCGCAGCAGGCTCATCTTGCGCATCTCGGTGTCCAGCCGACGCGGCCAGTCCGCCTTGTCCTCGCCGAGGCGGCGCAACCGCTCGCGCTCGGCGACGAGCTTCGTCCGAGACGCCCCGTCGCTCGACAGCGCCGCCAGCTGCTCGCCGACCGCCCGGTCGGCCACCCCGAGCGGCCACAGCGACTCGCGGAGCACGTTCACCTGTCCGAGGACCGCGGCCCGCCCTACGACACGCTCGCCGAGCTCGTCCTCGAGGCGTGGGATGCCGGACTCTTCGAGCAACAGCAGCCGCTCCTCCTCGTCGTCGCAGGCGAGGGCGCGAGCAGCGAGCAGGCTGCTGACGGGAACGACGGGCGCCCTGGCGAAACGCGGCGCCTTCTCGGCAAGGATGGCGAGGTTGTCCTGCAGGATCTGGCGCCATCCCCGGTATAGGTCGATCTTGGTCAGCGCGAGCACGACGGTGTCGATGCGTGCCGCGGCGCGGCGGAGGAACTCGAGCTCTGCGGCGCGGAACTGCGCGCCGGCCTCGACGACGAACACCAGGGCGTCGGCGAACTGCAACGACTGCAAGGTGAGCTCGCCGTGGCCGGACGACAGTCCTCCGACGCCGGGCGTGTCGACGAGCGTCACCTTCTCGAGCAGCGGCGCGGAGATGCCGATCTGCACGGCTCGGATGTTCTCTTCGTTCTCGGGGTTGCCCTGCACGGTCGCCAGCTTGCGGGCAGTCTCGAGGTCGGTCGGGACGGGCGACTGTTGGCCGTAGTGGACGATCGAGGCGCGTTCGGGCTCGGCGTAGAAGAACGAGATCGGGGCGCCGGTCACCACCTCGACGCCGATCGGCGACAGCTCGGTCCGCCGCAGCAGGGCGTTGACGAGCGAGCTCTTCCCCCGCTTGTCCTCGCCGGCGACGAGCACGACCGGTCGCGGCTTCTGGCGCGCCTGGGATCGGCGCAACAATCCGTCAGCGGTGTCGGCGCGGCCTTCCGAGCGGATGACCTCGGCGACGCGCCGGACGAGCGCCGTGACGGCGCCTACCTCGTCGCTCACCCCAGCAGCCTGGCCCGATTCGTCCGCGGGCGCGGGAACGGTCGGCTGGACCCCCGGCGCCGCGCCGGTCGGTTGGCTCGTCGACGCGGGAGCAGGCATGGGGACGGTCTCGGTCATTGCAAGTCCTTCCACAAGACCTGGTACGTGCGCAACACGACGCGCGCCACCCGCTGCTGCCCCGGCCCCGCCTCGGTGACCATGAAGGTGCGCCAGCGTGTCATGCCGCCTGCGCGTCGCCTCGGCGAGCGTCGAGCGGTCCGAGGAGGCAATCCCGAGCCGGTTGGCGACGGTGCCGGGTGCGAACAGCCGGGTGACCTCGTCGAGCATCGGCCCGGGCAGCTCGACGCGGCCCGAACAGCAGTCGTGCAGCGCCTCGAGCTCGCAGATCGGCTGCATCTCCGGGTCGAGGCGCAGCGACTCGAGCGCGGCACGGAATCCGGCCGAGCTCGTCGCGTCGAGCGTCGGAGCGTAGGAGATGCGTCGCAGCTCCTCGAGCACGGACCGCACCTTGAGCAGGTGGTCCTGCTCGCGGAAGTACTTGGCGAGGGTCTGCTTCACCTCGGCGATGCCCGACGAGGCGGCGAGCTCGCGCCTCAGCGGCACGGCGTCGCTGGCGCCGTCGCGGATGCGGGTCACCGCGAGCCTCACGCCGTACAGGTCGAGCAGCTCGAGCAGCCGCTGGCGCTCCTCCGCAGCAACGGGCGCGTCGGCTGAGGCGAAGCGGTCCGCCGACCACAGCAAGCGCTCGAACGCCTTGGGCTCCATCGCCGCGAGCGCGCCGAGGTGGCGTACATCGGGCTCGGTCAGCAGGGCGGCCTCGGCGCTCTCGGCGATGAGGCCGATCACGGGCACGACGGTGGCGACCTCGTCACGGAACTTGCCGGCGTACTGGCCGGCGAGCTCGAGCGCGACGCCCCAGGGATCCCGCGAGCCGTCCCCGAGCTGGTCGGCCTTGGCGAGCACGCCGACCGCGTTGGCTGCCGACTGCGAGGACTCCTCGCTGTTGGCCGTGCGGAAGAGCTGCAACGCCTTGAGCTCGTCCTCCATCACCACCTGGTTGAACAAGAAGATGACGGCGTCGGCGCGGCGGGCGGCGGCCGATGACGCCCGCTCAGCGGCGAGCAGCTCCTCGGTCGAGGCCGAGTACTCGGCGTGCACCGACCCGATCCCGGGCGTGTCGATGAGGGTCATCCACCTGAGGAGCTCGTTGGCGAGGTAGCAGTGCAGGGCGCGCACCCGGCTCGGGGGAACGCCCACCTCGTTCGGCAGCCGGCCGTCGGGGCCGAGCTGGGTCTCGGTGCGCGAGCCGTCGAGGAGCTCGATCTCGACACGCTGGGGATGCCCGTAGCGGAACCACGTCACGAGGCGGGTGCACTCGCTGACGTTGGTGGGCGCCACGCACTGCCCGAGCAGGGCGTTGACCATCGTCGACTTCCCGGCGCTGACCCTGCCGACCACGGCGATGCGGACCGGCTCGCGCAACCGCGTGAGCAGCTCCTCGAGCGCGGGGTGGACCTCGGCGGGCAGCGAGGGCAGCTGGGTGACGACGAGGTCGGACACCCGCTCGATGAGGTTGCTCGCCGGCACTGCCCACCTCCTCTGCGATTCCTACCGTAGTTGGCGTGGCGCTACCGTTCGAAGGTGCCCTACGGCAACGTGCCGACCCAGCGCCACGCCATCGAGGGACGGATCGTCCGGCGCGCCTGGGCCGAGCCCGAGTTCCGTCAGCGGCTGCTCGACGATCCGAAGGGCGCACTCGGCGATGAGCTCGGCCTCGAGCTCCCGGACCGGCTCGAGGTCGTCGTCGTCGAGGAGCGGCCGGATCGCCTCTGCATCGTCCTGCCAGTGGACGTGTCGGGCATCTCCGTCGAGGCGGCGCGCGTGATGGTCGGTCAGCCCCCGCCGCCCGCCCGGCGCTGACTGCGCTCGCCCCACCTGTTCGGAGCGTCGCGGCGACGCCGGCGCCTGTCGGATGGAGGTGGAGATACCCTTCCGACGTGCAGTCGATCTGGGCCCTCTGAATGGACGGTCTCGCTTCCTCCACGAGCTCTCGTCCGGAGGAGTCCGCACCCGACGCCGGCGCGCGACGCATCCGCGTCGTCGTCGCCAAGCCGGGACTCGACGGTCACGACCGAGGCGCGAAGGTCGTCGCCAGGGCGCTGCGCGACGCCGGCATGGAGGTCGTCTACACCGGGCTGCACCAGACACCCGAACAGATCGTGCGCACGGCGATTCAGGAGGACGCCGACGCCGTCGGGCTCTCGGTGCTCTCGGGCGCGCACCTCGGGCTGTTCCGGCGGGTGATCGACCTGTTGCGCGCCGAGGGCGCGAGCGACGTCACGGTCTTCGGCGGGGGCATCGTCCCGCCCGAGGACGTCGATGCGTTGCTCGAGATGGGTGTCGGCGCCGTGTTCACGCCCGGTGCCGCGATGTCCGAGATCGTCGCCTGGGTGCGCGAGCACTGCGCCCCGGTCGGCGGAGGATGAGCCACGGCGTCGCCTCGCTCTTCGAAGCAGCCCGCCGGGGCGAGGACCGAGCGCTCGCCCGGCTGATCTCCATCGTCGAGGACGGCGGTGCCGGCGCTCGCGAGGTGGCACGGCTCGTCGCCGTCGCCCGCCGAGCGCCTGCGGCGAGCCCCGCCTGCGCGGGCGCCCAACCGCCTGGTGGGCACGTCGTGGGCCTGACCGGAGCTCCCGGGACGGGCAAGTCGACCCTCGCCGCTGCGCTCATCGACGCCTACCGCTCAGCCGGGCGGCGCGTCGCCGTGCTGGCCGTCGACCCGAGCTCTCCTCACAGCGGGGGGGCGCTGCTCGGCGACCGGGTGCGGATGCAGCGCCATGCCCTCGATCCGTCGGTGTTCATCCGCTCGATGTCGAGTCGCGGGCGCCTCGGCGGCCTGTCCGCCGCCGTCCCGGCCGTCCTCGCGCTGCTCGGCGTCTGCGACTTCGGCGTCGTGCTGCTCGAGACGGTCGGCGTTGGCCAGACCGAGGTGGAGGTGGCGGGGCTCGCCGACACCGTCGTCGTGCTGCTCGCGCCCGGCGGTGGCGACGCCATCCAGCTGGCCAAGGCGGGGGTGCTCGAGATCGCCGACGTGCTCGTCGTGACCAAGGGCGACCTCGACGGGGCGGCGGCGCTGCGCAACGAGCTCGAGGCGACCCTCGCCCACGGCGACCCGCCGGAAGGCCGCGAGCGTCCGCCGGTTCTGCTGCTCGCCGCGGCACGCGGCGATGGCGTGGCGGCGCTCGCCGGCGAGCTGGACGCCCAGCTGGTGCGTGCTCGCGCCTCGGGAGCCTTCGAGCGCCGGCGCCTGGCGGCCAGCGCGGCGCTGGTCGAGGCGCTGGGCCGCGACCTCATCGCCGAGCGGGCCGCCGCCCGCGGCCCCGGCGCCTCGCTCGAGGAGCTCGGTGGGCGGGTGCTCGCCGGCGAGCTGGACGCCTACGCGGCAGCCGAGGCCCTGCTCGACGGCTGACAGCGCGTGCGCGGCGGCCGGCCTGCGCCCGCCGTTGCCGGTACCATCTGGCGCGTGATCCGGCGTCACAGCACCCCGCCGTCGTCCGCCGCGGTGCGGGCGACACGGGCGCGCCGCCAGCGGGCCCGGGACGAGCTCCGCAAGTCGCGGATCGACTTCCTGTTGGCCGCAGTCTTCGGCGTCCTCGCGGTCGCGACGCTGTTCGCCTCGTCGCCGCGTCCTCGACCTCGGATTCGCGGTCGACCCGAAGTCGCCGGGACAGCTCAACGGCGTGGGCTCGGTGACGATGTGGGGATTCGCTGTGGCCTTTCTCGTGCTCGGCGTGCTCGCCGTGCGCCGGGCTTCTGCCGCGCTCGGCCACGTCGTCGTGGCCCGCTCCGCCGCGCCCGGCGCCGCCGCTCCGGTGCGCCTCGTGACGGCCTTGACCGGCTACGTGATCGTCTTCTTCGGCACGCTCGGCATCCTGCGCGTCGGCATCGAGCACCTCCTCGTCGGCGCCGGCCTGGCCGGAGTCGTGCTCGGTATCGCCGGCCAGCAGTCGCTCGGCAACGTGTTCGCGGGCATCGTGCTCATCACGGCGCGCCCGTTCACCGTCGGCGACAGTGTGCGCATCCGCTCCGGCGCTCTCGGGGGGATCTTCGAGGGCGTCGTGATGGGGATGTCGCTCACCTACGTCACGCTCAACGTCGAGGGCACGCCGATCAAGATCCCCAACTCGGGCATGCTCGCCGCCGGGGTCGGGCGGATCGGGCGCCGGAGCGGGCAGACCGGGCCGGTGCCCGTCGTCACAGGGCAGGCCGGGTCCGCTCCCGGCGCCGGCGCACCGGGAGGTCAGGTCCCCGCCGACACCTCGAGCAGGGCGTCACCCACGGCTCTGCCGGAGCCATCGGGGTCACCCCCGGAGGCGACCCGCGCCGCGCCCGGGAAACCCGACGCCACGCTCAATGCGCCGACGGCCGACTCCGCCCGTACGGCCGTGTCGTCCCCCGGCTCTGCAGAGTCACCCCAGCCCAGCACGGCGGATCAGGCAACGTCGGGTCCGGGAACGTCGAGCCCCGGAGCAGCGGATCCGGGAACATCGGGTCCCGAAACAGCGGATCCGGGCATGGCGGCACCGCAGCCGGCCGGCGCGCGCCCGACGGCGGGACCTGCCGACGGATCGTCGGGGAGCTGAGCGGCCGGGCTCAGCCGCCGTCGCGGCGCGCCTCGGTGGCGCGGTGGCAGCGGCTGCACCAGGCGACGGGCGTGCGCTCGTCGGCGGGATGGACGAGCCCGCCGCAACCCGTGCAGCGCCAAATCGGCGGCGATTCAGCAGAGGCGTCCATCGCCCGCCAGATTAGTGACTTCGCTAATCGCCTGGCAACGCCGGCGGTCACGGTTCGCGGCACAAGGGGGCTGATCGGCGACGATCTGCGACGATGCGTGTCGCCCCCGCTGCCGCGGGTAGAGGGTGGCGTCGCTTGTTGCCGGCACCTGCGTCGCACGGCCGGGCGGCCGCACGGCCCGACGGTCGGGGATGTCACAGCCGGGCGGCAGGATGTGGCATGGTGCCGCGCCGAGCAGGGCCTGCCGTGAGGCACCGCCAGCCGGCTGTGATCGCCCGTCAGGCCCGGCGGCACGCGGTGCCCCGTGCACCTGAGCCCTGGACCTGAGTCCGAACACCTGAGGAGGTGGCGAGATGACCGAGGTGATGCTCGAGAACGAGCGCAAGTTCGCGCTCCCCGACGACGCCGTGATCCCCGACATCGCCGCGGCGCTCGCCGACTGCGACGTCGAGGTCGTGACGAGGCCGGCATTCGAGTTGCGAGCGACGTACTACGACACCGCCGACCTGCGGCTGCTCGGTGCGGGCGTGACCTTGCGACGGCGCGAGGGCGGCCACGACGCCGGCTGGCACCTCAAGCTGCCGACGGGCACGCTGCACGAGCGACGCGAGGTGCGCCGGCCGCTCGGCGGGCCGGCGCTGGACGGCTGGCCCGAGCCGGTCCCCGACGAGCTGGCCGAGCTCGTCTTCGCCCGGCTGCGCGGCGCGGCGCTGCACCCCGTCGCCGAGGTGCGCACGCAGCGCACCGTCACGGAGGTGCGTGACCGCTCCGGCGCGCTCCTCGTCGAGATCGACGACGACACCGTCGTCGCAGTGCCCTCCGGCGGGAACCCGGTGAGCTGGCGCGAGGTGGAGATCGAGCAGCACCCCGGTGGCGACGCGATCGCCGACCGCATCTCCGACCAGCTCGTCGCCGCAGGGGCCAGCCTCGACGAACGGGGTCCGAAGCTGGCCCGGGCCCTCGGCGTCGAGGGCGGGGTCGGTGCCGCCGGTTCCACGCCGGAGGGCCGGGCGGGGGGCGCGCCGCGCGAGCGCCCGCGGCGTACGGCGCGCCACCGGCGGGAGTCGCGTCGTGGCGAGGTGGCGCCGGACCGGCAGGGCGGGCAGGAGCCCGCGACGGCGCGCCCGAAGTCTGCGCAACGCTCGCCGATCGCCTCGGCGGTCGTGGCCCGCCTCGCCGAGCAGTCCGAGCTCCTCGCGCAGCACGACCTCGCCGTTCGACGGCACGAGGACGACTCGGTGCACCAGATGCGCGTCGCCAGCCGGCGCCTGACGAGCGCGCTCCGCACCTTCGAGGACCTGTTCGAGGGCGATCGGGCCGGCCGGCTGCGCACTGAGCTGCAATGGCTCGCCCACCTGCTCGGCGCGGCACGCGATGCCGAGGTCATGCGGGAGAGCCTCGAAGCCGAGCTGGCCGCGCTGCCGAGCGAGCAGCTGCTTGGGCCGGTGCGCGCCACGATCTCGGACCGCCTCGTCGCCGCGCAGGCCGTCGCCGGCGAGCAGCTGGCTGCCGCGATGCGCAGCGACCGCTACGCCGCGCTGCTGGACGAGCTGACGAGCTTCGCGGGCGACCCGCCGTTGCGCTGTGGTGGTGGGCTGGACCAGCTCGCGCGACGCAGCGTGCGCCACGACCTGCGAGCCGTGCGCCGCCGAATGGTCGACGCGGCGCAGCGGTCGGGGCGCAGCCGCGAATTGTCGCTGCACGAGGGGCGCAAGCACGCCAAGCGCGCCCGCTACGCCCTCGAGACCGTCGAGCCGGTCTACGGCACGCGGGCGAGCCGGCTGGCCGATCGCTACGAAAACCTGCAAGAGGCGCTCGGCGAGCACCACGATGCGGTCGTGATCGCCGACCTGCTGCGCGAGGAGGGTGCGCGCGGCTGGCGTGCGCGTCGGCGAGAACGGTTACACCTTCGGCGTGCTGGCGGGGATGCAGCGGTGCCGGGCCGAGGTCAGCGAGCAGGCCGGCTGGCGGGCGTTCGAGCGCGCCGACCGGCGCAGGTTGCGCCGCTTCCTCGACTGAGCCTGCCACGATGGAACCATGAGCGAGACGCCCCTCGATCTCGGCTCGGCGCCGCCCGAGACGGTGCTCCCCGAGCCCCCACCGGAGTGGCGCTCGGCGCTCGCTCCGGCGGCCACCGCGCTGGCCGCCGGCGACGCGCCGGGCGCCCGGCGCGCCGCCCGGGAAGCGGCGCAGCGTTTCCCGGCGTTCCTCGACGCCTGGGCCACGCTCGCCGAGCTCACCGACGATCCGGTCGAGTCCTACGCCTACGCCCGCGTGGGTTACCACCGTGGCCTCGACGCCCTGCGCGCCGCGGGCTGGCGCGGGACCGGCTACGTCCGCTGGCGCCACGAGCCCAACCGTGGCTTCCTGCGCTCGCTCGACGCCCTCGCGCTGTCAGCGGCGCGCCTCGGCGAGGACGGCGAGGCGGAACGCTGCCGGCTGTTCGGCCGCCAGCTCGATCCCGAGGGCCGGCCGGCTCCCTGAAACGCAGGCGCTGTCGGTCGGACGCGGCGAGGCGGCGCGGGCGATGGGCGCGCCCGTGCGCGCTCGCGCTGGCGTCGTCGGGCGCCTCGAGCGCGGCGTGCCCGTCAGCGCGCCGGGTCGCCGTGCTCGAACGCCGCGTCGCATTCGGCGCGTTCGATGGCGGCGATCTCCTCGAGGCGTGGCAGGTGACGCCCGCCCTCGAACTCGGTCTCGAGGAAGGTCTCGAGGATCGACTCGGCGAGCTCGGTGGCGATCAGACGCGCGCCCATCGAGAGGACGTTGGCGTTGTTGTGCAGCCGGGCGTAACGGGCGGTGTACTCGTCGTGGCACAGCGCCGCCCTGGCCCCGTGCACCTTGTTGGCAGCGATCTGCTCGCCTTGCCCGCTCCCGCCCACCACCAGGCCGAAGTCCGCCTCGCCGGCGACCACGACGCGGGCGGCGGCGGCGCAGATCGGCGGGTAGTCGACGGGTGGCTCGGTCCCGAAGGCGCCGAGGTCACGCACCTCGTGGTCGTGCTCGACGAGCCACACGACGAGCGCCGCCTTGAGCGGGTAGCCGGCGTGGTCGGAAGCGGCGACGACGCGGCTCACCGATGCATCATCGCACGATGCGGCCGCCGGGTCACAGCCGCCACGTCATCGCCGCCAGCCCGTTTCCGCCGGTCGTTCCGCTGGATGGTTGCCGCGTCGTTATCCCCGCGTCACTGCCGCCGCGTCGCTGCCGCCGCGTCATTGGCGGTAGTGCTCGACCACCGAGGGGGGACGCACGTGGGCCTGATCGGGGTCCAGCCCGGCGCTGCGGCGCGCCCGGCGCTGGTTGAGCAGATCCCAGATCTGGTCGAGAGTGACCTCGAGGGCGCGCAGGCGCTCGAGCTCCTCCGGGGAGAGGGGCCCCTTCCCGACGTGGCTGCGCTCGATGCCGTGCTCCTCCTCGGTGAGCCGGTGGATCTCGGCGATCAGCTCCTCGTCCTCCATGGCGCCTCCCTCGTCGTCGGCTGCGTGCATCCGGACGCCCCGGCCCGTGCGGCGTCGCCTCGCCCGGTCTCACGTCCCGCGTGCGTCGCTCGGTCGGCCGGCGGCACACGGCCGCGCCGGCGCGGCCCGCCCGGAAGCGTACGGCTCGCGCGCCGCCGCGGCGCCACCCAGCCCGTTGGGGCCGCAGGCGGTGTCGCTCAGCCTTGCTCGTTGGGCTCGAGCGCCCGCGCCACGGTGTCCATCTCGCGGCAGAAGCGCGTCACCTCCTCGACGTCGAGGGGTGCGGTGATGACGTTGCCCTGCACCTCGGAGCACCCGAGCTCGCGAAGGCGGGCCAGCTGGGCCTTGGTCTCGACCCCCTCGGCGACGACGCGCACCGACAGCGCGCGGGCCATCGTGAGGATCGCCTCGATCACCGCGGCGTGGCCGCGGCCGTCGAAGAGCCGCTCGGTGAACGAGCGGTCGATCTTCAGCACGTCGATCGGGAACTGGTCGAGGTAGGCGAGCGAGGAATACCCCGTGCCGAAGTCGTCGAGCAGGACCATCACCTCGAGGGCACGCAGCTCGTGCAGGACCGAGATCGGCAGCGTGTCGGGGATGAGCACGGACTCGGTGATCTCGATGCCGAGGCTGCGCGGCGCCACCGGATAGCGGACGAGCCGGTCGCGCACCTGCTGGGCGAAGTCGCCCGTCAGCAGCTGGCGCGCCGAGACGTTGACGTTGACCCGCAGCGGCGGGTCGAAGGGCAGCCGGGCCTGCAGCTGCACGAGGTCGGCGAGCGCCTTGTCGAGCACCCAGGCGCCGAGCTCGACGATCACGCCCGTCTCCTCGGCGAGGTGGATGAAGTGGCTCGGCTCGATCACGCCGCGCTCGGGGTGGTTCCAGCGCACGAGCGCCTCGAGGCTGATCGGGCGCCCCGAGTCGAGATGGACGACGGGCTGGTAGACGAGGCTGAGCTCGTGGCGCTGCACCGCCGAGCGCAGAGAGCGCTCGAGCTCGAGGCGCAACCTCGCCTCCTCGCGCATCGACTCGTCGAACACCTCGACCCGGTTGCGCCCGTTGGCTTTGGCCCGGTACATCGCCGCGTCGGCGTCGCGAAGCAGCCCCGCCGCGCTGTCGTCGAGACCGGTGGCGATGGCGACGCCGAGGCTGGCGCTCACGACGTAGCGGCGCCCGACGAGCTCGAGGGGTTGGCGCAGGGCCGCGGCCAGACGCTCGGCGCGCGCCAGCGCCTGCGAGCGGTTGGCGACCGACTGGCACAGCACGACGAACTCGTCGCCGCCGAGGCGGGCCAGCGTGTCGCCCGGCATCACCGCCGAGGCGAGACGGGGCGCGAGCCCGACGAGCAGCTCGTCGCCGACCTGGTGGCCGAGCGAGTCGTTGACGAGCTTGAACTGGTCGAGGTCGAGCAGGATCACCGCCGGCCGGCAGCCGTTGGCCGCCGCCGCGCCGTCGGTCAGCGCCGCCTCGAGCCGTTCGAGCAGGAGCGTGCGGTTGAACAGCCCGGTCAGCGGGTCGTGGGTGGCGCGGCGCGAGAGCGCCTCCCGGTCGCGCTTGTGCTCGGTGATGTCCTCGTACTGGCTGAAGCGGTAGGCGGGGCCGACCTCGGGGAAGATCGTCGTCGCCGAGCAGGCCGCCCACACGATCCGCCCGTCGGGACGCAGGAGGCGCAGCTCGCCGGCGGCGACCATCTGGCCGAGCGCGCCGGTGCTGAGCACGCCGTGGTCGGCTGGGTGCACGAGCTCGGTGAGCGTGGCGCCGACAAGCTCGCGCCGGCAACGACCGGCCATGGTGCAGAGGGCGTCGTTCACCTCGATCACGGTGCCGCTCAGGGTGAGGAACGCCGCCCCGACCGGCGAGTGGGCGAAGGCCTGCCAGAAGCGCTGGTCGACGTCCCGCAACGAGCGCCCGAGGCGCCGGACGACCACGCCCACGGCGACCTCGGCGCAGATGAGCAGGAACCACAGCCCGACCAGCACCCCCGGGGCGCCCTGGGAGGGGTCGAGATGGTGCTCGAGGATGAGCACGCCGGCGTAGGCGACGCCCATGAGCACCGTGAGCAGCCACGCCAGGCGCAGCGAGAAGAAGGCGAAGGCGTAGGGGACGACCCACAGGAAGAACAGCTCGCCCCCGCCCACCGGGCTCCCGCCGCCGTACGCGGCGAGCGTTGCGAGCAGCACCCCCCAGGTAACGACGACGGCGAAGGACCCCGGCGGCATGAAGTCGAAGGCGCCGCCCAGCAGGAGCACCCCGGTGAGCATGGCGAGGCCGCCGGCGACCAGCTCGACGACGAGCAGCGACCCCGGCGCGGGCGGGAAGGCGAGCGAGATCGCGCCGACGAGCGCTCCGCCGCAGAAGCCGATCCCGAGCGAGCGGCACATGAAGCGGGACTGGCTGGGGCCGAACGGCGCGCCGAGCCAGTGCACGACGCGTGCTGCGGCGCGCTTGACGCCTGCCCTGGTCCGGCCGGCGGCCACATACGGGACCTGCTCTGCGGGGTCCATCCCGCTGCACTAACGACCGGCGCTGGCGTGACCCTCAGCCGCCCGAGCCCCGGAAACCCCGATGTTCGTGGCGCAACGTCATCGCAGCGTGCCGGCGACAAACCTTCGCCACCGACGGCGCACCTCGCGCCACTCTCCGTCAATCGAATCGAGCGCGACCGCAGCGCGGCGTTGCTCCCCGGCGAACAGCTGGCCGGCGAGGAAGGCGAGCTCGGGCGCCTGCGCCGCGCCGACGAGCCAGTCGGCGGTGTCGAGCGCGTCACGGTGCTCGCCGAGGCTTCCTTGCAGGGCGGCGCAGGCGCGCGCCACGCGCTGCGCGGTGGGCCCGAGGAGCGGCGCGGCGAGCTCGGAGGCGTAGCGCAGCTGCTTGGCGCGGATGCGCAGCGCGTGCAGCTCGACGCTGCCCGGCGTGGATCTGGCTGCACGGGCGGCGGCGCGCAGGTCGCGCCACGGGCGGTCGAGCAGGCGCGGGACGAGCTCGCCCGGCGCTGCGCCGGCGCGAGGCGAGATCGGCGGCGCGTCGTGCAGCTCGGCGAGGCAGACGTTGATCAGCTCGTGGCGTGGGGAGACCTGTGCGGCGACCATGGTGGCGATCGCCGCGTGGCGCTCGAGCTCCGCCCGGCGCAGCAGGGCGGCGTTCCCGCCGTCGACGCCACGTGGCGACTGCTCGACGAGCGTGGCGATGGCCGCCTCGAGGCGCTCGCGGCGCACGTCGGCGTCGCGCACCGCGTCGAGCTGGTTGGCCAGCCATCCGAGCTCGGCGCTCGTGTCGGCGGCCCAGCCGGCGTCGAGGACGGGCCGGTAGGCGCGCAGCGCCGAGCGGATGCGGCGGATCGCCACCCGCGACTCGTGCACCGCCTCGGCGTCGGCGGCTCCCGAGCCCAGCGCCGGCTGGAAGGCGCGCAGCTGCTCGACGTTGCGCCGCAACTCGGTGCGCAGCGCGTCGGCGAGGGTAGGGGTCGCCACGCCCCCGCTCGCGGTCGCCTCGTCGTGCCGCCCTCTGGTCCGGCGGGTGAGGGGTCGTGCCACGGACGCAAAAACTACGTTGTCCCGACGTGGCGGTTCTCGGCCGGGCGGGGGCGGCCGCCGCGATGCTGGTCGCGACCGGCGTGTCGGTGCACGCCCTCGCCCCGGCGGCCCCGTCCGTGCCGCCGGTTCCGCCCGGCCCGTGGGGCTCGATCGCCGCGGCACGGGCTGCTGTCGCCGGCCCCGGCGGCGTGGTCACCTATGCCTTCGCTTCGGGGCTCGAGCAAGCCCGTAGCCGGGAGGCGGTCTTTCCTGACGGCGCGCATGCCCTGCTCGCCGTCGGTGGCCTGCTGGGTGCGACGCGCCTCCCGGCCGCCTCGGTCGAGCGCTTCGACACCGCCTCGGAACGAAGCGAGCTGGCAGGAACGATCGCAGCCGGGCTCGCTGAGACCGCGGGCGTGCAGTTCGGAGGAAAGGACCTGCTGCTCGGCGGCGGCACGGCGGCGGGCGCAGCGGAGGTCGCCGGCGCCCCGGGGGAGGCGCTTCGCCTCTCGGCGCAGGCGTTTCGTGTCAGGCTGCCGTCCCGAGCCGGTGGGGCCGTCGGCTCGGTCCCGGCGGGATCCCTGCCCGCCCGCGCGTGCCGGCGCGGGCGCGGCGGTGCTCGCGGGCCGGGTCTACCTCGCCGGCGGGTACTCCGCCACGGGGAACGACCCGGCGGTGCTGTCGTCGAGCGACGGGCGCCGCTGGTCGACCGCGGCCGAGCTGGCGCTGCCCGTCCGCTTCCCCGCCGTCGTCGCCGACCGCGGGGCGATCTTCGTGGTCGGTGGCGAGGTCCTCCGGTCGGGGGTGCCGGCGCCGGTCGCCCAGGTGCAGGAGATCGTCCCCGGCGAGCGACGTGCCCGCGTGGTGGCCGAGCTGCCTGTCGCCGTCTCCGGCGCCGAGGCCTGGGTCGCCGCGGGCTCGCTGTACGTCGCGGGAGGCGACACGCAGCTCTCCCTCACCGGCGCCGGCTCGCTCACTTCGGGATCGATCTGGTCCTTCGACCCGAGGCGGCACCTCTTCGAGCTCGCCGGCGAGCTCTCACAGCCCGTCTCGCACGCCGGCGTGACCCTCGTCGGCGGCACGACCTTCCTCGTCGGCGGCGAGTTCCAGGGCCAGCCGGTGGCCTCGGTGCAGGAGGTCGTGCGCCGCCGCTGAGCCCTCCGGCCGGACCCGTCCGACCCGCTCCCGGCACGCCGGCGGCTGCCAGCCGGCGCCAGACGGTCAGGGGTGCTGGACCACCGCGATGACGCCCATCGCCACGAACAGCGCCGTCAGGTAGGAGATCGACCAGCCGAAGAGGCGCATCGCCGCCTTGGGAGTGGGGTTGGCGCGCAACGAGAGCGCCCGCTGCAGGAACACCGCTCCGAGGACTGCGGCGACGGCGACGTAGGCGGGCCCGAGGTGGGCGACGGGCCCGAGCACGATGCTCAGGGCGACCAGGGCGAGCGTGTAGGCGATGATCTGGCGCACCACGGCGCGGCAGGTCGGCGACGGCGGGCAGCATCGGCACGTTGGCGGCGCGGTAGTCGTCGCGGTAGCGCACGGCGAGCGCCCAGAAGTGCGGTGGGGTCCAGAGGAAGATGATCCCGAACATCACGAGCGGCGCGAGGCCGAGCCGGTCGGTGACGGCGCTCCATCCGACGAGCACCGGGACGGCCCCCGCCGCTCCGCCGATGACGATGTTCTGAGCCGTCGAGCGCTTCAACCACATCGTGTACACGCCGACGTAGAACGCCGTCGCCGAGACCGCGAGCACGGCCGAGAGCAGGTTGACCTGCCACCACAAGAGCAGGAACGAGGCCACCTCGAGCGCCACGGCGAAGACCACCGCGGCAGCGACGCCGATCTCCCCGGTGACGAGGGGGCGGTCCTTGGTCCGCTGCATCAAGGCGTCGATGTCACGGTCGTAGACCATGTTCATCGCGTTGGCGCCGCCGGCGGCGAGCGCTCCGCCGATCACCGTGAGCAGCACCAGGCGAGCCGAGGGCAGCTGGTGGGCGGCGACGAACATCGTCGGGACGGTGGTGACGAGCAGCAGCTCGATGATGCGCGGCTTGGTCAACGCGACGAACGCCCGGGCCTTGGCGATCGCCCCGCCCGACGCCGCAGCTCGATCCACGAGCACCGTCGCGGTCGGGGTAGCTCCGAACCCGGTCCCCGCTTCCACCTCGGCCGACACTAGTTCCTGCGGACCGTGAACCGCCGGGCGTTGCCCTCCCGCAGGCGCTGGGCGCGCAGCGAATCCTCCTCCTCGTCGTCGAGCGGCGACCGGTGACAAGCCGGTGGCGAGGGCGAGCAGGCCGTCGGCGAGCGCCGGGTTGCGCGCCAGCACCGGCCCGTGCAGGTAGGTGCCGACGACCCTGCCGCCGACGGCGCCCTCGCTCCCGCCGCCGTCGTTGCCCGTCCCGCGCAGCACTTCGGCCGAGGGGCACGGCGCCCGCGCCGAGCGAGGTGGTCGCAGGCGTGGTTCTCGAAGCCGGTCAGCAGCGCGCCGCCGGCCAGGCCCTGCGCGCCGGGAGCCGGCCGCGCCGAGCACCTCGCCGACGGCGCGCGGCCGCGGCGCGCCGCGCCGTGGTCGACGTCGAGCAGCCCGAGCCCGCCGAGCACGGCCCGGCGGGGCCGGGAAAGCTCGTCCCGGCGATCTGGAAGCCGGCGCAGACGGCGAGCACCATGGCCCTGCCCGCCGACGGCGCGAGCGAGCGCGACCGGCCCGCAGCAGCTCGGCCGCGCGGACCTGGGGGCCGTCCTCGCCGCCACCGAGGCAGTAGAGGTCGCCCGACTCCGGGAAGCGGGCGGTCCGACGCGGCAAGCACGAGCTCGACGTCGATGCCCCGCCACAGCGCCCGGTTGGCGAGGACCCGCCCGTTGCCGCCGTCACCGTAGGTGCCGAGCAGGTCGGGGTAGACGACGACGACCCGCAGCGCCGACGTCCGGCCGGCGTGCCCCGGGGCGAGCCGCGGTCTCCCCGGCGGGCACGGCGCGCACGCTCGGGCGTGGCGCTCGCGCCGGCACCGGGGCGTGGCGCGATGCGCGCCCGTGCCGGTGCCGGTGCCCGTGCCCGTGCCGTGCCGCGTGCCCGCTCAGCCGCCGCATGTCCTGGAAGGCCGTGTAGTTGCCGACGAAGTCGACCGCCCGCCCTCCCGTACGGGCCCGCCGCTGCCTGCGCTGGCGCCGGCTCGCGCTCGATCGCGGCGAGTCGGCCACGACCTCGTGCTCGACGCCGGCGTGCGCAGCCGAACGGCTAGGTCGTGCCTGCGCTCGCCCGTGGCGACCACGTGGCGGCCGGCGAGACGCTCGAAGGGCACGTCCCACAGCCACGACGGGTCGTGGCCGTCGGCGATCCGGGCGTTGATCGCCGACGACGACCGGGCCCTCGCCCCCTGCGAGCAGCTCGATCAGCTCCGCCCAGCCGGCCGGGTTCTTGGCCAGCAGCAGGCGGGCGACGGCGCCGCCGTGGCGCGACGAGGGCGAAGCGACCGGCGACCTCGCCAACGGCGGCCATCGCGCCGAGCGCCGCGTCCTCGGCTCGACGCCGAGCACGGCCGGCGGCCACCGCGGCCATGCGCGGCGTTGGCCCGGTTGAATCGGCCCGGGAGCGCGAGCTCGACGGCGAGCCGCGCCCGTCGGCGAAGACCAGGCCCGTCGCCGGTCGAGCTCGGCGCAGGGCTCCGGGCGTGCGCAGCCGCAGGTTGCGCACCGCCACGAGCCTGCCGTCGCGTCGAACTCGATGCTGGCCGTCGCACGCCGGGCAGTGGTGGGCGTCGGCGCGCCACAGCGCCCGCCGCCACCCAGAAGCGACGTCGCGCGCGTGCCCCGGCCGCCCACACCACCAGCGGGTCGTCGGCGTTCGCCACCACCGTCCGGCGAACACCCGAGCCGCGCGCGCGCCAGCGGCGGCCACCATGCGCACCTCGCTCACCCGGTCGAGCTGGTCCCGCTACAGGTTGAGCAGCACGACGACCCGCGGCAGGGCGGCGGCGAGCACGGCCGGCAGGTAGGCCTCGTCGACCTCGAGCACGGCGGGCGCGCCGGCCGGCGACGCGGCAAGGGCGGCGACGATCCCGGCGGGCATGTTGGCCCCGGCCGCCGACCAGGCGACCGAACCGCCGGGCGCAGCGGAGGGATCGCCGCCCGCCAGCGCCTCGGCGAGCAAGCGCGTCGTCGTCGTCTTGCCGTTCGTCCCGCTCACCACGGCGACCAGCCGGCCAGCCGTGAGCAGCTCGACCAGGCGGGGCTCGACCGCCAGGCCGACCCGCCCACCGACGACCGATCCCGAACCGAGTCGCAGCGCCCGCGAGAGCGAGGCGACGCCGCGGGCGGCGACGACGGCGACGCCGGCGCGTCGGCCAGGGCGCAGCGCGGCCGCAGCGGCGGGCGACGTGCCGAGGCCACCTGCGGGGGCGTCCTCGGCGCGCGCCATCGGCGCAACGGTAGCGGCCGGCCCGGCACGCCGGCCGTGCCGGCCGGCCGTGTCGGACGTGTCGGCCGTGCCGGCGACGGGGGAGATGCCGTCGGTGCCGGCGGGCGAACGCGCCCGCTGTGGCCATGCAGCGGGCCACGCGCCAGCGCTGCCTACACTGCCGGGCGATGCGCAGCCCGGGTGTCGGCGTGCTCGAGGTCCCGCCCGCCGAGGCGGAGGAGCTTGCGCGGGCCGGCGCGGTGCTGCTCGACGTGCGCGAGCCGGAGGAGTGGTCGGCGGGCCATGCCCCGGGAGCCCTGCACGTGCCCCTCGGCCAGCTCGCCGCCCGCCTCGGTGAGCTGCCCGACGCCACCATGGTGGTTGTCTGCCGTTCCGGCGCTCGCTCGGCGATGGCGGCACAGGCGCTGATCGGGACGGGACGCGACGCCCGCAACCTGGCCGGCGGCATGCACGCCTGGGCCGCTGCGGGCCTCGAGGTCGTCACCGACGCGGGCACGCCGGGCGCGGTGGCCTGACGGACTCTGCTGCGACGCCCCCCGGCGTCTGCTCCCTCGGGCGCCGGCAAAAAGGGAAGCAGCTCGCCGCAGGCCGTTCGCTCGGCACCGGCAAAGAAGTTCGTTACGCTAAGTATGTGCCCGCCGAAGCCGTGATCCTCGAGGACGACGCCATCGCGCGCCTGGTCGAGGGCGGTCGCACCGTGGCGCGCCTCGCCCGCTACGTCGAGCTCTCGCTGCAGCCGCTCGAGCTGACCGTCGCGCAGTACCGCGTCCTCTGCGCCCTCGACTCCGGCGCCGAGGCGTCGAGCTCGCTCGCCGAGAAGCTCGCCGTCAGTGCTCCGAGCGTCACCACCGTCGTCGACGGCCTGGTGACGCGTGGGTTCGTCGACCGTCGCCACGACTCCGGTCCCGACCGCCGGCGGGTCTCGATCAGCCTGACGCCCGAAGGACGGCGCCTGGCCGACGCGGCGCGCGTCGCCGTGGCGCGCCGGCTGTCCTCGATCCTCGAACGGCTGGCCTCCGAGGAGGCCGCGACTGCGGCGGTCCGCGGTCTCGGCTTGTGGGCCGCAGCGCTCGACCTCGAGCGTGACGCGGCGCGAAGCGAGCGCCTGTCCTCGGCCCGTGAGGCGAGCGGGTAGTCCGATCAGGCGCCGCGGGCGTCGCGCCGAGCTGCGCCGCGCGAGCGGGTTACTCGAGGGTGGCGAGCAGCTCGGTGCGCACGTCGGCCGGGTCCTCGTCGCTGAGGCCGGCGGCCTCGAGCAGCACGGGCTCGAAGAGCAGCATCCCGATCAACAGCGCGGCGAGGCGCACGGAGCGCAACCGGGCGCGGTACCGCGCGAGACGACGCGGTCCGTCCCCGCCGCCCTCGGGGCGATGTCGACCGCCGCGCTCCCCGCCCCCGTCGCCGGGTCGAGCTCGGCGAGACGCCGCAACAGCTCGGTCAGCCCTCCGGCGCGTGCGAGCTCCCCGCCGTGCTCGCCGGCATCGCTGCCCGCTCGGTCGACCCCGGCGCCGCGAGCGATGCCGGGTTGGTCGCCGGACTCGCTGTCGAGCAGCACACGACCTGCGACGAGCAGGTAGCGCCCGAGCGGGCCGTCGGGGGAGACGTCGATCCCGTGCTCGAGCGACTTGGTGGCGTGTGCCGCGAGCTCGTCGAGGGTCGCGTCCACGAGGCCCTGCTTGGAATTGAAGTAGTGGTGGATCAGCCCGTGGTTGACCCCGGCGCGGTCCGCGATCTCGCGCACCGAGACCGACGTCGTCCCGCGCGCGGCGAACAGCTCCCCGGCTGCGGCGATCAGGCTGGCGCGCACCGCCGCGGGACCGCGCACCGCGGGCCGGTCGGCGCGCTCGCGCTCCGGTGCGGTGCGCAATCCTTCCTGTTGCACGAGACTGCAAACTAGCGTCTTTCGTCGCGTGGTGCTTGACGGAACCGCGCTCGATACGCGCTCGCTCGCGCCGCGGGAGCCGTCGGCGTCGGGGTTCGCGCGGACCCCGGGTGTCCGTTAGGTTGAGCGGCCGTGGAGCCGACCCACCCCGACCTCGGCGGCGAGGCGTTCGCCTCGATCGCGGCGGCCGCGCTGGAGGAGGCCGCCCACCTCGGGGCGGCGCACGCCGAGGTGCGCCTCGAACGGATCGCCTCGCAGTACACCTCGATGCGCGACGGCGCGCTCGAGACGGCCGGGGACGACCACGAGGTCGGCGTCGGGGTTCGCGTCGTGCACGACGGCGCGATCGGTTTTGCTGCCACGGTCGAGCTCCTCCCCGAGGCGGCGCGCGAGCTCGCCCGGCGGCGCCGTGGACGGGGCGAGGGCCACCGCCGTGGCGCTCACGCGGCCCGTCGAGCTCGCCCCCGAGCCTTCGTACGGCGAGGTGAGCTGGGAGTCGAGCTTCGAGCGCGACCCCACCGCGGTCCCGCTCGCCGAGCGCGTCGAGAAGCTCGCCGAGTGGAGCGCGGCGCTGCTGGCCGCCCCCGCCGTCGACCACGTGCACGCCACCCTGCTCGCCGTCGCGGAGGAGAAGCACTTCGCCGGCTCGAACGGCACGGTCACCCACCAGCGGCGGGTCCGGCTCCACCCGGTGGTCGAGGCCGTCGCCCTCGGCACCGACGGCGGCTCGTTCGAGACGATGCGCACCTGCGCGCCCCCCGCCGGGCGGGGCTTCGAGTACCTCGAGGGCGTCGGGTGGGACTTCGACGCCGAGCTCGAGGCGATGCCGGGCCTGCTCGCCGAGAAGCTCGTCGCCCCCTCGGTGGAGCCTGGTGAGTACGACCTCGTCATCGACCCGACCAACCTGTGGCTGACGATCCACGAGTCGATCGGCCACGCGCTCGAGCTCGACCGCGCCCTCGGCTACGAGGCGGCCTACGCCGGCACCTCCTTCGCCACGCCCGACGGGCTCGGCTCGTTGCAGTACGGCTCGCCCGTCATGCACGTGACCGGGGACCGCACCACGCCCTTCGGCCTGGCGACGGTGGCCTTCGACGACGAGGGGGTGCAGGCGCAGTCCTTCGACCTCGTGCGAGACGGGGTGCTCGCCGGATACCAGCTCGACCGGCGGATCGCCGCCGAGGCCGGCATGGGCCGCTCGAACGGCTGCGCCTTCGCCGACTCGCCGTTGCACGTCCCGATCCAGCGCATGGCCAACGTTTCCCTGCAACCTGCCGCCGGCGAGGGGCCCACCCTCGCGGACCTCGTCTCCGGCGTGGAGCGCGGCATCTACATCGTCGGTGACAAGAGCTGGTCGATCGACATGCAGCGCTACAACTTCCAGTTCACCGGGCAGCGCTTCTTCGCCATCGAGCACGGGCGCCTCGGGCGCCAGCTGCGTGACGTCGCCTACCAGGCGCAGACGACCGCGTTCTGGGGCTCGATGGAGGCCGTCGGCGGCCGCTCCACCTACCTGCTCGGCGGGGCGTTCAACTGCGGCAAGGGGCAGCCCGGGCAGGTCGCACCCGTCAGCCACGGCTGTCCCGTCGCGCTCTTCCGCAACGTGCGCGTCCTCAACGCCCGGGAGGAGTCCGGCCGGTGAGCGCCGGCGACGACGCGGGCGGCCGGAAGGGCCGGGTACCGACGAGCCAGCGTCTCGAGCCGGCGGCGTCGGTCGCCGAGGCGGCGCTGGCGGCCGCCTCCGGGGAGGCGATCGTCATCGTCGAGGACTCGAGCGAGGCCGAGGTCCGTTTCGCCAACAACACCACGACGACCAACGGCACCCGTCGCGACCGGCGTGTGATCGTGATCGCCTTCGCCGAAGGGTCCGGCGGCGCCGAGCTGTCCGCCGGCATCGAGGTGGCGGGCCTGGCGACGGAGGTGGCCGGAGCCGGCGGCCTGGCCGGCACGGCGGGCCGCGGCGTCGCCAGCGCGACGGTGAGCCGTAGCGGCCTCGTGGACCTCGACGAGCTCGTCGCCCGCGCCGAGCACGAAGCCGAGAGCGCTCCGCCGGCTGACGACGCCGCCCCCCTGCTCGGCGCCGGGCCCGCTCCCGACCCGGATCCGGCCTTCTTCGATCCGCCGGAGGAAACGGGCCTGCCCGAGCTCGCCGGCCTGCTCGGCGAGCTCGCCGGAGCTTTCGAGCGCGCACGAGGGGCGAGACGGGTGCTGGCCGGGTTCGCCCACCACGTCGTCTCGACGACGTACCTGGCCAGCTCGACGGGCCTGCGGTTGCGCCACGTCCAGCCGGGCGGGACGCTCGAGCTCGTCGCCCGCTCGCAGGACGGCTCGCGCTCGGCCTGGTCGGGCGTCGCCGTTCCCGATTTCTCCGCGGTGTCCCTCGGGCCGATGGAACGACGGCTCACCGACCGCTTGGCCTGGGCGGACCGCAGGCTCGAGCTGCCGGCCGGCCGCTACGAGGTCGTGCTGCCCCCCGACGCCGTCGCCGACCTGATGGTCACCCTGTACGAGGCGGCCGGCGGGCGCGACGCCGAGGACGGCCGGAGCGTGTTCTCCGCCCCGGGCGGGGGCACGAGGGTGGGCGAGCAGCTGACCCCGCTGCCGTTCTCGATCCGCGGCGACCCGGCCGCGCCCGGCCTGCGCTGCGCCCCGTTCCTCGCCACCGGCTACTCCGGGGCCGACGTCTCGGTCTTCGACAACGGGCTGCCCATCGGGCCGACGTCGTGGATCGACGGAGGGCGTCTCAGCCGCCTGCGCTACCACCGCGCCGGAGCGGCGCGCTCGGGCGTCGACCCCACGCCGCCGGTCGACAACCTGATCCTCGAGCTGCCCGGCGCCTCGGCCGGTCTCGAGGACCTGGTCGCCCGCACGCAACGGGGGCTGTTGCTCACCTGCATGTGGTATGTGCGCGAGGTCGATCCGGCGACGCTGCTGCTCACCGGGCTCACCCGCGACGGGGTCTACCTCGTCGAGCGCGGCGAGGTCGTCGGAGCGGTGAACAACTTCCGCTGGAACGAGAGCCCCGTCGACGTCCTGGCGCGCACGATCGAGGCCGGCGCCACCACTCAGGCCTTCTCGCGGGAGTGGAACGAGTGGTTCAGCCGGACCGCGATGCCGCCACTTCGCGTGGCGGAGTTCAACATGAGCTCGGTCAGCCCGGCCAGCTGAGCCGGCGGCACCGACCCGGGGACGCGGACCCGGAGAGGAGCCGGGTGCGGCAGACTTGCAGCGTGGACACGTACCTGACGGCCCAACCTGTCGCGCCCGGAACCGAGGCCGGCGCGCAGCTCGCCCGCGAGATCACCGAGCGCAACCGCTCGCCGCGCCCCGGCCACGACCAGCGCCGCCGCACGCGCATCGTCGCCACCCTCGGGCCGGCCTGCGACGACGACGCCACGGTGGCGGCGATGGCCGCGGCGGGGATGGACGTCGCCCGCGTGCCCCTGGCGCACGGCACGATCGACGACGCCATCGAGCGCATCCGCCGCGTCCGGCGGGTAGCGCCTTCGATCGGGGTGATGGCCGACCTTCCCGGTCCCAAGGTGCGCGCCTCGGCCTTCCCCGAAGGCGGGGTCACGCTCGTCACGAACAGCGAGGTGCTGCTCGTGACCGGTGGCCCGGACACGACGAGCTCCGAGCAGCGCGTCGGCGTGATGAACGACGAGGTGATCGAGGCGCTCGAGGTCGGCGACCCGGTGGCGATCGGCGACGGCGGCGTCAGCCTCGTCGTCACCGACCGCAAGCCCGACGGCGCGCTCTGCCGGGTGCGCAGCGGGGGCAAGGTGCAGGGGCGGCCGGGCGTCACCGCCGCGACGTCGAGGTTGCGCATCGCCACCCCGACGCCGGAGGACCTCGAGCGCATCCACGCCCTCGTCGCCGAGGGCGTGGACATGATCGCCGTGTCCTTCGTGCGCTCGGCCGAGGACATGGACGCCGTGCGCGCCGCCAGCGGCGACCGCTCCGTGATGCTCGTCGCCAAGATCGAGACCGCGCAGGGCGTCGCCGACCTCGACCGCATCCTCGCCGCCTCGGGCGGGGTGATGGTCGCCCGCGGCGACCTCGGCGTGCGCGTGCCGCTCGAGGACGTGCCCCACCTGCAGAAGGAGATCATCCGCTCGGGCGTCCGCTTCGGCTTGCCGGTGATCACCGCCACCCAGATGCTCGAGTCGATGATCAGCTCGCCCGTCCCGACGCGCGCCGAGGTGACCGACGTCGCCAACGCCGTGCTCGACGGGACGAGCGCAGTGATGACCTCGGGGGAGACGGCGATCGGGGTCGACCCGGTCAACGTCGTGACGACGATGGCGCGCATCGTGGTGCGCACGGAGCGCAACTTCGACTACCTGCGCTGGGGCGCCAACCTCGGCGTGCAGCAGGTCTCGGGCGACGCCTCCTCTCCGGCGCGCATCACCGCGGCGATCACCGCCGCGGCCTGGCGGGCGGCGATCGAGCAGGACGCCGCGGCGATCATCGCCTGCACCCGCTCGGGACAGACCGCCCGGGTGATCTCCCGCTTCCGGCCGTCGATGCCGATCGTGGCGACGACGCCCTCGTTGCGCACGGCGCGCCAGCTGTCGCTCTCCTGGGGCGTGGAGACGCTCACCGTGCGGGAGTCGACGAGCACCGATGAGGTGGTGTGGTTCTCGGTCAAGGCAGCGGTCGAGTCCGGCTACGTCTCTGCCGGCGACGTCGTCGTCGTCCTGGCGGGCTCGCCGGACGAGCCCGAGCCGGTCGCCGACACGTTGCGCATCGTCCGCGTTCACTGAGGCGTGGGTATCGTCGTCGGATGACCGACACGGGATCTTCCGCCGGTAGGACCTGGCGGTACCGCTTCTCGCGACCCGGTGGCGACGAGGTCGACATCCGGGAGCTGCACGGCAACGACACCGCGGAGCGACACGCCCGCGAGCTGTCCAAGGCTCAGGGCAGCCCCATCGTCATCCAGTACCACGACCTCGTCGACTGGGTGTACGTGACCGAGGTCGACGAGCGAGGTTGATCGGCGGCGCGACGCGGCCGGCCTGCTCCTGGGTCGCCAGCGCAGCTCGCAACATGGCCGTCGCCAGCGCCGCGCCCACGCCCTCTCCCGCCCGCAGGCGCAGATCGAGCAGCGGCTCGAGGCCGAGCTCCTCGAGCACGCCACGATGGGCCCGCTCGCTCGACACGTGCCCGGCGACGAGGTGGGCGGCGACGGCGGGCTCGAGCCGCACCGCGACGAGCGCGGCCACGCTCGTCGCCATGCCGTCGAGCACGACGGCCGCACCGCTGCCCGCCGCCCCGAGCACGGCGCCGGCCAGCACGGCCAGCTCGGGACCCCCGAGCGCCGCCAGCGCGACGAGCGGGTCGCCGGCAAGCGCGCCGCCGTGCTCGGCCCGCGCCCGCTCCAGGGCGGCGCGCACGACGGCGCGCTTGCGCCGAAGCGTCGGGCTGTCGCCGCTCGCCCCGAGCCCGACCGCGTCCTCTGCTCGAGCCCCGTCGAGGTCGGCGAGCGCTGCCCACAGCGCGGCAGCGACCGTCGTGTTGCCGATGCCGACCTCGCCGAGCAGCACCAGGCCCGCTGTGCCGCCGGCGAGGAGCAGGCGCTGACCGGCGGCGAGCAGCGCGCCCGCGTCGGTCGCGGTCATGGCGTCGCGCCCGACGAGGTCGCCGCGGGGGCCGGCCGGCCGCGCGCCGGTCGAGCCCGGGACGGGTCCGCCGAGGACGCCGGCGTCGACGGCGAGCACCGCGGCCCCGGCGGCGCGGGCGGCGGCCGCGCCGAGCGCTTCGCCGGCGACGGCCGCCTCGAGCACCTCGCGCGTCACCGAGGGCGGAAACGTGCTCACGCCGTGCTCTGTGACGGGATGGTCCGCCGCGGCGAGCACGAGCAGCGCCGACGATCGCGACGTGACCTGCAAGGCGCGCAGCCGGGCGACGGCGCGCCCGAGCGAGCCGAGCGAGCCGGGAGCGCTGAGCAGCTCGTCGACCTCGTCCCGCGCGCCGACCACCGAGACCGGGCCCGGCGCTCGAAGCTGGGCGCCCGGCGGGGGCGCCGGGGCGGTGCCGCGCCCGGTGGTGCGGGTGCGGTCCTCGGCGGTGGCTGTGCGGTCCTCGGCGGTGGCTGTGCGGTCCTCGGCGGGCGAGGGCCAGCGTTCCGCGAACACCACCGCGTCGAGCGGCTGGCGCTGCGACCAGCCGGCGCGCTCGAGGCCCGGAGCCGGCGGGCGTTCGTCGGGCCAGCCGATGCACAACCAACCGAGCGTGGCCACCCCTTCGGGCATGCCGACCAGGGCAGCGAGCTCGTCGGGCTGGAACAGCGTCACCCAGCCGACGCCGAGCCCTTCGGCGCGCGCCGCGAGCCACAGGTTCTCGATCGCGCAGGCGCAGGACCACAAGTCGGCGTCGCCGAAGGTGGCACGGCCGAGCACCGCGACGGGGTCGACCCGCCGGTCGCAGCCGACCACCAGGCCGACCGGGGCGTCGCGGATGCCGTGCAACTGCAGGTCGAGCAGCTGGCGGCCGGCGTGCTCCTCGAGCAGGGCGGCCTGGCGGAGCTGCTCGCGTTCGGCGCAGAGTGCCGCGCGCTCGCGCGTCGCCGGGTCGCGCACGACTACGAACCGCCACGGCTGGGAATGCCCCACGCTCGGCGCGGCGTGTGCCGCGGCGAGCAACGACCTGAGCAGCTCGTCGGGAACGGCGTCGGGGCGGAAGCGGCGCACGTCGCGCCGCGAGGCGATCGCCCCGTAGAGGGCGGCGCGTTGCGCCGGCGGGAGCGCCCAGCCCGCCGGGTCGGCGGCTCGCTCGGCGGCCGAGGTCGTGTCGCCGACGACGGGCACCGGGCGCGCCCAGCGACCCGGCCCGTCGCGTGGAGCCCGGGGCGGGGATCACGGCCGGTCCTTCAGGGCCGGCCGTCGGGCGGAGGCGACGAGCAGGGCGACGGTCTCGGTGACGACACCGGCCGCCCCGAGCACGTCGCCGGTGAACCCGCCGAGGCGCCGATTCGCCAAGGCGAGCACGCCGGCGCCGGCGCAGACACCGGCCACCACCCCTGCCGCAGCGTCCCGCCCGCGAGCAGCGCCGGCGAGGGTCACCGAGCCGGCGAGGCCGAGCAGCGCGCTCAGCTCCGGCTCCCGCCGGGTCCCGCCGTCGGGTCCGCTCGAAGGGACCAGCCCGCTCGCCAACCCTCCCGGGCGGGCGTAGGGCAGGCGGCGGCAGGCGAGCGCCATCAGGCTGCGCGAGGCGCAGCACACCGCCGCGAGCAGTGCCACCGAGGGCTCGGTCTCGGCGAGCGCCAGGGCTCTGATGGTCACGGCGCTGGAGAGGGCGAGCGCGCCGAAGGCACCGACGTCGGGCTCGGCCATGATCGCCAGGCGGTCCTTGGTGCTGGCGTGCGCGAACAGCCCGTCGGCGCTGTCGGCGAGCCCGTCGAGGTGCAGCGCTCCGGTCGCCGCGACATCGGCTAGCACCGCCACCGACGCGGCCGCGAGCGGGCCGAGGCGTGTGCGGGCGACGTCCCAGGCCACCGCCACGCTCGCGCCGATCGCGGCGCCGACGAGGGGGAACCAGGCGAGGGCCGCCGCGTCCGGACTACCCGCGTGAGGGACGGAGGCGCGCCCACAGGGCGCCGGCCCGGCGGCACCGCCGGCGTGAGGAAGGCGGCCGCGGCACGCAACGCCGCGAGCTGCTCGCCCGGCACGCTCGGCCTGCGGAGCCGCCGGCTCGGCCCACCGTCGGTGGCCGCGATCACCGGCGATCCAACGCGCCGCCGCCGAATGCGACCGAGTCGATCTCGCGGAGCTCGAGCGCCCGGCCGGCGACGACGAGCAGCGACCGGTCGGCGAGCCCGGCGAACGCGCCGTTGACCCTCCCGAGCAGGTCCTGGTAGCGCCGCGCGAGCGTGTTCGCCGGCACGATCCCCCAGCCAACCTCGTTGCTCACGACGAAGGTCGCGCCACGGCGCTCGGCGGCGAGCGCGGCGACACGCCCGGCGCGGCCGAGCACGTCGTCGTCGCCGAGACCGGCGCCGAGCAGGTTGGCGACCCACAGCGTGAGGCAGTCGAGCACGACGCTGTCGCCGGGCGAGGGGAGGGCGAGGGCTCCTTCGAGCTCGAGCGGGGCCTCGAGCGTCGGCACGCCGGCGGGCCGCTCGGCGCGGTGCTGGGCGATGCGCGCCGCCATCTCGTCGTCGAGGGGCTGCCCGGTGGCGACGAAGGCGACCGGCGCCTCGGTGGCGAGCGCGAGCCGCAGCGCGAGCGTGGACTTGCCGCTGCGGGCGCCGCCGAGCAGGAGGATCATCACGGGACGCGGGCCTCCCGCTCGGCGGGGTGCGACCGGGCGACGGGAGAGCTGCGGCGCACCGGGACGACGGCGGGCCCGCTGCGCCGGGCGATCACCTCCAGGCGGCCCGCGTAGCACGCCTCGAGCAGCGGGGCGCGCAGCACCTCGTCCGGCGGCCCCGCGGCGACCGTCCGGCCGCCGGCGAGCAGCAGCAGCTCCTCGGCGTACTGCCCGGCGAGGGTGAGGTCGTGCATCGCCGAGACCACCGTCAGCCGGCGCTCGGCGCGCAGCTCGTCGACGAGCTCGAGCACCTGCTGCTCGTGGCCGATGTCGAGCGACGAGGTCGGCTCGTCGAGGAGCAGGACGGGCGACTGCTGGGCGATCGCCCGGGCGAGCGTGGCGCGCTGCGCCTCGCCCCCCGAGAGCGAGTCGAGCGGCCGGTCGGCCATCGCGGCGAGGTCGAGGCGCTCGAGCGTCTCGGCGACCACGACGCGGTCGTGGCGGCCCTCGCTGCCGAGCAACGGCAGGTGAGCGGTGCGGCCGAGCATGACGTAGTCCGACAGCGCCATCATCGGAGGATGGCGCGGGCGCTGGGGGACCAGCGCCACCAGGCGGGCGACGCGGCGGCGATGGCGGGCGTCGAGCTGCTCGCCCCCGACGAGCAGCTCGCCACGGTAGGGCAGCAGGCCCGCCGCGGCGCGCAACAGCGTCGACTTGCCCGCCCCGTTCGGCCCGATCAGCGCCAGCCAGCCTCCGGCGGCCACCTCGGCGGAGACGCCGGAGAGGGCGGGGCGCTCGCCGTAGGAGACGCTCAGGTTGCGCAGCAGCAGATCCACCCCGCGACGGGCGGGCGCTGCCTCCACCCGTGCCGCGGCGGGGGCCGGGACGGCGGGCGCGCTCACGTCATCCGCCGCGACTGGCGGAGCACGACGAGGAAGAACGGGGCGCCGAGCACCGCGGTCACCACGCCGAGGGGCAGCTCGGCCGGCGAGAGCAGGGTGCGGGCGGCGAGGTCGGCGAGGATGAGGAAGCTCGCCCCGGCAAGGGCCGAGAGCGGCACGATCGAGCGGTAGCTCGGGCCGACCAGCAGTCGCACGGTGTGCGGCACGATGATCCCGACGAAGCCGATCAACCCGCTCACCGACACCACCGCCGCGGTGCCGAGGGTTGCCGCGCCGACCGCCGCCAGGCGCACCCGGCTGGCGCGCACACCCAGGCTGTCCGCCTCCTCGTCCCCGACGCTCATCACGTCGAGCAGGCGCCGCGAGGCGAGCAGCACGGCCGCGCTGATCGCCACGTAGGGGGTGACGAGGCCGACCTGCTGCCAGCTAGCGCCGGAGAGCCCGCCGAGGATCCAGTCGTAGACGGCGTCGAGGGTCGAGGCGCTGCGCTGCTGGAGGAAGGTCTGCACTGCGGTGAGGAACGAGGCGACGGCGACGCCGGCGAGGACGAGGCTCGCCGAGCTGCGCAACCGCCCGGCCGAGCGGCCGAGGACGTAGGTGGCGGCGACGGCGAGCACCGCGCCGGCGAAGGCGGCGAGGGGCAGCGGGTCGAAGCCCATGCCGGCGGCGGCGGGGAACAGCGAGATGACCACCGTTGCGCCGAGACCGGCCCCGGCGGCGACGCCGAGCAGGTACGGATCGGCGAGCGGGTTCTGGAACACGCCCTGGTAGGCGGCGCCGGACATCGCCAGCGTCGCCCCGACGATGCCCCCGAGCACCACCCGGGGCGCTCGGATCTGCTCGACGATTGCCGTCGCGGTCGGGCCGAGTCCGCTTCGCAACGACACGAACGGCAGCTTGCCCACCACGGCGAGCAGGACGCGGCCGGGAGGGAGGTCCGCCGGCCCGACGAGCAGCGCGCCGAGCGCCGTCGAGGCGAGCACCGCGGCGGCGACCGCCAGCTGGACGGCAAGGCGCCCTCGCTGCGACGTCGCTGCCGGGGCCGGCAGCGACGCCGGGGCCGCCGCCGCCGCCGGCGCCGGGGCGGACGCGACTGCGGCAACCGGCGTCGGCGCGACGTTCGGCCGGGTCGGCGCAGCGGCGGTCATCGTTGGTGCGCCCGGTAGGTCGAGAGGTCGTGGGCCACCGCCGCCGCCAGGTCGACGAGGCGCGGCCCCCAGCGCGAGGCGACGTCGGCGCCGAGGGCGAACACGTCGTGGTGGGCGACGGCGGCGATCGTCGACCACCCCGGACGGGCGGCGACGGTTGCCGGGGTCTGCCCGCCGTCGGCGCCGGTGTCGGCGAGGAACACGAGGTCGGGGTCACTGGCGACGATGTACTCGTCGGACAGCTCGGGGTAGCCGCCGGAGGCTCTGTTGACGGCGTCGGCGATGTTGCGCAGGTGGAACAGGCCGAGCACGCCGCCGATCAGGGTCGTCGACGTCGCGCTGTAGTACGGCTCGACGCTGATCTCGTAGAAGTAGGACGGCGGCGTTGCGGGACGCGGCGCTGCCGCGACGAGCGCCCGCAGCTTCGTGCGCATCGACGCCACCAGCGCGCCGGCTCGCCCTGTGTTGCCCGTCGCCAGCCCGAGCTGGGTGATCTCGCCGTACGCGCCGGCGAGGTCGGCCGGCGCGGGCTCGTCGAGCACGGGGATGGCGAGCTTGCCGAGGCTCGTCACGAGCGAGGGGTCGTCGGAGATGACGACGAGGTCGGGCCGGTAGTGGGCGATCGCCTCGATGTTCGGTTCGAGGCCGGACAGCCTGGTGCGCGGCACGCCCGCCGGGTAGTCCGAGTCGGCGTCGACGGCGATCACCTGACGGCCGGCGCCGACGGCGTAGAGGTCCTCGGTGCCGCTCGGCGAGAGCGAGATGATGCGCACCGGCCGGTGGGCGATGGTGATCCTGCCCGCCGGGGTGGAGAGGGTCACCGGGAAGTCGTTTCCTGCGGCCCGGCGAGCGCCCGAGGCGCCCACGGCGGAGACCGTCCCGGTCAGGAGCGCCAGCGCAGCGAGGGCGCCGAGCGCCGCTGCGGCGGCGCGCCCGGCTCGGGTCCGCCGCTTCGCGGCTGGCCGCGGGACGGGTGCGGGCGGCTGCGGCCGGGCATTCGACATGGTCGTCCTCCTCCGTCGAGCAAGGAATCCCGACGGGAGGAACGCCGGCTGTGACGCTCCGCCGCACGAGCCGCCCTTCCTCGAGAGCTCACGCTGTGCACTGCGCCGCCGGCCAGGCGATCTGGCTCGGCCCCGAAGGGCCTTACAGCTGCGGGACAGCGCCGGACTCTCACCGGACTTCGCTGGCGCCGACGACTGACCGACGATACACCTTCGCCCGCCGGCGACAGTGGGGCGCGGCCGCGCACCACCGTTGCGCACCACCCTGGCCCGGGCGGCGCCGCCTCGGCGAGGAGATCCGAGAATCTCGCCCGGAGATCTCAGGAAGAGAGCTGAGGGAGAGATCTAGGGGGAGACGTGGCCGCCGCCGGCGACGGCGCCGGCCGAACCCGTCGGCGCAGGGGGGTGCCCGGACACGGCCGCGGCTTTCGCGCCGCGCACCGGCCGGCGCGGCCCGAGGTGGAGGAAGACGGCGAGCGCCGTGACGAGGTAGGCGAGGTAGGCGATCAGCTGCAAGGCCGTCGGCCGGTCGGCGTACCCGAACAGGCTGTGGAACACGTCGCCGATCGAGGAGGCCTCGGACAGCTCTCCCGAGGTGTTCCACAGCTGGCCGTCGAGCACGCGCACCCATCCGAGCTGTTGCAGGTTCTCCACGGTGTCGGCGACGAGACCGGCGGCGAAGACCATCAGCAGCGCGCCGACCGTGGTGAAGAAGGCCCCGAGGTGCATCCGGCGCCCGAGCTTGTAGACCAACGTCGCCACCACGAGCGCCCCGGCGAGGCCGGCCAGCGCGCCCCACAGCGTCCCGCGGGTGCCGGTGGCAAAGACGATCGCCAGCGTGAACACGGCCGTCTCGAGCCCTTCCCGCCCGACGGCCTGGAAGGCGAGCAGCCCGAGCCCGAACCGCTGGCGCCGGCCGATCGCCGCCTCCGCTCGCTCGCGCAGCTCGCTCCCGATCGTGCGGGCATGGCTGCGCATCCAGAAGGTCATGTACGTGAGGATCGTCGCGGCGACGATGAAGGTGACCGTCTCGAAGATCGTCTGCACCCTCGACCCGTCGTAGGAGCGGATCGTGTAGTACGCGGCGACCCCGCCGCCGGCGGCGAGCAGCATCGCCGACACGACGCCGATGAGGACGTCCTTGAAGAAGCGGCGCTGGTCGATCTTGTCGAGGTAGGCGAGCAGGATCGAGACGATCATGCTCGCCTCGACGCCTTCACGCAGGAAGATCACGAACGTGGCGATCATCGCTGTGCTGCGCTCCTCGACGTCCGGCCGACGACGATCGATCGTGCCGGGCGCCCGCTGCGAGCGGGCGCCGGACCTCAGGGTTCCCTGAGTTCAGGTCTACCTGAAACCGTAGCGGGTGAAAGGCCGCCGTGCGACCCGCACGGGCCGCCTGCGCTGCCGCGTCGGGGGGACCCGGAGGGGCATCTCGGCCCTATGGTGTGCGGCGCAGCGATGGCATCCCCGGCGGCGCAGCGCGCCCGGGTCACCGGCGGCAGAAGCGAGGCGACGTGGCGATCGAGATGGGCGGCCGGTGACGAGCACGCCCGGCGCAGCCTCGCTCGATCCGCCCACGCCGGTGGTCGGCGACGCGCCGCCGCCGGTGGTCGCCGTGACGCATTCCCTCCCGGGCAACGCGCTGGCCCGACTTGCCGAGCACGCCCAGGTGGACGTGTGGAGCGGGGCGCTGCCGCCGACGCCACCCGAGCTCGCCCGCTTCGCCGCCGGCAGCGACGGCTTGATCACCCTCGGCGTCGACCGCGTCGACGCCGCTCTGCTCGACGCCTGCCCCAGGCTGCGCGTCGTCGCCAACGTCGCCGTCGGGTTCGACAACTTCGACGTCCCCGAGCTGACGGCTCGGGGCATCCCCGCCGGCAACACTCCGGACGTGCTCACCGCCGCCACCGCGGAGCTGGCGATGGCGCTCGTCCTCGGCGCCGCGCGACGCCTGAAGGAGGCCGTCGAGGTGGTGCGGGACGGGAGCTGGCCGAGGATCGGGGTCGACTTCCTCCTCGGCACCGAGCTCGCCGGCGCCCGTCTCGGCGTGGTCGGCGCCGGGCGCATCGGGCAGGCGGTGATGCGCCGGGCGCGCGGCTTCGAGATGGACGTCGTCGCCTGGTCGCGCGCCCGCCCGCTCGAGGGCGTGCGCTTCGTCGAGCTCGACGAGCTGCTCGAGAGCTCCGACGTGGTGAGCCTGCACGTGGCGCTCAACGCCGAGACTCGTCACCTGATCGGCGGCGCCGAGCTCGCCCTGATGAAGCCGACGGCGATCCTCGTCAACACCGCTCGCGGCGGCGTGGTCGACCAGGCGGCGCTCTACGACGCGCTCGCCGGCGGGACGATCGCCGCTGCGGGGCTCGACGTGCTCGAGGTGGAGCCGCCACCGCCCGACGAGCCGCTGCTCGCGCTGCCCAACTGCCTCGTGCTGCCCCACGTCGGTTCGGCGACGACGCGGGCCCGCTACGCGATGGCCGAGCTCGCCGTCGACAACGTGCTCGCCGGGCTGGCGGGCACCCCCCTGCCGGCGTGCGTCAACCCCGAGGCGTACCGGGAGCGCCCGGGCTCGTCGGGCCCCGCCGGGGGCTGAGGCACTCGTCGCCTGCGGGCTGCTCGAGCCGGGCGAGGTGCCGCGGCGAAGCGGGACGCGCCGGCCGGCCGGTGCTCGCGACAGCGGAGGGCACCTGACCGTTCCCGCCGGGCGCGGCGCTGCGCGCCAGCTCGGCGAGCAGCGTTTCGGGCGTGACGGTCCCGACGTAGCGGCCGGAGTCGTCATGGCAGAGCACGGGCCGCAGCCGCTCGCCCGGCGGCCTGGTGAGCATCCGCTGGGCAAGCTCGACCGGCGTCGTCGCCACGTTGACCCCGAGCGGGCGTCGAACCTCGCCGATGAGCGCCGAGTCGCGGTCGATCAGACCGATCGCGCGCAGGTCGTCGCCGACGACCACCACCCACTCGAGGTCGTCGGCGGCGGCGAGCAGTGGGCGGGCCTCGGCCAGCTTGTGCTCGTGGACGACCACGGATTGCTTGAGCAACGGACGCAAGCTCGTCGCCGGCCCCGGGGCGGGTGCGGTGATCTCGAGCAGGCGGCGCCCGGCCGGGGCGAGCGCCGGCCAGGCGCCACCCGGACGCCCGAACAGCCAGCCTTGGGCGAGCGGCACGCCGAGCCGGCGCAGCACGACGGCCTCCTCGACGCGCTCGACGCCCTCGGCGAGCAGCCAGGCGTCGATGCGGCTGGCGAGCACGCCGAGCAGCTCGACCAGGGCGACCTTGGCCTCGTCGTGGTCGATCCCGCTGACGAGCGAGCGGTCGAGCTTGACGATCGAAGGGCGCACCGAGAGCAGGTGCTGCAGCCCGGCGTACCCGGCGCCGGCGTCGTCGAGGGCGACCAGGGCCCCGGCGCCGCGCAGGGGCGCGAGTTGGTGGTGCAGCTCGGCGTAGGAGTCGACGGGGACGTGCTCGGTGAGCTCGAGCACGACGCCCTCCAGCCGCCCCCCCGCCAGCAGCGCACGGTGTAGCTCCGGCTCGGCGAGCGAGCCCGGCTCGACGTTGATCGAGAGGAAGCAGTTCCGCGGCAGGCTGCGCCGGTGCGCCAGCGCGCTGCGGACCACCGCGGCGTCGAGCTCGGCGGCGCGGCCCTCGGCTCGGGCCGCGGCGAAGACGTGGTCGGGCGGCGCGCCGCCGTCACCGGCGAAACGGGCGAGCGCCTCGTAGCCGGCCACCCGTCCGGCCTGCAGGTCGGCGATCGGCTGGAAGACGAGCGCGAACTCGCCCGGCACGGCGCGGCCTACCGGCTCGTCGGGGCTGTCGTCCATCGACCTGTTGCGTGCTGCTCGGCGGGCGCTCAGCGGTATGGCGCGGCGCTCAGGCGACGGCGGAGATGCGCAGGCGCACGGCGCTCAGCAGCTCGGGGGGCGGGTCGGTGACCCCGTGCACCTCGGCGGCTCGCGACTCCACCAGCTCGAGCAGCTCCTCGTCGCTGTTCGCGACCCAGCTGGCGGCACACTCGGTGACGACGTCCCCGCACGCGAAGCGCTTCATCTCTCGATGCTCCCTCTGTGGACTGCTGCGGAGCGCGGCTCCGCCGACCTGGCCAACGGCACGGTCCGGGCGCTTGACAAGGTTGTGAGTGATCACTAACCTAAAAACCGTGCCCAGCGCAACGAGAAAGAGCCAGACCGTGGCAGGCATGCCACGCAGCGCGTCGAGCAAGGGCTCGGGCGTGCGCATGACCGCCGACGAACGGCGCCGTGCCGTCGTCGTGGCAGCGGTGCGAGAGTTCGCCGTCGCCGGCTTCGCCGGCACCTCGACCGAGACGATCGCGGCACGCGCCGGGATCTCCCAGCCGTACCTGTTCCGCCTCTTCGCGAGCAAGCGTGAGCTCTTCCTCGCCGCGGTGGACGAGGCCTTCGACCGGGTCGAGGTCACGCTGGCCGCAGCGAGCGAGGGGCTCTCCGGGGAGGAGGCGCTCGACTCGATGGCGGGGGCCTACACCGAGCTGATCGCCGACCGCGACCTGCTGCAGCTCCAGCTGCACGCCTACGCGGCGTGCTCGGACCCCGAGGTGGCTGCCGTCGTTCGCCGACGCTACGAGCGCCTGGTCGTCTTCGTCGCCGAGCACGCCGTGGTGGACACCGAGGACCTCGCCCCCTTCTTCGCCGCAGGCATGCTCTGCAACGTCGTCGCCGCCCTCGGCTTCAAGGACTTGTGCGAGCTGTGGCCAGGCGACCCCGACGTCCCCCGGCTGCCGCTCTTGCGCGGCTCGGCGGTGGCGGCGGTTTCCGCCTCCGCTGCGGGGCGCCGAGCCGGGGCCGTGGCTTCGGCCGCCGCGGCCGCAGCAGCTGGCTCGGCTGCCGTCGGCGCTGCCGGCCGCCCCCGCAGTCCGCTACCCGAGCCTTCCCGGCCTGCGGGCTGACCGTTCGGGGCCGTCCCGAGCACCACGTCCTTTCGCGCCTGACCAGCACCACGCATCACCACATTGTTGCCTCCGTAGAAGGTAGTGATCAATCACTTGCGTGCTCGGAGGAGCCGGGCACGCCGACGAGAGGAGATCGAGATGAGCACCACGTCGTCGTCCGCTCCCGGCGCCGCCACGGCGGCCCGTCCCGAGCCCCGGGGGCTGCCCGCCGCCGGTGGGCGGAACCGTTCCGGTTCCGTTGCGTGGGCCATCGTCATCACCGGCGTGGCGCAGTTCATGGCCGGGCTCGACAACCTCGTGGTGACGATGGCGCTGCCGGTCATCCGCGAGAAGCTGCACACCGGGCTCGCCGGACTGCAGTGGACGGTCAACGCCTACACGCTCACCTTCGCAGTCCTCCTGCTCACGGGCGCGACCCTCGGCGACCGCTTCGGCCGCCGGCGGATGTTCGTCGCCGGCATCGTGCTGTTCACCGCCGCCTCGGCCGCCGCTGCGCTGGCCCCGAACATCGGCATGCTGATCGCCGCTCGCGCCGTGCAGGGTGCCGGCGGCGCGATGCTCGTGCCGCTCTCGCTGACCCTGCTCAGCACCTCGGTGCCCGAGGCGCGGCGCAACGTGGCGCTCGGCATCTGGGGCGCGATCGGCGGCCTCGCCGTGGCCGTCGGGCCGCTCGTCGGCGGCGCCGTCGTGCAGGGCATCTCCTGGCAGTGGATCTTCTGGCTCAACGTCCCGATCGGCCTCGCCCTCGCCCCCCTCGCCCGCATGCGCCTCGGCGAGTCGCGAGGCCCGAGCGCCCACCTCGACGGGCCCGGCGTGGCGCTGGCGAGCGCCGGCCTGTTCGGCCTCGTGCTCGGCCTCGTGCGCGGCGGCCAGGCCGGCTGGACGAGCCCCGAGGTGCTCGCCGCCTTCGCCGGCGGCGCCGTGCTGCTCGCCGGCTTCCTCGCCTGGGAGCGGCACGCGCCCGCCCCGATGCTGCCCCTCTCGCTGTTCGCCAGCCGGCGCTTCAGCATGGTCAACCTTGCGTCGCTGCTCATGAGCTTCGGCATGTTCGGCTCGATCTTCCTCCTGGCGCAGTTCCTGCAGACGGTGCAGCACGACTCGCCGCTCGGCGCCGGGTTGCGCACCCTCCCCTGGACGGCGATGCCGGTGCTGATCGCCCCGCTGGCGGGCCGCTTCGTCGACCGCCTCGGCGCCCGCCGGCTCGTTGCCACGGGCCTGGCGCTGCAGGCGATCGGGCTTGCCTGGATGGCCCTCGTGCTCGCCGTGCACACGAGCTACGCGAGCTTCGTCCCCGCCTTCGTCGTCTCGGGGATCGGCATGTCGCTGTTCTTCGTCCCCGTCGCCTCGATCGTGCTCGGCTCGGTCGGCGAGCAGCAGGCCGGTGTTGCCTCGGGCACGAACAACGCCATCCGTGAGCTCGGCGGCGTGCTCGGCATCGCCGTGCTCGGGGCGGTGTTCTCCGGCCGCGGCGGCTACGCCAGCGGGCAGGACTTCGTCGCCGGGCTGGTACCGGCGGTCTGGGTGGGAGCCGGCGTGGTCGCTGCCGCGGTCGTCGCCGCGGTCGCCATGTCGCCCCTGGCGCGGCGCCGCGCGTCGCTGCGGGCAGAGCGGCCGGCGACCGCTCCGGTGCCGAGTGCGGCCGGCGCCAGCTGAACAGGCAGCGGCCGGCGACAGCTGACAGGCGGCGTGCGTCCGGCGCACCCGAGCCGCCCCGGTGCCTCAGGGCGCTGGGGCGGTCGGGCGCGCTCTCGGGGCTGTGCAGCACCGGACGGTAGAATTCGGTCGCATGACGAGCGCGCAGACACCCCTCCGGGACGAACGCGGCCGGCGGCGCCGGCCGGGCAGGTGGCGAGACCGGTACCTTCCGGGTCAAGCGAGGGCTGGCGGAGATGCTGCGCGGCGGGGTGATCATGGACGTCGTGACGGCCGAGCAGGCCAAGATCGCCGAGGACGCCGGAGCCGTCGCCGTCATGGCGCTCGAGCGGGTGCCCGCCGACATCCGCCGCGACGGCGGGGTTGCGAGGATGAGCGACCCGGCTCTCGTCGAGGCGATCCAGGCGGCGGTGACCGTCCCGGTGATGGCCAAGGCCCGCATCGGGCACTTCGCCGAGGCGCAGGTCCTGCAGTCCCTCGGCGTGGACTACATCGACGAGTCCGAGGTGCTCACCCCCGCCGACGAGGAGCACCACATCGACAAGTGGGCGTTCACCGTTCCCTTCGTGTGCGGGGCGACGAACCTCGGCGAGGCGTTGCGCCGCATCTCCGAGGGCGCGGCGATGATCCGCTCCAAGGGGGAAGCCGGCACCGGCAACGTCGTCGAGGCGGTGCGCCATCTCCGCTCGATCCTCGGCGACATCCGGGCGATCGGCGTCGCCGACCCGGCCGAGCGCTATGCCTGGGCCAAGCGTCTGCAGGCGCCCGTCGGCCTCGTCGAGGAGATCGCCGAGACCGGCAAGCTGCCGGTGCCGCTGTTCTGCGCCGGCGGGATCGCCACGCCGGCCGACGCCGCGCTCGTCATGCAGCTCGGTGCCGAAGCCTGCTTCGTCGGCTCGGGGATCTTCAAGAGCGGCGACCCGGCCCGTTTCGCCCGGGCGATCGTCGAGGCGACGGCGCACTTCGGCGACGCCGAGATCGTGGCCAAGGTGTCACGCGGTCTCGGCGACGCCATGCCGGGAACCGAGATCGACCAGCTCGACGTCAAGCTCGCCGACCGGGGCTGGTGAGCACCCCGGTCGGGGTGCTCGCGCTGCAGGGCGACTCGCTCGAGCACACCGAGATGCTCGAGCGTCTCGGCGCCGGCGTCGTCGGGGTACGCCTGCCGCGTGACCTCGAAGGCGTCGGGTCGCTCGTGATCCCCGGCGGCGAGTCGACGACGCTCTCGCTGCTGCTCGACTCCGCCGGCTTGACCGAGCCGTTGCGCGAGCGCCTGGCGGCGGGCATGCCCGCACTGGGGACCTGCGCGGGGATGATCCTGCTCGCCCGCGAGGTGCTCGACGGGCGCCCGGACCAGCACAGCTTCTCGGCGATCGACCTGTCGGTGCGACGCAACGCCTTCGGCCGCCAGGTCGACTCCTTCGAGGCCGACCTCGACGTCGCCGGCGTCGAGGGCGGCCCGATGCACGCCGTGTTCATCCGCGCTCCGCTCGTCGAGCGCGCCGGCGCCGCGGTCGAGGTGCTGGCCAGCGTCGAGCGCCCCGGCGGGACGCGCCCCGTCGTCTGCCGCCAGGGCGCGGTCGTCGTGGCGGCCTTCCACCCCGAGCTGAGCGGTGACACCCGCCTGCACCGGCTCTTCCTCGACCTGGTGGAGGCCGTGCCCGCCGGCTCGTCCGCAGGTGGCTCCTCCGCAGTTGGCTCGTCCGCAGGTGGCTCGTCCGCCGGTGGCTGACGGCGGGGCCCATGTCGGTGTGCTGCGTATCGAGCTGCACCTCGGGGAGAGCGGGTCGCTGAAGGACAAGCGGGCCGTGGTGCGCCACCTCATCGAGACGGCGCGCCGCCGCTACGGCGTGTCCGCCTCCGAGGTCGCCTTCCACGACCTGTGGCAACGCAGTGAGCTCGGCTTTGCCGTCGTCGCTCCGTCGGCCGCCCACTGCGAGGAGCTGCTCGACCGCGTGGAGCGCTTCGTGTGGTCGCACCCCGAGGTCGAGGTGACCGCCGCTTCGCGACACTGGCTCGATCTCGACTGCTGAAACCTGCCGGCCACCTGCCGGCCACGAGCCGGCCACGAGTGAAGCCCGCCGGCCACGAGCTGCCGGCATGATGTCGGCCGTGTTCACCGCTACGACTCCGTTCCGTCACCCCGACGAGCGCTCGGCGCGGCGGCGTGCGGGCCTGCTGGCCGCGCCGTTGCTCGTGACCCTCGCCCTGCTCGGCCCGCTCGCCGCCTTCCCCGCCGCGGCGCGCGCCGCCCGCCCGCGGCGCGCGAGGCGCGGGCGGGAACGCGCGCCTCGGGCAGCTCCGGCCTCGTTTGGCGTACCTGCGACGCCCGCTTCCGCTGCGCGAACGTTGCGCGTGCCGGTCTCCTACACGCATCCTTCCGAGGGCAGCCTCGGCATCGCCGTCGTCGAGCTGCCCGCCACGGGGCGCTCCGACGAGGACATCGTGATGAACCCGGGGGGCCCCGGGGTCTCGGGGGTGCAGTTCCTCGAACAGGCGTGGAACCAATTCCCCGGATCCCTGCGTCGGCACGCCACGCTCGTGAGCTTCGACCCACGCGGCATCGGCTCGAGCGACCCCGTGCGCTGCCTGAGCACGGACCAGGTGCGCGGCCTGGCTCGGGTACGACCCCGACCCGCGCACCGCGGCGCAGATCGCCGCCGACGTCGCGCAGGCCAAGGGGTTCGTCGCCGGCTGCCTGGCGCGCAACTCCCACCTGCTGCTCGCCAACATGGGCACCGTCGACACCGCGCAGGACCTCGACCGGCTGCGCGCCGCGCTCGGGCAGCAGAAGCTCGACTACCTCGGCTTCTCCTACGGCACCTACCTCGCCGAGGTCTACGCCGAGCGCTTCGCCTCCCACGTCGGTCGTCTCGTGCTCGACGGCGTGGTCGACCCGGCGCTGTCCCCGAGCGCCTCGGGCGAGCAGCAGGCGATCGGCTTCGAGGACGACTTGAAGGCGTTCTTCGCCTGGTGCCCGACCGACGCGCGCTGCCGCGGCGAGCTGCCCGCCGGAGCGGCGAGCTCGTGGAACACGCTCATCGCGCGGGTGTCGCGCCGCCCGCTCGTCGCCCGCCTCCCCGCCGCGTTCGGCGGCACGCAGCTCGTCGACGTCGGAATGGCCGAGACCGGCGCCATCGAGTCGCTCTACTCGTCGCAGTCCTGGCCCTACCTGGCCCAAGCGATCCAGCAGGCCCTGGCCGGCGACGGCTACCTGCTGGCGGCGCTCGCCTACGACTACGCCGAGGTGAACGAGAACGGCACCTTCTCCAACCTCCTCGACGTCCTCGTCGCCGTCGGCTGCGAGGACGGCCCCTCGCCGCACCGCGTGTCGAGCTACGAGTCGCTCGCCGCGCAGTTCGCCAAGGTCGCACCGGACTTCGGACCCTCCGAGTCCTGGGGCGGGCTGCCCTGTGCCTACTGGCCCTTCCCGGTGACCGGGCTGGACGGCCCGGTGCACGCCCCCGGCACACCCACGGTGCTCGTCGTCGGCTCGACCGGCGACCCGGCGACGCCCTACGCCTGGGCGCAGGCCGTCGCCCGGCAGTTCCCCACCGCCGTGCTGCTCACCCGTCGCGGCGAGGGGCACACGGGGTACGAGGCGAGCGCGTGTGTGCGAACCTACGTCGATGCCTTCTTCGAGCGCGGGAGCCTGCCGCGGCCGGGGACGGTCTGCGCCAGCTCCTGAGGCGACAGGGCGCCGCGGCGGGGCGGGCTGACCGGCGCCGTGCGGGGGCGGCCGGCGGCGCCGGCCGCCACAACGGGGGCGCCAGCGGCCCCAGCGGGCGCGGGCGGCACGCGACGGGGGACCGAGGCACCGCCCGCCGCCAGCCGGCCGGCCGGCCGCCGGCCGGCGCGCCGGGCGGGGGCGGCACCGCTGCCGGCGCAGCGCTCCGGCGCCCCGCCGGCCGGCCGGCGCGTTCCCCCCGCCGTGGCGATCGCCGTGCCGCTGTGCGCCTACGCGCTCGGCGCGCTCCTCGCCTTCTCCTCCCTCGACCCGCTCGGCAGCACCAGCCTTCCCGGCGGCGGCGTCGGCGACGCCGTGCAGATGGCGTGGTTCCTGGCCGTCACCCCCCACGCGCTGGCACACGGCGGTAGCCCCTTCGCCACGACGCTGATCGACCATCCGGCCGTGGTCGACCTCGCCGACAACACCTCGGTGCCCCTGCTCGGCGTGCTCGCCGCCCCGGTCACCCTCACCCTCGGCCCGGTGGCGGCGCTCAACCTGCTGCTGCGCCTGGCGCTGTTCGGCTCGGCAGCCGCGATGTACCTGCTGCTGCGCCGCCTGCGCGCCGGCGCGCCGGCGGCCTTCCTCGGCGGAGTGGTCTACGCCTTCGGGCCGTTCATCGCCGCGCACGCCAGCCCCGGCGCCAACCTCGATCTCGTCGCCGTGCCGTTGCCCCCGCTCATCCTCGTGGCCCTCGACGAGCTCGTACGCCGGCGGCGCCTCGCCCCGTGGCGATGCGGGCTCGTGCTCGGCGGCCTCATCGGGGCGCAGCTGCTCGTCGACCCCGAGGTGCTCGCCGACCTGGCGGTGTGCGGCGTGCTCACTCTGGGCGTGCTCGCCGTGGTGGAGCGCCGCCGGCTGCACGGGCTGCTCCCCGGCCTCGCCGGGCGCGTCGCCGGCGCCGCGGCGACCGGGTTGCCCCTCGCGGCGCTGCTCGCCGCCTGGCCGCTGTGGTCGCTGCTGCGCGGCCCCGGCCACCTGCGCGGGCCGATCCAGCCGGTGTCGAAGCTGCAGGGCTTTCACCTCGACCTCGCCGAGCTGGTGCTGCCGCCGGGGCGCCAGCTCGTCGATTTCGCCGCGCTCGCCTCCGCGGGGCGGGCCGCCGTGGGGTCGAGCTCGCTCGGCGGAGGCCCCGAGCACGGCGGCTACCTCGGCCTGCCGCTGCTCGCCCTCCTCGTGCTGCTCGCCTGGCGCTGGCGGCGCGACGCGGCGATGCGCCTCGGTGCGGCGCTGGCCGCGGTGGCGGCTGTGCTCTCGCTCGGACCGCACCTCGACCTCGCCGGCGCGCCGAGCGCGATCCCGCTGCCGGAGGCACTGCTCGCCAAGCTGCCGCTGCTGGAGAGCGCGATACCCGCCCGCTTCGAGCTCGAGGTCGCCCTCGGAGTCGCGATCGTGCTCGCCGTCGGCCTCGACCGCTCGGCGCGCCACCTCGATCGCGGCCGGCCGCGGCGCGGGCAGCGCCGGGCGGGGCGCCGGCCGCGGCGGGTGGCGGCTGGCGGCCCTCGCCGCGGCGGCGGGCTTCGCCGTCGTCTGCTACCTGCCGGCCTTCCCGCTGTCCTCCAAGACCCTGCCCTCCGAGCACGGCGTGCTCCAGGCGCTGCGCCAGGACGTCGCGCCGGGGGCCGTGGTGCTCAGCTATCCCTACGCCCTCCCGCCCTACGACGAGGCGATGCTCTGGCAGGCGAGTGACGCGATGCGCTTCAGCCTCGTCGGCGGCTACGCCACGGTGCCGGGGCTGCACGGCGGGCAGTGGTGGCCGCCGCTGCTCACCCCGTCCTCGGTGCAGGAGGCGCTCGAGCTCGACGAGCTGCGCCGGCCTCTGCACTACCCACGGCCGCCTCGCGGCGCCGGCGCGACGGGCCAGCTGTGCGCCTTCGTGCGGCGCTACGGCGTCGACGACGTCGTGATGCGCCTCGGTCGCGGGGTCCCGAGCGAGGTTGCCGTCGAGCGGTCGCTCACCGCGTCGCTTGGCCGGCCGCGGCGCGTCGGCGGTGACGCGCTCGTGTGGGACGACCTCGGCGCTCCGACGGGCGCGTGCCAGCGTGCCGGCTCCCGGCGGTCGCTCAGCTCCGCGCCCAGTAGGGGATGAAGCGCCACGCCGTGCGCAGCTCGGCGTCGAGGGCGCGCCGGTCGGGCTCCTCGGCGTCGAGCAGCCGCCAGAACGCGGGCGAATGGCTCATCTCCCTGCGATGGCACAGCTCGTGCAACAGGACGTGACGGACCAGGCGCGGCGGGAGGAAGGCGAGGTTCCGGTTGAGGCTGATCGCTCCGCGGGCCGAGCAGCTCGCCCAGCGCGTGCGCTGGGCGCGGACCGAGACGGTGCCGACGCTCAGCCGGCGCACCTCGGCGAGCCGGCGCAGGTCGGCTTCGAGGCCGTCGAGGGCGCGGCGGGCGACGAAGCGGCGGAGCGCGGCGACGACGAGCTCGTGCTCGCCCGCGGCGCCGGAGAGAGCCAGCCGTCCGGGAGCGGCGACGCGGGCCTGCACTCGGGTCGCCACCGTCGGGCGGTACTCGACCCTCCAGCACTCGCCGATCCCGGGGAGGTCGAGCCATGCGGGGGGCCCGGCGGCACGCGAGGCGAGCAGGTGCCGCCGCTCGGCCTCGACACGGCTCGTGGCGCGCTCGATCCAGTCGCGCCGCGCGTCGAGGAGCGGCGCGATGCGCGTGCGGTCGAATCTCGGCGGCACGACCACGGTCAGCCCGGAGCTGGCGGAGACGACGAGGTGCATGCGGCGTGCACGCCGGCTGACGCGCACGTTGTAGGAAGGATCGCCCATGTACGGACTATGTAGCACCGGGGTGTCTCGCAGCTGGGTCACGCCGGCGCTGGGCGGGCGGCGCGCCCGCCGTCTCGGGAGGGCGCCGGGGCCGGTGGCGGCGCCTCAGCGGGCAACCCAGGCGTCGGGGTCGGCGGCGAGGCGCTTGACCGCCGCGGGCAGCTGCCCGCTCGCCACGTCGGCGAGCGTCGTCGCCTCGAGCACGGATCGCAGGCTCGCTCGCACGGCGATCCAGACGTCCTGCAGCCTGCTCGCCGAGCCGTCGTAGTGAGTGTGCTCCGGGCGAACCCCGCGCACCTCGGCGAGCGGGCCGTCGATGGCCCGCATCACGTCGGCGATGGTGATCGCCGAGGCCGGCCGGGCCAGTCGGTAGCCGCCTTCGGCGCCGCGCTGGCTCGAGACGATGCCCGCTCGCCGGAGCTCGGCGAGGATCCCTTCCAGGAATTTGGCGGGCAGTCCCTGCGACTTGGCGATCGCCGAGCCGGCCAGCGGGCCGCCCCCGGCGGCGGCAAGGGTGAGCAGCGCCCGCACCGCATAGTCGACCTTGGCGGAGATATGCACGAAACCGACGCGCCGATCCCGCCGGCGGTCAGCGGTCGCCGGCGAAGTAGTTCGGCGCGTCGACCACTCCCGTGAGGTCGTGCGGGTGGCTCTCGGCCAGCGAGGTCGGGCTGACACGGACGAACTGGGCGCGGTCCTGCAGCTGGGAGATCGTGCGCGTGCCGCAATAGCCCATCGCTTGGCGCAGGCCGCCGACGAGCTGGTGGACCACCTCGGCGAGCGGGCCGCGGTAGGGCACGTTGCCCTCGACGCCCTCGGGTACGACCTTCTCGGTCTCGGTGACGTGCTCTTGGGCGTAGCGGTCCTTCGAGTACGAGCGGTTCGCCATCGCGCCGAGGCTGCCCATGCCGCGGTAGCGCTTCACGGGGCGGTTGCCGACGATGGCGATCTCGCCCGGGCTCTCGTCGACCCCGGCGAGCAGGCCGCCGAGCATCACGGCGTGCGCGCCCGCCCCGATCGCCTTGGCGATGTCGCCGGAGAAGCGGATCCCGCCGTCGGCGAGGATGCCCACGCCGTGCAGGCGAGCCTCGAGCGCGCAGTCGCGAACCGCCGACCACTGCGGCATGCCGATGCCGGTCACGACACGCGTCGTGCAGATCGATCCGGGACCGATGCCGACCTTGACGACGTCGGCTCCCGCCTCGGCGAGGGCGCGCACTCCCGGCCGGGTTGCCACGTTCCCGCCGACGATGACGCCGGTCGGCCAGTTCTCGCGAAGCTCTGCGACGGTCTCGAGCACCCGGGCGTGATGGCCGTGCGCGGTGTCGACGCAGATGACGTCGACCTCGGTGTCGATCAGAGACTTGGCACGCGACAGGCCGTCGCTGCCGACGCCGATCGCCGCGCCGACGCGCAGCCGCCCCTCGCCGTCCTTGCACGCGTGGGGAAAATTCTCCTGCTTGGTGATGTCCTTGACCGTGATCAGCCCGCGCAGGCGGCCGGCGGCGTCGACGATCGGCAGCTTCTCCACCTTCGCCGCCTGCAGGATGCGGCGGGCGTCGGCGAGCGAGGTCCCCACCGGCGCGGTGACGAGGCGCTCGGAGGTCATCACCTCGCCCACGGTGACGTCGATCTGCTCGAGGAAGCGCAGGTCGCGGTTGGTGACGATCCCGACCAGCCGGTCCTCGTCGTCGACGACGGGCACCCCGGAGATGTGGAAGCGCCGCATCAGGTCGCGAGCCTCGGCGACCGGGCGGTCGGGATGGGTCTTCACCGGGTTGAGGACCATCCCGGCCTCCGACCGCTTGACGCGGTCGACCTGCTCGGCCTGCTGCTCGCTCGGCATGTTCCGGTGGATGAACCCGACCCCGCCGAGTCGGGCGAGCGCGACGGCGAGGCGGGCCTCGGTGACGGTGTCCATCGCCGCCGAGACGAGCGGGATGTTCAGCTCGAGCCGGTCGCAGAGCCGTGTCGTGGTGTCCGCCTCGTGGGGCAGGACGTCGGAAGCCTGCGGGACGAGGAGCACGTCGTCGAAGGTGAGCGCGATCTCGTCGAAACCACCGGCCTCCGGTTCGAGCACCACGCCACCGCCCTTTCGACCACGCTCCGGCGACGACGCCGTCGGTTCGCGCGCTGCGTCTTCGCCCCCCGATCGTACCGGCCCGAGGTGGTGTGCCGGTGGTACGAGGGGTGTGCCGGTGGTACGAGGGGCGTGCCGGTGGTACGGGGGGCGTGCCGGTGGTACGAGGGGCGTGCCGGTGGTACGAGCGGCGTGCCGGTGGTACGAGCCGCACGACGCCGACCGGACGGCGGGCCCGCCGGACCACGACGCGAGTCGCCGTCCCTCCGGGCGCCGCCGTCGGGGCGGCGACGTCGTCACATGCCGATGCGCAGCGAGCAGACCGGCCAGGCGCCCCAGCCCTGCACCGCCAGCAACCGCTGCGCGGCCTCGTCCTGGACGGCCGGCGGCGCCTCGGAGGGCAGGCCGGCGTAGCCGATCGACCACCACGTGCTTACCGAGAACTGGTACGCCCCGTAGTAGCCGTTGCCGGTGTCGGCGGCGTAGTCGTCGGCTGACTCGCAGTCGCGCAGTGCCAGCCAGGTCGCGGGGGCGACGCCGTCGCTCGGCTCGACCGCCGGCCCATCCTTGTGCCGGCCGACGTGCAGGCGGGCGCGCAGGGTCGTCGTTGCGGCGTGGCGCGAGCCGGGGGGGCGCTGCTCGGCCAGGCGCTGAAGCGACAGGTGGAGGGCGGCGTCGACCCACGAGCGCGGCGTGCTCCACGCGCCACGTGGCGAGCTCGCCGGGGTCTGCGGTCGGCGCAGCAGCACGGCCAGGCGCAGCGGCCGCGCTGCGCGTTGGTGTGGTGACGCAGCGTCGCGACTTTGGAGGTGCCGGACGGCGGGAGCGCGGTGCGCTGCCGGTGCCGACGGCGTCGATGCGCCGGCTGCGGAGAGGCCGGCGAGCGAGCCGGCGGTCGCTGTGACCACGAAGGCGGCGAGCAGCCCGTGGCGCCGAGCGGGAGTCGAGACGTATCGGGTGAAATTCGACGGCGTGAGGCCGTCGGCGGAGTCGTGCAGGGACAGCGATGCGTGCTTGCGCATTCCTACCTCCTGAGCGTGGCTCGAGAGCGGATCGGGATGCGGGCAGGACCGTCGGGGAAGCATGCGACTCGCGGACCTTCACGCAGCTGCGGTAGGTCCGGGCGCTCCGGGCGCCGTACGAGGTGCGGACGGGGTCAGCCCTGGATGTCTGTGATGGCGGCTCCCTTCGGCCCTCTGGCGGGCATCGCGGGTCGTGGCAAATGCGGGCGCGCAACGTCCACGCAGGCGGTCGAGTTGGGGCCTCGCTGGGGCCGGTGCCACACCGGCGAGACTCCCGACGCCGTGAACGGCACGGGCTGCAATGTGTTGTGAGCACTATATCGATGTGTCGTCTCGATGACAAGCCTGAGTCATCATCGGGACACCGAGATACCGCCACGGCGCTGCCGCTTGCCTCCCGCCGCGTTCGCCGCGGCGTGCAGGATCAGCTGGCCAGGCCCGCGACGTCGGCCAATTCGCGCTCCAGCGCCGAAGCGTTCGCCGCGTCGGGATCTTCCTGCACGGCCACGAGCGCGGTCACCGTCGCCCACCCGAGCAGGGTGAGGCCGTCGTCGCTGTCCTTGTCGGGAGCGCGTTTCGCGGCGGGCGCCGCGCCGGTGTCGCCACCCCCCGGAATAGGTGGCAGGATCGGGCCGGAGCGCGACAGCGGGGCTCGGCGCACGCCGAGAAGCTCGCCCAGCCGCAGGTTCGGTACGTTGCAACTGAGCACCGTGCCGGTGCGCAGCCGGGCCAGCGCCGTCACGAGCTGCACGGAGAGGGCCGCCGCAGTCTCGTAGTGCAGCTCGGCGCCGCGAGCCTGCAGGCTGACCGCCAGCGCGGAACGCCCGAGCTGCGCCGCGGTGAGCGCGGCGCCCACCGTGCCGGAATGCAGGACCGAGCCCCCGACGTTGCGGCCGCGATTGATCCCCGAGCAGACGAGGTTCGGCGGCGCCCCGAACGCGCCCTGGCAGGCGGCGTACACGATGAGCGCGGGCAGCGCCTCGACCCGAAGTGCGGGGACTCCCGGGGCATCGGCCAGCTCGACCGGCGTGAACACGAGAGCGTCGCTGGTGCGGGGGCCGACGGCGGCAGCCGAGCCGCTCGCATCCTGGCTCGGCGCGGCGACGTTCACCTCGTGACCGGCGCGAGCCAGCGCCCCGGCGAGCGCGGCGATGCCCGGCGCGTCGACGCCGTCGTCGTTGGTCACCAGGATGCGCACGGGTCCTCCTGCAGAGGCCCTCGACCGCAGCGGCGCGGTGCTGCGCGCCGAGTGCTCGCACGTCGCCGCAGCACCCCGAGGGCGCCCGCGTACGATACCGGTCATGCGGTCGCCATCGGGTGAACAGCACGAGCTGGCGTGCGGTGAGCTGCGCGCCGTCGTCACCGAGGTCGGTGCGACGCTGCGCGAGCTGCGTGCCGGCGACCAACCGCTGCTGTGGGGCTTCGGGCCTGACGAGATGTGCAGCGGGGGCCGCGGACAGGTGCTCGCCCCGTGGCCGAACCGCCTCGAGGACGGCCACTACCGGTTCGCGGCACACGACGTACGGGTGCCGCTCGACGAGCCGGAGCACCATTGCGCCATCCACGGCCTGGTGCGCTGGCTGCCCTGGCGGCTCGAGGCGCGACAGGACGACGAGGCGAGGCTGTCGGTCAGCTTGCACCCGACGCCGGCATATCCGTTCGCCTTGCGGCTCGAGCTCACCTACCGCCTCGACCGGCAGGGCCTGTCGGTCGAGGCAGAGGCGAGCAATCTCGGCGACGAGCCGCTCCCCTTCGGCATCGGCTTCCACCCGTACCTCGATCCCGGCCCATCCGGCGTCGACGCCGCCGGTCTGTCGGTCCCGGCCACCCAGCGCATTCCCCTCGACGACGGCTACATGCCGATGGGGCCGCCCCAGCCGGTCGAGACGGGCGACGAGGTGGCGACGCTGCTGCGTCGGGCCGGCGGCGGGTCGTCCCTCGCCGGCACGACGCAGCAGGCGACGAAGGGACCCGAAGCGGCACAGCGCATCGGCGCGGCACGCCTCAACGAGACCTTGACCGGCATGCTCGTCGACGCGGACGGGCGGTGGCGGGCGCGCTTCGAACCCGAGGCCGGGTCGCAGGCTGGGACTTGGCGCCCGATCGAGGTCTGGGCCGACGAGAGCTACCGCTACTGCCAGCTGTTCACGGCCGACACGTTGCCGGGCGCGGGCCGCCGCCGTGCGGTCGCGGTCGAGCCGATGACCTGCCCGGCGAACGCCCTACGATCGGGGATCGACCTCGCGGTGCTCGGGCCCGGAGAGCGCTTCCGAGCCTGCTTCGGCATCGCGCTCGCGAGCTGAGCCGCCGCCGCCACCGCTCGCTCAGGCCGAGCCGGGACGGCCGTTCCCGGCTTGATCTTGCCAACGCCGTGAAACGTTCAGCTCTGCACGGGCGCGGTCGGCGAGCCCGTCGTCGCCGCGGTGCAGCGTCGCGACCGCGATCACGGCGCCGAAGATCATCGCCGCCCCGGCGGCGAGCAGCGCCACGTCGAGCCCGGAGCGGAACGCACCGTATGCGGCTTGGATCACCTTGTGCACGATCGCTCCGTACTGCTTCGCGTACGCGCTAGCGGACGAGCCGCCCGGGACCAGCCCGGTCTCGATCGCGTTGATCACGACCTGTCGGTAGGAGAGCGGGATCTGCAGGTTGACGAGGCGGCGCGACAAGTCGCTCGTCAGGTGCGCATTGACGAGAGCTCCGAGGACGGCGACGCCGAAGACCGACCCGAGCTCGCGACTCGTGTTCGTCGCCGAGGCTGCCATCCCCGAGCGCGACGCCGGGACGACGCCGAGGGTCACCGAGGTGACGGGGACGACGACGGTGCCGAACCCGGCTCCCGCGAGGGCGAGCGACACGGCGAGCGGCGCGAAGGCGACCTGCCCGGTGAGCACGGCGTCGACAAGGAGGATCCCAGCGCCCGCAACGAGGCTGCCGATCGCCATCGGGGCGCGCGGCCCGAGCCGGGCGACGAGGCGCCCGGAGGCGTAGGCGCCGAGGATCATTGCCACGGCCATCGGCAGGAAGACGAGCGCTGTGCGATAGCCCGAATAATTGACCACAACCTGCAGGTACAGGGCAGTGAAGAAGAAGATGGCAAAGATGCCGAAGAAGGCGAAGAACGCCACGGCGAGCGCCCCGGAGAACGCCGGGATGCGCATGTAGCGGAGGTCGAGCATCGGTGCCGGACGTCGCCATTCCGCGGCAAGGAAGACGATCGCCGCAGCGATGCCGCCCACGAACAGCGCGACCACGGGCAGCGATCCGTAGCCGTCGGTCTCACCGAGGATGATGGCGAAGGTCAGCGCGCCGAGCATGAGCGAGGACGAAACGAAGCCCGGAAAGTCGAGCGGTGCGGACGCCGGATCCGAGCTCTCGGGCACGGCCTTGGCGGCAGCGGCGATCACGAGCAGGCCGGCGGCGAGGTTGAACCAGAACACGGCTCTCCACGACCAGATCCCGACGAGGAAGCCCCCGACCACAGGCCCGGCGGCCAGCGCGAACGCCGACACGGCCGCCCACGCCCCGAGCGCCCGGGCACGCTCGCGCGCCTCGGGGAAGAGCTGGCGGATGACCGAAAGTGTCCCGGGCTCGGACGCTGCGGCGCCGGCGCCCATCACCGCCCGGGCGGCGATCAGCACGTCGACGTTGGGGGCGAGCGCGGCCATCAGCGACCCGGCGGTGAACACGCCGAGGCCGATCAGCATCAGCCGCTTGCGACCGAATCGGTCTCCCAGCATCCCGGCCATCAGCATCAGGCTGGCGAAGACGAGGGCGTAGGCGTTGACGGTCCATTGCAGATCGGACACGCCGGCGTGCAGCGTGCTCTGCACGCTGGAGAGCGCGACGGCGACGATCGTCATGTCGAGGAAGGTGAGGAACAGCACCGCGCAGACGGTGGCGAGCGCGAAGCGCGGGGCGGGAGCGGACGGCAGGGCCCGCCCGGGAGCGCCGTCACGGCTCGCTGGTGCGAAGGCCGGCCGACCTCTGCTTCGCACGTGCCGCTCCCTTCCGCGCGCCGCGTGGCTTCCGGGCGACGAAAGGATCGTAGGTGCGGGCGAGGCGCCGCTGGGCACCCGACCGCCCCTCCACGCCGACTCGGCTGCCGGCGGCGGTTGCTCGCGCGGCCTTACTCGGGGGCGGCGCCGCCCGGTGTCGGTTTCGCGGCGGCCGTTCGTGCCGCAGCGGCCCGCGCAGCGGCGGCGTGGGCCGCGGCCTGCACAGCGGCGGCGTGAGCCGCGGCAGCCCGCTGCGCCGCAGCAGCCGCAGCAGCCGCAGCGGCGGCGTGAGCCGCGGCAGCCCGCACAGCGTCGGCGTGAGCCGCGGCAGCCCGCACAGCGTCGGCGTGAGCCGCGGCAGCCCGCACAGCGTCGGCGTGAGCCGCGGCAGCCCGCACAGCGGCGGCGTGAGCCGCGGCAGCCCGCACAGCGGCGGCGTGAGCCGCGGCAGCCCGCTGCGCCGCGGCTCGAGCCGCCGCCGCTCCGGGCGCGGTCTTCGAGGCGCCGACGAGCCGGTGGGCGCCGGCGGGCCGCACCACGCGCGGCGTGGTCGTCGTCGTGGTCGGGGTCGGAGGCGGCGCCGGGGGAAGGTCGATGGCGAGCGGGGGCACGCCGAGCTCGGTGGAAAGGTCGCCGGTGGTGACGGTCACGAGGGTCCCGTAGCCGTCCATCGGGAACACCACCTGCGCGTTGGCGATCGGCAGCTCGACGCACCCGTCGCTCTGCGGGTAGCCGTAACCGGAGCGCACGAAACCGTGCACCGCGTCGCTGCCGTTGAAATAGGAGACCCACGGGATACCGGGGTCCACGTAGTGCGTGCCGTCGGGGTTTGTGCCCGACATCGTGGTGACGGTGTACCGCAGGTACACGGGGAACGTGCCGAGCTCGGTGCTCGCACCGGGCACCCCGGTGTTGACGAGGGTCTGGTAGACGACCGTGCCGTCGCGCCAGACGTAGAGCGTCTCGGGGACCGTCTCGGTGACGAGCAGGTAGTCGTAGGGGCTCGGGTCGACCTGCCGCTTGGCGACGGCGGTGAGCAGCGCCTTCCACACAGCCGGGCCCGGCTGGCCGTCGACGTCGAGCCCGGCGGCGTACTCGAAGGCCATCACGGCCCCTTGGGTGACCGTGTTCCATGCCCCCGGCGCCCACTGCGCGGCGAGCTGGCTCGGGATGTCGGGGAAGCGCCAGACGAAATCCCCGGGACGAGCTGCGAGGTCGACCGAGTCGGGCTGGGTCGACTCCACGCTCAGCGCGCTCGCCGCCGAGGCGGTGACGTTCGCGCTCGACGCCTTCTTGACCGCCCCGGCACCGGCCGGTGAGGACGCCGATCCTTCGAGGCGCGCCACGGCGACGGAGGCGCTCGCGTCGCCTGCCGCAGCACTCGACAGCCGCGTGCCCCCGGACCCGGGCTGGCTCTGGGCGCCGCTCGAGCCGCTGCTGCCCGAGGCGGGGACGGTCGACCCGGTGCTGCCCAACCCGGTGCTGCCGGTCGCCGGCGCGGTAGGCGGCGCAGTCGTCGTGCTCGCGCCCGACGGCGCCGCCGCCGTCCCGCCCGACGGGCCTGCCGGCGCTGCGGGGGCGGGCGGCGCGGCCGGCACGAAGGCCACCGGAAGGTAGTCGAGCTCGGCGAGCAGCTCCTGCAGGCGCAACACCGATGGTCCCGCGACCTCGAAGGCCGTCCGCCGGCTCGACGCAAGCGTGACCCCGCTCACCGCGGTCACGCCGCTCGTGCCCCCGGGGACCGTCACCACGATGCGCTGCAAGGGCGGGTAGTTGGCGGCTGGGACGAAGCGCCAGGTGGTGGCCGACGTGCGCGTCCAGTATCCCGGCACGGCCGGAGTGAGGGCCGGGTGGGGCGAAGCGGGCGCGAGCGGCTCCGAGAAGCTCACGGTCACCGCCTGGCGGTAGCGCACGTCACGCGCACCGTTGGCCGGTGTGACGCTGGTCAGGTCGATGGGTGGGGGCAGCGTGGTCGTCGTCGAGGAGCTCGTGCTCGTCGAGGGTCCGCCACCAGCGGCGCTCGCCCCGGCCTGGCTCGCGGCCGGCGCCGGGCGCGTGCCGGCCCCGGGGACGTGGGAGGTACCGTGCGTGCGCACGAGGACGATCGCTGCCCCGGCACCGAGCAGCGTGACGACAGCGAGCGCCACGGCACCGAGGCGAAGCCTCGCGGTGGGCCGTCCTTCGCTCGCCACGATGTCCTCCTCGTATCGCCGACCCCGGCTTGGGTGCCCGCCGGGGGCCCGTCGGCCGCCCGCTGCTTGCGGCCGGCGCCACCCGCCGCGAGCGGGTCACCGGATCGCGGCGCACCCGGGGGCGCGCCGGCGGTCATCAGTCGCGGATGGTGGGGCCGAACCTCTTCCCACACGATGTTAGGAGTCGCGACAGCGGTTGTGGGACCGTCCGGAGGGGTTTCGTCAAATTCGCAGGCTGCTGGGCACGCGGATCGAGCTCGCCACCGGCGAGGGAGCGCTCGAGCAGCGCCCGCACCTCGTCGATGCGGCTCGGCGAGAGCTTGCCGCCGTCGGTGTCGAGGACGTAGAAGGCGTCCACGACCTCGTGCCCGAGCGTGTCCACCAGCGCCGAGGCGACGTCGAGGCCGGCGGCTGCGAGAGTCTGGGCGATCCGGTACAGCAGGCCGTAGCGGTCGGGCGCCCGCACCTCGACGACACTGCATCGCTCCGAAGCCTCGTTGTCGATGGTGACGCGTACACCTGCCGATTGCGAAAGCCGCCGTCCGGGGGACGCGGCGTAGGCGCGGTCCTGTGAGGCGAGCAGCTCGGCGAGCTCGATCCTGCCCTCGAGCCCGGATCGAAGCTGCTCGGCGACGCGATCCCACTCCGGCAAGCGGTCGAAGGCCGGCTCGACGACGAAGACGTCAAAGGCCATGTCGTTGCCGCACGGTCCTGCGGTGGCCCGACGGACGTTGCAGCCGTTGAGCGCCAGCACCCCGGCGGCGGCGGCGAGCACGCCGTGCCGGTCGGGGGCGACCACGCTCACCCGGCCGCCGGCGGCCTCCACGGAGAGCCGCCGCTCCTCGATCGCCGCGAGCTGCGAGGGCCCGGGGACGAGCGGGCGCGGGTCGGGCAGCCGCTCGCCGGCCAGCACGCGCTCGGCGCGCTCGACGAGGGTCGCGACGAGCTCCGCCTTCCACGGGCCCCACGCCGAGGGACCTGTCGCCAGCCCGTCGGCCTCGGTGAGCGCAGCGAGGATGCGCAACGTGCCGCGATCCTCGAGCAGCCGCGCCACGAGCTTGGCGGTCGCCGGATCCTCGAGGTCGCGGCGCGTCGCCACCTCGGGCAACAGAAGGTGGTAGTTCACGAGGCGGGCGAGCACGGCGACGTCGCTCTCGGGAAAGCCCATCCGGCTGCCGACCTCGAGGGCGAGCCCCGCCCCGCCCTCGCTGTGGTCGCCCGGGTAGCCCTTGCCGATGTCATGCAGGAGCGCAGCGGTCACGAGGAGGTCGCTGCGCTGCACGCGGGCGGCGAGCCCCGCCGCCTGCGCAGCGGTCTCGAGCAGGTGGCGGTCGACGGTGAAGCGGTGGTAGGCGTTGCGCTGCGGGCGGTTGCGCACGGCGCGCCACTCGGGCAGGAGGCGCTCGAGCAGCCCGTGGCGGTCGAGGGCCTCGAGCACCGGCACCGCTGCGGGCCCGGCGGCGAGCAGGCCGACGAAGTCCTCGCGCAGCTGACGCTTCCACGGATTCGACGGCGCGCCCACCCCCGCTGCGAGCTGGTCGAGCGAGGCCGGCGCGACGTGCAGGCCGAGCTCGGCGGCGGTCCGGGCGAGTCGCAGCACGAGACCGATGTCGGACGGGTCTGCGTCGGGAGCGAGGCTGACTTCCTCCTCGCCGACGACGATCCCGCCTTCGACCCGCCTCGGTGGGGCGGCCGGCCGGCCGGTCCGTTCCCGGCGCGCCGCGCTCGCCTCCCGCCAGGCGAGCTCGCTGGCGGCGACGACGGACCGGGCGGCGCTGGCGAGACCGGCCATCAGGTCGTCGGCGTCACCGACGCCGAGGATCGGCGCGATGCGGTCCTGCTCCTGCAGCACGAGCCGGTCGCCGTTGCCCCCGGTCCGGCACTGCAGCGCTACCCGTGCGGCGAGGATCGTGCGCTCGGCCTCGAGGATCGGTGACGACGTCGCCAGCGCAGCGGCGCCGGGCAGCACCGTCGCAAGGGCGCGCAGCATCGCCAGGTCGCGCAGCCCTCCGGCGGACTGCTTCAAGTCGGGCTCGAGCAGGAAGGCCAGCTCGCCGTACGCCTCGTGGCGCGCCTGTGTGCTCGCCTGCAGCGCCGGGACGAGGGTGGGCAGCTCACGGCCGACGTAGGCGACGGTCTCGTTGCGCAGCCGCTCGGCGAGGGGCGCCTCGCCGGCCACGCCGCGCAGCTCGAGCAGGCCGAGCAGCACCTTGAGGTCCGATCGAGCCACCTCGAGCGCCTCCCGGCGGGTCCGCACGCTGTGGTCGAGCTTGATGCCGTCGTCCCAGATCGCGTACCAGAGGCGCCGGGCGACCTCGTTGGTGTCCCGCCTGTGGCGGTGCAGGAGGACGAGGTCGAGGTCGCTGCCGGGGCACAGCGCGCCATGCCCGAAGCCGCCGACGGCGAGCAGGACGAGCTTGTGCTCGTCGCCCTTCGCCGCGTGCCGCAGTAGCGCCGCCAACCAGGCGTCGGCCGTTGCGGCGTAGGCGACGGGGAAGTCGCCGGCGGCCAGGGTGCCGGTGAGCACCTCGCCGCACTGACGCTGGCGCTCCTGGCGCAGCGAGCCCGGGCCTGTTCCGTCGACCTCGCTCACGAGGGCGAAGGGTAGGGCACACGGGAGCAGGACGCTGCGAGCAGGGGCCGAGCGCGCGCCGAGCGCGCCGGCTCAGCGCGCGGCCGCGGTCGCGGCCGCGCGACCGACGAAGACGGCGTCGCCGGTCGAAAGGTCCAGCGCGTCGGCGTCGCGGCGGGCCAGCTGCACCCAGGTGGTCGTGCCGTCCTCGAGCCCGATGTCGAGGCGCACCTCGAAGCCGAGGCGCGTCACGCGCTCGACGACGCCCGGTGCCGCGCCGGGGAGGGGCTGGCGGCTCACCTCGAGGTCGTGCGGGCGCACCCAGTCGCCGCCGAGCTGGGTGGCAGGGCCGAGGAAGGTGAGCACGAACGGCGTCGCCGGGTGGTCGTAGCAGTGCGCCGGCGAGCCGACCTGCTCGAGGCGGCCGTCACGGATCACGACGATCTCGTCGGCGACCTCCATCGCCTCCTCCTGGTCGTGGGTGACGAGGACCGTGGTCACGTGGACCGTCTCGTGCAGCTCGCGAAGCCAGCGGCGCAACTCCTTGCGCACCTGTGCGTCGAGCGCGCCGAAGGGCTCGTCCAGCAGCAGGACGCGCGGCTGGACGGCCAGCGCCCGGGCGAGGGCCATCCGCTGACGCTGACCGCCCGAGAGCTGTGAGGGGTAGCGACCGGCAAAGCCTTCGAGGCGCACCAACGTCAGCAGCTCGTGGACGCGATCGGCTACCTCGGCCTTCGGCCGGCGCCGCACCTTCAGCCCGAACGCAACGTTCTCGAACACCGTCATGTGGCGGAACGGCGCGTAGTGCTGGAAGCAGAATCCGATGCCTCGCGACCTCGCCGGCTGGCTCGTCACGTCCTGGCCGTCGATGAGCACGCTCCCGGAGTCGGGGGTATCGAGGCCGGCGATGATCCGCAGCACCGTCGACTTCCCACCGCCGCTCGGGCCGAGCAGCGCCGTGAGCGACCCGGCGGGGACGGCGAAGCTGACCTCCTCGACCGCCACAGCTCCGCCGAAGCGCTTGCTGACGCGCTGCACCTCGATGCTCATCGGGGGAATCTCCTGTCACTCGTGGCGCTGCGATGCCGGAATCGGGCGAGCGCCCGGCGCTGTGGCCGGGTGGCCCTCGCCGCGGCGCTCACGAGCGCTGCCCGCGTTGCCGGCTCAGGCTGAGCAGCCCGAGCAGGCATACCGAGATCAGCGCCAGGAGCAGGGCGACGGCATAGGCGCTCTGTGCCTGGAAGTTGGAGAACAGCTGGTTGACGAGCAGCGTCAGGGTTTCGGTGCGCCCGACGATGTTGCCCGAAACGACGAGCACGGCGCCGAACTCGCCGAGCACGCGTGCCGTCGTCAGCACGACGCCGTAGACGAGCCCCCAGCGGATCGACGGCAGCGTGATGCGGCGGAAGACGTACCAGCTCCCGGCGCCGAGCGTCTCGGCCGCCTGCTCCTGCTCGGTGCCGATCTCCTGCAGCACGGGGAGCACCTCGCGCACGACGTAGGGCAGCGAGACGAACGCCGACGCGATGACGATGCCGGGGACCGAGAAGAGGACGGTGATCCCGAGGTGGTTGAGGATCGGGCCGGCCCAGCCCTCCGTCGTCGACCAGAAGAGCAGCAGCGCGAGGCCGACGACGACGGGGGAGAGCGCGAGCGGCAGGTCGATGAACGCCTCGAACACGGAGGCCCCGGGGAAGCGGTGACGGGCGAGCAGGACGGCCACTCCGACCCCGAAGACGGTGTTGGCGCCGACGGCGATCGCCGCCACCTCCAGGCTGAGCGCAAGGGCGTGCAGCCCCGCCGAGTCCGTGACTGCGCCGACCGCGGCGCCGATTCCCGGCGACAGGGCGCGCCAGACCACCCAAGCGACCGGTACGGCGACAAGCAGGCCGACGTAGGCAAGCCCGAAGAGGCGCAACGACCAGGTGAACAGCCGCGAGCGCCACGCCCTGGAGCGGGGCGCCGCCGCTGCGACGGCGGGCACCGGCTGCTCGCCCGGCGTGAGCGGGAGCGGGCCGACCTCCACGGCGCCCTCGTCGAGGACGCCGTCCCGTATCCCGCCGCCGGCGAGCAGGCTCACGCCGACTGGTCGCGCACGACGTAGCGCCGGCGCAACAGCGAGAAGACGGCGATGACCGCGAGCGCGACCACGAACAGCGCCAGCGACGCCGCCGCGGCGCCGGCGTAGTCGTCGTTGCCGATCAGGCTGTAGATGGCGACCGAGCCCACCTGGGTCTTGAACGGGATGTTGCCCGAGAGCAGCTGGATCGAGCCGTACTCGCCCACGGCGCGGGCGAAGCCGAGGCCCGAGCCGGTGAGCAGCGCCGGCATCAGCGCCGGGAGGGTGACCCGGCGAAACGTCGTCCACGGGCTGGCGCCGAGCGACGCAGCGGCTTCCTCGGCTTCCTTGTCGAGCTCGGCGAGCACCGGCTGCACGGAGCGAACCGCGAAGGGCAGGGTGACGAAGGCGAGCGCGAGGACGATCGACCAGCGCGTGTAGGCGAGGTCGACGTGGAAGGGGCTCTGCGCGCCGTAGAGGGCGACGAGGGTGACCCCTGCGACGATCGTCGGCAGGGCGAAGGGCAGGTCGACGAACATCCCGATCACCTTGTTGAGCGGGAAGCGGTCACGCACCAGCAGCCAGGCGACCGCCGTGCCGGCGAAGGCGTTGAACACCACGACGATGAGCGATGCGAGCAGGCTGAGCTCGATCGCCGAGCGGATCTCCGGCTGCCAGATCTCGTCCCACATCGCCGCCGGGCCGCCGTCGAAGGCCTTGGAGAGCACGGCGGCAACCGGTAGCAGGACGAGGATGCTCAGGTAGGTGACGGCGAGAGCCGGCCCGCCGACGCGGCGCGCAGCACGCGACACGGTCGCCGCAACGGGGCGAGGCCCGTTGCGGCGACCGGGAAGCGGCTCTGGTGCCGCCCAGGTGGTCGGGAGTGTCACTGCTAGGTCGGTTGACCGAGCGAGCTCTCGATCTGGTAGACGATCCCCGGCGAGCTCGTGCTCGTGCTGAAGAAGGTCGTGTTCACCGAGTCCCAGCCTCCGAGGTTCTCGATCTTGAACAGCTCCCTGGGGTGGGGGAACTTGTTCTTGAACTTGGCCTCGACCGCGGGCAGCACCGGCCGGTAGCCGAGCTTGGCCCAGACCGTCTGTCCCGCCGGCGAGAGCAGGTAGCCGACGAAGGCCTGCGCGGCGGCGGCGTTCTTCGTGTTGGTGGTGATGGCGATCGGGTTCTCGATCAGGATCGTCTGCTCGGGGACCACGTAGGAGAGCTGCGCGCCGGCACGTTGCGCCTGGATGGCGTCGTCCTCGTAGTCGAGCAGCACGTCGTTCTTGTTGCCGTCCTGCTCGAAGGCGGTCAGCTCGTCGGCCGCGCTCGCGCTTTGGACCACGGTGCGCTGCAGCAGCGTGGTGATGTAGGCACGCGCCTCCGCCCCGGTCTTGCCGAGCTTGATCTCGGCGCCGTAGGCGGCCATCAGGTTCCAGCGGGCGCTGCCCGAGCTGAACGGGTTGGGTGTGAAGATGCGGATCCCGTTCTTCAAGAGGTCGCCCCAGGTGGTGATGTGCTCGGGGTTGCCCTTCGGCACGACGAAGGCGACGACGGAATCAGTGACCATCCCGTGGGTGACCGGGCTCGAGCTCCAGCTCGAGGAGACGAGATTGGCGCTGACGAGCTTCTCCATGTCCGTGGCGGTGGAGAAGTTGACGACGTCGGCCGGCTGTCCGGCGATCACCGCCTTGGCCTGATTCCCCGACGGCCCGTAGGACTGGGTGACCGTGACGCTCTTGCCCTGCGGGGTGGCGTTGAAGTCGGCGATCAGGTGCGCGTAGGCCGGCTCGGGGGTCGAGTAGGCGACGAGGTTGACGGTGCCGCTCGGTTCCGAGGAGGCGCCGGCGATCGACGCCCCCCGGCGAGCACGGTCGCGGCGAGCACGCCGCTGACCGTGACGCAGGTTGCCAGTGCCCACGTCGCGAGCGGGCTCCTCGCGAGCGAACGCGCGCTGCCGCCTCGCAGGCGTGGTGCGGGCCGATGCACCACTCGCTGGCGGCGGGTGGACGCGGTGACGTGCTGCACGGTGTCTCTCCTGGTCGTCGGGGCGGAGGGGTCGCTGGCGAGGCGAGACTATACCACCACTCCGATCAAGTCGGTCGTTCCTATTTAGCCAATATGGAATGTGGCGTAGCGAGCCCTCGGCCTCCCGCGACCCCGTCAACCGGCTGCCGTCCGCCGCCGCCTGGCTGCCGGTACGCTCGTTACGGCGTCCCGGGCGCCGGTTCTGCGGCGACTCGGGGTTGGGTGGACCAGCGAGGGCGAGGCCGGCCCCGAGAGCAGGTGATGGCCATGACGAGCAGGGACCCAGTGCTGCGTGGCAGCAGCGACCCGAGCGTCCGGCAGCGGTCCGGTTTCCGGCCGGTGCACGCGGTGGGCGTGGCGGTGGTGGCGGTGATCGTCGGCTACCTCCTCATCCACTTCATCAGCGCGGTCCTCGGTGGAATCGTCGAAGCGGCGATCATCATCGGCCTCATCTACCTCGCGTTCCGCGTGCTGACCAGGCACCGGCGCTAGAGCGCACCCCGAAGGCCGGCAACCGGGAAGGTTCGTCAGCCTTTTCGGCCAGAACATACGTTCGCTAAGGTACGGCTGTGCCGCCAGCACCAGCGCTCTCGATCGCCGACCTGGCGGTTCGCCACCGGCCGCACGTCCTCGCCAGCGAGGAGAACCTCCCGCTCGGGCCGGCGCTCGCCGAGTTGCTCGGGACTCCCGGGTTGCGCCGCGGCAGCACGGTGGTCGTCGAGGGAGCAGTCGGGTCGGGTGCGACGGCGCTGGCGCTGGCGTTGCCGGCCGCGGCCAGCACGGACGGTTCGTGGGTGGCTGCCGTGGACCTTCCCCATCTCGGTGTGGTCGCGGCCGGCGAGCTCGGCTTGGCACCCGACCGGCTCGTGCTCGTGCCCGACTCGGGCGGCCGGTTCGCCACAGTGGTCGGCGCCTTGCTCGATGCGTGCGATGTGGTCGTTGCCGGAGCGCCGGCCGCGCTCGAGCCCCCGCTCGCCCGCCGCCTCGCCGCCCGCGCCCGTGAGCGGCGCGCCGTGCTCGTGGTGCTGGCCTGCGCCGCCTGGTCACATCGCACCGGAGTGCGAGGAGGTGGCAACACGGCCCGTGTCGGCGGCCCGCAGGGCGGCGGGGCCCGGGCCGGAGGGGCCCGGGCCGGAGGGGCATGGTCGGACGGGGTGGACGCCAGGCTCGCCGTCTTCCCCGCCCGCTTCGAGGAGACCCAGCCGCTCGCCCGCCTGGGCTGGACGGGCCTCGGGGAGGGGCACGGGCACCTGAGCACTCGCCTCGTGGAGGTCCTCGCCACCCGCCGGCGCAGCGCGCCGCCGAGGGTGCGTGTCCGGCTGTGGCTGCCTTCGCCTGCAGGGACGGTCGCCCTCGAGACGCCGGCCACTGAGGCTCCTGCAAGCGGGATGCCGGCGGTGGAGCTGGCGCAGTGACGGTCTGCGTTCCGCCGCGCACCCTCGTCGTGTGGTGCCCCGACTGGGCCGTGACGGCGGCAGTCCGGCCGGCCGGCGAGCCCGTCGCCGTCGTGTCCGCGCAGCGGGTGATCGCCGCCTCGGCGGCGGCCCGAGCGCTGGGGGTGCGCCCCGGGCAGCGCCGGCGTGAGGCCCAGTCCTACTGCCCGCGCCTGACCGTGCTCGGGCGGGACCCAGGTGGCGAGGTGCGCGCCTTCGAGCCGGTGGTGCGCGCCCTCGAGAGCTTCGGGGTGCCTGTAGCGGTCCGCCAGGCGGGCTGGGCCGCGCTGCAGACACGCGGGCCGGCGCGCCGTCTGGGGGGCGAAGGTGGGTTGTGCGAGGCCGTCGTCTCGGTGCTCGCCGACTGCCTCGCTCCCGGCGCCTGCCGGATCGGCCTCGCCGACGGACCCTTCACCGCCACGATCGCCGCCCGGGCGGCTGCGGGCGGCTTCCCGAGCGCCCGGCAGGGCGCGCCGTCGAGCGCCGGAGCGAGCGCCGTGGTCGCCCCCGGGGCCAACGCCGGGTTCCTCGCCCCGCTCGCCATCGAGCTGCTCGGCCGCCCCGAGCTCGCCGACCTGCTCCGCCGGCTCGGGATCACCACGCTCGGCGCCTTCGCAGACCTCGGTGAGGAAGACGTCCTGGCGCGTTTCGGCCCGGACGGGGCTCGGGCGCACACGCTCGCGCGCGGTCTGGACGAGCGGCGGCTGGAGGGCCGGCGGGTGCCCCCCGAGCTCGCCGTCGAGACCGAGCTCGATCCGCCTGCCGAGCGCGTCGACGAGGCGGCCTTCGTCGCCAGGGCCCTCGCCGCCTCGCTCTGCGAGCGCCTGTCGCGAGACGGCCTGGCGTGCCAGCGGCTGGCGGTGGAGGTGCAGCTCGGCACAGGCGAGCAGCTGCGTCGGGTCTGGGAGCACGACGGCGCATGGGGAGCGGCTCTGGTCGCCGAGCGGTTGCGCTGGCAGCTCGAAGCGTGGCTGACCGTCGGAGGCAGCGACACGGGAGGCAGCGACACGGGAGGCAGGGACACGGGAGGCAGGGACACGGGAGGCAGGGACACGGGGGGTGGTGGCGGCGTTGCGTCGCTGCGGCTCGTGCCGCTCGAGGTCTCGCCCGACCGCGGTCGACAGCCCAGCCTGTGGGGTCGTTCGCAGGTCGGCGAGGAAAAGGTGCTGCGCGTGGCAGCGCGCCTGCAGGGCATGCTCGGCGCCGGTGCGGTGCTCCGGCCCGTGATCGTGGGCGGTCGCGGTCCGGCGGAGCAGGTCCGGCTCGTCCCCTTCGGCGACCCGATGCCTGAAGCTTCCCTTCCCGCCCCGTGGCCGGGCTGCCTTCCCGCTCCCTCCCCGGCAGTGGTCACCGGCGGGAACGGCGAGGAGGTCGAGCTGCTCGACGCGCCGGGTGGCCGGGTGGCAGTCGACGGGCGGGGGACGCTCAGCGCTCCCCCCGCCTACCTGCTCGGTGCCCGGGGCAAGGCGGTGATCACCGCCTGGGCCGGCCCGTGGCCGGCCGACGAGCGGTGGTGGGACGGAGCGGGTCGCCGCCGGCGGGCACGCGTGCAGGTGCTCACCGCCGCCGGAGAGGGTTACCTGCTGAGCCTCGAGCACGGGACATGGCGGATCGAGGGCATCTACGACTGAACGAGCGGCGAGCACAGCCGATGGGCGGGCGCGTCACCCGTCCCGCCCGCAACAGAGCGAACGTATGTTCGCTACAGTCGTCGGGTGGGTTCGTTCAACCCGCTCATCCCCTGGTCCGAGCTCGAGCGCCGGCTCTCCGGCCGCCTGCCCCCCAGCGGGCCGGCCCCCGACGGCGGTGACGCGCCCGGCTTCAGCCGCCACCGCGAGCCCTACCGGCCGCCGCCACCGCGTGCGCCGTCAGCGGCCGCCTCCGGTGGCCGGACGGTCCCCTACGCCGAGCTGCACGCCCACTCCAACTTCAGCTTCCTCGACGGCGCCTCGAGCCCCGAGGAGCTCGTCGAGGAAGCCGCCCGCCTCGGCCTCGAGGCGCTCGCCCTCACCGACCACGACGGCTTCTACGGGGTGGTGCGCTTCGCCGAGGCGGCGCGCCAGCTCGGGGTGGCGACGGTCTTCGGCGCCGAGCTCAGCCTGCCGGTGGGGCATGCAGGCGGCGCCCGCCCCGTCGAGCCGGCGAGGGCAGCCGAGCGGGCCGGGGCGATCGACCCGGAGGCGACGCACCTCCTCGTCCTCGCCCGCGGGCCGCAGGGCTATGCCCGGCTGTCGAGCGCCGTCGCCCGCGCCCAGCTCGCCGGCGGGGAGAAGGGGCGCCCGGCCTTCTCCCTCGCCGAGCTGTCGGCCGCCCACGGCGGGAGCTGGTGCGTGCTCACCGGCTGCCGGCGCGGCGCCGTCCGCGCCGCGCTCGAGGAGCGCGGCCCGGCCGCCGCGGCGCGTGAGCTGGCCCGCCTCGTCGAGGCCTTCGGCGCCGAGCACGTCCTCGTCGAGCTGACCGACCACGGCGGCCCGCTCGACGGGCCGCGCAACGACGCCCTCGCCGAGTGCGCCGTGCGCGCCGGCGCCGGCATCGTCGCCACGAGCAACGCCCACTACGCCACCCCCGCCCGCTACCCGCTCGCCACCGCCCTCGGGGCGATCCGCGCCCGCGCAGTGCCTCGACGGTGTCGAGGGCTGGCTGCCGGCGTGGGCGGGGGCGACGTTGCGCTCGGGGGCCGAGCAGGCAAGGCGTTTCCGCCGCTACCCCGGTGCGGTCGAGCGCGCCGCCGAGCTCGGGCGCGAGCTCGCCTTCGACCTCTCCCTCGTCGCTCCCGGCCTGCCGCCCTTCCCCGTCCCGCCGGGAGAGGACGAGGCGAGCTTCCTGCGCGCCATCACCGAGGAGGGCGCCACCCGCCGCTACGGGCCGCGCGGCGAGAGCAGGTCCCCGGCGCCTGGGCGCAGATCGAGCGCGAGCTCGAGGTGATCGAGTCGCTCGGCTTCCCGGGCTACTTCCTCGTCGTCTGGGACATCGTCGAGCTGTGCCGGAAGCTGAACATCTTCTGTCAGGGTCGCGGCTCGGCGGCCAACTCGGCGGTCTGCTACGCGCTCGGGATCACCAACGCCGATGCCGTCGGGCTCGGCCTGCTCTTCGAGCGCTTCCTCTCGCCGGCCCGCGAGGGGCCGCCGGACATCGACCTCGACATCGAGTCCGGCCGCCGGGACGAGATCATCGCGTACGTCTACGAGCGCTACGGGCGCGAGCACGCCGCCCAGGTGGCCAACGTGATCACCTACCGGCCGCGCTCGGCGGTGCGCGACGTCGGGCGCGCCCTCGGCTACCCGCCGGGCGCCCTCGACGCCTGGTCGCGCCAGCTCGACGCCTACGGGCCGCTGCCGGCCCCGGCCGGTGGCGCGGCGGGTCGGGCAGCCGTGGTGGCGGAGCAGGCGGCGGCGCGGGCGGCCGCCGAGGCGTCGGCCGCGGCCGCCGCCGCGCCGGGTCTCGGCCCGTGGGTCCCCCCGCCGTCTGCGCAGGCCGAGCACGACATCCCGAACGAGGTGATCGCCCTCGCCGCCGAGCTCGAGGGCTTCCCGCGTCACCTCGGCATCCACTCCGGCGGGATGGTGATCTGCGACCGGCCGGTGATCGCCGTCTGCCCCGTCGAGTGGGCACGGCGCGAGGGCCGAACCGTGCTGCAGTGGGACAAGGACGACTGCGCCGCGGTCGGACTCGTCAAGTTCGACCTCCTCGGCCTCGGGATGCTCGAGGCGCTGCACCGCATGGTCGACCTGGTCGCCCTCCACCACGGCGTGAGCGTCGAGCTGGCGGCCATCCCCCAGGAAGACGCCGTCTACGAGATGCTCTCGCGGGCGGACTCGATGGGCGTGTTCCAGGTCGAGAGCCGGGCCCAGATGGCCACGCTGCCGCGGCTGCGGCCGCGCACCTTCTACGACCTCGTCGTCGAGGTCGCCCTGATCCGCCCCGGCCCGATCCAGGGCGGCTCGGTGCATCCCTACCTCCGCCGGCGCAACGGGGAGGAGCCCGTTCGCTACCTCCACCCCCTGTTGCGCCCCGCGCTCGAGAAGACCCTCGGGGTCCCCCTGTTCCAGGAGCAGCTGATGCAGATCGCCATCGACGTCGCCGGCTTCTCCGCCGCCGATGCCGACGAGCTGCGCCAGGCGATGGGCTCCAAGCGCTCCAGCCAGCGCATGGAGCGCCTGCGCGGCCGGCTGTACGACGGGATGGCGGCACGCGGTGTGACCGGAGAGATCGCCGACGCCGTCCACGCCCAGCTCGCCGCCTTTGCCAACTTCGGCTTCCCCGAGTCGCACTCGGTGTCCTTCGCCTACCTCGTCTACGCCTCCTCGTGGCTCAAGTTGCACTACCCCGCCGCCTTCCTCGCCGGGCTGCTCAATTCCCAGCCGATGGGCTTCTGGTCCCCGCAGAGCCTCGTCGCCGACGCCCGCCGCCACGGCGTCGTCGTCCGCCGGCCGGACGTCAACGCCTCGGCGGCGCTCGCCACCCTCGAGCCGCTCGGCGAGGGGCCCGGTGCCGGCGGGATGCACCGTGCCGGGGCGGCCGGGCACGAGGAACCAGCGACCGGCGCCGTGGCCGTGCGGCTCGGCCTGTCGGGGGTGCGCGGCATCGGCGAGGAGCTGGCGGAGCGCATCGTCGAGGCGCGCCAGGCGGCCGGCGGGCGCTTCGCCGGCATCGAGGAGCTCGTGCGCGCCTGCGGGCCGAACCGCTTCCAGCTCGAGTCCCTCGCCACCGCCGGCGCCTTCGGCGAGCTGGCGCCGAGCCGGCGTGCTGCGCTGTGGGCGGCCGGGGCGCTGGCGGGGGAGGGGCCCGGCCGGCTTCCCGGGACCGCCGTCGGTGCCAATGCCCCGCCGCTGCCGGCGATGGGGCCGCTCGAGGAGCACGCCGCGGACCTGTGGGCGACGGGGGTGACGACGGGCGGTCACCCGCTCGCGCTCGTCCGCTCCGGGCTCGCCGCCCGCGGCGTGCGCACCGCCGCGGCGCTCGTCGCCGGCGAGGGCGAGCCGGGAGGCCGGGTGCTCGTCGCCGGCGTCGTCACCCACCGCCAGCGCCCGGCGACCGCCGGCGGCACGATCTTCTTGAACCTGGAGGACGAGACCGGCGTGCTGAACGTGATCTGCTCGAAGGGCTGCTGGGCACGCCACCGCCTCGTCGTCCGCGGGGCGCCGGCGCTGCTCGTCCGCGGCCGCCTCGAGCGCAACGCCGAGGCCGTCTCGATCGTCGCCGAACGCGTCGAGGCTCTCGAGCTCCCGCTCGCCGTCGGGCGGTCGCGCGACTTCCGCTGAAGCGCCATCTCGAGCTGCGGTGCGCGCTTCGATCAGCCGGGCGCGCGGCGGCTCGTCAGGTTCTCAGCAGCGCCGAGGAGCCGGCGCCGGGTGCGGCGAGTTTGGCCGACAGACGAGCCCGCACGCTCGTACCCGGGGAGCGGGGAGCGATCTGCACGAGGTCGGCGAGCTGCCGGGCGATCCACAGGCCGCGCCCGCCCGGGGCGTCCGCCGGCGGGCGGCGGTACCCGGCGAGCGGATCGTCCATCCCCGGCCCGTCGTCGTCCACCTGCACGACGACCGTGCGCCCCTCGCTCCAGCAGGACAGCTCGATCTCCGGGGCGCCCGATCGCCACGAGTTGGTGACGAGCTCGCTCACCACGACGCCGAGCTCGTCGAGCTCGGCCTCCGACAGCAGCGGCGCGGCGAAGCCGGCGACGAACGAGCGGGCCTCGGCGGGGCGGAGCCGGCCTGGGCTGCGCATCGCGCCTTCAGGGACGTCGAGCGCCGGCGGCGTCGTGGCCGCGAGGAACCGCTCGCAGGGCACGTAGGCCGCGCTCCGCCGCACGGGTGTGATCCCGACCTGGGGGTGGATCGCGCCAGCGCGCCCGATCACGTCGGCGGGCACGCGGGACGTGTCGTAGACGCAGACCATGCGCATCTCGGTCCCCGCGAGCAGCGGGCCGAGCAGGGCGTCGAAGCGCTCCCACTCCACCAGCTCCTCGAGCGGGCCCTCCGGCCATGCGCACTCGCCGATCCACCACGACGGCCCCGAGCCGCTGGCGCGCCGCTCCTCGAGCATCGCCTCGAACACGCGAAGGCGGCGCACCGGGTGGGGGAGCCACTCGTCGGTGTCGCTCCAGCTGACACGACCGGCGTCGGCACCGAGACAGTCCTGCAACGACTCGAGGTGGCGGGAGGAGAGGTTGACTGCCACCGGCTCCCCGCCGGCGATGCCCGCCTGCACGAGGGGCGCCAGCAGGCCGGCAACCTCGTCGGCCGGGGCGACGACGGCGCAGTGGCGCACCTCCGATGCGGGCGACGTGACCGGGCGCCTCACCGCCGGCCCACGCCGCTGTTCCGTCGCGTGCACTCGCTGGCTCGCCTCCCCGCCGGCGCACGGCGCGATCCATGCCCGGGCGATGTTGGTCGGGTGGCTAGCGTAGCAACGGGCGTTGCGCCGGCAACAGTTGACTGTTCGCCGATCGCCAACGCTCGGCGTTGCCGCAGCTCCTGGCGTCGCGGCATCAGTCCCGCCCGGCAGGCTGCGGCCCGAGCTCGAGCAGGCCCGACGCGGAGCGGATGGCAGCGCCGGCGCCGTCGAGCGCCCGGCGGGCCTCGGCGGTCGCCTGCTCGGAGCGGCGCAACCGCTCCGCGAGCACGGCGGGCTCCTCGACGTCGCGGCCGACCACGACCCAGGCGACGAGCTCGCCGGCGAGGTTGCGAAGCGGAGCGGCGCGCAGCTCGAAGCGCCGGCAGCGGCCGTCGGTGCCGCGTAGGCCCACGACGGCGCGCACCGGCCGCGCCGCCGCGAGAGCCTCGCGCCAGCCGGTCTCGAAGGCCGAGCGCTCGGCGGGGTCGACGGCCTCGAGCCAGCCCCATCCGAGCATCGCGGCGGCCGGCACGGCGAAGCTCGCGCTTGGCGCGGCCGCAGACCTGGTCCAGCTCGCCGTCGGGGCCGGCGGTCGCCAGGAGGTCGACGAGCCCGTCGAGGGCGCGTAGCAGCTCGTCGCCCTGCTCGGGGCGCGCGGTGCCCCCCGGGGACAGGTCGCGCACGAAGGCGCGCAGCTCCCAGCCGGTGGGGCCGGCCCCGCGCAGCAGCGAGACCTCGACGGGGAACTCGCGCCCGGAGACGTGGCGAGCCTGCGCACGCACCGACGTCCGGACGTCGCAGCTCGGCGGGTGCCGCAGCACCTCCGCCAGACCCCCCGCCCCCGCGGGGGAGAGGGCGCCCTTGTGGACGAGCCGCTCGACGGGCTTGCCCGTCGCCTCGCCGGCCGTGACGCCGAACAGCCGCTCCGCCGCCCAGTTCCAGTCGCGCACGGTGCCGTCGGTGCCGATCGCGACGAAGGCGTCGGTGGCGGTGTCGAGCACCGCCCGCACGAGCATCGAGTCCGAGAGCGAGCGCCGCTCAGCACCCGAGCCCGGCAAGCGCATCCCTCACCTCCGCAACGTTGCTCGTGCGCGGCGCCTGCCGTGCACCAATCTGCCCCCCGACTAACGGTCCGCCGCGCTCGGCGCTCCAGGTGAAGCGTCGAGGCAGGGCGGCAATCGCGGGGCCCCGGCCCGTAGCCACCACCGGCCGTCGCCGGTGGGCCGGCGCCGGCGACACCGGCTGCGAGGAGCGGGTCAGAGGCTGGCGTAGGCCCCGCGGAAGAAGATCAACGGGCTCGCGTCGCGCCGGATCGCCAGGTCGATCACGCGGCCGACGACGATCTCGTGGTCCCCCCCGTCGTAGACGTGCTCGAGGGTGCACTCGACGTGCCCGAGCGCGCCGGCGAGCAGCGGCGAGCCGGTGCGTCCCGGCTCCCAGGCCACGCCGGCGAACTTGTCGGTCCCCGAGCGCGAGAAGGCCACGCTCAGCTCCTGCTGGTCGCCGGCGAGGATGTTGACGGCGAAACAGCCTGCGGCACGGACGCGCGGCCAGGTCGTCGAGGAGCGCGCCGGGCAGAACAGCACCAGCGGTGGCTCGAGGGAGAGCGAGACCACCGACTGGGCGCTCATCCCGACCGGCGCGCCCTCGTGCGTCGCGGTGACGACGACGACGCCGGTGGAGAAGTGGCCGAGCACCTCGCGGAAGTGGGCGGGGTCGATCCGGTACTCGCCCTGCGGCGTGCCGTCGCCGGCCGCTCCCTCGGTCGCCACCCCGCCTTCCCCCACGCCGGCGAGCGTACCGACTGCCGTCCCGGACCCGCGGCCGCCGTGTGCCAACCTGTCGCCCGCCGGGGCCCCGTTTCGGCGGGAGCAGACGTCGCCGCGCGGGGGAGCCGGCGACCGGGGAGGAGTCGTGGGGCGAGTGGCGGTGTGGTTGCGCCGGGCGGGCGCCGGCTCGCTCGCGCTGCTGGCCGTCGCCAGCTCGGTCGCCGGCGCGCCGGCGGTTCGCGCCGCCACCCGACCGGCCGCCGGCTCGCCGGCCGCTCGCGCAACGAGCCTCGCCGGTGGGCGCCCCGCTGCCGGCTCGCCGGCCGCCGGCCCGGGCAGCCTCACCGTGCTCGTCGGCGCGATCGGGGCAGCGGGCACGGACCCGGCGGCCGCCGGCGGGCCACCCGGCGTGCTCGACGACCTCTATGCCCCGCTCTTGCTCGCTCCCGGCCGCGCCGACGGGCCGGCCTACCGCTGGGGGCCCGGAGCGCTGCCCGAGCTTGCCGCCTCGGTCACCCACCACGACGGCGCGTACACGATCACCTTGCGGCGCAACGTGCGCGACTGCAGCGGCGACACGCTCACCGCGAGCGACGTCGTCTTCGCCCTGCAGCGCGCCGAGCGTGCCGCCGCGGTGGGCCACCTCGCATCCTGGACCGCCTGGCACGCCGCCGGCATGGCCGCCCCCGTGCTCGCACCTGGCTCGCTCCCCGCCGCGCCGGCCGGCACGGCCGAGGTGCTCGGCCCATCCGAGCTCGTGCTGCGCCCTTCGCCCGACGACGGGATGCTGCCCGAGATGCTCGCCCTGAGCGCCACGGCACCGATCGATGCAAAACTCGTGCAGCATTCGGCCGGTCCGGGCGATCCCGACGGGCTGGCATGGCTGAGCGCGCACGACGCCGGGTTCGGCCCGTACTGCCTGTCGTCCTACCGGGCGGGTCGCCAGGTCGTGCTCACCGCCAACCCCTACTGGCGCCTCGATCCGCGCCCGAGCATCCACCGGGTGATGATCGACGCGGTCGCCTCGCCGGCGACGCGCCTGTCCGAGCTCGAGTCCGGGCGCGCCCAGGTCGCCGAGGGGCTCGCGCCGGCACAGTACGCAGCCGCGCAGCAATCGAGCCGGGCGCGCGTGCTCGCCGACGACGCGACCACCGGGCACCTGCAGCTCGACCTCGACTTCAACACGCCGCCGTGGGGGCCGAACGGCTCGGCGCGAGCGACGCTGATGCGCGACGCGGTCGCGGCGGCGTTGCCCTACGCCTCGATCGTCGCCGCGCTCGACGGCGGCGGCGCAACCTGGCAGGGCGAGCTTCCCCCCGTCATCCCCGGGGCGCGCCGCGACGCTGCGATCTTCTCCACCAACGACGTCCGGGCGGCTACCGACCTCGCTGCCGCCGGGCATGCCGGCGGCCGCGGCCTGCCGGTGTCGGGGCTCGTGCTCTCCTACGACGCCGGCGTCCCGGTGCAGGCGAGCGTCGCGACCATCCTCCAGAGCGCGCTGGCCAAGGTCGGCATCGCGATCAGCCTCGAGCCGGTGCCGGCGCAGCAATGGAGCGACGTCGGCGCGGCGGAGGACCCGATGGCGCTCGTCACCGGGGGGACGACCTTTACCGATGCGGCCTGGTACTCCCAGCGCTGGTACGCAGCGCCGGCAGCCGGTGGCGAGCTCGACCTCGACGGCTACGACGACCCCGACCTCGACGTGCTCGTCGAGACCGCGGCGTCGGCGAGCGGCGCGACGCGCGCCGCCCTGGTGGCCAGGGAGCAGTCGATCGAGCTCGCGGACCTGCCGGTGATCCCCCTCGCCCTGCTCGTGCCCCGTGTGGTCGTCTCGCCGTCGGTGCGGTCGATGTCGGTGGCCGGACCGGGCGCCTTCTACGCCGTCACGTCGCTGCGCCGCTGAGCGACACCCGTGTCGCCGAGGTCGTGCTCGAAGGCGTCGAGAAGCAGGAACAGCTCGTCATTGGCCCACTCGCGATCTCGCCGGCGGCCGACGCGGGTCAGGCTCAGCACGCCGGCCCGCTCGAGGCGGTTGAGGGCGGCGCGTGCTGCGGTCGGGGTGACGCCGTGGCGCGCTGCCACGGTCTCGGCGCTGATGATCGGCTGCGATGGCAAGGAGAGTGTGACCTTGCGAGCGACCGAATCCGATCGCGGCGAGCCCGCCCGCCCGAGGAGCTCGTCGAGCAGTGCGGCGATCTGGGCATGCAGCCGTACCGTGGCGTCGCAGGCGATGCGGACCTGGTCGGCGAAGTAGCCAAGCCAGTCGTCGTAACGCTGCTCGCGGTGATCGACAAGGCCGGCGATGTACCTGCGGGCGTTGGTTGCCAGCACGACGCTGATCGGCGGCACGAGCACCGGTGTGACCTGACGGCGGCGAAGCACGACGTGGATCAGGCACCGGCCGGCTCGGCCGTTGCCGTCGCCGAAGGGGTGGATCGTCTCGAGCTGGGCGTGCGCGAGTGCCGCTTGGGCAACGGCAGGGAGGTCGTTGCGGTTGACGAACTCGACGAGGTCGACGAGCAACGGTCGAACGTGCTCGCCGGGCGGCGGCACGAACGTCGCGTCCCGAGGCGACAAACCTCGGCCGCCGATCCAGTTCTGGTCGGTGCGAAGGAGGCCGGCGTATCGCTCCTCGGATGTGCCCTCTAGCAAGCAGCGATGGATGTCGAGAAGGTCATCGAGGGCGAAGGCTTCGCGGCGGGAGCCGATCTCAACGGCGCGCTCCATCGCCGCGACGTTGCCGAGGACCGCGCGGGCGACCGGTCCCGCGGCGGCGGGCTCGTAGGCCGCAAGGGCGAGACGTTTGTTCGAGGCACGCAGACCCTCGATGAACGATGAGCCGAAGGCCTCTGCTCTGAGCAGGGGTGCGGCGAGCACTTCGAGATCCTGCGCGGCGCTTCCCTGAAGCACACGAAGCGCCGCGGCCGCGTCACCGAGCGCTTCGACCACGCGAGGCGAGAGGCGCTCGTCCCACCCCGCGATCGGATCGGGGACGAAAGCTTGGTAACGGAAGGGGCGTCGGTCCTTGCGGCCGCCGTAGTCTGCCCCTTCCCAGATCAGATCGAGGTACTCGGGCACACGATCCTTTCGTTGCCGCGACCACTACGGAAGAAAGCTTACGCATTCTTTCGTAACGAGCCGCAGACGAACAGATCGAGGGGATTCTGTCCGGCATGTCGCACGCCGGCCGTGGCGCCGAGGAACCTCTCTCCTCCTTCTTGCGTGCCGAGCTTCCTTCTTGCGCGCCGAGCCCCTCAGTCGTGCGGGAGAGGCACGAGTCGGGCGCGGCACTAATAACGAGCGGAGCGCTCGAGCGCGAGCAGAGCAGCGTTGACGATCTGCCCCGGGAGCAGCCCCAGCCGGCGGTAGCGCTCCTCGAGCGAGCCGAGCGTCTCGGCCGGAGCGGGGCGGCCGGCGTCGTCGGCACCGAGGGCGATCGCCGCCACGCCGAGTGCCGAGCCGGCCCAGGCGAGGACCTGGCTCGGCGCGTCGTGCACGGTGACGAGGGGCACCCCGGGCCGGACGACCGCTCCGAGGTGGCCGCCGCCGCCCGGCTCCGAGCGCCAGCTGTCGTAGCAGCGTCCGGGGCTGGTGATCACCACGACGTTGGCGGCGACGCCTTCGCCGGCGAGCTCGGCGGCGGCCTCGAGCGCCTCGGGCACGACCGCGCCGCAGGCGAGCAGGTCGACGGCCGGCGCACCGTCGTTCGCCAGGGAGGCCGAGTCGGCGAGCAGGTAAGCGCCGGCGACGACGAGCGCGCGCATCCGCTCGTCTCCCGTCCGCCGGCGTGCCGTGTCGAAGGGAGCCTGGTCCACGACGCGGTCGGACAGCCGGAGATAGGCGGCGGCGGGGGAGCTCCCCCCGGCCATCGTGGCGAGGGCGTCGGCGAGCAGCCAGTCGATCTCGCCATGGAAGGCCGGCTCGAGCAGGACGACGCCCGGCAGCTGCGCCCAGAGCGCACCCGATGAGGGCGCCCCTGTGCCGGTCGGTCGACCGGCCGGTCGCGCCGGCCCGGCGAGGAGAAACCCTGCGCCGGCTCGCACGGCGGCGGACAGCGACGGCGCGCCGCACACGAGCGCGGCATCGCAGATCGTCGCCACCGGGAGCAGGCGCTGAGCCGAGAGCTCGTGTGCCAGCCCGAGCTGGCCGGCGAACAAGGCGACGTCACACGCCGCGAAGTCGTGCCCCGCGGAGGAGTCGGCTGACGCGCCCGCGTCGCTCCCGCCGGGCGGAGCCGTCCCGGCCGTGCTCGCCGCGCCGGCGCGCTGCGGCTCGATCGTGACGAGCCATGGCGCAACCGCGGGACTCTGGCGCAGCTGGCCGACCAGCCGATCGAAGGCGTCGAGGGTCGACGAGCGCGCCGGCCAGCGGCCGGCAACCCGTGGCGGCACCGAGGTCGGCAGCGACACGGCGCTCGCCGAGCGGGGCGGCCGCGCCAGCAGCCGGCCGCGCGCTGCGCACCACCGGCCGGCGGCGGAGTACTCCTGGAAGCGGGCGAGCTCGTCCTCGCGCCCGACTCCGGTGGCCAACCTGATCGTCTCGAGCACGTTGCGGGGCGGGTCACCGTGAAGCGGCGGGCGCTCCGCTGCGAGTGGGACCGGCGCCGGGAGACCACGGTTCGCGTCCGTGTACGCGAACAGGGCGCTCGGGCGATCTGCGACCTCGTCACAGCTGCGCAGCGCTGCCAGCAGCGATAGGTGGTCGTGGCCCCCGAGGTCGGCGGCGAGGAGCGCGAGCTCGTCGTCGCCCAGCTCCTCGAGCGACCTGGCGACCTTGGCCGGCGCCCCGTCGAGGAAGCGCTTGCGCAGCTCCTCGCTGGCGAGCCCCGCGAGCGTTTCCTCCCTGTCGACCCGCTCGAGCCAGCTGCGCAGCGCCTTGCCGGCGGTCTCGGCGAAGCGGGCCTCCCGGCGCCGCCCGTGCCGTAGCTCGACGGTGTGCCAACCTGCCGAGCGCAGCTCACGGCGCAGGGCGGCGCCGGACGGATCACCGGCGCTGACGTCCACGACCCAGGTGAGGGCTCCCATCCCCCGTGCCGCCGGCTCGCTCGCGACGGCGCCGAGGTCGAGCTCCCCGGCCTCAGCGAGGGCGACGAAGCGCGACGGTTCCCGCGCACCGAAGCGGCCGTCGACGAAGCGGCGCACCGCCGCGGCGCCGAGCGCCGCGGCCAGGGCGAGCTGTGGTGAGCTGGCGGCGACGTCGACGTACCGGTGGTCGAACCCGGACGTCGTGCCGGCGCCGTCGCGCAGGTCGAGGTTGCCGAGGAGATGCTGCGCGGCGAGGAACAGCGGCCAAGCCGTCGGTCCGAACGAGACGCGATCGGCGGCGTCGAGGTGGCCGAACCACAGCGCGGTGACGATGGAGGCCGCCGAGGTCGGCGGCAGCGCCGGTTCGGCGGCGCTCACGGCGCCGGTGCCGGCGGTGGCGCTGCGCACCGCCAACCAGATCACCCGGCGCTCGATCTCCTCGAGCAGCTCCGCCCCGCCCGGCTCAGGCCGGTCCACCAGCACGGCCGCTCAGGCTACCGTTCGCCCGAAGCGGGCAGAAGGGCCACCGTGTTGACGCGACGAGCGATCGAACATCGCCGGGCGGCGCGCCCGACCCTCGAGCTGGCCCGCCTGCTCGTCGCGCTCGGCGCGGCGACGACGTTCCTGCTCGGGCCGGGCCTCGCGGGCGCTGCCGGGGCGTCGGCCGCCGCCACTGCCTTTGCAACCGCCACTCCCACCGCCACTGCTCCCACGACCGCCACCGCCACTCCCACCGCCACTGCTCCCACGACCGCCACTGCTCCCACGACCGCCACGGCCGCTGCCCCGCCGGCCGGCAGCCCGTGCGGCCGCTCGAGCGGGCGCCCGCCGCGCTACCGCCACGTCGTGTGGATCCTGCTCGAGAACGCCGGCTACGGCGAGATCGTCGGCTCGTCGCAGGCCCCGTACCTGAACCGCCTGGCCGGCGAGTGTGGGCTCGCCACCGACTACCGGGCGGTGGCACACCCGAGCCTGCCGAACTACCTGGCGCTCACCTCGGGCTCGACTGACGGCGTGACCGACGACGGCGAGCCCGCTGTGCACCCCGACCAGCTGCCCAACCTCTTCGAGCAGCTGCACGGCAACTGGCGGGCGCTCGAGGAGTCCATGCCCGCGCCGTGCGACCGTGCCACGAGCGGCGTGTACGCGGCCCGCCACAACCCGGCCGTCTACTACACCGACCTCGGGGCGGCTTGCGCACGTGACGACGTGCCGCTGCGCGATCCGCTCGAGCTCGCCTCGGCGTTCACCTTCGTCACCCCGAACATCTGCGACGACATGCACAGCTGTCCGGTCTCCCTCGGCGATCTGTGGCTGTCGCGCACCGTGCCGGCCATCCTCGGCTCGGCGCAGTACCGTTCCGGCGACACCGTGCTGCTCATCACCTTCGACGAGGCCGACACCGGCCCGGACAACCAGGTCGCGACCTTCGTCGTCGCGCCCACGGTCCCCCGCGGCGAGCGCAACGGCAGCGCCTTCACCCACTACTCGCTCCTGCGCAGCACCGAGCAGCTGCTCGGGCTGTCGCTGCTCGGCGCAGCGCGCACAGCGCCCTCGATGCTGCCGGCGTTCCACCTCTGACGCGGTGAGCCCCGACACGCAGCGGCTGTCGTTGCGCACCCTGCGCGACGTGCCCTCGCACCTGCGCCCGGTCCTCGACCCACGCTCGCTCACCGTCGGCGTCGCACATCTCGGCCTGGGGGCGTTCCATCGCGCCCACCAGCTCGCCTACCTCGAGGAGGCCGCCCGTCTCGGCGACGAGCCCGGATGGGCGGTGGCGGGTTTCAGCGAGCGCTCGCCCAAAGCCGCCAGCGTGCTGGCCGAGCAGGACGGGCTGTACTCGTTGCGCCTCGCCTCGCCGGCCGGGGAGACGCTTCGCGTCCTCGCGTCGCTTCGTGACGCCGCCTTCGCCGGCGACGGCGGCGTGGTGGCCCGCATCGCCGATCCCGCGGTGCACCTCGTCACCCTCACCGTCACCGAGAAGGGATACCGGCACGACCCGGCAACGGGCAGGTTGCGCCGAGACGACCCCGACGTGCTCGCCGACGCCGCCGCGCTCGCGGACGGCGCGGGTGCCGCTGCCGGCGAGGCGCTCGCGCCCGGCGGCGGCGCCTACGTGCCGCGCACGGTGCCCGGCCAGCTCGCCCACGGCCTGGCGGCCCGCCGGTACGCCGGGGCGGGCCCGCTGACGGTCCTCAGCTGCGACAACCTGCCCGCCAACGGCCTCCTGCTCGCCGGCCTCGTCGGCGAGCTGATCGAGCTGGCAGGAGGGGATGCCGGCGCCGGCGGGCTGGGCAGGTTCGTCGGGGAGCAGGTGGGTTTCCCGTGCTCGATGGTCGACCGCATCGTCCCGGCGGCGACGCCCGAGGTGCGCGCCGCGGCGGCCGGCGAGCTCGGCGTGCGCGACGAGGCCGCCGTCGTGGCCGAGCCGTTCGGCCAGTGGGTGATCGAGGACCGCTTCGCCGGCCCACGCCCTGTTGCGCTCGAGGCCGCCGGCGTGCAGCTCGTGGGGGACGTCGCGCCGTACGAGACGCTCAAGCTGCGGGTGCTCAACGGCTCGCACTCCGCCCTCGCCTACCTCGGGGCGCTGTCGGGCCGCGAGCTCATCGCCCAGGCCGTCGCCCTGCCCGAGCTCGGCGCCTTCGTGCGCTCGATGGTCGACGAGGAGGTCGCGCCCAGCCTCGAGGTGCCTCCCGGCGTCGAGCTCGCCGCCTACCGCGACCAGGTGCTCGAGCGCTTCGCCAACCCGGTGCTGGCGCACCGCTGCCTGCAGGTGGCGAGCGACGGCTCACAGAAGCTGCCCCAGCGGGTGCTGCAGACCGTGCGCTCCGACCTCGCGGCCGGCGGCGAGCCGCGCCGCGCCGTGCTCGTCGTCGCCGGCTGGGTGTGGGCGATCTGCCACGGGCGCGACGAGTCCGGCCGGCCGCTCGAGGTAAGCGACCCGCTGGCGCCCGAGCTGCGCCGCCTCGCCGGCGGCGTCGACGCCGAGGCCGACCCGCGCCGCCTCGCCGAGCGCGCGCTCTCGTTGCGGCAGGTCTTCGGCGACGATCTCGCCGGCGATGGGCGGATGCGCGCGCTGCTCGCCGAGGCGCTCACCGACCTCGCCTGCGGCCCGGTCGTCGCGGTGGCAGCCGCCTACGCCAGCGGCAGGCGCACCGGAGCGCCGCGCCGTGCGGACTCGTAGACGGCGAGGACGAGCTCGAGGGCGTTGCGGGCTTGGGTCCCGTCGACGAGGGGCTCGCGGCCCTCGGCGAGCGCAGCGAGGAACTCGGCCAGCTGGGCGGTGTGGGCGTCCTGGCTGCCGGCCGAGCGCAGCGCCCTGCCGCCGGACTGTGCCGTCCCCACGGCCGGCGGCGTATCGGGCGCCGGGCCGGCGCCGCGCGGGGTGAGCGAGGCGGTCGACCCGTAGGAGCCCTCCTCACTGTGCTCGGCGCGCAGCTCGCGCACGACGAGCTCGCCGTCCTCGACTACGGCGGTGCCGTCGGTGCCGTGCAGCTCGAGGCGGGCGCGAAAGCCCGGGTAGGCGGCCGTCGTCACCACGAGCGAGCCGACGGCGCCGCTCTCGAAGCGCAACAGCGCCAGCGCCACGTCCTCCACCTCGATCTCGTGGCTCTCGGTGGCGCACATCGCCCGTACCTCGGCGACGGGGCCCATGCACCAGCGCAACAGGTCGACGTGGTGCACGCCCTGGTTCATGAGCGCCCCGCCGCCGTCGAGCGCCCACGTGCCGCGCCAGCCGGCGCCGTCGTAGTAGGACTGGCTGCGGTACCACTTCACGTTGACGTCGCCGAGGACCAGGCGCCCGAGCGCGCCCGAGGCGAGCAGCCCGCGCAGCTCGAGGATCCCCGGCTCGAAGCGCCGCTGGGAGATCACGGTCATCCGCACGCCGGCGGCGCCCACCGCTTCGATCAGCCGGTCGGCGGCGGCAAGGGTGACGTCGATCGGCTTCTCGACCACGAGGTGCTTGCCGGCGCGCGCCGCGGCGACGCCGACCTCTGCGTGCAGCCCGCTCGGGACGCAGACCGAGACGACCTCGACGTCGGGGCGGGCCAGCAGGTGCCCGAGGTCGGGCTCGGCATCGCAACCCGCCTCGGCGGCAAAGGACGCGGCGCGCCCCGGGACGGCGTCGCAGGCAGCCACGAGGCGGGCGCCGGGGCAGGCGGCGATCGCGGCGGCGTGGCGCGGGGCGATCACGCCGCAGCCGACGATGCCGAAGCCGTAGCTGCGCCCGATCACGCCAGCCGCCGGGCCTGCGACTCGGCGGTGATCGCCAGCTCGATGGCGCGAAAGGCGTGCTCCTGGGTCATCGCCGTCTCGCTGCGGTCGAGGACGTCGCGCACGAGCTGGCCGAAGAAGGGGAACCCCATCAAGCCACGCGCCGAGAGGTGCTCCTCGCCGGCCTCGTCGACGACGTACACCTGGTCGCCCACCGCGTCACGTGCCACGTCGAGATACTTGCGCAGCTCGATGTACCCCTCCGTGCCGAGCAGGATCGTCCGCCCGTCGCCCCAGGTACCAAGGCCGTCGGGGGTGAACCAGTCGACGCGGAAGTACCCCGCCGCGCCGTTGTCGGCGACGAGCGAGCAGTCCCCGAAGTCCTCGAAGCCGGGGTGCTCGGGGTGCGCGTAGTTCGCCACCCGGCTCCCGGTCACCTCGGCCGAGGTGGCGCCGGTGAAGAAGAGGAACTGCTCGATCTGGTGGCTGCCGATGTCGCACAGGATGCCGCCGGCGCGCGCCGGGTCGAAGTGCCACGCCGGCCGGCTCGCCGCGTTGAGGCGATGCGGCCCGATGCCGAGCACCTGGATCACCCGCCCGATACGACCTTCGGCGACGAGCCTGCCGGCGAGAACGGCGGACTCCACGTGCAGGCGCTCGCTGTAGTACACGGCGTACCTGCGCCTGGTGCGGGCCACCGCGGCGCGCGCCGCGTCGAGCTGCTCGAGGTTGACCAGCGGCGGCTTGTCGGCGAAGAAGTCCTTGCCGTGCTCCATCGCCGCCAGGCCGATCGCGCAGCGATCGGCGGGGACCGCCGAGCTTGCGACGAGGGCGATGCCGGGGTCGTCGAGCACCTGCGCGAGCGACGCCGCCGGCGCCGAGCCGGGATGGCGGGCGCACAGCTCGCCCACCTTGGCCGGGTCGGGGTCGTAGACGAGAGCCAGCTCGGCGCCGGCCTCGGTCAGTCCGTTGCACATCCCGTTGATGTGCCCGTGGTCCAGGCCGACCGCGGCGAACCTGAGCTCGCCCGGCTCGCAGGCCGCCGCTCGCCGGCTCGATCGGGGGGCGTGGGTGGCCCCGTCCCCCAAGCTCGTCACGAGGCTGAGGCGGGCGCAGAGGCGAAGTCCGCTTCGAGCACCGAGGCGAGGGCGGAGACGATCGAGGGCTGCGAGGTGACGACGCCGAGCTCGCGGTTGTAGTCGAGCGAGGACACCGAGAAGTTCTGCGAGCCGACGAAAGCGCGCGCCGCGCCCGAGCCCGGGTCGACGACGATCGCCTTGGAGTGGATGTACAGCGCCGAGGCGCTGTCGGAGAGGGTGTGGACGGCCACGCCGGCAGCGCGCAGCTCGGAGAACGCCTCGTCCCATTCCGGGTCGGCGGTCATCGTCACCTCGACGTGCACGCCCCGCCGGGCATCGGCGGCGAGGGCGTCGGTGATCGCCCGGTCGTCCATCTCCTCGCTCTCCACTTCGACCTCGCGGCGTGCCGAGCCGATCAACGCCACGAGCGACGCGCTCGAGCCGGGGCTCCACAACAGATCGGCACCGGGAGGAGCGCTCGCCGGTGACGATGCCCTGTCGATGGAGAAGCCGTCCTCGATCGCCGCCACGTCGGCGGGATCGGTGTCGACGACGGCGAAGTCGCGCGTCGTCGCGTAGTAGCGGGCCGTGAAGATTGAGCGTCATCACCACGGCTGTGCTGCGATCGACGACGAAGCTCTTCTCGTGGGTGATCTCGAACTGCGACGAGGACCAGCGCACCGAGACGCCGTGCGTGCGCAGGTCGTCGAAGGCGGCCGTGTTCGGCGCTCGCTCGTAGCCCCCGTCGAGCAGCACGCGCACGGCGACGCCGCGCCGGGCGTCTGTCTCGAGGATGGAGTCCACCTCGGGGTCGGCCAGCTCGTACATGACAAGGTCGAGCGAGTGGCGCGCCGAGGAGAGCAGCGCGTAGATCGGCCGCATCCCGGCGGCGGGCTCGACGATCAGCTGTAGCGGCGAGCCGCGAACCGTCGTCGCCGGCGCCTCGGGAGCTGCGGCGGCCCGAGCCGCTGCCGCAACAGGCTCTGTCGCCGCGCCCGCCGCGCCCGCGCCCGCCGCCGCCAAGAGGAGCGTGCTGACGGCCAGCGCGCGGGCGCAGGCGCGCGGCCCGCCCGTGCCGGCGGCCCCGGTGAGCCGCCCGTTCTCCGCGCGCCGCGTCACGCCGGATCGACCGCAGCGGAAGGCGCGCCGGCGAGCGCGAGGAACCGCTCGAGGGTCGTCGCCCCAGGCGCCAGCTCGCCCCTGGCGACGCTTCCGGCGAGGCGGGCGAACAGGTCGTTCACCGGGGTCGCTACGCCGTGCAAGCGGCCGAGCAGGCTGATCTCGCCGTTCAGGTGGTCGCACTCGACGGTCGCAAGGCCGCGCTCGATGCTCTGCCAGCCCGAGCCGAGGGCGTGCTCGTACCCCGCCACGGGGCGGCGCGTCACGAAACGTCGATGGCGCTCCTCGTACTCCTCGTCCCCGGTCCACACGATCTGCGCCGCACTCAGCGCGGCGTGGCCCTCGGCTCGCGCCAGCTCGATCGCAGCCTGGGCGTCGACGTCGCGGCCGAGAACGACCGGCGCGGCGTTGGCCAGGTTGCGCAGCAGCTTGGCGTACTTCCAGCGCCACAGGTCCGGTCGTGCCTCGGAGGCGAAGCCCGACCCCGCCAGCGCTGCGGAGATCTCGCGCGCCCGGTCGTCGACACCGCCGGGGTGGCGGCCGACGTCGACGATGCCGGTGCAGGGCGCCGAGTGGGCCATCACCACCCCGGGACGCAGGTGCGTCGCCGGCAGCTGCACGACGGCGGCGTAGACGTGCGGGAAGAGGCGCAATGCCAGGCGCTCGTTCTCCGCGCCGTTCTCCGCGCAGAGCACGGCCACGCCCGGTGCAGCAGCCGCCACCAAGGCCTGCAACGCCGCGGAGCTGTCCTGGGTCTTGGTGGCCAGCACGACGACGTCGTCGGCGGAGGGCGTCGCCGCGGCCGGGGAGGTGACGACCGGCACGTCCAGGCTCACCGAGCCGTCGGGGCTGTCGAAGCGCAGCCCGCGCTCGGCGATCGCCTCGGCGTGGGCGCCGCGGGCGACGAGCACGACCTCCTGGCCGTGCTGGTGCAGCCGGGCACCGATCACGCCGCCGATCGCGCCGGCACCGAGCACGATGAAGCGTCTCACGCCGACCACCGTACCGACCGCCGCGCTGCGTGTCCCTCCGGGGCCGGCGCGACCGCCGATCGCGCGCACTGGCGGTGCAACAGCTCGATTTCACGCGAGATTCACCTGACTGTGCCATCACATATGACGAGAATTCACTTTCGCTGCGTACGTTTCGGCGCCATGGACAACGACACGACCGTGCAGCCGAGCGTCATGGGCCCGTTCTCTCGTCGCGACTTCATGAAGCTCACCGCCGGGGCCGGTTTCGCCGCCCTCGTGGCGACCGCCGGCTGGCCCGACGGCTATGCCTTCGCCGCAGGCCCGGGCGGGGTGAGCAGCCTCGGGACCGGATACGTTCCCGAGCAGGTCCACCTGATGTTCGGTGCCGATCCCTCGACCGCGATGACCATCTCGTGGGCGTCGCCGCAGCTCGAAACCCAGCCGCAGGTCAGCTTCTCGACCGGCGGCGGCACGCCCGTCGTCGTCGCCGCCACGGAGAAGCAGTACACCGACGGCCTGTCCGGCGAGACGGTCTACTGCTACCACGCCCAGCTGGCGGGCCTCACTCCCGGCACGACCTACACCTACACCGTCGCCGACCCGGCCGAGACCGCCGCCACGTTCACGAGCACCTTCACGACGGCCCAGACGGGCCGTTTCCCCTTCGCCTTCACGAGCTTCGGCGACCTCGCCACTCCCGGTGCCGGCGCGACCTACACCCTCGCCGACGGCTCGACGATCGAGTCCAGCACCTACAGCGAGTCGCAGTGGAACTGCTACAACGCCGTGAACGAGATCGAAACCCTGTCGCCGCTGTTCCACCTGATGAACGGCGACCTCGCCTACGCCGACAAGGTGACCATCAGCTCCACCGGCGCCACGGCCCCCGGCTCGGCAGGCGTGCAGCCCGCCCCCGAGGTGTGGCGCGACTACGCGCTCAACGTGCAGCGCTCGGCGGCCAACCGGCCCTGGATGTACGCCATCGGCAACCACGAGGCCGAGCTGGACAACGGCCCGCAGGGCTACGCCTCGTTCAACACCCGCTTCCTCGTCCCGGGCAACCCCACGCCCTACTCGGGCAACTTCTACGCCTTCCGCGTCGGCTCCGTGCAGTTCGTCTGCCTCGACGCCAACGACATCTGCTACCAGGGCGCCGGGGCCTACAACGTCGGCCTGCACGCGGCGACCGACTCGCACGGCAACCCCATCCCGACGACGGAGGTCCAGTACAACCAGTTCTACACCGGCGGGTTCGCCGAGAACGCTGACGGGACGTGGTCGGCGACGGCGCCGACGACGATCGGTCCGGCCACCCCGAACGCCCAGACCGTCTGGCTCGAGGGCGTGCTCGCCGCGGCGCGTGCGGACACGACCTGTGACTGGATCGTCGTCTCGATGCACCAGTGCGCACTGTCCTCCACGACCGACAACGGCTGCGATCTCGCCATCCGCCAGGCGTGGGTCCCCCTGTTCGACCAGTACGAGGTCGACGTCGTCGTGAACGGCCACGACCACGACTACGAGCGGTCCTGGCCGGTACGCGGCTTCACGCCGAACCTCGGCACCTCCACCTTCGCCGGCGGTGTCGTCAACCAGGCGAGCGGGCTGGTGAATCTGCCCTCGACGAGCGGCCAGACGGTCAACACCCTCACCCCCAAGGTCGTCACCACCGACCAGACGAGCCCCTTCGACACCACGAAGGGGACGGTGTACCTGACCCTCGGCGGGGGCGGGACGGACAAGCGCGACAACGTCTACGAGATGGGCATCGCCCTCGTCACGACCTTCACCCAGATCCGCAGCGGCGCTGCGGTCGGGAGCTTGGGGGCGGGGGTCAAGCCGGTGCCGGACGCCAACGAGCCGTCCACCTGGTCGGCGATGACCGACGCCGCTCAGGCCTACGGGGTCGCCTACTTCTCGGTCGACCCCGGCCAGCCCGGGGGCAACACGACGATCTCGGTGACCTACTACCACGCGCCGACGCAGACCTCGGGCGCACCGGCGTACACGGTGAAGGAGACCTACGCCTTCACCCGCCCCCGCAGCGACAACAACCCCCCTGTCGTGCCGGAGTTCTCCGCGCCGGCGCTCGTCGTCGGCGGCACCGTGGCGCTCGCCGCCGGTGCCCTGCTCGTCCAGCAGCGCCGCCACGCGGCGGCCTCGGCTCGTCTGCTCGAGGCGGGCGCCGCGCCCGTCCCCTCGGCGCCCTCGGAGTACAACTAGCACCGCCAGCACCGGCCGACTCGGGACGGGAGCGCCGCCGCGGGACGACGCACCGGCCGGCTCGCGGGCACGGGCCTCGTCGCCAGGTTCGCCACGAAGGCCGCGGACGCGACAGGATCGACGCCGTGACTGCAACGGTGAACGTCGACACGGTGCTGCAGGGATACCGCATCGGGAGCGACCAGGGGGACATCGCCTTCTGCGGCGTCAACCTGGTCGAGGGAGCCGACGAGCAGGGCAACCTGACGCGCATCGTCGTCGACACCGGGCATACCGGCCGGCGGCTGGCGCTGCGGCGCGAGCTCGAGGCGCGCGGCCTGACCACCGCCGACATCGACGTCGTCGTGTGCACGCACGCGCACTGGGACCACATGGAGAACCTCGACGTCTTCGAGCGCGCCCGCATCGTGCTGCACCGCGACGAGCGCCGCTACGTCAAGGCACCGCACCGCAACGACTACGGATGCCCGAGCTGGATCGACGCCGTGCTCGAGCTGTTCGGCGAGCGCATCTGGGAGGTCGAGGAGGGTGTGTCGGTGATCCCCGGCGTCGAGGTCGTCGAGGCTCCGGGTCACTCGGCGGGCACGATCGCGCTCGCGGCGCGCACGGCCGACGGCACCGCGGTGATCGCCGGCGACTCGATCCAGAACAGCACCGTGGCGCTGCAGCGGCGCAACGCGCTCGTCTTCTGGGACGAGGCCCTCGCCAATGCGAGCGTCGACAAGCTCGTCACGATCGCCGACGTCATCTACCCCGGACACGACCAGGCGTTCCGCATCACAGGGGGCGACCGGGTGGAGTACCTGGCCGAGCTCGGGCTCACGTTGCGCAACGCCGGCCCCGATCTGCCGGGGCTCGTCTTCGAGGACCCGGTGTTCGAGCCGTGGGTGATGCCCGACATCGGCGAGCAGCGCCTGCCCGACTGAGGGGCAGCGAAGCTCCGCAGACGGCACCGTTCACACGTCGCGCGCCACGACCCGGCCGGCTGCGACACTGTCGTCCATGGAATCCGAGCCGACTCCGGGACCCACGGCGAGCCCCGCACCTGCGGCGAGCCCCGGACCGAGGGCACTGCTGCGGGCTGCCGAGGACGACGGCCGCCGGCTGCTGACGGTGGCGGAGACCGGCTGGGGGCATCCGGTGCCGCACTGCCCGGCCTGGGATGCCGCCGAGCTCGTGCGCCACACCGGCGGCGTTCTCGGCTGGATGTCCGCCGTGGTCACGTCGGGTGGGCACGTCAGCCGGCGCAGCCTCGACCCGCCGCCGGCGAGCGTGTCGGACCTTCCGGCGTGGTACCTGGCCGCGCTGGACCGTACGCTCGAGGTCCTTGCATCCGCCGACCCGGACGCCGAGATCTGGACCTTCTCGAGCAGAGGCGACAGCCAGGTGAAGTGGTGGTGGCGGCGGCTGGCCGCCGAGGTCGCGATCCACCGTTTCGACGCCGAGCACGCCGCCGCCGAGCGAGACGGCCCCCCGCCCGGCCCACTCGACGGCGAGGTGGCTGGAGCCGGGATCGACGAATTCGTCGTCGAGTTCCTGCCGGGGCTGATCGCCCGGGACGGCGTCGAGGGTCTCGGCGGTTCGCTGCACCTCCACGCCACCGACGGGCCCACCGAGTGGTGGATCGACCTCGATGACGGCGGCGCCGCACGCCGGGAGCACGGCAAGGCCGACACCGCGCTCCGTGGCACGAGGTCGCAGCTGCTCTTGTGGCTGATGAACCGAGCGGCGCCGGAGACCCTCGAGGTGTTCGGCGACCGAACGACCCTCCGAGCCTGGAGCCAGCTCCGGCTCTGAGCGCGGCGCGCGGTCGCCGGCGTTGGAGAGCAGCTGTGGGCCGGTCAGCCAATAGGTCTTGCGACTCCGGGCATCCGCTGCCGGCGCTCAGTGCGGGCGGAGCACCTCGTCGAGGAAGGCGACGGCCCGCGGATAGGCGTCGAGGCGGTTGGCGAGGCGCTGCAGGCCATGTCCCTCGTCCTCGTAGACGACGAGCTCGCAGCGCACTCCGCGTCTGCCGAGCGTCGCGACCAGCTGCTCGGCCTCGCTGACCGGGACGCGGGGATCGTTGCGCCCGTGGATGACGAACAGCGGCGCGGCGATCGCGTCGGCGCGGCGCAACGGGGACGCCTCCTCGAGGAAGGCCCGGTCCCGCTCGAGCGAGCCGTACTCGAGCTCGCGGTGCGCCCGGCGATAGTCGCTCGTGTTGGTGAGGAAGGTGACGAGGTCGGAGATGCCGACGATGTCGACGCCGGCCGCCCACAGCTCGGGCTGGAAGGCGAGCCCGGCGAGCACCATGTAGCCGCCGTAGGAGCCGCCCCACAGCGCGGCGCGCCCGGAGTCGAGGCCGGCCGTGGCCAGCCAGCCGTGCACCGCGGCGAGGTCGGCGACGGAGTCGAGACGCTTGGTCGTGTCGTCGAGCGAGGCGTACCGCTTGCCGTAGCCGGTCGAGCCGCGAACGTTGGGCACCACGACCGCGTAGCCCTCGGCGACGAGGCCCTGCACGATCGGGTCGAAGCGCAGCACGGACTGGCCCTCCGGGCCGCCGTGGACGAGCACGACCACCGGAGGCGTGCTCTCGGGATCGGGTCGGTAGAGGAACAGCGGCACGAGCTCGCCGTCGAAGCTCCTCACCGCCGCCCGCTCGGCTGTGGCGAGCTGCTCGGCCGGGACCGGCGCCGGGCTGGTGGTGAGGCGGCGCGTCTCCCCGCTCGCCCGGTCGAAGCACCAGACGTCGCCGGCAAGGCGTGGTGTCGACAGGGTGTAGTAGACGCGTGCGCCGTCTGCCGAGAGGTGCGGGGGCACGATGCGCACGCCCTCGACGACGCCGGGCTCGGCGAGCGGCACCACCCCGAGCGGCTGCAACGGCGTGGCGCTGGTGGCGTAGAGCACGAGCTGCGACTCACCGCCGTGGTTCTCGACCAGCAGCACGGTGGAACCGTCGCGGCTCGTGACGGGGAACTGGTCCACGCCGCCGGAGTGCCTGCCCTGCTGGCGGGAGCCTGCCACGGGGTCGCCGCGGCCCGCGCCGGGCCGATCGGACCCAGCAGGCGAGTCGAGGTCGACGAGCACGACGGCGGCGTGGTCGCGCCCGACGTCGGAGGCGACGAAGAACCGCCGGGAGTCGAGCCATGCCGGCGCTCCGACGACGGCGGCCTCGTCGGGGTGCGGGAGGACGACGCGGGCGGCCCCGCTCGCCACGTCGACGACGAGCAGGTCGGCGTCGAGCGGTCGGGGCCCGGGACGGGTGAGGGAGACCAGACGACCGTCGGGGGAGAAGCCCGACGCAGGCTGGCACCAGCCGCCGTCGGAGTACAGCAGCCGGTGCTCGCCGCTGCGCAGGTCGACGAGCCAGAGATCGAAGTCGATACCGTTGCGCCGGTTCGAGGTGTAGGCGAGCAGCGTGCCGTCGGGCGAGGCGCCGGCGAGGTGGTGGCCGTAGCGGGGATCTGCGGTCAGTGCCTCGACCTCGCCGAGGTCGCGCACCGGCGTGTCGCGGTCGAGCTCGACGACGTAGATCTGATGGCGCTCGTCGCCGCCGCGATCGGCCTCGAAGGCCGCACGGCGACTGTCAGGGAGGTAGCAGGCGGGGCCGACGGGCTCGCCGATTTCGGTCAGCTGGCGCAGGCCGCCCGAGGGCACCAGCTCGTAGAGCTGGCGCGTCCCGGTGAGGTCGCTGTGCACGAGCAGGCGCTCCTGCGCGTCGAGATCGGCGAGCGCCGACGCGCGCGTCTCGAGGAGGCTGGCGAGCAGGCCGGTCACGGCCGAAGTGCCCTCGTCGCCCATGCAGCGCTCCAGCGCCGCGCTCTGTCGCCGGATCGCCCGCCGGATCGGCCGCCGGATCGCCCGCCGGATCGCCCGCCGGATCGTCGCCGCGCCATCACGGGCGGCGAGGCTACCGCTGGCGCGATCCCTTCGGTCGGGATGGCGCGCTCGTGCTGCGGGCAAAGCAATGGGGAAGGGTCGGCGAAGCGGCGGAGGCGGCGATGCATCGCATGAGCGAGGACGAGATCCACGAGTTCCTCGGGAGCGCCCCCTTCGTCGGCGTGCTCGCCACGACGCGGGCCGACGGGCGCCCGCACGCCGTGCCGGTCTGGTACTGGCTCGACGGCTCGACGATCGTGCTCACCACGGGACGGCACTCGGTGAAGGGGGCGAACCTGCTGCGCGACCCGCAGTGCGCCTTCACCGTGCACGACGACCGGCCGCCGTACGCCTTCGCCCTCGTCGAGGGCGAGGCGACGATCGAGCAGAATCCCGACGAGCTGCGGAAGTGGGCGGTCACGATCGCCGGCCGTTACCTCGGCGAGGATCGTGCCGAGGAGGTCGGCGAGCGCAATGCCGCCACCGACGAGCTGCTCGTCCGCATCGTGCCCCGCCGCCTCGCCGGTGTACGCGACATGACGGACTGATCTCGGGGCTGATCTCCGGGCGCCCGGCGGCGCGCGTCCGGCGGGCGGGCGGCTCAGCGCCCGGCGATGTACTGCGCGAGCTCGTCGCGGTCGCGCTGCAGCTCGTCCATGCGCGCCTTGACCACGTCGCCGATCGACACGATCCCGACGAGCGCGCCGCCGTCGACGACGGGGACGTGGCGCACCCGGTGCTCGGTCATCGTCACGGCGAGCGAGTCGAGGGTGTCGCTCGGCACGCACGTGCGCACCTCATGCGACATGATCATCGTTACCGGCTCGTCGAGGATCGCCGGGCCGAAGCGGTCGAGGCGGCGGACGATGTCGCGCTCGAGACGATCCCGTCCACGCTCGAGCCGTCGGTGGAGACGACGAGGGCGCCGATGTTCTGAGCGGCGAGCTCGGAGACCACCGTACGCACGGTCGCGTCGGGTCGCAGCGTGGCGACGGAGGAACCCTTGCGCAGGAGCAACTCGGCGATCTGCACCGTCTCCCATCGTACGTCTGCGCCCTCCCCGCGACTAGTGGGCGGCGGGTCATACTGGCGGGCGTGGAGCAGCGCAACGTCCTCGGCGGCGAGCTCGAGCCCTGCGGGCTCGACCCCGTGACCGGCTTCTACCGCGACGGCTGCTGCTCGAGCGGCCCGGAAGACCTCGGCAGTCACACGATCTGCGCGGTGGTCACCGCCGAGTTCCTCGAGCACCAGATGGCGATCGGCAACGACCTCGTCACGCCGATGCCGCAGTACCGCTTCCCCGGCCTCGTCCCGGGCGACCGCTGGTGCGTGACGGCCCGCAACTGGCTGCGCGCCTACCAGGAGGGAGCGGCCTGCTTCGTGGTCCTCGCCTCGACCAACGAGTCGGCCCTCGAGATCGTGCCGCTCGAGGCGCTCGAGCGCCACGCCGTCGACATCCCACCGAGCCTGGGGTCGCTCGGGGGCTGACACCCGCGGTGGCGCGCCGCCGGCTCGCCACGTGGGAAGGTGGGCGCGTGGCCGCCCCCCGCGTCTACCGCTGGCGGGACCCGCCGATCATCGGCCTCGCGCTGCTCGCCTTCGCCGCCGGCTTCGGCTCCTTCGGCGCGGTCTCGGGGCTCGGCGAGGTGGCCAGGACGTTCGGGCAGGCCAGCCACGGGACGGCCAGCATCGCCGAGCAGGCGGGCCTCTCGGGGACGACGCTCGGCGTCGGCTTGGCCGTGTTGCGCCTCGCCTCGCTCGGGAGCTTGCCGCTGTCCGGCCTCGCCGACCGCTTCGGGCGGCGGCTGCTGCTGCTCGTCTGCTGCGCCGGCGGGCTCGCCCTCACGGTGCTCGCCGCGGCGAGCCCCGGGTATTGGTGGTTCGTCGCCATCTTCGCTCTCGGCCGGCCGGGACTGACCGCGACGAACGCCGTCGCCTCGGTCGCCGGCGCCGAGGAGACCGCCACGGTGGAGCGCGCCAAGGCGATCGCTCTGATCACGGCCGGTTACGGCGTCGGCTCGGGGGTGATCGCCGGGATCAACGGCCTCGCCAAGGCGACGCTCGGCTTCCGTGGGCTGTTCCTGCTCGCACTGGTGCCGCTCGTCGCGCTGCCCTGGCTGAGCAAGCTGATCCGCGAGCCGGACCGCTTCGTCGCCGTCGCGCCCGACCACCCGCTGCCGGTGCTCGGCGCGGTCGCCCCGGCGCACCGCCGGCGGCTGCTCGTCGTCGCGTTGATCAGCGCCGCGCTGGCGGTGATGACCGGCCCGGTGAACAGCTTCGTGTACATCTACGCCCAGAACGTGCGCGGGCTCCCCGGGCCGATCGTCACCGTGATGGTGGCGCTTGCCGGGGTGACCGGGCTCGCAGGGCTGCTCCTCGGCCGCGCCCTCGCCGACCGTTGGGGCCGGCGACCGACGGCCGCGGTGGCGATGGTGGCGATGGCTGCGTGCGGGGTCCTCACCTACTCCGGCTCGCGCCCGGCCCTCGTCGGCGGCTACGTGGCGGGGGTCCTCGCTGCGGCAACGTTTGCCCCTGCAGGCGCCTCGCTCGCCAACGAGCTGTTCCCGACCGAGGTGCGTGCCTCGGTGTCGGGCTGGATCACCTTTTCGGCCGTGATCGGGGCGACGATCGGCCTGCTGGCGTTCGGGGCGATCGCCGACGTCGCCGACCGGTTCGCTGTCGCCTCGATCGCCGTGGCTCCGATCCCGGTGATCGGGGCGCTGCTGTTCGTCGCCCTTCCCGAGACCCGCGGCGCCGAGCTCGAGCAGCTCTTCCCGGCCGACGCCGCGGCGGAAGCCGGCGCGGTCGGGCCCGGCGGCGCGGCAGTATCACCGGATGCTCGCCCTCGCTGACGAGGTCCGCGACGCCCTCGCCGCCGGCGAAGCCGTCGTGGCGCTCGAGTCCACGATCATCGCCCACGGGCTGCCGCGGCCGCGCAACTCGCTGGTTGCCGCCGAGCTCGAGTCGATCGTGCGCGCCGGCGGCGCCGTCCCGGCGACGATCGCGGTGATCGACGGTGTCGCCCGCATCGGCCTCGACGCCGAGGGGCTGCGGCGAATCGCCGAGGGCCCGGGAGTGCACAAGCTCTCGGTGCGTGACCTGGCGCCGGCGGTGGCGACGGGCGCGACCGGGGCGACGACGGTCGCGGCGACCTCCTTCCTCGCCTCGGCCGCCGGTGTACGCGTCTTTGCCACCGGTGGGCTCGGCGGCGTGCACCGCGGCGGCACCTACGACGAGTCGGCCGACCTGGTCACGCTGAGCCGCGTCCCGATCGCCGTGGTCTGCGCCGGCGTCAAGTCGATCCTCGACGTCCCGGCGACCCTCGAGCGCCTCGAGTCGCTGAACGTCACCGTTGTCGGCTACCGGACCGACGAGCTCCCCGGCTTCTACCTGCACTCGAGTGGTCACCGGCTCGACTGGCGGGTCGAGTCGCCGGCCGGGGTGGCCGAGGTGTTGCGGGCTCGAGATGCGCTCGGCGCAACGGGCGCCGTCGTCGTCGCCAACCCCGTCCCCCGCCAGTCCCAGCTCGACCCCGCCGTGCACGACCGGGTGCTCGCCGAGGCGCTCGCCGCCGCCGAGGAGGCGGGGATCGGCGGCCAGGCGATCACCCCCTTCTTGCTCGAGCGCATGGTCGTCGGAACCGACGGGTCCTCGCTCGAGGCCAACCTCGCCGCGGTGCGGTCGAACTCCGCGCTGGCTGCGCTGGTCGCAGTCGAGCTCGCAGGCTCGTCGCCCGGTGCCGCGTCGCCGGCGGGCACGTCCTTCCCGGGCGGCTCCCCGGGCGGCTCCCCGGGCGGCGCGGGGTCGCCGGGCGACGGCACGGCGTGAAGGTCGTCACGCTCGGCGACGCCGCGCTCGACGTGCTCGTCGAGCTGCAGCGGCTGCCGGTCCCCGACGACGACGTCCCGGCGCGCATCACGCTGGCAGCGGGCGGCCAGGCCGCCAACGTCGCCGCGTGGTGCGCTGCGCTCGGCGCCCAGGCAGCGGTGATCACCCGGCTCGGCGACGACCTGCCCGGTGCGTTCGTGCGCGCCGAGCTCGAGCGGCGCGGTGTGCAGGTCCTCGCCGGGCGGTCGGCGCGCACGGCCACGATCGGGTCCTTCGTCACCCCCGACCGGCTGCGCTCGATGGCGTCGGACCGCGGCGGGCAAGCTCGTCGCCCTGACGACGCCTGTCCGCTCGAGGACGAGTCGTGGCCGGTCGGGTGCTCGTGGTTGCACGTCTCGGGCTACGAGCTGCTCGACGCCTCCTCCGACGGTGAAGCGGCGATCGCCGTGTCGGCGACGGCTCGCAACGCCGGGGCGAGCGTGAGCGTGGACCTGTCGGCGCGAACGGTCGTCGAGGCGCTCGGCGCCACCGAGACGGCACGGCGCCTCGCCGCAACCGGGGCGAGCGTCGTCTTCGCCACAGAGGCCGAGCTCGACGCCGCCGGTGGCCTGATCGAAGATGGCGGGCCCGGCGTGCTGGTGGTCAAGCGCGGCGCGGCAGGCTGCCGCATCCGCGAGCGTGGGGCCTGGCGCGACGTTGCCGCGGCCCCCGCCACCGTGCGCGATCCGACCGGGGCCGGCGACGCCCTCGCCGCGGGGTGGATCGTGGGAGGAGAGGCGACCGCGTTGCGCGCCGCGGCGTGTTGCGTCGGGCAGCTCGGAGCCTTCCCGCCGGCCTGACCGGCGCACCGGGCGGCGGCGCAGCGACCGTCAGGCGGCTGCCTTGGATCAGGCGGCTGCGGTGAGGAAGTGCTGGGCGCTCGAGCGCAGGCAGTCGATCATCGCCGCGACCGGCGCCTGGGCGGCGATGGCCGGCCGGGTGAGCGCGAACACCTCCCGCACCGCGCGTCACGTCCTTCATCCGGCGCACCACCACGCCGGGGTGCAGCGAGCCGCCGAGGGCGAGCAGCGGCACGAGCGCCACCCCGAGCCCGGCGGCGACGAAGCCCTGCGCCGTCGGGTACTCGTCGGCCTCGAGCCCGTAGCGGGGATGGAAGCCCGCCTTCGCGCACGCCTCGTCGGCGACCCGCTGGCAGTACCCGGGGCACGAGGTGACGACGATCCAGCGCTCCTCCGACAGGGCCGCCAGGTCGACCGTGCGACGCCGCGCTTGGGGATGGTCGGGAGGCAGCACGACGCGGAAGGGGTCCGACAGGAGGTGGTGGTGGACCAGGCCGTCGTCGGCCGACTCGCCGGGCCGGCGGGTCTCGACGACCACCGCGACGTCGAGGGCGCCGCGGCGCAAGGCGGGGACGGCGTCGTCGACCTCGAGCACGGCCATCTCGAGGGTGACGCCGGGGTGGAGGCGCTCGAAGGCGCCGAGCGCGTCGGGAACGAGCGCCGAGCCCGCCGTGGGGAAGGCGCCGATGCGCATTCGCCCGAGCTGACCCGAGCGCAGGGCGCCGATCGCCTCCTCGGCCTCGTGCATCGCGGCGAAGATGCGCTCGGCGTGGCGGCAGAGCAGCAGCGCGGCGTCCGTCGGCCGCACGCCGCGCCCGGCGCGCTCGAGCAGCACCGTCCCGACCTCGCGCTCGAGGGCGGTGACCTGCTGGCTCACCGCCGACGGCGTGTAGGACAGGGCGGTCGCGGCGCCGACCACGGAGCCTTCGTCGACGACCGCCTTGAGCACGCGCAGCCGCTTGACGTCCACGCCGATCATTCAGTCACACTGAACGAATGCGCGCAAGTCGGAACTTGTGCTTCGCAACCTATGCCCTCACCATCGACACATGGACCCGCTCAGCCCGGCGCCGCGAGCGCCGACCGGCGCGGCGCACCGTCGACGCGGGGGGACGTCGTGGGCGCCGCGCTGATCGCCGCCGTCGTCCTCGTCGCGCTCCTCACCGCGTCGCTGTGGTGCGCCGACAGCCGGGACGGCAACGACTGGAAGCCGCACCACCTGGCGCCCTTCGAGCAGCAGAGCGCGCTCAGGCGCGGGTGTCGACGACGACGCGCCCGCGGATCTCGCCGGCGAGGACCGACTCGGCGAGCGTGGTGATCTCGCTCATCGGCCGAACCTGAGAGATCCCGTCCACCAGCTCGGGCGGGAGGGTGGACGCAAGACGTGACCAGGCCGTGTTGCGCTGGCTCTGCGGGCGCCACGCCGAGTCGATCCCGGCGAGGTGCACGCCACGCAGGATGAAGGGGAAGACGGTCGTCGGGAGGTCGCTTCCCCCGGCGAGCCCGCAGGCGGCGACGACGCCGTCGCGGCGCGTCTGGGCGATCGCGTTGGCCAGCGTCGTGCTGCCCACGGTGTCGACCACCCCGGCCCAGCGCTCGGACTGCAGCGGGCGCGTGCTCGGCTCGGCGAGCTCGCTGCGGTCGAGGAACGCCGAGGCGCCGAGCTCGCGCAGGTAGCCGTGCAGCGCCGGACGCCCCGTCGAGGCGGTGACGGCGTAGCCGAGGCGGCCGAGGATCGCCACCGCCAGGCTCCCGACGCCGCCCGCAGCACCGGTGACGAGCACGTCGGCGCCGGCGCCGCCGCCGCTGTTGCCGCCGGCGCCGGGGGAGCCCCCCGACTCGATCGCCATCACGCTGAGCATCGCGGTGAGCCCCGCCGTGCCGAGCGCCATCGCCCGGCGCAGGTCGAGGCCCGCCGGGGGCCGCACCAGCCAGCCGACCGGGAGGCGCTGGAGCGTGGTGTAGCCGCCCGGATGGGTCTCGCCGAGCCCGCAGCCGGTGACGATCACCTCCTCGCCCGGTTGCCAGGCGGGGTCGGCCGACGCCACGACCCGACCGGCGAGGTCGATGCCGCAGGTCATCGGGAAGCTGCGCACGACCTTGCCCCGCCCGGTGACCGCCAGGCCGTCCTTGAAGTTGAGCGAGGAGAACTCCACCTCGACCGTGACGGGGTCCTCGGGCAGCTCGTCCTCGCCGACCTCGACGATCGAGGCGGGGCCAGGCTCGGTGACGACGACGGCGCGGATACCTTTCACGCTGAAGGTCTACATCCTTCGCGGCGGACGGCCGGGACAGAGGCGGGCGGCCGGGGCAGAGGAGTCGCCGCGTTCGGCTCGGTACGCTGGAGCGAATGCCAGAGCTTCGCGTCGTCTCGGACTTCCAGCCTGCCGGCGATCAGCCCACGGCCATCGCTACCCTCGCCGAGGGCCTGCAGCGCGGCGACCGCTTCCAGACCCTGCTCGGGATCACCGGGTCCGGCAAGAGCGCCACCATCGCCTGGACGATCGAGCAGGCCCAGCGCCCCACGCTCGTGCTCGCCCCGAACAAGTCGCTCGCCGCGCAGCTCGCCGGCGAGTTCCGCGAGCTCTTCCCGGAGAACCGGGTCGAGTACTTCGTCTCCTACTACGACTACTACCAGCCCGAGGCGTACCTGCCCTCGACGGACACCTACATCGAGAAGGACTCGTCGATCAACGACGAGATCGACCGGCTGCGGCACTCGACGACCTCGGCGCTGCTGACGCGCCGCGACGTGATCGTCGTGGCATCGGTCAGCTGCATCTACGGCCTCGGCTCGCCCGAGGAGTACCGCGGCACGATCCTCGTGCTGCACCCCGGGGAGCACCACGATCAGCGCAAGATGCTGCGCCAGCTCGTCGACATGCACTACGAGCGCAACGACCAGAACCTCGTGCGCGGCCGCTTCCGTGTCCGCGGCGACACGATCGAGCTGCACCCCGCCTACGAGGAGACCTCGGTGCGCATCGAGCTGTTCGGCGACGAGGTCGAGCGGATCGTGCGCTTCGACGCCCTCACCGGCGAGCTCGGCGACGAGCTCGACGAGCTCGTGGTCTTCCCCGCCACGCACTACGTCGCCGGCGACGCCCGGATGCGCGCCGCGATCGCCTCGATCGAGAAGGAGCTCGGTGAGCGCCTGGCGCGAGCTCGAGGGTCGAGGACAAGCTGCTCGAGGCGCAGCGCCTGCGGATGCGTACCGAGCACGACCTCGAGATGCTCGCCGAGGTCGGGCAGTGCAACGGGATCGAGAACTACAGCCGCCACCTCGACGGGCGCTCGGCGGGCGACCCGCCCTACACCCTGCTCGACTACTTCCCCGACGACTGGCTGCTCGTCGTCGACGAGAGCCACGTGACCGTGCCGCAGCTGCACGGTCAGTACGAGGGCGACCGCTCCCGCAAGGAGGTGCTCGTCGAGCACGGCTTCCGGCTGCCCTCGGCGATGGACAACCGGCCGTTGCGCTTCGAGGAGCTCGAGAAGCGGATCAACCAGGTCATCTTCATGTCCGCTACGCCGGCGGCCTACGAGCTCTCGGTGTCGAGCCGGGTCGCCGAGCAGATCGTCCGGCCGACAGGGCTGGTGGATCCCGTCGTGGTCGTCAAGCCGACCAAGCGCCAGATCGACGACCTGATCGCCGAGATCGAGACGACGACGGCGCGCGGCGAGCGGACACTGGTCACGACCCTCACCAAGAAGATGGCCGAGGATCTGACCGACTACCTGCTCGAGGCGGGCTTGCGGGTGCGCTACCTGCACTCCAACGTCGACACGATCGAGCGGATCGAGATCATCCGCGACCTGCGGCTCGGCGAGTTCGACGTCCTCGTCGGGATCAACCTGCTGCGCGAGGGCCTCGACCTGCCCGAGGTGTCCCTGGTGGCGATCCTCGACGCCGACAAGGAAGGGTTCCTGCGCTCCTACACCTCGCTCATCCAGACGATGGGTCGGGCGGCGCGCAACTCCGCCGGCCGGGTGATCCTCTACGCCGACGTGCTCACCGACTCGATGCGCCAGGCGATCGCCGAGACGCAGCGGCGGCGGGAGGTGCAGCAGCGCTACAACGCCGAGCGCGGCATCGAGCCCGAGACGATCCGCAAGGCGGTGACCGACCTCGTCGCCCAGTTCCGAGCCGCGGCAGGGACCCTCGGGCTGGACGAGGGTGCGCCCTTGCCCTCCGGGCACGCCGGGCGCTCGGACCGCTCCCGGCGCTCGGGCCGGCGCGCCGCGGAGCGCGCGGCACGCGCCGGCGGGATGGCCCTTCCCGAGCGCCCCGCGGAGCTGCCCGCCGAGGAGCTGTCGCGCCTCGTCGAGACGCTCGAGGCCGAGATGCGCCAGGCGGCGATCGAGCTGCGCTTCGAGTACGCCGCTCGCCTGCGCGACGAGGTGCGCACGCTGCGCAGGGAGCTGCGCGAGGTCGGCTGACGCTCTCTCAGCGGGTCGACCCGCCCGCGGGCCGGGTCGCCGGCGGGGCGTCGGGCCGTGGGCGGGGGCCGCGGGACCTCGGTGAGGTACGGGGCCTCTCTCCCGTGAGGGTCCGTGGCCTCCCCCGCGGGGGGTCCGCGGCCTATCCCGTGAGGGGTCCGCGGCCTATCCCGTGAGGGGGTCCGCGGCGGTCGAGCCGGCGTCGCTCACCCACTGGGTCCAGCCGCTGCCGTCCCAGTAGCGCAGCTCGTGGCGGCCGACCGGGTCGGCGTACCAGTCCGCCAGCGGCTGGGTGACGCTCGTCACGCTGTTCGCGCCCGACGTCCTCACGGTGCCGGCGGCCCCGTCGAAGGCGCTCGCCGCGGCGAGCGAGCCGTTGGACAAGGAGGAGCCGTTGCTCTGCGAGAGGGCCGTCGCCAGCGCCGCTGCGGGACCCGCGTTCCCGAGCGCGCCGGCCCCGGACGTGCCCGGCGCAATCGAGTCGCCGCCCTGCCCGAGCGGGCCTGCCGAGCCGAGCGCGGCACCCTGACCGAACGTGCCACCCAGCCCGGTCGTGCCGCCCGAGGGTGCGCTGACGGTGGCGTACGGCGCCGCCGAGGCACCTGCCGCCGCCTCCGGCGCGCTCGCCGCAGCCGCGTCGTCGCCCCACTGGACCGGCTCCGCGGAGGCGCGTGCCACGACCGGCGTCGCCGCAGTGGGGTAGGGCGCCCCGGCGGCCTGCGGCACCGGCCCGGCGTAGCCCGCACCCGGGTACGGCGCGAGCCCGGGCTGGGCCGGCGCAGCCGCATAGGTCGGGGGATCGGCCGCATAGGTCGGGGGAGCGGCCGCATAGGTCGGGGGAGCGGCCGCATAGGTCGGGGGAGCGGCCGCATAGGTCGGGGGAGCGGTCGCGTAGGTCGGGGGAGCGGCCGTCGTGTGCATCGGCGCGGCGCCGTAGTCCGAGCGACCTGGCGCGTAGGCCGACGGAGCGTGCTGAGTCGGGCCGTAGGGCGAGGGCGCCCAGCCAGAGGGCGCGGACCCTGGTAGCACGGCGCCGTAGCCGGGCGACGCGCCGTGGGCTGGCACGCCGCTTGCCATCGGCATGCGTGCAAGTTCTTGGCTTGTTGCAGCGGCCGCACCAACACCTGGCGCGAGGCCGCGTGCTGCTGCGGCACTCGCCCGGCGGCCGGTGCTGATCCGGGCGCGCCACAGCAGGATCCCTGAGAACACGCTCAAGAAGAAACCGATCGCCGCCCACGCCATCGGCGAGATACGCCACGGTGCCGTACCGAACTGCTGGCGGAACCGGTCTGCTTCGTGGTAGGCGATGACCGAGATCACGAGCTCGACCACGACGACACCGACGAGCAGCTCGAGCTCGGTGCGCTGATGTGGATCGAGCGCGGCGGCAACCAAACTGATCATGTGCAGTCACGATACGTGCTGCACTGCCGACGCGTCGAGCCCAGACCTGATCAATTCCCCCTCGCCGACAGGGCCCCGCAGACGGGCCGGATTCACGCGAACGGCGTTGTCACCACCACCGGCTGTGGGGGTGCCCGCTGGTAGCCTCGGTGGATGCCCAGCACGCTGGACCCTGGGGCGTTCGACCGTGTCCTCGTCGTCGACTTCGGCGCGCAGATCCGCGCAGCTGATCGCGCGTCGCGTCCGCGAGGCTCACGTGTACTCCGAGATCGTGCCGCACGGCACCAGCGCCGCCGAGATGCTGGCCCGCCGGCCGAAGGGGATCATCCTCTCGGGCGGCCCGCGATCGGTCTACGCCGAGCGCGCACCGCTGCTCGACCCGGCCGTGTACGCCTCCGGCGTCCCGCTCCTCGGCATCTGCTACGGAGCGCAGCTGCTCACCCTGCAGCTCGGCGGGGAGGTGGCGCGCACGGCGACGGGCGAGTACGGCCGCACGCCGCTGCGTGTCGTCGCCGGCGCTTGCGGCGGGACCGGTGACGGCGTCGCGCTGCTCGACGGCTGGCCCGAGGCGTGCGAGGTCTGGATGAGCCACGGCGACTCGATCGTGGCAGCCCCGGCGGGCTTTGTCGTCACCGCGGCGACTCCGGCCGCTCCCGTCGCCGCCCTCGAGGACGGGACTCGCCGCCTGTACGGGGTGCAATTCCATCCCGAGGTCGCCCACACCGAGCGCGGCCAGGAGCTGTTGCGCCGGTTCCTCTTCGATGTCTGCGGGTGCCGGCCCTCCTGGACGCACACCTCGGTGATCGAGGCCGCCGTGGAGGCCGTGCGCGGCCAGGTGGGCGGCGCGCGAGTGCTGTGCGCCCTCTCCGGGGGCGTGGACTCCGCCGTCACTGCCGCCCTCGTGCACAAGGCCGTCGGCGAGCAGCTGACGTGTGTCTTCGTGGACACCGGGTTGATGCGTGCGGGCGAGGCCGCGCAGGTCGAGCAGACCTTTCGCCGGCAATTCGCCGTCGACCTCGTGCACGTACGGGCCGCCGAGCGCTTCTTCGCCGCTCTCGACGGTGTGATCGACCCGGAGGAGAAGCGCAAGGCGATCGGCGAGCTGTTCATCCGCATCTTCGAGGAGGTCGCGGCGGAGCGAGGGATCACGGCAGGCGGCGCCGCCACTGCCGCGCGGCGCCCGCGACGCCTCGGGCGAGCCTGCTGCGCCGCGCGCCGCCGAGCACGCCGAGCGTTCTGGCACAGCCGGCGGCTCTTCGACGCCGCGGGCGTTGCTTGCCCAGGGAACGCTCTACCCCGACGTCGTGGAATCCGGCAGCGATGCGGCCGCCACGATCAAGTCGCACCACAACGTCGGCGGCCTGCCCGAGGAGATGGGCCTCGATCTCGTGGAGCCGTTGCGACTGCTGTTCAAGGACGAGGTGCGTGCCATCGGCGAGGAGCTCGGCCTGCCCGCCGAGATCGTGTGGCGCCAGCCCTTCCCCGGGCCGGGGCTCGCCGTGCGCATCGTGGGCGAGGTGACGCCGGAGCGGACCGAGATCGTGCGTGCGGCGGATGCGATCGTGCTCGAGGAGATGCGCCGTGCCGGGCTCGAGCGCGACATCTGGCAGGCCTTCGCAGTCTTGCTGGGCGTGCGCTCGGTCGGGGTGATGGGCGACGAACGGACCTACGCGTACCCGATCGTCGTGCGCGCCGTCACGAGCGAGGACGCGATGACGGCCGACTGGGCCCGCCTGCCCCACGACCTGCTCGAGCGCATCTCGAGCCGGATCATCGCCGAGGTGCCCGGGGTGAACCGGGTCGCGTACGACATCACCTCCAAGCCCCCGGGCACCATCGAATGGGAGTGAAGGGCGCCACCGGGGGGTTCGAGCAGTCGAGCTTCGGATTCGCCCCCGAGGCTCCCGCACCCGACGGTCGAAGCCGCGGCCGGCGACCGCCGCCGAGCGCGTCCGGGGACCAGCCGAGCACGGTGCCGTCGGCCGGCGAGCGCCCACTGCCGACACGTCGGGGACGTCGCGCTGCGGGGCGAGACGAGGGCGAGGGCGCGCCCCGCGCCGGTGGCAGCGGCGCGCATGCCGGCGACTCGAGCCGGGGTGGCAGCGAGCGGCCGGAACGGGCCCGGCGCGAGCCGGACCCCGCCCGGCTCGCCGCGCTCGTCGAGGGGCTCAACCCCGAGCAGCGCGAGGCGGTGCTGCACGAGTCGGGACCGCTCGTCGTCGTCGCCGGCGCGGGGTCGGGCAAGACGCGGGTGCTGACGCGGCGCATCGCCCGCCTCGTCGAGACCGGCGTCTCCCCCTGGCGCATCCTTGCCATCACCTTCACCAACAAGGCGGCCGACGAGATGCGCGGCCGTGTCGCCGAGCTCGTCGGCGAGGACGTCGACAAGATGTGGGTCTCGACGTTCCACTCCGCCTGCGTCCGGCTGCTGCGCCGCGAGGCCGAGCGCGCCGGGTACCGCAGCGGCTTCACCATCTACGACGAGTCCGACAGCCGCCGCCTGGTGGAGCACGTGATCGACGACCTCGGCGTGGACGCCAAGCGTTTCCCGCCCCGCGCCGTGTTGGGCGCGATCAGCCAGGCGAAGTCGGACCTCCTCGACGAGGCGGCCTACACCGCGCGCGCCTACACGATCTACGAGCGCCGCATCGCCGAGGTCTACACCGAGTACCAGCGCCGGCTCGTCGCAGCCAACGCGATGGACTTCGACGACCTCTTGTCGGTGACGGTGCGGCTGCTTCGCGAGGACGAGGAGGCGCGCGACCACTACCAGGGCAGGTTCTTGCACGTGCTTGTCGATGAGTACCAGGACACCAACCGCGCTCAGAACGAGATCGTCACCTTGATCGGGGCCAAGCACCGCAACGTCTGCGTCGTCGGCGACTCAGACCAGAGCATCTACGCCTTCCGCGGCGCCCAGATGCGCAACTTGCTCGACTTCGAGCTCGCCTACCCCGAGGCGCGCACGATCGTGCTCGACCAGAACTACCGCTCCACCCAGCGCATCCTCTCGGCCGCCAACGCCGTGATCAACCACAACCTGGTGCGCCAGGAGAAGAACCTGTGGAGCGCGCTCGGCGAGGGCGACAAGATCCGCCGCTTCCGGGCGGGCGACGAGCGTGGCGAGGCGACGTTCGTGGCGAGCGAGATCGCCACCCTGCGCCGCGAGCGGGGCATTCCCGCCCACGAGATCGCCGTCTTCTACCGCACCAACGCGCAGAGCCTGGCGCTCGAGCGGGCGCTGCAGGACCGCGGCATCGACTACCAGGTGATCGGCGGCCCGCGCTTCTACGACCGGCGGGAGGTGCGCGACCTCATCGCCTTCATGCGCCTCGTTGCCAACCCCGCCGACGAGGTCTCGCTGCGCCGCGTCCTCAACGTCCCAAAGCGCGGCATCGGCGCGACGACCGTCGGCAAGCTCGCCACTCGCGGCGCCTCGAGCGGCGGCGGCTTCGGCGGGGCGCTGCGCGAGGCGGGCACGCTCGGCATCACGGGCAAGTCGCTGCAGGGCATCGAGGAGTTCCTGCGGATCGTCGACGACCTGGCGACGCTCAACCTCGAGGGCACCGTGCCGCCCGGCGAGCTCGCCCTCGAGGTGCTGGCGCGCACCGGCTACCGCGACGCGCTCGAGGAGGAGCGGGCGCTTCCGGGCCCGGCGCGCTTCGAGGCCGAAGGCAGGTTGCAGAACCTCGACCAGCTCGTCGGCCAGGCGGCGGAGTACCCCGACCTGGCCAGCTTCCTCGAGGGGACGGCGCTTGTCGGCGCGACCGACACGATGGCGGGTCACGACGACGCCGCGGGCTCGGCTGTGGGCGGCGGAACCGGCAGCGACGGCGGCAAGGTGTCGCTGATGACGTTGCACGCCGCCAAGGGGCTCGAGTTCCGGGTGGTGTTCCTCACCGGGATGGAGGAGGGCATCTTTCCTCACGACCGCACCCTGGCCGAGCCCGAGGAGCTCGAGGAGGAGCGCCGCCTCTGCTACGTCGGCATCACCCGCGCGAGGGAGCGGCTGTACCTCACCCACACCGTCGTGCGCACGTTGTACGGCGCGACGAAGGAGAGCCTGCCGAGCCGGTTCCTGCGCGAGATCCCCGACGACCTCACCGAGGAGGTCGAGGACCCCTACGGCCTCGGTTCGGTGGCCGGGGGCTCCGCCGCGGCGGCGGGGTCGAGCTGGGGCTCGCCCGGTGGTGCAGGGACGTGGGCGGGAGGCGGCAGCTGGGCCGGCCAGGGGGGGACCGGACGTGCCCGGCGGCGCTGGGAGGACGACGAGGAGGGGGACGGCGAGGACCCCGACGCGCCGTTCGGGCGGATCTACGGCATCGGGATCGGCGCACGCCGCTCCGGCGCCGGGTCGGCGCCGCCCGGACGCCCCGGCGGGCGCGAGGGGCCCGGCGGGGGCGCGCGGTCGCTACCGGCGGTGGTCGGCGCGCCTCGCCGGTGCACACCACCGGCGCGGAGAGCCTCGGGCTTCAGCCCGGCGACAAGATCGTGCACGCTCGTTGGGGCGAGGGGCAGATCGTGGCGGTACAGGGCGAGGGCGACCGCGCCGAGGCGACGATCCGTTTCCCGCGCAACGGCGAGAAGAAATTCCTGCTCTCGCTCACGCCCCTGAAGCGCGCCTGAGCCGACCCGGTGGTTCCGCGTTCGGTCTCGGCCGGCCGATCGCGCCTCACCGGTCACGGGGCGTGCTATCGGATTCACGCTGCGTGCCGCATGCGAGCATAGAAGCGCTTTCGGCGCACGAATTGTCCAGCCGAAGTGACGTCGAACGCGCTTGATCCCTGCGCATGCCGGATGCGACGATGCCCGAGCAGGACCACCACCAACCCGACGGCGGTCCCCGGTCGCGCCGCACCGAGCGGGCCGGCGGCCCGGCGCCGACAGCGGGAGATTCCGATGGCACCTCGCGGCCACGCCTGGCGGGCTGCGCTGCTCCTCGTTCCGAGCGCGACGGCGCTGCCCTCCGCGGGGCTCGCGGCGCTCGTGGCGCGGCCGCAGGCGGCCAGCGCGGCGGTGCACACGGCGGACACCGGCGTCGTCGCCGCCGTCGGGGTGCCGACAGTCTCCTGCCCCGACGCCCTCGCCGGCCCGGCGCCGGCTCCCGACCTGCTCCCCTGGGCAGCGACGTTCCCGCCGACGACGGCGTCCTGCCGGGTCGAGGCCGGCCCGGTGCAAGTCGGCATCGACGGCGAGGCGCGGCTCGTCGTCTCGTTGGCTGGGGGCGGCTGGGTCGCGGTCGACCAGCGCGGCGCCCTTGTCGCGCTGCGCGGCGCGACTGGTCCGAGGATCCCCCTCGCGCCCGCGAGCGACGTGACGCGGTTCTCCGACGGCAGCGACCAGGTCGGCTTCGGTTACGACGCCGATGGTGAGCTGACCCGACTGCTCGACGCCGGCCCGGGTGCTCCGGGGGGCGATCTGACGACCTTCACCTATGACGCGGACGGCGAGCTCACCGGGGCGAGCGGGCAGTCGGGGACGGTGTCGCTCAGCTACGACGCCAGTGACCTGCACCTCACAGCGGTGGAGGACAACGCCTCGAGCTGGACCTTCACCTATGACACGCTCGGGCGGCTGACGTCTGCCGGCGGCGGCGGCGAGACGGCCACCTTCAGCTACGACGCCGACGGTCGGCTGGTGGCGGCGAGCGACCACCACGGCACGACGAGCTTCGGCTACGACGCCGCCGGCGAGCTGACCACGATCGGGATCCCGAACGGCTCGAGCGCGTCGCTGGCGTACGACGCGGCGGGCGAGCTCGTCGCCGCAGTCGAGCCGGATGGGACCACGCGCTATGACTACGACACGCTCGGACGGCTGTCGAGGACGACTGCTCCGGGCGGCACGACCACGACGTGGAACGAGGACGCCTCGGCCAGGCCGCGCTCGGAGCAAGTCGTCTCGCCCGACGCGCCGGCTACGACGACGACCTTCGCCTACGACCCCGCAGGCGAGCTCGTCTCGGTCGCGCCCGGGTCGGGGCCGGCGACGACTGCCGCCGCGCTACGACGCCGACGGACGCCTGATCGGACTGAGTGGGAGCGGGGAGCCGGCGGAGACGTTCGCCTACGGCCCGCTCGACGTCTGGCTGGCGCTGTGGTCGCTTCCCGCCGCGTGCCTCCCGCTCCCATCCGGGCTCGCCGCGGCGACGCCCGGCGAGGCCTGCCACCCGGAGCTCGGGGGCGTCGAACCGGCGGCGCTCGGATCCTCCGGCGCGCTGCTCTCGAGCCTCGTGCTCCCCGCCGCTGCCGGCCTTCCGGCCGGCGACGTGCTGCTCGGCGGCAGCCTGACCGGCGCGGGACCACCTGACGACGGCTCGGCGGCTCAGCTCGCAGGGTTCGCCGCGGCGGGCGCCTTCGAGGCAGGCGCCGAGGCACCAGGCGCCGGGGCAGCAGGCGCCGGGGCAACGGGCGCCGCGGCTACGCCGCCCCCCGTCGGCTCTGGCGTCGCACCGGACGACGTCAGCGGTGTCCTCCCGTCGCTGCCCGTCCCGCTCGTCGCGCCCGACGGCGCCCTCACCGTCCTCGGCGCGCTCGACGACGGCGCGCTGTGGTATTCGGTGAACGGCGAGGGCATGGCCCACCTCTACGACGCGCGGGGCGACCGTCTCGACGGTGCCGGCCGTCCGGGCGTGGCCCGCGGCCCGGGCGGCGCGGTGCTGGCCCGCTTCGTCTATGACCGGGCCGGCCGTCTCGTCGCCGTCTCCGACGGCACGGGCGTCGAGACCCGGCTCGCCTACGGCGGCGGTGGCCGCCTGGTGGCCGTGGTCGATCCGCTCGGCGCCCCGACCGCCTTCGGCTACGACCGGCGCGGTCGCGTGCTGGCCGAGACCGCTCCCGACGGGGACGCCGCCAAGTTCGGCTACGACAGCGCGAGCGGCGATCTCGACGAGGTCGAGGACGCGCTCGGCAACCAGACGACGTACTCCTACGACGAGCGCGACGGGGTGTGGGCGCTCGGCTCGGTGACCGATCCCCTCGGGCGGACGACCACCTTCGCCTACGCCGAGCGCGGCCGGAGCTGGGACCTCGCGGCGATCGTCGACCCGCGGGCTGGTCACGGCCTACCGCTACGACGAGCGCGGCCGCCTCGTCTCGGTCGAGGACGCTGACGGCCGGCGCAGCGAGCGCTACGAACCTGCAGCCGGTGACGCCCTCGCCGCGACCGACCCGCTCGGGCACACGACGCTCTACGCCTTCGGCGGCGGCGGTCAGCTGCTGGCGACGACCGACCCGCTCGGCGCCACGACCCGCTACCGCTACGGCGCGGGCGGCGCCCTGGCCTGGGTGACCGACCCGTTCGGAGGGACGACCCGCTACCGCCGCGACGCCGGGGGGGATGTCACGTCCCTCACCGGACCGCTCGGTGGGACGGCGACCTTCGCCTACCGCCCGGGAGCGAGCAAGCCCGCGCCCCCCGAGATACCGCTCGCGCTGCTGCTGGCTCCCGTCGGCTGCCTGGTGGCCGGCCTGGTCGCGCTCGTCGAAGCAAGGAGGCGACGGCTGCGCGCCGGGCGGGCCGTGCGGCGCCCGCCGGCCGGCGGCCCGGCGAGGCGCTCCGACTCCGGCGCCCCCGCCGGCGCGCTAGCCCGCCGGCGGTCCGGCGAGGAAGGCGCCGAGGATCGCGGCCAGGCGCGACGGCTCGAAGTCCTGCACGTTGTGCCCGCCCGGGACGCGCACCGCCCGCGCACCGGGAACGCGGTCGAGCAGCTCGGCGGCCTCCGCCTCGTTGACGAAGCCGTCCTCGGCCCAGACGAGCAGCACGTCGCCGCCGAAGGACTCGAGCGGCGCCCAGAGCGGGGTGAGCGAGCTGGGCGCGGCACCGCCGCCGGGAAGCTGGCCGACGTGGTGACGCCAGACGACGCCGCCGCCGGGCAGCCGGCGCGTGTTGTGCCACACCCCGCGCTCGAGCGCGGCGCGGCTGCGGCCGTAGCCGTGGGCGAGCGCGAGCGACCACCTCCTCGCGGGAGGCGAAGACGCGCGGGCCGTCGAGGAAGGCGCGCACCGAGCTGGCCCGGCGCGCCCGAAGCCCGGGCGTGACGTCGACGAGCACCAGTCCTGAAACGAGGTCGGGCCGCAGCCGCGCCACCTCGATCGCCGTCAGCCCCCCGAGGGAGTGGCCGATCAGCGTCGTCCGGGGGCCGGCGAGGGACTCCACGGCTGCGGCGACGGCCGGTGCGATCGTGCTCGCCAGGTAGGTGGCGTCCACGCGCCAGTCCGAGTCGCCGTGCCCGGGCAGGTCGAGCGCGACGAGGGGCCGCGCCAGGGCGAGGCTGAGGGCGTCGAAGGTGTGCGCGTTGAGAGCCAGCCCGTGCAGGAGCACCGCGTCGGGCGGTTGATCGCCCCAGACGATGGCGCTGAGCATCCCCTCCGGCGTCTCGACACGCGCCCGGCGCACCGCGGGGCGGCTCGGCCAGCCGATCCCGAGCTCGGCGGCGTCCTCCTCGAGCACGTCGAACTCGCCGCACAGCTCGAGGGCGTCGGCGCCGGTCGGGACCGGCTCGTCCCGGCGCGAGCCGGCCGCAGGCGGCGCAGCACGGGGGCGGCGGTTGGCTTCGGCGACGCGCCGTCCCAACGCGTGCGCGGCAGCGCTGCGCGCCCGCCGCTCGGCGAGCAGCGCCCGCACCAACCGTCCGTGGCCCCCGGCGCTCGCCGCGGCGAGCAACGTCAGGTCGAGCACGTCCCGCTGGGCGTGGCTGCCGCCGACGCGGAAGGCGACCGGTCGCAGCGGGAGCAGCAGCTCGAGCGCGTCGTCGTGGCGACCGGACGAGAAGGCGGCGAAGCCGCGCAGCAGGCCGAGCCCGGCCAGCTCCACCGCGCGCCGGTTGCTCCCATCGGCGCCGACAGGCAGGGCGGCGATGGCCGCCTCGCTCAACTCGCGCTGCCCGGCCAGGCCGAAGGCCATCACCGTGTGCCAGTCGCCGAAGCACGCCGTCGAGTCCCCGATCACGGGCTCGAGCCGCGGCACGAGCTCGCCCGCCCGATCCTCCAGCCTCGCGCCGAGCAGGGAGAGGCGCCACAACAACGACGCGGCGTCGAAGAGGGTCAGGCGCGCAGCCCCGAGACCGCCGCGGATCGGCCCGTCGTAGCGGGCGAGCGCGGTGGCGTCGTCGCCGCGGGCGAGGTCGAACAGCCCGGCGTGCCACCAGTTGTGCACGGCGAAGAAGCTCTCCTCCCAGCGCGGCGAGCTCGCCGCGACGACGGCCAGCCCGTCCGCCGGGCGGCCCTCCATCTCATGGACGTGCAGCACGGCGTGTGTCGCCCAGACGTCGGCGTCGTCGGCGTCGAGCGCAGCGCTGCCTTCGGCCAGTGCGGCGGCGTACTCGCCGCATTCCTCGAGCCCGAACGCGTGCATCGCCCGCACCCAGCCCGATCCGGGGGCTTGCTCGGGCCACGCCGGCAGCACCCGCGCCGCCACGTCGCGCACGTTGACCCGGTCGCCGGCGGCAAACCACAAGTCTTGGGCCACCTTCAGCGCAAGCAGGTCGCGGGCGTCGTCGAGAAGCGCTCGCTCCAGCCAACCGGCCGCGACCTCGAGCTCGCCCGCTGCCCAGCTGCGTGCCGCGGCGAGGTGGGCCCGCTCGCGCGCCCCGTCCGGTTCCGCCAGCTCGGCGAGCGACTCCGCCACAGCCGACGCCTCGCGGCGCGAGCCGGTGTACAGGCTCAGGTAGGCGAGCAGGGCGCGGGCGAGCACAAGCCCGGGGTCAAGGCGCACCGCCTCTTCGGCGGCGACGACCGGGTCGCCCTGGAGGCGGACGAGGGCGACGACCGCCGCGTCGAGGCGCGCGACCGCCTCGCAGTCGCTTGCCTGCACGGCGACGCCGAAGCGGTCGCGCAGCGTCGTGCTCACCTGCGCTGCGCGAGGGGACGCGTGGGCGGCGCGAGGGCGGCCAGCGCCGCGGTCGGCGGCGACGGCGAAGCGGCGCCCTCCATCGGACCAGAGCGCGCCAGCGGACCCAGCCCCGCCTCGACGCGGGCTGCGAACTCGACGGTGAGGGGCGAGAGCGACGAGAAGCGCCGGGCTGCCCAGCCGAAGCTCACCGGCGGCAGGCCGGCGATCTCGGCGACGCGCAGGCCTCCGGCCGTCGAGCTGGGCGGCAGGTGCGTCGCCGGCACGATGGTCCAGCCGAGTCCGAGCTCGACGAGCAGCACTGCGCTGTCCCAGTCCTCGACGGTCGCGTCCGCAGTGACCTGCGCGCCGAGGCGCTCGAGGGCAGCGGTGAGCAGCGCATGGCTCGTCGAGCTCGCCGAGAGCGCGACATAGCCAGCAGCGGGGAGCTCGGTCACCTCGATGCGCCCGGTCGGCACCGCGCTCGCGGTCGGGGCCAGCAGGACCCATGACGCGTCGATCACCGGCCGCTGCTCGACACCGGCGACGCGATCGCGAATCGTGACGAAGGCGAGGTCGGCACGGTCCTGGCGTACCGCGTCGATGCAGCGCGGACTCGAGCTGTCCGAACGGATCTCGACTCGCGCCTGAGGATGGCGAGCCCGCAGCTCGGAAAGCGCGCCGGCCATGAAACGGCGGACGGTGGTCCCGCCGGTCGCCAGCCGCAACGCCCCCGGATTGCCCGCGGCCATGTCGGCGATGCGTCGGAGCGCCTCGTTGATCCGCGCCAAGCCGTCACCCGCGCCGGCGGCGAGGATGAGCCCGGCCGTTGTCGGCTGCACGCCGCGCACGCCGCGCTCGAGCAGCGGGACACCACCCTCACGCTCGAGCCGGCGGACGTGCTGGCTCACCGCGGACTGCGTGCAGCCCAGCTCAACGGCGACGGCGGTCAGGCTTCGGCTTCGACAGACTGCGGTGAAGACGCGCAGGTCCTCCATGCTGGCCACACCCCAAGGTATCACTTGGGTGTAGTCAGAAAATCATAGGATTGACTTTCGCAAGCTCCCGCTCGGACAATGCAGGGGTGCTCAGCGTTCCTGACATCCGGACCCGCAAGGCGAGCGGTCCCCCGCTCGTCATGGTCACCGCCTACGACGTGACGAGCGCCTCGATCGCCGCCGCTGCCGGCGTCGACCTGATCCTCGTCGGCGACTCACTTGGCATGGTGATGCTCGGTTACGACGACACCTTGCAGGTCGGGATGCCCGAGATGGAGCTCCACGTGCGAAGCGTCGCCAGGGCGCGCCCGGATGTCCTCGTCGTGGCCGACCTCCCCTGGCTCTCCTACCACCGCGGGACGTCGGAGGCGGTGGCCAACGCCGGCAGGCTCGTTCGCGCCGGTGCCTCAGCGGTGAAGCTCGAAGGCGGGCTCAAGCGAGTCGGGGTGATCGAGGCCCTGATCGACGCCGAGATCCCGGTGATGGGCCACCTCGGGCTGACCCCCCAGTCAGTGCACGCTCTCGGCGGGTTCAAGGTGCAGGGCCGCGACGACGAGAGTGCTCGAGCTCTGCGAGCCGACGCGAAAGCGATCGAGGCAGCGGGCGTCTTCGCCCTCGTGCTCGAGGGCGTCCCGGCCCCGCTCGCCGCCGAGGTGACCGCCGAGGTCGGCGTGCCGACGATCGGCATCGGGGCCGGACCTCACTGCGATGGTCAGGTGCTGGTCTTCCACGACCTGCTCGGGCTGCAGGACCGCCTCGAGCCACGGTTCGTCCGCCGCTACGCCGAGCTGCGCTTGCTGGCGGTCGACGCCATCCGCCGCTACGGCGAGGACGTTCGCTCCGGGCGTTTCCCCTCGGACGCCGAGTCCTACGGGGCCCACTCGGGGTGACGCCGGAGGTCGTCTCCGATCCGGCCTGTTTCGCCGAGACGATGGAGGGCGCCCGTAAAAACGGGCGTGCCGTCGGGCTCGTGCCGACGATGGGCGCGCTGCATGCCGGCCACCGCTCCCTCATCGCCGCAGCAGCGGCCGACTGCGACACCGTGGCGGTGACGATCTTCGTCAACCCGCTGCAGTTCGGAGCCGGAGAGGACCTCGCCCGCTACCCCCGGCGGCTCGAGGCGGATCTCTCCGCCGCGGCGTCGGCCGGCGCCACCCACGTCTTCGCACCGACCCCGCAGGCGATGTACCCGCAGCCGTTCCTCACCACGGTGCACGTGGGCGGCCTGTCGGCCGATCTCGAGGGCGCTCACCGGCCGGGACACTTCGACGGGGTGAGCACCGTGGTCACCAAGCTCTTCGCGCTCGCCGGGCGCTGCCGCGCCTACTTCGGCGAGAAGGACTACCAGCAGCTCCTCGTCGTGCGTCGCCTTGCGGCCGAGCTCGGGTTACCCGCCGAGGTGGTTTCCTGCCCGACGGTCCGGGAGGCCGACGGCCTGGCGTGCTCGAGCCGCAACGCCAACCTCGACGAGCCGGCGCGGGCGGCCGCCCCCGTCCTCTACCGGGCGCTTCGCGCCGGGGCACAGCTCATCGAGTCCGGTGAGCGCGATCCCAAGCTCGTGACGGGCAGGGTCGCCGACGTCGTCGACGCCGAGCCGCTCGCCCGCCTCGACTATGCCGAGGTGGTCGAGGCGCACACCCTGGAGCGGGCGGTCGTTCTCGACGGCGACGTCCGCCTGCTCGTCGCCGCGCGCGTCGGCGCCGTGCGGCTCATCGACAACCTCGGCCTCACGATCTCGCGGTGAACCGCCTCGGCAAGGCCGCGCGCCGGTGCGGGCCCGCCGTGGCCGTGCGGGCCGTGGCATGACGAGCGGGCCGGTACCGGGCCCGCACAACGCGCTCACCGACGTCGAGGGCGTCGAGGTCGGCCATCGCACCCTCGATCAACCGCCCTTCCTCACGGGCGTGACGGCGATCGTGCTGCGTGCCGGCGCTGTCGCCGCCGTCGACGTGCGCGGCGCGGCGCCGGCGACCCGGGAGACCGACGCCCTCGCCCCGGAGAACCTCGTCGAGGAGATCCACGCCGTCGTCCTCTCCGGCGGGAGCGCCTTCGGCCTGGCGACCGCCGACGGGGTGATGGCCTTCCTGGAGGAGCGGGGTGTCGGGCGCCGCGTCGGCGCCTCGCCAGCGGAGGTCGTGCCGATCGTGCCGGCGGCGTCGCTGTTCGACCTCGGCCGTGGCGGGGACTTCACCGCCCGGCCCGGCGCGCGCACCGGCTACGAGGCAGCGGGTGCGGCATCCCCTGGCCCGGTGGAGCAGGGCAACGTCGGGGCGGGCACCGGGGCACTGTTCGGCGGCCGGCGCCTGAAGGGTGGGATCGGCACCGCGAGCGCCGTCTCGCCGGCCGGTACCGTCGCCGCGCTCGTGGCGCTGAACGCCGTCGGCAGCGCCGTCGACCCGACGAACGGGCGGCTGTGGGGCGCGGCGTTCGGCCTCGGCGACGAGTTCGCCGCGCTCGGGCCGGTGAGCGACGCCGAGCTGACCGCCTTCAACTCCGCGGCGCCTGCCGGCGCCGGGGAGCTCCGGGTTGCCGTCGACGGCGCCGGGTCGCCTGCGGCCGGGTCGACCGGCGCGCACACGGTGATCGGCGTCGTCGCCACCGACGCCGCGCTGTCCAAGCTCGAGGCGCAACGCCTGGCGCGCGTCGCCCACGACGGCCTCGCCCGCGCCGTGCGACCGACGCACACCCTCTTCGACGGCGACGTGCTCTTCGCCGTGGCCACCGGGGCACGTCCACTCGGGACGCAACCGCCGGTCGAGGCCGCCGAACGGCTCCCGACCGTCGGTCACGGGCTGCAGCGCGGGATCGCGCTCGTCGGGCTGTGTGAGCTCGGCGCGGACTGCGTCGCGCGAGCGGTCGCGCACGCGGTGATCTCGGCGCGCTCGGTCGGCGCGTTCGTCGCCTACCGCGACGCGTTCGCCAGCGCCCTCGACGCCGAGCAACGGGCGCGCGGACTCCGGCACTGAGTCCACCGGCACCGGCTCGGGGGGAGAGCTCGCCGCCGAGGGCAGGTTGACGCCTCCGCGGTGTGGTGTCGCCGAGCCGGTACGGACGTGTCACGCTGGGCTCAGGGCGTTTCGTCGCGTCGATCTCGGGGTAGCAGCTCCTCAGGTCGCGACGCGTCCCAATCGATTTCATTTGGTTCCCGTACCCCGGGATCGGGTTGCTCTGCAGGGATGTGGGGCGGCGTGCCGAGAGCGGGTCCGCCACCGGGTGCGCGGTGGGGAGTGGTGGCGCCTGGGCACCGGGCAGGGAGGAGCCCCGTGACGAGGGACATCGCTCCGACGGGGGACATCGCTCCGATGGCGGACATCGCTCCGAGGATCCTTCGCACACCACGTGCTGCTGGCGCGGCGGGGATCCTCTTCGCCGTGCTCTACGCCGGCATCGTCGTCCTCCTCCACAGCGCGGTGCCGGAGAACATGCGCGGTGCAGGCAGCTGGCTCTCGCAGGCGGACCGGCGGCGAGAGGCTCAGGCAGCGCTCGCCCTCGCCCCGTTCTGCGGGATCTTCTTCCTCTGGTTCATGGGCGCCGTGCGGTCGAGGGTCAGCGAGGCCGAGGACAAGTTCTTCTCGACGGTGTTCCTCGGCAGCGGGCTCTTGTTCGTCGCGATGCTCTTCGCCTTCTCCGCCGTCGCCGGAGGGCTCATCGAGGTCGCCGGCCTCTATCATGCACACCCCCCGCTCAGTGTGTGGCGGCTCGGGACGGCGACGACGCTGAATCTCGCGTCCATCTACGCCGTGCGGATGGAGGCGGTGTTCATGCTCGCCTCCTCGACGATCGCGCTCCGCTTGCGGATACACAGTCGGCTCGTGGCAGGCGTCGGCTACCTCGCGGGCCTTCTGTTGCTCTTCGGGACGAACGCCATACCCTGGATCCAGCTCGTCTTCCCGTTCTGGGTGTTCCTGGTCGGTGTCAACATCGTCATCCTCACCTACCGCGAAGCCAGGCCTGCGAGCGCGACCCCGAAGTGAGGCCGGCCAGCACAGGGCCGCATGAGGGTGCCACGGCGCCCGGGCGGTGAGGAGCCGGACGCGGGCAACTGACTTGCACTGTGCATCCGGGCGCCGTAACGCTCCCGGAACGGCAACGGCGTACGTTGCCATGCGATGGGCGATGCGCAGGCTTCCGTGCAGGCAGCGCAGTCGCCGATCACCCTCACGCCGCGCGGCGCAGCCCTGCGGCCGGCGTCGACGCCGTGGCCGGCGATCGCACTCGGCGTGCTCGCCGTCGCCCTGCTCGGGCTGTACGTGCCGCTCGGCTACTGGACGAACGACGTGCCCGACGGGCTGCAGGCGGGGCTCTGCCTGGCCTTCGCCCTGCTCGGCGTCGTCATCGTCCGCCAGCAGCGGCGCAATCCGATCGGCTGGATCGCTTCCGCCTACTTCGTCTTCTACCTGTTCTTGAAGGACGCCGGGCGCTACGCCGTGCTCGACTACAAGCTGCACCACGACAGGTTGCCCCTCGGCGCTCCGGCGACGCTGATCGAGAGCACGATGTGGATCGTCGTGCTCGTCGTGATCCCGCTCGTCGTGCTGCTCTTCCCGGACGGGCGGCTGCCGGCGCGCTGGCGGCCCGTGCTCGCCGCCTACGTCGCCTGCGCGCTCGTGCTCGTGGTCGGCTACGTCGCCGTCAATGCGCAGTTCCTCGCCGGGCACCGCGTCAGCGTCGACTGGCGGGGCCAGATCGAGCAGAACGTCGTGCTGCCGGGGGCGCTCAACGTCCTCGCCGACGTCCTGATCCCGCTCCAACCGGTGTTCTGGGCGTCGTTCGTCGGGCGCCAGGTCGTCGCCTGGCGGCGCGCGTCCGGCGAGCGGCGCGAGCAGTACAAGTGGCTGATGGCGGGGGCCGCAGTGACGACCGCCGGCCTCGTCGGGCTGTTCGTCTGTGAGTCGTTCCTCGGGCTCTCGGGCGGGATCGCTGTCGACGTGTGCGCGATCGCGATCTTCGCCGTCGCCGTCGGCATCAGCGTCGGGATCCTCAAGTTCCGTCTCTACGACATCGATCGCCTGATCAGCCGAACCCTCTCCTACGCGCTCGTCACGGCGCTGGTGGTCGGCGTCTACGCCGGCGTGGTGACGCTTGCCACTCGCGCCCTCGGTTTCTCCTCGCCCGTCGCCGTGGCCGCCTCCACGCTCGCCGCGGCCGCCCTGTTCAACCCGCTGCGCGTCCGGGTGCAGCGACTCGTGGACCGCCGCTTCAACCGCGCCCGCTACGACGCCGAGGCGACCATCACCCGTTTCCGGTCGACGGTTCGCGACGCGATCGACCCGGCGCGGGTGCGCGACGAGGTGATCGGGGCGGTGAGCGAGGCGTTCGAGCCGAGCGTCGTCGCCGTCTGGATGCGCTGACCGCTCGCCGCGTCGTGGACGGGCAATGGTGCAGGCGGCTCGCGCCGCCAGCGGGGGAACTCGCGCCGCCAGCGGGGGAGTCAGTCGGCGAGGGTCCAGCGCGGCGGGAGGTCGCCCGCCGAGAACTCCGCAGGCGGCTCGCCGGTGAGCAGGTAGTCGGCGTACTCGACGTCCGCGAGCACGCGGCTCGCGTCGGAGAGGTCGCCGGCATTCGCCGCATTGCAATACGGGCTGGCGAGGCCTCCCGGGTTGCCGTGCGACCAGTACTTGGTGTAACAGGTCCGCAGGCCGTCGGCCCCCTTGGCGGCGTCGGTGTTCCAGCGCGCCGCGTACAGCATCCACCACACCTGGCCGGCATCCACCCTGCCGGACAGCCAGCCGTTGGCGCGGTAGGAGACCATCGCCGAGCCGTTGAAGCCCCAGCCGTCGAGCAGGCTGAAGCTGGCGTCGTCCCCGCCGAGCATCCCCTCGAAGAGCACGTCCTGGCGGTAGATCATCTGATGGGTGCTGCCGATGCGCAACATGTTGTAGAAGACCTCCTCGGCCGAGTGCGTCGGACAGCGCCAAGGACTGCACGAGGTAGCGCATGACGGCATCGGCGAAGAAGGGTGCCACGTTCTCGCTGAAGGCGAAGTAGGCGCGGGCGCGCACCTGGTCGCGAAGTGCCGGGGTGGCGTCGGTCTCGCACGCGCTGATGAAGACGAGGCTCTTCGCCAGGCTGACGTGCTCCTCGGTCTCGAGCCAGCTCCAGAACGCTGGCGTGATCGCCACGCTCCACGCGCAGGGCGTCCCCCGGCTGCGATCGACCATGTCCGAGCAGTTCGGCTCGTCGACGTAGTACGCGGGCTCGCCACTCAACCGGTAGGTACTGAGGCTACCGAGACCCTCCGCGGTCAACTCGGTCGCCATCTCGCCCTGCGCGCTCGCCTCGCGGTCGCTGCTCCAGTAGCCGTCCTCGGAGAGCACCTGGCCGGTCAGCAGCTGCCCGCCGCTGTTGCCGTGGGTGGAGACGAGCACGAATCCGGGGTCGGCACGCAGCTGGCGCACGATTCCGAGGATCGAGGCATCGGCGCCGAGCAGCTCGTGGACGGCGTAGCTCCGCCCGTGCAGCGTGGCGGTGACGTCCGCCAGCGCGGCGGGGTCCTCGAGGGCGGGTACCGGGACGATCAGCACTGCGGTCCGGTTGGGCGGGTCGAACTGGGAGTCGTCGTGCACCGTGGGGTCGAGATGGACGCGTGGGTCGTTTGCGATGGCGTTCTGGGCGAGCGCCTGGCAGGCATCGGCCGCCTCGGCGTGGCACGACGTCGCGGTGTCGGTGTACATCTCGACGAGCACGCTCGGCGCGTGGCGGTAGCTGACGAGGATGTCGTCGCCGAGGTCCTGCACGCCGCTCACGCAGTAGTTGCCGCAACGCACCCGGCCCGCCGGGCTCGGAAGGCCTCGCCCCGAGAGGCGCGGCGCCGGCGCGGCGGGCTCCCTCGCCTCGCCGGGGGAGATGCCCGCGGCCGCCCCGGTCGCTCCGCCGGTTGCTGACAACCACGCCTGTGCGTAGCCGTCCGCTTGCGCCGCCGCCGCCGACGGCGCCGCCGGGCTGGCGGTGTTCGTCGCCGCGTTGTAGATCGCCTGGATCCCCTCGTCGAGGCCCATCGGTTGTTCGAGCCACGTCGAGGTCCCGGGCCTGGCCGAGAGGACCTGGAAGGGCATCGTGACCTGGCGCTCGGCGGTATCGAGCGCGAAGGTGGCGTCGAGCCTCAGGTCGGCCGCCTCGACACGGAGGGTGAGCCGCCCCGAGGCGTAGGAGTACGTCCCTTCGTCGGCGAAGGCCTCCTTGGCGTTCGAGCCGTAGACGTAGGCGTTGTCAACCGCGCCGAACAGCAGCACGATCTGGGAGCCGGTCGCCGGCCGGTTGCCGTCGGACTCGCCGACGAAGGAGTAGCTCAGCGTGACGAGGGGGCTCGCCGACGCCTCGGGACGCTCGCCGCGGCCGAAGGCTCGTGCGTGCCCGACACGCTGTACGGCCCCGGCGGGACCTGCAGCCGGCCACACGCAGGCGTTCACCACCGTCAGGCCGGCGAGTGCGATCGAGGCGGCCGCGCCGACGCGGCGCAGGCGGCGCGCCCCCGACAGTCGTCGCGTCATGGTCGAACCCTCCCCTTCGTCGCTCGCCGGGTGCTAACGGCACAGCGCTCGCCGCTCTCAGGCGATGGCGGTGATGGGCTCAGCCGACCGGCGGCACCGCCGAGGGGAGGAGGCCGACGGCGGGCCGTCCGGCTGCGTCGCGGCGGTGGCGCCGTGGCCGGCGGCGGGCGAGCGCGGCGTGCAGCGTGCCGGCCGGGGCGTGGAGGTTCTCGTAGATGAAGGCGCGGTCGACGGCGACGAGTCGGTAGTTGGCGGCGAACCAGGCGTCGAGCCGGCGATCCCAGGGGATGCGGAAGCTCGGGCGGGTGACGCTCACGAAGTAGTCCGCCTGCGACAGGCGCTGCTCCCATCCCGCGACGAGGGCAGGGTCGCGAGCCGCGGCGACGAGGGGCGGATGGCTCGGGTCGGCCGCGATCCACAGCCCGGTCGGGTCGACCACGGCCGGACAGCCCGCCGACGTGGAGTAGCGATTGGCGGACACGAGGACGCTTGCCGCGTCGCTCAGAGCGCACGTCCCCGCCGGCACGATGGAGGCGATCTCCGGCCCGGGGTCGCCGACGCCGTGCAGCGATCTGGCGGCGAAGCCCTCCTCGGCCGGCACGAGCAGGGCCACTCCCGCCAGCGCCGCGGCGCCGAGCAACGCCCCGGCCGCGATCACGGCGCGCCGCCCCCGGCCCGAGGCGTCGGCGTGCACGAGCGAGCGGGCGGCCAAACGGCAACGGTCGAGGGCAAGGGCAAGGGCGACGGCGAGGAAGGCGTCGGGGAGGTAGGCGTAGTGCGAGTAGAAGGTGTGCGGCACGAACATGATCGCCACCGAGACCGCCGTCGCCAGCAGGACGTAGGCCTCGAGCGTGCTCGCCCGGCGGGCGAGCAGCGGGAGCCCGAGGGTGACGAGCAGCACGATCGCGAGCGCGATCGCCACCTCGGTGCCGAGTTGCTGCGGCTCGTGGATCGAGAAGGTCGTCTGCGCGACGCCGTCGAGGTACGCCAGGCGATCGCCGGCAGGCGTGGCGGCGTGCGCGACGCGGGCGAACTGGGCGACGATCACGTCGCGGAAGAACGCGCTCGGCGCGGCGAGGATGAAGGGCCCGCAGGCCAGGGCGAAGCCGGCGGCCATCCACGAGACGACGACGGCGAGCGCCCGCCGGTTGCGCATGGCCAGCACGGCGCACAGCGCGCCGACCGGGAAGATCGCCCACACCTTCACCGTGCCCGCGGCGGCGAGCGCCAGGCCCGCCAGGGCGAGGCGGCGGCGGCTGGCCAGCCCGTCGCCGGAGAAGGCGAGCACGGAGCCGAGCAGCAGGAACAGCACGAGGTAGGGCTCCAGCAAGAGCGTGCGGTCGGCCGAGTAGTCGGCGGGGAAGACGGCGAAGACCACGGAGGCGACCGTTGCGGCGAGCACGCCGCGGTGACGGACGAGCCAGCCGGCGAGCACGGCGTCGCAGGCACAGACGAGCGCCGTGAGCACCCGCGCCACGGCCATTGCGCTGCGGCTGCCGATGAGGTGGGCGAGCAGCGCGACAGGGACCATCAGCATCGGCACGCCCGGGGGCTGGATGAGGGTGAAGTCCTTGTACGGCAGGCGGCCGGCAGCGAGCTGGAGGGCCGAGGCGAAGTAGACGCCGTCGTCGTACTGCTGCACGCCCACCAGGGCGCGCGGCTGGGCGAGCTGGTAGCAGCACATGCCGAGCACGAGCAGGCCGCCGGCGAGGCAGGCGGCGATGGCGAGGCGCCGGCTCAGCGCCGAGGGCGGCCCGCCGGCCGCCGGCTGTGGGCCGGTCAAGGTCGCGCCCGCCTCGCGCTGCGCGCTCCAGGCTGCCGCAGCAGCCCACACCTCGGCGGCGCGTTCGGCGACGCGCGACCCCGGAACGCTGGCCGGCGCGGCGCGCGCCGGCTGCGACGGTCCGGACGACCGCGCCGGTCCCGAGCCCACCGTTCAGGCCGCCGCGAACGCGCCAGGGTGGGGAGAAGCGCCCGGCGTGGACACCCCGGGGCCTGGCACGGGGAGGAAGCGTACCCGGGCCACCCAGGCCTAACGGATCTAGGCGATCAGTCGCGCAGCCCCGACCTGCGGGTTGGGGGCCGGGGCCCCGCCCTGCCTAGTATCGCCCCGGCCGCGGACATGGGAGAAGACCACCCGGTGGACCTGTACGAGTACCAGGGCAAGCAGTACTTCGCCGCGCTTCGGCATACCCGTCTCGCCGGGCGAGGTGGCCGACACCGTCGAGCAGGCGGTAGCCGTCGCCGAGCGGATCGGCTACCCCGTCGTCGTCAAGGCGCAGGTGCAGGTCGGCGGGCGGGGGAAGGCCGGCGGCGTGAAGCTCGCCGGCGACGCCGACGAGGTGCGCCTGCACGCCGGCAACATCCTCGGCCTGGACATCAAGGGCCACGTCGTGCGCCGCCTGTGGATCGAGCGAGCCTCGGACATCAGCCGCGAGTACTACGCCAGCTTCACCCTCGACCGTCCGGCCAAGCTGCATCTCTGCATGCTCTCGGCGCGCGGCGGGATCGACATCGAGCAGGTCGCCGACGAGAGCCCCGAGGCGATCGTCCGCCACCACGTCGACCCGCTCGACGGCATCGACGCCGCGACGGCACGGCGCCTCGCCGTCCAGGCCGGCATCGACGAGCAAGCCCGAGACGGCGTCGCAGAGATGCTCGTCAAGCTGTACCGCTGCTACGTCGAGGGCGACGCCGACCTCGTCGAGGTCAACCCGCTCATCCTCACGCCCGACGGGCGCGTGCACGCGCTCGATGCCAAGGTGACCCTCGACGACTCCGCCGCCTTCCGTCATCCCGAGTGGGCGGAGTGGGGGGGCAACCTCGACGAGCTCGACCCCCGCGACCGCCTCGCCAAGGAAAAGGGCCTGCAGTACGTCGGCCTCGACGGCGACGTCGGCATCATCGCCAACGGCGCCGGCCTGGCGATGTCGACCTGCGACGTGGTCGAGCAGGTCGGCGGCAAGCCGGCCAACTTCCTCGACATCGGAGGCGGCGCCAACGCCGATCAGATGGCCAACGCACTCGAGGTGATCAACACCGACGAGAAGGTGCGGGCGATCCTCATCAACATCTTCGGCGGCATCACCCGTGGCGAGGAGGTGGCCAACGGGGTGGTGCAGGCGCTGGGGCGCGTCGACATCGCCGCCCCGATCGTGGTGCGCATCGACGGCACCAACGCCGAGCAGGGCAGGGCCATCCTTGCCGAGCACGCCTCGGAGAACCTGATCTCACGCCCGACGATGCTCGACGCGGCGCGCACCGCCGCCGAGCTCGCGGCGACCCGCGCCGGCACCGGTCCGGGCGGTGAGGCGGCCGAGGCTGCCGCAGTTCGGGGGACTGCGGGCGGCACGGTGGGGGAGCGGTCGTGAGCATCTTCGTCGACAAGGAGACCAAGGTCGTCATCCAGGGCCTCAGCCCGACCTCACAGGGCCTCTACCACGGGCTTCGCAACCGCGCCTACGGGACGAACGTCGTCGCCGGCACGAACCCGAAGCGCGGCGGCGAGGTGATCGAGGGCATCCCGGTCTTCGCCACCGTCGCCGACGCGGTGGCCGAAACCGGCGCCAACGCCTCGTTCATCGCCGTCCCGCCGGCGGGGGCGCCGAGCGCCATCCTCGAGGCGGCAGATGCCGGCGTGCCCTTCATCGTCTGCATCACCGAGTTCATCCCCGCCCAGGACGAGGCGCGCGTCGATGCCACGCTGCGCCGCTACCACCCCGGCACGCGCCTGCTCGGCCCGAACTGCCCGGGCATCATCTCGGCGGGGCAGTGCAACATCGGCATCACCTCGGGCGACATCGCGCTGCCCGGGGGGCCGGTCGGGCTCGTCAGCCGCTCCGGGACGATCTTCTACCAGGCGCTCTACGAGCTCACCCAGCAGGGCATCGGCCAGACGACCGGCGTCGGCATCGGAGGCGACCCGGTGCCGGGGACCAACTTCATCGACTGCCTGGCCGCATTCGAGGCCGACCCGGAGACCAGGGCAGTGCTCATGATCGGCGAGATCGGCGGAGTCGAGGAGGAACGAGCCGCCGAGTTCATCGCCGGCAACGTGACGAAGCCCGTGGTCGCCTACATCGCCGGGGTCACCGCCCCTCCGGGGCGCAGGATGGGCCACGCCGGCGCGATCGTCTCGGGCGGCAAGGGCACCGCCGCGGCGAAGATGGACGCGCTCGGCGCGGCGGGGGTGCGAGTGGCGATGAACCCGACCGCAGCGGCCGAGATCATGGTCGAGGTGGTTCGCTCGTTGCCGTGAGCGCGGGACGTGTCGCGGTCCTCGCTTCGGGCACCGGCACGATCCTCGAGGCACTGCTGGAGGGCGGCGTCCCCGTCGGCGTGGTGGTCGTCGACCGTCGCTGCCGGGCCGAGGACGTCGCCGCCTCGGCCGGCGTGCCGTCGCTGCTCGTCGAGCGGACCGAGTTCGGGCCGAGCTTCGACCGTGAGGTGTACACGGGGCGCATCGTGGCGGCGTTGCGCACCACCGGCGTCGACCTCGTGGCGATGGCGGGGTTCGGCACTGTGCTCGCCGGCTCGATCTTCAGCGCCTACCCGGGCGCCGTGCTCAACACCCACCCGGCGCTGCTGCCCGCCTTCCCGGGCTGGCACGCCGTGCGCGACGCCCTGGAGGCCGGCGTCGCCGTCACCGGGTGCACGGTGCACGTCGCCACCGAGGAGGTCGACTCGGGCCCGATCCTTGCCCAGGCCGAGGTCGCCGTCGAGCCCGGCGACACCGTGGAGACCCTGCACGAACGGATCAAGGCGACCGAGCGACGCCTCTACCCCGAGACCGTGCTGCGCGTGCTCGCCGAGCGCGACTCTCGCGCCTGAGCCGACCGGCAACGCGTGCCGCCGAACGCTGCGGCTCCTCGCCGGAACGCTGCGGCTCCTCGCCGGAACGCTGCGGCTCCACGCCGCAGGGCTGCGACTACTGGAGGTGTCCGAAGAGCGCGAAGAGCACGACCAGCAGGTAGCAGACGACGGCGAGACGTCCCCAGTGAGTCGTTTCGATCGAGCGAGCCAATCGACCCATGCCGAATGTCTTTCCAGGCGGCCGATGGTGCGCTTCATCCCTTCGCAGTAGACACGCGCCCGCTCGGTCGATACGCGCGTTCGCGCGCAGAACGCACGAGGCCCGGCTCTGCCAGTGCCCGGACCGGAGAGGACCGGGCCGCCGCTCAACGGCCCGGCGCGGTGCGATCTCCCGAGCTCGCTTGCGCGGCGCCGGCGTCGCTGCCGTTCGCACGGCGAGTCGTCGCGACGCGACAACCCGTTCACCCGCCGTTCGCCGCGCCGACGTGTTGCACAGCGCGTCACCACACCGTCGCACGCGCGTGCCGGAAGGTTCATCGAGCGTTCCCGAGGTGGTCAGAACGGGCTGACCCATACTGCTCTCGGGCCTCCGCTCCTCCGGCGTTCGGATGCCAGCTCTCGAACGGCGGGGCGGAAGGAACGGTTCGATGTCGATGAAGAGGTCCGCGCTGCGGCGTGTGCTGCCGGGTCTCCTGGTCGCCGGGTCGGCGTCGCTCGCGGGCGCCGCAGCGGCAGGTGCGAGCCCCGGTCCCGACACCCTCTCCGTCCCGGCCGGCGCGATCAAGCACGTGATGGTGATCGACCTCGAGAACGAGAGCTATTCGTCGACCTTCGGCCCGAGCTCGCCGGCGACCTACCTGAACGACACGCTCCTGCCGCAGGGCGAGCTGCTCGTGCACTACTACGGAACCGGCCACGCCAGTCTGGACAATTACATCGCTCAGGTCTCCGGCCAAGCTCCGACCTACACCACCAACAGCGACTGCATCTCGAGCATCACCTCGCTCGCCGGCCAGTTCCTCGACGTCACGCCGGGCACGCCGGATTCGAACCAGGCGCAGTATCCCGGGCAGGTGGACGGACAGGGCTGCGTCTACCCCGCCTCGGTGCAGACCATCGGCCAGCAGCTCGACGCCACCTACCCGGCGACGACGGCGACCAACTGGCGCCAGTACGCCGAGGACATGGGCAACGACCCGACGCGTGACGGCGGGCAGGCGGACCCGCTCGGCGGGACGGACTGCGCCCACCCGGTCCAGTCCGGGGGGACGGCGGTCGACGACACCAACAACGCCGAAGGCCCGAACGCCACCGGCACGCAGGTGCTCTCGGCGACGAGCGACCAGTTCGCGATGCGCCACGTGCCCTTCCTGTGGTTCCACTCGGTGATCGACGACCAGGCGACCTGCGACCAGGACGTCGTTCCGCTGGGCACCGTCACCGACGGCATCCCGGACCTCTTCCAGGGTCACCTCCACCAGGACCTGCTCTCCGACCCGACCACCCCGCGCTTCTCGTTCATCACGCCGAACCTGTGCGACGACGGGCACGACGCGACCTGTGCGGGGACGAACACCGACGGCACGACCACCGGTGGCCTCACCGGCGCCGACGCGTGGCTGTCGCACTGGATGCCGATGATCCTCGGCTCGGCCGCCTACCAGAGCGGCGACCTGCTCGTCGTGCTGACCTTCGACGAGGGGTCGGCGGCCGACCTGACGGCCGGCGACAACGAGCAGCCCGGCCCCAACAACCCCAACCCCGGCTACAGCCCGCTGCTCAACCAGCCGATCGCCGCCTACGGCGGCGCCACCTACTACCAGCTGCTGCACGTCTCGACGACCCCGCCGCTCACGCCCGGCGTCAACCCGACGACGCCCGGCCTGATGCCGGGCGGCGGCCAGATCGGTGCCGTGCTGTTCAACAAGGATTACATCGCTCCCGGCAGCACCGACACGACCGGCTCCTACAACCACTACTCCGCGTTGCGGACCTACGAGGACCTGCTCGGGATCACGACGGGCGGGGCCGACGGGGAGGGCCACCTCGGCTTCGCCGCCACGGCGACGCCGTTCGGAGCCGACGTGTTCAACGCGAGCCCCGGGCAGAACGTACCCGAGTCGCCGGTCGCCATCGCTCTGCCGCTGCTCGGCGCGGTGATCGGTGGCGGCGCGCTGCTGCTCGCCCGTCGCCGGCGTGCGGCGACGTCGGCCTGAACCACCAGCCAGCGCTGACTCGTCCGCCGGCGGTGGTGGGCCGACGGGCGTGCCTGTGCCCGTCGTGGGCCGCGCTGCGCCCGCGACGGGCTCTTGGGGCGGCCCGAGCCGCGCCCGGGGTCGGCGTTGCACCGCCCTTCCGAGCACGCAGGCCTCCACGCTCGTCCGAACCGGCTGGCGGGTCACCGTGGTGACTCACTAGACCATGAGCCGTCCGGCTCGCGGCCGGGCCTGCTGCAGGAGGTTCGGTGCGCGCGCTGCTCTCGGTCTACGACAAGACGGGCCTCGTGGCCTTCGCCCGCGGGCTGTCCGGTCTCGGGGTCGAGCTGGTGGCGAGCGGCGGGACGTCGGCCGCGCTCGCCGACGCAGGGATCGCCCACCTCGAGGTCGCCGAGGTGACGGGGGCGCCGGAGATGCTCGACGGGCGCGTGAAGACCCTCCACCCCGCGATCCACGGTGGGATCCTCGCTGACCGGTCGCGCCCCGAGCATCTCGCCGCGCTCGCCGAGCGCGGCATCGCGCCGATCGACCTCGTGGTCTGCAACCTGTACCCCTTCGCTGCCGAGCCGTCGATCGAGATGATCGACATCGGCGGCCCTTCGATGCTGCGGGCCGCGGCGAAGAACTACGCCCACGTCGGCGTGGTCGTCGCTCCCGCCGATTACGGCGAGGTCCTCGACGAGCTGCGCCGGGACGGCGTGCTGGGCGAGCCGACGCGGCGGCGCCTGGCGCGCGCCGCGTTCGCGCACACCGCCGCCTACGACGCGATGATCGTCGCCTGGTTCGACGGCGGCGGTGACTGGGGCGGCGAGCACGAGGTGCTCCCGCCGAGCCTGCACCTCGCGCTCGAGAAGCGGGCCGAGCTGCGCTACGGGGAGAACCCGCACCAGCACGGGGCGCGCTATGCCGACGTGAGCTCCCCGCCGAGGGCGCGCGCCGCCCACCCGGCGGGCGCCGGCCGCCACGGCGTAACGCAGCCCGGGATGTGGGACGGCGTGGCTCAGCTGTCGGGCAAGGAGCTCTCCTATCTCAACCTCTTCGACGCCGACGCGGCGTGGCGGCTCGCCCACGAGCTGCTCGAGCTCGCGCCCGCCGACGCCGCCGCCTGGTCGGGGCAAGAAGGCAGCGAGCCCGGCGCGACCGCCTCGCCCGCATGGGGAGCAGCGAGCGTGATCGTCAAGCACGCCAATCCCTGCGGCGCCGCCCTGGCAAGCGACCTGGCGCTCGCGTACGGGCGCGCCTTCGAGGCCGATCCGCTGTCGGCCTTCGGTGGCGTGGTGGCCCTCACGGGGAGGGTCGACCTCTTGCTCGCGCAGTCGATCGTCGCCAACCCCCTCGCCGACGTCCTCGTCGCCGCTGCGGTCGACGAGGAGGCTGCCGAGCTGTTCAGGGCGCGGCGCAAGAACATGCGCATGCTCGTGGCACCCCCGCCGGGGCCAGCGGGGCGCTCGTTGCGCCGGATCAGCGACGGTTGGCTCGTGCAGGACCCCGACGTCTTCGCCGCTCGACGCGAGACCTGGCGCGTCGTCACCAGGCGCCAGCCGAGCCAGCAGCAGTGGCGCGACCTCGAGCTGGCGTGGCGTGTCTGCGCTCGTACGAGCTCGAACGCAGTGGTGCTCGCCGAGGGAGGGCGCGTCGTGGGCGTCGGGTGCGGGCAGCAGAGCCGCGTCGACGCGGCGTCGATCGCGGCGCGCAAGGCCGATGGCCGCGCCGTGGAGGGGGCCGCGGCGAGCGACGCGTTCTTCCCCTTCCGCGACGGCCTCGACGCCTGCGCCGACGCCGGGGTCGGTGCCGTGGTGCAGCCGGGAGGGTCGCTGCGCGATGACGAGATCGTCGCCGCCGCCGACGAACGCGACCTGGCGATGGTGCTCACGGGCGAGCGGCACTTCCGCCACTGAGCTCGGGCCGAAGCGCTGCGGCGCCACTGCGGCGCCACTGCGCCCGCAGCGGGCCGTGGAACCGTCGCCGGACGCCCGCGGGTGGTACCCCGTGTTGGGACCTATCGTCGCAGGGATGACCGCCACGTTGCTCGACGGCGAAACCCTCGCCGCGTCGATCCGCGACCGCTTGCAGTCCGAGGTCGCCGAGCTGAGCGCGGCCGGCGTCACCCCCGGCCTCGGCACGATCCTCGTCGGCGACGACCCGTCGAGCGCGCGCTACGTGGCCCTCAAGCACGAGGACTGCGCCTCGGTCGGGATCCTCTCGGTGCACGAGCATCTTCCGGCGGAGAGCTCCCAGGAGCAGCTCGAGCACGTGATCGCCGGCTTCAACGCCGACTCCGCCATCGACGCGTTCCTGGTTCAGCTGCCCCTGCCGGCGCACCTCGACGAGGAGCGAGTCCTCTTGGCTGTGGACCCGGCGAAGGACGTCGACGGGCTGCACCCGGTGAACCTCGGCCGGCTCGTGATGGGTCGCCCCGGCCCGCTCCCGTGCACGCCGGCGGGCATCGTCGAGCTGCTCGCCCACTACGGCGTCCCGGTCGAGGGTCAACACGTCGTCGTCATCGGGCGTGGCCTGACGATCGGGCGACCGCTCGCCCTGCTGCTGGCTTCCAAGCGTCCGCACTGCAATGCCGCGGTCACGGTCGTGCACACGGGGGTCGCCGACCTTGCCGCCTACGTCCGGCGCGCCGACGTCGTCGTGGCCGCCGCCGGCAGGCCCGGCATCGTCACGCCGGAGATGGTGCGCCCCGGCGCGGCCGTCGTCGGGGCGGGGACGACCTTTGTCGGCCGCCGCCTGATCCCCGATGTCGAGGAGTCCGTCGCCGAGGTGGCCGGGTGGATCACGCCTCGCCTCGGCGGAGTGGGACCGATGACGCGTGCCGAGCTGCTCGTGAACACCGTTGCGGCGGCGCGGCGCCGGCTGCAGGCAGCGGCCTTCGCGTGAACCGGCGGCTCGGGCCGCCGCCAGGCCCGGGCGGCTGCGCACGCCAGCCCGGCCCGCGCGAGCCGCCGGGCAGCGCCTGTTGGTGGAGAGTCGGGCCACGCGTTACCATCGGCATGCAGCGAGAACGTCAGGTGGCGGCACGATGCATGCAACGGCGCTGACGAGACGTGGGACCACCCTGCCGCTGTCCGCGGCCGTGCTCGGTCTTGCCGCCACCTTCCTCGTCGCGTCGCCTGCCGCCGCCCTCGCCGCGTCGCCTGCCACGGGGTCTGGGGACCCGTCGCTCAGCGGGTACGTCCTGAAGCACCCCGAGCCCGGCTGGACCCCCGCACCGCAGAGCGTCGACGCGGAGATCGCCGGGCGCGTCGAGACGGCGCAGAACACAGGCACGGGTACCCCCTTGACCGACGTGGTCGACAACGCCTGGTACTCGCCGAGCACGAATCAGGCACTCGCCATCGTGCTGATCAGCGCACCCGACGGCGGCCTCGACAGAACGTCGCTCGTCGAGGTGGCCACCGCCGAGTGCTCGCAGGCACCTTCGTCGCAGACACCTTCGACCATCGGGGTTGCCTCGCCCCGCGGAGGGGTCGCAGCGAGCTGCGAGACGCCGTCGTACGGAGAGGTGACGACGGTCGCCTGGTTCCACGGCGGTCTCGCCGCGGCGGTGATCGGTTTCGGCGGGCTCGCCTCTTCGACTGTCGAGGCCGCTGCGCTCGAGCAGGACCACGCGCTGCCGGGCGGACTCAGCCCGACGCTGCGTGACCTGTTCATCGCAGCGGCGGCGGCCGCGCTCGTGCTGGCCGGGCTGTGGCGTTTCGGCTCGCGCACCCCCCGGGTACGCGAGCGCCCGGCGCCAGCGACCAGGGCGCCCACTGGCTACCTCTCACGGGTTCCTGCGGCGGATCTGCCCGTGCCGGCGACTGCAGTCGCCGGCTCGTACCCGACGCAGGGCGTCGGAGCAGCCGCGCCCTACGGCCGTCCGGGGGCGGGCAGAGGCGCGCCGGCCGCGCCGGCACCGTACCGCTCTGGTGCGGGCAGGAGCGCCCCGGACGCTGGGGCGTCGTACCTTCCGGGAGCCGCGGTTCTGCCCCCGTACCGCCCGGCACGGGCCGTGACCGCGCCGCCTCCGCCGGTACCGGCGCCGGCGTACCCGCGAGCACGCCTGGGCGTGGCCGACGAGCGTTGGACCGAGGACGTTCGGGAGCGCTCGGCGGGCACGGGTGCCGAGAGGCATCCCGACGAAGCGATCGAGCCGGATCGCTTGTGGGAGCCGGCGGTGGCTGGCTCTGCCGACGTTGCCACTGCGCGCTCCGAGGACACCGTGGGGTGGTACGCGGTGGACGGGAACCGGTACGAGCAGGCCTATTTCGATGGGTTCGAGTGGGTGGCACGCAAGCGGTGGGACGGCGAGCGCTGGGTGGACCTCGACTGAGGTAACGCGTCGCACGACCGGCCCCCACCTATGCTTCGCCCTGTGAGGTGGCAAGTGGCGTGAAGCGACCGGTCGTCACGCTGCTGATGGCGAGCGCGCTCGCCCTTGCGCTGATGGCGGGGATCGCGCCGGCACCGCTCGCCGAGGCCGCCACGACCTCGCCGTCGGCTTCGCTGGCCCGCTACCTCGTCCACGATCCGGTCCCCGGCTGGCACGAAGAGCCGGCTTCCTCGGCGGCGACGACGGCCGCACAGCTGGCTCAAGGGGAGTCCGCCGTCGAGGGACAGCACGTGCTCGTCGCCCTCGGGGTCTGGGTCGCCCCCGACGGCAGCAGCGCGCTCGACGTCGTCCTCTTCGAGTTCTCGAAGTCGCTGGCCAGTGGAAGCGCGAACGCCCAGTCCGAGGGCGGGCGAGCGTGCTCGGGATCGGGCGGGGTCGCCACGATGACGCCCGACGCGGCGATCCCGGAGTCCGAGCAGGCCACGTGCCGTACCGACGAGCAGGGTTTCTCCCCCACGACCGTGGTCGTCTGGAGCGAGACCAACGTGCTCGTGGCCGTCGAGGGCATCGGGCCGGCGCCTCCCGCGAGCGTCGACGCGGCGGCGCTGTCGCAGTACGAGCGGATTCCCCGCGGCGGCATCGGCGCGGGGTCGCTCAGCGGGTTCCTGCGTGACGCCGGGATCGCTGCCGGCGTCTTGCTGCTGCTCGGCGTGCTTGCCGCGCTGTACGTGCTGCATCGACGCCGCGACGAGAGGGCGGTCGCAGCGGCCGTTCCCCCCGCGCCACAGTTCGGTGCACGATCCGACGAGCGGCTCGTGGTTGCCGGTACGGCGGCGGTTGCACGGGCAACTCCACGAGCCGGCGAATGGGCCCCGCCGTCGCCGGTGGTCCACGGCGGTCGGCATGCCGACGCGGTGGCGGTGCCGCAGCGGCCCGGGACGGCAGCTCCGGCGGCCGAGCGCGGCGCCGGCGCCGCCCTCGCGCACAACGGTCGCCGTTCCGGCCGGTGCTCCGTTCGCCGCCGCGCCGCCGGCATCGAGCCCGCCCGCCGCGAATGGGACGCGCCCGGTCGACGAGCCGTCATCCGGGGCTCGGTGGGTGGAGGAGCCCGCTGGCGGCGTTGCTCGGTGGGCAGCGGAGCCCGCTGGCGGCCCTCGTTGGGCCGAGGAGCCCCCTGGCGGTGCTCGTTGGGCCGCGGAACCGCCCGACGCCACAGCAACGCCTGCCGGCGACCGGGCTGCTGCCGCTGGCGAAGCACGTGTCCAGCCAGCTGCGGCCGGCGCGCTCTGGGCAGAGGAGCCCACCCCCTCGAACGCCAGCCAGCCCACGACCTCCGGCGCCAGCCCGACCGGCGCCGGCTCCGGCGCGAGCCAGCCCGTTGCCGGAACGGTCCAGCCCGCCTCCGGCGGGAGCGGGCAGCCCGCCACGGCGGCGAATCATGCGTACCCGAGCTCGGCCAGCCAACCGCCGGCCGACGGCGCGGGCCGCTCGCCCATCGCCTCGCCGAGCTTGCGCTCGAGCGCCGGCGCAGCGCCCTGGGCCGTCGACCCGGCGGCGGCCGCGGTCGCAGCGTCGCCGCCGGCTCGTCCCCCGGGCTGGTACCCGATCGCCGGGAATCCCTACGAACAGGCCTACTTCGACGGATCCGGCTGGATCTCGCGCAAGCGCTGGGACGGCGAGGACTGGGTCGACCTGACCTGAGGCTCCTGGCGCCACGCCCGGTCGGCCAACCGAGCAGGTGAAAGCCCTTCCGGGCGCACGCTCACCTCCCGGGGTCGACCTGCTGCCCGCAGCGACCCGGCGGTAGGCTCGGCGCATGGCCGAGAAGATCACGATGTCGCCCGACGGCGCGCTGTCTGTTCCCGACGAGCCGATCATCCCCTTCATCGAGGGAGACGGCACGGGGGTCGACATCTGGCCCGCTGCAAAGCTCGTCCTCGACTCGGCCGCGGCACGCCATGGCAAGAAGGTCGCCTGGATGGAGGTCCTTGCCGGCCAGAAGGCCTTCGACGCGACCGGCGACTGGCTGCCGCAGGCCACTGTCGACGCGTTCCGCGAGTACCTGATCGGGATCAAGGGACCGCTTACCACGCCCGTCGGCGGCGGCTTCCGCTCGCTCAACGTGGCGCTGCGCCAGCTGCTCGACCTGTACGTCTGCCTGCGCCCGGTGCGCTGGTTCGAGGGCGTGCCTTCCCCGGTGCGTCACCCCGAGCTCGTCGACATGGTGATCTTCCGCGAGAACACCGAGGACGTCTACGCGGGGCTCGAGGTGGCCGAGGGGTCGGCGGAAGCCAAGCGGCTCATCGAGTTCCTGCACGACGAGTACGGCTGGAACATCCGCCCGGACTCGGGTATCGGGATCAAGCCGATCTCGCTGACCGGCTCCAAGCGCCTGATCCGCGCCGCGATCGAGTACGCGATCCGTCGTCGGGCGCGCCAGCGTCACCCTCGTGCACAAAGGCAACATCCAGAAGTTCACCGAGGGCGCGTTCCGCCAGTGGGGCTACGACCTCGTGCGCGAGGAGTTCGCCGACGTGGCGGTCGGGTGGGACGACTGCAACGGCGAACCCGGTGACAAGATCCTCGTGAAGGACGCCATCGCCGACATCACCCTCCAGCAGGTGCTGACGCGACCCGAAGGAGTTCGACGTCATCGCCACGATGAACCTGAACGGCGACTATCTCTCGGACGCGCTCGCCGCGCAGGTCGGCGGCATCGGCATCGCGCCGGGGGCGAACATCAACTACGTCACCGGTCACGGCGTGTTCGAGGCGACGCACGGCACCGCGCCGAAGTACGCCGGCCAGGACAAGGTCAACCCCGGTTCGCTGCTCCTCTCCGGCGTGCTCATGTTCGAGCACCTCGGTTGGGAGGAGGCGGCGGCCGACATCGTGCGAGCGTTGGAGGCGACGATCGCCGACAAGGTGGTGACCTACGACTTCGCCCGGTTGATGGAGGGCGCCACCGAGGTGCGCTGCAGCGAGTTCGCGCAGGCGATTGTCGACCGCCTCTGACCGCAGCCTGGCGCAGCGCCTGACCGGGGCAGCCCGCCTCGGAGGCGACGCGGCGCGCCCCAGCCGACGTGGGGCCGGGTGCTGCTGGCGAGCGCAGTCTCCCTCGGCGGATCGCTCGGTGTCGACGCGCTGCTCGTCGCCGCCGGCGAGGCGCTCTTCCCCTCGACGAAGGGATTCGCCCACTTCCGGTTCTCGGACTACGGCGTGCTCACCCTGATCGGCGTCGCGATCGCCTGTGCGGCCTGGCCCGTCGTCACGAGGCTGTCGTGGGCGCCGCGCTGGCTGTTCTTCCGCCTCGCGATCCTCGTCACGCTGGTGCTGTGGCTACCCGACGTCTGGATCCTGCTGCGCGGCGAGCCACCGAGAGCGGTCGGGGTGCTCATCGCGATGCACCTCGCCATCGCGCTCGTGACCTACAACGCGCTCGTGCGCCTGGCACCTGCCGCGCCGCAGGCGGTGGCCGGGACCGGCGGCCGGGCCGCGTCCGGCGTGCCGGGGGGTGAACGGACGGCGCTCGTGGTCGGACGCAACGCTTGGGTGGCGATGGTCGTGCTCGTCGGCGTCGAGCTCGCCCTCGGCGTCGCCGCCCTGCTCGTCGTTCCCTTCTCGCGGGGCGACGCCGTCGTGCCGTCACGCGGCGAAGCGCTCTACCTCGTGCACGCGCTCGCCGGAGCCGCACTCGGCGTGGGCGCGGTCGTGCTGGCGGTCGCCGCCAGCCGCGGCCCGAGGCTGCAGTGGTGGTCGGCGGTGATCGGGCTCGGCGCGCTCGTGGTCGCTGCGGCCGGTGGCGTGCTCGCTGTGTACCACTCGCTGCGGCTCCTCGGCGCCGGGCTGATGATGCTCGGCGGGCTGGTAGCGGGTGCGGCCTACTTCCTCCCGGTCTTCGAGTCGCTTCCCCCGCCCGCAGCTCCGTCGGCTGACGTGGCAGCGCCGGGCACGGGTGCCGCCGCCGGGCACGGCGACAGGCGACGGATGTGATCGCCGAGACCCGCCGGGGATAGCCTTCGACCCCGATGACCAACGACGCGCAGGGCCCGCCCGCTTCCCGTCCCGTGCCGGTCACCGTGACGGGTGCCGCCGGCCAGATCGGGTACTCGCTGCTGTTTCGCATCGCGGCCGGCCAGCTGCTCGGCCCCGCCCAGCCCGTGGTGCTGCGCCTGCTCGAGATCGAGCCGGCGATGCGCGCCCTCGAGGGCGTCGTGATGGAGCTCGACGACTGCGCCTTCCCGCTGCTCGCCGGCGTCGTCGCCACCTCGGACCTGGGGACCGCCTTCGACGGGACATCGGTGGCGCTGCTCGTCGGCTCCGTGCCGAGAAAGGCCGGCATGGAACGCAAGGATCTGCTCGGCATCAACGGCGGCATCTTCAAACCGCAGGGCCGCGCCATTGCCGAGCACGCCGCCGGCGACGTGCAGATCCTCGTCGTCGGCAACCCGTGCAACACGAACTGCCTCATTGCACGCAGCAATGCTCCGGAGGTCCCGGCGGAGCGCTGGTTCGCGATGACGCGCCTCGACGAGAACCGCGCCAAGTCACAGCTGGCCTCTCGCGCCGAGGTGCCCGTCGGTCGGGTCACGAACATGGCGATCTGGGGCAACCACTCGAGCACGCAGTTCCCCGACTACGTCCACGCCCGCATCGACGGCAAGCCGGCGCCGGAGGTGATCGGCGACGACGCCTGGCTCTCGGGCGAGTTCATCACGACGGTGCAGAAGCGCGGCGCGGCGATCATCGAGGCCCGCGGCGCCTCGTCGGCCGCGTCGGCGGCGAACGCGGCGATCGACTCGGTCGTCTCGATGCGCAACCCGACCCCGGAGGGCGACTGGACCTCGCTCGCCGTCGTCTCCCACGGCGAGTACGGCGTTCCCGAAGGCCTGCAGTTCGGCTTCCCCGTCCGCGTCGGCACCGAGGGCGGCTGGAGCGTCGTCGAGGGTCTCGAGCACGATCCCGATGCGGCCGAGCGCATCCGGCTCACGACCGAGGAGCTGCTCGGCGAGCGCGACGAGGTGACCGGGCTCCTCGGCTAGTCGGCGGGGCCCCGCCGCGCCGATCCCCGCCGGACGGGGATCCCGGCGGCGGAGGTGCCGGCGTGCTTCGCGCCCAGCCGGGCGAGGGCCGCCATCGCCGCGTTGTGGCCGGCGATGCCGCTCACGGCGCCGCCCCGGCGCGCGCCCGAGCCGCAGACGAGCACGTTGGCGAGCTCGGTCTCGACCCCCCAGCTCCCCACCTGCTCGTCGGTCTCGGCCCAGGGCCAGCGCAGATCGCCGTGGAAGATGTGGCCGCCGGGCATCGCCAGGTCGTGCTCGAGGTCGATCGGCGTGTGCACCTCGATGCAGGGATGACCGTCGGCGGCCGCCAGCAGGCAGTCCTCGAGCGGCTCGGCGAGGACGGACTGCAGCGACGCGAGCGCCGCGTCACGGGCACGTGACGCGGACGCCGGCTGATCGCCACGGAAGAGCCTCGCGGGGGTGTGCAGGGCGAAGAGGGTGAGGGTGTGCACCCCGAGCTCACGCAGCCGGGGGCCGAGGATCGAGGAATCGGTCAGCGTGTGGCAGTACAGCTCGCAGGGCAGCGGATCGGGGAGGCTGCCCGCCTCCGCCCGCTCGAAGGCGCGGTCGAGCTGGGAGAAGCGCTCGTTGACGTGCAGGGTGCCGGCGAAGGCGTCGGCCGGGTCGACGCTGCTGCGCAGTCGGGGCAGTCGGGACAGCACCATGTTCAGCTTGAGCTGCGCGCCCTCCGGCGGGGGCGCCAGGGCGGGACGGCCGAGGAGGCGGTCGAGCACCGCCGGCGCCGCCCCGCACAAGACGACGCTCGCCCGGTGGCGCTCGCCGCCGGAGGTGCGAACCTCGGCGCCGTTGCCGTCGGCGTCGATCGTCTCCACCTCGCTATCGGTTCGCAGCTCGGCCCCTGCGCGCCGGGCGGCGCGCACCAGTCCGGCGCTGATCGCGCCCATCCCGCCGACGGGGACGTCCCAGCGGCCGTGGCCGTTGCCGATCACGTGGTACAGGAGGCAGCGGTTCTGGCGCAACGAGGGGTCCGTCGAGCTGGCGAAGGTGCCGATCAAGCCGTCGGTGAGCACGAGGCCGCGCACGAGGTCGTCGCTCGAGCGCGTCGGCGAGCGAGGTCCCGAGTGGTTGCTCGACGAGTGCCTCCCACGCTTGCGCACCGACGAGCCGGCGCATCTCGCCGGCGCCGCGCAAGGGCTCGAGCAGGGTGGGAGCGATCGCAGTGGCGGCTCGCCCGGTCATCTGCTGCCAGTCGACGAATCGTTCGTACTCGCGCCGCGACCCGGTGACGCGCTCGAAGGACTGCCTCGTCGCCCGTGCGGATCCGCCGACGACGAGCGCCGCCTCGCCGTCAGGGGTACAGGACGCAACTCGCCGTGGACGCAGCTCGACCCCGAGGCCCAGCTCGGCGGCGAGCCCTGCCGGGAAGAGCGAGACGAGATAGGCGTAGCGCGAGAGCCGGACGTCGACGCCGTCGAAGGGCGCCGCGGAGACGGCGGCGCCGCCGAGCTCGCCGTTGCGCTCGAGGACGCGTACGGATACGCCGGAACGGGCGAGGAGCGTGGCAGCGACCAGCGCGTTGTGGCCGCCCCCGACCACGACCACGTCGACGGGTTCGGGCGCCGTCCCGCGTCGGACCGTGGGAACGGCCGTGCGGCCGGCTGTCGGGCCGGCCATCGCACGGGCGATCGGACGGGCCATCATGCGATGGTAGAGCCCGTGCCGGATCGCGGGCGGCGCCACGGGCGACGCGGTGAGGACGTCGCCCGTGGCGCCGGTGGCTCCGCCGGGTTGCGGCCTCGCCGCGGAGGCCGCGCTTGACGCCAGCCGGATCAGAACTCGGCGGCGAAGGCCGAGATCGCCGAGGGCAGCGTGTCGTGCGCCGACGAGCCGAAGAAGCGGGCGTCGCCGAAGTTGAAGACGTTGCCCTTGCTCGTCGCCACCCAGTAGCCCTGGTCGTCGAGCGTGGGGGCGAACGCGATCACGGGCGGGACGGCGCGGTCGGCGAGCGAGCCGTAGTAGGGCACGTCGCCGAAGGCGTAGACGTTGCCCTTCACCGTCACGAGCCAGTAGCCCGCGCCGTCGGAGGTCTGGGCGAAAGCGGTCACCGCCGGCACCGGCCGGTGCGCCGTCGAGCCGGCGAAGCGCGCGGCTCCGTAGTTGAAGACGTTGCCCTTGCTCGTCACCACCCAGTAGCCGGCGTCGTGCTGGGCGACGCCGAACGCGGTCGTCGGGGCGACGTGCAGGTTGGCTGGAGAGCCGTAGTAGCGGGCGTCGCCGAAGGGGTACACCTGACCGAAGCGGGTGACGAGGTAGTAGCCGTTGCCGGAGGGCGTGACGGCGAAGGCGACAGCCGGGCTGCCGAGGTGCTGGTGGGCGAGCGAGCCGAAGAACTTGGCGTCGCCGTAGTTGAACACCCCGCCGAACGAGCTGACGAGGTAGTAGCCGCCGCGGTCGGGGGTCACCGCCATGGCGACGATCGAGCGCGGGTGCTGCGGAGTGCTGGCCGCGATCGGGGCGGCGGCTCCCTTGGAGGTCACCTGGCCGTTGGCCATCGCGTACCAGTACCCGAGCCCGCTTGCCACCACGGCGGGCTGCGCCGCAGCGGTGACGACGATGCTCAGGTACTGGACCGCCTGTGTCCCCACGCCGTTGCTCGCCACGAGCTCGATCTGGTGGGTCCCGACGGCGCTCGGTGCCGGTGTGCCGCTCAGCGTCGCGCTGCCCGCTCCCGCGGCCTTGAAGCCGAGCCCCGCCGGAAGCGCGCCGAGCTCACCGATCGTCGGCTTTGGCACGCCGCTCGCCCGGATCGTGAAGCCGACATGGCTGTTCGCCCGGGCGTTGAGCACCGCCGCGGTGGTGATGCTCGGCGGGCTCGTGTAGTCGAGCACGAGCTGCTGCACCGCAGGGTTGCCCACCCCGTTCGTCGCGACGACGGTCACCTGGTACTGGCCCGTGCCGCTCGCGCCCGGCGTTCCCGAGATCGTGGCGGTGCCATTGGCGTTGGCTGTGAAGGAGAGGCCGGGAGGAAGGGTCCCGGACTCGCTCAGGCTCGGCGTCGGCGAGCCCGAGGTCGTGATCGTGATGGTCGTCTTCACGCCCTGCTCGACGTCGGCGGTGGCCGGGCTCGTGATCGCCGGCGCGACCGTGGGCGCCGAGATGGCGTACAGCTCACTCTCGCCTGTGACGCTCGATCCCACGCTCCCGCCGGCGACGAGCGCGTTGCCGTTGGTCAGTGCCGCGGCCCCGGCGTGGCCGCGGGCGAGCTGCATCGTCCCGGTGGCGGTCCACTGGTTGGTCGAGGGCGTGAACAGTGCAGCGGCGGCCGTCGAGTCACCGGATCCGTCGGTCAACCCCCCGGCGTAGAGGACGTCGCCGTCGGTGAGCAGCGACGCGGTGGCTCCGAAGGACGGCGCCGGCAGCGCGCCGCCGGAGCTCCACGCATCCGTCGAGGGGTCGAACAGCTGCGTCGCGCCCGACGCCGTGCCGGCCGCCGAGGACTCCCCGCCGGCGACGAGCACCCGGTTGTCCCCGAGCACCGTCGCCGTCGCGTCGGCGACGCCGGCGGGCATGGTGTCGGTCGCCGACCAGACGCCGGTCGCCGGCTGGAACAGCTGGCTCAGGTTGGTCACGCTCGGCGAGCCCCCCGCCGATTGGCTGACGCCGCCGGCGAGCAGCACCTCGCCGTTGCTGAGCGCCGCCATCGCGCCATCGGCGACGCCGAGGCTCGGCTGGCTGACCGTCGCCGCCCACTTGCCGGCGTTCGGGTCGTACAGCTCCGAGGACGCCGCGGTCGCGGTGTTGTTGCCCGAGCCGGTGAACCCGCCGGCCTCGAGCACGTCCCCCGACGCCGGCAGCAGCACGGCGCTCTCGTCGCAGGCGGGGGCGAGCAGCGGGGCGGTCCCGACCCAGGTCCCCGTAGCCGGGTCGTACAGCTCGGCGGCCGCGGTCGGCACGATCGAGCCGGAGGAGAGGGTGAGGCCGCCCGCGACGAGGACGTCGCCGTTGCGCAGCAGCACGGCGGCGGCCTGGCTGACCGGCAGCGGGAGCGGCGCCGTCGTCGTCCACTGGCCGGTGCTCGGGTGGTACACCTCGGCGTCGGCGAGTGGCGTGCCCGAGGCGTCCTGGCCGCCGGCGACGAGCACGTCGCCGCCGCTCAGCAGCGTGGTCGTCGCGTCGGTGCGAGCCACGCTGAGGCTGCCGGTGACGGCGAAGCTGCCTGTGACCGCCGCTCCGGCGGCGGTCCCCACCGCTGCGCTGGCGGCGAGGCCGGCGAGCACCGCGGCGGCGCCGACGGGAAGCACCGCGCCGGCGGCGAGCACGCCCCGGGCGCGCCGGCGTCGGAGCGGGCGCGGCGCGGCGGGATCGCCGAGGCCGGCCCGTGCGCTGGCTGGCCGTGCGCTGGCTGGCCGTGCGCTGGCTGGCCGTGCGCTGGCTGGCCGTGCGCTGGCTGGCCGTGTGCTGGCAGGTGAGTGTCGGAGCAAGGACATGCGCCTTCCCTTCCCCTCGAAGGTCTCGTGCGGGAGGCGCTCGGGCGCCCGAGAGGGCGTACGCCTGAACGCGTCCTTCCCGCATGCGGGCAGTCCAAGTGTTGACCGGGAGGTGTTAGCTCCGGGTTACCGGGGGTTGCTGAGTCTGACAGCGCGCGGCCGACGATGGCGGGTCCTGTGTCATCTCGTGCTCCGACGAGGTGATCCGTGCCGGAGCGCGGGGGCGCACCGCGCGGTCGGGATTGCGCCGGGCGTTCAGAGGGGGGTGACGTACGCGGCGTGCACGCCGCCGTCGACGAGGAACGTCGACGCCGTGATGAACGAAGCGTCGTCGGAGGCGAGGAAGGCCGCTGCGGCGGCGATCTCCTCCGGCTCGGCGAAGCGGCCCATCGGCACGTGCACGAGCCGGCGCGCCGCCCGCTCGGGGTCCTTGGCGAACAGCTCCTGCAACATCGGGGTGTTCACCGGGCCGGGGCAGAGGGCGTTGACCCGCACGTTCTGGCGGGCAAACTGCACGCCGAGCTCTCGTGACATGGCCAGCACCCCGCCCTTGGAAGCGGTGTAGGAGATCTGTGAGGTGGCCGCCCCGAGCACGGCGACGAACGACGCCGTGTTGATCACCGACCCGCCGCCGCGCTCGAGCAGGTAGGGGATGCCGTAGTGACAACACAGGTAGACGCTGGTCAGGTTGACCTCGTGCACGTGCCGCCAGACATCGAGCTCGGTGTCGAGCACCGAGCCGTCCTCGGTCGGCGAGATGCCCGCATTGTTGAACAGGATGTCGATCCCGCCATAGGCGCTGAGCGCCGTCCTGTACATCGCCTCGACGCTCGCCTGGTCGGTGACGTCGGCGTGCACGAAGGTGGCGGCGAGCTCCTCGGCGAGCTCGGAGCCCGGCTGGTCGTCGACGTCGGCGACGACGACGTGCGCGCCCTCGTCGCTGAAACGACGTGCGCTGGCGCGGCCGATGCCGCTCGCTGCACCGGTGATCACGGCCACCTTGCCCTCGAGTCGTCCCGCCATGTCGCTCCTCCCGCTCGTTCAGCTGTTGACCGTCACATCCGCTCGAAGCAGCGGAAGCGCTCCCAATCGGTGACCGCCCGGCCGAAGGTGTCGAGCTCGACGCGGGCCATGTTGAGGTAGTGCTCGACGACGTCGTCGCCGAGAGCGGAGCGGGCGACGGAGCTTTCTGCGAACAGGCGTGCCGCTTCGGAGAGCGAGCGCGGGATGCGCGCGTAGCCGGCGGTGTACGCGTTGCCAGCGCACGCCGCCGGGAGCTCGAGGCCCCGTTCGATCCCGTGCAGGCCGCCTGCAACGAGCCCGGCGAGCGCCAGGTAGGGGTTGACGTCGCCACCCGGCACCCGCGCCTCCACGCGCAGCGAGGCGCCGTGCCCGACGACACGGAACGCACACGTGCGATTGTCCCGCCCCCAGACGATCGCCGTCGGGGCGAAGGAGCCCTCGGCGAAACGCTTGTAGCTGTTGACGTTCGGAGCGAACAGCAGCATCAGCTCGGCCAGCGTGGCGAGCAGGCCGGCGAGGAACTGCTCGAAGACCGGCGACATCCCGCCAGGCCCGTCTCCGGCGAACACCGGCCAGTCGTCGGCGTCGCGAAGGGAGAGGTGGATGTGGCAGGAATTGCCGGCATTTCGGTCGAATTTCGCCATGAAGGTGAGGCTCATCCCCTCCTGTGCGGCGATCTCCTTCGCCCCCGTCTTGTACACCGTGTGCTCGTCGGCCTTCTCGAGCAGATCGGCGTACAAGAACGCGATCTCGTGCTGGCCGAGGTTGGCCTCGCCCTTGGCGGACTCGACGACCATCCCGGCGCCCGCCATCTCGGCGCGCAGGCGAGAGAGGAGCGGCTCGATCCGGCCGGTGCCGAGGATCGAGTAGTCGACGTTGTAGAGGTTGGCCGGTGTGAGCCCGCGGTAGCCGGCGTTCCAGGCCGCCTCGTAGCTGTCCCGGAAAACGGTGAACTCGAGCTCGGTGCCCGCCAGCCCGCGCCAGCCGCGCTCAGCGAGGCGCTCGGACTGGCGGCGCAGGATGTGGCGCGGCGAGGGCCGCACGGGTGAGCCGTCCTCCCACTCGACGTCGGCGATGCACAGCGCGCTGCGCGCGCGTCCAGGGGATGCGCCGCAGCGTCGCGAGGTCCGGACGCAGCACGAAGTCGCCGTAGCCGCGCTCCCACGAGGACATCTCGTAGCCGCTCACCGTCGTCATGTCGGCGTCCACGGCGAGCAGGTAGTTGCAGGCCTCCGTGGCGTGCTCGACGACCTGGTCGAGGAAGAACGGCGCGGCGATGCGCTTGCCCTGGAGCCGGCCCTGCATGTCGGCGAAGGCGAGCACCACGGTGTCGATGGCGCCCTCGCCGGCGAGCGCCGACAGCTCGTCGAGGGCGAGCCTGCCGCTTCGGGTGGTCATCGTCCCGCGCGCGCACGACGCGCTCGACCGCGCCGCTTCGCACGTCGTAGCGCCAGCCTTCGACGGGCATGCCCGGTGGCAGTGGCGGGAAGGCGCGAACCACCTCGACGTCGGCCGCCAGCGCGGCATCGGGGTCGGGCATCGCCAGCAGCTGCCATCCCTCGGCCGCACCCGACATCGCAGCGAGCTCGTCGCCGACCGCGTCAGGCGCGTCGCGGCCGGGGCCGCAGCACGCGGGGCTCGGCGCGGCGGCGGACGCGAGCCGCTCGCGCAGCTCGCCGTCGGTCGTCCCGGCCATCGCGCACTGCGTGTGGTGCATCACCACGACCCGTTCGACCCCGAGGAGGCGTGTCGCCAGCCACAAGGAGCGCAGCACGTCGGACGTGACGCGGCCGCCCGCGTTGCGCAAGATCTTGGCGTCACCCGGTCGCAGGCCGAGCGCGGCGAGCGGCTCGATGCGCGAGTCCATGCAGGTGACCACGCAGAGCGATCTGGCGGCTCTCGGCTCGAGCGAGCTGAGCGCGAACCGCTCGGCGTAGCGCCGGTTGGCCTCGAGCAGGTCGTCGAACACAGCGACATCCTGCGACACGGAGGCGGTGCGCCTCAAGCCCGCAGGCCAGCGTGCTCGAGGGGGGGGGTCATCGCGGCGGCGGGCGTTGCGTCCCCGGCTCGCGCTGATCCCGTCGTCCGCCCCCACCGACGCGAGGGGGCGCCCGGCTCGAGACCGGGCGCCCCCTCGTTGCGCTGCTCCGCATCGCCGGCGGCCGCCCGGCCCGCGGGCCGGAACCGGCGGCGGGAGCGTCTCTCGCCGGCTGGTCCTCAGCCGGCGAGGTAGTGCAGCTCGGTGACCGAGCCGCCGAGCACCTGCACCGTCTGCGACGAGCCCTCGAGGGTGTACTCGCCGGCGATCACCGACGGGTAGATGGCGGCGTGGCGGTTCCCGCCGAGCACCTCGCGCCGCCGAACCGCGCTGTGCATGCACGGCTCGTGCGATCCGGCAGGGAAGAGGTCGATCTCGTGCCCGTCGAGCTCGGGCGGGGTGTGGACGACGAGCGCGCCCACCTCCCCCCCGATGTCGAGCACGACCGACCCGTCCCCGCTCGGCGGGAGCGGGTGCTCGTGCATCACATCGCCTGCGAGCTTGCCGTGGGGTAGTCGTAGCCGCTGTAGGGGTACCCGAGGTACGGGAAGTCCGACAGCAGCTGCAGGCCCGCCCCGTCGAGCCCGTCGCTCACCGCGGCGATCGCCTTGTCCGGCGTGAACGACTTGTCCACGAGGGGGATCGTCGCGCCGGCGATGGCGTGCAGCTCGATGGTGACGACGTCGTCGAAGACGCGGCGCCCGTTCGGGAAGCCGGCGACGTCGCCGCCGACCACGCCGAGCGGGCTCGGCTTGGAGGCCGGCGGGATGGCCACGTTGAGCCGGAGCATGTCGGCCTGCGTCGTGCCCGTGAAGGTGCTGAAGCTCGGGGACACCACGCCGGCGGGGATGCCGGTGAGCAGGATCGCCTCGAGGTCGGCGCGGGCCTTGGTGTACGCCGCCAGGTTGGGGAACGCGCCGGGGTACAGCACGTTGAGCAGGGCCGCCAGCTCGGGGTGGGCGATGCCGGCCGAGAACTGGCGTCGTCGGAGGGCGGCGAGGCGTTCCAGGCGTCCTTCTGCGCCATCGGGACGAGGACCTCGTTGACGAGCGGGTTCCCGAGGCGCGACACCTGCACCCATGGCCCGCTGTCCACGCCGGCCTCACCCTTGGCGTTGAGCACTCGCGCCCGCTGGCGGCTCGCCGTGGTCCACACGCCGATCACGGCGTTCTTATCCGTCGGGCTGCTCGGGACGCCGCCGCTCACGAGGTCGGAGATCGGCACCTGCGATCGCGATCGAGTGGACGTTGAGGAAGCGCGTCGTGTTCACGCCGGGCTCCGCCTTCAGCTTCGGCAGGCCGAAGGTGGCGTGCAGGTCGGCGATCGGCCGCAGGTCGCCGAGGTCGAAGATCGACCCGAGGTCGACGTAGAAGGCATCCGCACGCTGCCCGGCGAAGACCTTGCCGCCGCCGGGGAGACCGTGGATCGCCATGTTCGCGAGCGCCGGGTAGTCCGGCGTCGAGAGCGGCCCGATGTTGCACGGCGGGCTCGGCAGCTTGTGGGCGAGCACCGACGACTTGCCGTTCTCGACGCGGGTGACCGAGTAGAACTGCTTGCGGTTCCAGTACTTGCTCGAGAGCGACTGGATCGGGCCGACGTTGTAGAGGAACGTGCCGGGAACGGTCACCTCGCTCGAGAACCGGAACTGGTAACTGATCTCGGGCTTGGCGTCGTTGTCGTTGTCGATGTGGATCTCGTAGAGCACGTCCTCGCCGAACTCGTAGAAGTTCGGACCGGCGGCAGGCCCCTCCAGGGGGATGTAGTTGGCGATGATCGTGACGGTGTCCGGCTTGGCCGGGCTCACGAATGCGTACAGGTCCGTCGAGTCGGCGACCGGGTCCTTGGAGATCTCCGGCGCTTCGCGGTGTGACGACATCGGCGTGCTCCTCTCGAGCGCGTCGCCCGCACGAGGCGTGCGGCGACCTGGCGATCGTGGATGGTGACCTCACGCTCGCCGACGAACAGGGCGATCTCGCCCGATCCGGCGTTGCGCACGTGGGCGATGATGGCGGGCGCCGAGCCCGCCTCCTCGTGGCTCAGCTGCGCCTCGGGAGCCGCACCGGCCGACGCGGCGCGGCCCGTCGTCGCCCCGGCGATGCCGATGCTGCCGGGAGCCGCTGCGACAGCACCCACGGCTGCGGCGGTGACGCCGGCCTGCTTGAGGAAGGTCCGACGGTTGACAGGTTCCACTGGTCTTCTCCTTTCCGGTCGTGCCGGAGGTGGCACAACCCGAGGGGATCCACCCGAGGTCCCCGTGCAGCATTCGGAGCAGGTCGGACGGCGGATGAGCGCCGTGTCGCCTCGCCCCGCCGGCGCCGGGGCCGCGGCCGCTACCGCGCGCGCTCGCCAGGGGAACCTTCACGCGGGGTGGCGCGGCCGTGCCGCGCCACCCCGCCGGGATGGCGCTAGCGGTCCGGCGTCAGCGGGAGCTACTCGCCGCCAGGGTGGCGGCGTCGACGAGCCAGCCGAACAGCGACAGGTCGTCGCGCTCCTCGGGGTGCCACTGCACAGCGAGCAGGGCCGGCTCGTCGGGATCCTCGAGCGCCTCGATCGTCCCGTCCTCCGCCCAGGCCACCGGTACAAGGCCGGCGCCGACGCGCGCCACCGCCTGGTGGTGATGGCAGGCGACCTCGTGGGGACCCTCGCCGAGCACGCCGGCGAGCCGGCTGGTCGTCTCGAGGCTCACCACCGAGGTCCCCAGGCGCCCGTCACCAGGATCGTGGTGATGCCCGCCGACCACCTCGGGCAGGTGCTGGTGCAGGCTGCCGCCGCGCACCACGTTGAGCAGCTGCGCGCCCCGGCAGATGCACAGCGTCGGCAGGCGGCGCTCCGCGGCGAAGGCGATCAGCTGCGCCTCGAACTCGTCGCGCGCCGGCACGGCGGCCTGGGTCCGCGGGTCGCGAGGCGCTCCGTACCGGGCAGGGTCGACGTCCGGGCCTCCGGCGATGATCACCCCGTCGAGGCGTTCGACCACCGCCGACGGGTCGACGGCGGGCGGCAGCAGCACCGGCGCGCCACCGGCGTCGACGACGGATCGCACGTAGGCCATCGGCAGCAGCGCAACGGCGGCGTGGCGACCGGACCAGCTCGCCTCGGTCTCGTAGCTCGAGATGCCGATCACGGGCGCAGTTCCGGGGCGCTCCGGCGCAGGTGCCATCTCGCCACGTTACGCCGGCGTGGAGCGGGTGGGGGCGGTACGCTGCGCCGGGCCGCGGCACGGATCGCCGGCGAGCGAAGACGTTGCAGCCAGGCGGCGGCGAAAGGCGACTCGGTGGCGTTGGGTGCACGGAGGAGGTCGGCTTGTTGCCGGTGCGGGTGACCGACGTGCGCACGATCTGCACGGCGCCCGAAGGGATCCGCCTCGTCGTCGTCAAGGTGCACACCTCCGAGGACGGGTTGTACGGCCTCGGCTGCGCCACGTTCACCCAGCGGCCGCTCGCCGTGGTCGCCGCCGTCGAGGACTACCTGCGGCCGCAGCTCATCGGGCGGGACGTCGACTGCATCGAAGACATCTGGCAGGCTCTCGTGCTCAGCTCGTACTGGCGCAGCGGGCCGGTGCTGAACAACGCGCTCTCCGGTGTCGACCAGGCGCTCTGGGACCTCAAGGGAAAGCGCCTCGGCGTGCCCGTGTACCAGCTGCTCGGCGGCGCGTGCCGCCAAGCGGCCGACCTGTACTGCCACGCCCACGGGGCCGACGTCGAAGAGCTGCTCGATCGCGCCCGCGGCTTCATCGAGGCGGGCTACCGGCACGTGCGCTGCCAGGTCGAGGTCCCGGGATCGAGCACCTACGGCACAGGGTCGGGGCGCCCCGCGGTGGCGGCCGCTCCGGCCGTCTCCGGCCGTGCCGACCTGCAGCGCCCGCCCTGGGAGCCGGGACCGTACTGCCGGCTCGTGCCGCGCGTCTTCGAGCGCCTGCGGGCCGAGCTCGGCGAGGAGATCGAGCTCTTGCACGACGTGCACGAGCGGGTCCCGCCGAACATGGCAATCCAGCTGGCGAAGGACCTCGAGCCCTACCGGCTCTTCTTCCTCGAGGACGTGCTCGCCCCCGAGGACCGGGGCTACCTGCCGATGCTGCGTGCCCAGACGAGCACCCCGATCGCCATCGGCGAGCTCTTCGTCAACGAGCAGGAGTACGTCGGGCTCGTCAGCGGGCGCCTGGTCGACTTCATCCGCGTGCACATCTCCGCGATCGGTGGCCTGACCCCGGCCCGAAAGCTGGCGACGCTGTGCGAGTGGTTCGGCGTGCGCACCGCGTGGCACGGCCCGGGCGACGTCTCGCCCGTCGGGCACGCGTGCAACCTGCACCTCGACCTCGCCGCGCACAACTTCGGGATCCAGGAGGCGCACGACTTCGAGGAGGCGGCGCGCGAGGTCTTCCCGGGCTGCCCGGAGATCCGAGACGGCGCGCTGTGGTGCAACGAGCGGCCCGGTCTCGGCGTCGACCTCGACGAGGCCGCCGCGGCGCGCTTCCCCTTCCCCGAGGACGACCCCCTCGGCGGGTCGTGGCCGGAGATCCGCCGGCGCGACGGCACGGTGGTGCGCCCGTGAGGGTCGCCGTGACGGGTGCGAGCGGGCGCCTCGGCCGGGCGCTGCTCGCCGCCGCGGCGCAGCGCGGCCTCGAGGTCGTGGCGATCGACCTGACCGGCGCGGGGCCGGAGGCGGCGGCCCGAGACGCGGCGGGGCGAGAGCCGGCGCAACACGAGCCGGCGGCGTGGCGCCAGATCGAGGCAGACGTGCGCGACTACGACGCGCTCGTCGTGGCGATGGCCGGTTGCGATGCGGTCGTCCACCTCGCGGCGCACGTCTCGCCGGGCGCCGGCCCGCCGCAGGTGGTCCACAACGACAACGTGACGGGGAGCTACAACGTGCTCTCCGCGTGCGTGCAGTTGCGCATCCGCCGAGCATGCCTGGCCTCGAGCGTGAACGCCATCGGCGGCCCGTTCAGCGCGTTGCCGCGCTATGACTGGTTCCCGCTCGACGAGTCGCACCCGACCTATAACGAGGACCCCTACAGCCTGTCCAAGTGGGCCCTCGAGATGCAGGCCGACTCGACGGCTCGCCGCCATCCCGAGATGACCATCACCAGCTTGCGCATCCATCGCCTCGTCCCCGATCGCGCCAGCGCGCTCCAGGCGGTGGCCGAATGGCCCGACCAGACCCGGCGCGACCTGTGGGGCTACACGACGCTCGCCTCCTGCGCCGAGGCCTGCCTGCTCGCCCTGGAAGCCTCCTTCTCCGGCCATGAGGCCTGCTTCGTGGTCAGCCCCCAGACGGCACATCCCGAGGACTCGGCGACGCTGGCCGCCCGCTACTACCCGCAGACCGAGCTGCGCCGGCCGCTCGAGGGGCACGACGGGTTCTACGACTGCGCCAAGGCGGCGCGCCTGCTCGGTTGGCGGCACCGCGACTGATCGCCGTGGGCGAGCCGTCCCCGCTCCGCCGCCCTCGCGCCGCGGCACATGGCTCGAGCGCGGGTCGGGCCGGTCGAGGTTCCAGTGCCGAGCGACGGCGGCGAACCACGCGCCGTCGCCTCGCGGATAGAGCAAGAAGCGGCTGATCGGTCCGCATCGCCGCGAGTGCGGTGCTCAGATCGGCTCGGTGGCCGCGGCGAGCCCGGCGAGCGCGCTCCCGAGCCCGGCGAGCGCCTGCTGCGCGGCGATGAGCACGTTGGCGTTGCCGCGCACCTTGATGCGCCCGGTGCCGAGGAGCGCGGCGACGGACTCCCGGCCGCTCGCCAGCGCAACGGCGGTGCCGTAGTCGGTGACGAGGGTGACGTCGGCCCCGCTCACCGAGCCGGTGACCACCTCGGGCGGCTCGCCGCCTCCGAGGGCGATGGTGTAGCGCACCTCGTCATCGACCAGCGCCGCGCCGGCCGGCACGCCGGCCGTGCCCGCGCCGGTCACCAGCTGGCCGAGCAGCAAGCGGGCGCCCGGCGCCCCGCCCGTTCGACCCTCCTCGCCGGCCGACCCTTCGGGCGGGGCCGCGGCGCGCAGCGCCGACTCGAGGGCGCGCAGCCACTCCTCGGAGAGGAAACGCAGCACCGGGGTATCCGGGGGCCGCGCGCCGCCGACCGGCTCGGCGCGGTCGCTCAGCTCGAGCCGGCGCTGCCACCACCGGCGCGGGCGAGTCGGCGCGTCTCGCCGCCGGCGTCCGGCTCGCCGCCGGCGGAGGTGACGATCACCTCGTGATCGCGCCCGGCGGGCGTGAGCGCGGCGACCGCCGCGGCGCTCATCGGCTGCGGGCGGCGCGTGATCTTCCGCCCGAGCCAGGCCACCGGGTCGAAGCGGGCGTCGACGACGCGCTCCTTGAGGGGGATGATCGCGTTGTCGGTGATGTGGATGTGCTCGGGGCAGACCTCGGTGCAGCACTTGGTGATGTTGCACAGGCCGATGCCGAGCTCCTCGCTCGACGTACCGCCGGCGGTCCAGGGTGTCGAGCGGGTGCATCTCCAGCTCGGCGACGCGGATGAAGAAGCGCGGGCCGGCGAAGTGCGGCTTGTTCTCCTCGTGGTCGCGGATCACGTGGCACACGTTCTGGCACAGGAAGCACTCGATGCACTTGCGGAACTCCTGGCCGCGGTCGATGTCCTCCTGCTGTCATGCGGTAGGTGCCGTCGGGCTCGCGCGGCCGGGTGCGCAGCGCCGGGATGCGCCGCGCCATCGCGTAGTTGAACGAGACGTCGGTGACGAGGTCGCGGATCACCGGAAAGCCGCGCATCGGCGAGACGGTGACCGGCTCGCCGGCCGGCAGCGTGCTCATGCGGGTCATGCACATGAGGCGCGGCTGGCCGTTGATCTCGGCGCTGCACGAGCCGCACTTGCCGGCCTTGCAGTTCCAGCGCACCGCGAGGTCGGGCGCCTGCTCGGCCTGGACGCGGTGCACGACGTCGAGGACGACCTCGCCCTCCTGGGCGGGGAGGACGTAGTCGCGGAACGCCCCGCCGTGCTCATCGCCACGCCACAGCCGCATCGTCAGCGAGGTGGCGGTCGCCGGCGCGGGCGCCGCGGCGTCGGCCTGCGCGGCGTCCGAGGGGATCGTGGCGACCATCAGTGGACCTCCTCGCAACAGCGCCGCCAGCTCGGCGGGCATCACGGGCAGCGGCTCGACGGAGAGCGTCACGCCATCCGGGCCCTGGCGGGTGATCATGTTGAGCTTGCCGAGCTCGGGGTCGGGCTTGGGGTAGTCGTCGCGGGTGTGGCCGCCGCGGCTCTCCGTGCCGCTCGATCGCCGACAGCGTCGTGCAACGAGCCACGGCGAGCATCGACTCGCAGGTCGAGGGCGAGGTGCCAGCCGGGGTTGAACTGGCGGTTGCCCTCGACGCTCACCTTGGCGGCGCGCTCGTCGAGCTCGCCGAGCAGCTCGCGCGCCTCGAGCAGCTCGGACTCGGTGCGGATGATCCCGACGAGGTCCTGCATCGTCTCCTGCAGCGCCTGGTGCACCGGGTAGGGGTTCTCACCGCCCTCGCTGCTCGAAGGGCTCGAGGGCGTCGCGGGTGACCTCGGCAACCTGGGACTCGTCGCACGACGGGCATCGCGGCTCGACTTGAGGGCGTGCTCGGCCGCCGCGAGGCCGGCGCGGCGACCGAAGACGAGCAGGTCCGAGAGCGAGTTGCCGCCGAGGCGGTTGGCGCCGTGCATGCCGCCGGCGACCTCGCCGCAGGCGAACAGGCCCGGCACTGTCGTCGCCTCCGTGTCGGCCTCGACGCGCACCCCGCCCATGATGTAGTGGCACGTCGGGCCGATCTCCATCGCGTCGGTGGTGATGTCGACGTCGGCGAGCTCCTTGAACTGGTGGTACATCGAGGGGAGCCGGCGCTTGATGTACTCGGGGCTGCGACGCGAGGCGATGTCGAGGAAGACGCCGCCGTGCGGGCTGCCGCGGCCCGCCTTCACCTCGGAGTTGATCGCCCGGGCGACCTCGTCGCGGGGGAGCAGCTCGGGCGGGCGGCGGAAGTCCTTCTTGTTGTCGTACCACTGGTCGGCCTCCTCGATCGAGTCGGCCGTCTCGGCTTGGCGAAGAAGGCGGAGATGTAGTTGAACATGAAGCGCTCGCCGTCGCGGTTCTTGAGCACGCCGCCGTCCCCGCGCACGCCCTCGGTGACGAGCAGGCCGCGCGCCGAGGGCGGCCAGACCATCCCCGTCGGGTGGAACTGGATGGCTTCCATGTCGATGAGGTCGGCACCCGCCCACAGTGCCAGTGCCTGGCCGTCGCCGGTCGACTCCCACGAGTTCGAGGTGAACTTCCAGGTCTTGCCGACGCCGCCGGTGGCGAGGATCGACCGCCTCGGGCCGAGAAGACGACGAAACGTGCCGCTCTCCCGCCAGACGCCGACCGCTCCGCAGACCGCACCGTCGCCGTCGGTGAGCAGGCGCACGATCTTGCACTCCATGAACACCTCGATGCCGAGGTCGACGGAGCGGTGCTGCACCGTGCGCAACAGCTCGAGGCCGGTGCGGTCCCCGACGTGGGCGAGGCGGGCGTAGCGGTGGCCGCCGAAGTCACGCTGCAGGATCCGCCCGTCGGGCGTGCGGTCGAACAGCGCCCCCCACTCCTCGAGCTCGAGCACCCGGTCGGGAGCTTCCTGGGCGTGCAGCTGGGCCATCCGCCAGTTGTTGAGCATCTTGCCGCCGCGCATCGTGTCGCGGAAGTGCACCTTCCAGTTGTCCTCCGGCCAGACGTTGCCGAGCGCGGCGGCGACACCGCCCTCGGCCATCACCGTGTGCGCCTTGCCGAGCAGCGACTTGCAGATCACCGCCGTGCGCGCGCCCATGCGCGCTCGACTCGATCGCAGCCCGCAGGCCGGCGCCGCCGGCGCCGATGATGATGACGTCGAAGTCGTGGATCTCGTGCTCGGTCATCGGCAGCACCTCGTGCTCGGCCGCGCCGGCGCGGCGCCGGTGTGCGGCGTGCTCGCGGGTGTGAGGCGCGGCGGGGGAGTGCTCATCAGAAGAACCTCGGGTCGTGGATCGTGCCGCTGGCGACCAGCCAGACGTAGAAGTCGGTGAAGGCGATCCAGATCATCGACACCCAGGCCCACAGCTGGTGGTGCGCGTTGAGCTCGCTGAAGACGTTCTTCCACAACCAGTAGCGGGCGGGCGCCTTGGAGAACTGCTTCAGGTTGCCGCCGCAGAGGTGGCGGCAGGAGTGGCAGCCGAGGGTGTAGGCCCAGATGAAGACGGCGTTGAGCACGAAGATGAGCGTCCCGAGGCCCATCCCGATGCCGTTCGGGAAGCGGAAGGCTGCGATCGCGTCCCAGGTCAGCATGCCGCCGACACGCCGAGAACGAGGTACCAGGCGTAGCGGTGCACGTTCTGGAGGATGAGCGGGAAGCGCGTCTCGCCGGTGTAGCGGCTGCGCGGGCCACCGGGATGTGTCGACCCGGCGTCGGCGACGGCGCAGGCCGGCGGGGACAGCCAGAACGAGCGGTAGTAGCTCTTACGGTAGTAGTAGCAGGTGGTGCGGAAGGCGCCGGGGATGATCACCGCGAGGATCGCCGGCGAGGCGCGCCACCAGCTCCAGTCGCCCCAGACGTAGCCGTTCTTGGCGCAGACATCGGTGAGGCACGGCGAGTAGAACGGCGAGAGGTAGTCCCGCCCGACCGAGCCGGCGTAGAAGTTGCCGTCCCGGAGGATGGTCCAGATCGTGTAGGCGATGAACGCCGTCAGCCCGAAGGTGACGAGCGCCGGCTGCAGCCGCCAGTTGTCGCGGCGCAGCACCGTGCCCCGCGGCGGCCCGCCGCGCACGCCTTCGATGTGGACGACGACCGGCTCCGGCGGGGCTGCCCCCTGCACCACGGTCACGCTGGCTTCCTCCGTTCCCTGCGTTGCTGCGCACTTGACCCACGTTGTAGCTGACCCGCGGCCGCGCGCGGCGACAGCCCTGCTGGCGCGCGCGGCGACCGTCCGGCTGGCACGGTCCTCCATCCTCGCGCCGGTGGAGCAGATCAGGCGAAACGTGCGCAGCCGGCCGGAGGCTCGTGCCCCGGCCGGGCGCTGTCCCCCAGCCCGGGCGAGGAGGCCGCCGCAGGGGCGACCGGTAGGGTGGCCGCGTGGCGTCTGCCCCGCAACCGACCACGCTCGGCGACCTTCGCGCCTCGGGATGGCAGCCCGTGCCGGTGCGCGAGGAGATCCGCCGCAACGTCCTCAAGCGGATCATCGAGGGACGCCCGGTGGTCGAGGGCGTGCTCGGCTTCGAGGACACCGTCGTTCCCCAGCTCGAGCATGCCTTGCTCGCCGGGCACGACATCATCTTCCTCGGCGAGCGCGGGCAGGCGAAGTCGCGGGTCATCCGCTCCCTCGTCGAGCTGCTCGACGAGTGGGTCCCCAAGATCGCCGGCTCGGAGATCAACGACGACCCCTTCCACCCCGTCTCGCGTTACGCCCGCGATCTGGTCAGCGACGTCGGGGACGAGACCCCGATCGGCTGGGTGCACCGCCTGGACCGCTACGGCGAGAAGCTCGCCACGCCGGACACCTCGATCGCCGACCTGATCGGCGAGGTCGACCCGATCAAGGTCGCCGAGGGTCGCTACCTCTCCGACGAGCTGACGATCCACTACGGGCTCGTGCCGCGCTGCAACCGTGGCATCTTCGCCGTGAACGAGCTGCCCGACCTCGCCGAGCGCATCCAGGTGGGCCTGCTCAACGTGCTCGAGGAGCGCGACGTCCAGATCCGCGGCTACCGCGTCCGCCTGCCACTCGACGTGCTGCTCGTCGCCTCGGCCAACCCCGACGACTACACGAGCCGGGGCCGGATCATCACCCCGCTCAAGGACCGCTTCGGCGCCCAGATCCGCACCCACTACCCCCTCGACGTGGAGACCGAGATGGCGATCGTCGCCCAGGAGGCACGGCCGGTGCGCATCGAGGGCGTGAGCGTCGAGGTTCCCGGCTTCATGGCCGAGATCGTCGCCCGCTTCAGCCAGCTCGCCCGCGAGTCGCCGCGAGTCAATCAGCGGTCGGGGGTCTCGGTGCGCCTCAGCGTGGCGAACCACGAGACGCTGGCCGCGGCCGCGTTGCGCCGCGCACTGCGCCGCCAGGAGCGCGACGCCGTGCCGCGGGTGAGCGACCTCGACGCCCTGCTCGCCTCCACCCTCGGCAAGGTCGAGGTGGAGAGCCTCGAGGAGGGCGAGGACGCCGAGGTCGTGCGCCAGCTGCTGCACGCCGCGGTGCTGCAGTCCTTCCGCGCCCACGTCCCCACGGCGCGCCTGCCCGAGGTCGTCGGCGCCTTCGACGGCGAGCACGCCGCAGAGGTCGGCCCGGACCTGCCCTCGAGCTCCTACCGACGCCTCGTCGCTGAACTGCCCCCGCTCGGTGAGGTGGTCGCCGCGGTCGCCGGCCCGGACGCCTCGCCGGGGCTGCAGGCGAGCGCCGCCGAGCTCGTGCTCGAGGGGCTGCACCTCTCGCGGCGGCTGAACAAGGACCAGTCCGCCGGCCGCGCCACGTACCGGGCACGCGCCCGGTGAGCGATCGCGGGGCCGGCCGGTGAGCGGCGACGGGGCCGGCCGGTGAGCAGCGACGGGGCCGGCCGGTGAGCGGCGACGGGGCCGGCCGGCGATGACCGGGCCGGCGGAGCAGGGCGCCGGCGCCTCACCGGCGCCGAGCGGCGGGAGCGGCGGGGTCCGCTGGCGGTACTCGCGCTGGGACGGATCGACGCCCCCGCTCGAGCTCGACGCCGACGAGATCCTCGCCCAGCTCGGCGACGACCTGCTCTACCACGGCGAGCTCGATGCCGCGCTCCGCCGGTTGATGCAGGACGGCTTCCGCACCCGTGACGGGCGCGAGGTCGAAGGCCTGCGCCGGCTGATGCAGCGCCTCGCCGAGCGACGCCGCGAGCTCGGCCAGCGCAGCGACGTCGCCGGGCGTTACGAGGAGATCCACCGGCGGCTCGAGGAGATCGTCGACACCGAGCGGCGGGCGATCGACGACGAGGCCGCCGCAGCGGCGCGAGCCCCGCTCGCCGGCCCGCAGGAGCAGTCCCAGCGCGAGCACGCGGCGCAGCGAGCCGCCGAGCGCCACAGCGAGCTCGACCTCCTGCCGAGCGGGATCGCGGAGCAGATCGCTTCGCTCGAGCGCTACGACTTCGTCTCCTCCCAGGCGCAGCAGGCGCTGCAGGAGCTCGTCGACGAGCTGCGCCGCGACCTCGCCCAGATGCAGCTCGATCGGGCGGCGGGGGCGCTGGCGGGCGCCACGCCCGAGCAGCGCGAGCACCTGCGTGCCGGGCTCGACGCGCTCAACCGGATGCTCGAGCAGCGCGCCGCCGGGTCGCCGCTCGACCCGAGCTTCGAGTCGTTCATGGAGCAATTCGGCGACCTCTTCCCGGGGAACGCGCAAAGCCTGGACGAGCTGCTCGAGCAGCTCGCCGCCCGGATGGCCGCCGCGTCCGCCTTCGTCGCCTCGCTCAGCGCCGAGCAGCGCGCCGAGCTCGAGGCGCTCGCCGAGCAGCTGCTCGGGGACATGGATCTCGCCTGGCAGCTCGACCGGCTCGGCGCCAACCTGCGCAGCGCGCTGCCCGGGATGGGCTGGGACGCCGGCGTGAGCCTGCCCGGCGGGCAGGGCTCGGGCGGCCTCGACCCGATCGCCTTCGCCGAGGCGACCGACGCCTTCGGTGACCTCGGCTCGCTCGACGAGCTCGGCCGGATGCTCGGCTCGATCTCCTCGCCAGGCGAGCTCGCCGAGGTCGACGCCGAGCGCGCCGGCGAGCTGCTCGGCCCCGACGCCGCCGACTCGCTGCGCGCCCTGTCGGAGCTGACGCGCCGGCTCGAAGAGGCCGGGCTCGTCAACCGCTCCGAGGGTCACCTCGCGCTCACGCCGCGGGGGCTCCGGCGGCTCGGCTCGCTCGCGCTCACCGAGCTGTACGGCAAGTTGCGCCGCGACCGGCTCGGGGACCACCCGGTCGGCGTCTCCGGCTACGGCCACGACCGCTCGGGGGAGACCAAGCACTACGAGTACGGCGACCCGTTCCGCCTCGACGTGGAGCGCACGCTGCGCAACGCCATCGAGCGGCGCGCCGGAGAGCAGGCCGCCGCCGAGGACGACGTCAGCCCGCGCCGCCGCCCGGCGCGCCGTGCCGGGATCGAGCTGCCGATCCGACTGCAAGAGGACGACTTCGCGATCGAGCGCGACGAGCACCAGACGACGGCCTCGAGCGTGCTCGCCATCGACCTCTCGCTCTCGATGCCGATGCGTGACAATTTCCTCGCCGCCAAGAAGGTGGCAATGGCATTGCAATCACTGATCGCTTCCCGCTATCCCCGGGACTATCTCGGTCTCGTCGGCTTCTCTGCCACTGCCCGCCAGATCCGGGCCGAGGAGCTGCCCGGCGTCTCGTGGGACTTCGCCTACGGCACCAACTTGCAGCACGCGCTGGCCTTGTCGCGCCGGATGCTCGCCAACCGGCCGGGTTCCAAGCAGGTGATCGTCATCACCGACGGCGAGCCCACAGCGCATGTGATGGCCGACGGCGAGGTGTTCTTCAACTACCCGCCGGCGCGCGAGACGCTCGAGGCAACCCTGGTCGAGGTCGAGCGATGCTCGCGCGAACGCATCCGCATCAACACCTTCGTGCTCGACGCGACGGGCGGCCTGCGCTCGTTCATCGAGCAGCTGACACGGCGCAACCGTGGTCGCGCCTTCTTCACCACCCCCGAGTCGCTCGGGGACTACCTCCTGCTCGATTTCGTGGAGCACCGCAGCACGCGCACGAGGCGGTTGCGCCCCGGAGCTTGAACCCGGCGGCCGGCCCGGGCCGGCGGCGCTCGGGAGCGTGCAGCGCGCGCCCGCTCTGTGTCGTGCGCCGGGTGGCACGGATTGCCCAGCACGTGGGCAACACGTGCCGCCACCTCGGCCACGAACGTGCTTTCGAGGCGCAACCTGGCGCCGCGTCCGGTCCGCCGGCGGCCCGCTCGGGCCCTGCCGGACGAAATTTCCCCTTGCCAAATGGCTCGCCAGGGTCCATCATCCTTCCAGCGGTGTAGTTACACCGTTGTGATTGCGGACGGCCCCCAGTTCCGAGCCGCAGGGGAGGGGTGTGCGGTGGACTTGAGCGCGTTGTTCGGCACCGGGAAGCCTGGATGGCAGTCGAGGGCGAACTGCCTCGGGGTCGACCCTGACCTCTTCTTCCCCGAGCGCGGCTCCTCGACGCGGGAAGCCAAGGAAGTCTGCCGGGGATGCGTCGTGCGTGAGGACTGCCTCGATTTCGCCATCGCCAACGGCGAGAAGTTCGGCATCTGGGGCGGCATGAGCGAGCGCGAGCGGCGCAAGGTGCGTCGGGCGCGCATCCTCGCTGTCCGCCAGGCCGCCGCTTCCTGAGCCGAACGCGTCGGCGGACTGGCGGGCCTGCCACCCCGACTCGACCCCGGCGCTGTCCGCGGCCCGCCGGCGCTGTCCGCGAGTTGCCCCGGCGGCGACGGCGGGTTGTCCCCCTGGCCGAGTTCAGCGCACCCGGCGCATGCGGCGCCCGAGACCGCTGCGGCCACGTCCACCCGCTGCGGCGAGGCGCCCCTCGAGCGTCCGTTCCGGCCCGAGATCGAGCTCGCGCCAGCGCTCGGGCGGCACGCGAGCCAGCACCGCCGCGGGGACCAGGCCGACGAGCTCGCAGCGGGCCACGGGGCTGTGCGCGGCGACGAGGTCCGTGACCTCCGCCGGGCCGAGCTCGACTGGCTCCAGCAGGTTGCAGGAGATCTGAACCTCGCCGCCAGCGGGCAGGCCCAGGGTTCGCAGCTGCGGCGAGCGCAGCTGCGAAGCGATCCGGCGCGCCAGGGCGAGATCCGCCCGCTGCAGCACGACGTTGTACGCGACGAGCGCAGGGCGCGCCCCGACGCAACAGGCGCCTCGCCCCGGGTCGGGCGTGTCCGGACCGTTGTCCGGCGCCAGCGAGGAGAAGGCGAGCCGCCGGACCTCGGGGAGCGATCGCTCGGGGCCGTAGAGGAAGCACGGCACGCCGAGGCTGCGCGATGCCCAGCGCGGAAAGGCGTCACGGGCGGCCACCGCGCCGCGGAGCTCAGCTGGCGCGGGCACTGCGGTGGCGCCGGCCTGCACGACGGGCGGGAACGGTGTGAAGGGCACGACGTCGACGACGCCGAGGCGGGGGTGGACGCCGGTGTGCCGGCGGAGGTCGATCAGCTCGACGGCGGTGGCGGCGACACGGCGGGCCGCCTGCTCGGCCTGCGGGCCGAGCGTCAGCACGCACCGGTGGTGGTAGGGGTCGGCATTTAGGTCGAGCAGGTCCTCGCCCGCAGCTTCGGCCAGCCGTTCGAGGATGGCGTCGTCGCGGCCCTCGCTGAGGTTGATCGCGGAGGTGAGCGCCGCGGACACGCCGCTCACCGGTTCCCTGGGGGGGCCGTTCCCGTGCGGCGGACGAGCCGTCGAGCTCCCCGGAGGGTCGCTCAGGCCTGGTGCAGGGTCGCTCAGGCCTGGTGCAGGGTGAGGTGCTGGCGGCGCTGGCGGGCGATGCGACGACGCTCCCGCTCGGAGGTACCGCCCCACACGCCGTGGTCGATGTGGTTGGCCATCGCGTACTCGAGGCAGGGCGACTTGACGGGACAATCGGCGCAGATGCGGCGCGCGACGTCGACGCCGACGCCGTCGCTCGGAAAGAAGGTCTCCGGAGGGAGCTCCCGGCACTTCCCACGTGCCATCCAAACCGTGTCCATCACCGCCGCCGCCAATCCACCGCCCACTCGACCCGGGGCCGGTCCTCTTACGACGCTACACGGACGGCGTCGCGTTGCGCGCGTGGCCCTAGGATCGCCCGGGCGGCGGTCGGGAGGACCCGGCAGCCCGCCGGAACGGTGTTGCCCAAAGCGACGGCTCGCGCACGCGCCCGCCGTCCGGGCGGCGGCGCGGCGCAGGAGGAGCAAGGACGATGACGATGCAGCAGAGCGACGAGATCTCCCGGACGAACCGCCACGGGGGCACGTACGCGTCGTGTACCTCGGCCCCGTTGCGCCGCACTGGGAGGTCCAGCTCGGCCACGACGGCGATCGGCAGGCTCTCGAAGCCTTCCGGGAACGTGCGCTGGCGCGCCTCAACCTCGTGCCGCCGCACGACCCGCAATTCCGGCGCAACCGCGAGCGCGTCGTGCGCGATGCCGAGCGCGAGCACTACCACTTGGAGTGGGACCTCGGCCTGCCCGAGGAGGACGCGCTCGCCGGCAGCTGACCCGGGCGCCCGCCGGGGTCAGGACTCGTCCGGTGGCAGCTCAGGCAGATTGACCCGCTCCACCCACAGCCCGGGGGCGTCGAGCTCGGCGGGCGTCGGAAGGCCGCCCTCGGACTGCCACAGCTTGTCGAGCTCTCCGGCTCCGGCGCGCTCGACCACGCCGCGCACGAACGCGGCGCCGCGGTCGACCTGGTCCTGGTCCAGTCGCAGGCCGAACAGCGCCTCGGCGCTGCGCTCTTCGGCGCTGCGCTCGACGCGCCGGCGACGCATCGCCTCGCTCACCGGGGCACCGGCGCCGACCGAGCGGGCGGCGACGGTGTCGGTGACCCACTCGACGTAGCCGGCGATCGCCGCTTCCACCGCCGAGAGCGCGGCGCGCACGCGCCTCGCCTCGGGCGTGTCGAGCGCCTGCCCGAGCGCCGTCGGGTCGCCGAGCAAGCGGGTGAGGTCGGCGAGGTCGCCGCCGATCTCGCCGATACGGGCGTCGAGCACCGTCGGATCGGGTCGGATGCCCCGCGCGTGCTCGACGAGCAGCGCCTCGACCCGGGCGCGGACAGCCGGCCGGGTGAGCAGCGCGTGCGCGGCGAGGTCGCGAACGAGCAGCCACAGCCGGACGTCGTCGATCGGCAGGCTCCAGTCGTCGGCGAAGGAGGCCACGTTGGCGGGCACGACGAGCAGCTCGCTCTGCGACGAGCGTGGGAGCGGCAGCTCGTACTGCCCGAGGGCCCGGCGTGCCAGGTGGCCCACCATCGAGCCGACCTGCATGGCGACCATCGCCGGGGCGATCGCCGTCGTCCATTGCCCGATCAACGCGGCGAAGTCGGTCGCCTCCGGCTCGTCGCCGAAGTCGGGCAGCCCGCCGGCGAGCGGGTCGAGCTCGCCGGGTGCCCCCGGCGCGCCATTGCCGCCGTCTCCGCTGGCGAAGAGTCCCTCCGTGCCCGAGTCCGGCTCAGCGACCGCGTCGCCGGGGTCGGACGGCTCGCCGCGACCGCCCTGCGCGCGTCGGGTGCTGCCCGGCGGCGGTGCCCGTACCGGGGGCGGCAGGCGGCGAGATCGACGCCGCGATCTGCTCGATGAGCGGCCGCCAGTCCGCAAGGCTCCGCCGCGCCCACTCGCCGCGCCCCGTCGGCGTGATCGTGAGCCCGCCCGATGCGGTGAGCGGGATGCCCGTGACGTCGCTGACGTGCATCTCCGCCAGGCGCGCCAGCTCCTCGAGGCGGATCCGCTCCACCGGGTCGACGTTCGGCTCGCTCGTGTTGTCCGAGGCGATGCTCTGCGCGAGCTGGCCGGCGAGGTCCCACTGAACGGGCGAGTCGGTGCGCATCAGGCGGAGCAGGTCGCCGAGAAGGCCCTGGAAGAAGCCCCCCATGCCGGGCGGCAGATCAGGATCCATGACCCGAATCTAGGTCCGGCCGCCCGCCGCGGCGCGATGCCGCGAGCCGCGGTCGAGGCGGGGTCAGCCTGCCCCGAGTCGCAGGTCGATCGTGAGCGTCTTACCGCCGCGCAGCACCGTCAGCGCAACCGGAGTGCCCGGAGCCATCGCGTAGAGGCGGCTCTGCAGCGCGAGGTACGACGTGACGCCGGCGCCGTCGATCGCCGAGATGACGTCGTTCGCCTGCAGCGCGCCCGCCGAGGGCGCGCCGATCACTTGGAGCACCTGCGCCCCGACCGGCTGGCCGTGGCGATAGACGTTGCCGCAGTCCAGGCCGAGCCAGCCGTGCGGGACGCCGCCGGTAGCGGCCAGGCGCTCTGCGACGGGTGCGGCGAGCCACGCCGGCATCGCCACCACGCCGCCTCGCGCCGAGCCGGTGACGATCGCCACGACCCGGCCCTGGTCGTCGACGATCGGCGTCCCGGGAAGGGCCGAATCGGCGGGCACGTCGACGGTGAGGGCGACCGGCCAGCCGGCGTGCCCCGCCACCTGGTCGACCGCGAGGACCGAGGCGCCCCAGGCGAGCGGGCCGCCGGGGCCGCCGATGGCGTAGACGAGCTGCCCGCTCACCGGCGTCGTGGCGGCGAACGGCGCGGCGCGCAAGCCCGCCGCGTCGCGCACGTGCAGCACGGCCACGCCGGCGTTCTCGTCGACGGCGACGACGTTGCCGACGTAGGTCGACTCGTCCGGCGGGGTGACGAGGACGCTCGTCGTGCCGTCGAGGGCCGACAGCGGTGCGATCAGGTCGCCGTCGTTGCCGAGAACGATCGCGTCGGCGTAGATGTCGTGGCCGTCCACCGAGGTCTCGATCGTCGCTGTCGCCGAGGCGACCCGGGCGAGCATCGCCGAGACCGTCTCGGTGACGGGCACCTCGCGCGAGCCGGGCCCGGCAGCCACGGTCGAGACCGTGCCGTTCAGCGCGCTGCCGGCCGACGCCGCTCCGACGGCGCTGCCGTCCTGAGTCCCCGCCGCCGGGCGCGGCGAGGTGAACGCCGAGGCCAGGTGGGTGCCGAGCACCACGAGGCCCGTGGCGAGGATCGCCCCGACGAGGCCGGCGGTCCAGGCGCTGGCACGGGTCGGCTGGTTGGAGAGCCAGCGGCGACGCACGAGCACGGGATCGAGCACGAAGGGCTGATCCGCCGCCCCGAGCTCTGAGGGATGCCGCCAGATGCGATCCTCTCGGGGCAGCAGGGGCGGGCTCGGATCCTCCTCGGGACCGTCGCTGAATTCGTCCGCGAAGGCCACGGGAGGGCAGGCTAGTTGCTCGTTCCGCCGCCGGGGTCGCGCCGCTGCGACGGGCGTGCAATCTCCCGTCTGCCCACCTTCGCGGGGGCGCCCGTGCGTACCATGGGTGTGTGACGGCGCCCGAAGCGAGCTCGAAGCCGAGGGCGGCGTGAGCGCGGATCTCGCGCTCGACCTCGGCACCGCCTCGACACGCGTCGTCGACGCCGACGGCAACCTGCTCCTCGACGAGCCGACGGTGGCCGCCGTGGACGCCGACAGCGGCCGCCTCGTCGCGTTCGGCCGCGATACCTACGTGCTCGTGGCCTCGAGCGCCGGTCGCGTCAGCGCCGTGCGCCCGGTGCGACGCGGCCAGCTCGTCGACCTCGAGCTGACCGACGTGCTGCTCGCCGAGGTGTTGCGCCGCGCCGGAGCGGGTCGCCTGTCGCGCCCGCGAGTGCTCGCCTGCGTGTCGAGCGAGGCCACCCCGGTGCAGCTGCGGGCGCTTGCGCGCTCGTTGCGCCGGGCGGGCGCCAGGACGGTCAGCTTCGTCGACGTCGCCGTCGCATGCGCCGCCGGCGCCGGCCTGCCGATCGAGGAACCGGCGGGGTGCATGGTCGTCGACGTCGGCGCGGGGACGACCGAGGTCGGGGTGCTCGCCGTCGGCGGCGTGGTCGCGTCGAGCGTGCTGCCCTGCGGCGGCGACGACCTCGACGAGGCCGTGCGCCAGCTGCTCGCCTCCCGCTACGACGTTCACGTCGACCGGCGCACCCTCGAGGCTGTGCGCATCGGACTCGGGACCGTGGCCGGCGGCGAGGCGCGGCGGGTCGCCGACGTGCTCGCTCGCCGGCGCAGCAGCGGCGAGCCCTGCGTCGTGCGCCTGGACAGCGACGAGCTGCGGCCGTCGCTCGATCGCGTCGTGCGCCGCATCCTCGACGCCGTCGTCGCCACCATCACCAAGACGCCGCCCGATCTCGCCAACGACCTGCTCGGCAGCGGGGTGCAGCTGGCAGGAGCCGCCGGCCAGCTGGAGGGATTCGACCGCCGCCTGGCCACGGCGACCGGCCTGCCCGTCCACATCGAGGAACCGGAGCTGCTCGCCGTTCGCGGGGCGGCACGCTGCCTGTCCGAGCTCGCCGCGTACGAGCCGGCCACGGCCGGCGCGAGGTACTGAGCCCGGGCGTCGGTCGCAGGGCCGGCAAGGTGCGGCCGCCGGCCGAGGCCGGCGCTCGCCGCCAAGGCGTCGGGGCGGGCGAGATCACGAGCTGCGATGCTCGCCCTGCTCCTCCTCGATGCCGAGCACGGTCGCCGCTGCCTGGCGCACCTGCCAGTCGCGGTCGGTGCTCGCCGCGGCCAGCGCCGCTCGCACCTCGTCGCCGTCGAACGCGGCGAGGGCGACGACGGCTCGCCGCCGCAGGGCCGGCGGCCCGCCGAGGGCGGCGAGGACCGCGTGCAGGCCACGACGGTCGCCGATCGCACCGAGGGCGGCGACCGCCGATTCGCGGCACAAGGGATCGGCGTGATGCTCCGCCACCTCGCAAAGCGCCGGCACGGCGGCGCGGCTGGCCAGCTCGCCGAGGGCAAAGGCCGCCGCCTCGACGACCGAGTCGTCGCGGTCGGCGAGCAGCGCCGCGTAGTCGGCGCCGGGAAGGCGTGGAGCGAGCTCGCAGGCAGCTCGGCGCACGAGCGCAGACGCGTCCGCGCCGGCGCGCGCCCCGTCGGCGGTCACGGCGGCGCCCATCCGTACGAGGGCGGCGAGCGCGCCGGCGTGCACGGACGGCTCCGGGTCCTCGAGCGCAGCGCGAACACCAGCCTCGTCGCCGGCAAACCCGGCCAGCGCCGTCGCCGCGCGCCGCTCGGTGACCGGCGGTCCGCCTGATCGAGTGCATGTGCCGGGCGCGCCGGGGTCGGGCGGCATGCATGGCAGGCTACGGCCGGTGAGCGACCCTCGATGAGCGACGCGTCCTCCTCCGAAGGGCCCGGTCTCCCGGCGCACCCGCCGGGGGGTCGCGCCCGCCCGGTCGTCGTCGTGCTGCTGGCCTTCGTGACCGTGGTGCTCGTCGCGGCCATCGTGGCCAGCTTCTGGCAGCTGCCGGACTACGCGCTCGTTCCCGGCACCGCCCTCGACGCGGGCCAACTCGTCTCGGTCCCGGCGAAGGTCCGCTACAGCCACCACGGCTCGGTGTGGCTGACCGACGTCGACCTCGTCCGGCTGCGGGCGATCGACTACCTCTTCTACCGCTTCAACAGCGACGACACGATCGAGCCGGCGCAGGCGCTGACCGGGCCGGCGACCTACACCGAGTACGTGTCGCAGGGCACGATCGACATGGCGACGGCCCGCCAGGCGGCGACCGTCGTGGGCCTGCAGCAACTCGGCTACCACGTGCGCGCCGTGCCCGAGGGAGTGATCGTCTACCAGCCGGACCCCTCCTCGCCCGCCGCGGCCGCGCTCGCCGACGACGACGTGATCGTCTCGATCGACGACAAGCCGGTGACGACCTTCGAGAGCCTGACCGCGGCGCTCGACCATCCGGCTCCCGGGACGGTCGTGCGCGTCGGCTATCACGTCTACGGCCAGCGCGCGCTGCACGTCGCGCCGATCCGCCTCGGGGAGGAGCGCATCGGCGAGTCGGGGGGTCAGGAGTTCGCCGTCTGCGCCCGAACGGGAAGCGACACCTCCCTTCGCCCGTACAAGGTGAAGGGCAAGGCCCTCGGCTGTCTCGGCCTGTTCGCCGAGGTCTCGGAGATCGACTACCGGACCGAGGGCCTGCCGTTCGCCGTCAGCATGGACCCGCACGGCATCATCGGACCGTCGGCCGGACTTGCGTACACGCTCGCGCTGATGGCCCAGCTCGACCCGAAGGACCTGACGGGAGGCCACAAGATCGCCGCGACCGGCACGATGTCGGTGGGCGGGCAGGTCGGCGACGTGGGCGGGGTGGCGCAGAAGACCGTCGCCGTGCGCAACGCCGGCGCCGCCGTCTTCTTCGTCCCCCTGCCCGAGCTCAAGACCGCCAAGGCGCATGCCGGTGGGCGGCTGCGCATCTTCGCCGTCTCGAACGTCGGCCAGGTGGTCACCGACCTGAAGAGCGTCGGGGGGATGCTGGCCACGCCGCCGAGCGCACGCTGACGCGACGCCGCGTGGCGGGACCAGCCTGCCGAGGTGAACGCGTAGGCTGACGCGAATGCCTCAGGATCGGCCGTCAGTGACGATCTCCACCGCGGCGCTCAGCGCCAACGACATCGCCAACCGCAGCTTCGCCACCGTGCGGCGCGGCTACGACCCGGACGCCGTCCGCCGCTTCCTCGAAGATGTCGCAGCGGTCGTGCGCGCCGAAGCCGAGCGCGAGGCCGAGCTGCGCGCCCGGCTGCAGGACGCCGAGCAGCGGGCGGCCCATCCGCAGCTCGACGAGGCGACGCTCACCGCGGCTGTCGGCACGGAGACCGCCCGCGTATTGCAGGCGGCGCACGAGGCCGCCCGCGAGGTGGTCGCACGCGCCGAGGCACAAGTTGCGGCGCTCACCGCCGAGGCGGAGGAGGTGCTCGCCGAGCGCACGTCGGCTGCCGAGTCACACGCGGCGGGGATCCGCGCCCGCGCCGAGGCAGACGCAGCGCGCCTTCGTACGCAAGCCGAGGAGCAGTTGGAGGCGACGCGGCGAGCGGACGACGGCCGAGTGCCGGACGATGGTCGACGAGGCGCGAGCGGCGCGCCGCCGTGTGCTCGCCGATCTCGCCGTGCGGCGGCGCTCGTTGCACCTGCAACTCGAGGCCCTGCGCGCCGGCAAGGACGCGCTGGCCGACGTCGTCGACGCGGTGGCCGAGACCGTCGACGAGCTCAGGGCCCGCCTGTCGGGAGCCGAGGAGGAGGCGAGGATCGCCGCAGACGACGCCGCCGTGCACGCGCCCATCGGCGCGCTCGAGGAGCTGGCGGTGCTCAGCGACGAGCTCGTCGCCGAGACGATCCTCGCCGCCGAATCAGCGACCGGTCGGGCCGGTGAGACCGAGACGGCGGACAAAGCGCCGCTGGCCGCAGCCGGGAGCGAGCCTGCGCAGCCGGCGGACGAGGCGGCGGCGGAGCGGGCGGACGAGGCCGGGGCGGAGCGGGCGGACGAGCCTGCGCAGCCGGCGGAGGCGGCCATGGCCCAACCAGGCGACGAGCGCGCCGGGGAGCCAGCGGGCCACGCCGGCGCGGCGGGGAGCGAGGAGCCCGCCCGCGACACCGGCGAGCTCGCCGAGGCCGTCGCGGCGCAGGCAGCCGTCGACGACCGCGAGCCCGTGACGGACGAGTCCGAGGCAGCCAGCGCGCCGGAGGTCCGCGCGCCGGAGGTCAGCGCGGCGGAGGCCAGCGCGCCAGAGGGCGGCGCGCCGGAGGGCGGCGCGCCGGCGAGCGACGCAGCGGCCGGCCACGCCGAGGGCGGCGGGGAAGGCGCGCCGAGCGCGGAGGCGGCCGACACCCCGGGCCGCGGCGGGGCGGCGCGGCGACGCGACGTCGGGCACGGCCGAGCCGCGCGACGGGGGCGCCGGCGCAGCAGCCGGTGCAGCCCCCGGCGACCACGCCGGAGCGGGGCCGTCCCGGCCGCAACGAGCCGGGGGCCGTTCCGACCGTGGTCACCCGTCGCAGGGGCTGGCGCTCGTCCCGGACGAGGTCGCGACGACAGAGAGCGTCCCCGAGCACACCGCCCCGGGCAAGCGCGCAGTCGACGAGCTGTTCGCCCGCATCCGCGCAACACGCGCCGACGAGGTGGCCGCGGCACGCGAGCTGCTCGACCGGGGCACGGACTCCGTCGCCGTGTCGGGGGCCGGCGGCGAGCTCGGTGACGAGAGGGTCGGCGACGAGACGCTCGAAGCCGACTCGCCCGAGGCGGGCGGCGGACAGGAGGGCCACGTCACCGCCGCCCCGGAGCGGGCGTTGCTCGATCGGCGAGAGGAGCTCGTTGCGCCGAGCGCAGACGAGCTGGCCCGCCGGCTGAAGCGGTCACTGCTCGAGCAGCAGAACGATCTCCTCGACGCGCTGCGCCACCGCAAGAAGGACGAGGATCCGGTCGCGCTCGTCACCTCGGCGCCGACCGCCGAGCGCCTGCTCGACGCCGCGAACGGCGCGCTGGCGACGGCGTTCAGAGCCGGTACCGCCTTCGCCGCTGAGGTGGGCTGGCCCGACGGCGCACCGGCACCGGGGCAGACCCGCGCCGGCGCGGCCGACGGCGCGGCGCTCGCTGTTGCCGCCGACCTCGCCGCCGATGTGGCCGCGCACCTCACTGCCCGCCTCGAGCAGGGGATGTCCGGGCTCGGCCAGGACGACAGCGGCCTGCCCGCGCTCGTGGGCGCGGTCTACCGCGAGTGGAAGGGCGAGCGGGTGGAACGCCTCGCCGCGGAGTACGCCAGCCGCGCCTTTGCCGACGGCGTGGCGGCGGTGGCCGAGGCCGGGGGGCTGCTCGTGCGCTGGGTGGTCGACGACGGCGCCGAGGGCTGCCCGGACTGTGACGACAACGAGATCGCCGGCGGCCAGCCCGTCGCCGAGCCCTTCCCCACCGGGCACCTGCGGCCGCCGGCACACCCAGGCTGCCGATGCCTGCTGGTTCCGGTGCACGCGTAGCGTCTCCCACATGCGGGTCAACCCAGAGCCGGTCCCGCAACACCTGACCGCGCACCGGCGCGGCGTGTGGATCCTCGGCGCCCTCGGGGCGCTGGCCGTGCTGGTTGTCGTCGTGCAGGGCCTGGCCAGCTTCTACGTCAACTACCTGTGGTTCGGGTCGGCGGGCGTCGGGGTGGTGTGGCGAGCCATCGTCACCTCCAAGCTCGGCCTGGCCGGCGTGTTCGTCGCCGTGGCGATGGCGCTCGTCTGGTCGAGCCTGTGGCTGGTCGAGAAGGTCGCACAGCGCACGCTGTTCCTCCCGGCCGAGAGCGACCTGGTGCGCCGCTACCACGCGCTGGTGGTGCCACATGCCTTCGTGTTGCGCACGGCGGTGTCGCTGCTCGTGGCGCTCGCTCTCGGCGCCGGGACGAGCTCGCAGTGGGAGCATTGGCTCTTGTTCCGCCACGCCTTCAGCTTCGGCGTGCTCGACCCTCAGTTCCATCGAGATGCCAGCTTCTACGTCTTCCGCCTGCCGTTCCTGTCATTCCTCGTCGACTGGGTGCTCATCGCGCTGCTCGTGACGTTTCTCGTCAGCCTGCTCGCCCACTTCCTCAACGGGACGATCCGGGTGCAAGGCCCCGCGCACGTCGAGCCGCGCGCCGTCGCCCACCTCTCGCTGCTGCTCGGCATGATGGCGCTCGTGCGGGCGTGGGCGTACTACTACGTCGACCGCTACGCGCTCGAGGTGCCGCACAACGGCGGGATGGCGGCCGGCGCCACGCCGACGGGGATGAGCGTGCGCCTGCCGGCGATCACGCTGCTCGCGGTGATCTCGCTGATCGCCTTTGTCATCCTCGTCGTCAACGTCTACCAACGGACGCTGCTGCTTCCGCTGCTCGCCTTCGGGCTGTGGGCGCTCGTCGCGCTGGCGATCGACGTCATCTACCCGAGCGTCGACTCCGCGATCGCCACCGCTCCTGCGTCGGGGGGCCGGGCGTCGAGCTCGCTGACGGAGAACGCCACGATGACGATGATCGGCATGGGCCTCACCGGCGTCACGCCCGTCGAGTTCCCGGCAGGTGCGGACCTCACGGGTACGGTGCTCACGCACTACGGCCAGAGCCTGGACGACGTCACGTTGTGGGACACGAGCCAGGCCGGCGCCGCGCTCTCGTCGCTGCAGGACGACGGGCCGTACTACGCGCTCAGCCAGCTGAGCGCCAATCGCTACGTCGAGAACGGCCGGCTCGTCCCTGTCGACATCGGCGCCCGCGAGCTCGACACCAGTCAGCTGCCCGACCCCACGTGGTCCGAGGTGCGCGCCCAGTACACCCACGGATACGGGGCGGTCGTCTCCTCTGCCAGCGCCGTCGGCTCCAACCGCTCGCCGCAGGTGCAGCTCGGCGGGCTGCCCCCCGCCGGCTCGAAGGGCGCCCCGCAGCTCAGCGCTGCGGGCTCACGCGTCTACTTCGCGCCCGACGGGCGGGAGTACGTCCTCGTCGACACCAAGCAGCCGGAGGTCGACTACCAGCCGGCCGACGCCGCACGCCAGACGACGGCCCCGCCGTACGACGCGGCCGGGAGCGCAACCATCGGCGTGGGCGGCTTCCTGCCCCGGCTGGCCTTCGCCGTGCACCTGCACGACTTCAACCTGCTCGTCTCCGACATCGTCACGCCCTCGACGAGGTTGATCTACCTGACGAACGTGCGCGATCGGGTGCAAAAGGCGCTGCCGTTCATGAAGGTCGACTCCGATCCCTACGCCGTGATCGCCGAGAAGCAGCTCTACTGGGTGTACTCGGCCTACGTCACCTCGTCCTACTTTCCCGACGCGACACCGGCCGAGACGAGCGTGCTGCCGGCGGGGAGCGGGCTCGGGGGGAGCTACGACTACGTGCGCGATGCCGTCGTTGCGGTGGTCAACGCTCGCACCGGCAAGATGCGGCTGTTCGCGCTGGCCGGCGGTCCAGACCCATTGTTGCGAGCCTACGAGGCAGCCTTCCCGGAACTCGTGCAGAGCACGGGCGCGTTGCGGTCCTTCGCCGGAGGCCAGGTGTACGACCACCTGCGCTACCCGCAGGACCTGCTGAGCGTGCAGGCGGCGATGTACGGCGTCTACCGCCCCGCCTCCTCGGACGCCGACGTGGACGACTCCGGGCCGGCGGCGATCTCGGCCGCCCCGGCACCGACGAGCTGGTCGCTTGCCGAGGCCCCCGTCACTTCCGGCTCCTCGGCTGGCGCGCTCACCGTCAGCGGGGCTCCCGCGCCCTACCAGCCGCAGTACGAGCTCGTGCAGTGGAGCGACGACCCCGAGCCGACCTTCTGCCTGGTCGAGCCGCTCGTGCCCTACTCGGGCCCCTCTGGCACCGGGGGCACGCAGAACCTGAGCGCGCTCATGGTGGCGAGCTCGAGCCCGCAGGACTTCGGGTCGCTCAAGGTGCTCGACGTCGACACGAGCGGGGTGGACGGCCCCTACCTCGCCGACTCGCAGCTGGTCGACATCCAGTCCGAGATCTCCCAGCAGGCCCAGAACGGCTCGGTGCAGTACGGGGCGATCGAGCTGCTGCCGGTGGCGGACTCCCTGCTCGACGTCCAGCCGGTCTACCTGGCCAGCCCGAGCTCGCGCTATGCGGTCTACGACGGGGTCGTCGTCGTGTACGGCAAGAGGATCACGTTCGCGCCGAGCCTCGCCCAGGCGCTCGACCACCTCGTGCGCGGGCTGTCGAGCGCCGTGCCCCCGCGTCCGAGCGGGAACGGGCCGGCGGCGACGCGCATCCGCTCCGACATCGAGCGGGCGTACGCCGAGATGCGGCGTGCCGACGTGCAGCTGAAGCGCGAGAACCTGGCCGGGTACCAGAGCGACGAGCAGGCGGCCGAGAAGCTGATCGCGCAGGCGGACTCGCTCGAGCGCGGCGGTTCTGCCGCCCGCTCGAAGGGGTCCTCGGCACGACGTTCCGGGCGCTCGGCGTCGCGCAGGGTTGCGGCCGGCGGGGCTCCGTCGACGGCTCACGCGGCCGTGCCGGACGTGCAGCGGGTGGGGTTGCGTGCTGCTGGCGCTCCGGCGCGGCCGGCGCACCAGGTCGGGTCGCCATCGACGGGGACCTCCACGGCGGCGACGTTCGCGGCGGGCGCGTCGACCGGTTCGCCGTTGGCCTCCACCTCGACCTCGCTGCCGCCGGCAACGAGCTCGACGGTGCACAGCGGGCGGGCGTAGGCGGCCTCGCTGCCCTGGGCCGGGGCCGGACGGGGTCTCGGTGGCCGGTGCTAAGGTGATCTCACCGCCGCGGGGTGGAGCAGTCTGGTAGCTCGTCGGGCTCATAACCCGAAGGTCGGAGGTTCAAATCCTCCCCCCGCCACCAAGAAATCGCAGGTCAGAAGGGGTCTCGGTTACCGAGGCCCCTTTTTCGTCTCCCGATTTCTACCGGATCTTCTACCGGACGGTGCGACACCCAGCACCACGTCCCGACACGAGGCGAGCTCACCCGGCACAGTGCGTTCTCGACACCTGTGGCGGGCCGTCAGGCGTCCGAGCCTTCGAGGGAACGGGCGGAGACGCGCGATCAGCCGAAGCGACGCCGGCGCGACCGAGCTGGCGGCGCGGCGCCGGTGTGAGGCGGGTCAGTCAGGCGAGCGAGGCGGCGCGACGGAGCGCGTCGGCGTAGTCGTCGACGCCGCCGGGCAGCAGGCGCAGGTGCACGACGGTGCCGGCGGGCTTGTCGACGAGATCGACCACCTCGGCGATGGCCGCTGTGACGGGCGTGCCGACGACGACGATCGCTCCCGGCGTGATGACGGCGGGATCGCGAGCCTCGTCGAGGAAGGTCCAGACGAGACCGGTCTCGTCCTCGTCGTTCAGATCGGCGGTGATGTCGACGGTCGTCATCATGATCTCTCGGTCCGGCGCAGCCTGACCCCGCGATTGTACGGGTTCTCCTCCGACGGCCCGAGAGCGGCGAGCAGGCGCTCGGCCTCGGCACGCGATCCTCCGGCGAGGCGGACTGTGAAGTGAGGTCGCCTGAAGCTCGGCAACAGATCGAATCCAGCAGTGAGCAGCGCCGCCGCCGAGGCGACGTGGACCTGTTCGTAGCTCGCCAGTCGGCCGGCGAGCAGGCCGTCGCGAGATGCCGGACCGCTCGAGTCGAGAGCGGCGAAGAGCGAGATGCCCCAGAGCGGCGAGCCGTCGAGGCAGTAGAGGCGATGGGTCCGCCGGGCGTGGGCAGCGATCAGCGCGACGTCGTCCCGGCCACCGCGAAGGAGCAGCGTGGCGGGTGGCGGCGACGGCTCCGCACGTAGGTACGGTCGCAGCTCCTCGCGGGCCACGTTGTTGGACAACGGTCGCTCTATGCCATGCCGAAGACGAGCTCGCCGAAGGTGTTGGCGGCCTCGGCCTGCATCCCGGGAAGTACGTGCTGGTAAACGGTCATCGTGAAGGCGGGGCTGGCGTGGCCGAGGCGCTCGCTCACGACCTTCACGGGTACTCGCGCCTTCAGCAGAATCGTTGCATGTGTGTGGCGAAGATCATGCAGCCTGATCGCCGGCAGGCCGGACCTGGCCACCAGGCGTTCGAAGGTCTGGCTGAAGAAGTCCGGATGGAGGGGAGCGCCGTCGGGGCGAGCAAAGACCAGCCCGTGATCTTGGTAGGCGACACCGAGCAGGACCTGCTCTTGCAGCTGCTTGCTCTGCCAGTTGCGAAGAAGCGCGACCGTCCGCGCGTCGAGATCGATGGTTCGCCGGCTCGAGCCCGTCTTCACGTCGGCAACCTGCAGCTCGTAGGCCACCGAGATCACTGCTTGGCGCACCGACAGCCGTGATGCCTCGAGGTCGAGGTCGCTCCAGCGCAGTCCGAGAATCTCGCCGCGGCGCATACCCGTGCTCGACGCCAGGTAGAAGGCGGGCTGGAGGCGATGATCGTCGATCCCGTCGAGGAACTGGCGCAGCTGGGATCCGTCCCAGACCTTCATCTCCGGCTTCTTGCGAGAGCTGAGCTTCGGCGGGTCGGCGAGCGCGGCGACGTTGCGGGAGACGCTGCCCTTGCGCACCGCGTCAGCGAGCGCCTTGTGCAGCATCGCATGGATCGCATGGATGGTCTTCGGCGCGAGCGCCCGCTGGCCCTCTCGTCCCGCCGCAAGATCGGCGTAGAAGTTGTCGAGGTCCTCGGCGCTCAGGCGCTGCAGAGGGATGGTGCCGAGGGCGGGAACCACGTGTCGCTCGATGTTCCGACGGTAGGCATCGAAGGTGCTCGGTCGAAGCTGGGCACGTTTGGTCGGCAGCCACCGTTCGGTGAGGTAGGCGCCAAAGCCGATGCGGTCCGGTGGCCGGTACTCACCGTCGTTTCTTCCGCTTCATGATCTCGGTGACGAGGCGCTCAGCGTCGGCCTTGCGTGTGCCGGCTGCGAACCAGCGCCGGCGCTCCTTGCCCGTCGCGGGGTCGACGCCCTCGTAGATCACGGCGTAGTAGCGGTTGCCCTTCTTGGCTGTGTACCCGCGCATCACCGCTCCCTGGTGTGGCCGTTTCCTTGCGGCTGGTTGGTCAGCCGGCCGGTGCTCCCACCCGCCGCGCCGATCGATCGGATGCACAAGAGCCCGCTCGCTGTCGTCCCGTGCCGGTTCGTCCAGCGAGGTCTGGCCGGCAGTGTCCACACCGGCTCGCAATGCGGCCGAGGCTGGCAGGCTTGGGCCGAGCTCACGGCCTCTCCTCCGGCGCGCTGGTTTCGCTGTCGTGCAGCCTGAGCTCGCCCGGGTTGACGTCGGCCTCTCGCGCGACGTCCCGCTTAGCAGCCTTCTCCAGGTCTTCCAGGTGGTTGGCGATGCCCCGGAGCTGCGTCTGCAAGCGGTCGAAATGACGGAACGAATCCCGCAACAGCGCCTCGACCCGGCGCTTGACGAGGCTGGCGACCCGGGCCTGAGCCTGCGTGCGCGTCTCGGTGGAGCAGTGCGCGAGAAAGTCGTCAAGGCGCAGCGTGAGCAGTGCTTGGTCGGCTTCGGTGCCAAAGATGAGGTCGACGAGGCGTGCGAGCGGCTGCTCGGCGGTGCGGTCCCGGCCGACGAGCACGACGGTACCGCCGATGACTTCTGGTGGGGGCGGCATGAAGAACCAGGTGATCGGGAGCTCGAAGCCTTGAGCGAAGGCGACGATCTCGTCGGCGGAGAAGTTGCGCACGAAGCCGCCGTCAACCGAGCGCTCGGCCTGGGAGACGCTCGCCTTGGACCACCGCACGCCCAGGTAGGGCTCGATCGCTTTGGCTGCTTGATCTTGTGTCCACCGCTTCCATTGCCGAGCCCGGGCAAGGTTGTAGGCGACGATCTGGTTGGCGGAGAGCCCGATCACTCCGACATAGGCGTCGGTCTGCGGGTTCGCTCTGGGCTTCTTCGGGCGGGCCATGCCGTCGTGTCCGCTCCTGTCTGTTGGTGACCGCCGGCGTCCACCGGTGTCCATGAATTACGCGACTAGCACTCTACCAGTTGACGAGCGGACGACAAAGGCGTAACTTCGCGCCGTGGCCGATCGGGCCGAGCGTCAGGGTGCTGGAGTGGAGGGTGGCAGCGGCGCGCCCGTGCCAGCGCTGTTGACCGTCGAGGAGGCGGCCGCCCTCCTGCGGATCGGGCGCACGAAGGCCTACGCGATGACACGGGAGTGGCGGGCGACCGGTGGGCTCTCCGGCCTCCCGGTCGTCGACTTCGGCAATGTGTTGCGCGTGCCACTCGCGGCGCTCGAGGAGATGACGGGTGCCCATCTCGGCTCGACCACCGCGCCTCCGGCACCGTCGATCGAGCCGCAGCCGGCGACCACTGTGGACGACAAGCCGCTCGCCTTCGCCGGGGACGAGCCGCCCCCGCCGACGAGCGACGCGTCACCGGCCCCACCGCGTCGCCAGCGCCGATCTTCTCGCTCGGCCGAGCAGCTCAACCTCTTCAACTCGCCGGCCGCCTGAGCCATCCGATGCCGCCAACCCGCGACATCTTGACCGTCGCCGGAACGGTAGATCAAGGCGCCCAGTTCTCGGACGGGACAGCCGGTTGCCGCCGCGACGCGGTGGGGCTGGCGTCGTTGAACGCAGCTGGGGCGACGCCGACGACGCGCACGAGCACGGCGATTCCATGACCCGGTAGACCCGCGTGACGCCGGCGTATCTCCCGACACAGCTCCCCGCGGTTCTTGAACGGAACTTACCGATTCGCGTCCGAGAGATCTTCTCGACTTACCGATCGCAGGTAGAGCCGCACGACCGGCGCGGTCACTCCATGAAACCCGCGCGGGAGGACGTGAGTTACCGAGTTGCCGACTGAACTCGGCTGCGGGGTTCAGTGCAGGCTCCCCGGTTCGTCGCGACGCGAGCCGGCGCGGCAAGGCGGCTCCTCATTCCCCTCACCCAGGCGAGCGATGTCGTTCCTGACCAGTCCCGACCGCTGACTACACCCGCAGCGCTCTCAACGTGCTCCTGCTCAACCCGGACCCTCCCTTCCTGTTGAGCGTCCCAGCGCAGCTCATCTTCCTCTTCCTCGTCCCTGACGTGTCAGCCCTTGCTTGTCGCGTCGCCGATCCGATCGCTGGCGCCCTCCGCCAAGCCGATCGTCCAATGCGAACTCGTGGCCATCGTCTGTGGTGACGAGCACCGCATCACGTATGGCGAGACCTCTCCGCGAACGGCTCCTGCTCGAGACACACTTGCAGGTTCCGTTCCGGAACCTGCCGCCGGCTGGCGCCGGCGGTGCCACCATTCGCCACGACGGTGCATCACAGTGGTGTAACTTACATCGCTGTGATCGTGTCGGTGACGCCGATCGGGGATTCCTCGGGGACCTTGAGCCCGGTCGAGATCGGCCAGCGCGTCGCCTCCTATCTCGACGGCGGCGGCATTGACCGAGGCGGGCGCCGTCCCGGCCGAGCGATCGAGCTGCCGTCGCTTACTGGCACCGGCACCGTCAGCTACTACGCCGACTCGAGCGGGCTTCGCCCCGGGCGCTGGCTCGGTGCGCGCTCCGGCGAGGTCGACCCGGTCGAGCTCACCTACCTCGTCGCCGGCGTCGACCCGCGATCAGGTGCGCTGCTCGAGACGAGCGTCAACGCCGGCGGACCGCGCCGACCTTCAGCGGACCTCACCCGCCTCGAGGGTGGTCCGCAGTGGTACTGCGCCGAGTCCGCCGCTGGCGTGCTCGGGGTGAGCTCGCGCTACCTGCGGCGGCTGCTCGCCGAGGCGAGCGCGGACGAGTCCGCCACTGACCGCCGGCGTCCGCCATTGTCCGCCGAGGTCCGTACCGTCGCCCGTCGCCTCCTCGCCGAGGGTCAGATCCTGCACAACGACGCCGGCGCCTGGCGCCTGCACAACGACGCGCTGGCCGCCCTTGGCCGGGCTCGCCACGCCCATGGCTCGGTGCTGGCCTACGACCTCACCTTCAGCTGCCCGAAGGACGTCTCGGTGATCTGGGCGCGTGGCGACGACGAGGTGCGCGCCAACGTGCTGGCGGCGATCGACGCCGCCAGCGCCGCCGGCCTCTCCTACCTCGAGCGCCATGCCCTGCAGGTCCGGGTGAAGGGCGAGCAGCACGACGTCGTCTCCTACGTAGGCGCCGAGTTCTTGCACCTCACCAGTCGCGCCCTTGACCCCCAGCTGCACAAGCACCTATTAGTGCTCAACCGGGGGAGCGATGCCGAGGGCAACTGCCGCGCGCTTGACGGGCGACTCCTCTTCCACCACGCCAAGACCGCCGGCTACCTCGCGGCGGCTGAGCTTCGCCACCAGCTGGCGGCGCGCCTCGGTGTCATCCACGGCCGCGCCGTGCACGGCATCGCCCCGGTGCTCGGCGTCCCCGAGCGCGTCGTCGAGGAGTTCTCGACACGACGCCGCGAGATCGCCGAGGCAACCCAGGCTCTCGGTGTGGGCTCCGCCGCGGCGCGCCAGGTCGCTGCCTATGACACGCGGGCCGCCAAGGAGCACGGCGTCGACTTCGATCAGCTGGCGGCGAGCTGGGGCGCCCGCATGGACGGCCTTGGCTTTGGTGAAGAGCGCCTCGCCGACGTGATCGGTCGCGTCCCCGGGCCGCGCGTGCTCGCCGAGGCCGAGCGAGAGGCGCTGTTTGCCATGCTGGCACGCGTCGAGGGGATCACCGAGCACGCGGCGCGCTTTGACCGCCGCGAGGTGGTCCAGCGCATGGCCGAACAGGCCGACGAGCGTTGCTCGGCAACGGCCGTCGAGGACCTCGCCGATGCCTTCCTTGGAACAGACGACGTGGTCGAGCTTCGCGAGCGGCGTGACGGCGCGAGCTGCGAGGTGATCCGGCGCGCGGATGGGCGGGCGGTCACCGTCCCGCTCGGCCCGAGCTTCTCGACAAAAGCCATGCTTGCCACCGAGGCGGCCGCCGTCGCAGCCTACGAGCGCGGCCGTACCGCCGGCGCGGGCGTCGTTCCCGCCGAGGTACTTCGCGCCGTGCTGACCGAGGAGCGCTTCGGCCACCTCTCCGCTGAGCAGCGACGCTTCGTCTCCTCCCTCACCACCTCCGGTCAGCTCGTCCAGGCAGGCGTCGGCGCCGGAGGCGCCGGCAAGACCACCGCCCTCGAGGCAGCTGTCGCTTCATGGCGGGCCGCAGGGCATGAGGTGATCGGCCTCGCCGTCGGTGGCACCCAGACCGTCGTGCTCGGCGAGCAGGCCACCGGCGAGGCGCGCACGGTCGCCTCCCTGCTCGCCGCACTCGAGCGCGGCGAGGACGTCATCGCAACCAACAGCGTCGTGCTCGTCGACGAGGCGAGCCTCTTGTCAACAAGAGACGCCGCCGCGCTCGCCCGCGCCGTTACGGCGCGTCCCGGGGCGGTGCTTCGCCTGATCGGTGATCCCGAGCAACATTCGGCCGTTGCAGCCGGCGGCTACTTCCGCTACCTCGTCGAGCGCCATCCCGAAGAGGTGCCGGTCCTCACCGCCAACCTCCGTCAGCACGGCGAGCAGATGGCCGGCGTGCGCCTGGCACTGACCGAGTACCGCGAGGGCCGAGTCACCGAGGCCCTGCAGCAACTGGCGGACGACGGCCATATCAGAGAGGCCGGCTCGGCAGGCGAGGCGATCGAGTTGCTCGCCTGTGCCTGGTACGCCGAGCACCAGGCACGACAGGGCGACCCCTCGCGCCCGCCGAGCTCGATGATCGCCGAGCACCACCACGAGCGCCTGGCCCTCAACGCCGCCGCCCGCGCCCTGCTCCGCGCCGACGGCACGCTGTCCGGTCCCGAGCTCGAAGTCGCCGGCGTCGGGTTCCAGGTGAACGACGAGGTGATCGCCCGCCTCGGTGACCACGACCTCTACTCATCGGAAGCGGGACCAAAGAACTGGGTGCGCAACGGCTCACGAGGGATCGTCACCGGAGTCGGTGGCGATCACCTCGAGGTCTCTTTCGAGCGCTGGGGCAGCGTGCGCGTGCCGAGAAGCTTCCTTGAGCGCGAGGTCGTGCCCGGGGTTCGCGGGGGGCTGGCGCACTCCTATGCGCTCACGACCTTTGCCGCCCAGGGACAGACGATGGCCGCCGCAATGCCCCTCGTCACCGATGCATCGAGTCGCGAGGGAACCTACGTCGCTCTCAGCCGACCGCGCCTCTCGCTCCAGGCGGTGGCGATCCGCTACGAGCACCTGCGCCAGCGCTCAACTGACGACGCTCTGCCCGAGGTGCGCGAGGAACGAAGCGATCTCGAGGCAGCGGCGAGGGCGCTGTCCGCGGACCGGCGCGAGCGCCTCGCCACCGATGCCGACGCGCGAGCACGGCGCGCCGCCGAGCTGGCAACGACGATGGACCTGCACGACCTGGCGGCGGCCCACGGGGATGACCATCTGGACCACGCGCTTCTCGAGCGCGCCTATGGCGAGCGCCTGCGCCGCGTAGCTCTTCGCGCCGCGGCCGACCCAGATCCCGAGGTGCTGGCCCACCTCGGTCCCCGTCCGGCCGCAGGTGCCGAACGGCGCGCCTGGGACCAGGCGGTCGGCGGAATCGCCGCCTTCCGCGAGCACCAGCGCGTTCGACCTGCCGAGAACGGCACCGGCATCGAGTGGGCGCTCGGGCCGCGACCCGAGGACCCCGAGGCGGCCGCGGCGTACGAACGCATCGGCGCACTGATTACCCCGATCCTCATCGCCGATCGGGTTCCGCCGGCCTCGGCGCCGTCGGAAGAGCCCTCGCCGGCCCGCCCGTACGGGGGGCTTGATGACGAGGCGCTCGAGCGCCGGGCGCGCCGGCTCGCGGTCGAGCTCGAGAGCCACCTTGCCGATCTCGCTCATCTGCGGCGTCAGGTGCAACTGCGGGCTGGCGCGCGTCAAGAAGGAACTGGGGCGGAGCGCGACGCGAGGCGCACGCGCCGTGATCAACGCATCGCCAACTTCACCGCGCGGCGTGACGACGCCGCGCGACGGCTCCAGCAGGCGCGCCACGAGCAGGATCGGAGGGCGAGCGAGAGGCTGAATGGCGCCGTCCTGAGGACCGGCGATCCGGTCCAGCGCATCGCAGCCTCCGACGCGGTGCGAGCAGCTCGGCCCGCCGTCGAAGCAGAGCTTGACGAGGCTTCGCGGCGCGATCCTGAAGCCGAAGCCGAGCTCGGGGCCGAACAGGGACACGGACACACTGCTCCCGGGCAAGAACACGACGCCGATGTCGAGGACCTCGGTGAGCGTGAGCACGCCTGGATCGTCTACGAGAGCTTTACTCCACACGAGGGCGCTCAGATCGACTTGTGACTCCGGTGTGGCGCCTGGGCCGGGCAGGCGTGCCGGTGGTCAATGCCTCCCACCCCTGGATGCGTCCAGCGGGCGTCGGGGACGCCGGCTCGGTGGCACCCTGCGGGACGGCTCGCACACTCGCCTCGCCACCGGCCTTCGTGTCCTCCGCCCCGTCGTTGGACCCCTCCCGGCCGGGGCGGCGTGGATGCGTCCAAGCCGCCGACACCCGAGGTGTCGCCGGCGAGGGTGCGGACGGCGGTCGTTGCTGGCTCGACGTCGTGTGCCGCTCGATGTTCGGGTGCTCGGAGGTCGCGTTGTGTCAGCCACGCATATCTCTGGTTCGGTCGCGGCCGGACGGCGCCGGCCCAGGCTGCCGCCGGCGTCGTTCTGGGCGGCTGGGTCGTCGGGTAGTAGGCTGCCCGTAACGTGCGCGCGTTCGGTGCGCGTTGTCCCAAAGATTCAGCGGAACCTGGGGCCCGAGATCCGTCGATCCGCGCTCCTGGTTGGCGACACGCCAGGTCATCGGGCGGGTGCCCGAATGGATCTTCGGCATCGGTGGGGAGTCAGACTGTTCTTGTGGACGAGTTCCGCCTCATCCCCAACCCGGCCCATTGCGAGATCCTCATCAACGACGTGCCGCTGCTCGAGCTGATCGCTGAGCGCGAGCGCCAGCTGCACCTAGACCCACCGAGTCGACACCTCCTGCTGCCCGCGGCGCTAGCACTTCTTCCCTCGCGCCACCTTTTTGGGGAACATCAGTACGAGGAATCGGGATGGTGCGCCGACTGGAGCTCATGGGGCCTCGGTGAGGACAAGACAGCGATCGCCAGCTGCATCTGCGGCGACGTCGGTTGCGGACCGCTGCTCGTGACCATCGAGCTCCACCGGGGCGTCGTCACCTGGCATGGCTTCGTGAGCCGCAGCCGCAGTGACTATCACCTCGGCTTCACCTTCGCGCGGAAGCGGTATGAACACCAGCTGCAGCAGGGCTCTCGCGAGCTCTGAATCCAACAACGCGGGTAGCGTCCGGCCGCGCTCGCCACCTCTGCTAGCAAACCGGACCAGACCGTCGAGATAGCGGCGCGTCCCTCGCAGCTGGATCATCCTGGCGACGGGCGCGGCTAGCCAGACGAGCTGTTCGGCAGGCCTCGAGAAGGCTCGGACCCTGAAGCGCACTTCCTCTCGTCGGTCCTCTCGACGTGGAACGACTCCACGCCGCGCTCGAGGTGACCCGGGACGGTGGCGTAGGCGAAGCCGAATCGGTCAGGTTCCTCGGTGACGTACACGACGCGACAGGGGGCGCTCGCGGTGACGGCACCGAGAAGCACCGAGACGAGCACGGTGCCTTCATCGGCAGCTTCCCATAGCTGGAATTCCTGGGGGCTGGTCTTCGTGGTAACGAAAGCCTTCGCGGTGGTGCTCGTCGTCCGCGAGCGACATCGCGGTCGTGCTCAAATGTTCCGCGTGTACGTCTTCCCACTCCGCTACCCGGGCCTCAAGATCACCGGGTTGCCGGACGCTGTCGCTTCGGAAGTCCTCACCCTCCTCAGATGCTGCGAGGGACACCTTGCGGATGCGGCAATCGGGCTGAGCTACTTCGAAGCCGCGCAGAGAGATGCGGTCGACAAGATCGTGCGGCGGGACAATCCCCAGGCGTACTGGTTCGCTGACCAGGCCCGCCGTCGGCCCCTCGAGGAGCAGTGCAGGCGCCTGCACCCCGAACCCCCCTTTGAGAGCCCCGAGCAATGGACGCGGTGGCGCAACGAGGTTGACGATTGTGTCCACCTCCGCCTCCTCGACGCGGATACCGACCGGGGCGTCGCGCCACACGGCTATATCCGCAGGCTGCCCTTTCTTTACGCCCACACCGTGTTGTTCGTGTGCGACGGGATCGACAAGACGCTGGGAGTACTCGCCAGACGACCCGACCTGCCGCCTGGTGTAAAGGACGCCCACGGCTACCTGACGGGAGCGCTCCCGGGGCTCAGGTCGGTCAGGGACTCGTCGCATCACATGGAAGACCGCGTGCGACGGCTTGGTAAGTACGAGAAGCCACTGGATCTCAAGCCCGTTACGCACTCGATGATCGGTACCGGGCCTGCCGGTTCAGTCTTTGGCCTCGACTCGCTCGAAGGCGATCACCTCTGCACCACGGGCACGGACGGCGCCTACCATCGCTTCCCGATCACCGCCGGCACCGTCAAGGTCGCCCAGCAGGCAGTGCAACGGTCATTGGACTCGCTGAACTGGGAAGGTCACAGCACGGTCACCCCAGAGCCGAGCGGGCCGATGGATGAACCGTGAGGGTTAGCAAGGCTCAGCTGTGAGATTAGGCTGGCCACCAGGGGCCTCGCGCTCGTCAACGTGAGCGTAATCAGTTACCGCCTAGAGCAATGGATAGAGTGAACGAAACAAGGGTGCTCGATAAGTCAACTACTAGGATCTTGGCTGGGCATGCCGACCATCAATATTGAACCGGACTGGGGAATGACTCGGCCTCCGATCTGGTTGATCGACGAGACTGCAGCTATACCGGAACCGCCGGCAGGATCGCGCATCCTTTTTGTTCCGTGGACGACTTGCGAACCTGAGCCAACTCCAACGTTACGGGACCACTTCCTAGCGGACTTGGTGTCGGCCGACCTGCTCAAGGACTTGAGCGCGTGGGGAGAGGTTTGGGAAGCGCATCTCTTCGAGACGGAGATCGAGCAACGTGAATGGTGGCAGCACGGTCTTGCGCTCGCTCATCGCCTCGCGCAGGAGCTCGGCGGCGGTTGGTCTGTTGAATACATGCGCGAGCCGCTTTCGGAGATTGGAGCTGAAGGCTGGAGATCGTATTTCTCAGATTGGTAGACGGCTTTCAGGGAAACGGGAAACGTGCGCGCGTCCGCCGAGTCGGCGCTGTTGTTCCCATGCCCAGACGAGGGCGGGAGCGGTTCAAGACAATGAGGTGAGCCGGTCCGACGCAGACATCTGGCAAATGGGCTGCGCCGACGCGGCGACAGCCTGGCGAGATGACTGTTCCTTTAGCCAGTGCCCGCGAGGGAAGTGACGAGCGCTACAGATGACGAGCGATGAGACGCCGCCCCAAGACCCCCCTCCGGAGCACATCACGCTGATGGCCGAACTGCACCTCGACAAGCCTCCCCAGCTCGACAAGGCTCGCTTCGCAAACGACGTCGTCGCAAAGTTGCCAAAGTCGGTCTTGGCTGACACCCGTGATGGTCCGCTGCTGGCGATGTTCGTCCACCGGGCGTTCCTCACCGACTTCTCGGACCGCAGAGGGGTACCGATCGGCACCGGTGTCCTGCTCGGCCGCGAGGGCTCGCCGCCTGACCATTCTCGGGTCGACCTTTCCCAGACCTGGGGTTTCCCCGAGGCGAGACAACGGCTGGAGAGCTGTAGGCAGGAGGTCCTCGTTGCCGAAATGATGGGGCGGCCCCGTCCGGCGGTGGAGCGCGTCGGCTGCGTTCCGCGCCGTGGTCCTCGCCGTCACGGGCCAGCTGGCTCCGCTGGCAGTGTGGTGGCCTACCGCGGAAGCGGTGACCCAGGTGCCGGGAGAGGAGGACGCGCTCCTGCTGGGCCTGGTCAACGTCCGGATGTTCCGGATCGAGGGTACCGACGGCGACATCGTGATGGACACGATGGGGCTCACTGCGCTGGGCCTTCCAGATCTCCAGTGCCACTACAACGGTCTTCCTCCCGCTCGCGTCGCCGCGGAGATGTACAACATCGCCAACTACCTGTTCGAGCGTGGGGACGTGATCGAAGACGGCCACACCGTTGAGGGGCTGGAGAAGGACCAGCGGTGGCGTTGTCAGCACGAAGCGTCGCTGGTCAAACCGCAACGTATGGTCCTCGATCTGAACCCCGGGGCCCCGTTCGCGGCTGGTAACCGAACGTAGATCCGGTGTCTCGGACATCGTCGAACGCGCGGTCGTAACGAGAACGGACATTCTGCGCCAGCGGCACGACCCGGTGACTGGACGGGTCAGCAGCGCGTAATCGGCGATCGGCTTGCGCCGCCGGTCTGCGTCTGCCGGCGGCGGCCTGCACAGATCGACAGGCGGGCCGATCGCGAGCGCGCCCGGTTCGGCGCGTCGGAGCCGGGCTCCCAGCTCAACCAGCGCCGGGCGGGGGGTCGAACAATGCCAGCTCTGATGCGTCGGGGGCCTGGAAGATCGCCACCCACTCGTCGAGGTCAGCGCGGGTGATGGGCTCGCCGTCCCAGGGCGGTGCTGAGTTCCGAACCTCGATGCGCCGCCAGAGTTCGTCGGCAGGCACTTCGAGGTAGTGCAGTTCAACGCCCACACCGAGGCCACGGGCTACGGATAGCATTTCATCACGTTCAGCCCGGGCCCATAGCCCGAAGTCAAGCACGACGCTGAGGCCTAGGCTCAAGATCTCCTGAGCCAAGCGCCAGAGCTCCTGTTCAATCCTCTCCCCAGTGGTCCTGTCCCACGGCGTGGAGCCAAGGGCCCACTGCCACTCGTCTTTCGTGAGGCGCACCGCTCTTCGTTCCGCGGCGAGCCGAGCTGCGAGCGTCGTCTTGCCTGCCCCGGGCAACCCGCAGGTAAGGAGGAGCCGGGTCTCGCTCACGGGTGTAAGTCAAGCAAGTCCCGCCGCGTGGCGGCGAGCAGAACGACGCCGCTCCGAAATTTGGCACCCGCTTCCACGGCACACCGATTCGGCGTTCCAGGATCCCTTGTCTCGACGTGCCGGCCGTACAGAACACTCTTCGCGCCGACCTCGACCGCCGCCGAAAGGGCCCCGACGACGGCCGCTCGTCAACTGGATCCGAAGCCACCTGTCCCCGTCCGCGCGACGATGGTGACGTGGCCGAGGAGCACCTCGATGACCTTGTCATGCTGCGGGAGCGCTTCCCCGGGATCGCTGAGGCGGTCCTCTCGCGCCGCGGTTGGACGCTGAGCCCTGACGACGACTGGCGGTTCAACGACCTTCATGCTCGCTTCGAGAAGCAGCTCGCGGACGGGTTCGTGGCAACGGCGATCTTCTTCGAGACAGGCGTCGCCTACGGCATGGGTGGATCGGTCCGCCAGGTCGACGAGCGCGGTCGGGCGACGAAGCCACGGCCGATCGATGTCGACGTTCGGGTCGGCGTGGCGTACGCGCCGCTTGCCCGGCTATCGCGCTTCGTCGAGTTGGGGTATCCGGCCGGGATCTTTCGAGACATCGACGAGGTCACGGACGCTTCGCCGATGCCAGCGACCGCGGTGGCGAACCTCGAAGACGCCCGCCAGACGGCCGAGGACCTGGCTGGGCTGATCGAGTCGGCGTTGACTTCGTTCATCGAGCCCCACGCGAGCCTCCAAGCCCTCATCGAGGAGTGGCGCAGCATCGGCGGCTCCGAGGAGGCGAAGCTCGTGCCGGCGACGCTCGCCGCCGCGGGGCGAGACGACGAGGCACGCGCCGCGCTCGACGGCTTCCGCACCTCGAACGACGCGCTCGCAGCGAGCAGGGACTACCAGATCTTCGCTCGTCGTCTCCTCCGCTGGCTCGACCACGGCGATGAGCTGCCCGACCCCGGCGATGTGCCGAGCGCCTTCGGCCTGCGGATGGATCGCTCGCTCTGGCCGAGCGTCGCCGAGTCGGTGTCGCAGGGCCAGCGCGAACGGGCCGCGATCAAAGCGGTACGAGCCCGGGGTGCTCAGCTCACCCGTGAGCAGCGCCGCACGCTCCTCGTCGAGGAAGCGGCTAGCCGGCAGCTCTCACCGGCCCCACTCTGGCATGAGCAGGCGCTCGACAGCCTCGAGGATCCTCAGGACCTGATCTCGACGACGCGCCGCACCATCGAGGGCCTCGGCTCCTTGGCGAGGTGGGCTGGGGCGCTCCGGCAGCGTGCGCACGCGCCGACCACGGTGCCCGCTTGGGCCAGCCCACCACCTGAGGCCGCTTACCGGCCGCAGATCGTCTCCAAGTCCTACGTCGCGGTCGATCTCGATCCCGCCGCCCTTCCCCTGCTCCAACGCGCCCGGGAGACGCTGGCCTACGTACCGGGCAGCGGCGGGACGGCATTGGTCGACGTCTGGCTCGACTGGGCGAACGACGGCAGCGGCGAATCGCGGTCGCTCGCGGTGCACATCGGTGACACCCTCGTCGGCACGGTCCACGACGTCGACGCCATCGATCAGCTGTCGGTCCTCATGGACCTGGCCGCCCGCCGTGACGAGCTCCCTGTCGTGACTGGTCGGCTCAGGTCTGTTCGGTCCACACCTCGCTTGCTGTTGGAACTCCCCCTCCCACCAACCGCCCGTTAGCGCGAGCGCGCCGGCTCGAGGTCGGTTTGGACTCGACCCGCTTTCGGTGTGCCGGTTATGTGTGCCTCCGTGGTCCATAGACGCGCCTTCGCTCAGGTTCCGAGATCCCGCCGGAACCTGTCCTCGTCGCCGTCACGGCCGACAAAGACGAAGTCGCACTTCTCCGCCACCCTTTGAGAGGCGGCGTTCTCGGCATGGCAGACCAGGCGAGCACGCCGAAGACCGATCTCGCTCGAAGCCCAGACGAGCAGCGCGTCGAGCGCACGAGGCGCGAGGCTCCGTCCCCGCAGTTCGGCGGTCACGTTGTAGGAGACCTCGGCCTGCTCGCCGTCGCGTTGCAGCTCGACCCAGCCGACGGCCTCGCCGTCCGAGCGCCGTCTGATCGCCAAGTTGAGCCTCTCTCCCTCGCGCCAGTCGCTGAGGTTCGCATCCGCCCGCATGTCGCCGTCGTAGTGGCTGTCGGGCATCGCCAGAGCATCGTCGAGCGAGTAGCCGAAGAACCGTGCGGTGTCGGGGTCGACGTCGAAGCGTCGGAGCGCAGGACCGTCGGTAGCTCGCCAGCGATCGAGCACGAAGGCGTCGTCGACCACGATCAGCGGCGGCTCGCGCGGCTGCCAGGTACAAGCGCCCTCCGTCACATCTGAACCTGACCGCCGCCGGGCGAGCATGTGTGATCGCGGCTCGTGATCATGACGAGATCTTCGCACCGCCACTCGAAGGGCGCCGCCGCCCTTTCCTGCCGTGTGCCGCTGTGCCCGGTGCACGCCGGGCTAGATCGACGTCACAGGCGCGCCGAGACCGGGCAACACTGTGCGCCATGGCTGACCACGTCGTCCGCTGGCCTGATCTCCCCGCCGCCCCCGGCCGGGCCGCGGTCGTCACAGCCTCGTACAACACGCGCGAGCTCACCGCTCTTCTTCTCTGGTCCCTGCGCCGGGTCCTCGAGTGGGGCTCGCTCGAGGTCGTGGTCGTCGACAACGGCTCCAAGGACGGATCGGCCGAGCTGCTGAGAAGGATCGATGCCGCCGGGGGATGCCACCTCATCGCCAACCCGACCAACAGGATGCACGGCCCTGCGCTCAACCAGGCGATGTCGTACCTCGCCGCCCGCGGGGCCGAGCTCCCGCGCTGGGTGTGGGTGCTCGACTCCGACGTCGTGATCAGCAAGCCGGACGCGCTCGAGAAGGCGGTGCGCTGCGCCGAGGTGTCCGACGCAGCGATCGTTGGCGAGTCGTGGTGGGACGAGTGGGACAAGATGGATCGATTCCTCGCCTACTCGCTGCTGATCGACCCTGCACGAGTCTGGCGGGACGGCATCGAGCCCTTCGCCGACGGAGGAGACCCCGCCTTCGACCTCCTCCAGTCGGCCAAGGCCGAGGGCGAGACCCTGGCTGAGTTTCCCTTCGTGAGAGAGCGCTACGTCATCCACCGCGGCCGGAGCAGCCTGCACGCCGTATGGGCGGCCGACGACACCACACATCCCTCCTACGACTGGGCGAGCGACCACTACGAGCCACACTTCGGCCTCGTCCAGGGTGCCGCCGCCGTGCACGACGACCTGCTGAGGAGGTTCAGGTCCGAGGTTGGCCCACTCGAGGACCAAAGGGCGATCGACGCTCTCAGCGCCGGGGCGTAACCGACATCTGGAAAACGTCGTGCTGCCGGCGCACCGAACAGCCAACGATACGCGCCTCTACAGCGGCACATACTCGGCGTGATGGGCGGGCCCATCTGGCGTCGGCCACTCCAGCGACCCGCCCCGATTGGGCGCGGGGTTGCTGGGGCAACGCAGCCATCCCGTCACTCCCGGCTCGCCTTCCGGCTGGTCTCTACGACCTCAGCGCAAGAGTTGTCGACTGTCCCTTTCCTGGTGGCAGCACGCTCGTCACGGTGAAGGTTTGACAGCGTATGCGGCTTGGGGTTAGCTCGGATCTTGAAACTTCGTCATTCTCTGCATCTCAATATGCCAATGCGCGACGGGCACAAGCCTCCCCGAAGACCGGTAGGCCGCGGTCCGCGGTCCGCGGTCCGCGGTCCGCGGTCCGCGGTCCAGGGCAGTCTGTTGTCGTTCACCTCCGAGTCGCTCGTGCCGTGCTTATGATTTCGTACGGGCCCGTCGGCGTTTGATCGTCTGGATCCCCTGTCGAGCCAGTGTCACCAGGCCGAAAACCGTACAGCCGACGAGAAGCACGGTGCCAAGTCCGCCGCCGAGAATGGCCATTGCCCACAAGAAACTCCGTGTGGCAATTCCTACTCCGATTGCTGTCGCAACGCTCGCGTAGAAGGAGACCGCGAGCGGCAGGTAGGCGCTCCAGAACAAGCGCCGCCGCCGATCCTGCAGGGCATCAGCCAGTACACCCGGCTCTCGTCGGGTCCCGGCCGGTCGCCGGGAGAGCTCGCCTTGAAGGTGCCCTTGCCGGCGATGCGTGGGACGCTGGCCCCTCAACGCGCGATTCACCGGAGCAAAGGACGGGCGGCAGCCTCTCTCACTGCGAGCGCGATCGTCGAGATGACGACCGCGAGGACACCGGCCGCTCCGTTGAGCGCGGAAGCGGCGCGTGGCCGCCGGATCTGGAATCTCACTCCGTTCATATCCTCAGCCTCGCGCCGCTCGGTGCCATCGTCCGCAACTGCAGGATAGGGTGTCACCGCTCGGACCCGGGGACCACCTGCGAAGCTGCTCAGGCCCCCGACAGCGATCGTCGTGGCGGAACCTGTCACGCAAGAATGCATGTAGTCGATCGCGAAGTGGTTCGACATGCTGGCCGAACGACTCGTCGGCCAGTAGACGTCGGCGCACGCAGAATGTTCGCTCTCGCCTCCTCACGAAGGACGGCGCCACACCGAACCGAGCGCATAGTCGGCGATCACAGGTACATCACCAGGCCCTGCCAGCTGGAGCGCCTCGGGTACAGAACGCCGACCGGCGCGCCTCGACGTCTGTCGGCAGTTCGGTGCGACCCGGGGCGCCGGCGCGGCCCGCCGTGTCGTTCGCGAGCCGTCGCTCGGGGCGACCGCGGCACGCGGGGACTACCCTCTGGCAGGCGTGCCTAGCAGATCATTCTGCGCGGTTTGACGCTGCTGTCGCCACGAGCTCGGCGAGAGCCGCACCTGTTCAAGGCTTGTGTTCCGAGGGAGGGCGGTTGAGGTCACACCGGCTGAGCTGGGCGGCAGCCCTGAGCTGCTGCAGCATGGCGACGGCGAGCGCCATCGCTGCCGGCGGTCGCGTTGGATATAGGCCCCATCCGGCGGCTGGTCAAGGGACGGCTATCACGCTGTACGGCGTGAGCGGGGCCTGGGCTGTTGGCTCGACGCAGACCGCTACCGGTGACTACCTCGGCACCGTCATCCTCCGACGGTCGGGGTCGAGCTGGCAGCGCGTCGCCAGTCCGGAGCCGGGCACTACTTCGAGCCTCAACGCGGTCAACGGCGCCTGGGCTGTCGGCCAGTACAACGAAGGCTCGACGTTGAGCACCTTGATCCTGCACTGGAACGGCACGAGCTGGCAACAAGTGCCGAGCCCGAACCCCGGCGTCCCCAACAAGGGGCTCACAGACAACGTCCTTTGGGGGGTCAGCTCCACGTGGGCAGTCGGCTACTACAGCTCGGGCGCCGGCAACTACAAGACCCTGATCCTCCGCCGGAGCGCTGCGGGCTGGCAACAGGTGCCGAGCCCGAGCCCAGGGACCCAGGACGCCAGCCTTCCCTCGGACGACAACGCCTTGATGAGTGTCGACGGGAGCTTCGCCGTTGGCTATTACGACAACACGCACGGCGCTGACCGCACGCTCATCCTTCACTGGAACGGCTCGAGCTGGCAACAGGTGGCAAGCCCCGATCCTGGCGTCCATGGTGCGATCGGCTTGGACGAACTCGACAGCGTCGACGGGGCCTGGGCGGTCGGCGAGTACGGCACGTTGACGGGACTCGAGACGCTCATCCTTCACTGGAACGGCTTGAGCTGGCAGCAGGTTCCAAGCCCGAGCCCAGGAAAGTCGGCGAACTTCTTGTTCTCGGTCAACGGCTCGTGGGCAGCTGGTGCGTACCAACCATCGGAGTCCTCGCCCGAAAAGAGCTTGATCCTGCACTGGTCAGGGAGCAACTGGCAGGTCGTGCCGAGTCCGAACCCGGGGATCGTTGCCAGCGGAACGGCGCTGTACTCCATCGACGCTCCATGGGCCGTCGGGACCTACGACACCAGCAGCAAGAGCATGCACCCGCTCGTCCTGCACTGGAGCGGGAGCATCTGGTCAGAGTCCCGCGTTGGACATACGGGTGTGGCCGGAGCTGTCGCGCAGGCCGGCGGCACCTAGGAGTCTGCGGCACCCAACGCCTGGCTTTGCTCCCGCACTGAGCATTGGGCGTCCTTGCCCTCGCCGTCGAGGACGAGGGCGAAGCGAGCTGACCGCAGGGCGCGCCGAGGTGGGGCTGCTCATGTCGAGCTCGAGCTGGGGACCTCCGCGTAGAGGGCTCCGCTCCGGACAGGTCCTCGGGAGTACAGAACCGGGCAATCTGCGGTTAGACAGGATCGCCCGACCGACTGCCTCGCACTGTACATACTCGGCGATCCCGCGGCTTCCCGGACTGGGCGCCGACGGAGAAGTCGGCGCCCAGATTGTCAGGTCAGCGAGCCGCCCCGCCGACGTAGGTGGCCACGATGTAGGTGGCGTGTCGATCGAGGGAGACCCGGGCGCGGTCATACCGCATCGTTGTGCGGGGATCGGCATGCGAGGCCGCCTCCTGCACGTCACGAAGTGGCACCCCCGCGTCGAGCGCGGCGGTGATGAAGGCGTGTCGGAGCGTGTGAGGACCGATCGCCTTCGTGATCCCCGCCCGCCGTGCGACGCGGCGGACGATTCGCGCCGCGCCGTGACGGTCGAGGCGACCGCCGGTTGGGGCAATGAAGATCGGCCCGGAGCTGCGCTCGCCGATTGCGAGGTCGACGGCGCGAGCTGTGTGCGGGGCGAGGGGGACGACGACGACCTTGCCTCCCTTGCGCAGCACCGTGAGGGTGCGATGCCCGCGCTCAAGGCCGAGGGACTCGATGTCGGCCCCGAGCGCATCGGAGATCCGAAGGCCGTTCAGTGCCGGCAGCGAGATGAGCGCGTGCTCCTGGGCCGGTCCGAGCCCGGCGGCGACGAGCAGGGTTCCGACCTCGTTACGGTCAAGTCCGACGGCGTGGGACTCGTAGTCAAGACGCGGCCGGCGCACGTGCACCGCCGGCGAGTGGGCGATGAGGCCCTCCTCCTCGGCGTAGCGGTAGAAGCCGGCGACGGTACCGAGCCGCCGGGCGACGGTCGCCCTCGCCTTGCCCTGCGCCTCGAGCTCACGGCCGTAAGCCTCGATGTCGGGACGCCGGACGGCGAACAGCGCCAGCTGGCGGCGGCTACAGAAGGCGAGAAATTGTCGAAGGTCCAGGTCGTAGGCCTGGCGGGTGAGCGCCCGGTAGCCGCCGAGGAAGCCCGACAGCGCGAGCTTCTCCGGGTCGGCGCGCTCGGGGTCGTAAACGACGACTGCGGTCGTGGTCGTGGTCATGGCATGCCTCCCGAGTCGAGGGGCTCGGAAGCCGGGGCCACCGGGCCCCAGGTTGATCTAGGGGCCACGGTAGGTGTCTACCTGGGCGATGGCGTTCTCGGTTCGAGACGACGGAGCGATCTGCTCGCACCTGCTGACGGCGAGCCATGCGCGCGAGCGCCGAATCGGCGTGTGCCGAGCCACCGCGCCCATGTGGCCGACGAACACGCAGATCACCCTTTACGGCGCTCGTCGAGATGGCTGAAATGCTACTGAACAACTATCTGCCTGGACTCGGCGCCCCGTAGTCAGCGGCCGGTCCTCCGGGACCTGCGACTTGAACTCGCCTCGACATCAGCGGACCGATCCGGTGGTGGTGCCAATCGAGCAACGGAGGCAGAGGCTCAGGCGAACGTTCCGCTAACCAAGTCACAAGGCACCTGCGAGTCACCTCATAGGCGCGCATCATGACGTCGTGCTGGTGACGTCGGCTCGCATCCAGGGCGGACCCGGACCAGGGTAGGTCTCCACGGAGAAGCCTCCCGCCGTGCACGATGCCTGAGCGAACCGAATAAAGCTCCCGTCGGTCCTTCTCGTCGATGCCCGGTGCATAGTTCTCGACGAAGTCCATATACCGCCGTGTCGGTCCCAGTCCGGCGGGACGCTTGCATTCCGGGCAGATAGGTCCCGATTCGTCGGGTAGCAGCGCCTCGATAGCCTGAACCAAGGCATCGAAAGCTGCCGAGACGGACAAATTGCGAAAAGGCGCAACTTGGCCAAACCAATAGCAGGCCCGCTCGAAAGCTCGCTGTGATCCGGCCTCGAGCGAATGGAATACATCTAGCAGAGTCGGGAGCGACTCCGCGACCTTAAGCGTGGGACTAGAGGCATCGATGCCGCCGAATCCAGTGAAGTGATCCGCATGGGATTCGACTGTGACTGGCTCCAATGAGGCGGTGTCAGTGAAGGTAGCTGTCGTCATGGGGTAGCCCTGCACGAAGTAGCCCTCTTGGGCATACATAACGCCCTCGGGGGTTTGAGGCACCGGCCGGTCGTAGACCCAATGACTCCGCGAGACGAGAGCTGGCGGAAGGATGGTCGCATTCGCTAGCGCGTTGAGGAGTAGCGCATTCAGCCCGCTCGCCCGCTGCTGTCTCATCATCTGTAGTGTTGGAAGCTGCGATGTCCTCACCGAACATTCCAGCACGAACGGGTGCTCAGCGAACAGCATCTGCGGCAACCGAGCACTCGGAGGCGGCGGGAGGATCTGCATCTGATCCCTATAACGCCACCAGCCCCTCACCGGCCGGTCTGCGAAGCCGAATGTGCGGCTCACAATCGTGCCTGTCTGCCCGACTTCCCGTTCGAGCGCAGCAGCGATCGCATCCCGGATCTTCGGGCTAAGACCAGGACCGGCATCGATGCCAACGAGCTGCAACTTGCGGTACCGCAGCGTCAGCGCCGGATTGCCTTCGTTGCCGTGTTCAACGGTCTCCAGGTCAAGCGACCTGCTGTCAGAGAAGAAGCTGGCAATCAGATCGATAAGCTCATCCTCGGGAAGCTTCCCCCCCCACGCTCCCATCAGATCTGGCGCGCCCATACCGTTCATAACGCTCGCAGGTGGCCGCGTCCTCGACCGATAGTCCAACTCATTATGGCAGTCTCCGCCTCCAGGAGCAGGTGGCCCACTAGGTTCCCCTAGTTGGAGTTTACGTTAGCGGGCATCGGTGAGGACGACGAGCAGATCGTTCCTTTCGGCATGACCAGCTCGGCTTGCCCCGGAACCGCACTGGTGCCGTCGACGGCTTGCTTCGTGCGCTCACGAATCCGCAGTGCCGCGACGGAGGTCCCTTTTGCAAACGCTAGCCAGCTGAGATCGTTGCGGCGATCATCCCACCATCATCGACTACGACAACAACGGTAGGGCGGTGTTGGAGTTCATCTTGGAACCTACTTCGTTGTAAGATGATTTGAGCCTCAGTGATCTGATGCACTGACTAGGGCTGTCTTTTAGCGGGTGCGCTTCGGTCGGCTCACGTGGAGCGTTGAAGAGTCGAAGTTGGCAGCCAGGTATCGCGATCCATGCCACAATGTTAGAATATCTAGGTTGAGGTGCGACGGCATACGATGACGACGCTGGACGACGGCTGCATCGTGATGATGGACAATACCACTATCCACGGCGCACAGACGGCCATGGATCGCTGGCCGACGACAGCAAATGACTGGAAAGCTGATCCATACGCGGTGAACCTCAGAAGTTTGATGGATGTGCTCGAGGCGATCGTCCTGTATGAAAAGATTGTGCTTGACACAGCGTGCAGAGTCGCGAGGTTTGACGAACAACACAGTTTAGACCCGCTGTGGGAGGATGCCTATCACTTGATAGACCTTCGCACTGAGGCGCGTGTTACAGCAGATTACGAGTATGATTCAGATGACCTTGTGAAAGGAGCAGGAGTTCTTTCGACTGCAGCCGGTAAGCTTCGAGATGCACTTTCGACTGGCCTTCTGCTCCACTGCCTCGAGGACTTTTGGTCTAATAGCGCGGGAATGGTTGTACCGAGGTTTTACCGGGATCCTGGTTCTTTTGTCGAACTTCTACGTCGAACCTTCTCAACGGAAGCGATCGATGAGGCAGGCCCGTCGATAGACTTTTTGGAACAGGCTCTGAACGCAGCCAGTCCAGAATTAGCCAACTTTGCCATGTTCGCGTTTCGCGGATTTTACTACGAAGAAGTCGCGACGTTGAACAGTATCTCCTATTCGGCACACTCATGGCGCTCCGGTGTCATTATGGGGTCAGGACCCACGCGGCGACCGGACTTCGCTCAGAGCGCACTTGCTGAGATGGCGGAACTTCGAGAGGAACTGTCCAGACACATCAATGACGAATTCGATGCGCCGGCTCTGAGCGGCAGGTTTCCTCTCATTGCTTCCTTTGTAGCCGGTCAAGTGGGTCGACGAAGTGATCTGCTCCGCGTGGCTCTCGAAATCCGAGATAGCCAGGCCACGCGCGCCTTTCGCGATTGGACTTGGACTATCCAGAGGGCGGTCAATCATGAGTCGCAGCTGAAGGTCATCCGGGACGCTCAGCTCCAACTAACGGATCTCACAAACGACCTGCGGCGGGAACTCCGACTGGATTCGCGCAGGGTTGCCTCCACTGCGATCACGGTCCACTTGGGCGTGCCGGGCGCGTCGCTGGATGTCCCCGTCGAGGTCGAGCGCAGTCTTCCACCCTGGTTGAAGCGAGTTATCGTGAGACGCCCGCATCTGAAGTTTCTCCGAAGCATCGCGGAGTCTTCGTTAGAGATGGCTCCGTTTGCCTTGCGGTTAAGCGAGCTATCGAGCTGACCATCCTTCGGGTCGCCGGTCGCCCTACGCAGCAGGTGCACGTTACGATCGATCGTAGCGAGGTTGTCTTGGCATCGAGATCCGCAGGCTCTCGCGTTGATCGGGTCTGGGAAACGGGCCCGGCCGGGCCAGCATCCTGATCCTCTGCCGAAGCAAACGAGTCGGCACGCCGTCCATCGCACTACCTACCTCACCTCCCTGCTCCTGCCGAAAGTAGCTGGAGCGTGTTGCGAGGATGGAAGTTGAGGGCGAGCAGAATGTCCCGTCCGGCGTCGCAGGTCGACGCTCGGCCGAGCTCCCAGAATCATGCATATCGACGGATATTTCTCGCGGCTGCCGGGGGAAGTCGAGCGCAGAACGCGAACGCAGAACGATGGCGCAGAACGACGCCTCCCCGGGCGGCCGGATCATGGTCTCCGCTTATCGAGTGGGTAGCGTTAGGGAGCCTGCCGGCACGGGCACGGAGGCCGATGAACATCACGCGGGGAGCCCAGGTCTGCGGCATCGAGGTCGTCCGGCTGCGCGACGCGCTCCGCCAGACGAACCCGATCTCCGTCACGCCCCGCCGGTTGGCGGACCGGCTGGGTATCGACGAAGCCGAGGCGCTCGCGCTCTGCGCCCGGATGGTCACCGACGGATACCTCCAGTCGCTCGCGCTTCTCGACGAGTTCCCCGAGTTCGCGCTCACCGCGAACGGCGGAGCGCTGCGGAACGCGTCGGCAGGCCGCCGGATCCGGCGAGCTACGGCCGAGCGCCACCTCGCGGCGCTGCTCGGACGTGTCGAGCAGGTCAACGCCAACGACGAGCTGCTCTACCTGGTCGAACGAGTGCTTCTCTTCGGATCGATGCTCGGCGAGTCAGAGACTGTCGGTGACGTCGACGTCGCAGTCGGCCTCGTCGCGAAGACCGACGACGCCGAGCTGTTCCATCGCTGGGCCACCGAGCGCATCGAGGCCGCGCTAGCGGCTGGCCGGCGCTTCTCGAACATCGCTGAGCAGGTCGGCTGGCCCAACCAAGAGGTCATGCACTTCCTCAAGGCCGGCTCGGCGGTCCTCAGCCTGACGACGACGAGCGACCGGATCCTCGAGTCGACCGACTCGCAGCTGCTGTACGAGCACCCAAGCAGTCGGCGATCGGCGCCGAGGCGGCGGATCGAAGCGGGCGAATCTTCTACCGGATCTTCTACCGGACGATCCGGCAGCACCCGTAATCGGCCGGCATCCGCCGACCTCCTTGAACCAGATAAGCCCAGCTCAGCGTGGGAATTTGGCATCACGACGCACCGGCCGTCATGGCCGGGTTCGAACTCATAACCCGAAGGTCGGAGGTTCAAATCCTCCCCCCGCCACCACAGAGGCCCTGGTCAGGATGTACTTCTGGCCGGGGCCTTGCCATCTCGCAGCGCCGCTGGCGGGGTGTCAAACGCGTGTCAAACGTCTCGTTCGGAGAGCCGAGCAGGGGAGTTCGGGGCCGTGTTCGATCGCATCAGCGTCGACCCCAACAAGATGATGGGGCTCCCGGTCATTCGTGACACCCGGGTGACCGTCGCAGCTGTTCTTGGACAGCTTGCCGCCCGGCGCAGTGTGGAGCAGGTCCTGGCCGACTACCCGTACCTCGAGGAGGAGGACGTCTACGAGGCCCTGGCCTTCGCAGCCGCAGCCATGCAGGAGCGCGAGCTGCCTGTCGTCGAAGCGATGTGAGGCTGCTGATCGACGCCTGCCTGTCGCCGGCGGTCGCGACGGCTCTTCGGGAGGCTGGCCACGATGCCCTGCATCTCGCGGATCTGAAGCTGGAGCAGTCGACCGACGAAGTGATTCTCGCTCGGGCGCGAGTTGAAGAACGTGCGCTGGCATCGGCCGACGCTGATTTCGGCTCCCTTCTCGCCGGCAGCGGCGCCGACGGCCCATCCGTCGTGATGCTGAGGTCGAGCGAGGACCTGACGCCAGGGCAGCAGGCCGCCCTGCTTATCGCCAACCTCCCTCAGGTGGCCGAGGACCTCGAACGAGGGGCCGTGGTCGTGATCGGGCGCCGACGTCTACGCGTCCGAAACCTGCCGTTCGAGCGCTCTCAGTAGTGTCACCAAGCTTGCCAGTGCGGAACGGGCTTGGTAACACCGACGAGGTGCGACGTGCTCAGCCATCGCGTTCGCGAGCTGCGGCGGGTGCCCTCCGCCGTCTTTCCCGCTCATCTTCCGAGACGCGAGGACGTTTCAGCTCGCGGCCTTGAAGTGCTCGTAACGCAACTCGAGCCGCTGCCGGTCAGGACGAGCTGCACGCTCTGCGGGCAGCAAGATCTGGATGCCGGCCATGCCCTGAAGGCCGTGCCGCAGCATCGGACCGTCGATCTCGTCGAGCAAACGGCGTGCCACGTCGACCACCAGGTCAGGACGGACGCCGACAAGGTTGGCGTCGAAGGCGGCGTGATGCAGCTTGCAGAGGGCCAGACCGTTTGGAACGACGGGATCGCCCTTGGGAGCTCCGTCCGGGATGATGTGGGCAGCGTCGAGCAACTCCGGGTGGTGCAAGCGGCACATCGCGCAACGCTCGCCGTAGGCGCGCAGCACGCGCGCGGAACACGGGCTGGTGAAGTCGGATCCGGGTCAGTCGCTCCAAGTACGCTCGTTGAGCGCTGCTGGTCGCGGAGAGGTCAACGAGTCGCTGACCTTCGTCGACGGCGATGGCGAACTCGTGCCGCCACCGGTCCTCGGCGACGAGCCAGACTGGATAGACCGGCTGGTACACCCCTCGTGCGACGCCGACGAAGTAGGCAAGCGGCAGGCCGCCATCCATAGCGGCGCGGAGGCTTCGATTGTCTGCGTGGTCGGGGTCCTCCCCGCGATACTTGTACCGCAGGACGCCGTCCGCTCCGATGTCGTCGGCGTATGGCGGCGGCTGGTTCGACGGAGTGAATGTCGTCCGTATCGTGAGGGCGGTGGTGAGCCTGGCCGGCTTCCAGATGCCGGTTTGCACAATCAGCCGCATTGGTCTGCCGTCGAAGACGAAGGTGTTGATCAGGGCAGATGGAAGGGTGCCGTCGGAGCTGCCGGCAAGCAGGTAGTCGAGATGAGCGAACATGACCGTTCTCAGAGAGGCGTCCACTGCGGCGTCAGAGAAGGTCACGGCGAACTTTGTAGCACTGCCGATGTAGTGGTGCTCGACCGGCTGCATGTCGGCCAGCGCGGCCCGAGTGACCGATTCGTGAGGCTGCGAACGTCCGTGCAGCGTCAAGGTCCCTCCACGGTCGCCGCGAATGCCTCGTCGATCTCTTCGGGCAACTCGTCGATCTCCTCGCGCGCCGCGGTGGAACGATGCGCGCGCGCAGAGTCGTGCTGCGTCACGGGCAGTCGAGCTTCGTCAAGCCTGCGTCAAACGGCACGACCTCGTGACGGCGGACTCCTTGGACGTTGAGCGGACGGCGCCTCTGGGCCGCGTTGCACATTAGGACCGCATCCGATCCTAAACTGCAACGAGGGAGAGAGACGTGTCAGTCCTGTCGACGCGCGAAGCGGCCGAGATCCTCGAGCTTGAGCCGCGCCAGGTCCGGAAGCTGGCGGCGAGCGGGCGGCTGCCCGGACGATCCTCGCCTTCGGGATGGTTGCTCGATGCGGAAGCCGTTCGTCAAGCGGCCGCTAACCATCTGGGGCCTGGTCGACCACTGGCTCCCACTGCTGCCTGGCAGCTCGTCACGGCACTCGATGTCGCCAGTCGTTTCATCGTCGACGACGAGCTCGACGATCCTGAAGGAGCGACACGGGCTGCCCTCTCGACAATTCGTAGTGATCGAGTCGCCCGTCACCGCCTTGCGGCGCGCCTTCGCGCCCTCCCGGAGGACGAACGGCTCGTCGCGTCGCTACGTCGGCGCGCCGATTTCCGCCGGGAGTCGGTGCATCCAGGGGTGCTCGCGCGCATGGAGCGCGACGATCTGGTGTCTGTCGGAGGATCGACGGCTCTCGCGGGCTGCGGCGCCGGCGTTGCCGAGGGCGCTGGTGCACGGATTCTCTACGTAGCAGCGAGCGATGTCGAACGCCTTCTCGTCCGGTACAAGGCACGGCCCGACAGCGCCGGCAACGTGTCGGTCGCCGTAGTGCCGTCCGAGGTGCCGTACCTCTGGGCGCCGATCCCCGGCCAGCCCGTCGTCAGGGCGGGAGCGATGATCGACGTGCTCGGCGAGCCGGACGCCCGGTCGCGCTATCTCGCTGCGAGCTGGTTGCGCGTCTTGCGGGACGGGCTTGGCGGCACCGACGAGGCGCGACCGTGACGATCGACGCACCGCCGCCGACGCCGGTTGCTGCTCTCGATCCGGAGCGGCTCGGGTAGGTGCACGAGACTTCGCGGACGCAGCTCTGATTTGGGCGACCGGCTCAGCCCAAAACCTCAGCACGGCACAGGACGCTCACGTTTACGAACGCATTTCTCCGGTGGGAGCTATGATAACGACGGATTTCTTCGAGCTATCCGGAGTCCGGCGTGGATACGAGCACTGTTTTCTTCGGTGACGCGGTGGCAGCGTCGACGGCGTCCGACATGGTACGCCGCGGCGAGGCGCTCCGTCTCGCACCCGGTGTCTTCACGCATGACACCGGTACGCCGCCAGAGGAGACGGTTCGTCGGGAGTGGCTGAAGATCGTCGGTCACCTCTTCCCCGATGCCGTGATCACGGACCGCTCGGCTCAGCGCTTTGCGCCGGTCGACGGCGAGTTGTTCCTCGCCCACCCTCATCGGGACCGCGAAGTCCGGCTCCCGGGTTTGCGGGTCCGGGCCCGACGCGGCACGGGAGCATTACCCGACGACACCGCGCTCCCTGGCGGCCTGCACGTCGCTTCGAGGGCGCGAGGGCTCGTCGAGAATTCAGAGCCGACGCGAGGACGCGGCCGCGCTCCGCGTCGCCTCACCCGTTTCGAGCTCGCGTCCTGGCTCGATCAGCTGTGTCGCCAGTACGGTGAGGCAACGCTCAACAGCCTGCGTGACCAGGCGCGGGCTCTCGCACCGACGCTCGCTATCCGGGACGAAAGCTTCGCAGTCCTCGACAACCTGGTCGGCGCTGCGCTTGGGACCCGCGATGTGCCGAACCTGCCAGCAGTCTTGGCGGCTCGTCGGCGCGGCGAGCCGTACGATCCTGAGCGCGTCGACCGCTTTGACGTCCTCGCTACGGCGCTGCGGGAGGCGCCTCCCCAGGTAATCGATGAACCAGCCGACGACGGCTACCTCCCGTTCTACGAGGCCTACTTCTCGAACTTCATCGAAGGCACCGAGTTCACGCTCGACGAGGCAGAGGCCATCGTGTTCGAGGGGGAGGAACCTTCCGACCGACCTGCCGACGCGCACGACATCGTGGGGACGTACCGGATCGTCTCGGACAGCGGCGAAATGTCGCGCGTCGCCTCGACGCCGGACGAGTTTGTCGAACTCATGCGGAGGCGGCATGGCGTCGTCATGGAAGGTCGTCCTGAGCGCAGCCCCGGTCTCTTCAAGAGCAAGGTGAACCGCGCGGGCGTGACCCTCTTCGTGGCGCCCGACCTCGTCACTGGGACGCTACGCGAAGGGTTCCTACGCCTCGCCCGGCTCGACACGGCGTGGGAAAGGGCCGTGCTCACCATGTTCGTCGTGTCCGAGGTCCATCCCTTCGAGGACGGCAACGGTCGCGTGGCGCGCATCGCCATGAATGCTGAGCTGGTCGCCGCGCGCCAGTCGCGAATCATCATCCCGACGGTTTACCGCGAAGACTACTTGGGCGCCTTGCGCCGGCTATCTCGTCAGGACGATCCCTCTGTGCTGATCAAGGCACTCCGATACGCCCAGGAATGGACATCTAGGATCGACTTCAGCGATCTCGACGGCGCTCGAGCGCAGATGGAATCGACGAATGCCTTCGACGACCGCGAGGGCGCCCGACTGCTCCTGCCCTCACGACGGATGTTCGATGAGCCGACGCCCATCGTGGTCGAGGGCAACGAACTCTCCGTGCTGCCTAGGGGACTCGAGTCTCGGGCACGGCGGTCGTCGCGGCCCCCGAGCACTGACTCGCCTTCCGTCTCTCAGTGATCATCGGTCCAGCGCTGGTGAGCGCGGACGGCCGATAGGCATTCGACGGCGTCCCAGGTCGTCCCGCCGTCGATCCAGGCGAGGTCGGTGAAGATCGCCTCTGCATCGTCCCATCGCCGCTGTCGCCAGGCACAGAGGCCGAGCCCGTGCAGGGCGCGTAAGAACGGCCGGTTGTCGACGAGCCCGCGGGGGAGCAGGCCGTCGAAGTGCTCGGGGAGGGATCGCTCTCCGATCGAGACGGCCGTGTCGTAGAGGCCGAGGGCCGCCTTGGGCCCTCTCTCGAAGGCGATGTTGCCGAGGTGCACCCAGGCGTCGATGCAGCGCTCGTCCTGCTCGAGCAGGCTCTCCAAGAGGGTGGTCGCTTCCTTCGTGTAGCCGGCACGGCGCAACTCGGCCGAATGGATGATCGGGTCGTCGTCCCAGTCGTCGGGATCCTCGCCGGGGATGACCTGCTCCATCTCGAACTCAGGCCTGGGACCGGCGGCGACGATCTGCTCGGTGACCGGATCGAGCTCGACTCCCTCCTCGCCCCAGTACTGGTCCGCCGGGTCCCACATCCCGGCGTAGGTGAGTCGGAGCGGGACGGCCAGCTCGACGCGCTTCGACGCGACCGTGCGGTAGCTCCAGGGGTCGCGCTTCGAGGCCGTCGAAGCTGCCGCCGCCGCGGATGCGTGGGGCGGCCCTCCGAGCCAGCGACGGTACGCGGCGAGCAGCTGGGCCGTCTCGAGGGTGACCGGACCGGGGGCGATGTCGGCGAGCGAGACGCGGTGGCGCGCGCCGTCGAGCCGGCAGAGCGCAGTCAGGCCGCTCCGCTCGTCGCCATCGAATTCCACCTTGATCACCTCGAGCTGCTGACCAATGACCCGCGCAGGGAACGGGAACCGGGCGGTCTCTTCGAAGGCAATCTGGAACGAGGTGAGCTGCTCGGAGTCGCCGTAGGCGTCTACCAGGATCTCCTCGAGCAGCTCATCGATCTCATCGGCCACGGTGGAGAAGATACGTCGGAAGCTTCGATCACGCCGGCGACGGCCGGGTACGAGCGACGGCGCGGTCGCCCGCCCACGAGCCAGTGCCGGTGTGCTTGGCACGCGACCCGACGCGGAGGGGCGACCGACCACTCTCATGTCAAGCTTCTGTCAAACACACTCACATGCCGAGAACCGGATCCATCGCGCACGAACGCGGACCCCTCGCAGACGGGCGGCGATTCCCGGTTACGTGGTAGCACCGAGTCGACTAACGGGCATCCGCTCATAACCCGAAGGTCGGAGGTTCAAATCCTCCCCCGGCCACCATCGAATCGTGACGCCCGCCTCTTTCTGCGTATGCCACTTGTTCGACCCTACGGGCCGCTCGGCGACTCTGACTCTTTCTGCGATCTGCCTATTTATGCGATCTGCGTCCACTTCGCGTGTTGCCCGCCGGCGTTGCAGTACCACAGACGAGCCTTCTTGTCGACGTACAGGTCGCCCGCCTGCCCGTTCGCCGGGTGGGTCGCGCCGCGGTCCGGCACCAGCCTGATCTGAGCCTCACTCCCTGCGAACGACCCGCCCCGCCCCTCGAACGATCGGGCGCTGAGCCCCACTCCCTTCCCGGAGTTCGTGACGAGGATCGCCGCCTGGGCGCCGGTGACCGTAGCGGAGAGCGCCGACCCGCCACCGGAGTTGGCCGCCTGCACGGTCGCCTTGGCGCCCTTGGCGCTCGCCGTGACCGCGGGACCCGTACCCGTGCTCGTCGCCAGCACTGCGGCGAGCGAGCCGGTGGCGGTGGCCGAGAGCGCCGCGCCGCTCCCGGTGTTGGAGGCTTCGATGCTGGCGTTGCTGCTGGCGGCGCTCGCGGAGAGCGCGGGACCAGGCCCGGAATTCGTTGCCAACACTGATGCCGCGGCACCGGCCGCCGCAGCCGACAATGCCGCGCCGCTCCCGGTGTTGGACGCCTCGATGCTGGCGTTGCTGCTGGCGGAGCTCGCGGAGACCGCGACGCCGGACCCGGTAGAGCCCGTCGCCATCACTGCAGTCGAGCCACTGACTGCCAACCCGACCGTCGAGCCCGTTGCGGTGACCGCGGTCGGCCCGCTGGCTGCCAACCCGACCGTCGAACCCGTTGCGGTGACCGCGGTCGGCCCGCTGGCTGCCAACCCGACCGTCGAACCCTTTGCGGTGACCGCGGTCGGCCCGCTGGCGGCCAGCCCCACGGTCGAGCCGTCGGCCGAGACTGCGGTGGCTCCCGACGCTGCCACCCCGGTTCCTGTGCCTCCTGAGGCGTTGACACCGATGCCACTCACCGAGGTGGCGTAGAGCCCCCAGCCAGATCCCGCATGGGAGCCCCAGATACCGATGCCGAGTCCGCCCGTGCCGCTGTTCACTGCTCGCACCGCTGCCGAGAAGCCCCCTGGGCTCGTGCTCGTCAGAGTGGCGATGATCGCCGTCGCATCCGCGGCGGTGCTGTCGCTCGAAGCCGCAATCGCCGTTCCCTTGCTGTTGTGTGCCATGACCCCCGTGGCGGTGGCACCGGCAGCCTCGCCGAGTACGCCGCCTCCCGAGCCAGCGACGGAGCCGGTGTTGAAGCCGACGACACCGTAACCTGCTCCGTTGTCGGTGTAGCCGTACACTCCGTTGGCCACGCCCCCCTTGCCCGCCGTCGCTCCGGCTCCCGCCCAACCGCCGAGCGCGGCCGGGTAGGCGGCCGAACCGTCCCAGGTCGAGTCATTTCCCAGAAGGACTACGCCGCCGAAGTTGGACGCTCCGTCGTAGCGCACCGAAGTCCGCTTCTCTGCAGTCGTCACCTCGCCGGCGGTGACCGCGCCACCGTCATTGGCGGCCGCGGGCAAGGCCGTCAGCTCGCTCAGCGCCGTCGCGCCGACCACGCCGGCGGCGGTCGCCCCGAGGAGCTTTCCGAGTGCCCGGCGGCTCATCCTCCCTTGGTTCGCCCCGGCCGCCTGTGGCAACAGGTGCTCGTCGGGCCGTGCTTCGGTCATCGTGCTATCGGCGATGGTCTGCGATCGCCCGAGGACGATCCCCTTCAGCTCGACGTTCTCTCGAGCCAGGCGCTCGCAGACGCGGCTCAGCTCCTCCACCTGAGCAGCCAGAACAGCCAAGGTGGATTCAACAGGCTCCATGTCATCTCCTCCGATCGCTGTCGTCGTGCACGAACCTCTGCGGCCGAGCGCCCTGTGCAAGAGGGGCCTTCACGGCGACGAGGCAAGTCCACGGCGTCATTGTTGCTCGTGGGGTCGCGCCGCGTCAGACGCCAGCGGGCCGGCGTGCCGGAGCAGTTCCAGCTGTGCCACCCCAATGGCCATCCGCCGGCCAGGAAGCCGCAACTACTTGTCAGCGCGCACCCAGTGTGTAGGCGGAGATGAAGTCCCCGACACGAGTCGAGGGCGTACATCCCAACGTGAAGCTGACAGCGGCGACGACCCAGGTCGCGAGGCCATGGCCTCCTTCTTGCTGCTGGGGCGCGCGCCGGGCTCCATTGACGACTTCGCCCCTAACCTTGCCTGAGCCGCCGAGAGCGCGCCCGCTCATAGCCGTCGAGCTGGACGACCCTTGAGCCGCGGGTGTGCGGGAGATGTGGGCGATGGCCGCCGGGACGACTGGATGGCGGAGCGAGACGGCGAGCGCCAGCGCGCGCACCCCAAGCGTAAGGTCCGGAGCGGACGCAGTGCCGGGTCGCCGGCCGCGAGGCCGTATGTTGCGAGTTGTCGTGCGGTCCGACCGCCGTATCGATGGCGGTTCGCAGCTCCTACTGCGGATGAACGATGACAGGGACGTCGGTAATGCATTGAAGCTGTCACTCGCCAACGCGCCGCGTATCGGGTCGTTCCGGGCTTGGAGCGTTCGGGCGCGCTCGCAGTGTCGTGCTTCGTCGTCACCGACGAGCTCGAGGCGCAGATCGTCGTCCGAGACATCCGATGGTCCTGGTGCGGGTTGGCGCGCGGCCATGACCTCCGCCCGCTCGGGTGCCAGCTGGTCGCCACTGACGTCTTCGACGGCGCCGATCTTCTGCCCCTCTCCGACCGGCACGTCGATCTGATCGTCTGCGCCTACCCGCCTGACACTGCCGGCTACGCGGTGCTCAGCAGAGCCGGACGGAGCGCGCTCCGAGCGAGCCTCACGAACCGCTTCGCGGCCGCCCGGCGGGCCGTTGTTCCTCGTCGCACGAACCGGTGACCAGGCCGGATAGCCGCGGACGGGAGACAGGATGGTCGACGCGGGAGAGCTGCCAAATGTGGTCGCCGATCTGACGTTGACACCGGTACGGGGAGGTCGGGCGACGGTGCCTCCGGGCTGCTCGGAGGAGGACCGGGGCCTCGTGGTGGGCGAGCGGGTCCTCGTCGCCGACGGGGGCTCCGAGGCGTTCGAGGCGACGATCACGAACGTCGAGGCACATGGCACCCTGGTCCGTGCTGTCCACGCCTTCGTCCCGCCCCACGCCTGAGTGCGCGTTCCGGGCGGTCGGGCACGATGACTCAGCGGGCGCGGGCGACGAGCACGCACACCGCGGCGAACTGCGCGCCCCACCCGGCGAGCGTGCAGGCGTGGAATACCTCGTGGAAGCCGAAGACGCGTGGCGAGGGGTCTGGCCGGCGCAGCGCGTGCACGATCCCGCCCGCGGTGTACAGAAGGCCGCCAGCGAGGGTGAGCGCGAAGACAGCGACGCCGGCGTAGTCGTACAGCTGGCCCATGACAGGCACGAGCGACCAGCCGAGCACGATGTAGAGCACCGTATAGAAAAGGCGCGGCGCTCGTGGCCAGGCCCAGCGGAAGGCGACACCGACCGCGGCGCCGGACCAGATCACCCACAGGATGGCCAGGCGGGCAGGATCGCGCAATCCCATCACCGCGATCGGTGTGTAGGTGCCGGCGATCAGCAGGTAGATGTTGCCGTGGTCAAGCCGGCGCCACACCCCACGTGTCGCCGCGCTCCAGTGGCCGCGGTGATAGAGAGCGCTCACGCCGAACAACAACAAGCTCGTCGCGCCGTAGATGACGACGCTGCGCCGGGGCTCGCCGGGCGGCGCGGCGGCAATCAGCCCGGCGACCGCTGCCGCGACGAGGGGGCAGGCGACGGCGTGCAGCCAGCCGCGCAGCACAGGCTTTGCCGTCGCTAGCTCGGCTTCGCCGCCACCGGGGGCGACGTCTGGCCGCGGCGCGCCCGGAGTCGCCGGCGAGCGCTCTGCGCTCGGCGGACCGATCCGTAGCCGGCGCCCGTCTTCTCGAGCGTGTGGCGTATCTCGGCGAGATCCGCGAGGTCCTTCCAAGAACTAGGTCCTGCTCACTTCGCCGACCCGTTCGAGGCGCCGTCGGCGAGGGCGCTGCTCGCCGAGCGACTCGACCCCGGAAAATGAGCTCTGGCTTCGACCGGAGGTTGTGCGGCGCGGCGCGGGTCCTTGCCCCAGGGCGGCCGAAGCGCAAGAAGCTGAAGATGGCAGGGGTGGCACGCCGAAGGGAGGCATCCCGTGCGACGAGGCGGACGCGGCGCTTCCGTTTCCGAGCGGACGGCCGACCGAATCATCCCGGCTCTGAAGCGGCGTTCACGTCCCGACGTGCCGTTGGGGCCTGCTCGCGGACAAGGGGTGGCCGTTGTTCAATCGCGGCGTTCTTCGCTCGAGTGTGTGCGCGGGATCACCAGAATCATCGGCTCGTCGGCCATCGCGACACTCAGCTCACTCGTGCGTGCGCCCTCGTACGCAGCAGCCGACCAGCTCGAATCGACTGCCGCTATTGCCGGGGCACTCTAGGCGCCGGTGCCACGACCGGCCGCCCATTGCCGACCGTGTGATCCTCGACGATGACTTCTGCACCGAGCAGCGACTTGAGGGACCGCACGGTGGCACCCTTTGCCCGCGGCTCGCGAAACGTCTTGGAGCTCAGAAGTTCCTTTCCACTGGCCCCGACGAGGGCAACCCGGCTTCCACCTCGATGAGGGGTCACAACGATTTTTGCTGGCAACGAGGCGCTCCTTTGATAGATACACGGTAAGACTAACAGCTCCCCTCCAATGTAACCGCGCATGAGTCACATCGTGATCACTGCGGAAGAGCCCAGCGGGTGTCCTCAGGAGAGCACACGTGTAGGCCGGGGCGTCAAGCCCACACGTGCGGACCGCCAGATTGTGGGCGCCAAAGCTCTCCGTGTCAAACAGCGGGGAAGGCCACCAGCACTACACGGGCCCAGAAAGGCGGTGACTGTCGTGTTGTCGGTCGTGCCTGCCGCGCTGCCGTTCGACGGAAACTTCGACCGCCAACAGATCCAGGACCGACGAACTGGCCGGTGCCGGGCGAGCATACCGCCCAGGGCCGTCCCGGCTGGATGACCTTCTACCGGCGCGTTCGGGAGCGTCCATCATCTCGCCTTCGGCCTTCACTTGCAGCTGAGCGCCCCCGGCATCCTCGGTCTGCTGGCGACGGTAGGCGAGCGAGGCGGCGTCGTCGTGGATCTGCTGCGGCAGCGGGCTCTTCACCTGATGCCTGCTCGACGCAGGCCACAGCCTGGTCGCGACCGATGACTCGCCGGCGCGGCTCGACCTCGCCTGCAAGTACGCGCCCGGGGCGCAGATCGCGCTGGTGAGCTTGCCCGGCGCTGCGATCCCCGAGGCGGACGCGATCGTTTCGGTCGGACACGTGCTCAGCCATTTGTCCGACGAGACAGCAATCGGACAAGCACTCGCCCAATGCCGCCCGAGCGCTTCGCCCGGGAGGTGTCCTCGCTCTCGATCTCTGTGACGTCGAATGGGCGAGGCGAGGCGCGCTGCCCCGCCCGGCGGTTGGGTCGGCGAGGACTGGGCGCTCGTGGCTGAGCTCTCCGTGCCGAGCCTGAGCCGGTTCGTGCGCCAGATGGCGATCTTCATGTGAAACGAGGACGGATCCTGGTGTCGAGACGACGAACGGGACAAGAACGTCCTGATCGATGTCGCCGGCGTGCCGGCCCTTCTGGCCGCTCGAGGGTCTCAACGCCTCCGTCGGGTCCTCGTTCGGAGGAAAGGAGCTCCTGTCGCTCTCGGCACCGTCGTCGCCCACCGGTACAGATAGCTTCGACTGCCACTCGAAGCGCGCCGTAGTCCAGTCGTCGGATCGGGAAGTCCGGACGTGCCGATCAGGGCGGTCGATATGCCGTTACGCCGGCTCTGCCGCTCGACGTCGGTTGTACAGGCGAGTGGCCCAGAGGTAGGAGACGGCGGCGATGCCGAGGCTCCAGGCGATGGCAACGATGGCACGGCTGCCGATGGTGGCACCGGTGAGCAATCCGCGTACGGTGTCGACGACAGGGGAGAAGGGCTCGTATTGGGAGAACTGGCGGAGCCCTTCGGGCATGGTGGCCGTTCGCACGAATCCGCTGCCGAGGAAGGGCAGCAGGATCAGGAACATGGGGGTGTTGCTGGCCGTCTCGACGCTCTTGGCGGCAAGGCCCAGAGCGACGGCCAGCCAGATCAGCGCGAACGCGAACAGGGCCAACACCCCGATCGTCGCCAGCCACGCGAGAGGCCCGGCTGTGGTGCGGAATCCGAGACCGAAGGCGACCCCGATCAGAACGGCCAGAGCGGCCAGGGTTTGGATGAGGCTGCCGAGCACGTGACCGGTGAGGACCGATCGCGCGGGCAATGGCCATGGTCCGGAAGCGGTCGATGATGCCTCCGGTCATGTCCATGGCGACCATGATCGAGGTGCCCTGAACGGCCGCGGCCACGGTGACCAGCAGCACCCCCGGTACGACGTAGTCGAGGTAGGCGCTGCGTCCGTCGTGGGCGCCGAGGCCGGCGCCGAGCTGGCCGCCGAGGACATAGACGAACAGCAGCAGGAACACGATGGGCATCCCGACCAGCATCAGCGTCATCGAGGGATAGCGGAGCTGGTGCTTGAGGTTGCGGCGCAGCATGGTGCGCGCATCGCTGATCGTGTACGCGATCGTGGTCACTGCTGCGGTTCTCCTGTTGGCGTCGAGCTCGCGTCGAGCGGGTCGGCGACGTGGCTGCCGGTGACGGCCAGAAACACGTCGTCGAGATCGGGAGTGTGGATCGACAGCCGCTCGACATCGAGTGCCGCTTCGTGCAGCTGGTCGAGAAGGTCTCGGAGCGAGTCGACGGTGCCGTCCGCCGGCACGTGAAGGGTGAGTTGGTCGGGGACGGCGGCGGCAGGCGGAAGGAGGTTGGCGGCCGAGCGCAGCACCTTCGGGTCGGCGAAGTGGAGCCGGAGGTGACCGCCGGGGATGCGGCTCTTGAGCTCGGCCGGGGTGCCTTCGGCGACGATCCGCCCCTGGTCGAGCACGGCGATCCGATCGGCCAGCTGGTCTGCCTCGTCGAGGTACTGGGTGGTGAGGAGGATCGTGACTCCGTCGGAGGCGAGCTCGCGGATGATGTGCCACATGGTGCGGCGGCTGCGCGGGTCCAACCCCGTCGTGGGCTCGTCGAGGAAGATCACCCGAGGCAAGGTGACGAGAGTCATTGCGAGGTCGAGCCGTCGTCGCATCCCGCCCGAGTAGATCGACAGCGGTTTGTCCGCGGCGTCGGTGAGATCGAAGCTGTTCCAGCAACTCGACTACCCGCCGTCGCCCGGCTTCGCGGCCGAGATGGCGGAGGTCGGCCATCAACTGCAGGTTCTCCGCGCCGGTAAGCAGGTTGTCCACGGCGGAGAACTGGCCGGTGACCCCGATGACGGCCCGCACTCCATCGGGATCGGTGACCACGTCGTGACCGGCGATGCGCATGGATCCCGAATCGGCCGGGATCAAGGTGGACAGGATGCGGACCATGGTGGTCTTGCCGGCCCCGTTGGGGCCGAGCAGCGACACGATCGTGCCCTCGTCGACCTTCAGGTTCACGTTGTCGAGCACGAGATGATCGCCGAACGACTTGCACACGTCGCGGGCCACGATCCCTGGCGCTGTTCCGGTTCGTCATCACGCCTTACCTCCTCGATGCGGGGCCGGGGGGTCAGGGAGCTCGCCCGCGGCGCGAAGCGCCTCCCGCCGCTGTTTCCACTCCTGTTCGAGCACCGGAAGCCGATCCACCAAGAAGTCGGCGAACGCAGCCCATTCGAGCAGCACTGCTCGCCGCTCGGGCGGGGTGTCAGCGAGCAGTCGAAGACCTTCTCGGGCCAGCTCCCCTTGTTCCTGGTACTCGGTGAGGTCGAATCCCATCGCCCGGGGTGACGACATGTCGATGCACACCCGGTCCATTCGTTCGCCCGCTGCCCGGGACCGCCCGATGAGCCCGAGGTTCTCCAACGTGTTGACCGCTCCGGCGATGGCGCTTCTGCTGGCCAGCAGGGCGTCCGCGAGCTCGCTGATGCTCTGCTCGCGCGGCTCGCAGACCCCCAGGTAGCCGAGCAGCCGTCCCACCATCGGGGCCATCCCATAGCGGCGGGCATAGAACCGACCGGCGTGGTCGGCGAAGGTGATCTCGCCATCGCTGGGCACGGCGTCACCATACACAGCCTCCTGAGAAAACACAAATTTGTGGAATCTCAGGGTTGAGGAGTCGGCCCCTCTTGGCCCGCACGCCATCCGTAGCTCGCGGACCGGATCATCGGATGGGCTGCGCGCCCGGCACGTTGTTGTGCGATGCCCCGCCCGAGAGCCCCGCCGATCGCCTCAGGGGTCACCCAGCGACACGGGCGGGGACCCGGCCTGCTGGGCAGGGCTCGTCTGCTCGACCTGTGTCAGCGTGATCGTGCCGAAGTCCAAGGGGGTGTCGGTAACCAAGCCCGGTGTAGCTGGAGTTTCGTGGTCGTAGCCAGCAGGCTCCGCCGACACGACCCAGCGCGGCCGGGTCAGGTGCCCTCGACCCGCTCCACGAGATCGCGGGCGAGGTACAGTTCGCCGACAACGTCGAGGGAATCGACCGGGATCCGGTTGTAGAGCGCGAGCAGGAGGTCGGACGCCGTTCCGCGCAGGGCTACATCGCCGTGCGCGTGGCCGCGGTCCACCCTTCCGTCAGGCTCGATGAACCACTCGCCGAAGACGTCGGTGCAGTGCAGGTGCACCGAGCCGCGCAACGGCTTGGCGGGGCTGACGCCCCAGGGAAGGGTCACGGAGAGGAACTCGTCGATCGAGTCCGCCGCCGCCTCGGGGTCGATCGGGTCGGGATCGCTGCTCGTCGCCGCGTCCTGCAGGTCCCAGCGATGCACTGCGGTCTCCTGGACCTGATGACGGCGGATGAAGCCCACGGTGCGGTCGGCTTCGTCGAGCGCCCAGGTCCAGACGGGGACGTCGTCGGGCGTTGAGGCGAGGACCTCGAGCAATCGGTGGAGCTGCGCGCGTCCCCAGGCCGCCACTTGCGCATACGCCGACGGGCGTGGCGGCTTGCTCGCCTCGACCTGTTGGGGGTCGCCCGCGCGCAGCTCGACGTCGGTGGCCCAGAACCAGTGCACCTCCCCGAGGTGCCACACCAGATCGGCGATCTTCCAGTCAGGACAGCACGGCACGCCGAGCGACGGGTCGGCGTCGAGTGCCGTCGCGTAGAACCGGTCGCCCTCCTGGCGGATGGTGCTCAGATAGTCCATCCCGCAGGCTATCCACAGCCGCTGCAGCAAGGTGAACCGCCCCGGCTTTCATGAAGGCTCAGGGGTGCGGTCAACCTCGGACGGAGGTCCCCTTGCCTTCTACGGACTCGGTCCGGGTCTCCAGGATCGACGCGATCTGACATCGGAGCCACTGGCGGGCCGGATCGAGGTCGTGGCGGTCGTGCCAGGCGTGGGAGAGTGGCCGTCGCGAAAGCTCGGCGGGATCTCGTAGAGATGGACGCCAGTCAAGGCGGCCACCTGAGAGGTGTAGCTGGCGCCGATGAGCCCGGTCAGCTCGGAGCTGGCGATGATGTGGGCGGCGGCGGTGAAGGAGGGTACCGCGGCGGCGACGTTTCGTCTGAGGCCGTGTTGGTGGAGCAGGTCGTCGAAGGCGCCGCGGGTTCGACAACCGCGCTCACCGCAGTGTCGAGGAGCGAGCGGCGTCGGTGCGGGCCCTCGCCCCTGCGGGCTGACCCGTCCCGGCCGTCAGCCGGTGCCCCTTCGCCCTTGTAGTTTCGACGACCTCGAACGCTCGCCCGGCCGTCTTCGGTCGGCGCGTCGGCCCTGGTCTCCTCGCTCGCCAAGCTCGTCGAGTGGACGGTCTCGACCTGCCAGCTGGGGGGCGTGAGTTACCCTGCGACGACGGCGAACCGGGGAGGAATCCCGATGATCCGGTCGATCGCCGAGGGCAGCGCCCGGCGAGCGGCCCAGTCGACGTCTCGAGCCGTCAAGGTCTCCGGCCTCGTGCGAGTGGACAACGCAGGGAAGCTCGTAATCGACGCTACGACCCGGCGAGCTTCCTCCTCGCCCAGAGCCCTTTCCCCGGGTGAGGCGCGCGCGGAGGGTCGAGGCGGTGGGTCCGGCAGATGTTCGAGCTCACCGTGGAGCTCGACGCCGCTTGCCGGCCTCCTGCCTGCGCCGACGCTTGGGCACTGAGGCGATGAGCCGCCACCTTGTCCTCACGACCCCCCCCGGAGTCCTGCGGGCTGCGATGATGTATGCATGTTGGGTTTCGGTTACGGCGGGCGCTCGCCGCTGCGGTACGTGCGCCTCGGCCTCCTCCTCCTCGTGGTCCTCGCGGGCGTGGCGTTCCACGGTCACGGCAGCGCTTATCACGCCATCCACGACGTCTACCTGGTGGCGATCATCGGTCTGATCGGCTTCGCGGTGATCCGCGGCGGGGCGCGCCGTCGTGGGATCGGCGGCGGGCCGATGGGACCCGGACCGGCCGGCCCCGGGCAGCAGTCGCCGCCCGTCGGCGGGTACGGCGCCCCGCCCGGATGGCCGTCGCCGGCGCCTCAACCCGAGCAGCAGATCAGCCAGCTCAGCTCCCTGCCGCCCGGCTGGTATATGGACGGCAGCCCCGACCACGAGCGCTACTGGGACGGCCAGGCGTGGGGGGCGAGGCGTCACCGCCGGGATGGCGACTGGGTAGTCGAGTAGCGGACGACGACGCGCGGGCCCGCCGGCCTCGAGGCCGTCCCGCCGACGGTGACCGCGATCGACTTCGCCGGCACGTCGTCGAGCTGGCGTCTCGGTCGGGGCTTGGTCCCGTGGTCTCAAGCCGTGGCAGGGACTGCGCTCGGTCGGGCGGCGGGACCGAGCGTGGGTGGCGAGAACCTCGACAGCAGCACGATCCCGAGCGCCATCGACGCGAAGGACCCCACCCCAACGGCGATCTCGGCTGGGTTGTTGGTGAAGTGCTCCCCGAACACCCAGATGCCGAGGACGATGCTCGCAAGCGGGTCGAGGGCGACCATCAGCGGCTGTGAGACGCTGAGGGGTCCGGCGTGGAGCGCCGCCTGGGTCAGCAACGTCCCCGAGATACCGCCCACCACGACCGCGTAGATCGGCCATCGCTGGAGCGCCCCGGAGACCCCGTACGCCGTCAGGCTGTCGGTCGCCGCCTTGATGAAGGCCGCTTCGATCCCCCAGACCAGGCCCGACGCCGAGCCGTAGAGCGCCGCTCGACGTGTCGGTGATCCCCGATACGCCAGGGCGACGCATGCCCCGGCGAGGAGCCCGAAGGTCAGCGCTGCGCCGAGCCAGGCGCTCGACGTCGGAAGCTCGTGGCCTCCGCGCGGTTCGGCGACGTACGCGAAGACGGCCAGGCTGAGACAGGTCAGGGCAGCCGACAGCCAGGCCGCCGTCGAGATGGGCTGTCCGATCCAGATCCGGCGCAACGCGAGGGCGAAGACGAGCTCGGTGACGAGCAGGGCCTGCACGATGGAGAGCTGCCCGGTATGCAGGGCGAGCGCCTGGAAGACGAACGCCCCGACGAGCGCCAGTGCGCCGAGCCACCACAGCGGGCTGCGCACGAGGCGGCGCGCGACGGCGACGAATCCCCGGTCGGGCGCTTGCGCCGTGCTGGCCAGGTGCTGGGCGACGACGCTGAAGGCGTTGCAGAGCGCCGCGCAGATGGCGAAGACGACGAACACCAGATCCCTCTCGCTGACCCGGCGCCGGTCAACGCCCTCAGGGGTCAGCATAATTCTATGCCATATCGTGCTCTTAGGTACGGCCGCCAGCGTCCCGGCTCACGGGTGTGCTTCGTGCGGACCTCCGGCCCGGCGATGGCATCGCAGCGTTGCGAGGCGCCTGCTGTGTCCACCGGTCGCGCCGTGTCGCGCAGGCTGATCAGGTGCTGCCGATTCGGGTCTCGCCGAGCTCGGGGAGCACGCCGGCCTGCTGGCGGGCGGCGACATGGCAGGCAGCCTCGTGAGCGGGGGCGAGCTCCACGAGCGCCGGCAGCTCGTGGCGGCAGACCTCCTCGGCGAGCGGGCAGCGCGGGTGGTAGGGGCAGCCCGATGGCGGCTCGGTGCCGAGGGAGGGAGCCTCTCCGGGGACGACTCGGCCGCGCCGCAGCGCTTCGTGCGCCGGGTCGGGCAGTGGCACGGCCTCGGCGAGGGCGCGGTGTAGGGGTGCAGGGGTGCGCCGAGCACCTCCTCGTAGGGGCCGTGCTCGACGACCCGCCCGAGGTACATCACGGCGATCACCTCGGAGATGTGGCGCACCATCGCCAGATCGTGGCTGATGAAGACGTAGGAGAGCGACAGCTCGTCCTGCAGGCGGATCAGCAGGTTCATCACCTCGGCGCGCACCGATACGTCGAGGGCGGAGGTGGGCTCGTCGAGCACGAGCAGGCGCGGCTCGACGGCGAGGGCGCGGGCGATCGCTACGCGCTGCGCCTGCCCGCCGGAGAGCTCGTGCGGGTAGCGATCGGCGAAGCGCGGCGCGAGGGCGACGATGCCGAGCAGCTCCTCGACCCGAGTGGCCCGGGCACGGCGGGCCTCGCGCCCCGGTCCGGCGGGGGCGAGCGCGTGCACGGCGAGCACCTCACCGAGTGCCGCTTCGACGGTCAGGCGCGGATTGAGCGAGGAGAAGGGGTCCTGGAAGACGAGCTGAACCCGCCGGGCGAGCACGCTTCGTGGCGTGGCACCGACCGGCTCGCCCATCAGCTCGACGCTGCCGCTGCTCGGCTCCTCGACGCCGACGATCAGTCGGGCAAGCGTCGACTTGCCACACCCGCTCTCGCCGACGACGCCGAGCGTCGATCCCTCGGTGAGCTCGAGCGACACGCCGCGCAGTGCCCACACCGGCGGGCCGTGCCGCAACGGGTACTGCTTGGTCACCTCCCCGATCCTCAGCACGGGGGCGATCGTCTCGGCCGGCATCGCTGCCACCATCGCTCCCATCATCGCTGCCAGCTGTCGGGGGGGAACCAGCAGGCGGCGCTCGCCCCGAGCCCGCGCTCGAGCAGCGGCGGCTCCTCCTCGGCGCATCGTGGCTGGGCGAAGGTGCAGCGCTCACGGAAGGGACACCCGGCCGGTAGGCGGGCCGGGTCCGGTGGCGTGCCCCCGATCTGGGTGAGCGGGCGGCGGTGTGCCGAGGAGGGGCTCGGCAGGGCACCGAGCAGCGCAAGGGTGTAGGGGTGGCTCGGCCGGGCGAACAGCGTCTCGGTCGGGGCGAGCTCGACGACGCGCCCGGCGTACATCACCGCGACCCGGTCGACCAAGCGGGCGACCACGCCCAGGTCGTGGGTCACCCACACGACGGCCATCCGCGTCCGCCGCTGCAACTCCTCGACGAGCTCGATGATCTGCTGTTGGATCGTCACGTCGAGGGCGGTCGTCGGCTCATCGGCGATGAGCAGGCGAGGCGAGCCGGCGAGGGCCATGGCGATCATCACCCGCTGCAGCATCCCCCCGGACAGCTCGTGCGGAAAGGCGCGCTCCACGCGCCCGGCGTCCGGCAGACCGACCTGCTCGAGCACCTCGCGTGTGCGCCGCTCGGCTGCGCCGCGGGCGACACCGTGGGCGCGCAGGGTCTCGACGAGCTGGGTATGGACGCGCAGGAGCGGGTTCAGCGACGTCATCGGGTCCTGGTAGACCATCGCGATCTCGGCACCGCGGATCTGCTCGAGCTGGTGCTCGGACAAGACCGAGAGGTCGCGCCCGGCGAAGGTGATCGAGCCGCCGAGCAGGCGCACCGGCGGGTCGGGGAGCAGGCGCAGCACCGAGAGCACCGTGAGGCTCTTGCCCGAGCCGCTCTCCCCGACGATGCCGAGCTTCTCCCCGGGGGCGACGTCGAGGTCGACGCCGCGCACGATCTCGCCGCGGCCTGCCCGCCGGCCCCTCCCGACCACGCCGATGCGCACGCCGCGCAGCGACAGGAGGCTCTCTTCCGGCGCGGCGCCGCCCTTTTTCGCCGGCGCATCCCCGAGATCCACGGGCGCGCTGATGATGTCGTCGCGCCGCCGATCACCTGCGCTGCACCGGGCGCGCCGGCGCGCTGGTCGCACCGGGCGCACCGGCGTCGACGAGCGGGGTGCGGACGAGCAGCCGTGAGGGCAGGCCCCCGTTGCGCGCCGCAGCGCTCGCCGGTGGCGGCAACGCCTGCGCCCCGGGCGTGACCGAGCCGAGCACGCTCGCGTCGGCGTGCGCCCCGTGCAGGAGGGGACGATCGCCGGCAGGCCGCTACAGGGTGAGCAACCCGATCAGGCAGAAGATGAGCGCCTCCTTGGCCTGCTCGGCCACGCCGAGCTCGTCGAAGGGGCTGCAGGGCGACGCCGGGAAGGCGCTCGGCGAGCGCGGCCATCAGCACGGGGTTGCGCGTGCCGCCGCCGGCGACGAAGACCTCGCTCAGGCCGAAGCCGGCGCACCGACCGTGCGATCGCCTCGGCGCTCGCAGCGGTCAGCGTGGCGAGCAGGTCCACGTCGGAGAGCGCCCGCCCGTGAAGGCGCGACGTGAGGTAGTCGAGGTGGAACAGCTCTTTGCCAGTCGACTTCGGCGGCGCGAGCGCAGAAGTACGGATCGTCGAGCAGTCGTCCGAAAAGCTCGGCGTCCACGGTCCCCGCGGCCGCCCACTCGCCGCCGAGGTCGGCGTGGCGCGACCCTCCCGAGCGCCACTCGACCGCGGCGTCCATGAGGGCGTTGGCTGGGCCGATGTCGAAGGCCAGCGGGTGACGGTCGCGGCGCGACGACGGTGACGTTGGCGATCCCGCCGAGGTTGAGCGAGCCGCGCGCCGAGGCGGGCTGGGCGCCGAGCAGCAGCACGTCGACGAGGCTGGCGAGCGGGGCGCCGTGCCCACCGGCGGCGAGGTCGCGGCTGCGGACGTCGCTCACGACGGTCGCGCCGGTGCGCTCGGCGATCCAGGCCGGCTCGCCGAGCTGCAGCGTGCCGAGGGCGCGCCGCGCCCTCGACGAGGTGGAACACCGTCTGCCCGTGCGAGCAGACGCAGTCGACGGCGCCGTGGCGGTCGATGAGGCCGGCCGCCACCTCGGCGAAGAACTGCCCGATCGCGGTGTCGAGCCGGCAGACCTCACTCGATCGTCGTCGACGCCGGCGGGAGCAGGGAGCCGATCGCCGCGCGGACGGGCTCGGGGTAGGGGACCGAGCGGTGCTCGACGAGGTCGCAGACGAGCTCGCCGCCCGCCGCGCGGCGCTCTCCTCGACGAGCTCGATGTCGGCGAGCAGCGCCTCCACGGCGTCGAAGGAGGTGCCCGAGATCATCCCGATGATGCGCATGCCCTGCCCTTCAGCGGGTTCGAGAACGGGGGTCGACGGCGTCGCGCAGGCCGTCGCCGAGGAAGTTGAATCCGATCACGGCGACGATGATCGCCGCTGAGGGGAAGGCGAGGGTCCACCACGCCGTGGCGGCGAGCGAGCTCGCCTGCTGCACCATCTCACCAAGGGAGGCGGTCGGCGGAGGCGGACCGAGGCCGAGGAAGGAGAGCGTCGCCTCGCTCAGGATCGCCCAGGCGAGCGACAGGCTGATCTGCACCACGACGATCCCGGCGACGTTGGGCAGGACATGTCGAAGCAAGAGCCGGCGGCTCGAGAAGCCGAGGATGCGCCCGGCTCGCACGTACCCCGCCTCCCGAAGGCTGAGCACCGGCCCGCGCACGACGCGCACGAAGATCGGCACGTAGCCGATGCCGATCGCCAGGGCGCTGTTCAGCCAGCCGGGGCCGAGGGCGGTGACGATCGCCAGGGCGAGCACGATGGACGGGATGGCGAAGAGCATGTCCGTGCCGCGCATGATCAACAACGAGGGGAGTCGCCCGAAGTAGCCGGCGACGATTCCCCCCAGGGTACCGACCACGGCCGCGATCGCCGTGGCGAGGCCGGCGATCTCGAGCGACACCCACATCCCTTGCATCACGAGCGAGAGGACATCCCGGCCGAACTGGTCCGTGCCGAACGGGTGGGCGAGCGACGGGGCCTTGAGGCTCACTTGCGGGTTCTGCAGGAGCGGGCTGTACGGGGTGAGTCCGAGGGCGCCGGCCAGCCCCACGGCGACGACGAGGGCGCACAGGATGCAGCCGACCCGGCCGCGCGGGCTGTGCCACAGGCTCGAGAGAACCGATCGGTGGGCGCTGCGCTCGGGCAGCGCCACGGCCACGGCGACGCTCATCGCTCGCGCGTCCGGGGGTCGATGACGTTGTAGAGCAGGTCGGTGGCGAGGTTGACCAGGACGAAGCCGGTGGCGAAGATCAGCGTGACGGTCTGCACGACCGGGAAGTCGCGCTCGTTGATCGAGGAGATGAGCAGGCGGCCGAGACCCGGCAGGCCGAAGATCTCCTCGACGACCACCGTTCCGCCGAGCAGGTAGCCGAACTGGATTCCCGACATCGTGACGACCGGGACGAGCGCGCCGAGGAACAGGTGCTTCCAGACGACGCTGCGCCGGGAGAGCCCCTTGCCGCGGGCCGTGCGGGCGTAGTTGAGGCCGATCACCTCGAGCATCGCGGCGCGCGTCGAGCGCATGATCGCCGCGGCGATGCCGAGCCCGAGTGTCAGGGCCGGGAAGAAGACCTGCTGGAGGTTGAGCCACGGGTTGGAGAACAGGCTGGCGTAGGTCTCAGAAGAGGGGAAATACTGAAAGACCGAAGCCAGCGTGGTGACGAGCGCGGTGCCGATGATGAAGCTCGGCACGCCGAGGCCGACGACGGCGATCGCCTGCCCGATGCCGTCGACCACCCCGCCGGGTCGCAACGCCCCGAAGACACCGAAGCCGACGCCGAGCAGCTCGCCGATGATCATCGCCACCACGGCGAGCTCGAGCGTCGGGGGGAGCGCCGTGGCGATCAGCGAGGCGACGGAGGTGCGCGAGGCCAGCGAGACGCCGAGGTTGCCGCTCAGCAGCGAGCGGAGCCAGGACCAGTACTGCTCGACGACCGGCTGGCCGACACCGTAGTAGTGGTCGAGGGCCACGAGCTGGGCGTGGCTCAGCAGCCCGGCGCTCACCCCGAGCGACGCGGTGACGGCATTGCCGGGGAGCAGGCGCAGCACGACGAAGATGATCACGCTGACCCCGAGCAGGGTGACGAGCGTGCCCGCCAGGCGCCGCGAGAAGCCGATCAGCACGGCGAGCGCAACGGGTCGGTCGTCCTCGTCTCGCTCCGACGCCCTCCGACGCCCGGGCGGGACCGGGGGGCGCACGTGGCGCCGCGGATCGCTGCCCATACGGCGGTGACACCGGGAGGATCGTCCGACGCGAGGGGCCCCGCCGGCGCTCTCGCGCCGGCGGGGCCCGTCGTGCTCACGCGTCCTGCCGAGTGCTCATCCGTCCTGCCGACTGTCCACCCGTACGGCCGAGTGTCCACCCGTACGGCCAAGTGTCCACCCGCACCGCCCGGTGAAGCGGTCGCTCAGCTGAGCGTGGTCGAGCGCAGCGAGTCGAGCGAGGTGGAGTTCGTCGGGGCGAAGGTGAACCCGTGCACCGACGAGGTGGTAGCGGCGTAGTCGTAAGCCGTGAACAGCCAGATCCACACTGCGTTGCCGGTGAGGTTGTCCGAGAGCTGGGTCCAGTACATCCGCTTGGTCGCCCCGGTGGCGGTGTTGCCCTCGAGGAGCAGCTTCTGCAGCGCCGGCGAGCTGTACCCGGCGGGCACGCCGAGGTTGGCGCCGGTGCCGAAGTAACGCCCGTACATCGTGTAGGGGTCGGGGTCGGCACCGTTCCAGGCGAAGGCGGCCTGGAACTTCCCGCCGAGCCAGTCCTGGATATAGGCGTTTCCGGCGAGGTTCTGGATGTTCATCGTGATCCCGGCCTGGGCGAGCTCGGACTGCATCGCCGTCGCCTGTGCCGCGCTCGTCGGGTCGAGGTCGGTCGAGGTGATCGCCGTGAAGCTGAACCCGCTGGCGTCGCCCGCCTTCTGCAGGTAGCTCTTGGCCTTGGCGATGTCCTGTGCCGGGCAGACCGCCGAGACGGGCTTCGAGGCGTACTGCCCGAGCGGGACCGGGCCGACGACCTTGCCGGCGTCGAACACGGAGTCCTCGAGGATCTGCTGGCGGTTGGTGGCGCAGGCGATGGCGAGGCGGTTGTCGACCTTGGCGAGCGGGCCGGTCTTGTCCTGCAGCATGAGTGCCCGGTAGGTGAGGTCGAGCACCTTCTGCACGCCCAGTGACGACGGCAGGTGGTCGGCGATCTGCGGCTCGGTCAACAGGCCGATCTGCACGGTGCCGGCCTCGAGCGCCGAGGCGATCGACTGCTCGGAGGCGATCGTCTTGATCTCCACCGACGGCAGCGTCACCTTGCCGCCCCAGTAGTGCGGGTTGGCGACCATCGTGAAGCTGTTGCCGGGGCTCCAGGACGAGTACATGAACGCACCCGTTCCGTCCGGCGTCTTGGCGACGGTGCCCGCCGCGATCGCCTTGGTGGAGAGCATCGACAGGTTGACCGACGTGAGGCCGTCGAGGATCGAGGTGTCGGCGCGGCTCAGCTCGAACTTGACGCTGTAGGTGCCCGTGGCGACGATCTTCTTCACGTTGGCAAGGAAGGAGGCCGAGGCGTCACCGATCTTCGGGTTGAGCGCCCGGTCGAGGGAGGCGACGACGTTGGCCGAGGTGAACGACGTCCCGTCGTGGAACGTGACCCCGTGGCGCAGCTGGAAGCTGAGCACGGTGTTGTTGTCGCTGTAGGACCAGCTCGTGGCCAGGTCGGGGACCAGCTGCAGCTTGGTGTTGTACTGGACGAGCTGGTCGTAGATCAGGCCGAGGGCCTGGAAGTCGAGGAAGTTGGTGACGACGTCGGGGTCGAGCTTCTGCACGCTCGAGGTGTCGGCGACGACGAGCGTGCCGCCGGATGCACCGGGACGGCTCGCCGCCGGGTGCGTCGTTGCCGCCGAGGCCGCCGCCACACCGCCGAAGGCCGCCATCAGGCCGGCAGCGGCGAGGACCGCCCCGGCACGGCGGGAGCGCGCTGGGCGGCTCGACCGCGCCTCACGAGCGGAGCCTGCTCCCGCTCGGGACGAGCTCTTCGTGACCTTCTGGGTCCGATCCAACAGAACCACCCTCCCTTACGTCGCGCCGCCCCCGGAGCGACCGGTCTTTCGACGATACGACCGGGGGGTGGTCCGGTCAAGTGAGGGCCTCTCGTTTCGTTTAGATGACGACCAAGCGCCCAGACGGACAGTGGCCGTCACGCGATCGTCATGAAGGGCTGTGTTGACCGCCGCTGCGCCCCGAAGTTGACTGGACCATTGTGGACAGAGCGCCGATCCAAGCAGCCACCGGCGGGCAGCGCGTCGTGCGGCCGAAGTACCTGCGCCTGCGCGACGAGCTGGCCGGGATGATCGCAGGGCTCGCCGCCGGGTCGGCGATCCAAACCGAACGGGAGCTGTGCGAGCGCTTCGGGGTGTCGCGCTCGACGGTGCGCCAGGCGCTCGACCGCCTCGAGGCCGAGCAGCGGATCACCCGTCAGCAAGGAAAGGGCACCTTCGTCGCCCGCCCGAAGATCGACCAGCCGCTCGAGCTGACGAGCCACACCGAGCACATCCGCGCCCGGGGGATGGACCCGGCCTCGCGCCTCGTCGCGGTGAGCGAGCTCGTTGCCGACAACGAGCTCGCCGCCGGGCTCGGTCTCGCCCCCGGCTCCGACGTCGTGCAGATCGAGCGTCTGCGCCTCGCCGACGGCGAGCCGCTGGCCCTCGAGCTCGTTTCGCTCGACGCCCACCGCTTCAAGGGGATCGCCGAGGAGCTGTCGGGGTCGGTCTCGCTGTACGAGCTGTTGCGCACCCGCTACGGCACCGAGCTCGTCTCGGCGGAGGAGACGATCGAGGCGGTCGTCGCCCCAGAGCGCGAGGCCGCCCTCCTCGGGGTCGCCCCTGGGGCGCCCGTGCTGCTGCTATGCCGCCAGACCTTCGACAAGGCGGGCCACCCGGTCGAGCTCGTGCGCTCGCACTACCGTGCCGACCGCTTCAGATTTCGCACCAGTCTTGTGACGAACGGCCCGGCTGGCTGGGCGCGCCTGCCGCCGGGGACCCGCTTTCGCCTCGCCACAGCGGCCGACGGGCCGGCGCTCGCCCGGGTCTTCGTCTCCGCCTGGCGGCATTCCTATCCCGGCGTGGTGAGCGACGCCGTGCTCGCCGCCCTCGACGACGTCGAGATCGCCGACTGGCTCGGGTCGCTCACGGCCTCGAACGGACCGACCACGTGGGTGGTCGAGAGCGGTGGCGGGGTGACCGCCTTCGCGCGCCACGGCGAGGATCCGCTCGATGCACGACGTGGGCACATCTACTCGCTCTATGTCGCCCCGGAGTCGGGAGGGCGCGGCATCGGCCGAGCGCTGCTCGAGCGCAGCCTGCAACTGCTCGCCGACCGGGGCCTCGCCACGGTGACGCTGTGGGTCTTCGAGCGCAACGCTCCTGCACGCAGGTTGTACGAATCGCTCGGTTTCGTGCCGGACGGCGCCCGGCGCGTCGAGCCGCAGTACGGAGCGCAGGAGATCAGGCTGCGCCGCGCCCACGAGCACGTGCCGGCCACGCGCGCGTGGTGAGCGATTCGCCGGCAGGACTGAGCGTCGGCGGCACACTCGTCGCGCCAGCCGACCCCTCACCGGGTCCGGAGGTCGTAGCGCCGGGGCCTCGCCTCGGTGCGCTCGTCTCATACCTCGAGCAGCTCGTCGACGGCGGCTTCCCGCCGGCTGTCTCGCTTGCCCTCCTCAGCCCGGAAGCGGTCCTGTTCGAGGCCTACGGCGGCAGCGCCTGTGTCATCGACGAGATCGTCCCGGTAAGCGCCGGCACGCGCTACGACCTCGCCTCGCTGACCAAGGTCGTCTGCTCGGTGAACCTTCTCCTCCTCGCCGAAGAGCGCGGGCTGCTGCGCCTCGACGACCCGCTGACCGACCTCCTCCCTGCCTACCCGACGAGGGCGACGACGCTGCGCCACCTCGTCACCCACACGTCGGGTCTGATCGACCACCGACCATTCTTCGAGCAGCTCGACGGCCGGGCCGCGATCGAGCGTGCGGTGTACGACGAGGCGGCGGGTTCGCGACCGGGGACGTCGGTGTGCTACTCCGACCTCAACTTCATGCTCGTCGGCTGGGCGCTCGAGGCCGCCTTCTCGACACCGCTCGACGAGGTCTTCGCCGCCGAGCTCGCCGCTCCGCTCGGCCTGCAGGGCACCGGATTCCGACCCGCCCCGGAGCTGCGCCGCCAGACGGCGGCGACCGAGCTCGACGGGGACCAGCGGCGCCAGCCGGAGCTCGTCTGGGGCGAGGTGCACGACGGCAACGCCTTCGCCCTCGGCGGCGTCGCCGGTCACGCCGGGCTGTTCGCCCCGCTCGGGGAGCTGGCACAGGTGGTGCAGGTGCTGTTGCGAGGGGGGGAGGGCGTGCTGAGCGCCGGCTCGGTCGCCGCCCTGTCGGTCCGCCAGGCCGGCTCGGGGGACGACGTGCGCAGCTTCGGGTGGCGCCTCGAGCCTCAGGACTGGGGAAGCTGGCCGGCCGGCACCTTCTTCCACACCGGCTTCACCGGCACCTCGCTGCTCGTGGCCCCTGAGGCGGGCGTGGCAGTGGTGCTCTTGACCAACGCCGTGCATCCCCGCCGGCGTCTCGAGGAGCAGAGGGTGATGCGTGCCGAGGTGCACCGGCTGGTGGCCGAGGCGCTGTCGTGAGCGACGGCTCGTCGGGAGGCGGCGTGTCCGCCGACGCCGACGCCGACGCCGACGCGGGCAGGGCGCAGGCGGCGGGTAGTCTCGGCGCGCTCGCCACCGAAGCCGTGCGCCCCGAGCTCGCTGATCTCGACCTGCTCGACGCCGCCCAGCTCGCCGAGCTGCTCACCACAGACGCCCGTCGCGCCGTCTCGGCTGCCGTCGCCGCCACGGCGGCGATCGCCGACGCGATCGAGCTCGTCGCCGGCCGCCTCGGCGCCGGCGGGCGGCTCGTCTACGCCGGAGCCGGGACGGCCGGGCGCCTTGCCGTGCTCGACGCCGCCGAGCTGGGCCCGACCTTCGACGTCGACGCCGGCATGGTCGCGGCGGTGATCGCCGGCGGTGAGGTGGCGCTCCGCCACGCCGCCGAAGGCGCCGAGGACGACCGCGCCGCCGGCGCGGCGGCGATCGCCGAGCTGGCCGTCGACGCCGGCGACGTCGTGCTCGGCATCTCGGCGAGCGGTCGCACCCCCTTCGTGCTGGGGGCGCTCGGGCGGGCGGCCGAGGTGGGCGCGGCGACGATCGCGGTGGCGTGCAATGACGCCAGCCCGCTCGCCGAGCTCGCCCAGTGCGCCGTCGTGCTCGACGTCGGCCCCGAGGTGCTCGCCGGATCCAGCCGGCTGAACGCCGGGACGGCGCAGAAGATCACGCTCAATGCGATCTCGACCGCAGCGATGGTGCGGCTCGGCAAGACCTACGGCAACCTGATGGTCGACCTGCGACCGACGAACTCCAAGCTGCGCGACCGGGCCGTGCGCATCGTCTCGGCGGTGACGAAGGTGGACGCCGCGGCGGCGCTGCGAGCGCTCGAGGCTGCCGGCTGGAACACCAAGCTGGCCTGCCTCCTGGCGGCGGACGGGGGCGCCGATCCGGCGCCGCTCGCTGCTCTGCTCGAGGACGCCGGCGGGCGGCTGCGTGCCGCACTGGAGCTGGCTCGAGCCGGCCGGCCCGAGCGGGCGACGGAGCCGGGCCCTCCTGCCCGCGGCGGGGCGGCAGCACGGGGGCGGCACTGGAAGCGCCTCGGCGTCGGCGCGGCGCTGGTCGACGGACGGCTCGTCCCTGGCGACGTCGCGATCGACGGCGACAGCGTTGCGGCCGTCGGCCTGCCCGGCCCGGGGTCGGGCGTCGCCGTCGCCGGGCTGGTGGACCTGCAGGTGAACGGCTATGCCGGGATCGACGCCGCGTCGGCCTCGGAGGAAGAGCTGGGTGCGCTCGGGGCGGCCCTCGCCGCCGACGGCGTGCTCGCCTACCAGCCCACCGTGATCAGCGGCGAGCCCGACACGATGCTCGCTTCCCTCGAGCGCATCGGCCGCTTCGCCGCCGGCGCCTCGCCGGCGGCGGGGCGCGGCGTCGCGCCGGCGTCGGGGCGCGGAGCCGTCGCGCCGGCGTCGGGGCGCAGAGCCGTCGCGCCGGCGGCGGGGCGCAGAGCTGCCTCGCCGGCGGCGCTTCTCCTCGGCGTGCACCTCGAGGGACCGTTCCTCTCGCCCGAGCGGGCGGGCACGCATGCCCCCGACCGGTTGATCGTCCCCGACCTCGGGCTGATCGCCAGGTTCGTCGCCACCGGCCCGGTGACGATGGTCACCCTCGCCCCCGAGCTCGACGGTGCCCTCGAGGCGATCGCCCTGTTACGCCACCACGGCGTGGTCGTCTCGCTCGGCCACAGCAACGCAACGGCTGCCGAGGCCGCCGCGGCGATCGACGCCGGCGCTACGGCGGTCACCCACCTGTTCAACGCCATGTCGCCGGTCAGCTCGCGCGCCCCGGGCCTCGCCGGGCTGGCGCTCGCCGACCGCCGGGTGGCCGTGCAGGTGATCGCCGACGGCGTGCACGTCGCCCCCGAGCTGCTCGCCGTGGCCGTCAACGCGGCGCTCGAGCGGTTGTCGCTCGTCACCGACGCCACGAGCCTCGCCGGCCAGCCGGACGGGCGGCTGCGACTCGGCGAGGTGGAGATCGAGCTGCGCGGCGGCGTCGCGCGTCGCGTCGGGGACGGCACGATCGCCGGGGGCGCCTCGAGCTTGCTCGACGGGTTGCGCCGGCTGGCGGGCCTCACCCCAGAGCTCGGGGCGGCGCTGGCCGCGGTCACCGAGCGGCCGGCACGCCTCGTCGGCCGCACCGACGTCGGCCACCTGCGCCCGGGCGGCCCCGCCGACGTCGTGGTGCTCGACGAGAACCTCGAGCTGCGCCAGGTGCTCCTCGCCGGATTCCGCGTGGGCGAGGGAGCAAGGCCGTGAGCACCCTGGCGGAGACGGTCGCCGTCGTGGCTCAGCTCCGGCGAGGATGCTGCGAGCTCTCACCCGGCGCGAGGCGATGCGTGGGCGTCGTCGGGGAGTCGCGTCGGGGCCGGATTGCCCCGATCCAGACGGCGGCGGCGCGCCCGAGGAAGTAGGAAGTGCAGAAACTCGTTTCGCGAGGAGGAACCGAGGCCGGCGTTGTTGCGTGAGCCGTGCGATGATCGTCGCGCATGGTCATGCCCCTTCCGCCGTCGCCCTGAGCGGCCTCGTCCACGAGGGCACATCCCAGGACCGCTCGGCAGCGACGCGCGGCGAGCGGACACCGGGCCGGTTCCAGGTGACGACCGGCTCCCTGTTCGCCTCGCGGCGCTCCGGGCGAGCGATCCTTCCGAGGAGGCGACGTCCGGCGTGCCACACCCGCTTGAGGGCGAGGACGGGGTGGGGGAGCTGGTCGCACGGGTCGAATCCGGCGGGAATGGGTGCCGACCCCGTGCTCGGGGTCGGTAACGGCGGCGGCATGAATCGGAGGCTGCTCATCGGTGTTTCCTTTCGGATCGTCGGGGGTGCCCGCCCGAGGGCCGGGCTCGTCGCGCACGACGCGGGGCGGCGCGTGCGTGCCGCTGACGAACCGTACGGACGCGAGCGTGCCGCGGACATCCGCCGCCGGTACGGAGATCTCGCCGGGCGGGGGCGGTTGCGGCTCACCGGTATCCGTAGGACTACCGAGGCCGAGATCGCTCCGGTGCTGGCGGAGGGCTCAGCGCGCCAGCCTGCGGGCGAGCTCCGTGCGATTCCGCACCCCGAGCTTGCGGTAGATCGAGGCGACGTGGGTCTCGACCGTGCGGACGCTGACGAACAGCGCCGCCGCGGTGTCGCGGTTGGTCGCTCCGCCGGCGACGAGCTCGGCGACGCGCTGCTCCGTCGGTGTCAGATCGCTTCCCGAGCGGGCGATCGCGACCCGTGGCAGCTCACGCGCCACCTGGTCGTGAAGCGGCCGGTGGCCGATGCGGTCGGCGAGCTCGAGCGCGCGCCCGAGGGACGCCCGCGAGTTTCCACGCGCCTTTCGCCGCCGTTCGACACGGCCGAGCGTGAGCAGGCTGCGAGCCTCCTCGAGGCGCAGCGGTGACGCGGCATGGGCAACGACCGCCGCCTCGGCGGCCGCGACTGCTGCGCCCAGATGCCCCACCCGTGCGGCGACGAGGGCGTCGATCCGGCACGCGTCGCCGACAAGCCCGTGGCGGTGCTGTCCCTCGCCGATCGCGCGCGAGCCGCGCCGAGATCGCTCGGGCCTCGTCGAGCCGCCCCAGCTCGACGTAGCCCTCGGCCAGCAGCGGATCCAGCCGGTGCCGGACGGCGGGATCGTTCCACTCGCATTCCTCGGCGTACGCTGCGGCGGTCTCGAGGTACCCGACCGCGCCCGCTGCGTCGTTCTCCCACGTGCAGACCCGGCCTCGCAGGCACGCACCGATGAAGCGGGAAGCGAGCGGGGAGCCCTCCTCGTCCGGGAGGTGCTCGTTCGCCAGCGCTGCCGCCCCCGCCAGGTCACCCTCGGCGATCTTCAGGTCGCAGAGCGGCTCGAGGTCCCAGGGGGACGGCGGCCAGTCGTGCCAGGCGCTGACCTGCTTGGCGTCCCGCAACGCAGTCGCCGCGGCGGCGTAGTCCCCCGCCAGCACCTCGGTCGCAGCGAGATAGGAGAGGAAGGTCCGCAGGTCGAAGTCCTCCCCCGCCTGGCGAGCCCGTTCGATCGACCGCCCGAGTGCGACGCGAGCCGTGTCGAGGTCCTCGACGTAGCGCGACCAGAGGCCGAGATTGAGATCTGCGGTGTCGTACAGCCGCAGAGCCGGCAGCCCGTCCTCGAGACGGCGGGCGCGCTCGAGCAGCTCCGTGTCGAGCCCCTCTGCCCCGGTGACCTTGCAGATCGCGAGGTTGACGAGGGCGCGGTGCAGCGACGGATTCGCCACCGACCCGGCCATCCAGGCGCAACGGATCGCCTCGGTGGCCGCGGCGCGCCGCGCCCCGCGGACGCCGTACTGGATGTCAGAAGCCAAGGCCAGCACCAGGGCGCGCCGGCGAGGGTCCGGCCCGGTGTTGACCATGGCGCCGGACGCGATCTGCCTCGCCCGGGATTCGCCGTGGACGAGGCCCGTCATGTCGAGCAGCAACGGGAGCGCCCGTTCGAGGTCCGTGGTTGCCAGCTCGTCGAGATCGAGGGCCTCGAGCTGCTCGAGCGACTCGCGCACCTCCCCGGCGAGGAACAGCAGCTCAGCGGCGCGGATTCGCCGCACTGCGAGCGAGCTCGTCTCCTGCGCGGGCGTGAAGGTCACCGCTTGAACCGCGAACTGAGCAGCCGTCGCGTTCGCCGCTCGCGAGCGTGCCGAGGCGGCCGCCGCGTCGAGGGCCGCGGCGACGGACGCATCGGGCTTCGACCCGGCGGCGAGCACGGCGAAGTGCGCCCGGCGCTCCGCGCCCGCCGCGCTCATGGCGAGGCGCTCGTACAGCTGGCGACGCCGACCGGGCGGGAGCGCGCCGATCGCAGCGGCAGCGATCAGCGGATGGGCCACGGTGAGCGACCCGCGACTCGACGACGACTCCGGCGACGACAGCAGCGTCGACGGCCGCCGGCGGTTGCCCGACGTCGTGGAGCGCGGTGATCGCCGACGCGACGCTCATACGTCCGGCTGCCGCCACGATCGCCAGCGCCTCGGCCGCTGCTTCGCTCAAGGAGCGGTTGAGTCGTTCGGTCAGGGCGCGAGCCGCCGGGGGCACGGGTGACTCCCCCGACTCGAGCGTCGTCAGCACCTCCCTTGCCCAGAAGGGGTTCCCACGCGACAGCTCGGCCACCGCGCGCAGCTGAGCCGCCGTGACCCGCACCGGCATCAGCCTCTGCAGCTGGGTGACCTCGAGCGGCTCGAGCTCGATCCGTCCCGAGCCCGGGAACGCACCGAGCAAGGCGTCCCAGGCGTCCGACGGCCGGGGCGAGCCCAAGGTGAGCGGATCGGCCGGAGCGTACGTCCGGGCGGCGAGGAGCAACGACAGCGGGCCGGCGCCGACGCGCCGCAACGCGAAGCTCGAGCGCGTCGAGGCTCGCCTGGTCGAGCCACTGGGCGTCGTCCACCGCGAGCAGGACCGCACCACGCTCCAGGCAGGCGCGCACGGCAGCCAGCACCCCGAGCCCGACGGCTCGGGCGGTGGGAGGCTGCTCGCCCCCCGAGCGCAGCAGCAGCGCCACCTCGAGCGCCTCGAGCTGCGGACCTGGAATCGAAGCGGCGACACCAGGTAGGAGGTCGGTGAGCAGGTCGGACAGTCCGGTGAACGATTGGTCGGCCTCCGCCGACGACGGCTCGGTCCTCAGCATCTGGCGCCCGGACTCCTCGGCGATCCGCATCCCGGCACGCCACAGCGTCGACTTGCCCGCCCCGGGTTCACCGAGAATGGCGAGTGCGGCAGGCATGTTGCGCTCAGCGGCGCAGAAGTCGCACACCCGTTGCCACTCGTCGACGCGCACGACGTCGCCGGGGATGTCGACGACGTGCCGGCGCAACTCGGCCACGACGACCATCCCATCACATCGACGGCCTTTTTGGAATCCCTGGCGGGCGCGCGGTGTGCGAGGCTGTTCCGGAGCGAGCCGGCCACGAGCGAGGTCGGCCGCGCTTGGAACTGAGGCCACCTCGGCGCGCGAATTGCACGCCCGAGATGGAAGCGTCCGAGACAGGAAGACGAGTGCAGACCACCGGCAGCGCTGACCCGAAGATCACGTTGAACGACGGGACGGCCATCCCCCAGATCGGTTTCGGAACGCTTCGCGTGCAGCCCGACCGCCAGGTCACCGCTGCCAACATCGACACGACTGCCGAGATCGTCCGCCTCGCCTTGCAAGCCGGCTATCGGCACATCGACACAGCGCAGTCATACGGCACCGAACCGGGGGTGGGGAAGGCGATCGCGGAATGCGGCATCCCGCGGGAGGAGCTGTATGTCACGAGCAAGCTCGCCAACGGGAACCATCGACCCGAGGACGTGCACCGGTCGTTCGACACGACCCTCGAGAATTTGGGCCTCGAGCAGCTCGATCTGTTCCTGATCCACTGGCCGCTCCCCACCCTCTACGACGGCGACTACGTGTCGACCTGGAAAGCCATGACGGAACTGCTTGCCGAAGGGCGGCTGCGCACGGCCGGGGTGTCCAACTTCCAGCCCGCCCACCTGGACCGCATCGTCGCCGAGGTCGGCGTGGTGCCGGCGGTCAACCAGATCGAGCTGCACCCCTACTTCACCAACGATGCAGCGCGCGAGGCATCGCGGCGTCATGGCATCGCGCTGGAGGCGCACAGCCCGCTCGGGCACGACGGAAAGCCGCTGCACGACGCTGTGATCAGCGGGATCGCAGCCACTCGTGGCAAGTCGACCGCTCAGATCATCCTTCGCTGGCACATCCAGCACGGCCACATCGCGATCCCGAAGTCGGCACACCGCGAGCGGATGGAGGAGAACCTCGACGTCTTCGACTTCGCGCTCTCCGATGAGGACATGGCATCGATCGATGCGCTCGACAGGGGCGAGGCGGGACGCGCCGGGCCGAACCCCGACACGTTCGAGTGGATCGAGCCGTCATGAACCAACTCTCCCGGTTCACGGACCGGTCGGCTACGAGCGAGGAACCAGGGCTTCGATGGCGTCGAGGCGGTCGAGGATCTCTTTGATCCCGCCCTCGGTGCTGCAGTCGAGGCGGTCGAGGATCACCTCCGCGTCGTGCAAGGTGGTGGCGGCGCGGACGTCGGAGGCGGCGCTTTGCACGCTCTGGCCGACCATGATCACGGAGAGCAAGACGAGTTGGATGAAGGTCTGAGCGATCCAGGCCACGATGAGGATGAGGCCCGGCTTGGTGAGGAACGACGGCACCTCGCTCTTGCTCAGGACCCCGGCGCTCACGAGGATCGCGGGCAGGCTGGTGAGCGAGATCAGGCAGAACACATAGGCGCAGGCCATGGTGCCGACACCTCGGGTCAAGATGACGGCCACCTTGGCGTTGAAGCCCTCGACCTCCTTGACCTCCTTGCCGATGCCGCGCAGGCTGATGACACTGGCGAGGTGGTGGCGGGTCTTGGTCGGGGCTCGTAGGGCGTAATCAGTCATGGCACCAGGCTATGCAGGCTTCGGCACACGAGCGTGGCACGATCGCAGGTGCTCACGGCGAGACGACGGCGCTCGACGTGAGCGTGCTGGGAGTTGACGCGCTGCACTCGGTCTGTGTCGAGCGGGGTGGTCATGTCGTGATCGGGCTCACCGACCATCCGTGGGGTCCGCGCCGCCTTCGTCGCCGAGATCAGGGCGATCACCGGGAGGGCGTGCTGCTCGGAGAGCGTCAGAGGGCGCCGACGACCTTGAAGTCCTGGCTGACGAAGACGTGGTGCGGCCAGTTGACGCCGATGTAGTGGACGTTGTACTCACCGTCGCCCAGCCTCACGACACGGTCGACGATCCCGCCTGGGTAGGCGGCGAGCGCGGCTTCGGTGGCCTTGTTCGCCGTCGTGCCGCTGACGATCGTCCCCGACCCCTGGCTCCAGTTCGTCGGGATGTGACCGACCTGCTTCGACGTCGTTGGCTTGCCACGCGTGAAGGGGACGACCTTTGCCGCGGACGAGCTGCTCGCCGGGACCGAGTAGTCGACTACGGTCAGCGTGGCCGTGATGGTCGTGCTGTTGGTCGTCCCGAGCACGAGAACGCTCTCACCTTTGGTGATGGCACTGGCCGAGCTCGATCCGGTGCCCTTTTCGTACGTCGTGGTCGACTTTTCGTCGACGGTCACCCTCTGACCCGCCGATGTCGTCATCGAGAAACTCGACCTGGACACGCTGTCGACCTTGCCGGATGCTCCCCCTTGCGATGGCGCCGACCGGGCGTTGGACGCTCCGGCGCCGGAACCGCCGCGGCCGGTGGAACCGCTGGCGGACACGATTCGCGTCGCGGTTGCCGACGACGGCGTGGCGATACCGACCGAGAATCCCGTCGCGGCAACCGTCGAGCGCGGCGGCGGCCATCCATCCACTCCTTCGGCTCGCCAGCGTTCGCCGCGTCCGTGCCTTGTAGGCCCGCCTTCCCCTGGCGACCAGGGCAGACCAGGCCGGCGAAGATGCCGGCGACGGTGGCGGCGCTCCGCCGGTGCCGCCCGAACCGGCGGCGCCCGAGGGCCCTGCGCCGGTGCTCGACATCGCGCCGGCGGAAGGGGCCACGTCGTGGCTCGTCGGTTCGAATTCGCTCATGGTCGCGCTCCTCTCGTTCGTGCTGCTCTCGAGAGGATGCCCAGCGCATCTGTGAGGTCGGTGTAGGCCGCCTGAGATCAAAGGGTGACGCGGTGCTCGGGCGATCCCGCGGTGCCGCCGTTCGAGGCGACGGTGTGGCCGTCGAGGCTGCCCTCGGCGGCGACCGTCGCCGCCTGGCACGCCGTCACGGTTCCAGCGTCGACACGTCCCCGTCGGCCCTGGGTGCGCCGCCACCCTTCGGCCGGCCCGGGCCGCGCATCGCTCCGGCCCGGCCGGGGAGCCGGCCGGCGTCGGCCAGCGCACGGCGCAACAGGAACTCGATCTGGGCGTTCGTGCTCCGCAGCTCGTCGGACGCCCATCGGGCCAGCGCGTCGTGGACGGCCGGATCGAGGCGGAGCAGGACGCTCTTGCGCTCGGCCATCTGGTCGAGGTGCCCGGCCTACTGGTAGAGCGAGCCGGTGTTGACCACCTGCTGGGTCGCCTGCTCGCTGCACAGCACCACGAGCAGGTTGGAGACCATCGCCGCCTTCCTCTCCTCGTCGAGCTCGACCACGCCTCGCTCCTCGAGCCGCTGGAGAGCGAGCTCGACCATGCCGACCGCCCCTTCGACGATGCGCATGCGGGCGGCGACGACGGCGCTCGCCTGTTGCTGGCGGAGCATTGCCTGGGCGATCTCCGGCGCGTACGACAACCGGGTCAGACGCGACTCGACGATCGTCACGCCGGCGGGCTGAATGCGGTCGGCGATCTCGGCCGACAGGCGCTGGGTGATCTCGTCGGCGTTGTCGCGAAGGGACAGCGCGCCGCGACCACGATCGTCGTAGGGATAGCTCGACGCGATGTGACGGACCGCCGTCTCGGTCTGGATCGCCACGAAGCTGGTGAAGTCGTCGACGGCGTAGATGGCCTTGGCCGTGTCGCGCACCTGCCACACGACGACGGCCGCGATCTCGATCGGGTTGCCGTCCGCATCGTTCACCTTGGCGATCGAGGTCTCGTGGTTGCGCACCCGCACCGACACCTTCCGCCGCTTGGAGAAGGGGTTGACCCACCGCAGCCCCGGCGAGCGGATCGTGCCGCGGTAGCTGCCGAAGAGCTGCACCGCGCGCGCCTCTCCGGGCACCACCGCCGTCAGACCCCTGAACGTCAGCTCGGCGACGACGATGAGCGCGATGCCCACCGCGAGGCAGGTAGCCGAGCCCACGCCGTGCCAGCCGCCGTCGACGGCTCCGAGCCCGAGCAGCGCCCCTGCCGCCGCCACCATCACGACGCCGGCGAACAGCACGACCAGGCCCGGCGCCGACCAAGCCGGGCGCTCGACCACGTCCTCGTCGTCGTGCACACCCGGGTACGGACTACGCGTCGTCATCGTGGCAGACCTCCCATTGACCGGCCGGCCCGGTCAGTTTATCATTCTGATATCAGATTTGGCGAGCACGGGTGCTCGCCGGCCGGAAGGGCTGCGCCCATGAGATCGACACCCGAAGGCGGCACCCACAGGCTGAGCGGCGCGCTGGCGGAGCGTGCCGTGAGCACGGGCGCTGCGGCGCCCACCGCCGCCGCCAAGCCGCCGGCGCTCTCGGTGCAGCATCTGAGCAAGCACTTCGGCGACCGGGTCGCCTTCGAGGACGTCTCGTTCGAGATCGGCTACGGAGAGGTCTTCGGCTTCCTCGGTCCGAACGGCGCAGGCAAGACGACGACCGTGCGCACGCTCGGCACGCTCCTGACACCCACCTCGGGCTCGGCGCAGGTCGCCGGCATTCCACTCACGCCCGCCAACGGCGTCGAGATCCGCAAGCGGATCTCGATCATGCCCGAGTCACCGGGGCTCTACCTCCGCCTGAGCGTGATGGACAACCTGCGCTGCTTCGCCGACCTCTACGAGGTCGCCGAGCCCGCCGAGCGAATCGAGTGGGCGCTCGGCGCCGTGAAGCTGACCGAGCGCAAGGGCGACGCGTGCGGTGCCTTGTCCAAGGGCCTCCGCCAGCGGGTCGCCCTCGCGCGGGCGCTGCTCAACGAGCCCGAGGTGCTGTTCCTCGACGAGCCGACCTCGGGGCTCGACCCCGCCGCGGCACGCGACGTGCACGAGCTGATCGACTCGCTGCGCCAGCGCGGCGTCACGATCTTCCTCACCACGCACCGTCTCGACGAGGCCGAGCGCTTGTGTGACCGTGTGGCGATCCTCAACACGACGTTGCGCACCATCGGCCGGCCGGACGAGCTGCGGGACCGGCTCTTCGCCAAGACGCTGACGGTGACCACGCTGGCGCCGATTGCCGCCCCCGAGCAGGTCTTCGGCGGCCTCCCCGCCGTCGAAGCCTGGCGCGCCGGCGGCGCGTCGAGCTACGTCCTCTCGGTCGGCGACACCACCGCAGCTGCACCGGCCGTCGCCCGCGCGCTCGTCGCTGCCGGTGCGGACATCCTCTCGATCAGCGAGGCGCGTCACTCGCTCGAGGACGTCTACCTCGAGCTCGTCGACAACCCGGGGAGGGACACGTGATGAAGCTCGACCGGCGGCGCGTGCGCGCCGTCTTCGTCAAGGAGCTGCGCGAGTACCGGCGCAACGGCAACGTCGTCTACGCGATGGCGATCCTGCCGCTGATCTTCCTCATCCAACCGCTGATCGAGGTCTTCACGTTGCCGACGTCGGCAGGCGGCACCCTGCGGCACGAGCACACGCTCGTCTACATGCTGGCAATTCCCGTGCTCGTCCCGGCGACGCTCGCCTCCTACTCGGTGGTGGGGGAGCGCATCCAGGGGACGCTCGAGCCGCTCCTGTCCACGCCGATCCGGCGCGAAGAGCTCTTGCTCGGCAAGGCGCTGGCGGCCTTCGTCCCCTCCGTGCTGATGGCCTATCTCGTCTTCGGTTCCTTCATCGCTGTCGTCGAGCTCCTCGCCCAGCCCGGGATCGCCTCTGCCCTCGTCCAAGGGCCGGACCTGCTGGCTCAGCTGCTGTTCACCCCGCTCCTCTGCATCTGGTCGATCTGGGTCGGCATCGCCGTGTCGACCCGCTCGAGCGACCCGCGGACCGCCGGGCAGCTCGCGGTCCTGGTCAGCCTGCCTACGGTGGCGGTGACGACGCTGATCGCTTTCAACGTCATCCCTGCCACGCTGGGGGTCGCGCTGGGCTTCGGAGCGGGCCTGCTCGTGCTCGTGCGGCTGGGTTGGCGGTTCGCCTCGGCGCTGTTCGACCGTGAGCGGCTGATCACCCAGACGAGATAGCCGCTCCGTCGCCGCGCTCCGCGCGTCCGCTGCCCGCAGGCGGCGAGCGGCTCAGGCAGCTGTGGGCAGCCGGCTCGGGCGCGCCGTCAGGGAACGGTCCGGTCGGACGACGCGCTCGAGCGGATCGCCACGCCGATGAGGTCGCGGACCGGCCCGGGCCTCGGCTCGGCCGAGCCGGTCCAGACGGCGAGGAACGAGCGGCGCATGTCGAGGCCGTCGACCTCGATCGTCCTCAGGCGCCCGGCGGCCACGTCGTCGGCGACGGCGAGCTCGCTCAGCACCGCAGGCCCGGCCCCGGCGATCACCGCCGCCCGAACCCCCGCGGTCGTCGGCAGCTCGAGAGCGGGCGGGGCCACGCCGTCCGACCTCGAGCGCGGCACGTCTGCTGCCCGGCCGCCCGTTGCGGCGCCTCGCACGCTCGCTCGGGTGGCCTCCCCAGCGTCCCCGCTCCCCGGGGCGGTGCTCGCCAGAGCGCGGCGGAGCGCGAGGTCGAAGACCTCACGGGTTCCTGACCCCACCTCGCGGGTCACCAGCGGGGTGCCGGCGAGCTCCTCGGCGGACGGCGGCCGCTGCTGGCGGGCCCAGGGGTGGGAGGGCGCGACGACGACGACGAGCCGATCGTGGCCCACCACGCGGTGGCGAAGGCCACTCGGCGCCGCGGGACCTTCCACGAGGCCGAGCTCGACCTCCTCGGCTTGGACATGGCGCACGACGGCGGCGCTGTTGGCGACGAGCAGCTCGACCGCAACCGTCGGCTGCTCCCGCCGGACTGCCCCGGCGCGCAGCGCGACCAGCCACGCCGGGAGCAGGTACTCGGCAACCGTCAGGCTGGCGGCGACCCGCAGCGTGGTGCGCGCCTCCTGGCGCAGCGCGGCGAGGCCCTCGTCCATCTCGCCTGCCAGGCCGAGGACACGGCGCGCCCATTCCGAGACGACGACGCCGGCCGGGGTGAGGGAGGAGCCGCGCGGCGTCCGGGAGACCAGGGCCACGCCGGTCTGCCGCTCGACTGCAGCGATGCGCGCCGAGACCGCCTGCTGGCTGACGCCGAGCGTCGCGGCGGCGGCGTTGAGGCTGCCGGCGCCGGCGACGGCGAGGAGGACCTCGAGCGCCGACAGCTCCGGCATCCGTGAGCTGAGCAACGGCCCTCCCTTACCAGTCTCGTTTGTAACTGCTCAAGGCTAGGACCTCTAGCGGCCGGCTGCCGGCGGGCGCACGCTGTCGCCATGACCGCCCTCGTGACCGACCTCGAGCCGGCGGAACGGCTGAGCTCCGCGGCGGTCTCGGCGACCGCGCGGCTGCGCCGCCCCGCAGCCGAGGCGCCGGGAGCGCGCGCCGGCCGGCTCGGCGGGGTGACGCCGAACTGGTTCGCCGCCGTGATGGGCACGGGCATCGTCGCCGTCGCCGCCGAGCGGCTGCCCTACCGCTTCCCCGGCCGACCCGTCCTCGCCCTTGTAGCGTGGCTGCTCGCCGCAGGCCTGTTGCTCGTGCTGATCGCGATCTCGGCAGCGCGCGCACGGCGGTACCCGGGTGTGTTGCGCAGCGACCTCGCCGACCCCGTGATGGCCCACTTCTACGGGGCGGCGCCGATGGCGGTGCTCACCGTCGGCGCCGCCACGCTGCTCGTCGGCGAGCGCCTGCTGGGCCTGCGCCTGGCGGTCGACCTCGACTGGGGATTGTGGTTCGCCGGCACTGCAGGCGGGTTGGCGACCGCCGTGGTCGTCCCGTACGTCGTGTTCACACGCCATCGCGTCGGGCTCGAGGACGCCTTCGGCGGGTGGCTGATGCCGGTCGTCCCGCCGATGGTCTCGGCCGCGACGGGAGCGCTGCTGCTTGCCCATGCGCCCGCCGGCGAGGCGCGCCTCGACCTGTTGCTCTGCTGCTACGCGATGTTCGGCGCGAGCCTGATCGCGTCGATGGCGATCATCACCCTCATCTGGTTGCGCCTCGCCCTGCACGGGCCGGGGGAGCAGCGCCTCGTGCCGACGCTGTGGATCGTGCTCGGGCCGCTCGGGCAGTCCGTCACGGCAGCGAACCTGCTCGGCGCCGGCGCCCACCTGACGCTGCCGCCGGGCGAGGCGGCCGTCTTCCGGACGGCGGGCATCATCTACGGGCTGCCGGTGCTCGGCTTTGCGCTGCTGTGGGCGGTGATCGCCGGTGCCGTCACGCTGCGGGCCGCCCGCTCGCACCTCCCGTTCTCGCTCACCTGGTGGTCGTTCACCTTCCCCGTGGGGACCTGCGTGACGGGCGCGATCGCGCTCGCCGTGGCCACCGGCTCCGGCATGCTGCGCGCCGCCGCAGCCGTCGCTTTCGTCGGGCTGCTGGCGGCCTGGTCGACGGTGCTCGTGCGCACCGCCCACGGCGTGCTCGCCGGCAGCCTGCCAGCTCGGCTCGCAGTGGCACGGCCGTCGCCGGCGGTCGCCGACAGCTGACCGCAGGCAGTCGACCGGACGCGCCGGCTACGGCCTCACAGGTCGACCGCGTACATCGTCTCGAGGGCCTGCTCGTAGGTCTGGCGTGACATCGTCGTGCCGGGCTCGTAGGCGACGAAGCTGAGCGGCAGGCGGTCGGGGTCGTGGCCGCGCAGCAGCTCGAGGTACCCGGTCGCGTCGGGGCTCTGCCGGTCGCGAAAGGCGTCGCGGGCGCGCAGGCGCTCCTCGACACGGTCCAGGCCGGCGATCGAGCTCACGTGGAAGCCGAGGGTCCGCAGGCCGAGGACCTCCTGGCCCGTGGCCGTGGCGTTGCGATGGGCCTCGCGCAGGAACACCGTGAACGAGCCCGTCGGATCGCCGCCGAGGATGGCGATGCGGTCCCGTCGCAGCACCTCCGTGATGCCCAACACGTCCTGGTAGAAGTCGGCCGAGCGGTCGAGCTCGCGCACGCTGATCAGCACCGAGCGGATCGACCAGGCAGAGAGGTCGTCACTCATGTCTCCAACCGTCTCCTCGGGTGATCGGCGCAACGAGCGTGCGCCTCGCGGGCGTCCGCTCGCGTCCTCGAATGCTCGCTCGTGCTGTTGGATGCCCCCGCCCTGTGCGCAGCTACCCTTGCACGCGCGACGACTCCATGCCGCTCGTCGCATCGGAGGGACGATGGACGACCAGCGTGCGAGGGTCTTGCTCGACGGCGAGCGCGCCCGCGTGCTGGCGCTGCTCGAGGACGTCACGGCGGCGGGAGAGGAGGACCGCTCCTCGGCCGACGAGCAAGGTGCTGACTGGGCCGACCCGGCCGAATCCTTCGTCGGCGAGGAGACCGACGACGCCGTCGCCGGCGAGCTGCACGAACGGCTGGCGGCCATCGATCGTGCCGAGGCCCGGCTGGCTGCGGGGACCTACGGCTACTCGGTGCGAAGCGGGCAACCGATCCCCGACGAGCGGCTCGAGGCCGACCCCGCAGCCGAGCTCACCGCCGAGGAGGCAGCGGCGGGTTGATCGCCGCGCCCGCCGCCGCCGGGCGCCGCAGCAGGGCGATCGCCGGCACGACGGCGGCGAACGCGAGGGCCGCGGTCATCCACCAGCCGTGGCGGAATGCGGCCAGCTGCGCCGCGCCGTGGCCGCCGGCCGTGCCGATCACCGCCACGAGCGCGGCGACCCCGAGGGCGAGACCGATCTGGCGGATCATGTTGACCACCGCCGAGCCGGTGGCGAAGGCGTGCGGAGGAAGTGCCGACGCGGCCGTCGCCATCATCGTGGGGAGGGTGAGACCGACGCCGGTCCCGGTGAGCAGCATCCCGCCCAGCACGTCGGTCACGTAGTGCGGCTGCAGGCCGGCGGCGAGGGCCCACCAGGACACGCCGGCGCCGAAGGACACGCTTCCGAGCGCGATCACCAGTGATGGCCCGTAGCGGGCGATCAGCTTGCCGGCCAGGAGGAAGGCGATCAGCGGCACCATCAACGGCCCGGGGGCGATGGCCAGCCCCGCACGCAGCGCCGACCATCCCCAGACACCCTGCTCCCACAGCACGATCGAGAGCAGCATCGCCCCGAACGACGCCGAGAAGAACAGGGCGACCACCGACGCCCCCGTGAAGGCGCGGAGGCGGAAGAGGGACGGGTCGATCAACGGGTTGGCTGCGGTGCGGCAGTGGACGGCGAAGAGACCGATGACGATCACCGCACCGGCGAGGACGGCGAGGATGCCGGGCGATCCCCAGCCCCAGTCGCTGCCCTGCACGATGCCGAAGGTGAGCAGGCCGATCCCGGCCGTCGCCAGCAGCACCCCGAGCGGGTCGGGCCGCTCGCCCCCCTGCCCGGGAACCTGTGGGAGGCGCTTCCAGCCGACGACGAGCGCGGCGATACCGATCGGGACGTTGACGAGGAAGACGAGCCGCCAGCTCACCGCCACCAGCAGCCCGCCGACGACGGGCCCGAGCGCCGCCGACAGCCCGCCGGTGGCCGTCCAGGCGCGCACGGCACCCTGGCGACGCTGGGGAGCGGAGGAGGCGAGGACCAAACCGAGCGACGTCGGGGTGAGCAACGCCGCTCCGGCAGCCTGGACGAGGCGGAAGGCGATCAGCATGCCGACGCTCGTCGACGCGGCGCACGCCGCCGAGGCGGCGGTGAAGACCGCCACCCCGACGAGGAACCCCCGCTCACGGCGGTAGCGATCGGCGAGCCGGCCGAAGAACACGAGCAGCGAGGCGTACACGATCGCGTAGCCGTTGAGCACCCAGGACAGCTCGCTCAGCTGACGTGCCCCGAGGTCCCGGGCGATCTGGGGGAGGGCGACGTTGACGATGAACAGGTCGAGGCTGGCGAGCACCACGCCAGCGCAGACGATGATCAGGACCTCGCGCTCCCGGGCGCGAGGGGCGCGGCGTGGCGCCTGCGGCGGGAAGCGGGGCGACGAGGGTCGATTCCGTCATGGAACGCACTCTAGGCGATTGCGTTCTGTCACGCAACCCACTACGCTGGCGGCTCGTGGAACGAAAGAGCTTCGCGGCGATGCACTGCTCGGTGGCCCAGTGCCTCGAGGTCGTCGGCGAGTGGTGGTCGATGCTCATCCTGCGCGACGCCTTCTTGGGGGTGACGCGCTTCGACGACTTCCAGGAGCGCCTCGGCATCTCACGCAACGTGCTGAACCAGCGGCTCAACCACCTCGTCGAGGCCGGCGTGCTGGCCAAGGTGCCCTACAGCGAGCACCCGCCGCGCTCGGACTACCGCCTCACCGACAAGGGCCGCGACCTGTGGCCCGTGATCGCAGCGATGCGCCAGTGGGGCGACCGCTACGCCGCGCCCGACGGACCACCCCTGCAGACGATCCACACCGCGTGCAACCAGGTCGCCGAGGTGGTCCCCGCCTGCTCGGTCTGCGGGGAGCAGGTGCGCCTGCGAGACCTGCGCGCCGTCGCCGGTCCCGGCGCCGTCGAGCCGCTAGTCGAGACGGCCAGGCGATGACTCTCGAGGTCTCCCGGCAACGGTCCCGGTCCCGGTCCTTCGGCGCGGTGACCGCGTTGCGTCCCGTTGAGCCGGGGCGCTTCGAGGCCGACGTCGACGCCGGATGGACCATCGCGGGCAAGCCGAACGGCGGGTACCTGCTCGCGCTCTTGGGGCGCGCCGCCACCTGGCAGAGCGCGCACGACCACGTCGTCGCGGCCAGCGCGCACTTCCTGCGCTCCCCCGAGCCCGGCCCGGTCGTGGTGGAGACCGAGACCCTGCGCTCGGGACGGTCCGCCACCCAGCTGCGCGCCCGGCTCGAGCAGGACGGCCGGGCCTGTGTCGAGGCGCTCGTCACGACGTCGCACCTCGACCGCGACCTCCCCCTACTGGGCAGGTGGCGTGCCCGAGGCGGGCGTCGTCGACTACGACGACTGCGTCGCCCTCGTCCCGAGCATGCCGGACGGCACGCCGGTCACGATCCTCGAGCACGTCGAGGTCCGCCTCGAGCCGGGCTCGATGGGCTTTGCCACCGGCAGGCCGGCCGGCCGCGGCGAGCTGCGTGGGTGGCTCGCCCTTCCCGACGGCGAGGCGTTCACCCCGACGTCGTTGCTGTTCGCCCTCGACTCCTTCCCGCCGGCGACCCTCGACGTCGAGCGCACCGGGTGGGTGCCGACCCTCGAGCTGACGGCCTACGTCCGGGCGCTGCCGGCGCCCGGCCCGGTGCGGGTGCTGCAGCGCGCCCAGCTCGTCGACGGCGGCAGGTTCGACGAGGCGTGCTTCGTCTGGGACCGCACCGGGCGGCTCGCTGCCCAGGGCACGCAACTGGCCGCGATCCGCCTCGGCGTGGCGCCCCCGACCTGAGGCGCTGCCGGGGGAACCTGGAGGCGGGGCTCAGCCCGGGGGTGCGCCCGGCGCGCTGGCGGCCACGACGACGAGGGTGCGATGCCCGGCCGTGCGCACGTCGCGCCGCACCTCGACGAAGCCGGCCTGCGCAACGGCTCGCACCACGTCCTCGGCGGCCTCGGAGCTCAGCCCGTGGCGTGCATGCCCGCGGGCGCCGGGGGCGACGAGGCGCTCGGCGAGCAGCAGCCGCCCGCAGGGGGCGAGCACGCGGCGAGCCTCGGCGAGGCCGCGCGCCCGGTCCTGCCAGTGGTGCAGGGAGCTGAGGGCCCAGACCACGCTCGCGCTCTCGTCGGGGATCGGCAGCGACTCGGCCGATCCCTCGACGAAGCTCAGCCCGTGAGCTCGTCGCAGAGCGCTGATGCGCCGCGCCAGACGCAACATCTGCGAGCTCGGGTCCACACCTGTCCCGGTGGCGCCCCGGCGGCAGGCCAGCCGCAGCGCGGTGCCCGGTCCGCATCCGACGTCCACGACCCGGTCGCCGTCCTCGATGTCCGCTGCATCGGCGACCACCCGTGCTGCGGTGCCGCGGCCGATCGTCATCGAGAGGGCGGTCACGGACTCGGCGAGGGAAGCGTGCCGGTGGGAGCGATCGTGCGTGGTCTGCGTACGTGTATCCGACAGGCCGGGTCCCGACGCTCCGGCTTGCTCCCCAGCCTGGTCGACCTGTCGTGATCGGCGAGTCCCGCTCGAGGTGTCCATCTGGCGCCACCTTTCCTCCGCAGTTACCTCCATAGGTAAGACGCTTAGCTACCAAGCAGTTTAGCAAGTTGGTATGCTCGGCGCAATGGCTCTCCGTCGCGATCCGTTGGCCGGCGCGCTGCAGCGCTTCGGGCTGGAGCGGGACCGGCTGCGCGCCGCGCTCGCCCGGCGCAGCGGCATCGGGGCCACGGACCTCGACGCCCTCGAGCACCTCGAGGCGGACGGCCCGCTCACCCAGCGAGAGCTCGGCGACCGCCTGTCGCTCACCTCGGGCGCCGTCACCATGCTCGTCGACCGGTTGGAAGCCGGAGGGCTGGTGCGCCGGTGCCCGCACCCGACCGACCGGCGCGCCGTGCTCGTGGAGCTCTCGGCGCAGGCTCTCGAGGCGATCCCCGAGGGACTGGCCACGTACCACGCCGCCGTGCTGCGCCTCGCACGGGGCGTGCCGGCAGCGCACCGGCACGCCCTCGTGGAGTTCCTCACCGGCGCCGCCGAGGCGGCAGCGGAGTCGACCGAGCAGCTGCGCCGCTGAGCCGCCCGAGCGCTCGGGCCGCCGGGCGCTCGGGGTGCCGGGCGCTCGGGCCGCTGAGCGCTCGGGTCGCGTCGCTGTTGCCGGCGAGCGCGGGCCTCAGCTCGCCAGCGCGTCGATCGGCGTCAGGTCCCGCCGCCCGGCCCGCACCAGCCCGACCGCGGCGAGCACGGCGACGCCGACGATGGCCGCCGAGTACCAGAAGCCGGTGGTGTAGCCGTGCACCGCGGCGCGTGCCACCGAGCTCGGGCCGTGCGCCACGAGGAAGGTCGCGGTCGCCGATGCGGCGATCGTGTTCAACAGGGCCGTGCCGAGGGCTCCGCCGATCTGCTGGGTGGTGTTGACGAGCGCGCTCGCCACGCCGGCGTCGTGCTCACCGACACCGATCAGCGCCGTGCTCGACATCGGCACGAAGGCGAGGCCGAGACCGAGGCTGACGACGATCTCGGAGGGCAGCACGTGAGCGACGTAGCTCGTGTCCACGCCGATGCGGGTGAACCACACCATCCCGATCGCAGCCATCGCCAGCCCGGTGCCCATCAGCGCGCGCGGCCCGACCCGGGCGAGCAACTGGCTCGCCAGCGCGGCGCCGAGGATGATGCCGCCGGCGAAGGGCAGGAAGGCGAAACCTGTCTTCAGCGCCGAGTAGTGCAACGTCCCTTGCAGGTAGTAGGTGAGGAACAGGAAGGTGCCGAACAAGCCGATCCCGACGAGCAGCGAGGCGAGGTACGAGCCGCCGCGGTTGCCGTCGAGCACGACCCGCATCGGGAGCAACGGCGACGCGACGCGCCGCTCGATGAAGACGAACCCGGTCAGCAGCACGACCGCGCTGGCGAGCAGCGAGACGGTGACGGTGGCGCCCCAGCCGTCGGTCTGGGCGCGGGTGAAGCCGTAGACGAGCAGCAGCAGTCCGGCGGTGCTCGTGACGGCGCCCCACGGGTCGTAGTTGCGCGGGCCTTCGCTCCGGCTCTCGCGAACCACCCGCAGCGCCGCCACGGCGGTGATCAACGCGATCGGGGTGTTGATCAGCAGCACCCAGCGCCAGCTGGCGTACTCGGTCAGCAGCCCGCCGAGGACCAGACCGACCGCAGCGCCGGCGCCGGCGACCCCGCCGTAGACGCCGAAGGCGCGTGCGCGCTCGCGCGGCTCGGTGAAGGTCACCGTGACGATCGAGAGGGCCGCGGGTGCCATCACCGCGGCGAAGGCGCCCTGCAGGGCGCGGGCGCCGAAGAGCATGGCGGAATTCTGCGCGAGCCCGCCGAGGGCGGATGCCCCGGCGAAGCCGATCAGGCTGATGATGAAGGTGCGCTTGCGTCCGAAGAAGTCGGCGATCCGACCGCCGAGCAGCAGCAGGCCACCGAAGGCCAGCGTGTAGGCGGTGAGCACCCATTGGCGGTTGGCAATCGAGATGTGCAGTGCACGCTGGGCGGAGGGGAGGGCGATGGTGACGACGGAGGCGTCGAGGACGATCATCAGCTGCGCGACGGCGATCACCGCGAGCGCCCGGAAGCGCCGCGGGTCGAGAGCCGCCTCGGCGACGTCGTGCTCGAGCGCGCCTGCCGTGCCCGAGGCCCCCGAGGGCGAGGGGAAGGCATCCGCCGAGCCGGCGGTTGGATCCGGTACGGCAGGGGTGACGCGCGTGGAGGGGGACATCGGGCTCCTTGCCGGGCTAAAATGAGGAACGGTGCTTCCGCTTAGACTATACGGAATGAACGTTCCGCTTCTCAACCACACGCCGGGGGGCGCAGCGTGAGCGACACCCCGGCGCCGGCGCCCGCGCCGGAATCGCCCCCGCCGACCGGTCCGGCTCGCGGTGACGAGGGCCGCCGGCTGCGGGCCGACGCCCGGCGCAACCGTGAACGCGTGATCGTCGCCGCAACGGAGGCCTTCGCCGCCGAGGGGAGCGCCGTGTCGATGGCGGAGATCGCCCGTCGCGCCGGGGTCGGCGTGGGGACGATCTACCGGCAATTCCCGACCAAGGAGTCCCTCTACGCGGCGATCGCCCGCCACGGGCTCGAGCAGCTGGTCGCCGAGGCGCGGGCGCTCGCCGACGCGCCGGACCCGGGAGCGGCGCTCTTCGGCTTCCTGCGCCACCTGCTCGACTCGATGGCCTCCAAGCGCGACCTCGTCGAGACCCTCGAGCGGGCCGGTGGGGACTTCGGGGACTTCAAGGCCTCGCTCGGCGGGGTGCAGGCGGAGTGGGAGGCCGCGCTCGGGGTGCTCGTCGAGCGTGCCCAACGTTCCGGCGCGCTGCGCCCCGACGTCTCGGGCGAGGACGTGATCGCCCTCGTCGGTGGGACCTGCGGGGCGGTGATGCACTCCGGCCTCGACGAGACCGCACGAGGGCGGCTGGCCACCGTCCTGTGCGACGGCCTTTGCCCGCACGAGGCCGCCGAGCCGATCGCAGCGGCGTCCGGCTCGAGCAGGGCGGCACGGCGCAGCTCGTGACCGGCCGCCGCGCCCGGGCGGTGCGCTTCGACCGCTACGGGGGGAGGGATGTCCTGTACGTCGCCGAGGTTGCGATGCCCGAGCCGGCGAGCGGCGAGGTCGTCGTCGAGGTGAAGGCCGCGAGCATCAACCCCGGCGAGTCGAAGATCCGCTCGGGTGCGCTGCACGACCGCTTCCCCGCGACGTTCCCCTCGGGCGAGGGCAGCGACCTGGCCGGGGTGGTCTCCGTCCTCGGCGAGGGCGTCGAGGAGCTCGCGCCCGGCGACGAGGTGCTCGGCTACTCGTGGCGCCGCTCCAGCCACGCCACCGACGTGGCCGTGCCGGCGAGCCAGCTGGTGCGCAAGCCCAAGGAGCTGAGCTGGGAGGTCGCCGGCTCGCTGTACGTCGTGGGCTGCACGGCCTACGCCGCGGTCCGGGCGGTCGACCCGCACGAGGGCGAGACGGTCGCCGTCTCGGCGGCCGCCGGCGGGGTCGGCTCGATCGTGGTCCAGCTGCTCGGCCTGCGGGGCGTGCGGGTGCTGGCCATCGCCTCGCTCGCCAACGCCGAGTGGCTGGCGGGCCACGGCGCGATCACGGTCCCCTACGGCGATGGGCTCGCCGGGCGCCTTGCGGCCGCGGCGCCGAACGGCATCGACGCGTTCATCGACCTCTTCGGGCCGGAGTACGTCGAGCTCGCCGTCGAGCTCGGGGTCGCCCACGAGCGCATCGAGACGATCGCCGCGTTCGAGCTGGCCGCACAGCTGGGGGCCAAGTCCGAGGGGAGCACCTCGGCCTCCACGCCCGAGGTGCTCGTCGAGATGGCCGGGCTCGTCGCATCAGGCGCGATCGAGATCCCGATCGCTGCGGTGTACCCGCTCGATCGCGTCGCCGACGCCTACGCCGAGCTCGAAGAGGGCCACACGCACGGCAAGATCGTGCTCGTCCCCTGAACCCGTTGGCCGGGCATGACGCCTGCCGCGAGCGGGCGGCGCGCCGGCTCAGCGATCGTCGTCGGGACCGGCGCTCACCGGGTCCTTCGACTCCTGCGGGAGGTGCTCGGCCAGCAGGTCGTCGAGGGTCATGTGGTGCAGGCTGCGCGCCGCGTCGACGCCGGCGGGGCGCACCAGGGCGTCGCCGTCGACCAGCCCGGCCTGCACCAGGCGGCGCAGGTTGCGGTTCAGCTCAGGCAGCGACCACAGACGCGCCCGCCGCGCCTCGTCGGTGTCGAGCCCGGACAGCAGCAGGATCTGGTCCTTGGGGGTGAAATGCATTCGACACCGCCTCCTCGCATGTGGTTGGCACGCCCGTCCTCGGGCGCGTGCCGCGTCCGTCGAGCGGGTCGCGCCGTGACCGCGCCCCGATGCACGAACGCGGCACGGCCCGCCGGACTGCTGCGGCCTACTCGCTGCGCGGGCGCGAGCCGAGGTGAGGACGAAGGTCCTCGCGCATCTGCTCGAGGGCCACGAGCCGCCGGTCCATCTTGGTGGGGTCGGAGGCGTCTCGCGAGCGGATCCGTGCCTCCAGGGTGACCAGACGCGCCAGCTCGGCGGTGGCGAGGTCGCCGCGCTCGGTGTCGTTACGTGCGCCCAGCCCGCGATGGAACGAGCGGTACGCGTCCTTCGAGCGCTTCATGCCGAGCTGGCGTGCGATCGCCGAGAAGGAGTTCCCTTCGTTACGAAGGGTCACCACATCGGCGTCGCTGCTGCGCCGCGGCGCTAGGCGCTGACGAGGCTGGTCCTCGTCGTGCGAGCCCCGGCCGCGGCGCGGCCCGCGATCCCCGTCGTCCCTAGGCAGGACGCACTGCTGTCGCCTGGAGGCCCTTCTGGCCCTGCGTCGTCTCGTAGGAGACGCGGGCACCCTCCTCGAGGGTGTGGAAGCCCGACCCCTCGATACCACTGTGGTGGACGAAGACGTCAGGCCCGCCGTCGTCCTGGGTGATGAACCCGTAACCCTTGTCGTTGCTGAACCACTTCACCGTGCCGGTCGCCATGGCGTCCGCCTCTTTCCCCTCACGCATCGTTCCGCAGACGAGCGCAAGTCGCCCGAACACAGTGCTTCTCGGCGGCGTGATCACGCCGAGTGCCGTGCACAGGGTAGCCGATCGTACGCTGCACCGTGCCGGCGCCCTCGGTGGAGCCCTCGCAACCACCCCGCGGGGCCACTGCCAGCGCCGCGAGCGGAGCCGAAGCCGGCCGCCGGGTAGCCGCGCCCGCCGGCGGGCGCCGGCGAACCTCAGCGGTCGAGCGAGGCAAGGAACTCGTCGAGCACCTCGAAGGTAGCGGCACGCGCTCTCTCATGACGGTACTCGACACTCGCCTCAAATGAGAGCAGACTCTCACGATGGTTGTCAACTCGTACGACGGACGGAGCAACCAGAAGGCGCGCACCCGGCGGGCGATCGTCGAGGCCGCCCGGGGTTTGATGCGTGGCGGGGAGACCGTGACGATGCCGGACGTGGCGCGCGCCGCGCTCGTCTCCGAGGCCACGGCGTACCGCTACTTCCCGGACCTCGCCTCGCTCTTGTCGGCGGCCTTCGTCGACGAGTGGCCGAGCCCGCAGGAGGCTCTCGCGCCCGTGGCGGGTTCGGACGACCCCGTCGAGCGGGTGCGCTTCGCCGCCCGGTACCTCCTCGAGGGCGTCGCCGCCCGCGAGGGGGCCGTGCGCTTCATGATCTCGGCCACGATCGCCCGGCCCGAGCTGGCGCCCGCACGGCCGGGGTTCCGCTTCGGGCTGATCGATCAGGCGCTTGGCCCCTTCCTCGCCGAGCTCGCCGAGGCGGACCCGCATCTGTCGGCGCAACTGCGCAGGGACCTGGCCGTGGTCGTGAGTGCCGAGGCCCCCTTCTCCCTCACCGACCTGTGCCGGCTGAGCGTCGAGGATGCGATCGCGAGCGCCACCTCGACGGCCGTCACGTTGACGGCGGCCGCCTTCGCCCGGGTCGGGCCACACGGCCGATCGGGCGGACCGGCCCCCCCGGCGCAACACGACGCGCTACGAGCCTGACGCCCACACGACGCACCGAGGGCCACCGACGACGTCGCGGAATGCTGCCAACTGCCCGTTGTGTCATCCTGTGCGCAGGTCAGTGCGCAGGTCATCCTGTGCACCGCTCACAGTCCCTCGGCCGGCGCCGCTCCGGCCTCGCCCTGAACGAACGGAGACGCCATGCCGGCGACCGTGGCCGACGTCATCGTGGCGACCTTGGAAGCCTCGGGAGTCCGGCGGGTGTACGGGGTCCCCGGCGACTCGCTGAACGGCTTCACCGACGCCCTGCGGCGCGCCGAGCGGATCGCCTGGCAGCACGTGCGCCACGAGGAGGCAGCGGCCTTCGCCGCAGCGGGGGAGGCGGCGCTCACCGGCGAGCTGGCGGTGTGCGCGGGGAGCTGCGGGCCGGGCAACCTGCACCTCATCAACGGGCTCTTCGACGCCCAGCGCAGCCGCGTGCCCGTGCTGGCGATCGCCGCGCAGATCCCCCGCGTCGAGATCGGCAGCGGCTACTTCCAGGAGACCCATCCGAGCGAGCTGTTCCGGGAGTGCAGCGACTACGCCGAGCTGGTCAGCATCCCCGAGCAGCTGCCACGCCTGCTCGAGATCGCGACGCGCACCGCGCTCTCCCGCAACGGCGTCGCCGTGCTCGTCGTCCCCGGCGAGGTGTTCCTGCACGAGGTGCGCGAGGTTCCCGACGTGACGGCGATCCGGCGGGCCTCCTCGACTGTCTGTCCCGACGCGGGCTCGCTCGCCGAGGCCGCCGCCGTGCTGAACGCGGCGAGCGCGGTGACGATCCTCGCCGGAGCGGGCTGTCGCGGCGCGCACGACGAGCTGCTCGCGCTCGCCGGAGCGCTGCAGGCGCCGGTCGTGCACGCGCTGCGCGGCAAGGAGGTCGTCGAGTACGACAACCCCTTCGACGTCGGCATGACGGGCCTGCTCGGCTTCAGCTCCGGCTACCGGGCGATGGAGCACTGCGACGCGCTGCTGATGCTCGGCACGGACTTCCCCTACCGCCAGTTCTACCCACAGCACGCGGTGCCGGTGATCCAGGTCGACGTGCGCGGCGAGCAGATCGGGAAGCGGGTGCCGGTGACCGTGCCGCTCGCCGGCACGGTGAAGGACACCGCCAACGCGCTCCTGCGGTTGCTCGAGCCGAAGTCCGACGGCGGCCACCTCGAGCGGATGCGCGCCCACTACGGGCGTGCCTGCAAGCGGCTCGACGCGCTGGCGACCCAGCATCGCAACACGGCTCCGCTGCACCCCCAGCTCGTCGCCCGCTCGATCGACGCGCTCGCCGCCGAGGACGCCGTGTTCATCTGCGACGTCGGCACGCCCTCGATCTGGGCGGCGCGCTACCTGAGGATGAACGGCAGGCGCCGGTTGATCGGCTCGTTCAACCATGGGTCGATGGCCAACGCCCTGCCGCAGGCGATCGGCGTGCAGGCGGCCGAGCCGGGTCGCCAGGTGATCGCCATGTCCGGCGACGGCGGGCTGGCGATGCTGCTCGGCGAGCTGCTCACGTTGCGCCAGCAACGCCTGCCCGTGAAGGTCGTCGTCTTCGACAACGGTGCGCTCGCCTTCGTCGAGCTCGAGATGAAGGCGGCCGGCATCGTCAACTTCGGGACCGATCTCGAGGACCCCGACTTCGCCGCACTCGCCCGGGCGATCGGCCTGCACGGTGTGCGCGTGGAGCGTCCGGACGAGCTCGAGCCGGCGCTGCGCGAGGCCTTCGCCCACGACGGCCCGGCGCTGGTCGACGTCGTGGTCGCCCGCCAGGAGCTCTCGATGCCGCCCAAGCTCACCTTCGAGCAGATCAAGGGCTTCAGCCTCTTCGCCGCCCGCACGATCCTGTCGGGCGAAGGTCACGAGCTCGTCGAGCTCGTCAAGAGCAACCTGCACGACCTCGCCGCCGAATGACGGTGAACGCGCCGCGCGTGTGCGTGCGCGACACCCGGCCGCCTCGCCCCGCCGGCCGGCCGCTTCCCGGTAGCGTCGAGCAGGTGTTGCGGCCGCGCCGGCGCCGGCCGCAGGGACTGGAGGTGCCATGCCTGCTGTGACCGTGGACGACTGGTCCGTGCTGCCCCGCCTCGCCGCTTCGGCGCCGCAAGCCCAGGAGCGCTCCGTGATCGGCGTCACGGCCGCGCCGAGCGGCCTCGAGGGGGAAGGCTTCCCCGTGCGGCGGGCCTTCGCCGGCGTCAGCTTGCGCGACCTCGACCCGTTCGTCCACATGGACCAGATGGGCGAGGTCGACTACGCAGCCGGCGAGCCGAAGGGCACCCCGTGGCACCCCCACCGCGGGTTCGAGACCGTCACCTACATGATCGAGGGCACGTTCGCGCACCAGGACTCCAACGGCGGCGGCGGGCTCATCTCCGACGGCGCCACGCAGTGGATGACGGCGGGGGGTGGGATCTTGCACATCGAGACCCCGCCCGAGCAGCTCGTCGTCTCCGGCGGGCTCTTCCACGGCATCCAGCTGTGGGTCAACCTGCCCTCGAAGCAGAAGATGATCCCGCCCGCCTACCAGCCGCTCGAGGCCGACGAGGTGGCGCTGCTCACCTCATCAGACGCCGGCGCGCTCGTCCGCGTGATCGCCGGCGAGCTGGGCGGCGTGCGCGGGCCGGGATCGACGCACACCCCGATGGCGTTGGCGCACGTGTCGTTGATGCCGGGGGCCGGCGTCGAGCTGGCCTGGAACCCGCGGTTCAACGCGCTCGTCTACGTCCTGGCGGGATCGGGGCGCGCCGGAGCCGAGGGGCGGCCGGTCCGCACCGGCGAGCTCGCCAGGTTCGGGCCCGGCGCCAAGCTGCGCCTGCGTGCCGACGACGTCCAGGACTCGCGCACGACCCAGCTCGAGCTGCTCGTGCTCGGCGGTGAGCCGATCGGCGAGCACGTCGAGCACTACGGGCCGTTCGTGATGAACACCCGCGACGAGATCGTGCAGGCGCTGGAGGACTTCGAGGCCGGCCGGCTCGGCACCATCCCGCCGAACGCGCTGATGCCCCACGTCCCGGACCCCAACCCCGTGCGGGCCGAGCACACGGGCATCTGACACACGCGGAGCCGTACCCCACCAGGGGCGCTAAGCTGGGTGTTGTGCCTCAACTCGAGGCTCGCTCCATCGGCTGCACCAGATCGGGGATCCCGTCGGAACTGCCTCAGTCCCAAGGACCCCGCGCCAGGGCTGGTTGACCATCAGCGACGACCGGCGCGGCAGCGTGTCCGGCGACGTGATCGCCCTGGAGCTGCGGCTCAGCGCCACCCCTGACGCAGCCTGGATCGAAGGGTTCCTCGTCGAGCCGGGCGCCCAGCACGCCTTCGCCGGCCGCCCGGTCGGCGACCTGCCGCGCATCGAGGGCGACCTCATCTGCTGGTCGGTTCGCACGACCGAGCTGCGCATCGCCTGGCAGCACCTGATCCGTTGCCTGGAGCGTGCGAACTTCCGTCAGGGCCGTGCCCGGCAGGCCGAGACGCTCAGCGCGCCCCCCGGCTCGGGACCGGTGAGGCTGTTCGCCGCCGATCGGGCTCGACATCCCTCGCTCGGGCCGCCGGACGTGCTGCGCCCGGTGGACACGCTCGCAGCGGTCGACACGCTCGATCGTTCGGCGAGGCTCGGCCCGCCGACAACGGCGCCATGAGCGAACCTGACACCAGCGAGCTGGGCGCGCGCCTGGACGAGCACCACGCGCCGGAGACCAACGGCAGGATGGCGATCTGCCGCCGCTGCGGTGGGGTCACCGACGGTCCCGAGGGACGGCACAACCCGCACGCGCGCCAGATCGATCGCCTCGCCGGCTGGCTGGAGGGCCAGTCGCGCCTCGCCGGCATCGCTCGGGCGAGCACCCGCGCCGACACCTGAACGGGGCGCGCCAGGCCGTCCCCCGGGGCGGCGGCGAACGGTGCCCGAACGCCTGCCCCTGCCTCTCCGTTCCGACGCGCCGCGGACACCTGGTTGCGACGCACGGCGGACACACTTCGACGCAGACTTGACACCAGCCTGTCGCACACCCGCAACGGGCAGCGATGCAGGCTGCACCCGCCGACGCACATGCCGGTCGTGCACGTGCTCACGTTCACGGCACGAGGCGTGCTGCGACGGCCCGACAGAGGAGGACGACATGTCAGGCCTCACCAAGATGAGCTTCGAGCAAGCCGAGGAGACCCGCCCGTTCGAAGGAGGGATGGGCGAGGTGCTGCTCGTCAACCTCGATGGCGGCCCGATCGGGCGCGCCACCTTCCTTCCGGGCTGGCGCTGGTCGGAGCACGTCAAGCCGATCGCCCAGACGGACAGCTGCCAGGCCGCCCACAGCGGCTACATGGTTTCCGGCCGCATGACGGTCGTGATGGACGACGGCGAGACGATGGAGTTCGGCCCCGGGGACGTCGCCCTGATCCCGCCGGGCCACGACGCCTGGATCGTCGGCGACGAGCCCTGCGTGGTCATCGACTGGCAGGGCTTCGCCGACTACGCCAAGCGGTAGCCCGATCGACCCGGAGGGACTCACCATGGCGTTCATCCAGATCATGGAGATCGAGACCGACCAGCCCGACGAGCTCGTTGCCGTCGGCGACGCGTGGTACGCCGCCACCGAGGGCAAGCGGACGCTGCTGCGATCCGTCGTCGGGCGAGACCGCAACAACCCGGAGCGCTACGTGCTCGTCGCCTTCTTCGACGACGCGGAGTCGGCGATGCGCAACTCGACGCTGCCCGAGACCGAGCATTTCGCCGCCCGCATCGCCGAGGTCGCCCGCGGCCCGCTCATCTTCCGCGACCTCGACGTGATCGGGGAGCTGCCGCCAGGCAGCTGAGCGCTGCTGTCCGCGGGCACGCTGGCAGCGGGGCAGGCCGACCTCCGCCCGGTGGCGCCGCTGACCGGAGAGCGGCGGGCGAGGCTCGCCTGCGGGGGTGCCATTCGGTGACCCCGCGCGGCAGCGCGGCGCCGGGACTTCACCGCGGAAATGCTGTCAACGGCGCAACGCGTGTGCACGGGTTCGCGGCGCGCCGCCGCGGGTAGCTCCCGCGTCGAGTGCCCGCACGGCGGCGGGTCGGACGCGAGGAGAGCCGATGGCGACGAGGCGAGCGAGCAACGGCAAGAGGAGCACCTCGAACGGCTCCCGCACGAAGGGCGCCGCCGTCGAGACGGTGGTGGGCAACGGGGGCGAGACCCACCAGCTCTCGGGCGGCGGCCGGCCGTCACTCACCACCCAGCAGGGCGTGCCGGTCGCCGACGACCAGAACACGTTGCGCCTCGGTGAGCGGGGTCCCGACGCGCTCGAGGACTTCCACTTCCGGGAGAAGATCTTCCACTTCGACCACGAGCGGATCCCAGAGCGCGTCGTGCACGCCCGCGGCTACGGAGCGCACGGCTTCTTCGAGTGCTACGAGCCGCTCACCGACCTGACCCGTGCCGACCTCTTCAGCGAGGCGGGCCTGCGCACGCCCGCCTTCGTCCGCTTCTCGACCGTGGCCGGCAGCAAGGGGTCGGCGGACCTGGCCCGCGACGTCCGCGGCTTCGCCGTCAAGCTCTACACCCGCGAAGGGAACTGGGACATCGTCGGCAACAACATCCCGGTCTTCTTCATCCAGGACGCCATCAAGTTCCCCGACCTGATCCACGCCGCCAAGGACGAGCCCGACCGCGGCTTCCCCCAGGCGCAGACCGCCCACGACAACTTCTGGGACTTCGCCTCGCTCATGCCCGAGGCGACGAACATGCTGATGTGGATCATGTCCGACCGGGCGATCCCCCGGTCGTTCCGATTCATGGAGGGCTTCGGCGTCCACACCTTCCGCCTCGTCAACGCGCAGGGCCGGTCGACCTTCGTCAAGTTCCACTGGAAGCCGAAGCAGGGCCTGCAGTCCGTGGTCTGGAACGAAGCCGTGAAGATCAACGGCGCCGACCCGGACTTCCACCGCCGCGACCTGTGGGACGCGATCACGAGCGGCGACCTCCCCGAATGGGAGCTCGGCCTGCAGGTCTTCGACGAGAAGTTCGCCGACGACTTCGCCTTCGACGTGCTCGACCCGACCAAGCTCGTCCCCGAGGAGGAGGTGCCGGTGCGCCGCGTCGGGCGGCTCGTGCTCGACCGCGTGGTGGACAACTTCTTCGCCGAGACCGAGCAGGTCGCCTTCTGCACCCAGAACATCGTCCCCGGTGTCGACTTCACCAACGACCCGTTGCTGCAGGGGCGCAACTTCTCCTACCTCGACACCCAGATCAAGCGCCTCGGCAGCCCGAACTTCACGTACCTGCCGGTCAACGCGCCGAAGTGCCCGTTCGCCACGTTCCAGCAGGACGGCCACATGGCCTTCGGCGGCCCGACGACGCGTGCCAACTACGAGCCGAACTCCTGGCCGGCCGAGATCGGCGGCCCGCGCGAGGACCCGGCGCGCGGCTACCAGAGCTTCCCCGAGGAGCTGGCCGGGCAGAAGCGGCGGCTGCGACCGGAGAGCTTCGCCGACCACTACAGCCAGGCGCGCCAGTTCTACTTCAGCCAGACCGAGATCGAGCGCCGGCACATCGTCGACGCCTTCGTCTTCGAGCTGAGCAAGTGCCAGCGCACCGACGTCCGCGAGCGGATCGTCGCCGGGCTGCGCAACGTCGACGAGGACCTCGCGCTCGGCGTCGCCGACGGTCTCGGGCTCGAGGAGCTGCCCACCGCCCTGCCGGCGGCGCGCCAGGCCGTCGAGCTCGCAGGATCGCCGGCGCTCAGCATCCTCGCCAACGGCCCGCAGTCCTTCGCCGGGCGCAAGCTCGGCGTGCTGCTCACCGACGGGGCCGACGCCGGAGTGCTCGACGCGCTGCGCTCGGCGTGCCAGCGCGAGCACGTGGTGCTCGAGCTGATCGCCCCCGCCGTCGGCGGCGTGCGAGCGAGCGACGGGAGCCGGGTCGCCGCCGGCCAGAAGCTCGACGGCGCGCCCTCCGTGCTCTACGACGCCGTGGTGCTGCTCGCCTCGCTCGAGGGCGTGGTCGCGCTGGCGGCCAAGCCGGCGGCACGCGACTTCGTGGCCGACGCCTTCGCGCATGCCAAGTTCGTCGCCTACAGCCCGGCCGCGGCGGCGCTGTTCGAGGCCGCCGGGATCGCGCAGCTCGACGACGGGTTCGTCCCGCTCGGCGGGCCGCGCGACGTGGCGGGCTTCCTCGAGCGCTGCGGGGCCCTGCGCTACTGGGAGCGGCAGATGGCGCTCGTCTGAGCCAGCGAGGCCCGTTCACGGCCGCCCAACGAACGCGCCTCAGGTGGCAGGGACAAGATGCCGCCGTCCTGAGAGGAAGGCGACGCCGTAGAGCACGGCGACGACGATCAGCAGGAAGCGGAAGCCCGTCAGCATCGAGATGTACTCGAGGACGCCGCCGACCAACGCGCCGAGCAGGTTGGCGCCGAAGGCTGTCGTCGTGGTGCCGACCTGGGCGAAGCGCTGGGCGAAGATGAGGTTGGCGAGGAAGACCGGGGTGAAGGCGAGGGCCGTGGCGGCAATGAAGCGCGCGGCCACGGGCATCCCGAGCAGCGACTCCTGCGGGATCGCCCAGCTGAGCGCGAGCGCGACGAGCAGAGCTGCATACAACGGCGCGGGGCGCGGCAGGCGGACGTGGCGGGCCAACTCGATCGCCAGGTAGACGCTGATCAGCACTCCGGCGAACACGAGCGAGTTGACGTACCAGGTCGTTCCGAACAGAAGCGCGAACTGCACGATGTTCTTGGTCTCGAGCAGCATGAAGGCAGCGCCCATGAAGAACAGGTCCACGAAGGAGGCGATCGAGGAGAACGGCCCGCTGGCCACTCGGACGACGAGCAGCGACACGGCAATCACGAAGGCGATCACCTCGAGGTAGATGGCCGGGATGGAGGGATCGGGCAGGTAGGGAAAGGGGTGGTCGTCGGTGGCGACAGAAACGGGCGTGCCGTTCCAGCGTGTGGCGCAGCTGCGGGGCGGACCGGACGCAGACTCGGTGAGCACCACCTGGCGCCGGTTGCCGAGCGTGGCACCGACCTCGGTGCAGGGCCGCTGCCCGAAGACGTCGGTCAGCTGCGTCGCGTAGCGCGTCGTGACAGCGTCAGTGTAATAATTGTACATCGCGAACACGCCGTCCGCAGCGAGGTGGGCCCGGGCAGCGCGAGCTGCGTCGCTCGTGAGCAGGTAGTTCGCCAACCCCACGGGCGCAGCCTGGCCGCCCAGGGCGCTCATCGCGTCCGGCAGGGCGAGCATGATCAGGCTGTAGCGCTCGTCGGTGTCCTGCAGGAAGGCCCGTCCGTCGTCGACGTGCACGGAGACACGAGGATTCGCGTAGGCGCGCTCGGGGTTGTACTGCCTGCCGAGCTGCACCAGCTCCGGGTCGAGCTCGACGGCAGTCACGCGCCGGGCGCCCTCGGCGAGCGCCACCCCGACGTCGTTGCCCGTGCCGGCGCCGATGATGAGGACATTGTCGAGGTCGGCTCGGGTGGTGTGCCGGTAGGGGAAGAAATAGAACGGCGCCAGCCGGCGCAGCGTCGAGAGCGGCGACACGGTCTGGTACGGGATGTCGTTCGCAGTCACAGCGAGCGAGTGGTCGAGATTCGGCACGGCCGTGATCTTGTAGTACGGCGACCAGACGTCGAAGGTCGACGCCGACTCGACGGCGAGCAGGACGAGGACGCAGGCGAGCGCCAGCCCGTGCCACCACCGCAGCCGACGGGCGAGCAGGGCGAGCAGCCCGACGGCCGCGGCCGCTCCCCAGGCGACCGGCGGCAGGCCGGCGAAGGCCATCCCCGAGAAGAGCGTGATGCCGGCGATGCTGCCGATCACGTCGGCACGGTAGGCCTCGAGGGCGCCGAGCTCGGCGAAGCTCGTCGCCACACCCTGGCCGAGCCCGGCCATCACGGCCGCGACGAGCGCGAACAGGGCGCCGAGCATGACCCACTCGGGGAGCGGGCGCATTCCCCCGAGGCCGACGAAAGGGTGAGCACTTTGCAGGGTGGCGAGGCGCACGGGAAAGGCCAGCACGAAGGCGACGAGCAGCGCCAAGGAAACCGGCACGAACGAGAACAGGTCCGGGCTTCGCCTGGAGAGCAGGAAACCGACGCCGATGCCGAGGAAGCTCGCCAGCAGCACGTAGTTGGTCACCGTGGCGAGGTAGACGTCGTTTGCCGCCGTCCAGCGGATGAGCGCCAGCTCGACGAAGAGCATGAGCATGCTCGCCAGCACGAGGCGCGCTGCCGCAGAGCGCCCCACGGCAAGGCCGGGGGACCTCGATCGGACCACAGGGCGGCGCTGCGCCCCGTTTTGCCCCTCTCGGCCGCCACTGGGACCGGCCTCGCGTTCGGGACCGAACCGTTCGCGACCGATCCGTTCCCGCGCACCGAGGACGCGCACCGCTAACACCTCTTCCCACAGCTGTCGATCGGGCTCGCACAGCCTGGACCGCGCGCTCGATCCGGCGCAAGCGGTCGCGGATGGTACCGCCACGGCGGGCGAGGCGGTCGAGTGCGCGGGCGGCGAGTGCCGGCTTCGCAGCGCGGCCCGCCCCGTGTCGCCCCGCCCAACCGATTGTTGCGCTGCCCGGCCACCTGGCATGGCATACCCAGTCGCGTCCCTGCAGAGAACGTCACCTCGAGCGTCCGACACACCTGCTCCCTTCGGACGCCGCAGGTCCACGACGAGGGCGGCGCCCGGGTGCGGGCATCGGCCGACGCCGACCTCGCCGCGACGCCGGGCCCGAACGCTGCGGGCGGCGCTCGGCCGCCATTCCCCCAGCGCACGGGATCTGTCGTCAGTACACTCGCCGACAGTCCCAGACAGAGGAGGCCGGCGAATGGCCCTGTACACCGAGCTCGGCACCACCAAGGTCACGGCCGCTCAACTCGCCGAGATGACTGCAGCCATCACTCAGCAGATGGCTCAGGACTTCTGCCCGACGTACGGCATCGCCACGGCCAGCTGGAGCGTGCTCGCGCCGGGGGCCACGGCGAACCCGAGCGATCTCGTCATCACGCTGATGGACGAGGACCAGAGCGTGCCCGGGGCGTTGGGCTATCACAGCGTGGAGAACAACGGCGTCAAGTTCGGCAGCATCCTGGTCGACCCGTGCCTGCAGTATCTCGGGGCGAACCCGTTGGTCAGCGTTGCCCAGTGCCTCAGCCACGAGTGCTGCGAGGCGGTCGCCGACATCGCCTGTGACGTCTGGGTGCTCGGTACCGACCAGCTGCTGTGGGCCCAGGAGGTCTGCGACCCCGTCGAGTCCTCGACCTATGCCATCGGGGACGTCACCGTCAGCGACTTCGTCACCCCGGCGTTCTTCGACGACCAGCCGGTGGCAGGAAGCAAGTTCGACCACACCGGCGTGCTCACCACCGGGTTCAGCATCGACAAGGGCGGCTACGCGGTGCAATGGCAGCCGGGTTCGAGCCAGCCCAAGCAGGTTTTTGGAGACGACTACCCGGAGTGGCGCAAGGCGACCAAGCAGCGCGCCTTCGCCCGGACCAAGCTGCGCCTGACGGGCGTACGCGACCAAACAGGGGCGTGAGCGACTAGCTCCGCCTGTTCCTCGGCTGGGAGCGCGTCCCGCCTCGTGGCGGAGGTGGCGGCTGCCTGGGCCGTCTCCCCGGGCGAGATGGACCGGCTGTCGGCCCCCGGCGGTGTCGGACTCCACGGTGCCGGATGCCAGCTGCACGATGAAGGCGTCGACGACGTTCGGGCGTGATGCTCGTCGCGGCGAACCCGGGCGAGGGCGCGACGGCGACGAACTCGAAGCCGATCTGTGTGGCGTCGACCCGCAGCCGTCCGTAGCCGAACTGCTTGTCCTCGTCGGCGTCGAGGGTCGTACCCGTCATACCGGGCATCGGCCAGGGAAGGGTCGCAGCCGCTGCATCTCTTGGCATGGCATGCAAGTTGTGATGGCCCCCTGTCCCCGCGACGACATACGGGAGATACGGGTCGTAGAACTGGTCGAAGTAGTTGGCCTCCTCGCCGCTGAAGTAGATGCAGTGACCGAGCAGCTAGGGGCACGAGGGGTCGAAGGCTCCCGTTCCCGAGACCGTGAGGTCTCGCTCCAGGGCAGTCGCCACGTCGAGCTGCGGGGTCGGATTGTTGATCCCACCGGTCTCGCCCATCACGTGGAAGTCCAGGCTTTCGGTGATCTGTGCCACGGCGGACGCGCCGATCACCTCCTCGAGCGCGAGGTGGAAGGGATACGTGCCCGTCGGCGGCGGGAGCGGCTCGAACGGTTGGCTGCCGGCACGCGCCGATGCGCGCGGATCAGAGGCCAGGCGTCGAGCTCGCCCGAAGCGGTGGCCGGTGGGGGAGAGGTGTGGAGCTGCCACGGTCGACCTCTTGCGTTGGCCGCCCCAGCCCCGAGGCGACGGACCTCGCCCTAGCGTCGCGCCCCGGTGCCACTGGAGAATGCGGGTGCCCGGTGGCTCGGTGGCCGTGTCGTCGCCGCCGTCGAAGGACGGATACCGCGAGCGACACGCGGGGTCGGGCCGTGGCGCCAGCCGAGCGCACGGACCGGCCGGCGGGCACGCCGCCCTGAGGGTCGGATGGGCGTGCGTGTGCTCCCCGGGGCGAGGACACCCGGCAGCGCCCGCGGAGGAGGACCTGCCGCGGTTCCATCCCCTACGGGTCGCGGACCAACCGGTGTCGAACGTGGTCGCTCCCATGGCCGCGAGTTTTCTTTGCGCGAAGTACGCGATGCGCCGCCCATTGGTCAGCGAGGAGGCGCATGCATGAGAACCGTCGCGTCAGGCCCGAGCGACCGTAGACCGTTACGACCGCGGGGACGGGGGTGGCCCAGCGGGTCGGACGCTCGCCCGCGCTCGGTCCACGAGCAGCGCTTCGGCCGCGGAGGTACGATCCGCCAGTTGGTGGTGCGCCATGCCATCTCGGTATGGCACTCCACTTGCTGCATGCCGGAAACCACCTCCTCAGAGTCCACGGGAGAGAGGACGGAGCCGTCATGAGGAGACGGACCAGCAGGGTTACCACGACGATTGGCCGCGGGCGACGAGGAGCTGGCGCCCGTGTCGGGCAGCGCGGGTTCCGTGGATTCGCGGGCGTCAGGGCCACCGGCGCGGCTCTGGCGGTCGTCCTGCTCGGTGGCACGATCGCCGCCGGCGATGCCGCGGCCTCGCCTCCGACGCTCACCTGGACCTGCACCATGACGGCGACGGCATGTGTGTGGACCGTTCCCACCGACATCTATGGATCCGCCACCATCACCGTCGACGGCGCGCAGGGCGGCAGCATCGGCGGGAGCGAGGTCGGCGGCGACGGTGCCGTCGTCTCCGGGACCTACACCCTGACCGCCGGTGTGACGGTCACGGCCGACGTCGGTTCTGCTGGGAGCGGCCCCACCTACTCGGCTCCCTACTCCTACGGAGGCGCCGGAGGGACGGGCCCGTCGGGCTCACTGGCGGGACTCTCGGGCGGGGCCGGAGGCCTCTCGCAGTACAGCGGCGGCGGCGGCGGCGGTGCGGCGTCGGCGCTCTACGTCGGGGGGACGCTGCTCATGGTCGCCGGCGGTGGAGGCGGGGCCGGCGGGGAAGGCGTCAACGATCCCACTCCGGTGTCCACCGGCGGTGAGGGTGGGACGCCGTTCTCGGGCGGCGGCGACGGCACGGCGGGTGGCGGCTGTGGCGCCAGCCAGGGCGCCGGCGGTGGCTCGAACGGGAATGGCGGGACGGCCTCACCCGGGGTCCGTCCTGTTACGGAGTGGGCGCCACCGCCGGCTCGAGCGGCGGGAGCTGGGGCGCCGGTGGCGGCGGAGGTGGAGGCGCGGCGCCCAACTCCGACGGCAACGGTCACGCCGGCGGCGGAGGTGGCGGAGGAGGCGGCGGCTTTGGCGCTGGTGGCGGCGCTGGTGCCGCCTCCGGGGGCGGATCGGCCGGCGGCGGCGGAGCCGGGGGCAGCTACGTCGCGTCCAGCGTGAGCGGCGTGAGCGAGGCCGGCACCAACGCGGGCAACGGCTCGGTCACGATCATCTACGAGACCGGCACGCTCCCTGCGATCACGTCACCGCTCAGCGCAACGGCGGCCGCCGGTTCGAGCGTCAGCGTCCAGCTCCAGGCGAGCGGGCAGCCCGCCCCGACGTTCTCCGAGACCGGATCGCTGCCGGCGGGGCTCTCGCTGTCGGCGTCGGGCCTCTTGTCGGGGACGCTCGGCGAGGGTAGCGCCGGAACCTGGCCGTTCTTCCTCACGGCGTCGAACTCCGTGGGATCGACGACTGCCACCTACACCCTGACCGTCTCGGAGCCGGCGAGCTACACCGGCGCCGCGCGCGGTCGTCGCCGGCACAGGCGTGGCGGGATCCAGCCCGGACGGGACGCCCGCGGCGACTGCCGAGCTCGACGGGCCGAGTGACGTCCTCGTCGACGTCGCCGGCGACCGCTTCGTCCTCGACAGCGCATCGTCGACGATCGAGGAGATCCCGGCGAGCAGCGGCACGGCCTATGGCATCTCGATGACCGCCGGCGACGTGTACGAGATTGCCGGGACGGGCGTGGCGGGCGACTCCGGCGACTCGGGACAGGGACACTTGGCCAAGCTCGACCACCCCGGGGCGATCGCCCTGGACGGAGCGGGCGACCTGTTCATCGCCGATACCGGCAACGACACCGTGCGTGTGCTCGCGGCGTCGAGCGGGTGCCTGCTCGGCCAGCAGGTCAGCAACGGCGACATCTATACCGTCATCGGCACGCCCCGGGAGGCGGGTTACTACGGCGACGGCGGACCGGCTAGCGCTGCCAAGCTCGACGCGCCGGCCGGTGTGGCGGTCGACGACCAAGGCGACGTCTTCGTGGCGGACTCGGGCAACGACGCCGTCCGCGAGGTGGCGGGCAGCAGCACGTGCCCATCGGTGCCGGACATCGAGACATTGGTGGGAACCGGATCAGCCGGCAGCTTCACGAGCGGCTCGCTCGCCGCAGGCAGCGCACTCGACGACCCGACGTCGCTCGCGGTCGGGCCGGACGGAGACCTCTACCTGGACGACCAAGGCGCGAACCTCGTTGCCGTCGACGCGCTCGCAGCAGGCCGGATCCTGGGCCAGAGCGTCTCAGTCGGTCACCTCTACGCCGTCGCCGGAGACGGGACTGCCGGCGCCGTCGGCAACGGTGGAGCCGCAGCCGCAGCCGAGCTCGACGATCCCGGGGGCATCACCCTCGATCGCGCAGGTGACCTGTACCTCACCGACCCGGCCGAAGGCGACGTGCGGGTCGTCACCGCGAGCGCGACGGCGTCGCTGTTCGGGGTCCCCACCGCGACCGGCGACATCTACCAGCTCGCCTCGGGACTGGTCGATCCGCTCGGTCTCGCCGTCGACGTCACGGGCGCTGTCGGCGTCGCCGAGGGCAGCGCCGAGGAGCTCGCCCTACTCGGGATCCCGCCCTCGATCACAAGTGCATCGAGCACGACGATGCAGGCCGGCGCTGCCGGTAGCTTCCAGGCGAGCGCCTCGGGAGAGCCGGCGGCGACCTTCACGGAATCGGGGGCCCTGCCGTCAGGGATCAGCCTGTCCGCCGGCGGGCTCCTGTCCGGAACACCGGCGCTCGGCAGCGCCGGCACCTACCCCATCACCCTGCGTGCGAGCAATGGCGTCGGTGCCGTGGCGGTGCAGGGCTTCACCCTCACGGTGAGCCCGGCAGCCACGACGCTCGGGCTGGCGCTGGCGCCCTCGAACCCGCTCGTGGCGCAGGCGGCGACGCTCACCGTCACCGTCTCTCCGGCTCCCAACGGCGGGACGACGGTCGACGTCAGCGACACGCAGGGTTGGTTCGACTGCCCGATTGCCGCTGTGAGCGGCATTACCGGCAATGCCACCTGCACGAGCACCGAGTTGACCTCGACGGTGGCTGACCACGTCAGCGTGCACTTTGCCGGCGACTCCCAGTACGGCGCGTCGTCAACGTCACTTGCCTTCACACCGGCGCAGGCCCCGACCTCGGTTCAGCTGTCGTCGCTCCCCGGCGCCCCCACGGCGTTGTCGACGACGAAGCTCATCGCAACCGTGTCACCGATTCCCGACGGCGGCGACGTCGCCTTCTCGGACACTGCCGGGTACGTGAGCGGTTGCGCGTCGGTGAGCGTCAACACGGTCGCCGGCACGGCCAGCTGCACCACCGCGACCCTCGCTACGCCCGGCCCGGACACCTTCTCGGCCACCTACCTCGGCGACGCCAGCTACGCCACGAGCGCGGCGGCACGCCTGGCGGTCACGATCGGCAAGGCTGCGACCACCGTTGCGATCTCCACCGCCCCTTCGCCGCTGCTCGACGACACTCCCGGGGCCTTCATCGCGACCTCGACGGGGCCCGACGGCCCTGTCGATGGTGGGACGGTCGGCTTCTCGGACACGGCAGGCAACATCAGCTCGGGCTCGTGCAGCGCGCAACCGGTCGTGCCCTCTACCGGTCGATCGATCTGCACCCTGCCGACCGTCGCCGCGGCGAACGACACCGTCACCGCGGCGTACAGCGGGGACGCTCTCTACGCTCCCGTCACGGTCAACGCCGTGATCTCGCCCACGACCCGGGCGACTGCGGTGACCGTGTCGGTCTCGACGACCGCGCTCGTCGTCGGCCAGAGCTCGGTGCTCAGCGCCAGCGTGAACCAGCAGGGTGCGACCGGCACGGTCTCGTTCTCGGACCCGGCCGGTCTCGTGGCCGGTTGCACGGACGTGCCCGTCCAGGTCACCGGGAGCGCGACCTGCCCGGCGCTGGCTCCGGCCACCCCGGGGAGCGACCAGGTGACGGCGTCCTACTCCGGGGACGAGAACGACGCGCCGTCGTCGGCGACAGTCACGCTCCCGATCGACACCGAGGCGGTCCTGGCCTCGCCGACCAGCTACACCGCAACCGCCGGAGACGCCTTCGGCGTGACGCTCACTACCGCCGGCACGCCGCCGGTGTCCACGATCACCCTCGACGGGGGCGCGTTGCCGCCCGGAGCCTCGCTGACGGACCACGGCAATGGCACGGCGACCGTCTCCGGCGCGATCCCTACGGATGGTGGCGGTGCGTACACGGCGGAGATCGCGCTCGATGACGGGGTGCTCGCTCCCTCCGTCGTGCAGCTGACGATCACCGTCGACGAAGCGCCGAGCTTCAGCACGACGTCGAGCGGCACCTGCGTCGCCGGCGCGGCGTGCGACATCTCGGTGAGCGCCACGGGCTTTCCCGCTCCGAGCCTGTCGCTCTCGGGCAACCTGCCCGCTGGCCTGTCCTTCGTGGACCAGGGCGGTGGCAGCGCGCTGATCAGCGGGACGCCGGGCGCAGGCGATGCCGGGAGCTCGAGCTTTGCGATCGATGCGTCCAACGGGATCGGGCAGGCGGCGGTGCTGCACTTCACGCTGGCCATCGCGCCGGCGCCGTCCTCGGGAGGCGGTAGCGGCGGTGGCGGTGGCTCTTCGGGCGGCGGCGCGAGCTCCCCATCGCCGGCCGCCCCGCCCGCTAGCACGGCGTCGAGCGCCAACACCTCGTCGTCGCCCTCGAGTGGGCGGTCGGGAGCGATCGTGGTGTCCTCGTACAGCGTCTCGGCGCGCCTCTCGGGGACCGTCGACCAGGCGCTGACGTGCCCAGCGTCGCTCGGTGAGGTGCACGACGACGCCAGCGCGACGGGCTCGATCACCGAGCTCGGATTCGATCTGTCGTGCTCGGACGGACCGCTGCGCGCGTCGCTGAGCGGGTCGATCACCGCTCGCCGGGAGGTGACGCACGAGCGGGTGGGATCCAAGTTGCGCAGCGTCACCAAGATCGTCTGGGAAGGCGGCTTCCGGCTGAGCGAGCCAAAACGTCACCTGGTGCTCACCCTGATCGTCAGCTCGGCGTCGGTCAACCATGACCTCGTGATCAGCGCCACGAGCAGCGCTGTGGCGGTGGCTGGACACGCCACGCGCGCCTACCGCCTGACGGTGCGCATCGTCCCCCAGTTCTCGACTTCCTGATCCGGCCCGGAGAACGGACGGGAGACGCGGATGGTACGTCGCTGTTGCGGGGCGCCAAGGCGCCGCGAACGAGTTGTGGCCTCGATCGCGGTCGCTCTGGCCGCCGTCGCGCTCGCCGCCGTCGTACCGGCCGGCGCCGCCGGGGCGACGACGGGAACCGTCGTGGCGATCAACACGCCGTTGATCTCGAGCTACTGGAACCGGGTCAGCGTCGGGGTGACGGTCACCGCCATATCGGGACCGAACCCAACGACTGGAACAGTCGAGATCAGCGACAGCGCCTCCTTCGACGACTTCGCGTGCACCCTCAGCTTGTCGGGCACGAACCAGGTGAGCTGTTCCGGCACGTACAGCGCCGTCGGCACCGACACCATCGTCGCCGTGTACGAGGGTGCCGGATCGTACGGGCCTTCCAGCAATTCGGTACAGGTCGGCATCGCCCAGGCGAGCACCACTCTCTCGGTCAACGCGACGGCGGCCACCGTGGGGGAGACGACGATGGTCACCGTGATGGCCACGCCGGGCCTTGGTGGGAATAGCTCGGGCACGCTGAGCATCACCGACGCCGACGGAGCGCTCGACTGCTCCACGGTTCTGTCAGGCAACGAGGCCGTCTGCACCTCGTCCGACCTCACCCGGGCGGGGGACGACCTCGTTCGTGCCTCGTGGACAGGCAACGCCGACTACGTCGCGGCGAGCGCCTCGACGATGCTCGACGTCGGGCAGGCGACCACCGTGGTCGCCTCGGTGACGGCGCCGGCGAGCCAGGTGGGATCCGCGGCGATCATCACCGTCCAGGTCGAGCCCTACCCCGATGGGGGGATGGTGAGCCTGGCCGACGCCGACGGCCAGGTCACCGGTTGCGGGGCCTCGCCGGTCAGCCCGGTCAGCGGGCAGGCGGTGTGCACAACCGGCACGCTCACTTCGGCCGACCCGGCCGACGCCTTGACGGCGCAGTACCTGGGCGACGCGAACTACTCGTCGTCCGCGCTGACAGGCGGCTCGCTCGAGATCGACCGGGGAACGACGCATCTCTCCTTGAGTACCGATCCCGCGCCGACGGTCGGGACCACGGCGACGTACCTCGCCACGTTGAGCCCCTCAGCTGCCGGGGCGCAGGGCGGCACAGTCGCCTTCTCCGACAGCCCCTCGCTCGGCAAGATCAGCGATTGCGCCGATCAACCGATCGACACCGCCACGGATCAGGCGAGCTGTACGAGCCTCGCATACGCCGCGACCGGGACCGACAGCGTGAGCGCCGTCTTCGGCGGCACGACGAATTGGGCTTCGAGCAGCGCGCAGCTCGGCGTCAGCGTTGCGCCGGGCACTCCTACCGTCAGCGTCAGCCTGTCGCCGGCGCAGCCGGTCGTCGGGCAGACCGTCACGATCACCGCCACGATCTCGCCGAGCGACGGCGGCGGGAGTGTTGATTTCTCCGGCTCTGGAGCCGGCCCGAGCCTGTCGGGCTGCTCGAGCGTGGCGGTGTCGGGCAATTCGGCGCGCTGCACGAGCGGGGTGCTCGCTGGTACGGGCTCATGGGCGATCGTGACTGCGTACTCCGGTGATGCCAACTACGACGCGGCTTTGGGCGGGCTGACTGTCATGATCGATGCTGCACCGACGACCGTTGTGCTCTCGTCGAGTCCGTCCAATCCGCAAGCGTTCGGCGCTGTTACGTTGACGGCGACCGTGAGCCCGGTGCCCGACGGCGGCACGGTCAGCTTCAGCGGCCCCCCCGGTCAGCTCGCGGGTTGCGGGTCCCTTCCGGTGAGCACGACGACCGGGCAGGTGACCTGTTCGGTAGCACGGCTCCCTGGTGCGGGCACCCTCGGCTACAGCGCAACCTACCTCGGCGACAGCGATTACCAGCCCAACTCAGGCGATCTCCAGCTGCTCATCGGCAAGGTCCCGACCAGCGTGCTCGTCACCGCCTCGCCGAACCCCGTGCCGGCCTTGGAACCCGCGACCCTTACGGTCGCCGTGAGCCCTGTGCCCGACGGTGGCACCGTGACGGTCACCGACAGCTTCGGCGACTTGAGTTGCGCCAATCGCACCGTTCCGACGAGTGGGGCGACGCCGGGTGTGGTGACCTGCACGACATCCGCGCTCTCCCCGACGGGGACCGACTCGCTCTCGGCCTCCTACTCGGGCACGCCGAACTACACCAGCGCGAGCGGGACGGGGTCGATCACCGTCCAGCCGATCGTCTCGAACACGGCGATCACGTCGGCGGACCCCGTCGGCGTCGTGGGTCAGCAGCTGCACGTGTCCGTTCGCGTCTCGCCACCGCCGAGCAACGGCACGGTGAGCTTCTTGGACTCGCTCGGCGAGCTGTCGAGCTGCGCGACGGTGGGCGTCGACCCGATGACGGGGGACGCGAGTTGCGTGAGCGGGATCTTGACCGTCTCGGGCGACGACTCGATCACGGCTCGCTTCCTCCAGACGCCGACCGAAGGGCCGTCGAGCACGACGACCGCCATCCCGATCGAGGAGGCGCCGAGCTTCGGCAGCCCGCTCGACGCGACGGCCATCGTCGGCACGCCGGCCAGCGTGCAGCTGCCCGTCTCCGGCTACCCGGCGCCCGAGGTGAGCGCGACCACGTCCATACCAGCTGGGCTTCAGCTGGGCATGGACGGCGAGATCACGGGCACCGCTGCGGCCGGGAGCGGCGGGAGCTACGCGATCCCGGTCGATGCGGTCAACGCGCTCTCCAACGCGTCCGCAACGCTCGACCTCGTCGTCGACCAGGCGCCCTCGGTCAGCTCGGTAACGGACCTCTCCGCGCCCTACGGCGTCGAGAGCACCTTCCCAGTGATGGCGGCCGCCGGAACGTACCCGGTCGCGAGCTTCACGCTCTCGGGCGCGCTCCCGCAGGGATGAGTTTCGTCGACAACGGGGACGGCACCGCCACGATCAGCGGCGCGCCCGGTGACTTCGTCTCGGGTGCGCAGACCTTCGCGGTCGTCGTCGCCAACGCCGTCGCTTCGGTGCGAGTTCCGTTCGTGATCGACGTGACCGGCACGCCCGCCCCGCCTTCGGGCACGGCTGGCGCCCCGGGGGCAATGCCGACGCCGAGCTCGCTGCCGCAGACGCCGGTCACATCGGGCACGCCGGGAACGCCGCTCTCACCGCTCGCCGACGCGCTGGCAGCGCGCCGGGCCGCCGCGGTGCCGAGCGCCGGTCACCAGCTTCGATGGAGCAACGGGGGCCCCTTGCCTTCGATCTACGACCCGATCGCCCCGGTCAGGACCGCCCGGCGCAACGGAACGGCGGTGCGCGTACACGTCGTCGTGCTCGGACGCGACACGGCATTCCCCACGCTCGGCAACGTCGGCCCGTATGGCGACTGCGCGCTCGTCGCCGACTCGAACATCGTGCGCGTCGACCATCTCGGCGGCCGGATCACGGATGTTCCGGCGATGACGACGAACGAGGCCCTGTCGGAGTGGGGTGCGCTCAACGGTGGAACCGGAGCGGGACTGACCGACAGCCAGCTGTTGCATGCCTGGGCCGGCCCGGCCGGCTTGCTCGGTACGCGCCTGCGCGGGTGGAGCACGCTCGACGCGACGGGGATCGTTGCGCTCAAGCGCGCCATCGTCGCAACCGGCGCCCTCTACGCGACGGTCGTGCTCCCAGAGGGCCTTCCCGTCTCGAGCACGATCGACCCGACGATCGGCCCCACGAGCGAGGTGGCCGGGCACTCGCTCGCCGTCTTCGGGTGGACCCCTCGCGGCTTCCTCGTGGTCACCTGGGGAGAGGTCGCGCTTGTACCGTACGGATGGTGGGAGCAGTACGCCGCGACCGCGTACGCCGTCGACATCGTCGGGTCGCATCCGGTGAAGGCGTGACCCGGCAGGCGTGCCCGCTCCACGGGAAAGGTGGTTGAGGAGCCTTGCGACACGACCATGCGCGCGTTGCGCAGCTGATCGATCCGGAGCGGGAGGATGTGGGCGACGCCGGCGTGCTCGTTGCGCCGGATGCCGAGATCGTGCTCGTTTCGGCTGAAGGGGGGGAGCGGTCGCTTCCCGACGAGTTCGTGCGACTCGTGCGTACGGTCTGCGAGCAGGTGCACGCCGGGCGAGCGGTGGTGCTGCTGTCGACCGACGAGCTGAGGACCTTCTCGGAGGCGGCAGCAATCCTCGACCTACAACCGTGGCTCCTGTTGAAATGGATCGAGGACGGGTGGCTCGACGACTACATCGTCGGAGGCGAGCACCTCACGGTCACCGACGAGCCGCGCTTTCCACTGGCATCGATCGAGGCGCTCAAGGCGCACCTCGCCGAGGAGTACGTGGATTACACCGCGATGCGGCTCTTGGGATGGGACTACGAGAGTGCGCAGTGCACGTGGACGACGGCGCTGCAAGTGATCGAACCGGGGCTCCTTGACGACCATGTAGAGGAGGTCATCCAAGCTGGGTCGGACGTGGTGCTCCGTTACCCGCGCCAAGACCGCCCCCTGGGAGAACCCTTGCGCAGGGTATTGCTAGCCGTGGTTCGCGAGACCGCGGCGGGGCACAGCGTCGTGCTCGCCTCTCTGGATGCGTTCATTGACCAGCGTGAGGCGATGTTCATGCTGGCCTCATCGATTGGGCGGATCGTCGAGCTCATCCGCAGCGGAGCGCTCGACGACTACTACTTCGACGGCGAGCTCCACCTGCCCGCCGCTTCTGTGGAGGCTCGGTACCGGTTCCTTCAGAAGGTGGCACGAGAGACGCGCGAGGAGCTCGAGGCAGAGAGCGACCAGAGTGCCAACGAGCCCGGCTGACGATCGGTTCCCGCCAGTCGAATCGTCAAGCTTCGAGCTCCGCTTCACGCATCGGGCGCTCGTCGATCTGAGGGCGCGCGACGCGTCGCCCGCTGATCTCGCAGCCGTCGGCCGCGTGACGCCGTGGAGCAGCATCGTTGGCGAGTTCTTCAACCAGCGCACTGCGCAGCCGACGGGCACGGGGGGCGCGCTCTCCAACGTTGGTCGGGGGGACATCGAGCCGTTGCACGGTCCCGCCGGCGGGCGGGCAGCGACCTGGTTCGATCGGGGGCGTTCGATCTGCTGGTTTCTCGGCTTCAGCCCGAGGCACAACTACCGCTTGTTCGAGGAGCGGGCCGCTAACGGTGAGCTGATGCCGAGCGCCGACGATCTCCGCACGATCGATCGGGACCAATCGCAGGTGGACTTCGGCGATAGGGTCGTCCTCGGACTGCACAGCCTCGTGCGGCGGGCCGTTCAAAGCCCTCGGGCCGCGCAGCGCGGCACCGTTGGATCCTTGCTCCGACTCGACCTCGCTGCGGTGGTCGAAGTCCTCGATGACAGGGGGCTCGCCGACCTCTATGTTGCGGTGCAGCTGCCGGTCCCGATCGAGGGTGCACTGCGACCACCGGATTGGCCCGGGCCCCGCCTGATCCCGCGGCTCGCGGTGCTCGCGACGGGACTGCCCGGACCGAAGCTCGAGGTTCCTGCGACGATGCCCAATGGACAGGTCGACCGACGGATCAACCCCTCCAAAGAGCTGCCCTTCGTCGTACGCGATTGGGAGTTCCCTCTGGTCGAGGTCGGCTCAGGTTTCGTCTCGGGCCACCTGCCCTCGGGGAATCGCCCGGAGGTCGACTTGTGGAACCCCGTCCACCCTGACGACATTAGGAAGACTCAGCCCAGACCCTGGGTCGATCGACTATGGCGTGACGACCCACTCGCGAGGGCGCTCCACATGCCTGTCAGCCCGATTCGGTGGACCTCTAGCGTCGCTGAACGGGTGCTCGAGCCGCGGTCGCCCGCCGTGCCCCGTGGGCGCGGCGAATGGATGTGCGGCGGCGTCGCTCGCTGACCGATCAGTCGCAGCCGTTGCCGCTTCCGCTTCGCTCTACCGTTCTATCTACCGCCATCGAGCGTGCGTCCGGGTGATACACCGGTGTGATGTGCTGGCAGGGTGATCCTCGACGAGTTCGAGAGTGTGCTCGACCGCATGGTCGCCATGGACCCGGGCTGCCTCGCCGACAGCAAAGGCCTGGTTGCGCTGCACCGCTGCGGGGCAAAGTTCGAGTCGGTGCTCTGCGCGACGAGCTCGGCCTTCGAGCGCGACGGCGGCTTCGTCGCCGACGGTGCCCAGAGCGCCACCGCCTGGCTTGCGACGTCATGCCATCTGCCCGAGGCGACGGCTCGGCGCGAGCTTCGTCTCGGACGGGCGATGGCCGAGCTGCCGGCCGCCGAGGAGGCGTTCAAAGCCGGCGAGATCGGCTCGGCGCAGATGGGAGCGCTTGCTCGCCTGAGTCGCGGTCGCTGTGGCGAGGCGGTGCGCCGCGAGGAGAAGATGCTCGTCGATCAGGCCAAGCACCTGCGCTTTTCTGCCTTCGAGCGCTGCGTGCAGTACTTCGCGCAGCGCGCCGACGAGGACGGTGCTGAGACAAGCGAGATGGCTCGCGCCGAGCGGCGGGAGGTGTCGCTTGTCTCGAGCATCGGCGGGATGTGGTTCGGGAAGATGACCCTCGACCCGATCTCGGGCGAGATCGTCTCGAACGAGCTCGAGCGTCTCGAGGCCGAGCTGTACGAGGCCGACAGAGCCACAGCACGGCGCGAGCTCGGGCGAGAGCCCCTTCTCGGCGAGCTGCTGCGCACGAGTGGCCAACGCCGTGCCGATGCGCTCGTGGCGATGGCGCGCCGCTCGGCGGGCTCAGAAGAGGGGGCCTCGCCTGCGCCGCTTCTCACGGTACTCGTCGACTACGAGACGCTGCACGGACGGATCTGTGAGGTTGCTTCGGGGACTGCTGTGTCGCCCGGCTCGTTGGTTCCGTACCTGGACCGGGCCCTTATCGAGCGCGCCGTGTTCAGACCCGGCGGGCGCGTCGAGGTCGCCATGCGCAGTCGCTTGTTCTCCGGAGCGACGCGCCGGGCGATCGAGCTGCGCGATCAGCGCTGTGTGCACCCCTTCTGTGACCGGCCGGCTGCGAGCTGCCAGGTCGACCACATCGTCCCCTTCGACGCGGGCGGCCTCACGTTCCAAGAGAACGGCAGACTGCTTTGCCCCTTCCACAACAGGCTCGCGTATCGCCAGTGGCGATCCCTCGACGCGGCAACGAGAGCCAAGCTCGTCGAGCGCCAGCGCCTGCTTGCCGAGCAGGAGGCGAGAGAGCGCCTCGGGTGGTCCGGCCGAGCGGGGCCTGGTGGTCCGGACCGCGCCCCTCCGAGCGACGAGGACTGAGGCCGGCCCGCCGCGCACCGGGTTACCGCGAGCCGGCGTTCTGCGGAGATGCGCGTCCCGCCGTCCTCCGCGAAGATCTGACGGTGACCGAGCTCGAGCGCCTGCGCGCCGAACAGAACGAGATGGTTCGCGAGCTGGAGGCGCTCGTCGTCTGCGAGTCGTCCTCGGACGACCTCGCCGCGACGCGACGCTGCGCTGACCTGCTCTGCGAGATCGCTACTCCCTACCTGCCGGGCGACGCCGAGCGGTTCGTCGTCGACGGGCGGTGCCACCTGCGCTGGGAGCTGCCCGGGGCGGGGGAGCGCGGCGTGCTCGTCGTCGGTCACCTCGACACCGTCTGGCCGATCGGGTCGCTCGAGGTCCACCCCTTCGCCGTGCGCGACGGGCGGGCGACCGGGCCTGGCTGCTTCGACATGAAGGCGGGGCTCGTGCAGATGCTGCACGCCATTCGGGCGCTCTGCGACCGCGGCACGCCGCCGCCGGTGACGGTGCTGGTCACGAGCGACGAGGAGCTCGGCTCGCCGACGTCCCGGCTGCTCGTCGAGGAGTCGGCGCGCCGGGCGAGGGCGGCCCTGGTCTGTGAGCCGAGCGAGGCCGGGATGCTGAAGAGCGCCCGCAAGGGCGTCGCGCTCTACCAGGTCGAGGTGACCGGGAAGGCGGCGCACGCCGGGCTCGAGCCCGAGAAGGGCGTCAATGCCTCCGTCGAGCTCGCCCACCAGGTGCTCGCCATCGCCGAGCTCGGCGACATGGCGCTGGGAACGACGGTCACGCCAACGGTGCTGTCGGCGGGGACGACGACGAACACGGTGCCCGCCCGGAGCCGGATCGCCGTCGACTCGCGGGCGACGACCCGCGAGGAACAGGAGCGGGTCGACAAGGCGATGCGCGCCCTCTTGCCGGTGCTCGCCGGAGCGCAGCTCGAGGTGCACGGAGGTCCGAACCGCCCGCCGATGCCGCCGGCCACGTCGGTGGCGCTGCTCGAGCTGGCCCGCGCCGCCGCGGCCGGTGTCGGCCTCGACTGGCCGGGCGACGTCCAGGTCGGCGGCGGCTCGGACGGCAACTTCACCTCCGGCGTGGGCACGCCGACCCTCGACGGGCTCGGCGCCGTGGGCGGCGGGGCGCACGCCGACCACGAGCACGTCCTCGTCGACGCGATGCCCGAGCGCGCTGCGCTGCTCGCTGCGCTGATCGAGCAGATCGGAACGGCCACCCTGTGACCGGCCAGCTGACCGGCCAGCCGGCGGCCGCCCGAGCCGAAGCCGGCGCCGGGCCCGGGGCCGGAGCCGAAGCCGGAGCCGAGCCCGAAGCCGGGGCCGGAGCCGGGGAGCCGGCGACGCAGCCCGCGCCGCGAGTCGGCCCGGTCGACGCGGCGCTGCTCGCGCAGGCCCGGGCGACCGCCCGGGCGGCGGCGGACGCCGCCGGCGTCGAGGTGCGCGAGCTCGACGGGATGGGCGAGCTGGTCGACGCCGAGCGCATGCTCGCCCTGGTCTGGCAGGGCCACGCCGCGGTGCCGGCGGACACGCTGCGTGCGCTCTCGTTCTCCGGCAGCTACGTCGCCGGCGCCTTCGACGGCGGCTCGCTCGTCGGCACCTCGATCGGCGTCCTGGGCGAGCGGGCGGGAGAGGGGGTGCACCTGCACTCGCACGTGACCGGGGTTGCGCCGCAGATGCGTGGGCGCCACGTCGGCTGGGCCCTCAAGCTGCACCAGCGGGCCTGGGCCCTCGAGCGCGGGCTGCGCCGTGTCGAGTGGACCTTCGACCCGCTCGTGGCACGCAACGCCCACCTCAACCTCACCCGCCTCGGCGCCGTGGCGAGGGCCTACCTGGTCGACTTCTACGGCGAGATGATCGACGGGATCAACGCCGGGCAGGGGAGCGACCGCCTGCTCGTGGCGTGGGAGCTCGACTCGGCGGCGGCTGCAGCGACTGCGGCGGGCGGGCGAGAGCCGCTCGAGCCGGACGTCGCAGCCCTCGTCGCCGGGGACGCGTCGTGCTCGCCGTGGGCGAGCGGGGCGAGCCGCTTGCGGGCGCGGGAGGGGAAGGCGAGCCACTCCGCGGCGCGGCGGCACGGCGGGGCGCGCCGCTCCCGGCCGCCGCGGCGCAACCAGGCGGTCCACTGCTCTGCGCCGTCCCCCCCGACATCGAGGCGATGCGGCGGGAGGACCCCGCCCTCGCCCGCTCGTGGCGCCTGGCGCTTCGTGAGACGCTCGTGCCGGCGCTCGACGCCGGCGGGTGGCGCATCGCCGGCTTCCGCCGGCCCGGCTGGTACGTGCTCGTCGAGACGGTGGAGGATGGGACATGCGACTGATCGGTGTGGAGCTGTTGCGGATCGAGCTGCCCCTCGTCAGCCCCTTCGAGACCTCCTTCGGCGTGCAACTGCACCGCGAGCCGCTGCTCGTGCGGGCGGTGAGCGACGAGGCCGAGGGCTGGGGCGAGTGCGTGGCGACGATCGAGCCGGTGTACTCCTCCGAGTACGTCGACGGCGCCGCCGAGGTGATCCGGCGCTGGCTCGTGCCCGGCGTTGCGGCGCCGTCCGTCGTCGACGGCGGCCGAGCTGGCGCCGCTCTTCGCCCCGATCAAGGGCCACCCGATGGCCAAGGCGGCGCTCGAGATGGCGGTGCTCGACGCCGAGCTGCGCGCCGCGGGCATGTCCTTCGGCACCTACCTGGGCGCCGTGCGCCCGAGCGTCGCCGCCGGCGTCTCGGTCGGGATCCCCCACTCGTCGGCGCCCTGCTCGACCAGGTCGAGGCCTACCTCGACGGCCGGCTACGGCCGCATCAAGCTGAAGATCAAGCCGGGCTGGGACCTCGAGCCGGTGCGGGCGGTCCGCGAGCGCTTCGGCGAGGAGCTCTTGCTGCAGGTCGACGCCAACACCGCCTACACCCTCGGCGACGCCCGCCACCTCGCCCGGCTCGACGAGTTCGGCCTGTTGCTGATCGAGCAGCCGCTCCCCGAGGACGACGTGCTGCGGGCACGCCGAGCTGGCCAGCCAGATCCGCACGCCGGTCTGCCTCGACGAGTCGATCACCTCGGCGCGGGCCGCGGCGGACGCGATCGCCATCGGCGCCTGCTCGATCGTCAACATCAAGGCCGGGCGGGTCGGCGGCTATCTCGAGGCACGGCGCGTGCACGACGTCTGTTGCGCCAACGGCGTGCCCGTCTGGTGCGGCGGGATGCTCGAGACCGGCCTCGGGCGCGCCGCCAACGTCGCCCTCGCCGCGCTGCCCGGCTTCACCCTGCCCGGCGACACGAGCGCCTCGGACCGCTTCTTCGAGACCGACATCACGGCGCCGTTCGTGCTCGAGGACGGCCACCTCGCCGTGCCGAGCGGGCCGGGGCTCGGCGTGGAGCCGTTGCCCGAGGTGCTCGAGAAGGTGACGACCTCGCGGGAGTGGCTGCCTCTGGAGTGAGGCAGTGCTCGGCGCGTCGCCCGCTCGGGCTCGCGCTCGGGCTCGCCGAGGAGCTCGTCTCGATCGGCGCCTTGTGCAGTTCCAACTCCAAGGCTGTCGCACGAGCCGGCTCGTATGCTTCGGCGATGCCGCCTCGGCAGCCGGAGCCGACCCTTCACCCACCGGCCGCAGACGCGCCCCCGCTCGGAATGATCGCCGGACGCTCGCCGGAACTGGCGGCGATCGGCGAGCTCGTCGGCAGGCTTTCAGCCGGGCGGGGCTCGATGATCGTGTTCCTCGGCGAGCCCGGGATCGGGAAGAGCCACCTGCTGGCACATGGACGGGCGGCGGCGATCAGCGCCGGCCTGAAGACGATCGCCACCGCCTGCCTGCCCACCGAGGAGAGCCTGCCTCTCGACCCGGTATGGTCGCTGCTGCGCCAGCTCAGCAAGCTGACGCCTGCGCCGCCCCCGTACCCGCCACTCGATTCGAGCGCGGAGGTCCTTGCCGGGGCGCTCTTCGAGCGACTGGAGTGGGTGGGACCGGACGCGCCGTTGCTCGTGGTCGTCGACGACCTGCACTGGGCCGGGGGCGCGGCGCGTCAGATCCTGCACGCCGTGGCGGTTCACCTCGCCGACCTGCCGATCGCCTGGCTGCTTGCTTCCCGCCCGGTGCCCGCGATCGAGGAGCTGGCCCACCGGCTGAGCCGGGCTCAGCAGGTGCTGAGCGCGTCGCTCGGCCCGCTTGGCAGAGACGACATCGCCTCGCTTCTCGCCTTCGAGACAGCTCAGGAGGTCTCCGAGGAGCTGGCCACCGCGGTCCTCGAGCGCACGGGCGGCAATCCGTTGTTGTGCGTCTCGCTCGTCCGCGCCGGGCTCGTCTCCGAACCCTCGCTGCTCGCCGAGTGGGGGAGGGAAGAAAAGGGCCTGCTCCGTCCCATTCTCGCTGACTGGCTCGATCATCTCGACGCCGACCTCGTCGAGGCGCTGCGTGCGGCGTCGGTCCTTCCCGAGCAGATGCGCCCCGAGTGGCTCGAGGCGATCAGCGGGACGAGCGTCCCGGACCAGCTCGCGCTCTCCGGTCTCATCAGCCCGACCGAGGAAGGGTCCTGGCGGTTTCGTCACCCACTCATCCGCGAGGCGCTCTACGACAGCCTCTCGGCCGGCGAGCGCCGAGGCCTGCACGCCAACGCCGTACAGGCCATGCACGGCGAGGCCCCCCAGCTGCTTGCTCCACAGCTGGCCGGCGCCGGTCTTCTCGCCGAGGCGAGCCATGCCCATCTCGAGGTCGGGGAGACGATCTACGAACGAGGTGGCGGCGAGGACGCCCTTGCTCCATTCCGCCAGGCGATCGAGCTTGCCACACGGGGCGGCGAGGCGGCGCTGGCTCGTCGCGGTCGTGCCGGGCTGGCACTCGCCTTGTTGCGGGCCGGTCAGCGCGCCGAGGCCGAGGCGACTGCGGGACAGCTGCTCGTAGACTTCGCCCGATCCGGCGAGGAGGAGGCGCGCCTCCTCTTCGTCTCGCGCTTCGCGCTCGGGCTCTGGCACGAGTGCCTCGACCTCGACGGCGCTCGTCGCATCCTCGACGAGTCGCTCCCGATCCTGCCGACCGATGCGACGAGCAGGCCTCGGCGATCTCCCGAGGCGGGTCGGCGCGGACGTGCCGAAGCCGCCCTCGCCCAGGCGACCCTCCTCGACCAGGCTGGTGAGCCGGCTCGTGCGCTGCCCTTTGCCGAAGCCGCGCTGGCGGAAGGCACCGCCCTTGGCGATCAGCGCTTGGTACTGAGGGCTCAGAACCGGCTGGGTCTCGTCCTCGGAGAGACGTCGGGCTGTGCGGAGGGCATCGCCGTGCTGGAGCGGGCGCTGACCGACGCGCTCCGTGCGGGGTTCGACGGCGAAGCATCGCACGCCCTCCTCAACCTCGGCTTTCTCTCGTCGGTGGCGGGCGATCCCGCCAGGGGCGAGAACTACGTGCGACGTGGCCTCGAGCTCCCGCACCTCCCTCCGGCGAGTGAGACGTTGCTGCGGGCCAACCTCGCGGCCGCCCTCGTGAACCGGGGCGATCTCGACGGCGCCCTCGCCCACCTCCTCTCCGCTCGGTCGATCGCGGCCAGAGCTGGAAGCGCGACCGAGGACCACGTCGTCGTCGGGCTCGCCCACGTCCACATCCTTCGGGGTGAGCTCGACCTCGGCCGCGAGCTGCTCGACAACGTGGGCTTCAGGAGCGACAGCTACGCGGTGCAAATGCTCGAGGTAAGAGCGTTGCTCTTCGAGGAGGCGGACAGGCCCGAGGAGGCGCTCGCCCTCTGCGAGCAGCTGAGCTCCGCCCCCGACTACCCGGGAGCGCCGTGGTGCCTCGCCGGAGTCGTGAGGATGGCTGTGCTCGTCGGCGACCTTGTTGCCGCCGAGAGCGCTGCGCGCCGACTGGCCCCCCTCGTCGATCGATGGCCAGCAGCGGGGTGGCTGAGCACGGCGAGTCAGGGCTACCTCGCTGCAGCGGCCGGGGAGACCAAGGAAGCAAGCCAGCTCTTCCTCGAGGCCGCAGACTCGAGCCCCGAGGCCTTCGAGGAACAGCGACTTCGACTCGAGGCAGCCCGTCTGTCTTCCGACGGCGAGGGCATCCTCGCCTGTGTTCGCGCCTACGACTCGATGGGCGCCCGGCGGGCGGCGGATCGGGCCCGGCGGATCGCACGCCAGCTCAACCTCCCCGTCAGCCGCCAACGGGCGCGCGTCGGTGGGCTCACGCGACGAGAGCACGAGGTCGCTCTCCTCATTGCCTCAGGCAGGCGCAACAGCGAGATCGCCTCCCTCCTCTACCTGAGTGAGCGAACCGTGGAGCGCCACGTGAGCAACGTTCTCACCAAGCTCGGCCTCCGCACGCGCGTAGAGCTCGCAAGCCTCGTCGCGGCGGGACGACTGCCGGGCTAGCGGACAGGACAGGGATCCTCCGGACGACTGTGACAAATTCGGGTGTTTCCACCCATGAACTCCCGAGCGCTCATCGCCACACTGAGCACGGTTGCGAGAGACGGGAGACGGAAGCTACGGACGCCGCAGGGCAGTGCGGTTCGGTCGAGCGCCGTCGCCTCTCGGACCTCGTCGGTCTGATCGCGCGCAACGCCGCATTCTTCTCTGACGGAAGAGTGGCCCCTGGCGGGCGAGCAGAGGTCGTCGCCCTGCCGGTGGAGAAAGGCGAGACGACGGCGGTCCATGCATACGATGATCAAGGAGGAGAGTCGTGTTACGGAACCATGTCGTCCGCCGGCCGTCCTGGCTGGCATTGCTCGTGCCTCTGTCTGCACTCAGCCTGGCGGCACCCGCCTCGGCCGGAAGCCTTTCATCGACCCCACAAGCCCGGCGGCGCCCGATCCGCGTCTCCCACATCGCGAAACAAGGTGGCACGAGAATTCAGGCGAAGCTCCGTGGTCGACGATCCGCCTTGGCGATCCTCCTCCTCATATGCTCCGTGGTTGGCGCCGCGGGGGGAGCCTCGGCTGCCGCGGCCTCTACGTCCCCGTCACGAACGGCCGCCGTAGCTAGACCTCAGTCGAGCTGCAGACCTCCCAATTCGCTCTGGGTGTGCGAGAACGGGTTCCTCGTGTTCTCTTTCCTCTACAATTCGGTCTCCGCACAAGAGAGTCTCAAGCACAGCCTTTCGGACCTGTGGTTCGGGGTCTACCAGAACAACGGGATGACGTCCCAGTCGTCCGCGATGATCTCTGATGTCCGTGCTCTTGCGGAGACGTTCACGGACAACGAGTACGTGTGCGATGACTACCCCTTCTCGTCGGCAGGTAGTCAAGTGTACTTCGCCGAATTCGCTTGCTCTGTGACGATCCTATTGGAGTTTGGCGACAACGCCCCCAACTCCTACACGATGTTCGAGAACCTGCCCGGCGTCGGCACAGACACGAGCCTCGAATGGCTGATGGCCATGAAGTACATCAACACATCCAACCTCGTCCACCTCGTCTTCCACCTCTATGAAGGCTTCGAGCTAGCAGAGCCGTTCGGCGAGCTGGCCTGACTCACCCGAGGTTGTCGTGCCACACGGGACGCGCCTCTGACGGCGTCGGCGGAGGCGCCGGGATTCCGCACGAAGGCGAGCGTGGCGCCCACCTGGATCGGGCGTCACGCTCGCGGCGCGCCGGTCGGCACGGCGCTGGTGGGTCTGCCGTGCAGTCGATCTGCATGGCGCGTGACAGCGAGGGCAAGCACGCCTTCACGATCACGGCGACCAACAGCGCCGGGTCGGCGCACCAGAACTTCACCATCTACGCCGGCACCGCTCCGGCGATCACGAGCCCCGACTCGGCATCGTTCACGCCCGGCACGTCGGGGTACGCGCTGACCGTCTCGGGGTCCCCGACCCCGAGCCTCCCCAACACCGCGAACGGGTGGCTTCTTCAGGAGCTGACGCTCCGCGACAACGGCAACGGGATGGCAGCTTTCAGCGGTGACCCGACGTCAGGCCCAGGGTGGGCCATGGCCGTTCGACCTCGAGGCGGACAACCTCCTCGGGGAGCCGTATCAGGAGTTCACGATATACGTGGGGACCGCCCCGACGTTCGCAGCGCTGACTCGGCGAGGTGCGCGCACGACTCGTCCGGGTCGGCTTCGTTTGGCGGGACCCCGCGGCCGGGTCTGAGGGGACGTACGCGATCTACATCACGGCGAACAACGGCATCGCCGTTGAGCAGACCACCCAGACGTTCACACTGACGATCGATTCGGCACTCTACGGCTCGGGGCATCCCGTCGTCGCTCGCCACGTCCCGCGTCGGGATGCCCGGGGTCGGCGACCTCGAGGCGCCGGCCGCCGGGGCAGCGCAGTAGGATTGCCGGCGTGAACTGGCCCGCTGCGGCCTTGCCATCTGCGGCAATGATGTCGCGCCGCCGCTCCGGCCTCAACCTCGTCGGTGCGCTCGTCGTACCGCTCGCCGTCTCGGCGGCGCTGTCGCCGTTGCGCACCCACGTGGCCAACGCCGCGCTGGCGCTGGTGCTCACCGCCGTGCTCGTGGCCATCGTCTCCTTCGGGGACCGGCTGGCCGGCCTGCTCGCCTCGCTCTCGTGCGGGCTGTGGTTCGACTTCTTCCTCACCCGGCCGTACGACCGGTTCTCCATCTCGTCCGCCCACGACGTCGAGACCACGGTCGCCCTGCTCGTCGTCGGCCTGGCGGTCACCGAGATCGCCGTGCGCAGCCGGCGCTACTACTCGGTCGCCTCCGCGGAGGGCGACTACCTGGCGCGCATCCGCGACCTCTCCGACCTCGTCGCCACGGGGGCGGCGGTCGAGTCGGTGATCGCGCTCGCCGAGGCCGACCTCGCCGAGCTGCTGGCGCTGGCGAGCTGTCGCTTCGAGGCCGGACCGGGACCCGGCGGAGCCGAAGCGGGCGGAGGCCGGGCGCGCCTCGGACGCAACGGCGAGGTGCAGCTCGGCGAATGGATCTTCGACGTCGGCCGGGACGGGATGCCCACCGGCGAGGTCGAGCTCGTTGCGGAGCATCGCGGCGTGCGGACCGGGGCCTTCGTGATGGTGGCACGCGGGCGTAGGCCCGTCGCGATCGAGCCCCGGGTCGTCGCGCTCGCCCTCGCCGACCAGGTCGGGGCTGCGCTGTCGGGCTCGCTCGCGCCGGAGCCGCACTGAAGCCGAGCCGCTCGATGCGGAGTGCGACGGTCGTCGCCGTCCTCGTCCACGACGACGTGTTCGCCGGCGCCCCCGCCCGCTGCGAGCACGCCCGGGCACACGGGGCGCGTGTCGCGATGGAGCCGACCGCGGCCTGCTGACTGGGGTCAAGGCTGCGGCGGGGGAGCCCGTGTAGGCTGCTGGTGAACGCGCGGGGTCGCCCCCGGGCTCGAGCTGCCAGGGGGCTTCGAGGGTGACCCGAGTGCTTCAGCTGGCCGGTGTCGCCGGCTGCGCAGTTCTCCTGGCCGTCGCCGGTGAGGCAGCCCGGCCCGCCTCGGCTGCGCCGCCGTCGTCGGTCTCGGGTGCGGCGTCATCGGTCTCGGGTGCGGCGTCACCGGTGCGGGCGGCGTCCTCGTACGGCTTCGACTACCCGAGCGGCATCGCGTCCGACGGCACGGATATCTGGGTGACGAACAGGGACGGCAATTCGCTCACCGAGCTCAGCGCCGCCGACGGGTCCTGGGTCCGTACGTTCTCGGCACCCTCACGCGGGTTCGACGGGCCCGACCAGATCGTCTTCGAGCAGAGCCTCTTCGGCGGCGGGAGCAAGAACGTCTGGGTGACCAACACGCTCGGCAACTCGGTTACCGAGCTGAACACGACGACCGGAACCTCCCACGTGTTTCACCCGAGCTCGTGCAAGCACGGCCTCGGTGAATCGCTGGACGGCCCGACGGGGATCACGGCCAGCGGTTCGGGCATCTGGGTGACCAACTCGCAGAACAACACCGTGACCGAGCTCAGCGTCGCGAACGGCTCGTGCCTGAGGGTCCTCGCCGGCGGCAACTACGGCTTCGACTTCCCGATCGCCATTGCCGCCGACGAGACCCACCTCTGGGTGGCCAACTACAACGGCAACTCGTTGACCGAGCTCGACGCCGCCAACGGCGCGTGGGTACGCACGTTCTCCGCGCCCTCACGCGGCTTCAGCTCGCCCGCAGGGGTCGTCACCACGAGCGACGCGGTGTGGGTGACCAACGCCGGCAACGGCGCGGACCTCACCGAGCTCGACCCCTCGAACGGCTCATCGAAGACGTTCTCCGGCACCTCGTACGGCTTCGACGAGTCGAGAGGGATCGCCTTTGACGGCACCCACATCTGGGTGACCAACGCCACCTCGGTCACCGAGCTCGACGCGTCGGACGGCTTCCTCGTCAACCTGTTCTCGGGGGGCCAGTTCAACTACCCGTTCTCGATCGCAGTCGCCGGCAAGAACGTCTGGGTCCCGAGCTCCGGCGGCAACTCGGTCACCGAGATCGATCCCAGGACCGGGGCGATCAGCACCTTCCAGTAAGCCGCCCGAACCGTTGAGCCGGGAGTTGGCAGGAGAGGGGATTGGTAAGGGAGAGGCGCTCGATCCCGAGTGCGACGGTCGTCCCCGCCTCATCTAACCCCGATGTGCGCGCCGCGGTGGACTGGATCGGAAACGCCTTCGGCTTCGTCGAGCGGGTCAGAATCGGGGAGGACCACCGATCGCGGTCTGCGCTTCGACGACGGTGCACGGATCGTCGCCGACCTGCGCGGCGCGCCGCCGCGCCCAGGCGAGGTGACCCACTCTGTGCTGGTGCGCGTCGAGGACGCCAGCGCCAACTAGGGAGCGGGCCCGCGCCGCCGGGGCGCGCATCCTGATGGAGCCGACCGACTTCGAGTACGGCGAGCGGCGGTACCACGCCAACGATCCCCTCGACCACAAGTGAACGTTCTCTGAGACCTTGTCGGCGCCGCCCGCGTGGACTGCAACGGGACGTCGATGAAGGTAGGCGGAAGATGCACCAGCAGCTGAAAACGGCTGCCGGAAGCGGGGGGCAGACCCGGCGCGTCGAGAGGCATCATTGAACGGGTCTACTTATTAAATCATACTTGACGATGATACGTTGAGTATGTAGCGTCTCGCCTGCGTGAGCGCTGGGCGGAGGCGCAGGGCTGGGAGTGGAGGCTTCGTGACCGCTGACGGGGGGGACGTTTTACTCGAGCGCGACGGCGCGGTCGCGACCATCACGATCAACCGACCCGCCAAGCTCAACACCGTCACGCCGGAGATGGGCCACACCCTGCGCCGGATGGGCGAGGAGCTGAACGGCGACGACTCTGTACGGGCGATCGTGATGCGCGGTGCCGGCGACCGTGCCTTTTCGGCGGGCAGCGACGTGAAGAACCTCGAGCCGTACGGCACGAATTGGCAGCTGCGCAACCGGGTCGACTACTGCCGCGCCGTCTACGAGATCCGCAAACCCGTGATCGCGGAGATCCGCGGCTACGCCGTCGGCGGCGGTCTGGAGCTCGCCTTGTCCTGTGACGTCCGGCTCGCGACGCCTGACGCGCAGTTCGGCGCGGGCGAAATCAAGCTCGGCTGGTGTGGAGGAGCGGGCAACACGCAGCTTCTGCCCCGCCTGGTCGGCTATGGCAAGGCCCTCGAGATGCTCCTCACCGGGGAAGTGATCGACGCGACCGAGGCGCGAGCTACTGGCCTTGTACAGCGGATCGTCGAGGCCGACGAGATCGCCGACGCCGCACAGGACCTCGCTCGGCGCATCGCTGCCAACGCGCCGATCGCGGTTCAGATCGTCAAGCATCTTGTCCGCGTGTCGGAGAGCACCAGCCTCCCGGTCGGGCTGTGGTACGAGAACGACCTCTTCGCCTACTGCTTCACCACTCACGACAGCGAGGAGGGTCGGGAGGCATTCGCCGCCAAGCGACCTCCGGTCTTTAAGGGGGAGTGAGATGGAGGTCGCGCCAGGGCTCCACAGGATCGAGGCGCCGCTCGGCGAGCGCTATACCGCCATGTACTTCCTCGACGGCGACGAAGAGGGTCTGCTGTTCGACACAGGAGTCGACGACTCGGTGACGACGGCGCTGCTTCCTTACCTCGCTGAGATCGGGAGGGACGCCGGGTCGATCGGCTGGGTGGTCACGAGCCACGCCGACTTCGACCACTTCGGCGGGAACGGAGCGCTCGCTGGTGTGGCGTCGCGCGCTCGCTTCGGCTGCCACGAGCTCGACCGGCCGATGGTCGAGGACGTCGAGCGGCTGATCAGCGAGCGCTACGGCGAGTTCGCTGCGGAGCACGGCATCGCCGACAGCGACGAGACAAAGGACGCCGTGCGCGCAGGTACGCGGACCTCGCCGATGCAGGTCACCTACCAGGGAGGCGAGACCTTCCGCCTGGCCCCGGGCTGGTCCATCGAGCTGATGCACACCCCCGGCCATTCCCGCGGGCACCTCTCCCTCGTCGACCCGCGCAGCCGGGCTGTGATGGTGTCCGATGCCATCCTGTGGTCAACGCTATGCACCCGCGACGGTAGGCCGGCGTTCCCTCCGACCTACCGCTATGTCGACACGTACCTCGCGACCATCAGCCGAGTGCAGTCGTTCCATCCGGCACTGCTGCTGACGGCGCACTTCCCCGTCCTTCGGGACGGCGAGGCCGAGGACTTCCTCGCCGAGAGCCGGTCCTTTGCCGAGCGGCTGGACGCCGGGCTGCGCGCGGAGCTCGAGAGCACCAAGGCGGCCATTCCCACCCGTCGGCTGGTCGAAGTGCTCGCCCCACGCATGGGGAGCTGGGACGAGGGCGCGTCGCTCGCTCTCGTTTACCCTTTGCTCGGTCACCTCGAGCGACTGGAGCGCTACCAGCTTGTCGAGCGCGAGCTCGTCGATGGAAAGGCCGAGTGGGCGTGGCGTCGCTAGCTCGCCGACGCCTGTCACAGATGTGGAGACCCGCGCCGGAGCGCGGGACGTGGTCTTCGTGACCCGGAGGGCTCGCATTGGCTTCATCGGCGCTGGCTGGTGGGCAACCACGAACAACATCCCACAGATCGCGGCCCGGGAGGATGCCGAGGTGGCGGCAATCTGCGGCCTCGACCCGCAGGTCCTCGAAGCCCTCCAGGAGCGGTACGGGGTGCCGCTCGTCACGTCGCAGGTAGATCGCCTGTTCGAAGAAGACCTCGACGGCGTCGTAGTCAGCTCTCCGCACCACCTCCACCACGAGCATGCCGCCGCGGCCCTGCGCCGTGACCTGCACGTGCTCTGCGAGAAGCCGATGGCTCTGCGAGCGGTTGACGCCTGGGACCTCGTGCGTCTCGCCCGCGAGCACCAACGCGAGCTCGTCGTCGGTTACGGCTGGAATTACAAACAACCGGTACGCGAGGCGCGGCGGATCGTGCGCGCCGGGGGAGTAGGCGAAGTGAGCTATGTGCTCTGCCACATGGCCTCGCCGACGTTGTCGCTGTTCAGCAAGAACGAAGGCGGCGCGCCGTCGCAGTGGGAACCGACGGTCGCCGCGCCCCAAGCGCAGACCTGGCAGGATCCTTCACAGGGCGGCGGATACGCGGATGGCCAGATCACCCATTCCTCGGCCGCGCTGTTCTCGATCGCCAACCTGCGTGCCGCGGAGGTGCAGGCTCGCTCGTCGAGCGGGCCGGCGCCGGTCGACCTGTACGACGCTGCGGTGGTGACCTTCGAGGGTGGGGCGATCGGAGTCGTATCCGGCGCGGGAAGCCTGCCCGACGACGATCCGTTCCAGGTGGACATCCGCATCTTCGGCGATGAAGGAACCCTCCTGCTCGACCTCGAGCGGGAGCGGCTCGAGCTGCGGCGCCACGACGGGCGCCACCGCTCGGTCGACCTCGAGCCTGGTTGCGGCCGCTACAGCGCCGAAGGACCGCCCGCGCGCTTCGTCGAGCTGCTACACGGCCGCGGCGAGAACGAGTCTCCCGGCGACGTTGCGGCGCGTTCGGTCGAGCTCATCGAGGCGCTCCTCACCTCTGCCTCGCAGCGCGGTCGTGTGGTGCGGATCGACACGGCCCTCGCCGAGAGCGCGGGGTAACGGCTGAGGGACCGGGAGGCGACTTGTCGGGGCTGTGACAGGGCTGAGGCGACAGGGAGGGAGGTTGGCTGAAGAAGCGAGGGAGCAACGAGCGATCGAAGAGTTACCTGCTGTCTGCTGCGCCCTCGGGTGCAGCGGCGAACAAAGCAATGAAGCGACCATAATTGCCGAACAAGAGGGGGGTTCGCCCACATGGCTCCAAGAATGACCCGATCAACGAGGCGCGTCGACGCCTATGACCGACCGTTGCGCAGACGTCGCGCTGCGCTCGCCGCAGCGGCGGGAGCGGCTCTCGTGCCGCTGGCGGTGGTTGCAGCGGCTGGGACGGTGTCCGCGTCGGCGCGACCGATCGCCGCCGCACACCGGTCGGCCGCCGTCGCCCACCGTGCGGCGAGCGGCCTCACGTTCGCTCTCATCACGATCAACGGCGAGCAGTCGTTCTTCGTGGAGCAGGCACAGGGAGCGGAGAAGGCGGCCAAGGCTCTCGGCGCCAAGGTGCTCGTCGACAACGTCAACGCCAGCTCGTCGGCGACGATCAGCGACGTCGAGGCGGCGGTGGCCCAGAAGGTGTCGGGGATCATCATCGCTCCGCCGTCCAACTCGCTCGGCCCACGCATCGTCTCCCTGGCGAACGCTGCACACATCCCCGTGGTGGCGATCGACAACAACTTCAACGGGCCCAACAACAAGCCTGTTCCGCTCGTCGGCATCAACGCGCCACAGGCGGGAACGACCTCGGGCACCCTGCTCGCCGCCCAATTCAAGAAGTCAGGCTGGGCCGCATCGAATACTGACTACATTTCCGTCGAGCTGCCGGGACTGCAGACCTGTACCTTCCGAACCGACGCCGAGAAGGCGGTGTTCAAGAAGATGAACCCCTCGTTCTCCTCGAGCCAGATCCTCGTCGTCCCCTACGACGGCACGGTGGAGAAGGCGCTCGCGGACGTCGGTCCGGTCGTCGTAGCGCACCCCGGCGTCCAGCACTGGCTGATCGCCAGCTGTAACGACGACGGCGTGGTCGGCGCCGGCAAAGCGCTGATCGAGTCGCACGTCTCGACCAAGGACATCATCGGCGTCGGTCTCGGCGGTGACCTGACTTGCACGGAGTGGGTGCCTGGAGCGGCACCGTCGGGGATGGTCGCATCGGACTACTTCAGCCCGTACGAGATCGGCGCAGCCGCCGTCCACGTGATCTACGCCCACATCACCAAGAACACCCCGATGCCGGCGGAGACGGAAGTCCCGGCCGTGCCGGTCAGCCCGTCGAACTTCCAGAAGGTCGAGGGGAAGTGCTGACCGCTGGTTAGCCACGCAGTTTCGACGGGCCACCCCGCTCGCCTCGCGGCGGCGGGGTGGCCCGGCACATCGTCTCGCACCACGGCGAGTGGGCGACGCAGGTCGAGCCGCCCAGCGGCTCGTGATCGACGACCGTTGGAGGGTCTCCGCAACGTGTTCGAAGTAAAGGACCTGAGCAAGGACTTCGGCGTCACCAAGGCGCTGCAGTCAGTTTCGCTCGCCTTCCATCCCGGCAAGGTGACGGCGCTGCTCGGCGAGAACGGCGCCGGCAAGTCCACGCTGCTCGGCATCCTCGCAGGGATGACCACACCGAGCGCCGGCGAGATCCTCGAGGACGACGCCCCCATCCTCGTCCGCTCGCCCCGTGACTCGCGCGCCAACGGCATCAAAGTGATCCCCCAGGAGCCCGACATCGTGACCGGGCTCACCGTCGCCGAAAACATCTTCCTCGGGATGCTCCCGTCGACGGGCCGCGTGTTCAGGCGGCAAGCCACGTACGACGCGACCGAGGAGCTGCTCGCGCGCTACGGCCTGAGCAGCCACCTGCGAGCGAGCGAACCGGGCACACGGCTCACGGCTGCCGGACGCCAGCTCGTCGAGATCCTGCGCGCCGTGGTGGCCCGCCCCAAGCTGATCGCATTCGACGAGCCGACCTCGGCGCTCGGCCATGACGAGGTCGCCCGGCTTCGTGAGCTGATCGGGGAGATGCGAACCGCCGGCACCGCGATCATCTACGTCAGCCACCGCCGCGCCGAGATCGAGGAGCTTGCCGACCGGGTGGCCGTGCTGCGCGACGGTCGTCTCGTCGGGATGCACGAGGACGCGGCGGCGGTCAGCTTCGAGACGCTCATCCGGGAGATGGCGGGCCGCGAGCCGACCGAGCACGTGGTGCACCGCTCGAGAGCCACGGGGGGTGATTCAGTGCTCGTGGCGCACGAGCTGCGAACGCGCAAGCTGAACGGCGTGTCCTTCAGCGTAAGCCGCGGCGAGATTGTCGGCATCGCCGGGCTCGGAGGGTCCGGCCGCAGCGAGCTCGCCCGTGCGCTCGTCGGTGACCGGGCCCTCGAGGGTGGCTACGTCGAGGTCGAGGGCCGCCGGATGGTGAGCGCCCACCCGCGCAGCCCGCGTGAGTCGGGTATCGGCTACGTGCCAGAGGACCGCCATCGAGAAGGGCTCGTTCCGACGAGGAGCGTGCGTGAGAATGTCGCGCTGTCGAGCCTGCCCGACCTGCGCCGGCTGCGCGTGATGATGCGCGGCAAGGAACGCGAACTTGTGTCGAGGCTCGTCGGCGAGCTGAACATCCGCTGCTCCTCGCAGGATTCGCCGATCGGCTCGCTATCGGGCGGCAACCAGCAGAAGGTCGTGCTCGCTCGCAGCCTCGCGCTGTCGCCCCGCATCTGGATCCTCGACGAGCCGACCAAGGGCATCGACATCGCCACGAAGGAGGCGTTCTACCGCCTCATCGAGGGATTCGCCGAGTCGGGGGCGGCGACGGTGCTCGTCAGCTCGGAGCTGCCCGAGCTGACGCTCTTGTGCGACCGCGTCATCGTCCTGCGCAAAGGCTCTGTCGTTGCCGAGGTGCCTCGTGTCGAACTCGACGAGGACCGTCTCGTGGCGGCGATGTTCGGCGAGGTGCCGCCCCAGCTCGCGCCGGTGGCTGCGAACGAGGGAGGGATCGCTTCGTCATGACCTCGATCACCGAGAACCTCGCACAGGCCGCGCCCGCCAGCGGCCCCGCTCCCGAGCCGGGTCGGGCGCGCGCCGCCGCCCTACGCCGCCGATTCCTCGAAGGCGACGCACGGCGGATGGTCATGCTCCTTGTCGCCCTCGGGCTGCTGATCGGCGTCTTCTCAGCGATGAGCAGCGGTCGTGAGGTGCTCGTCTCGAACATCTTGAACATCGCGACGAGCGGGTCGCTGCTCGGGATCGTCGCCGTGGGCGAAGTGGTGGTGATGATCGCGGGCGGCCTCGACATCTCGATCGGTTCCACCGCCGGCCTCGTCTCGTCGGTAACCGCGGTCGTGATGGTCGATTCGCACGAGAGCGTCGTCGCCGGGATCTTCGCCGGGCTCGCGGTCGGCGTGGCTGCCGGGTTGGTCAACGGCGTGATGGTGGCCTACGTCGGGGTGAACTCCGTGATCGCCACGCTGGCAACGTACTCCGCCTACGCCGGGCTCGCGCTGCTCGCCACCAACGGCCAAGAGATCGGCATCGCCAGCAACTTCTTCAACGTCCTCGGGACCGGCAGCGGCCTCGGTGTGCCGTACCTCGTCTGGGTGCTCATCGTCGTCTGCCTGGCCGGTGTGTTCGTGATGCGCTTCACCGACATCGGCCGGCAGGTCTACGCTGTGGGTGGCAGCATCCGCGCTGCCCGTCTCGCCGGCATCAAGACGGCCCGCTACCTAACGATGGTCTTCGTCGCGAGCGGCTTGTGCGCCGCAATCGCCGGGATCCTACTCGCCGCCCAGACGGGCTCCGCCCAGCCCACGGAGGGGTCGGTCGGTCTCGAGCTGACGGCGATCACAGCCATCCTGCTCGGCGGTGTTCCCCTCGCAGGTGGCAGCGGCTCAGTGCTCGGCGCGATCCTCGGCGTGGCGCTGCTCGCCACCCTCGACAACGGGCTGCTACTCGTCGGTCTGCAGGAGTTCTGGCAACAGGTGGCAACCGGTGGCCTACTCGTGACTGCGGTCGTGTTGCAGAACTACCAGCTGATCGTCGACCGCGCAAGGGTGTTCCGGCGACGGCTTGCTGGATAGGCGGGTGCCAAGGGCGCGTCGAGACCAGTCGCCGAGCTTGACGCCGGCGGTCGAGCAACTGACTTTGACATGAGTCATCAGGAGGGAAGCGGAACGGTGGGTAGACACGACGAGGAGGGCACAACGGCATCGAGCGTCGTTGGCGAGCTCGGTGGTGCGCTCGAAGGCGTCGTCGTCCTCGACGCGACCCAGATGCTCGCCGGGCCGCTCGCCGGCATGCGCCTCGGCGACCTCGGTGCCGACGTCATCAAGATCGAGGCCCCGGGGATCGGGGAGTTCAACCGCAGGTACGGGTTCGAGGACACCCGCGTCGATGGTCTGATGACGACCTTCCTCGCGCTCAACCGCAACAAGCGCAGCGTCGCGCTCGACCTGAAGAACCCGCAGGGCCGCGCTGTCATGCACGACCTCGTGCGGCATGCCGACGTGCTCCTGCAGAACTTCCGTATCGGTACCGCCGAGCGCATCGGCATCGGCTACGACGAGCTATCGGTGATCAACCCGCGCCTCGTCTATTGCCAGATCTCCGGTTACGGAGCGGAGGGACCCTACCGCGACCGACCGGGACAGGACCTCGTTGTGCAGGGATACAGCGGCTCGATGTGGTCGGTCGGCAAGCTCGGAGACCCGCCGTTGCCGAGCGCGCTCTGGGGTGCCGACGTAATGACGGGCTACCAGGCGACGATCGGCGTCCTCGCTGCGCTGAATGCCCGCCACCGGCTCGGCCGCGGCCAGAAGGTCGAGGTGAACATGCTCTCGGTCGTCCTCGACTCTCAGCTGCAGGAGCTGGTCACCTACCTGAACTCCGGGAGGATGCCGACGCGCATGGCCGAGACGACTGCGCATGCCTCGATCGGCGCCCCCTACGGGGTGTACGAGACCAAGGACGGGTGGGTGACGCTGGCGATGTGCCCGCTGCCCTCGCTCGGCGAGGCGCTCGAGGACGACTGGTTGAAGACCCTCACCGACTCGACCGACCCGGCCCGGAGGCGTGACGAGGTCTACGCGCGCATCCGCCACCGCTTCGTCGAGCGCACGACCCAGGAGTGGATTGAGATCTTCGACCGCTGCGGGCTATGGGGAGGACCGGTCTACACCTACGCCGACATCGAGGCGGACCCGCACGTCGTGAGCACGGGATGATCACGACCCAGCAGGACACCGCGGACGGCCCGGTGCGCACGGTGAAGGCACCGATCGTGATGTCGTCTACACCCCCACTGATCCGCCGCGGCGCGCCCCGCCTCGGGGAGCACACGGGCTCGGTGCTCGCCGAGCTGCTCGGCTACGACGCTCGGCGGATCGCCGAGCTCGAGGGGGCCGGCGCGATCGCCGGCCCGGAGGCGATCGCGGCAGGAACGACGACGGAGGGGGAAGGCCAATGAGCGACGGCACGATCAGGCTCGAGCGCGACGGGCGGGTCGGTGTGATCACCATCGACCGTCCCGCCAAGCTGAATGCGATCACGGTGGCGATGGACCACGAGATGAACGAGCTGCGTCGTGAAGTCAACGGCGACGACTCGATCGGCGCAGTCGTGCTCACCGGAGCCGGCGATCGGGCGTTCACTGCCGGCAGCGACATCAACGATCTCGAGGGCTACGGTGCCAACTGGCAGTACCGCAACCGCTTCGAGCGCGACGAGGACTACGTCTTCGCGCTGTGGAGGATCCGCAAGCCGGTCGTGGCGGCGATCGCCGGGTATGCGATCGGGGGGGGTATGGAGCTCGCCTGCGCGTCCGACATCCGCCTCGCCACGCCCGAGTCGAGCTTTGCCTGCTCCGAGATCCGTTGGGGCTGGCACGGCGGCTCGGGTTCGACGCAGCTCCTCACCCGAGTCGTCGGGCCTGGACACGCCAACCGCCTCCTCATGACCGGTGAGCCGATCGACGGAAACGAGGCGCTGCGCATCGGCCTCGTACAGGAGCTGCACCCACGCGAGGGGCTGATGACGCGCGCTCTCGCGCTCGCCGCCACCATCGCCTCACGAGCTCCGATCGCCGTGCAGTCGACGAAGAACCTGGTGCGCGTGGCGCAGTCGTCCTCCCTCGACGTCGGGTGGTCCTACGAGAACGACATGTTCGCCTATTGCATGCTCACTGAAGATGCCGCCGAAGGCAGGCGAGCTTTCGCCGAGCAGCGCGAGCCGACGTTCAAAGGGCGATGACGATGGGTGCCACCGGGACGTCGTCTGCGAGGGGCGAGAGCGGCGTTGGGCACGCGACGCCCCCCGCCAGCCTGTCGACGCACGTGCGACCGCGCAACTGCTGCGGGCGGTCGCTGAGGGGCTCACTGCGCTGCCCTACCGGGCGTGGTTCTTCGGCGACTCCGTCGCCTTCGAGGCAATGATCGCCGCCTCGGACGTACTCTCTGACGACCGTTACGCGAGTTTCGCCCGTGGTTTTGCCCGCGCCTGGGCGACGCATCGCGAGCCCTTCAGCCGCGACGATTGCACCGCGCCCGGTCTTGCGATGGTCGACCTCGCCGTGCGCACAGGCGACGGCCTGTTGCTCGAGGCCGTGCTCGCCCTGGCCGAGTTCCTCGCGGCGCGCCGCAAGCTGTACGGCGTGTTCGAGACCTTCGAGCACTCCCCGCTGCAGCATCCCTTCGGGCCGGGCCACCTCTCGAGCGAGGGAGTCGCCCTGCTCGCACGGAGGCCGGCGGGCGTGTTCGTTGACTGTTTGCACTTCGACCCCCCATTTTTCGTCGCGCTCGGTGAGGCGTTCGGCGAGCGACGTTTCACGGATCTCGGCGTCGAGCAGGCGCTGGCTTACGTGGAGCTGCTGCAAGGTTCGGACGGCTTGTTCCGTCATTTCGCCCTGGAGGGCGAGCCGCGGCCCTTCGGCACTGGCTGGGGGCGCGGACAGGGCTGGGCGCTGAGCGGCCTGTTGGACGTGCTCGAGCGGCTACCCGCGGAGGACGAACGGAGGACCTTGCTCGCCGAGTCGGCCGCGCGCATGGTCGAGGCGATGGTCCGGTGTCGAGCGCGTCGACGGGCACTGGAGCGCGGTGGTGCACGATCCCGACTCCGGTGTCGAGTCCTCAACGGCCGCCTTCATGGCGTGGGACTTCGGGCGCGCCGTCAAGCTCGGCCTCGCCGGCGAGGACGCGCAGGCCTCGGCCTCCAGGGCGCTCGAGGCGGCCGTCTCCTGGACGAGCGCTGATGGCGTGCTACGCGGCGTCTCGGCTGCCGTCAACGCCTGCACCGACGAGACCCACTACGCTCACGTGCCTCGTGACTTCGTCGTTCCGTGGGGCCAAGGCCCCCTCGCCTTGGCCCTAGCGGGACATCTGACGGGGTAGCACATGGCCCCGTTTACCGACCGGGTCGTCGTCGTCACCGGGGCCGGGTCCGGCATCGGCGCCGCGACGAGCGCGTTGTTCGCCGCCGAGGGGGCGAACGTCGTGCTCGGCGACATCGATGGTGACCGCGCCGAGTCCGTGGCGGCGTCGATCCGTGCCAACGGCGGCTCCGCGCTCGCTCTCACGCTCGACGTCGCCGAGCCATCCTCCTGGGCCGAGCTGGCCGGGACTGTGCAGAGCCGCTTCGGGCGCGTCGACGTTCTCCACAACAACGCCTACACGGTCGAGCGGTTGCCCGCCGGTGAGCTCAGCGAGGACTCTTGGGCCCGCCAGATCGCCGTCGACCTCTCAGCCACGTACCACTCGGTGCGGGCGTGCCTCGCGCTCATGACCGGCCCGGCGCCGGCGATCGTCAACACTTCGTCGGTCCACGCGCTGACCGGGCATCCGGGCCACCCGGCGTACGCGGCGGCGAAGGGAGGCGTTATCGCGCTGACGCGCCAGCTGGCGGTCGAGTACGGGCCCCGCATCCGGGTCAACGCCGTGGCGCCCGGCCCGATCCTCACGCCAGCGTGGGACGGGCTCCCGCCCGAGGCGTTGACGGCCGCAGCCGGCGCGACGGTCGCGAAGCGGCTCGGACGACCCGAGGAGGTGGCGGCCGTCGTCGCCTTCCTCGCGTCGGACGACGCCTCCTACGTGACAGGCACCACGGTCGTCGTCGACGGCGGCTACGTCGCGACGAAGGAAGGCGGATGAGCCCGCCCCGGGGCGAAGGAGCGTCCGTCGCGTACTCGCGACGCGGGCTGCACGGCGACGTCGTCGACACCCTCGGTCGTAGGATCGTGCAGGGCGAGCTGGCGCCAGGCGAGGTGATCGACGTCGACGCCCTCGAGAAGCAGTTCGACGTCAGCCGGACCGTGCTCCGCGAGGTGATCCGGGTGCTCGGGGCCAAGGGCCTCGTCGACGCCCGCCCGAAGCACGGCACCTTCGTGCGCGAGCGTCGACACTGGAGACTGCTCGACCCCGACGTGCTGGGTTGGCAGTCGCTCACCGCGGTCGACGTGCGACTCTTGATGGATCTCGAGGAGGTGCGCCGCATCGTCGAGCCGCAAGCTGCGCGACTCGCCGCGGCGCGCCGGGGGCAGGACCACGTGGCGGCGATGCACGAGGCGTTGCAAGCGCTGTCCAAAACGACGTCGATCGAGGGTGCCTCCACGACGGGGTACGTCGACGCCGACGTCGCTTTCCACCACGCGATCCTGGCCGCAACGGGGAACGAGATCCTGCTCCAGCTGACGACAGCCCTCGAGCACGCCCTCCGGCTGCGAGATGCCCTCGTCTACAGCAGCATGGGCCATCCCGACCACGCACGGGCGATCGGCGCGCACCGCATGGTCCTCGAGGCGATCGAGCTTGGCGAGCCCGAGCGCGCCGAGGCGGAGACACGTGAGCTTCTAGCCGGTTCGAAGTCGGACCTCGAAGCGCTGCTCCACGATGGCCCACGCCCCCGGAGGGAGAAGAGATGACCGCACTGCGGCTGGCCGACGACGGCATCGAGGTGGAGATCGCGCCATCACTCGGCGGGAAGATCACGCGCCTCTACGACACGGCCCGCTTGCGGGAGTGGCTCGTGCCGACGGCCGAGGGACGGACCCTCCCGCCGCCGGGCTCGGGTTTTGCCGAGAGCGGCATGAGCGGATGGGACGACATGCTGCCCACGATCTGGCCGTGCCGCTACCCGGGGGAGGGGAGCTATGGGGGGCGGGCTTTGCCCGACCACGGCGAACTGTGGACGCTGAGCTGGGAGGTCCTCAGTGAGGGACCGCGCGAGGCGGTGCTCGCCGTCAGCCTGTCGTGCCTCCCACTGCGCCTTGAACGGCGCGCCCGCGTCGTTCCCGGGCGACTGCAACTCGACTATCGGTTGGCGGCGACGGGCACCGAGCCGGTGGCGGTGCTCTGGACGGCGCACCCCTTGTTCGCTTGCAAGCCCGACACTCGGCTCGTGTTGCCGTCGGTAGGCGGCGTGCTCGACGTGATCGACCCGCGTCAAGCTCATCCGGTGGAGTGGCCTGGGCAGCTCGACGTTGCCTCGCAGCTGCCCAAAGGCACAGGTCGCAAGCTCTACCTCGACCCGTGCGAGCAAGCGATCCCGCAGGCCTCGCTGCGCGACGGCGACGGTACGGCGCTCACGATGAGCTGGGACCCGCATCGGGTTCCCTATGCCGGGCTCTGGATCGACAACGGGTGGTTCTCCGAGGGCCCGGTCGCGGCCATCGAACCGGCGATCGCCTTCTGCGACGAACTCGCGCTGGCCGTCGAGCTGGGCCGTGCCCCGGTGCTCGCGCCGGACGCCACGCTCGAGTGGGGCGTCCAGGTCGATTTGACGACGATCGACTGAGGGCGACCTGTCCGGTCCGCTCCCGAAGACGCGCGCGGCCTCTCGGTCAGAAGCGTCTCACGTTGATCACAACCGGGATCGCGGCCAACCGCGCCGAGGCGATCCCGTGGCGCTCGGCCGCATCCGCGAGCGACCCGCCCACGCGCCGTTCCAGCAGCGGGCGCAGGAGATCGAGGGGGGCCAGTTCAACTACCCGTTCTCGATGGCGCTCGCCGGCAAGAACGTCTGGGTCCCGAGCTCCGGCGGCAACTCGGTCACCGAGATCGATCCGACGACCGGGGCGATCAGCACCTTCCAGTGAGCCGCTCGAACCGTTGAGCCGCGCGACGTCGATCGAGGCGTGCGGCAGCGTGTCCGGCTGTCAGCATGCCCGGCTGTCAGAACGTGGGCTTGGGCGCTTGGACCAAGAGCACGATCGCGAAGGTCAGGATGGACACGCCGACGACGACCAATCCGATCCGGGCGCTGCGGACGTGGAAATGGCTGCTGATGCCGACGAGGAAGAGCACCGAGGCGAGGTAGACGACGATCAGGACGTATTGGTCGGCATTCTCGGCCGCCGCAGCGCCCTCTGTGTAGAACGCGTCCGCCTTGGCGTCGAGAGCGTTGGTCGCCGCCTGTCCGGGCTGCACGTACTGCGGCATGTACGTCGGCCCGGGAGGAGCGTGCGGGTTCGTGAACGGGTGCGTCGCCAGCCACGCGTTGAACGCGACGCGGAACTGCGGGCGGAACCGCCGCTCCGCCACGACCATTCCGGCCTTGTGGTCCAAGAGGTACGCGGTGAACCAGTCGTTGAAGGTCAAGGCGTCGAAGTTCTTGGTCGTGGCGCCTGTGATCGAGACACGGTTCGCCTCGGTGCGCGCCGTGGACGCCTTGGCCAGATAGATCGACGACTCGCTGCCCCACTTGGCCGAGGCGTAGCCCGAGTACGCGGCCATCACGGCCACGACGGCCAGCACCACCGCCTCGACGATGGTCACGGCGTGGGACTGCTCTCCCTTGTCGTGATGCTCCTCCTCGCTGCCGGCGGTGTGCTCGCGGTGCTCCTGGATCTCCTTGGCGAGCTCGCTGGGCGATAGTCCTTCCGGCACTCGGATCTCCTCCGGCTCGCTGCGCTGGACCACGCACCATCGACGGCGTCGAGGGCCTCGCCCGCGGACGGCGCGCCTCCCGCCCGACGGACGACTCGACGGCGGCCCCGCCCACCTCCGGCCGGAGCCGGCGCAGCCCCGGCGCGAGCAGCATCGGACGCGGGGTGGATCCGGTCCTCACCCAGGTGGGGTGGTCCCGACCGACCGCACACCGTCACCATCCCCCTCTGAGCAGAGCTGGGGCCGAGCGCAACCTGCCTCGGCGGTGCGAGGATGTTCGTCCCATGCAAGCGATGCGCGCCGTGAATTGCCTCGAACGGGCGGCCCACGGTCGTGCCCGGTCGCCGCGCCGCGCCTAGGGCACGGACGGCGCGTGTACTACGTCGCAGACCTTCGCCACTTCGACGGGCTCGACGTCGCCGGCGACGCGCCCTCCTCCGCGGTGCGGATGGCCCGCTACTTGCGGCTGATCGTCGCCGCGGCGACCGTGCGCCCGGCGCGGGGCACCCACGCGACGGCGCTTCCGTGCCGCCGGCGACCGGGGCGGCGGGAGTGCCCGGGGCGGCTGCGCGTGCACCGCCAGGACGTGCCGGCGCGCGTCGAGTGGGAGTGCCCGAGCTGCGGCGAGGGCGGGATGATCCACGGATGGCGCGGCTCGGCCTCCGACCTCTCGAGCTCGGCCGAGTCGCGCGAGTCGCGCGGTCCCCGCCGCCTGCGCCTGGCGAGCAAGGAGTACCGGATGCTGCTCGACGAGCTCGGCCTCGACCCGGCGTGCGGGCCCGTGCTGAGCGCGGCGCGGCCCCACCCCGACGGCGCGGAGCTGCGCACCGGGGAAGGCGAGCTCGACGAGCTGCGCAGCGCGGTCGAGCTGCTGGCAGCGACGGCCTCGAGCGCCGGCCGGCGGCGCCGGCTGCGCGCCGTCGCGGCGAGCTTGCAGGCGCGGCGGGGCGACTGGCTGGAGCAGGGACGGGAGCTGGTTGCCGGCGAGCTGGCGGGATTCGGCCTCGTCGCGCCGGAAGGTCAGATCGAGCAGTGGCTGCGGCGCCGTGTCGCGGCGATGGCGGACACGCTCGGCGTGAGCGAGCGCTCGGCTCGTCGCCACCTCGACGAGGACAGCCTGCGCGACCTGGCCCGCGACGTAGCGGTGGAGCTGGCCGACGAGCAGCCGGGCGCCGACCTGCTCGAGGTGCCGCGGGACGTCGCCGTGCCGCTCGCGGTGCTCGCCCGCTGCATCGCCGCCCTCGCCGAGGCCGGCCAGGCGCGCCTGCGCAGCGGGGACGCCGGCGGGGTGCAGGCGACGTTGCGCCTGGTCGCCCAGCTCGGGCAGCTGCTGCACGACGACGAGCAGCGGCGCGACGCCCAGGTGCTCATGCCGGGCGCTGCGCTCAACCGTGCCGCCCGTTTGCTCGAGGTCGGCGCGCAGCTCGTCGTCGACGGCGCCGCGCCGCCGGACGACGCCTCCGAGCAGTCCGGCGCGCTGCTGGCGCGAGCGTTCACCCGGCACGCGACGACGTTGCGCCGGCTGGCGGGCGGCCGCGTCTCGCGCTCGAGGGGCGCGCGCGGCCGCCGAGCTGTCGCGGCCGCCGAGCCGCCGCGGCCGCCGAGCCGCCGAAGCTCGTCTGCCGGGTCGTGCCCGTCAGGCGAGCGCCGGTCGCGGCGGGCGGCCCATGAAGGCGGCGAACTGCTCGACGACGGTGGCATCCGCCGGGGGCTCGACCTCGGAGCCGTAGGGATTGCCGGGGCCCATCACGTTGCGGTACTCCGGCTTGAGCATCGCCCGGGCCCCGTCGAGGGCGGTGCGGGCGAGGCCGTCGTCGAGGCGCTGCAGCTGCCCCGTGGCCACGGCGAGGTCCCAGCTGTGGGCGGCGATCTCGGCCAGGTACATGTCGACGAGCGTGGCTCCGGTGTAGGTCTCGCCCCAGGGCATCGGCACCGTGGCGGAAAGGCGGGCGTCGTCGGACCAGGCGGCCTCGGCGTCCTTGCCGGCCCGGCCCAGCTGGTCGGGGGCGTCGGCCAGCTCGACGTGAGGGAACTCGCCGCCGCCCGGCGCTTCGCCGCGGCCGAGGGCAGCGGCGCGCCACGAGGCGCCGACGAGGTGGTCGACCAGCGCGGCGACGTCGTAGTCGGGGCAGGGGGTCGGCTCGACGAGCTGGGCCTCGTCCACGCCGGCGGCGATCTCGGCGGCCTGCTGGTATGCGAGGTACAGCGCTGGGCGGCGGTCGGGGGTGGTCATGGCGCCTCCTTTGGCGACTCGGTGGCCCGTCTCGGTGGGCCGACGCCATGCTGCGCCGCTGAAGCGGCCATCTCCTGTCCGGTTTTCACCCCGGCGCGCGGAGGTCCGCGCGCCGGGCGGCTCAGGCCTGCGCCGGGGCGCTGGTGTGATCGTGGACGACGACGACGGGGCAGTGCGCGGCTGCGGCGAGGTGCTGGCTCACCGAGCCGATCATCATCCCGACGAACTCGCCGTGCCCGCGCGAACCGACCACGACCAGCGACGCGTCCTTCGACAGCTCGGTGAGCACCGCCGCCGGGTGTCCCTCGTAGACCTCGGCGGCCAGCTCGACGCCGTCGTGGTCCTTCTGGGCGTCGGCGACGACCGACTGCAGCATGCCCTTGGTGTCGCCCTGCAGGTCGAGCCCTTCGGGCATCGGGGCCCAGCCGTAGGAGGTCGGCAGCTCCCAGGTCGCCACCGCGGTCACGGTCGCTCCGCTCGTCTCGGCATAGCGGATCGCCCAGGCCAAGGCTTCCTTCGAGGACAGCGACCCGTCGACGCCGACGACCACCCGCTCGGTGCCCTCGCGCGCTTCGCTCTCGTGCATGGGGCCTCTCCCTCGCTCGGACCGCAGGCGGAGCGCTGCCCACGGCGTGGCGCGCCGGCGCCCCCGCCGGTCGGTCGCCGGCTACGCCGGCATCACTTCGTGCAACAACCTGCCCGTGCGGCTATTCCGGCTCTCGTGCCGTATCGGCCAACGTTCGCCTGCTCGGCGAGGTTGGTCGATCCTCGATCACCGTCGTTGACGGTGCTCGAGCTACTCCCCGAGGACAGGTCCTCGGGGCGGGCCACGGCGGGCCACGGCTCGCGAAGCACCCGGCGGATCTCCCAGCGGGTGCGGCGCGGGTCACGCCGGGACCGACCAGCACCAGGGAGGTGCCGGCCGGCTCGACGGTGCGTGAGGGTGTCGGGCATCGACACCACCTGTCCACCGCGAGGAGCTCTCGCGGCGATGTTGACGGCACCGACCAGGTCGCGGTGCCCGACGAGGTTGCAGTACGGACAGGCAAAGCTGCGGCCCTTCGGCTTCGGCACGCGATGCCGACAGCGCGGGCAGGTGGAGGACGAGCCGCGCTCGTCGACGACGACCACGCTGATCGCGGCCCGCTCGGCCTTGTCGAGAAGCACCGCCTCGCTCTCACCGGGCCGCCAGTCCCGAAGGCGCTGGTTGTGGCGCCTGCCGGCCTTGAGTTCGAGCACGCCGACGGGGTCCCCCACGACCAGGGTGCCGATGCGGTGCGCGATGGCGAAGGCAACGACAGTCTTCGCCGCCTCGTGTCGCGCCTGGGCGAGGCGACGGCGGTGGCGGGCCTCGAGGATGGCGCTTCGCCGGCGGTACTTGCGCCATCGCCGAGATCCGCGCACGCCCTTCTTCGGGGCGCGCCGCGCGACTGCTCTCGCGCGAGCGCGCCGCTCGGCTAAATGCAGCCGGCTCTCGGCGCGAAGGGCACTGCCCGAGACGAGCAGGCCGAGGCCGTCCGGACCGGCGAGGGCGAAGGGATGGATCACCCCGAGATCGACCCCGACGACACGAGCCGGGTCGGGAGCTGCGTCCTGTTCGTAGCTGGCGACGGGCACCTCGGCACAGACCTCGACGAAGAGCCGTCCGCCCTCCTGGACAACGGTGACGGCGCGGATCTGCTCGCTCGGGTAGGGGAGGTCGCGAGCAAGACGCACCACGAGCGACGGGCAGCCCGAGGCGACGCTGATCCGCAGCCTGTGGTCGGACAGGGCGAACGTCCCGGCGTAGAAGCGCACCGGCACGAGATGGCGGCGCCGCCGCGGCAGATGCGCCCTCTGGTCACCGGCGCGGCGCGCCTTTCGCCGCGGCGAAGACGGCGTCGGAGTAGCCTCGCAGCACCGAGCGGGCAGCGGTCACGGACAGCTCGCCGAAGCTTGCCGGACCACGCGCCGAGAGCTCTCGGCACAGCGCCTGGTAGCTGGCGATCAGCTGCTCGCCGCGAGCTAGCCGATCCTCGTTGAGCCGAAGCACCCAGGACCAGACGTCTCCGCCGGCGACGAGCTGGGCAAACAGCCGCCTGCGCTGTGCTGACGTGGCGCGAAGCGCGACGCGCGCGCGCAGCGGTGGACGACAGGCGGAGCGTTCTCGGCGCGCACTCGGGGCACACGGCGATGCTGCCAGGAGGGTGTATCAACGCAACTGGGCAAACGTTGGCCAGCTAGCCGCCTGTTGCGGCCGGCGCCGCCTCGGGGGGGATGTTGGCGTTGTAGCGGAACACGTTCTCGGGGTCCCAGCGCGCCTTCAGCGCGGCCAGCCGCCGGTACTTCGCCTCGCCGTAGGTGGCGCGCACCCTCGCCTGGGCGTCGCCGATGTCGGAGGAGAAGTTCACGTAGCCGCCGTCGTCGGGGGCGTAGGCACGCAACGCCTCCCAGGTGTCGCGCGACCACGCCTTCTCCCGCTCGTAGGTCTCCTGGTCGAGCGCGACGCCCGTCGCCGCGACCGCCCACGTCGGACGCCGGGTGCCACCGAAGGCCGTGGCGTCCTCGGCCATCTCGCAGTAGGCGCTGTCGAGGCGCAGGAGCGGCATCATCGACAGCGGTGAGGACTTCCGCGCCAGGTTCTCGGTGAGGGTCTTCGCCACGGCGTCGGAGATCTCGTCGAGATAGAGGCCCTTGTCGTAGGCCAGGCACCCCCAGGGGGCGCCCTCGTCGAGCATCTGCTGCAGCTGGACGTAGGGGATGGGGGTGACGAGCTCGAACAGTGGCTCCATCCCGCGCAGCGGCGCCAGCGACTCGGCGTGCTCGTCGGGGTCGCCCCAGCTGACGACCGCCGCGGCGAAGCCGGCCACACCGCGGGCGTGCTCGGGGACGAACGGCGCTGGCGGGGCGCCGATCCCGACGATCGCGACGCCCCAGTCCAACGGGAGCGTCGGCAGGTACTCCCCGGCGAAGCGGACCATGTCCTCGGCCTCCTCGGCGCGCCAGAAGAGCAGCCCGAGATTGGCGATCGGGTTGACCTCGCGCAGCGCGAAGACGAGCTCGGTGACCACCCCGAAGTTGGCGCCGGCGCCGCGCAGCCCCCAGAACAGCTCGGGCTCGTTGTCCTCGGACGCGCTGACGACGCGCCCCTCGGCGGTGACGAGCGTCGCACCGACGAGGTTGTCGCAGGACAGGCCCTGCGCGCGGGTCAGCCATCCCAGCCCGCCGCTCAGCGTCAGCCCGGCGACGCCGGTGTGGCTGACCGTGCCGCCGACGACCGCGAGGCCGTGCTCGGCCGTGGCGGCGTCGAGCATCGCCAGGCTGGCGCCCCCGCCGACCTAGGCACGGCGCGCCGCCGGGTCGACGCGCACGGCGCTCATCCGCGAGAGGTCGATCATCACGGCGCCGTCGGCGACGGTGTTGCCGGCAAAGCCGTGGCCGCCGCCGCGCACGGTCAGCTCGGCGCCCTGGTCCCGGGCGAAGGCGATCGCCGCGGCGACCTGCTCGTTGCTCGTCGGTTGCACGATGAGGCCCGGCTGGCGGCGTGACCGCGCCGTTCCACACCGCGGCCGCACGGGCCTCGGCGAAGCCGGGGTCCCCGGGTCGCAGCGCCGTCCCGGCGAAGGTGCCGGCGAAGTCGGCTGTCGCAGCTGGGTCGAGCGTCACGTGGATCTCCTCGTCTCGTGGGGGTGAGGCAGCGCGGGAGAGCTCGGGGAGCACGGGGAGCACCGTTCGATGCGCCGTGCTCGGGACGGCCCGTTCGGGCAGGGCCGGCGCCCACTCGTCAGCATGGCACGTGCCCCCCGGCACGCGCCTCGGATCATCGGGGTGAAGCGAGCCGGCCCGATCCAGACGAGCCGGGCTGACCCGGGGTCGAAGGCCCGGTTTCGAGGGCGCCGGTTTCGAGGGCGTAGTAGTCCTCGGTCGCCCGACGCTCGAAGCCGACCGAGGTGTACAGGCCGAGGGCGTGCTCGTTGCCGACGGCCACCTCGAGCCCGACCTCGCTGCAGCCCTCCTCGAGCAGGCCGCTGCACACCTGGCGCAACACCTCGCGCCCGATGCCACGCCCCTGCCGTGCGGGGTCGACGGCGAAGCCGTAGATCCCGGCCACCGCGGCGTGCGTGGTGATGTCCTGGTCGACGTCGATGCGCAAGGTTCCGACGAGGTCCCCGTCGAGCTCCACGGCGAGCCGCCGCCGCGCCGGGTCGTCCGACAACGGCACCGGGAAGTCGTTGCCGAACGCCTCGACGAGGATCGTCGACAACCGGGGAAGGTCCTCCCGTCGCGCCGCCCGGACGAGCACCCCGGCGAGCCCCGGCCCCCTCGACGGCGCCGCACGCAGCACGAGCGCATGCTCGGAGTGCTCCGGCACGCCGCCGAGCGAGCGGGCGAAGGCGTCCCCGGCCGGGGTCGTGCGGGCGACGACGAGCAGGACCTGCGCCGCTCCCCGCTCGGCGGCGAGCTCGAGCGCCCGCCGCAGGAGCGCGCTGCCGATGCCGCGGCGGCGAGCCTGCGGGTCGACCATGCCGGCGAGCTCGAGCGGCCCGCCGAAGGGGTACAGGCCGAGGAAGCCGAGCAGGTGGCCGTCCTCCCACCACAAGAGGTCGTCGACCTGCTCCCCGGAGCGCTCGCGCAGCGTGCTCCACCCCAGCTTGAGCCGGCCGCCGTCGGCCGCGACGACGCGCTGCTCGAGCCCGGCGATCGCCCCGAGGTCGGCGTCGCTGAGGCTGCGGTGCTCCGAGATCGACCGCGACAGGCTGTCAGACGCGGCGGGACCACGCGATCGATGGATGTCCGCTCCGCGCTGCCGGCGCGAGCATTGGTGGATGGCGCCCCGGAAGGTCGTGAGGACGATCGATCGCGTCCAGGGCAAGCCCGCCCGGCCGGAGCCGGTGGCGGCAACCACCACGCAGCGCGACCCGCCGGAGCCCGGTCGGGCCGAGACCGTCGAGGCCGACCGGTTCGACCCCGAGCACCCCAAGCGCCCGCTGCACCCGGTGACGGTGTCGACCAAGCCGCTGGCGCGGGCCGCCCGGGACCTCGGCGCCTTCCGGTCCACCGACGCCCCGGTCGTGTCCGTGTACTGGAGCGTTCCCGCCGACTTCGGGCAGGCGAGGGGTGCGGTCGCCGCGCTCAAGGACCTCGCCAAGCCCGTGCGGGAGCGTGCAGCGTCGAGGGACCTCTCCCATGCCGCCCGTGAGTCGTTGCTCGCCGACGCGGACCGCCTCCTCGAGCTCGAGCTGCTGGCAAGCGAGCTCGACGGCCGGACGCTCGCCTTCTTCCACTGCAGCGCGCACGGGTTGGAGGAGGCCGTGGCATTGCCCGGCGATCATGGCGACCTCGTCGCGCTCGACGAGACGCCGTACATCCGCCCGCTGCTCGAGGTGCTCGAGGAGTCCCACCGCTATGCGGTGGTGGTCGTCGACCGCGAGCACGGGTTGCTCTTCGAGTTCTACCTCGGCGTGCTCGAAGCCAGGGAGCGCGACACCGGGCGGGTGCTGAAGGACCGCAAGCACCCCGAGGCGGACAAGGAGCTCCGCGTCCGCGACAAGGCAGAGAACCTGGCCAAGCAGCACTACCGCGAGGTGGCGCACGACTTGGACCAGCTCGTCCAGAGGGATCAGATCGAGCTCGTCGTGATCGGAGGTCACGAGGACAGCATCCCGCCCTTCTCCGAGGAGCTGCCCGCCGAGCTGCGCCACAAGGTCGTCGGCACCTTCGTCGTCGACCCGCACACGATGACGCCGGGGGCGGTCCGCGAGGCGGCGCAGGGCGCGGTCGACGACTACGAGCGGCGCGAGGAGGCCGACCTCGTTCAGCAGGTGCTCGATCGCGTCGGGGCCGGAGGGTTCGGCGCGCTCGGACTCGAGTGGTGCCTGCTGGCGACCGACGAGCAGGCGGTCGACGTGCTGCTCCTCGAGCCCGATGTCGTCGTGCCCGGCCGGGTGTGCGACCGCTGCGGCTGGCTCGGGCTCGCCGGCGACGAGTGCCCGGTGGACGGCAACCCGACGCGCGCCACGCCGGACGTGCTCGACGACATGGCGAGGCGGGTGTTCGACTCGAGCGGGCGCGTCGAGCACGTGCATGCGGACACGCCGTTGCGTGAGCACACGGTCGGCGCCCTGCTCCGCTTCCCGGTCCCCCGGCCCGAGCCCGCCGAGCCCGCCGGAGGCTGACCGACTGCCCGATCTCGGGATCAGTCGCTTGTTCAAGGCAAGCCGCACGCGAGTATCCTCCGGGGGACGTCGATGCCCTCGGTCGCCGCCGCCCCCGATCTGCTCGAACGCGACGGCGAGCTCAGCGTGCTCGACGAGCGCCTCTCGAGCGCGCGCCGCGGCCGCGGCACGCTGGCTGCCATCGAAGGCCCTGCCGGCATCGGCAAGACGCGGCTGCTCGAGGCGGCGATCGAGACCGCAGCGGGTGCCGGGATGGCCGTGCTGCGCGCCACAGGGTCCGAGCTCGAGGCCGACTTCGCATTCGGCGTCGCCCGCCAGCTCTTCGAGCTCCCTCTCGCCGAGCTGTCGAGCCGTGAGCGCGGGCGGCTCCTCGCCGGCGTGGCCGGGCGCGCCCCGGTCGTGCTCGGCGTCGAGCACGGCCCGGACCGGCCCGCCGCCCCCGAGAGCGCCTTCGCCGCCTCGCACGCGCTCTTCTGGCTGACCGCCAACCTGGCGTCACGCTCGCCGATCCTCGTCGCCGTCGACGACGTCCACTGGGCCGACGTCGCCTCGCTGCGCTACTTGCACTTCCTTGCCCGTCGCGTCGCCGACCTGCCCGTCGCCCTCGTCGTCGCCGTCCGGCCCGCCGCGGCGCGCAACCTCGAGCCGGAGCTGTGCTCACTCCTCGAGCAGGCGGGCACGCCGCTTCGCCCGTCCCCGCTCAGCGCAGGCGCCGTGGCGGTCCTCGTGCGGTCGCGCCTCGGCAGCGAGGGCGACCCGCGCTTTGTCGAGGCCTGCGAACAGACGACCGACGGCAACGTCTTCCTCCTCACCGAGCTGTTGCGCTCGCTGCACGTGGCAGGCGTCGAGCCCACCGCCGAGGCGGTCGGCGAGGTCCGCTCCGTCGCGCCGGACGCCGTGCGCCGGCGCGTCGCCACCCAGCTCGCCGTGCTGCCGCCGAGCGCCTCGGCGCTCGCCTGCGCCGTGGCGGTGCTCGGCGAGGCGAGCCTGCCGCGGGCCGCCGCGATCGCCGGCGTCGACATCGAGCGGGCCCGCCTCGACGCACGCGAGCTCGAGCGGGCGACCCTGTTCGCGGTGGAGCGGCCGTTGCGATTCCGTCACCCGGTGATCGCCGCCGTGGTGGCCGCCGGCATCGAGCCCGGCGAGCTCGCCGACGCGCACGCCCGCGCCGCCCACCTGCTCGCCGGGGAGGGCAGCTCGCCCGACGCCGTCGCCGCCCACCTGCTGCGCGCCGAGCCGGCCGGCGATCTCGCAGCGGTGGCGGCGCTGCGCCGGGCAGCCGCCGCCGCCTTCGACCGTGGCGCCCCGGAGGCGGCGGTCTCCTACCTGCGCCGCGCCCTCGCCGAGCCGCCCGAGGCCGCCGCCCGGGCCGAGGTGCTGCTCGAGCTCGGCAAGGCGGAGATCAGCGCCCGGATGTTCGCCGAGGCCGCGCAGACCCTCCGCCTCGGGCTCGCCGCCGCAGGCAACGGCGGCAGCGGCGCCGGCGCCGGCGCCGGCGTCGACCCGGGCACCGATGCCGCGCTCGTCGTCGCCCTGAGCCAGGCCTTCGACCTCGCCGGCGACTACGAGAGCGCGATCGGCGTGCTCGACCAGGCGCGGCGACGCCGAAGCGGCGCGTCGGCCGCGGACTGCGCCATGATCGACCACCATCTCGTCACCCTGGCGATGCTCGAGCCGCGCCGGCGTGCCGGCGCCGACGCACTGATCCGCGCCTGGCAGCACGCGGCGCTCGATGACACCCTCGAAGACCCGGTGGCGCGTGCGATCGCCTGCACCGTCGCCGTGGCGGCCGGGCTCCCGTCCTCGCAGTGGCTGCCGATCCTGCGTACGGCCGTGCAGGATCCTTGGCTGCGGCCCTACGAGTCGGCAGTCGACTTGAACAGCTGGGCGCACAACATGGCCGCGATGGCGCTCGAGTGGAGCGACGGCCTCGAGGAGGCCGAGGCAGAGCTGTCGAGCGATCTCGCCGAGAGCCGTCGCCGCGGCGACGCGCCGCAGGCGGCGATGGTCATCACGTGCCTGGCGCGGGTCACCTTTCGCCTCGGGCGCGTCGCCGACGCCGAGCGTTACGGCCGTCTCGGCGAGGAGCTCGGAACCGGGATTGCCTCCTCGGCGGCCTTCCCCTTCACCCTGTTCGACGTGCTCGCCGAGCAGGGCCGCTACGAGGAGGCCGATCGCCTGCTGGAGCGCGTCCCCACGAGCGGGGCGCCGCAGAACATCGCCGTCGTCGGCCTGATGCGCGGGCGGGTGGGGCTGGCGGCGGGGCGGCACCGGGAAGCGCTCGAGGACCTGTTGCGAGCCGGTGAGGTCCTCGAGTCGCTCGAGTTCCGTCACCCCAACTTCGTGCCGTGGCGCAGCCACGCCGTCGCTGCGGCGCTCGGCTGTGGCAAGAGCGAGCTCGCCCGCCGCTACGCCGGGGAGGACCTCGCGATCGCCCGCCACTGCGAGGCCGGCAGCGCCATCGGCAGGGCGCTGCGCAACGCGGCCCTCGTCGCTGCCCTCGTCGAGGACGACCCTGCCCGCGCCCGGAAGCTGCTCGAGGAGTCCTGCGCGGTGCTCGCCGCGTCGCCGGCCCGCCTCGACGAGGCGTATTCCGTCGTCGAGCTCGGCGCGTCGCTGCGTGCCGAGGGAGACCCGGCCGCCCGCGAGCAGCTGCGGCGCGGGCTCGATCTCGCCCATCGTTGCGGTGCGACCCTGCTCGCCGAGCGCGCCCGGCGCGAGCTCGTCGCCGCCGGCGGCCGCCCCCGGCGCTCCGTCATCTCAGGGGTCGACGCCCTCACCCACAGCGAGCGCGAGGTGGCGCGCCTGGCTGCGGGGGGGATGACGAACCGCGAGATCGCCCAGGCGCTGTTCGTCACGCTGAAGACCGTCGAGCAGCACCTCGGCAAGACCTACCAGAAGCTCTCGATCTCGGGCCGCCGGGCGCTCGCCGCTGCGCTCGAAGCCTCGGAACCTGCGGGCTTGGGAGGTGATGGCGCAACGCGCCACGGCGCGCCGCACACGCCACTCCCCGGCGAGCGGGCCGCGCCGGGGGACCCGTCACCTCTGCTCAGGTGAGCACCGGCACCCGGGTGAGCCGGGCCGGCGCTCACGTGAACGGATTCGCGCTCACGTGAACGGATTGGTAGGTGCCGAGCTCACGACGATCGGCGCGCTGAGCGGGCTCCCCGCCCCGGTCCAGCCCAGCTGCACCGGGGTGTCGGCGTAGACCCAGCTGCCGGGGGCCACCGAGCTGTCGGTGCAGCTCGTCGTCGTGACCACGCCGGCGCAGCTGCCGCCGACGGTCCCTTCGGCCCCCGTGTCGTCGTTGTAGACGGTGACGACGTACCCGGCCACCGGCGTGCCGTCGCTCAGGTCGGCCTGTGCCCAGGTGATCGTGACTGACGAGCCGCTCGCGCTCCCGGACGGCTCGGTGCCGCTCGGCATCGTCGCCGAGCCGCCTGCTGCCGAGCCCGACCCCTGCGTGGACCACGCCGCCAGCGCGGCCGTCGCCGGGGCGATTGCCAGCGCCACCGTCAACGACGGGGCGAGCAGCCAGCCCACGAGCGGGGCCGCCAGGGCGCCCCGGTGACGACGCAGGCGCGGCGCGCTCATGACGCCGTCGCCAGGCCGTGGTAGCGCAGCACGAACACCACCCCTTGACAGGCGTCGGGCGCGGCGTGGCGCATCGAGGCGTGCACCGTCACGGTGGCGGTCTTGCCGGCCGGGATCGACAGGTCCCCGGACCAGGCGCTCACGGTCAGGTTGACAGCCGTGCAGTGCAGCGACGGGGCGAGCACGGTCGTGGTGATCGAGGTGAGCCTGATCTTGGACCCGAGGTGGTTGGTCACGGCCAGCTGGAGCGGCAGCGACCTGCCCGGGTACAGACCGTCGACGTCGCCGGCGATCGAGAACGAGCTCGTCGCGGCTCGGGGGCGAGCCCTGCCGGCGCGTCCCGGGGCGGCCTGGGAGGCATCCGAGGCCGAGGATCCCTGCCCCGCCGACACGCCGTAGCCGGCGAGCACGACGTTCCTCGGCGCGTCGCCGCGGGCTGCCAGCCCGAGCGCCGCCGTGGCGACGACGGCGATCACCGCGCCGCCGGCGACGAACCTCGCCGCGACGCTGCGGCGGGGCTCGTCACCTGCTGGCCGTGGGCGTGACGGCACGGGTCGGCTCGCCTCGTCCGGAGGTCCGCCGGCCTACTGCTGGGCGCCGGTGACGGTGACGGGGACGATGAAGGTGTTGCCCTGGCATCCGTTCGGCGCGGAGTGGGCCAGGTCGAGCACGCCGTTGATCTGCAGCGCGCCGGACGTCGAGTTGGCGGCGATCGGGAAGTCGAGGGTGGTCGGGGCGCCCGAGTCGACGCTGATGTTCGAGCTCGGGCACACCGAGGTGTCGGTCGAGTACGGCGTGCCCCATGAGAGACCGGTGACGGTCACCGCGTAGGGGTTCGGGTTCTGGATCGTCAGGTAGACCCAGCCGGCGGGCCCGCCCGGGTAGAGCGGCGAGGCGTTGCCCCCGCCGGGCGTCACCGCGGTGACGATCAGCGACTGGGCGACCGTGGCACCGCCCGCTCCGGTGCCGCTCCCCGACGCCGACCACGTGGCGAAGGCGACGCCGCCGCCGAGCAGCCCCGACGCGATCACGGCCCCACCTGCGATCCAGATCTTCTTCCTCGTCCTCATGACGTTTCCTCTCCCTCGTCCGTCGCACCCTGTTGCCGCCCGACCGACGCGGGTCGCCAGAACGAGCTCTCTCGCCTGCGGCAAAGGAGAAGGTATCGAGGCATGTTGCGAGGGGACAACGAGAAACACCCTTATGATTGCTTGCAGCCACCCCTAACTTTCGGGCTGCTGATTCCGGCACGCGTCGCGTTGACGGGAGACCTTTCGCCGGCATGTGCCGCGAAAAGGTTGCTGTTCAGAGGATGCGGGGATCGGAGATCGAACGCCGTCTCGCGACGCTCCATTGTTTTGGCCACTTTGTTTTGGCCAGACTCCGGGCTTGTTTTGGCCAGACTCCGGGCTTGTTTTGGCTACTCTTCGGGTCGTTTTGGCCACTCTCCTGGTGGGTTGGCCAGTCTCCGGCCACCGGGCAGCTCCCGCGGTTCTCTCCCCCCTTGGCCGACCGATGCCGGCTCAGCCGGTCAGTGTGTATGTTGCGCCGTGGGCTGGTGAACATCACGATGGCCGACGAGCTGCACCAGCCGGCCAAGCGAGCCGGGCTCGACGTCTCGCAGCTCGCCCAGCGTGCAGTCGCCGAGGAGCTGCGCCGAATGGCCAAGATCGCCGAGCTGGACGCGGACCTCGCCGAGCTCGGGCCGACGAGCGAGCGCGAGCGGGCTGACGCGCGCAAGTGGGCGGACAAGGTCCTCGGGCCGTCCGAGCGGCGCGAACCGGTGTGACGCCTGCGGGCGAAGGTAACCGAGCGGCGCTCGCCGTCGGCTGTCGAAGCCGTGGTCGTCGCCTTGGCCGACGACGTCGAGGGCGCCGTGATGCTCTCGAGCGATACGGCCGACCTTCGAGCGCTGGCTGGCTCGTCACACGATGAACCCTGTGCAGATCGCCCGCGTCTGACCAGGCTGGTGCGTCTCGCAGGCGGGACGCGCCTGCGTCGCGGCGCTACTGAGGCGGAAGCGTGCCGCCGAAGGTCTCCCGCGTCGGTGACCTGAGTCCGAGCACCCTCCCGAGCACCGTCCAGAACGACGGAGTTCTCGAGGCCGTCTGGCCGGGGCGCACGCCCAGCACGTCCTCGCAGCCGGCAGGCAAGATCTTGACCACCGGGATGGCCTTTGGAGAGCCCGAGAACCTCAGCGTGTACCACACACCGAGATCTGCCGGGCACGAGAGCGCTTTCCCGTGCGACTTGTCGATTGGAAGGTTGCAGATCGTGTGCGCAGCGCGCTCGACTCGAGCTGCGCCGGTGACGACGAGGTGAGCAGGAAAATTGAATCGAATGTGATTCTGCGGGAACGAGTTGTGTCGCTGCACCGTGAGCCGAGACACCGGCTGAACGCAGAGCGGCGGCGGCGCATTCGTCGCGTTCTCGGTGAGGTGCTGCCTCGGCTCACCTTGGCGCACGCCGACGACATTCGCGGTCAGCACGAGGACGATGCAGATCGAGGCGACGGCGCCGATGGCCCGACTCGCCTTCGAACCCGCAACGGACAGACCGCTCGGTGTGGCAAAGGCTGTGGCCGGTGTTCTGTGCATGTGGGCGCTCCATCCGTGGATCCACGGGAGCTCCTGGGCGGGTCGACCGTGCCGCGTACGCCCGCGTCGCCGGACCGCAGAGGGCTTGCCCGTCCACGCCGAAGAAGGAAAGAAGGACTCCTTACTCCCTTGCCATTCTCAATATAGCGCGCACCGGGCCCCTTGCGGCAAGGCCCCCGTCAGTGCTCAGAATGTCGGGCCCGAACCAGAACCGACGGAAGAGGGAGAGTGGCGCGTGGCGAAGCATGCGGTGGTGATCGCCGGAGGCGGCCCGACGGGGATGATGCTGGCGGCTGAGCTGGCGCTGGCGAAGGTCGACGTCGCGATCGTCGAGCGGCGTCCCGATCACGTGCTCGTCGGCTCACGGGCCGGCGGTTTTCACTCGCGGACGATCGAGGTGCTCGACCAGCGTGGGGTCGCCGAGCGCTTCCTCGCGGATGGCCAGGTGGCTCAGGCCGTGATGATCGGCACGACCGTGCTGGACATGAGCGACTTCCCGACGTGCTCATCCGTATTCGCTCGGGATCTGGCAGAACCGGATCGAGCGGATCATGGCAGCTTGGATCGCCGAGCTCCCGGTGCTGGTCTATTACGGACGTGAGGTGACGGGCTTCGCGGAGGACGACACCGGTGTCGACGTCGAGCTGTCCGACGCGGAGCCGCTGCGGGCGCAGTACCTCGTCGGGTGCGACGGAGGACGCAGCGTCATCCGCAACGCAGCCGGCATCGAGTTCCCGGGGTGGGATCCGACGAGGAGCAACCTGATCGCCGAGGTCGAGGTGACCGAGGAACCGCCGCGGGGCATTCGCCTCGACGCCACGGGCATCCACGGCCTCCACCGGATGGAGGACGGCACGACGGTTCGGGTCGTCCTGACCGAGCAGCAGCTCGGGCCGAGCAGCGAGCCCACCCTGCGCGAACTGAGCGAGGCGCTCGTCGCCGTGTACGGCACCGACTTCGGGGTCCACAGTCCCACGTGGATCTCCAGGTTCACCGACATGACTCGGCAGGCGGCCTCCTACCGCGACAGACGGGTCCTGCTCGCCGGCGACTCGGCGCACGTGCAGTACCCCGCCGGTGGGCAGGGCCTCAGCCTCGGCGTGCAGGATGCGGTGAATCTGGGATGGAAGCTGGCTCAGGTTGTCGACGGGACCTCCCCGGAGAGCCTCCTCGATACCTATCAGGACGAGCGCCACCCGGTTGCGGCCCGCGCGCTTCGCCACACGATGGCTCTGGGCGTGCTCCAGCGGGGGGACGAGCGCACCAAGGCCCTGGTCGACCTGGTGTCGGAGCTGGCGATCATGGACGGGCCTCGCAAACGGCTCGCCGGAATCGTCTCCGGCCTGGACATTCGTTACGACCTCGGCGAAGGCCATCCCCTGCTCGGTCGCCGCGTGCCCGATCTGGACCTCGTGACCGCCGACGGCCCGCTGAGGATCTTCACCCTGCTGCACGGCGCCAAGCCGGTGCTGCTCAACCTCGGTCAGCCCGGCGGCTTCGACATCGCGCCATGGGCTGGGCGGGTCCAGCTGATCGATGCTGAATATGTCGGGCCGTGGGAGCTTCCTGTACTTGGCGCGGTCACCGCACCCGTTGCGGTGTTGATCCGGCCCGACGGATATGTCGCCTGGGTAGGGGGCGGCACTGATGCCGGATTGCGTGACGCTCTGACCACCTGGTTCGGAGCACCGTGACGACAAGCGATGCTCGGCACCGTCGGCTGCTGGCGACGCCGACCGATTGCCCAGGAGCTGGTCGCCTCCCTGCCCGGTTCAGGGTTGCCAGCGCGGGCATCGGCTCGGCATCGGCGCGGCCGTCCGCGGTCAGGAAGTCACGAAGAGCATTGATACACGACGGATGGTAGCGTTAGGGAACACCGCCCCGTCAGCTCGTGATGTCACGTTGTACGCGACTACCCGGAAGGAACACAGAGATGAGGAGCAAGGCATCCGTCAAGCTCACCTCGATGATTGTCGCGACTTGCGTGCTCGCCGCAGTGTGGTGGACGGGAATGGCCTCAGCCGTCGTAGCCACGAGCGATGTTGCGAAACCGGCGCGACCGGGGGTCGCTCTCGCCGTGCAGTTTCATGTGTTCCTCGGCAAGAAGCTCTCCTCGGCGTCCATCACCGGAATCTCATGTCCCAGCTCGACGTGGTGCATGGCGGTCGACGGCCACGGCTACATTCACGAGTTCAGCGACGGGAGGTGGTCGGCGGCGCAGTTGGTCGATCGCGGCGGCCTGAACGGGGAAGGCGCCGGGGAATGGAACGGAGTGTCCTGCCCGACGACCAGGTGGTGCATGGCCGTGAGCGAGCACGACGGCTATTCGATCTACAGCAAAGGCAGCTGGTCAAGGCCAAAGTTGGTCAAGGACTTCGGCTCACTGACTGGTGTTTCGTGCACGAGTAGCGAATTCTGCTCGAGCTCGTTCGTAGGTGGTGGTGCGGCGTTCTACGTCGCCGGTTCGTGGAGCAGCACCTCGAACGGCATCGGAGACGAGCAGAGCGACAACCCGATCTCCTGTGCCGGCGCTGCGCGTCAGCCGGTCTTCTGCATGGAAGTCGACGACCACGGCGATTATTCGTTCACCACCAACGACAATGTTTGGTCGGCTGCGCATGTTATCGACCGGGCTGGTGGGGACGACCTGAGCAACGTGTCCTGCACAGGCCCGAACTTCTGCGTCGCCGTATACCAGGACAGCGTGCACATCGCGCAGTGGGACGGCAGTTCCTGGATCAACGCGGCCCACACACTCGAGACGAGCGAGGTTGGCTTCCCGGCGATTTCGTGCGTGACGGGAGACAACTGCGTGGCCGTCGACGGCGATGACGGGGCCATCTTCTCAACAGCCGGCCTCGGCTGGGAGCCGCCGGTGATCTGGGACGCCGATGACACGCCCGCGACGGCCATATCATGCGCTCCCGGAGTGGGGTCCTGGTGCATGGCCGGTGACAGTGGCGGCTACGCCTACTGGTTCGCCTGGGTCGCCCCCCGTTCACACGCCATCGCCGTCGGAGCAGTTCGTTCGAGCCCGTAGAGGTAGCTGACCCTCACCGGACCGGAGCCCCGCTGATGGCGTCATGACTGGTCGAGCACATGATGGAGCGCCCCGCTCCCGCCAGCTTCCACCGTGAAGAGTCGGAGTTAGCTCGCCTCCGCCTCGGCAAGGGCGGCTAGGGACGGCGAGCGCTTCCCGCACTCGGCCAACGTGGCGTCGATCTCGGCCATGAAGGCGTCGATGTCGAGCATCATCCGCTCGTGACGCTCGCGAGGCGTCTCCTTGGCCGCTCTGCCCGCCGGAGGCCTGCTGCTTGCGTGGTTCCCTCTCGTCGCCATGCTCACCCACCCCCCTCGTCGTGGCTACCCTGCACGCAGCGGCCTGATGCCGGTTCGCGAAGAGCCTGATCGGTCCCTCACGGCCTGATCATCTGCTTGCGACCCGATCCTGACATCGCACGATCGCGTCTCGTCTTCACCACCGGGGTTCACCATCGGGCTTCGGCTTCGCCACCGACCGCACGGCGGCTTCACCACCGACGGCACGGCGGAGCACGCCGCTCACACCGACGACCCGCCGGAGGGCGAACGCCGGCCCGCGGTCGCCCGCGCCTGCCTCCCCGGCGTTCGAGGGCGAGGTACGCGAACGCGTGAGTCGGTGCTAGCGCATCTCCGCGTCGGCGACGAGGGCGAACGACCGCCGGGGGATCGTGCACCCGGCCAGGGTGGCGTCGATCTCGGCCATCAGCGCGTTGATCTCGAGCATGATCCGGTCGTGGCGCTCGCGGGGCGTCTCGCTGGCCGGCCTGGCGGCGCTCGCCCGAGTGGACTTCGGCTTGGCCGGGCTCGCGTCGGCGCGGTCTGCTTTCGACCGCCGGCCCGTTGCGGGCCTCGGCGTGCCCGGGCTCGCATCCCCCCCGCTCGAGCGGTCCCTGATCGTCATGTGCGTCCTCCCGTCCTCCCCAGCACACCGGTTACCCCATTCTCATGGGTTGTCACACCGGATCGCAGAGAGCTCGTCGGTCCATCCCGTCCCGACCGCCTGGGTCACGAGGCGCCTCGCCGACCGGAGCCGACGGGGGTCCAACGACACGCGGCGGCCCTCGATGAACGGTCGTCGCGTGCGAGCCTGGCTCGTCCAGCCCTCCCAGGCGTGCGGCGCATCTCCGCGCCGGGCACACTCGTGGCAACGCGATGCCAGTTGGCGCTAGGTCGTGCAGTCGGGCGGGCTTTCAGGGCTTCATGGGCGTTGACATCTCCGTGCCCCGAGGCGCATTCTGGGCAGCCCGCACCTCTGAATCCGAAATGGTCGTCTCCATGCCCGATTCACCCGTCCTGACTCGACGCGCCTCCGCTGTGCTTCGCCACCGGCGGTCGCGCGTCGTCGTGGCGAGCGCGCTCGCCGCGGTCGGGGCTACCGCTGCCGTCTTGCCGGGCGCCGCCGGCGCCCGGGCGTCGTCCCGCTGCGCGGTCGGCGCGCGGCCGAACGTCGAGCTCCTCAGCCCGAGGGTCGTCGTGCACGCCCAGGACCAGATGATGGGCAACATGTCCGACGACTTCCAGTTCCAGACGATGAGCTATCCCGGCAGCAGCTAGAGCATGCTGAACTGCGTCAACGACCTCGGCGAGGCGTGCGGCTTGTACGGCGGCGGCTCGAGCAGCAGCCCATATCACGGCACAGAGTTCAGCTCCTACGGATCGGAGCAGTGGTCGACCCTGATGTACCCGCGCTCCTGGTCGAGCCAGATCTGCTACACGAGCGACATGGGCCGCAGCTACGGCTTCTACTCCGACTCGCCGAACGGGCGCACCGAGGGGTTCTGGGAGAAGCAGGGCCAGTGGGGGACGATCTCCTACCCCGGCGCGGCGGGCAGCGGGTCGATCATGCAGACCGAGATCCTCGGCGGCAACAACCTCGGCTACGCCGTCGGTTACGGCGAGACCTCGGGCGGGCGCGACGACCCGTTCGTCTACGACGTGAAGACCGACAGCTACCAGTCGCTGCGGATCCCGGGGGCGTACTCGGCGATCGCCGCCGGCTACAGCGACAACGGCAACGAGGTCGGCTACTACACCGACAACGGCCACACCTGGGACAGCTACTCGTACAAGGACGGCCAGCTGACGACGTACTCAGTGCCCGGCGCGACGATGACCGAGATCAACGGGATCAACGACTACGGCCAGATGTACGGCATGTACGAGATGCCCGGCGGGCACACGTACGGCTTCGTCATGTACCGCGGCCAGTTCGACACGATCAGCGACCCGAGCGGTGGCGGGAGCACGCAGATCAACGGCGGGAACAACGAGGGCACTTCGTCGGCCAGTACTCCACGCCGTCGGGGATGGCGGGGTTCGTGATGAACCCGGTCTACCCGTACTACGAGCAGCAGGTGTCGGGAGCGGCCTGACGAGCAGGCCGCGACCGGCCGCGTGGCGCCGACCGCGAGCAGCAGTGCGTGCTCGCGGTCGGTCGGCGCTCCGGTCCTACGCAGCTCGTCCGCGCCGTCCTCGACTCGCGCCGCGTTGTACGCAACTCGGGCCGCGAGCCGGCCGCTCACCCGCCGATGGCGTTCCCGATCAGCCGGCCGAGGCCGAAGGTGACGCCCGCGGCGAGCAGTCCGAACACGAGCTGGCGCGTCCCGGAGAACAGCACGCTGCGTCCGGTGAGCAGCGTGATCAGCGCGCCGATGGCGAACAGGCCGACAGCAGCGCAACAGATCGATGCCACGAGCGCGGCGGTGCCGCTCGTCACGAAGTAGGGGATGATCGGGATGATCGCCCCGATGGCGAAGAGCAGGAACGAGGAGCCCCCGCGGCGTAGGGCGAGCCGCCGAGCTCGTTCGGATCGAGGCCGAGCTCCTCGCGGACCATGCGCGTCGAGGGCCGTCTGCTCGTCGGCCATCAGGCGCTCGGCGACCTGTTGCGCCTCGCCGGGCGGAAGGCCCTTGGCCTCGTAGATGAGCGCCAGCTCCTCCTGCTCCTCGTCGGGCACCGAGTGGATCTCCGCCGCCTCGGTGCGCACCTGTCGCTGGTAGAGCTCCCGGGCGCTCTGCACCGACATCCACTCGCCGATCGCCATCGAGCACGAGCCGGCGAGCAGCCCGGTGATGCCCGTGATCAGGATTGCGGAGGTCTTCGAGCTGGGCGCCGGCGACGCCCATCACGAGGCCAGGTTGGAGGTGAGGCCGTCGTTGGCGCCGAGCACGGCGGCACGCAACGAGTTCCCGCCCGGCGCCCGGTGGCGGCCCTCGAGGCGGGCGAGCGTCTCGCCGGACACGCCCTTCGGCGAACCGCCGGCGATGTAGCGCAGCACCCGGGCGTGCGAGCGCTCCTGGTCGCGCATCGCCGTGCCGGAGGTCTCGGGCTGGTCGTCGTAGCCGGCTTGATCGACCTGCTCGAAGGTGGCGACCGTCGGCAGCACGATCCGCGGCCCGAAGCGGCGCGCCAGGAAGGCCATCGTGCGGGCGCGCCAGGAAGGTCGCGGCGGGCCGGGGTCGGCGCCGATGCGCGCGCAGCTTCTCGACCAGAAGTCGGCGTGGCGCTCCTCGACCTCGGCGAGTCGGACGTAGACCGACGCCAGCTGCGGGCTCTGCTCCGCCTTCGCCATCGCGCGGTACACAGCAGCGGAGTCGACCTCGCCCTGCAGGTTGGCGCGGTAGCGGGACGCGTCGGGCTGCGAGCTCACCGATGACATTGTGGACCGCGCGGGGCGCTGCGCCCAGGGGCGAGCGCCACGAGGCGACAACGAGGTGCGCGGCGGCCCCGGGGAGCGTGGCCGTTCAGGGGACGCCGTCGGGAAGATCGCCGAGCCATGTTGCGATGGCGTCGATCTCCTCGGGCCGCAGCCCGCAGCGCGGTGAGGGCGCAACCAGCAGGCTCGGCACCTCGAGGCCCGCCGCCCATTCCCGGGGCGTGAGCCCGTCCCCGCCGGGCGCGTCGAGGGCGTCGTCGTCCAGCCAGACGAAGGGGCGCTGCCGGCCGGCGAGGAAGTCCTGCACGCCCTGCAGCTTCCAGTTGGTGAACCGACGCGTCTCGACGTGCGCAGGCGGTGCCGCCGCCACCGGCAGGCCCGTCGGCAGGCCGACCTCGCCGGCGATGAGCTCGTCGACGTGCAACGACCAAGTCGTCGACCAGGCGATCTCGACCGGCAGGGCGCACAGCTGCCGGCCCATCTCCCGCGACAGCCACAAGCGAAAACCCCTCGTGACCACCGGCCGGAAGTCGGCGAAGGCGCCCCGCGGTGCCCGCCTCGGCAGGTCGTAGGCGTTCAGCACGCCGTCGACGTCGAGGAACAACCACGGCCACGGCCGTTCCTCGAGAGGCATGGCGCAGTCTGTCGCATGCGCCTCGAGCGCCGCACGCGCCGGCACGCGCGAGGACGCGCCGGCACGTGCCGCACGCGCCGGCACGCGCCGGCACGCGCCGGGGCGCGCCTATCGTCGCGGGCATGGACAGCGCGCTCCGGGAGGGGGACAGTGCGCCCCGCCACGACGACCCGGCGCTGCGCCAGCAGGTGCTCGTGCTCTACCTGGCGACGTCCTCGCTCGACTCCGACACGCTCGGCTGGTCGCTGTTCGACGGTGCCGGCGCCGCGGCGGCCGAGGCCGGCGACGAGGATGCGCCGCCGTACGCAACCGGCCTCGCGGCCTTGCGCGACGGCTGGCGCCTGATCCAGGCGTCCCCCCTGCTGGCGCCGTCGGCCGGCGGGGAGTACGCGACCTCCTTCCTCAAGTTCGAGTTCTTCTTCGAGCGCCTCGTGCCGCTCGGCGCCCGATGACCGCCCCCGCCCGGCTCGAGGCGCGCCCGCCCGAGCAGCCCGTGTCGGAGCAGCCCGTGTCGGAGCCTGCCCGCCTGCTCGACAGCGTCAGCGTCGCCCGGTTCGCCGCGCACGGCTTCCTGCGCTTCGACGGCGTCGTCCCGCCGGCGCTCAACGAGGCGGGCCTCGAAGAGCTGCGCGGCGCGACCTCGCCGGGTCCGGGCAGCGGAGCACGCACCCGCTACGGCGACGGCCGGACGACGCTGTCGCAGTCCCTGCAGCAGTTCCCGGGGATTCGCCAGGTGTTCGACCTGCCCGTGGTCGCCGGCGCGATCGAGAGCCTGCTCGGTCCGGACCCGATCTTCGACCACTACGCGTTGCACGTGCGCTACCCGGGCGAGCCGTCCCAGCAGCTGCACGCCGACGCGATCATCGACACGCGCCTCGGCTTCGACATCCAGCTGATGTACTTCCCCCAGGAGGTGACCGCCGAGATGGGCGGGACGCTCATCGTCCCCGGCAGCCACCTGCGGCGCGTCAACGAGCACGACATCTCCCGCTACCAGAACCTGCGTGGGCAGCTGCGCTATGCGGGGCCGGCGGGGAGCGTCGTCGTGCTGCACCACGGGATCTGGCACTGCGGGCGGCGCAACCGGCTGGACACGCCGCGCTACATGTTCAAGCTGCGCCTCAACGTGGCGGGCTCGCAGGTGCGGCGCTGGGCGGCGGGGGACCTCGAGGACGAGGCGGTGCGGCGCGAGGTCGTGGCCACGTTGCGTGCCAGCGAACCGTGGCAGGAGTGGTCGACGCGCCGTCTCGACCTCGTCAACCGCATCGCGCTGTGGCGCTACCTCGCCGGCGAGCCGGACTTCGACTTCGACCGCTGGTACGCCCGCCTCGAGAACGCCGCACGCCCGTCGCTCATCGAGCGGCTGCCGGGGGCCTCCAGCGGTCCCAGTGCACGATCGTCTCGGGAGGCGGGCGCCGGGCCGGGCTGAAGTCGCCGCCCGTCGTGTAGCCGACGGGCAGCAGCGCCACCTGGATGACGTGGTCCGGGATGCCGAGCAGCTCGGCGGCCTCGGCGGCGTGGGGCAGGTGCAGTGTCGTCAGCGTCGAGCCCAGTCCGCGGGCGCGCAGCGCCAGCTGGAAGCTCCACACCGCCGGGAAGATCCCCCCGGCGAGCGAGAGCGCCTCGAGGCTCGACATCGTCGCCGACGCCGGGCCTGCGCGCTCGACGCAGGGGATGACGTGGACGGGCACCTCGGCGAGGTGCTCGGTCAGCCAGGCTGCCGACTCGTGGACGCGGCGCGCCTGCGAGGGCGTGCTCGGGCCGGGCCGGCTGCGCTCGAGGTAGCCGACGGCGGAGAGGCGGTACAGGGCGGCGAGCTGGGCGCGCGTTGCGGCGTCCTGGACGATCACGAAGCGCCACGTCTGCGTGTTGGACGGCGTCGGTGCCTGCTGCGCCAGGCGCACGCAGTCGAGCAGCAGCTCGCGGGGGACCGGGCGTTGCAGGTCGAGCCGCCGGCGCACCGCGGGTGGTCGACAGCAGCCGGTCGGTCTCGGCCAGGTCGAAGGGCGCCGCGGCCTGCTCGGTCACGAGCCCGACACGTGCGCGGCCTGCTCGGCGACCGAAAGGCGCTCCAGCCAAGGTTGCGCCCGGAGGCGCTCGAAGATCTCGCGCGCTTCGGACAGCCGGTCAGCCGCCTCCGCCGTCCGGTCGTGAGCGCTGAGCCACTCGCCGTGCTCGAGCAGCGTGACCGCCAGCCAGAAGGGAGTCTCGATCTGGCTGAGCGTGCTCGCCGCTGCGAGGAAGGCCGCCTCGGTCGCCGGGTCTGCACCGGCGGCGAGCTTGGCCCGGAACCTGAGCGCCTGTGCTCGCAGGAATGGAATCCTCTCGCCCGGCCGGGCCCGTTCGATCCGCCCGAGGAGCTCCTCGACCTCGTCGGCGAGCGACAGCGCGAGGGCGGACTCCACGGCCTGGACGAGGGTATCCTTCACGGTCACGGTGGTCGCCGTGCCCAGCTCCTCGGTGGCCTTGAGCGACGCTCGCGCCGAGTCCAGCGCCTCTCTATGCCGTCCCTCGGCACCGAGCACGACGGCTCGCGCGCAGAGATAGTGACTTCTCGCCTGCAGCTCTTGCGAGTCCTCGACCGAGCCGCAGAAGGCCAGCAGCTCACGGGCGCCCTCGAGATCTCCCCGGGCGACGAAGACGGGCACGACCCACAAGAGGAAGCCGAGGTTGCGCTCGATCGCCACGTCGTCGAGCCCGCGCAGCTGCGCTGTGCGCTCGAGCGCTTCGTCCCAGTGCCCCAGGACGACCATGGTGGAGAGCCCTCCGGCGAACGCCCCCATCTCGTACATGCGGTTGCCGACGCGCCGTGAGAGCTCGAGCAGGTCCTCCGTCGAGGCGTCGCACTCCTGGTAGCGGTCGTCGGTGAAGGTGAACGCGGAGAGGTTGTTGAGCGCGCGGAGCGCGGCCGACGACAGGTCGTGCTCGAGGGCGACGCGCAGGGCGTGATCGAGGAGCAGCTGCGCCTCCTGTCGCCGGCCCTCGTAGCGCAGCCCGACGGCCTTGGTGTTCAGCGCCTGCGACAGCTGCTCGGGCAGCAGCAGCAGCTCGGCGAAGCGCAACGCGAACTCGATGCGCTCCATCGCGAGCTCGCGGTCGCCGCGGAACAGGTGGAGTCGCCCGAGCTGAGCGGCCAGCGCGACGAGGTCCTCGTCGGGCTCGTCGTCGCGCAGGAGCGAGAAGGCCTGCTCCATGCGCTCGATCCCCTTGTCGAGACGCCCTTCGGAGAAGTCGATCTCTCCGAGCCGGGCCGACACCCGTGCTGCGGCGTGCGCCAGCTCGGCGCTGGCGAAGCAATTGCTCGCCCGCTCGAAGTGCGCGCGGGCCTCCGTCGCCCGCCCCCGGTTCCAGGCCATCTGACCGGCCCGCTCCTCGAGCACGGCCCGCGCCCCGATCTCGTCGGTGAGCTCGAGCGCCTGCTCGAAGTACCCCTGGGCTTCCTCGGCAGCGGCGATCGCGCTCGCTCGCTCGCCGGCGCGCACGCAGCGTCTCCCGGGCCTTGCCTTTCACCTCGGGGGCGTCGGCGGCATCGCGGTCGAGCGCATAGGCCTGCAGGTAGTGCGAGGCGATCACCTCGACGAGCTCGTCCTCCTCGGCTCCACGGGAGCCTTCGAGCCAGGCCGCGACGCGCAGGTGCCGGTCCTTGCGGTCGCGCCTCGTCAGGGTCTCGTAGGCGACGGTCCGCACCAGGTCCTGCAGGAAGCTGTACTGGCCGCGCTCGGGTGAGCGGGGGTCTGCCTGGAGCGCGATGACCTCCTTGCGCACGAGCAGTGCGAGCAGGTCGTCGAGGGCGCTCGCCTCGAGCCCTGTGAGCCTCAGCAACAGCGGGCGGGCGAAGGACTTTCCCACGACGGCGGCGTCCTGCAGCACGCTGCGCTCGGCGGCGGTCAGCCCGTCGAGGCGCGCCGCGATCAGCGCGTGCAGCGTCTCGGGAATCTCGAGTGCGTCGAGGGAACCGACGGGCCGGTAGCGCGCTCCGTCGCGCACGACCAGGCCGCGATCGATCATCATCCGCACGGTCTCGACCGCGTAGAGCGGCACTCCCTCGGCGCGGGCGAGGATGCGATGGCGCGCCTCGCCGGGAAGCCCGGGGACGAGCCCGTCGACCAGCTCGGACATCGCAGCGGTCGAGAGCGGGTCGAGGTAGATCGAGGTGTAGTTGCGCCTGCCGGCGCCCCAGCTCGGGCGCCGCTCCAGCAGCTCCGGCCGGGCGAGGGTGAGTACGAAGATGGCGTGGTTGCGAGACCAGTCGAGCAGGTACTCGATGAAGTCGAGCAGGGAGGCATCGGCCCACTGCATGTCCTCGAAGGACATGACGACGGGGTCGCGCTCGGCCATCCGCTCGAAGAAGAGGCGCCAGCCGGCGAACAGGTCCTCCCGTTCGCGCGACCCGCCGTCGTCGAGCCCGACGAGATGCGCGAGGCGCGCCTCGATCCATCGGCGCTCCTGCGGGTCAGAGACGTGCTCCTCCACGGCGGCACGTAGCTTCACGCCCGCAGAGGCGGCGTCCTCGCCCTCGAGAATGCCGGCGCGCCCGCGCACCATCTCCGCCAGCGCCCAGTACGAGACGCCTTCCCCGTAGGCGAGGCAGCGGCCGCGGTGCCAGCGGTACACCTCGGAGATGCCGTCCAGGTACTTGTAGAATTCCCAGCCGAGGCGGCTCTTGCCGATCCCGGCGATGCCGCTCACCGAGACGAGGTGGGCCCGACTGCCCTCGGCTGTGGCGTGGAAGAGGTCCTTCACCAGCCGCAGCTCCCGGTCCCGCCCGACGAAGGGAGCCTCGAGCCCCTCGGACTTGAGCGCTCCGCCGACGCCGGCGACGACGCGCACGGCCTCGTGCAGCCTGACCTGCTCCGACTTGCCCTTCAGGGCGTGCAGTCCTGCGTCCGCGTACACCACCGCCGCCTCGGTGGCGCGACGAGTCGAGTCGTCGACGTAGCAGCTGCCGGGCGGGGCGAGCGCCTGGACCCGCGCCGCGGTGTTGACCCGGTCGCCGACGACGAGCCCCTCCTCGGGCCGCTCTGTCGTCGCAACGGTGCCCGTGACGACCCCGACCCTGGCTCGCAGCTCGGTCCCGGCGTGCTCGGAACCGTAGGCGGCGACGGCCGAGACGAGCTCGAGCGCGGCCCGCACGGCGCGCTCGGCGTCGTCCTCGCGCGCCACCGGCGCTCCCCACAGCGCCATGACGGCGTCGCCGATGAACTTCTCGACGACACCGCCGTAGCGGGCGACGGTCTCCCGTGCCAGCTCGAAGTAGCCCGAGAGGAGCTCGCGCACCTCCTCGGGATCGCACTGCTCGGCGAGCGTCGTGAAGCCGACGAGGTCGCAGAACAGCACCGAGACATGGCGCAGCTCGGTACCCGGAGAGCTCGGGGACGGCTCCGAGGGGAGCGGGGTAGCCCGGGACGGCACTCCCGGCGGATCGGCCTGGACGGCCGCGCCGCACTCACCACAGAATCGCTTGCCGGGCCCGAGCTGCGCACCGCACGCCGAGCAGCTGGCGGCGAGCGAGCCGCCGCAGTCCTCGCAGAAGCGCTTGCCCTCCGCGTTCTCGCCCCCACACGCCGCGCAGCGCATCCGACCTCCTCGCCTGCCCCACTGTAGGCCGGCAGATTCGTCACGACGGTATGTCCGCAGGTCAGGAACGCGGGCCGCTCCTCATGCGGGATCCCGCAGGCTCTCGAGGTTGACGACGATCGCCTCTTGTGTGCTGCGGGCGAGCACCACGACCGCCTCGCCGTCGGCGGGGTTCTCCTCGCGGTGGGGGACGAAGGGGGGCACGTAGACGTAGTCGCCCGGGCTCGTCTCGATCCTGGTCTCGTCGCCGTCGGCGAGGAACACGAACACCGGGTTGCCCGAGACGACGTAGATCCCCGTCTCGGACTCGCCGTGGTGATGATCGGCCGAGCGTGCACCGCCCGAGACGTGGCTCTCGCCCATCCAGATCTTCTCCGATCCGGTCAACTCGCCGGAGACGCCGGCAAAGCGGCGCATCCCCGCTGTCTGGGCCGTCTCGGCGCTGACCGCGGCCGACGGTGTGTGGTGCAGCTTGCGGTGCCACTGCTCGGTCCCGTCGCTCATGCCGGTTCCCTCCCTCGGCAAGTCACAGTAAATCGGTCGGCACACTACATTTGGATCGTGCTGCTTCCTGCGAGCTGGACCACCCCTGATGGTGGGAGCCCGCTCCGGGGGCCGACCGGCTGACCGCGAGCTCGAGGAGCAGATGGCCACGATGTCGAGACGTTCGCGCATCTTCAGCTTCCCGGCCTCGGTCAACGAGACCTCGGCACGAGTCGTCGCCGGCGGCGTCGTCATGATGGCGCTCAGCACGGTCGCGCTCGACCAACCGTGGATCCTGTGGCCCCTCACCTACGGTTTCGCCGCCCGCGTCGCATCCGGCCCCACGCTCAGCCCGCTCGGCCATCTGGCGACGAGAGTGATCACGCCGCGCCTTCACGTCGAGCACCGCATCGTTCCCGGCGCGCCCAAGCGCCTGGCCCAGGGCATCGGCCTCGCCATCTCGGGCAGCGCGACGGTGGTCTATTACGGCTTCGGCCGCAAGCGTGCCGCCTACGGCACCCTCAGCGTCCTCATCGGTGCTGCGGCGCTCGAGTCGCTCTTCGGCATCTGCCTCGCCTGCAAGATGTTCCCGCTGCTCGTGCGCGCCGGCCTCGTCGAGGAGTCGGCGTGCGAGGAGTGCTCGGACCTCGCGCTGCGCCGGGCCCGCGACAGGGTGCAACGAGCGGGCGAGGGGCGCGGCCGGCAGGCCCACGCCGACGCTCACGCCCACGCGGCGAGCCACGATCAGCCGGCCGAGGACCCGGCCTCGACCGGGCAGGCTGCCGCCCGCGTCGGCTGAGGAGGACGCCACGGCCGGCCCGGCGCCGGGCGGACGGGCGCCGGGCGGACGGGCGCCGGACGGGCGCCGGACGAGCGCCGCGTGGCGGCCGTCCGGCGCCCGGGACAGCAGCATCGCAGCGGGTCACCGCGCCCAGATCTGCGGTGCGAGATCCTCCCACTTCGGCGCCTTGCGCAGCTCCTCCGGCACCCAGGCGAGCTCGACCTCCATGCCCTCGGCGTCGGTGAACCACAGCGTGCGGATCGGGCCGATCTGCTGCACCTTGCCGTTGCAGATGCCGAGCTCGACGAGGCGCTCGCGCAGCTCCTCGAAGGCCGCCTCGCTCGGCGCGGTGAGCGCGAACTGGTCGACCCGGCCTCGCTTGAACAGCCCGGCTCCGGCCAGCTCGCCGAGGTCGGCGCCGGCGAGCTCGAAGCCGTGGAGCACGTCGCCGCCGCCGACGTCGAGGATGGCGCTGCGGCGCACGTCGGGCTGGTCGTGGTTGATGACGATGACGACGCGGGCGCCGAACACGTCACGGTAGAAGGTGATGAAGCGGTCGAGGTCAGCCACGATGAGCTGGACCCGGCCGATGCCGGTGGTCTTGAGCTCGTGTCCGGCCTGCTCGTGCCCTGCGTGCGGGGTGGCGCCCCGGGTCTGCATGGTCGCTTCGGTCTGCATGGCTCCTCCTTGGTCCTGCGGCCCCATCGGCCGTCATGATCAAGGCGTTCTGTCGCCGCAGAACGATGTTCCGCGCGCCCGGGCCGCGCCCGGCGCCGCTCTGGAAGACTGCGGAACATGAGCGCCGTGGCGCCCTCCTCGCTCGTCGGCCGTGCTCGGGAGCGCGAGGCGTTGCGCCGGATGCTCGAGCGCGGGCTGGCCGGCAGGCCGGGGCTCGTCCTCGTGCGCGGCGAGCCCGGGATCGGCAAGACGTCGCTCGTCCTCGACCTCGCTGCCGAAGCCCTCGATCAGCAGGTGCGCGTCGTGCACGGGTCTGCCGACGAGCACGACGCCTCCGCCTTTGCGTTGTGGCAGGCACCGTGCCGGCGCCTCGGCGTGACGAAGCCCGGCGGTGCCGGCGCCGGCGCCGGCGCCGGCGGTGCCCGCGGGCTGCCGGTGGGGGAGCGGCGCTGGGAGCTGCTCGAGGAGCTGACCGCGGCGATCGAACGAGCTGCGCCGGTGCTCGTCGTGCTCGACGACCTGCAGTGGGCCGACGAGCTCTCGCTGTTCGTGCTCGCCCACTTGGCCGCGTCCCTCGTCGGCTGCCGCGCCGCGCTGGTCGCCACCTGCCGCTCGGGCCCCGGTCATCCCGCGCTCGAGTCGCTGCAAGCCGCCGAGGTGGTCGAGCTCGCCGGGCTGGCGCAAGCCGAGGTCGCCGAGCTGGCGGCGGGCATCGCCCCGCACGCCGGCGTCGACGCCGACGAGCTGTGGCGCCGGACCGGCGGCAACCCCTTCTTCGTACGCGAGGTGCTCGCCTGGGGCGCCTCGCTCTCCGGCGTGCCTCCCGCGGTCGGCGTCCTGTTGCGCCGCTCGCTCGAGGTGCTCTCGCAACCTGCCCGCCGCGCCGTCGCCGCCCTCGCCCTCGCCGGCCCCGACGCGCCGAGCGACGTGCTCGCCGCCGCGCTCGGGATCGACCCGGCCGGGTTGCAGGTTCATCTCGACGACGCGAGTGCCTGTGGTGTGCTCGCCGCCTCCGGCGCCGGTCGGGAGGACGAGCGGCGGTTCCGACACGCGCTGCTCGCCGAGGCGGCGCTCGACCTGCTCGGTCCGCAGGCCGAGCGTGCCCTGCAGCGCGACCTGGCCGAGGGGTGGCGCCGCAGCGGGACGGACGCGGTCGCCGCCGAGCGCGCCGCGGCGAGCCTGTGCCGGGCGGTCCCGCTCGTCGACGCGTCGACGGCGGCTGGGGAGGCGCTGACGGCCGCGGCGGCATGTTGCGCAGCAGGTGACCCGGCGAGCGCCGAGCGGGTGCTGGCGGTGGCGCTCGCCACGTTGCGTGCGCACAGCACCGATCAGCGCCTGCGCGCCGCCGTCCTCGTCGCGCTCGGCGAGGCGCGCCTCGAGATCGGCGACGTTCCCGGTGCGAACGCCGCCTTCGAGGAGGCCGTCACCGCAGCCTCCGCGTCGGGTGCTGCCGAGCTGCTCGCCCGCGCCGAGCTCGGTGCCGCCCGCCACTTCAACATGTTCATGGAGCAGCCGGAGCGGCGCGCCCGCCTCGAGCGCGCCGTGGGGCTGCTCCCGCCGGGCGACTGCGCGCTTCGCGCCGCTCTGCTCGGGCGTCTCGCGGTGGCCAATGTGGCGCGCGCCGACTCGAGCGACGAGGCCCGCTCCCGCGCCGAAGCGGCGGTCGCCATGGCCCGCCGTCTGGGCAACCCGGCCGTGCTCGCCGAGGCGCTCGTCGATCGCCGGCTCGTTCTCGGGACGAGCCTCGTCCCCGTCGAGACCGAGCGCGACGCCGACGAGCTCGCCGAGCTGGCGCAGCGTGCCGGGCGCAGCGACTTGGTCCTCGTCGGTCACGACTGGCGCTTCCGTCAACGGCTCAACCGCGGCGACCTCGCCGGCGCCCGCGAGGCGCTCGACCGCTACGAGGTGCTCGCAACCTTGATGCCGTCGCCGTCCTGGCGCTTCGCCGCGCTGGTCCGGCGCGCCGGGCTCGCGGTGCTCGACGGCGACCGCGCCCGATGCCTTGCGCTGTTGGAGGCTGCCGTCCCGTTCGGGCGCATGGCGCTCATGGAGCTCGAGGCAGAGGGCGTGGAGCACGGGATCCGCTCGATCGCCGCGCTCTTGACCGGCCTCGACGACCCGGCGCTGCCGGCGTTGCACGAGCAGCTGAGCGAGCAGGTGCGGGCTGGCGTCTACGGGCCTTCGGCGGCGTTCTTCGAGCTGCACCTGGCGGGCAGCGCCCTCGCCCTCGGCAAGGACGAGGTGGCCGCGGGTTACGTCCGGCGCTGGGCGGGCGACCTCGGGCGGCTCGCAGGCGGGTTCCACGGCGCCGCGCTGACCATCTTGCTCGGCACGTTCGTCGCCGAGCTCGGCATCGCCGAGCACGCCGCGACGATGCGTCAGGCGCTGCTCGCGCTGGGCGGTCGATACTCGCTCGAGACGGGCTTCTCGGTGTGGCTGCCGGTGGACGCGGTGATCGGGCGCCTTGCGTTGCTCACCGGCGACCTGGATGGGGCGCTCGCCGCGTTGCGTGGCGCGGTGACGCTGGCGTGCTCGACGGGATCGCCCGTCCTCGAGGCGCACTGTCGCTGGTACCTCGCCGAGGCGGAGGCGGCGGCCGGGCACGCCGAGGTCGCGCACGACGAGGGGTCCCGGGCGCTCGCGCTGGCGGCGCGCGTCGGGATCGAGCTCCTCGCGGCCCGCCGCGCCGGGGCTGCGGGCGAGCTGGCGCCGCCGCCGCCGTTGCGCGACGGGGCCGCGCCGGCGACCCGGCCGGGCGGCGCCGCCGAGCCGGCGGCGATTTCTCGCCGCAGCGTTCCCGCGGAAGCGTCGCTACGCCGGACGGGCCAAGGGGGTCGCTGGCGGGTGGAGTCGCCCTTCGGCGCCGCCGAGGTCGCCCACAGCGCCGGGCTCGAGCAGCTGGCGAGGGTGCTCGCCGCGGCGCCACGCGAGCTGGCCGCCGTCGACCTCACCGGTCGCAACGAGGCGCCCGTCGCCGCCGATCTCGGCCCGATGCTCGACGCCACCGCCAAGCGCGCCTACCGGCGCCGCCTCGGCGAGCTGCGCGAGGAGCTCGACGACGCCGAGGCCTGCGCCGACTTGGAGCGTGCGGCTCGGGCGCGCCTGGAGATCGAGGCGCTGCTCGGCGAGCTGAGCCGGGCTGTCGGCCTGTCCGGGCGCGACCGCCCGCACGGCTCGGGCGCCGAGCAGGCCCGCCTCAACGTCACGCGCAGCCTGCGGCGGGCGATCCGCACGCTCGCCGAGGCCGTTCCCGACCTCGGGGCGCACCTCGAGGTCTCGGTGCGAACGGGGCGCTTCTGCTGCTATGCGCCCGAGCCGGCTGCAGCGTTGTGCTGGACCATGTCGAGCTGAGGCGGCGCCCGCGTCGGTTGGCCTCGACGGGCGGGCCGAACCGGCGCACTCAGGTGGTCGCGTCGGCGTCGACGACGTCGTAGACGGCGTCGGCGTCGAGCACGAGGTACGGCGTGAGGAGCACCGCCCCGGGCCCGTACACCTCCCACGAGATCTCTCGCTTACCTTCAGAGAAAGTGGCGACCTCGAGCTTCCTGATCGTGGGTTCCACGAGCACGTACATACGCAGCGTGCGCAGCCGCCGCTACGCTTCGAGCTTCTCGCGCCGGTCCACTGCGCGAGTGCTCGGCGACAGCACCTCGACGATCAGCGTGGCGTCGTCTTCGTAGCGCACATCGGCGGCCGGTCCACAGACGATCATGAGATCCGGGTAGTACGCCGCGTCGGGAGAGGTCCGCAGCAGCCGGTTGCCGGCGAAGGTCCGGCAGCCCTCGGCACGCGCGGCGGGGCCGAGCAACTGCATCAGGTATCCGACGGCGAGGTCGTGGCGCTCGGTCCCGCCGGACATCGCGTAGACCTGGCCGCCCACGTACTCGTGACGAGTCGTACCGGAGACCTCGAGCGCGAGGAACTGGTCGAACGGCATCGCCGCGAACGCCTCTCCGCTCATCGAGCCTCGACTCTCACCTGCGCCCGCTGTCCAGCGGGCTCTCTCACGAGGAGCCTATGCGACGACCCCGCCGACGACCGCCGGTCCGGGGACGACGACCATGCCGACGAGGACGAGCAGCGGCTCGGGTGCCGGTTCCGACGGGGCCTCCGGCGGCGGATCGGGCGCGCCGGCGAGCCCGGGAGACGGCGCGACGACGACCACGCTGGCGGGTGGCCCGGGCGCGGGCGGCGCGCCGGCGGTGATGAGCGTGTCCGGTCCGGCGAGGATCCGTCCCGGGCACGGCGCAACGATGACCGTGTCCTTCACGGACCCGGCTTCCCCGGTCAGCGGTGGCGTCACCGCGACGGCGACGGTCCTCGTGGCAGGGCGCGTCCACGGCAGGTTGCGGCACCGCAGCGAGGTGATCGAGCTCGGCCCGGCGAGGGTGTCGGACGACGAGCGCGCTGATCACCATCCGGGCCGCGTCGCTCGGCCGGGGCGCGCACCTGGTGCGTTTCGCCTACCGGGGCGGCTCGGCGGTCGCCGACCGGATCGTCTCCACGCGGCTCGTCGTCCGGCCGTAGCGCCGCCCTGTTTGTGCGCGTTCTCCCGCAGATCAAGCGTAACTTGGCGTACCAAAGCCGTCGACAGGAGCGGCAACCGGCCGAAGATTCCGAGGCCTTCGGGGCGTGCATCCTGGCGTTGATCAGTTTGGAGTTTGCCGCGACCGAGACGACGTGCCGACGCTCGCGATCTGTCGGCACCCCTCGCGAGCATCGCCAGTCAAGGGCTGTCGCGACGTTGCTCTCGTTCACGCAACGCTCGGAGGGACCGTCGCGTTCTGTCGGTGGACCTGTCGAGTCGCTTGTCCTGGCGTGTGAGGGTAGCCAGGCGTCTTTGGGTCGCCTGGACGCGACGTGAGTCGACAGGACGACCGGAAGAGGCGTCTGTTTCCATCGAGCGGAGTTCGGCGCCCAGCTCGCCAATCCTTCGATCCCGCCGTTGCGCGAGTTGATCCAACTCTTCCTCGAAGGGGGTCGGCTCGCGATCACCCAGTGCCATCGCCCAGAACAGGGTTACCGTTGGAAGCGCGATGACAGCCAGGAAGACGAGGTCCTGGGTTGCCTCGCTGACAGCTTGGCGCTCCAATGCGATGAGCCCTGCCACCTCTGCCGCCCAGCCCAGGACGGTCACAGCAGGCAAGAGTGCCGTGAGGAGGAGCAACAACCCCCTCAAGATCCAGTGCATCCGCTCCCGGAGCGACTCAAAGCGTCGAAGCTTCCTGTACCGGTAGAGCGCCACCATGCGCCCTATGAGTGGTGAGCTGGCCTCGCGTAACTCGACCGCCAACGTGATGAAGAAGATGGGTATCACCGTCACCGACGCCGTGTAGAACGCACTGTTGAACGGTTGCTGCGCCGCAGCCGACAACGCCCCGAGGTTGTTCATCGCTCGCCGGCCAGCTGGCCCTCGAGCTCGATGATTCGACGGATGCCGATCATCGGAATACCCTCCTCAGCAAGCAGAACTGCGCGAGCGAGGCGAGCGATGTCGTCTCGCGAGTCACGGCGCTGAGGACCGCTGCTGCGCTGCGGGGTGATCACACCCTCGGCGTCGTAGCGGCGAACGATCTGGACGTCGATCCCGAGCAGGTCGGCCACGACCGGCCGAGGGGGCGATGGACGCGCCTGGCGTGCCGGCCGCACCGTCGGCGCAGGGCAGGGCCTCGCGCAGCGTGCCGTCGTCGAAGCTGGTCGAGGCCTCGCCAGCGCTCGCGAGATTGGCGATCACGACTCGCCGCAGGTGCCCGGCGACGGCGGTGCGTCCGAGCTCGTCACAGCAGATCTGCTCGAGCACGTACGACGGCTGCTCGACGACGAGCCACAGGTTCTCGATCGCGGCGGCGTCGCCCTCGAAGCTCTGCCGATCGATCTCGTAGGAGATCGAGGATCCGGGGCACACCTCGGCGAGGTGCTCGCGCAGCGCGCGGAGCCGTTCCTGCTCGAACGCCTGTTGCTTGCGACGTGCTGGGAGGTCCATCGGCGCTTCTCCGTCCCCGCGGCCGCTGCGCCAGTGCCAGCAAGCCACCGACCCGGCAGGCCGCGCCTGGCAAATCGGAGACAGCTCGCCATTGCGCCGCTGTCCGCGTCGGCGTGGTCGCTCGCGCTCAGGACCGCAGTCGCCAGACCTCGAGGGAGCGCTGCGGCAGCTCGAAGGTGCTCCCGGCTGGCAGGGCCGTGGCGGGCGTGCTCGCGGCGCTCGTCGAGATGACCGGTTCCCAGCACCGACCCCCCGGGCTGTCCGGCACCGTGAAGAACAGCTCTCCGAAGTGGGCGTTGATGAGCACGTCGAAGGAGTCGTCGGTCACCGGATCGCCGTAGCGCCCGACCTCGGGTATGCCGTTGCCGTTGAGGAACACGGCGAGCGACTTGGCGAAGCCGAGGTTCCAGTCGTCGGGGCCCATCTCGACGCCGTCGTGGCGGAACCAGACGATGTCGGCGGCGCCGCTGTCATGGATCGGCCGGCCTTCGAAGAACTTCCGCCGGCGGAACACGGGGTGAGCTCGGCGCAAGGCGACGAGCTGACGGCAGAACTCGAGCAGCTCCTCGTCGGCCGACGCCCAGTCGTACCAGGAGATCTCGTTGTCCTGACAGTAGGCGTTGTTGTTGCCACGCTGAGTGCGACCGATCTCGTCGCCGCCGAGCAGCATCGGGACGCCTTGGGAGAGCAGCAGCGTGGACAGGAGGTTGCGCTGCTGGCGACTGCGCAGCGCCCGCACCGCGGGGTCGTCCGTCGGTCCCTCCGCGCCGCAGTTCCAGGAACGGTTGTCGTCGCTCCCGTCGCGGTTGTCCTCGCCGTTCGCCTGGTTGTGCTTGGTGTTGTAGGAGACGAGGTCGGCGAGGGTGAAGCCGTCGTGGGCGGTGACGAAGTTGACCGAGGCGTACGGCGCCCGCCCCGTCGATCCGTACAGATCGGAGGAACCGGTGAAGCGCCAACCGAAGTCCGCCAGGGTACGGTCGGCTCCGCGCCACAGGTCGCGGACGGTGTCCCGGTAGCGGCCGTTCCACTCCGACCACAACGGAGGGAAGTTCCCGACCTGGTAGCCGCCGGACCCGAGGTCCCATGGCTCGGCGATCAGCTTCAGCCGGCTGACGACGGGGTCCTGCTGGACGAGGTCGAAGAACGCCGACAGGCGATCGACCTCGTAGAATTGACGCGCCAGGGTGGCGGCGAGGTCGAAGCGGAAGCCGTCGACGTGGGTCTCGACGGCCCAGTATCGCAGCGAGTCCATGATCAGCTGCAGGACGTAGGGTTGACGGACGTTCAAGGTGTTGCCCGTCCCGGTGGTGTCCCAGTAGTAGCGGCGGTCCTCGGCGAGTCGGTAGTAGGCGGCGTTGTCGATCCCCTTGAACGACAGCATCGGGCCCAAGTGGTTTCCCTCGGCGGTGTGGTTGTAGACGACGTCGAGGATCACCTCGATGCCCGCCTCGTGCAGGAGCAGCACCATCGCCTTGAACTCGGCGACCACCTGCTCGGGTGAGGAAGAGGCTCCGTACTCCTCGTGCGGAGCGAAGAAGCCGATCGAGTTGTAGCCCCAGTAGTTGCGCAGGCCGCGGCGCACGAGGTACTCGTCGTGCACGAACTGGTGCACCGGCATGAGCTCGACGGCGGTCACGCCGAGCTTGGTGAGGTACTCGATCGAGGCGGGGTGCGCCAGCCCGAGGTAGGTTCCGCGCAGCTCGCTCGGGATCGCCGGGTTCGTCTTGGTGAATCCCTTGACGTGGGTCTCGTAGACGACCGTGTCGTTCCAGGGCGTGCGCGGCGAGCGGTCGCGCCCCCAGTCGAACCATGGGCTCGTGACGACCGCCTTGGGGACGAAGGGGGCGCTGTCACGACCGTCGAGGGAGTCCGGGTCGCCGCCGATCGGGTAGGGGTACACCACCGGGTCCCATCGCACCGCGCCCTCGACTGCCCTCGCGTAGGGGTCGAGGAGCAGCTTGGCCGGGTTGCAGCGCTGCCCGTTCGCCGGGTCGTAGGGCCCGTGCACGCGGTAGCCGTAGCGCTGTCCGGGGGCGACCCTCGACAGGTAGGCGTGCCAGCAGTACGCCTCCACCTCGCACAGCGCGATGCGGGTCTCGGTCCCGTCCTTTTCGAACAAGCACAGCTCGACGCCCTCGGCGACCTCGGAGAACAGCGAGAAGTTGGTCCCGGCGCCGTCGTAGGTGGCCCCGAGCGGCAGCGACGAGCCGGGCCAGGTGAGCACGTCCGTACCTTCCCGGCTGCACGGAACGGCATGCACTCCATTCAGAGACTTCGGCGGGGGGAACCGCCGACCCCGGCGTGTCCTGCGACGTCAGCGGTGTGAAGGCCCGAGCGTTGGCGCTGAGCTGGACAAACCTGGACTCGCCTGGACACTGGTGGACATTCCCGCGGGGCGGCATTGCCGCAGCTGAGAGGGCAGTTACCGAACGCCTGGACGTCCCTGGACACACCTGGACAGTGGTGGACTCGCGATGGGCACCGCGCAGAAATCGCGCAGAGATTTCCGTGGCCGAGGTGACCGAGACGAGGGACCACGAGCTGCCTGCGGCCCTGGGCTCAGGGAAGGTTGCTCGCCACGAATGCGGTCGGCTGAGCCGCGAAGAACATACGCACGTGCTGCCGGACGGCACCGCCGTCGGTGGTCTCGACGAGCTCGCCGTCGCCGCCCCAGCCGGCCTCGAGGGATGCCCCGACGTTTTCAACGAGGTGCGAGACTGCCAGGGATGGCTGTTGACATTCCCGTGCTCACCGTGCCGGACGTTGCGGCGTGGGTGCGCTGGCTCGAAGAGCACGATGGGCAGCGCGACGGTATCTGGCTGACGTTGGCCAGGAAGGGAACGACTGAACCCACCTCCTTGACCTACGACGAGGCACTGGCCGAGGCGCTGTGCCGCGGATGGATCGACGGGCAGCTCGGCGCCGGTGACGACGGAACCTATCGCCGGAAGTTCACACCTCGAAGGCCGGGGAGCGCCTGGTCGAAGCGCAATGTTGCCATCGCCACCAAGCTCGTCGAGGAAGGTCGCATGCGACCGTCCGGGCTCGCAGCAGTGTCGAGAGCCAAGGCCGATGGCACGTGGCACACTGCTTACGAGGGTCAGGCGACGATCGAGATTCCCGCTGATCTGGTCGCGGCGCTTGCCGTCGATCCTGTGGCGAGCGCCATGTTCGACAAGCTGAACGCGTCCAACCGGTATTCGATCCTCTATCGGGTGACGACGGCGAAGCAGGCTGACACACGACGGCGCCGCATCGAGCAATTCGTTGCGATGCTCGCCCGTGGCGAGGCCATCTACCCGCAACAGGAACTCACGCCCCGCCGCAAACTCTAGGAGCTGCCTTTGCGGAACGGGCTCAGAACGCCCTGCTGCTTCGCCACCATCGACCGGCTGTCCCTCGCCGTCCCGAGTAGCTCGCGCCGTTGACATCGCCATCGGGGAGCGCAGCTCGGGGCCGATCTTCATCGCCGCAGGCGGCGGCCGTCTCGACCGCCACGGGTGCGGGCCGGATGGCGCGCGGGGCAACCCCGAGCACGAACATGCGGTTGTACATATATACGCGATACCGTATGCTGTGGTCACGACAGCGACGGCAGTGCTGGAAGCCATCGCCGAGCCAACTCGGCGGCGCATCCTCGACGCCGTCCGCGGTGGTGAGCGCTCGGTCGGTGACCTCGTAGAGATCGTTGGAATGCACCAGCCTGGCGTCTCGCGCCACCTCAAGGTGCTACGAGACGCCGGACTCGTCGAGGTCCGGCGTGAGGCGCAGCGGCGGCTCTACCGCCTCCGCCCAGAGCCGCTGAAGGAGTTGGACGAGTGGCTCGAACCGTACCGATCGCAGTGGGCCGACCGGCTCGACGCCCTTGAACGGCACCTCGAACGCACAGCGACACCGATCACGAACAGGTACCCGACAAAGGAGCAACCATGAGGCCGAGCCCCAATGGCACCATCGAGCGCACTCCCGACGGCGGCATCGTTCGCTTCGAGCGCTCACTCGCCTTCCCGATCGACCAGGTCTGGGCATCGATCACAGAGCCTGCACGCCTCGCCGACTGGTGGCCACCGCTCGCCGCAGATATCACCGTCGACCTCCGTGAGGGCGGCAAGATCATCTTCGCCTGGACAGGGACAGACTTCCCGACCCTTGAGTTCACCATCACGCGCCTCGCGGCACCGACGCTCCTCGAGCACACCCACACCAGTCCGGGCTCGTGGATGCGGTGGGAGCTGGAGGCCAATACCGACGGTACCCGGCTCCGCGCTACCTACTTCATCCCTGACCTCGACATGGCTATCGAGCGCGGGGATCTCGTGGGGCTACATCATTCCCTCGATCGCCTTGCACCGGCGCTCTCGGGGCACCCCATCGCTTGGGATAACGACGCGTTCATGGAGCTGCGCGCCGCCTACACGGGCCTCAGCCTCGCCGAACCGCAGGCCTGATCCAAAGACCGATCAATTCACGCCGCGGACAAGAACGTTGACTCGCGTGCTGCTCGCGACGATCGGACGCGCGGGATCAAGGTGGGCGTGGAGCACAAAGGAGTTCATTACGACACCGGCACGGTGTTCCGCGGCCGGGGCTACGCCATCTCGACCCGCCGAAAAGCACTCGACATGGCAGTGGTGCGACGCGAGCTCGAGATCATCCGGGACGACCTGCACGCCAACGCAGTGCGGATCGTGGGCAGCGACGTCAACCGGCTCACGGACGTCGCCGAGATCGCGCTCGCCCTCGGACTCGAGGTCTGGTTCTCCCCGGCCTTCTTCGAGTACCCACAAGAGGAGACGACATCCCGGCTGGTCGCAGCCGCCTCCGCCGTGGCTCCCCTGGCGGAGGCGCACCCCGGCCGCCTGGTCCTCGTCGCCGGCTGGGAGCTCACGCTCTTCATGCCAGGGATCGTCACGGGCACGACCATCACCGAGCGCCTGCAGACCCTCAAGGCCGACCCGTCCCTTCTCGCAGACGGGAGGCTCTCCAGGTACCTTGGCGCCCTCGTGCCCAAGTTGCGCGCCGTGTTCGACGGCCGGCTCACCTATGCCTCGCTCTCCTTCGAGCAGGTGGACTGGGGGCCCTTCGACTACCTGGGCGTCGACCACTATCGAGACGCGCGGGTCGACGACCGTTACGTCGAGATGCTCCAACCGTTCCTCGCCACGGGCAAGCCCGTCATCGTCACCGAGTTCGGGATGCGCACCTACCGGGGCGCCAACAGCTCGGGCACTCTCGGCTTCGGCGTCACCGACACAACCCGACTGTGGCTCCACACGCGTCCGGTGATCGGGCGGCTCTTCCGGCCCCGTTTGAAGGGGACGTTCCAACGCGACGAAGCCATGCAGGCCCGCGAGCTCGGCGAGACTCTCGACGAGCTCGAGCGGTCAGGTGTCGCCGGCGCCCTGCTGTCCACTTTCGTGACCCCCGAGGCGCGCACCGACGACGACCCCCGCTACGACGTGGACATGGACTCCATGTCGCTGGTGAAGTCCCTGCCCGGCGGGCGCCGCGGAACGGCTTACCCCGACCTGCCGTGGGAGCCCAAGGAGGCGTTCGCAGCGGTGGCGGAACACTTCGGGAGTCACTGACCGAGGGCGACGTGCTCGGGACTTCCGTCCGTAGCCACAATCCTGCAGTCCCTCGACGCGGAAGAAGCGGGATCGCCGAATCGGTCGCGGCGTCATGCGGGCTGCTCGCCGTGACTCTGTGCGCCCCTACCCGGCTATCGGAGACAGCGCGACGGTGTCTCCCGGACGGCTGGACCCGCCGCTGACCGTCGTGCTCGAGGGCCAGGCTCGGGCCGAGCTGGCTGCTCGACCGGCCCGTTGAGCGATCCCGCCGGGGATGGGCCCTGAGCGAGGAGTCCGAGACAGGTCCCGTCGAGATCGCCGGGTAGGGGTGCGTGACAGACTGATTCCGGTGTCAGACCGCGAGGCGCGCCTAGACGAAGCACGTACGGCCTACGGTCGCCACGACTGGACCGTGGCTCGTTCGCTGCTGCTCGATGCCGACGCCCAGGAGACGCTCGAAGCCGAAGACCTGGAGCGGCTGGCCTGGTCGTGCCGGTGGGTGAGCGACGAGGTGGGGTTCCTGAACGCACTCGAGCGAGGCGAGGTGGCCTTCAGAGCGGCCGGTGCTCGTGCGGCGGCCGCACGCATGGCCCTGGAGCAGGCGCGCCAGCACGTGCAGATGCTCGACGAGTCGGTGGCAGGCACCTGCTTCCTCCGGGCTATGGAGCTCCTCGAGGGAGAGCCCGAGTCGTCCGAGCATGCGCTCGCGATGTGGATGATGTCGTTCACCCAACTGGCAAAGGGCGATGTCGAAGGAGCAAGGGCGTCGCTCCAGGAAGCGCGGGCGATCGCTCGTCGGGTGGCCAGCCCCGGCACGGAGGCGATGGCGGTGCAGGGGCTGGCGCACATCGCGGTCACCGAGGGCGACCGGGCTGAGGTGCTACCGCTCGTCGACGAGGCGGCCGCGCTGGCCATGCGGCCCGGGGTGGAACCGATCCACGCCGGCTACGTGTACTGCGCGGTGATCTCGATCTGTCGGGCCCTCTGCGACTGGGGACGCGCGACAGAGTGGACGAACATGTCGACTCGCTACTGCGAGCGCGAGTCGATCGCCGGCTACAGCGGGCTGTGTCGCTTCCACCAGGGGGAGATCGATCGCCTCCACGGTCAGCTCGCCCACGCGGAGGAACGGGTTCTGCGGGCGTGCGAGGAGCTACGGGCGGTGAACCGCTACAGCGCAGCGTGGGGCTATAGCGAGCTGGTGGACATCCGGGTCCGTCGCGGCGACCTGGCCGGCGCCGAGGAGGCGCTCGCGCAGGCCGTGGCCTTCGGTGACGACGGCCAGCCGGGGCGAGGCCGCTTGCTGCTGGCGCAGGGCAACGCTCCCGCGGCAGTGCGGAGCCTCGCCCGGACCCTGGCCGACCCGGGCATGCTCGCTCGAGAGCGGCGAGTATTCGTGCTTCCGGTGCACGTGCGAGCGTGCCTGGCGATCGGCGACGAGCCCGCGGCGAACGCGAGCGTCACCGAGCTCGAGGACCTCGCGCGCCGGCTCGGGACGCCCGGGCCGGCGGCCGCAGCCGCAGTGGCACGCGGCGAGCTGGCCCTCCACCGCGGCGACACCGAGGCCGCCATCGCCTCGCTCCGACAGGGCGTCCGCACCTGGTGTGAGGTCGACGCTCCGTACGAAGCTGCCGAAGCACGGGTGCGGCTCGCTCGGGCGCTGACCGCCGACGGCGACAACGCCGGGGCCCACCTCGAGATCATGGCCGCGGCGCGAAGCCGTGGAGGAGATCGGCGCTGTCGTCGACCTCGACATCGCTCCGCCAAGACCCGAGCCCGCGACGCGAGCTCTGCGGACCTTCCTCTTCTCCGACATCGTGGACTCGACGCGGCTCGCCGAGGCGATGGGTGACGACACCTGGGAGCAGCTGTTGCGCTGGCACGACCGCATCCTGCGCGCTGAGTTCGCCCGATGGCGGGGCGAGGAGGTGAAGCACGGCGGCGATGGGTTCTTCGTGGCCTTCGGTCAGCCCGACGACGGCATCGCCTGCGCAACCGCTATCCAGCGGGCGCTCGCTCGCCACCGTGCCGACCACGGCTTCGCTCCCACGGTCCGCATCGGGCTCCACGCCGGCGAGGCCACCGCCCGCGACGACGACTACTTCGGCGCGGCCGTCACCCGCGCCGCCCGCATCTCTGCCGCCGCCGGAGCCGGCGAGGTCCTGGTGAGCGCGGAGCTGCTTGACGGCTGCGAGCGCACGGTGCCCGTCGCTGGTGAGCGCACCCTCGAGCTCAAGGGCATCGCCGAACCCCTGCCGGCCGTCCTCATCGCGTGGAGCGACGAGAGCGGGGCCGAACCGACCGTCTCCGTGACGATGGGCGTGACCCGCATCTCGCCTTCCGCGGCCATGCTGTTTTCTTCTAGAAGCGATCGATGGTCAGCGGGCAACCAAGAACGTGACTCGAAGGTGCCGATGGGAGACAGGCAGAAGCGGCACATCGAACACCGGCGTCTGCGGACCGACGATCACGCCAGATCGACGTTCCTGAAGGAGCTCTGAAAGTCAAGAGCCTTCGGCGAAGCCGAAGACGATTTCTTCCAGGCGCGACGCGCCAGCGGGGACCGCGCACGGGCGCGCGCGAGTAAGCCCTCCTCGAGGGCGGTCTCGCGGGAAGGGGCTGTCAAGGTCGGGCGTGAGCCCGCCAAGCACCGAGTGTGCCAACACTCGGAGCCGGACGTTGGGGTGAGACCCCCTCCTTCTTACTCGTCGCTCTCGTGGCGATCCCTGATTGGGACGCTCACGCGGGAGGGATGTGCTCCGTCCAGCCTGTTGACATTTACCAGCTAGTTATATAACCTCGCGGTGATGGCTAGTGAGGATCCCGTTAGTAGGGCCTTCGCCGCCCTTGCTGACCCCACCCGTCGGGCGATCCTGGAGCGTCTGGCGGGCGGTGAAGCCGGCGTGGTCGAGCTCGCAGAGGCCTCCACGCTGACGCAGCCTGCCATCACCAAGCACCTCAAGGTGCTGGAGCGGGCCGGCCTCATCGCCCGGGCCCGCGACGGCCAGCGCCGCCCGGCGCGACTCCAGCTCGAGGGCCTGGCCCCGGTTGACGACTGGCTCCGGCGCGCGCATGCCGAGTGGTCCGACCGCCTCGACCGTCTCGAGGCCCATCTTGCCACCCGAACCGAACCAACGATTGAGGAGAGCCCCGATGCCTGAGATCCGTACCGCCGTTGACGTCCGATCGGCGACTCCAACCAAGCAGCTCGTCATCGAACGAACTCTCCAGGCGCCGCCGGAGCGCGTCTTTGACGCCTTCACCGATCCGGACCAGCTCAAGAAATGGTGGTGGCCCAACGGCTTCATCTGCCCCGCCGCCGAGGTGGACCTTCGCGTTGGCGGAAAGTACCGCCTCGCCATGGAGTGGCCGGACTCCATCCCCGCCGCCGCCCAGTTCTCCCACCATATGGGTGGGGAGTTCTACGAGATCGATCGCCCCCATCGCCTGGTCATGAGCGGCCGTGCCGTCAACGATGAGCAGGGCGAACTCTTCGCAACGCTCATCGAGGTGACCTTTGAAGCCCGCGACGGGGGCACGGCGCTCACCGTACGACAGTCCTACTTCGAGCCGCTGCCGCCTGCCGAGGCGATGGCCGGTGCCGAGCAGGGCTGGTCCGAGCAGCTCGAGAAGCTCGAGCGGCTTCTCGCGGACTGACCGGCAGATTCGCGTGAGGACACGCATGCTTGAGCCCGGCGAGGCCGGACGCCGCCCTGCACGCCGATCTGCATCTGGATGCTGGTCCCGAGCCGGCGGTATGCAGCAGTTGGCGTCCCCACTGCTCCGCACTTCGAGGACGCGCGAGAGGGTGACCTCCCCGTGGCTTGCCGGCCCAGCTCGCGTTGACCCCTTTTCCTACGAGGTGACGTGCGGACGCTCGCTGGCGACTGCTCCCGCTCTCCGGCACCACTAGTGCGCTCGTCGAGCAAGGCGAGGAAGGTGGTCACCCCCATGCGGGAGAGCGGGTCGAGGAGGAAGGCCGCGTCCAAGCCGCAGAGGGCGAGATCGAACGGCGTCCGCAGGGCACGCCACGCCTCGCGCCCCAGAGCTGCGCGTGGACCTATCCGACTACCGCGTCGCCCCCTGTCCCCAACCTGCCGATCAGGGACGCCCCAAACGCTCAGGCAGAACATCGCCATCGACGGTCGTCAGGGCGAGCCAAGCGACGGCTCGCGGACGCTGGCGACGGTTCGGGCGGCGTCCACCGACCGCAGTGAACGGCGGGCAGATCGTCCGAGGCGTCGGGCACCGTTCTGTAGTCGAGCTATTGCGGCCATTCGGTCCGGCGATCTGCCCGTGATCGCCAAGTCGGGGCGGCGTGACTCCGGGACTTGTTCGATCCATGAGTGCGGGATGGAGCGTTCGGTGCGACGTGAGGCGGTGACAGCCGTGCGATCAACACCCACCTCGCTCCACTCGTCGGTCAGCATGGCTGCGCAGCTTGAGAGTCATGCAGGCTGTGAAACCGGGGGGCACAGGGGCCAGCCCGGGCGGTCGGCTCTTGGCCGACTGGCCAGCGCCACCGGGTTCAGTCGGCGGCCAAGCCGCTGAGAAACTCGCTCGTCGCCTCCTTCGAGCTCAGCACGTGCAGTGCCCCGCCTTGCCCGCCTCGCGAGATGAGTGCGCGTGCTCGCTCAGCTTCCGCACCGCGGCTGCGACAGATCGCAACGACCAGCCCCCACTCATCACGCAGCCGACGGGTCACCGAATCGTCGCAACCTTCGGGGGGCATCCAAGCGACGGGCCTTCGTAGCCCGCGGAGGAATGCCCGACGCGCGCGAGATCCACCACGGTGTGTCGAGCAGGACGACGTCTTCCGCCCGCTCGAGTCGTAAGTCGAGGGTTTCGAGGTCGTTGCCGTCGGCGATCCAAGCATCGCCACTGAGCAGGTCGCGCTGTTGTTCCCGCCACTCGTCCTCCGACGGCCTCACCCAGCCCGGCCTCCAGTAGTTGACATCGAGATGAACTACCGGAAGGCCAGTCCGCGTTGATAGCGCGAGCGAGAAGGTGCTCTTGCCGGAACCGGCCGGGCCGATGACCAGGATGCGTCGGCCGATGGCACTGGCTGCGCCTTCCACCACCTCAGTGTCTCAGAAACCGGCAACGGCTGATCGCGCATATGCATCCTGACGCGGCACAAGGCGGTGGACCTCGTCATTGAGGACTACCGAACGTCCCATCTGCGCCGTTGGAGGGGTCGCCCGTCGAGGCCGCTGAGCCGACCCGAACGAATCCTCTTTGTGTCAAGAGGCTCGGCGAGCTTTCTTCGCGGGCGGTACGGCGGTGCGCGTGCGGCGCACGGGCTTGGTCGGGGGGCGTAGGCTTTGGGCGGGCTCGGGAGTGGCTTGTCCGAAGAGCCGGCGCTTGGGGTGCGAGCCGGCCGCGCTGGAGACAGAGCCGTTCCCCTGTTGCCCTCCCGGGCCCCTTCCTTCGAGCTTGCCGGCCCGCTCGGCGTCGGCCTGCAGCTTGGCGAAGATGGCGTCGCTGACGCGGCGCTTGAGCGCGCGGAGCGCCTCCTTGCCGGTCTTGCCGTCGGCGATCTTGCGGTCGTAGTAGGCCCGGCCCTGGCTTCCGGGGTTGCGGATCTGGGTGACGGCGACGATGTGGATGGCGTGGTTCAGTCGTCGGTTGCCGCGAAGCGAGAGCCGAAAGACCTTGTGCGGACCCGAGGAGACCTCGATCGGCGCGGTGCCGTTGTAGGCGGCGAAATGGTCGCGGTCGCCAAAACGGTTCACGTCGCCCGTGGCCCCGATCACGATCGCGGCGACGACCGGGCCGACTCCGAACAGCTCGGTCGTCGAAGTCCTCGAGGCGGCCACGACCTGGGCGAGGCGCTTCTTGCTCGTCCGCAGCTGCTCGTCCAAGCGGCGCAGGTCCCCGAGCAGCTCGAGGGCGAGCTCGTGGCGGGCGAGCTCCACGGCGTCGGCGGGCTCGTGCTGCTCGAGGATCGACTCGACCTTGGAGGCGTACATCTCGCCTGCAAGGCCGCCGGCCACGAGCTCCCACAGCACGGCATGCAGCCGGCAGGCGACACGGCTGCGCATTCGGGCGAGATCCGAGCGGCGCTTGGCCCAGAGCTTCATCACCGCGGCGTGGTCCTCGGCGTTGACCGGTTTGACCGCCGGCGATCTGAGCGCGGCGATTGCCACCGAGCGTGCGTCGTTCGGGTCGTTCTTGTTCGTCGCGCCGCTGGCGAGAAGGCGCACCCGCGGCGCCGAGCTTGGGCTGGACGTCGAGCACGCGCTCACCCGATGAGACGAGCTGCTGGGCCAGCAGGTAGCCGAGCCCCCCGGCGCCCTCGATGGCGAAGGTCCGCTCGGGAAAGCGCTTGGCCCACTCGAGCAGCTCATCGAGCTGACTCTTTCCGGCCCGAACTCAGAACTCGCCGAGCACCTTCTCGGTCGCGTCGATGGCCGTCGCGGTGTGCGAGGCCTTGTGCGGATCGATGCCGATCATCACCGTCATGTCGCCCCTCCGTCTTCTCGGCTGATGAGACCGCGGCGGGCATGTCTGGTTGCAGATCTCGGAGCTCACACTTCTTTCGAGCCACGCCACGGCGAGACCCGGCGGGCTGGCAGTTCGTTCGGAAGCCAGGCCTTGCGGTCGGCAGACGGTGAAAGAGCCAATCCCGCCGGGTCTCTCGACGCTACGACAGGGTCGGCGCGTCTTGGTGGATTCTCAACCAGACGGTGACGTGCTCGTCGCCCAGCACGACGGCGTGGCCGCTCGAGGGCCAAACGCGCGACCAGATCGTTCCGCACGCCCGAGAGCGTTCTGGCGCGCCGCCCGACCTCGGGGCCCCAGACCTGCCGGGGCACGGGATCGCCGATTCTTACCGTCACCCGCTTGGGCAGCTGGCGTGTAGGACCACGAGCGAGATTTCCGATTATGAGCTCGCCGCCGCGGGCACAGCTTCTCGGTCAGCTCGGCTTTGGTACGCGAGCTCGAGCCCTGGGTCGACGGGCGGTAAGAGAGCTCCCGTGTGACGCTGGTGTGACGGCGCGCCGAGATGATCGTCGCGGACAGATCGTAAGGAGCGCCGGTGCTCGGCGCGACACGAGGAGATCGACTGTGAGACGAATCGGGCTGATGGGCAAGGCGTCGGTCGGTGCTGCGGGAGCGGCGGCAATGGCAGCGTTGCTGTTGCCGGTCGGGGCGCACGCAGCGCCGTCAGGGATCGCGCCGCCGAAGCAGTTCATGCCCACCGGTCACCAACAAGTCTACATCGTGCCGAGCGGCGTGCAGATGGTGGGTCTGAACTTGGTCGGGGGCTTCGGCGGAAGCGTCGACCCGCAAGTGCCGTTGGCTTCCCAGATCGGTTCCTATGGCGCGTCGCTTGAGGGTTATCTCGCAACCAGACCAGGAGAGAAGCTCTATGTCGAGGTCGGGCAGAGCGGCAGGGCTGGCGGGGGCGCGACATTTGGAGGCGGTGGCGCGGCTGGCTCACCCCCACCGGGGGTGCCTGATTGCACCCTGGCCGGTTCCGACAAGAGCGTCCCCTGCGACGGCCCGTGGGCGGGCTCCGGAGGTGGTGCTAGCGACGTGCGCACCTGCTCGGAACTCGCGCCGAGCTGCCAGGGCGGCGGAACGTCCGTCGGCTCGCGGCTTATCGTTGCGGCGGGTGGCGGCGGCGAAGGAGGCGGCGGTCTCGTCGGCGACGGTGCCGGTTGCGACAACGGGGTTGGGGGTGGGACAGGCGAGAACCAACAACTTCCTTCAGCCAGCCCGTCCGGCCCCGCGGTGATCGTCACCGGGCGAGGGACCGTCATCCCGGGTTTTGCCGGTGGGAACCTGAGCTCGGTGACGAAGACCGATGGCTCGACCAACGCGGCCATGGGGCGGACAGCGCCCGGAGCGGGTGGCACAAGCACCGGCTGCACGGTCAACACGATCTCCTACGCCGGCAGCGTTGCGGGGAGCCGAGGTTCGGGCCCGGACGGCGGCACCGGGGGGAACGCTGGTGGTCTTGGCCCCTGCTGCGGGGGCCAGCATTCCTTTGCTCCGGGGGCGGGCGGTGGTGGCGGTGGTGGCTACTTCGGCGGTGGCGGCGGGGCCACTGGGATGGGAACCTGCAGCCCGGCGCCCTGCGGGAGCGGTGGTGCCGGCGGGGGCGGCGCCGCGGGCTCGAGCTTCGTCTCCAAGGAGGTCAAGGACCCATTTTTCGGTTTCGGATCGGCTGATGTGTTGATCGAGTTCGTGCCCGTGATGGGGATCGACAGACCCGCCGATGGCGCCGTCTACTCGCCTGGCCAGGTCGTGGACGCCGCTTGGTCATGTGTGAACAGCGTTCCGGGTTACCTCGGAGTCTCGAACTGCACCGGCACCGAGAATCCGGGCAGCCGGATCGACACATCCCCGGGGAGGCACACTTTCACCGTCAAAGGTAACGCCGCAAGTAAGGGCGGGCCCCGTGAGACACTGACCGTCAGCGTCACCTACACGGTAAAGACGGGTCAAGGGTGACCGATAGGGACCCCCGCGGTGTCGCCATCAAGCCCACTGCGACCCGTGCAGAGCAGTTAGACGGCCGATCAATTGAAGGGAGACCCGAAGCTCGAGTCGTTGAGCACAGTGTTCGGCGCTCCCATCGGGCGCGACGCGCTCTTAGCGAACATGGCGCCCGGCCTCGTACGGGACATCGATGCCGTCAGTCGCGACGGTCGGAGAGGGCGTCGTGGTGATCTCGGTCAGGACCGGTAATCAGAGACCGGCGGCCGCGTACTCACCGCAGCGGGCGCGGGTCCCAGACCTGCAGAGGCACACTTGGCGCAGTCACAGAGGAAGCGCGGCGCAGTAGTGCAGATCGCCCAACACGGCGCGCTGACCTCCCCGTCTACGAAGTGGCTGCTCACGGTCCAGATCGACGGATCGCGGACAGCCGCTCCCCGGTCACTCAACCGCAGAACGCGCGCACCGAACGTCAGCGCAGAACGACGCCTGCACCGCGCATCGCCGGCGCCCAAATCGGCACCTCGGGTACGCAACGAGCCTGACGTCGTTCGGCACGGTCCAGATTACCGAGGCCCCCGCGTCGTCTCCTGGCCGTGATCGGCGACCTAACGACCGGGGGCACGCCACAGGAGGTAGCCGGCGCCGGTTGACGGGTCGACCTCGACAATCGCGCTGACGCCGGCCAGCCGGCACCGGGATTCTCGTCGGCGAAGATGTCGCCACTTGGCGCGACCGCCACACCGTCCCCGTCGGTGAAGACAACGCGGTACTGCCGCGGATCAGGCCACGGCCACGGCCCCAGCGCTCTCGAGAGGGCAGTGGAGGCCGACGCTATCGGCTGCGGCTTCGTGCTGCCGGGGGCGACACGCCACAGATCCCTCATCCGCCGCGGCGATCGCCGCACCGTCCGGGGCGGTGGCGAGCGCGGCGTCCTCGCCGCCGACGCCGCGCATCGCGCCGAGGTTGACGAGCGTCCCGTCGGCACGCACCTCGGCAAGGCCGAACGCCTCCCCCGTCAGGTCGGCGCTCGAGACAACGAGGTTCCCGGCGCCGGTCCGGCGTGGACGCGACCGGCTCCGGCATCGGGGCGCCGGCGGACGGCGTCGGACGACGTCGGACGATCAGCGCGACCGAAGGTCGATCAGGCAGGCGGTGGGCGTGCGCGCCAGCTCGACCGTCAGCTCGCCGCGCCCGTCGTCCCAGGCGATCTCGGCACGGCCGGGGGTGGGGTAGAGCACCTGGCCTGAGGCACCCGTGTGGCGCAGGTGAGGGACCGGCAGCGTCGCCGCCGGTCGCTCCTGCGGGTCCTCCCTCGGCCCGCCGAGCTCGCCGCGGTGCCAGACGAGCACGTAGCTGGCGGCAGGGCCGCGCATGCCGAGCGCCAGCCAGGAGTCGGTCCAGCGCGGCAGCCCGAGTGGGAAGAACGGGACCGCGCTCGCCAGCTCCCGCCTGATCCGCTTGTAGACGCCGACGGCGTCGGTGACGAGCCGGTGCTGCGCAGCGCTCATCCGGTCGAGGTGGCCCGAGAGGTGGATGCGGCCGAGCAGCGCGCCGCACATCGTGAAGGCGATCTCGTCGTCGCTCCACTCCGGCTGCGGGTAGGCCCAGCTCGCTGCTTGCTCGGGCGTCATCGCCACGGGCGCCGCGGCGGCGATGGGGGGGTAGCGCAGGAACACCTGCTGGTCGCTCGTCGACTGCAACTGGAGCCTGGAGTGCATGGCGAAGTCGGCACGCATCGCGCCCGAGGAGCAGTTCTCGATCGTCAGGCCGGCGTGGCGGTCGAGGACGCTGTCGTACCACTCGAGAAGCGCCCGGTTGTGACCGAGCATCCCGACTCCGTCGGCGAGACCGCCGGTGTCCGTCCCGGGACCGACGTCGATGTTGTAGTCGAGCTTCAGGTAACCGACGCCGAGGTCTCCGACGAGACTGTCGATCACCTCGTCGAGGTGCCCGCGCGCCGCCGGGTGTCGCAGGTCGAGGTGATAGCGGTACTGCTCGACGACACGCTCGCCGCGACGGCAGAAGAAGGCGGCGTCGGGCAGCTTGCTCGCCACGGCGCTGCGCATGCCGACGACCTCCGGTTCGAGCCACAGGCCCGGCACCATGTTGCGTTCCCTGATCGCGTCGAGCACCTCGACGATGCCGTTCGGGAACCGGCTGGCGGACGGCCGCCACTCACCGACGGTGTCCCACCACTTCTCGCCGAGCTCGGCGTACCAGCCTGCGTCGATGCAGAAGACCTCGGCCCCGGCGCGGGCGGCCGCCTCGACGAGCGGGAGGAGGCGCTGCGTCGTCGGCTCACCCATCACCGTGTTCATGTAGTCGTTGAAGATGACCGGCAGCCTGCGATGGTCGTCGTGAGGGCGCCGTGCCGCCCTGCGATACTCGGTCATCCGGGCGAGCGCCCCCTCGAAGCCGTCGCCGCTCAGCGCGACGGCGGCGGGCACGGTCTCGAACGACTGCCCCGGTTCGAGCACGAGGCGGCACTGGTGCTCGGCGTCGGTCGGGCCGAGCAGGGCGACGTAGGCCGCAACGTCGCCGGAGGTCCGGGGCCCGATCGCCCCGGGCTGGTCCCCGTCGCGACCGGTGTGCTCGCCGACCTGCCAGTGCCAGCCACCGTTGTGCTCGATCTGCCACATCCAGGTGTGTCCCGTGCGGCGGTTGACGGCTGCCCCCATCGGCAGGTGACCGGCCGAGGACCAGCCGCCCTCGGACGTGAAGCCGAAGATCGCCCGGGAGTCGGCGCCGTGGGCGCCGCGGTCGAGATCGGGCAGCGCGTCGCGAAAGGCGCGCTGCTGCCAGCGGTTCTCGCTGAGCCAATCGTTCTCCGCCCAGAAGACGTCGAGATCGCCGAGCGCCCCCCGGGTCCTGCCAAACCGGATGCGACGAACGAGGTGGCCGACTCGATCGTGACCGGGGCGCGGCCGACGTTCACCAGCCGGGCTGTCGAGCGCAGCGCACCGCCTCCCTCGAGCACCCGGTAGGCGACCTCGGCCCGCAGTCCCGATTCCGGGTCCTCGAGCTGGAAGGACAGCTCCCGCCAGCGGCCGTCGGATCGCTGCCCTCCGCCGGCGTAGCGCAGCCGTCCGCCGGTCACGGACTCGACGTAGCGATGCCCCGACCACGCCCGGCCGCTACCCGAGGTGATCACGTCGAGCAGCGGAAGGCCAGCGACACGAGATCCACCCGCCGCGCCGGCCGTCTCCGCCGCCGCGGCGTCCGCCGCCGCGGCGTCCGTGGCCGCGGTGTCCGCGCCGCTCGCCGGACAGCGCCGCGAGGCGAGCGAGCCGCGCCACGCCGTCGCTGCCCACCTCGACGCACAGCTCGAGCGCATCGTCGCGATGGGCGATCTCGCGGGCGGGCAGCTCGCGTCGTGCAGGCATCTCTTCCTCCTTGCGAGCGAGCTGACACCATCGTGCCCCGATCGCTCGATCACTTGACAGCCCTGTTGTGATCGGTCACACTCCTGTTTGGTGACCGGTCACGTCGTGCAAGCGCCTGCAGCGATCAAGCATAATAGTGACCGGTCACCATCAGTGAGCATACGTGACGTCGCCCGTGCCGCCGGCGTCTCGTACCAGACGGTGTCCCGGGTGATCAACGACTCCCCGAGCGTCAAGGACTCGACGCGCAGGGCTGTTCTCGACGCGATCTCCTCGCTCGGCTTCCGGCCCAACCGGGCCGCCCGCGCCCTCGCCGGGGGCCCCGTGCAGTCGGTCACGGTCCTGTTGTCGAACACGAGGCTGTACGGATTCACCGCCGCGCTCGAAGGGATCGAGGAGGCCGCCCGCGAGGCGGGTTTCGGTCTCGGCATCCGGGTGATCGAGTCCGTCGCCCGCCCGGACGTGCGCGATGCCGTCGAGCGGGCGCTCGAGCCGGCCGGCGCGCTCATCGTGATCGCCTTCGACCGCCCCGGCTTGGTCGCGCTCGAGAACGTGCCCCAGGACGTGCCGACCGTGGCGATGATCGCCCGCCCGAGCGAGGGCGAGGTCCCGCTGACACCCTGGGTCTGCATCGACGAATACCTCGCCGCCGAGGAGGCGACGAGCTACCTGCTCGCCCTCGGCCATCACACCGTGCACCATCTCTCGATCCCGAACTGGAGCGGACCGAGCCGGCGCGAGCAAGGCTGGCGAGCCGCCCTCAGGGAGGCCGGAGTGCGGGCGCCGAAGCCGCTGCACGGGAGCTGGGGGGCGGACTGGGGCTACGAGGCCGGCCAACAGGTCGCCAAGGACACCAAGGTCTCCGCGTTGCTCTGCGGCAACGACGATATCGCTCTCGGCGTGATGCGGGCGATGCTCGAGGTCGGCCGTTCCGTCCCGGGCGACGTGAGCATCGTCGGCTTCGACGACGTGCCCGCAGCGCGCTTCTACACGCCGGCGCTCACCACCGTCCGCCAGGACTTCAAGGCGCTCGGAAGGGCATCCTTCGCCGAGCTGCTCAGCGTCATCGGGTCGAGCCAGCCCAACGGGCGGCTGAAGGTCCCGTCGCCGCAGCTCATCATCCGTGAGAGCACCGGACCGCCCCGTCGTGGCGCGCCGGCGCCGGCCACGTCGGCGCGCGGCGCCGTGCACCCGGGAAGCGGCGGCGCCAAGCGGTCTCCACGTCTTCGAGCAACACCATGAGTCTGCAGGCGCGACCAACAGGGGGGCAGATCGCCCCGGACACCAAGGGAGGATCAACACCATGATTGTCCGGTCACAACAACGCTACGCGACGGCTCCAGCGAGCACGTCGCGCCGGCTCCGATGGAAGAGGCGCATCACGTCCAAGCTCGCCGTCGGTCTCGCCGCGGCGACGGTGCTCGGCGCCGTCAGCCTCGGCGCCACCGGGGCGAGCACGGCGGGGGCGAGCTCGGGGGTCGTCCACCTCACCTGGTGGACGATGTGGTCGGGCTCGACCCTGCAGCTGCTCAACAAGATGGTGACGACGTTCAACGCCAGCCACCCGGGGATCCACGTCACCGAGACGAACATCCCGAGCGACCCGTCGACGAGCACGGCCAAGATCCTCTCGGCGATCGCGGCGGGCGATCCGCCCGACATCTTCACCGAGTGGTACCCGGAGATCGGCTCGTTCGCCGCTGACGGCGACATCGTCAACATGAACCAGTTCCTCACCGGCCAGTACGCCGGCTTCGAGAAGTGGGAGTACCCGGTCGCGGTGCAGGCGGCGAGCTACAAGGGCGGCCTCTACGCCGTCCCGATGTCGCTCAACTCCTGGGCGCTGTACTACAACAAGGCGCTGCTCAACAAGTACGGCATCAAGTCGCCGCCGAAGACCCTCGCCCAGTTCGACGCCGACCAGGCCAAGATGTGGGTCATCGACAACGGCAAGGTCGTGCAGATGGGCTTCTACCCGGACGTCAACGAGAACGGCTTCCAGTTCTACACGAGCTTCTTCGGCGCGACGAACTGCTTCAACAAGGCGGGTCGAGTACGACCTCGAGAGCTGCCCCGGTGCCAAGGCCGAGATGAACTGGATCGCCAGCTACGACAAGTACCCCTACGGCCAGGTGCATGGCGCTGTCGACCGCCCTCGGTCAGGTCGCCGGCGGCCAGACCGACATCTGGATCGCCGGCAAGTCCGGGTTCGTGCTGTGCGGGCCATGGGAGGGGGCGCAGAACGTCCCCGTCACCAACCCCGACCTCGAGGGCCACTTCGGCGTGGTGGCGTTCCCGGGCACCGTCGGCGGTCCGAGCACGATCGGCCAGGGCAACTTCAACATCATCCCGAAGGGCTCGGCACACCCGGCCCAGGCGTTCGAGTTCATCTCGTGGCTCGCCGGATTCCACAACGGGAGCTTCGTCGCCTCGATCGACCCGATCGGCGGCTGGGTGCCGGCCGGGCCCTCCGTGACCAAGTACCCCGCCTACCAGAAGTGGATCAAGTCCAACCCGTGGCTCTAGGGCTTCCTGCCCCAGATGACGAGCCCGTACACCCAAGCGCCCCTCTTGACCAAGACCCAGGCTCAGCTGTTCGCCGCCGAGAACACGGCGACGAATGACGTCCTGCAGAAGATCATGACGCCGGCGCAGGCGCTCAAGTACATCGACCAGCAGGCGAACGCCTCGAGCTGATCGCAGGTCCCGCCCCGCACGTAGGGGGCAGCCACCATGGTCCGTTTCTGCCTGGGCCGTGGCTGCCCCCTACGATGTGGGCTCGGCTGCTGGAGGGGAGCCACTGCCGACATGCAACTTGACACACGGGCCGCGGCGTCGCCGGCTTTGCCCGTGACCGTGGGAAGCCCACCGCGCCGGCGCAGGACCCGATCAGCGCACCGGCGGGCACTACGCCTCGGCCTGCTGTTCGTCAGCCCCTGGATCGCCGGCTTCCTGCTGTTCTTCGCCTACCCGTTCTTCGCCACGATCTATTACAGCTTCACCGACTTCAACGGCGTCGGGGCGGCGAAATGGATCGGGCTCGCCAACTACGTGAACCTGTTCCACGACCCGCTGTTCCGGACCTCGCTGTTCAACACCTTCTTTTACACGGCGTTCGAGCTGCCGCTCTCCACCGTCGCCGCCCTCGGCTTGGCGCTGTTGCTGAACATGAACGTGAGTGGCAGGACGGTCTACCGGACGATCTTCTACATCCCCTCGATCGTGCCGCTGATCGCCTCGTGCATGATCTTCGTCTGGATCTTCAACCCGGCGATCGGGCATCGTCAACGACCTCCTCACCGACGTCCATCTGCCGTCCCCGGAGTGGTTCTTCTCGGTCGCCTGGTCGAAGCCGTCCTTCATCCTGCTCGGGCTGTGGGGTCTCGGCCAGCCGATGGTGATCTACCTGGCGGGCCTGCAAGGGGTCCCGAGGGAGATGTACGAGGTGGCCGCGCTCGACGGAGCGGGTCCCTGGCAGCGGCTGCGCTTCGTCACGCTGCCGATGATCAGCCCCGTCATCCTCTTCAACGTCATCCTCCAGCTGGTGCTGTGCATCTCGTACTTCACCCAGGCGCAGGTGATCGAGAACAGCGACATCGGCGGCCCGGGCACCTCGACGTGGTTCTACGTCCAGTACCTGTACGAACAAGCCTTCGAGTACCTCAAGCTGGGATACTCCTCGGCGATGGCATTCTTCCTGTTCGTGATCAGCGCCCTGATCATGGTGGTGTTGTTCCGCTCCTCCTCGCACTGGGTCTACTATGCCAACGAGCAGCAGTAGCTCGGCCCGCAAGGTCGGGGACAGCCTGACCAAGCAGGCGGCACTGGTCGTCGTGAGCGTGCTGCTCGGCTTCCCGCTGGTCTGGATGGTGCTCACCTCGCTGAAGACCGATCCGCAGGCACTCGCCGTGCCGCCGGTCTGGTGGCCACATCCCGTTCATCTGGCGCAACTACCCGAACATGATCTCGGCGGTGCCCTTCTGGCGCTTCGTCCTCAACACGCTCATGTACGCCGGCGTCACGATCGTCGGCGTCTGCCTCTCGAGCAGCCTCGTCGCCTACGGCTTCTCCCGCATCCGCTGGAGGGGACGTGACGTCGCTGTTCCAGGTGATGGTGAGCACGCTGCTCATCCCGTTCTTCGCCACGCTCATCCCGCTGTTCGTCATGTACAAGCACTTCCACATGGTGGGCTGGTACTGGCCCCTCATGGTGCCGACCTTTCTCGGCAGCTCGGTCTTCAGCACCTTCCTGCTGCGCCAGTTCTTCATGACCATCCCGGAGTCGCTCTCCGATGCCGCCCGGGTCGACGGGGCGAACGAGCTCACGATCTACAGTCGGATCATCCTGCCGATGGCCAAACCCGCCTTGGCGACGGTCATCCTCTTCCAGTTCATCTACTGCTGGAACGACTTCATCGGACCGCTCGTCTACATCAACAACCAGGTGTGGTACCCGCTCTCGCTCGGCTTGAACTTGATCCTCGGGACGTACACGACGAACTGGCCGTGGGTGATGGCGGCGGCGACGGCGGCCACCGCACCGATCATCATCCTGTTCTTCTTCACGCAGCGCACGTTCATCCAAGGGATCGCCATCCAGGGCACAGGGCTCAAGGGATGAGATCGAGCTCGTTCTCTACGCACACGACCGGGAAGCGGGCCGGTCCGGCCGTGCCGACCGGAACGACCCGACCGGCGAACCCTGTCGTCGATGCGGCGAGGGGCAAGGCCCTGAGGGCGCTGCGCTCGTGCTTCAACTTCCTCTCACTCAACCTCGTCCTCGTGGCGGTCTGCCTGCCGGTGGTGACCGTGCCCCTGGCCTTCCAGGCGGCGACGGTCGCCCTCGAGCGCTGGCGGGTCGAGGGCGAGGACCGTGTCGTGCGGGAGTTCCTCTCTGCGCTCAGGACGTCGCCACCGCTGCGGACGACGGTGACGGTGGGCACGCCGTTGGCCGTCGCCGCCGTCGCCGCCGAGGAGGTGCACTTCTTCGCCCGCGGCGGGGCAGCGGTCGACTGGGTCAGCCTGGGCTTCGGCGTCGCTGCCCTGCTCGTCGCGCTGACGAGCGTCGGCTACGTGCTTCTCCTCGGAGCGCGCCAGCCGCTGTTGGCGCCGACCGACCTGTGGCACCTGTCGATCCGCCTCGCGGTGCGGAACCTGCCGCTGACCGGTCCGTTGTTCGTCGCAGAGTTCGTCGCGATCGGCCTGCTGCTGCTGCTCGACCCGGCCCTCGCGCTGATCGGGCTGCCCTTGGCGTTCTTGTGCGTCGTTCGAACGACCGCTGAGCTCGGGGCGCGCCGGGCGGGAATGGGCGCGCCCGACCGGGGTCGTCGCGCCGGGGTCGTCGCGTAGGGGACGTCGCGTCAGGGGACGTCGCGTCGACGAGCGTTCAGCGAGATTACCCCCTCGCCTCGCAGCAGCGCGGCGTGCAGATTCGCCTCGGGGACGGGATGCCTCGGACCCGTCGACCGTGGCTGTCGGAGTGGGCGTCACGCGTGTGACCAACGGGCTGTCGCTCGTCGGGCACGCCGAGACGCTCCCGAAAGGAGGGGACCGATGATCACTCGCAGGAGCGTGGTTGCCGCCGTGGCGGCGTTGGCCCTCGGGACGGGCTGCTCGCTTGCCGTGCCGCTGCTGCTGCTCGGCTCGCCGGCCGGCGCCACGCCGACGCCGACACCGAACCCGTCGTGCCGGGCTGTCGTGTTCGGGGGGTCGAGCGAGATGGTGTGCATCGGCCAGCGGGCCGGCGGTGTCGTGGGCGTCGCCACCGGTCAGGCGGCGCACCTCTACGACGCGACGGTGACGCTGTCGACTCCGGCCGGGACGGTGAGCTCGCCGGTCGTCGCGTTCTGGAACGGGCAACCGCCGATCGTCACCCCGTCGTTGCGCCCGCTCCCGCCGACCTGCGCCAAGTTGTGGGGCGCGATGACGCCGAGCGGTCCGTCGCGGCTGGTGGTCGAGACCTGCCTCGCGGTCGGACCCGCCGCCTGAGCCGCTGCCCGTGGCCGGTGGCCGGTGGCCGGTGGCCGGTGGCCGGTGGCCGGTGGCCGGTGGCCCCGTGGCGACCTGAGCCGTCGTTACGGAAGTCCGAGCCCGACTACCCCGCAGTGAACAGCCGCGGGTTGCGGATCGTGACGCGGCTCGCGTAGATCGTCGTGCGCGGCCAGCCGCGCGGCCCGAGCACCACGACACGCTCGCCGGCCCGCACGTCGCCAAGGCCCGGCCGGTGCACGGCTTTCTCGCCGTAGGTCGTGCCCGGGTCGGTGTACACCGTGTAGACCTTGTGGCCGTTGCGGATGCGGAAAACCGCCACGCCGTTGGAGCCGGGAACGCCCGGCTTTTGGACCACGATCCCCGGCAGCTCGCGTGCCGGGTCCGGCGCGATGCGCACGGTCGTGGCCGTGAAGGTCGAGCCCGTCGGTGACCCGTGCCCGAGCAGCACGACCTTCACTCCGGGGAACAGGTACTGCGCGGTCGCCTTCGGCACACCGGCCTCGACGAAGTGCGCCCGCTTCGAGACGACGACGGCCATGGCGTGGCGGTGACGACCGAGGATGGCGAAGCTCGTGCCTCCCGTGCTGGCGGCCGGCCAGCTGGTCACCACGCCTCCGACGTGCTCGAGCGCGACGACGCGATGGTGGCGCAGCGCGCGCCGCACGCCGAGGCGCGGGCGCTCGGGAGGCCCGCGGCGAGCGCGCCCAGCATCACCGCCGGGAGCGCCGCGGCAACGGCGCGACGCGGCGAGCGGAGTCGTCGCCTGGGAGTGAGCGCGCCCACCCTCGTCTCGGGCGCAGCCCCGACTCGCCGCACCACCGGCCACGTCACCCGTCCGACGCGCACCGCCGCCGCCTCCTGCTCCTGCCCTCGGTCCCCGCCGCCGCGCCCGTGCAGGGCGCGGCGGTCGATGCACGTGCTGTGCCCGCTCGCCGTGCGTTCCAATCCGGGATCGTTCACGGAGATGTGAGGTTGCTGCGCGCGACGTTGGTGCCCGGATCTGGTCACTGCCGGCAGCAGCGTTGCGTCGGGCACAGCCGTGCCGGACGCGCTCGTGGCGCGCGACCCGACGGCGGCGCGGGTGCTGTCAGCCCGTCGTCACGACGACGGGCTGGATGCGCTCGACTTGACGATGACGAACTGGATGCGGTGGGGCAGCGTCGGCCCGAGCATCACGCTCACATCGAGCTCGCCGCGCTCGCAACGCAGCGACCATGAACCGACCAGCCGGCCGGACGGGAGCAGCTCGCCCTCCTCGAGGCGGCGCCCGTGTGCGGATCGCAACGCGGCGAAGTCCGGCGGTCGGCGGTCGTCGTCGCGGTCGAGCTCGTACGTCGGGAGCACCGCCGAGTCGGGCAGCGGGGCGCCCGCGTCGTAGGAGCGGGAGACGATCCGCTTCGCCTCGAGCAGCTCCGGCGTCGCCTCGATGCGCCTCGCGGAGAGGTCTCCCGAGCCGCGCAGCGCGTGCAGCGCCTCGCGCACCACCGCGCGCATCGGCGCGTACGTGCGGTTGGCGAGCGCAGCGATGCCGACCCCGTGGTCCGGGAGCCACTCCATGTGGGACCCGAAGCCGGGCAGCCCGCCGCTGTGCCCGACGCTGCGCGTGCCGTCGCCCTCGACGCTCATGGCCAGGCCGAAGCAATAGCACTCGGCGGCGGGTGCCGGCACCCGGCCGGGGCCGGGCGGGGCGCCAGCGCCTCCGGGCGGGGTGCCAGCGCCGGCGCCGGTCGGGGGCACGACGCCGGCCCCGCCGGGGCGCCGCAGCGAGGCGGGCTGGGCCATCTCGCGCAGCGTCGAGCGCGACAGCGGCCCCTCCTCGGGCCCGTCACGGGGCGGCCAGGCCGACAGGTGCAGCCCGACCCAGCGGGCGAGATCCTCGACCGAGGAGGCGAGTCCACCCATCGCCCCGAAGGCGCCGTCGGGGAGCGGCGGCTCGACGACGAAGCTCCCGCCCACCAAGCTGTAGCCGCTCGCAACCACGCCCGGCGCGATCCGATCGGCGTCCCAGGTGGTCGACGACATCCCGAGCGGCTCGAACAGGCGCCGCCGCGACAGCTCGCGCAGCGGCTCGCCGGCGACGCGGGCGACGATCCGGCCGAGGATCGCGTAGCCCAGGTTCGAGTACTCGTACGTGGTCGCCGGGACGAGGTCGAACCCGACGCCGGCGGCGAGCAGCGCCGAGAAGGCGGAGTCGGGCAGGTCGAGCAGGCGGTCGCCCCAGGGGTCGTCCTCGACGAGCCCCGAGGACATCGACAACAGCATGCGAAGGGTCAGCGGCGGGCTGTCGCCGGTCGGGTAGCGCAGGCCGGCGAGCTCGGGGACCCATCGTGCTGCGGGGTCGTCGAGGGAGAGCGCGCCCTCGTCGCGCAACAGCAGAACGCATGCGGCCGTGAAGCTCTTGCTCATCGAGGCGATGCGGAACACCGTCGAGCTCGCCGCCGGCCGCTCGGCGTCGAGGTCGGCACGGCCGACCGATCCCGTGTGCACCAGCAATCCGTCGAGGACGACGCCGTAGCTCACGCCGGGGAGGCGGCGCTGCTCGGCGGCTCGGGCGAAGAGGCCATCGATGGTTGCCAGCACGGGTGCAGGGAGCATCGGTCGAACGTAGCCGGTCACCCGCCGAGCGGACGATCCCCGGGCGCAACCAGGGCGCGAGGCGCCGTGCGTCCGCGCCCTGTTGCGCCGGCCTCAGTCCAGCGGAACGGCGGCGACCACCGCCGACCCCACGCCCATGCCGAGCATCGCGCCGCCGACGACGTCACCGGGATAGTGAACGCCGGTGTGGACGCGCGCGTACCCGACGACGGTGGCGAGCGCCATCGTGGGCAGCGTGAGCAGCGGGTACTCGTGCGAGACCGCGACGGCGAAGGCGAAGGCGGTGGCGGTGTGGCCCGAGGGGAACGAGCTCGAGGCCGGCACCTTCACGTCACGATCCGGGGTCTCCTCCTGCCGATGGGGGCGGGGTCGCCGGAATTGGGTCTTCGCTTGCAGATTGGCGATGATGGAGGTCAACCCCACCGCGCCGAGCGCTCGCAGCGCCGCTCGCCGGCCGCGCCGGCCGCCCACGATGGCGAGGATGGCTGAGGCGCCCATCGAGAGGTGCGAGTAGTTGGAGACGACGGTGAAGCGCTGCATGATCGGATCGAGCGTCGGCGTCGGGGTGCGGGAGATGGCGTCGTAGACGGCCCGATCGAGCTCGACGAGCTCGGTGAACAGCCGGCGTGCCTCCGGCCGGCGGAGGATCCATGGCGTGGGGGAGGCCATCTCAGGCGACCAGCCCGCTCGGCCGGCCGCGAACGAGCCGCCACAGCCCGGTCACCGTGGAGGAAGCGAGCGGCACCCGCCGGATCGCCGCGCTCGCGCCGGGATGCCCGCCGGCGACGCGCACCCGCAGCGCTGCGGGCCGGGAGCGGAATCGCAGCGGCGGCTCGAGCTCGCAAGCCTCCCCGTCCACGCCAGCGGCAACGGTGGAGGCCGAGCGCACCTCGACGGCCGGGGCCGTCCAGGTTCGCAGCCCCGGGAATCGGGCGGGTTGTCCGGCGGTCTCGAGCCGCAGCAGGCTCCGCAGGCCCGAGCGGCCGGGCACCTGGACGCTGACGATGCCGAGCGTCCCGGTGTCGAGCCGGAATCGGGTACCGAGCTCGGTGAGCGAGGTCAGCGCGTAGGGGTTGTTGGAGATCTCGAGGATCTGGGCGCCGTCGACCGGGCCGGCGGGGCCGTCGAGGTGCAGGTCGTACGGCGGCGCGTCGGGGCCGAGGTTCTGCTCGATCTTCTGCGCCGCCGTCTTCAGCTTCTCGTCCCGGTACGCCTGCGACGAGACCATGGTGGCGTAGAGCCCGAGCGAGACGTTGTTCACGAACACGCGGTCGTTCACCTCACCGAGGTCGACCGCACACTCCCGAGCCGGCCCGAAGGCGTCGAGCGCCCCGACCACGTCGTCGCGCTCGACGCCGAGGTCGAGCGCCAGGTGGTTGCGGGTCCCGGCCGGGACGCAGACGAAGGCGACCTCGTGGGACGCCGCGACCGAGGCCACGATCGCTTGAGAGCCGTCTCCTCCGGCCATGCCGATCACGTCGGCGCCGCGGGCCACCGCCGACTCGGCAAGGGCGCGCAGGTCGTCCCCCGGTCCGAGCACGACGGCCTCGATCCCCCTCGTGGCACATTGGTCGGCCAAGCGGTACCGCTCGACCTTCCCCCCGCCGGATTTCGGGTTCATGAGCAGCACGGGATGGTCGGCTGCGGGCACCGGGCGCCAGCGGGGGGCGACGGCCACGGCGACCTCGTCGCGCAGCGCCAACGAGCCGAGGGTGCTCGCGAGGGCGATGCCGCCGAGCAGGATGGCGACGACGAGGACGCCCGCGCCGGCAGCGCGCTCGGCCGCAACCGCGCCGGCGACGAGCACGACACCGGCCACGAGGGCGAGCCAGCGCCAGCGGCGGTTGGTGAAGACGATCCAGACCGCGGAGACCCCCAGCGAGACCGCCACCAGCGTGGCGACCAGGTAGCCGGGGTGGCGGGCCGTGGAGACGCCGATCAGGACGAGCGTCGCCGCCAGGACGACGAGCGCCCCCGCGGCGAGCAGTCGGGCGGCGAGCGGAGGGACCCGATCCTGCTCGCGAGGTCGAGGCTCGCCCCGCTCGGGAGCTCGACTCTCGCTGCCGTCGGCCGGCGCGATCGGGTCAGTCACCACGCCGATTGAAGATGCTGAGGAAGAACAGGAAGACGTTCAGCGCGTCGAGGAAGATCGAGGCCGCCAACAGCGGCGCGGAGTCGGCGTCGCTGCCCGTGCGCAGGCGCTGGAAGTCGACCATCGTCAGCGCGGCGAAGACCACGAGCCCGATGATCGAGTAGACGAGCGACGCGTCGGGGATCTGGGCGAAGATCGTGACCACGCCGAACAGCACCAGGCCGACGAGGGCCCAGTAGCCCACGCGGGCGAGCGCGGAGAGATCCTGGCGGATGCCGAAGCCGGCGACGCCGAGCCCGGCCATGAACAGCGCCGTCGCGCCGGCAGCCTCCCAGACCGTGCTCGGGTTGGTGCCCGCGTAGTAGGCGACGGTCGGGCCTGTTGCCAGGCCCATCGCCAGGCCGAAGCCGAACAGCAGCCCGGTCGAGGCCGCGCTCGACGCCCGCACAGCGAAGCGCATGCCGATGAGCAGCGCGAACGAGAAGACGTAGAACAGCAGGCCCCAGCCGGGGGACAGCTCACGGCCGAGGAAGGCCCCGAGGGCGAAGAAGCCCATGGTCGCGGCAACCAGGCCCATCGTCGATCCGAACAGGGTGGTGTCACTCGAGGTTTTCGATAACAGCTCCGTCTGCGTGCTCATCGATCGTCCTTGTTGCTCGCTCGGGGGTTGCTCGCTCGGGGGTTGCTCGCTCGGGGGTTGCTCGCTCGGGGGTTGCTCGCTCGGGGGTTGCTCGCTCGGGGGTTGCTCGCTCTCGGGGGTTGCTCGCTGTGGTCCTACCCGTTCTCGGGTTTGCCCGCTCTCGGGGCTGCTCGCCGCTCCGGCCGTGCTTGCACGGACCCGGGCGCCGACCCGGCTGCGCGGCGGAGTGCTTCCACGATCACCTTCCCCCGGGGCCAGCGTCGGGGCTTCACGTGATCGCGTGAGCGCACGGCGGCCGCTCGGTGCGCGTACTTGCGTGCGCGCGCAGCCGGGAGGAAGGCTCGCCCCATCGACACCGATCCGGCGCGGCGCGCCATCGACGGAGCGGCCGGCGCGGGCTCGTGGCGCGGGGCTCGCGGCGCGCGGGCTCGCGGCGCACCGGCCAGCGGCGGGCCGGCCGGCGGCGGGCCGGCCGGTGGCGCGCCAGCGGGACGCGGGCCGGCGGATCGCGGGCGTGCCGGGGCAGTCACCCGCACGAGGCCAGCGCGCCTGTTGCGCCGACACGACATCCTGGCGATCCTCGCCCTCCTGGTGCTGGCCCGTCAGCCCGTGGCGATGGTCGCCCTGGCGCTCGTGCTGAGGATCTCGGCGAGCCATCACGACTTCGCCCAGGCCGGGTTCGTGGCCGCGATCTACGGGCTCGCCGAGCGCGGTGCTGGCGCCGCTGGCCGGACGGCTCGCCGACCGCCGCGGGCGCCGGGCGGTCCTCGTCGGGGGCTCGCTGCTCAACGGAGCCGGCATCGTCGCCCTCAGCATCGAGCCCGTCAGCGCCGTTGCGGTCGTCTCGCTGACGGCGCTCCTCGCCGGAGTGGCCAGCCCGCCGGTGGCGGCGATCGTCCGCTCGGTCTGGCCCCAGCTCGTGGAGGAGGGCGACCGTGCGGCGCTGTACGCGATGGACGCGTCCCTGCAGGAGCTCACCTTCATCCTCGGCCCGGCGCTCGTCGCCGTGATCGCCGCGATCGCCGGCGACGCGGCGGCGCTGCAGTGCTGCGCGGCCCTGGGCGTTGCGGGGTCGGTCGGCCTGGCGGCGCTGCCGGCGCTCGCCCGCAGACCCGCGTCGCAGACCCGACTCGGCGGCGGCGTGGCCTCGACGGGGCTGGCGGTGCTCTCCGCGACCGGCCTCTTGATGGCCGGGGCCTGCAGCGTGGTCCAGATCGCGATCGTCGCCTTCTGCACCCACAACCGGTCGGCCGCTGAGTCGGGGCTCGTGCTGGCCGTGTGGGGCTTCGGATCGATGCTCGGCGGCGCGCTCGTCGGGACGCGGGTCAGCAGCGCGGGTGTGTCGGGCGTGATCGGCGCGCTGTGCGCCGTGGCGGCGGGCTACCTGCTGCTCGTCGCCGCGCCCGGCGTTGCCCTGCTCTACCCCCTCGTGCTCGTCGCCGGCGTCGGCATGGCGCCCGCCCTCGGCGGCTTGTACCACCTCGTGGCCGGCATCGCCTCGCCCGAGCGTTCCGTCGAGGCCTTCAGCTGGGTCGCCGCCGGGCTGCAGGCCGGCTTTGCCGGGGGCGCCGCGCTCGGCGGCGTGGTCGTCACCGTCGCCGGGGTGGACGCCGGCTTCGCCGCCGCAGCCGGCACCACCCTGCTTGCCGCGCTCGTGCTCGTCGTGCCCGGCGTCGGCCTGCACGCTGCGGCGCGCTCGGGTTGAGCCGCGAGCGGCCGTCTCGACGTGTGAGCATGGGTCGACCGCGGCCAGCCGCCGATCCTCGGGTCCCGCCACGAGGGACCGTCTAGCGGGAAAACAGCGTGGACTCAGCGTCGGGCGCGGCGGTACGTTTCGAGGGTGAGCGTCGGCGACGTGCCGCCTCCCACGAACCGTGCCGATTTCGTGCGCGCCTCGGACGCCGCGGCGGCTTCGGCCCGCAGCGCCGGTGGGACTGGCTGCATTTGCTGCTCTTCGCCGTGGTGCTCGTGCTGCTGCCGGAGTGGATCCGCAAGGGGCAGCCGTTGCGGGGCTGGGCGCGCGCCGCCGCGGTGCTCGGCGTCGTCGGCTTCGTCATTGTCGTTGTCGGCGGCTACCGATGGGGCTGGAGCTGGACCGGATTCAGGGCAACACGCTTCGCGACTGGCTCGACCTGCTGATCGCGCCGTTCCTGCTTCCCGCCGTGCTCAAGGCCGTGCACACGCGGGCCTCGCACTGCTCGCCGGACCCGAGAATCGATAGGGGGACGGCGACCTAGTCGGCGAGACCCCCGAGGATCGGGGCTGCGCGCGTCGCCAGAACCGGCCCCATGTCGTGCTCGAACCAGTCCAACTGTTCGCGACTCGGATCCGGATCACAGCGTCCTCGAGTACGGACGGCCGACGAGGAGGCGAGCGCGGCGGAGATGATCGTGACCTCGTGCCACTTGTGGACCCGGTCCTCGATGTAGGGTCCCCGAGCCGGCGGCCGACTGCATCAACGTCACGGACGACCGAGGAATCGGCTCATGCTGTCTTGCCTACGAGCGACTGGTTGCCGTCGCAACCCGCAACCAAGAGCTGTATCAGGTCAGCCCGGCGCTCTACCAAGCGTAGTCCTCGGGAGCGGTGCGGTAGCCGGGGAAGATCCTGTCCAAGCGTTCGAGCGTCGTCTCATCGAGTCGCAGCTCACGGGAGCGCACGGCGTCGTCGAGCTGGTCCACGCTGACCGGCCCGATGATCGGGCACGTCACGTCTGGCCGGGACAGCAGCCATGCGAGGGCGACGTGTGCCGGTGACGCGCCCACCTCGACGCACAGCTCTTCGTACTTCTCGAGCTGCGCTCGGTGCTTCTCCAGGAACACGCGAGGGACCCGTTGCCCGTTCAGTCCTCCCTCGGACTCCATGGCGAGGATGCCACCGAGCGCGCCACCGCTCAACGGGGACCAGGCCATGACGCCCAGGCCGTACTCGCGAGCAGCCGGAAGAACCTCCCGCTCGATGGCGCGCACGAGAAGGCTGTACTTGGACTGCTCACTCACCAAGCCGAGGACGCGGTGCGCCTTGGCTGCCTCTTGTGCCTGCGCGATGTGCCAACCGGCAAAGTTGGAAGAACCGACGTAGATGATCTTCCCCTGGCTGCGCAGCGTTTCCATCGCCTCCCAGATCTCGTCCCACGGGGTGTCTCGGTCGACGTGGTGCATCTGGTACACGTCGATACAGTCGGTTTGGAGCCGGGTCAAGGAAGCTTCGCACACGCGGCGGATGTGGAGTGCGGACAGTCACGCGTCATTGGGCCAATCGCTCAATGGCTGGTAGAGCTTGGTCGCGAGGACCGTCCGTTGGCGCCGACCGCTTCCCCGGGAGAACCAGCGCCCGATGACGTTCTCGGACCAGTCCCCCCGTCTTGGAAACCGTAGACATCCGACGTGTCAAGAAATTGATTCCATGCTCGTGGGCACGATCCATGATGGCGTGTGCGTCGGCCTCGGCGACCCCCGACCCGAACCACAGCGTCCCCAGGCACAAGCGGCTGACGAGAAGGCCAGAGCGGCCGAGATGGACGTATTCCATGCCAGCAGATCCCTTCATCGCAACCTGTTGAAAACCATATCCGACGCCAGGTGGAGTGCGGCCCCTCCTCGAGCCCGAGCGCGAGCCGCCGGGTCCAGCGCGACGACGAGCTGCGACTCGAGGCGTTGACGGCGGTTGGATGGCGGCGCAACCACGTGCAGGACGCCTTCCCACATCTCGTCCCAGCGGTCGAGGCCGAGCCGGCGTCGCTCGGCGAGCATGCGTTCGTCCACCTCGAGCATCACCGCCCGCATGGCGACGTGCGTACCGGGCGGCTCTCTCAGCGGGCCGCCGGCGCGGCGGTCCACGTCCCACGAGCGCGCCGAGGCGCGGCACATCAGCCGCCTCCGAGCGCCGCTCCCTCGGCGAGCGCCCGCTCGAGCTCGGCCTCGCCGAGCCGGGCGCGCAGCAGCTGCAAGCTCGTCGCCCGGTAGCTCGCCTCGGGCTCCTCGAACGGCTCGCCGACGGCGGCGAGCAGGGCAGTCGCCTCGCCGTGCAACCGGGCCGCCTCGCGGGTCGTCGCCGGCATCCGCGGCGAGGCAGGCGAGACCGAGGTACGAGTAGGCAACCCCCGCACGATCGCCGCAGCGCCGGCTCATGCGCAGCGCTGACTCGAAACGAGCATGGGCGCCGGCCGCTTCGCCGGCCTCGCGCTCCACCCAGCCGAGGTTGACCGTCGGGTGGTGCATGCGGGCGCCGATCGCCCAGCAGGCGGCCTCCGCCGCCTCGAGGTGCATTCGGGCGGCGGCGAGGTCTCCGGCCATGAGGGCGTGCGAGCCGGCGTTATTGCGCAGCACTGCCGCAAGGAAATGATTGCCGGCGCGCTCGGCGCAGGCAATCGCCTCGGCGTAGAGCGCCTCCGCAGCGGCCGGGTCGGTGGCGGCGCGCGGCAGGATGAGCATCGCCAGGCTCTGGGCGAGCAGTCCCGGGTCGCCGATCCGGCGGGCCAGCTCGACCGACTCTGCGCCGGCCGTCTCGGCACGCTCGTCGTCTCCGCCGAAGTGCGACGTCGCGGCGAGCACCCAGAGGGCCTTGGCCAGCAGGCGGTCGTCGCCGGCGCAGCGGGCCAGCTCGACGCCGCGCCCCGCGAGCTCATGGCTCGGTGCCAGGTCGGCATGGCGCAGGGCGAGCGCGGCTGCGACGAGCCCATCGGCGGACAGGCGGCGATCGTTTTCGAGGGGCGGGCCGAGCAGCACGGGCAGCACGGTGCGCACCTCGTCGGCGTGGACCCGCATCATCCAGTAGCCGCCGAGGGCGGCGACCAGACGCAGCACGTCCCTCCGGCCGTCGTCAGTGGCTGCGGCACCTGCTGCGACACCGGCTCCGGCGGCTGCGACACCGGCTTCGGCGGTTTCGACACCGGCTTCGGCGGCTTCGACACCGGCTTCGGCGGCTGCGGCGTCGGCTGCGGCGTGCTCGAGGGCGCGACGCATGTTGGCGTGCTCGGCGTCGAGCAGCGCGAGCAGGCGGGCCTGCTCGGACCGTTCGAGCCCTGGCGCGGCCGCTTCGGCCAGCGCGACGTAGTGCGCCCGGTGGGCACAGCCGAGCGCCACCGCCTCGGCCTCGTCGTGCTCGACCAGGTGCTCGGCGGCGAACTGGCGGATCGTCTCGAGTAGCCGGTAGCGCAGCGCCCCCCCGGCGCTCGCCGCGCCCGCCACCCCGCCCGCGCCCGCCACCCCGCCCGCGCCCGCCACCCCGCCCGCGCCCGCCGTCCCGCCGAAGGGCTCGGCGACGACGAGGCTCTTGTCGACGAGCGAGCCGAGGAGGTCGTCGAGCTCGAACACCTCGAGGTCGCCGAGGGCGCACACCGACTCGGCCGCCTCGAGGTCGAAGCTCTCGGCGAAGACCGACAACCGGCGCAACAGCGAGCGCTCGGCGGGACCGAGCAGCGAGTACGACCACTCGACCGTGGCACGCAACGTCTGCTGGCGTGGCAACGCGCTCCGGCTCCCCCCGGTGAGCAGCTTGAAGCGGTGGTCGAGCCGCTCGACGAGTGCCGGCAGGGACATCGAGCGCAGCCGCGCGGCGGCGAGCTCGATGGCGAGGGGCAGGCCGTCGAGGCGCCGGCACAGCGCGGCGACGAGCGGTGCGCTCCCGTCGTCGAGGCCGACGTCGGCGCCCTGGGCGCGCGCCCGCTCCAGGAACAGCCCGACGGCGTCGGATGCGCCCACGGCTGCGGGCTCGAGGTCGTCGCTCGCGGGAAGCGAGAGCGAGGGGACGCGGAAGACGGTTTCGCCGGAGATGCCCAGCGGTTCGCGGCTCGTGGCGACGAGGTGCAGCCCCGGGCTGCGGCGCAACGCCGCGTCTGCCAGCTTGGCGCAGGCCCCGATCAGGTGCTCGCAGTTGTCGAGCACCACGAGCACGCGAAGCGGCGAGAGCGCGTCGAGCAGCGTGTCGAGGGTGGGGCGACCGGCCCGGGCGGCGACGCCGAGGGTCTCGGCGACGGCAGGAGCGACCGCCTCCTCCTCGCCGACGGCGGCGAGCTCGACGAGCCACACGCCGTCACCCGCGCCGTCGAGCAGCTCGGCGGCCACCTGCAGGGCGAGCCGCGTCTTGCCGCATCCCCCGCTGCCGGTCAGGGTGACGAGGCGCTCGGACTCGACCAGCCGGCGCACGTCGGCGAGCTCCCGCTCGCGACCGACGAAGGACGCGGAGAGCGCCGGCAGGTTGTTCGGCAGCGCCGGGTTGTCGAGCGAGCGCAACGGCGGGAACTCGCGCCCGAGCCCCTCGAAGTCGATCTGGACGACGCGCTCGGGTCGCCCGAGGTCCCTCAGGCGGTGCTCGCCGAGGTCGCGCAGGCTGAACCCGCCGGTCCGGTCGCCGAGCAACGCCGCGGTGGCCGCCGATGCCACGGTCTGGCCGCCGTGCGCCACCGCCTCGAGGCGCGCCGCCCGATTGACCACCGGGCCGAAGTAGTCGCCGTCGCGCTCCTCACATTCCCCGCTGTGCAGGCCCATGCGCACCGCCAGCCCGAGCGGCTCGGGCCAGGGCTCGGCGTGCAGAGCGTGTTGCGCTGCGCCGGCGGCGGCGACCGCGGCCGTGGCGGTGGCGAAGGCGGCGCAGAAGGCGTCGCCGACGGTCTTGAAGACGTGGCCGCCGGCGTCGTCGATCGCGCCGCGCACGATGGCGTCGTGGCGCTCGAGCGCCGCGGCCATCAGCGTGGGGTGTGCCTCCCACAAGCTCGACGAGCCGACGATGTCGGTGAACAGCAGCGTCACGGTGCCGCTCGGGACAGCCACGGGACCATTCTCGCAGTCCCACTCGCTGTGCTCGCGGCCTCGCTACCGCAACCCGGCCCGCCCACGCCGGAGCCAGCGTCCCGCTCCCGTCGCCCAGGGACCCGTCGGCGGTCCTGCGGAGGAGACGAGCGGACGCTACTCCGAGCGAGGTCCTTCGTCCGGACGACGAGATAGAGCGGGAAGCCGATAGATCAGATCTTTTTCACCTCGCCTCTCCGAACGATGGGGCGGATGAGACTGCACCAGCGGGCTTCATTCTCGTGCGGTCCGGACGCGCACCCTGACACATCCGATCTCTGGGTTGACGCGCCCAGACATCCGATCTATCTTGGCGTCCAGTCGGCCTTCGGGCTGCCGTAACGGGGGTTCTGGGGGACGGCCGGCCGGCCGGACCATGGCCGCGGGGAGGGGACGTCGGATGATCGGCATGACTCGGTCACGCGCACTCGCCGCCACCGTCGCTGTCCCCTCGACGCTCGCGTCGACGGCAACGGGCGCCTCGGCGCTCGACCGGACACGAGCATCCGCAGCATCTCGCATGGTCTCCAACTGCTGGGTCTTCGCGCGCAGGGCGTGGTGGATCCGTTCCGCGCTCGTGCTCGGCCGCCTGATCGGCGTCAGGGCGGTGGCCCAGTGAGCGATGCGGGCTGAGGCGGGCGATGTCGAACTTCACCAGCCTTCGTACCTATGACGTGCGATTTCCCACTTCGCGCTCCCTCGACGGGTCGGACGCGATGAACCCGACGCCGGACTACGCGGCCGCCTACGTGATTCTCGGCACTGACGCCGACGACGGGCTCGAGGGGCACGGCTTCGCCTTCACGATCGGGCGCGGCAACGACGTGCAACTCGGCGCCGGCGCGTGCCCTCGAGCCCTTCGTCCTCGGGCTGCGGGTCGAGGACGTGCTCGACGGCCTCGGCGCCTTCTGGCGCCAGCTCGTCTGGGACAGCCCGCTGCGCTGGCTCGGCCCCGAGAAGGGCGTCGTGCACATGGCGATCGGTTCGGTGGTCAACGCGATGTGGGACCTGCGAGCCAAACGGGCCGGCCTGCCGCTGTGGCGACTGCTCGCCGGGCTCGAGGCCGAGGAGCTCGTCGGCCTCGTCGACTTCCGCTACCTCTCCGAGGTCCTCGATCGCGAGGAGGCGCTCGCCCTGTTGCGCTCCGGGGGCGCCGGCGCCGAGGAACGGGCACGCGAGCTCGAGCGGCACGGCTACCCGGCGTACACGACGTCCGCGGGCTGGCTCGGTTACAGCGACGACCGCCTCGTCGCGCTGTGCACGGAGGCAGTGGCAGCCGGCTTCGGCCTCGTCAAGCTCAAGGTGGGCGCCCCCCCCGAGCAGGACCGCCGCCGCTGTCGCCTCGCCCGTGAGGCGATCGGGCCCTCGACCGGGCTCGCCGTCGACGCGAACCAGGTGTGGGACGTGCCCGATGCTCCGGCACGTGTGCGCGAGCTGGAGGAGTTCCGCCTCGCCTGGGTCGAGGAGCCGACCAGCCCCGACGACGTGCTCGGTCTGGCGGCGATCCGGCGTGCCGTCAAGCCGATCCCCGTGGCGACCGGCGAGCACGTTGCCAACCGCGTCGTGTTCAAGCAGCTGCTGCAGTCCGCAGCGCTCGACGTGATGCAGATCGACGCCTGCCGGGTCGCCGGCGTCAACGAGAACATCGCCAACCTCCTCCTCGCCGCCAAGTTCGGGGTCCCCGTCGTGCCACACGCCGGCGGAGTCGGGTTGTGCGAGGCGGTCCAGCACTTGGCGATGTTCGACTACGTCGCGCTGGGGGGCTTGCGCACCGGCCGCGAGTGGCAGCGCCGCCCGCGACTCATCGAGTGGGTCGACCACCTGCACGAGCACTTCATCGACCCGGCGCGGGTGTCGAGCGGCCGCTACGTCGCGCCGAGCGCGCCCGGCGCCTCGACGCAGATGAGGGCCGAGTCGCTGAGCGAATTCTCCTATCCCTCCGGTGTGGCGTGGACCTCCGGCGAGGCCACGCTCTCGGCGACGACGCTGCCGCATGGCGGGATGACACGAGGATGACGACCGGCACGCAGCGCGTGCGGGCGCGAGGACGCGCCCGCCGCGGCGCGTCGCGGCCGGGGCCGCGCCGGCACGGCGGTGACCGACGAGGCGATCAACTCGATCAAGCAGATGATCGCCTCCGGTGAGCTGCAGCCGGGCGACCGACTGGCCAAGGAAGACGAGCTCGCTGCCCGCCTCGGCCTCTCGCGCAGCTCGCTGCGCGAGGCGGTGCGGGCGCTCAGCCTGGTCGGGATCCTCGATGTGCGCCAGGGTGACGGCACCTACGTCACGAGCCTCCGCCCGAGCATCCTGCTCGACGCGATGAGCTTCGTCGTCGACTTCCACCGTGACGACGCCGTGCTCGAGTTCCTCGAGGTGCGCCGCCTGCTCGAGTCCGCGGCGGTGGCGATGGTGGCGCGCCGTATCAACGAGGAACAGCTCGCCGGCTTGCACGCGCTGCTCGACGCGGTGCCGCCGGACGCCGACCCGGAGACCTTCGTCGCCATCGACCTCGAGTTCCACCGCCAGCTGATCGCGCTGTGCGGCAATTCGGTGCTCGCCTCGCTCATCGACGCCATCTCCGGCCCGACGCATCGCGCCCGCGTCTGGCGCGGCATCGCCGACGAGCGCGCCCACGACCGCACCACCCGCGAGCACCGGGCGATCCTCGACGCGCTCGCCAACCGGCTCCCCGACGTCGCCGCAGCGCGGTCCACCGTGCACGTCGCCGGCCTCGAGGAGTGGCTGCGCGAGCACCCGCGGCCGGGCATCGACGCGGAGTCGGCGGCGTTGCGCGCCCGCCGCGGCTCGGGGAGGTGATGCTGGCTCGAGGGGGCGCGTAGAAGACCAATCAGCAAACAAGCTGTTGCACGAGTTGTAGCAAGCCGTATGCCAGCCGGTTGGCTCCGGGCCGAGCGGCGTTCACGAACACCGAGAGAACTGGGAGGAACCAATGAAGGTTCGGTCGAAGCGAGTGCTGAGCGTGCTCGCCACCGCCGGCATGGGGATGATGGGTCTCGCTTTGTCATCCGGATCAGCCCCCGCCAGCGCGGCGGCGCCGATCAAGGTCGGCGTCGCACTGACTTATAACAACACCGCGTTCTGGGCCGCTTACATCCAGTACGAGCAGCAGTACGCCAAGCAGATGGGCATCACACTTCTCGGCCCATTGCTGGCCGGCACCAACGCCTCTCTGCAGAACACCCAGATGGAGAACCTCGTCAACGAAGGCGCCCAGGCCATCATCGTGAACCCGGAGACGGCCGTCAGCATGGGCCCGGCGCTCAGTTACGCCGCTGCGCACCACGTCGGTGTGGTCTCGGTTGACACGATCGTCGGCGTCGGCCACGTCTACATGGTCGTGCGGGCGTCCAACCTGTTCTACGGTTACGCGGCCTGCGCATATCTCAAGGAGCAGGGGATCACGTCGGGTGTCGTCGTGGACAACGAGGGCGACCTCACGTCGTCCAACGGCGCCGACCGCACTGACGCCTTCAACGACTGCATGGCCAAGAACGACCCGGGGGTCACGATCAAGAAGATCCCGACGGTCTGGGTCGCATCTGCTGCCGTCAAGGCTGCCGAGGATGCGATCAACGCGTACGGCACGCAGGTCAAGGCGATCTACAACCAGTACAGCGGCCCTGACTTCGGGATCGTCCCCTTCCTGAAGGCGAAGGGCTTCGGCCCGACCAGCTCGGCCAAGCACGTCGACATCATCAGCGACGATGGCGTCGCAGCCGAGATGTGCTGGATCGGGCAAGGCTGGGTCAGCGCCTCGTCCTCGCAGCCGGCCAACCTGTACGCACAAGGCGCGCTCACCTACGCGAAGGATGCGGCTACCGGCGTCGTGGTCAAGGCTGGGCAGATGGGGGTCGGGGCCACGTTGGCGCCCGTCAGCTACAAGGGCGACACCAACCTGGGTGACCCGATCGTCGCGCCCTTCGTTACCAAGAGCACGATTCATTTCTCCCTCAAGCCCGTTGACGGCCAGCCGTCCAGCTTCACCAGCACGCCGGTCACCAACTCGAACCTGTGGGGCAACGTCTACGGCAAGACCCACGGCGGGATCTGTTCTCCCGGGATGCTTTCCGCATAGGGCAATTGCTCGCAAGAATCCGCAACAAGCCAACAGCCAAGCTGGTGGGCCTCCACGAGGGAGGCCCACCAGGGCCGTGCGAGGACCACTAACGTGGCCAGTAACAGGCGGAGGACAACTGTCGTGGTCGAGAGCACCGAAGCAGCGCCGATGGCGGCCCAGGACGCGCCTGCCGCCGAAGCCGTCGGCATCTACAAGCAGTTCGGCAGCACTGTGGCGTTGCGGGGTGTCAGCGTCGCCGTGCGCTCCGGGCGCTGCCTCGGGTTGGTAGGCCGTAACGGCGCGGGCAAATCGACGCTCGTCTCGATCCTTTCGGGCATTTACGCGCCTGATAAGGGGCACGTGCGATTCCAAGGCCAGCCAGCCCCGGTCCTCGGTGACGTCGAGGCCTGGCGCCAGAGGATCTCGACAGTCTTCCAGCATTCGATGGTGGTCGCGAAGCTGACCGTGGCCGAGAACGTGTTCCTCAATGCCCAGCCGGGACGGTGGGGGCTCGTCGACTGGAAGACGATGAGGACAGAAGCGAAGCGTGTCCTGGGAGAATGGGGCTTCGACAGTGTTGACGCCAACGCCCTGTGCTCGAGCCTCACGGTCGAGCAGCGCCAGCTGGTCGAGATCGCCCGTGCGCTGGCAGCGGGCCGGCGCTGCCTGCTCCTCGACGAGCCGACCTCGGCGCTGGAGCGGGCCGAGATTCGCCGGCTGTTCGACCGCGTCCGGGCGCTCGTGGCGAGCGGAGTGGCGGTGCTGTACATCTCCCACCATTTGGAGGAAGTGTTCGAGGTGTGCGATGACGTAGCCGTACTGCGCGACGGCGAGCTCGTGATGGCCCGACCGACGGCCGGCCTGTCCAAGGACGAGCTGGTGGGCGCCATGGTCGGCCCGGACGCGGCCGCGATCGCCGGCACGGAGCACCCCGGCGCCGCCGACGTCGGGAATCGGAGCGGCTCCGAGCAACGTGACCGGACCTGTTTGGTGGTCGAACGCCTGTCTGCCGTTTCTCCCCGGGGCGCCGTGCGCGATGTGTCACTGGAGGTACGCCACGGGGAGCGGGTGGGCGTCGCCGGTCTGCTGGGTGCGGGGGTGGCGACGCTGGCCCGGGCAATAGCCGGCAGCGAGGCTTGGCTTTCGGGCAGGATCATCGTCGACGGAACCCCCCTCGTGCCGATGAGACCGCACAAGGCGCTGGAGGCCGGCGTTGGCTACGTGCCTGAGGACCGCCGGGCCGAGGGGTTCGTCCGGTTGCTGGGCGTGGGCGAGAACACCACCATGACGATCGTCGACAAATTGGCGAACCGCCTCGGCGCGGTCATGCCGAGCAGGCGGTCCGCTGCAGCCGCACCGCTCGTCAAGCGGCTCTCGGTCGTCTCCGCTGGCCTCTCGCAGCCTGTTGGCGAGCTGTCCGGCGGCAACCAGCAGAAAGTGACGGTCGCGCGCGCCATGGCTACGACCCCCAAGCTCGTCGTGGCCATGACGCCCACCAGAGGAGTCGACGTCGCTTCCAAGGCGGTGCTGCTCGAGGCCCTTTCTTCGCTGGCGACAGACGAAGGGACCGCGGTCCTGGTGGCAACCGACGACCTCGACGACCTGGTCTTCTGCGACCGTGTGGTGGTGCTGAGAGGTGGCGAGATTGTCGCGGAGTTCACCGATCCACCTTTTGACCGAGAAGAGCTGATTGCCGCAATAGAAGGCTTGGCATCGACGGGGAGCGCGACGGCATGAGCCATGCCGCAAGTGACAAGCAGATGGCGGCCCTGATTCCGGTCCCGGCGCCGGGCCCGGGAAACGACGGCCGGGTGGCCGCCGAGGTGGCCTTGCAGCAAGTGAGCCGCCAAGCGAGAGCGATGTCCCTTCTGAGAGAGGCGGCCCTTCTCCCCGCGTTGGTCCTTCTGATCATCGTGGGAGCCATCGTGAGCCCCTACTTCTTCAAGGCGAACAACTTCTGGGGGATCGGCTCGCAGGCCTCTGCCCTCGGGTGCGCCACCGCCGGCGAGTCCCTGATCCTCCTGATCGGCGGGATGGACCTGTCGATCGGAGGGACGTACGGCTTTGCTCCGATGTTGGCGGCCTGGCTGATCGTGCCGGTGTCGGCGTACGGCGCCGGCTACGACCTGAGCCCGTACCTCGGGATCCTGATACTCCTGCTGACCGGCGCCGCAATCGGTTTGCTCAATAGCACCCTCATCGTCAAGGCGCGCCTCAACGGCTTCATCATCACTCTGGGGATGCTGATTCTACTCGGGGGTCTCCAGAACGGCCTCGTGAAGGCCGAAACCGTGTATGCGCTGCCCTACGCGTTCGGCTACCTCGGGGGTCATTACTGGGGACCGGTACCGGTCTCGCTGGTGGTCACCGTGCTGATCTTCATCGCGATCGGGATGTTCCTGCGCTACCACCGGGTCGGGAGAGCCATCTACGCCGTAGGCGGCAATGCCGAGGCAGCCCGCGCTGCCGGCATCAACGTCGACCGAGTCAAGATGGGCGCCTACATGGCTGGCGGCATGCTGGCGGCCATCGGCGGGTTGATGGAGGCCGGTAACGTCGCCTCTGTCAACAACTCCCAGGGCTACGGAGAGGGGGTCATTTTCACGGTCTTCGCCGCAGCAGTCATCGGTGGGGTGAGCCTCGCCGGTGGCAAGGGCAACATGGTCGGCGTCGCCACAGGCGTCGTGCTCCTCTCGGTCGTGCAGAACATCCTGGACCTGGCGAACGTCTCCAACTACTGGGTCGAGGCCGTCGATGGCCTGGTTATCCTCATCTCTTTGGTAGTCGCCAGGCTCATTGGTGGCGCTCGGTCCCAAACCTGAGCAGCCTGCTGGGTTTGCCACTGAGGCCGCCGGCGTGGGGACGACGAGTGGACGAGGAGGACGATGAACGGACCCACGGGTCGGGCGACACGATGACCTCACCGCTCCCATCTCGGCGCTTTACAACCATCCCCGCTCGGCTGAGCGGCTCGCACGCGCCGAGGAGCTCCTCACGGTGACGAACCAACACGGCGAGTTCATGCTGTCACCCACGCACCTGCACGTCGTCGAGAAGCGTGGCGCGGCGACACGAGGGGGCGGCTCCGCCGCTGCCGACCCGAAGGGCACGTCGGTACCTGCGGAGTCGGCGTCGTGAGCGCCGAGCCTGCGCCGCCGATCGGCTCGACCGGCGCCGCCGAGCTGACCGAGCGCATGGCGGCGCTCTATACGGGCATCCTCTTCGACGTGATGCGCGCCCTCGACATCCCCGCCGGCGTGCTGCCGCCCGGGATCACCGCGCTCGACCGTGAGCGCAGCCTCGCCGGGCCGGTGTGGACGGTCCACGGCGCGCTCGTCCCGACCGCAGAGCCGCACGAGACGCTGCTCGACTGGACGGGGCTCTTGTCGCGGGCACCTGCGGGCTCGGTGGTGGTCTGCCAGCCCGAGAACCACGAGATCGCGCTGATGGGCGAGCTGTCCTCCGAGACGCTCAAGTTCCGCGGTGTGCGCGGCTACGTGGTGGACGGGGGCTGCCGCGACGTGTCGTTCATCCGCCGGCTCGGCTTCCCCGTGTACTGCCGCTTCACCACCCCTCGCGACATCGTCGGCCGCTGGCTCACCGACGAGCTCGGCGGCTCCGTGCGCATCGGCGGCGTGACCGTGACCACCGGCGACTACCTCCTCGCCGACGAGGACGGCATCGTGATCGTGCCGCAGGACCGTGCCGTCGAGGTGATCGACGCCGCCGAGGCAGCGGTGGCCGTCGAGAACAAGGTGCGCACGGCGATCCTGCAAGGGGTCGATCCGGAGCAGGCCTATCTGCAGTACGGGAAGTTCTGAGCGATGGCGAGCGAGGAGACGATCAACTCGGCCGTCGACGCCGGCGGGCCGTCCGGTTCAGCCGGGCCGGGAGGGCCGACCGAGGAACGGCTGCTGCGCCTCGATGCGGCCGACGACTGCCTGGTTGCGACGCGCCTGCTGCGTGCCGGCGAGACCGTGCTCATCGACGGCGTGCCGGTCGAGCTCGACGTCGACCTGCTTGTCGGCCACAAGCTGGCCGCACCGCGTTGCCGGCCGGGGCGCCGGTGCGCAAGCTCGGCGCCGTGATCGGCCGGACGACGCGGCGGGTCCGGCTCGGGGAGCACCTGCACCTGGACAACCTCGCCAGCAACTACTTGGCCGCCCACCTGGTCGGCGGCGCGAGCAGCGCTGCGTTGCACGAGGCGCCGGAGGACGGCGACCGCGATCGCGGTCGCGACGGCTTCGACGCGGCGGAGGGCGGCGCCGCGGGCGCGACGCCGGCGCCGGCGGCACGGGAGGGCACTCCGGCGCGCTCCACGGGCCCCGATGCGGCGGCCTCGAGTGCCGCGGCCTCCGGTGCAGCGGCCCGAGGTGCGACGGCAGCCGCCGTCGACGGCGCGCGCCCGGGGGCGCGTCCGATCCCGGCGCTGCGCGGCTTCGCCCGCAGCGACGGCCGCCTCGGCATCCGCAACGAGCTGCTCGTCGTCTATCTCGTGGAGTGCGCTCACCATGTCTCGCGGCGGATCGTGGACGGCTTCGGCGACCTCGAAGGGCCGAGCGCCGTGCAGCTCGTCGGCTTCCCCGGCTGCTACCCGAACGACTACGCCGAGCGCGTCCTCGGCGCGCTGTGCACGCATCCCAACGTCGGCGGCTGCCTGCTCGTCTCGCTCGGCTGCGAGAGCTTCGACCGCGCCTCGCTTGCCGACGTCGTCGACGCGAGCGGCAGATGGGTGGAGACGCTCGTCATCCAGGAGGAGGGCGGCACCTCGGCGACCATCGCCCGGGGCCGCTCGCTCGTCGCGGAGGGCCTCGCAACCATCGCCGGCGTGTCGCGCCGGGAGATGCAGCTGTCCGACCTCGTCGTCGGGACGATCTGTGGCGGCTCGGACTCGACGAGCGCGCTGACCGCCAATCCCGCCGTAGGGCGGGCCTTCGACCTCCTCGTCGCCGCGGGCGCGGCGTGCATCTTCGAGGAAACCGGCGAGCTGATCGGCTGCGAGGACCATCTGCGGGCGCGCGCCGCCGACCCCCAGCTCGGCGAGGAGCTCGCCGGCCGAATCGTCAAGGCGTCGCGCTACTACGAGGCGCTCGGTCACGCCAGCATCGCACCGGGCAACCTCGCCGGCGGCCTGACCACGATCGAGGAGAAATCGATCGGCGCCTACGCCAAGAGCGGCAGCTCGGCGATCAGCGGCGTGATCGAGCCGGGCGAGCTGCCGCCGTCGGGTGGGCTGTACCTCCTCGACATCGTCCCGGACGGTTCGCCGGTGTTCGGTTACCCGAACATCAACGACACGACCGAGATCGTCGAGCTGATCGCCTGCGGCTCGCACGTCATCTGCTTCACGACCGGGCGCGGCTCGGTCGTCGGCTCGGCGGTCTCGCCCGTGATCAAGGTCTGCGCAAATCCCGAGACCTACACGCGCATGTCCGAGGACATGGACGTCGACGCCGGGCGGATCCTCGACGGCAAGGCGACGCTGGACGAGGTGGGGGGCGAGATTTTCGACCAGGTGGTCGCCGTTGCGGGCGGAGCGACGACGCGCTCGGAGGCCCTCGGTCACCAGGAGTTCCAGCTCGGCTACAAGGTGTTCCGGTCGATGGAGCCGCCCTGTCTGGCCTAAGGCGCAGCCGGCACGGCGGCGCCGGCCTCACCTGCCCTCGAGACGAGGACGGCCGGGCCGGGGGACCGCTTGCTCAGCGGCCCATCCAGCCCCCGTCGACGGTGATCACGCTGCCGTTCACGTAGTCCGACGCCGGCGAGGCGAGGAACAGCGCCGCTCCGGCGAGATCGTCGGCATCGCCCCAGCGGCCGGCGGGGATCCGCTCGAGGATCGCCTTGTGCCGGACGGGATCGGCCCGCAACGCCTCGGTGTTGTCCGTCGCGATGTACCCCGGGGCGATCGCGTTGACGTTGACGCCGCGCGAGGCCCACTCGTTGGAGAACGCCCGCACCAGGCCGATCACGCCGTGCTTGGACGCGGTGTACGCCGGCACGAGGATCCCGCCCTGGAAGCTGAGCAGCGACGCGGTGAAGATCACCTTGCCCGAGCCGCGCGCGACCATGCCGCGCCCGATCTCCCGGGTGAGCACGAAGGGCGCGGTCAGGTTGGTGGCGATGACCTGGTCCCACAACTCGTCGCCGTGCTCGGCCGCCGGCGCGCGTTGGATCGTTCCGGCGTTGTTGACGAGGATGTCGACCTGGCGCTCGCCCTCGGTCACGCGGCGGGCGAGCTCGGCCACCTGCTCGCGGCTCGAGAGGTCGGCGCGCATCGGGGTGAAGGAGCAGCCCGCGGCCTCGACGAGCCGCTGCGCCTCGCTGCCCTCGTCCTCGAGCTGGGCGCTCACCCCGATCACGTCCGCCCCGGCGCGGGCGAGCAACTCGGTGATGGCGAGCCCGATGCCGCGCCGGCAGCCGGTGACGAGCGCCAGCTTGCCGCTCAGGTCGAATATCGCCGGGGGGTCCAGGTTGGACATCATCGGCGTCCTCAGCTCGCGGCGCTGCAGTCGAGCAGCACCTTCATCGCCTGCCCGGACTCGAGCAGCTGAAATGCGCCGGACACCTCCGAGAGCGGCAGCACGGCGCTGGTCAACCGCTCGGTCGGGATGGCGCCCTGCTCGATCAGCGAGACCGCCTCCTCGAAGTCCGGGCGCTGGTACACGCGCGCGCCGACGAGGGTCAGCTCGCGCCAGAAGAAGCGGTGCAGGTTGACCGGCACCGACGTCCCGTGGATGGCCACGAGCGTGAGCCGCCCGCGCACGGCGAGCGACATCACCGCCGTGTCGAGGCCGGCCGGCGAGCTCGAGACCTCGAAGGCGACGGCGACCCCGGCGCCGGCAGTCCAGTCCTCGACGAGCGCGCCGACGTCGTTCGCCGTCGGGTCGACGGAGCGCAGGCCGAGCTCCTCGGCCATCGCGCGCCGCTCGGCGCTCACCTCGAGCACGAGCACGTCGGCCCCGGCGTGGCGGGCGACCGAAGCGATGAGCAGGCCGATCGGGCCGCCTCCGACGACGAGCGCCTGCTCGCCGGCGACGAGCCCGGAGCGCCGCACGTCGTGCACAGCCACCGCCGTGGGCTCGGTGAGCGCCGCCGCCTCGAGGGAGAGGCCGGCGGGCAGCGCCACGAGCAGGCTGGCGGGCACCGTCCAACGGCTCTGCATCGAGCCGGGCGAGTCGATCCCGACGAAGTTCAGGCGCTGGCAGATGTGGGAGTTGCCGGCGCGACAGGCGGGGCACTCGCCGCACCAGCGCAGCGGCATCACCGCAACGCGGTCACCCACCGACCAGCCGTCGACCCCGCTCCCGACGGCTGCGATGGTGCCGGACATCTCGTGGCCGAGCACGGCCGGCGGGGTGACCCGGCTGTCCATGTCGCCGTGCAGCACGTGCAGGTCCGTCCCGCAGATGCCGGTGTAGGCAACGGCGATCTCCACCTCGCCGGGTCCGGGCGGGCTCGGCTCCCGTTCCTGCACGGCCATCGTCCGGTCACCGACATAGCACCCTGCGAGCACGAGACCTCCCGAATCCTCGGTCCGCGCCGACTCGGCGCGCGGCTCATCCTAGGCGCACGCGGACGGCACCTTCCCGACGCGCCCTGCCGCGCGACGACGGCATTGACACGGGAGTTGCAAGCGTTGGGGCGCCCTCCAGGAGCCGCACTGTGAGTGATGGCGCTGCTGCGGTGTGCGCGGGCTCCGAGCAACGCCGAAATTTCGGTGGTGCCAGCGGGCGACCCACCCGACGGGCTCAGCGGCCACGGCGGCGTCGGTGACGTCGCGCACGGGCGGTGGATGGAGCGCCCGCGGTGCTGGTCAGAGCCGGGAGGGAGCAGGTTATCCCCCGAGTTCCGGGCGGGGGCGGCGAGGCGGGGTCTGGGCCTCGAGCCGTCCTGAAGGGCGTACGGAAATACGTACACTAATCCTTCTATACGTACAGTACCGTCCTCCCCATCCCGACGCAAGCACTGCCCGCGTGGATCCCCCGGAGAGGGTGATCGGGCGAGTCGCGCACACGCTGTGCTCGACGGACGGGCACGCGTGAACTGGCATAGCGTCCGGCGTGCCGGGCGCGAGTGGTAGAGGAGTGCGGTCAACTGTCAGCACTTACCGGGGACGCCGGCGCCCAAACTTCCAGCAGCGCACGGCCTCGAGGAGCCTCGCGCCCACCTCCGGAAGGCGGTCTGCGATCCCCTCGTCCCCTGCGGCGCCGATCGCGGCCAGGAAGACGCCGTCGGGGCCGATGAGCGGCGTGGCCACGGCGAACCGGTTCGGGAACGTGCCGCCGTAGTTGTAGGCGAGACGGGTCGCTCGGATCTCGTTCAGCTCCTCAAGGAAGGTGGCGACGTTCTCGGGCTCGGTCTGCGCCATTCGGTGCAGGAAGTCGTTGCGCTCGGCGGTGTGCAGGTTGGCGAGGATGATCTTGCCGGTCGCGCCGGTGAGCAGCGGCCGCCGCGGGTGGTTGCGCCAGGTGTAGTCCATCAGGAGGTCCTCGCCTACCCGGTCCACCCACACCTGGTCGTCACCGACGCGTATGCCGACGAAGAGCGGCACCCCGACACGCGCCTGGGCGATCTCCAGCTGCTCGTGCTCGATCCTGCGCAGCGAGAAGCCCGCGGTGTAGAGCGACAGGACGAAGGCCGCCGGACCGAGCAGGAAGCGGCCATCGGTCTCGACCAAGTAGCCGCTGGCCAGCAGGCCGTTGGTGAGCTCCTGGATCGACGACTTCGGAGCCTCGAGCCGCCGGGCCAGCTCGCCGAGTGGGACCCCCGTGGTCGCGCGCGCCGCCTCTTCGAGGATGGCGACGATGCGATCGACGGTGCGGTGATGGTGCGCTGGCATCTACTCCTCGCCGACCTTCAGCGTTCCGACGCCCCGCACGTGGTCACCTCCAGTTCGATGCGCCCGCACAAGTTAAACACACCGCGGCGCTCCGGCGGCAGGGTCATCCGGCTCTTCGCGCTCCCGGATGCGGGCGCGCGACGCCTCGGTGCTCCGCTCGGGCCGGGGACGGGACGGGGGTCAGCTGCCCCGACGTGCCGCTCACGGGCGCGTGGGAACGCTTCAGCTACAGGTGATCGGCGCGCCCGGCTTGTGCGGTGGGCAACCGCCGTGGAACGGCGGAAGCGGCGACCCCGCGCCAGGGTAGTAGGCCGTAGTGTACAGGTCGTTCTCGACCAGGTCGGTCCCGAGGAAGCCGTTGCCGAACGAGAAGCTCCACTGGAAGCCCGCTGCCGGTTCGCCGGAGCACGCGCTGTCCTCGGCTCCGTGCCCCCCGGACACGGTCATTCCTGCGCAGGACCAGTACAGATACGGCTGAAGGCGGTCGAAGCCGTCCCGCTCGGTGGCGGGCGTCGCCACCACCGGCGTGCCTCGGCGCAGTCCCAAGCCGTGGTAGTAGAGCGAGCTGAGCGCACCTTGGGTGCAGCCGGTGATCGTGAAGCTCGTGCAGGTACCGGCCGGAGGCAGCTCCCAGCCCTTCTTCCCGAGCCACTTGACCTTGTTGAGTCGGTCGATCCACAGGATTGCCGTCGGTTGCTGCATCGACCCGTCACCCTTGATCGCCAGGCCGAACTGGTCCTGCTTCGTCCTGGCGAGATCGGCATCGGCGAGGAAGGTCACGCCGGCTGCGGGATCCCACACGGTGGCGCCGCCGGCGCTTGGGAAGAGACCGGTCGGGCGTGTGGCCCTCGTGCCGAAGGGGTTCCCCGGGAGCACGGGTAGGACGTACATGTCGTGAAACGGGACGTTCGAGCCCTGCCAACCTGTGTTGAACGAGAACGTGCGGTCACCGGTGTGGTGGTCGATCACCACTGTCCCGCTCGTCCAGTACAGATAGGGCTGGAAGTTGTGGAACGGCCCGGCGTGATCGTCCGGCATCGCCACGGCGCTGGCCGGCCAGGTGAGGTGGAAGGTGGTGGCGTAGAGCGAGGCGAGCGGGCTGAGGTGGCAGCCGAAGCCGAACGAGCCGCCCCCCTTCTTGTTCGAGCTCGTACAGGACGGGTCCACCGACGGCGTGAGGGTGACGGGCAACGTCCATTCGTGGTGGCCGAGGTAGCCCGTGCCGTGGTCCGACCGGTTCATGTGCCGCACCCAGTCGACAGCCGTGGCGTAGTCCATCGAGCCGTTCTTGTTGATGCCCCGGGTCACGCCGAAGTGGTCCGTCGCGGCGAGGTCGGCGTCGGCGAGCCAGGTGACGTCGAGCGTCCGGTCGAAGACCGTCTGCAAGCCGGGGCTCGCGGTGACCACGCCGCCGCCGGCGGCGCGCACGACACGATGAGCCGATGTCGCGCCTGTGCCGGCGACGCCGGCGAGCACCACGAGCGAGAGGCTCACTCCCACGACGCCGGCGGCGGTCCGCCGACGCGACCACGCCAACGAGCTCATCAGGGAGGCATGATAGTTAGTCGGGACGTGTCGCGATCTGTCGGGTCGCGCCCCGAACCTCGAAACCTCTCGCGTCATCACCCCGGGATGCCGCGCTGCGAGCGACGAGCGGGGGCACAGCCGTCAGTCCTCCCCCCGCGTCCGCAGGCGGCCGCGAGCTGCCCCGCCGGCTCCTGCTGCGCCTGCCGGCGCGGCCCGAGCCGGCTCCGGAACGGAGCTGAGCCGGGAAGGCGTCGCCTCCCCTCACGGCGTACGGACGTGCGGCCGCCGGCGACCGCTGCGCAGCGGCCTTACCGCTGACGTCGGCGGGGAGCACGTTTCGCTCCCGTCGCCTGACCCGAGCCGCCTCCGGGGAGCTCCCAGCGGACGCCCCGGAAACGGGCGAAGTCGTTGTCGTAGGTGACGACCGTCGCGTCGTGCTCCACGGCCAGCGCGGCGAGATGGGCGTCGTTCACGAGGTTGCCGCCCGCTCCGAGATCGCCCAGCAGCCCGGACAGGATGCCGGCGTGGCGCGTGGTCGGCTCGACGGTGATCGACGCGGGGTGGTCGAGCCAGTCGTTCACCGTCTGCAGGGCCTCCGCGACGGGCAACGGGGTCGGGAACAAGCCAACCTTGGTCACCAGGCGGAGGAACGCGACGAGCACGAGCCAGTCGAAACCGACCGGCCGACCCGCGCCGAGCTCGCCGTCGAGCCATCCGGCGGCCTCGTCGTGGCGGCGGTCCGACTCGTTGACCGCGTAGAGCAGGACGTTGGCGTCGACGAGCTTCACTTGCCCGAGCGCATCTTGCGGACGAGCTCCTCGTCCTCGAGCTCACCGGCGAGTTGGAGGGCGCGCTCGAGCGGGACCGAGGGCAGTCCGAGCTTCGAGCTGCGGGTGCGGAACGGCCGAGCCGCCGGTTCGCCGGTCAGGCCGGCTCGGACAGCGTCATTCACCGCCTGCTTGAACGAGACGCCCTTCTCGCGCATCCTGCGTCGGACGAGCGCCTCGGTGTCGGGGTCCAATGTGACCGTCGTTCGCATCTCCGAATTCTAACGTTTTCGGCATCGTGGCACCTCACTCAGTGATGCATTGATGCATCAGCGGCGTTCTGTGGCCCGCTGCCGTTGCCGCTCAACGCCTGTGGCTGCCGCGCAACGGCCGTGGCTGCCGCTCAACGGCCGTGGCGCCGCTCAGCGGTCTTGCTGGCTCTGGCCGTGGGCGCCGCTCGAGCGCTGGAACAACGTCAGCGCAAGGATGACGACCGCGACGCCGGCGCCCCGCTCGAGCGTGCGCAGGCCGTCGGTGGAGTCGACGAGCACCTCGACGAAATCGACTGCGGCGATGAGCACGAGCATCCCGGCGACGCGCACCTTGAGGTCGTTGAGATCCCGCATCTGCAGCCATGCCGGCAGGCGCGACGCGTCACCGTCGTGGAGCCGGCCCACGAACAGCTCGTAGAAGCCGAACGCGGCGATGAGCATGGTCGCCCCGATGAGGAACAAGTCGATGACGAGCAACAGGTCGCCGATCTTGTGACCGACCGGCAGGGCATTGTCGAGGACCTCGCCGACGGTGAGGACAAACAGCTCGGCGCCGTAGGCGAACGCGCCGAGCGAGGCGAGGAGCAGCACGACGACGGGGACGAGGACGAACAGGCGCGACGCCCTGAGGGCGGTCTGGAAGCGGGAACGGGAGCGGGCGCTCGCGTCGCGCCTGCCGCCCATCGGCTCGGGCACACGCTCGCGCCCGATCGCTGGCTCGCTGTCATCCTCTTGGGCGACGGCTGGCTCGCTCTCACCCTCCCGACCGACGGCCGGCTCGCTGTCACGCTCATCCACGGTCCCGGTGAGTCCCCTCCACGCGGCGGCGGTCGTCGCGAACGCTGGGCGAGGGCACCCCGGAACGTGACGACTGCTCGCGTGCGCCCCGCCGCGCTGACACGACGACGCGTTCGGCCCGCGGCGCGAGCGCGCTCCTCGACCTCAAGGTACCCACGCACGTCCCGGACACTCATCGGGCCGTCGAAGGCTCGTCGTCGGGCGATCGCGAGGGTCGACAAACGGAGACGGCGCACGGGTTTACCACCGCACGAACGCCGTCACGAACGACTCGCGGCGCGAGCGGCTTGTGGCGCGAGCGGCTTGTGGCGCGAGCGACGAGGCGCTCCGGTCTCGATCAAGTCGGATCTCGTCGATGACGGAGCTGCACGTCCTCGCCGGGCTCGTGTCTCGCGCAATGAAACCAGGGCAGCTGCCCGGAAGCTGCCCGACCTACCGCTGCGGCCCGTGCAGCGTCGCCTGGCGCCCGAGCAGCCACGCCGTCGTGTCCGCCGCGGCGGCGGGCCTGGCGATGAGGAAACCCTGCCCGATGTCGCAACCGAGATCGGTCAGCACCCGCAGGTCCTCCTCGCTCTCCACCCCCTCGGCGACGATCTCGAGCCCGAGCGAGTGGGCGAGGTCGATGCTGGCCGCGACGATGGCCCGGTTCTGCGCGCTGCGGGCGAGGCCGGTGACGAAGCTCGAGTCCAGCTTGAGCTCGTCGGCGGTGAAGCTGCGCAGGTACGAGAGGCTCGAGTAGCCGCTGCCGTAGTCGTCGATCGAGATCCGCACCCCGAGGCCGCGGATCACCTTGAGACTCGCCGCCACCTTTCCGGACTCGGCGAGCAGCACGTTCTCGGTGATCTCGCACTCGAGCAGGCTCGGCGGGAGGCGGTGCTGCTCGAGAAGGTCGACGAGCTGGTCGACGAAGCGCACATCGAGCAGGTTGGTCATCGAGAGGTTGATCGCCACGGGCACGAACAGCCCGGCGTCGTGCCAGCGCAACGCCTGGGCGAGGGCGGTGTCGATCACCTGGTGGGTGAGTGGGCCCATCAGGCCGGCGCGCTCGGCGAGGGGGACGAAGGCCTTCGGCATGACGAGCCCGCGGGTCGGGTGGTACCAGCGCAACAGCACCTCGACGCCGCGCACCGCCCCGCTGTGGAGGTCGATCTTGGGCTGGTAGTGGCAGGCGAGTTGCGACGATCCGAGCGCGGAGCGCAGCTCCTCGATGAGCAGCAGCCGGTCGCGGTGGTTCTCCTCCTCGCCCTCTGAGTTGAACAGGCACCAGCCGCAGCGCGTCCGCTTCGCCCGGTACAGAGCGGTGTCGGCGCAGCGGATGAGCTCAGCGCGGTCGACGGCGTGCATCGGGCACATCGCCACGCCGATGCTGGCGCTCACGTGGATGCTCGTCCCGTCGAGGGCGAAGGGCCGTCGCAGCTGCTCCTCGATCGTGCCGGCCACCGACGCGCCCGCCACCTCGCTCGACCCGGCGGCGAGCCAGATGGCGAACTCGTCCCCACCGAGGCGGGCGACGAGGTCCTCGCGCCGCAGCGCGCCGGTCAGCCGGTCCCCGAACTGGCGCAGCAGCTCGTCGCCGGCGGCGTGCCCGAGGGCGTCGTTCACCTCCTTGAAGCGGTCGACGTCGAGCAGCAGCAGGGCATGCTCGGTATCGGCGCGGCGCTCGGCGAGATCGGCATCCATCCGCTCGTAGAGGCGGCGCCGGTTGGCGAGGCCGGTGAGGTCGTCGGTGCGCGCCTCGCGCCGGCGGGTCTCGTTCAAGGCGACGACCTCGTGGAAGGTGATGAGCGTCCTGCCCATCACTGCCGCCATCGTCGCAGCCGCGAGCACGACCGTGTACGGAGCGAGGTGCCAGGTGCCGCCGGCGACGAGGACGCCGACCATCGCGACGCTGACGAGCACCGGCACGGCGAGCACGGCCCGGTTGCCGAGCGCCCTGGCGACGGGGCGCCCCGCGGGGGGTGTTCGCAGGGAGAACGCCACCAGGCAGACGCCGACCGGCCACCCGGCGTCGAGCACGGTGCCCTGGTGGTAGCTGCCGGCGACGACGCGCAGGAAGTACCCGGTGTCCGAGACGGCGAACAGGGCGAAACCCATCGCCATCGTCCACAGTCCCACAGCCGCCGCGCCAGCCGAGCAGCGCCAGCACGGCCACGGTAAGCGCGACGAGCAGGGTGTCGCCGACCGGGTAGGCGAGGTTGACGGCGATCTGCGCGAAATGCCCGCTCGCCGCGTCGGCGATCGGCCGGATCGCCAGGCTGCCGAGGGCGGCCGCGGCCAGCCCGGCGAGCAGGCCGTCGAGACGCACGCTGAGCGGCAGGCGCGCCAGGCGCTTGCCCGTCCTTGCCACGAGCCCGAGATAGAGCGCCGGGTAGGTCGTCAACCAGAAGAGGTCCGGCAGCCCTGGTGGCGAGGCGTCGTGGATCCAGGCATCCGACACGATGTCGCCGATGGTCGTCAGCAGCAGGCCGACCGCCACCGCGGTGGCCGCGAGCCGCGCGCGCCGGGAGGTGACCGCGCAGCCGACGGCGTAGGCGGCGCCTGCCCCCTCGGCGACGCAGTACAGCCAGTCGTCGCGCATCACGACGAAGCGGCTCGGTCCGGCCACCAGCCAGGCGACGTAGCCGGCGCACACGAGCCCGACTGCGATCGCGGCACGCGATCCCGGCCGTGGCCTCCATGCGGCCGCGACGCGCCCCGACGTCCCCATCACGCTCCTGACGGCGCGCCGGCCGGCCAGTTCCAGCCGCTCAGCACCTCATTCGCATGCTGCGCAACCTGACCGTCGCGCTCCCACCGCCGGCGTCCCGCTCACGTCCTGTGCTCGCGGCGCCCGAGTTCGGTCGCAGGCCGGGCCGCGGCGAGCCGCCCGTCGGCGTCACCGAGACAGCCGCCGCCGGCCGTCCCGCCTAGGCGGGCGCGCTCGCTCCGTGCGCCGCGTCAGGAGCTCAGGAACCACTCCTCGAGACCGCACGACGGGCGCGACGCCGAACGCTCAGTGAGCGTGGCTCGTGCCGGTCTGGCCGCTCGGCGTGGGAGCCTGCAGCGCCACGGAGAGAGGAAGGTCCTCGGACGAAGTGCCGACGCGCAGCTCGTAAGTTCCCGGCACGGTCTGGAACTTGCCGTCGAGGTAGGCCTGGAAGGCGGATTGCGGCACCTGCAGCGTCACGAGGTTGGACTGCCCCGGCAGGAGGCCGACCCGTCCGAAGGCGACGAGCTGGATGGGGGGCTCGCCGGCCGAAGCGGGGAAGCTGAGGTAGGCCTGCACCACCTCCGTTCCCGCGCGCGTGCCGGTGTCGGTGACACTCACGTCGAGGCTGACCCCGCCCGGTGACGAGCGCGGCGACGGGGTCGACGACTGGCCCGGCGGGGGGGTCGACGACGAGCCCGGCGAGGGGGACGACGAGCCCGGCGGGGGGGTCGACGACGGGCTCGGAGGGGGGGTCGACGACGAGCTCGGAGGGGGGTGCAGCGTCAGCTTGTCGAGGCTGAAGGTCGTGTACGAGAGCCCGAACCCGAAGGGGAACAGCGGCTCGAGGTGCTCGGCGGCGTCGTCGCGATAGCCGATGTCGAGGCCTTCGCCGAACACGACCTTGCCGTCCACGCCTGGCCACGTCGAGGCGGTCCCGCCCTGCACGCCGTCGCCGTCGGCGGGGAAGGTGACTGGCAGCCGGCCCGATGGGTCGACGGACCCGAAGAGCACCGCCGCGGTCGCCGTCCCGTCCTGCTCGCCGGGATAGAAGGCCTCGAGCACGGCCGCCACCGAGTGCAGCCACGGCATCAGCACCGCTCCGGGGGTGTTCAGCACGACGACGGTCCGCGGGTTGGCCGCCGCCACGGCGGAGATGAGCGCATCCTGCGCCCCGGGCAGCGAGAGGTCGGGACGGTCGGCGCCCTCGCCCGAAGGTGCCTCGGCGAAGACGATTGCCACGTCGGCCGAACCTGCCGCGGCGACGGCCTGGTCGATATCGGGCGTCTCGTCCTGCCATCCAATGGTCGGCTCGCCCTCGACGGGCTGCGGGAACCAGTACAGCGACAGCGTGTAGCGCTTGCCCGCCTGCAGCTGTGCGGTCACTTGCCAGGTCGAGGCGAAGTGCGTCCCCGGGTCGGAGAACAGCGGCCGACCGTCGAGCTGTAGCCACTGGTCGCCTTGTCCGCTGACCGAGATGGCGTACAGCCCGCTCGCCGGCGGCACGACGACCTCCTCGAGGTGGTCGAGGTCGGCGAAGTCATTCGGCGGGATCGACCCCGTGCCGACCGCGCCGCTCGACACGAGCTGGTCGAGGACCTGCTGCGCCGAGTGGCCGCCCGTCGCCGGGCCAGTCGCAGGGAGCGAGCCGGGGGACGACGCTCCCGAAGCCCCGGCCGGTTGCGCAGGCGAGATCGAGCGGGCGACAAGCGAGGAGGCGGCGAGGTCGACGGACCTCGAGCGGACGGCAGCCGCAGGAATCGGGGGGAGGGGAGAGGTCAATGAGCTGCCGGGGACGAAGCGCACGGTGGCGCCGGCGGCGAGTTGCGCTGTGATCGCCGACAGCGGAGTGCTGAGGAAAGGCGGAACGACGAAGGCGCCACCCTGCCCGGCGCTCACCGCCCCGGACCCGGCGTCGGAGCCGATGACGGCAACCGATGCGGTGTGTTGCGAGAGCGGCAGCAGGCCGCCCCGGTTCTGCAAGAGCACCATCGACTCCTCGGCGGCCCGCAACGCCAACGCGGCGTCGGCGGGCGTGGCCACGGGCACGAGCGGTTGCTTGTGGAACGGCCGCACGATCAGGTTGAAGCGGAACATCGTCTCGAGGATGCTCGTGACCGCGTCGTCGAGGCGCTGCACGGAGAGGCGGTGCTCCTCGATGAGGTCGCGCAGCGTCGTGTGCCCTCCTGGCTTGACCGCGTCGACGCCGGCGTTGAAGGCGGCCGCGAAGTTGTCGACCGCCGACAGGTCCGAGCGCACGAGGCCCTGGAACCCCCAGCTGCCGAGCTCGCCGATCAACGCGGGGTTCTCGCAGTCGCGCACGCCATTGGTCTCGCCGTACGCGCACATCACCGCGCCGACGCCCGCTTCCTCGACCGCAGCGCGGAAGGGGGCGAGATAGACCTCCTGCAGGGCGCGTTGCGAGACGACCTGGTCGAGGGGGGCGCGGTCGGTCTCCTGGCTGTAGGCGCCGAGGTGAGTCGCCTCGGCGACGACGCCGGTGGACTGGATACCCTCGATCGCCGCCACGCCGAGGTCGGAGGCGAGCGTCGGGTCCTCGCCGTAGGTCTCGAAGGCGCGCCCGTTCTCGGGTACGCGTACGAGGTTCAGGTTCGGGCTCTGCAGGACGTCGATGCCCTTGTGTCTCGCCTCCTCGCCCTCGACCTGGCCATAATCGGTGGCCAGGCCCGTGTCGAAGCTCGCCGCCACGCCGAGCGGCGCAGGAAGCTGGGTCACCCCGCTCGAGTTGTAGGCGACTCCCGCGGCGCCGTCCTCGAGGACGAAGGGGGGGATGCACAGCTGCCCGAAGCCGTGCAGCTCGTTCTGGTAGGCGCGGCCGTGGTAGTGGATGACGACGAGCTCGAGCTTCTCGGCGAGGTCCATGTGGTCGAGGACCTCGGCCGCCAGCTGTTGCGGCGACTGGCCGGCCGATCCGCTCGCAGTCGCCCACGGGCAGCGGGCGGCGGTGCCCGGCGCGGCGGCCCGGGCCGCGCCGCCCTGGGCCGCGCCGGTCCGGGCCGCGCCGCCCTGGGCCGCGCCGGTCCGAGCCGCGCCGGCGATCGGCTGGGGCGCCGGGGCGCCCGGCCGCCGCGAGGGGTGAGCCCCGACCGCGGCCGGCCCATGGCCACCGAGACTCGGCTGCGATCCGGCCCCGCTTGGCAGAGCGAGCAGGGAGCAGCAGAGCGCGGTTGCGATGCAGGCGAAGCGGGCGCAGCGCACCCGCCGGCGGGCGCGGACAGGTCCCGACGCGGGGAGCATCCGCCGACCGTAGCCGGTGCACTGCGCGCTCGCGATAGGCGGGTGCGGCCGGGTCCGGCTCGCGGCCCGAGCGAACGCTCTCGGCGGGCTCGTGCACCATCTCGCAATCGACTGCTACCGCATAGCACGTGAGGTGACACGAGAAACGCGCTCCCCGCCGTCACGCACCGCGATCCTCCGTCAGGTTGGGCGCCCCATCGCCGGTGGTGATCAGGTTGCGCAGGCTGGCGTTGATGTAGAAGCCCCAGGCGTTCGAGCACGTTTCGTAGCACTCGAAGGTGGGAGCGAGCCCGACATGGGTGAAGCGGAACTCTGTCGCCCGGTCCCGCGCCGCGATCTCGAAGACGATGTCCGTGCCCGTCCACTCCGTCTTGTCCTCGGCGAAGTCGAGGTAGCCGTCGAGGACGCGCCAGACGACCCGCTGCCCGGGAATCGACTCGGTGATCCGCTGGGTGCTGCGGTGGATGTCCTGGTAGCGGTAGGTGAACTTGTCGCCGAGCTCGTCGGTGTCGCCGTCGATCTCCCCTGACCACCACCCACGGACGTCGTTGATCGCGGCGAAGACCTCCGCCGGGGTCTGGTCGACGGTGAAGCTCGTGGTGAAGCTGTCGCTGCTCATGGTTCCCTCCGGGGCTCGCAACGGCAGGCGTGGGTGCCGCTTCCCGACCGGTGCAACTGCGCCGCGGCGCAGAAGTCGTCGCGACCGCGGTCGTCCGCCCCTCTGAAGGGCGCGACGACTTTCGGCCTGCGGAGCAGTTCCAGAAGCGACGGGATCGGTCCCGTCCCGCCTGGAGGAGGCTTCGTGATGACATCGTCGCAGCACACTGGCTCACAGCTCAGTGGATCGCAGCACACTGGTTCCACCGCGCTGGTCACCGGCGCGAGCAGAGGCTTCGGCCGGGCGATCGCCACTGCCCTGCACGCCGGCGGCGCCGATGTCGTCGCGGTGGCCCGCAACGGCGAGCTACTCGCCTCATTGCGAGACGAGCTCGGCGACAGGATCACCACCGTGGTGGCGGACGCCGCCGACCCGGTCGTCGCCGGGACGCTCGTCGATGACTACCGCCCCGGCACGCTCGTCCTCAATGCCGGCACGCCGCCTCTGTCGCGCCCGCTCCAGCAGCAGACCTGGGAGACCTTCAGCCGGCCCTGGGAGGTCGACGTGCGCCAGGCCTTCAACTGGATCCGCGAGGCGCTGCTGCTGCCGCTCGAGCCGGGCAGCACCGTCGTGGCGATGTCGAGCGGCGCCGCGGTCGTCGGTTCGCCACTGAGCGGCGGCTACGCCGGGGCGAAGGCGACGATCCGCTTCATCACGAGCTATGCCGCCGACGAGTCCGAGCGGGCGGGTCTGGGCATCCGCTTCATCTCGCTGCTGCCGAGGTTGACGCCCGCAACGGACCTCGGGGCCAAGGCCGCGGCCGCCTACGCACGCCGTGCGGGCCTCGAGCGTCGACGCGTACCTCGAGGCGTTCGGCCCCGGCCCGGCGCCCGGGGACGTCGGCAAGGCGACGGTCGACCTGGTGAGCTCGACGCAGTACGCGCCCGGGGCGTATCTGCTGACGGCAGCCGGGCTGTCCCCGGCCGGATGAGCCCCGGCCGGATGAGCCCCGGCGGGACGAGCCCCGGCCGGACGAGCCCCGGCGGGACGAGCCCCGGCGGGACGAGCGCCGGCGTGAGTACGCTGCGCGGATGAGCACGGTCGCCGCGGCCGCCGTGATCCCGGCCGAGCAGCTCGAGCTGCACCGCCGGGAGCTGGTCGGCTACTGCTACCGCATGCTGGGGTCGATCCACGAGGCCGAGGACGCCGTGCAGGACACGATGCTGCGCGCCTGGCGGGCGCTGGCGGCCTTCGAGGATCGTGGCGGGCTTCGCCCGTGGCTCTACCGCATCGCCACCAATGTCTGTCTCGACATGCTGAAAGGCCGCGCCCGGCGCGCCCTACCGATGGCCGTCGCGCCGGCCGGGCTCGGCGGCGCGCCGCTCGGCGACCCTCGGCCGGAGGCGACCTGGGTCGGTCCGGCGCCGGACCGCACTCTCCTGGCGCCGGAGGGCGACCCGGCCGAGCGCGCCGTCGCACGGGAGTCCGTGCGGCTCGCCTTCATCGCCGCGCTGCAGCAGCTCGCTCCCCGCCAGCGCGCCGTGCTCGTCCTGCGCGACGTGCTCGGCTGGCACGCCGCGGAGGTCGCCGTGCTCCTCGAGACGAGCACCGACGCGGTCAACAGCTCGCTGCGGCGGGCGCGCGCCGCGCTCGCCACCACCGACCGCGAGTCGGCGCGGGGTGAGCCCGCTCGGGGCGATCGTGAGCTGCTCGCCGCTTACGTCGCCGCCTTCGACCGCCACGACGTCGAGGCGCTCGTCGGCCTGTTGCGAGACGACGCCGTCCTCGAGATGCCGCCGTTCGAGCTGTGGCTGCAGGGGCCTGCCGACATCCGGTGCTTCCTCGTCGCGATCGGCGCCTGCACCGAGGAGGTCGTCACGCCCGTCGAGGCGAACGGGTTGCTCGGCGTCGCCGTCTACCGCCCGGAGAGGCCGGGGGCCAGGCCCGTTGCGCACGCCCTGCACGTCCTCGACGTCGCCGGCGGGCGTATCGGCGCGATCCACGCCTTCCTCGACCCGTCGCTGTTCGAGATGTTCGGCCTTGCGCTCGAGCCCGGCCCCCGACGGTAGGGCCTGCGCCGTGGGCTCGCTCAGACGGATCGCGCCGATCTTCGCCGTACGCGACGTCGAGGAGGCCATGGCACACTATCGACGCTTGGGCTTTGCCACCCGGCCGTACGAAGGCGGAGGGTATGCCTTTGCCACGCGGGACGGCATCGAGATCCATCTCGGCTCGGCCCCCGCTGACCGCCTTGGATCGAGCTCGGCATACCTCTGGGTCGAGGACGCCGACGCGCTGGCTGCGGAATGGCTCGCTGCCGGCGTCGATGTCCGCACTCCGCAGGACACGGAGTGGGGACAGCACGAGGGCGCGGTCATCGACCCGGACGGCAACGTGATCCGCTTCGGCTCGCCGATGCGCGAGCCTGGGGAGGACGGTCCGTAAACCGCCGAAGTCTTCAGGCGCCGAAGGCCGGCGGCGAGCCGGCCGCGACCGAGCCACGGTCGTTGGCCGTGCCGCACCCGTCACGGCGGCGCGAGCCCTGCTGTACGACGTCGCCGAGACCGATGAGCCCGAGGCAGCTCGATCAGCACGAGCTGCTGCGCAACGGCGCGAACGGGCCTACAACCAGTTCTTGCGGCGGAAGAGAACGTAGAGGGCGACCGAGAGGCCGAGGATGAGCGCGGTGGAGACGATGAAGCCGCTCTCCTTGGCGAAGCCCGGGTACGGCACGTTCTGGCCGTAGAAGCCGGTGATCGCCGTCGGCACGGCGATGATCGCCGCCCAGCTCGTCACCTTCTTGGTGATCACGTTGAGGCGGTTGCCCTGGATCGTCACGTTGGTCTCGAGGATGCTCGTCACGAGGTCACGCAACGACTCGGTCCACTCGGTGACGCGCAGGACGTGATCGTAGACGTCCTGGTAATAGGGCATCATCTCGTCGCCGACGATCCTCAGGTCGCGCCGCATCAAGGTGTTGACAACCTCGCGGATCGGCAGCACGACGCGGCGGAGCAGCACCAGGCTCTTGCGCAGGTTGTAGCTGCGTCGCAGCACCTCCCTGCTCTCGGAGGTCTCCTCGAACACGAGGTCCTCGATCGACTCGATCTGCTCGTCGAGGTCTTGCACCGCGGCGAAGTGCCCGTCGACCAGGTAGTCGAGCAGGCCGTAGAGCAGGGCCGCGACGCCGAACTTGGCGAGGTCCGGTGAGCTGTCCCAGCGCTCGACGACCTTCTCGATGTCGAAGCGCTCGTCCTTGCGCACGGTGACGAGCGCGTGGGTGAGGATGAAGGCGTCGATCTCGCTCGTTGCGAGGTCGCCGCTTCGTTCGTCGAGGTGGACGGCGTAGGCGGCCATGAAGGCGTGCGTGGCGTAGCGGTCGATCTTCGCCCGCTGGTGCTCGCTCGTCGCGTCCTCGACGGCGAGGCGGTGCAGGCCGAGCTCGTGGGCGACGAGCTGCAGGTCGGCGGCGTCGGGGGCGCACAGGTCGACCCAGACGGCGCAGCCGTCGCCCTCGAGGTGCTCGGAGACCTCCGAGAGCGGGAAGTTCTCCGCCTCGACGACGCCGTTGCGGTAGAGCCGGGTGCGGGGCATGCGCGAGCCTAAGCGCAGCCCCGAGGTTTTCTCTCCGGTGCGCTTTCCGGTGCGCTCTCCGGTGCGCTTTCCGGTGCGCTCTCCGGTGCGTCGCCGGTGGGTGGGCGCACCTCGTACGCGCAGACGTGGTCGCCCTCCATCTGGTGGGCGACCCGTTGCACGCTGGCCCCGAGGACCTCGCGGACGAAGCCGAGCTCGCTCGAGCAGGCCTGGCGGTAGCGGCGCGCCACGGCGAGGATGGCGCAGTTGTGCTCGACGATGCGCCAACCGCCCTCGATCTCGACGACCTCGGCGAGGTAGCCGTCCTCGTCGAGGATGCGGGCGAGCTCGGCGACGCGGCTCGCCGAGGCCCATCCCGGCCACTCGGGCGCGGGCCTCGGCGATGCGCCGGCGCCGGCGCTGCTCGAAGAGCTCGTCGACCACCTCGCTGCGCGGGCCGCCGAGATAGCCGAGCAGCTCGGAGGCGAGGTCGCCGTAGCGCTTGGGGAACAGCGCCTCGCCGGCGTCGGTGAGCCGGTAGTGGTGCGCCGGGCGGCCGCGTCCGGCCACCGAGCGCTCGTGCACGACCAGCCCCTCCTCGACGAGGCGCGCCAGGTGCTGGCGCACGGCGGGAACCGTCAGACCCAACGCCGCGGCGAGCTCGTCGGCACGGCAGCTTCCTGCCCGTTTCACCTCGACGAGCACGACACGGCGAGACTCGGGCATCGCCTGCAGTGCCGGCTCGGGACGGTCGAACGGCGTGCCACTCGGCGCCGGCGCCGGTGCCGCGCCCGTGCCGCGGGCCGCGCTGGCCGCGCTGGCCGCGCTGGCCGGTCGCGGAACCGCTCTCGCTGCTCACGGCAAGATCAGCTCGACGTCGCCGAATTCGTGCCACAGATAGCCGGCGGCAAGGGCTGTCGCGTAGGAGCGCTCGAGCAGCTCTCGCCCCGCGATCGCCTCGAGCATGGCGAGATGGGACGCCTGCGGCTCGTGCCAGCCGGTGAGCAGCGCGTCGACGGAGCGCACGAGCCGGTCGGGCGTGACAACCAGGTCCGTCCAGCCCTTCGCCGGGTGCACCACGCCGAGCTCGTCGACGACGCTCTCGAGGGCGCGCACGACTGTGGTCCCGACGGCGACGACCCGCCCCCCGCTGCGCCTGGTCTCGTTGACGCGCCGCGCCGTGGCGGCAGGTACCCGGAATGGTTCGGGATAGGGCAATTCTCCCGCCTCGAGCGAGGCGACGCCGGTGTGCAGCACGAGCGGCGTCACGGCTACACCTCGCGCCACGAGGCGTGTCAGCACTTCGGCGGTGAAGGGGCGGCCGGCGCTGGGCATCTCCGCCGAGCCGGGCTCGCTCGCGTACACGTTCTGGTACGCCGAGATCGGCCACTCGCCCTTCAGGTACCGGTAGCGGATCGGCCGCCCGTGCAGCGCGAGGTAGGAGAGCAGCGGCAGGGGCAGCGCGACGTCGGCGACCCAGAGCCGCACGCCGGCGGGGCCAGCCGGGGAGCTGGCCGGCGAGTCGGCCGGCAAGCTGGCCGGCGAGCTGGCCGGCGAGCTGGCCGGCGAGTCAGCCGCAACGCCCGGCAGCCCGGCCCCGGCCCGGCGTGCGGAAGAGCCAGCCCCGCCGGCGGAATAGGGAGCGAGCAGCGTCACCGACCCGCCTGCGGGCAGGGCGAAACCCTGGCCCGTCCTGGCGTCGAGCAGGGCTCGGCCGTCACGGCGCAGCTCGACTGTCCAGAGTCCGGCGGGCAACTGGGTGGAGAGGTGCACCGACACCGGCTCGCCCGCTCGGTCGACGGCGGGGATGGCGGCGGCGAGCGTCGCCGAGGTGTTGATGACGACGAGGTCGCCTTCCTGCAAGAAGCGCGGCAGCTCCGAGAAGTGGCTGTGGACGAGCTCGCCCGAGCATCTCCGGGCCACGAGCATGCGCACCGCGTCGCGGGTCAGGCCGCGCTGCCTCGGCCGGCTCGGAGGCCTCGAGCTCGGCGGGGAGGACGAAGTCGGTCAGGCCGCCGAGCCCCGTCGGGCGGGCGCCGCCGGCGGGGGCGGGGCCGGCGGTCAACGGAGCAGTCGCCGGCGCCTGCCCGGCTGCGAGCGCCGTCACCGCAGCGCCCGCGAGCCGGTCGCCAGGTCGGCCGCCCGGTAGCGTCCGCTCGGCAGATCGCTCTCGAGCAGGTCGGCGAGGAGGGGTGCGACGCTCTCCGGGAGCGGCCGGTCGGAGATGTCCTCGCCCGGGAAGGCCGCCTGGTGCATCTCCGTCCGCAGGTCGCCAGGGTCCAGCCAGTACACACGCAACTGCGGCTGCTCGGCGGCCAGCACCGCAGAGACCTGCTCGAGCGCTGCCTTCGAGGACCCGTACCCGCCCCATCCGGGATAGGCCTCGAGGGCGGCGTCCGAGGTGACGTCGAGCAGGCACGCCCGCGGCGCCTGCTCGAGCAGCGGCAGCGCCAGCTGGACGAGGGCGAGCGGGGCGACGACGTTGGTCTCGTACACCGCTCGCAGCGCGTCGAGCGGGTAGCGGGCGAGCAGCGGGAGGGGCGACGGGCCGAGGATGCTCGCGTTGTTGACGAGGAGGTCGAGGCCGCCGAGCGACCGGGCGGCGTCGACGAGCTCGATGCGGTGCGCCGGATCGGTGACGTCCCCGGGGATCGCCCGCAAGCCGCCGGCACCCGCGATGCCGCCCAGCTCCCCGGCCGCCTCCGCCAGCCGCGCCGGATCGCGTCCGTCGATGACGAGGGACCAACCGCGCTCGGCGAGCTCGGCGGCGAGCGCCCGGCCGAGCCCTTTCGAACCGCCCGTGATGATCGCTGTCGACACGTGGTTCCCTCCCGTCGCTCCCGTCGCGCCCGTCGCGCCCGTCGCTCCCGTGGCGCAGGGATCCGTTCCGAGCAATAAAGATAGCGTGCGCTTTCTTTATCCGTGTCGCATGTGAAACTCTTCGCAACCTGGCCCCTCGGCGCGTGTGGCGCAGGCGGCCCGCCACCGTTGGTTGCTCGCTGCACGCGAGATGTCGACGGTGCCCAGCCCGAGCCCGGGCGAGCGGCCCCTTAGCGCGTTGCGACCGACTGCAGGTCGCCGGCGTAACGCACGAGGGGCGCGGAGCGCAACGTGGTGGCGATCGCCCGCGCCTCCTCGACCGCCTCGCCGGCCTCGTCGTGCCGCCCCGCAGCCGCGAGGTACGCGCCGTAGTCGAGCAGCCCCCAGGCGAGGTGGTACGGGCTGCGGGCGTCACGCAACTCCGCCACCGCGGCCTCGAACGCCGTCTCGGGATCGGACCTGCCGACGCCCCATCGGCCGCCGACGCCGGCGGCCATCTTCTTGCCGGCGCCGATCGCCGTCACGCCGGCGGCCTCGAAGCGGGCGGCGTCGTCGGCGGCCCACGCCCGCGCCAGCTGGCGGCTGGCGATCAGCACCGCCGGGAGCTGCTCGTCGTGGTAGCCGTCGAGCACTGCGCACAGCTCGGCGAGCGCGGTCCGGTCGCCGAGCTGGCGCGCCAGGCGTGCGGCGAGCGGCCAGCACCAGCGGACCGCGTCCTGGCGGACGCCGACCGCGTGGTACCTCGTCGAGGACACGGCGCGCCGCGGTGAGTGCCTCGGCGGGCCGCTCGAGGGCGGCAGCGGCGTGCGCTCCGACCATCGCCGCGAGAACGACGTCTTGCAGGTTGCCGCTGGCGCGCAGGCGCGTCAGCGAGGAGGCGAGGAACGCGGCGCCCGGGCCGTCGCCGCGCAGCGCGGCGAGCCAGGCGGCACAACACGCCAGCAGCTCCTCCTCGCCGAGCCCGTCCTCCTCGTCGAGGCCCTTCAGGACCTCCTCGAGCTCGTCCCACTCGCCGCGCTCGAGCATTGCCGCGGCGAGATTGACGACGGTTGCGAGCAGGTTGTGCTTGGCACCGAGGCGACGGGAGATCTCGCCGGCTCGCCGCGCCGCGGCGGCCGAGCGGGCACTGTCGAGGCCTCCGAGCGCCATCGACAGGGTGTTCAGGCTGACTGCGGTCTCGCCGCTGGTCCCGGCGCGCACCGCCAGGCGCACCGCCTCCTCGGCGCACCCGACGGCCTGGGCCGCCCGGTTCGCCGCGATGTGGGCCATCGAGCGGAAGGTGAACAGCCGCGAGAGCAGGCGGTCGTCGACTCCGAGCTTGCGCCCGAGCTGCAGTGCCTCCTCGCTGACCCGGTCGCCCTCGCTGCCGCCGTAGATCTCGAGATAGGCGAGATCTGCCAGGGCGATCACCGTTGCGTTGTCCGGCTCGCGGCGCAACACCTTCAGCACCGAGCCGAGCTGCCGGCGCGCTTCGCCGAAGCGCCCGATGCTGGCGAGGACCCGGGCGCCTGCCGTCCGGCAGCGTGTCGCCAGGCGGGCGTCTCCTTCCGCGAGCGCGGCGTCGCGCCCCTCGTCAGCGCAGCGCAACGCCTCCTCGTACCGCCGGGCGTCGCGATTGGCGTTTGCCGCCCGCTCCAACAGCGCCGCGCGGGTGAGCGGCGCTCCGGCACCCGAGGTGGGTCGGAAGCCGGGCCGGGCCGTGAGGAGCTCGGTTGCGGCGGCGTCCCACAGCTCCGCCGCGCTCGCCTGCGCTCCGGAACGCGTGGCGTGCTCGGCGGCGCGCACGAGCATCGTCACCGCCTGCTCGCACAGCTCCGCCGCGTCGGGGGCGCTGGGGGAGGCGGCGATGGCGTCGAGGAGGTGGCAGGCGACGAGCTCGGCGACCTCCTGCCCGTCGCCGGGGAAGCTCTGGCGCAGGTAGCTCGCCACGGCGAGATGTCGCGAGCGCCGCCGCCGGCGGGTCACCGTCCCGTACGCGACCTCGCGCAACAGGCCGTGCGAGAAGCGGTAGCTCGTCCGCCCGCCCTGCCCGCCCTGCCCGCCCGCGCCCGTGCCCGTGCCCGCGCCCGCGACCGGTAGGGCGAGCGCCTCGAGCACGTCCCGGCGCACGAGGTCGGCGAGCGCCTTTCGCACCTCCGCCTCCGGGCGCTCGGCGACGGCGAGGAGGGCCGCCTCGTCGAAGCTCGCGCCGAGCACGGCAGCGGCGCCGGCGAGGCGACGGCTCTCGGGCTCGAGCGCGTCGAGGCGGGCGACGACGAGGTCGTGCAGGCTGTCGGGCACCTCGAGGCTGTCGGGCACCTCGAGGCGTCCGAGCTCGCCGGCGACGTGGTAGCCCGACGCCCCGGGTGCGAGGGCGCCCGTGTCGAGGAGCAAGCGCACCGTCTCGACGGCGAAGAGCGGGATGCCGCCCGATCGCTCGGCGACCGAGTCCCGTGCCGCGCTGGGCAGGCCGGGGACGAGGCGCTCGAGCAGGCGGCCCATCGAGGGTGGGTCGAGGGGCTCGAGGACGAGCGAGGTGCGGTTGCGCCCGGTGCCGAGCCCGGGGCGGCGCTCGGCGAGATCGGGGCTGGCGAGCACGAGCACGACGATGGGGAACGCGCGTGACCAGTCGACGAGGTCCTCGAGGAAGTCCAGCAGGTCGTCGTCGGCGTGCTCGGCGTCCTCGATCACGAGCACCAGCGGCGCCACCCGTGTCAGGCGCTCGAAGAACCGTCGCCAGCCGGAGAAGAGGTCCTCGCGGGTGAGCTCGCTCTCGGCACCGTCGTGCTCGACGCCGAGCAGGCGCGCCAGGCGCGCCCCGATGGCGGCACGCTCGGGCTCGGGCATGTAGCGCGCCAGACCTTGTGCGAGCTTGGCCGCTGCCGACTCCGGCGACTCGTCCTCGGCGATGACCAGGCACTGGCGGACGATCTCCGACAGCGCCCAGAAGGACACCCCGTCGCCGTAGCTCAGGCAGCGCCCCGAATGCCACAGCACCGTCTCGATCAAGCCGTCGAGGTACTTCTCGAGCTCCCAGACCAGCCGCGACTTTCCGACCCCCGGGGGACCGGAGAGCAGGACCAGGCGTGGGCTGTGCAGCTCCGCGCTCTGGTGGAAGACGTCCTGCAGCGCTCGCAGCTCGGCCTCGCGGCCGGTGAGCGGCGCCTCGAGGGCGCTGTCGCGGCGACGCCCCCCCAGGGCGGTGAGCACGCCCGTGGCCAGCGCGATCGGCACGGGCGTCCCCCCCGACCGGGTCAGCTCGCCGGCGTCGGAGAAGGCGACGGCCGGCTCCACCAGGCGCCTCGTCGCCGGGTCCACGCAACAGCCCCCCGTCGGCGCGGCTGCCTGCAGGCTCGCCGCCCGCGCCACGATGTTCCCGATGGCCAGCGCGTCGCCCGAGCTACCGAGCACCGCGGCGCTGCCGCTCGCAACGCCGACGCGCACCTGCAGCTGCACGCCCGCCTTGAGGCTCTCGGCGGGGACCGCCGAGGCGAGCTCCAGGGCGGCACGCACCGCCCGCTCGGCGTCGTCCCGGTAGGCGACCGGCGCACCCCAGACCGCGACCGCGGCCTCGCCGATGAACTTCTCGACCACCCCGCCGTAGCGGGTCACGACGGCGCGGGTCACGTCGTAGTAGCTCTTGATCGCGTCGCGCACCTGCTCGCCTTCGCGGCGGTCGGCGAAGGTCGTGTAGCCGACGACGTCGCAGAACAGCACGCTCACCCGCCGGCGCTCGGGGTCCCGGGGCACGCCGGCGCTTCCCGCGTCCTCGGGCTCGGCCGTGGCGGGCTGAGCCGTGGCAGGCAGGGCCGCCGCCGGCTGGGCCCAGGCGAGCTGGGCAGCGCCGGGCTGGGCCGCGCCGGGCTGGGCGGTGCCGGCCTGGGCCGTGCCGGGCTGGGCGGTGCCGGGCTGGGCCGTGCCGGCCTGGGCCGTGCCGGGCTGGGCCGTGCCGGCCTGGGCCGTGCCGGCCTGGGCCGTGCCGGGCTGAGCCGTGCCGGGCTGAGCCGTGCCGGCCTGAGCCGTGCCGGCCCGAGCGGTGTCGGGCAGGGCCCAGGCGAGCTGGGCAGCGCCCGGCTGGGCCACGGCGAGCTGGGCAGCGCCGGGCTGGGCCACGGCGGGCAGGGCCGTGGGCTTGAGCCGCGTCGCGCCGACCGCGCTTCCGCAGGCGCCACAGAAGCGCTGCCCTGGGGTCATCTCCTCGCCGCAGGCGACGCAGGTCAGCGGCAGCAGCGCCCCGCACTCCCGGCAGGCGCGCTCGCCGGGCGCGCTGGTGGATCCACAGCCCCTGCAGCTACTCATCGGGGCATCGTGCCACGGCGGGGGTGGCGCTGCGCGAAGAATTTGATATTGCAACAGGGCAATTCGACGTAGGAGGGGGCATTCCTCTCACGGTGTAGTTGCACGACTACTGGGGGTGGTCGCAATCACCGTCTACGCCGGAGTCGGCGAGTGGGCGGGCGGCGTGCGGCCGTCGGTGGCGAGCTGCGCAACCCGCCTCGGTGAGCCGCCGCGCAGCTGCCCACCCTCGACGGCCGCGCCCGCGCCGGACCGCCTCGAGCGTTGCACCTCCCGGGTGGCCGCTCGCGCGACTGCCGTGCATAATCCCTCGGCGGGCGACGGAGCCGCAGCCAGTCCCGGAAAGCAGGTCGAGGTGCGCGTCTTCGACAGCAACTGGATGCAGATCGAGGAGTACCTGCGCCACGACGACCGCGTCGTGCTGCCGACCGGCTCGACCGAGCAACACGGCTACCTCTCGCTCGGCACCGACGCCATCCTCGCCGAGAAGGTGGCGATCGAGGCAGCCGAGCCGCTCGGCGTGCCGGTGCTGCCGGCTCTGCCCTTCGGCATGGCCCCGTACTTTGCCGCCTACCCGGGGTCGATGAGCCTGCGGATGAGCACGTACATCGAGGTGCTGCGCGACCTGCTGGACTCGCTGGCGCACCACGGCTTCCGCCGCATCGCCATCGTCAACGGCCACGGCGGCAACGCGCCCGTCACCGGGCTCGTACGCGAGTGGCTGTGCGCGCCGCGCCCGCACGAGGTGCAGGTGCTGTACCACAGCTGGTACAACGCGCCGAAGGTGGTCGCAATCGCCGACCGCTTCGACCCCGATCAGATGCACGGTGCCTGGGTCGAGAACTTCCCCTGGACCCGCGTCCCCGGCGCCGTGGCCCCGAGCGACGCCAAACCGGTCGTCCCGCGCGACGTGATCTCCGGCCTCGGCCCCGATGCGGTCCGCCGCCTCTCGCCTGACGGCAGCATGGGCGGCCCCTACGCCCGCCCTGACGAGGAGATGCAGCAGGTGTGGGACGCCGGCGTCGCCGAAGTGCGCGAGCTGATCGAGCGCGGTTGGGCCCGGTGAACGAGGTGGCGCTGGTGGGAGGACCGGGCATCGGGACGGCGATCGCCGCCGCGCCCCGCCGCCCGGCGTGGTCCAGCGCGGGTCAGCCGATGGCGAGCGGCCGGGGCTCGAACGCGAGGAGGCGCTCGATCTCCGCCGCGGCGGCGAGCAGCTCGAGGTCGGCGCCGCGCCGGGCCGAGAGCTGCAGCCCGATCGGCAGGCCGTCCGCGCTCCAGCCACAGGGCAGCACGAGTGCCGGTGCGCCGGTCACGTTGAAGACCCGCGTGAAGCGTCCCTCGGCTTCGCCCTCGGGGGTGTCGATCGGTGGCGTGGTCGGCGGCGCGACGAACGGGGCGGCGGGGTTGAGCAGCACGTCGACGCCGTCGTAGGCGGCCTCGGTGGCCGCCAGCAGCTCCGCCCGGCGGGCCAGCGCGGCATCGTAGGCGGCACGCGAGGCCGTCGATGCCGTGCGCAACAAGCGCAACGTCTCGGGCCCGTACTGCTCCGGGGCGTGCTCGACGCGCTCGCGGTGCACCTGCCAGCACTCGTACAGCAAGATGTCGTCGGTACAGGTGTCGATCTCCTCGAACGCGCCGGCGCCGGTCTCGACCAACCGCAGCGCCGCGCCGAGGCGTTCGACGGCGTTGCGCAGCGCGCCGGCCACCTCCGAAGTGAGCAGGTCGCTCTCGAGCTGTGAGCTGAGCACCCCGACCACGGGCGCCCGCCGCCCCTCGCCGTGCCCGGTCGCCCGATCGCCGAGCGTGGGCGGGAGCGGGAGCGGGAGCGCGAGCGGGAGCGAAAGCGCGAGCGGGGCGCCGCTCAGTGCGGCAAAGACCCGCGCCGTGATCGCCACGTCGGCGCCGAGCAGCCCGACGTGGTCGAGCGAGGGGGAGAGCGGCTCGACCCCCGCGACCGAGAGCGCCCCGAAGCTCGGCTTGAGCCCGACGATGGCGCAGTAGTGCGCCGGGATGCGGATCGAGCCGCCGGTGTCGGTGCCGAGCGCCACCGGGCAGGCGCCGGCGGCGACGAGCGCCGCCGAGCCGCCGCTCGATCCGCCGGCGGTGCGCGACGGGTCGTAGGGATTGAGCGTCTCGGGCACCTTGGGGTGCAGCGCCCCGGCGGCGTACTCGAGTAGGGCGGTCGTGGCGAGCACGTCCGCCCCCGCCCGGCGCAGGTCGGAGACGACCCTGGCGTCGGCGACCGAGGGCGTTCCTGCCATCGCCGTGGGGTTGCCACAGCCGCGGGGCACGCCGGCGACGGCGATCAGGTCCTTCACCGCCACGGGGACGCCGTGCAAAGGGCCCGTCGCCGCCCGCAAGGGCGCCGGGAGGACCTGCACGACGGCATGCAGCGGCCGCCCGAGCCGCTCGACGCGCTCGTAGGCGGCGAGCAGCTCGAGGTTGGCGACCTCGCAGCTGCGCTCGCCGCGCTCGATGGCGCGGATCAGCTCGCCGGTGTAGGTCGTGAGCGGGCCGGCGAGATCGCTGAGGAGGTGGTCCACCTCGGTCTTGCGCTTGCGCACGACGAGGTCGCGGTAGATGCCGCTGTGCGACTTCCCGCTCGTGCGGTTGAACACGACGAGGCGCTCGAGCGAGCCCTCGAGGTCGGCCGGGTCGAAGCCGTCGAAGCCTTCCGGCTTGACCGGTGCCTGGGCGAGCACCTCGCCGGCAATCGCCAGCACGAGCGGCCGCCAGCGCGGGTCCTCGAGGGCGTCGGCGATCGAGAGGTCCGACACCGCACCGGCGTAGAGCATCGCCCCGTAGGCCTCCTTGCCCCACAGGTAGCCCAGGATGTTGCCGGTCGGCTCGGCGTAGGGGAGCGCCGCAGCGAGCTGGCGCACCCGCGGCGTGATCTCGCTCGTGAACGGCTCGCCGACACGGAAGGTGCCGACGTTGCCCTGCATGATCCGCCCCGGGGCGAGCAGGTCGGCGCCGAAGTTGACAAAGCTCGTGACCACCCGGTCGCGCCCGACGACCTCGGCGAGCAGCTCGCTCGTGAAGCCGTTCTGGAAGCTCACCACGAAGCCGTCCTCGCTCAAGCGGTTCCGGAGTGGCTCGGCCGCGGCAGCAGTGTGGTGGCTCTTCACGGCAATCGCGACATGTCGCAACTTGGCCGGGAGCCCATCAGGCGTGACCGCCCGCGCCCGCACCGTGAAGTTCTCGACGGGGCCCTCGATGTGCAGACCGTCGCGGTTGATCGCCTCGACGTGGGCCTCGTCGGTGTCGCACAGCAGCACGTCGTGACCGGCGCGGATCATGTGCGCCCCGATCGTCCCGCCGATCGCCCCGGCCCCGATGATCGTCAGGTCCCTCACGACGACCTCCCGCCCGTCGTCACGGGAGCGTGCACGCGGCGAGCGTAGCCAGCGGGCTCGGTCCTCGCCCCGAGCGGTTGCGAGGACGGCGCCGCCCGAGGCGCTTGTGGCGGGCCATCCCGCTGGACAGGGCGCCGGGGACTCAGGCTCAGAGCACCAAGGCCGGCCGAAACGTCAGAAGCCGCTGCCCCCACGGAACGGGCCGTTGCCTCTGCCGAAGGGGCCACCGCCGCCCGACGGACCACGGCCACCGCCGCCCCCTCGACCGCGACGTCGCAAGACCTGCATGACCACCAGAACGACGAGGAGGAGAATGGCGAACGAGCCAGTTCCCCCGAATCCTGCGGCCGCCAATATCGCCATCATTTCCACCTGCTTTTCCTGCCACGCTAGCGAGGCGAGAGGGGGCCCCGAGCAGACGGCCAGGGGCAATCCCCGGACGGAGCACGTCGCACCACTGCCGGTTGGCCGGCCCGGACCCGGGCATGATCGCGGGCATGGTCAGTGTGACGGTCGCTCTCTGTGGCGGTCGCTCTCGTCGAGGAGGTTGGTGGCCGACGCTCTCGACGGGAGACACGACAATGCCCGCCCCCTTGTTCGAGGAGCGGGCACTTGCCTGTTCAGTTGTAGGCGTCCCAGAACGGAGCCGTCGAGTTTCGCAAGGACTTCGGATCTCAGGCAGGCTTCACGCGCTGTGGCTGTTGCGCATGCGCCTCACCGAGCGCATTGCGTCAACACTCCTGAGCATCCTTGGTAGGCAAACCCACTGCTACCAGTCCTCGGGCTTCAGGTCACCGTGAGGGCGCTGAGAAGATCGGCCGAGAACCGCAGATCCAAGCCTCCTTCCCGGTCCTGAATCGCAGGATCCACCCCCCATCATAGGCCGATGGCCCGGTTTTGGCTACCTTTCCTCGCCCCGGCGAGCCCGCGCCACCCGAAGAGGAGGAGCTGCTCGACTCCGCCCAGGGAGGCCGAGCGCTGGCCGCGGCACCGCGTCTCGCGGCAGGCGAGACAGGCCCGGGGAGCAGGGGCCCTCGCACGAGTGGCAGGTGCTCTCGCCCGGTGGCGTTTCCGCGATCCGCAGGCGCAGCGGCTCGCCGTCAGCGCGGCGCGAGCGCCTCGAGCACCTCGTCGGCGCGCCGCAACGCCTCGTCCGGATCCGCCTGCGGCGAGGAGATGGCGGGATCGAAGTTCAGGTCGACGAAGGCCTCCGTCAGGCCGGTCTCGCCGAGCCGCTCGAGGTCGCCACGAACCTGCTCGAGGGAGCCGGTGAGCGGGCCGCGCTCGCCGGGGCGGACTTTGACCACTGCCCGGCAGACGAAGCGCAACCCGGCCGGGTCGCGCCCGGTCTCCTCGGCCCCCGCACGCACGACGGCGATCGATCGGTCGATCGTCTCGAGGTCCGCCCGGCTCGAGGAGACCCACCCCGCTGCGAGCCGCCCCGCACGGCGAAGCGCCGGCTCGGCGGCGCCGCCGAGCAGGATCGGGGGGTGCGGTCGCTGCAGGGGCTTCGGCTCGACGTGAGAGCGGGGCACCTCGTAGAACTCGCCGTGGTGCTCGACGACGTCCTCGGTGAAGATCGCGTGGAGGCAGGCGAGGAAGTCATCGAGGCGCGCGCCGCGGCGCTCGTAGCTGGCACCGGCGGCCACGAACTCCTCGGGGAGCCAACCGGCGCCGATCCCGACGTCGAGGCGCCCGCCCGACAGCCGGTCGATCGTTGTCAGCGCCTTGGCGAGCACGAGTGGCGCGTAATAGGGGGCGTTCACCACGGCGACGCCGAGGCGGGGCCGGTTCGTCACCCCGGCGAGGTAACCGAGCATCGCCAGTGGGTCCTCGACGCTGCGGTACTGCGGATCGAGCCGGTCGGCGCCGGTGTCGTCGACCGGCGAGAGTAGGCGCTGGAAGGTCCACAGCGACACGTAGCCGAGCTCCTCGGCGCGCAGGGCGATCCGGCCCGCGGTGTCTGGTCGTGCCCAGGCGCCCGAGACCGGGACGGCGAAGCCGAGCTGCACGACGCAGTTCTACCGCGCACCCGTGCGTCGGGTCCGTCTCCGCCTGCTCGGCTGTTGAGCAGGGAGGGGAGTTGTCAGCCGAGCGGAGGACCCGCTCGCGCCTCGGGTCCGGGCGCCCGGGTCACGGGAGCTCGGGTCAGGCTCGCTGCAGCGGTCGGTCGGGCGCGAGCACGACGACTGAATCGACGACCTTGTGGTGAGCGAGGAAGCGGAAGGCGTTGCGGCCCCACGCCAACGGACCGGTCTTCCAGCGGAATCGGCTGCCGGCGCCGACCTTCGTCGCACCGGTCCGGTCCCAGCGTCCCTGGCGGAGCAGCTGCGCGACGACCACTGTGCCCGCGGGAACGCCTGCGGCGCGACCGGCGATCTCGAACGGCCGCCGCGTCTTCACCCTGACCGGTGACGGTGTGAGCGTCGGGGGGTTCGCACCGCCGGCCCAGCTCGACGCATCGATGGTGTGGATGGTCGTCGTCGGATGGGCCAGGGTGGTGGCTGGGGTGCTCGTCGACGGCGCGCTCGTCGACGGCGCGCTCGTCGACGGCGCGCTCGTCGACGGCGAGCTCGTCGACTGCGAGCTGGTGGTCGCCGGCACGGTCGTGGCCGGAGGGGCGGTCGTCGCCGGCACGGTCGTGGCCGGAGCGGCGGTGGTCGTCGTCGACGGTGTGGAGGCATCTGCTTGGTAGTGCGCCTCCACGGCGGAACCGTAGGCATCGGGCGTCCCGTCGTCGTGCAGGAGCAGTGCTGGGCTGCCTGCACAGCTCCACCCGTCCTCGGTCGATCCCCAGTTCCAGGCGAGGTAGGAAACGCCGTGGAGGTCGGCCCAGTCCATGTAGTCGTCGACGAAGGTGCCGTCGCACTCGCTCGGGCCGAGCTCGCCGGTCACCACCGGCACCGTGGCGGCGACCGGGGCGATCGTCGAGTTCCAGCAGGCGGCGCTCGAGCAGCTCTCGCCCTCGTAGACGTGCACGCTCGCCACGAGCTGCGGCGGATCGAGCGTGTCGGTCGGCTCGTTGTCGAGCCACTGCGAGAGGTCGTTGGCCCAGTCGAGCCCACCGATCATGATCGGCTGGTCGGCGCCGGTGGCGCGGATGTCCCCGACGAGCTGCTGCATCCCCGCAACCGCCCATCCTCCTGTCGTGCCGTCGATCGCCGGGGCGAGACAGCCGCCGTCCAGCCAGCAGGACCACGAGATGCCGTTCGGCTCGTTGTAGAGGTCGAAGATGACTGCGGGGTCAGCGGCGAAGGCCGCGGCCACCGAGGACCAGAACGCTGGGGCATGGCTCTCGTCGGCCATCACCTGCTGGCCGGTTGCGCCTTCCCCGTCGGTGCTGTCGGAGACCTGGCTGCCCGCGGCGTTGAGGTGCAGATCGAGGATGGCGACCATCCCGTTGCTGTTGAGCAGTTGGACGAAGGACTCGATCGCCTGCTGGTAGGACGAGCCGCTGTAGGCGTCCGGCACGCCGTTGATCCCGAGCCAGCAGTCCTCGTTGAGCGGCACGCGCACGGCGTTGACGTCCCAGGACTGCATCGCCGTCACCTGCTGCTGGAGGGTGACCGAGCCGGGGGTGTCGAGGATGTTCCAGCCGTCGGTGCCGTCCTCGCCGCTGCAGGCGAATTCGCTGCCCGAGCGGTCGACGCCGCGCAGCTGGATCACCTGCCCGGTGCCGTCGACGAGGTGGTTGCCGACGACGTGCACGGCGAGGGCAGGACCGCTCGCCGAGGCGGCACGGACGCTCGCCTGCGCGCCGGTCGCCACCAGCAGCAACGCCGGCAGCGCGGCGACGAGACGTCGCCATCCCGCTCTTCTCATCTGCGAACCCCTCCCCGGCCGCGGGCGCGTCCACCCACCACACTGAAAATTGGCAGCGGGTTGACGACATCGTGGCGAGTATGCAGATTCGAGCCGCGAGCACCGGTCAGGGTCGTTACACGACGTCGCTGTTATGACGCCGTTGCCGCGCCGTGTCCCTGTCTTGCCCTCGCCGGTGCGGCGCCCCGCGACAGGCCGCCGAGGATCCCGAGTCGGCTGTCAGTCGTGTAACCCTGCAGCGCCTCGTTGCGCGTCGCGCGCCCGCCACTTGACCCGCCTTCTCGTGCCGGTCGATGATGGCCACACGCCCTCACGGTGACCGCAGGTTTCCGGGGCGCGAGGCTGCTCCTGGCCGCTTCGAAGGAGGACCGATGCTGAAGAGCAACGTCGTCCCATTGGAGACCGGGCGTCACGCGAGCGACGAGGCCCTGCGGGTCGCCGAGCAGGCTCGCGACGAAGCACTGCTCGCCGCCGACGAAGCGGCGTCGGCCGAGCTCACCCGCGCCGAGCTCGTGCGCAAGGCGACGGTCGACCGCGCCGACATCCTGCGCACCGCCACCGTCGAGCGCGCCGAGTCGCTGAAGCGGCTCACCCAGACCCACGCCGATCGCCTGCGGGACGCCGAGGCCGACCGCGCTGCGGCGTTCCGCGCCGCCGAGGAGCGCTACGGCAGCGCCCTCGAGCGAGCGGAGGAAGCTGCGGCACGGGCCGTCGAGCAGGCCTATCAGGACGAGCTCGCCGCCGCGGCGCGCGCCCACGAAGAGGCGCTGCGCGCCGCCGAGGTCGCTGCCGCCAGCTCGCTCGAGCGGGCGCAGGCGATCAAGGCGGCGGGTGCGTTGCGAGCCGACGCGATCTACCGCGCCGGCGTCGAACGCGCCGCCGAGCTCCGGGATGCCGTCAACGCCTACGGCGAGGCGGTGGCCGAGGCCTCGCGTGAGCGCGGCGCGCAGTTGCAGACCACGCTGCGCGACAACGATGCGGCGATGGCGCGTGCCGCCGAGGCCTTCGACGCTGCCTTCGGCTGGGCCAGCGAGCCCGCCGGCGTCGTGTTCGGCCCCGTTGTCGACGTCGAGGCCGACGAGGAGTACCACGGCGAGCCGCTCGAGGCGGACCTGCCCGAGGGAGAATCCCAGATCAGCTGACCGGGCCGCGCGATCTGGGCGGGCCCCACCCGCGGCTCCTAGGTCCTGGCTCGCCGCCCTGGAACGAGCTCAGCGCTTGCGTCTCGCCCAGCGCCGCTCGGTGCCGCTCGCTGCCTCTCAGCTGCCGCTGGTGCCACTCGGCTGCCGCTCGGCGGTGCCTCGGTGCCTCGGCACCTCGGTGCCTCGGTGCCCCGGTGACTCGGTGCCGCTCAGCGTCGCTGCTGGCGCGGGTCGAGCCCGTCGCGCAGCGCGTCGCCGATGAAGTTCACGGAGACGACGGTGATCACGATGATCAGCCCGGCGGGATAGACCTGCCACCAGTAGCCGTCGTAGAGGTAATTGACCCCGTCGGAGAGCATCCCGCCCCAGGTGGCCGCCGGGCTCGGCGGCCCGAAGCCGAGGAACGACAGCGTCGCCAGCACGAGGATGGCGTCGGCGACCTGGAACGTGGCGTTGACGACGATCGCCGAGACCGTGTTCGGGATGATGTGGCGCGAGACGATGCGGCCGAAGCGCCCGCCGGCGAGGCGGCTCGCCTGGACGAACTCGCGCGTACGGAGGCTCAGGGTCTCGCCGCGCACGAGGCGCGCCGGCGTGAGCCACGACACCACCGAGACGACGATCACGAGCACCCCGATCGTCGGGCGGAAGATCGTCGCCAGGAAGATGAAGACGAACAGCGCCGGGATGGCGAGGAAGATGTCGACGAGGCGCATCAGCACGGTGTCGGTCGCACCGCCGGCCAGCCCGGCGACGGCGCCCCACAGCGAGCCGAAGCCGGTGGCCACGATCGCCACGCCGAGGCCGAGCTCGAGCGAGTAGCGCCCGCCGGCCATCAGCCGGGCGAGGATGTCGCGGCCGTCGGCATCGGTGCCGAGCAGGTGGGCGGCAGAGGGCGCCTGATTGGCGGCGAGCAGGTTCTCGGCGTTCGGGCTCGTCCCGTAGATCAGCGGGCCGACGAAGCAGAAGAGCGCGATCGCGACGAGCACGCCGATCGCGACGAGGGCGAGCTTGTTCGCAACGACGGCCGCGACGACCCGACGCCCGAGCCCCCCTCGAGCGCCGCCGCGCCGGGCAGCGGGCTCGAGTAACTCGGCGCCGGCTTCCTCGCCGGCAGCTTCCCCGCCCGAGGCAAGGCGATCCGGGGCGGCGACGCCCGAAGCCGCGGCGGTCACGTTGCGAGCTTCCCGAAGCGGACGCGGGGGTCGAGCACGGCGTAACCGATGTCCGCGAGCAGGTTGCCGGCGACGGTGACGATGCCGACGACGACGGTGATGCCGAGCAGGACCGGGTAGTCGGAGGTGACCGCCGCGTTGTAGTACGCGAGGCCGATGCCGGGGAAGTTGAACACGTACTCGACCACGAGACCGGCGGTGAGGATGGCCGGCAGCGAGAGGCCGACGAGGGTGACGACGGGGCTGACGGCGTTGCGCAAGAGGTGCCGGGAGAGGATCACCCGCTCCGACACCCCCTTGGCCCGTGCGGTGCGGATGTAGTCCTCGGCGAGCTGCTCGATCGCTGCGGAGCGCATGTAGCGGCTGAACAGGGCGAAGTTGACGAGCACGAGCGTGGCGATCGGCAGCACGAGCGCGCTCGGCTGGTCGATCACCTCCGCGAAGCCCGCTCCTGCCTGCACACCGGGCGGCACGAGGTGCCACGTGACCGCCAAGAGCTCGACGAGCAAGAGCCCCAGCCAGTAGGTCGGCATGGAGTAGAGCAGGAACGAGATGCCGGTGCCGACGTAGTCGACGGCACGGTTGCGGCGCACTGCCTGGGCGATGCCGACGGGCAGGGCGACGAGGAGGGCGATCACCGTCGCGCTGCCGACGAGGAGGACGTCGGTCGGCAGGTCCTGGGCGAGCAGGGTGTCGACGGACAGGTTGAGCTTGTAGGAGTAGCCAAGGTTACCGTGCAGGAGCTGCCAGAGGAATTGCAGGTATTGCACCGGCAACGGGTGGTTCAGCCCGTACTGCACCTCGAAGGCGTGGATCTGGGCAGGTGTGGCGCGCACGCCGATCACGGCGCGGGCGAGCTGCGGGCCGGTGGCGACGAGGTTCTCGAGCGCGAAGGTGATGAGCGTCACGCCGATCACGACGAGCACGGCGTGCCCGAGCCGGCGAAGGACGTAGCCGGTCAGCGCCGCGCTCCGGTTTCGGGGTCGCCGGCGCCCGACCCGCCCGACCCGCCCGACCCGTCCGGTCCGCCCGGCCCGCCCGGCCCGTCCGGTCCGCCCGGCCCGTCCGGTCCGCCCGGCCGGGCGACCACGACGCGATCGACGCGCACCGCTGCGGTGACGCTCCCGTCGCGCCAGGCGTAAGACCCGCCTGGCTGGGTGGAGAGCCCGCAGTGGCGGCCAGCGGCGTCGAGCACGACGATGTTCATCGGCACGTCCCGGCCGGGGGCGACGAGTGCCCAGACGTCCTCGAGGCCAGCCCGCCCCGCCTCCTCGGGGGAGGCGCCGCGGCGAGCGCGGCGACGACGCAACGCGCCGTGCCGGCGCGGATCGCCAGCTCCCCGAAGCCGGTGCAGCCCGCCGCGCCGTAGCGGTCGTCGCAGTAGTTTCCGGCGCCGACGAGCGGCGTGTCGCCGACGCGCCCCGGCCAGCGAAACGGCCATCCGCTCGTGGAGACGGCCGACGCGATCCGGCCGCGGACGTCGATCGCCAGCACGTCCACGGTGCCGATAGCGTCGTCGGGCCGGGCGGTGAGGGCGAGCGCCTGGGCGAGCACGTCCTCGCCGGCCTCGCGGCGCGCCCGCTCGATCCCCTCCTCGAAATACCGGCGGGCGTCCTCGGTGAGCAGCTCGGCGCGCTCGGCGCCGATCTCCGCAGCGAAGCGGGCCGCGCCCTCGGCGACGAGCAGGACGTGGGGGAGGCGTTCCATCACCTCGCGGGCGACGCTGACCGGATGGCGAAAGCCCCCGAGGGCGGCCACAGCGCCGGCACGCCGGCGCGTCCCCTCCATCACCGAGGCGTCGAGCTCGACGACGCCGACGAGGTTGGGGTAGCCGCCGGTCCCGACGCTTCGCACCGAGAGGTCGTCCTCGACGAGCCGCACCGCGGCGATCACCGCGTCGAGCGCGCTCGCCCCGCCCTCGAGGAGACGCCACGCCTCGTCGAGCGCGTCGAGCGAGTGCTCACTGCCGACGACGAGCACGCTCTCCCTCTGCTCCTTCCTTCCGCCGCCGGGCAGACCCGCCCCCGGGACTGACCCGCCCGGGAGCCGACCCGCCGCCGGACCGACCCGCCGCCGGGCCGACCCGACCCGGAGCCGACCCACCGCCGGACCGACCCGCCGCCGGACCGACCCGGCGACAGTCGGCACCCGGCCGCCGACAGGCTGACAAGTCGGCGGTTACGCCCCCGGCTCGAAGGCCGCCATCCTGCCGGAGAGACGGGCGACGAGCCAGTCGCGGATCAGCTGGATCCGCTGCACCCGGTGCACTGGGCTGCCCGAGCGCGACAGCTCATGGCTCTCGCCGGGGAACCGCACGAAGGTGACGTCGGCGCCGCGGCGGCGAAGCGCCGTGAACAGTTCCTCCGCCTGCTGCACCGGGCAGCGCAGATCCTCCTCGGAGTGGACGATCAGCACCGGCTGCTTGACGCCGTCGACGTAGCTCATCACCGAGCTGAAGGCGTACTGGGCGGGGTCCGCTTCGGCGTTGCGGCCGATGTAGGCATCGAAGAACCACGCACCCTCGTCGGAGGTCGCCGCCATCTGGGTGAGGTCGAACGGCCCGCGCTCGGCGACGACGGCGCAGAACTGCTCGCTCGTGAAGCCGAGCAGCGCCGCCATCAGGCCGCCGTAGGACCCGCCGAGCACCGCCACCCTGTCGCGGGGAAGCTGCGGGTGGGCATCGAGGACCGCGGTCGTGATGGCGAGCATGTCGGCGCGATCGACCCCACCCCACCCGCTGCCCGGGAAACGCGGGTTGCTCGGTCCGCAGACGGCGCGCATCCAGCTCTCGCCATAGCCGCCCGATCCACGGGCGTTGCCGAAGATGACGGCGATCCCCGCCGAGGCGAGGACCTGGAAGTCGTGCACGTAGTCCCAGCCCCACTGGCCGCCGCCACCGGGCACGTAGAGAGCCGAGCCCACCACGTCGGTGCCCAGCCCCGGCATCAGCGCCCAGCAGTCGAGGTGCGTGCCGTCCTCGGTCGTCGCGCCGACGTAGCGTGGCTCGAGCAGCCCGGTTGTCCCGGCGAAGCCGGCGTTCGGCTCGAAGATCGTCACCGGCTGCGGGTTCGCACCCGGCCCGCGGCCGCCGAGGCCGAGGGCGAGGCCGAGCACCTGCACGACGGCGGGACGGCCCCCGAACCGCCCGGCGAGTGCCACGACACCGTCCTGGCCGCCGCCGCCGCCGCCGCCGCCGCCGTCGCCGCCGCCGTCGACGGCGGCGGCGTCGAAGGCGGTGACGACGCCGGCACCGCTCAGGAGCCGCACGAGCGGGGCGTCGCCGTCGCCATCCCCACCCTGGTGCCCGAGCGTCGGGCCACCGGCGTCGCCGACGTCCGCCAGTGCGGAGGCGTCGCCGAGGTCCTCCCCCGCCGGGTCGTCGTCGCCGCACGGGCCCGTCGAGCGCTGCACGAGCCGCACCGAGCCGGCGTCGGCGAGCAGGCTGAACACCGTGCCCGCAGGATCGACCTGGCCGATTGCGGTCCGGCTGCCCGGGACAACGACGAGCGGGCCGGTCAGCGAGCGCTCGACACCGAGCGGGAGCTCCTCGACCTTGCCGCCGGCCGGGTCGATCCGGGCGAGTCGCTCGTCGCAGGGGAACTCGGCGACGAGCTGGTAGCGGGCGACGATCCGGTCCGAGCCGGCGTCGTAGGCGAGCGGCCCCCACAGCCGGTCGGTGGCGGTGAGCTGTCGGACCCTCTGCGCCCCTGCGCCCGCCGCGCCCTGGCCCGCCGCGCCCTGGCCCGCCGCGCCCTGGCGCGGCGCGGCGCTGGCCCGCCGCGCCCTCGCCGGGCTCGCCGACGAAGACGTCCGAGACGAGGTCCCATTCGCGGCCCTCGTGCCGGCGCGACACGAAGGCCCAGGAGTCGTCGCTACCGAGCCACGTGAGCTCGGCATCGTCGAAGGCGGTACCGCTCAGGTTGCGAAGCGGAGGGGTTTCCGGCAAGGCGTCCGAAGCGTCGCCGGCGCCCGTCGCAGGCGCAACGTCGACCTCGATCGCGAAGCAGTGCCGCGGCCGGTCGGCCGTCCAGCCGACGCTGTCCATCCGGTACTGCAGCCGGCGCAGCACCCTCGGCGGCGCGGCGCGCCCGGCGAGCGCCACCCCCGGCGGCAGCACCGGCTGGCGGGCGACGAAGCCGAGGAGACGCCCGCTCGGCGACCAGGTGAGCTGCTCGACCACGTCGGGCCAGTTGACGAGCTCGACTCGCGAGCGCAACTCGACGTCGTGCACGACGATGCGGCTGCCCCCTCTCGCGCTGCCGCCCCCGCTGCCGCCGCCGCTGCCGCCCCCGGCCCCGGCGGGTTCGACGAGCGCGAGCCGCTCGCCGTCCGGCGACCAGGCCGGCAGGGCGCCCCGCAGGGCCGACGCGGCGCGGCGCGACCACGACGAGCCGTTGCGCTCGAACAGCACCACCTCGTGCTCGTAGGTGTCGCGGGTGAGGTCGGCCCGCCGTGTCGCCACGGCGAGCCGGCTCCCGTCCTTGCTGAGCGCCAGCGCGTCGACCTCGACGAGGCTGGCGAGGTCCTGCGGGACGCTCACCGGCCGAGGCGCGACGCGCCCGGCGCGCTGCACTTGGAGAAGTACCAGGTCTCGGGCGTGGTCGTGAGGATCGGGTTCTGCGCTCCGACGCCCAGCAGGCTCGTCTTGATCGCCGAGATCTGGCTGTCCGAGACGGGCATCCACAGCACCGGCACCTGCTTGGAGATGTAGGACTCGTAGCCGCCGAGACCGCCGCCGGTGATGGACGACTCGATCAGCTTGTTCGCCGTCGGGTCGTCGTAGTTGCTCGAGTTGAGTGCCGCCCCGCCGGCGAAGAAGTTCTCGCCCGAGGGGTAGTAGTCGGGCTCGAAGATCCAGCCCTGGCCCCAGTACTGGATTTGCCCGCTGCAGCTCGACTGCTTGGGCGTGCAGGGCAGGGCGTGGTCGATCACCGTGCCGAAGGGCGCGGACGAGAGGTTGATCTTCACCCCGACACCGCTGGCGGCCTGCTGGAAGGTCGTCGCCTCGTCCTCGAACACGGTCGAGCCCGAGGTGTACATGAGGTTGAAGGTGAGTGGTGCACCGGACTTGATCCCGGCCCCGCAGTCCGACGAGCCGCTGCCCGGGTGCTGGCAGGTGAGCACGCCCGAGGAGCCCTTCGTCCAGCCGTGCGCGGCGAGCAGCTTGGCGGCCGCCGAGGGGTCGTAGGGGTAGGGGTTGGAGCTCTCTGCCAAGGTGGTGTAGGGGTTCGGCGGCTTCACCGGGATGGGGCCGTAGGTTGGGTACCCGTACCCGTGCAGGAACGCGCTCACGTAGCCAGGCTGGTCGATCAGGTGCTGGAGCGCCTGGCGGAGGTAGAGCTGGTGCACGAGCGGGCCCGTCACCGGGTTGTTGAAGTTCAGCTCCATGTAGTTGATCGACCACGCCGGCCAGGGGTCGATCCGGTAGCCGGCCGCGGTCACCCGGCTGATCGTCGGCGCGTCGTCGAGCGGGACGTAGCCGTAGTCGACAGAGCCGGCGAGCACGGCGTTGAACTCGGCGGCCTCGGAGGTGAACGGCTCCCAGATCAGCGTCGAGATACGCGGCTTCTGCCCCGAGTAGGCCGTGTTGGCCGTGAAGGTCGCCCGGCCCTGGGTGGTGAGCGAGGTCACCTCGTAGGGACCGCTCACGACCTTCCACAGCGGTGATGAGCCGTAGGTGCTGGTCTTCGAGGACTCGGCGTTGAGGAACTTCCACACCGCGACCGCGCCGGAGGTGGTGGCGTCGTAGTTGCCGATCGGGCCGGAGGCGCTCGTGCGGTCCCAGGCGTGTTGCGGGAGCGGGATGAGCTGGGTGAGCTCGTTGGAGGTGAACCACTCCGGCGTCACGGCCTTCGTCAGGGTCAGCACCACGCTGTCGTCGCCCTTGGTGGTCATCGAGGCGAGGTCGTCGGGGAAGTCACCCGGCACGTAGTTGTAGTAGTTGGCCTTGTTGGCCTTGAGCAGGTTGATCCAGAATGTCACGTCGCGAGCGGTGATCGGCGCGCCGTCGGACCAGTTCCAGTGCTTCAAGTCGATCGTGACGACCTTGTCGCCGTCGGAGTAGACCGGCGGCGCGGCGATGCTCACCCCCGTGTTCATCACGGGTTGGCCGTTCTGGCCGAAGCTGTAGAGCGGCCGGTACATGAGGTACTGGAAGTTGGCGTTCTCGTCGCCGCCGACCGCGCTCGGCATCATCGGGAAGATGTAGTTCGGCGTCGTTGCGGCAGGCTCGGCGAAGGTCACCGCGCTGGACGTCGCAGCCGGCCTGGACGACGCAGCCGTCGCGGCCGGCAACGTGCGGGCGCCCGCCGGGGCGGCGCCGCCCGCCAGCGCAGCGGCGACGAGCGCCGCACCGCCGAGACCGCCGAGCGCCGCCGCGCCGGCCCGGCGCTTCCGCCACGAGCCTGTCGCGCCCGGCTTGGCCGCCACGCCCGGCTCGCTGGCCCGGCTCGCCCCGCCTGCACCTGCTCGCGCTGGCTCGCGCCGGCTCCTCGCGTTCACAGTCATCGCCCCTCCAGCTGTGTCGGTCTGGCAGCCGGGACCCGAGTTCCTCACCGGCTGCTGATTACGAAAGTGTTGCCGAGCGCCTAGCGCCCTGCCAAGTCGGTTCCGTGGCCGCGCCCCGTTCCGACGCGGGTTCCTGAGCAGCGCCGATACCTCGGCTACCGTGACCCTATCGTCACGCAACCGCCCGACGCCGTTCTGCTCAGCGGCTGCACGCTGATCGACTGCGCCGTGGCCGGCCGCAGCACGCCGGCGTCGGCGATCCTCGTCCGTGGGGAGCGCATCGAGACGGTCGGCCCGGCCGGCGAGCTCGAGGACCAGGCGCGCCGCGGCACCTACGGCGAGGTGCGGATCGAGCAGTTGCAGGGCGCCTTCGTGATCCCGGGGCTGTGGGACGCGCACGTGCACCTCGGCGACGTCGTGCCGCCGCATGTCGCCGCCTACGCCAACGAGTCGGCCGGCGCGCACATGGTGCGTTGCGTCCGCAAGGCCCAGGAGAACCTGGGAGCCGGGGTCACCTCGGTTCGCTCGCTCGGGGAGCGCTTCGACCACGACATCGTGCTGCGCGACGGGATCGAGGCCGGCGTGATCGAGGGACCGCGCATCTTCGCCTCCGGCGACGTCGCCTGGACCGCCACCGCCGTCGGCCCCGAGCAGTTCCGCCGTGAGGTGCGCCGGATGGCGAGGCTCGGCGTCGACCAGATCAAGCTCCTCGGATCGGGCGGCATCCCGACCCGCTCGGCGCGGGGGATCACCACGCCGTTCGTCCGCCGGGACGAGCTGGCCGCAGCCTGTGCCGAGGCGGAGCGTTGGGGCCTGCCGGTCGTCTTGCACGCGATGGGCGATAACACGATCGAGCTCGGCATCGAGCTCGGCGTGCGCAGCATCGAGCACGCCTTCGCGATGACCGAGCCGATGGTGCCAAAGCTCGCTGCCAGCGAGACGGCGCTGTGCCCCAACCTCGTCGTCACCGAGAGCTGGGACCCGGGGTGGATGGCGACGGCTGGCTTCCCGGAGTGGATGGTGCGCAACGCCTCCGAGGCGCGGGCGAACCACCACCGGGTCGTCGGTGCCTGTATCGCCGCCGGCGTTCGGATGCTGGCCGGTGCCGACGACCTGCCCGAGCCCGACGGGCCGGTGGGCATCGAGCGCGCCGGCGGGCGAGTCGGGCTCGTACGCGAGCTCGAGCTGCTCGTCGAGTTGGGGGCCAACCCGGGCGCTGCACTGCAAGCAGCGACGCTCGAACCGGCCCGGGCCGTCGGGCGCGTCGGCGATCTCGGCTCGATCGAACCGGGCAAGCTCGCCGATCTCGTGGTCCTCGACGGCGATCCGCTGACCGACCTCGCCGTGCTCGAGCGACCCCAGCGGGTGCACCGAGCCGGCCGGATGGGCCGAAAGGGGCGGACGACATCTCGTTGAGGGTCCGTCGATCGTCGGAGCGCTGCGAAGCTCGCGGACAGTTATGGCGTGAACCATGGTTCCCGGCGCCAGTCGGTGGCTGCCGACGATCCCACCGACGTGCGACTCCGTCACGGCGGGTCCGGTCACGGCGGGTCCGCGGACCGGGACGTCGAGGCACGGGCCACCCGGGCGGGGTGGCGAGGATCAGAAGGTGGAACAAAGGCTCGCTTGCCGCTGCCCTCGACCAGTTGCCATCCGTGGTTGGTCTTCAACCGGTGGTGATGGGGGCATAGGCGGTCGAGCAGGTCGAAGACGGTGAACTTGGTGCGCGCCCAGTCCTCGCGATGGTCGGACTGAAGGCCCGCTTTCGAGCTGCAGCCCGCTGCGGCACAGGAGGGATAGACGAACCGCAGCGCCGAGATCTGATGGGCGTTGGGACGACGGCGGGCGTGATAGACGCCGAGGACCTGTTTGCTCTTGGTGAGCACGCCGACGACAAAGGCATTGTCGTTGGCGGCGAGCTTCTCGATCACCGAGACGGGCACCGGCCCGTAGCCGGCGATCTCACACAGCTCGCCGTCGATCGCCACACCGCGCAGCAAGGTGTCGAGGTCGACGCGGACCATCACCTGAAGGGGGCTGCCGGCGAGCTTGCGTCTGCGCTTGGGCGACGAGCCGCTCGGGGCAGCAGATCCAGCCCCGGCGCTCGGATCAGGCACCTTGCTAGGTCCCTTGCCAAGCCCCTCGCTGAGCCCCTCGCTGAGCAAGGAGAACAGATCGGGGCTCGAGGTGTCGCCTTGACGAGGCGGATCGGGGTCAGCCCCTGCGCCCGGGGCGTGTACTGGCGCCGATCGGGCGACGGCGCCGCCCGGCGCAGGTGCCGGCGCGGTGGGGTCCGGCACCGGTCCTGGCGCGCCGGTCTCGGGCGAGGCGGTCGGCGAGATCGGCCCAGGGCGAGCGGCCCCGGCGCTCGGGGCCGGGCGATGCTCGCGCCCGGCGAGCATCTCGGGCTCGAGCTGGGGGAACAGCCCGAGCTCGAGCAGGTCGGCAAGGCAGAGCTCTCCCTCTTTCCCCGAGGCGATCTCGGTCATCGTGACGAGCGCGTCGTAGTCGAGCGCCTGGAAAAGATCGCGCTCGGTGCGCTCGGAGCCCTGCTCTCGCAGCGCGGCGAGGCGACGCCGGATCGGGTCGAGCACGCGCCACATGCTGGCGCCGTCCTCGAGGTGACCGTAGAGGTGGGCCTGCAGCGCCCCGTCGCGATCGGACCAGCGGCGGAAGAACCGCCGCTCATGGATCGCCTTTTGGCGCGCCTCGGGGTCGGTGGCGGCGGCCTTGACGCGCGCCACCTCCTCGTTCAGCTCGGTCAGCGACGCCGTTCGCGCGTGGTCGAGCAGCTGGCCGGCCTTCTCGGGGTTGGCCTCGACGCCTTCTGTCACGATCGCGGCCTGCTCAGGCGACAGCTCGCCCGAGAGCGCCGCCTTGGCGACCTCGGGCTGGTTGTTGAGCCGCCGCCCGGTCTCGAGGGTGCGCCTGGCGGCCGACGGGCTCGTCTTGGTCGTGTGGGCGAGCTCGTCAGCAGCCGAGCGGTAGCCGTCGTTCTTCCATGAGCTGGCTTCGGCGGCACGGGCCGCAGCAAGGGCCTTGATCGAGGCCACCGAGGCTTCGATCTGCGCGCACGCCAGCACCGCCTCACCCGCCTGGGCGCAGCTGAGCACGCTCGCATCGAAGCCGGAGGCGTAGGCGACAACCGAGTGTCGCAGCGTTTTCAGATCCAGGCACATGGCATCACCGAGCTCGAGCCGCGAAGAACAAGCGGCAGCGGAATCTGCGAGGCCGGCTCGTGCCGACGAGACCGTTCGACGCCTCGCGGCACCGAACACACGTTCGTAGGATAGGGCGTGGGTGTCTCGCTGTCAAGCCCGGTTGGGGCCGGTGTCGAGCGCGCTGGTGACACGGGCCCACTTCGACCGGCGCCGGCCGGCCGCCGTGGTGCGCTCCCGTCAGGAGACGCGGACCGTCGTCACCGCTTGGTTCCCTCCGATGGCGCCGGCGACGACCGTCTCCTCCAACGGGTGCGCCGCCACGTGCGCCAGCGCCGTCCGACCCGCCGGGGTGAGGCGCAGGTCGAGGGTGCGGCTCGACCAGGCAGGCAGTCGATAGCCGGTGGCCGCGAGCACGACGACGATGCCCGAGTTCGGACCCTTCTTCGTCACCTCGCGCTGGACGAGCTGGACCGAGCCGTGGCAGGTGGCGACGCGGCAGCGCAGGGACACCGGGGCTACGCCACGGGCGAGGACGAGGCTCGTCGATTGGATGACGATGCGCGGATGCGGGTGATGCCGGGGAACGAGGGTCGTGGAGGTGGTCGATGGGCTCGCTGTCGAGGTCGTTGTGGCCGACGACGGTGCGACCACGATCGTGAAGGTCTGCGAGGCCGTGTTGCTTGCACTGTCGGTGACGGCGATCTCGGCGCTGAACGTGCCGGACGCGGCCGGGGTTCCGGAGATGACGCCGCTCGAAGCGGAGATCGACAGGCCGGGAGGAAGGCCGGTCGCTGCCCAGCTGAGCGGGGCGCTGCCCCCCGAGGCCGCCACGGTGTCGTGGTACGGCGAGCCGACCTGGCCCGGCTGAAGGCCACCGGAGGTGATCGCCAGGCCGGCGACGATCGCCAGCGAGTGCGCAGCCCCCGGTCCGTCGGCGACGGCGGCGTACTTGGTACCCGCCGGGAGCGTGACCGGCGTCGGCGCCGGGTTGGGTGTCTCCGAGCCGCTGTTGGTGGCGTTGCCGAGCTCTCCGTAGTGGTTCCAGCCGAATGCGTACAGCTGGCCGCTCGAGGTGACGACGAAGCTACTCAACTCCGTGGCAGCGATCTGATCGATCGTGCCGTCCTGCCCGGGCAGGCTGACCAGCGTCGGCGTGGCGTCGGGGACTTCGGTGCCTTCGAAGTTGTTGCGGCCGAGCTGGCCGTAGTGGTTGTCGCCGAATGAGTACAGTTGGCCGCTCGAGGTGAGGACGAGGCTGTGCGAGCCGCCGGCTGCGATCGCGGTGACCGTGCCGTCCTGCTTCGGCAGCAGCACGGGGGCCGGCGTCGGGTTCGGGGCCGAGCTGCCGCTATGCAGGTCCTGGCCGAGCTGACCTTGCTGGTTGAGACCCCAGGAGTACAGCTCGCCGCTGGCGCTGACGGCGAGGCTGAAGTACTGACCGGCGGCCGCTTCGGTGATCGGACCGGTGCCGGCGGGGAAGCTGACGAGCGTCGGCGTCGGGTTGGGCGACAGCCCCGAGGTGCCAAGCCCGGTGCTGTTGCCGAGCTGGCCGTAGGAGTTGTTGCCGAAGGCGTACAGCTGGCCGCTCGAGGTGACGACGAGCGCGCCGTAGTCGCCGGCGGCGATCCGGGTGATCGTGCCGACCAGGCCGGGCAGGCTCACCACGCTGGGGAGGTTGGGATTCTGCATCCCGCTGTTCGTGGCGATGCCGAGCGCTCCGTAGATGTTGTCGCCGAAGGCGTACAGCTGGCCGGTCGAGGTGAGGACGTAGCCCTGCGAGGTTCCGGCGGCGACCTCGCTGATCGTGCCCGTCTGGCCGGGGAGCTGCACGAGCGTCGGCGTCGGGTCCGGATTGGAGGACTCGAAGTTGGGGGTGCTGTCGGTCCCGAGCTGGCCGAAGTCGTCGGCGCCCCAGACGTACAGTTGGTCGCCCGAGGTGACGGCGAGGCTGAAGCCCCCACCGGCGGCGACCTCGGTGACGATGCCGATCTCGCCGGGCAGGTCGACCTGCGACGGCGTCGGGTTCGGGTTGTATGTGCCGCTGTTGGCCGTGACGCCGAGCTCACCGGCGGCATTGAGGCCGAAGGACAGCAGCGCGCCCGCTGAAACGGACATCGGATGCGCCGCCGGCCGGGCGCTCGAGGTGGCGGGCACCGCGATGGCGAGCGCGCTCAATGCGGCCGCACCTCCGGTGACGGAACGGAGGCGCCGGGAACGCACCGAAGGGGCTCTCATACCCGGAGCGTAATCGCAGGCTGGGAGAAGGAATGGTGAGATCAGAACCGGGGGCGATCACCTCGGGTGGCCGGCGGCGCCGACGCCGAAGCGATGTCGCAGGCGGGCCGCGGCGTCCCGCCCGGCGGCGGCGACGAAACAGGCGCCGGCGGCCGCCTGCCGCGGCTCCCACGAACTTTGCCAACCCCCTCGCCAGTCGCTCGCCGCTTCGCAACTTGGCCGCTTCGCGCCGAGCGTCTGCGTCCCGCACTGGTCTCCCGCCCGCAGACCCGAGACCACGCCGAAACGCTTCCCGTACAACGCTGACGAGACGCCGGACCGGCCCGACACGGCCCGCTCCGCCGACCGGTCGTCGATCTCCTGTGGTCGGGCTCGACGCGGTCCGGTCGTCAAGCTGGCGCTGCGCCAGGCGCCCGGCGTCGCCGGTGGGTGCAGCACCGGCGGCTCGGCGAAGGCGGGCGCTGACTCGAGGTCGAGCAACGGGAGCGGGCTGTTCGCCGTCGCGTCACGCCGGGTGAGCCGCGGCAGGTTCCAGATGTCCTCGATCAGGCGGAGCACCGAGGTGTGGTCGAAGGTCGTGTCGTTCACTTCCCCGGGAACGGCGTAGGGCGAGACGACGACCCCCGGGATGCGGAAGCCGAAGTTCTCGAAGGTGCGCGGCCCGGCATCGACGCGCTCGAGGTCGCGCACGAGCGACCGCAGGAACGGCAGCTTGGCGAGCAGCGGATGCTGGTCGACGAGGTTCCGCCCGAGCACGTCGTCGGGCGCCGGTGCCGCCGGCGGGGGAACGTGGTCGTAGTAGCCGCCGTACTCGTCGTGCAGCCGCACGAGCAGCGTGGTCAACCAGCACGGGCTCGCCATCACCGCCTCGATCACGGAGGCGACGAAGCTTTCGCCCACCTGCACGTCCTGCGGGTTCTCCTCGGAGTAGGAGAAGAAGTCCGGGTCGACGAAGCAGACCGCCGGCAGCTTGCCGCTCTGCGCCTGGTCGAAGAAGCGGGCGATCGGCAGCGAATGGTGCCAGGTGGCGAGCAGCTTTCGCTGGTAGACGTCGGCAGTGAAGAACAGCTCGCCGCCCACCGGCTTCTCGAGGCCGGGGAGCAACCCCGCCAGGATCAGTTTGATCCGTTCGAACAGGCCCTGGGCGCGCCGCCCGAACAGCGTCGGCAGGATCGAGCGCCAGGCTGGCTGGTCGTGGTAGTTCGCCCAGCTGACGCCGCTGGCACTCAAGAGGTCGAAGATCGTGCCGGCGGGCGGATAGTCCTCGAAGCGCAACGAGACGTCGTCGATCAACCCGTGCGCCGTCCCCGAGACGAGGAACCGCCGGTTGGGGATCGTCGGGCCGAGGCAGGAGCAGAACCACCGCGTCGCCAGCGGGAAGGTGCGTGCAAGGTCGGCGTAGAACGGCAGGTCGTCGGCACCGAAGTACTGCATCGCCACCGTCGCGTCGCCGCCGCGCACCAACTGCTCGATGCTGCGGACAAAGCCGTCGTTCTTGCCGTCGTCGAGCTGGATGTGTGACGCCGCCCAGCTTTGGGGTCGGCACGTCGGGCTGCTGCGTCGGGGTCGGCCTGTGCCGCAGCGGGACGGGGTTGCCGACGGCGTCGAGGTTCGGCACAGTCGGCACCGGGTCGCCGGCTGCGTCGTGCTGGAAGCCGTCGCCATGCCCGACCATCACGCCGTAGTAGTTGTCGTAGGAGTGGTTCTCCATCATGAGCACGACGACGTGCTCGATCTGGCGAACGAGGTGCGTGCCCTCGGGGAGCTCGGGGCGCGGCCGTGGAGCGGCGTAGGCATCGGCGCGGCGGCGGTGCTCGCGTGCCGCGCCGCGGCCCTCCATGCGCCCGACCCTCCCGTCACGACCGATCACCACGTCATGGTGGCACGCTGAGCGGCTACGCGGCGCCCGCACGCGTCGCGGGGTGCGACCCCGAGGCGGTGGGTCAGCAGGCGATCGGCGTGCTCGAGCCGGGCGCGAGGCAGCGTTCGGCGAGCCTCGGCGGCTGATCAGATCGCATCGTGAAGACCAGTACCTTGCCGATGTCGGCCCCGGCCGTGATCTCGACGCGCACCGTCGACCCGGGCCCGAGCTTGCTGGCTTTGAAGAGGAACGTCAGCGAGAGGGTGCGGCGCGGCGGCGAGAACCTCCGCGAGCGGAAGGGGCACCCGGCCCCCGAGCAGCGCACGGCGACGCGTGCACTCGCCGGCAGTTGCTCGACGACGAGCCGCTGCACCTCGGTATAGCTCCGGGTGTACGTCATCACCCAGACGACGGGCGAGGTGATCCTCACGGTGTGCGCCGGGTGCGCCGGGCGGGACGCGCCCACAGCGCCCGCAGTGCACAGCAGCACGGCAGCGAACACGACGACGACACCGGCGGCCCGGCGAGCCCGCTGCACCGGGGGTGTACGTTACGCCGCGCTACGACGCATCCTCGCCGTGGTCTCCGGCGCCCGCCGTGGCCTGCGCAACTTGGGCGTGACGCCCCGGACACGCGTCGCCCGCGTGCGCGTGTCGCGCCCGTGCCGCAGCGCTGAGACCACCTGCGTCACGCCGCCTGCCCGCCGGCGGCAACGCAGCAGCCGCCGGCAGCCGGCCGTCGTGCCGCGTCCGGCCGCTGCGATGGTGAGGGACGAACCGCTCAGCCGCTCGCTCCGCTCGACTCAGCTTGCGCTCGAGGACGGGTCCTCGACGGCGCTGGCGAACAGGATCGCGCCGGTCGTCGTGTTGCGGACGACGAAGAGGAACGGGTGGTCGAAGACGATTGCTCTCGTCGGCACCGCCACCGCGGTCGGAGCGATGCCGATGCCGGTCGCCGCGGCGGCTTCCGTCCCCGCCTCGGCGACCTTCAGGTAGTCGCGCTGCACCACGGACTGCACCATCGTCGGCACGGGGCTCAACGCCGAGAGGTCGGCGGACCGGGTGAACGCGATCGGCATGCCCATCTCGGACAAGGTCGGCACGAGGTCGAGATCGCTCGTCGTGGTGAAGCGCGGCAGCTGGACGAGCGCCGGCCTCGCTGCGGCGGCGGTGATCGAGTCGAGCCGGGCGGGGTCCAGCTGCCGTAGGAATGCCGGCAAGCCCATGTGCAACGGCATCATCACGACAGCTTCGTCGTGTCCCCCACGATAGGGCAGCCGCGCCACGTCGTAGGCGGCCGTGGCCGCTCCACCGGCAACGGTGCCGGTCATCATCTCGACGGGGACCGACGAGGTCCCCGTTCCGCCGGGAAGCGTGAAGCTGGATGGGACCGTCCGTGCCGGGTCGAAGGGATCCTGCCAGGCGGCGTGAAAGTAGACGGCACTGGCGAGCACCAGCCGCGTGTCGATGCCGACCTCGCCGGGGTTGAACAGCTGGGTGATCTTGCCGCCGGTGTGCGCGCTCACCCAGCCGTTGATGGACCCCAGGGCGGCCGCCAGATGGTGGGCGAAGTCGACCTTCGACACCTCCGTGCCGAACCAGTGCTGCATCGCCTCGACGAACGGCGCCCGCAACGGGAAGCCCGCCTGCAGCCACAACCCGTCCGCGGAATCGAGCGAGACTCCGTCTCGCCGCGCCTCTGCGCTGAGGCCGGTGGTCAACGCGAGCCAACCGAGGTCCTGCTCGGTGGGGGTGAACGACGTGGTTCCGAGGGTGGCCGCGATCTGCTGGAGCGTCGCTCCCTCGGCCCCGTTCTCCAGCATGGCGAGCGCATCCGCCAAGCTGAATGGCGAGACGGTGACGTCGCCGGTCGGGTCCACCGACGCCGTCTCGTCGAGCAGCCGCAGGCCGAAGTCCTGCTCGGCCGCCGCGACGGCCGCCTGCTCGGCCGCGACAACGGCCGCCTGCGCTTCGGGGGCGGTGGCCGCTCCTGCCAACCGCCGGCCACTGCCGCCACCCGGTGAACGGGTGGAAGGACCCAGCCCGCCGTGCGCCGTGAGCGACGTCGCCGCGGAGCCCTCGGCCGTCGCCGGCCCCGTCGTCCCGAGCAGGCCGAGCACCGAAGCTCCGAGCAGGCTCGCTCCCGCCGCCCAGCTGCGGCCCCGCCGCCGCCCGAGACGCCCGAGACGCCCGTCCGATGTGCTCGTGTTCGACATCTGCTCGCCCCCTCGCCTGCCTGTCGCTCGCCACCCCGGCGCCGACGCGCCCGCTGTGGCGCGTCCACCCGCGGACAGCGCCCGCTCTCCCCGAATCACCGCGCCCGCAACTACAAAGCTACGGGCAAGCTGCTTCGCGTACGGCAGGCGGCGTCCGGCGTGCGTGCGCGGGCGGCGCAGCGACACGTCCGTCGCCTCCGAGAGCGACGGGCCGGGTTGCGCCGCTTCGGCTCGAGGCGCCGCCGCGATCGGCTCCGCCGGCGTGATTCAGCGCAGCGCGAGGCGGTAGGCGAGCAGGGGGACGTCCGGCACCGGGAGCCAGTCCCGCTCCGGCAGGCGCTCGAAGCCGGCGTGCTCGTACAGGCGCTGCGCTGCCGTCATCCATGGGGTGGTGTGCAGCACGAGCGCAGACTTGTCCAGCTGTCGCGCCCCTGTGATGCAGGCGTCGACCAAGGCGTGACCGATGCCGCGGCCCTGCGCGGCCGGCAGGACAGCGAGCATGCGCATCCCCGCCTCACCGTCCTCGAGCAACTCTGCCCAAGGCGACGCGGCGTCGGGGACGAGGGTGACGCAGCCGACGAGCTGGTCCTCGAGTGCGACGAGGACGTCCGCCTCCGCCGCACGGCGCTCCACGTCGGCAAGCTCCGCGGCATAGCCGTCCGAGAGATGCGCACCGGGTAGCGCCTCGTAGGCGGCAACGACGAGCCTGCCCGCGAGGGCATGCTCCCCGGCACGGATCGGGCGGACCTGCACGGCGATTCCCACAGCGACGTGACTGTTGGAGTCCGTCAGTCGGTGACCGGCGGGCTCGCCGTCGCGTGCGGTCGCGGGAAGGGGCCGGCTCGGCCGAGCATGGACGGGAGCACCGAGCCGAGCTGCTCGCCGAGCCAGTGTCCCGCCTCGATCACCCGCTCGAGGTCGATGCCCGTCTCGACGCCCATCCGTTCGAGCAAGAAAACGAGGTCTTCGGTGGCGATGTTGCCCGTGGCCGCCGGAGCGAAGGGGCAGCCGCCGGCCCCGCCGATGCTGGCGTCGAGCACTCTGACACCGCTCTCGAACGCGGCAAGGGCATTGACGTAGCCGGTATTCCTGGTGTTGTGGAAGTGGCACCTCAGACGCGTGGCGCGAGTCTCGCGGGCGAGCAACTTCGCCGAGCGTGCGATGAGATCTCGCACCTGGGTAGGGACGGCGGCTCCGATCGTGTCGGCGAGCACCACCTCGGCAGGCTCGGCTTCTGCCACAGCCTCGACAACGCGCTCGAGGTGCTCGGGATCGACGTCGCCGACGAATGGGCAGCCGAAGGCGACGCTCACCGTGACGCTCGCCGGGACCCCGGCGTCGGCCGCCTCGGCGGCGACCACCCGCCAGACCTCGATCGCCCGGGCGGTCGTCATGCCCTGATTGGCCATGCTGAAGGCATCGGTCGCTGCGACGACGGCGTTGATCTCGTCGACGCCGGCGGCCAGCGCACGTTCCACCCCGCGCACGTTGAGCACGAGCCCGGCGTACGACACGCCGGCGCGGCGGGGCAATGCGGCCAACAGCTCCTCGGCGCCGGACATCTGCGGGACGAGGTCGCCGCGGACGAAGGAGGCTACCTCCACCCTGCGTACACCGGCGGCAACGGCGTGTTCGACGAGCGCCACACGGGTCGGGATATCGAGGGCGACGCGCTCGTTCTGCAACCCGTCGCGGGGGCCGACCTCGACGACTTCACAGGCCGCTGCCGAGTCCGCGCTTCGGAGGTCGGCGGTCGGGGCGGGCTGCACCATCGCCGCATGATATCGGCCCCGTCCCCGGGGACCGATGGCTGCACGAACGTGCACGCTCTATTACGCAACGAGGCCCGATCGTCGCTGCCGCACAGCGATCTCGGCCTGGCCGGGACGCTCGCACACCCCAAATGACGTTGCCGTTCTGCTTGGGCGGCCGGCGCCGTGCGGGTGGACGCGGGGCGGGCGCTCGCTGCGAAGGTGGGGAGAGCCCCTCGAGCACCTCGTTGTCGCGCGCCAGCAGCTCGTCCGGACGACCGTGCCGTGAGGAGCGGGCCGATCGACCTCCGCCCGGTCAAGCCCGCTTGGAGGGGGTGCGGGGCAAGACAGCTTCGACGGCGACGGCCAGCCCCGGCGCAACGGGACTGGTGACCGTCTCTCCGCGACGGTCGACGCTGCGCTTCGCGAACCCCCGACTCCCGGGTTCGAGGTAAACCTCGATCGATCCGGTGGCGAGATCGACAATCCAGGCCTCGCGGATCCCCGCGTGCGCGTACAGCGGCAACTTGACCCGGCGATCGAGCTCGCCACTCGAGTCGGCCACCTCCACGACGAGCACGACATCGGCTGCGGCCGGCTGTAGCAGGCCTCGATCCCGTAGGTCTCGAGGGCAACCAGGTTCGCCGTGACGAGGTCGTCGATCGTGAGCGACGGGTAGTCGCCCGGGTCTGGGGAGCTGAGCTGCAAGCGGGTCCAGGTGCTCGACGCCCCGAGCACGCTCGTCACCCACGGATACTGCTGGCTCGAGCGCAGCACCGAGCCGGCCGGGACGATCGGCTGGGCGGCGTAAGTGCCATGTCGCGGTGTGCCGAGCGCAGAGGCGGAGCGGGTCGTAGCGGTCGAGCCTGGCGTCGGCGACCGACAGGGTGCTCGTTCGCCGCTGCCTCGACGAGTTGCCAACCGTCGAATGACGAATCGCCACGGAGACGAAGATCGCAGCTGTGCTGAGAGCGGTACGCTTCCCCTCGAGACGGGCAACAGTACGAGAAGGGGCCACCATGATTGCCGGCAAGATCTTCGGGCTCGTGGCCTCTGGGCTGCTCGCACTCGCCGGCGTTGCGGACGCCGCATCCGCGGACGCCGCACCATCCGGTGTGTACGGGGGACCTACCAGCCAGAAGGTGCCCGGCAGCACGATGTGGATCACCGTCACCGTCGCCGACGGGTCGCTTGACGACGTTCGCGTGGACGCGGTCGTCGACCATGGCGCGACAACGTGCTCGATCGGCAGCCAGTCCCAGGGCTTCGACTTCGACAAGGGCACGGTCCGGATCGAGGCGGAAGGGAAGTTCGGTGGGACGCTCAAGGATCCCGACGGCGACTCGCTGAAGATCAGCGGTCGCGTCACGGACCACACCGCCGTCGGCTCGTTCGAGATCGAGGCTCGTTCGCCCGGGGCGGCAACCACGCTGTGCAGCTCCGGAACGATCACGTTCGTGGCGAGCGCCGCAGGCGGGCAGGTGAAGAACGCCAGCTACTCGGGCGCGGTCGGACCGGGCTATCCGATCAGCTTCCGTATCTCTGCGAGCGGCAACATGGTCGACGACCTCAGAGTCGCGATCGAGGCGACATGCCAGCCGGGCGCAGGAAGCGTTGCGCCTGTGTACGACTTCACGTCGCTCAGGATCACCTCGGGAACCTTCTCGGGCGGCGTGTCCGCCGCAGACGGTTCGACGGTCTCCAACTCGGTCCACATCAGCGGGACCTTCTTCGGCCGGATCGTCGTCGGTGAGGTCTCCGACCTGGCACACATCAAGAGCCTGCCGGACTGCACCGACACCGAGCCGTTCACTGCGAAGACGACGTGACGACGACAAGTAAGACGCGCTCCAGCCGCTCGCCTCGATCCTGGATGGTCTCGGCTGCGGAGCGCTTCAGCGGTCGCTGCTCCCGTCCGGCTCGGCGCCGAGCGCTACGAGATCGACAGGCCTGAACGCGACCGCAAAGGGAGCGCTGGAGCGCGGCGACAGCCTCCTGGCGGCGCCGGCTCGGTGCTGGCGTCACGGCGAGCACGCCGGCGAAGGACTCGTAGCGCTTGCCGTCGGGGGGCAACGACTGCACGTCGTCCCACGTCGTCGGCTCGTGGGGTGCCGCGCTGGGCATGCCGGTGACACGACCTCCCCTCGCCGGCGATGAGCGGATCACCGGCGCTCGAGCACCTCCGCGGCCGCCAGCTGAGCAGCGAGACCTCCCATTACGGGCACTGCCGACGAGTCAGCAGGTCCTCAATCCTGCAGCACGCTGAGGTCGAGTTGAGCGACGCGAACCGGGTCGACGAGGAAGTCGCACTCGACGATCTTCCCGTTCCGGATCGTGAATGCGCCGACCGAGAACGGCTCGCCGTTGCGCAGCGAGACCAGCCCGGCTGCGCCGTTGACGAGCGCCCGTCGAACAATGAGCCGCGTCCTGGCGAAACATCATCGCCTGACGGGCGACCTCCGCTGCGCCTCGCACCTGACGCGAGAGCCCGGTCGCGCCCACGTCGGCGCGCAGGACGACGTCGGGGTCGAGGATGGCGACGAGTGCCTGGAAGTCGCCGTTGCGGGCCGCGGCGAGGAACGCGTCGACGACCTTCCATTGCGTGTCGAGGTCTGCGTCGGGCACCGTCGCCGTTCCCTGCACCCGCCGACGGGCTCGACTGGCAAGCTGCCGGGTCGCCTCCGGCGAGCGCTCGACGATGGGTGCGATCTCGTCGAAGGGCACCGCGAACATGTCGTGGAGGACAAAGGCGAGTCGCTCGGCCGGGCTCAAGGCCTCCAGCACCACCAGCAGCGCCAGGCCGACCGAGTCGGCGAGCAGCGCTTCGTGCTCGGGGTCGCTGCCGCCGGGTGAGTCGACGACCGGGTCGGGGAGATGGACATCGAGCGGCTGCTGGCGGCGTATGGTGCGCGAGCGCAGCATGTTCAGCGCAACACGGGCGACGATCGTGGTCAGCCAGGCTCCGAGGTTCTCGACCTCGCTCGTGTCGGCTCGGCTGACCCGGAGCCAGCTGTCCTGAACAGCGTCGTCCGCCTCGCTCAGTGACCCGAGCATCCGGTAGGCCACCGCGCGCAGCCTGGGCCGATACTCCTCGAACCGCTGGGCGAGCCACTGCTGATCGCTCATGTCACGTTCCTCCGGCCTCACGTGTCATACGAGTAGACCCGCCGGACGCGGGCGATGTGACCGGCGCCGGCGCCGCACGCCGGCGATGTGACCGGCGCCGGCTACCACGACTGGAGGACCGACGTGGAACCACGGATGACCAACCCGGTGATGATTCTCCCCGCCGCGATGGAAGCGATGCAGCAGCTCGGTGCCGCCGCCCGCTCTGCGGGCGTGCCTGAGAGCACCTTGTACCTGATCGAGGCGCGCGCCAGCCAGATCAACGGCTGCAGCGTCTGTCTCGACATGCACTCGCGTGAGCTGAAGGCAGCGGGCGAGCCGGACGAGCGCGTCGTCATGGTCGGCGCCTGGCGGGAAGCTCCGTACTTCAGCGATGCCGAGCGCGCCGCCCTGGCGCTGACGGAGGCCGCCACCCGGCTCGCCGATCGCTCTGACCCCATCCCCGACGAGGTGTGGGAGCAGGCAGCTGGCCACTACGACAAGACCCAGCTCGCCGGGCTCGTGGTCGCGATCGCCGGGATCAACGCCTGGAACCGCATCAACGCAACCACCCGGCAGATCACCGGCGACTGGGTCCGCCAGTGGATCCACACGACGGAGCCGGCCGGCCAGGCCGCCTGAGGACGGGCACGGGTTCCTCGACGACGAGCACGTGGAGACGACCGGTATGACCAGCTCGATATCACCCTCGACAGATTCACCCTCCGCCGACAAACCCGCCGTGCGGGCACAGACCGTGCCCCTCCAGGGGCTCGTCAACCGGCTGATCCGGGCAGTGCTGCGCGCCCCGCTCCTCAGCCGGGTCGCCGGGAGGCGATTGGTCGTCCTCCACGTGGTGGGACGCGAGTCGGGCCGGCGGTATGCGATCCCGGTTGCGTACACCCGGTTCGAGGGAAGCTTGCTCGTGGGCTCGCAATTCGCCTGGGCGCGCAACCTCAACAGCGGCGAGCCCGTCGACATCCGTCTCGCCGGCAAGCGACGACCCGCCGATGTGCGGGTCGTGACCGACGAGGCCGGTGTCGTCGAGCACCTGGCGATCATGGCGAGAGACAACCACACGTTCGCCAAGCTCAACGCGATCAGGCTCGACCAGCGCGGCGAGCCCGACTCCGACGACCTCCACCTCGCATGGGCTGCCGGGGCCAGGGTCGCGCTGCTGACACCACGCTGAGGCGGAGGCCAGCGCCGCAGCGTAGCGACCATCGGCGTCACGCCGTCCGCCGTCCGCCGGCGACGCGACAGCGCCAGCAGCCGGCCGTCGTGCGTGTTCGGCCGTCGGCCGCGGCCGGCCGGGCGCGCCCTGCTCGAGGGAAAGCGAAGCACGGCTGCGGCTCTCGGCTCTCGGCTGTCGGCTGTCGCAGGAGCGCCGCCAGGGACGCGGTAGCGTCCGACGGGTGGGGCTGAGGCCCCTGGTGGAGGTGTCAGGTGCCCGCGGCGCTCAACCACACGATCGTCTGGTGCAGAGACAAGGCCGCCTCGGCCGAATATCTCGTCGGCGTGCTGGGGCTTGCCGACCCGGTGCCCTTCGGCCCCTTCCTCCGCGTGGAGACGAGCAACGCCGTCTCGCTCGACTTCCACGAGGTCGAGGGGCGCGACGCAGAGATCGTGTCCCAGCACTACGCCTTCCTCGTCAGCGAAGCCGAGTTCGACGAGATCTACGGCCGCATCGTCGCCGCAGGCCAGGAGCACTGGGCCGACCCCGGTCGCAGCCGACGGGGGATCAACCGCAACGACGGCGGTCGCGGCACGTACTTCTGCGACCCCGACGGGCACCTGCTCGAGATCATCACCCGCCCCTACGGCAGCGGCGAGTGAGCAGCGAGCCTCGGGGCACTCTCACCTGCATCGAAGCGCGTAGCGCCGCAGGACGTCGTGCGAGCGAGGTGCCCTGACGCGCTGTGCAGCGTGATCACACTGCCCACGGCGGCCGCTTGTCGTCCAAGTCGTCGCGTTGCCACCGGTGCGAGCCGCTCAGCGCCCGCCGCTGCCCCGAACCTCAGCGGCTCCGACCGGAGCCACACTCGCACCCTGATCGAGCCGGGTGGCCCTGTCCGCGGATGTGCTTCCCGGATTTCGCCGCAGACAGATCTCGATGCACTCCAGATATTGATCCACGAGGCCCTCGGCGCACAGCGACGCGGCGTGCGCTTCCGCGATCGATGTCGCGCGGCGGAGGACGGTGCGGTCGTTCACGATCAGGCGGACCACGTCACGGAGCCTCGGCCTCTCCGCCCCCGGCGGGACCGGAACGAACCACCGCATCCCTTGCGGGACTTCCCGCAACTGAGGCAGGTCGCTCACGATCGCGGGCTTGCCGAACGCGACGGCGGTCGCCAAGGTGCCGCTCAACTCCCCGGTTGTCGGCCAGCGCAGCGAGACGATCACGTCGCAGTCGGCGATCAGCTGCTGCAGCCGATCGCCCGGGGGCGAGAGCTCGAGGTGGATGCGACCCGCGACGGCCGACGAGGTGGCGACGAGCTCATCGACTCGCGCCACGACCGCCGGGTCGTCCGGATGGCCGGCGATGACGAGCTCGATGTCACATCCCTGCTCGAGGAGGTCGACGAAGGTCTCGACGACCTCGACGTTCCGCTTGTGCGAACTGAGGCCTCCGAACATCCCGAAGATCACTGCCTTGTCAGCCGGGCGATCGACGACCTCCCGTGGAGGAGGCACCGCCGTCACCGTCTTGACGTGCCCGACGCAACGAGGTCTGATCCCGTAGCGCTCCTCGAACGACGTCGCGGATCGCGGTCGACTGGACGAGCACGAGTCGGCTCGACTCGACCAGGCGCCGGCACATCGGCAGGCGGAGGCGATCGACATCGGTCCTGCCCTTCCCGACGTCGATGGTCGGTGGTGTCACGGCACTGAACCGGCCTTTGGAGTCGTAGGCGACCTCCTCGGCGAGGATCGGGCTCGTAGTTCCACCCGTCAGGGTGACGAAGAAATCGTACAGGGAGGGGTCGTACAGAACGAGCAGGCCGGGTCGCGACAAAGCTGCTCGCAGCATGAAACCGTGAAAGTCCCAGTTGTTGCCGAGCTGGTACGCGTCGAGTGTGAACCGGGTACTCGCCGCCTCGCGGGCGCCGACGACGTCGACGCCGGGCGGGGCCGCTACGCGATCCTTGACCGAGTCGTCGACGACGGCGACGACGTCGATGGCAGCCGACAGACCGCCGAGGAGCGCATAGCTCGAATCGGCGATACCGCTGCGCTGCGGAGGGAGGGGAGTCCACCAGGCGATCGCCATGTCAGCCGCCGGGGACCCCCGAGGTCAAGGGCAAGCCAACGGGACGATCACGAATGGACGACTCCGTCGAGCCGTTGCTCGAGTTCGGTTAAGCTTCGAGTCGACGAGACCCTGCAATTCCTTGACCCGCGAGATCGCCTGCTGCTGGACGAGCTCGACGAGCGTGCCGACACGCACCAGCTCGGCGTCGATCCGGACAGCGGTGCTCCCGCGCCGTCCTCAGGTCCTCCCGGACGACTTCGATCGCGCCCGAGAGCTCCTCGATCGCAGAGGGCAGCGGGGCGATTGCCGCTTCGTGCCGCTCGAGCGCGAGGTCCTGGCGTTCGAGCACGCCGTGGTGGTGGGTGACGATCGACTGGACGGAGCGCACGCCCCCGTCGAGGTCGGACAGTTGCTGCCCGACCGCCGCGAGCCTCTCGAGCACGGCGGCGTGCTCTGTCGATTCGACTTCGTCGACCACCCTTGGACCTCCCCCGAACTCCACCGTACATGCTCGATCGCACGACCGGGGCCTCGACGTCGCTCCAGTTCGCCCGTTCGCCAACGTACCCGACGACCGCTGCAGCGGCGTGCCGGTTCGGACCGGCGTACGCGGGCTCGCTCAGCTTCACGAGGCCAACTCGGCCTGGAGGCAGATCTCTTCTCCGCGGCCCTCGAGGCTCGCCAGGCGTACGTCTGCTGGCTCGCCGATCTGCTCGAGTATCGTGCCGGCGAGCGGCCCGTTGTCGTGCTCGGCACCGCCTACAAGTCGGGCACGGATCTCGAGATCGGTAGCTCGGTGCGGCTGCTGGTCAACGTCCTCGAGTCCCGTGGCGTGAAGGCGGAGGTCGTCGCCCGTCCACCCGTCTCGCGAGACCGCCCGACCGTCTCCGGGCCCGCCGCCTTCTTCCTCGGCTGCCCCGAGCCGGAGTTCGTCGACTTCGATTTCCCGGAGGGCTCGGTCGTGATCGACCCGTGGCACGTTGCATTCGATCGGCCCGGTGTCGAGGTCGTGCCAGTCGGTGAACCTCCCGACTCGTAGTCCGAGAACAGTTCCTGCCGGGCTGATTGTCGTGCAACCGGCGCAGGGTCTGCGGGCCCAGCCTGGCTCGCACCGCAGTGAGCGGCACGCCCACGCACGTAGCGCCGGAGCGCCGCTGGGTGCGCGAGCGGCGGCGTGCTGCCCCTCGGCGCCATCGCAACAGCGGGCGGCATCGCAACAGCTTCCGGCGGCTCCCGCCACCGCAGCGCCCAGGCAGCGCCTGACCCCCCGTCAGCCTGACGCAGCCGGGCTTCTCGACGACACCGCCCGCCCAAGCCCGCTTGCTTCGAGCGTCCGCAGCGCCCGTTCTGCCCCGTCATCGAGGCGGACTCAGATGACCCGTGCCGCGTCGACTCGAGCGCGACGGGATCGCCAGGGCGGAATCGACCGGCACGGACAGACCTGGGACCGAGGGCGAGACGACGTCCTCGCCGTGGCGACGCACGCTCTGTCGCCGGTAGCCGCGGGGGTGTGGACCGGTATGGACATCGACCGTCTCGCTCTCGAGGTCGACGATCCACACCTCCTCGATCTCCGCCTCGGCGTAGAGCGGCAGCTTGACCCGGCGGTCGAGCACTCCGCTCGAATCGGCGACCTCGATCACGAGCACGATGTCGGCGGCGCTCGGGAGCTCGGTCGCGTACCCGTCGTCCCGCCAGCTGAGCAGCGCGAGGTCCGGCTGAGGCTCCGAGCACGGCGAGAGGCGGACGGGATTCTGCACGCTGACGAGAAACCGGTTGTCGACGGCGGCGTTGAGCAGGCGGGCGAGTCGATTGACCGAGGCCGCGTGGCGTGCCCCGATCGGCGTCATCACGACGATCTCGCCGTCGAGCAGCTGCACGGGGTCGTCCTCGCCGAGCACGCCGGCGGCGGCCATCTTGTGGTATTCCTCGACGGTCCATCTGCGAAGCACGACCGGACCGGGCATGACGGAAGCGTAGCGATCGACACCGCCGACAGCGGACTGCCGCGGCCTCATTCCCGACCTACCGACAGCTCGCCGCGCTCGGGATCCGACGCCGCCCCGTGATACTTACCGGGTCGCTCCGTCCGAGCGGCCTCCGGGCGCGGCGCTCGTGGCGGGAAACGCCGGGACGGGAGATGTCCGCGATGCCGTCGCGGCTGGATTCGCCGGCAGGAGCAGTGCCATGACACCGGCACCTACGGCGACCACGCCACCGATCATGAACGCCAGCGTGTAGCCGTCCTTGATGGCGACGATCTCGTTCGCCGATCGGGCGAGGTCGTGGGTTCTCGTCGTCGCCACGGTCACCAGCACCGCCAGGCCCAGCGCGCCGCCGATCTGGCGCGAGGTATTGACCAGACCCGAGGCGAGACCGGCCTCCTGTCGAGGCACGTCAGCTGTCGCCGAGTACGTGACGGCGGGGAAGACGAGTCCGAGCCCGAGGCCGGGAAGCAAGCTCTGCACGAAGAACCCCGACCAGTACGGCGTGTGGACGCCGAGACCGGAGAAGAGGAAGAGTCCGGTCGCCGAGAGTGCGCAACCGAGCATCAGCAGCGGTCGCGAGCCCACGCGCAGCATCAGCCGCGAGGAGAACTGCGCGCCGGCGATGACCGCCAGGGTCTGGGGGAGGAACACGAAGCCGGTGCCGAGGGGGGTGTACCCGCGCACGTCCTGCCAGTACAGCGAGACGAAGAACCACATCGAGAAGCTCGCCGCGGCGAACAGGAGGCTGACGGCATTGGCCACCGAGATGCTCCGGCGGGCGAGCAGCCCGAGCGGCAGCAGTGGGGCGCGCGCCACGCGATCCTCCTGGAGCACGAACCAGGCGATCAGGCCCGCTGCGACGGCGAGGGCGAGCGCGGTCTGCCAGGAGCCCCAGCCGACACTCGTCGTGCGCACGATGCCGAAGACGAGGGCGGTGAGGCCGCCGGTGACGAGCACGGCACCGACCACGTCGAGGGGCTGCCGTTCTCCCTCGCCTCGACTCTCCTCGAGCAGCCACCGTCCGAGGATCAGCGTGGCGACCCCGATCGGGATGTTGATGAAGAGGATCCAGCGCCAGGAGAGCTCTTGGGTGAGGATGCCCCCGAGCAACGAGCCGGAGGCCCCGCCCGCCCCGGCGACGGCGCTCCACATCCCCATCGCACGCGCACGGGCAGCGGGTTGTCGGAACGTGGTGGTGAGGATCGTCAACGTCGCCGGAGAGAGGATCGCCCCGCCGAGCCCTTGCAGCGCGCGCGCCCCGATCAGCATCGCCTGGTCCTGTGCGATCCCACCGAGCACGCTGGCGAGCGTGAAGGTGCTCAGCCCGACGAGGAACACCCGGCGCCGGCCGAAGAGATCGGCTGCACGGCCGCCGAGCAGGAGAAAGCCGGCGAAGGTCAACGTGTAGGCGTTGAGCACCCATTGCAGGTCGGCCTGGGAGAAGCCGAGGCTGTGCCTGATCGACGGCAGCGCCACGTTGACGATCGAGACGTCGAGGACGACCATGAACTGGGCGACACAGCAAAGGACGAGGATCGCCCAGTCCGATCCGTGACGGGTCGCCGCGACGTCGCTCGCTTGGCCGGTGATCCGGATGGGATGCTCCTGCTCACCGACCTTCATCGCGCTCCCGCTCTGCCTGTTTGCACCCGCGATCAACCCCGCTACGAGCGCATCGGCGCCGACGGTGAGAGCTCACAGCGGCTCCTCCAAGCTAACCGATGACCACCGAGCTCGGGACCGCCGGTTCGGTCCCGGGCAACGACTCGCCGAGGTCGCCGGGGTCGGGACGGCAGCCGTCAGGATCCGCGCCGACACCCTCGCCAGGCGCGAGGAAACCTGGCGGTGACGACGGGCCGCGAGCTCGGGGGATGTCGTGGCGCAACCTGGGCTTGGCGCGGCGGGTGTCCGCTGCCCGCGTGCGCGTCGCTCGCTCGCCGCCGCGAGCGGTGCGACCGCGGTCGTGCCCGGCTCGGTCCTCGCTCGCGCTCGCCCGTGACTGATCGGCGGCTCTCGTCACCGCTGAAGAGACGGGCGAGCACCGGCTCGCTCGGTCAGGTGAACGGCGGTGTGTCGCACCAACGCCTTGGGCGGCTGGTGATTGCCGGGTTCGCTCGTGGGGCATGAGCCGCAACGAGTGGAGGTGTCAATGGCCGAACCGACGCAGCCCGCTGAGCGAATGGTAGTGACCCACTTCATCGTCTCCGATGACGTCGAGCGCTCCCGGCGCTTCTATACCGAGGTACTCGGCGGCAGGGTGGTCTTCGGACCAGAGCCGACCAATGTCGCGCTCGCCAATGGCTTCATCATCATCAATGGCGGGGGAGGCCCCACTGACGACAAGCCCACGGTCACACTCGAGACGCCGAGCGACCCCGACCGCGTCAGTAGCTTCCTCAACATCCGGGTCGCAGACATCCATGCCGTGTACTCCGAATGGAGCGCCCGGGGCGCGCAGTTCCTGACGCCGCCGAAGCAGCACCAGTACGAGATCCGTTGCTACATCCGAGATCCCGACGGTTACATCATCGAGGTCGGGCAAACCACCGACCCACAGGGAGACTGGTGGCCCGCCGGCTGGCCACAGGTCAACCCCAGCGGGCGAACCGACTGAACCTGGAACCGTAAATTGATTGCAGCCGGGGGTGAGGAAGGTCTGCAATGACGTTGAGCGCTGGCTTTGGGCAGCGCGCCGGGCAGCTTCGACCAGCGCTGCGCCAAATCGGCTTGTCGCAAAGTAGTCATGCTCGGCCAACGCTCGATCTACGCGCAGATTCCTCGGCGTCTCGCTAGTCTGCTGCCACAACGATCTCGGACAGCACGTGGTGGGGTATTCGAGGACGAGCTGGTGCGAGCCGTCGGCACTTCTCGGCCGCTGGCTGCCGACAACCATGTGAGCCGTGATCGCCTTGCGCATTGGCCCGTTCCTGTGGTCTCTCTAGCGGACGATACGTCTCGGCTCTGACACCGGCGAGAAGGGGCAGCGGCAACGCCTACAACCTCGGCGCCGCCTACTTCTACGGCTCGTCGGCACACGCCCGCCTGCCCGGCAGGGCGACCGTCTTCGCGGCCGACCTCCTCGACGAGCACGGCTGACTGGGGGTGATCCAGCAAAGCTTGTCGCCATCACGCTCGTCGGGACAGGACGTCGAGACGAGACCTCGGATAGGATCCGAGACCCGTCACCTACCACGGAGGTTGCATGTCGAGTCTCGACGAGCTCGTCTCGCTCGGAGGTGGCGGCTCCCTGGAGACCATGGAGCCGCCGGCTTGGCTCGGGAACGACGCGGTTCTGTACCTCGACGGCAGCGGTCGTCTCGACGTCATGTCGTGTACCGACGGGGCGCGGCGGCAGGTCTGCGCCGACCTGGGAGGGATGCCCTTCCTCGGTTCGCACGAGTTACAGATCTCTCCGGACGCACGATGGGTCGCCTATCTCTCCAATGCTGCCGACGAAACGGGAGAGGGCCTCGAGGTCGAGCTCTGGCTTCTCCCGCTCGATGGCCCTCAGCCCGCCTCGCCGGAACGACTCACACGCCTCGGAGCGTCGATCAACTCGTTCCGGTGGTCCCCTCGCGCCGACGAGATCGTCTTCGCCGGCTCTCGACGCGGCACGTACGACATCTATCTCGTCGAGGTTCCTTCCGGTTCGACGCGCCGCGTCACCGAGCACACGAACTACGAGGTCTACCCGGCGTTCGGTGGCTCGCGACTGCTCTTCGTACGGCTCGACAGCACCTGGAGCCGACACGAGATCTGGTCTGTCGGCCGGGACGGGGGCGAGGCGGCTCTGGTCGTGCAGGACGAGGACTTCTTCGACTACCACTACGGGCGCACCTTCTCGTATCCCTTGGTCAGTCCCGACTCGCGACGAGTGGCCTTTCGTTCGCATCGTTCGGGCTGGATCAACTACTGGACCGCTGAGCTCGCCGGGCAGCCACGAGCCCCCCGCCAGCTTGCCCCGGCCGGAGGCGACCAGTCGGCAGGCTGCTGGTCGCCCGACGGGCATCTCTTCGCGTACATCGAGAACCACAACGGCACGCTCCAGCTGCGGGTCGTGGACCCCTCGAGCGGGGAGGTGCGGGTGCTGGCCGGCGAGGAAGGTGGCGCCTGCGGCCTACCCTGCTGGTCACCGGACGGAAGTCGATTGGCGTATCTGTTCCAGACCCTCACCACGCCCCCCGATCTGTTCGTGGTGGAGGTGAAAGGTGGCGAGCCTCGTCGCCTGACCCGCTCTGCAGTCCCCGATGACCTGATCCAGCCGAGCAAGGTGAGTTACTCGAGCTTCGACGGCCGCACCATCAACGCCTACCTCTACGTGCCCACCGGCGCGCCGCCAGGAGACAGGTTTCCGGGACTGCTGTGGATCCACGGTGGGCCGACGAGCCAGTTCGCCGACTCGCTCCAACCGTCTGTCCAGTACTTCGCACAGCATGGCTACGTCGTCCTGTTGCCCAACGTGCGGGGCAGCTCCGGCTACGGCAAGGAGTTCGAAGATCTCAACAACCGCGATTGGGGCCACGGTGACCTGAACGACGTGCTCGCCGGGGTCCAGTACCTGAAGACACTGGGATTCGTCGACACCGCCCGCATGGGGATCCACGGCACCAGCTACGGCGCGTGCATGTCGATGGCGGCTGCCGCCTGGGCACCCGGCGTCTTTCAGGCGGCGGTGCCGCACGCGGGTTACGGCGACTGGCTGGCGACGTATCGCGAGCAAGAGCTGAGGCACCTGCAGCTGCTGCGCCACGAGCTGGGTCCGATCGAAAGCTCCGAGCACATCTACAGAAGATGCTTCCCCTTCTACGACATCCCTCAGGTCCAGACACCGATGCTGCTCATTCAGGGCGAGGGCAAGCTCCCTCGCTCCGACGCCTCGTACCAATGGTGCGCGGAGATGAGACGGTTCTACAAGCCGGTGCGTCATCGGGTCTACCCCGACGAGGCCTACTACGTGCGAAGCCACGCCAACAGGAAGGACATGCTGGAGGAGATGCGGCGTTTCTTCGACGAGCGCTTGACGGTCCTCAGCACCTGACAGCGAACGGCGGACCGCGTTCGTCACGCCGTCCGCCCGCCGGCAGCAAACGCAGCAGCCGCCGGCAGCCGGCCGTCGTGCCGCGTTCGCCCGCTGCGTGGTCAGCGGTTTCGAGTGTCATCGTCCGATCGTCAGGTGCCGAATGCGCAGTTGCCGAGCGGCTTGTCGCTCAGCGCCGCGGACCGGTGTCGAGGATCTCGGAGATCAGCCGCTCCTCGTGCACGATGCGGCGCTCGTCGTCGAAAGCGCCCTGCAGTTGCGGGTCCCATGGCGTCGGTGGCGCGCGGTGCGCGTCCGCGTGGCAGCTCGACGGAGCGCTCCTGCGCAGCGGCCACGGCCCGGCGGTAGGAGAAGGCGTCCATCCGCCACGGTACGAGGCCCAGACGTGCCATCCGCCCGCAGATGCGCAGCCCCGCGGCGTCGAAGTCGCCGTGGTAGCGCAGCACCGCCCGGGAGGCGAGCAGCTGCTCGACGAGGAGCAGAGCAGCGCCGGATGGGTTGCCGTTCAACGCAACGACGGGGAAGTCGACCCTGCGCTGTGTGGCAGCCTCGACCGGGCGCGGGTTCTCGGTGACAAGGATCTCGCTTCCCGCTGCGACGGCGAGCGGGTAGCGCGCCAGCATCAGCTGGGAGAGATGGACCGGCACCTCGAGGCGGCGCGCCTCGGCGAGCAGCCCGGCGAGGGGGTGGTTCGCCTCGGCGCACAGGCCCCAGGTGAGCGCGGGAGCCGAGACGAGGCCGGTGTGCGTCCCGGCCCGTTGCCACGCCTCGCGCCGCCCGAGCCCGGGGTGGCGCAGGACGAGCGCCCGGCTGAGCGCCGCTTCGGCACGGGTCCCGGGGTCGAGCGCGTGCGACGAGCCGAGGACCGTGGCAGCGAGGTCGGTGCGACTTGTTGCGCTCGCGCCGGCGCGTTCCAGGCGAGCGAGCTCGTCGAGGACGGCTCGGGTCTCGCGCACGAGCGCCACCGCGCCCGGCGCGTCGAGATCCTTGAACAACCCGGCGCGCACCGACGCGTCGACCCACTCGCCGGCCCACGGCTCGGGCCAACACGCCGCTTCGGCGCGAGCCGCGTCGAGCGCATCCCGGCGCGCCCGGCGCGCGGCACGCTGCGCCGCAGGCTCGGAGGCGACCGGGAAGCCGAGCGCGGCGAGCGCCTCGGGCAGCGTCGCCCCGACCCCGAGCGCGGCGAGTGCCCGCTCCAGCTCGGCGAGCTCGACGCTCGGGCGTTCCGGGCGGCCGAGGAGGACGGCGACAAGGTGGCGCCCGCGTGGCGGCAGCTCGGCGACGCGCAACCTGGCGCGACGTGCCTCCCCTCCACGTTCGAGCCGGGTGCGCAGCGCCTCCCAGAGCGGTTGCAGCTCGGGTGCACGAAGCGAGGGGCGGTCGGTCATCCCGGGGCCTCGGGGCGGCGAGTCCGGCTCTCTCGGCGCAATCTAGAACAGGCCGAGCTGAGCCTGCGCAGGCTCACCGGCGGCCGGCGCCTGCGTTGCGGTGGCAAAGCGCGCCGCAGCCGGCAGCAGCCGCAGCGCCGCGCCACCCTCGGCGGCGGATGCCCCGTCGTCGCAACGCTTCGCCAGTCGCATCGCCTCGAGCAGTGCGATCACCTGCCGTGCCAACCGCTCCGGGTCGGCGGTGAGGTCGCGCGACCAGTGGCGGGCGTGGATGTGCGCCAGCTCGGTGAGGTGGCCGACGATCTCGGGGAGGGGGACGGGACGCGCTGCGGCGGCGGAGTTGCGTAGCGCTGCGATGAGGAGCAGCGCGGCGTGCCCGACCGTGCCACCGGCCGGGAAGTCCTCGTCGCTCAGCTCGCCGTGCGGGTCGATGGCGGCGATCCCCTCGCCGCGGGCCTCGAGGACGAGGCCGAACATCTCCTCGAGGTAGCGCTCCTCCTCGCCGAGTCGCCGCCGCAGCTCGGACCATTCGGCGTCGCTGACGTCGTCGCGGTAGAGGACCGGGTCCTCGACGAGGCGGGCGCGCATCCACTGCCGGGAAGCCGAGCGGTGCACGGCGCGTGCCAGAAGATCCTCGGCGTCGGCGAAGCCGGCGAGGGCAGGCAGCGAGAGGAGGGCGATGCGGTCCGGGCGCAGGCGCAGCACGGCATCGGCCTCGGCATCCTCGGCGTAGTCGTCGACCCGGGCGTGCACCTCGGCGGCGAGGCCGTGCTCGATCATGAAGCGGAGTGCGGTGACGAGCGCCCGGCGCTCGGCGGCGTCTCCGGCGAGGGGGACCTCGGCGTCGGCCGCCGCCGAGCGGACAAGGTCGACGAGGTCGCGCAGGCTGACGACCGCCGGTCCGGCCACGGTGGCCGCCACGGCGAGCAGGAGCATCACGTACTCGAGGCGGTGGAAGGCTCGGCCCGAACGGGTGCGCAGCGGGCGTTGCGCCGGGAGGACGCCGGACTTGAACAGGCGCGCCGTGTCGGCGCCGAGGTGCAGGCGGTAGCCCAGTCGCTGGGTGAACCAGCGGTCGAGCTCGGTCTCGTGGCGCCGCACGAGGCGGAAGGACTCGGGATCGTCCTCCTTGCAGCAGATCGGGTTGGCGAGGAGATGGCGGGCGGCGGCGCGGCGCTCGAGCGGGGCCTGCGGATCGTCGCTCATCGCCTGACCGCCGGTACGGTCGCAGCTGGGGCGATCGCAGCTGGGGCGATCGCAGCTAGGGCAGTGACCGGACCTGCCGTGGCCGCCGTCGCCAGCGCCGGCTCACCCGCGATCGCCGGAACTGCGCTGAGCGACACGACAAGGTCGGACAGGCACAGCGTGCCCTCGGGCGAGGAGACGGCCGTCGTGCGCCCCGGCATGCGCTCGACGACGCAACGCATCGTCTGGTCGCGGTGCTCGCCGCGCCCCGTCCCGTCGCAGCGCACCGGCATCGCGGCGAGCGCCCGGCCGACGAGCTGCTCGAAGCGGGTGAGCGCGGCGTGGCTGACCACGGCGCCCTCGATCCGATCGGCGGCGAGCAGCTCGGCGTCCACCCGCCCGAGCGCGGCGAGCTCCTGGGCGCGCCGACGATGTAACGCCAGCTTGGCGGTCCCGCGGTCCGGGATCGGGCTGGAGCGGCCGCGGCTCGTCGTGTCGCCGCGTTCGCGCAGCGACACCGGCACGAGGGCGACGGGGCCGTCCCACCACGACGTGGTCGAGGGCACCGGGTCCCCGGCGTCGCCGGCGATCGCCGCAAGGTGGCGCGCCGGGTAGCAGCCGAGGGCGGCATTGACGAGGTCGGCCGGGTCGAGGTCGAGGCGGTGGTGGACGACGCCGGCGAGGCGCACGAAGTCGGCGCGGCGCGACGACGTGCCGACCCCGACCCGGGAGAGACGGGTCAGGTTGAGCGTCAGCGAGCGGACGGCGGCGACGGCATCGCGGCGCAGCTGGTCGAGGCGGGCGGGGCGGTCGGGGCGGGCGACGAACCAGCCGGCGAGATGCTCCCAGTCCTCGAGGCTCGAGCCGGCGAGGGCGCTGACGGCGATCGAGCCGTCGAGCCCCGCCTCCTCGACGCGGCGCTTGAGGCCACCCTGCGCCCGCTCGACGACGAGAGCGAGGCGGGGTCGCAGCTCGGCGAGTGCGGCGGCGATCGGACGAGACAGCCGCTCGATCTCGTCGAGGCGCTCGCCGACGTAGCCGACGAGCACTTGAGCAAAGAAGCTGAATTCCTCGGCTGTGAGGTCGTATCGGCTCTGCCACTGGTTGAGGGCGGCGAAGAACTGGGTGATCTCGGAGGTAAAGGCGCGCTGCGGGTCGAAGACGGCGCGCACGAGGTCGGCGAGGCGCGGCGCCTCGGCTTGTGCCACGTCGATCGCCGCCAGCTCGCGCAGCGCGTGCAGCAGGGCCCGCAGGCGGCCGGTCGAGACGTCGCGCACCTCGTCGACGCGGCGAGCACGCCCTCCACCACCTCGTGCACCTCCTGGCCGGCGCGGGTGACGAGGTAGCGGTTGCGCCTCCGGTAGTAGTCGGCGAGGCTCGAGGGCGTCCCCGTCGCCGAGGAGACGGTGAGGTTGCCCCAGCGGCGAAGGCTCTCGAGGCGCTCGGCCACCGTGGCCGGCTCGAGCTCGAGGCCACGCTCGGCGAGGGTGGCCCCGACCTCGTCGGGGGTGAACTCCGCGAAGAAGGTGCTGGCGAAGACGGCCATGATCGAGCGGTACTCGCGCCACTCCTCGACGGTGACGTAGCGGAAGAGCAGGCGCGCCGCCTCCTCGCCGCCAGCCGGAGCGCCACCGCTCTCGCCCGTGGCGGCCGGGGCGCCGCCGTCCCCACCCGGGTCGGCGGTCTCGCCGCCGGCGGTCACCGGCTCGCCTCGACCGGCGCGAGGGAGCGCGAGGTCCCGTCCCAGCGGTAGTGCTCGAGCACGATCACGCCGAGCTCGGCGTCGCGGAGCACCTCGGTGATCGCCAGCTGCGGGACGCTCGAGTGCGTGCCCCACAGCCGCTCGCTCGTGGCGATGAAGTCCAGGTCGAGCTCGACGAGCAACCCGAACAGCTTGGGGTGGTTGTCCTCGGAGACCTTGGCGAAGGCGTCGTCGAGCAGCACGAAGCGTGGGGCGTCGGGCGCCGACTCGGCGAGCGCGTCGCAGGAGGCGGCCACGGCTGCGAACAGCGGCAGGTAGGTGACGATCTTCTTCTCGCCCTCGGAGAGGGCGCTGCGCCGGGAGAGCCGCTCCTCGGGCTGTCCCGGGCGACGCAACAGCACGTGCATCTCGTGCCAGCTCCTGTAGTCGAGCACCCGACCGATGAGCTCGCGGTAGGGGGCTTCGGGGTCTTCGCTGCGCGCCTCGTCGAGGCGGGCGGCGAGGGCGGCGCGCAGCTCGTCGACCTCGTGGTCGGTGCGCAGGTCCGGTGGCTTGGCGAGCAGCTCGACCATCCGCGCCAGCGCAGCGTCGAGATCGGCCCGCCGCCGCCAGCGCAACAGCACGCCGATCCCGTGTGCGGTGCGCACCGTCTCGAGGCGCCGGTTCATCAGCCCGACGAGCTCACTTGCAGCGTGCAGCTTCTCCGCGACCTCACGGGCGACGAGCCCTTGCAGCAGGTCGCGCAGGGCCTCGTCCTGCTCGCTCGAGAGCAGCACGGCGAGCTCGTGCCTGCGCGACGCGACGGCGGCGACGGCGTCGGGCAGCGGCAGCTGGCCCTCCGGCCCGATCACCTCGACCGAGAGCGGCAGCCTCTCGTCCGGCTGGCGGTCCTCGGCATCCCAGCCCGAGCCGAGGCTGTCACGCCGCTGGCGCAACGACAGCCGCACCCCGTCGGCCCCGAGCCCCGCTCTCGCCGGTGCGGGCACGGAGTCGAGGATCGTTGCGGCGAGCGAGCGCAGGCCGGAAGCAGAGCTCTCGACGGGAGCGGTGAGCGCCGCAGCGGCGCCCGGAGCGGCGGCGGCGAGCAGCCCGGGCACCTCGAGGGCGCGGCGCAGCTGCGGCAGGCCCGCCCGGGCCCGCCCGAGCGCGCCCTCGTGCTCGTTCCGGCCCGCCGCGGCGCCGCTCGGCCGCCGCGGCGTGCTCGGCGGCCGCGGCGACGAGGTCGCTCCGGCAGCTCTCGAGGCGCTCCTCGGCATCCGCCCGCTCGTGATCGCAGGTGTCGACGAGGCGCACGACCTCCTCGTAGGCCGTGCCGACGCTGTCCTCGAGCGTGGCCAGCCGCGCGGCGACCGGCTCGTGCAGGTGCGCCGCCTGCTGGCGCGCCTCGGCGGCACGGCCTTCGGCGTCGAAGGTCCGGGCGAGCCGGTCGCCGGCGGCGCGCCATGCCTCGACGAGGCGTCGCAACGAGCCGAGCCGCTCGCCTGCGACGCCGAGGGCGCCGTGTGCCCGTTGGAGCGCCCGTTCCACCGCCGCCAGCCCGGCGTCCTCGACGGGAAGGGACAGGTTGGCCGCCGTCCGGCGGCTCTTGTCGACGGCCTCGGCGTGCTCCTCGTCGGCGCGGCGCAGCGCCTCGCGGCACTCGCGATGGCGCTGCGCGGCGGTGTCGAGGGCCGCCTCGGCCGAACCGAGGGCGACGAGCGCGAGGTCGACGCGGCGTGGCCCGGGCAGGGCGGCGCGGCAGCGCCTCGGCCCCGACGATCAGCTCCTCGATCGTCATGAGCTGGCGCTCGGTCGCCTCGAGCGCGGCGACGGGCCAGCGCGAGGCGAGCGCGGACTTCGCCGCGCTGACGCTCGAGGGCGGCGCGCCGTGCCGAGATGCCGACGTGCTCCGGCTCCGACTTGGTGTGGCGTCCGGCAAGGACGCCGACGCGGAAGCGCCCGTCGAGGGTGACGACGGCGAGGCAGGCGGAGACAGGGCCGGCAGAGGCTGAGTCGAGGGGCGCTGGATCGATCGGCGCTCGGTCGATCGCCGCTGGGTCGATCGGCGCTCGGTCGATCGGCGCTGGGTCGATCGGCGCTGGGGCGGCGGGTCCGGCGCTCGTGACGAGCTCGCCTGGGTCGGTGGAGATCGAGTCGAGCAGCGCGGCAACGCTGGCCGGGGCCACGCTCCCGGCCAGCTCCGGCGGGATCGTCACCTCGAGCAGCGCCGAGAGGGGCAATGCGGCCCTCGGGCCGGGGCGCAGCTCGAGCCCGCCCTCGTCGAGCAGGATCGTGCCGTCGTCGCGCAGCTCGGCACCGAGGAGGCCGGACGCCTCGAGCGCTGCTTCGAGGCGGGCGCGATCGGCTGGGTGAAGCGACGGCGCGAACTCGACGAGCTCGGCGAGCACGGGACCGCGCTGCTGCGCCTGCCAGGACAGAGCCGGGGGTGGCGGGAGCTGGCGCCGCTCGAGCTCCTCCAGCGCCGCGGCGAGCTCGGCCTGCTCGCGCGCCTCGCCGTCGCGGCGCACCGCCGCCGCGGCGTGCCGGCGGAGATGGTCCCCGAGCACCTCCCCGAGCGCCGCCTCGAGGGCCCGGGTCACCTCGTCGCGCCGCGCGGCGAGGTCGATCGCCAGGTCCGGCTCATCTGCCGGCGGGGGGAGCCCGGCCTGCCCGCAGTGGGCGCGCAGCGCCGCCAGCCAGCCGGCGAGCTCGCCGCGCCAAGCCCGCACGGCCTCGTCGAGCTCGGCCCGCGCCGCGTCGAGCGTCTGCTGTGTGGCCTGCAGCTCCGAAGCCGCCCGCTCGAGCGCCCGCGTCGCCTCGCTCAGGCGTCGCTCGCAGGCCTCGACGACGCGGAGCTCGGCGCGCAGCTCGGCGACGTCGCCCTCGCGGTGATGCAACGCGGCGCGCAGCTCGGCGAGCGCCGCCTCGGTCGCGGCCGCGTCGAGTCCCGCCAGCGGCACCGCCGGTGTGACCGAACCGGACGTCGCGTCGTGGCCGGGCGTCGTAGCTCCGACCTCGAGCGGTCCGGTCTGCAACGCCGGCAGGTCCGGTGCCCGAGCCGACAGCCCGCCTGCGAGCGCCAGCTCGCCCAGCTCGCCGAGTGCCTCCTGTAACGAGCTGCGCCCGTTCTCGGCGGCGCTCGCCGCGCCACGCAGCTCCTCGCCGGCACGCTCGCTTGCCTCACCGGCTCGCCGCAGCCCGGCCTCGGCGGCGGCGAGCTGTCGCTCCAGGGTGGCGACGTGGTCGCGTAGGTCGTGCAGCTCGGCACCGGCCTGGTAGGCGGGGGAGGACCGCAACGCCTCGAGCTCGTTGCGCAGGCGGCGCTCCTCGGCGGCGATCTCGGCGATCTGCGCCTCGGTCTCCTCGACGCGCGCCGCAGCGCGCAGCGCCGCGGCCTCGGCCTGCGACGCAGCGCGCCCGGCCCGCTCGGCGTCGTCGGCGAGCTGAGCCGCCTGGCCGGCCCGGCGGCGCAGCTCCTCGCGGGCGTAGCTCTCGTAGACGGCGGCGAGGGCGGCGAGGGCGTCGCCCGTGCGGGAGAGCTCGGCCACGTTGCGCCGGTGCTCCTCCAGGTCGTCGAGCGGCTGGGCGGCGTCTTCGAGCGCGGCGTCGGAGAGCTGCGGGAGCGCCGCCTGCAGGTACTCGGGCAAATCGATCTCGACCCGGTCGCCGACCCGTCGGGCTGCGCACCACGTGCAGCAAGCGGAGATGCTGCTCGATCTCGGCGCCCCGCGTACAGGCGCTGGCGCAGCTCGAGCGCGGTAGGCGGGGCGCTGGTCCTGGCGGAAGACGTGATCGGGGGCGAGCGCAGCGCGCAGCGCCTCATGGCCGAGCGGCTGGCGTCCCTCGACGAGGTCGAGGTCGATCCCCGGGCGTCGGCGCTCGTGACGAACCACCAGGTCGTGACCGTGTCGGCGGAACGGCTCGCCCGGATCCCGCAGCCGCAGGTCAGGTGCTCCCCGCCGCCCTCGAGCTCGATCCAGAGGTAGCCGACCGGCGTCGGGTCTGTCGCGGCCCGTCAGCATCCAGGACTTGAGCACATCCGGATTGCTCGCCCGCGGCGTCGATGCGGCGCGTGTCGGCCTCGAGGAGGAACGGCAGCAGCATGTTCATCGCCGTCGACTTGCCCGAGCCGTTCACACCGCGCAGGAGCAGGCGCCCGCCGGCGAAGTGCAGCGTCTCGTCGCCGTACTGGTAGACGTTGACGATCCCGGCCCGCGAGAGGGTCCAGCGCTGCGGCACCGGCCCAGCCTACGAAGGCGCGGCGACGCGGCGTGGACAGAGACCGACGCGGCGCACGCCGGCGGGGCTTGCGTGCGCGTTTGCGCCCGTGCCGTGCTCGGCGCGCCCTCGGCGCCGGGCGGCGGCCGCAGCTGTCAGGGCCACGGACCGAACGCCGACAGCGAAGCTGGCCAAGAAGAAGGCGGAGATCTCGGCCGTGGCGTCCAGCGTGAGGTGGTCCTCGTCGGCGGGCCGGTCAGCTGGCCGGCGGCAACGCGAGCGCCACGTCGACCGGCACCTCGAGATCTGGCACGGCGGTGGCGACGACCGTCTCGCCGGGCCTGAAGATGCGTCGCGTCGCGTACCCCTGCTCGGTCGGATCGAGCCACACCTCGAGCGTGCTCGCGCCGAGGTCGACGAGCCAAGCCTCGGCGATCGCGGCCCTGGCGTAAAGGGGCAGCTTGACGCGGCGGTCGACGGCCGCGGCTCGAGTCGGCTACCTCGATCACGATCAGCACGTCCACGGCGCCCGGCAGCTCCGAACGGTAGAGGTCATCGCGGAGGCGGAGCAAGGCAAGGTCCGGCTGAGGCTCCGAGGCGGGGGGAGGCGGATCGGACCCTGCACGGATACGAGGCAGCGGTCACCGGCGGCGCGCTGGATGTGACGGGCGAGCGCCCGCACGGCCGCGGCGTGCACGGACCCGATCGGGCTCATCTCGACGATCTCGCCTTCGAGCAGCTCGACCCGGTCGTCCTCGCCGAGGATCCCTGCCGCTGCCATGCGGTGGTAGTCCTCGATTGACCAGCGGCGCGGCGCGAGCGGGGTCCGCATGCCGGAGATGGTAGCGACGTCGTCCGCAACGGAACCGAGCTCGCTCATCGTGCCATCGGCGACGTCACCGACCGATCGTGCCCGCCCCTGTCCCCGCCGCAGCTACCGCTCGCCAAGTCGGAGCTACTCGAGCGGCTCGCGCAGCTCGACGAGCCTCCGGCGCACTCTCGCCTGCATCGAAGCGCGTAGCGTGCCGCTCGGCGACCATCAGCCGAAGTGCATACGACGGACAACGGAGCAACGCCGTCGACGCGTCACCGCGGCGGGCGACCCCGCGTGCGGGAATCAGCGCAGGAGGTCTCAGTTCCCGTCCAGCGCCTCGAGGACCTCGTCGAGCGCGGCGAGGGAATGCCCGCTGACGAAGGCGTCGACGTGGGGGAGGGCGGCCGCCATGCCGCCGGCGAGGGGCGAGTAACCGGGCGCCGCCTTGCGCGGGTTGACCCAGACGACGCGATGGGCCAGCCGGTGCAGGCGCTCCATCTCCCGCCCGAGCAGCGCCGGGTCCCCGCAGTCCCATCCGTCGGAGAGGATGACGACCACCGCGCCGTGGGCGACACCGCGCCGGCCGTGCTCGTCGTTGAAGGTCTTGAGCGCCTCGCCGATGCGGGTGCCGCCCGACCAGTCGGGCGCCGAACGCCCCGCCCGCTCGAGGGCGACGTCGGGGCTGGCGGCGTTGCGGAGCGCCCGCGTCAGGCGGGTCAGGCGGGTAGCGAAGACGAAGGCCTCCGCTCGGGCGCCGCCCACACCGGACATCAGCAGTTGCAGGTAGGCACGGGCGTAGGCCTCCATCGAGCCCGAGATGTCGCACACGAGGACAACGCGGCGAGGCCGCATCCGCCGCCGCCGGTGGACGGCGCGCAACGGCTCACCGCCGGTCCGGCGCGCCCGGCGCAGCGTCGCCCGGACGTCGAGCTCGGCGCCGTGGCCGTGGCGCACGCTGCGCCTGCTGCGCCGTGGCGGGGGGGCGAGCGCCATCTGCGCCGTGAGGGCCCGCAGGCGGGCCAGCTCCTGCGCGGTGAGCTCGGCGAAGTCCTGGCGTCGCAGGCGTTCGTCGGCGCTGAGCGCAACGGCCACTGTCTCCTGTTGCGATCCTTCCCCGCCTTCGGCCGGCTCGTCGGCCGGGGCAGAGAGGCTCGGCGGCAGCGAGCTGCCGTGTCGCTGTATCGGGGCGCCGGCCGGCGGGCGGCCCGTCCCGCGGGCGAGCGACTCGGCCGGAGGCGTGTTGCCGCGGAAGTCGGCCGGGTCGACCAGGCCGGCGAACACCTGGGCGAACACCCGGTCGAAGACCTCGATGTCGGCGTGGTCGGCGACGAGGGTGACCCGGGCAAGCCAGTACAGCTCGCCGACGGTGGCGGGGGCGGTGAGCGCCATTGCGGCGGCCAGCCGGCCCGCCCGCTCCGCTGTCGCGGTCGCCCCGGCGGCGTGCAACAAGCCGGCGAAGCGGGCGGCCACCTCGGCGAGGTCCGGCTCGCTCCCGGGGCTCACCGGCGTCGCCCCGCGAAGACGTGGCGCCAGGCGCCGGCGCCGCCGGTCATGTCCTGGCGGGCGAGCTGCACGACGGGCCGGCGTGGGCTATCACGCGCCGCCCGCCACCCAGGCCGCCCCCCGCTCGAGGGCGGCCGCCACGTCCTCCCGATACTTGAGCACCGAGCCGACCGTCATCGACACCGCCGCCTCGTCGAGCACGCCGAGGCCGAGCACGTCGAGGGCGAGCACCCAGTTGATCGCCTCGGCGACGCCCGGTGGTTTCTGCACGTCGAGTGATCGCAACCGCCGCACGGCGGCGGCCACCTGGGACGGCGAGCGACTCGCTCGCCGCCGGAACCCGCCGGCGGATGATCGCCGTCGTTCGCTCGAGGTCGGGGTAGTCGATCCAGTGGTAGAGGCAGCGGCGCTTGAGGGCGTCGTGCAGGTCGCGGGTCCGGTTGGAGGTGAGCACGACGATCGGCGGATGCGAGGCGCGGATGGTCCCGAGCTCGGGGATGGTCACGCTGGCCTCGGCGAGCAGCTCGAACAGGAAGGCTTCGAACTCGTCGTCGGCGCGGTCGATCTCGTCGATGAGGAGCACCGCCGGTCGCGGCCCGGGGTGCTCGACGGCGTGCAGCAGCGGCCGCCCGATCAGGTAGTCGCGGCCGAAGAGGTCGTGGTCGCTCAGCGTTTTGCCGCCTGCCTCGGCGAGCCTGATCGCCAGGAGCTGGCGGGGGAAGTTCCACTCGTAGAGCGCCTCGGCGGCGTCGATCCCCTCGTAGCACTGCAGCCGGATGAGCGGCGTGTCGAGGACCGCGGCGAGGGCCTTGGCGGCCTCGGTCTTGCCGACCCCGGCCTCCCCCTCGAGCAGCACCGGCTGGGGGAGGCGGACGGCGCAGAACAGCGCCGTGGCGATCCCCTCGTCGGCCAGGTAGCCGTCGCCGCGAGGGCGGCTTGCAGGCCGGCCGGTGACGGGACGAGCTCGGCGAGCGAGCTCAACGCCCGGCTGGAAGCCGGTAGGCGTCCGGGTCGGCGAGGAAGGCCTGCTGGCACCCCTTCCCGCAGAACCAGACGATCCGGCCGCCTTCGGCCGGGTCGGGGTGCACCGAATGCAGCGAGTCGTGGCTGGCAAGGACCGACATCCCGCATACCGGGTCGGTCTCGCTGCACACCGCCGCCACGAGCGGATGGCCCGCCCGGGCCGCCCTCGGCTGGCCGGCGACGATCTCGGCGAGGATGGAGAGGGCCACCTCCTCGGCGGTTCCCGCCCCGATGTCGAGACCGGCGGGGGTGTGCACTCTCGAGTTGCAGCTCGTCGCCGAGCGGCAGCGACTCCAGCACCGCCTCGCCTCGTGTGCGGCTGGCGACGAGGCCGACGTAGGGCACGCCGGCCTCGAGGGCGGCGACGAGCGGCTCCTCCTCGCCCTTGCCGTGCGAGGCCACGACGAGCGCCGCGGCGTCGGCCTGCAGCCGCCCGTGCCACAAGGAGACGGCGTAGCCGAGGGGGGCGCCGAGGGCGACGAGCGCCGTGGCGATGGGCGAGTCGCCGACCACCTGGACGAGCGGCGGGGGCAGCGCCGGCTCGAGGAAGACCTCGAGGCTGCCCCCCGAGAGGCAGGGGTTGTGCACGACGACCTTGCCCGGCTGGTCGGGCTCGGGCGTGCGGGGTGATGCGCAGCAGCAGGGGCTCACCGGAGGCCAGGGTCTCGAGGGACTGCTGGCGCACCGTCGCCTCGGCGCAGTCGCCGCCGACGAAGCCCTCGATCGTGCCGTCGGCAGCACGATCGCCTCGTCCCCGGGCTTGGCCGAGGTCGGGCCGTTCGGCGAGGACGACCCGGGCGTGGACGAAGGGCACCCGCGAGGCCCGCAGCGCCGCCGAGCGGGCGGAGAGGTCCTGGCGCATCACCCGGGGTCGATGTCCTTACTCGATCGCCAGGTCGGTGCGTACCGGGCGCCCCTGCATCGCCCGCCACGTCACAGCCGGGGTGAAGGGCATGTCGGCCTGGCGGATCTGCAGCGCGTCGAGGACGGCGTTGACGATGGCGGGCGGGGAACCGACGGTGGCCGACTCGCCGACGCCCTTGACCCCGATCGGGTGGTGCGGCGACGGGGTGACCGTCTCGCCGAGCTCCCAGCTCGGGCACTCCATCGAGGTCGGCAGCAGGTAGTCCATGAACGAACCGCCGAGGTTGTTGCCGTCACTGTCGAAGGCGATCACCTCCATGAGCGCCATGCCGATTCCGTCGGCCAGCCCGCCGTGGATCTGGCCCTCGACGATCATCGGGTTGATGCGCGGGCCGCAGTCGTCGACGGCGATGAAGCGCCGCACCTTGACCGCACCGGTCTGCGGGTCGACGTCGACCACGCAGATGTAGGCGCCGAAGGGATAGGTGAGATTCGGCGGGTTGTAGACGACCGAGGCGTCGAGGTGGCCCTCGACGCCCTCGGGCAGCTCGAGGCTGCCGTGGGCGGCCATGGCGATCTCGGCGATCGTCTTGCCCTTCGAGGGGTCGCCCTTGACGAACCAGCGACCGTGCTCCCACTCGAGGTCGTCGACCGAGCACTCGAGCGCCGGCGGCGGCGATCACCCTCGCCTTGTCCTTGATCCGTTGGGCGGCCACCGCGGCCGCCGCGCCGGAGACCGGCGTCGAGCGCGACCCGTAGGTCCCGAGCCCGAAGGGGGTGTTGTCCGTGTCGCCGTGGATCACCTCGATGTCCTCGGGGGGCAGGCCGATCACGTGGGAGACGATCTGGGCGAAGGTCGTCTCGTGCCCCTGGCCCTGGGTCTGCACGCTGAGGCGCAGCTGCGCCTTGCCGGTCGGGTGGATGCGCAGCTCGCAGCCGTCGGCCATCCCGAGCCCGAGGATGTCCATGTGCTTGCGCGGACCGGCCCCGACGCCCTCGGTGAAGAAGGAGAGGCCGATCCCCATGAGCGGCGCCGCAGGGTCGGCGCCCGGCTGCGCCGCGGCGGCGCGTCGCTCGGCCTGCTCGCGGCGCAGCTCCTCGTAGCCGGCGATGCGCATCGCCTCCGCCAGCGCCCGGGGGTAGTTGCCGGAGTCGTACTCCCAGCCGGTGGGCGACATGTAGGGGAATTGCTCGGGCCGCAGCAGGTTCTTCATCCGCAGCTCGGCCGGGTCCATCTTCAGCTCGAAGGCGAGGCAGTCGACCATCCGCTCGACGAAGTACACCGCCTCGGTGATGCGGAACGAGCAGGCGTAGGCAACGCCCCCCAGGGCCTTGTTGGTGTACACGGCAGTCACCTTGCAGTGCGCCGCCGGGTAGTCGTAGGAGCCGGTGAAGATGTGGAAGAAGCCGGCGGGGAACTTGGTCGGCTGGGCGACCCCGTTGAAGGCGCCGTGGTCGGCGAGCACGTGGACCCGCAGGGCGAGGATCTTGCCCTCCCTCGTGGCGGCGATCTCGCCGTGCATGTGGTAGTCGCGGGCGAAGGAGGTCGACATCAGGTTCTCGGAGCGGTCCTCCATCCACTTCACCGGGGCACCGGTGACGATCGAGCCGACGATCGCCAGCACGTAGCCGGGGTAGATGCCGACCTTGTTGCCGAACCCGCCGCCGATGTCGGGAGAGATGACCTGGATCTTGTGCTCGGGTAGCCCGGCGACGAGGGCGTACACCGTGCGATGGGCGTGCGGCGCCTGGGTGGTCGTCCAGATCGTCAGCTTGCCGGTCACCTTGTCCATGTACGCCACCGCACCCGCAGGTCTCCATCGGGGCGGGGTGAACGCGCGGGTAGAGGATGTCCTCGGCGACGACCACGTCGGCGCTGGCGAAGGCGTCGTCGCAGGCCGCGGCGTCGCCGGCCTCCCAGTCGTAGATCTTGTTGTCGGTGCGGCCCTCAAGGTCGTCACGGATGACCGGGGCGTCCGGGTCGAGCGCCCTGCGGGCATCGACGACGGGCGGCGAGCGGCTCGTACTCGACCTCGATCAGCTCGAGCGCGTCGCGGGCCGAGTACTCGTCCTCGGCGACGACGTAGGCCACCTCCTGGCCCTGGAAGCGGACCTTGTCGGTGGCGAGCACCGACGACGACGTCGCCCGAGAGCGTCGGCATCCACGCCAGGTTGAGCGTCTCGAGCGATCTTGCCGGTGATCACCGCCTTCACCTTGGGGTGGGCCTCCGCCGCGCTCGTGTCGATCGAGACGATCCGGGCGTGGGCGTACGAGCTGCGCAGGACGGCGCTGTGCAGCATCCCCGGCAAGTTGAGGTCGTCGACGTAGTGACCCTGCCCGCGCACGAAGCGGGCGTCCTCCTTGCGGAGCATGCGGCCGAAGCCGAGCGGGTTGCCGGCAGGGCTCTTCGAGGAGTCGGCGGTCGGGGTCTCGGTGGTCGGTCATACCGTGCGCCTCCTCGGCCTGGCGTGCCGCGGCCTCGTGCGACGCCGCCCAGCGGATCGCCCGGACGATGTTCTCGTAGCCGGTGCAGCGGCACAGGTTGCCCGAGATCGCCTCCCGGATGGTCGCTTCGTCGGGGTCGGGGTTGCGGTCGAGCAGCGCCCGGGCGGTCATCATCATCCCGGGCGTGCAGAAGCCGCACTGCAGGCCGTGCTCCTCGATGAAGCCCTGCTGCACGGGGTCGAGCCTCGGCCGGACTCGAGGCCCTCGACGGTGCGGACGCTCGTGGCCGTCGGCCATCGCGGCAAGCGTGGTGCAGCTCTTCACCGGCACGCCGTCGAGCCACACGGTGCAGGCGCCGCAGTTGGAGGTGTCGCAGCCCCAGTGCGTGCCGGTGAGGCCGAGGGTGTTCCGCAGGTAGTGGATGAGCAGCAGCCGCGCCTCGATCTCGGCGGTCGTCTCCGCCCCGTTGACGTTCACTGTGACGCGCATCAGGCGGCGTCTCCCCTCGCTCGGGCGATCGATCGGGTCGAGCGCCCGGCCGACGAGCACCCCGACCAGATGGCGCTTGTAGTCCTCCGGCCCGCGCTGGTCGGCCGACGGGCTGCAGCGCTGCGGCACGACGCGGCAGCCGCCGCGGCACGGCCTCGCCGAGGCCGGCCCGCCGCGCAGCAGCTCCTCCGCCTCCGACGCAGGTGAAGTGCTCGGCGCCGACGGCGGTCATGCCGATCCCGACGTCCGCGATGCGTGTCGCCGTCGAGCTGGACGAAGGCGCCGACGGCGGCGATCGACCAGTCGCCGGCGCGGCGCTCGACCTTCTCGTAGGCGCTGCCGGTGCCGGCGCGGATCGGGCACGCGGACCTCGGCGAGGATCTCGGCATCGCCGACCGCCGTCTCGTACGGCCCGACGTGGAACTCGCCGCAGCTCGACCGTGCGCGTGCCCGTCGCCGAGCGGATGACCGCTGTGGCCCCGCAAGGCGGAGAACACGGCGGAGAGATCCTCGGACGGGTCGGCCTGGCAGAGCGACCCGCCGACCGTGCCCCGGTTGCGCACGAGCGGGTCGGCGATGACCCGCTCGGCCTCGGCGAAGATGCGGTAGTGCTCGGCCAGCAGCGACGAGTCGAGCACGGCGGCATGGCGCGTCATCGCCCCGATAGCGATCTCGTCGCCGTCGAGCTGGATGTAGTCGAGGTCGGCCAGGCCGTTGATGTCGATGAGCGCCTCGGGGCGGGCCAGCCGGAGCTTCATCATCGGCAGCAGGCTGTGGCCTCCCGCCAGCAGCCGAGCGTCCGGTCCGTGGCGGGTGAGCAACGCGATCGGCCTCGTCGACGCTGCCCGCCCGCTCGTACTCGAACGGAGGCGGAACTTGCACGTGCGACCCCCTCGCCCCCAGGGCACGCCGCGGCGCGCCACCCGCCCTGCCGCGGCAATCTTCGTCCGGTGTCGCGCGGGGTCAACGGGCGGCTAACCGATCGCTTATCCAGCGCGCCGGGCGTGGTACACCTTCGCCGTGACCCTGACCCAGCTCGAGGCGTTCGTGCTGGTGGCCCGGCTGGGATCGGTCAAGGCGGCGGCCGACACGCTCGGGGTGAGCGAGCCGGCGGTCTCCGGGGCACTCGCCGCGCTGCGCCAGCAGCTCGGCGATCCGCTGATCGTCAAGACTCCGAGCCGGGATGACGCTCAGCCCGGGCGGGGAGCGCTTCGTGGCGATCGCCTCGCAGATCGTCGGGCTGGCGGCGGAGGGCGAGTCGGCGATCCGCCAGGCGCACGGCGCGCCCGCCCGGCTGCGGGTGGCGGCCACCTCCACCGTCGCCGAGTTCGTGGCACCGCCGCTGCTGGCTGCCTTCGCCGCGCGCGAGCTCGAACGTCGAGACGAGCCTCGGCGTCTCCGAGTCGGCCGAGATGGCCGCCCTGCTGCACGACCGGCTGGCCGACGTGTGCTTCGGGCCGCGCCTGTCCGGCGAGGTGGCGGTCGGTCTCAGCTGCGAGCCGATGATGCGCTACGGGCTGATCGTCGTCGCCTCGCCCGCCCACCACCTAGCCGGCGCCTCGGCAGATCCGCTGGCAGAGCGTTGCCGGGGAGGACTGGCTCGTCGACCCGTCGGGGATGCGATCGCTCGAGTGAGATCGGCGTGCTGCTCGCCCACCTGCACGTGCCCCCGGAGCGGGTGCAGGTCTTTCCCAACCAGGCGGCCGCCTGGTCCGCCGCCGAGCAGGGTGCCGGCGTCGCACCGGCCATCGGCCACCTCGTGAGCGGGCACCTCGAGCGCGGCCTGCTGCGGCGGCTCGATGTCGAGTCCACGCCCGTGCAGCTCCTCTGGTACGTGAGCGCCCTCTCGCCCGATCGTCGCTCGCCGGGCGTGGCAGCGCTGTTGCGCTTCCTCACCACCCCCGAGGCGATGCAGAGCATGCACCGCAGCGACGGCGCGGTGCCGGCGAGCCGCTTCCGGCCACCGGTGTACGTGACGCTCTGGAGCTGACCGGGCTCGTTCACGCGCCGCCGGTCCCCGCCCAGGCGAGCACCACCGCGCTGACCGTCACCGGGGCGGCCGCCGTCGCGCCGGCCCGGGACGCCTCGGCCAGGGCGGCGACGATCTCGGGATCGCGGGACGGCGCGAGGCACAAGCGGCGGCGGACGAAGGCGACGAAGTCGGCATCGTCGCTCGCCGCCTTCAGGGCGGGACGGAGCTCGGACTCGACGTGCGGCCGGTAACCGAGCTCGGCCAGGACGTCGGCAAAATCCGCGGCGTTCGGCCCGTCAGGCCGCTCGAGGCCCCAAAAACGCTGCCACAGCGGCCCCAGGGGCACCGAGGGGTGCACCTCGGTGAGCTCGACGACGACCCTGTGTGTGGCGTGCGCGCTGAGCGCCTCGAGGAAGGGGACGATCTCGGACACGTTGTAGACGACGTTGCGGCAGACGACGACGCCGGCGACGGGGACCGTCACCGCGACCGCCGGCCAGTCGCCGAGCACCTCGTCGTGCGCCACCCCCGCCGCCTCGGCTGCGGCGGCGAAGGACGACAGCATCGCCGGCAAGGCGTCGACGCCGGTCAGGGACACCGCCGGCGGGGCGAGGGGGATGCTGGCCGCACCTCCTCCGCAACCGACGTCGAGCACCGTGCCACCGCCGGCGAGGCCCTCCCGGGCCAGGCGGTGGAGGGCGCCGAGGGGCACGCCGGACGTCCCGAACAACGAGGGTGGGAAGCCCCACGGCGGTTCGGGGGCCTGAGCGAGGATCTCGTCGGGGATCGCCCAGGCCGCAAGGGCGGCCGACCAGCGCGTCGCAGCGGTCACACGAGGGCGGGGAGGTGATGGGCAGCGGCGAGCACGACCACGGCGCCGGCGGCGAGCCCTGAAGCGGCCAGCCGCGCCAGCCACGGGCCCCAGCGCAGCGAGCGTTCGGCCACCATCACGACGCAGAAGGCGGCCATCCAGACCACGTTCATCATCGCGATCAGCACCAAGGCGCCCATCATCGGTCCGCAGCATCCGACGCTCGCCGCCCCGAGGCGCAGGCCATCGGTCCAGCTGCTCCCGTTCTCGAGCTGGCAACAGCGCAGGCGGCAGCTGCGCTTCAGTCCCGTCAGCTCGTAACCGGCGCAGGCCAGCACGAGCACGGCCGCCAGCCGCAGCGCCCGGCCACCGGGCTGGGGGAAGGCGAGCTGCAGACCGACGAGCAGGGCGTAGGCCGGCACGGCGAGCAACACCCAGGGCGCCAGGCTGGCGACCACGAAGCGCGGCGGGGGCTCGATCCCGCGACGGACCAACGAGGGCAGGCCGACGGGGAGCATCATCGCCACGACCATCACCGCCCACATCCAGCAGAATCCGCCGAACACCGGCAGGCTGAGCACCCCGTCGCCGGGAGCGATGCCGATACCGAGCATCGACATCGCCGCGCCACTACCTGCCATCGCCGGCATCTGTGCCGTCGCATGCACCGGCGCGAGCCCCGTCGCCGCCGGCATCAGCGCCGTCCCACCGGTGAGCAAGCCGCGGGCGTCGGCGCCCGAGACGAGCAGGACCGTCCAGGCGCCGGCGACGGCGATCGCCGCCGGCCACGCCACCGAGAAGACATCGGGGAGCCTGCTCTCCCGCTTGAGCGCCACGCCTCGCAGCGTCGCGCTCGTTCCGCCGGATGTAAATACTCGACCGATCGAGTGCGATGAGCGCAGCTCGGTCGACACGATCCTGACGCTGTGCCTCGTGAGGACGCGCACCCTCGAAGAGGGCTCGAGGCGCTCACGGAATGGGGCCATCCCGCACGTCGAGCCGAGCAGCAGGCGGAGCTGGCCGTCGTGCCGCCTGGCGCACCAGTCGGCCGTGAGCTCGACGAGCTGGTCGATCGAGAAGTAGCCGGCGACGACGAGGGGAGCGGGCGAGTCGACGAGGTCCGACCAGGAGACCGGCCGCACCTTCTGGCTCGCACGGTTCACCGGGAAGCGGCCGTGCTCCGGCCATTCCCGCGCCTCGAGCCGCTCGGCGACGAAGGCGGAGCTGTCGAGGGAGAACAGGTTCGGCTCGAGGTCGCTCCCGCGTGGCGGGTCCGCCAGCCGGACGCCCGAGGCCGTACCGGCGAGGACGGCGCGGGTCGAGCCGGGCTCCGTGCCGGGAGGTCGTCGTGGCGCAACCTGCGCGTGGCGCGGCGGGCGTGCGGGGCCCGCGTGCGCGTGGCGTGCCCGTTCCGGAGTCCCGCGCTGACCGCTTGCGTCACGCCGCTCGCCCGCCGGCGGGAAACGCAACAGCCGCCGGCAGGCGGCCGTCGTGCCGCGTCCGGCAGCCACGCTTCGAGGCGCTCGGGTGCATGCGCCACGGACGGCTGCGACAGGTCGGTGGTGCGCCAGCCCTCGCCGTCGTAGCTGACCGATCCCCAGCTACGCCGATCCCGATCTCGCCTCTGAGCTGGCGGCCGACCCACCGACGGCGCCCTTGGCCGTGTCCGGACCGGCCGCAGTGACCGAGAGGCGCAGACCGAGCGGACGGATGAGCTTGGTGAGCGTCTCGACGGTGACGTTCGACAGTCCGTGTTCGATCCGGCTGATCTCGGCCTGCGGGACCCCGGAAAGCGATGCCAGGGCTGCCTGCGTGAGCCGAGCTGTCGTCCGTGCCGCTGCGATCCGGTCTCCGAGCCCGAAGCGAGCCTCATAGAGCTCCTCGAAGTAGCTCGCCGTTGCTTCGTGAAGCTCCAGCTCGTCCGGGGTAGCGGTAGCCAGCTTCGCCCGGACGTAGTCATCGAACGATCCCACCTGGCACTTCCTTTGCAACTTGGCGAGCGCAGCGCGACCTGCCCGGCTATGTACAGTATTACATATTCTCTTCGGGTTCGGGAGTCGGACTCCTGCGACGGACGTCCTTCCAGAAGGTCGTGAAGCTCCGGTCGAGCGGCACACCTCGTTCGCTCACCGGGGCCGCCATCGGCGACCCGGAGGCGGCGCGGCGTCGCGACTCCTTGAAGTCCTGTAAGGCTTGGCGTGCTTCTCGGATGGCGCGCTCCTGGCGTGCCGGCGTGGGATGGCGTCCCTCGTCGTAGCCGCCGAGCAGCACCACGACCTTGTCGCCGTATGCGTGGCAGAAGACGCGGAGCGTGATCGGGTTCCGCGCCCCGGACGGTGCGAGCTTGGATTCGAGATCGGGGCGAACTCGGCGGAGGATCTCCCTCTCGTCGTGCCGGAGCCGGAACTCGGCTTCCCGACACGACGTTGTCCTACCACGGTGTTACTCTTGGCAGCGTGGCGGTTCGCAGGAAGCGATCGGTGTCCATCCCCCCCGACCTCGACGCGCAGATCGAAGCGGCCGCGTCCGCGGCGGGCATGAGCTACAGCGCCTGGCTCGCCGCGACGGCGCGCAAGGAGTTCACGATCCGCGCCGGACTCGAGGCCGTCACCGACTTCGAGCGTGACCACGGGCCCTTCAGCTCCGAGGAGGTCGCCGAAGCAGACGCGTGCGGGCGCGCCAGGCGATCGGACGGAGCAGCAAGAGCGGTACCCGCCGGCGCCGCAGCGCCTGATGGGAGTCACCTACGACGCCGGAGCGCTCATCGCCGGCGAACGCGGCGAGCGCCGGATGTGGGCCCGCCACCGCGCGCTGCTCGACGCACGGGAGGTCCCGACGGTTCCGGCCTCGGTCGTCGTCCAGACGTGGCGCGGAGGCGGCCGCCAGGCGCTGCTCGCTCGCCTGCTTCGTGGCTGCGACGTCGAGCCGCTCGACGACGAGCGGGCACGCGGCAGCGGGGTCGCTGCTGGCCCAGAGCGGCAGCAGCGATGTGGTCGATGCCTGTGTCGTCGAAGGAGCGCTACGTCGGGCCGACCTCGTCGTGAGCTCGGACAGATCCGATCTCGGCGCTCTCGCCGGCGCAGCCGGGCGGCGGCTCGAGATCGACGAACCGTGACGCAGCCTCGGCGCGAGAAGCTCGCCGACGACCGGGCTCGAGCGGCCCCGCGCCGGAGTCGCGCTGACCATGGGCGTCATGCCGTCCGCCCGCCGGCGGCGACGAAACAGCCGCCGGCAGCCGGCCGTCGTCCCGCATTCGGCGCGGCGCAGGTCAACGAGTGCTCCTCGACGTAGGACTCGATGAACCGTGAAAAGCGCGGCACCGCGCCACGCCGAACCGCCGACCGTCCCGGCCCCGCCCGCGGGCTCGTTCGGCGAGCGCCAGGCGCGATGATGTGAACGTGATGACTCGCGAGCGCCGCGGCGCTTCGGTCCTGCTCAACGATGAGCGCCTGTCGGCGGTCGTCGCGATGGCGCTGCACTGGTCGGCGGTGCTGTTGGCCAGCGCGCAGCGCCGCACCGAAGCCCTCGCGGCCCGAGCCGAGCTGCGCCGCAAGGCGGCAAGCCTGGCCCACGATCCCTCGTTTCGCGTTTGGGCCTCCGAGGTGCGACAGGAGATCACCCGCGGCATCGACCCGGTGGAGCTGATCGGAGCCGACGAGCTGCGGGAACGGAAGGCCGCACTTCGCAGCCACGGGTAGGGGCCGATGGCCGAGGGCGACCCCCCGTGGCGCTTCCATGAGCCCGATCTGACTCGAGCGGTAGAGAGCTGGCGCCGCCGCGACAGCCCGTCCGTCGAGCAGGTGGAAGCGTTCTACGACTGGTGCCTTGGCGTCGCCGGGACGGGCCCGCGCGACGCCGACACGTTGCCCGTGCCCGGGGGCGACCCTGACGCCTACGTGTCTCGTGTCCCCGGCGCCGGCGCGCTCGTGACCTACCTTGCGGTAGCGCAGGACTCTCGCATCTTCCTGCGGGCGATCGAGTCGACCACCACATAGGCGCGCGACCGCTTCGGACGGCTCGATGACCTCGAGCTCGCCGTCGCGAAGGAGCCGCTCGAAGTCCTCGGCACCTCGAGACCAGGTCATCTGTGCTCGTTCGCGCGCTGTGTCGTGGCGCAACCCGGGCGTGGCGCGCCGGGCGTGCGGGGCCCTCGTGCGCGTGGCGCGCCCGCGCCAGAGTCTGCGCGGACCGCTGGCGTCACGCCGTCCGCCCGCCGGCGGCAACGCAACAGCCGCCGGCGACCGGCCGTCGTGCCGCGTTCAGCCCGGCACATCGTGATCGGCTGTTCCACGACGCGGGAGTCGACGAGGTCTTCGAGATTGGGCAAGGCGCGGGATGCCTGACCCTTGTTCCGGGCGGCTCACTTGTTGCTCGGGTGGCGAGGCTAACGCGCCGCGCCGGGTAAGCTCGACGAGTGGTATTGCCAGGCGAGCCCTCCGCCGCCCAGGTGAAGTGCCGTCTCGTCCAGCTCGGGTCGGCCACTCTTGGCGAGTGCGGCGCGATCGCAGCCACGCCGCGGATTCGGCGCGCCATGTGGCGAGGGGCATGCTGTGCCGGCCACGCTTACGAGTGGCAAAGTCGTGCCGCCATTGCCGTCGCGCCGGCGTCGTGCCGCTCCGCCTGCCTCGCTCCACTCGGTGGGGGCATCGAGGTGGTCGCGCCCGGCTCGCCGGTCCAATGACCGGAACGCCCCGCGAGCGGAACTACTCGCCCTGGCGGCAGTGGATGGCCCGCCTGGCGAGCACCGTTCCCGAGGATCCCTTTCCTGAGAACGATCCTCCCGCCATCGACGCCTGGCGCGAACGACGTCGCGAGCGGCTCGTCGAGCTGCTCGGGCCGATGCCGCAGCGGGTTCCACTTGCCGCCGAGACCCTCGAGGTGCTCCACTGCGACGGCTACCGCCAGGAGAAAGTGGTCTTCGACGTCGAGGACATGATGGCGGTTCCGGCGTACCTGCTCGTCCCCGAGGGGCGGATCGAGCCCGGCCCGGCGGTGCTCGCCGTGCACGGCCACGGCCCGGGCAAGTCCCACATCTGCGGCCTCGCCGAGACCGACCAGCCGAACGGCGACTACGCCCGCCAGCTCGTGCGCCGCGGCTACGTCGTGCTCGCTCCGGACCTGCGCTGCTTCGGGGAGCGCGTCGACGAGATGCCGCCCGATCACTATGCCTGCGACACGAATCTCGTGCACGCGGTGATGGCAGGAGCGGCCCCGCTGAGCCAGAATTTGTGGGATCTCGCGCGATCCCTCGATCTGCTCGAGACCCACCCCCTCGTCGACCCGGCCCGGCTCGGCGTGGTTGGTCTCTCGTACGGCGGGACGATGACGTTGTTCCTCGCCGCCACCGACCAGCGCGTCGCTGCCGCCGTGGTGAGCGGATACCTGTCGTCGTTCGCAGCTTCGCACGCCGTGCCGCTCAACATGTGCGGATCGCAGGTGCTGTCCGGAGTGCTCGGCCGGCTCGAGCACATCGACGTCGCCGCGCTCGTCGCCCCTCGGCCGCTGCTCGTGGAGAGCGGCATCAAAGACGGGATCTTCCCGGTCGACTCGGCTCGAGCGACAGTCGCGCGCCTTCGCACCGTCTACGAGCACCTCGGCGCCGCTGAGCGGCTCGAGCACGACGTATTCGACGGCCGGCACCAGTGGCACGGCGAGCGCGCCTATCCGTTTCTCGACCAGTTCCTCGGGCGGGGCATGGCCGGCGAGAGCCGCCAGGGCACCGACCCGGACAGGTGCTCGAAGTAGCGCTGGTTCACGTTGGCGGCAGGGAAAGGGCCGAGCACGCTGGAGAAGCTGGTAGAGCCGCGCCGCGAGTCGCTCGGTGTCCCGCACCATCTCGTCGAGGTCCCCTCGGTAGCTCCCGGTGCCGGCGGCGCCGTGCGCCCCGCTGTTGAGCGCCTTCACGAGGTCGCCCGACGCCGAGCCGAAGCGGCGGTTCACCTCGCTCATCACCTCGCCGGCGCGTTCGCCGTCGCCGAACAGCGCCAGGGCGAGGCGCGGGAGGAGCTTTTCCGCCCGGCGCAACGCCTCCTCGATCTCGTCGTGGCGCCGGCCGGCCTCGAGCATCCTGCGCCAGGTGAGCGAGAAGCAGGCGGCCTCGAGGGCGTTGCGGCACAAGCCGGGGACGACCTTCTCGCGCACGTCCTCGGGGCACGCTTCGGTGCGGATCATCGCCCGAGCATCGTCGAGGTAGCCCTCGACGGGGAAGAGCTTGCGCCGCACGGTGAGCTGGGAGTGCTCGCCGCGCACGACCTCGAGCACCGTCGCGCCGAGCGCCAGCCGCTCGGCAGCCTCGACGAGGCGGGCGTCGTGGGTGAGGACGACGACCTGGTGGGTGCGCGCCGCTGCGGCGAGCACGCGGGCGAGCCCGTCGACTCTGATGGCGTCCATCGCCTGCACGGGGTCGTCGACGATAAGGAAGCGGAACGGGCTCTCGGGCAGCATCGCCCGCGGGAGGAACAGCGAGAGCGCCATCGCGTGCAGCTCGCCCTGGGACATCACCCCGAGGGCGACGCCCTCGTAGTCGTCGACCGACACGCCGAGCTCGACACGCCGGCGGGTCTTGGTCCCGGTGAGGACGATGTCGTCGAGGCGGACGTTGGACTGCTGGCCGAGCTCGCTCCAGCACTCCCGTGCCTGGGCTTTGATCGGCGCGAAGCGTTCGTTCCTCGCAATCGTCGTCTCGTTCGCCACCCAGTCCTCGGCCCGCTTGAGCGCGTCGATGGCGGGAGCCTCGGCCTCGTGGAGCCTCGCCACGGGCAGGAAACCGAGGATCGCCGACGCAACGGGCTGCCAGACGTCGCGCCGGCGGTCGAGCTCCGCCCTCGCCTCGGCGCGCACCCGCTCGAGCGCAGCGGCGAGCTCGCCCGCGCCGGACTCGACGAGCCTGGCGAGCGCAGCCGCCTCGCCGGCTGCCTGCAGCAGCTGCTCACGCCGTGCCAGGTAGGCGGCGAGCGCCGAGTCCAGCGCCTCGGGGAGCGCGACGGCGCCGCGTGGGCGGGGGAGCGCGGCGAGCAGCCCCGGCACCCGCTCGCGGACGCGCCGCCAGGCACGGGCCGCGTCGTCGGCGTCGCGGGCCGCCTCGCGCAAGTGGGACGCCTCGGCCCGCGTCGCCTCGGCCCAGGTTGCGTCGAGGCTGCCCGCTTTGCAGACGGGGCAGGGACCGTCGCCCTCGTGCTCGTGGTGCTCGAGCGCCTGCTCGAGCAGCTGCGCCAGCCGGAGGGCGCGCGCGGCGTCGGTGCCGGCGACCTCGGCCAGCCGGCGTTCGGCGGTACGCACCTCGCCGGCGAAGGCGACGAGCGCCTCGACGTCGAGCGGGGCGAGCGCCGCCAGCTCCTCGAGGGCGGCGAGGTCGCTGCCAGGTGCCGGCGTCGCGGTGGCGAGCCCGGCGAGCGCGTCGAGATCGGGACGGCCGCGGGTGGGAAGCGCCCGCAGCGCCGGCGCCGCCCGCTCGTCCTCCACCGCGGCCAGCTGCGCCCGCAACGCCTTGGCGCCCTGCTCGACGCGCTTTCGCCGCTCGTCGAGCAGCTTGCGCGCCGCGCCGAGGCGCTCGCCGACCTCGACCCAGTCCTCGAGGCCCAGCACGGCCGAGAGCGAGTCGTAGAGCTTGGCCGGTCCGGCGTCCAGCAGGCTGCCGAGCTCGTTGTAGGAGAGGAAGGGACGCCAGCCGGCGATCGCCTCCCCGCCGAGGCCGAGCTCGGCCGGGTCGAGGCGCGGGCCGCCGCGCCGTTGCGCCCACACCGCCCCGGTGCGCAGCTCGCCCGTCGCCGGCCACTCCCGGCGCAGGACGGTCTCGCCCTCGAGCCCCTCCTCGACGAGGCGCACCTCGACGAAACGCGGCCCGTCGTGGTGCAGGTTCGCCCACCCTCCCTCGTAGGCCTTCTCGCGATCCTGCCAGCGCCGGGAGGTGCCGTAGAGGGCGAGCTCGGTGGCCTCGGCGAAGCTCGACTTGCCCGAGCCGTTGCGCCCGACGACGAGCGTGAGCCCCGGGCCCGGGCGCAGGCCGAGGCGCGCCGGCCGGGCCCCGTTGCGCCCGTCGCCCGCCCCGGTGGCACCGCCCTCGCCGGCGATGCCACGCAACCCGGCCACAGCGATCGAGGCGAGGAAGATCGAGTGCGGCTCGACCGCTCCGCCGTCGGCCGCGGCGAGCCGCCCGGACGGCGGCGCCTCGCCGCCGATCGCCGCGGCGAGCTCGTCGTCTCCGAGGCATGCGGCAAGCACGAGGTCGCGCGCCGGCTCGGGCAGCTCGGACCGCTCGGCACGTTCGACGAGGGCGTCGAGACTGCCGGCTCCGATCGTCATCTCAGCTCCACACCGTCGTGCACCGTCACGCGCACATCATCGCCTGGTGCCGAGTCGCCGCCTCGGCTGGCGCCGCGGCGTCACTCGCCCGCTGAGAACTCGGTCAGCGAGTTGCCGGGGGAAGCGTTCACCACCCAGAGGTGCGGCTCCACGTAGACGATGGCGGCGGGGGAGTTGAACCCGTAGGACGCGCCGGAGATCGTCTCGATGAAGGCACCGTTGGTGGTGTTGACCTTGGTTACCGTGTTGCCCGTCTCGTTCACGACCCAGAGCGACGCGCCGTGGAAGGCGATGCCGTCAGGCCAGTTGAAGCCGTAGGAGCTGCCCGAGAGGTACCGGACGTAGCTCCCGGTCGAGGCGTCGAGCTCCGTCATCGAGTCGTCTTCGCGGTTAGCCACCCAGAGATGCGTCCCGTCGAAGGCGATGGCGCCCGGCTCGCCGAATCCGTAGGACGCACCGGAGAGACTCTGCACGAAGGCCCCGTTCGAGGGATCGATCTCGGTCACCGAGTTGTCGAGCCCGTTCGTCACCCACAGATGCGTCCCGTCGTAGGCCATCCCGCTCGGGTCGTCGAAGCCGTAGGAGCCGCCAGAAAGGGTCTGGACGAACGCGCCGGTCGAGGCGTCGAGCTCGGTCAGCGAGTGGACGCTGCCCACCCAGAGGTGCGTCCCGTCGAAGGCGATCGCCGTCGGCTGGTCGAAGCCGTAGGACCCGCCCGAGAGCGTCTGGACCCAGTCGCCGTTCGAGGCGTCGAGCTCGGTCACCGAGTCGCCGGCGGAGTTCGTCACCCACAGGTGCGGCCCCGCGACGGCCATGGCGAAGGGCTGGTCGAAGCCGTAGGACCCGCCCGAGAGCGTCTGGACCCAGTCGCCGTTCGAGGCGTCGAGCTCGCTGAGCGAGTTGCCTTCGTAATTGGCCACCCACAGGTGCCTGCCGTCGAACGCGATGGCGATGGGGTCGTCGATCGCGTAGGAGCCGCCGCTGTAGATCACCGGGGTTGCGGTGCCGGCCTCGGTGATCGTGACGAAGCCGCGGGCCGTGCTGCCCCTGTTGCTCGCGTCCAGCCAGAACTTGAGCGTCTCGGAATACTGGGAGGTGTTGCGAGCGATGCTGCGTTCGGCTGTCGCCTGACCGTGAGCGCACGACTTGCTCATCGGGGCGGTGCCGGCGCCCCCGAAGGTGCACGTCGTGGCGTGCAGCACGGTCGCCGTCAGCGTGACCGATCCGCCGGTGACCGGAAGCTGCGCCGGGACCGCGCTGAACGAGACGACAATGGGGGGCGGCTGCAGCTTGACCTTGGTCTGCGCGCTTGCGGTACCGACCGCCGCCGCCGCCAGCAGGCTCATGGCCAGCAGCACGAGAGCGATCCGGTGCGGCATCGGCGCCGTTGCGGCGAACGGGTGCGGATCGAGATTCATGCAGCCCCCTTGTCGAGGAAACGACACTGTAGCTGCACCGATCCCGTCGCAAGGGGGACCGCGGCGTCGTTGCTCACGCGGCGGCCGACGTGTCCACGACGTGGTAGCCGGGCGCGACCACCGACACGGGGATCTTGGACGTGGTCGCCGTCCCGGGGAAGTCGAAGCTGGCGACGCCGAGGGTCTTCGTCGTCGTGCTTGGTGTCGGCCGTCACGGCCGCCCCGGCCACCGGGTCGCCGGCGTCGGTGACCGTCACCTTCAGCACGTGGCCAAGCACGTCTCCCTTGGTGGGTCCCTTGGTCGACGTGATCGTGCTCACGGCTGTCGTGACGTCGATCATGGCGAGGACGTGGGTGTGGAGGAACCCCGTGTTGCCGCCGGACATGGGTATGTCGGCGAAGAGGTCGAGCGGGCCGAGCGAGCCGTTGCCCTGGATGCCGGTCACACCCTCGGCGTTGGCGGGCAGAGGCAGGATCTGCGCCGGCTCGAACTTGGTGACCGCGCCGTTGGAGCGTGTGACGTAGATGTCGGTGCCCCGGAAGTTCCACCAGATGAGCTCGTCGGAGGCGGAAATGCCGGCGCGAGTATAGCTATCGCCCTATACACGGCTAACTTCGCTAGAGTCGCTCCGGCGGCCGCGGCGCGGGGATCCAGCGCCGCATGAAGGCGCCGAACATCGGCACCGTGAAGTCGATCTCGCCCAGTCGCGGCGAGTAGCAGAGCGCCTTCTTGATCAGACTGTCGCGCACGGGCGCGACGCCCTGCATGGTCTTGGCGAGCACCGCCGCCACCTCCCCGGAGCGCACCGGGCCAGGCCCGAGCTCGGCCATCGCCCGCAGGTAGGCCCGTTTGCTGCGGTCGGTCGGGTGGATTCTCCCGAGGACGAGTCGACACTCTTCGACGTCGGGTCGCCGCTCTTCGACGTGTCGGCGTTGGCGGCCGTCCCAGCTTGGGAGGAGGCGGCCCTCGCGGAGGCGTTGGAGCTCGCGCTGCGGCTCGAAGATCTCCTCGAGGGCCCCCTTCGTCAGGCCGTCACTGCAGAGCAGAGCAGGGCGGTCGCACGCTTGGTGGCCAATCTGTCCGAGCGAGCCGGCTACCCGCCGAGGCCGCGGAACCGGCGTCGCCGACCCGAATGAGAGACCGGCTACCGGCTCCGTCTGTCGCAGCGATGTACCGTAAATGTTACACTGACACCCATGCCCGCCCGATCAGCAGCTGAGCAGATCCTCGCGGAACGGCTCCAGGACCCCGCGTACCGCGCGACCTACGAGCTGGCCTCACGGCGGATCGCCAGGTTCGACGCCGTCATCAACTCCTTCGATGCGCGCCGCCGCGAGCTCGGGATGACCAAGGCCGAGCTGGCGAGGCGATCCGAGCTGCCCCCCGCCGCCGTCCGCCGACTGTTCTCCCAGCAGCGCAAGAACCCGACGCTCACAACCCTCGCTGCGATTGCTGACGCGCTCGGCCTCGCTGTCGTTGCGGTGCCGGCTGCGTCGGAGCACGACCGCCCAACAGTCGCGGCGCCGGTCCGGACGGACTCGCCGGTGGCCCCGGCCGGAGCACCGTCCCCCGGGAGCGCAACTCGGCAGCGAACCGCCTGATCCGTTCGTAGTCGCGCTGATCCGCCGCCGAGCGGGCGGGCTTGGTCAGCCCACCGAGGCAGACGATGCTCGGGCCTCCCAGTTCTTCTCCCTGGCGGACGAGGAGACAGAACAGTCGGTAGTTGACGCCTCGGGAACCAACCCGCGCCTCGAAGATGCCGGCCATCTCGCCGTGCATCGCCTCCCACTTACCGCCTCCCGAGAACGAGGGTGGTGGCGCCGCGGCGACGGCGGACAGGATCGCGGCGAGCTCCGCAGCGACGGCGGCTGGAACCGCAGAGAGGAAGTCCCGTGCCGGCACGGCGTCGTCGCGTCGTCATCCTCGTGGCGCTGGAAGAAGTGGATGATCCACGCTTCCTGGGATCTGCCTGTCGGCACAGCCGAGGAAGCTACTCGCGGCGTGTCACGGGACGCCTGCCTGTCACGGGCCAGACGATGTCCTGCGATGGCACCGGACCGAACCCCCCGGAGTAACCGATCGAAACGAAAGGTGTTACGCTGTGTTCGCTGAAGGAGATAACAATGGCGAGCACGACGATCGACAAGCAGACCTACTTGCCCGAACCCGAACACCGGGAGGCGCTCGAGCGGGCCGACGCCCAGCTCGGCCAGTTTGCTCCCCGCGAATCGCGACGCCGCGGCAGCCGGTACGTGCTGAGCAGGTCGAGTGACGGTGAGGGGGTCGAGCTGCCCGAAGAGGTCGTGCCGGTGATCCGCCACGTTGTCGCGGCGATGAGCAAGGGCTTGGCGGTCACGGTGGCACCCCAGACCATGGCGCTCAGCACCCAGCAGGCTGCCGAACTGCTCGGCGTCAGTCGGCCGACCTTGGTACGTCACCTCGAGTCCGGCCACATTCCGTTCGAGCGCGTCGGATCGCATCGCAGAGTGCGCCTGACTGACGTGCTCGCGTACCGGGCGCGACGGCGCGACGAGCAGTATGCGTTCCTCGCCGAGACGAGCGTCGCCATCGACGACGAAGATGATCTTGCCGACTCACTCGAGCAGCTGCGGCAGGTACGCCGGCGTCAGCAGGCGTCGCGCCGGAAGTCTGCGTCGGCGCCGAAGCGGCACGACAGCTGAGTACGACGCTTGTGTTCAGCGCTCTGCTCGACACCTGCGTGCTGTGGCCAAGCCTGCAGCGGGACCTCCTGCTCTCGCTGGCCGTCGAAGGTCTCTACCGTCCCCTATGGAGCTCCGCCATCCTCGCTGAGCTGGAGGAGCACGAGGAACTGAAGCTCGAGCGACGTGGTGTCGATGTGGACGCCGCTCGCGTGCTCGCCAGTCGCCTCGTGCAGCAGATGAAGGTCGTCTTCGAAGACGCCCTCGTCGAGGGCTGGGAGGTGCTCGACGGCAGCTACAAACTGCCGGATGCTGACGACGAGCATGTCGTCGCGGCAGCGGTGACCGGCGGAGCCGACGCAATCGTCACCTACAACACAAAGGACTTCCCGTCTGGCTGCCTTCCCCCGCTGCTCGCCGTCCTCGAGCCGGGGATCTTCCTGCAGCGCATCGTTGCAGCCGACTCCGCGTCCGCCGTGGTCGCCCTCGAAGAGATGAGTCGGCGCAGTGGCCGGCGGGGACCACAACTCGAACCTGGCCAGATCCTCGAGGTGCTGGCTTCTCGATACGGGTTGCACGATCTTGCCGCGCTGCTCGCTCCGTTGATCCATGGCCCACGGCCTGGCGTGGCAACGGCGGAGGGTGGCGCCGCGCCGCTGCCGAGTGCCACTGGCGACCGCATCTCATCGGCTCACAGTCGTCGAGGACGCAGCGGCTCGGTTCTCGGACGCGGCGGTGCGCACCGGGTGGTGGCCCGAGCAGGATCGACCCGCGCCGCCTGCCCGAGCCCGACGCGGCGTTGTTCCACCGGGTATCTCCTGATCTCCTTTCCGGATTATCTGGAAGGCTCTTCCCTGACCGCGCTGTCATACGATCGACCGGAGCTGTTGCACGACGTCGACGACGGCGAGGGGCTGGCTCGGGAGCGGCGCCAGCTCGTACGCGTTGTGGTGGCACAGCGCCGACAGCTGCTGCCAGGCGAGTGCGATGCGGCTCGCCAGCTCGGGCGGTTCGAGGTAAAAGGGAAGCGCGGCGAGCTGCGCCCGCATCGAGCAGCTCTCGAGCCCAGGAGCGACGTGCGCCCAGTACTCTCCGAGCAGTCGCTCGAGCTCCTGGCGCAGCAGCAGCGCCGCCGCGATCCGCGCCGAGCAGCCGAGCCGCCGGTCGACGATCACGGCAAGCCGGCGTGCGGCCTCGAGGCCATCCTCGGAAGGGCCAGCAGCGTCCGCGCCCGCCGGGGTGGCCGAGGCCGTCGAGGCGGCCGTGGTCGTCGCTGCGCTCAAGGCTCGCCCAGCCGCGCCGCGTGCCGCTCGGTATCGCGCACCATGTCGTCGAGGTCCCCCCGGTAGCTCCCGGTGCCGGCGGCGCCGTGCGCCCCACTATTGAGGGCTTTCACGAGGTCACCTGACGCCGAGCCGAAACGCCGGTTCACCTCGCTCATCACCTCGCCGGCGCGCTCGCCGTCGCCGAACAGCGCGAGGGCGAGGCGCGGGAGGAGCTTCTCCGCCCGGCGGCAACGCCTCCTCGATCTCGTCGTGGCGTCGTCCGGCCTCGAGCATCCTGCGCCAGGTGAGCGAGAAGCAGGCGGCCTCGAGCGCGTTGCGGCACAAGCCGGGGGCGACCTCCTCGCGCACGTCCTCGGGGCGGGCCTCGGTGCGGGTCATCGCCCGGGCGTCGTCGAGTTAGCCCTCGACGGGGGAGAGCTTGCGGCGCACCGTGAGCTTCGAGTGCTCGCCGCGCACGACCTCGAGCACCGTCGCGCCGAGCGCGAGGCGCTCGGCGGCCTCGACCAGGCGCGCGTCGTGGGTGAGCACGACGACCTGGTGGGTGCGCGCCGCTGAGGCGAGCACGCGGGCGAGCCCGTCGACTCTGATGGCGTCCATCGCCTGCACGGGGTCGTCGACGACGAGGAAGCGGAACGGGCTCTCGGGCAGCATCGCCCGCGGTAGGAACAGCGAGAGCGCCATCGCGTGCAACTCGCGCCTCGGGACCTCACCCCGAGGGCGACGCCCTCCCAGTCGTCGACCGACACGCCGAGCTCGACGCGCCTGTGGGTCTTGGCCCCGGTGAGGACGATGTCGTCGAGGCGGACGTTGGACTGCTGGCCGAGCTCGCTCCAGCACTCCCGTGCCTGGGCCTTGATCGGCGCGAAGCGTTCGTTCCTCGCAGCCGTCGTCTCGTTCGCTACCCAGTCCTCGGCGCGCCCGCGGGGCGCGAGGCCGCCCGCCAGGTAGGGAGATGGTGAGATCGCCAGGTAACCTCGCGACGGTGCGTGCCGTGCTCCTCGAAGCCGACGAAGCCATGCTCGCCGAACGCCGCCGTCTCGGCCTCGACAAGAAGGACGAGATGTGGAAGGGCGTGCTGCACGTGGTTCCGCCCCCGTACGCGCGGCACCAAGATCTGGAGGCGGCGCTCGTCGAGGCACTGCGCCCCGTCGCGCGCCTGCTCGGCTACAAGCTGACCACCGATACCGGGGTCTTCGCCGCCGACGACGACTATCGCGTCCCCGACGTCGTTGTCTGCCGGCCCGAGGTTCGCAGCGCCCGCGGCGTCGAGCGCGGCCCGGAGCTGGTTATCGAGCTGCGCTCGCCGGGCGACGAGTCCTACGAGAAGCTCCCCTGGTATCTGGCCCGCGGCGCCGGCGCCGTGTTGATCATCGATCGCGACAGCCTCGCCGTCGAGCTCTACACGGCGGAGGGGAAGGTCGAGCCGGGCCCGGACGGCTCCGTCCTTGTCGACCCGCTCGGGGTCCGCTTCGCTTGCGGTGACCACGAGGTGCTCGTCGACGGCGTCGCTACGGGGCTCTGAGCCTGGCCGACCACCCCCCCTGGGCGGTCGTATAAGCGGTCACTTATACTTTGCTAACTTCGTTAGCGTCGCGCCGGCGGACGAGGGGCCGGGATCCAGCGCCGCATGAAGCCGTCGAACATCGGCACGGTGAAGTCGAGCTCGCCCCGCCGCGGCGAGTAGCAAAGCGCCTTCTTGATCAGGCTGTCACGCACCGGTGCGACGGCCTGTGCGGTTTTGCCGAGCATCGTTGCCACCTCCCCGGAGCGGACCGGGCCGGGCCCGAGCTCGGCCATTGCCCGCAGGTAGGCCCGTTCGGGGTTGCTCGTACGGCCGATGCGCACCCGGAAGAAGCCGTCGTCGAGCTGGGCGGTCGCAACGGGGATGCACGCTTCCACGTCCGCGAGCTCGATCACGTCTGGGCCGGCGGCGGCGTCCCAGGCGGCGGCGCCGAACTCCTGGATGAAGTACGGGTAGCCGAAGGTGACCTCGACGATGCGTCCGAGCGCCGGATCACTGAAGCGCACGCCCTCGTCGAAGGCGGGCACCTCGAGCGCCTCGCGAGCGTCCTGTTGCGAGAGCGACCCGACGATCGGGAAGGTGAACATCCGCTCGCTGTAGGTCTTTGCCTCCCCGGTGAGCGCGGCGAGCGAGGGCAGCCCGGCGCCGGCGACTGTGATCGGCAGCCGCAGCTGGGCGGCGCGGTGCAGACCCATCACGAGCGCTTCGAGGACGGATCGCGCGACGTAGTGCACCTCGTCGATGGTGAGCAGCACGCCGCCCTTCTGCTCGCGGGCGACCTCGCCGAGCTCGACGAAGAGTCCGGCGAGGTCGGTCGCGAGGTTTCCGGAGTCTGCCGGGCCCGGCACCGCGTCGACGTCGAATGACAGCTCCATCCCGCCCGGGATCCGCAGGCTGAAGGCCTTCAGCACACCGAGGGCGCGCTGCACCCGGTCGCCGATGCGTCGCCTGGCGTCCATCGAGAGCAGGACGCGGCGGAACGCCGCGGCGAGGCGGACCGCCAGGTCGCCGTCCTCGTTGACCTCGAGGTGCTCGTGGAAGAATCCCCGCCCCTCGGCGAGCTGCTCGTACTCGTTCAACAGCACGGTCTTCCCGCAGCCGCGCAGGCCCGTCAGCAGCTGGCTGCGAGCGTCCCGGCCGGCGAGCAGTCGCTGCAGCGCAACGTCCATCGCCTCGATCTCCCGCTCGCGGCCCACGAGCGCCGGCGGTCGCGTCCCCGCACCCGGGCTGTACGGGTTGCGAACCGGGTCCACACCGTGACACTATCAGGAAGTTAGCCAAGTATAGGCTGATCTCTATACATGGCTCATCGACACCGAGCCGACAGACATGATCCGCGTCTGCGGCAGCGCCGGTGCGCGCGGACGGACGCGCTTCGACGTCATGCTGACCTTGTGAGCCAGTCCTCCGGATTCGACGAGGCCGAGCCGGCGCGGCGTCGCCTGATCGACGCCGAGGAGGAGCATCGAGCGCGCTCGGCGTGATCACTACGTGACGCGGCTCGTTCGCGATGCCGCCATCGTCGATGCCCACCGAGCAGGGCTCTCCTCGCGTGAGATCAGCGAGCTCGTCGGCGACATCGGACAGCCGAACCTGATCGGGCTACCTCATCGTGCAACAACCCGTCGGGAGGCCGTGCCCGAGGACGTGCTCTCGCCCGCCGACGCCGTGCGCGAGTCGGGCCTCGGGCCTTCATCACTGCAGTGCGAGAGGCTCGGCTCGTGCCGATCGACGTGGGAGCCGGGGTCCGAGCCTTTCGTATCGACGATGTGCGCCGGCTGCGAAGCGCGAGCTGACGGGTCCACGCCGCCCGCGTCCTCGCCAGTCGCCTCGTGCAGCAGATGAAGGTCGTCTTCTGAAGACGCCCTCGTCGAGGGCTGGGAGGTTCTCGACGGCAGCTACAAACTGCCGGACGCTGACGACGAGCATGTCGTCGCGGCAGCGGTGACCGGCAGAGCCGACGCAATCGTCACCTACAACACAAAGGACTTCCCGTCTGGCTGCCTTCCCCCGCTGCTCGCCGTCCTCGAGCCGGGGATCTTCCTGCAGCGCATCGCGAGCAGGCAGTCGCAATTGCCCGCGAGCAGGTGAGGATGGTGTCGAAGTCGACGTTTGAGCGGCAGCACGAGCAGCGAGGTCTATCACCTCCGAATCGCAGGCCGGGCGCCGGTCGCTACCGGGCCGGGTGCTTCAGGCCTGCCACACCCGTCCCGGCAGCAGCAGCCTCCTCGGCGGTGCCGAAGACGTCGCAGTCCGAGCCAGCGTTGGCGACGGTGAAGATTCCGGTGAGCTCGACCGGGCTCCCGGCGGGAGGCCTCGGGTGGAAGGAGAACGTCACCAGGTCGGAACCAACGATCCCGTACTCGGGCAGCACGAGCGATCCCGCTCCTTGGGGAAAGTAGCCGTACTCGGTGAACGCCGATGCCCCGTTGGGGGTGCCCGAGTAGGAGACGACGCTCATCGAGAGATCCGACTGCACGTCGGAGGCGATCTGCAGCTGCGACGCTTTGCTGTTGCACTGGAGGTAGAGATGGAGTCCGTCGAGGCCGTCGGCCAGCGTCAAGGAGCTGCCGAACCTGCCGTAGGCGGCGATCGGTGAGACCGAGGCCGGTGTCGATCCGTTAGTCGTCGAGCCCGTGCTGCCGTCGGGCACCGCATCGACCCGACCGGGCAGCGGCCGCGTCGATGCGCTTGCGGGGGAAGCGGCGGACGCGAACGAGATGTGGATGTCGCCGCGGACGGCGACCGTGGCGAGGAGCGAAACGGCGGCGGCCGCAACACACCACCGGGTCAGCTGGGTCCCACTCAGGCTCATCGACTCCTCCTCGAATCAGGCGGCCCCGGGCGCGTTGCCCGCGGATGGAAAGATTCTCGCAGGAGGGCCTCCGGCGTACCGTCTCGGCAAGGATGAGGCGGCGGCCAGCCGCCAAGTCACCCGAGGGCCAGAGCTCGCTCAGCCATCGCTGTGCATGACGCGCGATGGGGTGCCGCCCCGCGTACCACGGCGACTTCGGCGGAGGCGGCCTGGCCATCGGCAACGTCGTCGTCCAAGCGAGCGGAGCATCGCCCTGGCGATTCTGCGCTGCCGACCACGCCAGGCGCTCGAACGAGCTCGCTGCGGCGGCCTGGCGCTGCGCCCGATTCGCCGGTCGGTGCCGGAGGCCTGCTGGGACCCAGAGCTCGCCCCGGCCGTTCGGGCGGCCGGCCTGGAGGTAGAGGAGGAGCTGGTGCTCGACCGGCTGCTCGAGGAACTCGCCACGGATAACGCATGAGTGCTGACGAGGGAGCGCGGCCGCGTTGCGCGCTGACCCGATGTCGTCGGCGTCGAAGTCTGATCCGACCGAGCGTGTGATCGCTTTACCGGTCTATCTGAGGGCCTCTGCCGCGGCGTTTACAAGCTTCTCCGCACAGCGAATCAGCGTTCGCACCTGAGCCTTTCCCAAGAGTGAGACGCCATAATGGGACTGGTCCTTCAAGTCCAAGCACTGCAGGAGCGCTTGGGCCAGTTGCCGCGACCTTTGTTCTCGTACTGACTCGCTTCCTGTTCCATATCGAACGTTAGCCAACAGCTCGGCTGCGTCGCGGTGATCCTGTCCCCGTGCCCGTTCGCCGAGAAGAGCGCAACAGATTGCATCGGACGCTGCGATGGCAGCGAGAACCGCTACACCAGCGGCGACGTGATTGAAGTTGTAATCATCCGGAGTGTCGCTCTCCGAGGCGACCAGCTTCGCCACCGCCATGAAGGCACTCGCCAGTCCTAATCGCAACCGAGCATCGGCTGGTGAGCAATCGCGCCGTCTGATCGTCGACCGCCGCGCTCTCATGGCTGCCCAAGGCCCATCGAGGGTTCAAGTGCCATCGAGCAAGCTCGCAAATGAGCGTCCGTAGAGTAGCACTCCTTCACGCTGGATCTCGTTCAGGACGACTTCTTTGTTGGCAAGAGACTTCCTGAGTGATTGTTGAGACCAGTCGAGTACCTGCAAATGGTTACCCGACCAACGCCGCACAAGTGCTCGAAGTTCGTGAAGTTGGGGTGCCCAATGGCGTTCGCGCGCCGTCGTGGTCATTCGGGGATGTAGCAATAAGAGATCAATGTCGCTGTAGACATCTCCGTCTCGCCGTGCCGCTGAGCCGAACAGGATCGCTGCGATCGGCTTCAGCCTCCAACCGACGACCGCGTCGCGCAGCCGTTTGACCAGGTTGCCATCAGCCTCTAGCGATTGACGGACGGCGCCATACAACACATGGTCGTAGTTCAAGGAATACAGTGACCGGCCGCCCAGCTCTTCTTTAGTACACAGGCCGTGTAGAGACAGCCGCTCAAGTGCTCTCCTGACGCCCGCGGGGGTGCCCGCGGCCACGGTCCTGGCGACTTGAGCAGCCGAAGCCGGCTTGGATCGCCCATCGAGTGCGCGAAGTATCGGCATGGTCAGGGTACCGGAGAAGGCCAGTCCTGGCTCGGTAAGATCCACTAGTCGTGATGATACTCGAGTACCTCTGCCGATACAAGACTATCTTTGTAGATAGACTGGTGTCCAGGTCGCGGGCGAACATGGCGCTGAACGTTGCACACAGCCGGCGTCCGTACCGATGATCCGGCCCGGGCGTCGTCGAGGTAGCCCTCGACGGGGGAGAGCTTGCGCCGCACGGTGAGCTTCGAATGCTCCCCGCGCACGACCTCGAGCACTGTCGCGCCGAGCGCGAGGCGCTCGGCGGCCTCGACGAGGCGCGCGTCGTGGGTGAGCACGACGACCTGGTGGGTGCGCGCCGCTGAGGCGAGCACGCGGGCGAGCCCGTCGACTCTGATGGCGGCAGCATCGCGCGGGGGAGGAACAGCGAGAGCGCCATCGCGTGCAGCTCGCCCTGGGACATCACCCCGAGGGCGACGCCCTCGTAGTCGTCGACCGATACGCCGAGCTCGACGCGCCGGCGTGTCTTGTTCCCGGTCAGCACGATGTCGTCGAGGCGGATGTTGGACCGCTGGCCGAGCTCGCTCCAGCACTCCCGTGCCTGGGCCTTGATCGGCGCGAAGCGTTCGTTCCTCGCAACCGTGGTCTCGTTCGCCACCGAGTCCTCGGCCCGCTTGAGCGCGTCGATGGCGGGAGCCTCGGCCTCGTGGAGCCTCGCCACGGGCAGGAAACCGAGGATCGCCGACGCAACGGGCTGCCAGACGTCGCGCCGGCGGTCGAGCTCCGCCCTCGCCTCGGCGCGCACCTGCTCGAGCGCGGCGGCGAGCTCGCCGGCGCCGGACTCGACGAGCGCGGCGAGCGCCGCCGGCTCGCCGGCTGCCTGCAGCAGCTGTTCGCGCCGGGCCAGGCAGCCGACGAGCGCGGCGTCGAGCGCATCGGGGAGCGCGCCGGCGGCGCGTGGGCGGGGGAGCGCGGCGAGCAGCCCCGGCACCTGCTCGCCGGCTCGCCGCCAGGCACGGGCCGCGTCGTCGGCGTCGCGGGCCGCGTCGCGCCAGTGGGACGCCTCGGTCCGTGTCGCCCCGGCCCATGTTGCGTCGAGGCTGCCCGCTTTGCAGACGTGGCAGGGGCCGTCGCCCTCGTGCTCGTGATGCTCGAGCGCCTGCTCGAGCAGCTGCGCCAGCCGGCGGGCGCCCGCTGCGTCGGTGCCGGCGACCTCGGCGAGCCGGCGCTCGGCGGCACGCACCTCGGCGGCGAAGGCGGCGAGCGCATCGACGTCGACCGGGGCGAGCGCTGCCAGCTCCTCGAGGGCGGCGAGGTCGCTGCCAGGTGCCGGCGTCGCGGTGGCGAGCCCGGCGAGCGCGTCGAGATCGGGACGGCCGCGGGTGGGAAGCGCCCGCAGCGCCGGCGCCGCCCGCTCGTCCTCCACCGCGGCGAGCTGCGCCCGCAGTGCCTTGGCGCCCTGCTCGACGCGCTTTCGCCGCTCGTCGAGCAGCTTGCGCGCCGCGCCGAGGCGCTCGCCGACCTCGACCCAGTCCTCGAGGCCCAGCACGGCCGAGAGCGAGTCGTAGAGCTTGGCCGGCCCGGCGTCGAACAGGCTGCCGAGCTCGTTGTAGGAGAGGAAGGGACGCCAGCCGGCGATCGCCTCCCCGCCGAGGCCGAGCTCGGCCGGGTCGAGGCGCGGGCCGCCGCGCCGTTGCGCCCACGCCGTCCCGGCGCGGAGCTCGCCCGCCGCCGGCCACTCCCGGCGCAGCACGGTCTCGCCCTCGAGCCCCTTCTCGACGAGGCGCACCTCGACGAAGCGCGGCCCGTCGTGGTGCAGGTTCGCCCACCCGCCCTCGTAGGCCTTCTCACGGTCCTGCCAGCGACGGGAGGTGCCGTAGAGGGCGAGCTCGGCGGCCTCGGCGAAGCTCGACTTGCCCGAGCCGTTGCGCCCGACGACGAGGGTGAGCCCCGGTCCCGGGCGCAGGCCGAGGCGCGCCGGCCGGGCCTCGTTGCGCCCGTCGCCCTCCCCGGCGGCACCGCCCTCGCCGGCGATGCCGCGCAACCCGGCCACGACGATCGAGGCGAGGAAGATCGAGTGCCCGACGGTCGCGCTCGTCGGCCGCGGCGAGCCGTTCGGCGGCATGCGGCGACCCGCCGATCGCCGCAACGAGCTCGTCATCGCCGAGGCAGGCGGCGAGCACGAGGTCGCGCGCCGTCTCGGGCAGCTCGGCGCGCTCTGCTCGCTCGACCAGGGCCTCGAGACTGCCGTCCGCCTCGCCGCGACTCATGCCTGGACGCTGACCAATTCGGCGTGCGGTCGCCACGTCCGGCCGAATGCCGCGAGCGCCGGCGCGAGTCGTGCCCGGTGCTGCTCGGTGGCGACGACGTGGAAGAACCTGCAGGTGCCGCGGCGGGCGACGACGCAACCGATCGGCGTCACGCCGGTCCCCTCGGCCAGCTGGGCCAGGCGCCGCGGCACTTGCATGCTGACGGGCTCGTTGCGCCCGGCGTGGTCGTAGGCGACGACGGTCTGGCCGCGGCGGAGGTAGTCACCGACCTCGTCCATGGTGGCGTAGCGATGCGGAGTCGAGCCGCCGGGGCTCACGCGCAGGCCAACGTCGGGATCGAGGAAGACGAGATCGGCGGCCGTCAGCGCGTCGAGTGCGCGCCGATGCCAGGCAGCTCGCGCGGCCGGCGACATCGGAGTCAGCCGTTCGGTGAAGCTGAGCGACCCGGCGGGCAGGGTCCCGGCTCGCTCGAGGGCGGCCACGCTGCGGCCGGAGCGAACGACGCTGGAGAGGCGTCGGAAGAGGTCCGGCTCGCAGCGCTCGAGCGAGGCGCTGTGGGTGTGGCCGGGCCGGAGGTAGCTCACGTGCTGCCCGTCGTCGTTGTGTTCCTCGTCGGGGGCGAGATACCAATTCACCCCGAGGCGCAGCGGCACGTCTCCGCCGGCGCCGCACAGGGCGCGCAGCAGCCCGAGCTTGACGAAGTCCCCGACGTCTCCGGCGTAGCGATCCTGCATCTAGAGCTCCTCATCATCGGCCCCCGAGATCATGTCAACCTGCCGCTGCCAACGCTCGCGAATCCCATCTTCACGTGTCGGAACCCGTCGGGCTTGCTACACCTGGTGCGCCATCGTTGGGGCGACTGTTGGCTCGGTCCGTTGCCGCGGGCTGATACGGCGAGTGCGTAGGTTTGCAGACCATGGTTGGATTCCTGCTCAGCGTCTTTGACCAGCTTCTTTCTGATGCCTTCGGCCGCCGGCCGCGTCGCTTTGTAGCGATCACGTTTTCGATGCTCGTGCTAGCCGGTGCTTTCGGCCGGGCTCCGGCTCGAAGGATTGAACAGCGCCTTGTCGAGGTCTGCGCTCACGAGGAGATCAGCCAGCTCAACCCATGGGCAAAGCAGCTGGAGCACGAAGCTCACCCTGCGGTCCACGGGTGAGACTCGCGACCCCAGCCTCGTATAAGTCTTGTCCCGCCGAGGTGGGAGAACACTTATACTGATGTGGTGCCAACGACCGAGGGGCTGAGAACTAGGAGATGGGGCCGGGCGACGTCGCACGCCGTTCGACTGCTCGCCCTGCGGACCGCTCCGATCCTTCAGGTGGATCTCGCTGCGCAGCTTAGGGTGAGCCAGCCACGGATCTCCCAGATCAGCGCGCTGCTCGCTGGCGAAGGAGTCCGGTTCGACGGCGCCATGGACCCCGCGCAGCGGGTTCGGCTCGCGGAGCTTTACGTGCAGCACCACGTGCCTGAGGCCGTCAATGAGTCGCTCTGGTACAGCCTCGACCCGCCGCATGCTCAGGTCGCGCAGGCCGCCGACTTGCTACGTGCGCATGGCTTCGCCGTTGTCGTCTCCGCCGACGCCGCGCCGGACCTGGTCGCGCCGTGGCGCTCGCCGACCTTGACGGTCATCTATACGAATCGGGTGGTCTCCCTCGATCGAGCAGGGTTCGTCGAGGCGACGGCGCGAGGTGACGCGAGCGTGATCCTGCGACAGGTTGCCGACCCGAGTCTGCTCGACCCGTGGACGGGCGTCGGACAGTCCCCTTACCCATTGGCACATCCGCTGCAGCAGGTCTGGGACTTGAACGACCTTGGCGGAGAAGACCGCCGGGAAGCGGCAGATCGTCTGGTCCGGGCCGTGATCCGGGGCTACCCGTGAGCGGGCACGGAGCTGGCGTCCCGCCGAGAGCGTTGGTTCTACAGAGTCCGTCGGCTGCTGACGACGGCGCCTTCGTCGCCATCGCCGACGTGACGACGGCGGCCGCGCGGGCCGGGGTAGGGGACGACCACCGCTTGCTCGGAGGTGTGAGTGTGACGCTCCACGTCGAGCGCACGGGTGTCGACGTGCCCGTCCGCAGGACCCGTGATGCGGATTACGGCGTTCCCCCGCACGTGCTCAGGACCGGCCGGCTCGTCGGCGAGCTGGAAGCGCTGGGCTAGCGAAGAACGGCCGGTTGTACCTGGGAGCGGCGCCTCGACGAGACCCGCGTCGCCGCGACCGATCTGCTGATTCCCGCCTACACCTCGCGTGCGCTCGTCAACAAGCGGCTCGGGGAGGTCGTCACGACCGAGGTTCCCGGCCTCGCCCGCGCCGTCCTGCGCCCACCCATTCGGCTCGCAGTGTCCTTGCTTCTCTCCGATGGCAGCCGACTCGACCGCACGGTGCTGCTGCCGGACGCCGTGTCCATGCTGCTATTGAAGGCGGGTGCGCGGCGCGTTCGCGACGAGCAACGTGACGCGACGGATCTCTGGCGCTGTCTCGAGGTGGCTGCGGTCGACGGCGTGACTGAGCACGACCTGCCGGACGATCCGATCGTCGGCAGCGTCGGATCCGCTTTGCGCGCCGAGCTTGGGCGGGGTGGGCGCTCGTTGCCGTCCATCGCCGGCGACTTGTTGCCCGAAGGCGGCGCCCGAGTGGAGACCCGGCTGCAGGCACTGCTCCTCCGTGTGACCGGCTCGTCACGTTCGGAACGGTCGCGGGCAGGAGGCGACGACGTAGTTAGCCTCGCGATGGGTTCGGCGCGCTCCCGGGCGCAGCTGTCCGACGAGGAGGCGGGAGCGAAGCGGCCCTCTCTCCGCTCGGGCGGACCTGCGCGGGGCCCGGAGGGTCCCCGGCTGCACTGATCTCGTCGACGAGCGCGACTCGAGCGTGAGCAGCGTCGTGGCGAGGGTCGCGGCCTGCTTGTCGGGGCGCCGATGAGTCCGGCGCCGGTAGATGACGACAGAAGGCAGCAGCGCACGGCGTCCAGCGAGCAGCTCACCGAAGTCCGTGTCGGCGGAGATCAGCACCCTGCCTTCGTCTGCAGCGCGACTGAGAACTTCTTCGTCAGTCGCTCGCGACATGCCGTAGCTCGCGAGGTGTACCGCATCGTGTCCACCTTGGGTGAGCAGCTCTGCGACCTCGAGCGGAATGCACTGGTCGAGGAGGAGCTTCATGGGAGATCAGACCGGGGCGCGACGTTCTCGGGCAGCCTCTGCGGCGTTCTGGAGGGCTTCGCGAACATCGGCCGGCTCGAGCTCGGGGATCGCCGCCACCACCTCATCGATGCTCATTCCGTCGGCGATCATGTTCACGACCGTGGCGACGGGGACTCGCAGGCCGCGAACGCATGGCTGGCCTCCCATGCGGTCCTCGCTCACGGTGATTCGCTCGAAGCTCATCGCTACCTCGCAGTCAGCGTACCGAGGGGCGACTGTTCCCAATGCCTACCAGTTGAGTCCAGCCGAGTGGTGTACCAGACCGGAGCCTGAGCCGGCGACGAGCTGAGGATCCACCAACGGACGCCGGGCCGGCGGTACCGTCGCGCTGTGCGCTCGTTCCGCAATTCCCGGTACCAGTTGAAGGTCACCCTCGTCGGGATCGCGCCGCCGGTGTGGCGCCGTCTGATCGTCCCGGGCGAGCTCTCCCTAGCCGGCCTCCACCGCGTCATCCAGCTGGCGATGGGCTGGGATTCGCCCTACGACGATTATCACCTGCACGACTTCCGCATCGGCGGAACGCGCTACGCCAACGCCGAGCTCGGGGAGCGCTGGGGCGAGCCGATCCTCGACGAAGGATCGGTCAGCCTCGCCAAGGTGGTCAAGGAGAAGGATCGCTTCGCCTACCTGTACGACTTCGGCGACAGCTGGGAGCATCGGGTCACCGTCGAGAAGGTGAGCGCCACCGGGCCTGCTGTCCCGGTCTGCCTCGCCGGCGGGCGCGCCTGCCCGCCGGAGGACTGCGGCGGCGTCTGGGGATACGCGTTCCTCCTCGAGCTGCTGGCGGACCCGTCGCACCCGGGGCGTGCCGAACGCGAGGACTGGTTGCGCGAGCTTCCCGATCCCGAGCAGTTCTCGCCCGATCCGATCAACCGCTCGCTCGAGCTGACGTTCTCCTCTCCGACGCCGGTCGCAGCGGGAGCCGCCGACCGCTGATCGCGCGGGAGCGTCCGGAATCAGGGCGCGCGCACCGTCATGCAGATCTCGAGCGCTTCCTCCGCCGGGCCGACGAGGTCGCCGTTCCAGAAGCAGGCCTCCTCGTAGCGGTCCGAGGCGTAGCTGTAGAAGGCGAAGCTCCAGCGATCGTCGGCGAAGTAGCGCAACCGGCACAGCGGCGTCGGCGTCGACCGTCCCCACTCGAGGTAGTCCTCGACGCTCTCGAAGCCAGGAGGCTGCTCCCCAGGCGCGAGCGCTTCGGGCTCGTGGTAGAGGTCGAGGTAGCAGAACTTCCCGTGGAAGCGGACCTCGAGGCGGCTGAACCGGCCGGCGAAGCGCTCGGCGGCGCAGGCCTGCAGCCGGGCACCCGTCGACTGGCGGGCCCGCTCGGGCACGGTCCTGCCGCCGGCGTGCGGGTTGTACACCCAGATCTTCCGGCCGGCGCTCACCGTCGCCTTGGGGATGCGCAACCCGCTCAGCTCAGGTGTGGCCACGCCGGCGGTGTGCTCGTCGGTCATGGCCGCCAGTTTGGCCGATCCGCTCCCGCGGCTGGTGGATCTCCCAGGCAGCTTCGCACCGGTCGAGGAGGAGCTTCACGGAAGATCAGACCGGGACGTGAGGTTACCTCGCAGCCAGGCAAGGTCCCCGGCGATCTGACGATCTCAGCTCGCGGGGATCAGGTCGAAGCCCTCGGCGGCCGCGGCGCGCCGTAGCGAGGTGTCGAACGCGGCAAGTGTGGTGCAGGTGTGATCGGCGGCTCGGGCGGCGAGCGCGCTCGACAGCTGCACGCCGTCGTAGGCGCGAAGGCCGTGCGTCGCGCACAGCTGGGCGGCGCGATCGAGCACGTGGCTCGCGGTGGCAACCGGAGCGAAGCGCGGCGGCTCTTGTTCGGCGCCGAAGTAGTCAGCTTCGAACTGGGCGGTGAGCACCTGGGCGTCTTCAGCGGCGAGCTCGCCGAGTCGCTGCTTGCGCCAGAGCGCGGCGGGCACCTCGACCCTCGCGATCTGCGCCACCGCTACGGCTTCGAGCCCTCGGATCGAGTCGTGCCCGTCTTCGTCGGCGTAGAGCTTGACCAAGGCCGACGAATCGGCGAAGACGCTCACCGCCCTTCAGCGACCAACTTCGACAGCGGAGTTCCGCGTCCGGCCGCCGCACGTGCCCGAGCGACGTGGTCGGCCGCCGGACGCCGGCGAGGAGCGCCGGTCGTCGCCAACAGACCGACTGCGGCGAGACGCTCGCGCAGCCGACCGGCCTCTGTGCCTTCCAGGTCCGGGTCGGTCGCGGCGTCGAGCACCGCTGTCACGTAGTCGTTCATGCTCCGTCCGTTCCGCTCGGCGGCGCGGCGCACCCGATCCAGCCGGTCCTCGGTCGTGCGCCAGGTCATCTGGGCCATGCCTGCACGATAGCAGGCGCGAAGGCAAGAGGCGTCGGGGTTGCCGCCGATGCGGTCGCGAGAGGTCGAACCTTCTGTCTCAATGGTGGTCAGGTTCCTGGCGAACGAGAGAGCTGGGCGCGGCTGCCTTGATGGCGAGGAGGGCGAGGCGGACGAGGTCCGGAGTGCGGTACCCGGGCCAGCCGTGCAGCGCCACCTGCCACGCCGCCGGCACAGCCGTTGCCCCGAAGCGGGCGCCGAGCAGGGCCCCGGCGATCGCCGCCACGGTGTCGGTGTCGTCGCCGATCGACACGGCGGTGCGCAGCGCCTGTTCCAGGTGCAGCCCGGCCTCGAGCGCCGAGGATGGCGGCGGCGTCTGCCAGATCGCGGCCAGCGCCGCCTGCAGGGCGCGCACGACGAAACCGTTGCCGGTGAAGCTCGCGTACGGCGTCTCCTTCGCCTCGGCGATCCAGCCTCGCCAGCGCCGGCGCCGCTCCTCGGGAACGAGCGGCAGGCCGTCGGCGACGCCGTCGAGGCGGCCCTCGCGCACGGCACGGTCGATCCCGATGCACCACAGCGCGCAGGCGTCGCCGGTGAGCGGGTCGGCGTGGGTGAGCGCCGAGATCGCCCGCGCTGCGGCGGCGATGCGTTGGTCGCGACCGGGGCCGTCGTCGCGCACGAAAGCGAGCGCCACCGGGGCGGTGCGCATCAGGCTGCCGTTGCCGGCCGAGCTGTGCGGGTTCGCCTCGAAGAAGCGCTGCGCCGTCACGCTCAGCTCGGCGGGGTCGTCGCAGGACGAGAGCACGGCGCGGGTCTGGTTGCCGACGTCTCGTGGCCCGGCGTGGTACCAGTCGAGCAGGCGCTGGCCGACCGCGAGCGGGTCCGGCGCCTGGCCGGGAGCGGCGGCGAGGACCTCGGCGATGCAGATCGCCTGCTGCGTGTCGTCGGTCCACTCGCCCGGCTCCCAACCGAGCGCGCCGCCGCCGTTCATCGCCGCCTCCTCCGGCGGCGGGCCGGGCGTCGTGAACTCGTAGCCGGCGCCGAGGGCGTCGCCGGCGGCGAGGCCGACGAGCACTCCGGCGCAACGGTCCTCGATCACCGGCGGTGGCGGGGCAGGCGCCGTCTCCCACGAGCGGCCCAGAGCTCCCGCGCCGCCCCAGCTCGGCGTGGTGAAGAAGGAGTCGAGGCCGTCGAGCTCCCCTCCGGGTCGCGGGCTCACGCTGCCTCGGTTCCACCGAACAGCCCGCCGAGCACGACGCGCAGGTCGGCCGCCGTGCGCGCCACGGATCGGGCGCGGGCGGCGATCTCGTTGGCACCGGCACAGGTTGCGTCGAGGTCAGCGGCGACGAGCACCTGGCCCCCCGCGGCGAAGACCTTGAGCAGGCCGAGGCCGGAGTTGAGCCCGTTCAGCTCGGTGACCAGCTCGGTGTTCGGCGGGAGGTCGGCGACGAGCCCGAAGAGGTGGAGGCGGTGCGGGTCGCCGGGGAGCAGGCGGGCGTACAGCGGCGCGAGGCGGTTCGGCAGCACGTAGTCGCCGTCTCCGTCGCGCTCGACCTCCTCCAGCCCCCAGGCGCTGGCGAGCTCGTGCTCGACCCGCTCGCGCAGCGACTCCGCCGAGGCGTCGTGGGACAGCACCCGCAGGCAGAACCCTCGTCCGTCCTCGAGGAGGACGGGGCCGCTGCCGCACGGCACACCGATGCTGAGCGGGCCGTCGGAGCACGCCTCGACGAAGGCGTCGACACAGCACAGCGCCGCCGCTGCCGCCCCGCTCCCGGTCGTCTCGGCGGCGGCGGCGAAGAGGGAGGTGCCGTGGCGCAGCCAGTCGATCGAGTTCCTCAGCTCGCCCTCGCCGACCTCGAGCCAGAACAGCGGGCTCGTCTCGGAGGTGTCGACGCCGGGGGGTGCCTTTCGCGCCTCGTCGAGGATGCGGCGCAACACGGCCCGGTCCACGACCGCCGTCGCCCGCCCGCTCCCGTCCTCGCGCCGGGCGATCTCGTCGAGGTCCGGGAAGGACCCGGCTCCCGCCAGCAGGCTGAGGCGCCCGGCGCTCCCGCTGACCGTGGTGAGCGGTCGCCCGCTGCGCTCGTCGACGCCGAGCTCGACCACCATTTCCGGCGAGAGCACCCACAGCTCCAGTCTGTCCGAGCGAGCCGGCAACCCGCCGAGGCCGCGGAGCCGGCGCCGCCGACCCGAATGAGCGACCGTCTGCTGACTCACCGTGTCGCAGCGATGTACCGTAAATGTTACACTGACGTCCATGCCCGCCCGAACGGCAGCTGAGCAGATCCTCGCGGACCGGCTCGAGGGCCCCGAGTACCGCGCGGCCTACGAGCTGGCCTCACGGCGGATCACCAGGTTCGACGCGATCATCAACGCCTTCGACGCTCGTCGTCGCGAGCTCGGGATGACCAAGGCCGAGCTGGCGAGGCGGTCCGAGCTGCCCCCCGCTGCCGTTCGCCGTCTGTTCTCCCAGCAGCGCAAGAATCCGACGCTCACAACTCTCGTTGCCATTGCTGACGCCCTCGGCCTCGCTGTCGTTGCGGTGCCGGCTGCGTCGGAGCACGACCGCCCAACAGTCGCGGCGCCGGTCGGGACGGACTCGCCGGTGGCTCCGGCCGAAGCACCGTCCCGCGGGCGCGGAACTCGGCAGCGAACCGGCTGATCCGTTCGTAGTCGCGCCGATCTGCCGCCGAACGGGCGGCTTTGGTCAGCCCACCGAGGCACACGATGCTGGGCCCTCCGAGCTCTTCTCCCTGGCGGACGAGGAGACAGAACAGTCGGTAGTTGACGCCTCGGGAACCAACCCGCGCCTCGAGATGCCGGCCATCTCGCTGTGCATCGCCTCCCACTTGCCGCCTCCCGAGAACGAGGGTGGTGGCGCCGCGGCGACGGCGGCCAGGATCGCAGCGAGCTCGGCGGCGACGGCAGGTGGTACCGCAGAGAGAAAGTCGCGTGCCGGCACGGGCGTCGGTGCGTCGCCACGTGCTCGATGCCACTGCGGAATGCGCTGGCCAGCGCCCGAGGGGCCAGACTCTCCCCATGGACTGGGAGCTCGCACAGGTCAACATCGCACGACTGCAGGCCCCGCTCGACTCGCCGCAGTTGCGGGCCTTCGTCGAGGCGCTCGACCCGGTGAACGCCGCCGCCGACGCAGCGCCGGGCTTCGTGTGGCGCCTAGAGACCGATGACGGCAACGCGACGGCGGTGCGCGCGTTCGAGTGGGACGTTGGGGAGAGCGCCGGCGTGATCACCAATATGTCGGTGTGGACCGACGTCGAGCACCTGACGGCGTTCGTCCTCTCCGAGCTGCACCGCGGGATCTTGCGCCAGCGGCGCGAGTTCTTCCAGCGGATGCCAGAGGCCTACCTCGCCTGCTGGTGGGTGCCCGCCGGCCACCGGCCGGGCACCGGCGAGGCAGAGGAGCGGATCTGCCACCTACGCGCCCACGGCCCGACGCCGTTCGCCTTCACGCTGCGCCACCACTTCCCGCCGCCCGGCTCGCCGGGCTCTCATCAGCCGGCGCGCAACGACGACGATCGGCTCTGCCGCACCTGAACCTGGGGAAGTCGGCTTTGCCGCCCTCGACGGACGCGGTCAGACAGTGACTGGAGCCGCGTGCATGATCGAGTTCCGTACACGTCGACCGCGCGCAGACGTCTGTGTCGTCCGCGGCGGGTCACACGACGACGAGCAGGAAGCGGCTCGCCATGGCGACTGTCCGCGCCAGGGCGCCGGTGAGCAGCTGCTCCGCCATCGGGTGGTCGCGCACGTCCCACAGCGCAACGGCCGTGTCCCACGCGACGTCGCGCGCCGAGTTGATCGACCAGTTGCCGATCAGGTTGGCGACCGCCGCGACGTGCTGGTCGACTGCCTGGATGGCGGGGTCCTCGAAGGACTGGCGGATCGACTCGTCGGCTGCGTCGAGCAGCGCGTCGACCTTCTGGTAGTCGGCGTGGTGCGACCCGTCCGTCGGTGCCGTGCCGAGCTCGCTGCAGGTTGTCACGACGGCGATCGGCAGGTCGTGGTTGATGTGCGCGTTCATCCCGGCCAGCGCGAACTGCACCGGCTCGATGCCGGCCGTGCTCCGGGCGACGAGCAGCGGCTGCCAGGCAGGCGGCAGCGCCGACGACGGCCCGGAGAGCGAGTCGACGGCGGCGAAGTACAGGTTGGCGAAGACGACGTCGAGGCGGGAGACGAACACCGGATCGGCGAAGGTGCTCTGCTGCACGTCGGCCTCGACGCCTTGGGTCACCTCGAGGTACATGCGGTTGAAGCAGGCGACGCCGTCGTCGGAGGGGAGCGCAGCGTCGATCGCCTGCATGCGGGCGATGACCTCGGCGATCGTCGTGGCGGCCGGGGCGAGGGGCGGAGGCGGCGTTGGCGAGGGCGGGGCGGTCGTCATCGCCGGGTGAGGCTACGCCGGGTGGAGCCGGGCGGCGGGGCGGGGCGGCGCTCGAGGGTCCGCGGCCGCAGCCGCGAGCCAGCTCCCGACCAGACCGAACCCAGGCCCGAGCTCGGCCATCTGGGATGGCTCTTCGCGCACGCGGGCGATCGTTGCTCGAGCGGACTCGGCCAGAAGGTAGGGCGAACGGTACGCCGCGGCCGGATGATGGTCGGGATGTGCTGCGCCGCGCCCGATCACGATTCGTGGAGACGGAGTGCTCCCGAGGTGGCGGATCGAGGAGGGGGGCTGAGGTCGGTGTGAGAGTTAGCCTCGTCCGTATGAGGACGGTGGTGCTCGGCGAGCGGCCTGCAGAGCTCGAGGCATTCCTCACTCGGCGGCGCGCCCTTGGTCAGGACGGCTTCGACGAGGTGTGGGAGGGCGAGTACCACGTGGCGCCCATGGCCAGACCGGCCCACGGCTACGTGAGCAACCAGCTCGCCGTCCTGCTCGCGCCGTTCGCTGCCTCAGCCGGACTCGTCGGCACTGGGCCGGTCAACCTCGGCGAGCCGGATGACTATCGGGTCCCGGATGGCGCCTACCACCGCCAGCTCCCGAGGAGCCTGTACATCCCCACGGCGGCGATCGTGGTCGAGGTCGTCTCGCCGGACGACGAGACCTGGGCCAAGTTCGGTTTCTACGCCGGACACCGGGTCGACGAGCTCTGCACGGCCGAGCCGGAGGTGGCCAGGCTGCGTTGGTGGGTCCGAGGCGACGATCGGTTCGAGGAGAGCGACCGGAGCCCGTTGCTCGGCATCACCGTCGCGGAGGCGGTGGGCCGGATCGACTGGCCCGCCGACTGAGGCGGTTCACGAAGAGCTCGGGGCGTCATCGACCGGGTTGACCTCGGGCCGCGAGCTCGATCGGGCGGAGCGCTGATGGATGAGCAAGGCAAGTTCCGACTCGCAGACGCGCTCGGCGCCAGGCACGTGGAGGACCTCGCGACGGCCAGCGTCGGCGGCCCGCTCGATCTCCTGGCATTGCGAGAGGAGATCGAGCGGCGGCTGCGCCCCGATCGTCCGTCTTCCGGTGAGAAGTATAGGTCTCACCGTATACACGGCTAACTTCGCTAGAGACGCGCTCGCGACCGCGGCGACGGGATCTCTCGCCGGATCCGCTCGTTCGTACCGAGGCGGGGCCGATCGTCACAACTCCTCGATAGCTTCAGCGTGCGACCTGTGGCGCCGGACGCATTCCCCGTCGTGGGTCGCCAATGGTTCGCGAACGGCGACGAGCCCCCCGAGGTGCCGGAGCATCGTCGCCCTCATTGCGCAGAGCTATCGGTCGAGCGCACTGCTCAGCCCGAACCGCTGGGACGAACCGAGCGCTGCTCAAAGGTAGGGTGACCATGGTGCTCGCAGTCGTGTGGACCCTGGTCGGCGTGATCCTTACCGGCATCGTTGCTCTGGCGGTCGACGAGCGCGCCGGCAGGCGCAGCCTGGAAGCAGCGCTGCACGCAGACGTGCGCGGTGCACGCGATGAGACCTCTGAGGTGCGCGACGAGCTCCGCACCGAGATCCGCGAGGTGCGCGACGAGCTCCGCACCGAGATCCGCGAGGTGCGCACCGAGCTGCATGAGGTGAGCGACGAGATGGGAACGCAGCTGCGCGCCGTGGATTTGGGCGTCCGCCACGAGCTGCGCGAGCTGCATGTCGAGCTCGGGCGGATCGCCGAGACCCAGGCCGTGATGAACGCACAGCTCGTCGTCCTGCGCACTCTGGCGCACACCCACGACGCCACCTGAGCTTCACCACCCGCAACGGCGTGCGCGAGCGGTCACCGCCCGGGGCGACCGCGAAGACTGGCGGGTAGAGGCATCGGTCTCGATACGGATAGCCTCGCTAACGTTGCGCGGGCGGTCGCGGCGCCGGGATCCACCGCCGCATGAACCCGTCGAACATCGGGACGGTGAAGTCGATGCAAACCGGGCTCGAGCCGCCAGGCGTGACCCTTCTTGGCGGATGGTCACCGTGTCGCATGCCCTGGTTGGCCTGCATCCGGGCCGGACCACCTGCGAAGCACGTCCGGCCGCATGGCGTTGTTGCCGGTGGCGGGCTCGAGCAGCACGTTCAGCGCGATCTTGACGAAGTTGCCTTCGTACTGCCGTTCGTCGATGGTGACCGGGGCGACGCCCTCAGGCAGGCCGGGGTTCCGCTCTCGGTTGAGCCAGATGATCGGTCGCCCGTTCGTCTGCACGACCCGCAGGCGCCATGCTGGCGCCGCAGTCGAACGCGTGTCGCTGGCACCGTGGTCGCGGCCCCACCTGAACCGAAGTGGTGCCGACCGCGACTCGGGCGGCCCCGGAGGGGCACAGTAAGGCCCTTGGCGCGATCAATCCTCCTCGAGGACCTGAGCGCTCAGGCGGCCCTCCTTCACCGCAGCGGACAACGCGGCGTAGTCCTTCTCGTTCTGGTCGGCGTACGCGTCCGCGAAACGAACGAGTGCTCGGTCGAACACGTCGCTCCCACCGAGATAGGCGCCGATCGCGATCGCGTCTCCCGAGCGGGCGTGAGCCCGGGCGAGCGTCCAGCCGCAGAGCTCGCCGTAGACCTGCATGCCACTTGGGAGTATTGTTTCGAGATCGGCGGAGCCTTTCCCGTCCCACAGCTGGCGGAGGTAGAAGTCCCGCTCGGCTCCGTCCAACGAGTGTGTCCCGCCGACGTGCACCCAGCCGAGGAAGATATCGCTCGCCGCCTGCATCATGCGCTGGCCGACGACCACTCGTTGGCCGTGGTTGTCGAACTCGCTCGTCCCCACGTAGGGCTCGAACACGGATGCCTCCGCCTCCTTGGCCTGCAGGATGAGGGGATCCTGTCCATCCCGGCCCTCGAGCAGGAAGATCCAGGCTCTCGTCCCCACACTGCCGACGCCGACCACCTTTCGCGCCACGTCGACGAGTCGATAGGTCTCGATGAGATGCCGCAGCTCCGGTCGGAGGCTCTCGGCGTACAGTCCGAGGAGCTCCTGAAGCATGATCATCATGTTTCCGTCGTCAACGGCCAGCTCGCTCAGCGGTACGAGCAGGGGTGGGACCGACATGAAGCGCAGATCTCCGTCGTCGCGCTCGACTGTCAGCTTGGTGAGCGCCTTCAAGCTGTCCTTGGAGCGCGCTTTCGCCACGTTGGCTCGCGTCCGTTCGACCTGCTTCGCCTTCAGCTGTGCTTGCCACTGTTGAAGGACGGTGGTGTCGAGACGGCTGTACCAGATCGCGAGGTGCGGCATGCCGGCGAAGCTGCGCATCGCGGTCCGGTACGAGCGAACGGCGCCGGCCACCATCTCACGGCGTTGCTTGTCCGGGAAGGCTCGGTGGCGGGCGGCGATAGCGAGGCTGGCAGCCAGTCGCTTCACGTCCCATTCCCAGGCTCCCGGCAGGGTCTCGTCGAAGTCGTTGACGTCGAAGATCGTCTCGCGCTCGGGCGACGAGAAGACCCCGAAGTTCGAGGCGTGGGCGTCGCCACAAGCCTGGACGAGGAGCCCGGTGCTCGGGGAGTGGGCAAGGTCGCTCGCCATCACCGCCGCCGCACCTCGATAGAAGGCGAAGGGTGACGCCAGCATCCGTCCATAGCGGATCGGCAGCAGCTCTTGGACCCGCCTGATGCCCTGCGCCTCGAGGATCGCGATCGGATCGGGGCGATCCGGTTCCGGCGCCCAGTCACCGTGGGCAGCTCTCGGGACGGCGGTCCGCGCCGACCTGCCCTGCTCGGCGCGCGTGTCCGGATTCGATACGGCCTTGGTCGTCGGATCCAACAGTACGGTCATCGCCACTCCTTTCGCTGCCGCCCAGCGACCACCGAGGTTTCGCTGGCCGCCAAGCGACCACCGGAGCCTCGGAGGATCGACGACAATGACGACCCCACGTTCGTCCCATCTGGACCCTATGACGAGCGTTGCGGTCCGCGATCGCCGGATCCAGGATCGACCGCGGCAACCATCTGATCTGGGTGATGCCCGTCCGGCCACCGGCGGCGAGACTCCACCGCCGCGAAATGGGCAGATCCCACGGGCGGTTGAGCCCACAGGCGTATACCGGAGGCGATCGGCTGCGCTCGCTACGGTGGGCGCGTGCCCGCCGCCGCCCGCCAGAGCCCTGACGCAGGCCAGCTGACGGCGGGCCGGCGTGCGGCGGCGCCGCGGCATGCGGCGGCGCGGCGCGGGCCAGAGCCGACCTCCATCGCTGTGACGTTCCTGCCGGGCGATCCGCCCCGCACCGGTTCGCTCCTGCTGTACCAGCTCGACGCGGCTCGTCGGAACGGAAGCCCGGGCGCGTCCGCCAACGCGCATGCGGCCGGGCGACGACCCAGCGACGCGAGCGCCTTGCTCCGGCTGGCGACGCTGGCCGACGAGGCCGAGGTCGTGCTGCCGACCGCCGGCGGCGGGGTGCGCCGGCGAGTCGTGCCGGCGAGGCGGCTTTCGGCTGCGGGGGCGCTCGTCGCGCTCGACGATCTCGGGTCAGCGGGGGAGGACGTCGTCGGCGCGGCGGTGTGGGCGGCGGCGCTGCGCGCCGGGCTCTCGATGATCGCCAGGGGCCGGTTGTACCCGGCCGTCACCGCCGCCGGGTACGACGCGTGGCGCGTCGGCCCGCTCGATCCGGCGGACCGGCGCTTCCTCGCCGAGCTTGCGGCCGCCTTCCCGGTGCCGGCCTACGCCGTCGCGCTGGGCGCGCCCGGGGCGATCCGCCTTCGCAGCCCCGAGCATCTCGTGCTCTCCGCCTGGGACGCGCTCGCCGACACCCTCGTGCGCACGGCCGCCGCGCCGCTCGTGCTGCCGCCGGCGCAACGCGCCGAGCGCGACCGGGGTGTTCGTATCGGCCAAGGCGCCGCGTCGCAGGTCACGCGTGCGCCCGTGAGCGCCACACCGGTTCCCTTCGCCGGGCGCCAGCCGGTGCGCGTCGAGCACCTGCGGCCGTGGCTCGCCGACGCGGGAGGCGGGCTCGACGGCGCCGGTGGGGCGGAGGTGGCGCTGCGCATCGAGCTGCTCGACGGGCCGCTGCCGGCACGGGCGGTGATCCAGCTGACGAGCCGCGCCGAGTCGAGCCTGGTCGTCGACGCCGAGGAGCTGTACGCCTCGCCGGCGGCGGTGATCGCCCGCTTCGGCGAGGATGCCGAGTCCGACCTGCTGCGCGCCTTGCGCCGCGTGGCGCGTGCCTGGCCGCCGGCTCGCAGCCGCTGCTGCGCCAGCGCGCCCCGACGGTGCTCGAGCTCGAGGAGGAGCAGCTGGTCGAGCTGCTCGCCGACGGCGCCAGCCTCGTGCAGGGAACCGGCGTGCAGCTGCTCTGGCCGGCAGAGCTGCTCGCCGACGGCCTGCGCCTCCATGCCACGGTCACGCCGGCGCCCGGCGTCGTCGTGGAGGCGGGCTTCGCGCTCGACGCCCTCGTCGAGTTCCGCTGGCAGGCGACCCTCGATGGCGAGCTCTTGAGCGAGGAGGAGATCGACGCCCTCGCCGACGCCAAGCGGGGACTCGTCCGCCTGCGCGGCCGTTTCGTCGCCGTCGACCCGGCACTGATCGAGAAGCTGCGCGCCCGGCGGGCGCGCCGGCTCTCGGTCGCCGAGGCGCTCGGCGCGCTGCTCGCCGGCAGCGTCGACCCTCGACGGCGAGGAGGTCCCGGTCAGTCGCCGAGGGGCCGATCGCCGAGCTGGCGGCGCGGCTGCGCTCGCTCTCGGGCGCGCCCGAGCACGAGCTGGCGCTGCCGCCGGGCCTGGCCGGCGGCGTGCGAGCTGCGCCCGTACCAGTCGCCGCGGCGTCAGCTGGCTCGAGGCGATGACCGTCGGCCGGGCTCGGCGGCTGCCTCGCCGACGACATGGGGCTGGGCAAGACGCTGCAGCTGATCGCCCTGCACCTGCACCGCGCCGCGGCGGGCATGGGGCCGACCCTCGTCGTCTGCCCGACGTCGCTGCTCGGCAACTGGGAGCGCGAGGTGCGCCGCTTCGCACCCGGGACACCCGTCCGGCGGTACCACGGCGCGGTTGCGCAGCCTCGGCGACCTCGAGCCGGACGAGCTCGTCGTCACGAGCTACGGCGTGGCGCGCCGCGACGCCGCGGCCTGCTCGGCGCGGCCGGCTTCGGGCTCGTCGTCGCCGACGAGGCCCAGCACGCCAAGAACCCCGAGACCGCGACGGCCAAGGCGTTGCGCACCGATCGGCGGTCCGCTGCCGCGTCGCCTTCACCGGCACGCCGGTCGAGAACCGCCTCAGCGAGCTGTGGTCGATCCTCGACTGGACGACGCCGGGACTGCTCGGGCCGTTCGAACGCTTCGTGCGCGACCGTCGCCTCGCCCATCGAGCGCAACCGCGACCCGCTTGCCACCGAGCGCCTCGCCCGCACGATCCGCCCGTTCGTGCTGCGGCGGAGCAAGACCGACCCCGGTGTCGCCCCCGACCTGCCGCCGCGGACGGTCACCGACGTCCCGGTACCGCTCACCGCCGAGCAGGCGACGCTCTACGAGGCCGAGGTGCGCGAGGCGCTCGACGACGATCAAGGCACAAGGACGGCATCGCCCGCCAGGGCGCTCGTGCTGCGGCTGCTCACCGTGCTGAAGCAGATCTGCAACCACCCGGCGCAGTACCTGCACCAGCCCGGACCCTTGGCGGGGCGCTCGGGCAAGCTCGCCGCCCTCGAGGAGCTGCTCGACGTGATCCTCGCCGAGGGCGAGTCGGTGCTCGTCTTCAGCCAGTTCGTCGAGTGCCTGGCGCTCGTCGAGGCCCGCCTCGAGCAGCTCGGCGTGCCGAGCCTGTTCCTGCACGGCAAGGTGAGCGCCAAGCGCCGCAGCGAGATGGTCGACGCCTTCCAGGCCGGCGAAGCGCCCGGTGCTGCTTGCTGTCGCTCAAGGCCGGCGGCGTCGGGCTCAACCTGACCCGGGCGACCCACGTCGTGCACTACGACCGCTGGTGGAACCCGGCCGTCGAGGACCAGGCGACCGACCGGGCGCACCGCATCGGCCAGGACCGCCCCGTGCAGGTGCACCGGCTGATCGCCGAGGGCACGCTCGAAGACCGTATCGCCGAGCTGATCGAGAAGAAGCGCTCGCTCGCCGAGGCGGTCGTCGGCGGCGGCGAGAGCTGGATCGGCAAGCTCACCAACGCCGAGCTGGCCGACCTGGTGCGTCTCGGGAGCGGCGCATGAGCTCGGGACAGCGGCTTCTGGCCGCAGTCCCGGCCACGCCTTCCCGGTCCGCGGCCCGAAGCGCGCCGGGTCGGCGCGGCCTTCGGCGCCTCGTGGTGGGGCACCGCCTGGGTTCAGGCGCTCGAGGGCAGGGCGCGGCTCGACCCGAACCGCCTGCCCCGCGGGCGCACCTACGCGCGCACGGGCGCCGTCGGGACGCTGATCCTCGCCGCCGGCGAGGTGCGCGCCCCTGTGCAGGGTTCCCGGCGCAAGCCTTACGACGTACGGGTACGGGTCCGCACCTTCGACGAGGGGGAGTGGCGACCGGTGCTCGACGCCCTCGCGGCCGAGATCGGGCATACCGCGGCGCTGCTCGAGGGCGAGCTGCCGCCCGAGGTGGCCGCCGATGTCCGCCAAGGTCGGGCTCGACCTCTTGCCCGGGCCGGGCGAGCTGCAGCCGCGCTGCAGCTGTCCGGACTTCGCCGACCCGTGCAAGCACGCCGCTGCGGTCTGCTACCTCGTCGCCGACGCCCTCGACGACGATCCCTTTGGTGTGCTCCTGCTCCGCGGGCTCGGCCGGGACGAGGTGCTCGCGGCGCTTCGCGCCAGGCGCCGGGCCGCGCTCGCCGACGCCTCTCGGGCGACCCCCGCCGGCGGCTCCGACGCCGCCGCCGGCTCCTTGGCCGGGGAGGACCCGGGTGTGCCGGCGCGCGAGGCCTGGCACCGACCCGCCGCTGATTCTGTTCAGGGACCCGACGTGCCGGCGCCACCTCCCCTCCCGCTACGCCCTGGCGCACCGACCGTGCTCGCCGCGGACCCGCCGGCGGGCAGCGGGCTCGACGTCGCAGCGTTGCGGGCGCTCGCAGCCGACGCCGCGGCACGGGCGCTCGGGTTGGCGCGCGGTGCGCCAGCGAGCGGGCTCGAGCTGACCGAGGAGGAGGACCTCGCCCGACGGGCCGCCACGCTGCTGCCGGGCCACACCGCAGGCGCCCGCGACGGCGGTGTGCGTGCGCACGCCGCGACGGAGGGGGTGGCCGTGGCGGCGGTGGTCGCCGGCCAGCCCGACCTCGGTGACCTGGCGGCGCGCGCCGGCCTGCCCGCCCGGCAGCTGCTGGCACGCGCCCTCGCCTATCGCGACGGTGGCGCCGGCGCGCTCATCGTGCTGGAGGAAATGTGGGACCCGCCCGGCGAGCTCGTCAGCGCCGGACGCACCGTGCTCGGCCCCGGGGCACGCGCCACCCGCAACCGGGTGACCCTCGGGGAACGCCAGCTGCGGCTCGGGCGCGACGGACGCTGGTACCCGATGCGCAAGCAGGGGAACGCGTGGCTGCCCGACGGGCGGCCGCTCGAAGCCGCAGAGCTCGACGGCGACGGGTGGGGCGAGCTCGACGGCGACGCGGACGGCGCCGGCTTGGGCCCCATTTGCTAACCGGCTCCTTGCGCCCTGAGAAACGTGCGTGGTTACCTCGGTCTCGCCAAGGCGCGCCGAGGCGCGCCGAGCACGTGAGCACAAGTGGCCCGGCACGAGCAGGTCGTGGTCGGCGTCCAACAGCAGGTAGGCGCCGGCTCGCACCTCGTTGACGCGAAATTGGAGCCGGCGACGGATGTGTTGCCGGTGTTCCTGCCCGAGGGTCGCGCACTCGTGGTCCGCCTCCGCGTCAGCTACCCGATCGCGCAGCTGTCCTCGCCGCAGCCGTTCGCACCCTCACCGACGACGGTGAGCGTCGGATGCAAGCGCGACCACGCCTCCTCGAGCACGCCGAGCATCGTCTCGGGGCTCTGGGCTCCAGAGATCCCGTACCTGCGATCGACGACGAAGAACGGAACTCCCGAGATACCGAGGGCGCGCGCTTCGGCTTCGTCCGCCCTCACCTCGGCGGCATACCGGTCGGATGCGAGGACCTCGGCGCTCTTTGCTCCGTCGAGACCGGCCTCCTCGGCGATGCGGACGAGTGTCGGGTGGTCGCTGATCACCGCTCCCTCGGAGAAGTAGGCGCCGAACAGTCGCTGCTTCAACGAGTCCTGCGCGCCGACCTCGAGGGCGTAGTGAAGGAGGCGGTGCGCGTCGAACGTATTGGCGCGCTTCGCCTGGTCGAAGTGGAAGTCCAAGCCTTCCTCCTCAGCCATCGCCGTCAAGTGCGCCTGGGACGCCTGCGCCTGCTCCCTCGACATCCCGTACTTGGCGGCCAGGTGTGTCGCGAGGTCGCCCTCGAGGACCTGCGGCGCCGACGGGTCGAGCTCGAAAGCACGCCAGACGATCTCCACCTCGTCGGCGTGGGCGAAGCCGGCGAGCGCCCGCTCGAAGCGGCGCTTGCCGATCGCGCACCACGGGCAGACGACGTCAGAAAAGATTTCGACGTTCACAGGACTAGCCAACGCACCGCGCCCCGGCGGTATTTCCGCGTCGTGTCCGCAAGACGAAGCGGTCGTTGTGCTCGCCCGCAGCACGCAGGACGCGATCGTCGTCAACCTCGAGAGTCTCATTGACACGATCCGGTCATAACCGCTCGGGGGTGCGCAGACGCATCCGACGACTGCGCAGGCCGCGTCCGTGCCGTCATGCTCTGTCGCCGTGCATCGCCTCCCATTTCCGCCACCTGAGAAGGAGGGGCGTGGCGCCGCAGCGACCGTGTCGAGTTGCCACATCCGCGGCCACCGTGCTCGCGGTCAGGTCGGGAGGCTCCGGCCGCAGTTCCGGCCGCGGTGGCGAGAGCGGCCGTGTCGGGCGGCGCGCCTGATTGGCCGTCTCCGCCTTGTGCCCGAGGCTGCGCGAGATCGACTGTGCCGTGAGGGCTACCTGCTGCCCGAGGCCTCGTCCCAGCGCGGCCCGGATTCGCTCCGCCGGCCCGGACATGCTGATGACATACCGCGGTTCGCCGTTTCGGTCGTGGATCGCGCCGGCGACGCACATGAGACCGATCTCCGACTCCCCGTTGTCGAGGCTGAACCTGCGGGCGCGCACCTAATCGAGGTCGGTGGACAACGCGCCCAAGGAGGTGAGCGTGAATTGGGTGAGCCCAGCGATCTCGGTCGTGCCGTGCAGGCGCGGCAGCTCTTCCTCGCTCACGTTGGCGAGGATCGCCTTGCCGAGCGCGCTCGAGAACCACAAGTGCTGCTCGCCGATCCTCGCACCGCGCCTGATCGGGCTGGGCGATCGAGGCCGCCGTGCTGATCGGCCCCTGCGGATTGTGTGGCGCGAGCGCGATCCCGTAGGCGCGGCCCGTCGTGGTGCAGGTCCGCCCACCCGCCCTCGTAGGCCTTCTCCCGGTCCTGCCAGCGCCTGGAGGTGCCGTAGAGGGCGAGCTCGGCGGCCTCGGCGAAGCTCGACTTGCCCGAGCCGCTGCGCCCGACGACGAGCGTGAGCCCCGGCCCCCGGGCGCAGCCCGAGACGCGCCGGCCGGGCTTCGTTGCGCCCGTCGTCCCGCCCCGGCGGCACCACCCTCGCCTGCGCCTGCGGCCCCGGCGGTGGCAGCGCCCGAGCTGTCGCCGGCGATCCCGCGCACGCCGGCGACGGTGATCGAGGAAAGGAAGATCGGGTTCGCCTCCACCGTGGCCCCCGCACCGGCCGCGACTCGATCCGCCGGTGGCGGCGTGCCGCCGATCGCCCCTGCGAGCTCGTCACGCCCGAGGCAGGCGGCGAGCACGAGGTCGCGCACGGGCTCGTCGAGCTGCGCTGCCTCGGCACGCTCGATCAGCCCGTCGACGCTCGCGTCCGCGAGACTCTCGCCACCGTCCACGCAGCCAGTCTCGCAGAGCGGTCTGCTGCCTACCGAGCCTGCTGAGGTAGCCGACCGACCGTTACGGCGCTACCACGGGCTCCTGGTCCGGGCGAGGTATTCCTCCACGAGACCTTCTGCCGCGGCGCGCAGCTGCGCAGCGACTTCGGGCACCTGTTCGGCGGTAAGACGGTTGGCGGGAGCGCTGACGCTGATGCCGCAGAGGAACGGCAGACCCTCGAGGGCGACGGCAACGCAGCGGCCGTCGGGCTGGTTCTCGCAGTCGTCGACGCCGTAAGACAGTCGGCGGACTCGCTCCAGCTCGTAGAGATAGTCCTCCGTCGAGGTGATCGTCCGACCCGTCAGGCGGTCCAATCCGGCCGCCTCGAGGATGGCACGCACGCGGTCCTCGCTCAGGTTGGCCCCGATCGCCTTGCCGAGCGCCGTCGCGTGCAGCGGCCCGCGCTCGCCGGGCCTGGCGGCGAGGCGCATCATGTGCGGGCTCTCGACGACGACCGCGTGGACAACGGTGGTGCCGTCGAGCACGCCGAGATTCGTCGTCTCGCCCGTCAGGTCGCGCAACCGCTCGAGCCACGGCCTCGAGATCTCCGCGAGCAGCTCGATCGCTCTCGTGTCGCGCGGGCGGAACGCCAGCCCTAGGCTATAGAGGCCGCTCTCGTCGCGTTCGACGTAACGACGGGCTTCGAGCGCCGAGAGGTAGCGATATGCGGAACTCTTCGGCAGCCCGGTCTTCTCGGCAACCGCGGAGAACGAGGCGCCGTCGGCCGACTGCTGGAGGACGTCGAGCACGTCGCAGACGCGCTCGACGGCGCGGATCGGCGAGCTGGCGCCGCGTTCGGTGTCAGGCGCCATGTGTTTCTCCCCCTCGATGCCGGTCGGACCGCACTCCGATGCCGGCCGCTGACCGACATCGCCGCGGGCGGTAGCGTGCCAACGCTGCCATCGTATTCGACCAGAGGAACTCCGGTTCCGATCGCGTCGTGGCGCAGGAGCCCTCCCCGCTGCGACGGCGGGACAGCGGCCCCGCCACGACGAGGAGCAGCGCTCGGTACCGGTCCGAATGTTGCGCTCAGTGAGAGCATCGTTTCACTAGTTGACACTGGCTGGGGCGAGGGCTAGCGTTTCGGCGCCTCGTCGAGCGCTGTCGTGACTCCCTTCGGTATCGGCGCGCCAGGCGTGGGCTGCCGGGAGTGCGAGAAGCAAAGGCCGGGTCCGCCGTTGTTTGCGCAGTCCGAGATCGAGCGGATCACGAGCGACGGCGTCGGCATCGATCTGTGCCGCGTCGGCGACGGCTCGGGTCCGGTGCTCTCCGTGCTCGGCGGGGTGCACGGCGACGAGCTGGAAGGCGTCGCAGCCGTGCGCATGTTGCTCGCCTCGCTGCGGCGCGAGCGCGTGCACGGCGAACTGCGGGCGGTGGCCGTCGCCAACGAGCTCGCCTTCGAGGCCCGCTCCCGCATCAGCCCGGTCGACGGGTGCAACCTCGCGCGGTCCTTCCCGGGGCGTGCCGACGGCGGTCCGACCGAGCGCGTCGCCGACCTGTTGACGCGGCGGCTGATCGTCGGAGCCTCGCTGCTCGTGGACCTCCACTCCGCCGGCCGCGACTTCGCTATGCCCTTCTTCGCCGGCTGGGTGGCGACCCCCGGCGACGTCGGCAAGAGAGCGGCCGAGGCGGCGACCTGCTTCGGCGCCCCGATGATCTGGGAGCACGACGCGACCGGCCCCGGCCGCAGCCTGACGCGCGGCGGTCGACGTGCAGGTCCCCGCCATCTACATCGAGGGTGGTGGCGGGGGCGAACTTCGGCGAGACGAGGTGCACGGCTACGTCGAGGGCGTGCGCAGGCTGATGGTCTCGCTCGGCATGATCGACGGCGAGCTTCCGCCTCGACCTCCTCGGCGTGTGCTGCGCGGCGGCGCCGGCGACGTCGACGCCTCGCTCAGCTGTAGGTCGGACGGCTGGTGCCTGACAGCCGTGTTGGCGGGCGAGGCCGTCGATCGTGGCGAGCTGATCGCCGAGGTCCTCGCCTCTGACGGGCAGGTCGTCGAGCAGGTCACTGCGCCCTTCGACGGCACCGCGATGATGTTGCGCCGTCGGGCCGAGATCCGTCCCGGTGATTCGGTGGCGATGCTCGGCCCGCCTGCGAGCGTGAGTCGATGATGGCCTCGGCGGCCGAACGGCCCTTTGCCGGCCGGGTCGCTCTTGTCACTGGCGGCACCACGGGCATCGGCGCGGCGATCTCGACCCGTCTCGCAGGCCTCGGCGCCCGGGTCATGGCTGGCAGGCGGGACACTGGCGTGCCGGCGTCACTGCCGGCAGCCCGAGACGCCGAGGTCGCGTTCGTCACGGGCGACCTGGCCGATGCGGCGACCTGCTCGCGGGTCGTCGAGGAATGCATCGAGCGCTTCGGCCGTATCGACATCCTCGTCAACAATGCCGCGATCACCGGACCGCCGGCGCTCGTACCGTTCCTCGAGTCGAGCGACGAGCACCTCGACGAGGTGATCGAGGTGAACCTCAAGGCCCCCTTCCGCTGCGCGCGAGGGCGGCCGCCCGGCACATGTCGCAGGGCGGCGTGATCGTCAACGTGGGGTCGGTTGCCGCCTGGGCGGCACAGCAGCACGCGAGCGCCTACGTCGCGTCCAAGGCCGGGCTCCTCGGTCTGACGAGAGGGCTCGGCTTCGAGCTGGCGCCGCTCGGCATCCGGGTCGTGATGGTCGCGCCCGGGGACATCGACACCTTGCCCCATCCTCAAACCGCGGCCGGTCTGCAGGACGCCGCCGCCCGCCATTGGTGGGAGCGCAGCACCCCGCTCGGCCGCCGTGGCGTGCCGGGCGACGTCGCGGCGATCGTGGCCTTCTTGTGCAGCGACGAGGCATCGTTCGTCACGGGTTGCGCGGTCACTGTCGACGGCGGGTGGCTCTCCTACTGACACCCGACGGCTCGGCGCTGCGGCGACGCGGTGGTTCCGCGCAGTGAGACGTGGATTTCGACTAGCGAAGGGCCTTACACTCGCGGAGCAGGGAACAGCGCGCCTGGCGGGCCGCGGCCTCGCTCCGTGTACGCGAGTTGATGAAGGGAGCTGGGATGACAGAGCAAGTACGCAGCGACCTCGAGCGGCGGGTGCTTTCGCGCCTGCCTGGCGGGACCCAGCTGCTCTCCAAGCGGCCGGAGCTCTTCGCCCCTGGCCAGTGGCCACGCTTCTACTCGAGGGCCGAGGGGGTCACCGTCTGGGATCTCGACGGCAACGAGTACCTGGACATGAGCACGACCGGGATCGGCACCTGCGTGCTCGGCTACGCCGACTGCGGACGTGAACGCGGCGGTGATCGAGGTCGTCTCGAAAGGGTCGATGTCCTCGCTCAACTGCGTCGAGGACCTCGAGCTCGCCGATCTGCTCTGCGAGTTGCACCCCTGGGCGGAGATGGTGCGCTACGCGCGTACGGGCGGCGAGGCGCTCGCGGTCGCCGTCCGGCTCGCCCGCGCCGCGACTGGGCGCAGCCTTGTCGCCTTCTGTGGCTACCACGGCTGGCACGACTGGTACCTCGCGGCGAACCTCGCCGAGCACGACGCGCTTGACGGCCACTTGCTCCCGGGCCTCGACCCGCTCGGTGTTCCCCGCCAGCTGCGTGGCACGGCGCTGCCCTTCCGCTACAACCGCCTCGACGAGCTCGAGGCGATCGTCGAGGCTCACGGCGCAGAGCTGGCGGCGATCGTGATGGAGCCGGTGCGCGGTCACGACCCTGAGCCCGGCTTCCTTGCCGGCGTCCGAGCCGCCGCCGATCGCGTCGGAGCTGTCCTCGTCTTCGACGAGGTGACCTCCGGGCTGCGCCTGAACACCGGCGGCGTGCACCTACTGCACGGGGTGCGGCCCGACGTCGCGGTCTTTGCCAAGGCCCTCGGCAACGGCTTCCCGATGGCGGCCGTGATCGGCGTGGCGGCCGTGATGGAGACCGCCCAGCGCTCCTTTGTCAGCAGCTCGTACTGGACCGAGCGCGTGGGACCGGTGGCGGCGTTGGCGACGTTGCGCAAGCACCAGGCCCTCGACGTCGGCAAGCACCTTGCCCGTATCGGCTCGTCGGTGCAGCGGGGATGGCTCGAGGCGGCCGAGGAGGCCGGCATCTCGATCGAGGTGAGCGGGATCCCGCCGCTCAGCCATCTCGGCTTCAGCGAGCAGGGACCGGCGACCGGTACGCTGTTCACCCAGATGATGCTGCAGCGCGGCGTGCTCGGCGGACGTTCCTTCTATCCCTCCTACGCGCACAGCGACGAGCACGTCGCACGCTACCTCGACGCGGTGGCCGAGATCTTCCCGGTGCTCGCCCAGGCGCAGCAGCGAGGGCACGGTCGAGGCGCGGCTGCTCGGACCCGTGGCCAGCCAGGGTTTCACCCGGCTGACGTGAGCTCGCTCCCGTCGGGCATGGCGTCGCCAGTCTCGCTTTCGGGTGAGTAGGCGTCAGGAAGCGGCGCCGGCAGCCGGTCCGGGCTGACCGTCTCGCGCCGGCCGGACAGCGCGCTTGCCTCGGCCGCCGCCAGCGTCCCGCACAGCACGGCGCTCTTGCGGTACGAGTACGGCCACGTGGACTCGCCGCGCACGCTGGCGAGGAACTGCGCCAACTCGGCGGCGTAGACCTCTTCCAGCTCGGCGGACCAGTCACAGATCCGGCGCGTGTCCTCAGCACGACCGGGCAGGGCGCGCTCGATCGTCCCGTCCATCACGCTGAAGGTGAGATAGCCGTTGTCGCCTGTGGCCCATCCCCGCCGGGCGGTCCGAGGACAGGCCATCACCACGCTGAGCTGCCCGACGGCGCCGTTGTCGAGCTCCACCTGCAAGGCCCAGGTATCCTCGGACTGCATCTCGAGCTGTCCGCGACGGCTCACGCTCCCGGCCACGGTCACGGGCTGGCCGAAGATGTGGTCGAGCGCGATCAGCTCGAAGGCCACCATCTCGCGAGCGGGCGCCGTCGCCCGATGGCGGGCGTAGTACTCGAGTCCCTCGCCCGGGTGCCAGCTCGGCGCGTCGACCGAGAGCAAGTATCCGAAGGCGTGCAGGGTGCCGAGCTCCTCGGCCACGACGCGGCGGATCTCGCGCACGATCGAGCTGAAGTAGAGCGTGGCCGAGGGGGCGGCGACGAGGTGCGATCTTGCCTGCGCCTCCTCGACGCGACGGTAGTCGTAGGGCCAGATGTCGGCCTCGGAAAAGACGTGCTTACCCTGCTCGAGCGCCAGGGCGACGAAGGCAGCGTGCTCGTCGGGGGGCGTCGAGACCACGACGACGTCGGGATCCCATTCGAGCGCCTCGTCGATCGAGTCGACGGCGACGACGCCGAAGCGCGCCGCCGCCGACTGTCTGCGGTCCGCGCGGCGATCGTACAACTGCGTCGTGACGTCGGCGTGGCCGGCCAGGTCGCGTAGGCGCCGGCTGCCCATCGAACCGGCGCCGATCTGCAGTACCTTCATCGCCGGTCGCTCAGGGTCGGAGCCGCTCTGCCCGCTCAAGGATCGATGTCACGTGCCGCCGCTCCTCCTCGCCGGCGGAAGCGAACGGGACGGCGGTCGTGTTGTGCCTGATCACTCCGAGCTGAACGAGCGCCTCCTTCACCACGGCGAAGAAGCGAGCCGCGAAGCTCGCGCCCTCCATCTGGCCGTCGTAGAGCTCGAGCAGCGACACGATCGAGCGCTGGACGATCGCAGCGCCGGCCCAATCGCCCTGCGCCACCCGATTCGTCAGCTCGACGTGGAACTGCGGGAAGACGTTGGCCAAGCCCGCCATGCTGGCGTGGAAGCCGCCGAGCAGCGCTGAGTCGATGCTCTGCTCGGTGCCGGTGTAGCGCACGAAGCCCGGGACGTCGCGGGTCAGCTCGCAGAGGACGCGCGCCTTTGGCAGATCCCCGGAGGAGTCTTTCACCCCCTGCAGCACGCCGTCGTTCGCGAGGCGGGCGAGCAGCGGCGGCTCGAGGGTCACTTGCACTCGGCTCGGGACGTTGTAGGCGACGACCGGGATCTGCACGCTCGCGGCGACGAGGCGCAGGTGCTCGCCGAGCTCGCGCTGGGACAGCTGGAAACCGAAGGGAGCCGGCACGAGCAGCGAATCGACTCCCAATGCCTCGTAGCGGCGGGCGTCCTCGATCGCGTCGAGGGTGCCGAGCGAGGGCACGCCGAGCATCACGTGGGCGCGTCCGCTGCGCCGCGGCGACCGAGCCCTGCGCGACGCGCACCCGCTGCTCGGCGCTGAGGACGGAGTTCTCGCCTGTCGAACCGAGCACGAGCAGGCCAACCACGCCGGCGGCGAGCAGGTGGTCCATCAGCGCCTCGAGCGAGTCGAGGTCGGGGCTCCGGTCGGGAAGCAACGGCGTGACCAGGGGGACGACGACGCCCGCGGCGGGAAGCCCTGCCGTCTCGGTCGGTGCCTCCTGCTCGGCGACTGCGGCACCGTTGCCCTCGAGCATGAACGCCTCCCCGGCCCCTGAGCCTGCCTTGCACGCCGAGGTTCTCCTGCCAGAACAGAAGTCCCACTAGCTGACACCACGTCTACCAGCCGGGCACGGGGGATGTCAAGCTGGCGCAGGGCGTGGCGTGGGCGGGATGATGTCTGGCGACGGTGCCCAGCGCGCGTGCAGCTCCTCGAGCGGCTGCCAATCTGGAACGGCGGTTCTGCCTGTTGACACGGCTCAGGGCTGAACGCGAGAATCGGCGGCCAAGCGGGGGCAGCGAGCAACATCGCGCCGGTCAGCCGGACCGGGCCCGCGCGTCAGCGTGGAGAGACGTCATGGCCCTGACCGTCGGCAACCTGCGCGTGGAGCGCCCGAAGAGGAGCGTCGTCGGACGACTTTCCTCGCGCGTGTCGATCGCATGAGCGACCGCCGCTTCGCGGTTCTGATGTTCGTCCCGGCGGCGATCCTCGTCTTCGTCGTGCTTGCCCCACCGATCGTCGCCGTTTTCGTCATGAGCCTTTGGCGGATCGATCTGTTGAGCGACCTGCCGAGTCGATACGTCGGGCTCGCCAACCTGCACCTCATGTTCAGCGACCCGTTCTTCAGGTCCTCGATCCTTCGAACCATCGTCTTTGCCGCGGGGTCGACTGCGCTCACGGTTCCCCTCGCGCTCGGCACCGCGCTGCTCATGAATCGCGGCGTCGCGCTTCTCGGCGACGATCGCCGTCGTCGTGCTCTTGCCCTGGGCGATCGCGCCGATCGTCACCGGTTTCTTCTGGCGGTTCATGTTCCAGCCGACCTACGGCATCGCCACTGACATCGCGCACGGGCTGGGGCTGGCGCACGGCCCGGTTCCCTGGTTGCAGTCGCCTGGTCCGGCGCTCACGATCGCGGTCTTCGCCACGGCCTGGCGGTCGGTCCCGCTGCTCGCGCTCGTGCTGCTCGCCGCCCTGCGGGGGATCCCCGAGCAGCTCTACCGAGCGGCGCGGATGGATGGCGCGACGACCTGGCAGTCCTTCCGGGCGATCACGGTCCCGGCGATTCGTCCGACGCTGCTGATCGTGACCATCCTGCAGGTGATCATCTCGCTGCAAGTGTTCGACCTGCTGTTCCAGCTAACCAACGGCGGCCCCGGGTTCTCGACGACGACGATCACCTACTACATCTACAACGCCGCATTCACTCAGTTGACCCTCGGCTATGCCTCGATGCTTGCCATCTTCCTCATGGTGATCATCGTGGCCTCGAGCCTGCTCGTGGTCTACCTGCGCGGCGAGCGCCGGCAGAAGCGCCGCGAGGCCGCTCTCGGCGGCGACGAGGCCGACGGCGCGCTCTCCGGCAGCGTCTCGCTGCGCTCCGCGTCCGGCGCTGCATCGCTCACCCCAAGGCGCCCCCGCCGGCACGTGCCGCGCCAGGTGCGCACAGCTGCCCGCGGCGCCGGTGTCGCGCTGCTTCTTGCCTGGTCGGTCGCACCCACCTTGTGGATCCTCATCGCCAGCGTCCAGCCGGAGATCGCCGTGACGTCGATCCCGGTGCAGCTGACCTGGCATCTCAGCTTCGCCAACTACAAGTCCATCTTCACCAGCCCGGAGTGGCTGTCGTCGTTCCAGGTGAGCATGGAGGTCACCCTCGGAACGACCTTGTTCACCCTGGTCATCTCGGCGCTCGCCGCTTACCCGCTTGCTCGCTTGAACCTGCCGGGGAAGAAGGCGGTGATCGGAGTGCTCGTGTTCACCTACACGATCCCCGCCATCGTGCTCGTTATCCCGCTCCTCCTACTCTTCAACCATCTCGGCCTCACGGACACCGTCATCGGGCTGATCGTCGCCAATGTCGCCTTCTCCCTCCCGCTTGCGGTCTGGCTGCTGCGCAACGTGTTCGAGAGCGTTCCGCGCCAGCTGGAGTCCTCGGCGCGCATGGACGGCTGCTCGCGGCTCGGCACCCTGTTCCGCGTCACGTTACCGGCGGCCTCCGCCGGCGTCGCGGCGACGGCGATCCTGCTCGTGATCAGCACGTGGAACGAGTTCCTGTTCGCGGTCGTACTCGGCCACCAGGGCGCCGTGACCGTCACCCGCCGGATCGGCTACATCAACTCCGCACCCGGCCTGACCGGCACGCCGCCGGCGACGTATCAGGCGGCCGCAGGCGTCGCAGCGATGTTGCCGATGCTCGTGCTCGTGATCCTCTTCCACCGACGGGTGAGATCCGGCCTCACCGACAACTACATGAAGATGTGACCTGCTCGCCGGTCTCGCCCGCCGGCGCGGCTCGAGGAACCGCGTCCAAGCAGCTGTAGCAAACCCAATGACAACTAGGAGGGGCATCGTGAAGGAATCGGACAGTCGGAACGTGGATCAGGCGGCGGGCGCCCCCTCGGGCGAGCACGTCGTCTCGCGGCGGTCGGTGCTCAAGGCCGGGGCGGCCTTGGCCGGCGCGCCGCTGCTGCTGCGGCACGGCCGCGCCCTCGATGCGATGCTCGAGGCGGCGCCGATGGAGCACCCCGAGAGCTTTGCCGGGGTGACGATCAACGTCGCGTGCAACCCCACCGACATCACGCCGGCACAGGTGGCAGGCAAACTATGGGGCGCGCAGACCGGTGCCAAGGTCAACGCCACTGTCATCCCTTACGCCGAGCGCGCCACGGACTACGCGACGATGCTGCTCGACCAGGACCCACACTTCGACGTGCTCTTCGGGTCCGTCGACTTCGTCTCGCAGTTCCACGAGAAGATCTACGCCGACCTCGGCCCGCTCGTCGGTAGCACGAGCGACTTCATCCCCGCCGCACTCGGCCAGCTGAGCCACAACGGCAAGCTGTACTGCCTGCCGTTGTTCGCCGACGAGGAATTGTTCTGGATCAACACCAAGGATTGGTCGAACGCCGGACTCGACACGACGAGCATCCCCGGCACCTGGGACGAACTGTACGCGTACGCTGCCGAAACTCACCTCGGGCAAGCGCGAGGCGAGCGTCGTGCCCTGGAACTCCATCGGCGTGCCGTTCTGGCTTTGCTACTACAACTCGACCGGCGGGCAGATGTTCAACGCCGATCGTACCGAGCTCCTGTTCGACAACGACAACGCGCTACTCACCTGGGAAGCCATCGAGCGCGGGTTCAAGAGCAAGTGGTACGGTCCCGTCGGTAGCAACGCCGCCTCCGACCAGGACACTGCGAACCTCTTCAACCAGAACCTGGCCTCGTCTGAGATCAACATCGTCGAGTACTACGCGCAGATCGGCCAGTCGGAGTACAAGTCGACGATCTCGAAGAGCGAGGTGCAGTGGTTCGTGATGCCGGGCATCAAGCGGGGTACGAGTGGCAGCGTGATCGTGTCGGAAGGCTTCGGGCTGAACAAGTTCGGCAAGAACCAGGGCGCAGCCTTGAGCTTCGCCCGGTACGTGACGGGAGCCTCGTTCCAGAAGATGATCGCCCTTGGCAAGGCCGGCGACGTGCTGCCACCGAGCCGCAAGTCGGTGAACTCCTCCCTGCCGGTGAGCGCCTTCCCCTTCGGGGCAGTGCTCAACGCCCAGTCGCGTCACCACCTTGCCTGGCCGGGGGACGCGCCGTACGACTGGAACACGCCATTCGTCCAAGCCCTCACCAACCTCTCCAAGGGCACCTGGACGGCGGCTGAGGCGCAGGAGAAGACGGTCGCCACCGTGAAGCAGCTGATCGTCAACTACGTCGCAGGCGCCTGATGCAGCAGGGTCGACCGGCGCCGGCGCCTCGGAGCCGGACGTGCTCCTAGGTGTCGGCGTCGTCGGCTCGGGGTTCATGGGCCGCACCTGGGCGGAGGTCGCCGCGCGCCACGTCGCGGCGACCTCGCTCGTCGCCGTGGCCGGCGGCTCGCGGGCGCCACGCCTTGCCGCCGATTACGGTGTGGCCTGCGAGCCCTCGGTCGAGCAGCTGCTCGACCGCCCCGACCTCGACGTCCTCGTCGTCACCACGCCGCCCAACTTCCACCGCGAGATCACTCTGCTCGCCGCAGCGCGCGGCAAGCACCTGCTCGTCGAGAAGCCGATGGCGCACGACTCCGACGAGTGTCGGGCGATGATCGACGCCTGCGACGCCGCGGGCGTGCGCCTCGCGGTCGTCTCCCAGCACCGGTTCCGTGACGCCCCGCTCGCGGCCAAGGAGCTAATCGAGAAGGGTGCGATCGGGCGGGTGCGGATGGCGCGCGTCACCGGCTCGGAATCCTGGTGGGATATGACCGAGACCAAGGACGAGTGGAAGCTCGACCCCGAACAGCAGAAGATCTTCGCCGACTGGGGAGCGCACGGCTGCGACGTCCTGCGATGGCTCGTCGGCAGCGCCCCGACCCTCGCCTTCGCGCAATACGAGCACTACACAGACGGCGGCCCACCCGACCAGAGCGCGATGGCGCTGTACCGTTTCGCAAACGGGGTGATGGCCGAGGTGATGATGAGCTTCGAGATCCCCGAGCCAGGGCTCGGGTCGGCGATGCAGTACGTGCTCGTCGGCTCGACGGGCATGATCGAGTTCGACGCCTACGGCAGCGTCCGCCTGGCACGCGAGGGGGCGTGGACGACGGTCTACGAGCAGCCGACCTTCGATCCGCTCGACCCGGTCAACGCGACGCGCCTGATCGCCTACGGCCGGCAGCTGGGCGACCTCGTCCAAGCAGTCGAAGAGGGGCGCGATCCGCTTGTCTCCGGGCGCGAGGGGCTCGTCACCCAGGAGATGCTCGACGCCGCCGAGCTCTCGGCGCGCAGCGCCGCGGCGGTCGATCCTGCCGCTGGGCTCGGGAGCGGGCGCCGGCGCGTCGCTAGCGGAAGCGGCGTCTGACCGGTGAGGAGCGGGCGATGAGTCTGCGGCCAGGCGATGCCACGCTGCGCCTCGACGGCGTGGCCCGCCGTTTCGGTGCGGTGCGGGCGCTCGATCGTCTGTCGATCGAATTCCCCGACGGCAAGTTCGTCACGCTGCTCGGCCCGTCCGGCTGCGGCAAGACGACGACGCTCAACCTGATCGCCGGGCTCGACCAGCCCGACGAGGGGTCGATCTACCTCGGGGGCGAGGACATCACAAGAGTCCCGCCGAACGAGCGCGGCATGGCGATCGTCTTCCAGAACTACGCCCTATACCCGCACATGACCGTCTTCGGCAACCTGTCGTTCTCGCTCAAGCTGCAGCGGCGAAGAAAGGAGGACATCCGCCAGCGGGTGGTCGACGTCGCCGAGATGCTCTCGATCGGCCACCTGCTCCAGCGCAAGCCCGGCCAGCTCTCCGGCGGCCAGCAACAGCGGGTGGCAATTGGCCGCGCCCTCGTCAAGGAACCGAACGTCTACCTGCTCGACGAGCCTTTCAGCAACCTCGACGCCGCGCTGCGGCGTGCATGCGCACCGAGATCAAGCGCCTGCACCTCAGCCTCGGCACGACGACGATCTTCGTCACCCACGACCAGGAAGAGGCGATGACGCTGTCGGACCTCGTGGCCGTGATGCACGACGGCAAGCTCGTGCAGTACGGGACCCAGAACGAGGTGTACTTCCGGCCCCGCAACACCTACGTCGCGACCTTCCTCGGCAAGCCGAGGATGAGCCTGCTCGAGGGCGCGCTCGAGCCTCACGCCGACGGCGTCGAATTCGTGTCGAAGGACCTCCGCCTCCACCTCGGCATGGCGGCCGAGCTCGGGCTCGGCGAGGGTCCGTGGGAACGCGTCCTCGCCGGCGTGCGCGCCGAGGACGTCTCGATCGTTCAGAGCGCGACGGACTCCGGGCTCAGCTTCAAGGCGCAGGTGCAGCTGCTCGAGCCTGTCGGCTCGGACACCTTCGTCGAGCTCGGCGTCGGCGACGCTGCCGTCTTTGCCCGGGTGCCGCCCGACCTGCCGCTCGCCGTGGGCGACAACGTCCTCGCCCAGGTCCGCCGGGGCAGGCTGCACCTCTTCGACGCGGTGTCGACGGAGCGGATCAACGTGTGACCGTCGACCAGTCGGCGCAGCCCTCTGGCGCTCACCCCGCCGGCTCCGCACCGCGGGTGCTCATCTTCGATCCCGTGCGCGAGCTCGAATGGTCCTACGAGCCCGAGCGCTCCCTGCTCGCCGAGCATGGCGTCGAGCTCATCGTGCCGGCGAGCGACGAGCAAGCCCGCGCCGAGCTGCCGACCGCCGACGTCGTCGTCGTCTCGGAGTGGCTGCCGACCGAGCTGATCGCTTCGCTCTCGAGATGCGTCGGACTGGTGTCGTATCGGGTCGGTCTCGACACCTTCGACGTCGAGGCGGCGGGCGCGGCCGGCATTCCGGTACGCAGCATCGCCGGTTACTGCACCGAGGAGGTCTCCGACCACGCGCTCTCCCTGCTGCTCGCAGCCGCTCGGCGCCTCCTCCCCTTCGCCCGGGCGGCCGCCGAGGGCGACTGGGACGTCTACGGGTGGCCGGAGTTCCGCAGCATCCACCGTCTACGCGGCCGGACGCTCGGCATCGTCGGCGCCGGCAGGATCGGCTCGCGCGTCGCGGTCAAGGCGCAGGCCTTCGGCCTGACGACGATCGCCTACGACCCCTACCTGAGTGTGCCGTCGATCGAGCAGCTCGAGCTCGTGGAGTTCGAGGAGTTGCTCGCGCGCAGCGACTTCGTGGTCCTTTGCAGCGCCCTCACGGAGAGCTCGCGCCGGCCTGGTCGGGGCCGAGGCGATCCGGCGCATGCGCGACGGCGTGATCCTCGTCAACGTCGCCCGCGGGGGCCTCGTCGACGAGACGGCCCTGCTCGAGGCGTTGCGCTCCGGGCACGTCGCCGTCGCTGCGCTCGACGTGCGCCAGACGGAGCCGCCCGATCCCTCCCGGGACGAGATCCGGAAGCTGCCCAACGTCATGCTCACTCAGCACCTCGCCGCCACCTCCGTCGAGTCCCACGCTGATCTCCACGCCTTCGCCGCCGCCGAGGCGATCCGCCTGCTCGAGGAGGTCCACCTCCTTCCTGCCCGTAGCCCCGAGCGGGCGCGATGACTGGATCCTGCACGGCCCGGGCCAAGGACCTGAAGCGGTGAGAGCAGGGCTCATCCTTCCCCAGGGCTGGTTCGGCGAGTTCGAGGGCTGGGACCCGATCGCCGCCTTCGAGCGCTGCCTGGAGATCGCTTGCGCCGCCGAGCGCGCCGGCTTCGACTCGCTCTGGACCGGCGAACACCTGCAGACCAAGTGGGGCGGCGAGCAGGTCCTGTTCGAGTGCGTCACGATGACCAGCGCGATTGCCCAGGCCGTGAAAGGGATCGGCGTCGGCTTCACCGTGCTCAACTCGACGCTTCGCAACCCGGCGCTCACCGCCAAGATGGCCTCCACGCTCGACGTGGTGAGCAGGGGACGGCTCACGCTCGGGCTCGGGGCGGGATTCCGAGAGGACGAGCTCGAGTCGTTCGGCTTCGACTTCCCCCCGTTGGCGACACGCCTTGCGATGCTGCGCGAGCACCTCGAGGTGATCTCGCGGATGGTCAGCCACGAGGAGCCGCCGTTCTCCTTCGAGGGCGACTACGTACGTGTGCACGAGGTTGTCAACAACCCGCGGGGGTGAGGCGGCCGCGCATCCCGCTGCTGATCGGCGGCCACGGCCCAAACGTGACCTTTCGCCTCGCCGCTCGCTACTGCGACGAGATCAACCTCGACGTACTGCCCTCCGAGACCGCCGAAGCGATCGCCGTCCTAGGGCGGCGCTGCGAGGAGATCGGGCGCGATCCGGGAAGCCTGGACGTCTCGATCGGCGTGTCGCCGGTGATGCGTTTCAGCGGCTTGGCCACTCACGGGCAGCGCATGGCGCGAGACGACGAGCTCGCCTTCGTCGACCCTGCCAAGCTGAAGGGGCTGACGACGCGCGCCGAGGCGCTCGCCGCCTGGCGCGAGATGGGCCTCAAGCGGGTGATGATCGGCGCGCCCGGCCTCGCCGGATCAGACGAGCCGCTCGAGGAGCTCGTGGAGGACTGCCGCATGTCCGGCGTCGAGCTCGAGCCCCCGGCGTCGGCGATTCCCGGCTGAGCCGATGCGCCTCGCTGCCACGGGACGGGTCTGGGAGAACCCTCGGCCGGAGCTGCGCGCCCGCCACGCCTGGCACCCCTCGCTCGTGTCCCTCCCCGCAGGCGGCCTGCTGTGCAGCTTCGACCTCGGCCAGGCGCCCGAGAGCCACGACTACCGCACCTTCGTCTCGATCTCGTCCGACGGCGCCGCGACCTGGAGCGAGCCCGCCGCCATTCCACTCCCCGAGCACCCGTCGCGCCCCTCCACCTGCACGCTGCGCCTGAGCGCGCTCGCCGACGGCACGCTGATCGGCTTCGGGGCGCGGCACTGGCGCGACGAACCAGACGCCGGCCTGATCAACCACCCCGGCCTCGGCTTTACGGCGATGGAGCTCGTGACGATCCGCAGCGCCGACGGGGGTCGCTCATGGGCGCAGGCGGAGATGCTCGACGTGCCGCTCGTCGGGCCGGCCTTCGAGATCTGCCACTCCGTGGTCGAGTTGCGCGACGGGCGCTGGCTCGCTCCCACCTCGACCTGGCCGGGATGGGACGGCGCTGCCCCGAGCGGCATGCGAGCGGTGGCGCTCGTCTCGCAGGACCGCGGGCGGAGCTGGAGCGACTGGTTGACGGTCTTCGACGGATGGCACGATCGGATCGCGAGCTGGGAGCAGTCGCTCGTCGAGCTTCCCGACGGCCGCCTCGTCGCGACGTGCTGGCGCGTCGAGCTGGACAGCGGCGCAACGCTGCCGACAGTCCTTGCCCTCTCCGCCGACGGCCGCAGCTTCGCTGCGCCGCGCGAGGTCGGAATCGCCGGCCAGACGACGAAGATCGCGCTGCTCTCGGACGGGAGGCTGCTCGCCGTCTACCGCCGCGACGGCGTGGGGGGGATCTGGGCCTGCGTGCTCGGCCACGCCGACGGCGGCTGGCGTCCGGCCGAGCAGCTATGTCTGTGGTCCGGCGATTCCTTGGCGGCGTCCGGACGCAGCATCGGGCACGAGCTGAGCGCCCTGCGCTGCGGCTATCCGAGCATCGCCGTCCTCGGGGACGACGCGATGGTGGCGTTCTGGTGCCGTGAAGACTGCCAGGGCGTGATCCGCTGGGCGCGTCTCGACCTGTCGAGCGGCGGCTGAGGCCGACGCCGCCGCACGCCGATCGGTCAATCGGGTTGCTCGAGCGCCACGATGGCGTCGACCTCGATCTCGAACCCGGGGAGCTCGGCCGGGATCGTCGTGCGGGCGGGGTAGGGCGGCGTCAGCAGCTCGCGCATCACCTCGTTGAGCGCGGCGAAATTGTCGAGACTGCGCAGATAGACCCCGATCCGCAGGGCGCTCTGCAAACTGCCGCCGGCGGCGCGCGCGATCGCGTCGACGTTGGCGAAGGCGGCACGAGCCTGCTCGACGAAGTCCTCGCCGACGAGCCGCCCCTCGGGGTCGAAGGGGCCCTGGCCCGAGACGAAGACGAGCCCTCCCCAGCAGATCCCCGGCGAGTAGGTGCCGGCCGGCGGCGACGCAGCCCCCGAGACGACAGCCATTCGCTGCCATGACGCGCGCTCGCCGCCGCTCATACCGCGTGCCTCGCAAGGGCGTCCTCGTCGAGCTCGACGCCGAGCCCGGGTGCGTCGGGCACGGTGTAGCAACCGTCGTCCAGCACGAAGGGCTCGCGCAGCAGCTCGACCATGAACGGGTTCTCGCTCGTGTCCCACTCGAGCAGCGCGTCGCTCCGCGTCGCGTCGCCCGCTTGTGCGGCAAGGACGTGCAAGGTGGCGGCCGCCATCACCGCGCCGTTCCAGCTGTGCGGACAGCAGTCGATCCCCTGCAGCGCGGCGAGCTCGGCGGCGAACAGGGCGGTCCGCATCCCTCCGCAGATCGCGATGTCAGGCTGGACCACGCCGAGCACCTCGCGGTCGAGCAGCTCCTTGATCTCGACCGGCGTGCGCAGCGACTCGCCCCCGGCGAGGGGGATGTCGAGCGCGCCCGCCAGACGCTCGTAACCGCCGTAGCCGTGGCGGGGCGCGCACGGCTCCTCGAACCAGCAAAAGCCGAGCCGGCCCAGCTCGCGGCCGACGAGCAGCGCGTCGCGTTGGGAGTACGCGCCCCAGGCGTCGGTCATCAACCGCACGTTCGAGGGCAGCTCGCTGCGAAGGCGCTCGAGCAGCGGCAGTTCCTCCGCAGGCGGATGGCCGCCGATACGGATCTTCATCGCCCGGAAGCCAGCGGCGAGCAATCGGTCGGCCTCCTCGAACCACGCCCGGGCCGGAGCGACCCCTTCTTGATAGAGGAAGCCCGAGGCGTAGACCGGGATCTGCTCGCGCCGTTTGCCACCGAGCAGGCGGTGCACCGGCACGCCGAGCGCCTTGCCGGCGAGGTCGTGGATCGCGGTGTCGAGCGCCCCGATCGCCGGCGTGGCGCTCGGCTCGTCGAAAGGGAACGCGTCGAGGCGCAGCGGACCGGCGAGCAGGTCCACTCCGATCAGCGAGGCCGCCAGCGCCTCGATCGTCTCCCGCGAGCCCGGCAGGTTGTAGGTCTCTCCCCAGCCGATGAGCCCGTCGTCGGCGACGAGCTTGACGAGCAGGGTCTCCCGCCGGCTGTTCATCACGCCGGGCGGGCCGGCCGGTCGTTTCATGTCGTAGCGCAAATGCAGGACTTCGGCGGTACGGACACGCATCGGCACGCCTCTTGTCGTCTCGGTGGAGATAGAATCTACCCACAGATGCCAGCGTCCAGCGGCTCGATCGGGTGCCCATTGACGGCTTGGCGAGGGTCTGCTCGAGGCAAGCCGTGCAGCTGATCGGAGACATCCATCTCGTCGGGAGCGGGTGGCTCGGTTGCTCGCTCTCGAGTCAGTACGACAGCCACGTGTACCTCGTCGTCTCCGACGGCGACGCCGTGCTGGTCGACAGCGGGTGCGGGCTCGCCAACGAGTCGATCGCCGGTGAGATCGAGCGGCTCGGCGCGAGCGCCATCGTCTCGCGCATCTTGCTCACGCACGCACACGCCGACCACGCGGCGGGGGCAGGCGCGCTGGCGCGCCGTCTCGGCGCCGAGATCTGGGCATCGGCACCCGTCGCCGACATCGTCGCCCGCGGCGACGAGGTGGCGAGCGGTCTTGCCGGTGCCCGTCGCGTCGGCGTCTATCCGGCTGACCTGGCATTCCCACCAGCACCGGTCGCCCGCCGCCTGTCCAGCGAGACGTTCTCGGTCGGTGCGCTGAGGCTGGAGGCGATCGCGACGCCCGGGCATGCTGCCGGTCACCTGTGCTTCGCGACGAGGATCGCTCGTCGGCTGGTCGTGTTCACCGGCGATCTCGTCTTCTCGCGTGGACGAGTGGTCGTCCTCGGTGGTGCCGACAGCGACGTGCAGCAGCTCCATTCGAGCATCGCCGCGGTCGCCAGCCTCTCGCCGGACGTGATGCTGGCGGGGCACGGGGAGTTCGTCCTCGACGGGGCGAGCCGTCACTTGGAGGTCGCGCTCGGCGAGGTTCGAAAGCGGCCAGCTGCCGGAGCCCTTCGTTGTCTGAGCTGCGCGTCGGGGTGAGCGGGGTCGGCTCGATCGGGTCGCGCCATGCTCGACTGCTGGTCCAGATCGGCGTGCGCGACCTCGTCCTCTACGACCGGCAGCCGGCAGGGCTCGACCTGCCGCCGGCCGTCGCCGGCGCCGTCTGGGTCGCCTCCTTCGCGGAGTTGCTCGAGCGCGGGCTCGACGGGATCGTCGTCGCCACGCCCGAGGAGTCCCACCTCGAGCAGGTGCAGGCGGCCTGCGAGGCCGGCGTCCCCGTGCTCGTCGAGAAGCCGTTGGCTGGCTCGGTGAGAGCCGCCGCCCAGCTCGAGGACGTCGCGGCCGCGACGGGCACCGCGGTCCTCGTCGGCTACGTGCTGCGCTACGCCACGGTGATGAGAAGGGCCCGCGAGCTGCTTGCCGGGTCGCTCGGGGCGGTCCGCTCCGTACACGTCGCTCTCGGCGCGGGTGAGACCGTGCTCGCAGCGAGGAGCCGGTTCAGCACGCCGACCTCCTACCGGATCGTGTTCGACTACAGCCACGAATGGGACTACCTCGAGTGGTTGCTCGGGCCGATCCGGCGCGTCGCGGCGTTCGCTTCCGGTGTTCCCAGCGGGGAGGCTCGCCAGCACCCCGACGTCGTCGACGGGCTGATCGAGTTCGAGCGCGGCTGCGGCGGGACGTTCCACCTCGACTACTTGCAGCACGACGGCGGGCGTGTCGTGAGCTTTGTCGGCGAGCGCGCCGCGCTCGTCCTCGACGCCGGGCGCGGCCGGCTCGATCTGCGTGCCCTCGACGGCAGATTCACGCGGGGCGACGACTGCGCCGAGCCTCGTGACGCCATGTTCATGCGCCAGCTCGAGCACTTCATCGCCGTGGTGCGCGGCGATGAACGCCCGTCTGTCGGTGTCGCCGACGGGAGAAGGGCGGTCGAGATCGCCGAGGCGATACGGGAGGCGAGCGAGGAGGGGCGCTGGGTCGAGCTGCCGTCGGCCTCAGCGCGCCGTCCAGCCGCCGTCGACCATCAAGTTGACGCCCGTGACGTAGGCGGAGGCGTCCGAGGCGAAAAAGACGACCGCGCCCTTGATGTCCTCCGAGCCCGCCAGGCGGCCGAGCGGCACCCGTGACTCGTAGGCTGCGACAAAGGCGGGGGGCTGCGAGCCGTCGCGCAGGCCGCCAGGGCTGATGCAATTGACGCGCACATTGGACGCGGAGAGCCGGCACGCCAGATAGCGGGTGAAGGAGATCATCCCGCCCTTGTCGAAGGCATAGAAGGCGGGCATCGTCATCTCGGTCCCCGCATAGAGCGAGAAGTCCGGGCCGACTACGCCGTAGATCGAGGCGATGTTGACGATCGACCCCGAGCGTTGGCGCACCATGTGCAGGCTCACCTGTTTGGTGAGCAGGAAGAGCCCGAGCGAGTTGACCCGGCTCGTCTCCTCCCAGTCAGTGGCGTTCGTCGTCGCCAGGTCGCCGCCGCGGCGCAGCACGGCGTTGTTGACAAGGACGTCGATGCGTCCCCGCGCCGTGACGATCTTGTGCAGCAGCGGTCAACCGCCTCCTCGGAGGCGAGATCGAGGTAGTGCGCGCTGGCGTCGAGGCCGAGCGAGGTGAGCTCGTCGGCAGCGCGCTCGGCATGCCGCCAGGTCGCGCGAGGCGAGGACGACGTGCGCGCCTGCCTCGCCGAGGGCCCGAGAGATCGGTCTGCCGTAGAGGCCGCTGCCCCCCGTCACGAGCGCGACGCGGCCCGAGAGATCGAACAGCTGGCGCACCGAGCGCTCCGGCGGGCTCGCGCCGGTGGGCGGGTCAGGGACGTGCACCGGCGAGCACCGCCTCGATCTCCGCTACGGCGACCCGCGACGGCGCAACCCCGCCCGCCAACCGTCGCAATGCCGAGATGTCCTTGTAACCGGCTCCGGTGGCGATCAGCACCACGTGATCGTCGGCACCGATGCGCCCGGCGCGGGCGTCGGCGATCGCGCCGGCAAGTGCCGCGGCGCCGGCCGGCTCGACGAGCAGACCTTCGGACGCGAGCAGCTGCTGGGCGGAGAGGATCTGCTCGTCCTCGACCTCGACGAGGTGTCCTCCCGATTCCCTCAGCGCCTGTACCGCGCCGTGCCCGTCGAAGAGGACGGCCACCTGCAGCCCCGAGATGCTCGTCGTACAGGGGTCCTCGAGGCCCGAGAAGTCTCCAGTGAGCGCCCGGCGCATGGTCGGGCAGCCTGCGGGCTGTACGGCGACGATCCTCGGCCGCGGCGAGTGGCGCAGCAGCCCGCGCCACAGCGCCGCGCACAGTCCTCCGCCGCCCACGGGAACGTAGATGGAGCTCGCCTCGGGCTGCTCGGCGACAACCTCGTCGCCGATCGTCGTCGCTCCTTCCATCGCCTCGGGGGAGAACCTCCCGCCCGTGAGCAGCGGCACGAAGCTGCACGCCGCGGCAAGCGCAGCGATCGTCGTCGCCGCCGCCTCCGTGGCGTCGGTGCGGTGCCCGAGCCCTTCGAGCAGGTAGACCTCGGCGCCGAGCGCCTGCATCTGCAGCAGCTTCTGCTCGGCGATGTCGGAGAGTGCGAACACCACAGCGCGCAAGCCCGCCCGCGCCGCGTACGCCGCGGCTGCCGCCCCGCCGTTGCCGGACGAGGTGCCGACGCAGCCGCGCAGGTCGCGTTCGGCGGCGATCGACATCGCGACCGAGGCCACCCGGTCCTTGAACGAGCCCGTCGGGTTGAGGTGCTCGCACTTCACCGAGACCTCAGCGGCTCCGATCCCGTGCCGCGTCGTTGAGGAGAGCGACACGAGCGGCGTCGCGCCCTCGCCGAGGGTGACGATGTTGCTCGGATCGCGGAGCGGCAGGACGTCGCGATATTGCCACATGCTCCGTGACAAGGTGGGGGCACGCGTCGAGGCCGTGGCCGGAGCGCTCTCGTGGACGACGACGAGCTCACCCCCGCAACTCGCGCAGGAGTAAACAAGGGGACCCGGGGCGCGCCGCGTCCGGCAGCTTCGGCACTCGAGCTCGAAGTGGCTCACGGAGCGAAGCGCAAAGGCAGCCTGAGCCGGGGCAGGCTCGAGACGTCGACCGGGCAGACGCCGGGTGTGGCGACCTCGATCACCGTCCCGACGAGATCGCCGTAGGCAGCGCGCCAGGCGATCGCCCCCTTCACGACGATGATCTCGGCGCGCCGCGGGTCGATCCCCTGCGAGGTGAGCTGCTCGCTGTGGAAGGGCGGGGTCGCCCGCTCGGTCACGATCACGGTGACGCCGGCGGCGGAGATCACCGCGGTCGTGCCCATCGTGAATTCGCGGCCGGTCATCCAGCTGCCCGCTGTCCGGTAGCGGCCGTCGCTCAGCCGCTCGACTCGCCCGGTGATGCGAACCGGTTCTCCGTGCAGCTTGTCGCTCTTGCCGCCGACGAGGGCGTCGATCGGGGCGCCGACGCCGACCTCGTTCGCCAGCCGGGCCACCGCGGGATCGGCGATGATCACCACCGCGCCCGTCGCACCCTGAGCGAGCAGCTCGGCGAGCAGCGACGTGCCGTCCCCGGGAGAGCCGCCGCCGACGTTGTCGGCGACGTCGACGAGCACGACCGGCTTGGCCGCCGCCGACAGCGCTCGGCGCACGGCGGCGGCGGCATCCTCCCGCGCCAACGCGAACTCTCCGGTGCGTGCAGCGATCTCCGCTGCCAGCTGGCGAACGACGGCGCGCGCCTCGCTCGCCCGTTCCTCGTCGTGGATTGCCATCACGCTGATGCCGGCGCGGTCGACGTCGCTGTAAGCGAATCCTCCCGCCACGCAGACCCGTGCAAGCCCAGCCTCACGTGCGAGCTCGTGGGCGCGGCGCTGAATCGAGCGGATCGGCTCGGCGTCTGTCGCCTGGGCGAGCGGACAGACGAGCAGTGGCACCTTGGCGAGCGTCGTCCTCAGCCGTCGCCCTCCGAGCATGTCCGACATGAGGCGAAGCGATTCACGGCCGCGTTCGCGCGATGTCGACGTGGGGATAGGTGTCGTAGCTGATGATCGCGTCGCAGGACTGCACCAGCTCGGGAGAGGGGTTGGCGTGGAAGTCGAGCACGGCGGCGACGGGGATCTCCCCGAGACTCTCCCGCACCAGTCTGGCGAGCGTGCCCTCGACGTCGTCGATCCCGGTGGCGACCATCGCGCCGTGCAGGTTGAGAAGCAGGCCGTCGAGCGCACCCGCCGAGTGGAACGCCGCTGCGAGCCGTTCGAGCAGGGCGTCGATGGTCGGCCCGTCGCACGGCCCGCTCGGCCACGCCCCGGCCGAGACGAGCGGCACGAGCTCGATGTCGACGCCCTCGCCGGGCGTGTCCGCGAAGCCGCCGATGACCGAACCGGTGCCGGCGTTGCGCTCGAGCAGCTCGGCTCCCTCGAGCAGCTCGAAGGCAGCGAAGTCGTCCAGGGTCGCCGCATGCGGCGCGTAGGTGTTCGTCTCGTGCCAGAGACCGGCGACGCCCACCCGGCGAGCCACAGCGTTCGCCTGCTCAGAGCTGCCCGAAGGCTCGCTCCACCCGCTCGAGCGTGGCGGCGAGCTCGGCGGGACCGTGCGCGTCCGAGATATACCACACTCCGCGTGCAGCCAGCCAGATCCCCGATGCGACGAGCGAGTTGGTGAATCGGGCGTAGCCGTCGAGGTCGAGACGAGTGAGCTCGCGATAGTTCCACACCGGCCCGGCGGGGCCGAAGGAGGCATGGAACGCCATCGGAGGACCCTGCAGCCGCAGCGGGACGCCGCGCGCGCCGGCGGCGTCGGAGAGTCCCACACTGAGCTGGCGGCCGAATCGCGCGACGCGCTCGTAGGGCGGGTCCTCGGCGAGCAGCTCGAGTGTGCCGCAGATCGCGGCGGCGGCCATCACCGAACCATTGAACGTGCCCGAGTGATTGACGCTCCCATCTGCGAGCTGCGCCAACAGCTCGGCGCGCCCGGCCAACGCCGCCACTGGCCAGCCCCCTGCCATCGCCTTGCCGTAGACCGCGAGGTCCGGCGTGACGCCGTAGGCCTCGGCGGCACCGCCCAGGCCGAGCCGGAACCCGCTGATCACTTCGTCGAAGATCAAGACGATTCCGTGCGTCGTGCACAGCTCGCGAGCCCGCTCGAGATAGCCCGGCCGGGGCTCGATAGAGCCGGCGTTGAGCATCACCGGCTCCATGATGACCGCCGCGATCTCTTCGGCCCGGTGGGCGAGCAGCTCACTCAGCGCGTCGGCGTCGTTCCATCCGAGCACCACGCTGTCATCGAGGGAGTCGGCGGGCTGGCCCTTGCTCGCCGGCCCGCTGTGGCCGTCGTGGGTGGCGATGAGCACGTTGTCGAGCCAGCCGTGGTAGTGGCCCTCGAAGCGGACGAAGCGGCGCCTGCCTGTGAACGCTCGTGCCAGGCGCAGCGCGGCCTGGACCATCTCCGTCCCGGTCATCCCGAGGCGGACCATCTCGGGCCAGCCAAGCGCCAAGCAGATTCGCTCGGCCGCCTCGAGCTCGAGTTCGTGCTGCCCGCCGAAGACCATCCCGTTGGCGGTCGCCGTGCGCACGGCGGCGTCGACGCGTTCGTTGGCGTGCCCGAGGAAGGCCGGCCCCTGGCCGAGGAGGTAGTCGACGTAGTCCCTACCGTCGACGTCCCACAGCCAGGCTCCCTTGCCGCGGGAGAAGTACACGCTCGGAGCGCTGAGACGCACGTTCGAGTTCACACCGCCGGGGATCAACTCGGTCGCCCGCGCGAAAAGGTGACTGGACGCAGTACCTACGACCTCGGCGACCACGACGCTCCTCTCGAACTGGCTGCGGCGCTCTCCAGCCGTTCCCCCGTACCGTCAGTTGGACTGGAGCGCCCGACTGATGGAACCTCCCTGACCGTACCGCGGCGCGAAGGAGTCGGTCAACCGTCTTGCGTTCGGCACATCGGGTACGAATATGCCGCTGACATCGCTGCCCTGTCCCGTCCGGCGCCGCGCTTGCACCCTCTCGAGGTGGGCCGGCGAGTTGCTGGAAATGGAACACTCGCACCGCCCGTCGAGGCGACCTCCGATTGCGCCAGGTGAGCTGACCGGTCGCGCTGCCAGCGACTCGCCCACGTGCTCGCGTCGCTGCCGCCCGTACATGACTGTGCCCGTAGCGAAACACATCGCGGCGAGCACCTTCCACGGCGTGGAGGTGCCGACCGCCCCAGCCAGCGCGCCACCGGCGAGCGCCCCGGTCGCGTTGAAGACTGCCCACAAGAGCAGGCAGGCGGCGGTCGAGACGCCGAAGGGTACTCCGGCGTCTCGTGCAGCGGCTGTGACGCGCCCGATCGCCGGGATCGAGAGCACGCTGAACACGAGCGACGAGCACGCCACGGCGACCAACGCGGCCCAGTGTCCGCCGACCACCGAGAGCCAGATGGCGTTCGCGCCGGCGAGGAAGAGGAGCGTTGCCGCGACTGCTCGCGTGCCGTGACGGTCCGAGAGCCGCCCGGCGACAGGGTAGGCAAGGCCGCCGATGGCGGCCGCGCCGAGGAAGGCGGCGGCGATTCCCGGCGTCGACCAGCCGAGCCGGCTGAGGGCGATCGGACCGAGGATGTTCAGCGTGCCGTTGAGCGAGGCCTGCAACGCGGAGGGTCCGATCGTCCGCGCCCAGGACAGCGAGAAGGCGATCGCCGCAGCGCGCGTTGGCTCGCGGTCGGTCCGTCGTGGCGGCGACGGGAACAGCGTCGCCGCCACGGCAAGGGCGGCTCCCAACGCCGCCAAGGCGCCGAGAACGGCGCCGCTCCCGAGGCGAGTTGTCGCGTACGCGATCACCGGACCCGCCAGGGCGCCGAGCAAGGCGATCGCCGAGACCGTGCCGAAAAGTAACGATTGACGCTCTCGTGGCGCCGATTCGAAGAGCAGCGTCAGCCCTCCGCAGTAGGCGAGCCCGTCCCCGGTGCCTTGGAGCACACGGCCGAGCTCGACAAGACGCAGCGGTCCGGCGCCACCGAGCGCACCGGTCCCGAGCGCCAACGCGGCAAGCCCGGCGACGACCGCGGCCTTGGCGTTGCGACGGGCGATCAGGCCGCCGGCCAGTGCGCCGGCGATCGCTCCGAGCCCGAAGCAGGCTGACACCAAGCTGGCTTGTCCTACGCTCAGAGCGAAGTGCTTGACGTAGCGTGGCAGGAGCGGCGCGAGGATCGTGAAAGCCAGTGTGCCGGCGCCGCCGCTGACTCCGCCGATGACGATCACCGGACGCAGCGAGTCCGACGTCCCCGTATCGCGGCGCACCCACCGTTTGACGAGGCTCAACGGACCTGCTCCGTTCGACGGACGGCTTGCCATGATGATCATGCCATCTCGTCCGCACGGGCCGCGCAGTCGTCGGGGCTCACCCCGGCTTGCCGAGGGACGCTGCGCAGCGCGCAGCGTCCGCTTCTATCCTCGTCTGTTGACGTGCTCGTGGAAGAACCCCGGCCCTCGGCGAGCGGTGAGGCGATGACGCGCCGGCGGAGGTGATCAACGACTACGGCGACGAAGCTCTGCGCGGTATGACGAGCTACCGACGGTCGAGGCCGCCTCGATGCGGTGCGCGTCGGCGCGTTGCCCGCGGCGGTGGGCTTGCGCCGCTCGTCTTCTCGCGCGGTGGCGTGGCGGCGAGCGACGGCTGAGACGTGAACGCCGTCCACGCCTCGAGCGCTTGTGGGCCGTCCATCGCTGCGACCGCCTCCGGCGCGACGCCTGCGGTCTTCACGAGGCGCTCCGACAACCACGACGGCACTGGCTCGCGCGTCGGCTGGAGCGGCAGCTCGATCCCGGCCAGCTGGCCGAGGCGCCCGACCACCTCGGCGAGGCGTACCAACTCGGGCGTCGCGCGCTGCGCGGCACGCGCCGCGACCTCGGCGTAGACCTCGCCGTCTCTGCGCGCCCGGCGCCCCACACCTCGCAGACTTCGAGACTGCCGTCGGCGGCGACGCGGTAGACGACGCGCCAGGTATTCCTGCCGACGATGAGCTTGCGGAATCCGGTGAGCTCGTCGCCGAGAGGCTGGCCGGCTCGTGGGTCGGACTCGAGAAGGAATACCTCCTTGAGGACCCGAGGAACGTTCGACGGACCGATACGCCTCAGATCGTCGATCGCTGCCAGCGTGAAGACGACCCTCGAGTGACCTGACTCGGCGGCCACGGCGTCAGGAAACGGCCTGGGCGAGGCTCATTCCTCGTCGGGCAGCGAGGCGAGCTGCTCGCGGGTGATGTCGAACGCTGACAGCACGTCGTCGAGAGAGACGCGCTCGCCGCTGTCGGTGGCCGCGCGCGCGAACACCAGGGCGAGATCACGCAGGTCCGCTGCCGCCTCTTCCAAGGCCGCCAGTTGGCTGATCGCGATCACCGCCGCAACCGGTTTGCCGTGCCGTTCGAGGACGATGCTGCCGTCTTCTGCCTCGGCGACGAGCGAGGAGATGCCACGGCTCGCGGCGGCGGTGATGCTGAGGTGACGAGGCGGGACGACGGCCATGCCAACCACCATTCTGGTGCCTCTGCCAGGAAGGGTAGGTTGTTACGGTGCTTGCAGCGATGTGGACGCTGATCGGAGTGGTCCTCGCCGGGTTGGTCGCGTTCGTGGTCGATGCTCGTTCCGGCAGGCGCGACCCGGCCTCGGGCCAGGAGCTGCGCGACGTGCGGGACGACGTGCACGACCTGCAAGACGAGCTGCACGACGTGCGAGACGAGCTGCGCACGGAGCTGCGCACCGGTTTCGGCGATGTTCGCGAGGAGATGCGCGACCTACGCGTCGAGCTCCGAGACGAGCTTCGCACGGGGTTGCGCGAGCTCCACCGCATTGCCGAAACGCAGGCCGAGATGAACGGCCAGCTCGCCGTCCTGCGTGCCTTGGCCCACACCCACGACGCCGCCTGACTTCAGGTCGGACCCGGGCGGGTGGCGTTGAGCCGCGCCCGAGGCGGTTACCGCCCGAACGCGAGCTCGGCCTCCACCGGCACCCGCAGCCCCTGCGCCGCGCTCGGTTGGACCACGGATCAGCGGTCGAGCGCCAGCGCGACGTCGACCGGCACCCGCAGCTGCGCAACGGCAGCCGACTCGACGAGCTCGCCGCTCCGGCGAGCCTCGCGCTGCATCGACACTTGCCCCGTGCACCGAGCCGATCGGCGCCAACTCGACGATCTCCCCCTCGATCAGCTCGACCCGGTCGTCGGCGTTCAAGACGCCGGCGTCGATCATCCGGCTGTAGTCCTCGACGGTCCAACGATGCAGCGTGAGCGATGGGAGCACGCTGCAGAGGCAACCGGCCGCCTCGATCACCGCAGGGGGGCTTGTATAGGCGTCGGCCTATACAGGGCTAACTTCGCTAGAGTTCGCGACGTCGGCCGCGGCGCCGGCATCCAGCGCCGCATGAACCCGTCGAACATCGGGACCGTGAAGTCGATCTTGCCACGTCGCGGCGAGTAACAGAGCGCCTTCTTGATCAGGCTGTCGCGTACCGGGCCGACGGTTTGCATGGTCTTGCCGAGCAGCGCCGCCACCTCTCCGGAGCGGACCGGGCCGGGCCCGAGCTCGGCCATCGCTCGCAAGTACGCCCGTTCGGGGTTGCTCGTGCGGCCCGTGCGCACCCGGAAGAAGCCGTCGTCGAGCTGGGCGGTCGCAACGGGGATGCACGCTTCCACGTCCGCGAGCTCGATGACGTCCGGGCCGGCGGCGGCGTCCCAGGCCGCTGCGCCGAACTCCTGGATGAAGTACGGGTAGCCGGAGGTGACCTCGACGATTCGCTCGAGTACCGGATCGCTGAAGCCAACGCTCTCGTCGGCGGCGGGTACCTCGAGCGCCTCGCGGGCCTCCTGCTCCGAGAGCGACCCGACGATCGGGAAGGTGAACATCCGCTCGCTGTAGGTCTTGGCCTCCCCGGTGAGCGTGGCGAGCGATGGCAACCCGGCGCCGGCGACGGTGATCGGCAGCCGCAGCTGGGCGGCGCGGTGCAAGCCCATCACGAGCGCCTCGAGGACCGAGCGCTCGACGTAGTGCAGCTCGTCGATCGTGAGCAGCACGCCACTCTTCTGCTCGCGGGCGACCTCGCCGAGCTCGACGAAGAGCCCAGCGAGGTCGGTCGCGAGGTTGCCGGAGTCGGCTGGTCCCGGCACCGCGTCGACGTCGTCGAAGGACAGCTCCGCTCCCCCGGGAATCCGCAGGCTGAAGGCCTTGAGCACACCGAGGGCGCGCTGGACCCGGTCGCCGATGCGTCTCCTGGCGTCCATCGAGAGCAGGACGCGGCGAAACGCCGCGGCGAGGCGCACCGCCAGGTCGCCGTCCTCGTTGACCTCGAGGTGCTCGTGGAAGAATCCCCGGCCCTCGGCGAGCTGCTCGTACTCGTTCAGAAGCACGGTCTTCCCGCAGCCGCGCAGGCCCGTCAGCAGCTGGCTGCGAGCGTCCCGCCGGGCGAGCAGCCGCTGCAGCGCAACGTCCATCGCCTCGATCTCCCGCTCGCGGCCCACGAGCGCCGGCGGCCGCGTCCCCGCTCCTGGGCTGTAGGGGTTGCGAACGGGGTCCACGCCACGAGACTATCAGGAAGTTAGGAATGTATAGGAGTATCTGTATACTCCAGCTCAACGAAGCGGTGACACGGTCAAAGACCGGCGAGCATGTCGACAAGTGCCGCGGGATCGGCAACACCGACCTGATGCGGCCCGTCCCAGACCGGGGAGCCCACCGGAAGGTGGGCGTAGAGACTCCGAGCGAACGCGGTCGTGCGCCGGCGATCGGATCGCCAGTGCGACCCGACCGCCAGCGTCGTGAACTCAGCGTCGTGGCGCTCCAGCCGCTCGCAGCTCGCACAGGTCAACATCGCACGACTGCAGGCCCCGCTCGACTCGCCGCAGTTGCGGGCCTTCGTCGAGGCGCTCGACCCGGTGAACGCCGCCGCCGACGCAGCGCCGGGCTTCGTGTGGCGCCTAGAGACCGATGACGGCAACGCGACGGCGGTGCGCGCGTTCGAGTGGGACGTTGGGGAGAGCGCCGGCGTGATCACCAATATGTCGGTGTGGACCGACGTCGAGCACCTGACGGCGTTCGTCCTCTCCGAGCTGCACCGCGGGATCTTGCGCCAGCGGCGCGAGTTCTTCCAGCGGATGCCAGAGGCCTACCTCGCCTGCTGGTGGGTGCCCGCCGGCCACCGGCCGGGCACCGGCGAGGCAGAGGAGCGGATCTGCCACCTACGCGCCCACGGCCCGACGCCGTTCGCCTTCACGCTGCGCCACCACTTCCCGCCGCCCGGCTCGCCGGGCTCTCATCAGCCGTCGCGCAACGACGACGATTGGCTCTGCCGCGCCTGAACGGGCCTGATCTGGGCGCCGCGGCGCGGGCAGGGCGACTTCACCGTGCCGCTGTTCACCGAATTCCTGATCGAGCACCACCCGCTCGGCGGGTTCGAGGAATCCTGACGTCCTCCCCCGATGGATCAGGCGTCGAGCTTGCGCAGGGTGTCCCTCGCCAACGTCTCGGCTCTGGACAGCGCGCCCGTGCCGGTCACGAGCAGCTCGGTGGAGCCCGTGAGCACGACGATGGTGCTGGTCAGCGTCTTCCCCGAGCCGAGCACCACGGAATACGCCATCTGCCCGAAGCCGGGTTGAGTGACCGTGTGGTCGTGGCGTTGCTCGAACTGCTTGCGTGTGGCGGCGAACTGAGCTGCGCTCTCCCCGACCTCGAAGCGGACGAGGACGGAGACGAGGGGCGCAGTGCTGAAGAAGTTGCACACCGTGACGGGGCCCTTCGTCTCGGCCAGCGGCGGGCCGACGGGCGCTTTGTAGACCGCGCCCACGACAGAGGCCGGGACCAACCCGCACCCCGGAGGCTTCTCGGCCGCCGCAGTCCTGGACGCGCCGGCCGCCGTGCCGGCGGCGTAGCAGACCGTTCCGGCGACGAGCGCGGCGAGGACGGAGAGCCGGCGGGTCGTACGGCGAGCCCGTCTCGACGACCGCGCGTCGGGTCGGCGCAACGGCCGTGTCAGCACGGTCTCGCTCGGTATCAGTGCGGGGCCGGCTTGGCCACGAGAAGGTTGCGGAAGAAGCTCCCCCTCGCCGCGCTGACGGCCAGGGCGAGGTGGCGCAGCGCGTGCTTCTGCCCGCTCAGGGCGACGCTCAACGTCCCGCTCGTGCTGCCCCACGTCGGTGTCAGCCGCGCCACCTCCTCGTTGCCGATCTCGAAGGTCGAGCTTCCGGCAGCCTTGGCTCGACCGAGGAACTGGAAGCCGAGGCTGGTCGCCGGCCCAAGCCGCTGCACGGTCAGCGCGCCGCCGCTCAGACCGACGGTCGTCCGGCCGAGCCCCGAGCCGAGATCGACCAGCAGGGACCGCTGATCGGTCCTGGTGCCGACGGAGACTTCGAGCTGTACCGGTGACGCTGAGCTGCCCGAGAAGGCGATCCCCGACTGTCCTGGAGTGAACGACACGGCGTCGGACGCCCTGGCGCTAATGACGGCCGACGCCACGCCGACCACGGAGCCGGGGCTCGCCAGCGAGAGACCGAAGCTTCCCGTCCGCTCGCCGGTCAAACGGACCGTGTAGGAGCGTCCCGGGGCCACCGAGTAGATCCCGGACGTCCGGCCGCCGGTGCCGAGGTCGAGAGGTTCCTGCAGGTGGACGAGGTTCGAGTTGCGCGGCGACCCGCTTGCTGTCAGCAGCTCCTTGCCACCGGTGGTGATCTGTGAGACGGCGATCTCTCGGGCCCCGCCGGAGGGGCCGCCGTCGCCGAGGATGTCGGCCCAGGTCGTCCCGAGCGAGGGGTCGAGCGGCCGCTGGGCGAGGGTGGTGAAGCCGATCTTGGCCATCGGCCCGCTCCACCTGAGGTCGCCCGACATCGTCCATGCCGCCGTGCTCGACTGGCTGTTAAGGACGATCTGGCTGGCGGTGACGTCGGCGGCATGGACGCCCGCCGTGCTCAGCTCGGCGGCCGAGAAGGGGACGTTCGGGTTGTAGGTGTCGATCACCCACGTGCTCGTGCTCGGGTGGGTGAGCCCGTAGGCGATGACCGAGTGCCCGGCTCCCACGCCCGGGTTCTTCATCTGGATGAACACCATGCCGTCCTGGGCGAGGAAGCGGCCGAGCAGGGCAACGAAGCCGGGCACGCTGACGCCCGTTGCGAAGGACTTCGACGAGAGCGAGATGAAGTTGGTGTCGAACTGGGACATCTCGTCGTCGACCAGTTCCTTGCCGAGCGGCGACCGGTCGACGTCGGGAGGGCTGGCCCCGGCGAGCAACGGTTGCTGTAGATCGCTGGCCGCGTCGGCGCCGAAGTCCTTCGGTGTTGCCAGGCGAGTGAAGAACTCGCTCATCAACATGGTGAAGCCGAAGCAGAGACCGAGGGGCTCGGACCCCGTGATGAAGTTGTACCAGGTGACGGCGTAGGCGTCCTTCCAGCAGCCGCCGGGCAAGCAGTCGTTGACGTTGTCCGGCCCGAAGACGTCTTCGAAGTCCTGCCAGTCGAAGTTGTTCACCGACACGTTGTTGGCGAAGGGGAGGCCGTCGTCGCGTCGGATGTCGAGGACGATGACGGGGGCCAGCTTGGCGACCACGAGCCCGGGGGAGAACGACGTGTCGACCACGTCCACCGGACCCGTCTCGGCGTCGGCGGGAAGCGGCAGCTGGAAGGTCTGGGCCGACGTCCGGTAGCTCGGAGTGAACGGCGTGCTGAGCGCCTTGTCGGTCCCGACTTGCAGTTGCAGTGGTTGGCACGGCAGCCCGCTGGCCGAGAAGCTCATGCTGTCGCTCATCACGGTGTGCTGGTAGATCGGAGAGGCCTGGAAGACCGCCAGCTGCTCCGGCGTCACGTAGGGACCGGAGAGCCCGGTCACGTGAGGGACGGCCTGGCTTATCGCCAGCGTGGCGGTGGCGGGCGCGAATCCGGCGCCCCCGGCCGGGGCTGCGGTGAAGGTGGTGGCGCCGACGTTCGACTTGCCGACCACCCCGAACGAGCCGAATTTGACCACCTGGGTTCTGGAGAGGTCGTAGTTGCCCGGGCCGTTCACCTTCACCGCCTGGGTCGAGCCGTCGCTCGCGGTGACTTCGACGGTCATCGCCGTCGTCCCGGAGGCGTGCAGCACCTCCTGCACGGGCACGGCGCAGCCGTTGCCGGCGCTGGTCGGTCCGGTGACGAGCAGGCCCAGGTCCTGCAGGACATGGACGGTGATCACCGGCGCCGGCTCGTCCGCCACACCCGCCGTGCTCGCCGCCGGGACGCCCGAGAGCGTGAGTGTCGCCGTGTTGCCGACCTGTCCCGGCTCGGCCGTGACGACCACGTCGACGGTGTCCGGCGGCGCTCCGCTCGGTGACTGCTCGACGGAAAGGGCGGACAACGCCGGGTTCGAGGCGTCGTCGGCGCTCACCGTGACGGCGCCCGTCGACCCGTTCTGACGGACGATCTGCACGGGGATGGTCGTCGAGTCCCCCTCGACGAGGTCCACGTTCGTCTCGGTGGTGGCGAGGTGCCAGGAGGGTGTCGCTTCCGGCAGGGCAGCCGGCAGCTGGAGGTCGTCGATCTGCACGCCGTCGCGCGAGCCGAGGGAGGCGACCCGCACGTACTGGATCCCTTCGGCTGCGGGGGTCGCAAGGTCGACCGTGGTCCAGCTTCCGACGTCGTCCACGTCGATCTGAACCTCGTCGAGCTGGGTCCCGTCGGCGCCGTAGGCGACCGCCTCCGCCCCCCCGTTGATCGAGCTGCCCGGTGCGTAGGCCCGCAACTCGAAGCTCAAACTCGCCCGGGGGTAGTCGAGGTGGACGAGGAAGTCCGGCGGCGGGGGGAACTCCCTACCGCTCAGTGGCCCGCTCCCGAGCGACCGAGCGGCGAGGGCCACGACCGGCGAGCTCCCCGGAGCCGTGTAGCCGTTCTGAAGCAGCGTCGGTTGAATGTCGTCGACGCCCGCGAGTGCCGTTCCGGGGAACCCGAGGGAGCTCGCCGTGCCGAACTCCACCCCGAAGTCGGCTGCGTACTGGCTCGTCACCGTGGCACCGACGGCTACCAGGTTCTCCTGGAACGTGATCGTCTCGGCGGCATAGGGCGCGGCGGTGTCGGCGCTGGCCACGGCCGGACAGAGCGCCGCGATGACCGCCGCGGCGCTGAGGAGGCAGGACGCCGCGCGGGCGCGGCGGCTCAACGGGATACGGGCGCGATCGGTCACCCGGCTGACTGTGGTCACGAGCACCGCAGCTTCGCAACAGGGACCACCCTGCACTCGGTCCGTTCCCATGCCCGTTCACTCCGCCAGAATGGGGCCGATGAGCCGGACCGCAGCGCCCGACCTCGTGGAGCGCGACCGCGAGCTGTCGCTGCTCGAAGAGCTGTGCGAGGCTGCCAAGTCGGAAGGGCGCTTCGTCGCCTTCCGCGGCGCAGCCGGCATCGGCAAGACGACGCTGCTGGCGACGGCCGGCGAGCTTGCGCGCGACGCCGGCTTCGTGGTGCTGCGAGCACGGGGGAGCGAGCTCGAGAAGGAGCTCGGCTTCGGGGTCGTGAGACAGCTGTTCGATCCCCTGCTCATCGCCGGCAAGCAGGCGGGCGCGGGCGGGCTCTTCGCCGGCTCGGCAGGATCGGCACGCCGCGTCCTGCAGCCCGAGTCCGTCGCCTCCTCGACGGACCCGGGCAACGCCTTCGGCCCGTTGTACGGCCTCTACTGGTTGACGGCCAACCTCGCCGGTGACGCCCCGCTGGCGCTCGTGCTCGACGACGTGCAATGGGCCGACGCTGCATCACTGCGCTTCGTTCTCTTCCTTCTGCGGCGACTGCGCAGCCTGCCCGTCCTCGTCGTCGCCGCCTGGCGTCGAGGCCCCCTCGTCGATCCCGGCAAGCTGTTGACCGCGCTCGAAGCCGATCCCGACGTCGCGCGCGGTCGAGCTCGAGCCGCTCAGCCCGGCGGGCGTATCGCGCCTGCTCCCCGCCTACCTCGAAGGACCGTTTCCCGAGCCGCTGGCCGCCGAATGCCACCGGCTGAGCGGCGGCAATCCGTTCGTGCTCGTGTCGGTGCTCAGGCAGCTGGCGAGCGACGGCACGTCCGAGCTGAGCCATCTCAGCTGGGAGGGCCCCGAGCCCCTGGTCAGGTCCGTGCTGGTCACGTTGACCTCGCTCGGCCCGGACGCCTGCGCCCTCGCCGAGGCGGTGGCCGTGCTCGGCGACGCCTGCACGCTGTCCCAGGCGGGTCGCTTGGCGGACCTCAACCTGCCGCGTGCCACCGCGGCATGGGGCGTGCTGCGGGCGGCAAGGATCCTTGCCGAGGCGGCCAACCCGGCGTTCGCCCATCCGTTGCTGAGGGCGGTGGTCTACCAGCACCTGCCGTCCGGACTGGGCGACGGCCGCCATGCCCGAGCCGCCGACGTGCTGCGCGTGGACGGTGCGCCCCTCGAACAGGTGGCACTGCAGCTGCTCTTGACCCGACCCGGCGGGAACATCGGGGTGGCCGAGAGCCTGATCTCGGCCGGGTCACGCGCCTTGGAACGCGGTGCGCCGGACAGCGCCGTCGCCTTCTTCGTACGCGCCCTTCACGAGCCGGTCGCTGAGGACCAGCTCCCGTCGCTGCTCCTCTCGCTCGGGACCGCCGAGGTACGCTCCGGCTCGCCGGCGGCACTGGCCCATCTCGATCAAGCCCGGCAGCGGGCCACCACGTCGTCGTTGCGCCTCCATGCCACACTCGCCCAGGCTCGTGCGCTGTATACAAGCGGTGACCCGAAGCACGCCGTCGAGCTGCTGCGGGCCGAGACGCTGACTGCACGCCAGGATCGCCCCGAGCTCGCCGCCAGCTTGGTCGAGGAGCTGCGCACGCTCGCCGACGTCGACTTGACCGTCAGGCAGCTCGTGCACGACGACCCGCTGCTCGACGTCGTCGCCGAGCTGTCGGGACAGGACGCCCACCGTGCCTCGGCTCACGACGCCATCGCGCTCCTCGTCACGGGCGGCTCGGCCGAGCTAGCGGTCACGCTCGCCGGCGTGGCGCTCGCCGGGGCCGAGCTGGAGGCGGACGCGCTAGCCGGTGGCTCGCTGTTCTTCATCACCGCGTTCGCGGCGACCTGCGCCGATCACTTTCCCGTTGCGGAGCGCGTGCTGCAACGTGCCATGACCACCGCCCAGCGCAACGGGGATGCGCTCACCTTCTGCCTCGCCGCCATCCAGCGAGGGCTCTCGGCGTTTCGCCGCGGTGAGCTGCTCACAGCCGAAGCCGACGTCCGTTCGGCGCTCGAGACGGTCGGCCTGAACGGCTGGCTGCCGCTCGCCCAGATGGCGCGGACGGTGCTCGCCTACGTGTCGCTCGAGACGTCGTTGCCCGAGACGACCGTCGAGGAGCTCGGGCTGTCGGCTCCCGAGCTGACCGGCGCCGACCTGACCACCCAGGGTGCCGTCTTGTTGGAGGCGCGTGGGCAGTGGCGCCTGGCCGACGGCGACCTCGGCGGAGCGCTCGCCGATCTCGAGCGGGTCGGCCGGGAGCTGAGCTCATGGGGTGTGATCAACCCGGCCCCGTTCCCCTGGCGCTCCGCGGCCGGCCTCGCAGCGGCCAGGTTGGGCCGGCCGGAGGAGGGGCGTGAGCTCGCCGAGGAAGAGCTGGCGCTCAGCCGGAAGTGGGGAGCGCCCCGCACGGTGAGCGTCTCGCTGCGCGCGCTCGCCCAGTTGAGCGGCAAACAGGAGCAGCTCGCTCTGCTCGAGGAGGCCGTGTCGGTGGGCGCCGGCTCGCTCGCGCTGCTCGAGACGGCGCACGCCCTAGTCGACTTCGGGGCCGCGCTGCGCCGGGACAACAAGCGGTCCGACGCCCGCCGGGCGCTGACCGACGGCTTGGCCCTGGCGCATCGATGCCATGCCGGCAAACTCGTCAAGCGAGCCCACACCGAGCTGTGGGCGACGGGGGCGCGACCGCGCACGCCGGTGAGAGTGGGAGCCGACGCGCTCACCGCCAGCGAGCGGCGGATCGCCGATATGGCGGTGCAGGGAATGTCGAACCCGGCGATCGCTCAGGCACTGTTCATCACGATCAAGACGGTCGAGATGCACATGACGGCTGCCTTCCGCAAGCTGCAGGTGCGCACCCGAGGCGAGCTCGCCGGCGTGCTCGCAACCGAGTCGTAGCGGGCGGCGAAGCTGGCCAATGCGCGATGCCGGATTGCGCGAAATCTACCGAGACCATCCGTTGCTGCGTCACATGCGGGGCGCCCGCTTCTTCGGTGCTTGCGCGCGTTGCCGGCGCAACGGCCTGCACGGTCGTACCGCGTGGTTCGGGAGCGCCTGTCCGCCGCTCGTCTGCGTCGAGGGGATGCCGAGCGTGGCGGCACTCGAGTTGCTCGCCGCGCTGCGCGACGGCGGTGCGCGCCTCACCTACGACGGCGACTTCGGCGGGGCGGCCTGACGCGTGCGCCGACCTTCCGCGTGAGCCCGGAAGCTGACCGAGCACGTCACTCCCCACCTCGAAGCCGACTTGATGTGGTCGCTGCGGCGCCCGCCGCCCGCCTCGCCGCCGGCGGGCGCGGCAGCTTTGCCGCCGGATCGGTCGAGCCCGCAGCTCACCCCTGGAACGGCAGCAACGATTCTGGCGCCTCTGCCGGGAAGGTTAGGGTGTTACGCTGCTCGCAGCGATCTGGACGCTGACCGGGGTGGTCATCGCCGGGTTGATCGCCTTCGTGGTCGATGCTCGCGCCGGTAGGCGCGACCTGGCCTCGGGCCAGGATCTGCGCGACCTGCGAGACCAGCTGCGCACCGAGCTGAGCACCGTTTCGGCGATGTTCGCGAGGAGATGCGCGGCGTACGCGAAGAGCTCCGCTCGGGGTGGCGCGAGCTCCACCGTGTTGCCGAGACGCAAGCCGAGATGAACGGCCAGTTTGCCGTCCTGCGTGCCCTGGCCCACACCCACGACGCCGCCTGACTCAGGTCGGCGCCGCACGTTCTGCGTTCGGTCGACGCCGCTGAAACCCCGACCGCATGCCGTACTTGGTGCCGGCACTCGTAGCCGCTCCACGGCGTTCGAGTTGACCGCTTCGTCGCGACCGCGGCTCGCTCGCCGGGCGTAACCCGCAGCACTCGGATGGTTGGAGCGGAAGGCCGGGTGCAAGTATAGGTCATCCACCCATACACGGCTAACTTCGCTAGAGACGCGCCGGTGGCCGCGGCGCCGGGATCCAGCGCCGCATGAAGGCGTCGAACATCGGGACGGTGAAGTCGATCTCGCCCTGCCGCGGCGAGTAGCACAGCGCCTTCTTGATCAGGCTGTCGCGCACCGGCGCGACGGTCTGCATGGACTTGTCGAGCAGCGCCGCCACCGCTCCGGAGCGAATAGGACCGGGTCCGAGCTCGGCCATCGTTCGCAGGTAGGCTCGTTCGGGGTTGGTGGTGCGGCCCATGCGCACTCGGAAGAACCCGTCGTCGAGCTGGGCAGTCGCAACGGGGATGCACGCTTCCACGTCCTCGAGCTCGATCACGTCCGTGCCGGCCGCAGCGTCCCAAGCAGCGGCGCCGAACTCCTGAATGAAGTACGTGTAGCCGGAGGTGACCTCGACGATGTGCTCGAGTGCCGCATCGCTGAACCGCACGCCCTCGTCGGCGGCGGGCACCTCGAGCGCCTCCCGGGCCTCGTGCGGCGAGAGCGACCCGACGATCGGGAAGGTGAACACCGACCTGATGCGGCCCGTCCCAGACCGGGGAGCCCACCGCAAGGTGGGCGTAGAGGCTGCGAGCGAGCGCGGTCGTGCGTCGGCGATCGGATCGCCAGTGCGACCCGACCGCCAGCGTCGTCAGCTCGGCGCCGTGACGCTCCAGCCGCTCGCACCATCGCGCCAGCGGTACCGCCCGGGGCAGCCGGTCGGACTTGTGTCCGTTGCAGGCCGGGTGAGCAACGACGAGGTTCTCGACGGCGTCGTTGGGTCAGCGCGACCAAGGCACGAAGTGGGAGACCGCGCCAGAGGAGGCGAGCGGCGAGGAGCAGTAGAGGCACCGTCCCTCCTGCAATTCGAGCAGGCCGCGCCGCAGTGCGAAGGGGAAGGCCACCCGCTCGGCTCCGAACAGGTGGCGACGCAGGTCGTCCTCGACGAGCCCGAGACGGTTGAGATCGGCGACCATGCGCACCCAGTGCAGCTCGACGAGCGGCCGCACCAGCGGTGCGAGCCGGATCAGCTGGTCGCCGGCGCGCTCGCGCAGCTCGATCACCGCCCCGGCGCGCTCGCGCAGCTCGATCACCGCCCCGGCGCGCAGCCTGGAAAGGGTGACCCGCTCGTCCCAGGCGACGTCGTAGGTGAAGGGCGACGACACCCCGTCGATCGTCTGCAGTCGTAGCGGCGGGTACCGGGCCACGGTGAGCTCAATCAGGTCGAGCACCGGCTCGACGAGCTCGAATGTGAGCTGCGCCTCTGCGTCCTCGAAGCTGCGGGCGTCGGGCCGCTCGTTGAAGGCCACACGCATGGCGCTGAGGGTTGCCGGCGACTTGTTGGTGATCTGGCGGAGGTCGAGCTCGCCGCTCGGAGCGGGAAACGGGCGTAGCTGCGGCCAGTACAGCGCGGCGACGTGGCGCGCGATGGTTCGCGTGGAGATCGCCAGTGGCGCCTCGCCGCTGGAGGACACGCCCTCGGCGCAGCAATCGATGATCGCGAGCAGCACGGCGAGCTTGTAGGTCGCTGTGCGGCGCCCCGCGTCGATCACGGCGAGCAGCCGCTCGGCGAACCCGGTCAGCTCGCCGGAGTCTTGCGGCACGCCGTGACGGTAGCGCGGGTCGCCGAGAGTGGCAGCGCTGTGAATCGGCGGTCGAAACCGCGAGGCGTCCCGTTGACGCTGAGGTAACCGAGTGGAAGGCTGCTCGACGAGTGTAGGAACAGCGAATGCCGAGCCATGCAAGGTCCGCTGCGGTGACTCGTCGTGCTGGCAGCCGGATTTGTCGACGGCTAGAGAACTCAGAGAAACGACGAGCCGAAAGGGGGAGCGATGAGCCCGGAGACGACGCAACAGGCGACCGCGAGACGGCACGACGAGCTGTGGGGATACGTGATCTGGACGATCTGCGTGGCGATCGTGCTGGTCCCAGAGATCGCCGCCGCCTCGACCGGAAGCCGAAGCGTCCCGTGGCCGACGATCTCGGCCATGACGGGCCACCTCGAGTATTCGGCTAGCTGGGTCAGTCTCATCGTCGTCGCGCTCGTCGTCTCCGCTGCCTTCGGCGTGTTCAGCTATCACTCGCACCAACCCGGGATGTCGCCCGGCCATCCGTCCCGGCGTGTCTTCGGGCGCACGGCGCGCGGCCGGCTGACGCATGTCCAGAGGAGAGAAGCAGCCACGACGTCGACGGTGGAACCGGAGGATGGGACGGGCGACCCCGACCTCGCCACGACGCCGACGCCGACGGCCGAGGTCGTCTGGGCGCTGGTCGCCGTGGCGGTGACGGCGGTGATCGCGTTCGGGACCTGGTTCACCAGCGCACATGACGGAGGCGACAAGTTCGTGACCGCCTATGTGCTGTACGGGTTGATCGCCGTATTCGTCGTGATCTTTCCGAACGTGATCTCGTTCTTCTTCCGGCGTGACGTTCCCTTCCCGACATTCTTTCGCACGCTGCGCTACCTCGAGGTTCGCTGCCACCCCGCAGTTCTGCTCGTCGCGATCGGCCTCGTGATCCTCGTCCTGCATCTCGCGCTCTACCCGTAGCCGGGCATCACCCACGTCCTGCAGTCCCACCAGGCGACCGTCACCTCGCCGTGAGGGTCAACTGCCTGCACGGTCGCGCCTCGGGCGGGAGGCGCTAGTGAACGATGCGTCCAGGTGCCTGGCGCCGAGATCCATCGCCGCATCAAGGCGTCGAAAATCGGAAGGGTGAAGTCGATCTCGCCCCGTCTGCAACGCCTTGGCGCCCTGCTCGACGCGCTTTCGCCGGTCGTCGAGCAGCTTGCGCGCCTCGCCGGGCGCTCGGGGACCTCGACCCAGTCCTCGAGGCCGAGAACGGCCGAGAGCGAGTCGTAGAGCTTGGCCGGCCCGGCGTCGAGCAGTGCCGTCCACCCTGCCGGCGAGTTCGGCGGCGAGCGGCGCTGGAGCGGGCGGACGCGCAGCTTGGCGATCTGGATGAGCGACGCTCGAGCCAACGCGGCGGTCCCTACGTTCTCAACAGGCCGGGCGGCGAGGGAGGCGAGCTTCCTGAAGAGGTCGCCGCGGTGATCCGTCACGTTGTCGCTGCGATGAGCAAAGGACTGGCGGTTACCGTCACACCGCACGCGATGGCAGTCAGCACACAGCAGGCCGCAGACCTTCTACGCGTGAGTCGGCCCACGTTGGTGCGTCATCTCGAATCCGGTGACATCGCCTTCGAGCGGGTCGCCTCGCATCGCAGACTGCGCCTGACGGACGTTCTGGATTTCCGGGAGCGCCGCCGTAGCGAGCAGTACGAGTGCCTGGCCGAGACCAGCGTCGCCATCGACGACGAGCACGACCTTGCGGACTCGCTCGAGCAGCTCCGGAACGTGCGACGGCGCCAACAAGCGTCACGCCGCAGGACGCCCGTTCGCCCGAAGCGCCACGACAGCTGAGCGACGCCCGTCGTGTACAGCGTTCTGGCCAACAGCTGCGACCGTTCCCGAACGCCTGCCGCGACACCTCCGCGGTAGCGTCGGCGCCGAATCGGTCGAGCCCGCAGCTCACCGTGGAAAGGCAGCAACGATTCTGGTGCCTCTGCCAGGAAGGGTAGGTTGTTACGGTGCTCGCGGCGTCTGCACGCTGATCGGGGTGGTCATCGCCGGGTTGATCGCCTTTGTGGTCGATGCTCGTGCCGGCAGGCCGCGACCTGGCCTCGGGCCAGGAGCTGCGCGACGTGCGGGACGAGGTGCACGACCTGGAAGGCGATCTGCACGACCTGCAAGGCGATCTGCTCGACGTGCGAGACGAGCTGCGCACGGAGCTGCGCACCGGTTTCGGCGATGTTTCGCGGAGATGCGCGACCTACGCGTCGAGTTCCGAGACGAGCTTCGCACGGGGTTCCGCGAGCTCCACCGCATTGCCGAGACGCAGGCCGAGATGAACGGCCAGCTCGCCGTCCTGCGTGCCTTGGCCCACACCCACGACGCCGCCTGACTCCAGGTAGGACCCGCGGGTGGCGTTGAGCCGCGCCCGAGGCGGTTACCTCCCGAAGGCGAGCTCGGCCTCCCCGGCGCCCCGCAGCCCCTGCGCTGCGCCCGGTTGGACCGCGGATCAGCGGTCGAGCGCCGACGCGAGGTCGACCGGCACCCGCAGCTGCGCGACGGCAGCCGACTCGCCGCGCTGCGCCGCGCCGGCGAACCTCGCGTCGCATGTAGCCGTCTCGGGAAGCGTGCCGGTAGACCTCGACGGTCTCGGCGACGAGATCGACGAGCCAGGCTTCTGCGACGCCCGCTCGCCCGCACATCGGGACCTTGCGAGCGCGATCCGTGGCGAGGCTCGAGTCTGCGACCTCGATGACGAGCACGATGTCCGACGGTCCCGGCTGCGCGCTCCGGTAGCGATCGGGGCGCGGGAGGAGGACGGCGAGGTCGGGTTGCGGCTGTGAACACGGCGGCAGCTGCACCTGTCCCTTCACCCGCAGGTGGTAGCGATCGTCGAGCTCGAGTGTCGGGAAGCGGGTGAGCGCATCGACGCTTGCCCCGTGCACCGAGCCGATCGGCGCCAACTCGACGATCTCCCCCTCGATCAGCTCGACTCGGTCGTCGGCGGTCAAGATGCCGGCGTCGATCATCCGGGTGTAGTCCTCGACGGTCCAGCGGTCCAGCGGTCCAGCGGTCCAGCGGTGCAGTGTGAGCGGCGGGAGCACGCTGCAGAGGCTACCGACGGCCTCGATCACCGCAAGGTGGCTCCTGCCGCTTCCGGCCGACCTCCCCCGTCGAGGGTCAGCGACGGAGCCTCGCGCCGCTGGCACGTTGCGCCCCGCAGGCTTCGAACGTGGCATTGGAGCGTCGCCGCTTCCTGAATCTACGAGTTTCTATGAGCCGGTGACCGTGACGTAGAAAGAGATAGAGTCTGCGTCGTGCAGCGACGGGACAACCCGTACACGCCCGGAGCCGGCCGCAAGCCGCCGTACCTGGCGGGCCGGGATGGCGACCTCGAGGACTTCATCGTCGCTGATCGAGGTGCTCGCCGCCGGCGGCGCGGAGCGCAGCCTCATCTACTACGGTCTGCGCGGCGTCGGGAAGACGGTGCTGCTCGATCGAGCTCGACATCCTCGCCTCGGAGGCTGGGTGGGCGACGACCGACGTGGTAGGAGGTCGGCTCGCAGCCCGACTTCCGCTCGACGTTCGCCCAGATGGCGTCGCGGCTGTTGCGTGAGATGAGCCGCCGGCACCGGATCAAGGACCGGGTCGAGCGCGCCCTCGGGGTGGTGAAGGCCTTCAGCGTCGTCACGCCCGGCGGCGTGCAGCTGAAGCTCGACGTCGACGCCGTCGCGCGGCGTGGCCGACTCGGGCGACCCCGAGCAGGACCTCGTCGACCTGTTGCGCGAAATCGGCCAGACGGCCCAGGCAGCGCGGAGCGGCGCGCTATTCCTCATCGACGAGATGCACAACCTCGACGCATCCTCGCTCGCCGCGGTGTGCATGGCCTTCCAGGCGGTCAGCCGCGACCGCCTGCCGGTCGCCCTGGTGGGCGCGGGGCTCCCCGACCTGCAGGTGCGGCTGATGCGGGCCAAGCCGTATGCCGACCGGCTGTTCGAGTACCGAGAGCTCGGCCGGCTCCGCGATGCCGAGGCCCACGTCGCCCTCGTCAAGCCGGCGTCCAACCTCGGGGTCGGGTTCGAGAACAAGGCGGCGCACGAGGTGGTGCGCCTCGCCGCCGGCTACCCGTATTTCCTGCAGGAGTACGGCCGCGAGCTGTGGAACGCGGCCGAGTCCTCGCCGATCCGCATGGCCGACGTCGACGAGGTGCGCGACCTCGTCAAGAGCCCAGCTCGCGCGCAACTTCTACGGCACCCGCTTCGACCTCGCCACCGACTCCGAGCAGCGCTACCTGGCGGCGATGGCCTCGCTCGGGACACCGCCCTACCAGACCGCGGCGGTCGCCCGCGCCTGGGGCGCGCCGAGACCAGCGGCAGACCTCGCCGCTTCGCGACAGTTTGATCCAGAAGGGCCTGATCTGGGCGCCGCGGCGCGGGCAGCTCGACTTCACCGTGCCGCTGTTCGCCGAGTTCCTGCTCGAGCACCACCCGCTCGGCGGGTTCGAGGATTCCTGACCTCGTTGGGGTGACTCTACGACTTTCTACCGGCCTATTACCGGAGTTTAGAAAGTCGTGGAGAGTGTGCGCCAGACGAACGAGGCCGCGGTGTCACCATCGGTCATGCACATAGCCTCGGATCTCGTTCTCGTACAGACTGCGGAGCGCACTGCGAAGATCGTCGGTGAGAGGAGGCAACGAGCCAGCGCCGGCGTTCTCGATCGCCTGCGCCACGTTCCGCGCGCCGGGGATCGTCGTGGTGACCCCCGGCTGGTCCACGATCCATCGAAGAGCGAGCTGTGCGGTCGTGGCGCTAGGAGGTGTCAGGGCGGCAACTTCGCGAGCTACACGAATTCCCACCTCATACGGAACGCCGCTGAAGGTCTCGCCCACGTCGAACTCTTCGCCATGACGATTGTAGTTTCTATGGTCTTCGGGACTGAAGGTCGTGCTCTCGTCGTACTTCCCAGAGAGCATGCCGCTCGCAAGAGGGACGCGGGCGACGATCGCCACACCCGCTGCGGCGGCCGCCGGGACGACCTCCTCGAGAGGCTTTTGCCGGAAGATATTCAAGATGATCTGGACACTCGCAACGCCCGGATGCGCGATCGCGGCCATTGCTTCCGCGCAGGTCTCGACCGAGACACCGTAGGCCCCGAGGACGCCCTCGTCGACCAGGGTGTCGAGGGCGTCGTAGACCCGATCGTCCGAGAACACCGCAGTCGGGGGGCAGTGAAGCTGCATGAGGTCGATTGACTCGACACCGAGGTTCTTGCAGCTTCGGGCGATCCATTCCCGGAAGTTGCGCAGATTGTACGCCTCCGGGACGTGGGGGTCAGCGCGCTGCCCCATCTTCGTCGCCACCGTGATACCGGTCGGCCGTCGTTCTGCAAGAAAGCGTCCGATTATTTTCTCGCTGACACCGTCGCCGTAGACATCCGCTGTATCGAGGAGCGTCACGCCGGCGTTGACCGCGGCATCGAGAATGGCCAAGCCATCGTCTTCGGAGATCGGGGTGCTACCCCAATCCGACCCGAGCTGCCAACACCCCAAGGCCACGACCGAAACCTCGCGACCCGTCTTTCCCAGTTTCCGTTGTTCCACGGCTACTCTCCAATCTGTAGACGATGATGAACGACCCCGCTCTGCGTCGGGCGTCTCAGAGCTCGGCGTTGACGATGAACCCGGCGTCGACGAGCAGAGCCGCACTCGTGACGTAACTGGCCTCGTCGCTGAGCAGGAAGGTGATGGCGGCAGCGAGCTCGGCCGGCTGAGCGATGCGGTGCAGGGCGATGCGCTCGGTGTAGTACTCGAGGATCTTCGGGTCGTCCATCATCGGGGCGCTCATCGGCGTCGCCACCGCACCCGGTTCGACGCAGTTGACCCGGATTCCGCGCGATCCGAGGACCGAGCCGAGCGCCTTGGCCAGCATCGAGATCCCGCCCTTGGTGGCGCAGTAGGCGGTCTGGAACGGCGCCCCGACGTGGGCGGAGATCGAGCTGACGAAGACGATCGACCCGCCGTGGCCCCCGGCGATCATCTGCTTGGCCGACTCGGTGGCGACGATCCATGGCCCGCGCAGGTTCGTGTTACAGATCAGGTCCCACTGCTCGAGCGTCGTCTCGTCCCAGGCGAGCATGGGGTTGATCCCTGCGTTGGAGACGAGGTGGTCGAGGCGGCCGCCGCGCTGGACGACCTCGCGCACCATCGCCACGACCTGTTCCGGCACGCTCATGTCGGCGACGACCGGGAAGCCCGTCCCGCCCGCCTCCCTGATCTCGCGCAGCGTCGCCGACGGGTCGCCGTCGGGCAGCTGGTTGACTGCCACGAGCGCACCCTCCGATGCTAGGCGGACCGCCGTCGCTCGGCCGATACCCGTCGTCGCCCCGGTGACGAGCGCGACCTTGCCCTCGAATCGTTGCATCCAGGCTCCTCCTTTCCAAAAGCGGTGGCGGGCGGCTCCCGCTCCGCTCGCTCAGCCTGGCGCCAGCACGTGGCAGCGCGAGAAATGACCCGGTCCGACCTCGACCGGTGGCGGGTCGACCTCGGAGCAGATCGGCTCGGCGATCGGACAGCGGGTGTGGAAGCGGCACCCCGACGGCAGGGCGGCGGCTGAGGGCAGCTCGCCGCTCAACGCCGGACGCCGCCTGCGGCGCGCCCCGCGCAGGCTCGGTTGCGCCTCGAGCAGGCCGCGGGTGTAGGGGTGGCGCGACTCGGACAGCACCGACTGCGCCGGTCCGGACTCGACGACCCGGCCGAGGTACAGCACGGCGACGTCAGTGGCGAGGTGCGAGATGACGGCGAGCTGGTGGGTAATGAAGATGATGCCGAGCCCGAGCTCGGCCTGCAGGTCGGAGAAGAGGTTGAGGATCTGCGCCTGCACCGAGACGTCGAGGGCGCTGACGGCCTCGTCGGCGATGAGCACGCTCGGGTTGGTGGAGAGCGCCCGTGCGATCGCCACCCGCTGGCGCTGCCCGCCCGAGAGCTGGCGCGGGTAGCGGGTGGCGTCCTCGGGGCGTAGGCCGCAGCGCTCGAGCAGCTGCGCGACGAGGGCCGCCTCGCCGGCCCGGTCGACGAGGCCGTGCACCCGCGCCGGCTCGCCGACGGCGCGCCCGACGGTGAGGCGCGGGTTGAGCGACGAGTACGGATCCTGGAAGACGAGCTGGATGCTCCGGCGCGTGTTGCGCAGCGCCTCGCCGTGCAACGCATGGATGTCCTCGTCGCCGATCAGCACCCTGCCCGAGTCGACGCCGACGAGACGCACCAGGCAGTGGGCGACCGTGCTCTTGCCGCTCCCGCTCTCGCCGACGATCCCGAGCACCTGGCCCGGGTACAGCTCGAAGCTGACGTCGTCGAGCGCGACCACGCTCCGGCGCGGCGCCCCGCTCAGGGTTTCGGTCAGGCTGCGGCGCAGCGGGAAGCGCTTGTGCAGGTGCTCGGCAACGACGAGCGGAGACGCAACAGCCGGCGCGCTCACCGATCTGCCTCGACGAACGGGCAGGCCGAGCCATGGCCGGGCCATTCCCGGTCGATTGCCATCGAGACGTCCCGGCACGCAGGCCGCACCGCGGGGCAGCGTTCCTGGAACGGACAGCCCGGCGGCAGATCGCCGAGATCGGGCGGTCGCCCGCCGATCGTCTCGAGGCGCGACAGGCGCCTCGTGGGATCGAACACCAGCTCGGCTGCCAGCAAGGCCTTCGTGTACGGGTGGCGCGGGCACTCGATCACCTCGTCGCGCGAGCCGCTCTCGACGACGTGGCCGGCGTACATCACCGCAACTGTGTCGCAGGTCTCGCCGATCACGGCGAGGTCGTGCGAGACGAGGATGACCGCCATCCCGGTCTGCTCCTGCAGCTCGACGAGCAGGGCGAGGATCTGCTGCTGCACGGTGACGTCGACCGCCGTGGTCGGCTCGTCGGCGAGCAGCAGCTTGGGACCGGGGGCGACGGCCATTGCGATCATCACCCGCTGGCGCATGCCGCCGGAAAGCTGGTGCGGGTAGTCCCGCGCCCGCTGGGCGGGCGAGGAGATGCCGACCGAGCGCAGCAGGTCGACGGCGCGCTCGGCGGCCTCCTTGCGCGAGAGGCCGAGCCGGACGCGCAGCACCTCGGACAGCTGCGATCCGACGGAGTAGACGGGGTTGAGGGCGGCGCCGGCGTCCTGGAAGATCATCGCGATCTCCCGACCGCGCACGGACTCCATGCCGGCCGCCCCGGGACCGACGATGCTGCGACCTTGCCAGATCACCTCGCCGGAAAGGATCTCGCCGGGCTCGGGCACCATGTCGATGATCGCCCGCAGGGTCACGCTCTTGCCGCAACCGGACTCGCCGACGATGCCGAGCGTCTGCGACGGCGAGAGGGCGAGGTCGACGTGATCGGCGGCGAGCAGGATGCCGCGCCGGGTCGGGAACCCGACCGTCAGCCGGCGCACCTCGAGCAGGCCGGCGCCCCCGTCACCGACGGCGCTCACCTCCTCCGGCACCGACACCTGCACCGCTCCCGGCACGGTGCGCCGCTCAGACGGTGAGTCGAACATCGAACCCGAAGAGATCGGCGAGCCCGTCGCCGATCAGGCTGAATCCGACGCCGACGAGGACGATGACGAGCCCGGGGAGCGTCGAGACCCACCACGAGCTGAAGATGATGGTTTGGCCGCTGGCGACGATCTCGCCCCACTCGGCTGCAGGCGGCTGCACGCCGAGCCCGAGGTAGGAGAGCGCGGCCAGGGTGAGGATGTTCCAGACGATCGTCGCCATCGCGACGACGTAGTTCGGCCGCAACACGTTCGGCACGGCGTGGCGGAAGAGCAGGCGCGCCGTGCGCAGGCCGGCGACCTGGCCGGCGCGGATGTACTGCTGCTCGCGAACGACGAGCATCTCGGCGCGGGTGACGCGGGCGAAGAACGCCCAGCCGAACAGCGTCAGGCCGACGTAGATCCCGGCCAGCCCCGGGCCGAAGACGGCGACGAAGGCCATCACGAAGATCATGAACGGGAACGCCAGCAGGACGTCCACGACGCGCATGATCACGGCGTCGAGCCAGCCCCCGAAGTAGCCGGACACGCCGCCGAGCAGGATGCCGACCACGCCGGCCATGAGCGTCGTCAGGAGACCGACCTCGTAGTCGAGCGGCGTGGCGGCGAGCACACGGGAGAAGACGTCGCGCCCGAGGTTGTCCGTTCCCATGGGGTGCGCCCAGGAGGGCGGCTGGAGGATGGCGGTGAAGTCCGGCGCGTTGGGATGACCGAAGCCGATCACCGGTGCGAGCAGGCTGAGGAGCGGGATGGCGACGACGATCCCGATACCCGCCCACATGGCGAACTTCGACCAGCGGCGCTCCGCGGTGGCGCGCCGGTGCAGGCGGGAGGAGCGGATCCCCGCCTCGCCGAGGCGGGCCCGCACGGGTGGCGCCGCGCTGGCCGGCTCAGCGATGGCCACTGAAGCGGATTCTCGGGTCGAGAGCCGAGTAGCAGAGGTCGGTGGCGAGGTTGACGAGCACGACGATCGTGCCGAGCACGAGCGCGATGCCCTGCACGACGGGGAAATCCCGGTTCTGCACAGAGGTGACGAGCAGCTGGCCGAGGCCGGGGAGGGCGAACACGTTCTCGACGACGACGACGATGCTGAGGATGTAGCCGACGTTGATGCCGACGACGGTGATCGAGGCGACGAGCGAGTTGCGTAGCACGTAACGCCGCAGCACGCGCGCCTCGCGATAGCCACGCGCCCGGGCGGCCTCGACGAACTCCTTGCTCATCGTCTCGATCAGGCTGCCGCGCAGGGTGCGCACCAGCAGCGGCGCGAGGCCGAGCCCGAGGGTGAGGGCGGGCAGCGTCAGGCTGTAGATATGTCCGAGGAAGCCGTCACCGTAGCCAGAGGCCGGGAAGGCGGAGATCTTGACCGCGAAGAAGAGGATGAGCACGAGGCCGAGCCAGAAGGCGGGCATGGCGAAGGTGATCATCGTCACGAGGCGGATAGCGTGGTCGAGCGGGCGGTTGCGGCGCAACGCCGACGCCAATGCCAGCGGCAGGGCGACCACCATCGAGACGACGGTGGCGTAGAGCGTCAGCAGCAGCGTCGTGCCGAGTCGTGGCCAGAGCAGCGGGCCGACCGAGGCGTGCTGCAGGCTCGAGTAGCCGAAATTGAGCCCGAGAGCGTGCACCAGGAACGAGCCGTACTGCGCCGTCAGCGCCCGGTCCAGCCCCATCGAGCGGCGCAACGCGGCGACGGCGCTAGCCGGGGCGCGCGGCCCGAGGATCGCCCGCGCCGGGTCGCCCGGCACGAGCTGTACGAGGAGGAACGTGGCGAGCGAGATGCCGACTAGCGCGACCAGCGACTGGCCGACCCTGCGGACGAAGTAGAGCCCCACCTGCCGTGCTACTCGCTGCCGTCAGAGCCCGGATCGCGCCCCGGCGCGACGCGCTCCGTGCGCCTGATGCCGGGGCTCAGGAGTTCAGCCACACCTCTTCGAGTCGCCAGGACTGGTTGAGCAGGGTCCGCAGCCCCTGCACGCGGTTCTTCACCAGCATCGCGTTCGGACCGAAGCCGAAGGGGATGATCGGCGGGTCGGTGTAGAGGCAGTAGCTCTGCAGCTCGTGGAAGTTGCGTGCCCGGACGGTCGTGTCGAGGGTGTGGGTCGCCTCGTTCACGAGCTGGTTGGCGTGCTGGTTGTTGTAGAAGTACCCACCGAACTTGACCGACAGCGGCTCGTAGAAGAAGAGCGCCATCTCGTCGTCGTCGCCGACGTCGGTCGAGCTGTAGGTCGGCGGGAAGAGGTTGATGTCGAAGTCGGGGTTGCTCACCGAGTAGAAGCGAGAGAACATCGTGTTCAGATCGACGTCCTCGATCCCGAGCTTGACGCCGATCTCGAGCCACGCCGCCTGCAGGATCTGGGCGACCGAGACCGAGTCGGCGTCGGTGCCGACGATCAGCAACGTGGCGCTGTAGCCGTCGGGGACGGATGACTGCTTCATCAGCGACTTCGCCTTGCTCAGGTCGTACGGGAAGTTCGGCACCGTGGGATCCCAGTAGCGCAGCTGGCCGATCGCGCTGTTGGCGAGGCGCGGGGCGTTCTTGAACACCGCCGTGTTGATCACCTCGCGCGGCGTGGCGTAGTTGAGGGCGAGGCGCACGTTCGTCTCTTGGAACGGCTTTCGCTTCATGTTGGGCACGGCGAGGATGACGTTCGTGTACGGCTCGAGCTGGAGGCGGGTCCCCGGCGCGTTCGCGGTAGGTCTCGAGCAGTGCGTAGGGCACGTTGAGGCCGATGTCGGCGTTGCCGTGCGCGACCTGCAGCATGCGGGCGTTGTCGTCGGGGACGTAGTTCATCGTCACGCCGTCGATCCACGGCATCGGGCTCTTCCAGTAGTTCGGGTTCCGCTTCAGCGTGATCGTCTCGCCCGGGACCTTGGACTCGAACATGAACGGTCCGGAGCCGATCGGGTGCTGGGCGAAGTCCTTGCCCAGCTTCTCGTAGATCGCCTGAGGGACGATCCCGCTCACCGTGTGCCCGACGGTCTGAGGGAACATCGCCTGCACGTACTGCAGGTTGACGCGCACCGTCGTCGGGTTGAGCGCCTCCACCGTGTCGATCGCGCTGAGGAACGCGTACTGGCCGTTGATCTTCGGGTTGGCGAAGCGCTCGAGCGAGAACTTGACGTCGTTCGCCGTCACCTTGTCGCCGGTGGAGAACTCGGCGTCGCGGAGGTAGAAGACGTACTCGAGGCCGCCCTTGTTGACGTCCCAGTGCTCGGCGAGGCCCGGGCCGTTGGTGAGCGTGCCGGGGATGATGTTGGTCAGCTGGTCGTAGATCCACAGCAGCGTGCCGAGGTCGCCGTTGTCACCGGTGGTCGGCAGCTGCGGGTCCATCTGCGCGATCGGCTCGAAGATCCACGCCCAGGTGAGGTGGCCGCCGCGCGCCGGCTTGCCCACCGACGAGAGCCCGATCGGCTCGGTCACCTGCTGGCCGTTCCACAGCGTCGAGCTGCCCGAGCCCGACGAGGCCGCACGGGCGTCGGCGCGGGGGCGCAGCGACAGTGCGCCGCTGCCACGGACTGCCGGGAGCGCAGCCGCCGCCACGCCGAAGGCCGCGGCGCCCTTCAGGAACTCGCGGCGGCTGGGGCGCGGCGCGTCGGCGGAGGCGTCGTGATCGGGCCCAGTCGCGTGATCGGGCCCAGCCTGACGGTCCTCGCCTCCCGACGGGTGCGAGCTACGGTCCTCGGTCATGGAGCCACCCCCAGATGATGCGGCGGCCCGAGCCGCCTGTGCCCCGTGTGGACATCCAACCCCAGCGGACGTGCTTGACGTCCTGTAGGTACAAGTTCGGACCCTACCCAGCGGCACAAGCCACTGTCAAGGCGCCCCGGATCGGCGAGCAGGCGGCCGATCGCGCTCGCACAGCTGGTGGAGAGTGATGGCCGGATGAGCGAAGGAGGCCACGCGACGATGGACGAACGGCTCGAGCGGTACCGCGCAGCGATCCGTGCTCCGATGCGGCTGACCTACCACCCGCTCTACCGCTTCTACGCCGGCGGCTCGCTCACCAGGCAATTCCGGGCCCTTCCGGCTGGCGAGGACGACTTCTGGTCCGAGGACTGGGTCGGCTCGTGCACCTGCGCCAACAACGCCGACCCCGACGGACAGCCGCAGGGGCCGAGCAACGTCGAGGTCCCCGGCCTCGGCGACGTGGCGCTGAAGGAGATCGTCGAGGCCCTGCCCGAGGAGACGGTCGGGCGGGAGATGGCCGAGCGATTCGGCCCCGTGACCGGCCTGCTCGTCAAGCTCCTCTCGCCCCGCGGCCCGGTTCCCGTGCACGCTCACCCCACCCGGGAGTGGGCGCGGCGCCACCTCGGCAGCGCCTTCGGCAAGACCGAGGCGTGGGTCTTCCTCGAGACTCCCGGCGACGGCGTCGAGCCGGGCCACGCCGGCGCCGGCTTCCTGCCGGGGATCGAACGTGACTGGTTCGTCGCCGCGGTGCGCCGCCACGACGGCGCGGCGCTGCGCTCGGCGCTGCACCGGCTGCAGGTCCACCCGGGCGAGGTGTACGTCGCGCCCGGCGGCCTGCCGCACTACCTCGGGCCGAGGCTGTCGTTCATCGAGGTGCAGGAGCCGACCGACCACATCGTCATCGCCGAGACCAGCGACGACGACGAGGCCGGGGCGACGATGAACCTCGGCTGGGATCTGGCGCTCGACATGATCGACTACGTGGGCTCCGGTGCCGAGGCGAACGCGGCGCGCGTCCGCCAGCGCCCCACACCGTTGCGCCGGCGCGGGTCCTCGAGCGAGACCCGCCTCGTCGGCGCCGACGTGCTGCCGTACTTCGACATCCGGGCGCTCGACGTCGAGGACGAGCTCGACGTCGCCGACGGGCGCTTCTCGATCGCCGTCGTCGAGTCGGGCGCCGGCAGCCTCGAGGGCGACTTCGGCACGGTCGACGTCGGGCGCGGCGCCACCCTTGCGCTGCCGGCCTCGCTCGATCTCACCGTGCGCGCCGGGCCCGAGCCGCTGCGGGTGGTCCGTTGCCTCGGGCCCGACCTCTTCGGCGACGCCGGCGGCCCCGCCGGGTAGAGGGGCGCCGGTCAGGGTGCCACCGGCCGCAGGGGATGGCGGCGCTCGACCTGTGGCGCGGCGGCCGCAAGGTAGCCGGCGGCGAGCCCGACGTCGATGTCGATCGTCATCCGGTCGGTCCTCACCCAGGCGCCGTAGCAGTCGAAGGCGCGGCCGGTCTGGTCCCAGGACACCGAATGGATCGCCACCGCAGGGGCCGACGACTCGAGCTCGAGCAGCGCACCCAGCCGCTCTCCCACGTGCACGGCCTCCAGCGTGCGGTGGGCGGCGGCGACCTCGATCCCGGTCTTCTCCTTGAGGCGGCCGTAGAGGGACTCGTTCGGGTCCGTCATCGACAGCACGGCGTCGGCCAGATCGGCGGTGAGGTGGTTGACGACGTACATCGCCACCAGGCCGTCGACGGAGCGCAGGCGCTCGAGGGTCACCCCTGGCGCGCGCTCGCGCAGGCCGAGCGAATCGGTCGCCCACATCGGGAGCGGACCGCGCCCGAGACGGAGGATGCGCGACGAGACGGGCCGTCCGAGTCGCGTCGACTCGATCTGAAAGAACCCTTCGGGCGATTGCAGCATCCACGAACGCCGGTGGGCGTCGGCGACATAGCTGCCCCGACCCTTCAAGCGGCGGATCAGCCCCTCCTGCTCGAGCCGGCCGAGGGCCTGGCGCACGGTCGTCCGCGAGAGCTGGAAGTGCTCGCACAGCTCGGCCTCGGAGGGAAGCCGCTCGGCGGCTGCCCAGTGGCCCTGGGCGATCTCGTGCTCGAGCAGCTCGGCGAGCTGGAAGTAGTACGGGACCGGCGACGAGCGGTCGATCCCCGACGGGGGCAGCTCGGGCACGGAGGGCGTCAACGTTCCGGTAGGTGGGATGCCGGAAGGTTAGAGGCGGATGCGGAAGGTCAGGGTGGACGAACGTTCAGGGGTACACGTAGTCCGGCTTCAGCTCGATGGCATGCCCGGACCCGGACTCGATGATGATCTTGAGCGAGGGCTCGGTGTCGAGATAGAAGAACTCGATCGTGTCGCCGACCTTGCCGCTCATCAGCACGGGCATGCCCTGCTCGGCGAAGCGGCGCTTCAGCTCGTCCGACTCCTCGAGATCGTGCAACATGACCGCGACGTGGTGGAGGCCCTCGCCGCGCTCGTCGATCCACTGCCGGTAGATGCTCGGTCCCTCGAGCGGCTGCAGCAGCTCGAAGTCGACGTCGCCCACGTGGGTCTCGGCCCCGATCATCGTGTACTCGACCGGCTTGCCCCCGACCTCGGTGTGATGCAGCCTCGGCGCTTCGTAGCGATAGACGTTCCACGGTCCCCATCCGAGGAGCCGCGTGTAGTTGGCCATCGTCGACTCGATGTCGCGGCAGACGGCGGCGACCTGGGAGATCTTGAGCTGGCGGCCGAGCAGGCCGCTGATGGCGGCATCCGCGCTGGGTTGGGACATGTGCTGGCTCCTTGAGAACTGGATCACGAGAACACGGACTCGAGGCGCGCCGACCGAGCCGGCGGCTCTGCCACGACGGACGCGTCTGCGGAGGCGACGGCACGACAGAGCCTTCCTCCACCCCCTCCGGCGCGTGCACCGAGGGCCGCCTGCGGCCGCCGCCCGGCGCCGGTGACCCTTGCTGTAGGAACAGGATGACGTTATGTTGAGGAGCGCCGCCGGTCAACAGGAGACGCGAGCCGGGTCACCGGCGGCGTACGGGCCGTCGCCGGCGCGTCGAGTCGCCGTTGGCGAGCGACGGGTGACGGCGAGCAGCGCCAGTGCTGAAGTGTCTCGGCTGCCGGGGGAGGTGCCATGAAGATCCTCGCAGTCGGCGACTCCTACATGCCGAGTGAGTTCTTCCGTCGTGCCTTCGACGACCTCGAGTCCCGCCACGACGTGGCCTACCTCGACCTCGATCCGTCACGCCGCTTCACGCCGGCGACCGACTCCGAGCGTTCGCTGCGCGAGTACCAGGGAGATCCGGAGCAGTTGCTGGCCGAGATGGCCGGGGTCGAGGTGCTCGCCGTGCAGGGCGCACCGGTGAGTGACCGGGTGCTCGACGCCTCGGGCTCGCTCCGTCTCGTCGCGTGCGCACGCGGTGGCCCGGTCAACGTCGACACCCGCGCCGCCACCGCACGTGGGATCCCGGTCGTCACGACTCCGGGCAAGAACGCCGAAGCCGTTGCCGACCTGACCATCGCCTTCGTCGTCATGCTCGCCCGGCGGCTCGCCGACGGGGCCCGCTTCGTCGAATCCGCCGGGCAGATCCGAGACAACTGGGTCGGCGCCGGGTTCATGGGACGCGACCTGCGCGGGCTCGTGCTCGGCATCGTCGGGTTCGGCCAGGTCGGCCAGCGCGTCGCCCGCCGTGCGGCGGCCTTCTCGATGCGGGTGCTCGCCTACGACCCCTTCCTCGACGCCGAGCGCGTCGCCCCGCTCGCCGAGACGGTCTCCTTCGACGAGCTCGTCGCGACCGCCGACGTCGTGTCGCTGCACGCCCGTGCCACTTCCGACAACACCGGGCTGTTCGGCGCCGACGTTCTGGCGAGGATGAAGGAGGGTGCCTTCCTCGTCAACACCGCCCGGGAAACCCTCGTCGACGAGGCGGCCCTCGACGAGGCGATCGCCTCGGGGCACCTCGGCGGGGCGGCGCTGGACGTCGTGACGATCGGGCCCCCCGGGCCTCCGCCTCGCTTGCTCGCGCACCCGAACGTCGTCGTGACGCCGCACCTCGGCGGTGCGACGGAGGAGACGCTGCTGCAGGGCGGCGCAATGATCGCGGCGGAGATCGCCCGCCTCGAGCGGGGCGAACCGCTCGTCAACGTCGCCAATCCGCAGGCGGCCGGCCGGTGAGCACGACCGAGCCGCTCCTGCTGGCGATGGACCTCGGCACGGGCAGCTGCCGGGCAGCGCTGTTCGACGCCGCCGGGCGCCAGGTGGCGATCGGGCAACGCGAGTACGTCCACGCGCCCGAGCCGGGCGTTCCCGGATCGCAGGTCTTCGACACGGCCGCCGTGTGGGCGCTCCTCGTCAGCTGCATCCGCGAGGCTCTCGCGGCGGCCGCAGGCGAGCTCGCCGCCGGCGGCGGGCGCGGCGCGTCGGCCGCCACTGTGTCCGAGCGCGTGGTGGCGGTGGCGGCGACGAGCATGCGCGAGGGGATGGTCCTCTACGACGCCGCCGGAGCCGAGCTGTGGGCCTGCCCGAACGTCGACTCACGCGCCTCGGAGCAGGCGGTCGAGTTCGTGCGGTCCGGCACCGCGCAGCGTATCTTCGAGCTCGCCGGCGACTGGGTGGCGATCACCGCGCCGGCGCGCTTTCGCTGGATCACCGAGCACCGGCCAGACGTGCTGGCGGCGACCGCGCACGTCGGGATGCTCGGCGACTGGGTGGCGACCCGGCTCTGCGGGGCGTTCGCCACCGATCCCTCGCTGGGGTCGAGCTCGGGGATGTTCGACCTCGCCAAGCGCGACTGGTCGGCCGAGATCGTCTCGCTGTGCGGCCTCGACCCGGCGATCTTCCCCCAGGTCGGCGAGCCGGGGACGGTGATCGGCGAGGTGCTGCCCGCCGTTGCGGAGCAGACCGGCCTGCGCGCCGGGACCCCGGTCGTGCTCGGGGGTGGCGACACGCAGATGGCGCTGACCGGGATCGGCGTCCGCCAGCCCGGGCGCCTGAGCATCGTCGGCGGCACGTTCTGGCAGACGACCCAGCTCAGCGACCAACCGTTGATCGACCCCGAGGTGCGCCTGCGCACGCTGTGCCACAGCGCTCCCGAGCGCTGGATGATCGAGGGGATCGGCTTCTACTGCGGCATGGTGATGCGGTGGTTCCGCGACGGGTTCTGCGAGCTCGAGGTCGCCGAGGCGGCGCGCACGGGCGCCGATCCCTACCTGCTGCTCGAGGAGAAGGCCGCGCAGCTCGAGGCCGGCGCCGGCGGGCTCGTCGGCGTGTTCTCCGACGTCATGCGGGCACGCTCCTGGAAGCACGCCGCGCCGAGCTTCATCGGCTTCGACGTCAACGACCCGGCGCGCAGCGGTCGCACCGCCTGCTTCAAGGCGGTCGAGGAGGCCGCCGCGTACGTCGCCCGGGGACACCGCGACATCCTGGTCGGCTTGACCGGCGCGGCGGCACCCTCGGCGACGTTCACCGGCGGTGCCGCCAAAGGTCGGCTGTGGCCCCAGATCGTCGCCGATGTGCTGGGCGCCACCCTCGACGTGCCCGAGGTGAAGGAGTCGGCGGCCCTCGGCGCCGCACTGTACGCCGGTCAGGGGGTCGGGCTGTGGGCCGACGCCGGGGAGCGAGGCGAGCAGGTGTGCGTGATCGAACGCACGGTCGAGCCGCGCCGGCCCGAGCGCGAGCGGTACGACGAGCTGTACCGGCGCTGGCTCGAGCTGTACGCGCACGAGCTGGAGCTCGCCGAGCGTGGGCTCACGACCCCGCTGTGGCGTGCCGCAGGCGCGTGATCCGGCACGACTGAGTAGAGGAGGCAGGAGATGCCCGAAGCCGACGAACGCGACGAGAAGAGCTTCCACCCCGAGGTCCCGGCGACCAACGCCGGGTTCTTCCTCAAGGGCGCGTCCGGCTACGACTGGGGGATGCGCAACCGGCTGGCGCGCATCTTCGACCCCGAGAGCGGCCACACGGTGATGCTGGCGATCGACCACGGCTATTTCCAGGGGCCGACGAGCGGGCTCGAGCGCGTCGACCTCACGATCGTGCCGATCTCGATGCACGCCGACGCCCTGATGCTGACCCGCGGCATGTTGCGATCCACCGTGCCGTCGGACTACCAGCACGGCATCGTGATGCGCGCCAGCGGCGGCCCGAGCATCTTGAAGGAGCTCTCCAACGAGCGCGTCGCGCTCGACATGGAGGACGCGGCGCGGATGAACGTGCATGCCGTCGCCGTGCAGGTCTTTGTCGGCGGCGAGCACGAGACGCAGTCGGTGGAGAACATGACCCGGCTCGTCGATGCCGGCTACCGCTTCGGCATCCCGGTGCTCGGCGTGACCGCGGTCGGTCGCGAGCTGGTTCGCGACGCCCGCTACCTCGGCCTCGCCACCCGGATTTGCGCCGAGCTCGGCGCCCAGCTGGTCAAGACCTACTACTGCGACGAGGGCTTCGAGCGCGTGACCGCCGGATGCCCCGTGCCGATCGTGATGGCGGGCGGCAAGAAGCTGGCCGAGCTCGACGCGCTGACGATGGCGTGGAAGGCGGTCGACCAGGGAGCCGCCGGCGTCGACATGGGGCGGAACATCTTCCAGTCCGAGGCGCCCGCGGCGATGATCCAGGCCGTGCGCAAGGTCGTGCACGACGGCGCGCGGCCCGAGGAGGCCTACGAGCACTACAAGGAGCTGGCCGGGAAGTCCCGCACGACGCAATGAGGACCTCGGTCGACGAGCTCGCCGGGAACGGGCCACAGGTCAGCGTCGGCATCCACGCCGCCGACCTGTTGCGCCTCGGGGAGGAGCTGGCGGCCCTCGAGCGCGCCGGCGTACGCGTCATCCACCTCGACGTGATGGACGGCGTGTTCTGCCCGCAGATGACCTTCGGTCCCCTCGTCGTCTCCGCCGTCGGCGACGCGTTCGTCAAAGACGTCCACCTGATGGTGCACGAGCCGCTCGGCAAGCTGCAGAGCTACGTCGAGGCGGGCGCCTCGATGATCACCTTCCACCTCGAGTCGACCGAGCACCCGCACCGTGCGCTCGCCTCGCTCGCCGGGAGCGGCGTGCTGCGCGGTGTGGCGCTCAATCCCGGCACCCCCGTCGCCTGGGTCGAGCCGCTGCTCGACGACCTCGAGCTCGTGCTGCTGCTGGCGATCGACCCGGGGTGGGGCGGGCAGGGCTTCGCGCCGGCGACGGGCCGGCGCCTCGAGGCAGTGCGGCGCCTGGTCGGCGACCGCCCGGTGCTCACCGGGATCGACGGCGCGGTGACCAGCGCCAACATCGGCGAGGTGGCGGCGCTCGGCAGCGACCTCATCGTGAGCGGGAGCGCCGTGTTCAAGGGCAGCGACACCGAGGCCGGAGCGCGGGCGATGATCGAGTCCGCTCGTGCCGCCCGCGCCGCGTTGCGCTGACAAGAGGGGAATCCGATGGACTCACAGGGCCTCGCCGCGCAGGCGCGCTACTCGCTGTCCGACTTCGACAAGCTCTTCGACTCCGTCAGCAACTGGGGCCGGTGGGGCCCCGACGACACCCGCGGCACGCTCAACTACCTGACTCCCGAGCACGTCCGCCACGCCGCCTCGCTCGTACGCAGCGGGCGCTCGATCTCGCTCTCGCTGCCGGTGAACAAGGTCGCCGGCCCGGACAACCCCAACCCCGCGCTGCACTACATGGCCACCGGGATGGACACCGACATCGGCTCGGGCAGTCTGCGATTCGCCACGGACTTCATCGGGATGCAGTTCCACGGTGACTGCCACACGCACATCGACGCGCTGTGCCACATCTCCTATCGCGGCCTGCTCTACAACGGCCGCCCGGCGTCGGAGGTGTCGACCACCGGCGCGGCGTCGCTCGACATCACCGGGTACGCCGCGGCCGGCGTCGTCGGTCACGGCGTGCTGCTCGACGTCCCGCGCCTGCGCGGCGTCCCGTGGCTCGAGCCGGGCACCGCAGTCACCCGCGCCGAGCTCGAGGAGGCCGAGCGCGCCGAGGGGGTCCGTCTCGGCGAGGGCGACCTGTTCGTCTTCCGCACCGGTCATCACCGGCGCCGCCTCGAGCTCGGGGCGTGGGACAACGGCTACAGCGGGGAGGGCAAGGCTGGGCTCGACCTCGACGCCATCCCCCTCCTGCACGAGCGGCACGTCGCCGGGTTCCTTCCCGACGGCGACGGCGAGACGGTGCCGAGCGGGGTGGAGGGAATCGCCTACCCGATCCACCCCCTGCAGATCACCGCCATGGGTATGCTCGCCTGCGACAGCCTCGATCTCGAGGACCTCGCGGACGCGTGCGCGGCCGAGCAGCGCTACGAGTTCCTCGTCGTGCTCGCGCCGCTCAGGGTGCCGGGTGCCACGGGGTCACCGTTCAACCCGATCGCCGTGCTGTGAGGGCGTCCTCTGACGGCGTCCCGAGCCGGTCTACGATCCGACAAGGAGCGCAGTGATGAGCACCATATCGACACGCGTCGTCGTCAACCCGCTCGAGGCGCACCGGGACCGGATGCGCGAGACCTACGGCGCTGCGATCGGGAGCCACGTCGACGACCTCGTGACGCCGGCGATCGTGCTCGATCTCGCCGCCGCCGAGCGGAACATCGCCCTCATGGCGGCCGAGCTGTCGGCCTTGCCGGCCGGCATCCGGCCCCACATCAAGCTGCACAAGTCCGCCGACCTCGCTGCCCGCCAGGTGGCGGCCGGGGCCGGCGGACTGTCCGTGGCGACGGTGTGGGAGGCCGTCGCGCTGGCGTGGGCGGGCCTGGACGACCTCTTCGTCGTCAACACGATCTCGCATCCCGAAAAGCTGCGTGTCGTGGCGGAACTGGCGCGCCGGCACAGGGTCCTCGTCGCCGTCGACGACGCTGCCAACGCCGCCGCCCTCGCCGGCGCGGCTCGGCGTGCCGGCTCGCGCCTCTCGGTCCTCGTCGAGGTCGACACCGGGATGGACCGTGCCGGCGTCGACGGCGAGCCCGAGGCCGTGGAGCTGGCCCGCGCCGTGATCGCTCACCCCGAGCTGCGGCTCGAGGGGATCACCGGTTACGAGGGGCACTGCTCGACGGAGCCGGACGGTGCCAAGCGCAGGGCCAAGCAGCAGGCGGCGATGGACTTCTTCCTCTCGGTCGCGGACCGCTTCGCCTTCCTCGGCCTGCCGAACGAGATCCGCTCCGCCGGCGGGACCGGCACCTGGAGGCTGACCGCAGCGCTGGAGGGCATCACCGAGATCCAGGCCGGAACCTACGTCATGATGGACAACTTCCACGCCGCGATGGCGCCCGAGTTCGAGCACGCCCTCACTGTCGCCGCCACCGTCATCAGTCGCCCCCCGGGCCGGCTCATCGTCGATGCGGGCAACAAGTCCGTCGGCATCGGCGGCGGGCCGTCGATCCTCGGCTCGGACCTCGAGGTCTTCCGCTTCGACGAGGAGCACGGGATCTTCGTCGCCGGCGACGCCGACGAGCTGCCCCTCGGCGCGCCCGTGCGGCTGATCCCGGGCTACGCCCCGGCGACGGTCAACATGTACGACTGCTACCACGTCGTCGTCGACGACCGGGTCGTCGACATCTGGCCCGTCTTCCCGCGCGGGCCCGGTCACAACGGGCTGCTGGCCCTGCCGCCGGAGGACTGAGGTCGCCGAGGCGCCGGCGTGTGACGATCGGCCCTGGCGATCCACCCGCTGTCCGGAGAACCTGGACCTTCGGCGTTCGGCGCGCTCGTCCTGGCCGCGACTCGCCGAGGAGGTGAGGCTGGGGATGGAGACGGCGGCAACAACCAGCGGGGGCGACCTGTACGCCGAGCAGCCCCGTCTCGTCTTCTGGGAGACGACCAAGGCGTGCCCGCTCGCCTGTGTCCACTGCCGCGCCGCTGCGCAACCGGACGCGCTGCCCGGCGAGCTCGGCACCGCCGAGGGGCTGGCGTTGATCGACGAGCTCGCCACAGGCCCGCGCTCGCACCCGGTCCTCGTCCTGACGGGCGGAGACTGCCTGTCGCGACCCGATCTCCTCGAGCTCGCTGCCCACGCCCGCCGGGTCGGGGTGCCGCTGGCGATCGCGCCGTCGGTCTCGCCGCGCCTCGCCCCGCCGCTGCTCGAGGCCCTGCGCGAGCTGGGCGTGAAGCACGCCTCGGTCAGCCTCGACGGGGCGGTGGCCCGGACCCACGAGGGGATCCGCCAGGTTGCCGGCCACTTCCAGGCGACGCTCGACGCGATCGGTCTACTCGCCGGCTGTGGGTTCACGGTGCAGGTCAACACGGCGGTGATGTCGGCAAACGTCGACGAGCTGGCCGACATCGCCCTGTTGTTGCGGGAGATCGGGGTCCGCATCTGGGAGGTGTTCTTCCTCGTCCAGGTGGGCCGGGGCGACGACGTGACGGCGCTGAGCGCCGAGCAGTGCGAGGAGGTCTGTCACTTCCTCGTCGACGCCGCAGCCTCCGGTCTCGTCGTGCGCACCGTCGAGGCGCCCTTCTATCGCCGGGTGCAGCTCGAGCGCGCCGCGCTCGGTCACGGTGAGGGTGCCGCTCCCTCGCACGGTGAGCTCCACCGCCGCCTCGGCGCGACGCTGCGGGCCGGGCTCGGCGCGCCGCCCGGCCCGGTGCTCCCCCCGACGGCGGCGACCCGGGACGGCAAGGGCGTCATCTTCGTCGCCCACGACGGCGACGTCTATCCTTCCGGTTTCCTCCCGCTCCCGCTCGGCAACGTGCGCCACGCCGGGCTGCTCGACATCTACCGGGACCATCCCGTGTTGCGTGACATCCGGGCCGCCCGCTTCCCCGGCGCCTGCGGGCGCTGCCGGCACCGCGATCTGTGCGGCGGCTCGAGAGCGCGTGCCTTCGCCACGTTCGGCGACCCGCTCGGCGACGACGACGCATGCGTCGAGGCGGCCGCTCGTGGCGCGCGCCCTCGGGCGAACGGCGTTGCGAGCCGGAGCTGATCCCGCCGGGACAACGGCGCGTGGCCGCTGGCCGAGGCGATTCTCGACCTGTCGCCGCAGGCGTTTCAGGCCAGCGATTCCTCGGCCAGCTCGCTGCTCGGCGTCGGGTGCCAGCCCGGCCGGGGGATGGCGGCGAGCAGGCGCCGCGTGTAGGGGTGCGATGCCGTCTCGAGCACCTGCTCGGTCGGCCCGCGCTCGACCACCTGGCCGCGGCGCATGACGATGACGTCGTCGCTCACCTGGCGCACGACGGCCAAGTCGTGGGAGATGAACAGGTAGGTCACACCGGTCGCTTCGCGGATGTCGCCGAGCAGGTTGAGCACCTGGGCCTGGATCGAGACGTCGAGCGAGGCGACCGCCTCGTCGCAGATGAGCACCTCGGGCTCGCAGGCAAGTGCGCGGGCGATCGCCACCCGCTGGCGCTGGCCGCCCGACAGGGCGCGGGGCCGGGCGTCGCCTTGGCGCTGATCGAGGCCGACCTGCTCGAGCAGGCGCTCGATGCGCTCGTGGCGGCGATCGGCGTCCCAGTCGAAGTGCAGGCGCAGCGCCTCGTCGAGGCAGCGGCGCACGCTCTGGCGGGGATCGAGTGAGGAGTAGGGGTCCTGGAAGACGATCTGCGCCTCTCGGCCACGGCGTCTGCGCTCGCGCGAGCGGACCCGATGGAAGGAGCGCTCCCGCCCGCCGACGAGGATCCGCCCGGCGGTCGGCCGCTCCAGGCCGACGATCATCCGCGCCACGGTGGTCTTGCCCGAGCCCGACTCGCCGACGATCGCCAGCGAGCGCCCGCGGGCGACGGCGAAGGAGACGTCGTCGACGGCGACGAAGCCCTCCGCCCCGGTACGGCGCACGAGCCTGGGGCGCTCGCCGTGCGCGGCGAAGACCTTGCGCAGGTTGGCCACCTCGATCGCCAGGGCGCCGCTGCCTGCCGTCGGGCACGCGGAGTCGGCGGCGGCCGGGGGAGAAGCGGCGCCCGCTGACCTCGGGCCGGGGGCGGCGCCCTCTGACGCGGGGACGGGAGTGGGCGGCTCGCTCACGTGGCCACCGGCGACGTTGCGCTTCGGACGAGCCCGCCCCGCAGCTCCTCGGCACGGTGGCAGGCGACCCGTCCCCCGCCGAGCCGGCGCAAGGCCGGGCGCACGGCGACGCAGCGATCCTCGACGAAGGGGCAGCGCGAGGCGAAGACGCAACCGGGCCCTGCCTCGAAGGCAGAGAGCGGTCGCCCGGGGATCGCCGACAGGCGGGCCGCTCTCGCCGAGGGACTCGGGCGGGAGGCGAGCAATGCGGCGGTGTAGGGGTGCAGGCGCTCCGCGTGCAAGCGCGCCGCCGGGCTGTCCTCGACGAGGCACCCGGCGTACATCACGGCGATGCGGTCGCACACCGCCGCGGCGAGCTCGAGGTCGTGGGTGACGAAGAGCATCGCCAGCCCGCGTTCGCGCCGCTGGGTGTCGAGATGGACCATCACGTCGGACTGCGTGGTGACGTCGAGGGCCGTCGTCGGCTCGTCGGCGAGGAGCAGCTTCGGCCCGACCGCCAGCGCGGCGGCGATCATCACCCGCTGCAACAGCCCGCCGGAGAGCTCGTACGGGTACTGCTGCATCCGGCGTGCGACATCGTTGATCCCGACTGTTCGCAACAGCGTGCCGACCACCTCACGGGCCTCTGCCGGCGAGTCGCCGCGCTCGCGCAGCGCCTCGGTGAGGAAGTCGCCGATCCGACGCACCGGGTTGATGTGCGCCCGCGGGTCCTGGAAGATCATCGCCACGGAGGAGGAGCGGAAGGCGCGCAGCTGCTCACGGTCCATCGCCGGAACCGAGCGGCCCTGGAAGGCGATCTCGCCGTGCAGCGCTGAGCCGTCGGGGAGGAGGCGGATCACCGCGCGCGAGGTGATCGACTTGCCGGCGCCGGACTCGCCGACGAGGCCGACCGCCTCGCCCTCGGCGAGCGACAAGGTGACGTCGTGGATCACCCGCCGCCGGTCGCGCCCGACCGGCAGGTCGACCGCCAGGGCGTCGATGTCGAGCAGGCTCATGCCAGCTGCGTGGCCTGGCGGGCGGCGAGGCGCTCGCCGAGCAGGTTGAAGGCGACGACGGTGAGGATGATCATCACGCCTGCGGAGAGCGACTCCTGCGGGTGCCCGGCGAGGATGGCCGACTGGCCGGTCGAGACCATCAGGCCCCACTCCGCCGTCGGCGGCTGCACGCCGAGGCCGAGATAGGAGACCGCCGCGAGGTCGACGAGGGCGTAGCCGAAGGAGAGCGTCGCCTGCACGAGCAACAGCGGCGCGACGTTCGGCAGCAGGTGACGCAGGCAGATCGTGCGCGCCGGCAACCCCTCGACGTAGCAGGCCGAGACGTAGGGCAGGTTGCGCTGGCGGATCGCCGCGGCACGTACGACCCGCATCAGGTAGGGCGTGTAGGCGATGGACAGCGCGACGACGGGGGCGATGAGCCCGGCGCCGAACATCGCCACGGCCATCATGGCGAAGATCAGCCCGGGAAAGGCAAACAGGATGTCCGCCGCCCGGGAGACGAGCTGGTCGAAGAAGCCACCGAACCAGGCGGCGGCGATCGCCAGCGTGGTTCCGGCCACCGTCGAGATGGCGATGATCAGCGCCGGGCCGAGCAGGCTGAGACGCGCTCCGTAGATCAGGCGGGAGAGCACGTCTCGCCCGAAGGAGTCCGTCCCGAGCAGGTGGGCGGCGGACACCCCTTGGTTGGTCGCCAGGATGTTGGCGAAGTTCGGGTCGTCGGGAGCGATCAGCGGGGCGAAGACGGCGACGACGACGAGGGCGAAGATGAACCCGGCGGAGCCGAGGGCGACCGGGTCGCGCCACAGCGCCGAGCGGCTGCGGGTCGATCTGACAGCCGCCGCCGGCCGGGCGAGCGCCGTCGCGGCCACTCAGGCCGCCTTGGCGCGAAGGCGCGGGTCGAGTGCCAGGCTCCAGAAGTCGACGACGGCGTTGATCACGACGAAAGCGCCGACGAGCAGGAGTGCCACGGCCTGCACGGAAGCGAAGTCCTTCTGCAGCGCCGCCTGCACGAGGAACGAGCCGAGGCCGTTCAGCCCGAAGGCCTGCTCGACGACGACGTCGCCGGCGATCAGGCCGGCCACCGTGAGGCCCGAGACGGTCGTGATCGGGATCATCGCGTTGCGCAGCACATGGCGGGTGACGACGTGCCGCTCGGGGATGCCGCGGCTGCGCGCCGTCTCGACGTGCTCCTTGCCGAGCTCCTCGCGCACCGCGGCACGGGTCAGCTGGGCCGTGTACGCGAGCCAGGACAGCGCGAGCGCCACCGCCGGCAGGGTGAGGTGCGAGAGCCGGTCGACGAAGCCCGTTCCCGCGCCGAACACCGGGAACCACTTCACGTGCACGGCGAAGACGGTGATGAGGATGATCGCCGCGACGAAGGACGGGGTGGCGAGGCCGATGCTCGTCCCGACGGTGATCACCGTGCCGAGGCGGCGCCGCAGCCCGGCGGCGAGGCCGAGCCCGACGCCGCCGAGGATGATCAGGATCGAGGCGTAGGCGACGAGGAACACGGTGTTGATCACCCTGCCCGAGAGCAGCGCCGTCACCGGCTCGCGGTAGACGAAGGACTCGCCGAGGTTGCCGTGCAGCACGCCGACCAGCCAGTCCCAGTAGCGGACGAGGAAGGGCTCGTTGAGGTGCTCCTGGCGCTCGATCGCCGCCAGCACGCCGGGGGTCACGTGACCCCCGGCGAGCAGGGTGGCCGGGTCACCGGGCGCCAGGTAGAGCGCCCCGTAGATGGCGAAGCTGGCGACGAGCAACGTGACGAGGAGCGACACCAGCCGGCCGCCGAGCATGCGCGCCGTCACCCCGGACGGTCACCTCCGCTCGGTCCCATCGCTCGCGCTCCTGTCTCCCGTCTCGGCGCTGCGGGCCCTACTTCGCCGCGCCGAGCTTGGCGAGGCAGGGCTCGTAGATGTAGGCAAAGGAGGCGGGCGCGCCGGTGATCGACTGGTTCAGGTACAAACCCTGGTCGGGGTTGACCACCGGGATGACGATGTAGTCCTTCATGTAGATCGCCTGGGCCGCGGTGATCAGCTTGGCGCGCGCCGTCGGGTCGTAGGTCTCGAGCGCCTTGGCCAGGTCGTCGTTCACCGTGGCGTTGTTGTAGTTCGTGTAGTCGAACAGGGCGCCCTTCGGGAACCACAGGCCGAGGTAGTCGAGTGGGTCGGGCACGTCGAGGTAGCCCTCGTCGACGAGCATGCTGAGGCCCTTACGGTACGACGCGACGAAGAAGGCGTTGGAGAAGGCGAGCGACTGCATCTCGTCGAGCTTGACGTTGAGGCCGATCTGGCTGGCCGCCTGCTGCACCGCCGTCGCCAGCTCGAGCTCGGTCTGGTCGCCGGCGAGCAGCGCCAGCACGATCGGCTGGCTGTGGTTCGGCACCGACTGGACGAGCTTGCTCGCCTCGGCGAGGTTCGGCGCGATCGAGGGCAGCTTGGCGTAGGCGGAGGCGTACACCGAGCGTGCCGCCGGGTCCCAGGCCGTGGCCGGCGTGAGCGCCTCGTTCGGCGTCGCCGCCCCGTCGTAGATCACGTTGGCGATCGCCTGGCGGTCGAGCGCCAGCGAGAGCGCCTGGCGGATCTTTACGTTGCCGATCGGCCCCGAGGTCGTCGTCGGGGCGAGCTCGGTGATCACCAGGCTCGGGCCGAAGTACAGCGTCCCGCTGCTCGAGGACTTGAGCTCGGGGTAGCTCGTCGCCGGCACGCCGTAGGCGCCGTCGATCTCGCCCGACAGCAGACCGCTCGTCAGCGTCGAGGCGTCGATGATGAACTTGACGGTGATCGCTGCGATGTGCGGCCGGTAGGCCGGGTCCCAGTAGTGCGGGTTGGCGCTGAGCACGATGTCGTTGCCCGGGCTCCACTGCTTGAGCTCGTAGGGACCCGTGCACATCACGCCGCCAGCCGCGGTGCCGAACGAGGCGCCCTTCTTCTGCATGTAGGCCTTCTCGGCGATCGAGCCGGCGATCGTCGCCATCTCCTTGACGAACAGCTCGTCGGGACTCCTGAAGTTCACCGTCACCTGGAACGGCCCGCTGGCCACGATGCTCTTCACCGAGCCGTAGTAGGCGCCGTTCACCGGTTCGTCGGCCGGGTTCAAGTTGCGCAGCATCGAGTAGACGACGTCCGCGCTCGTCATCTCGTGACCGTCCCAGAACCTCACGCCCTGGCGCAGGTCGAAGACGAGCGTGGTCGGGTTGGTGTAGTGCCAGGAGCTGGCCAGCCCGGGCGCGATGCCGAAGGTCGGCGTGAGGCGCAGCAGGTTGTCGCACAGGTTGGAGATCATGATGTCCGGCGAGTAGTCGCCCGACTTGACGTAGTCGAGGGTCGTCGGCTCACCGCCTGGGAGGTCCCAGGTGATCGAGGAGAGGTTGCCCTTCGCCGGCGGCGTCGTCGAGACGAGCTGCGTCGAGCCGGACGCGCTGGCGCGGACGACGCCGGCCCTCGGTGCGATGCCCGCCGACGCGGTGCCGGCCGTCGCCACGCCGGCGAGCACGCCGGCCGAGACGAGCGCAGCCCCGCCGGCCAACACCGTGCGGCGAGCCGGTCCTGGCGGACGAGATGCCTGTCGGAAACCCATATCGTGTACCCCCTTCACGCCCGTTGATCCCGGGCGTCTTGTCGTGTCGGTCGCTGTCAGGTAGGCCTTCGAGGTCGTCGTCAATCCGGTACCGCCTGTGGCCGCACGTTCCCGAGGTGCTCGCCGATCGCCACGACCGCCGCGGCGGCCGCCTCGAAGGCTTGCCGGTCGAGCGGGCGGGGCCAGGTCGAGAGCTTGACGACGACGGTGTCGGTCGGTCCGTGGACGAAGACGTTCTGCCCGTAGATGCCCGAGCCGTGCAGGAACGGCGCATGCGGGTCGCGCACCCACCAGCAGTTGCGGTAGTGCGAGCCTGGTGGGAAGCCGGTGGTGTCACCGCCGGCGACGAAGGACGCGGCCCCGTCAGGGGCCCCTCGGACGGTGTCGCTCACCCAGGCGCCCGGGATCACCTGACTGCCGTCCCGCTCCCCGCCCCGCAGGTAGAGCAGACCGAAGCGACCGAGGTCGCGCAAGGTGGCCGAGATCCCGCCGTCCGCCATCGCGTTGCCGCGCCCGTCGAGGGTGATCTCGGCGTCGAACTCGGCACCCATCGGCGACCACAGCTCGCGCGAGACGAGCTCGTGGAAGCGCATCCCGGCGGCGCGCTCGAGCACCCAGGCGAGCACGTCGGTCAGGATCGAGCGGTAGCGGAACGGCCCACCGTGCTCGCCGTCGTTGACCAGGGTGGCGTAGTAGGCGAGGGCGTCAGCCGGAAGATCGGGGTCGACCCGCGGTCGCCACAGGTAGACCTGCTCGTAGACGCGCACGTCGGCGCGCGGGTCGTCGTAGTCCTCGTCGAACCGCGTGCCCGTGCGCATGTCGAGCAGCTGCTGCACGCTCGCCCCGCGGAACGAGCTGTCGGCGAGCTCGGGCACGACGTCGCTCACGTCGGCCTGGACGTCGAGTGCCCCCCGCCCGACGAGGCGCCCGGCGACCGCCGCGGTGATCGACTTCGACACCGACATCAACAGGTGCGGCGTGTCCTCGGCCATCCCGTTGAAGTAGTGCTCGGCGACGATCGCGCCACGGTGCACGACGAGGAAGCCGTCGGTCTGCGTTCGCTCGAGGAAGCGCTCGACGGTGACCCGCTCGCCGTCGAGGCTCACCTCGACGGTGCCGACGCTGTGCTCGTCGCGTGGCAGTTCCCACACCGGTCCGCCGCCGCGTGCGATTCGGGCGCTCGGGATCAGCTCGCGCACGTGCTGGAACGACCAGCGGTTGCCGGGAGGGTCCTGCCAGTGCTCGAGGGTGACGAGGAAGTCGGGGGCGAACGGCGGCGCTCCGCGCATCAGCTCGGAGTTACCGCTCGCGTGCGAAGCGGCGGCGGCTGTGCCGGCTGTGCCGTCGCCGGCGTCCGTGCCGTCGCCGGCGTCCGTGCCGTCGCCGGCGTCCGCGCGCAGCGATCCGCCGAGCGCCATCTCAGCGCGTCCTTCGCACGCGCGGAAGGCGCGGCGCTGGAGCCGCGCCGTCCGCGCTGGCCGGCCCGGGTGACGCCGCAGCGGTGAGGAAGGGGCGCAACATCTCGCGCATGATCGCCTCGCTGTCGAGCCCGGGGTCGAGCGCCCGCTTCCCGACGAGATGGTCGCTCAAGGTGGCGAACCCGGCGCCGAGCAGCTCGACGTCGGTTCCGCGGGCGAGACCGCCGGACTCATCGAGCTGTCGGAACAGCTCGACGAAGGAGGCCCGCCAGCGTGCGTACTCGGCCGCCATCGCCGCGCGCAGCCGCTCGTCCCATTCGCTCTGGGTGAGCAGCTGGCGATGGACACGCATCACCCCGCGCGTCGCTGGTTGGGCCATCCAGACGATGATGGTCTCGAGCTTCGCCGCAGGCGATCCCGGCCCGAGGACGATGTCCTCCATCGGGTGGATCCAGTAGCCGCGGGCGTGCTCGACGACCGCGAGCAGCAGGTCGTCCTTGCTCGCGAAGTAGTAGTGGACCATGGCGTGCGACACGCCGGCTCGTTGGCCGACCTCGCGAACGGTGAGTCCGGGCAGCCCGCTGTCACCGAGCACGCTCCATACGGCTTCGATGATCCGCTGGCGGGTTCCGACGCTGCGGGACTCGTCGCCGACGGCGCGCCGCGCGAGCCCCGCGACCAACGTGCGGTCGGACCGTCCCCCCACGGACCGGGCATGGTAGTTGACCGGACGGCCGGTCGTCGGGCTGCTGTCGAACAGGCCACGGCAGCCCGATGTCCGTGGCCGATCCAGGTGTGTGCCGGGTCGAATTGGGCGAACGGCCCGGGATCACGCCTCTACCGGACGTCCGTCCGGGCCGGCGCCGCAAGCGCCGAGCCGTCGCCGAGATCGGATACCCAGGAAGAGGCGACGAGGCAGCCGGGGCTCCGCGGGGAGGACTGGAACGGACGGCGTCAGACGGAACAGCACGCTGCCGGAAGGGCAGCGAACCGCTCCCGGCGTATGACGCCAGGTAGCAAGCCGGCCGCACGAATCTACTCGGGAATCCGCTCGCTGAATCCCAGGTATCGCGCCTTGCCTGCGCACACGATGGCTTCGAAGGCCTCGACCGTCTCGTCGATGGGAACCTCTGTGTCGAATCGGTGAGCTTGATAGAGGTCGATGTAGTCGATGCGCAGGCGGCGAAGCGACGCGTCGATCTGCTTTTCGATCTGTCCGGCCGAGAGGCCACGGTCGGAGATGTCCTCCGACATCGGGCCGAACGCCCGCGAGAAGCTCGCGAAGCTGGCGAGATAGCCGGTCGGGTCATAGCTCGGGCTCGAGACAACGATCAGCTGACGGGTGGTCGCCGGGATCGAGGTGCGTGAGCGCGGGGCCGGCGCGGCCGTGGCGCGCATCGGTCCGGCGGAGCACGCCAGGTTGGCGATCGCCAGCGCGCTGACAGCGATCGACGCGCTCGACCGGACGCGCTCAGCCAGCCGGAATGGCGCATGTCCTTCGCTGACGGTGAGGCGGCCCCGCATCGCTGAACGAGCAAGGTAGCCGACGCCTTCGCTCGATCCCGTGCAACGACGTGTTTGTCGCCATCGCTCGTGATCATCGTCGAGACACCGACGCCGACCTGCCGCCTCGGACCGGGTATCGGGACAACCGGGTGCCGGATCCAGTGACGCTGGACGCGCGTCCGTGCGACGTGACGCCCGCGAGGAGGTGAATTCTTGGCGTTCCGTCATGAATCCACTTGACAGAGCGCCTGACGTCAGACCGTGATGTTTCCATGTCACATGTCCAGTCACATGTCGTGTTGGCTCGTCTGCGATCCGGCCGAGCGGCGTGCGCCCCTCGTCGCTTCGCAGTCGCACTCGCGGCGATCACGATGCTGACCACGATCGTGTCGACCGGTGCGGCCGCCGCACAGCCTTCTGGAGCCAGTGGCGCCGGCGGCTTCACGGGGGCAACCGGATCGTGCAACCCCACCGGCTTCACAGGGGCTAGCGGTGCGACCGGCAGCAGTGCCGGCGCCACAGGGACGACGGGCGCGACCGGTCCTACGGGTGCGAGCGGGACGTCGGGCGCGAGCGAACCGGGCGGCGCGACGGGCGCCAGCGGGGCGTCGGGCACGACCGGCCCGACGGGCGCCAGCGGGACGACGGGCGCGACGGGCGCCAGCGGGACGACGGGCGCGACGGGCGCCAGCGGGACGACGGGCGCGACCGGCCCGACGGGCGCCAGCGGGGCGTCGAGCTCGACGGGCGCGGCGATCCCCCCACCCACGCCGGCCGAGCAGAAAGCGATCGACGCCAACCTCATCATCTCCCGGCCGGCCGGGTGCCCCTCGGGCACCGAGCCGGTCGTGCTCGTCGCCGCCGGCGACTCGGTGACCTCGGCGCAACAGCAGACGGCCAGCGGGGTCGTGTCCCCGCCGGCCACGCCGGCGAAGTGCTTGGCGGCCAACTACACCGACGACGGGCGCAAGCTGCCAGGCGATGACGGCGACTTCAGCTATGCCGGTCTGTACACCAAGGCAACTCGCAACGTCGTCGCCTACTACAACTTCGCACGAACGGGCTTCGGAACCGACGAGGTGATCAACGCTGGGGCGAAGACCGAGGACTCCTGCGGCAACGCCTGGACCTACACGAGCTCGCCGGCACGACTCGCCGCGGCGACGATCCAGCAGGCACACGCCAAAGGACAGTTCGTCGTCTTCGTCGCGAGCGCGGGCGTCAACGACACCAACTCCTCGATCGTGCTCGCCCAGATCGTGACCTGCCAGCTGTTCGCCGATCTCGCTCCGGTGAGCGGCGGGACGCTCAGCTTCAAATGGGACATCAACGGCGGCAAGGTCGCCGACGCCCCGCTGAAGGGCGGCAGCTGCGAATATACGACCACGGACCTGTTCGGAAGGAAAACGACCGAGACCGTCAAGATCGACCCCTTCAACGGTGCGGCGAAGTACGCGACCATCAACAAGAACGTCACCAAGATCAGCGACATGATGCTCGCCGCCGGGGCGAACCGGGTCGTGTGGATGCAGTACTACGACCTCCGGCTCGCCCGGATCGACATCAATGCGGCCGTCAACGCCGTGCTCAAGTCGACGGGTGCCGGCGCTGCGAAGACGAACGTCGTCAACGGTTGGTTGAAGAAGCTGGCGCCGATCCAGTCTCTGATCCCGATCGAGATGCAGCCGGCCGCGATCCAGTTCGAGAACAACTTGAACAACGCCATCTTCACGGCCCTGCCACGCAGCCGGCTCGTCCGTATGGAACCGCAGGCGCTCACAGTGCCGGAGGACATCCAGAACACCGTCACGGGTGGCACCCCGCACCCGAGCGCAGCGGGCCAGCAGAAGATGGCGAAGATGCTCGCCACGGTCCTCGGCCAGATGCCGTCGCCCGCGCCGGTCGCCGGTCGTGTCGTCGAGTATCCCCTCGTCGCCGGCTCCAACCCGGCGGGGATCGCGGTCGGGCCGCGCAAGGACCTGTTCGTCGGCGAGTATGGCTCGGGCCGGGTGGCCGAGATGACGACGCTCGGCAACTTCGTCGAGTACTTCATCCCGTCGGCCTCGAATCCCCGAAACGTCGTGATGGGCTCCGACGGCCGAGTCTGGTTCACGGACCCGCGCAAGGACCAGGTCGGGGCGATCGCCCCGGACGGGACGGTGACCCTCTATCCCTTCCCGAAGAAGAGCGAGCCGTGGGGCATCGCCTCGGGACCCGACGGCAATCTCTGGGTGGCCAGCCAAGGCGGCGGGATCTTCAAGCTCACGCCGAACGGTGTGATCACGGCCTTCGCATCCGGTGGCGACCCGCTGAACATCACGACCGGACCGGACGGCAATCTCTGGGTCACCGAGCCGGATGCCAAACGCGTGGCACGGGTGACGCCAGCCGGCGCCATCACGAATTTCGCCTTGACCAGCTTCCCGAGCGGCATCACGACCGGCTCGGACGGCAACCTGTGGGTCACCGAGCCGGTCATCCCGCCAGCCGCCAGCAAGCTGGCCCGCGTCACTCCCGCAGGCGCACCGACCCAGTTCGCCGCACCGGGTTGGCACTTCGGGATCACGAACGGCCCTGACTCCAACCTGTGGTCGGCAGAGGACAGCACCAGTGCGGTCGACCAGTTCAGCACCAAGGGCGTGCTGCTGGCGAGCTTCAAGACGCCCACGCCCGCCGCCGGGCCGCTCCAGATCACGACCGGGCCGGACATGAACATCTGGTTCACCGAGTACGACGCGTCGAAGGTCGGTGTGAGGGCGCCGCCAGCACCGGCAGCGCAGACGCCGGAGACGTCGTTCGCGCCAGAGCTCGTGGTACTCGCGATCCTGCTCCTCGGCGGCCTCGTGGTGATCAAGCGCCGCCGGCGCCCGCTGGCGGCGATAGCCCCGATCGGCGAGGGCGACTGGGGCCCGAGCAGGTAGGTTTGGGTACGTCATACGCGGTATCGTTGCTGTATGACAATGCTGAGCTTCCGCGTCGACGACGACGAGGCCGCAGCCGCCCAGCGATGGGCCGAACGCCTCGGCATCGACCGTTCCGAGCTCCTGCGCGACGCGCTGCGGCGCCAGCTCGACCGGCTCGGTGCCGAGCGTGACGCCGGCATCTGGGCTGACCACCCGCTCGAGGCGGGCGAGCAGGCACTGGCGGCGATCGCCGACTGGGGGCCCGCCGAGGACTGGTCTGACTGGGCTGATGCGGCGCGGTGAGGTGTGGTTCGCGGCGACGCCGGGGGGCGATCGGCCCGTGCTCGTGCTGACGCGTGACCCGGTGGCCGAGCGGATCGACTCGCTGGTCGTCGCTGCGCTGACCAGAACCAAGCGAGGCCTCGTCTCCGAGCTCGAGCTGAAGGCGGCCGTAGACGGCGTGCCGAGCGACTGTGTGGTCAGCTTCGACAACCTGCACACCATTCCCCGAAGCGCGTTCCGCCGGCGCATCGCCTCGCTGTCTCCGGGGCGCCTCGAACAGGGCTGCCGCGTGCTCGCCGCGTCGACCGGCTGCTGACGGCCCTTGCCGCAACCGCACGCCGCCGCCTCGGCCTGGCCCGCCGGCGAGCGGTCATCTGAGAGGACGTCACACCCCTGCCGCAGGGTCGAGGACTGCATCGGTCGAGTGCCACGGCTCGCCCCTCGAATGGCAGCGACGTATCGCTTCGTGCTCGAAAGGTTGGGTGGCAACGGTGTTCGCAGCGGTCTGGACGCTGATCGGGGTGATCGTCGCCGGAATGATCGCCTTCGTGCTCGATGCCCGGGGTGGCAGGCACAGCTTGTCGTCGGAACTGCGCCTCGAGTTCCGCACCGAGCTGGGCGATTTGCGCGAGGAGATGCGTGACGAGATGCGCGGCGGGTTCCACGACCTCCGCTCGGCTGACGAGGCCATCCGCCACGAGCTGCGCCAGCGGGATCAGGTCATCTGGCAGGAGCTCCGCCGGATCGCCGAGACCCAGGCCGAGATGAACGGCCAGCTGGCGGTCCTGCGTGCCATGGCGCACACCCACGACGGCGCCTGAGGCGAGGCGGCAGCCGAACACAGCGGGGCGAGCAGGACCGGCGAGGCGGGAGGGGTCGAACCGTCAGCCGGGCACGGTTGCGCCGGCGACGATCACGGCGTCGCCGACGCTCACCTGCCCGGGACGCGCCACGAGGGCGCCGATCGCCAGGCAGGTGTCGCGCTCGCGGTTGATCGTGCGCAGCACGTCGAGGTCCCGCTCGAGACCCGGTTGTGGGCGAGTGACCATGACGCAACGGCTGAGCCGTTTCGTCACGACGAGCTCGCAGTCGCCGACGGCGATCGTCTCACCGACGAGCTCGTCCTCGCCGCCTCGGTCCAGTAGGAGGTTGGCGTGGAAGCGGCGGGGGTCCCATGCGCCGATGGTCGCCGTCGAGAGCAGCGACACCTTCGCCGCGCCGGAGTCGTGCAGCGTGTCGGGCGGGCCCTGCCACAGCTCCCAGTCGAGCTCGGACTCCGGGTCGCGCACGCCCTCGAAGGTCGCCGGCGCCGAGCCGGCGCGCAGCAGCTCGACGCGCCGTCCGAGCCAGTTCGACAGCACGGCGTCGTCGGCGGTGCGCTCGCCGCCGGGGAGGACGATCTCGACCTCCTCCGGCGCCACGAGGCGCGCGCTCGCCTGCAACAGGAGCGGCTCGCGCCGGGCGGTGAGCACGTAGCCGGTGGCGGCGTCGCGCAGGCCGAAGCCGCGGTCGCCCTCCAGCCCGGTCGCCAGCATCGTGCAGCGCTCGAGCCGCTCGCCGCCGAGCGACTTCACCGGGAAGCGCCAGAGCTCCTTCACGCGCACGTGCCGGACTGTACCGGGGGGTGAGCACCGACGCCGGACCGCCCCGCATGCATTGAAAAGCACTCTCTTGGGCAGAAACGTTTTTTGAGCGAGCTCGTCGGTTCATCGTGGGCGTGGTTTCGCTCCGGCGTCGCATGTCCTGCATCTCGTCCAGGGATCGGGTTTGGCCCTCAGGCCGGGCACCGGCGCCCGGAATCGAGGGTGAGGAGGGAGTGCCGTGGCTGACGGTGTTCGCTTCAGTCGCCGCAACGTGATCCTCGGCGGGGGAGGGCGTGTTCGTCGGGGCCGTGCTGTCGGGGCTCGCGGAGGATCCGGCGCTGGCAGCAGCTGTTGCCGGGCTCCCGGCCGAGCTGTCGGAGGTGCCGGTGAGCATCTCCTACACCTTGGCAAGCGACGACACCTACCAGCTCACCGGCACGATCGACGGCCAGAGTGTCGACGTCACCGGCACGCACCACCTCGAGACCGGCGGTTCGGGGACCTTCGACGGGGTGCCGATGACGCTGCACGCGAGCGTGGGGTCGGCGGACCCGACCGCGAGGACGATCCCCGCTGACATCACCGCCGCCGTTGGCGGTGAGAACGTGTCGGTCCAGGGCACCTGCCACCTCACCGTGGAGCGGACCCTTCGTGCCGGAAGCATGGCCGGCTATGTGGGCTCGTCGAGCCTGATCTTCCGGTCGGTCGCGCTCTCGACGCTCCCCAAGGCGGCCGGAGGCACCCCGTCCACCTTCCCGGTCTACGTCAGCGGGACCCTCGGTGCGGCGGCGATCAACATGTTCGTGACGAGGGCCGCCGACGAGTCGTCGTCGAGCGTGCTCGGTACGACCGACGGCGCTCCTTGGTACCTCGACATCACCACGACGGCGAGCGGTCTCGACCTGGCGGGCGTCTACACCGGTCCGCTCCCGATGCTGGCGATCATCATCGGAACGGTGGTGTTCTCGCCCTACTGGTAGATCAACCGTTGCTCGAGCAGGGCGTGGTTGTTGCCCGAGCCGGGAAGGCCGGTGATGTCGACCGCGCCGGCGGTGCTCACGTCGCCGGAGTCGGTCACCGACGCGTCCGTCGAGGGCGTCGCCTCGATGCTGATCGTCGAGCCCGCAGCAAAGTTGCCCTGCAGGCTGCCGTTGTTCTCGAAGGCGAAGTCGCCGGCGCCCGAGCTCGGCTCGCCGACGAGCGTACCCTCCAGGATGACGACGGGGAAGCCGCCGCCGAGCTGGGTCGTGCCGGGCCCTGTTGGAAGATCGTCGCGGAGTCGTTCAGCGTGAGCGCCCCACCGCCGTCCACGATCGTGCCGCCGGAGTCGTTGGTGAACGTCGTGCCGCTCTGGTCGTACCAGAGCCTCGTCGTCGGGTCGAGCGTCCCCTGGTTGTCGACGTTGCCACGCAGGTATCGCCCGGCCGAGCTCAGCCCCCCGCCGGCGCGGCCTCGAGCAGGCCCTCGTTGTCGAGCGTGCCGGACGCGACGTCGAGCACCGCGTCGTTGTTCCCCGCTCCTGCGGCCCCGGTCTCGCCGAGCGCTCCGCTCGGCGCGATCGTGATCGCCCCCGCCTGACCGCTCACGCTCGAGGAAGGTGTCGCGTCGAGCTCGAGGGTCTGCGTGCCGGTGTTGCCCGCCTGACCGAGGGTCAAGGAGGCGACGTGGAAGCCCTCCGCGGTCACGGTGTACGTGCCGCCGGCGGTGATGCAGGCGTTGTCGGAAGGACCGGGCACCACGCCAGTCGACTGGCTGGTGGCGTCGGCGAAGTCGCTGCTGGCCAGGTTGATCCAGGTGTCGGTGCAGCTCGCAGCGGCCGCCGGGGTGCTCGACAGGACCACCGCGCCGACGCCGGCCAAGGTGGTGACCGTGGTCACCGCCAAGCCGGCCAGGCCGGCGGACGCCAGCCGCTGCCAACGGGCCGAGCGTGGACGCCGCTTCGCAACCCGGCTCGGTGCCAAGCTGAGCCTGCGTCCCATGCCCGACTCCTTCCCCCCCGGAGAATTCTGCCCTTCGGCTGCGGCCAGTTTGGGGGGTTGCTGCGGGGGAACGCAAGATGTCGCGTCAGAGTTCAGCCGGAGCTCATCTCGGCGACGCCGACCTCGGCCGAGGCACGCGTTGGCGAATACCATCCTTCAGCGATGCAGACCCTCTACGAGGCGGCAGGTGGTGAGGACAGCCTGCTCGCGCTCGCCCACGCCTGGCACGAGCGGGTGATGGCGGACGAGGTGGTGAGCCACGCGTTCAGCCACGGGTTCCACCCACAGCACTCCGAACGCCTGGCGGCGTACTGGGGAGAGGCACTCGGCGGTCCGGCGAGGTACTCAGAGGAGTACGGCGACGAGAGCTCGGTCGTTCGCCTGCACAGCGGCAACGGGCCGCACGAGGAGATGGACCGCCGGGCGATCGCCTGCTTCGACCAGGCGCTCGTCGACGTCGGACTCGCCGTGAACGAGCGGCTCTGTCAGGTCCTGCACGACTACTTCGCCTGGGCGACCACGGCGACGATGTCGCGTTATCACGACTCCGAGGACGTACCCGACGGTCTGCGCATGCCGCGCTGGTCCTGGGACGGGCTCGTCGGCGGAGGCGAGTAGCACCGCCTCCCCAGGTTAGGTAGACCGGAACGATCCAGACGTCTCGTGGTCGGTGCTGAACTCGGTAGCCTCTCGCCATGCACAAGACTGCCCTACGCCTGGACGAGGATCTACTCGCCCAGGCCCGCCAGGTGCTCGGCACCACGACGACCACCGAGACGATCCACGCTGCGCTCGCCGAGGTCGTTGCGAGGCGCGGGCGTGAACGGCTCTTCGAGCGACTGCGGACCCAGGACGGCATCGACCTCTCGGACGAGGCGGTCATGGCTCGCGCGTGGCGGTGAGCGGTGGCCAGCTACGTTGCGGACAAGTCGGCGCTCGCCAGGGCAAACCAGCCTGCGGTCGTGGCGCGGCTCGAGCCGCTCTTCTTGAGCGGTGAGATTGCCACGTGTGGCATCGTCGACCTCGAGCTCTTGTTCAGCGCTCGCACGGCAAAGGACTACGAGGCGATCCTCGCCGACCGCCGATCGTTGCCGCGTGCGGTGCTCGGCGAAAGCGGCCTCGAGCGGGCGATCGAGGTGCAGGCGGCGCTGGCTCGGCGTGGGCAGCACCGCGGCGTCACGATCCCGGACTTGTTGATCGCCGCCGCGGCAGAGGCCTCCGGGTTGTGCGTGCTGCACTACGACGGCGACTTCGACCTCGTGGCAGAGGTCACCGGGCAGCCGGTCGAATGGGTGGTGCCTGCAGGCAGCGTGCCGTGACCCTCGGCCGAGCTCGAGGCTGCCGGGCGTCGAGAAGCTCGTTGGTGCTTATTCGGGAGCCGGCCTCGACCGCCGATACGCTCGACGAGGTGGAGTCGGTCCCCGAGATCGAAGCGAACGCAACTCGTGCCGCGGTGGCCGGCTGGCAACGAGCCGGGCGCGCTCTCGACGAGGTCCGCAGGCATGAGCTGCGTCAGCTGACCGATGCCGCGGCACTCGCCGCGGTCGAGGAGCTCCTCGATCTGCTGCGCTACTTGCCGGCCCGAAGCGATCTCTCAGGACTCGTCGAGCAGCAACGGCTCTTCGCCCTGTTGCGTAGGTGAACCCTCTCTTTGCTGCCGCTGTCGAGGTGCAGGATCTGTGCGAGGGGAATGGGTGGCGCTTCTGCTTCATCGGTGGCCTCGCCACCATTCGGTGGGGAGAGCCCCGGATCACCCAGGACGTCGACCTGACGATCCTGACGGGATTCGGCGGTGAGGAACCAGTCGTCGACGTGCTGTTGGCGCACTTCGATTCGAGGATCCACGACGGCCGCCAGTTCGCCATCCGCAACCGGGTCGCACTGCTCAGGGCAAGCAATGGCATCCCGGTCGACGTGGCGCTGGGCGCGCTCGAGTTCGAGGCGCGGGCGGCGCAGCGCGGATCTGCTTGGGACATCGGGGGCGCGTCGTTGCTGACCTGCAGCGCCAACGACCTCATCGTGCACAAGGTCTTCGCCGGGCGGGATCGCGATTGGGTCGACGTCTCCGGGGTCGTCGTCCGGCAGCGGGGTTCGCTCGATCGCGACTTGATCCTTTCCGAGCTCGCACCGCTTCTCGCCGCCAAGGGGAGCGACGCCGACCTTGCCAGGATCCGCGGCTTGCTCGACGCCGACGACTGACGGGACGTCGCGACGAGCACTGCTGAGCCACGCTTTGACAGCTGCGTGGCGAACGAGCCGTACCCGCGCCAGCCTGCGTCCAGCGTGCGCCTTGATACATTCGCACGGTGGGGAACAGACCGCTGAGTTGCCGGGTCTCGGCGATGCGTGCCGTCGCGCTCGCCGTCACGGTGGCCCTCAGCTCACTCGTCGTCGTCATGTCACCCCTGGCTGCGGCAGCGGCCTCCGCAGCTCCTGGTGGCGGCGCGGTCTGCCTGCCCAACTGCACGCCGCCGCTCGTCAACAACGGCGGTTACGTGGAGAAGAACCCGCGCGTCGTGCTCATCTTCTGGGGCCCGCTGTGGACGAGCGATCCGACCCACCGCGCCGCGAGAAGCGCCGCCGTCTCGCTCTTCTCGGGGCTCGCCGGCACGCCGTACAACGAGCTGCTCAGCCAGTACGGCGTGAACGACGATGTCGCGCTCGCCGGCGACTGGTTGGACAGCTCGACGCCGCCGCCGACCCTGTCGGGGTTGGGCAACGTCGACGGGGTCGCCTTCGAGATCGACCACCACCCAGGGTTCGTCAAGGACGCGGACACCTCGTTCTTCGTCTTCACCCAAAAGGGGACGACGGAGACCGGGGTGCTGTGGGACCTCGGCGTCCTCTGTGGGTACCACTCCGCTGAGCCGACGGTGCAGTACCCGGCCTACGGGACGATCGTCTACGCCGCCATGCCGTGGCCGGCGACCCAGGTCGGCTCGTCGGAATCGTGCCGTGGCAACGACGTCGAGGCGGAGACGATCACCGCCGCGCACGAGTACGCCGAGATCGCCACCGATCCGGGCAACTCCGTGCTGCTGGGATGGACGACGAGTGACTGGCGGATCACCCACGACAACCTCTACGAGGTCGGTGATCTTCGCAGCTCCCCCTCCTACCTGAGCCAGCCGCCGGTCGCGGTGCGGGAGCTGTGGGACAACCGGGCTCCGAACACGGCCAGCGGAGCCTGTGAGCTCGCCGCCGACACCCCCCGCCCCACGCCATCGCCCAAGTACCTCGACTTCGGCGGCTCTCAGGCTCTCGCATCGCCGAGATCGACGGCGCCGGCGCCGCCGGCGTCCCGGTCAGGTCCCGGCGACCGGGCCGCGTCTCCCCGCGAGCTTCATCAGCCCGGCAGCAGGACGGTTCGGCCGACGGAGCCGGCGCGCAGTGCCTCGTAGGCCTCGTTCACCTCGTCGAGCCTGCGGCGCGCCTGGATGAGGCGCTCGATCGGCAGCTTGCCGGCCTGCTGCAACGCGAAGAGACGCGGCAGATCGACAAGTGGATTGGACGAACCGTAGAGGCTGCCGACGAGGCGTTTCTCCTGCTGCACGAGCTCGTTGATCGGGACGTCGCAGGTCGCCCCGGCTCGGGCGAGCCCGACGGCGACCGCGGTTCCGCCCGGGCGCAGGCAGGAGAAGGCGAGGCGCAGGGTTGCCGGCCCGCCGACTGCGTCGACGGCCCAGTCGGCGCCCTCGGGAAGGATCGTCCGCAGCGCAGCTCTTGTGTCGTCGGCCGTGTCGAGCGTGTGCGTCGCGCCGAGCTCGCATGCGAGCGAGCGCGCGGCGGAGTTGGGGTCGACCGCCACGATCGGGCTCAGTCCGGCCGCCGCGGCGCCCATCACGGCGGAGAGCCCGACGCCGCCGCAGCCGATCACGACGAGCGCCTCCCCCGGGCCCGACGAGATCGCCCGGGTGACAGCACCGACGCCGGTGATCACGGCGCACCCGGCGATCGCCGCGACCTCGGAGGGGACGCCGTCGGGCACGCGCACGAGGGAACGCTCCGAGACGACGCAGCGCTCGGCGAAGCAGGAGACGCCGAGGAAGTGGTGCACCGGGCGATCGCCGAGCCGCCAGCGGGTCGTCCCGTCGAGCAATCCGCCGGTGCTCGCCTGGACGCGACCTTGCACGCACAGCTGCGGGCGCCCGACGACGCAGTAGCCGCAGATGCCGCACCGCGGGCGCCACATCAGGCAGACCCGGTCCCCGGCGGCGACGAGCTCGACACCGTCGCCCACCTCCTCGACCACGCCCGCGCCCTCGTGACCGAGCACGACCGGGAGCGGGCAGGTGAGGTCTCCCGTCATGTAGTGGGCGTCGCTGTGGCAGCACCCCGCCGCCTCGATCCGCACCAGCACCTCTCTCCGGCGCGGCGCTTCCAGTGCGAGGCGCTCGATGCTGAGCGGGCGCCCGGGCTCGAACAGAACAGCGGCCGCCGTCTCTCGGGACATGACCGAGGGTACCGCGGGACGCCAGGATCGAGCAGGGCCCACGGGGGCACCGGTGACGGGGTTGTCCGCGCGGGACATCGAGCGGCAGTGGTGCTCGTGCACGAGATCGTCGAGCAGGCGTCGAGGTGATCACCAGCTGCCGGGCACGCCTGCTCCCTAGAGGGGTCGTGGTCGAGACTACCGCCGGCTGGATCCGGCTGGCGGGCGACGAGGTGGCGCTCGCGTTCAACATCCTCGAGCCACCGGGTCGCACGACCCGTCCGAGCCACGACCCGGGGCAGCGCTACCTCGGGCCGATCTGGGACGGCTGACCGGCGGGCTCGCCCGAGGCGTCGGCGAGACCGACATCGCGCCTCCGAGCCTGATCCCGACGGTGGTGGCGGCCGTGCTGATCGGCGGCACGGAGCTCTCCGGCGGAGAGGGTGTGCCTCGTCGGAACGACGTCGTGCCGCGTCGACGCCGCATGAGCGACTCGGGTGGGGGCCCAGGGAGGCGCAGTCGACCTGACAGTGAGACGCTTTTGCGCCACCTAAAGTTGCGCAGATGGGAGCAGGCGAGCCATGGGGGCGACAGAGGCATCGTCGTGCATCGACTTTCGTTGCTCGCCTCGACCTTCTCGACCAGGAGCGTCTCGACCACCGGGTAATCGGCCGACGTCGCGCGAGTGGTTCCAGTCGGCCTACTCGGTCGGCGGATTCCGCGACCGGCTCGGGACCGTCTCTGGCGCAGCAGACGTCCGCGTCATGCCACTGTCCATTGTTGATCAGCGGATCTGTCGTCGTCACCGCCGCTACCGGCACGTGACACCCCGGTTCGGAGAGCGGAGGCTACCGCCGAGCATCGCAAAGCCACCATTCCATGCTCTGCGGGGCGAAGCTGCGCGTCAGCCGTCACTCTGTCTACCGGTGGGGAGCGCTTCGCTGACCCTGGCGCTCGGATCTTGACCACCGTGGCCGACGATTGGACCGCACCAGGGGCGTTCGAGGTCGCGCCGCAGGTGTATCGAATCCCGCTGCCCCTGCCCGATGACGGGCTGCGGGCTGTCAACGTGTACGCCGTGCTGAGCGAGCGCGGCGTCGACCTCATCGACCCCGGCTGGGCGATCCCGGCTGCACGGGAGCACCTCGGTGCTGCGCTCGCATCGCTTGACCGCACCTTTGCCGACATCGAGCAGTGCCTCGTCACCCACGTCCACCGGGACCACTACACCCACGCGGCGGAACTGCGGCGTGAGTTCGGCATCCCCTTGCGGCTCGGCCGAGGGGAGCGCGAGAGTCTGACGTTGCTCCAGTCCGAGCGGCTGCCGCTCATTCCCCTGTTGGCGCTCCTCGAGCGCTGTGGAGCGGGCGCGCTCGCGGCGCGCCTCGCGCCGCGGCTCGAAGGTCGCCAGGTCCACAGTCCAGCTGAGTGGTCGACGCCGGACACCTGGCTCGCACCCGGCGAGATCGTTCTCGGTTCGGGGCGGGCGGTACAGGTCATCGAGACGCCCGGTCATACGCGCGGCCACGTCGTCCTGCACGATCCGAGCGCGCAGCTGCTGTTCGCCGGCGACCACATCCTGCCTTCCATCACGCCCTCGATCGGGTTCGAGCCAGCACCGGCTCCGGACCCGCTCGGCGCCTTCTTGCAGTCGCTCGCGATCGTCCGCGAGATGCCAGACGCGTGCCTGCTCCCTGCCCACGGACCGGTCACCTCGAGTGTGCACGCCCGTGTCGACGAGCTGGTCGAACACCACGGAAGGCGGCTCGACGCCAGCGAGCGGGCCGTCGCTCTCGGGGCGACGACGGTACAGGAGGTCGCCGAGCAGCTTCGATGGACTCGCCGCGAGCACAGCCTCGACGAGCTCGACGACTTCAATCGGATGCTCGCAGTCATCGAGACGCACGCCCACCTGAGGCTGCTCGTTGCCCAGGGGCGGCTCACCATGCACGACGACGCAGAGGGGATCGGTCGTTACTGTGTCGGCCACTGAGCACGCATCGCCCGACTCGGACGCGCCGAGGTCGGATGGCCCTTGAGCTCCCGCCGCGGATAGGTTGTCGCCCCCGTGGCCGCACCGCGGCTGTGCCGACGGAGAGGTGAGCGGTGGACGTCGCAGTGTGTGTCAAGCAGATACCGAGCCCGGACAACCCAGGCTCGCTCGACCCAGCGACGCACCTCCTGGTCCGAACCGGTGGTCTGGTGCTCGACGACTCCGACAGCTACAGCGTCGAGATCGCCCTGCGCCTCGTCGAGCAGTCAGGCGGCGGCGAGGTGACCGTCGTCTCGATGGCCCCTGATGGTGAGATGTCCGGGCTGCGCACTGCGCTGGCGATGGGAGCGACCAAAGCGCTGCTCGTCTCGGACCCTGCGCTGCCCGGCTCTGACGCCCTCTCGACGGCCAAGGTGCTTGCGGCCGCGCTGCGTCGCACGGGCGTGAGCCTGGTTCTGGGTGCAACCGAGTCCACCGACGGCTACACCGGGACGGTGCCAGTCCAGCTCGCCGAGCTGCTCGGCTGGCCGTCGGTGAGCTTCGCCAAGCAGGTGGAGCTCGACGGCGAGGGCGTGAAGGTGCAGCGCCAGACCGAGCTTGGCTACGACGAGGTGTCCTGCCCGCTGCCTGCGGTGGTGACGGTCACCGCCGGGGTCGTCGAGGTCCGCTACCCCTCCTTCAAGGGCATCATGAGCGCGCGCTCGAAGCCGGTCGAGCAGCTCGACCTCGCCAGTCTCGGGATCGACCCGGCGAGCGTCGGCTCGGCCGGCGCCCGTCAGCAGGTGATCGCCGTCGAACCTGGCGAAGCCCGCGCGGCGGGGGAAGTGGTCGTCGACGAGGGCAACGCCCACGAGCGGATCGTGGCGCTGCTCGAGGACTGGAAGGTGATCTGATGGCGCCCCTTGCAAGCATCTGGGTCCTCGCCGAGCAACGCGACGGCAAGGCCCCGCCTGTTGTGGCCGAGCTCGTCACCGCGGCGCGACGCTTCGGCGAGCAGGTCACCGCGATCAGCTGGGGACCTGGCGCCTCGGAGCTGGCGACCTCGGTCGGCGAGCACGGTGCGACGCGCCTGCTCGACCTCGGCGAGCTCGGCGATTCGCTTCCGGGGCCACGCGTCGCGGCGGCTCTGGCCGGGGAGGTCTCCGCCGGACGTGGACCTGACGCGCTTCTGATCGGCAGCTCGTACGATGGTCGGGACATCGCAGCTCGCCTCTCGGCCCGCATCGACCGGCCTGTGCTCACCAACGTCGTCGGGCTCTCGAGCGGAAACGACGGGCTCGTCAGCGAGCACTCTGTCTTCGGCGGCACCAAGGTCGTGCGGGCCTGCTTCACCGGCGGGGGCCCCGCGATCTTCGTCGTGCGTGCCAAGTCGTTCGTCCCCGAGGCGGCGGGCGGCCCGGCGGCCGAGGTGGTCAGGCTCGCGGCGCCCTCGACAGGGGCGACCGACGCCGCCAAGGTCCTCGCCCGCCACGCCGAGTCAAGGACCGGACCGAGCCTCGACGAGGCGCCCGTCGTCGTCTCGGGTGGGCGTGGCCTCGGCTCGCCCGAGCACTACGCCGTGATCGAGGAGCTCGCCGGGCTGCTCCACGGGGCACCCGCCGCCTCCCGGGCGATCGTCGACGCCGGTTGGGTGCCCTACGCATATCAGGTCGGCCAGACAGGAAAGACCGTCAAGCCCGGCGTCTACATCGCGTGTGGCATCTCGGGAGCTACCCAGCATCTCGTCGGGATGAAGGGCGCCAAGCGCATCGTGGCGGTGAACAAGGACGCCGAAGCGCCGATTCTCAAGATCGCCGACCTCGGCGTGATCGGGGACGTCAACGTCGTGCTGCCCAAGCTGATCGAGGCGCTGAAAGCTCGCGCCTGACGCACTGCGGGGTCGCGGGACTCGCAGGCGGCCGCGCGCCGCCGATGCCGGACCTGGCTGTGACCCGCCTCACCGGCTAGCGTTTTTGCCTTCGTCAGCGCGCCCGAACCGGATGGCGGCACAGGTTCGGCTGCGACCGAGGCCGAGCTGCTCGCTTCGAGGTCTCGCTCGCGACTGCGGGCCGCGCCCGAGCGAATGCCGCTCGCGTCCCGCAACCGGGGGTGGGCAGGAAGGGGGGCGTGATGGACGAGAGCCTCGACGGGCCGATTGCCGGCGGTTGCCCGGTAGCCCGCAACGACTACCGACTGGACCGACCGGTCTATGAGACCTACGCCCTGCTCGACGCGGAGCGCGAGGCCGCGCCCTTCCACCGTGCCGAATTCACCGACGAGCAGTTCTGGATGCTGACTCGTCACGAGCACGTGTTCGAAGCTCTCCAGATGCCCGACGTCTTCGGTAACGAGGTGATCAACCCGATGGATCCCCAGATGTCGGTCGAGCTCCTCCCGAACAAACTCAATCCGCCCGAGCACACCAAGCTCCGCAAGGTGCTCAACCGCTGGTTCAGCCCGACGGCCATCCGCCGCCTCGAGCCGCTGGTCACGCGTCGTTGTGCCGAGCTCGTCGAGGAGATCCAACCCAGGCTGCAGTGCGATCTGGCTGGTGACTTCGCGATCCGCCTGCCGACCGAGGCCTTCCTGGCCACGCTCGGTTTGCCGGTCGAGGACGGCACGCAGTTCGTGAGCTGGATCGAGAAGATCTTCGACGGCTTCTTCGGCATCGACGTCGAGGGAGCGGCCAGGGCCGGGGAAGCGATCCGCAGCTACTTCAACGATGCCGCAGAGGACCGGTCGAAGCGGCCGCGCGACGCCGACAGTGACTTCCTCTCGCGCATGCTGATCGCCGAGATCGACGGCGAGAGGATCTCCCGCGAGGTCCTGCTGGTCGTCTGCTTGACGTTGATGGCAGCTGGACTCGACACGACCCGGAGCATGCTCGGCTACATCTTCTACCACCTGGCAACCCACGAAGCCGACCGGAGACGGATCACCGACGATTGGCAGTCCACACCGAGAGCGGTCGAGGAGTTCCTCCGCCTCTATCCCTTGGTGATCATGAGCGGTCGCCTCGTCAAGCAGGACATCGACTTCCACGGCTTGAGGATGAAGGCCGGTGACGTCGTGTGGCTAGGACTCGCTTCGGCCAACCGTGATCCGCGCATGTTCGAGGACCCGAGCACGTTCGTGATCGACCGCGCGAACATCGGCCGTCACGTGGGCTTCGCCGCCGGCCCACATCGTTGCCTCGGCGTTCATCTCGCCCGCCAAGAGCTGGCCATCGCGCTGATCGAGTGGCACCGTCGGATCCCTGACTACGAGCTCGCCACGTCTGAGATCCTCATCGAGCGGGGAGGCGGTGTGATGTCGCTCCGCGCGCTGCCGCTGCAGTGGTCGGCTTGAGGATCCGGGACAGTGTCGAGCAGTCCCATCGTGGCGGACCGTGGCACGAGATGGTGGGCGAAGGGGCAGTTCGTCGCCGGCGGGTCGCCATGGCGGGTCCTTCGCCTGGGCGCCGCATGCGCTTCGCTGCTGGAGCGACTCGACCGCGCCGGCTGCCACGGCCTCGTACCAGGGGAAGGTGAGCGCCGCCCGGCAGAGCTGCTCGTCGAGCGCGGCTTGGCGCACCCGATGCCGCGTCCACGCGTCGGGCCCCACGACGTCGGCGTCGTGGTTCCCACGTACGGGCACCCGGAGCAGCTCGCGCGTTGCCTCGGTTCCCTCGGTGGCCACGAGGTCGTCGTCGTCGACGACGGTTCGCTCGAGGGAGCGGCGATCAGCGAGGTGGCGCGAGCTCACGGGGCGCGCCTGATCGTTCATGCCCGCAATCGCGGCCCCGGCGCGGCTCGTAACTCTGGCTGGCATGAGTCCGGGGCGGCGCTGATCGCGTTCGTCGACTCCGACTGTGAGGCGCAGCCCGGCTGGATCGATCAACTCGTGCCGCACTTCGACGATCCCGACGTGGCGGCCGTGGCGCCCCGTGTCGTGCCCACGGCGAGTCGCGGTGGTCTGCTCGCCCGCTTCGAGATCGCCTGCTCCGCCCTCGACATGGGCGCTGCGCCCCGGCTGGTGCGCCCGGGCGGTCGCGTGGCGTTCGTCCCCACTGCAGCGCTGATGGTCCGGCGATCGGTTCTCGAGGAGGTGGGCTTCGACGAGAGTCTGCGCTTCGGCGAGGACGTCGATCTCGTCTGGCGCATCGCCGATCGCGGTTGGCACGTGCGTTACGACCCGCGGACGTGCGTCGCGCACGAGTCGAGGACGAGGATCGTCACGTGGGCGGGGCAGAGGTTCAGGTACGGACGTTCCGCAGCCACGCTCTCCGCGCGCCATCCGGGTCGGCTCGCGCCGCTCCGCATGTCAGCATGGAACCTCGGCTCTCTCGCCCTTGTCGGTTTGCGCAAGTATGGCTCGGCGGCGGCCACGGCATCGCTCGCCACGATCTTGCTCGGGAATCGTCTTCGTTCAACCGGGGCGCCGGCGAGGATGGCTCCCGAGCTCGTCGCGTCAGGCGTGTTCGCCGATGCAGTTGCGCTCGGGCACACGCTTCGGCGTGAATGGTGGCCCCTCGGCGCAGCTGCGATCGCCGCATCACCGGTTTCACGCATCGCTCGCCTGGCGACGGTGCTGATGATCGGGCCGTTGCTGTGGGAGTGGTGGCATCGGCGGCCCGAGATCGATCCGGTTCGCTATGTGGCGATACGTCTGCTCGCTGACGCGGCGTATGGCGCCGGGGTGCTCTCGAGCGTGTGGACTGAGGTCACCCTGGCCCCTCTCGCCCCCTCGCTCCGACGGCGGGTCCGTCCCGAGCCGCGCCCACACACGATCGAGCGGGCGAGCCGAGGCGCGGGCGGTGGGTGACCGACCGTTCGTGGCGGCCGGCCACAGGCACGCGGCAAAGTCGTCCTGGCCGACGAGCCCGGGATCGTGCGGTCGGTCTGCGGGCTGCTCGTCGGCAGCCGCCCTCGCTCGCCCGGTCGCCGAGGACTGTTGCGACGAATTGCCCGTCGATCGGGCCGACAGTACCCTGGCTTGCCCGATCGGTCAGACGTGGGGCCGGCCTACGTCGACGCGGTACCGACAGGAGGCACCCAGATGGAGATCGATCCGCCAGTCTTCGCCGATCAGCGAGACCCGGACCCTGCTCCCGAGCCCGATATCGCCCCCGTCGAAGACCTGATGATCGAGGAAATCTCGATCGACGGGATGTGCGGTGTCTATTGACCTCCTGCCGGCTCCATTCGACGTCGAAGCCGCCTGGTCGCTGCACGATCAGGCGGTGCTGCGTCTCGAGCCGTTCGGCGCACTGCTCTATCATTTCGGCACGCGTCGCCTGTCGTTCCTGAAGAGCGAGACGCTGGCGGTCGTGGTTCGCTCGCTGTCGCAGCACCCGAGCGCCCTGGCCGCCTGCGCTGCGGCGGGAGTGGTTTCGGCCGAGCTACCAGCATATGAGCGTTCCCTGGCGGCGCTCGCCGCCTCTCAGATGATCTGTCGGCGGTCCGGGTAGTTGAGCCCGCTGCCGATGACGCTCGCCGAGCAGTTTCAACAGGGTCTCGACGCACCGATCTGCCTCACCTGGGAGCTCACCTACGCCTGCAACCTGTCGTGCAGCCACTGCTTGTCGAGCTCCGGGCGTCGCGACCCGCGCGAGCTGACCACTGAGGAGTGCATGGCCGTCGTCGACGACCTGGAACGCATGCAGGTGTTCTACGTCAACATCGGTGGTGGAGAGCCCACCATCCGCGCGGACTTCTGGGAGCTCGTCGAGTACGCGACCTCGCACCACGTCGGGGTCAAATTCTCGACCAATGGCTCGCGGATCACTGCCCCGGTGGCAACTCGGCTCGCTGCCACCGACTACGTCGACGTGCAGATCTCCCTGGACGGCGCCACTGCGGAGGTGAACGACGCAGTGCGCGGCGCGGGGTCCTATGCGACTGCACTGCGTGCAATGCAACATCTCCGCGACTCGGGGCTCGAGAAGTTCAAGCTGTCCGTCGTGTTGATGCGCAGCAACGTCGATCAACTCGACTCGTTCAAGCGCTTGGCCGATCGCTACGGTGCGCAGCTCCGGCTGACGAGGCTGCGGCCGTCGGGTCGCGCCATCGACTCGTGGCACGACCTGCATCCGACAGCCGATCAGCAGCGGGAGATTTACACGTGGTTGCTCTCCCACGGCGAGGACGTGCTGACCGGTGACTCCTTCTTCCATCTCGGGGGATTCGGCGCGCCCCTTCCCGGGCTCAACTTGTGCGGTGCCGGACGGGTGGTCTGTCTCATCGATCCGGTCGGCGACGTCTACGCGTGCCCCTTCGCGATCCACGACGAGTTCCTCGCAGGAAACGTTCGAGACGTCGGCGGGTTCCCAGGCGTCTGGCGGGAGTCTCAGCTGTTCGGAACCCTGCGGTTGCCTCACCAGGATGGCGCGTGCAGCGTGTGCTCCGCGTTCGACGCCTGCGGGGGCGGGTGCATGGCGGCCAAGTTCTTCACAGGGCTACCTCTGGACGGGCCAGATCCCGAGTGTGTGAAGGGCCACGGCGAGGAAGCCCTGGCGGCTGTCGACTCGGCGTCGGCACCACGCCTCAGCTCGGACCACTCGCACCGGGCTCGTCCTGTCGCGGAGCCGATCGCGCTTCGCCGTCGGCGCGTCGCTCCCTCGGCCGCCCAGAGCACGTTCGCCATCTCGGCCGCGAGCCGGCACGACTGAGATCGCCGGATCGCAGCGCGCTCGGTCGGACTGGCGATGCCGCACGAGGTCAACGGCGTGACGACGCGCCTCGCCGAGCTGAGCTGGACCCGGCTCGGACGGTACGTGACGCCGGACGCCCTTCTTGCCGTCCCCATCGGTTCGACCGAGCAGCACGGGCCCCATTTGCCACTGTCGACTGACACCGAGATCGCCGTCGCCCTCTGCAACCGCCTCGCCGCCTCCCGCAGCGGGCTGTTCGTCGCCCCTCCGTTGGCATACGGCTCGAGCGGCGAGCACGCCGACTTTCCCGGAACGCTGTCGATCGGCCAGGAGGCACTCGAGCTCGTGCTCGTCGAGCTCGGACGCTCCGCGACCCGTACGTTTCTCCATGTTCTCTTCGTCTCTGCCCACGGGGGGAATGTCGAGCCGTTGTCGCGCGTGGTCAGGCGGCTTCGCGCCGAGGATCGCGACGTTCGATCCTTCGAGCCGAGCAGCTACCGCGACCTGCACGCCGGCTACGACGAGACGTCGATGCTGCTGGCGCTGTCCCCGGAGCGCGTATCCATGGCAGAGGCGACGCCCGGGCCGCTCGGGACGCTCGACGAGCTGTTGCCGACGCTTCGCACCGACGGGGTTCGTGCCGCCAGTGCGTCGGGCGTTCTCGGAGACCCAACCGGCGCCACGATCGACGACGGTCGCGGCGCTGCTCGAGGGGATCGCGCTCGAGCTGGTGGCGACCGTCGACACCTGGCTGGCGTGAACGTGAGCTCAGCGAGCGAACGCGGCGGGAAGGGACCAGTGGTCGATGCTGACGGGTTGTCGTACCACCCGCTACAACATCGCAACGTTCAGCGACGCGGGGAGATCCTGAGTGCCCAGTGGCTGGTTCGAGAGCGTCGCCGAGGCCCAGCGACGCGCCAAGAAGAGGCTGCCGAGCTCTGTCTACCGTGCCCTCCTCGCGGGGAGCGAGAAGGGGCTGACCTATGCGGACAACGTGAATGCCTTCGATGAGCTTGGCTTTGCACCGCATGTAGTCGGGCTGACGGCGCAGCGCCAGCTGTCGACGACGGTGATGGGTCAGACCCTCGCGCTGCCGGTCGTCCTCTCGCCGACCGGCGTCCAGGCGGTCCATCCCGACGGGGAGCTCGCAGTCGCTCGCGCAGCGCGCAACCGCGATACGGCAATCGGCCTCAGTTCCTTTGCGAGCCGGGCGATCGAGGACGTGATCCGCGCCAATCCGGCGACCCTCTTACAGCTCTACTGGATCGGAACGCGCGACGACATGGCAGCGCGAGTCGAGCGTGCGCGGTCGGCGGGAGCCCGCGGCCTGATCCTCACGCTGGACTGGTCGTTCTCGCACTCGCGCGACTGGGGAAGCCCGCGCATCCCAGAGCGGGTGACCCCATGGGAGATGATGAGGTTCGCGCCCGAGGCGATCACCCATCCTCGCTGGTTGGTGTCCTTTGCCAAGTCGCGAAAGATGCCGGACCTCTTGGCCCCCAACATGGCGACGCCAGGCGGCGCGGTGCCGACGTTCTTCGGCGCATACCTGCAATGGATGCAATCGCCCCTTCCGACCTGGAGCGACATCTCGTGGCTGCGGGAGCAATGGGGCGGAGCCTTCATGCTGAAGGGCGTGACCCGGGTCGACGACGCCGAGCGCGCTGTCGATGCCGGTGTGACGGCGATCTCGGTCTCGAATCATGGTGGCAACAACCTTGACAGCACGCCGGCCTCCATTCGTGCCCTGCCGGCGATCGCCGCCTCGGTCGGACACGAGGTCGAGGTCGTGCTCGACGGCGGCGTCCGCCGAGGCGGAGACGTCGCCAAGGCCCTGGCACTGGGTGCCAAGGCGGTGATGATCGGCCGAGCGTACCTGTGGGGGCTGGCCGCCAACGGACAGGCTGGTGTCGAGAACGTGCTCGACATCCTCCGCAGTGGCTTGGACTCAGCGCTCCTCGCGCTCGGCCACCGCGGCATCGCCGACCTCTCGCCAGATGACGTGGTCATGCAGCCGGGGTTCAGGCGGGATCTCGGAGCATCGCATCGTGTTGCCCGCCGCCCGGATGTGCAGGTCTACTGTGATCGTCGACCTGACGATCCGACACCTCCGCCGGTGGGCGCCCGCTGAGGCGCTCGACCGATGAGTCGCCGGTGATCGAGTCTTCGGGCGGGTTCACTCGGAATGACGTGTTCGTGAGCACTCGGGAGGGAGAGGCCATGACGATGATTCGGTTCGCGACGAAGGCGCGTGCGCGATGACGTCGGTGCGCGACGAGATCTGCAACCTCATGTACACCTACGCCGAGCGAATGGATGCAGGAGATTTCGCGGCGATCGCCGACATGCTCGCGCACGCCAAGATCACGATGGAGGCAGACCCGAACTGGCTGCTCGACGATCGTGACCAGATCCTCGACGTCTACTCCCGCGTCACGCGCCTGTACGAGGATGGGACGCCCAAGACCAAGCATCTCACGACGAACGTGATCGTCGTCGAGGAGGGGGAGACGCGAGCGACAAGTCGCGCATACTTCACGGTCCTGCAGGCCGTGCCTGGGCAGCTCCCGCTGCAGCCGATCGTCTCCGGTCGTTACGCCAACGCATTCGAGCGAGTCGACGGTGTCTGGCAGTACTCCGCGATGCACGTCATCTGGGACCTGGTCGGCGACCTGTCCGCCCACACAACCGAAGACTTGTCGTGACGATCGTCATCGACTTCGGAAAATCGCCGCCTGCGCGCCGTCCAGCCTGACCACCCCGGGCGCTTCGGCGGCTCGGAGCCGGGCCGCGCGCTGCGACGGGCACCGGCGAGGAGCGACGAAGCTCCCTTCGCAGCGGCTCATTACGGCCTGTCGGGCGCCAGGAGCGGCCGCTCGAGCGGCGACTCGGCCTCAGGTCATGGCCGAATCGGTTTTCGGCCGGCTGAATACTAGACTGGATTGACAGAAAGCGAATGCGTTCGCTACCCTACCCACTACGGGACCGTTCGCCCGATGCGCGCGGTTCGCCGGGGGCGCACGCGATGGCACTGGATGAGGCGACTGCGGCTCTGATGGCCAATATGGCCGCGAGCGGCCAGGGACCGTTGCGTGACATGACGCCGACCGAGGCCCGAGATCTCGCCGCGAGCATGAAGCAGCTCTGGGGCGAGGGGCCCGAGATGGAACGCGTCGCGTCCATCGGCATCGAATCCGCTGACGCAACCGTTCCGGCTCGCATCCTGGTGCCTTTCGGAGGACCCCGAGGCGTCATCGTCTACTACCACGGCGGCGGCTGGGTGATCGGAAGCATCGACGAGTTCGACACGCTGGCACGGTTCGTCGCTGATCGGACGCAATGTACTGTCGTGCTCGTCGACTATCGGTTGGCGCCCGAGCACCCGTTTCCGGCTCCCGTGGACGATGCGTGGTCGGCGCTCCAATGGGCGAGCGCGCACCTCGAGGAGGTCGCGCCCGCCGGCTCTCCGCTCCTCGTGGCGGGTGACAGCGCCGGCGGCAACCTCGCAGCGGTGGTCGCGCGCCGTGCCAGGGATCACGGGATCGCACTGGGCGCGCAAATCCTCGTCTACCCGGTGACCGATTGCGACTTCGACACCAGCTCGTACCTCGACCCGGAGAATCAGCTGCTGCTGGCGCGCGAGGACATGGTCTGGTTCTGGGACCTGTACGCGCCGAGCCTCGCCGCTCGCCGCGATCGCGACGCCTCGCCGCTGCGATGCGACGACCTCTCCGGACTGGCTCCGGCGATCGTGCTGACCGCAGAGCACGACGTCCTTCGCGATGATGGGGAGCTGTACGTCCGTCGCTTGCAGGAGGCGGGCGTGGCCGTGGTGCACCGCCGCTTCGCCGGGCAGACCCACGGCTTCTTCTCGATGGTGAACGTCCTTCCCGGGCACGCCACCGGACTGGAGTTCATCGTGTCAGCACTTGAGCCGTATCTAGCCGACTCCCGCAGCAACGCTCCAGGGAGGACGTGAATGCCCATTCAGCGAGTCGATGCGGTCATTGTGGGAGCCGGTTTCGGCGGGCTGTACGCCATCTACCGACTACGCGAGATGGGTTTCTCGATCCAGGCCTTCGAGGCCGGCGAGGACGTGGGGGGCACGTGGTACTGGAACCGGTATCCCGGGGCTCGATGCGACGTCGAGAGCATCGACTACTCGTATTCCTTCTCCTCCGAGCTTCAGGAGGAATGGCAGTGGAGCATGAGGTATGCGCCCCAGCCTGAGATCCTGCGGTACATCAATCATGCCGCAGACCGCTTCCACCTGCGAGAGCACATCAAATTCAACACTCGCGTGAACGCTGCGCTGTTCGACGAGGCCGAGCAACGTTGGACGGTCACCACCGACCAGGGTGACACCGTCTCGGCTCAGTTCTGTGTCATGGCGACGGGGTGTCTCTCGGCCGCGAAGACTCCCGAAGTCGACGGCCTCGAGAGCTTCGGCGGCAGGTGGTATCACACCGGCCGCTGGCCGCACGAAGAGGTCAACTTCACCGGCCAGCGGGTTGCGGTGATCGGGACGGGATCCTCGGGCATCCAGATCATTCCGGTGCTTGCGGAGCAAGCTGGACATCTCTTCGTGTTCCAACGGACGCCGAATTTCACCATGCCCGCCAAGAATGCCCCCCTCGACCCCGAGTATGTCCGCGAGGTCAAGGCGCGATACGCCGAGCGCCGCGAGATCTCGCGCCAGTCACTCGGCGGAATGCCGCTCGTGATCCCCCCGAGCGGGGCATTGGACGTGGAGCCCGAAGAGCGCGACGAGATCTTCCGCAAGGGCTGGAACAGCGGGGCGATCGCGGGCTTCCTGTTCGCATTCAACGACCTGCTCGTCAACCCGGAGTCGAACGCCGAAGCTGCAGAATTCCATCGGCGCCAGATCCACGAGATTGTGCACGACCCGAAGGTGGCCGACCTGCTGGCGCCGACCGATTATCCGATCGGCACGAAGCGTCCCTGTCTCGACACGAACTATTATGCGACGTTCAATCGCAGCAACGTCACGCTGGTCGACGTCAGAAGCTCGCCCATCCAGGAGTTCACGAAGAGCGGAATTCGTACGGCCGACGAGACCTACGAGGTCGACAGCATCGTGTTCGCCACTGGCTACGATGCCATGACCGGCGCGCTCACCAGGATCGATCTGCGCGGCCGGGGAGGCGAATCACTGAAGAGCAAGTGGTCCCAGGGCCCCTCCACCTACCTCGGCATCGCGACCGCCGGCTTCCCGAACTTGTTCATCATCACAGGCCCCGGCAGTCCCTCGGTGTTCAGCAACATGACCATGGCGGTCGAGCAACATATCGACTGGGTGTCGGATTGCATGGACTTCCTCCGACGGGCGGGTTACACGTCGATCGAGGCCTCGCTCGAGGCCGAGTGCAAGTGGGTGGAGCACGTCACCGACGTCGCCAACGCAACGCTCTACCCAAGGGCCAACTCGTGGTACGTGGGCGCGAACGTGCCGGGCAAACCTCGCGTCTTCATGCCGTACGTGGGGGGTGTTGGGGTGTATCGCCAAAAGTGCGACGAGGTCGCCGAGCACCAGTACGAAGGGTTCGTCCTGAGCAAGTGACGCCCGCGAGGCACGGCAAGACCGACCGCTGTTTCCAGGTGGACGGTCGGCGCGCCCACATCGTCCCGCAATCGGACAAGGATCGAGCTCATGGGTCGGCTTGAGAACAAGGTAGCGCTCGTGACTGGCGCCGCTCGCGGCCAGGGCAGGGCGCACGCGGTACGACTTGCCCGCGAGGGCGCGGACGTCATCGCGATCGACATCTGCGGCCCAGCTGGTTCGACAGCCTATCCTCCCGCGACAGCGTGGATGACCTGAAAGAGACCGTCCAGCTCGTCGAGCAGCTCGATCGTCGTATCCGCAGCTTCGAGGTCGACGTGCGCAACTCGGCGGAGTTGCGCACGGCGGTCAACGACGGCGTGGGTGAGCTCGGCCGACTCGACATCGTGGTCGCCAACGCCGGCATCCACTCGCTGAATGTGCTCTGGGAGATCACCGACGAGCAGTGGAACGAGGTCGTCGGCACGAACCTCACGGGTGTGTTCTACACCCTGCGCGCCACGGTCCCGATCCTGATCGAGCAAGGCACCGGCGGGTCGATCGTGATCACGAGCAGCGTGGCGGGTCTTCGGGGCTTGCCCTTCATGGCCCACTACGCGGCTTCCAAGCACGGCGTCGTCGGCTTGTGCAGGTCGCTCGCCAACGAGCTCGGTCAGTACGACATCAGGGTGAACACCGTTCACCCCAATGGGGTCGACACCCCGATGGGCCACGATGCCGGCGACTTCGGGGAGCGCATCGCGGCCAACCCGAGCCTCGGCCCGATCTTCATGAACGCGCTGCCGTACGAGATGGTCCCTCCGGAGGCAATCGCCGATGTGGTGGCGTTCTTGGCCTCGGACGAGGGTCGGTACATCACCGGCGCTCAGCTGCCGGTCGACCTCGGCACACTGGTTCGCTGATCGGCGCATCGCACACCGACGGCTTGGTCACGAAAGACGCGCCGCAGGCCGGTCTGCTTGTCGTCACCACATCTTCGGCGCTCGGCGGCTCGTGCTCATGGGCGCGCGCTCGTCGTCGAGAACCCGTCTGTGGCGGACGCCGTTCCCGGGTAAGTGCGTCTCGGGTTACGCCCGTCTGTCTTCTGTCCGGCGATGGCTGTGGTCGAGGCGAGACGAACGCAGGAGCTCGGGGCGCCTCGGAACAGAGCGGTGTCGAGACGGAGACCGTCCGCGGCGGGCACAGGAGGTCCATCAGCCGGTACATGGCGAACGCTCCGAGCTCGTCGAGGGACGGCTGATCACCGGTCACACCCGCCGGAGCCCGGAGCACGCGCTCCGGGGCCCCACCTGCGTCGAGATCTCGGGCGGCCCGCACGGTCGCAGATCGAACCGTTGCGCTGAAGGGCCGGGCAGGCGTGACTCCACGCGAAGCAGCCGAATATGAATTTCAGCACACCGAACCGAGCCGCCTTCGCCGAGCGCCCCGACCTGGTGTTTGACAGGTCGCCGCTCGTCTGCGAGGCTTTTGTCCGAATCGATCTTCAGCTCGCGGGAGGGGATTGCACGGGCGCGCCGTGGGGGTGCGCTGAGCTGGCTGTAAGGTTGGAGTCCGGGGAGCTTTCCTCGTCACACCAACGGTGTCGTCGCCAAAGCTGGATGCCGTTTTCATAAGAGGGGAGAAAATAGATGAACAGGCGTTTTCTGCGCGGACCGAGGCTCGTTCTGAGTGCGGTCACAGTGGTCGGCGTAACCGGGGGAATGGTGGCGCTTGCAGGGGGGGCAACGGCCGGCGCTGCACCTACCCCGATCAAGCTGATGGTCATCTCGTCGGTCAACAACGCGGCATCCAACAACCCGCAGGTCTTCTCCGCGGCCCAAGCTGCGGCTCTGAGCATCAACTCGCGTGGTGGGGTCAACGGCCACAAGATCCAGATCCTCACCTGCAACGACCAGTACGTGCCCACCGTGGCGGCCTCGTGCGCCCGCGAGGCGGTGTCCGACCACGTCGTCGCCGATTCGGGGACGCTGAGCGTACTCAGCGACAGCATCAACCCGATCCTGCGTCAGGCGAGCATCGCCAACGTCGGGAACATCCCGATCACGGACTCCGACGACACCAGCCCGGTCTCGTACCCGATCGAGGCTGCGCTGGCGATGGACTACTTCGCCGACGCACAGGCACTCGCCGACAGGGGCATCACCAAGATCGGCTTCGCGCTGCTCGCCGCGACGCCGGCCCTCGACCTCGCGACGCCGGTCGAGCAAGCGCTGAAGGAGGGCAAGATCAAGACCCCGAGCGGCAAGGTCGTCCAGTTTGCCGGCCAGAGCAACCTTTCCCTCACGGCGGCTGACTACTCGACCTACCTCGTGGCTCTGAAGAACGACGGTGCTCAGGGCGTCATCCCGATCGCTCTGACCAGCCAGACGGTGGGCATGATCACCACCGCGCACCAGCTCGGGCTCGGCCTGACCTTCGCGAGCGACACCGAGACGATGTACACCCAGATCCTCGCGTCCACGGGCGCCGCCGCCCCGACGGTGGTCATCACCGGAAGCCTGCCGAACCCCGTGACGAGCACCTCGTTTGCGGGCGTGATTCAGTTCCAGAAGGACATGAGGGCAGCCCACCGGGCAGGTATCGCCAACACTCAGGAGAGCCTGTGGACAGACGCCGCGATCAATTCGTGGCTGTCGGTCTATACGATCGCCCAGATTGCTTCGAAGATGACGAACGCGATCACGAATGTCTCGTTCCTTCACGCCTTGCGCACGGCCAGGAACGTCGACACCCAGGGCCTCACTGCGCCGTGGACGCCGAGCAAGCCGGGGCCGACGTCCGAGTACAGCAAGATTTCGAACACCTACGAGTACTTCTTCAAGGGGGTCGGGACAGCCGGCAAGATCGTGCTGACCAGCAACACCCCGACAGACGTCGCCCCGCTCCTTCCCTCCTGATTCGAGGACCGCAGATCGAAAGACCTCACTAGCAATTTCGAAATGAGCGACGCCGCCCTGCCCCCTGGCTCGTGGTCGATCCCCGACACGATCCAGTGGTCAGGGCGAGCCGCGTCATCGGGACGAGCATGAGCCCATCGGGAGCCGTCAGCCACGCTGCTGGTGGTTCGGGAGATCACCGAGGGCGGGCGGGGAGCCTCGGTTGAAGGATTTCATACAGTACGCAGTCTTAGGCCTCGGCGTCGGGGTCGTCTACGTGCTGCTGGCAAACGGCCTGATCGTGATCTACCGGGGCTCCGGGGTGCTCAACTTTGCACAGGGCGCCTACGCCATGGCGGCCGCCTACAGTTTCTACGAGCTCCACACGCTCGACGGCTGGGCGTTCGCGCCGGCCTTCATCACCACGCTCGTGCTCACGGCCCTCATCGGCGCGTTGACACATCTCCTGATCATGCGTCGACTTCGACACGCTTCGTCACTCTCGCGTCTGATCGCAACCCTCGGTGTCCTCGGCCTCATGGAGGGCATCGCCACGATTTTCTACGGCAGCAATGTGACAACAGTCCCTTCGTCACTGCCTACGACGTCCTTCATCGTCGACGGGGTGTTGGTCCCTGAGAACGCCATCTGGCTCCTGAGTCTGGGGTTGGTCCTCACCGTCGGTTTGAACCTCGTCAGTCGCCATACGCTCATCGGCTTGGCGACGTCGGCAGTCGCGGAGAACCAGCGCGCAGCCGGCGCGCTCGGTTGGTCGCCGGACCTCATGGCGACGCTCAACTGGTCGCTCGGCGCCGCGCTCGCCGCAGTAGCGGGGGTCCTCATCGCCCCCCTCAGCGGCGTCACGGTGACCAATCTGACGTTGATCGTCGTGGCCGCCATGGCAGCCGCGCTGATCGGTAAGTTCTCCTCGTTCTGGATCACCCTCGTCGCCGGGCTCGGGATCGGGATCTTGCAGTCGGAGCTGGCCGCGTACTCCCAGGTCACGGGACTGATCGACGCCGCACCCTTCTTCGTGATCATCGCCGTCATGATCGTGAAGGGCCGCGCCTTGCCGGTGCGGGGGGACGTCCTCGACCGACTGCCGATGATCGGGTCGAACAGCGTCCGGCTGGAGGTCATCCTCCCCACAGCTGCGAATTCTCGGAATCTGCTTGTTCCTCTTTCCTCAGGGCCTCACCATCGCCATCACCACCCAACTCATCATCGCGGTGATCCTGCTCTCTATGGTCGTGGTCACCGGTTACGCCGGTCAATTGTCGCTCGCACAGTTCGCCCTCGCCGGCATCGGCGCGTTCATTGCTGGAAGACTGGTGGCGGCGCAGCACTGGCCGTTCATCGCAGCACTGGTCGTCGGCGTCATCGGTTCGGCGCTGGTGGGCATCGTCCTCGGGCTGCCTGCACTGCGAAGCCGCGGTGTCAACCTTGCCGTGGCAACACTCGGGTTGGGGCTGGCGGTCGAGGTCATGGTCTTCGACAACGCCAGCTACACCGGAGGGACCTCCGGGACCCCGGTCGGTGCTGCCACCTTGCCGCATCTCAACATCGACCCTGTGGCGTATCCCGAGCGCTGGGGTATCTTCTGCTTGGTGCTGTTTGTCGCCTCGGCGCTCGTGGTGAGGAACCTGCGACGAGGGCGGGCGGGAAGGCGGTTCATCGCCGTACGGGCCAACGAGCCGCGGCGGCCTCCCTGGGAATCAGCGTCGCCGGCGCCAAGCTGGCCGCGTTCGCGATCGCCGCCGGGTTGGCCGGACTCGGTGGGATCCTGCTTGGCTTCAGCTACCACACGATCGACTTCACGCAGTACGACGCCATCACCTCGATCAACGCCGTGACCTGGATCACCATCGGCGGCATCGGATTTGTGTCGGGTTCGATCTGGGGCTCGTTCTTCGTCATCGGCGGCGTCGGTTCATTCGTGCTCGATCGATTCGGGAGCCTGAGCGAATGGCTCAACATCATCGGCGGCGTGTCGGTGCTCCTCGTCCTTCTCACCAACCCCGACGGGATATCCGGCGCCATCGCCCAGAACAAGTCGGATCCCGTCACACGGTTCATCGCCAACTCGGTTCGACGTTTCGGGGGATACTTCGAGAGCCGGCGGCGGCCGCGCCCGACAGCCCTCACCCCGAGCCGGGATGTCGGTGAGATACGGCGCGTTCGGCCTGCGGCCCTGGAGGTAACGGGCCTTCGGGTGACCTACGGAGGCGTCGTTGCCGTCGACGGCGTCGACCTTGTGGTGAACCCCGGTGAGGTGGTTGGCCTCGTGGGGCCGAATGGCGCCGGGAAGACTACGTTGGTGGACGCTGTCAGCGGCTTCGTCACCGCTGCTCGGGGCAAGATCACGCTCGGTGGCACCTCGCTGAACCGGATGACCGCCACTCGCCGGGCGCGGGCTGGAATGACCCGCTCGTTCCAGTCGGTCGAGCTCTTCGGAGACCTGTCGGTCCTCGAGAACCTGCAGGCTGCCTCCGATCGGCGTGACAGCTGGGCCTACGTCACCGACCTTGTTCGCCCGGGCCAGTCGCAGTTGCCGGCGGCGGCAGCGACGGCAGTGCGTACCTTTGGCATCGAGGACACGCTCGACCAGAAGCCTGACACGTTGTCGTACCCGCGGCGACGCATCGTCGCGATCGCCAGGGCTGCGGCCACCGAGCCGTCGGTGCTCCTCCTCGACGAGCCCACGGCGGGGCTGGACAAAGCCGAAACCCGGGAGCTGTCCAGCTTCGTTCGGCATCTCGCCGACGACTGGGGAGTCGGCGTCCTCTTGATCGAGCACGACATGGAGATGGTGATGAATCTCTGTGATCGGGTCGTCGTGCTGGAGTTCGGCCGAAAGATCGCCGATGGCACGGCGGCGGAAGTTCGGGCGGATCCGCGGGTGATCGCGGCCTATCTCGGCAAGGACAAGTCGGACTCGACGGCAGCCGAGCCATCGGCCCCCGTCACCTCTGCGAACGTCGCAGCTGGGCTGAGCGAGCCTGAGCTCCGTGGTTGAGGTCGGCCCGACGCCGGTCCTCGAGACTCGGGACCTCGACGCCGGCTACGGTCAGCTGGCGCTCGTGCGAGGCTTGAACCTGTGCGTGAACCGGGGGGAGGTGGTTGCACTCCTTGGGCCGAACGGCGCCGGCAAGACGACGACGGTGTTGACCCTCGCCGGAGCCATCCCCGCGCTGTCCGGTACGATTCGCTGGCAAGGCGAGCCGGCCGCCGGTCCACTGCACCGTCGAGCGCGACGCGGTCTCGGCCTGATCACCGAAGAGCGATCAGTGTTCATGCGACTCACGACCCTCGAGAATCTCAGGCTGGGCAAGGTCGATCCCAGTGAGGCACTCGAGCTGTTTCCGGAGCTGCAAGCGAGGCTGAAGTTGAAGGCCGGCGATCTCTCTGGCGGCGAGCAACAGATGCTGACCATGTGCAGAGCGATCGCCCGGCGTCCCGCACTCCTGCTCGTCGACGAGCTTTCGCTCGGGCTCGCGCCGCTTGTGGTCGAGCGCCTCTTCCGAGCAGTGCGGCACGCAGCTGACAACGGTGTGGCGGTGATCCTCGTGGAGCAGCATGTCGAGCGGGCTCTCGAGGTGGCCGATCGTAGCTACGTGATGGTCAAGGGTCGCGTCAGCATCGAGGGCCCCGCGGACTACGTCCGTGAGAACATGGGAGACATGGAAGCCTCGTATTTCGGCGCGACCGCGGCGGAAGACGAGGACCTTGCGGCTCGCGCGGCTGAGCCGAACCACTCCGCACGATGACCCGCTGGTCGCCGGCCATCGCATCGATGGGCGCGGCCGTGGCGAAGGCCTGAAGATGGAGTACGACGTGATCGTCGTCGGATCGGGGTCGTCCGGGGGCGCACTTGCGGCGCGCCTCAGCGAGAACGCCAGCCGCAGCGTGTTGGTCCTCGAGGCCGGGCCTGTGTTCAGCTCGGTCGAGGAGCTGCCCGAAGAGGTACGAACGCGCCAACTCCTTCGCGGCGGCGTCTCCCGGCCATCCGAACAACTGGTCCTTCGTCGGCAATCTGACGCCGATTCTCCCGTTCTGCCTTCCCGCGAGGCAAGATCATGGGCGGCTCGAGCTCGATCAACGGCGGTTTCTTCACGCGTGGAGTGCAGGACGACTTCCACGGTTGGGCCGAGCTCGGCAACAGCGAATGGTCGTGGGAGAAAGTCCTGCCCTTCTACCGGAGGATGGAAGACGACCGTGACTTCCAGAACGAGCACCACGGGGTCAACGGCCCGATCCCCGTGGCGCGTCAGAAGCCGGAGAACTTCAGCCCGATCACCGAGGGGTTCATCCAGGCCTGCGAGGAGCTGGGCTTTGCTTCCGAACCCGACAAGAACGCGCCCGGACCACCGGGCGTCGGCCCGATCCCGTTCAATGTCGCCAGCGGGCTTCGCATCAGCACGGCCGTCGCGTATCTGATTCCGAGCCTTGCCCGCCCGAACTTGACTGTTCGCGGCAACGCGCTCGTCCGCCGCGTGCTGTTGGAGCGTGGTCGCGCCGTCGGCGTCGAGGTAGAGCGTGGTGCGCAGCTGGAGCTCTTCCGGGCGCGAGAAGTCGTCCTGTGCGCAGGAGCCATCAAGTCTCCCCACATCCTCATGCTCTCCGGCCTCGGACCTGCCGATGAGCTTCGTGCTGCTGGTGTCGCGGTCGTGCTCGATGTTCCCTGCGTCGGCAAGAACTTCATGGATCATCCTGACATCAACGTCAACTATCAGGCAGTCGGCCGTTTGCCGACCGACCCGAACCTCCCGATGGCCCAGGCAATGCTGAACTACACCGCGGAGCGGTCGCCGGCATCAGGCGGAATGGAGATCTTCGCAGTGGTGACGAACTCGCACTCCCCGATGGTGGGAGCCGGCCCCGGCAGCGAGGCGCGGCGAGGGAGGCGGGGCGTCGCTGGGCGACCGCTGCAGAGGCTGAGATCGTTCCGACGCGTCTCGCATTCGACAGCGCGCGACGAAGCCAGGCACCTGCCCGAGTCGGAGCTCCGGCTCGTCGGCAGCTTGCAGGCAGAGGAGAGCAGAGGTGAGATGAGGCTGATCTCGGCCGATCCTCACGTGGCACCCGAGCTCAACTTCCACTACATGTCACACACGTCGGATCTCCGGAACGCGCGGGCAAACGTGCGGTTGGCCGTGGAGATCTTGGCGACCAAGCCGATGCGCGACCTGGTGAAGAGCAGAACGTCGCCGAACAAGGAAGACCTGCAGTCCGACGCCGCGCTGGATCGATGGATGCTGGCCAAGATAGGCACCGCCTTCCACACGTCGGGCACGTGCAGAATGGGCGATGCGAACGCGGACGATTCGGTCGTCGATCAGGCGTGCCGCGTCCATGGTGTGGAGGGTCTTCGGGTGGTCGACACTTCGATCATGCCGCAGATCGTGCGGCGCGGGCCGAACGCTACTGCGATCATGATCGGCGAGCGGGCCTCGGAGTTCTTCGGCTGATCGGTGTGCGAGCAAGGGCAGCGCACTTACGACTAGGGACCGACCGTCCTGAACACGTAGAGGCCATGGTCGGCGGGAATCTCGTCGTCGTCGAGTGGGGTCTCGATCTCGGCGAGCGTCGGCGCGGCGATCTCGCTCGCCACACGCTGGAGGTGCTCCCGGTCGAGGCCGAACACCTCGACCGCGTTGGATCCGATCATTCCCCGGACCGCTTCTTCCGGCAGACCGGCGAAGGTGTAGCGCAACGCGAGGTGCGTCTGCGGCTCCAATTCCTGGTCGGCGGTGTACTGCCAAGTGCCCTCGAGATGGGGGTAATCGCTTCCCCACAGGATGTTGCCGGCGTAGCCTTCCTCGACGGCGTGGCGTGCTTCTGCCCGCGACATGAAGGTGGCACCGTGGAACACATTCGTGGCGCAGTACTCGCTCGGCATCCGCGGCATCGGCGGCATCAGGAACTTGAGCGAGTCCATCTCGTTCATGAGAGCTGCCCACCACGTCCCGGGCACCTCGACGATCACGAGCTTGAGGCCCGGGTGTCGCTCGAACACGCCGTGAACGACGAGGGACCAGATCGTCCGCTTCGTGAAGAACATCGACTCGATGCAGCGCAACGGGGCGTGCTCCGCTGGTGGCATGAACGAGTCGTCGCCGGCTCCGACGTGACCGGCCAGGGGCATCTCGAGGTCGGCGCTCGCCGCCCAGAACGCCTCCCACACGTCGTCCTGCAGGGGCTTCATTCCAGGCCGGAACGCCGGGAAATTGACGGCGCGAAGCCCGGCTTCGCGGGCCCAGGTAATCTCGGCGATCGAGGCTTCGACATCCCACGCCGGGATGTGCGCCAAGCCGACGTGGCGCTCGGGCTGGATGGACACGGCATCTGCGAGCCACCTGTTGTAGATGCGGATGCCGACCGACGCCAGCTCCTTGTCGAGGTGCTCGAAGGAGAACGGTGTCGTCGTGCCGCCGATCGCGTCGAGGGGTCGTTGGAACGGGAACGGCTCCTCGTTCTGAGAGCCGTGGAAGATCACCTCGCAGGCGATGCCGTCATTGTCCATGTCATGGAGACGTGCAGTCATGTCATGGTGGCCGTGCGTGTGGCGGTTGCGCATCCAGCGTGCGACGGCCTCGTCGTCGGCCTGAGCGCCGAGCCGGGCCAAGGTGTCCTCGCCGCTGTCGATCGGGACACGCGTCAGCGCGTCCGCTGCAACGAACTCGTCGAAGGTTTGCAGGTATCGGGCCGGACAGTACTCCCGCAGATCTGACAGCAGCGGCCCGATATGAGTGTCCGACGAGACAACGATCAGGCCATCTGTCGCACTCGCCCGTCGCGCCTGGTGGAGGTTGTTCACGTGTTCCCCCGATCCTCACACTCCGCCCACGGAGTCTCTCGAATCCTAGTGGAAGGCGACCGTCAAGGATCCTCCCCGGTTGACGGACGCGGTCGGCCTGATGCGGTGGAGTCGGGCGGTCATTGACGGCGCGTGTCGAGGCGGACGAGGATGATCGCCGTCGCGCTGCCTTGCAACGACGGGGCGCAGAGGCTGCTCCGCCAGCAGCGAGGGAGGACTTCATGGGTCGCCTGGATGGGAAGGTCGCGATCGTCACCGGCGGCGCGGGTGCTCTCGGATCGGCTACCTCCCGGCGCCTTGTCCACGACGGCGCCACGGTGGTGGTCGCGGACGTCGATCTCGCCGCAGCCGAGGGTGTCGCGGCCTCGATCGGTGACGGCGCAGTCGCGGCCGGCTTCGACGCGACGAGCGAGGAGTCGGTTCGCTCAGTCGTCGACGGGGTCGTGGCGCGGTTCGGGCGCCTGGACATCCTGCACAACAACGCGGCGATGACGCGCGGCCCTCTGTTTGCACGCGATACCAATGTGGTGGAGACCGGCATCGACGTCTGGGACGCCGCATATGCCGTCAACCTTCGCGGCTACGTTCTGGGCTGCAAGTACGCCGTGCCCCATCTCATCGCCAACCGCGACGGTGTGGTCGTCAACATGTGCTCCTGCGCCGCCTACGGCGGCGATGTCGCGCGTATCGCGTACGGCTCGACCAAGGCCGCGATCATCGCCTTTACGAAGTATGTGGCCGCTGCGCACGGTAAGGAGGGTCTGCGCTGCGTGGGCGTCTCACCGGGCGTGGTGCTGACCCCGTTGATGGTCGACTACGTCGGTCAAGAGGGCCTCGCCCGCCTCCAACGTCAACACCTCACCGACTATTTCGGCGACCCCGAAGATGTCGCTGCCCTCGTGGCGTTCCTTGCGAGCGACGAAGCCCGATATATCTCCGGCGTCACCATTCAGTGTGACGGCGGATTCCTGTCCCATATGCCGAACTTCGCGGACGGGCTCGCCGGGTGATACGCCTACCTCAGGGATAGGCCTCGCCGAACGGCACGATTCGAATCTCGGAGAACAGCCAACCATCTCCTGAGCGGACGAGCCGGTTGTGATAGCGACCTGCCGCTGAGGGGGTGAAGCTCGGGCTCGGAGGCGCGAAGAAGATGAAGTCCGCGTCGACCTGAGCGACATCGCCGCTGACGGTGATGACCTGGTTCACCATGACATGCTTGCCGAGGTTCTCGGGAGGCTGGAACCGAGAGACCTGCGCCTTGATCGCCTCTCGATCCGTCAGGACGAGCTCACCGAATTGGAACCGAGCGTCTTCCACCAAGAGCTCGCTCCACTCGTCGAAGCGTCCGTCATCGTTCAGTTGGCAGTACCGCGCCAGGGTCTGCCGGATCTTCTCGTAATCGTCCATCGGGTCCTCGCTGACTCCGTAGCTGCCGCTCCTGGCTTGTGGCCTACTTCTTCTTGACGATCGATCCTTCGTCGAACGCCTCGAGAACGGGCAGGGGGTTCCCGTACTCTCGCCAATGCTCCAGCTCGCCGTCCACGACCTTCATGATGGCTGCATACGTGTTGGCGTAGCGCTTGCCGGTGGCCAGGATCGTGCCCTCGCCGTGCATCTCGACGAAAACATGCTCGCCGTCGGTTGCCTCGTAGAGCTTGTCGATCTCCATGTGCCAACCAGAGATCACGGTGTGGACGTTCGACATGTACTCGACCACCGCGGGCTTACCCTCGATGCGGGTGGGCCACGGCTCGGGAGCATACGGGATCTCGAGAACGGCATTGCCGGACCAGAACTTGGCGATCCCCTCGGCGTTAGCGACGCCGACGAGCGGGATAAAGGTGCTGATGACTTCGGATGGGGACGAGGACATCTCGTGGCACTCAACCCTTCTGTTCGTCGGCCGATTCGGCACGATCCTGCTGAGCGCGCCGCTCCGCGGCGCAGGCCCAGATCCTATGCGCTCGATCCGGGAGCGCGCTGGGATGGCCGGATCGCCCGCGTCGACCGCTCGCTCGCGGAGAGCGCGCACGGGTGCCCTCGCCCGGAGCAGGGGCCGACACCGGCTCGAGAACGACATGGGTGGTGACCGCGTTGTCCGCGCCGCGGCCGGCCCTCGGCGTCGGCGTCGGCGGCGCACGTTGACAGCGGTAGCGGGGTGATGGAATACTGATTCGGCGAATGGGCTCGTGCGCCCCACGGAGCCGAATCAGCTTCCGGGCCGTGGCGCCACTGCCGAACGTGGGAACACTGAAGCGAGGTCGTCGGGGGGAGGGAGCAGAATCTCGATCAGGAGGACGCTCACGTCGCTGCACCCGTAGCCAGGGCAGCAGGTGGGGCGAATGCGGCTTGGCGGTGTGTGTCGGGAGGTCCCGGCGGGGCGCCGTCGCCGCGTTGGAGACCCCCGGAGACCGGTCCTCTCGCCTCGGGGCGGCACTGATCGCGCCTCAGCACTGTCCGCTCGGACGTGCAGGCGATATCCACGAAGTGACCCCCGCGTTACACGCGGGGCGAGAGAATCAAGGTGAGATCATGCGAACACGACAGCACAAGCTGATCATCGGAGCGCTGTGTGGGGCGTTGCCGCTCGTGGTGATCCCGGTGTTGACGAGCGGCGCGAGCGCCACAACCCGTTCGTTGGCAGTGCCAGCGGCGAGCGAGCCTCCGATCGTTCTCGGCAACATCGGGACCTACACCGGAACCGGCTCGTCGTCGCAGGCAGGGTACGAAGAGGGCCTTCAGGCCTGGGAGAAGGCGACGAACGCATCGGGTGGCATCGACGGACACCCGATACAGATCATCTTCCAGGACGACGCCGGCAACCCCACGACCGCCCTCACCGACGTGCAGAAGATGGTGACGCAAGATCACATCGTCACGCTCATCTCGCCCGCTTCGGCCACGACCAGCTACATGTCCTACTTGAACTCGCAGGGCGTACCTGCCCTGACGGCTAGCGGCTTCTACGGGATCAGCCCGGGGCTGACGCTCAACGCCTCGACCTCGTTGGCGCCGTTCGACGAGACGGAAGCGACCCTCGCCAAGCTGGCAGGCAAGACGTCGTATGCCGACATGTACTGCGCCGAGGTGACGATCTGCGCATCGTCGGACGTGGTCCAGAAGACGACGGCGACCAAGCTCGGACTGAAGTTCACCTCGCTCGCCGAGGCGGAATCGGCGCCCGACTACACCGCGGCCTGCCTTCAGCTGAAGAGCGAGGGCTTCCAAGCCGTCGGCCTCGACGCCTTCACCGCGACGGACATTCGCTTCGCGCAGGACTGCGTTCAGCAGGGCTACCATCCGCTGTGGATCACCGTCGGCCCTGCGTTGACGCCACAGTTCCTGGCGACCCCGGCGCTCAGCGGGATCGAAGTCTCGCTGCTCGACTTTCCATGGTTCGAGGGTGACTCGACGGCGACGAAGGCCTACCAAGCTGCCTTGCACAAGTACCTCCCGGGAATCCAGCACAACCCGCTCGACTACAACGCCAACCTTGCCGCGGCCTACGCGGCAGGCCAGGTCTTCACGTATGCCGCTGAGCATTCGTCGAACCCGCTGGTGATCAAGGATCTGTTGGCGGGCTATGCCACGATCAAGGACAACGACTTCGGTGGGTTGACGCCGCCGTTGACCTTCGGCACCCCCGCCTTGCTCCACGACCCGTCGAAGTATGTGCAGCCGCTGGCGAAGTGCTTCTTTGCGATCCAGGACCACGGTGGCCGGTGGGGCAGGGTCACCCACGAAGCTTCGTATCTCGCCTGCGTGCACTAGCAACTGTTGAACCGTGGACAGGTCCGCAGCTGCGGATGTGCCTGGCGATCGGTGAACGAGCGGCCTCCCCGCGCTTGGCGAGCGCGGGGAGGCGCCAGGCTTGAGGCCGCCGCCCGTGCTCGACCCGGGGCCGCGCCATGAGCGTTGTTCCGTTCTTGGTGATCGGGCTCGTCTCGGGCTCGGTCTACGCGTTGGCCGCCACGGGGCTCGTGCTCACGTACAAGACCTCGGGTATCTTCAATTTCGCGTACGGCGCGATCGCTGCCGCAGCGGTCTACGTCTTTTACTTCCTGCACGTGCAAGAGGGCCTCGCGTGGCCCCTCGCCGGCGTGATCAGTGTCCTTCTGCTCGGTCCCCTCGTCGGCCTCGGTTTTGAGCTCATTGCTCGCCGCGTCCTCCAAGTGAGCGCAGCCTGGCAGGTCCTGGCCACCGTCGGCGTGATCATCGGCGTCGAGGCAGGTGCGGCGATCTGGTACGGCACGGACACCCAGTTGTTCCCCGCGTACCTCCCGACCGGCACATTCAGGCTCGGCGGTGTCAACATCGGTTATGACCAGCTGATCACCGTCATCATCGGCCTGGTGGTGCTCGGTGGGCTGCATACGACCTTGCACCGCACCAGGATCGGGATCGCGATGCGGGCGGTCGTGGACAGCCCGGAGCTCCTCGACCTCCGTGGCGTGGACCCGACGCGCGTTCGGCGGGTCGCCTGGATCATCGGATCGACGCTGGCGGCGCTGTCGGGGGTGCTGCTGGCACCAAGTCTCAGCCTCGACGCCTCCGTGCTGGTTCTCCTCGTCGTGCAGGCATTCGGGGCGGCAGCCATCGGGTACTTCTCCAGTTTGCCCTTGACCTACGTCGGCGGCCTGGTGCTGGGGATCGGGCTCGCGCTGTCGACGAAGTACGTCCAGGACGTGTCGTGGCTGAGTGGTCTGCCCGCCAGCGTCCCGTTTCTCGTCCTCTTCGTCGTGCTCATCGTCACCCCGAGGCGGCGCCTTGCTCGTCAGACGTTCCAGACGCTCCGTCCGCCAAGCGCCCCGTGGCAGGCCCCACCGCGGGTCCGACTCGCGGCCGGTGCCGTCCTGGCGACGGTCCTCGTCCTCGTTCCGTTCATGGTCGGCGACCAGCTGACCGCGTACACCGCGTTGTTGGTGTACACGATCCTGTTCCTGTCGCTCGGCTTCCTGGTGAAGCTGGCGGGGCAGGTGTCCCTGGCGCACTTCGGGTTCGCCGCGATCGGGGCAGTTGGATTCGCGCACATCGTGTCCAGCGGCGTGCCCTGGGGCCTTGCCGTGCTCATCGGCGGATGCATCGCCATCCCGGCCGGAGCGATCGTCGCGATCCCGGCGATCCGGCTCTCCGGCGTCTTCTTGGCCCTGGCGACCTTTGGCTTCGGTGTGCTGCTCGAGCAGCTGCTGTACTCCTCGAGCTGGATGTTCGGTCCGACCATCAACGGCATCAACGCGCCGCGTCCGGACGTCGCGTCGCTGGCCTCGACGACCGGCTTCTACTACGTGGTCCTGATCTTCGTCGCGTTCACTGTCGTGTTGCTGACGTGCTTACAGTACGGACGTGCCGGCCGGTTGCTCCGAGGCCTGTCGGAGTCCCGTTTGGCGCTCGAGGTGCACGGAACCTCGACCAGCGTGTGCCTGGTGGTCATCTTCTGCATCTCTGCGTTCTTCGCCGGCATCGCCGGGGCCCTGCTCTCCAGCCTCTACGGGTTCGCCTCCGGCCCGACGTTCGCCTCGTTCAGCTCGCTGATCCTGTTCGCGGTCTTGCTGATCGTCTTTGCAGGCGCTCCGTGGTACGCCTTCATCGCGGCCGCTGCGTATGTTCTCGTGCCCGCTTACGTGACCGTCAACGGTGTCACGAACTACCTCAACCTCGCATTCGGTGTGAGCGCCGTGTACGCCGCGCTGATCGCGGACCGCGCGCCGGGCACGCCGAAGTTCATCCGTCGCCTCTTTGCGTCGCCGAGAGTTGAGCAGGCCGGCTCCACTGGGGATGGACCCGCCGCGGTCCGAGTCCAACCGGTGATGGTCGACGTGTCCCAGGTCGGCGGTGGTGGCGTCGAGGCCGGTGACGGCGCGGCGGCGGTCACTCCCATCGCTCTCCCCCTGCTGGCCTCGACGTCGCCCCGCGTCCGAGAGGCATCGAACAGCGAGTCGAGGCAGTCCCCGATGGCGCTCGATGTGCACGACATCACCGTCCGATACGGCGGCCTCGTGGCGCTCGAGGGGGTGAGCCTCGAGGTGGAGCGGAACAGGATCACCGGCCTCATCGGGCCGAATGGTGCGGGGAAGACGACGTTGTTCAACGTCTGCTCGGGATTGCTACGTCCGACCAAGGGTCAGGTCTACCTGCAGGGTATAGATGTCACCCATCGCGGTCCCGCCCGCCGCGCTCGGGGCGGGCTCGGACGGACCTTCCAGCGGGTCGAGCTCTGGGAGTCCCTCACCGTCGAGGAGAACGTCTCGCTTGCCCGAGAAGCAGGACTCGCCGGCCGGCGAGTGCTGACCCAGCTGTTCGCGAGACCGGGAGATCGCCGGCGGACCGAGCAAGCGGCGGGGGAAGCGATCGAGATCACCGGTCTCGGCCCACTGTCGTCCATTCAGGTACGGAACCTGTCAACGGGGCAGCGGCGACTCGTCGAGCTGGCGCGCTGCATCGCCGGTTCCTTCGAGGTGTTGCTACTGGACGAGCCGAGCTCGGGTCTCGACTCGGCGGAGACCTTGCAGTTCGGAACGATCCTCCGGCGCATTGTCGACGAGCGCGCTGCGGCGGTCTTGCTCGTCGAGCACGACATGTCGTTCGTGATGAGCGCGTGTGAGCATATCTACGTGCTCGACTTCGGCCGCTCGATCTTCGAGGGATCGCCGAGCGAGGTCGGCAGCTCGGACCTCGTGCGGGCTGCGTACCTCGGAGGGGAGCGCTCGGGCGTCTTCGCGGGTTTGCCACAGCATGGCTGATCCGGTGCCGCCCGTCCTCGAGCTGCGAGACGTCGTGGGGGGATACGACGGCACGACCGTGATCCGAGGGGTGACGGTCAGGGTGCCTCCACGGTCAACTGTTGCGTTGCTGGGCCCCAATGGCGCAGGAAAGACGACGGTGCTCCGACTTGCTTCGGGCACATTGGCCCCGTCCGGCGGGCAGGTGCTCCTCGGGGGGACCGACGTGACCGCCCTGTCGGCACACGCCCGCGCCAGGCTCGGCCTGTGCCACGTGCCCGAAGGACGGGGAATCTTTCCAGCCTTGTCCGTGCGCGACAACCTGATCCTCGTGGCGCCGCAAGGCGAGGAATTGGACGCCACCGCTCGTGCTGTCGGGGCCTTCCCGATACTCGGACGGCGTCTCAAGCAGCTGGCCGGCACCTTGAGCGGCGGCGAGCAACAGATGCTCGCGCTGGCTTCCGCCATAGTGCGGCGGCCCTGCATCGTCCTGGCAGACGAGGCGTCTCTCGGACTCGCCCCTCGCTTGGTCGACACCATCTTCGAGTTCCTCGCCGGCCTCGCCGCGCAAGGGACGGCGCTGCTGCTGGTCGAGCAGTACGTGGCTCGAGCAGTGGACCTCTCCCAGCACATCTACCTCCTCGACCGGGGGGAGATCGTCCTCTCCGGGACGCCTTCGGAGGTTGCTGCGGACGCGCTCCACGCCTCGTATCTCGGCATCTCCAAGGGTGATGAGGGCCGCGATGCCGATCAGTGACCGTCGACGAAGCTCCAGCGGAGGCCGATGATGTCCAGAGACTCGACCAGGCCCATCTCGAGCGGGGAGGTCCGCGCCTGGGACGACGAATGCGAGGTGGTCGTCGTCGGCTACGGCCACGCCGGGGCCGCGGCTGCGCTTGGCGCGGCCGAGGTGACCCGCGACGTGATCATCCTCGAGCGTGGCGGAGGGTCGGAGGGGACCTGCGGCGGGATCCTCTACCTCGGCGGCGGGACGCCGATGCAGGTCGCCATGGGCTGGGAGGACAACCCCGCCGATATGCAGACCTTCCTACGAGCAGCGCTCGGACCGGGCGTGGACGAGGCCAAGCTCGCCGCATACTGTCACGGCAGCCGCGATCATTACGACTGGCTCGTCGGTTGCGGCGTGCCGCTCGTCGTCGGCCCGGACGATCCGGGATCTCCGCTGATGCGTGCCGGCGAAGACGGGTTCATCGACGTGGGCGGCCAAGAGTACGCCGGCGGTGGGCTGGTGTGGAGCGGCGGCGAGCAGGCCTACCCGTATGACGAGCTGGTGCCCCCGGTGCCGCGAGGTCACATCCTTCGGGATCCCTCGAACGACGAGGATCTCCTCTTCGAGGGCGCAGTGCTCAAGCGACTGGCCGCAGCTGTTGACCGGCTCGCGCTGCGGATCCGGTACAACACGGGGGTCCAGCGACTCGTGGTCGACCCCTCGGGAGCAGTGGTGGGCGTCGAAGCACGCTGCTTCGGTGTCGACGTACGCATCCGCGCCCGGCGTGGCGTCGTCTTGACGACGGGTGGATTCATCTACAACGACGACATGCTGGCCGCCCACAATCCGGCCCTGCTCGGCGCTGGCAAGCTGGGCTACGGCGCTCAGGACGGTCTCGGGATCAAGATGGCCCAGGCACTGGGCGCCGACACAGCGCACATGGACACCTCGGACCTCACCCTGATCATCTTTCCGCCGATATCCTTTGCTTGCGGAGTCCTCGTCAACAACAGTGGACAGCGGTTCGTCAACGAGGACAGCTACTTCGGACGCCTCGGGGCAGAGACGCTCCGCCAAGGAGGGGTCTCGTACCTTCTTGTCGACGAGGCGATCTTCGTGGAGAGCTCGTGGCGACGGCCGTCCTGGGTGTCGGAGTCGCTCGACGAGCTCACCAAGGACATCGGATTGCCCGCAGGGTCACTCGAGGCGACGGTCGAGTACTACAACAGGTTTGCGGAGCACGGCACCGATCCGGTCTTCCACAAGCGTCCGAGGTGGCTCAAGCCCCTGCGCGCACCGTACGCCGTGATCGACCTGCGCAACGATCGAGGCAAGATGCAGGCTGTCCGCGACCTCAACCCCCATGTCGCGGCCGTCGAATACGTGCTTGGGGGCTTCACCCTGGGAGGTCTGAGGACGACGACCAACGGAGAGGTGCTCGACGTCAGCGGTCAGAGCGTTCCGGGTCTCTACGCGGCTGGTCGCGTGACCTCCGGGCTCGCGGTTCACGGTTACTGCAGCGGCATCTCACTCGGTGACGGGACGTTCTTCGGCCGCTTGGCCGGAAGATCGGCCGCGGGTTGAGCGGGTCTTCCGACGAGATGTCGACTTCCGCACACGAGGGTCCCGGGTCGGCGACAACTCCGGTATCCACGTCATCGGTCGACGGCGTTGCCGTGATCACGATCGACGATGGCAAGGTGAACGCACTGTCGAGCAGCGTGCTCGACAGCTTGGCCGAATCCGTTGCCACCGCGAGGAGAAGCGAGGCTGTCCTTCTCACGGGGCGCCCAGGGTGCTTCAGCGCAGGGCTCGACTTGAGGCAGCTCGCCACCCAGACGCCTGAGGAGCACCGGGCGCTGTTCGCGCAGCTCGGAGGGCTGCTCCTCGACCTGTGGGTCCTGCCGGTCCCGTTCGTCTGCGCGGTGAGCGGTCATGCGGTCGCCGCCGGGACCCTGCTCGCCGCTGCCGCCGACCACGTTGTCGCCGCCGAGGGCCCGTATCGCTGGGGTCTGACCGAGGGAAGCATCGGCCTCGAGCTGTCCGACTTCGCGATCCGACTTGTGCAGTATCGCATCGGTACCGATCGCGCCGACTGGCTGCTGCTCCGCGGGTCGGTGCTCGACCCGAACGCGGCGGTACAGGCGGGACTTGCAGACGAGCAGGTGGAGGCCGGTCGGGTGCTCGACAGGGCGCTCGAGGTCGCTCGTGAGCTCGCCAACCTTCCAGCGGTCTCGTACGCGCGCAACAAGAGCCGCCTGCGGTCCGGGGTCGCTGCCTCCGCCCGAGCTGGTCTGGCGGCCGACGTTCGCGCGCTCGAGGCCACGACGGTGATCACGGCGAGCAACCCGTGATCACGATCGGAGGCAGGCTCGGTGTCTGCTGAGAAGGTCTGCTACGAGGGGGCCGGCCCGGTGGCGCGGATCGTGATCAATCGACCCGAGCGCGCGAATGCCCTCGACGAGGCGTCCATCGACCTGATCGTGGAGTGTTTCGCCCGCGTGGACGACGACGACGAGGTTCGGGTCGTGGTCCTCGCCGCAGCAGGGTCCGGAGCATTCTCGGCGGGCGCAGACCTCAAGGAGATGGCCGCTCATCCCGCTGGTCACGTCGAGACGACAGACCCGAGGCGGCGGGGAATTCGACTTTTCGAGACCATCCTCGGCGTCTCGAAGCCAACCATTGTTGCGGTCAACGGAGCCGCGATCGGAGCCGGCTTCGAGATGGCGATGGCCTGCGATCTGCGAGTCGCCGTGCACGGCGCCTTCTTCGCCCTCCCAGAAGCCAAGCTCGGCCTGGGCTCGTTGCTCGGCACGCACCTGCTGCCCAGACTGCTCCCGAGGGCGGTTGCGCTGCAGATGCTCTACACCGGTGAGCCGATGGACGCCGAGGAGGCACATCGCTGGGGGCTCGTGAACATCCTGGTCGATCGGGAGGAGCTCGAGACAGCGACCTCCCGTCTTGCCGAGACCATCGCGGCCAACGCGCCGCTGTCGGTTCGCCGCTACAAGCACATGCTCACCAACGCCGTCGCGCTCCCACTTGGAGACGCCCTGCGGCTCGAGGGTGGACCCGACCCGTACACGAGCAGGGACCGGGCAGAAGGCGTACGTGCCTTCCTCGAGGGTCGACGGCCTGTCTGGCAGGGGCGATGATGCCCATCACGCGATCATGACCCGCCTCGAGGCCACGACGCCGACCGAAGCCGAGGACGAGCTGCGTTGCGAGGTCCGGGCCTTCCTCGCAGCGGAGCAGCTGCGCGGCGGGTTCAGGCCAGGGCTCGGGATGGCCGCGGGGTACGACCCAGCCTTCTCCGAGCGCCTGGCCGGGCACGGCTGGGTCGGCATGTCGATTCCCGAGCAGTACGGAGGAAGCAGCTGTTCGGCCGTCGAGCGATTCGTCGTCACCGAGGAGCTCCTCGCCGTCGGCGCGCCGGTCACCGCCCACTGGATCGCCGATCGTCAGATCGCCCCGTCGATCGCACGTTACGGATCCGCCGAGCTCAAGCAACGATTCCTGCCTGCCATCGCCGCGGGGACGTGCTACTTCTCCCTCGGCATGAGCGAGCCCGACGCCGGATCGGACCTGGGGGCCGTTCGGACCGTGGCTCGGCAGGTGGACGGTGGTTGGATCGTGAACGGCGAGAAGACCTGGACGTCGTTGGTCCACCTCAATCAGTACGTGATGGTGCTCGCCCGGCGAGCGGGCACGGCGCCGGAGTCGAGAGACCTCGTCCAGCTGATCGTCGATCGCGCCAGCCCCGGGGTCCACGTCCAACCCCTGCCGCTCCTCACCGGTGAGCACCATTTCAACTCGCTGCACATGGACGACGTCTTCGTTCCGGGCGAGCTCCTTCTCGGCGAGCCCGGAGCAGGTTGGGAGCAGGTGACCAATGAGCTGGTGCTCGAGAGGTCAGGACCTGACCGCTACATGAGCGTCGTCCCCCTGCTGGCGGGTCTGCTCGACGGGCTCGAGGGCCATCCCGACCTGCTTTTTACGGCAGTCTTCGGGGGCTTGCTCGGACGCCTCTGGTCGATCCGGCAGCTGTCGCTGTCGATCGCCCGCCTTGCTGACCGTGGAATCATCTCGAACGTCCACAGCGCGATGGTGAAGGACCTCGGGACGGTCCTCGAGCAGGACATGGTCGACGCGGTGCGTCGCCTCGGGCGGATCGAGATCGTGCAGGACAGCGAGAGCGCGCTGATCCGGCTGATGGAGGAGGCTGTGCTGATGGCTCCCTCGTTCACCATCCGCGGGGGGACGACGGAGGTCCTGCGGTCGATCGTCGCGCGAGGCCTGGACGCATTGTGAGCACCACCGACCTTCTCGTCGACGCGATCGCTCGAATCGTCGAGCAGCACGGGACGTCGCCCGTCACTGGAGGCTGCGCCGACGACGCCTGGAGCCGGCGCGCTTGGGAGGCGTTCGCCGCGCTCGGCTATCCATGGATCTCGATCGCCGTCGAGCGCGGCGGGAGCGGCGGCTCCGTGGCCGATCTCCTGACGGTGCTCATCGAGACAAGTCGGGGCGGGGTGTCGCTGCCGATCGCCGAGACCGGACTGCTCGCGGGATGGCTCCTGGCGGCCGCAGCCCGGCCTCTTCCCGACGGCCCGGCAACGGCGATCCCTCCGGACTCTGCGACCCACCTGCGCTTCGCGTCCGAGAGTGGGAACGTCGTCGTCGACGGCGTGGCGCCCCTCGTTCCCTGGGCGCGCGCCGCCGAGCAGCTGCTGTTGATCTGCCCGCCCGGCATTGTCGCGACGAGCGACGGCGCGAGCTTCATGCTGTGCCTTCGTCCGTCGCAGGTGGACATCCGACCTCGACGCAACCTCGCCGGCGAACCCCGGGACGATGTGATCTTCGAGCATCTGTCGATCCCGAGCGAGGAGCTGGTCGCCCTCCCGGATGCGAGCGCCGAGGTGATGCTGAGCTGTCGGGGTGCCATCGGGCGGGCGGCCTGCCTGGTGGGCGCCATGCTCCAGGTGCGTTCCATGACGGTCGAGCACGCCCGAGCTCGCCGTCAGTTCGGAAGGCCGATCGCGCGATTCCAAGCCGTGGCGCAGTCGCTCGCGATCATCGCCGAGCACACCGAGGTTGCTCGGGTCGCGGTCGAGAGCGCCGGTCTGCTGCTCGACGACGCACCGCTGCAGGCTGCCGCGTCCTGCAAGATCGCTGCTGGCAACGCCGCGAGCATCGTGGCGGCGAGGGCTCACCAGGTGCACGGAGCGATCGGCCTGACACAGGAGCACGACCTTCACCGCTTCACGCGGGGCCTCTATGCCTGGTCGGCTGAGTACGGCACCGAGACCGAGTGGAGCACCCGCCTCGGCGAGCTGGCCATCGCAGCTTCTGGAAGTCGGCTCTGGCCCTTCCTCACGGGAACCCGGCGGGTCGAGCACGAAGAGTCGGCGGTATCGACGGAAGGGTGCGGATAGATGACGCAGAGCTACACCACCATCCGCTACGAGAAGCTGCCCCACGGCATCGCGCGCGTGACGCTCGCTCGGCCGGAGGTCCGCAATGCCCAGAGCAAGCGCATGACCTACGAGTTGAACGACGCATTCGACGAAGCATGCCGAGACGGTGAGATCAAGGTGATCGTCCTTGCCGCGGACGGACCCCATTTCAGCGCCGGGCATGATCTGCGAGACACCGAGTCGATGACCCAGTTCCAGTTGGTCGGAACCTGGTGCGGCTTCGACCGGCCCGGCGGCGAAGGCATCACGTCGCTCGAGCACGAGATCTTCCTCGACATGTGCTGGCGCTGGCACAACATCCCGAAGCCACTCATCGCTCAAGCTCAGGGCAAGACCATCGCCGGTGGCTTGATGCTGCTCTGGGTGTGCGACCTCATCATCGCCAGCGACGATGCCGAGTTCGCGGATCCGGTTGTCGGCTTCGGACTGAACGGCGTGGAGTACTTCGGTCATCCCTGGGAGCTCGGACCCCGCAAGGCCAAGGAGATGCTGTTCACGGGCGACTACGTGCCCGCCGAAGACGCACTGGCCCGGGGGATGGTGAACCGCCTCGTGGCAAGAGACGATCTCGAGCGCGAGACGCTCGCGATCGCCGAGCGCATCGCGGTGCGGCCCAGCTTCGCCCTCAAGCTGGCGAAAGAGTCCGTCAACCAGATGCTCGAGTCGCAGGGGTTCTGGGCGGCCCTGAAGGGAGCGTTCTACATGCACGAACTTGGCCACACCCACAACCGGGCGGTGTTCGACTCCTGGGTCGATCCCGCAGGGCTCGGGCCGGGCTACCGGAAAGTCAGGTAAGAGGTGGTCATCTTGTCGTTACGCTCTCCTTGGGACGAGGCCGTCGAGGGATCGGCCTCGGCATGAGCGACGTCGCCAAGCCGAGCACCGAAGGTGTGCTGACCGAGAGGGTCGACGGGCGGGTGCTCACGATCACGATGAATCGGCCGGAGAAGCTGAATGCCGTCAACGAAGCGATGCACGCGGCGCTCGCCTCGACATGGGTCAGCGCCGCCGCTCGCGACGACATCGCGGTGATCGTGCTGACGGGCGCCGGACGCGCCTTCAGCGCAGGCGGTGACGTGGGCGAATTCGGCGGGATGATGGACGAGGGGCCGCGGCGCCGCGAGATGGTGGCTGCGGCGAGAGCGATCGTCACGGGCATGCTGCGCTGCCCGCTCCCCATCGTCGCAGCGGTGAATGGGCCGGCAGTGGGTCTGGGCTGCAGCCTGGCGCTGCTGTCCGATGTCGTGGTCATGTCGCAGGCAGCGTTCCTTGCGGACACACACGTCCAGCATGGCCTCGTTCCGGGGGACGGGGGTTTCATCTGGCCGATGCTGACCGGAATGATGCAGGCCAAGCTGCCCTTGATGACCGGTGACCGCATCGACGCCGATGAAGCGTACCGTCTGGGTCTGGCGACGAAGATCTGCTCCGCCGACTCCCTACAGGAGTGCGTCGAGGAGGTTGCCGGCCGACTCGCTGCGATGCCTCGTGGCGCAGTCCAGGACACCAAGCGCATGTTGAACATGCATACCGAGCGGGCGCTGTTCGGCGTCATGGACTTTGCGATGGCGGCCGAGAGCCTCAATTTCGTCGACAACCGGGAGGCGATCGTCGCGGCGCGACGATCCGAAGCTGTACCACAAGAGGGCCAACGTGCTTGAGCTCGGCTCGGATCTCGACGCCTTCCGAACAAGGATCAGGAGCTGGATCGAGGCTCACGCGCAGCCGGAGCTCCGTGGGTTGTCGGCGCGCGCTCTGTGGGCGGGGGAGCTCTCGGCCGATCCTGGCGTCGCGCGCGCCTACGACGCGTGGGAGCAGGCGTTCTCCGACGCCAACCTGATCTGCCCACGGTGGCCGGCCGAGCACGGCGGCGGCGGCCTGAGCGACATCGAGTTCGTCATCTTGGAAGAGGAGCTGAGCGCCCTCAAGCTGCCGCGCGTGATCCGGTATATGGGGGAGTACTTGGTCGGACCGGCAATCATCGCTCATGGCACGGAGGAGCAGAAGGCATGCTTCCTGCCGCGAATCATCGACGGTACGGATCGCTATTGCCAGGGATTCTCCGAGCCGGGCCACGGCTCGGATCTCGCCGCGGTCGAGACCTCAGGCATCGTGGACGGTGAGGAGATCGTGATCACCGGTCAGAAACTGTGGACCTCGGATGCGCACAACTCCAACATGATCTTCATCCTGTGCCGGACCGATCGCAACGCGGCCAAGCACGCCGGGCTGTCGTTCGTGCTGACCCCACTGCAGGACAATGGGATAACGCTTCGGCCGGTGGTGCAGATGTCAGGGGCGTCAGAATTCTGCGAGGAGTTCATCGACGGGGCAAGAGCTCCGCTCTTCAACGTCATCGGGGGCTTGAACAACGGGTGGCAGGTCGCGATGACTACGCTGTCGGTCGAACGTGGCGGCCTGGCGGTCTCACAATACGTGCAGTACCTGGCCGAGTTCTGGGACCTCGTAGCAGCCATGCGTGAGCAGTCGAAGCTGGACAGCGAAGCGGTTCAAGAGGCGTTGGCCTGGATGTACACCCACATCGAGATCATGCGCTTATCGGGCATCCGTGTGATCGGGGCCATGCTCAGGCCCGACCAGGCAGCGCCGCATCCGAGCGTCAACAAGCTGTTCTGGTCCGAGTACCACAAGCGATTCGGCGAGCTGGCCCTTTCGATGCTGGGTCCGCCGGCGATTCTGAGACCGGATGGTCCCGGCTACCCCACCACGTCATGGCAGTCGGTGTTCCTGTCCAGCCGGTCGGAGACCATCCTGTCGGGAACCAGCGAGATCCAACGTCGCATCATCGGTGACCGCGTGCTTGGACTGCCGCGAGATGCCTGATCCCGCTGAGTCGAGGACCCGGATGCCGGAGCGGAGGAACGGCCAGCTGGGCGAGGACGGCGAGACCGAGCTCGACGCGCGGCCCGGTTCGGTGCGCCACGGTGGCCCCCTGAGCGGCGTGCGAGTGCTCGAGCTGGGTCAGCTGATCGCCGGGACGTACGGGGGGATGTTGCTCGCCGACTTCGGAGCCGACGTGATCAAGGTGGAGGCGCCGACGGGGGATATCGGGCGCAACCCCCAGGTGTCGCCGATCGGTGCCAACGACGCGTTGTTTCTCACGATGAACCGCGGGAAGCGTAGCGTCGTGCTGGACCTGAAGTCCGAGCTCGGGGTCTCGGTGTTCTATCGGCTCGTGGCGAACTCCGACGTCGTCGTGGCCAACTACCGCGCCGGTGTGCTGGAGCGTCTCGGGCTGGACTACAACAGGCTGCGATCGATCAACCCGGCGGTGATCCTGTGCGACATCAGCGGTTTCGGAGGTCGGGTCGCCGGCGTCCAGCCGCCGTCGTTCGACCTGACGCACCAGGCCTTGAGCGGCTTGATGAGCATCACGGGCGAGCCCGGCGGACCTCCGGCCCGTCTGGGCGTCCCGATCGCCGATCTGGGGACCGCGCTGTTCGCGATGCTCGGCGTCCTCTCGGCGATCGTGGGGCGGGCTTCGAGCGGGGAGGGCACCGAAGTCGATGTGGCGATGCTTCAGGTCGCCACCTTTCTGTTGGGGTACGACGCGACGACGTATCTCAATACCGGCGCCGTGCCTCGCGCCCTTGGAACCGCACACGCCTCGAGCGTGCCCTGGCAAGCGTTCGAGACTGCCGACGGCTGGCTCGTGGTCGCCGTGAGGGAGGAGAAGTTCTGGATCGCGTACTGCCACGCCATCGGGATGCCGCAGCTCACGACCGACGAGCGGTTCACGTCGAACGCAGCGCGGGTCCGTAATCGCGACGTCCTGGTCCCTTTGTTGGCTGAACGGATGCGTGCCGAGACGACGGACAGCTGGCTGCGGATCTTCTCGACGGACGTGCCTGTCGCGCCCGTGCTCTCGGTGGCTCAGGCGCTGGCGCGCGCTGACGGCGCAGCCGGTGAGATCGTCGAGATCCCGTGCCCCCCTGCTGACCCGGTGCGGATGCTGCGGAACCCGGTCAGGTTTCGCAGCGCAACCGCTCACTACGGCCCGGCACCGATGCTCGGCGAGCACACGACCGAGGTGCTTGCACAAGTCGCCGGGTTCAGCGCCGCGGAGATCGCCGATCTGGTGTCACGGGGCGTGGCGATGCGAGGCGACGAGGCGGAGCAGTGAGCACAGGGGTCAAGGTGGGCGTGTGGCTCTCGAGCGTGGCACCGCGCTATTTCGTCGCGGTTGCCCAGGAGGCCGAGCGCCTCGGCTATGAGAGCGTCTGGATGTCGGAGCACCTGATCTTGCCGATGCAGTCGTCGGTGCCACCTTCGAGTGGCGCAGCTGGGGCGGTCCACTCCACGATCGACGCCAGGACGCCGACCTTCGATGCCCTCGGCTATCTGTCCTACCTCGCCGGCGTGACGAAGGATATTCGCCTCGGGACCTGGGTGTACCTCTTGGGCCTCAGGCACCCATTCGTCTCGGCCCGAGCCGTACAGACCCTCGACCTGGTCTCTGGTGGTCGTGTCGAGCTGGGCGTCGGCGCAGGGTGGCTGGCTGCCGAGTGGGACGCGATGGATCTGCCCTTCGTGTCGAGAGGCAGGCGCCTCGCCGACGCAGTCGGGGTCTGTCGACGGCTGTGGGCTGAAGAGTCGGTCGCGCACGAGTCAGAGTTCTATCGGTTCGAAGCCGTGGGTTTCGAACCCAAACCGTGCCAACGTCCCGGACCGCCGGTGCACTTCGGTGGCGAGTCGAGCGTGGCCCTGCGCCGCGCAGCGGCTCTCGGGGACGGCTGGGTCGGCATGCAGCACACGCCAGAGTCGGCCGCACGCTTGGTCACGCGCCTCGCCGATCTCGGCGCCGGGACGACCAGGCCCGAAGGGCGCTTCGAGTACACCGTCGGCGGCTCGATCGAGTCGGCGGAGGACTGCGAGGCCTGGGACGCCAGCGGCGTGTCACGGGTGATCGTCTCTCCGTGGCGGCGCTCCTCGGACGCGCTGTCGTGTTTGCAACGCTTGGCCGAGGTCGCCGCTCTGCCCGCGCGTGCCAGCCTGCGGGCCCCTGGGTCGGCCGAGACGATGACCGCACGGCGAGACGGATGAGCCAAGACATGGCGGAGGCAGCGACATCGACGAACGATCCGTTCCGACGAAAGGCTGACCGTGACGACACCGAATGGTGAAGAGGTGCTGAGCTATTTCACGTCCCTGTCCAACTGGGGCCGATGGGGTGATGAGGATCAGATCGGGACGCTCAATCTGATCTCGCCGGACAAGGTGCGTGCCGCGGCAGCGTCCGTACGCCATGGAGTCTCGGTTTCGTGCTCGCGGCGCCTCGACCTCACCGTCGCGGATCCGATCAGCCAGCCGCATCGCTACTTCACCCTGACCGGTGAGGGGCTCTCCGACGAAGAGCGGGTTCCGCGGTTCCCCGGGACACCCGCCCACCCCCGCTGGAACTGCGCCCAGGAGTACATCGGGTTGGTGTATCACGGATCCTCCCCGACGCATCTCGACGCGTTGTCGCACATGTTCTGGGACGGCAAGATGTACAACGGACGCTCGGCGGCGCTCGTGAACTCCGTCTCCGGAGCGACGACCCACGGAGTCGACGCCTGCCCGCAGGGAATCAACACTCGCGGCATCTTGCTCGACATACCGGCGGCCCTCGGTGTCGAGTGGCTGGAGCCCGGTACTGCTGTCGGGCCGGACCAGCTGGCTGCGGCCGAAGCGCGCCAGGGCGTCCGAGTCGAATCCGGCGATGCCGTACTGCTGCGGACCGGTCACACCCGGCGCGCCCGAGCACTGCATCCCGGCCGAGCAGCCGAAGGCGATTGGTCAGAGGTGCAGGCCGGATGGAGCGCCAGCTGCCTGCCGTGGCTGCACGAGCGTGGAGTCGCGCTGATCGGGGCCGATAACATGCAGGACTGTAAGCCGTCCGGGTACGAGGCCGAGAATCTCGACGTTCCCATCCATATCATCGGCCTCGTGGCGATGGGCCTCTGGTTGCTGGACAACTGCGACCTGGAGGATCTCGCCGGGGAGTGCGAACGGCACGCCCAGTGGGACTTCCTGCTTGCCGTCTCGCCGCTTCGGATGCCCGGTTGCACGGGAAGTCCCGTCAATCCGGTCGCGATCTTGTGAGGCGGCGAATGAGACGTCTGTTCGGCGCCGGACACGACGATTGCTCGGGTCATCTCGCGCCGAGGTGGCAGGGTAGCGGCAACGGCCGTGGTCTGCGATGAGCCCGCGGGATCCCGCCCTCGTCGTGCTCGATCGGTTCGCGATCTACGATGTCATGGCCGATTACGCATCCGGCGTCGATCGCCGCGATTGGCCGCTCGTCCGATCCTGCTTCGCCGAGGATGCCTTCGTCGAGGGTACCCGCCTCCAGGCAGGGCTCTCCGAGTATCTTCCCGTCCTGATCGCCGAGATCGAGAAGTTCGACAGGACGGTACACTTCATCGGCAACCAGCGCGTCAGGCTCGCCGACGATGGTGCCGTCGCCGAAACCTATCTCGTGGCGACCCACTTCTGGACTGGCGACCGCGGCAGAACCTGCAAGATGGCGATCAGTGTTCGCTACCGTGACGAGCTCCGGCGACGAGGCGGATGGAAGATCGTCAACCGGCGCGTCGTCGCTGACTGGATCTATGACGACTCTCGCCCCGACGGGGACCACTGGTCGCTTCCGTCACAGGGGGACGATGCCTGATGCTCCCGTACTCGACCGACGAGCAAGTCGAGTTGCGCGCCCTGGTGCGCCGGTTTCTCGCCGAGAAGTCACCACTTGAACGGGTGCGCCGCTTCATGGTGAGCGATCGCGGCTACGACGAGGCGCTCTGGGCCCAGATGAGCGACCAGCTCGGACTCCAGGGCCTCGGTGTCGCACCCGAGATCGGAGGCGCAGGAGCCGGTCTTGTGGAGCTGTGCATCGTTCAGGAGGAGATGGGCTACGCCTTGACGGCGTCGCCGATGTTCTCGACCGTGCTCGCCGCGATCGCCCTGCAGGCAGTCCAGGTGTCGTCGGTGACGACCGAGGCGTTGCGTGCCATCGCGACCGACCGGCTCGTCGCCACGGTCTGTGTCGCCGACGACCGTGGATCGTGGAGCGGTCAGGCCGGCAATCTGATCGCGCGCTCAGCAGGTGGCGTGTGGCGTGTGTCTGGCCACGCGTCGTTCGTGACCGACGGTCAATCGGCTGAGCTGCTCGTCGTGGTGGTCGCCACGGGCGAGGGCGTGGCTCTCGCGCTCGTGAAGGGCGGTGGGCCCGGCGTGGAGCGTCGTGCGTTACCGAGCCTCGATCAGACACGGGCCTTGAGCAGGATCAGCTTCCGCGAGGCGCCGGCTCGCCTCGTCTCGGATCCAGGTGACGGCGGATCGCTGGCGCTGCTGCTCGATGCCGCTGCGCTCCTGCTGGCCGCTGAGCAGCTGGGCGGGGCGCGTCGTTGCCTCGAGCTCAGCGTGGAGTATGCAAAGGTGCGCGAGCAGTTCGGTCGCCCGATCGGAGCGTTCCAAGCGATCAAGCACAAGTGCGCGGACATGCACGTCAAGGTGGAGGCGGCGCGGTCCCTCGTGCTCTATGCAAGTCGGGCAGCTGTCGACGCCGACCACGTCGGGGAGCTGTCCGTGCTCGCCCCGATGGCCAAGGCGTACTGCTCGGACGCCTTCTTCGAGGTGTCCGCCGAGACGATCCAGGTGCACGGAGGTCTCGGTTTCACCTGGGAGCACGAGGCGCACCTGCACTTCAAACGAGCAACGGTGTCGAGACAGCTGTTCGGGTCGCCGAACGAGCTCCGGGCGCGGATGCTGAGAGGGCTGGAGGTCACCGCTTGATGGACTCAGAAAGCAGGGCGAGCCGATGTCGTTAGTTCTCGCCTCCTCGCCGTCGCTCGATGAGGTCGCCATCAGGGACGCCCTCACCGTGCTCAGCTGGCGCGAGGTGGACGATCTTGTGAATCGCGTCATCACGACGTTGTACGAGAGCGGTTTCGAGCCGGGCCGGCGCGTCGCTGTACTCGGCGAGAACTCCGTCGAGACCGTGCTCGCGCACCTCGCCGGCCAGCTCGCCGGCGCGGCCACCGTGCCGATCAATTTCCACCTCAAGGTCGGCGAGATAGAGCACATCCTTCGGGACTCAGGCGCGCAGATCCTGCTCGTCGGTCCCGAGCACGCTGCTGTCGGGGCCGAAGCGGCGTCCGAGCTGCCACGTTGCACGGTCCTCGGGTGGCGGCTCGGCGGGGATCACGGCGTGCAGGATTGGTCGGCGTCGGACCCCGACGAGAGGGTCGTCGGTGAGGCCGAGCGTGCTCGGCCGTGCCCGAACATCCTCTACACGTCGGGCACCACCGGGGTCCCGAAGGCGACCGAGCTGCCGCCGACGATGTTTGCCGGTGGGAGCTCCGTCGCCGAACATGTCGAGCTGCTCCGGACTCAGTCGTCGATGGCCTCGGGCTCGAGCACGGTTCCGGGGACGCATCTCGTCGTCGGACCGCTGTACCACACCGGACCGTTGTGTGCGTACCGCTTGCTCGCAGGCGGCACCCCTCTGGTCGTGCGGGGCCGCTTCGATGCCGAGCAGACGTTGGCGGCCATCGAGGAGCACTCCATCGCCAGCACGTCGATGGTGCCGACACATTTTCGGCGGTTGCTGGCGCTGCCGGAGGCGACTCGACAGGGGTACGACGTGTCGAGCTTGCAGCACGTCTGGACGACCGGATCGGCGTGCCCGCCGGCCATCAAGAAGGCGATGATCGACTGGTGGGGACCGATCGTGAGTGAGGCGTATGGCGCGACCGAGGTCGGCACCGTCACCAGCATCACGGCTTCCGAGTGGCTCACCAGGATGGGCTCGGTCGGTCGCTGCATCCCGCCATTCGAAGCCAGGGTCGTCGGATTCGACGGAAGCGACTGCGCCCCCGGCGAGGTCGGCATCCTGTACTTCAGGGACAAGACCGGACGAGGTGTCGTCTACCTGGACGATCCGGAGAAGACGGCCGCAGCTCACCTCGAGCCCGGCGTGTTCACCTTGGGCGAGGTCGGCTACCTCGACGTCGAAGGATACGTCTACGTCACGGATCGAGCTGTCGACATGGTGATCTCAGGTGGGGTCAACATCTACCCCGCCGAGATCGAGAGCGCCTTGTTTGCCCATCCAGGGGTACAAGATGTCGCGGTGATCGGCGTGCCCGACGACGACATGGGTGAGACCGTGATGGCCCTCATCGTTCGGTCGCCTGGATCGCGGATCGATGAAGCGGAGCTGATCGCCTTCTGCCGGGGACGGATCGCCCACTACAAGTGCCCGACCTCAGTTCGATTCGTCGGTTCCCTCGAACGATCCGAGGTCGGGAAGGTCGACAAGCGGCGACTGCGGGCGCCGTTCTGGCCGACGGCGCGCACCATCGGCTGAAGCGGTCGTGGCGGACTGCGACGAGAGGAGCGTCTCGTAATGGCTGTCATGTGGCATCGATCCACGCGTCGCCACCGGGCCGCGCCGTCTGGGCGCGGGCTCGGCATGACGCAACGCAGGCCCGGAGGAGCTGGAGCATGACCGAAGCTGTGGTGGTTGCTGTCGCGCGTTCGCCCATCGGACGGGCATTCAAGGGTTCCCTCAAAGACATGCGACCTGACGATCTGGCTGCACAGATGGTGCGGGCCGCGCTGGCGCAGGTACCCGAGCTCGACCCGCGAGACATCGATGACCTGATCCTGGGCTGTGCTCTGCCCTGGGGTGAGCAGGGCTTCAACATGGCGCGGGTCGTGGCGGTACTGCTCGGGTTCGACGCGCTGCCGGGGACGACCGTGACACGGTACTGCTCGTCGTCGCTTCAGACCACACGAATGGCCTTCCACGCCATCAAGGCGGATGAGGGCGACGTGTTCGTCTCGGCGGGTGTGGAGTGCGTGAGCCGCTTCGACAATGGAAGCCCATACGGCCTCCCCGGGACCATGAACAGGGCCTTCGACGACGCCCAAGCACGGACCGCGAGGCGCGCGCTGGGTGGTGACGAGCGGTGGACGGACCCGCGCTTGGACGGCGAGCTCCCCGACGTGTACATCGCGATGGGCGAAACCGCCGAGAGCGTCGCCGAGCTGGAAGGCGTCACTCGAGCCGAGCAGGACGAGTTCGCGCTCCGCTCGCAGTCACTGGCTGCCCGCGCGCTGGCAAACGGGTTCTGGCGTCGGGACATCGCGCCCGTCGAGCTCGCCGATGGCACCGTCGTCGACGCCGACGACGGTCCGCGCCCCGACACGACCTTGGAAGGGCTCGCCCAGCTCAAGCCCGTGTTCCGTTCCGAGGGAACGGTCACCGCTGGCAACTGCTGCTCGCTCAACGATGGCGCGGCAGCACTCGTCATCATGAGCGATTCCAAAGCAAGAGATCTCGGGATCAGCCCATTGGCGAGGATCGTGTCGACCGGCGTCAGCGCCCTCTCTCCGGAGATCATGGGCCTCGGACCCGTCGAAGCCTCGGGTCGAGCTCTGAAGCGCGGCGGGTTGTCGATCGGTGACATCGATCTCGTCGAGATCAACGAGGCGTTCGCGGCTCAGGTGATCCCTTCGTATCGCCAGCTCGGGATCGACCTCGACAAGCTGAACGTCAACGGAGGTGCGATCGCGATCGGTCACCCGTTCGGGATGACCGGCGCCAGGATCACCTCGACGCTGATCCAGAGCCTGAGATTCCACGACAAGGTGTTCGGCCTCGAGACGATGTGCGTCGGCGGTGGCCAGGGGATGGCCATCATCTTCGAACGCCTCAGCTGACCAGCAGTACTCGATGTTCCGCTAGGTCCGGCGGCAGTCGTGCCGTCTTCGGCGGGCGAACGCGGAGAGTCGGCTCCTCGGTGCATCAGCCGAAGTAGTCGGTCTCCTCCCGGAACGCGAAGCCGCCATAGGCGGGGAGCTCGCTGGGCGTGACAGGCACCGACAGCTCGGCGGGCGTGGGCCCGATCCGGTCGGCGATGGGACGCAGCTTTTCGACATCGAGCGCGAACAGGCGCACGCCCGCGTCTTCGAGCATGATCCGGCTCTCGTCGTGAGGAACCGACCAAAACGTGTTCCGCAGCGCAACCTTGGTGTTCGGCCACGTACCCTCGAGATGCGGGTAGTCGCTGCCCCACAGGAGATTCTCGAGACCGACCTCGTGGCGGAAGCGGACCTCGCCCGGAGTCATGAAGCTATTGGCGACATAGCAGTTGGTAGCGAAGTACTCGCTCGGCAGCTTGGCCGGGTAGTCGATCACGGCCCGCTGGTCGGGCTCGAAGGTGACGCCCGCTCCGGAGATCTCACCAAGCTGCACCGGCATGAATTCGGGAACGAAGCGATAGACCGCGTCGTACTCCTGCAGTGTCTTCATGACCCAGTCCCCGCCCTGCTCGACGAACGCGAGCCGCAGGCTCGGATGGCGCTCGAACACGCCGCCGAAGAGGAGCTGCGGCAGGCTGCGTCGGCCGAGCCAGAAGATCTCCGTGAACTGGATCATCATCGCTCCCTTGCCCGTTTGGCCGGGTGCCGTAGCGCCCGAGGCGACGTGGGTGAGCAGGGGAAGGTCGACCGCCTCGACCGCCGACCAGAGCGGCTCGTAGATGTCCTCGTTGTAAGCAGGAAAGTCGGGGCGTGACGATGGGAAATTAATGGCTCGCAGCCCGTGCTCCTTGCCCCACTCGATCTCCTTGATCGCGGCCTTGACGTCCCAGATCGGGATGTGCATCACGCCGAGCAGTCGCTCCGGAGCCGCAGTCACGAAATCGGCGAGCCACTGATTCCAGATGTGGATCCCGAGGGCACGAAGCTCGGGAGCGACGCTGGCAGATCCCGCCGAGAAGGGCCCCGCCCAGGGAAGGACATGGCCGTTGGTGTGGCCGGCGAAGATCGCTTCTGCGGTGATCCCGGACTCGTCCATGTCCTTCAGCCGGGCACCTGCGTCGACCGCGCCGGCGCATTCGGCACTGAGGGCGAGCTTCGCCTCGAGCGCGGCTGGCAGCGGGAAGGCGCGGTATTGAGGCGAGGAGCTCAGGTCTTCGATGTTCCGTCGCGCACGCTGCCGCGTCTCGGCGCAGAACTCGTCGTACTGGCTCAGGTGGCTCTTCGGGCAGTACTTGCGGAGGTGGACGTCGAGCAGTGGGCCGGCGTGAGAGTCGCCGGAGACGATCAGGTAGGGCCGGTCGTCGTCTGTCAGCGGTCCAGCGGTGCTCCGGTATTCGGACGTGCTTGCCATGGCGTTGCAGCTCCTCCTGTGGACCCGAGCTGTCAGCAGTCGATCGGAATTCGAATTCGATCGACTGCTACGAGGCTACACCCAGCCCGGGTCTCGGACTGACGCCCATCAGCGAGCGCTCGAGGAACCAGCGGGGAGACCGAGCGCGCGCAGCGAGGCGCTCCTGCCCGCAGATATGCGGCGAATTACTCCGATCACTGGGCGTCGCAGCCGAACCCTCTCGGCACGCCGTCACCCGCTCGCTGGAGGTTGACATGCCGCTTTGGAGTCTGAGATGCTGAATCAAGGATTCGATAACGGGGCTACCTGGGCAGCGATTGTGGAATCGGATTCCGCCGCTGGCTCCGGCTCGGTCCCAGCGGGGGGGGCCGGCAGAACCCGGTGACAGCACGCCTGCTTTGCCCACGCGGCATGATCCGGGGAGGCCGGCATGCTCGGAGGGATGAGCGGCTCGAGACGGCGGCCCGCGTGGTGGCGAGGCTCGGACGAAGGCCCGTCCGTGGTCGCCGTACGCCATATGGACGCGACGGCGCGACGAGAGATGAGGAGACGAAGAGATGGGCAAGCTCGACGGGAAGGTCGCATTCATCACCGGGGCCGCCCGCGGGCAGGGACGCAGCCACGCCGTTCGCCTCGCCCAAGAGGGCGCCGACATCATCGCCGTGGATCTGTGCAGGCCGATCGAGACAGTGCCCTATCCGATGGCGACGCAGGCGGATCTCGAGCAGACCGTCAAGGAAGTCGAGTCACTCGGCCGACGCGTGGTTGCACGCCAGGCCGACGTCCGGGATCGGGTCGGGCTTCGGGAGGCGTTCCAGGCAGGGCTCGGGGAGCTTGGGCGGTTGGACATCGTGCTGGCCAACGCCGGCATCGCCCCGCTGCGGCTCGGCGACGACGACGCAAGGTCGTTCGACGACGCGATCGCCGTCAACCTGACCGGAGTCTTCAACACCGTCGAGGTCGCGAGGCCGGTGCTGATCGAGCAGGGTCAAGGTGGTGCGATCGTGCTCACCAGCTCGACAGCGGGAATCAAGGGCTTCGGCTTCGACTCACCCGGGGCCATCGGATACACCGCGAGCAAGCACGGGGTTGTCGGCCTCATGCGCCAGTACGCGGCGCTGCTTGCCGAGCACAGCATCCGGGTGAACTCGGTCCATCCCACCGGCGTCAACACTCCCATGGTCACGAATGAGAATCTCGAGCGTTTGTTGGCCTCGGGCAAGTTCACAGGCGACCTCACCAACGCGCTGCCCGTCGAGCTCACCGAGCCTGTGGACATCAGCAACGCGATCGTGTTCCTGGTCTCCGACGATGGTCGCTACGTGACCGGAGTGACGCTTCCGGTCGATGCCGGATTCCTCATGAAGTAGTCGTGCGTTGCCGCTGCGTCGACGGGTTGGCGGCGCCCGCGAGGCAATAATCCGAATCGCGATTCGGATTCTGCCGCCCAGGCTCCGGACGGAGTGGACAATTCGAGATCGTATCCGGTAGCGTGCCTGTCGCAGGGCGGGAGATCGAAAGTCGCTTGATCCTGAGGGTCCCCGAATGGGGCTCGAGCTGAACGGGTGGACCGGGACCAGTCCGGCCGAGCGCCGTCGCGCCAGCCCGAGCAAGTCGCGGACCGGGATCGGAGCGGGGAGCGGTGCTCGCCGGTGCCGAGTGGGGAGGAGAACTGCATGGCAACGGCAGCTCGAGCCAGCGTCGACGTCGAGGACAAGCCGGGCCCCAAGCTCGCCGAGCTGGTGCAGCGCGCCCAGACCCTCGTGCCCGTGCTTCGCGAGCGGAGCGCTCGGTGCGAGGAGCTGCGGCAGATACCGCCTGAGACGGTCGCCGACGTTCGCGCGGCAGAGTTTCACAGGATCGCGCAGCCGGTGCCCTACGGGGGTCTCGGCTTGCTCGTCGACGACGCGGGCGAGGTCGCGATGGAGATCGGGCGCGGTTGCTGCTCGACGGCGTGGCTCTGCGGCCTTTGGCCGAGTCACAACTTCATGGTCGGGATGTTCACCGAAGAGGCGCAGAAGGAGTACTGGGCCGGCTCGTTCGACACGCTCGCATCAACGGCGTCTGCTGTTGTGAAGCTGTCCGCTGAGCAGGTCGATGGTGGGCTGCGGGTCTCCGCTCAGCTCAGGTACTCGAGTGGCTGTGACTACGCCGACTGGCTGATCATCGTCATTCCTGCGGGAATGTGCCTCCTGCCGAAGTCGGACTTCCGAATCGAGGACGACTGGTTCGTCATGGGCCTGCGTGGTACGGGCAGCAAGGCGGTCGTCATCGAGGACGTTTTCGTGCCCCCCCATCGGTTCGTGCCGATGGAGCTCCTGATGAGCGGGCGGAGCCCCGGAGCAGAGCTGTACCCGGAGAATCCCTACTACCGGATCTCCATGGGCATCAGCCTCACGCCAACCCTGGTCGGCCCGATCATCGGGATGGCCAAGGGCCTGCTGGAGCTCTTCGACGAGCGTGTCGTCAAGCGGATCGATCTCCACACCGGCATGCGAGCGTGCGAGCGGCCGGGCACGCAGTTGCGCTACGCCGAAGCCTCGGCCGGCGTGGATGCCGCTGTTCTCGTGCTCGGACGCGTCAACCAGATGCTGAGAGAGTGGGGCAGTGCCGGTCGCGACATGCCTCTTGCAGAGCCGCGCTCGCCTGCGCCGTGACTCTGCCTATGCCGTACGACTGTGCGTCCAGGCGGCCGATCTGCTCTTGGAGGCTGGCGACTCGAGCGGCATGCACGATTCGCAGCTGATCCAACGGTGGGGGCGCGACCTCCATATGGCGGGTCTCCAGTTCATGGCGACCTGGGACGAGCCCGCGATGGCGTACTCGCAGGTGCACTGGGGTCTCGAGCACCAGGCGCACACGATCTGATTTCGCGTCGGGCTGCGCGAAGCCTGACGGGATCACGACTTGATGCTCAGCGTCCTTCGTACCTCGGCGGTCGTCTCTCGGCAAATGCGCGAAGACCCTCGACGGCGTCGTACGAGCGTGTCGCGTAGTCGAGCACTCGTGCACGCTCGATGGCGAGGCCCTCCTCGAGCGGTGTCGACGACGCTGTCGCAACGAGCTCTTTCATCGTCAGCAGGGCGAGGCGAGAATGGCTCGTCACTCGTGCCACCAGATCGAAGGTGGCCTCACGCAGCTGCTCACTGGGCGCGGCCAACGTCGCCAGCCCCGATGTGACAGCGATCTCCGAAGAGAACAAGGCACCGGTGAGCAGCCAGTTCTTGGCTCGCTGGACGCCGAGCGCACGCACGAGCCGTTGGCTGCCGCCCGCACCGGGCAGCTGCGCGAATCGGAGGTGGCCGTCGCCGACGCGTGCGGAATCCGCGATCGTGATCAAGTCGCACGCCAAACTGAGCTCGAGCCCACCAGCGACGCAGACTCCGTTGATCATCGCCACCGCAAGCGGCAGCGATCGTTCGAGCAACCTGCAGACCTCGGCGAAGTCCTGCATGTACGCGTTGAAGCCTTCGGGATCGCCGTACAGCGATTGGTACCCCTTCAGGTCCCCTCCAGCAGAGAAGGCCTCGCCCGCCCCGGTCAGCACGACTGCGTCGCAGGTCGCTTGCTGTGCCAACCCGCTGAGCAGCGCACGCAGCTCCCGGACCGTCTGGGCATCCAACGGATTGCGCGCCTCGGGGCGGTTGAGGATGATGAGTGCGATCTCCGCGTCGCGATGCCGGACGTGATCCAGGATGAGAAGGTCAGTCTCGGCCATCTGGCTCACCTCCTGGCGCCGCGAGCGCGAAGACACGTGGCGGCGGCGAGTAGCAGGGGCCGAATCGGGGACGCGCCGCGGCGGGCGCATGGTTCGTGTCCGCGATCAGGCCACGGTGCGAAGGCCGGTGCGCCGGGGCCGCAGCATTCGGGGGAGTCTCGACGCGGGCTGCCGTCGGCTCGACCATCTGTTGAGCTGCGCCAGCGACTCGGAAGCGATAGGTCGAAGTCCACTGAGCGATCTTAGTGCGAGCGTTCCGGGAGAAGCAGCCGTGGCGGGGCTTGGAGCGCTGACAGCCACGACTGTGTGCGGTAAGCTACCTGATCGGGGATAAAAATCAGAACGGCGATTCCGTATTGTGTACCGAGCATCCGTGTCATCGCAACCCGGGGGGTGCCGCGAGGCGTGGGCGACGCCGAGCGGCAGCTGGGCGTCGAGCTCTTGACCTTCCTCCCGGCCAGCACTGCGGCGGGACCTCGGCCCGTCACTCATCGGCGACTCGGAAGCGTCGATATGTCAAAGTGTCGCGATGCCGAAGAAAGAGACGATTGACATGCCTGCCGATCGGAACACGAGCAGCGCGGTCGGCAAGGCCTTCGCGGTGTTGCGGACGCTTCGCCGCACGACGAGCGCTCTCACCCTGACGGGCATCGCCGAGAGCGTCGGCATCGCACCCAGCTCGGCGCATTCGATCTTGATGCAGCTTCTCGCCGAGGGCGCCGTCCTTCAGGATCAGGACAAGCGCTATCAGCTCGGCCCGGCAGCCTTCTACATCGGGTCAGGCTTCGCGCGCGGGACACGGATCTACCGCTCGATCTGGATGGAGCTCGTCAACGCAGCGAACGAGCAGTCGGTGACCGCTGCTCTTGCCGTGCCTTGGGAGGATCACCACCTCGTTCTCAACTCGCACCGCGCCGGGCACGGCGTCGCTGTCCCCTTCGGCGGGCGCGTGCCGCTCGACGCGGCGTCGTGGGGCAAGGTCTATTACGCGTGGTCCGGCGCTTCACTTCCCCAAAAGCTCGTTGCACACACGCCGAACAGCATCACCAACCTCGACGACTACGCCAACGAGCTCGAACGTGTGCGGCAGCTCGGCTACGCCACGGATCTCGGCGAGTTCGCCGTGGGGGCCGGCGGCGTCTGTGCCCCGGTCACGAGCGATCAGGGGTACGAAGGACTTGCCGCCTTCGTCGCCCCACTCGAGCACGTCCTCGAGCTGACGCCCGAGCGACTGGGGTTCCGCATCGCCTCGATGACGGCCCGTGCGTCGCTCGCCCTGGGAGATCACGATCGGATGCGGTTTTTCGGAGTCGAGTAGCCGCGCGATCTCCGGCGACAGCCCGATGACGGCGTTCCAGGAGAGACGATGGGATGCTTGAACGGGACCACGGCGCTTGTGACGGGTGGGAGCCGAGGACTTGGCGAGGTGATTGCCAGATCCTTGGCCCGGAACGGGGCGAGGGTCGCGGTCGCTGCGCGCAGCTTCGACGCGGCCGGGCATGTTGCTGCGGAGTGTGGAGCCGACAGCGTGGCGTTGCAATTGGACGTCACCGACGAGCAGAGCTGCACTCGCGTCGTGACCGAGTGCGTCCAAGCCTTAAGTCAGCCTCGACGTCTTGGTCAACAATGCCGGGGTGGCAGCGTCCGCCAAGTTCGTCGACAGGACTCGGCGAGCTGGAGACGTGTTCTGGCGACTGACCTCGACGGTGCGTTCTGGATGCACGGGCGGCCGTGCCCGGGATGCTCGAGCGCTCCCGCGGCCGCGTCATCTCGATCGGCTCTGTCGCATCCGAGATCGGCTTCGCCCACAGCGCGGCCTACGTTGCGGCGAGGCACGGCCTGCTCGGTCTGATGCGAGCCTTGGCCATGGAGTGTGCCACGTCGGAGTTGACCTTCAACTGCGTCTGCCCACACTTCCTGCATACGGCGATGACCGAGAGCACCATCGCCGGAATCGTGCAGCGGACCCGACGCTCCAGAGAGGCTGCCCTCGTCCCGCTGCGCACTCCTCAAGGTCGCCTTGTCGAACCCGAGGGCGTTGCCTCGGTATGCGTCCTGTCGCCTCCGCCGCAGGCAAGGGCATTACTGGGCAGGGTATACAGGTCGACGGCGGATTCCTCCAGAGCTGAGCGCGTTCCTCGCTCGCGAGACTCGTCGCGCTGTGATCGCACGTCGGAGCGCTGGCAATTCGCTTTTCTCGGGCGAGACCTTGCGTGCTCGATCTGCTGCGGCAATAATTCGAAAGTGGCTTCGAACGATCGCGCTGTAGACCTCCTCTCGCAACCCCACGCGTGATCCGTCGGCGCGGGGACCCTGGGGAGGCCGACTCCGGCGCCGCACAATCGGCAGCTCTGGCGCCCGATCGTAGAGATACCGCGACGGGCGCGCTGTCGTCCTCGCTCGAGGCGTACCTGCGCAACGCATGGGACGACCGGGCAGTCGGGGTAGGTCCGCTCGAGCCGTTCGGCGACGGGCACTCGGGCTTCACCTACCGGCTCGTGCTCGAGGTCGACGGATCCGCGACCGCCTGCATCCTCAGGCTCTCCCCTCCAGGCGCTCGGCTCACTGGCCCATCGGACGTCGGGCGGCAGGGGCGCATCATGCAGGCTCTCGGCACCGCCGGGCTGCCGGTTCCGGCCGTCTTCGCCTACGACAGCACGGGAGCCGTCGAGGATCGGGCGTTCGCGCTCGTCGAGCAAGTCCAAGGCCTCGCCTGGGATTCGGCCGCGGCCGCAGGCTCGCACGACGGAGTCGCCTCGATGGCACTGGAACTGCTCGCCAAGCTCCAGGCGGTCGATCCCGTCCAGAGCGGGATCGTTGGCGAACCAGCGGTTCCACCCAGTGAGGAGTTGCAGCGCTGGCACGGATTGCTGGCTCGATGCCCGGACTGGCTGGCGGAGTCGGGATCCGAGCTGGCCGCCGCCCTCGCGGAGGGAGTCCCCGAGGCCGCCACACCGTGCGTCGTCCATGGTGACTACCACTACGGCAACATGCTGTTCGGCGACGGGGCCGTCGTCGCGCTCTTGGACTGGGAGATCGCTGAGATCGGCGATCCTTTGGTCGATCTCGGCTCCCTGGCCGTGGCCTCGCTCCGGCGCCGCTATCCCGACCCGAACCCGACCGGCGGCATCGAGATCTCGTTCGAGCGTCTCGTCTCGGCGTACGGAACCGATGCAAAGCGCGCGGCCTGGTTCGTGGCGCTGAGTTGCCTGAAATATGCCGCTATCCTCGGCTACAACCTCGGACTTCATCGATCGGGGAAGCGTCACGACCCGATCTACGAGGAACTGCTCTCGACGATGTCAGGGCTGGTCGCCGATGGCACTGCGATCGCGAGGCACGGAAGCGTCGAGCTGGCATGATGGCGCTTCTTCCCCTTCGGCAGGTCATTCCTGGAGGCCATTGATGTTTGACGAGATCCCAAGCGACATCTCCGAGGAGCAGCGGGAGATGCGCATGGTCGCCCGGGATCTTGCCCGTCGCCGCTTGCAGCCGATGGTCGCCGAGATCGACAGGTCGGACGAGTTCCCGCTGGCCGCGGTCGAGGCGCTTCGCTCGCTTGGCCTGTTCGCTCTGTCGGTGCCTCACGAGTTCGGGGGTGTCGGCGCTGACGTCGTCACCGAGTGCCTCGTCGTCGAGGAGCTGGCCTATGGCTTCCCGGCCGCCGCATTGACCATCTGCCCGAGCATCGTGCTCGCTCATATCCTGCACGCGGCAGGACCGAGCGAGATCGCCGAACGTTGCTACCGGCGCATGAGCGAAGACGGTGTCCTTGCAGGCATCTGCCTCACGGAGCCCGGCGCGGGATCCGACAGCGCGGCGATCGCGACTCGTGCTCAGCGCGTCGAGGGCGGATGGGTGCTCGACGGGACCAAGATCTATGTGACCAACGGCGGAGTTGCCGACATCTATTGCGTCTTCGCCCGCTCGGGCAGTGTCGACGAGCGGGCCAAGGGCATCAGCGGCTTCATCGTCGATGCTTCGGCGCCCGGCCTGCGGGTGGGTCGGATCGAGGACAAGATGGGCATCCGAGGGAGCAAGACGGCCGAGCTCGTCCTCGACAACGTGTTCGTTCCCGACTCGGATCTCGTCGGCGAAGTCGGCAAGGGCTTCGGATACGTGATGTACTCCTTCGATGCCTCTCGGCCGGTCATCGGGGTGCTGGCTCTCGGCATCGCCAGCGCCGCGCTCGACGCGGCTGCAGCGTTCGCCCAGGGTCGAGTCCAGTTCGGGCGACCGGTGGGCGAGTTCCAAGGTGTTCAATTCATGCTGGCAGACATGGCGATCGGCATCCAGTCTGCTCGGTCGCTCGTCTACGAGGTAGCCCGGCTGGTCAGCCGCGGAAGCAGCGAGATCAACGCCCTGGCAGCTATGGCCAAGTGCCATGCCACCGACGTGGCGATGAAGGTCACGACTGACGCAGTGCAGATCTTCGGAGGCGCCGGCTACATCGCGCGACGTGCCCGTGGAGCGCATGATGAGGGACGCAAAGATCTTCCAGATTTTCGAAGGAACCAATCAGATACAGCGGTTGATCGTCGGAAGGCACATCAATGCGGCATTCGCGAACCGCTGAGTCGGCACCGTGACCCCCGAGCGCGCCGGGCTGCAGACCCGACTCGACGGGTCGATCCTGCGCGTCTCGCTCGATCGCCCCGACAAGCTGAACGCGTTGGACCACTCCTTGCTGAAAGGGCTCATCGAGCTGACCTCGGAGCTTCCCCACCGCAGCGACGTCCGGGTTGTGGTGCTCAGCGGCAATGGTCGTGCTTTCTGCGCGGGCGCAGACCTGGCGTACATCGAGCGGATCTACGAAGATGCCGAACAAGGGCGCGCTTATCTCGTCGCGCTTCGTGACGCGCTGACCGGGCTCGAGGGCGCTCCTCAGCCAGTCATCGCCCAGCTCCACGGAGTGGTGCTCGCCGGGGGGCTCGAGCTGATGATGGCCTGCGACCTCGCCGTTGCAGCTGCCTCCACGCGGCTTGGCGACCAGCACATGGCGTGGAGCTTCATTCCGGGAGGAGGGAGCACGCAGCGGCTCCCTCGTGCAGTCGGCGCCGTGAGGGCCCGCGAGCTGCTCCTAACGGGCCGTTGGCTCGGGGCGGCCGAAGCCTTGGCGGTCGGTCTGATCTCTCGCGTCGTGCCCGACGAGCAGCTCGAAGCCGCCGTCACCGAGCTGGCGATCGAGCTGAGCGGACGAAGCCGCGAGGCGCTGGCCAAGACCAAGGCGCTGGCAAGGCTGGCTCTGGAGACGACGCTCACCGAGGGGTTGGACGTGGAGATCGACGCGGTGCTGACGCATTACCGACATCCGGATTTCGCAGAAGGCCTGAGGGCCTTCAAGACGCGCACGCCGCCGGTGTTCCCGTGAGTGTCGCCATCGATCTGACCGGGCGCGGCGCCTTGGTGACCGGGGCGGGGTCTGGCATCGGACGAGCGTGCGCTGACCGGTTGGCACGTTCCGGCGCCCGCGTTGTCGTGACCGACCGAGCGTTTGACGCCGCTGCGGCGGTGGCGGCCGAGATCAACTCCGGGAGCGGCACTGCGAGCGCTTTGGAGCTCGACGTCGCCGACTGGGAGCAGTGCCGTGCGGCAGCAGAGTCGCTCGACGGCGAGATCGAGATCCTCGTCAGTGCTGCAGCGACCTGGAAGGTGGGCCGCTTCCTCGATACGGACCCGACGGCATGGCGTCGCGACCTCGAGGTGACGCTCGGAGGTTGCCTCAACGTCGTTCGCGCCTTCTTGCCCTCGATGGTCCAGCTCCGTCGTGGCTCGGTCGTCACGATCAGCTCAGATGCCGGGCGGATCGGCCAGCCCGGGCAGGTCGTGTACGCCGCAGCGAAGGCGGGTGTGATCGGGATGAGCAAGGCTCTCGCCTGCGAGGTCGGGCGCTACGGGGTACGGATCAACTCGGTGGCACCGTCGCTGACCCGAACCCCCGGGTCGGCCGAGTTCCTCGAGCGCGCCGACCTGGGCGCGATCATCAAGCAGTATCCCCTCGGCAGGATCGGGGAGCCCGACGACATCTCCGGCGTCGTGGCGTTCCTGGCATCCGATCTCGCGTCCTGGGTCACCGGGCAGGTCTGGTCGGTGAACGGAGGTTTCAGCCGGATCGGCTGAACCGACCGCGGATCACGGTCCGCAGCGGCTCGCCGTCGTGCCGCGGCGGGCTGTCAAGCGATCGGTCGCGACACGTCGCGCCAGTACGGCTCTCGTAACTCTCGCTTCAGCACCTTTCCCGTCGATCCCTTCGGGAGCTGTGTCGTGAAGATGACCGATCGGGGCTTCTTGTAGGACGCCAGCTGAAGGCGGCAATGCTCGACCAGAGCGGCCTCGTCGAGCTCGATGCCGGACCGGCGGACCACGAAAGCTGCAACCGACTCGCCCCAGTGCGGGTCCGGTATCCCGACGACCGCGACCTCGGCGACTCCGGGGTGGGCGGAGATGACCCGCTCCACCTCGGCGGGGTAGACGTTCAATCCTCCGCTGATGATCATGTCCCGTTGCCGGTCGACGATGTAGTAGTAGCCGTTGACATCGCGCTCGACTACGTCTCCCGTGCGGTAGTAGCCATCGACGAACGCTGCTGAGGTGGCATCGGGGAGATTCCAGTAACCCGTCATCACCGTCTCGCCACCGACGAGCAGCTCGCCGGGGCCGGTTCCCTCGCCGAGGGCTCCGTCTTCACCGGCGATGCTCAGCTGGACGCCCATCGTCGGTCGCCCGATCGATGCCGCGCGCCCGCCGCTCAAGTCGCCGTGGTCCTCGCCGCTCAGCACGGTGATCGGGTGCGGCGCTTCGCAGGAGCCGTACACCTGGACGAGCACAGGGCCGAAGCTTTCGAGCGCAGCGGCCAGCAGCGACTCGGAGATCGGGGCGCCGCCGTAGCTGATCGCCTTCAGTGTCGCCGTGTCGTGGCGTCGAACGGCCTGCGCCTCGACGAGGCCGGCAAGCATCGTCGGGACGACGAACGAGTTGGTCACCCCCAGCGATTCGACGAGGATCAAGAACTCCTCCGGCTCGAACTTGCGCATCACCACGTTGCACGCGCCACGCACGAACATCGGGATGGCCTTCGATCCGCTTCCGTGAGCCATTGACCCAGCGTGCAGCATCGAGTCACCGGGCGCGACGTCGAGCTCGTCGGTCAGCATGTTGAGCAAGGTGAGCCAGCGGGATCGGAAGGATGCGACGGCGCCCTTGGGCCGGCCGGTGGTGCCCGACGTGTACAGGATGACGGCGGGGTCGGAGGGATCGACCGCGACGCTGCACGGGCTCGGTCGTGCGGACGCGAGAACGTCCTCGTAGTTGCGAGCTTCCCCGCGCGTGCCCTCGACGACGATGATCTCCCGCAGCTCGATGAGCTCCGCACGGCAGGCGTCCAGCGAATCCATCTCGTCGCGATGAACGAGCAGGGTGCTCGCCCCGCTGTCGGCCAGCACATGACGACGCTCGTCAGCGGTGAGCCTGGAGTTGATGGGGACCTTCGTCTTGCCGGCCAGCGCAATGGCAACGTCGGCCTCGAGCATCTCGAGGGAGTTCGGCAGCAGGAGCGCGACACGTTCCCGCGGCTGGTGGCCGAGCTCGACGAGGGCGTTGGCGAGACGTGAGGCACGCTCGCCGAGAGCACGAAAGGAGAGCTCGCGATCACCGTCGACCACGGCGAGGCGCGTCCCGAACCGCTGGACGGCACGCTGGATCGCCGTTGCGAGCTGATTCACGTGTGCGCCCGATCGGCGAGGGCGGCCGGGTCTGCGTCGAGCCCGGCAGCGTTGTTCCTCACGCGTGGCATTGTAGCTTCGCGGTGTACAAGAATCAGAACCCCGGGGCAACAAAGTCGAATCCCGTTTCGGCCGGGGTCGTCGGTTGACAGAGCGGAGCTTGGCAGCTGTCGTCGTCGAGGCGCAGGCGGCGGCGAACACCCGCGGTGGGGGGGTAGATCTGTGGAAGATGTCGTCACTTCATCCGAACAAGCCGATGAATACCGTCGCACGGGCCTGTGGAGGCCGGACACGCTCGCCGGGCTCGTGGCCGGGCACGCTGATCACCAGCCCGATCAGATCGCGGTGGTGGACCGCATGGGTGAGCGCCGCCGAAGCTACGCCGAACTCGCGCGCGACGCAGCAGTGTTTTCTTCGTACTTGACCAAGCACAGCGTGTCGACCGGCGATGTGGTCTCCGTTCAGCTGCCGAACGTCTATGAAGCGGTGGTCACCACCGTCGCCGCACAGTCGCTCGGTGCCGTCGTCAATCCGTTGCTTCCCAGCTACCGGTCGCACGAGCTGCTCCATGTCTTCCGGATGGCAAGCCCGAGGGTCGTCGTGACGCCCGACCGCTACCGCGGATTCGCCTATCGACCGATGGTCGAGGAGGTCGCCGCCCGGTCCGGGCTCGATCTGCACCACGTCGAGTTCGATCTCGATCGATCGACGCCGCTGGCAGAGGTGGTCGACGCACCCCGTACGAGCGCGCCGGCCCTGGTGCCCGCGAGCGCGGCATCGGCGGTTTCCGAGTTGATCTTCACCTCTGGGACCGAGTCGGTCCCCAAGGCGATCATGCACACCGAAGAAACGGCCAACGCCGGGGCGCACGCCGTGCACGACGATCTCGGCCTGGCGGCTGGCGACGTCGTGTGGACGCCCTCACCCGTAGGTCACTCGACGGGGTTGAATTTCGGGGTACGGATCGCGCTCGGCAACGGGATGCGTCTCGTCCTACAGGACATCTGGGACCCTTTTGAAGCGATCCGTTTGGTCCGGGAGGAAGGCTGCACGTACACACTTGCCGCGACGACCTTCCTTCAGGACCTGGTGAACGCATGCTCGGCGTCGTCGACAACGTTGCCGATGCTCGGACGATTCGGGTGCGGGGGAGCCCCCGTGCCTGCTGAGCTCGTCGAGCGCGCGGACGCGCTCGGGATCGGTGTGCTCAGGCTCTATGGGTCGACGGAGGTACTGTCCGCGACCTGGAACCGCCCCGATTCACCGCTCGCCAAGCGGATGCACACCGACGGGCTCCCGCTCTCCAACTACTCGGTGGAGATCCGCGACGAGTCCGGCGTTGCGCTGGCGGCGGGTTGTCCGGGCGAGCTGCACGTGCGCGGACCGAGCAACAGCGTCGGTCTGCTCGACGACCCCGAGCGCACGGCGGCGACCTACCTGCCCGGTGGATGGGTACGGTCGGGCGACGTCGCCGTGCTCGACGAAGACGGCTACCTCGCCATCGTCGGCCGGAAGAAGGAGATCATCATCCGTGGGGGGCTGAACATCGCACCGCGCGAGATCGAGGACCTCCTGTGCAGCATGCCCGAGGTGGAGCGAGCCGCGGTGGTCGGGCTTCGTGACAATCGCCTCGGAGAGCGGTGCTGCGCCTGTGTCGTGACGAGGGGAAGCCAGGGCCTGAGCTTCGAGACGATAACTCAGCGCCTGCGCGAGCTCGGGTTGGCGACCCACAAGCTTCCCGAGCGATTGATCGTGCTGCCGGAACTGCCGACAACGGCATCGGGCAAAGTGAAGAAGCACGAGCTCATCAAGACGATCGAGGACGACCCGGACTTTCGGTCGAAGTGGGACCGGGTGACCAGCTCCTGAGCAGATCTCCGGCCCGTTCGCGGTGCGCCGGTCAGCGGAACTTGGAGAAGGCTGGCGACCGCTTCTCGCGAAACGCCGTGCCCGCTTCGCTGGCCTCCTCGGTCCCGTTGAACAGGTCGAGGGCGTCGAACGACAGCGTCGTAATGCCGGCGACGTCCTCGGACGCGGCATTGAAAGAATGCTTTACGAACCGCAGTGCGGTCGGGCTCTTGGCGAGAATCTCGTCGGCCCAGGTGCGCACCTCGCCACGAAGCTCGGCCAGCGGCACGACGCGGTTGATCATTCCCCACGACTCGAGGGTGGCGGCGTCGTACTGTCGGCACAGGTACCAGAGCTCGCGGGCGCGCTTCTCTCCGAGGATCCGGGCCATGTACGCCGTGCCCCATCCTGCGTCCCACGAGCCGACGCGGGGCCCGGTCTGGCCGAACTTGGCGGTGTCGGCGGCGATCGTGATGTCACATACGGTCTGGAGCACGTTTCCGTAGCCGATGGCGAATCCGTTGACCGCTGCGATGACGGGCTTGGGGATCTGCCGGATCACCCGTAACAGGTATTCGGCCTCCATGAACCCGAACTCGGAAGGTCCCCAGTCTCCCGATTCCTCGAACTGCTTCAGGTCCCCACCGGCGCAGAAGGCCCGCTCTCCGGCGCCTGTGAGCGCGACCACCCCCACGTTGCGGTCGCCCCAGCAACGTTTGAAACACCAGATGAGCTCGTCCCAGCTACGGCCGCGCAAGGCGTTGTACCGCTCAGGCCGGTTGAGGGTGATCCAGGCGAGCCCGTTGTCGAGCTCCAGCGTGATGTCTTGCAGTTCGTCGATCTGCATCGTGCGATCCTCCGTCGCTCAGGTTTGTACGAAGAAAACTGGATGATATGGGCACGACACCGTGCCGGGGTGCCGGCGACCTGGGAACGGCTGTGGGAGCTTGACTAGTCTGACGCGCGACGCGTCTGCGCGACAGCTGCTCGGCGATCGAATCGCGCGAGCTGAAAGTGAGGCTCGATGACGGTCACCGTTTTCTGCATGAGCGCGACCACGTTCACCGACAGTGGTGCTCTCGACGAGAACGGTCTGAGGCGACACCTGGGCTGGCTGGCATCGGAGGGTATCGGCATCTACCTCGGCAGCGGGGGCGCGGGCGAGGGGCACGCGCTGACCAACGACGAGCGCAAGCGCCTGTACGAGATCGGGGTCGAGCAGGCCGGCGGCGTGGTCCCGGTCTACGCGAATCCGCCAGAATCGCGCACCGCGGACGAGATGTACGCAAAGGCACGAATTGCCGTCGAGGCCGGCGTGGACTGCGTCCAGCTGTACGCCGTCGACGGCGGCCACGGGATGGTGCCGACGCCCTCGGAGCAGGAGGGGTACTACCGGTCCCTGCTGGACGAGATCGACCATCCCGTCGCGATCTCGATTCATGCCTACCAGGGCTATCTCACGCCCGTGCCGCTGCTGCGGATGCTGGCCGAGGAGTACCCGCAGCTGATCGCGATGAACGTGATGGGCGTGACCCTTCGCTACCTCGTCGAGCTGAAGGACGCACTCAGGCCGGGCATCGCCTACTACACGAGCGGATACGACATGCTCGCCGGCTACGGCCTCGGCGCGTCCGGATGTCTCTCCGCGGAGCCAAACCTCGCTCCGCGCCTGTGCAAGCACCTCGCCGAGTGCTGCGAGCGAGGTGACCTTGCGGGCGCCGGCCAGGTCCAGGCGAGCTGGCTCCGTGTTGGCGCGACGGTCAGCCGCTGGGCCCCGTCGACAGCGCGTTGGGTGAAGATGGGCCTCAAGGTCTCCGGACGGGGCAATGGGGTGCTCCGACCGCCCTACCTGCTGCCACCGGAATCGGAGCTCGAGGAGATGGCACGGGCACTGGATGCCCTGGGAGTGCCTGAGCTCATGGGATGATCTCTGTGACGGAGCTCGCTCGAGGTGCTCACTCGGTGGGCGGTTCGGGCGCCTGTCGCTGAGCAGGTTCCTTGAACACCCAATGCTGCTCGCAGCCCTCGTCACCCCGCCACCTGCACCTGATCACGTCGACTCGCTCCAGGTTCTCGTCTGCAGCGACGTAGCCCTCGAAGCACCCTGACTCGAACGCCCCCGTGTATTTGCCGTTCTCTGGCTGATCCTCGCTGAAGTAGACGCACTCGCCGCGCCGGACAACGCATTCCATCTCGTCGTAATCGGCGAACAGGGCTGCGGCATGCTTCGGGCCACGGATCGAATGAACGAGGTCCTGGTAGAGGGCCATCTCGCGTGGCTCGCCGTGGCCCGGGCGGCCATGAGCCTCGAGCAGCTTGGCGTAACCGCGGCCGCCGTAGCGCCGGCCGATCTCGCGGGCGATGGCCAGCGCCTGCTCCTCGCCGACGACCTCTTCCGCCACGGTGTAGAAGGTCTGGAAGTTGGTCTCGACTTGGCGACCCAGGCTGTAGACGAGGTGGTCCAGGGTGATCTCGTCGATCGGGATCTCGTACGCGTCCATCCTCTTCCGCTCGGACTCGGGCAATCGCCGACCCGGATAGAACAGCAGCGGATCGGCTGCGTAGTGCTCCTGTGGTGACACTTCGGACCTCCAGTCGCTCGTCAGTGCCCGACGTCGGCCGCCGGCCACCCGTTCGCTCGCCAGCCCGCTCGATGTGCCTGCGGTCTCGAGATCAACGGTCCCCGACGACGATCAACGCCGATCCGTCCATGAGGGCGCCCGACGTCACGACGCACACGTCGTGGCGCGGCACCTGCCGATCGCCGCAGCGACCTTGGATTTGCAACGCCGCCTCGGCAACGGTGTTCATCCCGTGCAGGTAGCCCTCGCACAGCAGACCCCCGTTGGTGTTGACGGGCAGCGCGCCGTCGACAGCGGTGGCGCCGCTTCGGACCAGCTCCCCTGAGCCACCCCGTTCACAGAGCCCGAGCCCCTCGAGCGCCATGAGCGTCGTGCTCGAGAAGCAGTCGTAGAGCTCCGCGAACTGGATGTCGCTGGTCGAAAGGCCCGCTCGGCCGTAGAGATCGTCACGGATCCAGCTGGTGTAGTTGCGGGTGTAGTCGAGCCAGCTGAAGTGGTCACCGATGTCGAGGCCAGGTCGCGGGCCGGCTCGATAGCCACCGGCGGCGAGCACCGCCGGACGATGACGGAGGTCGCGAGCACGCTCGAGCGAGGTCACGAGCACCGCACAGGCGCCGTCGACCTCGACGGTGCAGTCCGGGGCCCGGTACGGATCCACGACGTAAGGAGCCGCGAGGTAGGACTCGAGCGTCAGAGGCTCTCTGCGGAAGGCGCGGGGGTTGGCTTCGGCACAGGCGCGGGCGGCGAGGGCCACCCCGGCCAGGTCGAGCTCGTCCTGCCCTGTCTCGTACAGGAAGCGACGTGCCCACATGCCGACATACATCATGTAGGCGCCGTAGCCGATCGGGTAGCGGTACTGGCCGCCGTCGCCGCTGAACTCCATACCCCCGACGCGAGCTCCCGACCTTCCATTCATCGAGCGAAAGACCAGCACGGCGTTGGCCTGACCGGTAGCCACGGCTGTAGCTGCCTGCCAGACGAGGTGGCATGGTGCTTGGCCCCCCAGGTTGAGGTCGAGCGAGTAGCGCAGCGGTGCCAGCCCGAGCACGGTCGCAACGGCCTGGGTCGTGACCGAGTCGTTCATCACCATGAAGCTCGCCACGCCGTCCACTTCGGCGCGGGACATGCCGGCGTCCTCGACGGCTGCTGCGCACGCCCGATAGGCAAGGTCGAGCACCGATGACTGGGAGGCGCGGGTGAGCTCGGTGTAGCCCACGCCGACGATGGCCGCCTCAGCCACCTGCGCTCACACTGAGGTTGGGAGCGGCCGCTGACTCGGCCGGCTCTACTAGGCCGAAGGCGAGCTCCGTCCAGGAGCCACGGTCGACGAACACGGCAGCGACCCGCTCTCCGATCGTCGGCGCCTCCGTGCCACCGATTCTTGCCACCAGTCGACAACCTTCATCGAGCTCGACGGTCGCGAAGGTGACCGGTACCTCGTCGGCCTCGAGCGGTGGGATCGCGATATGGGCGCGGACATAGGAGTACACGACGCCACGACCCGTCGAGTCGCGCGCAGCCCACGACGCGGAGCCGCAGGCAGGGCAGCCCGGCATCGGAGGAAAGCGAACGTACCCGCAACTCAGGCATTCCTGGAGCACGACACGGTGCTCGCGGAAGCCGTCCCAGAAGTGCCGGTTGTCGGCGCCTTCGACCGGAGGTCGCCTCGTCGGCGAACTGCTCATCGCCGCGTCACCCTGCCGAACGGCCGAGGCCGGTGCGCTTGGCCCACTCCTCGGGAGAGTCGGAGGAGTGCATCCACGACGTCGTCTGGATGCGCTCGATGATCCTCCAACCGTCGGATCCGCGCTGCAGCCGATCGTTGTAGAAGCCACCGACGAAGATCATCTTCATGACGCCTGACTCGTCCGGCAGGGAGTTCGGGTTGAAGAAGTAGCTCCGTACCAGCGCCGTGTCGCCCTCGAGGCGAACCTCGGAGTTGAGCGTCATGTGCTGGTTCATCGGGAACGGGGTGAGGAAGCTCGCCAGCCACGCCGCGATCTCCGGGAACTGCCCTGCCGGACCGCCACTTGAGGAGTAGTCGATCCTTGCGTCCGGGCTGAACACCGTCTCGAGCAAGCCCCATTGCCGCGTGTCGATGGCGATGCCGTAGCGCGAGAGCAGGTCGGCGATCTCGAGGCGGTCGCTCAGCTCTCCAAGGCGCTCTTCCACCCCGGACATACGTCCCCTTCCTGCGGCCGCCGGAGAACGAGGCCTCCGGCTGCGTCGCCGTGGCAATGAGCCGAAGCACAGCGCCGTTTTCACCCTAGCCGGCTGTCGAAGTCCGAATAGCCATTCGCCTTCCGAGCGGTGTACGTGCCTGAGATTACACGAACCGAAATCGAGGGTCGAACTTGTCCCTCCAGTCGGACGCCTGCTAGAATCGAGTCCCGGCGCGGTTCCGGCTGGGGATCGCAGGGGTCGCGCCGGGAGTCCGATCGGTCCCACCGGCGGACCCCGTCGTCTGATGACTTCGGCACGGCGTCCGGTCACTACAGCAGGGAGGGAGCTCAATGCCCGTCATCGAGCCTGAGAAGCTGAACGAGCGATCGCTCGAGCTCGGAGGCCTCCGCTTCGAGGTCTACTTCACCAAGGGGTGGGGCCCGACGACGCGCGTCCTTGGCCAGCGCGACGGGGAGTGGGTGGAGGTGCTGAGGTTCGACGACTTCGCCGTGATGCCGCACTACCACGCCCCAGCCGAGAGCGACGCCATCATGTTCGACCGTGGAACGCTCGGCGACCCGATGGAGTGGTACCTCGGTCAGGTGCGTGACAATCTCACCGACCTTCTCGGCAAGAACGGGAACGCCGACGTCCTTCCGACCATCGACCAGGCCGTGGTGACCGAGCAGATCGACCAGCTGCGAGAGGCTATGTCGTCCTGCGTCCCCGAGGGGTTCACCCGCGTGCCTGGCATCGGGCTACGCCACAGCCGTCTCGAGGAGGTCGCTGCCTTCGACCAGCTCCTCGGCAACCTCCTCGCTGCGCCCCCCACGCACGAGTGAGCGGCGGTCTCGACACCTGGACCGTCCGCACGAGGACCGGGCGCCGTGACGGCGTGGGAGGTCTGCGATCGGAGACGTCGGCTTGAGGACTGAGCTCGCAGCTCGCCTCGGGATCGAGTACCCGATCTTCGCGTTCAGCCATTGCCGCGACGTCGTGGCGGCGGTCAGCCAAGCCGGCGGCGTGGGAATCCTCGGAACCACTCGCCAGACGCTCGAGGAGCTCGAATACGACCTGCGATGGCTCGACGAGCATCTCGGCGGACGGGTGTATGGCGTCGACCTGCTCTTTCCGGCGAAATCGGAAGGGGACGACGTCGAGGCCATGGCGCTTGCCATTCCGCAACGCCACCTCGACTTCGTGCGTGACCTGAAGGAGCGCTTCCAGATACCGCCGCCGAAGGAGCCCGACCGGTATGCCAAGGAAGGCGACAACCTGATCGTCACGAACCAGCGGGCGAGGGAGAAGTTTGAAGTCGCGACGCGCTTTGGCGCAAAGCTCGTCGCAAGCGCCCTCGGTCCACCTCCTCCAGGCTTGGCGGACTCTCTCCACCGCGACGGTCGGCTCGTCGTCGGGCTGGTCGGTGCGCCCGGACAGGCGACACGGCACGTCGAAGCGGGCGCGGACATCATCGTCGCGGTCGGCGGCGAGGCGGGTGGCCACACCGGGGAGATCTCGACCATGGTGCTCGTTCCGCAGGTCGTCGACGAGGTTCCCGGCACGCCGGTTCTCGCGGCTGGTGGGATCGGCGACGGGCGCCAGATCGCCGCCGCCGTCGCCCTTGGCGCGCAGGGCGTGTGGACCGGCTCCATCTGGTTGGCCACCGTCGAGAGCGACGTCCTCGACGAGGTCAAGGCCAAGCTGATCCGTGCCGGCTCGAAGGACACGAGGCGATCACGCTGCCTGACTGGCAAGCCGGTGCGACAGCTGACGACGCCCTGGGTCGCCGAGTGGGACGCGCCGGGCGCTCCTGCACCGCTTCCAGCGCCCGAGCAGGGAATCTTGGTCCGCGACACGATGGCCGCGATCTTCGACTATCGCATCGAGCCCCTGATGGGCACCGCTGTCGGGCAAGTCGTGGGGATGATGAGATCGATTCGCCGGGTGCGAGGCGTGATGGACGACCTGGTCCAGGGCTTCGTGGACGGAGCGAGCAGCGTCTCGTCGCTCTTGGACAGCTAGTCGGGCACCGACTGGTACCGATCGTTCCGAGCCAAGGGGAATCACTGTGTCGAGCACCTCCGTCGTTCGTCGAGACGACGAGCGCGGCGTCGCCTGGCTCACCCTCGATCGCGCGGACTCCAAGAACGCCCTGTCGCCTGCGATCACCCGCGAGCTGTGTGGCGCCTTCGAGCAGCTCGGAGCCGATCCGGACGTGCGTGTCGTGGCCATCACGGGCGCGGGTGACACGTTCTCCGCAGGTGCGGACCTGGTCGCGTTGCAAGAGATGGCCGATGCGCCCTACGCTCGGGTGGTCGAGGACGCCTGGGCGAACGAGCGCCTGTTCCGCTCGATCGACAGCTGTCCGCACCCCGTGGTCGCTCGGGTCAACGGTGCTGCGGTCGGAGGCGGGGTGGGCATCGTCGCCTGTTCGGACATCGCTGTGGCTTCGTCGCGGGCGCGCTTCGGCTTCGGCGAGGTGCGTGTCGGCATCGCTCCCGCGGTGATCTCGACCTATGTCGTGCCAAAGATCGGGCTGTCCGCAGCCCGGCGCTTCATGGTCACCGGCGAGCGCTTCGGTGCCGAGACCGCCAAGCAAATCGGGCTCGTGCACGAGGTGGCCGACCCGGAGGAGCTCGACGATGCGGTCGAGGCAGTCATCGCGCAGCTCTGCGCGGCATGGCCCGGCGCGCAGCGTGTGACGAAGGCACTCCTGTCGAAGGTGTGGGCAGCAGATCAGCGTGAGGCGTATGTCGCCGCCGCGATGGAAGCCGGCCTAGCGGCCCGGACATCTGAGGAGGGCCGCCTAGGAATCGCCGAGTTCCTGGCGCGCAGTCGTGATCGTGGGAAGTGAGGACACGGCGTGCATCATCGGCGTGGGCGAGACGGACTACTGCCGTGCGCCCGGCTCCGGCGTCTCGGACCTGGAGCTCGTGCTCACCGGGGCTCGTCGAGCGGCGACCGACGCCGGCATCGATCCACGCGATCTCGACGGCGTGATGACGCCGTACATCAACGCCACGGCTGAAGAGCTGGCCGACAACCTGGGCATGCGCGAGGTGAGGTTTTCGGCGCAAGTCCAGATGGGTGGAGCGAGCCCGGTGGCGTCGTTGCAGCACGCTGCGCTTGCCGTCGAGGCCGGCATCGCCAGGGCCGTCGTCGTGCCCACAGGCTGGAACGGTTATTCCGGGTCGCGCGCCAAGCCAGAACGCGAGAGCGAACCCGGTCACCACCTTCCGTCGCACGGTACGCGACTACTTTCTCGCCTACGGGACGGTGGCACCCTCTCAGGTGTACGCGCTGATGGCGCGGCGGCACATGATCGAGTTCGGCACTCGCCCCGAGGCCTTCGCGGCCGTCGCGCTCGCCTGCCGCAAACATGCCCAGCTGACTCCGAACGCACTGATGCGAGATCGCCCGATGCTCCTCGAGGACTACCTGGCGTCACCGTTTGTCGTCGAACCCTACCGTCGCTTCGACTGCTGCCTGGAGACCGATGCGGCCGCGGCGGTGATCGTGGCCACGAGGTCGACCGCTCGTCGCCTCGATCGGCGAGCGGTCGCGATCCGTTCGGTCGCCGAAGCGCGGGCAGAGCCGGCATCCGACATCTGCAATCGCCCGTCGCTCTTCGACATCGGGCTCACCAAGGCGGCGCCTGTTGCTTTCGAACGAGCCGGGGTCGGCCCCGCTGATATGGATTTCGCCCAAGTCTACGACTGCTTCACCTTCGAGGTGATCCAGCAGCTCGAGGAAGCTGGGTTCTGCGAGCGCGGCGCCGGCGGTGAATTCGTGATGAGCGGCGCGATCGAGCTTGGCGGTCGTCTTCCCGTCAACACGCATGGAGGGTTGCTCTCACAGGCTCATGCACTCGGGATGAATCATGTGGTCGAGGCGGTGCGGCAGTTGCGGCACGAGGCGGGCCCGTCGCAGGTTCCCCGGGCTCGGCTCGGCGTGGTGACCGGCTGGGGCGACATGGCGGACGGGAGCATCGCCGTGCTCGAGCGGCTGTCGTGACGGCCGATCACGCGGCACCCGGCGGTACTTCGCTGCCGGGGCCGCTGCTCGAAGGGAGAGCCGGGGAGTACTTCGGTTATCAGGCAGTCGACGAGCTCCGGGTTCAACGGTGCACCTCCTGCGGCCGGTGGATGCACCCTCCGCGCGCCAACTGCCCCGACTGTGCGGGATCCGCCCTCGAGTGGACACCTGTGAGCGGGCTCGGCCAGCTCTACACCTGGACCGTCACGCGCCACGCTTTCTCAGCGGAGTTCAGCCACGAGCTCCCCTACGTCGGCGGCATCGTGGCGCTCGACGAGGGTGTGAGGGTGTTCGCGATGCTGCGCCGTGTGGCGCCGGAGCAGCTGTCGCCAGGCCTCCGGTTGCGGGCCTGCTTCGAGTCGCGATCGGGGGACTCCAAGATCGTCGTGTTCGAGCCCGGCGATCGATGAGCCAGCTCGACGAACCGCTCAGCTTGTTGCTAGAGCCCCCGGTGGCGACGCTTTGCCTGCGTCGCGTCGAGAAGCGCAACGCCCTCACGATCGAGATGTGGTCGCGCTTGGCCGAGCTGGTCGGTGAGTTCGACGACGACAACGATCTCCAGGTCCTCTTGATTCGCAGCACTGATCCGGCGGCTTTCTGCGCGGGTGCGGACCTCGACGAGATCCGGCTGACGCGGCGCGACGGCGCCGGCTTCGCCGTCTTCGGGGCAGCCCTCGAGCAGTCGCTGGCGGCGGTCAGGCGCTGCTCCAAGCCAACGGTCGCCTGCGTACGAGGTGCCTGCGTGGGAGGCGGCGTGGAGCTGGTGCTCGCATGCGACTTCGCCGTCGCCGACGACAGCGCTTCATTCATGCTCTCGCCCACTGGGCTCGGCATCGTCTATCCCTACCCCTCGACCCGTCGGTTGGTGGACTCGATCGGAGCGGCGAGCGCCAGGTTCATGCTGATGACGGGGCGCGCGCTCTCCGCGCACGAGGCGCTACGTCTGGGACTCGTCTCCGAGATTCTCGACGCAGACCAGTTCGTCGCTGCGACCGAGCAGCTCGCCCGGGAGATCGGCAGGCGTTCGAGGTCGGCGATCGCCGCGACGAAGGAGATCATCTCGATGATTCAGCAGCGAGATCCCGAGGCAGAGCCGAAGGCTTTCGAGATCGAGCAGCGAGCGATCCATTCCGCTGACTATGCGGAAGGCCTCGAGGCATTCTATGCCCGACGTGCGCCGAAGTTCACCGACCGATGACCGGACGACCGCTCGAGGGCGTCCGCGTCGTCGAGTTCGGGGAATTCGCCGCCGGACCTGCTTGCAGCTTGATCCTCGCGGACTGGGGGGCCGATGTCGTCAAGATCGAGTCTCCCAATGGAGACCGCCTTCGGCGCTGGCCGCCATTCGTCGAGGACGCAGATGGGACCTTGCTCGGAGCGAACTTCGTCGCTCTGAACCGGAACAAGCGCAGTGTCGTTCTCGACCTCCGGAGCAAGGAGGGGGTCCTGAGCGCCCGAAGGCTCTGTTCGGCTGCGGCGGTTGTGGTCGAGAACCACCGGCCAGGTGCGATGGCTCGCCTCGGGCTCGCCTACAGCGATGTCTCACCTGTCCCCGGCCCGCTCGTCTACTGCTCGATCTCCGGGTACGGCCAGACCGGCCGGTATGCCCAGCGCGGTGCCTTCGACGTCGCCATCCAGGCGATCAGCGGCGTCATGAGTGTGACCGGCGAGCCCGATAAGGGACCGGCCAAATGCGGTGTGGCCGTCGCCGACTTCACAGCGGGTCTGTACGCGGCGTCGGCGATCAACGCTGCCTTGCTGCGGGTCGAGCGGACGGGCGTCGGTGGGTACATCGACTGCTCGATGCTGTCGTGCATCCTGGGGATCTCCACGATCCAGACCAGCGAGTACTGGGCCGGAGGAGCTCCACCGGGTCGGCTCGGATCCCGGCATCCCCAGAACGCGCCGTACCAGGCCTTCCTGGCGGCTGACGGCTATATGGTGGTGGCCGCCGGCGCGCAGGACCTCTACGAACGCCTGTGCGACCTGCTCGCGGTGCCGGAGCTGAAATCCGACCCGAGATTCACCGACCAGGCCAGGCGGGTCGAGCATCAGCTCGAGCTGGAGAAGCTGCTCGAGCCGCTGTTGAGGAAGCGCTCGATCGCCCAATGGCTCGAGGCATTCGAGACGAACGGAATCCCTGCTTCGCCCGTCTACGACTATGAAGAAGTGCTCCACGACGCACACGTCCTCGAGTCAGGGCTGCTCGTGGACGTGGGCCTTGCGGCGGGGGGGAGCGCTCACGGCGTCGGCAACCCGGTGCGTCTGACCGGCTACGAGTTCGAGGCCTACCGCCCACCCCCTCGCCTCGGCGAGCACGGTGCAGAGGTCATCGCCGAGTGGGGTTGTGAGTAGCACCGAGCAGCGGCGCTCCCGATCAGCGCGCTACTGGGCCAGCTCGAGCAGCGTCGCGTTCGCGGTCCCGCCGCCCTCGCACATCGTCTGCAAGCCGTACCTGATTCCCCGATCGCGCATGTGGTGCACCATCCTCGTCAGGAGAACGGCACCTGAGGCGCCCAACGGGTGACCGAGCGCGATGGCACCGCCGAGAGGGTTCAGGAGCTCCGGATCTGCGCCGAGCTCGGCGAGCCATACGAGGGGCACTGGCGAGAAGGCTTCGTTGACCTCGAACACGCCGATGTCGTCGAGCGACACGTTGGACCGCTTGAGCAGCTTCTCCGTGGCAGCGATCGGCGCGGTCAGCATCTCGACCGGGTCCGCGCCCACAACGGCTCCGCTGTGGTATCGCACAATCGGGGCCAGACCGAGCTCATAAGCTCGAGCGGAGCTCATGACGAGGACGGCGGCTGCCCCGTCCGAGATCTGCGAGGAGTTGCCGGCGTGGATGACGCCGTCGTCGACAAAAGCCGCCTTCAGCTGGCTCAGCGACTCGACGCTGGTGCCGCGGCGAACGCCCTCGTCGATGTCGAATTGTCGCCCGCCGACGTCCACCGGGACGATCTGGCGCTGAAAGGCTCCGGAGTCGAGCGCTGCCGCGGCACGCTCATGCGAGCGCGCCGAGTATGCGTCCAGCGCCTGGCGGGACAGGCTCCACTTCGCAGCGATCATCTCTGCGCTCAATCCTTGATTGAACGAGAAATTGTCATAGCGCTCGAGCACTTTCGGACCGTAAGGAAGGCCCACTGTCCGTGCGGCTCCGAGCGGCACGCGACTCATCGCCTCGACGCCACCGGCAATGGCGATATCGTACTGGCCGGAAATGACTCCGCCGACCGCGAACTCCAATGCCTGCTGGCTGGAGCCGCACGCTCTGTTGATCGTGACGCCCGGCACGCTGTCCGGCCAACCAGCGGCGAGCACCGCAAACCGAGCCACGTTGCTCGACTGATCACCGAGCTGGGTGACGCATCCCCACAACACGTCATCGACCTGCTCCGGGTTCAATCCGGTCCGCTCGAGCAGGGCGTTCAGCACGACGGCGGAGAGGTCGACGGGATGGACACCGGCCAACGCGCCATTCCGCTTGCCGACCGCGCTGCGCACCGCCTCGACGATGACAGCGTCCATCGCTACCCTCCGGTTTGGCCTGGCGTTCCACGAAGATGCCCGCGCAGCTTACCGTTCAGACCTGACGCCGGGCGCGCCTCGGCGTCCGGCATCGGCGCCGCGTCGCGATCGAGGCCGAGGTGCCCTTCAAACACCTCCGGGGCCAGACGCGCAACGCACGCGAGGTCGACAGCGACATGACCGACCTGTACCTCGACACTCCCATCGGGCAGTTCACGTCGATGTCCGCTGCCCTGCCGGCTCTGACTCGTTTGCAGACCGTCTCGCACGAAGCGCGAGCTATGATTTGCGACGTCGTTTGGGCGTGCGAGGAAACGTCCTGTCTGGCTCCATCGGACAAAGGCCAATGAATGACCAGAGAATCCGATACCGGTCGCAGCGTGACGCAGCAGTTCGAATCTGCATCGCGCTTGGCGATCGCGTCGACGTACACTCACCGTGACCTCGAGCGTCGCAGTTTCGATCCAGTTGTAGATCTCGGGCTGCCCGGACAGTATCCCTATACCCGTGGCGTGACCCCTGAGATGTACCGCGAAGAGCTCTGGGTGATGGGTCAGTACTCCGGATACGGCTCCGCCAAGGCGACCAACCGTCGGATCCGAAGCCTTCTCGAGCAGGGGCAACGTGGTTTCTCGATCGCCCTCGACCTTCCGACGCAGATGGGACTCGACTCGGATGATCCTCTGGCCGTATTCGAGGTGGGCAAGGTCGGAGTTCCGATCGACGCGCTGCCGGACATGGTGGAGCTGCTGGACGGGATCGCCCTCGATCATGTGCGGCAGATCCGCACGACTGCCAACGCCATCGGCCCTATCGCCGTGGCCCTGTTCGTTGCGGCAGCCGAAGAGCTCGGATACTCACCTGATCAATTCCGAGTCATGTTGCAGAACGATGTGCTGAAAGAATACGTCGCTCGAGGCACGTATATATTTCCCCCGAGATTCGGCATGGAGTTCTCGGTCGACGTGATCGAGTACTGCACACGTAATCTCCCGCATTGGGAGTCAATCGAGTTCTGTGGCTACCACATTCGTGACTCGGGCGCTAGTGCTATTCAGGAAGTAGCATTCGCGCTGGCGCACGGACTCGACTACATCGATGCGACGCTTAAGCGGGGCGTGGAGATCCAGCAATTCATTGGATCGGTGTGGCTGTTCCTTTCTGCCGGTATTGATCTGTTCGAGGAGGTAGCGAAGTTTCGGGCGGCTCGCAGGCTGTGGGCGCGGACGTTACGCGACCGGTACGGCGTCTCCGACGAAGACGCTAAGGGCAGGATCTTCTGCTACACGCTCGGGAGCCTGCAGACGGCGCAAGAGCCGTTGAACAACATCGTGCGGGTGGCGTATCAGTCTCTTGCAGCCGTCTTGGGGGGGGTTCAGACGCTCGCCACGACTGCCTATGACGAGGCTGTTCAACTCCCAAGTGAAGAGTCGGTACGGGTGGCGTTGAGGACCCAGCAGATTCTCGCCTATGAGACCGGGGCGACACGGACGGTGGACCCGCTGGGCGGCTCGTATTTCGTCGAGGACATGACGACGAGAGTCGAGGAAGCGATCGTGGGGTATCTAGGAGAGATCGAACGCCTCGGGGGCGGTGTAGAGGCGTTGATCAGTGGGTGGACGGCATCTCAGATCGACAAGGAGGCGTACCTCCAACAGCTCGAGATCGAGGCAGGCAAGCGCCCCGTTGTGGGCGTGAACCGGTTTCGTGCGGAAGAGCAGTCGCCGATCCGGAGCAGGCTCGTTGTCGACGACGATGCGGCGGCCAGCCAGATCGAGCGGCTGGAAAGGATTCGGAGCGAGCGGAGCGCCTCGAGAGTCGCCGAGTGCCTGAGCGCGGTGTCGGACAGCGCGGCAGGTGGCAGGAACACGATTCCCGCGATCCTGGCTGCGATCCGCGCTCACGTCACCATCGGAGAGATCACGTCGGCCCTCAGGGAGATCTGGGGCAGCGCCTCGGACCGAGCGGCGAGCGAGGCACCGACCTCCAGCCGCTGAAACCGTCCGGCGTGTGGCGGACGGCTGGCGCGATCCGCGACAAGAGTCGACAACACCGGGCTGGCGTGCTCGTTTGCAAGGCGCCGTGGGCGGGAGGGCGATGAATGTGCTGGCAGGAGGAACGATGAGTGCTGCCGACGTCTCTCGGGATCGAATCCGAGTCGTCGTGGCCAAGCCGGGGCTCGACGGTCACGACCGTGGAGCGAAAATCGTCGCCAGGGCGCTGCGCGACGCTGGCATGGAGGTGATTTACACCGGGCTGCATCAGACGCCCGAGCAGATCGTGCGTACGGCGGTGCAGGAGGACGCCGACGCGATCGGTCTGTCGGTGCTTTCCGGCGCGCACCTGGGGCTGTTCCGCCGGGTGCTCGACCTGCTCGCCGATTCCGATGCAGGGGACATTGTGGTGTTTGGCGGGGGCATCATCCCTCCTGACGATGCCGAGCAGCTCGAGGCGATGGGCGTCGCTGCGCTGTTCACGCCGGGCGCGACGACCGGGGAGATCGTCAGCTGGGTTCGGGATCACTGCACGTCCGGAGCGAGGCGCACGTGACTGCGTCCGCTCCGCGGTCGGCGGCGAGGCTCGAGTCGGCGACTTCGATCGCGAGCACGACGTCGGCGACGCCTGGCTGCTCGGCGTGGCAGAGGTGGTCTCGCTAGGCGAGCACGGCGAGCACGGCGAGGTCGGGCTGCGGCTGCGAACGTGGCGGGAGCCGTATCGGTCCCTGCGCCCTCAGCAGGTAACGGTCGCTGAGCTGACGTGCCGTGTGCCCCGCCAGCGGATCGACACACGCCGCGTGCGAGCGCAGCTGCCCAGGTCATCGGGCCACCTGCTTGGCCTCATTGCTTTGCCGTGTGACGTACCGCCCGGGCTACCCGCCTGAGCGGCCTCGAGCGTGCTCCCGGTCTCGGTCGGCGTTCGTCAGGGACGGGCGTGCCGGGTGCTCAGGGGTACGGGCTCCAGCGGATCGCCGCCCCCATCGCAGCGAGGGCGAGCAGTGCGCCGATCAGGACGAAGGTCTCGCTGATCTCGTGGCGCTCCTTCTGGACCTTGATCTCCTTCGGCAGCTGTGCGAACACCTTGTCGAGCTGCGACTCGTCCTTCGCCGCGTAGCTGCGGCCACCGGTGCGCTGGGAGACCTTCTGCAGCGTGGGGAGGTCGGCCACGAGCGGTGAGCGGCCCCCGGGACCCCCGTAGCCGTAGCCGTAGCCGCCACCGGCGCCGCCGCCACCAACGCCACCGCCACCGCCGGCTCCACCGCCTGCAGCAGAGCCGTAGCCGCCGTAGCCGTAGCCGCCGCCCCCGGCTTGACCGCCGATCGTGCCGGCGAGCTGCTGTGCCGAGCACGCCAACGGAGCCGGATGGGTCGTGCCGAAGCCGATCGTGTAGACGCGGACGCGCCGGGCGACGGCGTAGGGGACGGCGTCGAGCGGCTCGATGCCCCGGTTGTTGGAGCCGTCGGTCAACAGGACGACGACGTCGGGCACGTACCCGTTTTTGCCGGGCTTCTGCAGCGTGCTCGCCGACTGACCGCTGGGTCCGTTGCCCGAGCTGCCGGTCCCGCCATAGTCGAACGCGGAAGCTGCGTTGCTCAGCACGGTATTGCCGATCGGCTGAACGGCGGGGTTGACCTGCGAGAGGGCGTCGAGCGCCTGCAGGATCGCTGCACCGATGGCGGTACCGGGGCTGGTGGACAGGTTGTCGATGGCCTTGTCCAGCGCGGCGCGGCTCGTCGTCGGCGCGACGACGAGCTCGGCGAAGCCGGAGAACACGACCAGTCCCATCCGCACTCCGCTCGGCTGGGAGTCGACGAACCGACGTGCGGCGCCCTGCGCTGCGGCCAACCGGTTGGGGGCCACGTCGGTGGAGCACATCGAAGCGGAGTCGTCGAGGGCGAGGATGATCGAGGTCTGGCCGACCGGAACGTCCGAGGTGATCTGAGGCCGGGCCGACGCGATCGCGAGCAGGACCAGGCTGGCGAGCAGAAGGGCGACGGGCAGATGGCGCCGCCAGCGCGACCGTCGCGGAACCGCCTTTCGCAGCAGGTCGAGGCTCGAGTAGATCACCGCCTGAGGGCGGCGCCGGCGCATCGCCACGACGTAGCCGCCGGCGACGAGCGGCACGGCGAGCAGGGCGAGGAGCGCGAGCGGCCAGGCGAAGCTCACCTCAGACCACCCTCCCGAACCACATCACCGACAGCAGCGCGCCGGCGACGAGGAGCAAGGCGGCGGCGGCGGCGAAGAGGGCCGTGATCTCGGTGAACCGCGAGACGAGCCCGAAGTGCAGATCGATCGACCTCGAGACGTCCTGCACGGCGCCGCTGTCGTCGACCTGGTGGTACGACCCGTTCGTCACGCTCGCCACCGCCTGCAGCGTTCGCGCGTCCAAGGCGGTCGCGAGGGTGAATCCGCCGATGTGCACGGTCGTGCCGGCCGCGGTGCCGACTCCGATCGTCTGGACGCGCACGCCCGCGACCGACGCCACCCGCGCCATCGTCACCGGGTCGGCCTGGCTCGTGTCCTCGCCGTCGGAGAGCAGCACGATCGTCGAGCCGCCGTAGTAACCGATGTTGATCTCGTTCGAGTTGTCGTTGGCCAGGGCACGCCTTGTTGATCGTGATGGCCTTGCCGGCGATCGCGTCGAGCGAGGTGAGGATCCCCGTCGCCAACGACGTGCCACCTCCCAAGGAGAGGCGCTGCACGGCCTGGATCGCCGCGGCGTGATCGGTGGTCGGGGGCTGCACGATCGACCGCGCTCTGGCCGAAGGCCACGACGCCGATTCGCACGGCGGCCGGCTGCTGGCGGACGAAGGCGACGGCAGCCGACTTCGCCGCAGCGAAGCGGGAGGGCTTGACGTCGGTTGCCGCCATGCTGTTCGACACGTCGAGGGCGAGCACCACCGTCGCTCGGCGTTCGAGGGTCGTGATCGTCGCCTCGGTCGGGCGGAGGCGACGACGAGCAAGGCCGAGCGCGACGGTGAACAACACGAACGGCAGGTGGCGGCGGGCCGCGTTGGCGGTGCCCGAGGCCGGAGGACGACCAGCCCTTGGGCGCCGAGCGCGGCCCGTCGCTGCTCCCGCCGCCGCCCCGCCGCGACGTAGCCCGCCACCACGACCGGGATGAGCAGCAGAGCCGACCAGCATGCCCGGCGACTGGAAGGTCATCGCCGGCGGCGCTCGGCTGCTGCGGGCGATGCGCACGAACGCGCTCACGAGATCGTCCTCGGTCGACACCACGTGCAGCCGTACGTGCGCCCGTGCCACGCCGACGCCGGATCGCTCTCGTCGTGCTCGTCGGCCGCGGCCCGCAAGCGGCGGCGAAGCTCGGGATCGCTCGAGTCGACGAGCAGCTGCTCGCCGGTCTCGGCGTCCTCGACGAACAGGAGCCCGGCGTCGGGGAGCTCGTACTCACGGGGGTCGACGAGGCGCACGGCGACGACCTCGTGGCGCTCGGTGAGGCGGAGCAGTGATCGCTCCCACCCCGGCTCGCTGATGAAGTCGGAGATCAGCACGACGAGCGAGCGGCGGCGCACGAGCCGGGCGGCGCTCTCGAGCAGCTCGTTGAGGTCGGTGGTCGGGCCCCTCCCGACCGGGCGCAGGAGCTCGCGCACCAGCGCGAGCACCTGGTTCCGCCCCTGGCGCGGCGGGATCGTCCGGCGGTGCTCGCCGTCGTACACGATGGCGCCGAGGCGGTTGCCCCCGCGCACGAGCAGCTGGCCGAACGTCGCAGCCAGCTCGCAGAGCACCCGTTCCTTGGTCCGCCCGACCGGGCCGAACGCCATCGATCGGGACCGGTCGAGCAGGAGCCACGCGGTCAGCTCCCGGTCCTCCATGAAGTCCCGGACGAACAGCTCGTCCATCCGCGCCGTGACGTTCCAGTCGATGTGGCGGACGTCGTCGCCCCATTCGTAGCTGCGCAGGTCGAGGAAGTCGGTGCCCTCGCCGCGCAGCAGCGTGTGGTAGTCGCCCTGCAGGCGGCCGTCGAGGCGGCGGATCACCTGCCACTCGAGACGGCGCAGGACCCGGTCGGGCGTGAGCGCGGGGGCGGCTGTCCACGGTCGCTCGCGGCGCGCCTAGCTGCTCTCGGCCCGCAACACGACGTCAGGGACCGGGACGCTCGCTCAGGACGGCGTCGACCACGTGTTGCGCTGTCACCTCGTCGCTCAGCGCCTCGTACGACAGGACGAGGCGGTGGCGGAGGACGTCCGGCGCGATCGTGCGCACGTCCTCCGGCAGCACGTACTGGCGGCCGCGCACGAGCGCGAGGGCTTGGGCGGCCGTGACCATGTAGATCGACGCTCGTGGGCTCACGCCGTAGGTGACGTAGGGGGCGACGTCCTGCGAGGCCGAACGACGCCGGGCTCCTCGTCGCCGTCGAGACACGCGACCGCGTACTCGATGAGGGCCGGATCGACGAACACGTTCTGGACCGCCTTCTGCAGCGTCCGCAGCTGCTCGACGTCGATCACCTGCTGCACCTTGCCGAGGCCGGCGATCATCCGCTCGACGATGACGAACTCCTCGGTCGCCGTCGGGTAGTCGACGAGCACCTTGAGCATGAACCGGTCGACCTGGGCCTCGGGGAGCGGGTAGGTCCCGTCGGACTCGATCGGGTTCTGGGTCGCCATGACGAGGAACGGGTCGGGCAGGGGATGGGTGTCGCGGCCGATCGTGACCTGGCGCTCCTGCATCGCCTCGAGCAGCGCGCTCTGCACCTTGGCCGGTGCCCGGTTGATCTCGTCGGCCAGCACGAGGTTGGCGAAGATCGGGCCGAGCGAGACCTCGAACTCGCCGAGCTTCTGGTTGTAGATCCTCGTGCCGACGATGTCGGCCGGAACGAGGTCGGGCGTGAACTGGATGCGCTGGAACTCGACGCCGAGCGCGTCGGCGAAGGTCTTCACCGCCAGCGTCTTGGCCAGTCCGGGCACGCCTTCGACGAGCAGATGGCCCCGGGCGACGAGGGCGACGACCATGCGCTCGAGCAGCACGTCCTGGCCGACGATCACCCGCTTGACGTGGTACAGCACCTCCTCGAGCGAGACCTCGGCCCCGTCGGGCGCGCCGACCTCGGAGGACGCTCATTTGGCGGGGGCGCCGGCTGCCTGGCCGGCCGTGGCGATCGGCACGGCGAAGCCGATGCCGGCGAAGTCATCGGCTGCCCGCGGGATTGGCGAGACCTGTCACGATCCCGATCACCTGACCCTTCGTGTTGAGCAGCGGGCCGCCGGAGCTGCCCGGGTTGACGGCGGCGTCGAACTGGATCATCCCGGAGAGTCGTGCTGCCCGTGCGTCAGCGTGAAGGATCGGTCGAGGCCGGAGATGACGCCTGCGGACAGCGAGCCGAGCAGCCCGAGGGGGTTCCCGACCGCGAAGGCCTCGTCGCCGATCTGCGGGCTCGCGCCGAGCACCTCCGGGACGATCCCGGACGGCAGCCGCTGCGACGTCAGCACGGCGATGTCGTGCGCGGGATCGGACGACTCGACGGAGGCAGGCGACGTCGAGCCGTCGGCGAAGGTGACCGTGATCGTCGTTGCGCCTTGGACGACGTGCAGCGCCGTGAGGATGTCGCCCTTGGGTGTCGACGACGAACCCGGAGCCGAGGTCGTCGGCCACGGAGGCGCCTTTGTGTTGCGCCTCGATGACGACCAACCCGCTCGCTGCGGCTTGGTACACCGTGGCCGCCACGGGGGGCTGGGACTGCAGCTGGCTCACCGCTGCGCTCACCTTCTGGTCGACGATGCTGTTGACCTCGCTCGCGCTGACGTCGGGTCGTGCGGAGACGCGCAGGTTGGTGACGACGAGAGCGACGACGATCGCGACGAGTGCCAGCAGGGCGGCGCCGACGCCGACACGTGGCCAGAGCCCGATCCGCCGGCTGGGCTGCTCCGCCTGCGGCGCCGCCGGGGCGGCGGCCGGCGCGGCGGTCGCCGGTCGGGGAGTCGCTCCCGTCCGGCCGAGGCGCGGCGCAGCGGCCGGCGCGAACCGCTCGGTCGGCACGCCGCGATCGCTCACTTCGATCACGGTACAGCGGTCGATTGCACTGTGGATCAGCTGAGACTCGGCCCAGAGAGGCGACCGCTGGGCTCGCCCCGGCGGGGTGACCTACAGGTCGCGATTTCGACGCGTGCCCCGAAGATCCGTCGCGCTGCATGCACCCTCGGTATGGGCGGTCGGACCAGGGGTGTGACGAGCCGCTCGCCCACAGTTTGCACGAATGCGCGGTTCGCGGGCACGGTCGCTGATCACCGGAGCGAACGAGGAGGACGTGATGCGCAGAGCGAGCCTGCCGGCGTGCGCGCTGCCGGGGGCCGTCACGCCGCTTGCCCTCGTCTCCGACCTTCCCGGTGTGGGGTTGCCCTGGCGACTCTTCGTCGTCGACACGGACGAGACGCGACACGCTGAAGCTCGTCCAGGGCTTCGTCGACTCCGCCTCGACCAGGGCGCGGGCTTCGGGCCGACGTTCGACTGCCGCCCCTTCTCAAGCGACCTGGCGCCGCTTCTCAAGCTCGTGTCGCTAGGCCGAGGTGAGACCGACTCGTTGTCGTCGTCGTGATCGGCGTACGGCAGCTCGGAGAACCCGTGCTTCGAAAGCGCGGCGCTGTTTCGTCCGATCCCGGGATGTCGACGCTGCCCGAGAGCGGATGATCGAGAAACTGATGCGGGGCTACGTCTGCGGGTGAGGAGAAGTCCGCCCGTTCGCAGCGCGAGCTGGGCGGGTGCGCCATGCGGGCCGATCGGGCCTGGCGACCGAACGAGTCCCCGGACGGGCGGCTCGCTGCCGGGCGCGGAACCGGCCACCCGCTGACCGCCTCGGCAGCCGGAAGTAGCATCGCCTTGTCCGGCAAGGAGGTGGAGCCGTCGACATGGACGCACCAGCGAGCCGTGTTCGCCGCGTGTTCGAGCCTGAGCTCGTGACCGATCCGGTGGGATGGCTCGAGCGGCGACTGGCAGATCTTCCCGGGCTGCTCGAGCAAGCGGGCCACCCGGAGCTGATGCACGGGCCCGACGTACGTCGCGTGCGGGAAGCCCTGCCCTCGACCGCCGGCGTCGTGCGGGAATCCCTGCAGGTGCTCCCGGAGGCGAACCCGGACCTCAGGGCCGTCGCGCGCCGCTGACCGAGCGGGTCGGTGCAGTCGGTTGGGCACGACGACGACCAAGGTGTCGGCCCGAACGGTCACCAGAAGCAGATTGCACGCAAGCTGTCAGTGCGAGGTCGATCGATGCATCAACCCATGACGGAGGCCGACGTCCCCGGGCCATGTGCCGCCCACCGTCACGGCTCGGCGGGACGGTGGGCACACGCTCGGCCCGCGGCTGCAGGTTGCGCAATCGCGGTGCAAGGATCCATAATCGCTAGCCGACCCGGCGCCTTCTGCCGTGTCGCGAACGAGGGGGGGTTGGTCGATGGCGGCCGAAGGCCAGGATTTTGGCGCGGGATTCGAGCCTCCGGGGCCCGGTACCTGGACACGCGACGCTGTGCACTTCCCGCGGCCCGTGACGCGCTACTGGGCGGAGACCCACCCCGAGCCGTTCATGCGCGGCACCCATGACTTCGCCCGCTTCTACGGGATGCTGATCGCCGGGCTCGACACCGCGTACCTGAACGGCTTCGCCTACAATGCCGTCCGGCCGGCCCCCGACGAGGAGATCCCTCAACGCTTCGCACGCGCCGAAGAGGTCTTCGAGCACAAGCTCTGGCGTGAGCAGCTGCACGATTGGGACGAGAACCGCAAGCCGTCGTCGATCGCCGCGCACCGCCGGCTGCAAGCCGTCGATCCTGACGGCCTCTCCGACGCGGACCTGATCGCGTACTTGCGCGAATGCCGGGACCACCACGCCGCGATGATCTACCAGCACATGTACCACACCGCATCGGCGGTCGTCCCCGTCGGGGACTTCCTCGTCCACGTCGGAGACTGGACAGGGCTCGCGCCGGCCGAGCTCCTCGGGCTGATGCGAGGCGCGACACCCGTGTCGGCGGGCTCCTCCGACGAGCTCGAGCGATTGACCGCGGCCTTCCGACAGGATCGCTCGGCGTTGGCGCTGCTCGAGTCCGACGACGATCCGGCGAGCGTGCTCGAGCAGCTGCGCTCGATCGAGGGGGAGGCGGGGGCTGCTGTCACAGGCTACCTCGAGCTCGTCGGGTGCAGGCCCCTCGACGGCTTCGACATCTGCGAGCCGTCGGCGCTCGAGCTGCCTGATTCCCTCCTGCGGGCGATCCGCGGTGTGGTCGCCGGCAGGGCGCTCGACGACTCGGACTTGGAGAAGCAGATCGCCGACGTGCGAGAGCAGGTGCCCGAGCAGCACCGGGACGAGTTCGACGAGCTGCTCGGCGAGGCCCGGCTGACCTACCGGCTGCGCGACGAGCGCGGCGTCTACAGCGACATCTGGGCGTCCGGGCTGATGCGCCGCGCCGCGCTCGCTGCCGGTCGCCGACTCGCGGCGAGGGAGCGCGTCGAGGCGCCGGAGCACCTCGTCGACGCCGGCCTCGAGGAGATGTGCGCGCTGCTCGCCGATGCGAAGGCGCCGTCAGGCGAGGAGCTCGCCGCGAGAGCTCAGGCGCGCGCCACCCTCGACCCCAAAGACGCGCCACCGCTGGTCGGCGAGCCGCCCCACCCGCCCCCCGACCCGAGCGGCCTCCCACCGACGGTCGCGCGGCTGATGCGGGCCACCGGGCTCGCTCTCGGTGCCGTGTTCGGGAGCTCAGAGGCCGAGCACGAGGAGCACATGCTACGTGGCCTCGCCGCGAGCCGTGGCGTGTATGAAGGGCCGGCACGGCGCGTCTCGGGGCCCTCCGAGTTCGACCGCATCGTGCAGGGAGACGTTCTCGTCACGGAAGCCACGACGGAGGCGTTCAACATCCTCCTCCCGTTGCTCGGGGCGATCGTGACCGACAACGGCGGCCTGCTCTCGCACTCGGCGATCGTCGCACGCGAGTACGGCATCCCCGGCGTTGTCGGCACGCGCGAGGCGACGGAGCGTATCGCCGACGGGACGAGGGTGCGCGTCGACGGCGATGCCGGCGAGGTGACGGTGCTGGCATGAAGGGCGCCGTCGCGCTCGGCGAGGCGAGGGACAGCACCGTATTCGGCGCGAAGGCCGTCGGCTTGGGCGACGCCGTGCGCGACGGCCTACCGGTTCCACCCGGCGTAGCGCTCTCGGGCCCCGTCGTCGAGGCCATCGCCGCGGGCGACCAGCGTTCGATCGAGAAGGTTGCCAAGGTCGTCCGGCACCTCCGGACGCCCCTCGCCGTGCGCTCGTCGGCGGTGGACGAGGACGGCAGGGAGGCCAGCTTCGCCGGCCAGCACCTGACGCTGCTCAACGTCGCCTCGACCGACGAGCTGCCCTCGGCGTTGCGTGAGATCTGGTGGTCGGCGAACTCGGACTCGGCGATCACCTACCGTCAGCGCGTCGGGCTGTTCACCCGCCCGAGCGTCGGCGTCGTCGTCCAGTCGCTCGTCGACCCCGAGGTCGCCGGGGTGATGTTCACCCGCAACCCGGTGACTGGGGCCGACGAGCGCGTGGTCGAGGCCAGCTGGGGCCTCGGCGAGGCGGTGGTCAACGGGCTGGTGATCCCCGACTCCTACCGGCTCGACCGCTCCGGCGCGGTGCTCCAACGCACAGCGGGCCGCAAGCGCGTGGCGATCCGCTCGTTGCCCGCTGGTGGCACGACGAGCGAGGACGTGGCACCCGAGCTCGTCGACAAACTCAGCCTGGACGACGAGCAGCTTGCTTCGCTCGCCCGCATGGCGCATCGTTGCGAGCAGGTGTACGGCCCGGGCCGCGACATCGAGTGGGCATTCGCCGGTGGAGCGCTCTACTTGCTGCAGTGCAGGGCGGTCACGGCCGGCGGTTCGGTCGAGCCCCGCGCCGACGCGCCATCCGGCAGAGGCCCGGTCGAGGCCCTGCAGCGCGTGCAGCTCTTCAGCGGGCTGGATCGCAACGAGGTCGAGCAGATCGCGCACTTGTGCAAGCAGCGGAGCTTCGCCAAGGGTGAGACGGTGATCCGGGAGGGCTCGGGCGGCGCCGCGCTCTACGTCGTCGACTCGGGAGAGGCGAGGGTCACCGTGCGCGGCAGCGAGGTGGCGAGACTTGGACCGGGTGACTACTTCGGCGAGATTGCGTTGATCGACGAAGGCCCGCGCGCGGCGACGGTCACCGCCACGACCGATGTCGTCTGCTACGGCTTCACGCTGTGGGAGTTCCGCTCGCTCGTCGAGCACAACGGTGTCGTCGGCTGGAAGCTGTTGGAGACGATGGTGAAGATGCTGCGGGCCGCGCAGCAGGCCGACCCGCCGCGCTCGAGGGGCCGCCTGCCACGCTCCGGGAGACCGTGGTGTGCTAGTCGGCGATCGACGACACCACGCCGGGCACAGGGCTACATATGGGGGGTGACGTCGGCGAGCTCCAGCCCGTCGCCGTCCTGCCAGGTGACTAAGCCGCTCCCGCCGGCGACCGCGACCCGGGCGGGACCGCTGTACGAGCCGATCCTCGTCGCCAGCTCTGTCGGGCCTGAGAACGTCCGGCCACCGCTGGCCGAGATCCACAGGTCCATCACGTCGCGGCCCGCACTGTCCGTACCCGGCCAGGCGACGTAGAGCGCGCCGGTCGTCGCGTCCTCGCCGAAGCCGCCCTCGTCGGTCGCGTCGACACCCTGAGGCACGGTAGCGACCAGGCTCGGCACGCCGAAGGTGTGCGTCGTCGCGTCCCACTTGCGGACGTGCAGCTGGAGGGGCTTGGCGGGCGTGCTGCCGTCGTCCTCCGAGAGCAGGTACAGGCCCTTCGGCCCACCGGCGAGGCGCGGATCGGTGCCGTCGGCGACGGCGATCGGTCCGTGCTCGAGGGTGCCCGGCGATCCGCTCACCCCGGGGAGAGGGGACCAGAAGTAGGCGACACGCGGCGTGTCGGCGTCGGTGGAGAAGGCCTCGACGGTCTCCTGCCCACTGAACCCGAGGGTCGAGTTGTTCGGTGCGCCGGGGATGCGCGCCGTCTGCAGGCTGAAGGCGGCCGGAGGATCGAGGGCGCCGATCGCGCCGATGCCCGTGAAGGAGTAGCCGAGGCCGGGATTGACGGCCGAGACGGAGAAGTAGTCGGGGTACGGCACCTTGTTGAACGGGGCGCGCAGCACGTCACCGACCGCACCCTGACCCGAGAAGCTCGGTCTCGGGACGACTTGCAGGGGCGAGAAGGACGACCCGTGGTTGCGCGAGGTCCACACGACGGTGTCGATGAGGACGTAGCTCGGTGCCACGATCGAGACGACGCCGCTCGTTCCGCCGAGCACCGGGAACGGCTGGAGGATGTAGTACGAGCCCCAGCTGGCATGGCGCGGCAGCGGGAGGGTGAGCGGGTGGGTGCAGGTCCCGCCCTTGGGGACCTTGCAGAACACCACCGAGTCCGAGGAGCCACTGTGCGGGATCGAGTGGTCCCAGGCCAAGTAACCGTTCCCCGCCGAGTCCACGACCACCGGGCCGGTCGAGTCGGCGCGCGGGTCGATGGTATGCGGCGCCTTCACGCTCGGGACCAGGCGCGCCGGCTGCTGCGCGAGCGCCGCGCCGGCGACGAGGATCAACGCCCCGCCCGGAAGCAGGCTCGCGGCTGCTCGGCCGAGGCGGCGCGTCGACCTGCGCGGTCGCCGGGCGGGGTTCGGGGCGACAGAGACAAGATCTCGTGGCATGGCGCATTCTCCCGATCTCTCGAGTTTGAGCGAAGCGGATTAGGAGTACGTCGTCCAGTTCGACGCGGCGAACTCCTGGTTCCACGACGAGCTGCCGCTGGTCTGCCAGTAGAAGACCAGGCTGTGATCGGTCCCCTCGACCGCCACAGTGGTGGCGTTATTGCCCGTCGAGATCGCCGGCGGCGACCACGCGTAGTTCGTGTTGTTGATCGTCTCGGGGTTCCACGACGTCCCGTCGATCGGCTGCCAGTAGAAGCTCAAGCCGCCGCCGGTCGTGGCGCTCCCGTCGTAGTCGACGGCGATCTCCGTGGCGTTGTTGCCGACCGTCAGCGACGGGCCCGATGACGCGCTTCCCGGCCCGGCGACAGGCTCGACCGCCTGGCCCGACCAGGCGGAGTAGTAGTACAGCAGCATCTGAGCCCGCCCTTCCCAGGCACACTCCATCGAGACGTACGGGATGCCACCGATTCCCCCGGACGTCTCGGCCAGGTCGACCGCCGAGGGAGCCGAGTACACGGTGTCGGGCCCCGACGGTTCCAGCAACCACCAGTTCGAGGAGAGGTTCCCCTCCTGCTCCCAGTCGCTCAGGCTGTGCTGCGGGCCCTCGACGAAGATGTCGTTCTGCTCGTAGCCGTCCGAGTCCGCCTCGGCGAGCGAGGGCGCGGAATAGGCTGCGCCTGATCTGGCGACGACCTCCTCGTTCCACTGCTGGGTGCCGTAGGTCTGCCAGTAGAAGTCGAGGCTGTGGTTCGCACCCTCGACCGCGATCGCCGTGGCGTTGTCGGACTCGGCCAGGGACGGCGCCGAGTAGGTGGTCTTCGGCCCGGCCACCTGCTCGCGGTTCCAGCCCGAGCTTCCATAGGTCTGCCAGCGGAAGATCAGGGTGTGATCGAACCCTTGATAGGCGATCGAGGTCGAGTTGTTGCCCTCTGCGACCGAGGGCGTCGAGTACGTCGTGTCGGGCCCGGCGGCCTGTTCCGGGGTCCAGCCCGAGCTGCCGTAGGTCTGCCAGCGGAACATCAAGGTGTGACCGGACCCCTCGTAGGCGATCCCGGTGGCGTTGTTGCCCTCACCGATCGCCACCGCCACAGCCGGCAGCGGATCGGACACGATCACGAGCGTCGCCGTGACCAGCGCAGCGACCAGCGCAGATGCTCGAAGCACCCCACGCCGCCTCATGGCAAGGTTGCACAGGCCCACGATCGCCCCTCCGAGCCCCCTCGACCGCCCGATGCTTCTGCACGTGGCTTGCCGTCGACGGTACCGGTCGGGGGGCCGACGGCGCATCAAGGCAACCATGTAATTCCTGCGGACCAGACGTGACGGTCTGCCGAACCCCGTGAAGACCCGTGAACCGGCACGCCATGCTAACCGCACCGAAAGACCAGACGACGGTTCGCAGCTCCTCGTCGCGCCGCGGCGCCGCCGCGCCGTCGAGCGTCATGAGCGCCGACGGTTGCGCGCCGGCCCAGGAGTGCGCACGCTGGGGCGCGAGGGCGACGGGCGAAGCTTGACACCCCACGAGCAATGTCGCAGAGTCCGGGAGGGCAGGCCGAGGTCGCGCGCTCTTCTTGGGGTGGCACGCGTCGTACGACACCGAGATTGCACGCACGGGAAGGATTGGCCGTGGGAACGCTCAGAACCTCACCGTCGCCGGCAACCCGATGGTGACAACGCTGGACCAGGACTGGATGGTCCCGGGCGCGTTCGAAGTCGTGCCGCAGGTGTACCGGATCCCGTTGCCCTTGCCCAACGACGGGCTTCGGGCGGTCAACGCCTACGCCGTGCTGAGTGAGGGTGGGGTGGATCTCGTCGATCCCGGCTGGGCGATACCCGATGCGCGCGAGCACCTCCGTGCTGCGCTGGCCTCACTCGACCGCGCGTTCGCCGACGTGGAGCAGTGCCTGGTCACCCACGTCCACCGGGACCACTACACCCAGGCGGTCGAGCTGCGCCGTGACTTCGGCATCCCGCTGCGAGTCGGCCGAGGCGAACGCGAGAGCCTCGAGCTGCTCCAGTCGACCGAGGGTCTGCCGCTCGTTCCTCAGCTCGAGCTCCTCCGACGTTGTGGAGCCGGTGTGCTCGCGGCGCGCATCGCGTCGCGGCTCGAAGGGCGCGTGGTGCATCAGCCGGCTGACTGGCCCTCGCCGGACAGCTGGCTCGCACCGGGCGAGATCGTGCTCGGATCCGGACGCACCGTGCGCGTGGTGGAGACTCCCGGTCACACTCGCGGCCACGTCGTGCTCCACGAACCGGCCGCGCGGCTGCTCTTTGCCGGCGGCCACGTGCTGCCGTCGATCACGCCCTCGATCGGCTTCGAGCCCGTGCCAGCCGAGGACCCGCTCGGTGCCTTCCTGCGGTCGCTCACGATCGTCCGCGAGATGCCCGACGCCTGCCTGCTGCCTGCTCACGGTCCGGTCACCTCGAGCGTGCACGCGCGTGTCGACGAGCTCGTCGAACACCATGGACGGCGACTCGAGAGCAGCGAGCGCGCCGTCGAGATCGGGGGCGACGACGGCACACGAGGTCGCTGAACAGCTTCGCTGGACCCGCCGCGAGCGCAGCCTCGGCGAGCTCGACGACTTCAATCAGATGCTCGCGACCCTCGAGACGCACGCGCACCTGAGGCTGCTCGTCGCCCAGGGCCGACTGAGCATGGACGACGACGAGGGGGTCGGGCGCTACCGCGTCGGCACCTGAGCCGGGATCGCCCCTCGCGTGGAGCTCGATCCCGTTCCGGTTCGAGCAGTTGCTGTTCGGCCCGAATCCGTCCTCAGCCGATTTCCTACCCACGCCGATCAGCCAGCCTGGCGCGCCGGCGGGCGTGACGGCTTGGAGAGCGCGCCGAGGCGAGTGTGCGTCGTCTGGAGCCGGAGACCGGGCCGACACGTCAGTTTCAGGGCACGAGGCCAGATACACTCAGGGTCAGGCCCGGTCGCGATCCCCAGACCGGCGAAGCGTCACTACGCCGGCCTGTGGAGCGCCAGAGGAGGCCTTGGGGGTCTCGGGTTGTCCACCGAATCCACAGTGGTGCACCCCCTCCCCCCGGGCCCCCCTCTCCGGCTACAGCCGCAGGTCAAGTATGGAGAGATACACCCTCTCGGTACCGTCGTCACCGTGGCATGGATCCTGGAGAACGACGAGTGGTGCGACCTGCTCGAGCTCGCCTACCGCGCCGCTCGGCAGGTGCTCGGCGAGCACGAGGCGGCGTTCGACGCGGCGACGTGCGCGCTCGAGCACCTGTTGGACAAGGAGCGCCGCGGCCAGGCGATGCCGCAGAACGTGCGTGCCGTGGCCGGCGTGGTTGCGGGAAACCTCGCCCGTGATCGGCTCGCCGGTGGCTCGGCTTACCACACGGCACGAGGGCGCCGCTCGGGCCGCAGCGCTGTGAGGCAGCGCGGTCGGGTCGCTCCGCCGCCGCCGTCGCGGGCCACCGGACGGGCGCCCGAGCAGGCACGCCTCTTCGAGCCCGCGCCTCGCGTGCCGGTGCGAGCTGCTTGACCCAGCCCGCGCGAAGGAACGCGCCGCCAGGAGCGTTACCGCGCGCGATGCGGTCCCGGGTGCGCCGCCCGGCGGACACAGCCCGACCGCGCCGGCGCCATCTCGACGCCGCAACGGTCCTCGGCGCGCCCTTCGAGCACCTGACGGGAGTCGAAGTCGGCGCTCGCGCGGGCGCGTCGCAGCGCGGCGTTGAGGGCGCGGGCGGGATCGGTGCCGTCGGGTCCCCAGCCCTGCGCCATCGCAGCCTCGATCTCGTCCTTGCCGAGCAACCCCGCCGTCGCTGTGTCGGGCAAGCCGGCAGCCACCGCCGCCCGACGCATCCCTTCCGGTGCAGGGGTCGGCCGGAAGTCCCAGCCATCGAGCCCGACCTGCTCGACGACGTCGAGGAGAGCAAGCGCCTCGAACAGCTGGGTCTCCTCGCTCGCGGCAAGCTGTCCGGATCGCACAGCAGCAAGAGCCATATCGTCAACCTCGGAGTCCGACCGCGGCCCGACGCAGAGCACCTCGATCAGCCCGACACCTCCGAGCGTGGTCGCCTCGTACACGACGCGCAGCTCGCATGGCGGCCGCTCCTCCAATGCGTCTGCACCGGTCAGTACGTCGCCGAGCACTCCGCAGGTACGCTCCGAACCGGTGAAGACCGTCGTCCTCGACCCGCTCCCCACGGAGGTCACCCAGCTCATCGCGCAGCGCCGGCTGCTCGGTCTCGATCGTTACGACGAGCTGTGGGAGGGCGTCTATCACATGGTTCCCGCACCTGGGGTGCCGCACGCGCTCGTGGAGCCCGAGCTCCTGCGCGTCCTTCGGCCCTTCGCCGACGCCGCCGGCCTACGTGCGAGCGGGCCGTTCAATCTGGGGGAGGCCGGTGACTTCCGCGTCCCCGACATCGGCTACCACCGCGACCCCGATCCGCAGCTCGTCTTCCTTCCGAGCGCCGAGGTGGTCGTGGAGATCCTCTCGCCGGGAGACGAGAGCTACGACAAGCTGCCTTTCTATGCCGCCCGCGGCGTGGTCGAGGTGCTGATCGTCGACCCCTCCGTTCGCCGTCTCACCTGCCTGCGGCTCGAGTCGGGTCGCTACGGCGAGATCGAGCGGAGCGGCGTGCTCGGTGCCCTCACGGCCGAGCTCGTCGCGTCGATCCGCTGGCCCTGAGGCCGGGCCGGTCGCGCAACTGCCGCTACCGACCGCCGAGAGATCGCAGCAGCAGCGCGGCCACCTCGATCACGGCGCCGGGAAACGCCGCCGGCGTGAGCGGTCGCGCCGGCCGGCGAGGGTCACCTCGCGGTAACGGCCCTGGGCGGGCGACCGGTGAACCTCGACACGACGCCGCGCCAACCCGACGAGCCAGGCCTCCGCAGCGCCGGCCTCGGCGTACAGCGGGAGCTTGACCTGGCGGTCGTAGGCGGCGCTCGTCTCGGCCACCTCGGCCACGAGGAACGCGTCCTCCGGCCCCGGGTGAGCGTCCCAGTACCCGCCCGGACGCCGGCGCAGCAGCATCGGGTCGGGCTGTGGCACGGAGTCGGCGAGACGCATCCGGTCCTGCACCGCCACGACGGCCCGGTCGCCGACGGCGCCGGTGAGCGCGCCCGCCAGCTGACGGAGGCACTCCGCGTGGCGTGGCCCGATGGGTTCATCTCGATCATCCGGCCTCGGATCAACTCGACGCGGTCGTCCTCGCGGAGGGCCCCGGCGTCGGCCAGGCGGTGGTAGTCCTCGAGACTGAAGCGATGGTGGCGGATCGGTGCGGCCATCGCCCTCATCGTACGAGCCGGCTGCTCGCTCCCGTCCGCCGATCGATCGCGTCGTACGCCGATCGCGTCGTCCGCCGATCGCGTCGTCCGCCGATCGCGTCGTCCGCCGATCGCGTCGTCCGCCGATCGCGTCGCCCCGCCGGGTCACTCCCAGACGAGCACGTTGCGCCCCTTCACCTGCCGGGCACGGAGGCGCTCGAGCCCGACGGCGACCTCCTCCAGCGGATAGCGGGTGTCGATCACGGTCTGCAGGCGGCCGTCGGCAGCGAGCTGCACCGCGGTCACGAGGTCGCGCCGCGACGCGGCGACCGAGGAGACGATGCGGATCTCCGAGAGGATCAGCTCGACCGGGTGCACGTCGATCGTGTCGGAGGTGTAGCCGATCGAGACGAACGTGCCGCGCCGCGCCAGGCAGCGGATGCCCGCCAGCATCGAGGCGCCCGTGCCGACGAGCTCGAAGAAGTGGCTGGCGCCGGCGCCGCCGGTCGCCTCCTTGACCCGCTCGGCGATCGCCTCGTAGCCGCGCTCGTCGAGCACGATCGTCCCGATGGCGCCGACCCCGCTCGCCAGCGCCGCCTTCTCCTGCGAGTCGGCGATCACCAGCACCCGCGCGCCCGCCGCGGTCGCCACCTGCACGGCCATCAGGCCCACGCCGCCCACGCCGTCGACGACGACGGTGTCGCCGAGGCCGACACCGGCGAGGCGCGCGGCATGCACGGCCGTCATCCCGCCGCAGCTGAGCAGCGCGGCGGTCTCGAAGCTGACCACGTCCGGCAGGGGCACCAGGTTGGACGCCGGCACCGCAACACGGTCACGGAACGTGCCGTGCAGCGTGAAGCCCAGCTGTCCGACGGGGTCGGTGCAGATCTGCTGGTTCCCGCTCTCACACCAGCTGCAGTGACCGCAGCCGACCATGTTGTAGATGGCGACGCGCTGGCCTTCCGCAAGGCCGCCCGACTGCGGGGCGGCGACGACGACGCCGGCGGCCTCGTGGCCGATGACGAACGGGTAGCTCGGCGGCTCGAACAGCGCGTCGAGCAGGTGCAGCTCGGTGCCGCAGATCCCCGCTGCGCGCGTCTCGACGATCGCCCAGTCGGCGGGGGACTCCTCGTCGAAGTCGCTCACCTGCAGCTCGCCCTTGGACTCCAGCACGGCTGCCCTCATGACGGTCCTCCTGTGGTCGTGGCCTGATCGGGACGGGCCGGTTCGGAAAGCCCGAGCACGTATGCCAGGTTGTCCCCCATGATCGCCTCGAGACGTGACTGCTCGACCGGGTCGACGCCCTGGCGCTCGGCCTCGTCGTTGACCGAGAGCAGCTTCTCGCGAAGCGCCACGGGGTCGTAGAGGAAGCCCGGGTAGTCGGTGCCGAAGAAGAGCTTCTCGAGCGGGACGAAGTAGGTGCCAAGCGACGAGAGCCAGCGCATGAGCTCGCCGCGGGTCACGGTGGCGATGTGGTACGAGAGGTCGGCGTAGAAGTTTGGGTGCTTGGTGAGCACGAACATCGCCTCGCTCACCCAGGGGATGCCGCAGTGGGCGATGATCAGGCGCACGTTGCGGAATTCCCGCCCGATGTCGTCGAGCAGCGCCGGACGGCCGAGCTCCATGCGCGCGTCGATGCGCGTCGAGCCCGCCTGGTGCACCATCACCGGGATGCCGAGCTCGTCGGCCTTGGCGAAGAGGGGGAAACCGAGCGCGCGGTCGTTCGGCGCCCAGTGCTGGTACATCGGGTAGAGCTTGACGCCCGAGAGGCCGAGCTCGACCACCGAGCGCTCCAGCTCCTCGACCGCCCAGCGAACCCCGCGGTAGCAGGGGTTGACCGAGCCGAAGCCGATGAATCGGTCCGGGTTGGCCCGCACGACCGCGGCGATGTAGTCGTTGCACTTCTCGGGGTGCGGCGGCCCGGGCACGTCGGTGACGCCGTCGGTGTCGACCGTGCCGATCAGCTGCCCCTCGAGGAACTGCGGCGAGACGGCGAGGATGACGATCTTGTCGAAGCCGGGGTGGTCGCGGATCGACTCCTCCGGTCCGGTGACGGGGAAGCCGTCGTGGTGGAAGCCCACCTCCTCCCACTCGGCGTCGGTCGGGAGGCGATGGCTCGGGAGCAGGCCACGGCTGCGGTAGATGCACAGCGACCCCTCGCGGCCGTAGGCGGTGGTGAACGAGCGGTCCGCCGAGAGGCTGAGCAGATGGGTGTGGGCGTCGATCTGCACGTCAGCCCAACGGCTCGCGACTCGAGCGCTCGGGGACGACCATCCGCTCGAGCACGGCGCGGAAGGCCTCGTTCGCCCGGGCGCAGACGAGCTCCTCGTCGATCGTGGTGAGCTTGCGCCCACGCATCAGCACGTGGCCGTCGACGATCGTCGTGTCCACGGCGCTCCCGTTGGCGGCGAAGACGAGGTGGGAGTACAGCTGCTCGGGGTGCCCGGGGACGAGCGGCACGAACATCGGGCCCTCGAGGTTCACCAGGATCACGTCGGCCGTATTGCCGGCTTCCAGGCGGCCGCCGTGGTGACCGAGGGCGCGGTTGCCGTTGCGGGTCGCCATGCGCAACACGTCGCCGGGTTGCCCGAGGCTCGCGTCCTGGCGCACGGCGCGGTGGATCACCGATGCCAGCTTCATCACGAAGAACAGGTCACGCGTGCTCGATTCGGCGGTGTCGTGGCCGATCCCGACGTTGACACCTGCCGCGAGGATCTCCGGCAGGCGGGCGACGCCGTTGGCCAGCTTGGCGTTGGAGAACGGGCTGTGCGCGACGTGAGTCCCCGTCTCGGCCATCAGGCCGATCTCCCGGTCGTCGAGCCACACGCAGTGCGCGGCGACGCAGTCCGGACCGAGCACGCCGCAGTCGTAGGCGACCTCGGTCGGCCGGCGGCCGAAGCGCTGCAGCGAGTTCTCCACCTCGGTCATCGACTCGTTCAAGTGGATGTGGAACTTGAGCCCGAGTTCGTCGGCGAGCGCCCTGGACTCGCTCAGCAGCTCCTCGCTCGCCAGCGGCAGCCACTCGATGCCGACGGCGATCTCGATCCGCCCGTTTCCGGCGAGGTGCTTGGCGGCGTGCGCCCGGCGCGTGTCGTCGAGGGTGTCGAGGCCGTGCTCGGGATCGGCGATGTCGTTGGAGAGCACGGCGCGGATGCCGATCTCCCCGGCTGCGGTGGCGAGAGCTTCCAGGCGGCGGTACATGTCGTTGACCGTCGTCACCCCGCAGCGGATCGACTCGGCGTAGCTGGCCAGCGCCGCCCAGTAGGCGGCGTCGTCGTCGAGGGCGCGGATCATCGGGTACCAGAAGAATTCGAGCGACTCCCAGAGCGGCAGGTGATCGCTCCAGCCCCGGCCGAGCGAGGTGTGGTAGTGCAGGTCGACGAGGCCCGGCAGCACGGCCATCCCCGCAGCGTCGATCACCTGCTCGCCGCCGTCTGCCGGCGACCCGTCGCCCGCGCCCCCGCCGAGGGGGCGCCCGCCCCCGGCCCGGGCGGGGCACCCGCCGCCGGCCCGACGTAGGCGATGCGGTCACCCTCGATCACGACCGTCCCATCGGGGATGACGGTGTCGGCGTCGTCGAGGGTGACGACGGTGCCGTGCTCGACGCGCAGGCGGCTCGGCAGGCCGGTCATCGGTGCGCGTCCGGGCCGATCTGCTCGGGGACGACCATGCGCTCGAGCACGGCACGGAAGGCCTCGTTCGCCTTGGCGCAGACCAGGTCCTCCTCGATCGTGAGCAGCTTGCGCCCGCGCATCACGACCGCCCCGTCGACGATCGTCGTGTCGACGGCGCTGCCGTTGGCGGCGAACACGAGGTGGGAGTACAGCTGCTCGGGATGCTCGGGGACGAGCGGCACGAACATCGGGCCGGACAGGTCGACGAGGATCACGTCGGCGTTGTAGCCGGCCTCGAGGCGGCCGCCGTGGTGACCAAGGGCGCGGTTGCCGTTGCGTGTCGCCATGCGCAACATGTCGCGGGGCTGGCCGAGGCTGGCGTCCTGGCGCACGGCGCGGTGGATGATCGAGGCCAGCTTGACTGCCTCGAAGAGGTCGCGGGAGTTGTTGCACTCCGCTGCGTCGTGGCCGAGGCCGACGTTGATCCCCGCCGCGAGCATCTCCGGCAGGCGCGCCACGCCGTTGGCGAGCTTGGCGTTGGAGCCCGGGTTGTGCGAGATGTTCGTCCCGGTCTCGGCCATCAGGCCGATCTCCCGGTCGCTCAGCCACACGCAGTGCGCGGCAACGCAATCGGAGCCGAGCACGCCGCAGTCGTAGGCGACCTCGGTCGGGCGCCGGCCGAAGCGCTCCATCGAGTTCTCCACCTCGGTCATCGACTCGTTGAGGTGGATGTGGAACTTGATCCCGAGCTCGTCGGCGACCGCACGCGACTCGCGAAGCAGCTCCTCGCTCGCCAGCGGCAGCCACTCGATGCCGACGGCGATCTCGATCCGGCCGTTGGCGGCCAGATGCTTGGCGGCATAGGCGCGCCGGGTGTCGTCGAGGGTGTCGAGGCCGTGCTCGGGGTCGGCGATGTCGTTGGAGAGCACGGCGCGGATGCCGATCTCCTCCGCCGCGGTGGCGAGCGCCTCGAGGCGGCGGTACATGTCGTTCACCGTCGTCACGCCGCAGCGGATCGACTCCGCGTAGCTCGCCAGCGCGGCCCAGTAGGCGTCGTCGTCGTCGAGGGCCCGGATCGCCGGGTACCAGAAGCTGTCGAGGTACTCCCACAGCGGCAGGTGGTCGCTCCAGCCCTTACCGATCGCGGTGTGGTAGTGCAGGTCGACGAGCCCCGGGAGCACCGCCATCCCGCTGGCGTCGATCACCTCCTCGCCGGCCGGGGCGCCCGCCGCCGGGGCGCCCCCTCCCGGGCCGCTCGCCGCCGGGGCGCCCCCCGCTACCGGGGCGCCAGCCGCCGGGCCGACGTAGGCGATGCGGCCGCCCTCGATCAGCACCGTCCCGTCGAGGATCACGCTGTCGGCGTCGTCGAGGGTGACGACGATCCCGTGCTCGATACGCAGGCGACGGCCCGCCGGCGCGTCGCTCACGACTCGAGACCGGCGAGCGCGAGGCGTTCGCGGGCAGCGGCGCGCGGCGGGGTGCGCACGGTTGCGATCGGTGGGTCGCTGCACATCATCGGCAACCTTTCGTCGGGGCGTCGGGGCGTCGGGGCGTGGGGGCGTCGGGCGGGCGACGCGGCGCCGGCAGGAGTCCGGGCCGCTTGCCAGCGCAGCTCAGCCCGGAGGCGGCTCGTAGGACATGTCCCAGAAGGCGACCTCGAAGCGGGTCGAGGCGTCGAAGATCGCCCGCAAGCGGGCAAAGCTCGCCTCGGACGGATCGGCCAGCCGGTCGAGCAGGGCGGTCGACTCGGCGACGAGGCCGGCATACTCCGGCTTGGCGAACACGGCGATCCAGTCGGCGTAGACCGGATCGGCCGGGCGTGCGCCGGCGATCTGCTCGCCGATGTCGCCATAGCTCCACTGGCAGGGGAGGATCGCCGCCAGCCCCGTTGCGCAGTCACTGAGGGCGCAGGTGGCCAGCACGTGGCGACTGTACGCGAGCGTGGTCGGTTCCATCGTCACGACGCTGCGCTCGGCGCCGGGGTCGCCGCCGAGGCGGGCGAGGAAGTCGCGGTTGGCCGGCAGCTCGACGTCGACGATCTGCGCGAAGGCGCGTGCCAGCACCTCGAGCGCCTGGCGGTCCGGCGCCTTGGCGGTGATCGCGGCGATCGCCCGGGCGTACTCCTCGAGATACGCGAGGTTCTGCTCGAAGTAGTGACGGAAGCGGTCGTGGGGGAGCGTGCCCGCGGCGATCTCCTGCACCATCGGGTGGGTGAGGGCGCGCTGCCAGCCGGCCCGCCCGAGCTCGTGCAGCCGTGCCGAGACGGTCAATTGCGGGTCTCCTCGTTCAGGTGCACCAGCTGCTCCTCGCGCACGCTGGCGATGTGCAGCGCCATCGCGGCAGCCGCGGCGTCGGGATCGCGGCAGGCGCAAGGCCTCGACGATCGCGACGTGCTGGTCGACGGACCTCTCGAGCAGCTTCGGGATCGCCTCGGCGAGGCGCCCGATGCGCACGACGTGCGCGTGCACGTTGTCGATCAGCGCCGAGATGCGGCGATTGCTGACCGGCTCGAACAACAGTGCGTCGAACTCCTCGATGACGGCCTGCAGCTCGGTGAGACGGTTCTCGGCGCGCAGCCGCTCGCTGTCCGCGTTCAGCTCGTCGAGGCGCGCCAGCTCCTCGTCGCTCATCGAGACCGCCGTCTTGCGCACCGCCCAGGTCTCGAGCAGCTCGCACAGCTCCCACAGCTCGACGAGGTCGTGCTGGGTGTAGCTCGAGACGACCGCGCCCTTGAACGAGGTCACCTCGACCAGGCCCTCGTGCTCGAGGCGGGTGAGCGCCTCGCGCACCGGCGTCTTGCTCACCCCGAGGCTCTGTGTGAGCGCCGCCTCGCGCAGCGGCTCGCCCGGCGGAAGCCGGAGGTCGATGATCGCCGCCCGCAGCTGGTCGGCCACCCAGTCGGTGAGCTTGGAGCGGTCGTGGCGAGCCGACAGCGCCGACTCGACCACGCCCAGCGCCGGGGAGTCCTCGCTCGAGGAGGCGGTCACGGCGCCACCTGGACGAGCTCGACGAGCATGCCGCCGCAGGACGACGGGTGGACGAACGCGATGCGCGTCCCGCCGCCGCCCGGTCGGGGCACCTCGTCGACGAGCCGGGCACCTGCGGCACGCAACGCGACCACCGCCGCGTCCACGTCGGCCACCTCGAAGGCGACGTGGTGCAGCGCCGGCCCGCGCCGCTCGAGGAAGCGCTCGACGACGCCCTCCCCTGTGGGCTGCAAGGTCTGGATCGCGGTGCCCTCGTCGACGGGGAACATCCGCTCGACGAAGCCCGGGCCGGCCTCGGCTGCCTCGCAGCTCAGCCCGAACAGCGACTCGAGCGCGATCGAGCACGGCCTCGTCGCGGTGGGCGAAGGCGACGTGATGCAACCCGAGCACCTGCACCGGTGCGTCCATCGTTCAGGCCTCCCCGGTGACGTCGTGCCAGCACTGCGCGAAGGCGCGCACGGTCTGCATCCGCCCCTCGCCGAGGGGGAAGACGTGCACCGAATCCGCCCCGGCGGCGAGCACGTCGGCGATCCGCGTCCGCGCGTCGGCGGCGTCGCCGGCGAGCGCAACACGGCGCACGAAGTCGTCGGGCAGCAGCGCAGCGGCGCTCGCCGCCTCCTGGAACTCGCCGCCGCGGTAGGCGAGGCGCACCTGCTCGACGAGCGCGTCGTCGAGCCCGGCGAGGCGGCAGATCGCCGGTGCCGTCTGCGGGAACCAGGCCGCGATCGAGCGCGCCCGCTCGAGTGCGGCGTCGCGGTCGTCGTCGATCGAGCCGTAGGCGAAGACGGCGACGTGCGGGCGTGGACGGCCCGCCGTCGCGGCGCCGCGCTCGAGGTGCTCGATCGCCCAGGCGATCGCCTCGGGGAACAGCCCCACGAGCAGGATCGCCCCCTCGGCGACGCGCCCGGTGAGCTCGAGGGTGCGCGGCCCGCTCGCCGAGACGAACACCGGGATGTCCGGCCGTGCGACGAAGCGCAGGTGCGCCTCGTGCAGCGAGAAGGTCTCCGCCTCGAGGTCGACCTCCTTGCCGCTCCATAGGGCGCGTACGGCGGCGATCGACGCTTCGAGCTCGCCGAGGCGGCTCGGCTGCAGCCCCAGGGCGAGCAGCGGCCGGTCGCCCGCCCCGATGCCGAGCACGGCCCGCCCGCCGGAGATCTCGTCGACCGTGGCGATGGCCGAGGCGGTGAGCGCCGGGTGGCGGGTGAGCGGGTTGGTCACCGCCGTGCCGAGAACGAGCCGGCTCGACGCGGCCGCGGCGAGCGTGAGGTAGGCGTAGCAGTAGCGAGCGTGCAGCGACGAGTCGGTGAGCCACAGATGGTCGAAGCCGAGCGTCTCGATCTCGCCGACCATCGCCTGGAAGATGGACGGGTCGTCGACGGGTTGCAGGGTCACGCCGCAACGAGGCCGTTGCCCGCCCTCGCGCCCGCCCGCCCGCTCAGTTGCCAGCTCGCCCGCGGGCTCGCGCGGTCGCTCGGTCGCCCGCCTGTCGGGCCGCTCAGTCGCCATCGTCCGTCTCCTCATCAGCCCGCTCGTCGAGGGTGCGCCCGGCCGAGCCAGCGGCACGCATGTGCTCGCCATAGCGCGCCACGGTGCCGGCGAGGGCCGCCAAGCCGAGAGGGATCGGGCGTAGGTCGATCCACTCTTCCTCGGTGTGCTCGCCGGTGCCGAAGGTGACACCGAGCGCCAGAGCCGGCACGCCGGCAGCGTGCGCAGCGTTGGCGTCCGTGCAGCACGGCACCTCCTGGGCCGCGATGCCCACCGCGGACAGCGCGGCGCGCGCCGCGGCGGCGAGCGGGTGGTCGCTCGCCAGCCGGCCGGCAGGGCGGCGACCGAGATCGGTCAGCTGCACCTCGACGCCCCGGGAGGCGGCGCGCCCGAGGACGAGGCGCGCCGATCGCTCGAGCGCGCGCTGAGCGCGGCCTCGCTGATGGCGCGGATCTCGACGTCGAAGCTGGCGGCGCGGGCACGGGCGTCGCCGGCCTCGCCGCCCTCGATGCGCCCGACGTTCAGCGCGGTCTCGTGCGGGACGGTAGGCAGGTCGGCCAGCGCAGCGACGACATGGGCGGCGTGGTGCACGGCGCTCGGGGCTGCCGACTGCTCCCAAGCGTGACCGCCCCGGCCGTGCACCTCGACGCGCCAGCGTTGCGAGCCGACGGCGAGCGTCCCGAGGCGACCGAGGTAGCTGCCCACGATGGCAACGAACGCGGCCAGCCGGCGGGGCGGGGAATGTACGGCGGCGCGCGCCCCGGCGAGGTTGCCGAGGCCCGCCTCGCCTACGGTGGCGAGCAGGTATACCGGCGGATGCTGCGGCCCCTGCTCGAGCAGCCGGCCGACGGCGCCGAGCGCGGCGAGGGCGACGGCGTCGTCGCCCACCCCCGGTCCGGCGAGGCGGTCGCCCTCGCGCCGCGGGAGGTGGTCCACATCGGCGGCGAACACGGTGTCGAGGTGCGCGGCGAGCACGATCGCCGGGCCGCAGCCCGGCCGGGCGAGTCCCCAGACGTTGCCGGCGCGGTCGCGCTCGACCTCGGCGAAGCCGGCGTGGCGCCACCAACCGGCGACGATCGCGGCACGCGGCGCGCCTCGCCGCCGCCTGGCGCCGGCACGGCGGCGATCTCGAGCGTGTGATCGCGAACCATGTCGGCGAGACGCTCGGCCGCGACGCCGGCAGCAGTCGCGCCAGCGCCGGCGGGCGCCGTCGCGTCCGAGCCTCCGCCGTTCCGCCGTACCTGGTTCACGACCGCACCTCCGCGACCCCGGCGACCCCAGCAGCCTCGGCGACCCCGGCAGTCTCGGCGAGCACGGCCGCCGTGTCCGCGCCGAGCGGCGGCGCCGCGTGCCCGTAGCGCGGCACGGCGTGGTCGAAACGCAACGGCGGCGCGACGACGGTCACCTCGCCGCCCCCGGCCGAGCGCGAGGCGCTCGAGCGACCCGAGCGCAACGACCTGCTCGCTCTGGAGCACCTCGTCGAGGCGGCGCACCTGCGCGGCGGGCACGCCGGCGGCGTCGAGGAGGGTGAGCCAGTGGGCGGAGGGAGCTGCGGAGAGGACACGCTCGATCTCGGCGGTGAGCTCGTCGCGGTGCGCGACACGCGCCGTGTTGTCGCTGAAGCGTGGGTCGGCGAGGAGCTGCTGGACGCCGAGCGCGTCGCACATCTTGCGCCACAGCTCGTCGCTGCCCGCACCGGCGAGCACGATCCAGCCGTCCGCGGTGCGGATCCCGCCGTAGGGGGCGAAGTTCGGGGAGTGCGTGCCGAGCAGGCCGGGCACGAGGCCCGAGGCGAGGCAGGGCGAGGCGAGCGTGCCGAGCCCGGCGAGGGCGAACTCGAGCAGCGACGTCGAGACGAGCCGCCCCTCGCCGCTCGTCAGCCGCTCGAGGTGGGCGGCGACGAGCCCGAGGGCGCAGGCCAGCCCCGCCCCGATGTCGAGCAGCGGGGCGCCGACCTTCACCGGCCCGGACTGTGGGCTGCCGGTGATGCTCATGATCCCGGACTCGGCTTGCAAGATGAGGTCGAAGCCGCCCCGCTCGGCGTCAGGCCCCACGTCGCCGTAGCCCGAGATCGAGCCGACGACGAGGCGGGGATGGCGGGCATGCAGCGACTCCCAATCGAGGCCGTAGCGAGCAAGGCTGCCAGGACGCGAGTTCTCGACGAAGAAGTCGGCGCGGGCGATCAGCGCCTCGAGCACGCGCCCGGCCGTCGGGCTCGCGGAAGTCGAGCACGACGCAGCGTTTGCCGGGGTTCAGCGAATGGAAGAGCACCGACTCGCCGTCGACGCGCTCGGTCCCCTGGGCGCGGTAGGGGTCGCCGCCGGGCGGCTCGACTTTCACGACGTCGGCGCCGAGCGCGGCGAGCAGCCCGGTGGCGTAGGAGCCGGCGACGAAGCGCGTCAGGTCGACGACGCGCAGTCCCTCGAGCGGCCGCGTCGCCCCGCCGCCGCCGGCCGCTCCGCCGCCTGCCGCCCCGCCGCCGGCCGCTCCGCCGCCTGCCGCCCCGCCGCCGTCCGCCGCCCGGCCGCCCCCCTCGCCGCCGGTCACCACGGCGCCGGCTCCCGGAACTCGCCGAATTCCCTGCGCAACACGTCGCACATCTCGCCGACGGTCGCCCCCGCCCGGGCGGCGTCGACGAGCGCCGGCATCACGTTGTCCTCACCGGCGGCCACCTCCGAGAGGGCGGAGAGGGCGGCGCGCACGGGATCGGCGTTGCGCTGCCGCTTGTGCTCGGCAAGGTGCGCCAGTCTGCCGTTCGCCGATCTCGCGCGTCGAGCTCGAACAGGCGAAGCTCTGGCGGCTCGCCGTCGTCCGCGTACATGTTCACGCCGACCTTCGGCCGTGTCCCGTCGGCCAGTCTCACGCTCGGCGCGATAGGCGGACTCGGCGATCCAGCGTTGGGGGATGCCCGCCGCCAGCGCCGCGACAGCGCCCCCGGCGCGCTCCACCTCGGCGACGACCTCGCCGGCGCGGCGCTCCAGCTCGTCGGTCAGCCACTCGACGAAGTACGAGCCGGCCAGCGGGTCAGCGGTGCGCGCCACGCCGCTCTCGAGGGCGATGATCTGCTGGGTGCGCAACGAGAGCGTGACGGCCTCCTCGCTCGGCAGCTCGTAGGCCTCGTCGTAGCCCATCACGTGGATCGACTGGGCCCCGCCCAGCACGGCGCCGAGGCACTGGATCGTCGAGCGCACGACGTTGTTGTAGGGCTGCTGGGCGGTCAGGGTCGCGCCCGAGTTGCCCGAGAAGAAGCGCAACCTGGCCGACGCCGGGTCGCTCGCGCCGAACCGCTCGGTGGCGATCGAGTGCCACAGACCGCCGCGCCGCGCGCAGCTTGGCCACCTCCTCGAACAGGTCGAGCGTCGTGGCGAAGTGGAAGGACAGCCGCGGCGCGAAGCGGTCGAAGGCGAGGCCGCGGGCGACGAGCGCCTCGCAGTAGGCGATCGCGTCGGCCATCGTCAGGCCGAGCTCCTGGATCGGCGTCGCAGCCGGCCTCGCGGGCGTGGTAACCGGTGATCGAGATCGGGTTGAAGCGCGGCAGCTGCTCGGCGGAGTACTCGACGACGTCGGCCGCCAGGCGCATCGAGGGCGCCGGCGGGAAGACGAACAGCTTGCGGGCGAGGAACTCCTTCAAGATGTCGTTCTGCAGCGTTCCCGCGAGGCGCCCGCGGCGCGACGCCCTGGCGCTCGGCGGCGACGAGGTACATGGCGAGCATGATCGGGGCGGTGGCGTTGATCGTGAAGTTGACCGACACCCGGTCGAGCGGCAGGCCGTCGAAGAGCGCCTCCATGTCCGAAGCGGAGTCGATCGCCACGCCGACCCGGCCCACCTCGGGGCGGGCCAGCTCGTGGTCGGAGTCGTAGGCCGAGCTGGGTCGGCAGGTCGAAGGCGACCGAGAGCGCCGTCTGGCCCTGTCGGAGCAGGAACTTGAAGCGCTCGTTGGTCTCCTCGGACGAGCCGTAGCCGGCGAACTGGCGCATCGTCCACAGCTGGCCTCGGTACATCGACGGGTACGGGCCGCGGGTGAAGGGCGCCTCGCCGGGCAGTCCGAGACGCGCGCTCGAGCGCCGTCCGGGTCGTCGATGTCGGAAGCGGTGTACACGGGCCGCACCTCGATCCCCGAGTCGGTGCACGTCCGGGACGAGGCCCGCCGTCGCCGGCGGTCGGCCGTCATCGCCGTCACCTTCGCGGTGCGATGCGACCTGCACGACGCGTGCGACGACATCGTCGAGCGGGCGTGCCCACCGGGAGCACGTCGGCCACGCCCATGGCCCGCAGCCTGGCCGCGTCGCGCCCGGGGATCGTGCCCCCGACCACGACGGGCGCGCCGCAGCCGGCGGCGGCATCGCCTCGAGCAGCTGGCCCGTGAGTGCGAGGTGCGCCCCGGAGAGCACCGAGATGCCGACGACGTCGGCGTCCTCTTGCGCCGCGGCGGCGGCGATCGCCTGCCGGGCTGCAGCGCAGGCCGAGGTAGACCACCTCGAGCCCGGCGTCGCGAAGCGCCATCGCGATCACCTTGATGCCGCGGTCGTGCCCGTCGAGGCCCGGCTTGGCCAGCACGGCGCGCAGGCGGGACGGCACGGTCAGGTCCGCTCGGGGTCGAGCGCGAGCGCCGAGAAGGCGGCGTAGGCCTTGGTCGCCTCGCGGATGTCGTCGACGGAGAGGTGCTCGTCGGCGCAGTAGACCGGCGGGCCGCCCGGGCCGAAGATCACCGTCGGGACCTTGGCACCGAAGCTCGCCGTGTCGCCGAGCCAGTCCTCGGTGACGAGCGTCGGCTCGACGCCCGCGCACGAGGCGGACCGCGTCGACCATCAGCGTGACGACCTCGGAGGCCGGCCGGCGCAGGTAGCCGGCCTTCACGTCGGCGAGCTCGACCTCGGCGCGGAAGCGCGGCTCGCGCCTCCGCGCTTCGGCGAGGCAGCGGTCGATCTCGGCGCGCACCTCGTCGGTGCCGACGCCGGGCTGCGGCCGGCAGTCGACGCGGATGACGCACTCGTCGGGGATCATCGAGGGGCCGCCGGGCGGCAGACCGCCGTAGATCCGGCCCGGGCACCACGAACGTCTCGGGCGCCGAAGAGGCGCAGCACCTCGGGGTCGAGCTGCGGCTCGTAGCAGCGAGGCGTCGAGCGCGAGCACCGCCTGCGCGGCGAGCACGTTGGCGTTGACCGCCTCGTGCTTGTGGCAGGTGTGGGCGGAACGGCCGAGCAGTGGTGACGTCGAAGTAGTAGCGGCCGCGGTGGCCGAGGCAGACCTCGTTGTCGGTCAGCTCGCCGAGCACGCAGAGGTCGGCCTCGTGCTCGGCGAAGTAGGCGATCGAGCCGGCCTGGTTGCCCATGTGGTCGGCGACGGCGGCCATCGCCAGGGTCCCGGTGAGCAGGACGTCCGCGGCGCGCACGCGCCTCCATCGCCACGATCTGGCAGGCGAGCGCCGCCTTCATGTCCATCACGCCGTGGCCGTAGACGGCGCCGTCGATCAGGTCGCCCGAGAACGGCGTGCTCACCCGCCAGCCGTGCGAGACCGGCTTGGTGTCGAGGTGCCCGGTGAGCACGACCCGCCGTCCCGTGCCGAAGCTCGAGCTCGCCGATCGCGTTCGGCCGGTCGGGCAGCACCGGCTGCAGCTTCACGGCCTCGAAGCCGGAGTCCTCCATCACGCCGGCGAGGAATCCGTGCGAGCTCGCCCTCCTCGCCGAGCACGCTCGGGATCCGGCACACCTGCACGCACGAGCTCGACGGCGCGCTCGAGGTCGAGCGCCTCGAGGACGCGATCGACGCGCTGTTGCTGGTCCGGCGTGAGGCTCATGTCCCGTCCTTCGTTCAGCAGGGCTGCGGTGGTCGAGGTCTCGGCTTGCTGGTGCTGGTCTGGCTGTCCGGTGCTGGTCTCGGCTGTCGGGTGCCGTCCGGCGGGAGCGGGCGGGCGGTGCTGCCGCCTCGCCCGCTCCGTCGCCGGACCTGGTTCAGTCGCCGGTCGGCACGAGCCGGCGGGCGGTCAGCGGACCGCCGGTTCGGTGCCCGCCGGGCACGTGCGGCTCAGCAGCCGGGGCAGGTAGGCGTCGGTGGTCAGCTCCGCGCGTCCGGCTTGACGGTGATCAGCTTCTGGGATTTCATCCAGTCGCCGAAGCTCTGCCAGGACGCCTCGCTCATGCAGCCGACCTTCGTGCCCGGCCGGCGGCTTGATCAGGGTGAGGGTGTAGGGCACGCTCACCGTGAGGAACTTCGTCGTGTACTGGCTGGCCTTTTCCATGATCGAGGTCGCGCCCGCTCGGGTCAGCCATCGCGGCCTTGGTCGGCGCCGGACAGCGCGACGAGGAAGCTTGCCACTTCGCTCGCGTAGGCGGGGCTCGACTTCAGGCGGTTGCGGTTGGCGACGATGACGAGCTCGGCGTAGTTCGGCACCCCGAGGTCGGAGGCCGGGAAGACCGAGGGCTTCGTGCCCATCTCCTGCGCGATCTGGATCGCCTCGACGTTGCGGTAGCCGCCGACGATGGCGTCCACCCGTCCCGGAGAGGATCGAGGGCACGAGGTTCTCGCCGACCGTGACCGTCGTGATCTGCTTGCGGGCGTCAAGTGCGTCGTGCGCAGCAGCATCTGGTAGATGGCGAAGTCGCTCGGGATGCCGGTGATGCCGACCGTCTTGCCGCTTCATTTGCGACGAGCTTGGTGACGTGGTCCTGCGGGCGGACGATCAGCGAGTTGAGCGGCACCGGGATGATCGTCGAGACGGCGATCACCGGCAGGCCCTCCTGCTGGCCGTAGAACATCTCCGACTCGTAGGAGATCGCCAGGTCGACCTTGTTCAGGCCGACGAGCTTGATCGGGTCGGCGGCGTTGGACGGCGCCTGCAGGCTGACCGAGAGCCCTGCCTTGGAGAAGTATCCCTTGTCCTGCGCGTAGTAGAGCGAGACGTGGTCCGGGTTGGGGACCCAGTCGAGCTCGACGGTCATCGAGGTGCTGCTTTGTGCGGCGCTCGTGGCGCTGCTCGCGATCAGCGCCACCGGGGCGGCGAGCGCTGCAGCGAGGGCCAGTGCGACGAGCTTGTGCTTGAGCGGAACGTGCATGACAATCCTTTCCGATCCTTCCGATCTCTCGGTTCGTGTGGTGTTGGTGCTTCCCCTGTGTTGCGTGCTTGCGTTGCCTGCTTCGCCGTGTCGCTGTGGACATGACGGTGCTGCTGCTTGCGACGGCGGCGGGCGGCGCTGCCCTGTCCCCCGAATCGGCGCCCCGCTAGCGCGACCTCCGCCGCGGGCTCCACGGGGCGATGAAGCGTTCGGCGATCGAGACCAGGCCGAACAACAGGATCGAGATGACGGTGAGGATGAAGATCGCGGCGAAAATGCGCGCCGTCTGGAGGTTCGGCGTGGCCTCCAGCATCACGTAACCGAGGCCGGCGTTGGAGCCGGCCCACTCGCCGAACACCGCGCCGATCGAGGCGAAGGTGGCGGCGATGCGCATCCCGGAGAAGATCAGCCGGCAGCGCGGCGGGGAACTCCACACGGCGGAAGATCGCCCAGCTGCTGGCGTCGAGGGTGCGCATCATGCGGATGAAGTCCTCGTCAACGGAGCGAAAGCCCGTCGAGGCCGTTGACCACGATCGGGAAGAAGCAGATCAGGGTCACGATGACGAGCTTGGGGAGGATGCCGTAACCGAAGAGGACGACGAGGATCGGGGCGAGCACGATGACGGGACGGTCTGCGAGGCGATGAGCAGCGGGTATACCGCACGGCGGAGCGGGCCGAAGAGGTGCAGCACGACGGCGATGCCGATGCCGAGGGCGGTGGCGATGGCGAAGCCGAGCAGCACCTCCGCAGGATCGTCGTCGAGGTCGCCGGGCCGAGGATGTTCGCCCAGTCGCTGCCGAGCGAGCGAGCCACCTCGGTCGGCACGGGCATCAGGTACTCGGGCAGGTTGGCGGCGGTGCACGATGCCCTGCCAGGCGACGAGCATCACCACGACGAGCGACGCCGCTGCGCCGTAGTTGGCGACCAGTCGCCCGAGCGTCGACGGCTTCCGCTCGACGATGTCGGCGAAATCGTCTGCCGGCGCCGCGCCGGCCGCCACCGTGGACCCTGCGCCGGACCGATCGGTCGCCTGCTGCTCGACGGAGGTCATTCGAGAGCCTCGAGGGCCTGCTCGCGCAGGTGGACGAACGCCGGGTCGGTGACCATCTCGCGCCGGGTCGATCCAGGCGCCGTGGGTGAGTCGAGCACCGCGCACGACGTGGCCCGGGTGGGCTGAAAGGACGACGACCCGGTCGGCGAGGAGCAGGGCCTCTTCGACGTCGTGGGTGACGAGCAGCACGGTCCGCGGCACGTCGGCCATGGCGTGGAGCAGCCACTCCTGCATCTGCCCGCGGGTTATCGAGTCGAGGGCGCCGAACGGCTCGTCGAGCAGCAGGATGTCCTTCTCCGCCATCAGGGTGCGCACGAAGCTGACCCGCTGGCGCATCCCGCCGGACAGTTGCGAGGGCCGTCAGCTCCGCGAACTTCGCCGAGGCCGAAGCGCTCGAACAGCGGCCGAGTCCGCTCCCTGCGCCTCGCGGCGGCTGGCGCCCCGGTTCTCGAGCGCGATCGAGGCGTTGTCGAGGGCGTTGCGCCAGGGCAGCAGCAGGTCGCGCTGCGGCATCATCGCGCAGCGCGACAGGCGGTCCTTGGCCGACGTCGCCCCGGCCACGACGAGCTCGCCGGCGTCGGGGTCGATCAGCCCCGCCACGATCTGCAGGAGCGTCGACTTGCCGCAGCCGCTCGGACCGAGGATGGCCACCTTCTCGTGCTGGGTCGATGGTCACGTCGACGCCGCGGAGGGCGACCACGCCGCCGAAGCGCTTGGAAACCCCCGTGGCCGTGATCTGCGGCCCTTCGGCCTCTCGCGCTTCCTCGCCGGCTGCCGCCGCCGCGGGCCTCCAGGCCGCAGCGGTGGGCGCCGCCGGCGAGTGCGACGGGCGCCCGGCTGTCGGCCCGGCCGGCTCACAGCACCGGCCACGCTCGGGACCGGGTCGATCCCGACCATCGCCGAGCACGTCGCGGTCGATGTGCTCGACTGCCTCGCGGACTTGCGCCCTCGTCGACGCGGGTCAGCCGCTTGGCGTCGAGCACGACCTCGCCGGCGACGAGCACGGTGTGCACGCGAGTGCCCCGTCGAGCCGTAGACGAGGTTGGCCACGGGGTTGTGCAGCGGGCGCCAGTCGAAGTCCTCGGTGTCGAAGCAGGTGATGTCGGCCTGCTTGCCGGCCTCGATCGAGCCGGTGACGTCGTCGAGGCGCAACGCCTGGGCGCCCCTGATCGTCGCCATCTCCACCGCCTGCTCGGCGGTGACCGCGTTCGGGTCGCGCCGCGCGTCACGGGGGAGCAGCGCGGCGAGCTGCATCGAGCGGCAGATGTCCTGGTGGTTGGACACGTTCTCGGCGTCGGTGCCGAGGGCGATGGGCACGCCGGCGGCGAGCAGCTCGGGCCACTTGCCGGTCTGGGTGGTCCCCTTGGCGAACTTGAGCGCCGAGCTCGGGTTCTGCGAGATGCGCGCGCCCGTCTCGGCGACGAGCGCCACCTCGAAGTCCGCCAAGGAGGTCATGTGGTTGAGCAGCACCCGCTCGTTGAGCGCGCCGATCGAGTGCAGGTGCTGCAGCGGCCGCTCGCCGAAGACCTCGAGCTCGAGCGCGACCTCGCGCTCGCTCGTCGCCTTGTGCAGCACCGCCAGGGAATCCGCCTCCTCGGCGAGCTTGGCCGCCCCGAGCGTCAGCTCGTCCGAGCAGGTGCCCACGCCCTCGATCGTCACGGCGTCGCTGATCAGCGAGTGGCCGAAGGCTCGGACGGTCTCGATGCCCTGGCGCAGCCGCTCGATCGCTTGCGACGGCTCCATCACGAGCCACTCCGGCAGCCCGTCATGCCCCGACGGTCCCTGCTGGTCCCAGGTCCAGGGACCGACCCGGCAGCGGATGCCCGAGGTCGCCAGCGCCTCGAGCACCGCCTCGAGGTGGTTGCAGCCCGGCTCCTCGAACGTCGTCGTCCCGAAGCGGATCATCTCGGCGGTGGCGTGCAGCGCGTACGCATGCATCTGCTCGGCAGTGAGCGCGGCGAAGCACGGATAGGTGAAGGCGCGCAGTGCCTCGAGCGTCGAGCGACCCTCGGGCAGCGCCCCCTTCGGACAGCACAGCAGGTGGCGGTGCCCGTTGACCAGTCCGGGCGTGACCACCATGCGCGAGGTGTCGATCTCGCGCTGTGCCCGGTAGCGGGCCGTCAGCTCGGCGCGCTGGCCGACGTCGACGATCGTCGTGCCGCGGACCGCCACGGCGCCGTCGCGGTAGACCTCGCGGCGCGCGTTCATCGTGATCAGCCAACCGCCGGCCAGCAGCAGGTCGACGTCCTCGCGCTCCTCGTGGGGGTCGTCGGGCACCGGTAGAGCCCCCTCTCGGATACCAGACATCAGATACCGTGAGTCAACCAACACCGGATGAGGTTGTCAAACCGCCCGCTCGGTGCCCGGCGGAGGGGCACGCCGCGGCGCACCGGCCGCGGGCGGAAGCTCGGGTCGCCGCCCGGATTGTTGGCACGCCGACGGCCTTCACAGCGTCGTCGCCGGCGGGTTACGTCGTCGTTCGGGGCGCGCCGAGGAGGCCCGGTACAGTCGGAGCTCGATGCTCGTCGGAGGGTTCCGGGATCTCTTCACAGCCATCGCGAGTTCCGCAGCCTCGCTCGCCGGGCTGCTCTTCGTCGCGGTCACCGTCGCCGAGCGCGCCGACGCCTCCTCGCTGCGTCGGGTGGCGCGAGAGGTCAGCGCCGCCGCCGCGCTGCTCTCGTTCGTGAACGCCTTGACGGTCTCGCTGTTCAGCCTCGTTCCGGGCACGGACGTGGGCTACCCGGCCGTGGTGGTCGGTCTGATCGGCCTGCTCTTCAGCGCAGCAGCGTTGCGGTCGCTGCTCAGCTTACGCGGGAGTCCGCGCCCGGGCGCGACCCGCTCGGTGCCGCACCTCGTGCTGACGAGCTTCCTCTTCGTCGTCTTCGGCGTCGAGGTCGTCCAAGGCTTCATGCTGCTCGCCAATCCCCGCGACAGCGACGCGCTGCAAGGGATCAGCTACATCCTGGTCGCCTCGGTCCTGATCGGCATCGCCCGGTCCTGGGAGCTCGTCGGGGGCAGGGACACCGGCGTCGTGGCGTCGTTCATGGTGCTCGTGGGTCGCCAGCCGCCCGGGCGCGACGACGCGCCGGAAGCGCCGCCGGCTGAACCCGAGCGCCCGGAGTGAGCATCGCCGCCTCGTGTCTCGATCGTCGCCGCGGCGCTCAAGCGAGGCAGCACCGTCCGATCCTTGCCGAATACGGGGGTATGGCGTTTCACGCCGGCCTGTTCTGGGCTGTGGAACCGTCCGACTGAGGCCTCCTCGGTTTCGCCCGCTCCGGGCACTCCTCTCGACTACGTCCGGGAATAGCTGACCGTGGGGCTGTACCCCGCGAGGTAACCCGGTGCTGCTTGATCGATGCCAACGACGAACGGACCGATCGCCATGCGGATCAGCGTCCGGCCGACTGGCAGTCTCGTGGCGAACACGGCGCCGGCGTTGCTGTTCAGGCGGACGTGCTTCCAGGTCACCCAGAGGCCGCTCGAGAACCGCTGCAGCTGCAGGACGTGAGAAGCAAAGCTCGATCCAGCGACGACCCGCGTGGAGAGGAGCCCGCCGTGCAATTCACTCAAGAACACTTGCGGGCGCACGCTGACGACGAGCGGTGAGCTCGTTCCGCCACCAGCCACAGCCTCGTAGCTCGAGCGCACCGTCGGCTTTGTCGAGTAGCTCCAGTTGCCACCACTGCCGGTGACGACTGTCGCGATGCCGGAGAAGGCAGTCTGGTTGTACTGCTCCATTTCGATGGTGACCTGCTGACCGGATTGTCCGCTCGTGACGGTGCCCGAGAGGTTGAGCGAGCTGCCGTAGACGACGGTGGGCCTCGAGGTGTTGAGGGTGACCGAGAGCCCGGTGATGAAGCTCAGGTTGGAGCCGTAGCTCGTCCCCGCCCTGCTCGTTGCCACGATGCGGAAGTCATACGTGGTCCGCGGTGTGAGGTCAGAGATGGTGACGCTCACGCTCGAGTTGTTCGGGCCTGCCGCCATTGCCGTTGCTGCGGTACTCGATCCGTAGCTCGTCGTCGTCCCGTACTCGAAGTACCAGCTGGTGGCCAGGGCCTCGGGGTTGACGACGGCATTCAGATCCGCCGAGGAGGTCGCAACGTTGCTCGCAGCCTGTGTGACGACCGTGGGCGCGGCGGAGGTGTCGACGACGCCGGCCGCGCCGTAGGTCGTGGCGGTGCTGTTGGTGGCGACGATCCGGTAGATGTAGCTCGTGGCAGGAGCAAGCCCGGTCAGCGTCGCGCTGACCGCGACGTTGGTCGTTCCCGCTCCGGCGCTCTCGGCTGCTGTGCTCGAGGTGTAGCTCGTCGCCGACCCGAGGCTGTACTCAAAGCGCCAGGTCGTCGCCGAGCCGTTGGGGTTGACGGTCCCGGTGACCACGGCCGAGATGGGCGTCACCGAGGCGACGTGGCCGGTCGTGACGCTCGGCGCCACGTGGGGGGGCGTCGTCGTGGTGACGGGAGTCGCAGACGTCGTGAGCAGGCCGGCCGCGCCGTCGGTCGTGCCGGCGCTGTTCGTCGCCACGATGCGGTAGCGGTAGTTCGTCGAAGGCACAAGGCCCGACAGCGTCGCGGTGACACCGACGTCGGTCGTCCCCGCTCCGGCGCTCTGTGCGGTCGTGCTCGAGGTGTAGCTCGTGGCCGAGCTGAGGCTGTACTCGAAGTGCCACGTCGTCACCGAGCCGTTCGGGTTGACGGTCCCGGTGACCACGGCCGAGGTGGGCAGAACCGACGCGACGTCGCCGGTCGTCGCCGTCGGGGCTGCTGCTGCCGCTGCGGCGATCGCCGCGCCCACGCCGGCTGACAGCATGATCCCCGCAGCGAGGAGAACGACGGCACCTCTACGACTCGTGCGATATCGAGGATTCATCATGAACAGACCTCCTTACGCGCTTGCTGCGTGTTCTTGGGACACGATCTGCACGTCGGCTGGGGCGCATCTGCCGAGTTGGGATCGCCTCCGAACCGTTCGATGGCGCGCGCCGACCGCTGGTGCTTGATGGGGAAGCGGACGCTCGCTGCTCGCTGTGGTCACGTCCCGAGCAGACGGGCTCGCTGCACCACGTGACGCGACCTCGCGAGCCGTGCGGAGGGCGGGATCGAAGCGCAGCTCATGCGCCTCAGGCAGTGGACCCAGGTAGCTCGGCAATGGTTCGCCGAGATCAATATGCGCTCGAAGGAACATGATTCGCCGGCTAACTCGCCCCTGCCGGACTTGGCAGAGCCACCGGGGTCCCGAGCAGCTACAAACGCGGGAAGGCGTGACACCCTCGTTTCCCCGCGATTGTACTACGCACCCTCCCAAATTCGCAAGCAGCTTGTCCTCAACAAGGACGTGCACGTCGTCCAGCGCGGACCGCTCCGAGCGTTTGAAAACGGCTCATCGCCGTGCTCTTTCGCCGATTTGCGTGTTACCGCTGGCGGCTGTGCTCGCCTGTGCTCGCGCCGCTCGGTCGCGCTGCCGAGTTCAGAAGCCGGTGGCTGTCACAGCTCAGTGGCTGTGCCGCGGCACGCCCTTGGTCTCGGCGACCCGCTGGTACTTGACCGCCGGCTGCAGCACCATCCCCTCGGAGAGCTGCTCGACGATCTCGCGCTGGATCTCCTGCCAGGGTGTCTGGGAGGCGGGCACAGGAAAGCCGCCGGCGTCGGCCAGCGCCTTGCGGCGTGCGGTCAGCTCCTCCTCGTCGACCAGCACGTCGGCGGTGCGGGCGTTCAGGTCGATGCGGACGTGGTCCCCCGTGCGCAACAGCGCGAGCCCTCCTCCCGCGGCCGCCTCCGGCGAGGCGTTGAGGATCGATGGCGAGCCGGACGTTCCCGACTGCCGTCCGTCGCCGATGCAGGGCAGTGAGTGCACGCCCTGCTTGATCAGGGCGGCCGGCGGCTGCATGTTCACGACCTCGGCGCCACCCGGGTAGCCGAGCGGGCCGGCGCCGCGGATGAACAGCAAGCAGTGCTCGTCGATCTCGAGGGAGGGGTCGTCGATGCGCGCGTGGTAGTCCTCGGGGCCCTCGAAGACGATCGCCCGGCCGTCGAGGACGTTGGGGTGGTCGGGGTCGCAGAGGTAGCGGTCGCGGAACTCCGCGGAGATCCCGCTCGTCTTCATCACGGCGCTGTCGAACAGGTTGCCGTGCAGGATCATGAACCCGGCGTTCTCGACGAGCGTGTTCTCGAAGGTGCGGATCACCTCGCGGTCGTTCGAGGGGTGCTCGCGACAGTTCTCACCGATCGTCTTGCCGTTGACGGTGAGCGCGTCCTCGTGGATCAGCCCGTGGCGCATCAGCTCGTTGACCACGGCGGGCACCCCTCCGGCGCGGTGGTAGTCCTCGCCGAGGAACCTGCCGGTCGGCTGCAGGTCGACGATGCAGGGCACGTCGAACCCGATGCGTTGGAAGTCCTCGATCTCGAGCGGCACACCGGCGTGGCGGGCGATCGCGACGAGGTGGATCGGCGCATTCGTCGAGCCGCCGATCGCCGAGGCGACGACGATGGCGTTCTCGAACGCCTCTCGGGTGAGGATGTCGGAGGGGCGCAGGTCCGAGTTGACCATATCGACGATCCGCTTGCCGCTCAGATACGCGATCCGGGCGCGGTCACGGTGCGGCGCGGGGATCGCAGCGCAGCCGGGCAGGCTCATGCCGAGCGCCTCGGCGAGCGAGTTCATCGTCGTCGCCGTGCCCATCGTGTTGCAGTGGCCCGCGGACGGCGCCGACGCGGCGACGCGCTCGACGAAGGTGGCGGCGTCGATCTCTCCGGTGGCGAGGAGCTCGCGCGCCTTCCACACCGTGGTGCCCGAGCCCATGCGCTCGCCGTCGAGCCAGCCCGAGAGCATCGGGCCGCCGGAGAGGACGATGGCGGGGATGTCGACCGTCGCCGCTGCCATGATGCAGGCGGGCACCGTCTTGTCGCATCCGACGGTCAGCACGACGCCGTCGAGCGGGTAGCCGTAGAGCACCTCGACGAGGCTCAGGTAGGCGAGGTTGCGATCCAGTGCGGCGGTCGGACGCTTGCCGGTCTCCTGGATGGGGTGCACCGGGAACTCGAGCGCGATGCCGCCTGCCTCGCGGATGCCTTCGCGCACGCGGGTCGCCAGCGCGAGGTGGTGGCGATTGCACGGCGAGAGATCCGAGCCGGTCTGGGCGATGCCGATGATCGGCTTGCCCGACTGCAGCTCCTCGCGGGTGAACCCGTAGTTCATGTAGCGCTCGAGGTAGATGGCGCTCATTCCGGGGTTGTCCGGATCGTCGAACCACTGCCGGCTGCGCAGCGCGACGCGCCCTTCGCCCTCGTTCACCATGTCCGTGCTCCTTTCGGGAGACCGCTCCGTCTCGCGAGGGACGAACCTACCGTCCGCCACGCGCCGGCGCCCAGCCGGTGCGGCGGCGGGGTGGTCCTGGTGGCCGGGGCGGGACCGCGCCTCTCCGGGATTCAGCGCTCCGGGGGCGCGGGTACCGGCTCGGCACGTGGCGCGGGCGGCAGGGCGAGCCGGAGCTGCTCGGGCAGCTGTGACAACGGCAGGCCACTCACCGTGGCCGGACCGAGCGCCTTGGCGGTGGCGGATCGTGGCAGGCCGAACAGTGGCGCCAGCTCGCCGAAGTAGCCGCCTTCCTCGACCACGCGCAGCGTCTCCTCGCCGCCGTCGAAGCGCTCGCGTACCAGCCGGACCTTCCCCGACTCGACGACGTAGACGAGCGACCCGGCGTCCCCCTGACAGAAGAGCACCTCGCCGTCGGCGAGCACCCGCCGCTCCGCCTCGGCCTCGAGGGCGACGCGTCGTGGCGTGAGCTCGATCACCCGCGTCGCCAGCGGCAGCAGGCGCTCGTCGTGGGTCGCTACGAGGACCGTGCGTTGCGAGCCGGCCAGCCGGCGCAGGATCTCGAGCACGCCCTCCACCTGGATGTAGTCGAGGTGGGCGGTCGGCTCGTCGGCGAGGATCAGCGGAGGGTCGAGCGCCAAGGCTCGAGCGATCGCCACCCGCTGCTGCTGACCCCCGGACAGCTGCGCCGGGCGGCGGTGCGACTCGCCGAGCAGGCCGACCGAGTCGAGCAGCTCGTCGGCGCGCGCGTGCGCCCGCCGGGGCGGCGCGCCGGCCGTCAGCAGCACGAGCTCGACGTTCTCGCGGGCCGAGAGCGAGGGGATGAGGTTGAAGGACTGGAACACCACGCCGACCCCGCGTTGGCGGTAGCGGGTGAGCGCGGCGCCGCTCAGGCCGACGACCTCGGTCCCGTCGACCCGGATCGATCCCTTCTGCGGGCGCAACAGCGCGGCGATCGCGGCAAGCAGGGTCGACTTGCCGCAACCGCTGGCGCCGAGGACGATCCCGACCTCGCCCCGTTCCATCTGCACGCCGAAGGAGTCGAGCGGGCGCACCGTGTACCCCCCGCTCGAGTACTCGACGGTGAGGCCGTCGACCTCGAGCAGGCTCACCGCCCGCCTCCGAAGGCGAGGGCCGGGTCGACGCTCGCTGCTCGCCGCGCCGGCAGGATGCCGGCAGCGAGGCCGACGAGCACGGCGACGATCGGCAAGGCGGCGTAGTCCGTGCCCGAGACCCGCACCGCCATCGCCGAGGCGGGCGAGACGGCGACCTCGACGGCGAAGCCGACGGCGGCCGCCACGCACGCGAGCAGGAGCGCCTGCAGGACGAGGCCGAGGAAGAGGCTCGAGCTCGGGGTCCCCACGGCCTTCAGCACGGCGAAGTCACCCCGCCGCTCGAGGGCGGAGAGGTAGGCGATGGCGGCGATGATCCCGGCTGCGACGAGCCACAGCAGGACCTGGATCAGCTTCAGGGTTTGCTCGGCCTGCGCGACCGGCCGGTTGAGGTCGGCCCGTACCTGCGCGACGTCGAGGGAGGTGAAGCCGGGAACCACCGTGGCCGTTGCGCCCCTGACGAGGACGGCGGAGGCGACGGGCGCGCCGGCGACGAGGCGATCGAGGGAGTGGATGTCCATGAAGACGACCGGTTCCCCGGCGAAGTAGGTCACCCCGTGCACGAGACCGACGACCCTGAAGGGCTCGCCGTCGATGCGGATCGTGCGCCCGAGCGGGGCTCCGAGGCTCGTGTCGGCGACCACTTGCCCGGGACCGGAGAGGCCCCTGCCGTCGACGACGACCGGCGAGCCGAGCCGGCCGGGGAGCACGCCGAGCAGGTTGACGTCCTTGTCCGAGGCGAAGCCGTGCGCGCCGGTGGGGCTCGTCCCGGGCTCGGCAGGCGCCGGGTCTGCGGCACCGAGCCCGACCAGGAGCGGGGCGGCCGTGCCCATCCCGGGCAGCTTGGCGATGGCAGCCACGTCGCCCACCGGGAAGGGCCGCGACGCGGTGAACGGGCCGGGGCTGCCGTCGGGCACCAGCCACGTCGCAGCCCCGAGCGACCCCACGGTGTCGTCGATCTCCACCGAGAAGCTGTTCGCGATGCCGCTCACCATCAACGCCAGCCCGAGGATCAGCCCGGTGGCGAGGGCGCCGAGCAGGAAACGGCGCGTCCTCCACTGCAGGTCGCGCCAGCTGGCGAGGAGAACGCCGCGCACGCCGATCCTCGGCACGTCGCTGGGCGGACGGCCGTCTCTGACAGCGGACGATCCGTCGCCGAACGCCGCGGAGCCGAGCACCGCGCCGTCAGCTCGGCTCGAGCCCGGCTGCCGTGTCGTCATGCGGCTCGTCTCCTCGGCGGTGGCTGGACACACATCCTGCCCCGCGAGCGACTCGTGCGCTCGCTCGCCGCCCGGGGAGCGCCGTCCTCATGCGGGGGGACTGTCCCCGATGAAGTAGCCGCCGCCCCCGTCGACGGCGACGCAGCGCGTTCGCGCTCCCGGCGCACAGGACACGTCCACGAGCTGTCCGCGCGACGTGTCGAGGCGCCGCGGTGTGCTCCAGGAACCGTCGTCATAGGTGACGAGGTCGTTGCTGTCGTCGACGATCACGCAGCGCCGGGCGGCGGTGCACGACACCTCGTCGTTGCCGAGCTGGATGTTGTCGAAGGTGTGCGGGCTTGCCGCCCAGCTCCCGTCGTAGACGAAGGCATCGCCGAAGTCGTCGAGCGCAAGGCAGAGCTCCGGCGTGCCGCACGAGATCGCGTTCAAGGTGTTCGGCTCCGAGCCTCCCTGGGGGGTCGAGAGGTTGAGCTGCGCCGAGATCGACCAGCGGTGATGGGCGTAGCGGTACACCTCGTCGCTCTGGTTGTCGACCGCGTAGCACAACCCGACCGCAGGGCAGGAGAGGGCGGCGATCCCGCCCGAATCCGCCACGGGCGCGAGCGTGCTCCACCGTCTCCCGTCGAAGAACGAGGCGTCGCCGTTGGAGTCGGCGACGGCGCAGAAGGCGATCCCGGCACAGGAGATGGCGTCGATCGTGCCTCTCGAGGGCGGCTCGAGCAGCACCGGTTCCGACCAGCGTCGCCCGTCGAAGGTGAGGACCCGTCCGAGGCCGTCGAAGGTGACGCAACGCGTCGTGCTCACGCAGGCGAGCGCGGAGGGGGCGTCGCTCGCCGCGACGTGCTCGACGGGCACAGGCATCGACCACGTCGCGCCGTGGAGGCGCACCGTCGCGGCTCCCCCGACGAGCGCGACGCACCACTCGGCGCTCGCACATGCGACGGCGTCGAACGAGCCCCGGTCCGCCAGAGCGAGTCGCTTCGTCCAGGACCACGCCGTCGAGCTCGCGGCCCAGCTCGTCAACGTGAGTGTGACGACACCGGCGAGGCAGAGCGCGCTGCGATGCGAATTCGCGGGGAAGATCGAGGTCACGGCGCCATCATGGCACTGGCGCGTTCCCTCGACCCCGGGACGAGCTGGACGGAGGTCGACGTCGCCCACTAGGAAGGCGTCGTGATCGAGCTGCGCGTGGGCCCGTGGCGAGCGCTGCTCGACGGCCCCGAGTTGCGCAACATCCGCTGCCACGGCACCGAGGTGATCCACCATCTCTACGTCGCCGTGCGCACGCCCACCTGGAGCACGGTGCTCCCCGAGGTTCGGCGCGTCGTGGTCGAGGCCGGCGACGGCGAGGACCCCGAAGGCCTGGAGATCCTCGTCGAGGCCGACGTCGTCGGCGAGGGGATCGAGCTCGACTGGACCGCTCGCTACCGCCTGCGCGCCGACGGTTCGCTCGGTGTCTCCCTCGAGGCTTGCGCCGGCTGCGATTTCGCGTACAACCGCATCGGGATCTGCATCCTGCACCCCTGGCGCGTCGTGGCCGGCGCCGCGTACCAGGGTCACGGGCCCGCCGGCGAGGTCGAGGGCACGCTCTCGGAGACGATCCAGCCGCAGCTGGCGATCGACGGGGTGCTGTACGCCGTGCATCCGCCGGTCGACCGCCTCACGCTCTACTACCTGGACGGCGGGAGCGCGGCGTTCTCCTTCGAGGGCGACCTGTTCGAGACCGAGGACCAGCGCAACTGGAGCGACGCGTCCTTCAAGACGTACTCCACCCCGCTCGCCGCGCCGCGTCCCCGTCACCTCGCAACCGGTGCGGGGATCTCCCAAGCGATCACCTGCCGCGTCGCCGGTGTGCCGCACCGCCACCGGCCCCCCGACGTCGTGACGCTCGAGGTCGGCGACCGCCTCGGCACCGTCGTGCCCGACGTCGGCACGGCGCTGCCGTCGAGCGGGCGGGTGCCGAGCGAGGCGACTGCGGCACTCACCCTGCTCGCACCGGCGCACCTGCGCCTCGACGTGACCGTCGGGACGCCGGGCTGGCTCGACGCGCTCGAGGCCGCCGCGGCGAGCTGCCGCGAGCTCGGCTGCCTGCTCGAGCTGGCGCTGCACGTCGACCCCCGCGATGGTGAGGAGGTGTCGCTGCTCGCCGGCGCGCTGGCGGCCGCGCCGTTGGCGCGGGTGCTCGTCGTTGCGGCGGGCGGAGCCAGCGCCACGGAGGGCGAGACCACGCCACCGGAGCTGATCGCCCTCCTCCGGCCGCGGCTACCGGCCGGCGTGCCGCTCGCCGCGGGCAGCGCGATCGGCTTCTGCGAGCTGAACCGGCGCTGGCCGCCCCTCGAGGGCGTCGACGGCATCTTCTGGGCGGTCAACCCCCAAGTGCACGCCTTCGACGACCAGTCGGTGCTCGAGACGCCCGAGGTGCAAGGCGAGCAGGCGCGCAGCGCCCACGCTCTCGCGCCCGGTCGCGAGCTGCACGTCGGGCCGGTCACCTTCTTGCAGAACCGCGTTCTCGGCCGGCGCGACCTCGCGCCGGGTGAGGCCGCCGATGCCCGCCAGGCCTCGCTGCTCGGCGCCGCCTGGACCGCGGCGAGCTGCAAGTACCTCGCCGAGAGCGGAGCGTCCTCGGTCACCTACTTCGAGTGCGCCGGATGGCGCGGGCTCGTGCACGGCAGCGCCGACCCGCCGCTGCCGGGTGCGCCGCCGCCCATCCCGGGGCGGCCCCTGCCGTTGTTGCACGTGCTGACCAGCGTTGCGGCGAGCCGCGGGAACCCGGTGCTGTCGTGCCACTCCGACGACTCTGCATCGGTGGTCGGGCTGGCCGTCGAGGGGCCACGGGGCTGCGAGCTGCTCGTCGCCAACCTCACGCCGCGCCGGCGCAGCGTCCGCCTCGCCGGCCCCGGCCTCGCCGGGCCGCTGCTGGCGCGGCGGCTGGACAGCGCCGGCGCGGCGCGCTTCACGTTGGATCCCGCAGGGTTCGTCGCGTCGCCCGCTGAGGCCCTCGGCTCGGCGACGGTCGAGCTGCGGCCCTACGAGACGCTGCTGGCGACGGGGAGCGGGACGCAGCCCGGCTGAGCGTCCCGTCCGGCGCCGCGCCGGCGGGGCGCCGCTAGCGCGACAGCCGGATCGAGACGACGGCTTGCTGGCCGTCGAGGTCGACTCGCAAGGTGACCCGGAAGCCGCTGTAGTGGGCGCGCCGTCCGAGGATGGCCTGACCCGACCGGGTGATGCGCAGCACGATCGTGCCCGCCGACCCGGCTGGGAGGGACACCAACCCTTCGGCGAGCACCAGGTGCGTGTGTGCGGCGTCGTGGCCGCGACCGCTGCGGCGCGCCACCGTCAGCTCGGCCGTCCCCTGGCAGGACGTCGCGCCCTCGCAGTACACGCTCAGGCGGATGCTCGCCTCGATGCCCTGACAGACCGCCCGACGACCGCGGTGGCAGCGCGCACGACCAGGAACGGCGGGGATGTCGGGCTCGGCCTGAAGACGGGGCTCGGGCTCGCGCTCGGGTTGACCGCGTTCGACGGCGAGGACGCCGGGCCCTTCCCGGCCGAGTTCGTCGCGGTGACGGTGAAGTTGTACGGCACGCCATCCTCGAGCCCGGGCACGACGCACGGGCTGGAGTCGCAGCTGCCGCTGATCCCGCCCGGCGAGGAGTTGGCGCTGTAGCTCGTGATCAGCGAGCCGCCGTCGGAGGCCGGCGGGCCAAGCGAGCGCGATGCTCAGTCCGAGTGGTTGCCCCACACGCTCGCGGACTCGCGCAGGTGTTCCTCCATCGCCTTGCGCGCGAGCGCGAGGATTGCGCGACTCGATGGCCTCGAGGATCGCACCGTGGTACCCGAGGGCCGACGCCGGCCTGCCCGGCAACCCGAGAGTCTGTTCGCGAATCTCGGTCATCACGTCCCCGATCGAGTCGAGCAAGATGAGGAACAACTCGTTGCCCGTCATCTCGGCGATGACGCGATGGAACTCCACGTCGAGGGTCGGCAGCACGGCGAGATCGTCCTTCGCCTTACGCATCGCCTCGAAGGCCTGCCGAAGACGCTGGCGGTCGGCTGGCTGGGCGCGCTTGGCTGCGAGCTCGACCATCGTGAGCTCGAGCATCCGGCGCACCTCGTGGATCTTCTCGTAGGGCAGCTGACCAGGTGTCTGGCGTTGGCCACGCAAGAACAGCCGCATCGTCTGGACGACGTGGTCTCGTCCGACGAGGCCGATGCGCGCCTTACGACCGCTGCGCGCGTCGATGACGCCTCGGCCGGCGAGCGAGCGGATCGCCTCGCGGACGACGGTGCGTGACACCCCGAGCTGCTCGGAGAGCTCGCGTTCGCTCGGGAGCTCCTCGCCAGGCAGGATCTCGCCGAGCAGGACACGTTCGAGGAGCATGCTCGCGACGCGGTCGGAGAGCACGTCCTCCCGCTCCACGCGGGGGAACGCCTCCGGAGTCCGGGTCCGGGAGGGTGCAATGTCCTCAGCCTGCATGGTTCCTTCTCGTTCGTCCGGGCACCGGGGCAGTGGCGCGCGGCCCGACGCGCGCCGTCAGCGTATCCGCAGCGCCGCGAGCGGCCGCGACTCCGCCTCTCCTGGCCTGCAGGTTGACTGCATGCCTGTTACGGTATGCCGTCGGACCAGTCCGCGGTGGCCTCCACATCGGTGCCGCCTGACTGGCGAGCGGGCGACGTTGGCGAGTGCCTGGCCGGTGGAAGGGCAGCTTGCGGGGGGCAACCGTGGCTGAAGCGCAGAGCGCAGTGAGCGGACTCTTGGACGGCAAACGAGCCCTCGTCACGGGCGCCGGCTCCGGAATCGGCGAGGCGATCGCGCGCGCCTGCGCCGAGGCGGGGGCCGCGGTCACGCTGGTCGACGTCGACCAGAAGCGCCTCGAGCGAGCGGGAGCCGAGCTCGGCGCGTCGGGGGCGCGCTGGAGCGCAGCCGTCGCCGACGTGTCCGACGAAGAACAGATCGCCGCTGCTGTCGATGAGGCCGCACGACGTTGGGGCGGCCTCGACGTCCTTGTCGCCAACGCCGGCATCCAGCTCTTCGGGCAGGACGCGCCCGTCGACGAGCTCGAGCTCACGGTGTGGCGTCGCACCGTCGATGTCAACCTCACTGGCATGTTCCTGACCTGCAAGCACGGCGTACGCGCGTTGCTCGCCACCGGTGGCGGGTCGGTCATCTGCACCGGATCGCCGACCGGACTTCGTGGCAGCGCCTCGCGCTTTCACGCGTACTCGACGAGCAAGGCCGGCTCATTCGGCTTGGTCGCGCGTCATGGCGGCGGATTACGCCGCGCGCAACGTGCGTGTGAACGCCTTGGTCCCGGGGTTCACGGACACGCCGCTGGTCGAGACCATCATGCGCGACGACGAGGCGAGCAGGCGTCTGCTCGAGCGCGTTCCGCTCGGGCGTCCCGGCCGGCCGGCCGAGGTTGCCGCAGTGGCGGTCTTCCTCGCTTCGGACCTGGCGTCGTACGTGACCGGGGCAACGTACGTCGTCGACGGTGGCCAGACGATCCTCTGATCGTCGGGGTTGGTTCCCGGTCGGACGAGACGACCGCGGGCCACTTGCGTGGCAGCATCCGAACCACTAGGTTGGCATGCTGTCAGACCAGTGACCCGCCGGAGGGGGTTGCTTCGCCACCTCGCACGCGGACTGCGGCGGATGGCTGTTCGCAGGTTCTTGGGGGACTGTCCTCTGACCCGCCGATCCGGGACGCGAGTGGGGGTGTGATGTCGAGTGGATCGCCGGCTGCCGACCCGGGTGTTGGATGCGCCCCGGCGGCGAGTGCCGGAGGTCTCGTGGTCCTCGACGACGATCCGACGGGGACGCAGTCTGCGGCGGGCGTCCTGGTCTTGCTCGACCTCGACGAGCGGGCGCTCGACGCGTACTTCGCATCACACCCCCCCGGACCCGTGTACGTGCTGACCAACAGCCGCGCCCTTTCGCCGGAGCGAGCCGAGCAGCTCGTCGCGGGTGTCTCGCTCGTCGCACGCCGGCGCTGGCCCCGGGCTCGCTTCGTGCTGCGCGGCGACTCGACGCTGCGGGGCCACGTCCGACCCGAGTACCTCGGCCTCGCCGGGTCGCGGCCGCTCCCCGCCCTGTTCGTTCCGGCGATGCCCGAGGCCGGACGGATCACGCTGGACGGCCATCACTACCTGGCGCGCGGCGGCGAGCGTGAACCACTCGAGGCGACCGAGTACGCCCGTGATCCCGATTTCGCCTACAGCTCCGCCGACGTGCTCGACTGGGCCGAGGAGCGCACAGGCGGGCTGCTCAGGGCCGCAGCGGGCCGACGCGTCGTGCTCGGCGATCTTCGCCGCCTTGGCCCCGAAGTGGTGCGGGACGCGGCTCGCACAAATCGTCCCGCCGGCGGCCGTGTCGGTGGACGCGACCGATGAGGAGGATCTCGAGATCGCCGCGCTCGGCCTCGGGCTGGCCTGGGCGGACGGGCTCGACGTGGTGGCGCGCACCGCACCACCGCTCGCTGCGGTGCTCGCCGGCCGGCGAGCTCGCTCGTTCGTGGCCCCAACAACCGGGAAGCGCCGGATCCTCGTCGTCGCCGGTTCCTACGTGCCCCTCACGACGCTCCAGCTGGCCGAGCTCGAGGAACGGCACCCCGGCTCCCTCGTCGAGACCGACGTCGCACGACTCCTCGAGGATCCGGTGCGCGAGGGACGCCGGCTCGCGTCCGAGGTCGAGTCGCGCTTCGAGGGAGCTCCCGTCGCCGTGGTGGCGACGCCGCGGATCGCGCCGTCGGCAAGCTTGGTCGCCGACGGATTGGGCGAGCGGGTCGCCCGTGGACTCGCCGGGGTGCTCGACGAGCTGGACGGACCTGTCGACGTCCTGGTCGGCAAGGGCGGAGTCACCTCGGCAGTGCTCGCCCGCCATGGCCTGCACTGGGCGTCGGCCTGGGTCGTCGGACCGCCACGGCGCGGGCTGTCGTGGTGGCAGGTGCCATCGGGCGACAGGACGGAGTCGGTGAGCGCCCCGGGTGAGGGACCGTGGGATCGGACCGTTCGTGCGCCAGGCGTGGACGCCGGTCCGAGAGCAAACGGTGGCGCGGCTGGCAGCGGCGCCACGTCGGTTGGTGCTCCGGTCGCGGGCACGGCCGGCGCCGACAGGTCGGCCCCGCCGGCTCACGTCACCGATCTCGTGGTCTTCGCCGGCAACGTCGGCGACGCGTCCACTCTTGGCGATCTCGTCGACCACATGGCACTGCAACCGTGATCAGCGACCTTCGTCCGTTGCTCGCGTCGGCGCGTCTCCGTGGCGGAGCCGTGGGCGCGTTCACGTGCTACGACCTCGTCACGGGGTCGGCCGTCGTGTCGGCTGCCGAGCAGGCGGGAGCGCCGGTCGTGCTGCTCGTGTCCGCCCGCTCGCTCGAGCGGCCCGACGGAGAGGCTCTCGTCGCCGGGCTTGGCGCGCTGGCCGCGCACGCCACGGCTGCCTGCTGCGTGCAGCTCGACCACGTCGCCGACGTGCAGTCGGTCTCGCCGCGTGCCCTCGACGGGGCGGGCGCGGTGATGTTCGACGCGTCGTCGCGCTCCTTCGCCGAGAACCTCGCTGCCACCGTCGCCGCGGTCGACGTCTGGCGCGGCGTCGACGTCGAGGGCGAGCTCGGACGGCTGCGCGGCGACGAGGACGTGGCCGGCGAGCAGGGCGCCTCCGCCTTCACCGATCCCGGGGAAGCGGCCGAGTTCGCAGCTCGGTCGAACGTGGCGTGCCTCGCTGTCGCCGTCGGCAACGCGCACGGCCCGTACCGTGAAGCACCCAGGCTCGACCTGGCGCTGATCGAACGGCTGGCCGCTGTCGTCGAGGTGCCGCTCTCCTTGCACGGCGGATCGGGCATCCCGGCCGAGCAGGTGCGTGCGGGGGTAGCCGCCGGTGTGCGCAAGGTGAATTTCAACGCCGACCTGCGAGCGGTGTGGTTCTCCGAGCTCGCCGCCCGCCTCGTCGAGCACGAGGCGTCGCTCGACGTCCTCGGTGCGCTCGAGGGCCTCGCCGCGGCGTTGCGGGCGGTCGTGCTCGACAAGCTGGCGCTGCTCGGCTGGTCCGAGCGACTCGTCGCGCAGGAGGTGACGGCGTGCGTGCTGCGGTGACCGTGCAACCGCGCGAGATGAAGGTGGTCGACGTCGAGGAGCCCCAAGCCGAGCCCGAGCAGGCGATCCTGCGCGTCGACACCGTCGGTCTCTGTGGATCCGACGTCCACTTCTTCGGCGGCCACCATCCCTATGCGAGCTACCCACGGGTGCAGGGTCACGAGTTCTCCGGTGTGGTCGAGCAACTGCCGGAGCGCTACCGCGGCGAGCTGCACGTCGGCGACCTCGTCGCGGTCGAGCCGCTCGTCACGTGCGGGACCTGCTTCCCGTGCCGCCGTGGCAGTCGTAACTGCTGCGTACGGATGCAGACATTCGGCGTGCACCGAGGCGGTGCCCTTGCCGAGCGGATCGCCGTGCCGGTGGAGCTCTGCTTTCCCGCACCCCGTCTCGACGGCGAGCTCGCCGCTCTCGTCGAGCCGACGTCGATCGCGTTGCAGGCCTTGGCGCGCTCGGGCGCGAGCGCCGGCGACCGCGTCGTGGTGCTCGGTGGCGGCCCGATCGGGCTGTGCATCGCCATCGCCGCGCTCGACGTCGATGCCGAGGTCCTCGTCGTCGAGCGCCTCGACTCGCGACTGCGCGTCGCCGCCGACCTTGGGATGCAGGCTGTGGTGGACCCGGGCTCCGAGGACGTCGCGTCCGCCGTCGCTCGTTTCACCGATGGTGACGGCCCTGCCGTGGTGATCGAAGCCACAGGGGTTCCGGCGTTGGTGCGCCTCGCCGTCGACCTCGTGGCGCCGTCGGGGACCGTCGTCGTCGTCGGGCTCTCCGAGCACGAGGTGTCCATCCCGGTGATCACGTTCACCCGCAAGGAGCTGAACCTGCTCGGATCACGCAATAATTCCGGCCGCTTTGCAGCCGCGGTCGAGCTCGCCGACCGCCAGCGCGACCGGCTGCGACGCCTGGTCAGCCATCGCTTCGACCTCGAGTCTGCGCCCGAAGCGATCGCGCTGCTCAGCGATTCCCCAGCCGAGGCGATGAAGGTGCTTGTCGCGCCGGCGCGCAGCCGCGGCTTTCCGGGCGATTGAGCCTGTGTAGCGGGAGCCGGCCGATTTCTCAACGGCGGGTGGTGTGGAGCGTGACGGTGCAAGCCGCGTGTCGCGGCTTCGGGCGGGGAGGTATCGGGTGAGGTGCACGGTCGTAGGTGCGGGCGCGATGGGGGCGATGTTCGCCGCGCGCCTGGCGCGGGCAGGCAACGAGGTCTCTGCGCTGGACGCGTCGGAGCCGGTCGTGGCGGCCCTCGAGGCGCGCGGTGTCGAGCTCGTCGAGGGGGGTGAAGCCACCCGCACAGAGCTGCGCGCGACGACGGATCCGGGGGTGCTCGCCCACGCCGAGGTCGTCTTCGTGTTCGTGAAGGCGCAGCACACGGCTTCTGTCGCCGAGGCTGTCGGCAAGCACGCGCCGGCTGAGGCCACGGTGGTGTCCCTCCAGAACGGCTGGGGGAACGCCTCGGTGCTCGCTCGCCACGTCGAGCCGCGCCGACTCGTGACGGGAGTGACCTACCACAGCTGCACGGTGCGCGAGCCGGGTTCCGTGCTGCACTCCGGCAGCGGCCCCACCTTCGTCGGGCCATACCAGCCCGGAGACGACCTCATCCGCGCCGAGGAGGTCGCCGGCTTGCTCGAGCGCGCCGGTATCGAGACGAGCGCACGCGGCGACGTTCGCACGGAGATCTGGAACAAGCTCGTGCTCAACGTCGCCACCCTGCCGGTCGCCGCGCTGACCCGCCTTCGCGCCGGGGAGCTCGCCGCCGGCGAGGAGCAGCTCGAGCTCGTCGATGGCCTGGCGGCCGAAGCCGTCGCGGTGGCGGTGGCGCTGGGCATCCCCGTCCGCCTCGACGAGCGTGTCGAGCGAATCCACGCGGTGCTCGCCGGTGCGGGTGCCGGCAAACCGTCGATGCTGCAGGACGTCGAAGCCGAGCGCAAGACCGAGATCGAGACGATCTGTGGCGCGATCGTCGACGAGGCTGGAGAGCTCGCTGTCCCGGTGCCGCTCAACCGGGCGATGGTGCAACTGGTGCACGGTCTGGAAAGGAGCTGGCAGCGATGACCGCACGTCTCAACTTCTACGGGGTGGCCTGCTTCGAGGCCGTGAGCGCCCGTGGGCGGGTGCTCTTCGACCCGTTCCTCACCGGCAATCCCGTCGCGCCCTGCGGCCCCGACGACCTCGAGGCGCCGGACGTCATCGTCGTCTCCCACGCCGCGTTTGATCACATGCAAGACGCGGCTGCCGTGGCGCTGCGCACCGGCGCGCCGATCGTCTGCGGCAACGACACCGCCGAGGTGCTCGGGGAGCAGGGCGTGCCTCGCTCGCAGCTCCGAGTCACGGTGTGGGGCATCGAGGTCGAGGTCGGCGGGTTCCTCGTTCAGCCCGTCGAGTGTCACCACTGGTCGCAGGCGAAGCTGCAGGACGGCTCCTGGGTGACGGGGACCCCGATGGGATTCGTGGTGCCGGTGGACGAGGACTGCGTCGTGTACCACTTCGGCGACACCGCCATCTTCGGGGATCTCGCCCTGATCGGCCGGATCTACCGCCCGACGGTCGGGCTGCTCGGTTGCACCCAACCCTGGTCGCTCGTCGCGCCAGGCGCTGGGCGCGTCGTCACCGGTGAGATGTCACCGTCGTCGGCGGCGCTCGCCGCGGAGCTGCTCGGTCTCGAGATGGCTGTGGCGTGCCACTACGAGGATCCGGACCACGCCGATGTGCAGAGCTTCCTCAAGCTGGTCGGCGAGAACGACTCCACGGGCCGACGGAAGGCGGTCGCCCTTCGCCCGGGACAGTCGCTCGTCGTAGACGGCCCCCGCAGCTACGAGGTGCAGCTGTGAAGCTCGTGCGCTACGACGCCGGCGACGGGCCCTCGCTCGCTCGGCTCAACGAGGACGGGTCGCTCGACGATCTCGGAGCGGGCGACCTGCGCTCGGTCATCGAGTCGGGACTGCCCGCCTCCGGTGTCCGGATCGGGCGCAACCTTGCAAAGGGCGGCTACCGCCTGCTCGCGCCGATCGCGCGGCCGGGCAAGGTGCTCTGCGCCGGGGTCAACTACCACAGCCACAAGAGCGAGAATCCCGACGCGGTGATCCCGTCCCGTCCGTTCTTCTTCTCCAAGCTGCCGACCGCGGTGATCGGTCCCGGCGAGGCGATCGTCGTCCCCGAACGCTCGAGCCAGGTCGACTACGAGGTCGAGCTCGCGGTCATCATCGGCCGGTGCAGCAAGGACCTCACGCCCGAGTCGGCCCTATCGGCGGTGTTCGGCTACACGGTCGCGAATGATGTCAGCGGTCGCGACATCCAATTCGTCGACAACCAGATCACACTCGGCAAGGGTCTCGACACGTTCTGCCCGCTCGGCCCGGCGGTGCTGACCGCTGACGAGGTGCCCGACCCGCAGGCGCTCACCGTGCGCTCGCGGGTCAACGGCGAGCAGCGCCAGGCAGAATCGACGGCGAACATGGTGTTCAGTGTCGCCGAGCTGCTCGCCGCAGCGTCTCGACACATCACCCTCGAGCCCGGCGACGTGGTCACGACCGGCACGCCGGCCGGTGTGGGCTGCTTCATGCGACCGCCTCGCTTCCTCGCGCCGGGCGACACGGTCGAGGTCGAGGTCGAGGCGATCGGAGTGCTCGCCAACCCGGTCGTCGCGGGGTGGTAGTAACCCTTGCAGGCCGAATGATGGCAAGCCATACTACAGGTGGGCCGCTGGGTGGTGCCCGTCGAAGGGGGAGGACATGACGCGCGAGCCGGTCGACGCGCTCGAGCAACGATGCATCGACGTGCGCCTAGCCGTGCTGGACGAGGTCGACGTCGCCGGCAGCGGCCACTTCGGGCCGGCGTTCTCCATCGTGGAGCTCCTCGTGGCCCTCTACTACGGGTTCCTGCGCATCCGGCCGGAGGAGCCGCGTTGGGCCGAGCGAGACCGCTTCGTGATGAGCAAGGGCCACGCATGCTCGGCGCTCTACCCGGTCCTCGCCGATCTCGGGTACTTCCCGCGCTCGGAGCTGTCGACGTTCACCCGGCTCGGCACGACGCTCGGTGACCACCCGGACATGAAGAAGGTGCCCGGGATCGATTTCTCGTCCGGTTCGCTCGGTCACGGGCTCTCCGTCGGTGTCGGGATGGCCGAAGCGTTGCGCTTGCAGGGTCACCACAGTCGCGTCGTCGTGATGCTCGGCGACGGCGAGCTCGACGAGGGCCAGGTGTGGGAGGCGGCCGCCTATGCAGCCCATCGGCGGCTCTCTCGCCTCATCGCCATCGTCGACGTGAACGGCGTGTGCGTCGACGGGGCGACGAAGGAGATCCTCGGACTCGAGCCGCTCGGTGAGAAGTGGGAGGCATTCGGCTGGCGCTCGTGGCGGGTGGACGGGCACGACGTGGCCGCGATCCTCGCCGCCCTCGACGAGATCGACGAGTACGGCTCGGTGGGGGAGCGCCCCTGCGTGCTGCTGGCCGACACGGTGGCCGGTCGCGGGATCTCGTTCATCGAGGGGATGGCCGAGTGGCATGTCGGCTACCTCGCCGGCGAGGACCGCGCCCGCGCCGAGGCCGACATCAAGGCGCTCTTCAGCTCGTCGAGGGACCGACCATGAGACAGCGCGCCGACCTCCGCGATGCCGGGTCCTTCGACCACGTCGGTCGCGACAAAGGAGCGCACTTCGTCGCCGGGGATGTCCTTGCCGAGCTGGCCGACGACAACGCCCGGATCGTCGCGGGGACCGCGGATCTCAAGTACGTGACCCAGATGGCCGGATTCGCCGACCGTCACCCGAACCGCTTCTTCGAGTTCGGCATCGCCGAGCGGAACATGCTCTCCGCTGCGGCGGGTATGGCGGCCAGCGGCCTCATCCCCTATATGAGCACGTTCGCATGCTTCTCGGGCATCCTCGCCTACGAGACGATCCGTACGGATCTGGCCTATCCGCATCTGCCGGTGCGCGTGCTCGCCACCCACGCCGGCATCGCCATGGGATTCTTCGGAACATCGCACCATGCGACCGAGGACATCTCGGCGCTTCGCGCCGTGGCGGGGCTGATGATCCTCTCGCAGAGCGACCGGCACTCGACGGAGGCGTTGCTGCGCGCCACGGTCGAGCACGACGGCCCGATCTACCTGCGGATGGGGCGCGGTCAGGAGGCCGACCTCTACGACGGCGAGCCGGAGGGCTACGCCCCGGGGCGTCCGTACGTCGCCCACGCGGGGAGCGATCTGCTGCTCGTCTCGACCGGCATGATGGTGCGTGAGTGCGTCCTTGCCGCGGAGCGCCTCGAGACCGAGCTCTCCCGCTCGGTCGGCGTGCTCGACGTTCACACCCTCAAGCCATTCCCCGTGGAGGCTGTCGCCTCATTCGCCCGGGACGCGGGGACCGTGCTGTGTGTCGAAGAGCACAACGTCGAGGGTGGCCTCGGGTCGATCGTGGCGGACGCGCTGCTGGCCGCCGGAATATCGGTGCCCTTCGCCAAGCACGGACTGCACGACGAGTTCGCGGTCTTCGGTCCTCCGACACACCTGTACCGCTATTACGGGCTCGACGCCGCGGGGATCGCCGTGGTCGCCTCGCGCCTAGCGGGACGCGTCGACGCCGGGGTGACCGGGCTCGCCCTCGCGGAGGGCCTGTGGGGACACGAGGACCACGAGCGCGTCGTCGGGGCGCTCCGTCGATGACCCAAGAAGAGCCCGATCGGCCAGGCCGGGCAGTCCCGGACGGCAGCGCCGACGGGGACGTTGCTGCTGATGCGGCCGCAGGCGCGCCCGGTGCCGGCGAACCGCGCCTGCGCATGGCCAGCGTGAGCAAGCGTTTCCCGGGTGTGCAGGCACTGGCGGACGTCTCGCTCGCGGTGATGCCCGGCGAGATCCACGCCCTGGTGGGCGAGAACGGCGCCGGGAAGTCGACACTGATGAACATCCTCGCCGGGGTGTACCAGCCCGACACCGGCACGATCGAGATCGGGGGCGAGCGGGTCCACATTGCCGACGAGGCTGTCGCCGGGCGGCTCGGCGTCGCGATGGTGCACCAGGAGCAGAGCCTCGTGGCCGGCCTGTCGGTGGCGGAGAACATCTTCGGCGCCAACCCGCCGCGTGGTCGTGTCGCCATCGACGTGCGTGCGATGCGGCGTCGAGCCGCCGAGGTGCTCGATCGTCTCGGCTACCCGTTGCCTCCCGAGCGCATCGTCGCCGAGCTCTCGCCTGCCCAGGCGCAGATCGTCGAGATCGCCAAGGCTGTCAACCGACCGCTCAGGGTGCTCGTGCTGGACGAGCCCACCGCATCGCTCACCTCGGAGGAGGTCGCCAAGCTGTTCCGCGTGATGCGACAGCTCGCCTCCGACGGCGTCGGCATCGTCTTCGTCTCCCACCGGCTCGCCGAGGTCTTCGAGATCGCGTCCGCGCGTCACGGTCCTGCGCGACGGCAAGGTCACCGGGATTCGCCGCCCGAGCGAGACGTCGGTCGACGACCTCATCCACCTCATGGTCGGTCGGGAGCTCTCCTTTGAGCGCGATCCGCGCCGAGCGCCACCCGAGGCACCGGTGGTGCTCGAAGTGCGCGACGTCGTCGCCCGCCGGGTCGCTCGGGCCAGTCTGACGGTTCGCGCCGGGGAGATCGTCTGCCTGGCGGGCCTGGTCGGAGCGGGACGGACTGAGCTGTGCGAGGCGATCTTCGGGGTGCGGCGCATCCGCTCGGGGGAGGTCTGCCTCGACGGCAAGCGGCTGCGTCTGCGCCACCCCGGCGACGCCGTCGCCGCGCGCATCCACATGCTCCCCGAGGACCGCAAGTCGAGCGGGGTGTTCCTCAACATGGACATCCCCCAGAACGTGGTCACCAGCTCGCTCGGTGATTTCGTGCACAAGGTGTGATCTCCTGGGCCGAGGTGCGCACCACCGCCCAGCGCTTCGTCGAGCGCCTGAGCATCCGCACGCCCAATCTCGACCGCAAGCTGCTGTATCTGAGCGGCGGCAACCAGCAGAAGGTCCTCCTTGCCCGCTGGCTGGTCGAGTCGCCCCGGCTGTTGATCGTCGACGAGCCGACGCGGGGGATCGACGTCGGCTCGAAGTCGGAGATCTACTCGCTCCTCGCGCGGTCTCGCCGAAGCCGGGACGGCGCTGCTCGTGGTCTCGTCCGACCTGCCCGAGGTGCTGGCCCTCGCCCATCGCATCGTCGTGATGGCCGAGGGTCGGATCACCGGCGAGCTCGACGCGGCGGGCGCCGACGAGGTCGCGATCATGCGCCTCGCCTCGCCGCGGAACGACTCGAGCGTGCAGGAGGACGTTGCGTGACGCAGGTGGTGAGCCCGCCCAGCCCGGGCACGGCGGGCATCGAGCCCCCGGCCACGCCCCCGGGTGGCCGAGCGGGAACGGTGGCTCGGCGAGTCGGGACGAAGCTCGTCGATTCACGGCCTCTGCTCATCCTCCTGCTCATCCTCCTGCTCGGACTTGCCGTCTACAGCTATCAGGGCCCGGGCTTTCTCTCGCTCGCCAACATCGAGGCGGTGACGCTCGACGCCTCGAGCACCGGGATCCTCGCCGTCGGGATGATGCTGCTCATGATCTCGGGCACGATCGACCTCTCGATCGGCGGCGTGCTCACGATGACGGGCATCGTCTCGGCGATCGCGGCCAACGACGGGGTGCCGATCATCCTGTCGTGGTTGATCGGCATCGCCGTCGGCTCGCTCTGCGGCGTCTTCAACGGGCTGATCGTCACCCGTGTCCGCCTCAACGCGCTCATCGTCACGCTTGCGACCAACGGGATCTTCTTGGGCATGTCGCAGCTCTTCGCGGGAACCGGCGTGACGACGATCGCCAACGGCTACGCCTGGCTCGGCCAGACGCAGTGGCTCGACTTCCAGCTGCCCGTGTGGATCACGCTCGCCTGTGTGCTCCTCTTCACCTTCCTCGTCCACCGCGTCCGTTGGTTCCGCTACCTCTTCTTTGTCGGCGGCAACGAACGAGCCGCGCGTCTGTCGGGGATCAACACGCGCCATGTCCGCTTCTGGGCATTCGTGATCATGGGGACGCTCGCCGGCCTCACCGGCGTCTTGACCGCCTCACGGCTCAACTCGGCGTCGATCAGCGCCGGCGACAACGTGCCGCTCAACGTCATCACCGCCGCGGTGCTCGGAGGCGCCTCGCTCGTCGGCGGCGCCGGCTCGATCCCCGGCGCAGCGCTCGCAGTCTTCTTCATCGCGCTGATCCAGGACGCCATGATCATCGTCAACGTCCCCGTCTTCTGGCAGCAGATCGCCGTCGGGGCCGTGCTGCTTCTTGCCGTGTCGACGGAGTTCGTCCAGCAACGCCGCGGCGACTGAGCGTCGGGGCCTCACGCCTGTCGTAGCCGGGCGCGCTCCGAAGGAGCCGCCGGGCGCGACGAGCGGGCGCGGCCGCCACGCGCAGGACGGCAACAGCCTGCCAGGACCATGCAGCCCAGAGCAACGAGATCGGGAGAAAGGGGGGAGCAATAGCGGGACGCAGGCGGCGTCGAGTACTCGACCGCCATTGCCCGGGAACGAGTGGTCGCCGACCGTGGTCGGCCCGGGAGACGAGAGAAGGACGCGGTCCCGCCGGGACCGTTCGACTGCCCTACACGAAGGGGGAAAGGTGCAACTACGACGAGGTAGGTCGACGAGGTGGAGCGCCCGCAGCATGCTCGCCGCGTCGATCGTGACGGTGGCAGCCGTCGTGGCGCCCGTGGTGGCCATCGCCACGCCGAGCGCGACCGCGGCATCACGCCACCACGCCACTGTCAGGTCGGCGCGGCCGATGGTCTGGACACACCCGTCCTGGCTTCGGGCCGCTGACGGCACGCCGATGGCCGAGACCCAGGGCGGGAACTGCGCACCGGGCGCAGCGCAGTACTACTGGGTCTCCGGGCTCTCGACGTTGCCACTGTTCGTGGCCAACGACTTCCCGGTGCTCTTTGCGACGGCAACGGAACTGAAGGTCTGCGCCCACGTCGTCGGCCCGTCGGCCTTCGACATCTCCGCCGACCTTGCTGCCATCGAGGAGACCTGCGCCAAGCACCCCGCCGGGGTCATGGTCGTCGGGCTCGACTCGTCGCTCGCGTCGGGAATCAACAAGTGCATCGCCGAGAAGGTGCCGACGGACACCATCGACGTCGACGTGCCGAACTCCAACCGGCTCGCCTTCGTCGGCGGCAACTTCGTCAGCCTCGGGACGTTCATCGCCGACAACATGATCGCCGAGCAGAAGCGACTCAAGGGCCGCACGACCGGAGAGATCGCGATGACGATGGACACGACGGTGCCCTCGAACTTCCAGATCGAGTCGGGGATCGCAACCGAGCTCAAGGCCAAGGGCTGGACATTCGACGGGTACCAGAACGACATGGACACCGCGGCCGGCGGAGCGTCCGCTTCCAGCGCGCTGATCATCGCCCACCCGAACCTCGACGGGATCATCTCGATCGGCTCCGAGCCCGGTCCGGGAACCGTGGAGGCCGTGAAGGAAGCCCACAAGACCGGGCAGATCCTCGTCACGGCGGGGCAGCACGACACCGCGTTTGCCAAAGACATCGAGAACGGCACACTGGCGTCCTTCTTCGGTCCGAAGCGGGTCAACATCACCCAGTTCGGCCTGATTGAGCTCTACCAGTTCAACAACCCGGTCGGCTCGGTGAGCGGCCTCAACAAGTGGGAGTTCCCGCCGATCGCGCCGTTCATCGACGTGGGCGCCTACGCAGTCGACAGCACGAACGTGAAGACGTGGATCGCCGCGCAGAGCTGAACCGGCTCTGTAGCGACTAGCCAGCCCGTCGGCCGGTGGGATCGGGATCGTCCCGAGCCCGCCGGCTGTACGGGTCGTCCAGTGACGACTCCCCGACGCGGCAGGATCACAGATGACTCGGGGACGTCGAGGTCGAGCAGCGGAGGAACGGTGGATACCGAACGCGCGAGCGACGGGGCCGAGGGGACGATCGGGATCGCCGCGAGCCGAGACCACCTGGTGCGCGACGGGAAGCCCTTCTTCTACGTGGCCGACACGATCTGGATGGCCTTCACACACGTGCCCGAAGCGCACTGGCTCCGATATCTCGACAAGCGTCGCGCCCAGGGCTTCAACGCGCTGCAGATCAGCGTGCTGCCCGTGCTGCACGACCTGAGCGCTGGAAGTGACCTGCCCGAGCCCTTCCCGTCCTTCTGGGCAGGGCGCCCCGTCCTCGGGGCGCTGGCACCGCGCTACGCGAAGCGGGCGCTCGAGCGCCTCGACGCCGCCCACGATCATGGCTTCCTACCGGCGCTCGTCGACGTGTGGTGCACCTACGCTCCCGACACCTGGGCCTCGCGCGATGCTCCGCAGTACGTGTTCGGCCCGGACGCGTTGCAGGACTACCTCGCCTGCGTGACCGAGCTCTTCGCGCCGTACCACCCGGTGCACATCGTGAGCGGCGATGCCGACTTCGAGAGCGCCGCATCGATCGAGTTCTACGGCGAGGCGCTGGACACGGTCAAGCGGTGCGCGCCGTCCTCGCTCACCGCGTTGCATCTCCAGCCGAATGCCGTGCTGCCCCCGGTCCTCGCGGATTCGGCCGCCCTCGACCTCTACGTCTACCAGTCGGGGCACCACGTGGAGCTCGCCGACCTCGCCTATCGGCTGGCCGAGGGCTACCGCAGCCGCCCGATCATGCGCCCGACGATCAACATCGAGCCGTGCTACGAGGGACACGGCTACGGGTACCGGTACGGACGATTCGATCGCCGCGACGTCCGGCGGGCGTGGTGGCAGGGGCTGCTCGCCGGCGCGAGCGCGGGCTTGGCCTACGGTGCGCACGGGGTGTGGGGCTGGCACGCCGCTGGTGCGTCGTTCAACCACGCCGAGTTCTCGTCGATGCCCTTCGACCGCTGGGCGGCGCTCGAGTTCCCGGGCGCCGATGAGGTGCGCTTTACGGCCTGGCTTGCGGAGTCGCTCGAGCTCTACCGCGCCCGACCTGCACAGCATCTCGCGCCGGAGGCGCCGGAGGGGGTTCGCCTCGCCGAGGTCCCCGGTGGTGGTCTCGCCGTCTACGTGCCGTGGGCCTGCGAGCTGGAGCTCGCCGTCGAGGGCCCCGTGACAGTGGAGCGCTGGGACCTCGAGCGACGCGACGTCGAGCGCTTCTCGGTCGGCATCGGGCCGGTTTGTCTCCCGCTGCAATCCTTCAATGCCGACGCCCTTGTCGTGCTCCGTCCGGAGCAGCCGCAGTGAGGGTGCTGGTCATCGGGGGAACGGGTCTGATCTCCTCGGCCATCGTCCCGCGCCTGGTCGGCCGCGGCGAGGACGTCACGGTGCTCACCCGTGGCGGGGGACAGCGGCCCGTATCGCCAGGCTGCCGCCACGTCCTCGGCGACCGGACCGCGTCGAGCTTCGCCGACCTCGTCGCTTCGCTCGGGACCTTCGACTGCGTCCTCGACATGATCTGCTACCGGCCCGAGGAGGCGTCCACCGCGGTGGAGGCCTTCTCGGGCCGGTGTGGACAGTACGTCTTCACGAGCACGATCGACGTCTACGCCAAGCCCGCCCACCGCTACCCCTACCGGGAGGACGAGCCGTACGGCGGGATCGGTCGTTATGCCTCCGACAAGGTCGCCTGCGAGCGCGTCTTCTTCGCCGCCCACCTCGAACACGACTTCCCGCTCACCGTGATCCGCCCCGCGGCCACCTACGGGCCTCGCCACCCGCCCGTTCACTCGCTCGGTCGGTCGACGACCTACCTCGATCGCCTGCGGCGCGGCAAGCCGATCGTCGTGCACGGCGACGGCTCGTCCTTCTGGGTGTCCTGTCATGCCGAGGACGTCGCCGGCGCGTTCGCCGGGGCGGTCGGGAACGCTTCGACGATCGGGCGCTCCTACCACGCCACCGGGGAGGAGTGGGTCACCTGGGACGAGCATCACCGGATCCTCGCCCGGGCGATCGGCGCCCCGGAACCCGAGCTGGTGCACATCCCGAGCGACGCGCTCGTCCGCCTCGCCGGGGCGCGAGCCGAGCTTGCATGGGACAATTTCCGTTTCAACAACATCTTCGACAACACCGCCGCGCGGCGTGACCTCGGCTTCCGCTACACGATCCCGCTCGCGACCGGCCTGGCCAGCTGGTACCGCTCCCTCGCCGAAGCGGACCTGATCGAGGACAGCGATTCAGATCCTTTCGACGATGTCCTCGTCGAGCGCTGGCGCTGCGGGCTCGATGTGGCCGCGGGGTCCTGACGCGATTACCAGCGTGCAAGGGCTGCGCAGCCGAGCTACGCTTACTGAACCGGTTTTGTTGGCCTCGCCGCTGGAATCGGCGCGGTCCGGGAGGGGCGCCTCGACCCCGGGTCTCGGCTCGGGTGCGGCGCGCCACAAGGAGGTCACATGCCACGACCCTTCCCGCAGGGCTTCCGCTGGGGCGTGTCGACGGCCGCGTACCAGGTCGAGGGTGCCGTCGCCGCAGGCGGGCGAGGAGTGTCGATCTGGGACACCTTCAGCCACGCCCCTGGGCGCGTCGTGCACGGCGACACGGGGGACGTCGCGTGCGACCACTACCACCGGTTCGCATCGGACTTGGCGTTGGTCGGCGAGCTCGGTGCGGCCTCCTACCGCTTCTCGATCTCGTGGCCGCGCGTGCAGCCGGGGGGCGCGGGCCGGGGAACGAGGCTGGGCTCGACTTCTACGACCGCCTCGTCGACGGCCTCGTCGAGCGCGGCGTCGAGCCCGTCGCCACCCTCTACCACTGGGACCTTCCCCAGGAGCTCGAGGACGCCGGCGGGTGGCGCGTGCGGGACACGGCGTCGCGCCTTGCCGAGTACGCCTCGATCGTCGCCGCGCGCCTCGGGGACCGCGTCCGGCGCTGGATCACGATCAACGAGCCGTGGTGCGCCGCCTGGCTCGGCTACGCCGAGGGCCTGCACGCCCCGGGGGACCGCGACCTCGGCGCGGCGGTGCGCGCGACCCACCACTTGCTGCTCGCCCATGGCCTCGCCCTCGCCGAGCTACGCGCCGCCGGCGCCGGCGAGGTTGGGATCGCGCTGAACCCGCTCGTGGCGCGCGGCGCCAGCCAGTCGGAGGCCGACCAGGCGGCGGCTCGGCGGGTCGAGGACCAGCACAACCGTTTGTTCGCCGACCCGTTGCTCACCGGCCGGTACCCGGCCGAGCTCGCCCGGCACTACGCCCGGCACTGGGCGGGTCTGGAGGAGGCGAGCAGCGAGGACCTCGCGTGCATCAGCCAGCCGATCGACTTCCTCGGCGTCAATTTCGACATGTGGGCCCTCGTCGAGGCCGCGCCGGACGCGCCTGCCGGCGGCCTGCTCGCCGACCTGGCGGCGCGTGAGGTCCCACCGCTGTTCGCCGAGGCGACCCCGATCGGCTGGCGCAGCGACCCGGGAGCGCTCTCCGCGCTGCTCGTCGAGCTGTCCAAGACCTACGGCTGCCCGCTCGAGATCACCGAGAACGGGGTCGCCGCCAACGACTACGCCGGACCAGACGGCGCCGTGCACGACCCGGAGCGTGTCGGCTACCTCATCGCCCACCTCGAGGCGTTGCGCCAGGCGATCGAGCTCGGGGCCGACGTGCGCTCCTACTACCACTGGTCACTGTTGGACAATTTCGAGTGGGCCGAGGGTTACTCCAAGCGCTTCGGGCTCGTCTTCGTCGACTACCCGACGCAACGCCGCATCCCGAAGGACAGCTTCACGGCCTACCGGGAGGTCATCGCCGCGAATGCGCTGCCCTGATCGACGCGCGCTGGCCTTCCGAAGGGGGTCGCGCGACCCCGCCGCTCAGCCCGCTGCGGAGTCGACGGCGAGCAGCAGCCGAGGCACCGGCATACCGCCGTTAGCGGCCATCGCCGCCGGGCAGTCGATCGACTCGGTGCCGTGTATCGAGTAGTCGCGACGGGGAGCGGCGGCACGCGGCAGGTAGGCGCGGATCACGAACTGATCGGCGTACCAGTAGAAGGGCGGGCGCAGGTCGCCGAACCCGGCGGGGTAGACGACGGTCAGCTCGTCGCGCGCCGCGTCGGTGCGCACGTCGGTGTCGACCTGGCGCGAGTCGCTCGTCGCGTCGATCTCGATCGTCCAGCCGGCCGGCTCCCAGCCCGCCCCCCGGTCCTCGAGGGTGAGGTCGAAGCCCGCCGCCGCCTTGGTCGCGTCGGCGCGGTGGCGGTAGACGAAGACCTGCCAGGCGAAGAGCACGCCCTCGGGCGCGAGGGCGACTCGCCGGCGGAAGCGGTAGGAGACTCGCAGCGCCCCCGCCGAGGGGACGATCGTGATCGACTCGATCGCCGGGATCGACCGCAGGTGCGGTCGCCCGTCGACGGTCGCCCGCTTCTGTACGTCCGTGCAGGACGAGCCCGTCCCCGCCGGCGCGGCACCCGTGGGTCCGTTCGACGAGCTGGCCACGCCACCGCGCAGCTGGAGGGCCGGAGCGAGATGGCCTTCCGCCGAGTTCGTGCGCATCGGGTCGGGTGCGGCGGCGGGAGCAACGGCAGCGAGCAGCCCGGCCACGAGCAAGGTGGTCGCGGCGCGAGCCGAACGTGGGTGACCGGCCACGGGCGACCTCCTCGTCCCTGGCTTCGTTTGCGAGTGGGGCCCCGCTGCGCTGTGCGCTTGGCGACGCAGGTTACCGCCGTGTGCAAGAGCGAGCCGCGGCCGGCGGCGAGGTCCCTGCCAGCGGCAAGGTGACCTGACCGCTGGTGCCGGTGGGCGACCGCGCCGCGCTCCGCCGCGCCCGCCGGGCGGCCGTCTCATCCGAGCGCGTCGGCTGCGACGAAGTGGTCGTGCGAGACCTCGACGAGCTCCGGGACCGGCTCATGGGCGCGCAGGTAGCTGTCGCGCCGCTCGTGGGGGCCGCCCGCGTGCCGGTCGCCCGCCACGCCCGCCCGGCCCGCCAAGTCCACCGCCTCCGCCGGGCCGCGCCGCGGCGCGTGAGAGCCGGCCCGCTCGCGCAGCGGGTGCTCGGCGCTCTTCGACCACCGCGCGGGCTCGGAACCCAACCCGTCCGGTCCGGCGCCGCCAGCCACCGCCGCCGGCACGTCGCCGACGAGGGCGCCCGCCGGCTCGACGCCCGCCAACGGCCGCCACCGGCTGTGCAGCTGGGGAACCGAGGCGAGCAGCATCCGCGTGTAGGGGTGACGCGGGTCGCCGAAGACCTCCTCGGTGGCCCCCATCTCCAGCACCACGCCGCGGCGCAGGATGATCGTGCGCTCCGAGATGTAGTTGCCGAGCGAGAGGTCGTGGGTGATGAACAGGATGCCGAGGCCGCGCCGCTTCAGCTCGCCGAGCAGGTTGAGCACGTCGACACGCGTCGAAGCGTCGAGCATGCTGATCAGCTCGTCGGCGACGAGCAGCTTGATCTCGAGCAGCAGGGCGCGGGCGATCAGCAGCCGCTGCAGCTGCCCTCCCGAGAGCTGGTGGGTGAACTTGTCGCGGACATCGGGCGGGTTGAGCCCGACCGCCTCGAGGGAGGCGTCGACCTTGGCGCGCCATTCGGCGGCCGAGAGGTGGGCGAAGTACTCCTTGTGCAGCACCGAGAAGACACGGTCGGCGCGAAAGATCGGGTTGTAGGAGCTGAAGGGGTCCTGGAACACCCCTTGCACGTTGCGGTAGTACTCCTTCAGGGCACGGCCCTTCAGGCCGGCGACGTCCCTGCCCTCGAAGCGAATGCTCCCCGAGCTCACCGAGAGCAGGCGGAGGATCATCTTGCCGATCGTCGATTTCCCGCTCCCGCTCTCTCCGATGAGCGAGGTCACCTCGCCCCGCTCGATGGAGAAGCTCACGTCCCGCACCGCCGGGAAGGCGCCGCGACCGAACGCGCTCAGGCTGAAGGACTTCGAGACGTGCTCGAGGCTCAGCACGAGTGTGCCCTCACGGCTCCACCGCGGCGCCGTGAGCCGCCGCGGGTGCCGGCGTCGAGGGGCCGGCCAGCTCGGCGCCCCCAGGGTCGGCGACCGTCACGCCGGGTCTGCCCGGGGCTGCCCGTGCGGCGCCACCGCCGTCGTGCAACCAGCAGGCGACGAAGTGACCGGGGCGCACCTCCGTGAAGGGCGGCTCCTCGCCGCATCGCTCGAAGGCGTACGGGCAGCGCGCGCGGAACCGGCAGCCATGGGGAGGGTTGAGCAGCGAGGGCGGCCGGCCCGGGATGCCGACGAGCGTCTTGTCCGCGAAGCGCACGCCGACCTCGGGCAGCGAGGCGATGAGCGCCTGCGAGTAGGGGTGCAGCGGCTCGTCGATGACCACGCCCGCCGCCGCCTTCTCGGCGAGCTTGCCGGCGTACATGACGAGGATCGAGTCGGAGATCTGGGCGAGGATCGACAGGTCGTGGGTGATGACGATCGTGCTTTTCACGAAGCCGCGATCGCGGAACTCGACGAGCAGCTCGCCGACGAGCCGTTGCGAGGAGACGTCGAGGGCGGAGGTGATCTCGTCGGCGACGAGCAGCGACGGGTTGAGCAGGGTCGAGATCACCATCACGACGCGCTGCTTCATGCCCCCGGAGAGCTCGATCGGGTAGCGGTGCAAGACGTCGGCACTGAGGCCGACCAGCTCGAGCCGCCGATCGAGCTCCTCGGCGATGCTGCGGTAGGCGATCCCCTTGGTCTTGAGCAGCTCGGCCGTCATCCTGCCGATACGCCGCGTCGGGTTGAGCGCGCTCATCGCGTACTGCGGCACGATCGAGATCTCGCGGTAGCGGTAGTGATTCATCGCAGCGTTGTCCTCGAGCGGGAGTTCCTTGCCGTCGAGCTCGACGCTGCCCGTGGCGCGCATGCGAGCGTCGAGGCGGACAAGGCCGTTGCCGAGAGTGGACTTGCCGCACCCGGACTCGCCAGCGAGTCCCATGATCTCGCCGTCGTCGACGGTGAAGCTCACCCCGTCGACGGCGTGCACGTCGCCGCGCAAGGTCTTGTAGGCGATCCGCAGGTCGCCGACGCGCAGGCTCACCGCGCTACGCCCTCGGACGGGCTCGGCCCGCGCCGCGCCGATATCGCGGGGTCGTCCGGGAGCAGCCGGCTGCCGCCGGCCCGAGCCGCGGCGGCGCTCACAGCGCGCGCGAGCTTCGGGTTGAACACCTCGTCGAGCCCCACGTTGGTGAGGTAGAGCCCGCCGACGATCGCGGTGATCGCCGCCCCCGGCGGGATGAACCACCACCACACGTGCAACTGCAAGGCGTTCCAGAAGAACGCCTTGTTCATCATCGTGCCGAGCGTGACGGCGGTCGCCGGGCCGAACCCGAGGAAGTCGATCGTCGCCGCGGCGAGCACGGAACCCCCGAAGAGCAGGATGAACACCAGGAAGAGGTACGAGCTCATGTTCGGGGCGATCTCTTTCCAGATGATCGTGCCCGAGCCCTCACCCGACAGCTTGGCCAGCCCGACGAAGTCCCGCGACTTGAGCGAGAACGTCTGGGCGCGGATCGCCCGCGCCGCCCAGGGCCAGCTGGTGAGACCGATGAAGAGGGCCTCGTCGATCTCGGTCATCGAGCGCAGGTAGCCGCCGATGATGATCAAGAGGGCGAGCGACGGGATCACGAGCACGACGTTGGTCAGCATGTTGAGCACCTCGTCGATGATGCCCCCGCGGTAGCCGGCGGTGAAGCCGATGACCATGCCGACGAGGGCGGCCAGCCCGCCGCCGAGGACGCCGACGACGAAGCTCGCCCGCGTCCCGTAGACGAACTGGGAGAAGACGTCCTCCCCGAAGTACGTCGTGCCGAGCCAGTGCTGGGCAGAAGGGGGTTGGGAGGCGATGACGGCGTTCTGGGTGAGCGGGGACTGCCTGACGAGCAGCGGGCCGAACACGGCGAGGAGCACGAACAGACCGACGATGGAGCTCCCGAGGAGCAGCTTGCGATTGCGCAGAGCGAAGTAGACGAACTCGTGGCGGTGGCGGAAGCTCGACGGGGGCGCGACGGGCTCGCCGAGCACCACGCCGGCGGCGGTCGGAACGGCGTGCTCGCTCGCGACGACCAGGGGCTCGGGCGACGGGCCCTCGCCCGCCGGCGGGACGGTCGCCACGCCGGCCACTGCGGGCTCGCCCGGGGGTCCCGTCTCACCGAGGGTCCTCGACGCCCCGGTCCTCCGGTCTCGGCCGAGCTCATGCCCCCTCGCCCTGCATGCTCACTCTCGTGCGCGGGTCGACGACGACGTAGACGATGTCGATGACGAAGTTCGCGACGAGCACCCCGATGATGATGAAGAGGAAGATGCCCTGCAGCAGGAAGTAGTCGGAGTTCTGGATCGCTGTCAGGATCAGGCTGCCGACGCCGGGGTAATGAAAGACGATCTCGGTGACGACCGCCCCGCCGACCACCGTGCCGAGGGCGAGGGCGAGCCCGGTCAGCTGGGGGAGCACCGCGTTGCGGTAGGCGTACTTGCGCACGAGCCGGCTCGGCGCGCCGAGCGCCTCGAGGTAGTGGGCGTAGTCGGACTCGAGCTCGTAGATGATGAGGTTGCGCATCCCGATTGCCCAGCCACCGAGGCTGACGAGGAACAGCGTGAGGAACGGCAACACCCAGTGCTTGACGAGGTCGAAGAAGAACGTCCAGCTCCAGGTCGGCACGAGCGAGAAGGAAAAGCCCCCCGAGAAGGGGAAGATGTGGTTGGCGCTGGCGAGCAGGAATGCCAGCAGCAGCGCCAGCCACTGGTATGGGGTGCCGGTGAGCAGGTAGCCGAGCGGCAGCACGGTGTTGTCGAGGATGCGCCGCCGCGCCGCGAGCGCGCCCAGCCGGTTGCCGACGATGTAGCTGAGCACGATCGCCGGCACGAGCAGCGACAGAGTGTAGGGGAGCGCCTGGCGGATCACCGTGACGACAGGCGTCGGGAAGTAGTACAGGCTGATGCCGAGGTTCCAGTGGAAGAGGGCCTGCCAGAAGTTGAGGTACTGCACCCAGAGCGGGTGGTTGAGCCCGAACGCCTTGAAGTAGTAGCTGTAGTCGTACTTGGCGGCGCCGGGCTGGAGATTGAATTTGGAGAGGAACGCGTCGATCGGGTTGCCCGGCATCATCCGCGGGATACCCCAGTCAACGGTGACCGCGATGACGAACGTGACCAGGTAGGTGACGAGCTTGCGGGTGAGATAGCGCCACATTCTCGAGGGTTCCGTTCGTCGGCGGTTGGGCAGCCACGGGGCCCGCGGGGGGCACAGGCCCCGTGGCCGGTGCGGCCGCCGCCCGGGAGCCGGGCGGCGGCCGAGCTGTCGGCTCTGCTAGCTCTTCGGCGTCGGCTTCAGGTTCGCCAGGCCGATCACGGTGGTCATGTTCCCGAGCCAGCCGCGCCACATGACCGGCGTGTACTGGTCAGCGGTGTTGCTCGATGACGGCCAGTTGGTCCACACCGTCTGGTTGTACTGTGCCCAGGCGCCGTTGTACCACAGCGGGATCTCGGGCAGGGTCTGCAGCTCGATGGTTTCGAGCTGGTTGTAGATGCCCTGGACGGTCGCCGTGTCTGTCGACGGCGTGGAGTTCAGCTTCTGCACGAGCGCCCAAGCCGCGGGGTCGTTGTCGCGCTCCCAGTTGTTCTGCGCCGTCTGCTGCTTGTTGATCGGCAGCTCGAAGACCCGCTGGAAGTAGCGGTACGGGTCGTTGCTGATCGACGCGTTGTTGTCGAGCGCGAGGTCATAGGTCCCGTCGGTGAGGTCCGTGGTGCGCGCTGTGTACGACGGTGTGATCGCCTGGGCCTTGATGCCCACGGCGTTCAGCTGCTGGGCGAGGATGTCGATCGCCGCCATCCAGTCCGTCCAGCCGTCGGGAACCTCGATGGTGATCGTCTGGCCCTTGTAACCCGACTTCGCCAGATATTGCTTGGCCAGGGTCGGGTTGTAGCTGAAGCCGTACTTCGCCACGGCACTCTTGTCGATGTACGGGTCGAGGTTGGGCATCAGGCCGGTCGGGTTGGCCGCCTTGACGATGCCGGAGTAGTCGACGTTCACGATCTGGGCCGGGTTGACGGCGTAGGCGATCGCCTTACGGAAATCGAGGTTGCTCATCGGCGCCTTGGACAGGTTCGGCTCGAGCCAGGCCGTGTTCGCCGACAGCATGTAGGGTGCCTTCGGGTAGTACGTCGCCAGCCCGTAGCCGCCCGTGCCTCCGAGGCTTCCCGAGGACGCCGGCGAGCTGATCAGCTTGGAGATGCCGGGCAGGAAGTTGTTCGACAGGTCGAGCTGGTCCTGCACGAACTCGCCGAGCATGGTGTTGTTCGAGCCGTTGACGACGTCGACGAGGTACTTGAACTTGAAGTGCAGGCCGAGGTCCTTGCTGCCCCACCAGTTCGGGTTGACCTGGTAGGCGACCTCCTGCGCGTTGTTCGTCACCTCCGTGAAGGGCCCACTGCCGACGGGGTTCGGGTTGGAACCGGTGTTGATCGCGTTGTTCGACCACTTGCTCCAGATCGCCTTGTCGAGGATCGGGTCCTGCCAGAGGAAGGTCTGCCAGTCCTCGTACGCCGGGGTGGAGAACGTGACCACAGCGGTGTAGGCGTCCGGCGTGGCGACGCTGGCGACATCGGCGCCGAGGTTCGAGTAGTAGATCCCCGGATCGGTCTTCGACAGCATGATCGTATAGGCGACGTCGGCCGAGGTGAGCGGCTTGCCGTCGCTCCACGTGACGTTGTGCCGGAGATTGATCGTGTAGGTCGTCGGGCTAGTCCAGCTGCCGCTCTGCGCCAGCCAGGGGATGAAGCGGTTGTTCATCGGGTTGTAGAGGAACAGGGTCTCGTAGATGAGGCCCTCCGTGCCCGTGGCGTAGCTGCCCGACTGGTTCGGGTTGAAGATGTCCGGCGGGTTGTACATCGTCCCGCTCGTGTACACCGTCTCGTTGCGTGGGAAGCTCGTCACGCTCGGACGGGCGATGCTCGCTCGCGAGCCTCCCGTCGCGCTGGCGGACGCCGTGGTGAGCAGCGGCAGCACGAGCGCCGCCGCCGCGGCGGCGGCGAGGAGGCCGACGCCGGTTCTTCTCGTTCGGTGTGTCATGTCCTGGCTTGCTCCTTCGCGTCGTGTCGGTTCAGGTCAGTCGCCCGGACGGTGCGCTCGCAGTTGCCGGCGCCCCCCAAGTCGATTCCCGGCCCCCTTTCCTCGGCATGCCCCCGGCGCCGGGCGCCGCAGGGGGCAACATCACGGCGCCCGGCCGGAAGACCGACGGCGCCCGATGCACTGGTGGATGTGAGATGCGAGGCGCACGCCGGAGCGAGCCGGCTCGCGAGCCGGCGGGCGAGCCTGATGCCGTGGTGGGCAAGCTCACGGTACGGTCCCGTCCCGCAGCGGTGAGGTGAGCACGGCGACCTCGAACGGGTCGAGCACGAGTTGTCCGACGGGGCCTGCGACCCCGCCTGCCTCCGTCGCCCCGGGCGAGCCGCCCGCCGCCGGGCCGCTCGGTGCGAGCAGCGCCATCGCCTCGCCGTCCAGCTTGACCTCCACGGTCGCGTCGGAGAGGTTGAGCACCAGGTGTGTCTCGTGGTCGCCGGTGCGCAGGCTGCCGACGGCGACCCGCCCGTCGTCGACGGTGACCGGCCGGCGCACCTGAGCCTCGGCGGCGAGCGCCGAGTAGAGCCGCCAGCTGCTCTCGGGATTGACGCGCGATGTCGCCGCGGCGAAGTGCTCGACCGGATAGCTGCACAGCACGAGCTGGCCGGCGCCGGTGCGCCGGCGCAGCAGCGCCGGTCGGCCGCGCTGGTCGAGCGCGACGACCTCAGCGCCGGCCGGTTCGAGCGGCAGCCGGGCACGGGCGCTGGCGCTCCCCCCGACGGGGAGCTCGAGGCGCGTCCCCGGGGCGAGCTGGCCGAAGGGAACGACCACCTCGAGCGCGAGCGCGTCGTCCTCGACCGGGTCGACAAGCCCGTAGCGCAGCTGCTGGCGCACGGCGAAGGTCTCGTCGAGCCAGGGGAACCACGGCCCGCGCTGATTGTCCGTGCTGCCGGCGAAGTACGAGACGTAGACCACTGCGCCGGCGGCGGCGAGCTCGGCGAGGCGGGCCGCGCCCGGCGCTGCGACCTGCTTGGCGCTCGGCGCGAGGTACAGCCGCGCCCCGCCTGGGATGCCGTCGCGCTCACGAGCGAATCCGACGGGGAGGTCGGCCTCGCGCGCCGCGACGTAGGACTGCATGAGGCCGGCGCGGATGTCGGCGCGCTGTGCCGCGGTCGGTGAACGGGAGCTCGCGGTCGAAGTGCTCGGGCACGACGATCAGCGCCTCGGCGGGCACCGGCTCGTAGCCCGTGGCGTCAAGCTGAGCGACGAGGTGGCTGAATCGCTCCAGCTCCAGCATCTGGGGCTTGGGTCGGCCGTCCCGATCGGTGAGCCCGAAGTGCATCTCGAAGGGATGGTGGCGGTACGGGTCCTGCCCGGCGAGGGCGTCGTAGTCGCAGTTGTTCCAGGCGAGCCAGCCGCTCGCCCCGGCGAGCAGCGAGCTGTGCAGCACCTGGCGGTAGTAGTGAGCGGCGTTCTCGCCGGCGACGAAGTCGGAGGAGACGCCGAACTCCTCGAGCACGACGGGCAGGCCGAAGGTGCGGCACAGTTCGCAGGCGAAGGCGGCGCTCAGGTGCTGGCGTACGAGGTCGTCGGTCATCGGGTAGACGTGCGGACCGAGGAAGTCGACGAGCGCGCCGAGCGCCCGCAGCGAGTAGCCGTTGTCCTGCCCGGAGATCTCGATGCCCCAGGCGCCGTCGCCCACCGACACCGGCTGAGTGGCGCCGCTCGAGCGGAGCGCCTGCACGAGCAGCCGAGCCCACGACGTGACGGCCTCGGCGGGGGCGGGGCCGCCGTAGAGGGGCATCTCGTTGCTGAGCAGCCAGCCGGCGATCGCCGGGTGCGCCCCGAAGCGGCGCCCCACCTCCGCGACGAACCACGCCTGCTGGGCGACGAGCCAGACGTCACGGTACAGGTCGCGGTTCTCGCGCCAGGCCGGGTCCCAGTTCTCGCCGGACATGTGGCCGACCACGAAGGTGGGGATCGTCCGCAGCCCGGCGGCGGCGTGACGGTCGAGAAAGTCGCCGAACCGCTCCAGCACGGCCGCGTCGAGGCGCTCGGGCTCGGGGACGAAGTCCGGCCAGTAGCAGAACGAGCGCGTGACGTTGCAGCCGTGGCGCGCCAGCACCGCCAGCTCCTCACTGACGACGTCGCCGTCGTAGCGGACCCACATGCGCGGGCCGCCCGTGCGCGACCAAGAAGTTGGCGCCCACCCACGAATGGGTGGGACCCGACTGCACCATCTGTCCCCCCTGTGCGCCGCCTGTCGGCTCGCGCCCAGCCCTGTCTCCACGAGGGATCGCGGGGGTCCGCGATCACCAGTCCAGCCAAGCACTTTACCGGTTCAGTGTCAAGGGCCTGGCAGCTTGTGATCGTGTGCGAGCGGCGGACGCTCGGCGTCCGAGGCGGCCGGGGACAGTCGGGAGCAGCCTGCCCTCAGCCGGTAGGACGGATCAGCGCGGCGCGGTGCTCAGCCGGACGCCTCCGAGGGACGCCTCAGCGGGCGCGGCGGGCGCCGCTAGCGGCGAGGACGCCTCGTGGCGGGCCGGTGCTGGCGCGTGGCGTGAGCACCCCGCGTGGCTCGCCGCGGCTGGCGCGTGGCCCTGTTCGATCAGCTCGAGCATCGCCACCGCGACGTGCGCGCCGTAGGCCCGGATGTCCCGTGTCACGGCGGTGAGCGGCGGGTGGACGACCTGGCAGAGCATCAGATCGTCCCACGCGACGAGCGAGAGGTCGTCGGGCACGCTCAGGCCCATCTCGTGTGACACGGCGAGCCCGGCGACTGCGAGCAGCTCGCTGTCGTAGACGATCGCCGTCGGCGGATCGGGGGCGAGCAGCAGCTGGCGGGTCGCCTGCGCGCCGCTCTCGCGCGAGTAGTCGGTGGTCACCGTCGAGGCGCTGGCACCGGCCTCGGTCGCCGCGGCCTGGAACATCGCCGTGCGCGACGCCGTGTGGCGCAGCGTGGCGGCCCCGGCGACGTGGTCGATGCGGCGATGCCCGAGGCGAGCTAGGTAACGCACGACGTCGGTCATCACCGCTCCGTCGTCGTTCCAGACCGCGGTCAGCCGCCCGGTGCCCTCCGGACCGCCGACGACGACGGCGGGCATCCCGATCTGCTCGAGCAGAGCGACGCGCGGGTCGTCGAGGCGGAGGTCGCACACGAGCACGCCGTCGACGCGGCGCTCGGCCCACCAGCGCCGCAGGACGGCGATCTCGGCGTCGATGTCGGCGACGACCTGCAGCATCAGTCCGACCGAGCGAGCCGCCAACTCGCTCTCCAGCCCGGCCATCAGCTCCATGTAGAACGGCTCGGCGAGGGTGCCCGGCGGTCTGGCCAGCACCAGCCCGCAGGCGCCGGCGCGCGCCGCCGACAGCGCGCGGGCCGCGATGTTGGGGTGCCAGCCGAGCTCGGCGGCGATGGCGAGGATGCGCTGGCGCGTGGCGGAGGAGATCCCCGGCCGGTCGTTGAGGGCGTAGGAGACGGCTCCCTTGGAGACGCCGGCTTGGCGCGCGATGTCGGCGATCGTGACTCGCCCGCCGTCGCGCCCGTTGCGCGCGCCACCCTGCACCATCAGCGAACCTGCACCACTACGGCACCTCCAGGAACGGAGCACGCAGGCGCTCGCGGGGAGCGCCGAGCGGCCGCGGGGACGACGCGTACGGTAGCCGCCGCGACGGCGCGCGCCGAGCACGGGCGCGCCGCGGCGGGCCTGTGGCGCGCGTTCTGGCACGCCGGCCGCGAGATGCCGCAGGCGCCGTCGTCCGCGGCGCGTCGGGGCCGGTGCCCGACGTGGCTCCCGAGCCGGCCGGCCCGCCGCTGCGGTAGAACGGGGGCATGCGACTCGGACTGCACGTCCCCGATTTCTCCTGGCCGGGCGGCCCGCCCGCCCTCGGCCGCGAGCTCGCCAAGGTGGCGCTCACCGCCGACCAGGTCGGCTTCGACCGCCTGAGCGTGATGGACCACGTCTGGCAGATCGCCCGCCGCGGCCCGCCCGAGCACGAGATGCTCGAGGCGTACACCACCCTCGGCTATCTCGCCGGCCAGACCCGGCGGATCTCGCTGATGACCCTCGTCACCGCGGCCGTCTACCGCCCGCCGGGGCTGCTCGCCAAGGCCGTGACGACACTCGACGTGCTGTCCGGCGGGCGCGCCTGGCTCGGGATCGGCGCGGCCTGGAACGAGGAGGAGGCGCGCGGCCTCGGGCTGCCCTTCCCGCCGGTCGCCGAGCGCTTCGAGCGTCTCGAGGAGACGTTGCAGATCTGCCTGCAGATGTGGAGCGGGGAGGACCGCCCCTACGACGGCCGGCACTACCACCTCGAACGGACGCTCAACTCGCCGCAGCCCCTGACCCGGCCGCACCCGCCGATCCTCATCGGCGGCTCGGGCGAGCGGAAGACCCTTCGCCTCGTCGCTCGCTATGCCGACGCCTGCAACCTCTTCGGGGGCCAGGACCTCGAGCACAAGCTCGAGGTGTTGCGGGAGCACTGCGAGGCCGAGGGGCGCCCGTACGAGCAGATCGAGAAGACCGTCACCTACGCCTTCGACGTCGGCGAGCACGGTGAACGGGCGTCGCAGATCGTCGACGACCTCTCCCGGCTGGCCGAGCTCGGCATCGACGTCGCCCATGGCGCGGTCGCCCGCGTCTTCGAGCGCCGGCCGCTCGAGGTGATCGGCAACGAGGTCATCCCCGCCGTCGCCAAGCTCGGAAAGGGCACCCTCGGATCGGGCGCATGACCGAGCCGGCGAAGGTCGCGATCGTCACCGGCGCGGGCCGCGGCATCGGCAGGGCGGCCGCGCTCGCCCTCGCCGCCGACGGGTGGTCGCTATCGCTCGCCGGACGGGACCGGGCGGCCCTCGAGCGCGTCGCTGCCGAGGTCACCCTCGCCGGGCAGCCCGGCCTCGCGGTCGTTGCCGACGTGAGCGACGAGGCGTCGGTGCGGCGACTGTTCGCCGAGACGACGTCCGCCTTCGGGCGTGTGGATCTCGTGTTCAACAACGCCGGCACTACCGCTCCGGCGGTGCCCCTCGAGGAGCTGAGCCTGGCGGACTGGTCGAAGGTGATCGCCACCAACCTCACCGGGGCGTTCCTCTGTACCCGCGAGGCGTTCGCCGTGATGAAGGCTCAGCAGCCCGGCGGCGGGCGGATCATCAACAACGGGTCGCTCTCCGCCCACGTCCCGCGACCGCGCTCGGTCGCCTACACCGCCTCCAAGCACGCGATCACCGGGCTCACCCGCTCGACGTCGCTCGACGGCCGCCGTCACGGCATCGCCTGCGGGCAGATCGACATCGGCAACGCGGCGACCGACATGGCCGAGGCGATGCGTCACGGCGTCGAGCAGGCCGACGGCTCGGTGCGGCCCGAGCCGCTGATGGACCCGGAGCTGGTCGCGCGCGCCGTGGTGTACATGGCGAGCCTGCCCCTCGAGGCGAACGTGCAGTTCATCACCGTGATGGCGACGGCGATGCCCTTCATCGGGCGGGGATGACAGGCGAGGAGCGGCGGTGCCCCCCCGCCGGCGGTGCTCAGCCAGCGGGGAGCGACAGCTCGGCGTCGATCACGGCCCGCCCGACGGCGGTGCCGTCCTGCAGCCGGCTGTAGGCGAGGTCGCACTGCTCGAGGGAGAACCGTGACCTGACGGTGAGCCCCGGTCGCAGCCGGCCCCGTGCGACGAGGTCGAGCAGCAGCGGCATCTCCGCTCGCGGACGGCCGCCGTAGGTGCCGAGGATCCGCAGCTTGCGACGGGGCAGGCGCATGAGGTCGAGCTGGCCGAGCTGGCCCTGCGCCGCGATCCCGGCGACGACGACCGCTCCGCCGTCGCCGACCACGCCGAGCGCCGTGGCGAACGTCCCGGCGCTGCCGAAGGCCTCGAAGGCGACGTCGACGCCGCGGCCGGCGGTCAGCTCCGCGACGGTTGCTGAGGGATCCTCCCGCGAAGCGTCGACGAGTACCGTCGCTCCGAGCTCGCGGGCCGCCTCGAGCTTCTCCGGGGCGAGGTCGACGGCCACGATCTCGCTCGCGCCGAACAGCTGGCAGAGCTGCACGATGGCCAGTCCAACGCCGCCGACCCCGACCACCGCGACGGAGTCACCCGGGCGGATGTCGGCGACGCCTCGCACCGCCCCGTAGGCCGTGAGCGTGCTGCACCCGATCGTCGAGACGTCCCGCAGCTCGACCCCGTCCGGGACGCGGAACACCGCGTTCGCCGGCGCGACGCAACGCTCGGCGAGACCGCCCATCGAGTACATCGCCACGGGCTCGCCGTCGCGGCGGAACAGCCGAGTCTCGCCGTCGTAGAGCGTGCCTTTCAGCCGGTTCATCGCGTAGAACGTCTCGCACAGCTCCTCGCTGCCGCGTAGGCAGCGCCGGCAGGTGCCGCACGGCATGATGAATGTGCACACCACCCGGTCGCCGACGCGGAGGCGCTCGACCCCCGGTCCGAGGTCGAGGATGGTGCCGGCGACCTCGTGGCCGAGAACCGCGGGCAGCGGGAAGGGGATCTCGCCGCGCATCACGTGCAGGTCGCTGTGACAGACACCGCACGCTGCGACCTCGAGCAGCACCTCTCCGTCCCGAGGCTGCGGCTCGGCGAGGTCCTCGATCACCAGACCGCCCCCGACGCTCGAGGCGACGGCGGCGCGCATCAGGTTGCCGGCGCCGCCGCCTGGTCGCCGCGATCGGCAGCTCCCAGGCCGTCGGAGCCCGCCTCGGCGCACGGCAGCGGGAAGACGGCGACGAGCCGGCCGTCGCGCACCGTGAGATCGTGGACCTCGAGTGGGCGCTGCGCAGGCACGCGCACCGCCTCACCGCTTCGCACGTCGAAGCGGCCGTTGTGCTTGGGGCACTCGATCAGGCAGCCGTCGAAGCGGCCGCCCGCGAGCAGCGTCCGGCCGTGCGTGCACACACCTCCGGTGAGGGCGTAGTCGCCGTCGGCCATCCTGCAGAGCAGGAGATGGGACGTGCCGATGTCCACCTGCCCGAAGTCCCCCGGCTCGAGCAGCTCGCTCGACCCGAGCTCGACCTCGCCCGACGCCGGCCCGGGGAGGCTGACGACCACCCCGCGTCCCGCACGGCTGCGGTCGGGCTCGGCCGGCGGCGTCCAGGTGCGCTCCAGCTCGTAGCTCGGGTCGCGCCGCTGGCGGGAGAGCGTCTGGAAGATCTCGCGATAGGCGGACCACAGCGACGGCTTGGGCGGTGGCAGCCACTGCTTGATCTCCTCGTGCAGCGCCGGAAGGTTGTAGTACGGCACCATCGGGAACATGTGGTGCTCGACGTGGTAGTTCATGTTCAGGTACAGGAAGCGCAGCACGGGGTTGATGTAGACCGTGCGCGTGCTCATGCGGTGGTCGAGCACGTCTTCGCGCAGGCCCGCGTGCTGGGTGACGGCGAAGAACCACATCAACCAGGCTCCGTAGAAGGTGGGCAGCCCGACGAGGAGCAGCGGGACGATGGTGCCGGTGGCGACCGACGCTGCCACGGCGCCGGCCAGCAACGCGGTGAAGACGCGCGCCTCCCACGCCACGCGCCGCAGCATGCCTGCGGGCACGATCTCCCGGGTGTACGCGTCGAAGTGGCCCACGCTGTGCTGCAGGATGCGCCACAGCATGAGGGGACCGTTGATCAGGTTCAGGTAGTTGAGGAACACCGCCCGCCACGTCGGAGGACGCTTGATCGAGATCTCGGGGTCGAGCCCGACGATGATCGTGTGCGAATGGTGGCGCACGTGCTGCCAGCGCCACATCGTCGGCTCGCGCAGCATCATGAAGGCGGCGATGTCGTAGACGACGTCGTTGGCCCAGCCGGTGGCGAAGACGGTGCCGTGGCCGTTCTCGTGCCAGCGCGAGTCCGCCGAGCCACCCCACATCGTCCCGAACGCGGCGAAGGCCGGGATCGCCCACCAGGTGCCGAGGCTGACGATCGCCGCGGTGGCCGTGCCGGCGATCAGGGCGAACCAGAGCACGGCGTCGGCGGCGGGTCGACCGTTGCGACGCTGGGTCAACTGCCTGAGCCGTTCCGGGTCGATCGGCGCCTGGTACCACTCGCCGTCGGCCAGACCGGCGGCGATCGCCTTGGCCGTCTGGGCGCCGGTGATGGAGTAGTCGCGGCGCGCCGGCGCTGCTTCCTCCACCTCGGTATATGTCAATGGCTGTGCCATCATGTCCTCCCCAGCTCGACGAGGGCGATGCCGAACGGTCCGAGCTCGGCGCGCAGGGTTCCCTCGGGCGCGGCCTGCAACGCGGTCCCGGTGTAGTAGTTCTCCAGGAGGGTCACCTCCCAGCCGCCGCTCAGCCGGCAGTCGGCGACGACCTCGGATGGCGAGAGGTTGACGAGGACGAGCGTGGCCAGCTCGCCGGCGTGGCGGACAACGGCGAAGACGCGCTCGTCGTCGACCGCGACGCTCTGATAGTCCGCCGCCGCGGCGCCGGCCAGCTCGGGCCGCGTCCGGCGAAGGGCGAGGGTGCGGCGAAGGTCCTCTTCGATCGCGACCTCGCCGCCGACGAAGGTGAGATACGGCCCGCCGCAGAGCGCCAGGCACCACATGAAGGCGCGGGTCGCCTCGGGGCCGATCTGCTCGCGTCGCCACTTCCTCCCCGGAGCCGGCCACCAGAAGGTGTCGTGCGAGTCGATGTGGTGAGCGGTGAGCGCACCGGCGGGCAGGGTCGCGTCGCGCTCGTCGAGCCAGCGGGCGAGGTCGGACCCGCTCGCCACGGCGCTGGGTTCGCCGGTCGGGCGGGTGATCGCCGGGATGAGCCACAGCTCGTCGTAGTTGTAGTTGACGTCCACCGACTCGCGCAGCACGACGCCGGACGGCTCGGTGAACATCATCACCTCGGGGTACCGCTCCTTGAGCGCGCAGCGCAGTCGCTCGAACAGCGCGACGCATCCGAGGGTGGACGCGCTGGCACGGTGGCGACGCGTCGCGGACCAGTTGGCGAAGTTGTTGTAGGTGGGGGCGTCGAAGCGGAAGCCGTCGACGTGGAAACGCTCGACGAAGCCGACGACCACCTGACAGAACCATGCTTGCCACTGCTCGTCGGCCAGGTCGAACGCCTCGGTGTAGATGCCGATCAGCTCTCCCGAGCTGTCGCGGCAGAACCACTCGGGTCGCGCGGTCGTGAGCGGATGGACCTCGGGGGATCCCTCGAGCCAGAACGGCGCGAAGTCGACGATGTGCTGGCACCACGCTCGCTGCAACGCCGTGCGGCTCTCGGGGGAGTCGGCGAAGACGTCGCCGACCGGGAGGGCTGGCTGATCGAGCACTGCGCTCTCCTCGACGCGGCGAAGCGCCGCGCGCACCGAGCGGCGGTCGACGACGCCGTGCAGGACGACGTCGAGCACGACGCGCACGCCGAGCTCGTGCGCCCGCTCCGCCAGCTCACGCAGCGACGCGTCGCCTCCGTAGGTGGTGACGGCGTCGTCGTAGTCCTCGACGTTGTAGCTGGGGTAGGGCTGCTTGGGCATCAGCTGGATCGCATCGAACCCGAGGGCGGCGATACGCGGCAGGTCCTCGGTCACGTCCTCGAGCTGCGGGTAGGGCTCGTAGGAGTAACCGCCGGAGAACACCGACCGCCCGACCTGCACCTCGTAGATGGCCGTGCCAGCCGTCCACGCCGGCTTGGCTTCCGGTGAGCGCGCGCCGAGCGAGGCGAGCCAGGACCTCACCTTCGGTCGCAGCTCCTGCCAGGGCTCGGCGAGGACGTCGAGGTGGAACCCGCTGTAGCGGATCGTCTCGCCCGCAGCGGGGTCGCCGGCGAGGTTGGTCACGACGTGGACCGCGATACCGTCCGCCGTCGTCCTGAGCGTGATCCAGCCCACCTCCGAGCGCGAGAACGGCCACAGCACCAGGCTCACGCCCGCCGTCCGGTGGCTGAGCGCGATCAGCCCGATCGAGCCCAGGCTCCCGGCTGCCGACGACACGGCGAGCTCGACGCCGAGGTCGCTGAGCGGGGTCCCGGGCCGCACCCGGTTGCCGGGCGCGTGCAGCAGCCAGTTGCTCGGGTCGCCGAGGCCGAGGGCGAGATCCAGCTCGACGTTGCGCAGCGGTCGCGAGTCGTCCTCCGCTCGCATCAGCTCGAGCGAGGTCCGGATCCGCGGCGAGTCCTGCGCCGAGCGATAACAGAATGTGAGCGCCCAGGTGTCGAGCTCGGCGGCGACTCGCCGCTCGCCGGCGCTCGGACACCGAGAAGCCACGGCGTCGGGTGCACACAGCAGCGGCCCGGTCAGGACGTCGGCGCCGGGGTAGTCGAGGCCGCCGGCAAGGGCGCGTGTCTCACCACCGCCGAGGGTGAGGGCGATCCCGCTCGACACGCTCACCGCCGGTTGGCCCGACCTCGGCGGGAGTCCGATCGCCGCGGGCAGGCCGCTTGCGCGATCGAGCTCCAACCAGCCTCCGGTCGCGTCGCCGAAGGGCAGGCGCCACCAGGGATCCGCCTCGCCCGCCTCGCCCGCCTCGCTCGCGGCGCCCGCCTCGCTCGCGGCGGCGGACGTCGCGGGGGACTCCAGCCCGCTCACGGCTGGCTACCGCCCGTCGGGCTCATCGCAGGGCCTCACGGCGCGCCGGCGGCGGTGAAATCGGGGACGGCAAGTCGTTCGCCGCCGGCCATCGCCGACCGGTGGGCGAGGATCCCCGGGACGCAGTAGCTCGCTGCCGTGCGCGGCGCGACCGGCAGCGGCTCGCCGTCGCGCACGGCGCGCACGAAGTCGTCGACGAGGAACTGGTGCGAGCCGTAGTGGCCGTTCGGCAGCCCGCTGAATTCCTCGGGAAGCCGTCCCACGGGATGGACCGAGGACATGCCGCTCCAGAAGTCCTCCTCGATCGGACTGCCGGTGCCGTCGGGAGCGTGGCGCGTCGGTGCTGCGCAGCGCAACGCCTCGGTGACCTCCTCGATGGCGCCGCTGCGCTCGATGAAAAAATGACGGCGCGCCGCTTCCTCGAAGACGGCGTCGGTCCCGAACAGCCCGACGCGCACGAAGTCGCCCGGGATTCCGACCCGGCGCATCTCGTTGATGCGCACGATCGCGCCGCCCGAGGTGCGGAACAGCGCCGACTCGTTGCTGAAGGTGTTCGACCAGTCGCTCACCTCGGCCAGGAACACGCCGTCCTCGGAGCGGTCGCGGTACCCGAGGCAGGAGACCTCCGTCATGTGCTCGCCGGTCACCGAGAGCACGATGCTCACCGAGTGGCTGGGGTACAGCATCGGCGGGAAGCTGGCGGTCGCCTTCCAGTTCTCACCGCCGCTGCGTTGGAACACCTCGTAGAAGCCCTGTGACAGGTCGTGCAGGTACTCGCCCTCGCCGTAGACGAAGGCGCCGAAGTCGCCGCGGCGGAACCGCTCGCGGCAGTACAGCGCAGCGGGGTAGTAGTAGCTCGTCTCGCCCATCGAGTAGACGAGGCGGTTCGTCTCGGCGAGCTCGACGATCGTGCTCAGCTCCTCGACGGTGATCCCCATCGGTACCGCCGAGTAGACGTGCTTGCCCGCAGCGAGGGCGTGGATCGCCTGCGGTCCGTGCATCCAGCGCTGCGTGAAGATGGCGATCGCGTCGACGTCGCTCTCGCAGAGCTCCCCGAAGCTCGAGAACACGGTCTCGATCCCGTACTGCTGGGCGACGCGATCGCGCCGCTCGGGGACCACCTCGGCGAGGGACACCCCGTCCACACCCGGATGAGCCTGGAACAACGGGATGAAGCACTCGGCGAACCACCCGCCACCACAGACGCCGACACGAAGAGCCATGGGAACCTTTCTCTCGAACGAGCAGGACGAAGCGATGCGTGCCGCCGGTAGCCGGATACGGCGTTCAGCGACGACGTCCCGCGGCGCGCGCCGTCACGGGTCTCGCGCCGTTCGCCGAGCCGCGCTCGGCACCTTGGACATCGGAGAGCGCCTGGTCGAGCACCCGGCGCATCCCGGCTTCGGCGTCGCCCGCCGAGCGGCGCGCCACGGCGTGGGCGACCTCGCGGTGCAGCCCGAGCGACTCGGCCCAGTGCTGAGCGCTCACTCCGCGGTCGTGGTTGCGGATTGCGGCCTCGACCACGCCACCGATCTGCAACAACAGCTCGTTGTGCGTCGCCCGGAGCAGGACGCGATGGAAGGCGACGTCGGCCTCGATGAAGCGGTCGATGTCCCCACCCGCCCCTTCCATCGTCGCCAGTGCCGCGGCCAGCTCGGCGGCCTCGGCGTCGGAGCGGCGCTGCGCGGCGATCGCGGCGACGTTCGGCTCGATGATCTCGCGCATCTGGGCGACCGCTTGCAGGAACTCCACGTCGCGGTGCTGATCGTGCGACCACGAGAGCACGAGGGGATGGAGCCAATTCCAGTCGCTGCGCGGGCGGACGAACGTTCCCCGCTTGGGCCAGGCGCGCACCATCCCGAGCGTGTCGAGGACGCGCAACGCCTCTCGCACGACGGAGCGGCTGACCCCGAGCTGCTGCTCGATGCCCGCGAGGTCGAGCGGCGTGCCCGGCGGCACGAAGCCCGCGACAATGCTGCGCCCGACGCTGTCGAGCACGGCCTCGTGCTGCCCGCCGTCGCCCGCCGTCGCCGCAGCCGGTGCACGTCGGCCACCTCGAGCAGACCCCATCCGCGCTCGCTCCACACCGTCCAACTTATGCCGTCCGGTCGGTGACCGTGGCTTGACGGGAACTTGTCTGACTAGTTACGGTACCAGACATCAGCTCACGAGCGGCGGGGGCGGCGCTCACGGATCCGTGAAGTGTGCAGTTGCGAACCCGTGACTCGACGGTCCCGGCGCAGGCGCGGGACGATCGCACGGACATGGACGCGACACGCCGTATCGGCGGGGGCAGGGGCGGGGCATGAAGGTTACGAGAGTGACGACGCTGCGGCTCGGGGACTACCCGAACCTCTGCTACGTCGTGCTCGAGACCGACGAGGGCCTCACCGGCGTGGGAGAGACGTTCTTCGGGGCACGGGCGGTGGCCGCCTGGGTGCACGAGACGGCCGCGCCGTACCTGCTCGGCAAGGACCCCCGCACGGTCGAGCTGCACTCGCGTTCGTTGCAGGGCTTCCTCGGCTTCTCGGGCACCGGCACGGAGAACCGGGGCCGCTCGGCGGTCGACATCGCCCTCTGGGACCTGCTCGGCCGCCACACCGGGCTGCCCCTCTACCAGCTGCTCGGCGGACTGGCGCGCCCGTCGATCCCGATCTACAACACCTGCGCCGGGCCGACGTACGTGCGCGAGCTGCCCGAGTCCCCCGACCTGCCGGTGAGCAATTGGGCGAGCGATCGTGACGGCGCGGCGGACGAGCGCCGGTCGGACCTCGAGTGGTTCCTCTCCGATGCCGGATCGCTCGCCAAGGACCTGCTGTCCGAGGGCATCACGGCGATGAAGATCTGGCCCTTCGACCAGTACGCCGAGTCGACCGGCGGGCAGTACATCTCCGACCGCGACCTCGAGCGTGCGCTCGTTCCCTTCCGCCAGATCCGCGAGGCAACCGGCAACGAGGTCGCCGTCATGGCCGAGCTGCACTCGAAATGGAACCTGCCTTCGGCAGTGAAGATCGCGAGGGCGCTCGAGCCCTTCGACCCCGCCTGGATCGAGGACCCGATGCGGATGGACTCCGTCGACGCGCTGGCGCGCTTCTGCGAGGAGACGAGCATCCCGACCGCCGCCAGCGAGACCGTCGGCTCGGCGCGGGCGTTCAAGGCACTGATCGACACGGCGAGGGTGAAGGTCGCGCTGTTCGACCCGGCTTGGGCGGGCGGCATCACCGAGGCCCGGCAGATCGCCGCGCTTGCCGACGCCGTGCACCTGCCCGTGGCCGTGCACGACTGCGCCGGGCCGCTCAACTTCGTCGTCGGCGTCCACCTCTCGTGCAGCCTCGGCAACGTCTTCGTCCAGGAGGGCGTGCGCGCCTTCTACCGCGGCTGGTACCGGGAGCTGGTCACGGCGCTGCCGCACGTCGAGTCGGGCAGCGTGGCACCGCTCGACGGACCCGGTCTCGGCACCGAGCTCGTCGGGTCGGTGTGGCGGCGCGACGACGCGATCGTCGAGACCTCGACTCTCGGCGGTTGATCGACGTGACCCACGGTTCGAAGGTAAATCGGCAACGACAACATAGGAGGGGCACAGATGGAATTGACCGGTAAGCGTGCGGCCAGGACGGCCGCCAAGCTCGCAGCGGCGGGGTGCGCCGTCGGGCTCGTGGCCACGGCGAGCGTCGCGCCGGCGTGGGGGAGCGCGGCCCATCCGGCGCGCACGACCGCCTCGGCATCGAGCTTCCCGACCGGGCCGGTGACGCTCACGCTGGCGACCGAGGACAGCTACTCGAACCTGACGCCGACCCTCGTCAAGGGCTTCGAGAAGCTGCACCCCAACGTCAAGATCGTTCTGCAGAAGTCGAGCTACACCGACTACATCGCCAAGATCAACCTCGAGCTGGCGTCGAGCACGCCCCCGGACCTGTCCGAGGTGGTGACCCTCGAGACCCCGGTCAAGGACCATCTGCTGCTCGACCTGGACCCGTACGCCGCCCAGTACGGCTGGACGACCTCGCTCTCGCCCTACTCCCTCGCCGAGTACCGGATGGGCTCGAACCTGGTCGCCGGGAGCGGCCCGCTCTACGCCGTGTCGTCGGGCTTTGCCCTGACAGGGCTGTTCTACAACAAGAAGCTGATGCGCCAGCTCGGGATCTCGGGGCCGCCGCAGACGCTTGCCGACATGAACGCGGACCTTGCCAAGGCCAAGGCGGCGGGTGACGTCGGCCTCGAGGTTCCCGCCGAGGACGGCCACGCCGCGTTCCTCGTCCAGCAGATCGCCGACGACTACGAGCAGCCGACCCCGGTGAACAACTGGATCTTCGGCGTCAAGGGCTCGAACATCAACCTCGCCGGCGTGCGCAGGGGCGAAAACCAGCTCGTCATCTGGGCCAAGGACGGCTACCTGAACAGCGACGCCAGCGCCGACGCGCTGACCCAGGCCATCTCGGAATTCACCGCCGGCAAGGCGCTGTTCATCAACGACGGGAACTGGGACACCTACGCCTACCAGGGCGCCATGGCCGCCGGGGTCGGCTTCGCCGCCTTCCCCGCCGCGCAGACCGGCGGTCGCTACACGGCAATGGTCGGCGGCACGGCCGGGTACGCGGTCTCGGCGAAGACGAAGTACCCGCAGGTGGCGGCCGCGTTCCTCAACTACTCCGTGAGCCCGGCGACTGCCGCGGCCGTCTTCGCCACGGGGAACCTGCCCAACGACGTGTCGGCGATCAAGGCGGCTGCGGGGTCGCTGAACTACGACGTCGTCAAGGCCTGGGGCAAGGTCGAGAAGTCGGACGGCCTGTACGGCTACTTCGCCAACGCCTTCCCGACGGCGAACACCGTGTGGACCCAGACGACCGAGGAGCTGATCGGCGGCCAGACGAGCGTACCGGGAGCCATCTCCACCGTGCAGAGCGCCTGGACCCAGGCGCACGGTTGACGATCCGGCAGGTCCGTAGTACCTGATGTGGCCATGAGCACGACGTTGACCGGGCGGGAGACCGCTGCCGCGCCAGGGCGCGCGGCAGCGGTCGTCCGACCCGGTCGGGTCGGAGGCCGGAGGCTGAGCAGGAAATGGCGTCGAGCGCTGGTCGCCTATGCCTTCCTGCTGCTGCCGGTCGGCTTCTACGCGGTGTTCATGATCCTTCCCTGGGTGCAGACGATCGTCCTGTCGTTCTTCAACTGGGACGGGATCGGCGCCAAGACCGCGGCGGGGTGGTCGAACTACGCGCACGTCTTCGAGGACGCACAGCTGCGCGAGGCGGTCATCCACTCCTTCGAGCTGATGCTCTACTTCTGCGTGATCCCGATCGTCAGCGCCCTGTTCCTGGCAGCGCTGATCACGGGGCCGCGCCGCCCGGCGTGGACCGTGACGCGGGCCGTCCTGTTCGTTCCCCAGGTCCTGCCTCCCGTCGCCATCGCCGTCATGTGGCAGTGGATGTACGGCGAAGGTGGCTTCATCAACCAGGTCCTGCGCTGGGTCGGCCTCGGCAGTGTCGCCCAGGCGTGGCTGGCCAGCTTCGCCTGGGCCTTCCCGGCCGTCGGGCTCGTCGGTTCCTGGGTCACGCTCGGCCTGTGCCTTGCGTTCTTCATCGCCGGCGCGCAGCGCATCCCGACCGAGCTGTACGAGGCGGTGGCGACCGACGGCGGCGGCCGGTGGCGTCAGTTCCGCTGGGTGACGCTGCCCCACCTGCGCGGCGAGATCGTGATCGCCACCACCGTGACGGCGATCTCGGCGATCAGCGCCTTCGACATCGTCTTCGTGATGACCGGGGGCGGCCCCGGCGTGGCCTCGATCGTCCCGGGACTGCTCGTGTACCAGCTCGCCTTCACGTCGGATCAGGTCGGGCAGGCGAGCGCCCTTGCGGTCGTGCTCTCCGTGCTGGTGCTCGTCGTGATCACCGTGCTCCGGCTGGTCGGCAGGGAGCGGTCGTGACGGCGAAGCTGGAGTGGCTCGGGACACGAGCGGTGATGTGCTTCGCCGTGCTGAGCATCGTCATCCCGCTGCTCGTGATCGCGACCACCGCCCTCGAGCCCGCCGGCAGCGTGAACACCGGTCTCTCCTGGCCGGCGCACCCGCACTGGGGCAACTTCGTCGATGCGTGGTCGGTGGCGGGTTTCTCGACCTTGATGCGCTCGAGTGCGATCATCTGCGTCGTCGTCGTACCCGTCGGCGTGATCCTCGCCACCTGCGCCGGCTACGCCTTCGGGACGATGGACTTCCCCGGCAAGCGCGTGATCTTCGCCGTGCTGATGATCGGCCTCGCCGTGCCCTACGAGGCGATCGTCATTGCGCTCTACTACAACCTCAAGTCGGTCAACCTGACGAACACCTACATGTCGGTGATCCTGCCGCTCATCGGGGCGTTCATGCCCTTCGGCGCCTTCTGGATGCGGAACCACTTCTCCAACACCCCTCCGGCGCTGATCGAAGCCGCGCAGATGGACGGGGCGTCGGACGTGACGATCCTCACCAAGGTCCTGCTGCCCAACTCACGCGCCGCCCTCTCGACGCTGTCCGTGCTCTACTTCATGTGGAGCTGGAACCAGTTCCTGCTCGTCCTGATCATGATCCAGGACCCCTCCCGCGAGACGGCGCCCCTCGGCCTCGCGCTGTTCGTCGGCCAGTACACGACCAACCTGCCGCTGCTCTCGGCGGGCACGCTGATCGTCATCGCGCCGGTGATGGTCGTCTACATGATCTTCCAGCGCCAGTTCATCGCCGGCCTGGCGCACGGCGCGATCAAGGGATGAACGTGCCGGCGAGCCACGGAGGAGCACGAGGATGACGGCGCTCGAGCAGACGAGCGAGCTGGATGAGGAGTACCCCGTCGGAGCCGAGGCTGTGGCGCGCCTGCGCGCCGACGGCTTCGTCAAGCTGCCGGGCGTGCTCAGCCCGGCGACGATCGCCGCCTACGAGCCGGAGATCACGCGGACGTTGCTCGAGCAGAACACCCAGTCCCTCCCCATCGAAGAGCGCTCGACCTACCAGAAAGCGTTTCTGCAGGTCACGAACATGTGGCCGCACAACGAGGTCGTGCGCCGCTTCGTCTTCTCGGCCCGCCTCGCCAAGATCGCCGCCGACCTGCTCGAGGTGCAGAGCGTGCGGCTCTTCGCCGACCAGGGCCTGTACAAGGAGCCAGGCGGCGGGATCACGCCCTGGCACGCCGACGAGTATCACTGGCCGCTGTCGAGCGACCGCTGCATCACCGTGTGGGTGCCGCTGCAGGAGACCTCGCGCGAGATGGGCCCGCTCTCCTTCGCGGTCGGCAGCCACCGTCTCGAGCTCGGGCGCGATCTCGAGATCAGCGACGAGTCCGAAGCCGCGATCCAGGCGGCGCTCGACGAGGCGGGCCTCGAGATCGAGGACGGCCCCTACGCCCTCGGCGAGGTCAGCTACCACCTCGGCTGGACGTTCCACCACGCCAACCCGAACCGCACGGGCACGCCGCGCAAGGTGATGACCATCATCTACGTCGATGCCGACATCCGGGTCACCGAGCCGGTCAACCCGGCGCACTTCGGCGTGCTCGAGACGGTGATCCCCGGCGCGGTCGTGGGCGGAACCGTGGACACGCCGGTGAACCCGGTCCTCTTTCCGACAGCGTCCTAGGCCGGAGCCGATCCGGCCCCGACGAGGGTTCCCGACAAGGAGGGTGCAGCATGCCTGGCAATCGAGCCGTCACCTACGTCCGCCCAGGGGTGGTCGAGGTGCGCGCGATCGACTACCCCGAGCTCGCCCTCGGTGAGCGTCGGTGCGAGCACGGGGTCATCCTCGAGGTCGTGTCGACGAACATCTGCGGCAGCGACCAGCACATGGTGCGCGGCCGCACGACCGCGCCGGCCGGGCTGGTGCTCGGGCACGAGATCACCGGCCGAGTGATCGAGGCCGGACGTGACGTCGAGTTCGTGAACGTCGGCGACCTCGTCTCGGTGCCCTTCAACATCGCCTGCGGGCGATGCCGCAACTGCAAGGAGGGCAACACCGGGATCTGCCTCAACGTCAACCCGGCGCGCCCGGGAGCCGCCTACGGCTACGTCGACATGGGCGGCTGGGTCGGCGGCCAGGCCGAGTACGTGATGGTCCCCTACGCCGACTTCAACCTGCTGCGCTTTCCCGACGCCGAGCAGGCGATCGAGAAGATCCGCGACCTGACCTGTCTCTCGGACATCTTCCCCACCGGGTTCCACGGCGCGGTGAGCGCCGGCGTGGGTCCGGGCTCGGTGGTGTACGTGGCCGGCGCCGGGCCGGTCGGCCTGGCGTGCGCCGCGTCCTGCCACCTTCTCGGGGCGGCGGTCGTCGTCGTCGGCGACCGCATCCCCGAGCGTCTCGAGCAGGCGCGCAGCTTCGGGTGCGAGACGATCGACATCTCGGCAGGCCCGGTCGCCGACCAGCTCGAGGCGATCCTCGGCGTGCCCGAGGTCGACTGCCGCGGTGGACTGCGTCGGCTTCGAGGCACGCGGGCACGGCGGCGACGCCGGGCGCGAGCAGCCGGCGGCCGTGCTCAACACGCTGATGGCGGCGACGCGCGCCGGGGGCGCCATCGGCATCCCCGGCCTGTACGTCACGGGCGACCCGGGCGGCGTCGACGAGGCCGCCAAGACCGGCTCGCTGAGCATCCGGATCGGCCTCGGCTGGGCAAAGTCGCACGTGTTCGTCACCGGCCAGTGCCCGGTGATGCGCTACCACAGGCGGCTGATGATGGCCATCCTGCACGACCGCGTGCAGATCGCCAAAGCGGTGAACGTCGAGGTGATCACCCTCGACGAGGCGCCGCGCGGCTACGCCGACTTCGACGCCGGCGCCGCCAAGAAGTTCGTCATCGACCCGCACGGCCGAGTGGCTAGGCCGGCGGCGTGAGCGGCGCCGGGACGCACGACGCGCCCGACCCCGGGGCCGGCGGAGCGAGCCGGGGCAGCCTCGACGTCGGCGGCGTGCGACTCTCCTGGGACGAGGACTGGGCCGACACGCCCTCGCCCGAGCAGGCCGCCGTCGGCTGGGCGCACCACGGGCTGGCGCTCTTGCGCAGCGGCCGGCTCGTCGGCTTCCACCCCGAGCGCCCCGACGTGGTCGTCTACGACCCGAGCGGGCGTTGCGTGGGGACCTGGGCCACAGGGCTGAGCGAGGGCCACGGCATCACCGTCGTCGAGGACGACGGTGAGGAGCGGATCTGGATCGCCGACCCGGGCAGCAAGATGCGGCGCTCTCCCGACGGCGAGTACCGCCGCGAGTCGGCGGACGAGAGCGGCCAGGCGGTGCAGTTCGACCTCGACGGGTCGGTGACGATGCGCCTGGCCCGCCCGGACCACCCCGCCTACGAGACCGGCTGGTACGCCCCCACCTCGATCGCCGTCGACGAGCGGCGCCACGGCGGCAACGGCGACATCTTCGTCGCCGACGGCTACGGGCAGAGCCTCGTGCACCGTTTCGCTCCCGACGGCTCGTACCTCGCCACCCTCGACGGGGAGGAGGGACCGGGCGGGCGGTTCAACTGCCCCCACGGCATCATGATCGACCGCCGGCGCGACGAGCCCGAGCTGCTCGTCGCCGACCGCGCCAACGCCGTGGTCCGCGTCTACGGGCTCGACGGCACCTGGCGGCGCGACGTGGGCAGGGGCGTGCTCAACACCCCGAGCGCCTTCGCGCTGTGGGGTGACCGGCTCGTCGTCGCCGAGCTGCGCGCCCGGCTCGCGGTGCTCGACCTCGACGAGTCGCTGCTCGGTTACCTGGGCGAGAACGGTGAGATCTGCGACGCCGCGGGTTGGCCGAACGCCCTCGACGGCGAAGGCCATCCGGTGCGCCCGCCGAGCCTGCAGGCAGGCAGGTTCAACAGCCCGCACGGTCTGGCCAGCGACCGTGACGGCAACCTCTACGTCGCCGAGTGGCTCGTCGGAGGCCGCATGGTCAAGCTGGCGCCGTTGGCGGGACCGTGAGCATGCGCTGCGGTGTGTTCTTCTTCGGCGGCGTCGAGATGCCCGACCGCGGTGCGGGCCCCCCCGCGCCGACGGCGCGGCGCTACCAGCAGTCCGACTTCTGGGGTGTGCAGGAGCGGCTCGTCGAGCTCGGGGTGCGTGCCGAAGCGCTCGGCTACGACAGCTACTGGCTCGCCGAGCACCACTTCCAGTACGAGGGCTACGAGGTCGTCCCGAACGGGATCCTGCTCGGCGCCTTCGTCGCGGCGCGCACGTCGCGCATCCGCATCGGCACATTGTTCAACATCGTGCCGCAGTGGCACCCGCTGCGCCTGGCCGAGGACTTCGCCACCCTGCACAACCTGTCCGGGCGGTCGCGCCGTGCTCGGCGTGGGAAGGGGCACGGTCCCGCGCGAGATGGAGTCGCTGAGCACGACGCACGTCTCGGTGGGGTCGTTCGACAACCCCGACCGGGACGCCGACGTGCGCAACCGTGAGGTCTTCGAGGAGTGCATGGAGATCGTCCGCCTCGCCCTCAGTCAGGACGAGTTCGCGTTCCGCGGCAAGTTCTTCGAGCTGCCGCCGGACACCGTCGCCGACCGCGGCGAGGTGGTCGAGCACCTCACCCTCGTCCCGCGCCCGAAGTACCCCTACGAGATCTGGCAGGCGGTGACGAGCCCGCCGACGCTCGAGTACGTCCCGCGGGTCGGCCACGGGGCGGTCTTCTGGAATTTCCACCACACGTTCGTGCGCCGGTTCTGGGATCGCTACGAGGAGCTGTGGCTCGAGCACCAGCAGACACCGCTGCATCGGGGCGAGAAGCGGATGCTCGTGCTCAACGTCCGCGTCGAGGACAGCCACGAGGCGGCCTTCCGCAAGGCTCGACCGGGCCACGACGAGTTCTGGAAGTTCCTCGGCCCCTACGGCTGGAGCCGTGGCTACATGGGCCCTGACGGCAAGCCCTCGCCTGCGGGCTTGATCCCGACGCTGGAGCAGTCGGTGGAGCAGCGGTCGTGGCTGGTCGGCACCGCCGAGGAAGTTGCTGCAGGCATCGACTTCCACCGCGAGGCGCTCGGGCTCGAGCAGCTGGCGATCTTCCCCAACTTCCCCGGCGACCCGTACGACGAGACCGAGGCGCAGATGGCCCGCATCGCCGAAGAGGTCCTGCCGATGGTGACGTGAGCGCCGTCGTCCCGTCGCTGCGGGTCGTCGGTGCCGAGCTCGTGTGGACCGGCACGCAGGAGATTCCCGGGGCGACGCTCAGCTGCCGGGACGGCCGCATCGTCGAGGATGCCGCCGCCGCGAGCGCAGCGGACACGGTGCTCGACGCCTCCGGCTGCATCGTCACGCCGGGCCTGGTCAACGCTCACCATCACCTCCTGCAGTGCGCCTTTCGCACGATGCCCGATGCCCGCCACGTCCCGATGCGGAGCTGGCTCTCGACGATGGCCGACGCCTATCGGCGGGCCGCCTTCGACCCCGAGCTCGCCGGCGCCGCCGCGCTCGTCGGGCTCGCCGAGTCGCTCCTCTGCGGCGTCACCACCGTCGCCGATCACCACCTCACCTGGCCAGCGGGCGTCGACGAGGCCGAGCTGGGCTCGGCGGTGGCGGCCGCGGCGCGCCATCTCGGCGCCCGCATCGCCTTCGTGCGCGGCAGCGCCGGCGGCGATCCCGAGCAGGCCGCGCTCGGCGTCGAGGCATTGCTCGGCGCGTTGGCGGTCGGCCCGGGTGGCGTGAGCCGCGACGGCATGCTGCAGCTCGCCGTCGGGCCGGCGGGCGTGCACAGCGGCGGGCCCGAGACCTTCGCCGTCTTCGCCGAGCTCGCCGCCCGTCACGGCCTCCGGCGGCGCACGCAGGCCAACGAGCAGGTCGACGTCGAGGTCGCCGAGGGGCGTTTCGGGCGCCGGCCGCTCGAGCTGCTCGAGGAGTGGGGGTGGCTCGCGCCCGACGTCACGGTTGCGCACCTCTGCAAGATCTCAGCGGACGAGGTCCGGCGCGTCGCCGACTGCGGAGCGAGCGCCACGCACGCCCCGGGGTGCGACCTGCCCTCGGGCTGGGGCGTCTCGCCGGTCGGCGCCCTGCTCGATCACGGGGTCACGGTCGGGCTCGGGACGAGCGGGGGAGGGAGCAACGACGCCGGGCACCTGCTGGCCGACGCCCGATTGGCGATGCAGGTCGCGCCGCTGGCGGTCCCCCACGGGGAGGTGGTCACGGCCAGGGTCGCGCTGGCGATGGCCACGGCGGGATCCGCCCTCGGCCTCGGGCGCCCCGAGCTCGGGTCGCTCGAGCCCGGGAGCGCTGCCGACCTCTGTTGCTGGGATGTGAGCGGCGTCGCCGATGCCGGCGTCGCCGACCCCCTCGCCGGGCTGATCTGGGCCGGTCCCGGCCGGCGGCCGCGCCACGTCGTCGTCGCCGGGCGCGTCGTGGTCGAGGACGGGCGCTTGACGACCGGGGACGAGCACGACATCGCCGCCGGGCTGGCCCGGATCCTCGGCGCGAGGACCGGAGAGGGCGACGGGCCGTGACGCGGCGATGAGCACCGTTGCGCCAAGCCCGCTCCGCCGCGGCGACCTCGTGCTGCGCAACCTCGGCCTGCCCGGTCGCGGGCCGAGCGACGTGGTGGTCGTCGACGGGCGGATCGCCGCGATCTCGGCCTCGGCCGACGCGGCGGGCAGCGCGCCGGGACCGCCCGCCGCCGCCGAGCTCGACCTCGACGGCTACATCGCGCTGCCGCGCCTCGTCGAGCCGCACCTGCACCTCGACAAGGTGTTCACCGCCGAGCGCATCCCCGATCGCAGCTGGACCCTCAACGAGGCCATCGACGCCTGGATCGCCTCCTGCGGGAGCCTGCGGACCTCCGACCTCGTCGCCCGCGGCAGCGAGGCGATCCGCCGTTATGTTGCACGTGGTGTGACGGCGGTACGTGTCCACGTCGACACTGTCCCGGCGCTCGGCCTGCGCGGCGTCGAGGCCGCGCTCCAGGTGCGCGAGCGCTTCCGGGACGTCGTCGACGTCCAGGTCGTCGCCGGCTGCTTCATCCCCGCCGCCGGGCTCGCCGGCGCCGGCAACCTGGCGCGGTTGCGCGACGCTGCTCGCCGCCGGTGCCGATTGCGTGGGCGGCTTCCCCTCGTTGGAGGACGAGCCGGCGCGCGGCGTCGAAGCGCTCAGCGAGGTGGCGGCGAGCTGCGGGGTGGGGCTCGACCTGCACATCGACGAGACCATCGATCCCGCCGTGTTCGCACTGCAGCGCCTGATCGACGTCGCTGCCGCCGGGTTCCCGGGGGCGGTCAACGCGAGCCACGCCGTGAGCCTCGGGCGTCAACCCCCGGAACGCCAGCGCGCCGTGGCCGATGCGATGGCGCGGGCGGGGGTGACCGTCGTCACCCTCCCGCAGACCAACCTTCTCCTGCAGGGTCGCGGGGACGGGTCGCTCGCGCCGCGCGGGCTCACCGCCCTCGAGGCGCTGCTCGACAGCGGCGTCACCCTCGGCGCCGGCGCCGACAACATCCAGGACGGCTTCAACCCGCTCGGACGGGTCGACCCCTTCGAGACGGCCGCCCTCCTCGTGGCGGCCGGGCATCTCGACGTTCCCGCGGCGCTCTGGGCCGTGACATCCGGTGCGGCCGCCGTGCTCGGGCTGCCCGAGAGCGCGTTGTGTGTCGGCGACGCCGCCGACTTCGTGGCGGTCCGCGCCGCCAGCCCCGCCGAGGCGGTGGCCAGCGCCCTGCTCGAGCGGGTGACGGTGCGCCACGGTCGGGTCGTCGCCCGCACGACCACGATCACGGAGCTGGACCTGCCCGAGCCGGCCGTCGCCAGCGGATCGGGGAGGCCCTCGCTATGACCGGTACCCGCCGGTTGGCCGAGCTGCGGGCGACCCAGCTCGCCGAGCTGCTCGGCCCGGCCTCGGTGCTGCTCCAGCCGATCGCCGCAGTGGAGCAGCACGGCCCGCACCTGCCTCTGTCGACGGACCTGCTGTTCTGCGAGGCGGCCGCCACCGAGGTCGTCGAGCGCCACGGCAACGAGCTCGACCTGTGGCTCTTGCCGAGCCTCGCCTACGGCAAGTCCACCGAGCACGAGTGGTCTCCCGGCACGGTCTCGCTCTCGACGGCGACGTTGCTCGCCGTGCTCGACGATCTCGGCCGCTCGTTGTCTCGCCTTGCGACGAAGCGGCTCGTCTTCGTCAACAGCCACGGCGGGAACGTCGCGCTGCTCGGCGTGGCGCTACGCGACCTCCGCCACAAGTACGGGCTGATGACGTTCCTGCTGAATGTGCTCGCCCCGCCCGCCTACTCCCCGAGCGCCGCGGCGGGCTCGGGCTCGGGCTCGGGCGAGCGCGAGGTCGGCCTCGGCATCCATGCCGGTCGCGACGAGACCTCGCTGATCCTGCACCTGCGGCCCGACCTCGTCGACATGTCCGCCGTGGCCGGCTACGTGCCCAACGAGCTCGGCGGTCTCGAGCACGTCCGCTTCGGAGGGGACACGAGCTTCGGCTGGCTCTCCGACGACCTGTCCGACTGCGGGGTCATCGGCGACCCCGCCGGCGCCAGCGCCGAGCGCGGCGCGACGCTCTTCGGTTCGATGACCGAGCGCCTGGCAGCCTCGCTGGCAGAGGTCGGCAGGTTCGGCTTCGACGCGCCGCGGTCGTGATGCCGGCGATGGCTGCCGTCGCCGCGGCGCGTCGGCGCCGCGGCGAGCAGCAAGCTCGGCGACCGGCCCTCGGAGCCGCCCCGCCGAGCTTCACTTCGCGCCCTTGTAGTTGAGGACCTGGGTCAGCCGATGGTCGACGCGAACCAGGTCGGCCTGGGCCGCCATGACGGCCTCGACGTCCTTGTAGGCGAGCGGGTGCTCGTCGACGAGCGCCTCGGCCTCTGCCGACTGCCAGGTCTTTCCATCCATCGCTGTCAGGCCGGAGCGACGAGCGACGCCTCCCGCAGCAGGACCTCCGCCAGCGCCCCGGGCTCGGTGACCATCACGTCGTGACCGCCGGGCAAGTCGACGACGCGGCGAAGCGGGTCGGCGAGGGCCTGGCGGCGCGTCTCCTGAAACGGCGACCTGGGTCGCACGCAGAAGACGAAGGTCTCCCGCCCACGCAGCCTGCCGGGGTTCTCGATCCGAAGCGGCTCACGAAAGCTGCGCAGCGGGTGCGGTGTGAGCCGGCTGGCGACCCAGGCGCGGTCGTCCTCCTCGGACAGTCCCAGCGCCGCCAGCTCGGCCGGAGGCGGGATCAGCCAGCCGTCGCCTGACTGCTCGGCGGACCGCTCGAACAGCTCACGCACCGCCGAAGCCATCAGATCCCATTGGCTTTCACCGGTAGCGGGCACGAAGCCGTCGAGGTAGACGACTCGGGCGATCTCGGCGTTCGCCCGATGGGCCGCCGCGGCGACCACCGAGGCGCCGTAGCTGTGGCCGACGAGCACGGTGGGTCGATCGGTGCTCTGTTCCAGATCGGCGAGCACGTCCTCGACGTGAGTGGACAGCCCCACCAGCGGGGTGGCCTCGGTGGCGCGCTCGGCGAGCCCGGTGAGTGTGGGGGCGATCACGGTGTGGCCGGCCGCCTCGAGCAGCGGCGCCAGGCGTTGCCAGCACCACCCACCGTGCCAGGCGCCGTGGACGAGCACGAACCTCGCGGCCACTGCCTGCCCGACCTCGACGCGCCGACGCGGGGTTGCCGCGTTTCTCAGGAGGGCAGGTCGACGTTCTCGTGGTCGGAGCCGGCCTCGAGATCGTAGTTGCCCGCATTCGAACGAATCTCAAGGGACATGAAGCCGACGGGGGAGCGTCGGACGACCTGGTGCACGCTTCCGGGCTCGCGATCGACAAACATGCCCGGCCGGAGGACCACCGTGGTCCCCGTGGGGTCCTCGGGCCCGTCGTACTCCTGCAGTGTCAGTTCGCCACCCAAGACGAAGATCCGCTCCGTGACGGTGCGGTGGTAGTGCCGGTCGTGCGGAGCGCCCTGAGCGGTCGAGGGGTCGACTCCTCGCGAGCGCGTCAGGTAAGCGAGCGGTGTGCCCTCTACACTCCGGTCGAGGGTCTTGACGCGCCCCCGCTCCATCCCGAAGTGTGGCTCCCAGGGCGCAGCATCCGAGTCGATGATCAGCGTGCCGCCGCGGTCGAGCACGATGCCATCGCGACGCTCCCGGGTGGGTGGGTCGAGCGGGTCCGACGGCTCGCGCGCCCGCTCGGTCTCGTTGGCCGCGGCAACCTCGAGCGGCACCGTGCCCGGTCCGGTGCGCCACTCGAGCGCGAAGAAGCCGACCGGGCACTCGCGGTATGGGTCGAGCCCATGCCAGCTTCCCGGTGCCCGCCTGACGTAGACGCCGCTCGTCAGGTCGACCGCGGTGCCGTGACGATCGTCGCGAGCAGAGTACTCACGGGTCGTCAGCTGCCCTGCGATGGCGAGCAGGTGCTCGGTCACCGAGGCGTGGCGGACGCGATCGGCGTCGGGGCCACCCTGCGCTTCGCGTTCAGCGATGAAGCTCAGGTAGATCACCGGTTGTCCGGCGGAGTCACGTGAGAGTACCTTGGTGTAGCCTCCCTCCCGCCCGAAATGTGGCGACCACGCCATCGCCCTCGTGTCGACGATCGTCGTCTGCCGGTGCCGAAGCACCACCCCGTCGCCGTGCTCGTCCATCTCAAGCCCTCCTCGTCTCGTCGTCCAGGTCCAGCTTCAGCTCGGAGAGGAGGGGCTCGATCGGCTCGAGCCCGTCCAGGTTCCAGACGAGGTCGGCGATGCGAGCCACCCGTGGCCCGTCGATCAGCCCGGCCGCCGCCTCGAGCAGCTTCGCCCGGAGGTCGTCGTCGGAGAACGGGTTGTCCGCTGAGCCAGTGAAGGCGCGGACGTACTCCTCGACGACCGTCCCGTTCGCGAAGGCGAACCATGCCCGGATGTCGTTGCCGAGGTGGTCAGGTCGAGCGATCACGCGCACCTGCTCACGCACAGCGAGGATGGCACGGTCTTCGAGCGTCGCCTCGTCGAGCTCGAAGGGCGCGAAACGGCCGCGCACCCACGCCGTGGCGACGCAGAAGCGGATGTCGAACCGCGCCTCGAGCAGTGTCGTCGGCCGTGGCCCGACGCGGTGTGCCCGTTGCTCGATGACGTCGCGCACGATCGGCTTGGCGAGTATTTCGATCGACTCGAGCCGCTCGCGATCCGCTTCGGCGGTGCGCCGACGGGCCGAGAGCGCGGCTTCGATCGGCGCTTGGGTGATCGTCTCGGTGGCGAAGCGCTTGTAGCTGACCTCGCGGATCCGCCACCGTCGGCCGAGCGGCGACAGCGCGCTGGCTATTCGTGCCGGCGACTCGTCGCTCGCCGCACGCAACAGCCCCTTGTCGCCTTCGAACGCCGTCGGCGCCGCCGTCAGGCCGCGCTCGGCGAGCTCGGCGGAGACGAGGCCGTTGCGCGCCGCCTGTCCCACGGCGAACGCGTTGGTCATCGTGCCGAGCATCTCGATCAGGCCCGACGAGGTAGCCATCGAGGTGGCGATCGCCGCTGCGCTGCGCTCGGCGTCGAGGCCGCGCAGCCTGGCGCACCCCGCCGCGGCGCCGATGCAGCCCGTCGTCGGGGTGATGTGGAACCCCCTCGAGTAATGGGAGGGGAACAGCATCTCCGCCACGGCGAGCTCAACCTCGATCCCGACGGTGAGCGCGTCGAGCAGCTGGTGCCCGTTCACGGTGCGGGTCGCGGCGTCGGCCAGCAGGGCGGCGGCGACAGCCGGGGCTGGGTGGCAGAAGGTCGGCCGGTGCGTGTCGTCGAAGTCGAGCGCGTGCATCATCGCCGCGTTCACTGTTGCGGCGCGCTCGGCGCTCGTGTGGCGAGCGTCCCACAGAAGACGCGCTGGTCCACCGTCCTCAGCTGCCCACGCCTTGAGCAGCCGGGAGATCGGCTCGGCGACGGCCGCCAGGGAGGAGGCGAGGACATTGACGAGCGAGCGGGCGGCCTCGTGCAGCACAGGTTCTGGCACGGGCACGTGCTCCGCGACGAACGCTCCGAGCGCCGGGGCCACACGCGGGACCGGCCCGGCGTCGACGGCCGCGTCGCTGGCTCGGTCCCCGGCCCGTTCGGCTGTCACAACGCTACGCTGACGCGGGCGTTGGCGCGCATCGTCGAACGGGAGCGGCTCGAGTGGAAATTGGCATCGCACTGCCGAACCTCGGCTCCATGGCCAGGCCGGAGGCGATCGACACGCTGCTCGCCGCGGCGGAACCGTACGCGTTCGCCCATCTCTGGCTGGGCGACCACGTCGCGATCCCAGCCGGCGGGACCCGCGCCAGCTACCCCCACGGTTCGTTCGGCCTGACCGGCGCCCACCCGATCCTCGAGCCGCTGGCGACCCTCGGCTACGTCGCGGCACGTACCACGCGGCCTCGTATCGGGCTGAGCGTTCTGATCGTTCCCTACCGCCAGCCCGTGCTTGCGGCGCGCATGCTGTTCACTCTTGACGCGCTCTCGCGCGGCCGGCTGATCTGCGGCGTCGGCAGCGGCTGGCTGCGCGAGGAGTTCGAGGTTCTCGGCGCCGATTTCGCTCGGCGGAACGAGGTCACCGACGAGTCTCTGCAGCTTCTCCGGCGTTTGGCCGTCGAAGACGACGTCACCTTTGAGGGGCGGCTCGTGCGCTGCGAGCACGTCACGCTCGAGCCGAAGCCGGTGCAACGGCCGTGCTTCCCGATCTGGGTGGGAGGCAATGGCCGGCGTGCAATGCGCCGTGCTGCCATGTGGGCCGACGGCTGGCAGCCGACGGCGGTCGCGCCGCGAGAGGTGCACGAGATGTGCGAGCAGTTGGCGGTCGAGCTCGAGGCCACCGGGCGGCCCCGCGAGCGCGTCGTGGTCTCGGCGCGGATCTCCTGCGGTGCGGAGCCCTCCGGCCCGGCCGACGGACCGGGCCTTTGGGGAACCGCCCCCGAGATGGTCGAGACTGCGCACGCCTACGCCGCGGCGGGTGCCGACGCGCTCGTTCTCACGCTGCGTGCCGCCAGCCTCGAGGGAGCGGCGGAGCTGGTCGCGATGCTCGGCTCCGAGGTGGTGAGCCAGCTGGCTGCGGGGGGATGACACCGTTCAGTGCGCTCGGAAGCTCGGCGGCCGCCGCTCGAGCGCTGCGCTCGTTCCCTCGTCGAAGCTGGCCGATTCGTACGCGGCGAGCTCCTCGCCGGAAGCGACCGTGCCCGTCGGGGGGCGGCGCAAGGCCTGCGCAACGTGGCGCTTGTGGGCGCGGTGCGAGGAGCCCGCGAGGGAGGTGATGCTGGCGAGGAGCAGCTCGAGTTGCGCCTCGAACTCCTCGGGCAGCGACAGCTGGTTCAACAGCCCCATCGCCCGGGCGTCCAGCGCGTCCACTGTGCACGCCGTGTAGAGGAGCTGCTTGGCGCGCGACGGCCCGACGGTCTCGGTCAGCAGGACGCAGCCGAGCTCGGGGTAGACGAGCCCGAGGCGCGCGGAGGGAAAGCCGAACGAGCTCGAGCTGTCCCCGATCCGCAGGTCGCAGGCGAGCGCCAGCGTGCACCCGGCTCCCGAGCACGCACCGCGCACGGCGGCGACGCTCGGGGCCGGGAAGTCGGCGAGCTCGCCGATCACGCCGCGCGTGAGTTCGACGTATTCGCGCGAGGCTCCTGCGCCGTGACGAACGCGCAGGTCGGCGACGTCGGCGCCTAAGCAGAAGACACTGGCTGATGCACCCGCGAGCACGAGCACCTCGAGGCTATCGTCCTGCCGCGCTTGGTCGAGGGCGTGACGCAGGTCCGCCCAGTCGTCATGCGCGAGCCGCGCCGGGTCCTCGCCAGCGCCCGCCAGGCTCAGTGTGGCGACGGGCCCGTCGAGTCGCAGTGCGATCACGACCCGTCCGCCCCCGCGGTCGCCGAGGCAGGCGCGGCGGTGCGATCCTCCGGCGGGGGATCAACAGTTCGGGGTCGCCCGCCCGGTGCCGGCGACACGCCGCGGCGCCCCTTCACTCCCGGCCCCGCTCGGGTCGGGGCGTCGGTCGGGGCCGGTAGCGGCCGGTCGGATCGCCGACGATCTTGCCGTCCTCGAGCACCTGCCTGCCCCCGAGGAAGGTGTGCACGACGCGAGCGTCGAGCGTCATGCCTTCGAACGGCGTGTACTCCTGACTCGAGAGCGAGTCGTCAGCGTGGATCGTCCAGGGGGACTGGGGGTCGACGAGCGCGAGGTCGCCGTCATAGCCAACCTCGATCGCTCCCTTGCTGCCGAGCCCGAATCGGCGGGCGGGCGCCCAGGACGTCATCCTGGCGACGTCGCCGAGACGAAGACCCCTGCGGCGACCCTCCGAGACCAGACCGGCAAGCAGGTACTCGGCTCCCCCGAAGCCGGATTTGGCGAGGAAGACGTCGCCTCGGGACTCACCGAACTTCATCTCTTCCCGGCAGCACGCGTGATCGCTTGCAACCCAGTCGACGTCGCCGCGAAGCACGTGTCCCCAGAGCGCCTCGACGTCCTCACGCGGGCGAAGCGGCGGGTTGACCTTGCCGCCGATGCCCGCGGTGGTCTCGATGTCGGCTAGCAGGTGACCGATCGTCACCTCGCGGCGGAAATCAACCTGGGGAAACGCCGCCGCCATCCTCACAGCGGCGTCCATCGCCTTGGCCGAGGAGAGATGGAGCAGGTTGATCGTCGCGAGACCGGTCTCGTGGGCGAGGTAGGAGGCGATGGCGACCGCCAGTCCTTCGCTGTGCGGCGGGCGCGAGGCGCTGTAGGCGGCGAGGCCCTGCAGTTCGCCAGCCTCCTCGACGAGCGCTGTGTAGGCCGCCATGATTTCGGCGGTCTCGCAGTGCAACGACAGCGAGATGCACTCGGCCAGCAGCGGCCGCTGCGCCTGGGCCTGAGCGATCGCCCGCATGACGAACTCGAAGTGCGCGAGGTCGTAGCGCTCGCCAGGAGGGGTCATGAGAAACGACGCCTGGTCGCTCGAGCGGCCGTGCAACCCGTGCGATCCGTAGAACATGAAGATCTTGAAGGAGCTGACACCGTGCTCGTCGATGAGTAGGGGGATCTCCGAGAGATGCTCCTTGGTCATCGGGGCGAGATGGAAGCCGTAGTCGACGTGAGCCTGCCCCTCGCAGCGCGCCAGCACTTCGGGAAAGAACTCGGCGTAGGCGCCGGAGCGGTTGAGGTAGTACTGGCCCGTGCGCATGTAGTTGAGCGCGGTCGTCACCCCGCCCTGCGCCGCGGCGCGGCTCTCGATCGCCGCGTCGAGCTCGAGCGGGTTGTAGATCCCCCAGTGCTGGTGGGCATCGACTGCACCGGGGAAGGCGAGCAGTCCAGCTCCGTCCACGACGCGAGCAGCGGCCGTATGTGACAGCCCGCTCCCGATCTCGACGATCGTCCCGCCTTCGATGGCAACGTCGAGGTGCTCGGGATCGGAGTGATCGTGACGGACCACGTCGACGTCGGCGATCAGCAGGTCATAGCTGGACACCCGGACCCCCTTCGGCTCGGGCAAGGATCTTGCGGGCCGAGCGCACCGCCGCCTCGTCGACCATCCGGCCGGCGTCGTCGGTGGTGACCGCCCGCCCGTCGTCACGTGCTCCCTCGTAGCGGGCGACGAGCGCTCGCGGCAGCGGCAAGATCCTGCGTGTCGGGTGTGAATGCCCGATGCACGACCTCGAGCTGGCGCGGGTGGACGACCGCCCTCCCGAAGAAGCCGAGACGGCGCAGGCGTAGAGTCGAGGCTTCCAGCAGAGCGAGGTCCTCGATCTCGCGCGAGACCGAGCCGACCGGCTGCTCGAGCCCATTGGCGGCGCAGGCGAGGACGATCGCGCCGCGGTGAGGGAGCAGCTCGAGCTCGTCGTCGCTGGGTGCGAGCCCGAGGTCGGCGGCGAGATCGGTCTCCCCGAGCTGCAGGCGCACGACGCGGTGGGAGGGCTGCCAGCACGCCGGCGGCGGCTAGTCCGCGCGCTGACTCGATCAACGGGACGATCCGAATCGAGCCGACGTCGAGCCCTCGCTCCGCCTCGAGCTCGCTGAGGAGCCGTCCCACGAGGAGAACCTCCTCCGGTTGCTCGCACTTGGCGACGACGACCCCCCTCAACCCTGCGAGCACAACCGCCTCGAGGTCGTCGGCCAGCATCGAGGGAGCTTCGAGCACGGGCGGATTCACTCGTGCCCACAGCTCGAGGGGCGACGGCGAGCGCTCGCCGAGCGCGGCGGCGACGATCCGGTGCGCCTCGAGCTTGCGCTCGGGGCTGACCGCGTCTTCGAGGTCGAAGATGAGTCCCTCGGCGCCGAGGGACTGAGCCTTGGCGACAAGATCGGCACGGTCCCCGGGCACGTAGAGGTAGCTCCTGGGTCGCACGGGCAGCACTGTACCGAGAAAATCGGATCTGGTACAGTGTTCCGCTGAGCGTTACCGGTCCTCCGGGCCGAGCGGGGACTGGCCGATTGGGCTACCCGCCGGGAAGACCGGGACCGGTGTGCCCGGTCGCAGGAGCACATGTCGTCTCCGGCGGCAAGCCGACTGTGCCCGCGCGGGTTGCGACTTCTCAACCGGCCACGAGCTCGACGGGCCGCGATCTCGACAGACCCGCGATCTGACAGGACCTGCGATCTCAAAGGACAACGTGGAGACCACAGACAGCACCGATCATCGAGAAGGACCAGTCGACGAGGGCGCGACCGGAGGCGACGACGTTCTTGGTGAACGTTCCGGACCGCTAGCCGGGGTGAAGGTGATCGACGTGGGGACGATGATTGCCGGCCCCTTTGGCTGCCAGCTCCTCGGCGACTTCGGTGCCGACGTGATCAAGGTCGAGCACCCGCTGCAGGGCGACCCGCTCCGCGGTCACGGCTCGCAGAAGGACGGGAAAGGCCTGTGGTGGAAGGTGGTGAGCAGGAACAAGCGCAGCCTCGGGCTCGACCTCTCCGACCGGGACGCGGCGCAGCTCCTGCTCCGCCTCGTCGCCTCCGCCGACGTGCTCGTCGAGAGCTTCCGTCCGGGCACCCTGGAGCGCTGGGGTCTCGGGCCCGAGACGTTGCGCGAAGCGAACCCGCGGCTGGTCGTCGTGCGCGTGCAGCGGCTTCGGACAGACGGGCCCGTACGCAACTCGCGCCGGGTTCGGGACCCTCGCTGAGGCGATGAGCGGCTTCGCCGCGATGACCGGCGAGGCCGACGGCCCCCCGGTGCTGCCGCCCTTCGGGCTTGCCGACGGGGTGGCAGGCTTGACCGTCGCCTTCGCGGTGATGGCGGCGCTCTATCACCGCGAAGTCCGAGGCGGCGAGGCGCAGACCGTCGACATCTCCATCCTCGAGCCGCTGATCAGCGTCCTCGGCGCGGAAGCGACCGTCTTCCAGCAGCTCGGCGACGTGCCACAGCGGAGCGGCAACCGCTCGACGAACAACGCGCCGCGCAACACCTACCGTGCCTCGGACGGAGGTTGGGTGGCCGTCTCGACGAGCTCGCTGAACATCGCCGAACGGGTGATGGGTCTCGTCGGGCACCCCGAGGTCGTGGAGGAGGACTGGTTCGCCACGGGTTCGGGCCGCGCCGCGGACGCCGACCTGCTCGACGGCATGGTCAGCAGCTGGATCGCCGCCCGTCCGCGAGACGAGGTGATCGAGGCCTTCACCGACGCCAGGGCCGCGGTCGCCCCGGTCTACGACATCGCCGACCTACTCGCCGATCCCCACGTCCTGGCGCGCGGCATCTTCACCCTCGTGCCCGATCCCGACTTCGGCAAGCTCTTGATGCAAGACGTCGTGGCGCGCTTCTCGAGCAGCCCGGGCTCGGTCGACTCGACCGGACCGCACCTCGGCGCCGACACCGACGCCGTGCTCGACGAACTCGGCGTGGACGGCAGCACGGCTGCAGCGCTGCGCGCACGGGGCGTCCTGCGATGAGCCAGCTACGGGGCTTGGGCGGGGCGTCGGGCTCCTCCGGTGACGGCGGGCAAGTCGCGGGACGCGGGCCGGGCGCGCGATGACGGCCGCGGGCTCCAGCGAGGCTCCGATCGCCCAGCAGCTTGCCGAGTTCGCCGTCGAGCAATCGAGGCCCGGGCGCCTGCCTCGCGAGGTGCGCGACAGCGTGCTGCAACGGCTGCTCGACACGCTCGGGATCTGCTTCGCCGCGTCGAGCCTGGACACGAGCGAGGCGATACGCGGCTACGTACAGGGCCAAGGCGGGCGTCCGGAGGCGAGCGCAGTGGGGCTGGTCAACCGCGTCCCCGCCGCCCTCGCCGCCCTCGTCAACGGGACGCTCGCCCACTCGCTCGACTTTGACGACACGCATCTCCCGTCGGTACTCCACCCCAGCGCGAGCGTCGTCCCCGCCGCGCTCGCGGCGTGCGAGATGCAGGGGGCAGACGGCCGGCGCGTCGTCGCCGCGGTGGCGGTCGGACTGGAGATCTGTGTTCGTGTCGGGATGGCCGGCTACGACGAGGCGCGACGCAACTCGCTGTTCTTCGACCGTGGCCAGCACGCCACCTCCATCTGCGGCGCCATCGGCGGAGCGGCGGCGGCCTCGGTGGCGATGGGAATGAGCGCGTCGCAGCTCGCGGACGCGATGGGCGTCGCGGCGAGCATGGCCTCGGGGATCATCGAGTCCAACCGCACGGGAGGCAACGTCAAGCGGTTGCACTGCGGTTGGGCGGCGCATGCCGCTGTCACCGCCGCCAGCCTCGTGCGAGCCGGGTTCACGGCTTCGCCAACGGTGTTTGAGGGACGTTTCGGCTTCTTCGAGGCGTTCCTCTCGGGTCGCTACGACCGGGTGGCGCTGCTCGGCGGCCTCGGCGAACGGTGGGAAGTGCCGGGCATCTTCTTCAAGCCCTATCCGGCCAACCATTTCACCCACTGCGGCATAGACGCGGCGATCGCCCTGCGCAGGCGCGGGCTTCGTGCTAAGGACGTGAGCTCGCTCGAGCTGGCGGTGGCCAAGCCGACGGTGCCGACGATCGGCGAGCCGATCAAGGTCAAGCGGAGTCCGACGACCGGCTACCAGGCGCAGTTCAGCGGCCCGTACACCGTGGTCGCCGCGCTGCTCGGAGGCGGGGGTCTCGGCGTGGGCCTGGACGACTTCACCGACGAGCTTGCCGTCGATCCGCGCCGCCGTGCGCTGATGGCCCGGGTCACGGTGCGCGACGACACGGTCTGCTCGGAGATCTTCCCCGACCAGTTCCCGGCCATTCTCCTGGCCCGGACCAACGATGGCCACGAGCTGCGCGAAGAGGTCCTTTTCAACCGCGGGGGACCTCGCCGGCCGCTCTCGGGCGATGAGATCGTTGCCAAGTTCCGCGACAACGTGCGGCAGGACGTTCCCTGACGCAGCGATCGAGCACCTCGTCGAGCAGGTCTGGATGCTCGAGGGCCGCGACGACGTCGGATCGCTGATGAGCGCGACACGCGCCGGCTGACCACGGCCGGGCATATCCCTTCGTGACCGTAGGTGGCTAGGAGGCGCCGGCGGGAGGGCGGTAGCCGAGGCGGCGCGAGATGTCGGCGACCACCTCTTTCAACAGGATCGCCGATTTTTCGATCTCCCCGCTGAAGCGCTCGATCGGTCCGGACACCGAGATCACCCCGAGGACCGTGCCCTCCCGCCCAAGGATGGGCGCCGCCACCGAGCCGGCGCTGGCGTCGCGCTCGCCGAGCGAGACAGCGTGCCCCAGCCGGCGAACGACGTCGAGCTCAGCCCGGATCCGCTCGGGATCCGTGAGCGAGCGGTCGGTGAGCGCGACCAGCTCCTGTGAGGCAAGGTATTCCTCGATCTCGTCCGGGGGCAGGTAGGCGAGCAGTGCCTTGGACGACGCGCCCGTGTGCAGCGGGTAGGGCTTGCCGATCTGAACGACCATCTTGACGTCGCGGTTCGGGGTCACCTGGTCGAGGTAGACGCGCTGCCATCCGATCCGCACCGACAGCGTGGCCGTCTCGTTGGTCATATCGACGAGCTCATGCATCGCCTCCTTGGCGATCGCCCGCATGTCGAGCCGGTCGAGGTAGGTGAGCCCAAGGACGAGGATCTGCGGGCCGAGCCGGTACCGGTGGGAGACGGGGTCCATGCTGATGAAGCCCTTCAGTTTGAACGCCGAGAGCACGCGATGGACCACCGCCTTGGACAGCCCGAGCGCTTGGGAGATCTCGGTCACGCCGAGAGTGGGGCTGTCGCTCGAGGCGAACAGACTGAGCACTTCAAGGGCGCGCTCTACCCCTTGGGCCGATGAGATGTCGCTGGAGCTGGACACACGGTCTCTTCCTGAGGTCTGCTGCCGGCGCGTGATGCTACCGGAACGCTCTGGCGGATCGTCGTATCGCCTCGGCCGGCGCGCCTCACTCATCCGCCGCTGCCGAAGCGATGCACCCTACCGCCGACGTGGCCGCCGGCGAGGAAGCCCAGCCCGAGGGCGCCCAGCAGGCCGTTGCCGGCCAGATAGCCGGCCGGACCGTGCCCAGACATCCCGGCGGCGGCCCCGCCGGCGGCGTACAACCCGGGAATCGGCTGCCCGCCACGCAGCACCCGGGCGTACCCGTCGACGAGCACGCCCCCTTGGGTGTGGAACAGCGCTCCGGTTACCTGGATCACGCCGAACGGCGGCCGAAGTGGTTCCGGAGGCGGGGGCCGTCCGAAGCGATCGAGCGAGCTGTTGGCGCTGTTCAACGCCAACAGCTCGATCTCCCGGGTGAGCACCTGCGGATCGGCGCCGACGATCACCGCCGCGCCGGCGAGGTCGTCCGCCCAGCGGACCGCTCCATTTTCGAGCAGGGACTGGTAGTCGGCGAACGGGCGGCACAGACGGTCGATCCGCTTGTCGAGGAGAACGTACCCCACACCGCCCGGCTGGCCGAGGACGAGGCGGGCGAACTCGGAGTAGCCCTGCGTCTCGTCGGCAAAGCGGTTGCCAAGCCCGTTGACGATGATCCCGCCGTGCAGCTGGATCGCCCAGGTGACGATGATCGCGTGCGGGACGGCCAGCGACCCGTGGCCCTGGTATGCGTCGAGGTAGCCGAGGTCGGCATGGAGCTCGGTCCCGATCCGCAGGGCGTCGCCGCGGGAGGCGGCACCCCCGTGGTAGCGGGCCCGGGCGATCTCGGGGAGCCAACGCCGCGTCAGCTCGGCGTTGGCGGCGAAGCCACCGGAGGCAAGCACGACCGAGCCCGCCGTGAGCTCCTCAGCCGCGCCGTCGCCGGAGCGGGCCGTGACGGTCACGCGGTCGCCCCCCTCGGCGAGGGCGAGCGACTCGAGCCGCATCGGCACGACGAGGACGATGGCGTTGTCGCGCCGCACAGCGGCGAGCAGGTGGTCGAGCAGGGTACGGCCTGATCGGTCTGAGACGGAATGGCAGCGGGGGGCGGAGTGGCCGGGGTAGACGAACTCCGTGACGAGCTCGAGCGGCACCCCGACGTCGTCGGCGAGCCACTCCACCAGGCGCGGCGCGACCCCGGTCAGCGCCTCGGTGATCACCGGGTCCGCCGAGCCCCCGGTCTTGCGCCGGACGTCCTCGGCGAAGCGAGCGGGGGAGTCGTCGATCCCGGCGCAGGCCTGCCAGCGGCTCCCGCCTGCCGGGACCATCGCCGTGCTCATCGAGGTGTTGTTCTCCAAGCGAAAGTGCTCGCTCGCCTCGAGGACGGCCACGCTGCAGCCGTCCCGCGACGCCTTCAGCGCCGCGGCGAGCCCCGCCCCGCCGGCGCCGGCGACGAGGACGTCGATCTCGACCGGCGCGCTCACGGTGTGACCGATCCTGGCGGGGGCGCGACGAGCGCGAGCGGCCGCACCGGCGAGCCCGTGGCGCCGGTCAGCTTGAGCGGGGCACAGACGAAGAGGAACTCGTGGCAGCCTTGCGCCGCGAGGACCTCGAGATCGAGCATCTCAATGATGTGCACACCCTCCTCGACGAGGAGGATGCGGTGGGCCGGCAGCAGGGCATGCCCGCCGCCGGCCGGTAGGTGCTCGAAGGCGATGGTGTCGGACCCGACGGCGACGGGCCGCCGATCGGCCAGCCAGCGCGCGCCGGCGGCACCCGGTCCGGGCACGCCGCTTTCCAGACCGATGTAGCGCTCGCGGTCCTCGAAGTGACCGCCCCACCCGGTGCGAACGAGGATGACGTCGCCCGCGCGTACCTCGCCGGCCTGGATCTGCAACGCCCGCTCGAGATCCGCTGGGAGGATCTCGTAGGCCGCCGGGCACCGTTCGAGGCCGAGCGCAGCCGGGACGTCGAGCAGCACGCCGCGGCGGACGAGCGGGACGATCGTCTCAGCGCCGTAGACCGAGAAGCGCCCGCCAGAGAGGGCGGTGGCCGCGTCCACGCCGCCGTGCAGCTCGCCCTCGAACGACACGTGGCATAAGGCGTCGATGTGCGTGCCGACATGCCCGCCCGTGACGATGACCTCATTGGACGCCGAGGAGCCGTCAGCTCTTGTCACGTCGCCGTGGCGGCGCTCGAGCGTCATGCGGAAGGGCGGGTGGTTCGGTGACTGCGGCATCCCGACGAACAATTCGCGACCGAGGTCGAAGATGTTCAGCCCGTTGTCGAGAGTCTGCAGCAACCGATCCACGTGGCGCTCCCATCCGAGCTGGCCGGGAAGCCCGTTCCTGGCGCGCGCGTTCCCCGAGGGGGAACAACTCACCGCCAAGCGTAACACCATGCTACGGTGGCATCGGATCGGCCGAGCAGCCCCGGCGGTGCTCGCCGCGAGACGACAACGGAGACGGGGAGCGCGAGGTGGCAAACACGAAGCACGAGGTGCGCACCGAGTTCGCGTGGCCGAACGCACCACTTTCCCAGGCGATCGTGGCCGGTTCGATGATCTTCGTCTCCGGGCAAGGTCCGCGCGATCCGGTGACCAAGACCGTGCCGGACGGGCTCGCTGCGCAGACCAGGCAGGTGCTGGAGAACGTGAAGGGCATCCTCGAAACGGCCGGTTCGAACATGGACGAGGTCGTGAAGGTGACCGTTCACCTGGATGACATCTCCCAGCGTGACGCCTTCAACGAGGTCTACTTGCAGTACTTCACCCCGCCCTACCCGGCAAGAACGGCAGTCGGCTCGCAGATGAATGGCATTCTCGTCGAGGTCGACGTGATCGCCGTGAAGGCTGGCTAGGGCCGGCGAACGGCCGAGCGTCGGATCGAGCGGGCACGGTGAGTGCGATGAAGGCTGATGAGGTGAAGTTCTCGACCGGCGGGTGCGACCAGACCGCGCAGATGATCGGAATGCCGAGCGGTCGGGAAGCCAGGACAGTAGCTCCGGCCGGCGGGACGAACGTCCGCGAGCGGGCAAGCGCGACGACTTCTCCGATATGCCGCCACCGATCGAGGAGCCGTTGATGGCGGCAGGCTCGCGACCAGTGCCCCCACGCACGGTGGACCTGCGGCGGAGCCTGCCGGACGAGCTCATGGCGACATTCGCGACCCTGTCGTCCTGCGACGTCAGCGACGCCGTCGGCCCGCTCTACACGATGGATCCCGCGATGCGTCCGCTGTACCTGCCGATCCGACGAGCCGTCGGCGTGGCACTCACCGTGAAAGCGCATCCAGGTGATGAATTTTCACGATCCTCGAGGCGCTCCGCATGGTCGAGCGCGGCGACATCCTCGTCGTCGACTGGCGCGGTCACCTGACCTCGGCCGGCTCCGGCTCACGAGCCCTCGCACTCCCGATCCGCCGCGGCCTGGCAGGCGTCGTCATCGACGGGGCTTGGCGGGACGTCGGCGAGCTGCAGGCCGCAGATCTGCCGATGTTCGGGCGTGGCATCGCTACGGTCTCGCCACCGAAAGAGCAGATCGGCGAGATCAACGTGCCCGTAGCCTGCGGTGGGGTGGTCGTCGAGCCCGGTGATCTCGTCGTCGCCGACGTCGACGGAATTGCTGTCGTTCCGAGGCGGGCCGCGGCCGCGGTTGCAGGACCGGCCGCTGCCAAGCTCGCCAACGAGACGCTCGATCAGGCCGCGCTCGAACAGTTGGCGAAGAACGCCGAGTTGCGCGGAGCCCGCTATATACAGATGTTCGAGGCAGCCGGCGGTGTTCTCGAGACGAGGACCCTCGAACCGGCCGAGCGGCCGACGCTCGAGCAGCCTCCCAGCGGACCGCGCTAACTGTCCCCGAGCGCCGACTGCGCCGGCGCACGCACTGCGGGCGCGCTGATGTCCTCGCTCCACGGTAGAGACGGCTCGGCCGTCGGGAATCCTTGCCGGCGGCGGGGATCGGCCTGCCTTTTGCTGAGGATGCCACGTGCCTTCGTCGCTGCTCCCCGGCCCGACGTCGGCCCACGCGGCCGGCGATCACCCTTGACAATTGTTTGACACGTGTTTGACACGCGTTCTGAGGGCGGATAACGTGGAATGCCGTATCGCTAGGGGGAACAGCAACCGAGGCATGAGACCAACCCAACGCGGGGCGCACCGGGCGCCTGAGGCAAAAGAGAGTGGGGCACACCATGAGCGCTGATGACCGATACCGGGGCGAGGACACGGTTCTCCGCAGAGGGATCTCGAGACGCCGCTTCCTGACAAGCGGCCTGACGATCGGGGCGGCAGCGACGGTGGGGGCCACCGTTCCGGGTATGTCGCCGGCGTTCGCGTCCGAGCGCAGGGCGACGCGCACCCGTTCCTCGATCGGGACCAGCCTGACGGTGCTCACCGACGCCGTAGCGACAGGGTTCGACGTCGACGGCGAGGACACCACTCAGGACATGGCGGAGGCCCACTTCAACACCTTCGAGGGCCTCGTCGACTACCCGACGACGCTCGTCAACGGTTGCTACGAGCCGAACTTCGCTGCCCAACCGCACGAGTTCGAGCCTCGCCTGGCGGAGTCGTGGACGCACAACGAGCTCACGTGGACTTTCAAGCTGCGCAAGGGCGTCAAGAGCGCGCTCGGCAATGAGTTCACGGCCGATGACGTCATCTACACCTTCGCCCGTGCCAAATCGATCAGCGGCGCAGCCGAGAACAGCTGGTTCCTCGCGTACGTTGGTGGGATCTTGCCGTTCATCACCAAGCCGGCGAGCCCGAGCGACGTCTACGCCGCGCTCGCCTCTGAAGTGCGCAAGATCGACGACTACACGGTCAGATTCCACCTCTTCGAGAACAGCAACTTCTTCTTCCCGGCACTGGCCTGCTACAACCTGTGGATCTTCGACTCCAAGCCGATGAAGAAGAACGCCACGGCGAGCGACCCCTGGGCGCACACGTGGTCGAACTCGAACCCGGTCGGGTTCGGCCCCTACAAGCTCAGCACGTTCGAGTCCGGGACCGAGCTCGTCTACGACGCGAATCCCTACTATTACCGGGGCGCGCCCGAGTTCTCGACCGTGACCGTCAAGGCGATCCCGGAGGACGCCAACCGGATCGCGGCGATCGAGGCGGGCGAGGCCGACATCGTTGAGTACCTCGCCCCGACCGAGCTGAAGTCGCTGTCGGCGGACTCCTCGGTCTCGGTAATCGGCAACTACACCTGCCAGATCAACGTGCTGTTCATGAACTACAGCGTTGCGCCCTGGAGCACGACGAACAACAAGCTGCTCCGGCAGGCGGTCGCCTACGCCATCCCGTACGACGAGATCATCTCGGCCGACTACGCCGGGTTCGGGCGGCGTCTCTACAGTCTGGTCCCCGAGACGTTCAACGGCTACTACCCCGACTACCGCTACCAGACGGACCTCGACAAAGCCCGCAGCCTGCTCGCCGAGGCTGGCTTCCCGAACGGCCACGGCCTCGCGGAGTACAGCTCCGGTTTGCAGCTCTACTACGTCACCGAACGCTCCGCTCTGCTCGAGCCGATCGCCAACCGCATCCAGACGAACCTGGCGGCGATCGGCATGCCGATCACGCTGCAGCCGATCCCGCAGGCAGAGTTCACGACCCGCCAGCTCGTCAAGCGCGACATGCCGATGGCGATCGACGACGATGCCAACCCGATCATCCCCGACGCCGGCTACGTCGCCCAGGTCTTCTACCAGTCGCCGTCGGCCGGTGGTCTCGTCGACTCGCAGAACTACGACAACGCGGCCTTCAACACCCTTACTACCGAGTCGATCCATGCGAACGGGTCGCGACGCTTAGCGCTGCTCAAGCAGCTGCAGCAGATGCTGATGGAAGACCTGCCGGCAATCCCCCTGGCCGACCGTCGACCGTCGCTCGCGCTGCGCAAGCCGCTCTCCGGCTGGCTCCTGCGGAACGACATGGACGTCCCATCGTATTGGTACATGAAGAGTTGAATGTCCGGTAGGCAGACCACCGGCCCGGACCCCTCGCGGCGTCCTCGATCGGTTGGGTCGCGACGGTGAGAGGGTACGTCCTCAAGCGCATTCTCCTCGTCATCCCACAGATCGTGGTCGTCGCCGTGGGCACCTTTGTGCTCCTGCGGGTCCTCCCGGCCGACCCGGTCGCTCGCATCGTCGGACTCGACGCCAGCAAGTCCAGCTACAACGCCGAGAGGGCGACGCTTGGGCTCAGCAAGCCACTCGCCGCGCAGACGCTGGACTATCTCGACGGCGTGATCCATGGGAACTTGGGCAACTCGTGGCAGAGCGGGGATTCGGTGCGCGCCGACATCGGCGCGCACCTCCCCATCACGTTGCAGCTCGTGGTCCTCGCGTTGATCGTCGCGCTGGCAATCGGCATTCCCGTCGGTCGCATGCTGGCAGTCCGCTCCGGACGTCGCATCGACCGCGTGATGCACGTCTACTCGCTGTTCGCCGGCTCGCAGCCCGACTTCTGGTGGGGGCTCATCTTCATCTACGTCTTCTTCTTCCGGCTGCACATCCTGCCGGCGCCGCTCGGGCTGCTGTCGCTCTCGGCCACACCACCACAGCCGATCACGGGGTTCATCCTCGTCGACTCGCTACTGAGGGGGGATTTCTCGACCTTCGGCGACGCCGTCTCGCACTTCACGCTCCCAGTCCTGACGCTCGCCTTCATCCTCACCGGCCCGATCATCCGGATGACCCGCGAGGGCGTGCGCGCCGTGGCGGACGCGGACTACATCCTCTATGCCCGCGCCGCCGGCCTCTCCCGGCGGACCGTGAGTTGGTACATGCTGCGGAACGGTCTTGCACCCGTGCTGACCCTCGTCGGTGTCTTCTTCGGCATCCTGCTCGGCGGCGTGGTGCTCATCGAGACCGTGTTCTCGCTCAACGGCATCGGCGTCTACGCTCTGCAGAGCGTGCTGAACCTCGACTATCCAGCGGTCGAGGGCTGCGTTGTCGTCCTGACGCTCGTCTCGTTGCTCGTCTACATCCTGATGGACATCCTCTACGCCGTCCTCGATCCTCGCGTCCGGTACAGCTAGCGGGGTGGTCTACGTCGCGCAGTCCGAGTCGGAGCACGAGCTCGAGTCCTCCGACCCCCCCGAGCTGCTCGACGAAGCGGCGATCCTCGGCCACCCCGGTGTTCTCGCTCACCTCCGGCAGGTCTTCCGCACGCAGACGCTCCCGAAGATCGGCCTCTTCATCGTCGTTTCGGTCCTCTTTCTCATGTTCTTCGGACCCGAGATCGTCCCCTACAGCGTCACGGCGGCGACGAACGCTGTGAACGAGGCCCCCAACGTGGCGCATTGGTTCGGCACCGACGCGAGCGGGCTGGACGTCTTCTCTCGCGTGCTCGCCGCCCCGCGTATCGACTTGAGCATCGCCATCCTCGCCACGGCGCTGTCGTTCTCGCTCGGGTCGGCGATCGGCCTGTTCGGGACGTTCTTCGGCGGGCGGATCGGTGAGGTCGTGATGCGCTCGGCCGACACCATTCAGGCCTTCCCCGTCTTCATCCTCGCGATCATCGTCGTGGTCCTCACCGGGCGCGGGATCGACAACATCATCCTCGTGATCGGCGTGCTCAACGCTCCGATCTACATCCGCCTGATGCGCAGCCAGGTGCTGTCCCTGCGAGACCGGACCTTCATCGAGGCCGCCCGGGCCAGCGGGTCGTCGGAGTTCGACATCGCTTGGCGGCAGGTGCTGCCGAACGCCGTGGCGCCCTGCATCGCCCAGACGAGCATGACGATCGGCTGGGCGATCCTGGTCACGACCGGGTTGTCTTTCATCGGCGCCGGGGTGCTGCCGCCGGCAGCCGAGTGGGGCTCGATGATCAGCGCCGGCGCCAACGGGATCATCATCGGACAGTGGTGGCCGTCGGTCTTCCCGGGCGTGGCGATGGCTGTCACCGTATTCGGCTTCGCCGCCGTGGGCGACGCCGTGCAGGCGGCGTTCCGGTACGAAGGATGAGCGCGCTGCTGGAGGTGCGCAGCCTCTCGGTGGACTACGAGACGTTTGGCGTCAACAACCATGTACTGAGCGACGTCAGCCTGCACCTCGAGGGCGGGGAAGTGGTCGGGATCGTCGGCGAGAGTGGCTCGGGCAAGTCGACCCTGGCGCTCGCCCTGCTCGGCCTGACGCGGCCGCGCGCCCACATCCGTGCTGGAAGCGTCTCGATCTCGGGACGTGAGCTGCTCGGTCTGCCACCTGACGGGTGGCAGTCGATCCGGGGTGCCGAGATCGGGTTGATCACGCAGAACCCGAGGGGGTCGCTCAATCCGACGATGCGGATCGGCGACCAGATCAGCGCGGTCTACCGCTCGCACACCAGCGCCTCGAGCGCGGACTGCCGCGCCGCGGCTCTCGACGCGCTCCGCCTTGTCGGCATGAACGACCCGGAGCGACGGTATGCGGCGTATCCCCACGAGCTCTCCGGGGGCATGGCACAGCGCACGGTCATCGCCGCCGCCGTGGTGTGCAGGCCGAAGATCGTCGTCGCCGACGAGCCGACCACCGGGCTCGACGTGACGATCCAGGCGCAGATCCTCGACGACCTGGCAAGAACCGTGTCCGAGGTGAGATCCGCGCTCCTACTCGTCACCCAGGATCTCGGTATCGTCGCCAACTACTGCGACCGGGTGTACGCGATGCACGCCGGCGAGGTGATCGAGGACGCGACGACGGTCGCGTTCTTCGCCGAACCGACGCATCCGGCGAGCATCGCGCTGTTGAGCGCCCAGATCGGCCTGACGTCCCAGTCGTACCAGCTACGCGGCCTGCCCGTCGACGGGCGCCGGCTGCCCGGCGGATGCTGGCTCGAGCCCCGTTGCCCCTTCGCCGAGTCGAGCGCCGGATGCGCAACCGTGCACCCGGAGCTGCGTGAGATCTCGGCCGGTCACGTTGTGCGCTGCCATCGTGCCGAAACCATCCACGCCCAGATCGGGGTGCTGCATGCTGCCGGCGCCTGAGGCTCCGCTGCTCAGGATCGAGGGCCTGAGCAAGGATTTCCCGATCCGGGGAAGCCGCAAGCTGGTGCACGCCTGCGACGACGTTTCGTTCTCCGTGGCTGCGGGGAGCACCCTGGGGATCATCGGCGAGAGCGGCAGCGGGAAGACCACCCTCGGACGATGCGTGCTCCGGCTCATCGAGCCGAGCTCGGGCGCCATCGTCTTCGACGGCGTCGACATCATGAGGCTGAGCCGGCCCGACGTTCGAAAGCTGCGGGCGCGCATCCAGATCGTCTTCCAGGAGCCCGTCGAGTCGTTCAACCCCAAGCTGCGCGTCGGCACTCAGCTCGAGCTCCCCCTGCGCATCCACTTCGATCTCGGAGCGGCCGAGCGTGCCGAGCGTGTACGAGCGCTCCTCGAACGCGTCGGCCTCCCCGCTCACGTCGCCAGCGCCATGCCGAACGCCCTCCCGGCAGGCGTGTTGCAGCGATGCTCCATCGCCCGCGCCCTTGCTGCCGAGCCCCGGCTGCTCGTACTCGACGAGCCCACCTCGTCGCTTGCTCCCGAGGCCGAGGTCGAGACCATGGCGCTGCTCAAACGACTGCAGCGCGAGTTGGGGCTCGCCTACCTCTTCATCTCCCACGACCTGTCGCTGGTGCGGAGCTTCTGCGACGACGTCGCGGTGATGTACCTCGGTCAGATCGTGGAGCTCGCACCGCGCGAGGAGATCTACGGCCGGCCGGCTCATCCCTACACCCGGGCGTTGCTCGCATCCGCCCTGAGGCCGGATCCGGCCCAGCGTGAAGCACGGGCGCGCCGCCCGGCGCCGCTGGCGGGCGACATCCCGAGCCCGATCGATCTCCCCGACGGCTGTTACCTGGCTTCCCGCTGCCGGTACGCGGTCGCGCGCTGCATGACCGGGCGGCAGTCCCTCAGTGAGCTCGCCCCGGCTCATTCCGTCCGCTGCTGGCGGTCACGCGAGGGAGAGCTGCCGGGCCCGGACGCCGTCGAGGCAGGCTAGGCGACTCGCGTGCGACCGCTCCTCGATGTCTGGATACCGCTCCTCGACGGCGTTCGTCTCTCTGCGGACGTGTTCCTCCCCGAGACCGAGGGCCCCTTCCCCGTTCTCGTCGTCATGACGCCGTACCGCAAGGACGACAACATCGCGCAGGCCCACCGCAGCCTGTTCTCTGTGCTGGCGCAGGCCGGCTACGCCAGCACGTTCGTCGACCTGCGCGGCTCGGGCAGCTCCGAGGGCCTGCTGTGGTCGCCCTTCGACGCCGAGCTCGAGGGACGCGACGGTGCAGCGGTCGTCGAGTGGGCGGCGGCACAGGACTGGTCGAACGGCCGCGTCGGCATGTGGGGCCGCTCTTACCACGGCTTCAGCGCGCTCGCTACGGCGGCGCTCGATCCGCCGCATCTCGAGGCGATCATCCCCTCCGTGCCCGTGCAGGACGCCTATCTTGATCTGTTCGCGCCGGATGGTTGCGCCGGCATGCTCGGCTACTTGAACCGCGAGGCGCTGATGCTGGCGCTCGACCTGGCGCCCCCGACGCGCCTCGACAGCACCGGCGCTGCGCTCGAACGTTGGCAGTCGCGCCTCGATGAGCGTTTCGTCGGCCAAGAGCCGTACGTGCTCGAGGCGCTGCGCCACCCCGATCGCGACGAGTACTGGGCCGGCCGGGCAGTGGCCGTCGAGCGGATCGCCGTTCCGACGATGCTGATCGGGGGGTGGCGCGACCCGTTGTGCGAGGCGGTCGTGCGGACTTACGAGAGGCTACGCGTCCCGAAGCGCTTGTTGATGGGGCCGTGGCTTCACGTCACCCCGGAGGTGAGCTTGCACGTCCCGACCGAGACGATGAGCGAGCAGATCCGCTGGTGGGATCGCTGGCTGCGCGACGTCGACAATGGGGTCGGGGACGAGCCGTCGGTCTCGTTCTTCGTGCAGGGATCGGAGCACTGGGAGGTCGCGTCGGGATGGCCGCCGCCCGGGGTACAACGCCTCGTGCTACACCCAGGAGGCGGGCGTGCGCTCGGACCGGAACCCTCGAGCGGAGAGGACCGCTATCGCTGCGATCCGACCGCGGGCGTCCGGGCGGGCCTGTACGAGCCGTTCGGGATGGGAGTCGGCCTTCCTCTCGAGTTGTCGGCCGACGACGCCAAGTCGCTCACGTACACGACCGCGCCGCTCACCGCTGGTGTGGTGATCGTGGGTCAGCCCCGGGCCCACATCTCGCTCACGGCGAACGGGACCGATGCGATCCAGTTGGTCGCCAAGTTGCAGGAGGTGCGGCCGGACGGCCGGTCCCTCCTCGTCACGCGCGGCTGTTGCAGGCCGGCGCCTCGGCCGGGAGGCGATGACGGCGACCCGGCCGACGCCGGGCTGACCCATCGCGCCACCGTCACGCTCGCGCCGACTGCCTACGAGGTTGCGGCGGGCAGCTCGCTTCGCCTGACGATCGGCTGCGCGGACTTCCCGCATCTCTTCCCGCTGGCCGAGAATCCTTCGCTCGTCGTCCACCGCCGCGACACCTCGCTCGAGCTGGAGCTGTTCGACGCGGCGGGGCCGCGCCACGTGCTGACCTACGGCCCGCCAGACCCGACCCGATTCGCCCCGCCCGACGTGGCAGCGGACGCGGAGTGGCGGAACGAGGAGGACGAGGTGCACGCCGAGGTCTCCGTGTACATCTCCAAGACGTACTCGCATCCGCTCCCCGACGGGCTGATGCGCGTTAAGCTGCGAACCCGCTGCACCGTGCCCAAGGAGCAGCCGGATCAGGCTGCGGTCGTCGCGGAGGCGGATGTCGAAGTCAGCCGACCTTCGGGTGAGCTGGTTGCGACCCGTGCGCAACTGGTGGTGACGAGGAGCAGGGTGCGCGTTCGCGGCGACGTCCACTCGGGCGACGAGGAACGCTTCTCCCGCGAGTGGGTCGACGCCACCACCGGCCGCTCGGCGAGTGGCGACTTGCCGAGCGCAGATCTGCCAAGTGGATGCTCCGCGCCGAGCGGAACGGCTCTCGCTGTCGAGTCGAGCGAGAGCAGGCATCAAGGGTTCGAATCAACGGCACCAACGAGCGAGGACAAGGAGCGGTCGTGAATCTTGGCACGGTGGAAATTGCAGGGATCAGGCGGGTCGTGCTTGAGCACAGCGGACGCGTCTACGACCTAGCGCGGGTCTCGGAGGCGGAGACGCTCGGTCCACGTGGGTACCCGGCCGAGATGCTCGACCTGCTGACGGGCGGGGCCGCCGCAGAGCTGATAGTCGCCCGCGCCGAGGAGGCGATCGCCGCGGGCCTGCGCGAGGACTGCGCGTTCGGGGACGACGAGGTGCGTTGGCTGGCGCCGATCCCCCACCCGCCGAAGGTCGTCCTGATCAACTCCAACCGCCCGAGCGCGCGCGTCGACCAGTACGAGACGAAGTGGGGCGGGGCGTGGCCACGGCCGCAATTCCTGCTCAAGGCGCCGACGGCGGTGATCGGCACCGGCGAGGAGATCGTAATCGAGCGCCATCTCGGCAAGGTCCAGCCCGAGGGGGAGTACTGCCTCGTGATCGGACGTGCCGGAAAGCACCTCTCCAAGGAGGAGGCGCTGTCCCACGTCTTCGGCATCGCCCTGCTGAACGACATCTCGGCGTCCAACCTCGGCCTGCAGGACGGCGTCGTGCACCGCCTGAAGGGCAAGGACGGGGCGATCGAGGACATGATCAGCCGCCCGCTCGCCCGCGCCAAGGGTGTCGACACCTTCTCCCCGTTCGGGCCGTGGATCACCCCGCTGGCAGACATCCCGAGCCTGGACGACGTGCACGTGACGACCCGGCTGGCGGGACCGGGCCAGGAGCCGATGGCCATCCAAGAGGGCACTATCGGCGAGCAGCGCTGGTCGCCGAGCGCGGCGATCGCCTTCATCACCCAGACGATGACCCTGCTTCCCGGCGACGTCATCTCGATGGGCTCTTTCGAGATGGCCAAGGACTACTACCTGCGCAAAGGCGACCTCTCCCAGTACGACGGCGGCTTCATCGAGATCGAAGCATCCGGCGTCGGACTGCTGCGCACTCCGATCCGGGTGATCGACCTCGATCCGGCGCTCATCGACGCCCCGCTCTGAGCCCGCGACCTTTCGCGCTCAAGCGTCGGCGGATCACGAGGATGGCTCCGCCACGGTCGGAACCAGGCGCAACGACCGCCCTCCCGCCGCCCGGTCACTTCCCGGTGGCCCTCGGCGAGGTGTCGGCGACCAGCAGCTCGAGCCTGCGCGGCGACCTGCTCGTCGTCGTCCGCTATCCAGTCGGGCCGGCCAGCGCGCCGCTGGTCGTGTTCTGCCACGGCCTCGGCGACCTGCACGACGGCTACGGCGAGCTGCTCGATCACTGGGCCTCGCTCGGCCTGGTGGTCGCGGTTCCGCAGTTCGCGGACTCCTGGCGTTCCGTAGCGACGGCGTCACCCGAGCTCGGCCTTGACGCGAGCGACACCTCGCTCGCCTGGCTGTCGGACCCGCCCGTGCGAGCACACTTCCGCGGCCTGCTCTACGACCCGCGGCACTGGGAGAGCAGGGTGCGCGACGTCACGAGCGTTCTGGAGCAGGCGAGCGCGATCGCCGCCGCAGCCGGCTTTGCCGGCGAGCTCGCCGGCAGCGCCGTCGCCGGGCACTCCTACGGCGCGTTCACTGCTCAGCTGCTCGCGGGCGTGACCGTGGAGATGCCCGGCGAGGCCGTGCGCTCGTATCTCGACGACCGGCTGAGCTGCGCCGTGCTGCTCTCCCCACAAGGGTCGGGCGAGCGCGGCTTGACGGAGCGGTCGTGGGACGCCTGCCGGATCCCGACGATCGTCGTCGTCGGGGAGCTCGACGTCGCGCCCGGCGGCCAGGGCCCGGAGTGGCGGCGCGAGGCCTACGAGCGTCCACCCGCCGGCGGGCGCTTCTTCCTCCTGGTCCCCGGCTCCGACCACGGGCTCGGCTCGATCGCCGGCGCCGGTCGCGGCTACTTCCGCGACGATGCCGCGAACGTGGCGGCCGTGGCCGAGGCAACCGGTCGCTTCCTGCTGGCGTACGTAGCGGGGGACGAGGACGCCGGTGACTGGCTGCGCTCGAGGGGTCGCGCCGACGGACCGCCGCGCGTCGAGCACCGCTGAGCGAATGATCCAGCAAGTGAACGCCGAGCGGGACGTCCAGCTCAGAAGGGCCAGTTGGCATTGAGACCTGCCTCCAGCACCTCGATGATACTGAAGGTGACATCGCTGAAGCCGCCGATGGTGTAGCGGCCCCGCTCGCCGGCGGGTAGCGACGACAAACGGCAACCGCCCAGGATGACCTTGTAGATCAGCGGCACGTGATCGAGCCGGACCCGGCCCGAGTCGTGCTGCTCGTCGGCGGTGAGCATCACCACCCGCTGGTGGCGCTTGGCGTCGAAGGGGCGGCGATGGCGGTATGGCCGAACATGGCGTGTCTGACCCGAGCCGACCGAGCCGACCACTTTGGCGCCACCGTTCAGCACCGACATGCCCGCCAGACCCTCAACCCGGGCGTTGCCCGACCGAACCCGAGCTGTCGATCACGACGAGTGTGCCGTCGAGCGACGGGATGTTGGCAATCGCGTGCTCGAGCGTCGCACCCAGCGCTCGCTTCCACTTGTCCGACGGCGCCTCGCGGTGCGCCCGCCCACACCTGGTACGTGAACAGCCGAGCTTTGGATCACCCCACGGCGTGGGTGATCGCGGCGATGATCGCCTCATTCGTAGGTGGGAGATGCCAGCCTGGTCGAAGCTGCTGAGGTTGCGCAGCGGCGCCATTATGCGTACGAACGGGATCACAGCTCCAGAGGATGTCAAGGCACTACCTGAGGCCCGTCCGGTGCCGCTGACGGGCGGGGCCTCGCCCGCAGGCATACTGGTCACGTGACCAAGCGCGCCGCGACGCATTGGATGTGTGACATGGACGGCGTGCTCGTCCACGAGGGGATCATGGTCCCGGGCGCCGACCGCTTCGTCGACGCCCTCGCCAGCGCCGGCCTCGGGTTCCTCGTGCTCACCAACAATTCGATCTACACGCCGCGCGACCTCGCCGCTCGCCTCTCGGCGATCGGGCTCGACATCCCGATGCGTGCGCTGTGGACCTCGGCGCTGGCGACGGCGCAGTTCCTCGACAACCAGCGCCCGGGCGGGACAGCCCACGTCGTCGGCGAAGCCGGCCTGACCACGGCGCTGCACGACATCGGCTACATCCTCACCGACCGCAACCCCGATTACGTCGTGCTCGGCGAGACCCGCAACTACAGCTTCGACAACATCACCAAGGCGATCCGCCTGATCGAGTCCGGCTCGCGCTTCATCGCCACCAACCCCGACCCCGCCGGCGTCTCGCCCGAGGGGACGCTGCCCGCGACCGGGTCGGTCGCAGCGCTGATCAGCCGGGCAACCGGGGTCAACCCCTACTACATCGGCAAGCCCAACCCGCTGATGATGCGCGAGGGGCTGAACTCGCTCGGGGCCCACTCCGAGAACACGGTGATGGTCGGCGACCGGATGGACACCGACGTCGTCGCCGGGATCGAGGCCGGGCTCGAGACGATCCTCGTGCTCTCCGGCGTGACGAGCGCCGAGCAGATCGAGCGCTACCCCTACCGGCCGTCGCGGGTCGTGCCGTCGGTGGCCGACCTGGCCGACGAGCTCGAGCACATGATCGCGAGCGTGCAGCCCGCCGAGTGAGGGTCAGCCCCGCCGGTCGCGCGCCCGGCGCCGCCCCTCGTGCATGGCGTGCACCCGCGCGATCGGGATGGCGTGCCCTTCCTCCACGAGATCGCCGGGCAGGCGCTGCGGCGGGGGCATCTCGTCGCGCCACGGGTCCTCGCCGCCGGCGAGCAGGTCCGGCACCGTGCTCATCGTGAAGTCTGTCGGCGACACCTCGCCGAGGACGTCCCAGCTCACCGGGAACGACACCGGCACTCCGGGGCGGACGCGGGGGCTGTACGCGGCGACGACGGTCGCCGCCCCGGCTCGCGTCGAGTCGACGAAGACCCGCGACCCGCGCTCGGCCTTGACGAACTCGGTCGTGGCGAGCCCGGGGTCGAGGGCCTCGACCCGCCCGGCGATCGCCCGCGTCGCCGCCGCGGCGTCGGGGATCGAGCAGTCATCGGCGATCGGGACGACGACGTGCAGGCCCTTGGCGCCGCTCGTCTTGACAGCCCCGCGCAGCCCAGCGCCGGCGAGCGCCTCGCGCACGAGCCGCGCCGTCTGCACCGCCAGCCCGAAGGCCTCGGTGCTCGCCGGGTCGAGGTCGATCACGAGATGGGTCATATGGTCGGGACGGCTCGCCAGGGTGAGCGCCGGGTGGTACTCCACCGCCCGCTGGTTGGCGAACCACAAGAGCGTTCGGAGGTCGTTGCACACCGGATAGCTGACCTCGCGCTTGGAGGTCTCGGCCCAGAAGCGCACGGTCGGGATGAACGGCGGGGCGTAGGAGGGAAGGTTCTTCTGCATGAACGCCTCCTCGCCGCGGTGGACGCGCACGACGGTGAGTGGGCGGTCGGCGAGCTCGGGAAGGATCCGGTCCGCCACCGCCTCGAGGTAACCGACGAGGTCGCGCTTGGCCGCGCCGGATCCGTCGAAGAGCGGCTCGTCGAGGTGGGTGAAGGTGACGTCCTCGGATGACGGCATCCGTCGGCCAGCCGGATCAGTCGGTGCGGCGCAACCCGTCGAGGATCATCGCCACGAGGCGACCCGCCTGGCCCTCCGACATGGTGGCGTGCGCGCACATCGGTCCCACCAACGTCATCAGGTCGCCCGCGTCGATGTCGGTGCGTGCGACGCCCGCGGCCTGCGCCCGCTCGAGGGCGATCGACGTGGCGCGATTGATGCGTTCCCGTGAGCGCAACCTGAGCTCGGGGTTCTTCTCGAACGCCTCGCCCAGCTCGCCGAGGAACATGCGCTTGCCCTGCGCGTAGCGGACGAAGCCCTCGAGCCAGGCGACGAGCGCCGGCCACGGCTCGAGCTCCTCGGCGGCGCGCTCGACGCCGCGAACGAGCTCGTCGACGTCGTCACGGTAGACGGCCTCGACGAGGTCGATGCGCTTGGGGAAGTGGCGGTAGAGGGTGCCCACGCCCACGCCGGCGCGCTTTGCGATCGCCTCCATCGACGCGCCGCCACCGTGCTCGGTGAACTCGGCGCGGGCGGCGCTGACGAGGCGGTCGTAGTTGCGGCGCGGCGTCGGCGCGCATCGACCGCCCGTCGGCCTGGTCCCCCGCAGGTTCTTCGGCGATTGCCGTCGCGGTTCCCGGTTGTTCCGTCATGGCTTCCACGCCTCCCCGCCCGGCCGTCTCGACCGGGTGTTGCAAAACGGAGGAACCCTCCGTATACTAAGCGGAGGAAGCTTCCGCTTGACCATCACGATAGCAGGCGAAAGGTCGTACCATGCCCTCGTTCCCCCTGAGTGGTTCGCACCCGGCCCCCGCCCGCCCGGCGGCGCCGCCGTGGCGGGCCCCCCGTCCGGGTCGCGCTCGCTCGGCGCCACCGGTCCGCTCCGCACCGCCGGCCGCCCCGGCTGCCGCCGCCACGGGCTCGCCGTCGGCCGACCGTCCCGCCGGCGCAACCCGCCAGACGCTCTTCCTCGCGGTCGTCCTCACCTCCCAGCTGATGGTCGTCCTCGACGCAACCATCGTCAACGTCGCCCTACCCCACATCCAGGCCGCGCTGCACTTCTCCACCACGGGCCTGTCCTGGGTGCTCAACGCCTACGTCCTCACCTTCGGCGGGCTGCTCCTGCTCGGGGCCCGCTCCGGTGACCTGCTCGGCCGCCGGAGGACCTTCCTCGCCGGCATCGCCGTGTTCTCGCTCGGCTCGCTGGCGGGCGGGTTCGCCACCGAGTCATGGATGCTGCTCGCCGCCCGCGCCGCGCAGGGGATCGGCGCGGCCTTCGTCGCCCCGTCCTCGCTGGCGCTGCTCACCGCGGTCTTCCCCGAGGGCCGCGAGCGGCTGCGGGCGATCGCCCTCTTCACCACGGTCTCCGCTGCAGGCGGAGCGATCGGCCTGATCGCCGGGGGCCTGCTCGTGCAGTGGGCGTCGTGGCGCTGGGTGATGTTCGTCAACGTCCCGATCGGCGTGGTGGTCTTCCTGACCGGTCACCGGGTCCTCGCCGAGACGCCCCGCCGCCACGGCCGTTTCGACGTGCTCGGGGCGATCAGCTCGACGCTGGGGATGGGAGGGATCGTGCTCGGGCTCGTCGAGGCGGGCAGCGTTGGCTGGGGTGACCCGCTCACGCTCGGCTCCTTCGCCGTTGGCGCCGCGCTGCTGGCCTTCTTCGTTCGCAACGAGGCCGGTGCCGCCGAGCCGATCCTCCCACTCCGGCTGCTCGCCAGCCCGACGCGCAGCGCCGCCAACCTCGCCGCGCGGCCTCGTCTATGCCGGGATGTACGGGATGTTCTTCTTCCTCTCGCAGTTCCTGCAAGACGTCCGCGGCTACTCGCCGTTGCGCACCGGTGTCTCGTTCCTGCCGCTCCCGGTCACGATCTTCCTCGTCTCCCAGCTCACGAGCAGGGTCCTCGTCGAGCGCATCCGGCCCAAGGCGCTCATGCTGACGGGGGTCGGCCTGGCGCTGGTGAGCCTGGCCCTGGCGAGCCAGGTGCGGGTCGGCACGCCGTTCCCCGAGGTGCTCGGCATCCTCGTGCTCCTCGCCGCAGGATCGGGCATCTCCTTCGTGAGCTTGACGTCGGCCTCGCTGGCGGGCGTGCCGCCGGCCGATGCCGGCGCCGCCTCGGGGCTCGTCAACGTGTCGCAGCAGATCGGGGCCGCGGTCGGCCTGGCGGCGCTCGTCACGGTGTTCGGCGCGGCCACCCACCACGCCCAGCTCGTGACGAGCGGCGCGGCGGCGGTTCACGCCCGGCTGCTGATGGTGCACGGCCTCGACGACGCCTTCGCCGCGGCCGCGCTGTTCGCCTTCGCGGCGCTCGTCGCCGTCGCGGTCGGCGTGCGGCCGACGGCCCGCCCGGCGCCGGCGCAGCTCACCGTGCCGCAACGCGATGCCGCCGCCGAGCGCGAGGCCGGGTTCCAGCTCGACGACATGGCCGACAGGCCCGCAGCGGCGCCGGACTTCGACGCCGCCTGAGCCCGATGCCGGTCCCGCCGGCGTCGCCGCCGTTGGGCGGGGCCGGCGCGGTTCTCGCCCGCTCGGTGCGCCGGGCTCCGAGCGTCGCTCGGGCCCGGCGCCGGCTGTGTCAGTCGGCCTGCAGGCTCCTCAGGTCCTCGAGCACCTGACCGGCGAAGCCGGCCACATCGGTCACCTCGTAGGCGCGCCGGATGACGCCGTCGGGATCGATCAGGTAGGCGATGCGCTTCGGGTACTCGGGGTACGGTTCGCCCGGCTCACGCGCCACCTCGTACTCGCGCCCGACGCTCCGGTCGGTGTCCGAGAGCAGCGCGAAGCCGAAGCGCTGTGCCGTGGCGAAGGCCTTGTTCTCCTCGGGTGTGTCGAATGACGCTCCGAGCACGACGGTGTCGGCGGCTTCGAACTCGCTGGACCTGTCACGCAGGCCCTGGCCCTGGGTCGTTCAGCCGGAGGTGGAGGCCTTCGGGTACCACCACAACAGCACCCAGTGGCCGCGCAGGTCCTGTAGCGAGCGCACCGTGCCGTCCTGGTCGGGCAGCTGGAAGAGGGGAGCGGGGCTTCCTGGCTCGAGCACGCCGGCAGCTTAGCCCTGCCGCCTTCGAAGATCGACGGTTGTGTCCGGTTCAGCCATCGACGGCAGACGCGCTCAGGCGAGCCCGGCCCAGAGGCCCCGCGTGTGGCGGAGATGTCGGGTCATCAGCCGTCGTGTCCGCGCCCCGTCGCCGTCCACGATCGCGGCGAGCAACTCGCGGTGCTCGGCCGCCGACTCCTCCAGCCGGTGCTCTGCCGCGAGATGCGGTACTCCGTACAGCCGGACCTGGTCGCGCAGCAGCGCCACCATGTCGACCAGGCGTGGGTTGCCGAGCTCGGCGAGCAGCGAAAGATGGAACTCACGGTCCGCGGCGAGAAACTCGACCGCATCACCGTCCCCCGCGGCTGCTTCGATCGCCGCGCACGCTCGGAGGTAGTGCTCCACTCGCGACGCGGGCAGGCGCCCGGCGAGCCTGGCCATCGTCGGGACTTCGAGCAGCAGCCGGAGCTCGACGATGTCCTGCAGCTGCTGCTCGGACAGGGTCGGGACCCGGAAGCCCTTGTTCTTCAACGGGAGGAGCAAGCCTTCCTTCGCCAAGTCGAGGACCGCCTCGCGCACCGGGGTCGCCGAGACGCCGAGGGAGGCTGCAAGCGATCGCACGGAGACGATCGCACCCGCCTCGATCTTGCCGGCGACGATCCCCGCCCGGATCGCGTCGCGGGCGCGGTCGCGCAAGCTCGGAACACTGATCGGGTCGAGGGCGGACAGGACTGCGGGCGGGACGGCACCACCGGGTTGCTCGTCGGCCGCGGCACTGATCATCGCGTTGCTCCTCTGCCTCGCCGGCTCCGTTGCCGCCGCGCCCGCGCATCGAGCGGGCACCAGGGACCTAGCTGCGGCCGCGCCGGTGGTGCGAGCTCGGCCACACCCGACGCTTCCGACGTTAGCGCAGCCTGGCACTGAGATGCGACATGTGATATATCAGTCTCGGCGGGCCAGGCGCCGCGCGCGCGGTGACGGGTGGGCCCCGACCGAAGGGGATGACGATGAGATCCAGGGCGGCACTCGTGTCCCTGGCAGTGCTGGCGGGCGGCCTGCTCGTCGGGGCGCTGCCGGCGGCCAGCTCGGCGCGCTCCACGGGCGCGCATCGCACGGCGCTCGTCAGCCGCGGCGGCACCTATCGCACCGAGGTGTCGAGCTTCGGGCTGACGGACAACATGGACCCGACGGGGGAGTACCAGACCGGCTTCGCCTGGGAGGTGTACGCCGGCATGCTGCGCACGCTGGTCTCCTACCGGCGCGTCGCCGGCAACGCGGGAGCGGTGATCTACCCGGACCTGGCGACCTCGGTCCCGGCCCCGACCGACCACGGGCTGACGTACACCTTCCACCTGAAGAGCGGACTGCGCTTCGGCCCGCCGGTCGACCGGGCGATCACCTCGAGCGACATCCTGTTCGCCTTCCAGCGGATCAACGACGCCGCCCTCGCCGCGCAGTACGGCTTCTACTTCGACGGCGTGGTCGTCGGCATGACGGGCAAGGCGAAGTCGATGACCGCTCCGATCGCAGGGATCCAGACCCCCAACGCCTCGACGATCGTCTTCCACCTGACCGCGCCGACCGGTGACTTCCTCTACCGGCTCGCCCTTCCGGCGACGGCGCCGATCCCGCCCGAGGTGGGCAAGTGCTTCCCGACCGCCGGCAGCTACGGGCGTGACGTGATCGCCTCGGGCCCCTACATGTACGTCGGCTCGCAGGGCCTCGACATCTCGTCCTGCAAGACGATGAAGGCGATCGCCGGCTTCGACCCGACGAGCCACATCGACCTCGAGCGGAACCCGAACTACGACCCGAAGACCGACAACCCGGCGATGCGCGCCAACTACCTCAACGGCGTGACGATCGGCATCGACACCAACGTCAGCGACATCTTCAACAAGATCGAGCAGGGCCAGCTCGACGGGGCGATGTTCAACAGCCCGCCGGCGGTCGTCGTGCACAACTACCTCATCAACCACCAGCTCACGCCGTACCTGCACTCGACGCCCGTGGACTGGCTGGAAGCGGTCACGATGAACCTGGCGATCCCGCCCTTCGACGACGTGCACGTGCGCAAGGCGGTCGCCCTCGTGCTCGATCACACAGCGATCGTCGACGCTCTCGGCGGCTCCGAGATCGTGGACAACGCGACCCACCTCTTCCCGCCCGTGCAGCTGCACGGGCTGCTCTCGAACTACGACCCCTACAAGAGCCCGGGAGAGCACGGCAACCTCGGCGCCGCCGAGGCGGAGATGAGGATGTCGGCCTACGATCCCAAGGGCGACGGGCAGTGCGACGTGAGCGTGTGCAAGAACATCGAGTTCGTCAACGCGCAGGGCCAGTTCACGGCGATCGACCCGATCATCCAGGCCGACCTCGCCAAGATCGGCATCGGCATCGAGCCGCGCGACCTCGAGACCGGCGCGGCGTTCACCGCCATCGAGACCGTGAAGAACAAGGTGCCGACGAGCGCCCTCGGCGGTGGCTACGCCGACTACGCCGACCCGTACGGGTTCGCCGAGGCGAGCTTCGCCTCGTCCGCCCTCGCCCCGACCGGCTGTTGCAACTACTCATGGGTCGGGCTCACCAAGCCGCAGGCCGCGACGCTCGGTCTGCCGTACCCCGCGCACCCCGTGCCGTCGGTCGACTCCAAGCTCGCTGCCTGCGAGGCGCTCTCGGGGACGGCGCGGCTGAGCTGCTGGGCGGGCTTCGACCAGTACATGATGACGAACGTCGTCGCCTTCGTCCCCTATATGTGGGGCAACTACGTCAACATCACCGCTCCGGACGTGACGCGCTACGTCGTCGACCAGGCGACGGGCTCGACCTCGATCACCCAGATCGCCGTCTCCAACAGCGCCACGCCGTGACCGGCGCGCAGGTCCCGCCGGGCCGGTGACGCAGTCCTTGCCGCCGGCGGCCGGGCCCGTGCCGGGTCCGGCCGCCGGCACGGTCGTCGTCCCCGCCTCGGCGTTGCGACGGCTCCTCGACATGCGCGACGCGATCGTCGCCGTCGAGGACGTCCTCGCCGGGCGGGACCGCGACGCGCTCTCGGTGGCCCCCGCGCCGCGCTCGACGGCGGGCGGACGCTGGTGATGGCTGCCTCCTCGCAGGCCCGAGGCGGTGTCGCCTCGAAGGTGGTCTCGATCGTCCCGGGCAATCGGGAGATCGGGCTCGCCACGATCCAAGGCGTGGCGGCGTGGTTCGACTGGACGACTCGGCGCCCGCTGCTCATCACCGACGCCACGGCGCTGACGGCGCTTCGCACCGGGGCGCTCAGCGCGATCGCCACCAAGGCGCTCGCGCCCGAGTGGGCCGCCACACTGGCGATGATCGGCGCCGGCGGGCAGGCGCTGTCGTTGATGGAGGCGGTATGCCTCGTCCGCCCGATCACGCTCGTGCGCATCGCCAACCGCCATCGTGAGGCGGCGGAGGCGCTCGCCGTGCAGCTCCCCGGCCGCCTGGCCGGTGCCGTCCCGCCGCCGCGCGTCGAGGTGTGCTCCGACGTCGCGTCGGCGGTCGGCGAGGCGGACGTGATCTGCGTCGCCACGACCTCCACCACGCCGCTGCTGCACGCTGGGGAGGTCGCACCCGGCGTGCACATCAATGCCGTCGGCGCCTACCGTCCCGACATGCGCGAGGTCGCGACCTCGCTGTTCGCCGCCGCGCAGGTCGTCTGTGTCGACGAGCCGGAGGGGGCGCTGCGCGAGGCCGGCGACCTGATCGACGCCGTGCGCGCCGGCGTGCTCGAGCCGGGCTCGCTCGTCCCACTCGGCCGGGCGACCAGGCGTGTGCAGGAGGAAGGTCCGTCCCCGACGGTGTTCAAGTCGGTCGGGTCCGCCGCGGCCGATCTCGCCGTGCTGCAGCTGCTCGCCGAGCGTTCGGTGGGCGACGAGTCCGTCTACCGGCTCGATCTCGGGGACTGAACGAGTTGAGCCGCGATCGCGACCCGTCACCGCCGCAGAGCCTTCAGCACGGGGCGGGCGTACAGGCGGCGCTGCTCGAGGTCGAGAGCCTCAGCATCGCCTTCGGGCCTCGCTCGGCGCGCGTGCGCGTGGTCGACGAGGTGAGCTTCTCCCTGGCGCGCGGCGAGACGCTCGGCATCGTCGGCGAGTCGGGCTCGGGCAAGAGCGTCACCTGCCTCTCGATCCTCGGGCTGCTCGAGGGCGCCGAGGTGTCGGGGTCGATCCGTTTCGAGGGTGAGGACCTGCTGTCGCTCTCTCCCGCAGCGCTGCGCAACCTGCGCGGCGCCCGCATCGGCATGGTCTTCCAGGACCCGCTGTCGAGCCTCAACCCGTTCCACCGTGTCGGCCGCCAGATCGCCGAGGCCGTGCAGATCCACCAGCAGGTCGGCCGTGGGGCGGCTCGCCGCCGCGCCGTCGAGCTGCTCGGCCACGTCGGGATCCCTCGTCCCGACCGGCAGTTCGAGGCCTATCCGCACGAGTTCTCCGGCGGGATGCGCCAACGCGTGATGATCGCCATGGCGCTCGCCAACGACCCGGCGCTGCTGATCGGCGACGAGCCGACGACGGCGCTCGACGTGAGCGTGCAGGCGCAGATCCTCGAGCTGATCGAGCGGCTGAAGGGCGAGCTCGGGATCGCCGTGATCCTCGTCACCCACAACCTCGGGATCGTCGCAGAGGTGGCCGACCGCGTGCTCGTCATGTACGCCGGCCGGGTGGTCGAGTCGGCCGGCACCGAGGACGTCTTCGCCGGGCCGGAGCATCCCTACACCTGGGGCCTGCTCGCCTCGATCCCCGAGCTGGCCGGCGACGACGTCGAGGCCCGCGGCGCCAGATTGGCCTCGATCCCCGGCTTGCCGCCCGACCCGCGCAGCTTCCCGCCGGGGTGCCGCTTCCACCCGCGCTGCGCCTTCGCCTTCGAGCGCTGCCAGGCGGAGCAGCCCGTGCTCGCCCCGGTGGGCCCCGACCACGTCGCGGCGTGCCACCTGCCCTCCGGCGTGCTCGACGCCGCCCGCGCCGCCGCGGGAGCCGCGGCCAGCCAGCTGCGATGAGCGAGCTGGGCCGGGCCGACGCCGCACCCGCAGCGGCTCGCCTCGTCCGCCTCGCCGGCGTGGTCAAGGACTACGGGCGGCGAGGCTCCGGACGGGGGACCCGTGCCCTCGACGGCGTCGACCTCGAGGTCCTCGCCGGCGAGACGCTCGGGGTGGTCGGCGAGAGCGGGTGCGGCAAGTCGACGCTGGCGCGGGTCGTCGTCGCGCTCACCCCGGTCTCGAGCGGCTCCGTCGAGGTCGCCGGTGTGCAGCTCGCCGGACGCTCGAGGCGTTCGTTGCGCCCCCTGCGCAGCGAGGTGCAGATGGTGTTCCAGGACTCCTTCGCCTCGCTCAACCCGCGCCACACCGTCGGGTCCTCGATCGGCGAGGCGCTGCGCGTGCACGGACTGGCGCGACGGGCCGACCGCCCGCAGCACGTCGAGCGGCTGATGGAGCTGGTCGGGCTGCCGCCCGAGCTCGCCTCGCGCTACCCACGCGAGCTCTCGGGCGGCCAGCGCCAGCGGGTGTGCATCGCCAGAGCGCTGGCGGTGCGGCCGAGGCTGCTCGTCTGCGACGAGCCGGTGTCGGCCCTCGACGTGTCCATCCAGGCCCAGATCGTCAACCTGCTCCTCGACCTGCGCGACGAGCTCGGGTTGACGTACGTGTTCATCAGCCACGACCTGTCCGTGGTACGCCGCATCGCCGACCGCGTCGCTGTCATGTACCTCGGGCGGGTAGCCGAGCTGAGATCGGCGCGCGACATCTTCAGCGCGCCGATGCACCCCTACACCGCCGCGCTGCTCGCCGCCGCTCCCGTCGCCGACCCGCGACGCCGCCGCCAGCGCCAGGTCGTCCTGCAGGGCGACCCGCCCCGCATCGCCGGCGTCGTCGAGGGATGCGCGTTCGCGCCCCGCTGCCCGCGCGCCGAGGCGCTGTGCCGACACGAGCGCCCGGCGCTGCGCGACATCGACGGAACAGGCCCGGTGGCCTGTCACTTCCCGCTGCGGCGCGACGCCCCGCTCGAAGCGGCGGGCGCCCGGCTGCTCGCCGCCGGCGAGTCGGGCTCCGCCCCGGGCGAGGCGGGCGCCGGGTCGGGCGCGACGGGCGCGTCGCCGAGCGCCACGACGACAACGGCCGGGCACAACGAGGAGGTTCACCGATGACGACCGATACGAGCGGGACCGACCAGCCCGCCGCAGGGTACCTGGACGCCGCCGCGCCGCTCGTCCAGCCCCGCGACCTCCCCGCGCTGCTCCCGCAGCTGCGCGCCGGGGGAGTGACCGCCGTGCTCAGCACGGTCGCCTCGATCGAGGACTCGCGCTACGCGATGCGCACGATCGGCGAATGGCTGAAGCTCGAGCGCACCGGGGGCCATCCCTTCCGCATCTCCAGGAGTGTCGGGGACGTACGCGCCGCTCGCGCCGCCGGTGAGCTCGCCGTGATCCTGCACTTCCAGGGCGGCGAACCGATGGAGGACCAGCTCCCCCTGCTCGACGCGTACGCAACCCTCGGCGTGCGCGTCATCCAGCTCACCTACAACGCCCGCAACCGCCTCGGGGACGGCTGCCTCGAGCGCCCCGACGGCGGCCTCTCGCGGCTCGGGCGCTCGGCGATCGCGGCGATGAACGACCTCGGCATCGTCGTCGACCTCTCCCACGTCGGCGAGCGGACGAGCCTCGAGGCCGCCGCCGCCAGCCGCTCGCCGGTCGTCGTCACCCACGCCAATGCCAACGCCGTGCACTTCAGCAAGCGCAACCTGACCGACGAGCAGATCGCCGCCGTGGCCCAGTCCGGCGGCGTGATCGGGGCGTGCGCCTTCCCCGCCTTCGTCGGGCCCGGTTTGCCCGATCTCGAAGCCTTCCTCGACCACGTCGACTACCTCGTCGAGAAGGCGGGAATCGACCACGTCGGGATCGGCCTCGACTTCTCCCAGGAGAACGAGGGCGACTACGAGTACTACGGCTACGACGAGGACACCTGGCCTCGCCCGCCGTGGATCTACCCGACGGGCATCGGCGGCTTCGCCGAGGTGCGCAACCTCGGGCCCGGCCTGGCCCGGCGCGGCTACCAGCCGGACCAGATCGAGGCGATCGCCGGTGGCAACTTCTTGCGTGTCTTCGAGCAGGTCTGGCCGCGATGAGCCTGCGCCGGCTCTTCGGGCTCGCCTCGCCGATGCGCGACGCCGCCGCGCTCGTGCTCGACGTGACGATGCCGCGCCGTGACGGGCCGTTCCCGACCATCCTCGTCCGTACGCCCTACGAGCGCACCAGCGAGCGCCTCGCCCGCTGGGCGGAGTGGTTCGCCTCGGCCGGCTACGCCTTCGTCGCCCAGGACGTCCGCGGCCGTGGCGACTCGGACGGAACCTTCGAGCCGTGGATCCAGGAATTCGACGACGGCTACGACACGATCGGCTGGATCGCCGGCCAGCCGTGGTGCGACGGGTCCCTCGGCATGCTCGGAGGATCGTACGAAGGCTGGGTGCAGTGGAGCGCAGCGAGCCGCCACCCGGCCGCCCTGAAAGCGATGGTGACGAGCGGCAGCCCGGGCCGCTGGTTCCGCGACTGGCCGTACCGCTTCGGGGCGCTCTTCGCCGCCGACTACGTCGAATGGCTGGCGCGCACCTCCGGTCGCCTCGTCCAGCCGGTCCCCTTCCCCGACTGGGCTTTCGTCGTCGGCCATCACGAGCCACGGCGGCTCGACGCCGACAGCGGGCGGCCGATGGCGGCCTGGCAGCACGCCCTCGACCACGACAGCTACGACGATTACTGGCACAGCCTCGACATCGACGGCTACGAGCAGATGGACGTCGCCGTGCTGCAGGTCACCGGCTGGTGGGACGCCTGCTCGCCGGGGGAGTACCACCACTTCCGTCTGATGGCCGACCGCTCCAAGGCGACCGGGCGCCACGCCCTCGTCGTCGGCCCCTTCGATCACCACGCGGCGGTCGTCACCGGGCAGGTCGTCGGCGGCGATCTCGAGATCCCCGTCTCGGGGGCGCTCGGCATGGAGACGATGTGGCTCGACTGGTTCGACCGCCACCTCGCCGGCGCCCGCCACGCCGGCGCCGATCCGGCCGGCCGCCCCGCCGGCGCCGCCGCGGCCGCCCACGAGGCGTGGCCCGTCGTGCGTTACTTCTGCCTCGGCTCGAACGCCTGGGCCGAGTCGACGGACTGGCCGCCTGCGGGGGCCGTGGAGCGCAGCTGGTACCTCACCGCGTCGGGAGGGCTCGCCGCCGAGCCCGAGGAGCAGTCCCAGGCGCGCGAGTACACCTACGACCCGTTGCGACCCGTCGTCAGCATGACGATGCTGCACCACCGCGAGCGGCTGGAGTGGGCGCCCCGCCCCGCGCTGCTCGTCGAGGGTCGCGACGACGTGCTCGCCTACCAGAGCGAGCCGGTGGCGCAGCCGCTGACCCTCGCCGGCCGGCCCGTGGCGACGCTGCACGCAACGAGCTCGGGGGTCGACACAGACTTCGTCGTCTCCCTCGGCTGGGTGCGCGCCGACGGTACCTGCACGCTGCTCACCGACGGCATCGTGCGTGCCGCGATGCGCAACTCGCTCGAGCGGCCCGAGCCGCTCGTCCCCGGAACGGTCTACGAGCTCGAGATCGAGCTCAACGACATCGCGTTGCGGCTCGAGCGCGGTGAGGGGCTGCGCGTGGTCGTCGCGTCGTCGCTCGCTCCGAACTACCAGCCGAACCCGAACACCGGCGAGGGCTACGGCGGGAGCGCGCCGCCGGTCAGCGTCCGCCAGCGGGTGCTGCACGGCGCCGCGACCCCGTCCCGGCTGTCGGTGACGGTGATCGAGGACGACCCGCCGGAGGTCCCGTCGCCGGAGGTCCCGTCAGTTTCGGTCTCCTCGGCGGAGGTCCCGTCGTGAGCATCGCGGTCTCGAGCATCCTCCAGCCGGTCTCGAGCGGCGAAGGTCTGGAGAGCGCTCGTGCCTCGGGAGCGCACCGGGGCGTCGTCGCCGGGGTGTGGAGCGAGCTGCGGCGGGACCGGCTCGCGATCGCCGGCGGGGCGATGGTGCTGCTCGTCTGCCTTGTGGCGGTGCTCGCCCCGCTGGTCGCCCACCTCGTCGGGCACGGGCCGAACCAGATCTTCGACGCCGCGATCAGCGGCCAGGGCCTGCCCGCCGGCCCGAGCCGCACCTTCCTCTTCGGTGCCGACCAGGACGGGCGCGACGTCTTCGTGCGCACCGTGTACGGGGCGCGCACCTCGCTCACCGTCGCCCTGTCGGCCTCGGTGGCGGCGACCGTGGTCGGAACCGCCGTCGGCCTCGCCGCGGGCTACTACGGCGGGTTCGTCGACGTCGTGCTCGGGCGCGTCGTCGACGTCTTCCTCTCCCTGCCGGTGCTCCTGTTCGCGATCAGCATCTCGACGGTCGCCTCGGTGACCACGGCGGGCGCCCTCGGCGGCCTGCTCAAGCCCGGCGTGTGGATGGTCACCGTGATCATCGCCTTCTTCGGCTGGCCCTACCTGGCGCGGATCGTGCGCGGGCAGGTGATCGCCCTTCGCGAGCGCGAGTTCGTGCAGGCGGCACGCTGCCTCGGCGAGAGCGACGCGCGAATCATGGTGCACGAGCTCATCCCGAACGTGCTCAGCCCCGTGCTCGTCTACCTGACGCTGATCATCCCGACCAACGTCCTGTTCGAGGCGGCGCTCAGCTATTTCGGGCTCGGGGTCCCAGAGTCCACGCCGAGCTGGGGGCAGATGATCGCCGACGCGACGAACAACTCGCTGTTCACGTACGCGTGGTGGATGATGCTCTTCCCGGGGATGTTCCTCCTCGTGACGATGCTCGGGTTCAACCTCGTCGGCGACGGGGTGCGCGACGCGTTCGACCGAACGACGGGGACCCGGCGATGACGCGCTACGTCGCCGGCCGCCTCGTGCAGCTGGTCGTCGTCGTGCTGCTGATCCTCGCTCTCACCTTCGTCATCTACTTCGTCATTCCGCCGGTGAGCCCGGCCGTGCTCTTCGCCGGCAAGCACCCCACCCCGCAGCTGATCGCGCAGGTGAAGCGCAACTTCGGGCTCGACCATCCCGTCCCCGTGCAATTCCTGCTCTTCGTCAAGCGGTTCCTCTTCGGCGACCAGTGGGGCTGGCCCGGCCTCGGGACCTCGTACGTCACGCACTCGTCGGTGAAGAGCCTGATCGGCGGGCGAATCGTGATCACGGCGGTGCTCGCCGCCGGCGCGGCGCTGGTCTGGGTGTGCATCGGGGTGCCCGTCGGGGTCGTCGCAGCGCTACGACGTGGCCGTCTGTTCGATCGCCTCAGCCTGCTCGGGTCGCTGCTCGCCATCTCCCTCCCGGTGTTCTGGCTCGGCGTGGTGGCGCTGTGGCTGTTCTGGTACAAGCTCGGGATCGCACCGGGCAGCGGCTACTACCCCCCCGGCCAGTACGGCATCGGCAGCTGGCTCGGGCATCTCGTGCTTCCCTGGACCGTGCTCGCCCTCGTCTACGCCGGGTGGTACTCGCGGATGACGCGGGCGTCGGTGCTCGACACGCTGCGCGAGGACTTCGTCCGCACAGCCAGGGCGAAGGGCGCCTCCAACTCACGCGTCGTCGTCCGCCACGTGCTGCGGGCGAGCTTGACGCCGCTTGCGACGATGTTCGGGATGGACATCGCCGGCCTGCTCGGCGGGACGATCATCGTCGAGCAGGTGTTCAACCTGCAGGGCCTCGGGCAGTTCGCCCTCGACTCGGTCTTCACCGGGGACCTGCCGTCGGTGCTGGCCGTCACCCTGCTCGTGGCGATCGCCGTCACCGTCGCCAACCTGCTCGTCGATTTGCTCTACGCGGTGCTCGACCCACGGGTCCGCCTGGCGCGCGCCGGCGGGAGCTGAGCATGGCGCGCTCGGTTGCGATCGTCGGAGCGGGGATCGTCGGGCTGTCGACGGCATGGTTCCTGCAGGAACGCGGCGCCGAGGTGACGGTGCTCGACCGCTCGGGACCGGGTGCAGGCGCCTCGCACGGCAACGCCGGATGGGTCAGCCCGGCGCTCATGGCACCGCTCCCCGAGCCGGGCGTGCTCGCCTACGGACTGCGCTCGCTGCTCCGGCGCGAACGCGCCCTTCCGAGTCCCGCCGCGCTCGCTCGTCGCCTCGGCGCCGTTCCTGCTGCGCTTCGCGTCGTGCTGCACCGATGCCCGCTTCCGCCGCGGGCTCGTCGCGCTGGAGGCGCTCGCGCCCCTCGCCTTTGCCGCCTACGACGAGCTGCGCGACGGCGGCGTCGCCGAGCCGGTCGTCGAGTCGCCGATCGTGGCGGCCTTCGAGGATCGCCGGGCAGCCGGAGGCTTCGAGCACGAGCTGGAGCTGCTCGCCGGCACGGCGATGAAGCCCGTCGTCCGCGTGCTCTCGGGTGAGGAGCTGCTCGAGGAGGTGCCGCTGCTCTCGCGCCGAGCGGGGCACGGGTTCAGGATCGAGCAGCAGCGCTTCCTGCAGCCGGCCCGTTACATGGCGGCGCTGGCAGCGGCGGTGGCCGGTCGCGGTGGCCGGGTCCGGCGCGGGGAGGCTGTGACCGCCGTCGAGCCGGCGCCCGGCGAGGTGGCGCTGCGGGGACTGGGTGGCGGGGAGACCTTCGACGCCGTGGTCCTCGCCGCCGGCGCCTGGCTCTCGCGCCTCGGGCGGCGCGTCGGCGTGCGGCTGCCGCTCGCCGCGGGACGCGGCTACTCGGTGTCGGTCGAGTCCGACATCCCCCTCGAGCACCCGCTCTACCTGCCGGCGAGCCGCGTCGCCTGCAGCCCCGATATGGGTCGGGTGCGCCTCGCCGGGACGATGGAGATCGCCCCTCCCGACGCACCGCTCGATCGGCGGCGGATCGACGCCGTCCTTGCCTCCTCGCGGGCGCTGCTCTCCGACGCGGTCCATCTCGACCGCTCGAGCGGGCACTGGGTCGGTCCGCGCCCGGTGACCGCCGACGGGCTGCCGCTGATCGGCGTGTCGGCGCATCCCCGCGTCTTCGTCGGCGGCGGCCACGGCATGTGGGGCGTGACGCTCGGGCCGGCGACCGGCCGGCTGCTCGCCGACCTCGTCCTCACCGGCAACGGGCCGCCGGCGCTGGCCGCGTTCGACCCCTGCCGCTGACCGCCGTCGCCGCGGCGACGGTGCGCGCGGCCGACACCGAGCTGCCAGAGCCGCCTCGCCTCACAGCCCCGTGGAGGCGGTGACCGGCTTGTATCCGGGAGCGGTCACCGTGAGGGGAACCCGCCCCGGCGGCGTCCCCGCGTAGTCGAAGGTGGCGACGCCGAAGGTCTTCGTCATGGCGACCTTGGCGCCGACGGTGACGCTCGCCCCGGCGAGCGGGTCGCCCGCGTCGGTCACCGTCACCTTGAGCTCGCTACCGATCACCTTGTGCTTCTTGGACGTGATCGCGCTCACCGCGGTCGTCACGGTCATCTCGGCGAGCACGTGGGTGTAGAGGAAGCCCGTGTCGTTGCCGACAAGCATGTCGGCGAAGAGGTCGAGTGGCCCGAGCGAGCCGTTGCCCTGGATCCCGGACACGCCGTCGGCGTTCGCCGGGAGGGGAAGGGTCTGCACGGGTTCGAACTTGGTCACCGCTCCGTTGGAGCGCGTGACCAACATGTCGGTACCGCGGAAGTTCCACCAGAGGATCCACAGCCGCCCGCCCGGCGCGGCGACGACGTTCGTCAGCTCGTAGCCGGCGCCGCGGGCGACGTCGATCGTGCCCCCGCCGTAGCGGGTGAGGGCGAGAACCTGGGCGTTCCCGTTCGCCGTGACGATGTAGACACCGCCCGCTCCGATGCGGGCGGTCTCGCCGGACCCGGCGCTCTGGGTGTTGCTGCCGAGCAGCCTCGCCGGCCCGAGGCTCGGCAGGAGCTGCTGGGCGTAGGTGCCGCCCTTACCGGCGATGGTGACCGCCGAGTACACGACGGCGCAGGTCTTCGCATCGGTCGCCAGCTGGGGGTTGAAGATGTCCGGGTGCACGATCGGCGTGGCGCTGGGCGCGCCGAGACCGACGTGGTAGTTGTTCGACCAGGCGGTGACGGGCTGCCCGCCGGGGGCGAGGGTGGCGGCGATCTGGCCTGCCCCCGCTCCGAACACGCCTCCCCAGGCCTCACCGGCGACACGCGTCCAGGTCACACCCCCCGCCGGAGCGGTGAAGGAGTTGATGCCGTCGAGCGGGCCGCCGGGCCCGCCCTCGTGCTCGCCGGCCGCGAAGAGGCGCAGCGAGTGGTTTGGCATCACGAGCAGCGCCAATCCGCCGTTGCCGTCCCAGCCGCTCGCCACGGTCGTCGTCCCGAGGACGTGGCCCGCAGGCGAGATGCGGGTCTCGGAGATCGTGGTCGAGTTGGTGCCATGGTTCGAGATGACGTGCAGCGTGCCGTCGGCGGTGCGCGCCAGGCCGAGCTGGGCTCCCGCAGCGGTTGCCGAGGTCGTGCCGCCGCTGATCCTCGTCCAGCCGACCGCCGCCGGTGCGCCGCCGCCTGCGAACGCCGCGGTCGAGAGACCGGTTGCGGCGAGCAGCGAGCACGCCATCGTGCCGCCACCGGCGAGCAGCAGGCGCCTGCTCGTCGCTCGCGGCGGGCGCAGACCGAGCCGGTTCGTCGTCGTGCTCATCTCGTCCCCCCCGCTCGCCGCTCGTCCGCGGTGTGCGGCCGATCTCGACACAACAGTCACCAGTGTTGCGCAACCGAGCCGCCGGCGCGCCGCCTGCGCGAAGCTGGCGCCGTGGCCTACGACGAGGATCTTGCCTACCGCCTGCGAGAGCTGCTCTCCGGCGAGGAGGGGCTCACCGAGCAGCAGATGTTCGGCGGCCTGGCCTTTCTGATCAACGGCAACATGGCGGTGAGCGCGAGCGGGCAGGGCGGCCTGCTGCTGCGTGTCGACCCTGCCGAGACGGCCGAGCTGGTCACACGGCAGCACGCGCGGCGCTTCGAGATGCGCGGGCGCGAGATGGACGGCTGGTTGCGGGTCGACGCCGCGGGCGTGCGCACCAAGGCCCAGCTCGAGCGCTGGGTGCGACTCGGTGCGACCTACGCCCGCTCGCTGCCGCCGAAGAAGGCGAAGAAGAAGTAGCGCGAGCCTGTTAATTCTCCTCCTCTGGGCCGAACCTGACCTGCAGCCCGAGACGCTGCCGGATGCGCCGGCGCTGCGCCGCCCGCCAATCGAGCTCGATGGCGCGTTCGAGCTCGTCAGCGGCGCCGTGCAGCCCGAGCAGGCGCAGCCGGTCGACACGACCCCGGTCGGGCTCGTAGATCGCCCAGTCGGGGTCCTCGCCGCGAGAGGGATGGCTCGCCCTCGACGTCGTCATGAGCCGGCGGCGCGCATCGGTGGACTCCCTGTCGGGCGAGGCAGCGGGGGAGAGGCCAATGTGGAAGATCGGCGTGGGTGCGGGGATGACACAGACATGTCATTTTCGCTGCCGCCTCGGAGCGCGATCGCCGGCACAGTCCGACTGGTTCAGTCGAGCAGTCCCTCCAGCATGCGGCGAAGGCGGTCTGCTGTCTGCGGAGATCCCGCCACCATCTCGACCGCCCGGCGCGCGACGGCGCGTGCGTCGTCCTCCCTGCCCGCCGCACGAAGGGCGCGCGCCGCGTTGGACGCCGCCACGGCTGCGTTGCGGGTCGCTCCGGCGTCGGAGAACTCCGTGCTCGCCAGCAGGTAGCTGTCGATCGCGGCGGGGAGGTCGTCCGTCGCCCAGGCGAGGTTGCCGAGACTGACGCGGGCGGACGCACGCGTTGCGGCCTCGCTCGAGGCCGACGTGGCCGCGAACAACAGGTGGCCGCGGGCCTCGTCGGCGCGCTCGGGCGAGGGGGCGTGCTGTTTCATCTGCTCCACCATCGCGGTGCCGACACTCAGCTTGCAGCGCGCGATCAGGTCGTCGGCGACCATCTTGGCGAAGGGCTCGGCACTCGCCAGCGCCTGGCGGGCGTAGCGCTCGTAGGTCGCGGGGTCGTAGAGGGAATCCACGTTGAGGTAGGCGCGGGCCATCTTCAGCTCCGCCTCGGCCACCCGGGGGTCGTGCCAGCCCGCGGAGCCGGACAGCTCGAGCGCATGCTGGTAGTGCTCCACGCACGCCGGCGATCCCGCCTCGGCGGCTGCGTCTCCCTGCTCGAGCAGCGCGGCGAAGCGGTGGATCAGCCCGACGTCGATCGTCGGCCGCGGCCCGTCGCCGTTCGGCAGCACGATGACGGACTGGCTGTCGGCAGCGAGCCGGTTGACCGCATCGCGCAGCCGCGCCGCCTTCTCGACGTCGCCGGTGCGCTCGGCCTCCTCGGCCGAGAGCCGGGAGACGAGCAGCGCCAGGTCTTCTGGCCCGTCGAAGCGGCTCGCGGGAGGGAACTCGTGCAGCAGCCGCGTCAAGCGCTCCCAGCACGCCGACCACTCGGCCGTGCGTTCCTCGGCGAGCAGCGTGTCGCGCTGGCGGCGCACCAGTGGCAGCTCCAGTCCCCACCACGGCGCCATGACCGCCAGCTCGGTGGCGAACCAGAGGTTCTGACCGATCGGCCCGGGCGCGCCGAGCGCGTCGACGCGCCCCGAGATCGTGCTCAGCCTCTTCACCCACACGGTCATCGACGATGCGAAGGTTGCCCAGAACTGTCTCCAGACCTGCGCCCGTTCGCGGCGTCGTCGCCACCCAGCGCTGCGACGAGCGAGCCGAACCAGGTGCGGGTCGCGAGCGCGGCGAGCGGGTGCAGGCGGTAGCCGTGCTCGTCCGCTCGCGCCGCCAGCCCGGCAGGCGCGGCGGCGGCGAGCGCCTGGTCGAGCGCTGCGGACGCTCCCTCAGCCGTCACGGGCAAGCGCTTCAGTTCGGCCATGCGGCAGAAGGTCTCCCAGTGCGCGACCGGGAGGTAGCCCTGGAACATGCTCAGCGCGATCGGCAGGGCGAGCTCGCGCAGCTCCTCGATCGGGAAGGCGCGCAGCCCCACGTCGCGCAGCAGCGTGTCGTCGAGCCCCTCGATGTCCGTGGCGCCGTTGCAGAGCCGGAAGAGCATCTCGTAGGTCGCCTCGACGGAGTCGTGCGGGAAGCGCTCGAGCAGTCCGGGGAGCGCTTCGATCACCGCGGGGACGCCCTGTGTCCACTCCAGCACGGCCGCAGCCGCGGGGACGACGAGATCGAACCCGACGGCCAGTGCCAGCTCCCGCCTGGCCGCGGCGTCGAGCCCGTCCAGCACGAGGCTCGTCACCCCGGGGATGTCGCTCGTTGCCCGCGCCGTGAGCAGCACCCGGCCGTCGTGCTCGCCCCAGCCTGCGATCGCCTCGTGCAACGCGATCCGGTCGCCCGCCGGCCAGGCGGTACCGGGCGCGCCCGCATCGGGCGGTTCGCTCGTGACCGCGTCGACGCCGTCGAGCACCAGGAGGGTGACCGCCGGCGTCCCGTCCGGGGCTGCGCCGGGCAGCGCGGCGCGACGGCCCTCGAGCGCTTGCTCGAAGGAGGCGAACGACGGGTGCTGCGCAAGGTCGAGCGCGATGGCAGCGCCGGCGAGCCCGGTCGCGGTCGCCCAGCGGACGAACTCGGCGGCGACGGCACTCTTGCCGGCGCCGGCGACCCCGAGGATCTCGACCGGGGTGTGGCCCGGGACGAGGCGGTCGAGGCGTTGGATCACCTCCTCGTAGCCGACGAACAGCCGCTCGCTCGGCCGATCGGCCGGCGGACCTCCCCCAGCCCGAAGCTCTGAGCGGGCGACCGCCGTGCTCGCGCCAGCCTGACTGCCACCGCCACCGCCACCGCCACCGGCGCCTGCCAGGTCCGCGCTGGGCGGAGGCGCCTCGTAGCTGATCGGGACGAGCCAGCCCCATCCCCCTCCGACGGCGGGCGGCGCCTGCAGCGCGTGCCGGCGGGCGGCGGACACGGCCTCCCCGAGCGGGCTTCCGGACGCGAGGGCGGCGTACACGTCGCCGATCAGCGCGGCGGCGGTGGAGACGTAGACGTTGAACCCCATCGCCAGCACGTTCGGCACCCCGGCGGCGAGGACGTCGGTCGCGACCGAGCCGAGCGGAGGCGCCACGGGCCCGCCGCCACCGCCGCCGGCCGCGCCGCCGGGGCCGCCCTCGTCGTCGCTGAAGCCCGACCGGCACGCGTTGAGCAGCAGCATCGGCACCCGGTAGGAGGCGAGCAGCTCGCCCACGGCGCGACCGGTGACGTCCTCGCCGCCGCCCTCGGTCTCGAAGCGCAGGTAGCCGCGCCGTGACCCGCCGGTGAAGACCGACTGGCGGTAGACGCCGTGGCCGTCGAAGTGCACCGCGTCGTAACCGCCGCCAGCCTGTTGCGCAGCCTCGAGCGCGCCCTCGAGGGCGGCGAAGGTCGGCGGCCGGAGCAGGCGCACCTCGAGCGCCGAACCCGACGCGCACGCAGCTCGAACGATGCGGCTCGCCACCGAGCGGAACGGCACGTCGTCGTCGCGGCGTGGCCGAGCGACGACGACGAGGACGCGAAGCGCCCGGGCGCGAGCCGGCGCCGGCGCCGGCGCCGGCGCGCCGTGCGGAGTCGCGTCGAGCTCGAGGCCGGTCGCGCGCACGAACGACGCCGCCAGGCAGGAGAGCGCGCGCTCGGCGCCGGGAGCCTGGACGAGCTCCCACGGCAGCCAGCCCGGCGTCTGCTGGTCGACGCGGACCTCGAGGCGCTGTGCCACTCCGGGCTCGGTGAGCGCCGAAGCGATCGCCGCGGCGCCGGAGCCCGCCGAGTCGTCCAGCAGGGCGGTGCGCAGCTCACCCCCGAGTGCACGAAGCCGAGCGCCGAGCCGTGCGGCGATGTCGTCCGCCGCGCTGCCGATCAGCCGCGGGTGCTCCTCGATCAGCCACCTCGCCGCCTCGCGGTCGTCGGCGGTGACCGGTGAGCTGAAGGGGAACTCGGCGGTGAGCTCGCGCCCGTCCTCGACGAAGGCGAGCTCGCAACGCTGCTCGCCGGGCGACCCGGCAAGCCTGATGGCCAGCCTGCAGTCCAAAGCGGCCATCGGCGGATCCTATGGCGCCCGGCCGGCCCCGAGGCCCATAATCCGGCACCCCTCGGTCGGCCGCGGGGCGGGAGGTGGCACATGGCGCGTGACGAAGCGATGGAGGACTGGTTCGGGCCCACGCCGCCGATCGGCGAGTGGGAGCCCGACGCGGTCGCCGGCTATCTGAGCGAGATCGGCGACGGCGTGCTCGGCGACGAGCTGCTGGCGCACGCGGCGGGGGAGGAGGCCGCCGTCTACGGGGTCGGCGAGGTCCTCGCCGGCATCCCGGGATTCAGCCGTTTTGCCGCGACCACGAACATCTGCGGCTTCCTGCCGGCGAGCGGCGGCGACCGCCTGGTGCCGGTCGCACGCGCCACGCCCGACACGAACCTGCAGGGCGAGCCGCTGCGGATCACGCTCGACACCCTCCACGTCGCCCGCTACCCGGGGCTCGGCACGCACTCGCTGCTGTTCGACTTCGCCGTGGAGCGCCAGGGAGCCGGCGAAGCAAACTCTCGCTACCACTTCAACGCCAAGTTCGAGGCCCGCAACGGGGCGACCGTCCCGGCGCACAACTTCCCCTTGTTCTACGGGCTCGAGCCCTCGGCTGAGGGGATCGTCTTCGGGTTCCAGACCGTCAACGTGGACAGCAGCTTCAACCGCGGGCTGCTCGACTTCCTCGACGGCGACGAGTTCAAGGCCGGCCTGTCCCTGCTGCACCTCTCGCCCGTCGTCGGCCAGCTCTCGCAGATGGCGGCCAGCCTGGCCTCGTGGCTCGCCGGGCGCAGCAAGAACGCCAAGGTGATGGAGTTCCGCCAGGGCCTCTCGTTCGCGCCCTCCCCGCTCGGGGGCTGCCTGGCCGAGGGCCACTACGTCGTGGCGCAGATCCCCGTGGACAGCCAGCGCGACTGGTCCTGGGACGACTGGGTGGTCGACCCGACCCTGCAGCATCTCGTGCAGCGCGAGGATCGCTCGTCGGGGCTCGACTTCAACCACTTCGTCTTCGGCGTGCAGCGCATGCCCCGAGCCGCCCTGCCGCCTCAGTCGAGCGCCGAGGGCACCCCCGCCAGCTCGAGCGCCAGCAGCTCGGGTGCGGCCGGTCGGCCGAGCAGGTAGCCCTGGCCGTAGTGCACGCCGAGGTCGCGTACGGTGTCCAGCTCGGCCCGGGTCTCGATCCCCTCGGCGACGACCTCCGAGCCCGTCTCGGCTGCGAAGGTGACGACGGCGCCGACGAGGCTGCGCCGCACCGGGTCGACGTCGATGCCGCAGATCAGCTCGATGTCGAGCTTGATCAGCTCGGGGGCGAGCTTGACGACGTGGGAGAGACTGGCGTAGCCGGCGCCGGTGTCGTCGATCGCCAGGCGCACGCCGTCGCGGCGCAACGACGACAGCACCCGGCGCAGCGCCCGGTAGTCGTCGACACGCACCTCCTCGGTCAGCTCGATCACGATCGGTCTCGGCGCCTCGGCGAGCAACGGCATCAGCTCGGGCCGCGACAGGCCGTCCACGTCGAGGTTGACCGCGACGAACGCGTCGGGGGGCAGGCTGGCAGCGGCACGCAGCGCCCCGCGTGCGGCGAGCAGCTGCAGCTCGGGCCCGAGCCCGGACCGCCGGGCGTCGGCGAAGAGCCGCTTCACCGGCGTCGCCGGCTCGATCTGGACGCGGGCGAGGGCCTCGGCTCCGGCGAGCTTCATCGTCGACAGCTCGACGATCGGTTGCAGCAGGGTGCCGAGCAGCTCGTGCTCGAGCACGAGGCGAACCCGCTCGGCGACCTCGGCGCCGACAGCGGCGCCGGGGTCGATGACGTGGGCGACGAAGGACGAGATCCCCTCGATGTCGGCCAGGGCCGGGTCCACTGTGGGAACCGAGGCGATCAGGTCCTCGGCGGAGCGCCCGAGGTCGCGCGTCGCGGTGATCGTCGTCGAGACGAACCCGGCAAGCTGGCTGAGCGTCGCCGCGTCGCGCCGGCTGAACGCGCCCGCCACCTGCGAACCGACCTTCAGGACGCCGATCGGCCGGGCGCCGTGGCGCAACGGGACGCACACCATCGACGCCGTGCCCGCCAGGCGGCTGTCCTCACGGCCGGCGCACCCTTCGGCCTGCATGTCGTCACAGCGCAACGTGGCGTCGGTCAGCACGGCCTTGCCCGAGAGGCTCCAGTACAGGTCGAAACGGGATCCGACGAAGGACGTGAGCGAGCCGGCGGCGGCGACGCAGACCATGCGGTCCCGCTCGACGAGCTCGAGGCTCGAGCCGTCCGCGCCGGGGATGAGCTCGATCGCCCGCTCGACGATCCGCTGCATCACGGCCGCGCTCGAGGCGCCGCCGGCACCGACGGCTTGGATCAGGCTCGATCGAGCGGCCACCGGTTCCTCCACTCTCCGCCCGACGATGTCGAGCTCGCGCCGACACCGCGGCAAAGTCGCTAACGGCCTGCCATCACCGGAACTTGACTACACGTATCCGCACTGAAGCGCGGCCGACACTGACGGCGCGCGTGCGCACGCTGCGCGCGAGTGAGCCCCGCGCCCGTCCGGGCCCGAGCGGTCAGCCGGCCTCGAGCGCGAGCGTCCGCCACGCAGGTGCCCCCGCCTCGTCGGACGAGGCGAGGTCGACCTCGGCGACGACGGCGAAGTCATGGTCCTCGTCGGGGTCGTCGAGCACCTGGCGGACGCGCAGCACGCCCGGAGCCTCGCTCAGCTGGAACAGGGCTGCGGCGCGCGCCGGGGCGCCGGTGAGCAGCGTCGCATGCGCTGCGTAGTAACGATCGAGTGCCTCCGCCCACGCGGGGGCGTCGAGGCCACCCGGCTCCTCGCCGGCGGCGAGCGCTGCGGTGTCGCGGCGGGCGGCGAGCTCGACGCGACGGAAGGCCGCGTTGCGCACCATCACCCTGAAGGCGCGGCGATTGGCGGTCACCGGCGGCGGGGGCGGCGCCTCGGCCAGCTCGAGGCCCACCTCGGCGGCGGCCGCCTCGGGTGAGGCGCTCGCCGCAGCGAGGGCGAGGTGCTCCCACTCGTCGATCAGGCTCGAGTCCACCTGGCGCACGAGCTCGCCGAGCCACTCGGTGAGATCGAGCAGCTCCTCGTTCTTCAGCTCCTCCGGCACGGCGCGCTGCAGCCCGCGGTAGGCCTCCGAGAGGTAGCGCAAGAGCAGCCCCTCGGATCGGTTCAGCTCGTAGTGGGCGACGTACTCGCCGAAGGTCATCGCCTGCTCGTAGAGGTCGCGGACAATCGACTTCGGGCGGATGTTGTCGTCGGCGGCCCACGGGTGCACGAGGCGGTAGGCGTCGAACAGCCCGTAGGTGAACTCGCGCAAGGGCTTGGGGTACTCCACCTTGTCGAGGGCCTCCATGCGTTCCTCGTACTCCACGCCGGCGGCCTTGAGCGCGGCGAGGGCCTCGGTCTTGGCGCGGTTGAGCTGCGCTGCGAGGATCGGCCAGGGATCGCCGAGGGTGGACTCGACGACGCTCACCACGTCGAGGGCGAAGGTCTCCGAAGCCCGCTCGAGGCGGGGCACCGCCTCGAGCACGAAGGGGCTGAGCGGGTTGTCGAGGGCGAAGTCCGCCTGCAGGTCGGTGGTAACGCGTACCCATCTGCCGAGCTCGTCGGGCTCGGTGAGGCGCTCGAGCGCCCCGGCGGCGACGAGCGAGCGGTAGATGCCGATGGCACGGCGGGCGAGGCGGCGCTGCACGGGACGGGGCTCGTCGTTCTCGGTGAGCAGCCGGGTGAGGGCACGGCAGCCGTCGCCGGGGCGGTCGAGCACGTTGAGCAGCGTGGCGTGGTCGACGCGCAGGTGCGGCACGAGCGGCTCGGGCGGCGAGGCGACGATGCGCTCGTAGACGTTCTCGTCCCAGGCGACGAAGCCCTTCGGCGGCTTGGACTTGACCAGCTTGCGCAACTTGGCCGGGTCGTCGCCGGCGCGTCGTGCCGCCTGCTCGTTCTCCACGACGTGCTCGGGAGCCTGCACGACCACGTAGCCCGCCGCGTCGAAGCCGGCCCGCCCGGCCCGCCCGGCGATCTGGTGGAACTCGCGGGCGCTGAGCAGCCGGGCGACCGAGCCGTCGTACTTCGCCAGGCCCGAGAACACCACGGTGCGCAGCGGCAGGTTGACGCCGACGCCGAGGGTGTCGGTGCCGACGACGACGCGCAAGAGGCCCTGCTGGGTCAGGCGCTCGACGAGACGGCGGTACTTGGGGAGCATGCCGCCGTGGTGCACGCCGATGCCGTGGTGCAACAGGCGCGTCAGCGTGCGGCCGAACCCCGGGGCGAAGCGGAAGCCCTGCAACGCCTCGGCGATCGCGTCACGTTGCAGGCGCGTCGTCACCTGCGCCGAGGTCAGCGCCTGGGCCTGGGTGAGGGCGTTGGCCTGGGTGAAGTGCACGACGTAGAGCGGGGCGAGGTCGGCGGCGAGCAGCGACTCGACGGTCTCGTGCAGTGGCGTGCGGCGGTACTCGAACGACAGCGGCACGGGACGTGTCGCCGAGCGGACCACCGAGACGTCGCGCCCGGTGCGCCGCTGCAAGCCCGACTCGATCGAGCGCGTGTCGCCGAGGGTGGCGGACATGAGCACGAACTGCGCGCCGGTCAGCTCGAGCAGCGGCACCTGCCAGGCCCAGCCGCGGTCGGGATCGCCGTAGAAGTGGAACTCGTCCATCACGACCTGGCCGATCGGCGTCGCTGCGCCGGCACGAAGCGCCATGTTGGCGACGATCTCGGCCGTGGCGCAGATCACCGGGGCGCTCGGGTTGATCGAAGCGTCGCCGGTGAGCATGCCGACGCGCTCGGCACCGAGGTCGTGGCAGAGGGCGAAGAACTTCTCGGAGACGAGCGCCTTGATCGGCGCGGTGTAGAAGCTGCGCTGCCCGCTCGCCAGCGCAGCGACGTGCGCCCCGAGGGCGACCAGGCTCTTGCCCGAGCCCGTCGGGGTGTTGACGATCACGTGGTTCCCGGCGAAGACCTCGAGCAGGGACTCCTCCTGGGCCGGGTAGAGGGTGATGCCCCGCCCGTCGACCCACTCGAGGAACACCTCGAGCGCGCCCTCACGGTCGCCGGCGAGGGTGGGCGCCTCGAGGGGAATCGTCACTCCGTCACTGTGACGCCTGGAGGGGGGCGACCGTGCGCGCCGCCGATGTGCGCCGGCGACGCGGCGAGAGGCGTTGCAGCAGAATGCCCCAGGCGGTCGCAGGAGGACACGACCGCGAGGAGGCAGCAGGAATGACCGACGACGTGATCGTGACCGGCAGCGGAAAGCACACCGACGAGCGCGACGCTCCGCAACGGGCTGTGAACAACAGCCGTTGGGACAACGAGCGAAAGCGCGACGGCGACCGCGCCGACTCGCAGCGCCAGCTGACGAACAGCCGCTGGGACACCGAGCGCAAGCGCGACGGCGACCGTATCGACACGCAACGCCAGCTCGGTAACACCCGTTGGGACAACGAGCGCAAGCGCGACGGCGACCGCGCCGACTCCCAGCGCCAGCTGGTGAACACCCGCTGGGACACCGAGCACAAGCGTGACGGCGACCGCAGCGACACCGCCGAGTCCGTCCAGCGCAGCCGCCAGGACACCGTGCTCGCCTTCGAGTCCTCCCTCTACGGCGCCACCCACGGCGCGTTCATCACCGTTGCCAGCAATGCGATCGACCGTTCCCTGTCGCGGGCGGCGACGGTGACCGCGGCCTCGAGCGCCGTGGCGACGATCTACACCGGACTGCTGACAGCAAGCTACGTCAGCGGCGCGGCGCCGAAGGTACAGGCCGTGATCCCTGCGATCTTCCTCGGGCTCTCGGTGATCTTCGCCGCCACGTACACGGCGTTTCTGCACCAGAAGAGCAAGGATGTCCGGTTCCTCGACGCGGCCCGCGGCGAGCAAGGCGCGCAGGAGCGGCTGCTCGGGTTCTTCGAGTGGATCGTCGCGGCCGTCTACGACCGCGCCTGGGCGCTGCGCGTGGCGATCCTATCGCTCGGCATCGGCCTTGCGTTGCTGCCGCTCGCCTTCGTCGGAGCGAGCGCGGGCTGGACCGCCTTCGCCGGCGGCGCCGGCGGCGTGCTGCTCGTGCTGTGGTTGCTCGGCGAGTGGCTCGCCCCCGAAGCGTGGCCGATGATCGCCAGCGCTCGCGCACGCCGTGCGGCTCGGCGAAGCGACGGGGCGAAGGCCCGGGCGGACACCGCGCTCGACACCCTGCGCAGCCTGATGGGACCGGCGGGCACACCCGCCGAGGGATCGGGGATCGCGGCGGCGGCGAGTCTCGCCCGCACGGCGGTCGATCGGGCGCGCCGGGCGTGGGGCAGGGCAGACGACGCTGCGCACCGCACTGCCGCGGCCGAGGACAGATCCGGCTACGCACCCATCTCCAAATTCGTCACTGAACCGCGTGAGCTGGCCCTCGTCTATCCCGATCGCGTCGAGCACGGCCGAGGGGAGGACGACCCGGGACACCGTGACGTGCCGGTCGTGGGCGTCGTCGCACCGGACGATCCGGGACACCGTGACGTGCCGGTCGTGGGCGTCGTCGCAGCGGGGGTCCGACCGCCCGCTCCGACCGGCCAGCACGTTCAGGCGGCTCCCGTCGACGTCGAGACGCTGTTCGGACCCGTGCTCGAGGTCGCCGCCCCACGTCCCGCCGTCGGCGTGCCCTTCGACCCGGACGCGGGGCCGCCGTCGTCTGCCGATGCTCTCGTTCCCCCGCCCGTGGCGCCTGGCTCACCTCCTCCCGAATCCCCGTCGTCGCTCGTCGGCGTGCCCTTCGTGGAGGGGGCGGAGACCCCGCCGGCGCCGGACTCGCTCGTGCCGCCTCCTGTCCCCAAGGGCAGCGAGCCGCCGGACTACCCGGTTGCGCCGCACAAGCCGTTCCCGGTGCCCCCGTTCGAACACGCCGACTCGCGCCCGTCGTCGTGACACACCGGTCCGTCGTCGTGACACACCGGTGATGAAAGGAGGGAGACCGGGCGCGGCAGACGCGCCCAGCCCGTTGAGCACCAGTTGCCTAGGAGGACCCGGCTCGCCGGACCAGTGAGAAGTCCTCGAAGCGGGCCTCGAACCCCGGGCCCTTGGGCGAGGCGCACATTGGCCCGACGACAACAGGTCCCTCGTCCGGCCACGGCGCAACGCGCAGCAGCTCGTCGAGCGGCTCGACGCAGCGCACGAGCAGCGCGCCGCGCTCGCGGGTCACCTCGATCGTGACCGACGCCGGCACGCTCGCCAGCCGGACGAGGGACCAGTCGGAGCGCTGGTCGGTGACCACGACGCTGGCGAATGCCTTGCCGTCGGCGAGCTCGACCCCGCACTTCATCCACCGCTCCGGCGCGGCACGAAGCATCAGCCCGGCCTGGTCGTACTGGGCGGTGAAGTCACCCGCGAAGCGCACACGGGCGACGAAGTTGCCGGCGACGGGCCGGCCGAAGAGGTGCCCGTCGTCCTTGACGAAGCCTTCGTGCGTCTCGCGCCAGAAGTCGGAGTCGGGCCGGGTCGTGACCGTGAGCCGCCCGGCGTCGACCGACCAGTGCGCCGGCGGGTTCAGCCATTCGTGCCTGTCCCAACCTTCGTGGCCCATGGATGCTCCCTTGTTCATGTGAGCGTTGTTGAGGTGAGCGTGCTCGCCCCGATCGCTCCGGCGAGGTCGCCGATGTCGGACACGGTGACCTCGGCGACACCGCGGTAGCCGGGCGCCCTCGACATCCCGGCGCGCATCGCCGGCTCGAAGCGCTCGACGAAGCGGCTCGTGCCGCCGCCGAGGACGATCCGGTCGGGCCCCCAGACCACCTGCAGCGACTCGAGGCCGCGGCCGAGATCGAAGCCGTAGTCGTCCAGAGCCGCGCTCGCCGCCTCGGTCCTCGGAAGGTCGTCGATCCCGTCTGTCGGAAGCACGGCGCCGGACTCGGCGAGCCGTCGCTCGAGCGCGAGGCGCGAGGCGTGCTGCTCGAAGCAACCCGTGAGCCCGCAGTAGCAACGGAACCCGTCGCCGAAGACCGGCAGGTGGCCGGCGTCGGGGTGCTGCCCGGTGACCGTGCGGAAGGGGATCCCGTCGACGAGCAGCGCGGCGCCGATGCCGGTGCCGATCGTCACCACGAGCAGCCGCCGTGAGCCGCGGCCTGCGCCGAAGTGGTACTCGCCGAGCGCAGCCGTCACGGCGTCGTTGTCGAGCCGCACGGGGACGCCGAGCGCGTCGGCGAGCAGGGCCGGGAGCGGGAATCCGGAGAACCACGGCAAGGTGTCGGCGTTGGTGATCTCCGACCAGTCGGGCGCGATCGGGCCACTGGCGCCGATCCCCACCCCGGCGAGGCGACGTCCCGGAGGCGTGCAGTCGCGCACGATCGTCGCCAAGCGCTCGACGCGCTCGCCGATCGAGCCGGCGCCGAGCTGGGCACTGGCGAGCACCTGCTCGCCGAGGATCAGCGGGCCGTCGCAGACGACCACCCGGGCACCGGTGCCGCCGAGGTCCACCCCGGCGTGCACAGCGTCGCGTGCCGGCGGCCCGGGCGTCACGGGCCCGGGAGTCACAGGATCGTGGTGATCTTGGCGCCGAAGCGGAAGGCGCCGGGGACGACGCCGTTGGCGTGGGCGAGCGCGACGCTCAGGTGCTGGACGACGGCGGCGTCGCAGATCAGTTGCGACAGCTCGTCGGTCGCCACGGTGCTCGCCCATTCGCAGCCGGCCGGCGGAGCCGGTCGAATCGGTGAACCAGGCGAACCGACGTTGAGCAGCCGCGACCGCGTCGCGACGAGGTCGACGGCGAGCCGGCCGAGCGTCGTGGCTTCGGCTCCGTCGTGGAAGAGCACCGCCCCGAGCCCGGGCCCGGCGAGCTCGAGCGGCCCGTGACGGAACTCACCGCCGACGAACCCTTCCGCGGCGAGCTTGGCGGCCTCCTTGACGATGAGCGCCCCGAAGAGCGCGCTCGGCGTGCGGGCGCCGTCGGCGACGAGGACGAGGCGCGCCTGGCGCTCGGCGAGCAGGCTCTTGGCGAACCCCTCGAGGTCGGGCGCGAGCGACCCGAGCGCGTCCGCCGCGGCGAGGATCGAGTCCACCCGGGCGGCGTCGTCACCGCCTTCGAAGGCGTCCACCAGGCGGGCGTGCGCGGCGAGGCTGTTGGCGTAGCTCTTGGTGCTCACCGTCGCCTCGTCCCCCGAGTGCAGTTCGACGAGCACGTCGGCGGCCTCGGCGAGGGGGCTCGACGGGTCGTTGGTGACGGCGATCACCCGGCGCCGCGCATCGCTCGGCAGGCGCTCGAGCAGCGCCACGATCTCGCCCGAGCGCCCCGACTGCGAGGTGAGCACGAGCAGCGCGTCGCGTCCGAGGATCTCCGGCCGATCGAGCACGACGGGTGCGGAGAGCCACCATGCCGGCCGTCCGGCGGCGACGAGACGGCGCCAGCTCGAGTGCGCGGCGTAGTGCGACGAGCCCATCCCGCACAGCACGATGCGCTCGACGCCGTCGAGGTCGATGTCGGCAAGGCCGAGAGGCAGATCGGACGCGGCGAAATCGCGCAATGCCGCGGGCTCGCCCGCGATGTCGGACTCGAAGGGGGTGGTGGTCACATCGGGCACCTTTCGTGCTCGTCGGTGGGTCGGGCCTGTTGGGGCGTCAGGCGAGCCGCTCGCGAGCGTCGGCGGCGCCGGCGACGTGGACTCGCACGCCGCAGTCCTCGAGCCGGCCGAGCAGCTCGTCGGGCGGCTCCTCGTCGGTGACGAGGTCGTCCACCTCGTCCCAGCTGGCGACGCGGGCGAAGGCGGTGTGGCCGAACTTGCCGGCGTCGACGGTCGCGATGCAGCGCTCGGCCGCTGCCAACGCGGCGCGCTTCACCTCGCCATCCTCGGGGTTCCACTCGGTGAGGCCGTGCTGGACATGGGCGCCGCTCGCCGTCATCAGGAAGGTGTCGAAGCGGTAGGCGGCGAGCATCTGCAGCGCCTCGGGTCCGACGAGGGTCTGCTCGTTGGGCCGCACGATGCCGCCCGTCACCATCAGCCGGGCCGTCGCCGAGCCGAGCAGCACGTTGGCGACGCGCATCGAGTGCGTGCAGACGGTCACGGCCAGGTCGCAGATCGCCTCGGCGATCGCAACACCCGTCGAGCCGCCGTCGAGGATCACGGTCTGGCCGGACTTGACGAGGCTGCGCACGACCTGCGCCATCCGCCGCTTGCCCTCGACGTTCAGCCTGGCGCGCAGCGCGAAGGGTGGCTCGTAGCTGCCGCTCTGCTGCGGCTCGGCCCCCCGGTAGACGCGGCGCAACGACCCGCTGGACTCGAGCAGGGCGAGGTCCCGGCGCACCGTCATCGCGGACGTGCCGAGCGCCTTCACGAGCTCGTCGACCTCGACGCGGCCGTGCGCGTTCAGCATCTCGAGGATCGCCTGGTGGCGCTCGTCGGGCCGCATCAGACTCCGTCCTTGCCGCGGGGGACGGGGGCGATCGGGCGGGGTTGCGTGCGCATCGCCGGTCATCGTAGGCTCAGCTCGGACGTTCATACAACCGTGCTACGTGTTCAGATGATCGTAATCGGTGTGCGTCACGGCAGCGCCTGACGCCCCGTGTGGAGGCAAAGGGGATGCTCGACGTGTCAGCTCTGCGCAACCGTTCCACCAGCCGCCGTTCGCTCGCCCGACGGCACCGCCGTCTGCTCGCCGCGCTCCCGCTCCTGGCGGGTGGCGGCGTCGCGGTGGGGCTGCCGAGCCTCACCGCGTCGGCCTCGCCACCGGCTGTCCACCTCACGATGTGGCAGCAGTGGGGGGGCGGCCACGAGGAGCAGGAGCTGCGCACCGCGATCGCCCAGTACGAGAAATTACACCCGAACGTCACGATCACCGAGACGCCCGTCACCAACGACGCCAAGATCCTCGCCGCGATCACGGGAGGCAATCCGCCCGACATCGTCGACCTCGGCACCTCGGCCGTGCTCGGCGGCTGGGCCACCGAGGGCGCGGTGGAGCCGCTCTCGAGCATGGTCAAGGCGGCGCACCTCGACTTGAACGCCTACGTTCCGGCCGGCCTCGACGCCGTGACGGTCGGCGGCACGCTGTACGGGCTGCCGTTCATGAACTTCCTCGCCGGTCTGCTCTACAACAAGAAGCTGTTCGCCGCCGCCGGCCTCAACCCGAACGACCCGCCCTCGACCGCCCAGCAGCTGTACGCCGACGCCGTCAAGCTGACCAAGGTCTCCAACGGCAAGATCACCCAGCTCGGCTTCGCGCCGAACTACCCGGGGCCGACGCAGGGTCAGGTCTGCCCGCTCGAGTCCTACGGCTGGCTGTTCGGCGGCTCGTGGTACTCCTCGAGCGGCACGCCGACGCCCGACACGCCCAAGAACCTGGCGGCGCTGACGTGGGAGAAGAGCTTCTACACCAAGTTCGGCGCGACGAACGTCGCCAATTTCGTCCAGAGTGCCGGCGCCTACCTGACCGCCGGCGACCCGTTCGAGTCCGGGAAGCTGGCGATGATGTTCGACGGCCCCTGGACGTTGCAGTACATCAAGGCGAACAACCCGTCGCTGAACAAGAACATCGGTGTTGCCGAGTTCCCGGCTCCCGCCGGCATGAGCCAGAACTCGGGCACGACGTTCCTCGACACCAACCCGCAGATCATCCCCCGCGGCTCGAAGAACGTGCAGGCCGCCTTCGACTTCATCCTGTGGGAGACGACCAACTCGCAGCTCACCTCGGAGTTCGCCAACACCGTCGCCAACATCCCCCAGCTGCAGCACGTGCCCGCCTTCCCGCTCGAGACCGACTCGCGCTTCCGGGTCTTCGAGCAGGAGTCCAAGTCGAAGAACGCCCACACCTGGGGTCAGTCCAAGATCTCATCGCAGTACTCGACGCAGCTCTGCCAGGCCCAGGACTCCGCGCTCATCGGCGGCTCCTCGCCGCAGTCGGCGCTGAAGACGCTCGCCTCGCAGGTCGGCGGCTGATGTCGCCCTGCGCCACACGGCGGTGATCGGCGGGCTGGCCGGCGGCCCCATCGGCGCCGAGCTCGCCGACGAGGAGACTGCAGGCAGCCGGCCCGGGACGGCCGTTCCGGGCCGGCGCGGCCCGCTCCGTCGCCGGCGTCGCCGCGGGGCCGCCGAGCGCGACGGCAGGGCGGCCGCGCTGTTCATGAGCCCCTGGGTGGTCGGGCTGCTCGGCCTCGTCACCTTGCCGATCGCGCTCGCGGTCTACTGGAGCTTCACCAACTACAACCTGCTCACGCCGCCGAGCTGGGTCGGGCTCGCCAACTACAAGGCGCTCTTCGCCGACCCGGTCTTCCTGGAGTCCGTGCGCAACACGCTGTTCCTCACAGTGGTCGGCGTGGTCGCCGGCACGGCGATGGGCCTCGGCACCGCCGTGCTGCTCAACCGCCAGGACCGGCTGACCCGCGGCTTTCGCACGGTCGTGTTCATGCCGGCCGTCGTGCCGCCGGTGGCCACGGCGATCGTCTGGATCTTCATCCTCAACCCGCAGTACGGGCTGTTGAACGACCTGCTCGGCAAGTTCGGCGTGCCCGAGATCGGCTGGCTCGACGACCCGCGCTACGCGCAGTACGCCCTCTTGATGATGGTGCTGTGGGGCGCGGTCGGCCAGATCATGATCACCTTCCTCGCGGCGTTGCAGGAGATCCCCGCCGAGCTGACCGAGGCGGCCGCAGTCGACGGCGCCGGCCGCTGGGCGGCCTTCCGGCGTATCACGCTGCCGCTGCTGCGCCCTGTGATCCTCTACAACGTCGTCATCGCCACGCTGTTCTACTTCCAGTTCTTCGAGCAGGCCTTCGTCGTCAGCCCCAACAACCTCGGCGCTCCGGTCAACAAGACGCTCACGTACGCGTTGTACATCTACGAGCAGGCGTTCAGCTTCCTGCACATGGGCGAGGCGGCGGCGATGTCGGTGATGCTGCTCGTCGCCTCGGCGATCGTCACCGGCCTGTTCTTCTTCGTCAGCCGCAAGCTCGACGGCCCCGCGCAACCGTGACCCCGGCGCAACGATGACCCTGCTCGCCGAGCCGCCCGCGCCCCGCGCCCGCCCGGCCACCCGCAGGCAGGGAGCCCGCTCCGCCGGGCGCGGCGCGCCCGCGGCCCGCCCCGGCGCCGGCTCGGCGCAGCTGCGACGCCTGGCGAGCCTGCTGCGCACCCTTGCCGGCCTGCTCGTGGCGCTGGCGTTCCTCGTGCCGTTGTTGTGGATGCTCTCGAGCTCGCTGAAGAGCAACAGCGACGTCTTCAAGACCCCGCCGAGCCTCGTCCCGAGCCACCTCGAGTTCGGCAACTATCGCCGCACCCTCGGCTACATCCCCTTCGGCACCTACTTCGCCAACAGCGCGATCGTCACCGCGTGCACGGTCGCCGGCACGCTCCTCTGTTGCGTGCCGGTTGCGTACGCGCTGTCGATCATGCGCTGGCGGGGGAGGGGCTCAGCCTTCGCGGTGGTGCTCGGCAGCATCATGCTCCCGTTCCCGGCGGTGATGATCCCCTGGTACATCATCTTCAAGCATCTCGGCTGGATCGGGACGCTGCTGCCCGTGGCGATCCCGCCTGTCGTCGGCGAGTTCGTCACCCCGGCCTTCTCCTCAGCGCTGGCGATCTTCCTCTTGCGCCAGTTCTTCCTCGGCATCCCCCGCGAGATCATCGAGGCGGCGCGCATCGACGGCGCCGGGCACGTCCGCATCCTGCTGCGCATCGTGCAGCCGCTGGCCCGCCCGGTGATCGCCACGGTGGTGATCATGACCACGCTCGCCGCCTGGACGGCGTTCATCGGGCCGCTGTTGTTCCTCAACAGCACCAACGTCTTCACGCTCTCGGTCGGCCTGCAGCAGTACCAGAGCCAGCACTTCACGGCGTTCAACTATCTGATGGCCGCCTCGGTGATCTTCATCGTGCCGGTGCTCGTCGTCTTCTTCCTCGGCCAGAAGTACTTCGTGCGCGGCGCCTCGCGCACCGGGCTCAAGTAGAGGCCCGCCCGTGGCCGACGCCCCCGCGGCCGCCTGCGCCCCGCCCGCCGACCTCGCCGGCGCGATAGCCGAGGCGAAGTCCTCCCTGCGTCACCAGATCGGCGACGTCGCCGGCCTCTACGCCGAGGTGACGGCCCGCCTCGGCGGGCGCGTCGCCGAGGTGCTCGCACGGCGCGAGGCGGGAGGCGACGCCGTCCCGGTCGTCGACTTCGCCGAGATCGACGCCGGCACCGTGTGCGACGAGCAGCGCGAGGCGATCCGCCGCGCCGGCTGCGCGGTCGTGCGCGCCACCGTCGATCGCGCACTCGCGCGGCGTTGGGACGCCGAGCTGGCGGCGTACCTGGAGGACAACCGCTTCCTCGAGCGCTACCGGGGCCCGGAGGCCGCCTTCTTCGACGGGCTGGCGTCGGCGAGGCCGATGATCTACCCGGTCTACTGGTCGCGACCGCAGGTGCAGGCGCGCCAGCACGAGCACCTGGCGACGGCTCGGGCCTTCCTCAACTCGTTGTGGCGGCTGGACTCCGAGGGCCGGCGCTGGTTCGATCCCGATCGGGACTGCACCTTCGCCGACCGCGTCCGTCGCCGCCAGCCGGGGGACCGCTCGGGCGGCCTCTCGCCGCACCTCGACGCCGGCTCGGTCGAGCGATGGCTCGTCCCCGCTTACCGCCGGGTGTACCGCCACGTGGCGAGCGGCGAGCTCGACCGCTACGACCCCTTCGACGCCGCCTGGCGCCCGCTCGCCGACGAGTACCAGGCCGACGAGATGACGAGCGTGTTCCGCAGCTACGAGGGTTGGGTGGCGCTCTCGGAGATGCACGGCGAGGGCAGCCTCGAGCTGCTGCCGATCGCCGAGGCGTTCGCGCTGATCTGGTTGCGACCGCTGCTCGACGACGTCGGCGAGGACGACCTGTGCGGCGCGGCGCCCGGGCACGCCCTGGCCGTCGGCGAGCGCTGGCACGCCCCGCTCCTGCCGGCGGTGACGCCGATCCCGCACATGCAACCGGGCGACACGGTGTGGTGGCACCCCGACGTCGTGCACGCCGTCGGCGCGCTCGGCAGCGCGGCGCACTGGAGCAACGTGATGTACGTGCCGGCGAGCCCCTGGTGCGAGAAGAACGCCGCCTATCTCGAGCGCCAGCTGCCGGCGTTCCTCGCCGGCGACAGCCCGCCCGACTACCCGGCCGAGCACTACGAGGTGGACTTCGCCGGGCGGGCGACGCCCGAGGACCTCTCCGAGCTCGGCCGGCGACAGATGGGGCTCACCGCCTGGTAGGGCGCAGCACGGCGTCGCCCGCCGCGGTCGCGTCGACCTTTGCTACCTTGGCCGTATCAGCGACGCCGGGCCCGTCTCGGACTTGGGGCCGCCGACGCCCCAGCCGGTGCTCACGCCGCTCACCGAGGCCGCGTTCTTCTCGTGACGCTCGGCGAGGGCTCCGAGAGCGCCGCGCGCGACCTGCTCTCCGACCTCGCCGCGCTGCAGCGCGCGGTCGGTTTCCGCGTGCCCGACGGCCGGTTGGCCGTCGTCGCCGGGGTCGGCGCCGACGCGTGGGGCCGGCTCTACTCCGGCCCCCGGCCCGCCGAGCTGCATCGCTTCAAGGAGCTGCGCGGGAGCAAGCACCGTGCCGTCTCGACGCCGGGCGATCTCCTCTTCCCACATCAGGGCCCGCCAGATGGACCTCTGTTTCGAGCTCGCGTCCCTCGTGCTGGAGCGGCTCGACGGGTCGGTGACCATCGTCGACGAGACGCACGGCTTCAAGTACTTCGACGAGCGGGACCTCCTCGGCTTCGTCGACGGCACCGAGAACCCGGGCGCAGCGGCGGCCGCGGCAGCCGTCACCGTCGGCGGCAGCGACCCTTCCTTCGCCGGCTCGAGCTACGTCGTCGTCCAGAAGTACCTGCACGACCTGACGGACTGGAACGCGTTCCCGGTCGAGGCGCAAGAGCTCGTGATCGGGCGGACGAAGCTCGCCAACGTCGAGCTCGCCGACGACGTCAAGCCGTCCAACTCGCACGTCGCGCTCAACACCATCGTCGGGCCGGACGGCGAGGAGTGTCAGATCCTGCGCGACAACATGCCCTTCGGCAACCTCGGCGGGGGCGAGTTCGGCACGCTACATCGCCTACTCGGCAACACCGAGCGTGACCGAGGAGATGCTCGAGCACATGTTCATCGGTGACCCGCCGGGCAACTACGACCGCATCCTCGACTTCTCGGTCGCGGTCACGGGCACGTCGACCCTGTCGGCGGCCGCGGCGGCGTGGCGCGGGCGGTTCGGGCGGCGCGTTCCCTCCCACCGTCCCGGCCCTAGGCTCGCGACGGTGGAGCTCAGTCAGCTGCTCAGTCAGCTGCATAGCCGGCCAAGCGCGGGCGTCGCACGGCCTGGCGCCCACAGCCCCGACCGCTTCCCGCTCAGCTTCGTGGCGTACGAGAGCGGCACGACGATGACGGTCGAGATCTACCACCGCGCGCTGGCGACCATGTGCGCCGTCGATCTGTAGATCGCAGCCGAGATGACCCCCGACGTCCCGCGGCCGCACATCGAGGTGCCGCAACCGGCCTTCCTCTTCGACCTCGACGGCACCCTCGTGGACTCCGTCTACCAGCACGTGATCGCCTGGCAGGAGGCGCTGGCCGCCGTGGGCGTGCCGCTCTCGGTGTGGAGGATCCATCGCCGGATCGGCATGAGTGGCGGATTGTTCCTCAACGCGCTGCAGCGCGAGACCGGCTACGAGCTCGACAAGGAGACCCTCGAGCGGATCTCGGGGCTCCACGCCGAGCACTACCTGCGTCACGTCGCCGGGGTGGTGCCGCTGCCCGGGGCGAGGGAGCTCCTCGGCTCACTGCAGGAGCACGGCGTGCCGTTCGCCATCGCCACGAGCGGGGCCCGCCACACCGCCTCGTCGGCCATCGAGCTGTTGGATCTGCCGTCGGGGACCGTCGTGGTAACGCGGGATCTAGTCGATCGGGCCAAGCCCGACCCGCATCTGTTCCTCGCCGCCGCCAGCCTGCTCGAGGTCGATCCCCGCCAGTGCTTCGTCGTCGGTGACAGCGTGTGGGACCTGCTGGCCGCCCAACGGGCCGGGTCGCTCGGCGTCGGCGTGCTCTCGGGCGGGTACGGCCGGGCCGAGCTGCAGGCGGCGGGGGCGTACCGCGTCTACGCCGATCCGGCGGACATGCTCCAGCATCTCGAGGAGGTCGGCGTCCGTCCCGCGACGTAGGCGTCAGCGTGGTCGCCGCGTCTAGAGACGGATCACCGCCTTGCCGTGGAGCTCGCCACTGCGAAGCTTGTCGAGGGTCCCGCCGGCGCCGTCCAGGCCCACCGTGGAGCCGATGCGCGCCGCGATCGCCCCGTCGACGAGCAGGCGGGTGAGCTCGGTCAGCCCTTGGGGAGTCGACGCAGGATTCGAGCCTGGCGTGATGTTGTGCGCCGTGATGTGGCGCTCGGCGAAGAAGTCCACGTCCGCGCTGTGGATCGTCGAGACGATGCTGCCCCCGGGCTTGACCAGCTCGGCATCGCGGCCGAAGGCGGAGCCTCCGTTGACCAGGTCGAGGATGGCGTCCACGCCGTCGGGGTACGCGGCGCGGATGGAGTCCACCACGTCCACGGCGTTCGTGTCGTAGACCTCGTCGGCGCCGAGCCGGCGAGCCTCGTCGGCGTCGCCGCGCACCGTGGCGACGACGTGAGCGCCTCGGGCGAGCGCGATCTGCAACGCGTAGCCGCCGACGCCGCCGGTCGCGCCCATCACCACGAGACGCTGGCCGGCGCTGACGCCGAGGAGCTCGAGCGCCCCGAGGGCGGTGAGCCCGGAGGTCGGCAGCGCCGCTGCTTGCTCGTCGCTCACGCCGTCAGGGGTGCGGGCGAACGGCCCTGAGGTCGCGTCCGGCGCGACGGCCGTGTACTCGGCGTAGGTGCCGTGCGTGCGAGCTGTCCCGAAGACGCGGTCGCCGGCGCGCAGGTCGCTCTCCGCGGGCGGGACACGCTCGACGACACCTGCGAAGTCGACCCCCACGACGTAGGGATATGTCGAGGCGGGGCCGAGCTGTTCGATCAGCTTGTAGTCGAGCGGGTTGACCCCGGCGTAGCTCACGCGCACGACGATCGCGCCATCGGTGGCCGGAACCGGCAGATCGAGGATCGCCGGCGACGCACCGAAGCTTCGGACGGCGAATGCGCGCATGACCTCCTCGCTTCTACCCCCGGCCTCGGTTGCGAATCGTCGCTCCACGATCGGCGATGAGTGCCCGATCGGCGCAGCCGGTCGCGCCACTGCGGGAACCGCCCGGTTACACCCGGACGACCCGCAGCAGGGGATGGGCTCGCGACATCTCGTCGTAGTCCTCGTCCTGGGTGACGACCGGGAGCCCATTGTCGATGGCTGTCGCGGCGATCAAGGCGTCGGTCAGCTTCACCGTTCGTTGAATGCCCGCTCGGCGGCAGTCGGCGACGAGCCTCGCCCAGCACCCGATCGCCGACTCCGTGATCGCGATCGGGTCCGCCGCCCGCGCCAGCGCAAGGGTGTCGCCTCGCTTGGCGCGAACGTCCGGGTCCGCAGCGCTGAGCACGCCGAGCTCGAGCTCGCCCACCGTGACCACCGAGACCGCGACGCGCGCCGGAAGCTCCCCGAGCGCGCGCTCGACCTCGCGAGCGATGAACACCGACGTGTCGAGCAGTCCGGCGGGCTCTGTGCTCATCGCAGTCGCGTGCTCATCGCAGTCGCGTGCTCATCGCAGTCGCGTGCTCATCGCAGTCGTGAATCGGTGTCACACCTCGTCGAGGGTCTGACCGACGAGCGCGTCGAGCTCGCCCGCGAGCTCCGGGTCGGCTGATCGCTCCCCGAGCTCCTCGCGCAGCCACTCGCCGGGCAACCAGCGGGCGCGCCGTCCGTGCGGGACGATGTCGGCGATCGCCTCGCCGTGCACGGTGAGCACCACCCGCTCGCCGGCCCGCACCGCGTCGATCACCTGGCTCGTGCGATTGCGCAGCTCGCGTACGCCGATCTCCATGTGCGATAGCGTAGCTCATCGTCACCTTTGGTCGACGGCTGTAAGTCGCGGGCCACGGGCGGGCTCTCCAGTGTGACCTGGAGGACGACCGGTGCCCGTGACGAGCCGATGCGAGAGCGGTGCCGGCGCGCGCGCCCGTGAACCAGGCGCGGGCGCCGGCGCGCACGCCGCGGCGCGAGCTGGGATCATCGGGAGCGGGCGGAGGACGGGAGCGACCGCGGGGGCAGGTTGCGCCGCCGGGAGCAGCGCCGGGAACCCGCCGGGGGGACAGCGACGATGGCCGAGGAACCGAGCTCGAGCGAGGCCCCGGAGTCACTCGTCGCCCGCTACCTCGCCGGCGACGAGCTCGCCTTCGCCGAGATCTACCGGCGCCACTCGACCGAGCTGTTCCACTTCGCCTACCGCTCGCTCGGCGATGCCGACCAGGCGGCCGACGTGACCTCGACCACGTTCGCCCTCGCCGCGGCGCGCCTGGCCAAGCTGCGCGACGCGAGCAAGCTACGCGCCTGGCTGTACGCGGTGATGCGCAACGAGATCCACCACCTCCTGCGCTCCACCACCCGCGAGCGCCGGCGCGTGGAGCGCCTCGCCGTCCTGAGCCCGCCGGAGGCGACGGCGGCGGGCCCGGGCGACGAGGACGTCGAGGAGGGCGACCCCGAGCTCGCCCGCTCGGTGCTCGTGGCGGCGCGCTCGGGGCTGTCCGAGGACGACCAGGTACTGCTCGGGCTCCTGCTCGCCGGGCTGTCGAGCGGGGAGATCGCCGAGGCGCTCGGCATCGACGTCGGGGCGGCGAACACTCGCAAGAGCCGTCTCTACGACCGGGTGCGCCTCTCGGTCGAGGCGCTGTGGGCGATGACGAGAGGGCGGCGGGAGTGCCCGGTCCTCGACGAGCTGTTGCGCCGGCGCAACGAGCGCGAGCTCACCCGGACGCTCTCGCGTGCGATCGGGCGCCACTTCGAGACCTGCTCGCTCTGCGACGACCGCCGCCGCAAGCTGAGCCCGCTCGGGCTGCTCGCCGCCGCCCCGCTGCCGGCGCTGCCCGCCCGCCTCGCCTGGCCTCACGTCGCCGCGTCGTTCGCCGCCGCCGCGAGCCGCGCCGGCGTGGGCGGATCGCAGGGACCGGCGGCCCGATCGGGCTCGTCGGGCACCGGCAACGGCGGCGGCACCAGCGGCAGCGGCGGCACCGCCAGCGGCACCGCCGGCGGCAGCGGCACCTCCGCTGCGTCGCCTGGGGCAGTGGCGAGTGGCGGCCTCGGCGCTGTCGAGCTCGGAGGGCGGCGGCACGTCCGCGAGCGCGGCTGGCGCCCCGACGGCTTCCCGGAGCCTCCTGCCCGCGCCTCGCAGCGCTTCGCGGCCCGGCTGGGCGCGGCCGCCGCAGTCGTGGCGGTGGTCGTCGCCGTCGCGCTGGGGCTGTCCCTGCACGGCTCGGGCGGCCCGGCCGCGCTGGCGTCCAAGACGGGCGGGGCGGGCGCGCCGACTACGACCGTGGCGCCCGCCTCGGGCGCCGGAGCACGCGGCCACCATCACGGCGCCCCTCCGACGCCGGCAGCCACCACGTCGACCCGACCGGCGACCTCGACGAGCACGGCGTCGAGCACGACCTCGAGCGCCACATCCACGGTCGCGCTGACGACGACCTCGTTGATCGCCACGACCACCAGCGAGGCCGCGCCGGCACCGAGCACGACCGTGACGGCCGTGCCGAGCACGGTGGCTCCGAGGCGGCTCCCGCATCGGCGGCGGCGCGGGGGCGTTGGGGTGGCGCCCAGGCACGCGACGACCACCGTTGCGCCGACCACGACGGCGCCTCGCGTCTCGACGACCGTCGCACCGTTGCACGGCGGCACCCGGCATCATCACCGGTCCGTGGCGTCGCTGCGGCCGACGACGACGTTGCCACACCCCACGAGCACTGTCCCCCGGCCGCGACGGCCGCACCCGACGACGAGCATTCCGCGGCGATCGACGACGTCGACCTCGGTTCTTGCGACGTCGACCTCGGTCCTTCCGACGACGACGTCCTCCCCTCCGCGCCGGCCCCGCCGGCCGCGGCCCACCACCACGACGACCACCTCGACGACGGTTGCACCGACCACCTCGACGTCGACCTCGACCTCGACCTCGACGCCTTCGACGAGCACGTCGACCACCACCTCGACCTCGACGTCGACCTCGACGTCGACGTCGACGTCGACGTCGACGTCGACGTCGACCTCGACGTCGACGACGACCGTGCCGGCCGACGGCGAGCCGCAGATCTCCGACATCCAGGGCGCCCCGGTGCCGGGCGAGTGCGCGGCCACGTTCTCAGCGGTGGTCACCGATCCCGCGCAGGTGAGCGAGGTGGACCTCGTCTATGGGAGCCCGAACACCCCGAACCAGACCGTGGCGATGAACCTCGCCTTCAACCCGACGACCTACTCGCCCCCGTCGACATACTCGAGCGGGCCGGTCGCCTTCCCGGGGCGCTCGGTCGTCACGTGGACGGTGACCGCTACCGACTCACTCGGACGGACGAGTACGGTCCAGGCTCCCGCTCCCCTCGACGTCTGCTGAGTCAGGCCTCGACGGCTGGATGGTGGCTTGCCCTCCGACCCGCCCAAGCGAGTGGTCGGATGCGGTCAGCTCGCTGGGGGTGACATCGAGCGGTGCAGTCGCGCACGGGCGCCGCGCTGCGTCAGATCGCCCTCGTTCGCTGCGCGACGGGCCCGATTCTCGGCGCGCTGGTTCAGCATCTCGATGCGGTCCCGCCTGCTGTTGGCGACGGTGAAGCCGAGCCCGAGCGCCATCACCACGATCGCGACCACCCACAAGACGTGCACGGCGAGGCCGATGAGGCCGAGGAGCAGGGCCACGCTCAGCACGCCGAGTAGGACGGCGTCTGGGGCGGTCTTCTCGTTGAGCAGTCGGGCGACACGGTCGTTCAACCGAGTCTCCGAGCTCGACGTTGATGGCCGAGCGACAACAGGGGGAGAAGCGGGAGCCGGACCCTCCTCCGGGCCGGTGGTCGCCCCATCGTCCTCGGAATGGGCAGGGCGAGCACCGTTGGTAGAATCCTGATGTGCGGTTGTCATAATGAGGACCAACTTTCTCCCCTCGTCAAGCGGAGGGGGACAGCTCACCTTGAGCTGGCAGGTACGTGGCGATGGTGTCGCCCGTCAGATTTCGCATACGTGCGGGTTGTCACCGTCGCACCGGCGGTTCGAGTACGCGCCGGTGCCCGCAGCGCATCACCGCAACGGGTCCCGGTGCGCCAACGGGTCTCACGGAGTGCTCGCCGCGACCGAGCGCTCGGCGGTGTCGTCCGCGTCGGGCCGGCGGTCATCAGTGAGAGAAGGTGCGCCCGCGCCCGGAACGCTGGCGATGTAGGCGCGAGCCGAATCGCGCTCCTCGATCAGACTGTCGCGATCCTTGCTCGCAGCTGCGGTCTCCCGACGGGACCGCTCGAGGCCAACCCGGGCGCTGCTAGCGCGCAGCGAGCTGCGCCGCGCCGAAGTGAGGATCACGCTGATTGCGAACATTGCGATTGCCCCGAGCACAAGCCCATAGAGGAACAGCTCACCGGTGGAGCCGGTCACGTGATAGCCGAGCACGGAGAAGCCGTGGGTGAGCGCGTGCCCGTGACCCCCGTTGGTGACCACGCCGGTCACGGCGATCACCACAGCGGCGATGAGCACGATGAGCCCGATGACGAGCAACATTTGACTACTCCGATCGAACTGCGTTGGTGGTGCACGATGTAGGCGGTTGCCGCCGAGGCGCCGTCCGCGCGCGATCCCGTGGCCCCGAAGATCCCACAGGGCAACGATGAGGACGCCGCGTCAGCTCCGCGGCAGAGAACGCTCGAGACGCCTACCGTTCACCAACGGTAGAAGTGGTGTCTCCCGGAGGTCTCGCCGCGACCCAAGGCGAAGCCGACGATCCAGACGCACAAGAAGATGGCAGCGAGGATCCACAAGACGTGCAGAGCGAAACCGAGGGCGCCGAGGAGCAGGACGACCAGCAAGAGGAGCAGGATAACCATTTGATACCTCCATATCCGCCTCGCCCGTCAGGTCAGGCGGCATCCGAGGTTCACCAGGGTCCAGAGCTACGCCGACGTTATGACGCCAGCTGCCTCAGCTACACCTTAGCGCTTCTGACCTCGACCCGGGACAACGATTGCGTGGCGCCGAGGATGCTCCGCCGGCGCTGAGCGATGTTGACGGCCCGCACGAGGGGCGAGCCGCCTCCGCCAGCGAGCCGGTGACCCTCGACCTGCGGGCGGCCAACCGTTTTGCCTGGATTTGGCGGTATAGTGGTTTTTGCACGAGCACCGCGTGGTGCCCGATCGTTGCCCCGGTGTCCCCGGTGTCCCCGGTGACGACGTCGTTCATGCCTACGACGTCTTCGGTCGCGCGCCGAAACGGGCGCCCTCGAGGTCATCCTGACTCGAGGAGATCGAACGACCCGTGCTCCTCCCCCATGGCGGCATCTGTCGGGTATTGCCCGATCGCGGCGCAAGGAGATCGACTAATCAAGAATCCCGCCGCCGAAGTCGGGTCCGGCGGCTCGTCAAGTAGTTTCACGTGGTATAGTCCTACCCGGAAGGCGTCTCCTTCTCGGAGATGGATCCATGGGAACTGCTCGCTGCTCCGGCCCCCGGTGGCTTCTCTGCCGTGCGTCCCTCTTGCTAAAAAACGAGTGCATGAAGACGGGTAGTCCGCGATTCGGCTCCCTTTCGGCCTCTCGCCTCGACGTAGGGAGGCTGCATGAGACTCAACCGACGAATCCTTGGTGCATCGATCCTCACCACTCTGTGCCTCGGAGGTGTCGCTGCCACCGCAGGAGCTTCGGCCCTGCGGCCGCATCCTGACGTTTCGGTCGCGACGAGTGGCTCGGTGAGCGCTGCGTCGAACTCGAGTGGGGCGCAGTTCGCCTTCTGGAAGGGCGCGGACGGCAACCTGTGGGACGCCACCTCGAACGGAACTGCCTGGACGGAGGCGAGCATGGTCCCTGGGATGGGCCCGCTCGGGTCCGAGCCGACGGCGGTCTCGCTGAACGGCAGTGAGGACGTGTTCTGGCAGGGTGCCGATAACAACCTGTGGGAGGCCGTCTTCAACGGGACGTCGTGGACTGGCCCCACCAACCTTGGAATGGGCCCGCTCGGCTCGGCGCCGAGTGCCACCGGCTGGGGCAACCAGGTCGACGTCTTCTGGAAAGGCATGAATGGTGAACTGTGGGAGGCCTTCACGAGCGGCACGTCGTGGGCCGGCCCGCTGAGCCCGGGCATGGGCCCACTCGGCTCGGCGCCGACGGCGAGCTCGAGCCCGGCGGGCGCGACGCGCGGCCAGCAGTACGTCTTCTGGATGGGCGCCGATGCCAACGTCTGGGAGGGCTACTGGAACGGCAGTGCGTGGGTCGGGCCGATCAGGCTCGGCTTCGGGCCGCTCGCCTCGGCGCCCTCGGCGGCGGTGACGGGGAACGGCAACGAGTACGTCTTCTGGCAGGGGACTGACGGCAACCTTTGGCAGAGCGTCTGGAACGGAAGCGCCTGGATCGGCCCGTCGAGCGACGGGATGGGTCCGCTCAACTCACAGCCGGCGGTGACCGCCTGGAGCACAGCCAACGTCAACATCTACTGGCAGGGTGGTGACCTGGACCTGTGGACCGCGGTGTGGAATGGCACCACCTTCACCGGTCCGACCAGCCACGGGGACGGCCCGCTCAGCGGGTAGCTCGGCTGAACAGCGCCGCGTCCGTATCGGGCCCTCGCCGCTGTGACGGCGAGGGCCCGACATCTGAGCCCAGGGTCCACGACGTCCCTGGGCTCGGTGGTTTGGGAGCGGGGGCGGAGCGCCTCCCATCACGAGATCATGGCCTTCGCGCATCGAAGCTCGTTCACACAAGAATGGAGAATGAAATGAAGAGGAAGACCTTCGACATGCTGCTGAGCGCAGGAGGCTTGGTGGTCGTGGTGGTGCTGATCGTCGCCGGCGCCCTCCTGGCTTGGGGCACCAGCTACATCAACTCGAACGTACACAACCAACTTGCGGCACAACAGATCTACTTCCCGCCGGCTGCTGCCTTTGCACATGCCAAGGCAGGAACGGAGATCACGCCGAGCATGATCCCGTCCGTTTCCCAGTACGCCGGGGAGCAGCTCACGACCGGCGCGCAGGCGGCGGCCTATGCCGATCACTTCATTGCGGTGCACCTCTCCGAGATGCCTTACGGCGGCGTGTATGCGAAGGCGAGCGCGGCTGCATTGGCAAACCCGACGAACACGGTGATTGCCGGTGAAGTCGCCACGATCTTCAAGGGAACGACGCTGAGGGGCCTGCTCCTCGAGGCGTACGGATTCGGTCAGATGGGCCAGATAGCGGGCGTCGCCGCACTTGCCTCGTTCGTCCTGGCAGGGTTGATGCTGGTCCTGGTCGGTTTCGGGTTGCTTCACCACCGCAGGGTTCCTGCGACCGCAGAGCTCGGCGCGACATCGAGCCGTGACGAGCGGATCACACCACAGCCTGTCGCTGTGTGACCCTCGAAGTACGAGAGAGGACCGATGCCCGGCCAGAGGGCCGGGCATCGGTCCGTATCACCGAGGAGGCACCGGGTGTCGACGGCCCGCGTTCCTGACCTCGACGCGCAAGCCCGCAGCCGCTGCGGCGATGTCGGCGCAGTGCTGGTCAGCCCTCCCCGACGAGCGCGGCGAGCGCCCGGAGCTGCTCGGCCGTCCCGACGCCGATGAGCACGTCCTCGCTCTCGATCACCTGCTCGGCTGACGGGTTCGTGACGAAGCTGCCGTCCGGCCGGCGGATCGCCAGCACGAGCGCGCCCGTGCGGTCGCGCAAGCGAAACGCGCCGATCGAGCTGCCGGCGAGCGGCGACGAGGGCGAGACCGAGAACTCCTCGAGGCGGAACTCGAGGCTGCCGTCGTGCATGACGACGTCGATGAAGTCCACGACATGGGACTGGGTGACGAAGGCCGCCATGCGGTCGCCGCCGAGCTGTTGCGGGTTGACGACCCGGTCCGCCCCGGCCCGCCGCAGCTTCGGCTCGGAGGAGTCGCTGCGGGCGCGGGCGATGATCTGCAGATCCGGCCGCATCGTGCGGCTCGCCAGGGTGACGAAGAGGTTGTCGGCGTCGGTGTCGAGCGCGGCGACGAGGGAACCGGCCCGCTCGACTCCTGCACGCAACAGCGTCGCGTCGTCGGTCACGTCGCCCTGGACGGTCGGATGGGGCACCTGGGCGAGGCGCTCGGCATCGCGATCGACCACGACGACCTGCCGCCCGGCGTTGGCGAGGTAGCTCGCCACCTCCCGACCGACCCGACCGAGGCCGCACACGATGACGTGCCCGGACATCGAAGCGATCTGACGTTCCATCCTCCGCCCCCTCACGAGGTCCCGCATGTGCCCTTCGATCAGCACCTCGAGCACGCTCGAGAACGCATACAACGCGGTGCCGACGCCGAGGAGGATCAAGACGATCGTGAAGACCTCCCCGGCGCGGCTGGTGAGCGGGCGCGGGGCCGCCGAGCCGACCGTGGTGATCGTGACGATCGTCTGGTAGAGGGCGTCGAGCGGGCCGAGCCCGAACGCGATGCAGCCCGCCGTCCCGCCGACGACGACCAGCGCCAGCAACCCGAGGCCGATCCTGACTCGCCGGAACGGATCCCTCACCGGCACAGATCATGCCAAAGAGCGCGGGATCGCGCGAGATGCCCCGCCTGGGTCGGCATCAGGGCTCAGCCACGCACGGGTTCTCCGTGCCGTGACGTTCGACCCTGGACGTGCACCGAGCCGGTGGCACAGACTCCTGGCAGGACAAGGGGGTCCGGCGTGGGAGCGATTGCCGTTCGCACCGAGGGCCTCACCAAGCACTACGGCGCCGTCGGCGCGCTGTCGCAGCTCGACCTCGAGGTGGTCGAGGGCGAGGTCGTGGGCTACCTCGGTCCCAACGGGGCGGGCAAGACGACGACCATCCGCCTGCTGCTCGGCTTGGCGCGCCCGAGCGCCGGGCGCAGCGAGATCTTCGGGCTCGACTGCCAGAGCCAGACCGTCGAGGCGCACCGGCGCCTGGCCTACGTGCCGGGCGAGGCGAGCCTGTGGCCCACCCTGACGGGGGCCGAGACCCTCCATCTGCTCGGGCAGGTCCAGGGCAAGCTCGACCCCGCCTACCGCGACGAGCTGGTCGAGCGCTTCCAGCTCGACCCCACGAAGAAGGTGCGGGCGTACTCCAAGGGCAACCGCCAGAAGGTGCTGCTGATCGCCGCCCTGATGACCCGGCCGGACCTCCTCCTGCTCGACGAGCCGACCAGCGGGCTGGACCCGCTCATGGAGCAGGCCTTCCGCCACTGCATCGACGAGGCGCGCCGCCGTGGCCAGACCGTCTTCTTGTCCTCGCACATCCTGAGCGAGGTCGAGGCCCTCTGTGACCGGGTCGGCATCCTGCGCGACGGGCGCCTGGTCGAGATGGGGACGCTGGCCGAGCTGCGGCACCTCTCCTCCCTGACCGTCGAGGCCACCTTCGACGGAACGGTGCCCGACCTCACCGGCGTTCCCGGGGTGTCGGCGGTGGAGGTGACGGGGCACGTCGTGCGCTGCCACGTGCAAGGGACGGTCGAGCCGCTGCTCGAGGTGCTGGCGGCGTCCGGCGTCCACCAGCTGTTGAGCCGTGAGCCCTCGCTGGAGGAGCTGTTCCTCGCCCAGTACGGGGCGCCCAGCCGGGCGGGGGACGCGTCGGGCGATGGCCGCTGACCTCGTCCTGGCGACCCCGGTGGCCGCCGGCCGCCACCCGCGCCTGGTCGTCGCCCGCCGGACGGCGCGCAAGGCTGCCCGCTCGGGCGCCCTGTGGGGATGGGTGTTCGGCGTCTACCTGAGCACCCAGGCGCTGGCCTACGCCTCGACCTACAAGACCGCCGCCGAGCGTCGTTCCTTGGCCGCCGAGTTCGGGTCCAACGCCGGCATCAGCGCCCTCGTCGGCCCGGCACACGAGATCCAGACCGTTGCGGGGTACACGGTGTGGAAGTGCCTGGCCGTGCTCGCTGTCGTCGGCTCGGTGTGGGGGCTGTTGACCAGCACGCGCCTCCTGCGTGGCGAGGAGGACGCCGGGCGCTGGGAGCTGCTGCTCGCCGGCCAGACCACCCGTCGCGGCGCCGCCCGCCAGGGCGTCGCCGGCCTGGGGGTCGGCCTCCTGGCGCTCTGGGCGGTGACGGCGGTGATCACGATCGCGGTCGGGCGATCGTCCAAGGTCGATATCTCCGCGACGGGAGCGCTGTTCCTCGCCGTCGCCGTCGTCGCTGGGGCGGCCGTGTTCCTCGCCGTCGGGGCGCTGGCGAGCCAGCTGGCCGCCACCCGCCGCCAGGCCGCCGCCTGTTCGGCTGTCGTGCTCGGCGTGAGCTACGCCCTGCGGATGGTGGCCGATTCGGGCACGGGCCTGTCATGGTTGCGGTGGGCGACCCCGCTCGGCTGGGTCGAGCAGCTCCAGCCGCTCACCGCCCCACAGCCCCTGGTGCTCCTGCCCATCGTCGCGCTGATCGCCGCCCTGAGCTTTTTCACCGTTCGTCTGGCGGGCAGACGCGACCTGGGGGGGAGCACCTTCCCCGACCGCTCCAGCGCCCGGGCGCACACTCGCCTGCTCTCCGGGCCGGTCGGCTTGACCGTGCGCATGACGCGTCCCACCGTCCTCGGTTGGGCAGCGGGCATCGCCGCCTACGCCTTGCTGCTCGGGCTCGTCGCCAAGTCTGCGGCGGCCGCCTTCTCGGCCTCCTCGAGCCTCGAGCGCGTGCTCTCGCGCTTCGGTGCCCGAGGTGCCGACGCCTACCTGTCGGTGGCCTTCCTCATCGTCGCGGTGATGGTGGCCCTGCTGGCCGCCGGGCAGGTCGGCGCGACCCGGGACGAGGAGGCCGAGGGGCGGCTCGAGCACCTCCTCGTCCGGCCGGTCTCCCGCTCGTCGTGGCTCGTCGAGCGGGTGTGCTGCACCGCCGTCGCGGTCGTTCTCGCCGGGCTGGTCGCCGGGTTCTTCGCCTGGCTCGGCGCATCGAGCCAGCACGCCGGCGTGAGCTTCACCGGGCTGATGGGGGCAGGCCTCAACGTCGTCCCCGCCGCGCTGTGCCTCCTCGGCATCGGCACGCTGGTGCTCGGCCTTCGGGCGCGTGCCGCCACCGGGTTCACCTACGCCGTGCTGGCCTGGTCCTTCCTGGTCGACCTCGTCGGGGGGATCGTCGGCCTGAACCACTGGGTGCTCGACACCTCGCTGTTCCACCAGCTGGCGGCCGCGCCCTCGATACCACCGGACTGGACCTCGGGGGCCGTCCTCGTCACCCTCGGCGTGCTCGGCGTCGCGCTCGGCACCGTCGCCTTCTCGCGACGGGACCTGACGGGCGAATGAGCCGGCTCGGCCCGCGTGCGGGAGTCCGCGGGCCGAGCACGGGGCGAGCGTCGCGCTTACTGGCTGACGGTGCAGATCGAGCCCGTGCCCCCGCCCCAGGCCACCCAGTTGCCGAGCGGGCCCCCGGGGTGGGACGGCGCGCGCACCTCGAGGCGCTGGTAGGCGAGCGGTCCGCCGGCTGTGCAGTGGCCGAGGTCGCTCGCCTGCAGCTCGATCGTGACCGAGGGGTAGTAGCCCCCGCCCGGCTTGGAGATCCAGCCTTTCCCGTACGCGTCTGCGTCGGCGCTGCCCCAGCCGGTCCAGGTCATGTCGGAGACGATGCCCGACGGGTCGCCACCGTTGGAGATCGCGTGCGGCTTGACCGTCCCCCAGCCCGAGCCGGCAGGAGCGTGGAACGTCTTCGAGCCGAGCACCGGGACGACGTTCGCGGAGGCGGCGCTGCTGAGGCGCTCGAGCCAACCGTCCCCGCCGCTGGCGGCGAGGACCGCCGGGCTGCTGCCGCGCACGAGCCCGGCGAGGCCGGGGATGGCAAGGGCGCCGCTCGTGGTGGCGTTCTCGGGGTCGAGCTGGACGACCGACTCGTTCGTGCAGCTGGCTTGCTTGCACGAGATCGCCAGCAGCCCGAGCGAGGTCGACTCACCGGTGAGGAGCTGACCCTGCTGGCGAACCGAGCCCTGCAGGGCGAGCGTGGTGGCGCTGAAGCGGTCGATGTAGGGCGTCCCCGCGGGCTGGTGCACGGCGAAGAGGATCACCGAGCCGCCGTACAGCGCCATCGGCGCGTCCGTGTCCGCCGTCGGCGCCGAGAGGCTCTGCTTGCCGGCGGGCGTGACGTGGGCGAGGTAGCCCTTCGTACCGATCTCGGCCTCGTAGTACAGCCCGGTCGCGTCGGCGGCCATGTCGGCGGGGTAGGCGCTGTCGCTGACCACGCGCACCGGGCCGGCGGCGGGGGAGAGCTCGTCGATCGTCGCGTACTCGAAGCCCGAGGCATCCGTCGCCCAGTCGTTCCACGACCAGACGACGCCGCCGGCAGGGAGCAGGCCCGACGATGTGGGCGCCCCCCCCGGGGTGACCCGTGGGCGCGAGAGCGCCCAGGTGCGGCGCACCTTGAGGGTCGGGAGCGCGTAGTCGGCGACCGTCAGCCCCGTCTGCACGTCGAGGTCGGTCGCCGTCGCGCCGAGCGCGAGCACCTTGGCCGACGTGTGCAGCAGCACCGCGGGCGCCGCCGTCCCGCGCACGACCTTCACCGAGGAGCCGGCGGCGAAGTAGAAGGTCCCGTCGGGCGCTTCGGCGTCGGGCAGCGCGTCGAGGCCGAAGACCGACGACGGGCCGATGTTCACCCTCGCGGCCACGGAGAGGCCGTACGCCTGCGGCGAGGCCGCCCAGGCGGCGGTGCCGGTCAGGGCGAGGCCGAGCCCGGCGGTGCCGAGCGCGGCGGTGCCGAGCGCGGCGAGGGCGCGGCGTGCGCGCTCGCCGAGAGCTGCGGTCGGTGCTGTTGAGGTGGTCTCGATGGTCATGGCGGTCATCCTCTCAGTCGTTGCGGATGCCGTGTAGAGCCCACCCGCGGTGCCGCGCTTACCGAAACTGCCGGAGCGCGTGCGATCGGATCGAGACGGCGGGCACAATCTTGCCCTGAGGCCGGGCGCGGCTCGGTCCGGGGCGGCGTGCCTGCCCCGGACCGAGCCGTGTTGCGGAGCTCAACGAGCGTTCATGCGGTGTGGATCTTGGTCACGAACAGGACCTTGCGGGCCGCCTTGAAGGTCACGACCGTCGTGCCGCGGACGAGCTTGTCCGTGACGAAACGGAAGGTGCCCTGGGCCGAGACGGGGACCGCCGCAGAGTGCTGGGCGCGGCCTGGCGTCGAGACGAGGGCCGTGACCGGGTGACCCTTCAGCGCTGCGACCTCGCAGCCCTTGATCGTCACGCGCCACCCGAGGTGCCCGGTGATCGTCGTCGGGTTGAGCTCTGCCGACCCGCCGTTGGAGCCGACTGAGCAGTGCGGGCTGCCGTGGTGAGCGACCACCGGCGCCGGCGACACGGTGATCGTCAGCGCCGCGCTGGCCGCCGGCTCGACGCCGTTGGCAGCATTGACGTACACCACGACCGTGCCCGCAGCCGTCGGCGTGCCCGTGATCAGGCCCGTCCCGTCGGCCCCGCCGGAGTGGAACGACAGGCCGGCGGGAAGGCTCTGGGTGAGGCTCACGTACGGGGCCGGCGAGCCGGCCGCGGTGGCGGTGAAGGAGAAGGGCTGCCCCACCGTGGCGCTCGCCGTGGCGGCGCTGGTGACCGTCGGGGCGCTCCAGCCGCTCCCGACCTCGCGCACCCGGTGGGCGAGGGCGTCGGCGAAGAGCGGCGAGTCGTTGCCCGTGAAGGCGAGCTGCACCGGATCGGTGAGCTCGGCGCTCGTCGCCGCGTTGCCGTCGCCGCTCGTGCCGGGGTTGCCGTCGCCGGCGATCGTGTACAGGTCGCCGACGTGCATCGCCACGCCGAAGTAGGTCCCCGAGGCGGCCGGGACGAAACGCACGACGTGGTTGTAGGTGTCGGACACGCCGAGGTCGCCGAGCCCGTCGAAGGCCACGCCCATCGGGCCGTCGACCTCGGCGCTTCCGGCCGGGCCACCGTCGCCGCTGTAGCCGGCGGTGCCGTTCCCGGCGACGGTGTAGATGTCGCCGGCGACCATCGGGATGCGGAAGTACGTGCCGGAGGAGGCGGGGACGACGCGCACCCGGTCGGCGCCGGTGTCGGCGATGGCGAGATCGCCCTGCTGGTCGAGCGCGACGCCCTCCGGCTGGTCGAGCTCGGCTGAGATCGCCGGGCGCCCGTCACCGTTGTACCCGGCGACCGAGGTGCCGGCGATGGTGTAGATGTCGCCGCTCACCATCGGGGCCCCGAAGAAGGTGCCCGCGGTGGCAGCGATGAAGCGCACCGCATCGTTCTCCGAGTCGGCGACGGCGATGCCGTCGGCGTCGACGGCGACCGAGGCCGGGCCGTGCAGCGTGGCCAAGAGCGACGAGCCGCCGTCACCGGAGTAGCCGGGGACGGGCCCTCCCGCCAGGGTGTAGATGTCGCCGGCGATCACCGGGAGCGGCGTGCCGAGCAGCGTGCCGTCGGAGTCGACGACGGCGCGGACCGCGTTGTTGGAGCTGTCGGCGACGATCACGTCGCCTTGGGCGTCGAAGGCCACGCCCTGTGGGCGCCACAGCTCGGCCGAGGTGCCGGGGCCGCCGTTGCCGGTGTAGCCGGGGGTGCCGTCGCCGGCGACGGTGTAGATGTCGCCGGCGCTCATCGGGCGCCCGAAGTATGTGCCGGAGGTGGCGGGGACGAAGCGGACGGCGTTGTTGTGCGTGTCGGCGATCGCCATGTCGCCGGCCCGGTCGACGGCGACGCCGAGGGGCTCGTCGAGGGTGGCCGACGTCGCCGCCGAGCCGTCCCCGCTGTAGGAGGCGGTGCCCGTCCCGGCGACCGTGGTGATGACGCCGGTTGCCGGCGCGGCGGCGGCGCCGGTTGCGCCGAGTGCGCCGAGGGCGCAGCCGGCGACGGTGGTCGCCGCGGCGAGGGCGGCGAGCAGCTTGGCGGACTTGGACTGGGTGGACTGCGCGGACTGGGTGGACTGGGTGGCGTGCATGGCGTGCTCCTTGTCGGTCTCGATGCTGACGACCTGGGGAGCCCGCTCACGGGCGCGAGTTACCGGTTTTCGCGAGGAGATCTGTTTCGCGAGGAGATCTGAAGGTGCTGCTCAGCGCGGGGCGTGAGCGTGACGATGCCCTTGCGGGCGGCGAGGGCGACGGCCTCGAGCTTGGAGTGCGCGCCGAGCTTGGCGAGGATGTTGCGCACGTGGTTGCGCACCGTGTGCTCGGAGAGGTAGAGCTGCTGGCGGATGGCCTCGGTGGACATGCCCTTGGCCAGCATCCGCAGCACTTCCATCTCGCGGGAGGTGAGGTCGTCGCTCCCGCGCTGGGGCGCGCGGCGCAGCCGCCCGAGCAGCCCGGCGAGGGCGGCTGTGGGGATGAGCGACTCGCCACGGAAGGCGGCGCGCACGGCCGAGACCACCTCGGTCCCGCTGCGTTCCTTGGGCAGGAAGCCAGAACAGCCGGCCTCGACGGCGCGGGCGAGCAGGTCGTCGGCGCCGCTGCCGGCGGCCGACAGCATCACCACCTTGGTCTCGGGCCAGCGGCGCAGGATCTCGGCCGCCACCGAGGCTCCGTCCCCGTCGGGCAGGCGGTAGTCGACGAGCACGACGTCGGGGCGACGCTCGCCGACGACGGCCAGCGCCTCTCGGGCTGTGTTGGCGATGCCGACCACGGAGAGGTCGGGCTGCTCCTCGAGCAGGGCGGCAAGTCCCTGGGCGACCATCATGTGGTCGTCGACGACGACGACGCGCACGAGATTGCGCGCCTGGACCGGCCGTGCTGCGCTGGTCGTGGTGTCCGGAAGCTCGGCCAACTGCGTCATTGCACACCTCACGGCACGATCCGGCCGGCAAAACAGTGCGGCGATGCGATTGCGGCGATCTCCCCGTTCGGGTGAGCGGGGCACGGGACGTTTTGCCCCGCCGCGTCCCCGCAGGCCAAGATCTCCCCGTGACGCAGCCTGAAGCCCTCGACGTCGGCCCCGAGCGCAGCGAGCACGCGCTGCGCCTGATCGCCGCACCTTTTACCGTCTTTGCCGCCGACGGCAGCCTCGACCTCGCCGCCGTGGAGCACCAAGCGGAGGCCCTGCTGCGCGACGGGGTCGCTGCAGCGTTCGTCTGCGGGACGACCGGCGAGGGGATGTCGCTCACCACCGCCGAGCGCGTCGCCCTCGCCTCTCGTTGGTGCGAGGTGGGGCGCGGTGGCGTCGAGGTGATCGTGCACGTCGGTCACGCCAGCCTCGCAGAGGCGGCGCATCTCGCTGCGGAGGCCGAGCGCGCCGGTGCCTCCGCGATCGGCAGCGTGGCGCCGTTCTACTATCGGCCGCGGACCGTCGACGAGCTGGTCGACTGCTGCGGCGCGATCGCCGCCGCCGCCCCGCGCACGCCGTTCCTCTACTACCACATCCCCTCGTTCACCGGCATCCACCTGCCGATGCCCGAGCTGCTCGAGGCCGCCCCCGGACGTGTCCCCACCTTTGCGGGGGTGAAGTTCACCCACGAGGACCTGATGGAGTTCCGGCGCTGCATCGAGGTCGCCGGCGACGAGCTGAGCGTGCACTTCGGTCGCGACGAGCTCCTGTTGCCCGGTCTCACGCTCGGGGCGCGCTCGGCGGTGGGCAGCACTTACAACTACGCCGCGCCGCTCTACCTGCGCCTCGCCGACGACCTGCGGCGCGGCGACCTGCAGGCGGCCCAGGACCGCCAGGCGATGGCGCAGGCGATGGTGCGGATCATCGGCAGGTTCGGGGGCCTGGCCGCGTTGAAGGCGACTGCGGCGATCTTCGGCCTGCCGGACGCCACCTGCCGGCCGCCGCTCGTCAGCCTCGACACGGCGACGATCCGCCGGCTCGAGGAGGAGCTCGGCCGGATCGGCTTCATCGACGAGGTGCGCGCCAGCGGGCAGTGGCTGCGCGCCGCTGCCCGCCAGCTGACGAGCCACCGGGCGGACGAGGCGGCGGGGGATGGGCCGCCGGGCGGACGAGCTCAGCGCGCTCAGGACGCCCGGCGCACCGATCCGCCGCCGACCATCTCGAAGGCCTCCCACATCGCGGCGTAGCGCCCGCCGAGGGCGAGCAGCTCGTCGTGGCTGCCGCTCTCGACCACCCGCCCGCCGTGCAGCACGACGATGCGGTCGGCCGAGCGGGCCGTCTGCAGGCGGTGGGCGATGATGACGGTGGTGCGCCCGCGCGACACCTCGTGCATCGCCGCGGCGACCCGGGCCTCGGTGGCCAGGTCGAGGTTGGAGGTGGCCTCGTCGAGCAGGAGCACGGCGGGGTCGACCAGCTCGGCCCGGGCCAGGGCGATCAGCTGGCGCTGGCCGGCGGAGAGCGAGCGGCCGCGCTCGGAGAGCTCGTGGTGGTAGCCGCCGGGCAGCTCGGCGATGAAGTCGTGGGCCCCGACGGCCCGCGCCGCCGCCTCCACCTGGCGTCGTCGGCGTGCGGGTCGCCGTAGGCGATGTTGTCACGGATCGTGCCCGTGAAAAGGAAGGCCTCCTGGGGCACGTAGCCGAGCTGGCAGCGGTAGGCGTGCAGATCGAGCGCGCGCAGGTCGTGCCCGTCGACGGCGACCCGCCCGGCGTCGGGGTCGTAGAAGCGGGCGATCAGCTTCATCACCGTCGACTTGCCCGCCCCGGTCTCGCCGACGAGGGCCACCGTCTCGCCCGGCGCGATGCGCAGGTCGACGCCACGCAGCGCCTCCGGCGGGAGCCCGGCGAGCGCGTCGGCCGAGACGAGCAGCGCCGCGTCCGCCGGCCCGCGACCGGCCCCGCGGCGCGGCCACGGCTGTCGGGTAGGCGAAGCGCACGCCCTCGAGCGCCATCTCGCCGGCGAGGCGGCCGATGTCCTCGGGCTGCTCGGGATCGGGCGTGAGCGTCTCGAGCTGCATCAGCTCGGCGATCCGCCCGACCGAGACCCGCGTCTGCTGCCAGGAGTCGAACACCTGGGACAGCTCTGGATGGGCGAGAAGAACATGTCGATGTAGAGGATGAAGGCGATCAGCGCCCCGGTGGTGAGCTCGTGGGCCCCGACCAGCCCGGCGCCGACGCCGAGCACGATCGCGTCGGCGATGCCGGAGAGGAACTGGACGAAGGGGAAGTAGATCGCCACCAGGCGTTGCGCCGCCACCCGGGAGTCGAGGTAGTCTCGCCCGAGGCGGTGGAACTGCGCCTTCGTGGCGGCCTCGTGCACGAAGGCCTGCGACTCGCGCACGCCCGAGAGGCTCTCCTGGAAGTCGGCGTTGACGATGGCGATGCGCTCCCGGGCCAGGTCGTAGAGCACGGCGGCGCGCCGGCGGAAGACGACCGTGGCGATGGCGAGCGGCACGACGACCGACAGCGTGAACAGCCCGAGCTCGTGGTTGATCACCACGAGGGCGACGCCGACGCCGACGAAGGTGACGATCGCGACGAGCGCCGAGAGCAGGCCGTTCTCGATCAGCGACTCGAACTGATCGACGTCGGTGGTCATCCGGGTCATGATCCGCCCCGCCATCTCCCGCTCGTAGTAGTCGAGCGACAGGCGCTGCAGCTGGGCCCAGATGCGGATGCGCAACGACAGCATGATCCGCTGCGCCGCCTGCCCGGTGACGAAGGTCTCGCCGATCTCGTCGACGAGGTCGGCCAGGGTGACCACGAGGTAGACGCCGGACGCGCCGAAGAGCACGGCCTCGGAGCCGCCTGCACGCCGCCGTCGATGCCGGTCTTGACCAGGATCGGGCCGGCCAGGCAGGCGAGCGCGTCGATCACGACGAGCACCAGCCCGAGCAGGAGCGGCCGGCGGAACTCGCCGGAGCAGCCGGCGAGGATGAACCTGCGCTCGTGGCGCGCCTCGCGCTCGAGGTCGACGTCGGCGTCGTCGCGCACCGGCGGAGCGCGGCCACCCGGGCCAGCAGCTCGGGCGTCGGGGCCAGGTTGAGCCGCCAGCGAGCCGCCGCCGCCGCCCAGGCCCGGCCCGATGCTCGGCGGGCCGACGACCGCCGGCCCCGTCGCGGGGGGCCGGGCGCCGTTGCCGGCGGTCGGGTCGGCGTCCCAGGCCGACGCCGTCGTCCCCGCCGACGCCTGCGCCGCGGCGGGTGAGTGGCAGCGCGGCGAGCGCCTCGATGCGGTCGCCGACCTGCTCGGCGACCTCCTCCTCGAGTCCGGAGAGCAGCGTGCGGTAGAGCGGCGCTGCGTCGCCAGCAGCTCGTCGTGGGTGCCCTGCTCGACGACGCGTCCCGTGGTCGAGGACGACGATGCGGTCGGCCAGGTGCAGGGTCGAGCGGCGGTGGGCGACGAGCAGCGTCGTCCGGTCGGCCATGACCTCGCGCAGGGCGTCGTGGATCGCCTCCTCGATCCTGGCGTCGATGGCGCTGGTGGCGTCGTCGAGGATCAAGATGCGCGGGTCGGCCAGGATGGCCCGGGCCAGGGCGATGCGCTGGCGCTGGCCGCCCGAGAGCGTCAGGCCGCGCTCGCCGACGACGGTGTCGTAGCCGCGCGGGAGCGCGGCGATGAACTCGTGGGCCTGCGCGGCGCGGGCCGCCGCCTCGATCTCCTCGTCGGTGGCGTCGGGGCGGCCGTAGGCGATGTTGGCGCGCACCGAGTCGGAGAAGAGGAAGCTCTCCTCGAAGACGACGCCGATCTGGCGGCGCAGCGACGCCAGGGTGACGTCGCGCACGTCGTGGCCGTCGACGCAGCACGCTGCCCGCCTGGCGGGTCGTAGAAGCGCGACGACGAGCATGGCGACGGTCGACTTGCCGCTGCCGCTCGGCCCGACGATCGCCACCCGCTCGCCGGCGCCGACGTGCAGGTCGAAGCCCCGCGAGCACCGGCGGCCCGTCGCTGTAGGCGAAGTGCACGTCGGAGAAGTCGATCTCGCCGCGAAGCCGGCGGCAGCTCGATCGCGCCGGGCGCGTCGGCGATGGCCGGCTGCAGGTCGAGCAGCTGGAAGATCCGCTCGATCCCGGCGCGGGCCTGCTGGCCGATCGTCAGGACGCCGGCGAGCTGTCGGGCCGGCGCCATCAGGGCGATGACGTAGGTGGAGAAGGCGAGGAAGGTGCCGAGGGTGATCTCGTGGTGCAGGGCCAGCCACCCGCCGAAGGCCAGGATGGCCACCTGGCCGAGGCTGGGGATGGCCTCGAGCAGCGGCTGGTAGCGGGACTGGAGCCGCACGGCCCGCATCTGCGAGCCGTACAGCACGTCCGGCGGCATCGGCGACGCGTTCGAGCTCGCGGCGCTCCTGGCCGAACGCCTTGACGACCCGCACGCCGTTGACGTCCTCGTCGACGATCTGGACGACCTCGCCTTCGCGCTGCTGGCCGTCCCAGGTGGCGGGGAAGACCCGCCAGCGCATGCGGTAGGAGAGGACGACGAGCGCCGGGGCGATGACGACGCTCACCACCGCGAGCAGCGGCGAGAGGTAGATCATCACGGCGAGCGAGAGCACCATCAGGAGCACGTTGCCGCTCATGATCGGGAAGAAGCTGAGCAGGCCCTGCACGAGGGTCGAGTCGGAGTTGGCCCGGGCGACGAGCTGACCGGTCGGCATGCGGTCGAGGTTGTCGAAGTCCATCGCCTGCAGGTGGTCGTGCATGGCGTTGCGCAGGTCGTACTGGACTGCAGGCCGACCTGCCCGCCCCGGTAGCGGCGCACGTAGGCAGCGACGAAGGTGACCACGGCGAGGCCGGAGAGCAGCAGGAGCCAGGCCCACAAGAGCGAGGAGTGGCGCGCGATCACCCCGTCGACGATCTGGCGCTCGACGAGAGGTACAGCCGTCTGGCAGAGGGCGCCGAGCACGGCGGCGCCGACGGAGAGCGCGACGTTGCGCCGGTGCACGAGCATGTAGCCCAACAGCCGCCGCACCCATCCCGGGCGCGCGCCGTCCGGCGCTGTGTCGTGCTCGACTCGCATCGCCCGCATTCTAGGGAGATGGTTAGGCTCCCGAATCATTCGCGCCCGGGCGCGGACGCGCCCGCGCCGCGCTAGCCGTCCAGGCCGTACGCCTCCCGGGCCTGCTCGCGCGACACGTAGCCCTCCTCGACGTCGCGGCGCACGAGCTCGGGGTCGCGCGAGCGGGGTTCCCGAAACCCGCCCCGCCGGCGGTGTGCAGCACCACCCGGTCGCCGGCGCGCACCGGGATGCGCTCGATGCTGATCGAGCGCTCGTTCGCGCTGCCGGCGTAGGCGACGATGCGCGTCGGCTCGGACTCCCGGCCGCCGGCGACCGCCCACGGCGCGGAGATCGTCTTCTGCACGACGTTCAAGAACTCGCCGTCGCCGAGGAAGCGGATCGTGCGGTCGATGCCGAGCCCGCCCCGGAAGCGCCCTGCGCCTCCCGAGTCGCAACGCATCTCGAGCCGCTCCACCAGCATCGTCGTCTTCTGCTCGAGCACCTCGACCGGCGTGTTGCGGATGATGCTCTCCGACGGGTGGATCGTGGCGTCGTTGCCGTCGTGGTCGTGGGTGGCGCCCCAACCGACGACCTCGTTGTTGGAGACGGCGAAGAGCTGCCCGGTCTCGGGATGGGTCCCCACCATCATGAATCCCGGCATGTCGCCGCCCGAGGACGCCGGCACACGCTCGGGCATCGCCTGCGCGAGCGCCTTGTGCAGCAGCTCGAAGGCGACGATGTGGGTCCACTGGGTGAAGGTCGGCGCCGGGTAGACGGCGTGGAAGAGGCTGCCCGGCTCCGCCAGGACGCGAAGCGGCCGGGTGTGGCCGGCGTTGGCCGGCTCGAACGGCGTCGTCAGGCCCTTCAGCGCGACCTTGCACATCGCCAGCGTCGAGCCGAAGGGCAGGTTGACCGGCCCGACTGCCGTCCCGTGCGAGCCGGCGAAGTCGAAGGTGATCGATCCCTCGGCGATGGTCACCGTGACGCGCAGCTTGAGCGGCGTCTTGGTGTTCATGTCCCCGTCGGCCCAGTCCTCGGCGCTCCAGCTTCCCTGCGGCAGCTCGCGCAGCACCGCCCGCGTCAGCTGCTCGCCGTGGTCGTAGAGGCGTTGCGCCACAGCCGAGATGGTCGCCGCGCCGAAGCGCTCGACCAGCTCGCGTACGCGCCGCTCACCGGTCCGGATCGCCGAGACCTCCGCGTGCAGGTCGCCCATGATCAGATCGGGCATGCGCGAGTTGAAGCGCAGCAGGTCGAGGATCTCCCGGCTCTCCTCGTAGCGGCGGAAGACCTTGGTGCCGGGGAACAGGATCCCCTCCTGGTGCACGTCGGTCGAGTCGAGGACGTAGCCGGGGTCCTTCGCGCCGAGGTCCATCCAGTGGGCGCGGATGCAGAGGTAGGCGAAGGGCCGCTCGCCGCCGCAGAACACCGGGGCGAACAGCGTCGCGTCGTAGGCGTGCGCCGAGTTCCAGAAGGGATAGTTCATCAGCACGACGTCGCCGGGCTCGAGGGCCTCGACGCCGACATGCTCGACCGCCTTTCTGATCGCGTAGTCGTTGGCGCCGAGGAACGAGGTGATCCCCGGCGCCTCGGCGAGCAGGTCGAGATGCTCGTCGTAGATCGAGATGCCGAAGTCGAGCACCTCGTAGATCACGGGATTGAACGCGGTGCGCACGAGCGTCGTCCGCATCTCCTCGGCCGCGGCGAGCAGGTAGCGGTGCACGACGCCGACCGTCGCGCCGTCGACCTCACGCATCGATCGCTCCGATCACGAGGTGCCCGAGCTCGTCGACCTCGAGCTGCTGGTCGGATTGCAGCACCGCGACCGTGCTGCCCTCGTCCACGATCGCCGGGCCTGCGAGCCGGTCCCCGGCGCGCAGGCGGGCGCGGGCGTAGACGGCGAAGGGCACGACGGTGCCCGTTGCGAAGTCCCACGCCGGCCTACGACCGACGAGCGCTGCCGCGGGATCGCCGTCGCCCGGCTCGAGGCGGGCGATCGCCGGCTTCTCGAGCAGGGCGCTGACGCGCACGCGGCAGGCGAGCACCTGCACCGCGGCAGGCAGGCGGTGGCCGTAGGCGGCGTCGTGCGCCTCGCCGAAGCGCTCGGCGAGCGCCCTGGCGTCGAGCGCGGCGGCGCCGTGCGGCGCCGGCTCGGCGAGGGGCACCTGCAGCGCGTGCTCCTGTCCGCTGTAGCGCAGCTCGAGGCTGCGCTCGAACACGAGCTCGGCTCCCGCCGAGCACTGCGCGATGACCCGCGTGGCGGCCGCCTGGGTGAGCTCGGCCAGCACGGCGTCGATCGTGCCGGCATACGCCTGCTCGAGCGGCACGAGGACGGTCCGCCCGATCTCCTCGACGACGTCGATGCCGAGCATGCCCCAGGCGGAGAAGGCGGCGGGGGCGATCGGGACGACCACCCGCCGGGCGCCGACCTCGCGGGCGATCAGCGGGACGAACAGCGGGCCGCCGCCGCCGAAGGCGAGCAGGGTGCACTCGCCGAGCTCGCGGCCGCGCTCGACGGCCAGCTGGCGCAGCGCCCCGGTCGTCCCGGCTGCCATGACCGAGAGCACGCCCGCCGCCGCCTGCTCGATCCCCACTCCGAGCGGCCCGGCGATGCGCTCCTTGATGCCGGCTCGTGCCGCTTCGTCGTCGAGGGGCATCGCACCGCTCAGGTAGGTCGCCGGGTCGAGGTAGCCGAGCACCGCCGCGGCGTCCGTGGTCGTCGGCAGCTCGCCGCCGCGGCCGTAGCAGATCGGTCCGGGGTCGGCGCCGGCGCTCTGCGGGCCGACGCGCAGGATCCCGTCGTCGACACGGGCGATCGAGCCGCCGCCGGCGCCCATCGTGCGGATGTCGAACACCGGTGTGAGCAGCGGCAGCTCGCCGAGCCTGGTCTCGTGCACGACGGCGGGTCGCCCCTGCTCGATGACGGCGGCGTCGAGCGACGTCCCGCCGATGTCGATGGTCATCAGCTCCGCCGCCCCGATCGCCGCGGCGACCACGCTCGCGCCGATGACGCCGCCGGCCGGGCCGGAGAGGACCGTCGTCGTCGGCGAGTCGCGCGCCGCCCCGGCGAGCATCGCCCCGCCGCCGGACCGCATCACGAGGAACTGACCGTCGAAGCGCCGTTCGGCGAGCGAGCCGGCGAGGCGATCGACGTAGCGGCGGAAGATCGGCTTGACGTAGGCGTCGAGCACGGTGGTCGCCGTTCGCTCGTACTCGCGGTGCTCGCGGGCGATCTCGCTCGACACCGACACGGCGACGCCCGGGAAGCGCTCCCGGAGGACCTCGGCGGCGCGCCGCTCGTGCCCGGGCGAGCGGTAGGAGTGCAAGAAGCAGACGGCCAGCGACTCGACGCCCTGCTCGTCGACGAGGCGTTGCGCCGCGGCGACGAGCGAGGCCTCGTCGAGCGGCTCGACGACGTTGCCACGGGCGTCGACGCGCTCGCGCACCCCGGCGGTGTTGCGCCGGCGCACGATCGCCGGCGGCCGGCGGTAGCTGAAGTCGTACATGTGCGCCTCGGGCACGTTGCCGCGCCCGATCAGGAACAGGTCGCGAAAGCCCTCGGTGGCGAGGATCCCGACGCGCGCGCCGCGGCGCTCGAGGATGGCGTTGAGCCCGAGCGTGGTCCCGTGCACGACGACCTCGGCCTCGGCCAGGTCGGTGCCGAGCGCATCGAGCGCCTCGAGCACGCCGCGGGCAGGGTCCGCCGGCGTCGTGGCGCTCTTGTGGACGCGCACCGAGCCGCTCGAGGAGTCGAACTCGACGGCGTCGACGAACGTGCCCCCGATGTCGACGGCGATGCGGAAGCGCCGAGCGCCCCGGGGTCGCGACGAGCGTTCGGGTTGCTCAGCCATCTCAGCCATGTCGTGCTCCTCTCGCCGGCGCCAGCGGCAGCTCCATCGGGGGCAGGTCGGGGGCGCGCCAGCAGGCGACCAGCTGATCCGCGTGCCCGGCGACCGGCACGAGCGCCTGCGGCTCGGCGCACGGCGCCGACGCGTACGGGCAGCGGTCGACGAGCGGGCAGCCGGCGGGGACCGTCCCGGACTCGACCGGACGCGCCAGGCGGAGCGGCGGGGGCAGCGCCACGTCGGTGAGGCTCGGCACGGTGGAGAGCAGGGCGCGGGTGTACGGGTGGGCGGGGCGCGAGAAGACCTGCTCGATCGGCCCCTGCTCGACGACGAGGCCGAGGTAGAGCACGACGACGCGGCGGCAGATCCCGTAGAGGGTGGAGAGGTCGTGGGAGACGTACAGGTAGCCGCGGCGGCGCTCGTGCATCAGGCCGGCGATCAGCTCGAGCACCTGCGCTTGGATCGTGACGTCGAGGGCCGACGTGGGCTCGTCGAGCACGAGCAGGTCCGGGTCGGGGAGCAGGGCCCGGGCGATGCAGGCGCGCTGCGCCTGGCCGCCGGAGAGCTCGCCCGGCCGGCGCTCGGCGAGCGACGGTTCGAGGCCGACCCTGACGAGCGCCTCCGACACCTGCTCGCGCCGCTCGGCGCGGCCGAGCTGGCGGTGGTGCAACGCCTCGGCGAGCTGCTGCCCGAGGCGCATGCGCGGATCGAGCGAGGAGACGGGCTCCTGCCAGACGATCTGCACACGCGAGCGCAACGGCAGGAACTGCCGTTCGGACATCGAGGTGATGTCCGTGCCGGCGAGCACGATCGAGCCGGCGCTCGGCCGGACGAGGCGCAACACGGCTCGTGCGAGCGTGCTCTTGCCCGACCCGCTCTCGCCGATCACGCCGACGGCCTCGCCGGCCGCCACGCTCACGCTCACCCCACGCAGGGCGTCGACCCGCCTCCGCCGCGCCGCGCGGTAGCTGACGTGCAGGTCGCGCACCTCGAGCAGCGGCGCGGAGGCGCCCGTGTCCCCCACGTTCATGCCGTCCCTTCGCGCAGCGCGCCACCCGCCCCGCGAGCGACGGCCTCACGCTGGGCGGCGGCAGCCTGCGCGGCAACCTCGTCGGCGGTGACGAAGCAGGCCGCGCTGTGCGTGCCGCCGAGGCCGAGCAGCGGCGGCCGTTGCCGCTCGCACAGCTCGACCCGGCGGTCGCAACGCGGGGCGAACGGGCACGACGTCGGCTCGGCGCCGAGGGAGGGTTGGCGACCCGGCAGCGCCCTGCCCGTTCCGGTCCACAGGCCCGGCACCGCGTCGAGCAGCGCTGCGGTATAGGGGTGGCGCGGGCGGGCGAGCACCTCGGCCGTCGGCCCGTGCTCGACGAGCGTGCCGGCGTACATCACGGCGATCCGGTCGGCGACCTGGGCGACCGAGGCGATGTCGTGCGAGATGAGCAGCACGGCCATCCCCTCGGCCGTGCCGGCGCGCAGCAGCTCGAGGATGTCGCGGGTGAGCGTGGCGTCGAGCCCGGTCGTCGGCTCGTCGGCGAGGAGCAGCTTCGTGCGGCAGGCCAGGGCGAGGGCGATCATCACCCGCTGGCGCATCCCGCCGGACAGCTCGTGCGGGTAGGCGCGCGCCCGCGCCGCCGGGTCGCGGATGCCGACCTGCTCGAGCAGGCCGGGCGCGGCGCGCCGCGCCGACTTGGCATCGAGCTGCTGGTGAGCGCAGAGCCGGTCGGCGATCTGCGCCCCGACGCGACGGAAGGGGCTGAGCGCCTGGGAGGACTGTTGGAAGCACATCGCCGCACCTCGCCCGCGGTGCTCGCGCAACGCCTCGTCGCCCATCGACAGCACGTCGGCGCCGTCGAAGAGGAGCGAGCCGCGCACCGACGCGCCCGTAGGCAGGAGGCGGACGATGCTTCGGGCGAGCATCGTCTTGCCGCCGCCGCTCTCACCCACGAGGCCGACGACGTTGCCCGCGTCGAGCCAGAAGCTGACGTCGCTCAGCGCGTGCACCCTGCCCGACGGCGCGGGCAGGGCGACGGAGAGCCCGGCGATCTCGAGCAGGCTCACCTCAGGCCGGAGGCGCCGCCGGCCCGGCGCTGCGCACCGAGCCCGTCACCGAGCAGGTTGAGGCCGAGCACGACGAGGAAGAGCGCGAGCGAGGGGAACAGCACCGGCCACCAGTTCCCGTCCAGCGCGTAGGAAGCGCTCCCCTGGATCATCGCGCCCCATTCGGCGGTCGACACGTTCACCCCGAGGCCGAGGAACGAGAGCCCGGCGAAGGTGATGATCGCCCAACCGACGTTGAGGGGCGCGATCGCCACCACCGGGCCGAGGCAATTCGGCACGACGTGGCGCAGCAGCACCTCGCGGCGGCGCAGGCCCACGCAGCGCGCCGCCTCGACGAAGGTCGCCGAGCGGATGGAACGGACCTCGCTGCGTAGGAGCCGGACGTAGCTCGGCGCGAAGACCGCCGCCAGCACGACGACGAATCGCCAGTTGCTGCCCTGCAGCACGACGGCGATCGCCAGGGCGAGCACGAAGGGTGGGAAGGCCTGCACGGTGTCGACGACGCGGATCGAGAGCTCGTCGACCCAGCCGCCGGCGTAGCCGAGCATCACCCCGATCAGCCCGCCCCCGACGATGCTGATCGCCACCGAGAGCGGCGCCGATCCCGAGGTCCAGCCGGCCACCGTAGAGCACGCGTGACCACACGTCGTAGCCGAATTGGTCGGTGCCGAGCAGGTGACCGTCGCCGCCGAGGCCGGCGAAGGTGTGCAGCGGGTCCGGCGTCGCCGGCGCCCAGCTCGCCAGCACGGGGGCGAGCAGCACCGGCACCACGACGAGGGCGACGAGCAGCGACCCGAGCCGAACCTTGCGCCCGCTGCGCGCGAACCGTACTGCCAGGCGCCGGGCCGTGGGCAGCACCGGCAGGGCGACCGCGCTCATGTCGTCACCCTCGGGTCGAGCAGGGCGTGCACGATGTCAGCGATCAGGAAGGCGGTGACGTAGACGAGCGCGGTGATCAGCACGAAGGCCTGGATCACCGGGTAGTCGCGCGTCAAGAGCCCCTGGGTGCCCCACTGGCCGAAGCCGTCCCAGGCGTAGATCGTCTCGACGATCACGACGCCGCCGATGAGGTTGCCCGCGACGAGCGCGGTGAGCGTCGGCAGGGTGGCGACCACCGGCCTCGTGAGGTAGGACCGCACCAGCCGCCGCGCGGGAAGGCCATGGGCGAGCGCGCACGCGTACGCGTCTCCGGAGACGACGCTGCCGGCGGCCTGGCGCACGGCGCGCACGAGCGGCGCCACGCACACGAGGGCAAGGGTCAGCACGGGCAGCACGAGGTGACCGAGCGCCGAGAGCAGCGCGGCTCCATTACCGGTGATGATGGCGTCGATGACGGAGAACCCGGTGATCGAGCGCAGCGTCACTCCCGCTACCCGTCCGTTCGGCGCCGGTGCCCAGCCGAGCTTGCCGTAGAAGACGATCAGCAGCGCCAAGCCGAGCACGAACTCGGGCATCGCCGCGCCGAGCGTGCCGAGCAGACTCGCCAGCCGATCGCTCGGGCCGCCGGGATGGCGCGTGCCGCGGATCCCGAGCAGCACGGCCGATGCAAAAGCGAGCACGAGCGCGGCGAGCACCAGCTCCATCGTCGCACCAAGCCTGGCGCCGATCTCCGACGACACCGCCTGGCCGGTCTGGAACGACGTGCCGAGCTGGCCGTGCACGAGCTGGCCGAGGTAGAGCCAGTACTGCTCGGGGATGGACTTGTTCAGCCCGAACCGGGCGATCGCCGCCTTGATCTCGTCGGGAGTGGCGCTCTGGGGGAGGACGCTGCGCACCGGGTCACCGGGGAGGACGCGGACGAGCACGAAGCTCAGCGCGCTCACCCCGATGAGCACCGGCACGAGCAGCGCGACGCGGCGAAGGACGTACCTCCCGAGATGCATCGTTCCGCCGTGTGCGGGTCCCTGAGCGACCGCTCTCAGGCGGTGCGGAAGAAGGCGAGGCGGAACAGCTCGTCCGGGCCTTCCAGCCAGCCCTCGAGGTCCGCCCGCATCGGCACCTGCAGGTTGGGCTGGCCGAGCATCAGCCAGGGGACGTCCTTGGCGAGGATGGCCTGCAGCTGTGCGGCGAGCGCCATGCGCGCCGCGTGGCTCGTCGTCGCCGTCAGCTTCTCGAAGATCGACTGCACCGCCGGGTTGCCGTAGCCGGAGTAGTTGAGGAACGCGCCCTTGATCAGGCTGGTCGCCAGCAGGTACTGCACGTCGTTCACCCACAGCTGCCCGACGGTGATCTGCATCGGCAGGGACTTGTTCGTCTGGTCCTGCGACAGCGTCGCCGGGTCGAGCTGCTCGATGTTCAAGGTGACGCCGATCTGGGAGAGGTTCGCCTTCATCAGCACGGCGATCTCCTCGAGGGTCTGGTCGCCCGCCGCCATCGCCACCGAGGTGGTGAAGCCGCTCGCCATCCCGGCCTTGGCGAGCAGGCTCTTCGCCTTGGCGAGGTCGGTGTGGAAGGGGTAGCCGGTCGCGAGGTGACCGGGCATGTCGAGGGGCACGACGCTCGTCGAGCGGCGTGCCTGGCCGCGGTAGACGTCGGTGAGGATCTCGTCGTACGGCATGGCCCAGGCCATCGCCTGGCGCACGAGCGGGTTGTCGAACGGCGCCTTGGTGACGTCCATCGGCACGCTCACGTACTGGTCGCTCGGCACGTTGAGCACGCGCACGCTCGAGTCGCCCTCCAGCTTGGCGATGTCCTGCTGGGAGAGGCTGAACGCGACGTCGACGGCGCCGCGCTGCAGCTGCAGCAACCGGCTCGTGTCGTCGGGGATGATCTCGATCTGCACCGTCTTGTACGGCTTGGCCGGCGCGCCGTAGGCGCCGAGCGGGTAGCCGGGGTTGAGCTCCATCGTGATCGACGCCCCCGGCTGGTAGCTCGTGAGGTTGTAGATGCCGCCGTTGGTGGGGTTCTTCGACGCCCACGCCTTGGCCCACGGGTCGCCGGCGGTGGCGTGCTGCTGCATCAGCTTGGAGTCGAAGATGTAGAGCGCGATGACCTGGGTCGGGTTGGTGAGCGCGCTCGGGAAGCTCTGGTGGAACTCGACGGTGTAGTCGTCGACCTGGACGACCTGGCTCGGCGAGGTGAGCCCGATCCCGACGTAGACACCGGCGACGTTGGCCTTGGCGGCAAAGGCGCGGTCCTTGGACCACTTCACGTCGGTGGCGGTGAGCGGGTTGCCGCTCGGGAAGGTGAGGCCTTTCTTCAACTTGAGCGTCCAGACCTTGCCCGTCGGGTCCGAGGTCCAGGACTCGCCCACGATGGGGACGACCCGGCTCGTGTTGTACGAGTCGTAGAGCCCGTGCGGGACGACAGGGTAGTCGATGCCCCAGGGCATGAAGTTCTTCATGAGGGCCAGGCCGACGAGGTCGAAGGCCAGGTAGTCCTGGTCGAAGCCCCCCGGGTCCGACGCCACGGCGAGCCGCAGCGTCCCGCTCGAGGTGGCCTGCGAGCGCTCGCGCCCGGCCACGTTGGCCCGCACCTCGCGGGTCGTCGCGCCGGCCTCGGCCGCTCCGCCGGCGAGGAACAGCACGGTGCCCGCGCCGAGCGAGAGGCCGAGGAAGTTCCGCCTCGTCATCGAGCCGTGCGCGCTCGGGCTGCCGGCGTCCCCCGACGTCTCGCAGCCCGTGTCGTTGGTGATCTGGTCGTCGTGCATGGTGTGCTCCCCTTGGTCGCCGTGTGTGGAATTGGGCCTGGTGCTGGTCGGTTGCGAACGTGCCGGCCGTCGGACGTGCCGGCCGTCAGAACAGCCGGGGGGTCACGACCGAGACGACGGTCACGACCCGGTCGGCCGGGTTGTGGATGTGGTGCGGCTGCACCGAGCGCAGGTGGATGCTGTCACCAGCGTGCAAGTGGTGGCGGGCTCGGCCGACGGTGACGACGAGCTCGCCCTCGAGCACGTAGGCGAACTCCTCGCCCGCGTGGGTCACCGGCGACTCCCAGTGCTCGCCGGGGTGGATGCGCACCAGCATCGGCTCGAGCACGATCCCGTTGGCATGGCTCGAGAGCAGCCGGTAGTAGCGGTCCCCCGACTGCACCGTCGGGGCGGGGTCGCCGGCCCGCTGCACCCAGCAGAAATCCTCGGGCCCGTCGAGCGACCCGGGGTCGACCGCGCTCGGTAGCAGCTCCTTCAGCTCCATGCCGAGCGCACGGGCGATCGAGGCAAGCGAGGTCAGCCCGACCGAGGAGATGCCGCGCTCGACCTGGGAGAGGTAGCCGTAGGAGAGACCGCTGCGCTCGGCAAGGACACGGAGCGTCATGCCGAGGGCGCTGCGCCGCGCTGCGCACCGCAGCGCCGACCTCGGCGATGTCCACCCCGATGCGCGCCACGTCGCGCCGGCCGGCGGCTCGCCGACCGCTGGCTGCCCCGTTCACCGTGAACAAGTTGTAGTCGCCCGGCGCGGCGCCGGCAAGTGTCGGGGTGGGCGACGAGGAGGAGGTGGACACTGTTCACGTGCCGGAAACAGAGGTCACGTGCCGGAAACAGAGGGTGGCACGCCGTGGCTCGCCCAGGGGTGCGCCGAGGAGAGCCGAGGAGGCCTGTTCAGTACCGTGAACATTCATCGGGCGCGCCTGCCTCGGCCGCACCTACACTGAACGCCCGTGGCCGGCGCAGGGGCGAGCAACGGGCACGTCGCCTGCTGGTGCGCGATGGGGGCGGGCGAGCCGTCCCGGGTGCTCGAGCTGCGATCACGCCCGGCCGGCGAGCCGGCGCGCGGCGAGGTGCGCGTGCGGGTGCTCGCCGCGGGGCTCAACTTTCTCGACGTGCTGGCCTGCCGCGGCCAGTACCCGCGCCAGCCGCCCTTCCCCGTGCCGCTCGGCGTCGAGCTGTGCGGCGAGGTCGCCGCATCGGGCGAAGGCTGCACCCTGCAAGCAGGCAGCACGGTGCTCGGCATCGCTCCCTTGCCCTTCGGCGCGCTCGCCGAGGAGCTGGTCGTGCCGGAGTGGTACCTGCACGCGCTGCGCACCACGACGCCCCGCCGCGCCGTCGAGCTGGCGGCCCTCCCGGTCAACTACCAGACCGCGCATTTCGCCTTGCACCGGCTGGGACGCCTGCGCGCCGGCGAGGTCGTCCTCGTCACGGCGGCTGCCGGTGGTGTCGGCACGGCGACGACCCAGCTCGCACTGGCCGCCGGGGCGCGCGTGATCGCGCTCGCCGGCAGCGAGGAGAAGCTGGCGCGCTGCGTGGCAGAGGGAGCGGAGCTGGCGATCCCGTCCGGTGACGGGGCGCTCGTCGAGCGTGTGCTCGACGCCACGGAGGGCGCCGGCGCCGACGTCGTCGTCGACTCGGTCGGCGGGCGCCTCCTCGGGCACGCCGTCGCCTGCGCCGCGTTCGAGGGGCGCGTGGTCAGCGTCGGCGTGAGCTCCGGCGAGCCGACCTGGGTAGACCTGCCGGAGCTGTACGCCCGCAACGTGTCCGTGGCCGGCATGTCCTGGGGCGAGCACTACCCGCGGCGTGCGTCCGAGGCGGTCGCCGCGGTGTACGAGCAGCTGCTGGCGATGCTCGACGACGGCCGGGTCGCGCCGCGCCTCGAGGTCGTCGGCTTCGAGGACGTGCCGGACGCCCTCGAGCGGCTCGCGACGCGCCGAACCGTCGGCAAGCTCGTCGCATCCGTCGTGAAGGAGGCGCCATGACCGCGATCGAGTGGCTCGTCGACGCCACCGTCGTCGAGGTGGAGAGCGGCGAGCTCCACCCTGGCCGGACGTTGCACCTCCGCGAGGGGAGGATCGAGGAGGTCTCGTCCGTGCTGCCTCCGCCGGGCGCGAACGTGCTCGACGCCGCGGGCGGCTACGTGGTACCGGGCCTGATCTCCTGCCACACCCACCTCTCGATCGTCTTCCCGATGCAGGACACCGACCCCGGGGAATTCCCGGCGCTCACCGCGGTGCGCGCCACGGCCCGGGCGCGCGCCGCGCTGGAGTCGGGCATCACCACGCTGCGCTGCGTGCACGAGCAGCACCGCGTCGATCTGTGGCTGCGCGAAGGTCGGCGGCGCGGCTGGATCGAGCTGCCGCGCATCTTCGGCGCGGGCCGCGCCGTGAGCACCCCCACCGGCCACGGGTCCGGGAGTGCCTGCGCGCTGGCGAGCGGCGGCGAGGGTTTCTACCAGGCGGCGTGCGAGGAGCTGCGCGCCGGGGCGGACCATGTCAAGATCTTCATCACCGGTGGGCTGGCCCGCGAGGGCGAGGACCCCGGCAAGGGGGAGATGACCGACGACGAGCTCGACGGTGCGGTGCGCGCCGCGACCGAGCACGGGAGCTACGTCGTCGCCCACTCCGGCTCGTCGCAAGCGATACGCCAGGCCCTGGCACGCGGCGTGCGCTGTTTCGAGCACGCCTACGAGCTCGACGACGACACCGCCGCGCTGCTCGCGCGCGAGGACGCCTACGTCACCCCGACGCTCGTCGTCACCCACTGCGAGCCGTGGATGCGGGCGAACCGCTTCGCCGAGGCGACGATCGCCAACGCGGCCCGCACCGCCGAAGGCCATCGAAGAAGCATCGAGCGCGCCGTCGCCGCCGGCATCCCCTTGCTCGCCGGTACCGACCTCCCGCCGGCCGACGACGTCGGCGGGCTGACGGCGACGGTCTACGAGCTCACCCTGCTCGAGCGCGCCGGGCTGAGCCGGCTCGAGGCGCTGCGCTCGGCGACGAGCACCCCCGCGCGGCTGCTCGGTGCCGCCGGTGAGCTCGGGACGCTGCGGCCCGGCGCCCGAGCCGACCTGCTCGTGCTCGACACCGACCCGCTCGCGGACCTGCGGGCCTTGCAGGGGCCGCGCACCGTGGTCCAGGATGCCCGCGTCGTGGCAGGGTCGGCGACGTGAGCGACGCGACGGCGCCGGCCGAGGTGCGGGTGATCGCCGGCGCCGACCTGCCCGTCGACCGGCCGACCCTCGCCGAGGTGGCGGCGCGGGCGGCGGGAGCTGCGGGCGTGGCGGTCGACATCACCTTCGCCGACCGCCCGGGCATGCGGCGCGACCTGCGCGCCGCGGGCGAGGGCGGGTTCCCGGTGGTGCTGGTCCCCGGCGCGCTCGGTGACGCCGAGCTCGCCGCCGACGCGGCGTCGCTCGCTCCCGGCGCGGCCGTGGTCTGGCTCGACCTCGCTGCCGCCCTGGCGCCTCGGGCGCCCTACCTGTCGCCGGCTCGACTGGCGAGCGTGCGCGGCCGCGGGCTCGGCGGGCTTGCCTGGGCGATCCGGTCCGTCATCGCCCGGGCCAGCTGGCCCGTCGCGCGCCGAGCCTTACGGCAGCGACGCCGAACAGATCGGCGACCTGCGGCTGCCCGCTGGCGGCGGGTCCGCCTCCGGCGGCGCAGCGAGATCGCCCGTCTGCGTGCTGCTGCACGGCGGGCACTGGCGCGAGCAGTGGGAGCGCGACTTGATGGACGACCTCGCTGTCGACCTGGCGCGCCGCGGGTACGCCACCTGGAACCTCGAGTACCGCCGCGTCGGCCCCTCTGGTGGGGGCTGGCCGGTGACCTTCGCCGACGTCGCCATCGGGATCGACCACCTGGCGGTGCTCGCGCAGCGTTACCCGCTGGACCCGGCACGCGTCGCCGTCGTCGGGCACTCCGCCGGCGCGCAGCTCGGCATGTGGGCGGCGACGCGTCGCCGTCTCCCGCCCGGTGCGCCGGGGGCGTCCGGCGCCGGGATCGGCCTCGGGCTGGTCCTCTCGCTCGCCGGCGTGCCCGACCTCGTGCACTCGTCTCGACTGGGCATCGACCTGCGCGCCGTCGATTCGATGATGGGCGGCACGCCGACGGAGCTTCCCGAGGCGTACCCGCTCGCATCGCCCGCAGAGCGGCTGCCGCTCGAGTGCCCCTGCGTCGTCGTCGTCGGTGACGGCGACTCGCCGGACATCGTCGAGGAGAACCGGCTGTTCTGTGCCCGTGCCGTCGCCGCGGGCCAAGAGCTCGAGGTCTGTGAGCTGCCCGGCGCAGACCACTTCTCGGTGATCGACCCCCGCGCCGCCGACTGGCCCACCGTGGCCGCGCTGCTTGCGCGGCACGTCCCGCCCGGCGAACCGCCCGAGCGGTTCCGGGCCTGACGCGAGCGGTGCCACCCCGGCGCGCCTGGGTCCCCGCCTGACCCCTCGGACGGCCCGGGTCGTCCTCTCGTCGGTCGGGGTCGTCCGCGCGCCCCGATGACGCGTCCGGCGGGTGGGGTCGGCTCCCACGTCCGAACCGGGCACCCCCGTCGGTGTCAGGCGCGGCTCCGGCACGGACGGGGCGTTTCCTGCGTGTCGTTGCGAGCGGGCTGCCTCGCCCGTGCGGCGCGCCCGCGTCTGCAACGCGGCCGAGAGAGCGCCCCGGCCAGGCGAAGTCCGCTCGGCCGCGGCGAAACCGCTGCTCGCCGCCGCCCGACCGCTTCGGTGCACGGTGCCACCGGTGAGCCGCGACCCACGCAGCACGCACAGATGTGCCGGTCAACAAGGTGCACCGAAGTTGCGAGGAGGGCCGCGCCGTCGCTTGCGCACGTGCCCGGTTGTGACGTTCTCTAGTTGCAACTGGCGCATCCAGGCGCCGGCAGGGGCTGGGGATCGGCGGAGTGGGCACAACGACGAGCGACCTGGGTGCGAAGGAGTGGATCGGTCCGGTCACCGGCACCGACCTCCTCGTCCGGCGCAAGGCCTTCTCGCCGGTCCGCCGCCCAGCGCTCGTGCTCGTGCTCCTCGCCGCGGTGCTCGGGCTGTTCGGCGCCTACCAGTACTTGTGGGGGTTCTGGCTCTATCGCGGCTTCCCGCCTCCCCGCCTGCCGCGTGAGCTGCCCGTCGCCCTCGCCACGCCGGAGCCACCCGCGGCGCAACGGCCGTCCGCCTCGCCGCACCCGGTCGCCGGCCGGGCGCTTCGCGTCGTGCCTGCGACCCCGGCGGCGCGCCACGCCGCAGCGCTGGCAGCAGCTGCCCGCCTCGTCGCCCCCATGGCGCTCACGCCCGCAGAGGCGCCAGCGCCGGCCGAGCACCTCGTCCCGGTCCTCCCGGGCACGCTCGAGACGATCGAGGTGCAAAGCCCCCTACCCGGCGTCCGCCTGCCGGCGATCGTCTACCTGCCGCCCGGCTACTTCGACCACCCCGACGAGCGTTTCCCGGCGCTGTACCTGCTGCACGGCTCGCCCGGCCGCCCGCAACAGTTCATCGACGTCGCCGACGTGCAAGTCGCCGAGGCGCTCCTCGTTGCCAGACACCAGATGGCGCCGATGGTGATCGTCATACCCGAAGGGGGGACGAGCTTTCTCGACGACACCGAGTGGGTGAACGGGGTGCAGCCGAACGACGCGTGGATGACCTACGTCGCGCTGAACGTCGTGGACGCCGTGCAGCAGCGCTTCCGGCTGATCGACAGCGGCGACGGGCGGGCGATCGGCGGAAACTCCGAGGGTGGGTACGGCGCGATGAACATCGCGCTCCACTTCCCGGGTGAATTCGGCTTGGTCGAGAGCTGGTCGGGCTACGCCGAGGCGGACAGCGATCCGCGCTACTTCGGCACGAGCGCCGCGCTCGTCGCGGCGAACTCGCCCTCGGTCGAGGTGCGGCGCGAGCGCTCGGTGCTGTTGCACGACGGTATGTACTTCTGGTTCTACTGCGGGCGCAACGACGGCGATTACGTCGACAACAGGCAATTCGCCGCCGAGCTCACCTCCCTCGGCTTGCCGCACCACTTCTTCGCGCCGCCCGGCGATCACAACTGGGGGGTCTGGCGCGAGTTCGTCCCCGCCGCCCTCGAGGCGGCGGCGAGCCACCTCGCCGCCGCCGGATCGTGAGCGACCTCCCCCTCGACGCCCGCGCCCTCGCGCTGGCGGCGGCCGAGCGCGGCGCGCTCGCTTGGCGGCGGCGCCCGTGTGCCCAGCCGGTCTCGTGGCGCGCACGCGTGAGGCGCGGCCTGCACGGCACCTCGAGCGCCACGATGGCGGCGATCGCCTCGGCGTTGCTGCTCGCCGCGGCGACGGGCTGGATGTACTGGATCCGCCCCTTCGTCGCAACCTGGCCGGGTCCCGCCGTGGCCGCTCTTCCCCTCGACGAGCTGGCGTTGCACGACCGGCTGCCGCTCGTCGTCGTGCTCGTGGCGCTCGCCGTCGCGTCGCTCCCGGCCGGCCTGGCGGCGCGTGCCGCCGGGCTCGAGCGCCTCACCGCCGCCGCCGTGCTCGGCGTGGCGTCCGGGGTCTGGGGCTACCTGCAAGTCGCTGCCAGTTACTACGTGGTGCGCCAGCTGCCGCTGCGCGAGGTCCTCGTCCAGGCGTCGAGCGCCCCCGTCGTCTACCTCTCGGCGGCGGTCCTGGCCCTCGCCGGCGCCGTCCTCGGGCGTGAACGGCGCACCGGGTCGGCTTCGACGGCGCTCGCCGCGGCCGGCGTGGCGCTGGCCGGCGGCTTCGACGTGCTCGCCGGCCTGCTCCCCGGGGCGAGCTCGCTCGGCGGGGTCGCACCGGGGGCCGTGCTCCATCTGGCGCAAGCCGTCGACCTCCCGGCCGGTGTGGCGCTGCTGGCCTGCTCGCGCGGCCTGGCGCGGCGCAGCCACGCGGCGTGGAGCATCGTCGTGGTCGCGCTCGGCCTGTCGGCCTTCGACCGCCTGGCTGCCGTTCCCGGGGGCTCGCTCCCGGCGGTGCTGACGGTCGCGCTCCTGGCCCTGCTCGTCGCACGCCGCGCCGACTACGGCGCCCGCCCCGACCCCGCGGCGCTGGCCCGGACGCTCCGACGCCTCGCCATCGGGGTGCCGCTCTGTGCCCTGGTGGGCGGCGTCGCCGTGGCGCTGCACGAGGTCGCTGCCGACCGTGCCCTTCCCGCCGGCGACTCGCTCGGGTACAGCAGCTGGCTGGCCGAGGCGATACGGGCCCTTGGCGGGCAGCCGCCCGCACTGGTCACGCCGGGCGAGGCCAGCTTCTTCGCCTGGTTCCCGTGGACGGTGAGCGCCGCCGTCGCGCTCGCCGGGCTGTGGGCGTTCGCCCCGCTCCTCGCCTCGTGGCGCGGACGCTTCCGCCAGAGCGGCGCCGAGGCTGAGGCCGCGCTGGCGCTGTTGCGCCGCTACGGCCAGGACTCGCTCGCCCCCTTCGCGCTGCGCGCCGACAAGTCGCTGTTCTTCGCACCCGACGCCGGGCGGCCCGTGGCGCACGCCGTGATCGCCTACCGCGTGGTGCGCGGGGTCGCCCTCGCCACCGGCGCGCCGATCGGCCTCCCGCCGGCGCGCCGGGCGGCGATGGCGGAGTTCTGCTCCTTCGCGCACAATCGAGGCTGGCGGGTCGCCGTGCTCGGGGTATCGGCCGAGGATCTCGCCGCCTACGAGTCGCTCGGGCTCGTCGGCGTCTACCACGGGGACGAGGCCTTCATCGACGTCACCCGTTTCAGCCTGCACGGCGGCGCGATGAAGTCGGTGCGCCAGGCGGCCAACCGGGTCGAGCGTTACGGCTACCAGTCCTCGGTCGTCTTCGCCGGCGACGTGACCCCGCAGCTGCGGCGCGAGATGGCCGGAGTGGAGGCGGCCTGGCTCGGCGGGCAACCCCGCAAGGGGTTCGCGATGGAGCTCGACGACCTGTTCCGCCTCGGCGAGGACGACGCGCTGTTCGTCCTCGGTTGGGACGCCTGGGGTACCCTCGCCGGCTTCCTGCACCTCGCCGCCTGCCCGGCGGCGTCGACGATGTCGCTCTCCTCCATGCCGCGCCTGCACGGCACGCCGAACGGGTTCTCCTCGTGGCTGATCGTGCGCGCCGTGGAGTGGTGCGCCCTATACGGCTACGACACCGTGTCGCTCAACTTCTCGCCGCTCGCCGGCCTGTTCGACCCGCAGGCGCCGGCATCGCCGTCGCTGCGCTTCCAGCGCCGGGTGGCCCGCGCGGTGCAGTCGGCGCTCGGGCTGCAGCTCGACAACCTGCAGCGCTTCAACCGGCAGTTCGGCCCGGACTTCCACCCCCGCTATCTCGTGCTCGACCGCTTCACGGACCTGCCACGTGTCGTCGTCGCGGCGATGGCCGCCGAAGGTCACCTGCCCTTCGCCGAGCGCCTGCGCGGCTGGCCGGCGCCAGTGGTCCCGGTGCTCGACACCGCCGGGACCGTGGGCGAGGTCGCCGCCAGCGAGGTCGTGCTGCGTGCCCGGCCGGTGCGCCATGTCGACCGGGCCGGCGCCGGTCGGGCGTCGCGCTAGTGGTGCGCCCGCGTTCGGCAGTGGACCCTCGTCTGCCGAGCGCGCGTCGCCGAGCAGGCGAACGTCGGTTGATACGGCTCAGGCCACCTCGGGTCTCGACGCCGTCGTGGCGAGGGTCATCACGCTCGGCAGCTCGGAGAGCAGCTCCTTGATCATGTCGACGAACGGATACGGGGCCAGGAGAATCATCCAGCTGAGGACCACCCAGAGAGCACCCAGCCACCAACCGACGAAGACGAACCAGATCGCGCGCAACCACGTCGACACGGGCCGACCCCGCTTCTCGAGGATGCCCGGAGGTGAGTAGGGACGAACCCGCTCTGCGAGGGGCTTCTTCTGTTTGTTTTTGGCCAGCTTCTCTTTGCCGGGAGGATCCTGCCCGAGAGTGCAGGTGAAGATGGCAAGCCGGTATGCCTGCCGAGCAGCCGGTGCACCGACGATCGTGACGTTGATGGCGTAGCCGAGCAGGAAGATGGGCAGCGGCAAGAACGTGCCGAACGTCATGAACCATACGTAGCCGAGCCACGCCCGGATCGAATGCGCCCCACGTCGCGCCCGAGCCTCGAACGTCGCTCTGCGCCCTGGGTCCCCGTGAGGCGACGTCACCGAGGTCCGGGGATCTGTTTCGGTCATCCCGTTGCTTCATCCCGCTCGCGTCGGGCCGCAGGCACAGAAGCTGGTGACCGTCGTCCGAGACGAGCACGTTCGGCCATGGGCAACCTCGGAGCGGTGGGCCGCTACGTCGACCCTAGATGTGCCGCTGACCGGCGCCATCACCCCACCTGGGTGAGGATGTGCGCACCGCAGCCTCGCACCATCGCCTCGTAGCCGACGCGCTCGGCTCGACCGGGCGACTCCGTGTGGCCGGGGTCGCGCCGACGAAGCCGCCCATCCACGTCGCTCGGCGCTAGTACCGCGTCGCTGCCTCGATAGCGTGCCCAGGGGGCGACACGCGTTCTGCGCCATCCCGACGACCGTCAGCGAGATGAGCTCGAAAGCGATGCTGGAGGTGGTGAGTGGGATACACGGTTTCGAGCTGGCGCGGCTTCGCCACCGCGCTCGCCGACGTCGCCGGCGCGTTGACGGGACTTCTCTTTGTTCGCGGTGTCGCTGAGAGCCGGCATGCTTGCCGCGTCTCGGAGCCTCGGCTCACGCGCCATGCAGACCCTGCTGCTGTTCCTCGTCTCCGTGATCGTCGCGCTCGAAGTGCTCGCTCCGCAGCCCCGCGTGGCGCTGGGGTCCGAGCTGATCGGAACGGCGGTCCTCGTTGCCGCGGCGATGGCGGCCCTCGACCGTCGGGCCGGTCACGACGAGACGAATGAAGTCGCTCGAGTCGTCGGGCGCAACTCCCCGAACTTCCTCACTACCGTGTGCGTCGCTGTCGCAGGAGCGACCCTCCTCGCCGAAGCGGGAGGAGGCCTCTACTGGCTCCTGCCGGCCACCGCATTGAGCTTGCTGGGCGGAACCGTCAATGCGTGGCTGTTTCTCCTGAAAGTGGACCAGCCGAAGATACTTGGATAGCGGTCGCGACGCCCTGCCTGATCGGGGTGAGCCCGCTCGGACCGTGAGGACGTGCGCGAGCTCACTTGTTGAGCGACTTGTTGCTCTCGTGCAGGCTCGCGAGGTAGCTGACGAGGGCATCGGTGTCGCTCAGCTTGAACCCGCCGCTCGGAGCCTTGCTCGTCTCGGCCCGGTTGGTGAGGTTGAGGTGGCGCAGTTCCATGATGGCCCGAGTGTTCCCCTTGGCCGAGACCTCCGGATCGATCGGGTCCGACCAAGGGTTCTTGGCCCGCATGAGCAACTTGTCGTCGACGCCGCCCAGAACCTCGTCGAGCCACTCGCCGACACTCACCGCGGGGTCTGTGCCGTCGTCCTCGAGCAGCTCGTCGGTGTCGTTGACGTGGTTCTCGGCGAGCAGCTCGCCCTTGAGCCAGTCGCGGCCTCCGGCGAGCACGCTGTAGGCACCCGATGTCGGCGAGTCGACGAGCTTCGCCGCGTAGGCGCTGCGGCCGGCCATTGTCGTGCGCACGGAGGAGAGCTTGGACTTGAAGAAGACGAGTGCGAGGTTTTTCAGGTAGCCGCCCTTGCCCCTACCGAGCGCCGAGGCGCGAAGGTAGGTCGAGACCATGAGCAGGAACCCCTCGAGCTCCTTCACGTCGTAGTCCACCGGAGCGCCGGGAAGGTCGTGCGCTTGCTTGTAATGGAGGCGGTCCTGCTTGTCGGCCTGCTTCAGGTGCTGGAGAATCAGTTGCACGGATGCGAGGGCCTGGGTGTTGGCGTCGAGCTTGCGAGTGTCCGCTCCCTTGAGACCCTGCTGGAGCAGCTTGGGCCTTTCCTTGTCCGTAGCGGACATCATCGTCTTCACCTTGGAAAGCTTGACCCCCACGGTCGCCTGCGGGGCGATGCGCTCCATCGCGTCGTCTTTCCGATTCGGCAGGCCGAGGACGATCTGCTTGTGCGGGGTGGTCGGCACCTGGTCTTTCAGCGGCTGCGCCGGGTTGGTCTTTGCCTCGGTGCGCAGGTCCTGTAGGAACTTCACCCAGGTCTTGGCTTCCGCCTTCACCTCCTTCGAGCTCAGCCGCTCGTCGAGAGGTGCCGTGACGAGCTCGATGATCGGCAGGTGCCCGAATTTCTCCTCGACTCCGTTGCCCTTCGTCTCCGTGTGATCGACGTCGACGCGACCTTGGCCGCCCGGCCCCTTGGCGCCCTTGATCTCGTCGACGTCGATGTCCCAATAGTTTCCGTCTGGAGGGTCGTTCTCCCAGCCGAGCGGGATGCCGGTCTCGAGCTCGAAGCCGATCTTGCGCTGCAGGCTCAGGACCGGGCGGCCCTCGCCGGAAGCGGGGCGGGGCACAGCGCCGGGTCCGACGGTGCGACCGGAACGGTCGCGGGAAGTGGCCGGTCGTCTCGGGCCGAGGAGCTGGACGACGGCGCCGTTGCCAGCCGTACGCTGCAACCCGGCGACGAAGGCCTCCGAGCCTCGCAGAGGAGAGGACGCCGGCGGACGATTGCCGCGAGGCCCGCGTGCGACCTGGCCGGGCTGCTTCCCGGCGTGCGCCGTCTCAGCGGTCTCGTGCTCTCGCATCGTCACCCCTCGACTCGGCCGGGTCGGGTCGACGCTACCACGCGCGCCAGCATGGATAACCCCTGGTACGGGCGCCTGCAGGCACGTGACGGACGGTGGTGCGACCGCCGGATGCGGCTGGAGGAGCGGCCAGCTGACTCGGCATCGCGTCGGCGAAGGAGCAGACATCCGCAACTCGTTCGACTCTGCCCGTTCACCCGTCCTTGTGGTGGCGACACGAGTCGCGCTCGCGCTCTGGCACGACGTGCCGAAGCCGTTCGTAATCGAGCCACGGGTCAGTCAGGCAGGCCGCCCACCTGTCAGTATGCCCGCGAACCCGCAGGCGCCAGTAGATCATCCGGCGGGTGCGGTCGATCTGGTAATTGCTGCCGATGTTGTGACCGAGCAGGTAGTGAGCGAGCAGCACGTCGCCTCGTCGACCATGAACCTGGGTCGGCTCGGGCAGCTCGATGTCGGGGTAGCCGCCGGCTGCGGCGAACGCACCGGCGCCGTTCGCTGCGAAGAACGCCGCGTCGGTGAGATGGGTTCCGGGCCAGACCCACAGGTTGCCGCTGTTGTCCTTCGTCTGGTCGGTGAGCATCAATCCGGCGAGAAGCGTGAAGCTGCCGGGTACCGCCTGTCCCGACGCGTAGCCGTCGAGATGCGGCCGCCCGGGCCGATGCCGGTAAGGCGGGATGTTGAGCGCGACCTGGGCTTGATCGAACGCGACCTCGACGCCCCTGTCACCGACGAGCGCGCGGGCGAGGGCGACGAGTCCTTCCGGACCACCGAGGGGCTCGAAGAGTGCCGGGGACGCCGCTGACGTCTGCCAGTAGAAGTGATGGCCGACGTGGCTCCGCGCCGGAGGTGACTCCTCGACAAGGCGATCGACCTCGTCGTCGACCGCGTCGAGGACCTCGGGCGGCACGGCGTTCGGCAGAACGACCCAACCGTTCTCGACAAAGCACCGCAGCTGCTCGTCGGTCGGCATCGTTCGATCCTTGCATGCGCTTCTGTCTTCCCGACAGGCTTGACACATGTCGATAAGGGAATATGGTTGGTGGGTGGCCCGCTCCTCCACGACGTCGGATGTCTTCAACGCAGTTGCCGAGGCGCACCGTCGCGAAGTCCTGGACGCGCTGATCCCGGGCGAGAAGGCGGTCGGCACGATCGTGAACGACCTCTCGATGTCCCAGCCTCAGGTTTCGAAGCACCTGCGGGTGCTCAGCGAGGTGGGACTCGTCACGTGCCGGGCGGAGGGGCGTCGCCGGCTGTACCGCCTGGAACCTGCGCAGCTCCGACCGCTTCACGAGTGGTTGGCGAAGTACGAGCAGGCGGTGAACGACCGGCTGGATCGGCTGGATGACTACCTCGACGAGCTGCAGCAAGAAGGAGAGCGGCGTGACACCTAGTCGGCATGGCTCGGCAGTCGTCGAATTCCCGAACGATCTCGAGATCGTCGTCACCCGTGAGTTCGACGCTCCGATCGAGCTCGTCTTCGACGTGTGGACGAAGCCGGAGCATGTCCGCAAACACGTCGCTCCATTTGGGGAGAAGGTGACGGTGTGCTCGATCGACCTGCGGGTCGGAGGGAACTACCACTTCGTCTTCGTGACCGACAACGGAACCGAGTGCTCGTTCCGTGGAACCTACCTGGAAGTCGAGCCGCCGACCCGGACCGTCCAGACGTGGCTGTTCGACGGGTGGCCGGATGCCGAGGCCGTCGAGTCCCTCGATCTGCACGAGACAGACGGAGTGACCAAGCTGACCTGGAAGATGGCATTCCGCGACAAGGCCGGCCGTGACCACTGGACCAAGACCGATGGCCTCGAAGCGAATCTCGACAACGTGGAAGATCTCTTGAGGTCACTGCTCGATCCCAAGGGAACCGTCGCCGGGTAGCTGGGGGTCCGGCCAGACTTCGAGGCCAGTTCCACGTAGGTTGGCGGCTGACGCTTTCGGCCGAGCGGTTCTCGCCGCCGCCGGGAGTCCCGAGGACCGGGGCGCCGAGACACCCGTCGAGTAGCTTGACCGCGCCGGTGAGGAACCGGCACCGGGTGGGCGAAGGAGCGGCGGGTGGAGCACGGGCAGCCGGCGACGGCAGGGATCGGGCGGGTCCTCGGCACCGAGGACGCCACGCCGCTGCAGTTCTCCGTCGGTCTCGAGGACGGGCGCTGGCTGCAGCTCGACGACGTCGTGATCACCCATCGCGAGCTGCCCGACGGGCAGGTCATCCGCCTCTCCGGTGTCGTGACCGGGTTGCGCGCCCGCCAGGAGGGCGCACGTTTCGACTCCGACGTCTTCCTCATCAACGACGGCGTGCTGCCCGCCAAGGACGTCGAGGTCGCCGAGGTGACGACCACTCGAGTCGAGCCGGAGATCTACGTCCCGCCCCGCCCCGGGGTCGATGGTCTCCAGGGCCGAGGGTCGCGAACGCGAGCACGCCCTGTACTTCGACCAGATGCGCGCCAAGCTGCCGATCGGGCTCGGCCGGGACGGCGAGCCGCTCTACGCCAACCTCGAGTTCCTCGACGGGACCCGTGGCGCGCACGTCAACATCTCGGGCATCTCCGGGGTGGCGACGAAGACGACCTACGCCATGTTCCTGCTCCACAGCCTGTTCGGCTCGCGCGTGCTCGGCGCCGAGGCGCTCAACACCAAGGCCCTCGTCTTCAACGTGAAAGGGGAGGATCTGCTCTTCCTCGACCGGGCGAACAACGAGCTGGCGGAGGAGGACCGCGAGCGCTACCGCCTGCTCGGTCTTCCCGCCGCACCATTCGACTCGGTGGCCTTCTTCGCCCCGCCGCGCCGTGCCGACCGGAACGCCGGGCCCGACGTGGCGACCCGCGCCTTCGGCGTCGACGCCTACTACTGGACCCTGGCCGAGTTCTGCGAGCAGGAGCTCCTGCCATTTGCCTTCGCCGACGCCGAGGACGACCGGAACCAGTACACCCTCGTCATCCACAACGTCACCTCGGTGCTCAAGCGCGACGGCAAGCCCGTCGGCGACGACGGCGCCTGGGCGATCGACGGCGAGGTGCTGACGACCTACGGCGAGCTCGTCGAGCTCGTCGCCGACCGGGTGATGGACAGAGCACGCGGCCGGCCTGGGCCGGACCGGCGATCGGCACGGGCACCGTCAGCGCCTTCGTCCGCCGCCTCTACGGCTCGGTCGCGCGCCCTCGGAGGGCTGGTGCGTGCCGACGTGCCGTTGCCGCGCCAACCACGCCATCTCCACCGCCGGCGCGCAGGTGACCGTCGTCGACCTGCACAACCTGAACGACCGCGCCAAGCGCTTCGTCGTCGGGGTGACGATCCGGCGCGAGTTCGAGGCCAAGGAGCAGGCCGGCTCGCCGAGGCCGCTCTTGTTCCTCGTCCTCGACGAGCTGAACAAGTACGCCCCGCGCGAGGGCAGCTCGCCGATCAAGGAGATCCTGCTCGACGTCGCCGAGCGCGGCCGCTCGCTCGGGGTGATCCTCGTCGGCTGCCAGCAGACCGCCAGTGAGGTGGAGCGGCGGGTGATCGGCAACTCCTCGATCCGCGTCGCCGGCCGGCTCGACCCGGCCGAGGCGGCCCGCCCCGAGTACGGCTTCCTGCCCGCCGGTCATCGCGTGCGGGCGACGATCGCCAAGCCGGGCACGATGTTCGTCTCCCAGCCCGAGCTCCCGGTGCCGCTCGTGGTCGAGTTCCCCTTCCCCGCCTGGGCAACGAGGCCATCCGAGGCCGAACCGGCGCGCCCGGTTCCGGCCGGCGACGCCGCCGCGGGCGGCGACGACCCCTTCGCCGGGCTGTAGGCGCTCGATGCGCTTCCTGCACACCTCGGACTGGCATCTCGGGAAGGCCTTGCGCGGGCAGAGCCGCCTCGAGGAACAGGCGGCGGTGTGCGCCGAGATCGCCGCCATCGCCCGCTCCGCCGAGGTCGACCTCGTGCTCGTCGCCGGCGACGTGTACGAGACGGCGATTCCCTCACCCGAGGCGCAGGCGCTGGCGTGGAAGACGCTGCTCGAGCTGCGCGCCGGTGGCGCCGAGGTGCTCGTCGTCGCCGGCAACCACGACAACGCGCTCGCCTTCGAGGCCTTCCGCCCGCTCGCCGCGGCTGCAGGGATCACCCTCCTCGGCCGGCCGGCGCGCCCGGAACAGGGCGGGGTGGTGCAGCTCGACTGTGGCGGCGAGCCGGTGCGCGTCGCCATGCTGCCGTTCTGCTCTCGAGCGCGGCATCGTGCGCTCGCTCGAGCTGCTCGCCGGTGATGGCTCGGACTACGCCGCCCTCTACGCCGACCGCGTCCGCCGGCTGGTCGAGTGGCTCACGGCCGACTTCACCGAGGACGCGGTCAACCTCGTCGTGGCGCACCTGATGGTGCGCGGCGGGCGGCTCGGCGGCGGGGAGCGCGACGCGCAGACGATCGAGGACTACTACGTCGAGCCGACCGTGTTCCCCGCCACCGCGCACTACGTCGCCCTCGGCCACCTCCACCTCACCCAGCAGCTCCCCGGCCGCTGCCCGGTGTGGTACTCGGGATCGCCGATCCAGGTCGACTTCGGCGAGGAGGGCGACTCCAAGCATGTGCTCGTCGTCGAGGCCCGCCCGGGGCGCCCGGCCTCCGCGCCGCAGCAGGTGCGGCTCAGCTCGCCCTGGCGGCTGCGCTCGATCCACGGCACGCTGGCCGAGCTGCGGGCGATGGCGGGCACGACGGGCGACGACCGGTTGCGCATCTACGTGCGCGAGCCGGTTCGGGCGGGGCTGGCAGAGGACGTGCGCGACCTGTTCGCCAACGCCGTCGACGTCTACATCGACTCGGGGGCGTCGACCGCCGGCGAGCGCCCGTCGCGCCGCCCGGGCGTCCGCTCGCCGCACGAGCTGTTCGCCGACTACCTCGCCGAGCAGGGCGTCGCCGACGAGCGCGTCGAGGCGCTCTTCGACCGACTGCTCGACGAGGAGACGAGCGCGCTCGCCGGCGGCGCCGGCGCGCAGGGCTGAGCCCGTGCGCCCTGTGCGCCTCGTCGCCGAGGGTTTCACGGCCTTTCGCGACCGCGTCGAGGTCGACTTCGAGGACGTCGACTTCTTTGCCCTCGTCGGTCCGACCGGGTCCGGGAAGTCGAGCGTCATCGACGCGATCTGCTTCGCCCTCTACGGCTGCGTGCCGCGCTACGAGGATCGACGGCTCGTCGCGCCGGCGATCACCGTCGGTGCCTCGGAGGCCAAGGTCTCCCTCGTCTTCGACGTCGGCGGCGAGCGCTACCACGCGACGCGTGTCGTCCGCCGCCAGCCCCGCGGCGCCGGCGCGACGACGCGCGAGGCGCGGCTCGAGCGCCACGAGGCCGGCTCGGCCGAGGGCGACCCTCTCGAGACACTCGCCGGCAACGCCGACCAGCTCAGCGCGGCGGTCGAGGCGTTGCTCGGGCTGAGCTTCGAGCAATTCACGCGCTGCGTCGTGCTGCCCCAGGGCGAGTTCGCCAAGTTCCTGCACGACAAGCCGGCAGACCGCCAGGAGCTGCTGGCGCGCCTGTTGGACATCGACGTCTACTCCCGGATGGGAGGGCGCGCCCGTTCATTGGCCGAGGCGTGCAGGAAGACGGTGGAATTCAAGTCCGAGCGCCTCGACACCCTCGGCGGGGCGACGCCCGAGGCGCTGGCGGCGGCCGAGCGGCGCGTCGGCGAGCTCTCCTTGCTCGGCGAGCAGCTGCGTGACGCCGAGCCGGCGATCGAGCAGCTGGCCCGCGACGCGGCCGTCGAGCTCGACGCGGCAGCGCGTGCCGAGGCGTTCGTGACGGCGCTCGTCGCCGTCGCCGTGCCGGCGGAGGTCGTCACCGCCGCACAGCACCGGCGCGAGCTCGAGGAGGCCGTCGCCCGCGCCGACACCGAGGTCGCCACCGCCGAGACGCGCCGGCGCGAGCTCGCGCAGGCAGCGACGACGCTGCCCGAGCTCGCGCCGCTGCAAGCGGTATGGCACGCACACGACGAGATGGAGCGTCTCACCGGCGAGATCGTCGAGACGCTCCGGCGGCTGCAGTCGGCCGAGGACAGCTACACCCGGGCCGAGCGGGCTGCGGCCGCTGCCGAGGAGGACGAGCGCCTTGCTGCCGCGGGGCTCGAGTCGGCGCGCCTCGAGCACGGCGCCGCCAATCTCGCCCAGCACCTCGCCGTCGGGCAGCCGTGCCCGGTCTGCCTTGTCGGGGTGACGAAGCTGCCCGCGCTCGGCCCGCCCGGCGAGCTCGCCGCGGCCGAGCGCCGGCTGAGCCAGGCCAAGGCGGCAGCCAAGGCGGCCGACAGAATGCTCACGGCCGCCACCGAGGCGCGCGCCGAGGAGCGGACGAGGGGGGAGAGCCTCGTCACGCGCCAACAGGAGCTCAACGAGCGCGTCGCCGAGCATCCCGACCGCGACGCGCTCGTCGAGCTCGTCGCTTCGGTCGACGCGCAGCTCCAGGAGCTGGCGGCCGCACGCAGCGCCGAAGAAGAGCTGCGGGACCGCCGGGCCGAGGCCGTACGACTGGTCGATGAGGCGCGACAGGGCCTGGCGAGCACGCGGCGGCGGCGTTCGCCGGCCAGCGCGACAAGCTGACCCAGCTCGCTCCTCCCGTACCGGGCGGCGATCTGCTCGCCGACTGGACCGAGCTCGCCCGCTGGGCGCAGGGCGAGGAGCCCAAGCAGCGCCAGGTCGCCGAGGAGGCGCGCCTCGCCGCGCAGCGCGCGATCGCCGAGCGCGACGGCCGCCTCGCCGGGCTGCACGAGGCGTGTAAGGAGCTCGGCGTCGACGTGGCCGCTGGCCGCGACGACGGGGGAGCGGCGGGAGCGGCGGGCGCGGCGGCGGGCGCAGCGGTCACGATCGGGGACCTGCGAGCCGGGGTGGCCGGAGCCACGGGCGCGGCGCGCGGCGCGGCCGAGGCGATCGCCGCCAGCATCGCCGAGGCGGCGCGCCTGCGCGAGGAGATCGCCGTGCTCGACGGCGAGGCGGCGGTCGCCCAGCTGCTCGCCGGCCACCTCACCGCCCGCGGCTTCGAGCGCTGGATCGTCAAGGAAGCGCTCGACCTGCTCGTGGTGGGCGCCTCGGACACGCTGCGGCGGCTCTCCGGCGGCCAGTACTCCCTCGTCTGCGACGAGCGCAACGAGTTCCTCGTCGTCGACCACCGCAACGCCGACGAGCGCCGCCCCGCCAAGACCCTCTCCGGCGGCGAGACCTTCCAGGCCTCCCTCGCCCTCGCCCTGGGCCTCGCCGACCAGCTCGCCGGGCTCGCCGCCGGCGGCGCGGCCAAGCTCGAGTCGATCTTCCTCGACGAGGGCTTCGGCACCCTCGACCCCGAGGCGCTCGCCGTGGTGGCCGACACGATCGAGGCGCTCGGCTCGGACGAGCGGCTCGTCGGCATCGTCACCCACGTGCCGCGAGCTCGCCGAGCGCGTCCCGGTGCGCTACGAGGTGTCGAAGAACGCCCGCACGGCGACGATCGAGCGGCGCAGCGCGTGAGCGCCCGCCTGACGATCGACCCGTGGGACCCCGCGTACGGCGTCTCGGTGGAGGTCGACGAGCTCGAGCCCTCCGCCGGCGACGTGGACGTCGACATCGAGGTGCCCGCAGCCGACTGGGCGCCGGTGCCCGCCCCGCCACCGGGCCGATTCCCCGACCCCGTGGTGCTGTTCGTCGACGGGGTACGCCGCGTCGAGGCCCACGTCTGGATCGAAGGACCCGACGGCTCGGTCGACGGGGGAATCTGCGCCTCATTCGCCGCCGGGGCGATCCGCTGTGACGGCACGGCACACCTTGTGGACGTGCAGGTGGGGCGGGCGCTCGTGGCAGCATCGGCGCACGTTGCGGATCTGCAGACCTCGGCGGGCACCTTCGCTGCGACGGCGTCGGCCGGCCCGCTGCCCGCCCAGCTCTCGCTCGCCCTGCAGCAGGCGATGGGCGCCGCCGAGGCCGGCGTCGCCGGCCGGGCGTGCGCCGCATCAGGCTGCCAGCTCGTCGTCATCGACGGCCCGCTGCGCGGCCGTGCCGGCGAGCACCACGCCGTCGGGTTCGTGAAGACCCACCACGTGGCCTACCTGCCGCCCGAGCAGCACCGCCTCGTCGCCCGCCTCGGGCCGGGCGAGCGCACGCCGCTGTTCACCCTCGGCGCCAGCTGGAACCGCTACAGCTGGTACCTGCGACTGCCCGGCCCGGGCGGCTCGCCCTGGGCCGGCGTGGTGCGCTGCGAGTCCGCGCCCGACATGGCGCCCGCCGCGGCGCGCTCGCTGGCTGACCTGGCGTGCGCCGCCCTGCCGCGCTACGCCTCAGATGCGTACAAGGACGCGCGCGCACCGCAGAACCTGTACCCGATCGGGGCGCTCGAGCGCGAGCTGCGCCGGCGCCTCGGCGACCCGATGGTCGTGTACCGCGCGCTGCGCCGTGCCGCGCACGACGCGCCGGTCAGCGCTGCTCCGGCCGGTATCCCGTCTCGGTGACGACGGACGCCGCCGGGAAGTACCCGTTCGCCTGCCACTGACGGCGCCTGCTCCCGACGCCTGCGACGTTCGGCGCCGGGCCAGCTCGCGCCGACCGGGTTCAGCTCGCCGCCTCGGCGTACGCCGGCTCGAAGTTCCTCGGCTCGAGGACGAGCGCCTCGGCGTCGGCCTCGGGTCGGCCGCCGCGGATCGAGACGACGGCGACGATGGCGGCCAGCCCGACGAGGGCCGCGCTGACCGTGAACGCCGTCGTGTAGCCGTGCACGGCGGCCACCCGGGCGATCTCGACGCTCTTGGCGTGGTCGGCGAGGTAGCTGGCAGCCGCCGTGGCGGCGACGGTGTTGAGGAACGCCGTGCCGAGCGCGCCCCCGACCTGCTGGGTGGTGTTGGACGAGCGCGCTCGCCACGCCGGCGTCCTTCGGGTCGACGCCGATGAGCGAGGTGCTGCTCATCGGGACGAAGGTGAGGCCCATGCCGAAGCTGACGAGGAGCTCCGGGGGAAGGACGCTGGTCGACGTACGAGCTGTCGACGCCGAGGCGGGTGAACCAGGAGCAGGCCACCTGCGGCGAGCACCAGCCCGGCCGTCATGAGCGGCCGCGGGCCGAACCTCGGCAGGAAGCGGCTGGCGAGCCCGGCGCCGAGGATGATGCCGCCGGAGAAGGGCAGGAAGGCGAACCCGGTCTTGAGCGCCGAGTAGTCGAGCGTCCCCTGGAGGAAGTACGTGAGGAACAGGAACGTGCCGAGCAGTGCGCAGCCGACGAGCAGCGAGGCCAGGAACGCCCCGCCTCGGTTGCGGTCGAGGACGACCCGCAGCGGGAGCAGCGGGTGCGGTGAGCGCAGCTCGATGGCGACGAAGGCGGCGAGCAGCGCGCCGGCGCCGGCGAGCAGCCCGAGGGTGAGCGGCGCGCCCCAACCGTGCGAGCGCGGCGATCGTGAAGCCGTAGACGAGGAGGAAGAGCCCTGCGGTGACGGTGACGGCTCCGGGGAGGTCGTAGCCGGCCCGCGACTGCGCACGGCTCTCCTTCACAAGACGGATCGCCCCGATCGCGGCGATGAAGGCGATCGGCACGTTGATCAGCAGCGTCCAGCGCCACGAGGCGAGCTCGGTGAGGGTCCCCCCGAGGACGAGCCCGATCGCGGCCCCGCCGCCGGAGATCGCGCCGTAGACGCCGAAGGCGCGGGCACGCTCGTGCGGCTCGGTGAAGGTCACGGTGAGCAGCGAGAGGGCGGCCGGCGCCATGACCGCGGCGAAGGCTCCCTGCAGGGCGCGGGCCGCGAAGAGCATCGCCGAGTCCTGGGCGAGCCCGCCGAGCGCCGACGCCACGCCGAAGCCGATCAGGCCGATGATGAACATCCGCCGCCGGCCGAGGTAGTCGGCGATCCGCCCGCCGAGCAGCAGGAGGCTGCCGAAGGCGAGGGTGTAGGCGCTCATCACCCACTGGCGGTTGGCGATCGAGATGTGCAGGGCGCGTTGCGCCGAGGGCAGCGCCACGATGACGACCGAGGCGTCGAGCACGATCATCAGCTGGGCGAGCGCCAGGATGGCCAGCGACCACCAGCGCCGGGGGTCGGCAGTCAAGGGATCGGCAGCCACGGTTCGAGCTGCGCGGGTGTGGGTCATCGCTTCGGTACTCATGAGTCTCCATCTGCGCTCGGCGGGAACGCCGTCGTGCGTTGCTGGGCTGACCGGCTGAGTCGCCGGCATCTGCTAGAACCGGATCAGTAGTTCCGCTTCGCCAGCATACGGAACGTCCGTTCCGCTTGTCAAGAGGTCGAGCGGACGCGGCGGGCACGGCGGCGAGCGGAAACCCCGCCGTCAGGGCGGCGGCAGCTCGGCGAGCAGCGGCGGCGCGGCGGTCAGCCCCGCGAGATCGTGCCCGACGCCTCCCACCCCGACCAGCGCTCGACGCTGATCGCCAGCACGGCGCCGGCAGGTGGCTGTTCGAGGTACTGGGCGTAACGCCCACGAAGGGCCTCGACGCCTCGAACGGCTTCGGGCGAGCCGGGCTCGTGTATCGCGGCGTGCCCCTCGGCGCGCGCCCACCACAGCCGGCTCCAGTCGCCGTCGTCGTACTCGTCGACGAGCGCCGACACGGCGGGGTTCACGGCGACGTTCGCCAGGCGGCGCAACGCGCCCGAGCGCTTGGGCTTGTGGTCGACCGCGCTGTAGATGGTGTCGCCGCACACGGCGAACACGAACGGCACGACGTGCGGGCGCCCGGAGGCGTCGGCGGTGGCGAGGCGGGCGACCCGTGTCGCGGCGAAGCGGTGGCGCGCCTCTTCTGGCGTCATTCCCCGTGCAGCTCGGCCACCGCCGCCTCGAAGCGATCGAGCGCGGGCTCCACCACGCCGCCGCGCCCCCGAGGGCAGCCAGTGCAGCGCCCGCCGGAAGCCGGCGTCGGAGAAGGGCTCGAGGGCGCGCGGATCGGCCGGGACGCCCATCACCATCAGCTCGATGCGCCGCTCGGCCCGCCCGGTCAGCTCCTCCGCCCGCTCGAGCAGGCCCTCCGGGGTGTAGTTCGGCATCCAGGCGTCGCCGAAGGCGAGCACGCGATCGAGCACGGTCGGGCCGTTGCCACCGACGAGGACGGGCGGGTGCGGGCGTTGCGCCGGCTTGGGCCAGGACCAGATCCGGTCGAAATCTACGTACCGCCCGTGGTAGCTGGCTTCGTCCTCGGTCCAGATCGCCTTCATCGCCTCGACGCGCTCGCGCAGGATCTCCATGCGCCGGCGCGGGTCGGTGCCGTGGTTGGCCATCTCCTCGCGGTTCCAGCCGGCGCCGACGCCGAACTCGACGCGCCCCCCGGAGAGCGCGTCGATGCTGGCGACCTCCTTGGCGGTGACGATCGGGTCGCGCTCGATGACGAGGCAGATGCCGCTTCCCACCCGCAGCTTCGTCGTCGCCACCGCCGCCGCGGTCATGGCGACGAACAGGTCGTAGGTGTGGGCGTACTTGCGGGGCAGCTCGGCGCCCCCGGGGTACGGGCTCTGGCGGGAGGCCGGGATGTGGGTGTGCTCGGGGAAGAAGAGCGACTCGTGGCCGCGCTCCTCGACGAGGCGCGCCAGCGAGGCGGGGTCCATCGCGTCGTGGGTCGGGAAGATCGCAACACCGGTGTCCATGCGGCGAGGCTACGCCCCGTCCCGGCGGGAGCGCGCCCCCACCGCGGCGTGCTCTCGCCCCGCCGCCGACCTCTCGGACGCCCGCCCGCCCACCGCCCGCCGCCCGCTCAGGCCGAGAGGCGCGCGTCGATCAGCAACGGACCGGGCTCGGCGAGTCCTCGTTGCAAGGCGCGTGCCAGCTCTCCGGCGGTGGCGGCGCGCACGCCTTCGACGCCCATGCCCCGGGCCAGCGCGGCGAAGTCGAGCTCGGGATGCGAGAGGTCGAACAGCGTCGCGGCACGCGGCCCGGGCGGCTCGGCGACGATGCGCTGCATCTCGACGTGCAGAATGGCATACGAGGCGTTGCTGAGGATCACGGTCGTGACGTCGAGGGCGTGGCGCGCCTGGGTCCAGAGCGCGCTCAGGGTGTACATCGCGCTGCCGTCCGCCTCGAGGCTGACGACCTTTCGACCCGGGGCGCCGAAAGCCGCGCCGGTGGCGAGTGGCAACCCCTCGCCGATCGCGCCTCCGACCAGGCTCAGCCAGTCGTGCGGCGCGGCGCCCACCGTGCCCGCCGCCAGGACCGGGCGCGCCGTGACCGACTCGTCGACCACGATCGCCCCGGGCGGAAGGGCGGCGGCGAGCGCGGCGGCCACGCCCGCCACGTCCAGCGGGCGGTCAGGGTCGACCTGGCCGGCGGGCTCGGCGGGCGGCTGCAGGCGCGCCGGCACGCCGGGCGCGAGTCGCTCGGCGAGCTCCTCGAGCGCGGCGACGACGTCCTGATCGGCGGCCCCGAGAGGCAGCACCGCGCAGCCGTCGGGGACGAAGGAGCTCGGGCGTCCCGGGTAGGCGAAGAAGGCCACCGGGGCACGCGAGCCTGCGGTGACGAGGCGGGTGGCGCCGGCGAGCTGCGGTGTCGCGAGCTCGGAGAAGTAGCCGAGGGCGGGAAACGACGGGCGCCCGGCGCCGCGCTCGTAGCGGACGACCTGTGTCTCGGTGAGCACGCGTACGCCGGTCGCCTCGGCGATCCGGCTCGCCGCGCACGAGCCCGGCTGGCGAAGCGCCGGGCCGCCGAGCAGGAGCACCGTGGCCGGCCCGGCGCGAAGGGCCGCCGCTACCTCGTCGACGAGCTCGGCGGGGACGGGGCCGAGCGGGCGCAACGGGAGCGGCGCGCCCGCCACCGCGCCGTCCCCCCACGCCGCGTCGGCGGGAAGCAGCAGCGTCGCCACGCCGCCGGGCGGGTCGAGCGCGGCGGCTACCGCTGCTGCTGTGTCCGGGCCGACGTCGGCTGGGCGCGACGGTCGGCGCACCCAGCGCGAGACCGCCGCGGCGAGCGCGTCGAGGTCCGACTCGAGCGGGGCGTCGTAGCGCCGGTGGTAGGTGGCGTGGTCGCCCACGACGTTGACGATCGGCGAGCGGGCGCGCCGTGCGTTGTGCAGGTTGGACCAGCCGTTGGCCAAGCCCGGGCCGAGATGCAGCAACGTCGCGGCCGGTCGCTCGGCCATCCGGGCGTAGCCGTCGGCGGCCCCGGTGACGACGCTCTCGTCGAGGCACAGCACGCCCTCGAGCTCGGGCACCGAGTCGAGGGCGTGCACGGCGTGTACCTCGGAGGTCCCCGGATTGGCGAAACACGCCCGGATTCCGCACTCGGCGAGCGTGCGCATCAGCGCCTCGGCTCCGTTCACGGTGCGCTCAGGGTACTCCTCGCCCGCGCCGCCGCATCGGAGCACCCCGTCGGCTCGCCCGGCACCCGCCGGGTCCGAGCGCTGCTCAGCGGCGCCGCTTCGGGCTGAGGCCTCAGCTGGAGGCGGGACCTGCCTGCCGGCGCCGCCGCACGATCAGCATCGCCGCGGCCACCAGGGCCAGCGCCACGACGGGGAGAGCGAGCGCCGTGGGGGCCTCGGGAACGCCCTGGCCAGGTGAGCTCGGCAGGATGTACCCGAGCATGCTGTCGTAGGCGAAGTCGGTCGGGTCCTCGCCGCATCGCTGCTGGCCGTCCACGGTCACCGGCGGGGTGGTCGTCTCGAGGTAGTCGGTGCTCGTGTAGCTCGGCGCGTTGTCGCCGACGCATCGGTAGAGCGGGGCGGTCTGCGTCCCGTCGGTCGGTGGTGACTGGTAGAGGTAGCCGGCCACACCGAGGTTCGTCACGACGGCACCGGGGTGCGACGACGCCTCGCAGTTTCCGGACTGGTCGACCGAGAGGTAGTTCCCGTCAGTTCCGAGCTGGCAGCCGAAGAGCGAGAGCAGCCCGGGACCGCCGTCCGAGAGCAGCTGGCCGAGCGTGCCCAGCTCCTCGTAGTTGCCGGGTGAGAAGGGAGGATCGGGCCAGATCCAGTAGAACGGATTGATGAGGTAGACGTTGAGGAACCTCGGGAACGTGAACTCGTAGGCGCCGATCGAGCACGGGACGTCGCGCGTGACGCCGCGCTGGTCCGTCGGCTGACAGTCAGCGGAATCGGCGACGTGGGCGACGGCCGCGCTGCCGCCGGTCAGGGCGATGGTCTGGGTGGGTCCACCGTTGCTGGCGAGCCCGCTCGTGTCGAGGCCCGACGGCGTGCTGGAGAGGCTGCCGACAGCGGAGAACCCGCATGAGGCGTCGTCGTCCAGGTTGTAGCCGTTGTCGGTGATGCTGCCGGCGCAGTTGTCACCCGTCAGGCCGAACGGGCCCTCGGCGACGATGGTGGCCAGCAGGGTGACGGGGCTGGGGCTGGCACCCTCGTTGTCGATGTCGTTGCCGACGTCGTCGCCGGTGCCGTTGTCGGCGATCGTGCTGTTTTGGATCGTCACGGATCCGGGCGAGCCCTCGTTGGCGATGCCGCCGCCTCCGGGGCCGAGCTCCTCGCTATTGCTCGCCACCGTGCTGTTGACAATGGACGTGACGCTCGCGTTGTTGAGGATGCCGCCGCCGTTGTCGGCCGCGTTGTCCGTGACCGCGCTGGCAGTGAGGAACAGCTTGCCGCCGGTGTCGTTGGAGATGCCGCCGCCATTGTGGTCGCCGTAGCCGTCCGACACGGTGCTGTCGGTCACGGATGTCACGCCCCCGGCGTTGTCGATGTTTCCGCCGCTACCGCCGTATCCGTCACCGCCGTTGTCGGTCACTGTGCTGTTGTCGACCGTCAGAGCGGCCTCGCTGCCGTTGTAGATGCCGCAGCCGTTGTCGTGGTCGGAGAGATCTCCGTAGGCGAAGCACTCGTTTCCCGTCACCGTGCTGTCCGACACGTGCACGGTGCCGTCGTTGTTGTAGATGCCCGCCCCGTTCGGAGACATGTTGTTCGCCACCGTGCTGTTCGTCAGCGTCAGCTGGCCCTGGTCGACGAAGATGCCGCCGGAGGCGACCAGGTCCTGACCGGGTTGGGTGCCGAAATCACTGCCGTCCTCGATGGTGAGACCGGAGATGCTGACGTCGGCGGCCGACTTGACCAGGAACACGGTGCTGGCGCTGTCGCCACTCACCGCCAGCGTGGACGCGCCGGGACCGTCGATCGTGAGGTCCTCGGTGAGCTCGATCACGCCGGTCGTGAGCGTGATGGTCGAACAGCCCACCGAGAAGTCGACGGTGTCGCCGGGGCTGGCGCTGGCGACGGCGTCGCGAAGCGATCCGGCACCTGCGTCGTTGCAGTTCGTCACCGTGTCGGTGGTCGCGCCGGCGACCTGTGCCGGGAGCGAGCGCGGCAGCGAAGCCTCCGCCACCGAGGATCAACGAGGTGGCGAGCAGTGCCGTGGCTGCTGCAGAGCGCCCACCTGACTGACGACGCCGAGCAATCATGGCTCCCCCGATCGCAGTCGGACGTCCCATGCTCTCGCACGGATGTGTCCGGTTGGCACCCCTTTGCTAACTGCTGGTGAATAGTTTACGACATCCCGATGAACAGTTCTGGTGGAGCAGCTGCTGACCGTCCAGGGTTGCCCGGAGCGGGCCCCGAGTGCCGGCGCAGTGGCCGGCGCAGCCGGATCACCCAGCCGAGGAGCCTTCGTCGCGCTCGCGGATCGGCGCCGGCGGAGCGGAAAGTCATCTCGTCGCCCCGCAACGGCGTACACCAGTCCATGAGCGATCGGCACCCCACCACGGCGACATGGCCAGGCCTCCTCGTGCGGCTGGCGGGGGCGGCCGGCCTGCTCGCCACGTCCGGTATCCACCTCGACCTGTATCTCACCGGCTACCGCCACATCCCGACGATCGGCCCACTCTTCCTGCTGCAGGTGATCTCCGGTGCCGTGCTCGCCGTGGCGGTGCTCGCGCTGCGGGGGCGGCTGGTGGCGCTCGCCGGGGCGGGCTTCGCCGTCGCGACGCTCGGTGGGTACATCCTCAGCCTGTGGGTGGGCCTCTTCGGCTTCCACGAGGTGCGCACGACCGCAGGCGCCGTCGCCGGGGTCATCGAGGTCGTCACCTTCGCCGCGCTCGGCAGCTACGCCGCCTGGTTCGCCCCCGAGCCGGCGCGTGCCCCCGAGCTGGCGCAGCGGCTCGTCGCCCCGGGCCGGCGGGCGATGGCGCCGCTCGCCGTGCTCGCCGCGGCGGCCCTCGTGCTCGCCGTCTCGCTGGCGACGCCCGGCTCGACGAGCACCCCCCCGGCTGCCCACGGCGGCTCGTCGGCGGGCACCGTCGCAGCAACGGGCTCGATGCACGTCGCGATCAGCAACTACACCTTCATCCCGGCCCACTTCACCGTGCGGCCCGGCGAGGCGATCGTGGTGACGAACAAGGACGGCGTCGACCACACCTTCACGGCGATCCCCGGCTCGACGCCCGTCGCGCACTTCGACTCGGGCCCGATCGCGCCGGGGACCACGGTGCGGGTGACCGCTCCGTTCGCGGCGGGGTCGTACCACTTCGACTGCGCGATCCACCCGTTCATGACGGGCGTGCTGACGGTGGCGTAGGCGGCGGCGTGGACAGCGTGCACCGGGTCGAGCTCGTGCCCCCCAGCCGGCGCACGGCGCGGCTGCAGGTGGCGCTCGGCTCGCTGTGGCTGCTCGACGGCCTGCTGCAGCTGCAGCCGTCCAACCGTGGCTCGTCGTTCGTTGCGGCGATCGTCGGCAACGCGATGGGACAGCCGCCGTGGATGCAGCGCCTGCTCGTCGTCGCCGCCGACGCCGTCGGCCGGGCGCCGAGCGCGCTCAGCTTGACCCTCGCCGCCGGCGAGCTCGCCCTCGGAGGCGCAATCATCGCCCGGCGCACGCGCCGCGTCGCGCTGCTCGTCTCGGTGCCGCTGGCCGTCGCCATCTGGGTCGTCGGCGACGCCCTCGGCAGCATCCCGGGCGGGTTCGCCATGCTCCCGAGCGGCGCGCCGGGCGCAGCGCTGTTGTATGCGCTCGCCGCCCTCGTGCTCGTGCCGCGACGCTCGGGGGGCGAGGGCGTGCTCGGCGAGCGCGGTGCGGCGTTCGTCTGGGCGGCGCTGTGGGGCGGGGGAGCGGTGCTGCAGCTCGTCCCGGTGATCTCCTACGGATTCAAGCTGTCCGCCGGCTCGCAGATGGCCTCGCTCGGCGAGCCTGCCGGGCTGGCGTCGCTCGACCGTGCTGTGGGCGCCTTCCTCGGGGCGCACGGCCTGCTCGCCTCGATCGTGCTCGCCTCGCTCGAGCTGCTCGTCGGCGCCGCGGCACTGCTCGATGGCAGCCCGCGTCGGGCGCTGCTCTGGGTCGGCTTCGGCCTCTGCGCCGTGTTCTGGGTGCTCGGCGAGAACCTCGCCGGGCTCGCCGCCGGCGCGGCGACTGACCCGGGTGCGATGCCGCTCTACGTCCTCCTCGGCGTGACGCTGCTGCCCGCCAGCGCGCCCGCCTCGCCCCGGCGTGCTGGCGGCGCATGCCGCCGGCGGTCAGGGTGACCGCTCGGCGAGCTGGCGGAACGCCTCGGGGACGTGCTCCTCGCCGGAGAGCACGACGGCGGCGTAGCCGATCGCGGAGCGCCCGAAGCGGGTGCGGATGGCGTCGACGGAGCGGTCCACCGCCGGGCTCGTGCCGTCGGCGCCGCGTGCTGCCCCCGCGGTGCGCCTTGCCACCGCCGCCGGGCGCGCCCCGCAACGTGCTCCCGGCGCATCGAAGGGCAGCTCGAGCTGGGCGCTCGGGACGGCGAGCTGGGACGCCGAGACGCCGAGCAGGCTGATCTCCCGCTCCCCGGGGTGGTCGGCCAGCGCAACGGCGGCGAGCTCGACGGCGAGCGCGGTCAGCCCGCTGGTCGCCGAGACAGGGGAGGGCAGGGTCCGCGAGCGTGTCACCGCTCGCAGGTCGGCGAAACGCACTCGCACGGTGACGGTGCGCGCCCCGCGGCCCGCGGCGCGCAGGCGGCTCGCGACGCGATCGGCGAGGTAGCCGAGCGTGGCGTGCAGCAGCTCGCGGGTCGGGACGCGCCGGCCGAGCGCGGCCTGGGCGCCGATCGAGCGGGCGCGCCCGCCGCTCGTCACCCGGCGCGGGTCGACGTTTCCCGCCAGGGCGACGAGCTTGTCCGCCGCGGCGGTGCCGAGCAGGTGGGCGAGGTGCTCGGGGGCGACGGCGGCGAGCTGGCCGATGGTGTGCACGCCGACCCGGGCGAGCTGCTCGCGCGTGGCGGGGCCGACGCCCCAGATCAGCCCCACGGGGAGCCGCTCGAGGAACGTCCGCTCCTCCGCCGGCGTGACGACGACCATGCCGTCGGGCTTGGCGACCTGGGAGGCGATCTTGGCGAGGTGCTTGGTCCTCGCGGCCCCGACCGAGAGCGGCAGGCCGACCTCGGCGCGCACCCGCCGGCGGATGGCCTGCGCGATCGCCTGCGGCGGCCCGAAGAGGTGCGTCGCGCCCGTCACGTCGAGGAACGCCTCGTCGATCGAGACGCGCTCGACCCGGGGAGTGAAGGAACCGAGGATGTCGATGACCGCGTCGCCGAGTCGCTGGTACTCGCCGAAGTGGCCGCCGACGAAACGCAGCCCGGGGCAGAGCTGGCGAGCCCGCCAGCCCGCCATGCCGGCGCTGACGCCGAAGGCTCTCGCCTCGTAGGAGGCGGCGAGCACGACGGACGCGCCGACGGCGATCGGCTTCCCGCGCAGCGAGGGCTCGAGCAGCTGCTCCACCGAGGCGTAGAACGCGTCGAGGTCGGCGTGCAGGATCGACGGCGTGTCCGCTCCGGCCACGGCGCCAGCTTAGACGAACACACGTTCGGCACGCTCGGGAAGGCCTCGACGTACGCTCTCACGGCGGGGGATTGTGGGTGACCTGGGCGGCCACGGCCGGCGACGCCCTCGTCGACCTCGGCGCCCGCTGAACCCCGCCGCCGTCGTTCCCGCGGGCATCCCCGCCCCGCCCGGCTCCAGATCTGCGCCTTCTCGGTGCTGCAGGGTGAGTCCGTCGACGCGCTCGAGCCGCTGCTCGCCGAGCACCCCCACGTGCAGATGATGGACGGCACGATCGAGGTGCTCGACTTCCTTCCGATTCCCGGGGAGTGAGCCCGAGGCGTGAGCCCTGGGACGTGCGCTGTCCCGGCGCCGGGCAGCCCGTAGCCGCGGCTGCTGTGTTATGACACGTCCACGGCTGGGATGGCGCCGGTGTTGACTCGCCCCGTGCGACGCGCCGGCCCAATTACATCCTTGCCGCGATGAGGCCGGCTCCCGCGTCTCGTACGCTTCGACGAGATCCGGTTCCATCGCCGTGCTTCGACACGCCCGACCGCACCGTCGGGCGACGAGCCTCGTCGCTGCGTGACCGGGGGCGCCGCGCCGCAGCGAGCGGACGGCGCACGAGCGAGGAGGAAGCATGAGGCGAAGGCTCGCAGTGCGGTCACCGATCATCGCCCTGGCCGCGCTGCCGTTGCTCGGTGTTTGCGCGGCGGCCGGGACGGCCGGGACGGCCACCACGCGCGACGTACCCGTCGCTCGATCCGCCGGTCCGAGTGCCACGGGCGTCGACCTCACCTACACCAAGCAGACCGTCCTCGTCGACCCGGCGACGGTGGCCCAACAGCTCCTGTCGATCTCCGCCGACGGCAGCACGTTCACCTTCCGCAGCAAGTCCGGACCCCTCGCCGCGCTCGCACCAGGCAAGGTGATGTTTCTGCAAGGCAAGGCGGTCGCCGACGTGACCGGTGTGTCCTCGAGCGGCGGTCACTTCGTCGTCAAGACCTCCCCGCCGGCGCTGACCGACTTCATCCAGTCCGGCACCCTGGACGTCGACGCGCCGGTGACCTTCGCCGGCGGCGGCATCGCGCCCGAGCCCGAGCCGCCTGCCGTCGTCACGCTGAGCGCGATGCGCCGTGCCGGGTCCGCAGGCACGATGCGCAGCGCCGCGCTCGCCCCGAGCTTCGACGTCGGCGCCGCTCCGGCGACGTCGCCGCGCCCGGCTCAAGGCGAGAACGCCACGAACTATTCCGGCACCACCGGCGGGATCGACTACGCCGCCTCGATCTCGCGAGCGACCGATCGGCTCGACTTCACCGTCAACTACAAGGACGACAAGGATGGGCTGATCGCGGCGATCTCCACCACGGGATACATCGACACCTTCGCCGCCCACCTGCAGATGGTCGTCGTCAACGACCTCACCAAGAGCAGCAGCTTCCTCGTCCAGCCGCTCGACGGGCACCTGCACATGGACTGGAGCCTGGCCCGCGGGCCGGACGCCAAGATGACGCTCAAGGTCCCGGCGTTCACGCTGCCGTTCGCGTTCAACTTTCCCTTCATCGTCGGCGGCGTGCCGTTCTTTGTGAAGGTGCAATTCCAGTTGCTCGTCACGATCGCCCTCACGGCGAAGAACTCGACGATGCAGGGCGGTGTCGACCTCGACTACGACGGGTCGGGTGGCGGCCTGTCGGCGGGCAAGACCGCGTTCATGCCCGAGGGAACCGAGAAGGTGAGCGGCAACTTCCTCACCCCGCCGTCGGTCACCCCGATCGCCTCCGGGGCGGTGATCGCCGTCGACGCCCCCAAGCTCATCTTCGGGATCGGGCTCCCCGTCGGCCTGAGCGGCTACGGCTACATCGACCTCATCAGCTCGCTCGGCGAGACGACCGGCTCGTTGATCGCCGGGCAGTCCTGCGAGCGCGACGATCTCGATTTCACCGTCAAAGCCGGCGTCGGGGCCGAGTTCATCAAAGCGATACCGGAGGCGCTGCTCCCCCACAAGGACATCTACAACAAGACTGCGAACTACAGCCAGCCCGGGTGCGGCACCTGAACCCCGATCCGGCGCCGGACCGCTCAGCCGCCGGGGCCGACTGAGCGCAGCCGCCGATCCGCCGCCCTCAGCCGCCCGTCCCGCCCCCGGGCTCGCGGCGCAGCCGCTCCTTCAGCCGGCGCAGCTCCTCCTCGACAGCCGCGGCGGCTCGCCCCCGGGCGAGCTCCTCGTCGATGTCGTCGCCGAAGCCGAAATCGCCGCCCGAGGCGGTGCCGCCGCGTACGCCGCGGCCACCGACACCGCCGCCGGCGGTCCCGGCACCCGCGCCGGGGCGCCCGGGCGGGGGAGTGGCGGGCGGGGGAAGGGCGAGCAGGCGCGCCGCGGCGTCGGCGCGGCCACGGGTCGCAGCGACCTTCGCCGCGAGCGCCCGTGCGGATGCCTCGCCCTCGGCGATCTCGTCGCTGAGGCGATCGAGCTCCTCGCGCCATGATGCGACGCGTGCGTCGCGCGCTGCGTCGCCGGACCGGCCTCCCGAGCTGTCCGCCGGTGCTGCAGCGGCGGCAGATCCGGCCCCGACAAGGGCGGCGCTGCGCTCGACGCGCTCGGCGAGGGTCCGGCAGCGCTCCACGAGGTCGTCGAGCTGCCCGTCGAGCTCCCGCCGCTCGCCGGCTAGCGAGGCGAGGGCTCCCGCCGCCTCGTCGGCACGCCGGCGCGCCTCGCCGACGGTGCCGGGCCGAGCGCCTCCGACGGTGCCCCCGAGCCGGCCTCGGGTCGCCGCCAGCTCGTCGTTCACCGCCGCGACCTGCAACGCCAGTGCCCTCTCGGCCTCCGCGACCCCGGCGACGGCGCGGCGCAGCCGCTCCAGGCGGTCGAGCATGCGGCGGCGGCCGAAGGCGAGCGTCTCCTCCGGGTCCTCGATGCGGTCGAGCACCCGATCGGCGCCTGCCCGCAGCCGAGCCGAGAGCTGCCCGAGCACGCCGAGCGCGCCGTCGAGCACCGAGTCGACCCGTCCCGAGCGGCGCGACGGCTCGTCAGGCATCGCAGACAGCATCGCGCCCGCTGCTGCGGGCCGGTAGGGCCCGGCTCAACGCCGGGGACCCCCGTACCGTCAGTCTGGTGACGGACCCGACGGCGGCAGAGGCGAGACATGAGCACCCTGGACGAAGTGGAGCGACGCGGTGAGAGCGACCCCGTCGAGCGTGCGCGTCCCATGGCGATGAGCCCCGGGCCGCTCCGCTTCGCCGTGCTGTCCGGCGGCGGCTCGGTAGCGGCCGACGCCGGCGCGGCCCTGCGGGGTGGGGACTCGGCGTCCCCCGGCGCCGGTCGTGGATCGACCTCGTGGCATCCCGCCAGCTGGGCCTTACGAGGGCGGCGCGGCCCGGGCACTCGCCCGGAGCCCCCGAGGCCCGCGGCGTGAGGGGCGATCGCCCGGCGTCTCGCGACTACTGTCACATCCCTGGCACCGCGCAGGGCGCTTGGGACCGGGTGGCAGGCACCGAGGAGAGGCTGCCGTGACGAGTCTGGACTTCCGGACCAACTCGAACAACCCCAACCCGCGGGTGGCCTGCGCTCTGCTGCTCGACACCTCGCACTCGATGGGCGAGCCGACCGCCTTCGGGGGCCCGACGGCCATCGACGAGCTGAACGCCGGGTTCGCTTCCTTCTGCGAGCAGATCAAGACCGACGACCTCGCCAAGAAGCGTGCCGAGATCGCCGTGATCACCTTCGGCGGCGAGGCCCAGATCGCCATCGGCTTCACCGAGGGTCGCCACCTGCAGCCGCAGATCTTCAAGGCCTCGGGCTCGACACCGATGGGCGAGGCGCTGCACATCGCCGTCGACGAGCTGACGCGCCAGAAGCAGGCGTACAAGGACGCCGGCCTCCTCTACTACCGGCCGTGGCTGTTCATCGTCACCGACGGCGGCGCGACGGACGTGCCCGAGCCGTTCGAGTCCGCGGCCGACCGCGTGCGCGACCTCGAGGCGGCCAACGGCGTCAACGTCTTCGCAATCGGCGTTGGCGGCTACGCCGACTTCGAGCAGCTCTCCAAGCTCTCCGACGTGCGCCAGCCGTTGCGCCTCAAGGGCCTCAGCTTCGCCGAGTTCTTCCTGTGGCTGTCCGCCTCGATGTCGGTGGCCAGCACCTCGGGGGGCGGTTCGAGCAACGGCGACGGCGACGGGGCGCTCGCGCTCCCGCCGGCCCGCTGGGGCGAGATCGCCCTGTAGGTCGGCGGGACATGTGGCGCATCTTCGGCGGCTCGGCCCGTGGCCGGTCGCACCTCGCGAACGACAGCGACTGCCAGGACTATTCCGACTGGCGGACCTTTGGCGGCGGTCTGTGCATCGCCATTGCCGACGGCGCCGGGTCGAGGCCGCGGTCGGCTGAAGGGGCGCGCATCGCCGTCGAGGCGGCGCTCGCCTGGTCGCAGGCGACCTTCTCCGGCGGCCGGCTGACGAGGCCCCTCGAGGAGGCCTTCCATTGGGCGCGCTCGAGCATCGTCGAGCTCTCCCACGTACGCGGCGCGGCGCCGGAGGAGTTCGCAACGACGCTCGCCATCGCAGTCGCCGACGCCACCTCGGTGCGCATCGGCCAGCTCGGCGACAGTATCGGCGTGGTGCGCCGCTCGAGCGGGACGATCGAGCCGGTCGCGCCCTATCAGCGCGCCGAGTACGTCAACGACACGACCTTCCTGACCAACGAGGCGTGGCTGTCGGACCTGCGCATGGCGCGCTTCCCGCTCTCGACGGTGACGGCGCTGTCGCTCTCGACCGACGGGCTGCAGTTCAAGATCCTCGCAGACGTCGGGCAAGGGGTACCGTACTTCCCGTTCTTCCGCGATCTGTTCGCCTGGGCGGCGCAGTTCGCTGGAGGGAGCGAGAGCCTCGTGCAGTACCTCGACGAGCTGGACGACGACCAGAGCGACGACGACAAGACCCTCGTCGTCGCCGTGCGCGCCGCTCCCGAGGTGGGCAACAGCGCCGCCGCCCGCCGGCCGAAGAGCACCTCCCAGGTCCCCGCGCCGGCGCGCAGCCAGGCTTCGAACTGGACGGCCCGGTCGTGAAAGGCCGGGCGGAACGGCGATGAGCGAGGGCGCGGCCGTCGTCCTGCCGAAGACCGCGCCGGCCGCCGGGTCGACGCTCGTCACCGGGCGCGGCGAGGCCTTCGTCGCCGGGCCGTGGATCGCCCAGGGCGGCCAGGGCGTGATCTACGAGGTCGCCGGCCGCCCCGACCTCGTCTTCAAGCGCTACAAGCCCGCCGAGCTGGCCAACGACGCGACGCTGCGCGACCGGCTCGAGGTGATGGTCCGCCGCCAGCCCGCCGCCTGGCGCCAGACCCGTTCCCAGCACGCCATGCTCGCCTGGCCGACTGAGTCGGTCTTCGACGAGTCGGGGTTCGTCGGCTACCTGATGCCGCGCATCGACTGGGGCCATTCGGCGCGCCTGTTGCGGGTCTGGGACCCGAGCGACCGGGAGACGGAGGGGACCCCCACGGAGTGGCTGAGCGGGTTCAACTGGCGCTACCTGCTCAAGACCGGCTCGAACCTGGCCCTCGGCGTCGAGGCGTTGCACGCCTCGGACGTGGTGATCGGCGACTTCAACGACGCCAACGTCGCGGTCACCGCCGAGGCGCGGGTCACCTTCTTCGACTGCGACTCCATGCAGCTGAGCGACGCGGCGACGGGACGGCGGTTCCTCTGCCGTGTCATGCGTCCGGAGTTCATGGCCCCCGAGCTGATCGGCGTCGACCTGCAGACGGCGCCGCGCACGCAGTGGAGCGATCTCTTCGCTCTCGCCGTGCACCTCCACCAGCTGCTGCTGGAGGGCGAGCACCCCTTCCGGGGCCAGTGGCACGGCGACGGCGACCCGCCCCGCGAACAGGCGCTGGCACGCGAGGGCCTGTGGACCTTCGCCGGAGGCACCGAGCTCACGCCGCGCCCGTGGGCGGTCGGCATCGAGGTGCTGCCGCGCGAGGTCGGCGAGCTGTTCCGTCGTGCCTTCGTCGACGGGGCGAAGGACCCGGCGATCCGGCCGACGGCGATGGAATGGCGCAGCGCGCTCGAGCGCGTCGGGCGAGACCTCGCCACGTGCGACTACAGCGATCAGCACTGGTTCCCGGCGTCGTTCTCGCAGTGCCCGTGGTGCCGTCACGTGCGCCGGCTGGCGACGCGCGCCCGCGCGGCCGGCGCATCGGCGCGTGCCGAGCAGCAGGGTAGGGCAGCCGCGCGCCCCGCGGCGGCGGGATCGGCTGCGCCGGTCGAGGCGCTCCAGGCCTGGCCGGACGGCTCCTCGCAGCGGCGCCGCCGCGCCCGGGCCGTGGCGGCACGGCGGGCGATGGCCGAACGGGGCCGGCCGGGCTACCGCCCGCCGGGCCCGCTGCTGCGCTTGCTGAGCGCGCTGCTGCGCGTGCTGCTGCGCAGCCTCGTAGCGCTCGTGGTGCTGGCGGTACTCGCCGCGGCCGCCGATGGCGTGCTCGCGCTGCTCGTCCACTTCAACGTCGTGCGGCACGGCCTCCTATCGCGTCTCCCGCACGACACGATCAACGGGCTGGATGACCTCCGGCACGACGTGAGCAGCTGGGTCGCGGTCCTGCTCCGCCGTCACCCAGACGTGCTCCGCCGGCTCCCCTTCACATAGTCCGGCGGCGTTCGGCCGTCGGGCCACGGCGCCTGCACCGCCCGCAGTACGGTCGCGGCGATGGACGTCCTCGTGGTCGTCGGCCCCGACGCCCCGCCAGCACGCCTCGAGTGGCGCGCCCGCCTCGTGCAGCGCCTCGACGCCGCCGGCGGGGAGCCGGCGCTCGAGTCGTTGCTCGGCGCGTTGCGGGCGCGCATCCCGCGCCTCGTCGGCGTGTGCGGGCCGGTGGGCCCGGCGGCAGGCGTCGCTGTTGCGCTGCACCGCGCCGGGCTGCCGACCGAGCTGTTCAGCGACGAGCCCGTCCCGACCGAGCTCGCCGCGCTCCTCGAGGGGGTCGAGGTGCGGCCGGTGTCCGACCGCGGCCCGGCGATGCAGGTCGCCGACTCGGTGGTCGAGCTGATCGGCCACACGCCGATGGTGCGCCTCGACCGCACGGGCCGCGACCTGTCCTGCACCCTTCTCGCCAAGCTCGAGCTGCTCAACCCCGGCGGGTCCTCCAAGGACCGCGTCGCCCTGGCGATGGTGCAGGCCGCCGAGCGCGACGGCCTGCTCCAGCCGGGCGGAACCATCGTCGAGCCGACGAGCGGCAACACCGGCGTCGGCCTCGCCATCGTCGCCGCCCGCCGGCGCTACCGCTGCGTGTTCGTCTGCCCGGACAAGGTGGCGAGCGACAAGATCGCGCTGTTGCGTGCCTACGGCGCCGAGGTCGTGGTCTGCCCGACCTCGGTGCCCCCCGAGCACCCCGAGTCGTACTACTCGGTCTCGGACCGCCTCGCTCGCGAGCTGCCCAAGGCCTGGAAGCCCGACCAGTACCACAACCCGAACAACCCGCTCGCCCAGTACGCCACGGCCGGGCCCGAGATCTGGGAGCAGACGGCGGGGCGCGTCACGCATTTCGTCGCCGGCATCGGCACCGGTGGCACGGTGAGCGGGATCGGCCGGTACCTGAAGGAGCGCAACCCGGCCGTGTGCGTGGTCGGCGCCGATCCCGAGGGATCGGTCTACTCCGGTGGCGGCGGCCGGCCCTACCTCGTGGAGGGCATCGGGGAAGACTTCTGGCCCTCCACCTACGACCCCTCCGTGGTCGACGAGGTCGTCGCCGTCTCCGACGCGGAGAGCTTCGCCACGGCGCGGCGGGTGACCCGCGAGGAGGGCCTGCTGCTCGGCGGGTCGGGCGGCACCGCGGTCGCCGCGGCGCTGCGCGTCGGCCGCAGGCTGCCCCCCGATGCCGTGATCGTCGTGCACATCCCCGACTCCGGGCGCGGCTACCTCTCCAAGCTCTACAACGACGGCTGGATGGCGGACTTCGGCTTCCTGCGCGACACCGGGACAACCGTCGGCGAGCTCGTGCAGGCGCGCGACGCCACGCTGCCGCCGCTCGTGCACACCCATCCCGACGAGACCGTGCGCCAGGCGATCGACATCCTGCGCGAGTTCAACGTGAGCCAGATGCCCGTCGTCAAGCACGAGCCGCCGGTGGTGCTCGCCGAGGTCGTCGGCGCGGTCCACGAGCGCGAGCTGATGCAGGCGGCGTTCGCCGACCCGTCGACGCTCGAGCGGGCCGTCGGCGAGGTGATGGGACCGCCGCTGCCCACGATCGGCGTCGGCGAGCAGGTGCAGGTCGCCGTCGGCCGGCTCGAGGACGCGCCCGCGCTGCTCGTGCTCGACGGCGGGCACCCGATCGGCGTGATCACGCGCTCGGACGTGCTCGCCAGCCTCGCCGATGCGGCGAGGGGCCGCCCCGACCCGCCGTCCGGTTGACGCCACCCGCGCCGGACGCGACACTGGCGCCGTCCGCGGCCGGTGAACGAGGGAAGTCGCATGCATCCAGGCGCGTGCAGTAACCGTCGCCGGCGATTCCCTCCCTGGCGGATCCTGCTCGTGATGCTCCCCCTCGTCGCGGTGCTCGTGCCGAGCACCCCGGCAGCGGCCGACCAGCTCGTCTACACCTATGCCGTCACGATGTCGGGATCGGGCACGGGGTCCGGCTACCAGGGCAACTCGAGCACCGCGAGCTGGCTGAGCTTCAGCGGGATGCTCGAGCGCGTCCTGGTCGATCACCTACGACATCGAGATCGAGGTGTATCCGAGCGGGCACAGCATCTTCCTCAGGCCGGCGAGCGAGCAGTCGACGACGATGTGGGCGACGGCGATCTCGGGCAGCGCCTCGTTCCAGATGACCGCGAGCTGCGTCCCGGCCACGAGGTGCACGGGCAACCCGAACCCCTGCTCGTATTCCGACGTCCCGCTCGACAAGCAGACCCTCAACGCGATCTGGGAGTCGGACGCCGGCCCGGACTACGGCAGCGGCACGACCGCCTACGCGTCCGGAAAGGTCGTCGTCGACGTCCTGACCGGCTGGAAGTCCTCGCAGACGCCCGGGGCCTGCGCCAGCGACACCGGTGACACCGGCATCATCCCGGCGACGTTCAAGCCGTCCGACGACGACCTCGTCGGCATCAGCTGGAGCCACTGCCTCAACAAGTTCGACATCCCGATCGACCAGCTCGGCCAGCAGGTGCTGAACGCGCCCTCCGAGGCGGATCCGACGAGTTGCCGCACCGGGCTCTGGGGCGCCACCTACACGGCGCGTGTCCAGCGGACGACGACGATGCGGCTGCTGTCAGGGCCAGTGCGGATCACCACCGCCAGCGTCGATTTCGCCGACCGGGCGAAGCGGCGCGCCGCCAGGCTGCGCGGCCAGGTCGCCGCGCTCGCGCAGCGGAAAGCCACGCTCGAGCAGCGCATCGTGGCCGAGCAGAAGATGGCCGATGCCGCCTCTTCCGGCGCCGCCGCGCTGCAGTCCCGTCTCGCCGGGGTGCAGGCCGCGCTCGATTCGACCCTCGCCGCACTCGGTCAGCTGCGCGGCGCCGAGGACGACGCCAGCAAGGCGGTGGCAGGGCTGCTCGAGGCCGAGGACCGCTACGCCGGGCAGGTGGCGACGCTCGAGCAGCAGATCCTCGCCGCCGATCCATCCGGCCAGGACGCGACCGCCCTCCGCGCCAAGCTCGCCCTCGCCCAGCGGCAGCTCTCGAGCGTGGAGAGCGTGCTCGCGACGCGGCTCGCGGGCTCGCCGATCGGCGCGCTGCGCTCGCAGTGGCTGTCGCGGCTGCGCTCGCTGCAGGACGGCGCGTTCGGCCTGCAGGACGAGGGAGCCACGCTGCTCGCCCAGCAGGGTGCCGCCGACGACGCCCTGACCGCCGACAGCGACGCGCTGAGCGGTGTCGACATCCAGCTCTTCGAGCTCGCCGAGCGGCTCGCCCGCTTCGAGCCGGAGGTTGGCGAGGTCGACGCCGGCGCCGCCGGCGAGACCGTCTTCATTGCCAAGGCGAGGTACTCCTACGCCGACCTGTCGGCGATCAACGCCGCGATCGAACAGCAGAGCCAGTTGATCAACGCGGCGGCGCTCGCCAAGGTGGGCGCCTTCGGCGCGTTCCGCGTTGCCGAGCAGGACGCCATCGACTCCCAGAAGAACCTCGCCGCGCTGCTCTACAAGCTGGCCTACGGGCGCTTCGCCGTCGACCTGGCCTTCGACACCTATGACATCGCCAGGGCGACCGCCAAGGGCGGCGTCGTCGGGGCCGCGACCGCTCTCGCCGTCAAGTTCGTGGAGAAGAAGATCAAGGAGTCCACCGGCGACTTCGGCAACGGGATCGACGCGGGCTCGATCGCCGCCCAGGTGAACGCGGCGTTCGACGCCGGACTCAAGGATGCCTACTCCAAGCCGCAGATCGCCACGGTGGTCGCCGAGCGGATCCTGAAGGACACCCTGAGCAAGGCGACCAAGGACGGGATCAACAAGTACGTCGGGTCGCTCGTGTTCCAGAAGGTGGAGTTCCCTGTTCGCCTCTACCTCGGCGACAGCCCCGTCACGCCGGGCGAGCTCGCCTCCCAGCTGGAGAACTTCACGCTGGAGATCAACCGCGTCGGTCGCCTGCAGGACCAGCTGAAGAGCCTGCAGAAGGGCTACCTCGCCAACTTCGCCAGCAAGGCGAGCGCCGGCAAGTTCCTCGCCGGCGAGGCCGAGAACGTCGCCAAGGACGTCCTCAAGACCTTCATCAAGGGTCAGCTCGACGCCTCGGAGCAGGCGGCGTGGACCGACTTCTTCGTCAAGGACGCCCTCGCCCGGTCCTTCTACAGCACCTACCACATCTACGCCGACCTGTGGGAGCAGGCGATGGAACGGATGGACCAGCTGCTGGCGACCAAGGCGCAGCTGCTGCAGGGAGGCGCCGAAGGGGAGCTGACGACGACGCTGTCCGTGCCGTTCCCCGACGACGCGTCCGTGACGATCCAGCTCGCCCTCGCCGGCGACCTCGATCCGGGCGATCCCGTGACGGTGCTCGTCAACGGCGTGCAAGCGACCCGCAGCGGGAGCAACTACACCGTCGCCGCGCGCTCGCTGCGCCCCGGACCGGGAGCGACCCTGAGCATCCTGCTGCGTTAGGCGCCGTGCGGGCCTGCACGAGCGAGCGCGGCGCGGGTGGTCGCTCGCGACGAGGCGGACGTCAGCCCGCCGGGGCTGCCGTCACCTCGTCGAGCCTGCGGGCGAGGTAGCGGCGCTCGGGCTGACCGGTGGCAAGGTCGAGCGCCCGACGATAGGCGGCGGCCGCGTCCTGCGACCGGCCGAGGCGGCGCAGCAGGTCGGCGCGCGTGGCGTGCAGCAGGTAGTAGTTGGCGAGGCCGCCGGCGAGCGGCTCGACGAGGCGCAGCCCGGCGGCGGGACCGTCCGCCATCGCGACGGCGACCGCCCGGTTGAGCTCGACGACCGGCGAGGGCTGCAGGTCGTAGAGGTGGCCGTAGAGGGCGGCGATCGCCGGCCAATCCGTCGCCGAGGCCTCCCGGGCGCGGCGCGTGGCACGCGGCGATCGCCGCCTGGAGCTGGTAGGGCCCCGGGCGTCCGGCGGCGAGCGCCTCGTCGAGCACGGCCAGACCGCGGGCGATCCCGGACGGGTCCCAGCGCGTGCGGTCCTGGTCCTCGAGGGTGACGAGGTCGCCCCGCTCGTCCACCCGGGCGGCGCGCCGGGCGTGCTGCAGCCGCATCAGCGCGACGAGCCCGCGGCGCCTCGGGCTCGTCGGGCATCAGCGCGGCGAGCGCTTCGGCGAGGCGGATCGCCTCGTCGCACAGCCCGACGCGCACGAGGTCGTCGCCGCTCGAGGCGGCGTAGCCCTCGTTGAAGAGCAGGTACAGCACGGCGAGCACGCCGCTCGTGCGCTCGGCGAGGATCTCGGGCGCCGGCACACGGTAGGGGATCTTGGCGTGCACGATCTTCTGCTTGGCCCGCACCAGGCGCTTGGCCATCGTCGCTTCGGCGACGAGGAAGGCCCGGGCGATCTCGGCGGTGCTCAGCCCGGCGAGCGTGCGCAGGGTGAGCGCGACCCGCGCCTCGAGGGGAAGCGCCGGGTGGCAGCAGGTGAAGATCAATCGCAGGCGGTCGTCTGCGACGTGCTCGCGCTCACCGCCGGGTCGCGGCAGCGCTGTCGGCGACTCCGACGCCGGCGAGTCGAGCGCGGCGACCTGTCGCAGCGTGCGCTGCTCGCTGGTCGCGCGGCGGAGCCGGTCGAGCGCCCGGTTGCGCGCCACGGTGGTCAGCCAGGCACCGGGGCGCCGCGGCACGCCGTGCGCCGGCCAGCGGGCGAGCGCCTGGGCGAAGGCGTCCTGCGCGCACTCCTCGGCGAGATCCCAGTCACCAGTGGTGCGGATCAGCGTGGCGACGACGCGGCCCCACTCGACCGAGAAGGCCTCGGCGACCGCCTCCTCGACTCCGGCCGTCACGGGCTCGACTACTCCACCCAAAACGGACGGACCTCGAGCGTCCCGATACGGGCGACGGGGTGCTTGCTCGCCACCTCGATCGCCTCGTCGAGGTCGGCACACTCGAGCAGGTCGTAGCCGGCGATCTGCTCCTTGGTCTCGGCGAACGGCCCGTCGGCCACGAGCAGCCCGTCGTCGCGCACCCTCACGGTGGTGGCGTCGCTGACCGGCCGCAACCGGTTCCCCTCGAGGCGCACGCCGCGGCCGTCCATCTCCTGCACCCAGGCATCGGTCGCCCGCCCCATCTCGCGGCCTTGCTCGGCGGTCAGCTCGACGTCCTCGTCCACACACACCAGCATCAGGTATCTCATCACGGCGCTCCTTTGAGTCGCGTTGCTTCGCGTCCGATCGTTCAGGTTGGGTCTGTCCCGGTCCAGAGCTTCTCGCAGGTCGACAGCTCAGCCGCGTCCCTCCTCCGGTCGGAGGGCACCCACGCCTGCGCCGGCCAGCGCCGGCCGACGGCGCAGCAGCACGAGCCAGCCTGATCGCACGGCGCCGGCGAGGTGAAGCCCCGCGTCGACGAGCGACCGGCTGGAGCGGGCGAGGGCTGCTGCCAGCTCACCGGACTGCTGGTCGGCGGCGCGCAGCTCGGCCACGCTCCTGGGACGCTCCGCGTCGGAGAGGCGGTAGGTGTCGAAGGGCATCATTCGTGTCGCTCCTCGCCGTGCTCCCGGATCGCCCGCGCCCGAAGCGGCGTCGACGTCCGGCTGTGCTCACGACGAAGGGCACGGCGCAGATGGACAGCTCACGCGAAGAATTTCCCACCCTTCTCTCGGTCCGGCTCGGGTGGTGCGAGCGCGCGCCGCCGGGCGGTTGGGTAGGTTCGCGGCCGTGAGCGCCGGCGCCGACCTGCCCCGGCTCGGCTTCGAGACGCGCTCGGTGCACGGCGGCGGCCCCTCCGACCCTGCCACCGGGGCGGTGAACACGCCCGTCTACCTCTCCTCGACCTTCGAGCAGGACGGCGTGGGCAAGCCCGCGGGTACGAGTACGCGAGATCGGGCAACCCGAGTCGCAACAGCCTCGAGGCCCACCTCGCCCTGCTCGAGGGCGCGGCGCAGGGCCTTGCCTTCGCGAGCGGCCTCGCCGCCGAGGACGCCGTGATGCGCCTGCTCGCGCCCGGCGAGCGCCTCGTGATGCAGACCGACTCCTACGGCGGCACCTACCGCCTCGCCGTGGGCGTGCACCGTCCGACCGGCATCGTCGTCGACGCCGTCGAGCCGGGCGAGCTCGCCGCCGCCCTCGAGGCACCGGCGCGCATGGTCTGGCTCGAGTCCCCGACCAACCCGCGCCTGCACGTCGTCGACCTCGCCGCGATCGCCGCGCTCGCCCACCGCCACGGGGCGATCGTGGTAGTCGACAACACCTTCGCCACGCCCTACCTGCAGCAGCCACTCGCCCTCGGCGCCGATGTCGTCCTGCACTCGACGACCAAGTACCTCGGCGGCCACTCCGACGTCGTCGGCGGCTTCGCCGCGACGAGCGACGGCGCGATCGCCGAGCGCCTGCGCTTCCTGCAGAACGCCGCAGGAGCGGTCCCCGGGCCGTTCGACTGCTTCCTCGTCCAGCGCGGCGTGAAGACCCTGGCGATGCGGATGGAGCGGCACTGCTCCAATGCCCTCGCCGTGGTCGAGCTGCTGCGCCACCACCCCGCCGTCGCCGAGGTGCTGCATCCCTCGCTAAAGAGCCATCCCGGGCACGACGTGGCGCGACGGCAGATGCGTGGCTTCGGGGGGATGGTGAGCGTGCTACTCGCCGGCGGCGAGGCGGCCGCGCTCGAGCTGTGCGAGCGGACGCGACTGTTCACCCTTGCCGAGAGCCTCGGCGCGGTGGAGAGCCTGATCGAGCACCCGGCCTCCATGACCCATGCCAGCACCGCCGGGACGAGCAACGAGGTGCCCGGCTCGCTCGTGCGCCTCTCGGTCGGCCTCGAGTCCGTCGAGGACCTGCTCGCCGACCTGCGCCAGGCGCTGGACGGGCTGGGGCGCGGCTGAGCGCCGGGTCGGCCGGCCACGCGAGGCCGGCGCGAGCTGCTCAGGTGCGGCCGAGGCGGCGCCCGCCGGCCTGTGCCCGAGGCAGCTTCAGCGGCGCGTCGCCGGGGCGGGGTCGCCGGCGCGCGCGGACGGCTTCGGTCGGCGCTGCCCGAAGACCTCGCGCAGCCCGAAGACGTCGCGCAGCGCGGCGCGAGCGGCCAGCTCACCGCAACGCCCGTGCACGCCGGCGCCGGGCGGCGTCGAGGAGGAGCACAGGTAGACGCCCGGCAGCGGCGTGGCGTACGGGTTCCAGCGCGGCGCCGGGCGGAACAGCGTCTGGCGCAGGTCCTGCACACCGCCGGCGATGTCGCCCCCGACGTAGTTGGCGTTGTGCGCCTCCTCGCCCGTCGCCGTGAGCACCGCCTTGGCTAACACGAGGTCACGAAAGCCCGGCGCGAAGCGCTCGAGCTGGGCGGCGATCGGCTCGCTCATGTCCCGGTCCGAGCCGGCCGGCACGTGGCAGTAGGACCACAGCGTGTGCCGCCCGAGCGGGGCGCGAGTCGGGTCGACGACGCCCGGCTGCACGACGAGGACGTAGGGGCGCTCGGGATGGCGGCCTGCGGCGACGTCGGCCTCCGCGGCGGCGATCTCCTCGAGCGTCCCGCCGAGGTGCAGCGTCCCCGCCCTGCGGCAGTCGTCGTTGCGCCAGGGCACCGGCCCGGAGAGGGCCCAGTCGACCTTGCACACGCCGGCGCCGTAGCGGAAGCGCTCCAGCTGGCGGCGGTAGCGGTGGGGCAGGCGGTCGCCGGCGAGCCCGATCAGGCCCCGTGGCGTGACGTCGCACAGCACCGCCCGGGCGGCGGGCAGGTCCGACAGCGCTCGCACTCGCTCGCCGCAGAAAACCTCGCCGCCGGCGGCGCGGATGGCTGACAGCAGGGCGTCGGCGATCGCCGCGCTCCCGCCCTCGGCGACCGGCCAACCCGCGCTGTGGGCGAGCAAGGTGAGCAGCAGCGCGACCCCGCCGGTGAGCGGCTCGTCGAGTGGGCGCATGGCGTGCGCCGCCACCCCGGCGATCAGCGCGCGCGCCTCCTTGCCGGCGAAGCGGGCGGTGAGCGAGGTGACCGGGCGCAGGCCCACCAGGCCGAAGCGGGCGAGCTCGAACGGCCGGCGCGGCAGGGTGCGCAGCGAGGAGAGCACGGCTGCGACGATCGCGTCGCTCGCCCCGACGAGGGGCTGCATGAGCGCCAGGTACGCCGGCCCGTCGCGGCCCAGGCCGGCGGACGTCGCGTCGACCGAGCGGCGCACCACCGCGGCGCGCCCGCCGTCGAGCGGCTGGGCGAAGGGGATCTCCGGCTGCAGCAGGCGCACGCCTCGCGCAGCGAGGTCGAAACGGCCGAAGAAGGGCGAGGCGAGGGCGAGCGGGTGCGCGGCTGAGCACACATCGTGGCGGAAGCCGGGAAGCGTCAGCTCGGAGGTGCGGCACCCTCCCCCCGGCGTGTCGTCGGCTTCGTAGACGCGCACGCGAAGGCCGGCCTCGGCCGAGCGCGACGGCGGCGGCCAGGCCGTTCGGGCCCGAGCCGACGACGATGGCATCCAGCCCCGCGCTCACCCGGCGCGTCGCCTCACGCCGCGCCGGTCACATCTGCGCTGCGGGCGCGCCGGCGGCTGCGCGAGAGCGGACCGGCGACGGTCTGGCCCATGGAACGGATCGCCGCGTTGTACCAGAGGTTGCGCCAGCGAGACCACTGGCGACGGGCGTCGACGCAGACGACGCTGCGCGTCACGAGCGGCTCGGGCTCACCGAGATGGCGGGCCGAGCGCGTCAGAGCGTGGCGTGCCAGAATTTCGTCCTCCTTGCGGTGTCCCCCGAAGGAGAGCGCCACCTCGTAGAGCGGGTCGCTCGCGCGCATCAGCACCTGGGCCTGCACCGTCGTCCCGCCGGCTGCTCCGGCCGATCCCTCGGCGGAGAAGGTGATCCAGCCGCCGAACATGTGGCCCTGGGGCGTCATGAACGTGAACGAGTGCTCGTCGGCGTAGACCACGAGCACGCCGGTCGACAGCTTGGTCCCGCCGATGGCGAGGTCGAGCAGCGCCACCTCGCCCGGCTGATCCCCGTGAGGCTGCCGGCGAAACGGTTCCCCGGGGGCCAGAACTCGGCGAAGTGCGTCTTCCACTGCTCGATCGCCTCGTCGGGAGAGACGGCGAGACCGGAGACCGCGTAGGTCTTCTGCCACATCTTGCCAAAACCTTGCACGGCGCCGTTCAGCCGGCGACCGGCGACGTTGGTGCCGCGCACGCCGTCGCGCCGCTCGACGGCGAGCGCGTCCACCGGCGCCGCCCAGTTGGCGCGGTCGGTCGCGCCGGCGGGCCTGCGCCGCGCCGGGGGCAGCCGGCGAGTCGGCCCAGGGCGTCGAGGGCGGCGCGGCGGGCGCAGCTGTGGCGGCTCGGACGGGACCGCCGAGGCGTGCCGGGCCTCGGGGGCGGTCATCGCGAGCCCCCGGACGGGTCGTGCCGAGCGCCGACGTCCTCGTCGTCGTGCATGGCGATCGCCTCGTCGAGGCGGGTCAGCTGAGAGATCTGGCGGTAGTGCTCGGACAGCCCGTAGGCGGCGAGCTGCTGGTGCTGGCGGTTCGACGCGGACGAGCAGCGTGACGAGCATCCCGATGCCGCCCGTGTTCATGTACTCGAGCCCGCTGAAATTGAGCACGAGGCGGTTGGTTCCGCTCGTGCTCGCTGCCTCGTAGGCCGACATCAGCGCCGGCTCGCAGGCGGAGGTCACCTCCCCCGTGATGTCGATCACGGCCACGCCGGGCGTCGGGTGGCGCACGTCCATGGAGACGGTCGGAGCGTCCATCGGTCCTCCAGGTGATCTCTCGTCGGAAGTGGAGCGGAGACTCCCCATGCTCGGGGTGCTCCGGGTCGTGCTCGAAGCGCTGCCGTTCGGGATCTGTGGCTCGGGCCGGTGCTGCGGATCTGCGCTCAGGTCGGCGCGCCCGTGGCGAGGGCGCTCTCGAGGTCGGTGCAGACCTCGATGAAGTCCGAGAGCCGGGTGATCTCGAAGATCTGGCGGTAGTGGTCGGACAGGCCGATCGCCGCCACGGAGCGGCCCTCCGAGCGCGCTCTCGCGAGGACGCTCACCACGAGGGCGATGCCGCTCGAATTGATGTACTCGGCGGCGGTGAAGTCGAGCACCAGCCGGCGTGGGCCTCGTGGTGTGCACAGCCCCGTTCGTACGCGGCGGTCAGCTCACCCGCCATGTCGCGGTCGACGTTGCCGCGCAGCTCGAGCACGATCGTGCTCGGGATCTCCGACAGCACGACCTCAGCGTTGCGCTCCATCGCCTGCCTCCTCCCTGTCGGCGCCGTGGCGCATGACGAGGCGCACCGTGTGGCGGTCCCCGTCGGTGGAATCGTCGACCTCGTCGACCATGTGCTGGATGAGGAACAGCCCCCACCCGCGGGGCCGTTGCAGGCCGGCCAGCTTGGCGGCGAGGTCGGGGACCTCGGTGTCAGCTTCCTGGGTCGGGCGCTCCCCGCCGAGGTCGGTGACCGTGACGACGACCTCGGCGGCGTCGCGCCAGACGGTGAGCTCGACCGGTAGCTCGGGCCGGTTCCCGTTGCCGTGCTCGATCCCGTTCATCGTCGCCTCGGCCACCGCGGTCTTCAGCCGCTCGAGCTGGTCCGAGCTGAGGCCGGCACCCTCGAGGGCGCGAGCGACCCGCGCCAGGGCGAGACGCTCGTTGCCCGGCTCGCTCGGCAGCTCGAAGCGGTCGAGCTCCTCTGGTCCCTGGCGCAGGCTGGTCATTGCACCACCTCCAGCGGGGTCGGCTCGGGCGCCAGGGCGGTGACCTGTACGCCGGGGGCGGGAGCCCGTGCGGAGGGCGCCCACGCCGTGTCGTGCGAGCTCGCCGGGGCGGAGCCGGCGACGGCTGCGTGCTCGGCCCACTCGCCACGGTGCGTGCACTGCAAGGTGACGAGGGTGATGTCGTCCTCCTGCTCGTGCTCGGGACCGCAGAACCGGGCGAGCTCGGCCAGGCACAGGTCGATCAGCTCCTGGCCGTTGGCGTGCCTTCCGGCGAGCTCGGCCACCCGTGGGAAGCCGAACATCTGGCGCTTCTCGTCGTGCGCCTCGGCCAGGCCGTCGGAGTGCAGGAGCAAGTGGTCGCCCGGATGCAAGGTCGTGCGCGCCTCCTCGTAGACCATCCCGGGCATCAGCCCGAGCGGCATGCCCGTCGCCCGCAGCTCGACGACACCGTCCTCGCTCCGCAGGTACGGCAGGTCGTGCCCGGCGTTGGCGTACTCGAGCTCGCCGGTGCGGGGGTCGAGCACGAGCGCCATGCAGGTGACGAACATCTGGGCGGGGATGTCCCCGCAGAGCAGGTTGTTGACCTGCGCGAGGGTTGCCCCGGGGCTGAGCAGCCGCGGCGCGGCGGAGCGCAACAGCGAGTGGGTGCTCGCCATCACCAGCGCGGCGGGCACGCCCTTGTCGGTGACGTCGCCCACCACGATCATCACCCGTCCGTCCGGCAGCTCGATGAAGTCGTAGAAGTCGCCGCCCACCGTGCGCGCCGGCCGGTAGAAGGCGGTGATCTGCAAGCCGGGCAGGTCGGGGAGCGCCTTGGGCAGGAACTGCTGCTGGATGAGCTGGGCGACGAGCAGCTCCTGCTCGATGCGCTCCCTGCGGCGGGCCTCGACCTGCTGCTCCTCGGCCAGCTGGCCCACGCGCATCGCCGGCGCGGCGTAGCTCGCGAGCGAGTCGAGCAACCGGCGGTCGTCGCTCGAGTAGCCGCGCTCGGACAGGCGTGAGCCGAGCAGCACCAGCCCGATCAGCTCACCTGACACGACGAGCGGCACGGCGAGCACGATCCCCGCGGCCCGCATCGCCTCGAGGGCCGACGACTCGAGCGCCAGGCTCGAGACGTCGACGGCACCGGGGGCGTCCTGGAAGTAGGCGACGATCGGGTCGTTCGGCGCGATGTCGAGCTCGAGGCCGGGCGGCGACGCGGGTGCGGTGACGGCGGGAGCGACCGATGCCTCGCGCTTCGGACGGCGCAGCCAGGAGAGTGCCCGGCGCGGCGGCCCGTCGGCCAGCGTCCCCACCGCGTGCGCCGGGAGGGAGCTCGCAGCCAAGGCTGCCGCCCCTGCCGGCTCCCCGGCAGTCACCTCTCGTGCGGGTTGCGCCATCCGGCCCTCCTCCCGCGCCCTGCGTCGGTCCTCATCGCGTGGACCGTACGGCAGCGCCGTTCCGGGAGCGTTACGGTTCGGGCCGGTGGCACGAGAACCGTCACGCCCGGTCGTTACGGTACGCCCCGCACGACTTCGCGGCGAGCCATGTTGCGCCTAGCGCTGCTCGGCCCGCCGGTCGTCGAGCTGGACGGCACCGCGGCACGCTTCGACACCCGAAAGGCCGTGGCCCTGCTCGCGGTGCTGGCGACTGCACGCGCCGAGCAGAGCCGGGAACGGCTCGCCGCGCTGTTCTGGCCGGACTCCGACGACGAGCGGTCGCGCTCCTCGCTGCGGCGCACCCTGTCGGTCACCGCGTCGGCAACCGGCTCGGCTCTCGTGGTGACGCGCTCGACGGTCGCGCTCGACGAGTCGCAGGTGTCGTGCGACCTGTGGGACTTCGAGCGCCTCGCCGCCGGCGGCGATGCCGCGTCGCTCGCCGCCGCCCTGTCGTTGTACCGCGACGACTTCCTCGCCGGCTTCCGTCCCGGTGGCGGGCCCGAGCTCGACGACTGGCAGCAGCTCGTCGGCGAGGAGCAGCGCCAGCGGCTCGGGCGCGTCCTCGCCGCCCTCGTCGAGGCGCGCGCCGGGTGCGGCGAGCTCGACGGCGCGCTCGTTGCGGCGCGGCGATGGCTGGCGCTCGACGAGATGCACGAGCCGGCTCACCAGGCGACGATGCGCCTGCTCAGCTGGACGGGACAGCGCGGCGCGGCGATCGCCCAGTACCGACGTTGCGTACGCGTTCTCGAACGCGAGCTGGGGGTGGCACCGCTCCCGGCGACGAGCGCGCTCTACGAGGACATCCTCGCCGACCGGCTCGAGCCACCGCCGGCTCGACAGCCCGGAACCGCTCCGCGCCTCGGGCACACGCCGCTCGCCGCGACCGAGCGGCCCGACGCGGCCGGCGCGACTGAGGGCGGCGCGACCGCGCCCGGCGCGACCGAGCCCGGTGCGACCGCGCCAGGTTCGACCCCGCCCGGTGCGACGGCGGCCGGGCGCTTGCCGCTCGTCGGGCGCGAGCGCGAGCTCGGGGCGTTGCTCGGCGCCTTCGGCCGTGTCGCCTCCGGCGGGGGGCAGCTCGCCACGGTGGTGGGCCCGGGCGGCTCGGGCAAGACCCGTCTCGTCGAGGAGCTGCGCGACGAGCTCGCGACGCGGGGCGTGGGGAACGTGGTCGTGCACTGCTACGACGGTGAGCGGGGGATCGCCTTCGGCGTCGTCACGGCGATGCTGCGCTCGGCGCTGCGCGCACGCCCCGACCTCGCTGATCACCTCGACCCGGCGGAGCGTGCCGAGGTGGCACGCCTCGTGCCGCAGATCTCCCCGGCGCGGGACCAACCGGTCGCTGCGCTCGAGTCCCCCGGCGCCCAGGTCCGCTTCTTCGACGCCCTCGGCGTCGCCCTCGTGACCGCGCTCTGCGCCGCCACCGGTTCGGCCGGCCTGGCCGTGGTCGAGGACGCGCAGTTCGTCGACGACGCCTCGGCCCAACTGCTCGGCTACCTGATCCGCCGGCTCGACGCGTCGCCGCTCTTGCTCGTCGCCACGTGGCAGTCCGACGCCGCCCCGCCGGCGCCGATGGCCGGGGCGATCGCCGACGCCGAGCGCGCCGGCCGGGCGACCCCGGTGGTCCCACCGCCCTTCGGGCGGGCGGACGTCGAGCGGCTGCTCGAGGTGCGCGGCCTGCGCAGCGTCGACCCCGAGACGCTGCTCGCCCACACCGGCGGCCTGCCGCTGCTCGTCGTCGCCTATCTCGACGCGCTCGGCGACGCCGAGCGCTCGTCCGATCACGCCGATCCCGACCTCCCGACCGGTGCCCGCCAGCTGCTCGAGGAGCGTCTGGCGGCCGTGTCGCCGGCGACCGCGCAGGTGCTCACCGCCGCCGCCGTGCTCGGCGGTCGCTGCGACGCGGAGCTGTTGCGCCTGACGAGCGGTCGCGGCGCGCTGGAGGTCGCCGACGCGCTGGACGAGGCCGTGTCCAGGGGCCTGCTCGTCGAGCAGACGCCCCAGGGCGGGACCGGGCCGGCCGGCTACGACTTCGCCTACCAGGCGCTGCGACGGGTCGCCTACGAGACGTGCGGCTCGGCGCGACGCCGCTTGTTGCACTCCCGCGCCGCCGACGTGCTCGCCCGCGCCGGCGAGCGCTCGCCTCGCGGGTCGAGCCCGGGAGCGGTGTCGGCCCACCTGCGACGAGCCGGCAGGGAGGACGAGGCCGCGGCCTGGTCCTGGCAGGCGGCGCAACGGTCGCTCTCGCTCTACGCCCACGCCGAGGCGCTCGGCCATCTCCGCGACGCCCTCGAGCTCGGGGCGCCCGCCGCCGAGGCGCACACGGCGATCGCCGGCGCGTTGATCGCGCTCGGGCGCTACCGCGAGGCGATCGTCGAGCTCGAGCAGGCCGCCGCCGCGCTCGAGCCCGCGGACGGCCGCCTTGCCGAGATCGAGCACCGCCTCGCCGGGGTGCACGACCGGTTGGGCGGCTTCGCCGCGGCCGCGGCGCACCTCGACGCGGCCCGCGCGCTGGCCGGGGCCGACGGCCTGCTCACCGCCCGCATCGCGGCCGACCGGGCATTCGTCGCCTACCGTATGGGGGACGAGCAGGCCACCGCTCTGGCGGAGTCGGCGCTCGCCTCTGCCGTGGCTTGTGGCGACGCCCACGCTCTGGCGCAGGCACGCAACGTCGCCGGCGTGCTCGCCGCCCTCGGCGGGGACGCCGGGCGCGCCGAGCAGCTGTTGGGTGAGAGCCTGCAGGCTGCCCGCTCGCTCCCCGACCCCGGGCCGGCGGTGGCCAGCTTGAACAACCTCGGTCGCCTGCTCGCCGACCTCGGGCGGCACGGGGAGGCGCTCGCCGCCGCCGAGGAGGCGCTTGCCCTCGGCGAGCGCCACGGCGACGTGCACCGCGTCGGCGCGCTGCATTCCAACCTCGCCGATCTGCTGCACGCCCTCGGGCGGACCGAGGAGTCGATCGCCCACCTGAAGCTCTCCGCCGCGGCGATCGCCAGCGTGGACGCCGGCGCAGAGGTGCGCCCGGAGGTGTGGACCCTCGTCGAGTGGTGAGCGGTCAGCGTCCGGCTGGGTTCTCGCCGCCCCCGCCGGCGCCGCCGGCCCCGGTCAACGGCGCGCTCCGGGCTCGGTGCCAGAGCCGCGCATCCAGATCGCGACCTTGGCCGGCTCGACGGCGCGGGAGACGACCTCGGCCAGCTCGTCGCGCACCGAGTCGAGGGCGATCGTCTCGCGCAGGCGCTGGGCGAAGCCGGCGACGAGCGCCTCGGCGTCGTAGCGGGCGCGGTTGAAGCGCCGGTCGACGCCGCGCTGGACGCGCCGGCGCAACGGGTTGAACAGCGCCGCGGCGACCAGCGTCGAGGCCGCGACGGCGACCGGCGAGGAGAGGCCGATCGCCTTGGTGGCGAGGGTGACGACGCCGGCGTAGCAGCCGATCACGAGCGCGGTGACCAGCCCGTAGGAGAGGGTCCGGCTCATCACGCGGTCGACGTCGTAGAGGTGGAACTTGGTGACGCCGACGCCGATGCTGATCGGCAGCGCGACGAGCAGCAGGGTCCCGGTCGCCCCGACGATGCGCAGCGGCTCGGACGAGGCATTCGACCACAGCATGCTCAGCACGCCGCCGATCAGGCAGACGACGGCGCCGCCGTACAACCAGCGCAGCTGCAGCCGGCGGTCGCCGCGCGCCCGGCGGTAGACGCCGACCTGCTGCTGGAGCCAGACGAGCCACGCCGCAAGCACCGACAGGAAGAACACCGGCTGCGCGACGTCGTACCACCAGGCCCAGTTGCCGACGGGGTGGTCGATCGCCCACAGGTCGCCGGCGGCGTCGATGCGCACATGGTGCTCCACGAGGGCGCTCACGGCGATGCCGAATGCTCCCCCCTGCCACACCGCGCCGGCGGCGAGCACCGCCCCCAGCGCGTAGCGGCACGGCCGCGTCGCGGCGCGGCCGTCGGGGAAGAGCAGCACCGAGGAGGAGAGCAGCACGATCGCCGGCGCCCAGCCCTCGAGGAGCAGCAGCGCCACCCCCCCGAGGGGCAGCGACCCGTGGCGCATCCGGTAGTCGAGGATGCTGTAGCCGGTGCCGACGCCGGAGAGCGTGAAGCTCAGCGCGACGCCGAGCAGCAGCCAGCCCGTCGCGTTGCCGGGACGGCGCAGCGCGACGACCAGGCCGACGGCGAGGAAGGCGACGATGATGGCCGCCGAGGCGTGGTTGTTGGCGCCGCCCCCCTGGTGAGCGGCGTGGTTCAGGGCGCCCGAGGCCACCGCGGCGGCGACGGTAGCTGCGGCGATCGAGATCGCCACCGCCGGCGAGGTCAGCGCCGAGCGCAACCTGCCCGTCGCGACTGCTCGCTCCACTCGCCCCCTCCCGTCCGTGGCTCCCCGGGCTGCCTTCTGACCAAGGCTATGAGACCAGCGTTCCGGCGTCGTTACGGCGCGGGCTCCCGCTCCGGCGTGCCGGCTGGCGCCAGCCGCGGCGTCCACCGCCGTCGACGACGACGTGCTCGCTGCTCTCGGTCGCGCTGCGCAGCGTCGTCGACGCAGCACCCGGTGGCCGGTACGCTTCGCGGCCCAGGCCCGGGAAGGAGACGCGGAGCGGTTGGCGGAGGAGCGGAAGCGGAACCCGGCGAGGAGCGCGGCGGCGACGAGCCCTTCGGCGGGGGGGACGGCTCCGGCCGCACGTGCCGCGGGGCGGCGGGCTGGGTCCGGCTCCCCGGGCCGTGGTGAGTTCGTGCAGTCGCTCGAGCGCGGGCTGGCTGTGATCCGGGCCTTCGGCCCCGGTCGCACCCACCTCACGCTGTCCGACGTCGCCCAGTCGACGGGCCTGACGCGAGCTGCAGCGCGACGGTTCCTGCTGACCCTCGTCGAGATCGGCTACGTGCGCAGTGACGGCCGGGAGTTCTCGCTCAGGCCGAGGGTGCTCGAGCTCGGATGGTCCTACCTCTCCGGGCTGTCGCTGGCCGAGATCGCCCGACCGTTCATGGACGAGCTCGTCGCTGTTGCCGGCGAGTCGTCGTCGGTGGCCGTGCTGGACGGCGACGAGATCGTGTACGTCGCCCACGTCGCCCCGTCCCGGCTGACGACGATCAACGTCGTGCTCGGCGGGAGGGACCCGGCATACTGCACGGCCCTCGGTCGCGTGCTGCTGGCGGCGCGCCGGGACGACGAGGTGGACGACTACCTCACGCGCGTCCGGCTCGAGCCGCGGACCGCGTCGACGCTCACCGATCCGGCGGAGATCCGCGAGGCGCTGCGCGTGGTGCGCAAGCAGTCGGCCGCCCTCGTCGAGGACGAGATCGAGGACGGGCTCGTCGCTGTCGCCGTGCCGGTCCACGACGCGACCGGAACCGTGATCGCGGCGATGAACATCGCCACGTTGTCCACCCGCCTCACGCCCGAGGCGCTCGAGCGCGACCAGCTCCCTCTGCTGCGCGCCTGCGTCGAGCACATCGAGCGAGAGCTCGCCGCGACCAGCGCGCCGAGCGGCTCGGCCGGCTGATCCGGTCCTCCGGGCTCAGCCCGACGGGTCGAGCGCGGCACCGGCGGCGGGAGGAGCCGCGGTGGGCTCCCCGGCGGCGATCTGGTCGATCCGCACCGGCAGGAACGGCGCCTGCGGCAGGAAACCCGAGAGCGGCCCCGCGACCGACCCGGCCCCGGCGCGCCGCCAGCTCGGTGACCACCGCCGAGCAGTACCTGCCCTGGCACTTGCCCATACCGGCACGCGTCACCCGCTTCAACGGCCCGGCCGCGGCGAGCCAGGGATCGCAAGCCTGCTCGAGCTCGCCGTAGGCGACGTCCTCGCAGCGGCAGACGATCGTCTCAGGCGTGGCGAGCTGCTCGACCAGTCGCGGGGCGCGGTAGAGCTGCCAGAGACCGTGCTGGAATCGCCCGCTGCGCGCCAGGAGCTTCTCGGCCCGACGCTGGATATCTCCGCCCTCACGTGACGGCGCCAGGCCGAGCGAGCGGGCGGCGTCGAGGCCGGCGAGGGTGCCTGCGGCGCGAGCGAGCTCCGCGCCCCCGATGCTCGCGCCGTCGCCGGCGATCCAGACGCCCGCCACGCTCGTGCGGCCGCGGACGTCTCGCTCGACGACCGGCGCCCCGCTCGCCGGGTCCAGGCCCGCCCCGCACCCGAGTGAGCGCGCAATCTCGCTCGAGGGGACGAACCCGAAGCCGAGGCAGACGGCGTCGACGACGAAGCTGCGCCGCCCGCGTCGAAGCGGCCAGCCGGCGGCGTCGAGACGGGCCACGGTCGCCGCGGCGACGCGTCCCGGCCCCTCGGCGCCGACGACCGCCGCGCCCGTCAGCACCGGGACGCCGGCCCGCCGCAGGACAGCCAGGTAGCGGCCGCCGGCGAGCACGAGGCGGGGCTCGGCGGCCGCCATGCGCGCCGTTGCGGCGAGAGCCTCGCGCCGGTACGGGCGTGCCAGCTCGGCCACGGCGGCCACCTCCACGCCGGCCTGCACGAGCTCGGCGGCGACCTGCAAGTTGAGCGGACCGTTGCCCGAGACGAGGACACGCTGCCCTGCCGCCACGAGGTAGCTGCGCAGCAAGGTCTGCGCCGCGCCCGTGGTCATGACCCCCGGCAGGGTCCATCCCGGGAAGGGCACCGCCCGCTCGTAGGCGCCGGTGGCGAGGATCAGGGCGCGGCTGCGCAGCTCGTAGCGGCGATCGTCGTGGCTGCCGGGTAGCGCCGCCCCGAAGAGCACCGCCGGGCCGTCGTGCCCCCAGACGCGCACACCGTTGAGCAGCCGGGCGCCACTGTGGCGCACCTCGTCGAGCAGGGCCCGCCCGGCGCGGTACTGCGCGTCGAGGCGGGCCTCGTCGACCTCGAAAGCCGGTTGCTTGAAGTACTGGCCGCCCGCGCCGCGCCGCTCGTCGACCACGACCACGACCACGTCCGCGCCGGCGCGGCGCGCGGCGAGCGCTGCGGACAGCCCGGCCGGCCCACTGCCGAGGACGAGCACGTCGCAGCGAACGACCTCCTCGCCGCCGCGCCGCCCGTCGCCACCGTCCGGCGCGCCGCCGGCGGGGGTGGGCGAGGCGTGCAGGGAACGCCGGGCCGGGTTGCGCCTGACCGACATTCCCGGCCGCACGGGCTCCATGCACGCCAGGCGGCCCGCAACGCCGTCGATGCTCATCGCGCACTCGCTGCACACGCCCATCCCGCACCACACGCCGCGAGCTGCGCCGGTCCGGCTCTCCCGGCAGGTGAGGATCCCCGCAGCGACGAGGGTCGCGGCGAGGCTCTCCCCGGCGCGCGCTGGCACCGCCTCGCCGTCGAGCTCGATCGTGACCTCGGGCGGGCCAGCGAGCACGCCCGGCTTGCTCACCCGCAAGTCGGCCTTCCCGCGCTCACGGCCGACCGCCCGCGACGCCGGTGCCTTGCTCGGCGCCTTGCTCGGCGCCTTGCTTGGCGCGATGGGCGCGCCAGGTTGTCGCCCAGCGCGCCGGGTCGTCGAGCCCGCTCCCGTCCAGCCGGTGCACCACCTGGCGGTGCGGTGCCGAGCGCACGAGCTCGGGATCCGAGTAGGCCTCCTCGCAGACGTGCTCGAGGACGCCGATCCACTCGTCGATGTCCTCCTTGGACCACAGCTCGCCCGCTTCGGGTGTGAACGGCTCGGGCACGATCCACGGTTCGTGGGAGAGCCACATCTCGTCGATGCCGAAGTCGGTCATCCGGTTCTGCACGTCGACCGCGCTCACGCCGGTCTCTCGTCGCAACGTCTCCAAGCTGTAGCGGACCATCTCCATCCGTGGGCCGGAGATCCCCGGGTGCGAGCGGGTGACGCCACGGATGCGCATCAGGCGGGCGTCCATGTAGTTGCTCGCCAGCACCGAGAGGTCGGAGGCCTCGTCGATCCCCTCGCCGCCCATCGCCCGTACCCACGCATAGGCACGCACCAGCTCCGGCATGTTGCCGATGTGCTCGCGGATCCGCCCGATGCCGCCCTGCGGCTCGACGAGGCGGAAACGGCCATCCTGCTCCTCGACGAGCGGCCCGGGGAGGAACGGCTCGAGGCGAGCCGTGCAGCCGTACGCGCCGACGGCCGGGCCGCCGCCCCCCTTCGGCACGCCGAAGGTCTTGTGCAGCATGAACATGCAGGCGTCGAAGCCGAGCTCGGCAGCCCGGATCTTGCCCATCACGCCGTTGAAGTTGGCGTGGTCGTAGAAGCACAGCCCGCCGGCGTCGTGCACGACGTCCACCCACTCGGTGATCTGCGGGTTGTAGATCCCCATGTCGTCGGGGTTGTTGACCATCAGCGCGGCGGTGCGCTCGGAGACAGCGGCCTTCAGGGCGTCGACGGACGCATAGCCGTTCTCCTCGATCGGCAGCGTGATCACCGTGAAGCCGGCTGCCGCCGCCGTCGCCGAGTTGCAGGGGTGGGCCTGGATCGTCGTGACGATCTCGTCGCGCCGGTCGAGCTCGCCGTTGGCGGCGTGGTAGGCGCGGGTCAGGCAGGCAAATAGCCACGCTGCGTCGGCGCCGCCGCCGGCCTGGAAGACGAAGCGGTCCATCCCCGACAGCTCGCGCAGCGCCAGGTCGAGCCGGTGCACGATCTCGAGCAGGCCCTGGATCGTGTCCTCGTGCTGGCGCGGATGGACCTCGCGCACCTCGGGCCGGCGCACGAGCGCCGCGCCGAGCGCCGGGTTGTACTTCATCGTGCAGGTGCCGAACAGGCTGACGCCCATCATCCCGAGCGTCTCCTGCGAGAGCCGCAGGTAGTGGCGCAGCGCCTCCCACTCGCTCAGCTCGGGCAGCGCCGGGCGGGCCCGCCGGCGTGCTGCAGGCGGGACGAGGTCGGCGGCGTCGCCGGCGAGCGCCGCGACCTCGGGCTCGACCGGCGGGACGAGCACGCCGCGCCGCCCGGGGGAGCCGAGCTCCAACACGACCGGCTCGTCCCAGGATGCGGCGTGGTAGTTGCGAAGCGCCGGGCTCATCGCGCGACCTTCCAGAGGGCGTCGGACAGCTGCTCGATGTCCTCGAGGGTATGCATCTCGGTGAAGCAGTACAGGGCGGCCTGCCCGAGCTCGGGGAAGCGGCCGGAGAGGTCGAGGCCACCGAAGATCCCCTCGCTACGCAACATGTCGTCGACCTCGGCAACGTTGCGGCCCGAGCGCGAGAAGTCGACGACGACCTCGCGGAACAAGCCGCTCGGGAAGCGGATCGACAGCCCCGGGATATCGCCCAGGCGCGAAGCGGCATAGCGTGTTCGCTGCAGGATCGCCCGCCCGAGGTCCTCGAACCCGGCCGGGCCCATCGCCGCCATGTACGTCGCGGCGGCGATCGCCCACATGTACACGGAATTGCCCGTCCAGTCCTTGCCCTGCTCGCGGGCCCCGTAGGAGCTCTGCTCGAACAAGGTCATGCCGAAGCCGCGCTCGCCGGGGGTACCCGTCGGGCACATGCTCACCTGCAGCGTCGGGTACTCGCGGGCGTAGCGTTCCTCGTCGCGGCTGGCGATGAACCCGCCGACGCCGCCGCCGGCGTTGAGGTGGACGCCGAGCGTCTGGATCGTTCCGACGGCGAGGCCCACGCCGAGGTCGCCCGGCGGGGCGAGCACACCGAGCGAGATCGGGTCACAGCCGAGCACGACCTCGACCCCGCGCGCCGCGGCGGCGCGGGCGAGCTCGCCGACGCCGTCCTCGATCACGCCGAAGACGTTCGGGCTCTCCAGGTAGACGGCGGCGATGCCGTCGTCGAGGCGGGGGAGGAGGGCGGCGAGGTCGGTCCGCCCGCTGGCCACCTCGTACTCCGCGGTCCCGAGCTCGAGGTGGCGCTCGAGCTCGGGGTGCCCGCAGTAGCTGGCGATCACGGCTCTGCGCTCGGGGTCGATCGCCCGGCTGACGATCACGCTGCGCCGGCCGGTCATCCGCGCGGCCATGCGCAGGGCATGCCCCGCCGCGCACCCCCAGCTGTAGACCGGCAGCCCGACGAAGTCGAGGTCGAGCAGCTCCCCGAGCTGGCTCGAGAACTCGAACCACGCCTGGAAACGTCCGTGGTCCGAGGACGGCGAGCCCCACACCGAGGTCGCCCACTCCCAGCGACCGACGATCTCGTCGCAGATCGCGGGCACGTGGTGGCGGTAGGTGCCCGCCCCGAGGAAGGAGAGCGCCTGCTCGCAGGAGACGTTGCGGGCGAGCAACCCGGCGACGTGGCGCTCGAGAGCGGCCTCCGAGGCGATCGCCGTCGGCAGGGCGAGCGGCCGGCGCAGCCGGTGGGCGGCGGGGAGCTGGGCGAAGAGCTCCTCGACGCTGGCCGCGCCGGTCTCCTCGAGCATTGCCCGCTTCAGATCGCTGACCGAGTTGGCCATGTACGGATGGGCCACGGGCATCTCCTCTCGGCTCACCGGCGGTCGCGCCACCGAGGGTCTCGGATCCCGGCGGTGCGTCAGGCCGCCGGGACCACCTTCATCACGAGATAGCGCGCCGGGCCGACGCGCACCCTGCGGTACCCCTCCAGCCAGCGCAGCGGTGCCTCGTCACCGGCATCGACCACGAGGCGCGGCGGGTCGAGGGCGAGCAGCTTGTCGGCCGAGGAGACGATGCACACGTCGCCCGGGCCGAGGTGCCCGAGGACGCTCGGCCCGAGCTGCTGGTTGCCGCGGCCGAGGAGCATCCCCTGGCCACCGACGACACCGAGCACGAGGCGCACGGCACGCGATCCTTCCATCAACGCGAGGATCTGCGCCTCGGAGAGGTCGGAGCCGACGAGCTCGCGGTCGCGCACGGCGTCGACGCCGAGGGGCGTTGCGACGAGCCCGAGCCGCTCGAGCACGAGGCCGGTCGTGCTGCCCGGCCCGAAGAGGTAGAGCGTGCGGGGCTCGAGCTCGGCGGCGATCGCAGCGCACATCGCCTCGAGCTCGACGCGCGATCCGAGCGAGCTCGCCGCCTTGGCTCCGGCGAGGCGGCCGAGCCCGAGCGCCGGCACCGTCGCCAGCGCGAGCAGCTGCGAGTAAAGGCCGCCGCCGCTGCTGCTGTCCTCGCCGCCGTTCCCGGCGGCGTCGAGCACCTCGGCGCCGGCGACGGGGCGGTCGCGACGTGCCAGGAAGTCAGCGGCGAGCTCGCCGGCGGCCTCGGGGCCGGTGGCGAAGACGCCCGAGCGCATCTTCACCCCGCTCGGGACACCGAGGATCGGCTGGGCGGCGCCCGCCCCGCGCACGACATCCGCGGCGGTGCCGTCGCCGCCGGCGAACAGCAGCAGGTCGACGCCGGCCGCGGCGAGCATCCCGGACGCCTCGACGGTGTCGTCGTGCGCTCGTCGTCGCGCCGATGGTCATCGGCAGGACGGCGTGCGCCAGGCCGCTCTGCTGCGCCGCGTCGCCGCCGAGAGGCCCGGGTGCGGCGAGCACCTCGACCATGCCGGGCGCGCTCGCCCGGCGAAGCGCGCACGAGCGCGGCGCCGGGCGTGTGCGGGCGAGACGGGCGTCGCGCCGCGGCGCAACGCTGCGTCCACCCCTCGCGGGCCGTCCGTGCCGTGCAGGCCGACTCGCCCCCCAGGCCGGCGACGGGGTTGACGAGCAGGCCGAGGCGGCCGGGCACCGCCGGAACGCCCCGCCCGTCGCGGGCTCAGCCCGCCGCGAGCTCGGAGGCGAGCTCGCGCGTCAGCTCGTCGAGCGCGCGGCGCGTGTCCCCTCGACCATACGTCGAGCTCGGACTCGCTCAACCACGAACGGCGGCGAGAAGGCGATCGTGTCCGCGGCGGGCAGGGCACGGGTGATCACGCCGTGGCGCCGGCTGCTCTGCGCGAGGCGCGCGCCGCGACCCGCCGGCGCGGGCTCGAAGCGCGCGCGCCGGCGAGCGCTCGGCCACCAGCTCGACGGCGGCGATCAGCCCCTCGCCGCGGACCTCGGCGACATAGGGATGCTCGCAGAAGGCTGTCGCGCAGCCGCGTGCAGGAGTAGGCGCCGCGCTTGGCGGCCTGGCTCGACGAGGCTGTCGCGCTCGATGATGCTCGAGGTTCGTGAGTGCGGCGGCGGCGGCGAGCGGGTGCGCGGAGTAGGTGTAACCGTGGCCGAACACGCCGTACCGCGTCAGCCGCCCTCTGCGAGGACTCGAAGACCCGCGCCGACACGAGGCATCGCCGAGAGCGGCACGTAGGCCGAGGTGACGCCCTTGGCGAGCGTGATCAGGTCCGGCTGAAGCCGTACACCTCGCTGCCCGAATAGCGGCCGAGGCGACCGAAGCCGCACACCACCTCGTCGGCGATCAGCAGCACGTCGTAGCGGTGCAGCACTTGCTGGATCGCTTCGAAGTAGCCGGCCGGCGGGACGATCACGCCGCCGGCCGCCTGGATCGGCTCGGCGATGAAGGCGGCGACGGTCTCAGGGCCCTCGGCGATGATCAGCTCCTCGAGCTCGCGGGCGAGCAGGGCCGAGAACTCGGCGTCGCTCGTCCCGGGCTCGGCTTCCCACAGCCGCTGCGGGGCGCGCACGTGGCGGATCATGGGGGAGGGGAAGGTCGAAGCCGGCATGCAGGTTGTCGAGACCGGTCAGCCCGGCGCTGGCGATCGTGACGCCGTGGTAGCCGCGGCGGCGGGAGACGATCTTCTTCTTCTCCGGGCGGCCGAGGACGTTGTTGTAGTACCAGACCATCTTCATCTGGGTGTCGTTGGCGTCCGATCCGCTGTTGCCGAAGAAGACCTTCGCCATCGGGCACCGGAGCGCTCGACACGAGCCGCTCGGCGAGCAGCGTCGAGACGTCGTTGGCCATCGAGGAGAACGAGTGGTAGTAGGAGAGCCGGGTGCACTGGTCGCGCAGCGTCTCGGCCATCTCCTCGTTGCCGTAGCCGATGTTGACGCACCACAGCCCGGCCATCGCGTCCAGGTAGCTCGCGCCCGACGAGTCGGTGAGCGTGCAGCCGTGGCCCTCGACGATCATGAGCGGCCCGGTCCGCTCGTGGTCGCGCAGGGACGTGAAAGGGTGGATGGCGAATGCCCGGTCCAGCTCCTCGAGCGACGCATGCTCGCCGGTCGGACGCCGGTCGGCAGTTGCATCGACCGATCGGACATCGTGCTGCACGACGCCCACCTCCTCGCTCGGCGCTGAGCTTCAGACGTGCGCGAAGCGAACAAACGCTCGCGTTACGAACACCAGCACCATAGTGCGATCGGGACGCCCAGCGCCACCTGTGGGCGCTTCCGGCCACCCGTGAAGCGGTTTGACACTCTCCCGCGGGCGGGCCCATCATCACGACCGAGCGGCCGCATGGCAGAGCTCGCCGTCAAGTCGCTCGTCACCCGGATGCGGCGAGTACCCGGATCCGGCACCGATCGACATGATGGGAGGGACGATCCGATGACGCCCGAGCGCTGGGTGATCCGCGGCGCAGATGTGTTCGACGTGGCAACGGGCGAGCGAACGAGACGGGACCTCGGCGTCGCCGACGGGCTCGTCCGTGACCCGTCCGACGTCGCGGACGCTGCCGAGCTCGATGCGTCGGGGTTGACGGTGCTGTTCGGGCTGTGGGACTGCCACACCCATCCCGGGAGCTTGATGTACGACCCGACGGGACAGAGCTACTTCGAGGGTGCGGCGGAATGGGCGGTGCGCGCCGGAGCAAACCTGATCGAGGCGGCGCGCGCCGGCGTGACCGGGGTACGCGCCGTCGCCGAGGCCGATCGGGTCGACCTCGCCTGGGCGCGGGCGTTCGAGCGCGGGCAGTACCCCGGGCCGCGCTTGCGCTGTTCCGGGGCGGGCATCCGCACGACCGGCGGCCACGGCACGGCCTTTCCTCGCCGGCCGCTCGAGGTCAACTGGGAGATCGCCGCCGACGGTGTCGCCGAGATGCGCCGCGTCACACGTTCGCTCGTCGAGCAGGGCGTGCACTGGATCAAGGTGATGCTCACCGGCGGGCTCTACAGTCCCCACGAGAGCGTGGACGACCCCCAGCTGAGCGACGACGAGCTCGAGGCGGTGATGGAGGTCGCCAACCGCCGAGGCATCCCGGTGGCCGCCCACTGCGGCAGCGCCCGAGTCGCCGAGCGATTCGCCCGGGTCGGCGGGCGCTCGATCGAGCACGGCTACGCGCTCGACGAACGCGCTGCGGCGACGATGGCGGAGACCGGCACGTGGCTCGTGCCGACGATCGGGGTCACCCACGACGAGAAGATGATGGCCGAGGACGGGTGGCCCGAGCACGCCCGTCCGCGGGCGGTCGCGTCCGCTGCCGGCCACGCCGAGGCGCTGCGCAGCTGTCTCGCCGCCGGCGTGCCCGTGGCGACCGGCGCCGACTTGAACCCGATCGGCCCTCGGCTGCACGCGGAGCTGGCGCTGCTCGAGTCCGCCGGCATGACGCGCCAGCAGGTCCTGCATGCCGCGACGGTCGGTGGTCGGGCGCTCAACGGCCTCGGCGACGCGACGGTCCCGTCGCCGGGCGTGGTCGCCGACCTGATCTGTGTGGAGGGCGATCCGATGGAGAGCCTGGACGCGCTGCGAGTACCCCGCGCCGTGATGGTCTTCGGCCGTTTCGTGGTGAAGCCGTGAGCGCGGTCCCGCGTTCGAGCTCCGGCTCGGGCGCGGTCCCCGACTCGCCCGACGATGCCTCCTGCGACGCCGTTGCCACTTCTGACGCGGGTGCGGCCGAGATCTGGGCCACGATCCAAGCGATCTACGCCGCCGACACCGCTCGCTCGCCGCAGCGCGACCGGAGCACCGGCGTCTGGCGCCGCCGGCACCGTTCGTGGCGGATCGTGCACAACCACGAGGACCTGTTCCTCGCCCGGGCTTGAGCGAGGTCAGCGGCCGGTCGCTCCTGCCCGGGCGAAGTACTCGCGGCGGAGCAACGGGATCGGGACGTTCCCGTTCAGCCACAGGTAGTCGTGGAACGCTCTGAGGTCGAAGGCCTCGCCCTGCTGTTGCGTGGCATCGGCGAGGAACTGCTGGATCTGTGTCTTGCCGAGCTGGTACGTCAGCCCCTGGCCGGGTGCTGCGGCGAAGGAGGCGGCTTCCTCGGTTGCGGTCTGCTCGTCCATCGGGACGAGCCGTTGCAAGCGGCTTGCTGCGTCGGCGAGGCTGAGATCCCCGAGGGCGAGGCGCACGTCGACCTCGACGCGTAGGGCGCGTAGGCGCATGAACGACAGCATCACCGCGCGGCTGGCCAGGTCGTCGTCGAACAGCCCGGCTTGCAGCATCAGCTCCTCGTTGTAGAAGGCGATTCCCTCGTTCGGGCAGGAGTCGTAGTAGTGGCGCCGGATCGGGTCGGAATGCCGCCAGGAGAGAGCCAACTGCTGATAGTGGACACCCTCGTGCACGATCCCGCAGCGCGGGTCGTGCGCGTTCGCGGCGTAGAAGTACGACAGCGCCGGCGACGGGTTCGGCACGAAGCTCACCCCGTCCTCGTCGAGGCGATGCTCGGAGGTGAGGTCGTCGGTCACGCCGAGCCACCGCAGCGGAGCGACGTAGTCGGGCATCGGCGCCGTCAGGTAGTGGCGCAGCGTCTCGGGCTGGCTGAGGATCCGGTGCTCGGCATAGAAGGTGCGGATCGCCGCCTCGTCCTGTGCCTCGCGCCGGACCTGGCTCTCGACGTCGGGAAAGATCCGTACCGCCGCTGTGGCGCCCGGCCGGGTCGCTTCGGCCTGGGAGAGCGCTACGGCACGCGCCATCTCGAGGCGCGACAGCGCGAGCAGGTCGGCTGGGGTCTCGGGAACGAGGGCGACGTCGGTGAGGAACCGGCGGAACGCCTCCTCGCCGATTGCCTGCCAGGGCGGCAACGCGGACGAGGCCGTAGCGAGCCAGTCGCGGAACTCGCCGAGCGCACGCCCCGCGTCCTCGCTCGCCGGCTCGAGACTGCCGCGTGCGCCCTCGGGCAGGAACGGCGACAGCGCGCCGGCCATCTGGGCGAGCTGCTGCTCGATCGCGGCGAGCTCGGCGACGGTCACGGCAGCGAATTCGGCGAACGCGTGCCCGGGCAGCTGGGCGTGGGCCTCGGCAAGGGTGGGACGGACAGCTTGCAGCGAGGCCAGCACGGCTGCGCAGCGCCCGTCCGTGAACGGCGGCGGTGCGAGCAGCCGGTCGAAGACGACGCCGACCGACTGGTCGACCCAGAAGCTCGGCTGGCTGGTGGAACGACTGCAGGACGTCGAGCTCGTGGTGGACGCGGGCCAGCGCACTACCGATCAGAGCATGGTCGACCTCCACCTCGACCGGCGCCCCGCCGAGCTCGATCTCCCGGTGGCGGTCCTCGAGCTGGGCGAGTTGGGCTCGGTAGCCGGCGATCGCCACCGGGGTCCAGACGGGGAGCCATCCCGATGGGCGCTCGAGCCGCGGCATGTCGTCTCGCGTCCTCGGCTGCTGGCTCGCGCGCCAGGACCAGAAGTCGCCACCGAGCTGCGAAACCGCCGTCTGCGCATCCATGCCGATCGCCCCATCGTGGCTCGGGTTCCGCGATCGCGTCGATCGCGTGCTCTTTGGCCGGTCGCGCACCCAGCCTACAATGACCTGGACCGGCGGCCTCTAGGGCACCGCCGCCCGCAGCGAGGGGGTCGCCATGCACCGGAAGGTCACCAATCGGCGGATCGGTTCGACGCGGGCAGCGCGGTCCGGCGCATTGCCGTCACGACCGTGCCGGCTGTCGTCGCAGTCCTGCTCGCGGCCCTCGCCGGGATCGCCGGCTCGGGCGGCGTCGCCGGGGCGGCCGGTGGGAGCCGGTCGGCGGGCGCGTCGTCGCGGGCGCCGCGGCCGGCCGCGAGCGCGCAGGCGCGCTACGGCGGGACCCTGTACATGCTCGGCAGCGGCGACGTCGACTATATGGATCCCAACGTCTCGTACTACACAGTCGGTTATCTCGGCCTGCGGATGTGGGCCCGACCGCTGATGAACTACCCCGCCGTGTCCGGTCGCACGACCGACATCGAACCCGACCTCGCCGAGGCGCCGCCGACGGTGAGCGACCACGGCCTCGTCTACAGCTTCACCATCCGCACGGGCACGATGTGGAACACAACGCCCTTCCGCCAGGTGACCGCAGCCGACGTCGTGCGCGGGCTCGAGCGGTCGTGCAACCCGGTGAAGCCGTCCGCTGCCCTCCCCGACTACGAGGGCCTGCTCGTCGGCTTCCAGAGCTTCTGCACTGGCCTGGAGAACACCAAGCCGACCGTGGCGGCGATCGCGTCGTACATCGGCTCGCACTCGATCCCGGGAGCGACCGTCGACCCGTCGAACCCGCTCACGATCGTGTTCAAGCTGACGCACCCGGCGACGTACTTCCCGGCGCTCACGACCCTCGGAGGGTTCCTGCCGGCCCCGGTCGAGTACATGAAGTACCTGCCGACGAGCACCCAGCTGGCCCAGAACACCATCTCCGACGGCCCGTACGAGATCAAGTCGTACGTACCCGGCCGCAGCATCCTCTTCGTGCGCAACCCGGCGTGGAAGGCCTCCACCGACCCGATCTCGAAGGCCTACGTCGACGAGATCAACGTCGACGAGACGGTCAGCCCGGACACCGTGCAGCTCGAGCTGGCAGGCGAACTCATCCAACGCGGACGCCGAGTGGGGTGACTCCCAGCCGCCTCCGGCCAAGCTGCCGGGTCTGATGGCTTCGCACGACCCGAACCTGATCCTGGGGCCGACGGACGGCCTCGACCCGTTCCTCATCTTCAACTTCCACGACCCGAACGAGAACGGGGCGATGAAGAGCCTCCGGGTCCGCCAGGCCCTCGAGTACGCGATCGACCGCACCGCGCTCGTCACCGACGCCGGCGGTCCGCAGATCGCCCCGCCGCTCACCCACGTGCTGCCGCCGGACGTGCTCGGCTCGCACGCCTTCGATCTCTACCCCTACGACCCGACCAAGGCGAAGCAGCTGCTCGGCTCGCGCCACCTCACCTTCAAGCTGCTGTACCAGTCCGACAACACGGTGCAGGCCAAGATGTTCCAGACGATCCAGTACGAGCTCTCGACGGTCGGGGTGAACGTCACCGGCCTCGGCGTGCCGACTGCGGACATCTACACCAAGTACCTGCTCGTTCCGAGCGTGGCCGACCGCGGCGTGTGGGACATCGCCATGGACCAGTGGTATCCCGACTGGTACGGCAACAACGCCGTGAACTACTTCCTGCCGATCTTCGCCGCGAGCTCGTTCGCGCCGGCGGGGGCGAACCTCAACCTCTACGACAACCCGACGGTGAACCGGCTGATCGTCGAGGGCGAGAACGCCACGAGCTCGTCCGCCGCGGCGCAGATCTGGTCGCAGACGGACCGCACGATCATGTCCGACGCGGCGATCTATCCGATCGACACCGTGAACTTCGCCATCTACCACTCGAGGGCGGTACACAACGCCGTGTTCGTGCCGCTCATCCAGGCGCTCGACCCGACCAACGTCTGGCTCTCCAACAGCTGAGCCGCGACGCGAGGTCCGCTCGCCGGCGCTGCCGGGCCGGCAGGCGCGGCAGCTACGCCGGCCAGCCCGCGCCTGGCAGCTCGGCCGCGACCTCCGCGAGCACGGCCGCCCGGCCGCGTTCGAGCACGCCGAGGACGACGGGGTCGACCAACCCGGGGAGGAGGCGGCGCTCGAGGTTCGCCTCGCGCGCCCACATGGTGAGCTCTCGCTCGAGCTGATCCGGGTCGAGCTGCGCGCGCTCGCCCTGGCGCGGCTCTGGTTGCCCGAGTGCCCGCCCGAGCCGGCCGAGGACCGGCTCCTCGAGCGGCAGCGCCGCCGACGGGTCAGGCGCGCCTGACTCGAGCCAGAGCGCCGGTAGGAGCTGCTCGAGCCGGTGCACGGGGCACGGCGCGTCGTCCACGCGCAGGTCGACCAGTGACCGGCCGGGGCAGGTCGGCTCTGCGCCGGCCCGCCGCCAGATGCGCAACGCCGCCGACTGGCGGCCGCGTCGGTCGCCGCCCGCCTCGTCGCCGGCGCGCAGGGCAGCGAGCAGGCGCGGCGCGAACGCGAGCCCGCCGGCGCCCTCGTACGCCTCGGCCATCGCCTCGACCACCTGAGCTCCGGCGAGCAGGTTTCCCTGTACGGCATAACCGGCACCGCACATCCCGCCCGCCCACGGCATGCAGCGTGAGCCGCGTGTGAGAGGCGGCGCGGTGCGCCGCGTCGACGACGCCGACCTGGCGGAAGATCGCGGTCGGGTCGTCGTGGACGAGCTCGGCGACCACGGCGGCTGCCGAGCGGCCCGCGCGCAGCTGCTCGAGGCCCTCCCATCCGTAGCGCATGTCGTGATAGGCCTGCGAGGCGACGGCGCCGCCGAGGCCGTCGGCGCCCCAGGGGACGTGGGCTCCCACGCACAGCGCCTTGGAGGCAACGGCGACGCCGAAGCTGCCGCTCGTCGCGTCCGCGGCGACGATCGAGAAGGTCACATCGCGCCCGCTCGCTGGCGGCGCAGATGCTCGAGCACGAGCGGGTCGATCTTGCCCGGGGCGTGGCGCTCCTCGAAGTTCTCGGTGCCGATCCAGCGCTCGAGCGCGCCGGCGAACCCGTCGGGGCCGTCCGTCGGATAGCCGATCGCCGCCAGATCGGCGGCCACCTCCTCGGCGAGGGCACCGTCGAGCTCCAGCAGGCTCGCCGGGTCCGGGCGGCGGAAGTAGAGCAGGTGAAGCTGCTCGAGGCGTGCCAGCTCGGCGACGGGCGACTCGTGGTCGTCGACGCGCAGGTCGAGCGCGATGTCGAGACCGCCGCCGTAGGCGGCCCCTGCCCGCCACACCCGCATCGCCGCCGATTGCCGGCCGCGGCGGTCACCGCCGGCGGCGTCGCCTGCGGTGAGGGCCTGCACGAGACGCGACTCGAAGGTGTCGCCGGCATGTGCGCGATAGGCGGCGAGCATCGCCTCGACTACTTGGCCGCCTGCGAGCAGGTTGCCCTGCACGGTGACCTCGCCGTCGACGATGCCGCCGCACCAGGGCATGCAGTCCGACCCCGTGTGGTTGGCGGCCCCGCCGGCAGCGTCGACGACCCCGAGCTGGCGATGCGAGGCGAGGTCGTCGCCGGCCACCAGCTCGGCGACGACCTCGAGCGCCGAGTGTCCATCGCGCAGCAGCCGCAGCCCTTCCGGGCCGTAGGACACGTTGGCGAGCGCCTGGGTGGCGATCGCCCCGGCGCCGGCGGCGCCCCAGGGAACGACGTGGCCGACGGCCAAGCACTTCGAGGCGACGGCGACGCCCCAGGAACCGCTGGGCTCGTCGTGAGCGACGATCGAGAAGGTCATGACGGCGCGCTCCTCCTGCGCCCCCTCTCGGTGCGGGTGGCGGCGACCGAACCGTAGCGCTCGGCGCCCGGCGCAGGCAGATCCGCGGCGTGCGCCATGCGTACGGCTGGACGACACCCGAACAAGGTTCGAGCTACGATAGCCATCCGATGACGGCACTTCGCGACGCCGCGATGCCCGACGTCGACGGCGAGCTCGCCTCGCTGCGCGCGGGGGGATTGCTGCGCGAGGGCCTCTTCGTCGACGGGCGCTTCGTGGCGGCGAGCACCGGCGCGCGTATCGAGGTCACCGACCCCGCCACCGGCGCGGTGATCGCCGAGGTGGCCTCGGCAGACAGAGAGGACACGCTCGGTGCGATCGAGGTCGCCGAGCGGGCACGCCGGGATTGGGCGGCGCGCCCGGCGACCGAGCGGGCCGAGGTGCTGTGGCGCTGGCAGGAGCTGATCCTGCAGCACGAGCGCGCCCTCGGCGTGCTGCTCACGGCCGAGCAGGGCAAGCCGCTCGCCGAGGCGCGCGGCGAGGTCGTCTACAGCGCCGCCTTCGTCCGTTGGTACGCCGAGGAGGCCAAGCGCGCCTACGGCGAGATCGTCCCGAGCAACCGGCGAGGGCGGCGCATCCTCGTCACCAACCAGCCGGTGGGTGTCGTCGGGGCGATCACTCCCTGGAATTTCCCGTCGCTCATGATCGCCCGCAAGGTCGCGCCGGCGATCGCCGCCGGCTGCGCTGTCGTGCTCAAGCCGGCGAGCGAGACGCCGCTCTCGGCGCTCGCCCTCGCCGAGCTGGCGTCGCGTGCCGGGCTGCCGCCCGGGGTGCTCAACGTCGTCCACGGCGAGCCCGAGCTCGTCGGCGGCGTGCTCACCGCCGACCCGCGGGTGCGCATGCTCACCTTCACCGGGTCGACCGAGGTCGGCCGGTTGCTGATGGCGCAGTGCGCGCCGAGCGTGAAGCGGCTCACCCTCGAGCTCGGCGGCAACGCCCCGTTCATCGTCTTCGACGACGCCGACCTCGACGCCGCCCTCTCGGGTGCGATCGACTCCAAGTACCGCAACGCCGGCCAGACCTGCGTCTGCGCCAACCGCATCCTCGTCCAGGCGGGCGTGCACGACGAGCTCGTCGCCCGTTACGCCGAGCGTGTGGCAGCGATGCCCGTCGGGCACGGCCTGCAGGACGGCGTCCTCATCGGCCCGCTCATCGACGAGGCGGCGATGGCCAAGGTGGAGCGCCATCTCGCCGACGCGGCGGCCAAGGGCGCCACCGTGCTGAGCGGAGGAGCGCGCCATCGGCTCGGCGGCACCTTCTTCCAGCCGACCGTGCTCGTCGACGCCGCCCCGGGCATGGAGCTCGCCGGGGCCGAGACCTTCGGGCCGGTGGCCCCGTTCTTCCGCTTCGAGCACGAAGAGCAGGCCGTCGCGCTCGCCAACTCGACGGAGTCCGGCCTCGCGGCCTACTTCTTCACCCGCGACCTCGGGCGAGCTTTCCGGGTGAGCGAGGCTCTCGAATTCGGCGTGGTCGGGGTGAACACGGGAACGATCTCCTATGAGGGTGCGCCCTTCGGGGGCATGAAGCAGTCCGGTCTCGGCCGCGAAGGATCGCGGCATGGCCTCGAGGAGTTCCTCGAGACGAAGTACATCTGTGTCGAGGGACTCACGTGACCCTCGAGAACGCGCACTCCGCGGCAGCGTCCGCCGCGGCCGGCTCCGCGGTGCGCGAGCTCGCCACTGGCGAGCCCGTAGCGGCGCAGGTCGCCGACAAGCTGGCGATCTGCGAGGTGCTCTACGCCTACTGCGACCATCTCGATCGCATGGACCTCGACTCGCTCGCCGCTCTCTTCACCGAGGACTGCTTCGTCGACTACGGGCCCGAGCCTCGGTTGCAGAGCCACGGCGCGGCGCAGCTGCGGGTCGACCTCGAACGGATGTGGCGTTGGGCCCGAACCTCCCACCACCTCGCCAACGTAGTCGTCCATCTCGGCCACGACGGGGTGAGCGCGCGGGCCTCGAGCTCGGTGATCGCTTGGCACGAACGGCCCGACGGGACGACGGCGACGATGATGGGCCGCTACCTCGACGAGCTCGTCCGGCGCGAACGTTGTTGGCTGATCGCGCGCCGTCGCCAGGAGCTGCTCGGCAACGACGCCGGATTCACCGTGAACATCAACCGCTTCGATCGTCGCCCGCGCCCCGACGCGAGGTGATGCTCCGCCCGCCGGGTCAGGCCGGAGGTTCCGCCTTGCGGTCGAGCTCGTCCATCAGCTCGTCCAGGGCTCGCATGTCGCCGGCAAGCACGGCGAGGCGCTCCTCGCCCTCTTCGCCGAGCTCGGCGAAGCGCGTGATCGGCGGGCGCACGTCCCCGACCGGGTAGCCGGCAAGGGCGGCAAGCCGCTTCGAGTAGCACTGATGGCCGTAGGTGGGGTGCCCAGCGGCGATCGTGTGGTCCATTCGGTCGATCAGGCGCTGGATGCGGCGCGCGTCCTCGACCCTGCCCTCCTCGAGCAAGTCCCACATCCGGCTCGAGGCACGCGGCACGTAGTTGCCGTAGGGGTTGACGTAGCCGATCGCACCGAGGAGGAACGAGTCGACGGCGCGCTCGCCGGCGTAGACGTTCATCACGCCCTCGGTCGCCTCGATCACGTCGCGCACCCTTGCCAGGTCGCGGCTGGACTCCTTGATGTAACGGATGTTCTCGAACGCCGAGACGAGGCGGGCCACGAGCGCGGCGGACATGTCGACGTTGGAGGTCACCGGGTTGTTGTAGAGCATCACCGGCAGGCTCACCGCCTCGCAGATCGCCCCGTAGTAACGGAAGATCTCGTCGTCGGTCGGCGTGTAGTAGTACGGAGGCAGGATCATCAGACCATCGGCGCCGAGCTCCTCGGCCTGGCGCGAGTAGGCCACGGCACGTGGCGTGTAGGCGTTCATCGTGCCGACGAGCACGGGGACCTGGCCGGCGACGTGCTCGACCGTCGTGGCGACGATCTCGGCGCGCTCGTCGTCGCTCACGGTGAGGAACTCCCCCGTCGTGCCGAGCACGATCACGCCGGGGACGCCGGACTCGAGCTGCCAGGAGAGGAAGCGCCGGAGCGCCTCTGCGTCGACGGCCGAGCCGTCGGCGCTGAAGGGCGTGACGCAGACGGTGTAGCTCCCGTGGAATCGCGGCATCGATCCGCTCCTTCCGTCTCGCGGCGCCCCGCAGCGGCCAATTCGCAGCGGTTTCTCCGCCTAGTCTACCGGTCGCCATGGGAGCGCAACGTTGCGACGTCGCCGTCGTCGGCGGCGGCATCTCAGGCGCGGCCGCCTCCTATCATCTCGCCCGCGCCGGGGCGTCGGTGCTCCTGCTCGAGCGCCACGAGGTCGGGACCGAGGCGTCGGGGCGCAATGCCGGCAGCCTGCACGGCCAGCTTCAGCACGAGCCCTTCCGCCTGCGCGGCGAGGCGTGGGCCCGTTCGTTCCTGCCCGCACTCGAGTTCCTGCACCGCTCGCTCGAGCGATGGTCGACGCTCTCGGGCGAGCTCGGCGTCGATCTCGAGGTCACGACGAACGGCGGGCTGCTCCTCGTCGACGACCCGGCGTACCTCGAGCTCGTCGAGGCCAAGGTGAAGATCGAGCGCGAGACCGGCGTCGACGCCGAGGTGCTCGATCGCGACGAGGTGCGCCGCATCGCGCCGTGGGTGAGCGAAGCCATAGTCGGTGCCGGGTTCATGCCCGTCGAGGGCAAGGCCAACCCGATGCTCGCCGTGCCCGCCTTCGCCCGCGCTGCGGTCGCGGCCGGCGCCCGCATCGCCACCGGGACGCCGGTCACCGCGATCGAGGAGGAGCCGGGCGCGATCCACCTGCTCACCGGGCAGGGCGAGGTGCGCGCCGATCAGGTCGTGCTCGTGAGCGGGCGGGAGCTCGCACAACACGCCGCGTCGCTCGGGACGCCGCTGCCGATCCTCGACGAGCCGGCGCAGGTGTGCGCCACCGAGCCGATTGCACCGCTCGTGCACCATCTTGTCTACTACGCCGGGGGGCGGCTGACGCTCAAGCAGGCGAAGGCTGGCTCGCTGCTCATCGGGGGTGGCTGGACGGCGCGCACGGACCACGCCACCGGCTACCCGCGCGTCAGCGTCCCCTCGCTGCGTGGCAACCTGCAGGTGGCGCTGAAGGTCGCGCCCGTCCTCGCCGGGGCGCTCGTCATCCGTTCCTGGGCGGGCATCGGGAGCGTCACGCCGGACATGTTGCCGGTGGTGGGCACCCTCCCCGGCAGCGGGCGCGTGCATGCCGGCCTGTTCCCGCACATGGGCCTCACCGCCGGGCCGCTGATGGGCGAGGTCCTCTCCGCCCTCGCCCTCGGGCGGTCAGCTCCGGTCGACATCTCGGCGTTTCGCCCCGATCGGTTCGCGGCCTGACGCCGCGGCTCGGGTCAAGGCTCGCCGTAGACGTCGTCGCCCGGCTCGAAGGCCGGGGCGTTGGCGACGAGGTAGGTCCCGTTCCCTTCGAGGAAGTATCGGCATCCTCGCGGGATCGTCAGCCAATCCTCGGCGCGCAGCACGACGGCAGCCGACCCGGCAAGGACGAAGCGGAGCTCGCCGGAGAGCACGAAATACCAGCGGGCGGAGCGATCCGAGCGCAGCTCGCGGTGCCGCCCGCCGAGGGCGACCCAGGTGACGCTGAGCGACGAGGCGCCGTCGGCGATCTGGGCGAGCGGGCGCACCACGGCGGCGTTCTCGGGCTCGAGGATCACCGGAGCCGTTCCCACCGCGCCGCGCGACGCCACGTCGGGCAGCTCCCGGGCGTCGGTTGCCGGCAGCGGCCTCTCGCCCCCGCGGGCCGGCGCGCGGCCACCGGCCCCGCAGCCGCGCGCGTCCTCGCCGGCCGAGCCGCCGCGGCCGCTCACCGCCCCGCGGCTTCCCGCAACACGGCCTCCGTGCGGCGAGCGCCGTCCGGCGACGACCAGTCGACGTCGACCACGACCTCGTCGACCCCGGCGCCGGCGAGCGCCGGCAGGGCCGCCGCCACCGCCTCGGGACGCGTCGCCGAGTCGACCACACGCAACGTCGTCCACAGTTCCGCCGGGTCGCGGCCCGCCCGCTCGGCGGCTCGCCGCGTCGAGTCGACACCCTGCCGCAAGGCGCCGGGGTCGAGCGCGGTCGCCGACTGCTGCGCCAGCCAGCCGTCGCCGAGCTCGCCGCCACGGCGGAGCGCCGTCTCGGAGTCGCCGCCGACGAGCAGCGGGATGGCGTGGGTGGGAGTCGGGCGGCAGAGGACGCCGGCGGGGAGGCGGTAGTGCGCCCCCTCGATCGCCGGCGGGTCGCCCTCCCAGCAGGCGCGCAGCAGGCGGACCCATTCGACGAACCGGCTGCCTCGCCCCTCGAAGGGCGCGCCGAGAGCCTCGAACTCCTCGGCGAGCCAGCCGGCGCCGATGCCGAGGGTGAGGCGGCCTCCGCTCAGGACGTCGATCGAGGCCGCCTCCTTGGCGAGGATCACGGGCTGGCGCTGGGGCAGCACGAGCACCGCGGTGCCGATCACGGCGCGGCTCGTGACCGTGGCGATCACCGCCAGGGCGATCATGGCGTCGAAGTAGGGCGTGTCCATCGGCCAGGTCGGCCGGCCGTCCGCGGCGAAGGGGTAGTGGGAGCGCACCGCGGCCGGCATGACGACGTGGTCGCTGACCCACAGCGACTCGAAGCCGGCGGACTCCAGCTCCGAGGCCATCGCCCCGATGCCGCGTTCGGTCGGCAACGGGCCGCTGTTCGGTACCTTTGCCCCGATCCGCATGCCGTGCGCCTCCTCAAGTCAGCCAGCCGCCGTCGGCGACGAGCGTGTGACCCGTGACGTAGCTCGCCTCGGGGGAGCTGAGGAAGCACACCGCCGCGGCGATCTCCTCGGGCAGCCCGAGGCGGCCCATCGGAATCTTGTCGGCAGCGAGACGCCGCAACTGCTCTTCGTCGGCGAGTGCCTGCACGAGCCGCGTGCCGATCGTCCCCGGCGCGACCGCGTTGACGCGCACCCCCGAGCGGGCGACCTCGCGCGCCGTGGCCGCGGTGATCATCCGCACGGCCGCTTTGGAGGCGTCGTAGGCCACCATCGGCGACGTCGACGCGGTGAACGACGAGGTCGACGCGACCGTCACGACGCTGCCCGAGGCCCGCGGCAGCATCATCCGCAACGCCGCCTGCAGCAAGAAGAACGCACCGCGCACGTTGACCGAGAACAGGTCGTCGAAGTCGCCCGGCTCGACCTCGACCGTCGGTCTGCTCCAGGCGATCCCGGCGTTGCAGACCACTGTGGCGAGCGGCTCGAGCGCGTCGGCCTCGGCGAGCACCTCGCGCACCTGGGCGACGTCGCGCACGTCGAGCGCCACGGCACGTGCCGTCAGGCCCTCGGCCAGAAGCTGGCCGGCCGCGGCGGCGGCTCCCCCGGCGTCGAGGTCGGCGATGGTCACGGCATCCCCGCGCCGGGCGAGGGCGACGGCGATCGCCCGGCCGATGCCATGGGCCGCTCCGGAGACGAACGCGGCGCCGGGGCTCGACGCGCTCACCGCACGTACGCCGCGCCGTTGACGTCGAACGTCGCCCCCGTGAGGTGGCGGCACACCCCGCTCGAGAGGAAGGCGACGAGCGAGCCGACCTCGCCGGGGGGGACCATGTCGCCGAGCGGCAGGACGGCGCGCACCTTGTCCTCCCCGCCGCGCGCCTGGGCGGAGATCTCCGACATGCGCGTCCGGACGATGCCGGGCGCGATCACGTAGGCGAGCACGCCGTCCTTGGCGTAGTTGCGAGCGATCGTCTGGGTCATCGCCCGCACGGCAGCTTTGGAGGCGGCATAGCCCGACAATTGGGCGATCGCCGACCCCTGCTCGGCGACCCAGCTCGACATCGTGACGAGGATCCCGCCGCCGTGGTCGCGGAAGTGGCGCACGGCCTGGCGCATCAGGTCGGCAGGAGCTCGCACGTTGACCCGCAACAGCCGGTCCCAGGTGTCGTCCCACTCGCGGTCGTCGCCGTCGATCGGCGTCTCGGGCATCTCTGCTGCGTTGTTCACGAGCACGTCGATCCGCCCCCGCCACGCGACGGCCCGCTCCCACAGCTCGCGGGCGGCCCCGGGCGAGGAGAAGTCGGCGCCGAGGAGCAGCTTGCGATCCTCGGCGACGCCCGCCGTCGCCGCCTCCGCTCCGGCGCGGTCGGTTCCGTAGTGGGCGACCAGCCAGGCGCCGGCGGCTCCGAGGACGGGCGCCGTCGCCGCGCCGATCCCGCGGGACGCCCCCGTGAGCAGCACCGTCTTGTCGCTGAGATCGATCAATGCGCCGTTCCTCCCTGTTTCGCACGCATTCAGAGGATGCCCCCGTCGACCGGCAGCAGGTGTCCGGTGATCGCGGAGGAGAGATCGCTCGCCAGGAAGACCGCCGCCGCCGCCACCTCCCCGGCCGTCGCGATCCGCCCGAGCGCCGTTACCTCGGCGGCGCGCGCCAGTGCTTCGTCGGCGTCCAGGCCGGTGCGCCCGGCCCGGCCGGCCATCCGCCGGCGCAGGGCGGCGGTGGCGACCGGGCCGGGGCCGATGGCGTTGACGCGTACGCCGCGGCGTCCGACGTCGAGCGCCACTGCCCGCACGAGCCCGACCACGGCGTGCTTGCTCGCCACGTAGGCGGGAATGTGCGGGTCCCCCTTCCAGCCGTTGAGCGACGCCATGGCGACGATGCTCCCCGGTCCGGGCATCGCCCGCACGGCCTCGCGCACGGTGAGCATCACGCCGCGGGCGTTGACGGCGAAGACGCGCTCCCATTCCTCGAGGTCGATCGCCTCGGTCGCGGTCCACGGCGGAACGATGCCGGCGTTCGCCACGACGACCTGGGGCGGCCCGTACCGCTCGGCGACCTGCGCGAATCCGCTCGCCAGCGACACCTCGTCGGTCACGTCGGCCTCGAGGCCGACCCAGCCCGCCGGCGGTCCGGAGCCGGCGCCGAGGTGGAGGTCGAGCACGGCTCCCGTTGCGCCCTCGGCGTCGAAGGCGGACGCGATCGCCGCGCCGAGCCCGCTCGTCCCACCGGTGACGATCGCCGTCCGTCCGGCCAGCAAGCCGTGACCGCCCGGGCCATCGCGCAGCTCGCTCACCGGAGCCGCGCCGTGGCCGTCGGTATGCTCCGCCCGTGCGACTTGCTCCCCGCGGCCGGCTGGTGCTCGGCTCCGCCGACGGCCTGCGCCGCGGCGAACGACTCACCCTCGAGCTCGACGGTCGCCAGGTGGAGGCGTACGCCGGAGAGAGCGTCGCCGCAGTGCTCATCGCCGAAACGAGCCTGCGCACGCGTACGACGGCGAGCGGGTCGCCGCGCGGCCTGTTCTGCGGCATGGGAGCCTGCTTCGACTGCCTCGTCGTTGTCGACGGGGTGCCGAACACCCGCTCGTGCATCACCCTCGTCGCCGACGGCATGGTCGTGCAGCGCCAGCAGGGCCGCGGTCTTCACCACTGAGCAGCCTTCCGGCGTCAGCGTTGCCACGTCGATGGACGCGCTGGAACGCGACCGCTACGTTCGCTGGGCGTGATGTTGTACGGCAAGCGAACGCACGCTAGCGCCCCCGGCCGGAGCGGACCGTGACGAGTCGCCGCGACCCGGCAGGTGGCGGCGGCGGGGCGCCTGAACCGGAGCGGGTGGCGATCGTCGGCGCCGGCAGCATCGGCGTCGCCTGGACCGTCGTCTTCTCGCGAGCCGGTTTCGACGTGGCGTTGCACGAACCCGACGGCGAGCGACGGCGGCTCGCGCCCGCCGAGCTGAGAGCGCGCCTCGACGCCCTCGCCGCGGCCGGCCTGCTCGACGAGGATCCTGCCTCCGTGGCGCAACGTGTGCGTCCCGCCGACGAGCTGGCCACCGCCCTCGCCGGCGCTGGCTACGTCCAGGAGTGCGCCCCGGAGGACCTCGAGCTGAAGCGTGCGCTCTTCGCGCGCCTCGACGAGCTCGCCGGCCCCGAGGCGGTCCTCGCTTCGTCGTCCTCGGCGTTGCCCGCGTCGCAGCTGGCGGCGTCGCTGCCCGGCGCGGCGCGCTGCCTGGTCGCCCATCCCGGCAACCCTCCCTACCTGATCCCTGTCGTGGAGATCGTCCCGGCCTCGTTCACCTCGCCCGGGGCGCTCGAGCGCGCCGAGTCGGTGCTGCGCCGGGCGGGGATGTCGCCGGTGCTGCTGCGGCGCGAGATCGAGGGCTTCGTCTTCAACCGCCTGCAGGGCGCCGTGCTGCGCGAGGCCTACTGCCTGGTGCGCGACGGGATCGTCGCGCCCGAGGACGTCGACCGGGTGATGCGCGAGGGGCTCGGCCGGCGCTGGTCGTTGCTCGGACCGTTCGAGACCGCCGAGCTCAACACCCGCGGCGGGATCGAGGCGCACGCTCGCAAGCTCGGTCCGGCGTACTGGCGGATGGGAGCGGCTCGTGGCCAGGACGACCCGTGGGATGACGACCTCGTGGCCACGGTGTCGCGCGCCGTCCAACGGCGTTTCCCCCGGGCTGAGTGGGATCGCAACGTGGCATGGCGCGATGCAGCGCTCATCGCCCTCGAAGCCTTCCGCCGCTCGCACCCGTTGCTCACCGGGCCCGACCGCTCCGAGGACGCCGCCGACCCCTCGTCGCCGCCGGACACTTGACACCTCGCCGCAGCTCGACCGATGATTTCGGACAACCGGTCGCATTGCGAACAGGTCCTGTGGCGGCGCCGCCCGCCGAGCTCGGGGGAAACGGGTTGCTCTCCAGGTCGACGTGGTGGTGGGCGGGCCGTATCCGGCCTGACACGCATCACCCGACGTCGCCTGCAGGAGCACGGCCGTGACGAGCGCGCCGCTGGCGGGCGCTGACGCCTCCCCAGCCAGGCGTGAACGGGGGGAGCAGCTCGCCGGAGGCGACCTGCCTGCGACGGCGGCAGCGCGTGACCGCTCCGCGGACGACACTTGGCAGGTGAATCCGGCGCGCAGCGATCCCGTTGGCGACGGCGCCGCCGTCGTGATCGAGCTGCGCGACATCCGCAAGCGCTTCGGCGTCCACGAGGTGCTGCACGGCATCGACCTGAGCGTGCGCCAGGGCGAGCACGTCGTCGTCTTCGGGCCGTCCGGCTCGGGCAAGTCGACGCTGCTGCGCACGATGAACCTGCTCGAGGTGCCCGACGAGGGCTCGCTGCGCGTCCAGGGAGTGGAGTACGGTCCGGCCCCCTGCCCGAAGGAGGAGCGCGGCAAGCCGCTGGCGCTGCGCCGCCAGGTGGGGATGGTCTTCCAGCAGTTCCACCTCTTCCCGCACCTGACGGCGCTCGACAACGTCGCCCTCGGGCTTCGCCGAGCCAAGGGCATGAAGCGCTCGGAGGCCGACGAGCGCGCCGCCCGGGCGCTCGCCGACGTCGGGCTGCTGCGCTGGGCGGCGCACTACCCAGCTCAGCTCTCCGGCGGCCAGCAACAGCGTGTTGCCATCGCCCGCGCCGTGAGCCTCGACCCGAAGGTGATGCTGTTCGACGAGCCGACCTCGGCTCTCGACCCCGAGCTGGTCGGCGAGGTGCTCGCCGCGATGCGCAAGCTCGCCGAGACCGGCATGACCATGGTCATCGTCACCCACGAGCTGAACTTCGCCCGCGAGATCGGCGACCTCAACGTGTTCATGGAGCAGGGCGTGGTCGTCGAGTCCGGCGGGCGGGGCTTCTACGACGAGTGCGTCAACGCGCGCACCCGCCAGTTCATCGGGGCGGTGCTGTGATCCTCGCCTCGTCCGTCGTCTTCGACTGGGGCACCGCCTGGCAGTACCGCAACGTGCTGCTCGCCGGCCTCGGCACGGCGATGGAGTGCGCCGCGGTGGCTATCGTCCTCGCCGTCGTCGTCGGGCTCGTGGTCGCGTTGGGGCGGATGTCGCGCACGCCCGTGCGCTACCTGGCGGCGGCCTATGTCAACGTCTTCCGGGGTTGCCCGATCCTCGTCACCGCGCTGTGGGTCTACTTCGGCCTCTCGGTCTTGTTCGGGATCAACTTCTCGCCCTTCCAGGCTGGTGTCATCGCCCTCCTGCTGATCTACGGAGCGTTCATCGCCGAGATCTACCGCGCGGCGCTGGAGGCGATCCAGAAGGGTCAGCGCGAGGCCGGGCTGGCGATCGGGCTGCACCGCTTCCAGGTGTTCCTGCGGGTCGTGCTGCCGCAGGCGACGCGCATCGCCGTGCCGAACATCGGCAGCATGTTCATCGGGATGATCAAGGACACCTCCGTGCTGTTCGCCATCGGCGTGACAGAGATCATCTACGTCACACAGAATGCGATCTCGGCCACCTACCAGCCCTTCGTGCTCTACACCGTCGCGGCGGGCTTCTACATCGTCGTCGCTTTCGTGCTCGACTTCCTGTTCCGCCTTGTCGAGCGCAGCCTCTCCAAGCCCCCTCGCGGGCAGATGGCGGCGCTGCTCACGGCTCGCCAGACCAGGCGCGCGCTCGGCGTGGTCAACTCGATCGGAGCCGTCTCGTGAGACCGAGCGACTACCTGTCGTGCAACACCAACCTGTCGTGCAACACCAACAAGGAGGGGTGAATGATGATCAGGTCCAGCTTCCGACGTGGTGCGGCGGTCGCCTGCCTCGCCGTGACGGCACTCGGGGGTGCCAGCCTCGCCGGCGTCAGCGCGGCGGCGACGCGGCCAGCGGCCTCGTCCAACCCGTACAACCTCGTCTCGCCGGGCACGCTCACCGTCGGCATGACGCTGCAGTTCAAACCCGAGATGTATCTCACCGCCTCCGGCAAGCCGGCCGGCTACGACGTCGTGCTCGTCAACATGCTCGCAAAGTCGATGGGGCTCAAGCTGAAGATCGACAACCTCGCGTTCACCGGCCTCATCCCCGGCCTCGAGGCGAAGAAATTCGACATGGTCTCCGTTGGCCTGTCGCCGACGCCGGCACGCGAGCAGGTGATCTCCTTTAGCCGTGCCTACGTCCCCTACGCCTTGATCCTCGCTGAGTCGAAGACGGCAATGCGCCCGGCGACGATCGCGGCATGGAACTCTCCGTCGGTGACGCTCACCGCGCTCACCGGCTCGACCGACGCGCAGCTGGCGATGTCGATGTTCCCCAAGGCCAAGGTGCAGACCTTCGGCGACGACACGACGGCGCTGTTGCAGGTGGCGACCGGCCGAGCGCAGGGCGCCGTGGTGGAGGACTACATCCTCGCTCAGTTCAACAAGTCGAACGGTGACAAGCTGCAGGAGGTGCCGTTCAAGAAGCCCCTCAACGTCCAATACGGCTCGTACGGCGTGCAGAAGGGCAACACTGCCCTCGTCAGGTACCTCAACTCCTGGATCTGCAAGCAGCAGAACTCGGGCGTGCTCGCCTCGGTCTACAAGAGCACCGAAGGCGTCAGCACCTTCCCCCCCATGCCGGCGTGCGCGATGTAGCGCGTCCCCGCCGTCAGGGCGGGCGAGCGTGATCGACAGACCGGCCGGCGAGCCCGCTGCAGGCAGCCGGCCGGTCGACCGCGGGCGACAGCGGGCGTGCGCTCTGCTCGTCGTCGGTGGCGGCCCCGCCGGGCTGTCGGCGGCGGCGACCGCGGCGGGGCACGGCGTGGCGACCATCCTCGTCGACGAGCGGGCGAGCCCGGGCGGCCAGATCCACCGTCAGCCCGGACCCGGTTTCGCCGTCACCGATCCGGCGCGCCTCGGGCGGGACTACACCCGCGGTCTCGAGCTGATCGAGGCCGCCCGGCGCGCCGGGGTCGAGCTGCTCAGCCGCACGAGCCTCGTCGCGTTGCGGGGGACCTCGGCGGAGTTGCTCGACGAGGCTTCCGGCGAGAGCGTGCACGTCGACGCCGAGCGTGTCGTGCTCGCGCCCGGTGCCCACGACCGGCCGGTGGTCTTCCCTGGCTGGACCCTGCCCGGCGTGCTCACCGCCGGCGGGGCGCAAGCGCTGCTCAAGGCGTCACGCGTCGTGCCCGGCGACCGGGTGGCCTTCGCCGGCAGCGGGCCGCTCGCCCTCGCCTTCCCGGCCCAACTGCGTCACTACGGGGTGAACGTCGTGCTCGCGCTCGAGGCGGGACCGCCCCCGAACCCGCGGGCGGTCTCGAAGCTTCTCGCTGCGGTGCCGGGCAACGCCTCCGTGTTGCAGGACGGCCTGCGATACCGCATGCAGCTGGCAAGGACTGGTGTCCGCGTCCGCTACCGGCGGATCGTGGTGCGCGCCGAGGGCGACGGTCGCGTCGAGGCGGCCGTGCATGCACAGGTCGACCGCGACTGGAACGTCCTGCCGGGGAGCGAGGAGGCGATCGACGTCGACACGCTGTGCCTCGGGTACGGCTTTGCCCCCTCGAGTGAGCTGTTCCGCCTCGCCGGCTGCGCCATGGGCTACGACGAAGACCTCGGGGGCCCGGTCGTCGAGGTTGACGACTGGCAGCGCACGAGCGTTCCCGGCGTGCTCGCAGCCGGCGACGGCACGGGCGTACGTGGCGGCCTCGTCGCGATCGAGCAGGGCCGCCTGGCGGGCCTGGGCGTCGCGCTCGAGGTGAGCGCGATCGGACGCAGCACGGCGCAGGCCCTCGCCGCGCCTGTCCGCCGGCGCCTTGCCCGCAAGGAGCGTTTCCGCATCGCGTTGCTTGAGATGTACCGGGTCGGATCGGGACTGTATCGTCTGACGACGCCGGAGACCGTGGTTTGTCGCTGTGAGGAGGTGACGAGGGCGCGCCTGGACGAGGCGGTTGCCTCGAGCGCCGATCTCGGTGTCGTGAAGGGCTACACGCGCGCCGGGATGGGGATGTGCCAGGGGCGCAACTGCCAGCGCCAGGTCGCCTATCTCGTCGCCGAGCAGCTCGCCCGCCGCGCTGGGAGTGCGGCCGACCTTCGCAGCGGCGAGCGTCCCGGGGCGTCGCTCGAATCGCCGGGCGTCGTCGCCGCCGACACCGCCCGGCCTCCGGTGCGACCCGTGCCGCTCGGCGCCCTCGCCGATGAGAGCGTGCCCGACGGGGGCCTGTTCGTCCGTGACTGAGCTCGTCCGTGACTGAGCACTCCTCGCCGGCGCCGGCGCGCCGTCCGCTGCTCCTGCCGCCCGCCGAGCACCTTCGCTCGCCGCTGCCGGCGAGCACCGACGTGCTCGTCATGGGCGGCGGCCTCGCCGGATGCGCTCTCGCCTACTACCTCGCTCGCGCCGGTGTGGAGGTCGTCGTCGTCGAGCGTGGCGAGCTGAACCGCGAGGCCTCGGGGACCAACGCCGGCAGCTTCCACTTCCAGATCGCCATCCACCAGCTCTCGGGCTCGTCGACGGTGGAGGACCACGAACGCCTGCTGCTCGACGTCCGCCTTCACGCCGCGGCCGCGGAGGTGTGGTACGAGCTCGAGGAGGAGCTCGACACCGACCTCGGCGTGCACACGACCGGCGGCCTGATGATCGCCGAGACCGCCGAGCAGTTCGCGGTGATCCGCGACAAGCAGGTCATCGAGCGTGAGGCGGGACTCGAGACCGAGGTCCTCTCCGCCTCGGAGCTGCGCGCCTTTGCTCCCTTCCTCGCCGAGGACCTCACCGGCGGCAGCTACTGCGCGCGCGAGGGCCACGCCAACCCGCTGATCGCCGCCCCCGCGTTCGCGGCGCGCGCCATCGAGGCCGGGGCTCGTCTGCGTACGCACACACCCGTCCTCGCCGTCGAGGAGCGCGCCGCTCCGGGCGCAGCCCGTTTCGAGGTACGCACCTCGGTCGGGACGATCGTCGCGGCACGCGTCGTCAACGCCGCCGGCGCGTGGGCCGCCGACCTGGCGGCGATGAGCGGGCTGCACCTGCCGGTACGCGCCGAGGGGCTGCATGTCAACGTGACCGAGCCGCGCGAGCACGTGCTGACGCCGATGCTGCAGCACATCGGGCGGCGCCTGACGCTCAAGCAGACCGAGGCGGGGACCTTCATCATCGGTGGCGGCTGGCCGGCGCGTCCGGAGCCGGCGCCCGCCCGCTACTCGGTGCGCTGGGACAGCGCGGCGGGCAACGCCGCAGTCGCCGTCCGCGTCATGCCGATGCTCGCCGGCGTGCGCGTGCTGCACATGTGGACCGGCGTGATGACCTTCATGGACGACCTCACCCCGATCATCGGCGAGTTCGAGCGGCTGCCCGGCTACTTCATGTGCCTCGCCACGACCGGCTTCACGCTCGGCCCGCTCGTGGCCCGCCGCCTCGCCGAGGCGATGACCGGCGGCGGTGGGGCCGGGCTGCCCGCCGCACTACGCGCCCGAGCGGGTGCCCTCGCTCGGCTCGAGCCGACGAACCTGAGGAGCTGCCATGGACCGTGACGACGTCGACTGGAAGGGCTACTGGCCGTCGTGCCCGACGCCGTTTGGCGACAACGGCGAGCGTGTCGACCTCGAGGCGCTGCGGGCGCTGCTCGAGCGCTACGTGGCGTGCGGGTTCCACGGCACCCTGATCAACGGCACGGTCGGCGAGTGGTTCTCGCAGTCCGACGCCGAGCGCCGGGCGGTCGCCGAGACGGCCGTCGACGCGGTCGCCGGACGGATGACCGTCGTCATCGGCTGCACGTCACTACACCGCCGAGCAGGTCGTCGAGCTCGGCCGGCACGCGATGGCGGCCGGTGCCGACGGCGTGGAGGTCGAGCGCTCCGCCGTACTCCAAGCCCTTCCCCGACGAGATCGAGCAGTACTACCGCGACATCGCGGCGGCACTCGAGGCGCCGCTGCTCGTCTACAACTGGCCGCACGGCACCAACGTGGAGATCGGCCCCGACCTCTTCGAGCGCCTCGTCGCCATCGACAACGTCGTCGCCGTGAAGGACTCGCACGCCCAACTCCGAGCAGTTCTTCGAGACCAACCGCCGGGTCGTCGGCCGGGCGCGGGTGTTCGGCCCGTTCATGTCCGAGCAAGGCCTCGAACAACTGGCGAGAGTCGGCGGGGACGGTTTCATCGGGGGTGGCAGCGTCTTCGGGCGACCAGACGGCCAGTTCTGGGAATCGTTCTGGGCGGCGACCTCGCCGTCTGCGAGCGCCATGCCCGTCGCAGCGACGCCCTCTTCCCCGAGCTATGGCTGCCCGGGGGCTGGGCCGGCGTGCACGGCGGCTACCAGAGCGAGCTGAAGGCGATCATGGCGATGCTCGGCCTGCCTGGCGGGACCGTGCGCCGGCCCCGCCTGCCGGTCACCGATCCGGCGGCCCTCGACGAGATCCGCCAGGTGCTCGAGCGGGCGGGACTGCTGCCGGTGAAGCCGGAGGACTGGCCCGTGCCGGTGCGCGCCGCGGAAGGTGCGACGACCACCGGTCGAGCACCGCGCCGATGAGCACCGAGCGCGAGCTCGACGAGCACCGAGCGCCAGCTTGGCGAGCGAGGAGGACGTAGAGCGATGTTCGCGGGAGTGGAGCACGTGGGGATCGGCGTCGCCGACATGGACGCGGCGCTGGAGTTCTTCGCCGACCGTCTCGGGTTCTCCGAGGTGCTCTTCGACTGGACCGGCGAGCTGCCCGGTCTCGAGGAGCTCACCCACCGCCGCCGCACCCGCGCGCGGGTGGCGATGCTCGCCAGCCGCTTTGCCACGCCGCTCGGCCCGGGCAAGATCCGGCTCGTCCAGACCCTCGAGGCTGGCGGCACGCCGCCGCTCCCGGCGGGAATGGGCTGGGGCGAGCTCGGGATCAGCGAGGTGTGCGTGCATGCCCGCGACGTCGCCCCGTCCACCAGCAGTTCGTCGACACGATGGGCTGCACGTCGCTGATGGAGCCGGTCAGAGCATCGCTGACGCCGTTCGACATGAGCTCGACCTCGCCTACGTCGCCGACCCGGGCGGGGGCAAGATCGAGATACTCGAGTGGACCGGACTGTGGAAGGCGCTGCCCGGCGAGCCGCGCCTCGAGGGCGTCAACCATGTCGCGTTCGGCGTCGCGGACATGCAGGCGACGCGAGAGTTCTACGGCCGGCTCGGATTCGCCACCTCGTGATCGAGTCCGACGGATTCTTCGAGCCGATGCGGCCCTGGTACGCCGCGCGAGATGCCCCGCCAGCACATGATCCTGGTGCTGCCCGGGCAGGGCGCGGGATCGAGCCGGTGCGCCTGAGCCGGAGACGATCGACTGCCGCGGGCGAGTGGGGCCACCTGGGCCGATGGAGTTCGCCATCGGCGTCTCGAACCTCGACCGCGCGTTCGAGCAGTTGCGGCGCCTCGGGCCTGACGTTCTGCGGCGACCCGCAGACCGTCGACGTCGGCACCGGCGAGTGGCGCTACGCCTACTTCGACGACCCCGACGGCCTCTACGTCTGCCTGAGCGAGTCGCGCTACTGAACCTGGGCGCGGCTCGCTACCGCAGGAGCGCGACCGAGCGGGGAGCGGGGCCGGGGACGGGTCAGCAGCCCTCCAGCACGACAGCGATCCCCTGGCCGACGCCGATGCACATCGCGGCGAGGCCGTAGCCGCCGCCGTGACGGTGCAGCTGCCAGGCGAGCGTGCCGAGCGAGCCGCGCCCCCGAGCAGCCGAGCGGGTGGCCGATGGCGATCGCGCCGCCGAGCGGGTTGACGATCGCCGGGTCGAGCTCGCCGGCCACGCGCCAAACAGGCGAGCGACTGCGCGGCGAAGGCCTCGTTCAGCTCGACTGCCACGAGGTCGTCCCAGGCGATGCCGGCGCGCTTCAGCGCCACCTCTGCCGCCTCGACCGGCCCGATCCCGTACCAAGGCGGCTCGACCGCAGAGACGGCGCGGGCGGCGACCCGTGCCGAGCGGCTGGCGGCCGATGCGCTCGGCGGCCGCTTCGCCGGCGAGCAACAGCGCCGCCGCGCCGTCGTTGAGCGGCGAGGAGTTGCCCGCCGTCACGGTGCCATCGGCACGGAACGCCGGGCGCAGCTTGGAGAGGCGCTCGAGGGTCGTGTCGGGACGGATCGACTCGTCACGCTCGAGCGCCACGCCCTCGACCGTGACGACCTCGTTCTCGTAAGTCACCCTGACGCCCACGCCGCCGCGGCGCGCTGGTGGCTGGCGAGGGCGAAGCGGTCCTGCTCCTCGCGGCCGATGGCGTGGCGCTCGGCGAGCAGTTCGGCGCCCTCGCCGAGAGCGACGGTCAGCGCGGTGGCATCGCCGGGTTGACCATCCGCCAGCCGAGCGTGCTCGAGTACAGCGCCGCGTCGCTCGCGGCCAGCCGTGTTCGGGTTTTTGCAGCACGTAGGGTGCCGCGTCATCGATTCGACGCCGCCGGCGATCACGAGTCCGCATCGCCCAGGGCTACCGCCCGGCTGGCCTCGACGACCGCCTCCATTCCCGAACCGCAGAGCCGGTTGACCGTCGCCCCGGGCACGCTCACCGGCAGCCCGGCGAGCAGCGCCGCCATCCGCGCCACGTTGCGGTTGTCCTCTCCCGACCCGTTGGCGTCCCCGAAGAGCACGTCGTCGATCGTCGTCGGGTCGAGCTGCGGGGTGCGGGCAACGAGGGCTCGCGAGCGCCGGCCGCGAGGTCGTCGGGTCGCACGCCAGCGAGGGCGCCGCCGTACCGTCCGATCGGTGTGCGCACGGCGTCGAGCAGGAGCACCTCGCCGACTGCGCAACTGACGGCTGCGCTCATCGTTCGGTCGCCCCCGACCCCGCCGCCGGCGGCGTCCGGCCGGCCTCCTGCAGGGCGCGCAGAGCGGCCAGCTCCTCGACACTCGGTGGGGGAGTCTCGGCGAGGTCGCTGGCGATGGCGAGCGGCCAGCCGGTCGCAGCCTGCGCCCGCTCGAGGGTGACGCCGGGGTGGAGCGAGACGAGAGTGAGCTCGCAGCTCAGCGGGTCCGGCCGCAACAGTCCGAGGTCGGTGACGACGAGCCGCGGCCCGCCGCCTGTGAAGCCGAGCCGCTCCCGTTCGCCCGGTCCGTTGCCGAAGCCGACCGTGGAGACGAAGTCGACCCGCTCGACGAAGCTGCGATCGCTCTGGCGCAGCACGACGAGAACCTCGCCACAACAGGCGGCGATCTCTGGCGCCCCGCCGGCACCGGGGAGGCGGACCGTCGGTCGTCCGTAGTCGCCGATCACCGTGGAGTTGAGGTTGGCAAAGCGGTCGATCTGAGCCGCGCCGAGCATGCCGACGTCGATGCGCCCGCCCTGCAGCCAGTAATTGAACATTTCTGGCATCGACACGACGGCGTCAGCGGTCTCGGCGAGCTCCCCGTCGCCGATCGACAAGGGGAGGCGCTGCGGCTTGGCACCGATAGCACCGGACTCGTAGACGAGCACCAGGCGCGGTGCGTGCAGTCTGCGTGCAAGATTGGCCGCGGCGCTCGGCAGGCCGATGCCGACGAAGCAAACCTGTCCGTTCGCGGAGTTCGCGCGCCGCGGCAACGGTCATCATCTCGTCGGTGCTGAATCCCGTTCCCTGGGCTTGTCCGGCCGGCGCGGTGCTGCCGTGCTGAGCTCGGGAGCCGTGTCGCGCCCAGGCGTCGAGGGCCATCAGGAGGCCTTCGCTTCGAGCACGTTCTCCTGCATCCATGGCGCGAACCGTTCCCGGTCGCGGCTGAGCTCGTCCCAGGCCTCGTAGAAGCTGTTGTCGCGCTCTGTAGTAGCCTGCCGCGTAGGAGGGATGGCGCGCCGCCCGGCACGAGCGCTCACCGCGTCGAGCACCCAGCCCGGGAGCACGACGCCGCCCGGCACGGCGCTCGAGCTCGTCGACGAGCTCCTCTACCGTCGACCATCGCCCGGCGCGCCGCCAGCACCGCCTCCTTCTGCACGCCGGTGAGCCCCCACATCACGACGTTGCCGCGCGCGGTCGGCCCGCTGGGCGTGGATCGACCGTCACGTCCGGGTTGATGCGCCGCCACCGCCGCCAGGCGTTCGCCGGTGAACGGGCAGGTGATGCTCGACACCGCCGATGGCCGAAGCAGGCCCGTGCCGGCGTAGCCGCGGAGCACGGCGAAGGGCAGGCTTGGAGGCGCCGGCGACGTAGCGGTTGGTCAGGCCGGCGTGGCTGTGCTCCTCGAGCTCGAGCGGGCCGCGGCCAGCCGTGCTCGACGGCGTCGCGGAAGCGGTGCAGCGAGCCGACGCCGGGGTTGCCGCCCCAGGAGAAGACCAGCTTGCTACGCGCAGCCCATGCCGATCATCTGGTCGTAGACGAGGTCGGGCGTCAGGCGCACGAGGGTGAGGTCGCGCCGACCCTGCCGGATGATCTCGTGGCCGGCGGCAAAGGGGATGAGATGGGTGAAGCCCTCGAGCGCGACGCAGTCGCCGTCGGACACGAGCCCGGCGATCGCCTCGGCGAGGGGAAGGATCTCGGCCACGTCGATCAGGCTGACCAGCCGGCCGACGCGCTCCGCCGGGCCGCGGGCGTGTACGCCCTCACCGCTCGGTTCTTGCCAGCGAGGTTGTCACGCCTGCGACTTCCTGACTCGACATGCCGACGACCGGACACGTCGAGGCTTGGATCAGCTCCGCTGCCACTCGTGCGACCACGTTTTCGCTCACGCTCGTCGACCCCGCAGGATGGTCCACGGCCGCCTCGTCCGTGCACCAGACGGCGTTCCACCATGCGAACAGTTGTTCTCTCACAGAACAGGCTACCGACAGGTCTTTGGCACCGTCAAGGAGGGCGATGACGACTCGGCGACCGCCAGAATGTCGACGTTGCGTGTCGTAAGTCGATCGCCATCCACGGCTGGGGTGTGCTCAGCTCGGGCTCCTGTGGCTGCCGGGGCGTGAGGGAGCGAGCGCCCCGCCCGCGGGCTCGCCCGTGAGCTCGCCCGCGAGCAGGGCGACGAGGGCGCGTAGCGCGACCTCGACCGCGGCCAGGCGGTTCGCCTCCCGTCCGGCGTCATCATGCTTGACCCAGACGCCGCTGCAGGAAGGCAGCGTCGCGGCGGTCGTGAGCGCCACGTAGAGCAGGCCGGGGGCTTCTCGCTCGCGTCGGCGACGGGGCCGGCGATGCCGGTGGTGCCGATCCCGATGTCGGCGCCGGCGACGGTCCGCACGCCGTCGGCCATCGCCAGCGCCACCTCCACGCTCACCGCCCCGACGCGGCCGATCAGCTCGTCGGGCACCGCGAGCAAGCTGGACTTGAGCGTGTTGGCGTAGGCCACGATGCCGCCGACGAAGCACGCCGAGGACCCCGGGACGGCGCTGATCTGCGCCGAGAGCAGCCCGCCGCTGCAGGACTCTGCCACCGCCACGCTGCGCTGGGCGGCCCGGAGGCGCTCGACCGCCGTCTCGGCGAGGGCCGCCGCGGCCCAGCCCGCCCGCGCCAGCGCAGCGGCGGGGATCGATTGCACGGGCTGCGGGTCGGTCGCGGACGTGGCGGTCAGACTAGGCGGGTGATCCGTCGCGCCCACTGGCCCGTAGACCGCACGTGATCGTGTGGAACCGGCCGGTGCCGGGTTGGCGCTGAGGCCGGTCGGGACGCGTGCAGCCGGATCGCGGGCGTCGGTGCTGACCGGCCGCCGCCACGGCCCGGACGACGACGGCCCCTCCGACGAGGCGCTGCTCTCGGGCGTCGCGCTCGGCGACGAGCGCGCCGGGCTGAGCTTCGTGCGTCGCTACCAGCACCGTCTGTTCGGCCTCGCGCTCGGCATCGTCGGCGACACGGGGCTCGCCGAGGACGTCGCGCAGGAGGCGTTCATCCGCATCTTCCGCCACGCCCCGCTGTTCGACGCCCGCCGCGGGTCGGTCACCTCCTGGGTGCTCACCATCACCCGCAACCTGGCGATCGACGCGGTGCGCCTGCGTCGAAGCCTCCCGACAGCGCCCGACGACCGCATGTTCCTCGAGCTGACGAGCGGTGAGCGGGCGCCCGAGGAGCAGGCGATGACCGCCGACGCGCTCGGCCGCGTGCAGGTGGCCCTCGCCCGCCTGCCGCTCGAGCAGCGGCGCGCCGTCGTGCTGGCCGCGATGTACGGGCGAACCGCGCTCGAGGTCGCCGCCGCCGAGGACGTCCCGCTCGGGACGGCGAAGAGCCGCATCCGCCTCGGCATGGCCAAGCTGCGCGAGACCGTGTCGACGGGAGAGGGACGATGAGCGCCGGGCAGGAGGATCGCTGCGAGGCGGTCTCCGGCGACCTGGCCGAGCTGGCGCTCGGCACCCTCACCGGCCGCGAGCGTTCCGAGGCACTGGTCCACGTCGAGAGCTGTCGGCGCTGCAGCGCCGAGCTCGCATCGCTCTCCTCGGTGATGGACACGCTGCTGGAGCTCGCGCCGGCGGTCGAGCCGCCCCTCGGGTTCGAGCAGCGCCTGATGCAGCGGCTGGACGCGGCGCCGGCGCCGGCGCGTCCCCACCGGTCGCGGCGCGTCGCCCTGCTCGCCGCGGCGGCGCTGGCGCTCGCCGCGCTCGGCTTCGGCGCCGGTTCGCTCGTCTCCTCCGGGGGCGGCGGCCCCGCAGGTGGGGGAGGCGGCAAGGTGGCGTCGGCGCCGTTGCGCTCGAACGGCGTGACCGTCGGGGAGCTGTTCGTGTCGGGCGGCAGCCCGGCGTGGATGTACATGACCGTCGACGCCGGTTGGGCGAGCTCGGTCACCTGCCAGGTGACGCTGGCCGGCGGGCGGGTGGAGACGGTGGGCAGGTTCACCCTCGCCCAGGGCTACGGCGCCTGGGCCGCGCCGCTCGCCTACCCCGCCGGCAAGGTCACCGGTGCCCGGCTCGTCAGCGCCAGCGGAGCCGTGGTCGCCGCTGCCCGTCTGCCTGCCTGAACGACTGTGCGCTCGGGCGTGATCCGGGCGGCGCGCTCGTCCGTAGGACCAGGGACCACGAGAGCCAGGAGAGCCCGATGAACGCCACCCTGCAGTCCCCGCACGCCCCCGACCGGCGCACCCTGAGGCGGCTGGTCCCGATCGCCGGAGCGCTCGGCGCGATCGGCATCGTCAGCGGGGCGATGGCCGCCGCGGCGAGCCCCGCCAACGCCGGCAAGGCCGAGCTCGTGGTGAAGACCGCGATGAACGCCAAGCTCGGCGACATCCTCGTCACCACGAAGGGCTTCACCCTCTACCGCTACACCCCCGACACGGCGACCAAGGTGGCCTGCACAGGCTCCTGCGCCGCGTACTGGCCGCCGCTGGTCCTCACCGGCGGCGCGGTCGTGCCGACGGGCACGGGCGTGACCGGCCTCGGGACGATCAAGGACCCCAACGGCAAGCTGCAGGTGACCTACAAGGGCCACCCGCTGTACACCTACAAGGGCGACACCGCGCCGGGCACGACGAACGGTCAGGGCGTGCTCAAGACCTGGTACGCCGTGACCGTCTCGGTGCCACGCCTGACCGCCAAGACCTCGAGGAGCTCCGGCTCGGGCGCGACCTCGACGACCAAGGCGTCCGGCTCGGGCGGGTATGGCTACTGAGGCTCGCCTCGTCGCCGCCTCGACGGCCGCCCTTGTCGTCCCGGCGCGAGCGGGCGCTCGCGCCGGCCGCGCCGTGCGGATGCTGTACCTGCCCTCCCTGCTCCTCACGGCGCTCACCGCCGGGCTCGTCTGGCGCGCCGTCCTCGTGCTCGGCCGCGGCGGTGAGCTCGGGCGGGCGCTCCTCGGCGGGCAGAGCGAGCTCGCCGGGCCCGTCGTCATCGGTTTCGTGCTGCTCCTGATGCTCTGCGAGCGTGCCGCGCCTGCCGTCCGCCGCCCGCTCACGTCGCGCGGCCAGCTGCACGACGCGTGCTACCTCATCGTCTTCGCCGGCGCGGTCGTTCCCTTCGTCACCCTCCTCGGCACCGGCGCGGCGTCGGTGATGACGACCTGGGCGCCGTGGCTGCAGCTGCACGCCGCGTCCGCCCTGCCCGGCTGGCTCGCCGTCGGTGTGGCGCTCGTCCTCATGGACGGGTGCAACTGGCTCACCCACCTCGCCGACCACAGGCTGCTCCCGCTGTGGCGGATGCACGCCCTGCACCACAGCCAGGAGGAGCTGAGCGTGCTGACCACCTTCCGTCAGCATCCGCTCGGCCACACGGCGAGCACGTTGATGGCCACCCTGCCCGTCGTCGCGCTGACGGGCTACCACCCGGTCACGCCGCTGTTGATCACCGGGTACCTGCTGCTCGGCGCTCTCCCGCACGCCAACGTGCGCTGGTCCTTCGGGCCGCTCGGGAGGCTGTTCGTCAGTCCCGCCTACCACCGCCTGCACCACCGCCTCGACGGCCCGAGCGACGTCAACCTCGGCATCGTCCTGTCGCTGTGGGACGTGATCGCCGGCCGCGCCGTCCTCCCGCAGCGCCACGGGCAGCCCTGCCCGACGGGGCTCGCCGGAAGGCCGCTTCCCGTGGAGCAGGCCGGCCGCAGCTACCGGCCGATCCCACTCCTCGCCGAGCAGCTCCTCGAGCCGTTCCGGCCGCCGGCGCGGGGCCGCTGACCGAAGCCGTTCGGCCAAGGCAGGCGCGCCCCGAGCAGGCGTCACGACCCCCACGCGTACACTGCGGCGTGGCCGCGACGACGGTGCGGGTACCGGTCCCCGAGTCCCGCCGCCGGCGGGTCGCGGCCTTTTTCGCCGGCATGCGCCCGACGTGGTCGCGCCCGGCCGCCTACCGCGCCGTGCGCGCCACGATCGTCGTGCCGGGGATGTTCGCCCTCACGAGCAAGGTCGTCGGCAACCCGCAGATGGCGACCTACGCCGCATTCGGCGGGTTCGCCACCTGTGTGTTCGCCAACTTCGGTGGGACCCGTCTCGACAAGCTGCGCGCCCACCTCGCCCTCGCCCTCGGCGGGAGCGTGCTCATCGTCATCGGCACGGCCGTCAGTGGGACGACGGCGCTCGCCGCCGGGGTCGCCCTGCCCGTGGTGTTCTGCGTGCTGTTCGTCGGCGTCCTCGGGCCGAACGCCGTCTCCGGCGCAACGGCGGCCCTCGTCGCCTACGTCCTCCCGGCCTCCTCGCCCGGGACGATGTCGATGGTGCCGGCACGCGTCGAGGGGTGGTTGCTGGCCTCGGTTGCAGGGACGATCGCCGTGTTGCTCCTCAGCCCGCGGTCGGCGGGCGACCGGCTGCGGGCCAGCGCCGCCGCCTCGGCCAGCGCGCTCGCTGACCGCCTCGACGACCTCCGCAACGGCCTCGTCGACGCGACCCGGGCGGCGCGCACCCTCGCCACGCGTGACGCCCTCGTCGCGGCGTTCTCCGCCGCACCGCTGCGGCCGACCGGCCTCGGCGCGCCCGATCAGGCGCTTGCCGACCTCGTCGACGTGCTGCGCTGGGAGACCAGCCTCGTCGACGAAGCAGCGAGCGAGGATGGGGACCTGAGCGCGCTGCGCGCGGCCGACCGGGGCCTGCTCGCGCACGCCTCGGAGGCGTTGCGTGGCACCGGCGCCCTGCTCGACGGGGCCGACGGGCGGCCGCTCGCCGGCCAGCTCGAGCAGCTCGACGCCGAGAGCTCGGTCGGGCTCGCCGGCTTCTGCTCGCGGGCGTCGCAGGCAGCGGTGCATCTCGCCTTCCACGCTCGGCTGATCGCCGCCGCCGCCCGCAACGCCGCCGCCGACGCGCTCATCGTGGCCCGTCGCGCCGGCCCGGCCGAGGTCGACGCCGAGCGTGCCCGCTGGCAGGGCGGCGTGAGCGGGCCGCAGGAGCACGGCTCGTGGCTGGCGGGTCTCGCCGCCTTCGTGCGGGCGGCGCGCGCCAACACGGGCCTTCGCTCGGTCTGGTTCCTCAACAGCCTGCGCGGCGCCGTCGCGGTGGCCGCCGCCGTCGCCGTCGCCGACCTCACCAACGTGCAGCACGGCTTCTGGGTGGTGCTCGGCTCGCTGACGGTGCTGCGTACCAACGCCGCCTCGACGGGGGCGACTGCGCTCCGGGCGATCGCCGGCACCGCGGCCGGGTTCGTCATCGGCGCGGCGCTCATCCTCGGCATCGGCGGAGACTCGACGGCGCTGTGGGCGGTGCTGCCCGTCGCCGTCTTCGTCGCCGCCTACGCCCCCGGCACGGCTCCATACGCCGTCGGGCAGGCCGCCTTCACCGTCGCGATCAGCGTCCTCTACAACATCATCGTGCCGATCGGCTGGCGGGTCGGCGTCGTGCGCGTCGAGGACGTGGCGATCGGCGTGGCCGTGAGCACCGTCGCGAGCGTGCTCTTCTGGCCAGCGCGGCGCCGGCTCGGTCGTCGCCGACGACCTGCGCGACGCCTACCACCTCGGCGGGCTGTACCTCGTCCAGGCGGTGGCGTGGGCGCTGCGATTGCGCCCGGCGCGCCCCGACGCCGGGGGCGCCGTCACTCAGGCTGGCGTTCGGCTCGATGTCGCGTTGCGCTCGTTCTTCGCCGAGCAGGGCACCAAGCGCGTGCCGAAGGAGACGATCTGGCGGCTGGTCGGGGGCGCGACGCAGCTGCGCCTCACCGCCCAGTCGCTCGCCGCGGTGTCCGAGCCCGACATGCCCCCAGCGGACGAGACACGCGCCCTGCTCGGCGAGGCGGTGCGCCTCGCCGGCGTCTGCGACGACCTGGCGTCGGAGATGGGCCGCCAGATGCCGACTGTGGCGCAGGAGCTCGCCAAGCTGCCGAGGCTCGACAACCCGTCACAGGACGCCTACCTCGGCTACAGCTCCTGGGTTCGCCAGCACCTCGAGCACGTCGAGGCCGACCTCGACACCCTGAGCGGCGACGCCGCGCTCGTCGGCGCGCAGCGCGCCCGCCCGTGGTGGCGCTGAGGAGTGGTGGCGCTGAGGAGCGCGGCGCTGAGGATCAGCCGGTCGGCCCGAAGCGCTCCACCCGGATCGCGTCGACGTCGGTCCCGGACTCGACGAGCAGGCGCGAGGCCGCCTCGGCGAAGGCCGTGGACCCGCACACGTAGGCCGTCGCGCCGTCGAGGCGCAGCGGCGCCAGGTCCTCGGCCCGCAACCGGCCGGCTGCCCGCACGGCAGCGAGCTCCGGCGGTGTCGTGCGGGTGTAGACGACGGCGGTCTCCGGCCCCGGCAGCTCGTGCGCGTAGTACAGGTCGGCGGGGCTGCGCACCGAGACGGCGAGCCGGACGAGGTCGTTGCGCTGCATGCGGCGCGCCAGGCGCAACATCGACATCAGCGGCACCACGCCCGACCCGCCCCCGACGAGCAGCGCCGGCGTGTCGCCTCGCCAGACGAAGTAGCCGCCGATCGGGCCGCGCAGCTCGAGGTCGTCGCCGACGCGCAGCTCGTCGTGCAGGAACGTCGAGACCTCGCCGCCCTCGAGACGCTCGACGGTGAGCTCGAGCTCGTCGCCGCCGTCGGGAGCGGAGGCGACCGAGTACGAGCGCTGCGCACGGTACCCGTCGGGCGCCGTCAGGCGCACGACGTAGTGCTGGCCGGCGAGGAAGCTCACCGGCGCAGGGAAGCGCAGCCGGATCGTCGTCGCCCGCGCCGTCTCGGGCCGCATCTCGATCACCGTCGCCGCCTGCCAGCCGGCGACCGGAGGCGGGGGAGCAAGCGACGGCGCCGCCGGGAGCGCCGGGCCGCTCCCCACGGCGGGCCGGCCGCCCGCCGGCGGCGACCAGCCCTGGCTGCCGGGGCCAGCGGGCGTCACGATGCCGATCAGTCGCCCTGGTAGCGCTGCTCGAGCCAGGGGTCGCCGCGGTCGTGGTAGCCGTTGCGCTCCCAGAAGCCCGGCTCGTCGTGGTCCATCACCGTGATGCCGCTCACCCACTTGGCGCTCTTCCAGAAGTACAGGTGCGGCACGAGCAGCCGCGCCGGCCCGCCGTGCTCGCGGGGGAGGGGCTCGCCGTTCACCTCCCAGGCGACCCAGGCGCGACTGCCGGTGACGTCGGCGATCGGCAGGTTCGTGGTGTAGCCGGTCGCGCAGGAGGCGAGCACGTGGCTCGCCTCGGGCCGCAGCCCGGCAGCCTCGAAGAGCGGGTCGAGCGACACCCCTGCGAAGTGCATACCGAACTTGGACCACGTCGTGACGCAGTGGATGGCGCCGTCGTAGCTCGCCGGCGGAAGCTCGTGCAGCTGCTGCCAGGTCCAGGTCGTCGGCCGCTCGACGAGGCCGTCGACGGTGAAGGTCCACGAGGCGAGGTCGAGGTCGGGCGTCACCTCCGCCGAGAGCACCGGCCAGTCCTCCCCGACGTCGTACTGGCCGGGCGGCAGCCGCTCGTCGCGTCCCGCCCCGCGCCCAGCGAACCCCCTCGTGAACGTCGCCATCGGGCCTCCTTTGGCGCGAGCGTAACGACGGCGCGGCCGGCGGGCACGGCAGCCGAGCCGTCGGCGCCTGGGGAGTAGGATCGGTTGCCTTCCGCCAATCCATCCGGAGCTGCCTATGCGGCGTCCACTGGATGATCGACCGGAGCGTGCCGCGGAAGTGCACGCTGCAAGCCGCGCTCCGAGAGCTTCCGCGCTCGCTCGCAGGTCGAACTGGCTCCGGCTGGCCCGAGGCGTCAGTGTCGCCGGGGCGGCAGGGTTCGTCGGGGCGGTCCTGACTCTTCAGGTTCTGCGCAGCAACTTGAACCCCGCTGTGGACACGATCAGTCAGTACTCGCTCGGGAGCTACGGCTGGATCATGCGCGCTGCGTTCGTCGTTCTCGGGCTGGTCGTGCTGTCCACCGTGGTGAGCCTGTACCACGGGGTCGCCTCCGCGTGGGGCCGTGTCGGAACCTGCTTGCTCGGCGTCACGGCCTGCGGCGTGTTCCTCGACGCGGCGTACAACACGGATCGTCTCCGGGTTCCTGAGACCTTCGACGGCAGGATCCACGGTATCGGGACCTTCATCTTCTGCCTCACGCTGCCGGTCGCAACGTTCGTGCTGAGTGCCGATCTCATCGGCACGTCGCTCGCGGCGCCGGCGAGAAGGCTCCAGGCCCTCGGATGTGCCCAGCTCATCGCGGCGCTCGGGTTCGAGCTCGGCCCGACTGCGTACCGTGGCCTGACCGAGCGCGTCGGCGTGCTGCTCGTGATGGTGACGCTGGCGCTCTTGCAGTCGGTCGCGCGCCGTGCGGCGGACGGGGAAGCGAACGTTCGGCGCACCCTGGTGCATCACTCGGAAGCGATCGAGTCGGCCTGACGGTGCCACGCCGCGCCGGGCGCACGTGTGCCGGGGCGGGACCTTCGACTCTGAACCTCCCACCGACGGCGGGCGCACGATGGTACCGGAGAGGAGGTTCTCCGATGAAGATGCTCGTCACCTATGGCTCGACGCGGGGTGGCACCGCGGGCCTCGCCCGGATGCTCGGCGACGCCCTGCGCGAGGAAGGCTTCGCGGTCGACGTCCGCCCGGCGGGGAGCGTGCAGCGCCTCGACGGCTACGACGCGGTGGTCGTCGGCGGGGCCCTGTACGCAGCGCGTTGGCACCCCGAGGCGCGGCGGTTCGTGCGGCACCACATCGCGGCGCTGCTCGTCCGCCCGGCGTGGTTCTTCTCGAGCGGGCCGCTGGACGCCTCGGCTGCGGAGAAGGACATCGCGCCGGTGAGGGGACTGCGCCCGTTGATGGAGCAAGCATGCGCCCGGGGCCACGTCACCCTCGGCGGTCGCCTCGCCCCCGACGCGAGGGGGTTCGTCGCCGGCAAGATGGCGAGGAAGTGGGCCGGGGACTGGCGTGACGACGAGCAGGTCCGGCGCTTCGCGCACACGATCGCAGGAGAGCTGCGCGCCGAGGCGGCCGCGAAGGCGAGCTGAGCCGCGGTCGCGTCGCCACCTCGGTCAGGACCGCGCCGCCACGTCGAGGCGCCGCGCACGGCGCGCCGCCTGCCAGCTGCGGTAGCCGCCGTCGAGGTTGCGCGCGATGAGCCCGAGGTCCTGCAGAAGGGCTGTCGCGGTGTGACCGCGCACGCCGACCGCGCAGTACACGACGAAGGGCCCGCGACCGAGCGCCGGCAGCTGCTCACGCAGCGAGTCGAGCGGGGCGCTGACGTCCCCGGGGATGGAGCCTGCAGCGTGCTCGGCGGGCGTGCGCACGTCGAGCAGCGTCCATCCCGAGGTGACGAGCTCGTCGAGCTCGGAAGGCTCGACCATGTCGCAGGCGCCGGTCCGCACGTTCTCGGCCATGTAGCCGAGCATGTTCACCGGGTCCTTGGCCGACGAGAACGGCGGCGCGTAGGCGAGCTCGAGGTCGGCGAGCGCCTCGGCGGGCAGCCCGCCGGCGATCGCCGTGGCGATCACGTCGATGCGTTTGTCGACTCCCTCCCCGCCGACGGCCTGCGCTCCCAAAATCCTGCCGTCTTCGGGGTCGAACAGCAGCTTGAGCGACATCGCCTGCGCGCCGGGGTAGTAGGAAGCGTGGCTGAACGGGTGTGAGCGCAGGACGCGGTAGAGGCGCCCGCCGGCGCGCAGGCGCTTCTCGTTCCAGCCCGTCATCGCCGCGGTAACGCCGAACACCTTGACGATGGCCGTGCCGAGCGACGGCGAGGATCGCACGGCGACCCCGCAGATGTGGTCGGCGACACGGCGCCCCTGCCGGTTGGCGATGTTGGCGAGAGCGACGAGCGACGAGCCGCCGCCCACGGCGTCGTGCTTCTCGACGGCGTCGCCGACGGCGAAGACGTGCGGCGCGCTCGTCGCTCCGGCATCGTCGACGGCGATGCCGCCGTTCGGTCCGAGGGCGAGCCCGGCGAGGGCGGCGAGGCGCGCGTCGGGTCGCACGCCGATCGCGGCGATCACGAGCTCGCCGGCGATCGAGCGGCCGTCGGCGAGCGAGACCCCCTCGCTCGTCACGGCGGCGAGCGCACTCCCGGTGTGCACAGCGACGCCTCGGGCGACGAGCTCGTCCTCGACGAGGATCGCCAGCTCGGGATCGAGCGGCGAGAGGACCTGGCCGGCCGCCTCGACGATCGTGACCTCGATCCCGGCGCGGGCGAGGTTCTCGGCCGTCTCGAGCCCGACGAAGCCGGCGCCGACCACGACGGCGGAGCGCGGGTGGCGGCCGACGTCGGCAGCCAGGCGCTCGGCGTCCTCGACGGTGCGCAGCACGCGCAGTCGCTCGGCGCCGGGGACCGCCGGCCGGATCGGCGCCGCGCCCGGGCTGAGCACGAGCTCGTCGTAGCGGAGCCGGCTCTCGGTGCCGTCGAGGGTGGAGCGGACGGTGACCTCCCGCTGCGGCGCGTCGATGGCCACCACCTCGGCGTTGACGCGCACGTCGAGGCGGAAGCGCTCGAAGAGGCGCTCGGGCGTCTGCAGGAGCAGGTCGTCCTCGTCCTCGATCACACCGCCGACGAAGTACGGCAGCCCGCAGTTGGCGTAGGAGACGTGGCCGCTGCGCTCGAGGACGGTGATCGAGGCCGACTCGTCGAGCCGGCGCAGGCGGGTTGCCGCCGACATCCCACCGGCGACGCCACCGACGACCACGACGCGCCGTCCGCTGCCCGGCGCTGGGGGGATCGGCGCAACCTGGCGACTCATCGTGCCGTCCCCTCGCCCGCCCGCGGCCGCCGCCCGAACAGTCGAAGCCGCTGCGCCGAGCGCGCCGGCGAGCCGCGCGAGGACGCCGAGGCCCGGTCCTCCCCGCCCGCGGCGCACCGGCAACGTTGCGACGCCGGCACGTCGGCGAGGACGTGCTCGACATGGGCGCCGCAACCACGCCACGTCGGCTTCCCGCACGTCGTGCACACCACGCCTCGGCACATACCCACTAGGGTATCAGCCGGTGCCGGTCGCGCGCCCGTCGGTGGTTGGAGCCGCCGTCGTGGGACGAGCAGGAGGAGTGGCGTGAAGCTGTCCGGGGACGTGGTCGAGGATGCCCGGCGCAGGCTGCACCGCGTGGCGGGGCAGGTCGAGGCCATCGAGCGGATGCTCGACCAGGGTCGGGAGTGCCGCGACGTCGTGACGCAGGTGTCGGCGGCCACGAAGGCGCTCGAGCAGGTCGGCTTCCGGATCCTCGCGGCCGGTCTCACGTACTGCGTGGAGCACGGCGAGCAGGCCGCTGCCGAGGGTTACGCCCTCGAGGACGTGCAGCGCATGTTCATGAAGCTCGCCTGAGCTCACGGCCTCCCGAGCCGCCTTTGGCTCGACGCCCCGGCGCGACTCCGGGACCTTCGGCCCTGGCCCCCGGTACCCCCAGGGGTACATGCTGGACGCAACGCAGCGAGGAGGTCAGTCGATGCGTACCCAGGTCCTCGTGCTCGGTTCCAACTTCGGCGGTCTCACCGCGTCGCTCGCCCTGCGACACGAGCTCGACGCCGAGGGCGGCCACGCCGTCGACGTGACGGTGCTCTCGCCGAGCGACGAGTTCATCTTCAACCCGTCGCTCATCTGGCTGCCCTTCGGCAAGCGCTCCCCGGCCGATCTCACCTTCCCGGTGGCGCCGACGCTCGAGGAGCGCGGCGTCGAATTCGTCCACCGCGCCGCCGAGCTGATCGACGTCGACCGGCGTGTGGTGGTCGCAGGCGACCGCGACTACCCATACGACTACCTCGTCATCGCCACGGGGTTCCGCAACGACTTCGACGTCGCCCCCGGCCTCGGCCCAGGCGGGAACGCCGTCACGATCACCAGCCTCGGCGACGCGGTGCAGGCCCGTGAGCGCTGGCGGGCCTTTCTCGACGACCCCGGTGAGGTGGTCGTCGGCGCGACACAGGGGCGAGCTGCTTCGGCGCCGCCTACGAGTTCCTCTTCAACGCCTCCTACCAGCTCCGCAAGCACGGTCTCAAGCGCAGGGCCAAGCTGACCTATGTCACCGCCGAGCCGTTCCTCGGGCACTTCGGCATGGGCGGCCTGCCGCACGGCGAGACGTTGCTCAAGATGTTCCTGAAGAAGGAGGGAATCGAGGCCGTGACCGACGCCTCGATCGAGTACGTCGACACGAACGCCGTGCGCCTCGGCTCTGGACGTGACATCCCCTTCCGCTACGCGATGATCGTGCCGCCCTTCGTCGGTCAGGAGGTCGTCGCCAAGGGCGGGCTCGCCGACGCCCGCGGCTTCGTCCCGGTTCGCCCGACCTACCAGAGCCTCGAGCACGACGAGATCTACGCCGTGGGGATCGCCGCGGCGGTCAAGGTCCCCTGGACCACCCCGACTCCGGTCGGGATCCCGAAGACGGGGTTCCCCACCGAGGAGATGGCCCACATCGCGGCACGCAACATCGCCGCCCAGATCCGTGGCGAGGCCCCAACCCACGAGAAGGCCTTCGGCGACATCAAGGCCATCTGCGTGATGGACGCCGGCAACAACGGGGTGATCATCCTCGCCGACAAGATGCTCCCGCCGCGCAAGCACGGCGTGCTGATCCCCGGGCCGGAGGCGCACCTGATGAAGCTCGGCTTCGAGAAGTACTTCCTCTGGAAGGCCCGTAACGGCTACGTGACCCTGCCCTGAGCCCCGCCGGCGGCGCGCCACGCCGGCACCTCGGCAAGCTCCGGCGCGCTCGTCGCGGCCTCGACCTGAGCAGGAGCAGTCATGCTGCCGGCGGCTCGCCCACGGAGGAAGAGCGCCGCCAGCGCGCCGGCGAGCGAGATCGCCGCCGCGACGCCGAGCGCGGCGCGGTAGCCGTGGACGACGCGCGCCGGCGTGGCGAGACCGCCCTCGGCGCCGAAGACGGCGCTCACCACGGCGACGCCGAGCACGGCGCCGAGTTGCTGGCCCGTGTTGAGCACGCCGGCCGCCTTCCCGCGCTCGGCGGCGAGGACGTACCATCCGGCGCCCCTCGACGAAAGCCGAGCTGGTCGATGACGTTCGCCCTGTCCGAGGGCCGCCTCGCTTCTGATGAGTTGCGGGTGGCGTTGTTGCGTGCCTCCCGCGCCGACCGCCCGCGGGTGGTGCTCGACACCGACACCTACAACGAGATCGACGACCAGTTCGCGCTCACGCACCTCGTGCTCTCGCCGGACCGGGTCGACCTCGAAGCCGTCTACGCCGCTCCCTTCCACAACGGCCGCTCGTCGGGGCCCGAGGACGGCATGCTGCAGAGCCTGGCCGAGATCCGCTCGATCCTTCGCGTCCTGAGAGCCGATGGCGTCCCGGCGCTCGAGGGCGCCCGCGAGTGGTTCGGCGCAGGCAGCAGCCGGTCGGCCTCGGCGGCGTCGGAGGACCTCGTGCGCCGCGCCCTCACCGACGACCCCCGCCCGCTGTACGTCGTGGCCATCGGCGCGCCCACCAATGTCGCCGAGGCGATCCGTACCGCGCCGGCGATCGCCGAGCGCATCGTCGTCGTGTGGCTCGGGGGGAACCCCAGGCACTGGCCGACTGCACGCGAGTTCAACCTCTACCAGGACCCCGCCGCGTCGCACCTGCTGCTCGACTCGGGCGTCCCGCTCGTCCACGTCCCCTGTTCGCGGCGTCGCCGACCGGCTGCTCACCACGCGTGCAGAGGTCGAGCGCCACGTCCGGCCAGCGGGGGCGATCGGCGAGCTGCTCGCTGTTCGCTATGCCGACCACGTCGAGGACTCCCTCGGCAGGTCGAAGGTGCTCTGGGACCTCGCAGCCACCGCGTTCGTGCTCGACGACGGCTGGACGACCTCGGCGCTCGTGCCGAGCCCGCGCCTGACGAGCGAGCTCACCTGGTCGCTCGATCCGTTCCGTCACCTCGTCGCCGAGGTGACCGAGGTCGCCCGCGACGCCGTCTTCGGAGACCTGTTCACCCGCCTGCAGGCCTCAGCAGAGCGCCCCACACCCCGCTAACTTGCAGCACCTCCACCGGCGTCGAGCGAGCCGGCGTCAGTGGAGAGCGAATCGGTGTCAGCGCAGGATGTGGTTGATCACGTCGTCGCCGATGCCGAAGCCGGCACCGTTGACGATGGCGCGGCCGAAGCTGCCCGCGATGAGGTGAGCGAACCCGTGGCCGCCGCCCTGCTGGGTGTTCGTCGGCTGCGCGGTGTAGCCGGGCTGCGGGGCGTAGGTCGGCTGCGGCCCGCCGGACGGTTGGCCCGCGGAGACCTCGCTCGCGGCGAAGTCGTGGACAGCCTGCAGCAGGGCTTGCATCTGCAGCTGCTCCTGCTGGACCTCCAGCGCCAGGGACTTCAGGTCGAGAAGCCACTCGCGAGCCGACGCGTCGCCGCTGTCGGCAGCGTGCTGCAGCTTGTCGGAGAAGGCGGTGACCGCCTGGCTCACCTGGTCGCCCTGCTGCTCGAGTTTGGCGTACTCGCTGTCGATCGTCTCGGGGTTCATGCTGCTCCTTCCCACGACGGCGGCGGGCCGCGCCGTCGCGCCCGACCGGTCCGGCGCCAGCGAAACGGCGCGTCGACAGTCTCCCCGGCCGCTGTGTGGCGCGGGACGCGGGTCGCGGCGGTCGCCGGCCCCGGGACGGTCGGGGACGACCGACCTCAGTCGTAGTGGCGCAGCTCGCGCCAGACCTCCGGCCACGGCTGCCGGAGGCCGCTGCACAGGTAGACGTGCCCGCCCCACTCCTGGTTGTGCAGGCCGGCGTCGTTGCGAAGCATCGCCACTGTCGCCACGGAGCGGAAGAAGCCGAGCAGGTAGGAGCGGAAACCGGTGACGTCGCGCGGGCCGGGCGCGACCACGAGCACCGCGCTGGCCCGCGGGTTGCCCGGTCCCCACCACCATGCGCTGTTCTGGTCGCCGTAGGCGACGGGCAGGCCCGTCCCGCGGCCGAGCTCATTGATCGCGCCCGCCTCGCCATAGTCCGCCGTAACGAGCACGGCGTGGGTGCGGGTCGCCGGCGGGAGCGAGTGCCACGCCGTCGCGACGGTGCGGACGAGCTGGGGCCAGCCGACCGACTCGGCGAGCTCCTGGTTCACGCCGTAGGTCCAGCCGATGTCCTTCACCGGCAGCACGGGGAGCACGAGCGGCAGGGCGACGGCGGTGGTGAGCGCGGCCGCTCCGAGCATGTTGCGCATGCGGTGACCCGCGGCGAGCCAGGACTCGATGGACACGGCGCCCGCCGCCATGAGATAGACGTACGCACCGAGCAGGTAGTAGATCTTGGACCCTGTGGTGAGGGCGAAGAAGACGAAGAGCAGCGCGTGGGCCCACGCCAGCGCTCGCCAGAGCGGGCGGCCCGAGCGCCAGAGGAAGCGCACCCCGAGGACCCAGACCGGGACGAGGGCGAGGGTGGCCATGATCAGCTGGCCGGCGACGAAGTTGGCGATGTTGCCGGCGCCGCCGTTCTCGGCGTTCAGCTGGCGGGTCATGGCGATCGTCGCCCAGCCGTGGCCCGCCTGCCAGACGAGGTCGGGCACGGTGAACGCTCCGGCGATCAGCGCGCCGGCGAGCGCCCAAGGGTTGAGCACGAGCTGCCGCGCCCCGGGGCCGCACACGATCGCCCCGAGCAGCACGGCGAGGGCGAAGAAGCCGATGCTGTGCTTGTTCGCCAGTCCGAGGCCGAGAACCACGGCGCCGGCAAGCCACCACCGGACGTCGCCCGTGCGCCCGATGCGCACGACCACGAACGCGAGGCCCGACCACGCCAACACGTCGAAGGCGGTCGGCCCCGTGAGGTGGTCCACGGCAAGCAACGCCGGCATGGTCGCCACACCGATCGCAGCGAGCAGCTGGGCCCGCCGGCCGCCGCCGAGCTCGCGTGCGGTCAATCCGCCGAGCACGACGGTCGCCCAGTCGGCGAGAGCCGGCCACAGGTGCAGACCCACCAGCGAGACGCCGAACAGCGCGAGCGAGAGGCGGGCGATCAACGGCGTGAGCACGGGTTGGTCGACGTAGCTCAGCTGCAGGTGGCGTGCACAGTCCAGGAAGTACAGCTCGTCGCGGTGAAAACCGTAGCGATCGGAGAGCGCCATCAGCGCGGCGAAGACGACGCCCCCGACGAGCAGCACCCGGCGGTCGAAAGGGGCGAGCGCCGAGCCATCGGGCGGCCTGCCGGTCGCGGAGAGGCTTCGGCGGGCAGCGCGCCCTCCGACCGGCTCCTCCCGGGCGGCTCCCCGCTGCCCGGCTCGGCGGCGACGGCGGCGTCGGTCACGACGTTCTTCATTCTGGCGCACCGGAGCGAGCGGTGCGCATACTCGGCGATCCACCTCTCGCTCGTGATCGATCGTCGTGCCGGACTACGACGAGGCGATCGCTTTCTTCGTCGGCAAGCTCGGCTTCTCGGATCTGATCGGGCCGCCGGTCGGCTGAGCGAGACGCTCACCCATCGGGGCACGCCGAGCGCGCTGATTCCGGCGCTGCAGACCCTCGCCCGGCGCCGCCGGGGTGAGTCAGCCGTCGAGCAGCGTGGCGTCGAACTGCTGGTCCTCCTGCTCGTCGGACTGCTCGGCGTAGTTGTTCGCCGACTCGATGTCGGAGAGCTCGCTCGTCTCGGCATTCCGTTCGATGCTCTCCCGCTGCATCGCCGCCTGCTCGTCCTCGCGCTCCATCGCCGTCTCTGCTTCTTCCTCGCGCAGCAAGCTGGCCTCGCCGGTCGACGACCCGGACGCGGTGCTCTCGGGCCGGTACTCGGCGAAGGGGCTCTCGTACTCGGCCGAGGGCGTCTCGCCGCCGCGCTCCGCGGCGTTGTACTCGGCATAGGGAGCTGCCTCACCGCCAGCGCCGTAGGCCTCGGACTCCATCGCGCGCGCTTCCTCGGCGTAGAGCACCTCCTCCTCGTACGCCGCTTCCGCCGCAAGCGGCGACTCGGCCATCGACTCCTCCTCCATCGCCGACTGGTAGGGGGACGGACTCATCTGACTCTCGTAGCCGCCGTAGTCCTCGCTCACAGGATCCTCCTCGCGTCTGTCGCCGCACTCTACGCGTCGATGCGCCCGCGGTGATCCCGGTTGACGGCTCGGGGCCCGCGCCTCGGACGAGCCCGGGCAGGTTGGGCATGTCCGTCCGCCTGCTCGGCTCCGGGATCGGCGGTCCGGTGGCACCGCTCATGGCGCCGGTCGTTCTGGTCGCTGCGGGCACGTCGGGCGCATACTTGGACATGCACCTCTCGCTCGTCACGGTCGTCGTCGCCGACTACGACGAGGCGATCGACTTCTTCGTCAGCAAGCTGGGCTTCTTGCTCGTCGAGGACCGGCCCGTCAATGCCGCAGGCGGACGGCCGAAGCGTTGGGTCGTCGTGCGGCCCCCCGGCGCCGAGACGGGGATCCTGCTCGCCGAGGCGGTCGGGGAGCGGCAGGTCGCCACGATCGGCGAGCAGTTCGGCGGGCGCGTCGGGCTGTTCGTCCACGTCGACGACGCGGAAGCCACCTACGACCGCATGGCGGGCGCCGGTGTCGCGTTCGAGGAGCCGCTTCGCGACGAGCCCTACGGGCGCGTCGCGGTCTTCCGCGACGTCGCCGGCAATCGGTGGGACCTGCTCGGGCCGCCTCGCTGAACCTCGCCGGGCGCGAGGAACTCGGCGGCCCACGGCCCTTGCGGCCCCAACTGCGGCGTTCGCCATTCCCGGTAGGGTCTCGGCGAGTCAGGACCCAGGAGGACCTCGGAATGACCGAGTTCCCGACCATTGCCCATGTCACGCTGACCGTGCGCGATCTCGGTCGCAGCGTTCCGTGGTACCAGAAGCTCTTCGGGGCCGAGCCGGTGGTGGACGAACAGACTGTCCCCTTTCGCCGGGTCGTCTGGTTGGTGAGCGGGCAGACCGTCGTCGGACTCCACCAGTTCCCCGATGCAGGCGCGAGCCTGCCCTTCGACGAGCACCGCTTGGGTCTCGACCATCTGGCCTTCGGATGTCGCGGTCGATCCGAGTTGGAGCAATGGCAGCACCGCCTGGACGCCCTCGGCATCGCCCACAGCGGCATCGTGGACGAAGACTACGGATCGGGCTTGGCCTTTCGCGATCCCGACAACATCGCGCTCGAATTCTTCGCCCCGGCCCCCTGAGCGCGCCCCCGACGCGACGCCTGCTCCTCACCCGGACAGGTTGGCCATCTGCGCGTCCATGGGCCCGCTCGGCCTCGGCATGTCCACGATCTGCATGCGCAACGCCATCAACGCCGCGTCGTAGATTCCCGAGAAGCTGGGGAAGGGCTGGATCGTGTCGCTCAGCACCTCGAGCGGGACGTGGGCCCGGATGGCCAGCGTCGCCTGCTGCGTCCACTCACCGGCTTCGGGCCCGAGCGCGTAGGCACCCGTGAGCCGCCTGCCGTCACTCAGCAGCGTGAGGAACCCGTTGCATTGGGCGTAGGCATGTGTGTAGGTGGCGGTCTTCGGCACCTCTGACAGCGGCGCGGTTCCGGTGTACTGGGCTTGGATCACGCCGACGGCCGCCGCCTGGGGATCGGTGTAGGTGACCCGCGGGACGGCTTCGTAGTTCGCCGGACGGGGCTCGCCGGCGATGTTCGCAGCCACGACATCGCCCTCGTACTCGCCGACGTGGGTCAGCGGCCAGATCCCGGTGACGTCGCCGATCGCCCACAGGCGATCGCCGGCGCGCAGGTGCTCGTCCACCTTGATGCCGTGGGGATCGACCTGCACGCCGACGGTCTCGAGGCCGATCCCATCGACGCGCGGTCGCCGGCCGGTGGCGACCAGCAAGCGATCGCCCCGCACGGCCGCGCCCCCGTCGAGCTCCAGGACGTACTCGTCGCCCTCGCGGCGCGCTGCGGTGGCCTTCGTGCCGAGCATCAGCTCGATGCCCTCGCGGCGCAGCGACTCACCGAGCGCCTCGCCGAGCGGCGCCGCCTCGCGAGACAGCACGCGGTCGGCGCCCTCGACGAGCACGACTTCGCCGCCGAGTCGCCGCACCACCTGCGCCAGCTCCACACCGGCTGGGCCGCCGCCGAGCACCAGCAGGCGGTGTGGCACCGCCTTCATGCTGGTCGCCTCACGGGTGCTCCACACCCCCTCGAGCTCCCGCAACCCGGGGATCGGCGGCACGAACGGATCCGAGCCGGTCGCCACCACGACGTGCTCGGCCGTGTGGCGTACGCCGTCGACCTCGACCCCTCCGGTACCGGCCAGCCGGCCCGTCCCGCGCAGCAGGTCGATGCCGTGGTCCGCCAACCAGCGCTGCTGGCCGGCGTCGGAATAGTCCGACACCATGAAGTCCCGCCACGCGAGCGCGGCAGCGACGTCGACCTCGGCGCTGGCGGCGGCGTCGCGAGCGCCCTGCACTGCCTCGCCCGGACGGAGCAGCGACTTCGAGGGGATGCAGGCCCAGTAGGAGCACTCCCCGCCGACGAGGTCCCGCTCGACGAGCGCGACCCGCAGCGCCCGTGCCGCCAGCGCCGCCGCGCAATGCTCGCCGGGAGCGCCTCCGCCGAGCACGATCACGTCGTAGTCGCTCATTTGGGCAGCTCTGTGCCGGCTTGCTCCGCCACCATGTACGCCGCGTACCAGTCCGGCCAGTCGGCGTCGGCCTCGCCCGTGCGCTTCTCGTGCTCGCCATGGGCAACCGAGGCGCGCCGCATGGCATCCGCGAGGTCGTGGGCGGACTCGAACGAGGTCGCCGCAGGATCGACGCGTCCGGGCAGCCGGGTGGTGACCTCCTGGAGCAGCCAACCGTTACCGTCCGGATCGCTGAGCGAGGCGTACGAGCGATAGCTGCTGCGCTCGGGATCGGGACCGCTCACCGGGCCGTCCGGGCCGTTGTGGAAGACCTCGCCCACCCCGACGCCGGCCCCCGTCAGCTGTTCGCGGGCGGCCTCGATGTCCGAGACGATGAGGAACATGTTCTGGGCCGACCCCGGCGTCGCCGACGTGCGGTTCGGGCCGAACTGCACCGAGCATCCCGAACCGGGCGGTGTGAGCTGCACCACGGCGGGCGGCGTGTCGTCGAGCCTCCAGCCCAATCTCGTGTAAAAATCCCTCGCGCGGTCGACGTCCGAGACGGGGATCGTGACCACCTCGAGCTTCATGTCGGCGGTCCTATCGCTCGCCGTCCCACCCGCGCTGCTCCCGCGGACCTCGGTCGTGCTCATCGCCGCCTCCTTGGTTCTACGTTCCCGATGAGTACCCCGATTCGGCGACGGTCCTCACGAGTCGTCCGCTGGCCTCGGCGACGAAGAAGGTGATTCACCCGTTCGGGGTGACGCTGCGTAACCGAGCCGCCGCAGCAGTGACCACCGACCTATCGCCACAATCGTGCAACGAGAGCGAGGTTCGTCGGCTCGAGCAGTTTCGTCGACCCGACGAGTCGTGGCGCAGCGCGCGCCCCGGCTGGAGCTCAGCGGACCTGGGCCACCGCGCTTGCTCCGACATGCTCGTCGAGCCAGGCGTTGAGCGGCGCGGCGGCCCGCAGCACCTCGGCGACGCGGTCCTTGGCCTTGGAGGTGCCGAGCCAGCCGGCCGGCGGCCACTGCTTCCAGACCGTGATGCCCTTGCCGTTCAACAGCTCGAGGCGCGGGTGGTCCTTGGCGTAGCCTCTCGGCGCGGTCTTGAGCGGGTCGTGGGCGCCGCAGTCCATGCCCTCGGCGCGGATGTCCGTGGCGATCGAGGCGAGCTCTTCGCCGCTGCCCTCCGCGTCGACGGCCCGGCGGTAGCGCGCGAGCTGGTCGGGGGCCATCATGTGCATCCCCGCGCCGACCCCGAGCCCCTCGGCGGACAGCGCAACGTAGCCCGACGGTCCCACCATGGCGGCGATGTTCGTCTTGTACGGCGACTTGTCCTTGCTGAAGCGGACGTCGCGGTAGGGGCGGAACAGCCGGCCGGGACCGAACTCCGGTTCGAGCTCGGCGAGCAACGCCTCCATCGGAGCCTTCACCTGCGCCTCGTAGGTGGCGAGGTGAGCCTGCCAGTACCCCTTCGAGTTGTCGGCCTCGAGACCCTCGAAGAACTCGATCGCCTCAGCCGGAAAGCCGCGAAATGCCACGGATCGAGCGTAATCGGGCCGACCGGCTCACGCCGGGCCTCCCTCCGCAGGCTTGCGCGCCCGGCTCGGCGCGACCCGAGGCGGCTCGCCCGGCATCTTCGGGTACACGGGCGGCCACGGGGCGTCGAGCAACCCCGCGGCGCGGTCGCGCTCGTGCAGGGCGAGGACGGGCTCGAGGGACTGCAGCTCGCCGGCCGTCGACGCCCAGGGGTCGCCGAGCTCGCGCACCCGCGCCGGCACCGTGGCGATCGTCAGCTCGTCGGGGGCGACCGACTCGAGCTCGTCCCAGGCAAAGGGCGTGGAGACCTGCGCACCCGGCCGGGCGCGCACCGACCACGCGCCGAAGATCGTCTTGTGCGGGGCGTTCTGGTTGAAGTCGACGAACACCCGCGTGCCGCGCTCCTCCTTCCACCACGCCGCGGTGATCAGGTCGGGCCGGCGGCGTTCGAGCTCGCGAGCGACCGCGACGGCGGCGGCGCGCACCTCGTAGGAGCTCCAGCGAGCCTCGAGCCGGGCGAAGACGTGGATGCCGCGGTTGCCAGTTGTCTTCGGCAGCGCAACGACGCCGAGCTCCTCGAACAGCGCGTGCACCTCGGCCGCAGCCTCCCGGACCATCGGGAAGGTCACCCCCGGCGTCGGGTCGAGGTCGATGCGCAGCTGGTCGGCGTGCTCGGGGTCGGCGGCGAGGTAGGGCCAGACGTGGAAGCCGAGGCAGGCGAGGTTGACGGCCCACAGCACGTGGGCGAGGTCGCGCGCGACGAGGGCGTCCGAGGTCGTCCCGTTGGGCGTGGCGACCACCGCGGTCTCGAGCCACGCCGGGCGGTGCTCGGGCACCCGCTTCTGGAAGAACGAGGAGCCCTCGGCGCCGTGCGGGAAGCGCTGCAGCAGCACCGGCCGCCCGCCCATCGCCCGCATCAGCGGTTGCTCGACCGACTGGTAGTACTGGACCAGATCGAGCTTGGTCTCCGAGCGCTCGGAGAACAGCACCTTGTGCGGGTTCGTGATCGCTACCTCGTGCCCGGCGGCCTCGACGACGACGGGCTCCTCCTCGGTTGCGGCGGGCATGGGCTGACTCCTCAGCTCGGCGACCACGGCGTCGGCGAGGCGGCGAGCCAGCCGAGGACCTCGCGCCGGGTGACCGGGCCACGCGCCGTCCAGGGCGAGTCGAGCGCGCCTTCGGCGCGCGCCGCGGCGGCCTCGGCCCGGCCGGAGGCGAGCGAATCGCCGGTGAGACCGCAGCGCAGGGCGTCGGGGTCGACGGCGAACAGCTCGGCGGCGTTGAGGCCGAAGACGCGCTCTTTGACCGCCGCCGTCAACGCCGGGTAGCCGAAGCGCTCCTGGTATTCCGGGCTGATCTCGAATGCCCGCATCGCCATGATCTGCGGCTGCGGGCTGCCGAACCAGACCGAGTCCGTGCCCCACATCACGCGCCGCTCCCCGACCCGGCGCAACAGCTTGCCGAGCGCGTGCGCAGCCTGCTCGGGCAGGCCGAGCAGCTCGCGCCACATCGAGGCGATGTCGACCCAGACGTTGTCGTTCGGCGGAACCCGGTGGCGGTCGAGCGCGGCGAGCAGCGTGTCGATGCCCACGGCCGCAGCTGCGTCGTACGGCCCCTCGACGTGGCTCGGGTCCCAGGCGGCGTGGTAGACGACGAACTGCATGTCGCGGAAGTGGCGCGACACCGCGACGATGTCCTCGGGGTGGTTGTAGGCGGGGTCGAACTGCACGAGCGGCAGCCCCTTGTGGGCGACGAACACGCGCACGCCGAGGTCGTGGGCGTGCTGCAGCACCGGCAGCCCGATCGAAGGGTCCTCGAGCGACCAGCCCCGTCCTGCCGGGCTCCACGCCGTGTACACCTTGAAGGCCGACAGGTGACCAGACGACTTGGCCGCGGTCATCTCGTCGAGGCAGGCGGCAAGCGGACCGACGTTCGGAGCGATGATGTTCTCGACGAGCAGCCTGCTCGCCCCGCCGTGTGCGAGGGAGGCGACGAGCTGCTCGGTGCGCACGGCCTGGGGGAAGGGCACCGGTGCTGTCGACGGCCCCGAGTTGGGCACGTCGGTGAGCATCGCGACCGCCGTGTCGCTGGAGAGGAACATGTCGTGCAGGTAGGCCGCCTGATCGACGCAGTCGAGCTGGTTCGTCGCGACGCAACCAGGCGGCAGCATCGACAGCACGAGGCCCACGGTCTCGGGCGCGTCGCGCACCCAGGGGCCGCCCGGCGTGGCGTAGTGGGTGTGCACGTCGAAGATGAGCTCGCCGCCGTGTCCGAGCGCCACGGCGCACGCCTCGGCGTCGAGCACCTCGGGCAGGCGGTAGGAACCGCCCGGCGCCGCGTGCCCGCCACGCCGGCGCGCCGCGAGCTGGAAGGCCCCGAGCGAGGCGGCGACCGCTCCGGCGCCCTGCAGGAAGCGGCGCCGGCTGATCCCGCTGCGGCGGGCGGCGTCGTCGGCGCGGTCTCGGATCAGGCGTTCGAGGGCGCGGTCGCCGGCCTTCGGCGGTGCAGGGACGAACTCGCCGTTGGACACCGGGCCCGGCTGCAGCGGTAGTGGGCCCGGCGCGTCGTCGAGTGCCCGCCGGGCGCGCACGAAGCTCCCCATCGCCGCCTCCCTTCCGTGCTCAGCCCGGCGGCACCGGCGCCGCGGCCTGCCCGTTCTCGACATAGGTGGCGTCGTCAGGCGCCGGGATGTAGCCCTGCGGCTGGGCGAGCGAACGGCGGAGCGCGGCGAGGATCGCCCCGCCCTGGCTCGCCAGCCCGGCGACGAGCTCGCTCATCCCCGCAGCCCCCTCGAGCACGGTGATGTTGGCGTTGGAGAGCTGGCTCGCGGCCGCGGCGATGATCTCGGGCATCTTCTCCACGAGCATGCGCTCGAGGACGATGCCGTTGCTCACCGCGGTCGCCTCGGCCTGCAGGCGGATCGCCTCGGACTGCGCCTTCGCGCTGACGCGCACCTTCTCCGCCTCGGCCTCGGCCGGCGCGACGACCTCGGCCTTCAGCTCCTGGCCGCGCAGCACGGCGCGCCCCTCGGCGACCTTGGTCTGCTCGACGAGCACCTGCTGGGTGGCCTGCGCCTGGGCGAGCGGGCCGGCCTGGTTGGCGAGCTGCTGGGCTTTGTCGGTCTCGGCCTGGTACTGCGCCTTGGCCACCGCGGTCTGCTGGGCGTACTGCGCCTGGGCCCGCGCCGAGGCCTGCTGCGCCTCGGCAGCCGCCTGGTCGGCCTTGGCCTGCGCGATCTGCGCCTGCTGGTTGACCGCAGCGACGTGGGGCTGCGAGAGCGCCTTGATGTAGCCGGTGTCGTCGGAGATCGACTCGATCTGGAAGGAGTCGACGACGAGGCCGAGCTTGGCCATCTCCGGCGCCGAGGCGTCGAGCACCTCGGAGGCGAGCTTCTGGCGCTCGCGAATGATGTCCTCCACGGTCATCGAGCCGACGATCGAGCGCAGGTGGCCGGCGAAGACGCGCCCGACGAGCTCGGGCATCGCCCCCTGGTCGTCGAGGAAGCGCCGTGCCGCGTTGGCGATCGAGGCCTGGTCGTCGCCGACCTTGAAGGCGATCACGGCCCGCACCTGCAGGGTGATGCCCTGCTGGGTGACACACGGCTCGGCGACCTCGGCTTCCTGCATGGCGAGCGTCAGGTACGAGACCTTGCTGCGCACGGGCATCACGAACGCGCCGTGCCCGGTGACGATGCGGAACGGCAGCCCGTCGCTCGCCCCCTTGCTGCCGCTCACGAGGAGCGCTTCGTTGGGTGCGGGTACTCGCCAGCCGAACATCTTCGTTCTCCTTCTCGGGTCCTTCTCGTCGTCCTCGAGGATCTGTGCCGCTTGCTCCCGGCGCTTGCGGCGCCGCCGCCATCGATGCCGGCGCCGCGAGCGCAGGCCTCAGCCGGCGATCACGTCGACGGCGCGGGCACCGCGGTCGCCGGTCACGATCACCTCGACGCCGCGCTCGATGGGCTGGTCGGCATAGGCGAGGAAGTGCTCGGTCCCGCCACGGATCGCCACGAGCACCTCGCCGGGCCTTCCCCGCCCCGGGATCGCCACCGTGACGTAGCCGGTCCTGCCCGCCGGCGAGTCCTCGGTGTCGCTCACTGCTGCTCCTCCCCGCTGCCGTCCCGGTCCGAGGCCTGCTCCCACGCAGCCTCGGGCCGGTCCGACGGTACACCCGCGCCGCCGCCGAGATCGTCCGCGCCGGCGCGCTCGAGCAGGGCGGCGACCTCGTCGTCCTGCACGGGAGAGAAGTCCTCGTACCACTGGCCGACGGCGACGAACGGGCTCGGCATGTGACGGCAGACGACGTCGTCGGCGACACCGGCGAGGGCGGCGACGGTCGAGGCGGGCGCGACCGGGACGGCGAGCACGACACGCGCGCTGCGCCGGCGGCGCGGGCCACCTCGCAGCCGGCACGGGCGGTCGAGCCGGTGGCGATGCCGTCGTCGACGACGATGGCGACCCTGCCGGCGAGGGCCTGGCGGGGCCGGTCGCCGCGCAGGCGCGCCACGCGCCGCTCGAGCTCGCGCTGCTCGGTCTGCGCGACCGCCTCGAGCTGAACGCTGCCGACCCCGGCGGCGGCGAGGACCGTCTCGTTGAGCACGCGCACGCCGTCCTCGCCGATGGCGCCCATCGCCAGCTCGGGTTGGGACGGCACGCCGAGCTTGCGCACCACGATCACGTCGAGCGGCGCCCCGAGCGCACGTGCGACCTCGGCGGCGACGACAACACCGCCCCTCGGCAGGCCGAGGACGACCGCGGGCCACGAGCCGATCAGGGGCGCGAGCGCCAGGGCCAACCGCCGGCCGGCGTCGCGCCGGTCCCGAAACAGCGTTGCGTGTGCGTGCGTCGCAGCCATCCTCGACCCTGCGACGGCGCTTGGCAAGTACGTGCCGCGCTTGCGAGCTGGGGTGTAGCGCGGGCTCACAGCGGGCACTCAGTGGAGCGGACACGCGCCAGTTTGCGTGTCGCTTCGCCAATGGAGCCGAGGAGGGACGGGCATGCTCCACTGGGCATGCGGCGTGGCGCGACGTGACGGCGCGACGCCGGGCGGGGACGCGCCGTGAAGGTCGAGCTGTGCACGCCGAGCGAGCTCGGACGAGCCGAGATCGCCGCCTGGCGGCGGCTCCAGGCCGAGGTCCCCGAGCTCGCCAACCCGTTCCTCTCGCCGACCTTCGCCCGTGTGGTGGGCGAGCTCGACCCGCTGGCGCGCGTCGCGGTGCTGTACGAGGGAAACGAGCTCGCCGGTTTCCTGCCGTTCCACCGCACCCGCTCGGGCATCGCCCGCGGCCTTGCCCATGGCATCGCCGGCTGCCAGGGACTGGTCAGCCGGCCCGGGCTCGAGCTCGACCCGGCCCGGCTGCTACGCGGCTGCCGGGCCGCCGTCTGGGAGCTCGACCATCTCGTTGCGCCGGCGCCTGCCCCGCTGGCCGGCGCAGCGGGCGTGAGCATGGCGAGCACCAGCTTGATCGACCTCGGCGGTGGCTTCGATGCGTACGTGTCGAACGGGATGAAGCGTTGCAAGAAGTACTTCAACTGGCTGCGCCGCAAGCGCCAGCGAATCGAGAGCGACCTCGGCCCGGTCCGTTTCGAGTTCGGCACCGCCGGCGCCGGCGCGCTGGCGCGCGTCGTCGAGTGGAAGTCCGCGCAGTACCGGCGCAGCGGGTGGCCCGACCCCTTCGCCAAGGCGTGGGTGCGCGAGCTCGTCGAGCGGCTGCGCCAGACCGAGGAAGCCGACCTGATCGGCTCCTGCTCCTCGCTCAGCGCGGGTGACGAGCTGTTGGCGGTGGACTTCTCCTTGCGATCGCCCTCGGTCTACGCCGGGTGGTTCGTGACCTATAACCGCGACTTCGAGCACTTCTCACCGGGAGCGGTGCGCTGGTGGTACGTCGCCGAGGCCTGCGCGTGGGCGGGGGTCTCCTGGATCGACCTCGGCTGCGGCGACGAGGAGTACAAGCAGAAGCTGGCGACGCGCCACGGCGAGGTGCTCGAGGGCAACCTCCGCCGGGCGACCCCCCGGGCGTTCGTGCGCTGCGCGGCGCGCACGCCGCGTCGCGCCGCTCGGCGCTTCGTGCTCGAGCACCCGCGCCTGCGCGCCGGCGTGCGCGCTGTCGCTGCGTCGCCTCGGCGAGCTGCGTGAGCGGGCGGCCGGGCGTGCGCCCGTGCCGGCCCCGTCACCCCGCGGCAGCTCTCCGGCTCGTGGCGCGCCTCGGGCCTCCCCGGCGCGCCGGCCACGGGCATCGCTTCAGGCGACGGCGCCGCGATGCGGCTGCCGGCCAATGTTCCGACAGGTGGCGTGCAGATCGGGCTGCCGGCGGGTTCGTCAATCCACCCGGCGGCTGGGCGGTTCGCGCACCGCGACGGTGGCGAGGAGGTCGCGATGGTCGCTGCCGACGCCTCGGGCGGTGTGGATCTGGAGGACTGAGACGTCCGATCCCGCCAGAACATGGTCGATGCGCACGAAGGGCGGGAGCGGCGGCATCATCTGCGACCACGTCATGTCGAGCGGCTCGCCCCGCGCCGCGGCGCCATCGGTGACACCGGTGTGCAGGATCGCCTGGAAGCCTTTGCTGTCCCAGTTGGCGTTGAAGTCGCCGACGACGAGCAGCCGGCCGTTGCGCCGGACGGCGTGCCCGAGGATCGAGGCGATGCGCTCGAGCTGAGCCGACCACTGCGTGACGGACTGCGGCACGGGCGCGACGGTGTGCACGACCCACAGCGAGAGGAGCCCCGAGGGGAGCTCGAGGGTCGTCTGTACCACCACAGGACGGCCGAACATCGACACCACCCGTGTCCCTTCGAGTGGGTAGCGGGAGGCGACGACGAAGGCCCACGGGTCGAAGCGCTCGACGAGGAAGCGGTACCGCAGCGCGTCGAGCACCCCAGCCTGCTCGAGCTGCGCCGCGTCGACGGGGTTGGCCTCCTCGAGGGCGACGAGATCGGGCCGGTCGGCGCGGATCTGGGCGATGTACCCCGACATCGAGGGGTTCCCGTCGTAGACGTTGCCGTCGAGCAGCCGAAGGTGTGGGGCGCTCGCCGCCCACGCCGGAAGCGGCCGGGACGCGGTGAGCTCGGGCAGCACGAAGACGAGCTGCGCACCGGCGACCGCAAGGGCGAGGGCGGCGAGGGCGAGATGGCGGCGGGCCGCCGCGACGGGGAAGATCACCCACGCCGGCAGGTACAGGTAGAGGGTCAGGACGTTGAGCAGCACGAGCGGATCGGCGTCGTCCCAGGCGACGATCCGCAGCAGCGCAACCAGCGCCAGCAGCGCCGCAACTCCCCATCCCACCACGAGCGCGCCGCGCCCGAGCGACCTGCGCAGCCGGGGGGGCATCGGGCCCGATGCTACGCACGCGGGGCCGTTTCACGTCCCGAGCACATGGGTAGCCCGCCACTGCGGGCGATGTGCCAGCCGCCGTTCACCGCGCCGCGGGAGACGCTCGAGCAGAGGGGGGCCGGCGACGGTGGTGACGGCTGCAGCGCGCCGGCGGGCTCGGCCGACGGCGCTCGTCCTCGGCGACATCGACCTCGTTCGGCCGCTGGCGCTCGCCGGCATCCGATCCGCGGTGGTCGCCGTCGCCGGCGACCCGACGCGCTTCTCGCGCTTTGCCCACTCGATCGCCGTCTGGGACAACGACTCACGCAACGACCAGCTGGTCGACCAGCTCGTCGCCTGGGGCCGCTCCCAGCCCGAGCGACCGCTCCTCTACTACGAGTGGGACGGGCACTTGCTGTTCGTCTCCCGCCATCGCGAGCGCCTGGCGCGGGCGTTCCGCTTCATCGTCGACGACGCCGACAGGGTGGAGACGATGCTCGACAAGCAACGCTTCCTCGAGCTCGCGCAGCGCCTCGAGCTGCCGGTGCCGCCTGCATGGTCCGTCGACCCGACGACCACCACGCCGGGCGAGCTGGCGGTCGCGCCGCCGGGTGCCCGCAACGGCTCGCGTCCGCCGGGCCCCGGCTCGCACGTCGCGCCGATCGCCTCCGGCGCGCCGATCGCCTCCGGCGCGCCGCTCGCCTTCCCGCTCGTGATCAAGCCCACCGACCGCACCGACGACCGCTGGAAGCACTTCGAGCAGCTCGGCAAGGCGCGCCGCGTCGAGGACGTCGCCGAGCTCGAGCGAGCCTGGCCGATGCTGGTCGAGTACGGCCGCCCGGTGGTGCTGCAGCAGCTCGTCCCCGGCCCGGAATCCTGCGTCGAGAGCTACCACGTATTCGTCACCGACGATGGGGCCGTCGCCGCAGAGTTCGCCGGGCGCAAGGTGCGCACGATCCCCGCCGAGTACGGGGCGACGACGGCGTGCACGATCACCGACGCGAAGGACGTGCTCGCCGTCGGGCGTGAGGTCGTCACGCGCATCGGGCTGCGCGGGGTGGCCAAGCTCGACTTCAAGCGAGCGCCCGACGGCCGGCTCTTCCTGCTCGAGGTCAACCCGCGCTTCAACCTCTGGCACTATCCCGGCGCGGTTGCCGGGGTGAACATCCCCGCCCTCGTGCGTGACTACCTCGAGGGCCGGCCGCTCCCGTCGCCGTCGCGGCTGCGCGCCCGCCCTGGGGTCACCTGGTGCAGCCCGTACGACTTCGCCACGGCCGGGACGCGACCGGCCGCGCTGCTCGACCGGCTGCGCTTCGCGGCGACGAGCGAGGCGAAGGCGATCTGGGCAGCCGACGACCCGCTCCCGCTGATCGCCACGGCAGCGTTGCGCCTCGCCGGGTCGGCCGGCGGCGCGCTCGCGGCGCGCCCGCCCGCTCGCCACCCGCGCCTCGTAGTGGCGGCGGCAGTGCCCGCCGGTCCTCGTCCCGGCACGCTCGGGTCGCAGCGGCGGGGGAGGCGGGCGTGCGCATCGGCCTGATCTCTGATGTCCACGCCAACCTCGCAGCGCTCCGCGCCGTCCTGTCCCGGCTCGAGGCCGACGGCGTCGAGCACATCGTGTGTGCCGGCGACGTGGTCGGCTACGGGCCCCAGCCCAACGAGTGCGTCGAGGTCCTCGCCTCGGCAGGCGTCACCTGCGTGGCCGGCAACCACGACCTGATGGCGATCGGCGTGCTCGACGCCAGCCGGCGCGCCCCGCTCGTGGCGCGCAGCTCGGCCTTTACCGACGCCGAGCTCTCCGGCGCGTCGCGGGGGTGGCTCGCCGCGCTGCCCCGCGTGGCGACGTTCGGCGCCGACGGGCTGGGCGAGGCCGCTGTGGTGATCGCTCACGGGTCGCTCGAGGACGCCGAGCGCTACGTCGAGCGCGACGAGACGAGCAGCCAGCAGCTCGACGCCCTCGCCCGACGCTTTCCCGGCGCCACGGCGCTCGTCCTCGGGCACACCCACCGCCCCCGCCACTTCCGGTCCGGGGCCGGCAGCACGCGGCCGGGGCTGCGCGGCGGGCGTTTCGCCGCAGGCACCGGCCCACTCGTGTGCAACCCGGGCAGCGTCGGGCAGTCGCGCCAGCCCGAGCTCGAGCCGCGGGCGCGTTGCGCCGTGATCGAGCTCGGCGAGGGGGGCGTGCGCGCCGTCGAGTACTGCTCGCTGCGCTACGACGTGGCCGCCACCCGCCGGCTCCTCGCGCAGCGCAACTTGCCCGCCGGCTCGGTCCATCTCGTCCCCGGGCGCGCCGGGGCCCTGGGAAGGCGCCTCGCCGGCGCGCTGCGCCCGCCGCGGGTGCCTCTCCCGCCGGCGCGCGGGCGGCGATCGGGGTGACGGGTCCTCCCAGCGTCTCGGTGTACGCCTCGATCGACGCCCCCGGGACCGTCTCGGGCGCCTCAGCGCACGATCTGTGACAGCCACGGGATGCTCTGTTGCCCCGTGATGCCGGCCGCCGCCTGCAGCATGTCGTCGTAGGCGGTGGCCGGGTCGTAGCTCGAGGGGGCGCGTTCGGTGAGCACGCCCTGGATCCGCAGGGTCTCGCCGAGCTCGCTCTTGGCGTAGCGCAGGAGCGCCGCCCACTCGAGGGCGTTCGATCGGTAGTAGATCTCGGGCATCGGCACGTCCGGGGCGAGCCCGTACGCAACCTCGAACAGCTGCGCCTCGCTCCAGTAGTTCGGCTCGGCGGAGCCGTAGTCGATCATCGCCGGCCAGTGGCCGCCGACGACGGTCGCGTACCCGGCGAGCAGATCGGCGGTGTTGGCGTAACCGGGGTCGAAGGCCGGCTCGGCGTCGTCGGCGGCGACGACCGCGACGTCGTCGGTGAAGCCGTCCTGCGCCCGCAGCTCGGCGATCCAGCCGTCCAGCCGCTCGACGGTGACGGCGAGCTGCTCGCCCCAGGCGGTGTAGCTCGGCGGCTCGTCGGCGCAGCCGCAGACCACCGTCCCGCACGGCTGGCCCGTTCCGCAGCTGTCGTTCGTACCGAGCGCGACGTCGAGGGTCGTGTACGCGGGTGCGGTGCGCAGGTAGCCGAGGAGATAGCGCTCGATGCCGGTCTCGATGGAGGCGAAGCGGAGGAACTCGCCACCCACGGCGATCGTGCCGAGGCGGCCGTGCACGGCGGCCGGGCGGCCGAAGTCGAGGATCACCACCCCCTGCGCGCCGGCGCGCCCGGCAGCGACACCCTGCGCGTACAGCACCCGGGTGGAAACGTTGCGCTCGTAGCGCGACGTGGTGTGGCGTGGCGCGAGCGCGCTGGCGCCGGCTGGGCCCGCTCGCGGACCGAGCAGCAACGCCGTCACCGGCAGCGCCAGCGCGACGACGGCGTGGCGCGGCCGGTGCCGCCGACCCGGAGTCGGTGGAGGCGACTCAGCCGGGATGGGCCGTGACGAGGCAGACCTCCAGCACCTTCGGAAGGCGCAGCGGGCTCTCCAACAAACTGCACGCGTGCGCCGTGCCCGGGTACGCGAGATGGACGAGGAGCGCTCCCCGGAGATCCTCCTCGATGTGAGCGACGCGTTCATCCAACACATATACCGGAGAGCGATCGCCAGAGGCGGTCGGCACCCCGAACGCGTCGACGTCGAGCTCGATACGCCCGGGATCCCCTGGCGTGCCGAGGCGCATCGTCGAGTGACCGAGCCGCCACTCGAGCGAACGCAGGTATGCGGTGTCGTCTTGGGTCCGCCAATTCCATTCCCCGCCGTCGGCGAGCGCACCCACCCTGAGCGCAGCTCGCACGGCCGACTCGGTGACATCCGAACCGGCGAGCAGGCACGCGCTGGCCGGATCACCCCTCCCGATCAGCATCGCGTCGTCATCGGCACTGCACCGTGACGACCACCAGCCGACGACCTCGCTGGCGAGCAGGGAAGAAAGGCAGGGAACCGGCAGGAGATCGGTGTCGTCGTAGACGGCACCGGGTGTCGAGATCTCGAGATCGAACGACGCACGACCGCACTCGGGCTGCGCCGCCGACCACCCAGGTCGCCAGACCAGCCCGCGCTGGCTCAAGCGGTAGATCAGGTCGGTGGAAGCCCGAAGTTTCATGCAGTTCCTCCCCGTCTGTTGTGCATCATTGCCGCGGTGGCAATACCCGTGGAATGACGGTTGAACCGGCACAGATGCGGCGGGGACAGGAAAGTTGTCAACCCGCAACAGCAGGACGCGCACGATGATGCTGGATCGGTGCACTCCAGCCCGATCGAGATCGGGCAGGCGCCGGCATGAACGCGCGATCAGGTCGCTACGGGCTCGCGCCGGGCGGCGTCGCGGCGCAGCACGCGCAGCAGCTCCTCGTGCGGGCCGATCAGGTAGGCCTCGTCGCCAGGGCTGAACCTGGTCTCACGCCGCGGCGGGTACTCGAGGGCGCCGCCGGCGGCGCGGCGGATCGCCACGACGCGGATGCGCGCCGACAGGTCGCGCATCGCCACCCCGGCAAGGCCCCCTGCCGGGGCGACGGTGAGGCGCGCCACGAGCAGCCGCTCACCCTCGACGGAGAAGGAGAGCAGCACGTCGAGGCCGAGCGCCGCGCCGACGAACCAGGGCGCGGCGAGCGCGGACGTCGAGTGCACGTGACGAAGGCCGAAGCTCCGCTCGACGGTGCTCGCGAAGGCGGGGTCGAACACGCGCAGCACCACCGGCGGGGACAGTCCCGCCAGCGCCAGGAAGTCGCGAAGCGAGAGCGCAGTCTCGAGATTGGTGAGGTCGTCGCTGGTGAGCACCGCCACAGCCGAGGCGGCCCGTACGTTGGCCTGGTCGAGCGTCGCCGGCTGGGTGGCGTCGCCGTGGATGATCGGAACGCGCAGGGCGCGCGCCTGGGCGAGGTTGCGGTTCGCGTCGTCACGCTCGATCACGACCACCTGCCGTCCTGCGGCGTGCAACGTCTCCACGACGCGCAGGCCGATGGAGCCGAGCCCGACGACCACGACGTGCCGGCGCATGCGCACCGCCCGCGAGCGGCCGAGCACCTGGGCCACGGCGCGGGAGACGAGCAGGTTGGTGAGCAAGGCGAACATCAAGGTGACGAGGGAGGCTCCGAGGATGATGAGCACGATGCCGAAGACGCGCAGCCACGCCGCCTGCTGGGCGAAGCTGAAGTCGCCGAAGCCGACGGTCGCCACCGTTTCCACCGTGAAGTAGAGCGACGTCAGCAAGCTGAGCCGGCCGCCGCTCGGGGAGCGGTAGGCGAAGTGGATGAGCACCGCCGACGCCGCGACGAGCAGCACGAGGCCACCGAGGGCGCGGCGGAAGCCGGTGTCGGTCCAGCGCCAGGTCGCGGTCGCGACGTGGGCGAGTGCGGGCAGCAGCTGCGACCAGCGCGACTCGGCGGCCTCCTCGGGGGTGGCGTGGTCCCCGAGCTCGGCAGGGCTGCCGAGCACCGTGACGCGATCGCCGGGCTCGACGGTGCGGTCACGGCCGGGACAGACGTCGACCTCCCCCGAGCCTTCGCCCGACCCGCCCGGGGCGACGGCGATCGGCACGAGGTCGCCGAAGAGCGCGCGCAATGTCCCGGGCCGATCGACCTCGACCTCGACGGCGACGAAATGCTGCCCGTCGAGCACGAGGTCGTGGCGGTGCTCGCCGAGGCAGTCCTGCACGATCGACGGCGCGGCGAGATCGGCCACGTCGAGCGCGCTGCCCGGACCGGTCACCGCCTGCAGCGCCCGAGCCACGGCTGCGTTGGTCATCTGCACCACGACGCGCATGCCCGGGCGCAACCCGTGCGCCACGAGCGCGATCTCGAGGGTCCGCAGGTCGTTCTCGGCGACGCAGACGACGGCGCGTGCCTCGTGGGCGCCGGCTTCGGCGAGGGTGGTCGGGTTGCGTGGGGAGCCTTCGACGAACGCGACGCCGAAACGTTGCAGGATCGGCAGCAACCGCCGCTCGGGCCGGTCGTCGACGACCACGACCTCGACGCCGGCGGCGCGCAGCTGCTCGACGATGCTCAGTCCGAGCTCTTGCAGCCCGCAGACCACGACCCGCTCGCCGCCGGCGGCAGCGGGATCGCCGGGCACCCGCCCGATGGTAGAGGCGTCTCGGCAGGCGCGCGGGGACCCTCCGCGGTACGGTCCGGCGATGCAGATCACCGACGTGAAGACCTTCCTCGTGCACGATCGCGATCGCCCCACGCGCAACTACTGCTTTGTCAAGGTCGAGACCGACGAGGGTCTGAGCGGCCTCGGCGAGGCGGGGATCACCGGCAGGGAGCTCGCCATCGCCGGGCTGATCGACACCTGGCGCCCGGTGCTCATCGGGATGGACCCGACGCGCATCGAGCACATCTGGCAGACGCTGTGGCGCGGCCAGTTCTTCCGCGGGGGCCACCTGCAGAGCGCCGCCGTGGCGGCGATCGACATCGCGCTGTGGGACCTGCGCGGCAAGTCGCTCGGCGTGCCCGTCTACGACCTGCTCGGCGGCCGCACCCGCGACTTCGTCCGCTGCTACTGCCACGTGCAGCGCCCGGCGGGCGAGCGCCCCGCCGGCTCGCCGGGCGCTGGCTCCGATTCCGGCGACCGGGGCGCGATCGACGCGATGGTCGCCCACGCCCGCGAGCAGGTGGCCGCCGGCTGGCGCTTCGTCCGCTTCGGCGCCGGGGAGGGCAGCCCGGCGGTCGCGGCGGGTATCTACGAGCAGCGCGCCGCGCTCGACTGGACCGTCGAGGCATTCGCCGCGCTGCGCGAGGCGCTCGGCCCGCAGATCGAGATCTGCGTCGACTTCCACCAGCGCACCACCCCGCCCTATGCGGTGCAGCTCGCCCGCGAGCTGGCGCCGATGCGCCCATTCTTCATCGAGGACCCGCTCAGAGCCGAAAACCCTGGCGAGTTCGCCATGCTGCGCTCCCAGGTGACGGTCCCGATCGCCACCGGCGAGCAGCTGGCGAGCAAGTGGGACTGGCGCGAGCTGATCGAGCGCGACCTCATCGACTACTGCCGGGTCGACCTCTGCATCTGCGGGGGGATCACCGAGAGCCGCAAGGTGGCCGGCTGGTGCGAGGCGCACTACATCGAGCTCGTGCCGCACAACCCGCTCGGGCCCGTGTCGACGGCGGCGTGCCTGCACTTCGACCTCGCCGCGTCGCTGTTCGCGGTGCAGGAGCTGACGTGGCGTCCGGGCGTGATCGGCGACGTGATCAGCACCGACATGCGCCTCGAGGGTGGCGACCTGTTCCCCGGGACCTCACCGGGCCTCGGCGTGGAGATCGACGAGGAGGCGGCGCGCGCCGAGCCGTGGCAGCAACCGGGCCTCTACATCCTCCACCGCGACGACGGATCGGTCACCGACTGGTGACGGCCGCGCTGCCGGGCGGACAGCTGCGTCAGGCGGCGCCCTCGCGGCGGCGGCGTGCCGGCGGGCGTCAGGCGGCGGCGAGGTCGGCGGGCGTCAGCTGCTCGCTGATCAGCCGGGCGAAGCGCTGCGGGTCGCCGCCGACGAAACGCCGGCACAGCGGCATCCCCTCGATGTAGCAGGTCACGTAGGCGCGCCAGGTGGGGTCGAGCAGGAAGCTCACCGAGTGCTGCGCCCGCGCACGGGTCGTGAGCGCCTGCGCGGCCAGCTCGTCGACCACGGTGTCCGGGTCGGCGCCGTCCTCGTGCAGGCGGAAGGCGGCGTTGGCGCGCGCCGCGGCGAGCACCTCGTCAGTCTCGGCGACGATCGCCGCGGTGTCGGCGTCGTAGGGGACGCCGAGTGGACGCAGGTGCGAGGCGACGACCGACTGCGGTTGCGGAGCGGCGACCACCGAGAGGGCGAGGTCGGCGAGCCCCTCGGCCATCAGGCACGCCGGCGTGCCGACGAGGAAGAGCGACTCCTCGAGGAAGCGGCGACGGCGGACCAGCCCGACCTCCTTGCGGCAGTGCTCGGTGTGGTGCCCCGGGTAGGCCTCGTGGGCGACGAGGCTGCCGATGCGGGTGGCGAGCAGCGGCAGGTCGAGGTTGACGGCCACCCGCGACTCGAGGCCGCCCAGGTAGTAGTTGAAGCCGCTCCACGGCCGGTCGGTGACGAGCTCGAACTCGACGTGCTCGCCCTCGGGCAGCCCGAACATCGAACCCGTGCGCTCGCGCAGGTCCTCGGCGAGCGAGCGCACGGCCGGCTCGACCAGCGCGGGCGGGATCGCCTGGGACTCGCGCCAGGTGACCATCCGCTCGGCGAGCGGCCCGCTGCCGGGCACGACCTCGTCGAGGGCGCGGTGCGCCGCAACGATGCGCTCCTCGGGGATCCGCCTCGGGCGGACGCCGTAGCAGGCCTCGACCTCGTCGGCGTAGGGGATCCGCTCGCCGGTGAGGATGCGGCAGCTCGTCAGCACCCCCACCACCTGCGCCCGCAGAAAGGCCCGCCGCGACGCCGGCTCGGCGGCCGGCTCGCCCTCCTCGGGCCCGGCCGCGCCGATCGGTTCGCCGGCGTCGAGCGCGCCGAGCAGGGTCCGCGCCTCGGCGACCAGCGAGGTGGGGCTGTGCACGTCCTCGGCAGCCGCCCGCGAAGCGAGCGCCGGCGGCCCGTAGTAGGCGTCGACGAAGCCGCTGACGTGCCGGCCCGTGCGCAGGCCGAGTAGGAGATAGCGCTCGAGCAGGGAGTTGTCGGGCACGAGAGCGGACGTTACGCGCCCCTGTTGCGCCACGCCAACCGCTGTGCCGGCCGGCGCCGCGCTGCGCAACCCGCCCGTCGCGCCGCGGGCCTATCCTCCCACCCACGCCCCCGGCAACTCTCTCCGAGGCCCGCGACGACGCGCACGACAGGGCCCTGGCGCGGCGGATCAACGCCTACCTGCGGGCGGCGGGTGCCGCCGGCGAGCACCGCCGCGTCGGGCCGTTCCTGATCCGTTTCACCGTCGGCAGCGACCATCCGATGCTCAACTACGCGGTGCCCGACGACGACGCGCTGGCCCTCGGCGCGGGCGCTGGACGAGCTCGTCGTCGAGTTCAGGCGCCGGTGCCTGCGGCCGCGCCTCGAGTACCCCGCGCCGGCAGCTCCCGAGCTGGAGGCGCTCCTCGCGACTCGCGGCTTCACCCTGGAGGACCGCTACCCGGTGATGACCTGCGACGTGTCGCGGGCGCGCCGGGTCGAGGCGCCGCCGGGCTACAGCGTGAGGTCGGCGTCGACGAGCCGTGACCACGCCGATGCGCTGATGGCGGCGGCGGAAGCCTTCGGCGACTCGCCGCAGCCGCCCTCGGCGGAGGCGATCGCCGCCCGGCGCAAGCTCACCGCGGCGGGCGGTGCCGTCGCCCTTGCCCGCGAGGTCGCCACGGGCGCGACCGCCGGCAGCGGCGTGCTCACCGTGCCGTTGGCGGGCGTGGCCGAGGTCACCGGCATCGGCACGAGGCCGGGCCACCGCCGCCGTGGCGTCGCGGCGGCGGTCGTCGGCCTGCTCGTGCAGCGCTCCCTGCGCAACGGCGCCGACCTCGTGTGGCTCACGCCCGGCGACGCGGCCGCCGAGCGCATCTACGCCCGGGTCGGCTTCGAGCGTCTCGACGTCGAGATGGTCCACATCTCGCTCCGGCCCGAGCGACCCGCTGGCGGCACTCCCGGCTCACCCGGGTGACCGGGACGGCCGCCCGATCGCTTGTGCATTTTCTAGCTATCTAGTGATACGCTGCGCGACTTCAGCCGCGCGACTTCAGCCGGCTGAGAGCGAGAGGCCTACACGATGAGGACCCTGTTGCGCGTACGTATCGACACTCCCGCCGGCAACCGGGGGATCCCGAACGGCACCCTCGAGCGGGTGGTCCGCGAGGCGGTCGAGAGGATCAAGCCAGAGGCGGCCTACTTCTTCGCCGACCAGGGCAGACGGTCGGCGTCCTTCGTGTTCGACATGCAGGACAGCTCGGAGATTCCGTCCATCGTCGAGCCGTTTTTCATGGAGCTCGACGCCGAGGTCCAGCTGGTGCCGGCCATGAACCTCGAGGATCTGCAGCGGGGCCTCTCCGTCTTCGGCACAGCAGGCTGAGCCGGGCCACTCCGGGCGCGGGCCTAGATCGGGCGGCCTGCCGCCGGCGCGCAGCGCGAGGATGGCGGCGTGGACGGCATCGAGTCGACGCGGGTGGACCGCTGGCTCTGGGCGGTGCGCGCTTTCCACACCCGCACCAGCTCCACGGAAGCGTGCCGGGGCGGCCACGTCCGGGTGAACGGCGCAGCGGTCAAGCCGGCGACGCCCGTCAAGGTCGGCGACCTCGTCACGGTGCGAGCCTCCGGTGGTGAGCGGGTGCTCGAGGTGGTCCAGGTCATCGAGCGCCGCGTCGGGGCGCCCGTCGCCGCGCAGTGCCTGCTCGACCGCACCCCGGCTCCTGCGGTGACGCCGGCCGGGTCGGCCGGGAGCGGGCCGCCGCCGCTGCGCCCGGCCGGAAGCGGCCGTCCGACCAAGCGGGACCGCCGCCAGCTCGAGCAGCTGCGCGCCCGCCGCGGCTGACGCCGGGCGACAACGGGCCGCGTGACCCGTCGCTGATGGGGCGCGGCGTCTCCGCGGGAACGTCGCGTCGCGTTTCCGCGGGAACGTCGCGTCGCGTCTCCGCGGGAACGTCGCGTCGCGTCTCCGCGGGAACGTTGCGTCGCTCGGGGCGGTTCAGGCGCCGCCGGTAGGCTCGCCCGCCATGGGCCGTACCCGTCTCGACGACTCGGTCGGCGCCGTCAGCGCACTCCTGCGCGACGCCGACCTCGCTTCGGACGAGACCGTGCGCGAGCTGCTCGAGGCGACCACCGCGCGGCGCGCCCTCGACCTCTCCGACTTGACGCCGGCCGAGCAGGCCCAGCTGATCGCCGCACGCGGCCGAGCAGCTCCAGCCCTCGGAGAAGGCCCTCGCCGAGCGCATCGCCGGCGCCGGCCGCGCCGGCCGGCGCTTCGTGGCCAAGTTCGGCATCGACCCCACCGGGCACGAGGTCCACCTCGGCCACGCCGTGCCGATCATGCTCCTCAGCCGCTTCCAGCGGATGGGCCACGAGGTCGTGTTCATCGTCGGCGACGTCACCGCCAAGATCGGCGATCCCTCCGGCCGCTCCGACGAGCGCCCGCCTCTTACCGACGAGGAGATCGCCGCCAACCTCGTCACCTACCGCGAGCAGGTGAGCCCCTTCTTCGACTTCGGCCGGGCGCGCTTCGCCTACAACGGGGACTGGCTGCGCCGGGTCACGCTGCCGCAGCTGATCGAGATCACCTCGCAGGTGCCGGTCTCGATGTCGCTGCAGCGCGAGGACTTCCGCAAGCGCCTCGACGCCGGGCTGGGCCTCTCGCTCGCCGAGCTGCTGTACTCGGTAGTGATGGCGCTCGACTCGGTGGAGACCCGATGCGACCTCGAGGTCGGCGGCATCGACCAGTACCTCAACATGCAGATGTGCCGCCGGGTGATGGAGATCTGCGGCCTCGAGCCCGAGCTCGTCGTCGCCAACGCGCTCATCGAGGGCACCGACGGCACCGGGGTGAAGATGAGCAAGAGCCGCGGCAACTACGTGCCGCTCATCGCGCCGCCCGACGAGGTCTTCGGCAAGCTGATGTCGGTCCCCGACCGCCTCGTCCGGCCCTACCTCGAGGCGCTCAGCGAGTGGCTCGACGTCGAGCTCGACATCCTCGAGGCGAGGCGCGCCGACGGCTCGTTGCGCCCGGTGGACGCCAAACGCATCCTCGCCGGCGAGGTCACCGCGGCCCTGCACGGCGTCGACGCTGCGATGAAGGCCCGGCAGACGTTCGTCGATCGCTTCTCGAAGCGCCGCTACGCCGGGCTCGACCTGCCGACGGTCACCCTGCTCGAGGCGATGCAGCCTCTTGTCGAGGTGGTGCGCCGACTGGGCTTCGCGCCGAGCAACAAGGAAGTCCGCCGCGTCGCCGAACAGGGCGGATTGCGACTGGTCGTGGAGTCAGGTGACGATCAGGAGGAGGTCGAGCTCGGCCCGGACGACCTGTTGATCCCGCTGCTGACGACGGTGCAATTGCGCCTCGGCGGGATGACGGGCACCGCGTACCTGCGCTTCGGCCGCAAGCTGGCAAGGTTGGAACGGCCGGAAACGCTGCCCTGACCGGGCCGGAGCACCGGCCGCGCGGCGAGCCCCCGACTCGTCTCGGTTACCGACCGCCGGTGGTGAGGCCGATGGAGATGAGCGGACCGTCACCCGGCCGCAGCCAGCGCAACGTCTCGACGAGCTCGCGCGTCGCCAGCGCCACGCATCCGGTGGTCGGCGCGGCGGTGTCCTCGTGCAGGAAGATCGCCGAGCCGCGGCCGGGGATCGTCGGGTCGGTGTTGTACTCGATCACCGCGAACGCGTCGTAGTCGGGGGCTTCGGTCCACAGCGCCTCGCTGTCGCCGCCGAAGGGCGGCGATTGGCCGCAGGGCAGGGCGACGAACTGGTTGTACCGCGGCGAGAGGGGGTCCTCGTCCCACCAGTCGCCGCACACGAGCTGGCGCCAGCGGTAGGCGACCCCGGGGTCGGGGCCGATGCCGTACATCACGGGCCCGATCCCGAAGGTGCCTTCGGGCGTCGTTCCATCGCCCTCGACGTGGTGTGTCGAGAGCCCCGCCGTGCCGAGGCGCGCCGGCCACGGCCCGGCGACGGGGGAGAAGCATGCGCCCCGACGCTGCCAGAGGCGCAACACGCCCCACGTCGCGCCCGCAGCCGCACGCACGGTGATCAGCTGCTGCGCGGCGCGCCGGCCGGCGCCTGACGTCACGGACGGCACGCCGGGTCGGCACGCCGCGGCGTGCCCAGTGCCGGCGACCACCGCTTGGCCGGTGGCCGGCGTCGCGGCGGCGCCCCCCGCCAGCACCGCCCCCAGGCCGAGCACGAGCGAGCTCACCGGAGCAGCGCAGCGCGCCCGTGCCCGTGACCGCACTCGCGCTCCGAGCCACTGGCCAGGTCCCGCCGGCGCGCCGGCGTGCACCCTCATCCGCCCGTGAGCGAGAAGTGCTGGTAGTCCGGCGTCGCCGTCCACCGGCCGCCCCAGTACCAGCCCACGGCGGCGAAGGCCTCGACGAGGGTGCCGCCCGGCACGGCCATGCCGGGCCGCACGTCGTGCCGATCGAGGTAGGCGCGGCCGGCGGTGGGCTGCACCCGGCCGCCCTCCACGTAGGGGTTCTGCACGGGGTTGACGTCGATCGCCTCGCCGTAGGCGTGCACGGACCACTGCGGCGGTCCGGGTGCAACGGCGAGGCGGCAATTGAACGACGAGGTGTTGTCGGCGGCCATCGAGGACGGGTCGCGGCCGCCGAAGGCCGCCTCCGGCACCAACGAGCGCAGCGGGAAGCGTGCCGCGTACAGCCTGGCGAACGCGGCGACGACGTCATGCACGACGCGGGCGTTGACAACCATCGTCCCGCTGTGCGCCCGGACGTCGAAGCCGACATAGGAGAGGTGCAGCAGCCTCAACGACGCCGGTCCGACCGGGCAGCCGGCGTGCCAGGTGCGGCCGAGCTGAGCTGCGCTCACGGGTCCGGCCGACCAGGTGAACGGGGGCATGACTGAACGGGCCGCCGAGCCTGCCAGCGTCGTGCCGACCGCGCCCACCGTGCCCGCCGGCGTCGCACCCACCGTCCCGGCGAGCGCAGCGAGAGCGAGCAGCCCGCCCGCGGCGCCGGGCAACGCCGTTCGCCGCCAGCCCGCCCCCATCGTGGGCTCGAGCCTACGCGGGCGAGCCGAGCCGGGCGGACCGACGTGCGCGGGGAGGTTCGCCGGGAAGGGGCCTTCGTACCGTCCGCCCGTGGCGACCGAGGCGGGAAGCGACCTGCGAGCGCCCGGCGAGGGAAGCGACCTGTCGGCCGTCGTGGCTGGCATGTGCGTTCCTGTGCCGCCGGCCGGCGAGGGCACCTGCCCGGTGTGTCACGGCTTCCGCCGCCGCGGCTTCGAGCTGTGCGGCAGCTGCCAGCGCGTCGAGGCGACCCTCAGCTCCTTCTGCCGGCTCGTGGTCCCGGTCGCGCTCGCCGCCACCACCGGCCGCTCGCCGCTGTACCGGGTGTGCTGCGACTACAAGGCTCTGCGCCGCCCGCCGCAGCACCGTGTCGTCGAGGCGGCGCTGCTCGCGGCGCTGTTCGCGGGCTTTCTCGCCGAGCACGCCCGCTGCATCGCCACGGCCGCCGGCAGCGGGTGGGACTGCATCGCAACCGTGCCGTCCTCGGGTCCCCACCCCGCCGAGCATCCCCTCGTCGGGGTCGCGCGCTCGCTCGAACCGGTGGCGGGTCGCCACCTCGAGCTGCTGCGGCGCGGACCGGCGCCGACGGGGCACTTGCGGGCGAGCGACGACGGTTTCGTCGCCGCGGGCGCCGCGGGCCGGCGCGTGCTGCTGCTCGACGACACCTATACCTCCGGCGCCCGCGCCCAGAGCGCGGTGAGCGCGCTGCGTCGTGCGCGCCGGCGCCCGCGTCGTCGCCGTCGTGCCCGCGGCGCGCCTCGTCCGTCCGGGCTTCGTGAACGGCGCCGGCTGGTGGGAACGTCAGCGGCGACGGGCCTTCGACCCGGGGTCGTGCTGCCTCGGGGGGGATGGGCGGTGATGCCTCAGGCGCCGACGTCGGCCGTGGTCGGCCGGCGTGCGGCCTTGGCCTGGTACAGCGCCCGGTCGGCCGCGGCGACGACGTCAGAACCGGGCCCCGAGGTCGCCGTCCCGATGGTCATGCGCGGGACCGGCGTGTGCTTGGGGACGAGCGAGCGCAGCTCACGCGCGGCGTGTTGCAGGCGCGCAGCGAGCTCCGCCGCGTCGAGCGCGCCGGCTCCGGGCAGCACGGCGAGGAACTCGTCGCCGCCCCAGCGCCCGAAGACGTCGCCGTCGCGGAAGGTCCGGCTGAGCAGCTCGGCGAGCTGGCGCAGCACGCGGTCGCCGGCGGCGTGCCCGTAGCGGTCGTTGACCTGCTTGAAGTCGTCGAGGTCGATCATCAGCACCGAGTAGGGCTCGCTGCCCTTGGCGAGTCGTCGCAACACCGCCTCGAGCTGGCGGCGGTTGGCCACCCCCGTGAGCGGGTCGGTGCTCGCCTCGAGCTCCATCTTCGCAAAGGAGTCCTGCATCGCCTGGCGTGTTCCGAGCATGCGCAGGAACATGGCGAGCAGCGCCCCGGCGAGGATCGCCAGGAGGGCGAAGACGATCCAGGCGACGATCGCCTCCAGGCCGCCGGCCGCCGCGTACAGCACGCTGTTCGGCTCGGCCACGAGGAGGCGCCACCCGGTGCCGGGGACGGCGGCGGAGGTGAAGCGCATCGTCGGCCCGTGGTCGGCGAAGCTGCCGCTCGTGGCGTGGTGGGCGCCCGCCGCGAGGCGGGCCGAGTATCCCGCGATCGTCGTGCCCCGCACCGGTGGCGAGGCGGTGATCAACGAGCCGGAGGCGGCGGCGAGCAACACCTCCGCCCGCGGCGAGGTGACCACGTGGTGCAGGAACCCGACGACGGGCGTCTCCGCGAGCGGCAAGGCGGCGACGAGGGTCTGCTGTGCCGAAGGGGGGCCGAAGCTCACCGAGAGCGCGACGTGCGCCCCGGCCGGCCCGCTCGGCCAGCCCCACGCCCGGATCCCGTCGTCGACGAGGGCCGCCCGGCCCGGGTCGCCTCGCGCTCGGTGAGCCCGGCTTGGGGGCCCCAGCCCGCCACGACGGTGCCGGCGTGCACGATGTCGCAGCGGTCGAAGCCGAAGGCGCCGCAGACGATCGCCAGCTTCCCCGGGGACGGAACGCCGTCGAGGTAGCGCGTCGCCACCGTGCCGCGCGCGCTGGGTCAGGCTGGACAGCGACCCGCCGACGAAGTCCGCCGAGTACTCCACGCGCAGCGCGAAGCGGTCGGTCAGCGTCGCCTGCTCCTGGGCGCGGCTGGCGACGATCGCGGTGGCGAGGCCGCCGAGCAGCGCGGCGACGATGACGATCGCCGAGGCGGCGGTTGCGAAGTAGCTGAGACGTCGGGTCGGTCGTGCCATGCGCGATCCCGAGTGCTAACGACACAGCTCGGTTCCGCCCTCAGCCCGGATCGATCCGGCCGCCCCCGGCGGCTGCCGCCCGCGGCCCTCCGCCCACCCGCCGGCGCTCGGTAGCCTCCCCGCCATGTCCGGACCGGGAGACGAGGAGCCGGTCGGTCGCGGACCGACCGTGGCGATCGGGGCGCTGACGCGCATCGCCTACCTGCTCGAGACCCACGGCGAGCCGACCTACAAGGTCCGTGCCTTTCGCAACGCGGCCCGATCCCTGCAGTCGCTCCCTCCGGGCCGGCTCGAGGAGCTCGCCGCCGCCGGCAGGATCACCTCGCTGCCCGGCGTCGGCGAGACGACCGCTCGCGTCGTCCGCGAGGCGCTCGGCGGCGAGGTCCCCGGCTACCTCGTCGAGCTCGAGCGCCGCGCCGTGCAGGGTCCGCCGCCGCTCGCCGAGGCGGCGGCGGCGATCCTCGCGGCGTTGCGTGGCGACTGCCACAGCCACTCCGACTGGTCCGACGGCGGCAGCCCGATCGAGGAGATGGCGCGGCGCGGCGCGCGACCTCGGCCACGACTACCTCGCCCTCACCGACCACAGCCCGCGCCTGACGGTCGCCCACGGCCTCGACCGAGATCGCCTGCTGGCCGAGCTCGACGTCGTCGCCGAGGTCAACGAGCAGCTCGCCCCGTTCCGCCTGCTCACCGGGATCGAGGTCGACATCCTCGAGGACGGCGCCCTCGACCAGGACGACGACCTGCTCGCCCGGCTCGACGTGGTGGTGGCGAGCGTGCACTCCAAGCTGCGCATGGACGCTCGCGAGATGACGGCGCGCATGGTGCGGGCGGTGGAGAACCCGCACACCGACATCCTCGGGCACTGCACCGGGCGCATGATCACCGGTCGCGGCCGCCCGCCGTCGAGCTTCGACGCCGAGGTTGTCTTCGCGGCGTGCGCGGCGAGCGGCACGGCCGTGGAGATCAACTCCCGGCCCGAGCGGCGTGACCCGCCCCGCCCGCTGCTCGACGCCGCGCTCGACGCCGGCTGCGTGTTCAGCATCGACACCGACGCCCACGCGCCCGGCCAGCTCGAGTGGCTGCGCAACGGGTGCGAGCAGGCCGCCGAAGCCGGCATCCCCGTCACGTCGGTGGTCAACACCCGCGGCCTCGAGGAGCTGCTCGCCTGGACCGCGTCGCACGCCTCCTGAGCGGAGGCTCAGTGCGCCAGCCCGATCGTGGCCAGGTCCTGCCGGGTCGGCACCCGCGTCGGCGACAGCCCCGTCCGCCCCAGCACGCCCGCGAAGCGCGTCGCATCCCGCGCTGCGCAGGCGTGCGGGTCGTTGTTGAAGTAGGCGTAGACGTCGTCGTGCGGTGACCACAACGAGGCGATCAGCTCGGCCCACTGATGCAGTGCCGAGGGCCGGTAGCACGGCCGAGGCGTCCCGGTGCCCTCGTGGAAGCGCACGTATCCCCAGTCGGCCGTCCGCCATCCCACGGCGTGCCGCCGCGGGCTGTCGGCGAGGCAGAGCGCCGCGCCGTGCTCGGCCAGCAGCTGTCGGGTCTCGTCGACGAACCAGCTCTCGTGACGTGGCTCGACGGCGACGCGTACCGCGGCCCCACGCCACGCGGCGAAGGCCTCGAGGGTCTCCTCGAGCGGCCCGAGGGCGATCGGCATCGTCGGGGGAAGCTGCAGCAGGACCGGTCCGAGCTTGGCGCCGAGGCCGGCGCAGCGCGAGAGCAGCCGCTCGACCGCCTCGGCTGGCTCACGGAGACGCTTCACGTGGGTGAGGTAGCGGCTCGCCTTCACCGCGATCACGAAGTCGTCCGGCGTGCGCGTTGCCCAGTCGGTGAAGGTGGCCGCGTCGGGGAGGCGGTAGAAGGTGTTGTTCACCTCCGTTGTGGCGAACAGCGTGGCGTAGTGCTCGAGCCAGCTGCGCTGGGGGAGGCCGGTGGGGTAGAGCCGGCCGCGCCAGTCGGCGTACTGCCAGCCGGACGTCCCGACGAAGACGGTCACCCGCCGGACAGGGCCGCGCTCGTCCGGGCGCGCTCAGCCCGCCGTGTGCCGTCCCGGGGGCGCGGCCGGGCCGACGAGGCGGGGGACGAGGCTGAGCACCTCGCCGAGCTCGGCAGGGACGGCGACCTCGAGCTGGCCGTAGGTGCAGGACTCCGGGTCACGGTCCGGACGCCAGCGGCGGAAGGTCGTCGCGTGGCGGAAGCGGTTGCCCTGCAAATGGTCGTAGGCGACCTCGCACACCAGGCGCGGGCTGAGCGGCTCGAAGGAGAGGTCCTGCTTCGCGCTCCAGCGGCTCGGCGTCCCGGGTCGCCGTCCGGCCGGACGGGCCGGAGCGCCCCCCTCGCCGAGGGCGGCGACCCCAGGCGCGGGGTCGGTCCACTCCCGCCACGGATGGGCCTCGCCGGCGGCGATGCGGTGCGGCGCGACCTCGGCGAGCAGCTCGCGGCGGCGCGCCGCGGTGAACGACGAGGTCACCCCGACGTGCTGGAGCACGCCATCGTCGTCGTAGAGGCCGAGCAGCAGCGACCCGACGGCATCCTCCCCGGCGCGGTAGCGGAAGCCGGCGACGACGCAGTCCGCGCTGCGCTGGTGCTTGACCTTGATCATCACCCGCTCGCCCTCGACGTAGGGGAGGTCCCGTCGCTTGGCGACCACGCCGTCGAGGCCCGCGCCCTCGAAGCGGTGGAACCAGTCGGCCGCCTGCTCGCGATCGCTCGTCGCCGGCGTGAGGTGCAGCGGCGCCCGGGCTCCGGCGAGGAGCTCCTCGAGCAGGGCCCGCCGCTCGACGAAGGGACGCCCGCGCAGGTCTTCGGACCCGAGGGCGAGCAGGTCGAACGCGACGTAGGAGGCCGGCGTGCGTACCGAGAGGGCGCTCACCCGTGAGGAAGCCGGGTGGATCCGTTGGAGCAGCGCCCCGAAGTCGAGCCCGCTCGGCCCGGCGATCACGACCTCGCCGTCGAGGACGCACGCCGGCGGCAGCAGGGTGCGCAGCGGCCCGGTCAGCTCGGGGAAGTAGCGCGTCAGCGGGCGCTCGTTCCGGCTGGCGAGGATCAGCTCGTCCCCGTCACGGAAGACGATGCAGCGGAACCCGTCCCACTTCGGCTCGTAGACGAGGCCGTCACCCTCGGGCAGCGACGAGGAAGGCGCGGCCAGCATCGGCGCGAGCGGAGGCCCGAAGGGCAGCGTCGTCATCGTGTGCGCACCGTCAGCGGAAGCTGGCCATTACCAGCTTGCCCTGCGCGACGATCGTGTTCCGCCACGAGGGCGAGCCCTGGAAGTACGCGACGACGAGCTTCGAGGCGACGGCCGTGAGGTACTCGTCGGCGAAGTAGGTGGCGCCCCCGGGATTGGAGAAGGTGTAGAGCGCTTCGAGGAAGCGCCCGCCGGGTTCGGTGACCGCGAGCACCTGCAGGCCGGTCAGCGTCGTGCCCGCGGCCTTCGCGTCGTCGGAGATCTCCTGCGACCAGATCGCCGCGTCGGGAAGCGTGCCCGTCCCCGCCGGGTTGACGGCGAGCTCGCAGGGGATCCTGCCGCCCGACAGCAGGTAGATCCCGCCCACGGCCGACCGGCGCAGGCTCGGGACGAGCTGGCTGATGGCGCCGCTCAAGCGCTCCGCGACGAGCACCGTCGCGGGCAACGGCCCTGTTCCCGGCACACACAGCCAGTAGTTGGGGAAGACGAACCGGATCTTCAGGCTGGCGACCGCTGCAGGGGTGTTGCCGGAGTCGTCGGTCTGACCGCAGACCGGGGGAGGGGGCGTATGGCCCGAATCGGGTGAGGGCGCCACGCGGCCGGCGGCAGTTTGGGCCGCGCCCGCGATGCCGGAAGGCAGGGAGGCGAGGGAGGCGAGCCCGGCCAGGGCGGCGAGCGCGCAGGAGGCGAGCACAAACGCCGGCGCCGGTGGCGGCAGACGACGCGTCGTCGCGGCGCGCGCCAGTCGTCGCGCCGCCGTCGCGCCACGCGACCGGAAGGCTCTCGAGCCAGGCAACCCGCGACCCGGCCGCGCACCGTGCGTCCCCGTCCACCTCGACATTGCTGCGAATTGCTCCCGTCCCCGCTCCGTGCCCGTTGCGGCAAGCGCTCACCCTACCGCCGCGCTGCTCGGGCGGCAGGAGATCGGGTATCGGCGGCGGGGATTCGCCGCCTCCGCTCCGCGCCATCGGCACGATGGACGCGGTATGCATGTTCAGCGGCGAGCCGGGTATGGATGTGCCATGACTGACCAGGCGGCACCAGCACGAATCGACGGCCGGCGGGCGCGCGGAGAGCGGACCCGCCTGAACGTCCTCGAGGCGCTCCTCGCGCTGGTCGAGGAAGGTCAGCTCCGGCCGACCGCGCAAGAGGTGGCCGAGAGAGCCGGCGTTGCCCTGCGGACCGTGTACCACCACTTCGAGGACGTCGAGGCGTTGCGCCGGCTGGCGTTCGAGCTCCAGGTCCAACGCAACCGTGAGGCCCTGCGCCCCGTCGACACCTCGCTGCGCACGGCGGAGCGCTGCCGGCAGGTGGCGCACCAACTGCGCCGGTTCCACGAGGCGATCTCGCCGATCCGGCGAGCGGTCATGCTCGAGGAGCGCAGCTCGCAATCCATGGCCGACGTGCTCCGTCGGGCACGTTCGATGCGCCGCCACTTCGTCGAGCACGCGTTCTCGCGCGAGACGGACCGACTCGACGTTGCCGCCCGGCGCGCGGTGCTCGACGCTCTGGACGTGACGACCAGCTGGCAGAGTTGGTACTACCTGCGTGCCAGCCTCGGCCGGGGTGCGCAGGTCGCCGAGCGCGTGCTCGCCTTCGAGATCGAGCAGCTGCTGTCGAGCAGCGGCAGTGCCGCTCGCGGTGGGCTGCGCAGCGTGGAGGCCGAGGAGGCTCGTAGCGAGGGTGGCCGCGGCGAGCGCGCCGGGCTCGGCGTGGCGACCTCTGGCGAGGAGTCCGAGCTCGCGGAGGCCGACGAAGGGGTAACCCGGACGATCGTCGCCTCCCGCCGCCGCCGTACCGGCTCGCGGTCGCGTCCGGCGCGCTAGCCCCAACCCGCCCTCTCGGGCCGCCGGCATCGCCCGCGGGCCGCCGGCGCAGCCCGCGGGCGCCTCCTCGCCACCCGGGCGCCAGGCGCCGGAGAGCCTCGCCCCACCCGCCTCCTCGCCACCTGGGCGCCAGGCGCAGCCCCCACCGGCCTCCTCGCCACCCGGGCGCCAGGCGCAGGAGAGCCTCGCCGCCGAGCGAGGCGTCTCAGGCCTCGATCCCCAGCTGGCCCAGCGTCTTCGCGCCTGCCGGGGCGCTGACGCTCAGCTTGGCCGGATAGCTCAGTCGTACCTGCCCCTTCTCCGAGCTGGTCGAGGTCCCGGTGACCAGGATCGGCAGCGGCTTGCCGGTGGTCGCCAGCCACACCCGGCCGCCGTTGCTGGACGTGATCGGGAGCGCCCGCACCGTGCCCACCTGGGCGACCTTGCCCTTGGTCAGCGTGCCGGTGGTCGTCGTGAGCTCGGTAGCCAGCTTGGCCGGCTGCACGAGCACGCCGAGGCCGCTCGTGAACGCCGCGGCGTCCGACGGCGGCAACTTGATCCAGGTGTTGGTCAGCGCGGCGACGAGCTTGGCGCGCTCGGCAGGTGTGATGCTCGCCTCGCCGGCCAGCTCGTGCCGCCAGAATCGGCGGCCGCCCCAGAGGTAGTCGGCGGAGGGGAGCGTGACGAACTTCAGCGTGCCGGTGAATCCGGCGGTGTTCTTGTTCGCGACGAGGGTCCCCTCGCTCGCCGATCCCTTGTCCGCCGACTCGACGACGAGGTGGATGGTGCCCCCGCCGACCGCGACCCGGCCCGCGATGACCAGGTTCGCCTCGCGCTTCAGCGCAGCCGCAGCGACCGCCAGCGCCGCTGCGGGGGGCAACGCCGCGATGCCGTTGCTGCCCTTGCCGGCAACCGCCGAGGCATGGGTAACGCCGGCCGAGGCTGGCGCAGCGCCGGCGGCTAGTGCTGTGCCGGCGACGAGTGAGCCGGCCGCGCCGAGCGTGGCCACGAGTGCGTATCTCCGCATCGTCCCTCCTCCTCAAGGAAGGACCGCCGCCGCGACGTACCGCGTCGGGCCACTCCCTCACCTGTCAGGCACACCTATGTCAGGCTCACCTGTGTCAGGGTGGATTACCCGGACGACCGCGGCCGCTACCGCCCGCCGCCGACGCCGCAGGTCAGAGCTTGGTGGCGCGGGGCGGCGGGCTGACCGTCAGCGAGGACGGGTAGTTGAAGTGCAGATCGCTCCCTGGTGCCGTGGACGACGAGCTCGCGCTCGAACCGGAGGCGCCGGTGGCTCCGACCGCGCTCGATGCCGTCCCGCTCGTCAACTCGACGGGCAGCACCGGTCCGGTCTCGGGGAGCCACACGGCGTTCCCGGTGCTCGTGATGGCCGGGATGGCCGTCAGGCCGTCGATGGTCCGAGGCGAGCCCCAGGCCGAGAGGCCCTGAGCGCCGAGCAGGCTGGCGGTGAACTGCTCCGGGTTCGTCAGGCTGCCGAATCCGGCCAGGAAGGCCGACCCCTGTTTCGGCGAGAGCTCGATCCAGACGCCGGCGAGCAGCCGCACGAGATGCTTTCGCTTCCGCTTGGTGAGCGACTTGTCGCCGGCGAGCGTCTGGCTCCAGAACCCCTTCCCGCCTTGGACGTACACGTCGGCGGGCAGGATCACGAATCGGATCGTGAGCGCCTTGGCCCCGGCCGAGGCGGCGATCGTCCCGGCCGACTCCGTGCCGTGCTCGGCGGACTTGAAGTCGAGGTGCGATCGCGAGCCGTTGCCCGTGGCCGTGCCCACGATGACGAGGTTCGCTTGGGCTTGCAGCGTGCTCGCCGCCGTGGCGAGCGCCTGCGCAGGCGTCATGCTCGCCACGCCGTTCGGTGTGGCGCCGGATGCGCCCGAGGGTCCCGACGCGGCGAACGCCGCCGCCCCGCCCGATGCCGCCGTCAGCGCGAGCGGCAGCGCGATGCCCGCGGCGAGGCCGCCGAGCAGGCCACGCCGGGTCCAGCGGCGCGGCGCGCGGGCAGGGCGCCGCGCCGGCAGGATGGTGGCGAACCGCATGGCTCCTCCGACCGGCGAGTACGAGGAGCTCGCCCCGGGCGGATGGTAACTGCAGGCGGCGTGTGGAGTGGGCTGAGCAGGCGGCGCCTGCGGCGGTCGCGCTGGACGCGTACTGATCAGCCGCCGCCTCCGGCACCGGTCACGGCCTGGGCGAGCGTCTTGGCGCCCTTCGGCGCGGTGATGGCCAGTCTTGCGGGGTAGGTGAAGGCGAGCGTCCCGGTGGTGGCGCCGCCGGCGGATCCGGTCGAGCTCGATCCCGTCGAGCCGTTGATCCCACCGAGGCCGAGCCCACCGCTCGCTCCGCTCGCGCCGGTGCCCGATGCGTTGAGACCGGGGATCTTGCCCGTCACCTCGACCGGGAGCGGCGCCCCGCTCGTGGCCAGCCACACCGTGTCGCCGGCGCTCGAGGTGATCGGCAGCGCCGCGGTCCCGCCGACTACCTTCGGCGCCCCGGCGCTCAGCGTTCCGGTGGCTACGGTCGCCGCGGCCGCCAGCTTGGCCGGCTGCAGGTCGCCGAGATCGCCGAGGAGGGCCTTGCCCTGGGTCGTCGGGAGCACGATCCAGACTCCCGCGAGCGCCTTGACGATCTTGGCCTCCTCCGCCTTGGTGATCGTGCCGGACTCGACGGCGAACGCGGCGGTCCAGAAGCCCTTGCCCCCGTTGAGGTAGTACGCCCGCGGCAGCGCGACGAGCTGCAACGTGAACGCCAGGTGCGCGCTCGGGGATCTTGACCACGATCGTGCCGGCGAAGTCCGCCCCGTGGGCCGCCGACTCGGTGGAGATGCGCAGCGTCGCGCCCGACTGGGCGAGCGACCCCGTGGCGACCATGCGCGGTTGCGCCTTCACTGCGGCTGCGGCCTGGGCCATCGCCTCGGCCGGGGGCAACGACGTGATGCCGTTGCCCGAGGCGGCCGCCGCTCCCGTGGCCGGCGCGGCAGTGGCGGCACCGAGCGCGATCAGCGAGACGGCGAGCGCCGCCGGGACGCCGCGCCCGCTCGAGACCCGCATCTGGTTGCCGCCCATGGCTCCTCCGACCTCGTGCACGGCGGTCCGCGATCCGCGGACCCCCGGCCCGCGGCCGGGTCGCCAACCGTAGCTGGCGGTGGGCGACCGGAACGGGTGCGGACCTAGGCGAGCGCGACGCGCACCGAGAGCCCCGGTTCGCCCACGACGAGGCGGAGCTGCTCGATCGTGCCGGCGGCGCGCAGGTCCTCGTCGGCGAGCTCGACGAGCACCAGCTCCTCGGGCGAGCCGATCACCTCGACGAGGGTCACGGGGGCCTTGAGGGAGCGCTTCGCCTCGGTCTTGGCCCGGCGCACCTCGCCGAGGACGCTCGTCGCGGCCTCGAGCAGGCCGCCCGGCGGCGCAACGCCTCCGCCGGCGACGATCGCTGCGTCCGGCTCGCTGCGCACCGGCCAGGGCGCGCGGTGGATCGAGCCTTCGTGCGACCACGACCACGCCTCCTCGGTGGCGTAGGGGAGCACGGGAGCGAGGAGGCGCAGCAGCACGCCGAGCGCCAGGCGCAACGTGCGCCGCGCCGAGGAGCCGCTCGCCCCCGCCGACTGGGCGCGGGTCTTGACGAGCTCGAGGTAGTCGTCGCAGAACATCCAGAACGTCTGTTCCGTCCGCTCGAGGGCGCGGGCGTGCTCGAAGTCCACGAACGCGGCCGTCGCGTCCTCGACGAGCGTCGCGAGCCGCTCGAGCAGCGCGGCATCGAGGGGCTGCAGCGGCGTGTCCTCGCTCGCCGCGCCGCGGCCGGCCGCCGGTGCGCCGGCCGCCAGGCCATCGGTGTCGGTGTCGGTGTCGGCCGCGAGCGTGCCGAGCACGAACCTGCTGGCGTTGAGCACCTTGAGCGCGAGGCGGCGGCCGACGGCCATCTGCTGCTCGTCGAAGGTGGTGTCCACGCCGAGGCGCGCCGAGGCCGCCCAGTAGCGCACGGCGTCGGTGCCGTGACGCTCGAGCAGCCCCATGGGCGTGACCACGTTGCCTTTGGACTTGGCCATCTTCTTGCGGTCCGGGTCGAGGATCCAGCCCGACAGCGCGACGTCGGACCACGGCAGCTCGCCGTGCTCGAGCAGCGAGCGGACGACGGTCGAGAACAGCCATGTGCGGATGATGTCGTGGGCCTGCGGGCGCAGGTCCATCGGGAAGACGCGCCCGAACAGGTCCGGGTCGTCGACCCAACCGCCGGCGATCTGCGGTGTGAGCGAGGACGTCGCCCAGGTGTCCATCACGTCGGGGTCGCCGGCAAAGCCCCCGGGCGCGCCGCGCTGCTCGGGGGAGTAGCCGGGCGGGACGTCGGTCGAGGGGTCGACGGGGAGCGACTCGACGCCGGCGAGGATCGGGTGCTCCTCGTCGGGCGAGCCGTCGTCGCCCAGCGGGTACCAGACCGGGAAGGGCACGCCGTAGAAGCGCTGGCGGGAGATGTTCCAGTCCCCGGTGAGCCCGTTGACCCAGTCCTCGTAGCGCGCGCGCATGAACGGCGGGTGCCAGCTGAGGCGCCGGCCGGCCTCGATCAGCGCCGGGCGCAGGCGCATCGTGTGCACGTACCACTGCGGCGAGGTGACGATCTCGAGCGGCCGCTCGCCCTTCTCGTAGAACTTGACGGCGTGCTCGATCGGCCTCGGCTCGCCGAGCAGGTCGCCGCTCTCGGCGAGCTGCTCGACGATGCGCCGTTGCGCCTGGCGCACCGTCGTGCCGGCGAGCTGGTCGTAGTGGCGCTGCGCGGCGTCGGGATCGGCACTCTCGAATCCCGCCGCGCCGAAGCGGACCGCCAGCATGCGGCCGTCCCGGCCGACGACGCTTCGCGTCGGCAGGCCGAGCTCGCGCCACCAGGTGACGTCGGTCAGGTCGCCGAAGGTGCACACCATGGCGACGCCGGTGCCCTTGTCGGGCTCGGCGAGCTGGTGGGGGAGCACGGGCACCTCCACACCGAACAGCGGCGTGGCGACCGTCGTGCCGAACAGCGGGGCGTAGCGCTCGTCGTCGGGATGGGCGACGAGGGCGACGCAGGCGGGGATCAGCTCGGGCCGCGTCGTCTCGATCTCCACCATCGAGCCGTCCGGGCGCCGGAAGGCGATGCGGTGGTACGCCCCGGGCCGCACGCGGTCCTCGAGCTCGGCCTGGGCGACGGCGGTCTGGAAGTCGACGTCCCACAGCGTGGGGGCGGCCTGGCGGTAGGCCTCGCCCTTCTCGTACAGGCGCAGGAAGCCGAGCTGGGAGGTGCGGCGCGCCCGGGCGCTGGCGGTCGTGTACTTGTAGGTCCAGTCGAGGAGAACGCGAGACGGCGGAGCAGCGCCTCGAAGGCTTCCTCGTCCTCGGCGGTGAGCCGCTCGCACAGCCCGACGAAGTTCGGCCGCGAGATGGGGACCATCTCGCCGTCGCGGGCCGCGCCGGGGGAGGGCGGGGTGAAGGACGGGTCGACGGGCACGCTCGGGTCGCAGCGGACGCCGTAGTGGTACTGCACCCGCCGTTCGGTGGCGAGGCCGTTGTCGTCCCAGCCGATGGGGTAGAAGACCGCCTTCTGGCGCATCCGCATGAAGCGGGCCATCACGTCGGTGTGGGTGTAGGAGAAGACGTGGCCGACGTGCAGCGACCCGGAGACCGTCGGCGGCGGCGTGTCGATGGCGTAGACCTCGTCCCGCTGGGCCCTCCGGTCGAAGCGGTAGGTGCCCTCGGCGTCCCAGCGGGGCGCCCACTTCTCCTCGAGGCCCTCGAGGACGGCTCGCTCCGGGACACCGGGTCTCGGTCGCGGCTGGGTCGGCGCGGCGTGTTCGACCTGGTCAAGGGTGCTCATGGCCCTAGTACCGTACCTGGCATGCTCCGCCTGCTCGACACGGCCAGCCGCGAGGTGCTCGAGGTCGCCCCCGGCCGGGACGGCCGCGTCGGGCTGTACGTCTGCGGCCCGACGGTGTACGCCCCACCGCACGTCGGCCACGGTCGCTTGACCCTCGTCTACGACGTGCTGCGCCGTTACCTCGTGCACCGTGGCGTCGACGTGCTCTATGTGTCCAACGTCACCGACGTCGACGACAAGATCATCCAGCGCGCCGAGGCGGAGCGGCGCGAGCCGAAGGAGATCGCGGCCGAGGCCGAGGAGCAGTGGTGGAAGGCGATGGGCACCCTCGGCGCCGCCAAGCCCGACCTCGTCCCCCACGCCACGGAGTATGTGCCGCAGATGGTGGAGATGATCGCCGAGCTCGCGGCTGCCGGCGCGGCCTACCCGACGCCTGACGGCGTCTACCTCTCGGTCGCCGCCGTCCCCGGGTACGGGCTGCTGCCGCACCTCGACCCCGAGGACCTGCGCGCCGGGGCGCGGGTCGAGGCGGACGAGAACAAGCGCGCCCCGGCCGACTTCGCGCTGTGGAAGGCGGCCAAGCCGGGCGAGCCGAGCTGGGACTCCCCCTTCGGGCCCGGTCGCCCGGGCTGGCACACCGAGTGCGTCGTGATGTCGCTCGCGCTGCTCGGCGAGGGCTTCTCCCTGCACGGCGGCGGGCAGGACCTGATCTTCCCGCACCACGAGAACGAGCGCGCCCAGGCGGTCGCCCTCGGACGGGAATTCGCCCGGCTGTGGATGCACAATGGCATGGTCGTTGCCGGCGGGGAGAAGATGTCGAAGTCGCTCGGCAACACCCTCGGCCTCGAGGAGCTGCTGGCGGGTAGCGACCCGCGCGCGTACCGCATGCTCGTGCTGCGCTCGCACTACCGCTCACCGCTCGAGGTCGACATCGACACCCTCGAGGACGCGGCGCGCGCCGTCGAGCGCGTCGACGCCCTGGCACGGCGCCTGGACGACCCGCTGGGCGCCGGGGACTCGGGCGGCGCGGGCCGGGAGGGCGCAGCGGCGGACGCCCTCGAGGCAGCCTTCGTCGCCGCGATGGACGACGACCTCGACACACCGCGCGCGCTGGCCCTCGTTCTCTCCGACGGCGTGCGGCGGGCGAACGCGCTCGCCGATGCCGGTGACGCCGCCGGGGCGCGAGCGCTCGGGCGGCGTGCGCTCGACCTGCTCGCCGCCCTCGGGCTGAGGGCGAGCGGCAGCGGCGACGTCACGGCTCCGCCCGAGGTCGTCGAGCGCGCCCGGCAGCGGGACGAGGCCCGCGCCGGCGGCGACTGGGCGACCGCCGATGTCCTGCGCGCCGAGATCGAGCAGCTCGGCTGGCAGGTCGAGGACACCCCGGGCGGAGCCCGCCTGCGCCTCCGGTGAACCACCGGTCACACCAGGGTGAACTGCCGTCGAACTGTCTGTTCCCTGGTGACGTGGCGCTGTGTTGCTGCTAGCGTCATGTTCGAGAGTGCCTGGCTGGTCCGCCGGCGGGCGCCGTGGAGGTTGGACGCAGGAGCCCCCCGAAGGCGAGCTGCCAGGGCCTCCCGGGTCCCGCCACGTTCGAGTCGCCTCTCGCTGTAGGCGTCATCGAACGAAGGGAATACGCCGACGTGGCGACCGGAACAGTCAAGTGGTTCAACGCCGAGAAGGGCTACGGCTTCATCTCGCAAGCCGGCGGTGCCGATGTCTTCGTGCACCACAGCGCCATCCAGATGAGCGGCTACCGCACTCTGGAAGAGGGCCAGCAGGTCGAATTCGAGGTACAGGAAGGCCAGAAGGGCCTGCAGGCAGCGAACGTCCGCCCGGCCTGAGCCAGAGGCGGGACCGGCTCTGAAGCAGGGCCGGCTCGCCGTTTCGATCGCCACTGCACCCGGTGGCGTGCGGTCCCTGTTGCGCCCGGGATCCCCGCACGTGCCGCTCCCTTCGGAGCGTGCTGACTAGCGCCCCCCCGCTCGCCGGCTGGACCGACCGTCACGCAGCCCGACCTGGTGCCCCGTGGCTTGTTCGGCGCGCCCCGACACCGGTGGCGCGGGTGAGAGCTGGCATCGAGCGAGCGAGCGCGCAACGGGGACGCCTCGAGGATGCGGCCGGCGTGAGCGCGCCGACCGCGCCGACCGAGGGGCGGGCGGCGGCGCGCGCCTGCGGGCCGGCGAGGTGCCCTGGCGTCCTGCTGTGGCGCGAGCGCGGCGGGGAGCCATGATCGACTACACGATTCCGAGAACCATCACCTACGGGCGGCCCTTCCCGCTCGGTGCCACCTACGACGGGGTGGGGACGAACTTCTCGATCTTCTCCGAGCTCGCGGAGCGAGTCGACCTGTGCCTGTTCGACGCGTCCGGCCGGGAGACGCGCTACACCCTTCCTGACGAGACGGCCTTCGTCCACCACGGCTACCTCTCCGGGGTCGGCCCCGGCCAGCGCTACGGCTTCCGCGTCTTCGGGCCCTGGCGCCCGGCGCAGGGCCTGCGCTGCAACCCCGAGAAGCTGCTCCTCGACCCCTACGGCAAGGCCGTCGACGGCACGTTGCGCTGGCGGCGCTCGGTGTTCGGTCACCAGCTCGGAGACGAGTCCCGCCAGAGCCGCTCCGACAGCGCCTCCTCGATGCCCAAGAGCGTGGTGATCAGCCCGTTCTTCGACTGGGGCAACGACCGCGCTCCCGGTACGCCCTGGTACAAGACGACCGTCTACGAGATGCACGTCAAGGGCTTCACCGCCCGCCACCCGGCCGTGCCCGAGGAGCTGCGCGGCACCTACGCCGGCCTGGCCGTGCCCGAGGTCGTCGACTACCTGCTCAGCCTCGGCATCAGCGCCGTCGAGCTGCAGCCGGTGCACCAGTTCATCCACGACCAGGCGCTGCTGGAGCGCGGGCTTCGCAACTACTGGGGCTACAACTCGATCTGCTACCTCGCCCCGCACGCCGAGTACTCCGCCAGCGGCTCGCTCGGCCAGCAGGTACAGGAATTCAAGCAGCTCGTCAAGACCTTGCACGCAGCGGGCATCGAAGTGCTGCTCGACGTCGTCTACAACCACACCGGCGAGGGCAACCACCACGGCCCGACGCTGTGCTACCGCGGCATCGACAACACCGCCTACTACCGGCTGCGCGCCGACGACCCGCGCTACTACGTCGACTACACCGGGACCGGCAACACCTTGAACGTGCGCAACCCGCACATGCTGCAGCTGCTCATGGACTCGTTGCGCTACTGGGTCACCGAGATGCATGTCGACGGGTTCCGTTTCGACCTCGCGGCGACGCTGGCACGCACGCTGCACGAGGTCGACCGGCTCTCGGCGTTCTTCGACATCATCCAGCAGGACCCGGTGATCAGCCAGGTGAAGCTCATCGCCGAGCCGTGGGACGTCGGGGAGGGCGGCTACCAGGTCGGCAACTTCCCGCCGCTGTGGTCGGAGTGGAACGGCGAGTACCGCGACTGCGTGCGCGACTACTGGCGTGGCGAGGACCGCCAGCTGCCGGACCTCGCCTACCGCCTGACAGGCAGCTCCGACCTCTACGAGCGCACCGGCCGTCGCCCGTGGGCGAGCATCAACTTCGTCACGGCGCACGACGGCTTCACGCTGGCGGACCTCGTCTCCTACAACGTCAAGCACAACGAGGCCAACGGGGAGGGCAACCGCGACGGCTCGGACGCCAACCGCTCCTGGAACTGCGGCGTGGAGGGCCCGAGCGACGACCCGGCGGTGAGGGCGCTGCGCCGGCGACAGCAGCGCAACTTCCTCGCCACCCTGTTCCTCTCCCAGGGCGTGCCGATGCTGCTCGCCGGCGACGAGATCGGGCGCAGCCAGCAGGGCAACAACAATGCCTACTGCCAGGACAACGAGGTGTCCTGGCTCGACTGGGACGACCAGGACACCGAGCTGCTCGACTTCACGCGCCGGCTGGCGGCGTTGCGCCGCGCCCACCCGGTGCTGCGGCGCCGGCGCTGGTTCCAGGGACGTCCGCTGCACGGCGAGGGGGTGCAGGACATCGCCTGGTTCTCACCCGCCGGCAAGGAGATGACCGATTTCGACTGGCAGGTCAGCTTCGCCCGCACGCTCGGCATGTTCCTGAACGGCGATCAGCTGCCGCCGGCGGCGACCCGCCACGACGCCTCGCACGACGACAGCCTGTTCATCGTCCTCAACGCCTTCTGGGAGGAGATCGAGTTCACCCTCCCGGACGAGCGTTTCGGCCTCACCTGGCGTTACGTCTTCGACACCGCCGTCGAGCCGCCCTTCGCCGAGCCGCCCGCCCCGACGGCGCGTGCCGGCAAGCCGGTCCACGTCGCCGGTCGCTCGGTGGTCGTGCTGGCGCGCGCCGCAACCTGAGGCGGCCGCCCCGCGCCGGGCGCGAGACGACCCGGGGCGGGCAGTGCGCCCCGGGTCGCGCCTTACAGCTTCATCAAGGTTTGTTCACGCCGGTCGAGGGAAAACTCCGCGACGATCGCACGGGACCCACGGACGGGTCCGTGACAGGCTGCAGGAGGCACGCACATGAGCGCCGTGGTGGACACCCTCTGGTTGTCGCTGCTCGTCCTCGTCGCGCTGATGGCTGTGGTCGGCCTCGGCGCCGGCGCTCAGCCTGCGGCGGGAGACGTGCTCCGCCGCCGGCGCAGGACGAGGTAGCCGCCGCCGAGGATCAGCAGTGCCGCCCCCGGCAGCATCACGGTCTGCGGCACCTCGGGCAGCTGGGTGCCCGGGCCCTGCGTGATGCTCACGTCGGCGAAGTACGCGTCCATGTTGGGGTACGGCGAGCCGGCGTTGATCGTGTTCTCGAGGTCGCCGACCTCGATCGAGTTGATCGTGTAGCTGGCGGCCACCGAGGCGCCGAAGGCGCTCGACACCGCGGCGTTGAGGTCGGTCGCCGGGACGTTCGCCCACGTTCCCTGCGTCAGCGTCGGCTCGACCACGAATGCCGTGTTCCCCGACGAGGTCGGCGAGTCCGGGAACGTGCTCTTGTAGGCGGTGAACGGGGTGAAGAAGTCGAGGCTGTAGGTGTTGGCGCCGCTCGTCAGGTCGATCTCGACGAGGGTGCCCGCTCAGTCGGCGTTCGTCGCCTCGGGAGCGTTGGTCTGCACGTCGGACCAGCTGAGCTGCGGGTCGAGGCCCGAGGAGATCGAGAGCGGTTGGGTGGCGCCGAAACCCTCGACTCCCAACTGCCTTCCGGCCTCGTAGAAGGCCTCGGCCGCCCAGGTGGAGGGCGCGCCTGCCGGCGGGGGGTACTGGCCTGCGGCATTCCACTGGTAGAAGGTCACGGCGTACGGGTCGTTCTCGACGCCGAAGTTCTCCGGCGTCCAATTGCTCGGCGTGGTCGCGTTGGTGCCGGGCTGGCTGAAGTCACCGTAGGTGACGAGGTTCGAGCCGGCGCCTGCGGCGGTGGCCGCGAGCAGCACGCTGCCCGCGGAGGCGCCGAGCACGAGGGCGCCGCGCGGCGCCCACTGGCGCACGGAGTGCAGACGACGGAAACGACGGGCTGGTGCGGGCCGATGACGCCCTCTCGTCGTCAGCCGGGGGTGGGGTGCGAGCCGAGCTCGTGCACGGCGTGCCCGGGGGGCTCGAGCTGGAACGTGGAGTGCTCGAGGTCGAAATGACCGACGAGGCAGCTCTGCAGCTCGTCGAGCACCTGCGGCGCGTGACCGTCTTCGAAGCAGCCCTGCTCGACCACGACGTGGGCGCTGAGCGCCGGCAGCTGCGAGCTGACGACGAAGGCGTGCAGGTCGTGCACGTCGCGTACGTGCGGCGCCTCGAGCAAGTGGGCGCGCACCTCCGACAGGGTCATGCCCGCCGGCGTGGCCAGCAGCAGGATGCGCCCCGAGTCACGCAACAAGCCCCACGCCGCTCGCGCCATCAGCGCCGCGACGAACAGCGAGGCGACCGCGTCGGCGCGTTCCCAACTGGTTGCCATGATCACGGCGCCGGCCGCGACGGTGCCGATGAAGGCCCACAGGTCGGTGACGAGGTGGGCGAGGGCCCCGGCGACGTTGAGGCTCGAGCGGTCGGCGTGCGACACCACGAAGGTGGACAGCGCGTTGACCACGATGCCGGCGCTGCCGACCACGACGAGGATCGCACCGTCCACGGGCGACGGGTGGATGAGGCGGCCGATGGCCTCGGCGACCACGAGCGCCGCGGCGACGACGAGGAGCACGCCGTTCAGCGCCGCCGAGAGGATCTCGGCTCTGGCACGGCCGAAGGTGAAGCGCGCGTCGGCGGGCCGGCGGGCGACGATCGTCGCCGCGGCCGCCGCGCCGAGGGCGATCGCGTCGGTGAGCATGTGGGCTGCGTCGGCGAGCAGGGCAAGCGAGCCGGCGAGCGCTCCGGCGACGACCTCGCCCACCATGAAGGCGACGATGAGCCCGAGGGCGACGAGCAGCCGGCTCGTGTCGGCTGCCCCTGCTGCTTCCAGGGAGGGCACGTGGGCGTGGGCGGGCGCGTGGGTGCGACGCGAGCGGGCGGCGCCACGCTCGCCGGTCACGGCGTGCACACCGCGCGGCTCTGGCGAGCCGGGACGAGCCGTGCCGTGCGCCGCCGTGCCGTGCGCCGGGGAGTCCGTCATCCGCCGCCGCGCGCGTCGGGTGACAGCGTCCCCGAGCTGGCGGCGGGCGCGGTGCCAGGCGCGGCCGGCTCGACGGTTGCCCCCGCGCAGGCAGGGCCGCCGGGCGACGCGTGCGCGGTCGCTTCGGTCCGGACGGGTGGCGGCCCGGCGAGCTCGGCGGTGATCCGCCGCTCGATGACGAAGGCGAGGAAGGGGATGAAGCCGGCACCGACCATCGCGGCCAGCTGGCGCAACGAGATCCGCCGGTCGCGTCGCGCCAGGTCGAGCACCGTGAGCAGGTAGACGATGTAGAGGATGCCGTGCACCGGCGCGACGACGTTGGCGACCCCCGGACGGCCGAAGCCGTACTGCAAGGGGATGCCGACGAGCACGAGGACGAGCAGCATCGTGCCGACGATCATCGCCATCGCCCGGTAGCGCTGTAGCGGGCTGCTCATCGCCGCAGCCAGGTCTTCGGCCGGTCGGCCAGCGAGGCGAGGTACTCGTTGTACGCGCGCATCTCGTCGTCCACCTCCTCCGCGGCCGCTCCGGCGTCGTCGGCGCGTCGCTGGCGCCCGTCCTCCTCCGGCTCGGCTGATGCCGACGCCGACGCCGACGCCTGCACCGCGTGCGCGGCGCGCAGGCGGGCGAGGCCGCGCGCCCCGACCGTCTCGGGGTCGTCGTGCACGAGGTGCCACCACACCACTGCGCCGAGCACGGCGAACGCCGGCCACTCCACGGCGTAGAGGTAGCTCGAGCGCGTTGCCCGACATCGCGACCGTCGCCTGCCACCAGCCGGCGAGGAGGCAGCCCGGCGCCCAGATGGCGATCGCGATCGTGGCGAGCACCGCCCGCCTGGTCAGCCATCTGTTGCGCACGCCGCCGAGCCTACAAGTGGCGTTCGGGCGCCGACCCACCGCGGGTCCGCGCCCGCCGCGGCGCGAGGGCGGGGAGCGGTAGCGTGCGCCGGTGACCGACCACGACGTCCCGCTCGACGAAGCAGACGTCGCCTCCGACCCGCTCGAGCAGTTCCGCCGCTGGTACGCCGAGGCAGCCACAGTCGTGCGCCTTCCCGAGGCGGCCGCGGTCGCCACCGTCGACGAGTCGGGCCGCCCGTCGCTGCGGATGGTGCTGGTCAAGGAGGCCGACGAGCACGGCTTCACCTTCTTCACCAACTACGACTCCCGCAAGGGCCGCGAGCTGCAGAACCACCCCTTCGCCGCCCTGCTGTTCTACTGGGACGCGCTCGGCCGGCAGGTGCGCATCGAGGGTCCTGTCGAGCCCGTCAGCGCCGCGGAGTCCGACGCCTATTTCGCGACACGCCCGCGGGGCAGCCAGATCTCGGCGGCCGTCTCCGAGCAGAGCCGCCCGATCGAGAGCCGTGCCGCCCTCGAGGCGCGCGTCGCCGAGCTCGCCTCGGCCCTCTCCGGGGGCGAGGTGGCACGACCGGAGCGCTGGGGCGGCTTCCGGGTGAGGCCGCAGAGCTACGAGTTCTGGCAGAACCGGGACGACCGGCTGCACGACCGGCTCCGTTTCGAGCTCGACGGCGCAGGTCGAGCCCGCGCCGCAGGTGCCTCCCCGGCAGGTGGTCCCGCGCCCGGCGGCCGCGCCCGCTGGGCGATGCAGCGGCTCCAGCCCTGAGGCGGGGGAGACCATCCCATGCTCGAGCGTTGCAGCACAAGGGCACGGGTCGTGCTGCTCGTGGCCCAGCAGGAGGCGCGCCGGCTCGGCCACGAAGCAGTCGCGCCCGAGCACCTCGTGGCCGCGCTGATCACCGAGGCGCGGGGGATCGCCGCGCAGTGCCTTGCCGTCTCGGCGGTCACGATCGACGCCGTGCGCGCTGAGGCGCGCGCCGCCTACGGCTCCTCGGGGAACGCAGAGGCGCTCGAGCGGGCCAAGCCGGGAGGCGGCCTCGTGCGCCGCGGCCCGGCCCTGCCCTACCTCCCGGTCTCCCAGCACCTGCTCGAGCTTGCGGCGCGCGAGGCGGCGGATCTCGGTGACAGCGTCGTCGCCACCGAGCACGTGCTGCTCGCCTTCACCGCCGATCCGCAAGGACCCCCGGCGCGCCTGCTCGAGCGGCTCGGCCCCGCCCCGGACGAGGTGCGAGGGAGGGTGCTCGCGATGCGGGCGGCGAGAACGGGGTCAGGCGAGCTCGGCGAGGCCGCCGCCCCGGCGCGGGACGAGGACCGCCCGCCGCGCCCGTCGCGCCCGCAGCGCCAAGTTCCCGAGCGGCGCCCCACGCCCGGCGAGCGGGCACGGCGCGCCCCCGTGCGGCCGGTGGAGCAGGCCGATGGCCGCCGCTGGAGCGTCGCCTCGAGCAGGGCCGAGCCACCCCTCGCGCCGCTGCCGTCCTCGCCGGTCGGGGCGTGCTGCCCGGGTTGCGGGGGTCTGCTCGAGGGGCATCTGCTCGCTCGCGGGCTGCCCGTCCGGCACGTCGCTCCGGCGACCCCGCCCGAGCGGGACGCGCCGTCGCCGCCGGGCGCTCTCTGGGTCGTCTCGTGCGCGAACTGCGGACACGTCCTGCACGCCGCGCCGGTGGAGGGATCGCAGTCGAGCTGAGCGACCCGGGAGCGGCTCGCGCAGTCGACCCGCCGCGCCGCCGCGCCGGCTGCGCAGCCGCGCCGGCTGCGCAGCCGCGCCGGACCGCGCTAGGCCGCCTCGGCGCCGGCGACGATGGCGTCCATCGTCTCCATGATCGACACGGTCTCGTCGAGCGGCAGGAGCGGGCTCTCGAGCAGCCCGGCGTCGATGCAGCGTGCCACCTCGGCGGCTTGATACCAGTGGCCGCCGCCGACGTGCGGCGAGTCGACGAGCTCACGCGTGCCGTCGCGGCCGACCACCTCGAACGAGGTCGGGCGATACGCGGGCGGTGCGACCTCGATGCGCGCTTCGGTCCCGATGATCACGGCGCGCGTCGGTGTCCGTGCGAGCGAGCAGCAGGTGAGCACGGCCTGCGCCCCACCGGCATGGCCGAGCAGGATCGAGGTCTGCCCGTCCACGCCGGTCATCGCCGGCGTGGTGATCGCGACGACCCGTCTCGGCGTACCGAGCACCATCGAGGCGAACGAGACCGGATAGATCCCGAGGTCGAGCAGCGCCCCACCACCGAGCTCGGGGGCGAACAGCCGGAAGGTGGGGTCCGGCGGGAACCAGGCGCCGTGGTCGGCGTGCACGGCGACGACCTCGCCGAGCGCGCCCGCGCCGACCCGCCGGCGGATCTCCGCCACGTGGGGCAGGAAGCGGGTCCACATCGCCTCCATGCAGAAGGTCTGCGACGCCCGCGCCGTGGCGACGACGTCACGGGCCTCGGCGGCGTTCATCGTGAAGGGCTTCTCCACGAGCACCGGCTTGTGCTGCGCGAGCGCGACCATCGCGGCCTCGTGGTGCAACGGGTGGTAGGTCGCGACGTACACCGCCTCGACTTCCTCGTCGGAGGCGAGCTCTTCGTAGGAGCCGTACCGGCGCGCAACGTCGAGCTCCTCGCCGAAGGCCTCGGCGCGGCTCGCGTCGCGAGAGCCGACCGCGACGATGATCCCGGCACCGGCGGCGCGCACGTCGCGTGTGAAGGTCTTGGCGATGCCGCCGGCACCGAGCAGTCCCCAGCGCAACATGGTCATGTCAGCTCCTCTCCGTCGCGGGAGCCCCGTCGGCATCCTCTGCGAGCATCACCTCGAGCGCGTCGCCGGCGGCGAGCCGGCGCGGTCCCCCCAGCTCGATGGTCCGGCCGCCGGCGACCACCCTGCGCACGCGGAGGATGCCGCCGCGCACCTCGACCCGCACCATCGGCGCGCGGAGCGCCTCGCGTTCGGTCGCTCTGCGTTCCGGTGGCGGCGTGCAGTCGCCGTGGCCGGGCGGGTCGCCCGGACGCGACGCGCCGCGGCCGGGGGATCGGTGGGCGAGCACACCCCAGGCCGATCCGGCCGACCACACCGTGCTCGTCCCGGGAGGGGCGGCGGCGATCGTGAGTCGCTCCTCGACCGCCGAGTACCGCAGACCGGCGAGCGCGTTGAGCACGCCCCAGCTCGCCATCGCCCGCGCGTAGTGGTGCCCGCACTCCGCCTCGTCGAAGGGATTGCGCCGGCGACCGTCGTAACGCTCGCGCACCGAGGCGACCACGTCGACGGCGAGCTCGTGGCGCCCCGCCTGGACGAGCGCGAGCGCGTAGGTGTACTCGAAGCCCGTCATCACCTCGCACCAGTACGGCACCGGGTGCTCGGGCAGGCCGTCGGGATAGGCGACCATGATGTGCCCGCGGTCCGAGCCGAGGGCGTACGGGCGCATGTAGTTGGTATGGCCGTGAAAGCGCGCCACGTAGTTGTAGCGGTGCACGCTCTCGAGCGACCTGAGGCCATGGGCGGTGTCGAAGACCGGCCCGAGACCCGCCATCTCCGCTGCCACCTGCCCGGCGAGCTGATCGATCAGGCACCCCGCGCCGATCTGGAACTCGGGCCGTTGCGGGTCGAGAGCGCCGAGCGCGGCGTGGCGCGTGCCGGGGTGCACTCGGGCGAAGTCGCCCGGAGGGCGGACCTCTTGGACGTAGTAGCGGCCGTTGAAGAGGTGGGCCTCCGTCCAGGCAGACCCCGAGGCCTCGAGCTCGGCGCAACGCCGGGCGAAATCGGCCTCCCCGCAGTGCTCGGCCATGCGCGCCGCGGCTCGCAGCGCGGCGAGGTACCAGCCCTGGATCAGCGGATTGGGCCCGAAATACTCGATGTCGAGCGTGTTGTGCTGGCAGCCCTCGGCCACGCCGTCCTCGTCGGCGTCCCAGCTGCCTTCGAGCCAGGCGAACTCGAGACAGCGCCGCGCCGCCGGCCACAAGCGGCGCAGGAACTCGTCGTCGCCGCAGAGCTGCCACTCGCGGTGCAGCTTGACGATGCAGCCGAACTGGCCGTCGGCGGCGGCGACGCCCCATTCGCGCCGCCAGGACTCGGGAAGACCGAGGCGGAAGCTCATCGCGCCGTCGGCATCGACCGAGCCGAGCTCGAGCTCGCGCATCGCCCGGGCGAGGTCGGCGAAGAGGAACGGCGTGGCGAGCTCGTAGTTCCAGACGTGGGTGCACGATCCCGGGCACGACCCCGTGCGGTCGAGCACCCCCTCCCAGCCCCAGGGCGTCCCGTCGGCCGAACGGAAGAACGTCGGGGAGCGCAGCGTCGAGAGGTTGAACAGCGCGGCCTCTCGCACCGGAGCGGCAACGTCGCTGCCGGCCACGGCGGAGACGAACTCGACCGTGGCGCGCTCGAGCTCGGTGATGCCGTCGAGGCCGGCGGTGAGCGCTTCCCAGCCGTCGGCGTGACCCGTGCAGTAGTGGTTGCCGATGATCGTCTCGCCCGCGCCTCCGGCCGGACCGGGCCCGCTGAAGACCCACGATCTGCGGTTGGGGAAGTGCCAGCCGAAGGCGAAGCACACCTCGGCGCTGCCGAGCGGCTCGAGCGCCCGCCGCGCCCCGATCGTGGCCGCCGGGACGCCCGCCGACCCGTCGACGCTGCCCTCCCATGTGTCGCCGTCGCCGGGCGCGCCGGGCACGCCGGTGCGCACGAACCCGTCCCACATCCGCAACGCGCCCTGGTTCCACTTGCCCGGGGACCAGACCGGCCCGCGCCACGTGCCTTCGTCGCCCACCACCGCGGCGGCGAAGGTGCCCCACTCCTCGTCGTCGTGCGCGAGCCCCGCCTCGCCGATCAGCACGCCGGTCAGGCCCGGCGCGTCCCGCGGCTCGAACGTGGGCCGGCCGCGGTCGAAGCCGCCGGCGCGCAGCTGTGCCCCGATGAAGTTGCCGACCGAGCACATCACCGAGGCCTCGAGGCGCTCGGCCGCAGTGTTGCGCAACCTGACGCGCCAGAACACCAGCGGCCGCCCGCTCGCGTCGGCGTCGCCGGGAACCAGCGGGTTGAACGCCTCGAGCACGGCGGCGAGCGGGAAGGCGTCGTCGTCGAGCCGCACGCGGGCGAGCGGGTAGGCGGCCTCGAAGCTGCAGCGCTCGAACCTCGGCAGCCCGGCGAGGGTCACCGGCGAGCCGAGCGCGCCCTCGTACTCCTCGTCGAAGAGCGCCCCTTCGAGGATGCGCGCGGCCGGGGCGCTCGTGGGGTCGTCTTCGGTCGTTGCGCCGCCGTCGTTCGCCGGGCCGCCACCGGCGACCGCGGCGCGCACTGCGAAGAACGTGCCCGGAGAACGGGAGCCCTTGGCCGGGTGGTTCTGCAGCTCGAACTCGCGCAGCTCGCCGCGGCCGCCGAGGCCGATCGTGCCCGTGCCGATGCCGCCGAGCGGCATCGAGACGGCGCGGCGGTCCATCCCCTCGTAATGCCGGACGACCGGCCAGTCGTGGCGCCGCGCTGACCTCGTCGGGCTCCACTCCGCCGTCTCGGCGCCGCGCCGCTGCCGGGTGGCCGCTCAGCGCCGCGCCGCGCCGACTCCGTTGGGCAGCACCACCACCTTTCCCCTCGCCTCGCCCGCCGTGGGCGAGCGGAGCAATCCGACGGCGTCGTCGAAGGACTCGAGGGGGAAGCGGTGCGTGACGATCCGCCCCGGGTGCAGCTCGCCGCTGCCGAGCAGGGCGACGACCCGCGACCAGGCCGCGGCGCTGTATCCGAAGCTGGCCCGCAGCACCAGGTCGTTGTTGACGAGGTCGTCGACGGCGACCGGGGCGAGCGCGCCGTGCGGCGGGAGGCCGAGCACGAGCATGCTGCCGCCTCGGCGGACGGCGCCGAGCGCGCCGAGGAACGCGTCGACGGTTCCGGCCGCCTCGACCACGAGGTCGAAGGAGCGCTCGGGCGCAACCTCGAGGACCTCGTCGGCGCCGCACGCCCGGGCGAGGTCGGCCTGCTCGGGACGTCTCCCGGCGAGCACGAGGCGGGACGGCGACCACAGGTCGAGCACGAGCAGGCTGAGCAGACCGATCGTCCCGTCGCCGACGACGAGGCAGTCGAGCCCGGGGCGGGGCACGAGGCGCGACACCCCGTGGTAGACGACCGAAGCCGGCTCGACGAGCGCGCCGTCCTCGAGCGTCGCGGCCGGCGGCAGCCGGTGGGCGAGGCGCGCCGGCACGACGATCTCGCCGGCGCCGGCGCCGTCGCGGGTGAAGCCGATCTCGTGGTAGGTCGTGCAGAGATGCGTGTCGCCGGCGACGCAGTGCTCGCAGGACCAGCACGGGATGATCCCCTCGACGACCACCGTCTCGCCGACGCCGACGCGAGGTGAGCTCGAAGCCGTGACACGCCCCGCCCACTCGTGCCCGATCACGAGCGGGTAGTTGACGAAGGCCTCGTCGATCGTGCCGTCGATGAGCTCGAGGTCCGTCCCGCAGACGCCGACCACGAGCGGCTCGACGACGAGCTCGTCCTCTCCGAGGCGCAGCGGGGGACGTTCCTCGAGCACGAGCTTGCCGCGGCCCTCGGTCACGAGTGCCTTCGCCATGGACGATCCCAAGCCTCCCCGGCGGCCCCGGCCGCCGTCCGGCGCTCGACGACAAGCCGTGCCCGCCGCCCCGTGCACGAGGGCGCCGCACAGCCCGGCAGCTGCTCGGACGGAGCCACAGCGACCTCGGGCGCGATGAGGCTGCAATGATATCGAGGGTGCGTGACCAGCCGGGAGCCGGCTGCTCCGACAAGAGGGAGGGCACATGAGAAAGAGCAGGTGGTTCCTCGCCGCGGCGCTCCTCGCCAGCCTGTTGGCAGGCGTGCTGGCGAACAGCTCGGGGGCGACGACGCGGGCGGAGGCGTCGCATGTCACCCTCACGCTGTGGGAGAACTACGGCACCGAGCAGAACGCCGTTGCGACCCGGGCGCTCGTCAAAGCCTACGAGCGCACCCACCCGGACGTCACCATCGACGTCGTCTCCGAGCCGGCCGACAACTACTTCTCGCTGCTCCAGGCGGCGGCGATCTCCCACAAGGGCCCGGATCTGCTCGTCATGTGGACCGGCCTGTACACGCTGCAGTACGACGACTTCCTCGTCAACCTGAAAGGCAAGATCCCCTCGTCCGACCTCGCGCGCGTCGAGGACCTGCAGTGGACAGCCAACGACTTCGACGTGTCCAACGGTCCGCTCGTGGTGCCGCTCGAGGTGCAGTTCTACATCGGCTTCTACAACAAGGCGGACTTCGCCAAGGCCGGGGTCACCTCGGTGCCGACGGACTGGAGCCAGCTCTACTCCGCCTGCACGAAGCTGAAGAAGGCCGGCTACACACCCATCGTCTACGGCAACGGCGGACAGGCCCTCGGCGCAGAGTTCTACCCCTGGTACGACATGAGCTACATGATGATCGGCTCGTACAGCGTCTCCCAGTGGAAGGGCCTCTACGACGGGCAGATCCCCTGGACGTCGCCGGCGATCGCCGCCCAGCTCTCGAACTGGCAGAAGCTGCACTCGATGGGCTGCACCAACCCCGACGTGCTGACCAAGACGAACAACATCCAGGACTTCGAGAGCGGCAAGGCGGCGATGCTCGTCGACGGCACGTGGGACACCGCCCAGTACACGAGCTCGATGGGCTCCAAGGTCGCCGCGTTCCCGTTGCCGTTCTCGAAGGCTCCGATCAAGGGTGTCGTCGAGTTCGCCGGAGACGGCTTCTCGATGACCAACTACTCGGCCTACCCGCAACAGGACGAGCAATTCCTCGACTTCCTGACGACGCGCCAGGCGGGGACCATCGTCAACCAGTCCGGCCTCATCCCGGCGATCGACGGCATGACGACGAGCAACCCGGTCAACCAGGAGATGCTCGACTTCGTGACCAAGGACCACTACACGGCCTACCCGATGCTGGACAATGTGGTGCAGACCAACGTCGTGAACACCGGCGCGAAGGTGCTCCCGGCGGTGCTGGCCGGCCAGTCGACGCCGAAGGCGGCGCTGCAGCAGCTGCAGCAGACCTGGCAGCAGCTGCCGGCCGGCCAGCGCGGTACCAGCTACGACGGGTGACGGTTGACCGGTGAGCTGTGACGGGCCCGGCCGTTCGGGCCCGGCCGTCGGCGCGTCGTGTGCGCGCCGCCGGCCGGGCCCCTCGCCCGCCGCCGGCAGGGCCCTCGCGCCCGCCGCCAGCCGTGCTCCCTCGCCCGCCGCCGTGCCCTCCGTGCCGCGCACGCCGCCGGGTAGGACATCGGCAGGAGAAGGGCGCGGACGATGGCGGTGACGACGACCCTCGACGGGACGCCGCTCTCGACCGAGCGCGAGCGCTCGGCCAGGCCCGAGCGCGCCCAGCGGATGCGCCTGGCCACCCAGCGCCGGCTGACCGGCTTCGCCCTCACGCTGCCGGCGCTCGCGCTCGTCGCCACCCTCGTCGTGCTGCCGGTTGGCCAGGCGGTGTACTACTCGATGACCGAGTGGAACGGGATCACCTCGACCTGGATCGGCCCAAGCGCGTACCTGCAGACCTTCGAGAACCCGACCTTCTGGCGGGTGCTCGAGAACAACGCGCTGCTCCTGCTCGCCGTGCCCTTCGCCCTGGCCCTCCCGATGGGTGTCGCCGTGCTGCTGCACGAACGCGTCGCCGGATGGCGGTTCTTCCGATCGGCGTACTTCATGCCGACGGCGATCTCCTGGGCGGTGATCGGGATGGTCGCCGAGCGGTTCTTCTCCTACGGCGGGATGCTCTCCCGCCTGCTCGGCTGGACCGGCATCCCCGCTGTGCGCAGCGGACTGCTCGACGGGGAGTCGACGGCGCTCCTGGCGCTGGCGATCACCTTCGTATGGTCGATGGTCGGCACGAACACGATGATCTTCCTCACCGGTCTGGCGACCCTCGACGAGCACGTGCACGAGGCCGCCTTCATCGACGGTGCCAACCATCTCCAGGCGTTTTGGCACGTCACGCTGCCGCACTTGAAGCGCTTCGTGCAGCTCTCGTTCGTGATGACGGTGATCAGTGCATTCTCGGCGTTGTTCAGCCTGATCTTCGTGATGACCGGCGGAGGGCCGGGTTACTCGACGACGACGATCGAGTTCTTCGTCTACCAGACCGGCTTCTCCGAGAGCCAGTTCGGCACCGCCGCGCTGTACGGGATCATCCTGTTCGTCATCATGGCAGTGGTCGGCATCGTCCAGCTGCGGCTGATCCGCTCGAGCACGTGAGCGCGCTGAGCGCTCCCCGCAGCGCGCTCCCGTTGCGCCGGCCGGCGCCCTGGCGCACCCCCGCCGGCAGGCGCAGGCTGGCGCGTCGCGGTCCGCTGTTCGTCACCATGCTCGGTGTCGCGGTCGTCATGCTGTACCCGTTCTGGTTCATGATCACGACCTCGCTGCACACCGAAGCGCAGTACGAGGCGGGTCACGGCTCCTCGATCGACTCCTGGCGCCAGCTCAACTCCGTGCTGCCGGTCGGCCAGGAGCTGCTCAACTCGACGATCATCTGTGCCTGCTCGATCGGCATCATCCTCGTGGTCAGCTTGTGCGCCGGGTACGGCTTCGCCAAGCTCCGCTACCGCGGCAGCGAGATCGTCTTCTTGTGCCTCGTGTCGGCGATGATGGTCCCGCTGCAGTCCATCCTCATGCCCGAGTACGTCAACGTCAGCCGGCTCGGTCTGACGAGCAGCTATCTCGGGGCCGTTCTCGTCTACGCCGCGCTCGGCACGCCGTTTGCCACCTTCCTCATGACGACGTACTTCCGCGGCCTTCCCGACGAGCTGATCGAGGCGGGCATCGTCGACGGGCTCAGCTACGCGGGCACGCTTCGCCGCCTCGCCGTGCCGCTCGCGCTGCCGGCGATCGCCACGGTCACCGTGCTGCAATTCATCCAGATCTGGGACGACCTGCTCGTCGGGCTGCTGTTCATCTCCGACAACAGCGAGCGGCCGATCACCGTCGGCCTCGCGGTGCTCGCCTCCGGCCGGGTCACGAGCATCCCGATCCTGATGGCCGGCTCGCTGATCAGCGCGGTGCCGGCGATGGCGGTCTACCTCGGGTTTCAGCGCTACCTGGTGCGCGGGCTCACCCTCGGGATCAGCAAGTAGCGGCCGTGCTGGCGCGGGCCGGTGCGGCTACTGCGACGGGACCTCGATCTCGCAGGCCGCCTGCAAGAACTCGAAGTAGCGGTCCACCTGAGCGAGGGTGAGCTCGTCGAGGCGCAGCGCTCCCGGGCCGCGGCACAGCGCGCTCCGGAAGACCTTCTGACGAACAAGAAGGTGCTTCTCGATCGCGACGTAGCTCTCGAGGCTCGTCTGCATCGCGATCAAAGCGGACAGCGGCACGCTGACGTGGTAGGCCGCCTCGAGGTCGCCGCTCGTGAGCGACTCCCACATACGTACGATCGCCCAGCTGACGTCGGCGCTCGGCATCGTGCCGACGATGCCGCGGCGGAAGGTGTCGACAAGGGCGATGCCCCCCGAGCCGTCGAAGGCTCGTGCCGCCCCGCCGGTGGCGGCGAGCAGCTCGGACAGCGTGGGGCCGAGCGGCTGCGCCTCGGGCTTGAAGTAGATCCGATCACCGTGGCGCTCGAGCAGCCCGGCCTGGACGCTCACCGGGATCGCCGAGCCGACGTAGGAGCTGGCGTCCTGCACGACGAGAGGAAGGTCGATCGAAGCGACGATGGCGTCGAAGTACGCCGCCAGCTCGTGGCCGGGGAGGCGCAGCGACAGCGGCGGGATCGCCATCACCGCCGCCGCGCCGACAGCTTGAGCGTGCTGAGCGAGGCCGACCGCCACCTTCGTGCTCTCGGCGCCGACGCTGAGCACCGCGGGGCAGCGGCCGGCCGTCGCCTCGCAGACGACGCTGCCGATGAAGCGGCGCTCGTCGTGGTCGAGGCGTAGCACCTCCGACACCATTGCTACGACGACGCCGTCGACGCCGCAGCCGAGCACCCAATCGATCTCGTGGCGCAGCGTGGCCTCGTCGATGAGGCCCGACTCGTCGAAGGGCGTCTGCAGGACCGGGAACACGCCGGCGAGCGCGGGGGCGGACTCGACCATCACGCCGAACGATACCGAGCGGGCGGCGCCGGGACGAGTTTCACGCTACGGCAGCGGCGCGCCTCGGCGCGGCGAGCGCCTCAGCGCGGCGGCTCGGCGACGAGCAGCGCCACGGGCAGCTCGGCGAGGACCTCCTCCACGTCGAGCCGCCCGTCGGTCTCGATCTCGCGACCGCTCAACGCGTCGCGGTACCGGCCGGGCGCGCTGCCCGGGAGGTCGACGACGGTGCCGCGGTAGGACTCGCCGCTGGGTAGGTCGCCGGGCGGCGCGTGCAGGCGCGAGCCGAGGCGCGAGGCGATCGCCACCGCTGCCGAGCCGTCGCCTCCCGAGCGGTAGCAGGCGAGAACGCTCGACGCCTGCTCGCCGGCGGGCTCGAGCGCGACGTAGCCGGCGGACTGGGCAAAGGAGCCCGGGACCGCGGTACGCGCCCGCAGGCACGCCGCCGTCGCGAGCACCTTGACCCGGCCATCGGTCCATCGCCGGCGCAGCTCGGTGGCACGTCCCGGTGGCACGTCGAGGACGATTCCCCGGCCGCCGATCTCGGTGCCGAGCCGCGACAGCTCCCGCCGCAGCTGAGCCGGGTCGGGTGGGCGGCGGTTGTCGGGGTCGACGAGCACGAGGTTCCAGGACTCGTCGGCCTGGTAGCAGTCGGGGACCCCGGGGAGGGAGCTGCGCAGCACGACGCCGGAGAGGCTGTTCAGCGCGCCGAGGCGGGCGGTCTCCTCGACCAGGTCGCCGAAGCCCTGGCGCGTCACGGCGGCGTCGCCGGCGAGGGCGCGCTGCACGAGCTGTCTCAGCGCCAGCTCGTAGGCCTGGTCGGGGTCCACCCACGACGTGCGCAGCTTGGCCTCACGCGCCCCCTTGATCATCGCCGCAGCGACGCGCTCGGCGAGGTCGGCGTCCTCGGCGTCCTCGCCGGGGGGCGGCAGCGTGGCGAGCGCCAGCTGGGCGAGCACGCGGGTATCGAAGAGCCAGCCGCCCTGTCCGCCCTGCCCTCCGGCGAGCTCTGCGCCCGACCCATCGGGCGCGAGCAGCCGGCGCCAGTTGCGCAGCCCGTCCTCGAAGGCGTTGGCCAGCTCCGACAGCGCGTACAGGCGAGCGCGCACGTCGCCGGCGCGCTTGGTGTCGTGTGTCGTCCAGGGAATCAGCCCGCCGCGGCCTTCCGCTGCACGGATCGCGGCGCGCTCGTGCAGGCGCGCTGGCGCGTCGTGGCGGTCGCGCCCTGGGTCGCCGCCCACTTCGCAGAAGGCGAGCGGTCCACAGAGGCGGTACCAGGCCGTGTCCTCGACGCCCTTGGCCGTGATCGCCGGAGTCGTCTGCTGGTAGTGCAGGATCGACGCCAGCGGCGCCGCCCCCGCGAGCGCGATCGAGACGTCGGCGTGGCCCTCGGCTGCATGTCGGATCGCCGCGGCGTCGTCGGGGTGCACCGGGCCGCCGTCGAGATAGGTGCGGTAGACGGGCAGACGCGTCGTGGTCGCGACGAGGGCGCCCGTCCCGACCCGCAGCGCCTCGGCGCAGCGCTCCAGCTCGGCGCCGAAGATGGTGTCGGCCACGAAGCGGCGGGCCTCGGCGACGGTCTCGGCCACCGTGGCCTCTCCTTCGTCGCGCGCCTCGCCGACGAGACGCTCCAGCCCGTCGGGATCGACGAGCGCCCCGCCCACGTCGTCGACGACCTCGTAGCCGGTCGTGCCGGTGACCGGCCAGGAGGTGCGCAGGCGCTCGTCGCCGGTGAGGATCTTCTCGATCACGATCGGCAGGTCGCCCGAGCGCTCGGCGAGGCGGCGCAGGTAGGCCGCGGGGTCGGCGAGCCCGTCGAGGTGGTCGACCCGGATCGCCGAGAGCGCGCCGGCGGCGGCGAGGGCGAGCACGAGGGCGTGCGTGCGCTCGAAGACGTCCTCTCGCTCGACGCGCACGCCGACCAGGCTGTCGATGTCGAAGAAACGCCGGTAGTCACGGTAGGGATCGTGCCAGTCGATGAGGCGGTAGTGCTGCACGGCGAGCACCTCGGCCGGGTCGTCGTCGAGGCCCGCCGATGCGGCGAGGGGAAGCTCCAGCCCGCCGAGGCAGAGCACGATCTCGGCGGCTGCGCCGGTGCCGCCCCCGTCCCGCTCGCCGGTCGCCTCGCCGTCTTCGCCGCTGCCGGCGCCGTCCTTGTCGCCGCTTGCGTCGCCGAGCCGTAGCAGGCCGCTCGAGATCGCCTCCTCGAGCGGCCCGTCGAGCAGCGGCAGGCTGACCTTCCCCTGCGCCTCGGGCGGTCCGGCCTCCCAGTCGATGTCGAACAGCTCGCCGAACTCGCTGTCCCGCCCGTGCGCCAGCACGTCGCGCCACCACGGGCCGCGCGGGTCGGCGGCGAGATGGTTGGGCACGACGTCGACGCACAGGCCGAGCCCGGCCCCGGCCAATGCCTCGAGCAGCTCGGCGAAACCCTCGTCGCCGCCCAGCTCCTCGCGCAGGCGAGTCGGCTCGGTGCCGTCGTAGCCGTGCGTGCTGCCGGGCACGGCCTCTGTGATCGGCGAGGTGTACATCGTCTCGATGCCGAGGCGCGCCAGGTCCGGAACCATCGCCGCGGCTTCGGAGAAGCCGAAGGCCGGCTGCAGCTGGACGCGGTAGGTCGAGCCGAGGGTGGCGGGGAGCCTGTCCCGCAACAGGACCGAGAGCTCCTCCCCGCGCCGCTCGCGACCACCGGTGCGTCCCTGTCCGCGGCCGCCCGTGCCGTCGCTGTTTCGCGCCCGCGCGGCCGGTGGCGCGGCGGGCGATCCGCCGGCGTCTCGCCACACAGGTCGCGGCGGGCGGGGCGTCAACTCGCTTCCTCGCCGGGAGCGCCCGCGGCGTGCCCGCTCCAGCCGTCGGAGGCGCTCCCGTGGGGAACGAAGGCGATTGCGGCGAGCGGTGGCAGTGTCACCTCGAGCGTCGCCGGCTGGCCGGCCCAGGGCAGCGGGACTGCCTCGAGGAGCCCCTCGTTGATCACGCCCGAGCCGCCGTAGATGCCTCCGTCGGAGTTGAGCACCTCGCGCCAGGGGCCCGGTGCCGGCACACCGCATCGCCACTGGCGGACCACCGGGGTCGTGTTGAGCGCGCACAGCGCGATCTCGCCGGTGCGTCCCCAGCGCAACCAGGCGAGCACCCCGTCGTCGGGCGCGTCGGCGGTCACCCATTGGAAGCCGGTGGCGTCCACGTCGTGGCTGTGCAGGGCATCGAAGTAGCGGTAGACGGCGTTGCAGTCGCCGACGAAGCGCGCCACGCCGGCGTGCTCAGGGATCTCGAGCAGCGACCACTCGAGCTCGCGCTCGTGGTCCCACTCGTGCCAGGTGGCGAGCTCGCTTCCCATGAAGAGCAACTTCTTGCCGGGCAGCAGCCACTGGTAGCCGAGCAGCGCGCGCAGGTTGGCCCGGCGCTGCCAGTCGTCGCCGGGCATCTTCGTCACGAGGGCCTTCTTGCCGTACACGACCTCGTCGTGCGAGATCGGGAGCACGAAATGCTCGCTACCGGCGTAGAGGGAGCGGAAGGTGAGCTCGTCGTAGTGGAAGCGGCGGTGCACCGGCTCACGCTCGAAGTGCTTCAAGGTGTCGTGCATCCAGCCCATGTCCCACTTCAGGTTGAACCCGAGGCCTCCCGAGCTGGTCGGCGCCGTCACGCCCGGCCACGCCGTCGACTCCTCGGCGATCGTCAGCGTGCCCGGAAAGTCGACGCGCACCGTCTCGTTCACGGTGCGCAGCAGGTCGATCGCCTCGAGGTCCTCCCGGCCGCCGAAGCGGTTCGGGCTCCACTGCCACGGCTCGCGGGAGTAGTCGAGGTAGAGCATCGAGGCGACCGCGTCGACCCGCAGGCCGTCGGCGTGGTACTTGTCGAGCCAGAAGCGCGGCGCTCGAGACGAGGAAGGAGCGCACCTCGTTGCGCCCGTAGTTGAACTCGTAGCTGCCCCAGTCCGGGTGGATGCCCCGACTGGGGTCGGCGTGCTCGAAGAGGTGGGTGCCGTCGAACAGCCCGAGGCTGAACCCGTCGGTGGCGAAGTGCGAGGGAACCCAGTCGAGGATGCAGCCGATGCCGGCCTGGTGGAGGATCTCGACGAAGCGCAGGAACCCCTGCGGACTGCCGTAGCGAGCCGTCGGAGCGAAGAACGAGGTCGTCTGGTAGCCCCACGACCCGTAGTAGGGGTGCTCCATCACCGGCAACAGCTCGACGTGGGTGAACCCGAGCCGCCCGGCGTGCGCGACTAGAGCCTCGGCGATCTCCTCGTAGGTGCAGTACGAGCCGTCGGGCCGCCGGCAGAACGAGCCGAGGTGCACTTCGTAGACGCTGATCGGCTGGGAGAGGTCCTGGTGCTCGATGCGATGCGAGCACCACTCGCCGTCCTGCCAGTCGTGGCTCAGGTCGGCGACGACAGACGCCGTCCTCGGCGGCAGCTCGGTGGCGAAGGCGAACGGGTCTGCCTTGTCGAGCTGACCTTGCCGCGTCTCGAGCGCGTACTTGTAGCAGGTGCCCGGCGGCGCCTCGGCGTAGCCCGCCCAGATGCCCGAGCTTGCTTGCGGCTCGAGCACGTCACGCCCGGCCGTCCAGCCGTTGCCGTCGTGAATGACCGACACGCGCGTCGCGTTCGGCGCCCAGACGCCGAAGTGGGTGGTGCCGGGCCCCATCGCGGGCTGGGGGTGAGCTCCGAGGATCTCGTACAGCCGGAAGTGGCGGCCCTCGTTGAGCAGGTAGCGGTCGAGCTCGCCGACGTGGGGGTGCTGGCTCGACGTGACGCCGTTCTCCCGGTCGCCGTCGAGTGGGCGCCCGCCCTCCGGGCGCGCCACGCCGGGAGCTGCGGGGAGGTCACCGCCATGCTCGGCCCGGGCGTCGTCGCCGTCCAGCGGCGCGCTCGTCCTGCCGGGCGGTCTCCTGCTGGGTCATGTCGTCCTCTTTCTCCCGCCCCGGTCTGTTGCGCTGCGAGGTCGTGCCGCGGCGACTCGGTCATGCCCATCGGCGGCCGTGCCATGCGCCCCGACGCGAGCGCTACGCCCACCGGCCTGCCCGCCGCGCGCCCGGCGCGCCAGGCCAAGCCCGCCGTCCTGCCCGCCGCCGGCGTCGTGCCCGCCGCCCCCGCCGCCGCGCCCGCCGCGCCCGTCGCGCCCGCCGCGCCCGTCGCGTCCGCCGCGCTCGCCCTGCGCCGCCGCGGCGCGCTCCTTGCGGGCCGCGTCGAGCACGCGCGAGCACCGAGGCCAGCTCACCGTCGCGCTCGATGTCGGTGAGGCTGAGCGCGAAGCGCCGGGCGAAATTTCGCATGTTCGGACGTCGTTCCCGGCACGTTGTGCGGATCGGTCTCGCCCCACAGGTCCTCGAGGTTGACGATCACGAGCTCGGCAGCCGAGCGTCCCAGCTCCTCGAGCAGCGCGGCGAGCACGGCCGTCGTCTCCGCCCGGCCGCGGCGCGGGCCGGTGAGCGCCCCCGAGGCGTGAAGTCGCGCTTGGATCGCGTTGCGCATCGCCGACCGGCCCCTGTGGGCGGCGCGTGCGGCCGGCGCGTCGAGCAGGCCGAGGGACTCGCGCAGGTCGAACTCCTCGCCGCTGAAGAAGCCGGGAAAGGTCGCCGTGTCGTGGGTGTCGACGTAGGCGACGCTGGTCGCCGGCGGGTCGAGCGGCTGGCGAGGCGCGGCCTCGAGGTCGAACACCGCGACGCGCATCCCGGCGACGTCGTGGGCGCGCATCGCCCGCTGCACCGACGGCTCGACCGTGCCGAGGTCCTCGCCGATCAGCCTGCAGCCGTGGCGCCAGGACTCGAGGCAGCCGACCGCGAGCATCTCGTCGAGGTGGTAGCGCACGTAGGCGCCGGAGCTCGCCGGGAGGCCGAGCGGGACCCACCACAGCCGGGACCAGCCGAGCACGTGGTCGACGCGCAGCGCCACGGCATGGGCGAGGTTGTGGCTCAAGCAGGCGCGCAGCATCGGGTACCCGGCCCGCCGCTCACCCTCCGGATGCGGCGGCGGAAAGCCCCAGTCCTGCCCCTCGGGGAAGTAGGTGTCCGGCGGTGCGCCGACGCTGGCTCCGGTGGCGAATGCATCGGGGAACGCCCACGGGTCGTAGCCCTGCGGCGAGCAGCCCACCGGCAGGTCGAGCAGGTACCCGCACACGCTGTGAGCGAGGGCGGCGGCGTCGCCGGCCAGCTGGTCGTCCGTCGCGAACTGGGCGTAGCTGTGGCGCAGCACCGACGCCTGTGGCACGTCGCCGGCAGGGATGCGCCCGGCTCGCCAGGCCGCCGGCCAGCGGGAGCGGTCCGCGCCGTAGACCTCGATCGCGGCGCGGAACCGGGCGTAGCGGGTGACGTCCCGCCGCACTCGTACGAAGCTGTGGAACGCAGCACGGCGCGGGCCGCCGGCGGACTCGAGGCGCGTGCGCGGCGTGCTCGAGCGTCGGCCGGATCGTGTCGGCGAGGGAAGCGAGGTCGGCGAGCCCGCGGGCGCGCCCCGCGCGCCCTCGCCCGGTCGCAGCGCCGAGCTCGGGTGGGAGCGTCTCGCCGGCGAGCTCGGGCAGGCGCGCCACGTCGAGGTACGCCTCGTTCCACCACATCCGCGAGAGCGGCGCGTAGGGGGACTGGCCCGGGGCGCGGCCGTCGCGACGCGACAGCTCGGCCAGCATCGGCAGTGTGGCGACGCCGCTGGCGCCGCGCCGGGCCATCAGCTCGCCGAGCTCGCGCAGTGACGTGAGATCGCCGGCAGGCCGGCGGCGGTCGTCGACGATCGAGTACGTCGGGGCGAACACGCCCCAGCCGCCGCGGCGGTATCCGCGCGGGGCGCCGGCGCGGCGTGGGGCGGCGAGCACGTGGACCCGGCGCGACGCCCCACCGGACTCGATCTGCAGCTGGTGGGCGCCGAAGGGGAGCGGGCCGTCGATCACGGCGACGAGCCCGCCGTCGCGCTCGGCGATCTGCACCCTGCCGGCCCGGCCGGCCCCCGGCTGGCCGAGCGTCGAGGGGGCCGACTCCGGATCGAGCACCAGCTCGGCGCACGCGCCCCTGTCGCCCGCGCCTCCCGGCAGGCGGATCGGCGCGACGACGCCGTCCCAGGCGATGAGCAGTGGCGGAAGGGCGTCGGCGCCACCGCTGCCGTGGCGGCGCTCGTGCTCGGCCAGGGCGGCGGGCGCGTCCTCGATCCGCTCGACGGGCTCGCCGAGGGCGGCGAGCACGGCGAGCAGCGCCTCGGGCTCGGCGCGGCGGCGTTCCCCGGCCTGGTCGACGAAGGCGACGGCGACGCCGGCGCGCCGTGCGAGGGTCTCGAGCGCTCGTCTCGGCGCCGGGGCTCGGCCCGCGTGCGCGGAAGCCGTTGCACCCCGGCTGTCGGTCACGTCGCTCCTTTTCCCAATCGCTCGACGAGGAACCGTGCACCGAGCAGCGGCAGGTACACCCAGTCGGGCCGATTGGCCAGCTCGTAGCGCACCTCGTACAGCGCCTTGTCGAGCAGGTGCGCGACGAGCATCGACTCGAGCTCGTCATCGGTCGAGGGCAGCAGCGCGTCGATGCCCGGCGTCTCGAGATAGCCGTGCAAGAAGGCTGCGCCGCTCCAGAACGCCCAGGCGTCCGCCGCCTGGCGGTACCACGCGACGACGTCGTCGGTGGGGTCGATCCCGCCGCGCTGCTCGAGCTCGACGACGCCGGTGTGCGCCGCGTAGTGGTAGGAGCGCATCATCCCGGCGACGTCGGTGAGCGGCGAGCGCTTCAGCCGCCGCTCGCCGAGCGAGCGCACGGGCTCGCCCTCGAAGTCGACGAAGACGTAGTCGCGCCCGGTGAACAGGACCTGGGCGAGGTGCAGGTCGCCGTGGACGCGCATCCGCACCCCGCTGCGCACCTCGAGCACGCCCGCCAGGGTGTTGAGGATCGTGTCCTCGCTGTCCGCGAGCTCGCGCCCCAGCGCCTGCGCGTCGGCGGGCAGGCGACGCAGGTGGCGGCGCAACGTGACCAGCGTGCGCCGGGCCCCGCTGCCGCGCCGACTGGTACAGCGAGCGCTGGGCGAGGGCGCTCGGCGGCTCGGGGCGGAAGGCCTGGTCGCCCCGCGCGTCGGCCGAGCGCGAGGTGCAGCTCGGCGGTGCGCCGGCCGAGCAGCTCGGCGCTGGGCGACAGGTCGGCGATCGAGCCGGACTGGTCGTGGGGAAGGTCGTGGCGCGCCGCGGCGACGAAGGTCGGCGTCGGGGCGGGCAGTGCCGGCTGTTCGAGCTGGGGGCTGAGCTGGTCCATGAAGGCGCCGACCGAGCGCAGCGTGCTCGTCCAGGCGTCCCCTTCGTTGTCCACGAACTCGTGCACGACACCGAGGGCGGTGGGTTCCTCGCCGTTGCGCTCGAGCTCGAGCCAACCGAGCAGGGCGGCGGCGGGGACCGGACGGCCGCGCAGGTGCCGCCCGATCTCGACCTCGGGGTTGTACCCCTGCTCGAGGCGCCGGTAGCCCTTCACGATCACGCCCTCCCCGTCCGGTCGCCCGGCGAGCAGCGACGTGTTGGACTGCTCCGCCCCGATCGACCGCACCGGCAGGTGGTCGTCTCGGAGCAGGGCGGCGAGCACGCCGGCGCTGCCGGGCGTCGTCGCGCCGAGCAGGCGCGCACGCCGCGCGCCCCGGTGCGCCGCCGCCGCCCGGCGATCATCCCGAGCAGCGCCCGGCCGAACTCCTCGAGGTAGTGGGCGTCGAGCAGGCGACCCTCGGTCCCGCCGGCCGACACCGTGCGTGCCAGCACCGCCTCGGGATGGTCGTGCTCGACGTCGCTCGCCGACTTGCCCTCGAGCACGACCACCGGCAGCAGGTAGTGCGCCGCCTCGCCCTCGAAGAACTCCACGTCGACGAGGAGCAGCTCGATGTGGGTGCCCTCGGCGTCGAGGGTGAAGCGGTCGCCGATCGTCGCCCCCTGCACCCGCCGGTCCTTCGCCCCATACCAGCGGTGGTTGGCGAGCATCGCCGGGATCGCCGCCTCGAAGATCCGCCGCCCGCGGCCCTCGAGCCCGGACCACCACGGGTCGGTCAGGCGCAGCTCGGGCAGGGCGGCGAGCTCCGCCGCAGCCTCCTCGTCGCTTCGCGGCTCCTCGAGCGCGAACCAGTAGAAGGAGTACGGCGAGAGCGTGACGAGGTAGGGGAGCTCGCCGATCGCCGGGAAGCTGCGGTGCCCGAACAGCTCGAGGGGCGCACGGCCCTTGAAGGCGGACAGATCGAGCTCGACGAACTGGGCGAAGCGGGACAGGTTGGCCACGACGAGGACCTGCTCGTGCTCGTCGGAGCGCACGAAGGCGAGCACGCTCGGGTTCTCGGAGCGGACGAATTCGATGCGCCCGCGCCCGAAGACGCGGTGGCGCTTGCGCAGGGCGATGATGCGCCGCACCCAGCGCAGCAGCGAGTCCGGGTTGTCGAGCTGCGCCGCGACGTTGACCGACTCGTAGTGGCACTGCGGGTCGATGACGACGGGGAGGTAGAGCCGCTGCGGGTTGGCCTCGGAGAAGCCGGCGTTGCGGTCGCCGGTCCACTGCATCGGGGTGCGGACGCCGTTGCGATCGCCGAGGTAGACGTTGTCGCCCATCCCGATCTCGTCGCCGTAGTAGAGCACGGGCGTGCCGGGCAGCGAGAGCAGCAGGCCGTGCATCAGCTCCATCTTCTGGCGGTGGTAGCCGAGCAGCGGAGCGAGCCGGCGGCGGATGCCGAGGTTGATCCGCGCATCGCGGGTCCGACGGCGTAGGCGCGGTACATGTAGTCGCGCTCCTCGTCGGTGACCATCTCGAGGGTCAGCTCGTCGTGGTTGCGCAGGAACAGCGCCCACTGGCAGTTCGGGAGGGATCTCGGGGGTCTGCGGCGAGGATGTCGAGGATCGGGAACCGGTCCTCCATGCGCAGGCCCATGAACAGCCGCGGCATCAGCGGGAAGTGGAAGGCCATGTGGCACTCGTCGCCGTCGCCGAAGTAGGCGCTGGCGTCCTCCGGCCACTGGTTCGCCTCGGCGAGCAGCATCCGGCCGGGGAAGCGCTCGTCGATGTGGCGCGCGCAGCTCCTTCAGGAAGCCGTGCGTCGGCGGGAGGTTCTCGCAGTCGGTGCCGTCCTGCTCGTAGAGGTAGGGCACGGCGTCGAGGCGCAGCCCGTCCACGCCGAGGCCGAGCCAGAAGTCGACCGCGCGCAGCATCCGCCGGCGCACCGCCGGGTGCTCGAAGTTGAGGTCCGGCTGGTGGGAGTAGAAGCGGTGCCAGAAGTACTGCCTCGGCGACGGGATCCCAGGTCCAGTTGGAGTGCTCGAAGTCCTTGAAGATGATCCGGGCGTCGCGGTACCGGTCCGGCGTCGTCGCTCCAGACGTAGAAGTTGCGCCAGTAGCTGCCGCGCGGCGCGCGGCGGGAGCGCTGGAACCAGGCGTGCTGGTCCGAGGTGTGGTTGAGCACGAGCTCGGTGATGACGCGCAGGCCGCGGCGGTGCGCCTCCTCGACGAAGTTGCGGAAGTCGGCCAGCGTGCCGAGGTCGGGATGGATCGCGGTGTAGTCGGCGATGTCGTAGCCGTCGTCGCGAAGCGGCGAGGGGTAGAACGGCAGCAGCCAGAGCGCGGTGACGCCGAGCTGCTGCAGGTAGTCGAGGCGGCTGGTCAGGCCCCGCAGGTCGCCGCGGCCGTCGCCGTCGCAGTCGCAGAAGGCACGGACGGGGACCTCGTAGATGATCGCGTCCTTGTACCAGTCGGCCTCGGCCGGCTCCCCGGCGCGAGGGTCGGCGACGTGCCGCCGGCCGGTGGCGACGTCGGCATGCCCGGAGCGGGCGCCGGCGCCGCCGGAGGCTCCGTTGCGCCTCGCCGCCGCGGCGAGCTCCGCCCTCCGCTCCTCGGTGGTCGTCATCGTGCCGTCCTCATCGCCCCGCCCCGTGCCCGCCGCCGCTGCGGCACCGCGTCCGCCGCGAGAGGGTCGTCGCCGGCGGCGGTCATCGGCGCCCGAGCACGGCGAAGACGTGCGCGGGCGACCGCGACGGGTCGAGCATGACGAAGTTGCGCGGCCCTTGCCAGTAGTAGTCCGCGTCGGCGAGGAGATCGTGCACGACGAAGGGCTCGCCCCAGCCGATGCCGAGCGCGCCGAGGTCGAGGTCGACGAAGCCCGACTGGGTCCAGGCCGGGTCGAGGTTGACCACGCACAGCACCGCGTCGCCGTCGGCGGTCGCGCTTGGACCAGCAGATCATGTGATCGTTGTCGACGTCGTGGAAGCGCAACGAGTCGTTGCGCTGCAGCGCCGGGTGCGCCCGCCGCGCGGCGTTGACGCGCGCCACGACGTCGCGGATGCTGCGCGGGTCGTCGAGGTCCCAGTGCTTGACCTCGTACTTCTCCGAGTCGTAGGTACTCCTCCGAGCCCCGAGCGACGGGCCTGTCGACGAGCAGCTCGAAAGCCGGTCCGTAGATGCCGTAGTTCGCAGACAGGCAGGCGGCGAGCACGAGCCGGGCGACGAAGGAGGGCCGCCCGCCCACTTGCAGGCTCTTGGCGAGGATGTCCGGCGTGTTCGGCCAGACGTTGGGGCGGAAGTAGATCGCCCCGGGCCCGTGCGCCAGCTCCTCGAAGTACTCGACGAGCTCGGGCTTGGAGTCGCGCCACGTGAAGTACGTGTACGACTGGTCGAAGCCGATCTTGGCGAGGCGGTGCATCACCTTCGGGCGGGTGAACGCCTCGGCGAGGAAGATCACCTCGGGATGGTCGCGGCGCACCTCGGCGATCATCCACTCCCAGAAGGCGAACGGCTTGGTGTGGGGGTTGTCGACGCGAAAGATGCGCACCCCGCGCTCGATCCAGGTGCGGGTCACCTCGTAGCAGCGCCCGCCACAGGCCCTCGCGATCCTCGGTCTCGAAGTCGAGGGGGTAGATGTCCTGGTAGAGCTTGGGCGGGTTCTCGGCGCAGGCGATCGTGCCGTCGAGGCGGTGGCGGAACCACTGCGGGTGCTCGCGCACCCAGGGATGGTCCGGCGAGGTCGTGAAGACGAGGTCGAGGGCGATCTCGATCCCGCGCGCGGCGGCCTCGGCGACGAGCTTGTCGAAGTCCTCGAGCGTGCCGAGCTCGGGGGCGATCGCGTCGTGGCCGCCGAGCTCGGAGCCGATCGCCCACGGGCTGCCGACGTCGCCGGGCTGGGCGAGCGGGCTGTTGCCGCGACCCTTGCGAGCCGTGGTGCCGATCGGGTGGATCGGCGGCAGGTACAGCACGTCGAACCCGAGCTCGGCGACGTAGTCGAGGCGGGCGGCGAGGTCGAGCAGCGTGCCGGCCCGGTCCGGAGTCGGGCTGGTCGAGCGCGGGAAGCACTCGTACCAGGCCGAGCAGGCGGCGTGCGGGCGCTGGGCGAAGACCGTGGTGCGCGCCGTCGCGCCGCTCTCGGCGACCGGCAGCCGCTGCACCAGCAACGGGTCGAGCTCGGCCAGCCCGGCGATCGCCGCCGCCAGGCTGAGCGCGTCCTCGGCGCGCTCGAGCTCGCCCACCACGCGGGCGAAGGCTTCGGCGCGCCGGACCGTTGGCCAGGGGGCCGAGCTCCTCGGCGGCCTCCTCGAGCAGCTGCGCCCCGATCACCGGGTCGTTCGGGTCGAACCGCCCCCCGTCGAGACGCCGCGTGGCGTCGCGCCGCCACGTGGCGAGGTGGTCGAGGTTGCCGACGACCTCGACCTCGTAGGCGCCGATCTCGCCGGGGGTGAAGCCGGCGGCGAAGCGGTCGTTGCCGAGCGCCTGCATCGGGGTCAAGGACCACGTCCGCGTCCCGGACGGGCGCCAGCGCAACGAGGCGCGCACAAGGTCGTGCCCGTGGGCGAAGACGTCGGCGCGCACCGCGAGCTCGTCGCCCGTGACCGCCTTGGCCGCGAACCCACCGGGCGACGAGGGGGAAGATGTCCTCCACCACCACGTCGGAGAGTCGGGTCGGCAGCGGGCGGAGCTGCGCATCAGGTGTGCTCACCGAGCCCGCCCCTTTCCTGGTGCGCCGGGTCACCACGAGCGTACCGGGGAGCCCACCCCCGCCCTGAGCGCCTGCTCGAGGACGGGCGCCGAGCGCGGCGGGGAGATCGTCGAGCGACAGCTCGCGCCGCGCCACGGCGTGGTTGTGCGCGAGCAGCGCCGGGTCGGGGTGCTCGAGCTGTTGGCAGAACTGCTTCACGTCGTCCTCCTCTCCGGCGTCGAACCACCGGAAGCCGAGCGCTGCGCAGCTCGCCGGCGACGGGGTAGGCCCCGACCGCCAGCGGCCGGTCGTGCGTGGCCGACTCGACCGCAGGGTTGCCGAAGCCCTCCCAGCTCGAAGGGAGCAGCACCCCGTCGCACGCCGCGTACGCGTCGTCGACGTCGAAGGCGACCCCGTCCGGTGCCCCCGAATTCGGTCCCTCCGGCCAGCCGCGCAGCGTTCGCACCCGGCTTGCCAGCAGCAGCCGCTCGAGCTCGCCCTCGTAGCCGTCCTCGGCCGGGCCGAGCAACCAGTACGCCGCGCCCGCACGCTCGGCGAGCCTCGAGCGCGACGGGGATGCCCTTGCGGGCGATCGCCCGCACCGGGTGCAGCACCACGAGGTCGCCCTCCCCGACCCCGAGCGCCTCGCGCAGCTGCTCGCGCCGCCCGGCGGGCGGGTCGGGGTCGAAGCGGTTGCGCAGCACCGTGGCGCCAATGCCCACCCGCCGCAGCTCCGATGCGGACAGCTCGTTGATCGTGACGTGCACCCAGCAGGCGTCGTCCGGCGGCGGGAAGAGATGGGCGAGCCGAGCCCGCTGCGAGGCGAGGTCGTGGTGGTGCAGGATCGCCGGCCGGCCGCGCAGCGCGCCGGCGACCGCCTCGCTCGCCGACTGGTTGAGGGGCAGCGAGCACAGGTTCTCGACGACGACGACGTCGGCACCGGCCGAGCGCCTGCTCGAGCTCGCCGCCGATCCGGCGCGACCGTCGCCTCGCTGGCAAGCGCCGGGCAGCAGCCGGTCGGCCACGCCCGTCCCGGCGAGGGTCGACACCTCGCAACCGAGCGGCGCGCAGCGCCCACGCCCACTTCGCCGCCTCGATCGAGACGCCGTCGCTCGTGCCCAGCCGCGGCGCACAGATGACGACCGACGGGCTCGCCGCCACAGAGCGCCCCGGCACGCAGCGCACGGTACCGCTGCGCCGCTGCTCCCATGCGCCCTCCCGGCCGCCTTGCACCGCCCTGCGCTGGGCTCTAGAACAAGCGGGTGCCACGACGGGCGCTCATCACCGGGATCACCGGCCAGGACGGCTCCTACCTCGCCGAGCTGCTGCTCGAGCAGGGCTACGAGGTCGTCGGCATGGTCCGGCGCACGAGCAACGTCAACATCGAGCGGCTCGGCCACCTCGCAGGGGCGCCTCACGCTCGTCCCGGGCGACCTGCTCGACGAGACCTCGCTCGTCAACCTGCTCATGGAGTGGCGGCCGCAGGAGGTCTACAACCTCGCCGCGCAGTCGTTCGTCACGACCTCGTGGAACCAGCCGGTGTTCACCGGCGAGGCGACAGCCCTCGGCGTGACGCGCCTGCTCGACGCGATCCGCATCGTCGACCCCGAGATCCGCTTCTACCAGGCGAGCTCCTCGGAGATGTTCGGCAAGGTGCGCGAGGCGCCGCAGAGCGAGTCGACGCCGTTCTACCCGCGCAGCCCCTACGGGGTCGCCAAGGTCTACGGGCACTGGATCACGGTCAACTACCGCGAGAGCTACGACCTCGTGCGCCTGCTCGGGGATCCTGTTCAACCACGAGAGCCCGCGCCGGGGGATCGAGTTCGTCACGCGCAAGATCACCAACGGCGTCGCCCGCATCAAGCACGGTCTCGATTCCGAGCTGCGCCTCGGCAACCTCGACGCCCAGCGCGACTGGGGTTTCGCCGGCGACTACGTGCGCGGCGATGTGGCTGATGCTGCAGCAGCGACGACCGTCGACGACTACGTCGTCGCGACGGGCGAGACGCACTCGGTGCGCGAGTTCTGCGAGATCGCCTTCGCCCGGGCGGGGCTCGACTGGGAACGCCACGTCGTGGTCGACGAGAAGTTCTTCCGTCCCGCCGAGGTCGACCTGCTGGTCGGCGATGCCGGCCGGGCCCGCACCGAGCTCGGCTGGAAGCCGGAGGTCGGCTTCGGCGAGCTCGTCGAGATGATGGTCGATGCCGACATCGACCGGGTCGCCCGGCAGCTCTGATCGGCCCCGGCGCCCCGGGCGGCGCGCCCCGTCCGGGGTGGCGCGCGCCGGCCCGCTTGGATCGGTGTGCCAGGTCACCCGTAGCATTGCGTCGTCGCCATGGCCCGTGCCGTCCTGCTCCGTGACGCCGTCTCGCTCGTCCGGCGGCTTTCCCCTCCTCGCCGGCGTCACCCTCGAGGTCGGCCGAGGGCGAGGTCGTCCACCTGCGGGGACCCAACGGCGCCGGCAAGACCAGCCTGCTGCGGGCGTGCGCCGGCCTGCTGGCGATCAGCGCCGGGGAGGCCGTCGTGCTCGGCCACGACCTGCGTTCGGATCGCGAGAGCGTGCGGCGCGAGGTCGGGCTGCTCGGCCACGCGAGCATCCTCTACGACGAGCTCACCGTCGAGGAGAACGTGCGCTTCGCGGTGCGCTCGGCACGTGCCGATGCGGGCGCCGTGCCCGGTGCGCTCGGTCGCCTCGAGCTGGCCGGGCGACTGGCGAAGACCCGCGTCGGCAAGCTGTCCGCCGGCCAGCGCCGCCGCACCGCGCTCGCCGTGCTGCTCGCCCGCCGCCCCCGGCTGTGGCTGCTCGACGAGCCGCACGCCGGGCTCGACGAGCCGGGCCGCGCCGTGCTCGACGAGCTCGTCGCCGAGCTGGCGCTCGAGGGCGCGACCGTGCTGCTCGCCTCCCACGAGCTCGACCGAGCCGCGGCGATCGCCGACCGCGTGGTCGTGATCGCCGGCGGCCACGTCACGGGCGAGCAGCCCGGCGACCGGCGCCGCGCCCTCGCCGGGCAGCCCGCCGACCGCAGACCGGCCGGCGCCGGGGAGGACGCTGCCGGCCCCGGGGCCGGCGCCGAGGACGTGCCGGTGGGCGCTCATGTGGCATGACGCCCTGCTCGTGGCGGGGAAGGACCTGCGCATCGAGCTGCGTTCGAAGGTCGCGCTCAACCAGGTGCTGCCCTTCGCCCTCGTCGTGGTCGTCCTGTTCGGCCTCGCCCTCGGGCAGAGCGGGTCGGCACGGGGGACGGTGAGCGGCGCCTCGCTCGCCAACACCGCGGTGCTGCGCGGCGCGGCGGCGGGTCTGTTCTGGGTGGCGGTGCTGCTTTCGACGGTGCTCGCCGTACAGCGCAGCTTCGCCATCGAGAGCGCAGACGGCGCGCGCGACGGCCTGCGGCTGTCCGGTCTCGACCCCGGCGGCGTCTTCCTCGGCAAGGCGGGCGCCACGGCGCTGCAGCTGCTCGTGCTCGAGGTCGTGCTCGCCGTCGCCGCCTCGATCGTCTACGACGTCCGCCCGGCTGGGGCCGCCCTGCTCGTGGCCACGAGCGTCGCCGCCACCGCCGGCCTCGCCTTCCTCGGTACGACCTACGGCGCGCTCGCCTCGGGCGCCAAGGTGCGCGAGACGCTCTTGCCGCTGCTCTTCTTCCCTGTCGCCGCGCCCGTGCTGCTCGGGGCCACCAAGGCCTTCGACGCGGCCGTCGCCGGCACGCCGGGAGCGGGGACCAGCTGGCTGGAGCTGCTCGTCGTGTTCGCGCTGGTCTACGGCTCGATCGGCGCTGTCGCCTTCGGCCCGCTCCTGGAGGACGCGTGAGCGCCCACACCGCGGCGGGAGGCGCCGCGGCGACCGCGACGGCGCGCCCGGATGCGGCGCGCCGGCACGCCGCAACGGCGGGGCGGCGTTCGAGGTCGTCGCTGACGCTTCGCGCCTGCGGCGTGCTCGGCGTGGCCGGCCTCGCGCTCACCGTCTGGCTCGGGCTGTGGGTGACCCCGCCGGACCAGTTCATGGGCCAGCTCGTGCGCCTGCTCTACATCCACCCGCCGGTCGCCTGGGTGATGTACCTCGCCTACGGCCTGTCGTTCCTGGCGACGATCCTCTATCTCTGGCCGCGTACCCGGGACCTGCGCTTCGACCGCCTGGCGGGCGCGTCGGCGGAGGTCGGGGTGGTGTTCACGGGCCTCACGCTCGTCTCCGGCTCGATCTGGGGCCGCCCGACGTGGGGCACCTGGTGGACCTGGGACCCGCTGCTCACCACGACGGCACTGCTGTTCGTGCTCTACCTCGGCTACCTGGCGCTGCGCCGCGTGCCGGGCGACCCCGACGTGCGCGCCCGCCGGTCGGCGATCGGCGCCCTCGTCGCCTTCGTCGACGTCCCGATCGTCTACTTCTCGGTGAGCTGGTGGCGAAGCCTGCACCAGGCGCCGACGATCAGCCTGGCGACGCGCCGGATGTACGTCCACGGCTCGATGGCCTCCACGCTGCTGCTCGGCTTCGTGTCGATGACCCTGCTGTTCGCCTGGCTCGTCGGGCACCGCTACCGCCTGGCGACGCTGCTCGACGCCGAGGAAGGCGTCGCCGTCAGCCGGGCCGTGCTCGAGCGGCGCGCCGAGCTCGGCGTCGCGGCGCCCCACGCCGCCGCGCCCCACGCCGCCGCGCCCCACGCCGCCGCGCCCCACGCCGCCGCGCCCCACGCCGCCTCGGCCCCCGGGGCGCCGCCCGTCCGCGCGGAGCCGGCGCCGTCGTGAGCGGCTACATCGACGCCGGGTACGTGATCGTGCTCGGCACGCTCGGCGTGTACGGCACCACCCTGCTCGCGAGGGAACGCGCGGCGCGCCGGCGCGCCGGGCAGCCCCCCGACGTGGTCGCCCCGCCGCAGCCTGGCGAGGGCGACGAGCCGTGATCGACGCCCCGCCGGCGAGCGCCGGCGCCTCCGCGCCCGCCCGGGGCGGCGAACGCCGCGCTCCGGCCCGCAGCCTCAAGGCGCAACGAACCCGCCGCCGGCTGGCGGTCTGCGGCGTGGTCTTCGCCGTGGCCGTCGGCTTCCTGCTCTACAAGGGCCTCACCTCGGCCTTCGTCTACTTCAAGACGGCGTCGCAGGCCGTGGCTGACCGCGCCTCGCTCGGCGACAGCAGCTTCCAGATCGAGGGCACCGTCGTGCCCTGCACCATCCGCAAGCTCGGCCCGACCTCCTACGCCTTCTCCATCGCCTCGGGCTCGACGCGCGTCGCCGTGCGCGACAGCGTCGACCCGCCGTCGCTCTTCCAGCCCAACGTGCCGGTGGTGCTGCAGGGCCACTTCGTCGGCAGCACCGACCTGTTCGCCTCCGACCAGATCCTGATCAAGCACTCCAACCAGTACGTCGCTGCGCACCCGGGCAGGCTGGCGACGCGGGAGCCTGCCGAGCGCCTGCCCGCCGGGCTCCGGCACGTGATCGACGGCGCGCTCGGCGACGCCGGGATCCTCGTCGCGCTGTGCGCCTCGGTCGCCGGCGCGGCGGCCGTCGCCGCGGGCCTGGCACGGCGCAACGCGGCGTGGCTCGCCTCGGCGCGCCGGCTTCGCCCTCGCCGTGCTCGCCGGGGCGCTCTTGTCGACGGGGGCGATCGAGCACGCCCTCGTCACCCACGACTTCCGCCTCGCCTACGTCGCGGCCAACAACTCCACCCAGACGCCGCTCGTGTACTCGGTGACGGGGATGTGGTCGGCCCTGCAGGGCTCGATCCTGTTGTGGGGCCTGGTGCTGGCCTGCTACCTCGTGCTCGTCGCCTGGCGCTTCCGGCGGCGGGCGAGCGACCCACTGATCGCCTGGGCGACGCTCGTGCTGCTCGGCGATCAGCGCCTTCTTCTTCGCGCTGATGGCCGGGCCCTCCAACCCCTTCGTCGCCACGACCGGGCCGATCCCCGCCGACGGCGCCGGCCCGAACGTCCTCTTGCAGGACAACCCGCTCGTCGCCATCCACCCGCCGCTGCTCTACCTCGGCTACGTCGGCTTCACCGTGCCCTTCGCCTTCGCCGTCGCCTCCCTCGTCACGGGCCGCCTCGGCGAGGGCTGGCTCGCCGCGACGCGGCGCTTCACGCTCGTCGCCTGGGGCTGCTTGAGCGTGGGGATCGTCCTCGGGGCCTGGTGGTCCTACCAGGTGCTCGGCTGGGGTGGCTTCTGGGCCTGGGACCCGGTGGAGAACGCCGCCTTCCTGCCGTGGCTCACCGCGACGGCGTACCTGCACTCGGTGATGGTCCAGGAGCGGCGCGGCCTGCTGCGCGTCTGGAACCTCTCGCTGCTCATCGCCACCTACAGCCTGACGATCCTCGGCACCTTCCTCACCCGCTCGGGCGTGGTCGTCTCGGTGCACGCCTTCTCCGACTCCGGCATCGGGCCGCCGCTCTTGGCGATGTTCGGCGCCGTCGTGCTCGGGGGCGTCGTGCTCATCGGCTGGCGCGGCGACCGGCTGCGCTCCCCGGGGACGATCGACGCCCCCGTCTCGCGCGAGGGCGCGTTCCTCGTCAACAACCTGCTGTTCGCCGCGTTCGCCTTCGTCGTCCTCCTCGGCACCGTCTTCCCGCTCCTCGTGCAGGCGCTCGACGGGCAGTCGCTGACCATCGGGCGGCCCTACTTCGACACGCTGTCGCTGCCGATCGGGATCGCGCTGCTGTTCTTCATGGCGGTCGCGCCGGTGCTGCCGTGGCGCAAGGCCGGCCCGGGCGTGCTGCGCCAGCGCCTCGCCGTGCCGGCATGGGGCGCCGTCGCGACGCTCGCCGCGTGCGTCGCGGCCGGGGTGCGCGGCTTGGTCCCGCTCGCCGGCTTCACGCTCGGGGGCTTCGCCGCGCTCGTCGCCCTGCGCCAGCTGGTGCTCGCCGCCCGCACCGCGCACCGCCGGGGGCTCGGCGTCTGGCGCGGCCTGATCGGCCGTGCCAACGGCGGGATGGTCGTGCACCTCGGCGTCGTCGTGATCGCCGTCGGCCTGACGGCGGCCAGCTCGTACGCCCACCGCTCGGTGCTCAGCCTGAGCCGCGGCCGGCCGGTGTCCTACGAGGGAAGCACCTTCACCCTTGCCGGGGTGCGCTCGTTCTCCGCGCCCGGCAGGACGGGGGAGGAGCTGCTCGTGCGCATCGGCGGGGTCGGGCTCTTCCACCCGGCATTCACCTTGTTCAACGGCAACCCGGAACCGGTGGGGACGCCGGCCATCCACTCCACGCCCTTCGAGGACGTCTACCTGAGCCCGTACTCGCTCGGTGCCGGTGGATCGACCGCGCAGGTCGAGGTCATCGTGCAGCCCCTCGTCATGTGGCTGTGGATGGGCGGCGGGCTGATCGGCATCGGCTCGCTGCTCGCCGCCGTGCCCGGGCGGCGCCGGCGCCCGACCGACCCCGTGTCCGTGCCGCTTCCCGAGCTCGCCCCCGACTTCGTGGCGACGCCGCGCCCCGAGCCGGCGGGCGCGCCGGTCGCGGTGGGGCCGGCCCGATGATCGCGACCCGATGAGCGCGCCGCAACGTGCCGGGTGGTTGCGGAGCGCCGCCTCCCTCGCCGCCCGGCGCCGTGCCCTCACCGCTGCCGCCGGCGTCGGCGTGGTCGTCGCCGCGCTGCTCGCCGTGCTCGCCACGCGCTCGGTGGCGCCCGGGTCCGCCGCGGCCACCACGCTCGGGGGCAAGCCGGCGCCGGCGATCGAGGGCCGCTCGCTCACCGGCGGGGGCACCGTCAGCTTGGCGTCGCTGCGCGGCCGGTACGTGGTCGTCACCTTCTTCGCCAGCTGGTGCGAGCCGTGCCGCGCCGAGGTGCCCCAGCTCGCCTCCTTCGTCTGGTCACAGCGCAACGGTCGTCGCGCCGCCGCCGTGCTCGGGGTGGCCGACCAGGACACGTCGGCGAACGCCCGCGCCTTCCTCGAGCAGTACGGCGCGACCTGGCCCGCCGTGGCCGACCCGAGCGGCGCGATCGCCTACGCCTACGGCGTGTCGGGGCCGCCGCAATCCTTCCTCGTCTCGCCGTCCGGCCGCGTCGTCGGCCGCTATGCCGGCCAGCTCACCTCGTCGTTCCTGCAGCGCTGGGTGGGCGCAGCCGAGGCCGCGTCGTGAGCGCCCTCCCGCGCCGTGGCCTGCTGGCGAGCCGCACCGCCTGGGCCCTGCTTGCGCTGTGCGCTGCGACGCTCTTCGCGGTGGGGAGCGTGCACGGCCGCCCGCAACCGGCCTCGCAGCGCATCGCCTACTTGGAGAGCGTGATCAAGTGCCCGAACTGCGACGACCTGACGATCGCGCAGTCCAGCTCGACGCCGGCGACGCACTTGCGCCAGCTCGTCACGACCTGGGTCGGCGAGGGGCGCTCGGACGGCTGGATCGAGCAGCAGGTCGTCGAGCACTACGGATCGCAGGAGCTGCTCAGCCCGCCGGCCTCGGGGCTCGACGCACTCGCCTGGGTGCTTCCCCTCGTCGCCGTGCTGATCGCCGCCGGCGCCCTGACCTGGTTCCTCCTCTCGCGGCGCCGCGTGGCGCCGGCCGGCGACATCGGCACCGAGGACGCCGCGCTCGTCCAGGCGGCGCTGGAGGAGTGGTCGCGGTGAGCGAGACGCGCGAGGCGCTCGCCGGCGAGCGCGACTACCTGCTCACCTCGCTCGCCGACCTCGAACGCGAGCACGCCGCCGGCGACGTCGACGACCTGGACTACGAGACGTTGCGCGCCGGCTACGTCGCCCGTACGGCCGAGCTGCTGCGGCAGCTGTCGAGCCTCGAGCAGGCGGGCGCCGGCGCGAGCCGGGCAGCGCTCGGAGCGGGCAGCGGGAGCGCCGGCGCGAGCACGCCAGCGCCCGGAGCGGGCGTCGAGCGTGCCGACCGCATGCTCGCCCTGCGCCGGCGCCTCGGCCGTCGCAACACCCGCCGGGCGCTGCTCGCCGGCGGGTGCGTGTGCCTCGCCGGCCTCGCCACCGTGGTCGCCCTCTCGCTCGCCGGCGTGCGCCTCCCCGGGCAGACCCCGACCGGGACGGTGAGCGAGCCGGCCTCTGTGCAGATCAGCCAGGACCTGAACGAGGCGTCCCTGCTCGGCACCGGCGGCGAGGTCGTCGAGGCGGTGCAGGCCTACGAGCAGGTGCTCGCGCTCGACCCCGCCCAGCCCCAGGCGCTCGCCTACCTCGGCTGGCTGGACCGGCTGACCGGGCGCGACCGGCACGACCCGACGCTCGTGCGGGCGGGTGATGCGCTGATCGCCCGCGCCGTCGCGGTGGCGCCGGGCTATCCCGACGCCCGCGCCTTCGACGGCATCGCGCTGCTGCAGGACCGCCACGCCGAGGCGGCCGGCCTCGCCGAGCTGCGCGCCTTCCTCGCCGACCGCCCCTCCTCGGCGTTGCTCGCCGCGCTCGGCCCGTCCCTCGTGGCGACCTTCCGCGACGCCCACCAGCCCGTCCCGGCTGTGCTGCGCCGCTTCGAACGCCGGGCGCAGCGCGCCGCCTCGTCGGGCTCCTGACCGCCGGCAGCGGGCGTGAGCCGCAGCGTCCTCGTCGCCGGCGCCGGCGTGCTCGGCGCCGCGCTGGCGCAACGCCTGGCGGCGCGCGGCCTCGAGGTCACCCTCGTCGATCGCTTCGGTGCCGGCGACCCCCGCGCCGCCTCGAGCGGGAGCACGCGGCTGCTGCGAGTCGCCCACGGCGAGGACGTCGAGGCCGCCGCCTCGGCCTGCGAGGCCGCCGGCCGGTGGCGTGACCTGCAGGCCGTCGTCGGGCGGGAGCTGCTCGTCGAGACCGGCACCGCCTACTTCGCCCCGGCGCCGGGCGTACCCGGCAGCTGGCTGGAGGGCAGCTGCCGGGTACTCGGCGAGCTGGGGGTCGCGCTGCGTGTCCTCGAGCGCGGCGAGGCCCGAGGGGTATTCCCGTCGCTGTCGCTCGGCGAGGACGAGGCAGTGGCGTTCGAGCCCGGCGCCGGTGTGCTGCGGGCGGGGCCCGCCGTGCGCTCGCTCGTCGATCACGCCCTCGCACACGGTTGCCGGGTCCTCACCGGGCGGGCGGTCCCCTGCGAGGGCGGGGCGCTCGTCGACGGCGAGCCGTTGCGTGCCGACCGGTCGGTGTGGGCCTGCGGCGCCTGGCACGGCGAGCTGTTCCCCGATCTCGTCGACGTCCAGGCGATCGAGCAGGACCTGTTCTTCTTCGCCGTCGCCTCCGGCTGGGCGAGCCCGGGCGTGCCGGCGTGGATGGACGTCGCGGCCGAGGTCTCGGGCACGGCGGACGTCGACGGCCTCGGTGTGAAGGTCGGGGCGGACTGCCCAGGACCGGTGCGCGACCTCGACCACCTCCCGGCGAGCCACGACGTGGCGCAGGAGGCGCTCGCCCGCTCGTACCTGCGCCGGCGCTTCCCCGCCCTCGCCGCGGCGCCCCTCGCCCGGGCGGAGACGTGCCACAGCGTCGTCGTGCGGCGCAACGCGCTCGCCCCCGTGGCCTCGCCCGGTGGCATCGGGATCGCCGCCCACCCGAGTTGGCCAGGCGTGTGGATCCTCGGCGACGGGTCCGGGCACGGCTTCAAGCACGCCCCCTCGATCGCCCGGCTCGTCGACGACCTCCTCGCGCAGTCTTGACCGGACCCGGGGACCGGACCGGGACCCGCGGACCCGGGCCGCCGGCCGGGGAGCGCCGGACCCGCACAGCTACCATGTGGTCCCCTGCGCAACGAGCCGGCGCCGTGCGCGCCTGTTCGGCCGCCGCCTGACCTCGGAGGTCCCATGACCGGGACGAGCAGCACCGTCCGCTTCGGCCTCACCCTCTCCAACCGCGGGGTGATGACCGGGGCGTCGAGCCTCGAGGACATGTTCGAGCTCGTCGAGGAGGCCGAGGGCTCCGGGCTGTGGGACTCGGTGTGGGTCGGCGACTCGATCCTCGCCAAGCCGCGCCTCGACGCGATCTGCATGCTGAGCGCCGTCGCGGCGCGCTCGACGCGCCTTCGCCTCGGCGTCGGCTGCATGGCCAGCACGCCGCTTCGCCATCCTGTGCTGCTCGCCTACCAGTGGTCGAGCCTCGACCTGATCAGCGGCGGGCGGACGATCTTCGTCGCCTGCATGGGCACCGGCGGTCCCGGCGGTGGGGCCTTCGACAAGGAGTACGAGGTCTTCGCCGTCCCGCCCGAGGAGCGCGCCGATCGCATGGAGGACGCGATCAACGTCATGCGCGCCGCCTCGCAGGGCAAGCCCGTCACCTACGACGGACACCACATCCACCTCGACGGCGTGGCGATCGAGCCGGCCGCGGCGCAGAGCCCGTTGCCGATCTGGGTGACCTCGAACCCCGAGCTCGCCAAGCCCGCCAACGTGGAGCGCGGGCTGCGCCGCGTCGCCCGGCTCGGCGACGGGTGGATGGTCGGCAGCCACACCGCAGAGGGGGTGGGCGAGCTGTCCCGGCGCCTCGACGGCTACCTGCTCGAGTACCGCGGCGAGATCCCGGACGGCTTCGTGAAGAGCCTCTACTACAACGTCTCGCTCGACAAGGACGCCGGCAAGGCGCGCGAGGAGGCGGCCAAGTTCCTCGGCGCCTACTACGGCCCGGAGTTCATGGAAGCCGAGCTGCAGCGCAACGTCGCCTACGGCGACGCCGCCGGCTGCCAGGCGCACCTGCGGCGGTACGTGGAGGCGGGGATCAACTACGTCCTGCTGCGCCTCACGAGCTACGACCAGCTCGGACAGTTCCGCGAGGTCACCGAGGACGTCGTGGCGCCGCTCGTCGCGGAGTACTCGGCGTGATCGACCACATCGTCGTCGCCACCCCCGACCTCGAGCGCACCGCCGCCTGGCTGAGCGAGGCGACGGGCGTGAGGGGCACCTACGGCGGCGCCAACCCGGTGAACGCCACCCACAACGTGCTCTACGGCTTCGCCGGCGTCGGGTATCTCGAGCTGATGGCCATCCACGAGGAGGGGCGCGCCGGCGCGCAGCGCGGCCTGCCCTTCGGCCTCGAGACCCTCTCCGAGGTGCGCATCGTCGGCTGGGCGGTGCAGGTGCACGGGCTGGACGAGACCGTCCGGCGCGGGGAGGCCGCCGGCGCCCCGCTCGGCGCGGTGCTGTCGATGTCGCGCACCCGCCCGGACGGCGTGCGCCTCGAGTGGACGATGACCTATCCCGTCGAGGGCGAGCTCGAGTCGCTGTGCCCCTTCGTCATCGACTGGGGGGCGAGCGAGCACCCGAGCGTGACGTTGCGAACGCAGGCCCCGCCCCTCACGCTCTCGAGCTTCGAGATCCTCGCTGCGCAACCCGAGCCTGTCGCGCGGCTGGCTCGACGCCCTCGGTGCGGGCGCCGACGCCACGGTCACCGCGCACGATTCGTGCGGGTTCCGGCTCGCCGTGCGGGGACCGGCGGGAAGGGCGACGATCCCGGCGCCCGACCCGGCGTGACGCCTCCGGCGTTGCCCGAGGCGGAGCGCATCAAGGAGCGCCTGCGCGAGGCGGTGCGCGCCGAGCGCGCCGAGCTGGTCGCCCTCGCCGAAGCGATCCACGACGCCGGCGAGGTGGCCTTCGAGGAGCACGCCTCGGCACGCCTCGCCGCAGCGGCGCTCGAAGCCCGCGGGCCGTCGGCCGCTTCATCGGCGTCCGGCGGCGCGGCGGGCGGGAGCGGCGGCTACGAGGTCGAGCTCGGCTGCTACGGGCTCGACACGGCGCTTCGCGCCGAAGCCGGGTCCGGGCCGCTGCACGTTCGCGCTGTGCGTCGAGTACGACGCGCTGCCCGACATCGGGCACGCCTGCGGCCACAACCTGATCGCGGCTGCCTCCGTCGGCGCGGCGCGGGCGCTGCGGCCCTACGCCGAGGACCTCGGGATCCGGCTCTCGGTGCTCGGCACCCCCGCCGAGGAGGTCGGCGACGCGGGCGGCAAGATCCTCATGCTCGAGCGCGGCGCGTGGGACGGGGCGCACCTGACGATGATGGTCCACCCCGGGCCCTTCGACGACCTCACGCCGGGGCTGATCGCCATCTCGGCCTTCCAGGTCGCCTACCACGGCAAGGAGGTGCACGCCACCTTCTTCAGCCACCTCGGCGTCAACGCCGGCGCGGCGGCGAACATCGCCCAGGTCGCCCTCAACGAGCTGCGCCAGCAGCTCAAGCCCACCCAGCGCGTGCACGGCATCGTCGAGAAGTTCGGCAGCAGCGCCAACACGCTGTCGGGCTACTCGCGGCTTCGCTACATGATCAGAAGCGACAGCCTCGAGGACCTCGAGGAGCTGCGTGTGCGCGTGCTGCGCTGCTTCGAGGCCGGGGCGGTGGCCACCGGGGCGCGGATGGAGTTGATCGGCGGCGACAAGCCGTATGCGCCGCTGGCCTCGGACCGCGACGTCGCCGTGCTGTTCGGCGCCAACGTGCAGGCGGTGAGCGAGCGACGCTTCCCGCCGCCCGGGGAGGGACCGCCGACCTCGGCGGGGACCGATCTCGGCAACGTGTCGCAGGTCGTCCCCACGATCCAGCCGATGATCGGCCTCGGCTCCTTCCCGGTGGTCAACCACCAGGCCGAGTTCGCGCAGCTCTGCCGCGGTCCGGCGGCGAACGAGGCCCTGCTCGACGGTGCGATCGGCATGGCGTGCACCGTGGTCGACCTGGCCTGCGACGAGGCCCAGCGCAGCCGGCTGCTGGGCCGTCGTCTGCTGGGCCGCCGCCTGCTGGAACCGGCGTCCCGCCCGGGTCGGCTCGAGGGGCGATGAGTATGCTGGCTGCTTCCGCCCGGCGTCGGCGGGCGGGCAGTGGGGCAGCGCCGGCGGGTGTCGAGGTCGCCCGCCGTGGGGGGAGGCAGGACATGCCGCTCGGCGGGAGGCGGGTGGCGCGGTCGTACCGGGGTCCGGGTTCCTCGCCCGGCGCCGTCCCGTAAAGTTTATCATCCCTATCGAAGTAGTAGGTTGGCCGGCGGTCGTCGCCGGTCGACGGTCGTGGTGTGAGGTTCCCGAGTCAGGGGGTGGCGATCTCCGGTGAAGGCCGGGACGCCCAAGAGCGCAAAGGACGAAGTACGAGATGACGACTCCCGATCCGCGCCGGCTGTCCCGGCGTGACCTGTTGAAGTACGGCGCTGGCATCTCTGCCGGGCTCGTCGTGCCCCTCGCCGCCGGTGCGTCGGCGGGCGCGTCGACCCGGCGCGGCGCGTCGGCGTTGCGCGGCGTGGCGTCGTCGGTGCGCCCGGCGGCCACGAGCCGCCGCTCGGCGGCGCGCGGCGGCACGCTCAAGTTCGCCCGCAGCGTCGCCCCGACGCACGCTCGACCCGGCGAACTCGATCATCGCCGGCGACGTCTACACGCTCGACAAGATCATCGAGCCGCTGTACATCACGAGCCCGGCCGGCAGCCTCGTGCCCGTGGCTCGCCGAGAGCCACACGACTGAGCGCCGACGGCATGACGTGGACCTTCAACCTGCGGCCCGGGCGTCAAGTTCTCCGACGGCACGCCGCTCATCGCCGACGGACGTCGTGTTCTCGATCAACCGCGCGGCCGCGAACACGAACGGCCCGCTCAGCTTCCTCGACTTCGCGATCAACGACGATCAAGGCCAAGCGGCACGAACCAGGTCGTGTTCAGCTCTCGCGCGCCGTGGGCGCCGTTCCTCTCGGACATCTCGGTGTTCGCCAACGGCGATCATGCCGGCGAACTTCGGCGGGAAGAGCGAGACGGACGTTCTTCGCCAAGCCCCGATCGGCACCGGCCCGTTCACGTGCTCGACTCCTTCACCCCCGACGCAGCAGTCCTCACCCTGAAGCGCCAACCCGCACTACTGGCAGGCGGGCAAGCCGCTACCTCGACGCCGTCGAGTTCATCTACGTCGACGACGACAACCAGCGCGTGCTGCAGCTCCAGAGCGGCGCAGGTCGCACATCATCGACTCGGTCCCGCCGGCGAGCGTCGCGTCGCTCGAAGGCGCAGCTCGAACGTGCAGCGTCGAGCTGTTCCCGGCCTGGCAGGTCGACCTGCTCGTCATCAACGAGAAGCTGCCGCAGTTCGCCGACCGCCACGTCCGCCGGGCGATCACCTACGCGATCGACCGCCCGGCGCTCGTCGCCGCGACGAGCTTCGGCACCGCCAAGCCGGGCGGCTCGTTCTTCCCGCCGAGCCTGCAGTACTACTCGGCCGCCACGCCCGGTGCTCGCCTACAGCCTCGCCGCGGCCAAGGCCGAGCTCGCCAAGTCCGAAGTTCCCGAACGGCTTCTCCACCAAGCTGCTGATCGACGGCGGCGTGCAGAAGTGGGTCGACGTTCGCCGCGATCATCCAGCAGTCGCTGGCGCCGCTCGAACATCGACGTGACGATCACGCCGCTCGACAACGCGGCGTTCGAGTACGCAGTTCCAGACGTTCGACTACGACATGTTCATCGACTACGCGATCAACGACATCAGCGACCCCGACGAGATGGCGTCCTTCGAGCTCGACTACAAGGACGGCGGCTCCTAGTCGTACTGGTCGAGCTACAACAACCCGGCGGTGATCAGCGCTCGTGCAGCCAGGCCGAGGCCGAGTTCGACAGCGCCAAGCGCGCCGCGCTCTACGCCCAGATCCAGGCGATGGTCGCCGAGGACGCGCCGTTCGTGCCCGCTCGACTACCCGCCGTACATCTACGCCGATCGAGACAAGGTCAACGGCTTCGCGGTCAACCCGGGCGGCGCCTACCGCCTGGAGAACGTCTGGCTGACCTGACCGCGATGCTGCGTTACACCGTCCGGCGCCTGGCGTCGGCGGTGCTCGTCGTCATCGGCGTCGCCGTGGCGACGTTCCTGCTGCTGCACGTCGAGCCGGGCGATCCGGCGCGCGAGGTCCTCGGGCGAGCACGCGACGCCGGCTGCCATCGCGGCGCTGACGCCACAGTGGGGGCTGAACCACTCGCTGCCGGAGCCAGTTCGTGGCGCTTCCTCGGCCAGCTCGTGCACGGCAACCTCGGCCAGCTCGTACATCTACAAGGTCTCGGCGATCTCGCTGATCGGCGCGCGCATCGGCGATCACCGCGGCGCTCGTCGGCATGGCGACGCTGTTCGCGGTCGCTGATCACGCGTCCCGCTCGCCGCGCTCGCGGCCGCGCGCCGGGACCGCCTCGCCGACCACGCCGTGCGCGGCGTCTCCGTCCGTCGGGCTCGGGATGCCGGCGTTCTGGTTCGGCATCGTGCTGATCGAGATCTTCGCGCTCCACCTGCACCTGCTCCCGGTCGGCGGCGCTGGGCAGCGGGCTTCGGCGGCGACGCTCGAGTCGCTCATCCTGCCCGCGCTCGACGGCCGCGTTCGCGCATCGTGCCGCTGCTCGTGCGCAGCCTGCGCGTCGGCATGCGTCGAGGTGCTCGACGCCGACTTCGTCGCCGCGGCGCGGGCCAAGGGCCTGGGCGGGCTGCGCGTGCTGTTCTTGCACGTCGGCACGCAACGCCGCTCGTCCCGACGCGTCACCCTGCTCGGCGCTGAACATCGCCTACCTGATCGGCAGCACGGTGATCGTCGAGCAGGTCTTCGCCCTCAACGGCCTCGGCTCGCTGCTGCTGAGCTCGATCCCGAACCGCGACTTCCCGATGGTGCAGGCGATCACGCTCGTGCTCGGCGATCGAGCGTCGTGCTCGTCAACCTCGTCGACCGACCTCGTCGGCGGCCCGGCTCGACCCGCGGATCCGGCTGCGGTGAGCACGGTCGTCCGCCCTCCGGGCCGGCAGAGGGACTCGACGCCGGCAGCCGGCGGGGACGACCTGTCAGCCGCTCGCGCCGGCGCGCCGCTCGGCTTCTGGCGCGCGCCCGGCGCAGCCCGAGCTTCATCGCCGGGTCCGTCTCACCACGCTGGTCGTGCTCTCGGCCGTGCTCGCCCCCGGGATCAGCCCCTACTCGCCCGACCAGCAGGACCTCTTCCACATCCTGCAGCGGGCCTCAGCTCGGCACCACCTGCTCGGCACCGACGAGCTCGGCCGCGACGAGCTCTCGCGGCTGCTCTGGGCGGGCCGCACCGACCTGCGCGTCGGCGTGCTGGCGGTGATCTTCCCGTTCTGCTTCGGCACGCTGATGGGCACGCTCGCCGGCTACTACGGCGGCTGGGTCGACAGCGTCGTGATGCGGATCGTCGACGTGCTGATCGCCTTCCCCTTCTACGTGCTCGTGATCGGCCTGGTCTTCATCGTCGGCACCGGCACGACGCGGCATCTACATCGCCTTCGCCGTCGCCGACTGGGTCGTCTACGCCCGCACGGTCCGCAGCGGCGACGCTGATCGTGCGCGAGTCGGACTACGTCGCCGCGGCCAAGGTCGGCGGCCTGCCCGACCGGACGATCCTCTGGCGCCACGTGCTGCCGAACACCGTCGCCAGGCGATCGTCTACGTGATGAGCGACATCGTGCTCGTGATCGTCGCGATCGTCACGCTCGGCTACCTCGGGCTCGGCATCCAGCCGCCGACTCCCGACTGGGGGACGATGATCGCCGACGGCCAGCAGTTCATCAGACGCACTGGACGCTGGCGACGCTGCCCGGGATCGCGGTCGTGATCACCGGGCTCGGCCTCTCGCTGCTCGGCGACGGCCTGGCCGACATCCTGCGACCGCAATGACGCTGCCCAGCCCGGCGCTCGCCGTCGCGAGCCGTCGACGCCGACCGTCGACGGGCGCCCGTCCGCGCGGCGACCCGGGCGCAGGGCGCGCTCGTCGTCTCGGACCTGTCGGTGAGCGTCGAGCGTCACGGCCGGCGCCTCCCGGTGGTCGACGGCGTCGGCTTCGAGGTGCCGTCGGCGGCTCGCTCGGCATCGTCGGCGAGTCCGGCTCGGGCAAGAGCCTGACGCTGCGGGCGCTGATGGCGCTGCTGCCGCCCGGGGTCCGCGTCGACTCGGGGACCGTCGACGCTCGGCGGGGTCGAGCTGCCCCTTCGCCGGGCGCGGCGCGCGCAGCGCTCCCGGCGCCGCCGGGTGGCGATGATCTTCCAGGACCCGCTCAGCGCGCTCGACCCGGTCCAGACCGTCGGCGCACCAGGTCGCCGAGGTGCCGCAGCGGCGTGCTCGGCCAGCTCGCGCCGGGAGAGTCGCGTCCGCGCCATCGAGCTGCTGCGACTCGTCGGCCTCCGCGAGCCCGAGCGCCGTGCCGCGCGCCTATCCCGCACCAGCTGTCCGGTGGCATGCGCCAGCGGGTGCTGATCGCGATGGCGCTCGCCTCCGAGCCCGCGCGTCCTGCTCTGCGACGAGCCGACGACCGCGCTCGACGTGACCGTGCAGGCGCAGGTGCTCGAGCTGCTCGACGACCTGCGCCGGCGTCTCGGGCTGGCGCGTCGTCTTCGTCAGCCACGACCTCGCCGTCGTGCGACAGGTCTGCGAGCGGGTCGGCGTGATGTACGCCGGGCACGTGCTCGAGACCGGCGCGACCGCCGAGCTGCTCGACGCCCCGGCCCATCCCTACACCCTCGGCCTGCTCGAGGCGGTCGTCGACCTCGACGACCCAGTCGGCGCCCCCCTGCCGATCCCCGGCAGCATCCCCGACCCCGCCGACCTCCCGACCGGCTGCCCGTTCCACCCGCGCTGTGCCTTCGCCAGCGCCGACTGCGCCGAGGCGCCCGTCGTGCTGCGCCCGCCTGCCGAGCTGATCGGGCCGGTCGGGCCGCCGGCGTGGGCGGCGCGCCGGACCGCCTGCATCCACCCCGAGCGCCTGCTCGCCGGCGCGCCCTCGGTGCCGGCCGCTGTGACCGGTCCGGCGAGCGGCGATCCGGCCGGCGTGCCCGCCGACGTGCCGGCGCGAGGTGGGGCCGCGCTCGCAGGTCCGGTGCCTCCGCTGCCTCGGATCCCACCTTCGGACGGCTGGGTCGGCCCGGGCGGGGAGCGGAGATGAGCGGGCTGCTCACCGAACCGCCGCCGGAGGCCGCGGGGGAGGCCGGCCTCTCCGGCCGTCCCCTGCTCGTGGCCGAGCACCTGCGCGTCGAGTACCACGTCGGTGGGCGCGGCCGACTGCTCGCCGTCGACGACGTCACCCTCTGGGCCGCTGCCGGCGAGATGCTCGGCGTTGTCGGCGAGTCGGGCTCGGGCAAGACGACCGTCGCCCGCTGCCTTGTCGGCCTGCAGGCACCCGACACCGGGACCATCCTCTTGTCGGGCGTTCCCCTCGGGGCGCGCCGCAGCGCCGAGCAGCGGCGCGCCGTGCAGCTCGTCTTCCAGGACCCCTACAACTCCCTCAACCCACGCCTGCGCATCGGGACGGTGCTGCGGCAGCTGCTCGCCGCGCACCGGCTGGCTCGTGGCGCCGCCGCCGACGTGCGCAGCCGGGAGCTGATGGGCCTCGTCGGGCTGCCCGCCGACTCGCTGGCGAGCTACCCCTCGGCCTTCTCCGGCGGCCAACGCCAGCGCATCGCCATCGCCCGCGCCCTTGCCGTCGAGCCGGCGGTGCTCGTCGCCGACGAGCCGATCTCGGCCCTCGACGTCTCCGTGCAGGCGACGATCCTCGGGCTCTTCGCCGACCTGCGCGACCGCCTCGGGATCGGGGTCGTGATGATCTCGCACAATCTGGCGGCCGTGCGCCACGTCTGCGACCGTGTCGCAGTGATGTACCTCGGGCGCGTCGTCGAGCAGGGCACGCGCGACGAGGTCTTCCACGATCCCCGTCACCCCTACACCAGCTGCCCTGCTCGCCGCCGCGCCCCGCGTCCGACCGGGAGCCGCACGCGTGGCGACCCGCCTCGCCGGCGAGCCGCCCAGCCCGACGGCGCGACCGGCCGGCTGCGAGTTCCACCCGCGCTGCCCTCGCGCCGAGGCGCGTTGCGCCGTCGAGCGTCCGGCGCTGCTGCCGGTGGAGCCGGGCGTGAGTCACGTGGCCGCGTGCCACTTCCGGGAGGAGCACCGATGACCGACGAGGATCTGCCGCAGGTGTCGCTCGGCGCGGCGCGGCCGCGGCCCGTGCTGCTCGACCAGCCTCCTGTGACGGCTGCCGAGTACGCGACCATCGAGGACGCCTACCGTCAGCTGCTCGGGACGACCGCCGACCTCGTCGTCGTGCAGGGCGAGGCGATCCTCGCCCTCGAAGCGACCGCCCGCGGGCTCGGGCGGCCGCACCGGCGGTGCCTCAACCTCGTCACCGGCCCCTACGGCGGGCTGTTCGGTGAATGGCTGGCCGCCGGCGGCGCCGAGGTGCGCGACCTCGCCGTGCCCTTCGACCGAGCGGTGCGCCCCGAGCAGGTCGAGGCCGCGCTCGGCGAGATGGGACGCGTCGACGTCGTGAGCCTCGTCCACGCCGAGGCGGCGACCGGCGTCGTCAACGACCTTCCGGCGATCGCCGCGCTGGCGCGTCGCGCCGAAGCGCTCGTCGTGGTCGACGCCGTCGCCTCCGTCGGTGCCGAGCCGCTCGAGGTGGACCGCTGCGGGCTCGACCTCGTCGTCCTCGGCGCCCACAAGGCGCTCGCCGGCCCGTCGGGCGCGACGGGCGTCGTCGTCGGCCCCCGCGCCTGGCAGGCGCTGGCGGACGCCGACGCGCCGCTGCGCAGCTCCTCGCTCTCGCTGCTCGACTGGCGCGAGCGCTGGCTCGGCGCCGGGCGCGTCGCGCTGCCGCTGATCCCCAACCACCTCGAGACCCGCGCGCTGGGGGAAGCGATCGCCCGCGTGGCGCGCGAGGGCGGGCTCGCCTCGGTGGTCACCCGCCACCGTGCTGCCGCTGCAGCGGCTCGGGCCGGGCTGGCGCCACTGGGGCTCTCACCCTGGGTCGCCGAAACGGGCGAGGCCGCCAGCGTGGCCACGCTCGTGCAAGCCCCGCAGGGCGGCAGCGCGGCGCTGCTCGCCGGTGTCGTCCCCGACCCGCCCGGCTCGGTCCCCGCGCTCGTCGCCGCGCCGGGATCGCTCGCCGCGGACGCGCTGCGCATCGACCACACCGGCCGACGGGCCGCACTCGGCGAGGTGCTCGTCGCGCTCAGCGCGCTTGCCGACGGGATGAGGGCGATGGGAGAGCGCCCCGATCTCGGAGCGTCGCTTGCTGCCGCATGCACGGCGTGGGAGGGGTCAAGCGCCGCGAGTGCCCCCGGCAGCTCCCGTGCCGCTCGCGACTGAAGCCGCCCATTCATCCCGCACAGTCGCATCGATGATGTCTTCATGATCCACGGAGAAGGAGTCTGAGTAGCAGATCTCCAGGTTGCCATGACTCTCGGGATCTTCCGGCGCTCCCGGATCGTCTCCTCTCACCAGATGGAAGAACGGTTCAGTCTCTTCCATCACCCCAGTGATCGCCTCAGTCATGCCATCAGCGTAACTGTGCAACTTGCTGCTCCGCCCCCGTGGGCTGAGCCTGGTCCAGCATCGTGCAAGCACCGAACTCGTAGGGCACGTTCCCGCGAGGCCGGACGAGGCTCAAGTCTCATTTGGACGAAGAATCGTCGCCCCGAATGCGGATACGGAGCCTGTGGGTCGTGCTGCTCGACTTGCTCGCTGCCATCTGCGGCCCTGGGCTCTGTTGAGGGGACGGTCCGGCCGCCCGGTGCCACGACAGTCCGGCGCCCCGCCGCGCCGCTCGCCGGTAGGACGTGGAATCCACAGCCGATCCGACCGAGAACCGGAGTCGACGACGGAGGCGTTGGGAGTCAGGCGATGGCGATCGTGACCCGCGCCCGAGCCGACGTCGTCCGGCTCAGCGACCGCCCGACCTCACCTCAGCGCAGCTGGCTCGGTCGATTCTGCGGCCGGCTGGGCTCGCCCGAGCAACCTGGCGAGGGCGTGGCCGACCCAGTCGCCTGCTCGAGCCGAGAACGCCGTCGAGGGTTGCTCGAGGAAGCGCCAGAACAGCGCAGCGAACCCGAGCGCCAAGGGCATGCTGACGGCGAACACCTCGAGCGGGTGCGGGCCGAGCAGGAGGGCGGCACTCACCACGATCGGCTCGTGGACGAGGTAGATCGAGAACGAGCGCTTGCCGAGCCACTGCACTCGCCGCTCCTCGGCGGCTCGGCGCATCATCGGAGAGCAGAGCACGAGCAGGAGCAGCGGCACGGTGACGGCCGCCTGGAGCGCCGTGGTGAGGGCGAACCCGGCGCTCGTGCCCGAGATGACCGGCGCCAGGGTCCAGCGGGCTACCTGGCTGAGCGCCACGAGCAGCGTGAGCGCGATCGTGTCTCGGCGCCGCCAGCGGCTCGCCAGCCGTTGCAGGAGCTCGGGCTGTCCAGCCAGCAGCGCCCCGAGGAGGAACATCGGCAGGTACTCGAGCCTTCCGTTCTGGTCGCGCACGCCGAGCGCGACGCCAGCGAGCGACGCGACTCCGAGGAAGAGGGCGAGGCGCGGCCCGGAGCGCCGGGCGACCAGAACAGCAAGTGGCAGAAGCAGCGAAAAGATCACCTCCCAGTGCAGCGACCACAGCACACTGTTCAACCGGACATTGTGCACGAGCAGGACGCCGACGAGGCCGTTGGAGAGCGAGGTGCCGACGTGCTCGGTCATCCAACCGGACTCCGACGGTTCGCTGACACGCGGCACCAGCGCAGCGCAGGCTCCCGCGAACAGGATGGAGCCGACGACGGGCAGGTACAGCCGCAGCAGACGGCGCGGGTAGTAGCGCGTCCACGCCCAGGCGTCGGCTTTGCCCATCTGCAGCGTGAGCACGTAGCCCGACAGGACGAAGAAGACGTAGACCGCAAAGGTTCCATCCCAGAGCAGGTGCAACGGCGACCTGCCGATCAGCCAGGGCAGGCTCCAGGGCGCAGCGTTCGCCACGCCGGCGTCGACCGGTGAGCCGGGTCCCGTCATCACGCAGTGGTAGACGACCACGGCGAGGCAGGCGACGCCGCGCACTCCGTCGAGGCAGGCTATGCGGTGGGTGGCCCGCTCGTTCGCCATCGCGTCTCATCTTGCCACCACTGCCTGCGACAAGAGCCCGAGCGGAGAAGAACGTCGCGCCCAACCACCGGCTCGTGCGGGGAACAGCGGAGAGGTCGTCAGGGGTGCCGGGCACTGTCCCTCCTCGGTGCCCGGCATGCACCGGTGTGAACAACACTGTTCGCTAACAGCAAGGTTGCTCCTCGGCGCGCCTGCCACCTGTCTGGTCGTCCGAAGGCTGGCGATAGCCGGATCTGCTTCACGCTTCCATCCTGCTGGAGGCCCGAGGGGGTGAGACCGAACAGGGCGATCTGATCGTCTTGCCCTCACGCCGCGTCCAGCGCCGGCGTGCTCCTGACCACACGACGCAAGCTGGCCTGCGAGCTGCTGGGCGGCTCCCGACCGGGACTGTCGCCCTCGGTGTCGCGCTCAGCAGTCCGTCTCGGTGCTGACCGACGTCGCCACCGTGCCGACCGGTGCGTCCACCGTCGGCGGTGCCGGCTCGTGAGCAACGACAAGTGCGCTCGGTGCACCGGTGAGTCCCGGGTCGAGGGCCGATAGAGCTGTGGGGCTGCGGTCGTCGCGGCAGCTGCCGGCCAACCCCGAGCCGTTGGTCCTCACGAGGTAGAGATCGAGGTCTCCGTTGGCGTAGTCCTCAGTCGCGCCGCCCGCCAGCTGCCCGCCTCCTGGGGCGGGGACCGTCTGATCGAAGTCCTCGCCGAGGGGCCTGCCGGCTTCGGAGAGCTGGTAGTAGGTGCGCTGCCAGACGAGGTTGCCCGCAGAGCCGGTCTCGGCGAACCAGGGGACGATCGATCCTCCGTCGAGCCGGCTGTCGCCGCCGAGGACGTAGCCGCCGCCTGAGGTCTGAAAGACCGAATTGGCGAAACCGCCGACGTTGCCGTAGGCGGGCTCGCTGTAGGCCTGCCGCCAAGTGATGTCGCCGCTCGAGTCGAGCTTGAGGAGCAGCGCCCCGGATGCGCCCGCATTCGAGTCATACTCGGGATCGCTCCATCCCCCGGCAACGGCGTAGCCGCCGTCGGAGGTCTGGATGATCGAGCCCGGCTGCACGGATCCGACAGCGGTCACGCCGGCCAGGTCGGCGTATTGTCGCTGCCAACTGACGTCGCCGCTCGAGTCGAGCTTGACGACGAGCAGCTCCGGCTTCGGCAGGCCCGTGGTCTCGATGTCGTCGACTCCCGTCGCCACGTAGCCACCGTCGGCGGTCGGCTCGACGACGTCGAGCTCCACCTGGTCGCTCGAGGTGGCCGGCGGGGCGAGGTCGCGCTGGAAGAGCACGTCACCGGAGCTGTCCAGCCCGAGGACGAGCCCGGCGGTGTTGCCCGCGGCGTCCAGGTAGCTGCCGACGGCGATGTATCCGCCGCCTGGGTTCTGGCGTATCCAGTTCAACGTGTACTGCTCCGGGCCGGCGCCGTAGGCGCGCGCCCAGGTAAGCGCACCGGTCGAGGTGAACTTCTCGACGAGGGCGCACTGCTGGCCACTGAGCGGCGGGCAGGTGCTGCTCGAGCCGCAGTCGACCGTCCCTCCGGCGACGACGTAGCCGCCGTCGACCGTCTGCTGCACCGAGACCGCGTCGGCGTAGTCGCCCGGAGCCCCGTTCAACGCCGCGCAGCCGACCTGTTCCTGCCACTGCGCTGTCCCTGCGGAGTTGAGCTTGACGAGCCAGATCACCCCGAGGCCTCGGGTGGTCTCGGCGAGGGAAAGCGCGATCGCCCCGCCGTCGGAGGTGGGCTCCACGTCGACCGGGCTGAGCGAGACCTGCGAGCCGTCGAGCATGCCGGCGTAGGCCTTGACGTCGGTGCCCACCGAGGACGACGCAGCGACCGAGGACGAGGCGCTGGACGCCCCGGCCGGGACGGCGGCGAGCAGCCCCGCAGCCGTGAGCGGGAGCGCCACGGCGCGTGCCGCCTTCGTGACGAGCCTGCTCGGTGCCATCGCCGCCCTCCTCTGTCGGTCCACGACAGTGGAGACGCCGCAATGGCCCGGACGATTGCAGCAACCGCCCTGTCGTCAAGCCGGAGAGGCCGGGCGGCTGCGCCGGCTGCACCACCGGGGCGTGCCAGCGACGTGGATCGATGAGGGGCCCGGCGGGGGCTCAAGGACGATCTCGAGAACAAGCAGCCGATCTCCGGCCGGCACGACTGGGCGATCACCGCCGATCTCGTCCTTGGCGCGCCAGGGTGCTCAGGCGAGGCGAGCTCGAGCGGCATGCCCCGCTCGGGCTCGGCAGCGAGACCGCAGAGGTCCTTCGAGCCGCCCACCCCTGGCAGGATGAGCCGCAACACATCGCCTTCGGCTGGTGCATCGAGCGACCGGCCGGCGCGACGATCGTTGCTCTGTACAATCATTGCGTGCCCAGCCCCTCAGTACTGCAAGAATCCGAACGCGACGCGGTCGAGGCGGTGCTCACGGCGAGCCGGGCGCTCGTCGCCGTCGCTGCCCGCTCGCTCGCCAGCCTCGCCGACGAAGTCACCCTCGCCCAGTACCGATCACTCGTCGTGCTTGCCTCGCGGGGGCCGCAGGGGCTGGCGCCGCTCGCCGAGTCGCTGTCGGTCTCTCCCTCCACCGCCACCCGGATGTGCGACCGGCTGGTGCGCAAGGGCCTGATCACCCGCCAGGTCGACGAGGAAGACCGCCGGCTGGTACGTCTACAGCTCAGCGCGTCGGGGCGGCGGCTGGTCGAGGCGGTGACCCGCCGCCGGCGCGCCGAGATCGCCAGCGTCCTCGCCGCACTCTCCGCCGAGGAGCAGCGGGCGATCGCCGAGTCGCTGAACCGCCTGGCTGCTGCCGCCGGCGAGCTGCCCGAGCGCGACTGGACCGCCGGATGGGACCTGTGAGCCTGGCCGGCTGGGATCGAACCGACTCGTGGCGTCGGCGAGGGCGTGGCGCGCTTGGAGCTCGGCGGTGCTGAGTCAGCGTCGGCTGCGGACCACCCTGCGGGCGCTCGCCGCGCCGGTCGCCCGTTATGTCAACGGCCTGCCCTTCCTCCGCCGCTGGATGCTGCTCGGAACCCTGATCGGATGTGTCGCCGGTCTTGGTGCGGTGGTCTTCTACTCCGCCCTCAGCGCGGCGACCCACTATCTCCTCGCCGACCTCGGCGGCTATCGACCGCCGACCCCGGCGGGCGAGGGCGGTGCTGTCGCCAGCCCCGGCGGGTTCGCACGGCCCTGGGCGATCCCCCTCGTGGTGAGCGGTGGGGCGCTTCTCGCCGGATGGCTGGTCGCCCGGTTCGCTCCCGAGGCCGAGGGTCACGGCACCGACGCCGCCATCGCCGCGGTCCACCACCATCCCCGCGGCATTCGCCTGCGCGCCGTGGTCGTGAAGATCGTCGCCTCGGCGATCACCATCGGCTCGGGCGGCTCAGGCGGCCGCGAGGGCCCCACCGGCCAGATCAGCGCCGGGTTCGGATCCCTGCTCGCTCGCAGCCTCGACCTCTCACCCGCCGATGCCCGCATCGCGGTCTCCTCGGGGATCGGCTCGGGCATCGGGGCGATCTTCGGCGCCCCCATCGGCGGCGCCGTCCTCGCCGCGGAGATCCTCTATCGGGATGACTTCGAGACAGCCGCGCTCGTGCCGAGCTTTGTCGCCTCGGCGGTGAGCTACGTGATCTTCGCCGGCGTGGAAGGCTTCGACACCGCTGTTCGGATTGAGCGACTACCGCTTTGCCGACCCGATCCAGCTCGCCTGGTTCGCGCTCGATCGGCGCGCTCGGTGGCCTCGTCGGTCTGCCTACGCCAAGGGCTTCTACGGCATCGCCGCCTTCTTCGAGCGCCTCCCGGTGAGGCGCTTCCTGCGCCCGGCGATCGGCGGGCTCGGGGTCGGGCTTCTGGCGCTTGTGATCCCGGAGGTCCTCGGCACCGGCTACGGCTGGATCCAGCAGAGCCTCGGACCGGCGCCTCTTGCGCCTGCCGCTGTGGATCGTGCTCCTCTTGCCCTTTGCTCGGATCCTCGCCACCGGGCTCTCGATCGGCTCGGGTGGCTCGGGTGGGATCTTCGGGCCGGGGATGGTGATCGGTGCATTCGTCGGCGCCGCCTTCTGGCGCCTGCTCCAAGCTGTCGCTCCCGGCGTCGGTCACGACCCGGCGCCGTTCGTGATCGTCGGCATGATGTGCTGCTTCGGCTGATCTCCCGCGCCCCGCTGGCGGTGATGCTGATGGTGGCCGAGATGACCGGCAACATCGACATCCTCGCCCCGGCGATGGTCGCAGTCGGCGTGGCAACCGCTCATCGTCAGCCGCAGCGACGACACGATCTACCGCAGCCAGCTGCGCAGCCGCGCCGACTCAGGCGCCGGGCGGACCGTCGTCTCCATGCCCTTGCTCACCCGCCTGCGCGTCGCCGACGCGATGACCGCTGCGCCGTGCCTACTCGACGCAAGCCAGCACGTCGGTGAGGCGCGGGCGCTCATGTCGGCGGCCGGGGTTCGTGGCGCCCCCGTGCTTGACGACCAGGGCCGACTCGCCGGTGTGGTCGAGAAGAGCGACCTCGTCCGTCTTACGGACGAGGAGAGGATCGGCTCCGTTGTTGACGACAGCGCGGCGACGGTGAGGCCTGAGCTGCCCCTCGCCGAGGCGCTGGAGGCGCTCGAGACCACACCTGGCGGCTGGACTCCGGTGCTCGACGACGATCTGCGGGTTATCGGCGTGCTCGGTCTAGGCGGTGTCGCCGCTGCCTACCGCCGGCGGCTCGCCGGGGCCGAGGATGAGTTCGAGGCAAGCTGGGCCAGATCCGCCCAGGACGCCGTCCCGGTAATGACGACCTCAAGCGGTGGCGGGCCGGGGGGCCACACCGTGAGTGGTCCATCGCACCCGTGAGCCGGCTCGTCGCAGTGTGTGGGGCAGACAGCGCCCGGGCCGAGATCGCGAGCTGCGCAGCTGAAAGCCGAGCCAGCGGAGGCGGTAGTCAGCGCTCGCGACCGAGTGATTTGGGGGAACTCGCCTGGGATCCGAGCACGTCTTGGAGGCGTTCCGACTCGTCCACATCCTGGGGTGGCTACACAGGTCGATCAGTTGGCTACTCGGCGGCGCGCTGGCGGGCGCCGCGTGCGGTGACAATGGCGACGCCGGCGACGAACACCAGGGCGGCGCAGAGGGCGGCGCCGGCGTCCTGTGATGGTCTGCTCGGCCAGACCCACGGGGTTCGCCAGGCGTTCAATATCGCGTCCTCGCTCAGGACTAGGTATGCCATCGGACCGATCCAGGAGAGCCCTGCGCCGACCATGGCGGCTGAGATGAGGCCGATGCCTGTGATGCCCGCGACGTTGCGCACCACGTCGAGACTGCCGCCTGGCAGGTGTGCTGCTGCGGCTCCGGCGCTGAGCAAGCCGACTGCAATTCCGGTGAGAGATCCAGCCGTGCCGAACCGCAAGTACGGAAGCCAGCGACCGGTGGCACGTTCAGGCTCGCCGAACGGACCGTACGTGGTTACCGCGATGACCGATGCCGTTCCAGCCTCCAGCAGCACCGGCAGCTGCTGGGTGAGCGGTCCGCCACTGGGTATCCAGTGCCACTCGAGCGCGGCGCGGAAGACCAAGCTGCAGGCAACGAGCGCTCCCAGAGCGACGGGGACGCGCCGGCTGGCGACGTAAAGGCGTACCAGTCGTGAGCCGGCTGCGGCACTGCCCCAGCTTGGCGAGGGGGGCAGGATTCTGGACTCTGCTCCTGCGCGTGTTCGTACATGGCCGGGGGTCACGGGATCTGTGCCAGAGCGATGTGGCCCGATCGAAGGGCCGGCAGGTGCGTAAGCAAGCCAGGCACGCTGCACGTTCGGAGCGAGGGCCGCAAACCGATTTGCGGCTTTGGCCGCTGGTGACGGAAGCGAACCGGCGTTGTGGAGCAAGGCGGCTTCGATCGCTGCCTGAGCCGGGTCGCCGAGGGCGCCTCCGGCCGGGCCGATGAAGGCGTCCACGAAGGCGGCCTGCTCCACCCGCGAGGGACTGTGAGCTGGGTGGTTGCGGCTGGCTCGGCAGCTCGGTGAGGGCCAGGTGTAGCACCGGAGGGTTACCGGTGAGGCTCGCACTGGCACCGACCAAGGTGCCGATCTCGGTCGAGCTCAGCGCCACCGACAGCGCCGGCGACGGTCGAGGAAGAGCTCTGCTCGACACGCACCGGTGCCCCGGGGAGTCCCGCGAACTGGTGCACCAGCGGGTTCAAGGCGGCGACGAGGTCGGGCAGGTAGGCCCGGAAGGCGGGATGGACGCAGACGGGGATCGCTCCTTGCTGGCAGACGGGCGTGTAGGCGATGGGCCGGTCGCTGGCGGCGTCGTGGACGGCAGGGATGACCACGCCGTTGGCCTCCACGCGGGCGGTCCCGGCGAGGCCGACGCCGGTACAGGCTGCCGCCAGCACCGAGCGCGGTAACGACGGCTGCGGTGCGCCACACGATCCGGCTGCCCGACGCCGTTGCAAGTCCGAGTCCGCCGAGGACCGCGACGGCGATCCCGGCGAAGAACATGATCTGGACGATGTAGAGGTCGGGAAAGTAGTGGAAGAACACCCCGGCGTCCCCGTGCGGCACCGAGTTCATCGGCGAGAGGAGCGCGAAGGTGGGGTGCGACTCGTTGATGACGACCCGGAACGCAACGATGAGCACCAGGAATGTCACAAGCGCAGCCAGCGGGGCAGTGAACCGACCGGGCAGCAACACGCCGGCGGCAAACCCCAGCGCGCAGAAGGCGCACAGCACCGCCGCTCCAGCAGCCACCGGCCACCAAGGCGGCCCACCCCAGCTGGCTTGGGTCGCCGTGAATCCGTAGAGCACCGCGACGCAGCCGAGGAACGCCGCCAGGGTCCAGATGGTGGTCGCGGCAAACGAGGCGAGCGCGGTGGCCCAGCGCGGCCGGGCGGCGATGGTGACGAGGTCGACCGTTTGGCGCCGTCCCTCGCGCGATCCGGTCCAGGCGGCGACGCCCGCCGCGAAGAGCGAGAAATCCGGGACCAGGTGATGGAGGATGACCGAGGAGCGCACGAACCAGAACGGTGGATAGCCCGCGGCCTTACGGAAGGGGTCGAAGTAGAACAGGGCGCCGAGCAGCGGGAGCAGCCAGATCATGGTGCTGTGGTGAAGCTCTAGGCGCAGCAACCGCGCGCGACGCGTCGGGCGAACCCGCTGTGACTCCGAGCGCAGCGGAAGCGTGAGCGAGGTCATGCGCGCCCCTCGGCAAGCACGGCGCTATAGCCGCGTTCCAGTGGCGCGTCGCCCAAGCTGTGGCCAACTCCGCGCGCTCGCAGCTCGTCGGGCGTGCCCCGAAACGCAATGACTCCCCGGTCCATGAGCGCCACCTCGGTGCAGGCGGCCCCGACGTCTTCGACGAGGTGCGTGCTCACGATCACGGTGGCCGTCTCGCCGAACTCGCGCAGCACCGCCCGGAACTGCACCCGCTGTTCGGGGTCGAGCCCTGCGGTGGGCTCGTCCAACAGCAGCAGCTCAGGGTCGTTCACGATGGCCTGGGCGATCCCTACCCGGCGCAACATCCCACCCGAGAGGGTGCGCAGCTTGGACTTGGCCCTTTCCCCGAGCTCGACCCGCTCTACGGCGGCAGCCACTGCAGCGGGTATCCGAGCGGGGGGCATCTCCTTCAAGAGCGCGAAGTACTCGACGAACTCCACGACCGTAAACCCCGGGTAATAGCCGAGGTTCTGAGGCAGGTAGCCCAGTCGGCGGCGGATCTCCCGACGCTGGCCGTAGCTCGCTGGATCGCGGCCCAACAGCTGCAAGCTTCCTGAGGACGGTTGCAGCACGGTGGCCATCATCCGCAGCAGCGAAGTCTTGCCAGCCCCGTTCGGGCCGAGGAGCCCGAACACCCCGGGACCGACTTGCAGGTCGACTCCGGCCACCGCTTGGGTACGGCCGAAGCTTTCTCGTCAGCTGCTCGATCTCGACGTTCATGACGCTCCTCGTGGAACACGGGTAACAAGAATCACCACAGCGGCACAGCCGGCCGCGAAGATCAGGTAGGGAGCCACTAAGGCCCAGTCGGTGATCGCCGCGCTCCACTGGCCCGAACTTGCTTGGGCCGCCAAGACTGTGATTGCCCAGCCAGCCATTCCCGCCGCCACGCCCACGTTCGCCGAGCGTGCGACTGTCGCCGCGGCCAAGGCCAGCGCCGACACCGCTGTCATGGGGACAAGCCAGCCGAAGGTGACCGACGCGGCCAGACCTGACGCGGCAGCGGCCGCTAGCCCCAAGGCGGCATTGACGGCGAAGACCGCCACGGCCCGCACCAGCAGCACCATCCGGTCGTTGACCGCCATGCTGCACGACAGCTCCCAGGCGGGGTCCATCCCCGGCCCGTAGGCGTAGGCGATCCCTGCCCCCGCGACCGCCGGAGCCAAGAGCGCCACGAGCGGGAGGCCCGTCCCGACTGTCGCCGCCGCCCCCGCCGCGAGCACAACCACAGTCGAGATCAGCCACGCCACCAACAGCGAAGGCGTCGTCAGCAGTGCCCGCGCCAAACCCGGCGAGCCCAACCACCTCGCAGCACGGCGCTCTAGCCAGCTCGGCTGGCGGCGCCACACCTCAGTGGCCACCGCTCTCCACACCCTTCCCAGATCGACATCCGGCGGCGCCCCGTCCCATTCCTGGCCCGTCGTGTGCATGTCGCTCATCACGAATCTCCCTCCACCGCCAGCCGGTCACCGAGCGCCGCCCGCAGCGTTCGCCGAGCCCGATGTGCCCGGCTCTTCACCGTCCCCTCCGGCACGCCCATCAACGCAGCCACCTCTGCCACCGACCGGTCCTCGACACACAACAGCTGCCACGTCTCCCGGTCGGGGCCGCCCGGAGGGCCCAACGCGGCCACCGCGTTCTCCAGGTCCAGTCGCGACAGCACCGCCTCGGTCGGATCCCCGACGCCGCCCATATCCGCTTCCACAACAGCGGGCAGTACCAGCTCTCCCGGTCCTCGGCGGCGCAAGAACAGGGCCGCCTGGCGTCGAGCGATCCCCCACAGCCACCCGCCCGCCGTCCCATCGGGTCGGTAGCCGGCCGCCCCCCGCCACACCCCAAGAAAGGTCTCTTGCAACACGTCCTCCACATCCACGGCCGGCAGCACCACCCGCAGGCGCGCTGCCAGCCAGGGCGCATGCCGGGAAAACAACTCCCGAAGCGCCCCGTCGTCACCAGCGGCGACCCGGGCAATCAGCCCGTCGTCATCCATCACCTCTCTATTGCACTACGAGCCCGATCGGTTCACGAAAACTTCCTGAACGGTCAAGTCGGCCAGATGAGCTCGAGCCGCCATCCGGACCGCTCGGAGCGCCAGGCCGCTTGCCCTCGGGCGACGGGGACGGGCTCATCGCCAGGTCGACGTCGCGACGCCGTCCGTGGTGCCAAGGGGATGGACACGGTCTTTCGTTCCTTGTGACGGTCGTTCGTCCCGTGTGAACGATCGTGAGCGTCCGGTATCCGCGCTCGAGGCCGAGCGCGTCGATGTCCGCGCCGATCGCCTCGGAGACGCGCAGCCGTTCAGCGCCAGCAGCGAGACGAGCGCGTCCTCAGCCGCGGGACCGAGCCCGGCCGCGACGAGGAAGGCGCCGACCTCGTTGCGGTCGAGGCCGATGGCGTGGGACTCGTAGTCAAGGCGCGGCCGCCTGACGTGGACCGCCGGTGAGTGCGCGAGCAGCCCTGCCTCCTCGGCGTAACGGTAGAAGCCGGCGACGGTACAGAGCCGGCGCGCGCCACCCCGGTTGCGCGATTGCCGACTCGGGGTGCTGGCCGCTGCCGGTCGGAGGCGCCTGGGATGGAACACTAGGGGCGTGGTCGCCGTCTCACGGGAGGAGCCGTCACGAAGCTCAACCGGTCGGTGCCGCCGACCGTCCTCCCGGTCCTCGTGTGCCCGGAGGTGCGGGCTGCCGTGGCCTTCTTGGACCGCGGCGTTGGACTGCTACGTACGAGACGGTGACTCTCAGGGTGATCCCTGATTGTCCGGCCATGCCACCGGTGTGATGATGGACGAACAAAGAGCGCTCGGAGGCGACTTTGCCCATTCTCGGGTTGTGTGAGGGATCCAAGACCCGGCGTCGCAGGTCGACGGGGTCTTTCGCCGTGGAACCGGTCGGCCCTTCCGGAGACCTCGCGCTCGGTAGGGCTGCGGGTCAGCCGAGCAGGTTCGCCAAGGACGTTGCGTTGACGACTGTCGACAGGTACCCCGGATGACCACGACGACGCTTCCCACCTCCTCACCAAAGAGCGCTTCCGAGAGCCCATGGGCCGTGGAGACCCACGGGTTGACAAAGCGCTTCGGGACGAACGTCGCAGTCGACGACGTCGAGCTCCTCGTCCCCCGAGGCTGCGCCTTCGGCTACCTCGGTCCCAACGGCGCCGGCAAGACCACGCTGATCCGGGTGCTGCTGGGGTTGACCCGTGCCGACGCCGGGACGATGTCGCTCCTCGGTTTTGCCGTCCCTCGCCATCGCGACCAGGCCCTGGCCAGGGTCGGCGCCATCGTCGACGAGCCCCGCTTCCACGGCCATCTGACCGGCCGCCAGAACCTCCAGATCCTCGCCGCGACGCGCGGGCCGGTGGCCAAGGACCGTATCGGGCCCTCTCTTGAGCGAGTCGGCATCCTGCACCGGGCCGACGAGAAGGTGTCGAAGTACTCCATGGGCATGCGCCAGCGCCTGGGCGTCGCGGCGTGCCTGCTCGATGACCCTGACCTGCTCATCCTCGACGAGCCCATGAACGGCCTGGACCCGGGAGGAATGCTCGACATGCGCGACATGATCAAGTCCCTGGTCGCCGAGGGTCGCACTGTCGTGCTCTCATCCCACCTGCTCGACGAGGTCGAACGCACCTGTGACGCCGTTGCCATCGTCGACCACGGCAAGGTCATCCGGCAGGGACCGATCTCGCAGCTCCTGGCCGGCTCGTCCTTCGAGTTGCAGGTTGAGTGCTCGCATCCCGACCGGGCCCGCGCCCTGCTCGAGGCGACGGCGATCGGTGCGCACATCCAGGCCGGCGCCGACGGGCTGGCGATCACACTGCCCGAAGGCACCGAGCGCGATGTGATCGCCGAGGTCGCCCGGGTGCTCGTCGAAGGCGGGATCTCGCTGTACCGGCTGCAGCACGTCCAGGCCTCGCTCGAGACATGGTTCCTGCAGGTCACCAGCCGGCTAGGGGAGGCGTCGAAGTGACGACGGTCTCCGACATCGGCGTGCCACCACCGGGTCCGGCCCCCGTCTCCGCTCGGAGGGCACCGCGGCCCGATAACCGTGGCTCGTGGATCCCTGCCTGGGGCATGATCACCACGCGGTTCATGGAACTGCGCAGACGCCGCGGCCTGATGATCGCTCTGATCGTCGTGAATATCGGCATCCCGGCGGTCTTCCTTGTCGTGCGTCTCATCTCCCACGCCGTCGACCCCAAGTCCTACGGGCCGGCCGGCGGCTACAGCATCTTCACCCAGCTGGTGGCCGGCGTCATGTTCATCTTCGGGTTCATCGTGGCGGCCGTCGTGGGATGCACGGCGGGGTCCGTCGACCTCACGGAGGGGATGTTCCGACACGTGGTCATCACGGGCCGCTCCCGCTTGGCCCTGTACTTGGCGCGGATCCCAGCTGGGCTAGCCATCGTCATATCCATGGTGGCGATCGGCTACATCTTCGTCTGCGCGGTGTGCGTGTTCGCGGCCCCAACCCAGCTCAATTACGACGGGGTGATCGTGCCGCAAGGGCTGTCGCGGCCTGCGCTGGACAGCTGGGCGGCGTCGCATGCCGACGAGGTCATCTGCAACTTCAACTTCAACGGGGGCAAAGGGCTGAACGGCCCGCCGCCGAGCGTGCCGTGCGGCAACGGTCAGACCAGCGGTCCCCCGCCCGGTGCCGTCATCAAGACGCCGAAGGGCACGATCACCGTCCCCGCCAGTGAATCGCCAGCCCAGATTCGGGCGTTCGCGGTCGCGGTTGCCAACCAGGACTACTCGGACTATCGCTCCAACTTCTTGGTCCCACCGACCTCGCTGATGGTCGAAGTCGGGCTGTGGATCGCACTCGAGGCGACGATCGGGTTCGTCGTCGGCCTCGGACTGGCCTCGTTGATGGGACAGCGGACGGTACCGGTGATCCTCCTCATTGTGCTCGAACTGATCCTGACGCCGATATTCAGCCGCCACGTCATCCAGTATCTGCTCAACGGCGAGCGGGGGATCGTCGGGGTCGCCATGGCCCATATTGAGCCGGGTGGGCTGCCGACGCCCTTTGGCGGCGGAGGCCCGGGTGGCGGCGGTGGTGGTGTCGGCGGGCTGATTCCCGAGTCCACTTTGGCGGCGTCATTGGTGATCGTGGGCTGGCTCGTGTTCTGGACGGCCATCGGCGCGTGGCGAATGATGACGAGGGATGCCTGACCGAGGATCCCACGCGGGCACAGTTGCGGATACAGAACGCGCTCCCGAACGACCGTTTCTCGGGTACGGCCGGCGACACCGAGCGACGGTACCGGCGCACCGGCGGCCGGGCACGCCCGCGCGACAACGTGAGTGCAGATCAGCCGACGGAGATGACCGTCGGGGCGATGCGAAGGACCGGGCAGAATCGCACGTACGGGCGCTTCCGGGCTGGCTGCAGCGACGTCGGGCAAATCGTTCGGGCGCGCCTCGGCCGAGCTCGGCTAGTGCTCGTGCCGGCCCGAATGCGCGAGATAGTCGGGATAGGTGATGATCTGGAACCCGGCGTTGTCGTAGCCACAGGGGATGGCCGGGTCCTGCTGGTTGGTCAGCAGGCGCTCGCCCTCGATCACCGTGCAGTACGCCTCGATGTGCGGGTCGCCGAAGTCGACGTTGCAACGCACGATCGGCCGCTCGTCGTAGCTCCGGCCGTTGACGACGCAGGCGACGTCGGTGACGTGCAGCTCCTGGCTGCGCAGCTCGTCGGTCAGCGTGGCCGAGGTGGTGGCGACCAGGCCGTGGAGGCCGCGAACCGTCGGGTAGCCACCCGCAGTGCTGCCCGTGCCGCCCGACCCGCCCGAGGCCAGCCCCCAGCCGCCGAAGGCGATGCCCACCGCGCAGACCAAGCCGACGGCCGCCAGCAGGCGCGGCCGCGACGTCAGCCTGCGAGCGCCCCTCACGGCAGGAGCACCACCTTCGTCGCCTCGCGACCGGCGAACAGGCGATAGCCCTCGGGAGCCTCCGACAACGGCAGGCGGTGCGAGACGATGCGTTCGGGCTCGAGCTGACCGGCGAGCATCAGCTCGAGCAGGCGCCCCCGATCGGCCACCGGATCGCCGATGTGGAAACGCAGACTGAGCTCGTGCTCGAACATCAGCCCGGCGTTCAGGGCGTAGTCCGGCTCGAAGTGCGCCCCGACGACCGAGACGGTGCCGCGGCCGCGGGCGAGGCGCAGCGCCAGGTCGAGCGCCGGCCGCGCCCCGGCGGCCTCGACGACGACGTCGGCGCCGAGGCCTGCGGTCGCCTCGCTCACCGCGCGCTCCGCCTCCGCCGGTTCGACGGCGCGCACGTTGGCGCCGAAGCTTTCGGCGAGCCGCCGCCGCTCCGGGTCGGTGTCGACGACCGTCAGCGTGGCGGCCAGTCGGGCGGCGCAGAGCGTCGCCATCAGGCCGACCGGACCGCACCCCACGACAGCGATGTGGTCGCCCGGTCGAGCGCCGGCACGCTCGAGGGCGGCGAAGCCGGTCGGAAGGATGTCGGCGAGGAACACGGCGCGCTCGTCGCTCAGCTCGTCGGGGAGCGGCAGCAGGCAACGATCAGCAACGGGGACGCGCACGTACTCCGCCTGGCCGCCGTCGAGGCGCGGGTAGACGCCGGAGTAGCCGAAGAGGGAGCGCGTGTCGCACTGCGAGGCGCGCCCGGCCCGGCAGTGCCGGCACGTACCATCGGAGATGGTGCTCGACGAGACGACGCGCTGCCCGGCGGTCAGCTCCTCGACTCCGGACCCGACCTCGACCACGGTGCCGGCGAACTCGTGGCCGAGGATCGTCGCCTCGTCGAAGCCGGGCGTCATCCCCGACAGTGGCAAGAGGTCGGCGCCGCAGATGGCCGTCGCGGTGACCTTGACGATCGCGTCCCCCGGTTCACGCAGCGCCGGCTCGGCGACCTCGACCACGGCGGCGCGACCCGGGGCGCCGACGGTGACGGCCTTCACGCCGGCTCCTCGAGCTCGACGAGGTAGCCGTCCGGATCGCGGCAGAAGAAGCGGCAGCCGCCCCACGGCGGGTGGTACGGCTCGGCCAGGGTCGTCACGCCACGCATCGTGAGCTCGTCGTAGGCGGCCTGCGCGTCGTCCACCTCGAGCACGAGCACGACTTCCACCCGGCCCAGGTTGCCCGGCGCAGCGAGCTCGACGCCGGGCCGGTCCTCGGCCGGGTGGCCCTGCTCGGCGAGCGACAGGCGCGCCCCGGCTGCCGACAGCGTGGCGTAGGGGGGATCGTCGTAGCGTGCGAGCACCTCGAGGCCGAGGATGCCGTGGTAGAAGTCGACCGCAGCCCCGACGTCGGCGACGGCGAGGATCGCCCCGGCGCGTGTCACCCTGTACGCGGCCATGTCGGCCACGTCAGCGTCCCGCTCCCGTCGCGCGCAGCGCCGCGACGTTCCGTGCCGAGCGCCCCGCCGCGCCCGAGCGCCCCGCCGCGCCGCCTCCGCCCGCTAGCGTCGGCCGCGCCGGCCCGGCGCGGCCGTTCGAGGCAGTCGGCGCGAGAGCGCTCGTGCGCGATGCACGACCGTTGCCCGCCGTCGCGCCGGCTCGGTCCGAGCCGGCTTCGTGCTCCTCGACGTGGGCCCGCAGCCGATCCGAGGGCACGCGGACGTGGGCGGCGGCGAGCTCTGCAGCCCGCTCGACCTCCCCGCGCGCGCCGCCTGCAGGATCCTGCGGTGCTCGAGCACGGACTCGTCGGGCGAGCCGCGAAGCGACAACGTTCGGTCCTGGAACGCGCCGATCTCGCCCATCAGCATGTGGTGCACCTGCTCGAGCTTGGCGTTGCCGCTCAGATGGCAGAACAGGTCGTGGAAGGCGACGTTGGCCTGGAAGAAGCGCTGCAGCTCGCCTCGCTTGGCGCGCAGCGCCATCTCCTCGACGAGCTGCTCGAGTCGATCGAGGTCCTCTTGGGTGAGAAGCGGGACGGCGAGGCGCACGGCGGTTGCCTCGAGCACCTCGCGCACCTGGTAGGCGTCGACCAGCTCCTGTGCCGTCAGCGCCCGGACGACGGCGCCGCGACGGGGGCGGATCGTGACGAGCCCCTCGGAGGCGAGACGCCCCATCGCTTCGCGGATCGGCCCACGGCTGACGCCGAGCTCGCGCGAGAGCGCGACCTCGGACAGCTCCGTGCCCGGCGGGAGTCGCTGCTCGCGAATCTCGGCGCGCAGGTGCTCGTACACGCGCTCCCACAGCGTGAGGTTCTCGATCGCCTTCTCCACCTGCGCCTCCGTGCGCGCTCCGGGGTGCTCCGGCCGCGCCGCCGTCGTGCATGCCCCTTGCCGGTGACGCCTGACGATAGTACGCTGCGGGTACTGCCAGCTGTTGACAGCCTACAGTCGTCACGGGGAGGCGGGCGGTTGCTCCTCCGGGCGTGTGAGCCGGAGGGGACAAGAGTGATCCGGCCGCACCGGCCGTCGTATCGGGTGTGCACGCCGTGCGGGGTCAGCCACTCAGCCGGCGCTTCTGAGAGGGGCATCTCATGGGGAAGGAGTCCACGATGCGCAACATCGTCCGGAGGCGGGCGGTCCTCGCCACAGCAGCCGTCGCAGCGCTGGCGACCGCCGGCCTCGGCCTCGGCGCCGGCTACTCGTCGGCCTCGTCGCGTCCCGCCACGGCGCACAGCGCGCGAGCGGCGAGCACGCTGCGAGGCGCGACCAAGGTGACCAAGATCGCGATCGCGCTCCCGGCCAAGCCGCTCGACTACGGCTGGAACGCGCAGGGCCTGGCCGCCGCCCAGACCGTGGCCAGCCAGACCGGCGCCAAGCTCACCACGCTCTCGAACATCGGCTACAACAACACCGAGGCGCTCCTCGCGCAGCTCGCCGAGGGCGGCGCCAACCTGATCATCGCCCACGCCAGCGGCTACGACACCGCTGCTCAGCAGGTCGCCGAGCGCTACCACGTGCCGGTCATCACCTACGACATCCCCACCGAGCTCGTCCCGGGTCTGGTCTCCAACATCACGACCTCGGCCCAGGAGGCGGCCTACCTCGCCGGCATCCTCGCCGCCAAGACCACCAAGACGAACATCGTCGGCATCGTCGTCTCGGCGAACGACTCCAACTGGTTCGAGATGAGCGGCGGCTTCGCTGCCGGCGTGAAGAGCGTCAACCCGAAGGTCAAGGTGCTCTTCGCCGAGATCGGCCCGGCCAACTACGACGACTCCGCCGGCGGCAAGCGAGTCGCCAGCACGCTCGTCTCGGCGAACGCCGACGTCATCTTCGGCATGGGCGACGACGCCTCCTTCGGCTACCTGCAGGCGATCTCCACGGCCAAGGTTGGTCACAAGGTCTGGTACATCGGCGACATCGGCAACATGGGCCCGATCGACAAGCAGCACGTGCTGCTCTCCTCGGAGATGTGGAGCTTCACCACCGCATACAAGACGATGGTCCAGCAGATCGAGAACGGCACCTTCGGCCGGCACGGCTACAACCTCGACCTCGCCAACGGCGGCGTCTACATGCTGCACACGAGCTACATCTCCGACGCCCTCTGGTCGCAGATGCAGACCGCGGGCCAGGGCATCATCTCCGGGAAGATCAAAGTCCCGGTGGCAACGACCCTCTCCGAGGTGCAGAAGCTCGTGAAGGCGGCCTGACGAGCGGTTCGCAGGTGTGTTGGTGACCGAGCTCAGCAGCCGGCCACCGGCACCGGTCGGTCACGGCTCGCCGGCGGACGGGGTGAATTCCCCGCCCGCCGTCGAGCCGCCCGCCGTCGAGCCGCCCGCCGTCGAGCTGGTCGAGATCTGCAAGCAGTTCCCGGGGGTGGTCGCCAACGACCACGTCAGCCTCACCGTGCGGCGCGGCGAGGTGCACTGCCTGCTCGGCGAGAACGGGGCGGGCAAGTCGACCCTGATCAGCATCCTCTCGGGGATGCAGCGGCCCGACTCCGGCTCGATCCTGATCGACGGACGGCCGGCGCGCATCCGCTCGCCACGCGATGCGCTGCGCATGGGCATCGGCACCGTGTACCAGCACTCGACGCTGATCCCGGCGCTGAGCGTGCTCGAGAACCTGATGCTCGGCCAGAACCGGGGCTTCATGCTCGACCGGCGGCGGGCGCTGCGCCGGACGCGGGAGATCGCCGCGATGCTCGGGGTGGAGATCGATCCCGACGCACGCACCGGTGACCTCGCCCTCGGCCGCCAGCAACAGGTCGAGATCATCAGCGCCCTCTGGAAGGGCTCCAAGGTTCTCGTGCTCGACGAGCCGACCTCGATGCTCACCCCCCAGGGCGTCGAGGAGCTGCAGAAGGTGCTGCGCCAGCTGAAGCAGCAAGGCACCTGCATCATCTTCATCACCCACAAGCTGCACGAGGCGCTCGCCGTGAGCGACGAGATCACCGTGCTGCGCCGCGGGCGTTCCGTCGGCCGCCTCGCCACCGCCCAGCTCGCCGCCCTTTCGGCTGAGGAGACGCAGGCCGAGATCGTCCGCCTGATGTTCGGCGAGGAGGACGAGCACGTGAGCGAGGCGGCGGAGTTGCAGACCGGGATGGAGGGTGTCGAGCACCTCGCCGCCACCCGGACCCGGCAGCACGTCGGAGGGGTCACGCCGGCCGAGGAGGCGCAGACCGAGGACGCACTGCTCGAGCTGAAGGACGTCTCGGCACGTGGCGACGGCACCGAGCCGGGCATCGCCGAGGTCAGCTTGCGGCTGCGCGCCGGCGAGATCGTCGGCATCGCCGGCATCGACGGCAACGGGCAGCGCGCCCTGGCGGAGGTGATTGCCGGCCAGCGCCGCCCGAGCCGGGGCGTGATCGAGCTGTTCGGCGTCCCGGTGAACAAGATGGGCGTCTCGGCGCGCCAGAAGCTCGGCTTGCGCTACGTGACCGACGACCGGCTCGGCGAGGGGATCGTGCGCAACCTGAGCGTGTCGCTCAACCTCTTCGCCAAGCGCATCGGCGAGTCGCCATTCTGGAAGCAGGGCCGCATCGATCTGCGCAGGATCAACGCCGAGGCGGAGAAGCTGGTCGGCCACTACGACATCCGCACCCCCGCGGTCGGCACCCGCGCCGGCACGCTCTCGGGCGGCAACATCCAGAAGCTGCTGCTGGCGCGCGAGCTGTCGTTCGGCCCGAAGGTCGTCGTGTTCAACAAGCCGACCTACGGCCTGGACCTGCGCACCACCGAGAACGTTCGCGGCATCATCCGCGACCTCGTCGCCAAGGGCGCCGGGGCGGTGCTCATCTCGACGGACCTCGACGAGCTGCTCGAGCTGGCCGACCGTGTCGCCGTGCTCTCGCGGGGGCGGGTCGCCGGATGGGTTGACAGCGGCGAGGGGGCGGCCGAGCGTATCGGCGCCCTGATGATCGGCGAGTCACCGCCCGCCGACGCGTCCGCCGAGGGGGCGGCCTGATGGCCGTCGTCACCGTTCCCGAGCTGCAGCCCGAGCGCGTGCAGCCGGGCAATCGCCAGCTCGCTCTCCTCGGCAGCCTCGGCGCGACGCTCGTGCGCTCCGTCGTGCCCGTGGTGCTCGCCCTGCTCGCCGGAGCGCTGCTCCTCGTGGCCCTCGGCCGCAGCCCGGTTCGCTTCTACAGCGACGTCTGGCACTACGGCGTCGAGCTCAACAACTGGCAGAACAGTGCGGTGCTGATGGCACCGCTGCTGCTCATCGCCGTCGGGCTGATCGTGGTGTTCCGTGCGAACATCTGGAATCTGGGCTACGACGGGCAGTACCTGCTCGGTGCCGTGCTCGTCGCCGGGTTCGGTCCGTGGATGCTCGCCCACTGGCCGGCGCCGCTCGCCTACGCCGTGCTGTTCCTCCTCGCCGGTGCCGCCGGGGCGGCGTGGACGCTCGTCCCAGCGCTCTTGCGCGCCTACTACGGGACGAACGAGATCATCACCACGCTCATGATGTCGTTCATCGGGATCGGTCTCGCCAACGTGCTCATCAAGGGCCCCTTCCAGGATGCTTCGGTCGATATCCCGCAGACCAAGACGATCCCGTTCACCGAGATGCTCCCCGACATCCCGCACACGCTGATCCACATCGGATTCCTCGTCGCGCTCGGCGTCGCCCTCGTCGTGCACTACGTGCTGACGCGCACGTCGTTCGGGCTGCGGCTGCAGATCTTCGGCGCCAACCCGCGAGCCGCCGCGCACATCGGGATCAACCCGCGCCGGCTCATCGTGTCGGCGTTCTTTTGGAGCGGGTTCCTCATCGGCCTCGCCGCCGCGGTCGACATCCTCGGCCTGTGGTCCTACGTGCGGGCCAACTGGAACCCCGGCTACGGCAACACCGTGATCCCGTTCGTGTTCCTCGCCCGGTTGAACATCCTCGCGGTGATCCCCTTCATCGCCTTCTACTCCGTCCTGGCGACGGGCGGGGACCTCGCCACCCAGCAGGTCAACCTGCCGACCGACTTCCTGCTCGTCATCGTGGCGTTGATCCTGTTGTTCATGACCCTGATCGAGTTCGTCGGCCGCCGGCGCGAGCTCGGGCAGAGCTACCTGCCGGCCGGGCTGCGCGCCGCCCTGCGCCAGCCCTTCACCCGCCGCGAGGTGACGCAGTGAGCGGGGTGTTCACCGAGGAGTTCGTCACCGCCCTCGTGTCGGGCGGCGTGCTTGCCTCTGTGCCGCTCATGTTCACCGCCGTCGGCGAGTCGATCTCCGAACGCTCGGGCGTGCTCAACATCGGGCTCGAGGGGATGATGCTCGTCGGCGCGTACACCGGGTTCCTCGGCGCCTACGAGACGCACTCGATGTGGCTCGGGTTCCTCACCGGCGCGGTCGGCGGCCTCGTCGCGGCGGTTGCGATGGTCGTGCTCAGCGTTCGCATGGGCCTGGACCAGATCGTCGTCGGGATTGCCATCACCCTCGCCGGCGAGGGGATCACGAGCGTGCTGCAGCAGGTGCAGTTCGGAAGCAGCTACCCGCGCCTGCCCGCCTACCCGAACCTCGCCATTCCCGGGCTCGACTCCATTCCGGTGCTCGGCAAGAGCCTGTTCGACCAGCCGCTGCTCGTCTACCTCGGGGTGGCCTTCGTCGTGCTCGTCGGCTCGATGTTCCGCCGTACCCGCTGGGGCCTCGAGCTGAAGGCGGCCGGCGAGAAGCCCGAGGCCCTCGACGCGGCGGGCGTCAGCGTGCTCAACACACGCAGCTACGCATGCCTTTCGACTGGGGCTCTCGCCGGCCTCGGCGGGGCATACCTCGCGGTGATCGCCACGGGCACGTTCACCCCGTACATGACGCAAGGTCAGGGCTACATGGCCATCGTCATCGCCATGCTGGCGCAGGGTCGTCCGGTGTGGGTGGCACTGGCCAGCTTCGTGTTCGGGATGTCGCTCTCGCTCACGACCGCCCTGCAGCTTGCCGGGGTGACGATCTCGAGCGACGTGATCAACACCCTTCCCTTCGTGGCGATCATCCTCGCCCTGGTCGTCTTCGCCCGCAGCGCGTACCTCCCCCCGGCGCTGGCGGTGCCCTACGTGCGGGGGGCGCGTTGAGCCGCCCGAGCCGGCGCGAGGTCGCCCACGACGGCGACCGCGACCAGACGAAGGAGCAACGATGAGCCAGCCACGCGCCGCGGAGTTCACGCTCTCGGCCGGACCGATCGCCGCCTCGGCGCGCACGCTGGCGGCGCTCGGCGCGCCGATCGAGTACCACTACGACCCGCTCTTCCTCGAGCAGTTCCGCCGCACGGAGCGCAAGGTCGCCGAGCTGTTCCGCACCTCGAGCTCGATCGTGCTGATGCAGGGGGAGGCCGTGCTCGGGCTCGAGGGGGCCGCCCGCAGCCTGGTCCGCCCCGGAGCGAAGGTCCTCAACCTGGTCTCGGGCGTGTTCGGCAAGGGGATGGGCTACTGGCTCGCCGACTGCGGCGCCGAGCTGCACGAGATCGAGGTGCCCTACGACGACGTCGTCGACCCGGCGGCTGTCGAGGCCTACCTCGACGCCCACCCGGCGACCGAGCTCGTCTGCGCCGTGCACTGCGAGACGCCCTCGGGCACCGTGACCGACGTGCGTTCGCTCGGCGCGATCGCTCGCGCCCGGGGCGTGCTCACCCTCGTCGACTGCGTCTCCTCGCTCGCCGGGATGGAGCTCGACGTCGACGGCTGGGGCCTGGACGTCTGCGTCGCCGGGCCGCAGAAGTGCCTCGGCGGGCCGCCGGGGATGTCGCTCGTGTGCGTGAGCGAGGCCGCCTGGGCGGCGATCGAGGCCAACCCGGCGGCGCCGCGGGGCTCGTTCCTGTCGCTGCTCGACTGGCGCACGCGCTGGCACGGTGAGGGCCGCTTTCCCTACACCCCCTCGGTCGTCGACGTGCACGGCGTCGAGTCGGTCTGCGACCAGGTGCTCGAGGAGGGCCTCGCCGCCTCGATCGCCCGCCACGAGGCGGCTGCGGTAGCCTGCCGGGCGGGGGTGGCGGCGATGGGCTTGAGGATCTGGCCCCGCTCCGAGACGATCGCGGCGAGCTGCGTGACCTCGATCGCCGTGCCCGACGGCCTCGACCACGACGCGATCCGAAGCCACGTGCGACGCTGCTACGGCGTCATGCTCTCCGGCGGGCAGGGTGCGGGCAATCTGGTGCGGATCGGCCACATGGGACCGATGGCCAACGGCGTCATCCCCGTCGTCGGGCTGATGGCGCTCGGTCGGTCGCTGGTCGATCTCGGCGTCAAGCTCGACGTCGGTGGCGGCGTCGAGGCGGCGCTCGCCACCATCGCCGAGCGCCGGGGCGCCGCGGAGGCGCCGTGATGGCCCAGGATGCACTGCCCTGCTGGAGCGTGAGCGCCGCCGAGCCCGGCGAGGCGAGGACGATCGGTCGGTGCGCGCACCGCGGGATGCCGGCACGCTGCGGCCTGCCCGAGCGCACCGCGTCCGGTCGGCAGTCAGCTGTTGACAGTCGCGAGCCGGTGTGCTGCGATGGCCCCGCGGGAGCTCGCCGGCTTTCTGCCAGCCGCGTGCGGGCTGCCGGCCGCCGCCGCGGCGGGCGATTCCACGATGGGCGAGAGGACTGAGGTGGCACCTATGGAATTCGGCGTCAATCTGAACAACCGCGAGCCGCTGATCACCTCGGACTACACCCTCGGGGACATCCTGTCGCTCGGCACGCTGGTCGAGGCGTCCGGCTTCGACTCGATCTGGCTCGGCGACAGCCTGTTCTCCAAGCCCCGCTACGAGCCGATCGCGCTCCTCTCGGCGCTGTCGCAGCGCACCTCACGCGTCAAGCTGGGGACGGCCTGCCTCGTCACCTCCACCCGGAACCCGCTGTACCTTGCCCTCGAGTGGTCGACTCTCGACCAGCTCTCGCAGGGCCGGACGATCCTCGGCGCGTGCATGGGTAACCCGGAGCTCGGCGTACAGCGTGAGTTCGCTGCCCTCGGGCTCGACTTCCACGACCGGGGGACCGTGTTCGAGGAGGGTCTCGCCGTGCTGCGGGCGCTCTTCACCGACGGGCGGGTCACCTTCCATGGCAAGTACTTCGACTACGACGACGTCGCCTTCTTCTCCGGCACCGAGATGGCGCCGCTCACGCCGGTGCAGAAGCCCGTGCCGACCTGGGTGATCTCCAACATCCGCCTCACCGGCGACCTGCAGCCCGAGGTGGCGGCACGGCGCATGCGGCGGGCGTGCGAGCGGGTCATCCGCCACGGCGACGGCTGGATGACCTGCTGCCGGGCGACACACCCTGAGGAGGTCGTCGAGCAGGTCGGGCAGCTGCGCGCCACGGCCGGCGAGCTCGGCGAGGACTTCGACCGCTACGTCGTCTCCTACCAGGTGACGATGAACATCGGCGACTCGACCGAGAAGGCCCGAGAGGCCTTCGACCACTACATCTCCAGCTACTACCCCGAGCTCTCCAAGGCGATCGACCTGTCGAATTGGGGCCCGGTCGGCAATCCGGAGACGATCGTCGAGTGGTTCCGCTGCTTCCACGAGGCGGGCGTGCGCCACTTCATCTGCCGCTTCGGCGACCTCGATCAGTTCCGCCAGGTCGAGCGGTTCGCCGAGGAGGTCATGCCGGCCGTACGCGAGCTGGCGCGCGACTGAGCGGCGCCGGCCGCGCGGCCTGGCCGGCGGCACGGCGGGGCGCCCGGTTCGGGCGCGAGACAGAGGTGCCGGACGGCAGGCCCGGGCGGCACCGAAGGACAGCGACACATGCCGGCGGCCGGAGGCCGCCACGAGGAGGAGGTCAGCGATGGATGAGCAACCGAGGACCGAGGCGGACATGCGCGCCGCAGCCGAGCTGGTCGTCGACGTCTGTTTCGAGGTCAAGGACGGCGACGTCGTGACGATCATCACCGACAACCGCCGCAGCGACGAGGCGGAGATGGTAGCGACGGTGGTGTCCGAGCGTGGCGGCTGGCCGGTGGTGATGAACAACGACACCCAGGTGCGGCGTGCCCTGAAGGACACGCTGTTTCCGATGATCCCGCCGCGCAACCTGAACACGGCGATCCTCGACTCCGACGACATCATCATCATGACCAACCTCGAATGGGCCAACCGCTTCGCGCACGTCCCCGCTGTCAAGGCGGCCTGCGCCCACAACTCGCGCATCGGTTCGGTCGAGGAGGGCTTCGGTCGCTGGCCGATCTCGGTGGACGACATCCAGCGAACGATCGGCAACGCGAAGAAGGCGATCGCCTTGCTCGAGGGTAAGAAGCGGGTGCGCGTCACCTCGCCGGGCGGGACCGATGTCGAGGTGAGCATCGAGGGTCGCCCGGCCCTCGAGGTGGTGCCGGTGAAGAAGCCCGGGGCGATGATGGGTCCTGTCCCGCTGTGGGGCGAGGTCGCCTACGGTGCGGTCGAGACCGAGACCGAGGGCCGCATCGTCGTCGACGGCAACATGCTCGGCATCGGGGTTCCCGGCCACGTCGAGAACCCGATCACCTGGCACGTCGAGGGCGGCCGCTACACGGCGATCGAGGGCAAGGAGGAGGCGGCGCGCCTTCGCGACGTGATCGCCGGCGTGCCCGGCACCGAGGTCGTCGGGGAGTTCGCGTTCGGCACGAGCGACTTCGCGCCGATCGGCTCACCTTCCGAGAAGGGCCGCAAGGGCACCTCGCACTTCGCTCTCGGCGATAACCAGAACTGCTACCCGGGCGGGCAGAACACGAGCTCGCTGCACCTCGACGGGGTGTGCCACAACGTCTCGATCCAGATCCTCGACAGTGGCGAGTACATCGTCAAGGAAGGCGTCTGGCAGCTATGACCCCGCCCGGCACCAGGGTCGTCTCGCTCGAGGAGGTGGCGCCCGTCCAGCTGCGCGACGACAGCTGGTCGCGCGTCCTGCTCACTGAGAAGACCGTCGCTGGCAACGAGTCCTGTCTCGGCTACTCGGTGTTCGGGCCCGGCTTCGTCTCGGCGGACCTCTCGCACTCGGTGGAGGAGCTGTGCCTCGTCGTCTCCGGGCGGGCCACGATCCGCCTCGAGGACGGGGAGGTCGCCGTCGGCGAGCGCCAGGCGCTGTACGTCCCGGCGGGCGCCTGGCACACCGTCGTCAACGACGGCGGCGACGATCTCGTCATGGTCTTCTCCTTCCCCCATCCCGACTACCCGCCGACCGAGCGCCGGGATCCGAGGCAGTGAGCACGAGCGCACCGCTCGACACCACCTCCGGCTGGCCGCCGAAGACCGAGGACGAGGCTCGCCGCCAGGTCGCCGCGGCGTGCCGGATGCTCGCGCGCTACGGGCACGAGGACCTCACCCTCGGCCACGTCTCGGTGCGCGGCCCGGGTGAGGGCGACGTCTTCATCAAGGCCAAGGGCAAGGCGCTCGGCGAGGTCACCCCGAACGACGTGCTGCGCGTCCAGCTCGAACACGAGGACGCCCACCGGGCGCCGGGCGCGCACCTCGAGACCGTCCTGCACCTCGAGGCCTACCGGGCGCGGCCCGACGTGGGCGCGGCGATCCACACCCACCCGCTCTACGCCACGACGCTCGGCGCCACCTTCGGCTCGCTCGCCTACCTGAGCCACGACGCCGTGCTGTTCCGCGAGGGGGTGGGGCTGTTCTCCGAGCACGTCGGGATGATCACCACGCCCGATGACGGCTGCGCTGTCGCCGCCGCCCTCGGGCCGCGCCGCGCGGTGCTGCTGAAGAACCACGGCGTGCTCGTCGTCGGGGAGGACGTGCGCTGGGCGGTGCTCGCCGCGGTGACCCTCGAGCGCGCCGCCACGGTGCAGCTGATCGCCGGTGCGACCGCGCCGCTGTCGCCGATCCCGGAGTCCGACCTCGACGAGATCCGCGCCGCGAAGTACCAGGAGCCCTTCCTCGACGAGTACTGGGCGGCGTGGACGCGGATGCTCGCCGCGCCGGCAGCCCGCACGTGGTGAGCTCCCGCCGGCACCGGCGCGCCCCGGCGATCCGGTGTGCCAGCCCGCGGCGGGCGGTCCTCGCTGCCGGCCCGAGGCGAGCGGCCCGAGCCGCCGGCCCGAGGCGGGAACGATGATCGCGATCGCCACGACGGTCAACGGCGTCGCCGTGCACGCCGAGGTCGAGCCGAACGAGCTGCTGCTCGACTACCTGCGCGAGGGCCTCGGGCTCACGGCCGCCAAGCAGTCGTGCGAGGTGCAGGTCTGCGGGACCTGCACCGTGCTCCTCGACGGCGACCCGGTGAGCGCGTGCTGCGTGCTCGCCGCCGACATCGACGGCCGACGCGTGCGGACCCTCGAGGGGGTGATCGGCGGCGAGCCGTACGAGCGCATCGCCGACGCCTTCGTCCGCCACGCCGCGGTGCAGTGCGGCTTCTGCACCTCGGGGTTGGTCCTCACGGCCATGACCCTCGTCGAGCGCGGCGACGTGCCGCTCGGCTCGCGCGAGGCGGTCCGGCAGGCGATGAGCGGCAACCTCTGCCGTTGCACCGGCTACCAGTCGATCCTCGACGCGCTGCTCGACGCCTTCTCGTCGCTCGCCGCAGGGACGTCCGGCCCGCTCGCCGCCGGGACGTCCGCCCCACTCGCCGCCACGGCGCCCGGCTCGCTCGCCGCCGGGGCGTCGAGCCCGTCCGCAGCGCTGCCCGGGGCGGGCGCATGAGCACGACGCTCGCCCCCGAGGCGGTCGCCCCCGTCGCGCCCGCCGGCGCGGTCGGGCGCAGCGTGGCGCGCGCCGACGCTGCCGCCAAGCTCTCCGGGCGCGCCGAGTTCACCGGCGACCTGCACCCGGCGTTCATGCTCTACGGGTCTGTGCTGCGAAGCCCCTACGCGCACGCCCGCATCCTCCGCGTGGACACGGCACGCGCCGAGCGCATGGAGGGTGTCGTGGCGGTGCTCACGGCGTCGGACCTCGCCGACATCGACCAGTACTACGGCCACGCCCTCCGCGACCGCCCGATCGTCGCCGCCGGCAAGGTGCGCTTCGCCGGCGAGCCTGTCGCCGTCGTCGCGGCGCGCACCCAGGCGATCGCCGAGGCGGCGCTGTCGGAGATCGACGTCGACTACGAGCCGATCGAGGTGGCCGCCTCGCTGGCCGCAGCCCTGGCGAAGGATGCGCCGCTCGTGCACGAGGGGCCGACGCGGCCGGGCGGCTCGCACGGGCTCGGCACGCTTCCCGAGCGGGTCGGCAACGTGTGCTACCGCTACGGCTTCGAGCGCGGCGAGGTCGACCCGCTGTTCGAACGGGCCGCCGCGGTCGTCGAGGGCGAGTACCGCTTCCCTGCGGTGTACCAGTACTCGATGGAGACCCACACCACCATCGCCAAGCACGACGGCAGCGAGATCGTCGTGTGGTCCTCCTGCCAGCACCCCTTCCTCGTGCGCCAGGAGCTCGCTGCCGTCTTCGGCCTCGACCTGGACCAGGTGGAGATCATCGTGCCGTTCCTCGGCGGCGGCTTCGGCGCCAAGTCGTACACGAAGATGGAGCCGCTCGCCGTGGCCATCGCCCGCAAGGCGGGCCGGCCCGTGCGCATCTGCAACCGCGTCGACGAGTCGATGGTCACCACCCGGCGCCACAACATGGTCTGCCGGATGCGCAGCGCCGCGACCGCCGACGGGCGGCTGCTCGCCCGCAACGTCGAGCTGTGGCTCGACACCGGCGCCTACGCCGACAACGGGCCGCGCGTCACCGCCACGGCGGGCGACGCCGCCCCCGGCCCCTACCGCTGGGAGGCCGTGCGCGTCGAGGCGAAGTGCGTCTACACCAACACCGGCCCGGCCGGCTCCTACCGCGCCTTCGGCGCGACCCAGCTGCAGTGGATCGGCGAGTCGCAGGTCGACGAGCTGGCTCGCCAGCTCGGCCTCGACCGGCTGGAGATCCGCCGCGCCAACCTGCTGCGCCGCGGCGAGCAGGTCCGCCCGGGCGGCAAGCCGCTCGACGCCGACCTCGTCGGGGACCTGGAGCGCGTCGCCGCCGCCATCGGATGGGACGAGGAGCGCCCCGCCGACCGCGGTGTCGGTGTCTCGGTGGGCCTGCTCGCCGCTGGGGCGAATCCTGTCTCCACTGCGACGGTCCGCCTCGCCGCCGACGGCGGCGTCTCGGTGCTCGTCGGCACGACCGAGGTCGGCCAGGGGGCGCGCACGGTGATGGCGCAGATCGCCGCCGAGGTGCTGCGCCTCGATCCCGCCCAAGTCGTCGTGCGCGGCACCGACACGCGCTACACGCCCTATGACCGCTCGACCGGTGCCAGCCGTTCGACGACCGTGGCTGGCAAGGCCGTCGAGCGGGCGGCCGAGGAGGTGCTCGCCGCCGTGCTCGAGACCGCCGAGCTCGCGCTCGACACGCCGCGAGCCGAGCTGCAGGTCTCCGGCGGGGTGGTCAGCTCGCCGGGCGGCTCGATCGGCTTCGCCGAGCTCGTGCGCCGCCGATTCGGCACCGCCGGCGGCGAGCTGCTCGGGCACGGCCGGGTGCAGCCCGAGGCCGGCAGCGGTTCCTACGCCGAGGGGCCGGTGTTCTGGGAGGTCTGCGTCGCCGCGGCCGAGATCGAGCTCGACCGGGAGACGGGGGAGGTGTCGGTGGTCGCCACCGCCAGCGCCGCCGACGTCGGGCGGGCGATCAACCCGCTGCTCGTCGAGCGCCAGGACCAGGGCGCCACGATGCAGGGCGTCGGCAACGCCCTCTTCGAGGAGATGCGCCACAACGAGGACGGGCTGCTGCTCAACGACACCCTGCTCGACTACCGGATCCCCTCCTTCGATGACATGCCGGGCTCGATGACGTGCCTGATCGTCGAGAACGAGGACGGCCCCGGGCCCTTCGGCGCCAAGGGCTGCGGGGAGGGCGCCTTCGCCGCGGTCACGGCAGCGATCGCCACCGCAGTGGCCGACGCAGGCGTGATGGTGCGCGAGCTCCCGCTCACGCCCGAGCGCGTCTGGCGCCAGCTGCGCCAGCAGGAGGCAGGACTGCTGCGCCAGGAGGGGGACCAGTGAGGAACCGAGGAACGACCAACGAGGAGGAGAGGTCATGACGACGGACGCAGGAACGATGCCCGAGACGTCGACGGTGGTCGGCGCAGGGACGATGGGGCCGGGGATCGCGGCGGTGCTGTCGCGTTGCGGCTCGCAGGTGCGCGTCACCGACATCGACCAAGCGGTGCTCGAGCGGGCCAAGGGGGCAGCCGAGCTCGCTGCGAACGTGCTCGAGCGGGTGGAGGCCCCCTGTGCCGACGGCGGTTCGGTCACCTTCGAGCTCGACTTGGAGAAGGCGGTCTCGGGGGCCGATCTCGTCATCGAGGCCGCGCCGGAGCGGCTGGCGCTCAAGCGCGAGCTGTTCGCCAAGCTCGAGGACTACACCGACGAGAGCGCCATCCTGGCGACGAACACATCGGGGATCCCCATCTCCGACATCGCCGCCGAGCTCTCCCATCCCGAGCGGGTGGTCGGCATGCACTGGTCGAACCCGCCGCACCTCATCCCGATGATCGAGGTGATCCCCGGCGCGCGTACCTCGAGCGTGGTGGTCGAGCAGCTGGTCGGGATCATCGAGGCGTTCGGCTTTTCCGCCGTGGTGGAGAAGGAGGTACCCGGCTTCGTCGAGAACCGCATCCTGTACGCGATCCTGCGCGAGGCCGTGTCGCTCGTCGAGCGAGGCATCGTCTCCCAGGCCGACATGGACACCGTGGTGAAGTGGGGAATCGGCTACAAGCTCGCCGTGATCGGCCCGATGCGCCTCTTGGACATGGCCGGTCTCGACATCTACCAGAGCGTGGGCAGCTACCTGAACAAGGACCTCTCCGACGCGAAGGAGGTCTCGCCGCTCGTCACCGAGAAGACGGCCGCGGGCAAGCTCGGGATGAAGACCCTCGGCGGCATGTACGACTACGCCGACGAGGACGACGTGAAGGCAGAGCGCGCCAAGATCGCCGCCGGCCTCGTCGCCGTGCGCAAGACGCTGTCGGCGCTGTGAGGAAGGTGCTGCCATGACCGACAGGACGGACAGGCGGGTCTACATCCTCGACGGGGGCTCGCTCGTCATCGACCGCTCGCAGATGCTGTGGCACATCGACGTCGGCACGCCGGTCCGCTTCCCCGTCTACAGCGTGCTGATCGACCACCCCGACGGCCCGATCGTCTACGACACCGGCTACGACCTCGACCACGTCAACCGCGTCCTGCCCTTCGAGCAGCCCCAGCAAAGCCCGGACCAGTCGCTCACCGCGCAGCTGAAGCTGTGCGGCTTCGAGCCCGAGCAGGTGACCTACGTCGTCAACTCGCACTTCCACTTCGACCACGTCGGGGGGAACCGCTTCCTGACCGGCGCGACGACGATCATCTCGCGTGACGAGCTGCGACATGCCAAGGTCCCCGAGCCCTTCGAGCACCTCGGCTACTCCGACTTGAGCTTCGACTTCCCGGGCGTCAAGTACGAGCAGGTGAGCGGCGACGTCGAGATCGCCGACGGCGTGTGGCTGTTCGAGACGCCGGGGCACACCGCCGGGCACTACTCGATGCTGGTCGAGCTGCCCGAGGGCCGCTCGATGCTGTTCTGCGGGGATGCCGCCTACTCGCGAGAGAACCTCGAGCGCGAGATCATCGCCGGCTTCCACCTCGACCCGACCGAGTCGGTGCACTCGATCCGCCGCCTGAAGCGCCTGGCGCGCCAGCACAAGGCGCAGCTGTTCCCCTCCCACGAGATGGCCGCGTTCGAGTCCTGGCAACGCGCCCCGGCCTACTACGCCTGAGGAGCGCGACCTCCGCGATCTCCGCGACGGGCGCACGACAAGCGACAAGGAGCATTCAGCATGAAATTGCAAGACCGTGTAGCCATCGTCACCGGCTCCGGCCAGGGCATCGGCCGGGCGATCGCCGAGAAGCTGAGCGACGAGGGTGCGACGGTGGTCGTTGCCGACAAGAACGCCGAGACCGCCGAGGCCACCGCCAAGGCGATCGGCGGCAGCGCGCGCACCGTCGACGTGAGCGACGAGGGTCAGGTCGCCGATCTCGTCGCCTCGACGCTCTCCGAGCACCGCAAGCTCGACATCCTCGTCAACGACGCAGCCATCGTGCCGTTCACCGCCTGGGACGACGTCGACTTCGCCGAATGGCGGCGCATCATGTCGGTCAACCTCGACGGCGTGTTCCTCACCTGCCGTGCCGCCTACGGGCCGATGCGTGACGCCGGCTACGGCAGGATCGTCAACATCTGCTCGAACGTCGTGCTGGCCGGCACGCCCAACCTCGCGCACTACGTCGCCTCCAAGGGCGGGGTGCTGGCCTTCACGCGTGCCTTGGCCACCGAGGTCGGCCGCTACGGGATCACGGTCAACGCCGTGGCGCCGGGGCTCACCGCCAGCGAGGGCGTGATGGCGAGCCCGCACGCCGAGGCCTTCGACTTCGTGCAGTCGCTGCAGGCGATCCCACGCCGCGGCGTGCCGGCGGACATCGCGCCGGCGGTGGCCTTCCTCGCCTCGGAGGAGGCCGGCTGGGTGACCGGGCAGATGATCGTCGCCGACGGGGGGCACACCCGTCACTGAGCACCGGAGGACCGCGCCGCCGCGGCGCCTGGCCACGGCGGCGGCGCCGGGCCGCAGGCGTCGCGGCGCGTCCGGGCAGCGGAGGATGCGATGAGGCTGCCGCCGTTCGAGCTGCACCGGCCGGGCAGCACGACCGAAGCGTCGCGCCTGCTCAGCGAGCTCGCCGAGGATGCCGTCGCCTATCACGGCGGCACCGAGCTGCTGCTGGCGATGAAGCTCGGCCTGGCGCACTATCCCCATCTCGTCGACCTGAAGCGGATTATCGAGCTGCGCACCATCCGCCGTGAGACGCGGGAGGAAGGGCAGTTCCTTGTGATCGGCGCCGGCGCAACGCACCGCAGCATCGAGACCTCGCCCGAGGTGCGCGCCGCGCTCCCGGCGATGGCCGAGATGACCGCCGGCGTGGCCAACGTGCGGGTGCGCTCGCTCGGCACGATCGGGGGCAACCTGTGCTTCGCCGACCCGCACTCCGACCCGGCGACCTTCCTCCTCGCCGCTGGGGCGACGCTCGCCTGCGGTGACGGCGAGCGGGTGCGGCGCATTCCCGTGGGGGACTTCGTTCTCGGCGCCTACGAGACGGCGCTCGCGCCCGGCGAGCTCCTTCTGGCGGTCGAGGTGCCGGTGCCGCCGCCGGGGACGGCGATCAGCCACCTGCGCTTCCGCCTGCACGAGCGTCCGGCGGTGACGGTGACGACCTACCTCGAGTGGTCCGGCGCCTCGCCCGATCGCGCCCGGGTCGCCGTCGGGTCCGTGAGCGCGGTGCCGGCTCTCGTCGGGGACCTCGAAACCCGCCTCCTCGCGCCCTCGGGCGCCTCCCCGGCAGACGCCGCGGTCGCCGAGTGCGCCGCCGCCGTGGCCGCCGCCGTGGAGCCCGTCGAGGACGGCGAAGGCTCGGCTGAGTACAAAGCGGCGCTCGTCGAGGTGCTCGCCCGGCGCGGCCTGCGCGCCGCGCTCGACGCAGCGCGGAGTCAGGCGGCGTGAGGCTCACGTCGCAGTTCTCCGTCCCGCTCCCGCAGGCGGAGGCGTGGCGGCTGCTGCTCGACATCGAGCGGGTGGCGCGCTGGTTCCCCGGAGCGCGCCTCGACACGTCGGACGGCGACACCCACCGCGGCACGGTGCGGGTCAAGCTCGGGCCGATGCTCGTCGACTACCGCGGCACGGCGACCTTCGTCGAGCGCGACGAGGGCGCCGGGCGGGTGGTCATCGAGGCGAGCGGCCGCGAGCAGCGCGGCGCCGGCACCGCCACGGCGCGCGCCGTGACCAGCCTCGCGCCCGCCGGTGCGAGCACCGAGGTGAGCGTCTCCGTCGACCTCGACATCACTGGACGTCCGGCCCAGCTCGGCCAAGGGCTGATGCAGGACGTGGCTGGACGGCTCGTCGCCGAGTTCGCCTCACGCATGGCCGCCGAGCTCTCCGCCGCGGGTGCGCCGGCGCCGGCGGCCGAACCGGGTGCCGAGCCGGGCACATCCGAACCGGGCACCTCTGAACCGGGCACATCTCCCGAACCGGGTACATCGAGCGCGGGGGGCGACGTCGGCCGGGCGCAACCGCCCACCGCCGATCCAACGAGCTCCTCCGGCGACGACGTGCTGGACCTCGGACGCGTCGCCGGCGCCGCCGTGCTGCGCCGGGCGCGTCCGGCGCTCGCCGCCGGCGCGCTGCTCGGCCTCGCAGCGGCCTGGCTCGCGGCCCGGCGCGCCCGGCGGCGCCGCGTCGAGCGGCGATTCGACCGGCGCGTCGACCGGCGCGGGCGGTCCGGCCGATCTCGTTCATGACCATCTCGCCCGAGGCGACGCCGGCCGGAGACGCGGCGCTCGCCCTCGATCTGGCCGCCGCGACGGCGCGCCTCGTCGCCATCCCGTCGGTGAGCCATCACGAGCGCGAGCTCGCCGACGCCATCGAGGAGCAGCTCCGCCGGCACGGTCACATGCGCGTCGAGCGAGTGGGCGACAACGTCGTGGCACGCACCGAGCTCGGTTGCGCCTCGCGCCTCGTGCTCGCCGGCCACCTCGACACGGTGCCGGGCGAGCAGGGCGTCAGCCTCGAGGCCGGCCGCGTCACCGGTCTCGGTGCGGCCGACATGAAGGGCGGCCTCGCCGTGCTCGCCTGGCTCGCGGGCGCTGTCGAGCAGCCGGCGGTCGACCTGAGCTTCGTCTTCTACGTCGCCGAGGAGGTGGCCTCTGAGCACAACGGCCTCGGGATCCTCGCCCGCGAGCGCCCCGAGCTCGTCGCCGGCGACGCGGCGATCGTCGCCGAGCCGACGGGCGGGGTGCTCGAGGCCGGTTGCCAGGGAAGCATGCAGCTGCTCGTCCGCCTCGCCGGCACGCGGGCGCACACGGCGCGCGCCTGGCGGGGCGACAACGCGATACATCGTCTCGCCCCGCTGCTCGCCGCCGTTGCCGGCTACGAGCCGCGCCGCCCCGTGCTCGACGGCTGCGAGTACCACGAGGGTCTGCAGGCGGTCATCGTCGAGGGCGGGACGGCGGGCAACGTCGTACCGGACTGGGTGCGGTTGCGCCTCAACCACCGCTTCGCCCCCGACCGCTCGGACCCCGAGGCGTTCGAGTCGGTGCGGGCGCTGCTGGCGCCGGCGTTGCGGGAGGGGGACGAGCTGGAGGTGCTCGACGCCGCGCCCGCCGCGCCGCCCAACCTCAGCCACCCGTTCCTTGCTGCCCTCGCCGGGCTGGTGGGCACGCCGCCGCGGGCCAAGCTCGGCTGGACCGACGTGGCGCGCTTCGGCCGCGCTCGGCGTGCCGGCGGTCAACTTCGGCCCGGGCGACCCCGAGTTCGCCCACACGGCGGGGGAGTGGGTCGGCGCGGGCGAGCTCGCCTCGGTCGCTACGGTGCTGCTCGACCTCGTCACGGACCGCGCCGCGCGGAGCTAACGGCGGCGCGCCTCGATGAGGAAGCGCTTCGAGGTGCAGGCGAAACGGCCGTTGCGCTCGATCGTCTCGTGCAGTGCCTCGAGGCGGTCGCGGTGGCGCTCGACGCTGAAGCCGGGCACGGTCCAGATCACCTTGCGCAGGAAGACTACGACGGCGGCGACGTCGGAGAAGGACACCTCGAGGGTGGCCTCTTGGAGGCCGGTCACCTCGAGCCCGGCGGCCTCGGCCCGTGCCACGGCGCGCTGCGGGCTGCGGTTGTCACTCGGCGCGAACGGCCCGAGGAAGTGCTCGGAGAGCGCGTGGTTCGACCCCGCCCCGATCTGCTGGGAGAAGAACGTGCCGCCCCGTCGCAGCACGCGGGCGATCTCCATCCACGGCGTCTCCACGGGATGGCGGCTCGAGACGAGCTCGAAGGCGCCGTCGCGGTAGGGGAGGGGTCCGGCGTCGGCGACGCGGGCCACCGTCACGCCGAAGGGGGCAAGGGCTGCCCGGGCGAGCGCGACGTTCGGCTCGAAGGACTCCGTCGCGGCGCAACGGCCGGGCCGGCGAGCCGCACGTCCGAGCGACCACGCCAGCACCTCGCCGCCACCGGTCTGCACGTCGAGCGCCGAGCCCGCCGTGCCGAGGCGCCCCGCCAGCTGTTCGGCGTAGCGCCACGGTGGCCGCTCCTCGCTGGCGCGCCCCTGAACCAGGAGAAGTCCCAGCCTTCGACGGGCACGGCTGCCGCCTCGGCGAGCAGGTCGTCGAAGCGCGAGCTCTGTGCGGGCACGCCCTCGAGCTCAGCGCAACGCCCGCAGGCGCCCCACGACCTCCGGGAAGGCAGCGGCGAAGGCGTCCACGTCGGCGTCGTCGGAGTCCCAGCCGACCGAGACGCGAAGCGACCGCTCGGCCGGCACGCCCATCGCCTGCAACACCGGCGACGGCTCGAACCCCTCCGAGGCGCACGCCGAGCCGGAGTGCACGGCGATGCCGGCGCGGTCGAGGCCGAGCACGACGGCCTCGGACTCGACGTCGGGGATGCCGAGGCAGACGATGTGCGCCAATCGCTCGACCGTGTCGCCGTAGGCGACGACGTCGGGGACCCGAAACACCACCTCGAGCACGCGCTCGCTGAGCCGCCGCATCCTCGCCGACTCCTCCTCGAGGCGCCCGGGCGTGGCGAGCGCCTCGGCGGCGGCGCCGAAGCCGAGGATGCCCGGGACGTTCTCCATCCCGGCGCGGCGGGCCCGCTCCTGGTCGCCGCCGACGAGGAGGGGCGCCAGGCGCCGCCCGCGCCGCACGAGCAGCGCTCCGCTGCCCGGCGGGCCGCCGAGCTTGTGCGCGCTGAGCGACAGCAGGTCGGCGCCGAGCTCGGCGAAGTCGATCGCCACCTTGCCCGCGGCGGCGCAGGCATCGACGTGCACGAGGACGCCCCGCTCGCGACAGCGCGCCACGGCCGCCCCGACCGGCTGCAGCGTGCCCACCTCGTGGTTGCCCCACTGGCAGTGGACCAGCGCCGGCCGCTCCTCGCCGGCCAGCAGCTCCTCGAGGTGGCCGAGGTCGACCCGGCCGAGCGTGTCGACGCGAAGCGTCGCGACCCGGCCGGCGCGCCCCGCCGAGCGGCGAACCGCCGAGTGCTCGACACCGGCGCACACGACGAGGGGTGGGGCGCTGCCCTCCCCGCTCCGAGCCGCGGCGCCGTCAGCTCCGCAGCGGGCTGCCTTGCCGCCGGCGCCCGCGGCGGCGACCGCCGTGCTCACCCAGTTGGCCGCCTCGGTGCCCCCGCTCGTGAACACCACCTCGCCCGGGCGCGCCCCGAACAGCGCGGCGACCTGCTCGCGCGCCGCCTCGACCGCGTCGCGCACCAGGTGGCCCTCGGCAAAGGCGCGGCCCGGGTCGGCAGCGATGCCGAGCTCCAGCCAGGAGGCGATCGCACGGCGCGCCTCGGGGCGCAACGTCGTCGTCGAGGCGTGGTCGAGGTAATGGCGAGCGCCCGACGCGTCGGGCATGCCGTCGCCGCCTGCCGTGGTCAGCCGGCGACGCTCGCGCAGGTGGCGTCGCCGCGGGCGCGCGACGACATCGAGATCTGCACGCTGTCACCGCACAGCCCGGCGAGCAGGCCCTCGACCATCCCGCGGTCCACGGCGCAGAGCACGGGATGCTGCGTGGCCAGCTCGCCGAAGGGGCAATGGTCGCGCACGATCGAGGTCGTCGCGCCCTGCGCCTCGGCGTGCGCGGCGAAGCCGTGCGCTGTCAGCGCGTCGGCGACGGCCTGCAGCGCGGCGCGGCGCGAGCGCTGCCCCTCGCCGGGCGACATCTGCGCTGCCAGCGACTGCCCGTACTCGGCGCCGACCTCCATCGCGATCTGCTCGGCGACGGGCTTGGGGAGCAGCGACAGGGCGCGCACCAGCAGCGCGACGACGAGCTCGTCGGGTCGCGGCGGCGGGATCGGCAGGTTGAGAGCTCGGCTCGAGCGCCGGTAGCGCTTGGACGGCCGCCCGGCGCCGCTCGACCCGTGGTCGAGACCGACGTCGAGGTAGCCGCCGGCGGCGAGCTTGTCGAGGTGGTGGCGGGCGACGTTGGGGTGCAGGTTGAACTGCTGGGCGACCTCGCCGGCGGTAACGCCGGAGCCGTCACGGGCGAAGAGGTAGATCCGGCGCCGCGTGCTGTCGCCGAAGGCGGCCGTGACGGCGCTCACCATCGCCGAGAAGTCGTCGTCTCCCTGCCCGGAGCCGCCGCCGGGCTCGCCCCGCGGCTCGAGCTCGGCCTGCTCCTGCATGTCCCGCACGATGGATAGCGTACAAGCCGGGTCCCCCGGAGGCACCGATGCGCGACATCCGCGCCGTCCCGGCGACCCGGCCGCCACGGCGGGACCGACACGACTGGCGGTGGAGCGGTGCTGCGACGACGATCGAGGACGGACGAGCCGGGCGAGGCGGGCCTGTCGGCTTCCCTCGCCGCAGTCGAGGACCCGGCGCTGTTCGCACCGCTCGGGGTGCTCGGCACGCTGCAGTCGGCGCGCCGCACCCGCAACGGTGTCGAGGTCCGCCTCGCGGTCCCGGCTGCGGGTCACCCGGCGCTGAGCGAGCTCGGGCTGCGCATCGCCGGCGCCGCCGGCGTCGCTCCGGGCGAGGTCGAGATCGTCCCCGAGCCCCTCGACGAGGACGGCGAGGCGGAGCTGTCCGCGCTGTTGCGCCGCCTGGACGAGGCCGGCGGGGATGCGAGCGCGGCGGTGGCCGGTGCAGCCAACGGCGACGGGACGGTCGCGGCTCGTGGTGCCGGAGCGCGCACCAGCCCGTTCGCCGGACGGGGGTCGCGCACACGCGTGATCGCCGTCGCGTCCGGCAAGGGCGGTGTCGGCAAGTCGTCGGTGACGGTCAACCTCGCCGTGGCGCTGGCCCGTGCCGGGCACACCGTCGGACTGCTCGACGCCGACATCTACGGCTTCTCCGTGCCGCGCATGCTCGGCGTCGCCTCCCCGCCGCTCACCGTCGGCCGCCTCATCGTCCCACCGGTGGCTCACGGGGTACGTGTCGTCTCGATGGCCTTCTTCGTCGACGAGGAGCAGGCGGTCGCCTGGCGCGGACCGATGCTGCACAAGGCGCTGGAGCAGTTCCTCGTCGACGTGCACTGGGGCAGCCCGCAATACCTCGTGGTCGACATGCCGCCCGGAACCGGCGACGTGCCGCTGTCGGTGGCCCAGCAGTTGCCGAGCGCCGAGCTCGTCGTCGTCACGACGCCCCAGCCTGCGGCGCAACGGGTCGCGCAGCGCGCCGCTGCCCTCGCCCGCCAGCTGCGGCTGCCCGTGCGCGGCGTCGTCGAGAACATGTCCTACTTCGAGACCCCTGATGGCACGCGCTACGAGATCTTCGGGTCGGGGGGTGGCGCGGCGCTCGCCGTGTCGCTCGGCGTGCCGCTGCTCGCCCAGGTGCCGCTCGTCCCGGCCGTGCGCGAGGGCGCCGACGACGGGCGTCCCGCCGTGCTCGTCGACCCGCTGGGGCCTGTGGCGCGCGCGTTCGACGAGCTCGCCGCCAAGCTCGCTGAGATGGGCCCCGCCCGCGTCTACCGCAAGGAGCTCAGCGTCCGCTGAGCTCCGACCCCGCCGACCGGCTCAGCCAGCCGCTCCTTGCGCGACGGACTGGTGGGCGTGGTGCGCATGCAGCAGCTGTTCGTCTTCGTGACGTCCTGGGCGCAGATCAAAGACCACCTTCTTGATTGTCCCGGTGAAGGCGTAGGGGGCCCTGCCTTCGTAGTCGAGGTCGACGACCAAGCCGTTGTCCCGCCCGACATCCATCGCCGCGTAGCTCGTGAAGCTGATCGGGACGCTCTGGGGCATGTCGCCCTCTCCGACCTTGTCGTCGTTGACGTACAGCGTGACGTGACCCCCGGTGCCCGGTTTGGTATCCGTCGCCTCGAACAGCATCTTGACGCTCACCTCACCCGTCGGCAGGTTCGTGGAGGAGGCCTGCTTGTAGGTGTCCATGCCCAACATCGAGTAGGTGTGACGGAGGACGCCGTCCCCGTCAACCCAGAGGGCGAAGCCGCCGATGAAGTCGGCGAAGGCAACGATGACACCCTCGGCGCCCTTGTCGGGTATCGAGAGCTCACCTTCGATCGAGTAGGAGCGCCCGTAGATCCTGGGAATCATGCCCCAAAGAACGTTCTGAACATCGCCGAAGAACTCGAAGCGGGTCCGGGTCGGCATGGGCGGCAGGATGCCATAGACGACGGAGAACCCGGCCATGAGCGGGAGCACCCGGTTGCGCTCGGCTTCCTGCCACCACAGCTCCTGCAGCTCCTTGACCTTGCCAGGATGGTCGGCGGCGACGTCGTGGGCCTGGGAGAAGTCGTCGCGCAGGTTGTACAGCTCCCAGCCGACGTCGCGATCCGGGTCCCAGTCCGCGTCGGGCCCGAGCGCGGCGAGCGTCTGCCTGGACAGGTCCCACGGGAGCCGGTCCGGTCGTGATGCGGCCCACCAGCCGTCTTTGTACATGCCGCGACTGCCGAACATCTCGAAGTACTGGACCGTGTGGCGCTCGGGGGCGTCGGGTTGGTCGAGCGTGTAGAGGAACGTGGTGCCGTCCATCGGCTCTTGCGCGATCCCGTCTACGACCTTGGGCTCGGGGATGCCTGCGGCTTCGAGGATGGTCGGCGCCACGTCGATGATGTGGGTGAACTGCGTGCGCTTGACAGAATCAGCCTGAAGGCGCGACGGCCAGGCGACGACCATGGGGTCGCGGGTACCGCCCAAGTGGCTGGCTGTCTGTTTGCCCCACTGGAACGGTGTGTTGCAGGCATGCGCCCACGCCGCGGCGCAGTGCGGCGCGGTGTGATCGCCTCCGAGGGCCTCGAGGCCGCCGTACTTGTCGATGAGCTCGATTTGCTTGTCGGCCTCGAGGACTAGGCCGTTGAGGAAGGTGAGCTCGTTGAACGAGCCGGTGGTGGTGCCCTCCAGGCTGGCGCCGTTGTCACCCCAGATCCAGATGACAAGGGTGTTGTCGAGGTCACCGAGCTCTTCGACGGCGTCGAGCAGCCGTCCGACGTTCCAGTCCGCGTTCTCCTGGAACCCGCTGTAGACCTCCATCTGCCGGGCGTAGAGCTTCCTAGCCGTGTCGTCGAGCGAATCCCACGCCGGGAAGGCGTCGGGCCGCTCCGTCAGTTCGGTATCGGGCGGGACGATCCCCAACTCCTTTTGCCGCGCGAGCGTCTTCTCGCGTAGCTTGTCCCAACCCTCGTCGAACTTCCCCTTGTACTTGTCGGCCCACTCCTTCGGTACGTGGTGGGGGGCGTGGGCACAGCCGGTCGAGTAGAAGAGGAGCCACGGCTTCTCGGCGTCCTGGGCGCGCACGGCGTGGAGCCATTCGATGGACTTGTCGGTGAGGTCGTCGGGGAAGTAGTAAGGCTTGCCGTCCTTGCCCACGGGGACGCCGATCACCGAGTCGTCCATGGTCAGCACCGGGTCGTACTGGCCGGCCGCACCGGAGAGGAATCCCCACCAGTGATCGAAGCCCCAGGACTTGGGCCAGTGATCGAACGGACCCGCCGCCCCCTGGACGGTGTTGGGGGTCAGGTGCCACTTGCCGAACCCGGCAGTGACGTAGCCGTTCTCCGAGAGAATGCGCGGCAACCCCGCACAGCTCCGTGGTCTGGCGGCGGTGTAGCCCGGGAACGGCCCCGGGTACTCAGCGATGGAGCCGAATCCCACCCGGTGCTGGTTGCGACCGGTGAGCAGGCAAGCCCGCGTCGGGGAGCAGACCGCGGTGACATGGAATTGGTTGTAGGTCACACCCATCTTCTGCACCCGAGTGAAGTTCGGCGTGGCGATCGGCCCACCGAAGGTGTCCGGTGCGCCGAAGCCGGCGTCGTCGATAAGGACCAGCAGGACGTTCGGTGCACCTTCGGGAGCCTTGGGTCCCGGGATCATCGACCAATCGGCCACCGATTCCTTGAGGGTACGGCCCATCACGCCAGCGAAGTTCTTGTCCGCCATGGGCAGCACAGTCCGGTCGGGACTGAACTTCAAGGCTGCCGTCTCGATGTCCTCCTGGAGCTCCGACAACTTGACCTTCTCGGTTTGCACCAGCGACTTTGCCGGCGACCCCCCCAGCGCCCGCTCGGCCGCGAGGCGATCGTCGTCGTCGACGATGGCGATGATCATGGCCATCCCAGGGGCGAGCTTGTCGGCGATCCCCGCTGCGATCGCGCTTTCGACCTTGTGCCTGGCGGCCTTGCCGATCAGCCCGCCGGCGGCGGCGCCGACCACGATCGAGGCGAGCAGCGGCGGCGCGAACAGTCCGACCAGAAGGCCGACGCCACCACCCCAGCCCATCCCCTTGCGGCCGAGGTGATCACCGGTCTCAACCACCCGGGGCTTCCCGGCGTCGTCGTGGTCGACCAGGATCACGCCCTCCGACTTGACCGTCTTACCCTTTACGAGCTTCACCAGCGCTTCGAAGTCGCTCCGGCCCGCATCGGCTGACGGGTAGGCGACCATGATCAAGTCATAGGTGTCAGACATTTCCGAGTCTCCCTGGCGCTGGCGATGGCAAAATGCCAGCTGAGTGCGCGAAAGTCACTCAGGCGAGCGTTTCGCGTCGAAGCCATTCCCGCATCACCCAAATCGGGCTAACCCAGCGAACGTGACGACAGGCCGCGCCGGTGGCCGTGGATCGTGCCCAACCGCCGACAGATCGTCGGGCGCGGCGGTCGGCGGTCTGTACTCAAGTGTTCCGCTGGCCGCCCGCCGCTGGTCGACAAGCTACGACTGGCCCAAGTGCGAGGTGAAACTGAATGCCCTTCCGCGCTTCACGACCGAGATCGACGGGCATCACATTCATCTCATTCACGCAGGGGTAATCACGCAGAGGAGATCGAGCGCCAGGACGAGCCATCAGATGAGTCCAGGACGAGCCATCAGATGAGTACAGAGCAAGTCATGCGGGCGCTGCTCGCCCGGGAACGGGGTGCCCCGCAGGACACCCTCGGCTACGGGGAGATCCCGGTGCCGGCGCCCCGCATCGGAGACGTGCTCGTCCGCGTCGAGGCGGCGAGCTTCACCCCGACCGAGCTCGGCTGGCCGTCGACCGGTGTGGAACGATCGGGCAGGGAGAAGCTCCCCGTCGTGCCGGGTCACGAGGTCTCGGGCACCGTCGTCGAGCTGGGACACGGCACGACCGGCCTCACCGTCGGGGACGAGGTCTTCGGGCTCACGGATTGGTACCGGGACGGGTCGCTCGCCGAGTACGTCGCGGTCGAGGCGCGAGATCTCGCCCGCAAGCCGCCTTCGCTCGACCACGTGGAGGCAGCCGCGGTCGCCCTCGCCGGGTTGACCGCACAGCAGGCGCTGTTCACCCACGCCCAGCTCGAGGCTGGCCAGCGGGTGATGATCCTCGGGGCGGGAGGCGGCGTCGGAGCGATCGCTGTGCAGCTCGCCCGCACCGCCGGCGTCGAAGTGATCGGAACGGGACGAGACGCGGCGCGCGATCTTGTGCTCGAGCTCGGCGCAGCGCGGTTCGTTGACACCGAGCACGAGAATGTAGACGTCGCGGGGGAGGTCGACGCCCTGTTCGACCTCGTGGGCGGAGAGCTGCTGCGGGCGTCGTCGGCGGTCGTACGTGACGGCGGGACGGTGGTCTCAGCTGTCGAGTCTCCGACCCCGGGCCGCACGGGCGTGAACGAGGTCTTCTTCGTCGTCGAGCCCGACCGTACCCAGCTCGCCGAGCTCGGCGAGCGGGTCGCCGGCGGCACTGTGCACGCAGTCGTCGGTCGGGTCGGCGACCTGCGCGATGGGGCGGACCTCTGGGCGGCGAAGCTCGGGGGGGCCATACCCGGAAAGGTCGTCCTCCGGCCGTCGAACCGTCCTGGGAAGTGACGAACGAGGAGGTGGCTGCCCGTGACCTGTGAAGCGGCCGGACTCATCCCTGCGGCCGACCGGGGGTGGGGAGCATTGCTGTATCCGCGAGCTCACGAGCCCTGCAGCCACACCGAGCGGGCCAGCCTCTGACCTCCCGTGACCGTGACGAACGCGACGGCGCGCAACCGATGCTTCGGGAAGCTGGCGAGCAGCGCTTGGGCCCGGTCGTCCAGCCGGAGCCACAATCGGGTCGAGCGGCACTCCCGGGAAGGCTGCCCACCAAGGCGCCTACGCAAACCGGGGGAGGTGCACCCAGCCTATTGCGCTACTGCGATCGGTGGCCCGAAGGCGTCGCGCCGCGGCGCGACCACTGCGGCTTGCAGTCTGCGAAAGCAACGATGATCGTGTGGTCGGCGTCGTAACGCGCCCGGTAGAAGCACCGGTCCACGACTAGCGCTTCTACAGGACTGATTGCGCTCCGCGACCCTGGTCACATGAGGACGAGGCGGCAACTGGATAGCGTGCGCTCGTGAAGCCACCCATCCCAAGCGAAGAGATCGCACGATTCCCGCTGCCCGGGGCGGCCGTCCCGATACAGCTCACCTTCGGGCCCGAAGACAAGGTGCTCACCTACCTGCACAGCCCGGAGCTCGCACTCAGCCGACGCTTGTACCTCCTCGACCTCACGCGCGACGGCTCGGAGCCCGTCGAGGTGCGCTTCGAAGGCGTCGCGTCCAGCGAAGAGGACCTGACCCTCGAACAGAAGCTGCGCCGTGAACGGGCGCGCGAAGTCGGCCTCGGCGTCACGCCGGCCACCTGGGCCGGGGAGGCCGACGTGCTGATGGTTCCGCTACCTGAGGGGGTCTTCGTCCTGCGGGGCCTCGCCGCTGCGGCCGTGGCGGGGCCGCGCGAGGTCGGCGCCGTCGAGAAGCTCCTCGTCGTCCGTGCCGGAGACAGCGGGCCGGTCGAGGATCCCCAGCTCTCCCCCGACGGCTCGAAGCTCGCATTCGTCCGCGAAGGCGACGTCTATGTCGCAGACGCGACCACTGCGCAGGCGCCGCTCGTCCGCCTGACGGACACGGCTACCGATGCTGTCTTCAACGGGCTGGCCGAGTTCGTCGCCCAGGAGGAGATGCGACGCGACCACGGTTTGTGGTGGTCGCCCGACTCGAGCCTCATTGCTTACACGGAGGTCGATGAGAGGCATATCCCGATCTACAGGATCGCCCACCAAGGAAGTGACGAGCCGAACGGCGGCACCTTCGAAGACCATCGCTACCCCTTCACGGGGGCGGAGAACGCCCGGCTGCGCCTCGGCGTCGTCCCGGCCGCGGGAGGGACGACCGTGTGGATGTCCCTCGGGGAGTCTGGCGCCTGCCTCGGCGACGCGTACCTGGCCCGGGTCGACTGGCTCCCTGGCGGCACGCTCGCCGTACAGGTCGAGTCGAGGGACCAGCAGCGTGTCGACGTTCGCCGCCTCGATGTCGCCACGGGCGAGTCGACGACCGTTCACACCGAGAAGACCGAGCCGTGGATCAATCTCCACGACGACTTCAAGCCGCTCAAGAAGGGTGCTCCTCCGGGCTGCTTCCTCTGGAGCTCCGAGCGCTCGGGCTACCGGCACCTCGAGGTGCGCGGTCCCGACGGGTCGCTCGTCACCCAGCTCACCTCTGGCGAGTGGGCTGTCGACAAGTTGGAGGCTGTGGACGAGGAGTGCGGGCTCGTCTATTTCACCGGGGCAACGGACGACTCGACCGAGAAGCATCTCCACTGCGTCCCACTCGAAGGCGGCGTCATCCGGCGCTTGACGGCTGAGGCCGGCTTCCATGACGTGGTCGTCAGCCGTCAGGCGAAACTCTTCACGGACAGTTTCTCGTCCCTCGGCCGACCTCCTGCCGTCGTGCTCAAGTCGTTGCCGGATGGGGCCTTTGCCCGGCCGATCTACACCGACGAGGACCCCCGGGTCGCCGAGTTGGACCTCGACGCTCCGACGATCGTGAGGGTCCCGGGAGCAGACGGGACCGAGCTGAACGGGATGCTGTTCCGTGCGCAGCATGCCGAGGACGGCGACGGGCCGCCGCCTCTGGTGGTGCATGTCTACGGCGGCCCGGCGGCGCAATTGGTACAGAACAATTGGCGGAGCACGGTGATGCTCCGGGCGCAGGCGCTCACCCGGTTGGGGTGCACCGTTCTTGTCGTCGACAACCGCGGCACGCCGCGACGGGGGCTGGCGTTCGAGACGACGACCTACCGCCTCCAAGGCCATCTGGACCTCGACGACCAGGTCGCTGGTGTTCGCTGGGCAATCGAACAGGGGCTCGCGGACCCGAGCCGCGTGGCGATCTACGGCTGGAGCCATGGCGGATACATGTCGCTGATGGCCTTGGCGAGGGCGCCAGGGGTGTTCAAGGCTGCGCTGGCGGGCGCGCCGGTCACACACCACGACGGCTACGACACGCATTACACGGAGCGCTACATGGGCACGCCAGCCGACAATGCGGATGGCTACGAGCGCTCGAGCGTCCTCGCCCACGCCCACAACATCAGCGGGAAGCTCATGCTGGTGCACGGGCTCATCGACGAGAACGTCCACTTTCGCCACACGGCCCGCTTGATCAACCGACTTATCGAGCACCGGATCCCCTACACACTCCTTCTGTTCCCAAGCGAGCGGCATCTCCCGCGGCGCCCGGAGGATCGCGCCTACATGGAAGAGACCGTCGTCAGCTGGTTGGTGGAGGCGCTCTCGTGACCGAGGTTGCGCAAGGGCGTACAACGGCTCCGCGAGACGGCGCCGGCTCCGCAGCTGGTCTCACTCTTGCTCCATGCCGCCTGTTGCGTCCTGCCGCGCAGAACCGGCTCATTCCAGGTAGAAGTACGGATCGAGGACCCGGACCTCGGTGATGCGGTCGACCGGGAGCTGGTTCCTCGCCGCGCTCTGCCTGATGGCCTCGGGACTTGGAGCGTCGTAGATGCAGTAGGTCGTGGAGTGGTCTGTCGTTACGTACGAGTGCAACCAGGTAACCCCGTGCTCACTGTTGGTGCCGGCGACTGCGGCGCACGCCTTGGCGCCGGTCGCGTCGGTCGGAATGTGAAGTCCCTCGGCGAAGGTGCGCTCGACGAGGTAGCGCGGCATCTTGATCCTCCAGTCCTGACCGGGGCGACTCCCCGGGCCTAACCGGGACGACGTCCCGCAGCCATCTTCGAGGGCGGCCGTCGGCCAGACATCGGCTCCCGCTACCCAGATTGGGCGGTGCACCACCCATCTTGCGTTGCCCAGCCGGCGTGGCGGGCTCCTCGCCAGGTCCCGTCTGCCGCTCTGAGCTGCGCTCCAGGTTCCTACCGAGCATCGCCGCCCGCGGACAGCCGCGGACACACCTGTTGAACCAGCCGTCCCGTTCGGTGCACGATGGCGTGCATGGGGACCGAGCGGGCGGCGATCGGCCCGTCGAGGGACGACCTGCTCGAGCGTGCGAGCGAGCTCGTCACGCTCGAGGAGGCGCTGCGAGCGGTCGAGCAGCGTTCGCGTGGGCTGGTCGTGCTCGTCGGCGGCGAAGCGGGCGTGGGCAAGACGTCGCTCTTGCGACGGTTCTGCGAGGAGCACGGCGAATCGGTGCGAGTCGTGCGCGCAGCCTGTGACCCGCTGTTCGCCCCCCGCGCCCTCGGTCCGCTGGTGATGCTCGCCGAGGAGCTCGGGGGAGAGCTCGAAGGAGCTGTCGGGCCGCACGTCCAGCCCCACGAGGTCGCGCTCGCTCTCGCTCGCGAGCTGCGGTTGCAGAGTCCCACCGTCTTCGTGCTCGAAGACCTGCACTGGGCGGACGAGGCAACTCTCGACGTGGTGAGGTTGATCGTCCGCCGTGTCGAGACACTTCCCGCGCTCGTCCTGGCGAGCTACCGCGACGACGAGCTCGAGCGCGCGCACCCGCTTCGGCGCCTGCTCGGCGAGTTCGCGACGAGCGTCGGGGTCCGGCGGCTGCGGCTCGCCCCGCTGTCGCTCGAGGCGGTCGCGCGGCTGGCCGAGCCGCAAGGTGTCGACCCCGGCGAGCTCTTTCAGAAGACGGCCGGCAACCCGTTCTTCGTCGTCGAGGCCCTCGCCACGGGCACCGACGAGATCCCCGCCACCGTGCGGGATGCCGTGCTCGCCCGTGCTGCACGGCTCAGTGCTCCGGCACGCTCGTTGCTCGAAGCGGTGGCGGTGATACCAGGTCGAGCGGAGCTCGCATTGCTGCGAGTGGTGGTCGGCGACGCCGTCGAGGCGCTCGAGGAGTGCACCGGTTGCGGGATGCTCGTGACCGAGACATCGACCGTCGCCTTCCGCCACGAGCTCGCCCGCCTCGCCGCGGAGGAGTCGATCGACTGGATTCGCACGGCGGAGCTGCACCGCAAGGTGCTCGCCGCTCTCCTCGACCAGCTGTCGTCGGCAGCCGACCCGTCGCGTCTTGCCCACCACGCCGAAGCGGCAGGCGACGTCGAGGCCGCCGTCCGCTTCTCGCTCGCTGCCGCCGAACGCGCGGCTGCACTCGGCGCTCATCGCGAGGCAGCGGCTCAGTACGCTCGTGCGCTGCGACTCGGCGATTCCATCTCCGCGCAACGACGCGCCGAACTGCTGGAATGCCGGTCGCGGGAGTGCTACCTCACCGATCAGTACGACGAGGCGATCGCGGCAATCGAGGAAACGCTTCGTTGCCGTCGGGAGATCGGGGACCGGCTGGGCGAGGGCGACTCCTTGCGCTGGCTCTCGGAGGTCCTCTGGTGCCCCGGGCGAACCGCTCAGTCGGCGCGCGCCGCACGCGAGGCTGTTGCTTTGCTCGAGGAGCTGCCGCCGAGCCGCGAGCTCGCCAAGGCGTACGTGAAGCTCGCCGAGAGAGGTGCGTCGGGTCCGCAAGAAGCGGTCGCGCTGGCCCGGCGTGCGCACGAGCTCGCTGAGCACCTCGGCGACGGCATGACAGCACTGGATGCGTCGAGCTTCGTGAGCTACTACGAGTTCGCCACTGGCGGCATGGAACGACTCGAGCTCGACCTCGAACGGGCGCGGCAGGCCGGGCTCGTCGAACTGGTCGGGAAGATGTTCTGCGGGCTGGTCGGCAACGCGGTCGATCTCCGCCGCCACGACGTTGCGTTGCGCCATATCGACGACGGGCTCGAGTACTGCGGCGATCGAGGTCTCGAGCTGTTCCGCCTGTACTTGCTCGCCTCCCGGGCACGAGTCGAGCTCAACCGGGGCTACTGGTCCGAGGCGGCCGAGACCGCGGGGTCGCTGCTGAGCATTCCGCGGACCTCGATCAGCCCGCGCATCAACGCCCTCGTGGTGCTCGGCCTGGTTCGAGCTCGCCGCGGCGACCCCGGACAGTGGGCTGCCCTCGACGAGGCCTGGACGCTGGCAGAGCCGACCGGCGAGCTGTGGCGGATCGGGCCGGTTGCTGTGGCCCGCGCCGAAGCGGGTTGGCTCGCCGCGGACCGCTCGGTCGTCGTCTCGGCGACGGAGGTCGCGCTGCCGCTCGCCCTCGAGGCTGGAGCCGTCGATCTCGCTGCGGCGCTCACCGTCTGGCGGCGGCGAGCCGGGCTGGGAGGCGAAGCTCCATCCGGGGTCGCCGCACCGTACGCGATGCAACTCGCCGGGCAATTCGAGCGCGCTGGTGAGCTCTGGCGCGAGCTCGGCTGTCCGTACGAGGCCGCACTGGCGCTCGCCGACGCCACGGCCGAGCAACCGCTGCGGCGGGCCCTCGAGGAGATGCAGCGCCTCGGGGCGAGGCCGGCGGTGGCACTCGTCGGCCGCCGTCTCCGCGAACGGGGCGTTCGTGCGGTGCCCCGCGGTGTGCGGCCGACGACCCGCCAGAATCCGTACGGACTCACGCGGCGCGAGCTCGAAGTTCTGTCACTTGTTGCCGAAGGCCTGCAGAACAACCAGATCGCCGAGCGGCTTGTTCTCTCGGTGCGCACGATCGACCACCACGTGGAGGCGATCCTGCGCAAGCTCGGCGTCCGCACGCGTGGCGAGACGCGCACCAAGGCGGCGGCTCTCGGTCTCGGCGGTCCGACGTAGCGACGTCACCGGCGAAGGCGCTGTACCGCTCCGAGGTGACTGCCCGCCGGCTGCCGCCAAGGCGGCGGGAGCCAGCCCGACGAGGTTGCACGGGGTTCGGCGGGAAGAGGAACGGCGGCACACCGTCGAAGACGTAGACGCGCCCGGGCAGAGTGTGAAGGCAGCGACTCCGTGCAACATCGGTCGCGGCGACGGAGCTCTTCTTCGGAAGGTTGGAGCACGAGCCACCAGCGGCACACCGCAGTGGGTCGTCGGCAGGCTGGGAAAGCGAGCATTTCGGCGGGGCGTCACAGGGCTTCAGTTGAAGCACCATGCGCCGCCGAAAGGCAGACCGCTGAGACGATCGAAGGCCGCAGGGTCGCTCTGGCCGGCCGTCGGGTCAAGGTTCAGCGCCGGGCTCGGGCCGGCGAATACTGGCAGCATGCCGCAGAGCGGGGTGGACACCTCGATGATCTGGGGAATGTGAGCTCTGGTGTGTCGGGTCACCTTGGCTCCTGACTGCGAGCTGGCGAGTGCGATCCCGCTGGCGAGCGCGACGGTGGCGAGCGCTGCGAGGATCTTCTTGCCGCGGAGACGAATCATGTCTGCTCCTTTGCCGAGGTTTGCTGAGGATTCCGCCTCGATGAGCCAAACGGCCCGACAGGCGGGAGATCCGACGTATGGTGCGCGTGGCAACCGTAAGAGTCCCGACCTGCCCGACGCATCGGTGGGCAACGCGGAAATCGAGGGGGTGCGCCACCCATCTTGAAGACGATCTCGAGGATGCCCACCTCGACGAAAGGGACGTTCGCGGCCTCGGTGCGAACTGGCGCACGGGCCGGGTACCCTTCCCGGTCGTGCCGAGCGAGCCCGTACCTGCCGCGCTGGCGCGCGTGCGTGCGACCGTCGCCGCTGCCGTGGTCGGCAACGAGCAGGCCCTCGACCTCTTGCTCGTCGCGCTGCTCTGCCGCGGCCATGCGCTGCTCGAGGACGTGCCCGGCGTCGGCAAGACGCTGCTCGCCCGCTCGCTCGCCGCCGTGCTCGGCTGCCAGTTCCGCCGCATCCAGCTCACCCCCGACGTGCTGCCCTCGGACGTGACCGGCTCGAGCATCTACAACCAGCACACGACGGAGTTCGAGTTCCGGCCGGGACCGCTGTTCACCCAGGTGCTGCTCGCCGACGAGGTCAACCGCGCCACGCCGCGCACGCAGAGCGCGCTGCTCGAGGCGATGGAGGAGCGCCAGGTGACCGTCGACGGGACCACCCACGTCCTGCCCGAGCCCTTCCTCGTTCTCGCAACCCAGAACCCGATCGAGCTCGAGGGCACCTTCCCGCTCCCGGAGGCGCAACTCGACCGCTTCCTGCTACGCGTCCGCCTCGGCTACCCGACCCTCGAGGGCGAGCGCGCCATCCTCGAGCGCTACCAGGGCGACCCTCCGCCGCCCCTGCCGGCGGTGACCGACGCAGCCGAGCTGCGTGCGCTGCAACACGAGCGGGGCGACGTCGTGATCGGCCCGGCCGTCGAGGATTACCTGCTCGAGCTCGTCCGCGCGACGCGGGTCGACGAGCGGGTCGCCCTCGGAGGAAGCCCCCGCGCCGCGCTCGCCCTGCACCGGGCATCCCAGGCCCTGGCGCTCCTCGACGGCCGCCGCTACGCCCTGCCCGACGACGTGAAGTCGCTCCTCGTCCCCGTGCTCGCCCACCGCATCGCGCTCACGCCGGCGGCGCGGCTTCGCGGCGCGACCGTCGAGGCCGTGCTCGGTTCGCTGCTCGAGTCGACGCCGGTGCCGGTCGAGGACGAGGAGGTGAGACTGGCGTGACGGGCTTGCTCGGCGCGCTGCGTCAGCAGCGCCGCGATCCCGAGGTCGTCACCGCCGTCTGCTGCTTCGCCGTGGCCTGCCTCGGCTGGGCGTTCTCGGCGATCGCCCTGTCGATCGCCGGCATGCTCGGCGCGCTGACGACCTCGGCGCTCTGGCTGTGGCAGCGGCACTGCCTCACCGGCGTGGGCTACCAGCGCTCGCTGAGCGCCGGGCGCGCCGCGTTCGGCGAGCGCGTGGTGCTCGAGCTCGAGCTCGTCAACGACAAGCTGCTCCCGCTCTCCTGGCTCGAGCTCGAGGACAGTGTCCCTGCCGGGCTGACGATCGAAGGGGCGACGGTGCGGGGCGGCCGGCCTCTCGGCGGCGGCACGCTCGTGCAGATTCGCCCTCTGCTTCCCTACCAGCGCGTGCGCCGGCGGCTGACCGTGCGGTGCGAGCGGCGCGGCGACCACGTGTTCGGGCCGGGGCGGCTGCGCTCGGGCGACCCGGTCGGGTTGCGTGAGCGCAGCGCTCCCGCGCCGGGCTCTCTCCACCTCATCGTCTACCCCAAGATCCTGGCCATCTTGCCGGGGCAGCTGGTCTCACGCGTCCTGCTCGGGGAGCAGAGCGCCCGGCGCGAGCTCTTGGAGGACCCGAGCCGCGCCGCCGGGGTGCGGGAGTACCGGCCGGGGGACCCGCTGCGCCGCGTGCACTGGCGCGCCTCGGCGCGCACGTCGAGCCTGCTCGTGCGCGAGTTCGACCCGACGGTCTCGTGGCGGGTGGCGCTCTTCGTCGACCTCTCCGTGCCCGGGCGGCGCGTGTCGGACGGCCCCAGCGCGCAGCTCGAGTTCACGATCTCGGTCGCCGCCTCGCTGCTCGCCGAGCTGGACCGCCTGTCCGTGCCGGCCGGTCTGTACGTCGCCGGCACGGTCGGCGGCCACCCGCTCGTGCTGCCGGCGAGCGGAGCCGGCGGCGGGCTGGGGGAGCGGCTCGAGGCGCTGGCGCGGGTGCAGGAGCGTTCCGGTGTCTCCTTCGCCGGCCTCGTCGCCTCCCAGCTGGGCCGCCTCGGGCAGGGAACGAGCGTGATCGCCCTTGCGAACGACTTCGCCGGCCCGGCGGTCGAGGCGCTGTGCGAGCAGCGCCGCCGCCACGCGGTGACGGCCTGGCTGGTCGAGTCCGGTGAGGGGCTGGCGCCGCCGCCGGGCATGCTCGACAGGATCGTGCGGACCCGTTTCGAGCCCGATTGGGAGCAGCGTGAGGGCCTGGAGCTCACTGCATAGCGTCGCCGTGCCGGTGGTCCTCGTCGTGGTCGAGGCTGCCTGGCTCACGGTCTGGCTCGCCGCGGCCACCCACACCGGCCCGGGCGGGAGCTCCCACGTCCCCTTCGTCGCCCTCGCCCTGATCGCCGCGCTCGCCGCGGCGATCGGCGGCCTGATCGCCCGGGTGCGCCGCCGCCGGGCACTCCGCCTTCTCGCGGTGCTCGCGATCGGCGCGGCGGGAGCCACCTTCTCCGGCTTCGCCTTGTCGAGCCTGCTCGACGGCTCGCTCGGCTCCTGGTTCGTCGCGCCCTGGGCGGCCGCCGGGCATCCCGTCCACGGGGTAGCGCAGCTGGCCTTCGTCGTCGCTGTCCTTGCCTGGATGCGGGGCCTGTGGTTGTCGTGGGACGAGCCGAGCTCGCGGTCGGTCTCGCTCGCCGTGATCCTCGACGGGCTCGCCTTCGGCCTGTTCTTCATCGCCGCTGCCCTCGAGCGCCACCATCGCGGCTTCAGCGCTGTGACGCCGCAGGCCGCCGCACTGCTGCTCGTCTGCTTCCCCGCCGCGCTCGCCGCCCTCGCGCTGGCGCACGAGGGCGAGCTCGAGCGGTGGCGGCTGCGGGAGCGCTCTGCCCGCCCGAGCCTCTCCTGGCTGGCCGCGGTGCTCGTCCCGCTGCTCGCGGTGGCCGCCGTTGCGCTGCTCGTCGGCCTCGCCGGCGGGCCGCTGGCGCCGGCCATCGTCGCCGCGGCGCGTGCAATCGGGGCGGCGATCGCTTGGATCGTCACAGCCCTCGCCGGGCTGCTGGCGCGGCTCGTGCACCTCCACGTCGCCGTCAGGTCGCCGCCCAAGCAGGCGGCCCAGCCGCCCGGGTTCGGCAAGCTCGGACGGGTCAAGGGCGCCACGCCGACCTCGCTGGTCGCGGTCGCGATCGCCCTCGCCACGCTCGGTGCGCTCGGCGTCCTCGCCCTCCTCGTCCGGCTGCTGCAGCGGCTGCTCGCCCGGCTACGCCTGCCCTTCGGCGAGGCGCGGTCGGAGGGTGAGGAGGACGAAGACTCGGTGTTCAGCTGGTCGCACCTGTTCGAACAGCTCCTCGCCGCTCTGCAGCGCCTCCTCGGCCGGCTGCGGCCGAGAGGTCGCGCCGTGCCGGCGAGCCCGGCGTCCGGCGCGCCGGCGCCGGCGATCGACGACCTTGCCGGAGTTGCGACCGAGGCGGCGACCGTGCGAGCGCAATACCGGCGCATGTTGCGGGCGGCGCGCGCCGCCGGGCACGGCCGGCTGGCCTCCGAGACGCCGCGCGAGCTCCGCCGGCGGCTGGCGCTGCACGCTGCGAGCGTCGCCCCCGCCGACGGGGCGCGCGGTCGAGTCGCGCTCGAGCAGCTCACCGCCCTCTACGACCTGGCGCGCTACGGAAGCGATCCCAGCCCGGCGTCCGGTAGCTCCTTCGGCCCGGGGGGCGCCATCGGGCCGGCGGAGCCGTTTTGGCCGGCGGGGGCGATCGAGCCGCCAGGGGCGAGCGGGCCGGCAGGGGCGAGCGGGCCGGCAGTCGGGTCGGCGCCGACGAGCGGGCCGGCGGGCACCATCGGGCAGACGGAGCTGGACCTCGCCCGGCGCTGCGCCGACGTGCTCGAATCGTGGTGGCCAGCCGAGGAAGCGGACGACGCAGATCGTGCTCCTCGCCCGCCCGGCGTCGAGGTGGGCGCGCCCGGCGCAGGCTGACCGCCGCGCTGCGACCGGCGATGCGCATACTGGGAGGGTGCGGCACCGGCGCATCACCTCGCTCCTCGCGCTGCGAAGCGTGCTGTTCGCCAACACCGTGCTGATGACCGTCGTCGGCAGCGTCTGCTTCCTCGCCTACGAGCGTCCTGCTGCTTACGTGTTTGCCGCCCTCGCCTGGGCGGTGGCCGTCGTGCTCGGGACCGCGACCCGCCGCGCCGACCCGTACCGGCTCGAGGCGCGCCGCTTACGGCGCTGAGCCGAGACGTTTCCGAGAGGCGCTCGACCCGAACCCGTTCACTACTGCGAGACGCGGATGCTCAGTCGGTGCTGATGCCCTTCAGCTCGACCAATGATGCTGTGGTCACGCCGAAGGTGTGACGTGCCCCACCCGCCGTGCTGTACGGCGCAGCAGCCGCTGACGACCATCGCCCAAGCCGGCCGCTCGGCTGCACCGATGGCAGAGCCGCTCGTGCCGACGCCTGCGCAGTCGCCACCACCGGCGCCGGCGCAGCGGTCCGACGCCACCGGCGGCGTCGCGGAGCCCCCTGATGCCGTCAGTCGGCACCGAGTCGCCCGGCACCAACAAGCGCGGAGTGCTGAGATGACGGCGAGGCGCGATCCACAACCTGGTCCTGCACATCCCGACCAGCGAAGCGAGGAAGCTCTCGAGCGGACGTTGCTGGCCGACGACCGGACGTTGCTCGCATGGTATCGGGCCGCATTCGGCGCCTATGCCCTCGCTGTGGGGCTCGGTAGCGTCCTACCGAGCGTCTCGCAGCACGCCTCGTCGTTCTACAAGGTCATCGGTGTGGCGTTTGCCGTCCTCGGGGCGATCGCCCCGCTCGCAGGGTCGTGGTCGTGCGTCGTCGGACCGGGCGGGTGAGGATCGGTTGGGTTGCTCCTCCCGCCGAGCACTTGCTCCGAGCGGCGAGCCCCGTCCCCCCAGCTACCTGGACTCAGCGAACGCTCGTCAGGCCCGGCATCACCTTGGGCATGCGGTCGTTCATGTAGTCCTCGGCCTGCTGCAGCGTTGCGGTCGCCGGGTCGAGATCGCAGACGTAGCCGGTGCTGTGGGTGTCGAGCTCCATGGCAACGCCGAGCAGGTACACGCCGAGCGGACCGAGCGGATTGTCCGAAGCTACGGGTGCCCCGTTCACCTGGGGCACGGGACGTGGCGCGACCTCGGGCCAGTCCTCTTGCGGCCTGGGCGTCCGTCGGCTCAGGACGGGCGCGATGTCCGCTGCGGTTTCGTCGCGGGCCGTCAGCTCGATACCGATGGGCCAGCGCTCGCGCAGCGTCCGGATGACCGACGTGCTGCGGTACTCGTCGGTGACGACGGTCATCGGATCGACGTAGGCCGAGATCGCGACCGCCGGCACGCGAACACCGAGCCGGTCGAAGCCGAAGCCCATCTGCCCGACCGGGACGCCGGGGTCGGGCGGATCGGTCAGGGGTGGTGCGACGTGGTCGTAGGTGCCGCCGTGGTCGGCGAACGAGACGACGAGCAAGGTGTTGGCGTAGTGCGAGCCGCGGGCGTTCGACGCGGCGCGCACTGCCGAGTAGACCCGCCCCAGGAGGTCCTCACCTGCGAGGATCGACGAGGGCGAGTCGGCGGTGATGTTGGGGAACGCAGCCTTCAGCGCTGGGCGGTAGTCGTTGTGCGCGCGGAGCAGTGCCGGCTCGATGAAGGAGTAGGTCGGCAACGTCCCCTTCTCGGCGTCGTCGAAGAAGTCGTCGAGGCTCGAGAAGTTGGTGGCGAAGTGCTCGGACAGCCGTGCTGCATGGATGATCCCCGTGACCGAGGCCCGCATCGCGGTGTCGACGTACACGCGCCAGGACAATCCGGCGGCATCGAGGCGTTCGAAGATGGTCTCCGCGTCGTTGTACACCGGGAAGTTCTCGTAGGGGAAGTCGACGACGAATCCCGACGCCGTGCCTGCGTGGTGGAAGGACCGGTTGGTGAACGACTGCGAGGGCACCTCGCAGTACCAGTGGTCGAAGGTTGCAAACCCCTTGGCAATCGCCGACAGCACCGGCACTTGCTCGGGCGTGTATCCCGTCATGATCTGCGAGTACTCCTCGCAGGAGGGCTGCCGTCCGGTGGCAGCCGTGAACGCGCTGATGTAATCGACGACGAAGCCGTTCATCGCGGGCCATCGCGCTCCAGCAGACCTGTTGTACGGGCTCACCATGTCCCGGGCGGCGCGGCACCAGTTGCTGCGCGGATCGATCCGTCCGAACAACTGCGTGTTGACGTGTTGGTACTCGTTGCCGGGGGCGGGGTCGGGCGTGTCCATGTTCGCTGCGACTCCGTACCAGACCGAGAGCTGGTCCACCCCGTCTGCTGCGAGCTCAGGGATCGGGTTGCTCAAGTCCTTGCCGATGACGCCCTCGAAAGACGCCACCTCGCCAGGCTGGTACAGCCGACCGAGCAGGTTGTCGAACGAGCGCCCCTCGAACATGATCGAGACGACATGGTCGAACTTCGAGGTCGTGTCACGAGCCGACATGGAACACCCACCCTTTCCTGACGACGCCAGGAGAGACCGGACGTCCCGGCCCGGCCGTGGACACTTCGAGCCGGGATCGCCGCGAGCGGCGCCTCGTGCCGAAGCTGACCAGCGTCTCGTACCGAAGCTACGAGACCGCGCTGAGCGGGCGGCCCACCCGGGTTGGGTGATCCCGCCCTGTGCTCCCGGCGTCACATCCCCGGCGTATCGTCGCAGGGTGGACCTCGACGCCGAACGTCCCACGGTGGGGACGCCGCCCGCCGACGCCGGTGCCACGTCCGCCCGGCAGAAGGGGTGGGCGGCGACGATGGCCGGTCACGCCGCGTCCGACCGTCGCACCCGTTTCGCCCACGCCGGGTCGAACCGGCTCGGGGAGATCGACGGGCTGCTCGACCGCGAGGCCCGTGAGGCGCTCGAGGAGGCGACGCTGGCTCCCGGAGCGACGCGGGCACGGGGCGCGGGCGCCGCGCCGCTTCCGAGGCCGCCGACCCACTGCGCACGTGCTTCGAGCGTGATCGCGACCGCATCCTGCACTGCACCGCCTTCCGCCGGTTGGCCGGCAAGACCCAGGTGTTCGTGTTCCCCGACGACCACCAACGCACGCGCCTCACCCACGCCCTCGAGGTCGCGCAGGTGGGACGGGCGATCGCCACTGCGCTGCGCCTCAATGTCGCCCTGGTCGAGGCCATCGCGCTCGGCCACGACTGCGGGCACGGGCCCGGCGGCCACTCCAGCGAGGACGCCTTTTCGCCCTACCTGCCGGAGGGCTTCGACCATGCGGTGTGGGGGGCGGATGTGGTGCTCACCCCACTCAACCTGACCGAGGAGGTGCTCGACGGCGTTCGGAACCACTCCTGGTCGCGTCTTGCGCCCTCGACGGCCGAGGGTGACGTCGTGAGCTGGGCCGATCGCATCGCCTACGTGTGCCACGACTTCGAGGACGCCGTCGCCGCCGGCATTGTCACACCCTCCGACCTTCCTGCCTCGGTGCGCTCCGTGTGCGGAGCGACGCGCGGGTCCCAGCTCGGCGCGTTCATCGGCGGCGTCGTCGAAGGCAGCCGCCTGATCGGAGCAGTCTCGATGCTCGAGGAGCCGGCTGCGGCGCTCGAGGTCTTCCGCAGCTTCGACTACGAACGCATCTACCTGCGCGCCGAATCGCGCCGCCAGGCGAACGGCGTGATCCGGGTCCTCACGCGGCTCGTCGACCGGCTCATCGCCGAGCCATGGCGCGTTCCGGCACAGGACGCAAGCGGCACGTCACGTGGTGAGGTGCCCGACGCCGGAAGCACCGAGGCGGCACGCCGGGCGGTCGCGTGGGTGGCGGGGATGACGGATCGCTACGCCCTCGCCCGCGCCGGCGAGCTGGACGGGGGGCCGAGCGACAGCCCGGCGGGCCCGTTCTTTGCTAGCTGACCGCGACGCCGGCCGGGCGCTCCGCGAGGATCACGACGCCGCGGGGAGGTGGACATCGGCTCGCCATCGCCAGATGGGGTGGGGAGCACAGAGCGCGGCGACGGCTCGCGACGCCCAGTTCAGCACCACGTCATACGACTCCGCGACGGGGATGCGCACCACCAGCCCTCGACGTGGGTGGTCCTGCTCGACCCGCCAGGTAGCGGGGACGGGAACACCGAGGGAGCGCAGCTCGGCGACGGCGCGACGTCCGGTGACGTGGGTGATCCCCAGGCTCGACTCGACGTCCCCACGCCGGCCGTGATGTCCCGGGATCCAGGTGCACATCACCGCCCCGCTCCCACCGCCTGAGAACAAAGCGAAGAAACCGAGCGAGGTCGGCCGCTCGTCGTTGTCGGCGATCCTCGGGACCAGGTTGATCCACCCGTCCCCGGCCGCAGCGAGACGCTCCATGTACGCGACGACTGGGGCGAGCTCCCCGGCGGCGAAGTCCACCCGCTCGATCTGACGCTGCTTGGGAGCCACCGAAGGAGTATCGCAGCCGACCGTTGCCGATCCGGACCGGCTCAGCTGGCGAGCAGGCACCGGGCGAAGGTCTCGGCGTCGACGTTGCCGCCGCAGACAACGACACCGACCGACGCCCCGTCCAGGCGGTCGCGCAGCGGGTACATCAACCCGGCAAGGGCTGCCGCTCCGGCCGGTTCGACAGCGAGCTTGGCGGAGCTGAACAACAGCCGCATCGCCTCGCGGATCTGGTCGTCGCTCACGAGGACAGCGCTGTCGAGGAAGCGCCGGTTGAGCTCGAAACTGTACGGCTCGCAGCGCGGGGCACCGAGCGAGTCGGCGATGGTTCGCACAGTGTCGACCGGCTGCGGCGATCCGGCCTCGAGGCTGCGGTGCATCAGGTCCGCCCCCTCCGGCTCGACGCCGAAGACCGCGGTCGCCGGGCTGGCCTGCTTGATCGCGCACGCCACGCCACCGGAGAGCCCGCCGCCCCCGACGCCCACCACGACCGCGTCGAGGGCGCCGCCCGCCGCCTCGACCTGCTCGACGAGCTCGATGCCGACCGATGCCGTGCCGAGGGCGACGGTCGGCCCCTCGTAGGGGTGGACCAGGGTGCGCCCCTCGGTCTCGGCGATGTGCCGGGCGCGGTCGAAGGCCTCGCGCACGTCCGGAACGAGCTCGGCCATCCCTCCGAGCTGCTCGAACAGCCGGACGCGGAACGGATTCGCGCTCGCCGGCATGACGACCTTGGCGGTGGTCCCGAGCAGGCGCGCCGAGTAGGCGAGCGAGATGGCGTGGTTGCCGGCGGAGACGCCGGTCACGCCCTTGGCGAGCGAGGCAGGGTCGAGGTCGAGCATGAACGACAGCGCCCCCCGGGGCTTGAAGCTGCCGGTCCTCTGGAACAGCTCCTCTTTCAGCCAGAGCCGCGTCGTCGCGCCGACGGCTGCCGAGACGGCGTCGTCGGCGAGGGCGCGCGTCGGCGTGGTCAGGACGAGCTCACCGAGCCGGGCGCGGTTCGCACGAATCTGCTCGAGGGTCGGCACCTCGATGGGCCGGCCGCGCAGGGTCGGCAGGGCGGTCGGGTCGTCGGGCACGAACCATCCTTGCTCAACCGGCTCCCCGCCGGGCGATCGGGTGCCTGTCGGGCACGGTGGCGGCAGAGGCATGCACTCACCTGGCAGAATCGCCGCCATGGCGAACATCGCGCGTCCACCCGGGCTGGTTCTCACCGAGCACGAGCTCTCGGTTCCGTTGCGCCACACCGAGCCGCACGGAGAGCAGATCACGGTGTTCGCCCGCGAGGTCGCTGCGCCCGATGGCGGCGACCGGCCGTTCCTGCTCTTCCTCCAGGGTGGCCCGGGCATGGAAGCCGCCCGCCCGACGGCGCACCCGTCCTCCCCCGGCTGGCTCGACCGGGCGTTGAAGGACTTCCGCGTGCTCATGCTCGACCAGCGCGGTACCGGGCGTTCGACGCCGGTGGGCAGCCTCGAGGGGAAGAGCCCCGAGGAGCAGGCGAGCTACCTAGCCTGCTTCCGTGCGGACTCGATCGTGGAGGACGCCGAGCTCGTCCGAGCCGCGTTCGGAGTGCAGCGCTGGAGCGTGCTCGGCCAGTCCTTCGGCGGCTTCTGCACGCTGCGCTACCTGTCCGCGTCGCCGGGCGGGCTCGCCGAGGCGTTCCTCACCGGCGGGCTCCCGCCGGTCGGTCGCCACCCCGACGAGGTGTACCGCGACACCTATGCCCGGGTGCGCGAGCGCTGCCGGCGCTACTTCGAGCGCTACCCCGACGACCGCGAGCGGGTACGCCGGCTGCACGCCTGGATGGCCGACGAGGAGGTCGTCCTCCCGAACGGGGACCGGCTCACCGGACGGATGTTCCGCCAGCTCGGCTGGATGCTCGGGATGAGCGACGGTGCGGAGCACCTGCACTACATCCTCGAGCTGCCCGAAGGCTCGCCGGCCTTCCTGCACGACGTCGAGGCGGGCCTTCCGCCGTTCTCCCGGAACCCGCTCTACGCGATCCTCCACGAGGCGTGCTACGCCGACGGGACGGTGACGAACTGGTCGGCTGCGCGCGTGCAGCCCGAGGAGTACGAACGCGACGTCGAGCTGTTCACCGGCGAGCATGTGTTTCCCTGGATGTTCGACGACTACGGCGCGCTCCGACCACTGCGTGAGGCGGCGGAGCTGTTGGCCGGGTACCAGTGGCCGCGGCTCTACGACGCCGACCGGCTGAGCAGTTGTGAAGTCCCGGCTGCCGCGGCGATCTACGCCGAGGACATGTACGTGGAGCGCGAGCTCTCCGAGGAGACCGCGGCGCTCGTGCCGTCGCTGCGGCCGTGGCTGACCAACGAGTACGAGCACAACGGCTTGCGCGCCGACGGCGGGCGCATCCTCGATCGCTTGATCGGCCTGGCGCGGGGACTCTGACCATTCCCGCCCGTCGGGCGAGGCCGGCGCGGCATCAATGTGCGTTCAGGTGGATCACGCCGGCGGCGTGCAAACCATCGAGCACGAGCTGAACGGCGACCGCCGCGAGCAGGACACCGAACACCTTCTCGGTGATCAGCATGCGGCTCTCGTCGAGGTGCTCGCTTGCCTTGTTCGCCCGACGGATGACGAGGATGTCGATGGCGAGCACCGCGGCGAGCACTCCGGCGTCGACGCCGAACGTCGACCACGAGTCCGAGTCCGCGGACAAGGTGACGAGGCCGACGATCCCGACCGGGTTGAGGAGGTAGGGGACGGCCAACGGGTACACGGCGAGGAGCATCGGGTCCCGGCTCGTCGTCGCCGTCACCTCCTTGCCTCCGGCGCCGAGAACCATGGTGATCGAGATGATCAACAGCACGATGCCACCGGCCACCGAGAGCGCCGCGGTCGAGAAGTGCAACAGCCGCGTCAGGAACTCGCCGAGGCCGAGCAGGATGACCGCCACCGTGGCGGCGGTGACGAGCATCTTGCGGCTGACACGTCGCTTGGTGGGCTCGTCCATGGTCGCCGTCGTCTCGAGGAACGGCACGAGGACGATCTTCGGTCCGATCCCGATGAGCAACAGCAGAAATGTCTCGACAACGAAGTCGAACGTGATGTGCGTCATCGCATGCGCGCCGGCGAGGGGCTCCGTCCGGAGCTGTCAGCGGCGCCCCCCGAGGGTAGCGTCGCTCGTGCCACTGTGACCCCAGACATCGGCGGCTGCGCGCGTTCCGGCCTGGCCGGCCAGGAAGACCTTGCGAGCTCGGTCGCGGAGGAGGTCGGCCGGCGGCACGTCCCGTCCCTGCAGCCAGCGCCGGGTCGACGTGACGAGCTCCAGGCTGCTCAGCAGCGAGCCCACCGCACCGATCAGCCCACCGAGTGCGACGAGCGCGGCGCCGATCTTCATCCTGCCCGAACGCGGCCGGAACGACGGTGTCACGTTGTCGGGCTCAGAGCCGTTCATCTCCGCTCCTTCGTCTGGGCATGCCAGGACAGGTCGTCGGCAGCGCGAGCAGGCATCGTCGCCCGCCCGCTCCGGATCGCCATCACCCAGCGGGGATGAGAAAGACAGGAATCGAGCCCGACGTCGCGGCGGACACGGTCGTGTCGTCCTTCACCTCTTCGAGAGGATGGGGCTTCTCGCTGCTGCTGCCGACGGGGACGCGCGTCAATCTCCCGCGGCCCGGGTCGGTCCCGCCTCCGCTCGCTCCAGAGCGTTGCTGCTCAGAGCGAGGTACACGACGACGGCGGCGTCGATGGCCAGCGAGGCCTGTGGGCTGAGGAAGGCGACCACCATCGCGAGCAGGTAGGGCACGCAGACGAGCGCAGTGCGGCCGAACGACGCATCGAACTTCGACCGGAGCCGTTCTTCGAGAAGCCATGGGTGGGCGTTCAGGCAGGCCCACGCTCCGGCGAGAGCGGCCGCGATGAGGAGCATGGTCGAGGAGTACAGGAACGCGACGAGCCGGTCCGACCGCGGTTCGTCGGCGAACTCCGCAGCCAGCGCCGTCGGCCACGGCAGCAGTGCCACGAAGAGCAGGAACACAAAGGTGATCTCGATGATGCGACGGTTCGTCCCACGGACCGCCAGCATCATGCCGCGATGCTCGAGCCACACCACCCCGAGGGTTCCGAAGGAGACGAGGTAGGCGACGTATGCGTCCCAATGGATCTCGAGATCGTGGACGAGCGCATTCGATCCGCCCGGTCGCGGAAGGTCCAGCACGAGCAGCGTCATCGCGATGGCGAACACGCCGTCGACGAGGCCGTTCAATCGGTTCGGGTTCACCGAGTGGTCGTTCCGGGACGGCCCGAGAGCGCCCGGCCGGGCCCGTCGTCACGGCCCGTCTTATCCGGCAAGACGGCCTCGTGTCGCGACGCCCTCCGCTGCGGGCTCCTCGACCATCCCCGGCCCCTCGGCGGCCGCACCCTGGCGAGGCAGCAGCACCGACAGCACGAGGCCGAGCGCTGCGGCGACGACGAGGACGATCATCGCGAGGGCGAAGTGCCGGTTGCCCTGGACGAGGTCCGACACGAGCACAGAGCCCGCCATCGCCGTGCCGAGCGACGAGCCGAGATTGGAGACACTGCGCGACACGCCGGAGATCTCGCCCTGCTCCGACTCGGGGAAGCTCGACTGGACCACGTTGACCGATGAGGTGAGCATCGCTCCCACGCCGACTCCGGCCAGGAACAGCCCGGGCACGAATACCCAGATGCTCGAGGTCGCCCGGCCGAAGAGCACCAGCTCGAGCATGCCGAGGATCGTGATCACGAATCCGGCGATGATCAATGTCCGCTGGGGATGCTTCTTTGCCAGCCTGCCCGCGATGCTCGAGGAGGCGAGGATGCCGATCGTGGCCGGGGTGATGACGAGGCCTGTCTCGATGGCGCTGAGCCCGCGCACCTCCTGCATGTACACCGACACGACGAAGAAGGTGCCCTGCAGCACGAGCCACTGGATGGTCTGGGTGCCGAGCCCGAGATCGGACACGCGGTTGCGGAACAGGCTGATCGACACGAGCGGGTCCTTTCCGGCGCGCTCACGCCGGCTCACGTGCCAGAAGAAGCCGGCCAGGACCAGGGCGCCGAGCGCGAGGAACAGCCAGACCGGCGACACGCCGCCCTTCGGGATGATCACCGTGCCCCCGATGGAGAAGTCGGTGCGCGAGGCGAACCAGCCGTACTCGCGCGACTGCAGCACGCCCAGAACGACGAGGAACAGCCCGCCGGCGCACAGGATGGCACCGACGAGGTCGAAGCTCGGGCGGGAGCCGGTGATCGGTGGGGCCGTCACCTTGCTGGCCATGTAGATGATCGCGGCGACGACGATTGCCTGCAGTACGAACGAGGCGCGCCAGCTGATCGTCGTGGTGATCAGCCCGCCGATCAGCGGGCCGGCGGCAGCTCCGATTCCGGCGGCCGCGCTGACGATACCGAACGAGCGTGCTCGCGAGGGGAGGTCATCGAAGAGCAGGGTGATGATGATGTAGATCGGGGGGATCATCAACGCCGAGCCGATCCCCTCGAAGGCGGAGTAGCCGATGATGAGCACCGTCAACGACCCCGCAAACGACGCGATCAGCGCACCGCATGCGTAGATCGCGAGGCCGAGGACGAAGCAGCGCTTGCGCCCCCAGATGTCGGTGAGCTTGCTGCCCGGCAGCATGAGCGCCGCCATCGTGAGGGTGAACAACGTGATCGCCGTCTGCACGCCGCTCACCGTCGTGTGCAGATCCGTGGCGATGCTGCTGATCGCCACGTTCATGTTCGTGCCGGCGTAGCTGGCGATGAACTGGCACAGCGCCAAGGGGAGAAGGACGCGGCTCGACGGTGGGAGGGCCGTGGCGGGTGCGCCCGGGCTGGCCGCCTGCGAGTCGCTCACGGTGCCGTCGCCGAGAGCCGGCCCGTGCCGGGCCCGCGAGCGTGGGCTCGCATCGATTCGGCGGCGACGGCGCGATCGGGACTCGGCCCTTGCGAACGTCGACGATGGCGACCCGCGCGCCGCGCATCGGTCCCTGTCGCCGAGCCATCGCGTGACCCACTGATCGGTCCGTGCTCCACGCTGAGAATCCTCCATCCGGATGGGAGATCACGGTGTCCCGACCGCGGCACGTTCCGTCAGTATCGCCCCCTCATTCCGGCGCACTCCTCACCCACAACGGGCGATCCCGCCGTGCCGTCCGGCGACCTGACCGCAGGCGCACGGTTTCGTTGGCTGCTGGCGCAAGTCGTACCTGGCCGTGTCGACGGCTCGCCGGGCCGCCTCCCTTGCCCAGCAGAGCGAACTCAGTGTCGAGCGTAGAGAACTCAGTGTCGAGCGTAGAATGGCTGATCTGACCAGCGCGAGGACCCAGGTCGTCGTCGACAGCGCTGCAGGCGGAGAGAGCGGTGTGATGGCCCAGCCGGACCGCCAAGAACGTGAACCGGCTGTCGACGATGCGACGATCGAGTCACCCCGACCGCACGATGGGCCCCTCGGCGCGGCGAAGCATCGCTTCGCCCGGTCGACCGCGCAGCGTTTCCTCGTGCAATTGCAGGCTCTCGACTTCGCCAACCAAGCCACGCTGTTCGGTGCCGGCCTGCTCGTCGCGCTGCTCCCGTTGCTGATCCTGCTGAGTGCCTTCGCTCATCAAGGGGTCGACGACGACCTCGCGCTGCGCATGGGATTGAATCAGCAGGCAGCGCGCATCGTGAGCCACCTGTTCACGAGGACCTCGTCGGCCTCCCCGACCGCTGCAACCGTCGTCAGCCTCGTGTTCCTCACCATCGCCACGCTGGCCGTGGCGGCGTCGCTGCAGCAGATCTACGAGAAGGCGTTCCATCAAGACCCTCATCGCGGGCGCGGTGTGCAGCGCCAGCTGATCTGGATCGTCGCGCTGTGCGGGATGTTCGTCGTACAGAGCTTGGCTGGGCGCGCGGTTCAGGAGATGTGGTTCGGAATCCTGGAAGACCTGCTGACCTTTGTCCTGATGACCCTGTTCTTCTGGTGGACGATGCACTTCTTGCTCGTAGGCCGGGTTCGCTGGGGAAGGTTGCTGCCTTCCGCGGTCGCCACCGGGATCTGCTTCGCAGGGCTCGGAGTGTTCTCGAAGCTGTACTTTTCCTCGACGATCGTCTCGGACTCCAAGACGTACGGGTCGATTGGCGCCGTGTTCTGCATCATGACCTGGCTCATCGCAGTCGGGGCGGTCATCATCCTCGGCGCCGTGACGGGCGCGCTGTGGGAGGACCGTAGGAGTCGCCGGACGGCGAGGCCAGCGGAATGACCAGCGCCGCTCGCAATCTGTGGTCACCACCCGACATGACCGCTGCGTTCTCTTGCCGGATGATTCGAGCGGACGACGGGCGGGACCCTTCAACGTCCGGTTTGCGTGGCCCGTTCGCCTGCGCCGTTGTGACTCCATGCCTCTGCCGCGGCGCGCGTGCCGGCCTGGCCGGCGACAACAACCTTCCGCGTTCGATCCCGGAGGAGGTCGGCCGGTGGGACTCCTTGTCCTTTCAGCCAGCGGCGAGTCGACATGACGAGTTCGAGACTGCTGAGGAGTGAGCCCACCGCACCAATCAGCCCACCGATGGCGACGAGCGCGGCGCCCGCCTTCATCCTGCCTGCACGCGGCCGGAACGACTGTGTCTCGTTGTCGGGCTGAAGACCGTTCATCGCTGTTCCTCCGTTCGTCGGATCTCAGGTGACTACCGCGACGCGCCCCGCGCCGTGATCGAGCTGGTAGTCGAGGTTGATCGCGGCATTGATCAGCGCGAGGTGGCTGAAAGCCTGCGGGAAGTTGCCGAGCTGCTCCCCGGTCACGGCGATCTCCTCGGAGTACAAGCCGAGGTGGTTCGCGTAGGTGAGCATCTTCTCGAACACCATGCGCGCCTCGTCGAGATGGCCGGAGCGGGCGAGGGCTTCGACGTACCAGAACGAGCACATCGAGAACGTGCCCTCGGAACCTTGCAACCCGTCCGGCGAGGCGCTCGGGTCGTAGCGGTAGACGAGACTGTCCGACACGAGCTCGTCGCGCATCGCGGTCAGCGTCGACTGCCACATCGGGTCGTTCGGGGCGATGAACCCGACGAGTGGCATCAGGAGCAGCGACGCGTCGAGGACGTCGGAGCCGTAGCGCTGCACGAAGGCCTTGCGTTGCGGGTTCCAGCCGAGGTTCATGATCTGGTCGTAGACGCGGTCCCGCTCCTCGGCCCAGGTTCCGGATCTCGACGGGAGCCCACGGTCGGCGGCCATGCGGATCGCCCGGTCGAACGCGATCCAGGCCTGGAACCGGCCGTAGACGAAGTTCTGTTGACCGCCGCGGGTCTCCCAGATCCCCTCCTCGGGCTCGTCCCAGTGGTCGCAGAGCCAGTCGATGAGCGAACGCAACCTCTCCCACCCCTGGTGTGGGATGCCGACGCCGTGCGTCGTGGTCAGGTAGATCGCGTCGAGGGCCTCGCCGTAGATGTCGAGCTGGCGCTGGTCGGCCGCCCCGTTGCCGATCCGTACCGGCTTGGAGCCGCGCCAACCCGAGAAGTGGTCGAGGATCTCCTCCTTCAAGTCGCTCGAGCCGTCGACGCGGTACATGATGCGCAAGGGGCCGGAGCCGTTGCCGGCCTGCTCGCTGACGCGTTCTCCCAGCCAGCGCCCGAACGCCTCGGCCTCCTGGACGAAGCCGAGGCCGAGCAGCGAGTAGACGGAGAAGGAGGAGTCGCGGACCCAGGTGTAGCGGTAGTCCCAGTTGCGCTCGCCACCCGCCTGCTCGGGGAGCGCGGCCGTCGGAGCCGCCACCAGCCCGCCGGTCGGGGCGTAGGTCATCAACTTCAAGGTGATCGCCGAGCGCTGAACGACCTCGCGCCAGCGCCCGACGTAGGTCATTCCGCCGAGCCAGTTCTGCCAGAAGTGGGCCGTCTCCTCGTAGCGTCGCATCGGCTCGCCCGGCGCGAGCCGCGCGAGCGTGCCGGCCGAGCCGGAGCGCAGCACGACGCCCCCGACCTCGCCCTGGTCGAGGACGATCGTCGTCGCGACGCCCTCGCCCTCCTGCTCGAAACGAACCGCGTCGAAGGGGTGACCCTCGGGGCCGGGCACGGACTCGATGACCAGGTCAAGGGCGTCGTTGTGGAACACGACGCCATCGTCGGTGATGTGCACCTCGTGCCTGCCACGGCCATAGTCGAAGCGCGGCTGGCACTCGAGGCGGAAGCGCACGCGGCCCCTCGTCGCGCGAACCGCCCGCACGATGTCGTGGCGGTCGGTCGCAGCGCCGAGCTGGGGAGCCATGAAGTCGATCACCTCTCCGACCCCGCTCGGCATGATGAACCGGGTGATGAGGATTGCCGTCCCTGGAAGGTAGAGCTGCTTGGTTCGGTACTCATCGCCCTCGGGGGCGATCTTGAAGTAGCCGCCCTTGTCGGCGTCGAGCAACGCCGCGAACACGCTCGGCGAGTCGAACCTCGGGCAACAGAACCAGTCGATGGTGCCGTCGGTCGTCACAAGGGCCGCGGTCTGCAGATCGCCGATCAGTCCATGGTCTTCGATCGCGGCTTGCGTGATCATCGTTCCTCCCGGTGTGCCGTGGCGACGAGCCGAGTCGCGCCCGTCGTTCCGACCGTGTCCGACACGGCAGCCCGGGCCAGGCGGCAACGGCCAGCAGGCACTGTCGTTCGCCGCGCCGCGAGTCGCAATCACCCGGGGGGGATGAAATCCGCCAGCGAGGGAGCACGACCACGACGAGAGGAACGTGGCGGCGAGCAGGTACGCGATCGTCATGTGCGCCGGGAGACGCGGCAGCGGTGCGTCGCTGGTCACCCTTTCGAGGGGGTATCGCCCTTCGGCGCCGTTGCTACAAGTGGGGTCCATGGCGCGCCGCCCGCACGTCCTGGCCGGCGCGTTGCCGCAACCCGCCGCGCCGAAGGGGGCGGAGCGCAGCGAAGCCGAGCCTGAGGCGCGCACGGCCGGGCGTCGTAGGGAGGCGGGCATCTACGGGACGGTGATCACCGCTGCCGTGCTCGCTGTCGGCGGCAACCACCTTGCCGTGGCTCCGCTCGCGGTCACGGTCGTGGTCACTCTCGCCGTCTACTGGCTAGCAGAGCAGTACGCCGCGCTGCTCGCCGAGCACACCCGGGCGGGGCGCCTGCCGACCGCAGCAGAGATACGGTCCTCGTTGGGCGCGACGTGGCCGATGGTGACGGCCTCGTTCGTGCCGGTCGGTACGCTCTTACTGGCGAGGCTCTTCCGAGCGTCATCGCTCACGGCGGCCGAGATCGCCCTCGGCGTGGCGATCGTGCTGCTGGTCTGGTACGGGTACGCAGCAGGACGGGCAGCTGACCTGCACGGGATGCGCCTGGGCCTCGTCACCGGCCTCGCCGGACTGCTCGGAGTGGCCCTCGTCGCGCTGAAGGTGCTGCTCGAGCACCACGGCTGACGGCCAGGGCCGGGAACCCCGCGCCCGAGGCGCAGCGATCGGCTCGGGCTGCCGTCAGCTCGAGCCGGCGACGGTGCCGTGCGCGACGGCAGCGCGCAGGGCGCGGATCTGCGCCTCGATCGACGACGACCGGTCGATCCCGGCGTGGCCGCGCTGAGCGGGGCCCTCGCGGGCGGGCCCGGAGGGGCGTCCCGCGGCCACCGATACCACCGGCAGGTCCGGGCGCCGCCGCCGGATTGCCGCCTCGACGCCGAGCGAGGGGTCGAGCCGGTGGAGCACCACGTCGGCGCCGTCGAGCAGCTCGCACGGCTCACCGCACACGACCGGGCACACCTCCTCGGCGAGGCCGGGCCCACGGCAGAGCGCGACGGCGAAGCCCGCCTCGCGGAACAGACCGAAGTCCGAGACGGCGAGCGCAGGATCGTCGTCCTCGACGAGCAGGCGCCGGCGCGTGCCGGCGCGGAACCGGTTGGATCCAGACGTCGGGCCTGCGCTGCTCCACGTTGCACCTCCTGCGGGCTTCCGACACCAGCCAGCCACTGCGAGGCCGCTGGCGCTAGGGGCGAAGGGCCCTCTCGGGCGGGCAGCTCGATCGGTCAGACGGCATCCGAGACGGGCGCTGATGGCGCATCGTGCAGGCCGTCGGCTGCAATGCGGCGGACAGGACCGAGCCCGCCCCGCCCTCCTCAGGTGGTGGCCGGGTCGTCGCCGTTGTCGGCGAAGGGATGGGCGAGCGGCCCAACCGACGGCAGCACGATGGAGGCGGCGAGCAGCTCGGCGTTCTCTGCGGTCGCTGCGTCACCGGCCGGCGTTGACTCGGCGGAAGGAGCTGCTTCGCCGGCGGGCGTCTCGTCACCGGTCGCCGCCTGCTCGGGGTCGGCCTCTATCAGATCCCCCAGCTCGAAATGGGCGTGGGGAGCCGGCACGGCGCCGTTGGCGGTGGCCGCGTGGACGCTCGCGCCGGCAGCGTCGGAGCTCATCACGGGTCCGGGCGCGCCGTTGCGCGTGCCGCCCGCCGGCGGGGACGACCCGCCACCGAGGGCCGGGCCACTGCCGGTCGCCGCGGTCTGGGGCAACAGGCCGCCGATGCCGCGCAACAGGCCGGAAAGCTCGAGCGGCACGACGAACTTGGTCGATGGTGACGTACCGACCTGCTTCAAGGTGTCGAAGTACTGCAGCAGCATCGTCTTCTCGTCGAGGGTCTGCGCCACTTCGAGGATCGCCGACAGGCCGCCCGAATAGCCTTCGGCCTTCAGTACCGCCGACTGGCGCTCCGCCTCAGCGGAGAGGATCGACGCCTGCTTGCGGCCCTCGGCGGAGAGGATCGCCGACTGGCGCTCGCCCTCGGCCGCGAGGATCGCGGCCGACTTCTTGCCTTCCGCCTCGGTGATCGCCGCACGCCGCGTGCGCTCTGCAGACATCTGGCGCGTCATCGCCTCGAGCACGCCCGGCGGCGGGTTGACCTCGCGAACCTCGACGTTGGTCACCTTCACGCCCCAGCGCTCGGTCACCTCGTCGAGGCGGACACGCAGCGAGGCGTTCATCTCCTCGCGCTTGGAGAGCACATCGTCGAGCGCCATGTCGCCGACAACGCTTCGCAACGTGGTCGCCGCGACGTTGAGGGCCGCGCCGGCGAAATTCTGCACCTGCAGCACGGACATCTCGGGGTCGATCACCTTGTAGAAGATGATGAAGTCGATCGAGATCGGCGCGTTGTCCTTGGTGATCGCCGTCTGGCTCGGGATCTCGAGGTACTGCTCGCGCAGGTCGACCCAGCTCGTCCGGTCGATGCCCGGCATGATGAACACGAGGCCGGGGCCACGCGTCCCGATCGCCCGGCCGAGGCGGAACAGCACGATCCGCTGGTACTCCCTGATGATCTTGACGCTGCCCCCGGCGACGAGCAGCGCCGCGAACAGCACGACTGCGACGACGATCCCGATCAACATCAGCTCTGCGCCTCGCTCTCCTTGCCGAGCGGACCACCCGGCCCGCTCGTCTCCTGCTCCCGGCGGTGGACCGGGAATCCGTTCCGGGCGGTCGCGGGCTCTTCGGCTGCAAGCTCGGGAAGGGCGAGGGCGTCAAGCGGGTCGTCCGGCTCTCCCCATACCTGCAGGCGGATCCCGTCTGCGCTGATCACATGGACGCGCTGCCCCGCTGTGATGCGCCCGTTGATCGATTCCGCCGTCCACTCCTCGCCGCTGACCCGGACGATGCCGAGCGGGTCGAGGTCCTTCACGGCGACCCCGTAGGCACCCTCGGGGCTCGTCTTGCGCTGCGCGCCGCGCGAGGGGTCGTTAAGCCCTTTCCAGGTGAGTGCCCCGAGCCCGGCCGACATCGCGAGGTCGGCACCGAGCAGGGCGAAGAGCAAGGGCCGGCCGAGTCCCTCGGCCACCATGACGAGCAGCCACACCCCGGCGATCGCGCCGAGCACTGCGGCGGCGCCGTGGCCGTGCGGGCCGATGTGCAGGCTGGCGAGGGCTGCGAGCACCACCGAACCGAGCAGCACGCCGGCGACGATCCACATGGCGCCCCTCCTGTATCTCTCGTCTGCATCGTACCTGCCGCGCCACGCGCCCAGGGTTGCGCTCCGCCCGCGGAGCGGGCCGGACCTGCCGCCGGGTGCCTCGGCGAGCGCGTCGCCCGGCTACGCCGCCGTGCGGTGCGGACCACGACGGCGGGCACATTCCGTGGCCGCGCACGGCACGCTCTGATCGTGCTCACAGCTCTGTGGAGGAAGATGCCACCGCGATGGCACGCACAGCGTGCCCGCGACGGCGCATCGGCGCTGCCGCGTCAAAGGGAGGGGCCGTGGACGACGGGCTGATCGGCTCGAGCAATGTTGGAGGTGCTGGTGGCAGGGCGCCGCGTCGCCGCCGGCGGACGCTCACGTTCGGTCTCGGCGGCGCGGTGCTGGCCGGAGGCATGGCCACCGTCGGCTACGTGACCGCCTCGGCGGTCGCCGGCGGCTCGACCCCCGCGGCTTCGCAGGCGTTCAAGACCTCGGCCGCTTCCTCCGCCGGCGCTGCCGCAGCCGGCAGCGCGGGCGCCACCGGCTCGTCCGGCGCGAGCTCGGCGGGCGGCGGATCGGGCGGCGCTGCGCCGTTCGGCGGACGCGGTCGCTTCCCCCGCACCGGGTTCGCCGGCCCGGGCGGCGCGGGCTTCGCCGGCGGCCTCCTCGGTCCGGGACTCGGCGGTCCCGGCGGCGGTGCAGCGCTCGGGCTGTACGGCGTGGTGACCGCGGCGAGCGGCTCGCCGCTCTCGATCACGATCAGCGAGGCGGACGGGACGTCGGTAACGGTGTCGTCGACCGCGTCGACCACCTACCGCGACGACTCGGGGAGCGCCACTGCCGCCGACGTCAACGTCGGTGACGTCGTGCGCATCGAGCCCACCACGGCCACCGCCTCCTCGAGCACGCCGACCGCGGCCCAGGTGCAGATCGAGCAGCCGAGCGTGAGCGGCACGGTCGTCTCGGTCGCCTCGAGCCGCATCGTCGTGCGCAACGACGAGCTGCTCGAGCAGACGATCGACATCTCCCCGAGCACGACCTACACCGAGAACGGCGCCAGTGCGACGGCGTCGGCCGTGGCCGCCGGCAGCGAGGTCCTCGCCAGGGGAACGGTGGATGCGGACGGGTCGAGCCTCGACGCGACGAACGTCGACGTCGTCGAGCTGCAGATCGCCGGCAGCGTCGCGTCGGTGAAGGGCTCGACGATCGAGCTCGACGTGCCCGGCGGGAGCGTGGCGGTCGCCACCGACGCCAGCACATCCTTCGTCAAGGGCGGCTTTGCCTTCGCCACGGGTGGCTTCGGTCCCCCGTCGGGCGGGTCGGGCGCCAGCGCCGGCGGGACGAGCGGCAGGAGCGGCACGCCGAGCAGCTTGTCAGCGGTGACCGCCGGAGCGCGGCTCCTCGTCAGCGGGACCCGCACCCAAGGTGGCGGCATCGCGGCGCGCACGGTCCGCATCCTGCCGGCGGGCTCGCCGGGCGGCGGCGGCTTCGGAGGCGGCGGTTGGAGCGGTGGGCGGTTCGCGCCGGGCGGTCCCTTCGGGGCGAGCGGCTCCTCGGGAGCGAGCGGGAGCAGCGGGCCATCGGCGGGCAGCTCGACGAGCACGACGACCTCCACGCTCGCTTCCTCGTAGCGTTCACGAGCGACGCCTGATCCTCGCTGACGTGCCTGGCCGGGGGAGCGGCACGGACGGATCAGCGCGCCGAGCGCGCGGGCGCACCATGTTGGGTTACCGCGGTCGTGACGTGAGCTTGTCGTAGCGGCCTGCACGAGGCCGCTGATCGCCGAGCGATCGGCAAGGAGGCCGCGATGTCGCAGGTCAGGCTCTTTTCCCTCGGCCGGCGGCGGCGGACGCGCCTGCACGCCAAGGCGAGCGGGCCCCTCCTCGGGTCGGGCCCGTGGCGGCCACGGGGCGCGGGGACGACTGCCGGCCTCGTCGGAGGCGCGACCGCGGTCGGGCTGTTCACAGCGATCGGCGTCGCCACGGCGATGCAGCCCGGCGTGGCCGCCGCCGCCCGCACGAACGTCCATCAGTCCAAGCACGGCAAGCACACGCCGCCGGCCAGGCACGCGACGTCGTCCAAGCACGGCACGCGCCCAGCCGGGGCCACGCTCACGGGTGTGGTGACGGGCTACCGCGCCGCTACCGCGCATGCAAGCGGCGCGCTCCGCATCGCGGACAGCTCCGGGGCAACGGTCACCCTGGTGACGGACCGTTCCACCGACTTCGCACTCGGCGGGCGGCGCATCGGCGTGCGCGCGGTGCTGCTCGGCGAGGTCGCCACGGCGAGCGTCGCCGCGGCCCACCACGCCATCGCCGTGGTGCTGCGCGACCCGACCCTGACCGGGACGGTCGTCTCCGTGACCAAGTCCGAGGTCGTGATCCGCAACCCCCAGTTCCTCGAGCAGACGATCAACCTCGCCAGCAAGACCAAGCTCGTCGAGCACGCCGCTCGCGCGACGACGCGAGGGCGTCACGGCGCGGCGCGGCCGGCCATCGTCGTCGGGCTCGAGCTGACCGTGATCGGGACGATCGACCCCGCGGGCACGGGCGTCGACGCGCTCGTGGTGACGCTCGGGCCGCCGGCGAGCCCCGGCCGGCCGCCGGCCGGTCAGCCGGGCGCCTCCGCAGGTAAGGGGAGCGCGCTGTGCTCGCCCACGGGCCTCACCGGTGCGACCGGCTTCACCGGGGCGAGCGGCATCTCGGGAACGAGCGGTGGCAGCGGCGCGAGTGGCGGCAGCGGCTTCACCGGCGCCAGCGGCGGGAGCGGGGCCAGCGGCTTCACTGGCGCCAGCGGCTTCACCGGTGCCAGCGGCTTCACCGGCGCCAGCGGCGGCAGCGGCTTCACCGGTGCCAGCGGCGGCAGCGGATTCACCGGCGCGAGCGGCGGGTCCGGGGCGACCGGCTCGCCCGGGTTCGGCGAGGTGCGGCGGACGCCGGCGTTCCGCTAGAGCACCGCCCGACCCGGCCTCCTCCGGCGGGTCGGGCGGCCGGGTCACGCTCGCGCCACGCTCGCCGGCGTGCTCCGGGCGGCGGCGCCACCTCCAGCTCCTACGATGTCCCCGCCGGACCCGATCGGGCGCCGGAGTGGACGCACCGGACGGGTCGCGGCATGTCGCCGGACCCGGGCCGGCTCGGATCGGGCTGGAGGGAGTCGTCAACGTGGACGTGCGGATCGGGATCATCCAAAGTCCGCGTGAGATCGACGTCGAGCTCAGCGACTCGGTGAGCCGCGACGAGGTGCTGGCCACGATCGAGGAGGCGCTGGGCTCGAGCGAGGGCGTGCTCTGGTTGACCGACAAGCGGGGCAGGCGCGTCGGCGTGCCCAGCGCCAAGGTTGCCTTCGTCGAGGTCGGCGCTGTGAGCGACGACCGCCGCGTGGGGTTCGGCGCGCGCTGACGTGCCGGTCAGCGAGCCGCTGCGCGGCCTGCTCGACCGACGCCTGCTGTTCGTCACCGGCAAGGGCGGCGTCGGCAAGACGACCGTCGCCGCCGCTCTCGGCATCCTCGCCGCGCGGCTCTGGACGGCGCGCCCTCGTCTGCGAGGTCGAGGCGGGTGGCGGCCTCGCCGCCGCCTACGAGTGCGGGGGGCTCGAGTTCGCGCCCAAGCAGGTCTCCAATGATCTGTTCGCGATGGCGATGGACACCGAGGCGTCGCTTCGCGAGTACCTGCGCATCCAGCTGCGGGTCCCCGTCGCCGGGCGGCTCGGTCCCGTGGCGCGCGCCTTCGACTTCGTCGCCACCGCGGCGCCGGGCGTGCGGGAGATCCTCACCGTCGGCAAGCTCTGCTACGAGGTGCGTGCCGGGCGCTGGGACGTGGTGATCGTCGACGCCTCGGCGACCGGGCACATCGTGGGCGAGCTGGCGGCACCGGTCGGCATCAACGACCTCGTCAAGGTTGGCGCGGTGCGCCAGCAGACGCGTTGGATGCTCGACATCCTCGAGGACCCGCGCCGCACGGGCGTGTGCATCGTCACCACGCCCGAGGAGATGCCGGTGAGCGAGGCCATCGACCTCGCCGGGCGGCTGCGCAGCGAGACGGGGGTGAACCTCGCCTCGGTGGTGGCGAACCGGGTCCTCCCCGAGCTGTTCGCCAACGCCGAGGAGGAGCTGTTCGAGGCCCTCGCCGCCGACGGCGGGGCGGCGCTCGCCAAGGCGGCCGGCGCCGGCGAGCTGGCCGCGGCGGCGGTGCTCGACGCGGCCCGCCTCGCCGTGCGCGTCCGCCGCAGCGGGGCGGCCCACCTCGACCGGCTGCGCCAGTCGATCGGCGAGAGCGTCCCGTTGTTCTACGTGCCGTACCTGTTCGGCCGCAGCCACGGCCCGCGCGCCGTCGGCCAGGTTGCCGAGGCGCTCGGCGAGGAGGCGGGCGTGGCCGACGAGCTCGGCGACGATCCGGGATCGGTCGCCGAGCACGGCGGTGCGACGGGTGGGTCCGAGCAGGGCGACGTGACGGGTGGGCCTCACATCGACGAGGGGGCGGGCAGGTCCGGTCCCCGCGGCGTGGGGTCATGACACCTGTGGCGAGTGGCGCGGCCGCCTCGGGAACAGTCGAGCGCCTGCTCGCCACCAAGGAGGTCGTCATCGCCTGCGGGCCGGGCGGCGTCGGCAAGACGACCACGGCCGCCGCCCTCGCCGCCACCGCCGCGGCACGCAACGAGGGCCGGGTCCTCGTGCTCACCGTCGACCCGGCGCGCCGCCTCGCCGAGGCCCTCGGCACGAGCGGGATCGGCAACGAGGCGACCCGGGTGCCTCGACGAGGCGTTCTCCGCCGCCGGCGTGCGCCCGACGGGCGAGCTGTGGGCGGCGATGCTCGACACCCGCGAGTCCTGGGACGGCCTCGTGCGCCGGCACGCCCCGACGCCGCGACGACGAGGCGGATCCTCGCCAACCCGCTGTACCAGAACATCGCCGGCCGTTTCGCCGCAGAGCCACGAGTACATCGCGATGGAGCGGCTCTACGAGATCCACGCCGAGGGCCGCTACGACCTGATCGTCGTCGACACCCCGCCGACGCGCCGACGCGCTCGACTTCCTCGACGCGCCGGAGCGGATGGCGGACTTCTTCTCCTCGCGCCTGCTGCGCTGGCTGACCGTGCCCTACCGCTCGCGCCTGGTCGACGCTCGCCTCGCGGCCCGTTCTACCAGGTCGGCCGACCGCATCCTCGGCACGCAGTTCCTCGAGGACGTCGCCGAGTTCTTCCTCCTGTTCCAGACGATGTACGACGGCTTCGTCGACCGCGCCCGGGCGGTGTCGGCGCTGCTGCGGCGAGCCGAGCACGACGTTCATGGTCGTGACGACGCTCGAGGCGGCGCCGGCGGTCGAGGCGCGACGCTTCGTCGAGGCGCTGCGCGCCCGTCGCCTGCACCTCGGCCTGCTCGTCGCCAACAAGGTGCTGCCCGGCCACCTTCGCCGATCCCGCGGCCGCGCCAGCTCGCCGAGCGCGCTCGAGGCGCGCCCCGCCGCGACTTCGTCGCCTGCGGTGGCCGAAGCGATCGGCGGTGGTGCGCCGCCGGCGGCAGCTGGCGCGTCGTGCTCGAGCGAGGTCGGCACGCAGCTTCGCGCGCTTCCGCCACGTGGCGCGCCGCGAGGCCGAGCTGCTCGGCGGAGCTCGCTCGCGACCACGAGGTGACCGTCGCCGTGCCGCACCTCGCCCGGCGACGTCGCCGACCTTGCCGGCCTGCTCGAGCTCGGCGGCTACGTGTTCGGCGACGACCTCGCGGCCTGAGCCGATGGACCGGCGCGCCGACCGCCGACGCCGACGCCGACGCCGACGCCGACGAAGGGCCTGCCCGCGCAGTGCCCGATCGCCGGTCAGGGCGACCTGCCAGACCGACGCCGTGCTCGACTACCACGTCCACCTCTGGCCGCACGACGAGCGCGCCGAGGCGGCCGGCCAGCGCCTCGAACGTCTCGCGGCCTACTGCGAGCTCGCCGCCGAGCGCGGGGTCGGCGAGATCGCCCTCACCGAGCACCTCTTCCGCTTCACCAGCCGCCGGCGCGCTCGTCGAGTCGGTGCGCGCGCGACGAGCCCGATCCGGCGCTCGCCAGGCGCAGATCGCCGACTACTTCGCCCACCACGCCACCGCCGACCTCGACGCCTACGTCGAGGCGGTGCTCGAGGCCAAGCGCGCCGGGCTGCCCGTCGTGCTCGGGCTCGAGGTCGACTACTACCGCGGGCAGGATGGACGAGGTCGCGCGCGCTGCTCGACGGCTACCCCTTCGACGTGCTGCTCGGCTCGGTGCACTGGATCGGCGCGTGGATGTTCGACGTCCTCGACGACCCGGTCGATGGCGCGGAGTGGGACGCGCCGCGGCGTCGAGCGGCGCGTGGCGTGGCTACACCGACGCCTCGAGGAGCTGGCCGCGAGCCGCGGCCGTGCGACGTGCTCGCGCACCCCGACCTCGTCAAGGTCGCCGGCTGCCGGCCCGACGAGCGGTCTGCGGCGCGAGTTCGAGGAGCGGATGGCGCTCGCCGCGGCGGGCTCGTCGATGGCCGCGGAGCTCTCCTCCGCCGGCTGGCGCAAGCCGGCGGCCGAGCACTACCCCTCCGCGACGCTGCTGGCGCGTTCTTCGCCGCGTACGGCGTGCCGCTCACGACCGCCTCGGATACGCACGGGACGTCGCGTGTCGCCGACCGCGCCGCGGAGCTGGCGGGCATCGCTTCGGACGCCGGTTACACCCGCCTGCGCGCCTTCCGGGGACGCATCGGCCACGACGTGCCCCTCGCTCTCGGCGGCGCCGTGCCGGACCCGAACGCACAGGGGGCGGAGGGCGCCGTGGCGCGACGCTGCCGCCGCTGTCGCCGGAGCCGGTCGCCGGCACCAGAGCGGGGGCGGGATGGTCGTCACCGGCCCGGTCCCCATCGTCGCCGCCGCTCGCGAGGACGGCGCCAACCCGCGGCCGGGTCGGCCGGGACGGCCGATCGCCGACGGCGCGCTGGCGCGCGCCGAGCTCGGCGGAGCCACGTCGCCGGCTGAGCTCGCCCGGCGCTACACCGGGCTCGACCTCGGCGCCCGCAAGCATCTCGAGCGGCTGATGGCGAGCTGGGGCCTGCTCGCCGATCTGTCGTTCTCCGACCTGTTGTGCTACGTGCCGCTCGACGAGCACTCTCTCGCCGTCGCCGCGCCCGGGGTGCTCGCCATCCCGCCGGCACGGGAACGCTCGGGGGAGCCGCTCGAGGCGGCGCACTTCCGCGAGCCGAGCGAGCTCGACCGGGCGGCCGAGCTCGACCCGGCCGCAGACCTCGACCCGGCCGCCGGCCTGCGGGCGGCGACCGGTGCGGGCCAGCACCCGTTGCGCGGCCTGCACTTCGTCGTGCTGGGGCAGGTTCGCCCCTCGACCAACCCGACGATGTTCCAGCTCGACCTCGTCGGCCAGGTCGTCAGCGCCGACGAGCTCCCCGTCGTGTCGGACTGCTGGGTGCGCGGCTCGGTGACCCTCGGGGAGCGCCCGTCGGGCGACGGCGTGATGCGCGTCCAGTGCCTGCCGGTGCGCTGGGGCGGCGAGGTGGTCGCAGTGCTGGCCCGGGTGTGGTCACCCGACGTCGCCCGGCGCACCGGAGGCCTCGAGCGGACCTACGTGCAGCTGTTCCAGCGGCTCGCGCTGATGGTCTCGACCGGGCACTTCCCCTTCCTCGCCGACGAGACGGCCGTGGAGGAGTCTCCCCGGGTCGGCGACGGCGTGATCGTGCTCGACGCCGAGCAGCGGATCACCTTCGCCTCGCCCAACGCCGTCAACGCGATGCACCGGATGGGCCTCCTCTCGGCGATCCTCGGGTCGACGTTCCATGGCCTCGGGCTGCCCCTCGACGCCATCGAGCTGGCCTTCACCAACCGTCTCCCCGTCACCGAGGAGGTCGAGCGCCGTCCAGAGGTGATCGTGCTCGTACGGGTGATCCCCCTCGTCGAAGAGGGTGCGATCACCGGCGCCGCGGTCCTCGTGCGCGACGTCACCGACCTGCGGCGGCGGGACCGGATGCTGCTCTCCAAGGACGCAGCGCTACGCGAGGTGCACCATCGGGTCAAGAACAACCTGCAGACGATCTCCTCCCTGCTCCGCCTGCAGTCGCGCCGGCTCGAGGACCGGGCGGCGCGCACCGCGCTGAACGAGGCCGAGCGGCGCATCCGGGCGATCGCCCTCGTGCACGAGATCCTCGCCCGCGAGCCGGGTGAGCAGGTGCCCTTCGGGGAGATCGTGCCGGCGCTGGTCAACCTCGCCCGCGACGTCGGGGGAGCGGGGCGCCGGCCGCAGATGGCGGTGCACGGCGAGCCCGGCGACCTGAGCGCCGACGTCGCCACGCCGCTCGCTGTCGTCATCGCCGAGCTGCTGCAGAATGCCGTCGAGCATGCGTTCGGCTCGGGGGCGACGGGAGCCGAGGCAACGAGCGCGGCGGCCCCGCTCGTCGAGCTCACGTTCCGGCCGGGCGAGAAGCTGCTCGAGGCCGAGGTACGCGACAACGGGTCCGGCTTTCCTGCGGACTTCGACCTCGACCGTACCCCGAGCCTCGGGCTGGCGATCGTGCGCGACCTCGTCCGCAGTCAGCTCGGGGGGGCGATCTCGATCGCCAACGACGCCGGAGCGGTGGTCACGCTCACCGTGCCGCTCTGAGCGATCGCAGGTCCGCTCGCAGCGGAGACCAGGTCACCGGGCCCGGAGGGGTTGGTGCGGCGAGCAGCCTGCAGCAGCGCTACGAGGCGCGGCGCCGGCTCGCGAGCCAGGCCTTGCGCAGCTTGCGCCGCTCTTCTTCGGACGTCCCGCCCCACACCCCCGATTCCTGGTTCGTCGCCAGCGCGAACTCGAGGCAGTCGGTCACCGCGCCGCAACCGAAACAGACCGCCTTGGCCGCGGCGATCTGTTCGACGGCCTGCCCGGTCGTGCCGATCGGGAAGAAGAGGTCAGGGTCGGTGTCCCGGCACGCCGCTTTGGCCCGCCAGTCGTCGCTGTCCCACTCGACGGACCGGTTCCAGCTGAGGGCCACCTCGACCTCCTCGTCAACGGCTCACTCGCGGCGACTTTGTGCACTGCTTCACAAGTCGCATCCCCCCGACGCTATCCGGCAACGGATCTCCAGGAGTTTCGCGAGCCCCGTGCAGGTGAAGCGGCATGCTACGCCCCTGTTGCGTCGCCCGCAAGGAATCGCGCGGGAATCGGTCCCAAACATTACGGTCGTCGCCAGGGCCGACCGCTCGTTCTGTCGACAATTTTTCTGCGCGGCGGGCGCTGACCAGCGCTTCCACGCGAGTGGCTCCCCGTTCAGGTCGAACGACCGCTTCGACGGCGACCGACGACAGCCCCGTGGTCGTCCGGCAGTGGCTACGCCGGCGCTGCGGTGTTGCGGGTGCCGCGGGTGCCGCGGCACCACCCTCGGCCCGGGCCACGAGCGATCTTTCCCCCGAGGCGGCGCGTGGAAGCACCGATGTCTGGCGCGTTGGGCACGACACCCACTGTCACGAGTCGCCCAGCGATCCGGGCGAGCAGTCGCCGCCGGACGCTCGGCCGCGTCGAGCGCGCTGGCTTCCGGCACTGCCGAGAGCCGCTGCCGGCAGGTCGCTTCGGTGCCGCGCCGCGCCGAACCGCGCCGCGCCGCTCGGTTCGCGCCCGCGCCGCGGTACCCATTGCCAGCGGCGTGGCCTTCACCGGTGTACTGGCGCTCGTTGCAAGTTGTTTGCGGCCCCGACGCGCTCTGTGCGTCGTCGCTCGCGCTTGTAGTCTGCTGCTCCCGGTCGCCGCCGGACCGTCGTAGGGAGCTAGAGGGCGTGCTGTTCCCGACAATCGACTTCGCGATCTTCTTCGGGATCGTGTTCGTGGTGAACTGGCTGGCGAGGCCCTACCCACGGGCGTGGAAGTGGTTCATCCTGGCGGCCAGCTACCTCTTCTACGGCTGGTGGGACTGGCGGTTCATCTTCCTCCTGGCCGTGTCGAGCGCGATCACGATCCTCGGCGGCTGGTCGATCCACCGCCAGTCGAGCGAGCGGGCGCGCCGCGGGCTGCTCGTCGTCACCGTCGCCGCCGAGCTCGGGCTGCTCGGTTACTTCAAGTACACCGACTTCGTCATCGCCAGCATCGACAACGGGCTGCACCGCCTCGGGGTCCACGGCGAGCCGCTCCCGTTCCTCCTCGTCACCCTCCCGGTCGGCATCTCCTTCTTCACCTTCATGGGGCTGTCCTACGTCATCGACATCTACCGGCGAAAGCTCAGCCCGGCGCCGCCGCTCGACGTGGCGGTCTTCGTCGCCTTCTTCCCCCATCTGGTCGCCGGACCGATCGTGCGCGGGTCGGACCTGTTGCCCCAGATCGCCCGCGCGCCGCAGCGCGATCCCCGTCGCATCGACCTCCCCGCAGCCGCTTTCCTGATCTGGGGAGGGCTGTTCAAGAAGGTCGTCATCTCGAGCTACGTCTCCTCGGCGATCGTCGACCAGGTCTACGCCGCCCCGCGCCTGCACTCTGCGCCGGAGATCCTGCTCGCCACCTACGCATATGCGGTGCAGATCTACTGCGACTTCAGCGGCTACACCGACATCGCGATCGGCTGCGCGATGCTGCTCGGCTTCGCATTCCCGCAGAACTTCGACCGGCCCTACACGGCGCGCTCGCTGCAGGACTTCTGGCGCCGCTGGCACATGACGCTCTCGTTCTGGTTGCGTGACTACCTCTACATCCCTCTCGGCGGGTCCAAGGACGGCCGCGCCAAGACGTACCGCAACATCATGATCACGATGATCCTCGGCGGTCTCTGGCACGGAGCCGGCTGGACGTTCCTCTGCTGGGGCGCGCTGCAGGGACTGGGGCAGTGCGCCGGGCATTTCCGCCGCGACCTGCGGGTGCAGAAGGGCCTCCCGGCGCAGTCCGACGCCCCGCTCGCGCAGGCGTGGCAGCGTTTCGCCACCTTCAACCTCGTCTGCCTCGGCTGGATCTTCTTCCGGGCCGAGTCGATCAACGATGCCTTCACGCTCATCGGCCGGCTGTTCACGACGTGGGGCCAGCCGGCTCCGCTGGTCCGACTGCCCGTCGTCGCCGCCGTCGTCGGGACGCTCGCCCTGCAGTACGTGCCCGGCAACCTCTCCGGCAAGCTCGAGGACGCCTTCGCCCGTCTGGGCACGGCGGCCAAGGGGGCCGCGCTCGCGCTCGGCATGCTCGTGATCACCACGCTCGGTCCGCCCGGCGTCGCGCCCTTCATCTACTTCCGGTTCTGAGGCAGACGGGATGCCGGGCGACGGGACGCGAGGGACCGGGGGCACAGCGCCGAGTGGCGTGGCGGTGCCCGGCCGCGACCGCGGACCGGTCGTTGCGCACCCGAGCGCGAGCCGGCGGCTCGGGCGGGACGACGGGTCGGCACGTCCCTCGACGCGGCCGAGGCCAGCCTTCGGCGCCGATCCGCGCCAGGTGCCCGCCGGCAAGGTGCTCGCCGTCGGGCTCATCTGCTTCTTCGTCTGGCTGATGCTCGACGCCCGCCAGCTGTACAACTCGGCGCTCGGCTCGCCGATCGGGGTCCGCCGCAGCGTGGCGATCTCCATCCTGCGGCCGATCGCCCGCGTGCGAGCGAAGCGCTCTCGCTGGACCGTCCGGTGAACGCAGCCAACCGGGCGATGAGCCGCTGTACCGGCGCGGCGGGCGGCGCCGCCGGCGCGAGCGGGATCTCCTTCGCCTGCGGCTCCGCCGGACCGGGCGGCGGCGGACCGGGCGGCGGCGGACCTGGCGGCGGCACCTCCGCCAACGGAGGAGCCCCCGGCGTCCTTCCCTCGACGGCGGCGAGCACCACGAGCACGTCGTCGGGCGCCCCGGCGGGCACGACGTCACCGCCCGCCGGCGGCCCGACGACGACGGCTCCCTCGGCTGCCGGCGTCACGAGCACCGCAGCGTCGGGCAGCACGACGACCTCCACCCCGACCCGCGGCGTGCCCTCGACCACCGTGGGGCCGACCAGCACCCAGCCGCCGGTGACCACGCTGCCGCCACTGGCCCTGCGCCCGCTCGCCCAGCCGACGGCCCGGCACCCGATCACGATCGTGCAGATCGGCGACTCGCTCGGGGAGGATCTCGGTTTCGGCTTGCAGGACGTCATCGGCGCGCAGCCGTCGGTCAAGCTCGAGACCGTCGCCGTCGGCGACACCGGGCTCGCCGACCCGGCCTACTACGACTGGCCGAAGGCGCTCCAGCGCGACCTCGCCAAGTACCACCCGGCGATCGTGATCGCCATGTTCGGCGGCAACGACTGCCAGTCGTTCTTCCAGGGCCCGACGCTCGAGACTCCGGGCACCGCGTCCTTCGACACGGCGTACTCCTCACGGGTGGGCGGCGTGATGGAGGAGGCGATCGAGGCGGGCGCCCGGGTGCTCTGGGTGGGCATGCCGATCATGCACGACCCCGGCTTCTCCTCCTGCATGGCCGAGCTCAACCGCGACGACGCCGCGGAGGCGGCGAGCCACCCGGGTGCCACGTTCCTGTCCACCTGGAAGCTGTTCGAAGGCCCGAACGGCCAGTACTCCGAGTACTTGGACGTCGACGGCAACCTCGTCGAGGTCCGCGACGGCGACGGCGTGCACATCGACGGCCCGGCGGGGACCGACCTGGTCGGCGGCGCCGTCCTGACGGCCTTGGAGGCGGACTACCACATCAAGCTCTGACAGCACATCAAGCAGCACTGAGGCGCATCAAGCTGGGCGCCGTCTCCGGGCTTCCTCACGGTCGGCGCCGCGCCAGCGCCGAGCGCGACTCAGGCGGTCGGGTCGATCGGAGCCATCAGCGACGCTCCGGCAGCGCCGGCCGTGCTGCCGTGCGCCGGACCGGCGTGCGCCGCGCCGGCCGCCGCCGCAAGCGGCACCTCGGGCTCGTCCCCGCCGGCGAGGGCAGCCGGGGACGGGGGCTCGGCGAAGGACTCCGTCTTGCGCTTGGAGAAGGCGATCGACGCCAGCAGGACGACGAGGGCCACCCCGGCGATCGTGAAGCGGATCCCCGGGTGGTAGTGCTCGATGATCACCCCGGGCAGGATGAGCAGCGAGACGAGGTTCATCACCTTGATGAGCGGATTGAGCGCCGGGCCGGCGGTGTCCTTGAACGGGTCGCCGACGGTGTCGCCGATCACCGCCGCCTTGTGCGCCTCGGAGCCCTTGCCCCCCTCGTGCCCGTCCTCGATGTACTTCTTGGCGTTGTCCCAGGCTCCGCCGGAGTTGGAGAGGAACACGGCCATCAGCTGGCCGGTGAGGATGGCGCCGACGAGGAAGGCGCCGAGCGAGAGGTAGTTGATCCCGAAGCCCACGATCACCGGCGAGAGGATGGCGAGCAGCGCCGGCGTGACGAGCTCACGTTGCGCAGCAAGGGTGCAGATGCTGATCACCCGGCCGTACTCCGGCTTCTCGGAGCCGTCCATGATCCCGGGATGCTCGCGGAACTGCCGGCGCACCTCCTGGACGACGGTGCCCGCGGAGCGACCCACGGCGCGGATCGCCAGGCCGGAGAAGAGGAAGGCGATCGAGCCGCCGATCAGGATGCCGATGAAGATCGTCGGGTTGGCGACGTTGATCTGGGTCTCGGCGTTGCGGAACAGCGCCGACCCGACGGCACGGAGGTTGAGCTGGTTGCCGATCGTCTCGATGTAGGAGGCGAACAGAGCCACCGTGGCGAGCACCGCCGAGGCGATCGCGATGCCCTTGGTGATCGCCTTGGTCGTGTTCCCCACGGCGTCGAGGCTGACCATCACCCGTTCGGCCTTCCCTCCGAACTCGCCCGCCATCTCTGCGATGCCCGCCGCGTTGTCCGACACCGGGCCGAAGCTGTCCTCGGAGACGACCATCCCGGTGGTCGAGAGCAGGCCCATGCCGATGAGCGCGACGAGGTACAGGGTGAGCTCGATGTTGCCGTGCTCTGAGAGCATGGAGATGATCACCGCGAGCCCGATGGCCACGGCGATGGCGATGATCGCCACCACCGAGGACTCGAGGCCGCTCGAGATCCCCGCCAGCACCGTCGTCGCCGGCCCGGTTCGGGCGGCCTCGGCGATCTCGCGCACCGGGGTGGTCTCCGTCGAGGTGTAGTACTCGGTGATCAGGCTCGCGACCTGGCCGAGGATGACGCCGATCAGCACCGCCCAGAACACCAGGAGGTCCTTCACGTAGAACTCGGCGACGAGCAGCGAGGCGACGAGCACCGCGAGACCGGCGATGCGGTAGCCGCGGTTGATCGCGGTCATCGCCGTTCTGTCCCGAGACCGGCCGCGCACCGAGAAGATGGCGATGATCGAGGCGAAGATGCCGAAACCGGCGATGATCAGCGGGTAGACGACGCCCTTGGCCGGGTTGATGCCGATCGAGCGGAAGGCCGCGTAGCCGAGGATGATCGAGGCGATGATCATGATGGCGTAGGACTCGAAGAGGTCCGCCGCCATCCCGGCGCAGTCGCCGACGTTGTCGCCGACGTTGTCGGCGATCGTGGCAGCGTTGCGCGGGTCGTCCTCGGGGATGCCCGCCTCGACCTTGCCGACGAGGTCGGCGCCGACGTCGGCGGCCTTGGTGAAGATGCCGCCGCCGACGCGCATGAAGAGGGCGATGAGCGACCCGCCGAACCCGAAGCCGACGAGGATGGCGCTCGCGGTGTTCTGGAAGATGAGCGTGAGACCGGCGGCGCCGATCAGGCCGAGGCCGACGCAGAACAGGCCGGTGACCCCCCCGGTGCGGAAGGCGACGCGCAGCGCCGGGGGCAGCTCGCCGCCGCGGGCAGCCGCCGCGGTGCGCACGTTGCCGCGCACCGAGAGGCTCATCCCGACGATCCCCGTCAGCCCGGAGAAGGTGGCACCGAGGAGGAAGGCGAGCGCCCGGTAGAGCCCGGACTGGCCGAAGGACAGCGCGATGTGGCCGTTGGTCGTGTTCACGACGTGGGTGGCGGTGAAGAAGACGAGGACGGCGAGGGGGATGACGATGATCCCGATGGCGCGGAACTGGCGCTTGAGGAACGCGACGGCGCCTTCTTGGATCGCACCGGCGATCTCGCGCATGAGCGGGGTTCCCTGGTCGGCGGCAAGTACCTCGCGCATGAGGCCGAGCGCGACCGCCAGCGAGACCACGCCCGCGGCAAGGGCGAAGTACAGCCAGCCCTTCTCCCCCGCGCCCAGGTGAAATGCCTGGTAGCCGCCCTCGCTCGCGAGGTAGTGCATGCTCGTCCGTCCCTCCGTACCGTCGAATTCCGCGTTCCATCGGCGGTCGGACCGCCGTTGGGCAGGTCACCCTACCTCGGCGGCAGTGACGATTCGTGCGCTACGGCATGTTGCGAGCCCTCCCGCAGAGCTCTATTGGGCGCGCGTGCGCGAGGCCTCGATCTCGCTCCAAGCGTCCTGTCGGTTGCGCCACGAAGCGCTGCGAACGTGCTTGTGCGGCTCGAGTGCCTTGTACTCCATGAAGAAGTGCTGGATCGCCCCCCGCTCGAACGGTGGCAGATCGCCGAGGTCGCGGAGGTGGCTGTAACGCGGGTCGCGGGCCGGGACACTGATCACCTTGGCGTCGGGCCCCTCCTCGTCGATCATGTCGAAGATGGCGATCGCCCGGCAGCGGACGAGGCAGCCGGGAAAGGTCGGCTCCTCCAGCAGCACCAGGGCGTCGAGCGGGTCGCCGTCGAGCCCGAGGGTGCCCTCGATGTAGCCGTAGTCCGCCGGGTAGCGGGTGGCGGTGAACAGCGTCCGGTCGAGCCAGATGCGGCCTGTCGTGTGGTCGACCTCGTACTTGTTGCGCTGACCCTTGGGGATCTCGACCACGACGTCGAAGAAGCGCCCCTCGTCGTCGACCTCCTCGGTCTGTTCGAGCACGGAAGCCGCCAGCTCCTGGAGCCCGGGGTCCTGTCCCTCGAGGTCCATCTCCATGTCGTTCCTCCCGGCCGCGCGCTCAGGCGTCCACTGCAGCCGTGCGCAGCAGGTCGGCGAGCGGGGCGGTGAGTACGCGCCGGCAGACCAGCATGGTGAGCGACCCGGGCGGCAGTCCCGCCAGCGCGCTGCACGCCGCGCCAGCCTCGCTGGCCACGAGCACGCCCGCGGCGACGTCCCAGGCGTGCACCTCGGCTTCGTAGTACCCGTCGAGCCGCCCGGCGGCGACGTAGCACACGTCGAGCGACGCCGAGCCGGCGCGGCGCAGGTCGCGCACGCCGGGCAGGACGGTGGTGAGCATCGCCGCCTGGGCGCGGCGTTTCTCGGCCGTGTAGCCGAAGCCCGTCCCGACAAGCGCCTCGCCGAGCTCGAGCGCGGAGTCGTCGACCGCCAGAGGAGCCCCGTTGAGCGATGCGCCGGCACCGAGGGCGGCAGTGAAGGTCTCGCCCCGCGCAGGGTCGCGCACGACCCCGGCGAGGATGCGCCCCACGCCGAGCAGCTCATCGAGCGGAGCCGGCCAGGAGGGCTGCGCCTGCGTCGTGCCGAGCTCCTCGGCCACCGCGATCGACACGGCGAAGGACGGGAAGTCGTAGACGAAGTTGGTCGTCCCGTCGATCGGGTCGACGACCCAGATCAGACCCGAGGACCCGGCCCGGCCGCCGGCCTCCTCGCCGAGCACCGCGTCCTCGGGTCGGGCCTCGGCGATGCGCCGGCGGATGAGCTCCTCCACGGCGCGGTCGGCGTCGGTCGCAAGGTCGGTGCGGGAGGACTTGCGTAGCATGCCCGCCTCCAGCGACGCCCTGCCCGCCGCCCGTGCCCGCAGCGCCAGATCGCCGGCCTCCACGGCGATCTCGACGGCGAGCGCGAGCAGGCTCTCCGGCGCGGGCTGCACTGTCTCGCTCGCCGCCCCGGTCGCCCCCGCTGCCCGGGCGCCGAGGCGACCGCTCATCGGCTCAGCGCCCATCGGCTCAGCGCCCATCGGCTCAGCGCCCATCGGCTCAGCGCCCATCGGCTCAGCGCCCATCGGCTCAGCGCCCATCGGCTCAGCGCCCATCGGCTCAGCGCCCATCGGCTCAGCGTTCCTCCCGGGCGCCGGCGGGGCCGCCCGGCCGCCCGGTCCTGGCTCCACGCCGAGCGGCCGCGGGTGGCTGCCCGGGAGGCGCCGACCGGGCGGCGCTCGTGGCCTGCCGGGTGCGGCTCAGCCGGGCGAGGCGGGCGACGAGGATCTCGAGCACGGCGGCCGGTGGCAGCCCGGAGATGCCGCGCAGGTCGAGGTCGGCAGCGGCCAGCAGCTCGATCGCCTCGACGAGGCGGTCGTGCCCGAGGCGCCTGCACTGCTGCAAGGCCTTGCGCGCCGGAAAGGGGCTGAGGCCGGTGAGCGACGCGGCACCGCCCTCGTCGAGGCCCTCGACGCCGTCGAGGCGCAACATCGCCGCATAGTGGCGGTGCAGCCCGGCGAGCACCTGGACGGGGTGGCGCTCGCCGGCGTCCAGCTGGCGGCGCAGCACCTCGAGCGCCGTCGCGCCGTCGCCGGCGTCGAGGGCGTCGGTGAGGTCCCACGGCGCGGCGCCTCCCTCGGTGCCGAGGAAGGGTTCGAGCTCAGCCTCGTGCACCCGGGCGTTCTCGCCATAGGCAGCGGCGAGGCTGGCGAGCAGGCCGTCGAGGCGCCCGAGGTCCTCGCCGAGGTGCGAGGCGAGGCGATCGCTCGCAGCGCGGTCGAGCTGCAGGCCCGAGGCGGTGAGCCGGTCCGAGAGCCATTGCGCCCGGGCGCGGCCCGTGCCGGGCGAGACATCGAGCACGACCCCGGCGGCGCGCACCGCCTTGAGCAGCGCAGCGGGCACCGAGCGGCGCGAGCCGCTCGGGGAGACGAGCACGGCCGCCAGCACGAGCACCGTCGTCTCGAGCGGGTGCGCGAGATACTCGGCCAGCGCCTTGGCCTGGGCGGCGTCGAGCAGGGCGGCGTCGCGCAACACGACGATGCGCCGCTCGGAGAACATCGGCGGCGTGGAGCAGGCGTCGAGCACAGCTCCGAGGGCGAGAGGCTCGTCGCGGCTCGAGGTCTCGTGCTCCTCCACGATCGCGCCGCCGTCGCCGGGGACGAGCTCGTCGAGGAGCGCGCTCAACGCCTGGCTGACGAGCGCGGGATCGTCGCCGCTGACGAGGTGCACCGGCACCGGCCCGCCGGCGCGTTCGCGGCGCGCCGGGGCGCGCTCGGGCGGCGGTGGCGTCATGGCGCGATCTTGCCGCGTCGGCTCAGGCCCGGGCGGCGATCACCGCGGCGAGGGTGTCGACGACGCGGCGCGTGCCGGCGACGTCGTGCACTCGCAGCACCCGGCAGCCCCGGGCGACGCCGAGTGCGGCGGCCGCGAGCGAGGCCTCGCGGCGCTCGCCGATCTCGAGCCCGAGCGCCTGGCCGAGGAAGGTCTTGTTCGAGGCCGACAGCAGCACGGGCTGGCCGAGCGTGGCGAGGCGCTGCGAGGCACGCAGCAGCTCGAGCGACTGCTCGGCGGTCTTGCCGAGGTCGAGGCCGGCGTCGACGATCACGCCGTCGCGGTCGATGCCCGCGGTCACTGCTCGCTCGACGCGCTCGGCGAGGAACCCCCTCACCGCGGCGACCACGCCCCCGTCGTAGACGGGCTCGGGATCGCGTACGCGCGGCGCGAGCCGGATGTGGGTGGCGACGACCGAGGCGCCCGCCGCTGCGGCCGCGGGCAGGTAGCCCGGATCGGCGAACCCGCTGATGTCGTTGCCGAGCACCGCACCTGCGGCGAAGCAGGCGGCGGCGACCTCGGCTCGCCAGGTGTCGACCGAGATCGGCACCTCGAAGCGGGCGGCGAGCGCCTCGACGGCGGGCACGACGCGCTCCAGCTCCTCGGCGCAGCTGACCTCGTCGCCCGGCCCGGCCTTGACCCCGCCGACGTCGAGCAGGTCGGCTCCCTCGGCGACGAGCTGCTCCGCCCGCCGCAGGTACCCGTCGCCGACGAAGTAGGCACCCTTGTCGTAGAAGGAGTCCGGCGTGCGGTTGACGATCCCCATCACGAGTGCGCGGGACGTGCAGTCGTAGCGGCGCGCACCGACGCGGACGACGATGGACGCGCCCGGCCGCCACACGCCGAGCCCCGGCGCGTCCTCTTCGGGGGTGTCGGTCGCGGTCGCCACGGCGGGCGGCGGTGCGGGCGTGCCGTTCAGAGCCCTGGGCCGGTCAGCGCGGCGCCGGGGAGAGCGCTGGGGCGGTCAGAAGAGCTGCGAAGCAAGGGCACGCCGGTAGCGGGCACGCTCGGGATCGTCGGGGTCCATCGTCTCGAGCAGGTCCAGGAACTCCCGGTGCGCCTCGTCGTCCTGCTTGACCCGGCCGAGGAGGTCGTCGAGACGCGAGGCGAGCGCGCCGTTGCCATTCGTTGCCGCGTGGCTTGCCGGGACCTGACCGGCGGCGGCGAGGCGAGCGAGGGCGGCGACACGTCGCGTCTCGGCGGTCTCGGGGATCCGCTGGAGCAGCGAGAGCGCCTCCTCGCTGCCACCCTCGCGCCCGACGAGCAGCTCGGCGAGGGCGACGATCGCGCCGGCGTGATCGGGCTGCAGGTCGAGGGCGGCCCGCAGCGAGGCCTCGTCGCCAGCCGCGGCGAGCTCGTCGGCCTCGCTGAGCGCCGGGACGAGGCGCTCGACGAAGGAGCGCACCTGGGCCTCGGGGAGCGCGCCGATGAAGCCGTCGACCACCTTGCGGTCGCGCACGGCGTACACGGCAGGGATCGACTGGACCTGGAAGGCGCTCGCCACCTGGGGACTCTCGTCGACGTTGACCTTGACGAGCTCGACGGCGCCGCCGGTCTCCTCGACGACCCGCTCGATGATCGGGCCGAGCGTCCGGCAGGGGCCGCACCACGGCGCCCACAGGTCGACGACGACGGGCACCTGCTCGGAGCGGTCGAGTACCTCCTGCTCGAAGGTGGCGTCGGTGACGTCGGTCATGCGCACGAGGGTACCGGCGCGAGCCCGGCGCGCCGTCCTGCCGGGGCGCCGTCACCTCAGCCGGGACGTTGGACCCTGGACAACGGGCCGTGTGAGCGATAACTTTTGCTCTCGGGGTATTTCCGCCCAAATGGGGCGCGCCCCCTCATTAGCGAGCCAACAAGGGGGATGTAATGGCAAGATCAGAGCCGTTCGAGGTCGACCCGCGCCGCTACGAGGTCTCACGGCGCCGCTTCCTGCGGAACTTCGGCGCCCTCGCGGCGTCCGTGCCCTTCCTCGGCGGGCTCGCCGAGGTGCTCACCGAGCGTGGGGCGGCCGCCCAGCAGCACGTAGACGAGTCGCACCCCCTCTTCGCCAAGCACCCGGCGTATAAGTTCACCTTCGTCAACCACGTCACGACGAACACCTTCTTCACCCCCACCCAGTACGGGTTGCAGGACGCGGCGACGATCCTCGGCATCCCGACGCCGGCGTGGACCGGCTCGGTGACCTCCGAGGTGTCGCAGATGGTGACCGCGTTCAACCAGGCCGTCGCCGCCAACGTGGCCGGCATCGCCACGACGCTGATCGACCCCGTCGCCTTCAACAGCCCCGTCGACAACGCGCTCACCAAGGGCATCCCCGTCGTCGCTTACAACGCCGACGAGGCCGGCAACAACCGGCTGTGCTACGTCGGCCAGAGCAACCTGACGGCCGGGGCCGCCGCTGCGGAGCGCATCGTCAAGGTCGTGCCGAAGGGTGGTCTCGTCGCGATGGTCATCGCCACCCCAGGCTCGGGCAACATCCAGCCGCGCATCGACGGCGCGCTGCCGATCTTCAGGAAGGCCGGCCTCGACACCGTGACGGTTGCCGGCGGCGCGCTGCAGCCGGGCGAGATCGCCGCGGTCGAGGCGTGGTACACCGGGCACAAGGACGTCAAGTTCATGTACTCCGTGGACTCGGGCGACTCGATTGCCGTGGCGACGACCATCCAGAAGTACGGCCTCGCCGGCAAGGTCGGCGGGTCGGGCTGGGACGTCGGCGTGCCCGTGCTGCAGGGCGTGCAGTCGGGCAACCTCGTGTTCACGATCGACCAGCAGGCCTACCTGCAAGGCTTCGTGCCGACGATCCAGCTCTTCCTGTACCAGATCTCGGCGGGCCTGATGAAGCCGTGCGACACCGACACCGGTCTCGGCTTCGTCACCAAGACCAACGTCGCCCCGTACCTGGCGCACCCGACGCGCTACGAGGGCACGACGGCGGCCGAGACGGCGTACAAGCCGCCCTCGACGATCAGCTTCTGATCGTCGGCTACTGATTCACGGTCGTGGCCGAGGCGGCGCTCCCCTCCGAGACGAGCACGCCGCCTCGCGCCCCTGCCCCGTCCAAAGGGACGGGGCAGGGGCTCACGCCGTTCTCCGTCCTGCAGTTCGTCGCCCGCCAGCCGGAGACGACGGTCGTCGTCGTCACGATCGTGGCGATCCTCTACTTCTCGATCGCTGTGCCCTCGTTTCGCGGGGTCAGCAACATCATCGTCATTGCGCAGTACATGGCGGCAATCGCCGTCATCGGCTTCGGCGAGGTGCTCATCCTCGTCCTCGGCGAGATCGACCTCTCCGCTGGGGCCGTCTACCTCACGTCGCCCTGGTTTGTGTACTGGTTCTGGACCTCCGGGGTCCCGATCGGCTGGGCGATCGCCGGCTCGCTCGCCTGCTGCATCGGCATCGGGGCGATCAACGGCCTCGTCACCGTCTGGCTGCGGGTACCGTCGCTCATCGTCACGCTGGCGACCAACTACATCTTCTTTGGGCTCGTGCTCGTCGTCTCCAATTCCGAGCAAGTCGACATGCCCGGGACGACCGGGGTCTTCGGCAAGATCTTCGGTATCGGATCCTGGGCGACCATCCTCTGGGCTGCGGGAATCGGCATCGTCATCTGGCTCTTGCTGAAGCGGACGCGTTTCGGCATCCAGATCGTCGCAACCGGCGGCAACCTGCTGGGCGCCGCCGAGGCCGGCATCCGCGTTCGCCGGGTGAAGGTGTGGTGCTTCGTCATCATCGCCGCGGCTGCGGGGTTGATCGGGATCCTCGACGCCATCCGCATCGGCAGCATCAACCCGGGCAATTCGGGCTTGGACTATGTGCTCCCCGGGATCGTTGCCGCGGTGCTCGGTGGAACTGCGCTCACGGGCGGGCGCGGCACCATCCTGGGCGCGGCGATCGGTGCCATCTTCCTCGGAGTGCTGGAGGACGGCCTGTACGTGATCGGCGTGAGCGGTAGCTGGTTCTTTTTCGCCGAGGGCGTGATGATCCTCTTCGCCATGGCCGTCAACATCCAGCTCGGGGCGCTGGCGCAGCGGTTGCGGCGATGAGCGTTCCTCCGACGCCGGCCGCTGCCGGTGAGCCGTGGGTCCCGGGCGAGTCCGGGAGCTCAGGCGACGTCGTCCTGCGAACGACCGACATCACGAAGCGCTTCGGCCCTGTGGTCGTGCTGCGCGGGGTCGACCTGCACCTCGGCCGAGGCGAGGTGCTCGGCCTCGTCGGCGACAACGGCGCCGGCAAGAGCACGCTGGTCAAGATCCTCACCGGGTTCCTCCAGCCCGACAGCGGCCGCGTCGAAATCGAGGGTCGCGAGGTGCATTTCTCCTCCGTAGCCGATGCCCGCCGCGCGGGCATCGAGACGGTCTACCAGGATCTTGCCCTCATCCCCCAGCTGACCGTCTACCAGAACCTCTTCCTCAACAGCGAGCTGACGACGCTCGGGCGGATCGGCTGGCTCTCCAGCCGGAAGATGCGCCGACTCGCCCAGCAGTACCTCGACGACATCAAGGTGGACATCCCCGACATCGACGCCGAGGCGCAGTCGTTGTCCGGTGGCCAACGCCAGGCGATCGCTGTCGCCCGTGCAACCCGCCAGAACGCCAGGATCCTGCTGCTCGACGAGCCGCTCGCGGCGATCGGAGCGCCGCGAATCTGCGCTCATCGTCGACCTCGTGAAGAGCCTGTCGCGTGAGCGCGGCGTGTCGATCATCGTGATCGACCACAATTACACGCACCTGTTCGAGCTGTGCGACCGGTTGAACGTCATGCAGCAGGGCCGGATCGCCGTCGACCAGCGCGTCGATCAGACCTCGGTTGAGCAGCTCACCGAGTTGATGGTGTCGGAGTACCGGCGCCAGCTGGAGGCCGGCCAGCTCGCTCTCGAGCGCTGAGGGCCGGCCGGGCACCGGACGTCCCTGGCTCGGGCAGGTCGAGCACCCGGACCGGCCGTTCCGCGCTCGTCGAGCCCCGGTGGCCGAGCTGGCCGTACTCGCCGCTGCCCCAGGCCCAGACGGTCCCCACCGCGTGAGGGCGAAGGTCACCTCCCCGTCGGCGGCGAGCTCGGTCACGCCGGCCAGCTGCCCGACCCGCACGGGTAGGCCGCTGTCACTCGTGCGACCGTCGCCGAGGTCGCCGTCGGTGCCCCTGCCCCAGGCCCAGACCGTCCTGTCGGCGAGGACGGCGTAGCCGCTCGAGGCGCCCGCGGCGACGGCGAGGGCGCGCCCGGGCAGCCTCACCTCCACGGGGAGGTCCTCCTCGAGGCGGACGATGCCGACGCCGAGCTCGCCGGACTCGTCGTCGCCCCACGCCCAGACCGTCCCGTCGCGGCGCAACGCGTAGCACGTGTCCCCGCCGGCGGCGATCGCCACCACGCTGCCAAGCCCGAGGACCTGCCGCGGCACCGGCGAGGCCGCCAGCCCCTCGTGACCGGGGGGCGAGCTCGGGCTGTTGCCCTCACCGAGCTGACCAAGGGTGTTGTCGCCGAACGCCCAGACGGTGCCGTTGCGCAGCAGGGCGTAGGCGTCGGCGGAGCCGGCGCTGACCGCGACGGCCCCGTGCAGGACGCGCACCTCGCGCGGCAGCGAGGACGTCCCCCCGGGCCCGACGCCGAGCTGCCCGTATGAGTCGTCTCCCCAGGCCCACACAGATCCGCCGCGCCCGATCGCGTATGCCGAGAACGCGCCCGCGGCGATGGCGACGACCGGGCCCAGCCCCCGCACCCGAGCAGGTGCGACGCGCGGGCTCGGACCGCCGCCGCCGAGCTGTCCCGCGCTGTCGTCGCCCCACGCCCAGACCGTGCCGTCACGGCGCAGCGCGAAGGCGCTGGCTCCGCCTCCCGCCAGGGCGGTCACCGAGGTCAGGCCGGTGACGCGCACCGGCACGGTGCTCGTCGTCCCGACCACGCCGTCGCCGAGCTGTCCTTCGATGTCGTCGCCCCACGACAGGACCTGACCGTCGGAGAGCAGCGCGTACCCGGCGTACGCGCCGGCGGTCACGTGCACCACAGCCACCGCACGATGCGGCGAGCTGTCGGCGGCCGCCGGCAACGCTCGGACCGCTCCTTGCAGGCCTGCCAGCAGCGCGACGGACCACAGCCGGCGCGAGCGTGACCCGAGCCGCGGCCGCCGCGCCCGCAGTGTCGCCGAGGGATCGGCCGGCGGGCGATTGCGAGCGAGGCGAGCCCCCGCGGGCCGACCTCGATCGGCGATCGAGGTGCGGCGGCACACGGCAGACTGCCGGGCGGTCAGACCACGAAGTACTTGGCGCGCGGGTGGTGACAGACGATGGCGAGCGTCGTCTGCTCCGGCTCGAGCTGGGACTCCTCGGTGACGCTGACCCCGATGCGCCCTGCGTCGGTCAGGTCGACCACCTTGGCGTTGTCGTCGAGGTCGGGGCAGGCCGGGTAGCCGAAGGAGTAGCGCCCGCCGCGGTACTGCTGGCGGAACAGGCCGGTGAGCGTCGGCCCGTCCTCGCCGGCGAACCCCCACTCCTCGCGCATGCGCCGGTGCCACAGCTCCATCAGCGCCTCGGTCATCTCCACCGAGAGACCGTGCAGCGCGACGTAGTCGGAGTACCGGTCGTCGGCGAAGAGCTGGCGCGCCCGCCGGGAGGCCGCCTCGCCCATCGTCACGAGGACGAAGCCGACGTAGTCGCGCTCTCCCGAGGAAGCCGGGCGGAAGAAGTCGGCGATGCAGAGGAACGGCGCCTCCTTCTGGCGGGGGAAGGCGAAACGGGCCAGCTCCTGCCCGGGTTCCTCCGGGTCGAGCACGACCAGGTCGTCGCCGTCGCCGTTGGCCGGGAAGTAGCCCCACACGACCTGGGGCACGAGGGTGTCCTCGGCCTTGGCCTCGTCGAGGCGGCGCCGCAGCTCGGCGCGCACGCGCTCTTTGAACTCGCCGTCGCTCTCGCCGCCCTCGGGGCGATAGCCCCATTGGTTGCGGAACAGCGCGGTCTCGTTGAGGTACGAGCGGACGTCGTCGAGCGGGATCCCCCTGGCGAGTCGAGCACCGAGGAAAGGCGGCACGAACACTGCGTTGTCGTCTTCGACCTCGGGCGAGCGCGCCGGCAGCCCGGCCGGGTCGATCGCGGCCAGCCGCTCGGAGCGCCGCGGGCCGGCGCGCCGCTCCGCCGGCACGGTGCCGAAGGCCGGGTCGTCGACGCCCGTGCGCTTCAGCTCCATCAGGCGCTCGAGCGTGCGCAGGCCCTCGAAGGCGTCCTTGCCGTAGAACAAGCGGCCTTCGTACACCTCGCGAAGGTCGTGCTCGACGTAGGAGCGCGTCAGCGCCGCGCCGCCGAGCAGCACCGGCAGCGAGCTCGCGCCGCGCCGGTTCATCTCCTCGAGGTTGTCGCGCATGATGAGCGTCGACTTGACGAGCAGCCCGCTCATCCCGATGGCGTCGGCGCCGACCTCCTCCGCCTTGGCGAGCATGTCGGCGATCGCCACCTTGATGCCGAGGTTGTGCACCTCGTAGCCGTTGTTGGTGAGGATGATGTCGACGAGGTTCTTGCCGATGTCGTGCACGTCGCCCTTCACGGTGGCGAGCACGACGCGGCCGCGCCCCCCGTCGGCGGAGCGCTCCATGTGCGGCTCGAGATGGGCGACCGCCGCCTTCATCGTCTCGGCGGACTGCAGCACGAAGGGCAGCTGCATCTCGCCCGAGGCGAAGAGGTCGCCGACGGTCTTCATCCCGGGGAGCAGCATCTCGTTGACGATGTCGAGCGCGCCGTAGCCGGCCGACAGGGCGGCGTCGAGATCCACCGTCAGCCCGTTGCGGTCGCCGTCGATGACCCGCTGCGAGAGGCGGCGCTCGATCGGCCAGCCCGTACGGTCCTCGACGGGGCCCGAGCTCGCCGCAACGCCCTCGAACGCGGCGATCAGCTCGGTGAGCGGGTCGTAGCCCTCGCGGCGGCGGTCGTAGATCAGGTCGAGGCACAACTCCTTGGCGTGCTCGTCGATGCGGTTGAGCGGCAGGATCTTGGAGGCGTGCACGATGGCCGCGTCGAGCCCGGCAACCACGCACTCGTGCAGGAACACCGAGTTGAGCACCTGGCGGGCAGCGGGGGAGAGGCCGAAGGAGACGTTGGAGAGACCGAGCACGGTGTGCACGCCGGGCAGCTCCGCCTTGATGCGCCGGATCCCCTCGATCGTCTCGATCCCGTCGCGGCGGCTCTCCTCCATCCCCGTCGAGAGCGGGAGGGCGAGCGGGTCGACGAAGAGGTCTTCGGGGGAGAGCCCATATCGGCCGACGGCGAGGTCGTGGATCGCCCGCGCCGCGGCGAGCTTCCACTCGGCCGTGCGCGCCTGGCCGACCTCGTCGATGCAGGTGCAGACGACGGCGGCGCCGTGCTCGGCGGCGAGGCTCAAGAAGGCGTCGAGGCGGGTGGCCGGGCCGTCGCCGTCCTCGAGGTTGACCGAATTGAGCAGCGAGCGGCCGCCGAGGCGCTCGAGCGCGGTGCGCACGACCGCGGACTCCGTCGAGTCGACGACCACCGGGGCGGCGCACTGCGAGGCGATGCGACCGATCACCTCGGCCATGTCGCTCACGCCGTCGGCGCCGGTGTAGTCCACGCAGACGTCGATCAGGTGCGCCCCCTCGGTGACCTGCTCGCGGGCCATCGCCGTCGTCGTCTCGTAGTCGCCGGCGAGCATCGCCTCTCGGAAGCGCTTCGAGCCGTTGGCGTTGGTGCGCTCGCCGATGACGAGGAACGACGTGTCCTGCTCGAAGGGCACGAAGCTGTACAGCGACGACGCTCCCGCCTCGTGGCGGGGGTTCCGTCGAGCCGGCACGAGCGAGCCGCAACGCTCGACAACGGCCGCGAGATGCTCCGGAGTCGTCCCGCAGCACCCCCCGACGACGCCCACCCCGTGCTCGGTGACGAAACGGTGCAGGTGCGTGGCCAGCTGCTCGGGCGTGAGGTCGTAGTGCATGCGACCGTCCACCACCGAGGGCAGCCCGGCGTTGGGGATCGTCGACACGGGCAGCGCGCTCGCCGAGGTGAGGTGCCGTACGTGCTCGTACATCTCGGCCGGCCCGGTGGCGCAGTTGAGCCCCATGACGTCGGGCCGCAGCGCCTCGAGCGAGCAGAGCGCGGCGCCGATCTCGGTGCCGAGCAGCATCCGACCGGTGAGCTCCATCGTCACCTGCACCTGCAGCGGCACCTCGCGCCCGACCGCGCGCATCGCCCGGCGGGCGGCTATCACCGCCGACTTGGCTGCGAGCACGTCGTACTGGGTCTCGACGATCAGCAGGTCCACGCCGCCCTCGAGCAAGCCGCGGGCGAGCACCTCGTAGGAGTCGCGCAGCTCGGCGAAGGAGATCTGCCCGAGCGTCGGCGCCTTGGTTCCCGGCCCCATGCTGCCGGCGACGAAGCGCGTGCCGCGAGGGCGCCGAGTAGCCGTCGGCGACCTCGCGCGCCAGCTCGGCGGAGCGACGGGCGAGCTCGAGGGCGCGCTCGGCGACGCCGTACTCCGCCAGCACCGTCGGCAGGCCCCCGAAGGAGTCGGTCTCGAGCACGTCGACGCCGACCTCGAGGAAGGAGGCGTGCAGCTGGCGGATGGCGTCGGGCCGGGTGAGCACCAACATCTCGTTGCATCCCTCGAGCGCCGGGCCGCCGAAATCGTCGGGGCCGAGGCCGAGCAGCTGCAGGTTCGTCCCCGTCGCGCCGTCGAAGACGACCACGCGTTCGGCGAGGAGATCGAGGTAGCCGGCCATCGCCCCAGGCTACCGTGCAGCACCGGCAGGATCCGTGGTGCGCGCCGCGTCCCGGTGCACCGCGGCGGCCCACGCCGCGCACTCACCGGCGAGCGAGGGGTGGTAGTGCCAGCGCACCAGCTGGTGCTCTGCGGCAGCGCGGTCCTCCCCGAGCTGCAGCAGGGACAGCGCGAGCCGCCGGCCGCGCTCGCGCAGCACCGAGACCGGTGGCGACCCGGGCGGCAGCGTCACGGTCGCGGCGTGATCGACAGGCGCTACGGCAGCGTGGCTCGTTACGCCGGCACGAGCGCCGGCGCCGACGGGGCGCGGATCGAGCGGCTGTCGGCGGCCGGCAGTGGCGTCGCCGAGGCGCGCCGCCGGCGGGAGCTGGGCGCGGCGCACGGTCGCCGCTGCCGCCCAGCGGGCGTGCTCGTCGAGCAGCGACTCCGTGAGGCGCGCCAGCTGCCGGCGGGCGAGCGGTGGGAGCCTTCGGCGGAACGCCAACGTGGCGAAGCCGCCGGGTCGCGCCATCTCGAAGTCGACGCAACGGGTCAGCGTACGCACCACCGGAGCGTGTGGCCCCGCCCGCTCGCTCAGCCCGAGGCGCCGAGCCGTCTCCGAGAGGTCGAGCTCGCAGCCGCCCGGCGAGGCCTCGAGCGCCACGGCGAGCAACCGCAGCAAGAAGATCGTGGACGGGCCGAGCACGGGCAGCCAGAAGCGCTCGACGTAGTACGAGCGCGGGTCATGGCCGAGCGCCTCGACGACGGCGTCGTGCCAGGGCAGGACACGCAGCGTCCCGCTGGACCGGATCTCCTCGAGCGTGCTCGTGGCCATGTCTCCTCCGTCTCTCGGCGTGCCGTGTTGCCCTCGGCTGGGTCGCTTTCTGCTGTTCCGGCCTGGGCGCGGACGTGGCGAGGAGACTGCGGGATCGGGCTACCGCGCCCCCTACCGCCGCCGGCGGCTCGGCGCGAGACGGCGCCGCTGGGGCGCGCGTCGCGGACAGGCCCTGGTCGGGGTATCTTCGACTCGCCCGGGCGCGGGTTTCGGCACCGGCCAGGGCGCGGTATCGCCGCACCGCCGGTCGCGTCATCCGCTGCGGATCGCCGCCGGCGCAGAGCCGAACGGACAGAAGGGGGCACACGTGGGTCGAATTGGACAACCGGGCGCCAGGCACAGGCTCGTCGCCGTCGGAATCGGAGTGACGCTTGCGGCCGGCGCGCTCGGTCTCGCCGGCGCCGCGGGCACCGCCGGCGCGGCGAGCAGGACGCAGCGTCCCTCCATCAAGATGGGCGGCACGGTCAAGTACGCCGAGAGCCCGTCTGCGCCGCCGAACTACATCTTCCCGGAGACCACGACGGCCAACCAGTCGCTGTACAACAACAGCCAGTTCATCAACCTGATGTGGCCGCTGCTCTACCTGCCGCTGCCCGACCAGCCGAACAACGACTATGCCCGCTCGATCGGCGACGAGCCGGTCTGGTCGGACAACGACACCGTCGCCACGGTTCAGCTGAAGCACTACTCGTGGTCCGACGGACAGCCGGTCACCGCCCGCGACTGCATCTTCTACATCAACATCGCCAAGGCGATGGGCGCCACCTGGGGGAACTACGCCGGGCCGACGCAGTTCCCGTACAACCTGAAGAGCGTGACCGCGGTCAACGCCGAGGAGCTCAAGTTCGTCCTCAAGGCGCCGGTCAACCCGCTGTACTACGACCTGAACGGCATCGGCTACATCACGCCGATGCCCCAGCACGCGTGGGACAAGACCTCCGACAACGGCGCGGTCGGGAACTACGACATGACGTCCTCGGGTGCCAAGGCGGTGCTGGCCTACCTGCAGAAGGCGGCCAGCGACCAGTCGACCTACGCCACGAACCCGTTGTGGCAGGTGATCGACGGGCCGTTCAAGCTGCAGAGCTTCGGCGGCGCCAGCTCGCCGACGGTGTTCGTGCCGAACCCGAGCTTCTCGGGGCAGAAGCCGTACATCTCCAAGTTCGAGGAGATCCCGTTCACGTCCTCCTCGGCCGAGTTCACCTCGCTCAAGTCCGGCACGGGGACCCTCACCTACGGCTACGTCCCCTCCGAGGACATCCCGGCGATCCCGTCGGTCGCCTCGGCGGGGTTCAACGTGGCTGCGGTTCACCGCTGGGGCTTCGACTACATCATCCCGAACCTGGCCAACCCGCAGGTCGGGCCGATGCTCAGCCAGCTCTACATCCGCCAGGTGCTCCAGCATCTCACTGACCAGCAGGGGATGATCACCCACTTCATGCACGGCCAGGGAACGCCGATCTACGGCCCGGTGCCGGTGTACCCGGCGGGCAACCCCTTCATCGCCGGAACGAGCACCCAGAACCCCTACCCCTTCTCGATCGCCACCGCCGAGAGCATCCTCAAGAAGAACGGGTGGACGGTCACGCCGGGCGGCACGGACTACTGCAGCAATGCGAAGGGCTGCGGCAAAGGCGTGCCGCAGGACACCCAGCTCTCGCTCAACATGATCTACTCGAGCGGGAGCACTTTGGCCCAGGAGGACACGGACCTGTTCGTCTCCGACGCGGCGCTCGCCGGCGTCAAGATCAACGCAACCCAGGAGGACTTCAACACGGTCATCGCCCAGGTGCAGGCGTGCGTGAAGAAGGACTACGGAACGCCGACCTGCAACTGGCAGCTCGGTGAGTACGGCGGCCTCAGCCAGTCGACCTTCCCGTCGCTGGCCGGCGTGTTCAACACCGGCGGTGGATTCAACGCCGGCTCGTACTCCAACCCGACGCTCGACAAGCTGATCAACGAGAGCACGGTCGCCCCGACGCTTGCGCCGTACCACCAGTCGGTGAGCATCGTCGAGCAGCAGCTGCCGTTCCTCTGGCAGCCGCTCCCGGACGCCCACGCCGCGATCGCGAGCAACCTCGCCGGCTACGGGATCAAGTCCGAGTTCGACGACTACGACGGCTACATCGAGCCGCAGTACTGGTACTTCACGAGCTAGGAAAGTCAGGGAGCCGGCTCGTGGCATGCCGGTTGCCGCCGCCAGAACCGCCGCCCGGCGTGGGTGATGCCCGCGCCGGGCGGTGCTGGCGCGGACGCGACGGTCGGGGTGGAAGTTGAGCGCCTACATCTTGAGGCGGGTCGGGCAGTCGGTGATCGTGCTGCTGATCGTCACGCTCGTCATGTTCATCCTGTTCCACAACCTCCCCGGCAATCCGGCTCGCGCCGAGCTCGGGGTGCGTGCCCAGCCGGCGGCGGTCGCCGCCTTCGACAAGCTGCAGGGTCTCGACAAGCCCTGGTGGGAGCAGTTCTGGCTCTACCTGTGGCGCCTCGCCCATGGCAACCTCGGGTTCTCGTACGTGCAGAACGCCTCCGTTGCCCAGCTGTTCGCCCAGCGCTTCCCGAAATCGATCCTCCTGCTCGGCATCGCGACGGTGGTGTCGATCGTCGTCGCCATCCCCCTCGGCGTTCTGCAGGCGGTGCGGCGCAACAAGCCCGACGACTACGCGCTCACGGGTCTCTCCTTCGTCTTCTATTCGTTCCCGACGTTCTGGCTCGGGATCGTGCTCATCGAAATCTTCGCCATCAACCTGCACTGGCTCCCGCCGACCGCCCCGGAAGGCGACAACGTGGGCGAGATCCTCTCCCACTGGACCGGACTGATCCTCCCGGTGACCACGCTGGCGCTCGTCAGCATCGCGAGCTACAGCCGCTACATGCGCTCGGCGATGATCGACAGCATGGCGCAGGACTACATCCGAACCGCCAAGGCCAAAGGAGCCGCACAGAAGGCCATCTTGTTCCGCCACGCATTGCGGAATTCGCTCATCCCGATGGCGACGCTGATCGGCCTGTCCATCCCGGGCCTTCTCGGAGGGGCGATCATCACCGAGGACGTGTTCAACTACCCAGGTGTCGGGCTGCTGTTCATCCAGGCCGCCGGCAGCAACGACTTCTCCATCCTGCTCGGCCTGACGCTCATCGCCGCGGTCGGCGTGATCGTCGGCAACCTCGTCGCGGACATCGGCTACGCGGTGCTCGACCCTCGGATCAGGTACTGAGATGAGCGGTTCCGAGACCACCGAGCTCGTCGAGTCGCAGCCGCAGCTCCGCCTCGTCGAGGAGGCGCCGCTGAACCCGACCGTGGTGCAGGAAGGGCGCGAGAGCGGCAGTCTGGCCCGCCTCGCCGTGACCGGTTTCCTCGAGAACAAGCTGGCGCTCACGGGGCTCGCCATGCTCCTCTTGATGGTGCTCTTCAGCTACGTCGGCCCGTTGCTCTACCACACCGACCAGCTGACGGTGAACCCGATCAACTCGAACCTCCCGCCGAGCTCGGCGAACATCCTCGGGACCGACGGCGAGGGGTTCGACATCATGGGCCGCTTGATGATCGCCGGCCAGAGCTCCATCGAGGTCGGACTCGCCGCCGGCTTCTGCAGCGCGATCTTCGGCACGATCTACGGGGCGGTGGCCGCCGTCCTCGGCGGCGGGGTCGACGCCGTGATGATGCGGATCGTCGACGCGCTGTTCTCGATCCCGGCGCTGTTCCTGCTCATCCTCCTGTCGGCGATGGTGCCGCGCAGCCTGCTCATCATCATCCTCGTGCTGGCGTTCATCTCCTGGCTCGGTCCGGCGCGGCTCGGTACGCGGCGAGGCACTCACCTTGCGGACCCGCGAGTACGTGGAAGCGGTCAAGGTCGCCGGAGGCGGGAAGCGACGCATCGTGCTGCGGCACATCGTGCCGAACGCCATCGGGACGATCATGGTCAACACGACCTTCCTCATCGCCGACTCGATCCTCGCCCTCGCCGCTCTCAGCTACCTCGGCCTCGGCCTGCCGAGCAACGTGCCGAGCTGGGGCGGAATGCTGTCGACGGGCGTTCAGTTCATCTACGACGGCTACTGGTGGCAGATCTATCCGGCGGGCATCGCCATCGTGGTCACGGTCGTCGCGTTCACCTTCGTCGGCGACGCGCTGCGCGACAGCCTCGACGTCCGCCTCATCAAGCGCTGATCGCCGCAGCCCTTGCCGCTGCGTGCTGTCGCGGTGGTCCCGGGAGTGTGTGACGGCGTTGCGGTCCCAGCGACTACCACCGGTCGCGATGCACGACCTCCGCCGCGGAGCGGCGGCGTGGCCGAGCCGGAGCATCCGCCAGTCGAGCTCCCGGCGCCGGCGACGCGGGGTGGCCGAGCGCTACCGCCCCGATCAGCTGGCGGTCACCTGGGGCGCCGAAGGCGGCGAGCAGCTCGTCCGGAGCAGCACGCAGGCGGAAGAACAGCCCCCCGATGCCGGCGTCCGTCGCCGCCAGCAGCATGCTCATCACCGCGAACGAGGCGTCGACGAGCCAGTAGGGCACCGGCCACGCCGCCGCGTCGAGCCCGGCGAGGTCTGAGCGCGCCTTGTCCGGCTCGCGGTAGCGGGCGACGTAGGCGCCGGGATCGGCGAGCGGCAGCACGACGACCGGCGCAGCGAGCAGGCCGGGTGCCTGCCGCCCGTACTCGCGCCAGTCGCGGGAGGAGTTGAGCGCCCAGAACCGCTCTCGGGCCTCGTCACCGCTCAGAACGAGCAGGTCGATCCCCTGGGTGTGCCCGGCGCTCGGGGCCCGTCTCGCTGCGTCCAGCACCGGCCTCAGCAGGTCCGGCTCGAGCGGGCGCGAGTCGAAGGCGCGGATCATGCGGCGCCGGGCGATCACCGCGTCGAGCTCCACGAGGCTCGGACAGTACCCCGGGCGCGCGGCGACGCCGGCGGCACGAATGTTGATCGATCAACATTGAGCGAGTGCTCATCGCTCAGGGAAGAATTCGTCTCAGCCGAGCTCGCCGGTGGCGGGCGGCCACGACGCGGGGCTCGAGGTCGAAGCGACACCGACGACGCGTCGCCCGAGCTCGGCGTCGGCCAACCGAGGTGCCTGCTTAGCCCCAGCCCCACTCCTTCAGGTGAGCGTCGTCGATGCCGAAGTGGTGGGCGACCTCGTGCACCACCGTCTTTCGCACCAACGCCACGACCTCCTGCTCGCTCCGGCAGGCGCGGCAGATCGTTGCCATGAAGATGGTGATCCGATCGGGCGCCACCGCCGAGTAGTGGGCGCCGCGCTCGGTGAGCGGGATCCCCTGGTAGAGGCCGAACAGGCGTCCGGGCGGGGAGGTGTCGTCGACGAGGACAGCGACGTTCTCCATCGCCGATCCGAGCTTCGGCGGTATCCCGTCGAGGGCGTCGGCCACCAGCCCCCTGAACTCGGCGACCGTCAGGGTGACCACGCCGAGATCATGCCAAGGAAGCGCCGCGATGAGCCGCCGCGCCCGGCGAACGTAGCCTGGCGGCCACTCAGGTGGGCGGACGGCGCCCGCCGGGAGGAGCGAGGATGCGAGAGACGCGCCGCCGCTGGCTCGTCGCGATCATCGTCGTGGCGATCGTCGTCCTCGTCGTGCTCGCCGAGCGCGCCCTGGCGCCGAAGCTCTTCCCGGCTCCCGCATGGGTCGACACCGTCGGCCCCGTCGCGCTCAGCTCGCCGACCACCGGCGTGATCGACGGCGTGCCGGCGGTCGCCTTCGGCTCGGAGAACGGTGAGCTCTACGTCGTCGACGCCCGCACCGGAAAGGACCTGCCGGGCTGGCCGCGGCCCGTCGACATCGCCGGGCGATCGCCGACCGCGGTCGAGTCGAGCCCGACGATCGCCTACCTGGACGGGCCCTCCGGCCCGCCAACGATCGTCGTCGGTGCCGGCTCCACCTACGTCGCCGACCAGCAGGGCGGGCTGATCGCCTTCAACGCCAACGGCAGCGTCCGCTTCGTCTTCCACACCAAGGACGTGTTCGACGAATGGCACCCGGGGGCGGTCGACGGCTACGACAACGGGGTCGTCTCCACCCCGGCGATCGGCGACGTCACCGGCGACGGCCAGCAGGACATCGTCTTCGGCTCCTGGGACCACCGCCTCTACGCCCTCACCCCGAGCGGCACGCTCGTGAAGGGCTTCCCGGTCGACAACGAGGACACGATCTGGTCCTCCCCGCGCTCTCGCACCTGCGGGGCCCGAGCGACCTCGACGACATCCTCATCGGCAGCGACGCATCGGGCCGGGACGGCTGCTACGGCGGGTTCGTCAGCGACTACAGCTACCGCGACGGCGCCCCGTACGTCGTGTGGCAGCGCTGCGAGGACCAGACGATCTGGTCCTCGCCGGCGGTGGGCGTGATCGACTCGAGCGGGCGGCCGGCGGTTGTCGTGGGGACCGGCTTCGGCGAGCCGCCGCCGTACAAAAGCGCCTCGTACCGCCTGTTCGCCTTCTACGCCGACGACGGCGAGACGGTCCCGGGCTGGCCGGTCCACACCGCCGGGCCGGCGTTCGGCTCGCCGGCGATCGGGACCCTGGCAGCAAGCAGCACGTCGGCGGTGGTCGACACCTCCTGGTGCACCGCTGTGCACGCAACCAGGCGGCTCCTCGATGGTCTACGCCTTCTCGGGCAGCGGCGCGCAGCTGTGGTCACAGACGCTGCCGGGACCGAACGACTTCTCCTCGCCCGTGCTCGTCGCGCTGGGCGGTTCGGGCGGCAACGACGTCGTCGTGGGCTCGGCCGGCGGCCTCTACGCCCTCTCCGGCGCAACAGGTGGCTTCCTCTTCCACACCTCGGCGACCCGGCCGATCAACACCCACTCGGTGCTCAACGCCGTTGCCGTCGCCGACGTTGCCGGCGCCGGCTGGCAGCTGTTCGAGGCCTGCGGGGGGCCGAAGGAAGTGGCCTCGACCGGCTACCTCTACGACTACCCGCTGCCGGCGACGCCGGCGACCGCGCCGCCGTGGCCGAGCTGGCGCGCCGGACCGCTTCACGACGGCTCCAGTCGTTCCTGAAACGTGCCGGGCGGTGGAATGTTGACCTGCTCGGTAGTGTTTTGTGGTGTGAGGCCCCCGGCGGCGGCCGGGGCGGCGGTTCGCCTCGCGCGAGGATGCCGGGCACGGGTCGATGCACAACGCCGGGGAGGGCAGAGGATGCCGAGCTTCAGGGACCTGCTCAGCCAGGTCAAGAAGGAGATCCGTCGAGGTCGAGCCGGCGGAGGCTGGCGGCCGCCTCGACGGGGCGATCGTTCCTCGACGTACGCGAGGCCGACGAGTACGAGCAGGGCGCGATCCCCGGCGCGCTGCACCTCCCGCGCGGGCACCTCGAGTCGCAGGTCGAGGGTCGCATCGCCGACAAGTCGACGCCCGATCGTCGTCTACTGCGCCGGCGGCACCCGCTCCGCTTTCGCGGCCAAGACCCTCCGGGAGCTCGGCTACGGCGACGTCGTCTCGATGGCCGGTGGGTTCAACCGCTGGAAGGACGAGGGCCGCGAGTGGTCGGCGCCGCGCGTGCTCGACGCGCGGACCAGCGCAACCGCTACCAGCGCCACCTGCTGCTGCCCGAGGTCGGCGAGGCCGGGCCAGCAGAAGCTGCTCGACGTCCAAGGTGCTGCTCCTCGGCGCCGGCGGGCTCGGCTCGCCCTGCCGCGCTCTACCTCGCCGCCGCGGGGGTCGGCACGCTCGGCATCGTCGACATGGACGTCGTCGACGCCTCCAACCTGCAGCGCCAGATCCTGCACAACCTCGAGCGGATCGGTGACCGCAAGGTCGACTCGGCGAAGAAGACCCTCACCGCGATGAACCCCGACGTCAACGTCGTCACCTACGACGTGCGCCTCGGCGCCGACAACGTCCTCGAGCTGTTCTCGGGATACGACCTCATCGTCGACGGCACCGACAACTTCCCGACGCGCTACCTCGTCAACGACGCATCGCTGCTCACCCGCACGCCGGTCGTGCACGGCTCGATCTTCCGCTTCGAGGGCCAGGTGACGGTCTTCAACCCCTACGTCGGACCCTGCTACCGCTGCCTCGTCCCCGAGCCCCCGCCGCCCGAGCTCGCGCCCTCGTGCGCGGAAGCCGGCGTGCTCGGCGTGCTCTGCGGCATCATCGGCTCGCTCGAGGCCGTCGAGGCGGTCAAGATGCTGCTCGGCATCGGCGACCCGCTCGTCGGACGCCTCCTCGCCTACGACGCGCTCGCCGAGGAGTTCCGCACGTTCAAGGTCCGCCGCGACCCGAGCCTGCCCGGCGTGCGGCGATCGACGCGGCCGCGATCGTCATCGCCGAGTACGACCAGTACTGCATGCCGCACGCGACATCAGCTCGCTGAGGTTGGCCGCTCGCTCGTCGGGGTAGGGGCAAGGGCTACCTTTCGCTCGGCGCCGCGCGCGCCTAGCCTTACGCCCCGTGAGTTCGAAGGAAGAGGGAAGCACCGCGGGCGCGCCACCAGGCTCGGGGACGCTGCCTCGGCACCGGGTCCAGTTGGGTGGTCGCCGCCCGAGTGCAGGTCGCAGCGCAGGCTTGTCCTGTCTCCAGGGAGGCGGCGGAGGCGCTCGGCCGGGTCGACCTGCGCCCGGTCGTCAGGCTGATCGACCGCGAACGCAGCTTCGACTGGTTCGGCCGGGTGACCCGCCCCAGCGAGCGCGCCGGCCCCGGCGATCCTGGCCCGCTCACCCGGTCCCCGTCGGGCGACTCGCCATAGTGCGATTCGTCACGGCGGTCGTGCTCGGCCTCGTCGTGATCGTCTCCGTTGTGCTCGCCACGCTGCTCGGTGGTGGCAGCGCCGCCTCCCCGAAGCACGCTCCCACGTCCTCGGCGCCCGCGCACCCGCCGGCGCAGCCCTCGTTCGGGCGGCACGTCCTCACCCACTTCTGACGCGCCGGCGCAGGTCGTGAGGCGCCGCCCGGGACACTGCGGCGGCGCAGGCCGACGGTGAGCGAGCCCGGCGCACTGCGCACGGCTGTGGTCATCGGCGGCTCGTCGGAGCTGGCCGAGGCGGTCCTCAGCCTGCTCGTGCCGCGTGGGCTCGAGCAGGTCGTGCTGTGCGGTCGCGACCAGGGCGCGCTGGCGGGCGTGGCGACCCGCCTCCGCCTTCGGGGATTGCAGCCGCGCTGAGCTGTTGCGCTGCGACGTGTCCGAGGTCGCCGCGCTCGCCACGCTCGCCGAGGAGACGATGGGGCGTCTCCGTCAGATCGACCTGCTCCTCGTCGCCGTCGGCCTCCTCGGACCGACCTCGCTCGACGAGGTCGACCCTGCGGGCGTCGAGCAGGTCGTGACGGCCAACTTCACCGGTCCGGCGGCGGCGATCGCGGCCTTCCTCCCGGCACTGCGGCGTCAAGGGTCCGGGCGTGTGGTCGTGCTCTCCTCGGTCGCCGGTCTGCGTGTCCGGCGCGCGAACTTCCCCTACGGCGCAGCGAAAGCCGGCCTCGACGGCTTCTGCCAGGGCCTCGCCGACGCGCTGGCCGGCTCGGGCGTGGAGGTGCTGATCGTGCGGCCGGGCTTCGTGCGCACCAAGATGACTGCGGGACGGCGGCCCCAGCCGCTCGCTGTCGGACCCGAGAAGGTCGCCGAGGGAGTGGTCGCCGCGCTCGAACGCCACGCCCCGGTGGTCTACGTGCCGGCTTTGCTCGGCCCGCTCTTCGTGCTCGCCCGGCTCGCGCCGCGCCGACTGTGGCGCCGCATCGAGCGCTGATCACGAGCCGGCGTAGAGGCGGTCCTCGGGACCGAGGGCGATCGCGATGCTGGGCAACGGCAACGGCGCCGGGCCCTTCACGACGGCGCCCGTCGTGGCATCGAAGACCGACCCGTGGCACGGGCAGACGAACTCTTCGGCCGGCGGGTCGAACTCGACGGTGCAGCCCGCGTGGGTGCAGATGGCGGAGAAAGCCACGTAGCGGCCGGCTCGTGGCTGCACCGCGTAGGCCGGCGTCCCGCCGTCGGGGTCGGTGAAGGCGGCGGCGCCGTGGAGCGGGACCGCCGAGGCGTCGAGCACCGCGACGCCGCGCCCTGCCGCGCCGGCCGCGGTGCGGCCGGAGGTAGTGCCGCCCGCCCCGCTGCCGGCCGAGTTGGTCGGCTGCCACTCCCGGATCGCCGAGCTTGCGCCGCTCGCCCCGCTGCCGGCCGAGCCGGCCCCCTGCGACTCCCGTATCGACGAGCTGGCGCCGCTCGCCCCGCTGCCGGCACCACCGCCAGCCGCGCCGCTTGCGCTGGCGCCGCTCGCCACGCTGCCGCCACCGCTCGCCCCGCCGGCGCCGGTGCCGTTGCCGGAGGTGGGGGAGGGAAAGAGCCGGCCGATCGTCGCAGCGAGCCCGCCGGCGAGCAGCGCGACCGCTCCCACCGCGGCGGTGGCGGCGGCACGCTGCAGCGCGAGGCGCCGGCCGAGCCGGTCCTCGGCACCGCCCGCCGCGCCCGCCGCGTCAGCCGCGCCCGATGTCGCCGCCGCTGGCACCGCAGCGCCTGTGGCCGCGGCGGCGAGGACCTCGGCCCGGCGGCGGGCGAGCAGCGCGTCGAGCGACAGCGGTCCGGCACCGGCGATGGCGAAGGGGGTCCAGGCGAACAGGAAGACGATGTCCGCGCCGTAGTAGTACGGCGAGTCGTTGAAGCTCACGGTGAGAAAGAACGTGAGCGAAAGGAGCATGCCGCAGACGGCGGCGACGCGCGCCCGCAGGCCGGCGAGCGTGCCGAGGCCGACGGCGAGCTCGCCGCAGGCGATCACGACCGCGACGAGCACCGGGGCGTGCAGTGCCGGGTCGAGGAGGTGATGCAGCGGGCTCGTCAAGATGGACCCGCGCACCTGCTGCTCGAACGACCCCGGGGCGTTCGCCCGTAGGAACGCCGGGTTGGCGAGCTTCTGCAGCCCGGCGAAGGTGAACGTGACGCCGAGGAACGCCCGGAGCACGAGCGTCGACAGGTCCTGTGCTGTGACCTTTCCGAGAAGGGACGTGAGGCGGCGCACGCCTTGCCACCGTACCGTCATGAGCTGCTCGCCCGTGAGCGGGCGACGGCGACGACAGCGTTCAGGCCTTCTTCAGCGCCGCACCGGTAGCGTCTCGGCATGGCTTGCGCCCCCCTTCGGTCGAGCGTCCGCGCTCCCGGTCGCGGTGCGGTTCTCTCAGCCCGCTCCCAGCCGACCCTGCGCCACCGCCCAAAACCCGTCGCGAGGATGTCGACGTGACCGCGAGCCCGCCCACCGTGACGCGCCCGCTGCCGGGGCGTCGCGCCGGCGCTGCCGGAGGGCTTCGGACGGCCCCGGCCGGGCTGCCCGACCCCGTCGCTCGCCGCATGCTCGGCCTGGGCGACGCCGCGCCGTCGACGGATGCGCAGTCGCCGCGAGCGCCTCCTCCACGGCGCGAGCCGCGGCCTTCGGGCTCGGACTCGGCGTGATGCTCGGGCTGGCGGTGACGGCCGAGTCGTGGAGCGCGCTCCACGCTCCAGGCGGCTGGGCGACTTTCGCCGGACGCCTCTTCGGCCTGCTCGGGGCCTACCTGATGCTGGTGATGGTGCTCCTCATGGCACGCATCCCGCTGCTCGAGCGGGCAGCCGGTCAGGACCGCCTTGCGCGCTGGCATCGCCGCATCGGCGGCTGGCCGATCGTGCTGATCGCCTGCCACGGGTTCTTCATCACCCTCGGTTACGCGGAGTTCGCCCGCACCGGATTCTGGTCCGAGGCGGCGACGCTCGTGCGCTCCTACCCGGACGTGCTCGCCGCAGTCGTGGCCTTCGGGCTGCTGCTGCTGGCGGGGATCTCCTCGTGGCGCGTGGCGTGCCGCCGCCTGCGCTACGAGTCATGGTGGGCGATCCACCTGTACCTCTACCTGGCGCTCGGGCTGGCGTTCGCCCACCAGATCCGCACGGGTGCTTCCTTCATCTCCCACCCACTCACGCAATTCCTCTGGACAGCCACCTGGGCAGCGGCGGCCGCCGCCGTCGTGTGCTTTCGAGTCGGGCTGCCACTGTGGCGCAGCCTGCGGCACCAGCTGAAGGTGGTGACGGTGACGCCTGAAGTCGGCCGGCGCGGTCTCGATCGTGCTGGCCGGCCGGCGTGTCGACCTGATGCGGGTCGAAGCGGGCCAGTACCTCCAGTGGCGCTTCCTGCAGCGCGGCCTGTGGTGGCAGGCGCATCCCTATTCGTTGTCCGCGGTGCCGTCGCCGCCCTACCTGCGGATCACGGCGGGTGTACGCGGCGACCTCGGTCCGTCGCTCGCCGCGCTGCGACCCGGCACGCGCGTGGCGATCGAGGGGCCCTACGGCGCCTTCACGGATACTTGGCGCAACACGCCCCGAGTCCTCCTCGTCGGGGCCGGGCTTGGCGTGACGCCGATCCGGGCGATCCTCGAAGCACTCCCGGCTGGCACCGACACCTCGGTGATCGTCCGTGCCTCGCGCCGTCAAGACCTCGTCCTGCAGGACGAGCTCGTCGCGCTCGTTCGGGCGCGCTCTGGAGCGCTGCACGAGCTGCTCGGACCTCGCGACTCGGTGCGCTTCGACCAGCGAGTGTTGCGGCGCCTCGTGCCCGACGTCGCCCAGCGGGACATCTACGTCTGCGGGCCCGACGGCTTCGCCGAGAAGCTCGTCGCCGCGGCCCGCCGGCTCGGCGTGCCGGAGGAGCAGATCCACCGTGAGAGCTTTGCCTTCTGAGCCGCTCGGCCGGCATGCCGTCCTGCCGCCGGCGACCCCAGCCCGCGGGGAGCGCCGCATGAGGCGCGCCCCGATCGTCGTCGGCGCCACGGTCGCCGGCCTCGTCGCCGTCCTCGGCTTCCATACCGCCTCGGCGCCGTCGGTGCTCGGCTCAGGGTCCTTCAGCGTGGGTACCACCGCCGGAACGAGCGGCTCCGGCAAATCGGCCTCGGGGACGCCGCCGGCTACCGGCTCGGGTTCGGGCAGCTCGGGCTCCTCCGGTGCGGCATCCGGCTCCTCCGGTGCGACGTCGGGGTCCTCGGGCAGCTCGGGAAGCCAGAACACGAGTTCGACCGGCTCGTCGGGCAGCGGATCGAGAGCGACCGGCTCCGCTGCCAGCAGCGCGACCGGCAGCGGCTCGACGAGCACGGGGTCCTCCGGCGCCGGCTCGACCGGCAGCGGGTCGGCCAGCTCCGGGAGCGCCGCCACCGGGGCGCGGACGGCCACGGGGCAGTCGGTGAACTACTTCTACGGTGTGCTCTCGGTCAAGGTCAGCGCCACCGGGCACAAGATCACGGCCGTCACGATCGCCTCGCTCGACGACGGCGGCAACTTCCGCTCGCAGTCCATCGACCAGTACGCCGTGCCGATCCTCGAGCAGGAAGCGATGCAGGCGCAGAGCGCCAGCATCCAGGGCGTCTCCGGTGCCACCTACACGAGCCAAGGCTTCATCCAGTCGCTGCAGTCGGCGCTCTCCCAGCTCGGCATCTGATGCTCCGGCTCACCCGGGCCACGGTGGCGCCGGCGAGGCGCGGCGCGCGCTGGGCGCCCTGACTGCGACGATGCCGCCGGCGTCACGCCTCCCTGCCCTGCACCACGAGGAGCACGTGATGGGCACGGTGGTGATCCTCGACGTGCTGAGCGAGGACGGCGCGGCGCCGCCCGCGCTGTATGCCGCTGTCGCGCAGGCCCGGGCGCTCTTGCAGCGCGCCGACGCCGTGTTCAGCCTGTGGAAGCCCGAAAGCCCGATGAGCCGACTGCGGCGCGGTGAGCTCGAGCTCGCCGAGGCGCCGCCCGAGGTCGCACGCGTCCTCGAGCTGTGCGAGCGCGCCCGGATGATGACGCGGGGGTGGTTCGACCCCTGGGCGATGCCGGGTGGGCTCGACCCGACCGGGCTCGTCAAGGGCTGGGCGGCCTCGGAGGCCCTCGGCGTGCTGGTCTCGTCGGGTCACCTCGATGCGATGGTCAACGCCGGCGGTGACATCGCCGTCTCCGGCAGCCCGCAGGGTGGCGGTGCATGGCGCATCGGCGTGCAGCACCCCACCTGCCGCGACCGGCTCGCCGCTGTGATCGAGGTGGACGGCGCCATCGCCACCTCGGGGACCTACGAACGCGGCGCGCACCTCGTCGACCCGCGCTCAGGGCGCAGGCGGGCCGGTTTCGCCTCGGCGACGGTTACCGGTCCCGATCTCGCGCTCGCTGACGCGGCAGCGACCGCGCTCGCCGTCGCCGGAACTGAAGGCCTCGAGATGGTCGAGGTGACCGACGGCTACGAAGCATTGGCGATCGCCTACGACGGGTCGGCGTTCGCCACGCCCGGACTGCGCCGCGCCCCCGCCTGAAGTCGGCCCGGCGAACTCAGCGCCCCCCGGCGACCAGGCGCGCCCGCTGCGCGTCGTCGAGCGCCAGGTCGACCACCGTCCATGCCATCGCCGCCGCGCCCTCGATCAGCGCCCGGTCGGCATCCGGCGTGACGCAACAGGCGGCGAACTCCGGCTGGTGGTTCACCGCCCCGTTCGTCCGAAGCCCGAGCGTCGGGTGGATCGCCGGGATGACGAGCGAGACGTTGGCCATGTCCGTCGAGGCGGTCATCGGGCGTGACGGCGGGGGAGGGAACACCCGTCCGACGGCCTCGGCGTTGGCGCGGTAGCGCGCCGCCATCGCCTCGTCGGTGCGGAACTCCGAGTATGGCGGCCCGCCGCGCTCGATCTCCATGCTCGCGCCGCTCGCCAGGGCGCCGGCCTCGAAGCAGTTGCGGACGCGTAGCTCCCACTCGTCGAGGCCGGCGAGGTCGCGCGAGCGCACGTAGAACTTGCCCGAGGCGTGAGCCGGCACCACGTTGGGCGCCGCGCCGCCGTAGGTGACGATGCCGTGGAATTGGTCGCCCGGGGCGGCGTGCTGGCGCAACAGCCCCACCGCGACCTGCGCGATCGTCAGCGCGTCGGCCGCGTTGACGCCGAGGTCGGGATAGGCCGAGGCGTGCGCAGCTCGCCCGGTGTAGTGGACGTCGAAGTGGCTGACGGCAAGGCAGGGCATCTGCACGAGCTCGACCGGATAGGGGTGGACCATCATCGCCGCGTGCACCCCGGCGAAGGCGCCCCGCTCGAGCATGACGATCTTGCCGCCGAGGCCCTCCTCGCCGGGTGTGCCGAGTACCTCGACGGTGAGCCCGAGCTCGCCGGCGAGCGGCGCCAGCGCCAGCCCGGTCCCGACGGCAGCAGCCGCGATCACGTTGTGCCCGCACGCATGGCCGATCTCGGGGAGCGCGTCGTACTCGCAACAGATGCCGACGTGCAGCTCGCCGTCCCCCACCCGGGCGCGGAACGCCGTGGGCAGGTCCGCCACGCCGCGATCCACGTCGAAACCGGCCGCCTCGAGCGCCTCGGCGCACCAGGCGGCGGCCCGTTCCTCCTCGAAGCCGACCTCCGGATGGGCGTGGATGCGGTGCGACAGCTCGACCAGGCCGGGCGCCAGCTCGTCGAGGCGGCGCTTGGCCTCGGCCTTCTCTCCCGCTCCGATGTCGTTGCGGCGGTCCGGCTCGCTCGTCGGAGCGCTCTCGTGCTTGGGGGTCACCGCTGAAGGATCGCGCGCCGCGGGCTACCCGCCGACGCGAGGCCGGATCCAGACGGCGACATGGGCCGGTTCGAACGCGTCGTGCACGGCGCTGACGAGCTGGCCCTCCACCGTCGCCAGGTCGACGGCGTCGCGCACCTGGGCTCGGAAGCTCGCCAGTGTCACCTCGGCGTCGTAGCGGGCGCGGTTGAACCGCCGGTCGACGAGGCGCTGGGTACGCCGGCGGAGCGGGTTGATCAGCGCGGCGGCTGCCAGCGTCGATGCCGCCACGGCGACCGGCGACGAGAACGCGAGCACGTGGGTCGTGAAGGTGACGATCCCGGCGTAGACGCCGACGAGCAGCCCGCTGACCAGCGCGTAGGACAGCGTGCGGCTGATCACGCGCTCGATGTCGTAGAGGCGGTAGCGCAGGATGGCGATGCCGACGGTCAGCGGGAAGGGGACCGCGGCGACATCGGTGATCAGGTTCTCGACGGTCGCCCTGGTCGAGTTGCCGCTGGGCGTGACGAAGCTCACGACGAGGGCGACCACGAGGGACACTGCGCCGGCCGCCAGCCACTTGTACTGCTGGCGGACGACCCCGCTGGCTTGCCGGTAGCCGAGGATCCGCCGCACCACCCAGGACAGCGCCAGCGCCAGGCACCCGACCACGAGCACGGTCAGCACGACGCCGGCCACCGGGCCCGGGCCGCTGTTCAGGTCGCCGGTCGAGTCGAAGTGCCACGAGCCGCGCCGCAGGACGTCGACGCCCCAGGCGATCGTGACCAGCCCGACGCCGCCGGCGAGCGCCAGGTAGGCGTGCAGGACTCGGCGCCAGCGCGGCGAGGGCAGCGCGCCGTCGGGGAAGAAGAGCAGGATCAGCGGAGCCGAGAAGAGGAAGCAGTAGTAGAAGAGCTGCGTCAGGATCTCCGCCACGAGGGCGACGGCCGGATGGTGGCGTTGCGTCGAGAACACGATCTGCTCGCACAGCGTGAAGGCGGCGACCGAGGCGGGGATGGCGAGCATCAACCAGCCGATCGGGTTGCGTGGCAGGTGGCGGGCGAGGATCACGCCGACGACGAGCGCGACCAGCACGAAGACGACGCCGAAGTATTCGCTGAGCGACTGTCGGTTGACCCTCGCGAGCGGCGGTCTGTGCGACGAACAGGCCGACCGTCGCGGTGGCGAGGACGATGGGCAGCCAGCCGCGCCCGGGGGCGCCGGCGGTCCGGTGCCCGCTCACGGCCCGGGGCAGCCGGCGGCGCCTGGAGGCGGTAGCAGCGAGTCGAGGGGAGGAGGGGGACCCGGCCACGGACGGACGATATTCGGGCGTCGTTCCGGCAGCGTTACGGCTCGACGCCGTCTTTCGCCCGGCTCAGCGGACGATGGCGAGCACGTCCCCGGGGCCGACCGCCGCGCCGGGGACGACGCGTACCTCCTCCACGGTGCCGGTGGCGGGGCTCGTCACGGGGTTCTCCATCTTCATCGCCTCGATGACCACCACCACGTCTCCCTCCTCCACGGTGGCGCCGGCGGTGACTCGGACGTCGATCACGGTGCCCTGCATCGGCGCGGTCACCGATCCCCCGTGGAGGTGCAGCACGCGGTGGTCGTGCGCGGCCGCCGCCCGCCGGCGCCCTGCCCGTCCGCCCGGCGCCCCGACCGACGTCGCGCCAGGCCCCGATGCCCCGCCAGCCCCCGATGCCCCGCCAGGCCCCGACGCCGGCCCGGGCCCCGGCGTGCCGGCGGCGAGCCAGAGCCGGACGCGGTAGCGCCGGCCGTCCACCTCGGCGTCGACCCACTGCTCGGTCCTCCCGGCCGAGCCCCCCGCTCGGGCGACACCGCTGGTGCCCTCGCCGTCGCTGCCGGCAGCGGCGGGCGGCGGCACGCCGGCGGGCGGGAAGGCGCTCCAGTCGAGCGCCTCGTCGACGAAGCGGGTCGAGTGGCGCGCCTCGACGAACTCCTCGCTCGAGAGGACGAGCTGCTCCGCGGGGATCGTCGTGGGGATCCCGTCGATCTCGGTCTCGGCGAGCGCCCGCAACATCCGCCGGCGGGCCGTCTCGCGGTCGGGGCCCCACGTGACGATCTTGGCGACGAGGTTGTCGTAGTTCGGGCTGACCACGTCGCCTGCCTCGTAGCCGGCGTCGACGCGCACGCCCGGGCCCCCAGGCGGGCGCCAGGCGGCGATCCGGCCGGGCGCGGGAACGAAGCGGCCGCCCGCCGGGTCCTCGGCGTTGACGCGCACCTCGATGGCGTGACCACGCGGCCCGCCGGCGCCGAGGCCCTCGGGCAGCGCTTCGCCCGCGGCGACCCGCAGCTGCCACTCGACGAGGTCGATCCCCAGCACCTCCTCGGTGACGGGGTGCTCGACCTGCAGACGGGTGTTCATCTCGAGGAAGAAGAACTCGCCATCCTGGTAGAGGAATTCGAGGGTCCCGGCGCCCTCGTACCCGCAGGCGAGGACGAGGCGCCGCGCCGCGTCGGCCATCGCGGCGCGCACGGACGGCGCCAGGCCGGGTGCGGGCGTCTCCTCGATCAGCTTCTGATGGCGCCGTTGCGTCGAGCAGTCCCGCTCGCCGAGCGCGAGCGCGACGCCGTGGCGGTCGGCGAGCACCTGCACCTCGACGTGGCGCGGCCAGGAGAGATAGCGCTCGAGGTAGACCTCGTCGCTGCCGAAGGCGGCCCGCGATTCGCTGCGCGCGCGGGCGAGCGACTCGCCGGCGGCCTCGGGCCCGGCGACGACGCGCATCCCTCGCCCACCGCCTCCGTGCGAGGCCTTGATCGCCACCGGCCAGCCGTGCTCCTCGCCGAAGGAGACGACGTCGGCCGCCTCGCCGATCGGGCCGCTGCTTCCGGGCACCGGCACCACACCGGCGCGCAACGCCGCGGCGCGGGCGGCCACCTTCGAGCCCATGATCTCGATCGTCTCGGGACGAGGCCCGACGAAGACCAGCCCGGCCTCGCCGACGGCGCGGGCGAACCCGGCGTTCTCGGCGAGGAAGCCGTACCCGGGATGGACCGCCTGCGCGCCGGCCCGAGCCGCCACCGCGAGCAGCTTGGAGCCGTCGAGGTAACTCTCGGCGGCGCTGCGGCCGCCGATGGCGTAGGCCTCGTCGGCGAGCCGGACGTGCAGCGCGTCGGCGTCGGGCTCGGAATAGGCGACGACGCTGCGCACGCCGAGCTCGCGGCAGGTGCGGATGACGCGCACGGCGATCTCGCCGCGGTTGGCGATCAGCACCTTTTCGAACACGCCGCCTCTTTCTGCCACGATCCCGCCTCGGCTGCGCCTCGTGCCGAGCGCCTCGGACGCGCCGGAGGCTACCGGCGGATGGCGCGACGGGCCGGCGCCGGAACCGTACAGTTGCCCCGATGCCTGCCGGCGACGATCCGACCGCCGAGTTCGGCGAGATCGTGCGCCTGAGCCGCATCGACTCCACGAACCGCTACGCCCGCGACGCCGCCGAGACGGGCGCGCCGCACGGCTTGGTCGTGCTCGCCGACGAGCAGACCGCCGGCCGCGGCCGGCTCGATCGGCGCTGGACGGCACCGCCGGGGAGCTCGCTCCTGTGCTCGTTGCTCTTTCGCACCGCGGTCGGGCCGGCGCGGCTCCATCTGCTGCCGACCGTGGTCGCCCTCGCCGCGCTCGACGCCGTCGACGAGGTCGTCGGCTACGGGGCGGCGATCAAGTGGCCGAACGACCTCGTGGCCGGGCGACGCAAGCTCGCCGGGATCCTCGCCGAGGTCGTCACGGGCGCGCCGCCCGCCGTCCGGCACGGCGGGGCTTCGGCAAACTCCGCGGCGAGCGCCGGCAGCGGCGCGGCCGCGGCGTCGGCTGGCGCCGGCAGTGAGATCGCGGTGGTCGTGGGGATCGGCCTCAACGTCGCCTGGCCCCCGGACTGGCCGCCGCGGGGCGAGAGCGACGAGCTCGACGCGCTGGCGCGACGCTCCACCACCCTCGCTGCGCTGGCCGGGCGCCCCGTCGACCGCGAGGAGGTGACGCAAGCCTTCCTCACCGCCGTGCGCCGCCGGCACGCCGCACTGCTCGAGCTCGGCGACGAGGAGACGCTTCGCGCCTACCGCCGTCGCTGCTCGACGATCGGGCGCGACGTGCGGGTGCTGCTCCGCGACGGCGAGGTGAGCGGGGCGGCGGTCGACGTCACCGAGGACGGCCGGCTGCTCGTCGTCGCCGACGGCGAGCTGCGCGCCTTCGAGGCGGGCGACGTGGTGCACCTGCGCTGATGGCGCCGCCCGCACCGGGCGGCCCTGCGCTGATCGGGCGCCGCCCGCACCGGGCGCGGGCGCGGCGGTAGCCTCGGGCCGCCATGCAGATTCTCGTTACCGGCGGAGCCGGGTTCATCGGGTCCAACTTCTCGCGCTACTGGGTCGACGAGCACCCCGACGACTCGGTCGTCGCCTACGACGCGCTCACCTATGCGGGCAACCTGGCCAACCTCGAGCCGTACCTCGGCGACGGGCGCCTCGCCTTCGTGCACGGCGACATCGCCAACCTCGAGCTGCTCGACCACGTGCTCGTCCAGCACCGCATCGAGGTGATCGTCAACTTCGCCGCGGAGTCGCACAACTCCCTTGCCGTGCTCGACCCGGCGCGGTTCTTTCGCACGAACGTCCTCGGCACCCAGGCGCTGTGCGAGGCGGCGAGGCGAGCCGGCGTCGAGCGGATGCACCACGTCTCGACCTGCGAGGTGTACGGCGATCTCGACCTCGACAGCGACGAGGCCTTCGACGAGAGCTCGCCCTACCGGCCGCGCACGCCGTACAACGCCTCGAAGGCGGCTGCCGACCACGTCGTGCGCTCGTACGGGGAGACCTTCGGCCTGCGCTTCTCGATCACCAACTGCGCCAACAACTACGGGCCCTACCAATTCCCCGAGAAGGTGCTGCCCCTGTTCACCACGCGTGCCATCGACGGCGAGCCGTTGCCGCTGTACGAGTCCTCGCACCACCGCCGGGAGTGGATCCACGTCGACGACCACTGCCGGGCGATCGAGCTGGTGCTCGAGCGCGGAGCGCCCGGCGAGACCTACCACGTGGGCACGGGGCGCGAGGCGAGCGTCGCCGAGATCGCCGACGCCGTGCTCGCTGCGACGGGCCGACCCGCGACGCTGAAGACGGTGGTGCCCGACCGCCCGGGTCACGACCGGCGCTACCTGCTCGACTCGAGCAAGATCCGCAAGGAGCTGGGCTGGGAGGCCACGGTCGGCTTCGAGGACGGCGTCGCCGCGACCGTCGCCTGGTACGCCGCGCACGAGGAGTGGTGGCGCCCGCTGATCGGTCGCTCGCCGGTGGTCGAGGGCAGCTGGGGCGCCGCATCGGGCGCGTCGTCCCCCGCCTGAGCGTTCCTCGAGCGGGCAGTGCGGGTCGTCGTCACCGGCGCCGGAGGCCAGGTCGGCTCCGAGGTCGTCGCCGAGCTTCAGCGCCGCGACGCGGCGCGCCGGCGCGGTGCGCCGGTCGAGGTGGTCGCCGCCAGCCACGCTGCCCTCGACGTCACCGACCGCGACGCCGTGCTCGCCACGCTGCTGACCGTCGAACCCCACGTCATCGTGCACGCAGCCGCCTGGACCGCCGTCGACGCGTGCGAGCTCGATCCCGACCGCGCCTTTGCCGTGAACGCCCTCGGCACCCGCCACGTCGCCGAGGCGGCCCGGCGCACCGGCGCGCACCTCTGCTACCTGTCGACCGACTACGTCTTCGACGGCGAGAGCGGCCGTCCCTACCGCGAGTGGGACGAGCCCGCCCCGCGCTCGGTGTACGGCCGCTCCAAGCTCGCCGGCGAGCGCGAAGCCGGTGAGGGAGCGACGATCGTCCGCACGTCCTGGGTGTGCGGGCGTAACGGCCCGAACATGGTGAAGACGGTGCTGCGCCTGCTCGCCGACGGCGCGCCGCTCAAGTTCGTCGACGACCAGGTCGGCAGCCCGACGATCGCCGACGACCTGGCGCGCGTCCTCGTCGATCTGACGCTCGCCCGCAGGCCGGGCCTGTACCACGTCACGAACCAGGGCTCGACGAGCTGGTACGGCTTCGCCCGCGCCGTGGTCGACTTCGCCGGAGGCGACCCGAGTTCCGTGCTGCCGATCACGACTGCCGAGCTCGACCCGCCCCGCCCGGCGCCGCGACCGGCGAGCGCAGTGCTCGACAACGCCGCGTTGCGCCTCTGCGGGCTGCCGCTGCTCCCGCGCTGGGAGGACTCCACGCGCGGCCTGGTCGAGGAGCTGCGGGCGGCGCGCGTGCAGCAGTGACGCGGTCGGGAAGATGAGCGGGGTGTCGGGCGGCTCGCCCACGGCGCGCTCAGCTGCTTCGACCGAGGGCCCTGGCGAAGCGCCGGCGCCGCCCACCGTGGCGGCGGTGGTGGTGAACTACGACGGCGGGGCGGGCTTGCTCGACTGCGTCGCGAGCCTTCGCGGCGCCGGGGTCGGCGAGGTCGTCGTCGTGGACAACGTCTCGTCGGATGGGTCGCTCGCCGCGCTCGCCGCCGCGGACCGCACCGCCCGGCTGCTGCCGACGGGCCGCAACCTCGGCTACGGGCGCGCGGTGAACCGTGGCGCGGCGCTCGTCACGGCGGAGTACCTGCTCGTCTGCAACGCCGACGTCGTCCTCGATCCGGGCTCGCTCGAGACGCTGCGTGTCGCGCTGGAGCGCCGTGACGACCTCGCCGTGGTCGGGCCGCGGCTCGTCTCGCCCGACGGCGTCCCCTACCCGTCGGCGAGGGTCTTTCCCTCCTTTGCCACAGCGGCCGGTCATGCCCTGGTCGGGCTCGTCCATCCGGACAACCGCTGGACGCGCCGCTACCGGCTCGCCGAGCACAGCACCCTCGACGAGGGGCTGCGCGAGGAGGGCGACGTCGACTGGGTCTCGGGAGCGTGCTTCCTCGCCCGCCGCGACGCGTTCGTCAGCGTCGGCGGCTTCGACGAGCGCTACTTCATGTACGTCGAGGATCTCGACCTGTGCTGGCGGTTGCATCGCGCCGGGTGGTCCGTGCGCTTCGTGCCGACGGCTCGCGTCGTGCACGCCCAGGGCAGCTCGACGCGCCGTCGCCCGGTGCGGATGCTCGTCGCTCACCACGTCTCGACGCTGCAGTTCGCCGAGGCGACCATGCGCGGCCCGTCCCGGCTGCTCCTGCCGCTCGTCGCCGCGGGCCTCGCGGCGCGTCTGGCCGTGGCGCTGGCCCGTCGCGCCATCACGCCGCTGCCCGGCTGAGCAGGCGCCTGAGTACACTCGGCCGCCATGTCCCGAGGATCCTTCAGCCGCACGGTCGCGCGTGCCGCGGCGAGCGGCGGTAGCCGCGCCTACCGCGGCAAGTCCCCGCGAGCCTGGTACGCGCTGATCACGGCGATCACCCTGATCGGGGTCTTCCTCATCGCCTACAGCCGGAACGAGCGAATCCACCCCTACGTCCCGCCCGCCGTGCATCCCACGGCGTCGGACCACTGGTACAGCGCGCTCGGTGTCGACATCTGCGGCAAGCTGCAGGCCGACCTGCCGGCGAACCCCAACTTCACCACGGTCGGGATCCGGACGGCCGGCGACGGCGTGATCCTGATCGCCCCCGGTGCGGCGACCAAGCCGTCGTCCTTCACCGGCAAGCACGACACGCTCGGCACCTTCTTCGGCTCCTACCCGGGGGCGTCGCTGACCGCGACGAGCATCCAGCTGCCCGGCCGGAAGGCGCTGGCGAACGGCGACAGCTGTACCGCGGCTCTCGGCCCGGCGCGCGGAAAGGCCCACCTCGTGGTCGAGACGTGGAGCTCGGCGAAGGCCAAGACGGGCACGATCGTCACCGCCGACCCGACGTCGGTCAAATTGCTGAACGGCATGCTCCTCACCGTCGGCTTCGTCCCGCCGCACACGGCGTTGCAACGGCCGTCCTCGGTCCCCGCGCTGCTCGGCGACCTGAACGGCACGGCGGTGAGCGCGCCGCCGGCGGCTCCGACGAGCACCGTGCCAGCGACAACCTCGCCGGCCCAGGCCGGGTCGGCGTCGTCGTCCACGGTCGCCGGCTCGACGGCATCGACCACGGCCAAGCCGGGCACGGCCAAGTCCGGGGTGTCGGCCACGTCCGGCACGGTCGCGCATCCCGCCACCACCGTCGGCGCGGCGGGCGTCGCCACCCACTGAGGTGCTCGCCGTCGTCCTCGTCGGCGGTGAAGGCACCCGACTGCGGCCGCTCACCTACGACCAGCCCAAGCCGCTGCTGCCGATCGTCGGGCGCCCGATCATCGTGCGCGTCGTCGAGTGGCTGGCGCGACACGGGATCAGCGAGGTGGTGCTCTCGCTGGCCTACCAGCCCGACGCCTTCGTCGCAGCGTTCCCCGACTCGACCTGCGCCGGCCTTCCGCTCCGCTACGCGATCGAGCCGGCGAGCGGCCTCGACACGGCCGGCGCCATCGGCTTCGCGGCGCGCCAGGCAGGGATCGGCGAGGACGGCGACGAGCCGTTCGTGGTCTGCAACGGCGACATCCTCACCGACCTCGAGCTCGGCTCGCTGGTCAAGCTGCACCGCGAACGGGGCGCCGAGGGGACCATCGCCCTCACCCCGGTGGAGGATCCCTCCGCCTACGGCGTGGTGCCCACCGACGACGACGGGCGCGTGCTGGCCTTCATCGAGAAGCCGCCGCCCGGCGAGGCGCCGACGAACATGATCAACGCAGGCACCTATGTGCTCGAGCCGCGCCTGCTGCGGCGTATCGAGCCGGGACGGCGCGTCTCGATCGAGCGCGAGGTGTTCCCGGCCGTCGTCGGCGACGGGGCGCTCTACGCGATGCCGTCGGCGGCCTACTGGCTCGACACCGGGACCCCCGACCGGTTCCTGCAGGCGCAGCTCGACGTGCTGCAGGGCAGGCGCGAGGCGGTGCAGCTGCCCCCGGCGCGGGAGGTGTCGCCCGGCGTGCACCTCGCCAGCGGGGCGACCCTCGAGGGCCAGGTGACGGGCTGCGGTTTCCTCGGCCAGGGTTCCACGCTCGCGGCGGGCGCGGTGCTCGCCGACAGCGTGCTCGGCGACGGCGCGCTGGTCGAGCCCGGCGCGCGCGTCTCCGATTCGGTGATCTTCCCCGGTGCGGTCGTGCGCGCCGGGGCGAGCGTGAGCTCCTCGCTGGTCGGGCGGGGGGCGGTCGTCGGAGCCGGCGCGGTGCTCGAGGGCACCGTCCTCGGCACCGGCGTGGAGGTCGACGACGGCGCCAGGCTCGCCGGAGCGCGGGTACCGTCGTGAGCGCCGCGCACGCCGGTTGACGGCGATCGCTCGGTCGTCCCGGGGCGGCACGCCGGGACATCGGTGTGCCGCGAGCGTCCCGGCGTCCCACAGCCGGCCGACCTGCTGGCAGCTGGCAGGCAGCCATCCACGTGACAGGAGGCGTCGATGCGAGCGCTCGTGACCGGTGGTGCCGGGTTCATCGGATCCACCCTCGTCGACCGGCTGCTCGCCGAGGGCCACGAGGTCGACGTCGTCGACGACCTCTCCACCGGTTCGCTGGCCAATCTCGCCGCGGCGCGCGCTGTGGACGGAGAGCTGCGCTTCCACCAGCTCGACCTGCGCGCTCCCGAGCTGGTCGAGCTGATGACGATGCGCCGTCCCGAGGTGGTGTTCCACCTCGGCGCGCAGATCTCCGTCTCGGACTCGGTCGCCCGCCCGTACTTCGACGCCGACGTCAACGTGCTCGGGACGCTGCGCGTCCTGGAAGGCGCCCGAGCCGCCGGTGCACGCAAGGTCGTCTTCGCTGCCAGCGGTGGGACGCTGTACGGGGACGTCGATCCCGTCGACCTCCCGGTGAACGAGCAGCACGAGCAGCGACCGCAGTCGCCCTACGGGCTGTCGAAGAAGATCGGCTGCGACTACCTCGCCCTCTATCGCGAGCTGTTCGGCCTCGAGTTCACGGCCCTGGCGCTGGCCAACGTCTACGGACCGCGCCAGGACCCCCACGGCGAGGCGGGCGTGGTGGCGATCTTCGCCGAGTCGTTGCTGTCCGGCCGGGCCCCGACGATCAACGGCGACGGCGCGCAGACGCGCGACTTCGTCTATGTCGACGACGTCGTGGATGCCTTCTCGCGGGCGGCATCGCGGGGCAGCGGCTTGATCTGCAACATCGGGACCGGCAAGCAGACGTCGGTCAACGAGCTGTACCGGGAGATGGCCGCTGCGGCGGGCAGCGACCTCGAGGCCCGCCACGGGCCGGCCCGCGCCGGCGAGGTGCGCGCCAGCGCGCTCGACCCCGGTCGAGCCGCGATCCACCTCGGTTGGCGAGCCTGGACCGAGGTCGGCATGGGGGTCGTCGCCGTCATCGACTGGATGCGCGCCGGCGGCGAGCGGCGCGCCGGCGCCACGCCGGGCGAGGGGCGCCCTGTCGACGAGCCCTCGCGCGCCGGCGGCACGGGTGGCACGGCAGGCGGCGGGTCGAAGGGCACACCGTGATCGCCGTGCTGGCGGGCGGGGTCGGTGCGGCCCGGCTGCTCGCCGGCCTGGTCCGTGCGGTCCCGCCCGATGAGGTCCTGGCGATCGTCAACACCGGCGACGACACCGTGCTGCACGGGCTGCACGTCAGCCCCGACCTCGACACCGTGACCTACACGCTCGCAGGCGCGGTCAATCCCGAGACCGGCTGGGGCCTCGCCGGCGAGAGCTGGCAGGCGATGGAAGCGCTCGAGCGCTATGGCGGGATCACCTGGTTCCGGCTCGGTGACCGCGACCTCGCCACGCACCTCTACCGCACGGGGCGGCTCGCCGCGGGCGCAACGCTGAGCCAAGTGACCGCCGAGGTCGCCGCCGGCTGGGGAGTCACCGCCCGGCTGCTGCCGATGAGCGACGACCCCGTGCGAACCAAGGTCGAGCTCGCCGACGGGTCGCAGGTCGAGTTCCAGGAGTACTTCGTCAAGCTGCGGCACGAGGTCGCCGTCCGCTCGGTGCGCTTCGAGGGCGCCGAAGCGGCGCTCCCGGCTCCGGGTGTGCTCGACGCCCTGCGACGCGCCGAGGTCGTCCTCGTGGCACCGTCCAACCCGATCGTCTCGATCGCGCCGATCCTCGCCGTCCCCGGCATCCGCGAGGTGCTGCGGGAGCGCCGCGGCCGGGTCGTCGCGGTCTCGCCGATCGTCGCCGGCAGGGCGCTCAAGGGGCCGGCCGACCGCTTGCTCGCCGAGCTCGGCCACGAGGCCTCTGCCGTCGGCGTCGCAGGCGTGCTGACCGGGGTGGCCGGCACGCTGGTCGTCGACCACGCCGACGCGGCGCTCGCCGCCGCGGTCGAGGCGCGCGACATGGCCTGCGTCGTGACCAGCACGGTGATGGACTCCGCCCAGGTCGCCGAGGACCTGGCCCGGACCGCGCTCGCCGCCGCGTCGTGAGCGTCGCTCCGGGCGGCGACGCGCAACCGCTCTCGGTCCACCCGGTGCACGGGCTCGGCGAGATCCGTGCCGGCGACCCCCTCGCCCGGATGATCGCCGAGCGCGCCGAGCTGCACGACGGTGACGTCGTCGTCGTCACCTCGAAGGTCGTCTCCAAGGCCGAAGGGCGCGTCGTCGCCGTCGACCCGGAGGATGCGGACGCCAAGCGCCGCCTGGCGGAGTCCGAAGCCGTGCGAGTGCTGCGCCGGCGGGGCGAGCTCGTGATCACCGAGACGCGGCACGGCTTCGTGTGCGCCAGCTCGGGGGTCGACCTCTCCAACGTGGAGGAGGGCTACGCCGTGCTGTTGCCGGTCGACCCCGACCGTTCGGCGCGCCGCTTGCGCGACGGGCTACGCGCCGCCAGCGGTGCCGAGGTCGCCGTCGTGGTCTCGGACACCTTCGGGCGACCCTGGCGCCGAGGCCTGACGGACGTGGCGATCGGGGTCGCCGGGATCGCCGCGGTCGCCGACCTACGTGGGCTGCCCGACGCCCTCGGGCGGACGATGACGGTCACCGAGGTGGCCGTCGCCGACGAGGTCGCCTCCGCGGCGGACCTCGTGATGGGCAAGTCGTCGGGCATCCCGGCGGCGGTGGTGCGCGGCGTGGATCCCGTGTTCCTCCGCCGTTCTTCGGTCGCCGCCGAGCTGATCCGGCCGCCGGCAGAGGACCTGTTCCGGTGAGCCCTGTTCCGGTGAGCCCTGGTGCGGTGAGCATTGGTGCGGCGAGCCCTGCGCGACGGGGCCGGCGCTGAGCTCCACGCCATCTCCGGCCGACGCCGAGGACGCCGAGGTCGTGCTCGTCGTCGAGCAGCTGCGTCGTGCCGTGCCGGGCGGGATCGGTACCTACGTGCGCGGCCTGCTGGCCGGGCTCGCCGCCCTCGGCGACGGCGAAGCGCCCTCGATCGGCCTGTACGCCGAGCGCGCCGCCAGCCGGTTCCGACCCGCTCGCCCGCCTCGGCTTCCCTCTCGCCACGTCCCGGCTGCCGGCGCCGCTGCTCGTGCGGGCGTGGGACCGCGGGCTGGCGTCGCCGCGGACCGCCGGGCTCGTGCACGCCAGCTCGCTCGCCGTCCCGAGGCCAGCCGCTGCGCTCGTCGTCACCGTTCACGACCTGGCCTGGCGCGCCGAGCCGGCGACCTCGTCGCGCCGCCGTCGCTGGCATGACGCCGCCCTCGAGCGCGCCGCGCGCCGGGCGTCGCGAGTCGTCGTGCCGTCGACGGCAACGGCCGAGGACGTGCTCTCGAGCGGCGCCGGCTTCGCGCCCGAGTCGGTACGCGTGATCGAAGAGGGCGCCGACCATCTGCCGCCGCCCGACCATGCCGGAGCGGCGGCGCTGCTCGCCCGCCTGGGCGTGGGCGGTGAGCTGATGCTGGCAGTCGGCACGCTCGAGCCGCGCAAGAACCTCGACCGCCTCTTCGCCGGCTACACCGCGGCGCGCCGGCTGCTCCCCGAGCCCTGGCCGCTCGTCGTCGTCGGCCCGGAGGGCTGGGGCGTCGCGGCCGAGCCGCCGCCGGGCGTGCTGCTCGCCGGCCACGTCGAGGACGCAACACTCGCCGCCCTCTACCGCCGGGCGCGCTGTCTGTGCTACGTCCCGCTCGCCGAGGGGTTCGGGCTGCCGGTGGTCGAGTCGATGGCCGCCGGGACCCCGGTCGTCTCGAGCCCCGTGCCGAGCGCAGCGGGGGCGAGCCTGCTCGTCGATCCCCTCGACCCCGACGACATCGCCGCCGGCATCGTCACTGCGGCCTGCGACGAGCAGCGGCGGGAGGCGCTTCGCGCCTCCGGGCTCGCCCGTGCCGGGACGCTCACCTGGCGGCGCGCCGCCGAGGCGCACGTGCTGTTGTGGCGCGAGGTCCTCGGTGAGCGGGCGTGATGCCACCGGTGCACGGGGCCGAGGAGCTCGACGCTCCGCTCGGGGTCTCGCTCGACGTGAGCGCCATCCCCACCCGTCCCGTCGGCGCCGGCCGTTACGTCGTCGAGCTCGTGCGGGCGCTTGCGATGCGCCCCGAGGTGGACCTCAACCTGCTCAGCCGGCGCGACGATCGGGCGCGCTGGGCGGGTCTGGACGCCTCGGCACGCGTCGTTGCGGTCGCCCCGTCGGGTCGCCCGCTCCGTCTGGCCTGGGAGGACCTCGCGCTGGGTCGCGTGGTCGACCGGCTTCCCGTCGCCGTGCACCACGGTCCGCACTACTCCCTGCCGCGCTGGATGCGCCGCCCGGGTGTCGTCACCGTGCACGACTGCACCTTCATCGACCATCCCGAGTGGCACGAGCGCTCCAAGGTGGCCTTCTTCACCCGAGCGCTGCACCGGGCGGCGCGCCACGCCGCGGTCGTGGTCTGCCCGAGCGAGACCACCGCCGAGCGCTTCCGCCTGCTGTGCTCGCCGAGGGGCCCGGTGCTCGTCGTCCCGCACGGCGTGGACCACGAGCGCTTCCGGCCCGAGGAGCCCCGGCCGGGCGGCGACGCCGCCGAGCTCGACGGCCTCGGGGTGGCCGAGCCGTACGTGCTGCACGTCGGCACGCTCGAGCCGCGAAAGGACGTCGCCACCCTGCTGCGTGCCTTCGCCCGCCTCGCCGGCGGGCATGGCCCGGCGGGCGGCGGCGGGCATGAGCTCTCGCTCGTCCTCGCCGGGCCGACGGGCTGGGGCACGGCGCAGGTCACCGCCGCCTACCGCGACCTGCCCGAGCACGTGCGCGGACGGATCGTCCGCCTCGGCTACGTCGCCGACGAAGCGCTGCCCGCGCTGTTGCGCCGCGCCGCGGCCTTCGTCTACGCGTCGCTCGAGGAGGGGTTCGGGGTGCCCGTGCTCGAGGCGCTGGCCTGCGGCGCGCCGCTCGTCACCTCGCAGCGCACCGTGATGGCCGAGGTCGCCGGCGACGCCGCCGTGCTGTCGGTCGCCGGCGATGCCGACTCCCTCTCCTCGGCGATCGAGGAGGTGCTCGCCGGCGGCGAGGGCCGGCAGCACCGGCGCGCCGCCGGCTTGCGCCGCGCCGCGCCGATGACCTGGGCGGCGAGCGCCGGCGGTCACCTCGCTGCGTACCGGCTCGCGGCCGCCGGCACAGCGGGCCGATCGACCGGCCCGCCGGTCTCTCACTAGGGTGGGGCCGGTGCGGGCCTTCGTCACCGGGGCTTCCGGCTTCGTCGGCGGTTGGCTGTTGCGCCACCTCGAGGCGTGCGGGGACGACGTCAGCGTGCTCTCGCCCGACACCGACATCGCCGACGCCGTGGCCGTGGCAGCGGCGCTCGCCGCGGCCAGCCCCGATGTCGTCTACCACCTCGCCGGGCTGAGCCACGTCGGGCGATCCTGGGACGAGCCGGAGGAGACCTTCCGGGTCAACGCCATCGGCACCCTGGCGCTGCTCGAGGCGGTGCGGGCGGGAAGCGCGCCGGCCCGTGTGCTGCTCGTCAGCTCGGCGGAGGTCTACGGCAACGGGGACGGCATGCCGCTCTGCGAGGACGCGCCGTTGCGCCCGACGACGCCGTACGCGGCGAGCAAGGTCGCCGCCGAGTACCTCGGGCTGCAGGCGTACCTGGGTCGAGGGGTCGACGTCGTGCGCGTCCGGCCGTTCAACCACGTCGGGCCCGGCCAAGCGCCGGTCTTCGTCGTCGCCGCACTCGCGGCTCGCATCGCCGCTGCGGAGGCGGCCGGCGCGACGAGCGTGCCGGTGGGCAACCTGAGCGCGGGGCGCGACTTCACCGACGTGCGCGACGTGGTTCGCGGCTATCGCATGCTCGTCCAGGCGGCACAGGCAGGCGAGGTCTACAACCTGTGCTCGGGGCGTGCGGTGCCGATCGCCGAGCTGGCGGCGATGCTCGTGGCGGCCTCGACCGCGCACCTCGAGCTCGTCGAGGACCCGGCCCTGCTGCGCCCTGTCGACGTCCCGGTGCTCGTCGGGGACGCCACGCGCCTTCGCGAGCTCACAGGCTGGCGACCCGAGATCCCCCTCGAGCAGACCCTCGCCGAGGTGCTCGCCGACGCACGCCAGCGGCTGAGCCGCGCCGGGTAGACGTCGTCAGTCGCGCCCGGAGGTCCTCGGTCGCAGCGACTCGGTCAGCCGTCGGCGCTTCCCGATGGGGGATCGCCCGCACCCCCCGGTGCGCCGCCGGTCGTCGCCGCCGGCGCGCCGTCGGTCGGCGCCGCCGGCCCGTCGCCGCCCGGGCCTGCCGGCGACTGCCCGCCGAGCACCGAGCCCAGGGCGTCGCCGAGCAGGTCCCCGACCTGGCCGATCCGCTCGAGCACGGCGCGACGACGCACCTGGGCCTTCTGCACCTCGAGCACGGCGAGCCCGACCGCGACGTAGGCCGCCTCCTCGAGCGTGCGGGTCACGTCGCGGCGCAGGTCGACCACGCCCCGCGAGGCTACCGGCAAACCCCCGCGAACGCCTCCCGACCGCGCTTCTTGCACGCGACACCGGACATGCAGCGCGCCCGCACCTGCCGAGCAGGCGCGCTGCGCCGGGACTAACCTGTCGGCCCTGATGGCGGACGATCAAGTACCGCCGGTCGTCGCCGTGGTCGTGACGAGAAGTCCCGGCCCGTGGCTCGAACAGTGCCTCTTGGCGCTGCACGCCCAGGACTATGGCGAGCAGCTGACCACGCTCGTCATCGACGCCGGCAGCTCGACGCCGCTCGCCGAGCGCGTCGCGGCGGTCGCCCCCGAGGTCTACCTGCACCGTCTCGAGCGCAACGACGGCTTCGGGCCGAGCGCCAACGTCGCGCTCGACCTGGTCGAAGGCGCGGCCTTCCTGCTGTTCTGCCACGACGACGTCGTGCCCGACCCCGACGCGGTACGCCGCATGGTCGAGGAGGCCTTCCGCTCCAACGCCGCCATCGTCGCCCCCAAGCTCGTCGACTTCCAGCAGCCCGACCGGTTGCTGCAGCTCGGACTCGGTGTCGACCGATTCGGCGCCCCGTTGCGGCGCGTCCAGCCCGGCGAGCTCGATCAGTCCCAGCACGACGAGGTGCGCGACGTCTTCGCCGCGCCCGGGGCGTGCACGCTCGTACGCGCCGACCTGTTCGCCGCGCTCGGCGGCTTCGACCCGGCGATCACCATGCTCGGCGAGGACGTCGACCTCTGCTGGCGCGCCCGGGTGGCGGGCGCGCGCGTCGTCGTCGCTCCCGCGGCGCGGGTCCGCCACCTCGAAGCCACCGCGAGCCGCCAGCGTCCACTCCCCGAAGCGCGAGCCCTGCAGTGGCGCCACGAGCTGCGGGCGGTGCTCAAGAACTACGGGCGCTTGCGCCGCAGCGTGGTCGTGACCGAGCTCGTTGCGCTCAGCCTGCTCGAGGTCGTCTACTTCACAGCCGTCGGCAAGCGATGGCGGGCCCGGCTCGTGGTCGACGCCTGGCGCTGGAACCTCGCCCGTCGCGCCGAGGTGCGCGCCGCACGGCGGACGATCGCCGCCTCACGCCGGCTGAGCGACCGGGAGGTGTGCCGGACGATGGACGGCGGGACGTTCCGCCTCGAGCGCTACGCCCGGCGCATCGCCGAGGGGGCGGTGCTCGAGCGGACGCCTGGCAGCGCGCCTCGCCGTGGGGGCCACGAGCGGGCGCCCCATCCCGACCTCAGGCCGGCCGCGGCGCTCACCGAGGCGGGCAGCGGGCTCGTGGCGCGGATCAGCTCCAACCGCGGCCCGTACGCCGCGCTCGCCGTTGCGGTCGCGTTGCTCGTGCTGGGCGCGAGGTCGCTCTTCTTGGGGCACCTGCCTCTCGTCGGCGAGGTGCTGCCCTTCCCCGCGCCCGAGCGCCTGCTCGGGGACTTCTTCGGCGGCTGGCAGGACGCCGGTTTGCAGCGCACCGGGCCGGCGTCCCCGGCGCTCGGCCTGATCGGGCTCGCCGGCCTGGTGATCGGGGGCGGGACCAGCCTGATCTGGAAGGCGGTGATCCTCGCCTCGGTCGTTCTCGGCGGCCTCGGCGCCGCCCGCCTCGTGCGCCCCTTCGTCTCGGTCCCCGGACGTATCGGGGCGTCGATCGCCTACCTGTTCCTGCCGCTGGCATGGAACGACCTGGCGCGCGGTGACGCGCTCGCCCTGGTCGTGTTCGCCACGACCCCCTGGGTGCTGGCCCGTCTCGCCGAGGCCACGATGCGCCCGCGGCGCGGTCTCGGCGCGCAGTCGGTCGGGCTCGGCCTGCTGCTCGCGCTGGCGGGATCGCTCGCTCCTGCCGTCGTCCCGCTCACGCTCGAGATGGCCGCCGCGCTGGCGTTGGCCACGCTCGCCGCGTCGGGGCGCCGCCAATGGCGGGCTGCGGCCCGGTGTTGCGCCGTCGGAGCGGGCGGGGTGGCGGTCTCGCTGGCGCTCACCCTGCCGTGGTCGATCACCTGGCTGCAGCCCGGGGGCGCGTGGTCGCTGGCGACCGGTGGGGCGCCCCTGGCCGGCAGCGGCCCGAGCCTCGCACAGGTGCTCGCGTTCGACCTCGGCCCCATCGGGCGCGGACCGCTCGGCTACGCCCTGCTGCTCGCCGGCCTCATCACCGTGCTCGTCGGACGCGGCGATCGCCTGGAGTGGGGCACGCGCTTCGTCGTCGTCGCCGTGCTCGCCTTCGCTGTGGCGTGGGTCGCCGGGCGGGGCTGGCTCGGCGCGGGTGGCGGGGACGTACGGATGCTGGTCGCACCCGCTGCCGCCTGCGTCGCCGCCTGCGTCGGGTTGGGCGTGGCGACGGTCTCCGCCGACCTCGCCTCGAGCGGGCTGGGGTGGCGCCACGCCGTCGGCGCGCTGTGCGCGCTCGCCGGCCTCGCCGGGCTGATCCCCGTGGTCGGCGCCAGCGGCTCGGGCCGCTTCGGCCTGCCGACGACGGGCTACGACACCGTGCTCTCCTACCTCGCCTCCGGCGGTGGAGGCGTCTCGGCCACCGCCGGCCGGGGCGGCGCCTCCTCGGGCGCAGCGGCCCCGGCCTCGGGCGGGTCCGTGCTCTGGCTCGGCGAGCCGGACGCCCTTCCCCTCGTCGGTTGGCAGGTGACGCCCGGGCTCGCCGCCGGCATCTCCGACGGTCAGCCCGACGGCACCCGGCTGTTCCCCAGCCCGAGTGCCGGACTGATGGCTACGCTCGGGCGCGGGGTCGTGCAGGCAGAGTCGGGCCTCACGGTCACCCTCGGCTCGAACCTGGCCGCGGCCGGCGTGCGCTACGTCGTCGTGACGACGGCCACCGCCCCGGTGCTGGCGGGCATGCAGGACGCCACCGCCGCGCCGCCGCCCGCCGGGCTCGTCCCGTCGCTCGCCGCTCAGCAGGACCTGCGGCGGCTGCCCGGAGAGGGCGGCGCGATCGTCTTTGCCGATACGGCTTGGCGTCCGTCGCCTGCCGGGTCCCCGATCCTGACGTCCGGCGGGGGCACGCCAGCGTGGCTTCGCGGGCTGTCCCTCGCCGTCTCGCTCGTCGCCGCGGCGCTCGCCGCAGCGTGGTGCTGGCGCGGTCGGGCGCGACGGCACTCCCACCGGCCGGCGCACCGCGCGCCGCATCGTCCGCTGCGACCCCTCGCTGTCAACGTGCCGCCGCCCCCGCCCGGGGCCGACGACGACGAGCTGGTGCTGTCGGTGCGCCGGCGATGACGCCGCCCGTCAGCCGGTGGGCGGCGTGAGCGGGGACAGGGTCGCATGAGCGACCGTCGCCGCCTCGTCGTTCTCGCCGCCCTCGTGCTCGTCGTCGCCGCCGCGGTGCTCCTCGACGCCGCCTTCCCGCAGCGCGCGACCAGCGTCGTCGCCAGCCAGGCCGGCGGCGCGGCGGTGGCGATGAGCCGGGCCACGTCGACCGCCTGGTACTGCCCCGGTCCCTTGCCGGTCGGGGCGAGGTCCCAAGCGTCGTCGATCGCCGTCGCCAACCTCTCGGGCCGCCAGCTTCGCGGGTCGTTGCGCCTCGCCACGTCTGCCGGGACGGGAAGCACGCAGCCGGTCGTCGTGCCGGCGCACGCCCAGCTCGTCGTGTCCCTGCCGCGCACCGGGCGGGCCGACTGGGCGGCGGCGACCGTGCTCCTCGCCGGCGGAGGCGCTGCCGTCGAGCAGGTGGTGGACGGGCCGCGCGGCACGGCCACGTCGCCGTGCTCGACGGGACCGGCGAGCACGAGCTACTTCCCGGCGGGGAGCACCTCGGGGCCGCGTAACCTCACCCTCGCGCTGTTCGATCCCTCGGCCACGCCCGCCGTCGCCAGCGTGACCATCTCCACCGGTTCGAGCACGCTGTCGCCGGCGTCGCTGCAGGACCTGAGCATCGGCGCCGGGCAGGTGGTGGTCGTCGACGTCGGCAGGCAAGCACCCCAGCAGCAGGTGATCGGCACCACCGTCACGGCCAGCGCGGGCGAGCTCGTCACCGGCGCCCTGCTCGTCTTTGCCCGCCGCGGCGGCGGCATCGACGAGGCGCTCACCGCGGGCAGCGGCACCGCCGCGTCACGCTGGTGGTTCGGCCCGGCACCGCTCGGGCCCTCCGAGCGCGAGATCTTCGCCGTGCTCGATCCCGGCGGTACCGCGGTCCTCGTGCAGGTGCTGCTCGGCGGCGGCCCGGGTGCCGGCGAGCTGCGCGCCGACGTGCCGGCCGGCGGCGTCGTCCAGCTCGCCGCGGCCCCGACGGCGAGCTCCTCGATGAGCTGGGCATCGGTCACCTCGCTGCACGGCGGCCCGATCGTCGTCGCTCGGGAGACGGTCGTGTCCGGCGCGGCGAGCGGGACCGCGGGGGCTCAGCTCGCCGCGGGCACGTCCGTGCAGCTCGGCCTGCCTGCAGCGTCGTCGGAATGGGTGCTTCCCGGCGGTCGCGACGACACCACCCAGAACGAGCTCCTCGTCCTCGCCAATCCGGGCCGCGACGCGGCGACGATCAGCGTGCAGCAGCTGGGCTCGAACGCCGCTGCGGGGACGAGCGGCGTGCACGTGCGCATCGCAGCGGGAGGCGAGACGACCGTGCTGGCCGCGTCGCTGCGCAGCCGCAGCACCGAGCAGCTGGCGCTCGTCGTACGGGCGTCGTGCCGGGTGCTCGCCTCGAGCTTCCTCTCCTCGCGCAGCGCGCTCGGGGGGCTGGCCGCAGTCGACGCGATCCCGGTGTCCACGGGCTGAGTCCCCGCGGGAGGCGAGGGAGGGCGCAGGGCGACCTCGCGCGTCCTCGCTCAGTTGAGCGGGCGCTCGGGCGGAGCCTGGTCGGGAAGCGGCGTCGTCCCGGTCGCGGGCAGGGGGCCGGTCGTTCCCATGGAGCCGCCGGGTGGGAGCGGACCGCCGCCGCCGGCGAGCGGTGCGGCTGAGCCGAAGATGCTGCCGGCGAAGTGCGGGATCTGGTTGTCCTCGCCGTGCACCGGCCGGCCGTAGGCGCTGTCGATGATGCGCGCCACCTCGGCGCCGTCGATCGACTCCCGTTCGAGCAAGGTCTGTGCGAGCTGCACCAACCCGGAGCGGTGCTCCTCGAGGTGCTCGCGTGCGCGCTGCTCGGACTCGCGAAGGATGCGCGACACCTCCTCGTCGACCACCCGGCTCGTGTCCTCGGAGTAGTCGCGGGAGTGCATCAGGTCCTCGCCGAGGAAGACCATGCCCTGGGATCCCCAGGCCATCGGGCCGACGCGGTCGGACATGCCCCACTCGCGCACCATCTTGCGCGCCAGCTCGGTGTTCCGCTGCAGGTCGTCGCTCGCGCCGGTGGACAGGTCGCCGTAGATCAGCAGCTCAGCCACTCGACCGCCCATCCGCACCGCCAACGAGTCCTCGATGTACTCGCGCTTGTAGATGTGGCGCTCCTCGAGGGGCAGCTGCTGGGTCACCCCCAGGGCCATGCCTGTGGGGATGATGCTCACCTTGAGCAGCGGGTCGGCGAAGGGCAGCACGTAGGAGAGGACGGCGTGCCCGGACTCGTGGTAGGCGACCCGCTCCTTCTCGGCGTCGGAGAGGACCATCGAGTCACGCTGCTGGCCCATCAGCACGCGGTCACGGGCGGCGTCGAAGTCGCGCATCTCGACGAATTGGCTGCCACGGCGGACAGCGTGCAGCGCTGCCTCGTTGACGAGGTTGGCGAGGTCGGCGCCGCTCATCCCGGGCGTTCCCCTGGCGATGACCTCGAGGTCGACGTCGGGGCCGATGCGCTTGTCGCGGCAATGCACCACCAGGATCGGCTTGCGCTCCTCGAGGTCGGGGAGCGGCACGACGATCTGGCGGTCGAAGCGGCCCGGGCGCAACAGCGCGGGGTCGAGGATGTCGGGCCGGTTGGTCGCCGCCATCATCACCACACCCTCGGAAGGATCGAAGCCGTCCATCTCCGAGAGCATCTGGTTCAGCGTCTGCTCGCGCTCGTCGTGGCCGCCGCCGAGCCCGGCGCCGCGCTTGCGGCCGATCGAGTCGATCTCGTCGACGAAGATGATCGCCGGTGCCTGCTTGCGCGCCGTCTGGAAGAGGTCTCGCACTCGGCTCGCGCCGACGCCGACGAACATCTCCATGAAGTCCGAGCCGCTGACCGACAGGAACGGCACGCCGGCCTCGCCGGCCACTGCCCGGGCGAGCAGCGTCTTGCCCGTGCCCGGCGGGCCGACGAGCAGCACGCCCTTGGGGATGCGGGCGCCGATCTCGCGAAAGCGCCCAGGGCTTTTCAGGAAGTCGACGACCTCGCTGATCTCCTGCTTGACGCCGGAGTACCCCGCCACGTCGTTGAAGGTCGTCCGCGGGCGCTCGGTCGAGTACACCTTGGCGCGCGAACGCCCGATCGACATGATCCCCGACATCTGACCCTGGGCACGCCGGTTGAGCCAGACGAGGAAGCCGATGAAGACCACGACGGGCAGCAGGTAGACGAGCAGCGTGGGGATGATGCTGCTCGTGGGCGTGTTCAGCTTGTAGCTCGTGCCCGAGGCCTGCAGCGCGTTGATCTCGGACTGCAGGACCGGCAGCGGGCCGCCGGTGGTATAGGTGGTCGGGTCGCCCTTCAGGCCGAAGGTGATCACGCCGGTCTCGTTGTTGACCGTGGCGTTGTTCACGTCGTGATGCTTCAGCTCGGTGAGGAAGGCGCTGTAGGTCTTGGTGGCCGCGGCCCCGTGCGAGTACGAGCGAGGACCCGAACAGCACGATGACGAGCACGACGAGCAGGGCTGCGAACACCCAGCGCCAGGTCGAGTCGCCTCCCATCGGCCGGCCGGGCCCCGGGCTTCCGTTGCCCGGGCGCATGTCCTGCGGTTGACGACTCATCGACCCCCATCGTAGGCGGCGGATCGCTCGATCAGGCGCCGTCACCCGCGCTCGGTGGGTTGACCCGCACGCGCCGCTCGGCGACGCTCGTCAGATGACCCCGCCGGTGCCGTCACCACGCTCGTCGCCGGCCCGCCGGCGGCGCGATCCGGCGGCGCGCCGGCCCGCCAACCCCTTCGGACTGAGCGAGGCCGTCGTCGGGCTGGCGGCCAGCTTCGTGCTCGCCGAGATCGCTGTGTCCGCGTTCGGCGCCGTGACCCACCACCTGCGCCACCCCGGCACCTTCGGCGCCGACGTGACCAGCCTGCTCGTGCTGTGGGGGTGCTGGATCGGGGCGGCGCTGTACGCGAGCTGGCTGGCGCGTCGACGCACAGCCCCGGCGGCGACGGCCACGACAGCCACGACCGCTCGGCCGATCGCCACCGCGCTGCGATGGCTGCGCGACGACTACGGCCTCGAGCTGCGTCCCTGGCCCGACCTCCCGCTCGGCATCGCCGTCGGAGTGGCGTCGCAGTACGTGCTCGTTCCCGTGCTCGAGGCGCCGCTCCTGCCGTTCGTGCCCCACTTGTACACGCGCCTTGGCGGACCCGCGAACGAGCTCGCCGCCGGAGCGTCGGGAGCGAGCCTCGCCTTGCTCGGGTTCCTCGTCTGCGTCGGCTCGCCCGTCGTCGAGGAGCTGTTCTTCCGGGGGTTGCTCCTGCGCGCCGTGGCGGGGCGGTTGGCCGGCCTCGGGCCGAGGCTCCAGGCGCCGCTCTCGGTGCTGCTCGTCGCCATCGTGTTCGGGCTCGTCCATTTCGAGGCGCTGCAGCTGATCGGCCTCGTCGGCTTCGGCGTCGTGCTGGGAACGCTCGCGTGGCGGACGGGGCGGCTCGGGCCGGGGATCGTCGCCCACGCGTCGTTCAACACCGTCACCATCGTTGCGCTGGCCCTCCGCCGCTGAGCCCGGCTGCGCCTGACGGTGCAGCGTCGGCCCTGGGGGCACTCGCCCGCTGCCGACGATCACCGGTAGCATCGCAAACCCCATGGCCCAGTCGAACGACGCCGGCACCACCGATCGCCTTGCAGGCATCTTCAAGGCCTACGACGTGCGCGGGACCGTGCCGGACCAGCTCGACGCGCCCGTCGCATACGCCATCGGAGCAGCCTTTGCCCGCTTCGCTCAGGCCGCCTCGCGCAGGACCGCCGGCGGGGCGGGCGCGCCGGCGGTCGGCGACGGCTCCAACGCGAGCGTGCAACCAACGGCGACGGGGGAGCCGCCGCCGCGGATCCTCGTCGGCCGCGACGCGCGTAGCTCGGGCCCGACACTTGCCGGAGCCCTGGCCGCTGGCGCCATCTCCGCCGGCGCTCGGGTCATCGATCTCGGCCTGTGCTCGACGGACATGAGCTATTTCGCCTCCGGGTCCCTCGACGCGCCGACGGTGATGCTGACCGCGTCCCACAACCCCGCTGCGTACAACGGGATGAAGTTCTGTCTCGCCGGTGCCCGGCCGATCGGCGAGGAGAGCGGGTTGCTCGAGATCCGCGACCTCGCGGTGGGCGAGCTCGCCGCTGCGCCGGCCGAGCTCCCGACCATCGAGGAGCTCGACGTCGAGCGCGTCGACCTGCTGGACGCGTTCGCCGAGCACGTTCGCTCCTTCGTCGACACCGCGTCCCTCGCGCCGCTGCGGCTCGTGGCCGACACCGCCAACGGCATGGGCGGCCTCGTCGCCCCCGCGGTCTTCGCTCCGCTGCCCTTCGAGGTCGAGTACCTCTACCTCGAGCTCGACGGCACGTTCCCCAACCATCCTGCCGACCCGATCCAGCCCGAGAACCTCGCCGACCTCCGCCGCCGCCTGCTCGAGACAGGAGCGGACGTCGGCCTCGCCTTCGACGGTGACGCCGACCGCGTCTTCCTCGTCGACGATGCCGGAGAGCCCTTGTCCGGGTCCACGACGACGGCGATCGTCGCCCAGGCGATGCTCGAGAAGCATCCGGGCGGGACGATCCTCTACAACCTCATCTGCTCCAAGGCCGTTCCCGAGGTCATCGCCGAGCACGGCGGCATCGGGATCCGCACCCGAGTCGGCCATTCCTTCATCAAGCAGGTGATGGCCGAGACCGGTGCGGTCTTCGGCGGCGAGCACTCCGGGCACTACTACTTCCGGGAAAACTTTCGCGCCGACTCGGGGATCATCGCCGCGCTCGTCGTGCTCGAGGTCCTCTCGCGGGCCGATGTCCCCCTGTCGGCGTTGCGCCGTCCCTTCGAGCGCTACGCCGACTCCGGCGAGATCAACACCCGCGTCGCCGACCCGCGTGCCGCGGTCGAGCAGGTCGCGGAGCGCTACGCCCAGCGTGGCGCCACCATCGACCGTCTGGACGGCCTGACCGCGGACCTGGGGTCGTGGTGGTTCAACCTGCGACCGTCGAACACCGAGCCCCTGCTCCGTCTCAACGTCGAGGCGTCCGACAACGAGGAGCTCGAGCGCCGCGTCGCGGAGGTGCGAGGCGTGGTCGCCGACGTTCCCGGCGGCGCGATGGCGGGGGAGGGCTGAGGACGTGCTCGACGACTGGCTGCTCGAGATCCTCGTCTGCCCGGAGGACAAGGGCCCGCTGTGGTACGTGCCGGCCGAGGACCTGCTCTACAACCCGCGCCTGCACCGCCGCTACCCGATCCGCGACGGCATCCCGACGTTGCTCGTCGAGGAGGCCGAGACCGCCGACGACGTCGATCACGAGCGGCTCGTCGCGCTGCAGGCATCCGGCGACGGCGTCGTCGTCACAGGCGGGGGAGGCGACGCGCCAGCACCTGCCGGCGATGCCGATGGCGGGAACTGAGCTCGCTGCCCGCGAACCCTCTCCCCGGCTGGTCGCTCGGGCAGCTCGCGTCGCTGCCTGCCGCGTCTTCTTGCGGCCGCTGAGCTCACCGCTGCACAGCTCACCCGGCAGGCTGTTTCGTCGCGGTCACCGGGGGCAGGGACGCGATGGCCGTTCGAGGCGGTGCTGCTCGCCGGAGGGTCGGGCGCCGATCACGCGACAGCCGCAGTCGACGCCGTGGCGGCCCCGCGATGCCCAATTCCGATCCTGCCGCGCCAGGACCGGCCCGCCGGCGTGGCTCGGCCCCGGCTGCCTCGTCGTGGCACTCGGCCGCCCGGACGTGCCCGGTGGCTGGCAACGAACCGTCGAGCTGGCCCTTCGTCGCGGGGCGACGGTCTGGCACATCGGCGCGGCCGAATCGGGTGGTTCGCCGTCTGGGGCGGATGCCGGGTTCGCCGGCGTGGGGGCCGTCTCGCTCGATCTCCCCGCCGACGATCCCGCTCAGCGAGCATCGCTGGCGCCGCTCGCCGGCGCCACCCTGACGCTGCTGGCCTGCGCCGGCCTGCTCGATGCAGCCGAGGTCGCCGGCTCGGTGCCGCGCCCGCGGCAGCCCAACTCTCGGCGCGGCTGGCCGAATGGTCGGCAGATCCGGGCGGCGGGCCTGTGGGAATGCTCGCCGCGCGCCTCGAACGGGCGATCCCCCTGGCGCTGGCCTCGGACGGGATCGGCGCCGTCGCGGCATGGCGTCTGCAGGCGGCGGTCAACCAATCTGCCAAGTCGCCGGCGCTCTCGGCGACGTTCCCAGTGGCGGCGAGCGAGACGTTGTGCGGGTTCGGCCAGCTCGGGGACGTGACGCGGCAGCTGCTCGTCCTCGTCGAGCTGCGCAGCGACCACGAGCTGGCCGGCGCCGACCAGTGGTTCCGGGCCTCGCGACCCTTGCTCGACGAGGTCGTCGCGGCCACCGTGACCATCCGTGCGGCCGGGGAGGGCGCCCTCGCCCAGCTGCTCGACCTCGTGCTGATCGCCGACGCCGCAGCTCTGCTCGCCGCAACCTCCGAGGGTGTCGACCCGCTCCCGCTGCCCGCGCTCGAAGCCGTCGACGCCGCGGCCCATGCCGCGAACGGTCGCGGGTGAGCCACCGTCCTATGGTCGGGGCATGCCTGCTCCCACGAAGCGCCCGCCGCGGCCTTCGCCTTCTCGCGTCGCTCGCCGGGGCCGCGCTCGTCGTCGGCGCCCCCGCGCTGAGGGCCGCGGCGAGCGGTGGTCGCGCCGCAGCTGCGGCGACCACGGTGGGCGTGACGCTGCCCAGGGACGAGGGGCCGCACAACGATGCGGTCGACCCGAAGGGGGCTGCGGCGACCACGGTGGGCGTGACGCTGCCGAGGGACGAGGGGCCGCACAACGATGCGGTGGAGTGGTGGTATTTCAACGGCCACCTCACCGGCACGGACGCGGCGGGCAAGGTGCACACCTATGGCTTCGAGTACGTCACGTTCCAGTTCCGCCTGTTCGGCTCGAAGCCCGTCTACATCGGGAACTTCGCGGTGAGCGACGTCGACCGGAAGGCGTTCCACTACGCGGCGACCACCTCGACGAGCAAGGAACCGGCGAGCCCCGGACGCTTCGCCCTGACGACCGGGCAATGGTCGATGAGCGGGGCCGCGGGCGACGACACGCTGCGCGCCGCGCTGCCCGGCTACTCGATCGACCTCGCCCTGCACAGCACCGAGCCGCCGGCCCTCGAGGGGCCGGGTGGCGTCGTCGGCCTCGGCCCGCTCGGCACCGCCGACTACTACTCGTGGACCTCGCTGGCGACCTCGGGAACCGTGACCGACCACGGCGCGGCGATCCACGTCACCGGTGAGTCGTGGATGGACCACGAGTGGAGCAACACCCTGAGCGGCGCCGCCGGGTGGGACTGGTTCAGCGTCCAGCTCCACGACAGCAGCCAGTACATGCTCGAGTTCGTCCGCTCCAAGGGCGGCGCGATCGTCGACAGCAACGGGACCGACGTCCGCGGCGCCGCGGTGACCCACCTCACGAAGGCCGACATCGCCGAGAAGTCGCTCGGGGCCTGGACGAGCCCGGTGACCCACATCACCTACAGCGCCGGCTGGACCCTGCACGTGCCCGGCGGCCGGCTGAGCGTCACGCCCGACCTCGCCGATCAGGAGCTGGACCTGCGCAGCGTGCAGGGCACCGTCTACTGGGAGGGCGACTGCACCATCACGGGCGAGATCGACGGCAAGCCCGTGACCGGCGTCGGCTACACGGAGCTGAACCCGCCGGGACAGCTTGGCGAGTAGCCGCATCGATCGCCGGCCCCGGCGCTCGGCTCGTCGAGAGCGTCGACGGGGACCGGTGTCGACCGTCCGGCACCGATCATCTCCGGGTGTCCGCGGGTGGGGTTTATAACACCGAGCCCTCCGCCGCTCGAAGCGTCGCCTCGTGGTGCCACGATTTGCATGTTTTCGTCCTGCCTGCGGGCTGTGGAAACTTCTACGCTGGTGCGAGCCGGCGCGACGCCGGTGAACAGAGCGGTCGACCCTGCGCCGGCTGCAGCGACGATCGGAGCGTCCACGATGACCCCCACTACCCGCTCGACCCGTTCAGCGCCGGCCCGCCCGGCGCACCGGCGCGCTCGAGCGCTCGTCGCCCTCGCCGGCGCCACAGCCGTGATCGGGGCTCCGGCGCTCGCCGGGGCGAGCGCGCGCACCGCCCCCGGCGCCGTCGCGCAGCACGGCGCGCTCGGCAGCCGCCTGGCCCCGGCGAAGACGACGATCTGCTCCAAGGTGAGCCCATCGGCGGTCTCGGCGATCGTCGGCTGGACCGTCCCCGCCGGCACGTACACCTCGACCTCCCTGGCGGCCAACGCCAAGGACGACGACATCGCCTCCGTGGAGCAGTCCTGCCTCTACGGCAGCTACACCAGCGCCGCCGGCCTGGCGCACATCGTCACCCTCGGCATCGGGACGACCTCCAAGCCGATCACCAACGCGGTGCTGCAGAAGCTCCTCCAGACGACAGAGGCCGCCGCCCACGCCAAGCTCGCCTTCACGCCCTATGGCGGGCTCGGCTTCCCGGCCTGGTACATCACCTTCAAGATCGGCACCGACGAGGTCCAGGAAATCGCCGGGGTACAGGGAACGCACTGGGTCGCCGGCGCGGTGTTCACCAAGGCCTTGCCCGAGGCCAAGGTCGGGTCGCTCGCCAAGCTCGCCGAGCAGCTCTGAGGACGGGCGGCGTCGGGACACCGAGCCGGGCGCGCCGAGGCCGAGCGGTCGCGCCGGGCAGGGCGCGGCGAGGCGTAGCCTGATCACCAGGCCCGGGACGGGTCTGTGGTTGAAAGTCGATGCCAGCCGCAGGCGAAACGACCCACGTAAGGCAACCCGTGGTTGCTGAGCATGGTGCGGTTTAGAGGTAAGTCCCGCCCGTGCCGGTGCCGGTTGTCGGCAGCGGGACGGAGAAGGGCGGAAGCGTGCCGCATGCGTGAGCGTCGGGCCGGCGCGAGCCGAGCCGCCGCCGCGTGGCGTGCCATGCCCTCTGCGGGCGGGTGTGGGGTCAAAGACCAGGTCAGCCGTCCCGGGCCTGTCGCGCCCCCATCGTGCCGCCCCACGGGCGCGGTCGCGGCTGCCCGGGAGTGAGCGCCCTCGAGCCGGCGCCGTCGGCTCACGCCCGCCACCTCGCCGTCGTCGGTCCGACAGCCGTGGGCAAGACCGCGTTCGCCGTCGAGGCAGCGCGCGCCGTGCCCGGCGTGGAGCTCGTCTCGGTCGACGCGATGGCGGTGTACCGCGGCATGGACCTCGGCACGGCCAAGCCGACGGCGGCCGAGCGGGAAGGCGTCGAGTGGCACCTCCTCGACCTCGTGGAGCCCGGCGAGGAGTTCTCCGTCAGCCGCTTCCAGGCCGCAGCCGCGGCGGCGCTCGGGGGGATCGAGTCCCGGGGTCACGTCGCCGTCCTCGTCGGCGGGACCGGCCTGTACCACCGTGCCGTCGTCGACGGGCTGACCCTGCCGACCCGCTATCCCGAGCACGCGGCCCACCTCGCCGCCGAGCTGGCCGGCGGGAGGGCCCTCTCCGAGCTCTACTCGCGCCTCGCGCGCTCGACCCGCTCGCCGCGTCGCGCATCGAGCCGGGCAACGAGCGCCGGATCCTGCGCGCCCTCGAGGTGACCCTCGGCAGCGGCCGTCCGTTCAGCTCGTTCGGGCCCGGGCTCGAGGCCTACCCGCCGAGCCGCTTCGAGCTGTTCGGGTTGCGCCTCGCACGCGCGGAGCTGTCGCAACGGGTCGAGTCCCGGCTCGACGCCCAGCTCGCTGCCGGCTTCCTCGACGAGGTGCGTGCGCTGCTCGCCCGCCCCGGCGGGATCTCGCGCACGGCTGCGCAGGCGCTCGGCTACCGCGAGCTCGCCGCCCACCTCCGCGGCGAGCTGACCCTGACCCAGGCCCGAGCCGAGACGCTGCGCCGCACGCGTGCCTTCGCCCGCCGCCAGGAGGCGTGGTTCCGCCGCGACCCGCGGGTGGCGTGGTTCGACGCCGCCGGCGAGGCGCAGGCGGTGCGCGAGCGCCTCGTCGAGCGGCTCCACGAGCTGCGCCGGGCTGCCGCCTTGCCGCAATGAGCACGCGCGGTCCGGCGCGTCGCGCCCGAGCCGGCCGGCCGGAGTGAAGCGGCGGCGTGGAAGACTGGGAGCGGTGGGTCTGCTTCGTCTCACGAAGTACGAGGGGCTCGGCAACGACTTCCTCGTGCTGCTTCCGGGGCCTCTCGAGGGCGTCGGGTGCCTCGGCGCGGCTGCGGCGGCCGCGCTGTGCGAGCGGCATACCGGGATCGGCGCCGACGGCCTGATCACGCTGCACGCCAGCGGCGACGGCACCGTCGCGATGCAGCTGCGGAACGCCGACGGTGGCCTCGCCGAGACGAGCGGCAACGGTCTTCGCTGCGCCGCGCTCGCCGCGCTCGACAGCGGCGTGGTGCGCGGCCCGGACGTCGAGCTGGACACCGCGGCCGGTCCGGCCCGCGTCCGGCTCCTCGCTCGCGACGGCACCGGGGGCGCGGTGCTGGCGGCGTCGATGGGACGCGCCCTGCTCGGCCCGTTGCGCTCGGGCGTGCTCGGGCGACTCGCCCGGCGTGTCGACGTCGGCAACCCGCACCTCGTGCTCTATCCCGAGCCGGGCTCGGAGCCGCTTCCGGTGCTGCGAGCGGCGGCGCTCGCCCCGCTCGAGCACGGCATCGACGGCGACGCACCGGCCGGGTTGAACGTCGAGTCGGTGTCACTCGCAGGGCAGACGACGTGGCCGAGGAAGAGCAGGCTCGGCGACCCGGGCGCGTTCGACGCCGTCGAGCTCGTGGTCTGGGAGCGCGGCGCCGGGGAGACCCGCGCCTGCGGCTCGGGCAGCGTCGCCGCCGCCGTCGCGTTGCGCGCCGCCGGGCTCGTCGGCGACCGCGTCGAGGTGCGGAACCCCGGGGGATCCCTTCGCGTCGAGCTCGACGGGCCCGCGGAGTCACCCGAGGCCACGCTCACCGGGCCGGCCCGGCTCGTCGCTCGGATCGAGGTCGACCTCGACGCCATGCTGCACATCGCCACGGAAGGGGCGCTGGCCGCTTCGTGAGCCAGCTCATCGAGCGCAGCTTTCGCGAGAGGATCGTGCTCGTCGGCGTGGTCACCTGGCCGCGCACCCACGACGAGGTCGAGGCAAGCCTGGACGAGCTGGCCCTGCTCATCGACACCGCAGGGGCCGACGAGGTCGCCCGGGTGGTGCAGACCCGTGAGACCCTCGACCCTGCCACCTTCATCGGCAAGGGCAAGGCCGCCGAGCTGGCGCGGCTGTGCGAGACCGTCGACGCCGACACGGTCGTCTTCGACGACGAGCTCTCGCCCGCCCAGCAGCGGAATCTGGAGAAGATGCTCGGGCGGACGGCGATCGACCGCACCGCGGTGATCCTCGACATCTTCGCCCAGAACGCCCGCAGCGAGGAGGGGCGTGCCCAGGTCGAGCTCGCGCTGCTGCGCTACCGCCTGCCGCGCCTGCGCGGACGGGGGGTCGGCCTCTCCCAGCAGGCCGGGCGGATCGGCACCCGCGGGCCCGGCGAGACCCAGCTCGAGCAGGACCGCCGGCGCATCACGCACCGCATCGCCCGCCTCGAGGAGGAGCTTCGCGAGCTCGAGGCGCGCCGCGCCACCCAGCGCCGCGCCCGCCGGCGCGGGGCGCTTCGCAACGTGTCGCTCGTCGGCTACACCAACTCCGGCAAGTCGACGCTGCTCAACCGCCTCACCGACGCCGGCGTGCTCGTCGAGAACCGGCTCTTCGCCACGCTCGACCCGCGCACCCGCCGCCTGCAGCTGCCCGGCGGGGAGACTGTGCTGTGCACCGATACCGTCGGCTTCGTGCGCAAGCTGCCCCACGAGCTCGTCGACGCCTTCCACTCCACCTTGGAGGTGGCCGTCGACTCCGACCTGCTCGTGCACGTCGCCGACTCGGCCGCGCCCGATCCCGAGGGCCAGATCGAGGCGGTGCGCGACGTGCTGGCGGGTATCGGCGCCGGCGAGGTGCCCGAGCTGCTCGCCTGCAACAAGGCCGACCTCGCTCCCAAGCGCGCCGAGGCGCTGGCTGCTGCCCACCCCGGCGCGGTCGTCCTCTCGGCGCTCACCGGCGAGGGGGTCGACGGCCTGCTGGCCGCGATCGGCGATGCCCTGCGGCGCAGCGACCGCACCGTCGAGCTGCACGTGCCCTACGAGCGCGGCGACGTGCTCGCCGCGCTGCACCGCTCGGGCGAGGTGATCGAGACGCGCGACGAGGACGGCTCGATCGCCGTGCGCGCCCGTCTCGACGAGCCGGCGCGGCGTCGCTTCGCCGAGTTCCTGCCGGTCGATCGGTCAGCTCCGTGAGCTCCTCGCGTATGCGGAGCGGACGCCCCGGCGGGCTTCGTCCCGCCGGCGTACCCCTTCGACCGTCTTGCCACCCTGGCCGCGACGGCGCGCCGCGTCGCAGGGCGGCATGGTCGACCTCTCGATCGGGACGCCCTGTGACCCGCCGCCGCGGGTCTGTGCTCGATGCGCTCGCCCATTCGGGCAGCGAGCGCGGGTACCCGTCCGCGACGGGCAGCGCGGCGCTGCTCGACGCCGCCGCGGCGTACCTCGACCGCCGCTTCGCGGTGCGCGTCGAGCGCCGCCGAGGTGGCGGCGTGCGTCGGCACCAAGGAGCTCGTCGCCGGCATGCCGCACTGGCTGCGGCTGCGCCATCCCGGGACGGGACACCGTGCTCTACCCGGCGGTGGCCTACCCGACCTACGAGATGGGCGCCGTGCTCGCCGGTTGTCGCGCTGTGCCCGTCGCGGCCGGACCCGCGTGGCGGGCTCGACGTCGGCGCGATCGCGCCCGACGACGCCGAGCGCGCCCTGTGCCTGTGGGTGAACAGCCCGGCCAACCCGACCGGCGCGCTCGACGGACCTCGCCGCCGCGGCGGCCTGGGGCCGGGCGCACGGCGTGCCGGTTCTGTCCGACGAGTGCTACGCCGAGCTCACCTGGGACGGCGCGCCGCGCACCATCCTCGAGCACGGCAACCAGGGCGTGCTCGCCGTGCACTCGATCTCCAAACGCTCCAACTGCGCGGGCCTGCGGTTCGGCTTCTACGCCGGCGACGCGGACCTCGTCGGCTATCTCTCCGAGCTGCGCCGCCACGCCGGGTTCATGGTCCCCGGCCCGGTGCAGGCCGCGGCGGCGGCGGCGCTCGCCGACGACGGCCACGCTGCAGCGCAACGCGACCGCTACCGCCGCAGGCTGGAGACCCTCGTCGCCGCCCTCGGCGACGCCGGGATCCCGGCCCGGCTGCCCGCTGGCTCCTTTTACGTCTGGCTGCGCGCTCCCGAGGAGCTCGCCGGCGGGCGAGCGGGACCAGCCCCCGCCGCCGACGGCGCCGCACCGCCGGGCGACGGCACGGACTGGCGGTTCGCCGCCGCCCTCGCCGGGCGGGCCGGAACGCTCGTCAGCCCCGGCGAGTTCTACGGGCCGGGCGGTCGCGGCTTCGTCCGTCTCGCCGTCGTCCAGCCGGACGAGGCGATCGAGCTCGTCGCCGCCCGCCTGCGCAGCGGCGTGCTGCAGAGCTCGGCTGCCGGCCTCGGCAGCGGAGCGGGATCGCAGGCCGCGCACCCCTGACCGTCAGCGCAGCCGGACCGGCCGCCGCCCTGCAGGTGCAGCATCCCGCCAGCGTCCGGCCCCGGTGGGGCGAACGCGTCGGGCGCTTAGTCTTACGGGCCGTGGAGCTGGCGACGACGGAGTTGGCGAGTCGGATCGACGAGCTCTGGGCGGCGCGCGCCTCGCTGTCCCCCGACGACCGCGAGGCGGCCACGACGGTCGACGCGGCGATCGAGCTGCTCGACAGCGGGGCGGCGCGCGTTGCCGAGGTGATCGAGGGCGAGGTCGTGGTCCACGAGTGGTTGAAGCGGGCGATCCTGCTGCAGTTCCGCCTTTCGCGTCTCGAGACCACCGAGATCGGGCCCTTCGAGTACCACGACAAGTTGCCCTTGAAGCACGGGTTCGCGGCGGCCGGCGTGCGCGCCGTCCCCGGGGCGTCGGTGCGCCGCGGCGCGTTCGTCGGCCACGACGTCGTGCTCATGCCGAGCTACGTCAACATCGGCGCCTGGGTCGGCTCGGGCACGATGGTCGACACGTGGGCGACGGTCGGCAGCTGCGCGCAGGTGGGGGAGCGGGTGCACCTGTCCGGCGGGGTCGGCCTCGGCGGCGTGCTCGAGCCGCCGAACGCGGTGCCGGTCGTGGTCGAGGACGACGCGTTGATCGGCAGCCGCTGCATGGTCACCCAGGGCGCGCGCGTCGGCCGCGGAGCAGTGCTCGGCGAAGGCACGATCCTCAACCCCTCGATCCCGGTCATCGACGCCGAGACCGGCGGGGAGCTCAGCCGCGGCCACGTCCCGCCGTGGTGCGTCGCCGTCGGCGCCTCGCGGGCTCGCCACTACCCCGGCGGCGAGTTCTACCTCCCGTGCGTGCTCGTCGTGCGCCGGCTGAGCGAGGGCGAGCGCCACGACAAGGCCCAGCTGAACGAGATCCTGCGGGGGCACGGCGTCTCGGCCTGACGCTGGCCCGCTGCGCCCGGCCGTGACCGGTCCGGGATCAGACCTTGCGCAGCACCGACACGACCTTGCCGTAGATCGTGACCTCTCCGGGGGCGAACTCCATGTCCTGGAAGGCCGGGTTCGAGGGCACGAGCACGACCTTGCCCCGCCGCCGGCGCAACCGCTTCACCGTCGCCTCGCCGCCGGGGATCCCGGCGACGACGAGCTCTCCGGTCTCGGCCTCCTCTTGCTGGCGCACGACCACGAGGTCGCCCGGAAGGATGCCGTCTCCGGTCATCGACTCGCCGCGCACGCGCAGCATGAAGAGCCGCCCGGTGCCGGTCAGCTGCTGCGGCACGGGCAGCACCTCCTCGACGTTGTCCTCGGCGAGCACGCCGGTGCCGGCCGCGACATCGCCGACGAGGGGCACGTGCACGACCGGCGAGGGGCCGAGCGCTGCCCCCGACTCGGGCTCGAAGGTGACGACGATGGCACGGGGCTTGGTCGGGTCCTGGCGCAGGTAGCCCTCGCGCTGGAGCACCTGCAGGTGGTTGTGAACGGTCGAGGAAGAATTGAGCCCGACCGCCTCGCCGATCTCGCGCACCGTCGGCGGGTAGCCCCGCTCTCGCACCTGGTTGGCGATGAACTCGAGGATCTGCCGGCGCTTCCCGCTGAGGGCTGTCGTGCTCATGCTCACCCGCCTGCTCGTCGCTGCATGCCCGTGCCAGTGACCACCGGCGCCTCGGCGCCGGGCCGGCGGCGCCGCCGCTGCCGACGAGCACAGGGTATCGAGTGTCACACCTCGATGCAAACATCCGTTCGCAGAACGCGCGTTCGGTCAGGGCTTGACAACCGAACGCGTGTTCTGAGACCATCGGCGACGGAGCGAACATGCGTTCGGACCCGGCGAGGAGGGAGAGCGAGATGGCTGCGGTTCCTCAGGCGATGTCCTCGTTGCGCAGGCCCGAGCCGGGCCACGCGACCGGGACCCGGGCGGCCACGATGGGATCGAGCAGGCGGCCGGTTCGGCAGACACGCCGTGCCGACTCGGCGCGGCCGGTGAGCCCGCCAGCGCTGCGCCTCGTCGCCGGCGGCCACCGTGGCAGCGGCAGTGCCGGCGCCGTGCGGGCCCGCGAGCTCGACCGAGCGGCGAGACCCGCCGTCGCGACCGCCACCGCCGCGACTGCCACCGCGCTCGAGTCGCCGGCTGCTCGCGGCGAGCACGGCTCGCGCCCTCGCCGCTCACCGGTCGGCCGGCTGGCTGTCGCGGTGCTCACCGTCGCAGCGATCTCGGCGATCTGGTTCGGCGCCGGGGCGCTGCGCGCGCTCGGCAACTCCGAGGGGTCGGTGCGCCTCGCCGGCGCGACGTCCGTCTCCGGCGGCCTGCGCTACGTCGCGGAGCCGGGCGACTCGCTCTGGTCGATCGCAGTCCGTGTCGAGCCCGGGGAAGATCCTCGTGCGCTCGTCGACGAGCTCGAGGCGCAGCTGCACGGCCGAACGCTGCAGCCCGGCGACGTGCTCGTGCTCCCCTGACCGACGGGCGCTTCGCCCCGCCCGAGGCCAGCGTTGCCGTCTCGGGAGCCGGGATGCCCGGTAACGTGCCGTCGATGCGCTGCCCGAGCTGCGGGGCGACCGAGGACCGGGTAGTCGACTCGCGCGAATCCGAGGATGGCATGGCCGTCCGCCGGCGACGTGAGTGTCTTGTCTGCAAGTCCCGCTACTCGACCGTCGAGCGGTTGGCCGGCCCGGCGCAGCTGTGGGTGCTCAAGCGGTCTGGAGAACGCGAGCCGTTCGATCGGCACAAGCTCGTCCTCGGCGTGAGCGCGGCATGCAAGAACCGGCCGGTCGGCGCGGACGACATCGAGCAGCTGGCTCTCGACGTCGAGGAATTGCCGCGCAAGATCGGCGCCCCGGCCTCGAGCGAGCAGATCGGCGTCGCTGTCCTCGATCGTCTGCGCGAGCTCGACGAGGTTGCCTATCTCCGCTTCGCCAGCGTGTACAAGGGTTTCGTCAATGCCGGGGACTTCGCCCGGGAGGCGGGTCTGTTGCGCAAGCACACGGCGCCCAAACGGCGTGCAGCAGGTGACGCGGCGCCAGGCAGCGCCTCCGGTGCGACCTAACGAGCGGCGCGGCATGCCCTACCAGCTGAGCAGGGAACAACCCGCCACGGCACTGGCGGTCTACGCCCACCCCGACGACGCCGAAGTGTCCTGCGGCGGCGCGCTCGCCGCATGGTGCTCGGCCGGAAGCGAGGTGCACCTGCTCGTGTGCACGAGGGGTGACAAAGGCTCGCCGGACCCGCGCACCGATGCCCGTGAGCTCGTAGCCCGCCGCGCCGGCGAGGTCGACGAGGCGGCCGCGGTGCTCGGCCTCGCCTCCGTGCGCCGGCTCGGCCGGCCCGACGGGGAGCTCGAGAACGACGTCGCCACGAGGTCCGAGATCGTCGCCGTGGTGCGCTCGGTTCGGCCCGACACGGTGCTGTGCCCGGATCCGCTGGCGGTGTTCTTCGAGGAGGGCTATTTCAACCACCACGACCACCGCGTCGCCGGCTGGGCGACTCTCGACGCCGTCGCCCCTGCCGCGGCCTCGCCGCTCTATTTCCCCGAGCGCGGCGAGGCGCACCAGGTGCGGACCCTGCTGCTGTCCGGATCGCTCGAACCGAACGTGCTGGTCGACATCTCCTCGAGCATCGAGGCGAAGGTGGCAGCGATCCTCTGCCATCGCAGCCAGCTCGGCGAGGGCGGGGAGTGGTCCCGCGCCGTCGTCGAGGAGCGCGCCGCCGATGCGGGCGCGCTGGTCGGCGTCGGCTTCGCCGAGGCGTTCCGCCGCCTCGTGCTCGCGGACTGACGCCGTGCCAGCGGCGCGCCCGCCCGAACCCTGCGGCGACGACAGCGTGTCCCGGGCGCCCGGTGGCTCGACCGTCGTGCCCGGTCGTGCCGAGGGCGGCACCGCGCGGCCCGGTGCGGTTGCCGACGTCCTGCACGTCGACATGGACTGCTTCTTCGCCTCCGTCGAGGCGCGTGACGACCCGAGCCTCACCGGCTTGCCGCTCGTCGTCGGCGGCACGGGCCAGCGCGGCGTCGTCTGCTCCGCGTCCGTACGAGGCGCGGGCCTACGGCGTGCGCTCGGCGATGCCGACCGGCGAAGCGCGCCGGCTGTGCCCGCGTGCCGTCTACCTCCCGCCGCGCCATGCTCGCTACGCCGAGGTGAGCTCGGCGATGCACGTGGTGCTGCGCGACGTGACCCCGCTCGTCGAACCTGTCGGGCTCGACGAGGCCTACCTCGACGTGGGCGGCTCGCATCGCCTGCTCGGCGGGAGCGAGGCGATCGCCGTCGCGCTGCGCGCCCGCATCGCCGCCGAGCTCGGCCTGCCCTGCTCGGTCGGCGTCGGGCGCAGCAAGCTCATCGCCAAGCTCGCGTCGAAGGCGGCCAAGCCCGGCTCGCCCGGCGCTGCGTTCGAGGGCGCCCGGCTCGCCGTCGCCGTCGCTGGCGCCGTCGCCGGGGGGCTCCAGGCGGCCGGCGGGGTCGTCGTCGTCGACGCGGCCGGCGAGCTCGCCTTCCTGCACCGCCATCCCGTCCGCGCGCTCCCGGGGGTCGGGCCGCGCACCGAGCAGCGGCTGCGTCGTTTCGGCGTGTCCACCGTCGGGGACCTCGCCTCGGTCCCGCCGGAGAGCCTCGAGCGGCTGCTCGGCGCCGCTCACGGGAGCGCCCTGCACGCACTGGCCAACGGCCGGGACGAGAGCCCGGTGGTCGGGGAACGCGCGCTCAAGTCGATCGGCCACGAGGAGACCTTCGAGCGCGACCTGCGCGACGAGGCCGAGCTGGCGCGGCGGGCCAGGACGATGGCGGCGAGTGTGGCCGCGGCGTGCCGGCGAGCAGGTCTCGTGGCGCGAACAGTCACCGTCAAGCTGAAGTACGCCGACTTCTCGCTCCAGACCAGGGCCCGGACGCTCCCGTCGGCCTCGGCCGACGGCGGCGTGCTCGGCGACGCGGCGGTGGAGCTGCTCGCCGCTCCCGGCCGGCGCAGCGGCGTGCGCCTGCTCGGCGTCTCGGCGTCGTCGCTGGCCGAACCCGCGTCGCGGCCCGAGCAGCTCGCGATGTTCGCCGAGCGCGCTCCCGACGGGCGGCCGGTTGCCGCCGAGCAGGCCGCCGATGCCATCCGCGCCCGCTTCGGCGCGGCGGCGATCGGCCTCGCCTCGGCGCTCGGCCCCGGCGAGGACGGTTCAGGCCCGCGAACGCCTTCACCTGCGGCGCCCGCGGGCGGTTCGTCCCGGTGAGCGTCGCCTGGCAAGGGCGCTCGGGCGCGGTTCGCCGCGGTGAGCGTCGCCCCGACGAGGGCGCTCGGGCGGTCCGCTCGCCGGGTGGCGCGCGTCTGACGCGACATCGGGAGGACGCATTGTCCTGGCCCGCAGCGGTGCGCGATGATAGAGGTCCGCTGGGCGCAGCGTCGTCCGGCTGGATGCGGTAGCCGAGCGGTCAGCGGGCAGAGCCGGGAGGGGAAGCGGTGCCGCTTTCCGAGGAAGAGCAGCGCATTCTCCACGAGATGGAGCAAAGCCTGTACGAGCAGGACCGCGCGTTCGTCGACCGTGTGCGTGCCGATGCTCCGCGCGGCTTCGCCAACCGCTCGCTGCGCTGGTCGATTCTCGCCTTCGTTGCCGGCTTCGCCGTGCTCGTGCTCACCTTCCGCTCGTCGCTGCTGCTCGGCACCTGCGGCTTCCTCGTGATGCTCTCGGCCTCGTTTCTCGTGGAGCGCAGCTTGCGCCAGGACCGCGCCTCGCACGGGACGGAGTCGCCCGAGTCCCGTTCGCTCGCCGGCGAGCTCGGGTCGCTCGGCCGGCGTGCAGCAGCACGGCTTCGCCGCCGCCACTGACCCGTCCCCGGCGGCGACGCTCTCGGGGCCGCGCCTCGTCCTGGCAGACCGACCGCCCGGTGCGGGCGCCAATGTGGTCGACGCTCGCCGGCGCGCTCCCGGCGCTCGTTGCCCGCCCGCGCCTCTGGTCGACGGCGTGGCGCGTCGGGCTCGGCCTCGTCCCGACTCGCTGGTGGGCCCGCTGGCCGCCGCTGCCGCTGCCCGACCGCGACTGGCTCGCCTTCCGCCTCGAGACGGCCTTCGGCTCGCCCGAGGTCGTGCCCGAGCCCGCCGAGCTCGTCGACTGGCTGGAGTGGTGCCGCGCGGCACGTGTGCGGGATCGTTACCGCCTCGCGGGGCGTCGGTTGCGCTAGCCTCCGGGCATGGAGGTCAACCAAGCCCCCGGCGGCGTAGGAGCCTGAGGTGGTCGGCCGGTCGCTGGTGCTGAACGCGACCTACGAGCCGATCTGCGTCGTGTCCTCGCGTCGGGCGCTCGTGCTCGTCCTCGACCGCCGCGCCGAGCTCGTGCACGGGACCGGAGGTCATTTCCGCTCGGTCCGCTCCGAGTTCCCCGAGCCCTCCGTGGTGCGGCTCAAGCACTACGTGCGCGTGCCGCGCCAGACCCGGGTCGCCATCACCCGTCGCTCGGTCTTCGCCCGCGACGGGCATCGCTGCCAGTACTGCGGCGGCCAGGCCGAGAACATCGACCACGTCGTCCCGCGCAGCCGTGGCGGCACGCACACCTGGGACAACGTCGTCGCCGCATGCCGGCGCTGCAACGCGGCCAAGGAGGATCGACTCCTCGAGGAGACGAGCTTCACCTTGCCGCGCCGTCCCGCTGCACCGCGCTCGCGTGTTTGGCTGCTCGCCGCCGGGGGAGAGCTGCGCTCCGAGTGGTCTCCCTACGTCGGTGCTGAGCTCGAGCAGGCCGTGGGGCTCTAGGAGCGATCGCGCCCGGTTCGCTCGGGGAGCAGCACGACCAGCACGTCGACGCCCTCGATGCGCCGCCGGGTTGGCGCGCGCTGCGCCGGACGGGGGCGCCGGCGGCGCTGCTCGAGACACCGTCGGCCGCAGGGCGTTTGGCGCTGTTCTGCCGGCCGACGAGCGAAGCGGTCATCCTCGGCAGCTCGCAGCGGCTCTCGCCGTGCATCGGGGGCGACGGGTACGGCACTGCGGTGCTGCGCCGGCGCAGCGGCGGCGCAGCCGTGCTCGTCGCTCCGGGGGCGCAGTGCTGGCTCGACGTGTTCCTGCCCGCCGGCGATCCGTTGATCGATCCCGACGTCGCCCGCACCGCCTGGTGGCTGGGGGATACCTGGGCCGCCGCGCTGCGTCCCATCGTCGCCGAGCAGTCGGTCCTGGCGGTGCACCGCGGCCCGAGCGGGCGCAACGCCTGGTCGCTCGTGGCCTGCTTCGCCGCCGTCGGGGCGGGCGAGGTCACCGTCGACGGTCACAAGCTGGTCGGCATCTCGCAGCGTCGCAGCGCGAGCGGGGTGTGGCTGCATTCGATGGCGCTGCTCGTGCTCGATGCCGGCGGGATCGCCCGGCGACTGGTCGGCGCCGACGGCGTCCTCGGCGCTGCCGCGGTCCCTGCCGAACGCGGCCTCGGCGGGGCCACGGCCCTTGCAGAACACCTTGCCAGTGCGGCGGCGGCGCTCGCGTGCCGCGACGGCGGGCGTGACGACGTCGATGCCCTCGAAGCAGCCGTCCTGGCCCGGCTGCCCCCCGGCGCGCCCGATCAGCTCACAGCGTCCTCGTGAAGAAGAGGATCCCGATGATCACCACGACGAGGCCGATGAGCGGAAGGATGGCAGCTCCGGCCACACGGGCCGTCAGCCGGATCACGCCGAAGACGATGATCGCCGCTCCGACGATCACGGCGATCGTGCCGGCGAGGTCGTGCTTGGAGAAGCCGCCCTTGGCTGCGGCGAGCAACATCGCCGCCGAGCGCGCTGCCGTGTGCGCTGCGGACACCTCGACCCCCTGACTCGCCCCGGATGTGCGTGACGCCGAAGACCGGCTCGCAGCCGGGTACGCACCACGACGCGGCCGGCACGCCGGGTGCGCGCATGATACCGAGCGGTCGGGCGCGCAGGGTGGTTCCGCGCACGTGGTTCACGTTGCCGGTCGGCCGCGCCTAGGGACGACACCGCGCAGCGGACACCGCGCAGGGCGGCTGGCCAACCTAGGATCGGCCAAGCGGCGCGGCGCGATCGGCGCGAGGCCGCATGGGCAGAGCAGAGACGTCGTGAAAGCGTCCGTGCGCTCGCTCGGTCGAAGAGCGGCCGGCAGCAGGGCGATGTCGAGGAAGGGCCGATGCGTGAGCGAGCTTGAGGGATTCGATATCGTCAGGACCGAGGTGAGCGGGCGCCCCACCCTCCTCGTGTACGGCGAGATTGACGTCATGACGGCCCCGAAGCTGCACGAGGCGCTCAACCTGGTCATCCGCGAGGAGCCACCGATGCTGCAGGTCGATCTGGCCAACGTCAGCTTCATCGACTCGACGGGCCTGTCGGCTCTGGTCGTCGCGCACCGCCAGCTCGACGAGGCGGGTGGCGAGCTGCGGCTGGTCTCGGTGCCGCCCAAGGTCGCGCGCGTCTTCGAGCTCGTGGGGCTCGACGCCCGGTTCAAGCTCTCGTCCCACCCTTCCTGAGCGGTCCGGACCGGGTACCTCACCGGTCCCTGAGCGCACCGTCGCGCCTCGTGCCGACCGGTGTGCGGCCGCGCGCCGCGCCCGCCTGGCGGCGCGCCCAGGACCCTGCTCGGGTGTGATCGCCCGGTTAGCTCCCGCGGAGGGGGTACTACGAACGCGCTAGTTCGGGTAATGGAGCTGTACCGCCCGGTGGTCGCCGACGCAGCGGGGGAACCCAGCATCCACGAGCCAGCTGGCCGTAGTCGCCCGCTGCCACGAGCACGAGAGAGGGACGGGGTCATGAGGGTGGTCGTCGCCGACGATCAACTGATCTTTGCCGAGGCCGCTGCTGCGCTCCTTGCCCGTCACGGGCACGAGGTCGTCGGCTGCGGGGCGAACGCCGACGATGTGCGCGACGCGGTCGCCGGATTGTCGCCCGATGTCGTCCTCGTCGGTCTCGACGCAGACGGCAACCGTTGCGCCCAGATCGGCGAGCTGGCACGAGGCGGGATCGGCATACCGGTCGTCGCCCTGAGCGATTCGGCCGACGCCGGGTTGCTGGCGCACGCGCTCGACGCCGGCGCCGACGCCGTGTTCCTCAAGACCGAAGGCATCGAGGAGCTCGAACGCCTGCTCGGCGAGCTCACCGGCGCGGGCGGCGGCGCGAAGCGCTGGTCACGCGGCGCCAGCGCCGTGGCGCGCCGCTCGGCCGGCGTGACCGGCGTCCCCTCCGTGACGCCGCGCGAACGCGAGGTGCTCGCCCGGCTGTCTCGTGGCGAGAGCACGTCGCGCATCGCGGCCGGGCTCGGCGTCGGCACGGCGACGATCCGAACGCACGTGCAGAATCTCTTCTACAAGTTCGGGACCCACTCGCGCCTTGAGCTGCTCGCCCAGGCCCGACGTGCCGGGTTGCTCGCCACGAACGCCGACGGCGCTCGCAGCCGAGCGCTTGCCGCGGGGCGTCCCGCCCTCGAGGAATTTGCAAGCAGAAGCGATGGAGCAGTCAGACCGGACAGCAGGGCGCAGAGGAGGTGGGTGAGCCACCAGGAGAGGAGCGCGCCAGCGCCTGAGCGAGCGCCGCAGTCGTTGCACGCCCACGTGGAGCGCGACATGATTTCGGCGTGCCACTATCTGCCGTCGGCGGCGCCGGCTCCGCTCGGGCGCGGATCGGGATCGTGACCGATGAGCCGATCCTGGCGGAAGGCCTCGCTGTGCTGCTCGACGCCGAGCCCGGCCTCTGCTGCGAGTCGGTACCGAGCGATCTGATCTCGGCCCTCACGCTGCTCGAGGACGGCAAGGTCGAAGCGCTGGTCGTCGACGAGTCGCAGCTCGGACTCCTCGACCTCGACCGCATCACCGGCGCGCTCGGCTCGAACACCTCCGGCTGCCTGGTGCTGCTCACCTCCGGGGCGACACCGAGCGATCGCAGCGTGGTCGGGGCGCTCGGGTCCAGAGGTCGGTCGGTGGACAAGCGTTGCGGCACGGCAACCGTGATCGGCACACTGCTCGAGCTGCTCGCCTGACCGCTCGGCGCCGGTCACCCCGCGCCGGTCATCTCGGCGTCGGTCATCTCGGCGTCGGTCACCCCGCGTCGGTCACCCCGCGTCGGCGCGGGAGTCCGCGACGGTTTCGACCAGCGTGAATTGCACGCGGTAGACGAGGGTCTCGTCGCCGATCGGGCCGGCGTGCGCCGCCCGGCGGCGCAGCGTCTCGAGGTCCGGCTCTCCTGAGCGGGCGACGTCCTCCGGGCTGATCGAGGCGAACGGGACGAGCTCGATCTCCTCGACCTCGATCATCGCCGGACCGACGGGGTACCGGCCCCCGACGCGCACGCGTGGCCGCTGCCAGAGCCGCACCGAGACGGTGACCTCGCCGGCGATCACGCGCGGCCGCAGCTCAGCGGCGAAGTTCACGCGCCGAGCGTAGAGCCGCCGCCGCCCGAGCTCCCCGGGCCGACGGCCCCCGGGCCCCCGGGCCGGCTCTGGCCGGGTCCTCGACCGACCTGCTCTCCACGCCATCCGGAAGGTGGGCCGCGCCGCGGGCACGTGGCAGCTCGACGGGCTCCCAGTGGTTGACGGTGGTGGGCTAGAACCATATAGTGGAGGGAAGTGGAGTAAACGGGAGCGCCAACGACGGCCGCACCGGGGGATTGCGCCCATGAGGGAGGACGCTGCAGTTGCCGCTCGGGGCGAGGTTCTTCGGGAGGTTCGAGCACACCCTCGACCCCAAGGGGCGGCTGATCCTGCCTGCCAAGCTGCGCGGGCCGTTCGGTCAGCTCGGCTACCTCGCACCGCACCTCGAGGGCTGCTTGGCGCTGTGGACGGCCGAGGAGTTCGAGCACGAGGTGACCTCCCGCCTGGCCGGCGCGGAGCTCGACCCGGTCTCGCGCAACCAGGCGCGCGAGTGGGCAGCGGCCGTCTTCGAGGCCGAGATCGACCGCCAGGGCCGGATGCCGGTGCCCCCGCACCTGCGTGCCTACGCGGCGCTGGAGCAGGAGGTTCTTGTCATCGGCATGATCAACCGCGTGGAGCTGTGGTCGCCGGCGGTCTGGTCGGCCAAGCAGCTCGAACCGGCGCAGGCGTGAGGGTCCGCGATGCCCGACGGCCCGGGCGAGCGCCCGCCGCGCCCGCCGCAGCGGATCGGTCGCCCGGGCGCCGGACTGCCCCCGCCGCCCCCGCCCCGTGCCGCCCGCCGGCCGGTCGCGACCCGCGTCTCGCCCATCGAGCTTCGCGTCTCGCCCATCGAGCTCCGCGTCTCACCGGCAGCCCTCCGGCGTCCGCGCCGGACGGCTCGCCCCAACCCCTCTCCGCCAGGCCCCGTCCCGACCGGGACGACAGCGCGGCGCGCCGCAACGGCGCGTCCGCCGTCACCCCGCAACGGCAACTCGCCAGGGCGGATGCCGGAGGGCTGCCCGTGAGCCGCGGCTTCGAGCACGAGCCGGTGATGCTCGCCGAGGTCCTCGATCTCGTCGCCGCCGTGCCCGACGGGCTCGTCCTCGACGCGACCGTGGGCAGCGGCGCGCACGCCGAGGCGATCCTCGCCAGCCGGCCCGGCCTGGTGCTGCTCGGGCTGGACCGCGATCCCGCGGCCGTGCGCGCGGCGCGCCGCCGGCTCGAACCGTTCGCCGGCCGGGCACGGGTCGAGCACGCCCGCTTCGACGGCCTCGGCGACCTGCTCGACGGTCCCCGGGCCGGGTTCGGGCCCGTCCCGCTCGTCGCCGCGCTGTTCGACCTCGGCGTGAGCTCCCACCAGCTCGACACCGCCGAGCGCGGCTTCTCCTTCCGTGAGGACGCGCCGCTCGACATGCGCATGGACCCGGGCGAGGGACGAAGCGCCGCCGAGCTGCTCGCCTCGCTCGGTGAGCGCGAGCTGGCCTCGCTCCTCGCCGATCACGGGGAGGAGCGCTTCGCGCATCGCATCGCCCGAGCCGTGACGGCCGCACGGCCCGTGACGAGCACGGCGCAGCTGGCCGAGGTGGTCGCCGCCGCCGTCCCCGCAGCGGCGCGCCGGCGTGGCCACCCCGCGCGACGGGTCTTCCAGGCGCTGCGCGTCGCAGTCAACGAGGAGCTCGAGCAGCTGCGACCCGCGCTCGAGGCCGCCATCGCCCGGCTCGAGCCGGGGGGGCGTGCGGTGACCCTCGCCTACCACTCCGGCGAGGACCGCATCGTCAAGTCCACCTTCGCCGAGCTGGCGACGGGCGGCTGCACGTGTCCGCCCGGCCTGCCGTGCGTGTGCGGGGCGACGCCGACCGTCCGCCTGCTCACCCGCGGGGCGCGCAAGCCCTCGGCCGCCGAGGCGGAGCGCAACCCGCGCTCCTCGAGCGCCCGCCTGCGCGCCGTGGAGCGCCTCCCGGTGGCGGGCTGACGTGCCGGCCGGGCCCCCGCTCGGGGCGGCGTCGGCGCGCGCCGAGCGGGCCCGCTCGAGCGCGCCGCGGCGCGAGCCCTCACGCCCCGCCGTCGCGCGGCCCGCGCCGTCGCTGCGGCTGCTCACCGCCGAGGACCTGCTCGAGCGCACACGCCGGCGCCGCGCCCGGGCGGTCGGGTTGCTGGCGGTGGCGCTCGTCGTCGGGGCGCTGCTCGCCATCGCCGCTGCCCAGGCCCTTGTCGCCTCCCGCCAGGTCCGCCTCGACGGCCTGCAGCAGGAGCTGGCATCGGCGGTGTCGGCGAACGAGAACCTGCAGCTCGCCCACGCCGAGCTGAGCTCGCCCGAGCGTGTGCTGCACGCGGCGGAGCGCAACCTCGGCATGGTGGTGCCGAGATCGGTGACCTACCTCTCGGCGGTCGACCCGCCTCCCGCCGGCGTGGCCGCCCCCTCGGGCAGCACGCTGCACGCGGTCACCGGGACGCCCGCGGCGCGCCGCCCCGGCACGACGCCCCGCCGCGGCGCGCACCGCGCTGTGCCCGGTCACGGGCCCTCGGCGACCACCCGCGCTCCCGCCTCCGCACGGCTATGAACGGGGCGCCGACGGCGGCCGGGACGCCGCCACCCCGGCGCCAGCCGCGGCGCGCCGAGCAGCGCCGTCGACCGTCGGCGCCCCATCGGCTGGGGGCGCTGGCGCTGGTGATCGGGCTGCTCTCGGTGGCGATGGTGGCGCGGCTCGTAGCCGTGCAGGTGGTCGACGGCACCCGCTACGCCGCGATCAGCAGGTCCGAGGTGCTGCAGCGCGTCGCGCTGCCGGCGGCGCGGGGGACGATCTACGACCGCGAGGGCAACGTCCTTGCCGTCTCGGTGCCGCGTGCGGACGTCGTCGCCGACGACTACCTCGTCGGCGCGCCGAACGCCGAGGCGCGCGCCCTGGCGCCCCTGCTTGGCCTTCCGGCGGCCCGGCTCGCCGTGGAGCTGCACGAGCGCAACGGCTACGTCGTGCTCGCCCGGCAGGTGGCTCCCTCGCTCCAGGCCAGCGTCGGCGCGCTCGACGAGCCGGGCATCTCCTTCGTGGCCGACGACGCGCGCCTGCAGCCCGGCGGGGCGATCTTCCAGCCGGTGCTCGGCGGGGTGAACGAACCCGACGGCATCGTCGAGGGTGACGCCGGCGTGGAAGAGGCGTACGACCCGCTGCTCGCCGGCCGCGCCGGGAGCGAGGTCGTCCCCGAGAGCCCCGACGGGCTGGCACTGCCCGGTGCGCCGTCGCAGGTCTCCCCGGCCGTGCAGGGCGACGGGCTCGTGCTCACCCTCGACGAGCCACTCCAGGTCGAGGTGACGCGCGACGTCGAGGCCGAGATGCAGCAGAGCCACGCCGACAGCGGGATCGCGGTCGTGATGGCGGTGCGCAGCGGGGCGATCCTTGCGATGGTGGACCTCGTGCGCGCCCCGGGGGCGCGATCGTGCCGGCGGCGCAGAACCTGGCCGTGACGGCCGTCTACCAGCCGGGCTCGGTGATGAAGCTGGCCACGATCTCCTTCGCCATCGAGGACGGCCTGGTCTCGCCTTCGACGGTGCTCACGGTCCCGTACGCGATCGGAGTCGGCGGGTACACCTTCGAGGACGCCGACTGGCACCCGACCGAGCGGTTGACCGTGGCGCAGATCCTCGCCCAGTCCTCGAATGTCGGCACGACCGAGATCGCACTCCGCCTCGGGCCGCAGCGGCTGTCCGAGGCCCTGGCCGACCTCGGTTTCGGCCGACTCACGCCGCTTCGCTGGCCGGGTCAGTCCGCCGGCATCGTCGCCGGCCTGGCGAGCTGGTGGGGCTCGACGCTGCCGACGATGGCGATCGGCACCGGCGAGGCCGTGACGCCGCTGCAGATCCTGGACGCCTACAGCGCGGTCGCCAATGGCGGGACGAGCGTCGCGCCGCACCTGCTCGCCTCGAGCGTCGGAGCCGACGGCGCGCAGCGGTCCGTCGCCACCGCGCCCGGGCGGCGCCTGCTCGACGCGAGCACCGTGGGATCGCTCGTCCCGATGCTCGAGGGCGTGGTCGAGGACGGGACGGCGCCGTGCGCCGAGATCCCGGGTTACGACGTCGCCGGCAAGACCGGGACCGCCCAGGTGCCCGACAGCGGGTCGCTCGGCTACGTCGCCGGGGACTTCAACGCCTCGTTCGTCGGGTTCGTCCCCGCCCAGCATCCCGAGCTGTCGGGCATTGTCGTCCTCAACCACCCGACACCGATCTACGGTGGGTCCGTGGCCGCGCCGGTGTTCTCCGAGATCATGGGCTATGCGCTCAGGCACTTCGACATCGCGCCGCCGCCCGGGCCGGTGCTGCCCCAAGCGCCCGGCGCCTCGTGCGCGACCGCGCGCTGACCGCCCCCCGTGACCGATGCCGCGATGACCGCGCTCCAGGCCCCGGGCGCCCCCGTCCCGCTGCGGATCGGCGAGCTCGTCGACCGTGTGTCGCCGCTCGCCGTGCTCGGAGCCTGGGACGACGGGGTGATCACCTCGGTCACCCACCACCACCACGACGTCGTGCCCGGCGCCCTCTTCTGCTGCCTGCCGGGCTCGCACGCCGACGGCCATGCCTATGCCGCCGAGGCGCGCCGCCGCGGCGCCGCGGCGTTCCTCTGTGAGCACTCGCTTGCCGGGATCGGCGGGGTGCAGCTCGTCGTCGGGCCGGGGCGTGCCCGCCCAGCGATGGCCGAGGCAGCGTGCGCGCTGTGGCGTGACCCGGCGGCGGGGATGATGACGGTGGGCGTGACGGGGACGAACGGCAAGACGACGGTCACCCAGCTGTTGCGTGACATCTTCGAGCACCACGGCTGGAGGACGGGCGTGATCGGCACGCTCGACGGAGCTCGCACCACCCCGGAGGCCCCCGCCCTGCAGCAGGCCCTCGCCGCGCAGCGGGCGCGGGGGTGCGCGGCGAGCGCCCTCGAGGTCACCTCCCACGCCCTCGTCCAGCACCGCGTCGACGGGATCTGCTTCGACGTCGCGGTGTTCACCAACCTGAGTCAGGACCACCTCGACTATCACCACACCATGGAGGCGTACTTCGAGGCCAAGGCCCGGCTGTTCACCCCGGCACGCTGCCGGCGGGCCGTTGTCAACCTCGACGATGCCTACGGGCGGCGCCTGCTCGACCGCGCCTGCGTCCCGACGACCGGGTTCAGCCGCGTCGAGGCCGTCGGCCTCGAGGTCGGCGTCGGCAGCTCGAGCTTCGAGCTGTTCGGGCGGCCCGTTCGGCTCGGGCTCGGAGGCGGCTTCAACGTCGAGAACGCCCTCGCCGCGGCGCACGCCGCGCAGGCGCTCGGCGTGCCCGAGGCGACGATCGCCGAGGCCCTCTCGGCGGCGCCGTCCGGTCCCGGGCCGGCTCGAGCTCGTCCCGAGCGGCGACGGGGTGACCGTGATCGTCGACTTCGCCCACACGCCCGCCGGGCTGGCTCACCTCCTCGCCGCGGCCAAACCCGCCGCCGCGCCCGAAAGCGCCTCCGGCGCCGGCCCCGCGCGGCTCATCGTCGTCTTCGGCTGCGGCGGCGACCGCGACCGCGGCAAGCGCCCGGCGATGGGCAAGGTGGCAAGCGAGCTCGCCGACGTGGTCGTGCTCACCTCGGACAACCCGCGAAGCGAAGACCCCGGCACGATCATCGACCAGGTCCGGGCCGGCATCGCCGCCGGCACGGCCTGCACGGTGGAGCCCGACCGGCGGGCGGCGATCGCCACGGGCCTGCGCCTCGCCCGCCGCGGCGACGTCGTCGTCATCGCCGGGAAGGGCCACGAGACGACCCAGGAGATCGAGGAGACGCTGCTCCCCTTCGACGACCGCGACGTCGCCCGCCAGGAGCTGGCGCGTCTCGGGCGGGGCGTGCGACGCCCCTCTGCCGAGCCGGCCGAGCCGGCCGAGCCGGTGTGATCGCGATCTTCACGGCGGGCGGGATCGCGATCCTCGTCTCCGCCTTCGGCACCCCGATCCTGTTGCGCTACCTCACCAACCGTCACATCGGCCAGCACATCCGCGAGGACGGGCCGGCGCGCCACCTCGTCAAGGCGGGAACGCCGACCATGGGCGGGATCACGATGATCGCTTCGGTGCTGGCCGGCTACGTGCTGTCCCACATCGGCACGCACACCAGGTTCACCCGCGGCGGATGGCTGGCGGTCGGCGCCGTCGCCCTCGCCGGTGCGATCGGTCTCGCCGACGACTGGATCAAGGTCAGCCGGCGCCGCAGCCTCGGGCTGCGCAAAGGTGCCAAGTTCGGGTTGCAGGTGGCGGTCGGCGTTGCCTTCGCCCTCGGCGTGGAGTACTGGGCGCACGGCCCCACGCTGATCACCTTCACCCGTTACGACCTGCCCGGCGTGAGCCTGAGCACGCTCCCCTGGGTGCTCTGGGCGACGTTCATCATCGTCGCGGAGTCGAACGCGGTGAACCTCACCGACGGTCTCGACGGGCTGGCCGCCGGCTCGTCGGCGCTTGCCTTCACGGGGTTCACCTTGATCGGCTACTGGTGCTATCGCCAGGAGGCGCTGTACCGCATTCCCCAGGCCCACGCCATCGACCTCGCCCTCGTCGCGGTGTCGATGGGCGGAGCCTGCGTCGGCTTCCTGTGGTGGAACGCCGCGCCGGCGCGCATCTTCATGGGGGACACCGGCTCGCTCGCCGTCGGGACCGGGCTGGCATGCCTGTCGCTCGAGCTCAACGTCACGCTGCTGCTGCCCATCCTCGGCGGCCTGTTCCTGCTCGTCACGCTCTCGGTGGTGATCCAGGTGATCGCCTTCCGCGGCTTTCACACACGCGTCTTTCGCATGGCCCCGCTCCACCACCATTTCGAGCTGTCGGGCTGGCCCGAGACGACGGTGATCGTGCGCTTCTGGATCATCTCGGGCCTGTGCACGGGTCTCGGTCTCGGCATCTTCTATGCCGATTACCTCGGAGTGCGGCGGTGACCACCACCACGATCCCGTTGCCGTCGGTGGTGGCGCCCGGCCAGAGCGCGGCGGCGCAACGCGCCGCGGCATGCCGGCGCGACGCGGCTCGCCTGCGCGATGTCGTCGCGCTGCTGTGCGCCTTCGGCGTGGCGATGGTGCTGGCAGTCTCGCCGGTGGTCTCCATCGCCGACTACGGCTCCGCGTGGTCGCTCTTCGAGCGCCAGGTGATGTGGCTCGCCATCGGGACGGTGGCTGCCTTCGTGGCCAGCCGGACGCGCACGGCGTCGTGGCAGCGCCGGGCGGTGCCGCTGCTGCTCGTGGCCATGGCGATGCTCCTCGCCGTGCTGGTGCACGGGGTCGGGACGAGCGCGGGCGGGTCGAGCCGCTGGATCGGTGCCGGGCCACTCGACGTGCAACCTTCCGAGCTCGCCAAGCTCGCCTTCGTCGTCTTCGCCGCCGACCTGATGGCACGGCGCGCCGCGGCTGCCGACCAGCTGCGGTCGGTGCTGCGGCCACTGGCGATCGTCCTCTGCGTGGCGACGGTGCTCATCCTGCGCCAGCCCGATCTCGGCACGGCGCTGATCCTGGTGTGCACGGCGCTGGCGATGTGCTGGGCGGCCGGCGTCGACCGGCGCGTGCTCGGCGCCGCGCTCGTTGTGGCCGCGGGGCTGGCCGTCGCCGGGGCGATCGCCGCGCCCTACCGGCGCGCCCGCCTGCTCGCCTTCCTCGACCCGTTCGGCCACGCCTCGACGAGCGGCTACCAGCTCGTGCAGAGCCTGCTCGCCCTCGGCTCGGGACGGTTGCTCGGGGCCGGCGTGGGGGGCTCGGCAGCGACCTGGGGGCTGCTGCCGAACGCGCAGACCGACTTCATCTTCCCCGTCGTCGGCAACGACCTCGGCATCGCCGGGACCGTGGCGATCGTCGTCGCCTTCGCGCTGTTCGCCTTCCTCGGGCTGCGCATCGCCGCCCGCTCGGCGGACCGGTTCTCGATGATGCTCGCCGTCGGCATCACCGCCTGGGTCGTCGGGCAGGCGATGATCAACATCGGCGGCGTCATCGGCGTGATGCCCGAGACCGGCGTGCCGCTGCCCTTCGTCTCCTTCGGCGGCTCGTCGCTGGTCGTGACCCTCGTCGGTTGCGGCTTGCTGTGCCGGATCGGGCGCGAGGGCGCCGCGGCGGCCGAGGCTCAGCCCGCAGCGCGCACCGGCGACGCGAGCGAGCGTCTCGCCGCGCCGGCGCGGCCGGGTCGCGCCGCCCGTCCGCCGGCACGCCGGTCGCCGGCGCGGCGCGGGGCGCGGCCTCCGGCGCCGGGCGCAGGTGGGGCGAGGGGACCAGGCCGCCCCACGGCGGGCGCGCCTGAGCGCCCCGGGCGGGGGGCGCGGCGATGACCGCACGGCTGCGCCCGGCGCGCGGCGTCGACGTCGTGATCACCGGCGGGGGCACCGCCGGCCACGTCCTGCCGGCGGTCGCCGTCGCCCGGGCGCTCGTCGCCGCCGGCCTCGATCCGGCGCGGGTGCGCTTCGTCGGTGCCCGCCGGGGCATGGAGGCCCACCTCGTTCCCGCCGCCGGGTTCCGCGTCGCCCTGCTCCCGGGCCGCGGGATTGCCCGCCGGCCGAGCGTTGCCAACCTCGTCGCGCTGGCGGGGCTCGCCGTGGCCGCACTCGAGGCTCTCCTCCTGCTCGCGTCGTGGCGTCCGGCCGCGCTGGTCATGGTCGGCGGCTTCGCCGGCGCGCCGGCGAGCCTCGCCGCGTTCGTGCTCGGGGTGCCGATCGTGGTCGTCAACGTCGATGCCGTTCCGGGGGCGGCCAACCGGCTGGCGGCGCGCGTCGCCAAGGTCTGCGCCGTGGCGCTGCCGGGAACGGCGATGCGCCGGGCGGTGGTCACCGGCGTGCCGTTGCGCCCCGAGGTGCTGGCGGCACGGGCCGGTGCCGGTCGCGCCGGCGCACGGGCCATGCTCGGGCTGCCCGAGGACGCCGCCGTCGTCGCGGTCGCCGGCGGGTCGCTCGGCGCCCGCCGGCTGAACGACGCCACCCTCGGGCTCCCAGCAGAGCTGGCGGCGGCGCGCCGCGCCCGTTCCGTTGTCGTCCCGGCCACGGTCGTCTACCACGTCACCGGACGGCGCGACCACGAGCGCGTCGCCGCCTCGGCGCCGGCGGCGGCCGGGCCGTGCGAGGGCTACCGCGCCGTGGCCTTCGAGGAGCACATGCCCGAGCTGCTCGTCGCCTGTGACGTGTTCGTCTCCCGCGCCGGTGCGTCGGCCGTCGCCGAGGTGTGCGCACTCGGGGTGGCGAGCGTCCTCGTGCCGCTGCCCGGTGCGCCCGCCGACCACCAGCGGCGCAACGCCGAGGTGCTCGCCGCGCAGGGTGCTGCGGTGCTGCTCGACGACGCCGCCTGCACGCCGCAGCTCCTCGCCGCGGTGGTCGACGAGCTGCTCGCCGACCCGACCCGGCTCGCGTCGATGCGGCGCGCCGCGGCGGCGCTCGGTCGCCCGGACGCCGCGGCACGGGTCGCCGAGCTCGTCGTGCGCGCCGACGCGGCGGCCGCTGCCGACGGGCGGGAGGCGGGTGAGCCGGTGAGCACCCTCGAGCTCGACCTCGGCCGGCCGCGCCGGATCCACGTCGTCGGCGTCGGCGGCGCCGGGATGAGCGCCGTCGCCACCGTCCTCGTCGCGATGGGCCACGAGGTGAGCGGGAGCGACCTGAAGGAGAGCGCCGCGCTGGCGCGCCTGCGGGCTCTCGGCGTCGAGGTCGCCATCGGGCACGACCCGGCCAACGTCGCCGGCGCCGAGGCGCTCACCATCTCGAGCGCCGTCGACGCCGCCAACCCCGAGGTGCTCGAGGCGCGCCGGCGTGACATCCCCGTCGTCGCGCGGGCCGGGGCGCTGGCGGCGATCGCCGCGCACCGCCGGCTCGTCGCTGTCGCCGGCACCCACGGCAAGACCACGACGAGCTCCATGTTGGCGCTGGCCCTCGTCGGCGCGGGAGCGGACCCCTCCTTCATCATCGGCGGGGACGTCAACGAGATCGGCAGCAACGCCGTGTGGGGAGGGGGGGAGTGGCTCGTCGCCGAGGCGGACGAGAGCGACGGGACCTTCCTCGTGCTCGACCCGGAGCTCGCCGTCGTGACGAGCGTCGAGCCGGACCACCTCGAGCACTACGGGTCCTTCGAGGAGCTGAGGTCCTCCTTCGCCCGCTTCCTCGCCGGCGCGCGTGGGGCCGTCGTGTGCGCCGACGACGAGGTCGCCGCGTCGCTCGCGCCGCCGGGCGCGACGACCTACGGCTTCTCAGAGGGCGCGACGTTGCGCATCACCCGCTTCTCGGGCGGGCGAAGTGACATCCGCTTCGAGCTCGAGCGCGACGGCGAGTCCCTCGGCGAGCTCACCCTGCCGGTGCCGGGGGCGTACAACGCCCGCAACGCCACGGCGGCCTTCGCCGCGGCGACCGCCATCGGCGCCAGCGCCGAGCAGGTCGCGCGCCGCGCTGGCCCGCTTCGCCGGCGTGGCGCGCCGGTTCGAGTTCCGCGGCGAGGCGCGGCGGCGTCACCTTCGTCGACGACTACGCGCACCTGCCGGGCGAGGTCGCCGCCGTTCTCGCTGCGGCCCGCCGCGGCGGCTGGCGGCGGGTCGTCTGCGTCTTCCAGCCGCACCGCTACTCGCGGATCGAGGCCTTGTGGCAGGACTTCGCCGACGCCTTCGACGGCGCCGACCTCGTCGTCGTCACGGAGATCTACGGCGCCGGCGAGGCCCCGCGCCCGGGCGTCTCGGGCCGGCTCGTGGCCGACGCCGTGGCCGCGGCACACCCCGAGCTGCGTGTCGACTACCTCGAGCGCCGCGCCGAGCTCGTCGGCTACCTGCACGGGCACCTCGAGCCCGGGGACTGCTGCCTGACCCTCGGAGCGGGCGACCTGACGAGCCTGCCCGACGAGCTGCTGGCGGACCCGTCGTGGTGAGCGCCCTCGCCGAGGCCGCCTGCTTGCTCGGGCCGATCGCCCGCCGCAGCGAGCCGATCGGGCCGCGCACCACCTACCGGGTCGGGGGCGAGGCCGCGCTCTTCGTCGAGGTCGAGGCCGACGACGACCTCGAACGGGTGGTCGCCGCGGTGAGCGAGAGCGGCGTCGAGGTGGTGCTGCTCGGGCGGGGCTCGAACCTGCTCGTGGCCGACGCCGGCTTCGGCGGGCTGTGCGTGGCCCTCGGCGAGCCCTACGCGGCGATCGTCGTCGACCACGAAACCTGCCGTGTCGCGCGCCGGAGCCGCTGCCCAGTACCCGGTGCTCGCCCGCCAGAGCGCGGCGGCAGGGCTGGCCGGGATGGAGTGGGCCGTGGGCATCCCGGGATCGGTCGGCGGCGCGGTGGCGATGAACGCCGGGGGGCATGGCTCGCAGACCGCTGACCGCCTCGTCGCCGCCCGCCTGCTCGAGCTCGCCACGGGTCGGGTGCTCGAGCGGTCGGCGTCGCAGCTCGAGCTCGGCTACCGGCGCTCGGCCGTGCGCGCCGGCGACCTCGTGCTCGACGCCGTCTTCGCCCTCGCCCCCGGCGACACGGAGGCCTCGGCCGGCGAGATCGCCGGGATCGTCCGCTGGCGGCGCGAGCACCAGCCCGGCGGCCGCAACGCCGGCTCGGTGTTCACCAACCCCCCCGGCGACTCCGCGGGACGGCTGATCGAGGCCGCCGGGCTGAAAGGCCTGCGGGTGGGCAGCGCCATGGTCTCGGACAAGCACGCCAACTTCGTCCTCGCCGACCTCGGTGGCGCGGCCGACGACGTGTACCGCCTCATCGGCGAGGTGCAGCGGCTCGTCGCCGCCCGGCTCGGCGTCGAGCTGAGCACCGAGCTGCGCTTTGTCGGCTTCGGACCGCGGAGCGCGCCGTGAGCCGCCGGGTCGCCGGGGCGTCGCGCACCGCAGGTCCGCCGGCGGTGCCGACGGTGCCGGACCGCCACCCGCGGCTCGCGGCGCGCCGCGTCGCGGTCGCCCGGGCGTCGGGACGGCGCCGGCTGCGCCGGGCGCTCGCCGTGCTCGCCGCCGGGGGCGTCGCCGCCGCCGTCCTCGCCGCGCTGCACTCGCCGTTGCTCTCCGCCGCGCCGCGTGCAGGTGCTCGGCGCGCGGCACACGCCGCTCGGCGAGGTGCTGGCTGTCACCGGCCTGGCGGCGCGCCCGCCGCTCATCGACGTCGAGACCGGCGCCGACGCGGCCGCGCTCGAGCGCCTGCCGTGGGTCAGAACCGCGAGGGTGCGCCGCGACTGGCCCGACGGGGTAACTGTGTCGATCGTGGAGCGTCGCCCTGTCGCCGCGTTGCCCCTGGCGCCGGGCAGGTACGCCCTCGCCGACGCCACGGGCCGGGTTCTCGCGACTGCCCCGGCTCAGCCGCCGGGCGTTCTCGAGGTCCTCGGCGCGCCCGTCGCGCCAGCCCTCGGTGCCGGCCGGCCCGGCTCGCAGCTGCCCGCCGCCGATCGCCCGCTGCTCGAGGTGGCCGCCGGGCTTCCCCCCGGCCTCGCCGGCTCCGTGCGTTCCGTCGAGGCGCAGGCCGGTGGCGATGTGGCGCTGCGTCTTTCCGCCGGGCCGCTCGTTCAGCTCGGCCCAGCTCTTCAGCTCGACGAGCAGGCGGTCGCGCTGTCCACCTTGCTCGCCAAGGTCCCGTTGCACGGGATCGTGACGATCGACCTGCGAGTTCCCGACGCTCCGGTCTTGACCCCGTGACCGCCCGGGCCTATCGTCTCCGGTCCAAGGTCGATGCCGCGCTCGAACGAGGCGCTTCCGGGGACATGCCGGCCCGGGCCGCTTGGCAGGGGACGCCGAGCCGCCGGGCCGGCGCCGGGGTCCCTGCAGACGGGCCGCGACCGTGCAGGGAACCGTGTGGTTCCCGGCTCGGCGGCCCCCGGCTCGGCGGCGCCGGCGGCCGGGGACCGCTGAGAATCGGCCGTGCAGGGAGGCGGAGGCACCAATGACGGGCTCATCTCAGAGCTTCATTGCCGTGATCAAGGTCGTCGGTGTCGGCGGTGCCGGCGTGAACGCCGTGAACCGGATGATCGACGCCGGCTTGCGCGGCGTGGAGTTCATCGCCGTCAACACCGACGCGCAGGCGTTGCTGATGAGCGAGGCCGACATCAAGCTCGACATCGGCCGGTCGATCACGCGCGGGCTCGGCGCCGGCAGCGACCCGGAGGTCGGGCGCGCCGCGGCCGAGGAGCACCTCGAGGAGATCGAGGAGGTGCTGAAGGGCGCCGACATGGTGTTCATCACCGCCGGGAAGGGCGGGGGCACGGGCACGGGGGCCGCCCCGGTGATTGCCGAGGTCGCACGCTCGCTCGGCGCGCTCACGATCGGTGTGGTCACGCGCCCGTTCGATTTCGAGGGCCGCCGCCGCTCGCTGCAGGCCGAGCTCGGGATCCAGCGCCTGAAGGAGAAGGTCGACACGCTGATCATCATCCCCAACGAGCGCCTGCTCACCCTCGCCGACGCCAAGACGTCGATGCTCGACGCCTTCAAGATGGCCGACGAGGTGCTGCTGCAGGGCGTGCAGGGGATCACGGACCTGATCAACGTCCCGGGCCTGATCAACACCGACTTCGCCGACGTGAAGATGATCATGCAGTCGGCCGGGACGGCGATCATGGGCATCGGCTCGGCGTCGGGTGAAGGGCGCGCCGCCAACGCGGCGCGCCACGCGATCACGAGCCCGCTGCTCGAAGCCTCGATCGAGGGCGCCCGCGGCATCCTGTTGAACATCGCCGGCGGTCGCAACCTCGGCCTGCTCGAGGTGAACGAAGCAGCCGAGATCGTCCACGCCGTGGCCCACCCGGAGGCGAACATCATCTTCGGCAGCGTGATCGACGACGAGCTCGGTGACTCGGTGCGCGTGACGGTGATCGCCGCCGGCTTCGACCGGCTCGATGACCTGCGCGGCGAGGCGCGCGGCCAGCGCGCCGCGACCCAGTCGGGCGCGTCGGCCACCGCGCCCTCGAGCCATCCGCAGGCGGCGCCGCAGGCCGGCCCGGGCGAGGACGCCGGCGGCCACGTCGACGTCTTCGCCGTCGGCGAGGACGACATCGACCTCGGCGACGACGACTTCGACGTCCCGTCCTTCCTCAGGTAGCGCCGCTGCCGCTCTCGCAGTCGCGCACCGGCGGCGTCCCCGCCGTGCCGCCACCCCCCGCTCGTGCGGTGGCCGTCCCCTTGTGGGGGACCGACGCCGCCGCGCTCGTGAGCGACCGGTCCGACGGCGACCTCCGCCCGCCTCGGGGCGACGACGCGGTCGCCCCGGCAGACGACGACCCGGCCGGGCCGGGCACGGCGCCAGGGCTGGAGCGGCTGCAGCGCCGCCTGGTCGACCGCCGCTGGGTGCTGGCGCGGCAGCTGCACGGCGGCGAGGTGATCGTCGTTGACGGAGCCGGCGTTGCGCCGGGCGGGGCGGGCCGGGTGGGCGACGCCCTCGTGACGACCGACCCCTCGCTGTGCCTGGCCGTGCTCGGGGCCGACTGCGGGCTGATCGCGCTGGCCAGCCCCGACGGGGTGATCGGAGCGGCGCACGCCGGCTGGCGCGGCCTGGTCGCCGGCGTGGTCGGCGCCGCGGTGGGCGCGATGCGCCGTGCCGGCGCCGGCGAGATCGTCGCCCGACTCGGCCCGTGCATCCACCCGTGCTGCTACGCGTTCGGCCGTGCCGACCTCGAGGCCGTCCTGCGGACCTGCCCCGACGCCGTGGGCGCGACGACCCGCTCGGGCGCGCCGGCGCTCGACCTGCCCGCGTCCTTGCGGCGTGCCCTCGAGCGTGCCGGCGTCGCCGTGCAGCCGAGCATCGGCGGCTGCACGGCCTGCTCGCCGCGCTGGTTCTCCCACCGTGGTGGTGACGTCGCCCGTCAGGCGCTCGCCGTCTTCCGGGCCTCGCCGTGACCCTCGCCGCACCGGGCTCGGGCGGCCATTTCGGCGAGGTCGCGGCGCGGCTCGCCGAGCTGCGCCGGCGGATCGCCGCCACCGGACGCGAGCCGGGCGGCGTCCGCATCGTCGCCGTGACGAAGGGGTTCGGCGCCGCGGCGGCCCGCGCCGCCGTGCAGGCCGGCCTCGGCGACCTCGGCGAGAACTACGCGCCCGAGCTGCTCGCCAAGGCGGCCGAGCTCGAGGCGGCCGGGGTCAGCGCGCGCTGGCACTTCCTCGGCGCCGTGCAGCGCAACAAGGTGAGCCGTCTCGCCCCCGTCGTCGCCTGCTGGCAGGCCGTCGATCGGCTCGAGGAGGGGCAGGCGATCGCCCGCCGCTCGCCGGGCGCTCGCGTGCTCGTGGAGGTCGACCTCGCCGGGCTGCCGGGTCGAGCCGGCGTTCCCGGGCCGCAGGCGGGGGAGCTGGTGGCCGGGTTGCGCCGCCTCGATCTCGACGTCGCCGGGCTGATGACCGTGGCCCCGCCCGGTGGCGGCGCCGGCGCGCGCGAGGTGTTCGGCCGTGTCGCCACCCTCGTCGAGGAGCTCGGGCTCAGCGAGGCGTCGATGGGCATGAGCGACGACTTCGAGGAGGCGCTGCTCGCCGGCTCGACGATGCTGCGCATCGGGCGCGGCCTGTTCGGTCCTCGCGCGGCTCCAGCTCAGGTGCCACAATGACCCGGACCGTTGCACGGCCCGTCGCGGCGGTCTCGCAGGAGGAACTGCCATGGCTTCGTTCATGAACAAGGCGCTCGCATATCTCGGGCTGAAGGACGTCGAGGACGACGAGCTCTACGACGACGAGTACGCGCCCGACGAGCGCGCCTACCGGGGCACGAGCCGCGCGCACACGGTGTACCCCGAGCACGACGGCGAGGAGAGCGACGCCCAGGGCGGCGGCGCAGTGCTGCGCCCCGTGCTGCGCGAGGAGCCCCGCGAGGCTCTGACACCGCGGCCGGCGGCAGTCGTCCGCCCGATCACCCCGGCGCGGGCGTCGAGCGCCAAGCCCCAGGTGGTCTCCCCCGAGCGCTTCGCCGACGCGCAGGAGATCGGTGACCTCGTGAAGGCCAACAATCCCGTTATCGTCAACCTGCAGATGAGCGAGCGCGACCTCGCCCGGCGGATGATCGACTTCTGCTCGGGCGTGACCTACGCGCTCGGCGGAGCGATGGAGAAGGTGGCCGATCACGTGTTCCTGCTGACGCCCTCGAACGTCGAGGTCTCGGCCGAAGAGCGCGAGCGGCTGCACGAACGCGGTCTGTTCGAGCCGTGATCACCCGCATCATCGTCGACCTGCTGCAGGTCTACCTGATCATCCTCTTCGTCCGCATCCTGCTCACCTGGATCCCGGTCGATCCTTGGTCGCGCCTTGCCAAGGCGGTCGGCTGGCTCGGCGTGATCACCGACCCGCTGTTGCGGCCGTTGCGCCGGATGATCCCGCCGCTGCGCCTCGGCTCGGTCATGCTCGACCTCTCGCCGATCATCCTCATCGTCGCCATCGAGATCCTGATCGGCGTGTTCGGCGGCTCGCACCTGCTGCTCTGACCCGCGTCCGGGTGGCGGAGCATCCACGGAACCGGCCAGGTGCAGGAGTACGATCCGGCCATGGAGATCTCGGGAAAAGTCCTCCGTGAGGTCGAGTTCCGCGACCGGCTGAGGGGCTACGACACAGACGAGGTCGACGAGTTCCTCGAGCAGGTGGCCGTCGCGGTCGACGAGCTGCTCGGCGAGAACCTCGCGCTGCGCCAGCGCGCCGAGCGCGCCGAGCGCCAGCTGCAGGAGACGCCGGCACTCGACGACGACGGCATCCGGCGCACGCTCGTGCTTGCCCAGCGCACCGCCGACCTGGCGATGCGCGAGGCGCGCGCGGAAGCCGAGCAGCTGCTCGGGGAGGCTCGTGCCCGCTCCGAGGCGCTCCTCACCGACGCCGAGGAGCAGGCGACCCGACTGCGCGACGAAGCCGACCGCGACGTGCGCCAGCGCGCCGCACAGCTCAACGACCAGCACGATCGGCTGACACGCGAGATCCGCATCCTCGGCGCGCTGCTCGAGAGCGAGCGGGCGCGGATCTCGCAGTCGCTGACCGAGGCGTTGCGCTTCGTGAGCGAGTCGATGGGCGTCTCCGAGGACGTCGCGTCGGCCCTCGCCGCCCGTGGTGACCTGGCGACGGGTGAGGTACCCGTGGCCTCCCCGGGTGAGGCCCGTGGCCCGGCTCGATCGCACGAGCCGCGCGAGGACGTCACCGACGGCGGGCGACCCGACGCCGGGCACGACGGGCAGCTCCGCCTCGCCGAGCCAGCGGAGCGCCAGACCGCCCCGGCCTCGTCCCCGGACACGTCGCCCACACCGCCTCCCCCCGCCGTGGGCGCGGTGCCGCCGCGGCCGGGACCGGCCTTCGCCGATCCGGGCGCCGGCGAGGCCGCCGAGCGTGCCGACGCGCCGGGGCGCGCCGCGGGGGCGCGCCCCCTCCTCAGCCCTCCGGGCAGGAGCCGGCCGGGCCGAGCGCAGCGCGTGATGCCCGCCAGGCGTCCGATGCCGGGCGGGCGCCGGTCCGTGGCGCGCAGGCGCCCGGCCCGAGCGGGCCGTCCCGCCGGGCGCGCAACGGCGACGGCGCCACCGCGCAGCACGAGCGCGACATCGAGGCCGAGTTGCTCGAGGACGCCGGGTTGGCGAGGAACGGCGGCTCGCTGTGGGAGGACCCCGCCGGCCCGCCTCCCGCCGGTCCGCCTCCCGCCGGCACCGCCCGCCCGGCGGCGCGTGGCGGCGGACGCTTCGAGGGTGACGAGGACGCGCCGTGGACGCGCTGGGCACGCGCCGGCGGAGGGCTCGAGCCGCTCGGCGAGCCGCCGCCTACCCAGGCCTACCGGCTGGAACCCGACGGCGGTTGGTCGGCCTGATCGGCTGAGGCCCGGCGCAGAGCGATCACGACCTCCTCGTCGCCGACCGGCTTCTCGGTGGGGGCGGCGAAGAAGCCCGCGGCGCTCAGCCCCTGCAGCTCGCCCGGCGCCTGGTCGGTGCGCACCTCGACGCTGACCGCGAGGGTCTGGGCTGCGACCTCCTGGATCCAGCGCGCGCGTGCGTCACGGTCCGGCGCGCCGGCGCGGCTGCCTGCGGACGATCGTTCCCCGCTCCCGGCGCCGTCCCCGCCGCCTGGCCCCTCCTTCCAGGCGCCGAGACGGGCGGCGAGCTTGGGGCTCATCACGAGGACGAGCTCGATGCGGTCGGCGACGTGCAAGCCGGCCTTGCGCCGGGCGCTCTGCACCTCCCGGACGAGGTCGCGGGCGAGCCCCTCGCCCTCGAGGCTCTCGTCGACGTCGAGCTCGAGGGCGACCGCCGCGGCGCCGTCCGGCAGCACGCGCGTCGAGTGCTCGTCGAGCGCGACGCGGCGCAGCTCGTACTCCCCTTCGAGGAGGCGCTCACCGGCCACGGTGACACCGTCGGGGCCGGAGGAGAACTCGCCGCGCCGGGCCGCTGCGATCACCTGCTGGGTGGCCTCGCCGAGCCGCGGGCCGAGCGAGCCCGGGCGCACGCTGAGCCGGGTGTCGGCGAGGGCACCGAGGTCCTCGAGCGTGCGCACCTGTTTCACGTTGAGCTCCTCGGCGAGCATCGCGGCGAAGGGCTCGAGGCGCGACGCCCCGGGCGCGGCGACGGTGAGCCGCCGCAGCGGCAGGCGGGCGCGCAGCCCGTTGGCCTTGCGGATCGAGTGCGCCGCGGAGGCGACCTCGCGCACGAGCTCCATCGTCGTGACCAGCTCGGGGTCGGCAGGAAGGCCCATCGCGGCGGGCTCCGGCCAGTCCTCGAGGTGCACGCTGCGCCCACCGGTGAGCCCGCGCCATACGGTCTCGGCGAGGAAGGGCAGCAGCGGGGCGCAGACGCGGGTCAGCACCTCGAGGGCGGTGTGCAACGTGTCGTACGCGTCCTGCTTGTCGCCGGCGCCCTCGGCATCCTTCCGGGCGGGGCGCCAGAAGCGCTCGCGGCTGCGCCGCACGTACCAGTTGGTGAGCGCCTCGAGGTAGGCCGCGACCGCGGCCGCCGCGCCGGGGAGGTCGTAGCCGTCGAGCGCCTCGGTCACCTGCTCGACGAGCGTGCGCGTGCGGGCGAGCAGCCAGCGGTCGAGCAGGCCTCGCTGGTCGGTGCGCACCCGTCCGGCGACGCCGTCGGTGCGCCCGTAGAGGGAGAGGAAGTACCACGTGCTCCAGATGGGGATCATCACCTCGCGCACCGGCGCCTTCATCGCCTCGGCCTCGACGACCACGTCGAGGCCGCGCAACACCGGCGAGGCGAAGAAGTACCAGCGCAGGGCGTCGGCGCCGAGCTCGGAGAAGACCCGCTCGGGGTCAGGGAAGTTCTTCAGGCGCTTGGACAGCTTGCGGCCGTCGTCGCCGAGCACGATCCCGTGCGCGACGCAGGTGGAGAACGCCGGTCGGTCGAAGAGGGCTGTGGCAAGGACGTGCAAGGTGTAGAACCACGCCCGCGTCTGGCCGACGTACTCACAGATGAAGTCGGCGGGGAAGTTGGCCTCGAACCACTCGGCGTGCTCGAAGGGGTAGTGCGCCTGCGCGTAGCTCATCGACCCCGAGTCGAACCAGCAGTCGAGCACGTCGGTGACGCGCCGCATGGTCGAGTTGCCCGACGGGTCGTCGGGGTTGGGACGGGTCAGCTCGTCGATCCCCGGGCGGTGCAGGTCCGAGGGTCGGACGCCGAAGTCGGCCTCGAGCTCGTCGAGGCTGCCGTAGACGTCGGTGCGCGGGAAGGCCGGGTCGTCGCTGCGCCACACCGGGATCGGCGTGCCCCAGAAGCGGTTGCGGGAGATCGACCAGTCGCGTGCACCCTCGAGCCACTTGCCGAACGCGCCGTCGCGAACGTGCTCGGGGACGAAGCGGACGCGTTCCCGGTTGAGCTCGACCATGCGGCGCTTGACGGCCGTCACGTCGACGAAGAACGAGGTCATCGCCCGGTAGATGAGCGGCGTGTCGGTGCGCCAGCAGTGCGGGTAGCTGTGCAGGTACTCCTCGACGCGCACGAGCGCTCCGGCGCGCCGCAGCGCCTCGGTGAGGTGCGGATTGGACTCGAACACGCCCATCCCCGAGAAGTCGCCGACACGCCCGTCGAACCGACCCCGCTCGTCGACGGGCACGATCACCTCGATGCCGGCAGCGGTGCAGACCCGTTGGTCGTCCTCCCCGAAGCCCGGCGCCATGTGCACGACGCCGGTGCCCTCCCCGGTTTCGACGAAGTCGGCGGCGAGCACGCGAAAGGCGTTCGGCGTGGCCTCGAAAAAGGGGAAGAGGGGCCGGTAGCGGCGGCCGACGAGCTCGGCCCCGCGCACCGTCCCGAGCAGGCGCGCACCCTCGAGCTCGGCGGCATACGCCTCGAGCCGGTCGACGCCGAGCACGAGGCGCTCGCCGTCGCGCTCGAGCACGGCGTACTCGAGGTGCGGGCCGACCGCCAGGGCGAGGTTGGAGGGCAGTGTCCAGGGCGTCGTCGTCCAGGCGAGCAGGCGCAGCGGGCCGCGCAGCAGCGGGCCGGCGTCGTGGTCGTCGCTCGGCTCGTCCTCGGTCTCCTCCGCCAGAGCAAGCAGATCGAACAGCACGGTCACGGCGGGGTCGGCGCGGTCGCGGTACGCGTCGTCGAGGCGCGTCTCGGCGTTGGACAACGGCGTCTCGCACTCCCAGCAGTAGGGCAGCACGCGATAGTCCTCGTAGACCAGGCCGCGCTCGTAGAGCTGCTTGAAGGCCCACAGCACGCTCTCCATGTAGGAGAGGTCCATGGTCTTGTAGTCGTTGTCGAAGTCGACCCAGCGACCCTGGCGGGTGACGTAGCGCCGCCACTCGGTCGTGTAGCGCATCACGGCGCTTCGGCAGTAGTCGTTGAACCGGTCGATGCCGAACTCGGTGATCGGGCCGCGTCCGGAGACGCCGAGGGCCCGCTCGGCTTCCATCTCGGCGGGCAGGCCGTGGCAGTCCCAGCCGAAGCGCCGCTCGACGCGCTTGCCGCGCATCGTCTGGTAGCGCGGGATGGCGTCCTTCACGAAGCCGGTCAACAGGTGCCCGTAGTGGGGCAGCCCGTTGGCGAAGGGCGGCCCGTCGTAGAAGACGAAGTCGGGGGCGCCGGCGCGCCGTGCCACGGACGCCTCGAAGGTGCGGTCCTCGTCCCACAGCGCGAGCACCGCCTGCTCGAGCGCCACGTAGTCGGGCTGGGCCGAGACCTCGGGGTACTGGCGGCTGCTCGGCTCCGACATGGCCCTACAGTAGGGCGGCGTGGCAGAGCCGCTGTTCGAGGTGGAGGCGGCCGAGGCGCATTCGGGCCAGGCACGCGCCGGGGCGCAGCCCGCCGGCACGGCGACGATCGTGCTGCGCGTCCATGTCCAGCCCGCTGCCGGGCGGGCGAGCGTCGTCGGCCGGTACGGCGACGCGCTGCACGTGCGCGTCGCCGCCCCACCGGTGGGCGGGCGCGCCAACGCCGCCGCCGCCGAGCTCGTCGCCGAGCTGCTCGAGGTGAAGCCGGCCCAGGTGGAGCTCGTCGGTGGCGAGCGGAGCCGTTCCAAGCGCTTCCGGGTGCGCGACGTCGTGGTCGACGAGGCGGCCCGGCGGCTCGACGTCGCCGTCGAGCAGGCGGGGCGGCGCCCGGACGGGGGACGGCGCGATCGGCGATGACGCCCGGCCCGCCGTGCGCCGGTCGCCCGAGGTTCGCGGCGGCCGCGGGGGAGCGAGCCCGACCTGCCCGGCGGGAATGTTCGCCGGGCAGCGTTGGTTGTCGGGCGTGAACCTGCGGAGGACCAATCTCCGATATGGTCGCGGACCCGCTGAGAAGACCCGCCCGGCGTAGGAGGCCGTCGATGGCTGCTGCTGAAGGTGCCCGGCGGGCCCGGGCGGGAGCGAGCGACGGTGGCGCCAAGGCTGCCACGGTGGCCCCGCCGCAGCGCGGAGGAACGCGTACCCGCCCCGGCGGGGTGAGCGTGAGCGCGACGAGCACAGCCGCACGGAGCGACACAGGCCGGACGAACACAGGCCGGACGAGGAGCACCGTCGTGAACCCTGGCAAGGAGGCCACCCCCCACGCGACCGAGACGCAGGAGCGAACCGGCCGCCGGCCGGCCGCGGAGACCGCCGCCCCCGCCAAGGTTGCTGCAACAGCCAAGGTGACCGCGTCGAGCAAGGACGCCCGGCCCGCCAGGGACGCCGGCTCCGGTTCGGTCGCCGCGGTCAAGGCTGCGCCGGCGGGCAAGGTGGCAGGATCTGCTCAGCCGGGAACGGGGGGCGCAGCGCCCGGGTCGCACGGCACCGCCGCCGGGGCCAAGGCCGGCGCGTCGAGCACCGCAGCGTCGAGCAAGGCACCAACCGGGGCCAAGGCCGGCACGTCGAGCACCGCAGCGTCGAGCAAGGCACCAACGGGGGGCAAGGCCGGCGCGTCGAGCGCCGCAGCGTCGAGCAAGGTCGCCACGTCGGGCACTGCCGGCACCTCCGGCAGGTCAGGCACGAAGGAAAGGCAACAACTCGTGAGCAACGAGCCAACCAAGGCGCCAGCGGCCACCAGGTCGCACCACCGTCGCAGCCCTGCCGCCGCGCAGGACGCGGCCGAGGTCCACGCCCGGCGCGACACCAAGCTTGCCGGCAACGACTCGGCGGAGATCGCCGCGCCCGTGCCACACGCAGCGGCTGCCGCCGCACCCGCTCCCGCTCGCGGCTCGCGTGCCGCCGGCGCCCCGACATCGCCGCCCGCCACCTCCTCGCCCGCAGACGGGACGCACCGGCGGACGGCGGCCAAGCACGCAGAGCGTGCGGCGGCTCCTGCCGACGAGGGCGCCGAGCGCGGCGGCGTCCGCGGAGATCGCCGAGCGGGCCGAGGAGCCGGCGGACGTCGAGACCGCGAGCGCCGAGCGCGCCGTGGTCGTCTCCGGGCGCGACGAGCGGGAGGCGGATGCGGACGCATCTCCGGAGACCTCCGGCGCGGCTCCGGCACCGGGTGCGGCGCCCGCCGCGGCACCCGGGCGCGTCGCCTCCCAGCTCGCGCCCCGTCCTGCTCCGGCGGCTGCTCCGGCCGCGGCGGCCGCCAACGGCTACGCCGACGACCCGGAGTTCCTCGCCGAGCAACGCAGGGCGTTGCTCGCCGAGCGCGTGACCTATCTCGAGCAGGCGAGCAGCCTGCGAGCAGAGGCTGAGCTGCTCGTCGCGGAGATGGAGCCCGGCGACGTGCAGTTCGACGAGGAGTCCGGCGAGGGCGGCACGGTGACCGTCGACCGCGAGCGGGACCTCGCGCTGTCGGCGCAGGCGCTCGCCGCCGTGCAGGAGATCGACGCAGCGTTGGCCAAGATGGAACAGGGTCGCTACGGCGTGTGCGAGGGCTGCGGCCAGCTCATCGTCAAGCCCCGCCTCGAGGCGCTGCCCTACGCCCGGCTGTGCATCGCCTGCAAGAGTGGGGGTCTTTCCCGCCGTTGAGCGGCGCCGCGAGCCCGCGGCGCTTCGGCGGTGGTCGTGCCCGTGCGGCCGCCGTCGCCGGGACGAGCGTGCTCGTGCTTGCCCTCGACCAGGTCACCAAGGCGCTCGCCGTGGCCAGGCTGACGTCCGGGCCGGTCGAGCTGTTCGGCCCGGTGCGCCTCGAGCTGGCGTACAACCGCGGGGTCGCCTTCTCCCTCCTGAGCGGCCTCACCGTGCCGATCGTCCTCGTCGTCCTCGCCCTCGTGCTGCTGCTTACCCGCTTCGCCCGCAGCGTGCCGACCCGTCCCGCCGCGGTGGCGGTCGGAATGGTGATCGGGGGCGCGCTCGGCAACCTCGTCGACCGCCTGCTGCGGCCGCACGGCGAGGTCGTCGACTTCGTGTACACGGGCGTCTGGCCGACGTTCAACGTGGCCGACGCCTCGATCGTGTGTGGCGGCATCCTGCTCGCCGTGTCGCTGTGGCACGTCGGGCGAGCTCCCGCGGCGGCACGGTCGTGAGCTCGACCGGGCGGCTTCCCGCCGGCTCGGATTCTCTCGCCACGCCGGTGCCCGGCGACGCTCTCGCCACGCCGGTGCCTGGCGACGCTCTCGCCACGCCGGTGCCCGGCGCCCTTGCCGGTGAGCGGGTCGACCGTGTCGTCGCGCTGCTGACGTCGTGCTCGCGCCGAGGCGGCGCGCCTCGTCGCCGCCGGCGGTGTGCGCGTCGGTGGCCGCCCGGTGCGTCAGGGCAGCGCCCGCCTGTCGGCGGGGGAGCTGCTCGAGATCGATCCGCTTCCCGTTGCGACTCCCGCGCCTGCCCCCGTGGGGCCCGGTCCGTCGGGAGAGCTGCACGTCCTCTACGAGGACGACGACCTCATCGTCGTCGACAAGCCGGCCGGCGTCGTCGTGCACCCGGGAGCCGGCCACCGCGACGACACCCTCGTCTCCCAGCTGCTCGCCGTCTTCCCCGACCTCGCGCGGACCGCCGGTCTCGGCGATCCCTCCCGCCCGGGCATCGTCCATCGTCTGGACAAGGACACCTCGGGGCTGCTCGCCGTCGCCCGAGCCCACTGGCCTACGACTCCCTCGTCTCCCAGCTAGCCGAGCGGACCATGGGCCGCCGCTACCACGCGCTCGTGCTCGGGCACCTCGATGCGCCGAGCGGACTCGTCGAGGCGCCGATCGGCCGGTCGCGCGACGATCCGACCCGCATGGCGGTGCGCAGCGACGGCCGGGAAGCGCGCACGTGGTACGAGGTGCGGGCCCGCTACGTCGAGCCGATCCCCGCCAGCGAGCTGAGCGTTCGGCTGGAGACGGGCCGCACGCACCAGATCCGTGTCCACCTCGCGGCGATCGGCCACCCCGTCGCCGGCGACCGGCGCTACGGCGGCGCCCGCCGGGCAAGCGGCCTGCAGCGCCCCTTCCTGCACGCCGAGGAGCTGGAGCTGATCCATCCTCGCAGCCGGGAGCGGCGCCGCTTCGTCTCCCCGCTCGCCGCCGACCTCGCCACGGCGCTCGCTTCCTACCGCTGAGCACGACCCGTCGCCGGCGCAGGCGGGCGGCCGATCGCCGCTCGCTTGTCGCGGCGGCCCCGTGTGGTCGGGACTGCCACCGGACGCGAACCCGCCGGCCGCACCCCGAGAACGGGGCTAGGCCGGCGGGAGAGACTCGGATCGGGTGGGGCGTTGAGTCAGGCGGCGGGATGCAGCGCGGTGACCTCGGGCTGCGCGGCGAGGAAGCGCAGCGCAGCGGCCTCGATGCTGCGAACGCGGCGCACGCCGATGCCGAGCGTGCGGGCCGTCGTCTCGAGGGAAGCCGGCGGCTGGCCGCTCAGGCCGAAGCGCAACCGCACCACCTCCTGCTCGAGCTCGGGCAGCCGGGCTATGGCGTCGTCGAGGCGCGCCTTGGAGAGCGCGTCGGCGATGTCCTCGTCGAGCGGCGGCTCGTCCGAGCTGAGCACGTCGCCCAGCGTCGCCGTGGCGTCGCTGCCGAGCGGCTGGTCGAGGCTGGCCACCACACGTGGCAGCCGGGCCGTGAGCTCGTCGCCCTCGCGCTCCGCGGCGGCCTCGGCGGCGACCGCGTCCTCGGGCAGGCGGATGGCGCGTCCCTTGGACTGCACCGCACGCTGCAGCGACTGGCGGATCCACCATGTCGCGTACGTCGAGAACTTGAAGCCGCGCCGCCAGTCGAACTTCTCCACCGCCCGCATCAGGCCGAAAGTGCCCTCCTGCACGAGGTCCACCAGGTCGACGCCGCGTCCTTGGTAGCGCCGCGCCCAGTGCACCACGAGGCGAAGGTTGGCGGCGATCATCTCCGAGCGAGCCTCCGCGTCACCCTGCTCGACCCGCTGCGCCGAGCGCGATCTGCTCGTCCGAGCTGAGCAGCGCATGGCGGCCGACGTCGTCGAGGAACAGCCGCATCAGGTCGGGGCCGTTCGTGGATCGGTCGGTAGACTCCTCTAGGTAGGTTGTCGTCGGGATTGCCTCGTCTCCTTCACGTGTCGGCGCGAGGCCGCAGGGCCATGGTTCGCGCCTTGAACTACCCGTGTCGCTCATCTGCAACACGAGTTCGGTGCCCGCCATTCCCGCGGACGACCCACGTGTGTCACGTTCTGACGCGATCGTGTCGCTCTGTGCTGGGTGTACGACCATCGTGGCAGCTCACCCCCCTCCTCGCGCCGAACCCTCGCGCCGGCTGCCGCGCTCCTGCCTCGAGCCCGGCGCTGCGCAGGCGCTCTCTCGATGCACTCAACGGCGCGCGGGACCACGCGAGATAACACCCGCCGCAGCGCGGCGGGAATCCCGCCTGCGCACGCTCAGCTCGACCCTCTCCAGGCCACGCTGAAGTCCTCGCCGCTCGTGTCGAAGGGGCTCGACGCGGCGAGCACCGAGGCGCCTCCCGAGTTGCTCACCATGTCGATGACCTGGTCGCCGAAGAGGGAAGCCGGACCGGAGCCCGCGCTCGCCACCGCGCTCGCCGAGGTGATCGCCGCGTTGCCGAAGTCGGCGAGGGAGGTGAGGGTCCCGTTCTGCTCGGGCCGCTCCACGATCCATTCCGCGGTCGCCCGGGACGGGTCGTCGGGAGGCGAGACCACCGGCTTGCTCACCGACCAACCCTTGGTGTGGTCGGCGATCGCGAGGGTCCACGTCGTGCCGGACACCGACACCGAGGCGGTCATCGAGTCGCCGGGAGCGACCTGGTAGGCAGCCGGATTCAGCTCGACCTCGTAACCGTCGTTCAAGCTCGTGTCGCCGTACATCTCGTACCAGGCGTCGTACGACGCGACGCCGTTCTCGCAGTCCTGCTCGGTGCCGTCCTGCTCGACGGTGTCGCCGCCGTTGCCACCGTCGATGCCGACCCACACCGAAGAGTCGGCCGCCGCCGCGCTGCAGCTCACCGCCGGGACGGTCCAGGCGCCCGACACCGTGTCGAAGGTCTCCCCGGCCGTTGTTCCGATGTCGTCCTGCCCGGCCCAGTTGGAGCTCGCCGCGGCGACGGTCAGCAACGCCGCCCGGGAGTCCGTCGCCCCGGCGGCATTGCTGAAGGCGGCTCGGTACTCATAGCCGTCCTCCGAGCTGCTCGCAGTGAACGAGTACGTCTCCGCCGTGGCTCCGGCGATCACGGCCCAGGACGAGCCTGCGTCGGTGGAGAGCTGCCACTGCACCGCCGGCGCCGGGCTTCCCGACGCCGCCGCCGAGAACTGGGCAGCGCCGCCGTTCACCGTGCTGAAGTCGCCGGGCTGCTCGGTCACCGTCGGGAGCGAGCCGGCCAGGCTGGTCGTCGTCGGGGAGAGCGTGGTCGTCGTGCTCGTCGTGCTCGGCGCGAGCGTGGTCGACGTCGTGCTCGGCGCGAGCGTGGTCGACGTCGTGCTCGGCGCGAGCGTGGTCGACGTCGTGCTCGGCGCGAGCGTGGTCGACGTCGTGCTCGGCGTGAGCGTGGTCGACGTCGTGCTCGGCGCGAGCGTGGTCGTCGTGCTCGTCGTGGAGGTGGCGAGCGTCGTCGTCGTGCTCGTCGATGAGGTGGCGACCGTGATCGACGTTGCCACGGTGCTCGACGTGGACGTGGAGGTCGTGGTGAGGGGGTCGCTCGTCGAGGTCCCCTCGGTGGTCGAGGTGCTCGAGCTGCTCGAGGTAGCCGGGGGAGCGGTGGTCGTCGAGCCGCTCCCTCCCGGCGCCGGCTGCTCGGGAGTCGGGCCGCCGGCCGTCGTCGTCGTAGTCGCCGGCGCAGGCGAGGGGCCGGGGGCAGTGCCCGTGCGGGGCAGCACGATGAGTCGCGCCGGCCGGGTCACCGCCCGGCCGGCGTGGTTGGTGAAGACGGCTCGAAACGACCAGCCGTTCTCGTCCCGTGCTGCTCGCAGCGACAACTCGTCCCGGCGGGCACCTGCCAGGTCGTGCCAGCGTCGGCCCGGGCCGCGCCGAGCCTGCCAGTGCACCGACGGCGGTGGCGCCCCGGCAGCTTCTGCCGCGAAGGCGACCTCGGTGCCGGCATGCGCGACCGCTGGGGAGGGCTGCTCGAGGATCGTCGGCGCGAGATGCACCGACTGGTGGGCGGACCCGAGCTGCTCGATGGCGACGCTCACCCGTTGCGAGCTTCCGGAACGGGACGCCACCACCACGGCGAAGTGCAGCGTGCATCCCCCTCGCTGCTCGCAGGCGGGAACGCGCCGAGCCGCCTGCGACTTCCCTCCGGCACAACGCGCCACGAAGCCCGACCTGCTCCCCGGCCCGCGCATCGAGCACGACGCCACCGAGCCGTCGACGACCGCCAGCAGCTCGACGACGCCACCCGCCGCGGCGAGGACCGGCGGGGAGGCGGCGAAGAGCACGACCCGGGCCGGGCCGAGCACGCTCACGGCGGGCACGGGCGAGTCGGGCCCGATCGCACGTCGCAAGTCGATGGTTGCCGGTAGGCGCGACTCGCGTGCATGGGGAGCCGCCGCCGTGGAGGCGACGCCGCCGGCAATCGCGACCAAGCCTCCCGTCGTCGAGCGCGACCATGCCGAGCGCGACCGCGCCTGAGCGCGAACAAGCGACTTGCAACCACGCCGCGCGCGGTCACGGTCCCGGGCGCGGCCGCGATCGTGGGCCGGTGGAGATGCTTCGGCACACTCTTTTCATACGCTGCATGTCAATGCGCCAAACGCACTGGCGACGCGCGCATGATGACGGTTTCCCGGCGCGCTGAGCAGCAGCCGCCGGCGCGGCGGCTCGGGCTCGCCGCCACAGCCCGGCGGTAGCCTCCCGCCACGATGCTGAGCCGCCAGTCGCCGCGAGGACCGGAAAGCGTGCTGCTGGTGCGCCACGCCGCGACCGCTTGGAGCCGCAGCGGCCGTCACACCGGTCGCACCGACCTCCCGCTCGACGGGGGCGGCACGGCCGATGCGGTGGCGCTCGGCGAGCGGCTGCGCGGCGGCTCGTTCCTCGCGGTGTGGTCGAGCCCGCTCGCCCGCGCCGTCGAGACGTGCGTGCTGGCGGGCTTCGGCGACCGGATGCGCCTCGTCGACGATCTCGTCGAATGGGACTACGGCGCCTACGAGGGCCTCACGACCCCGCAGATCCGCAAGCAGCGTCCGGGCTGGGAGCTCTTCGCCGACGGATGCCCCGGCGGAGAGGACGCCCGCACGGTGGGCATGCGGGTGGATCGCGTCATCGCGGCGTTGCGCGACGACGAGGAGGTCGAGGGTGGCGAGGTGGCGTTGTTCTCGCACGGGCACTTGTTGCGAACCCTGACCGCCCGCTGGATCGGACTCGAGCCGACCGCGGGCCGCTTGTTCCACCTCGACACCGGCCGGCTGAGCCGCCTCGGCTGGGAGCGCGAGAGCCCGGCTGTGCTCGCCTGGAACTGCTGATCGTCAGCTGGAACGGCTGAGCGCCGGCTCGGAGGCGGCCGGCCCACCCGTCGACGCAGCGGTGGCGACGAGCCCGGGGCCGCCCATGCCGGCGGCGACCTCCGCCGGCGGCCTCACACCGCGGGCACGGCGGACCATGTCGGCGAGGGTGAAGGCCTCGAGCTGCTCGCGCATCAGCTGTCCGACCTCTGCCCATACGCCGAGGAGGGCGCACTGCCCCTCGTGATCGCAGGCCCCGTTCTCGTGCGGCAGCCCGAAGTCCCCGACGGCGATCGGGCCGTCGACGGCGCTCACGATCTGGCCGAGGGTGATCGCCTCGGGCGGGCGGGCGAGCACGTAGCCGCCGCCGACGCCGCGCTTGGAGCGCACGAGCCCGGCGCCTTTCAAGGCGAGCAGGATCTGCTCGAGGTAAGGCTGCGGCAGCCCGGTGCGCTCGGCGATGTCGCGCACCGATGTCGGCGTCGGTTCGTCGTCGTGCAAGGCGAGGGACAGCAGTGCCCGGCTGGCGTAGTCGCCCCGGGTCGAGACACGCACAGTTGCATGGTAGGCCGCCCGAAGGTCGCGACCGTATGATCGCCCCGGTGTCCCCGGGCCGAGCGTCGCGACGTGCCTCGGGTTGACATCCCGGCCCGCCCCGGGCCGCCTGGCGACCGCGACGGCGATGCGGGGGTACAGCAGGACCGGGTGGTGGCGCGGCCGGGGACCGGCAAGGAGCCCGTCCTGCCCGCCTTCGGCGGGCCCTGCCTGAGCTCGCTCGCTCCGGCGATCCTCGCCCACCTCGACGGCTCGGGCGCGCCGGGCTGGCTACCCGAGCCGGCGCGCCGCGCCCGCAGGATCGTGCTGCTCGTGCTCGACGGACTCGGCTGGGAGCAGCTCGGCGATCACCAGCGGGACGCGCCGGTCCTTGCGTCCTTGGTCGGCGGCCCGATCACGTCCGTCGCGCCGACGACGACGGCGACGGCGCTCACCTCGATCACCACCGGCCTTCCGCCGGCCGAGCACGGCATCGCCGGCTACCGCATGCGCACCAGCGAAGGCGTGCTCAACGTGCTGCGTTGGACGGTCGCGGGAGGCGACGCCCGGCGCACGATCAGCCCGCAGTCGATCCAGCCGCACCGCCCCTTCGCCGGCCGGCCGGTCCCGGTGGTGTCGCGCGCCGAGTTCGCCGGCAGCGGCTTCTCCGAGGCGCATCTCGCCGGGCTGCCGCTGTACGGCTGGCGGGTGCCCTCTTCGATCGGTGTCGAGGTGTCGGCCCTGCTCGAGGCCGGCGAGCCGTTCGTCTACGCCTACTACGACGGTGTCGACAAGGTCGCCCACGAGCGCGGCCTCGGGGAGCACTATCGGGCGGAGGTGGGATTCGCCGACTGGCTGGTCGGGGACCTGCTGGCGCGCCTGCCTGCCGACGCGGCGTTGCTCGTCACCGCCGATCACGGTCAGGTGGAGGTCACGGCTCCGCCGATCGAGCTCGGCGGCGACCTCGAGCCCCACCTCGAAGGGCTCTCCGGGGAGGGTCGCTTCCGCTGGCTGCACGCCAAGCCGGGACATGCCGAGGCGCTCGCGGAGCGCTGCCGCGAGCGGTTCGCCGACGTCGCCTGGGTGCGAACTCTCGAGGAGGTCGTCGAGGAAGGGTGGTTCGGCGGTCGCCTCCGTCCCGAGGTGGCGGCGCGTCTCGGCGACGTGGCCCTGGTGGCGCGGGTGCCGGTCGCCTTCGTCGACCCCGCCGACACGGGCGAGCTGCGCCTCGTCGCTCGCCACGGATCGCTCACGAGCGCCGAGATGCTGGTGCCGCTGCTCGCCGGCTGCAGTTGACGGCGTTCGCTTCGCCGCGGGTGGCCGGCACTCGATACGGTGAGGTCGTAAGCGTGACGGTGAGGTCGTGAATGCAGCGTGACGGGGAGGTCGTGAGGGTGAAGGTGTACACCCGGCGCGGCGACGACGGGACGACCGCGCTGCGAGCCGGCGGCCGTGTCCGCAAGGACGACCCGCTCGTCGAGATGACCGGGACAGTCGACGAGGCGCAGGCGGTGCTCGGCTGCGCTCGCGCCGAGTGTGAGCGCGGCGGCGCGCTCGACCTGCTGCTCGTCTCGGTGGAGCGCGAGATGTGGGTGCTCATGGCAGAGCTCTCCACCGGCTTGGGCGAACGGGGCTCGTTGCGCCCCGGCGTGACGGCGGTGACAGCGGAGATGGTGAGCCGGCTCGAGACCGAGATCGACGCCGCGCTCGACGGGCTCGAGCTGGCACCTGCCTTCGCCGTGCCCGGCGAGAACCGGCTCGCCGCGCAGCTCGACCTCGCCCGGACCGTCGTGCGCCGCGCCGAGCGGCTCGTGGCCGCTCGCGAGCTCGAGGGCTCACAGGCCCCCGCGTACCTCAACCGGCTGTCCGACCTCTGCTGGGCTCTCGCCCGCGCCAACGAGGGCGTGCACGTCCTCGCCGGCGGTCACGGCGCGGCGCGGCGCACGCGGGCAGGCGAGCGATGACGGCGACCCGGGGGGGTGGACCGGCCGAGGGTCCCCGTCGGCAGGGCGCCCCGGCGACCGGCGCGGGCAGCGCGGCGCGTCCCGTGCTCGCCGCCCCGCTCGAGCAGGCGGTGTCCGCCTTCCTGGCAGGGCCGCCCGAGGCGCCCGGCGCGCTCGTCGAAGCGCGCAGCGAGCTCCCCGATCGCGCCGAGGTGCTCGTCGTCCCCATCGTCGTCGCGCCGGCCGGCGAGCCCGGGGCGTCCACAGCGCCGAACCGCATTGAGGCGGCCGGCTCGGGCACGCCGGCCGCCGGCGGCGGGGCAATGACCTCCGGCGCGAGCAGCAGGCTGGCGCCGCTCGCTCCGGAACGGGTGATCGACGACCGCAGCGCTGCCCGGCTCGAGAGTGCCTCGCCCGGTGCCGCGCTCGTGGTCACGCCGGCCGACCCGGCGGCGCCGATCGAGGTGCTCGTCGGCCTCGGTCCGGCCGAGGGTGTCGACCGGGAGGCCATGCGCCTCGCCGGAGCTGCGGTGGCCCGCCACGCCGGCGAGGCCGGCGAGGTGGTCGTCGACCTGCGCGGCCTCGAGGCGCTGGCCGAGTCGTCGGCGGCCGCTTCGATGACGGGCGAGGAGCGCCTGCAGCCCCCGGTCGCGCCGCTCGTGCAGGCGTTCGTGGAGGGCCTCGAGCTCGCGGCCTACCGCTACGACGCCTACCGAGGCGGCGCCCGGCGCGGCGACGGTGCTCACACGTTGAACGGCGGGCGGCCGGGCCGGCCCGAGCGCGTCGTGCTCGTCTGCGAGGAGAGCGGGGCGGCCGAGCTCGGCGCGGAGCGCGCCGCCACCGTCGCCACGGCGGCTCGCCTGGCGCGCGATCTCGTGAACACCCCGGCCGGCGACTGCACACCGCTCGGCGTCGCCGAGGTGGCGCGGCGCCTTGCCGTGGCGGAGGGCCTGCAGATCGAGGTCATCGACGCCGAGGCGGCAGCCGAGCTCGGCCTCGGGGGCCTGCTCGGTGTCGCCCGCGGCTCGGCCGAGCCTGCGGTGCTCGTCCGGCTCACCTACGAGCCCGACGTGGACGCGCCGCCGTCGGGACGTGCCACGGTGGCGCTCGTCGGCAAGGGCATCACCTTCGACTCCGGTGGCCTGTCCCTCAAGGACCCCGTCCCGATGATGACGATGAAGACGGACATGAGCGGCGCCGCGGCCGTGCTCGCCACCCTGGCGGTCTGCCGCCGCCTCGGCGTCGACAAGCGCGTCGTCGGCCTGATGCCGCTCACCGAGAACATGCCCGGTGGGCGGGCGACCAAGCCCGGCGACGTGCTGCGGATGCGCAACGGCACGACGGTGGAAGTGCTCAACACCGATGCCGAGGGTCGGCTGGTGCTCGCCGACGCGGCTGTGCCTCGCCGCCGAGCTCGAGCCGGCTCCCGACGCGACCGTCGATCTCGCCACCCTCACCGGCGCCTGCGTGGCGGCTCTCGGCCGCTCCGTCGCCGGACTGATGGGCAGCGACGACGCGCTGCTGCGCGCCATCGAGCTGGCGGCCGGTCGGTCGGGGGAGCCGGTCTGGCGCCTGCCGCTCCCCGCCCCCTATCGTGCCCAGCTCGACTCCGAGATCGCCGATTTGAAGAACATCGGCTCGCCCGGCGAGGCCGGCGCCCTCATCGGCGGGCTGTTCCTGCGCGAGTTCACCTCCGGGCTGCCGTGGGCCCACCTCGACATCGCCGGCCCGGCACGTTCGGAGGAGGACGCCGGTTACCTGCGCAAGGGGGCGACCGGCTTCGGGGTGCGCACGCTCATCGAGCTGCTCGAAGCGCCGCTTCGGACCCGGGACGGCCCGGCGCCGCGTGGCGGCGTAGGGTAGGGGGCCGTGAGCGGGGACTCTGGCGAGGAATCGGGCGGGGGAGAGGTCCAGCCCGAGCCGTCGGCCGGGGCTCCCGCGCCCGTCGAGCACGACGCCGCTCCGCCCGAGGGCGGGATCGACGTGCTCGCGCCGCGCCACCCCTTCACCCTGGCGATCGACATCGGTGGCACGGGCCTCAAGGCGTCGGTGCTCGACGCCGAAGGAAGGATCGTCGCCGACCGCGTGCGTGTCGACACGACCTACCCGATGACTCCCGACCGGCTGGTCGAGACGCTCGTGCGGCTCGTCCGGCCCCTTCCGGCCTACGAGCGTGTGTCCGTCGGCTTCCCGGGCGTGGTGCGCAGCGGCAAGGTGCTGACCGCCCCGCATTTCGTCACCGTGCACGGCCCCGGCAGCGAGGTCGATCCGAAGCTGACCGCGGCGTGGAAACAGTTCGACCTCGCCGGGGTGCTCGGGGCCGCGCTCGACCGGCCGCTTCGGCTGGCCAACGACGCTGACCTGCAAGGTCTGGCGGTGATCAAGGGCGAGGGCCTCGAGCTCGTCGTGACGCTCGGCACAGGCGTCGGCACCGCCTTGTTCTGGAACGGGGCGCTCGCTCCCCACCTCGAGCTGGCGCACCATCCGTTCCGCAAGAGCCAGACCTACAACGAGCAGCTCGGCGACGACGCCCTGCAGCGCGCCGGGCTGTCGAAGTGGCGCAAGCGGCTCAACGAGACCTTGGCCAACTTCGCCGTGCTCGTCAACTACGACCGGTGCTACGTCGGCGGCGGCAACGCCAAGCACGCCGTCGGGCACGTCGACGAGTCGATCGAGATCGTCGACAACGTCGCAGGGATTCTCGGCGGCATCAAGCTGTGGGAGAGCGACCACCGCCTGCTGACCTGAGGCATCGCCGGCGGGGCGGCGAGTCGCCAGACGGACGGCCGGCGAGGGCGCGCCGCGAGGATCGCCCGGGCGGACGGGGCCGCTGCTCAGTTGCCGGCGGACGAGCTCCCGCTCCCCCCGAGCTGCCGGAGCTGCCCCCACCCGAGCTCCCGGAAACGCCCGCGTCCGCAGCGCACTGCGCCTGCAGCGCTGGCACGAGATACGCCTCGGGAACAGCCGGGCTCTCGCTGATCGTCGTCATCAGCGCCTGGTAGGTGCCGTCGCCCGAGGCCGCCTGGGCGGCCGGACCGAGAGCGGAGCGCAACTGGCGCAAGGCCAGCGCCTGCGCCGCCGCGCGCTGCGCGCCGCCGTGGTCGCGAAGCGACGACTCGTAGGTGGCGATCGACTCGCGCACGTCGCGGCACGCCGTCACGCCGAGGGCCTGCGAGGAGCCCCCGCAGGCCGCGGCGACGGCACCGAGCGCGACGAGCGCCGCCGCGCTGGCCGCGCCGCCCGCCCGCCCGCGCCAGCCACGCGACCCGGCTCGCAACGGCATTCTCCACCACGAACGCCCGACGCCCCGGCGCCGGCGAGGCGGCGACCCTTGCGGGCCCCGGCCGCCTCGAGGGCTCACGTCCCGAGCCACCCGGGTGCGGCGTCGAGCAGGAAGCGGCTCACAGCCAGCGCGCGGTCGAAGGAGTCGCAGAGCAGCTCCTCACCGCCGAGCACCTTGGCCAGCGAGACCTGCTCGCGGGCGACGATCGTCAGCCGGCGGACCGGGGGGTCGGTCACCGACCCGAAGGAGTCGGTGGCCGAGATCTCGAGGGGCAACTCGACGCCGCCGACACCGGCAAGGTCGATCGCCAGGCGCAACAGGTCCGGGCCGTTCGGCAGCGGAGGCACGCCCCAGGTGAAGGTGAGCGGGAAGGACCACTTGTCGGGCGGCTCCTCGTCCTCGGGCAGGGCCACGACCGCGTCCTCGAAGTCGAGCAGGACGCGAGGGTCGGCCTCGAGCACGAGATGGAGGTCGATCGGGCCGCCGCAGCCCTCCTCGGGATGCAGATCGACCTCCCAGAACTGGCGCAGCGAGTACGTCTCGACGAAGTGCCGCTCGTCGTGCACGTGGAAGCCGTGGTCGACGGCGTGGTCCTTCAGCTCGGCCACGTACCCGGCCACGTCGATCACCGCCATCTGGGACGAGTGTAGGCGGCAGCTCCCACCGACGCCCCGTGGCGCCCCCCGCCCCTGCGTCACCCGGTAGCCTCCGCCGCCATGAGCGACGCCGCCTCGTCACCCCAGGCCGGTGCGGCATTGCTGGCGCTGCAGGAGATCGACCACTCGATCGACGAGCTGGGCCGGGAGCGCAGCGCGCTCCCCGAACGCGCCGAGCTGCGCGGCATCGAGTCGGACGCCGCGGCGCTCGAGCTGCGCTCGCGCCAGGTCGAGGCGCAGCGCGCCGAGCTGGGCGCCCACGAGGCGCTGCTCGCCAAGAGCGCCGGCGAGCTCGGGTCGCGCATCTCGATGATCGAGGGGCAGGCGCGGCAGCGGGCGGGTCTCCTACCGCGACCAGGAGGCGCTCGCCGACGAGCTCGCCTCGCTCGCCCGCCAGCGCGACGAGCTCGAGGACGAGGAGCTCGCCCAGTTGACCGAGCTCGACCGGCTCGAGCAGGAGGCTGAGCGGCTCGTCGCTCAGCGCCCGGTGCTCGTCGGGCGCCACCAGGCGGCGCGCGCCGCCCTGGCGGCGGCCGAGTCCGAGATCGATCGCCGCGTCGCCGAGGCGGTCGAGGCGCGCAAGGCGCTCGCCGCGCAGGTGCCGGCGCCCCTGCTTGCCGAGTACGAGCGGCTGCGTGCGCACCTCGGTGGCGTCGTCGTCGCCCGGGTCGTGCGCGATTCGTGCTCGGGATGCCACATCAGCCTGCCGGCGACCGAGTCCGACCGGCTGCGCCACGCCGGTGCGGGCAGCACGGCCCGCTGCGAGCAATGCGGGCGACTGCTCGTGAGCTGATCTGAACGAGCCTCAGCGGCCGAAGCGGCGCTCCCGGCGGGCGTAGTCGCGAAGCCCCCGCAAGAAGTCGACGCGGCGGAACTCCGGCCAGTAGGGGTCGACGAACACGCACTCGGCGTAGGCCGACTGCCACATGAGGAACCCGGAGAGCCGCGCCTCGCCGCTCGTGCGGATGAGCAGGTCGGGGTCGGGCAGGTCGGCGTTGTAGCAGTGCTCGGACACGCCCTCGGCGTCGATGCGGCCGGCGAGCTCCTCGGGGCGCACGCCGGTGGCGAGCAGCTCGACGACGAGCGACCGGCACGCGTCGACGATCTCCTGCCGGCCGCCGTAGCCGACGGCGAGGTTGACACGCCAGCGCCCCTCGTCGCACGCCGCCGTGGCGACCTTGGCGGCTTGGGCCAGCTCCGCGGGAAGCAGGTCGAGGCTGCCGATGACGCGCAGCGAGAAGCCGATCCGGCGCGCCAGGAGCGGCAGTCGGGCGAGGAGGTCGGTGAGCACCTCGAAATATGGCTCGAGCTCGCCCGCCGGCCGGGAGAGATTGTCGGTGGAGAGCAGCCAGGCGGTCACCGCCGGGATCTCGAGCTGGGCGCACCAGCCGAGGAACTCCTCGAGCTTGGCCATGCCGGTGCGGTAGCTCGTGACGTAGTCCCGATAGCCCTCGGCCCGGGCGAAACGCCGGTGGCCGTCGAGGATCACCCCGACGTGCACCGGCCGGCAGTCGGGAGCGAGCCGGCGCGCGAGGCGTCGCTCGTAGAGCCGGTAGAGCGCAGCCGAACCGTTCACGCCGCCTCCCGCGGGTCCCCGCCGGCGCGGCCGGCGCCGGGGCCCGGCCGATGTTCGCGCGCCCGACACGGCCGGGCAGCGCGGGCCTCGTGCGGTACCCGCCGATCGGGCGGGCCTCGCGCCGTCGCGACCGCCGCCGGTCGCGCGGCGCCGAGCTCCGCCATTCGCGTGAGGTGCGTCCATAGCGGTGATGACCGGCCGCGGCCCGGCGGCGTACACAATGACGATCGTGGCGACCGGCGGGCAGGGGGCAGCCGCCCGCGGGGGCGGCCGGCGCCGTTTCGGCGCGGCGCTCGGCGTGCTCGCCGCCGCCGTCGTGCTCGCCACTGCGCTCGGTTTCACCTTCGTGAGCCGGGCATCGGGCGGCCCGTCCGGCGGGCCATCGGGCTCGAGCGCTCCCGGACAGAACGGCCCGACCGGTCCCGCCGCGCTCGGCATCCCGGGGCTCACCGGGACCTGGAGCTTGAAGCTCGACGACGAGTTCACCGGGAGCCGGCTCGACAGGTCGCTGTGGCACACCTGTTACAGCTGGGGCTGCACGATCTCTCCGGCGGACCCGCCGGCGACCAACGCCAACCCCGAGAACGAGTGGTACGAGTCGGCCAACGTCACCCAACGCGGCGGGGTGCTGCAGCTCACGGCGCGGCCGCAATCGGCGCACGGGCGCGACTACACCTCCGGCATGATCCAGTCGAACGGCCGCTTCGACTTCACGTACGGGGTCGTCGAGGTGCGGGCGAAGGTGCCGCAGGGCGTGGGTACCTGGCCGGCGATCTGGCTCGTTCCCGAGAACCTGTCGTGGCCGCCCGAGATCGACATCATGGAGTACTGGGGCGCGCAGCCCGATCAGGTGCGCGTCTCGCTGCACTTCGGTGCCGCCGACCAGGTCGAGGACCGCGTCGTCGACTCGTCGAAGTTCACCAGCGGCTACCACACCTACGCGGTGGACTGGACGCCGAGCTCGATCTCCTGGTACATCGACGGCACGCTCGTCTTCGCGACGCCGCAGTCGGTGGCCCAGCCGATGTACCCGATCGTCAACCTCGCCGTGCAGGACCCTCCGGCGCCGGCGGCGGGCACGTTCCCGGCGAGCTTCGACGTGCAGTGGATCCACATCTACCAGCAGAGCGGGGTCGGAACCTCGACCTGCAACGCTGCCAGCTGCGCCGTTCCCGGCTGACGCGTCGTCGCCGCCGGCGCCGCGGTCAGCTCGAGCGGGCCGTCAGCTCGAGCGGGCCCGCCGGGCGGCGTCCGCCCGGCGCTGCTCGGCTCTCGCCCGCCGGCGCAGCTCGAGGATGCGCGCCGCTCCGGCGAGGACCACGAACAAGCCGCCGATGACCGCGGCGAGCAGCATCGCCACCCCGAGGGGGATGTACCAGTGCCCGGTGAAGAGCGCGAGGTGCACCTTGTCGGTGTTCTGCAGGATGAACACGATGAGCACGAGCAGGACGATCAGGCCACCGACGACGGCGGCCCAGAAGCCGCTCGCCCGCGTCGGCGCCATCTTGCCCTGACGCCCCGAGCCAGCTCGGGCGGTCTGGGCCGGCGTGCCCGTCTGCGACAGCTCCGGCGCGCTCGTGAGGTCGGGGAGGGTCGCGGGGTCGGTCTGCTCGCCGCTTCCCAGCGCCTGTGGGTCGTCGTCCACGCTCGCTCCTCGTCCGCACCGGCTCGCTCGAGGGCCGGCGGTCAGTCCTACCACAGCGACTCGTGCGTCCCTGCCACGGCGGGAGCCGGCGCAAAGCGCACCGGCCACGCCAGGTTGAGGGCGCGCAGCTCGCCGCGCGGCAGGGCGTCGGGCGAGCCCTGCTGCTCCGGCGTCAGGCGAAGGCGCCTCGTGCGACCGGGAGGGAGGTGGAACCACGAGTCGCTCGCCCGCCAGCCGGGCGCGTCGACGGCGACCCACTGGGCGAAACGTGACGTCGTGCACTCGAGCATCACGCCCCCGTCCCGGCTGCCGCTCACCGTGGCCACGAGCCCGAGATCGACCTCCACCGGCCGCGCCCGGCCGAGGGGAAGGTGCACGGCCTCGGCGAGCACCTCGCCGCCCCCGCCGATCAGCTCGGCGACGACCACGTCGAAGGCCGGTGGCCCGAAGCGGTAGGCGTAGGTCAGGTCGCGAAAGCCGTCGAGACACTCGGCGGCGTCGACCGAGCAACCCGAAGCCGGCCCGACGCGGATCTCGCTGCCGCCGCGTTCGACGAGGTGCTCGCCGTCCCGGTAGGTGGAGAGCTCGAGCCGCCCGCTGAAGGGCAGTGGCCGGTCGTTGACGACGTGCAGGCGCAACCCGTTCAGGCCCTCGTCGGTGAGCAGCAGCGTCAGCGGCACGCCGAGCCGCGACATCACGTACCACGGCGCCTTCGCCCGTCCCGCAGCATCGATCAGGCCCCATCCCGCGCCTGGCCACAGGTCCCGCCCCGAGAGCACGACCGCCCCGGCGCAACCGGAGCCGGGTCGGCGCCATTCGCTGAGCACAGCCTCGAAGCACTCCGCGACGGCCGCCCGTCCGAGCTCGAGCGCCCGGGCCGGGTCGGCGTAGCGCAGCCGCCAGCGCGTCGGTGCCGAACAGCAGCTCCACGTAGTGCTCGCGCACGTCCTCGAAGTCCCACGAGGCGCCGCCGTCACGGGGCACCGACCGCTTCCAGTCGGGATGATGGCCAGCCTGACGGACCCCTCCGAGCAGCTCGTCGACGGTCTCTGGCTCGGGCGGTGTGGCGAAGGCGAGGCACTCGGCGGCAAAGCGCACCCCGGCCCGGCGGGCATCCTCGAGGGGCCGGAGGTAGGCGCCGACGCCGAAGTAGTGCGCCACGCCGGCGTCGCACTGGAAGGGCAACGTCCCGCCGGTCGGGGTCGAGCTCACGTAGGGGACGCCGGGCAGCAGCTCGGCGGCGAGAGCGGGGACGTGCTCGTCGAGCACCTTGCTCGATCGATCGTGGCGCGAGAGCCCGCTCATCGCCGCCTGCTGCTCGATCTCGCTGCCCCCGCAGAGCACGACGACGCTGGGGTGGCGGGCGAGCCGGCCGAGCACGGGGGTCAGCTCCGCCTCGAGCAGCGTGGCGAAGGCCTCGTCCTCGGGCGGGTCGAGGTTGGCGAGCATGCAGTCCTGCCAGACGAGCAGCCCGAGCTCGTCGCAGGCCTCGAAGAACGCCTCGTCCTCGTAGACCGTCGTCCCGGGGATACGGACGAGGTTGCAGCCCCCGTCGCGCAGCTGCACGAGCGCGGCGCGGGTCGCCGCCGCGCCCGCGGCGAGCGAGACGGCGTCGGGGGGCATCCAGCACGCGCCCCGGGCGAACACCGGGACGCCGTTGATCACGAGCGCGAAGCCCCCGTCGCCGCGCTCGGCCTGCACGGAGCGGAAGCCGAGCGGCGGCAGCTCGATCCGCTCCCCGCCGGCGAGCAGCGCGGCGCGGTAGCGGTGCGGCGCCCCGTGGGTGTGCGGGAACCAGCGCCGCACGTCCGGAATGCTCAGCCTCGCCCTGACCCGCGCCCGCGGCCCGGGCGCGCCGCCGGCGGCGTCGCCGGTGCCGGCGAGGAGCTCGAGCGCCGCCTCGCCGCCGCCGTCCACGACGAGACGCCCACCTCGCGCCGACGCGCCGGCGGCGGGGCCCTCGAGCACGCCGTCGAGCTCGACCACGCCCGCGTCGCCGTCGAGGCGGCAGGCGAGGCGGGAGAGGCGCAGGCGGCTCGTGCCGTCCTCGCCGGAGCCGGAGCGCCACAGGCGCACGGGGCGCCAGGGACCGACCGGTGCGGCCCGTCCCGCCCAGCCCGGGATCCGCCCGAGCAGCGTGGTCCGCACGGCGCGCAGGCTCTGGCGCTCGACGAGGGTGTTGCGCCAGCGCGGGCGCCCGGCGCGCCGGGCCAGGCGGGGGGCGAGCGCCCGGCAGCACAGCGCCAGCTCGTTGCGCCCGCGACGCAGCTCGAGGTCGACCTCGCCGGGAACGAACATGCTCTCGCAGCGCCAGACGAGCTCGCCGTTGCACCACAGCTCGCCGAGGGTGGCGACGCCGCCGAGCTCGAGGCGGAGCGTCTCGGGCGCGGCGATCTCGACGGTGGTGAGGAACCACCAGTCCTCGGCGTCGAAGTCGCGTTCCAGCCAGCCGATCACCCCCGCGGCGCGCAGCGCCGAGGCGGCCGTGCCGGGCACCTCGGCCGGGATGCGCTCGGCTTCGCGCTCGAGCTCGGCGGGGCTCGCCGCCGAGCCGGGCGGCGTGGCGAGGCACCACCAGCGTGCGCCGGCGAGCAGGTCGGCGGGCACCGGCGTCAGCCGAGCCGTTCGGCCAGCCGGCCCATGGCCTCCTCCCAACATGCCGCCGTCGCTTCGAGCACGCTCTCGAGGTCGAACCGGCGCCCGGCGGCGATGCGGGCGAGGCCGAATTGGAGGGTCTTGGCGCCTTCGGACGCCTCCCGCAGCCGCGCCGCGGCGGCGAAGGACGCACCGGTGCGTGTCTCGAGCCAGTCCACGTAGGCGGCGGCGAGCTCCATGCTCGCCCCGAGCTGCCGGCAGGTGCCGAATGCGTAGGCGTGGAAGGCGTCGATCGGCTGGGTGGCGAGCCAGTCGAGGTCGCGGAGCAGGCGGCTGCCGAGGCGGGCGACGGGGTTGTCCGCCGGCCGGCGCGGCGAGGTGCGCGGTGGCCAGCTCGAGGGACCGCTCGGTGAGCTCCCGCGCCGGCTGGCGCACCAGACGCTCCAGCTTGACCAGCTCGACGTAGGGGGGGAGGGAGGCCGCGCCGGCGTCGGCGCGCAGCACGCCGGCGAGGTCCTCGCCGCCGAGCTCGAACAGCCCCGTGTTGTGGAGGTAGCGCATCGTCGCGCCACGCGGGTCGAGCGCGGTGGGCACGATCGTCGTCTTCTGGTGCGCGCAGCGGTAGGCGACCCCGCGGGTGTCGGGCAGGTACCAGGAGTCGACCTCGACGGTGAGCAGCCTGCCGAGGCCGAGCTGCTCCCCGACGTGCTCGTCGAGGGAGCGCCAGACGTTCATCTCGGCGATCTCGATCCCGTACAGGGCGCGCACATCCTCGGGCGGCAGCTTGAAGAAGGTCCACTGGTCCCCCTCGAAGTCCGTCGAGAGGGTGAACGCGCATCCGGCGAGCGGGTCGCAGCCGAGGAGGTGCAGGAGCTCGACCCACACGTCGACGTAGCAGTTCGTCTCGCTCCAGATCCGCTCCGTGGCGTGAAGGGGGTGCGACCGGTACGTCGCCGGCCCGAGCCCGCCGAGGGCGGCGACGTGCTCCGCCGGCGTCCCGGACCACGGCCCGACCTCGGCGGGGCCGCCGGCGCGCTGCGGCGGGCGGGCGGTCGTCGCCGCGGCGAGGACGGCGCGGCTCACCAGCCGAGCGCCTGGCGCGCCCGCGCCGGCCAGCGGGCCGGGTCGAGGCCGTGAGTGTGCAGCAGCGCGAGGACGATGCGCTCCGTGCCGAATCCGACGCAGGCGCTGTGGGCGACCGCGCCGTCGGCGGTCACGATGCCGAAGGCGACGCCGAAGTGCTCGAGGTGGCAGTTCGCCGACGTGATCGCCGTCGGCTCCTCCGACGAGCAGATCGGCGAGACGATCTCGACCTTGAGCACCTCGGCGCGCTGGCCGGCGGCGAGCAGGCCGCCGGCTCGGCCGAAGAACGGGTCGTTGGCCACGATGGCCTGCACGTCGAGCCCGAAGGCGCGGTGGATCTCGAGCCCGCGCTCCACCCAGCGGTCACGGTGCGCCCGCGCGCCATCGGGCTCGCCGAGGTAGACGACCTCGTGCTGGCGGAAGACCTGCATGCGGGCCGGGTCCACGCTCGGCTCGTGGCGGAAGCACTGGCCGAACACCTCGATGAGGCGGCCGCCTTCGGGAAGGCGCCCGGACTGGCTCGGGTACAGCGGGTGGCAGGCGGCCGAGCACAGCCCGAGGTCGGTCGGCGCCAGGTCCTCGGCCCACTCCTTGCCGGACTCCACGGCGCGGCAGCAGGGCGCGGTGATCGGCGTCGTCGCCGGTGAACGAGCTCACCGTGCCGGCGAGCTGCGGGAAGGACTTCAGGTAGTCGGTCGACTCGAGGAGGCGGCGGGCCACCAGCAGCGGGAAGTGGTAGGTCTCGGCCACCTCGTCGCGACAGCGCGTCGAGACCACGCCGTCGACGGCCCGGGCGATGGACTCGAAGCGCTCCGAGCGCAGGTAGAGGCCGTCGACGCCGGTCGGCACGAGCAGGCCGGCGTCGAACAGCTCGGCTCGGAAGGCCGCCCGGGCGGCCCCGAGGTCATCGAGGGGCGCGTCGGCCCCCTCGCCCGTCGCCACCGCCGGGCCGCCGTCGAGGCACGAGCTGGCTGTGGCGGTGGCGCTCATGCGCCCTCGCCCTTGGAGACGAGCAGCATCTGGGCGCTGTTGGCGAGGATGCGGTCGTTGTTGACCATGAGCGCCGCGCCGTGCGCGTCACGTAGCAGCCTGCCGAGCGGGGAGGGCGAATCCTCGCGGTAGCCGGTCATGCCACAGATCCGCATCGCGCGGGTGACGATGTCGACAACGAGGGTGGAGGCGGACACCTTGAGCAGGTTCATCGAGATCGCGACGTCGAGCGACCCGAGCGCGTCGCGGTCGCCGGCGAGCTCGTCGTAGCGGCGTGCCGCGTCACGGGTGAGGGCGGCGAACTGCAGGTGCAGGGCCATCAGCTCCGACAGCGCCATTGCCGCGGGGGGAGGGTTCCCGGCTTCTTGCGCGCCTCGTTGCGCACGTGCTGGCGGGCGGTGGTGACGGCCGCCTCGGCGATCCCGAGCCAGACGTGGCTCCACAACAGGTGCGACACCGGGAGCATCGTCTGGGAGGAGATCTCGGCGTAGGGCTCGGGGAGCACCGCCGAGACCGGCCCGTCGGCGACGAGCAGGAACCCCGGGCTGCAGGTGCCGCGAAAGCCGAGGGTGTCCCACCCCGAGGTCGGCTCGAGGCGCGTGTCCTCGCGCCTGCAGAGCACGAGCACCTGGTCGCTCGGCGGGCTGTCGGGGGTGCGCCGCGCCGTGACGAGGATGGCGTCGGCGTAGGCGCCGTAGGAGATGACCGGGGCGTTCTTCTCGAGGTGGATCCGCTCGCCGTTCTCCTCCACGGCGCAGAGGCTGGTGCGGACGTCGCCGCCGACGCCGAGCTCGGTGGTCGCCGACGCGAGCAGCGCCTGGCGGCCGACCACCTCGTCGCGCACGAAGCGGTCGAGCTCGACCGTGCGGCCGTGGCGCACCAGGCAGGCGACCTGGATCTGGTGCATCGCGTAGATCATCCCCGTCGAGGCGCAACGCCGGGCCAGGGCGGCGACGATGCGGGCGACCTCGGTGTAGCTCGCGCCGGCTCCGCCGACGCGGGCCGGGGCGAGCACGGACAGCAGCTGCTCGGCCTTCAGTGCCTCGAGGGCCTCCTTGGGGAAGCGCCCGTTGCGGTCCACGTCGGCCGCGGCGGGACCGACGACCTCTTCGGCCACCTGGTCGGCACGCTCGAGCAGCGAGGCGCCGCAGAGGCCCGCCGGCGCGGCGCGGGACCCGGCACCCGGCTGCGCACCCTCCACCTCGACGGGGTCGGGGTCGAGGTCGTTCACGGCCCCGCTCATCGGGCCGGCTCGCTGACGAGCTCGCTCAACGCAGCGCGGATCGAGGCGATCGACTCGAAGGTCTTCTTGCGCAGCATGTGCTGGGGGAATTCGACGTCGAACGCGTCCTCCAGCCCGAGCATCACGTTGATGCTTGCGTGCGAGGTCAGACCGGCTCGGTAGAGGTCCTCGTCCTCGCCGATGATGCCGGCGTCGACCGCCAGCTTGCCGTGCTCGGCGAGCACCTTTCGGATCTCCTCGTCCATCACGCTCCCTTCGGCTCCTCGGTCGTCCGCTCTTCGGTGGTCGGCTCCTGCGTGGTCGCCCGGTCGGCGGTCCGCTCCCCGGCTGCTGCCCGATCGACGGGGGCGCCGTCGTCGGACCGTGGCCTGCGGTCCGCTCGAGCGCTCCGCTCGGCGGGTGCGGCGCCCGGTGCGCACCACCCGACGACCACGGCGGAGGCCAGGTCGCCGTGGTGACTGAGCGACAGCTCGAGCTGCCCGACGCCACGACGCGCGGCGTGCTCGGCCACGGCGGCGTGCAGCGCCACCCGGGGCTTACCCGATTCGGCCGCGACGACCTCGATGCTGCGCCAGTCGAGCGCGCCGGTGTGGTCGAGGGCCTTGACGACCGCCTCCTTGGCAGCAAAGCGGGCAGCGAGGCGAGCTGCCGCGGTGGGGGCGTCTCCTGCGGTCCCCCCGGCGCATTCCGCCAGCTCGGCGGGCGTGAAGACACGCCGCAGGTATCGCTCGCCGAAGCGGGCCACCGACTCCGCCACCTCGCTGGCCGAGGCCAGATCGGTGCCGGTCAGCAAGCAGGGCATCGGCTCGCGGGGTCTCCAGTCGCGGCTTCGCACCAGGCGAGTGTGACGAACCCCCGGCGGGGTCCGCACCGCCCGACGGGCGATCCGCCTCACGCATGTGGTGGAGGGTGGGTGAGCAGCCCAGGTGAGCCGTCCGGCGTCGCGGTGGGCTGAGCTTGCCGGCATGGCGGACCCGGGCCCGGACGCGAGCCGGCCGGCCCGCGCACGAGGCGGGGCCGGCCGGTTCCTGCGCCGCGGGGGCGGCGCCGGGTTCAGCTCGCGGTCAGTTTCGGGTCGCTGCGACGTGCCGCCGGCGTCGGTAGATGACGAAGCCGGATCCGAGCGCCAACATCGCGACGGCGAGCACCGGCAGCGCTGCGGTAGCGGGGGACTCGGGGACGTACTTCGGCGGGTTGAGCCCGGCGAGGTTGTCCGCCGCGGCGAGCACGCCGTTGCACTGCCCGAGCTCCTCGGCCGCGTTCGGGATCGGCGTGTCGTCGAACTCGGCGTTCCAGAGCGCCTGCTTGAGCTCGGACGCCAGCTGGTCACGCTGAGTGCCGAGTGCGTCGAGCTGGGTCTCGAAGCTCTGGTACTGGGCGGTGTTGGTGGCCGACTCGAGCACCGGCGTCGAGGCGGTGATCACGTCGGTCCCGAACTCGCCCACGCTCGAGTTGAGCTGCTTGTAGCACTCGGCGAGCGGCTCGAAGTTCGGGTCGGACACCGCGCTGTTCAGGACGTCAGGGTCGAGCACCGGGGCCAGCACGCGTCCGTCCTCGGTGTAGCTGTCCTTCAAGCCCGTCAGGTACATGAGCGTCGGCCGGATGTCGGTCTGGTCGAGCCACACGCCGGAGTTCTGCAGCTGGATGTCGGTCGTCAGAGACTCGGCGCTGCCTGCCGAGCTCGGGCCCTGCCAGGGCTGGTTGCCGTCGACGCCGATGTTCTGCACACCGGGACCGACCAGGGCCGCCCAGTTGTTGTTGACCTCCGGGGCGTAGTAGCCGTGGTTCCACGCGTACTCGTTGTCGATGAAGCCGCACTTGGACGCCGCGTTGGCGGCCGTCGTGCCCGAGCCGCAGGAGTCGCTCGAGCCGGACGTGAAGTAGATGTCCGGGTTCGGCCACTCCGTGAAGGTCGGGGTGCGGGCCTGGTCGGCGTTGTCGAAGTGCAGCAGCGCCTCGCCCTCGGCGTCGACCTCCCACTTCGTCACCGGCTCGGCGTTCGGCCCGTCGAAGGGGTCGTCGATGGTGAGGTTGCCGAAGTCCTGCTCGAGCTGGCGCGTGCTGGCGTTGGCGGCGATCTGCCCGGGCACACCCGGATCGCCGGGGACGTAGAGGGCCTCGCCCTGCGGCTGGCTCGTGAAGGCCGTCGAGTCGCTGTCCTCGGCCTTCAACAGGCCGTGGATGTCGACCTCCACCTCGCCGATCTGGTTGTCGGCGTAGGTGCAGACGTTGGTGTCGTTGGTCGGCGTCTTCTCGGACGTGTCCCAGGTGTCGGGCGCGCTCGGGCCCGTGCAGCTCGGCGTCTCGGCGCGGCCGACGTTGGCGCCCGAGAAGTGGTCGTCCTCGTCGTCGCCGAAGACGAACAGCGTGTTCGCCTTCGTGATCCCGTCGTCGGCGAGGCGCTGCAGGAAGTCGAGGAACGCCTGGTTGTAGTACTGGGTCGTCTGGTAGTAGCAGGGGTCACCCGGGCCGTCGGCGTTGTCGTCAGCGCTGCCGTCGTAGTACGACCCCGGGCTGCATTGCACGGTGTCGAAGCCGGCCACCTCGTGCACGTCGGAGATGTACGAGTAGGTGACGGGCACGCCGACCTCCTGCATGTCGGCGGTGTAGGCGAGCGACTGCGCGGCGGTGATCGGGCCGAAGCCGGGGAAACCCGCTCCGGACGCGTCGGAGTACTCGCCGTCCATCTCCTGGCCGAACAGGTCGACGAGGTTCTGGCCGTTGTCGGCTGCCGCCGCCGCCTGGGCTGCCGAGCTGCCGTCGGAGACGGCGTTCGAGTTCGTGCCGGCGTCGGCGACCTCGTAGCAGTGCTCGGAGGCGGGGTCCGCCGCGCTGATGTCGGCGTTCGCGACGATGCGGTAGGTCGCGCCCGTGACGAACGAGCCGGGCGACCCCGGCACCGAGCCGATCAGCTCGCACCCGGAGGCCTCCGCCTGCGCCTCGGTGGCGTTGGCGGCGCCGTCGAGGACGGGCTGGAGGTACTTGTGACCGAACAGACCGAGGAACCCGCTGCCCGGCGTGTTGCCCGTGGGGCTCGTGCCCTCGTACGGGCTGTTCGGCGCCGGCTCGGTCGGCAGGTCGTCGGCCACCGCGTCGTAGCTCGCGCTCGTCTGGTTGTACTTCGCGGCCTGCGCGTTGGAGCAGAGCGGGTCGTTCGCCGCGCAGTGGATCGCGAGGCCCTCGTAGTCGTTGGCCTCGGTGTCCTGGTAGTGGCTCGTGTCGGCGGTGAGCTGAGCCTCCTCGGGAGAGCTGGAGCCGAACACGTTCTTGATGTCCGGGTTCAGGTTCTCGAGCTCCATGTTCGACGTCGACACCGCGCCGACGTCACAGCCGCCCTCGGTGTAGGGCACCCACGGGGCAGGGACCTCCGACGGCCCCGACGTCTGGCTCGTGCCGCCCGGCGTCGTCTGCGGAGTGGTGTAGGTCACGTCGGGATCGGTCGGGGGCACCGTCGCCGAGTAGTCCATCTTCGGGTAGGTCGCGCCGGACGCGTCCGTGTCGCCAGGGACGGTGCTGAGCGCGTTCCAGAAGGCGAAGTTGGCCTGCTGGGCGGAGACCGTGCTGCCGCCGCCGGTGAACTGGTAGTAGTCGTTGCTCACGCCCTGGCCCTGGCGGTCGCCGTACAGGCCGGTGTAGTTCGTGAGGGTGTCGTCCGCTGTGTGGGCGATGAGCGGCGTGTGCTGGTTCGACAGCAGGACGCCGTTGTTCTCGATGAAGTTGAGGAGCGCCGGGATCTGCTCCATGTCGGAGAGGACGTCGGGGTTATCGCGGTTGTAGTGCACGTTGTCGAAGATGACCTCGATGACGTGCTTGATGTTGCCCGTCGGCCCGGAGATCACGCAGCCCGACGAGGGGCTCGCGGGGGTCGTGCTCTGTGGATGCACTGTGGCGCGGCCGGCCGCGGGATGCATCGTCGCGCCTGCCGCCCCGGGCAGCGCGAGGCCCGTGACGAGGCCGCCACCGAGCACGGCCGACATCGCCGCGAACGCGGAGCGCTCTCGCGTGCTTGCCTCTGTCCTGATGCACGAAGTCCCCTCTCTGAAGACCGCCCAGGCGGCAGTCGCCGGGCGCGCGCACGCTACTGAGGGCACGCGAACGCACCATGACCGCAGCGCATCATGTCCTTACGCGCAGCTGAAATGTCTGTGTCAGGACACCGACGAGTCTGTGTCGAGCTCGTGGCGATGCCTGTGCGCCCGGTAGCCCACCGCGGCGGGTGCCGGTCACGGGCGTCCGCAGGGTCACGTCCGGCGACGTCGGTCGACCTGGGAGAGGAGAACGGCCGAAACCGACGAGGCGGGTGACGCCGGTCGTCGACAGAAGGGGGGCCGTTGCTCCACCCAGGGCCGAAAGCACCGAAAACCCAACAACACTGCCCGTGCTGCATGCTACGTAAACATGAATTTTAGTCTACCGTCTGATGATGGTCATGTGTTGAACCTGTGACGGATGCCAGGTCAAGCGCGGTGTTTTCACGCTGCAGCCCGCTTTCGACCTTCCGGTGCACGTGCGCGGCAAGTTTGCTAAACGACTAACACCAACGAGTCGCCTTGCCGTCAACCCTCGAGGAGGCACGCGCCATGACATCTCGACGTCACAGTCCACATGCAGCCGTCGCGCGGATCACGGATCGGAGATCTGGTGCATCCGCCACGGGACGGGCACGCCGCGCCGGTGGCGCCGCCGTCGCAGCCGTCATGGCGCTGCTGCTCGTTGCCGGTGGCCTCGCGCTCTCCGCGGCGAGCGCAACCGGAACGACCAGGCCGCATCGCGGCTCGCACGCCCGAGCGGTGCACCACCAGAGCGCGCACCGAGTAGCGGGGCATCGTCGCCGTGGGCACCATGTGCGTGCCCACCGAGTCGTGGCGACGAGCTCGGTCGCGACCATGTTCAGCTTCGAGACGGGTGAGGAGGGCTGGACGCGTGGCTACGGGCCCGTGTCGCTGGGCCTGACGAGCGCGCAGGCCTTCGACGGCACGCACTCGCTGTCGCTCACCTTGACGGGGGACGGCAACCCCGGGGTCGACTCGCCCGGCGGTCTCGTCGGCTACAGCACCGGCACCGTGGTCGAGTTCCACCTCTACGAGCCGACCGGGGTCAGCTTGCAGGTGGCGCCGTACTCCGAGGACGGCGCGTGGCACGTCCACTTCGCCCCCCTGACCACGCTGCGTGGCGGTGGCTGGACTACCGTCGACCTCACCATCCCGCAGTTGAGCGGAGGCTTGCGGTACGTGGGCGTGCAGATCGACAACGGCGGGGGAGTGCGCACGACGATCGACCTCGACGCCGTCGGCCCCGCATCCGCATTCGGGCAACCGACCAAAGCTCCGCCCACGACCACCCAGGCACCGACCACCACCCAGGCACCGACCACCACCCAGGATCCGACCACCACCCGGCCTCCGACCACGACCCAGGCTCCGACCACCACCCGGCCTCCGACCACCACGCAAGCCCCGACCACCACCCAGGCTCCGACCACCACGCAAGCTCCGACGACGACCGCGGCGCCGACCACGACCGTGGCGTCCTCGCCGCTGCCGGCCTCGGGTGTCGCCGGACCCTGGCACCTCGTCTTCGACGACGAGTTCGACGGGTCAGCGCTCGACACCTCGCGGTGGGCCCCGTACTGGTTCTCCAACGGCTCGAGCTCGAACGACACGACGATGGACTCCTCCAACGTCTCGGTCGCCAACGGGATGCTCGACTTGACTCTCACCTCGAGCTCGGGCGGGCTCGTCTCGACCAACCCGAGCGGCGGTGTGAGCCCCGGCTTCCAGTTCACCTACGGCTACGTCGAGGCGCGGATCTACCTGCCGGCCTCGGGCTCGGAGATCGCCAACTGGCCGGCGTTCTGGACCGACGGCCAGGACTGGCCGACCGACGGCGAGATGGACGTGATGGAGGGGCTCGGCGGGCAGGCCTGCTACCACTTCCACTCGAACGCCGGCGGCCCGGGCGGCTGCGCGAGCAGCAACTACTCGGGCTGGCACACCTACGGGGCGTACTGGCAGCCCGGAAGCGTCACCTACTACTACGACGGCCGAGCGGTGGGCACGATCACCGACGGGATCACCGCTCAGCCGATGTACCTCATCCTCGAGAACTCCGGCGGCAGCTACGGCGGGCCCTCGGTGCGCCCCTCGGTGATGCAGGTCGACTACGTGCGCGTCTGGCAGCACTGAGGCCTGGCCTCTGGCAGCGCTGAGGCCTCCGGCAGCGCTGACGCTGCGTCACCGAGGTGCGACGCCCGCCCCGGCCGCTGGACCGGGACGGGCACGCCACCTTCACCGTCAGCGTTGGTCGCCGGCCTCGTTCCCGGCACGCTCGATGCGCTGTGCAGGATTGTCTTCGGGCTTGGCAGGTGGCTCGGATTCCGGGCTCTCGGGTGGCGAATCGTGCCGGTCGTGCTCGCTCGTGTCCGGCAGCTGCCCCGGTCGCCGACGCCGCAACCGAGGTCGCTCAGCAGCAGTCGCAGCCGATCTCCCCGCACAGGACGATGAATGCGTGGACCTCGGGGATCAGCCGGCACCCCGCGTCGTCGAGGCACTCGCTCTGGCCGCACGGGTGGAGCACGGCCGTGCCGTGGCAGTGATCCAGCTCGTCTGCGCCCGCACTGCAACAGCTGTCGGGCAGCTCGATCAGGGCAGCGAAGCTCACGAAGCCTTTCTACCGCGCCGCTTGGGCGAGGTGGCGGCTTTCACGGCCTCGACGAGCTGGTCCTTGGTCATCTTGGAGCGACCTTCGATGCCCAGCTCGCCGGCGCGCGCGAGCAGGTCCGCCTTGCTCATCGCGGCAAGTCCCTGCTCGGAGGCCTGACTCCCCGCACCCCCGGCGGCGTCGTCCGCCGGCTCGTCCCTCCCGCCGCCCGCCGCTCGGGAATCGCCGCCCGAGTCGCTCCCGCTGCCGGCCTCGCCCCTCGCCGGCCCGTCGCCGGCCTCGCCCGGCGGCGCCTCGCGTACTGCCGAGCCGCTGCCGTCGGCGGCAGGCCCCGAGCGGGTTCGGGCGCGCTCGAGGCTGGCCTGCAGCGCCTCCATGAGATTGACGACATTGGCCTTCGGGCGCTCGGCCTCGGTGACCACCGCCCGCCCTGCCCGCTTCTGCTCGATCAGGTCCTCGACGCGGGAGCGGTAGGTGTCGTGGTAGCTCTGCGGCGTCCACGGCACGGTGAGCGACTCGACGAGTCGCCTGGCGGTGTCGAGCTCGCGCTCGGCAAAGGTCTCCTCGGTCGGCAGCGAGTCGAGCTCCTCGCGAGCGCTGCGCACCTCGTCGGCGAAGTACATCGTCTCGAGGGCGAGGACGTCGCTCGTCGGCCGCACGGCGACGAGGTACTCCTTGTCCCGCATGACGAAGGTGGCGATCCCGACGCGCTCGGTGTCCTCCATGGCCTGGCGCAGCAGCGCGTAGGCGTGATCGGCGCCCTTGCCGCGGGGACCGAGGTAATAGGTGCGCTGGAAGTAGATCGGGTCGATCTCGCGCAGGTCGACGAAGTCGCGGATCTCGATCGTCTCCGAGCGCCCGGGAGCGACGTCGCGCAGCTCGTCGGGGGTGACGACGACGTACTCACCTCCGCCGAGGTCGAAGCCGCGAACGATCTCGGCGTTGTCGACCTCCTCGCCGGTTCGCTCGTTGACCTTGCGGTAACGGATGCGGTCCGAGGTTCCCGCTTGCAACTGGTTGAAGTGGACGCTGCGATCCTCGGTCGCGGGATACAGCCCGACGGGCACGCTCACCAGCCCGAAGGTGAGGAAGCCGGTCCAGATCGAGCGCGCCATCCCGTCCTCCCAGGTCGCGGGGTTGTGCCAGGCTACTGCCCCGTCGCGCCGCCGCGACCACGTCCTTCGTCGGCCGCGCACCTCACGGTCCCCGAATCGGGGCACCACTGTGGCGGCCGGTGTCGTCAGGAGCTGGCCGGGACGTGTCCGTCGGCGCTCGACCCGTTGGAGCTGGTGGGACCGCCGACCTCGGCGACGCCGGTGGCCTTGCCGAGCGAGCCCCGCAAGGACTCGTAGATCGCCAAGCCCTGGCCGACCAGCCCGCTCACCACCTCGCTCGACGCCCTCGGTCCCGTTGAGGATGGTGAGGTTGGAGCCCGAGATCCCCTTGGCGGCCTCGCCGACAAGGGTCGGCAGCGCGTCGATCAGCTTGTTGGCGGCGATCAGCGCCTGGTTGCCGTCGCCGAGCGCCGCGGCACGGACGTTGATCGCCTCCGCCTCGGCGGCGGCGACCGTGCGCTGGGCGTAGGCGTCGCCGTCCGCCTCGTGCTTCTTGGCCTGCGCGTCGGCCGCGGCCTTCACCTTCTCGGCCTCGGCCTCGGCTTCGGCGAGCGCCCGGCGCCGGTTGGCCTCGGCCTCGGTGCTGAACTTGACCGTGTCGCGGTTGGCCTCGGCGAGCGTCCGCTGCCGGAACGCCTCGGCCTCGGTCTCGGCCTTGACCTTGTCGCGGTCGGCGTCGGCGAGGGTCCGCGTCTTGTAGGCCTCGGCGTCGGCCGGGCGGCGCACCTCGGACTCGAGCTGCTTCTCGGTGAGCTGGGCCTCGCGCTCGGCGAGCGCGGTCTGCTGCTCGATGACCTCCTGGGAGGCCTCGGCCTCGGCGAGGGGGCCGGCCTGGGCGGCCCGCGCCTTGGCCTGCTCGATCTCGGCGACGAAGCCTGCCTGCTTGATCTCGGTGTCCCGGACGTACTGCGCCTTCAGCGCGGCGGCCTCCTGCTCGCGCTGGGTCGCCTCCTGGTCGGCCTTGGCCGCGGCGATGCGGGCCTGGCTGGCCACGGCGGCGGCGTGCGGCGCGGCGATGTTGTTGATGTAGCCCGGTGGCGTCCTCGATCTCCTGGATCTGCAGCGAGTCGACGACGATGCCGAGCTTCTCCATCTCGCCGTGGCTGCCGTCCTTGACCTCCTGGGCGAGGCGGTCGCGCTCGCGGATGATCTCCTCGACGGTCAGGCTGCCGATGATCGAGCGCAGGTGACCGGCGAAGATCCGCCCGACCAGCTCCTCCATGCGGTTCTGCTCGGCGAGGAAGCGGCGGGCGGCGTTGGCGATCGACGCCGGGTCGTCGCCGACCTTGAAGGCGGCGATCGCCCGCACGTGGAGGCGGATGCCCTGGGTGGTGATGCACTCCTCGACGATCTCCGCCTCCCGCAGCGACAGCGAGAGGAAGCGGGCCTTCTGCTTGATCGGCAGGACGAAGCAGCCGTGGCCGGTGACGATGCGGAACTGCGTGTCCTGCGCCGGTTCGCCGCGAGCCCGAGATCAGCAGCGCCTCGTTCGGCGCGGGGACATCCAGAAGAACATGACCGTTCCTCGTCTCTCGTCGGCCCGCGCCCGCGGGCCTCATCCGACAGGCGTGACGCTGACCGTCCGCCCGGTGAGGATGTCGACGACGACGACCCGCGCGTGCTTGGCGATCACGGCGTCCGAGCAGGCGGCGTAGGCCTCGGTGCCGCCGCGCACCGGCAGGACCACCTCGCCGGGTCGTTCGGGAGTGATCGGAACCGTCACGTGGCCGACGGTGCCGACCAGGCCCTGGTCCAGCTGATCGGCCACGCCGTCACCTCCCGGTGCTGCTCGGCGGAAATGTAGCCGTGCCTTGCGAATGCCTCCAGTCACCGGGTCACGGCACGCGCCCGGCGGGTTTCAGGCAATCGGGCAGCACCGCTCCCTTGGGGGCGTACGGCCCGGGGTTGGGCTCGGGATCCTCGACGATCACCGGCCCGATCGGAAGCTGCACCCAGCGGCGGAACCACAGCCACTGCTCCTCGACCCAGACCTCGTCGACGGTCGCGTACGCCCCGCGCAGGAAGCAGGTGTCGGCAAAGCGCACCGGGAGGGCGACGTCGAAGCTCTCGTGGGGAGAGAGCTCCACGCTGTTGCGCAGGGTCCAGGTCGGCAGCGGTGCCGGAGACCCCTCGAGGCGGTAGCGGATCGGGCCGGCGGCGACGAACGGCCACTGCACGGGGGAGCTCGGCGCGTACAGCTGCATGGCGAGGATCGACACCGAGTGCGACCCCACGTTCGCGACGGTGGTTCTGAGCGAGAAGGTCCCGAGCTGAGGCGGCACGTACAGCTGCCCGGGCACCCCGCCGAAGTCGTTCACCATGCGCGTCCCCGCGGGTGGCGCGGCGCCGGGAAAGGGACCGCTCGGGCCGCCCGCCGAGGCGACTGGCTGGTAGCGCGCCACGACGAAGAAGAGCAGTACCGCGGCATCGACGAGCAGGAACAGCGCTGCCAGGCCGAGACGCGTTGCCCACCAGCGGGCGGAGCGCCGGCGCCGGAAGTGCGCCGCCGGCAGGTCGGCGACACCGGGTAGCTCTGCGCTCGACACGGTGGCGAGGGGCCCGGCGTCCTCGCCGGGCGCGACGGCTACCGGCGCGGGCGGATCGGGGATGCCGACCGGCATGCGCTCGACCACCGGCGCCGGCGGCTCGTCGATCCAGGTCATCCGGGCATGGCGCTGCGGAACGTCGGAGCAGGCAGCGGCGGCAGGCTCCCCTCGAGCGCCGCGGCGAGCCTGAGCAGGGTTGCCTCGCTCGCCGCGCCGCCGACGATCGCCAGCCCGACGGGGAGGCCCCCGGCGAGGCCGACGGGGACCGTGATCGCGGGATACCCGGCGACCGCCGGCAGGCGGGTGGCGGACGGGTAGTGCGGGTCGCCGTTGACGAGGTCCGACTTCCACGCTGGCGGGTACGCCGGCATGACCAGAGCGTCGAGGCGTGCGGAACCGAGCGCGGCGTCGATCCCGTCCTCGCGCCCGGCGCGCCGGCAGCGCTCCAGCGCAGCGCGATAGCCCGGGTCGTCGAGGCCCGCCGTGCGGGCGGCGCGTTCGAAGTTCTCCTGGCCGAAGTGGGCGAGCTCGCCGGGCTCGCTCGCCTGGCGCTCGATCAGCTCGCTCAGGTTCCGCGGGCCTGCCGAGGCGTGGCTGGCGAGATAGGACTCCACACCGACGCGGAACTCGTGCAGCGCCACGGTCAGCTCGTCGTCGGCGAGGGTGTCCGGAACGGTGAGATCGATGCCGTCGACGATGTCCACGCCGCAGCGGGCCAGCGAGTCGAGCGCGGCCTCGCAGACCGCGTCCACGCCGTCGTGGCGCCCCCACACGAGCGAGCGTGCCACGCCGACGCGCAGGCCGGCGGGCGGGGCGTCGAGCGCGGCGAGATGCTCCCCGCCGGTCAGCGCGTCGAGGAGGGCAGCGGCGATACGCACCGTGCGGGCGATCGGCCCGACGCTGTCCTGCGTGCTCGAGATCGGGATCACGCCGACGCGACTGACGAGACCGGCAGTCGGTTTCAGACCGACGCAGCCGCAGAGCGCAGCCGGACAGATGATCGAGCCGTCGGTCTCGGTACCGAGCGCGGCCGGGACGTAGCCGGCCACGACGGCGGCAGCCGAACCCGAGCTCGATCCGCCGGCGCTGCGGTCGAGCGCGTAGGGGTTGGCGGTGAGACCACCGACGCCGCTCCACCCGCTCGTCGAGCGTGTCGAGCGGAAGTTGGCCCACTCGGAGAGGTTCGCCTTGCCGAGGATCACGGCACCCGCCTGGCGAAGGGCGGCGACGGCCGGCGCGTCGGCCCCGACGACATTCGCGAGCATCACCCGCGAGCCGGCGGTCGTGGGCAGCGGGCCTGCCGTGTCGATGTTGTCCTTGACGAGGATCGGCATCCCGTGCAGCGGGCCGCGCCACGACCCTTCGCGCCGCTCCACGTCCAGCTTGCGAGCCTGTTCGTCCGCCGTCGGGTCGAGGGCGATCACGGCATGCAAGCGGCCGTCCAGCTCTCGGACCCGTTCGCGAGACTGCACGACCGCGTGCTCACCGGGCTCGGTGACGCTCATCTGCTCGGTGCGCTCAGCGGCGCGGTGCGCTCATCGGAGTGCGGGGCGGGGCCGAATGCAGGCGCGCCTCAGCTGCCGCCCGACGACCCCTGGCTGGGCGGCTGCCCCGGTTGACCTCCGGCGCGCTCACCACCCATGGCCTGTGACGGATCGCCGGTCGGCGCCGACCAGCCCGTGCCGGACTGGGGCCAGGAAGGGGCGCCGGTCGGTGGGGACTGCGGCCCGGGGGGCCACGATGCGCCCGACGCCTGGCCGGGATTCCAGCCGACCGGCGGGTACCCCGGGTAGGGCGGATACGGCGGGTCGCCGCCGCCGGCGCGCTGTCCGCGCAGCGAGGGCCAGTCGCCGAAGGCGAACACCAGGAACATGACGATGTTCACCAACGGCACGATGATGAGCAGCGACCACCAGCCGCTGTAGCCCGCTTTGCGCAGGATCTTCACCCAACCGACGAACACGAGGACGATCAAGGCGGCGTACACGATGAACAGCACGCCGGCCCCGGCGCCCGTCGTGGTGGCGCCCAGCACTGCTTCGGTCATGATGGACTCCTCGCCCCGTCCCGAGCGGCGGGCACGTCGCGAGGGCGACCGTCCCGCACGCGCGCATGCTACCGGGCCGCGGCGCCCCACGGCGGTTGCCGCGGGAGTGGGCGGACACGAGCTACGCAACAAGATGGCGCGCCCGGGGCCCGTGTCGCGTCGCCACCAGGCGGAAGGTCCCCGCAGGCTCAGGCCGTCGCCCTGCGTGTCGGTACGTCGGCTTCCCGCCGCCTCGCCGCGACGTCCGGACTCGCCCCGCCGTCGGCGGTCTCCCGCTTCTCCTGCTGCTGCTGGTAGATGCTCAGCACGAGCCGCGAGCGCCCGAGCAGCACGATGCCGCCGAACGCACCGAGCGCACCGGCGATCAGCAGCGCAACATGGCCCGGCGCCAGGTCGATGTACTCCCCGAGCACCGCGGCGGCGATGACGATCGACGAGAGCGGCTCGAGCGCGTCCATCACCGGCAGCGAGTCGGCGAGGGGCGCTGCCTGGTACGCGCTCTGGGCGAGCAGGAATCCACCGCCGCCGAAAGCGATGATCGTGTAGGGCTGCCAGCTGCCGAGGGCTGCGGCGAGGCCGTGGGAGAGCTCGCCGGTGAAGCTCTTGGTGACGAGCGCGACCATGCCGTTGGCGATGCCGGCGGCAGCGCCGAGCAGCATCGCCCGCGCTCGGGTCTGCGGACCACGGGCGATGAGGACGAGCAGCCCCATCGCCCCGACGGCGGGGAGCAAGGCGAGCAGCCACGACACAGCGCCGGCCTGCGGGTGGCCGCTTCCCGGATCTGCAGCGACGAGGAAGGTGGCGACGCCGCCCGCGACGAGGATCACGCCGGCCCATTCCCGCACCCCGGGCCGCTCGTGGCGTACGTGAATCGCCAGCGGCACGGCGAACACGAGCTCGGTGGCGACGAGTGGCTCGACGAGCGCGACGTCGCTGAACGCCGAGCGCGACCGCCTGCAGCAGGTAAGCCAGGATCATCCCGCCGATCCCGAGCAGCCAGGTCGGGCGGTGCAGCAGGTCGAGGAGGAGTTTCGGTCTCAGCGACTCCGACGCCGGGGCGGTCGCGGCCGCTTGCTGTTGGCCGACGGCCGAGATCGCGAAGGTGAGCGCGGCGGCGACCGCTGCGGCGATGGCGGCGGCATGGTTCATCGGAACCGCCGCGCGCCGCTGTTCGGCGGGTAACCCTGCGTGCCGCTGACCGGCCCATGCCCGGCCGGCCGACAGGCAGCCCTCAACGCTCGAGCAGGCGCCGCCCCAGGTCACGCATCCGATCGAGCGTCGCCACCACCGGGGCGCTGGCGAGCAGCCCGGCGAGGTTGCGAGGAGCGTGGGGGTGGGGGCGCAACGGCCCGATCTCCTTGGCGTTCTTCACCCATACCGCCATCATGTCGAGCTTGGCTTGGTCCTGGGTGCGCGCCAGCAGAGGGAAGACGATCTCCTCTTCGTGAGCAGCGTGGCGTTCGACCGCATCGCCGATCTCCGCGACGAGATGGCGGAATTGGCGGCTGCCGGGACGGACGAGGCTGATGCGCAGCGCTTGGGCGATGAGCCGGCTGGCGAGGCGCTCCTCGTCGAGCATCGCGTCGCGCACCCGCTTGCCCGTCTCGCCGAGCTGGCCGAGCACCGGGTAGACAGCTTCTTCCTCGGCGGTCTCGTGGCGGGCGAGCTCGCGGGCGATCTCTTCGAACCGCTGGCGTCGCGTACGCACCTCGAAGGTGCGGCGGAGCTGCGCAAACGCCGCCCGCACGGCCTCGTGGTCGGCGGTGAGCACGGCGATGACGTCGGGCTGGTTCGGCCTCTCGGCGACGCCGAGCTCGACGGGTCCTCTCCCCACGGGCTCCTCCACGTTCGCGCCGTTACCCGTGGGCGTTCGCCGCTACCCCTGGCTCGCCGCCCGCCTCGAGGGAGCGGTCAGCCGGCGCTGCCCGCCGCCGACGTGGTGGTCTTGGCGCTGGAGGTGCCGCTCGCTGGCGAGGCGCCGGCAACGTGGGTGATCACGATGCCGCCGTGGCGCGCCGTGGTGTCGGGAACCAGCTCGACCCAGGTGCGTCCGGGCGCGAGGTCGACTGCACCGTGGGCGTTGGAGAAGGTCATACCGTTGAGATAGCGCGCCCGGTGCCAGGTGACGCCGATGGCCTTGCCGTCGCGTAGCAGATAGCCCTGACCGCTGCCGAGGGTCTGGCTCTCGAAGTCCCCGGTGCTGCCGGGGCTCTCGGCGTAAGGCCCGAACTTGTAGGAGACGATCTGGATGACGACGTTGTTGGTCGCGACCTGCTGGTTAGTGAGGGCGTCGAGGTCGGGTTGGGCGACGCCGTCGTTCAGGTAGTAATGCTGCCAGGTCCCGCTCGCCGCGTCCCAGCGCCATTCGACGTCTGTGCCGGAGGAGAAGTCGACCGTCGCCTGCGAGGTCGCCACCGCGCCACCTGGGATCGCCTGGCTGTAGGCGAATACGGCCTTGGGCGGCGTCGTGTCCTTCTTGTACAAGCCGTACAGCGCGCTCGTCGAGCTGTAGGTGGCGTCGGGAGCGGCGCGCGAGGCGATCTGGGTCGCCGCCCCGTACTGCGCGCCGATCAGGTCGGCAGGCTCGATCCACTTCGAGTCGAGCACGCTGTGCACGTCGGGGTCGATGCCCCCGGCGAAGGCGAGGATCGGGTGCACGAACTGGCGGATGATGTGCCAGTCGACCCAGCGCACGGAGCGGATCGGGCCGACGCTCGAAGCGTCCTGGCACTGAAACACTGCGATGTAGCGGGTGAGGAAGCCTTCGGTCGGCGTGTCGTAGACGATGTCCGCCTCGTTCAGGCCGCTCTGCGGGCGCGCCCCGCCTCCCGTGGCAGGAGAGTCGCCCGGTTCGTTGCCGACCTTGATCGCCAGCGCCGGTCGCGCCGGGGCGACCCCGCCGGGTGCGGGCGTGTCTGTCAGAGGGCAGTCGCTGGCGGGGATGACCGGAAGCGTGGAGGTGGGCGGCGGCGGCGAGGACGACGACGGGGTGGAGGTCGAGCGATGCGACTTGTGGGCTGCGGTCGGCTTGCCGTTCCCGCCGGAGACGGCGAGGCCGATGACGACCCCGATCACGGCGAGCACCGCAAGCCCCACGGCGAGCAGCTGCGAGCGGCCGAGGGGGATGCGCTCGAAGAAACCGCCGGCGCGCGCCGGCGGCGAGGTACGGCTGTGGGACGGCACGGCGGCAAACCGTAGTGGGCTGCCCGCCGCCGGTGGTGGCATGCAGCCGGGACGTGGCGCGCTATCCGGCGACCCCGCGTTCGGGTATCACGACACGCAGCGACACGCGTCGAAGCGGTCTACAGCCGTGTCCATGCCTCGGTGAGCACGAGGCGCAGGATCTGCTCGATCTGGTCGAAGTGCTCCTCGTCGCAGATGAGCGGGGGCGCAAGCTGGATCACGGGATCGCCCCGGTCGTCGGCCCGGCAGATCAGTCCCGCCTCGTAGAGCGCGGGGGACAGGTAATCGCGAAGCAGTCGTTCGGTCTCCTCGGCTGCGAAGCTCTCCCGCGTCGTCTTGTCCTTGACGAGCTCGATGCCCCAGAAATAGCCCGCACCGCGCACGTCGCCGACGATCGGCAGGTCGTAGAGGCGCTCGAGGGCCTCCTTGAAGCGCTTCTCGTTGCGCCGCACCTGTCCGGGCAGGTCCTCGCGCTCGAACAGGTCGAGGTTGGCGAGCCCGACGGCGCAGGACACCGGGTGCCCGGCGAACGTGATGCCGTGCATGAAGGCGCGCCGATCCTCGAGGAAGGGCTCGACGAGGAAGTCGCGCACGATGAGCGCGCCGAGCGGCGAGTAGCCGCTCGTCAGGCCCTTGGCGCAGGTGATCATGTCCGGCACGTAGTCGTAGCGGTCGGCGGCGAAGTAGTGGCCGAGCCGGCCGAAGGCGCAGATCACCTCGTCCGAGACGAGCAGCACGCCGTGACGGTCGCAGATCTCGCGCACGCGCTGAAAATAGCCCGGCGGGGGCGGGAAGCACCCGCCCGCGTTCTGCACGGGCTCGAGGAAGACCGCGGCGACGGTCTCCGCGCCCTCGCGCAGGATGGCCCGCTCGATCTCGTCGGCGGCCCAGTGGCCGAAGGCGAGCTCGTCGTTGGCGAACACCGGGGCTCGGTAGAAGTTCGTGTTGGGAACCTTCACCGCGCCGGGGACGAGCGGTTCGAAGGGAATGCGGAAGGCGGGGACGCCCGTGATCGACAGCGCTCCCATCGTCGTGCCGTGGTAGGCCAGCGAGCGGCTGATCACCTTGTAGCGCATCGGCTCGCCGCAGGTGCGGAAGTACTGGCGCGCCAGCTTCCAAGCCGTCTCGACGGCCTCCGAGCCCCCGGTGGTGAAGAAGACCCGGTTGAGATCCGCCGGCGCCAGCTCCGAGAGGTGCTCGGCGAGCTCGATCGAACGGGGGTGGGCGTAGCTCCAGAGCGGGAAGTAGGCGAGCTCGCCGGCCTGGGTCGCCGCAGCCTCCGCCAGCTCGGCGCGGCCGTGACCTGCCTGCACGGCGAACAGCCCCGACAGCCCGTCGAGGTAGCGCTTGCCGTGCGAGTCGTAGACGTATGCGCCCTCCCCGCGTACGATCACGGGCACCTCGGAATGCTCGTAGGCGGCCATGCGGGTGAAGTGCAGCCACAGGTGGCGGTGCGCCGCCGCCTGCAGCTCGTCGTGGCTGAACGTCCTCATGCTCGGGTCCTCATCCTTGGCTCGTCGGTCGGGCTCGGCTCGTCGGTCGGGCTCGGCTCGTCGGTCGGGAGCCGAGCGGGCGGGTGCGCCGCCCACGGGGCACTCGTCGTCATCGGGTCCATGCGTAGGTCTGCTTGGTCAGCTCGAGGTAGACGAAGGGTTCGGCGTCGCGCACACCGGGCAACGAGCGAACCTTGTTGATCACGTCGAGGAGATGGTGATCGTCGACGGAGACGATTTCGATGAGCACGTCGAAACGGCCGGCGCAGATGACGACGTAGTCGATCTCGGGCATGGAGGCGAGCTTGTCGGCCAGCCGGCGGGTGTCGTCCTCGGCGCGTATCCCGACCATCGCCTGTCGGGAGAACCCGACCTGCTCGGGGTCGGTGACGGCGACGATCTGGATGACGCCCGACTCGCGCAGCTTCTGGACACGCTGGCGCACCGCTGCCTCGGAGAGTCCGACCGCCTTGGCGATCGTCCCGTACGCCCTCCGGCCGTCGGCCTGCAGCTGCTCGATGATTGCCCGGTTCGCCGCGTCGAGCACGATCAGCTCCTACCCCGCGACCGTTGGTCGGCTGCGCGTTCCCGTCCCTGCCGGCAGTGGCTCGGGTCGTCTCGCTCAACACCCTGCGTCACGGGCAGCTCGTTGTCAAGTGGATCCGTCGTCGAAGGGCGCAAGGACGACGGATCCGTTTGTCACCTCGCCGGATCTCTGCGAGGATGCCTGCTCTCGGGGGCACGTGAGCCGATCCCGCCGAGCAGTGGCGGAGCGGCCAGGCCCACGCCGAAGGAGGCACGATGAGCGCCATCGACGCATCGACGGCAGTCCGGGCGCTGCCCCGGCTCTCCAACTTCGTCGCCGGCTCGCAGATCGAGCCGGTGGAGGGTCGGTTCTCCGAGATCGTGGACCCCTCCACCGGCGAGGCCTACGCTCTAGCTCCGATGTCGGGGCCCGAGGACGTCGACCGGGCGGTGCGAGCGGCCGCCGCTGCGTTTCCGGCGTGGCGGGACGCCACGCCGTCGGCACGCTCGCTCGCGTTGTTGCGAATCGCCGATTCGATCGAGTCACACGCCGAGGAGCTCGTGGCGATCGAGTGCGAGAACACCGGCAAGCCGCGCCAGCTCACCCTCGACGAGGAGATCCCTCCGATGGTCGACCAGATCCGCTTCTTCGCCGGCGCGGCCCGCCTGCTCGAGGGACGGGCGGCAGCGGAGTACATGAGCGGGTTCACGTCCTATGTCCGGCGTGAGCCGGTAGGCGTGTGCGCCGCGGTGACCCCCTGGAACTACCCGATGATGATGGCCGTCTGGAAATGGGCGCCGGCCCTGGCGGCCGGCAACACGATGGTCCTCAAGCCCTCGGACACCACCCCGGCCTCGACGCTGCGGATGGCCGAGCTCGTCGCCGAGCACGTCCCCGCGGGCGTGCTCAACGTCGTGTGCGGCGACCGCGGCACCGGCCGCGCCCTTGTCGTCCACGACATCCCCGCGATGGTCTCGATCACGGGGAGCGTGCGCGCCGGCATGGAGGTCGCCGCCGCGGCGGCGCCGGGTGTGAAGCGGGTGCATCTCGAGCTCGGGGGCAAGGCGCCAGTGGTCGTCTTCGAGGATGCCGATCTCGAAGCCGCCGCGTCGGCGATCGCCCTCGCCGGCTACTTCAATGCCGGGCAGGACTGCACAGCGGCGACGCGAGTCGTCGTGGGCGCCGGCATGTTCGACCGCCTGCTCCCCGCCCTCGTCGAGCAGCGCTCAGGCGACCAAGGTGGGGGGCAGCGACGTCGAGGGCGCGGACTACGGCCCGCTCAACAACGCAAGCCAGCTGGAGCGCGTCTCGGGGTTCCTGGCGCGGCTGCCGGCGCACGCGGAGGTGCTCACCGGTGGCCAGCAGGTCGGCTCGCGCGGCTACTGCTTCGCACCCACGGTCGTCGCCGGGGTCGACCAGCAGGACGAGGTCGTGCAGCAGGAGGTCTTCGGACCGGTGATCACCGTCCAGCGCTTCGCCGACGAGGAGGAGGTCATCCGCCTTGCCAACAACGTGCAGTACGGTCTGGCTTCGAGCGTGTGGACTCGCGACCATGCCCGGGCGATGCGAATGGCCAAGGCGCTCGACTTCGGCTGTGTCTGGATCAACACCCACATCCCGCTCGTGGCAGAGATGCCACACGGAGGCTTCAAGCGGTCCGGCTACGGCAAGGACCTGTCGGTGTACGGCCTGGAGGACTACACGCGCATCAAGCACGTCATGCATCACATCGAGGCATGACCGCGACGTCGCTCGGTTGCGGGTCGGGCCTCGCGTCTCCGGCGGGTGGCGGTGAGCGTCGCAGATCGAACAACCTGCACGAACGACGCGCACAGGGCTGCTCCAAGCGGTACCGTCGCGTGACATGCGAGCTCGGCGTGCCGGGAACGCCGGCGGGTCCCCATGAGCGTCACCCCGGGCCGCCCCTTCGGCCCCAGCCGGCGCGCGACCGTGATCACCGTCGCGCTGATCGTGGCCCTGCTCTACGGCCTCGTCTTCGTCTGCACGCTGCCGCTCTCCGGCGGCGTGCTGCCGGCCATGGGCTGGTCCTTGCTCACCTTCGTCACGCCCCTCTTCAACAAGAAGCTGCGCACGCTCGCGTTCGACTGGATTGCCGACCTCGCGAGCGGCGGACGGCGGCGGCGGGCGCGCAAGGCGCGCCAGGCGGCCGAGTTCAGCCAGTTCGTGCTCGGCGGGGTCCGACCCCAGGCGGGTGATGCGGCGGGCACCGGCGGGGTGCTGGCCGGCAGCGCCGGCACCGGCGGGGCGCTCGCCGGTGGCTTGCTGGCCGGGGGATCGGTCGCCGACGCTCGGAATCCCGAAGCCTTGCCGCTGCCATCGCCGCCGACAGAGCCGGGCGACCCGCCCCCGGGCGTGGCACCTGACGTTGTGCCGCACAGCTGGCCCGGCGTTGTTCACCAGGGGAACGGCGCGCCGCCGCAGTTGCCGCCCGAGGTGCCGAACGGCGCCCCTGCGGTCGTCGTCCCCCGGGCCGTCCCGCACTGGGCCGTCCCGCCGCCGGGCGGCCCGCGGCCAGCATCGCCCGATGCCGTGAGCGCGGTCGCGCCCGCCTGGCCACCGCGGCGCGTCGCGCCTCCTGTCGGGCGCCAGGTCGCGCCGGCCGAGCCCGCCGGTGGGACCGGGCCGGTGCCGCCCGCCGCGGCGGTAGCCGGGCTCGCTGCCGGGCGCGCCGCGGTGGCGATGCCGGCCTTCGACCGCGCCGCGACGATCGACGCGCTCGCCCGAGTCCTCGCGCGCCAGCTGCCCGCGGGTTGCGCCCTGCGGGTGGACGCCGTCGAAGCCGTGGTGTGGAACAGTGTCGCCACCCAGCGCAGCCCACTCGGCCCGCTCGTCCCTCCACCCGGGGAGCCCGACAGTGGTGAGCGTCTCGTGCAGGTGGCGAGCGGCGTCCTGTCGCTCGCCTGTGACTTCGTGCGCAGGCACGGGATGACGAGCTGGGCCCCCGCCGACCTCGGAGCGTTGCCGGTCGTCCGTGTGACCGACCGGGCGCTCTGCGCCTCCTACGAAGCCGCAGGCCGGCCGGTGCTCGTGCTCGAGGAGGTCCCCTTCGCCCCCTTCGGTCGCCTCCAGGGCGAGGCCGGCCGGTGAGCTCCGCAGGTCGGTGAGCGTCGGCTGGGGCGTGCTGGTCGTTGCTCCCCTCGTGGGGTTGGGCGTGGTCGTGCTGTCGAGGCTGCTCGTGGTCGGTCTCTCCGAACGGCTCGCCGATGGGCTGCTCCAGGCGCGGTCGCGGTGTAGGCGAGCACCGTTGCGCCCGCCGGTCGTGACGCGCGCCGACCCGGGCGCGAGCTCGGCGATTCCGGTCGCCCCGGACATCGACTGGGACGATCTGCTCGTCGAGCTGGCGGCGCGGCTGCGGGTCCACCTCGGGCACCTCTGCGGGCTCGTCCCCGAGCACCGGGTGCTCGTCCTGTCCGCCGGCTCGGTAGTGGCCCACGTTCACCTCGAGGACGGCGTCCGGGACGGCATGGGCGAGGGTCGTGCTCTCGACGAGCACCTGCCCGGGTTCCTCGCCGACGAGCGAGTCCGGCGGGCTGTCGAGTACCTGCTCGCCGAGGCGCGCGACTTCGTGGCGCGTTACGCCGACCCTCTGTGGGCCCCGGCTCGCCTCGGTGCGCGGCCACGCGCCGCTGTCGCCGCCGGCAAGCTCCGTGCCTGGTACGACCTGGGCGACGGATCCGAGCGGACGGCACGCCCGTTGCTCGTCCTCGGCGTGATCCCGCTCACGGCGGTCGCCGGCCGCGGCGCCGCCCGCGCCGGCGCCAGCCGCGACCTGGCGCGGGGTCAGTCGGCGATCTGAGACGCCCCCGCCGGCGCGATCGGGACGCCGGTCGTCTCGGGCACGAGGGTGGGCGTGTCGCGGTTGAGGGTCTCCCCGCGGAAGAACGGCCGGAGGCGGAGCGTGCAGGCGGCGAAGGCGAGCGCACCGGCGACGACGCTCAGGAACACGATCACGAAGACACCGCCGACGTGCCAATGCGGGGGGAAGGGCAGGTCGAGGTGGGTGTAGCTCGCCTGCCCGCCGGGGCTCCAGTCCTGGTACAGGCTGTAGCCCATGATCGTGAAGAGGATGAGGCCGCCCAGGCTGGGCAGGATCCCGCGAAGCCACAGGTTGCGGGCGCTCTCGCGCAGCGTCGAGCGGTAGTACCACGTGCAGGCGAAGCCGGTGAAGCCGTAGTAGAAGGCGATCCAGATGCCGATCGCTGTCACCGAGTCGGCGATGACCTGCCCGGCCGAGATGTAATTCATCACGACGTACAGCGCGATCGAGATCGCGCCCATCCCGACCGTCGACCACGTCGGGGTGAGGTAGCGGGGGTGCATGCGGGCGAACTGGCGGGGGATCGAGCGATAGGCGGCCATCGACAGTGTGGTGCGCGCCGTCGGGAGAATCGTCGTCAGCGTCGAGGCCGCCGCCGAGGAGAGCACCATCAGCACGAGCAGGCGGGCGAGAACCGCTCCGAGGCCGGAGCCGCCGAAGACGCTCGTGCCGAGAATGGACAGCACGTCGTTCTGGTGGCTCGTGTTGCCGAGGCCGATGCCGCTCGTGCCGAGGCCGGCGTAGGACTCGACGGAGAGGACGACGACGGCGTAAACGAGCAGCAGCACGACCGTCGAGATGACCGCGGCGCGCCCGGGGGTGCGTGCGGAGTCGGCCGTCTCCTCGTTCACCGAGACCGTCGTGTCCCAGCCCCAGTAGATGAACAACATCAGTGTCAGCCCGTAGGCGAAGCCGTTGAGCGAGGACGACGCGAAGGGGTTGAACCAGGACAGCGAGGGGACCAGGTGCCCGCGCGGCGCCGTGCCGGCCGCGACCTTGTAGAGGGCGACAGCGGAGAGCAGCCCGAGCATGGTGAGCTCGATCGTCAGCAGGGCCTTCTGGATGTTCGCCGAGATCTCGATCCCGATGTAGCAGATCCAGGTCATCGCCACGATCCATCCGATGCCGACGAGCAGCACCCAGATGCTCGTCGAGTTGAGCCCGATCGAGGAGTGCGGGTCGAAGAGCAGGAACAGGTACTGGCCCGCGATCTGGGCCAGGCTCGCCATCACGAGCACGTCGGCGGCGACGATCGCCCAGCCGTTGGCCCAGCCGGTCTTCGGCCCGAACGCCCTCGTCGCCCATGTAAAGGTCGTGCCGCAGTCGGGGTCGGCCTGGTTCAGCTCGTGGTAGCCGATGGCGACGAACAGCATCGGTACGAACGCGAGGATGGTGACGATCGGTGCCTGCAGACCGATCGCGGCGATGACGAAGCCGAGCGTGGCCGCGAGGCTGTAGGCGGGGGCTGTCGAGGCGACGCCGACCACGACGCTCGTGACGAGGCCGAGCGCGCCCGTTTTCAGGCCTTTGCTCGCCGCGATGTTGCCCTCGGTCGCGGCGCGACGGCCCGGGGCCATCGGCGTCCACGGCACGCCAGTCGTGCTCACCTCCATCGTCGCTCCTGTCCGCTCGGCCGGTTGGCGCCGGCTCTGCCTCGGGCCGCGTCGCCGCGGCGTGCCAAGTGTTGCGCTGGTGCCCGGCCGGTCGGGGCCTTCCGCTGTCGAGCCGCAGCGCTGTCGCGTTGCGGTGCACTCCGTCCTTCTTGGTCCTTCCAGGTCCTTCTTGCGGCAGCGCCGATCGGCGCCGGGTGACGCCGTTGATGGTTCGCCGCGCACGCGGGACACGCCTTACCCGTTGCAGCGGCACTCACTACGGTCGGTTTCGGGCCTGCTGGGCTGCACAGGCCCGGCGTGCGCCGGCGGCGTCACCGACGGCGACGGTCGAACCTTCCTACTCTTCCACGTCGCGCCGGGGCACCGGCCTGCGCTCGCGAAGGCGTCGCCGGGTCGGTTCGCCGCTGAATCGGCGGGGTCCGGGCGAGGACGCGACGGATCCGTTCGATCATACGGGCGCCCGGTATCAGAATGCGCGAGCAGCTCGTCTTCGTGGCGCACCAGCGGACTCGGTGCCGTCCTGTGCCCGTCCTGTGCCCGTAGAGTCCTCGGCAAAGGAGGTCCGGTGCGCGTCGGGATACCGCGGGAGCTGAAGGACAACGAGTACCGGGTCTCGATGACGCCGGCGGGTGTGCGCGAGCTGGTCTCGGCCGGCCACGAGGTGCTCGTCGAGTCCTCCGCCGGCGACGGTTCAGCTTTCCCCGACGACGACTACCGGCGGGCGGGTGCCACCCTCGTCGCCGACGCCGACGAGACCTGGGCGCGAGCCGAGCTCGTCTGCAAGGTGAAGGAGCCGATCGCGGAGGAGTACCACCGCCTGCGCGAGGACCTCGTGCTGTTCACCTATCTGCACCTCGCCGCCTCGCGCGAGTGCACCGAAGCCCTCCTCAAGGCCGGGACGACCGCGATCGCCTACGAGACCGTGCAGCTTCCCGACGGCACGCTGCCGCTGCTCGCGCCGATGAGCGAGGTCGCCGGCCGGATGGCGCCCCTCGTCGGCGCCGAGCACCTGCAACGCCACGCCGGCGGTCGCGGCGTGCTGATGAGCGGCGTGCCGGGGGTGCGGCCGGCCCAGGTCGTGGTGATCGGCGCCGGCGTCGCCGGGATGAACGCCACGGCGATCGCCGTCGGGATGCACGCCGAGGTGTCGGTGCTCGACCGCGATCTCGCCAAGCTGCGTGCCGCCGACACCGTCTACCGCGGGCAGCTGCGCACCCTCGCCTCCAACCAGCACGCCATCGAGGAGGCATGCCTCGGTGCCGACCTCGTCATCGGCGCGGTGCTCATCCCCGGTGCCAAGGCGCCGCGCCTGGTGAGCGACGACCTCGTGGCACAGATGCGCCCGGGCTCGGTGCTCGTCGACATCTCGGTCGACCAGGGTGGGTGCTTCCAGTCGAGCCGCCCGACCACGCACTCCCACCCCACGTTCACGGTGTACCGCTCGCTGTTCTACTGCGTCGCCAACATGCCCGGCGCCGTGCCGCACACCTCGACCCATGCCCTGACGAACGCCACGCTGCGCTACACGATCGCGATCGCTGAGCACGGGTGGAAGGAGGCGGCATGCCTCGACCACGCGCTCGCCCTCGGGCTCAACGTAACCCGCGGGAGGGTCACCTACGCGCCTGTTGCCGAGGCGCACGGGATGGAGTCCGTGCCGCTCGCCGAGGTGCTCGCTTAGGCCGACCAGCCGGGGAAGCGGCAGGTCAGTGCCCTGATCGAACCGTGGAGCGTGTCGTAGCGTTGACACGACGTGCGACACCAGCCCCCGACCGACGAGCTGGCCCGCTGGCTCGCCGAGTGGTACCCGGCGAGCTACCGCACCGCATGGCTGATCCTCGGCGACCGCGGCCGCGCGGAAGACGCCGTGCAAGAGGCGTTCCTCCGGCTCTGGCGCTTTCGCGACGCGCTGCCCTCCGGTGACGGCGCCCGGCCCTGGCTGTTCCGCATCGTGGTCAACAGTTGCTACTCGTTGGCGCGCCGGGAGGGCCGCCACGACGCGGCGGGCCGAGCGCCGGGGCAACGAGGCGTTCGGCGACGTCGAGTCGGCCGATCCCGGCCCAGCTGAGCTCGCCGAGCGCGGCGCGATGGCCGAGGCCGTGCGCGCCGCCCTGCAGAGCCTCCCCGAGGCGCTGCGCGTTCCCGTCGTGCTGCGGTACTACAGCGGGCTGTCGGAGCGGGAGATCGCCCTCGCGATCAAGCGCCGGTCCGGCACGGTCAAGTCCCGGCTGCACGAAGCGAGGCAGATTCTCGCCAGGGACGCCGCGCTGGCGGCGATCGTCGCCCAGCGCGAGGAGGCGTGATGGGAGCGGGAGGCGTGATGGCCGACGAGGAGCAGCTGACGGCGCTGCTGCACGAGGCGGCGTCGTCGGTCGAGCCGCCGCCGGGTGCTGGCGCGTCCATCCTCGAGCGCGCTGCCCAGCCCGCGTCCGGTCTCGTGCCGCCGGGTCTTGCCGAGCGGCTGCGTCGCCGCCGGAGAGCTGCCAACGCCGGGGCGGGCAGCTGGTCGGGCCGGGAGCGCCGCTCGATCGCCGCGCCCGGCACGCCGGCCCGCCGCCGCCTCGTCCTCGCCTGCGGCCTGTCACTCGCCGCAGCAGGCGCGCTCGGCGGGGTGCTCGCCGCGAGCGGGGGCGCCGCCAGCGGGGGCTTCGGCGTCGCTGCCGGCGTGCCGGCGCAAGCTGTCGACCACGCAGCGAGCGGAGCGGCGCGGCCGGTACCGGCCAAGGCGACCTACCCGTTCCCGCCGCTCGCGCCGCAGGCGCTCCACCGCGTCGCCCTCTTGCCCGCCACGCCCGCGCCGGCGGGTGGCGTGCTCGGGCCGCAGATCGTCACGACGGGGTCGGTCGACCTCGGCGTGCGGCGGGCCGCGCTCGCCGGAGACCTGGCGCGCCTTGGCGCTGTCGCCGCCCGAGCCGGGGGCTTCGTCTCGGCGAGCGACGTCGTCGAGACCGGCCCCAACCCGGGGGGTAGCGTGACGCTGCGCGCTCCGGCGGCGCGTTTCTCCGGGCTCGTCGCCGGCACGGAGGCGGTCGGGACCGTGCGCTCGCTGCACAGCTCGTCCGACGACGTCAGCTCGCAGGTCGTCGACCTCGCTGCACGCATCACCGCCCTGGAGGACGCCCGTGCCCAGCTCGAGAAGCTCTTGGCGCGCACCGGCAAGATCTCGGACCTGCTGTCGGTCGAGAACGAGATAACGGCGACGCAGACCCAGATCGAGCAGCTGCAAGGGGAGCAGCGCAGCCTCGACGAGCAGGTCGCCTACTCCACCCTCACCGTCGAGCTCGACGTGGTCAACCCGCCGAAGCCACCGCCGAGCCACGCCCCACGGGGCTTCGCCGCCGCCTGGCACCACGCGCTGCGCGGCTTCGTGGGCGGCGTGCGGGCGACGGTCGCCGACCTCGGCGTCGTGCTCTTCGCGGTGCTCGGGGTCGTCGTGCTCGGCGCGCTCGCCGTGCTGCTGGGACGCCTCGCGTGGAGGCTGATCGTGCGCCGCTTCGCTTGAGGGAGCGCGCGGCGCGGCGTTGACCCTCCGGCGACGAGGTCGGTAGGGTCGGTGTGGTCGTGTCGCGGATCCCTTCGCTCGTTCCCGGCCGTCAGGCGATCGATCCGGCCCGGCGCCGCCGCCACGAGGCCGTCGCCGCGCTCGTCGCCGGCGCCTTCCTCGCCGACCTCGTCCTCGGCGGGATCGCACCGATCTTCCCGTTGTTCGCCAAGCGCCTCGGTGCGACGAGCGCGGAGCTGGCGCTGCTCGTCACAGCGGCCGGCCTGACGAGCCTCATGGTCGTCTTCCCCTCGGCGCGTCTCGCCGACCGCATCGGCAAGCGGTACGTCTTCAGCGCCGGCGTGGTGCTGTTCGGCATCGCCGCGATCGTGCTCGCCGGTGCCGGCAGCGTTGCCGTGCTGGCACTGCCGCAAGCCGTCCTCGGCGTCGCCGGCGTGTGCACCTGGACGGTTGGCCTGGCCTGCCTCTCCGACACGGTGAGCGGGCCGGCGCTCTCCAAGGCGGTCGGCATCTACACCGCGGCGATGGGCGCCGGTTACGGCGTCGGGCCGCTGCTCACCGGGTGGTCGGTCGGAGCGCTCGGCTACCGCGCCACCTTCCTCTGGGCCGGGTTGGTCGGCGTGGCGGCAGCCTGCGGGGCGCTGTGGGGCTTGTCGCACGCCCGTGCCGGTGCCGGGAAACCCGCCGCTGTCGCTCCGCGCCTGCGTGCCCGGCCGAGGGCCACCGTGCTGCTCGCCTCGTTCGTCAACCTGCCGACCACGCTGTCGATCAACCTCGCCATCCTCACCTTCTTCCCCGTCTACGCTGCGACCCTCGGCTGGAGCCCCGAGGTGATCGGGGCGATCCTGTTCGCCCGGGCGATGACGAGCTCGCTCGTCCGCCTGGCGATGCGGGTCGTGCAGCGCATCCCGTTCCCGCCGCTCGTCGTCATCCGCACGACGCTGTTCGTCGAGACCACGGTCGTCGGGCTGCTCGCGCTGAGCCGCAGCATCGCGCTGACCGTCGTCCTGTTGGCGATCGAGGGGGCGAACTACGGCATCACCATGTCGCTCGCCCAGCTGACGATCGTACGCGGGACCGACCCGGCGCGAAGCGCCTCCTCGCTCGTCTGGTACAACGCGGGGAGCAGCGTCGCCCAGCTCGCCGGCGGCGGGCTCGTCGCGCTGCTCGTCGGCAAGAGCACGGCTCGCGGCGCGCTCGTGGTCGTGACGGCGATCTGCTTGCTGCTCGCGTGCACGTACGCCGCCCTGATGGCGCTGCGGCAGCGCCGCGCGGGCGCGCTCCCACCGGGTGCGCCGCTCGCCTCGCCCGGCTGATCGGGCCCCCAGACGTGGAGCGGGCGACCGTGGAGGTCTACGAGCGGCAAGCGGCCCGTTACCGCGACCTGCGGCGCGAGGTGGTCGACGCACAACGTGCTGCTGCGTTCGCAGCCTCCTGCCTGCCCGGACGGCCGACTGCCGACGTCGGCACGGGCCCGGGTCGCTATCTCGAGCTCCTGCCTTGCCCGGTCGTGGCGCTCGACGCCGCGTCGGCGATGCTCGAGCTCGCCTCGCAGAGCGACCCGCGCGCCGGTCGGGTGCGAGCCGATCTCGAGGCACTCCCCTTCGCCGACCGCTCGCTCGGTGGCGCCTGGGCACGCAACTCTTACCTGCACGTGCGCCGTGAGCGCCTGCCCCTTGCGCTCGCTCGCCTGCAGTGGGCGCTCGCCCCGGGGGCCCCGCTCATGCTCTCGGTGTCGCATGGCGAGGGCGACGGGCCGGCGCCCGACGACGACATGCCCGGGCGGTTCTTCTGCCGCTGGCGCGCCGAGCCGCTGCGCGACCTGCTTACCGGCGCCGGGTTCGCCGTGGCATCGATCGAGGCGTCCTGCGAGCGGGCGCTGCTCTACGCCTCGGCGACGCGGGCGCGCACGCTTCCCGACACCGTCGGACCGCGCATGCGCCTGCTCGTCTGCGGGCTCAACCCGAGCGTGCTCTCCGCCGACGTCGGGTTCGGCTACGCCAGGGCGAGCAACCGCTTCTGGCGTGCGGCGCTCGAGGCGGCTGTCGTCAGCAGGCCGCGCGATCCGCTGCACGCACTCGTGCACCACGGTGTCGGGATGACCGACCTCGTCAAGCGGGCGACGCCACGGGCCGCCGAGATCGAGCCGGAGGAGTACCGCGCCGGAGCGGGGCGCGTCGCGTGGCTCGTCGCCTGGTTGCGTCCAGCGGCGGTGTGCTTCGTCGGGCTGGACGGCTGGCGCACCGCGCTCGACCGTGCCGCCCGGCCCGGCTGGCAGGGCGGCGGGATCGGCGGCGTGCCCGCCTACGTCATGCCTTCGACCAGCGGGCTCAACGCCCGCACGCCGCTCACCGAGCTCGTCGAGCACCTCCGCGCCGCGCTACGCGGCCCGTCGGGCGGCCGTAAGGCGGCCGGCCGGTAGGGCGGCCCGTCGTCAGGAGCGCTCGTCGAGCAGATCGAAGCCGGCGCCGACGATCGTGGCGGAGTCGATCCCGAAGTGCTCGTACAGGTCGCCGATGTCGCCCGCCTGGCCGAAGTCGTCCACGCCGAGGCTGGCGATCGGCGACTGGTTGACCGTTCCGAGGAACGACAGCGTGTGGGGATGGCCGTCGAGCACGGCCACGATCGGCGCCGCCCGGCTTGCCGGGAGGACGAGGTCGAGCACGCCGGCCGATCCCGGCGCGAGTCCGCGTCGTGCCCGGGTGGCCCGGAACACGCGGTCGGCAGAGGTGAGGCAGACGACGTCGCAGGCGACGCCGTCGTTCCCGAGCTTCGCCGCAGCGGCGATCACTTCGGGCATCACGGCGCCCATGCCGACCAGGCACAGCTGCGGCGGGCGAGGGGCCCGAGAGAGCACGTAGCCGCCGGCGAGCGCCGCGGCGCGACGCGCGGCGTGCCGAGCGGCGTCCTCGGGAACCGCGGCCAGGGCCTGATCGATCGGGCGGGTGGAGAGCCGGAAGTACGACGACTGCCCGCCGGCGTGCCCGAGCTCGCCGAGCGCGTGCAACAGGCACCACTCGAGGTCCTGCACGAAGGCCGGCTCGTATGCAGTGCAGCGCGGCTGCTCGAGCCCGATCGAGGGCGTCGTCACGGACTGGTGGGCGCCACCTTCTGGGGCGAGGGTGACGCCTGACGGGGTGCCGACAAGGATCGACTGGCCTCCGGAGTAGATGCCGAAGGACCACGGCTCGAGCGCCCGGGCGACGAAGGGGTCGTAGAGCGTGCCGATCGGCAGCAGCGGCTCACCGTCGCGGGACCAGGTCGAGCCGAGCTCGGCCAGCAGACCGACGAGGTTGACCTCGGCGATGCCGAGCTCGATGTGCTGACCCTGCTCGGTCTGTCGCCAATGCAGCAGGGTCGAGGGGTCGCGATCGAACCAGTCGGCGTGCTCGTGCATGTGCCAGGTGCCGACCCGGTTGATCCACCCGCCGAGGTTCGTCGAGGAGGCGACGTCGGGGCTCACGGTCACGACGCGTGCAGCGAGCTCCGGCGAGACGCGGGCGAGGTCGAGCAGGAACCGGCCGAGGCCCTGCTGGGTCGACTCCTTGCCGTGATGGCGCACACCGAGCTCGGCGGGCGGCCGTGGGCGTGCCTGACGCGGGGGAGTGGTGGCCGCCGCAGGCGGTCCGCCGCCGCGGCACACGCTGCGGCCTCCGGGCTGGAGGGGGGGAAGGGCGCCCACGGGTCCTCGGGGCTCGCCCCGAGCGCGGCGCCGAGCGAGCTCCATTGCTCGCTCGTGAGCAGGGCGGAGTGGTTGCCAGGATGGCCCTCGGTCGGCAGGCACCAGGCCTTGATGGTGTAGGCGAGGACGACCGACGGCCGGTCGCGCACGGCGTCGGCGGCGTCGAAGGCATCGAGCAGATCGCCGAGGTCGTGGCCGCCGAGGTTGCGCACCGCGGCGGCCACCGCGCTGTCGTCGAGGTCGGCGAGCAGCTCGAGCAGGTGAGCGGCGTCGGGACCGCGGCCTGCGAGCGCCGCGCGCACCTCGGCCGGGGGCAAGCGCAACAGCAGCTGGTACTCCTCGTTGCTCATCGTGTCGATGCGCCGCTCGAGCAGCTCGCCGGATGGGCGTGCGAACAGCTCGCGCAGTCGTCGCCCGTACTTGAGCGTGATCGTGTTCCAACCCGCGGCGGCGAACATGTCCCGGATGCGGTAGGCGGCGATGCCCGGGACGACGCGGTCGAGCGACTGGCGGTTCAGGTCGACCACCCAGAGCAGCTCCCCGAGGTTGGGAACCATCGGATCGACGAGCGCCTCCCACACCGCGCCCTCGTCGAGCTCGGCATCCCCGACGAGAGCGACGTTCCGCCCGGGGGAGGGCACGTCGAAGTGCGACGTCACGTAGCGCTTGGCGATGGCGCTCCAGATCGTCGCCGTCGCACCGATGCCGACCGAGCCCGTCGAGAAGTCGACCGGGTCGGGGTCCTTGGTCCTGCTTGGATAGCTCTGCAACCCGCCGAAGGAACGCAGCTCGGTCAGGTAGCCGCCGTCCAGCCGGCCGAGCAGGTAGTCGAGAGCGTGCAGCACTGGCGAGGCATGCGGCTTGACCGAGACGCGATCCTCGGCGTGCAGGTGCTCCAGATAGAGCGCGGTCATCATGCTCACCATCGAGGCCGAAGAAGCTTGGTGACCGCCGACCTTCACGCCGGAAGCATTGACGCGCACCCGGTTGGCGTGATGGATCATGCTCACCGCAAGCCACAGGACGCGGCGCTGCACGCGGTCCAGCACGTCGAGCGGCAAACGGGCGCGAGAGCCCTCGGGCGGAGCGGCGACGTCCAGCACGCGCCGAGGGTAGCAACGCCCGACCACGCCGCACAACGAAATGCCGCTATTGACGTGTGTTGGCGCAACGTATCCCGACTCAAGGGCCGATACCATTGTAATATGTTGCGCATGGCCACCACGAGCAGCGGCCTGGACGAGACGGACCGTCGCATCCTCGAGCTGCTCCAGGAGGACGCCCGCCGCACCTTCGGCGACATCGGCGCGCGCGTCGGCCTCTCGGCTCCCGCCGTCAAGCGCCGCGTCGACCGCCTCGAGTCGAGCGGCGTGATCCGCGGCTACACGGTCGTGGTCGATCACGCCCAGCTCGGGCGGACGGTCGAGGCCTTCGCGGAGCTTCGCTTCGCCGGCAGCACCCGCGTCGACGACATCGAAGGCATCGCGCTCGACGTGCCCGAGGTGCACGCGCTGTTCACCGTCGCCGGCGACCCCGACGCGCTCGCCTGGATCCGGGCCCGCGACGTGCAGGACCTGAAGCGTGTCATCGACCGCCTGCGCTCGAGCGGCAAGGTCACAGGGACGAAGACGTTGATGGTGCTGAGCTCGTCCGTGCGACGACCCGCCTGAGCCGGGTTTCGCCGGTCCACTCGCCGCTCTATTGTCGGCCCATGCTCAGCTGCGAGGTCGCTCCGGGAGAATTCACCGAGCTCGACAAGTTCGTCTTCGAGTCGTGGGGTTATTTCGTCATCCCGGGCGTGCTCTCCCGTGCCGAGGCCGAGGAGTGCTACGAGGCCTCGGTGCGCCTGCACGCCGACCGTGGTCGGGAGTGGGGACAGCTCGGCCGCGGCTACGAGCAGGAGCCGTGCTTCGAGCGGCTCATCGACCACCCCGCCGTGCTGCCCAAGATCCGCGGCCTGTACGGCGACCGCTTCGTCATGCAGGCGGCATGGAACACGATGCAGCCCGCAGGAGGGCCGGTCGGCAACTGGCACCAGGACGGCTCGGGCGCGTACGACTACAAGCTGCTCGGCTACCCGGTGCCGCTCATCCAGCTACGCGCTTCGTTCCTGCTCACTGACCAGGACGAACCGGGACTCGGCAACATGGAGCTGATCCCCGGCAGCCACCGCGCCCAGGTCGCCCTTCCGCCCGAGGTGCGCGAATCGCGCGGCGAGGTGTCGATCGGCCACGTCATCTGCGCGCAGGCCGGCGCGGTGCTCGTGTTCCACAACGCCGTGTGGCACCGCACCTACGCGCACAAAGGCGACCGGGACCGGTACACGGCGCACTACATCTACAGCCCGCCGTGGGTGCGGCTGGCGGACCGCTTCGAGAACTCACCGGAGTTCCTCGAGCGGACGACACCGTTGCGGCGGGCGCTGATGGGGGAGTTCACTCGTCCCGACGCCCCGTTCGGCGTCAGCTACGAAGCACCGCCCTTCCTGGGCTGAGGCCGCTCGCCGCCGTGGCGGGCGCGAGCCACCCGGCCCGGTGCGGGCGAGCTGCCGCCGCCGGCTACCGGCCCAGGAAGTCGAGCACGCCCGCGGCGAGGCGCTCGTAGTCCGCGGGCTGGTTGTAGACCTGCGCCGAGAGACGGATCCCGCCGAATCGGTCGTCCTCGTCGCCGCGCATGCCGACCGCCGCCTCGACGCCGCGCTCGGCGAGGTGGGCCTGCAACGCCCGCGCGCGATCGGCGTCGTCGATCTCTGCGGGCAGCCGCACGAGGGCCATCGACAGCCCCGGGTCGTGCCGCAGTGCCTCGTCCTTGGTCCCGAGGCTGCCGGCGACCGTGGCCTGCGCCCAGTGGACGAGCGCCTCGTTGTGTGCGCGCACGCGTTCCCAGCCGAGGCCACCGAGCAGGCGCAGTGCCTCCGGCGCGGCGAGCCAGGCGGAGAGGTCGTCGGTCCCGACGCGTTCGAACGAGAGCGGAAAGCCCTCGGGCTCGGCCCAGGACACGACGAGGGAGTGCATCTCCTTCCGCCAGCGGGGCGCGACCCACAGCGCGCCGGTGCCGGCCGGTGTGCAGGCCCACTTGTGCAGGTTGCCGGTCCAGAAGTCGGCGCCGATGGCGGGCACGTCGAGCGGGAGCATGCCGGGTGCGTGCGCCCCGTCGACGAGCACGGCCGCGCCGACGGCGTGGGCGTGGGCGATCACGGCCTCGATCGGGAAGCGCCGCGCCGAGCCCGAGGTGATCTGGTCGACGACGACGAGCGCCGTGCGGTCGTTGCAGCGCGCCGCGACGAGCTCGACGACCTCGTCGTTGCTTGCCTCGAGGGGGATGTCGACGATGACATGCGCGGCGCCGGTGCGTGCGCTCATCCGCTCGAGGGCATAGCCGACGGCACCGTAGATGTGGCTCGTCGAGACGATCTCGTCGCCGGGGCCGACCGGCAGCGACTGGGTGACCGCCGACACGCCGGCGCTCACGTTGCTCACGAAGGCCAGATCTGACGGGTCGGCGCCGAGGAACTCGGCGACTGCCACGCGGGCCTCGCTTACCAGGGCGGGCATCTCGCGCGAGAACCAGCCCATCGGGTTGGCGGCCATCCGCGCCCGGAATTCGTTCTGCAGATCGAGCACCGGTCCGGGCACCGCGCCGAACGAGCCGTGATTGCAGTGGGCGACCTCCGGGTCGAGGCGCCAGAGTGCCCGCGCCTCCGGCCAGTCCTCGCCCCAGATCGGGTTGGCGGTCATCGGGGGCTTCTCGGCACTCGGGGGCTCCTCGCCACTCGGGGGATCCTGTCTCGCTCGACGCTCGAGCTGCCACGCGGCGCGCCGCTTACTCGACCCGTCATGCTCCTACCGTCACGGGGGCGCCGAACGGGTTCAGGCGAATCGCTTCCTCGGCGAAGTGGCAGGCGACGTCGTGACCACTGCCGACGGCGCGAAGCGGCGGCTCCTCCACCCGGCAACGCTCCTGCGCGAGCGGGCAGCGCGTGTGGAAGCGGCATCCGGGCGGCGGTGCCAGCGAGCTCGGCACCTCGCCGGAGACGACGGCGCGCGTGCGCTCGGCGCTCAGCTTCGGGTCGGGCACCGGGATCGCCGAGAACAAGGCCTGGGTGTAGGGGTGGTGGGGTTCGGCGTAGAGCGAGTCGCGCTCGGCCAGCTCGACGATCTTGCCGAGGTACATCACCGCGACCCGGTCGCTCATCTGGCCGACGACGGCGAGATCGTGGGCGATGAAGAGGTACGCGAGACCGAGCTGCTCCTGCAGGTCCGTCAGCAGCTGCAGGATCTGGGCCTGGATCGAGACGTCGAGCGCAGAGACCGGCTCGTCGAGCACGAGCAGGCTCGGCTCGCCGGCGAGCGCCCTCGCGATGCCGATCCGCTGGCACTGCCCGCCGCTGAATTCGCGAGGGAACCGCGAGACCACCTCGGCGGGCAGCCCGACGAGCTCGAGCAGCTGCTCGACGCGGGCCCGCCGCTTTCCCTTCGGCACGAGGTCGTGCACGAGCAGTGGTTCGCTGATCAGCTGGCCGACGGTATGGCGGGGGTTGAGCGCTCCGATCGGGTCCTGGAAGACGATCTGCATGTGCCGCCGCGTCGCCGTGAGCTCCTTGTTGGAGAGCGAGGCGAGGTCCTGGCCGCGGAAGCGGACGCGCCCGGCGGTGGCCTTGTCGAGGCGCAGCACCGTCCGCCCCGTCGTCGACTTGCCGCAGCCGCTCTCGCCGACGAGACCGAGCGTCTCGTGGCTCTGCAGCGTGAAGCTGACACCGTCGACGGCGTGCACGGTCTCGCGCGTGGCGCACGACCTTGCCGGCCCCGCGAATGTGGTAATGAACGACGAGTCCCTCGACCTCGAGCAGCGGCGGCTGACCCTCGACGCGACGCGACGCTGAGCCGCTGGCCGGTCCGACGACGGCGCCGGCGGGCAGGCCGTCGCCTGCGAGCGGATCTGCGCTCACGGCATCGCTCCCGCGGCCTCCGGGCGGGCGGCGACGCCGGGCGTGCTCTCGGTTGCCGTGCCACCCACGGGATGGAAGCAGGCGATGGCGTGACCGGGGGAGAGCTCGGCGAGCTGTGGCGTCTCGGAGCGGCAGCGGTCGTCGGCGTGCTCGCAACGCGGCGCGAAGGGGCAGGCGTCGACGATCCGGGTCACCTGAGGGGGGAGTCCCGGGATCGTCTCGAACACCCGGGTCCGCCGCGCCGTGAGGCGGGGCACGCAGCGCAGCAGGCCGAGCGTGTAGGGGTGGGAGGGGTGCTCGAACAGCTCGACGACGCTCGCTGATTCCATCACGCGCCCTGCGTACATCACGACGACCCGATCGCAGTGCCCGGCGACGATGCCGAGGTTGTGGGTGATCAGGATCGCGCCGAGGTTGGAGCTCTCCACGAGCCCGTCGAACAGCTCGAGGATCTGCGCCTGGATCGTGACGTCGAGGGCGGTCGTCGGCTCGTCGGCGATCAGCAGGCGCGGGTGGCATGCCATCGCCAGCGCGACCATCACCCGCTGCCGCTGGCCGCCTGAGAGACGGTGCGGGTACTCGCGCATGCGCGTCGCCGGGTCCGGGATGCCGACCGAGCGCAGCAGCTCGACGGTGCGCTCCTTGGCGGCGGCTTTGCCGAGTTGCAGGTGGAGGGTCAGCACCTCCTCGAAGTGCTTCTCGACGGTGAGGACGGGGTTGAGCGAGGTGAGCGGGTTCTGGGGGATCATGCTCATCTGGCTGCCGCGCAACTCGCGCATCCCGTCGTTCGAGAGCTTGAGCACGTCCTTGCCCTCGAAGATGATCTCGCCTGCTGTAATGCGGCCCGGCGACGGCACCATCTGCATCACCGACAACGCCGAGATGCTCTTGCCCGAGCCGCTCTCGCCGACCACTCCGAGGCGCTCGCCGGCTCGCACCTGCATGCTCAGGCCTTGGACGGCATAGATCGTGCTGTACTCGAGCTTGAACGAGACGTGCAGGTCACGGATCTCGAGCAGTGGGCCCCCGCCCTGTGCCGCGACGGCTTCGGGAGGGGCCGAGGTGGCCGCTGATGGGAAGCCGATCGCCGGAGAGTCGGTCACGGTTCTACCGGGAGGTCGGGTCGAGCGCGTCGCGCAACCCGTCCCCGAAGAAGCTGAAGCTGAGGCAGGCGATCGCGATGCAACCGATCGGGACGAGGACGAGCAACGGGTCGATCGGGAGGTACTGCGTGCTGTCGTTGATCATCTTGCCCCAGTCCGCCAACGGATCCTGCACGCCGAGGCCGAGGAAGCTGAACCCGGCGGCGGTGAAGATCACGTAGGGAACCTGCTGGACGAAGTAGACGATGATCGGACCGACGGCGTTGGGGAGGATGTGGACCCAGACGATGCGCCAGGACGGCACGCCCCCGGCCCTCGCCGCCTGGACGAAGTCGCGGTCGCGCAGCGCCAGGTACTGGGCGCGAGCCAGCCGGCCGAAGCCGACCCACAACGTGACGCCGATGAAGAGGGCGAGCTTCCAAACGTTGACCCCGAAGATGGTGATGAACAAGAGGGCTGCGAGGATCGTCGGGACCATCGTGAAGAGCTCGAAGAGCCGCAGGGTGACCCAGTCGAAGACACCGCCGAGCCAGCCGGCTGCGATGCCGAGGGGCAATCCGATGATGAGCCCGATCAGGGGCGCTCCGATCGCAACGGTCATCGACGTCCTGCAGCCCCAGATCGCACGGGTGAGGGTGTCGCGGCCCAGCTGGTCCGTGCCGAGCCAGTGGTGCCAGCTCGCACCGGCGAGGGTGGCGGTGAGGTCCGTGGTCGTGTCGCTGTAGGGAGCGATGTACGGGGCGAGGATCGCCACGAGGAGGATGAACACGGTCACGCCACCGGCGACGAGCGCGAGCTTGTTGCGCCGGTAGCGATACCAGGCGGCGTGCCAGAAGCTGGCGCTGGCGCGGCGACCGACGGGGATCCGCAGCGAGACCGCGGTCACCGGGAGAGGCCTTCCAGCCGCACCCTCGGGTCGACGAGCACGTAGGCGATGTCCGAGAGGATGTAGCAGACGCCCCACAGCACCGCGACGATCAGCACGAGCGCCATGATCAGCGGATAGTCACGGCGCAAGCTGGCCGTGGTGAAGTAGCTGCCGAGCCCGGGGAGGGCGAAGGTCGCCTCGATGAAGATCGACCCGGTGAGGATCTGCGGGATCCACGGCCCCATGATCGTGATCAGCGGGATGAGCGAGGTGCGCAGGATGTACTTGAACAGGAGCCGCCGCTCGGACAGTCCCCGCGCTCGCCCCATGCGCACGTAGTCGGCGTAGGTGACCTCGAGCGTGCTGGCGCGTGTGTAGCGCGTCATCAGTGCCATCGGGTAGAGCGAGAAGGCGATCACGGGCATGATCACGTCCGCCGGGGTACCCCAGCCCCCGACGGGCAGCCAGCCGAGCTGCACGGCGAAGACCTCGATCATCAGGTAGCCGATCACGTAGTTCGGCAGGGCGATGCCCGCCGTCGAGACCACGGCGGTGATCAGCGAGTCGATCCAGGTGTTGTGCTTGATCGCTGCGAGGCAGCCGAGGAGCAGGCCGAGGGTGTAGGAGACGCCGATGGTGAGCAGACCGACGGTCAGGGTGATCGGCCAAGCCGAGGCGATGAGGTGATTGACCGTCATCGTCGGCTCCTCGAAGGGTATCCCGAGGTAGCCGTGCAGCAGCTGCCATATCCAGTGCAGGTACTGTTGCCAGATCGGCTGGGCGAGCCCATACTTGACATCGATGTTGTGCATCGCCGCGGGCGTGAGGGACCCCTGGGTGAAGTCGAAGGGTCCGCCCGGGACCGAGTGCATCATCGCGAAGATGGCAATCGTCGCCAGCAGCAGGACGAAGAGCAGCGAGGCGATTCGCTGGGCGAGATAGGCGATCATGACGTTGTTCCCTTCGAGTGCACGGCTTCGGCTGCGGGTTACCGAAGGCCGAGGTGCAGCAACCGTTCAACGCCGACGAGAAGCGCCGGCCGGAAGAACCGCCGCCGCTTCACCGGCTGGGCCGGCGAGCCGTGCCGAAACTGTCTGGCACGGCTCGCCGGCCGTCGCGGATGCTCGAGATGAGCCCTGCTCTAGATGAGCCCGCTCTCGCTGGCCCGCGGCCATCCACCGGTGTTGGGGGCGACGTACAGCCCTTCCTGGTTGGTCGAGAAGGGCTGGTACTGCGGCCACTCGAGGCCTGTGTAGCCGAGGTAGTTCCTCCCGAGCGACGACCCCTGGAGGTACGGCCAGTTGAGGTAGCCGTACAGCCCGTGCCAGATGAACACGGCCGGCGCCTCCTTGGTCTGCAGGATCTGCGCCTCGGTGTAGATCTCCTGGCGCTGGACGGTGCTGGACGCCTGCCTGCCCTTGATGAGCAGCTCGTCGTACTGGGCGTTGTTCCAGTCGTGCCGGCCGCCCTGCTGCTCTGAGACGTACACGCCCAGCATGTTCGAGGCGTCGAAGTAGTCCATCCCGTAGGTGATGAAGCCCATCTGGATCTGCGTGTCGGGCTTGTTCTCCATCATCTTGTAGAACGTGGTGGTGTCCAGCTCCTGGAGCAGGAGCTGGGCGGCGCCTCCGAAGAGGGTCTGGTTCCAGCCATCCGACAGCGCCTGCACGACCGACTCGGCGAGCAGCGGGTTGAGGCCGCTCGGGTTCGCCGGGTAGCTGAAGGTGATCGTCGGGAAGTTCTTGCCCTTCGGGAACCCGGCCTCGGCCAGCAACCGCTGGGCGAGCTCGGGGTCGTAGTTGGTGTACTGCTCGAGCGGCTGGGCGACCGCGAACGGGTAGCCGGGCATCAGGTAGCCGTAGGCGGGGATCGCCAGCGGCTCGAGCAGGGCAGAGATGATCGCGTTCCGGTCGACCGAGTGGGCAAAGGCCTGGCGGACCTTCATGTTGTTGAACGGAGGCTTGGTGCACTGGAAGAAGACGTAGTAGATCCGGAAGTCCTGCGGGTTGACGTCGAGCTTCAGCGAGGAGATCCTCGGCGTCTTCTTCACGATCGCCAAGTCGGTCTTGTTCAGCGGAACCCCAGGCCCGGTCCAGTCGATGGCCCCGGTCTCGAACAGCGCCAGCTCGTCGGCGCCGGCATAGACCTTGCCGATCTGGTACAGGATCGGCGGCTTGAACGGGCCGGTGTACTTCGGGTTCGGCTCGAGCACGACCTCGGCCGTCGGGTCGAAGGTCTTGAGGGTCCAGGAGCCACAGGTGATGACCGTCGACGGGTTGAGGTTGTACTTCCCGTTGCCGTACTTGGCAAGCCCCGCCGCCGACAGCGGCATGGAGTAGAGCGCGGCGTAGGGGATGTAGGCGATCGGCCCTTCGGTGGTGATGACGAAGGTGTACTTGTCCGAGCCCACACTGACGCCGATGGAGTTGACAGGCGCCTTGCCCGCAACCGCCTCGGTGTAGTTCTTGATCACGCCCGACCAGTAGAACGTGAAGTCCCAGGCGTGCTTGGGATCGGCCGAGTAGCGGATCGTCTCGACGTAGTCGTTGGCCGTCAGCTCGTTGCCGTCGCTCCACATGATCCCCGGCTTGATGTGGAATTGCCATGTCGTGGGCGAGGTCTGTGACCAGTGGGTGGCCGTGCCGGGCACGATCGTGAAGTTCTGAGTGATGCGGACCAGCGACAGGTTGAACTGGTCGGCGAGCGGAGCCCGGGAGTAGACGCTCTCGTAGAAGTCCATCGCCGCGTAGGTCTGCCCAACGGAGTCGAAGTAGTCGACCTTGAACTGGTCCGCCGCGGGTGCCATGCCGAGGGAGTGCTTGGCGACGTTCATCCTCGCCCTGCCCACGTCGCGGAAGATCTCTTCCCGCTTGAGCAACGAGCCGCCGCGACCGGCGAGGAGCAGGCCGGCCGCTCCCGCCCCGCTTGCGGCGAGGAACTTGCGCCTGGTCATGTACGGGATCTCGTGGCCCGGCTGCTCCGGGAGCTCGAGGCCCCCCTCCTGGGCGCGCTCGTTGGAGCTCGTGTCTGACATCGTGTTGATGCCCCCTTTTCTTGGGTGATGCAACGGTCATACCGCGGGTCACTACGTCTTGCAGCCCGGGTCCCCCCGACTGCTGGTCGCCCCCCTTTCGAGGATCCACGCTCGTGGGTCCTCGGCTGTCTTGCCTATCCGGACATCTGCTCGCGGACGTGGTCGACGTGCGCCCCGAACCGCGCCGGGTGCGCATCGGCCCCCGCGCCGGACTGCCTCGTCACCCCCACCGCGTCGTTGTCGTACAGGTTCGGTGAGAGATGCAGGTCGACGAGCTCCTGCAGCCGCGAGGGGTCCCGCTCGCGCAGCACCGCGACGATGGTGCGGTGGGCGGCGAACAGGCGGCCTTCCGGCGGCTTGCGAACGGGCGCGTTACGGTAACCGAACTCCCAGAAGAAGCGGGCGAGGATCGTCCCCATGGTGACGAGGAACGGGTTGCCCGTGAGCCGCAGCAGCGTCTCGTGGAACTCGTCGTGGTGCGCGACGATCTCGTTCGGTTCGTCCGCAGCGGTCAGCGTGGCGGCGAGCGCGTCGAGGCGCTCGAGGTCCGCATCCGTCGCCCGCTCCATCACGAGGGCATAGACGCCGCGCTCCCAGACCCCGCGTACCTCGAGGTAGTCGGACTCGGTGAGCGCGTCGGTGCCCATCCACGCGGCGATCTGGCGGAAGACCTCCGAGTCGGCCGGATCGGCGACGTAGGTGCCACTGCCGTGGGCGACCCTCAGCATCCCGAGGCCCTCGAGGGAGGCCACGGCCTGGCGCAGCACGTTCCGGCTGACTCCGAGCTGCTCGGCGAGGGCGGTCTCGGGAGGCAGCTGCGTCCCCGGGGCGAGCCGGTTGGCCAGCACGTACTCGCGCAGCTCTGCGGCGGTGCGCTCGCGCAGCCGCTCGCGAGAGACGGCCTGCAGCGTCTTCTCGCCGAGTGGGGGACTCACCCTCTGTCTGCCTGATTCTCCCGAATAACGGAACAGTACGGCGACGGGAATCCCTCGTCAAGGAGTCGGCGCCGGCGAGGGGCGCCCGCAGGTCAGGGCCGCGGCTCGTGGGATCAGCGCAGACGCTGCAGCCCTCGTAGGCCGAGCTCGTACTCGATCTTGCGCGACCGCTCGACCGGCGAGCCGCAGTCAGGGATCGGGAGCGGCCGCGCCACGCCGACCTCGGCGCGATAGCTCGCCCGCCTGCCGTCCTCCCACTCGAGGTCGAGCGTGACCTCCGGCCAGGGCTCGCGGCTGGCGGCGGCGCCGCGGCCGGAGGTCGGGCGCTCGACCGAGCCGGAGCGGTGCGCGTCGAGCACGCCCCAGCCGAGCTCGGCGATCACGGCGCGCTCCAGGGCCTGCAGCTCGCGGGCCGGCAGACCGCTGCAGCCCCGGTAGCCGGCGAGGGCGTCCGCGGCGGGCTCGGCGCGCCCGAGCACGGTCGCGAGGCGTCCCACGTCGAGGTAGCCCCACATGGTCCCTTCCGGCAGCACGATCCCCGTCGGTGCGAAGCGGTGCCCGCCGGTGTGGCTCGTCCGCCAGACCCGGACCTGAGCGCCCCCCGGGGCCGGCAGCGCGCCGTCGACCAGCTCGAGGGCGAGCGCCGCGCCGAGCGAGCCGCAGCACCGGTCGCGCCGCCCGTGCGAGCAGACGAGCACGTCGTGCTCGGCCTCCCTTGGCCCGCCGACCCCGCCCTCGCCGTTGTCCGCCGCGTCGATCAACGAGCGGGCGGCGTCGATCACCTCCTCGGCTCGGACCGTCAGCTCGCGGCGCTCGAAGGCGCGGAACGGGCCGGCCGGCGCGGCGTAGCAGATCACCGAGCGCAACGCGCCCGCCTCGCGGGCGACGAGCCCCTGCAAGCGCCACCCCCGCTCGGCGGCGAGGGCGGCGAGCGGCGCCAACGCGTCGACCTCGCCGAGGTCGGCCGGCCAGGGCAGCGGCCACTCGACGAGCACGTATCCGACGTACGAGCCGGCCGTGCCGATCGGGTCGACCTGGTGCGCACGCGAGTACGCCGAGCAGCGCAGGTCGGGCGTGTCCGAGACGATGTCGAGCATCTCGCGGACGCTAACCGAGCACCGCTCGGGCGCCCACGCCTCGCCGTTGCGCCCGAGGGCCGCGAGTCGCGGGGCCGCCGGCAGGCTGCCGTGCACGAGGGCGCCGATAGAGTCGCAGACACCGCCGGAGCGACCCGAGCGACCGCACCAGTCGTCGTCTCGAGCTGCGAAGGCCGATCACGGTCGTGGGAGGTTGGCCGGCATGGCTGAGCAGTGCACGCACCTCGACGAGATCCGCACCGAGGCGTTCAGCGGCAACGGCTGCGTCGAGTGCCTCGAGACCGGCGGCCGCTGGGTGCACCTGCGGCGCTGCACCGACTGCGCGCACGTCGGGTGCTGCGACTCCTCGCCCGGTCGCCACGCCACGGCGCACTTCCGGAACGAGGGCCACCCGATCGTCCAGTCCTTCGAGCCGGGCGAGGACTGGTTCTGGTGCTACATCGACGAGATCGCTTTCGAGCTGCCCGGTAGCGGCCCGAGCCCCTCGCACACCTAAATTTAGGACGTCAGCGGCGCGACCTCGTGCCGCCACTGCCACGCCGCCACGAGGCACACTCACGGCGTGATCAAGTACATCGGCTCGAAGCGACGGCTCACACCGGCGATCGGCGAGCTGTTCTCCCGCTCCGGGGCGAGCACAGCGCTCGACCTGTTCACCGGCACGACCCGGGTCGCGCAGGAGCTGAAGCGGCGCGGCGCCCACGTCACCGCCGTGGACACCGCCCGTTATGCCGAGGTCATCGCCCGCTGTCACGTCGCCACAGACGCCCGCGCCGTCGACACGGCGGCGCTGGCGGACGCGCTCGCCAGGCTGGACGGGCTTCCCGGGCGCGCCGGCTACGTGACCGAGACCTTCTGCCGGCACTCGCGCTTCTTCCAGCCGCACAACGGCGAGCGCATCGACGCGATCCGCGAGGCGATCGAGCACGAGCACGCCGGCAGCCCGTTGCACCCGCTGCTGTTGACGAGCCTGCTCTACGCGGCGGACCGCGTCGACTCGACGACCGGACTGCAGATGGCCTACGTCAAGTCCTGGGCGCCCCGCTCCTACCGGCCGCTCGAGCTGCGACCGCCCGAGCTCATCGACGGCCCGGGCACGGCGTTGCGCGGGGACGCCTGCGCCCTCGCTGCACGGTTGCCGGAGGTGGGCTTCGCCTACCTCGACCCGCCCTACAACCAGCACCGCTACTACACCAACTACCACGTGTGGGAGACCCTCGTCGCCTGGGACGCTCCCGAGCACTACGGCGTAGCGTGCAAGCGGGCCGACTGCCGTGACGACGCGACGCGCAGCGTCTTCAACTCGCGCCGGGAGATGCCGGCCGCGCTCGCCGCTCTCGTTGCCGCCGTGCGCGCTGAGGTGCTCGTGCTGTCCTACAACGACGAGTCCTGGGTCGGTTTGGACGACCTCGTCGAGATGTGCTCGGTGCGCGGGGACGTCGCGGTGCTCGCCTTCGACGCCAAGCGCTACGTCGGGGCGCAGATCGGCATCCACAACCCGAAGGGGGAGAAGGTCGGCAGCGTCTCGCACCTGCGCAACGTCGAGTACCTCCTCGTGGCCGGCCCGCCGGCCGTCGTGGCGCGCATGGCGCGGGACGGCGCGGCGCTCGGGGCATTGCCGGCGCCTGCGCCAGCGCCGGGCTGAGCGGCGCCGCCCGTCTGCGCAGGCACGCCGCACCGGGCGATCGGCTCGTCAGTGCCGGAAATACCCCAGATGCACGGCCAGCAGGACGAGCACGCTCGAGTTGTAGAGGCAGTGCGTGACCATCGAGCTCCCGAGGCGACCCGTGACCTGGCGGATGCAGCACAGCACGATGCCGGCGGGGACGATCTCCATCGCGTAGGCGACGCCGGCGAGCCCTGGCGCGTTGAAGATGTGGCCGCAGGCGAAGACGAGCGCCGTGACGAGCACCCCGACGGCACGGCCCGTCCGCTCGACGAGCACCGTCTGTAGCAGGCCGCGGAAATACAGCTCCTCGAAGATCGGCGCGCCGACGCAGGTGCAGAGGATCAGCACCGCCCACGCAGCAGCGGGCACGGTGGTCGACGGCACGAGCGGCTCGGTCGGCTCGGGGAGGTGGAACCATGGCAGGTGCTCGATGAGCAGCGCGACGAGCCCTGCCAGCCACAGGGTGGCGAAGGCGCCGAGCACGGCGATCGGAAGGTCGACGGGCCGGAAGCGGATCTGCAGGTCGGTGCGCAGGCTGCCGGTGCCGAAGCGGCGGCTGACGAGGTTGCAAGTGGCGAGCAGACCGCTCCAGAAGACCGTCGAGAACACCACGATCAGCACGTACGGGCCGCCGGGGAGGTGCAGCCAGCTGTAGCCGAACTCCGCCAGCGCGGCGAAGGCGTACGGGATCACGAGGCCGAGCAGGGCGAAGAGCGCCGTGTCGGCGCCGCCGCGGAAGCGACGCGAGCCGTTCAGCCACCACGGCAGGGGGTCGACGGCGGGCGAGTTGCTGAAGGCGTGACGGGTCCAGGTGACTCCGTCCCAGTAGCGGAAGGCGTAGCGGCCGAACGGGTCGGCGAACCAACCCGCCGGTGCGACTGCGGGGAACGACCCGCTCAGCGGCGGCGGCCATCCACGGGCAGCCTGCGGAGCGTGTGACGGCGTGGCCGCCGGCCACGCGGCAGCCGCGCCGGGAGGCTGCCAAGCAGGTGCGGGCCAGCTCGACGATGGCGGCGCGCCCTGGGCCGTGGCGGGCGCTGCGGTCTGGGCAACGAGCAGCAGGTTGCCGCACCAGGTGCAGTACGGCGCGGATCCGGCGCTCGTCGCCCCGCAGCGTACGCAGCGGGCCGGAGGTGGAACGACCTGTGCCATGTTGTCCCGGCGCCCTTTGCTCCCCGGGGCGGGAGTGTACCTGCGCGGCGTCGGGGTCTCCAGGGACGGATCAGGCGTGTCAGCGCGACTTCGCGGCCGTCGAGTCCAGCAGCTCGAGCAGCTCGCCGGCCTGCTCGGCGATCTCGTCGTGTCCGTTCTGGCTGGCGCGCTGCTTGGCGTGGATCAGCGCGGCGCGATTGACACGCCGGAAGTCCCCGTAGGGGAAGCCGTAGCGCTCCTTGGTCCCCTCCCGGGCCTCGGTGTCCACAGCGAGGTGCCACTCGCCGTAGGCCTCGTAGCCGTGCCGCTCGATGTCGTCGTTCTCCTCGGCTGTGGAGGGCTCCGCCTTCGACCACGGCGTGTCCAGGTCGTACTGATGGGACTCGATCAGCTCGCGGGCCTTGGATACGCCCGCCTCGTTCACCGCGTATGTGGGCATGGGCGAGATATACCCGGTCGCAGCCCGTTTCGCTCGCCCACCTGCAGGAACCGCGGCGAGGGGTCACCGCGCGAACCGCCCGCCGGGGCGGACACCCGGCGGGACCGGATCATTGGGCTGCGACAGAGCGAAGCGCCGGAAGCGGGCTTCGTCCTCTCGAGGAGGAGTGCTACCGCTCGGTCGCTCGCTGCCTTCCCGATCGCCTAACGGCACGGCGCGGGCGGGATCGCAACCGATCCTTTGGGTGTAGCGGCAAGAGATCATTCCCTGGCGCGCACGTTCGCGCTCGGGTACCGTGAACCCGTGCCAGGCGGGATGTGGCGGTACGTGCGCGGCGTTGCGAACGGCATGACGGGCGGACGACGGGTGCTGATCGCGACGGTGATCGGAGCTGCCGCAGGAGCGCTGTGCAGCTTGGCCTTGCCCTGGCAGGCGGCGGATCTGATCGGCTGGGACGTCGCGGCCGGCTTCTTCCTGGCCGGAATCTGGATCACGATCGGCGCGCTCGATGCGGACGCCACCGCCGTCCGTGCCCGCAAAGAGGACCCGAGCGCTCCGGTCGCGGACCTCGTCATCGTCTCTGCTGCGGTGGCATGCATCGGCGGGGCGGGACTCGCGCTCGTCCGGGCGTCGAGCGCCGGTTCGGGTGAGAAGGCCTACCTGATCGCGCTCGCCGTCGCGAGCGTCGTGCTGTCCTGGGCCGCGGTGCACACCGTCTTCACACTGCGGTATGCCCGGCTGTACTACGCGGGCGCGCACGGCGGGATCGACTTCAACGAGAAGGCGGCCCCGACCTTCGTCGACTTCGCCTACGTTGCCTTCACGATCGGCATGACCTTTCAAGTGTCGGACACCGACCTCACGAACCGGCGCATCCGTCGGGCAGCCCTCGGCCATGCCCTCCTCTCGTACCTCTTCGGCGCCGTGATCATCGGGCTCACCATCAACGTGCTCGCCAGCTTGCTGCGATAGTCAGCCCGGCCCCAGATCGGCCGTCAGCCATCGCTGCGGGCGCAGGTAGATCGCGACATGCTCGCCCAGCTCTGCCCGAGCGAACTCGAGGTACGCCGGGACCTTCTCGGGCGCCAGATACCGCTCGGTCATCTCCTGCAGCAGCTCGTCGGTGCCCGGAATCATCCGCGTCACGGGGCCCTCCACTGACACGTACCGGACAGTCGGCAGGACCCGGTCGACCATCAAGGTGAAACGCCCGGCGGCCTCGATGAGGCGAACCTTCCACGACCGGGCTTCGGTCAACACCCATGCCTCCCCTCCGGGTGCGTACTGGTACCAGATGGGCAGGGTGAGCGGGCCGCGTCCTTGGCCGGCTGACACCGACAGGGCAGCGATGTGGGGCTCGGCCAGGAATAGCTCACGGTCGCGTACCGACAAGCTGTTGTCATGCGCCATGGCCGGAGCATAGGCCGAGGCACCGAGAATCTCATGCGGGACGTGGCTGGGTGGAGCCCGTGGCGGCGCCGCCCTGCGACCGCAGTCTCAGTCACCCGACCTGGGTGAGCCGCCGGCATGCCACCGAGCGCGACGCTCGTGGGGTCGCCGAGGGCGCGACGCGGGCCAAGCCCGCGGCTTTCGGCTGCCGGTCCATTCGGGCAGAGGAACAGGAGACACGGCATGGCTAAGGGTAATGACGTCTTCGTCTTCATCGGAACGTATCCGAGCGAGGTGGCGGCACGTACCGACTACGAGCTCGTGAAGGACCTCCACGCGGCCGGGGCCGTCGGGACATACGACGCCTCGGTCGTCACCAAGGACGACAAGGGCAAGGTTCACGTCAACAAGGACGAGATGGCGACCCGGCACGGCGCTTGGGGCGGCGCAGCCGCCGGTGCCCTCGTCGGCATCATCTTCCCGCCGTCGATCATCGTCACGGCTGCAGCAGGCGCGGCCGTGGGAGGTGTGAGTGGCCACCTCTGGCGTGGGATGTCCCGGTCGGACGTGAAGGAGTTCGGCGACGTGATCGACGAGGGTGAGGCCGCACTCGTGATCGTGGGCGAGATCAAGCTTCTCGACGCCGTGAACAAGGCCGATCTCAAGGCTGCGAAGCGAGTCGTCAAAGAGTTGAACGACGTCAGCTCGAAGGACATCGACAACGAGGTCCAACAAGCAGCAGCATCGGTCAGCTGACGGAAGGCTCGCCACCTGCAACCACGCTCGAGATGTCTCGAGGTCAGTGAGCCGGTAGCGGGCGGCTGGCCCGGTGCAGGTGCGGCGCGGCGTCCGCAAGCTGTTCAACGCCACCGTTTCTCGAGCGGCTGAACGTGAAAGGCGGCCGGGTCTCCGGGGAGGAGCACCGGCCGCCTTTCGATGCCGTCCTCAACGTGTCGAGCTCGAAGGCGGCGCCCGCGGGTCGCTCCGACGTGCAGCTCGCCGGCAGAGGTCGCGTGAGCGTCCTAGGTGACGGCCTTGGTGGGGTAGGGAGGTCCGGGTCAGCGCGGCGCCGGGGCCTACTACTTGGAGCAGGCACGGGTGCCGGTCGAGATCGACAGCTGGTGATCGCGCGAGCGCCTCGGCTCGATGCGCCTCGCCGAGAATGTCATTCGCGCCGTCGCCGACGCTGCGGCGCATCGGTGGCGACCTCGCTCGCGCCGTGCGGAACGTCGTGGTCTCGACGGTACCTCCCGCCCGGTCACCTTCAGGTGGTGGATCGGCTCCGTCGAGGGCCGGTGCCCATAATCTCCGCCGAATATCGCGGCTCGGCACTGCTCAGCGCGCCAGCCCCCAAGGCCGGCATGATATCCATTACTGCGTCTCGCAAACGCCTGTCAGCACCGTTTCAGTGCCCCCGTCCGGAAATAAGGTGCGACCTCGTGGGCGACGGCTGTACGTCGCCCGGCTTTTGGCTGTAAGTGCTCGGTTGGAGAGCATCAACACAGTCTCGGGCTTCAGGTCCAGCCCGCTGTCGAAGATCGCCCGGTTGAGGTGACAGAGCCACGTCCGTGACGACCGCAGCGAGGCGAACCTCGGTACCAACGATGCCCCAGAGCACCAATGATGCCCAGAGTAGGATCGCCGTGTCCAGGGTATGGCAGCTTCAGACAGGTTTAGCGGGCCAAACCCTGACGGCAGGGCGAGTCGTTTGGACCTCTCGAGCGTGGGCGCACTCCATCCGGCCTTGTCCGTCATCTGAAGAATGATCGAGGGGCCAAAGCCTTCACCTATTCGGGGTGAAGTCGAACCACTCTAGGAAGTGGCATTCGAAGCAATCCCGGAGTGGAATTCGCGAAGCAATCTCGGAAGTGTCCTCTGTCGGAGGGAGCGCAGCAGCCAGAGGATCGCGTACTCGAGGAGAACTCGAGGAGAAGAGGTACGGCAATGAACGGCAACACGCCGAACATCGTGTACATCCTGTGTGACAACGTCGGCTGGGGTGATTTCTCGTGCTACGGAGGCATCACACCGACTCCGCGCATTGACAAGATGGCGGCCGAGGGCATCCGGTTCAACAACTACACCGTCGAGAGCCAGTGCACACCGACGCGTTCGGGCCTTCTGACGGGACGCCAGTCCGTCCGCTCGGGCACCTACACGGTGCCGTTGCCGGGTCAAGGGCCGAGCGGTCTGACGCCGTGGGAGTACACCATCGCGGAGCTTCTCTCCGATGCCGGCTACGCGACTTCGATGTGGGGCAAGTGGCATCTCGGCGAAATCGAAGGACGGCTCCCAACCGACCAGGGTTTTGACGAGTGGTGGGGCTGGAGGAACAGCACCGATGAAGCCGGCTGGACGTCGTACGCGACATTCAACGAGATCGCCAAGGCGAGAGGGATCGAACCGCCACAGATATGGGAGGGCAAGAAGGGCCAGACGTCCACAGCGGCGCGCGAGTTCAACATGGAAGTACGTCCGCTACTTGACGAGCTGATCGTCGACAAGGCGACTGCCTACATCGAGCACTGCGCCAAGCGCAACAAGCCGTTCTTCACCTACGTCGCATTGTCGCATGTGCACCCGCCGGAGAAGGCACACCCCGACTTCGACCAGACCGACCCGACGCGCCTCGGGCTGTACGCCGACCTGATGGCCGAGATGGACTTCCGGGTCGGACAGATCGTGGACTGCGTCGAGGGGGCCGGCATCGCCGAGAACACGCTGATCGTGCTGGCCAGCGACAATGCGGCCTGCCGTGTCCCGTCGTTCGGCTTCGGCGGATCGAACGGACCCTGGCGCGGAGACTTCTTTACGCCTCCCGCCGAGGGGTCGATGCGGACGGTCGCAATAGCGCGCTGGCCAGGAAGGGTTCCGGCGGGCGTCGTCACCCAGGAGATGCTCGCTGTCCACGACTGGTACAAGACATTTGCAGCCCTCGCAGCGGCATCGGACAGAGTGCCGACCGACCGGCCGCTCGACGGCATCGACGCATCGGAGTTCCTGCTCGGCGAGAATCAGCACACCGGCCGCGATGCCTTGCTCTTCTTCGGACCTGACGGGTCGATGATGTCGGTCAAATGGAACAACGTGAAGGTTTGGCTTCGCTACAGCGAGGCAGTCGACAAACCGATTGTCGAGCCGCAGTTCCCGATGATCTTCGATCTTGGCAGCGACCCCGGTGAGCAGGACAACCTCTTCGCCGACAAGATGGACGAGGGTTGGGAGTTCGGCGTGATCATGCAGTTCATCGATGCGTACGAGAGGAGTATCGCCGAGTACCCGAATATCAAGCCGGGCCAGGAATTCGTCGGTTATCCGGCCTCGGCGACCGCGACAGGTAGCTGAACAGGCAACGGCTCGCGCTCGATGCAATCCACCTGGGCGCAGACTGACCGGTATGCGCTCCGGGTGGCTGGGATGTCCGGTCGCGTTGAGGGGAGCAGAGCGACGGAGGCTCGCGGGTGCGGGCTTCCGCGTCGGTCCGAGCTGACCCAGAAGACGCCCGAGCGGGATCTCGGAAGGCACGCAATTCGGCAAGGGCAAGGCCCTCCCGAGCCCAGCCGTCACGGTCGACGGCGCCGCGCTTCGCCGCATGGCCGCCAGGTCGTCGCAGAGCCATCCCGGAACCGGGATCGCTCGGTCGCCTGCGTCGGTCTTCGGCGGGCCCTCCACGATGCGGTACGGCTCGTCCCCGAAGCGGTGGACCGGCATGAGCGTCTGTCGGACCGTGACCACGTGGCGGGCGAAGTCGATGTCTCGCACCCGCAGGCCGCAGAGCTCGGCCGGGCGTAGGCAGGCGAAGGCGAGCAGCCACACCGCTGGCTTGTACGGGTCGCGTACGTGGGCGACGAGCTGCTGCACCTGCGCCATGTCGAGGACGTCGCCCTCGCGGATCTTCTTACGCCGGAGGTTGATCGAATGTTCGGCCGCGGGGTTCTCGCTGAGCGCCTTCGGCTTTACTGCCAGCTGCAGGACAAGCGAGAGCACCGAGACGCTGTCGCGGATCATCTTCGGCGACAGGCCGGCCCGGCGCCGGTCGGCGATGAACAGTTCGACCGTGGCGAAGTCGATTGACCCAACCTTCATCCCCCCGAAGTGGGGAGGACGTGCCGGTCGAGGCGACCCCGGTAGCCGCGCCGCGTCGAGAGGCGCAGGCCCATGGCGCTGCTCAGCGAGCTGATCGAGCTGCGCCGCTGGGCGGACGACAAGCCGGATCACCCGGCGCTGGGGCGCGGTGTTCCGTGATTGTGGCTGCTATCGGGCGGACATCGCGGACGTGGCCTGTTTGATGCAGGCGGTTACCGCGCTCGGCTGCGACACGTAGACAGAATGACTCGCGGCCACCTCGGCAGTGGTTGAGCCAGCTCGCGTGGACATCATGCGCTGGGCGGCCGGGGGGATCATCCTGTCATCGGCAGTGACCAGGTACCAGCTTGGTTTGGTTCGCCAGGCGGGCTGGCTGACTTGCCCGCCGACGGCGTCCAGGCCCCAGGGCACTTGCGAATCGGCCATGAAGGCGGCCAGATCGGGGGGCAGGTCACCGGCGAACGAAGCGGGAAATTTGTCCCGGTCCAAGAACAAGAACCCGTCCTTGGGCGGAAGGATCGGCGGCTGCGGCGCGTCTTTGGGGAAACCGGCGATAAGCGTGTTGACCGATTCGCCCGCGTCTGGTGCGAACGCGGCGATGTAGACCAGAGCCGCGACGTTCCGGTCGGTGCCTGCTTCGCTGATGACCGCGCCGCCGTAGGAGTGTCCGACCAGTACGACCGGACCATCTTGCGCGTCGATGATCAGCTTCGTCGCGGCGGCGTCACCGGCCAGCGATAGGGTCGGGTTTTGCACGATGGCGACTCGGTAGCCGTCCTTTGTAAGCAGGTCGTAGACCGCCCGCCAGCCGGATCCGTCCACGAAGCCGCCGTGCACGAGGACAACGTTCCCGGCTGGGTTTGGGCTCATGACGATCTCCTCTTCCGGCGCTTCGGTGGAAGTGCGAACCATGCCCGTCACCGACGGAGAAGTACCTCACCCAGATGGGGTGAGAGCTGCTGCAGCGGTGAGGTGCTAGGTGAGCACGCCAGGTTCCGGGGCGCCCGGGCTAGCCGCGCCCGATGGGGTCGTCGCGCCGCCTCCGCGGGCCTCGCGAACCGGGGAGCCACGACGGTATCTAGCCGGCACCGCCGCTCCTGCCCTCCTCCGTTAGGACGCATGGCCGAGCTGATCGCGTTGCGCCGCTGGGCCGACGACAAGCCTGATCATCCTCCACCAGTCCCCGGCCTGCCGAGGTCGTAGGGACCAGCCACGATCGCCTTCGAGCCAGCGGCGTGCGAAGATCGGGGGGAGATGTCCCGCCGAGGTCGTGCGATAGGGGTGCTGCGTGGTCTCGGGGCTATGGCGGTCCTCGGCGCTCTCGCCGGGATATGCGCGCGCTCCGCGGCTGCCTCCGGGCGTGCAGAGGACCATCTCTTCACGGCGGCCGCTGGAAACATCATGCTGACGATCGAACCGGGCGACGCGCTCATCGTGGACGAGTCAGCGGCCGACTTCCGACCCGTGCGCCGATTCGAGGTCGTACTTTTCCGTCGCACGCCCGGTAACACCGCTACGACCGAGCACTACCTCGTGAGTCGGGTCATCGGCCTGCCCGGCGAGTCGATCTGGTCCAAGGGCGACATGATCTACGTCGACGGGCGAGCGCTCAACGAGTCGTGGCTGCCGAGCACGACGGGCGACGGCTGCCCACAGACCGCCTATGCGATCGGCACGACCCGCATCCCTGCCGAGGACTACTTCGTGATGGGCGACTGCCGGGGCAACTCCGAGGACTCGCGCGCTTGGGGATTTGTGCCGTCGGACTACATCGTTGGCAAAATCGTGCTCGTGTGCAAGACGGGCTCGGCCGGCAACGCCTGTTCGGAACCGAAGACCTGACGACGGTCCGAAGATCGCCCGCCAGTCGACTCCGAAGGCCCCGACCACCGCCTCCTGCTGCACGTCGAGAGCCAGCTGCTTGCCCGTCTCCCACTTCGACCAGGCTGCCTGCTTGACGCCGCATCCCCCCGCCGCCTCGGCCTGCGTCCAGTCCCGCTCGTCCCGGAGCTTGCGCAGCCGGCGCCCGATCTCGGGCAGCTCGGCGTAGTAGGGCTTCTCCTCGGTGCGGAAGCTGAGCACCCCTCCGTACGCGGCGTGCCGGGGCCGTGCCTTCGTCCAGGCTTTGTAGCAAGGTCAGAAGGTCCACGAGACGACGCCTTCGCGCGGGCCGGTGAGGCGGCCGAGGCGCGCGGTCACGCGCTCACCTCGGGTGAGGCGCGGCGCAGCGGCGTGGAATCGTTCCGCTGCGAGTCGCGGCGGGAAGCTGCCGCGGATCGTCGGGCTGAGAAAAGCCTGCCGGTCGTGACGACTCCCCCATGACTAGGTGATCAGGCGGGCACGCAAGCGGCGCGCGTCGTAGGCTCCGTCCGTGCCGGTCCTCCAGGGAGCACTGTTGTGTGACGCCGCACGCGACTACAACGGACTTGTCTCGATCCTCGGCGGGTTCGTCAGCATCATCGAAGTGAATCAGCTGCCGGTGCCGGCGTCCGTCTGGTTTGCGGGGAGAGTCGGATTCTTCACAGACGAGATTTCGCAGCCCCATCGGCTCCGAGTAACGGTCAAGGATGACGACGATCGGCTGCTCGCCGAAGTGCTCATCACTGCCGACCCTGTCCCAGGCGCTCCCCAGCCGCAGCATCCAGATTTACCGCAGCATCCAGATTTAGCGGTCGGGCTGAACATCGTCACGCCCCTGCCCTTCCCGATCGAACGAGAGGTGATGCATTGGGTAGAACTCTGGGTTGACGAGGAGCCCACCTCTCTCGCCAAGCTGCCCTTGAAGGTCGTGAGGCAGCCGGGAGCGTCATGAAGTACTCCTCGCACGCCCAGCAGCGTATGAGCGAGCGGGGGATCAGCGAGGCCGACATCGACTAGGCGCTGGCTCACCTCAACGGGCAAGCGTCCCCCGGAACATCGATCGGTACGGTGATCGTCGAAGGCTGGGCGCCAGGCGGACGGCGGCTCAAGATCGTATTGTCAGGGTCCGTAGACCAGGTGGTTGTTACCGCTTACTGGACGTCGTGAGAAGGGTGGTGGATCAGATGCGCTGGACTTATGACGCGAATGTCGACGCCATCTACGTGTACCTCTCGGACGCTCGGCCCGTCCGTCAGGAGGAGATGCCCGGTGGCATGGTTGTGGATCTTGACGCCGAGGGCCACGCTGTGGGTATCGAGGTCATCGGGCGGGGAGCCGAACCTCTGATGCATGACGAGCTCGAGCGTCTCGATTTGCCGCAGGAAGCGTCGGACCTGCTCTTAGCCCTGCTCACGTCGCCGCTTCCGTCGGCAACGTGGCGGAGGAAAGCCGCGACGGATCGCGCGATCGATCTCCCGCACGAACTCCTGCACTCGCAGTAGGACGCTGGCTCGGTCGATACCCGGTCGGCGCCCATTGGGCCAACGATGCGATCGACCCCGGTCTCCGCAGTCGCAAGACAGGCAAAACGTGCTAGGTACTCGTCGTGGCGATGCACCAGCGGTGCTCGTGGCCCAAGCGGTCGCCTCAGCGCGAGTCCTGTTGGAGTCCTGGGACAAGTTGACCCGGGCATCGGCCCAGGTCAACGAGGTAAAAAATGGAGTGGAGGTGGCGGGAATCGAACCCGCGTCCTCCGGCTTCTTGGTGGGGCTTCTCCGAGCGCAGCCGGTGTTGAGTCTCGGGTCCCGCCCCGTCACCGGCGCCGGTGCGGGACCCCAGTCAGCTGAGTTGTCCCCGATCAGCGCACTGACGACGCTGCCGGGTGAGCCCCGCTAGATGACGCCTGCGAACCGACCCGCGGGGCTGGGGCCGGGCAGACGTTGCTGCTAGTTAGGCAGCAAGCGCAAGCTTGGTAGTGTGCTTGGCGTTTGTTTTGGTTTCCGGCTCTTTAACGTGGCTCCGGAGACCACGGCTCGCTTCACCCACCTCGACGACCAGAGTCGAAGCCTGTCACCCCCTCGATACCACCGCCGCGGCCGATCGACCGGGAGGCCGGGCGACCAGGGTGGACGCCCGCAGAGATCATACGGCGTCGCCGGGCGGCTTCCTCTCGACGGCACCCACCGCGTGTCCTCGAGGGCTGCCTACCGCTCGTTGCCGAGCTGCCGGTGCCGGCGGTCACCGGTGAGCAGGCCGAGATGGTCGAGCGCGAGGTAGCCGAGGTCGACGTCGGTGAGCTGGCCCGCCCGCAGGTGCTCGTGGAAGCGCTCGAGCGGAACGAGGACGACCTCGCAGAACTCGCCCGCCTCGGGGCACGGCTCGGCGACGCGCCGGGCGTGGCGAACCGCAACGGCGAAGCGCTGCGTACGCCCCGAGGCCGCGAGCCACGTGGTTCCCGCCAGCTCGGCCTCGCCCGCGTATCCGGTCTCCTCGAGCAGCTCGCGCAGGGCCGCCTCGAGGACCTCCTCGCCGTCTTCGACGAAACCGCCCGGCAGCTCGTCGAGCACCTTGCCCGGTCCCGGTCGAAACTGCCGGGCGAGGACGACCTCGCCCGTGTCGGTCAGCGCCAGCACGCCGACGCTTCCCGGGCGGCCGAAGATGTCCCAGTCCGCTTCGGTGCCGTCGGGAAGGCGGTATCGGCGCGTCGAGACCGGCAGGTAGCCGGCCCCGCCCGGTCGCTCGCCGAGCAGCTCCCAGTCCGTCGCCATCGCCCGCTTGCGCCCGCCGGCTCGTGCCGTCAGCTCAGCGCCTCTCGTACTCGCGGATGGTCCGCTCGGCCTCGCGGTTCGCGTCGCGCTCGGCGAGGGCGCGCCGCTTGTCGTACAGGCGCCGGCCGCGGGCAAGAGCCAGCTCGAGCTTGGCGCGCCCGTCCTTGAAGTAGAGCGCGAGCGGGACCAGCGTGAGCGACTGCTGGGCGACGCGGCCGGCGAGCTCGTCGATCTGCTCGCGGTGCAGCAGCAGCTTGCGCGGCCGATCGGGGTCGACCCGACCCCACCCGGAGGCGAACTCGTAGGGCGCGATGTGCGCCCCGAAGAGGAACATCTCGCCACCCTCGACTCGGGCGTAGGAGTCCTGCAGGGAGACCTGGCCGGCGCGCAGTGCCTTCACCTCGGCGCCGCGCAGCTCAATGCCGCACTCCAAGGTCTCGAGGATGTCGTACTCGTGGCGAGCCCGGCGGTTCTGCGCGATGCGCCGGTTGTTGGGATCGGCCGCCTGCTTGCCGCGTCCCGCTTGCGCCCGGCCGGTGGTCCGGCCAGCCGCGCCCGGCCGGCTGGCCGTAGGGACGGGCTTGGTCGGCATGGCGCGACACGGTACCGTCTGGCCGCGATGGACCACCCGGCCGCGATGGACCACCCGGCCGCGATGGACCACCCGGCCGCGATGGACCACCCGGCCGCGATGGACCACCCGGGCGCGATGGACCACCCGGGCGCGATGGACCACCCGGGCGCGATGGACCACCCGAGCGCGACGGACCACCCGAGCGCGACGGACCACCCGGGCGCAGCGCAACCGGGCGTGGGACTCGTCCTGGAGCGCGACCAGGTTGCGCTGATGGTCGCCCACTGCCTGCGTGCGTACCCCTTCGAGGGCTGCGGCCTGATTGCCGCCCTGCCAGGGTCGAGCGTCGTGGCGCGCTGTTACCCGACCCGCAACGCCGCTGCGTCAGCCCGCGTCTACAGCGTCCACCCCCTCGACCTGCTGCGTGCCGACCGTGACGCCGAGTCGGCCGGCCTCGAGATCAGCGGCGTGTTCCATTCGCACACGCACACCGATCCGTATCCCTCGCCGACCGACGTCGCCCAGGCACCCGACCCGAGCTGGCACTACGTGCTCGTCTCCCTGCGCCACGAGGTGCCCTCGATCCGCTCGTACCGCATCGTCGACGGCGAGGTGAGCGAGGAGCCGGTGGTCCTGCGCCCCTCGCCCGCCGGCGCGCCCGACGGCGGGCCCTCGGTTAGAATCTGACCTACTGGGTCAGGAATTGACCCGGCGGGTCCGATCCCTCGCGCCGGCTGCCTCGCCGGTGCCCGTGAGCAGCACATGTGCTGTCGAGGACCGCCACACGAAGGACTGGAGGAGGGTGCCGTGGCCGTCGAAGTCCGCTTGCCGACGCTGTTGCGCGCCGCCGCCGGCGGTGAGGGAGTCGTCGCGCTCGAGGCCACGACGGTCGGCGAGGTGCTGCAGGTGCTCGAAGCAGCGCATCCGGCCCTCTCCGGCCAGGTCCTGAACGAGGATGGCTCGTTGCACCGCTTCGTCAACGTCTACCTGAACGACGACGACGTGCGGTACCTGGACCGGCTGGATACGAAGGTCTCGGACGGCGACGTCGTCTCCATCCTGCCGGCGGTGGCCGGGGGAGCGGCCTGATGGCCGGGGCTGTGACGGCCGTCCTGCCCCCGATCTCGGGCGGTGCGACCTCCGCGCTCGGTGGTGGCGCCGGCATGAAGACGGTCGCCCGCAGCGTGCTCGACCTGATCGGCAACACCCCCATGGTCGACGTCTCCGCGCTGAGCCCCAACCCCGAAGCCTCGATCGTGCTCAAGCTCGAGGGCCAGAACCCCGGCGGGTCGGTAAAGGATCGCGTCGCGCTCTCCCTCGTCGAGGACGCCGAGGCGCGCGGCGAGCTCGCGCCGGGCGCCACGCTGATCGAGCCGTCGTCGGGCAACACCGGGATCGGTCTGGCGCTGGTCTGTCGGGTGAAGGGGTACCACCTCAAGGTCGTGTTGCCCGAGAACGTCTCGGTCGAGCGTCGCCAGCTGCTCGAGCTGTGGGGCGCCGAGATCATCGACTCGCCCGGGTCGGAAGGCTCGAACGGGGCGGTTCGCCTGGCGCAGCGGCTCGCCGCCGAGCACCCCGAGTGGGCCTTCCTCTACCAGTACGCCAACACGGCGAACCCACGGGCGCACTACGAGCACACGGGGCCCGAGATCCTGCGTGACTGCCCGGAGGTGACGCACTTCGTTGCCGGCCTCGGCACGAGCGGCACCCTGCTCGGCGTCGGGCGCTACCTGAAGGAGCACGATCCCTCGATCCAGGTATGGGCCGTCGAGCCGCCCGCGGGGGAGATGGTCGACGGCCTGCGGAACCTCGACGACGGCTACATCCCGCCGATCTTCGAGCTGTGCGGCGGCCTGGAGCTGCTCGATCGCAAGACGATGGTTGGGCCGCGCGATTCGATCGCCTGGACGCGTCGGCTCACCGAGCTCGGCGTCTTCGCCGGTATCTCGACGGGGGCGGCGATCGCCGGAGCGGCGCGTTGCGCCCGCCAGATCGAGGGCGGCACGATCGTGGTGCTCTCTCCCGACGGCGGCTGGAAGTACCTTTCAACCGGCGCCTGGACCGGCGACCTCGACGAGGTCGCCGAGCGAGCCAAGCGGGTCATCTACTTCTGAGGCTCAGGCGTTCGTGACCTTCAGGCCGTCGCCGGCTGCATGCAGGACGCGAGCAGCTCCACCGAGCGCAGGCGCGCCTCGGTGGTCGGGGACTGGTGGACGACCATCAGCTCGTCCGCCCGTGCCAGCTCCGCGAAGCGCAGCAGGTAGTCGCGGACCTCGGCGGGGGCACCGACGGCGGCGTAGGTGACCATGTTGCGAACGTGCGAGCCGGCGCGGGAGGCGAGGAGCGCGTCGGCCTCCTCGTCGCTCAGCTCCCGGCCGTGGGCGAGCAGCGACGCGGCGCGCCAACGCAGCGCCGCCCGGAACTGCTCCTGCGCTTCGCCCTCGCTGTCGGCGACGACGACATTGACCCCGGCGATGACATAGGGCCGGTCGAGCTGAGAGGACGGCTGGAACCCGCTGCGGTAGGCGGCGACGGCTTCCTCGAGCCAGTCGGGAGCGAAGTGCGAGGCGAAGGCGTAGGGCAGCCCGAGCGCGGCAGCCAGCGTGGCGCCGAACATCGACGAGCCGAGGATGTACAGCGGGACGTTGCTGCCCCGCCCCGGGACGGCGTGCACGCCCGGCCGGCGGCTTTCGTCGCTCAGGTAGCCCTGCAGTTCGATGACGTCCTCGGGGAAGCGGTCTGCCGCGTCGGCGTAGCGGCGCAGCGCGGCCATCGTCTCCCGGTCCGAGCCCGGCGCGCGGCCGAGGCCGAGGTCGATCCGCCCCGGGTGCAGCGCTTCGAGCGTGCCGAACTGCTCGGCGATGACGAGCGGGGAGTGGTTGGGCAACATGATCCCGCCGGCGCCGAGGCGGATCTGCTCGGTGTGTGCCGCAACGTGGGCGATCAGCACGCTCGTCGCCGACGAGGCGATCGTCGCCATGTTGTGGTGCTCGGCGTACCAGACGCGCGTGTAGCCGCACGCCTCGGCGCGCCGGGCGAGCTCGACGGTGGCGGCGAGGCTGTCGCCGACGGTCTGGTTGCGCCGCACCGGGGCGAGGTCGAGGATCGAGAGCGGGCTCGTCACTGCCCTCGCCATGCCTCTGGGCCGACGCTCGGCGCTGCGGTCACTGCCGCTGTCGCCGCCGTTGCGCACAATCGTGTCACGACTGCGAGGGTATCGACGCCGCCGGCCGTCCCGGCGACGCAACCGGCCCTCCCGGTGACGCAGCCGGCCCTCCACGTTCTCCTGCGTCCGCCAGATGTGTAGGGTCTCGCAAACCGAAGAGGAGTGCCGGTGACCGATCATCCCCTCATCCGCGCCGACGGGCGCAAGATCAACCAGCTCCGCCCGGTCGAGCTCGTCCGCGACTACACGGAGTTCGCAGCCGGCTCGGTGCTCGTGGTGATGGGGCGGACGCGGGTGCTCTGCACCGCGTCGGTCGATGCGGAGGTCCCGCGGTGGTTGCGCGGCACCGGCAGGGGCTGGGTGACGGCCGAGTACTCGCTGCTGCCGGGCTCCTCGCCCGAGCGCGTCGCCCGCGAGGCCGCCAAGGGTCGTCAGTCGGGCCGCACCCAGGAGATCCAACGGCTGATCGGCCGGGCGTTGCGTGGCGTGTGCGATCTCACGCTGCTCGCCGAGCGCCAGATCATCCTCGACTGCGACGTGCTGCAGGCCGACGGCGGCACCCGCACCGCCTCGGTGACGGGCGCCTATGTTGCGCTGCACGACGCGTGCAGCCGGTTGATCGCCGAGGGCGCCATCACGACCCAGCCGCTGCGCGACCGCCTCGCGGCGGTGTCGGTGGGCGTCGTCGACGCCGTCTGCATGCTCGACCTCGACTACTCCGAGGACTCCCGGGCGGAGGTCGACATGAACGTCGTGATGACGGGCTCGGGTCGCTTCGTCGAGGTGCAGGGAACGGCGGAAGGGACGCCGTTCGCCCGCGGCGATCTCGACGAGCTGCTCGGGCTGGCCGAGGGGGGTGTGCGCGAGCTGATCGCCGCGCAGGAGGAGCTGCTCGTCGAGCCGCCCGAGCCGCGGCGCCAGTCGATCGTGAGCGCGCGCTGAGCGCTGAGGGTCGCGACGCCCCGGCGGCAGGCGCGCCGGGATGCACCGGGCCCGATGCCGCCCGTCCGCCCGGATGGCCACCTCGTGTCGTGCTCGCGTCGGCCAACGTGCACAAGGCGATCGAGCTGCGCGAGCTGCTGGCTGGGCTCGCTCCGGGGGTCGAGCTGCTCGACCGCCCGGCGTCGGTTCCCGACGTCGAGGAGACCGGCACGAGCCTGCTCGAGAACGCCCGCTTGAAGGCGACGGCGATCGCCGAGGCAACGGGGCACCCGGCGCTCGCCGACGACACCGGCCTCGAGGTGGACGCCCTCGGCGGCGCCCCGGGCATCTACGCCGCCCGCTACGCCGGTCCCGGTGCGACCTATGCCGACAACGTCGCCAAGCTGCTCGCCGAGCTTGCTGCCTCGGGCGCCTCGGCCGAGTCGCCGCCCCGGCGGCGGGCGTGCTTTGTCACGGTGGCGCTGTTGCGCTGGCCCGACGGCAACGAGGTCGCGGCCGAGGGCGCGGTGGCCGGCTCGATCGTCGGCGCGCCGAGGGCGCGGACGGCTTCGGCTACGACCCCGTGTTCGTCCCCGACGAGGGCGACGGGCGGACGTTCGCCGAGATGAGCTCCGGCGAGAAGGGAGTGCTCTCGCACCGGGCGCGAGCGCTGCGGGCGCTTGCCGACGAGGTCGCAGGCCAGGGCTGACCGCAGAGCGCACCGGAGCGGCCTCGCCGGTCGCCCGGTGCGGCGCATCTGCTCCCCTCTCGAGGTGCGGCACGGTACCGGTTCGCTCGCCCACGTGGCGATGTCGGAAGTTCAGGTAAGCGTCGACGCGATGTCATCTCTGCCTCACCGAGACGACATCCCTCGAGGGTAAACCCATGTCGTCCCGGCGCCGAGCTCGAGGTGTTCCGATGAACGGAAGCGACCGCACGACACCGCCCTCGATGCGCCGCGCCGCGACGGCGCTGGCCGTCCTCGCCGCAGCGGTCGGGACGCTCGTCGGCCCCGCCCTCGCCGGCGCCGCGCCTCGCGACACCGGCCCCGATGCCGCCATGATGCCCGCCGACGAGCTGACGACGATCTTCTCGGGCGCGACCCTCGGCATCACCCAGCCCGACGACCTGACCATCGCCGGCGGCAGGCTCTTCGTCGGCTTCCAGAACGGCCTCGGCCCGCAGGGTCAGCCGTCGTCCACCGGGGCGAAGACGAGCACCGTCGTCGAGATGACGACCTCGGGTGCGCTTGTTCGTTCCTGGCCGCTGGCCGGGCACATCGACGGCCTGACCGCCGACCCGGCGACGGGGCTCGTGGTCGCCACGGTGAACGAAGACCTGCACTCGAGCCTCTCGACGATCGACCCATCGACCGGCGCCCTCGTGCACTACGCCTACAGCCCGTCGCCCCTGCCACACAACGGCGGCACCGACGCCATTTCGTTCTGGCGCGGGACGATGCTCGTGAGCGCATCGGCGCCCGGAACGACCGGCGCCAAGGCGCCGCGGGCCACGTATCCGGCGGTCTACGAGGTGACCCTCGACGCGGCTACCCACGTCGCCAAGGTCACCGCGCTCTTCGACGACGAAGCGACGGCCACGATCGCCAACACCGGAGCCAGGCACGGGACGTCCGTCAAGCTCGCCTTGACGGACCCGGACTCCAACGAGGTGGTGCCCGCGATGGCGCCTCGTTTCGGCGGGGACTTCGTGCTCGACAGCCAGGGCGACAAGGAGCAGATCTACGTGCACGCGGAGGCTTCGGGCTCGCCGGCGCTCTCGGTGCTCGAGCTTTCCCAGTCGATCGACGACACGGCCTGGGCGACCGCGGCGACCGGCACGTTGTTCATGTCCGACAACGCCAACGATCTCGTCGACGCGCTTCACGGGTCGTTCCGACGGGGCACGGCATTCGTCGCCGCCAGGCCCTGCGACGCCGACAACGCTCCCTCGACCTGCCCCGGGCCAGGTTTCCCGGCGGACTACCTCGGCGTGCTCGACATGGAGTCCGGCGCGATCACCCAGGCGGACCTCGGAGGCCGGGTCGTGGAGCCGCACGGCCTGCAGTTCGTCGCCGGCTGACCATTCGCCGGCAGCCGCCGACCCGGGAGCGCCTTGCGCTCGTCACGCCGCCCGTCGCCGGCGCAGCCAGAGCGCCCCGCGTGCGGGAACCTCGCGGGCGGTAGCGTGCCCGCCGTGACCGGGCCCTACCGCTGCAGCGCTTGCGGGAACCGCACGCGATTCGACGTCGTCGAGACGCGGCGGACGCGCCAGTTCCGGCATTTCGACCTCGGCGGCGACTGCATGGTCGAGGAGGAGGAGGTCCTCGACTCGACGGTCGAGTCGGTCACCTGCCGCTGGTGCGGACGCGCCGACGCCGTCGAGTCCCTCGGGGTGTCCGGCTGATACACCCCCCTGCCACGCTCTCCCTGACGCCGGCTGTGCGGGCCTGGCCCGCCCGAGGAAGGGACATCGGATGGCTCTCGAGACGCTCACTATCTCCTGCGACGACTGCGCGCTGCAGGAGAGCGCCGCCTGCGACGACTGCATCGTCAGCTTCGTCGTCGGCCACGACCGCGGCGAGGCCGTCGTCATCGACGCCGCCGAGCAGCGTGCCGTACGACTACTGCAGGGTGCCGGCCTGGTGCCGGCGTTGCGCCACCGCCGTCCGGCCTGCTGAGCGCGCTCGGAGGCCGGCGGGCGCCGGGTGCGCACCGGCGCTGGCCGTCGCCCGGCCCAAGCACGCCGGCCGGCGATGACGCACCTGCTCGTCACCAACGACTTCCCACCGAAAGTCGGTGGCATCCAGTCGTACCTGTGGGAGCTGTGGCGGCGGCTGCCCCCGACCGCTTCGCCGTGCTCACGGTCGACCACGAGGGCGCCGCGGCCTTCGACGCTGCGGCGCGCTGCCGCGTCGAACGCCTCCCGGCGCGCATGCTCCTGCCCGGCCGGCCGCTCGTGCGGGCGGTCGACGACCTCGCTGCCGAGATCGGCGCCGGGCTCGTCGTGCTCGACCCGGCGCTGCCGGCGGGGCTGGTCGGCCTGCGTCTCAGCCGGCCCTACGGCCTGGTCCTGCACGGCGCCGAGGTGACCGTCCCGGCCCGCCTCGCGGGCCTGCGCCTACCCCTCGGGCGGGTGATCGCCGGTGCGTCCCTGGTCATCACCGCCGGCTGCTATCCGCTCGCCGAGGCGCAACGCGTGGTCGGGGAGAAGCTCCCGCCTGCGGTCGTCGTGCCTCCGGGGGTGGACACCGAGCGCTTCCGGCCGCTCGACGAGGCGGGTCGCGCCGCTGCGAGAGCCCGCCTCGGGATCCCGCCGCAGGCGCTGCTCGTGACCGGCGTCAGCCGGCTCGTGCCCCGCAAGGGCTTCGACGTGCTGATCGAAGCCGTCGGCGCGCTGGCCGGCGAGCTGCCGCGCCTGCACTGCGTGATCGGCGGCTCCGGGCGCGACCGCTCGCGCCTCGCCGGCGTCGCCCGCGGCGCCCGGGCGCCGGTTCGCCTGCTCGGGCGCGTCGGGGAGGACGACTTGCCCCTGCTCTACGGCTGCTCGGACGTGTTCGCCATGCTCTGCCGCACCCGCTGGCTCGGCCTCGAGCAGGAGGGATACGGCATGGTCTTCAACGAGGCAGCCGCTGCGGGCGTCGCCTCGCTCGCCGGGCGCAGCGGCGGCTCGGACGAAGCGGTGCTCGACGGCGAGACCGGCGTCGTCGTGCAGCGCCCGGGCGACGTCCGTCTCGTCACCGAGGCGTTGCGCAGGCTGCTCGTCGAATCAGCGTGGCGTCGCCGTCTCGGCGACGCGGCGCGCCGGCGCGCCGAGGTCGAGCTCGGCTGGGAGGGCCTCGCTCACAGGCTCGACAAGGCGCTGGCCGCTGCCGGGGGCTGAGGTCGGCGCGACGACTGCCCCCGATCGCGCCGGCCGCCCCTCTACGCTCGCGTTCGCAGCGTGCCGTGGTTGTTGATGGGACCGCGGTCAGCGGCACGGGTCCGACCTGAGTCACCGAGGAGAGTCGCCGTGGAGCACACCGCCGAGCAGATGGTCGTCGCCGGCTCGCCGGAGCGCTGCTTCGCGGTCGTGACGGATTTCGAGGCCTACCCCGAGTGGGTGGCCGACGTGAAGGACGTGCACGTCCTCGAGCGTGACGAGGCCGGCCGCGCCTCGGTGGTGCGCTTTCGCGCTGGCGCTTTCGGCCGCTCGACGAGCTACGTGCTCGCCTACGACTACAGCGGCGCGCCCGGCGAGGTCTCCTGGGTACAGAAGGAAGGGGACATCACCAATCGCCTCGACGGCTGCTACCGGTTCCGGCCCACCGATGACGGCGCCACCGAGGTGCGCTACGAGCTGGCGGTCGAGCTGCGCGTGCCGATCCCGAGCTTCGTGAAGCGCCGCGCCGAGGGTCACATCCTCCACGCCGCCGTGCGCGACCTGAAGCAGCGCGTCGAGTCGCTCTCCCGCTAGGCGACCGATGAAGCTCGGCGTGATGCTCCCGTCCTTCGCCGAGCGTGCAGCGCCCTCGATCGAGGCGGCGCGCCTAGCCGAAGCGGCGGGGCTGCACGGCGTGTTCGCCTACAACCACCTCTGGCCGATCGGCGAGCCGGGGCACCCGGCGATCTGGCCCTTTCCCCTCCTCGGGGCCATCGCCGCGACGACCGCGCAGATCACCCTCGGCACCCTCGTCGCCCGTGTCGGGCTCACGCCGCCGGCGGTGCTGCTCGGCGAGCTGGAGACCCTCGACGCCGTGAGCCGAGGCCGCTTCGTCGCCGGGGTGGGCACCGGCGACGCGAAGAGCCGTGACGAGCACCTCGCCTATGGCCTGCCCTACCCGTCCGCCACGGCCCGCCGCGCCCAGCTCGGCGAGGTCGTGGCCGAGCTGACGGCCGTCGGGGTCGCCACCTGGGTCGGCGGGGGTGGCGAGGCGACCCACGAGCTGGCACGGCGGTTCGGCGCGACGGTCAACCTGTGGGGAGCGACCCCCGAGCAGGTCGCTCGCGAAGCCGCCCTGGGCCCGGTGAGCTGGGGCGGTCGCTTCCCGGCGCGCCGCGCCGCCCCGCCGGGAGCAGGCCAGGCTGTCTCGGGTGGACCGCCAGCTGCGCTCGACGCCGCCGTGGAGCTGATCGCCGCGCTCGCCGAGGCCGGCGCCGGTTGGGCGGTGTTCACCTGGCCGGGCTCGGTGCAGCCGATCGCCGTCGCAGCGCAACGTGCCGGGGTGGTCCTCGAGCCGGCGCCCCTCACCGCCGCCTGAGCGGCCGAGCAGCCCCGGCGTCGCGGGCCTCGCGGTCGCTGACCCGCCCGGTTCGCCGCCGCGCTTCGCCGCGGCCCCGAAGGGCCTTGCGGCTACGATTCGCCGATGGAGTTCCGTCGCATCAACGGCCTCCCGCCGTACGTGTTCGCCGAGGTCGACGCGCTGAAGGTGGCGGCCCGCCGAGCCGGCGAGGACGTGATCGACCTCGGCTTCGGCAACCCCGACATCCCCTCGCCGGACGTCGCCGTCGACAAGCTGTGCGAGGCGGCCCGGAACCCGCGCAACCACCGTTACTCCTCCTCGAGGGGCATCCCCAAGCTGCGCCAGCGCCATCGCCGATCTCTACCAGCGCCGTTTCGGCGTCGAGCTCGACCCCGATCGGGAGGTCGTGACGACGATCGGCGCCAAGGAGGGCCTCTCGCACCTGATGTGGGTCCTGGTCGGCCCAGGCGACACGGCGCTCGTCCCCTCGCCCTCGTACCCGATCCACATCTGGGCGCCGCTGTTCGCCGGCGCCGACGTGCGCATGGTCCGTCTCGAGGGCCTCGGTGGCGAGGCCGCCGACGCCGGCGAGGCGTTCTTCGCCAACCTCGTCGAGGCCTGGGAGTCGGCATGGCCCAAGCCGCGGGTGGTCATCTTCTCCTTCCCGCACAACCCGACGACGACCTGCGTCGACCTGCAGACGATGCACCGCCTCGTCGACTTCGCCCGCGAGCGCGAACGTCGTGCTCGTGCACGACTTCGCCTACGCCGAGACCGCCTTCGACGGCTACGTGCCGCCCTCGATCCTCGAGGTCCCCGGGGCGAGTGAGGTGGCGGTCGAGCTGTACACCCTGACCAAGTCGTTCTCGATGGCCGGCTGGCGGGTCGCCTTCCTCGTCGGCAACGCCGAGGTCGTCGCCGGCGCTGTCCAAGCTGAAGAGCTACCTCGACTACGGGGTGTTCCAGCCGATCCAGATCGCCTCGATCGTTGCGATGAACGAGGCGTCGGAGTACCCCAAGGCGGTCAACGACGTCTACCTGGGACGGCGCGACGCCCTGTGCGAGGGTCTCGAGCGGATCGGCTGGCCGGTGCCGCGCCCGAAGGGGACGATGTTCGTCTGGGCGCCCGATGCCCGAGCCCTACCGCGAGCTCGGCTCGCTCGAGCTTCTCCAAGCTGCTCGTCGCCGAGGCGAAGGTGGCAACCGCTCCGGGCGTCGGATTCGGTCCGGGTGGCGACGGCTACGTGCGCTTCGCGCTCATCGAGAACGAGCAGCGCATCGGGCAGGCGGTACGGGGGATGCGGCGGGCGCTCGAACGCCTCTAGCGCGGCCCGCCCGCCACCGGCTAGCGACGCGGTGGGCCGCCGCGCCGCGCCGTCGGCGGCACGCAACGCGGCCGCCGGCACGGCGCGACGGCCCCGAGCCCCCGCCCACCCCGGCGCCCAGTACCGCGACGAGCCGGATCCGGACGTGTCGGGGCGGGTCCGGATCTGTCCAGCTGGGCCCGGCTGGCGGTCCGGGACTCCCCGGTGGGCGTCCGGATGTGGGCCGCGGGCGGGGCGGGTCGTCGTCAGATCGCAACACAGATTCTCATTGACACTGACGTAGTTACGGTGTTGTAATTGCCTCCCATCTGGTAGCCGAGACGCCCGTGACCACAACATGTTGTGGTTAGACTGGCCTCGCGGGGGAGTCGAGGAGGACACATGGCCGTCGCAAAGCAGCGGGCTGACATCGGCATCCGCCGGCACTTCACCACCGAGGGGGTCCACCCCTACGACGAGCTCGAGTGGGAGCGTCGGGACTCGCGCATCTCGGACTACCGCACCGGTGCGGTGGCCTTCGAGCAGCTCGACGTCGAGGTGCCCGTCACCTGGAGCATGAACGCGACGAACATCCTCGCCCAGAAGTACTTCCGCGGCACCCCGGGCAGTGCCGAGCGCGAGAGCTCGCTGCGCCAGGTCGTCGACCGGGTGGCCGACACGATCGCCGACTGGGGGCTGCGGGACGGGTACTTCGCCGACGCCGTCGAGGCCGACGTGTTCCGCGACGAGCTCAAGTACCTCATCGTCACCCAGCGGGCCGCGTTCAACTCGCCGGTCTGGTTCAACATCGGCGTCAAGGGAGTGACAGCAGCAGGGCTCGGCATGTTTCATTCTTTCGGTCGAGGACGAGATGGACTCGATCCTGAACTGGTACGTCGAGGAAGGCAACGATCTTCAAAGGCGGGTCGGGTTCCGGCACCAACCTGTCGAAGATCCGCTCCTCCAAGGAACGCCTACGGGGCGGTGGGACAGCGTCGGGTCCCGTGAGCTTCATGCGCGGAGCGGATGCCTCTGCCGGCACGATCAAGTGCGGCGGCAAGACGCGCCGAGCGGCCAAGATGGTGATCCTCGACGCCGACCACCCCGACATCCGTGAGTTCATCTGGTGCAAGGCGCGTGAGGAGCGCAAGGCACGCGCGCTCGCCGCGGCAGGCTTCGACATGGACCTCGACGGCGCCGACAGTCACTCGATCCAGTACCAGAACGCCAACAATTCCGTCCGTGTCACTGACGAGTTCATGCAGGCCGTCCTCGACGACAACGATTGGGACCTCATTGCCCGCACGACGGGCGAGGTGCTCGAGACGGTGCGCGCACGTGATCTGTTCCGGGAGATCGCCCAGGCTGCCTGGGAATGCGCTGACCCCGGATTGCAGTTCGACACGACGATCAATCGGTGGCACACTGCTGCGAACACCGGTCGGATCAATGGCAGCAATCCCTGCTGCAGAGTATGTACACCTCGACAACTAGCGCTTGCAATCTCGCGAGCATCAACCTGTTGAAGTTCATTGATGAACATGATGCCTTCCAGATCGAAGATTTCAAGGCTGCAGTAGAGGTCATGTTCACGGCGCAGGAGATCCTCGTCGGCAACGCCGATTACCCGACCGAGAAGATCGCCGAGACGACGCGGCGCTTCCGCGAGCTCGGCCTCGGTTACGCCAACCTCGGAGCGATGCTGATGGCGCTCGGCATGCCCTACGACTCCGATGAGGCGCGTTCCACGACCTCGGCCGTCACGGCGCTCATGACCGGACACGCCTATGCCACGTCGGCTCGCATCGCCTCGCGCATGGGGCCTTTCGCCGGCTACCACGAGAACGTCGAGCCGATGCTCAACGTGCTGCGGATGCATCGCGACGAGGTCGCCAAGATCGACGAGGAGCGAGTCGAGCTCGATCTGCTCTCGGCCGCCCAGGAGTCCTGGGACACCGCCGTCGAGCTCGCCGAGCGCTACGGCGTGCGGAACTCGCAGGCGACCGTTCTCGCGCCGACGGGAACCATATCATTTCTCATGGATTGTGACACGACAGGCATCGAGCCGGACCTCGGGACTGGTCAAGACGAAGAAGCTCGTCGGTGGCGGGACGATGTCGATCGTCAACCAGACGGTCCCGCGTGCGCTGAACCGCCTCGGCTACAGCGAGGTCGAGATCGCGAAGATCGTCGCCTACATCGACGAGCACAAGTCGATCCTCGGTGCACCGGGAGTTCGGGCCGAGCACCTGCCGGTCTTTGCCTGCTCGATGGGTGACAACACGATCCACTACAGCGGCCACGTGAGGATGATGGCGGCGGCTCAGCCCTTCATCTCGGGCGCTATCAGCAAGACGTGCAATGTACCTGCAGATACCTCGGTCGAGGAGATCGAGCAGCTGCACATCGACGCGTGGAGGATGGGGCTGAAGGCCGTGGCGATCTACCGGGACAACACCAAGGTCGCCCAACCGCTGGCGACGACGAAGAAGGACTCCGCCGCCGCCGAGGAGGCTGCGGCGGCCACGTCGAGCGCCGGCCACGAGGCCCTGCATGCCCGCATTGCCCAGCTCGAGGGCGCGCTCGCCGAGCACGTCACGGCGCCGCCAGCGACGGTGCGCCGCCGCCTGCCGCGCAAGCGGACGTCGAAGACCTTCGCCTTCCGCGTCGCCGACTGCGAGGGCTACGTCACCGTCGGCGAGTACGAGGACCACCAGCCGGGCGAGGTGTTCATCAAGGTCTCCAAGCAGGGCTCGACCCTGTCGGGCGTGATGGACGCCTTCGCCATCGCCGTGAGCCTCGGCTTGCAGCACGGCGTGCCACTGTCGACCTTCGTGCGCAAGTACACGAACATCCGCTTCGAGCCGGCCGGCATCACCGACGACCCGGAGCTGCGGTTGGCCTCGAGCCTGGTCGACTACATCTTCCGCAGACTGGCGCTGGACTACCTGCCCATCGACGAGCGGATCGAGCTCGGGATCCTCTCGACGACCGAGCGCGCTCAGCCGACGTTGCCCGGTCTCGAGGAGCTCGAGCTCGGCGAGGCGGCGGCACGCGAGCGGGAGCGCTTCGGCGAGGGCGGCGACGTCATCCCGCCCGAGCGCCGGCTCGAGGTCGTGATGGAGTCACCGCGACGCTCCGTTCTGCTACTCGTGCGGCAACATCATGCAGCGGGCCGGCTCGTGCTATGCCTGCCCGAGCTGCGGGGCGACGAGCGGCTGCAGCTGACGGTCGGCGACGGCGAGCGCGAGGGCGACTCGCCGAGGCGAGCGCGCAGGTGAGCGGTCGTTGCCACGGCTCCGCCTCGTAGCCACGACCGTTGCTCTGGCCGCCTTGGCGGTCGCGGCTGCCGGCGGGGTGTGCCCGAGTGGCGCGGTCACCTCCGGCACGGTGACGTCGCAGCCGTACCTACTCGCCCTCGGCGACTCGCTGGCAGCGGGCTACCAGCCGCTCGACGGGTCCTCCTCGCCGCCGCTCGACCCGTCCACCGGCTTTCCCGACCGTGGCTACCCCGGTGGCTACGCCGCCGACCTCGCCGCCGCCCGCCACCTCGACCTCGCCGACCTGGCCTGCCCGGGGGAGACGACGGCATCGATGACCGGCAAGCCCGCCAGAACGCGCTGTGCCGATCTCTACCGAGCCGAGCTCGGCGCCTCGTCGCAGCTCGGGGCCGCCCTCGTCTTCCTGTCGCGCCACCGCGGGGAGGTCGCGATCGTCACGATCGACCTCGGGGCGAACGACATCGAGGGCTGCGTCGCTCACCGCGATGTCGACGCGGCCTGCCTGCGACGTGGCGCGGCGAACGTCGCCCGCCGCCTCCCGCCGATCCTGCGCACCCTGCTCGCGGCGGTCGCTCGGGACGACCCGGGGGCGCGCCTTGTCGGGATGAACTACTACGACCCGTTCCTCGGGCTCGCCTTCACCCCCGGCGGCCAGCGCGCTTCCGCCGAAGCGTTCCTCTCCCTCGTGCTCATCGATACCTACAACGCCGAGCTCGCCTCGGTGTACCGACGTGCCGGCGTGCCCGCCGCCGACGTCTTCTCCGCCTTCGACAGCGACAGCACCACCCCGCCTCTCGACTACGACTCGAGAGCGCTGCCGCGCAACGTCGCCGCCGTCTGCACGTGGACCTGGATGTGCCCGGTCTCGCCGTCACAGCCGGCACCGGACATCCACGCCAACACAGCCGGCTACCGAGTGATCGCCGTCGCGTTCGAGGCGGTGCTCGGCTCCTGATCCCGCCGCGGCCACCAGTTCCATCTCCCGAGGAGCACGACGGTCGCCGGCAGGAGCACGGTTCTCACGAGGAAGGTGTCGAGCAGGATGCCGAGGGCGAGCCCGGCCCCGATCTGGCGGATCTGACCGGAGGTCGTCGCCGCCAGCACGCCGAAGGTCCCGGCAAGGATCAGCCCGGCGGAGGTGACGGTCGTCCCCGTAGCGACCATCGCCGTGGCGACGGCCTCCGGCAGCGCCCGCACCCGCGCCTCTTCCTTGATCCTGGACATCACGAGGATGTTGTAGTCCTGGCCGAGCGCCATCACGAAGACGAACATGAAGAACGGCAGTGTGAAGTTCACGCCGAGCCCGTGCCCGGCGACGATGAAGATGGCGACGGTGAGCCCGAGGGCGGCGAGGTAAGAGAGCCCGACGCTGGCGACGAGGTAGAGCGGGGCGACGAGGCTGCGCACGAGCAGGGCGAGCAGGAGGGCGAGCAGGACGAGCACGACGGGGACGACCTTGACCATGTCGCTCGTCGAGATGGAGCTGACGTCGTATGCGCCGGGCGCCGTGCCGAGCACGCCGGTCTCGCTAGCACCGAGCTCGGCCCCGACGGCCCGCGTTGCCGCACGGATCGCCGGCACGGCGTGCATCGCCGCCGTGCTGCCCGGTGAGCCCGCCGCGAGGGCGACGCGAAAGACGATCGTCCGACCGTCGGCGCTCACGACCTGCGCCGTGGAGCGGTAGGCGTCGTACCAGGCCGTGTAGCTCCCGAGCCCTGCCGGAGCGGTGAGCGGGAGGTCGTCCGGCGGCCCGAGATAGCGGTAGGCGAGGGCGAACCACCAGGACGGGACCGACCGGTCGCCGGCGTTCAGCGCGTCGCTCACCCCGCTGAACAGGCCGGTCGCGAGCAGGCTCGACCGAAAGCGCTCGATGATGTCCGGATCGCCCCACGCCGGCGTGTGCAGTCGGAAGGCGATCTCGGTGCTCGCCAGCTCCAGAGCCCCGAAATGGGCGGCGATCACCTCGTCGCCGATCGCGGAGCTGGAGCCCGCAACGGCGACGTCGTTCTTGAAGCCCGACGGTGCGTAGTCGACGAGGAAGCCGGCGAGCACGCCGAGGAGGGCGACGACGCCGAGCAGCGCCGGAAGGGGCCGGCGCGTCGTGCGCGAGGCGATGATCCCCCAGCCGCGCTGCGGGGTGCCGTGGCGCACGCGCCACGGCCAGAACACGCGCGGCCCGCAGATCGCCAGACAGGCGGGGAGAAAGGTCAGGTTGACGGCCAGCACCACCGCCACGCCGATCGCCAGGCCCGGCCCGACGCCCCGGTACAGACCGAAGCTGGCGAGCAGCAGCGACAGAAGGGCGGCGATCACGGTCGCGCCCGAGAAGATGATCGACTCCCCGGCCCGAGCCATGGCGAGAACGATCGCCTCCTCGTGATCCAGGCCTGCGGCAAGGCTCTCGCGGTAGCGGAACAGCAGGAACAGGCCGTAGTCGGTGCCGGCGCCGAAGACGAGCGCCGTGAGCAGCAGCTCGAGCAGCGAGGAGATCTCGACGCCGATGTGGGTCGACCAGGCGATCACCGGTCCCGAGAGCCCGAGCGACAGTCCCGCCGCTACGAGCACGACGAGCGGCGCGCCGAAGGCGCGCAGCGTCACGAGCAGCAGCACGAGCACGAGCAGCACCGTGGCGAGCACCACGTCGCTCTCGGTCCTCGACGCCGCGGCTTGCTGATCGACGAGCACGGGCAGCCCGCCCGTGAGGTAGAAGTCGATCCCGGGCGTCGCGGGAAACAGCGCCCGCACGCTGCCGACGGCCGCCCTGCCGGCCCGCCCACCCCCGGCAGCCCCGGGCGAGAACTGGACCACGGCCGTCCTCACGGCGCCGTCCGGCGACGTCGCCTCGTCACCCACCGAGGTGACGACCGGCAGCCGGCTCATCTCTGCCTCGAGGGCGGACACGGTCCCGAGCTGCGAGGCGGTGAGCCGCCCGTCCGTGCTCGCCGCGACGAGCTCGCCGCTCAGCTCGCCGCTCTGCTCGCCACCGGCCGGCGACAGGTTCGTGACGAGCAGCCCGGCGCGGACGCTCGGAGCGCTCTGCGGCAGGAAGGCCGCGTTGTCGTCGTTGACGACGCTCGAGAGCGTCGGGAGGAAGTGGATCGCCGCGAGGAGCAGCACGATCCAGCAGGTGACAACCGCCCAGCGCCAGCGGATGGTGAGGCGCGCGAGGCGGACGACCACGCCCCATTCTGCTGGTCGGACACCGCCGAACGACCGTCGCCCGCCCGCGCTCGTCTCCCGAGCTCAGCCCGGCGAGGTTTTCGGCCGGGCGAGCGCGACGCCAGCTCGATGCGTCGCGCATGGTTCGGTGCGAAGCCGCTTGACCTTCCACTGCGTCAGGCGTACCCTGACTGAACAGTCAGGCTTATCCTGACTCGCCGTGGCAGCGAGGAGGAGGCGGATGCCGCGCACCATCAGCCCTCAAGCCTTGCGTTGCTCGTTCTGCGCGAAGAGCCAGTTCGACGTCGTCAAGCTGGTCGCAGGTCCAGGCGTCTACATCTGCAACGAGTGCATCGACCTGTGCAATCAGATCATCAGTGAAGAAGCGGCTCGCAGTTCGGCAGCTGGTGCTGTCCGGCGGGACAACTCGCCCGATCCGCCCACGCTCAAGGCGTGGGACGGGTTGTCGGACGACGACCTGCTTGCTGAGATGGTCCGAACCCATGCTGCGCACGAGAACGTCGATCGCGCCGTCGCCCACCACGTCGCCGCGCTCGAGGGCACGAGACATCAGCTGGGCGCGAATCGGCGAAGCCCTGGGAATGACCCGCCAGTCGGCATGGGAGCGATTTTCCGGCGAGGACTAGCACGCGTCGCCCCGGTTTGCCGCGTCGAACGCAAACGGCTCGCGAAGCTACCGACGGCGGCCCACCAGGTGGAACAGCCGGCTCAGCTGACGATACGGGTCACGGCGCCCCGCCACGAGCTCGACCTCGGCGAGACCCTGCAGCTCGTCGTCCGGCACCGGCGCGCCGGCGAGGTCGAGCCAGTCCGAGAACAGCCAAACCCCGTACCACGCCTCGGTCGCCGTTGCATGCTGCTCGAGCAACCCGGACAGATCATCGACAGCGTCCGCTCGCGTCTCGACTCCGAGCACTCCGGATTCGCGACGTGCGTCGAAGCCTCTCAGGGCGTCTGACCACCGGCGCTCCAAGGCCGGGCGGACGGCCATCGCCCGGGCATTCAGTGCGACGATCGATACAACGGCGCCACCCGTCGCGCACGCGCACAGCGAGGCGACCAGGGGGGCCGGATCGGGAACGTACATCAGCACTCCGTGGCAGAGCACCGCCTCGAAGCGTCGATGACCGGTCGCCGCCGGAGCATCCTCGCCACGACCCTCGAGCAGCACAACCCGTCGGCGCACCTCGGGCGATTCCTCTGCGAGGAGCGCACGGGCTTTCTCCAGCATGGTGGCCGACGGATCGAGGATGGTGACGTCGTAGCCGGCGCGCGCGAGGGGCCGCGACTGGTGCCCGGCCCCGCCACCGACGTCGAGCACGTGCGCCGGCGGGGATGGGAGATGGCCGAGAAGCTGCTGGTGAACCACGTAGGTTCGCACCCGTCCCTTGACCGTCGCGTACGCTCCTTCCACGAACGGCTCGGCAAGTCCAGCCCATTCGTCATGCATCCCGCTCACCCTGGCGGCCCGGTTGGCGTGTTGTCCGACCGATGACGCGCAGGCCGGACACCCCGATGCGCGGCTCGGTAGCGGCGCTTGCGCTCCGGGCAGGGACGTGGCGAGCCGCTCTGGGGCGAAGGATTAGTCACGCACGCAAAGGGAGCGAGGCCAGCGTGTGGCGAGCTCGTACAACGCGAGCGCCTGGGCGGTCGCGACGTTGAGCGAATCGACGCCCTCGGCGATCGGGATCGACACGACCTCCTGAGCGGCGCTCGAGGCCGCTGCGGACAGGCCCGTGCCCTCGGCGCCGAGCAGGATCGCCACGCCCGGTGTCGCCGCCCGCTCCGCCGCCCATTCGGGAAGCGGTACGGGGTTCGACGCCGCTCCCGCCGCGCGGGCGCTGTGCTCCGGGGCCAGCGCGGCCAACACGACGCCGGAGGAAGCGACGAGGCGCTCGAGGTCGTCCGGCCACGAGGCAAGGCGGGCGAAGGGCACCGACAGCACGTGCCCGAGCGAGACGCGCACCGACCGGCGGTAGAGGGGATCGGCGCAACTCGGGTCGAGTAGCACGGCGCCGGCCCCGAAGGCGGCAGCGTTGCGGAAGATCGCCCCGAGGTTCTCGTGATCGTTCACGCCCTCGAGCACCGCGAGAACGCCACGCCTGCCGGCAGTGCACGCCGCGGCGAGGACGCCGGCGACGACGGCGCTCGGCTCTGCCGGGTCCGGCCGGTGGCCGAGCGCCACGACGCCGCGGTGCAGGTCGAAGCCGACCGTGCGCTCGAGGACGGCGCGCGTCGCTACGAACACGGGCGCGCCGGCGGCCTCGACGCCGGTGACGAGCCCGGCGGCGGCACTCGCCTGGTGCTCGTCCACGAGGAGCGACAGCACCCGGTACGACGAGCGGAGCAGCTGGCCGACCGCGAGCCGTCCCTCGACGACGAAGATCCGCTGCTGCGCCTCGAGCGTCTGCCTCGCGGGGTCGCGCAGCTGGCGATAATTGGCCAGACGAGCGTCGGAGGGATCCTCGACGCGGGTCGGCACTGCCCAACCCTACGGCCAGCGGAGGATCGTCCCGTGATGGCCCCGGGGCAGCGAGCTACGGGTGCCCCTGTGGGAGCTTCCCGATCGAAGATTCGGCTGCGCTCGGTCGTGCTCGACTGCCCCGACCCGCTCGCCTTGGCCACCTTCTATGCCGAGCTGCTCGGCGGCCGGGCGCAGGTCGGCGATGCGGGGTGGTGCGAGGTCCACGTCGAGGCCTTGCCGGTGAAGCGAAGCGCGCTACTCCTCGATCGCACCGCCGAGCGCACGGAGGTGGTCGCGGAAGCTGAACGTCGGCGTCTCCTGTCGCGCCGCCAGGTAGTCGCTGAAGCGCAGCTGCGCGCGAAGTGGAGTTCCCTCGCGGATCAGCTCCGCCTGGCGTCGCTCGGTGTCACGAATGCGCTCTGCGATGACGACGAGCTCCGCGCAGCACCTTGCCGGCAGGAAGATCACCCCGTCGGCGTCGCCGAAGACGACATCGGCACCTCCGACCGTCCATTGGCCGACCTCGGCGCCGGTGAGGGCGCCCGGCGGCCGTGGATCGAGGCGCTGCGGCCCGCTCGGGAATGCACCCAGGCTGAAGACCGGAAGGCCGAGGCGTACGAGGTCGTCGCTATCGCGGTGCAGGCCCCAAATGACTGCGCCGGCGAGGCCGGCCGATCGCAGCTCGTCGATCACCAGGTCGCCGACACACGCCTCGTCCAGGCGGCCCGCGTTGTCCACGACGAGGACGTCGCCACGAGAGGCGCTCTCGAGCGCCTCGAGAAAAACGTCGACGCTGCCGGCATGGCGCGCCGGGCACACCGGGCCGACCACCCGCGAACCGGGCAGCACGGCCGTCAGCTGCGGCGGCGCACAGCGAACCTGCACGGCGGCGCGCAAGCAGGCATCAGCTAGGTGCGCTGTGGTGAGCGACGCGAATCGTGTCCTCAACTCATCGTCCATCGCCGGATTCACCCGCTCATCATCACGTGCCCCCACCGGATCGTGCTCGGGCGCGGGCGGCCGCGGCAGAGGAAGAAAGGACTGTGTCCCAGATCTCGGTCAGCCAACGCCTGGCCATCTCCATGCTCTCCGCCCGCAACGAGTACAGGTTCGATGTCCCCTCGCTGTGGTGCTCGGTGATGCCGGCGTCTGTCAACACCTTGAGATGCTTGCTGACCGCCGGGCGTCCGACGGGGAGTCGCCGCGCGAGCTCCCCGACTGGGCTCGGCCCGTCTCGCAGCAGCTCGACGATGCGCCGACGCACTGGCTCACCGAGGGCGTCGAAGACGTGCTCAGCTTGGTTACTCATCGGTAACGGTCACCCTAGAGGAACGGAGCTGGAAGCGCAACCCACAGCCGGTGAATCAATCCTGTTGCGTCGTCGCCCCCGTTCTGCGAGAGTCCGCTTAACCCACCACAGACGAGGAGCGGCCATGCCGGAGATGACCAGCTACGCGGACGGCGTGCCGTCGTGGGTCGACATGGGCGCCCAGGACCTGCCGGGCGCCGTCGCCTTCTACACCGGGCTCTTCGGCTGGGACAGCCAGGACATGGGTGAGGAGACCGGCCACTACACGATGATGCTGAAGAACGGCAGGCAGGTCGCCGCCCTCTCGACGGCGCAGGACCCCGGCCCGCCGCGATGGACCACCTACGTCAACGTCGCCAGCCTCGACGCCGTGGTGGAGCGGGTGCCGGGAGCCGGCGGCACCGTCGTCTTCGGGCCGATGGACGTGATGACCGCGGGGCGGATGGCGATCTTCTCGGACGCCACGGGCGCGTTCATCGCCGCGTGGCAGCCGGGCGACCACAAGGGCGCGCAGCTCGTCAACGAGCCGGGCACGCTCACCTGGAACGAGCTGGCCAGTTCCGACCTCGACAGCTCGAAGGCGTTCTACAGCGACGTGTTCGTCTGGACTTGGGGCGGCAGCGATCAGTACGCCGAGGCCAAGGCGGGCGGCCGCGTGATCGCCGGGGCGATGCCGCGGCCCGAGATGCTTCCCGCCGAGGTCCCCGACCACTGGCTCGTCTACTTCGGCTCGGCGGACGTCGACGCCGACACCGCCAAGGCCCAAGAGCTCGGGGCGAGCGTGGTGGTCGAGCCGAGGGACATCCCCGACATGGGACGGTTCTCCGTGGTCGTCGACCCGCAGGGCGCCGTCTTCGGCCTGTACCAGGGTTGACCTGTCCGCCGCTGCGGGCGCCGGCTCAGCCGGCGATCCGGGCGGCGACGTGCCGTTCGCCGGTCTCGAACGCCTGGGCCATCAGCTCGATCTCTGATCCGGGCATCCCGTGCTGCAGCGCGACGGGGCGCCAGTCCCGCGTCGCCCGCTCGACCTCGCCGACGACCTCGCGCGCCCGGCCCAGGTCGAGCGCGTACCGGTCGGCGACCGAGACCGCGAGCTCGACGCTCGAGGTGGCGTCCTGCTCGTCGATCGCCAGCATCTGCTCGCCCGCCGACTCCGGGTTGGGGTTCAGGTCGTAGCCGGGCGAGAGCGACCAGCCGCCCGCAGCACGCAACACGGCGTGGTTGCGCAGATGGTCGTCGACGTTGCAGGTGAGGATCGAGAACACGATCCGGCGGAACAGCTCCTCGAGGTCACGCCCGGCCGCGGGGGAGTGGCGGGCGAGCAGCTCGGCGAGCTCGAGATAGCTGTGACGCTCGCCGTCTGCCGCGCCGAGCATCGTGAACGCGCTGGCGAAGCCGATCCGGCGCGGGCCGTCGCGGTCGAAGCGCTCGACGACGAGCACGTTGCGCCCGAGGATCTCGACGAGGGCGCTCGCCGCCATGTCGATGCCCGCCCGGCGCGCCAGGTCCGACTCGACCTTCTCCCAGCCGACTGTGTCCCACTTGTGCACGCCGTGGCGGGTGAACTTGGCGATGCCGAGGCCGCCGCCCGCCGCTCGTACCCCGACCTTCGGCTGCGCTCCGCCGATCGAGGCGCCGGCGGCGATCAGCTCGGCGAGACCGGGCGCACCGAGCGCCGCCTGGTCGCCGGAGGCCGAGACGACGGCGTCGGTGGCGAGCAGCAGCGGCGCGAGCCCGTCGAGGCCCGGCAGCGGCGCCGGCGCGGGGCTGTGGTACCGGCCCGAGCCGGGGTGGCGCAGTCGAAGCGCTCCCTCTCGAACGTCGTCGCGCGTGGCGAGCAGGTAGTCCGCCGCAACGAGGGCCCGCGGCGCGGACCCCGTCGCCCGCGCCCGCAGCTGCTCGCCGAGCCGCATCAGCTCGCGGCCCCACTGATCGGGCGCTGCGTCGCCGAAGGCGTTGAACAGCGCACGGCCGGCCGGCGGCGACGCCTCGTCCGGGACGAGCGGGAGGGCCGGATCGAGGGCGTAGGCGCGGGGGTCGGCGAGCCAGCCGGCGGTGTACCGAAAGCTCACGGCGGGATCGCCGACCCGCAACGTGCCCGCGACGAGCTCGTCGCCCCCGACCTGGACGGTGACGTCGACGACCTGCTCCATCGCGCTCACCGTAGCCGTCGTGCCCCGTGCGAACGGGGCTGTGCCGCTTCGGCGGTTAGCTTGTCGCGTGCCCAGAGTTGCGGTCCTCTCCATGCACACCTGCCCGCTCGAGCAGGCCGGCACAGGCGACGCCGGCGGGATGAACGTCTACGTGCGCGAGCTCTCCTCGGCGCTGGCTCGCGCCGGGTGGCCTGCGACGTCTACACCCGCGCGACGGCCCCCGGCGCGCCTGCACGCGTCGAGGTCGAACCCGGCTTCGTCGTGCACCACGTGCAGGCCGGACCCGCAGCTCCGCTGCCCAAGGCCGACCTCGCCGGCCATGTCGGCGCGTTCGCCGACCGCATCGCCGAGCACATGGCGCAGGTCGATGCAGCGGGGGGTGAGCCGGCGATCGCCATCCACGCCAACTACTGGCTGTCGGGAGTCGCCGGTCACGCCCTCAAGCACCGGCTCGGCCGCCCGCTCGTCTCCACGTTCCACACCCTCGACCGCGTGAAGGCGCAGGCGAGCGCCGACGAGGGCGAGCGCGACGACCCCGGCCGGCGCGCCAGGGCGGAGGCGGAGGTGATCGGCTGCTCGGACGCCGTGCTCGCCTCCTGCAGGGTGGAGCGCGACCAGCTCGTCGAGCTCTACGACGCAGACCCGGCGCGCGTCGAGATCGTCCCCCCGGGCGTCGACCGGCGCTCGTTCTTCCCCGGCCCTCGCGACGAGGCGCGCCGTGCCCTCGGCCTCTCCCGGTCGGTACCGCTGGCCGTCTTCGTCGGCCGCCTGCAACCGCTGAAAGGCGCCGGCGCCGCGCTGCGGGCCTTCGCCCGCCTCGAGCAGCTCGGCGTCGGGGATGCGCGCTTCGCCGTGATCGGCGGCCCGAGCGGCCCCGAAGGGGAGGCCGAGCTGGCTCGCCTCGAGGGCTTCGTCCGTGACGCCGGGCTCGGTTCGTGTGTCGACTTCCTGCCGCCGCAGCCGCACGATCTGCTCGGTGCCTGGTACCGGGCAGCCGACTGTTGCGTCGTGCCGAGCCGGTCGGAGTCCTTCGGGCTCGTCGCGCTCGAGGCCGCCGCCTGCGGTATCCCGGTCGTCGCCTCGGCGGTCGGCGGGATGACCACCGTCGTCGAGCACGAGCGGACGGGCTATCTCGTCGAGCCGGAGGACGTCGACGGCTTCGCCCGCCGCCTCGCCGAGGTGCTCGGCCGGCCGCGTCTGGCGGCGATGCTCGGCGCCCGGGCCGCGGAGCGCTCGCGGGCGTATTCCTGGCCGGTCGCGGCGGCCAGGTTGCGCCGCCTCTACGCCGATCTTGCTGCCCGCCGGCTGGTGGAGTGCGTCTGAGCATGCGCTGAGCCGGCGACGCCGTGGCAGCGCGCTCTCGTGTTCTCACGAGCGACCTGCTGCGGTGCTGGTACCGTCGCCCGGTGGCGTCGGCGATCGTGATCGGTGGTGGCGTCGTCGGCCTGGGCACCGCGCTGATGCTCGCCGGAGCCGGGCACGAGGTGACCGTGCTCGAGCGGGACCCCGAGGTTCCGAGCGGGGACCCCGAGCAGGACTGGGAGCGCTGGCAGCGCCAGGGCGTGACGCAGTTCCGCCTCCCGCACTACCTGCTCGCCCGGGTCCGCCAGGTGCTCGAGAGCGAGCTGCCGGCCGTTGCCGCCGAGCTCACGGCACGCGGCGCGTTGCGCATCGACTTCCCCGTCGGGGACGGCGCGTTCACCCTGCTCACCGCGCGGCGGCCCGTCGTCGAGGGCGCCTTCGCGGCGGTCGCGGCGGACGACCGGCGGCTCGAGGTCCGCCGGGGCGAGGCGGTCGCCGGCCTGCTCACCGGGGCGAGCGTGCGCGCCGGCGTGCCGCACGTGACCGGCGTGCGCACCGCGTCCGGCGAGAGCGTCACTGCCGACCTCGTCCTCGACGTCTCCGGCCGGCGGTCGGCGCTCCCGCGCTGGCTCGGGTCGATCGGCGCCCGCCCGTTGCACGAGGAGGCCGACGACTCGGGCTTCGTCTACTACGGGCGGCACTTCCGCTCGCCTGACGGGAGCCTGCCGAAGCAGATCGGGCCTCCCAACACGCCGCTCGGGACGATCAGCTCGCTCGCGCTGCCGGCGGACAACGGCACCTGGAGCCTCGTGCTCGTTGCGAACGCCCGCGACAAGGCGCTGTACCCGCTGCGCCGCCTCGAGGTCTGGGAGCGGGTCGTGACGGCGCTGCCGAACGTCGCGGACTGGGTCGACGGGACGCCGATCGACGACGGCGTGCAGTCGATCGCCCGCATCGAGGACCGCCGCCGCAGCCTCGTCGTCGACGGCGCGCCCGTCGTCACCGGGCTCGTCGCCGTCGGCGACGCCTGGTCGTGCACGAACCCCTCCGTGGGGCGCGGTGTGTCGATCGGGCTGATGCAGGCCCAGCTGCTGGGTGACGTGCTCGTCGAGCGCGGCCTCGACGACCCGTGGTCGTTCTGCGAGGCGTTCCACGAGGCGACCGCCGAGCGCGTCGAGCCGTGGTACGGCGAGACGCTGGCCGGCGACCGGCACCGCCTCGCCGAGATCCAGGCGGGCATCGCCGGCGGCGAGTACCGGCCGGCCGATCCCGCCTACGAGGCGATGCAAGCCCTGTCGGCCGCCGCGGCGCTCGACCCGGTCTGCCTGCACGCCCTCCTCCCGGTGGCGATGGTGCTCGAGCGGGAGTCCGAGGTGGTGCGCCGGCCTGGTCTCGCCGAGCGCGCCGCCGAGCTCGGCGGCGACTGGCGCGAGCGGCCCGTGCCGGCGCCGGGGCGCGAGAAGCTGCTCGCGCTCGTGGCCGGGTAGCAGGGAAACCGGGTAGCCGCATGATCGCCGACGCCGGCGGGGTCGCCATCCACTACGAGGTCGCCGGCAGCGGGCGGCCCGTCGTGCTGCTGCACGGCTTCCCCGACTCCGGGCGCCTGTGGCGCCACCAGGTGCCGGCACTCGCCGATGCCGGGTTCCAGGTGATCGTCCCCGACCTGCGCGGCTACGGCCGCTCCGACAAGCCCGACGCGGTCGACGCGTACGCGATGCGGCTGCTCGTCGGCGACGTCGGCGCCGTGCTGCGCGACGTCGTGCGGCGGGAAGGCCCACGTCGTCGGGCACGACTGGGGCGCCGCCCTCGCCTGGGCGGTGGCCATCGGCGCCCCCGAGCTGGTCGACCACCTCGTCGTGCTCTCGGTCGGTCATCCGGCGACGTTCCGCGCCGGTTACCAGCAGGTCGAGAAGTCCTGGTACATGCTGTTGTTCCAGTTCCCCGGGGTCGCCGAGCGCTGGCTCTCCGACGACGGCTGGGCGCGGCTGCGCAGCTGGGCGCGCCACCCGGACTCCGAAGGCGTGATCGCCGACCTCGAGGCCGCCGGGTCGCTCACGCCCGGGCTCAACTGGTATCGCGCCAACGTGCCGCCGGAGTCCTTCGTTGCGCTGCCGCAGACGTGGCCGGCCGTGCAGGCTCCGACGATGGGGGTCTGGAGCAGCCGGGACTTCGCGCTGACCGAGCGCCAGATGACCGACTCGGCGACGAGCGTGGCGGGCCCGTGGCGGTACGAGCGGATCGAAGGTGCCGGCCACTGGATGCAGCTCGACGAGCCGCAACGGGTCAACGAGCTGTTGATCGACTTCCTGCCGGCGTAGCGCCGGTTCTGGCGTGCGAGGCGGCGCGAGGCGGCGCGGCCTCCACGTCGCCCTCGAGGCCGGTGCTCAGCTGTCGAGGGGCCCGTAGCCCTGGTGAGTCGGGCCGCTCCATGCGCCGGTGCCGGGGTTGGAGACGGCGTACCACATGTCGAGGTCGCCACCCTTCCAGACCACGGTGAACCCGGATGCGGAGCCGGCCTGGGTGAAGACTGCCGACGGCGCGGAGTTGAGCGGCCCCATCCCCACGCCGATGAAGCCCGTCCAGAGCCCGTTCCAGTAGCAGTAGTAGAGGTTGCCGTCCTGGCCTTCCCAGAAGACGTACTGGCGGTCGAGCTGGCCGATCGTCACAGTCGGTGGCGAGCCGGTGTCCCCGGTCCACATGCCGAGGTCGATCGGACCGCTCCAGGTCACGTTGCCGGCGTTGTAGAAGGCCTCCCAGACATGGGTGTTGTTGCCCGTCCCCTGCCAGAAGACGTACACGTTGCCCCCTGAGCCCGCACCTGCCGACGGCGCCGAGCCGAGTGGGCCGTCGTGCAGGTTCGTCGGGCCGCTGGCGAGGGCCAGGTTGCCTCCCGCTCCCGAGAGCACGGCGGACCACAAGTTGTCGTCGGTGCCCTTCCAGAACACGTCGACACCGACCTCGCCACCGGTCGGGGCGTACGTCGCCGTCGGTGCGGAGCCGAGCGGAGCGACGCCGGAGACCTCGAGCGGGACGCTCCAGGAGCCCACGGTGGTGGCGACGCCGCCGCTTCCGGGGGTCACGATGCCGTAGGCGTACCAGAGGCTGGCGCCCGTCCCCTCCCAGAAGACGTAGACGTACTCGATCCCCGAGTGCGTGACGGTGAAGGCGCTCGGCTCGGACGCGAGCGGCCACATCCCGGGCACGGCGCTCGGCCCGCTCGACCAGGAGGGCGAGCCGGCTCCCGCGGTGCCGATCGCCTCCCACAGGTTGTCGTCCTGTCCCTTCCAGAAGGCGAAGACGTTGCCCGCCGCGTCCGACGCGGTGGCGAGCGCCTCGCCCGACGAGCTCGACGCCTGGGCTCGCAACGCGGCCCCACGCGCCGGGGCCGCTTGCGTGCCGGCCCACGCGGCCGCCCCGGCCGCCGGGCCGAGCGCGCCGGTGGCGAGCCCGCCGGCGGCGAAGGAGCCGAACGCCAGAGCAGTCAGCACGCGCCGTGTCGGTTGCATCGTTGCCTCCCCGTTCCTCGCGCAGCATGCCGCGTGGCGTGATCGCCCCCGTTTGCGTGCGAGCTGCGGCTCGCGAGTGCTCAGCCTTGCACAACGGACGGCCCCGGGAGCGGAACCTGCACGGCGCGCAACCATACCGGGCGGCTTCGCCGCGGGACCGGCCGCGCAGGAACGAGGGACGCAAGAATGAGAAAGGGCGCAAGAATGAGACCCGTGCCGACGCCGGAGATCGAAGCCGTGCGCGGCGATCTCACCGTGCTCGAGGTCGACGCCGTCGTGAACGCGGCGAACTCGTCGCTGCGCGGCGGTGGCGGCGTCGACGGCGCGATCCACCGGGCGGCCGGCGCAGCGCAGCTGGATGCGGCGTGCCAGGCGCTCGGTGGCTGCAGCCCGGCGACGCCAAGGCGACGCCCGGCTTCGCCCTGCCGGCCCGTTGGATCATCCACACCGTCGGGCCGGTCTGGCGGGGCGGCGGCGAGGCCGAGGACGACGTGCTCGCCGCCTGCTACCGCCGCTCGCTGCAGGTGGCCGAGAACCTCGGAGCCCGCTCCGTGGCCTTCCCTGCGATCTCCACGGGCATCTACGGGTTCCCGAAGGAGCGCGCCGCCGATGTCGCCGTCCGCGCCCTGCGCGGCGCCGAGACGGCGGTCGAGCGGGTGCTGCTCGTCGCCTTCGACGAGGAGACGCTGCGCCTGTACGAGCGAGCGCTGGCGGCGCCGGCCTGATCAGCTGGGCTCGGGGGCTCCCGGCGTCGACGCGAGGATCGCGGGCCAACCGCGGTCGCGCTCGAGGTCGGCCTCCTCGGCCCGCCGGCCGCCGCGCACGCCGAAGAGACGGTGGGCGATGGCGAGGTAGAGCAGGATCGCCACGTTCAGCACCAGACCGATCACCTTGAGCGCGGTCACGCCGTTGGTCAGCTCGTAGATCTCGAAGGGTACGAGGACGGCGGCCTCGACGAAGGTCAGGTACTCGGCCCAGCGACGTCCCCACCACAGCCCGATCATCTCGAGCAGCAGGACCGCACAGTAGGCAGCGAGTCCGAGGCCGATGAGCAGCAGCTCCTTCGTGCTGATGGCGAAGAGGTGGTTGAGGTCGCTCAGCCACCCGTGCTTGCTGTTGTTCAGCGGGCCGCCGAGCGATCCCTGCAGGTCGGCGAGGATGCGCGTGTAGGCGCTCTTCAGCGAGCGCCGGTGGGCGGCGAACAGGAAGATCGCGACGTCGAGCGCCACGAGCACGATCAGGTGCAGCGATCGCTCGACCGCGATGGCGCGCAGCACGAAGCGGTCGCGCAGCGGCTTGCCGCGAAGCGGCAGCGCGATCTCCTCGGGGTCTGGCGGGAACCGACGCGTCGGGCTCTGCGGTGGCGCCAGCGCCACCCATGCGTCGCAGCGCAGGCAGCGGTACCAGCGCAGACCGTCGAGCTCCCGGGCGAACACCGCGTCCTTCGGACGCAGCTCGGCAGCGTCGGTCCCGACGATCTCGTGACCGTGCAGCCCGCAAGCGATCAGCTCGTAGCGCAGCTTGGGGACGAAGCGGCGCGGCGCCTCCGATCCCGGCGCGGGCCGGTGGGCGGCTGCTGCTGGGCCGGCGCCGGGTCGCGCCGCCGCCCGATCGGTGGCGGTCGCCTCGGCGCCCGCGCCCGTCGCGGCTGCGCCGGGCGGCCCGGCGGTGGCGCGCTCGGTCACCGCGAGACGGTACCCGTCGCGCCGGCGGCCGCGCTCGAACCGGGCCGAGATCGCAGCGCTGGACGTACGCCCCTCCTCCGGGCGAGGCGCCAGTTGCTCGACGACGTCGGGCCGGCGCGGCTCTTCGGGGTCGCCAGCCGGACGTCGCCGTCGTCGATCGTGCGGCGGAAGGTCGAGGTCAGTTGCTCGCTGACGCGGGCGCTCAGGGTGACTCCAGTCTGGTCTGCGGCCGGGGCGCCGCGCTCACCCGCCCCCATTCCCCGCCGCGGCGGTCGGTATCCGCGCCGCGGGCGGCTCGACGCTGGTTGCGTGCGGGGTGGCGCCGGGCCGTAGCCTCGCGTCGGGCCTGACGTCGGACCGGCGGCGCCGCCGAACCGGCCCGCAGCGCCCGCGGCGCCGCAGAGCGGTTGCGCCGGCCAACCGGCGGGCGCCGACGGGGCGATAGAACCGCGCCGACGTTCGGGCAAGGGCGGTGAGCATGGCGGACCCTGCGGCGGCGGGCCAGGAGACGAGGTCGGGCCCGCACGGCGGGCAGGACGGCCCGGGCTCTCCCGGACGCGCCCGCACGCCGTCCCGCACGGCGACGGGACCGGCGACGGGGCCGGCTCAAGCTCCCCCGCCGGAACGCGTCGCTTCCGGCGAACGCGTGCGCCGGCCCGCCGACCTGCTCTTCGCCATCGGCTCGGCGTTCGTCGTCGCCCTCCTGCTCGGCCTGGCCCACGAGCTCCCGACCGGCACCCAGGAGATCACCTCCACGGTCGACCGTGTCGTGCACCACGTCCCCGACGTGCTGCGCGTCGCGCTCGAGACCGTCAGCTACATCGGCTGTATCGCGTTCGTGGTCGCCGCGCTCGTCCACCTCGCCAGGCGGGAGGCACTCACGGTGCTCGATGCGGTGACCGCCGCCGCGCTGGCCGCTGTCCTCGGCGGCGTCGCCGTCAGCGTGTGGCACACCCGCAACAGCGGTGTCTCCGTCGCCGTCCTCGGTGCGCACGGGAGCACCCTCAGCTTCGTGGTCGTCGGCGTCTATCTCGCCTTCGTCACCGGCTCGGACCTCGCACGTCGCGCCCGCTGGACCCGCTGGTGCGTGATCACCTCCGCCGCGCTCGGCGCTCTCGGAGGTCCTGCTCGGCTCGCTCACCGCGTACGGCCTGTTCGTCGTCGTGCCGGCCGGCTGGGGGGTGGGGCTGTTCACGCGCTGGGCGCTCGGTGCCGCCTCCGTGCAGCCGGGGGAGGGCGAGCTGCGGCGCGCGCTGGCCGCGGCGGGGATCGAGGTGGCCCTGCTCGAGGCGCCGGCGAATCGCCACCAGCCCTGGTGCGGCAAGCTCGCCGGCGGGGGCACGCTGCGCGTCCGCCTGGCCAACCGCGACACCCGCGGCGCCGGGGTGGCGCGCCGGCTGTGGGCGATGGCCCGGCTGCGCAGCTCGGTTGCCGGGCACCGCAGCCTCGGGCGCGCAGCCGGCTCGAGCAGGAGGCGCTCGCCTGCTACGCCGCTGCGGCGGCGGTGCTCGCGCCGAGGGCGCTCGCCCTCGTCGAGGTCGGCGACGCCACCTTGATGCTCGCGCTCTTGCTGCCCGACGGCGCCCCGTTCGACAGCGCCGCACCGCCGCAGGCAGCCTTCGAGCTGTTCGGCGCCTTGCGCCGGCTGCACGCCGCCGGCGTCGCCCACGGCGACCTGCGGCGGGAGAACCTCCTCGTCGCCGACGACGAGGCGGGCTTCTCGTCGCTCGAGATGGCCGTGCCGGGCTCGGGAGAGCTCGTGCGCCGCATCGACGTCGTCCAGCTGCTGACGACCACGGCCGGTGTCGCCGGCGTCGAGGCGGCGGTGCAGGCGATGCGCGAGGGCTACCAGCCCGACGACGAGCGGCTGATCGCGGCGATGCTGCAGCCCGTCGCCCTCGCCCCGTGGGGTTGGCCCGCGATGCGCGCCGCGCAGGGGCGCCTGATCGAGCTGCGCAAAGCGCTTCTCGGCGACGAAGAGCTCACCCTCGAGGTGCGGCTCGAGCGGTTCCGCTGGCGCACCGTGCTCTCCGCCGTGGCGCTCACCCTGGCCGCGTACCTGCTCATCGGCCAGCTCTCCAAGGTCAACCTGGGCGAAACGCTGTCGCACACCAATCTCGGCTGGTTCGGCCTGGCGATCGTGGCCTCCGCCGCGACCTATCTCGGCGGCGCCGCCAACCTGGCCGCCTTCGTCCCCAAGCGCCTCTCCCTCGTGCGCGGCTTCTTCGTCCAGCTGTCGACGTCGTTCGTCGGCTTCGCGATGCCGCCGACGGTGGGGCACGTGGCGGTGAACGCCCGGTACCTGCACCGCCAGGGTGTGGACGACGCCGCGACGGCCGCGGCGGTGGCGATCTCGCAGGCGGTCAACGTCGTCACCACCGTGCCCCTCCTGTTGCTGCTCGGCCTGCTCACCGGGTCGGGCGTGAGCAGCTTCCATCTCTCGGTCAGCCCGGCGCTGCTCGGCGTGCTCGGCGCCGTGCTCGCCGCGATCGGGGTGCTCTTCGCCGTGGCGCGCACGCGCCGGCTCGTCCTCGGCTACCTCGTGCCGCGGCTTCGCAACCTGGGCCCGCGCCTGCTCGCCGCCGTCTCCCAGCCGATCAGGATGCTCGCCGGGGTTGGGGGCAACCTGCTGCTCACGATCAGCTACATCGTCGCCCTCGGCGCGTCGCTGCTCGCCGTCGGCGCCCACCCCTCCTGGCTCGGCGTCGCCGCCGTCTACCTCGCCGGGAACACCGTCGGCGCCGCGGCGCCGACCCCGGGCGGCCTCGGCGCGGTCGAGGTCGTGCTCTCGGCCGGGCTGACCGCGATCGGCATCCCCGTGCACCTGGCGGTCTCCGCCGTGCTCCTCTACCGGCTGGCGACGTTCTGGCTGCCGATCCCGGCGGGGTGGGTGAGCTACCGGTTCCTCGTGCGCAGCGGGACGCTCTGAGGGGCCCGCCCGGGGCGCGCGCGCCGTTGGTTGTCGCACCGCTTCGGCGCTGCGGCCGTGCGCCGGCGGCGACGAAACAGCCGCCGTCGCACGGTCGCGGCGCCGGTCCGCGCACCTTCGGCGACCGCCCGCGCCGGCCTCGCGGCGCTACCGGCATCGTGGTCGGCTGCTCCTGCGGCGCTACCGGCATCGTGGTCGGCTGCTCCTGCGGCGCGATCGGCAGCGTGCGCGGCTTCCTCGCGCGGCACGTTCGGGTCGGCGGCGCCCTTCCGCCGCTCCGGCGCCGGAGCGCCGGCCGCGTCAGGATGGGCCCGTGACCCAAGACCCGAGATCGGTCGACGGAACGGCGCGCCGCTCTGGCGACGAGCGGCCCGCGCGTGGACCCGCTGGCCTGGTCGAGGTCACGGTGACCCGCGACGTGGACGACCCGAGACCGGAGGTGCCGCGCTCGCTCTGCGTGTTCTGCGGATCGAACCCGGGCCGGAGGGCGGTGTACCTCGAGACGGCGCGCCAGGTGGGCAGGGTGCTCGCCGGAGCTGGGGTGCGCCTCGTCTACGGCGGAGGGCGCGTCGGGATGATGGGCGCGCTCGCCGACGCCACGCTCGAAGCGGGGGGGACGGTCGTCGGGATCATCCCGCGGCACTTGGCCGAACGGGAGATCGCGCACGGCGGCGTCCAGGACCTGCGCGTCGTCAGCTCGATGCACGAGCGAAAGGCGCTGATGGCCGAGCTCGCCGACGCCTTCATCACCCTTCCCGGCGGGTTCGGGACCCTCGAGGAGACCTTCGAGACCCTCACGTGGTCCCAGCTCGGGCTGCACGACAAGCCGCTGCTCGTGCTCGACGTCGACGGCTTCTACGCTCCGCTGCTCGCCTTCCTCGACCACGCGGTCGAGCACGGCTTCCTGCGGCCCGAGCACCGGCGCATGGTGCTCGTCGAGCAGGACCCCGAACGGGTGCTGGACCGGCTGGCCGGCTACTCGCCACCGCTCGTCGAGAAGTGGCTGGCGCCCGGCGAGGAGTGACCGGTCCTCGACGGGCCGGGCTCCACGGGCCACCGCGCTGCATCAGCCTGCTCACCGACTACAGCGACGAGGCCGGCTTCGTCGGAACGCTGCATGCCGTCGCCTTCAGCGTCGCTCCCGAGGCCGTGGTCATCGACCTCGATCACAGCATCCCGGCCGGCGACGTCCGGCTCGGGGCGTTGCGCCTCGAGCGGCTGACCCGATTCCTCCCGCCGGGCGTCCATGTCGGCGTGGTCGACCCCGGCGTCGGAGGGGCCCGCCGGCCGATCGCCCTGCGCGCCGCCCGACGGCTCTTCGTCGGTCCGGACAACGGCCTGCTCGTGTGGGCGGCGGAGGCCGCTGGCGGCATCGACGAGGTGGTGGTCCTCGACAACGAGGCGTACCTGCTGCCCGGCCGGGCGAGGACCTTCGACGGGCGCGACGTCTTCGTTCCGGTGGCCTGCCACCTGTGGCTCGGGCAGCCGTTGGGTGAGGTCGGCTCGGGCCTCGATCCCGCCGCGCTCGTGCGCATCGAGCGCCCGAGGCCGCGACGCCTGCCGGACGGCTCGGTCGAGCTCGAGGTCGTCCAGGTCGACGGGTTCGGCAACGTGCAGTTCGGGGCGGGAATCGACGACGTGGAGCGGTTGGGGCTTCGAGCGGGGCAAGGTCTCGTGCTGCGCGCCGGGCACGGACTGGCTCGGGTCGTGTTCGGGACGACGTTCTCCGACGTCGAGCCCGGGCAGGGGGTCGTGCTCCTCGACAGTGACGGCCAGTTGGCCTACTCGCTGAACGGCGGTCGGGCCGACGCCGCCCTGCGGCTCGCTCCCGGCGCTCGGGTCGTCCTGGAGGTCGTCTGACGCCGCGAGGGCGCCGGTCAGCTCTCGCTTGGCGCCGTTGCGAAGCGCACGTCCGGTTCCGGCGGGAAGCGGGAGCTCCAGGCCGACATGCCGTTGTCGACCGCCAGCGTGTGACCGTTGATCGAGACGGGTGCGCCCGAGAGCAGGAAGGCCACCACCTCGGCGATCTCGTCGGGCTCGCTCGTTCGCCGCATCGGCGCGAGCTCGGCGGCCGACGGGGCGTCGGGCGCCGCCATCGTCCGGGAAGCGCCGGGCCCGCTCCCGATCGCGGTGTTCACCGCGCCGGGCGCGATCGCGTTGCAGCGGATGCCGAGGTGCCCGTACTCGACGCAGACGTATCGAGTGAAGGCCTCGACGCCGCCTTTCGCCGCGTCGTACGCGCCGAAGCCGGGGAAGCCGCCCCGCCCGTGGATCGAGGAGATGTTGACGATCGAGCCGGCTACACCGTTGGCCAGGAAGGACTGCAGCGCGACGCGGGCGCCGACGATGACGGCGCGCAGCACGATGTCGAGCACCTCGTCGATCGTCTCGAGGTCCATCAGGTGCAGCGGCGCGACCCGGTTGATCCCGGCGTTGCTCACCCACGCCCGCAGCTCGCCGGCGTCCTCTGCCGCGGCGCGGGCGGCAGTCAGCACGTCGGTGTCGCGCACGTCCCCGGTGACGGCGATCCCGCCGAGCTCGCCGAGCACCTTCTCCAGCGCGGCGGACTCGCGGTCGACGCCCACCAGGGACCATCCGCTCGAGGCGAGCCGGAACGCGATCGCGCGGCCGATGCCGTTGGCCGCGCCGGTGACCACGGCGACGGGCCGAGCCGCTTCGCTCACCCCCGCCCCTGGCTGGGAGCGAGCCGGCGCGGCGCCAGAACCCACACGACAACCCACACGACCGAGAGGCTACCGCGCCGCTTCCGGCTGCACGCGGGACGCAGGATCTGACGACCCGGCGTCGAGCCGCCCGTACGAGGCGAGCGTTCGCAGCGCCTGCAGCGTGACGACCCCGCGCCATTCCAGCGTGGCCGCCGAGCTCGGCGGCTCCCAGCCGATCGGCCAGCCGCCGTCGGGTTGCTGGCGCTGCTCGAGGTGATCGAGATGGGCGGCGAGCAGGTCCTCGGCGAACAGGACGCGCCAAGGTGAGCTCGCGCTCGGCGCGAGGTGCAACGGCGTCAGGCCGTAGCCCGGCGCGTCGGGGTCGAGGTGCAGCATGGGCACGTCGGCGAAGTCGGTCGCAAGCTCGGCGGCCCTGGCAGTCGCCCGCTCGCGCTCGGGCACGTGCTCGAGGAAGACGAGCACCTCGGACAGCGCGTGCGCATCGGCGGGGGGCTCACCCGTCTCCAGGCGCGACCAGCACCAGCCGGTGGCCGCCTCGAGCCACGGATGGTCGACCCCGAGCGTGTGGAGCAGCCCGGCAAGACCGGCGGTCGGGTTCAGTCCCGGCTCGTAGGTCCAGTCCGTCCAGTGCGCCGCCCTGGGGAACGCCTCGATCACCGGAGAGGCCGCCGCGACCGCGCCCTCGGAACCGGACGCTGCGGCGCTCGTGGAGAGGAACTCGCACGCGCCGCGGACCAGCTCGCGGTCGCACGCCCCGGCGATGAGCAACGTCTGCAAGGCGACCTCGGTGTCGATCGGCAGGCTCGCCGGGCAGCGTACGTCCGGCTCGAGGCCGTGCCCGAAACCCCCGTCCTCGTTGCGGTAGGCACGCACGGCGTCGACCACGCCGACGGGCCCTGCCCCGAGGAAACAGGCGGCGAAGAGCCGCCGTTCGAGCAGCCGCGCCTCGCGCAGCAAGAACCCGGCTGCCGCCTCGAATGCGTCGTCCATGACGGCAGGTTAGGAGGCGAGAACGAGGATGTCTTGAAGGAATCGGACAGTGTCGTGCCGGTGGACCGCGCCCTCGGCGCGGCCGGCGCCCTCGGGACCAGCCGGTGCGCCCGCTCAGATACGCCTCCGCGCGCTCGTCGAGCGGATCGCTGAACAGCCGTACCGTCGAGGTCGCAGGCCTGACCGGCAGTCGAGCTACGAGACGACCGCGGCCCGTTTCCCGAAGAGCTGAGAGGGCGTCGATCCCGCCAGGAGGCGGCACTCGCGCACGAGGTGGGCCTGGTCGGCATAGCCGGCGCCGACGGCGACAGCGGCCAGCGAGGCGCCGTGCAGGGCGAGCCGCTCGGCGCGGCGGAAGCGCAGCACGCGTTCGAGCAGTTTCGGACCGTATCCCACGGCAGTGCACCGGCGACGATCAGCTCCTCGCCGTTCCAGACGAGATCGATGCACGCGTCGGGGAGGACGGTCGTGGTGCCGTCGGAGCCCGGCCCGCTCGCCCACAGGCACGCCAGCGAGTCAGCGCCCGTCGGTGCCGGCCACTCGCGGTACGAGCTGTCGCTCGAAGGGCCCGATGGCGATGCCACGCGGCGAAGTCTGCGCCGCGACGCGAGCCCGCGAAGCGAACCCGCGGTCATCCCCGCTCGATGCGGTCAGCCGGCCCGGCCGGAGCCGTGACCAGCGCCATCTTCGCAACCTTGCCGGCGTCCCGGCCGTGGAGGATCCTGACGCGGTGACCGAGTGGGAGCTCACGCTGCGGAATGCGACCTACCAGCTGTTCGTGACGCTCGGGCGCGCGCCGACTGCCAGCGAGGTCGCGATGCAGCTCGAAGCCTCCCGCGACGACGTGGTTGGGGGATGGCGTCGGCTGCACGAGGCTCACGCCCTCGTTCTGAACGCCCAGATGGTCGAGTTGCGGATGGCGAACCCGTTCTCTGCGGTGCCGACGGCCTATCGGGTACGCGCTGGTGAGCGTTGGTGGTACGGCAACTGCGCCTGGGACGCGGTCGGGATCTGCGCCGCGCTCGGCTGCAACGGCCGGATCGAGACGTCGTGCCCGGACTGCGGCGGTCCGATCGGCATCACCGTCGAGGAGCGGCGTTGCGAGAGGTCGGATCTGCTCTTCCATTGTCTCGTCCCGGCTGCCCGCTGGTGGGAGGACATCGGCTTCACGTGAAGTGGCATGAACTTCTTCCGGTCGGAGGAGCACATCGCACGCTGGCTCGGTGACCGGGCGCCGGGGGCGACGATCCCCGTCGCCACGCTGTGCGAGTTGGCACACCTGTGGTGGGGCGACCGGCTCGCCCCGGAGTGGCAACCGCACACCCGCGAGCAGAACCAAGCGCTCCTCGATCGGCTCGGCCTGGGCGGGCCGTTCTGGCAGCTCGCTTGAAGGGATCGCGACTGCGACAGATGATCACGCCGGACCTCGTGCCCGCGCTACGCCGGCCTACGCTGCAGGAGTGTCGGCGATTCCTTTCGCGGTGTCGGGGCCGGGCCTCATGCTCGTGATCCTCGAGAACCAGCAGGCGATCAACGTCCTCGGCAACCAGAACGCCCCGAACCTGACCGCGCTCGGTCAGGCGTACCCGGTGGCGACCCGCTACTTCGCCCGCACCCACCCCTCACTGCCGAACTACCTCGAGCTGTGGGCCGGGACCACCTTCGGCGTCACCGACGACGGGCTTCCTGCCGAGCACCGCCTCAGCGGTGCGACGCTCGGCTCACAGCTCGACGCCGCCGGGATCCCCTGGGCGGGGTACTTCCAGTCCTTGGCGGCCGGAGCCGATCCGACGGTCAACGGGGTCGGTACCGACAGCTCGGGCGACGGCCTCTATCAGGTGCACCACAACCCGATCGTCTACGTCGCGGGGTGGAACCCCTCGTCGGTCAAGTCGTTCACCTCGCTCGCCGGCGACCTCGACGGCCCGCAGCCGCCCCGCTTCTGCCTGGTCGTGCCGGACATGGCGGACGACATGCACGATCCGGTCGGATCCACGGCAGCGGACTCGGTGGCGGTGCGCGCCGGGGACATCTGGGTGCACTCGCTCGTCGAGACGGTCTCGGCCACGGCGTGGTGGCGCGCCGGCGGCACCATCCTCATCGTCTGGGACGAGGCCTACGACGGCTCCGGGCGCATGGTGCCCGGCGGCATCGGCACCCCACCCACCGACGGCGGGCCGGTGCTGCTGCTCCTCGTCTCGGCGACGCTGCACGGGGCGAAGTCAGGCCGCTACGGCCTCGGGGCCGACGGGAACTGGGATCTCCCGCTCACCCACGCCGGGCTGCTCGGCTCGATCGAGGCCTACTTCGGGCTGGACAGGCTCAACGACGCCGCCAACCCGACCTACGGCGACCTGAGCTCGGTGCTGATCGCCTCCGCCGAAGCCGCCGCGGTCGCCGCCGCCTCCCGCCCCCCCGACGGCAGCACCGAGGGCAGCTGAGGCGCCGGTCAGCCGCCCGCCGAGTCCGAGGAGCCCGTCGATCCCGTGGTGCCGGTGGCGCCACCGAGGCCTCCCGGTCCTGACCAGTCGCCGAACAGCCAGCGCCCGTCGAACCAGGTCGTGCTGCTCCAGGTGCTGCCGGTCTTGCGGTAGGTCCAGTGGACGAGGAGCTGCTCGGTGGGAGCGCTCGTGAACTTCTCGTCGATCCGCTTCGGGACGTAGATCTCGAGGAACTGCTCGCCGTTGCCCGACTCGACCTGCCAGTGCAGCGCGAACGTCCCGACCCCGGTGGCGGTGAGGGACACCCGGCGCGTGTCGCGCAGATGCTCGCCGATGAGGTCGATGTCCTTCGGCCCGGCGAGGGAGATGCTCGATCCGTGCTGGTAGACGATCCGGATCCCGACGATCACCTCCGGGCCGCCCCCGGCGGCTCGAGCGACGCCCGCCGGCGCGAGCACGCCGATCGGGATCACGGCCGCAGCGACGATGCCACGCCCCCAACGCTTCATCACGGGACCTCCGGCTGCATCGATGCTCCCTGCACGTCGGCTGCACCTTAGTTCAGCATCGGTGTCGTGCGGCTGCCTACCCGGTCGGGTCACGTGGCTCGGGGCGAGCACAGGCGGCGCGGCCGCCGGCCGGCGGCTGTTTCGTCGCCGCCGCCCGGCGGCCGCGCCGCCGTAGCCAGCCACCGCGCTCCGGCGCGTCAGCGGGGCGAGCGAACAGATCTACCAGCCCGACCATCAGGTTTGTTGAGCGACGGGAATACTTCCTCGACAGATATGTTGGTCCGTGGTGACGGTCGGGTCTCGCGAGGGCGCCGCCGCCCCCGGCATCGGGGTGCGGGAGCTCCCCCTGCGGGCGCCGACCAGGACGAACGAGATCGCCGGCAAGACGAACGGGACCGGCGACAGGGACCAACACGAGACCGAGGAGGGGGCCACATGCCCGACTTCAACAGCGGGGCCGACAGCAACACCGAGCACGGCAGCCAGACGCTGCCCGTGCTCTCGCTGACCTCCGGGGTGGTGCTGCCCGGGATGGTCTTCACGATGGCGCTCGAGACCGACGAGGCCAAGGCGGCGGCCGACGCCGCCGGCTCGGTCGGCGGCCAGCTCGTGCTCGTGCCGCGCATCGAGGGCCGCTACGCCAAGGTCGGCGTGATCGCCGACATCCTCGAGGTCGGCGAATTGCCCGGCGGCCAGGTGGCGATGGTCATCCGCGGCGCCGGCCGGGCCACCATGGGCACGGCGGTGCCCGGGACCGGGGCAGCGCTGTGGGTGCAGGTTGAGCCGGTCCTGCCGGCGCAGGCCACGCCCAAGGTGCTCGAGCTGGCCCGTGAGTACCGCGCGGTGCTGGAGAACATCCTGCTCACCCGCGGCGCGCGCGCGGATGGCCGAGCGCCTGCGCGACGTCTCGGACGCCTCGGCGATCGCCGACCTCGCCGGCTATTCGCCCGACCTCTCCCTCGAGCAGAAGGTGGAGGTGCTCGAGACCGTCGACGTCGAGGCGCGGCTGCGCCTCGTGCTCGGCTGGGCGCGCGAGACCCTGGCGGACCTGACGCTTCGCGAGCGGGTGAAGTCCAACGTCGAGGAGGGGATGGAGAAGACCCAGCGCGAGTTCCTCCTCCGCCGCCAGCTCGAGGCGATCCGCAAGGAGCTCGGCGAGGACGACGCGACCGAGTCCAGCCCCGACAGCTACCGCTCCAAGGTCGAGGAGCGTGACCTTCCGGAGACGGTGAAGGCCGCGGTCCTGCGTGAGGTCGGGCGCCTCGAGCGCACCCCCGAGCAGAGCCCCGAGCGCGGCTGGATCCAGACCTGGCTCGACACCGTGCTCGAGCTGCCGTGGGGCGTCGAGTCCCCGGACAACTTGGAGATCGACGAGGCGGCACGCATCCTCGACGAGGACCACGACGGCCTGAAGGACGTGAAGGAGCGCATCGTCGAGCACCTCGCCGTGCGCAAGCTGCAGGCCGAGCGCAATATGCAGCCCGTCAAGGGCGCCAGGGGCGCAGGGGCGATCCTCGCCCTGGTCGGCCCTCCCGGCGTCGGCAAGACGAGCCTCGGCGAGTCGGTGGCGCGCGCCCTCGGGCGCAGCTTCACCCGCGTCGCCCTCGGCGGCGTGCGTGACGAGGCCGAGATCCGCGGCCACCGCAGGACGTACGTGGGCGCGCAGCCCGGGCGGCTGGTGCGTGCGTTGCGAGACGCGAAGACCATGAACCCGGTGATCCTCCTCGACGAGGTGGACAAGCTCGGCTCGGACTACCGCGGCGACCCGTCCTCGGCGTTGCTCGAGGTGCTCGACCCGGCCCAGAACCACACGTTCAAGGACCACTACCTCGAGGTCGAGCTCGACCTGTCGAAGGTCCTCTTCATCGCAACGGCGAACGTCATCGACACGATCCCCTCGCCCCTGCTCGACCGCATGGAGGTGCTGCGCCTCGACGGCTACACCGAGGCGGAGAAGGTGGCGATCGCACGCCATCACCTGTTGCGCCGCCAGCTCTCGCGTGCCGCGCTGTCGGCCGAGGAGCTCTCGGTCAGCGACGGGGCGCTGCAGGCGATCGTCGCCGACTACACCCGTGAGGCCGGCGTGCGCCAGCTCGAGCGCGAGCTCGGGCGGCTGACCCGCAAGGTGGCGACCAAGATCGCCGCCAAGTCGATCACCCCGCCCGTCGAGGTGGGGGAGGGCGACGTGCGCGAGTGGCTCGGGCGCCCGCGGTTCTTCGCCGAGGTGGCCGACCGCACGGCGGTGCCGGGCGTCGCCACGGGTCTGGCGGTGACCGGCGCCGGTGGCGACGTTCTCTTCGTCGAGGCCTCGGTGATGGAGGCCGGTGGCGAGGGGCTGACCCTCACCGGCCAGCTGGGCGACGTGATGAAGGAGTCGGCCGAGATCGCCCTCTCCTACGTGCGCTCACACGCCGCGGAGCTCGGGATCGACCCGGCGGCCTTTGCCGGCAAGCGGTTCCACCTGCACGTCCCCGCCGGGGCCGTGCCGAAGGACGGGCCGTCGGCCGGGGTGACGATGACGACCGCGCTCGTCTCGCTGTTGCGTGGCACGCCGGTCCGCCACGTCGTCGGGATGACCGGCGAGGTGACCCTGCAGGGCCGGGTGCTGCCGATCGGCGGCGTCAAGCAGAAGGTGCTCGCCGCGCACCGGGCCGGCCTCACCGAGGTCGTGCTGCCGATGCGCAACGGGCCGGACCTCGAGGACGTCCCCGAGGAGGTGCGACAGGTGATGACCTTCCACCTGGCGTCCGAGGTCGGCGAGGTGCTCGCCGCCGCCCTCGAGGGCGGCGCGGCGGCGGGGCGGTCCGAGGACGGTTCCGGCGAGACCTCGACGGCCGCCGGGCAGGCGGCCTGAGGATCGACGGCCGCCAGCGCGGCGGCCTGAAGCCCGCGGCCTGATTCCCCCCTTCGGTCGGGCCGCAACGGCCGGCGGTGCCTCCGGGTGCCGCCGGCCGCTTCGCGTCCGCGGCCCCTGACCCCTAGCGGCGGGGTACGCGCACCGTCAGCTCGGCCAGCGGATCGCGCAGCGTCGACGGCTCCGCCTCGTAATACTCGGCCACCGGTCGTGCGCTCGGGGCGCGCAGCAGGGCGCGCTGGGCGTCGGTGAGATCGGGGAAGTGGCGCCCGTCGTAGTAGCCCCTCGACCAGGAGATCGGCGCCGGGCTGTACTTGTAGAACAGGGTGCGGCGCTCGAGCGCGCCGTACCAGGGCAGGGTTCCGTGCGTCAGCGCCTCGGTGAAGACGAGCGCCGAGCCGGCAGGGCCGGTCACGCTGCGCACACAGGGATGCGGCTCGGCGAGCGGCTTCCACTCGCTCGGGAAGGCGAAGGTCGATTTGTGGCTTGCCGGAACGCACGCGAACCCGCCGTCACCGGGGTTGACGTCGTGCAAATTGTACGCGACGACGAGGAGCCCGCTGCGCAGCACGCCACCGCCGCTCCAGTAGTACTCCGCCGGCCGGAACGGCACGGCCCCGCCGTGCAGCACCGTCCCGACCGGGCCGGCGCCGTCGCGGATGACGTCGCAGTAGTCGTGATCGAGTCGCAGCTCTGCGCCGAGGAGCGTTCGCAGGTACGGCATGATGACGGGGTTGTCGAGGATCGAGCGGAAGATCGCGGCCCGCTCGACGAGCGCGACGAAGCGATGCGTCCGCATATCCGCCTCGGTCTCCTCGGCGATCATCCGGTCGACCTCGGCGTTGAGCCGCTCGAGCACGGCCGGCGACAACGCATCGGGGACCACCAGATAGCCCTGGAGATCGAACAGATAGCAGTCCTCCGGACTCATGCCGTCGTCCGCCCCGGCCCCGTCGCTTGCTGGCCCACCCATCGCTTCTCTCCCGACCGTCCCGTCCTCGGACGTCGAGCGTACTTGGCTGCTCTCGGCTCTCGTCTGGCTGCACCGGGGATAGCCTCGGACGGTGACGAGCAGGCTCTTCGGCGGGCTGCTCGAACGCGCCAATCCCAACCCGAGCCGCCGGCTCGTGCTCTCACTGTGCGCCCAGACGCTGCTGCTGTGGTTGGGCGCCGGGGCGATCGTGCCGCTGCTGCCGGCCTACCTGCGACACCACGGTGCCAGCACCGCGCTCGTCGGGCTGGTGATGGCCTCCTACTACGCGGCGAGTGTCGTCACCCAGTACCCGGCCGGCCGTCTCTCGGACCGGATCGGTCGCCGGCCGGTGCTCGCCGCCGGCCTCGGGTTGTTCGCCGCCGGGAGCGTCGGCTTCGCGCTGACCGCCGGGCCCGACGCGGCGATCGTGTTCCGGGCGCTGCAAGGGTGCGGCGCCGGGGCGGTGACGGTCGCCTCGGCGGCGATGATCGGGGCGGAGCTCGAGGAAGGGACGCGCGGCGGCGCGTTCGGCGCCCTCTACGGCAGCCAGACCCTCGCCCTGGCGATCGGCCCGCTCGTCGGCAGCCTGGCCGGCATCTCCCACATGAAGATCCTCTTCCTCGCCGCGGCCGCGATGGCGATCGTGGCGTCACTGCCGGTCGTGCTCGGCACCGGCGGCCTCCGCACGGGCACGATGCGTGCCGGCGGACGCCGGGAGACGCCCGGGCGTCCCGTCGCCGCCGCAGTGCCGGCGGGGGAGCGGTGGGCGCTCGCCGCCGGGCCCGCCGAGGCGCTCGCCCCCGCCCAGGCGCCGGTACGCCGGGGACTGCGCTTCAACCCGGCAGTGGTCGGGGTCGTCGTGGCCTTTGCCTCGAGCGGGCTCTTGATCGGCACCTACGAGACGAACTGGACGCTGCTGCTCAAACTGCGTGGAGCGAGCAACTTCGAGGTCGGCCTGTCGTGGACGCTGTTCGCGCTGCCCTTCGCGCTGCTCTCCGTGCCCGCCGGACGGCTCGCCGAACGGGCCGACCGTCGCGTCCTCACGGTTGCCTCGATCGCCGTCTCGGCGGCCTTTGCCGTGATCTACACGCTGCTGCGCTCCCCGGTCGTGCTCGTCGCGCTCGCCACGGCCGAGGCGGTCGGCACGGTCGCCGCGACCCCGGCTGCTGTCACCGTGCTCTCCGAGGCCGTCCCGCCGGACTCGCAGGGCGAGGCGCAGGGAGCGGCCGAGACCGCACGCACCGCAGCGGCAGCGGTCGCGGCGGCGGTGAGTGGGGCGTTGTTCGGGATCGGGCCGGCGGTGCCCTTCGTCGCCGCGGCGGTGGTCCTCGCCGTCGGCTGTGTCGTCATCACGGTCGCCTGGCGCAACGGGTGGTCGCACCCCTCGACGCGCGTCGTCCCGGGCGAGCTCAGGCCGGGCGGCCTCGCAGGTAGCTCAGCACCAGCTCCAGCCAGAGCTCCGAGAGGGTAGGGAACGCCGGCACGGCGTGGCGCAGCTGCTCGACCGTCATCTGCCCGACGACGGCGATGGTCGCCGACTGCAGCATCTCGCCGGCGTCGGGGCCGACGAAGGTGGCGCCGACGACGACGCCGTCCGGCTCCTCCACGACCAGGTACGCACCACCGCGCACGCGCTCGCCGACGATGCTCGACGCCGAGACCTCGCCGATCGGCACGTGCACGGTGCGCACGTCGCGACCCACCGCGGCGCGCTGCCGCCTCGGTCACCCCGACGGATGCCACCTGGGGATCGGTGAAGACGACTGCCGGCACGCCGCGCTCGTCGGCGACATCGGTGAGCGACCCGCCGGCGATGGTGTCGACGGCGACGCGTGCGTGGTACTTGCCCATGTGGGTGAGCAGGGCTCTGCCGTTGGCGTCGCCGATGGCGTAGAGCCAGCCGCCGGGAACGGTGGTCACCCGCATCCGCTCGTCCACCGGGAGGGGTCGCCCGGGCTCGCACCCGACCAGCTCGGCGCCGATATCGCCCGTCTTCGGGCGCCGGCCGGTGGCGACGAGGAGCTGGTCGGCGAGGATCCGGCGCTCGCCGCCGCTGCCCGCTGCGGTGAGCACGACGGCGCCGTCGTCACCCCGCTCGACCCGTGTCGCGCGCGTCCCGGCGAGCACCTCGATGCCCTCCTCGGCGAATGCCTCGGAGAGCAGCTCGCCGGCGAACGGCTCGTGGTTGGGGAGCAGCCGCTCTGCCGCCTCGACGACGGTCACCTCGGTGCTGCCGAGACGGCGGAAGGCCTGCGCCAGCTCGACGCCGACCGGGCCGCCGCCGAGCACGGCAAGGCGCGCCGGGACCTCGGTGGCCGACGTCGCGCCGCGGTTGTCCCAGTGGGCGGTGTCCGCCAGCCCGGGCACGGGCGGGAGCACCGGCTCCGAGCCGGTTGCCACGATCACGGCCGATCTGGCGCGCACGCGCCGGCTCCCCCGACCGGACTCCACCTCCACGAGCCGCTCGCCGGCCAGCCTCCCGTGGCCACGCACGAGCACCGCCCCCTGAGTCTCGAGCCAGCGGACCTGGCCGGCGTCGTCCCAGTCCGAGGTCATGTAGCTCCGCCTGGCGAACGCCGCGGCGACGTCGAGCTCGCCGGTGACGGCCTCGGCGGCGCCTGGCACGTCGCGTGCGGCGGCGATCACCTGACCCGGCCGAAGCAACGTCTTGCTCGGGATGCACGCCCAGTACGAGCACTCGCCGCCGACGAGCTCCTGCTCGACGAGCGCCGCGCTCAGCCCGGCGTCGTGGCAACGGCCCGCGGCGTGCTCGCCGGCCGGCCCGCCGCCGAGGACGACGACGTCGACCTCGAGGTCGGTCCCGGGGCCCGCCTCGGGGTCCCCGCCGGGGCCTGTGCTCGACGCGGCGGTCACGACGGCGACGGGTCCTCGGTCCGGTGCTCGACCATGGGCTCGACCGGAAGGCCCGCCGCCGCCCAGGCCTCGAAGCCGCCCTCGAGGTCGGTGGCGCGCCCGAGGCCGATGGAGCGCAACGTGCCCGCAGCCAGGCTCGATGCGTAGCCCTCCTGGCAGATCACCACGACCTCCTGGTCGGCCCGGCGCACCTCGGGGAGGCGGTGCGGGCTGGTCGGGTCGAGGCGCCACTCGAGCACGTTGCGGTCCACGACGAGCGCGCCGGGGATCGTGCCGTGGCGCCGGCGCAGCTCGAGCGGGCGGGTGTCCACGAGCAGGCCGCCGCGCGCCGCGATCTCGGCCGCCTCCTGCGGGCCGACCCGCTCGAAGCCCGCTCGGACCCGCTCCAGCAGCTGCGAGATCGCCGACTGGTCGTTCATCGTCCTCCTCGAGTGCGCGGCGGGGCCCGTGAGAGGGTCGAGCGCCGGATCCGGTGCGGGATCCTACCGAGCGACCCGGGCTCGCAGCCGCCCGCCGACGGCACGGTAGGGTCGTTGCCCGTGGCCCACCTCGTGCGCGGTGTCGTCATCGCCGGTGACCGGAGGGGCAGGTTGCTCGGGTATCCGACTGCCAACATCCGTCCCGCCGATGACGAGCACCTGCCGGAGGACGGCGTCTACGCCGGCGTGGTCGAGCGCGCCGACGGCAGCACCCATCCGGCGGCGATCTCGATCGGCCGCCGCCCGCAGTTCTACGACGACGACGGGGTGCGTCTGGTCGAGGCGTACCTGCTCGACTTCGACGGCGACCTCTACGGCGAGGCGATCACCGTGAGCGTCGGGGAGCGTGTGCGCGGCCAGATGCGCTTCTCCTCGACCGAGGAGCTCGTCGAGCAGATGGGCCGCGACGTGAAGGCCGTGCGCGCCCTGGTCGGCGAGGCGGGAGCGCACGTCCCCGCGGAGCAGCGCGCCCCCGAGGCGGCCGTGCACAGCCCCGCCGAGCGGCGCGTCGCCGAGGGGTCGTGACGGCGAGGGCTGCGAGCAGCGAGGTGCTCGAGCTCTTCGAGCGCCGCGGTGCGGCGGCCTACCTCGGTGAGCCCGTGACCGTTCGCGAGCACCTCCTGCAGTGCGCCGACCTTGCCGAGCGGGCGGGCGAGACGCCCGAGCTCGTTGCCGCCTGTCTGCTGCACGACGTGGGCTGGCTGATCGGTGCCGAGCCCGGGCGCGCCGACCGCTACGGCGCCGAGCAGCCGGGCCACGACCACGCCGAGCGCGGCGCCGACTGGATCGCCCGCCTCTTCCCGCCCGCCGTCTCGGAGCCCGTCCGGCTGCACGTGCCGGCCAAGCGCTACCTCGTGGCGACCGAGCCGGGCATGCTCGAGCTGCTCTCGGACGAGTCGCGACGCACGCTGGCCCTGCAGGGCGGCCCCTTCGATCCCGGGCAGGCGGCGGCGTTCGTGGGGATGGTGCACGCCGGCGCGGCGGTCAGGTTGCGCCGCTTCGACGACGCGGCGAAGGTGCCGGGACGGCCGACGCCGCCGCCAGAGCACTACGCCGAGCTGCTCGACGGCCTCGCCGTCGTCGCGCCGGTGCGAGGCGGCACGACGAGCTGAACGGCGTCCCGTGGCCGGCCCTCGGACGGCATGGTCCACGTCGTTGTTGCGTATCGAGGACCGCCGTCAGGCGCCGGCGACGGCGCGTGCCGAACCGCCTGCACGGCGTGGTCGAATTCACCTCCCATTCACCCAAATCATCACGACTGTCTGCTTGTGTCACTGCGGGCGCTGTCCTATTCTTGCGTGCGGGTGACGACTAGGGGGGATGGCGTGCCCATCTACCTGAACCTTCCTGGTGTCGACGGATCCGTGTCGACCGTCGGCTTCGACGGCGCGATCGACGTCGCCTCCTTCTCGGTGTCAGCGGCCGGCCCCGGAAGCGCCACGCCGGGCTGGTCGCCGCTCGAGGTGTCGACCGCCGATCCGGCCGTGAGCGTGCAATTGCTCGCCGATCTGTTCTCCGGCGCCGTGCTCGACTCGGCCACCTTGAGCAGCGTCGATCTCTCGAGCGGCGCGCCGGTCGTCGACTGGCAGCTGGTGATGGCGGGCAACGTCCGTGTGGTCGGCGAGACGACCGACGACGTCGAGCCCGGTGGGACGCTCGTCCCGCCCGGCGGCACCGCCTCGCTGCCGGTGGGCTTCGACGTCTTCTTCGACGTGTTCTTCGACACCGGGACGCTGACCCTCGGCGGCCCGGGGACGAACGTCCCCGAGACGCCCTACGCCGCACTCCTCCCAGCCGTTGCCGCCGTCGCGGCGGGCGGCTATGCCCTGCGTGCCCGTTCACGCCAGCGACCGGCGCCGGCCGGCAGCGCCTCGGCAGAGCACGGCACCTCGCCGGCCTCCGTCGCGTCAGGTCCCACGCCCGGCGGCGTGGACGAGAGCTGAGGAAGGGACCATGCAACCACTCTCCCGCCGCAACGTCCTCGCCCGCTTCGGCGCCGTCGCCGGAGGGCTGGCCGGGGCCGGTCTCGCCGGCTCGGGTCTCGCCGGCGCCTCGCCGGCCCGGTTGCCGGGCAGAGCCGCGGCGCTCTCGCACGCCTCCCGGACCCCGGCGCGCTTCGTGCTCGAGGGCCGGGGCCTCGCCGGCGTCGGCCAGCGCGGCGGCATGCGCCGCGACACGGCCGGGGATGCGGTTGCGCTGCGCGCCGTGCTGCTCGACGAGTCCGGCGCCGAGGTCGGCACGTTCCGCTCGGTCTCGTCCGTCCTCGGCACGAGGCTGCGCGGGCCGGCGCTCGAGCACCTCGAGCAGCACAGCTTCGAGCTCGCCGACGGGCTGCTCGTCGGCAGCGGGCTCGTGCGCGCCGCCGGCGAGGTAGCCGAGTTCGCCGTCACCGGCGGCACCCGCGCCTACCGCCTCGCCCGCGGCAGCTACACCGCCCTGCTCTCGCCGCGTCACCTCGGCGGCGACGGCACGGCGCGCTTCGTGTTCGAGCTCTTCGACAAGGAGTGATCACGTGCCGATCTACATGAAGTACGACAGCGCCCTCGGCGACGACACCCTTCCCCTCGACAGCAGCTCGGGCTGGGTCGAGGTGCAGTCCTTCAGCTGGGGATCGGCCAGCGCCCCGTCCACCTACGGTGGCGGCGGCGGTGCGGGCAAGCTGAGCTTCAGCGACTTCAAGGTCACGAAGAAGATCGACTCGGCATCCGTGCAGCTGATCGGGCTCCTCTTCAGCGGCAAGGTCGACAGCAACGCCCGGTCGATCGTCATCTGGTTCGTCAAGTCGGACGCGGGGGGGACGCCCTACGCCTACCTCGGGTACCAGCTCTCGGACACGATCATCACCGGGTACCAGATCGACTGGGGCGACGCCAACGCCGGCGACTCGGCGGATCCGGTCGAGACGATCGACTTCGAGTTCCAGAAGATCGACATCCAGTACTACAAGGAGCAGACGGGGATTCCCACACAGTCCGCGTTCGAGGCGACCTATTCGCTGATCCCCGGGAGCACCTGATCCCCGACCGGGACGGGGACGAGGAACCCGTTCCCGATCAGGCCGCGGACGACCCCGAACAACCCCGATGGCACGGCCCGTCCGGTCGCCACGAGCTCGATCGCCTCGCGGAGCGTGCGCGTCCCGTCGCAAGCGGCGACGAGCAAGGCCGTCTTGTCGTCGATCGCCCCGCTGAACGGCATGCCGGCGACGTGGCGCAACATGGCCCGTTCCGTCACCCAGTCCCCGCCCCGTGCTCGCTGCACGGTCTCGAGACGGGCGCCCTCGTGCACGGCGAGCCGAGCCGCCAGGAGCGACTCGTCGTCCCCGTTGGCGAGCAGCCAGTCCGCCGCCTCGAAGCCGGCGCGCAGGCCGTCAGCCGGCCGGCCGGCGAGCGATTGGGGAACCTGGTCGAAGCGCCACCACGGCGCACGGTGCTCGACGCGGCGCAACACCACGAGGCCGTAACCGAAGCCCTCGATGCCTTCGGCGTCGTAGTGGTCGAGCCAACGGTCGTAGGCGCCCGGGTCGCAATTGGCGCCCTGGGAGAGCCAGCGCCGCGCGTACTCACCCGGCTCCTGGCTCTCGATCTGCAGCGCCCAGGCGTCGCAGCCGCAGCCCTGCACCCAGCCGTGCACCCGCTCGTGCCAAACCTCGCCCCGCACGTGCGGCCAGCACGCCATCACCTGGGCATAGCCGAGCGCCTCGAGGTGCTCGCAGGCGCCGCGCACGACCGAACGCGCCATCCCGTCGAGGGGCATCCCGCCGTCGCGGAAGCGCAGCGTCGTGTCGGGCGAGACGATGAACGGCGGGTTGGAGACGATGAGCCCGAAGCGCTCGCCGCGCACCGGCTCGAAGCGGTCCCCGGTGCGGCACTCGACGTTGCCGACGCCGTTGAGTGCGAGGGTGAAGCGGCAGAATTCCACGGCGCGGGGGACGAGGTCGGTCGCCACGACGTGTGCGGCGTGACCTGAAAGGAGCAGCGACTGCACGCCGCCGCCTGCGCCGAGGTCGAGGGCTCGGCCGACCGGGATGCGGAAGGTGATCTCGGCCAGGGCCCGCGCCGTCGGTCCGACGGAGAGCACGGTGTCGGGAGGGCGGTCGCCCGCGGTGGGGTCGTGGGCGACGAGCAGGTCCGCACCTCCGAGGGTGTGTGGCGTGACGCGCAGGCGCGCCCTCACGCCTGCGCCGTCGGCTGTCACGAGCCCCGCCCGGGTCCAGCCCTCCACGCCGAGCGGGGCAAGCGCCGTCTCGGCCGCAGGCGCCTCGACCTCGACGCCGAGGACGAGCAGGCGGACGAGGGTGGCGAGGCGCCCTCCGTCACCCGTCGTCCGCAGCGCGCCGGCGAGGTCGCCCGCCGCGGCCGCGAGGAGCTCCGCGGCACCGGCGAGCTCCTGCACGTTGCGTGCGTCGAACCCGGCAGCGTCAAAGCTCTCACGCAGCGAGGCGATGACCCCGGGGTCGTCGGTCAACCCCGCAGCGCCCATGCGCGAGAACGCTATCCGGCAGGGCGAGTACCGTCGTACCTGCCGTACGAGCGGTCGGGTCGAGAGGGAGGCCGTCGTGAGCGCGCAGGCAGAGCCGGGGATGCCCGTGACGACGGGGTTCGAGCTGACGGGGATGACCGTGCAGCGCGAGCTCGGCGTCGTCTTCGGCCTCGTCGTGCGCAGCATGGGGGTGGTCCGCTCGATCGGCGCCGGGTTCAAGGCGCTCGCCCGCGGCGAGGTCACCCAGTACACAGAGCTGCTCGAGGACTCGAGGCGTCACGCCCTTGACCGGATGATCGAGAACGCCCGCGTGATGGGCGCCAATGCCGTCGTTGCGATGCGCTTCGACTCCTCGGAGATCGGCCAGCAGCTGACCGAGATCGTCGCCTACGGCACCGCGGTCGTCGTCGTGCCGAGCCAGGGGACGCCGGGCGCACGGTGAGCTCGCCCCTGGGCCGGCGCGGTTCCGGCGCGCCCGGCGCGCCGTGACCGGCCCCGGCCCGAGCCACAGCGGCTCGAGCGACGGCGGCTCGAGCGACGGCGGCTCGAGCGACGGCGGCCCGAGCGACGCCGAGCGCGACGCGCTCGCCGACCTCCTCGCCGCGCACTACGCCGCCGGACGGTTGAGCCTCGAGGAGCTGCTTCGCCGCGTGGAGCTGGTGCTGGGGGCGACGACCGGCGAAGAGGCCGCTGCAGCCGTCGCTGGCCTGCCGGCGTTGCCCGCCGGCGCGCCCGCGCCTCGCGCGTTCGCGCGGCCGGCACGCCGAGGCGCCCGCACCCGAGCCCGGCTGGGTCCCGACCGGCGAGCGCTTCGTCGATCCGAGCACCGGCCGCCTGATGCGCGTCTGGCTCGAGCCCGAGACCGGCACGCGCCGCTACGTCCCGGAGGCGACGGCGCGCTCCTGAGTGGCTCCCTCGCGTCAGGGAGAATTCACGCGGTTGCGCAGCGCGCGACAGATTCGTGTCACCTCCGTCTCGTACCGTCACGAGTGGCTCGCCGAGCCGTGCGCCTTTGCGCGCCGACACTTCTCGATGGGACGGAAGGGAAGGCAATGAGGCTGCGATCCGGACTGCTCGCCGTCACGACCTGCACCTGCACAGCATTGTCGTTGTTCTCTGCCAGCGCGTTCGCCGGCAACCAACCCGTCGTCGGTTTCGGCTCGACCCTTTACTCGGTCGGCTCGGCGAGCCTCGACGCGGTCGCCGGCGGACCCTGGACGACCTCGCAGGCCGACCTCGCCGACAACCAGACCCAGCAGCCGGAAGCCGATCTGCTGCCGACCTACACGCCGACGCTCGACAACACCACGACCCAGCTGAGCAACCTCGCCGCCTATCCGGCTGCCACGGCGGGTACCGGCGTCGGCCTGAGCGGCCAACCGGGCACCCCCGGCCCCGTCGACGGCTACTGCTCGAGCGGCGGCGCCGCTCCCGAGTCCGGCCCGCCGGTGCCCCAGCCGAACATCTCCCTGCCGATGTCGCCGTACTACTTCCCCTTCGTCGTGCGCAACAGCGACGGCACCCTCACCGGCTACTTCGACTACCGCCCGAAGGACACCAACGAGGCGCTCGTCACCGCCAGCTCGAGCGACGACGGCACGACCTGGACGGACAACGGGATGGCGCTGTCGCAGAACGGCAGCTACTGCCCCTCCGGCGACACCAACGACAACGGCCAGGGCCACGCCTTCGTCAAGACCGTCGGCGGCACCACCTACCTCTACACGCTCAACCGCGTCGCGGGTGACACCGTCGGCGTCGGCCTGCTCGTGCACACCCTCACCGGGGACGAGTCCAACCCGCTCGCCCTGCTGCCGGCGGTGCAGTCCGTCGGCGTCGACCCCGACTCGGCGGCGACCGCCTCGACCCCCCTCGCCGCCACCGGCGGGGCAGGCGCGGCGATCCCCGTTGCCTCGCTCGGCACCGCCGGCACGCCGACCCAGCTCTTCACCGGAACCAACAGCCAGCAGTTCCTCGACGCCACCACGTTGACGCCCGGCTCGCCGAACGTCATCACCTGCACCGGCGCGGGTGCCCTCTCGCTCACCGGCTGCACGGCGGCGAGGGCCGAGACCGTCAACGACACCGACCTGGTCGAGCAGGTCGTGGCGACAGTCGAGAACAACGCCGCCTCCCCGACGCCGGTCTCGATCCCGGCCACCCACGACCCGAGCAAGGGCGTGAACGCGTCGGAGACCGGCGGCGTGAGCGTGACGATCACCGCCCTGCCGGCGACGATCGCCTCCCTCGAGGAGTCCAACCTCGGTGGCGGGCGGGTCTACATCGACGGCTACCCCGTGTACTGCGTCAGCGACACGGTCAACGCCGACAACAGCATCACGCTGCAGAACTGCACCTCGCCGACGGCCTTCACCGCCGACAACGGCGACCCGGTCACCCTCGACCCGATCCAGCCCTCGGGCACCCAGATGACGAGCGGCCTCGTCGCTCCCGACGGCATCGTCGGGACGATCCCGTCGTATCCGAGCGACGGCACCGGAACCCCGCCGCAAGGCGCGATCTACCTCCTCTACGGCGAGAAGATCCTCAACTACTACGCCCCGACGGCCACGACGGCCAAGGTGACCCTCCCGGCGAGCAGCTCGACGACGACGGTCCCCGTCCTCTCGACGGCCTTCCTCTCCTCGCCGCTCTACTCCCAGCTGAACGCCTCAGGTGGCACCTTCGGCGGTGCCGGCACCCTCACGCTGAGCTTCGGCGACAACACGTCCGGTGGCTTCGCTTCGCTCACCTGCACGGGGTACACGGCGACGTCGTTCACCGGCTGCAGCACGACCTCGGGCGCCTCCGGCGACACGATCTCGAACGGTTCGGAGGTGGCGATCCCCGGCGCGGCGCTCGTGCCGAGCAACGTGCTCGCGCTGACCGGCGAGGGCAACTCCAAGTCCAAGTCGCTGTACAAGAACAACGAGGACTACACGGTCCTGCGCGTCGCCTGGACGACCGACGGGATCGACTTCTCCGACCAGTACCTGGCCAACGGCGGCCTGATCAGCGGGCCCGACCCGGCCAACGACATCAACAACCCGGCGGCGACGACGAGCCCGTCGACCACAGCGCCCTACAACAACACCGTGGGCCAGCCCGTGCCCACCCAGCTGCGCTTCGTCGGCACCCGCGGCACGATCGTCCAGAACGCGGACGGCTCGGAGACGATGATCGACTCCGCCGCCTGGGCGACCGACGGTGACAGCGACGCCTTCAACCAGATCTTCGTGTCGACCTCGACCGACGGCGAGCACTGGTCGACGCCCGTCACCCTGGTGAGCACCGACTACACCTTCTCGGCTCGGGTCGACCAGGACTCGGCGCTCGCCGCAGGCACCGACGTGCCTCTCGACGTCTCGGCCTATTACGCCGGCCGCTCGTACTCGCCCGCTGCCGTTCCCAACCCGGACGGCTCGATCACCCTCGTCTTCTCCGGCTACTCGACGCCCAAGCCGCTTCCGGCGGTCGGCTCCGAGCTCGGCACCGGTCCGACGCAATGGACGGTGAACCCGGCCGACCCGGCGCTGTACCGGGACATCCTCACGCTCACCCTCACGCCGCAGCCGTCGACCCAGACGCCGGAAGCGCCGCTCGCCGCCGCGCTGCCTGTGCTGGGGATCGGCATCCTGGCGAGCGGCATGGCGGTGACGAGCCGCCGCCGGCGCCGCAGCCGCGGCTCGGTCCGGGCGGCCTGAGGCGCGGCGGACGCCCTGAACGCCGAGCGGACACGCTCGCAATTGCCGATCCCGCCCTCCCGGGCCGCCCGCCCCGCCGCTCCGGCCGGGTGGGGGCCCGGGAGCGGACCATCAGGACCGGATCACTCCGGTTAGGTCGTCAGTGGTCAGGCGCGCGCGGACAGTCACCATCGCGGTGGCCTAGCCTCTCGCCCCGAGCAGCTCGACACAGGAGCGTTTCGAGCACCTCGACCCCTCCAGGAAGGATCTGCCCATGCGCCGCGCCCTCGTCACCCTCGTCTCCGCCGCCGCCATCGCCGGCCCGACGGCAGCCGCCGTCGCCCTCGCCGGCTCTGCCTCCGCAGCGCCCCCCGGACGCGCCCCGCTCTCCTCAGCGGTCGAGCGTCCGGCCACAGCCGTGCCTCGGGTCTCGGGCTCGTTCGGTCAGACTCCCCAGATCAATTTCCCGTCCGTCGCGCCGCCGTCGACGCTGGTCACCAAGGTGCTGCACCGCGGGAACGGCGCGGTGGTGCGCAAGGGCGACCTGATCGCGGTCGGCTATACCGGCCAGATCTGGCGCGGCAAGATCTTCGACAGCACCTTCCTCGCCAAGTTCGGCCACGAGTACCCCTTCACCACGCAGATCGGCGTGGGATCGGTCGTGAAAGGCTGGGACGAGGGCCTGGCCGGCGCCCGCGTCGGCAGCCGCGTGGTCCTCGTCATCCCGCCGAAGTGGGGCTACGGATCACGTGGCGCGCCGAAGGCCGGGATCACGGGCAAGGACACCCTCGTCTTCGTCGTCGACGTGCTCGGTGCCTGGGGCAAGGGGGCCTCGTCGGGACAGGGCGCCCAGCCGGTCACCGACACCCATGCCGGAGTGACGGTGAGCGGCAGCCTCGGCGCTCCGCCCCGGGTACAGGTCGCCCGCTCGGCGGCTCACCCGAAGCGGCAGGTGGAGGTCGTGCTCGACCGCGGGCGAGGGACGGGTGTGAACGGCGGGCTGCTGGTATTCCAGGAGTACGTGACGGACTGGACCGGCAAGGTGCTCGAGTCGACCTGGAGCCAGCCCTACCCGCAGCAGCAGGAGATCACCAACACCTCCGTCCCTGACCCCTTCGCCGGCATCCCGGTGGGCAGCCGAGTGCTCTTCTTGGAGCCGAAGTCGTCACAGGGTGGGCCGTACGCCGTGGTCGTCGACATCGTCGCCGACGTCACGACGCGCTAGGGGCTGGGCCGCCCACCCGATCGGCCAGCGGCGTCCTCGGCGCGAGCGGGAGCGTCGCAGCGTCGCAGTGTCGCAGCGTCGGGAACATCGACGCGACGCGAGATCAAGCAGAGCAGATGACCGGCGCAGCGCGCCGGTCACCTGCTCTCGGGGTGCACCAATTCGGCGTCGGCGGCGGCGTCCGGCAAGTCGGCAGCTGGGCGATGCGTACGGCTACGCCAGCGGGATCGCGGACGAGACGGCGGGCCCGGCCTTGCCGTCGAGGTCAGTGCGGAACCGACCGGCGCAAGCGCAGACCGTTGGCGACGCTGCGTGAACGGCATTCAGCGCCCACGTCGGGCGGTCACGGTGAACGCAGTTCAGCGCCTGCGCCGCCCCGAGACGGAGCTGACCGCCCGGGCCATGGTCGTTCGTTCTTTCCACCGCCGCACCCACTCCAGGCGGCTCATGTGCATCGCAGCCTCGGCGATCTCGCGTTCTAGCTGAGCGGCCTCGGCGTGCTCCCCCAGGGAATGCAGGAGCGCCGCCACGCCGCGGCCCTCGGCAAGGGTCGCGTCCCAGCACGCTGGCGACGCGTTGCCGTCAAATGGAAATGGATCGGTCATCAGTTGCGACATCCTAGTTTCGGCCGTCGCCGGCCGGGGGTTACGGGTCAGTGACAACGGTACTCACTATGCGACTAGCCGAGTGAGGACACCCTCGACCTCGACGCGCGACTCGGTGGTCGTTTCTGCACGCTTTCTCGCCGTTCCACACACGGGTCGCCCGCGATGGAAATGTCACACATCAGTGCGTATCGTGCAGGAATCGGTCCACGCAGCGCACCCGGGGACAAGCCCAGCAGATCAGTGTGACAGTGTGCGCCCCCTGGGATTCGAACCCAGAACCTGCGGATTAAGAGTCCGTTGCTCTGCCGTTGAGCTAGAGGCGCCTGGCCGGCACGAGCGACCCAGCGTAGCGAGTCTACCCCCGCGTGCAGGTGCCGCTCTCCGAGGGTGACCCCGCAGGCCGCGGAAAGCCCCGGCGGCGCGCCGCGGGCGTCTGTCTCAGCGGCGCCCGATGCGCCGGCCGCGGGTGCGGTCGCGCTCGAGCGGAGCGGCCGACCGGCCTGCGGGCAGCGCGTGGCGCGGCGGCAACGGCGTGCGCTGCAGGCGCGACGCCCGCCCGGCCCGCGTCGTCAGCGTCGTGAGGTGCTCCCTGCGGCGCTGCTGGCCGCGACCGCGCATCACACCGCGCACCCTGCGGGCGTTACGGCGGTTGGCGATGACGTAGTCCGGCGTGCGCGGGGCGCGGCTACCCCCGCGTGCCCCGAGCCGCCCGGACAGCACCATCCCGGCGTCGCCCCCGCCGCCGCCGAGCATCTCGGACATGATCCGGGTCTTGTCCGCAGGACTCATCGCACGGGCCGGTCCTTGCGCCCGCTCGCCGGCGAGGTAGCGACGCAAGCTCTCCTCGGGGATCCGGCGGGGCAGGCGCGGCGCGAAAGCGCCTCCGGTGGGGACGTCGAGCCCGAACGGGCCGGGCACGGTCCCCGCCGGGCCGCTGCCGGCTCCCTGCGGGCCCGGGAGGTGCGGTCCGGTGTCGCCTGGACCGATCCCGCCGGTGTCCGTGCCGCCCGTGCCGTCCTGGAACAGAGCGGTCAGGCCCTCGATGCCGTCCTCGCTGCCGGGATCGTCGTCGCTCTGGTCGTCGTCGGAGTCCGAGGAGTCTCGCTGGGCGACGAGGGGTCCTCGACGCTGGCCGTCGGCCGGGCCCCGGGGCGCGGACTCGTCCCGTTCGACCTCTGCGATCGCGCGCCCGGCATGCTGACCCCGCGCGCCCGGCTCGGCAGGGCGCCGACGGCGACGAGGTGGCGGCTGGTGGCCCGGTTGCCGGCGAGGCGTTGCAGCGCCGCCAGCGAGCGCGGGTCGACGCGGGGGCGCGCCGCGGCTCGACGACCTGCCCGAGCGCCCGCGATACGGCCAGCTCGTCGGGAGCGTCCGACGACGCCGTCGCCCGCTCGGGGCCCGTACGGGGGCGCGAGGAGTCTCGCCCGCAGTGCTCCGGTCCCGAGTGGCCACGGCCCTCCGCTCCTCGCGCGCTGCCCGCACTGTCGAGCCGCAGGCCGAGCCCGGACGGCCCTGCTTCCGTCGGGGTGACCGAGGGGACTTGAACCCCCGACCTCCAGGGCCACAACCTGGCGCTCTAACCAACTGAGCTACGGCCACCGTGCCGCCGCCCGGTCCGGCCGCGCCGGCCGAGCGTGCTCCCTCCAGCATGACATATGGCGACGCCGGACCCGGCCGCGTTCCGCGACGGCGGTCTCGCCGTCCCGGCTGGCCGCCGCCACGCCGGCCGCGCTGTGGACGCCGGCAGCCCCCGACGGCATCCGCAGCGCCGCCTCGTCACGAAGAACGACGTCACGTGTTCGGCATTGACTAGCGTCGTGACCTGGGCCCCCGTAGCACAGTGGATAGTGCAGCTGCCTTCTAAGCAGACGGTCGCAGGTTCGAGTCCTGCCGGGGGCGCCCGGGAACCCTGACGAGGAGAGGGCGCGGGACGTCTTGAGCGGGGTGGCGCTGCAGCTTCGAGCGTGGATCCGGCCGAAAAGGCTGAACACGCGGCGCTCGGGTTGACGTCGGAGACGGGCGTCGACCTCACCTGGGCTACGCTCCCACCGCAACGTTGGGCCGCGGGAGCTCGGGACGCTGAGCCGGGCTGAGAGGGTGGCTCGTCACCAGTGACGCCGCCGCCGACCGCTCGAACCTGACCGGGTAATTCCGGCAAGGGAGGAACGTGGGCGCGTCGCCGTGGTCCCCGCTCGCCGGCGCAGTGCCGGATGGCGCGCCCGCCGGAGGGGGGGAGCCCTTCCTCGTCCACGGGATGGGCACCGACCCGGTCGAGCCCGACTGGCCGCCGCTCACCGCCGACGAGGTCACCGCGGTCGTCTCCGCACTGCCGCCATTCAGAACGGCAGCCGGTCACGGTGACGTCGAGCTCGCCTGGCGCAGCCCGCGGCCGTTCTCGGCCGCAGCGCTGGTCCGGGTGCGCTCGGCCCGGGGCGAGCGGCTGCTGCTCCTGGTGAAGCGCCACCACGCCTCGGTCCGCAGCGCAGCGAGCCTCGGCGAGGAGCATGCCTTCGCGGCGCACCTGGAGGCCCGCGGCGTGCGCGTCGCTCGCCCGCTCGCCGTCGTCGAGGCGCCGGAGTCCGCCGTGACCGGCTCGCCGGCGCGCCGGGTCAGCAGCAGCAGCGGCGGCGAGGCGAGCGGGGAGGGGCGTGTCCAGGAGGGATGGACCTACGAGGTGCTGCTCGCGGTCGAGGGGGCCGACCTCTACCGCGACCGGCCGTCCTGGACGCCCTACCTCGTGGCCGCCCACGCCCGTGCCGCCGGGCGGGCTCTCGCGCTGCTGCACGAGGCGAGTGCAGGCTACGCCGCGCCGGCACGGCGGCCGGCGCCGCTTCAGTGCTCGGACGAGGTGACCTCGAGCGACGACCTGGTCGCGGCGATCGCCCGCTTCGCCGCAACCCGCCCGGGCCTTCGCTCCTACCTGCGCACCCGACCGTGGCAGCAGGACGTGCGCGAGCACCTCTCGCCCTGGCACGAGGCCCTCCGCCGCAGCGCCGACCGGCGATCACCGCTGGCGGTGCCACGGCGACTGGCACCCCTCCAACCTGCTGTGGTCGGTGGCCGGGCCCGCCGCCACCGTGACGGGTGTGATCGACTTCGGGCTGTGCAACCGGGCGAGCGCCGGCTACGACCTCGCCACCGCGATCGAGCGCAGCCTCGTCAGCTGGCTCGAGCCGCCCGAGCGGCGCGAGGCGCGCCTCGACCAGCTGCACGAGCTGCTCGCCGGGTACTGCTCGGTGCGCCGGCTCGACGCCGCAGCGCTCGAGGGGCTCGCTGCGCTCCTGCCGCTCGTCCACGTGGAGTACGCCCTCTCGGAGGTGGCGTACTTCCACGGCGTCGTGGGCTCGCAACAGAACGCCGATCTCGCCTACGACGACTACCTGCTGGGCCATGCCGACTGGTTCGCCGGGCGCGCCGGCGCCGGTCTGCTCGAAGCCGTGCGCGGCGCCGCAGGGACATGAGGGCGCGAGCCGCGGCCGAGGCGGGTTCGCCGGCGCCCCGGCCGGCGGCGAACGCCCGCGTCGGCAACGCCGGTCAAGGCGGAGCGGCCGTCGGACGTTACTCGGGTGGGTGACTCGTCCCGGCCTGCTCCCTCGTCTCGCTCCCGCTGCCGCGGCGGTCGCGACGGCGCTGCTCGCCGCCGCATGCGGGCTCGGCTCGTCGGCGGCGGGCAACGCGCCGCGGGCTTCGGCGCCGCGGGCGCCGCGCACCGCGGCGGGGAAGCTCGTCGACGTGCCGGCCTCCGCGTTGCGCCGCGACCGTGCCGCGGTCGGCCACGGCGCGACGCCGATCGGCCAGGACGCGACCTCGGCGCTGCAGGTGGTGCGCGCCGTCGCCGCCTTTGTCGCACGGCACCCGGAGATGGCGGCGCTCGGGTGCGACGGCGCCGCCGCGGTGGACGAGACGGCGGCCAACCGCAACCCGGCGGAGCGTTCGCGCTTCCCGGACCTGCCCGACCTCGTGCAGTGCGGGGCGCTGGCGGTGGCAGTGCTGCCCGTCACGGCGGACTTCGACCCGGCGTTCTTCGTGCTCACGACCTGCGCCGGCTCGACCCGGGCGCCGCTGTCCACGGTGCCGACCATCGGCGGGGCCAACTGGGTGATCTGGCCCTGGTACGGCAACAGGTGGTGGGTCGCCCCAGGCATGGCCGGGCGGCTCGTCGCCTTCTTGGGGTTGAGCGGGGCGCTGCAGCCCTACACGCTCAGCCTGCAGCAGGGGGGCGGGGTCGCCGGGTCGGGCGGCTGCTACGCGCTGCGCGGGTTCGTGCCGCCGGTCCACGAGGCGTCTCCAGGTCGCTGAGCCGGCTCACCGCACGCCCGCCCCGCACGGGCCGTCAGTGCCCGGGCGGGGGATCGACGAGCGCGGCGACGAGCGCCTCGAAGGCGGCGTCGGCCAGCGCGTGCAATTCGCCCGTCGAGAGCAGCTGCACGGGGTGGGGCAGGTAGACGACGCGGCAGGCGGGCATCCCGAGCGCAACGGCCTGCTCGATCGCCTCGTCGGCGAACGGCTCGGTCGCCACGCCGACCGCCGGGACGCCCCGCACCTCCAACCGGACGAGGTCGTGCACACTGCACGACGTGCACGAGCCTCAGTCGGCGAGGGCCTCCACGACGGCGTCGGCGCGCCGCAGGATGTCGTCGATCACCTCCGGCGACGCCGGCTTGGAGAAGATCTCCTTGCTCACCCGCACCGTGGTCGCCCCCACCTCGGCGAAGCGCCGCTCGAGCCGGTCGAGCAGCTCGCTGCCGCGGTTCTTGCGGATGTCGAGCAGCGCCACACGCCGCCCGGCGATCTCCGCCGGCCGCGGCGCCAGCGTGAGCGTGGGCCGCGCCCGCTCGTCGAAGGGGCTGACGTACGCGCTCACGGCCAGGAGACCTCCCGGGAGACGATCTGTGAGCCCATGCCGGTGCACGGTCCGAGCACCGCAGAGTACCGCCCGGCCTCGCCGCCGGCGACGAGGATGACGATCGACTCCGGCGACGCCCACTTCGTCACGATCTGGTCGGGCGCGGCGCGCTGCACGAAGGGCGTCGTCTCGCCGCGGCGCAGCTCGTCAGCCGGCAGGCGCACCTCCTCGAAGATCGCCTCGCGCAGGCGCGCCTTGCTCCAGCCCGCGGAGCGGAACATCTCGACGTGCTCAGGGCAGATCACGTACACCGACGGCTCGACGAGCGGCCACCAGTAGGTGCTCCACTGGCTCGCCGCCGCCCAGGCGAGCACCCCCGCGAGCTCTTCGGGCGTGCGCGAGCGGTGGTCGGAGATCGAGAGCGGCGCGTCGCTGCCGATCACGGTCACCACCGACTGCTCCGGGCGAAAGCCGCGCTCGACGTGCAGCGGCTCCCACGGGCTCACCTCCTCCGCCTCGGCGAGACAGAAGCCGAGCTTGCCGGGATGGCCGAGGGTGGCTCGGTCCATCGCGCCGGGCATCCCGCCGCCGGTCAGCTCGACGAGCAGCCGCAACGCCCGCCCGATGGTCATGTTCGCCCGCCACCCCGGGCCGAGCGCGCCCATGCCGCTGTTCAGGCCGATCTCGTGGCGCACCGGGCCGTTGACGACGACGAGCTGGCCGGCCGGTTGGGTGGTCACGGCCTGGCCGTGCAGGTTGAAAGCCGGGTCGAGCACCGCCTCGGCGGCGGCGAGCACGACGGGGAAGTACGCCGGCCGGCACCCGGCGAGCACGGCGCAGGCGGCGACGCGCTCGAGGGTCGCCTCGCCCATCACCGGCGGGACCGCGCCGAGCGAGGCAAGGCCGTCGCGCCCGGCGAGCATCGCCTCGACCCGCTCGCGCGTCGGTGGGATCACGGGCAGCCCGTCGGTGAAGCCGCGCTCGAACATGTCCTCGAGCTCGTCCAGACCGAGCCCGGGCTGCATGGCCTCGAGCAGCGCCGGGTCGATCGCCGCCTTGGAGGCGCATCCAGGCTTGCGCAACGGGGCCGCCGGCGCCGGCAGGCCGAGCGTCCCGCTTGCGCCGGCGAGCCGACCGGCCTGCTCCAGCAGTGCGACGAGCGCCGGCTGGTCCCAGCCGGTGACGCGCCCGGCGAGGCCGCCAGCCGCGTCGAGCAGCACCGCGGTCGGCACCGACTCGAGCCCGAAGCGCCGTGACGCCTCGAAGGGCGGGTCCTCGGCAAGGACCGTTCCGCTCCAGCCGAGTCCCCGGGCGGTGCGCACGGCGACCTCGAGCGGGTCCTCGAACACGGCGGCGACGCCGAGCCCCGCATCGCGCCACCCGGCCTCGAGCGACGCGAGGCGCCGCAGCGCCAGCGCGGAGGTCGGGCACTCCTCCGAGACCAGCAGGAGGAGCAGCGGCCGTCCCGCGTGCAGCGCGCCGAGCGTCGTCGGGCCGGCGACGGCGCGGAGCGGGACCCGGGCGCTCTCGTCGGAGGATCCCCGCAGGTCAGGCACTGGCGCCACGCTACGTGCGCGCGTGTGGAGCCGTGACCCCGGTCAGCGTGACTCGAGCGAGTCGCGCAGCTCCTTGCGCCAGACGAGCTTGAGGCCCGACCAGTCGTGGTCGAGCGCCGCGACCTTCACGTCGACCAGGCCGAGCGGGAGTGCGACGGCGCGCACATCGTTGTCGGTGACGTCGCTCTCGTGCCCGCCGGCGCGGCGCGGCCAGGCAACCCACAGCGAGCCGTTCGCCACGATCGCCGTGCTCAGCCCGGGCAGCTCGGCCTCGAGCGCAGCGCGCCCGGCGAAGAACGCGACCACGACGTCGGACCGAAGAGGTGCAGGCACCTCCCCGCGGCGGCGCGTCGCCGGCACAGCTCCGCCCCCCGTGCCGACCCGCTCCGGGCGGCGGAGGCGGACGTCGTCGGGCAGGTCGTCGATCGTGAAACGATCGGGCGCGCCGACGAGCAGCACCTCGTGACCGGCCTTGACGCCGAGCTTGCGGACGAGCGGCGTCCCCGAGTAGCCGGCGGCCGGTTCGCTGGGAGACACCACCGAATGCTACGACCGCCGGTTCAGGAGAGCTGGGTCTCCAGCTCGAGCTGCTCCTCGAGCTGGCCGTGCGCGGCGCCGTGACGGAACGTCGGCCGCGGCGAGGCGTCGTCGCGGTCGGCCGCCGCCTGGGCGCGCAGCGCCGCGGCATCCCATCGGGCCTCCACGCGCCCGAAGCGCCAGACGGCGAGCGCGACGATCCAGGTGGCGACGAACATCCCGACGATGACGAAGCCGGCAGTGTTGATGTTGAAGTTGGCCATGAAGCGCCAGAACCCGCCGGTCAGCTTCATCTCCGACGGCAACAACCCGAGGATCTCGATCGTGCCGATCAGGAAGGCGACGACGACCGAGAGCGCCGTGATCGTGATGTTGTAGTACACCTTGCGGATCGGCCGGGCGAAGGCCCAGCCGTAGGCGAAGTTCATGAAGCAACCGTCGAGCGTGTCGAAGGTGCTCATCCCCGCAGCGAAGAGCAGCGGCAGCGCGAGGATCGCGTAGAAGGGCAGCCCGCTCGCCACGGCGGTGCCCGAGAGCACGAGCAGTGCGACCTCGCTCGCGGTGTCGAAGCCGAGCCCGAAGAGCACGCCGATCGGGTACATCTTCCACGACGAGTCGATCCGCCGGGCGAGCGGGCCGAAGAAGCGGTTCATGAGGCCGCGCTTGTTCAGCTGCTCGTCGAGCGACCCGTCGTCGTAGAGACCCTTGCGCAGGTCGACGAAGACGCGCACGATCGAGGCGAGGATGACGACGTTGAGCGCGGCGATCAGGTAGAGGAACAGCCCGGACACGCCCGTGCCGATGATGTTGGTGACGTTGTGCAGCCCGGAGGCGCCGTTGCGCACCTGGTCGTCGAGGGCGCGGATGCCGAAGTTGAGCAGCACCGCCATGACGAACACGATCGTGGAGTGCCCGAGGGAGAAGAAGAACCCGACGGTCATCGGCCGCTTGCCCTCGGCCATCAGCTTGCGTGTGGTGTTGTCGATCGCCGAGATGTGGTCGGCGTCGAAGGCGTGGCGCATTCCCAGCGTGAGCGCCAGCAGCCCGGTGCCGATGCCGAAGGTCTCCTTGACCGAGAGGTGATAGTGGTGGGGCACGGCGGCGAGCAGCAGGAGCGTGCCGAGCACGTACAGCGCGACGATCGTCGCCGCCATGCCGGCCACCCGCCACCACTCGGCGGGCGAGAGGCTCGAGCGGATCCTGCCCAGGCGCCCGGGCCGTGCTGCCATCGTCGTCTCCCCTCGGCTGAGTCCCAACGGCCTAGCGCCACTCTGTCACGATTGCGAATCGTTCGCAAGAGAGACGGGCCGGCATCTGAGAGGTGTTCGGCGCCGGCCCGCCGGCGGACGACCCGAGCTCGTCTGCAGCTCGTGTCCCGGGCGCGCTCTCGCTGCGCCCGGGGTGCTCATGCCAGCCGGCGGGCGGTCTCCTCGGCTCGTGAGCGGTAGGGCTCGCCGAAGAGCACGGCGTGGACGAGCAGCGGGTACAGCTCGAACAGCGGCCGGCGCTCTGCCCCACCGGGCTCGAGCGGGCGCACCTCTCCGTAGGCGGCGAGCAGGCGTCGGGGCACCGGGCCGAACAGGCCGAGCATCGCGAGATCCTCCTCGGGATGGCCACCGTGCACGGACGGATCGATCAGCCAGCCCTCCCCGTCGGCGCCCCAGAGGACGTTGCCCCACCACAGATCGCCGTGGACCAGGCTCGCAGGCGTGGTGCCGAGCAGCTCGTCGAGACGCGACGCGACGCGGCGCACAGCCCCCTCGAGGCCGCATCGCGCCGCCAGAGCGGTGAGCCGCATGCGGTAGAAGCCCGCCGCGTCGGGAGCCGTCGCCGGGTCGACCGGGCAGGCGCCGACGAATCCCGAGCCGCCGCCGAACACCGGCCAGGGCGCGAGGTGCAGTCGCGCCAGCGCCCGCCCGAGGCGCTCCTCGTGCGCGGCGCTGCGTGGTCCCTGCTCGACGTGTGCCGTGACGAGCAGCCCCTCCTCGGCCAGCACGACCTCGGGGACAGGTGGCGCGCCCACGACGGCGGCAAGGGCGCGCAGGCCGCCGGCCTCGTCGAGCGCACCGGCGCCGGTCTTGGCGACGAGGCGCCGGCCGCCGGCGGTCAGCGCGACGGCGCCGCCCCCGAGCGGGCGGAGCTCGACCGGCACGCCGAGCGACTCAGCGACGCGCTGCGACCAGCTCGTCGACAAGTCCCCGACAGGACCGCTCGATCATCTCGAGCGCCAGATCGAATTCCGCGTCACCGCCGTACCACGGGTCGGGGACCTCGTCGTCGCCCGGGACGGCGCTCGGGTCGTAGGTCCGCAACAGCCGGATCCTGTCCGCCGGCACCGCGCCCGCCGGCACCGCGCCCGCCGGCACCGCGCCCGCCGGCACCGCGCCCGCCCGCACCGCGCCCGCCGGCACTGCGCCCGCTGGGGCGTCCCGCCGGCTCCCCGCAAGCCGCGCCACCTCGGCGAGGTTCTCCCGGTCGGCGCAGAGCACGAGGTCGGTCTGCGCGAGCGCGTCAGCGGTGAGCCGGCGGGCACGGTGGGCGCGAGCGGGCCAGCCGTGGCGCGCGAGGGCGGCGAGCGCTCGGGGATCGGCACCATCGCCGGCGTGGTACCCGGAGGTGCCGAAGGACTCGACGGTCACCTGACCCGCCAGGCCGGCGCGCTCGACGAGGCACTGCGCCACGGTCTCGGCCATCGGCGAGCGGCAGATGTTGCCATGGCAGACGACGGCGACTCGCATGCCGTCAGTCTTGCGGGCCGCAGCGCCCGGCCTTGCTGTGAGTGAGGCTGCCCGAGCTTGCGACAGTCGTGTCAGGCAGCCGGCGGTCGTGCGCCCCTGCTCTCGGCGAGGCCGAGGGCGACGGCGCTCGGTGGCAAGGCCCGTTGGCCCTCCGTGATGTCCGCTTCGAAGGCGCCCTGTGCGGTTGCACTCGTCATCGACTCTCGTGTCCTCCGCTATCCGCCAGTACACGTAGCCACCGCACGCGCCGTAGCTCTGTGTCCGTGGTCCGGCGCGGTCGTGGCACGTCGTGCGCCGCGCCGCATACCCAGAGGAGCGACGCCTCGGTAAACCGGAGGTGAACTTCTGGCGACCAACGGCGTCGCCGCCCAGGCGTCGGCGTCGTCGGTCGTGCGCCGTCGTTCAGGCCGCGAGGAAGCCTCCCGACTGGTGGCGCCACAGACGGCCGTAGACGCCGCCGAAGTCGAGCAGCTCGGCGTGGGTGCCGGTCTCGACGATGCGGCCGCGCTCGATCACGACGATGCGGTCGAGGCGGGCGATGGTCGCCAGCCGGTGGGCGACGACGACGGCGGTGACGCCCTCCATCAGCTTCCACAGCGCATCCTGCACGAGGGTCTCCGACTCCGAGTCGAGCGCCGAGGTCGCCTCGTCGAGCAGCAGGATCGGGGCCTTCTTGGCCATCGCCTGGGCGATGGCAACGCGCTGGCGCTGTCCGCCCGAGAGCTTGAGGCCGCGCTCGCCGACGACGGTGCGGTAGCCGAGCGGCAGGTCCTTCACGAACTCCTCCACGTGGGCTGCGGCGCCGACGCGCTCGACGAGCGCGTCGTCGACCTCGTCGAGGGGACCCATCCCGTAACAGATGTTCTCGGCGATGGTGCGGTGCAGGAGCTGGGGATCCTGGGAGACGTAGGCGATGTGGCGACGCAACGACTGTTGCGTCACGCGGGCGATGTCCTGCCCGTCGATCAGGATCTCGCCACCCTGCACGTCCATGAAGCGCAACAGCAGCTTGGTCAGCGTCGTCTTCCCCGACCCCGACGAGCCGACCAGCCCGATGTGCTCGCCCGGAGCGATGCGCAGGTTCAGGCCTTCGAAGAGGGGGGCGCCGTCGCGGTAGCGGAAGGTCAGGTTGCGCAGCTCGATGTCCGCTCGCTCGACCACGAGGTCGCTCGCCGCCGGTGCGTCGGTGATCTCGGGCGGGGTCGCCATGATCCCGGCGAACTTGGCGCAGCGGCCGAGGTCGCGCGATGACTGGCGGATCTCCTCGAAGGACTCCTCGAGGATGCCGACCGCCTGCTGGACGTAGAACAGGATGAGGTAGATCACCCCGGCCCGGGCACTGTGGTCGAGCGCGAGCAGGACGCCGACGAGCACGGCCAGCCAGCTGAAGGCGGCGAGGGCGGACTCCATCTCGAGGCGGGTGCTCGCGAACACCTTGCGCCCGCGCAGGTCCGCCGACACCGACTCGGCGACCATCTCGCGCACGTGCTGCTTCTCGAGACCTTCTGCCGCCTGGCTGCGAATCGAGGTGAGGTTGGCGATGGTGTCGGCGACCACACCGGTGGCCCTCGTGTGGGTCTCCGAGAAGTCTTTCGCCGCGGCGATCACCTTGCCCATCCGGGCACGCAGCACCACGGCGAAGGCAATCGTCAGCCCGACGATGACGAGCGCGACCGGCCAGGCGACGAAGGCCAGCACGACGATCCCGCCGAGCAGGGACACGCCGACGCGGAGGAAGCCCCACGAGAAGATGTCGACCAGCTCGACGAAGGCCCACGAGAAGGTCTCGAGCGTGGAGATCACCTCGCCCGAGGGCCGGTCGGTGTGCCAGCGGTGCGACAGGCCGACGAGGTGGTCGTAGCCGTCGACCATCGCATGGGCGAAGGCGCGAAGCGACGCCCCCCACTGCACCCAGCCGGCGAGACGCCAGACGACGATCGAGGCGACGAGGATCGCCCCGTAGGCGACGACCAGCGGCCCGAAGGTACGCCCGAGGCTGGCGTGGCGCGGCAGGTCGGCGACGCGGGTCAACAGGGCGGCGAAGACGAGCGGACCCGCGACGGCCTGGGCGATCGTGCCGAGCACGACCAGTGCCCACGCGAGCCCGAGCTGCCGGCGGTAGGGGCCGACCTCTCGCCACACGAAGCGCAGCGTCTGTCTCGGCGGAGCTGGGGGGAAGAGCGAGCTGTCGTGTTCCATGGGATCTCCGGCACTCGTGATCGGTGGCTCGGTCTCGGCCTGTCGGCGGCCCAGCCGGCACGCCCGGACTCGGGCGGCGACCTGGGCTGCGGGACGGCCGTGGAGGGGGTTGTCGTGGCGCCGTGGTCGTTGCGCCGTGGGCGCTGCGGGCGTGGCGCTGGAGGATGGGCGGGAACCGCCGCGGCCCGCGGCCGGCGTCGGGAGCCGTCGGTGAGCGCAGCGGCGCAACGGCTGTCGCCTGCGTCCGCTGCGCCGTGGGTGAGGCGCCGGCCGGGCGGTACGCGCTCGCCCGGCCCGGTTCGCCGGGCCGGTCGGGCCGCAGCAGGAGGATCAGGCGTGCACGAGCCGATCGGGCCCGCGGCGGAGCTCGGCCGTCGGGCTGGGTCGCCTCGCCGTGCCGGTCAGCCGGCTGGGAGGCGCCGTCGACTCAATGCGCCGGCGGAACCGCCTGCACCAGCTGGCGAGCTCGCACGCATCCCGCGTCGCAGCCTGCGAGACCCCCGCCGACGCCGGCCCGAACGGCCGGAGCTGGAGGGGCCGGGAGCGGGCCGCCGAGGCTCACCATGCGGCCGCGGTCGATGCCGAAACCGACCGTCCACCGAGTCATCGTCATCGCGGTCATCGGTCACCTCGCTTCGGTCGTCTCCAGAGCCGCAGCTGTGGAGCTCGGGCCGCCAGGAACCCGCTAGAGGCGGGAGCGGTCCTCCACCGTACTCGCTCCCGCGGCCGGCGCGGACCGTCGCTCGCCGAGCCGGGCGGCGATGCGGGGCCGGCACGTCCGGCGACGGCGCATGCTCGCGCACCCAGGTTGCGCCCAGGTTTCTCTGGGGCGCCAAGCGGGAATGCGCGAGACGAAAGGCGGGGGAACGTGGCGTCGTCGTCGGTCATTCTCGGTCTGTCGTTCGGGCACAACACCACGGCGTGCCTGCTCGTCGACGGCGTCGTGGTCGCCTGTGCCAGCGAGGAGCGCTTCAACCGCGTCAAGAACACACGCGACTTCCCCCTCGGCGCGGTGCGGTACGTGCTCGACGAGGCCGGCGCCAAGCTCGACGACGTCGACGAGGTCCACTGGAGTGCCAAGAACCCGATCGCCGGCCTGACCCAGCCCGGGACCTCGCCCGGGATCGCCGTGCGCGCGTTGCAGGGAGCGCGCCAGCTCGCGGACTACCTCGCCGATCGCAACCAGGCCGTCGAGGACGCCTACGTCGGCGCCCGCCGCCGCCTGGCCGGGTTCGTGCACCCGTATTACCAAGAGCGCGTCCTGCAGGACGCCGCAGGCACGCTCGGCATCCCCCGCGCCAAGCTGCACCTGAACGACCACCACACCTGCCACGCCTACGCCGGCTACGCCTTCTACGCCGGCCAGCGCAGCCTCGAGGACCCGGCGTTGATCCTCACCCTCGACGCCGAGGGCGACGACGCCTGCGCCACGGTCAGCGTCGGGCGCGAGGGCCGCGTCGAGCGCCTGGCGACCACGCCCGCCGGGCGGTCCATCGGGGTGCTCTACGCGGCGATCACCCAGTGGCTCGGGATGAAGGCCGACGAGCACGAGTACAAGGTGATGGGGCTGGCCCCGTACGCCCCCTCGTCGATGGCCGAGCGCGCCGCGGCGCTGCTCGGCGAGCTCGTCTGGGTGGACGACCTCGAGTGGCGGACGCGTTGCAACAGCGCGCGGTTCCCCGGCGTCTGCTTCGAGCTGTTGCGCGGGCAGCGCTTCGACGCCGTGGCGGGTGGCGTGCAGCTGCTGCTCGAGCGGCTCGTCGGGCAGTGGGTGCGCAACGCCGTCGCCCGCACGGGCATAACCGACCTCGTCCTCTCCGGCGGCTGCTTCATGAACGTGAAGGCGAACAAGGTGATCCTCGAGATGCCCGAGGTCTCCTCGGTCACCGTGTGCCCGAGCGCGGGCGACGAGTCGGCGCCGATCGGGGCGACGTGGGCGGCCTACCTGCGCCGCACCGGGTTCGCCGACCTGGGGAGCCGGCCGGTGGTGGAGAACCTGTACCTCGGCCCGGCGTTCTCCGACGACGACATCGCCGCCGCCCTCGAGGCGCACCGGCCCACCCAACCCTACGACGTCATCCCGTTGCCCGCCGGCGAGGAGGCCGAGACGGTCGCCGGGCTGCTCGCCGACGGCGAGGTCGTGGCCCGCTTCGCCGGCCGCATGGAGTTCGGGGCGCGCGCCCTCGGCAACCGCTCGATCCTCGCCGATCCCTCACGGCGCGACCTCGTACGCGTGATCAACGACCAGATCAAGGGCCGCGACTTCTGGATGCCCTTCGCCTGCACCGTCGCCGAGCCGGGCTCGGAGCGGTACCTCGTTAACCCGAAGGGGGCGCTCGCGCCGTACATGGCGCTGGCCTTCGACACCCGTCCCGAGATCCGCGACTCGGTCGCCGCCGGCATCCACCCCTACGACCACACGATGCGCCCGCAGCGACTGGAGGAGCGCGACAACCCACGGTACTTCGCCATCGTGCGCGCGTTCGAGCGGCGCAGCGGGATCGGCGCGGTGCTGAACACCTCGTTCAACCTGCACGGCGAGCCCGTGGTGTGCAGCCCGGCCGACGCGCTGCACGTGTTCGACGAGAGCGGGCTGCAGTGGCTGCAGCTCGAGCACTGTCTGGTGCGCAAGCAAGGCTGACCGGGGGAGGACCGCCCGCGGGCGGCGCCCCTGGCCCGCTGGCGGTCAGGCCTGCTCGACCGGGCCGGCCCCGGTGCGCTCGGGGTCGAGCGACACGACCGGCTCGGGCGGGACGGCCGGGTAGATCGCCAGGTGCGCCCCGGCGGCGACGATCGCGCCGACGAGCGGGGCGACGATGAACAGCCACACCTGGTGCAGCGCCAGGCCGCCGACGATGAGCGCCGGCCCGAGGCTGCGCGCCGGGTTGACCGACGTCCCCGTGATCGCGATGCCGATGAGGTGCACGACCGTCAGGCTGAGGCCGATCACGACCCCGGCGGTCGCTGCGTTGGCGGTCCTGCTCGTCACGCCGAGGACGACGAAGACGAACAGCGCGGTGAGGATGACCTCGGTGAAGAACGCGCCGAGGGCGTTGATGTGGATCATCGAGGCCGAGCCCCACCCGTCCGTGCCGAGACCGGTGATCTTGCGCGAGTACATCGGCGAGCCGCTGAAGATGCCGTAGAGGCACAGCGCCCCGATGATGCCGCCGGCGAACTGGGCGATCCAGTAGCCGATCGCCTCGGCGAGCGTCACCCGCCCAGCGAGCAGGGCGCCGAGGGTCACCGCCGGGTTGACGTGGCAGCCGGAGATCGGCCCGAGCACGTAGGCGAGCGCGAGCAGCGTCAACCCGAAGGCGAACGCCGTGCCGACGACCCCGGCGGCGATGTCGCTGCCGCTCTTGCCGAGCCCGAAGCCGAACATCAGCGTGGCGACGCCGACGGCGAAGAAGACGAGCAGGGCCGTGCCGAGCAGCTCGGCGCCGAGCTTGCGGGTCATGGCGGCTACCCCTCTCCGTGGCCGGGAGCCACGCGACGACCGGACGCGTTCCAGCCGGTGGGACACATAGTTACCTTGAGGGTGATCGTAGTTGGCGCCGGGGCGTCGCGCCCCACCCGTGGAGGGTGACATCGCAGGGTGGGAGCCGGCGGGGCGGCGGCACTGCGCCGAGCGGGCCTCAGCTCGGCGCGGGCAGCTCAGCTCGGCGTGGGCAGCTCGCTCTGCAGGGTGAGGTGCGCCGACGACGTGCCGACGGACAGCCGGTACTGGCCGGCGGCGGTGCTCCAGCGCCCGAAGGCGTAGGCCTCGAAGACGTGTTCGGGCAGGTCGAGGGTGACCGTCGCCGACGCCCCGGGAGCGAGGTCGGCGCTCCCGATCGCCACGAGCTGCTCGGGCGGCTCGCCGGCGCCGGCGGGGAAGGCCAGGTACGCCTCGACCACCTCGCGCCCGGCACGGGAGCCGACGTTGCGCACGAGCACCGAGGCGTGCTCGCCGCCGGGCACGCCCGTGAGCACCAGGTCCGAGAGCCAGAAGCTCGTGTAGGACAGTCCGAACCCGAACGGGAAGCGCATCTTCAGGCCGTCCGCGAGGTAGCCCCGGTAGCCGATGTCGAGGTCGTCGGAGAACTGCACCGTGCCGCCGCTGCCCGGCCAGTCGCTCGGGAAGGAGAGCGGCTGGGCCGCCGGGCTCACCGGAAAGGTGACGGGCAGCCGACCGCTCGGGTCGACACGCCCGAGCAGGACGTCGGTGATCGCGTTGCCGTCCTCCTCTCCCGGATACCACGCCTCGAGCAGGCCGGCGACCTGGTGCAACCAGGGCGTGAGCACCGCGCCCCCGGTGTCGAGCACCACGACGGTGCGCGGGTTGGCCGCGGCGACGGCGCTGATCAGGCTGTCCTGGTCGCCGGGCAGGGCGAGGTTGGGCCGGTCCTCGCCCTCGGTCTCGGCGTCGCTGGCGAAGACGATCGGCACCTGCACCCGCCGGGCCAGCGAGACCGCCGAGTCGATCGCGTCGCTCGTGTCCTGGATCGTGGCGCTCGGTTGCGCCGGCACCTGCGAGAACCAGCTCAAGGTGAAGGTGGACCTGCTGCCCGCCTGCAGCCCGACCGTCGCCGTCGCCGTCTCGGTGGTGTTCCACCCCTCGATCCCCGAGCTCGAGATCAGCGTCGACCCGTTCATCCCGAGGAACGCGTCGCCGTAGCTCGTGAGCGAGACGACGTAGGTGCCCGTTGCCGGTGCGCTGAACGTCGTCGACGACTCGTGCCAGCCCGGCCCCGTTCCCGGGACGGTCGCGGTCTGGTCGTCGGGCGTGACGACCACCGGGCTCGCCGCGGCGGGCCGCGAACGCGGCGCGGGCGAGTGCCGCACGGCGCACCGTGCCCGAGGAGGAGCCCGGCGGGGTCGTCGTGGTGGTGCTCGACGTCGAGCCGGGCGACGACGTCGTCGTCGACGGCAGCGTCGTGCTCGACGAGGGCTCGGTGCTCGAGGTCGACGTGCTCGAGGTCGACGTGCTCGACGTGCTCGTCGTCGTGGTCGTCGGCGCCGGGCTGCCCGAGTTGAACAGCGCGGTCACGGGGTTCGCCGACTGCGCGGGGTCGTACGCGACGTGGCTCGCCCCGAGGGCGCGATCGAGGGACTGCAACGGCGACACGGTGAACGGGGCGATCACCTGCGCGCCCCCTCCGCCCGCCGTCGCCGCTCCCTGGTCGGCGTCGGCGCCGATCACGCCGATCGTCGGGCGCGTGTCGCGCTGCAGGGGCAGCACCGACGAAGCGTCCTTCAACAGCACGATCGACTGCTCGGCGACCTCGAGCGCGACCACGGCGTGCTGAGCGCTGTCCACGTCGTCGCCGAAGGCCCCGTGTGGCGGGTTGCGGATCAGGCCAAAGCGGAACTCCTCGGTGAGGACGCGGCGCACCGCGTCGTCGACGCGACTCATCGGCAGCTGCCCCTTGGCGATGGCGTTCGAGAGGTCCACCGTCGCCGCAGGCTTGATCACGTCCAGACCGGCCTCGAAGGCCTGCAGCGGGTTGTTGACCGCGCCGAGGTCGGAGCGCACGAAGCCGGTGAAGGCACGGTTGCGCTTGAGGGAGTTGAGGACCGCGAGGTCCTGGCACGTCGGCGTGCCGTTCACCTCGCCGTAGGCGCACATCACCGACGCCGCGCCGCCCGCGGTGATCGCCGCCTCGAACGGGGCGTCGTACACCTCGGCGAGGGCTCGCGTGCTCACCTGCTGGTCGAGGCCCTGGCGGTCCGTCTCCTGGGTGTAGGCGGTGTAGTGCTTGATCACGGCGAGCGTTCCCTGGCTCTGGATGCCCTTCACCTCCGCCACGCCGAGCAACGAGGCGAGCTGCGGGTCCTCGCCGAAGGTCTCGAAGCTCCTGCCCGACTCGGGGACCCGGACGAGGTTGAGGTTCGGTGCCTGAACTCCGTCGATGCCCTGGCCGCGTGCCTCCGAGCCGATCACCCGGCCGTAGCGCGTGGCGAGCAGCGGGTCGAACGTGGCGCCGAGGGCGATCGGCGCCGGGAGCTGGGTGACGCCGGTGTCGCCGACCCCCAGGCCGGCCGGCCCGTCCTGCAAGGTGAGCGCAGGGATGCACAGCCGCGGCACGCCGGTGTCGATGTTCTCGTAGCCGTTCGCCGAGCCGAGGTCGACGATGCCGAGCTTCTCGGGCAGCGTCATCTGGGCGACGACCTCGGCGGCGAGCTGCTCGGGCGTGCGGCTGCGCGCTGCGGCTGGGCTCGCCCAGGGGCAGGGTGGCCCGCTCGCGCCGGACGGCCCGCTCGCACCCGACGGCCCGCTCGCCGCCGGCCGGCGGGCACCGTCGGGTCGCGCCGCGAGCGGGTTTCGGCCTGAGGCAGCCGGTACCGCGAGCACCGCGACGGCGAGCGCCGCCACCGCGGCGAGCGCGGGCAGCCCGCGGCGGGGTCGGGCGGGCTCGGCGGCACGGTACGGCACGACGACGGTCTCCGATCGGTCGGCGCCGGGACTCGACGCAGGCGGGAGTCTGGGCGGCCGTCGGTTGTACCAGCCCGGCCACGCGAGCGGGGCGCGCCGGTCCCGGCACGATACTGCAGGGATGGGCCTCGATTCGCGTGCACCACACCCGGCGCGCCGGGCCTCGCGGCCAGGGCCCTCGCCGGGCGGGAACGGGTCACTCGCCGGGACGGGAACGTCGGGCGAGAGCGGCTCCGCGGCGCCGATGGCGACGGGTGTCGTGCTCGAGCTCGACGCCGGGGCGGTCGCCGCCGGCGGCGCGTGCGTGGCGCGGGCGCCCGACGGCCGGGTGGTGTTCGTGCGGCACTGCCTGCCCGGCGAGCGGGTGCGTGCCCGGCTGACGAGCGTCGGCTCCCGCTTCGCTCGAGCCGACGCGATCGAGGTGCTCGTCGCGTCGCCACATCGCGTGCTGCCTCCCTGCCGCCACGCCGGCCCGGGACGGTGCGGCGGCTGCGACTGGCAGCACGCTGACCTGGCGGCGCAGCGCGAGATGAAGTCCGAGCTCGTCGCCGAGGCGCTGCGGCGCGTGGCGGGGGTCGACCTCGCCGTGCCGGTCGAGGCGGCCGGCCGGGAAGACGGCCTTGCGTGGCGCAGCCGCATCCGGTTCGGGGTCGACCGCTCGGGCCGCGCCGGGCTGCGCCGGCACCGGTCCGAGCAGCTCGAGCCGGTGGAGTCGTGCCTGATCGCCTGCGATGAGCTCGAAGCGATCGGTGTGGAGCGCCGCGGTTGGCGCGGCGCCGACGAGGTCGAGGCCTTCGCCCCCGGCTCGGGCGAAGCGCTCGTCTCGGTGACGCCACATGCGGGCACGGCGCCGCCCGCGTCGGCGCTTCCCGGGCTTGCCGAGCTCCCCGCGCACGTGGCGGTCGAGGTCGTCGGGCGGCGGGGCGGGGCGACCCGCGGCGCGGTGCGAGCCGACGGGGCGGGCGTCCCGTTCCGTGTCAGCGCCGGCTCCTTCTGGCAGGTGCATGTCGAGGCCCCGCGGGTGCTCGTCGCTGCCGTCCTCGAGGCGCTGCGCCCGCAACCTGGCGAGCGGGTCGTCGACCTGCACGCCGGGGTGGGATTGTTCGCAGTGCACCTGGCGGGCGCCGTCGGACCGGAGGGGTCGGTGCTCGCCGTCGAGCGCAACCCGGCGGCGTGCGCGGACGCGACGGCCAACGCCGCCGGCGCCTCGCCGGGCGGTTCGCCGGGCGGACCGGGTCCGGCCAGGTTCGAGGTGCGGTGCGCCGACGTCAGCGCCGAGCTCGTCGAGTCCCTCCCGGCATTCGACCTGCTCGTGCTCGACCCGCCGCGCGGGTGCGGGCACCGAGGTGATCGCCGCGTTGGCGGCGCGATCCCGTCCGCCGCGGCGGGTCGCCTACGTCGCCTGCGATCCGGCGAGCTTCGCCCGTGACCTGCGCGCAGCGCTCGAGTGTGGCTGGTCGCTCCGCTCGCTGCGGGCCTTCGACCTGTTCCCGATGACCGAGCATGTCGAGCTGCTCGGCGTGCTCGAGCCACCGGCGACGGGATGACCCGGAGGCGCCGGGTCGGTCGGAACGGGCCGGCGCCCGCTCGCTCAGGGTGTGGGTCGGTGCCGGAACCCGCGCCGCCGCAAGCGCCTCGCAGCGAGCTCGACACCGCGGCGCGTCGCCGCGTCCGGCTGCTCGCCGCCGTATGCGGCGCGCTCGAGCACCACGATGCTGAAGGCCAGCGGCGCGACGCCGCCCGGGAGCCGGGCGGCGAACTCGCCCAGCGTCTCGCCCGGGTTGCGACGGATTCCACGCCGAGCCGCGCCACGCTCGAGTTCGCGCGCCGACGCGCTCGGCCCACGTGCGGGGGCGCCGTGCGGCGGCGCGGGCAGCCAAGGCCAGGGCGAGCGCGGCTGCGAGGCCGAGGCCGATCGGGAGCAGCGGCAGCCCCTCGACCAGGCGCTCGAGATCGCCGGCGATGACGCTGCCCGGGCTCGGGTTGGCGAGCGGCACGTTCGCCGTGGGGTCGAAGCTCTGCCAGCCGTAGCCGGGGAACCACACCTCGACCCAGGCGTGCGCGTCCTTGGCCTGCACCTCGTAGAGGTCGGTGAGGGGGTTGAACGGGCCGGGGACGTAGCCGGTGACCTCGCGCGCCGGGATGCCGATCGAGCGCAGCATCACCGCCAGCGCCGTCGAGATCTGCTCGCAGTAGCCGATGCGGCCGTGGAAGAGGAACTGGGTGACTGCGTCCTGACCGGGCAAGAGAGGCGGGATGTCGGTCGAGTAGTGGACGTGCGTCGTCATCCACTGCTCGAGCGCCTCGATGCGACCGTAGACGGTGCCCGCCCGGTCCGTGATCTGCTTCGCCAGTGCCTGTACCGCGGAGTAGGGATGTGGCAGCTGCAGGTCGGCGCGCTGGCCCGTGGCGAAGAGCGAGGCCGGCGCGCGGTCGGCGGCGAGCACCCCGGGGGGCTGCTGGGTGTTGGAGGACACCACCGTGTACACGGTCCCGGGCGTCACTGCGATCGGGCTGCGCAACGAGCCGTCGTCGGTGTCGGCGTAGAGCTCGCCGGCGGGGAACCACACCTGCAACGGGTCGGGCGAGGCGACGAGGATGTTGGTCAACGGTTGCGCCACGTAGAAGGTCTCGATGTCGAGGCTGCGTGTGGGCGTTGCCGTGAGCGGCGGCGGGCTCGCCACGTCGCCGCTCGCGCCGGTCGGTCCCGACGCCGCAGAGGGCTGGCCCGCGTTGCGCCCGAGCGCGACGTCGAACGGCGACCCCCCCGTGATCGTGATCAGGCTGCGCGGAGCGGGCGGGTTGAGCCAGCTGCTGCCGTTCCACTCCCGGTAGCTGAGCGCCTCGAGGTAGCCGGGTCGTGTCGTCCGGACGCGCATCACGACCTGGTCGCCGAGCTCGCCGCGGATCGCCGTGTCGAGCGTGCCGGCGAACCCTTCGAAGCCGCCCACCCCGAGGCGGCCGCCGGGCAAGGCCGGCTCGGCGGGTTGCGTGCCGGAGGACCCGCCGGCGAGCCCGCCTGCGTTCGGCAACGGCAGGCGGGAGGTCAGCGAGTTGGGGAGCGTGATCAGCTGCGATGGGTGGGGGGCGGGGAGGACGGCCACGAGCAGCGCCGCGACGGTGGCGGCGAGCGCCGAGCAGAGGGCGATCGTCCCCACCGGCCAGCGGCCCGCCGCGCCGGCCATGCTGCGCCAGGACAGGGTCAGCGCGATCACGCACAGCACCAGCCAGACCGAGACGACGACGAGGAACGAGGTCTGGATCGCCTGCGCCGACGCCACGGCGACGAAGGCGGCGGACGCGACGATCGAGAACAGCAGGTCACGCCGCGCCGGCACGTCGAACGCGTGCGTCACCTGGATCCAGACGAAGAGCACGGCGAGGGGGCCCTCGACCGAGGCCAGGTTGCCGGCCTCCGCCTGGCCGAGGACCTCGTGCACGAAGACGGCGAAGACGGCCACGACCGTGATCGCCAGCACGATCTTCACGGCCGGCCACGGCTTGCGACGCGTCAGGTGGGAGAAGACCATGCCGGCGGCGAGCGCGCCGGCTCCGATCGCCGTCACCGCCGGTGACAGCTCGCCGACCGACTCGCAGGCCGCGAGCCCGGCGAGCACGGCGAGGGTCGTCACAACCCGCAGGGCGATCGAGTCCTCCGGCGGGAGCGGCGCGTTCGGCGCGCTTGACCGCGTCGAGCGCCCGGCGACCCGCTGAGCGGGGCGCCGCTGCGCCGGCCGGGCCGAGCGGGGCGCCGGCCCGGCCGGCGGCTGCCGGGCCGGCCGGGGGGCCGGCCCGGCCGGTGGCCGAGGGGCCGGCGGGGTCGACCGCCTGCGGCGTCACGCCGGTGGGCTGGTCGCGCGGCGCCTGCCGACGAGCGACCGCAATCGGGAGGGGGCCGACCGCTGCGGCAACCCGGGCGGCGACCCGGGCGCGGACCCGGCCGGCGACCTGTCCGGCGAGCGCGACGTCGAGCTGGAGTGCGACCCGGGGTGGACGGCGCGGGCCAGACGCCGGCCGGCCTGGCGCGGCCCGTCCACCGCGCCGACGACCTGCCCGCCGGGCTCGTCGGTCTGCAGAACGACCGGGCGGCCCCGCCCGAGCAGCTCGACGACCGAGCCGAGCAGGCGCCCGGCGCGCTCCTCAGCCTCGTCGTCGTCCGCGGGCAGCTCGGCGCGCAGCACGACGGGGGCGCGCCGTGCGCCGTCCTCGTGCTCGGCGACCATCAGCTCGGCGGCGTGCGCGGAGACCGGCCAGTGCACGCGCCGCCGGTCGTCTCCGGGACGGTAGGGACGTGTCCCGCGCAGCTCGCCGGTCGGCGCAACCGACGCACGCCCACCGGCGTCGCCGCGGCCGACCAGCTCTCCGGCAGGGAGCGGCGCGAGCATCCTCGGTGCTACGTGGACCGGTCGCGCCAGGTCGAACTGCTCGCGCCGGGTCCACCACAAGAGCCCGAACGGCCAGGCGCTGGCAACCTCCACGACGACTCGCCCGATCATGCCGCGGTGCGCCGGGAGCAGGACGACCTCGCCGCTCTGCCCGGCGGCGAGGACGACCGGGCTTCCGGCGGGCTCGATCGGTGTCACGCGCGCGGCGCGGTCGACCCGGACGGGCACGCGCAGCTCGTCTCCGGCGGTGGCGTCGGCGGGGACCGGCCCGAGCGAGCAGCTCAGCATGGCCGTCGCCGCGGCCGGGCCGACCAGGCCGACTGCCACGACGGCCGCGACGACCGCGCCGACCGCCTGCACCCAACCCGAGCCGCTCTGGTGGGCGACCGCGGCCCAGAGCGCCAGCACGAGGCCCGTGACGAGCACGGCGCGGCCCCCGCGCACCGGGCGTGGCAACCGCCGTTTCGCCCGGCCTGACCTGCGGCGTGATCCGCTGCCGACGGCCCGCCCGCCGATCACGGCCGCGGGACAGGAACCAGCTCGAGCAGCTGCCGCACCGCCACGACTCCGGCGTCGATCCGGCTCGCAGCGTGGCCGTCCAGCCAGCCGCCGTGATCCAGGACGAGGCGGTGGCCGAGGCAGCCGGGTGCGACGGACTTCACGTCGAGGGGCGTCACGTAGCCTCGACCGCGCAGCACGGCGTGCGCCTTGGCGGCGGCGAGCAACCCGATCGCCGCGCGGGCTGGCGCCCAGCTCGACTGCCGGCGCCGACCTGGTGGCGCGCACGACGGCGACGGCGTAGGAGGCGACGGCGCTCGAGACGAGCACACCGCCGATCGCCGCCTGGGCCGCGAACAGCTCGCCGGGCGAGGTGACCGGCGTCAGGTCACGCAACGCCGACTCGACGCCGTGACCGACGGCGAGCAGCGTCTCGGTCGCTTCGTCGGGGTAACCGAGGTGCGTCGCCAGGAGGAAACGGTCCATCTGGCTCTCGACCAGGGGGTAGGTCCCGGCGTGGCCGATCGGGTTCTGCGTGGCGATCACGAGGTGCGGCCGGGGGAGCCGCCAGGAGCGGCCGTCCACGCTGACCTGGCCTTCCTCCATCGTCTCGAGGAGGGCGGCCTGGCTTCGCGGCGGCGTACGGTTGAGCTCGTCGACGAGGACGACGTCGGCGAAGACCGGCCCGGCACGGAACTCCCAGCTGTTGGTCGCGGCGGAGTACACGGTGATGCCGGTGATGTCGGAGGGCAGCAGGTCGGGGTGGCCCTGGATGCGCGCCAGCCGTCCGCCGATCACCCGTGCCAGCGCCTTGGCCAACACCGTCTTGCCCACTCCGGGCACGTCCTCGATCAGCAGGTGCCCGCCGGCGAGGACCGCCACGACAGCGTGGGTGATGGCCGCGGGGGAGCCGAGCACGACGTTGGACAGACTGTCCTCGAGGCGTCGCGCCAGCTCGGCGGCGTGGGGCACCGACACCGGCGGTGCGGACAAGCCCTCCGGGGCTGCCTCGGGGGCCTCGGCGGGACGCGGGCCGACGGCATCGCGCTCGTCGAATCCGGACCCCGCGTCGAGCGTGCTGTTGTCCGTCGTCACGAGCTTCGCCCCTCCGCGACGACGCGCCGCACGCTGCCAGACGAACCCGAAGCGTACCGGCCCAACGCCAGGGGCGCCGTCACCCAGTGCAACGTCACGCGTGGCAGGAGGCGCCAGGGGGGAGGCACGCCCCCGGGTGCGCAGACGGGGGTCGCCCGGAGAGCCCCGTGCCGGGGCGCTGCTCAGGTCTGGTCGAGCAGGCGCTGCGCCTCGGCGATCGCCCGGCGACGTTGGCGCGCCCGTTCGAGCTGGTAGGCAGCAAGGGCGGCGCGCTCGTGCAGGATGGCGGCGAAGTGGCGGTTGGTCTCGTCGACCAGCTCACGCATCGAGAGCCGGGCTCCCGAGATCTCGTGCTCGGCGACCTTGCAGGTGACGATTCCCGCGATGATCGCCGGGGCCGTGAAGGTGAACACCGGCCGGCCCGGTGTGGGAGCATGGTGGGAGACAGCCTTCTCGAAGAGCTCTTCCCACTCCGGGTCGGGCGTGGGCGCCAGACGGAAGCGCAGGGTGACGTCATCGCCGTCAAGGTCGATCACCTTGGCTTCGCTGATGATCAGCGGGACCCATGGTGCCCTGTGCATCCAGACTCCCTACTCCCACCGGCAGTCGAAGGCGCTCGCCTGACTCGGACGACCACCGGCCAGCACACGTCGGGGGCGGCTCGCCCGCGACTGACGAGGGATGCTACCAGGCGTGTAGACGCGTGCCCACACGTCTTTGGCAGGAAGTTCGGGGCGGGTCGCCGAAGGGACCAGCGGCGGCATTCCCGTGACAGGTTCGCGCCAGCCCGAGGCCGGTGCGGACGCCGGCGCCGCCATGGGCCGGATGGATCAGGACCGGACCGGACGTCACGAGTACCTGACGCAGACGGATCGTAAAGGTGACTTTTCAGTCACCTCCAAGTAGTGAGAAGATGAACGGCGTGAGTCGCTACGATGAACTGGTGAGCACGGTACCGGGACGCTGTTTCCGGTACATCGAAGGCGAGAACGGGCGACCGGTCTTCTGCCCTGAGCAGGTGACTTGGCGCGGCCAGTACCGCCCGCCGAAGGGTGCTGTCCGCATCGCCGAGTCCTGCGACGAGCACTCGGGCGGGCTGTACCGCCCGACGCCGCTGCCTCCTGCGCCGTTGCACGGCGCCCGGGCACACGCCCGATCCTGAGGACGTCAACCCTCCGACCGGCGTCCGGGTCCTGATCGGACCGCCCCGCCCGAGCACGCCGCCCCTCGTCCTCGCCGCGCAGCTCGTGCGCCCGGCGGCCCTCAGGCGACGGCGAGGCGCCGCCGGCGCGCCTCAGCTCGCCGGTACGTCCCAGCCCATCCCCTCGGCGATCTCCTTGCAGGTCGGACAGAGGGGATAGCGCTTCGGGTCCCGTCCGGGGACCCAGACCTTGCCGCAGAGCGCCCGCACGGCCGTGCCGTTGACGATGCCCTCGACCACCGACGGTCCCACCGCGACGTACTCGGCGTCGTCCTCGGGACCTTCGCCTGGGCGCATGTAGCCCTCGAGGACGATGTGCGCCATGCGTTCGTGGTCGCTGTCGAGCTCCGGGTCGCCCACCCGCTCCCCGGTGCGGGGTGTCGTCATCGTTTCGAGCTCGGTCATCGCCGCCTCCTCGTACCCTGCCGCTCGTGCCGGTGCCGCTCGTGCCCGTGCCGCCGCCGGCCCCCGGCCGCCGGCCCCGTAATCCGCAGCCTCGCCGTCGTCTCCACGCGCCGGCCGCAGCGGCAGACCGACAGGATCGCGCGCCACGCGAGGCAGCGGGTGCCGGCCCGTGCCGTGCGGGGGTCGTGTCCGTCGACCCCGCCGGCTGCGCGCAACCTGTGACGGCGTACCACGGGCAAGTACCATCGGCGCAATGCGCAGGTTCACAGGTCCGAAGCTGCCCCGTTCGCACGGGCGCAACGCAGGGCGACTTCCGGGCCGTGGTCCCGGCCCTGCCGCTCGCTCGGCCGGGAGCGGCGGCCCTGGCATCGCACCTGCGCGCCGGCCGGCCGGCGGGGCGGGCGCGCCCGCTGGCTCGATCGGACGGCCGCCGGGTGAGGCCGGTCCGGGCCGGCCAGCGGGGAGCCCCCGTCCTGGTCGCGCCGCGCGACCGTCACGGCTCGCCGGTGGGGCCAAGGGCGGCGCGCCCAAGCAGCTCGCCGCGCCGAAGTCGGCAGCGCCCAAGCTGCCCGGCACCAAGCCGCCGGCGGGCGTCAAGGCGCCGGCGGGCGTCAAGCCGCCCTCGGGCAAGGCGGCGGCCCCGAAGTTCCAACCTCCGAAGCCTCCGAAGGCTGCCAAGCTGCCGGCTCCCAAGGCACCGGCCCCGCCGAAGGTCGCGGCGCCGAAGGCTCCCGCTGCGCCCAAGCTCGCCGGGCCCAAGGCTCCCGCTGCGCCCAAGCTCGCCGGGCCCAAGGCACCCGCGGCGCCCAAGCTCCCGGGGACGAAGCTGCCCGCCGCCAAGGCTGCCCCCACGCCCGCCTCCGCGCGGTCCGGGCCGTCGTCGAGCGCCGGTCGTGGCGGCGCGCCGGCGGCGGGCACGGCACGCCGGTCCGGTCGGGGTGCCGGCCCCGGCAGCAATGCCCGTGGCGACCGGGCGTCGCGGCCGCCGAACAAGCTGAAGCTGAAGGCGCACCTGAAGGCCTCGGCGAAGCGGCAGCAGCACGGCACTGCGGGATCGCCCGGTCCTCGCTCGCCGCAACCCTGAGCGCGCCCGAGCCCGCGCCCGCCCATCGGCGGCGTGAGCCGTTCTGGCCGGCGCGCCTCGCCGTCCTGATCGTGATCGCCCTCTACCTCGCCCTCCCAGGGCGACTGATCATCGGGCCGCGTTGGCTCGTCCCCGCCCTCGAGCTGGCGATCTTCGTGCCGCTCGCCATCACCGCCCGTTTCGCCACGGCCGCCGAGACCCTTGCCCGACGCCTGGCGTTGCTCCTGCTCGGGCTCGTCAACATCGTCAACGCGCTGTCGGCGGGGCTGCTCGCTCGGAGGCTGATCGTCACCAACGCCGCCTCGCTCAGCGGGCACCAGCTCGTCGACGCCTCGCTGTCGATCTGGCTGACCAACGTCATCGTCTTCGCGCTGTGGTTCTGGGAGCTCGACCGGGGAGGTCCGCTGCGCCGCGGCACAGCCGACGAGCAGATGCCGGACTTCCTCTTCCCGCAGATGTCGACGCCTCAATTCGCTCCGAGGGACTGGCAGCCGGCCTTCTTCGATTACCTCTACACCGCGCTGACCAATGCCGCGGCGTTCAGCCCGACCGACACGATGCCGCTCAGCCGCTGGGCGAAGGCCCTCATGTCGCTGGAGTCGCTGATCGCGCTCGTCACCGTCGTCGTGGTGGCGGCGCGCGCGGTCAACATCTTGTGAGCTCGCGCGATCACGTGGTAGACGGCGGCAGCTCCGAGACGTAACCGGTTACGCGGCGGTGAACGGCAGCCGGACCGCGGGCGACACCGCTGTTGCAGGTCTGTTGCTCTTGGCCCGGGAGCGCAATTCCGCCCGGCGCAGTGCCGTAGGGTACTCGTGACGACCTGGTCGTGAACCCCTTCTCCCCCCGGAAGCGCGGTCGCCAGAGTCGCTAGAGCACAGCCCGGGCCTGCCCCCCGCCCGGGCTGTGCCGCGTCCGGCGACAGATTCCGATCGCGCCCACGGGCAGACGCCCGAGCGATTCCGGCGCGTGACCGACGCCGGCGTCAGGTCTTCTCATCCGCCGAACCTGCCTCACACCTGCCGCGTCGCGGTGTCAGCCGGTAGCTCAGGGTGGAGGGCGTTCGGAGCCGCGCGCCACGGCGAGCTGCGCCCTCGCCTCGGTAAGCGCGGCGCGGGCTCGCACGGGGTCGGCGCGTCCCGACCGGTCGAGCTCCCGGCGCGCCGAGTCGAGGGCGGCGAGGTAGGGCGACGGCTCACGGCGCGAGCGGCGCCGGCCGAAGGTCCGCGTCGAGCACCACGAGCAGTGCAGCTCGTCGACCGCCCGCGTCAGCGCCACGTAGAGCAGCCGCCGCTCTTCGTCGAGGGCCCGTTGGGACAGCGCGTGGGCGATCGGCACATACCCGTCCTCGAGGCCCGTGACGAACACGACGCTCCACTCGAGGCCCTTCGCCCGATGGAAGGTGAGCAGGTCCACGGCCTCGCTCGCCCCGGGCGCGGGGTCCGCGGCGAGGGCGCTGCCGAGCCATGCGAGGAAGCCCTCGGTGCTGGGCCAGGCGTCGAACGCGGCATAGTCGCCGGCCAGGCGGGCGAGGGCGGTGAGCTCGCTGCGACAGTCAATCTCGTCACGGCCGGCCGCGCCGGCTCGGTCGGCCGCGCCGGCTCGATCGGTTTGGCCGGCTCGGTCGGCTCGCTCTGCGCCTTCCTCTGCGCCTTCCTCTGCGCCTTCCTCTGCGCCTTCCTCTGCGCCTTCCTCTGCGGCCACGCCATCGCCCGGCAGGCGACACGCCGCGGCGAGGTCGGCGGACCAGCGCGAGAAGGCGTCCACTCCCGACGAGCGGCGCAGGCCGGCGATCGCTCGCCTCACGGTGGGCCGGGCGAGGAAGTCGTCGCCGCCGGCGGAGCGCACGGGCACGCCGGCGGCCCGAAGGGCGCGCTCGAGCACGAGCAGCTGGGCGTTCGTCCTCGCCAGCACAGCGCAGTCGCCGAAGCGACGCCCGGGCCGGCAGGCGAGACGGACCGCACGCGCCACCGCGGCCGCCTCCACCTCCTCGTCCTCGTAGCAGCGCAACGTGGGCACCGCGCCGTCCGGCCGTCCCGCCACCGTCGGGTGGTCGTCGAGCGCTGCCGACCGGGGGTCCCGCCCCGGCGCCGCGCCGTCCCTCACGCGGGCCGGCCGCAGCACCGGCAGGGCCGCCGCCGCAACGGCGACGACCTGTGGCGTCGATCGGTAGTTCGTCCTGAGCTCGATGACGCGGGCGGCAGGGAATCGGCGCGTGAACAGGCTCATCGCGTCGGGCTCGGCCCCGTTCCAGCCGTAGATGGCCTGGCGGGCGTCGCCGACGGCGCACAGGTCGTCGCCCGAGCCGAGCCACGCGTCGAGCAGGGCGAGCTGAGCCGTGTTGACGTCTTGCAGCTCGTCGACGAAGACGTGCCGCCACCGCCAGCGCTGCACGGCGGCGAAGTCCGGGTCGTGCGCCATCGCAGCCGTCAGGTCGATGAGCAGGTCGTCGAAGTCGAGCACGCCGCGGTGGCGCTTCTCGAGCGCGTAGCGGCCGATGAGCTCGCCGATCTGCTCGGCGGGCAGCCGCAGCTCGCGCCCGGCTGCGAGCGCGGCCGCCGGATACCGATCGGCGCCGATCAGGCGCGCCGCCGCCCACTCGATCTCGCCGGCGACATGGCTGATCAGCTCGCGGCGCGGCGCCGGCGAGGCGCTCCCCTCCCGGTCCGCCGCCCCGCTCGACGCGGCGGCGGCCCGGACGGGCGACCGGCCCCTCTCCCCGAGCAGCCCGCGGCCCTTTCCCCCGAGCAGCTCGGCGAGCAACCGCGCCTTGCTGTCGAGCAGCACCGGCGGGCGCCGACCGCTCTCGAGCGCCCGCCGCCGCAGCTCGCGCAGCGCAACGGCGTGGAACGTCCCCGCCGTGACCGGTCCCTCGACGCCGAGGGCGTACAGGCGCGAGCGCAGCTCCGCCGCCGCCTTACGGGTGAAGGTGAGCGCGAGGACGTGCTCGGCGAAGGCGCTGCCCTCGAGCACCCGCCACGCCACCCGCCTTGTCAGCACGCGGGTCTTGCCCGAGCCGGCACCGGCCACGACGAGCAGCGGGTTGTCGCTCGTCGTGATCGCCTCGGCCTGCTCGTCGTCGCATCCGGCGAGGAGGCGCCGCTGGTCGGGGGAGCGGTCCACGGGCCGACGGTAGCCGCGGGGTGCGCGCCGCGGCCGGGTAGCTTCGGCGCCGTGCTGAGCGCCTTCGCCGAGGGACGGCTGTTCGGCGAGCGCTCCGGGGACGGCCCGGCGCGCGTGCTCGCCCTGCCCGGCTGGGGCCGCACGCGGCGGGACTTCGCGGCGACGCTCGCCAGCCTGCCTGCGGTGGCGCTCGATCTGCCGGGCTTCGGGTCGACCCCGGCGCCGCCCGAGGCGTGGGGCTCGGCGGAGTACGCCGACCTCGTGGCCGAAGCCACCGCCGAGCTCGTCGCCGGCCTGCCTCGCGCGCCCGGCGCGACCGCCGTGCCGGGGATGGCGAGCGCCGTGCCGGGGATGGTGGTGCTGGGGCACTCGTTCGGGGGCTGCGTCGCGGTGCAGCTGGCCGCCCGCCGACCGGAGCTCGTCGCCTCGCTCGTGCTGAGCGGCGTGCCCCGCCTCGTGCGCGCCACGGCAGCGGCGCGGCCGCCGGCGCTGTCGTACCGTGCCGTGCGCACCCTGCGCCGCGCCGGCCTGGTGAGCGAGGCGCGCCTCGAGGCCGCCCGCCGCCGCCACGGGTCGCCCGACTACCGCAACGCCGAAGGCATGATGCGCGACGTCCTCGTCCGCGTCCTCGCCGAAAACCTCGAGTCGCAGGCGACCGGCCTCGCTTGCCCGGTGCGGCTCGTCTGGGGCGAGGACGACACCGCCGCGCCCGTTGGCGCGGCGCGCCGCCTTGCCGGGCTGCTCCCGGTCGCCGAGCTGACGGTTCTGCCGGGAGTCGATCACATGGTGCCGTCGCACGCGCCGGAAGCCCTGCGTGCCGCGGTCGAGGCGGCGCTCGCCGAGGTCGACCGGGCGCCGGGCACGGGCGCGGCACGCCCCGCCTGCTCGTGATTCCGCTCGTCGCCGCCGCCCTGGCGTGCTCGCTGGCCGCGCTCGTCCTTGCCGGGTTGCGCTGGCTGCGCGTGGCGCAACGGGAGCACTACCTCGCCGGCTCCGTCACCCGCTTCGCCCTTCGCTGGTGGAGGTCGCGCCCGCTCAACGTCGTGATCGGTGTGGTCGGGCTGGCCGGCGCGGCGGCGAGCGTGGCCGTCGCTCCGACTGCCTTCGCCACGGCGGCGGCAGGCGCGCTCGGCCCGCTCGGGCTCGGTGTGCGGGGACGGACCGCCAAGCTCGCCTGGACGCGCCGGCTGCGCACGGTCGCCGCCGGTGTCGGGGCGCTCGTCGCCGCTGCTGTGGCCCTCGGCGCCGGCGTCGGGGGCCTGCGCGGCGCAACGGCCGCCGCCGCCCTCGCCCTCGCCGCGCTGCCGCTGCTCGTCGACGGCGCGCTCGCCGGGCTGGCGCCGCTCGAGGGGCGGCTGGCGGCGCGTTTCGTCGACGACGCCGGCCGGCGGGTGGCATCGGTCCGGCCGCGGGTCGTTGCGATCACCGGCTCGTACGGCAAGACCTCGACCAAGGGCTACGTGGCGCACCTCCTGGCGGGGCGCTTCGCCGTCGTGGCGAGCCCGCGCAGCTTCAACAACCGCGCCGGGCTGGCGCGCACGGTCAACGAGCGCCTGGTGCCGGGGACCGAGGTGCTCGTCGCCGAGATGGGCACGTTCGGCCCTGGCGAGATCGCCGAGCTGTGCGCCTGGCTGCCGCCCGAGGTGGCGGTGATCACCGCCGTCGGCCCGGTCCACCTCGAGCGGTTCGGCTCGATCGAGGCCATCCTGGCGGCGAAGTCGGAGATCACGTCGCGGGCCGAGGTGTGCGTGCTCAACGTCGACGACGAGCGCCTCGCCGGCCTCGCCGAGCGGCTGGCGGGGGAGGGGCGCCGGGTGGTGCGCTGCTCGGGCTCGGGGCCGCCGGCGGGAGTGGCCGCTCCGCCGCAGGCCGGCGCGGGGTGGCCGGACGTGGCCGCGCCGCCGCCGGCCGCCATTGCGTCGCCGCCTGGCGGCTTGGCGGCCGATGTCCGGGTGGTGATCGAGGACGGCGCGCTGGCCGTGGAGATCGGTGGCCGGCGCGTCGGCTCCGTGCCGCGGGCCGCCGGATCCGCCCCGGTGGTCGCGAGCAACGTCGCGTGCGCGGTCGGCGCGGCGGTCTCGCTCGGCCTCGGCGCCGAGGAGGTGCTGGCGCGCCTGGCGGATCTGCCCGGTGCGCCCGAATCGGCTGGCGGTGGAGCGGGCGGCGAGCGGGGCCGTCGTGCTCGACGACACCTACAACGCCAACCCGGCCGGCGGGCAGGTCGCGCTCGAGGCGCTGGCCGGGTATCGGGACGGGCGCCGGGTGGTCGTCACGCCGGGCATGGTCGAGCTCGGCGCGCTCCAGGCGGGCGAGAACACCGCCTTCGCGGCGCGGGCGCTCGAGGTCGCCGACGTGCTCGTGGTCGTCGGGCGTACGAACCGGCGGGCGCTGCTCGACGGGGCAACGCTCGCCGGCAAGGCGCCGCGGGGAGGCGATGGGGCGGCAGGGCTTCCCGGCGTGGCGGGGCGCGACGGCGCGTGCCGCCGGCGGGTGATCTGCGTCGAGCGGCGCGACGACGCCGTCGAGTGGGTGCGGCGCGAGCTCGGTGCCGGTGACGCCGTGCTGTACGAGAACGACCTTCCGGACCACTATCCGTAACGGTGCCGTTTGCCGAGCACGAGCACGCCGCGGCCGTCGAGCAGGCGGCGGTTGGCCGCTCGGCGTCCACGCAGCGCCGCTGCTCCCGCGGCCGCCCCACCACCACTTCGGCAGAGCCCCGCTCTAGCATCCGGCGGGTGAACAGCCCTGCTGACCTCGCCGTGCTCTTCGGCGGCCCGTCGCCCGAGCACGACGTCTCCGTGCTCACCGGCCTGCAGGCCGCCCGCGCCCTCGCCGACGGACCGGTGCCGGTCCGCGCGCTGTACTGGTCCAAGGGCGGCGAGTGGTTCGAGGTGGGGGCACGCCTCGAGGCCTCCGCCTTCGCCGACCGCCCGCCGGCCGGAGCCAAGCCGCTCGAGCTCGTCGTCGGTCCGGGCCGCGGTTTCGTCACCGGTCGTGCCAAGCTGACCGGCAAGGCGCAGCTGCTCGATCTCGACGTCGCCGTCAACTGCTGCCACGGAGGACCGGGCGAGGACGGCTCGCTGCAGGCCGCGCTCGACCTCGCCGGTGTGCGCTACACGGGCCCGAGCGCGGCCGGAGCGGCGCTCGGCATGGACAAGCTCGCGTTCGGAGCCGTGGTCGCGGCGGCGGGCCTGCCGTGCCTGCCGCGCGCCGTGCTCACGCCGGGCGAGGTCAAGGTGCCCTTCGGCGGCCCGTACATCGTCAAGCCGCGCTTCGGCGGCTCGTCGATCGGGATCGAGGTCGTCGCCGACCTGGCCACGGCTCAGGCGCAGCTGCAGGCAAGCGTCCACCTCCGCCGCGGTGCGGTCATCGAGCCGTACCGCCCGGACCTCTCCGACCTGCAGGTGGCGGTGCGCACCTGGCCGGAGCTCGAGCTCTCGGCGATCGAGCGGCCGTTGCGCTCGAGCGCCGGCGCGGACATCCTCGGCTACGCCGACAAGTACGTCGGCGGCGAGGGGATGCTGAGCGCGCCGCGTGAGCTGCCTGCCCGGGTCGACGAGGGCCTCGCCGCGGAGCTTCGCGCTGCCGCGTTCGAGGTCGCCCGCCTGAGCGGTGCCCGCGGTGTCGCGCGGGTCGACTTCCTTTCCGATGGACAGAGCCTCTACGTGAACGAGATCAACACGATCCCGGGCTCGCTCGCCCGCTATCTCTTCGTCGATCCGCCGCTCGCGTTCCCGGCGCTGCTCGCCGACCTCGTGGCCGAAGCGCGCGTCAAGCCGGCGGTGCAGCTCGCGACCGCAGGCGCCGACGGTCGCGTGCTGCGCAGCGCAGGGGCGATCTCGGCCAAGCTCGGCTAGGAGGCTCGCCGTGGCGTTCCCGAGACGACTCCTGCAACCCGGCGAGGACGTGCTGCTCGACACGCGGCCGCGCATGGTGCGGCTGTTGCGCCCGGCTCTGCTCGTCGTCGCCGTGCTCGCCGCGAGCATCACCGTCGTCGTGGTCTGGGTGGGCGCCCCGGTCTGGTTCGGCTGGGTGCTGATCGGCGCGATCGCCCTGTCCCTGCTCGACCTGGCGCTGCGCTCTGTGCAGTGGCGCGCCGAGAACCTCACGGTCACCAACCGCCGCGTCGTCTACCGCGCCGGGGTCGTCCACCGGCTGGCACGGGAGATCCCGATCGCCAACGTGCAGTCGGTGTCGTATCAGCAGGGGCTGATGCAACGGCTGTTGCGAACGGGCGACCTGCTCGTCGAGTCGGCAGGAGAGGCGTCTCGCGAGCCCTTCCCCGACGTGCCCGACCCGGCCTGGGTGCAGACCCTGGTATCCGCTGCGATGGAGCGCCCGCGGGGTTGGACGCAGGGAGACGAGGTCGACCCCCTCGACATCCCGGTGATCGCCGCCGACCCGCCGGACTCGTGGGTGCCGGCGGTGCAGACCCACGCACCGGACACGGCGCCCACGCCGGCGGTCGGCTCCGCGCGGCTCGTGCCGGCGGGTTTCCGCGTCCCGGACGCCGGCGCTGTCTACGACGCCGACATCGACGGGGCCGCCGGCGCCGACGGGGCCGCCGGCGCCGACGGGGCCGCCGGCGCCGACGGGGCCGCCGGCGCTGCGGATGGCGGCGCCCCGGTCAACGGCAACGGCGTCGATGTCGTCTCCCAGATCGAGCGCCTCGCGGCGCTCTACGAGCGCGGCGTGCTCACCAAGGCAGAGTTCGAGGGGAAGAAAGCAGAATTGCTCGCCAGGCTTTGATCCCGTGCCGTGCGGGGTAGCCTGGGCCGATGGCACGGCGGTTCTGGATCGAGACACTCGGTTGCCCAAAGAACGAGGTCGATTCCGACAAGCTCGCCGGCAGCCTGCTCGCCGACGGCCTCGAGCCGGCTCCCGGCCCGCGAGACGCCGAGCTGGTCGTCGTCAACACGTGTGCCTTCATCGAGGCGGCGCGCGAGGAGTCGATCGAGACGATCCTCGCTCTCGCCGGTGAACGTCAGCCCGGAGCGCGGCTCGTCGTCACGGGGTGCCTTGCCGAGCGCCACGGTCGCGAGCTCGCCGACGCGCTGCCCGAGGTCGACCTCGTCGCCGGCTTCGGCGTGCCGGTGCAGCTGCGCAGCGGGCCACGCTGGCAGAGCCGACCGCGCCACGGCGTCGATCCACGGCACGAGCGCGAGGCGCTCCCGTCGCTCGACCTGCTCGAGCTGCCGCGCCGGCCGGTGGCGGCGCCGTGGGCATACGTGAAGGTCGCAGAGGGGTGCGACCGCCGGTGCGGCTTCTGCGCCATCCCGAGCTTCCGAGGCCCGCAGCGTTCCCGCCGCCCCGAAGCCGTGATCGCCGAGGCTGAGCAGCTCGCAGCACAGGGAGTGCAGGAAATCGTGCTCGTCGCGCAGGACCTCGCCTCCTACGGACGCGACCGCAGCGGATCGTCGGGCGGGGCAGGCCTCGCCCCGCTCGTCGAGGCGGTGCGTGGCGTCGTCCCGCGGGTCCGGCTGCTGTACCTCTACCCGTCGTCGCTCACCGACGCGCTGATCGCGACGATCGCCGAGAGCGCGGTGCCGTACTTCGACCTGTCGCTGCAGCACGCGTCCGGCCGGCTGCTGCGGCGGATGCGCCGGTACGGGTCGACCGAGCGCTTCCTCGAGCGGATCGAGGCGATCCGCACGGCGGCGCCGCATGCCGCGCTGCGCTCGTCGTTCATCGTCGGGTACCCCGGTGAGCGGGAGGAGGACCACGACGAGCTGCTGGCCATGTTGCGAAGCGCCGAGCTCGACTGGGCGGGATTCTTCGCCTTCTCGCGCGAGGACGGCACCTACGCCGCCGATCTGGACGGCGAGGTCGCGCCCGAGCTCGTCGCCGAGCGCTTGCGCGAGTGCAGCGAGCTGCAGGACTCGATCACCGCGGCCAAGCGCAGCGCGCTGGTGGGGGAGACGGTGGAGGTGCTCGTCGATTCGCCCGGGCGGGCACGCAGCTACCGCGAGGCGCCGGAGATCGACGGGATCGTGCAGGTTCCGCGCCGGCTCGAGCCGGGAGCCTTCGCCCGCGTGCAGGTCGTGAGCGCGGTGGGGCCCGACGTGGTCGCCCGGGCGGCGGCGTGAGCGGCGGGTCGGGCGCCGGCGCGCCGGTCACCTCGCGACCGGTCACGGCAACGCACTTCGGTCCGAGCGCGCTCGCCACGCCGGCGAACGCCCTGACGATGGTCCGGCTCGCGGCGGCGCCGGCCTACGCGCTGCTGCTCGCGCTCACCGGCCCGGACTCGTGGCTGTTGTTCGTGCTGTGGGTCGGGCTCGCGGCGTCGGACAGCCTCGACGGACACCTCGCTCGCCGGCACGGCGCGACCCGCTCCGGGGCGTTCCTCGACCCGCTCGCCGACAAGTTCCTCGTCCTCGGGGCGCTCTTCGCGCTGGTCGGGATCGGGGCGTTCTCGATGCTGCCCGTCGCGCTCGATCGCGGCGCGTGAGGTGGCGATGAGCGCCTTTCGCAGCTACGCCGGGCGGCGGGGGATCTCGATCCCGGCGCGTGGCCCGGCCAAGCTCAAGACCTGGCTGCAGGACGCCGCCGTGGGCTTCGCCGTGTTCCCGCCGCTCGGTGCCCACCACCTGGACGTCGCCCGCTGGACGCTGTGGGCGGCCGTCGCGCTCACGCTCGTCACCGGCTGGCAGTACGCCGTCGACGCGCGCAAGCAGCTCCGGCCGGCGCTCGGGTCGTCGGCCACGTCCGCGTCGGGCTTCTGAGCAGCGCGGCGCGGCGTCGAGAGCCTCGGACCGGTCGGGCAGCCTCAGGTGCGCGTCGAGATCGTCGCCGTCGGGACCGAGCTCCTGCTCGGTCAGATCGTGGACACCAACTCGACCTGGATCGCCGAGCGGCTCGCCGCGTCGGGCATCGACTGCCTGTTCCAGACCCGGGTCGGTGACAACATCGGCCGGATCCGGTCGGTGCTCGAGGTGGCGCTGTCCCGTTGCGACGCGGTGATCGCCTGCGGGGGGCTCGGTCCGACCCAGGACGACCTCACCCGCGAGGCGATCGCCGAGGTGATGGGCGTGTCGCTCCGCCGCGATCCCGAGGTTCTGGCGGTGATCGAGTCGATGTTCTCCCGGCGTGGGCGGACGATGACCGCCAACAACGCCCGGCAGGCCGACGTGCCTGAGGGTGCGATCGTCATCCCGCAGGTGACGGGGACGGCGCCCGGGCTGATCTGCCCGGTCGATCCGAAGCACCTGCAGGCGGCGAACGGAGCGCCGGCGGTTCCGAAGGTCATCTACGCCGTCCCAGGCGTCCCGTACGAGATGCGCGAGATGGTCGAGCGCGCCGTGCTCCCGGATCTGCGGGCGCGGGCGGGCGAGACCTCGGTGATTGTCAGCCGGACGCTGCGCACGTGGGGGCTCGGGGAGTCCGCTCTTGCCGAGCGCGTTGCGCCGCGGCTGGACGCGCTCGATGTGGCCGGGCCGGGTGCCCCGACGATCGCCTTCCTCGCGAGCGGGATCGAAGGCATCAAGCTGCGCCTCACCGTGAAGGCGCCGACCGAGGAGGCTGCCGTCGCCGCTCTCGACGCCGAGGAGGCCGAGCTGCGCGCCCTGGTGGGCGCCTACGTCTTCTCCGTCGACGAGCCGATGGAAGAGGTCGTGGGGCGGATGCTCGCCGAGCGCTCGTTGCGCCTGGCGACGGCCGAGTCCTTCACCGGCGGCCTGCTCGCCTCGCGCCTGGTGGGCATCCCGGGAGCGAGCAACTGGTTCGTCGGCGGCGTGGTCCCCTACGCCACGGCGGCCAAGCACACCCTGCTCGGCATCGAGGTGGGCGAGGTCGTGACCGCCGATGCGGCCTGCGCCATGGCGGCGGCCGTCAGCTCCCTGCTCGGGGCCGACATCGGCCTGGCGACGACGGGGGTGGCCGGGCCGGACTCCCAGGAAGGGCACCCTCCGGGAACGGTGTTCGTCGGGCTGGCGCTTCCGGACCGGCCGGCCGAGGCGGTCGAGCTCCGCCTGCCCGGTGAGCGCGAGCAGGTCCGCCAGCTGGGGGTGATCAGCACGCTCGACCTGCTGCGCCGGCGGCTGCTCGGGATCGAGGCTGCGACGAGCTGGGCGGCCGGCGCGGGAGCGAGCGGCACGACCAGCGCTGCGACCCGCGGGGGCTGAGGACGGTCCGGGGCGCTCGGGCTCGGCTCGAGCCGCGGGCCGCGGGCCGCGGGCCGCCTGAGCCTCGGACCGTCGCGCTCTGCCGGTGCCGGTGCCGGTCGGTGCCGTGGCGGGGTGGTCGCGGTCGGCTCGGCGCGGCCGGCGACCTCGGGCAGGAATGTGACGCTGAGTGACCGCCGGACTCGCGCCGTTGAATCCTTCGGGCGCGAGTCCTTTCCCCTTCGTGCAACGCGGCGGCCCCAGGGACCCGACAGCGCTAGCGTTTGAGTGCCACCCCGCCGCTCGGTGTGGTGGTCGAACATCACAGCGGCTCCAGCTCACGGGATGGTCGAGGTGACGAAGACGGAGATCGCGCAGGCACCGACGGAGGAGCCGCCCGAACCCGAGCCCTTCATCACGGAGGTGCGCTACCTCGAGAAGACGACCCTGGTCGCGATGTCCGGCGACCTGCTCGAGGGTGACATCGGCGAGCTGCGTCGCCTCATCATCGGCCTGATCGACAACGAGCGCCGGACGGTCGTGCTCGACATGGGGCGGCTGCGCAGCCTGCATCCCTCGGCGGTCGGGGTGATCGTCGAGGCGCGGCGGTACCTCGTCGCGCGGGGCGGCGACCTCGTGCTGCGCGCGCCCGTGCCGGGGTACTTCAGGGTCCTCGCCGGGTGGATGCGCGAGGGCAACTTCGACATCACGGACGCCCCGCAGGTCGAGTAGGGATTCGGGCCTCGCCCGCCTCGCGTCGACGTGGCGGGCTCGAAGTCATGCGGCCGCCGCAGGAGGTCACCGCGGACTCGACGCGTCGCGTCCGAGAGCGGCTGCGGTACGGCCGTGGCGATAGGCGGCAGGCAAGGGCGGCCGAGGGCCCCTGGTCGTCGCCGTTCTCGGCTGCAACGGCCCTCGGCAATGGCGCGCTGTCGGACCGCCTCGCGCCAACGTGCGACGCGGCCCCGACCTTCCGTTGCAGGGGTCGAAGGCCGATCTGCTGCTGCTGTGAGCTCGCACCTGCTCCCCGAGGGTCGCGCAAATTGGCGCCTTGACCTCGTCGCTGCTGCGCTGCGCCACCAGATCACGACAATCACACACCGAACGTGTGTTCGGAACTACACTGGTGCAAGCCGAGCCGGGAGCCGGGGCTCGACCGGCTCGGAGAGGCGATCTCGGCGCTGTCACACCCCGTCTCTATGGTGCGGGCGAATGAGAAGCGGAGACGGCCGAGCGGCCGGAGAGGAGACGGTGATGGAGCGGGACAAGGCGCTCGACGTGGCGCTCGGCCAGATCGAGAAGCAGTTCGGCAAGGGCTCGGTCATGCGCATGGGTGAGAACCTCAACATGAACGTCGAATCGATCTCGACCGGGGCGATGTCCCTCGACCTGGCACTCGGCATCGGCGGCCTTCCCCGCGGCCGCGTCGTCGAGATCTTCGGCCCGGAGTCCTCCGGCAAGTCCACCCTCGCCATGCACGTCGTCGCCGAGGCTCAGCGGAACGGCGGCATCTGCGCCTACGTCGACGCCGAGCACGCCCTCGACCCGGTCTACGCCAAGGCGATCGGGGTCGACATCGACGAGCTGCTCATCTCCCAGCCCGACACCGGCGAGCAGGCGCTCGAGATCGCCGACCTGCTGATCCGCTCCGGCGCGATCGACGTCATCGTCATCGACTCCGTCGCCGCCCTGACACCGAGGGCCGAGATCGAGGGGGAGATGGGCGACACCCACGTCGGGCTGCAGGCTCGCCTCATGTCGCAGGCGCTGCGCAAGCTCACCGGGTACGCTGAGCAAGTCCAACACCATCTGCATCTTCATCAACCAGCTGCGTGAAAAGATCGGGGTCCTCTTCGGGTGTTTTCATTACCAGACCGCGTGTGATGCTGGCCGACGGCACCTCAGAGAATGATCGGCAAGATCGTCAACCAGAAACTGCCGGTCGAGGTACTCTCCTACGATCACGAGATGGGGGCGATCGTCCCGAAGAGGGTGGTCAATTGGTTCGACAACGGACCGACCGACCATTTCCTGCAGTTCAGCGTGGCCAAGCCGACACGGAGCGGTCGAGCGAGATTCGCCTGCACGCCCAACCATCAGATCCGCACACCAGCCGGCTGGCGTGAGGCAGCGACACTCAAGGTCGGAGACATGGTCCTTGAGGCCGTCACCTCAAAGCTGTCGGACTTCCAGTGGGAAGTCGTTCTCGGTTCCTTGATGGGCGACGGGGCACTTTCACTCACTCAAAGTGGGCACAGTGCACGATTCCGTTACGGGCACGGCGCTCATCAGATTCACTATGCGGACTGGAAGGCTTCGCTGCTCGGCAACATCGGGAGATGTCGCTCGGGTCGTAAGCAAGACGCGGCGGTGTTCTACGACTTCGAGCCGCTGCCGGAGCTTGTCGAGCTCCGCCAAGCTGTCTACTTCAACGGGAAGAAGGTGTTCAGCGACGACTATCTGAAGCAGCTCACGCCGCTGTCGCTGGCGATCTGGTACATGGACGACGGCAGCTTCACCATCCGCGCGAAGGGTGTGCAGGAGCGTACCGCGCGACGGTAGCGGTCGGAGCATGATCTGCGTCGAGGCGATGGAGCCGACGACACGGACCAGACTGGTCAGCTATCTGGCCGACACCTGGGACATCCGCCCGACGCTCAGGCTGGTCGGAGCAGGGCGCAAGGCGGTACTCGTCTTTGCCAAGGACGAGACGGCGAAGCTGCACGCGCTGATCGCCCCATTCGTGCATCCGAGCATGGAGTACAAGCTGCTGCCGAAGTACCGCGGGCGCTTCGCCGTCGAGCCGGTGTTCACCGATGCCACGGATGGAGTTGATGCCCTTCCCCATCACTCGACATCCACGTCAAGCCGCCGAACACGAACATGCATCGATTCGACATCGAGGTGGAAGGTAGCCACAACTATCTCGTCGACGGGGTCGTGGTTCACAACTCCCCGGAGACCACGCCTGGCGGACGCGCGCTGAAGTTCTACTCGTCGGTGCGCCTCGACATCCGCCGCGTCGAGTCGATCAAGGAAGGCGCCGAGGTGGTCGGCAACCGCACCCGGGTCAAGGTTGTCAAGAACAAGTGCGTCGCCGAGGGCACGCGGGTGTTCGATCCGACCACCGGTCTCACCCACCGCATCGAGGACATCGTCGAGCGAGGTGTGGGCACCAGCGTTGTTGCCGCAGACAAGGCGGGCAAGCTGCACATCCGGCCGATCGTCCAGCGGATGGACCAGGGTGAGCACGAGGTGATCGGGCTCGAGCTCCGCGACGGAACCGTGCTGCGCGTGACGACCGACCATAAGGTGCTGACGGATGCGGGGTGGCGACAGGCCGGAGAGCTGCGAGTCGGCGATCGCCTCGCTCGACCGCGGCGGGCCATGGGCTTCGGCACGGAGCAGCCGGTGTCGCCTGCGCACGCACGCATGCTCGGCTACCTGATCGGTGATGGCTGCGTCACCGGGAAGACCCCGATCTCGTTCACCAACGTCGAGGAGGCGCTGCATGCCGACGCGGCCGCCATCGCCGACTCGCTCGGGTGCGACTCGCACGTTCGTGGCATCCAGGTCTCGTACTCGCACCGCCGAGGCGACCACAACGGTCTTCTCGACCTGGCTCGCTGGGCCGGCATCTACGGACACTCCGCCAGTGAGAAGCTGATCCCGGCGCCCTTCTTTGCTGCCAGATGTGTCCGCCGACGTGATCGGCAACCTGTTGTTCGGGATCTGGGAGACCGACGGGTACGTCAGCCGAGAGCAGACCGGCGGGATCCGTTGTGGATTCACGACCACGTCCGAGCAGCTCGCGCACCAGATCCACTGGCTCCTGCTCCGCTGGGGCATCACCAGCTACGTCAGCCGGCGGAGACCCGCACAACCAGCGTCCGAGCATCGTGAAGGGACGGCGGGTTCAGGGCAAGCTCGTTTGCTACCAGGTGCGTGTCGGCGGGATGGACAATGTCGAGCGCTTCGCCGCTGCGGTGCCGATGTGGGGGCCAAAGGGTCTGCACCTCACTGCAGAGCTGGCCAACCCTGCCCTGAAGCGCCATCGGGGCTCCGCGGCGGGATACCTTCCGGCGTCGGCGACCGAGCCCGTCCTCGCCTATCTCGAACGGCGCGGCGTGACGGCCGAGGTCGCGTCGGCGCTGATCGGTCATGTCGGAGGGAAGCCACGGGTGGGATGAAGAACGTGCTCGGCGTCAGTCGGCTGCGGCGTGACCGTGTGCAGCTCTTGGCGGACGCGCTCGACAGCGACTTCCTCGACCAGATGCTGGACGAGGACGTCTGGTACGACCGGATCCGGGCGGTCGAGCCACCGGAGTGGCGGCGGATCTACGACATCGAGGTCGAGGAGCACCATACCTTCGTCGCCGACGATGTCGTCGTCTCGAACTGCTGCCGCTCCGTTCAGGCAGGCGGAGTTCGACATCATGTACGGCAAGGGGATCAGCCGGGAGGGATCGATCCTCGACGTCGCCGTCGACCTCGGGATCGTCAAGAAGTCGGGCGCCTGGTACACCTACGAGGGCGAGCAGCTCGGCCAGGGCCGCGAGAACGCCAAGCAGTTCCTGCGCGACAGCCCCGAGCTCATCGTCGAGATCGACGAGCGGATCCGGAACAACGGCAAGGAGACCGGCATCGACGTCCCACTCGGCCTGGGCGCCGGCGACGACGAGCCGATCACCCTCGAGTGACGCGCGGCGCCCCCGGGTCGCACGATCCGGGGGCGCCCCGTCGTTTCTCGTGAGCTAGGGAGGCTGAGCTAGGCGTAGCCAATGCAGTATGCGACGGAGCCGGCAGGCGGACCGAGCTCCAGGCAGACGGCTAGATCATCCTCCTCCGCACGGCGGGAACTTACGTCAGCAACGCCCGCGTCTTGGATGACCGTGACAGAGAACGCTCCGCTCGGAGCTAGGCGGGAGGTCCCATCGGCACAACGCCGAGTTGCTGCATCATCGACATGATGTCCATGACGCCCCAGTGCTCCTCGACGAGGCCGTCGTCGCCGATTTCGAGGATGTCGATCGCCTGGATGCTCATGGGCTTGCCGGTGGCGGGCATGCCCATGAACGCTCCGGTGTTCGTTCCTGCGACTCGCGCCCGCACGACCTGCTTGTCACCGCCGCCGACGGTGTCCTCGACGTCGAAACGCAGATCGGGGAAGGCAGCGAACATCTGGCTGAAGAGGTTCTGAGTACCCTCCTTTGTTGGCTCGAGGCCCGGGGCCACCTCGTGCTCGACGAAGCCGTCGGCGAGCAGCTCGCCGAAGCCGTCGACGTCGTGGGCGTTGATGCGGTCGTAGAGGCGATGCACGGTCGTAGTGTGGTCCATGGCTAGTCCTCCCGCGGTCGGCAACGCTGGGAGATGCTACAAGGGTCTAGGGCGAGCCACTGAGGCGATGCATCAAGATGCCCTTCCAAGCAGTCATCATCCGTGTCCGGGCACGGCGCTGATAGGTCCCGCCGGTTCGACCGACCCGCAGGCCTTGCTGGCGGCTTGGAAGAGGGGCGAGCTGTCATCGAACCTGCTGCTGTCGAACGCGCCCTGAGCGTTGGGATCGGGGAATCCGGGTAGGCCGTGCGAGCGCATGCATGCCGCCCATGTCAGCTCCGCTGCGAGTTTCTGGGCGGAAGCTGCTGGAGGCTGCTCGCCGCCGAGCGACAGTGATCGGCACGCTTCTTCGGCCGCCTCGAACGCCGGGCTGTTGCGGTCCAGATCGCGGCTCCCGCGGGCTGCAAACTGGTAGGCGACACCGCCCCCAGGGTAGGTGGTCGGTTCGGGGAAAACCGGGACGCCGTGGTTGCGCATGCAGCGCGTGTAGTCGAGCGCCTGCGTCATCTCCTTGCTTGACGAGTACCTCGACGTCGACGTGGCGATGGTCGTGTTCGACCTCGAGCGGGCGACACCGGGGCCGTTCGAGGCGCCGCAGCCCGCCGCGAGGATGGCAACCAACGCCGCAGTTGCGGCCGTCCACATCACTGGAATAGCCGATCGCCGACCCGTCGCGCCAGACACCTGCTCAGTGTGGTCTTCGTACTCGGAGGCGCTCGTCATCGCGTCTTCTCCTCTGCTTTTGGCGGCGTCGTTGGTTTCATCGTGCTTCGGAGCCGCTCACACGGGCCTTACCGAGGTTGTTATCCCGTTGTAAGGTGTGTCGAGGTATCCTCATGTGTGCACGTGACGACCGATCCAAGCGCCCTGGTCGGGGGGTCAACGGTGAAGACCCGAGCGTGCGGAGACGCCTTGTCCGCTCCCGCAGACCTCCCCTCGGACGCCCTATTCATCCGCCCTCGATGCCGGTCCCGCGCGTCCGCCCCACCCGAGCCTGTCGCGACTGGCTTGTATGGCTCCGTGAGCCGGATCTCGGCTGTGGTCTGGCGGGGCTGACACGAGACGTGCGAGCACCTCGATCTAGCGGCGACGAGGCCATTGCGCCCCGTCCCCGACGACGCACCATCCGGGTGCGTCTCGCCGTTCTCTTCTTCGCGGTCTTTCTGGCTTCCGGGGCGGTGCTGTTGGCCGTCACCTTCGCCGTCTGGCAGGGCCGTACGGGCAACCTCGACGAAGTCGCCGTGCCGACGCCGAACGGTGGTCTCACCACCTTGCAAGGCTCCGACCGCCATCAGCTCCTGATCGCCTCGGGGATCGCGCCTGGCGATCATGGCCGGGGCGCTCGCTCGCCGTCGGTTGGCTGGTGGCCGGGCGGTTCCTGCGGCCGCTGCGCACGATCACGGCGACCACCAGGGAGATCTCCGCCACCAACCTGCACGAGCGTCTGAACCTCGACGGGCCCCGACGACGAGCTGAAGGAGCTGGCCGACACCTTCGACCAGCTGCTCGACCGCCTCGAGCGTTCGTTCGCGTTCGAGCGCCAGTTCGTCGCCAACGCCTCGCACGAGCTGCGCACGCCGCTCGCCGGGATGCGGACCTCGCTCGACGTGGCGATGGCCAAACCCGGACCGGTGCCCCCACACATCCGCACGCTCGCCGACCGGCTCCGCCGCGAGCTCGACCACGTCGACCGGCTGCTGGAGAGCTTCCTCACCCTCGCCCACACCCAGCACGGGCCGCTCGGCGACGAGTCGACCGTCTCGCTCGCCGAGCTCGCCCGCCTCGCGATCGAGCGCCACGCCGACACGATCTCGGCCATGGGACTGCGACGTCGAGCAGCAACAGCGGTCCGGACGCGTGGGTCACGGGCAGCGAGACGCTGCTCTCCCGCATGGTCGAGAACCTGATCGACAACGCCATCGGCCACAACCAGCCGGGCGGCTGGGTCCGCGTCGCGACCGCGGTCGAAGGACAAGCGCGCGCAGCTCGTCGTCGAGAACGGCGGCCCAGTCCTTGACCCCGACCAGGTCAAACAGCTCACCCAGCCGTTCCGGCGCATCGGCGCCGAGCGAACCGGATCGGACGACGGCGCCGGCCTCGGGCTGGCGATCGTCGTCCTCGATCGTCGAGGTCCACGGCGGCACGCTCGACCTCGAAGCCCTCAGCGACGGCGGGCTGCGCGTCGCGATCACGCTTGCCCCTCGCAGCCAGGACAGCAGCCGGAGCGCCGGCGTGAGAGTGCTCGTCGTCGAAGACTCCCGCACCCTCGCCGACGCGCTCGTCGAGGGACTGCAAGACGAGGGGATGGCCGTCGATGTCGCCTATGACGGCCTCCAAGCAGCAACGAAGACTCGACCTCAACACCTACGACGTGGTCGTCCTCGACCGCGACCTCCCCGGGGTGCACGGCGACACCATCTGCCGCATGATCACCGAGCGCGAGAACCCGGCGATGGTGCTCATGCTCACCGCGTCCGGCACCCCGGCGCAACGCGTCAGCGGCCTCAGCCTCGGAGCCGACGACTACCTCCCAAAGCCATTCCATTTCCCCGAGCTCGTGCTCCGCATCCGCGCTCTCGCCCGCCGCCGACCCGCCGCCCAACCAAGAATCTTCCGGGCGGCCGGAATCGAACTCGACCCCCTACACCACACCGCCACCCGCGACGGACGACGGCTCGACCTCTCAGCCAAAGAGTTCGCGGTGCTCGAAGCCCTGATGCGCGCCCAACACGCAGTCCTCAGCGCCGAGGACCTCTTCGCCCAGGTATGGGACGAGAACGTCGACCCGTTCACCAACACCGTCCACGTCACGATCAGCCGGCTGCGACGCAAACTCGGAGAACCCCCAGCAATCGAAACCATCACCAACGTCGGCTACCGGATCACACCATCCTTGTGAGCCAGCGTGAGACGAAGGTGGCGTCGAGTCGTTTGCGATCAGGTAGTCAAGTCGTCCTCGGGATCGCCTCGAGGGAGACAGCTGTGGAGCGTTTCCCGCCCGCTGCGCGACGACCGCGGTGGCGTGGGGCGCTCAGCGAGGGATCGAGGTGTGCTTGAACTCGTTGAGCTCGGGGTGGTCGACGAGCAGGCCGAGCACGAGGTCGATCGTCGACTTGGCGAGCTCGCCGTCGCCACCGGGGCGCGTCATCAGCCGCACGAACACCGCACGGTCGCCGATGACGAAGGTCGGAACGCCGAAGGCGTGGTGCTCCTTCACGGAGGTCTCGTGCTCGTCTTGGAGGACCTTGTAGGGCCAGCCGGCCTCGAGCTCGGCGAAGACGGCATCAGGGTCGACACCACCGCGCTCGAGAGCGGCGCGCACGACCTTGGGGTCGCGCGACGTCCTCGCCGAGCTCGTGGCGCGGCGGCGAACAGCGCACGGTGCACCGCGGGAAAGTGCTCGGGCATCCTGTCGCGCACGGCGATGCCTGCGGCGCCGGCGGTGAGGGCAGCCTTGCGCTCGGGCTGGTCCCAGACCGCGGGCTGTCCCTCCTCGACGTGCGCCTGGTCGAGCGAGAAGCCGACGAAGGTGACGTCGTAGTCGGCCCCGGCCTCGAGGGCGTCGAGGACGTGCTCGTTGGCGTTGCGGGCGAACGGGCAGCGGTAGTCGAAGTTGATCGAGAACGCGGTCATGCCCGCGAAAACCCGCCGGCGGCTCGGCGCATTCCCGACCGAGGAGTCAGACTTCGAAGCGACCGGCAGGGAGGACATGAGGTGGGGTGCTGGGCCACGTGCGCGACCGGCAGAGGGGCCAGGGCGACCGGGAGAGGACGGTGAGGTGACGTGCTGAGTCACGAGGAGTGCTGCGACCTCGTCGAGATCGAGGTCGATCGTTTCGCCGCAGTGCTCGAGCGCTGCCCGTCTGATGCACCGGTGCCCTCCTGCCCGCACTGGACCGCGGGCGAGCTGGCGACGCACCTCGGGATGGTGCACCGCTGGGCAGCCGGCCTCGTCGCACGCCGTTCGCCGGTTCGACTCGGCTACCGGGAGCTGGGGCTCGTCGAGGAGCCGCCGACGCCGACCTGGATGCGCGACGGGGGAGCGCTCCTCGTCGCGGCCCTGCGCGCCGCCGATCCCGACGCGCCGATGTGGGTCTGGGGAGCCGACCCCCACGTGCGGTGGTGGTCGCGCCGCCAGCTGCACGAGACGATGGTGCACCGCGTCGACCTGGAGCTCGCCGCGGGCGAGGTCTCGGACGTGGACCCAGCTCTGTGCGCCGACGGGGTCGACGAGCTGCTCGTCAACCTGCCCACCGCGGCGTACTTCTCGCCGAACGTGCTCGAGCTGCGCGGCTCGGGCGAGCGGCTACGCCTCGTCGCCGACGACTGCGAGGACAGCTGGGTCGTGACCTTCGAGCCGGACCGGTTTCGCGTCGAACGGGAGCCGCCGCGTCGGCGCGACGTCGCCGCCGGCTCGGCCGCGCCGGGCTCAGAGGACGTCGGCCCGCCAGTGCAGGCAACCGTCACGGGGCCGGCGCCGGCGCTGCTGCTGGCCTGCTACCGCCGCCAGCCCTTCGACGCCGGCGCCCTGCGCCTCGACGGCGACGAAAGCGTCACGAGCTTGTGGTTCGAGCACTGCGCGTTGGCATGAGCAGATCGGACGACGAGAGCTCGCCCCACCGGAGAGCAGAGCTCTCCCCGCTGGAGCCGTGAGCGGGCGACGACGCGCTCAGCTGTTACCGAGGATGTAGCGCTCGACTGCGTAGGCGAACCCGTCTTGCTCGTTCGAGCGGGTCACGCGCCGGGCGCACCGCTTCACCCCGTCGTCGGCGTTGCCCATGGCGATCGACAGCCCGGAGTGGGCGAACATGAGCACGTCGTTGGGCATGTCCCCGAGCGTCGCGATGGAACCGGGGACGATCCCGAGATGTTGCGAGAGGTACCGCACGACGCCCGCCTTGTTGGCATCGGGATGGGTGACGTCGAGGTAGTAGGGCTGGGAGGCGGCGGCCGAGAGCCGGTGGCCGAAGCGCTCGCGCATGTCGTCCGAGGTGGTGCGCACGAGGTCGTGGTCGTCGCTCACCCCGACGATCTTCACGACCTGGTCGTGCATGCCGTCGTAGCTGTCGACGACCTTCGGCTCGAACTTGACGGTCCACGCCTCCCGCTCGACGTGGGGCGCGCCCGGGTGGCGGATGTACCAGTCGTTGGCCCGGTAGAGCCAGCTGTCGAGACCCGCCTTGTCGAGCTCGTCGAGCACGGGGCCGACGAGCTCCTCCGGGATGTCCCGCTGTCGAGCACCTCGAGCTCGGGGTTGACGATCAGCCCGCCGTTGAAGCCGGAGATCGGCGTGTCGATCTTCAGCGGCTCGACGAGCATCATCATGCCCTTGGGCGGCCGCCCGCTCGTGATCGCGAACCTGATCCCCGCTCGGCGTAGATCGGCGACGGCCTGGACGGCGGCGGGCGTCAGCTCCTTGTCCTGGGTGACGAGCGTCCCGTCGACGTCGGCGAGCACGAGCTTGATCTCACCTTGCGGCGGCGCGTCGTCGGTCATGGCCCGTCCTCTCGTCGAAGGTGCCTGCCTACCCGGCGGCGATGCGGCGGGCGGCCGTAGCCGGAGCGGGCGCGGCTCGACGCCGCAATTCCACTGCCGCCACCGGCACTCCACGCTACGCTGCGCCCGTGTGCCGCAAGTCCGCTCCGCTGGTGCCGGCGAGGCCGAACACCTGGCGGGCGTCCTGGCACGAGCCTTCGCCGGCGACCCCCTCGTCTGCTACCTCTTCCCCGATCCGCAACGCCGCTATGAACGGCTGTGCCGGTTCTTCGAGCTGCAGCTGCGCCACAACTACCTCGTCCGCGGGGACGTGCTCACCGATGCCGGGGGACATGCGTGCGCGATGTGGCTCCCCCCGTGCCTCGGCCGCCGAACGTCGGTGACGTGCTGGCGCAGGCGGCGCTGCCCTTGATCGTGGGCGCCCGCCTCGGCGCGTCCCGGCGTGTTGCGCAGCTGCTCGCCGCCCGCCATCCGAGAGCCCCGCACTGGTACCTCGGGCCGATCGGCACCGAGCCGGGCTTCCAGCGCCAGGGACTCGGCACGGCGCTCATCGCGCACGTGCTCCAGCGTTGCGACACGGCGAGCATGCCGGCGTACCTCGAGTCGTCCAACGAAGCCAACCTGCCGCTGTACAGCCGGCTCGGCTTCGCGATCACCGAGGAGCTGCGTGTCGCCCATGACGGCCCGACGCTGTGGCTCATGTCGCGCGCGCCACGGCCCGCCTGAGCGAGGGCGGGGCGCGCACGCGGCCGGCGCCGGCTGCGGCGCCACTCGGCACCGCCCGCGGCGCTACTCGGTGACCCGCAACGCAGGGATGCCGCCCTCGCCGATCGGCGTGACGAGGACACCGGCCGACTGGTCCCCCGGAGCGAGCCCCTGGCGCCGGCCGCGCTCGGGCGGCACGGCGCGCACCCCCCTCGGCACGCGCTCGGGATCGCGGACGATCTCGGTGAGCGCGTCGAGCACGGCCCGAACGGGAGCGCCGGGAAAGCCCCGTCGCCGTTGCGCCACACCGACGAGACGTGGCGCCAGGCCCTCCACGGGCAGCAGCCGGTAGCGGTCATAGAGATAGTGCGGCACCGAACCCGCCGGCAGCAGCGCAACGCCGGTCCCCTCGAACGTGAGCGTCGCCACCAGCCGCACGCTGTCGGTCTCGGCGCGGGTCCTCAAGCGGATTCCCTCGGCGGAGGCCACCCGGTCGATCAGGTCGCGGTAGGCGATGCCCGGGAGCGGCAGCAGCAGGTCCTCGTCGGCGAGGGCGCTGAACGGCACCTGGCCCTGGTTGGCGAGCGGGTGATCCATCGGTACGACGAGGCACAGCTCCTCCTCGTACAGCGCCATCGTGCGCACCTCGCTGCCCGAGGCTGGCAGCTGCAGGATCGCCAGGTCGACCTGGCCCGTGCCGAGCTGCAGGTCGAGCCCGATGGTCGTCGCCTCGGTGAAGACGAGGTGCAGGCGCGGGTGGCGCTCGGGGACGATCTCGACGAGCTGCGGCACGATCCAGCGCGCCGCCGTGCCGATCGCCCCCAGGCGGACGGTGCCGACGACGTCCTGGCTGAGCGCCGTCACGTCCGCGGCGATCGCGTCGAGCTCGCCGAGCACCCGGCGCGCCCGAGCGACCACGAGCTGTCCCGCCTCGGTCAGCTCGCCGCTCGCGCGGTCGATCACCGGCGTCCCGAGCTCGGTCTCGAGCTTCTTCACGTGCGTCGAGACGTTGGACTGGACCGTGGCGAGCGCGTCGGCGGCGGCGGAGAAGGATCCGTGCTCGGCGATCGCCACGACGGCCTGAAGCTGGCGAAGATCCATCGCCGTCGATGATAGCGAGTATCTACTGAAACTGTTTGACTGATGACCGAGCGACCCGCATACTGGTGCCAGGACGCCAGGCACGGTCCCCCCCCGGTGCCGGGTAGTCATGAAGAGCGGGCCGGTCCCCCCCCGGCCCGCTTTTCGCGTCCGGGCTGCGATCGGCGGCGATTGACGCGTCCCCGATGCCCCGTTACCGTGCCGCCGCAATGGTAGGCGATTCCGACCAACCAGAGCTCGGGCGGCTCCTCGTGACCGGTACGAACCGGCCGACGCGACCGGACGGGAGCGAGCGTCGTCACGCCGCCGCCGCGGCGAGCGAGCGGCTGTCCGCTGCCGGCGTCGAGGTGGTGCTCCTCACCCTCGTTGACAACGCGGGTGTGGCGCGCGCCCGGGCGGTGCCCCTGACCCGGCTCGAGCATGCCGCGACCGCAGGAGTCGGCCTCTCGACGGCGTGGCACGTGGTGACGGCGACCGACCGCGTCACCTCGAGCCCCTTCGTCGGAAATCCCGCCGGCGACCTCCGGCTGGTCGCCGACGCGCCGGCCGCCCGCCCGTTCCCGGGCTTGGCAGGGTGGGGCTGGTGCCCGACCGACCAGTTTTGCCAGGACGGCGTCTCGCACGACTGCTGCCCGCGTGAGCTGCTCCGGCGCGCCGTCGGGCGTTGCGCTGCGCTCGGCCTCGACGCACGCGTCGGGTACGAGCTGGAATGGTGGTGCGCGGCCGGCTCCTCCGACCCCGAGGAACAGCGACGGCCCGCGCACGACGGCCCGGCGGTGGGCGCGCTGCCGCTGCTGAAGCTCGCGGGCTACGTGCACGAGCTCGTCACGCTCTGCTCGGATCCCGGGATCGGGCTCGAGACATTGAACGCCGAGTACTCCGATGGGCAACTGGAGTGTTCGCTGTCACCGAAGGACCCGCTGGCCGCCGTCGATGCCAACGTGCTCGCCCGCCTGGTCATTCACTCGGCGGCGCAGCGCCACGGCATGCGGGCCTCGTTCACGCCCGCGTTTGCCGGACCGATGGGCAACGGCGGCCACATCCATCTGAGCCTGTGGCGCGACGGTGAGAACTGCTTCGCCGGCGGCGATGGCCCGGCCGGGCTTCGGTCAGAAGCGGCAGCGTTCCTCGCCGGCATCCTCGCGCAGCTGGTGCCGATGACGGCGATCGGCGCGCCGACGGTGGCCAGCTACCTGCGCCTGCAGCCCTCACGCTGGGCCGGCGCCTTCCGATGCTGGGGCGTGGAGAACCGAGAGGCGGCACTGCGCCTCGTTGCAGCCGGCCAAAGCGGTGAGGCGGCAGCCAACGTCGAGGTGAAGTGCTTCGACGAGGCCGCCAACCCGTACCTGCTGCTCGCCACGCTCCTCGCCGCGGGCGCAGCCGGGGTCGAGAAGGGGCTGGAGCTCGCGCCGCCCTACAGCGGCGACCCCGCCGTCGCCGACGCTGCGGCGCTGGCCGCTGCGGGGGTCGAACGCCTGCCCGCCACGCTCGGCGACGCCGTCGCGGCCATGGAGCGCTCGACCTTCCTCGCCGAGCTGCTCGGTCCGGCACTGTTCGACTCCTACCTCGCCGTGCGGCGCGAGGAGTGGGCGGCGTACGGTTCGGCGGAGGAGCCCGACATCGTCGCCGCCTACCGCTGGCGCTTCTGAGCCCCCCGCGCCGACACGACTACTGGAGCCCTGCAGTGCCCGACGCCACGCCCCGAACGGCGCACACCCTGCCGGCAGACGCCGAAGCTGGTGCCGATCGCCGACGCGGCCGGGTGGATCTGTCCGAGGCGGAGATCCTCGACAACCACTGTCACGGGCTCGTCGTCGAGCAGCTGCTCGCGTCCGACCCGTCGACCTTCGAAGCTCGCCTCACGATCGCCGGCCAGGCCTACCTCACCTCCAACGACCAGGACGCCTCCACCTGGCAGGCGGTGGAGCGGCTGGTCGAGGGCAACGTCTACTCGATCATCGTGCGGCGCTGGCTCGCCGGCCTGCTCGGCTGTGCCGAGGAGCCGGCTGCCCTCGCCGCAGCTCGCGACCGAGCGATCCGCGCCGATCCCATCGGTTACCTGCGGCGCCTGCTCGACGACGCCAACATCACCGAGCTCGTCGCCGACGAGGGCTACACGTACCTGCCGGTCGCCGGCGCCGACCTCGCCGCTCTCGTTGCACGCCCAGTGCATCGTGTCGCCCGTATCGAGTCCTTCGTCGACAGCGTGCAAGCTCGAGGGCTCGCTCGAACGCTTCGACGGATTCGCCGAGGCCGTCGAGGCGCGACTGGAGGAGGCGGCTCGCGACCCCGCCACGATCGCGCTGAAGTCGATCATCGCGTACCGCACGGGGCTCGACATCGCCGAGCCGGACGAGGCCGCGGCTCGCGCAGGCTTCGAGCGTTGGCGGGCGAGCGGCTGGGTGGACGACCGGGTTCACGCCAAGGCCGTGCGCGATGCGCTGCTGCACCGGGCGATGGCCGTCGTCGAGCGCCACGGGCTCGCGCTGCATGTCCACTGCGGCGACGGCGATCCCGATGTCGTCTTCCAGCACTCGCGACCGCAGGACCTGTACCCTTTCCTCACCCGCTACCGCAACCGGCCGATCGTGCTGATGCACGCCGGCCACCCCTGGAGCGAGGAGGCCGCCTATCTCGCCTCGATCCTGCCCCATGTCTTCGTCGACCTGTCGGTGCTCGTACCCTGGGCGTCGGTCCACATCCCGGCCTATCTGACGAGCATGCTCGGCATGACGCCGAGCCGGAAGCTGCTCTACAGCTCGGACCAGGTCTACGAGCCCGAGCTGTTCTGGATTCCTGCCCGCATGGCACGCCGCGGCTCGAGCGCTCGCTCGGTGCCCTGGTCGAGTGCGGGGACCTGTCCCCGGCCCACGCGCTCGACATCGGGCGCGGCATCCTCGCCGGCAACTGCCGGCGGGTGCACGGGATCTGACGGGCCCGGCGCGCCGGCAACCGACGGACGGTCGCGACGTGTGCCGCCTTCTCGCTTGGGCCGCGACACGACCCGTGTCCGTCGCCGACCTGCTCGCCCCTGAGGAGCTCGCCGCGCTGGCGGCGTTGTCGCGCTTCCACGCCGACGGGTGGGGAATCGCAGCCGGCGCGGAGGTCCTGCGCCGTTCGACCGCGCCGGCGTGGCACGACCCCGACTTCGAGCGACACCTCGGCGCCACCCGCTGCGCGGCGGGAATCCTCCACCTGCGCCGGGCCAGCACCGGCTACGCGGTCGCTTCCGAGAACACCCACCCGTTCGTGCGAGAGGGCTGGGCGTTCGCGCACAACGGCACAATCGCCGGCGAGGCCGGGCTCGACTCGCTGCTCGAGCCGCGCTGGGCGGCACGTCGCCGTGGCAGCACCGACAGCGAGCGTTACTTCCTCGCCTTCTTGCAGCGCCTCGAGGCCTCGGGGGAGGTGCTCGCGGCGATGCGCTCGACGGTCTCGGGGATCCGCTCCGCCTGCGGCGCCAACGGGCTGAACGCCGTCGCCTGCTCGGAAGGCTGGCTCGTCGCCGTGCAGGCCTCGGCTGGAGCGGCGCCGACGCTCGGGGGGCTCCTCGAGCTGATGGGCGAGCGTGTGGCCGACCCTGGCACGGGCATCTCGCCCGAGCACCTCGCGGACTACTTCGGCCTGCGCTACCGGCTCGTCGGGGAGTCAGTCGTCGTCGCCTCGACCGGTGCCCCGGGAGCGAGCTGGAGCCGGTTGACCGAGGATTCGGTGCTCGTCGTCGACCGCTCTCGATCCCTCGTCGAGGTGCACCCGCTCATCGGCTCGGGCGAGGGACCGCTGTGGCGGGCCCAGATCGGCGCGCCGGGCTCGGAGGCGGTTGGCGCACCCGGAGCGCAGCTGCTACCGTCCTCTCCTCAACGGTCCAAGCCGTAGACCATTGCGGCTGGGGCCGGGAGCGGCAGGGGTCGGGGGAAACGGGGCGTGAGCGTGGCGCTGAACGGGGAGGAGGCGAGGCGCTTCGACGGGCGCGTCGCCGAGCTCGCTGAGGACGCCTTCGCCTTCCTCGAGCTCCTCGTCGCCCACGACAGCACGCTCGGTCGCGAGCAGCAGGCCCAGTCGATCGTCGCCGACGAGCTCGCCGCACTCGGCTTCGAGGTGAGCGAGCTGAACATTCCCGACTCGATCGGCGAGCACGCCGCCGCCGGCGTACCGCAGCTCTCCTATGCCGGGCGTCACGACGTGCTCGGTCGCTGGCAGGGGAGCGAGCCGGTCCTGCTCTTCAACGGGCACGTCGACGTCGTACCGGCCGACGCCGCGACCTGGTCAGGCGACCCCTTCACACCCCGGCGTGTCGACGGGTGGCTGCTCGGTCGCGGAGCGGGGGACATGAAGGGTGGCTTCGCCATGGTGCTGCTCGCCCTGCGCGCCCTCGCCTCGTCGGTTCCGTCGGCGCTCGACGTGCCGATCGGCTTTCTCTCGGTGATCGAAGAGGAATGCACCGGCAACGGGACGCTCGCGTCCGTGCTGGCGGGTGTCGGTGCGCCGGCTGGTCGTGCTGCCCGAGCCCTCCGACCTGGGAGCGCTGCTCGCCGGTGTCGGCGTGCTGTGGGTCGACGTCGAGCTCGTGGGGAGTGGTGGCCACGCGCATGCCGCCGATCGCCTGCTGACACCGGTCGGTGTGCTCCCCGCTGATCGAGACCCTCGACGAGCTCGGCCGCTGTTGGTCGGCCGAGGCAAGCGATCCAGCCCTCGACGGTGTTTCGCAGGCGTACACGACCAACGTCGGCATGATCTCCTCGGGGAACTGGCGCTCGAGCGTCGCCGCGACCGCTCGTCTCGGTGTGCGTGTCGGCTACCCGCGGAGCTGGGATCCCGACGACGCTCTGGCACGCGTCGCACAGGCGGTGCGGGAGCGCCTCGCCGGCGGCCTCGGCAGCGAGGTCGGAAGCGGCACCGGCCTCGAGCTCTCCGTGCGCGGGACCGGCTTTCGCGCCGAGGGTTATGCGCTCGACCCCGTGCACGAGCTGGTCGACCTGCTCGCGGCCTGTCACGAGGCGGTGCTGGGCAAGCCGCTGCGCCGCTTCGGGCTCGGCAGCACGACCGACGCGCGCTTCTACCTGAACCAGATGGACGTGCCGGCGCTGTGCTACGGCCCGGTGACGCGGAATATCCACGGCGCCGACGAGGCGGTGCAGCTGTCGAGCATCGTCGACGGGGCGCGCACCATCGGTCGCCTCGTCGCCCGTGCCGGCGAGCTCGCAGCGCGGCCCGCCAGCGCAGCGAGGCCCGCCAGCGCAGCGACGCCCGCCAGCGCAGCGACGCCCGCGAGCGCCGCGGATGCCTCCGGCGCCGTCTCGGTGAGCGCCGCCATCGCCGATCCGGGAGCCTTGCCGTGAGCCGCGACGCGGTGGACTCGCTCACCGCGGGCGCGGCGGGGCTCCTCGAGCCACTTACCAGCCGGCGAGCCGGCGAGCGCATCGCCGAGCGCCTGACGACGGCGATCGCGCTCGGCCAGTACTGGCCGGGCCAGCGCCTCCCGGCCGAGCGGCGCCTCGCCGAGCTCCTCGGGGTCAGCCGCTCCACGGTGCGCGACGCGCTCGGCCTGCTCGCCGAGCAGGGTCTCGTCGAGATCCGTCGCGGATGCAACGGCGGCGCGTTCGTCGTCGCCTCCTCGGTCCCCGGCACGGAAGCGGTCATCCGCCGTGCGCTGCTGCCTGGCTGGTCGCGCCTCGCCCAGCTGCTGGACTTCCGCTGCAGCGTCGAGCAGCAGATCGCCCGCCTCGCCGCCGAGCGGCGCACCGCCGCCGAAGCGCAGGAGATCCGCCGCCTCGCCGAGCGCTACCTGACGAGCGGCGCGGCACGCGACCAGTCCGCGGCGGCCGACCGAGCCTTGCACGAGGCCATCACGCGGGCTGCGCACAACCCGCTGTGGCTCGAGCTCAGCGTACAGCTGCGCTACGAGGTCAATCAGGGTCTGGGTGTCGAGCCGTTCAGCGCCGAGCTGCGCCGGCTCGGCGAGGAGCAGCACCCTCGCCTTGCCCAAGCGGTGGCGACCGGTGACGTCGAACTCGCCGGCGAGCTGGCTGCGGCGCATTTCGCGCTCAACAACGACGTCATCTCCAAGCTGCTTGCCTCGGTCTCCCGCGCCGGTGAACCCGCACGAGGAAAGGGTGCGCCGCCCCAGGTAGCGACGCAGCGGAGAGTCGGTTCGCTCGAGAGGGAGGCGTGATGCCGTTTGCATCGGTCAACGACGTGGAGCTGCACTACGCCCTCGAGGGCGACGGGCCGGAGACCGTCGTGCTCGTCAACGGGCTCGCCGACGACCTGACGACGTGGGCGACGCAGATGGATGCCCTGCTGCAGGCCGGCTACAGGGTGCTGCGCTTCGACAACCGTGGCATCGGGCGCAGCTCCAAGCCGGCCGGGCCCTACACGACCCGTCTGTTCGCCGAGGACACCAAGGCCCTCGTCGACCACCTCGGTCTGTCGGGGTTCCACCTGCTCGGCGTCTCGATGGGCGGGATGATCGCCCAGGAGTACGCCATCGGCTGGCCGGACGACCTCGCCTCGCTCGTGCTCGCCTGCACCTACGCCGCGCCCGGGCCGTTCTGCGGCCGGATGTACGCGCTGTGGGCCGACCTCGCCGTGTTCGGCGGCGTCTCCACGGTGATGCGGGACGTCACGATCTGGGCGTTCACGCCGGAGTTCTTCGAGGAACGGCCCGAGGAGGCCGCCGAGTTCGACACGGCGATGAAGATGATCGACCAGCCGGTGCCCGCCTACCTCGCCCAGCTGCACTCGATCCAGCACCACGACACGACCGGACGGCTCGGCCAGATCGCCGCGCCGACGCTCGTGCTCGCCGGCGAGGGCGACATCCTCATCCCGGTCGCGCTCTCCAAACGGCTGCAGGAAGCCATCTCCGGCTCGGAGTGGGCGACCACGGCCGGCGGCCACGCCTGTATCTGGGAGCACCCCGACGACTTCAACCGCAACGTCGTGCAGTTCCTGTCCCGCAACCGGAGGCAACCATGACCCCTTCACGCATCACCGGGCAGTCCGCACCGCCACGCCCGTCTTCGTCCCGCCGCCGCCGTCGTGCCGGCGGTCTGACGGTCACCGCCGCTGCCGCCGTGGCCGTCGCCCTCGTCGCCGCGCCGACCGTCGGCGCGTCGGTCAGCCGTGCGGGCACGTCGCGCCCCTCGGGCGCGCCGTCGGGCACCGTGACGATGGCCGAGGCCCCCGATTACCCGCCCACCTACATCTTCCCGCTGATCAGCTCGGTGAACTCGAGCGCCGGCAACATCTCCCAGTTCCAGTTCCTCATGTACCGGCCGCTCTACTGGTTCGGCAACGACAATGCGCCGGTCGTCAACTACGACTACAGCGTCGGCCAGGCGCCCGTGTTCTCCAACGGCGGCCGTACCGCCACGATCAAGCTCAACCACTACGTCTGGTCCGACGGCGAGACCCTCTCGAGCCGCGACGTCGTGTTCTGGATGAACCTCATGAAGGCGGAGAAGACCGAGTACTTCGGCTACGTCCCCGGCTACTTCCCCGACAACGTGACGAGCGTGACGGCACCGAACGCGCAGACGGTCGTGTTCACTTTCAACAAGGCCTACAGCCCGAAGTGGCTGGTCTACAACGAGCTGGCGACGGTCACGCCGCTGCCGATGGCCTGGGACCGCACCTCGCTCTCGCAGCCGGCGCCGAGCCCGACGGCCAAGAACCTCCCGGACACGACGACGGCCGGTGCCAAGGCGGTGTACGCCTTCTTGAACGGCCTTGCCTCCAAGCAGTCGAGCTGGGCCGGCAGCCCGATCTGGAGCGTCGTCGACGGGCCGTTCACCTTGAGTGCGTTCACCAACACCGGTGAGGCGACCTTCGTGCCCAACACGCGCTACACCGGGCCGTCCAAGTCGCGCATCGCCAAGTTCATCGAGCTGCCGTTCACCTCGGACACGAGCGAGTTCAACACGTTGCGCTCGGGCACGAGCATCACGGTCGGCTACATCCCGCCGCAGGACACCCCCGAGGCCGGCGCCGTGCACTCCGAGGGCTACCGCTCGACGGGCGGCTACGCGCTCTCCTTCGGCTACTTCCCGATCAACTTCAACAACCCGGTGATCGGCCCGGTCTTCCGCCAGCTGTACTTCCGCCAGGCGTTCCAGCACCTCGTCGACCAGTCCGGCTGGGTGAAGGCGTTCTACGACGGCAACGCCACGCCGACCTACGGCCCCGTTCCGTTCCAGCCGTCGAGCAGCTTGATCAGCCCGCAGGAGAAGACCAACCTCTACCCGTACTCGATCAGCGACGCGTCGAAGCTGCTCTCCACGCACGGCTGGTCGGTCGACCCGGGCGGGCTGACCACCTGCCAGCACCCCGGCACGGCGTCGAGCGAGTGCGGCGCGGGGATCAAGAAGGGGCTCGGGATCACCTTCAACATCGACTACGCGTCGGGCATCGCCCCGATGCAGGCCTCGATGAACGACCTGCAGGCCTCGGCCGCCCGCGTCGGCGTCAAGATCGACCTGACGAGCCACCCCTACGCCTCGGTCGTCTCCTCCTCCGGCCCCTGCACGCCGAGCGAGCCGAGCTGCAAGTGGAGCGCGGAGTATTGGGGCGGTGGCTGGACGTACGTCCCCGACTACCTGCCGACGGGGGAGGAGCTGTTCCAGACCGGCGCGGCTGCCAACTACGGCAGCTACTCGGACCCCAAAGCCAACCAGCTGATCGCCGCGACGACGACCAGCTCGTCCCAGCAGGCCCTCGATGCCTACCAGAACTACATGGCACAGCAGCTGCCGGTGATCTACACGCCGGAGTTCGCCGGCAGCCCGATGCAGGGCTTCCCTGCCGTGGTCTCGACCAAGCTCGGCGGCTACGCGACCAACGCCTACCAGAACATTCTGCCCGAGGAGTGGTACTTCAAGTAGGCGTGGCGACCGCTCGACAGGCGCGACATCGGCCGGCGCGCTCGGTGCGAGGCTGAGCGGGTGCAACGCGGGTCGAGGGTGCAGCCGGCCGGGGCCGGGGCGGCGCGATGACGGGCTACGTCGTCCGCCGCCTCGGCCAAGCGGTCGTCGTCGTGCTCGGGGTGACGCTCGTCACCTTCCTGTTGCTGCACGCCCTGCCGGGGAACCTGGCGCGCTCGATCATCGGGCCACGGGCGACCCCGCAGCAGATCGCGACCTTCGACAAGCAGTACGGCCTGAACCGCTCGGTCTGGTACCAGTACTGGAGCTACCTCTGGCAGCTGGCTCACGGCAACCTCGGCTTCTCGTTCCACTTGAGCCGCTCGGTGACGAGCCTGCTCGGCTCGGAGCTGCCTCGTGACCTCGTCCTCGGCGGGCTCTCGCTCGTGCTCTCGCTCGCGATCGCGATCCCCGTCGGCGTGATGCAGGCCGTCAAGCGCAACCGGGTGGGCGATTACGTCGGCACCGGGGTGAGCTTCGTGCTCTACTCCATGCCGACCTACGCCCTCGGCATCATCCTGATCCAACTGCTTGCGATCAGTTTCCACGTCTTCCCGGCCGAGGCGCCGCAAACCGCGACGACCCTCGGGCTGCTCGAGCACCCCTCCGGGCTCGTGCTGCCGGTGCTGACGCTCACCCTCGTCACCTTCGCGCAGTTCAGCCGTTACATGCGCTCCGCGGCGATCGAGACGCTCGCCCAGGACTACATCCGCACGGCACGGGCGACGGGCTTGCCCGAACGGCTCGTGCTGTGGCGGCACCTCGTGCGCAACTCGCTCATCTCGGTCGTCACCCTCGTCGGCGTGAGCGTGCCGGTGATCATCACCGGCACGCTGATCGTCGAGCAGGTGTTCAACCTGTCGGGAGCCGGCCTCGAGTACTTCAACGCCGCGCAGTCCAACGACTACCCGGTGATGCTCGGCATCACGGTCATCGTCGGCGTCACCACCGTGATCGGCAACCTGCTCGCCGACATCGGCTACGCCCTCCTCGACCCGCGCATCCGCTACTGAGCCGCGATGGCGACGCTCGACACCGACGACCTGCCCTTCCCGCCCGCGCTGCCGGGCGCCGAGAGGCTGATCCCCGGCGAGGAGGCCGACCCGGACGTCGCGCCCCCGACGGGCGGCGCCCTGCGCCTCATCGGGCGCACGTTCCTCGAGAACAAGCTGGCGATCACCGGCGCGGTCGTGATCGTGCTCATCACGCTGTTCTGCTTCATCGGCCCGCAGCTCTACCCGACCGATCAGCTCGATCCCAACCTGATCGCCGCCAACAACCCGCCGAGCGGCTCGTTCCCCCTCGGGGCGGACAACAGCGGCTTCGACATCCTCGGCCGACTGATGGTCGGCGGGCAGAGCTCGATCGAGATCGGCTTCGCCGTGGCGGCGATCTCGACCGTCGTCGGCATCCTCTACGGCGCCGTCAGCGGCTTCTTCGGCAAGGCCGTCGACGTCGTCATGATGCGCGTCGTCGACGTCGGGTTCTCGATCCCGGTCGTGTTCCTCTTCATCTTTGCCTCGCGCATCTTCCAGCCGAGCCTGGCGCTGTTGATCTGGCTGCTCGGCCTGGTCTCCTGGCTCGTGCCGGCGCGCCTCGTGCGCGGCGAGACGCTGGCGCTCAAGATCCGCGAGTACGTGCAAGCGGTGCGCACGATGGGCGGCGGCTCGCTGCGCATCATCTTCCGCCACCTCATCCCGAACACGATCGGCGTGATCGTCGTCACGGCGACGTTCCAGGTCGCCAACGCGGTGCTCGTGCTCGCAACTCTGCAGTACCTCGGCTTCGGGCTGCCGCCGACGGAGCCGACCTGGGGGTCGATGCTCTCCAACGGCATCACCTACCTGCAGGACGGCTACTGGTGGCAGGTCTATCCGGCGCTCGTGATGATCGTGCTCACCGTCGTGGCCTTCAACTTCATCGGCGACGCCTTGCAGGACGCCTTCGAGGTGCGCCTGCAGCAGCGCTGAGGCGGCCATGACGCTGCTCGAGGTCGAGGACCTGCGCACCGAGATCCGGCTGCGCTCGCGCACGGTGCACGCGGTCGACGGGGTGAGCTTCTCGGTCGCCCCCGGCGAGACGGTCGGCCTCGTCGGCGAGTCCGGTTGCGGCAAGACGATGACGGGTCTGTCGATCATGCGCCTGCTGCCCGCCGGCGGCCACATCGCCTCGGGCTCCGTCCGCTTCGACGGGCGCGAGCTCGTCGCGGCAGACGGCGCGACTCTGCGCTCCATCCGGGGCAACGAGATCGGGATGGTCTTCCAGGACCCGATGACCTCGCTGAACCCGACGATGACGATCGGCAAGCAGATCGCGTCGCCGGTGCGGCTGCACCGTCGCGCCTCGGCGAAGCAGGCCCGGGCGCGAGCCGCCGAGGTGCTCGAGCTCGTCGGCATGCCGAGGCCGCTCGAGCGGCTCGACGAGTATCCCCACCAGCTCTCCGGCGGGTTGCGCCAGCGGGCGATGATCGCCATGGCGCTGGCGTGCGAGCCGAAGCTGCTCATCGCCGACGAGCCGACCACGGCCCTCGACGTGACGATCCAGGCGCAGATCCTCGACCTCATCGCCCGACTGAAGACCGAGCTCGGGATGGCGGTCATCCTGATCACCCACGACATGGGGGTGATCGCCGGGCGCACCGACCGCGTGCTCGTGATGTACGCCGGCAAGGTGGTGGAGAGCGCGCCGACCGAGGCGCTGTTCTCCGAGATGCGCCACCCGTACACCGAGGCGCTGCTCGCCTCGATCCCGCACCTCGACCAGGACAAGTCCCAGCGCCTCTACTCGATCCCCGGCCTTCCACCGGACCTGACGAGGGACCTGAGCGGCTGTCGCTTCGCCCCGCGCTGTGCCTTCGTCGCCGACGTCTGTCGCAGCGAGGAGCCCGCCCTCGTCGGCTCCCCCGACCACACGTCCGCCTGCCACTTTCCCCGCCACACCTCCGTCGACGAGCTGGCTGCGGCGGCGCAGGGCGCCGGAGAGCGGATGGCGTCCCGGCCGGCGGTTCCCGCCCTCGCCGCGTTCGCAGGCGTCGCCCACCCGCCCGCCGGCATCGGCGCCGGGCTGCCCGTTTCGGCCGGCGCGACGTCGGCGACCCCGGGCGCCGCCACGACCGACCCCGCGGTCGCCGCCACGGGTGCCGCCGCGACGGCCGAGCTGGCCGCAGGGCCGGTCGCCACCGACGCGATCCTGAGCTTCGTCGAGGTGCACAAGGAGTTCCCGGTCACCGGCCGCGGCGTGCTGCGCCGTCAGGCGGGCGTCAACCACGCGGTGAGCGGTGTGACCTTCGAGGTGCGACGGGGCGAGACCTTCGGCCTCGTCGGCGAGTCCGGTTGCGGCAAGACGACGCTCGGACGGATGGCCGTCGCGCTCGAGGCGCCGACGGCCGGCCAGGTGCTCTTCCAGGGGACGGACCTGTTCTCGCTCGGGCGCAACCGGCTCCGCACCGTCCGGCGCGGCGCGCAGCTCATGTTCCAGGACCCGTATGCCTCCCTCGACCCGCGCATGCAGGTGGGCGAGATCGTCGCCGAGCCCCTCGCCGTCCGCCACGCCGAGTCGGCGCGCGAGCGCCGGGCGATCGTGCAGCGACTGATCGGCGAGGTCGGGCTCCCGCTCAACGTCCTCGACCGCTACCCGCACGAGTTCTCCGGCGGCCAGCGCCAGCGCGTCGGGCTCGCCCGCGCGCTCGCCCTCAACCCGGCGCTGATCGTCGCCGACGAGCCCGTCTCGGCCCTCGATGTCTCGATCCGCTCGCAGATCCTCAACCTGATGAAGCGACTGCAGGCGGCGCACGGCCTCACCTACGTGCTCATCTCCCATGACCTGTCGGTCGTGCGCTACCTCGCCGACCACATCGGCGTCATGTACCTCGGCAAGCTCGTCGAGCTCGGCACCGCCGACGAGGTGTACGCCTGCCCGGCCCATCCCTACACCGCCGCCCTGCTCGCCGCCATCCCGGTGCCGAACCCTGCGGTCGAGCGCTCCAAGCGCAGTGCAGGCCTCGGCGGGGAGCTTCCTTCGGCGATGCACCCACCGTCGGGCTGCCGGTTCCGGACACGCTGCCCGCTCGCCACGCAACGCTGCGCCGAGGAGGAGCCGCCGCTCACCGGATTCGGTGGTGAGCACCGGGCGGCGTGCCATCACCCGTTGATCGCGCCCGCCTGACCGGCGAGGCGCCTCGAAGGAGGAACGATGTCCGAGCTTTGCGTGGTCAACGAGGGGACGATCGCCGTCCCGGGCGGAACGGTGTGGTATCGCTCGGTCGGCGAGGGTGACCTGGCACCGCTGCTCGTCGTCCACGGAGGCCCGGGCTTCACCCACAACTACCTGACGCCGCTGGAGGACCTCGCCGACGAACGGCGCGTCGTCTTCTGGGACCAGCTCGGCTGTGGCCGCTCCGAGCGGCCGAGCGACACCTCGCTCTGGACGATGCAGCGTTCGCTCGCCGAGGTCGACGCGGTGCGCGAGCAGCTCGGGCTCGAGCGTCACCACCTCTTCGGCAACTCGTGGGGCGGGATGCTCGTCCAGCAGTACGTGCTCGACCGTCGCCCCGACCTGGTCAGCCTGGTCGTGTCGAACAGCCTGGCGAGCATGCCCCGGCTGGCGAAGGACACCGCGTTGCTGAAGGCCAAGCTGCCGGTCGAGGTGCAGGAGACGATCGACTGGCACGAGGAGCGCGAGCTCTACGCCTGCCCGGAGTACCAAGGCGCGATCGCGATCTGGTACCAGACCTACATCTGCCGCATGCGGCCGTGGCCGCGCGGCCTCGAGGACTGCTGGGCCGGTGTCGGGATGGAGATCTACATGACGATGGTCGGGCCGAGCGACTTCACCGTGACCGGGAACCTGAAGGAGTGGGACATCGTCGACCGCCTGCACGAGATCGCCGTTCCCACACTCTTCGTCGCGGGCCGCTACGACGAGTGCACCCCCGAGCACATGACGATGATGCACGAGCACGTGCCCGGCTCGCAGCTGGCGCTGTTCGAGCACAGCGCCCACATGCCCTTCTACGAGGAGCGCGAGCACTGCATCGCCACGATCCGCGACTTCCTGGCCCGCTGCGAGGGGCGAAACCCCGACGCGGCGTCGCCCCCTCCCGCCGCCCGCTGACGACCGCGCCGACTAGCGCCCGCGACGCTCCCAGGGCGCGCCGTCGCGCTCGGGCCTGCCTTCGCGCGCCGCCGGCCGGGCGCGCCGGCTCTCCGGCAGCTCCCAGGCCCGTCGCCAGGGCGCGACCGGTGGGCCCTGCAACGAGGGCGTCTCGCCGCGCGTGGCGCGCCGGCGTGCCGACCACCAGTCGGTCTCCGCCTCGTCGGCCAGCTCGGCGACGGCACGCTCGATGCGGGCGGCGAAGCGGCGGGCGTCCTCCTCGCGCCCCGAGCGTCCGCCCACCTCGCCGGCTGGGCCCTCGCTCGCTGGCCCCTCGCTCGCTGGCCCCTCGCCGGCTGGCCACTCGCCGGCTGGCCACTCGCCGGCTGGATAGGGGCGCAACGGCTCCCCGAAGCGCACGGTCACCTTCCCCGGTCGCAGCCGGTCGCCGCCCTTGGGCAGGATCGGCCGCACGCCCTGCAGGTGCACGGGCACCACGGGCACCCCGGCGCGCTTGGCGAGGTAGGCGGCGGCGCCGCGGAACTCCTGGCCCCAGCCGTCGGGGCTGCGGCCGCCCTCGGGGTACATGATCACGCTCCAGCCGTCCGCCAGCAGCTCGCCGGCGTAGTCCGACGAGGCGCGGTTGACCTTCGAGCGCTCCCACGGGATCGAGGCGAGGGTGAAGGACCACACCGCCGCCTTCCAGCGCCGGTCGAAGAAGGTATCCGCCGCCGCGGCGACCACGCAACGGTTGCGGAACCGCACCGGCAGAGCCGTCAGCAGGACGGCGGTGTCGAGGTGGCTCGAGTGGTTGGCGACGAACAGGCACGGCCCGGGCAACGGGTCGAGGCGCTCCCGCCCGATCACCTCGGGGCGGGCGACCAGGTGGGTGAGCGGCACGGCGAGATTGTCGACGAGCACCGCCCGGGCGTGGCGCGCCAGGGGGCTGCGGCTCCAAGCAGTGTCGTAGTCGGTACCGAGGCGTGAGGGCTCGGCGGGCTGCTCGACGGTCCCGGGCCAGCTCGGTCGCTCGACGATCTCGACGACGACCTTCGGCACGGCGTCGGAGAGCTTGCGCGGCAGCGCGGCGACCACCCGCCGGGCGACCTCCTCGGCGCTGCTGCCCGTCGACCCGGCGCCGTCGCGGTTGTCGGTCACTCCGGCGAGCCGGTCGCCGCGCGGGAGCCGGTCGCCGCGCGGGAGCCGGTCACGTGCCGGAGCCGGGGGAGCGTCGCCGGCCCCCGGGCGGCAGCGTCGCCGGCCCGCTCGGCAGGGCCCGCCGCCCGGTGCGGACGTTCCCGCCGTCGCGGCCTGGCAAGCCGATGGCGGCCTTCCTGCCGTTGGCGGCGCCGGCGGTCCCGGCTGCGAGCTCCGGCAGCTGCGGCACGGGCGGCAGGCCGCGCACGCTGACGTCGGCGAGGAACAAGGGCGGCATGTGCAGGTGGGTGATCGAGGGGTCGCGCCCGACGACGTCCTCGGCCATCTCCAGCGCGTCGGCGAGCGTCGAGGCCGGCTTGAAGCCGAGCCGGCGCACGGCGGCCCGCTCGCCGCCCACGACGATCACCGCGCCGAGGTGCTCCAAGGCGTGCGCACACCAGTACCACATGTAGAAGGGGTGCACGCCGTGATAGGCGTAGGACGTGCGATAGAGGTGCACATACCACGGGTCGCGGGCGAAGGACTCCTCGTATTTGGCCTCGATCTCGACCGGGTCGGTCGTCTCCGCGAGCACCTGTTCGAAGAAGTCGATGTAGCTCGGATGGTGCACCGGGTGGAACGCCCACGGCGTGGGGTGGGAGATGATCGCAACACCGCCCTCCCGCACGAGCGGCCTGCCCCGGTAGAGGTTGAAGAAGTATCCGAGCCCGAGGCACGCAACGAGGATCGGGTTCATGATCGAGTTCACGTTGTACGGCCCGATGTAGGGAAGGCCCATCGTGATCACGTCGGCCTGGCCCTCGACGGCGACGAGCTGCTGCGCGTGCAGGTGGGCGATTGCCGCGTCGTGCACCGCCTCGACCTCCCCGGCCTGCACCGAGGTCATCGCGTGCGGGGAGCGGATCGACTGGAAGATCGAGCGGGCCGCGGCCGCCGGGGTGCGCTCGAGCGCCGCGCTCACCGCGGCGTAGCCGGCACGGTCGGCCAGCTTCCACTCCCATTCGCGCTTCTGCAGGAAGCTGAACTGGCTGGGGAAGGTGTCGAGGTTGAGCGTCGTCTCGATCTGGAAGATCGTGGGCCCGACCTCGGCGATCAGCCGCCCCATCCGCCAGTTCGAGCTGTGCAGCTCCGAGCGGTGGCGGTCCATGAACGAGCGGCTGTGCTGCAGGGTGCGCACGTTGTGGTGGTGGCGGATCGAGTTGTAGCTCGCCAGGCCCGTGGCGACGGACTTGTGCCCGCCGTCCATCGCCACCATGTTGATGTTGACGTAGACGATGAGGTCGCTCTCGGCGGCCCGACGGTTGATCTCCACGTCCTCGCCGTATTCGGTCACCCCCAGTGACACGATCCCGTCGGGGTCCTCGGCGTCGTGCTGCCATAGGAGCCCGTGCGGGGCGAAGGCATCGAAGACCCGCGACCCGAGGGCGTGGCGCAGCTCGTCGTCGGTCATCCGCCGGTGCAGGGCGAGCGCGGCGATGAGGACGACGTCGTCGACGCCGGCCGCTGCGGCGGCGTCGAGCACCGCTTCGATCACCCGTTGGCGGATGTCGGGGGCACGCATCGGCGGGAGGGGGAGCGAGATGTCGTCGAAGGCGATCGTGAGCGCCATCCCGGGGCGCAACAGCGCGGAGAGCGGGCGCGACTCGCCGACGGGGTGCTCGAGGGCGTGGCGGATCGCTGCGTCGGGGTCCCGCAGCGCCGGCACGGCCTCGGCGGGATAGATCACCCGGCTGCCGGTCGGAAGCCGTTCGGTGCGGAACTGCTCGCCGTGCCAGAACAGGACCGGCGGCGTCGACTTGTCGACCTCGAGGACGAAACCCGGGCGGGGGCTCATCGGGTTCCCTCGCCGGCGAGCGCGTCGCCGCGCCTCGCCACCCTCTCGCTCGTCGTCCCGCCAGCCAACTCGGCTGTCCTCCGATCGTCCGGTCCCCTGCGTGCTGGGTGCCGGCGCAGGTCGAAGACCACCTTCACGCCGCCCCGGCGCCCCGCCTCGGCGGCGTGGCGCACCGCCTCCTCGTGGCGGCTGAGAGGGTAGCGGGCGGAGACGAGCCGGCCGAGAGCGGTCGCAGCGACGAGCTCGGCGGCGAGCTCGAAGGTCGAGCGCGGGCCGTCGGGGCGCTCTTCAGCGCCGTAGGCGTAGGCCCCGGTGAGCGAGATCTCGCGCTGCCACAAGGGCGTCAGGTCGACGCGCACGTGGCCGGGCATCCCCGCCAGCACCACCCGACCGCCCGGCCGCGTGACGGCGAGGGCGTCGGCGAGCGAGGCGGGGCTGCCGACGCAGTCGATCACCACCTCGGCGCCGCCGGTGAGGCGCTCGATCGCCCCGCCGGGGCGGGTGATGGCGAGCGACCCGGTGCTGCGACGCACCGCGCGGGCGAGCTCGTCCGGCTCGACGACCACGTCGGCGCCGAGCTCGGCGGCGAGGCGCCGCTGCACGTCGTGCTTGGCCGTGACGACGAGCCCGGCCGGCAGCACGAAGTGGCGCAGCGCCGCCACGCAGGCGAGGCCGAGGGTGCCCGCCCCGAGCACCACGACGCGCTCGCCGGGACGCAGGTGGGCGGCGAGCGCGGCGTGGGTTGCGCAGGCAGCCGGCTCGATCATCACGGCGTCCTCGTCGGACAGCTCGTCGGGGACGGCGTGCAGCTGGCTGTCGTGGGCGACGAGCGCCTCGGACCAGCCGCCGCCGGTGTCGGCGCAGTAGCCGGTCTGCAGGCCCGGGCGGAGGTGGCCGAAGGCGATGCGCTCGCAGGCCCCCTTGCGCCCCGCGGCGCAGGCGGGGCAGGGCGGTCGGATGCCCCGCGCCACGCAACCGAGCACCGGCTCGACCACCACCCGCCGCCCGTCGAGCGGTCCGCCCTCGACGACGCCGACGATCTCGTGGCCGGGGACGAAGGGGAAGCTGACGATCGGCTCGAACCAGCGCGAGCTCGCCCCGTCGAGGGTGGCCAGGTCGGACCCGCAGATCCCGGCCAGCAGCGGGCGCACCTGGTGCCAGCCCGGCCCGGGCGGGCGCGGCGGCTCGGTCTCGACCAGGCGCAGCGGGCCGAGGGCGACGCCGCGGCCCGAGCCGAGCACGGCCGTGGTCGCCCGGGCGGCGGCGAAGCGGTGCGCCTGGCGCTCGAGGAGGAGCGCCCTCACCCGGTGAGCCGCCAGCCGTGGCGCGGGCGCAAGGTGTGCCCGTCGGCGTGCGTCATGGCTGCTCAGGATAGTGGGCGCCGTCACCGGCCCGGCGAACGGGCGCCTCGGCCGGGGTGGGCGGGTGCGGGCGGCCGGGCACGGCGCTCGTCCGGGGCGCGACCGCCGGCCGCCGCCGCCCCGCCGCCCCCGGGTACTTCGGGCTTCGAACGATATCTTGCAGATGAATTGTTTACATCAAAACTGACCAATCCTTGCCGAGACGGGTCAGAACGGGTTACATACACCTTGAACCATCCGTCACTCCCTGTGCCCGAAGCACCACGTCACGCCAAGGCAGCGTGAGGTTCCCGCTGCCGCTCGTCGCCTCCCAAGCGAAAGGACGGTGCATGAAGAATCCCCTGCGTCTCATCGCCGGCACGCTCGTCGCTGGTTTCCTGATCGCCGGCGGCTCGCTCATCACGAGCCTGCCGTCGAGCGCCGACACCACCCCCGTGCAGCCGCCCGCGTCGACCTCGGTCGCCTGCAACCCCGGGCTGTCCGGCGGCGACACCGCGGGCACGGGCCCGAGCGGCCCGGTCTCCGGTCCCGCCTGTCCGAACCCGCCGACCCAGCCCGGCGGCCTCGACCACTTCCTCTGCTACCCGGTCTTGTCCGACCAGTTCAGCCCTCCCGCGGTCATCGTGCACGACCAGTTCGGGATCCGCGGGCCAGTCCAGCCGCTCCCGGCGGCGTCGACGCCGAGCACCGCGCCGAACCTGTGGTGCAACCCGGCGAAGAAGATCCTGAACGACGTCGACGGCGTGGCGGTCGGCCCGAACTACCCCGTCACCAACCCGAAGGCCCACCTCTACTGCTACTGGGACACCGCCTCCACGGACACTCCCGTCAACCTGCAGGCGATGGTGCAGAACCAGTTCGGCACCACCGTGCTGAGCGTCGGCCAGCCCACCCGGCTGTGCGTCCCGTCATGGAAGTACGACCCCAACGCCGACCCGGCGAACGCGCTCGCCGCCGCCGGATCGGTCCCTCCCACGGCCTGGACGGACCCGTCGGCCCTCGCGCTCAACCACTTCCAGTGCTACAAGGTGGTCCTGGCGTCAGCGGTCGGCAGCGCACCGCACCCGGCCACCGTCACCGTGCATGACCAGTTCGGGACCTTCTCGTACACCGTCCAGGACCCGACGCAGCTCTGCGCCCCTGCGATCAAGCAGGCGATCGACCCGACGACCGGCCAGCCTGGCCCGCCGTCGCTCGTCAACGCCGACTGGCCGGGCGGGGCTCACCTGCTCTGCTACCCGGTGACGATGATCGGCACCACCCCGGGCAACGGTCACGGGATCCTCGCCGGCAACCAGTTCTCCCAGGCGGCGCCGGGCGCGGTCCCGGCGGCGGTCCCCGTCTTGCCGGCGCCGGACGCGACGCAGCTCTGCCTGCCGTCGTTCAAGACCATCGTCAACACCAACACGCCTGAGGTCCCCTACGCCGTGCTGCTGCCGATCGCCGGCGCCGGAATCGCCGCCGGCGCCCTGCTGCTCTCCCGCCGCCGGGCGCGGCGCCCGCAGCTGGCGGCCTGATCCCGGCTCAGCTCCGACCGGGCCCGATGGAGCCGGCCTCCGACCGCGGCCGGCGGCCCGGGCCCTGTTCGCGGGGCGGCGACGACACGCTTCACCTCTGAGCGACCGACCGGGCGGCCCACGGGGTCGCCCGGTCGCCGTCAGCGGCCGACCGCGCCCGTCGGTGGCGTGGTGCGCGGGCCCGTCGCCCGCAGCGACACCGCCAGCGGGTATCGCGGCCCGCCGGCGGTACGGGACCAGAGCTCGACCGGCCAGCCGCGCTTGCGGGCGATCGCGGCGAGCTTCGGCTCGGGGTTGACCGCCACCGGCATCCCGGCGGCCTCGAGCAGCGGCAGGTCGCTCGTCGAGTCGGCGTAGGCGACCGTGTGCTCCTTGCCGAGCCGGTAGGTGGCGGCGAAACGCTCGACGAGCATCGCCCGTGCCTCGCCCGTCGGCGGCGTGGAGACCATCTCGCCGGTGAAGCGGCCGTCCACCTCGCCGAGGCGGGCGCAGACGATCTCGTCGAACAGCGGCGCGAGCGGGGCGATGACGAAGTCGAGGGCGCCGGTGATGAGCAGGGTCTTGTGCCCGAGGGCGCGATGGGCACGCACTCGGGCCAGGCCGTCGGGGAAGGCGCGGGTGAGCAAGAGGTCGCTGAACAGCTCCCAGGCGTCCTCGCGGACCTGCTCGACGGGCGCACCTTCGTAGCGGCGGTAGAAGGAGCGCAGGAAGTCGCTGCGGTCGCGCCGGTCCACCGCCAGCAGGCGTGGCCCCTCGGCCATCAGGCTCGCGGCGAGGCGGGCCTTGCGCCCGGGAGGGAGGTGGCGCGTCGCCAGCCAGGCGTAGGACTCGACGACGTTGGAGTTGACGAGCGTCTGCTCGAGGTCGAACGCCGCGACGCGCGGCTCGCTCGAGAGGATCGCCTTGCGCGACCGCTCCTCCCGGCTGAGCGTGGTCGACACGCCCGGCGTGGTGCGCACCCGGGCGTGGGCGACGACGGAGGGAAGGTGGATCTCGGTGAGGTAGGCGGGCCAGTCGATCACGCCGGGGTCGAAGCAGAAGGCCTTCTGGTCGACCTCGTCGAGGGTGGCGAACAGCTCGAGGGTGTGGTCCATGCGAAAGCGCGCCTCGGTCTCGGTGTACGAGCCGTACAGCTCGACGTAGCCGAGCGCCCGCTCGGCCAGCGCACGTTTCTCCTCGAGCGCCGAGACGCGCTCGGCGAGCTCGCCGCGGACCGGTAGGACGCTCACCACCTTCTCCACGGCGCGCAGCGCCTTGGAGGCACGGCGCAGCTCGCCCTGCACCTTGCCGCGCCCCGGGAAGGTCCAGGTCGGCACCGCGATCGGCTCCCCGAGCTTGTCGTACAGCGGGCGCTCCGTGAACCACTCCTCGCACAGCTTCACGAGCGTGCCGTAGCGGAAGGGGTTCCGCACGCCCGAGGCGACCTGGTAGACGACCGGCACGCCCGGCTCGGGGCGCACCGTCGCCACGGCGATGATCGAGGCGGCGACGAGGTCGACGGGGACGACGTCGACGACTCCCTCGGGAACCCCGGGGAATTGGCGCAACATGCCCCGCGCGTAGGAGATGATCACCGGCTCGGCCATGCGGAAGCCGCGGATCCAGCCGGGGCGCGGCTCCGCCAGCGCCGACTCGACGATCGACGGGCGCACGATCGAGACGGGCAGATCGCCCATCGCGTCGGCGAGGGCAACCTCGCCGAGCGACTTGGTGTACGCGTATGCGTCGGGCCACCCGAGTGCCTGCGCGCGGGCGCGCCCGAGCTCGACGAGGCGGTCGTCGACCCACTGCTCGCGGAGGCGCTCGGTGCGCTCGGCGAGCAGCGCCGTGCCCGCCGCGCCGAGCTCGGCTCGCGCCGAGCGCCGCAGCTCGGTGAGGCGCTTGGGCTCGCGGCTCTCGGACTCGGCGTCGCGGCGCGCCACCCGCGCCGCCTCGACCTCGCTCCGCCAGTCCGGGAGCGAGAGGTAGCGGTTCTCGGTGACGAGCTGCTCGGGGGCATCCCCGTGGTGCCCGCTGCCGACGTACGCGGTGGAGACCGAGACGAGATGGGGGAGTGGGCGCCCCGCCTCGGCGACGACCTCGAGCAGCGTCGAGGCGACGCGTGCCGGCCCGAGGAGGTTGACCTCGACCGCGCCGTCGAGGGGTGCGTCGAAGCTGACCGTCGCCGCCGAGTGGACGACGATGTCGCAGGAGGCGAGCACCGCCCGGCCTTCTTGGTCGAGCCCGAGCCCGTCGGTCCCGACGTCGCCGGCGATCGTCGTCACCCGGCGCTCCATCTCGGCGGCGAAGGCGTCGCCGAGCTCGGAGCGGAGGCGGTCGAAGCAGTCGTTGCGCAGCACCTCGCGCCGGGTGCGCTCGATGGCGCTCAGTCGGCGGTTGGGGCGCACGAGCAGCACGATCCGACAGCCCGGCACGCAACGCAGCAGCCGCTCGGCGAGCGCGGTCCCGAGGAAGCCCGTCGCCCCGGTGATGGCGATGCGGGAGCCGTCGAGGCGGTCGGCGAGCAGGCCCGTCGCGCGCGGGGCGCCGGCCGGAGTGAGCTCCTTCGACTGCGATGCCGCCCGGGCCCGACCGGCACGCGCCGGGCTAGCGCCGGCGCGTGCCACCGCTACCGGCGCTCTTCGGGCTCTTCGCGCTGCTCGCGGTCCTGGCGCTCTTGGGTGGCGTGTAGCGCTTGGACGGGGGCGGAGGCTTGCGCGCCGGCGCGGTCGCCGGCTCCGAGGCCCCTCGCCGCCACCCGGACCCGGCTGCGCGGGCCGGCGCGATCCCGGCTTCTCGGTCCTGGCGCTGCTTTCGCATGTGGCGGACGATCAGCCATCCACCGAAGAAGATGAAGACGATCCCGAAGATGTCGCCGAAGGTGGTGAGCTCGAGCCCGACGATCAGCGCGGCGAATCCGAGCAGGGCCCGGCGGCCGAACCATGCCCCGGCGGCGAGCAGGACGGCGCCCACGAGGCCGGCGATCAGCACCGTGCTCGCCTGGTGGCGCAGCGCCACATCGTGGGTGGTGTCGCCCTTCAGGTGGCGGATCGCCACGTACATCTCGATCGAGATCGCGACGTCGAGGACGGCGGCGGCGAAGCCGAAGTTCCGCTCCTGGCGGCTCAGCCCGTTGACGACCTCCTTGGTCGGGGCGGGCCGGGCGGCGCGGTCGCGGGGCTTCGGGGTCCACAGCTCGCGCAGGATCTCGCCGGCGTTGCGCCCGGCGAAGCGCCCGGGGCGCCCCTGGGCGTTGTCGTCGTCGAGCGGTTCGTCCTGGTCGAGCGGCTCGTCATCGAGGGGCTCGTCCTGGTCGAGCGGCTCGTCGTCGAGCGGCTCGTCGTCGTAGAGCTGCTCGTCCTCGAGCACCTCGTCCTCGTCGAGCTGCTCGTCCTCGTCGACGGCCGTGTCGGCGACCGCCACGCCGCCGTCGAGGTCGTCGCCGGCGCCGTCGATGTCGCCGTCAGATTCGGCGACGGTGCGATGACGCTTCATGTGCACCACGTTAGTGGCGGCCGGGCCTGCACCCCGGGGCGGCGCCCGAGTACGGGCCGCTCAGAAGAACGTCGGGCACCAGGGCTGTGTCGTGGTCTGGAACAGCGCCGCGGCCCGCTCGAGGCTGCCGGCGGCGTGCTCCTCGATGCGCCCGGCATCGGCGAGGCGCCGCACGCTCGGGCCGCCCAGGTAGAGCGCCACGAGCGTGTCGATGCCCATGCTGAGCTGGGGCGACGCGTCGGAGACGGTGCAGCGGGCGCCGTCTTGGTCGGTGTCGAGGCGGTACGTGCCGCCGGCGATGGCGAGCGGGTCGGTGAGCGAGAGGACCAGGCTTCCCGACGTGCCGTAACGGCGAGCCGACAGCGCTGCCGGCACGTCGAGCAGGCGTGCCCAGATGAAGTCATAGCGCTCGAGGCGATGGGCGGCCCGGCCGTCGCCGAGCAGGTACGGCAACGCCTCGTCGACCGGCCGGCGATTGGCGCGCACCAGGGTGACGAGGTCGGCCTCGCAGGCATACCGCCACAGCCCCAGGTGGGCCGCCGGGGTCGCCGTGAGCAGGTCCTCGACCTGCATGCGATAGCCGGGGCGCATCGCCCGCCACTCCGCCTCGACCCGGTAGCGCAACAGGCCCTCGACCTCGCCGCTCTCCCCCCGGTAGAGCGCGTTGAACGGCGGCGGGAGGCCCGGCTCCTGCTCGGCGAGGGGGCCGACGTGGCGCACCCACCAGTACTCGTCGCGCCCGACCGCCCCCGGCAGGTTCGCCCGGACGGCGTCGTAGAGCGGGGGACCGACCGTGAGCAGCGTTGCGTCGTCGACGAGGGTGACCTCCCCCTGCGCCGGCTGCGTGAAGCTGGCCCGCGTCGCGTCGACCTCGTAGTCGGCGGCGTCCACCGCCGGCCCGTAGCCGAAGCGGCCGTAGATCGGCCACTCGGCGGCGACGAGGACGCTGACGGGCTCGCCGCGCTCGGCCGCCGCGGGAGATCGGCCGTGATCATCGCCGTGAGCAGGCCGCGCCGGCGGTGCGGCGGCGTCACGGTGACGGCGGTGACTGCCGACGCAGCGAGGGTGGCGGGGCCCGGCACGGTGAGCTCGGTGGCGAAGGACGCCAGCGTGCCCACGACGCGGTCGGCGTCGAAGGCCGCCCAGGTGCGGGTCAGGTCGGCGAGGCGGGCGAAGACCTCACCGAGCGGTCGGGCGCTCACTCGGAAGAAGGCGGAGTCGATGCAGGCGCGGAACGGCTCGACCTCATCGGCGGTGATCGGCCGCACCTCGTAGGGCACCGGTGCACGGTAGCTGCCCGCAACTCGGGTGAGCGGCTGCTCGGCGATCCGCAGCTCGTCGGGGCCGGACCTCGGAGCCGACCTCGTGAGACCGCACGTCTCGGCGTGAGGTGGCGTCCGGCCACGGGCGTAGCCGGTGGGAGGTAAGGTCGTGGGCGTCGGAGCAGGCGGTCGAGCGTGCCCGTCCGCAGGGTCGGACGAGTGGGCCGGTCGACGGTGCCGGCACGAGTACGACAGCGGGCGCTTGGCTCAGTTGGTTAGAGCGCAGCCTTCACACGGCTCGCTGACCAGGGCTTATGCCGACCAGGGTTTTCGCAGGTCATTTTTGAGCGATTCCCGCGAAGTTATGCGCTGTTGTAAACGCCCTGGTCAGGCGGTTATGCCTGCTTCCGACTCGGTGCGTCCGTCGGCTGCCGAAGGCGCCAGGCGAACGCCCAGCGATCCCAGATGACCGAGTCGCCGGTTAGCTCACGAAAGACTTTCAGCACTCGACGGTCGATGGCAAGGTTGCCGTTCTGGTTCTGGTACGTGAACTCCTCGCCGAACTGCTGCCAGATCGTGTGAGCCGTAGCCCCCCCTGATCGAGCCACGGCTGCGCGTTCACGCGCTCGACCATCCACTCGGCTATCTCGGCCACCCTTGGGTCCACCTCGCGCTTGCGGGGCATCAGCCCTCCGGGACCCGCTCAATGCGCTCGACGTCGTCCTGTCGAATCCGCATGACCGAGACACGCGCCGTTCCTGCGCCGCTCATGAAGTGGAACCAATCGCCCTCGGGGTTATAGCGTTCAGCTTCTACGATCTCGAACGACTCCGCATCGCCCTCGGTCACCACGTTCCGGTGGATCACCTTCCACTTCGCCACGAGTGTGCTCCTTTAGTCGCGCCGCCAACTTGACGGCGGCTCGCGACTATCGTAGCCGAACGGGTGTTCGTCGCACAGAGGTTCGGTCCGGCCGAGTAGCTAGCACTACTCGCCGGAATCCGGCGGATCCTGCGGACTCACAATCGGCACATAAGGGAGCCTCAGAGGTTGCAGAAGAATGTTAGCTAGGCCAGCGTGTGAGGACGTGGAGCTAAGAAGTTCTCTGAAATAGGGAAACGCCATGAACAGCGCAGCATTGTTACCGAAATCCGTCACTTCGTCGACCGAAACGTCGGAATCCTGCGGCACCGCAAAGATGAGTTCATAAGTCGCGCCAAGCTGAAACAGCTCTCGACCATCCGGCAAAGTCCCGGTCACCGTAGTGTGGATCCGGTAGCCAACTAGCCCCTCGCCGATGCTTGCCTCCGCGCGAAACGGTGCATTGACTGCGACAGGTAGCCCTGCCTCAACAGGTTCGTCAAGCAGACTCCACGACATATTGCGTAAAACGACGGAAACCAGATTGGCGAGAGCACCCACACGCGTCGCGCCGCGAGATGCGTGGGTGTCTGTAGCGTCTGTCATGACGCAATGCGACTCTCTGCCGTTTCAGGAGTCCGAGCCTCAAACGTTACCTTGACCTCGCCCAACGTCTTCCAATCGGCATTGGGGAGAACTGTGCTGGAATAGCTGCTGATGACCTCATAAGTCTCGGCTGAAAACTCGAACTCGACGTTGTAGGGATCGAGCGAGACATAGATAGCCTCTCCCACGGCTCGCGTGTATCGTTGGAGCGTTGACAAACGCGGGTCAGTAGCACCGCCCTCCAGTTCTGAGATCGCAGACTGGGTAGTACACATCTCTTTCGCGACCGCTTCCTGCGTGAGCTTTCGACGCCCTCGCGCCGCGATCAACGCGTCCAGCAGCGCAGACCGAACCTCCGCGTCCGCAAGGTGACCCGCGAACGCGGGGTCTGAGAAGAGAGCGGACCCGTCAGAGGACGCGGCCAACGAAACATCCGATTCGGAGCGCGACCGAACCCGCCCACGACCGGGGCGACGCACGATAGACATCTTGGGCTGGCCTCCTGTGCTGCTTCGGATCGAGTTTATCGGTTCTGACCGATACGTCAAGCGCTCGATCAGTCCAGCTCATACCCAGTCTCGACAGTGAGCCAGGTCTGGACGCGACTAACGGCGGTCTTACCCACCTTTGATGGCGCCCTGTTGCTCTTCTTGGCGTACGCCAAGAGGCCAACAAGCCTGATGGGTCGCGCGTCAGGCATTGGCAGGAGGCTGTTCGCGGACTTCGATCCGGGATTCTGCGATGATAAGGCCGGACTGGATGACGGAAGAGGAGGTTTTGGCCTCACTTTAGCGAAGAGGAGGCGAAACTCTCCCTTGTTCACCGTCTGTTTCACTTCGTAAAGCTTCTTCTTGCCGACAGGGAATGGGTCCACCTCGCGGGATTTGTTCGTGCCATTTGCTACCCGTACAAAACACGCGACGAGTTCAGGGCCGCCCACTTTCAGGGCGGCGAGTTCACTCTCAGCAATCGCTGTTAGCACTACGTTGGGCGGCAAACTCACAGTGGTCGCCTCAGACTTAGACACGCTTTCGAATCACAGTAGCGTAATCCGGTGGTGCGAGGCTCGCTACGTCGAACGCCCGTTCGATCTGACGAACATATGTTCCCTATCGAACATATGTTCTCTGTCCAAGAGGACTGTCATCGAGTCGTGAGATGTCGCTCATGCGGCGCGTAGTAACCCGCCCCCTACTTCGCCTCGCCGAGCAGCTGGCGCTCCGAGCCGCCTCCCTCCGGGCGATGAGCTACCCGAACAGACAGGGGAGGGTAGGCGCGGTCGGGTTGACCATGCGGGCCAGATGGTTTTTGACCCGACAGGCGTGAGTAGCAGATGCCCGTGACGCCACGGTTGTTGTTGGCCACGTGACTACAACGTGAACCGTTGAGTTCCTATGCAGGACTGTTGCGGTGACCGCTACAGCCAGGGCGATGCTGAGCAGCACGAGTACGAACGCCCTGAATGCAGTCATCCGCCACATCCTAGAACGCCGAGCGATTCGTCGCAGACTTGACACGGTGCTACGCATAAGAGCACGTCAACGCACCTGATTCACTGCACTGCGCTTGTTGCATTCGACCGCGAGGCGACGTACGATCCGGGTGGACCGGCGGTGATAGCGCACCGCCGGCCCTGCCAGCACCATCCGACTAGACCGGAGGTAACCGACAGTGACCATCGTAGGGACCAGCTACACCGACGACGAGCTGCCCGACCTCGCCAGCGGCGACAGTCGACCAGCGACGCTCGACTCGGCCGGAGCAGCGATCGAGCTGCTCGGCCGCCGCACCCTCGCCTTGCAGTCGGCGCTCGGCGTCATCTGTGTGACGTTCGAACTCCTCGACGAGGACCTGAGCGCGGCCGAGCTGTCCAAGGCGCTCAACGTGTGTGCACGGCTCGCTAGCGCGGCGCTCGGGCGGGGCGTCCAGGTGAGCGCCGCCGGGCGCGACGACGTAGCCTGTGCAGATGTCCCGTAGCCTCGTCAGAACCCTCTACAAGGCGGCTCGCACCGCGAACAACGTGCGAGCGGTCAGCCGCGGTCCCGGTGCCGTCGCCAAGCGCACGGTTAGCCGGAAGACTTACAGCCGTTCGATGCGCCTGACCGGTCGATTGCTCCGGTCACTGCTCAAGTAGCCCGCGACGGCCCGCTCGGCTTCGGGCGGGCCGTTTTCGCGGTCATGTGACCTGACTCCAGCTACAGGCGGCGCAGTAGACGCCCTTGCCCGTCTCGACCGCAGCTTGCGACAGGACGACCGACGTACCCGTGATGCTTGCGATCGTCGTGCCCGGCGTGATGCACGGCTCGGCCATGCCAGATTCGGGGTCGGACACGTCCGCCGCGCCGATGGCCATTCCCGACGCCAGGCCCGTGGCGCTCGACACTGTCGTCGAGATCGATCCAGCCGTCGTGCTGATGAGCGTCGTCACGGTACTGCCGACCTGAACAAGCAGCCCGGTCGTGCCGCTGCTCGCCGCGTAGGGCGTGGCAACGAGCACGCCCGGTTGGTTGTGGCCGGCGCCGATGGTCACCACCTCCGCGATGCGCCCAGAGATGGCGGTCACGTTGCCCCAGCCGTCGGTGACATTCGTCTGCTGCGCGCCCTGCACGAGCTGCTGAGCTTGCCGAGTCGTCGCGGCTGCGTTCTGAATGAACGCCGACCAAAAATGGGGTAGTCCGTTGGCGTCACCAGCGGGCTGGGGGACTAGAGGCATTGACTTCCCTTCGGTTCGGATTACGAGACCCTGGCGACGGGGCCGGTGGGGAAAGGAACCCACCGGCCCGGCCGCCTTCACGCTGCTCAACGCGCCCCCACACCACAGCGCGGAGCTGCGCAACCTTGCCCAGCCCGTGGGGCCAGGATGAAAGCGCAGGAAGCTACACACGTTGGTCACTTCCGGCGCGAAGGGTGAGTTGTCAATTAAGGCGTCGCAGTGATTGGCGGCGAGGAACCGGGCCTTTGCCTCGCCGGCCTCGGTCTTGTCGACGTTGACGACGGCGACGTGATCGACCTCGATGTGCGCCGCCGCCAACAATCCAGCGGCGTCGGGGTTGCGGCTGAGGCACCAGACCTCAACGCCTGACTTCCGCCAGGCGTCGACGAGGATCCGCCAGAGTCCCGGCACCGCGAGGAGCGTGCCGTCGGCGTCGATGGCTACGCGGCCTGCCATGCTGCCTCCTCTGCGGGTTGTGCGAGCGCCTTGCGAATCACGGCGTGCACTTCCTTGCCGGTCATCTCGTGTTTGTCCACGAGCGCATCGGCGAGCGCTTTGATCACCGGCCAGTGCTTGACAACCAACCGGTGTGCCCGCATTTCGAGCCACTTGTACAGTGCATCGGCCTCGGCGACGTCACCATCGCAAATCAGCGTCGCCTGCCAGATGGCCTTCTGGCGGTCGCTCTTGGAGTCCTTATGCGCCCGTTTCGGCTTGCAACCGGCGTAGACGGCTGCCTGCTCGCCGGCCAATAGACACAGGGCGTACTGCTCTCGTCGCCAGCGCGTCAGGTTGTCGGCGCCGGGGTTCCAGCCTCGGTACTCGCACGAACCATGGTAGGGCCAGGTCGGCACGATCACGACGCGTTTGACCCCGCGACGGGTCAGGTAGCCGATCACGGCGTGGGCGGCCTCGTGCAGAGTCACGTAGCGGAACTCCTTTGGCAGGTACACCATGGCTAGTACCTCGACCGGGCGCTGCGACTGTGCGGCACGGACATCGCATTCGGGACAGTCTCGGAGGCGCCGCCCGCCGAGCCGCTGCCGGCGGTCCCGCCGCTCGCCGCGGCCGCTTCGGCCTGGCGATCGGGCGTCAGGCCAGTGCCCTTGCAATTCCTGCACATCGTCCGCTTGCCGGCCTTGCCCGCCTTCCCGGTACCGCGACAGAGTACGCAAAGGCGCTTGGGCTTCGTAGATGCGTCGGCGGTCGCCTGAGCGGCGCCGATAGCGGCCTTGTCGTCGATCGACATCCCGCGGAGCGTCAGCTGCTCCATTTCCCGGTTTCTGCGCTCACGCTCGGCGTTCTCGCGCCAGTCGTAGACCTCGACGGTCGAGCGCCTGGCACTCTTCACCCAGTTTTCGACAACGGACGAAAGTCCAAGAGCGCCAGCTCGCTGGCGAATGTGGACCAACACGTCGGCGGCCTGGCCCGTACGGTTCCAGTCCCTCAATGCGTTCACGAGGTCTGCGTGGTCAGCGATTGGGTAGCTCTCATCGGGCATCGCGACGCCTTCCGCTGCCGCCTTCTTTCGCGCCTTGCCACTCCACTTCTTGCGCTCTTCGCCAGGAACACTGAGGTGGCTCTCGGCCAGGTAGATACCTTCGACGTAGGAGACGACCTTCGACCCGATCGCTTGGGCCTCAGCGCGGCGCTGTTCGAGCGTCAGACCCGAGCGGGCCGAGACCGTCGTCGCCTTGCTCGCAGGATGCGAAACCACGCTGACGTCGCCTGACTCCAGCGAGGCTTCGAGGATGCGGCGCTTCGTATGGTCATCGCTCCACTGCTGCCGTTTCGCCTGAAAGGCGAAGCTCATATAACGGTAGATGCCGCTCTTTATGCGGTTCGTGACGGCCTGACAGAGCGGATCGTCGTCGAGGAGATCCGCGTCGACGCTCAGCCCTTCGTCGGTTTCTGTCAGCCGTAGGCTGCCGTTCCGGGAGGCAGCGAGCGGCAGGCCGGTGTGCTCGGCCAAGAGCACGACATCGGCGTTCTCAACGCCCGCGAACGCGCCACGGGCGATCGTTTCGTCAAACGATCCGACGGGATACGAGCGCTCCGTACGACTGGCCAAGCCAGTAAGCCGACTCATCGCGCACCGTCCAGGCTCGAGTTCGTCAGTGCGCCGAAGTCATCCTCCCAGCGGATGTTCACGTCCGGCCCGTAGCCACTCGGCGGGCCGGGGGCACGGTACTTCGACGTGGGGGTCGGGTCGGGCGGCGCGCTCGGGTCGCGTAGGCGTCCGGTCTCGACTGCCTTGACAAAGGCGGCCACGACGTTGATCCCAGGGTGCTGTTCGGGGAGCAGGCCGGCGGTCTGGAGCGCGTCGGCCAGCTCGATGATGGCGCGCTCGGTTTGGTGTTGGCGCTCGAATGTTGTGAGCCCAGTCATCGGCGTCCTTTCAGGGTTCGCTGCCACCAGCGGCGACGGGGCGCGGTCGGCGGCTCGGGGAGTATCGGTGTCGGCGACGGCACGTAGCCGGGCGTCATGGAGAACGACCGCGCAGGATCAGCCCAGCGGCCGAGGTCGACCTGCCGAATGCGCCAGGCGATGGCGCGCAGGTCGTCGGAGTTTCCGGCGAGCAGGCCGGCGGCTCGCAGCGCGCCGGCCAGCTCGCAAAGCGCACGTTCGCGGGCGACCGTGCGTTCCTCGTTGGTGAGCATCGCTCAGTAATTCGTCTGCGGGATCATGCCCGTTCCGTTGAGGATCGCGGCGGAGGCACTGCCGAGCCTGTGGGGGATGAAGGCGGCGTACCTTCTAGCAATCAAGCGCATGCCCATCGTGCCGCTCAGTACCGCCCTGTCGGCGGTGACGCGCAACGGACCCGACCAGAGGAACCAGTCGCTCGGCCTCGCGCAGATGGCAACCTGCTGGTTCGCCGCGGTGCCGTAGTTCGTGGCGATCGCCTCACTGAGGATCACGGGGAAGTGCAGCCAGGTCCCAATGGGCGCCGCTCCGTTCGGACCTTCGCCGGGGAGATCACTCGGCGTGTCGAGCGGGCGGTTCGAGGAGTCGAGTCCGGCGCCGACGAAGGACCAGAATCCCGTCCTTACGACGAAGCATTCCGGCGGCAGCTTGCGCACGTTCGCGTACGCGCCCGGAAGCTGCGAGACAGTGGAGTATGCCAAGGCACCGGTGGTCGATGAGGCAGAGGCGGTAAACGTCACGGTCGTCGCGTTGACGGCGTTCGAGAGCAGGCCCGGCAGCTGACCGGCGAGTCCCAGCGCACCGTTGCCGTTGATGATTTGCACCTCGATTGCCTGATCTATGGCGTTTGACAGGTCTCGCCAGACCGCGATGTCGAGTGAGTTGCCAGGCGACTGCTCGGACGCCTGGAGCGAGAGGTCGCTCATGCCGCTGAACATCACGACCTGTGACACGCAGGCTGCATCGGTGAAGTCCTGGCCGACGTTGGCGGCCGTCGGGTACTGAACACCGCTCGCGGTACCGACGCTCATGCGCGGCACCGAGAGCGACTGAACGCCCTGCGGCAGCGGCAGGTTCGTGCTGAGCGCCGCCAACACTCGGGCCGGCCTGGCTGTCAGACCGACGATGTCGGGCGATTCCAGCCAGGCCGGAGGCGAGAAATAACCCCCAGAGCCGTCCGTGATGTTCGGCTCGGTACGGGTCTCGACGTTGTGCGAGTACACCTCGAACGAGCCCCCGAGGCGCGACATCTCGGTGTGCGCGCGCCGGTCGTGCGCGGCGTCCTCGACCCGCTGCTCGCGTGCGTGGTTGTTCAGCCGCTCCTGCGCTCTCTGCCCACGGCTGTCGTTGAAGGCAGCGGCCAGGACATCCCGGAAGAAGCTCTCCCTGGAGTCGGGACCGTACGTCCTCGGCTCCCGTCGCACGCTGACGCGGGCGTTGCGGCCTTCGAGCAGGTCGGCGTACATCTGGCGATCACCTTCGAGCGTCCTGATCTCCTCGTTGAGTTGATCGAGCTTGGCGACCTCCTCGGGCGTCAGGTCGGTGCCGCGCTTTTCCTTCGCGGTCAGCAGCTGGTCGACCTCGTTTACGCAGCGGTCACGGGCGGTGCGGGCGCGCTCTTCGAGCGCGACATAAGGGGAAGGCATTGCTTGCTTCTTTCTGGTCGAACGCCGGTCGGCGCCAGGGAGAACGAACCGACGGCGCCGGCTCGGGAGGTGGTACTAGGGGAAGCGGATGCCTAGCGGCGCGTTGCCGCTCAGCAGCTCGGGACACTCGCGGGCGACGGCCAAAACGAGCTTGTAGCAGGCGCACCAAAGCTGGAAGTCATGTAGCGACGCGGTCAGCTCGGGCGCGGGGTGGTGCTCCAGGTGCGAAAGTGCGAATGCGAGGTAGTCGTCGACTTCAGCCAAGCGCTACAACCCCTGAGCGAGCGCGTGGTCTTCGGCGTTGTTCAATGCCCGGACGAGGCGGTTGAGCCCGCCGTTCGGGCCGTAGTGGTTCACGCAGTCAAGGATGAGAGCGGTGAGCGAGTAGAAGGACTTGACCGCGCTGTCGGGTAGCTCTCGGGCCACGTCGTGCAGCAGTTCCGCGACGATCTCACGCTCGCCGTCGGGGATGCTCGATGCCGTGGCGACGATCGTGCGGGCCGTTGGGGCGTCGATCATGCTGCGTCCTTTCGTCGTTCGTAGCCCCTGGCTTCTACCACGGGCTCAGGTGTGTTCAGCTCGACGGCGAAGCGCAGCGCAATGATCTCGCCAGCGATGTGCATACGACCGGGCGTTGCGACTGGCCACTCGAGGACCACGCGGTGCAGGTAGGCGAGCGTGGCGAGTAGGTCATCGCGAGTCACCAGGCACCGCCCCGTTGCTGGTCGGCGACGCGGCGCAGTTCGTGCCACAGCTCGTTGGCCCGGCGGTGCTCGACGGCGGCCTCCTCGGTGAGCCCTGCCTTCTTCAGCTCGTGCTCGCGGTTCACGGCGTCTTGAATCTGCGCTTCGAGCAGCTTCTTGTGCCGCTTGACGCGCTCGAACTCGGCAAGGTTGACCTTGCGAAGGTCGATGAACCGAGCCTTCGGCTTGTCCTTCGCGGGTTCGGGGGTACGTCCGAATGCCATCACTGCACTCCCTTCGCGGCCTCTTCGGCCTGCATCTTGCGGTACACCTCGGCGAGGTTGATGAACCTGGCGCGCGGGGGCCTCTCTGGTTCCTGCGTCTTGAACGCCCAAAGCGCCACGGTGGCGGCCACCAGTGGGGAGATGTCCACGGCGCTGTTCTTCCGCGACCATGCCCACGCGTCGCCGAGCGGGCGCTTGACGGCGCCGGTCAGTGCTGCCGACAACTCCGGGGTGCCCAGGTGCCGCAGCTCGTCGTTGGCAGCGGCATCGAACAAGATGCCGCAGGCGTTCGCCATGTCGCGGGCTCCCGTGACGACCACGTTCACGCCCTTGGCCGCTAGGTCGGGGATGAGGCTCGCAGCCGGTCCTGCACCATCGCAGACGAGGCACCACGGGCTGTACCGCTCGGACAGCTCGGCGAGGCGGGCGACCACCCAGTCGGTTCCCTCGCGGTGGTCAATAGTCTCGATGTGGAGCTTGTCGGCGCCGGTTTTGCCCGCAACGGAGATCGCCGCGCTGGTGCGGCCCGGCGAGAGGTCGAACCCGAACACGAGCGGCCCCACCTGCTCGCTGCGGGGATCGGCGAGGGCGTTCCAAGTCTCCAGGCTGATAACCGGCGCTACCATGCTGGTGACCCAGCGGTTGAGGTTCGCTCGGGCGAACTCCGAGGCATCCATGATTTGTTGATCGGCCGCTACAGCGCCCGCTTGGATCGTGCGCCCGAGCGCCGGCATGCAGCTCGCCCACGTCTCGGGGTCGGCAGGATCGGCGTCGTCCGCTGCGCTGTACTCGAAGTAAGCCAGCGAGTGCGCCAGGCCCGCCTCGACGGCCTGCCTGCCCGCCTGCACCTTCTCCCACAAGTAGGGCGACTCGCTCGGTGTCCCTGCCGTCGAGGTGATGACGAACTGTGCCGACGGGCGGGTCAGCATGGCGGGTCGTAACGCCTGCTCGATGCGCGAGTCGCTATGCCCGAACGCCTCGTCCAAGATTCCGGCGTCGATGCTCGCTCCGTGTCCGCTCTTGCGCGTCGTTGCGATGAGGGTTGCCAGCGAGCCGTTCGTGAACGACAGCGCTTCCCGGCCGTTGGCCATCTTGGCGGTGACGTATCTGGCGAACGGGGATTCCTTGAGCGCCGGCAACCAGTCGCGCTCAAACTTTGCCCGCGCATCGGCGCCGGTCTGCGCGGTGTAGGCGATCCGCGAGCGGCTGCGCAGGCACCTGAGCAGGATGTAGACGAGCAGCATGGTCGTTTTGCCCTGCTGACGGGGCACGGTGACGATCCAGTCCCGGTAGGCGAACTGGCCGGTGTCGGGGTCGAGCTCCAGCACGACGTCGAGCACCTGGCGCTGCCAGTCGAGCAGCGGCGTCCCGAGCTGCGCGGCGATCTTGGCTGCCTGCCCGCCGAGGGTGTCACGGCTCGGCGTGCGCGCTGTCGCCCAACGGGGTCCGGCCTCAGTCATCGTCGCCGCCAAACAGATCGCTCAGCAGGTCGCTGCCGGGCTTCCCTGCCGTTAGCTCGGCGAGGGTGGCCCGCAACTCCCGCGACAGCTGCGCGAGCCCCTGCGCGCCGCGGGCGCCCGTTTCCGTCGCGGCCTCGTCCAGCTTCCTCGCGAGTGCGACCGCTGCCGCGGCGCGGACGTGGCCGGCGGCGTCGAGATCGAGGTCGGCGAGCAGGCTCTCAATCGCAGAGGCGACGGAGGGGGATTTTGGAAAGTCGCTGGTAGCTACCATTTCCGTGACTGCCTCCGGGGTGGTGGCGGGTTCTTCGGCTTGCGGCCGGCGCCTCGACTGCTGTTGCACTTGAGGTGGCAGGGCCGGAGCAAGCGCGGGTCGAGCGCGATCCGGCGCTGCTCGGACATCGGCAGGCCGCGGATGCTCTTCAGCGGCACGACGTGATCGACGGACGGGCTGTTCGGGCTCCGTGGCGGCGCGTTGAAGTCGAGCGCCCCGCCGCACAGGTAGCAATGCGTGGCGCCGGCCAGGGCTCGGGCGCGCGCGGCGCGCCAGGCAGCGCCCCCGCGACCAGGATGTTTCGGCATGGTTACCCCTTCTTGCGCTCCTGCTTGTCTAGGTCCTTGGCCAGCTGCTCGACGGCGTGCGGGTTCTTGGCGGCGGTCGGGTTGTTGCGCTCGAGGATCTGCTTCGCTTGCTCACGCAGGCGCTTCCAGTGCAGCTCTTCTTTGGCGGTCATGGCCTTCCTTTCGGTTGGGCACCCTTCCCGATGAGGGGGGTGGTCGTCGATGCGCAAAGTTTTGCTCAGGGAGAGATCGGGGGCATGTGGCCGAGGTCTCCGTTTGCGCGCTCCGGAGTTCGACCTACCCCGGTTGGTAGTGGCAGGCGCTTGCCACTAGCTGTCTATCGCTGTTGCCTAGCCGATAGCCTGCTAGCGCCAGCGCTACCCAATCAATAACAGCAGCAGCGTTGCTCACGATGAGCGATTACCGTTTGCGACGACACTCGACGGAGTCGTTTGCTAAGCGCTAGTGCTATCCGCTGCGACGGGTATCTATCGGTCGGATCGTTTAGCGCTTTGACGACGACAGCTCGTTCCTCGTCGGGCAGCTCGTCAAGCATCCTTGCAATCTTGCAAAGACGATCAGGCGTTCGCAGCGCGGTGCTCATCCTGTTGGCTGCGATTGCCTCGTCGCTCGGCTTCACTCTCGCATCGTGCGATTCTGGTAGCGGGGTCGCAGCGTGCGACCCCGTATTCCTTCGAGCGCTCATCGACTGAACGCCTGCGACACGTAGTCACTCTTCGCGGGCTCTTGCTCGTCGTCCCGCTTGACAGCAGCGAAGGTGAACTTGCCAACGATCTCGCCGCGCTTGGCCTGGAGCCAGATCCTGTCGCGCTCCTCAGCGGTGAGCAGCAGCTCGCGTCGCGTGACCATGTCCGTCAGATCGCCGACCCAGTCGGTGTCGTGTCGTTGCCGGGCTCGTGCGATCGAGGCATGGAGCCGCATCACTCGGTCCATGAGGCTGTCGGCGCCATTGATGAGCGCCTGCTCGCTTGCTCGCTGCGCCTTGATGCTCTGGCCGCGGTCGTAGGTTGGCATGTTTTCTCTTTCCGGCCTTGGGGCGAGCAAGGCATGCAACAGCCATCACACATGCCGTTCTGATCGTTTGCAGCGAAGCGAAGCGAGCGGCCCAGAAGTCGAGAACGTGCGCTTTTCAGCACGTTCTCGGCTTCGTGTCTGGCTATGACTATGACTCTGACTCTGTCTCTACTCTGGCTTCGCTGTCACTTTGGCTAGCCTTCGACCACCTCAAGGCTGAGCCTTAGACCACTTCGCGCGTCGTCTCGCACCCGATGCGCGACCTCCGCGCCTACCGCTTTCGGCCTGCTCGGCGCGGTACTTCTCGATCCACTCGTTCGACTTGTTGTGCTTCAACCAACCGGCGATCGAGTACAGCTCGGTCTCGTCGTCCTGGTACCAGAGCCCGCAGTCGACTAGCTCAGTTACGAGGTCCGCCAGGGTGTCCGTCTCGTTCGTGAGGTCGAACGCCTCTCGGTTGATCTGGCCCCACCTGAGGTAGCCGTCGGTCTCCAAGCGCTTGGCGAGGCAGAGACAGCGGATGTAGAGAAGCTGGGCGAGCGGCGACATCTCGATCATCCGGTCGTCGCAGAAGATGTTGACGTCGAGCTTGACGAACAGCGCCATCAGGCGCTCAGCTCGCCGGCGAGGTCGGCGATCACGACCGCCGTCCCGAGAGCCCGTTCGATGTGCCGGCGCGCTTCAGACGGCAGCAGCCAGCCACCGTGCCCGTCGGGCTCGGCGCGCCGGTAGGCGTCCGCGGCCATGCTCGCTTCGGCGGCGCAGCGCGCCGCCGTACTGCTGAGCACCGCGAAGGCGAGAAGGTCCTGCTCGAAGTCGCTCATGGCGTGTCCTCTGTCTCGTCGTTGCATTGCCGCTCCAGGTCGCCGCTGGTGCCTCGGCGGTAGATCCACACGCCGTCGGTGGCGCTGTGCTGTCCGAACGGTCGGCCGCGCCACAGCACGGGCTCAGAGGCCAGCGATCGCGCCTTCGGTCCGCTGAGCACCAAGTACGACTCGGTACGTAGTCCGCCGAGCTCCTTGCGCAGCCCGCTCAGACTGCCGATGGGCCAGTCCGTCCGGTCGTCGACGGCGTCTCTCGGCACCCTCATGCGCGATTTGAGCTGGCGCTCCATCGGCCAGGTGTTGACCTTGTCGGCGTAGCAGCGGGCGCAGATCATCAGGTCCGGTCGGACCTCTCGAGCCTTCCCGCAGTCACCGCAGATGCCCTCGACGACCTCGATGTCGGGGCGCCACCCGACGGCCCACACGGTGAGCCCTGGCGCCGTCAGGCGGTCGTAGGCCACTCTGATCGTCTCGCCCTCGGCCTTCTTGCGGTCGTACTCGCCGGGCGGGTAGTGGCGATCCGATGTGTAGCGGCGCAGCCGGAACGCAGCGGGCACCGCTGCGCGGCCGTTCGCCTTGCGGGACACGAGCCAGGCGTCCGCCTCGTCGAGCTGGTCGGACGTAGCGCGCCTCGTCAGCTCGCGATCGACAACCCCTGTCACTGTATCCGTACGGATTGGACGAAAGTGCTGCTCAGGGCGTTGCGTAAGTGTGGGGGTTAGCGTCGCGCAGACGATCAGCGTTCCCGGACGGAGGTCGCTTCGCCGATCGGCCGAGGCGTAGTTGATGTGGAGTCGTTCAGCTTTGTCGAGGCGCTTCGCCGAGCGCCGGAACGACTCCACCTGCTTCGGGGTCGGCTCCTTGCAGCCGTACTCGTCGCGGATGATCTCGACGAGCGATCCCCAGCGCGGTCTGCCAGTGGGGGTGAAGTGACTGCCCGTCCAATGCAGGAGCGCCCGGTCGACGCGGCCGGGGCCGGCGCTCACCTACTGCGACGGCGGGCGCGCACCCTGCTGCTCGCCAGGCTCATGCGCACCATGTGAGCCCGCATGGCGAGGTTGGCGCGTCGTGCGCGCTCCTCGGGACTCAGGATGCCCTCGGGGTCGACCTCATGCTCGAACCGGAGTCGCAGGCCCCGGCGGGCTGGCGCGGTCGCCGCTGGCCGATCGGGCTCGCCCGCCCACCTACTGAGTGCTGCGATGCGCGCCGCCATTGTGCGCTGCTCAGGTGTTGCCATCTGACCTCCCGGTTTCGACGTCGCCGGGACGGTACAGCGCTGTGCGCCTGGTCAGACACCCTTACTGGCGTTCCAGGTGCAACATGTAACAAAGCGAGCGCACGAGGCGTGACACCAGCGACAGGCAGCGACAGGAATGGACAGGTGCGACAAAACGGGAAGGAACGTTACAGCTGACGTATTCTTGTGCTGTTTGACTCAGAGCCGGTCGCCGAGGCTCATCCGCCGATGCGCGCTCCGCGCCCGTTCATCGGCGGCTGAGGCGGCGTACCGCTGCAACATCTGGCGGGATCGCCAACCTGCGAGCCGCATCAGGTCGCCCTCTTGTCCGCCCTGGGCGAGCCAGTCGTGAGCGAAGGAGTGCCGCAACTGATGCGGGTGGATCTGGCCGAGCCCGGCTTCCTCGCCCCGTCGACGGATCATCTGGAGGATGCCGGAGTCGCTGAGGCGCCCCTTCTTCCCGAGCCAGAGCCAGGGGAGTGCGGCGTCGGGCCGCTTGTCCCGCTCACGCCGATAGCGCTCGATCGCCTGACCGGTCTTGGCACCGAACGGGCACTGGCGGGGCCGCGAGCCCTTCCCGACGACGTAGACGACATCGTGGTCGAGATCCACGTCCTCGACCTTGAGCCCGGCCATCTCGCCTCGCCGCATACCCGAGTCGATGAACAGTCGCATGATCGCCGCGTCGCGGCGGTTGGGGAAGTCCTTGATCCCCTCAGCGGTTCTGAGCAGCGCCGCGAGTTGATCCTGGTCGAGGACCGGCACGGGCACCTCGGGCACAGCGGGTGGCTTCATGTTCCGCATCGGCGACTCACGCACCTCGCCTTCCTCGGCGAGGAAGGTCCAGAAGATCCGCAGCGCCTTGTACCTGGTCTGCACCGTGGCCGGCTGGTGGCCCTCGGCGAAGTCCGCCAGGAACATCTCGACGTGCTCGCGGGTGACCTTCGACGGCTCGGCGGGCATCCCGTGAGCCGCGAAGTAGTCGACCATCTGCCCGACGCTCATGAGGTACTGGTCGCGGGTGAGCGGCGAGCGGTTGAGCGCCCGGAGCGAGCGGTCGAACGACCGCATGAGCTGGCCGAGCGGACCCTCCCGTGGCGCCAGGCGCGGCGGGGGAGCGGTTGCGGTGGGTGGGGTAGGCTGCGGTGTCGAGACGCTAGGCATACCGGTAAGGTTATACGCTGTTGGAGCGGTGAGCGAGGATGCGAGTCCGCGCTGGCAACGACAAAAGAGCAGGTCAGCGGCACAAAACTAGGGCGCTTGGCTCAGTTGGTTAGAGCGCAGCCTTCACACGGCTGAGGTCACAGGTTCGAGTCCTGTAGCGCCCACCCTCAAAACCGCAGGTCAGATGGGGTGGCCAGCGGCTTCGGAGGAGGCGTTGTCAGCCTGCTGTCCGCGGTTTGTCCGCAGGAATTCGCAGGGTGTCCGCGGCGGACTAGCGACGGTCTGGCTTGCTCCGGACCTTCGACGACGCCCGAGGAAGGGCGAGGAAGCTTGTCGGGCCTCGCCCGTGGCCGGCGCGGAGCGCGAACAGGTTCTCCAGCTCTTCGCAGATCACCGTGTAGCGCTGCGCGTCGGCGTGCAGTCTTCAGAGGAACGTCACGCGGGTCGCTTCCTGCTTGCCTTGGGCGAAACCGGCACGGGCGGCGGGGATGCGGGTCGCCGGATCCATCTGGTTCGTACCCATCGCTGCTCGGGAATCGGCGTCCGGCGTGATCACCTCGACGTGGCTGCCCTGCTTGCGTAGGGCCTCGACCTGGCTAACCAGGTCCACGCCCCATTCCGGTGGCCTGCGCAGGCCCTCGAACTGGCCTTCCGGTGCTGTCCCGCTTCGCCCGCCCAACGGCGAGAGCACGACGACGTTCCCATAGCCTGAGGCGAGGTCGGCATTGTCGGGGGAGCGCACGCCACCGTCGATGTAGCGCACGCCGTTGATGCTGACGGTGGGGACCAGACCGGGCAGCGCAGTGCTCGCGGTGACCGCGTCCACCAGCTCGACGCCAAAGTCGCGGTCGAACGCGGCCAACTCACCGGTGTGCGCGTTGACGGCGACCACGATCATCGGCCTGTCCGGCCATTCAGGGCGAGGCAGCCGGGCGGCGACGATTGCGCGCCGCTGTCCCGCCCCGGGTCCGAGTATGGCGTCGCTCTCCAACCCGAACGCGCCCATCGCACGTCGCAGGTCGGCTGGCGAGGTGGCGGCGGAGCCGATGGCCCTCATCCGCTCGAGCACCGTGGCCATCGGCAGGGACGGTGGCTGCTCCCGGTTCTGTCCGACGGGTCGAACCGGCGGGGACAGTACCGAGGCCAACAGTTCGGCCGGCGGTATACCGCTGCGCACCTGCACTGCCGCGGTGGCCCCGGCCGAGGTGCCGACCACCAGATCGGCGGTCTCTGTCAGATCGAGACCGGCTTCGGCCAGGCCTGCGATGATGCCGATCTCCCACGCATTTCCGGCAGCCCCACCACCACCGAGAACCAGAGCAACGTTGTCAGCCATCTGCAGACTATTTCAGCCCGTGGACACTCCTTCCCATTGAAATACGAAGACCGTGCCTTAGTTGTTGGGCTCTTCACGTCCGGCTGGTGCCGCAGCACCGGCTGAGCATTTGCGGTGCTGCCCTGTTGCGGCGCGACGGGCGGCACCGGCTCTTGCCAGGGGGTCCGCGCTGTAGCACGATGTCGCGAAGTGTTCGAACGCATCCTCGTCGCTGCCGACTCCACCCCCACCGCAGCCCGCGCCGTGCGGACCGCCGCCGAGCTCGCCCGCGCGCTCGGCGCCGACCTGCACATTGCAACGGCGGTGCCGGCGGAACTCGGCACCTTCGCCGCCGCGGGGCCGTGGGTGCCGATGCCGCCTGAGGCGCTGCTGCCGAATCTGCCGACAGAGCTGCCCGACCACCTCGGCTCCATCCTCACCGAGGTCGGTTGCCCGGCGTGGTTTCATGCCGCCCAGGGCGACCCGTCCCAGTCGATCGTGGCGATCGCCGACGAGATCGGAGCTGATCTCGTCGTAGTCGGCAACCGGAACATGCGTGGCATGCGCCGGATCCTCGGCAGCGTTCCCAACACCGTCGCCCACTCGGCGAACTGCTCGGTGCTGATCGTGGACACGGTCACCGAGCCAGGTGAGCGCGACGGCGAGTAGCAGCGCCGCGACGTCCGCTGAGCGGCCCGGCTCCGCGCCGTAGGGCCGGACTCTGCCCGCGGAAGCGAGTCGCGGCCCGGTCCAGGCGCACATCAGAACGGTTCCTCGGACCTTGAATGAGCGCGCTCGGACTCAGCGTGTCCTGCTGCGGTCCCCCCGGATATGGCACTCGGTCGGCCGGCGTGCTCCCTCGTCGGGATCGTTGCTCCTTCCGGCGGCGAGCAGTCATCAGCCGCCGACGCGCACCTTGCGATGCGCGGTCTCGACGCCCTGACACGGCGTGCGACCCTATCCATTGACGAAGGTCGCCACATTGCGAGTAGGTCCGGCAGCCTGTGTTCTCGTCCACGCCACGCCCAGCTCCCCCACGTCCGCCCGTAGCGCCAGCTCCGCCTAACGTCCCCGCTCAGCCCCACAAGCGCCCACACGGCCCCTCAGGCGCCCCCGGTCTCGGGCTGAGCTTCGCCCTCGAGCTCGTCCGCCAGGTCTCTCCCGCTGTGCCCCTCCCGGCGGCGTCCGTGCGCTCTGTGCGCTCCCGCTTGTGGCGGGCCGCCCCGCCGCCCGGCCGCTCTGGGCCTCCTCCGCGGTGTCCTTTCCGCTGGTGGTGCCGTTCCGCGTGGCGGTTCCGGTGCGCTTCCCCTTCTTTCCCCACCAGCACTTTTAGGGATAGGAGAGAGGGCTAGGCCCAACCGGTACACCCAGGCCCAGCCGGCCAGCCGGCCAGCCGGCCAGCCGGCCAGCCAGCCAGCCAAGACGGGGCGGGACGGGACAGCCGGGCCAGCCAGCCAGGGGGGCGGATGGGGCAGGCCAGCCAGGCAGCATGGGGCGGGGGCAAAACGCCGGGGAGTACTTTGATCGCCACCGGCCCCGGCGGTGGCGATCGCGCGGTCAGCGACCGCAGCACGTCAGCTGAAGCTGACCTCGCCCTGCCAGGAGGTGATCACTCCGCCCGGCGGGGTGCAGCCGCTGCAGCCCACGAAGGCGAATGCAAGCGTCCCGCCAACCGGCTGAGTCCCGAGGCTGACCGAGCCCTTCCCCCTTTGGGCAGCGCGCAGGGGGTCGTCGTGCCCTGCAGCGACCCGTTGACGTACACCTCGAGCAGGCCACCGCCACACGTGCTGGTGTTCGTGAAGTTCACGGTGAGGGGAGAGAAGGGGACGAGGTATATAGGCTCGAGCGGCGCAATCGATCGATTGCTCGCTCAGCCGAGTAGGAGTATGTGCAGCATCGTTTGCTGCCGAGGTTCGCTTACCGCAGGACGGCGCTGTCGAAGTGGGCCCAGTTGCCGTCCGAAGCGACCGATGCGGCGAAGCGGGGATGGACGAGCGGAGCACCGCTCGGCGAGTCACGCACGATGTACCCGGCCTCGATCGTCACACCGGTCTGCTTCTGGACGCGATGTTGGCGCAGCCGCACCGTGCACGACTTCGCGTTGCCGCTGCACCACAGCAGCGGCTCGAGCTTCTTCCACGAACCGAGCCGACGCACCCCGAGCACCTGCTTGTCGTCCTGATCGGGCGCCGAGGCGAACCACTTGCCCTTCAGTGCATCCCATGCGAAGGCAATCGCCGCCGGAGGACTCCCGCTCGGCTCGTCGCATAGCACGACGACGCGCTCGAGCCGGAAGGATGCGGTCGTGCCGTTCTGACCGCCACCCGAGCCGGCCAGGACGGCGTGATGGGTCCCCTCGCCGTCACCGTTCGGCGGATCCGTGTTCGTGCTGTTCGTGCCGCCCTGCTCCGTCTGGGGATCGTTGCCCTCCTGCGGGTCACCAGTGTCCGCCGGCGGGTCACCATTACCCGGGGGGTCGGAACTCGCCGCTGCACGCGCAGCCATGCCGACGACGCTTGGCGCGACCCAGGCCGCGGCCGTCCCAGCGGCGAGGCCCGCAAGCAACTTTCGTCTGCTGAGGGTCCCCCGGGCGAGCACCGACCCGCCGTCCGATGGCAGCATCGACGTGCTGTAAGACGGCTCTTGTTCAGGTTCTTGGACCACGTCGCTTGCAACCTCGCTTCTTGAGCAAGGAAGCCACCGGGGTCCGGAGCAGCGCCCGATCTGACGGAGGCAGACGCTCCGCTCGACAACACCATAGCGCCTAACTACAGCGCGCTCGCCCAGTGCACGAACGGCACACGATGAAGCAGGTCGGCGTAGCGGTCGGCCGACGAGTGAGATGACGATCGCTCCGACCTCGAGGAGGCCTCCATCGAGGCCGCTGCTCGCGGAGCTGATCGAGTTGCGCCGCCGGGCGGACGACAAGCCGGACCATCCTCGGCCTGTCGCCCGTTCGCCCAGGTCCTGACCGCGCAGTGCCTGCTGCTAACGGGCGTCGAGCCACCTCTGCCTCGGCCGAGGTCTGCCAAGAATGTTTCCAACCGACTCTGCGCCGCAGGGTCCCGCTGGAGCCGCAGCCAGGCCCCTCTTGCGGTGAAAGCGGACGTCAGCGTCCCACAGCGGCGATCCGGCCACCCTCTCAAGGTGATCGCCAGAGCTCGCGGCACTGCGAGAACCGACGAGCATCTCCCAGCCGCGCTACACCTGGCGGCGTGAGCTGATCTCGTGGCGATCCGGTACCGTGCGGATTGTGGATCGGAGTGGCCGTGACTGGCTGGTGCGCCGCCGCCATCACCTCGCCGTGGCAAGTGCCCTGGCCGCTGCGCGCCCGCTGCGCGGGTTCGCCGCGCTCGCGATCGCCGGGTCAATCTCGACAGCGATCGGCATCGGAGCAAGCGGCCAGGCGCCGAGCGCGATCCTGGCTGGCCTGTTCGGCGCTGGCGCCGGGCTTGGCTTGGTGCCCGTCAGCGGCTACATCCGAGGCTATGTGAGCGCCGCCAGCCGGGCGCGGGAGGAACGGCTCGACGAGCACCTCGCTCGCCTCCGCGCCGGTGCCGCCTGGACTGAGTTCGTCCGATAACGCGCCTGGCCGCAGACGACATCGCCAAGCGCTCTGGACGATGCCGCTTGGAACGTCTCCCCCACGCGAGGAGCTGTCGTCGAATTCCGTCCATCTTGACGAGGCCGGTCCACGTCCAAGAGGCACGAGCAGTCAGGGTCGGCTGAATGAGCTCAGGGAAAGCCAGACCTGAGCGAACCACTGGGCGCGACGAGGTGTCCCGCATCACGAACGGCAGCGGGTCCGCAAGCGCATCGTGCGGATGCACATGCACCATCCAAGAGCCGTGAGTCGACCTCGGCGATGGCTGTGAACGAACCCGGCTTGGGCTCATCTGCCGATGGCAAGGGCGAGGAGGGTATTGACCGCAGTCTCGAACGGACGGGTACTCCGTTGCACCTGGGCGAGTAGAAGCCCTCCTTGGAGCGTGGCGAGCAGAGTAGTGGCGAGGTCGTCCGGGTCGATATCGGACGGGAGCTTCCCGTCGGCATGTAGGGATCTGAGTCCATCGCCGATGGCGGCTGCCCACTGATCGAACCCGGCCGCGATCAGGGCTCGGGCCTCGGGGTCGCTCTCGGCCAGTTGACCAACGAGCGAGCCAAGTTGGCAGCCCCCCTTTGCTTTGGTGCGCTTCGCTGCGGTGATCACCATGTTCCGCCAGGCTTCGACTCCGTTCGCGCTGCCGAGCGTGTGCCGCTGGCGACTGACGATGGCGTCGGCTTGGTAGTCGATGACCGCCTGCACGAGTTCGTTCTTGTCGGGGAAGTAGTGGTACATCTGAGAGCCGCTGACTTCCGCCGCCACCTTGACGTCTTCCAAGGTGGTGCCCGCCACCCCGCGCTCATGGATCAGGGCGGCGGCCTCCTCCACTATTCGTGCCCGGGTGCGTGCTCCCTTGGGGGTGAGCCTCGGCCGGTCACTCGTCTGGTCGACCATAGCACCGATGTTAGCAGGATTTTGAGGTTGACAACCCAGAGCCGACCGGTCAGAGTGAGTCACACCACCCATTCTGGAGCGAGAGGACGACGCATCGCATGACTGACCTAAAGGGCAAGACAGCTCTGGTAACGGGCTCGACGAGCGGGATCGGCAAGGCTACGGCCATCGCCTTGGCCGCCCGCGGCGCTCACGTACTGGTAGTGGGTCGCAACCAACAACGAGCCAAAGACGTGGTCGCCGAGATCGAAGGCAGCGGAGGCAGCGCAGCGTTCCGGCTCACTACGTTGGGCGACCTCGAATCGGCCCGGGAGCTGGTCGAGTGGGCCACTGAGGCAGGCGACGGTCACGTCGACATCCTCATCAACAACGCTGGCGTCGCCTTGCTCGGACCAAGCAACGCAGCCACCGAAGCAGAGTTCGATGAGACCTTTGCACTGAACGTCAAGGTTCCGTTCTTCCTCGTCGCGTCCCTGGCGCCAACCATGGCCGAACGCGGATGGGGTTCGATCGTCAACGTCTCCACGATGGTCGCGAGCTTTGGACAGGCCGGCATGGCTATGTATGGCGCCAGCCGAGCGGCTCTCGAACTGTTGACGAAGGCCTGGGCCGCCGAATACGGCCCTCGTGGTGTTCGGGTCAACGCCGTTGCTCCCGGTCCGACGCGCACCCCGATGATGGAAAGCGTCCCCGACGAGATGGTGAACCAGCTCGCAGCTCTAGCGCCAGCAGGTCGCGTAGCTCAGCCTGAGGAACTTGCTTCGGCGATCGTCTTCCTGGCCAGTGATGATGGCAGCTTCGTCCATGGCGTCACTCTTGCGGTCGACGGGGGCCGAGTCGCGACGTAGCGCCTGTCTGCCGTGACGTCTAAGGGCGAAGACCTAGAACACAGATCACAACTAACAACTGAGGAGTATCCACATGAGCGCGTACCTGATTGTCGAATTCACGGTCAAGGACCCGGACGTTTACCGTGACAAATACAGCGCCAACGCTGGGAAGACGGCCAAGGAGCGCGGGGGAGAGGTTCTCGCCAACAGTAACTGGGAGATCCTGCACGGCCATGGCTCGCTCACTTCAGGGGCACTCATGCGGTTTCCGGACCATGACACGGCCATCAAGTGGTACAACTCGCCTGAATATCAGCAGCTGATCGATGTCCGAAGTGTCGCGATGGATGCCCGTTTCAGCTTGCTCGACGGCCTGCCTAGCTGATCGAGGTGGCTCCGGATCCCAATAGCAGCCCAGGAGAAGCGGTGGACGCAACCCGGCAAGGGCTGTCCTGCCTGACTGGGCCCACAGACAACGCGAGGAAATACCGATGAGCACACTTCCAGGAAAGACGGTACTCATCACGGGCGCCAACGTCGGGATCGGCAAGGACGTGGCCCGGCAACTGGCATTACGTCCCGAGATGACCCGCATCTACCTGGCGTGCCGGAACCGAGAGCGGGCGACAACGGCAAAGGCCGAGCTCGAAGCCAGGACCGGCCGGCACATCTTCGACCTCGTTCTCATGGACGTCGCCGATCCGGGCTCGGTCCGCGCCGGCCTGGCGGGCATCAACGGATCGCTCGACGCGCTGGTCATGAACGCCGGTGGAATGGGCGGCAAGACGCCCCTGGCCTTGACCGCTGACGGGGTCACTTACATGTTCGCGCAGAACGTTCTTGGCCACGTTGTCCTCCTCGAGACGCTCCTGGCCGAGGACCAGCTTGGCGAGGTGGCGGTCTTCGCCGGAAGCGAAGCAGCCAGGGGAATTCCGAAGATGGGGTTCAAACGGCCGTCGTTCGTCTCAAACTCCGCCGACGAGCTCGCCACGGTCATCGACGGCAGCTATTTCGCTGACCGCAAAACTAGCGTCAACTTGGCGTACGGGCAGGCCAAGTTGATCGGCATCCTCTGGATGGCCTACCTGGCCCGCCAATACCCCGACCGCCGATTCATCTGCGTGAGCCCCGGGAACACCACCGGCACCCAAGCACCCGATGACCTCGCATTGCCGTTCCGTATGGCGGCCAAATACGTCATGCCCCACCTGGGTATCGCCCACAAACTTGACGTGGGAGCGAAGCGACTCGTCGACGGTGTCACCGACCCGACCCTGTCCAGTGGCGTGTTCTACGCCAGCGCGGCCGACACGATTAAGGGACCCTTGGTCAACCAAGCGGACATCTTCCCCGATCTGGCCAACCCAACCTTTCAGGACCACGCCAACGAGGCCATCCACCGCTTCATCGCCTCATGACGTCTGCGCGATAACACGCGGACCGTTTTGCACAAACGGCCAGCTTCACGTCGTTTCTCGGTCGTGGCGTCCGCGCCAAAGCGTATCGCCCGATGCACCCAGCGGCTTAGGCTCGGGCGCCCGCCACTTAGTCAACCGGGGGTCCTCGACGATGGAAACGGGACAAATTGCAGCGGCAGGGACAGTGGCCTCGTGCTGCTCGGGACGCAAGTTGCCACGCTTCAACTGGAAGACGAAGCTGTCTACCCCGACAGCGCGCAGCTCCCTGAGACGGCTTACGCACTCCGACGCGGGCCCGGCAATCGCCAGCTTGGACAGGAGCTCGTCGCTCAGCAGCGATGGTGCTCGGCGCGGGTCGAGAGGTGCTCGGCGAAGCCGTAGCGTTCACGCGCTGCGACAAGCTCGGCGCGGTGCGCCTCGAGTTCGGGCGCTAACACTGCCACCTCGGCGAGCAAGCGTGCCTGCCCGACCGCCCAGGTGCGCACGTCGGCACCCTCGGACGGCCCCTCGCAGTCGGTTGGCGAGATCGGCGCCACGCAGCTGATCTCGTCCGAACCATGACACGCCTTCGCCACCCGCCGACTGCCGCAAGGGCAAGGACTGTTGCGCGGAGCGGTCCTGAAGACGTCGACGATCTTCGAGGCGGGCTGGCCCGAGCCGACCAGCCGGCCGAGCAGCCGCATCGGACCATCGATGTGGTGGAAGCACGCGAGGAGTGGGAGAAGGAGGTGGCGGTTGACCTCTGGGGCTTTGTCAACCTCACCCGTCTGGCCCTTGAGCACATGTCGAGCGTCGCCGCGGCCGGATCGTCTCGATCTCCTCCGACGCCGGCCGCATCGGCGAGCGCGTCGAAGCTGTCGGGGACCACCGCATCTCCTCTCGGTCGTCTTGTCAGGGACTCCTTGAGGTTGGTGCGGTGGTCGCCGCGGGTGGTGGCTTTCAGCCCGCGGGGGGCGTCAGGCTCCCGGTCTCGTACACCACTCGGCTGGACTCAACTCGTCTCTGCGGGGACAGATGGTGGATGGTCGGGCTTGTCGTCCGCCCAGCGACGCAGCTGGATCAACTCGCTGAGCAGGGTCATCGCGTCCTCGCGGACGAGAGCGGGGGTGCCGGGAGGAAGCATCACGACCGACCGGCGTCGGCGCTCCAGGTCTTCGACGCTCGTCACTCGCGTACCGTACGCCTACGAACACACGTTCGTCTAGTAGAGGGCTGAGCAACGTCTCCGCGATCGGTGAGAACGCGCCCGGACGTGACGAGACCATCCGACCACCGGTAGTGGTGCTTGGATGTCGCGAACTGTTCATCTACGAGGATTGCATCCGGGAGCCTACGATCGCGAAACTGTGCATCATTCGTGGCGGTGCTTGAGCGCCAGGAGACTCACGTGCGCAACCTGCCCGTAGGCCAGACCAGGACAATCGTCGGACGAACCGGCGCGGTGCTCGGCGCCGCGCTGCTCTCCACATCGGTGCTCGCGGGCTTCGGCCCTTCAGCAGGGGCCACGACGCCGGCCGGCCAGATCTACGTGTGGGGCTCTAACGCCAACGATGACCAACTCGGCGTCCCGTTCAGCAGCGTCGAGTCCGCCGCGACGCCGATTCCGCTCGACCTCCCCAACAACGTGGCCGCGGTCGAAATCGCCTACGCGCAGACGGCGGTCGGTCTCGCTATCGGGTCGGATGGAAACGCCTACGACTGGGGGACCGACGACGGAATTGGCGCGCTCGGCGACGGCCAGACCACATTCACCGCCCAGGCTCCCGAGCGCGTGGCGTTGCCCGCCGGGGTGAGTGCGTCGGCGATCGCCGGGAGCGTCGAAGGCGGCTACGTGGTCGGATCCGATGGCACTGTCTATGGCTGGGGTGACAACGCGAACGGCGAGCTCGGCGACGGTTCGAGTGCGACCGTTGCCACCTCTCCCGTCGCCATCCCCCTCCCGGGTGGCGTACCGGCGACGGCAATCGCCGCCGGTCAGTACTGGGCGCTCGCCCTCGGCGCCAACGGCGACGTCTACGTCTGGGGCAGCGGTCCGCTCGGCGACGGGTCGACCGGAGAGGCGACGACGCCTGTCCAGGTCGAGCTGCCGGCCGGAGTCACGGCGACGGCGATCGCCGCGCAGTACTTCACCGGCGAAGCGCTCGGCTCGAACGGCGAGATCTACACATGGGGGTCCAATTCGTACGGGAACCTCGGCACCGGCGTGTCCGACAGCGTCCTTTCCTTCAGCGACACGCCGGTGCAGGTGCAGCTCCCTGCGGGCGTGACAGCGACGTCGATCGGCGCCGAGGGGGTCGATGGCCTCGCCGTCGGCTCCGACGGCCACGTCTACAGCTGGGGCGACAACGCAGAGGGCCAGCTCGGCGACGGTGGTGCCGAATCCGAGAGTGACGTGCCCGTCGAGACGGAGCTTCCGGCAGGGGTCTCGGCGGTTGCTGTCGGCGGCGAGAACAATACGGGGCTCGCGCTCGGCTCGGACGGGAGCGCCTACTCCTGGGGCAGCAACGTCGCTCTCCACGGGTCCGGTCTTCTCGGCAATGGCAGCACCGAATCTGGGCAGCCGACACCGGGCCTCGTGGCACTGCCGGTCGGAGACAGCGCCTCGGAGATCGCCGGGGGAATGGTGGTCGGCATGGCGATCGTCGAGCCGTCGGCAGGGACGAACGTCCCCGAGGCACCTGATGTCGTGTTGCTCCCTGTGCTCGGTGCGGGTCTGACCGCGGCCGTCTACGTCCGCCGGCGGCGGCGAGCGGCAGGCACGACACCCCGGTAGCGATCCGCGCCGCTGCCAGCCCCACGACCCACGACAGCCGTCACCCTGAGGGTCCAGAAGCCGCAGGGAGGCATCAGCGACTCCCAACGCCGAGACCCGACATCGCCGCCTCGCTCCCCGTCCTGAGCGCCCCGTCCTCGCGCCCACGCCATGTCCAGCTCGTCCACGTTCGCCCGTAGCGCCAGATCCGCCCCTCCAGCCGCTCAGCCCGCCGCCCTGAACCCCACAAGCGCCCACACGGCCCCTCAGGCGCGGCGCCGTCTCGCCCTGAGCTGCGTCCTCGAGCCCCGGTTGCCCAGGTCCTCCCGCCTGCCCCTCCGGCTCCCGGGCTCCCGTCCGGGCCTGTCGGCCCTCCCGTCCGCCGTCCGCCGGCTGGCGCTTCTTGCGTGCCCGTGCCGTTTCCGTGCCGGTTGTGTCCGGGCTCGCGGGCGGTCCTCCCTCTTTCCCCACCGCTAGAAGTGGGGAAAGAGGGAGAACCGCACCGGCGCGGCGCCGCGAAGCTGGACACGGCACGCACGAAGCCCGACCCGCGCCATCGACGGGAGCAGGGAAGACGGGGACGGGCGGCGACCTGCGGAGGGCCACCACGGGCTGACGGCGCACAAAAGCGCAGGCCAGGGTGCTGCGAGAGGCCGGAACGGGCGAGCTATCGTAGGGCCTGACATGCGGTGTCCGGGATCGAGGGCGCAGAAAGCAAGGAACCTGGGAAGCTGGTTTCGTGATCTGGCGTGGCTGGTGCAGGCAGGCTGACCGGGCTGCCCCCCGGTTCGGGCGAGCTCGAGCGGACGGGACCTCTCCGAGTGCGTGACTCGGCGTCCGGGCCTCGGCGTCGGGTGCGGGTGCCCGAGGCGTCTCCTGACCGACCGTCGGGACGGCCTCTGGACGCTCGCCCCCCCACGACCCTGCGAGCTCAGGGGAGGGGCGAGGGGAGGGCTGAGCAAGAGGCGCGTCGATCAGCCGCTGCCGTGCTCCCAGTTGCCGTGCCGCTCCCTGCGCCAGGACCGCAGCACCTCGAGGCGACGCCGGAACTCCTCCTCGTCGATCTCTCCATTGGCGAAGCGGCGCGCCAGCACCTGCTCGGGATGATCCCATGGCGGTGGCCCGAAGCCTGGACCCTTCCGCGGACCGCCCCACGGACCTCGCCAGCCGCCGCCCCTCATCATCGAGCGCAGCACCACGACCACGACGACGGCAACGACAGCGGACACCACGGCGGTGGCAATCACGGCGAACAGCCAGAACCACAACGGTGGACCGCCGAACACGATGGGCGACGACAACGTTCACCTCCACGCCGAGCTTGAGCCGATGATCGCGCCGGCGCGTGCTCGCGTCCACCAGGGGCCCCAGTGTTCCGAGCGGTCAGCCCGCCAGCTCGAGGACACCGGCGCTTGCCGGCCCGAGGGGGGCCGTCGGACCCCCGGGTCGGCGCCGGTAGCCCCCGACGGGCCGCTCGATCGATCCTGGGCGAGCACAGCGCGGGCTGAGCTGGGCTTTCGCGTGGCTGCGAGTGTGGTCGTGTCGCGGCCTGGTGGCCGGCGGCGCGTCCAGCTCGACGCTCTGGCGCCGGTCGAGCTGCGCGGAGCGGGCGGCGACGGGTCAGGGCCCGAGCTGGCGGCCCGTTCGTCGAACGCCTCGGCGCGCTCGATCGGGTACCGGTCACAGCAGCCGCTCAGAGGTCCTCGAAGCGGTCGAAGTAGCGCGCAGCGAGAGGTACGCCGCCCGCCGCGATCGCCAGGCAGATGAGGGCCAGGATCACGATGGCCTCCTCGCTCGAGGTGCTCGGTGACCCAACGTCACTGCGAAGCGCCAGGGCGAGCCCGTCAGCTGCCGACGTGTCCGCACGCCCGCCTTTCGGCGTCAATGGCGGGCTCCCGCCTTTGCGGCCTCGAGCGCCATTGACGGTGGATCGCAATGCTCCCGTTGGCAAAGCCGTCCCTCGTCCGCGAGGACGCGATGGCCCCGCTCAACGAGCTGATCGACTGCGCCGATGCGCCGACGACAAGCGCGAGCATCCGCCATCCGGTCGGCAATCGACCGACGCCGTGATGGCGTTACTGCGCGTTGGAAGGCGCTAGGAACAGGTCGTTGCGATCAGCGCCGGAGGCGTTGGTGACCTGTCGCTGAGCTTGCAGACCCTCTATCTCTGATCGGACAAACGCGATGAGATCCGTGTCTTTGAAGAGGGTCTTGTCGAGTCTGGCGTGCCAGCGCTGAAGGCTGGCCAGACGATCCATCGTTTCCTGCCTCCGCTCGCATGTGTTCGCCAACTGAGGAACGTCGTCAAGTGCCCGGATGCCGTGTGAGGGCGAAGGGCGAAAGGGGGCGTCCCCATCCGGGCATGGCGTGCTTGTCACTCACAGCATCGGCGCAGCGGACCGAGCGGTGATGATCCAAACGGGTCCTTTCCCACCAGACCCGTGGCATGAGCGACTCAGCACGCCACAGCGAGCAGCCGTCGCACCACTCAATGCGCGCGTCGAGGGCTCATGGTGCGGGGAGCTGCGCAACGGTGTTCGTAGCCTCGCGTCCAGCCCTCCACCCGCTGACGCCACTCCTCGCCGCATTGGAGGCAGCGCCTCCAGACGTAACGGTTCGAGCGCGGCGTGTACTCGCTCGGCGCGACTCATTTCGCTCGGAGCACTCGCCCGGGCGGATGGTGACGACATCGCCAAAAGTCCTACCCGGCCTCGGCACGCGGCCCGAGCATGCCGGGCAGTCCGTCTCGAGCGTGGTGCGGTAGCGGATCTGCGTCGACCACTCGAAGCGGCATGACGAGCAGCGCCACCAGACGAGGCGATGGCTCTGCGCGCCGATCTCGTAAGGGGTGAGCGGGCGATTCTTCGTCCGAACCCACTCGCGAGCGAGTTGAGGCCCCCGTCCCGGCCACCGACCGCACTGCGTTGATCATTCGGCGAGCGGCGTCTCCTCCTTCGCCTCGAAGCTCCTGGGAAGCCAGCGCCTCTGCATAGACACAGTTCGAAGCGCCGAGCACGGCGACGAACAGCTCGGCGTCGCAGGTCTTCTCGCCGGTGTCGGGGTCAAAGCTCGGGATCGTCATGCCCGGGAAGTCGACGAAGCCCTTCTCGCCGGCCTTGTGCTCCTGGCGCATCGGCAGGTCGAGTGTTCGCTCCCAACGCTGGCAGCGCTCGCAGAACTGGCTGTAGCCACACCCGTCGGGGTGCGCCTCGCGGTCCTCGAACCACAACAACATGAGCGTGACCGCCCGTCGGCGCAGCTCGCGGTGGACGTACTCGAAGTCAGGTAGCGGGCGCGTCTCGGGCAGCGGCGCGCGCCGGTAGAGGCGGGCCTCGAGTGCGTCGTCGCCGAGATCCTCTGGCAGGGGCTAGGACAGCCCCGCCTCGCTCGCCGCGGCGCAGGCAGTCCTGCACTGTCGTGTGCGGCAGGCCGAGCGACGCGCTCACCAACCGGATGCTCAGACCCTCGCCGAACCGCAGCCGAAGGGCATCTCTGATCTTGCGCATGGCAATGTGGGACCGGGGCATCGGCACCTCTTCGAACGTCTGGGACGACGGTTCGAGGCAGGGTGCAGAGCCCCACTCAGCTCACGCCAGCATCACGCGAGCCCCTCACCAGGGTGTACGAAAACTCCGGAACCGGTGTACGGATTGGTCCGGAACGGTGTACGAAAACGCCCGGAATCCTCAATCAAGTGAAGCGCTCGACGCTATCTCGCCCGGTGGGCCGGACGGCAGGCTTCACGTGGAGCGCAATGGCGGAGCGCCGACAGTTGGCTCGTCCCCGGCCATCAGCCTCCGGGCGATCTCGGCTCGGTGGCTGACGTCCAGCTTGCGGAACACCTTGCGCAGGTGATAGTCGACGGTGGCTGGACTGATGAACATCCGAGCGGCGATCTCCTGGTTCGTGGCGCCATCGGCAGCCAGCCGGGCGATCCGCTCCTCTTGGGGCGTGAGCTCCTCATGAGGGCCGACCGTCCGCCGGCGGGCGTGCTCACCCGTGGCGCGAAGCTCGTTCTCTGCCCGCGTGGCAAAGGCGTCAGCGCCCATCGTGTCGAACATCTCATCCGCGGTCCTCAGCTGCTCGCGGGCATCGGTGCGCCGGCGCTGGCGGCGGAGCCACTCGCCGAACAGCAGGTGGGCGCGAGCGAGATCGAACGCCGCTCCGGCGGTTCCCAACTGATCAAGCGCCTCGCCGAACCGTTCTTCGGCTTGCCCGTCGTTTCCGACGAGCGCCTGCGAGCGCGCCAGCAGGCCGAGGGCCCACGAAGAGCCGCTCGCCTGCGCTCGCTCGTGCAAACGCATGAGCCCCGCTCTGGTGGTTTTCTCGTCGCGGACGCGGCACGCCGCCTCCACCAGATCCGGCAGCGCCTTGATACCGATGAACGGGGGATCGGCAGCGAACACCTCCTGAGCAGCGGCGAGCGCCTGGCGGTAGTCGCCGAGGCTGAGATCAAGCACGCACAGCTCGGCGCGGGCCGCGCTGACGACCCAGCTGCCCTCGCCCCGTGTCGCCGAGCTCTCGCCGAGGCGTGCGACGGCGGCGCGTGCCTCGGCCTCTCGCCCGCGGTAGGCGAGCAGCACGACCTCGGTGAAGGTCGTTCTGACCAGCTGCGGAGCGCCGATTGCCACCATGACGTCGTGTGCCTCGGCGAGGCACGCCTCGGCACGATCGAAACGACCGCAGTACCCCTCGAGCACGCTGAGGTGATAGAGCGTCGCCCCGAGCGACGCCAGCATGCCGCGTCGACGGAACGACTCCATGCCGAGGGAGATCAGCTCGCGCCAGGCCTCGAGGTCGCACAGGTGCATCGCCGCCCACCAGGCCGTCCAGGGTGGGATCCGCTCGCCACCGGGAGCCTCCCACCGGGACAGCTCGCCGGCGCGCACCCTGGCGATCGCTTCGTGCAACGGTGGCGCGGCCGCGGGCCAGTCGCCGAGGTAGAGATCGGCGAACCCGTCCATCAGCAGGTCCATCGCGGTCGTCTCCGACTCGGGCAGACAGGGGAGCGTTTTTCCCGTCATCGCGGCGTCGTGCATCGCCCCAGGTCCAGCCCAGTAGCAATAGCCGAGCGCCTCGAGGGCCATGTCGCGAGCCGCCCTCAAGTCGAGCGACTCGTAGGCCGAGCGCGGCGCGCACGAACAGCGGGACGGCCTCGGCGGTCTCACCGAGATCCAAGGTGGTCCTCGCGCGCAACTTACGCAACAAGTTGGCCTGCTCGAGCTGGCCATCAGCTGATCGAGCGGCCCGATCGAGGAGCGCGAGGGCTCGTTGCGGCGCCCCGGCGAAGGAATGCGCCTCCGCGGCGGCCACCAGGCGTCGGGACCGCGAGATGTCGTCGATGCTCAGCTCGGCCGCACGCTCGAGGAAGGCCGCTTGACCGGCCAGCCCCCCACGGCGGCCGGCGCGCTCGGCGGAGCGCTCCAGCTCGGACGCCACGTCCTCATCGGTTCGCACTGCTGCTGCGGCGCGGTGCCAGGCGCGGCGGTCGGGGTCGAGCTCGGGGTCGATGGCTGCCGCCAGCGCCTCGTGGGCCCGGCGGCGAGCCTCTCGGGAAGCGCCCTGGTAGACGGCCGAGCGCATCAGCGGGTGACGGAACGCGACCCGCGGCTCGACGACGAGCAGACCGGAGAGCTCGGGCTGCTCCGCGTCGTGCTGGTCGATCCCGAGCTGCTCGGCGGCCCGCCACAGCAGCTGCTGGATCGCCGAGCTGCTCAGCAGCAGCGAGCAGCAACAGGCTCTGGGTCTTCACCGGCAAGCTCCGCACCCGCGACAAGAAGCGCTGTTCCAGTCTCCGATCGATCGGAAGCGGCTGACCAAGCGACGCACTGACCGAGACTCGCTCTTCGGCCAGCTCCCTGCCGAGCTCGAGAAGCGCGAGCGGATTGCCGCGAGCTTCGAGGACGACCCGCTCGCGCACCTGCGGCTCCAACCCCGAGGCCGCGACAGAGCTCAGCAGCAGATGGGCCTCGCTCTCGGGCAGACCCTTCACGTGCAGCTCGGCAAGGCGCTCGAGCCCCGGCGGGCGCCCGGACTCCTCCCGAACAGCGAACAGCATGCCGACTCGGTCGGCCAGCAGCCTTCGGGCGACGAAGCCGAGCACCCGGGCCGATGCCTGATCGACCCACTGCGCATCGTCGATCACGCACAGCACCGGCCGCTCGGAGGCAGCATCAGCAAGAAGGGTCAGCGCCGCCAGCCCGATAAGGAACAGGTCAGCGGGGCGAGCGACCTCGATCAGCCCGAACGCCGAGCCGAGCGCCTCGCGCTGAGGAATCGGCAACCCCTCCAGCCGGCCGAGGAAGGGCACGACCAACTGATGCAGCGCCGCAAACCCGAGCTCCGTCTCCGACTCGTTGCCGACGACCCGGACGACGTCCATCTCTGCTGCCGCCGATGCCGCCACGTAGTCGAGCAGGGCGGTCTTGCCGACGCCGGCCTCGCCGAGCAGCACCGCCGCGCCGCTCAACCCGGCGCGAACGGCACCGAGCAGCTCATCGAGCGCTTCTTTCTCCTGTACGCGGTCGAGCAGGGTGGGCACGGGCACAGAATGCCTCATCCGCAGAGAGGCTCTCGCCCTTCGGCGGTGCGAGCGGCAACGATACCGAGCGATCGAGTTGTGTCGGCGCCGTACCGACAGTCCTGTCGCCGGAGTTAGGTCGCGGCGAAACGATCCCACGTTCGCGGGAGGTGCCCCGGATCGCCCGGGAATACCGTCCATGTGAAGGCGAGGTTGACATGGCCAGAGTTGGACTCCGCGATACAGACGGCTACGGCGCCGACATCTACACGGAACCCGCTCCAAATCCCGACACGCTCTCGTGTCTGGGACCTCTGCGCCCGCTCGCCGGCACGTGGCGCGGTACGGAGGGCCGGGACGTCCATCCAAATGTTGACGTAACCGGCAACGATCGATTCGACGAGACCTACGTCCTCGAACCCATCGACCCACAGACCAACGGTCCACAACTCCTCTACGGTCTCCGCTACCACACTCATCTGGTGAAGCCGGGTCAGACCGAGACCTTCCATGACCAGGTCGGGTATTGGCTCTGGGAGCCCGCAGCGGGAGTCGTCATGCTCACCCTAGGCATCCCGCGAGGTCAGGTGCTCCTGGCCGGGGGCGTAGCGAGGGCCGATGCCCGTCGGTTCGAGGTGCGAGCCTCACTCGGATCCGACACCTTCGGGATAGCGTCGAACCCCTTCCTGGACCGCGCGTTTCGGACCCTCAGCTATCGCCAACTCGTCACCGTGGGCGACGACGGGTCGTGGTCTTATGAAGAAGAAGCGGTGATGGACGTGGAGGGTAGGCCTTCACCCGTGCATCACACAGACCGCAATACCTTAGTCCAGGTTGCTTCACCCGGTCGCAATCCCCTGGCCGCCAAGCTCCACAAGTGATGCCACTGCCGCCAGTCGCAACCATAGGCAATGCGCCGTCGGCGAGCCTCGGTGGACCGGTCAGCCTTTTGCAGGTGCCGGATCGGTGTGCTGAGAAATGCGCCGACGACCAGCGCGATGTCGTGCCCTTTGGGCAGTTTGCGGAGCCGAGTCGTTCCTCTGGCCGCTGGCCGCTCGCTCCTCCGCAACCCAGCTTGCGAGCCTTCCCTTGGGTGGCCCCACCTGTTCGGCGGACTGGGCGATCGATTTGCCGTTCTCCCTCATGACGCGAACTGCGCCCTCTTGGATGGCCTTCTCGTGCCCCCGGTGTATGTCTGGAATCGCAAACCTTACGCGATGTGTTCCCGAAACGGTGGGGCTCCGTCGCCGACTGTTCCGCAGTTCTCACCCCGCGAGCGTTCCTAGGTTCAAGGCCTTCCCGAGCTAGAGCTCGGCCAAGCGCATCGCCAAGGGATCGTTGGAGGCAAGCACAGGGTTCGCACAGCATTCTGATTCGGCTTCCCCGTCACCGGGGGCTTCGCGACAGATGGCACGCTCTGTGCAGATCGACCTCCTCACGCCGCTCGGGAACGCGGCGGTGCCGCCACCACTGGCCCTTGAGCGCCGCCATGTTGGCCTCCATGTCCGAGTGAGTCGATGCCTGGGGTCATGCGCCCGCCGTCGCAGTGCTCCGCTGGGAGGCAGTGCTGACGAACTCTGGGAGCCAGACGCGCATCGTAGTTGCACCCCGATTGGCCCAAGCGTAGTAGGGCACCGCCGGAAGCGATACCCGCACCCAAGGGTCGTCAGCGGCGGTCGCGTGGGCGCCGCGAGCTGCGGCAGCAACCTCTGCGTCCGTCGGCGTGCTCCGATAGGGCCACCAGACGTCGCCATGATTGTCGGTCGGATGGTCGCCCCTGATCAGGAAAGGGAGCTCGAGCGCGACGACCTGCTCGCCTGCGATCCCGCGCATGCTCGTCGCCGCAGGCGACGCAGTGTTGACGGTCACCTCGGCGAGATCCGTCCCGGCTGGTAGGTCCACGCCCTCGAGGCAGTACACGAGCGGTCCCCGCTCGAAGGCGACGCAGCCGCGAACGGCGTCGGCAGCTGTCGGTGGCCGTACCACGCGGGACTGGCAGGTCGAGCTCCAAAGTGAGCTCGTCACCCGGGCTCCACATCCGATCGAGGCGAAAGTAGCCGTCCGAGGTCGGAGCGGCCATCTCATCGCCGTTCAGGAAGACGCGCCCCGTCCCGCCGGTCACCGGGACACGCATCGACAGCTCGAAGTTGTGCCCTGGGGCCTCCTCGACGTGGACCGTCGTCGACCCGCTGAGCGGATAGCCAGTGTCCACCGTGCAGGCGAAGCGCCGACCCTGCCCGGGAGCGACGCTGAGGGTGCCAGCGACGAGCTGGTGTAGCTGGACTCCGCGCGTCGTCTCGCTTGCGAGGTAGTGCTCGAAGCTCGCCAATAGGCGCATGGCGTTCGGCGGGCAGCAGGCCACGTCGTACCAAGGCTGGCGTGCGAGGGGGCGGCGGGCCTGCAGTGGGTTAACGTAGAAGAAGCTCGTCCCATCGCTCCCGAGGCCGGCGAGGAAGGCGTTGTAGAGCGTGCGCTCGATCAGCTCGGCGTAGCGTGCCTCGCCAGAGAGCAGCAACAGTCGCCAGTTCCACATCACCGAGGCAATCGCAGCGCAGGTCTCGCAGTAGGCGCGGTCGGGTGGCAGCTCGAATGGGTCGCCGAAGGACTCCCCCAAGTGACGGGACCCGAGGCCGCCAGTGAGGTGCGTCTTTGTTCCGACCATGTCGGCCCACTGCGCCTCGATCGAGCGCCACAGCTGCTCATCACCGTTCTCTGTAAAGCAGTCCGTCGCGCCGCACAGCAGGTATAGGGCACGCACGGCATGCCCGCGGATCTCCCGCGCCTCGGCGAAGGTCACGTCGTCCTGGTAGTAAGCAGGGCCGAAACCACGACCGGTAAGGCGGCGCCCACCGCGCCGGCGGATGAGCTCGGCGGCGAAATCGAGCAGCTTGGCGTCGCCGTTGTGCCGGTACAGCTCGACCAAGGCCGTCTCCATCTCCGGATGGCCGTTCACGAAGTTGGGCTGCTCGACGCCGATCGCCTGTGCCAAGTAGGTGGCGAGGCGATCTGCGACCGGGAGCAGCGCGCTCTTCCCGCCGCCGGTACGGACGTCGGCCACGGCTGCCTGGAGGAGATGCCCTGCGCAGTACAGCTCGTGGCCGTGAGCTGGATCGAGGAAGCGTCTATCGCCCTTTACGACCTGCACGTAGGAGTTGAGGTAGCCGTCGCTGCGCTGCGCCGCGGCGAGCAGCTCCGCTGCGGCATGGACGAAGCGTTCCTGTTCCTCGTCGCGTCCGTGGGCCCGCTCCCAGCAGATCGCCTCGAGGACCTTATAGAGGTCAGAGTCGCGAAAGACGGGAGGGCGGTAGTCGGCAGACGAGCGTCCGGCGGCGATGCGCAGGTTCTCGAGTGTCCCGCTCTGCTCCATCATCGACATGGCGTAGGGGATCGACACGCTCCGGTTGCGGCGCTGCAGCTGGCCCCAGAAGCCCTCCCCGAGCTCGAAGGCGCCGCTTCGGAGCGGCAGCAGCGCCAAGCGGTCACGGGAGGCGGGGTCGACGGGCCCGATCACGATTCCTCCTCTCGCGCCGGCAGTGTCCGGCCTCGACCAAGGGAAAACTCACAGGTGGCCCCCCCCCCGAGCTCGAAGATGGGTGCTGTGAGACTGCGCGGCTCCATCCATTCACTCCGGTAGGGAATCCCGGATCTGGTGGCGATGCTGTGAGAGCTCGACCAGCGCCGCGGCTGGTAGTCCGAGCGCAAGCTCGACGCCGAGCTCCCCATGCTCCGTCGCCACCTCGAGGTCCTCGCCGCATCGCTCGAGGCGCGATCTCGCATGCAGTGCCTCGAGCTGCTGCGGATCGGGATAGTCAGGCGCCCCGAGCTCGAGCCAACGCCGGTAAGCGTTGCTGTGCGCGTCATCGACCCGCCACTGCCGGACCGTCCAGACGCCCTCGGACAAGCCGAGGACGCGCAGCCGGATTCTGCGCCCCTGGCGATCCTTCAGGTATTGGTCGTCGGCGTGGCGCCAGAGCAGTACCTGACAGCGCCCGTCCTCACTGAGGGTGGCGACGACGTCGACTTCCTCCTGATCCTCGCTCGCGTCGAGCAGGGACGGCACCGTCGAGGCCGCACTGGACGAGGCAGCGAGACGCCAACGGCCCAGGCGAGCCAGCATTCGATACGCATTGAGCACAGGCTTCTCGACGCCCCCGTAGGTAAGGAGGCTGCGCGTCCCTTCGAAGCACCGCTCGCCTTCGAAGTAGAACGCCCATGCCGTCGCCGCGTCGATCGGCACTCCGGAACGCTCCTCGAGATCGAGAAGCTTCTTCATGATGTTGCACTGGAAGACGGCGTAATACTCGCTGTTGCGGAAGGCGAAGCTCGAGTTGTCGAAGCGGCCGTAGTGGGCAGGAACGCTCGGGTCGCACTCGTCGATTAGGCAGGGGAGCTTCCCAAGCTCGGGCTTCCGCTTCGCGATGGCCTCGAGGCCGCGAGCGACCTCGCGCAGCATCTTTGATGTGGAAGGTGACTGGCCCTGGGGCGACGGCGTGCCGGCGGGCTGGTAGGTGCGAAACGACCTGAAGATTGAGCCCTTGGTATGGAACGAGACGAAATCGAGCGGCACCCCGCCCGCCGCGGAGTGGTCGAGGAACGCGTCGAGGAAGGCCGGCCCGCTGCCCTCGGACCCGTCCGCCCGCACGAGATCGCCGGTTGTCGCCGGGCCCCCGACGAGCGCCGCGGGGAAAGCTGAGCGCACCGCAGCGACTGTCGCCTCGTAGAGGCGGCAGTACTCCTCCGTGCTGCCGCGCCAGTATCCGATGTCCGGCTCGTTCCAGCACTCGAATCGCCACTGTGCCAACCGGGCAGACCCGTAGCGGCGCAGGCAGTGCTCGACCGTCGCCTGGACGAGCGCTGACCAGCGGCGCAGGTCTCGCGGCGGGAAGGACCACAGCCCGGCCTCGTAGGGACCGTACTGGGTCGGCGATCCCTGCTGGAAGGCGAAGCGGCTCAGCGCATCAGCCGGGACGAGCTGGATCGGCGTGAAGCCGAGCTCAACGATCGGGTGGTGGCCCGCCCCGCTGACGGCGTCGTAGACGCGATCGACGATCTCGAAGTCGGCGGAGAGAGAGCCGTCCGCGCGCTCATGGTAGACATTGCCCGAGCCCCAGTGCGGCAGACCGAGACCGGAACCGCTGCAGAACATGTAGTGGCTGCGCACGAGATAGGGCCCGTCGCCGAGCCCGCCGAGCAGAGCGAGTAGGCCCTTGCCAGTCGGCGTGTAGGTCCAGTTGATCTCGTCAAAGCCGATGCTGCGCCACGGACGGTGCAGCTCGCCGAGCGGGCGCTGTGCCTCGACGGTGACCTCGACGGGACGGTCGCCCGCTGTGGTCATCGCAGCCTTCGTCCCGGCTGCTCGCGCCGACCTGCGCCAGCCAAACTCTCGAAGCGCACCGCCCGGCTCAACCGATCGGAGCGCCGGGTACCGGCACCACCGACGGTCGCATAGCGGGTCGGCCGCGCGTCCAATACCGGCTTCGGACCTCGATCCAAGGCTTGCCGCCGTCTCAGACGTAGGTTGTGGCAGTCGATGAGCGGTCCGCCGCGGACGTTGTGCACGGACTCCACGGCAGGCCCGATCATCCCGTCCAAGCTGCCAAGCGGTTCCATCCAACTGCCGTCACTCATGAACGCACCGTTGGAGTCGACCTGCTGGCCGGTCGTGCTCGATCGTCCGACGACAACCTTACAGCTGGTGCCAATCCCCTTGCAGCGGTATTCGAAGGAACCACGGAGGCGAACGGGCCCGATCATCCTTCCTCCTCTCGCTCCGGCGGTGTGACAATCTTCCTCGACGCGAAGTCCTGAGCGGCCTCCACTACTTGGAAGATCGCGGGTCCGAGACCTCCCTGGCCTGATTCACTCAGTGCCGAGCTCGAGGTCGACGACGGTGAAACTCCCCGGCGCGAGCGTGCACCGCACGGTGTCGTCTCCCTTGACGACGACCTCGAGAGGCTCGAAGGTGCCGTCGTGACGTTCACGGCTGCCCGTGATCGTCTGCCCGCGCGCCGCGGCAACGCCGCCCCAACCATGCGCTACCAGCTCGAGGTCGGCTGTCGCGGTGAGCGAGCGGTTGACGCAGATCAGACTCACGCCTCGCTCGCCCGCCTGTGCGACGGCGGCGGCATCGAGTTGCGGGACGTCGCCGTACGCGTCAGTCGACAGCTCGGGCGACCACAGCGAGAGGCCGAGCGCCGTTGCGCCAGCCAGGCGCGCAAAGACTGCAGCGATCGGGGCATAGATCGCGAGCTTCTCGGCTGCTCCCCCCGACGGGCCAAGATCGGAGCGCCGACGTTGACGAGAAGCGACTGGCAGGCGATACGCACCCGGTCGGCATGGCGGATCAGTGGGATCAACAGGCTTCCCGCGACGACGGCGTCGAGGCTTGTGTACTCGAACTCGGCGAAGACGGGAGCTTCCTGCCAGGGAATCCGTACTTCTGCGGGGTCGTCGAGGTAGTTGACGTTCCATTCGTCGATCGAGAGGGCCATCTTGCGCCGAGAGCGCTTCAACTCTCCGACGTAGTCGCAGGTGGCGATCCCCGCAGCGACGAATCCCTCGAAGTCGACCGAGGAAGCGGCGAAGCTCTGAGGGTCTTTGGCGTTCGCCGGGTAGTACTGGTGCAGGGCGAAGTACTCGACGTGGTCGTAGACCTGCTCGAGCACGACACGGTCCCACATTGGGAAGGACGGCATCGACCGCTTCGAGCTGCCCGCGGCGACGAGCTCCACGCCCTCGTCGATCCGCTTCACCGCTCTAGCCACCTGGGAGGCGAGATCGCCATACTCGGCGGCCGAACGCGACCCGATCTGCCATTCGCCGTCCATCTCGTTCCCGAGGCCGAAGAGCTTCACACCGTACGGAGCGGTGTGCCCGTTCCTTCGGCGCAGGTCGGCCATCGCCGAGGCGGTGTCGGCGTTGACGTACTCGACCAGCTCGCAGGCTGAGCGCACCCCTTCGGTACCGAGGTTGAACACGAGGAAGGGCTCCACGCCGGCGAACCCGCTCCATGCGAGGAACTCGTCGAGGCCGAAGGCGTTCGTCTCCACTGTCCGCCACGCCGGGTCGAGCCGGCGTGGGCGACGGTCACCGGGCCCGATCCCGTCGCGCCAGTCGTACCCGGAGACGAAGTTCCCGCCGGGGTAGCGAACCACCGTCACCCCGAGTTCCCGCACGAGCTCGAGCACGTCGCGCCGGAATCCAGCGGCGTCGGCCTGCGGATGCCCGGGCTCGTAGATCCCGCTGTAGACGACGCGGCCGAGGTGTTCGACGAAGGAACCGCATAGCCTGGGGTCGACCTCGTCCACCGTGAAATCGCGGTCCAGGACCGCACGACAGGGCGTCGCTGTTTCTCTGGAGCCGTCCGTTGTCGTCACCGATCATTCCTTTCACGCGTCGTCTCCGCCCTCGGTATCGTCGCCAGGTTTCCTCACTAGCCGAGGACGGGGTCGTTGCACTGGCGCCGTGCCCGCCGGCTACTTGAGTCCGGACAGCGTGATGCCGCGCACGAAGTAGCGCTGCAGGAAGAAGAACAGCACGACGAGCGGCACCATTGCGAGGAAGGCCCCTGCGCACATCATGTTGTAGATCACCTCGTGCTCTCCGCTGAAGAGTGCCAGCCCGGCCGGCAGCGTGCGCATCGAGGCCGTCGAGGTCATGATCAGCGGCCAGAGAAAGTTGTTCCAGTTGAACGAGAAGGTGAAGATGGCGAGCGCCGCGATCGCCGGCCCGCTCAGCCGGACGATCACGCTCCGGTAGATGTAGAAGTCGCCCGCCCCGTCGACGCGGGCAGCGTCGTCCAACTCGAAGGGAAGCGTCGAGAAGAACTGGCGGAGCAGGAAGATGCCGTAGCCGTTCGCCGCGAGGGGGACGATCAGGCCCTGGTAGGTGTTGAGCCAGCCGAACTTGTAGTTCTCAAAGAAGAGCGGGACGATCAGTACGGCGATCGGGACCATCAACGTGACGAGCACGATCCAGAACAGGATCTCCTTGCCCGGAAAGGCGAGCCGGGCAAAGGCGTACGCGGCGAGCGAGTCGAGTGAGACCGACAGGATCGTCACCGCGCCGGCGAAGATCAACGTGTTCAGGTACAGCCGAGCCAGGCCGATCTGTGACCACACGTCCACGTACGGCGCGAAGTCGAAGCTACGCGGAAACAGCGTCGGCGGGTAGGTGATGACCTGGCCCTCTGGCTTCACCGACGTGAACAGCATCCAGACGAACGGGAACAGGAACACGATCGCCCCGACGCCGAGGGTGACCCACATGAGGCCGCGGGCGGAGCGTCTCAGCACCGGGGACGCCTGCCGGGTGAGGGGCGACCAGCCGGCATGGGCTCTCACGGTGACGGCGCTCATCAGTAGACCTGCGATTGCGAGCGACGGAACATTCGCACCTCGAAGATGGTGAAAACGAGAACGATCACGAAGAGCACGACGGCCACCGCGCAGCCGTAACCGATCTGGAAGTTCTGGAAGGCGTAACGGTACATGTAGATGACGAGTGTCTCGGTGCTGTAGAGGGGCCCACCGTTCGTCATGACGTAGATCTGGTCGAACGCCTGGAAGGCGCCGATCACCGAGGTGATGAGGACGAACATCGTCGTTGGCGCGAGGAGGGGCAGGGTCACGTGGCGAAACTGCTGCCATCCCGTCGCACCGTCGATGCGAGCGGCCTCGTAATACTCCTCGGGGATGCCTTGGCGTCCGGCGACGAAGATCACCATGTCATACCCGAGCGAGACCCACACCCCGACCGCGATGACCGATGGGAGGGCCCAGGTCGTCGTGCCCAGCCAGTCGGGCGCGGCGATGCCGAGCCCGTGCAGCCAGTAGTTGAGCACGCCGATGTTCGGCGTCAGCATGTAGCCCCAGATCAAGCCCATGACGGCCAGCGAGGAGAGGGCGGGGAGGAAGTACACCGTGCGCAGCAGGCGAGATGCGAGGTTGTTGCGCCGCAGGCCGAGCGCGACGGCCAGCGCCGCCGTCATCGTGAGCGGCACCGTCACGACCGTGTAGATCGCGGTGGTGCGCAGGTCCGTCCAGAACTGCGGGTCGTCGAACAGGCTGCGGAAGTTGGACACCCCGGAGTACGCACTCGCGGGGGGCACGAACGTCGTGTTGTGCAAGCTCTGCCAGAAGACGTCGATGATCGGCCAGATCACGAAGACGAAGAGGATGCTCATCGCCGGGGCGAGGAAAGCGTAGGCCGTCACGGCCCGCCGCGTCCTGATCGAGCTCCCACGCCGGCGCGCCGGTGTCTTCAGGGCGCCGATCGCCAACGCTTCGGATTGGGCCATGTCGTTCTTCTCATTCTTCGGCCACCCGGGAAAGGGTAGGTCCGAGGCACCCCTCGCCTCCAACCAGACCCTCGGCCGTGCATCGCCGACCCGCCGTGTGCCCCGGCGGCGAGCAGAGCTGGGCGGGGGGGTGCGCCCAGGCTCTGCTCTAGCCGACCGGTCGGAACCTACCTCAGGAGAGGTAGGACTGGAACTTGGCGTTGTTCGCCTGCATGACGCTCGGCACGCTCTGGCCCAGCTCGACCGCCTGGACGACATTCGTGGTTACGGCGTAGGCCTCGCTGTACTTCACGATGCCGGTCATGGAGTAGCGAATGTGCGGGAGCATGCTGGCGAACCGGCCCGGGAACTTGCCGAGCTTCTTCACCTCGCTGTCGAGGTCAGTGCGCAGCGCATTCGACCCCGACTTGGCGTACTCCAGCGCGGCCCAGGGGCTTGTCCAAAATGTGAAGAAGTCCTTCGCTGCGTCGAGCGCCGTCGTCTTCGCGTTCAGCATCATGGTCGCGCCCGTGCCGAGCGTCGCGGGGCCGCCGGGGCCTGCGGGGAAGGACATCACGTCGAAGTCGACCTTGGCCTGCTGGAAGCCGGAGACTACCCAGGGACCGCTGATGTCGGTCGCCGACTGGTTCGTGGAGAACAGCGAGTCACCCTGCGCTCCGGTCAGGTTGAGTGGACTCACCTTGTGGTTCTTTTCCATGTTGCCCCACGCGGCAAAACCCGCCTCGGTGGCCGGCGAGGTGAGCAGCGACTTGCCGTTCTTCTCGTAGTCGCCGCCGTAGGCCCACAGCCACAGGGACCACCAGTCGACGACGGCCGTCGTTGCGAGCGGCATGCCCGAGATGCCCGTCTTTGTGATCTTCACGAGGGAGGCGATGAGCTCCTCGACCGTCGAGGGCAGGGACACCTTGGCCTTGGCGAACAGGGATGGGTTGTAGTACATGGCCACTGGCTGGATCGTCATCGGGACGCCCCACAACTTGTTGCTGTAGGTCACGGCTGGGAAGAATCCGGCTGGGATGACGGACTTGTCGACACCGCCCGACCCGTAGACGAAATCCGTCGGCTGGATGACCCCGCCCTCCGCGAACTGCGGGATCGCCTGTAACGGTCCGCTGGGCGCGGTCGAGATGTCCGGTCCCTGGCCGGTGGCGAGGCTCACCTCGAGCTTCTGGGCCAGCACGTCGCCGGGCATGATCGTCATGTTGACGTGCACCTTGGACTGCGAGCTGTTGTACTTGGCGACGATCGCCTCGACAAAGGGTCGGTCGGAGGCGGTGAACGAGTTCCAGAACGTGATCTGCTGGGGGCTCGTCATGCCCTTCACGGCCCAGTTCGGCAGCTCGCGGACCCCACCGCGACTCCAAGCCCTGACCTGCCGACGGCGGCCGCCCCGAGCATGCCGGCTCCCGCTACGCCAAGGAAGTTGCGGCGGCTCATCGGGGCGCCGCTCCCGGCGGACGCGAGGGTCTCCCGATCACTCGCCGTCGAACCCGTCGTCTGCCGCTTGTCGTCTTCCATCTGCCCCTCCCAGTCTGGGTCGAACGACCCTCTCGCAGTTGTTGCTGTTGTCTTGCCCGTCACACCCTGCCGGTTCCCGCCATCCCTGCCTGCGGCCCTCCCAGCGGGGAGACCCGTCGCCGAGCCGAGCCGGCCTAGTATCGGCCCGTTCATCGCGCCGTCACGAGAACGGTCTGCGAATGTGCCGGGAAGCGGTACTCGATCCCGTCACCGAACTTCTCGAACTCGCTTGTCGAGACGCCGACCGCGTCGGGGTGTTCGAATGAGTTCTTCGTCGACCAGTCCGGCCCGTTCAGCTCCTCGACGGTCGCTCGCACCGGTCCGTCGAAGCCATGCAGCCGCAGCGTCGCTGTGACGTCCCGGTCGGGGTCGCGGTTGACGACGCTCATCATCAGCCTCCCACCTGACCGGGTTGCCACGGCGTCGAGCACGGGGAAGGGCGAGAGCTCGCCGACGCGCGGTCGCATCGGGTCATCCGTGGGGGCCTCGGTGAACTCGTGGCGCTCGCTCTCCACGTTCACGCGCAGCGAGTCGTTCCCGAGATGGTCGGCGAACAGCCGCAGGGGGTGGTAGATCGTCTGTAAGAAGAGCCCCTCCGGGCTCGTCACGATGGGAGCGATGACGTTGACGAGCTGGGCCAGGTTGGCCATCTTCACTGTCGCCGCGTGCCGCACGAAACCGTGCAGGTAGGTGGCGACGGCGAGCGCGTCCCCGAGGTTGTAGCGCTCCTCGAGTCCGTTGGCTCGCTCTCGGAACCAGACGTTCCACTCGTCGTAGGCGACGTGGATCCGGTGGGCGATGCGCTGGTTGTACCGCGCCTGCTCGATGAGGCCAGCGGTGATGCGAAGGGCCCGCTCGGCCTGGTGCGGCGAGAGGACGTTGGTCCAGTAGTCGTCGCTGCCGGTGTAGATGTGGATGCTGTGCCAGCGCACGAACTCGGCGAGCCCGTCGACCACGACGTTGTCCCACTCTGAGCAGCCCGTCTCGCCACAGGAGACGAGCTCGATGGTGGGATCGGTCCAGGTGAGCACCTTTGCCCACTGGCGAGCCCGTTTGACGTAGTCCTCAGCCGACAGCTGACCGATCTGCCAGGGACCCCACATCTCGTTGCCGAGGCCCCAGTAGCGAACGCCGTAGGGCTCCTCGTGCCCGTTGGCTCGGCGGCGCTCGGCCCACTCGGTCCGACCGCTGCCGTTGCAGTACTCGACCCAGGCCTGCGCCTCGTCCATGCTGCCGCTACCCATGTTCACGCAGATGTACGGCTCAGCGCCCACGGCCTTGCACAGCAGCATGAACTCGTCGGTCCCGAAGCGATTCGACTCCTCGGTGTGCCAGGCGAGCTCCATTCGGCGCGGCCGCTGGTCGCGCGACCCGATGCCGTCGGTCCAGTGGTACCCGGAGACGAAATTGCCCCCCGGCCAGCGGAGGACCGGCGGCCGCAACCTGCGCACCGCCTCGATCACGTCGGTGCGCAGACCGTGCTCATCGGCGAGATGCGAGCCTTCGTCGAACACCCCTCCGTAGACACACCGCCCGAGGTGCTCGACGAACCCGCTCAGGATGCGCCGATCGACGCTCGCCTGGACGTCCTCCAGGTCAACCGTGATCACCGCCACGCCTCACGCCCCTTTCGCCGCGGGAAGCGTCCGGCCCCGCTCGATTTGCGTTTGACCAAGCGAGCTCTCTGCTCGGCGGCGACTTGGAGTGAAGCGGCCATAGTCGACGGCCCCACCCACTCGCTCGAGGTCGCGCTCGATCGCGGCCCCTACTCGTCCCGCTCGTCCCCTGTGCATTCCTTGATCTCCGTCCTGGGCGCGCGACGAAAAGCGCCCCGCGGCGTGGCCCCTCTTGCCGAGGACCCCCGGACGCCGCCCCAGCCTCGCCATCGGAGGCCGGGTACAACGTTGGACCTAAGAGTAGGGACTCACGATGAGCGTGTCAAGATCGCGGTTATCGCTATTCTTGGGTCATGTCCGCGGTGACGCTGCGAGACGTCGCCCTCCGGGCGGGCGTCTCGGCGAAGACCGTCTCTAACGTCGTGCACAACGTCGACAGCCGGGTCTCTGCGGACACGGCTAGGCGTGTCCGCCGAGTCATCGCGGAGCTTGGTTACCGTCCAAACCTGTCGGCTCGCAGCCTGCGGACCGGGCGAGGCCATGTCCTCGCTCTGGTGGTCCCTGACCTGCGGAACCCTTACTTTGGCGAACTTGCTGCCCCCACCATCCGGGCAGCGCGCGACTGCGGCTACAACGTCTTCATCGAAGAGACTGGGGACAGCGCCGAAGCGGAGCTCAACGCAGCCCGAGGCCTGGACGATCCAACGATCGAGGGGGTGATCTTCGCCCCGTCGTTACTGGACCAATCGGAGCTGAGACGGACCAGGGTGCCCGTCGTGCTCCTAGGAGAACGCGAGCCAGGAGTTCCCTGCGACCGAGTTGGCTTTGACGACCGTGAGGCGGCGAGGCAACTCACAGCGCACCTGCTGGAGCGTGGTTATCGGCACATCGCAGTTGTGGGTCACCATAGGCAGCTCTCGAACGCGACCACGCTCCGACGGATGGAGGGGTTCAGACAAGCCCACGCTGAACGCGGCCTTCGCGCGGCCTCACGCCTAGTACCGACTGTCGCTCCTGTCCGTTACAGCCGTCACCTCGGTCACGAAGCGACCTTGACGCTTCTTTCGGCCAAGCCGCGCCCGGACGCGTTGTTCTGTCTGGCCGATGTGCTTGCCTTCGGCGCGATTGCCGCTGCGGCTGAGAGGGGTGTGCGTGTACCCGATGAACTCGGCATCGTCGGTTTCGATGGATTGGAAGAGGCGATGCACCGCGTGCCAACGCTGACCACAGTCTTACCCGACCTTGAGCAGATGGCGAGCGAGGCTGTGCATGCAGTCATCGCGCGCATACAGAGCCCTGCTCCCCTGGCCTCGCGATACGTCAACTGTCGCTTCCAAATTTTGCTAGGACAGAGCACAGCGAGAACGATGGAGCGAAGCTCGGCGGTACAATAGTGGCTCCGCACGAGCGCCTCGACGAGCTGCGCGAACGATAAGGAATATGGACACGTCATCGGCTGTCAGGACTTATTCAAGTCCCAAAGGACGGCCTTCGTAGATTCTATGAGTGAGGCCCTCAACGTCTACTTCACGCATCTGCTCGTAGTCGTGCGCGATCGAACGCCACGCTCGGTTACTGGCGGCTACCAACGGAGCGACTGAACCAACTTGCAGCTTGAAACCGCTCATCGGCTCGCCAGGCGCTCTGCCACTTCGGCGAGTTGGGATCGTACGAGGTAGCGACGAGGCGAACCCAGGGAGAGCGCAGGCCTCACTCCCGGCGCGCCCGACGCTCATCGCGGCGCAACGCCATCGTTGCGGAGTATGGCGGCAGAGGGCCCGTCGGCCCGTCGAAGCTCAGCTGCCGCGACCTGACCAGCACGGAGACGCGTTCCCTGAAGCCTTCGACCAGGAGCGATTCGACGTCAGCCATGAGGTCAGCGTAGGGCTCGGTGGAGCAAGCGTCAACCCGTCAACCAGCCACCGCTCGCTCGTACCGACCTCCGACAGTGAACGCCCAAGGCGCTCCCGCGTGCATTGAGCGGGTCGGCGCTGTCCGCGGTTTGTCCGCGAGAGTCCGCGAAACAGAGCGCGTTCGAACGAACTACTGCGATGTAGGTTAGCAGCTCAAGCCTCATTTCGGCACGCCAGGGGAGAGTGCCCGGATGGCCTTCACACGGCTGAGGTCAGCTCCCGCCTCCGACCGTGACCTGCCACCGTCGCGGGGACTCGTGGCGGCTCTCTGCTTCGGTCACGAGTCGAGACGAGGTCAGCCGCACCTCAGCGAGACGTCAGCGCGCAGGCGCATGCTGCTCTCATGCCAGACAGGTTCGCACCCACGGGCAATGAAGCTCCGCGGCAGCGGCGGACACCGCCTTGCCCAGAGGAGGATCACGGACGCGAGCTCACGACGACACTGGAAGCCGCCGGATGGTACCGAAACGCCCAGGGACACGCTACGGAGAGATCGCTTCTGGAAGCAGATCTCCGCCACGCCGTCCGGGCAGACCCTGCGTTCGCGTTGGCAGCCGCCGATCTCTCGGCGCTCAGCGGCGCGCAGCCGACCCGTGCCATGTCGAAGCTTCGCGCGTGGGAGCGGCACCATATCGAGGTGGTAACCGCGGCGGCCGACGGTAGCGCTCGTCGCGCTCTCGACCTACTACGCGAGCACCTGGCCACTGTGGCGTGCGATCCCATTGCCACCGTGATCGTGCTCGGCACCGCCAGTGAGGAGGGGTTCGACGACATCCTCGAGAAGCTGCCGAACTGCCATCGGCAATGGGCAACGGGCGTGACAGGCGCGCCGCGTTGCTGAGCGACCGTGGCTACCGATCAGCGGTGTGCGAGCCTGAGACGCGCTGCGAGCGCGGCGACGTCGGGCTCGTCGGTGAGACGGGGATAGGTGAGAGCCTCGGTCCTTCGACGGGCCAGCTCGAAGAACGCATCGAGGTGGGGGCGGGTCGGTTCGGCGACCACCGTCACCGCGGCGGCGGCCGCATCGGCGAGGAGGTGCATCGAGGGGTCGCCGCTCGCCGACGCGGCTTCGGCGGCCTCACCAGCGTAGGCCTCGGCAACCTCGGGCTGGTCACCGGCAAGCGCCCACCACGCCAGCCCCGCAAGGACCGCCGTCTGGCCGAAGTGAGGGTCGACGCGTCGGTAGTGGTCTCCGGCGGCTTGGAGAAGTGCCCGCGCCCGCGCCTGGTCACCGAGGCGGCGGGCCACGGCCGCCTGACCAACCATGGCATCAGCCGACTTCGCCGGACTGATGCTGTGGGCGATCGCGTCCTCGTAGAGGTGGTCTGCGGCGATGTCGTCGCCTTGCCTGGCCCGCAGCGCGGCGAGACAGAGGTGGCTGTACATGGCGTAGCCGCGTTGTCCAGTGGCCCGACACCGCTCGAGCAGCGATTCGTAGCTTGCTGCAGCCTCGTCGAGGTCGCCGCGGGCCTCGGCTACGCCGGCGAGGAGGCCCAGTGGTTCGACAGAGAACCAGGTCTCCCCCTCGGCATCGAAGCGCTCGACGCTCGAGCGGGCAGCTTGCTCAACTTCCTCGGGCCCACCGAGCAGCAACATGTTCCAGGCGACGACTAGGTCGTGCACGGCAAGCAGCCAGCCTTGACCGGCGCGCTCCAACGGGTCGTGCGCCTCGGCGAGCGCCGCCATGGATCGGCCGAACTCATATGCGCGCATCAGCAGTGTCGCGCACATCACCTGCGCCTCGCCTCGACGAACCGGGTCGTCGCTAGCCCTCAACGCGGCGGCGGCCGCCTCACATTCCTCGACACCCGCGGCCCGCGTCGAGGACAGGCTCACGAAGTAGCCGTGCCAGACGTGCGCGGTCGCAACAACTTCCGGACGAGTCGCGCCCTTCGCTCCGAGTGCGTCACCGAGCCAGCGCGCACCTTCACGGAACTCGCTGTTGATGAACCACAGCCACGCCATCCCCGACGCCAACGACAGCGCCCCATCGCCGTCGCCTCCTGCGATCAACCAGTCCAGAGCTCCCCGCAGGTTGCCCAACTCCGCGATGAGGCGCTCTCGCCACTTCGCCCAGGCCGTACCTCGGAGGCCATCGTGGGCCTCCTCAGCAGTCCGTCGGTAGTAAGCGCTGTGCCTGGCGCGCATGGCGTCGGCTTCGCCGGATTGGTCGAGGCGTTCCCGGCCATACTGCCACAGGGTCTGGAGCTGGGTGAACCGAGCTTCACCACCAGCGACTGGCGCGCTGATCACGAGCGACTTGTCGACCAGTCGCAGCAGAAGATCGACGATGTCAGCACGAGACAGCTCGTCGTCGGCACATACCGCCTCGACGTCGTCGAGGGTAAATGGCCCGACGAAAACGGCGATGCGACTGAACAGACGCTGCTCGTCGCTGAACAGTAGGCCGTAGCTCCAATCGACGACAGCCGCGCAGGGTCTGGTGGCGGGGCAGCGCCGTACGCGCCCCTCCGGTCAGCACCCGGAACCGGTCATCGAGCCGTGCTGCAAGCTGTGCCAGGGGGAGAGCTCGAAGGCGGGCGGCCGCCAGCTCGATCGCCAAGGGCATGCCGTCAAGGCGCCGGCACACCTCGGCAGCCAGGTCCGGGTCCTCACTCTCCGGTTGGGAGCCTGGAGCAACGGCAGTTGCTCGGTCAGCGAACAGGTCCAGCGCATCGGAGAGCGGAAGAGGTCCGAGGGGCAAAAGCGACTCCCCGGGCACCCCCAGGGGTTCACGACTTGTGGCCAGCACCCGAAGGCCAGGGGCTGCTTGCAGCAGTGTCTCGATGAGTGCGGCCAGCTCGGCGATCACATGCTCACAGTTGTCAACTACGACCAGCAGCGAGCGACCGCTGAGGTGCGAGACGAGCGCGTCTACCGACGACATGCCGACGCGATGTCGTTCGCCCGAATCGGCGACGCCGAGCGCGCTCGACAGTGCCGGGGCGATGCCGCTCGGGTCGGCGACGGACGCGAGCTCGACCATCCACGCTCCCTGCGGGGTGTCGCGAGCGAACGCCGATGCTGCTTCGAGGGCGAGCCGGGACTTTCCGGCCCCGCCTGGGCCCACCAGCGTCACCAGACGAGAGACCGTCACGAGATCCCTCAGCTGCGTGAGCTCCTCCTGGCGCCCGACGAAGCGGGTAAGGGAAGCCCGCAGATTGCCGGCCGGCTCGCTGTTCTTCCCGGCTAGCGCTCGAGGTCCTTCTATCGCTGGGTCATGGGCCAGCATTGCTGCTTCCAGGCGGCGCAGCTCTGGGCTGGGCTCTAGTCCGAGATCTTCGCCGAGTACCCGGCGGGCCTCTTGGAACTGACGCAGCCCGTCAGCCTGACGTCCGGAGCGGTACAGAGCGATCATCAACTGACTCCGCAGACGCTCTCGCAGTGGTTCGGCCGCCACCGCGGCCTCCAACTCGCCGACGAGCTCGCTGTGGCGGCCGCAGGCTAGGTCGGCCTCGAAACGGTCCTCGAGCGCCGTGACCCGTTCACCGTTCAGCCGTGCAATGGCACCCTGGGCAAAGTCTTCATAGGTGAACTCGGCCAGTGCCGGTCCTCGCCACAGCCCAAGAGCCTCCTGCAGAAGAGTTGCAGCGGTTGCAGAATCCGCGGTGGTCAATGCTCTGCGACCCTCGAACACCAACCGTTCGAAGCGAGTCGCGTCCACCGAGTCGACCGGTATGTCGAGCACGTATCCGGGCGCCCGAGTGACCAGCACCCCTCCGGGCAGTGCCCGACGCAGCTTGGACACCAGTCCTTGGAGCGAATTGGCTGCCGTCTCCTTGGCCTCGGTTCCCCAGAGGTGTTCGACGAGCAACTCGGCCGACACGACCTGTCCGGGGCGCAGCGCCAGCGCGGCGAGCAATCCGCGCAGCTTGGGGCCTGGCAAGGAGACCGGCTGACCGGCGTCGTCGAGCACCTCGAGGGTCCCGAGGAGCTGCACCTTCACCACCCAAGGCTACCGCAGTCGCTGTCGACTCCGATCGCTCCGAAGGAAGTCACCGCCGAGCCGTCGATTCCCAGAGCTACTCGGGTCAGGTCCCGCCGACCTCCTTCGACCAGGGTCTCGACGCGCCCGCGCGAGACCTGACGTCGCGCTGAGCGGAGCAGAACCGGGGGATTCAGCGCGACGTCAGCGGTGATCAAGGACCGTGTCGGACACTGGGACTCGTACCAAGAGCGGTCCCCACTTCCAAGGCCCAGTCACGTTGAGGAAAGGACGAACCATGATCGAGGCACACCTGCTCACCAAGCGCTACGGCGCGACCGTGGCGGTCGACAATGCCAGCTTCAGCGTCCAACCCGGCCGAGTCACCGGCTTCCTCGGGCCAAACGGTGCGGGCAAGTCGACCACCATGCGCATGATCCTCGGCCTCGACACGCCGAGCTCGGGCGCGGTGCAGGTCAACGGCAAGCCCTACGCCGAGCTGAGCGACCCGCTGAGGTCGGTGGGCGCGCTGCTTGACGCCAAGGCCGTCGTCGGCGGCCGCAGCGCTGCCAATCATCTGCGCTGGCTAGCGGTGTGCAACGACATCAAGGTTGGGCGCGTCGACGAGGTGCTCGCCCTCGTCGGCCTGAGCGACGTCGCCGGCAAGCGGATCGGCACCTTCTCACTCGGCATGAGCCAGCGCCTCGGCATCGCGGCCGCGCTCCTCGGCGACCCCGAGACCGTGATCTTCGACGAGCCGATCAACGGCCTCGATCCCGACGGCATCCTCTGGATCCGCAAGCTGATGAAGTCGCTCGCCTCAGAGGGCCGCACGGTCTTCCTCTCGAGCCATCTGATGAGCGAGATGGCGCTCACCGCCGACCATCTCCTGGTCATCGGTCGTGGCCGCATCCTCGCCGATGCCAGCACCGACGAGTTCGTCAACCGCCACGCCTCGGCGAGCGTTCGCGTGCGGGCGGTGCAGCACGACGAACTCGTTGACGCGCTGGCAGGGCGGGGTGCGCTCATCGAGCGCAGTCCCGACGGCTCCCTCATCGTCACCGGCCTCGACGTCGCCGCGATCGGCGGTGTGGCCGCCGCCGAGGGCATCACCCTCCTCGAGCTCGCCCCGCACGGGGCCTCGCTCGAAGAGGCCTTCATGGAACTGACGCGGGACGAGAGCGACTACCACGCCGGCCAGCTGGTCGGCTCGACGAAAGGACATTGACATGAGCGTCACGACCTACCCGATCGCTCCGGCGCTGCCGGTGCGCCTGACCACCATCAGCAGGATCCTCAAGGGGGAGTGGACGAAGCTTCGCACCCTGCCCTCCACCTGGCGGACGGTCGCCATAACCGTGACAGTATCCATCGGCCTCGGAGCCATCTTCTGTGTCGCTGAGGCCGGTCAGTGGGCCAGCATGACAGCCCAACAACACCAGACGTTCGACGCGACGAGCTGCTCGCTGTTCGGCATGATGATCGCCGTCGTGCTGCTCGGGGCGCTCGCCGTACGGTCGGTCACCGCCGAATACGCCTCTGGCATGATCCGCTCGACCTTCACCGCCATGCCGGCGAGGCGACTCGTACTGGCCGGGAAGGCCGCCATCGTGGCGGCATTCGTCTTCCCCGTGGCGCTGGTCGGCAATATCGTCGCCTTCGAGATCGGCCAGCGGATCTTCGCCAGCAAGCACCTCCAGGTGACCCTCGGACATCCCGGCGTCCTCGGGGCAATTGTTCTTGGCGCCGTCGCCGTCAGCCTCATTGCCGTCGTCGGTGTCGGTCTCGGCGGGGTCATCCGGCACACCGCAGCCGCGACGACGGCATTGGCCGTCGTCATCGTCGGAGGAGTCACGCTCGGCCAGCTTCTTCCGGCCAGCTTGCGTGGGTACCTTCCCGGCACCGCCATCCAGGCAGCCGTGACGGTGCACCGCTCGGCCGGACTGCTCAGCCCTGGCGTCGCGGTCCTGGTGCTGGCTGGTTACGGGGTTGTCGCCCTCGGGGCTGCACTGCTGCGAGTGGGGCGTCGTGACGCCTGAACAGCGGTGTTGCCGGACCGCGCCGTCGCCAAGGACCACGGCCCTGGTGGACCGTGGTCCTCAGCGAGCGTCGTGATCGGTTGAGTGGCACCGTCACCAGCGACCTGTTTGGTGCCGGGAGCTTGCATCGCCTGACGGCGCAAACTGGCACGACGTGGGTCTGGCCTTGCTCTCGATGGCGTAGTTCGAAGCCTGGCCATCTCGAAGGAACCCCAGCGAAGCCCGATGATCCTTTCAGAAAGGAGACCGACATGACCACCACCTTGCAGACTCCGACAACGAAGAGAGCTCCGATGGACTCGATGAGGAAGAGCGACGTGACAATCGCACACTTGCACGCGGCACGCGGACATGGTCGGATCAGGAGCGCTGCGGCCACGGCCATCTGCGCGGTGCTGGGCGGCACTGGGTTGCTATCGACTCCCGTGGCCAGCGCCTCCCGGCCCCGTCGAGCGCCCTTGGGACGCCCTGCATCGACGGCCCGAGCGTTGAACCACCCGTCCGGCGACCTCGTGCGGGCGCGGGCACGGGTCCGGAGCGGAGCGGGACGGTGAACGATGCCGCGGCGATCGCGGCCGCTGTCGCTGCGGCGGTCATCTTCGCCGCTTCGGCGGTGCAGCAGCAGCGTGCCGCGGCGACCGCGCCAGAGGCCGAGTCGCTCAGGCCCCGGCTCATCATCGACCTGCTGCACCGGCGGTCCTGGCTGCTCGGCGTCGGGGGGATGGTCCTCGCCTACCTCCTGCAGGCGGTAGGGCTGGCGTTCGGCAACGTCGCGCTGGTCGAGCCCATCGTCGCCACCGAGCTCGTCTTCGCCGTGCCGCTGGCGATGCAGCTGCGGCGCCAGCGCCTCGGTGTCGAGGAGTGGGTCGGTGTCGTGCTCGTCGCCGGTGGCGTCATGGCGTTCCTTCTGGCCTCCGACCCCACCGGCGGCCGGGCGGGCGCAGGTGCAGGGCGCTGGCTGCTCGCGACGCTTCCCGCGCTGGGTGCGATCGCGGCCCTCCTCGTCGTCGCGCCCGGCCCGCAGACCCGTGCGCGCGCCCTGCTGCTCGGGGCCGCCGCCGGCATCGCCAACGGGATGGTCGCGCTGATCACCAAGAGCTTCGTCGCCGAGCGCAGCCGCGACCTGCCCGGCGCCTTCGCCAGCTGGCAGCTTTACGCCCTGATCGCCTTTGGTGCTGCGGGGTTCCTCTTCGCTCAGAGCGCCTACCAGGCAGCACCCCTCGCGGAGTCGCTGCCGGTAATGGACTTGCTCGAACCGCTCTCCTCGGTTGTGCTCGCCGTTGGAGTGCTCGGCGAGCACGTCGCCCTGGCGCCGTTACACGCCGGAATCGAGCTGGCGGGCGTGGCTGCTGCGATCGCCGGGGTCGTGCTGCTCGGTCGCTCGCCGCTCGTGCTCAGCATCTACGAGCACCAACAAGAGCGGCGGGAGTCCTCCGGCGACGCGCCGCGCTCGGACATCCCGGCGTTCGGCAAGCCGGCGGCACCCGAGTTACGGGTCGAACGCTCCAGGGGCCCACGCGCGAAGCGTCGCTTTGGGGTTGCCCCGGTTTGACGGACATCCACCATCGGGCCGTACGGACCGGAGAGGATGTTCATCATGGAGACCATGGAGCAGAAGAGCCGAACACGCCGCTCGTGCTCCGAGGAGTACAAGGGCAAGGTTGTCGAGCTGTGCCGCGCGTGCGACAAGTCCCTTAGCGAGGTCTGTCGGATCTCGACCTCCTGCCGTCGGCGGTGAGGCGTTGGGTCGCCCCAGCCGACATCGATGCCGGACGGCGCGAAGGCCTGACGAGCCCCGGGCGCAAGGAGCTGGCCCGGCTGCGACGCGAGAACCGCGTCCTTCGCCAGGAGCGCGACATCTTGAAGCGAGCGACGGCTTTCTTGCCGCGGAGACCCGGTGAGCGTGTACCCGTTCATCGAGGCAGAGAAGGCAGAGCAGTCTGAGCACGTCCCCTCGGCCCGGGAGCTCTCCGACGCCGAGCTGCGCGAGCTGATCACGAAGATCCACGAGACAAGGCGCGCCAGCTGTGGCGCCCCCCGGGTAAGAGCCGAGCTTCGCCGCCAGGAATGGCGGTTCAAGAAGACGACGATCCGCAATCCGTTGAGCGAGGAGCAGGCTGTCGACTTGCTACGACGCGCCTTCGGTCCTGGGGTCCGCGAGCTCGACACCGCCTGCTTCGGCGACATCTCCTACGTGCGGACCTGGGAGGGCTGGCGACGGTGATCGATCTTGCCAGTCGCCGTATCGTCGGCTTCGCGCTCGCTGGCCACAGGCGCGCCGAGCTCGTCTGCGACGCGCTATCGATGGCAATCGCCCAGCGTCGCCCGGAACCGGGACTCATCTTCCGCTCCGACCTCGGCAGTCGGACCAGTAAATCTCGGGCGGGTTCCGCCAGCTGCTCGAGAACCACGGCATCGTTCAGTCGCTCCCGGGCATCGGCCAATACTGGGACAACACCGTTGCCGAGTCGTTCTTTGCCACCATCAAGCGCGAGCTCATCGACACCCGAGCCTGGCCAACAGGCGCAGGGTTTCGGGCTGCGGTCTTTGACCACATCGAGGGCTGGTACAACACCCGTCGGCTTCGCAGCTCACTCGGCTAGCACAGCCCGGCAGAGTATGAGGCAACTGCCTGCCAGAAGATTGCCCGTCAGGTGGCGTAGGATGACCCAAGGAAGCTGTTTGTGAAAACGGGCCAACTCCAGAGCTCGCCCGGCGCGGACGCGAAGCGCGTGCAGCGACGCATCCGTGCCGCCCACTTGCCCGCCGAGGCGACCCCTGAGGGCCTTGACTTCGCCTTCATCGCCAAGCTCCCAACAGCAGAGATCCGCGACCTCGCCGGGCTCCAGTTTATCGCTGCAGGCGAGAGGGTGACCTTCTCCGGGGCCGTCGGCGTGGCCAAGACCACCTCGCCGCCGCCCTTGGCCACCTCGCCTGTCGGCGCGGGCAGGACGTCGTGTTCACCACCTGCTCGCGCCTTCTGGCCGAGCTTGCCGGCGGACGTGGCGACAAGAGCTTCGCCGCCCGTGTGGCGAGGTTGGCCAAGCCGGCGCTGCTCGTCGTCGACGACTGGGCGGTGCCCGAGTTCACGCTCAGTCAGGCCGACGACGTCTACGAGCTGTTGTGCGAGCGCGTCGGGCGGCGGCCGGGGCGACGCCCGCTGCTCACCTCCAACCGCGCGTCGGCGGAGTTGTATCCGCTGTTCCCAACCCCGTCGTCGGCGAGTCGATCCTTGACCGGGTGATCAACTCGAGCCACCAGCTCGTCCTCGAGGGCAAGAGCTGCCGCCCGACGCGACGGCCGGGTCGGGCGAGCACCTGAGTGCCACACCCACACCGCGGCCCCAAGACCGCTCCGCTTTGCTGCGCGTCCCTGCGGGACGGGCTGACGCCCGCTCTTGACCCCCGTGGTGCGGGTTCGGCTGGCAGCAAGAAGGAGGGGACGGCGGTGTCCGCCGTCCCCTCTCCTTCGGGTTGACGCGGAGGAGGTGTTCGCTACACCATCACACCCGGGACCGGGTGGGGAAATCGGTGATCGACCCGCTGGGGAATTAGCTGATCGTCGGTAGTAGGTTGCGGCGGGGTCGTTGCCATGGCCGCGCGCGCGGACCGTTCGCGAAAGAGGCTAACGGCGATCAGGGCGAGGTTGCCTGCTGCGGCAGCTCCGATCGTGGTGGTGACGAGCGCGAACAGCCCAGATGTCGCGGTGAACCCGAGCCACCCTCCGAGCAGGGCGCCGGCGGTTGCGGCCAGAAGCCCGAGTGACTTGGTGGCACGGTCCCAGTCGCGGTGAGTCCAGGCCAGGTAGAGGCCCAGCGCGATCGGCACACTGGGGGCGAGAATCCCGAGCAGCTCGCTGCTCAGGGACAGTGCGGGCCAGAGCGTCAGGACGAGCAGAGCTGCTCCGAGCCAGCCGCCGAGCCCGAGCACGAGCACGACGATGGTGCGGGTCACGAAGCTGGTCTTGCGCCCTGCGGCACCGTGCTTGCGTACCCGGAGCGCTACTAAGAGCAGCGACAGGGCAGCCAGGGCGGCGAAGCCGATCATTGCCGCAAGGATGTCCTTGGCAATCGCTGCCTGCGTGACCGGTGTGGCGAAGCTGACCATGTTCGGGGTGTAGCGGGACGTGTCGACCCGGCCGGTGGCGTAGAACGTGGTCAGCAGCTGCGTGCTGGCGCTCGGCTCGTAGGAAAAGAAGTCGTCCACGTGCCCGAGCCCGGACAAGATGACCTGATGCCCGTTGGAAAGGTGCGGCAGGAGCTCCTTCGTGGCGTTCTGGGCCGGCGTTTGGAAGTCGAGCGTCCCGCCGATGAGCAGCGTCGGGACGCTCGAGTTCTGCACGCTGGTGTACTGGTTCTCGCCCGGGTTGGCCGGCCAGGCGTGCACGAGGCCTCCTGCCCCCCAAATGAAGTCCGCCAGGGGATTTCCGATGATCGAGCCCCGGTCCGCGCCGGAGCTGTAGTAGCGCTCGACGGGCTTCGCATCGGCCATCCCGATGCTGGCAAACTCGCCCCAGACGAACGACTGGGGGAGGATGAGATCGGACATCAGCGAGAGCAGCCACAGGCCGCTCGGGTCGCCGTGCGCGGCGGAGATCCACGAGTCGAGGGTCATCGGCCCGGAGATTGGCGAAGCCTCCGAGGTCGCCTCCGTGATCCCCATGAACGTCCCGACCAGGACGTTGCCCGGCTTGATCGGCAGGAAGAGCCACCGGCTCGGCATGTCTGCCGCCGTGTGCTGCATGCTCGCGGCGAGGTTGCCGGTGCGGGCGCGGCAGGCAGGCTGCTTCGCGGCACAGCGCCGAGTAGCGCTCGATCCCCTGATCGATCTCGGCTCCGCTGTACAGGAAGTTCCCGGGCGGGTTGACCCCGACCATCACCGAGCGGTCGACGCTGTTCGGGTACCGCCACTGGTAGATCATCCCGAGACGGGTCCCGGCGCTCTCGCTCAACAGGTCGATGCGCTTGTAGCCGAGCGCGACGCGAGCGGCATTGATGTCGTCGGCCTGCTCCGCCAGCGTGTAGCCAGCGAGGTCAACGCCGCTTCGCTCGAGCCGCTTCGCGCACGAGGCGAAGGCCTGGGAGTACGCGCTCAGCGACGCTGTGGCGAGGAAGTCTGCGGATCTCTCCAGCGCCGCTGTCACCTCGGGACAGTTCAGCACCGAAGAGCCGTCGACGCCGCGGTAGCCGACCATGACGACATCGTGCTGGGCGGCCAGGCGGTTCGCCTGGGGAAACGTCATGTTGGTCACGCCGGGGCCGCCGTTGAGGTAGAAGATTGGCGCCAGCGGGTGGGATGAGCGAGCCAGGATTCGGGTCACCGGCAGCGCGATCAGGCGCGACCGGGGGTCTGCCCGGTCCTCGGGCACGACGAGCGTTCCGCAATCAGCGGGGTAGGCGCCGGCCTCGGTGGCATAGGTGCATGGGTGCATGGTCAGCTGGCCGGCGTGCGCCCCCTGCGGGACTGAAATTGCTGCCGAGCTGGACGAGACGCGCAGGTAGGCAAGTCCCGTCAATAGGACGATGGTCACCAGCAGGGCAGCCACTCGTGCCCAGGTGAATGCCCGCCGTCTTTGGGCCAGCGGTACTGGTTGGTCGCCTGCCACGGTCTTGCCGTAGCGCTTGGTGAGAGGTCTTGGCTCGATCATGGGTCTTCCTTTCGTCGATGCTTCCGTGTTGCGAACAGCGTGCGCCCAGCGCCTGAGGTGGGACTGACGTCGCGCTGAGCCGGCACTTCAGCGCCGCCCCAGGCCGGCTAGCTGACCTGCTCCGGATCGCGGGCGCGGGAGGCGCTCGAGATCTGTGTGCGCCTGGCTGGCGACAGCTACCTGGAGCGGGTCCACCGCGACCCGGAGTTCTCCGCGTACGCGCCGACGGTGAAGGCGGGGCGCTGCGCAACGCTTCGGCTGCCAGGTGCGTCCGCCGGGCAACCGCTGAGCGCCACCTCGTCGGGCCGCTCGAGCGCGTCCGGGAGGTCAACGCCGACGAAGAGCTGCTCTACGTCGTCGAGAAGGCGCTGCTCGGCGGCTCGATGCTCGGCGAGGCCAACACGGTCGGTGACCTCGACGTCGCCGCCGAGCTGGTGGCGAAGACCGAGGACCGCGAGCTTTTCCAGGCCTGGTCGATGGAGCGCCTCCGCGCCGCGTTGGCCGCCGGGCGGCGCCTCGACTCGCTGGTCGAGCAGGTCACCTGGCCGACGGAGGAGGGCCTGCGGTACTTGCAGGGGCGCTCGGCGGTGCTCAGCCTGACGACGACCGCCGACCGGGGTCCTTCAGGGCACAGGATCGCGGCTGCTCTTCGAGCGGTCGGCGAGGGCGGCCTGAGCTATGGTGGCGAATCACGGGTGGTTGTGTGCAGGTTGCGTAGTAGAGCCGGTCTACTAGTGCGCCGGGATAAACCGGCATGGAGAAGGAGACGAAAGAGCTCTACATCGAAGGGGTAGCGACCCACGATGACCCCGAGTCATGCATCGGCATTCGCAAGGGTGTGGGTGAAGCGTTGACAGGGGCACACGTAGGCCGGGCTATTGAGCCGCGTAATCAAGAATCCTCCGGGGCGCCGACGTTGTTAGTAGAACGGAAGGCAACACCGCCATCGGCGATATCGCGAGCCGATGCGGGCCCCGCGTGGTCGAAGAACCCGTGCATGCGTGGAATCTCCATGCGCGAGAACCGGGAGGTCCCGTGTCCGCCCGTCCGGTTGATCACCGAGCGGGCCGCTCAGGGAAGGTCAAGGCCGCAAGCCTGAGGTGGACGGTCACGGGAAGTCAGACAGCCTCGTACTACCTGCGAAGCCGCCGAACAAGGTGAGAACTGCGGAGGCGGCGGAGGAAAGGGGGCTGGCCGAGAGGAACACCGACGACCCGACACGTCCCGGACACAGCGCCGGGGACGACGTGCCAAGCGGGCTCGAACGTGTGCGCGAGGTAGCACGACGGGACAAGCAAGCACAGTTCACAGCGCTGCTGCACCACGTCACGATGTCGCTCCTCTACAAGGCCTACTTCGACATCAACCCGAAGGCGGCGGTGGGGACTGACGGAGTGACCTGGGCGGCCTACGGACAGGACCTCGACGCGAACCTCAAGGACCTGCTCCAACGGGTGCACAACGGCGCCTACCAGGCACGGCCTTCTCGCAGGGCATACATCCCGAAGGCGGATGGTCGCCTTCGGCCGCTCGGCATCGGCGCGCTGGAAGACAAGGTCCTCCAGCGCGCCGTCGTCGAGGTGCTGAACGCCATCTACGAGCAGGACTTCCGCGGCTTCTCCTATGGGTTCCGGCCAGGGCGCAGCCCGCATGATGCGCTCGATGCGCTCGCCGCCGGGATCTACAGGAGGAAGGTGAGCTGGGTGCTCGACGCGGACATCCGCGACTTCTTCTCCACGATCGATCAGTCGTGGCTCTTGAGGTTCCTCGAGCACCGTATTGCGGACAAACGGATCCTGCGTCTCATCCGGAAGTGGCTGAGCGCAGGGGTCATCGAGAACGGGGAGTGGTCTGAGACGATAGAGGGGTCACCGCAGGGGGCGTCGGCCTCGCCGCTGTTTGCCAACGTGTACCTCCACTACGTCTTCGACCGCTGGGTCCAGCAGTGGAGACGCCGGCACGCCCGGGGCGATGTGATCGTCACGCGCTTCGCCGATGATTCCATCGTTGGGTTCCAGCACCTTGGTGACGCCAAGCAGTTCCTCCGCGACCTTCGCGAGCGATTCGCGAAGTTCAACCTGGAGTTGCACCCCGATAAGACTCGCCTGATCGAGTTCGGACGGTTCGCCGTCCACAACCGGTCAGCCAAGGGTCTTCGGCGGCCGGAGACGTTCACGTTCCTCGGCTTCACGCATTTCTGCGCGAGGGCGAGGACCGGGGCGTTCTGGCTGAGACGCATCACCATCGCGCAGCGGCTGCGGACAAAGCTGAGGCAGGTCAAGGCCGAGCTGAAGCGACGCATGCATCTGCCCCTCCCCGAACAGGGGCGATGGTTGGCGAGCGTCGTGCGCGGACATCCCGCGTACTACGCCGTGCCCGGCAACTTCCGGGCCGTCGACCGATTCCGCACCCAGGTCGGCTGGCTCTGGCTGCGCGCGCTTCGGCGTCGTGGCCAGCGGCACCGCTTGAACTGGGCGCGGATGAAACGCCTCATCGCTCGGTGGCTCCCGCCTGCTCGCATCCTGCATCCCTATCCCGAGATGCGCTTCGACGTTCGTACTCAAGGCAGGAGCCCAGTGCGGTAGTTCCGCACGCTGGGATCTGCGCGGGGGGCCGCCCGCAAGGGCGGTCCCTACCGCGATCAGGGTGGGCGAGGGCGGACAGGCTGGACGAAATCCTGGACAGAACAGCGCGCAGCGGACGTATCCGGACGGGCTGGACGGATTCCATAACCTTGCCAAGGTGCGTTGACCGGTTGTCGCGGATGTAGTCCCTCGTGCACCGTCAGCGAGCGGGGCGAACGCGGACGCCTCGGCACCGGGGACCGAGCGACCGCGGTCGTCGCGGCGCCGGGTTCGGGTCTGGGTGTGTCGAATCGCTCCGCGCGATGAGCCGGCTGGCCGAGCCTCACGAGCGCGCCGCGCCGCGTTCCACGGTGTACGGGCTCGCTTGCGTTTAAGCCTCCTGGCTCTGGTCGCAGGAGTGCTCACCACCCACATCGGGCTCGGCGACACCTCCTTCGGGTACGGTGGCTTCGCCGCGCTGGTCGCTGTCGGTATCTTGGCTTTGGAGGGGCTGATCGTCGATCGGCGGCGCGACACCGCGGATCCAACGAGAATGGGTCTGACCTCACTCGACACCAACGAACGGGAAGGAAGCAGCGATGCCGGCAAAGGCAAGTGCAGAGTGGAAGGGTGATCTTCCAAGCGGTACCGGAACCTTCACTGCGGGCGACTCCATCAGCGGTGGATACACCTACAAGTCTCGCTTCGAGGACGGTCCAGGGTCGAACCCAGAGCAGCTGATCGCGGCAGCACACGCGGCCTGCTTCTCCATGGCCCTGTCGAACATCCTGGCCCAAGCTGGAAGCCCACCGGACTTGGTCCACACCGACGCGACAGTCACCTTGAGACCCATAGATGGCGTGCCGACGATCGCCAAGATCGCCCTCGTCACCATCGGGAAGGTGCCCGGGATCGATGAGGCCGCGTTCGTCGAGCACGCCGAGGCCGCCAAGGCTGGGTGTCCGGTGAGCAGAGCCCTCGCTGGCGTGCCCGAGATCACCGTCGAGGCCTCCCTGGCCCCATGACCGCACCTCGCCGAGACCACCTCGATCTGGGATAGGCATGACATCGTGACGAGTCCGGCCAGCCAGTCCGACCGGGCCTGGCGCCGAATCCGCGATCGGCGTCGATCCCTCGGGAGCCCGACCGGGACATGGTGCCGCGCAGATCCCAGGTTCAGGCTCGCTGGTTACGGCCTCACTCCCACAGCAGGCCAAACCGTCGGTTTCTGGTAAAAGAGGCCTCTGGCAGGAACACCGGCCGGGTCCCGGCTCGGGTTGTGAACCACGACAGAAGGTCGTGAGTCGGGGGCGTGATGGTGAAGAAGCGATCGTTGCGCACCTATCTCGGGACGGCCCCAGGGGTGGGCAAGACATATGCCATGCTTGCCGAGGGCCAGCGGCGCGCGGGCGCCGGGCGGCGAGTCGTCGTCGGCTGGATCGAGCACAAGGGCCGCCCCGCCACGCGCACCCAACTCGGCGACCTCGCACTGGTGCCGCCGCGCGAGATCGAGTTCCGCGTGAGCTCCTACCCCGATCTCGACCTCGACGCGGTCCTGTCAGGCGGAGCCGACGTCGTGCTCGTCGACGAGCTGGCCCACAGCACCCCGGACGGGAACCGGCGGCGTTGGCAGGATGTGAACGACCTCCTCGACGCCGGGCTCGAGGTGATGACGACGCTCAACGCGGCCAACCTGCGCTCGCTTCGCGACTACGTGGCGCGCATCACCGGCGTTGGGGCGGTGGAATCCGTGCCCGACGAGCTGGTCCGCTCCGGGGAGGTCGTCCTCCTCGACCTGCCAGCGGAGGCGTTGCGACGTCGGATCGCCTCGGGGGCGGTGTTCTCGGCCGAGCAGGTCGGAGGTGCCCTCGGGGGCTACTTTCGGGCGTCCAACCTCGAGGCGCTGAGCGAGCTCGCACGGGCGTGGATCGACGGTGTCGCCGAGGCCGTCGGCGAACAGCTCCTCGTCCGCCAAGGGCTGGCCGAACCGCTCGAGCAGCCGCTCGTCCTCGCAGGTGATTCCGGCTCGCAGGCAGGCGAAGAGGTGATCCGCCGCGCCGCTCAGCTCGCACGTGAGGAGGACGCCGAGCTCGTGGTCGTTCACGTCGACACCTCCGAGCCCATTCTGCGGCGCCGGCGGGTCGAGTCCCTCGAGGCGCACCGCGATCTCACCTCGCGGCTCGGCGGCAGCTACCTCGAGATCAACAACGAGTCGCAGGCAGAGGGCCTGGCGGAGACCGCCCGAGCGCGCCATGCCTCGGTCGTCGTCGTTGCCTCTCCCCGCTCCCGACTCCGACGGCTCGCCCGCGGCTCGCTCGTGGCGAGGCTTCGTCGCTTGCTGCCCGACACCACTGTGGAGGAGGTACGGAACCTGGCTGGCGGAATGCCGCCGACCGGCCGGCCAACGGGACGGCGTCAGGGGTAGTCCGTGCTGGCAGAACACACTGCACCTTCCTCCCGCGCTGCTCCCAATCACAAAGCGGCGTGACGCCGGGCGTGCGCGATCCGTGCGCGAACGGCGTGGCAACTTGTGTCCGGGAACGTGTCCGACCCGGCCACACGGAGTGGCAGGTCAGATGGGGTATCGGTCAAGATGCGCAGGTGGCGAAGCCGGGCCGATCAGTCTTCACACGGCTGAGGTCACAGGTTCGAGTCCTGTAGCACCCACGACACACCCGGGGGAAAGAGGGGGACCAGCAGGGGAACCGCCACGCGGAACCGCACCACCAGCGGAAAGGGCACCCCGGACGGGGCCCCGAGCGGCCGGGCGGCCGGCGGGCCCGCCACAAGCGGGAGCCGCCGGAGCGCACGGACGCCGCCGGAGCGGGCGGGCAGGCCCCGAGCACGAGCGGGCGGCGGGACAGCGGGACCGGAAGACCTGGCAGACGAGCTCGAGGACGCAGCTCAGGGCGAGACAGCGGGCGCCTGAGGGGCCGTGAGGGCGCTTGTGGGGGTCAGAGGCGACGCTGGGGCCGAGCTGGCGCTACGGGCGAACGTGGGCGAGCTGGGCGTGGCGTGGGCGAGAGAAAGGGTTCGTCGGGAGCGATTTGCCTTGGCTGAGCGATCCTCGCGGCAGGTAGGTATCATCACGCGATGCACATCAGCCCGCTCGCGCAGGAGTTCGATCAAGCCTGCGAGGACGCGATCCAGCAGTGCATAGCCCTCGGCTACCCCCCGACCATATGGATCGGCATGACGAATGGACCGGGCGGAGCCACCGCGGCAGCGAAGCGGTTATTGGAGTCACCGAACACGCAGTCCGGCTTTGAGCGTCTCGTCAAACTAGGTCGTACCGACCTCACCATCGAGTTCGCAGTCCTCCATCCCGAATGGGATCGTCTCTTCGGTCCACAACATCGGGAGGCTGCTTGGTGGCGGCTGCAGCAAGTGCTGAGCCAATAATCGCGTCGTTCGGACACATTAGCGACTCCTCTTACCTGTTCAACGAGTCGAGGTGAGCAGCGAGGAACGCCTCCGAGGACCGCCGAGCGAGGTTAAGAGTCTCCTGCAGCGAATCGGGTGGTTGCTTCCCTGGATGGCTAAGTGTGGTGTTCCTTAGCTTCGCGATCGCAAGTGCAGCGTCCACCATGGACGACTCAACTCCCAATCGGTTGCCAGCGGATTCGATCTTCTGATTGAGGTACCGCACCTCCACCCGGTTGAGCTCTGTGGCTGCCTCCCTGATCCGGTGAACCTTCCGCTCTTGTGTAGCAGCCGCATCCGTTAGTGCCCGCTCAAGCTTGTCGATTATGCGTCGAAGCTGCGCGGAAGCCGCGGGAGTTTCGACGGGGCCGGATCTTTGCCTAGTCAGATTGTTGGCTATGTGTTCGATCACGAGGAAGAAATTCAGTACGGCATTTGCGAGACTTCGCGGGCTGCCATCCAACTGATCAGCGTTGACGATCGCGTCATGCCAGAGACGGCTCGCGAATGCCCCCTGATGTCGGGCGACCGTAAAGCGCGATGCCACGGCCCGTGCCTCGGTAGTCGTGAGCTCTCTAGTGTCGAATCCACCAAAGGTGCCGAAGGCCCAACGCGACCTCACCTCGGGTATGAATCCGGTCGAATCGGTCAATCCCATGCGAAGTATTTCGATCCTTGGAGGCATATCACCGAGACCTGCGAATGCTGCCACGATCGGCGGTAACTCGACGCGAACTACATGCTCCCAGGCTTCTTCGAATGAGGCCGCTTTCGTCCTAATCCAAACAACCCAGTCGCTACGAACGATTAAATCCGGTGGTAGCGCCGAGAAGTACTGCGGAAAGGCCAACTCGGGGTGCTTGAGCACGGGACCGTCTCGAGTTAGCTGCTTCCGGCGCTCGGCGTCAACCCGCTCGATTCGGACACTTGCACTCAGATCCATCATGGACACGGGCAGCGCCTTGGCGCCAAGGAAGCCCCATGCTGTCCATGTGGATCCGGGCATGGATAAAAGATTCAGATCGAAGCCGGCCGAGTCGACCGCGGGTCCTTCGTCGTGACCGTGACCTGAGCCTCGGTGTGACCGAAACGAGTGACGTAATCACCGGGGCCAAGCAAGTGCGCTCTCCCTCCGAGCATCAGCAACCCGAGTACGGAGAGAACGTGCCTGCAGGCTTCGTTCATCAAGCGCTCCATCGTTGGTTCGTCGTAGAGGTGACCCACCTCGGGTTCGTGAGACAGTCGCTGCCACTCCAGCCCGTAACCGACGATCGCCGACACATGAGCGGCCCGCGCAAGGGCGAATAGCTCATCGGGGACATCGTGCAGTCGTGAGATCGCTAATGCCCGAGCAACGGCGAGGCCGATAGTCGCTTCCGCAGCGTTGTCACGCCAGCTGGGGAGACCGCGCGGCCTAACGAGTGGTTGGAACACCTCGCCGAGGACGTCTGGCTCGACGGCACCCCGGTAGATCTGATCCGTCAGCACTTTCTCCGCCCGGATTCGGTCCTCTCTCCCCGAGTCGGGATGGGCGAGCCGATCCAAGATCGCCCGCGCAGTACGGCGGCTTCGCTCCCAGGAGCGCTGAGCACCGTGCCGGTCAGCTCGAGCCCACGTCGCTAAGGCCCTGCGAACCTGCGCCAGCCGTACCCAGTCGTCACCCCAGTACGCCCAGACGAACACGGGGACGTTGCAGAGCGGCTCGATGTGCGTGACCTCAGCCCGCTTTGCAAGCAGGGAGCAGAAGAGAGGCAACTGATTGTCCGGGTACAGGTAGAGCGGCCCGCGGCCTCCTCCCGAGCCCTTCGCGGAGCGATCCGGATGATCGAGCAGGCCCTTGTCAGACCAGTCAGTGACGAGCCGCTCGTTTGCCCAAGGAAACCCCGCGTCGTGAGCCCCTGCCACTAGCTGCGCCTTCGTGAGCATGTCTTCAGCTTACACGAGTTTGACTCTTGTGATTGCGGGTTGAGGCTCGGATGATGAAGCCATGGTCGATCTGATGACAACAGGACAGGTGGCGCAGCGACTAGGAGTGTCGCCCGAGCGAGTCCGACAGCTGGCTCGCGAGGGACGGCTCCTTCCAAGTGAGGTTACGTCACTTGGTCGTCTCTGGGCTCGCGAGACAGTCGACGCCTTCAGGAATCAGCGTGGTCCGTACGGTCGCTACCCCGGTGCAGCACGAGCCCCCGGGGAAGACGCTGGTCAGCGCACCATCGACGCGGGAGGCAGTGTGACGTGAGATGCCGCCAGGATGGACCTGGCGGCATCTCGGCGATCGTGCGGCCCAGTTCGATCTCTTCCGACGATAGCAGGTCGGTCCGATTCACCCGCTCTGAACGAGCGGGAATTGATGTCGCTTGCATGTTGGCCCGAAGTGGCGCCGCCGCCGCTTCCCGTCTACTTACTTCCGACACGGCAACCGGACTGAGTACCCGAGGCGTAGCTAACAACGCAGACAGCCTGCGCACGGTTGCCCTGAGCTGTCTGGGCGAGACGAGCTGATGCCGCCCCCTCGCGATATTCCGCCGGCAGTGCTCGCCGAGGCTCGTGCCGGACGGCTAACGGACAGGAACACAGCGCGTGGTTCGATCGAACGTTCGGCCGTGTACAGGGTCGAGAGCGAGCGTCGCAAGGCGCTCGCGCGCACTCGAGCTGGCGCGGGACCCGCGCCCACTGCTCGCGAAGCACTCGGGCATCGGCGACCTGGCGACGACCGGAGGACCATCTCCGCCTATCTCGCCGATCCGGCGCGTCTTGTCGACGTCGAGGTCTCGCTCGGAGTTGCCCGACGAATCGGCAGGCACAACGAGTTAGTGCGCCTCATGGCAAGCGGCGCCAACTACCGTGGCCGCCTTCTCACGCCGGCCCGATTCGAGCGCCTCGTCAAGAGCTGGCGCCCGGTCAAGATCCTCGATCCAGCAGAAGAGCGCGGGGAGCGCCGGCTCCTTGCCGATGCGGGCGCTGTGATTGCGCTCCTTGAGCTCGCCCGCGCCGAGGAGCGTGCACCCTTCCGGTACGAGCGGCGGGGCCGGGGACGATGACCAGTTTCCCGTGTCTCCGCTGCGGGCGACGCGCCGTACATCGCCACCACCCCGAGGGCCGGTGCAGCCAGAGCAGGTACTTCTCGCCTGACTGCACGATCCCGGTGTGCCTTCGCTGCCACAACCTGCTGCACGTCTCCCGGCGGCATGCGGGCTTCGACGACCTGAGCGACCGCTTCGCTCCGCTGCGCCGGCTCGGCCATGACCTCGTGCTGTGCGGTCAGGAGCAGGCTGACGGCCTCCACGCCGTGCCGGGCTGGTCGCTCTCCGCCATGGGCCTGGCGATCCCCGCCAGCCTTGCCCGGGTGCTCGTGCCGTGACCCGAGCCGAGCGCCACAGGCCGCGACGCGAAGCGCATGGCTGGCGTGGCGAGAAGGCCGCTCACCTGGGGCGTCCGCGGTCGAGCGGCGCGGCACTCCGAGTCGTGCACCTGCGCGGCTGGCCGGGCCCCGACGACTATCGGGCACCGCGGGAACACGTCGGCTACGCCTCCCGCCTCGGCGACCGGCCGGCGCTGGTCATGCTCGCCGCAGCCGACGCTGGCTGGCATGGCGACGAGCTCGGCCTGCTCGTGGCCGTGGAGCGCGTCGGCGCGGTCGTGCTGCGCGGCTGGGTCGTGGTGCCCGATGACCTCATCGAGCGCGACCCGGCTGGCAGAGCCCGGATCGAGACGTGGGCGGCCGAGCACCCACTCGTTACGACCAGCGGCCCGCAGCCCTGGCATATCGTCATCCTCTCGGAGTTCTTCGAGCCGCGGTCCGGTCCCTTCGCCACCGTCGCCTACGGCGCTGCGGGCTTCGTCGTCGGCGCTGACCTGCTGAGACTCTTCGGCCTCGTCGCCGAGTACGTCGTCGAGCGCCGCGGGCGCTGGGCCGGCAGCTGGGAGGTCTGGCTCCCCGGGTGGGGCGTGCGCGGCGCCAGGGCCAGCGTGCGCCGGCGCAGCCCTCACCGGCCGGCGCTTCGCGTCCGCGCGCGCAGAGTCGGGGCGCAGGTCACCTGGGCGCCGACCGAGCACGGCAACGGCAAGGCGGGGCGTGAGCTCGCCCGCGGCGGCTTCGTCGACGTGCTCACCGGCGCCTATGTCGTCGGAGACGGCGAGCGCAGCTACGGCTTCGCCGAGCATCGGGAGGCGCTCGGGCTCTCGCCCATCGAGCTGCCCGTGCGCGTCAGTCTCGACGGGGAAGGCTGCAGTGCGCTCGTTGCTGGCCTCGACGCGATCGGCGAGTTGGCGCTCGTGCTCGACGAGCGGGCTTCGCTGTGGTGGACCGACCCGGGCGAGCGGGCAGAAGGCCGCTCGCGCTTCGACCTCGTGCGCCCCGAATCGCCCGGAGAGATCGCTTCCCAGCTTCTCACGCGCTTCCGTGTCGAGGCGCCGCTCGTCAAGCTCGGTCTGTCCGACGCTGAGCTGTGGCCCTGGGCCGAGGCACACCACGGCGGCTGGTGCTCCGCGCACGACCTCTTCCTCGGGCTTCTTGTCCCTGCCGTCGCGCTCGACCTGACGAGCGCCTACCCGGCAGTCGCGCACCTGCTCGGCTGGTGGGAGCTGGTGACCGCCGAGCGGCTCAAGCGGAAGGACGTCACCGCCGAGCTGCAAGCGCTGTGCCGCGCGTGCCGCGGCGGACCCGGCGGCACTCCTCGACCCGGAGATGTGGGATCGCTTCGGCTTCGCTCTCGTCAGCCTGCACCCCGACGGCGACCCGCTTGCGGTCGAGCTGCGCGACGAGCACCGCCCCGATGGCCGGATGGAGGTCGCGCACGTCCTCTCGCCCGAGCGGGAACTGCACTACGCCTGGTCCGACGTCGTGGCTGCGGCAGCGCTCTCGGGCCGGGCGCCGCGCATCGGGCGCGCCGTGCGCCTCGCGCCGGTCGGGCGCCAGCCGGGGCTACGGCAACGCCTTCCGCTGTTGCCCGGCCTGGTGCTTGACCTTGACGACGACCCGGCCGTTGCCCTGGTGCACCTGCGCCACGGCATCAAGGAGAGCGACCCCGCACTCGCGGCGCTGCTGCGCGTCGTCGCCAACGCCCTCACTTACGGCGGGTTTGCCCGCTTCGACTCGATCTGGCGAAACGACGGGCGCCTGCGGGTGCTCGCTGAGCGGCCGGGGCCGTGGAACTTCTTGCCGATCGCCGCCTCCGTCACCGCCGGGGCTCGGTTGCTACTCGCCGTCCTCGACCGGCTGGTGCGTGAGCGCGGGAGTCTCGTCGCCTACCGGGACACCGACTCCTCGATCGTCCCCGCCTCGCTCGAAGGCGGCAAGGTCGAGCTTGCCGACGGGTCGCTTGTGCGCGTCCTTCCGTGGCGCGAGATCGACGAGCTGCTCGCTCGCTTCGACCGCCTGGCTCCCTTCGGCGCTGACGTGCCGATGTGGAAGGCCGAGCGCGGCTCGCCAGAGTCGCCGCTGCACGCGGTGAGCTTCGGCCCCAAACGCCACGCTGAGATGATCCTGCACCCCGCCGGCAAGGTCGAAGTGATCGACCGTACCGACGCCGGCCTCGGCGGACTCTACGCGGACCCTGCCGGAATGCCGGGGCGCGCCGGCGACGACAAGCGGGCGTGGTCGCTTGCTGCTGTCGAGCGCGAGGTGCACTTCCTCCTCGACCCCGGCGCCGGTCGCACGGGCGCTCCCTGGGACGTCGAGGGATGACTGCTTTCCCTGCGCTTTCCCGGTTGCGGGTGAGCTCGCCGCGCATTGTCGCCTCCCTGCCGGTCGCGCTTGGGGCGAGGCCCGGCTCGTACTTCGTCGAGGGCATCGTCGACACCGCCTTCGACCGCAGCGGGCGCGCTCCCGTCGCGCTCGACCCCGGCGGTGACCTCGCCCAGTGGGCAGGGCTCCGCTGGCTCGATCGGCACGCCGGTCGGCCTCTCTCTGTGACGACCGATCCGGTCGCCGCGGCGAGCACGGGCGCAGTGCTGCTCGCCACCCTCGACGACAGGGCGGTCGCCTGGTCGCGCCGGCCGCGCTCGGAGCCGATCTCGGACGTGATCGTCGATCCGCGCCTAGTCGTGCACCTCGGCCGGCTCTCAGGCGTGATCGACGCCGACGACGCCGGCGAACCCGGCGACCCCGCCGCCGCCCGCCCCGTCTACGACGGGGACCACCTGCCGGCAGCGCTGCGCGACCCAGCCGACCGATCCCTGGTGCGGATCTGTGCACGCTGCGGGCTGCGGTGAGCCGCTGCTCGGGCGCTCGCACTCGCTCTACCACTCATCGGCCTGTCGTGAGGCGGCGCGGCGCGCCCGCGCTTTGGATCGAGAGCGGGTCGTCCTCGAGGAGCTCACGACAGCGACGCTTCGCGCCTACGCCTCGCCCGAGGCCTTCGCCAGGGACGTTGGGCTCTCTAGACGGTGGGCCGGGGCGCTTTCTGCCGGCGTCGAGCTGCCGCTGCCAGTGCTGCGGCGGATCGGAACGGCGATCGAGCGCGCCGCCCAGCGGAGGAAGACGGCATGAGCGAGGGACTTCCGATCCGTTGGCTGGCTGACAGCCTCCTCGATCCCCCAACCGTGCCGCCGGTGCTCGTCGACGGGATGCTGCGCTGCGGCGAGATGTGCGCGATCGGCGCGCCCCGGGCGGTTGGCAAGAGCTGGCTCGTTCTTGACATCGCCGCCCTCGTCGGCCGCGGTGACGGCTTGCTCTTCGGCAAGCTGCAGGTCACCCGTTCGGTGCCGGTACTGATCGCGCACGGCGAGACGGCGCCGTGGATGGCAGCCCTGCGCTGGAAGATGCTGCTTGGCGACGCGCCGGCGCCACCGGTCGCTGAGACCTTCGACCTGCGCCCGATCTCGATTGTCAACGTGCGCGAGCAGCATCGCGAAGGCGACGGCTCCTCGCTGTGGTCGGAAGAGCGGCGGGAGGCGCGTCGAGACGACCGCCTGCGGCAAGCGATCGTCGAGCACGGCATCGGTCTTGTGATCCTCGACCCCTGGGCCTGCTTCTACGGCGGGGACGAGAACTCCAACGATCAGGTGGAGACGGCCGTCTCGAAGCTGCGCGACCTCGCCCAGGAGACCGGCGCGGCGATCGTGCTCGTCCACCACCTCTCCAAGGCCCAAGAAGGACGCGACCCCGAGGACCTCTGGCGTGGCGCCTCGCGCCTGGCCGATGCGGTGGCGACGCGGGTCACGCTCATGCCCTGCTTTACCGGCACCAACGGCGCGAACGAGGCACACGAGCTTGGTCTCAGCCCCGAGCAGGCGCGGCGCTACGTCAACGTGCGCTTCTTGCGCAGAGAAGAGCCAACCGCCGGCTTCACCGCCTGCCGCGGTACGGACGGCTGGTGGCAGGCCGTTGACGGGAGTGGGCCGATGACTCCCGTCGAGGCCGAGAGCCGGCTGAGCGTCGACGATGTCACCACCGCCCTCGCCACCGATGGGGGGACGTGGACGTCGCTCAACGAGGCATCAACCTCGCTCGGCCTCAGGACGCGTGTTGCAGATCTCGCGATCAAGCGCGCCATCGACGCCGGCCGAGTCGACGAGATCGCCTCGCCCATCGCCGGTGCCCGCGCCTTCCGGCTGGTCACAACGGCGAGAGAGGAGGTCGACGAGCCCTTCTGAGCCGTCTGTTCGCCCGCCACTACCGCCGCCGGCCCTGCGTAGAGGACCGGCCGCGGTGGGGACGGTCCCCGCCACCGAAAGGAGCGCCTACGGCCATGCCGAGCGCCACCAAGCAAGCAACTGACACAACCCCCAAGACCAGGGGGCCGAGTGTGACCAAGGTCGGCAACCTCTGCGCCGACCCCGAGCTGCGCTTTGCCACTACCGGCAAGGCGTATGCCCGCATGCGCATCGCCGTCACGTCGCCGGTGGTCCCCGGCGAGTGGGCCGGCGCGCGCGACACGGCCTACTACGACGTGACCGCCTTCGGCACCCTCGCCGAGCACGCCGCTGAGTCGTTGTCCAAGGGCGACCGGGTCGTCGTCACCGGAACAGCCGAGGTGCGCGAGTACACCGCCAAGGACGGGTCGGCCCAGAAGGCGAAGGGCATCCTCGCCGAGGCGCTGGGCCCGGACTTGCGATTCACCACGGCGACCGTTGCCAAACCCCAGCGCTCGGAGGCCGGCCCCCCGTCGAGCCGAGATGACGAGGAGCCGTTCTGATGCACCGCCGAACCCCGCCACCACTCGCGTCCACCGCCTGGTGGCCGACCCCGCCCCGTGCCCGATGAGGCGGCCGCGGTTGTACGTCGCCCACCCCGTCACCTCTTACGGCACCGCCACGACGAGCGCAGCGCTCGTCCGCCTAGCGATGTTGCTCCCGGGCGTCGACGTCGTCGATCCCGAACGGGCCGGCTGGCCCAGCGCCGAGCAGTGGCTCGTCGGCTGGGCGGACCTTCTCGACGACGTCGATGCCCTCGTTGTTGTGCCGGACAGTGACGGGTTGATCGGCGCCGGCTGTCTGCGCGAGGTCTCAGACGTGCTCGGACGCGGCCGGCTCGTGATGCTCCTGCACCGCGGCGAGCTCGTCGAGCTGGCCGGCATGAGGTTGCGGCGGTCGGCCTGGACCACACCCGAGCAGATCGGTTGGCCTGTGGCCGGTCGGCGGTTCGAGCCGAGCGAGGTCCAGGCGAGCGGCCTCGCCGTCACCGAGGCCTGCACCGAAAGGCGGGCTGGATGAGCGGCGCACCGTGGCAGCTCCTTCCTGATCTCAACTCCGAGGAGTTCGCGGCGTTGAGGGCCGACATCGCGGAGCAAGGAGTGCTCGTCCCGATCGTGATCGACGCCGACTCGGGCGCCGTACTCGACGGGCATCACCGCCTGCGCGCCTACGAGGAGCTTCGCGCCGAGGGTTGGTCGCTGCCCGACTACCCCCGCGAGGTGCGCCGCTTCGCCGACGACGAAGAGCGGGTGAGCTATGTGTTGGCCGCCAACCTGTTCCGTCGGCACCTGAGCCGCAAGCAGCGAGCCGAGGTCGTCGCCACGCTGCGAGCAGAAGGATGGTCGCTGCGCCGGCTCTCCGGGGCGCTTGGCGTGCACCACGAGACGATCCGGCGCGACCTCGCAGGTGTCGTTGGTGCGACACCTGCATCACGGGTCACCGGGCGCGACGAGAAGTCCTACGCCGCGAGCCGTCCCCGGCCGGCGCCAGCGATCGTCGTCCGCTCCGCCCGCGACGAGGCGCGGGCTAGAAGCGCGCTCGCCGCCCTAGGCGAAGAAGCGCCCGGTCCGGATCTGCGCCGTGCCGAGGAGAAGGCACGGCTCGCCGCGCTGTCCCGTCGGCGGGCCGAGCAGGTGCCGGCTGAGATCAGCGGCCCCGGCTACGAGGTCCGTCTCGGCGACTTCCGCGAGACGCTTGCCGACCTCGGCAACGAGTCCGTCGATGCCATCGTCTGTGACCCGCCGTACAACCGCGAAGGTTTGGAGACCTACTCGATGCTCTCGGAGTTCGCCGCTCGAGTGCTCAAGCCCGGCCGGCTCTGCGTCGCCTATTGCGGCAAGGCTTGGCTGCCTGACCACTTCGAGCGCCTGGCCGAGCACCTGGATTACGTGTGGACGGGCTGCGTCTGGCTGCCGGGTCGGCACACGATCTTCCGGCGGCGGATGATCTTCGGGCGCTGGCGACCGGTCGCCTTCTTCTCGAAGGGCGGCTACGACGTACGCACGACGATCGTCGACGGGCTGCTGTCGCCCGGCCGCGGCGAGAAGAGCACCGAGGACCACCCCTGGCAGCAAAGCGTCGCCCCTTTCGTCCGCATCGTCGAGATGGCGGCGCGACCCGGCGAGCTCGTCGTCGATCCCTTCCTCGGCTCGGGCACAACCGCGATCGCCTGTCTGGCGAGCGGCCGGCGCTTCATCGGCGCCGACCTCGACCCGGGCGCAGTCTCGCTCGCGCTGGAGCGGATCGCTGCCTACGAGCGTGGCGACGTGAAGCTCGACGTGGACGCGGTGCAGGAGGCCAGCGAGGGGGATGCAAGTTGAGGTCGCGAGGACACGCAGCGCGCGATTACCTCGGAGGTACGGTCGCTCGAACGGATGGGAGATGAACCCGATGACGACGGTGCAATGCAGGCGCTGCTCGACGAGCTTCGAGACCGCGGCTCGCCTCGGAGGCCGCACGTCATGCCCGAATTGCCGCGCAGCGGTCTATGTGCCGAAGACTCAGCGCCACGGCGGTACGGAGTTCGTGCTGCTGCTCGATTGCGAGCACGCGGACATCTACTGCGGCGACGCGATCCGGGACGTACCCTCCGACGAGGTGGCGGAGCATCTGTGGCCCTGCAGCGAGTGCGGCGGCGCCCGTCGTAAGGCGCGTGCTCTCGTCGCTGTGCTCTCGACGGAGGAGCTGTTCAACGCTGACACCGCGGCCGACGCGAGGCTCGAGCTCGCGATTCACACCGCGCTCGATGCATCCGGAGCACTTCGCGGCTCCACTTAGGACTCTTAGGTGACTTTCGGTGAGCTAGTCGGCGATTATGCCGACGCTGCTATCACCAACCTGCGGCGTCACGAACGGTGATGCGCGAGTCCGCTCATAGACCTAACACCTGCGCTAAACAAGCATGCATCTCGGACAAGACTGAGTCCGACTCCGTTTGCGACGGATAGGAGTTAGCCCTGTGCAGGTAGCGGTTACGAGGCTGGACGACGGCTCGCTGATACCGGCTGCGATCTGCCGGCGGTAACTGACCTAGCCCAGGAACCCCATGCGTTGTTAGCCCTAACAGGTAGCTTCCTAACGATGGGCGCCTGACGTGTATGCCGTAATGGCCTGTGAACGCCTCAAGTGCAGAGTCTAGCAATCGAGTAGTGTGAAGTAACTTGACCAGATAGCGACGTCTTTGCCCCGCCCTGTCCGCTGTCTCGATCGCATTGAGCTCACTTGATAGGTCGCGGTACCTGTTCCCAAACACCGGAGCACCGGAGCGCAGCAGGACACGGAGGGTCTGCGTTCGTTTGGTTGCGGCCATCACCCGTCGGTCCCGAACATCAACCCGTAGGATGCGGTTGGGAATTCGATCCCTGCAAATGCCGATGCCCGTAGCGGCTTTGCGGGGTCATTACTAGCTCCACGTGGAACGGTCTGAAGGTCAATGGCTCGGATGCTTAGAGGTCGAGTCGGTTCCCGCAGGTAGGCAACGCCGTTGTCGAACCTAAAGTCACGCTGCCCTTTCTCCACTAGCTGTGCCCTTAGGAGCCTTCGCCATGATGTCGGATGACCTGGCCGGGTGCTTTCTCGCCCGATTGGAACGATGTCCTCTGGCCCGACAGCGAGGGGGAAGTCTCTGCGTACCTGCCATAACGCGTCGAGCTGCCGCGTATTGGCGACAGACCGAGGCACTAGCTTTCGGCTGGCCGCGCTCAGAATACGACTAAATCGTTGATCCACGGCCGCTCTGACCCCTAGAGGCGTTTGTCGCGATGGAATGTTGGACGAACCTAATGCATCTCGGATTACACGGGGGTCCCACGATAGTTGGTCGAGTTCAGCCGGTATGTCAGCGACGCGTTCTTCAAGCTGCTGCGGCACGGTAAGTTCTGTCCGCTTGGCAACTACGATCACCGTGTGTCGTGGCAGAGCAAGCCGTGTCCACGCGGCGCGTAGCTCAAACTCTAGCGGGTGCCTCGCTTCGCCGAGAGAGGCGACAATGACCGCAACTAAGTGCCCGTCGGTTGCAAACAACGCGTCCGGGCCTGACAACAAAAGTGGGTGGTCGGGATTGATTACTGCGTCGGCTTCGTCACGCAGCCGATCTGCAACTGCGGATAGATCTCTTGCTATCGGACCGGATATCAATGGTGCCCCCTGACACTTCTGTGCGCGGCGGCGTCTTATCGGCGACCACAGCGGCTCCGCTGGACTTTCGCTCGCGACCCCGACCTTCTACTGAATCCTCGACATACGCTAGGCGCGGTGCGAGGGGCAGCAGAGACGCTGGAGGTGGCGCCGATTTTGGCGTTTGACGCGCAGTCGGATCGGCGGGGAGGCAACCGCGGAGGTAGAATGCTCGCGACATAGGTGTCCCCGGCGAGGCGGCAACCTCCCGGGGACTGGCTCATCGGAGGTACCCGATGAACGCTTCGACGCTATCCGCGTTGTCGGCCCTCTGGCAGGCTCTCCCATGAGCACTGCCGCCATCACTCTCTCCGAGGACGACCTCGCCGACCGCCTGGCGGCCATCCGGGACACCTACGCCCGTCAGGGCACATCGTGCGGCGTCTGTGTCTGCGACGGCTTTGGCATCCGTGTCGGCGTCGAGCGCGGCGCACTGGAGGTCCACGACGGCATCGGAGCCGATCGCCGCACGCGGCGCTACGACCGGGCGACGCACGGCCTCTCCCGCCTCGTCGTGCTCAACGGCGACGGCATGCTCAGCCTCGCCGCACTGCGCTGGTGCGCTGCGCTCGGTGTGGGTGTGCTCGTCCTCGGTGCCGACGGATCGGCCCACCTCGCCTCCACACCGCGCACCACTGACGACGCCCGCATCCGACGAGCCCAGGCGTTGGCGCCCGGGCAGCCGGTGGGCCTCGGCATCGCCCAGGTGCTGCTCGGGGCGAAGCTGCGCGGCCAGGCCGCGCTGCTGCATGGTCGCTTCGGCGACGACGCCACGGCGCGGACGATCGTCGGCCTTGCCGAGGCGATCGAGGCGCTCTCGTCGGAAGTCGATCGTCAGCCCATCGAGGATTGCCGGCAGCTCGAAGCGTCGGCTGCGGCGCTCTACTTCGGCACCTGGGCACGGCGGCAGGAGACGTCGCCGGTGTTCGTCACCAGGGACCGCGCCCGAGTACCGGCGCATTGGTCGGCATTCGAAGGCCGGCGGTCCGTGCTCGCCTCGGTGGCGTCAAATCGGAAGGCCGAGCGGCCGGTCAACGCCCTGCTCAACTACGTGTTCGCCCTGCTCGAATCTGAGGCGGTCATCGCTTGCCACGCCGTCGGGCTCGACCCGGGTCTCGGCATGGTCCACAACGACGCGAAGGGCCGACCATCGATGGCCCTCGACCTGATCGAGCCGGTACGCCCTGAGGTCGAGGGCTTTGTCCTCGACCTGCTGGGGTCACGCAGCTTCGCAAAGCGAGAGTTCGTCGAGACCTCCGAGGGCCATGTGCGCCTGATGGCGCCGCTCACCCACGAGCTCGCCGAGACGCTGCCACGTTGGCGCCATGCCATCGCACCGTGGGCGGAGAGGGTCGCCCACCTGCTCGGTGATTCGCTCGACGGTCGCTACACGCCGGCGACGCCGCTCACGTCTTCCCGTGCGAGGGCCGCTCAGGCCGCGGTCAAGGCACGAAGGGTCCAAGCGGTCCGCCGCGCCGCCTCGAGCTCACCGGTCCGCCAGCGTCCCGTCCCGGGGCCCGTCAGCCTGCCACTCGGCTGCGTCGACTGCGGCCAGGTGGTCACCCATCCGAGGCGCGTGCGCTGTGACGACTGCCTGTCCGCCGATCCTGCTCAAGCGCCAGAGGTCCGCTCCCGACGCGCTCAGGCGATCGCATCCCGCAAGCGAGCCCTCGCCGAGCGCAGCGTGGCCGGCCTGCCGGCAGCCGCGGACGAGGCCTGGTACCACAGAGAGGTGCTCCCTCGACTCACTGACATGAAACTTCGTGAGATTATGTCAGCGACGGGCTACAGCAAGGGACACTGCTCCACGATCCGCGCCGGCACCTGGATGCCGCATGTCTCAACATGGCCGTCCCTCGCGAAGTTGGTCGGAGTGCAGCTGCCGGGAGCGGGCGAGAAGAGCGAGGTCGACGATGGTGGGTCATCACAAGCACCCGGTAGCTGATCTGGTGGCGAGCCTTCGACGGAAGTCGCCAGTTCGGGTTTTCGTGCTCGGCGCGGTGGCGATGGCCGCCACGCTCGTGCCGACGGCCACAGCCGACGCTTCAGGTCCGTACTACTACCTCGCCGCCAGCAGCTCGGAGGTCGACTTCGTGCAGTTAGCGATCACGAACGGCAATGTCGTCGGCATCCTCTACGAGGACACCGTCACCGGCGCTGCACCCTCGCTTTCCCTACAGTCCCAGAACGTCAACTTCAACGGTACCGACGACGCTGGGCAGCTGACGCTGTACTTCGGTGGCAGCTCGTCGCCGATCTTCGGCTCGATCAGTCCGAAGGCGCTATCGCTACAGATACCGCAGAACGATGGCTCGCTCGCCAATGAGACGTTGGTCGCGAGCTCCGTCGCCTCCTACAACCAGCTTCTCGCCGCATGGCACAAGCAGATCGCGGCGGAGAACGCTGCCGCGGCAGCGGCTCAGAAGAAGCAAGCGCAGGCAACGGCACACAAGCAGCAGCTCATCGACAACCTCAACGCTGCCATCCAACAGGTCGAGAACGATTTGTCGGCGCTGACGGACACCGACATGTTGGACAACGACGAAAACGTGTTGGACAACGACGTCAATGTCGTCAACAACGACCTCAACGTCGTCGACAACGACAATCAGGTCTTTAGCAACGATGTCCAAGCCGACGAGAATCCGTGCGGCGACATCATGAATGCATACGGCGACGCGCACTCCGCCTACGCTGATGGAGAGTCGATCCGGTCAGACGCGAAGTCAGGCGTCGGCGGCGACCTACGAGCCGAAGAAGGCGTGATGAAGCAAGTTCCGGCCGACTGGGCGGCCTACTGGCGCGCGCAGCATGCGCTACCGAACTATCAGCCGACGAATCCGATTCCGCCATTGAAGGTCGCTTTAGCAACAGGCCAAGGCTTCATCAATGGCGCCGTGCGCTACGTAAACGGCGACATCGGCCAAGCGAACGGGTACATCGGACAGGCGTACAAGATCGTCAATAACGCGAACGGTGCGCATCACTGCGGGCCTCTACAGAAAGCCCCTGTAGTCGGGTCGGTGACAGCACAATGGCTGACGGCCGCGTAGTCAGAGCAGCGTGGACCGTCTCGTTGCTGTGTCACTGGCTTGAGCGACGTGCAATCCCGACGCCCACAATTGCCACGACAGCGCCGGCCTCCGGGTGGCCAGCGTGGCAACGTCAGCCTCGCCCAGTGGGATCGTGCGAGCGCACGGGGGCGCGACCAAGGGCGCGTCGCATCGCTTTGGCATGCCGACCTCAACGACGACACGCCCAACGACGTGAGCTACGGGTCCGGCAAGCGGCGATGGTTCCGCTGCTCGGAGGGTCATCCGCCATGGCAGGCGCGCATCAACGACATGACGGCTTGTCGAAGCGGGTGTCCGTACTGCGCTGGCAAGGCGGTCGCCGCGGGTATGAACGACCTCGGCACGACGCACCCGGCGCTGGTGGCGCAGTGGCATCCGAGCCGGAATCAGAGCCTCGCTCCGATTCAGGTCAACGCCGGCAGTCATCGCCGCGCGTGGTGGTGCTGCCCTCGCTGCGGTTTCGAGTGGTGCGCGGCGATAGTCGACCGAACAGTGGACAACACCGGCTGCCCGCACTGCGCCGGCAAGCAGGCGCTTCGAGGCGTGGACGACCTCGCCACCACGCACCCACTCCTGGCGAAGGAATGGCTCCGCCAGCGCAATCCGTCCCTCACGCCGCGCGAGGTCACAGCAGAGAGCCACCATCGGGTCTGGTGGCAGTGCAGGAGGTGCCGGCACGAATGGCGAGCCGCCGTTCGAGACCGAGCGCGGCGTGGCACCGGGTGTCCAGCCTGCGCCGGGCTCGTGCCGTCGCCGGGTAGGTCGTTCGCGGACCTCGGCATCGTCGCTCCTGGCGAGTGGTCGAGCCGCAACGAATCGACACCGGCGGACTACACCCCGCGTTCGAGCCGGCTCGTCTGGCGCCGTTGTAGTTCCTGCGGTGTCGAATGGAGGCAGGAGGTGAGATCGTGGGCGGCGGGATACGGACATCGCTGCTCACTCGGTCGAGTGAGCAGCGCTTCCAGGACGCGATGACGCTCGGGGGCCGCCACCGCGAAGCGGCTGCCCGCGCCCAACAGGGTGCGACTCTGCCGTACGGCGCGGTGGCCGCCTTGTCGTGTGGCCTGTCGGGTGGGGTGGCGCTTGCCGTCGGATCGGAACCGGCCGCCCCGGATGGGCAGCGCTGTTCGGACTCGGATGCGCCTTCGTCGGTGTCGGCGTACCCCCTGGTGCTGCCTACCTGATCGGGCTGATTCGCGCGTGACGCTGATCTCACTGACGGGCGATCCGTCACGACCTCGATGTGCCCGTGACAGGTGGGGGGTGGTCCGGCTTGTCGTCCGCCCAGCGCCTCAGATCGATCAGCTCGCTGAGCAGGTCCATCGCGTCCTCACGGACGAGGGCGGGCGTACCGGGTGGGAGCATAACGATCGACCGTCGCCGGCGCTCCAGGTCCTCGACGCTCGTCACCCAGGTACCATATGTCTACGAACACATGTTCGTCTAGGGGAGGCTGACCAGCGCCTCCGCGTCGAGTTGGCATACTGACCTGCTGTGCCGGCGCCGTACCATCCGATGCTGCTTACCGCGGCGGCTGCGCCGCCTGCTCGTGAGGGCTGGGCGCACGAGCCGAAATTGGACGGCTGGAGGGCCATGGTTCACGTGGCCGGCGGCCGTGTCCGGGTCTGGTCCCGCACCGGCAAGGAGTGGACTGAGCGCATGCCGGAGCTGGGCGCGCTCGCATCGCTCGGCGACGGCGTTCTCGACGGCGAGGTCGTTGTTGTCACCTCCGATGGGAGGGCCGACTTCCAGCTGCTGAGCGGACGCCTCGCCAGCCGGGCGAAGGCGCCGGCGGTCAGCTTCTACGCCTTTGACCTGCTCGCCTGCGGTGGACGGGAGCTAGTCGATCGTCCCTGGAGCGAGCGACGAGTCGAGCTCTACGACCTCGACCTCGCCGCCCTCAGCGATGGGGTCGCTCGTGTGACGATCTGGAGCGACGACGGGGCTGCGATGCACGCTGCGAGCGCGGCGGTCGGCGCCGAGGGCACAGCGTCGAAGCGCGTGGATTCGCGCTACCGGCCGGGACGGTCGCGCAACTGGCTCAAGTCCAAGCACCGGCTCACCGCGGACTTCGAAGTCGTCGGATGGCGCCCGTCGAAGCCGGGGCACCCCGGCGGGTTAATCCTCGCCGAGCATGGCGAGCCGGTCGGCACCGCGTCGTTGGCACTCTCCGATGACGAGCGAAGTGCGCTAGTCGATCTGCTGCGCCGCAGTGGGCGTCACCATCCCTCGGGCGCGGTGACGATCCCGACGGATTGCATCGCCGTGACAGTCACCTACACGTCTCGCACGCCCACGAACCGCGTGTTACGTGAAGCCAGCGTCGTTCGTGTGCGCCCAGCGCCCTAACCCCAGCGTCGCGAGGATCAACGGAATGGACAGCAAGGAGGTGCTCATTCTTGGCGCGGGTTTCTCAAGAGCCGTATCTGAGCATCTCCCGCTCACCGATAAGCTCGGCGCAGATGCTGTTGAGGTAGCTGATATTCCGGCCGTGGAGTTTCGAGGGGGCAACTTCGAGACGTGGCTCTCGCAACTCGCCGAGGAACAGCCATATCGCTCGGAGGCAGAGCGCTATGAGAAACGCGCGGCGTTCCTTCGGATCACTAGTGCGATGGAGCACCTGCTGAGGATTGACGAGCTGGTGGCGCTGGCTCAGGAGGCGCCTTCGTGGCTTTATGCCCTGATTGATCTCGCTCACCATCGTCAGACCGATATCATCACGCTTAACTACGATACGCTCATCGAGGTAGCCGTCGCGAGCCACGGCCTCTTTGGACGTGTGCCGGGGGGCATTGCGGATCGTCGAGTCTCTCCCGACGACGTGCTGGAAGGGCTTCCACCAGTTCAGCGAGCCGGTGTTCCCCTTCGTACCGTCACGTACGACGGTGAATTGGCGCCCCTAGTCCCTTCATTCCGGCTTTGGAAGCTGCACGGATCACTCGACTGGTACTGGTCCCCCGGAGACTGGACCGGTGCGACATTGCGTCGGTTGGTTACCGTTGAGGCCTTCGCTGCCGAGAACGAAGACAACCCGCGGCGTCGCGAGCAGGACATGCCGGGACTGGAACCTTTCATCGTGCCGCCAACCGCCACAAAATCGGAATACTTTCGGAATCCGCTCACGCGCCAAATCTGGCGCTCAGCCTTCAGAGCGCTGAAAAGGGCCAATGCCGTAACGCTCATCGGATACTCATTCCCGTCCGCTGACTTCGTAATGTCTGGAATGTTTGGCGAGGCGCTACGCGACCGGAGACCGGTCATGCGTGTGGTGAATCCCGACCCGAATGGCCCAGTATCACGTCTTAAGGAAATGGGCGTGGAAGAAGTTCAGATTACCGCTGGTGAACGTTGCGTGGCCGACTTCGTGAAATCGTATTGTGATCAAGCGTCCTTGGAGGTTCTGACGTCGCTTTACGAGAACGCAGGCAACGAAGAGGCACTGTTGAGTTTAGAATGGGGAGCCGTCGACGGCCAGTCGCGGCCGTACGCGGAGGAGGTGTGGCTGAATGACTCCGCCCACGACGTCTACGTTACGGGTAACGACCAGACAGGAGGGCCGGGCCACGAGCCACTAAGGTTGTCGAAACTACGCCCATACCTGGCGGGGGCGTATCGTTTGCACGCGGTGACCCCGGATGGTGCTGTCATGCCGATCGTCGCCAAGGAGGTCTGGTCGCCGCCGGCTGCCTCGGCGGCCGATGTGGTTATCTCGTTGCACGCGGCTGGCAAGGCGACGCTCGCCGAGCGGCGACCTCAATCGCTTCAGAAGGTAAGTAGAACTGACACGTAACACCGACCGCGCCGACCTGAGCGGGAGCGAACCCGGCCGGCAGCGGCCCCACGGGCGCCCGTGCTGTCCGACAGCCACCCCAGCACTCGACTACTCGGCGTCGTCCGGCGACGCGTGCGGCGCCGATGAACTGGCCGCGGGTTTCAATCCACCTCGCGGTACCCGTGACCTTGGTGCTCGTCGAGAGGCTCGTCTACCTCGTGCACGACGTTGCCATCAGCGTCAACGATGCGTTCGGTGTACCGGTTAGCGTCTCGGTCCACGGTCCGGTCCACACGACGCCAGGTGCCTGTGTCTCGGTGGAGTTCCTCACCGAAGCGCCGAGTGACGACGGGCTTGCCGCGTCGCCGCATGCCTGACTTCATGTCACCGCGATAGTGCGCTTGAAGACGCACCGTTTCGTTGATGCTGAGCAGGACGTTCTTCGTCGTGGCGCCACAATCGGGGCAGGCCCCGTAGGAGGTCCCATCAGCGGGACCGAAGACGTGCTCGCAGTCGGCACAGCGCGAGACTGCTGTCGATTCGCTCACGCCAGCGACGCTACGGGCGCGGCGGTTTCGATCCTTCCGCCGGACGACGAACCCTTGCTGACCAGCTCTTCCTCTCGCCCACGCCACGCCCAGCTCGCCCACGTTCGCCCGTAGCGCCAGCTCGGCCCCCAGCGTCGCCTCTGACCCCCACAAGCGCCCTCACGGCCCCTCAGGCGCCCGCTGTCTCGCCCTGAGCTGCGTCCTCGAGCTCGTCTGCCAGGTCTTCCGGTCCCGCTGTCCCGCCGCCCGCTCGTGCTCGGGGCCTGCCCGCCCGCTCCGGCGGCGTCCGTGCGCTCCGGCGGCTCCCGCTTGTGGCGGGCCCGCCGGCCGCCCGGCCGCTCGGGGCCCCGTCCGGGGTGCCCTTTCCGCTGGTGGTGCGGTTCCGCGTGGCGGTTCCCCTGCTGGTCCCCCTCTTTCCCCACGACACACCCGGCGTCGCGCCAACGTTCGAAGTTCCGGCTTCGCTTGCGCCTTCGGATCCCGGCCTGGTGCCTGCCAGGTACCGCTTTCGTCAGCCATGATCGGGTTCATCGGCCCTCCACCGAACTGGTCGCTGTCCACCAAGCCTGATGGCCCCAGAGCCGGCCCGTGCTGACTCTTGGCTCACGGCAACGAGTTGTGCGTGTTGAGGTGCCGAGCAGCACGAGGCAGATCAGACGTCGCGGTCAGTCACCCCAGCGCGCCAAGTGATCGGGCGATGTCCGAGGCCTTGCGCACCAATCGGAGCGGTACGTCCGGGCACCGAACAAAGCCGTAACGCTCGTAGAAGGTCGCCGCGTTGTTGTCGATGGCGTCGACGACCACGAGCCGTCCTCGGGCTGCACTCACGGCTGCCGTCGCCCGTTCGAGCGCGTCGATCAACAGCGACTCACCGAGACCTTGGCCCTGGAAGGAGCTGTCGAGCACCAGCCGGGCGAGCAGGATCGCCGGGACAGTGTCGGGAGCGCCATGGGCGATCCGTTTCGGCAGTATCTCCCGGCGCAGCTCATGGGGAGCGAGGCTGAAGTACGCGAAGACGATCGCGTGGGCGTCGCACCACACGAACGTCCGTGCCGTGCCTGGGAGGTCGCGTTACGCGCGGCTCGCACGAGCCACTGATCGAGAACCGGTTGGCCGCAGGTGAAGTGACTGAGATCGTGGTGGGCGCCGAACCGCTCGGAGAGGAACGGCTGGTTCCGTTCGGGGCTCACTCCCGCCGGAACGGCCGCTTGGACCGCGTCCGGCGCGCCGCTGCGACGAGCTCGGGGATCACAGCCGCGGGTTCGTCGAGCGACGCGAGCAGATCGTCGAAGTAACCGCTCGGGACGAGCGTGTAGGCGTGCCCGGCGATCACCTCTTCCGCCTTCTCCGCTGCGGCATCCAGGATGAAGCTGCTCACCGATGTGTGCGCCAGTTCGCTCGCGAAGCGGATCCGCTCCGAGCGTGCTGGCCCCAACCGTGCCTCGATCCGCTCCGTACGTGCCGCTGTACCGGAGATTGTACGGTACCTGAGCTCGCTCCCGAGCGCCCGGTTGCCGAGTCGACGCTGAGGATCGCGTCGAATAGCCGGTCGCTGGGAGATGACCAGGTGGCGTGGCGTGGTACATGGGTGTCGGACTCGCTGTCGGGGCACCGAAGCATGTGAACCGGGCGAATCCCTCGCGACGACGAACCGTCGCCGCTGCGGTCGGGGCGAGCCGCCCGGCCACCAGGCCGGCGCTCGAGCCGACCGGACATCAGCCCGCGGCTGCGACCGGCTGCGTGCCCCGCCGGGCCGCTGTGGGTGTCCCGCCGCCGCCCTCGGCGAGCAGGCGGCTCATGGCGGGCGACGGCGTGGCGCCGCAGGCGTCGGCGAGATGCCGAGCGTAACGGTCGTACTGGCGCAGCGCTTCGCCGAGGTTGCCCTCGGCCAGATGCACACCGACGACGAGCCGCTGGGCGCTCTCGCGCAGCGGCTCGGCGGCGACGGCGGCGAGGCCCGCCTCGAGAGCGAGCGCGTAGCTGCCGGCGTCGGCGAGACGCCGGCACATCGCCTCGAGCGCGTGCAGTCGCAGCTGGCGGAAACGCTCCCGCTCGACGAGCACCCAGTCCTCGTACCAGTCGGGCAGCAGATCCTCACCGAACTGGCGCAACTCGCTGCTCACGTCGATCGGTCCGCTGCTCGCGTCGGGGTCGACGAGAGACCCGGCGCGCGACGACCGTCTCGCGGAAGTCGACGCTGACCGAGCGGTTGAGCCACAGGTGGGTCCCCGACGCCTCGAGCAGCTGCTGCCCCGCCGGCGAGGGCGTGCGCCAGAGCGCCGAGCGCAGGCTGGCGTTGGCGCGCTGCTCCGTGGCGTCGGTCCAGAGCACGCCGCTCGCGTACAGGCGGCGCACGGCACGTTCGTGGATGGCGACGAAGGCGACGAGTCGCTGCGCGCTCGAGGCTGACCGGGACGACGTCGTCACCGTCGCGCAGCTCGAACCCGTTGATCAGGCAGAGGCGCACCCCGCCTGTGTCGCCCCGCTCGCTCGCAGCAGCCATCGCCCGCCCGTCTGCTCGGCGCCGGCCGCGATCCGATGCGGCGACCCGCCCGCCGGCCGGTGTCACCCGACGTGACCCGTTCGTGGGCACGGTAGAGAAGGGCCCGTCACCTGAGCGTCAACGCTGCGTCAACGCTGCGTCATCGGCGCTGTCGTCGGGGAGCCGTGCCAGCAGCTGCTCGGCCTCGGTGGCAAAGGGATGGTCGCCTCCGCTCCCCACGATCGCTTCGAGCACGCTGCGGGCGCGGATCGTGTCCCCGGTGAGCACGCCGAGCAGCGCCTCGTGGTAGCGCGCCGCCGGGTCATCGGGATCGAGCTCGAGCGCCCGCCGCAGCGCGTCGGCCGACGAGCCGTAGTCGGCGTTCACGAGGCACATCGCGCCGAGCTGGGTCCAGGCCCAGGCCGAGCGTGGGTCGACCGAGACGGCTTGGCGGGCGAGGCCGATCGCCTCCCCGATGCGACCGTGAGCGGCGACGCACGCGGCGAGCGCCGTGCGGAGCTCGACGTCGGTCGGGTCGAGCTCGGCGGCGTTGCGCCAGGCGACCTCGGACTCCGCGAGCCTTCCGAGCGCGAGCAGCGTGCGCGCCATCGCCTCCCAGGCGAACCGGTTCCGCGCGTCGAGCCTCACGGCGTGCGCGAGCGACGACATCCCGAGCTCGTGCCGGCCGAGCGAGATCTGCGAGGTTCCGAGATGGCCCCAGGTCAGGCTCCGCTTCGGATCTGCGGCGAGCGAGCTGCGATAGTGGTCGATCGCCTCCTCGTGCCGGCCGCGTGTCGCAAGGAGGAAGCCGAGGTTGGACAGTGTGACCGGGTGGCCGGGCTCGAGCTCGAGCGCCTGGCGGTAGGCGGCCTCGGCGCCGTCGAGATCACCCTCGGCGTGCAGCAACGCACCACGATTGGACAGTGTCGTCGGGTTCGCGGTCGTCGGGTTCGCGGTCGTCGGGTTCGCGGTCGTCGGGTTCGCGGTCGTCGGGTTCGCGGCAGTGGGCATCGCGTGCTCCTTCGGTGTTCAGACGATCTTGTCGATGAGCCCGGTGAGAACGTCGGTCGCGTTCACGTTCGGGTAGGTGAAGTTCACGTCGGCAAGGCTGATGTTGAAGGGGCGGCCTTCCTCGTAGTGGATCGGGAAGTCGACACCGAAGCGCAAATTGGAGCCGTACTCGAAGTCGGCGAGCTTCCACTCGTGGTAGTAGAGGTGGAAGGTGTGCACCAGGGTGTCCGCCGTGACCTCGACGAAGCCCTTGACCGAGAAGCGGAAGCTCGGCTCGACGTAGATCTGCCCGTGCGCGTCGAGGACGATGCCACGCGCCGGCGTCCAGGCGATGTCCGCTCCCGCTTCTGCGGCCCCGTCGAGGCCGAGCTCGCCCGAGACCTCGAGCTTGGCGTCCGCGCTCACGACCGGAATTCCGGCGCCGATCCCGCCGTGGACGAACAGGCGCAGGCCCGCGCTTGCCGGCACGCGGAAGCTGGCATGCCCTTCGACTCTCGTGTCGCTCTCGCGTTCGGGGTCGTAGTCGACCTTCAGCGCGCCTCGCAGCTGCCCGGGGCCGATGGCGGCCGAGGCGTCGAGCCCGCCCCCGATGGTGGCGAAGATCCCGATGTGCTGGCCGAAGATCGACACGCCGACGATCGGGATGTCGACGTCGATGCTGAAGATGTTCTTGCTGATCTTGTGCTCGGGGAAGACCTCGAGGTTGTCCGGGAGGCCGACCTCGCCCGTGACGGCCATCCGGCCGTCGGGGTGCAGCTGCAGGCCGACCTTGCCGTACAGCCACGGGGCAAGACGGGCGGTCATCTCACCACTGCCGAAGATGGTGAGGTGGTCCGTCGGCGGCCCTGCCGGCTTGCCGTCGGCGGCGGGAACCTGGTTGGTCACACCGAGGTGCAGCGAGCCGTCGAGCATACCCCGGCGGTAAGCGAGGTCGGCCTCGGCGAGGAAGGCTCCGTCCTCGTAGTGTCCGTGGATCTCGCTCGCGACACCGGGGATCGACGGCTTGATCGTCACGTCGCCGGCCAAGCTGTACCCGCCGGTCGAACGCTGAGCGATCCGGCCCTGCAGGATGCCTCCCTGCACGCCCGGGATGCCGGCCCCGATGTCGATCTTTCCGGTGATCTCCGAGCCCGTCGCCGGGTCGTAACGGAAGCCGAGCTCCCCGTGCTCCAGGCCCTTGATCGAGGGCGCGAAGCTGCCGGTGGCGGCGACGCGCTCGTCGTCCAGGGTCACCTTCGCCGAGGCCGACTTGATCCCGGCGATCTTCCCCTCGCCGACGGCCAGCTCGCCCTCGACGCCGAGGTGGCCGTTGCGGTAGCTGAGGGCGAGGTGCGCCGTGGTGAACATCTGTGTGTCGAAGTCGAGGGCACCGGCGAGCTCGACGCCCTCGCCCGCAGCCCCCGTCGCCCCGATCCAGCCGTGGGCGAGTCGCTCGATCTCGAACTCGACCTTGCCCTCGATCGAGAGCCCGCTCGCGCCGGCACGCAGGCTGAGCCCCCCGCCACTCACCTTGAACGGCCCGGGCAGGTTGAGCTGCTCGGCGGCGATCGACGCCTCGAGCTCGGGGCCGCGGTCGCCGAGCAGCACGGCGATCTGGACCCGTTCGAGCAGCTTGATCGACGGCGTGGGGATGACGCCGCGCCCGACGAGGCCCTTCTCGAGGTCGAGCTCGAGGTTGGGGAACTCGATCGGCGACGCGACCGGCGAGTCGAGCACGCTGCGTCTCATCGCCGCGATCGCCTTCGGATCGACGTACCCGCCCCACTTGACGCTTGGCATCCCGAGGATCGGCACCTCGAGCTTGGCGCCGCGCACCCACTTTCCGTCCTCGAACACGGTGCCCGAGATCGTGCCGACCTCGCCCTTCTCCGGTGACGCCCCGTCGACGTCCCAGCTGACCGATTTGATGTTGTACAGGCCTTTCTTGCCCCAGTTGCCCGGATTCGCGGTCTTTCCGGTGAGCGGCAGCCGCCGCACCCGCCCGCCACCGGGTCGCTCGTAGATGACGAGCTGCTTCGGAGAGCCGATGATGTCGGCCTCGGGGCCTGTATGTGGCTCGAGGCCGGCCGTGTGCTCGTCCCCTCCGATGTCGCCGTAGTCAAAGCTGTCGCTCTGCTTGGGCGGCGCACCCTTCCCCGGGACGAGCTTGTCGAAGGTGACGGTGTAGCCGGTACGCACGCGTTCGTAGGACGGCGGCTTGGCGAGGATGGGGCGGGCGGCCTTGAGGAACTCCTTCACCTGCGCCTCGATGTTGTTCATGATCGTCGCGCCCGAGCTCAGGTTGGCGTGCTGCTCGAGCAGCCACATGTTGCCGATCGTGTTCGGGCCGCCGAGCTGCAGCTCCTTCATGTGATCGACCTGGAACTGCTTGAAGTTGCGATCTTTGTCCCAGAACGGGATCACGATGGCCTCGCCGATGTCCTTGGCGTCGCCGACGTAGGGGAAGTTGCTCTTCGACTTCGTGGCGTGGCCCTGGAGGTAGTAGGGAGGCTTGCCGAGCTTCAGTGCGGCGACACGCTTCTTCACGCCTGCCTCGGCGTTGGCGCGCAGCTTCGGATCCGACAGCCAGATCGAGCGCTGGTCGTTCGTCCGGCTCGTGGTCGTCCAGGTGAGCGGCGGCAATGCGAACTTGCCCTGCGACTTGAAGCTCGGGACGGGAAGGGTCTCGAACTTCAGCGTCGAGCTCTCGGTGTCGATCGTGCCCTTCGGGTCGTCCTCCTTGGCGAACTTCGTCTCGGTCCCCTTTGCGGCTTTTCCTGCCGCGCGACGCACCGGCCCGTCGGCGGCGGGCTCGGCCCGCGCTGGGCGGCCGCCGGTCATGCCGGGCTCGCCGGCGAGCCGGCCGATGCCGATGTTCTGCTGGGCGACGTGGGCGAGCTCGTGGGCGAGCAGCGGACGACCCTGGTCGGTCACGGGGTCGTAGCTGCCCGCCGAGAACCAGATGTCGTTGCCCTTGGTGAAGGCGATCGCCCCGATCGAGCGGGCGGCCTTGTCGGCGCGCTCGTCGTCGTGGACGCGTACCGAGCCGAAGTCGGTCGAGAAGCGGGCCTCGAAGTAGCGCCGCGCCTCGTCGGCAAGCGGGCTGCCCGTCCCGCGCGACTCCTCGAGATAACGCTCCGTCTGGGGCGGGACGGCCGTCCCGCCGTCGGCATCGTGGGTCCCCGCGCTCTGCCTGCGCAACGCAGTCGTCGTGGCACCGGCTGGCGCCGGACCCGGGGCAGCGCCGGTCGGCGCCGGCGTCGCCGTCCTTGCCGCTGGAGCGGTGGCCGCGGACCCCGCCTGTGCGCCGCCCGCCGGAGGGCCCGCTGCCGTGGCGGGTGGGGGCGCCGTCCCCGCCGGGCTGGCCGACGCGGTGGGCGGGCTCGCCACCGCCCCCGGTGTGGCACCTGCGGCGGGCGTCGCACGGCGCACGGGCGGCCCCGAGCCCGGCGGCGGCCGTTCGGGGGTCACCGAGGTCGGCGCTCCGGGCCCCGCCGAGGTGGCGTCGGCGACGCTCGGATCGATCGCCGTCGGCCTGTTCTGCTCGGGCGCCGCCATGCGCAGCACGCGGCCCGCCACCTGGTCGGCCTCCCGCTCGGAGGGGTCACTTGCCGGGCCGACAATGGTTTTCGCCCGCACCTGGCGCGCGCCGATCGAGGAGGCCGACGGCGGCGCCGTCCTCGTCACCGCGTCGGCGGCGGCGGGCACAGCGGCAACCCCGGTCGTGGTCGCCCCGCGCTCCTGCTCCGGCCGTTCATCGCTGCGCGGCGCGTCGCTGTCGCGTTGCTCCTGCGCTCCGGCCTGCTCGCTGGCGGCCATCAGCCCGGCTCAGCCGTTCGGTTGCGGTGGAGCTGGCGTCGCAGGCTTGGCGCGCCGGGCGGCACCTCGGCGGCCGGTCGACTGCTGACGCGGCGCCGCATCGGGCTCCGGCGCTGGCTCGGTCGTCTGCTTCGCTGTGGGCTCCGGCGCCGACGCGACCGGCTCGTCCGAGGGCTGGGACGTCGCCTCGGTCGGCGCGATCAGCAGGTAGGCGGTACCGTCCTCTCCGGTCTGGGGTTGATGAGGCGGGTTCGTCATGCCAAAGGGCGTCTGCAGGAGCGTGCTTGCCCCCGTCGTGCTCAGCGCAACGACCAGCGCCTGCACGTCGGCGGCGCCGTCCTGCAAGGAGGTCGGCGCATAGGCGCCGTAGAGGACGGTGTCGCCCGGCGCGAGCGTTGGCTGGTTGCTCCAGCTCTGCAGGCTCGACGTGTTGCCCGGTGTGACGACGGCCTGGCTGTAGGTCCAGCCGGTGTCCGGAGGCTTGTTGTCGATGAGTTGCCTCCAGAAGATGGCCAACTCCTCGCTGGTGCTCGTGACCGTGTAGACGCCGAGCGTGAGCGATTGCACGACCGGCGCGACGACGAGGTAGATCGCGCCGACGCTGCCGAAGGCGAGCGGCTCGGGCGCCCCCGACGCAACCCCGAGGTACTGAGCGGTCGCCGCCGGTGTCGCAGCCGGCGCGAGCGCGGCGACGACGTGCTCGCAGCGCTCGACGGCAAGAGCGTCGTACTGGGCCAACACCGGCGTGTACACCGCGCGCAGCACGGAGGTGCCGAACCCGCCCGCGGTCCAGGCCTGTTGGATCGATGCTGCGGTGGTGACGAGGTCAGCCGTAGCGCCGGCGAACTCGACGCTCCCGAGACTCGTGAAGCGGTACGGCGCTGCGGCGAACGTCGCCCCGGACGTCGGCGGGGGGACCTCCGTGACGTCGACGGCCCCGGTCGGTGTGGCGACCCAGAGGTCCACGCTCTGCAGCGCGGGCGCGCAGTCGATCGGGCTGCGGCGCCGGAACAGCACCCAGTCGAGCGATGGTTGGATTGCCTGGAGATCCGGCGGCAGTCTGAGGAGAATTCGGCTGACACCGGCACTCGACTGGACCCCGCTCGCCGGTGCGCCCGCCGGGCCAGAGGTTCCCGACGAGGCCGCCGGGCCCGATGACGAGGCGGCGGCCTGCGAACCCGATGCACCCGTCGACTGCGCCGGCGGCGCGGTGCTCTGGCTATTGGTGCCCAGGCTGCTCGTCGGTGCGACGAGAGCCGGCGCCAGCAGCGTGCCGTCGGGGACGAAGATGTCGACCTGCTGGCGTTGGGTGGCGTCGTCGAGACCGGTGAGGAGCGAGATCCGGTCCAGGTGCTGCGCCCTCGTCAGCTGGAAGCCGGCCTCGTCGTGGCGCATGACGCAGAAGTTCAGCTCGACGCCGGCGCCGAGCAGGTCGGACACCTGCGCCTCGAGGGCCACCTGGCCGGAGGTGTCGACCGGCAGGAAGCCCGCCGGCGGCAGCTCGACGATGCCGCCGTCGATGAGGACGTGCGTCGACGCCGCCGTGCGGCCAGCGATCACGTTCCCGACGTCCTGCTGGAACTGCCCGATCCGTTGCAGCAGGTCCGGTGGGAGGGAGATCTCGGGCGAACCAGGTTCGCTGGCCTCGGGCGTGCCGGAGCTGCCCCCGCCCGCCCCACCAGTCGACACCCCGCCAACCCCCGACGCCTGGCCGGCCGCCCCGCCCGTCCCGCCGCCAGCCGCCCCGCCCGTTCCGCCGCCAGCCGATGCCGCCGCGCCGCCCGCCGCTGCGGCCCCGCCGCCAGCCGCTGCAGCGGCGCCGCCGGCGGCCGCCGACCCCGCTTCGGTGCTCGGCGTCGTCGGCGAGGGTGCGCCGGCGACGACGGTGCGGATCTGGTCGATGAGCGCGCTCGACTGGCCGAGGAGCGAGATCGCGGCGTCGCAGGGGTCCTGGCGCACGATGGTGATGTCCCGCCCTCCGAGCACCTCGGAGAGCTGGCACTGGAACTGCAGGATCTGGGCGAGGAAGACGTTCCAGGGGCGCATCGCCATGCGGCCGGCCCAATAGCGTTGCGGCGAGGCCTCGATCCGCTCGCGCCGCGCCGTCCACTCGTCGAGGAACTGCGTCGTGGTGCCGGAGCGGGCGAGCACGCCGAGATAGACCGAGCTGCCGGCCACAGCGGTGGCACCGAGGCACCACAGCGTGCTGCCGAGCCCGGCCGCCGAGACCAGGCTGCCCCCCGAAGCCTGCTCGGCGGCGAAGTAGGCGGCGGCGACGCGCGAGCGGAGGTGGAGATTGCTCAGCACGACCGAAGCGGAGGTCGGCAGCGCGCCGAGGCTGAGCGGCACGAGGCCGAGCAGCACGCCCTCGATGCGCCACGGCCGGTCGGCGGCGGTGACGCACGCGGCGTCGCACAGCCGTCCGAAGACCTCGTCGCTGCCGCACAGGCCCTCGGCCGAGGAAAGCGTGACGAGGTAGAGGTCGGCCGAGCCGACGGGGTTCACCACCGGTGGCGCCGTGGCGAGGTCACAGGGGGCGAAGCTGGCGCTTGCCGAGCTCGACCCGGAGCCCGAGCCGGTTGTCGTCCCGGCGCTCGAGCCCGGTTGCATCGAGGCGAGCAGGTCGGACACCGACACTTGCACACTTGTTGGCAGGAACAGCACGTCACCCTGCGGGTCGATGGCCAGGCCCGGGGAAAGGTTGAGCAGGTCGCCCGAGGAGATGGCGACGTCGAAGCCGTAGGTGACGCCCGGCGTCGCCGCGGCCTGGTTGGAGAGGCCGACGAGGCTGCGCAGCGCGAGCTGCTCCTGGGTGAGGTCGCTTGCCCGAAGGAACTTGCCGTCGTAGTAGTTGAGGAAGGTGAGCGGCGTCGTGGCTGGGATGACGGCATAGCCGGGCACGACGCCGGTCAGCACGACCGGGCCGGACAGCCCCGCTACCGAGCCCGTGCTCGTCCCGGTCTGCATGCTCATTGCGTCAGCTCCTCTCGATCTGGAAGGCGACGTCGACCCCGTCGGCGGCGCCCGAAGGCGGCCCGCCGGCGGCGCCGGCGAAGGCGACGGGCTGCCCGCCCGAGGCGGGGGTCGGCGGTCCCATCACCGGCGAGAGCCCGCTGCCGCGCACGAGCACGCGCACCCAGTTGCCGGATGCCGGCGGCGGCGTGAGGGCGAAGGTGAGCTGGTTCTGCCCGGCGTCGAAGCCGGCGGTGTAGCTGATCTCGCTCCAGCCCCCGCTCGGCTCGGAGGGGTTGATCGACTCGACCGCGGTGGCGGGCTGCAGCGTGCCGGTGAGGAAGGAGCCACTCGAATTGACAAGGATCGAGTTGCCGTCGCTGCTCCATGCAGCGGTCGTCGGGTCGATGCGCGGGCCGCCGGCGTCGACCACGCCGTCGCCACCAGCGGTCGCTGCGGACTCGCCGAGGCCGGCGAGCAGCTCGACGATCGTCGCCGTCGGGACCTGGCTCCAGCGCAACGTCGCGTCGATGCCCTGCACCGTCGCCGTCCGGGTCGTTCCCGCCCCGGTGAGCGTCACGCCGTGCAGCTGGGCGAGCACGACGTCGATCGGCTCGTCGGCGGGGAAGATCACCGAGGACGAGGGCTGCCCGTTCTGCAGGCCGATCGGCGCCATGCCGGCGATCTCTGCCGAGAGCACCTGGCGGAGCGCGTCGAGCCAGCCCTCGGCTCGGCCCGACTCGGGAAGCGCCCCGAGCGCGGCGAGAGCGGCCTGGACCGTCGCGTCCGGTTGGCCGGGGGCGGGGTTGCCGACGCCGAGCAGCGCCCGCAGCTCGGGGAAGGTGACGGTTCGCGCCGGCGCGCCGTTCGGGCGCAGGAACAGCTCGACGGTCTCGTCGACGCGCGAGTAGGCGACGCCGGCCGGCGAGCCCGCGCACGGCGTCGCCATCGCCGGCACGGGCTGGGCGAGGCACGCGGCGAAACGGACGACGACGTAGGCGTCGAAGGTGACGCTGTCGTCGTTCTGCTGCACGACGAGGCCCGAGGTCGGGTCCGCCGAGGTCGTGTCGTACCAGGCGCCGAGGTCGAGGCAGGACAGCGCCGGCAGGTAGCACTCGTGCCCGACCGCGTCGAGGGCGAGGCCGGGACCGACGCGGAGCTCGCGGCTGGTCTGGTCGACGCTCACCGGGTAGCCCCAGACGACGCCCTCGCCGTGCAGCCAGGCGTTGTGCAGGCGCATCTTGCCCCGCGGGTTGGCCGAGAGGGCGTCGAAGTCGGCGACACCGAGCAGCATCCCGAACTGCACGGCAAGGTCGGTGAAGGGGTCGACGGGCAGCGTCGTCGCGAGCGACGAGCCGTCCGCCGAGCCGTTCTGCGTGCTGGTCATGGTCATCGTGCCCTCCTCACCAGGTCCCGCGGATCGCGCTGTCCTCGCGCGCCGGGGCGACCTGGTTGGCGGCGGTCAGATCGGCCTGGCGCGTGGCGACGATGCCCGCCAGCAGCGTGCGCGAGCGCCGGTAGGTGAGCAGGGCGTCGAGCGCGCCGGCGTAGGTGGCCTCGTCGTTTGCCAGGTTGGAGAGCAGCGTGGAGACGTCGACCGTCTGGTAGAAGGCGAGGGTCGTCTCGGCCTCGACGACCCCGACCGCGAGCGAGAGCACCGAGTCGGGGATGAGCACCTCCCAGTTGTCGATGCTGGCGACGACGGCGTTGAGCGCGCTCTGGTCGCCGCCGAGCGTCGACTGGTCGTTGCCGATGGCGTCGCGCTCTCCGGTCGTCGAGGGGTCGGTGTCCGGGTCGAAGTCGGGATTGGTCTGGTAGTTCCCGAGCGCAGTCGAGTCGAGGCTGGCCTCGTCGTTGCGCAGCTGTGACCGGGCACCGAAGACGTTGGCTTCGGCGCCGATCTCGCTCGAGGCGGCCGGGAAGGCCGTGTTGAGGGCGCTCTGCTCGTCGCCGGGCAGGCTGCCGACGTTGGCCGCGGAGGTGAACGTGGCGACGATCGCGGCGACGTCGGAGACGGCGTTGGACGCCACCCGCTGCAGCCCGGCGAGGTCCGCGTCGTAGGTCACCTCGGCCTGGGCGACGGCGGCGACGAGCGGCTCGTGCGAGCTCAACAGGCTGTTGGACGCCGCGACCGCCCGACCGAGCGCCCCGCTGGTCGCGCTCTGCGCGGCGAGAAAATCGTCACGTCGTTGCCTGAACAGAGCGAGCATGCCCGAGCCGATGATCGCCTCGATGGCGTTGGTGGCATCGGTGTGCAGCGTGGTGAGCGAGGGGTCGTTCGCCTGGGCGAGCGCTGCGGTCACCGCCGGCCCCTGCACCGCCGCCGTCCACTGTGCCACCTGCACGTCGCTCGCCTGTGAGGCGGCGAGCGCCGCAGCGGCCTGCTGCGCCGCCAGCTGCGCGGTGGGGAGGTTGGCGGACGCGCTGGCCTGGGCGCGTGCCGCAACGTTGGCCGCGTCGGTCGCCGCCTCGAGCGCCGCCTGGTCGATGCGAGTCCTGATCAGGCTGGCCTGCAGCTGTCCCACCCAGTACGTGGCGTCCGAGGGGAGCGCCGCCTGGGCGAGCTGGATGCGGGCGTTGGCCGTCGCCGCCTGATCGGCGGCGAGTGTGGCGGCCGCGGTGGCGAGTGCCACCTGGGCACTGGTCAGGTTGGTTGTCGCTGCGCCGACGGCCGTCTGGGCGGCGTTGACGGCGTTGGCGGCGTCCGTGCTGGCTTCCTCGTAGTACGCGGTGAGCGTCGTCGGCGGGGACATGGGCCCTCTTTCTGTCGTGGCTAGCGGTGCTGCGGCTCGCCGGGGAAGTGCTGGCCGGCCTTGGCGTACTCTCGGCGCAACGCGTGCACGAGGTGGCGCATGGCGATCGCGCCGCCCTCCGCAGCGGCGAGGTACCCGGCCGACAGCGCCGCGCCGCGGATCGATCCGCCCGGGATGGCGTAGAGCGCCGCGAGCGCGCTGCAGGTCGACGTCGCCCTCGAGCGGCGCGCCGGGGGGGAGCAGTCGACTCCACAAGGCCAGCCGTTGCGCTGCGTCCGGCGGGTCGAAGCCGATCACGACGTCGAGGCGACGGGTGAAGGCGCCGTCGAGGTTCTGGCGCAGGTTCGTCGCCAGCACGACGAGGCCCTCGAAGCGTTCGATGCGCGAGAGCAGGTAGGCCGTCTCGAGGTTGGCGTAGCGGTCGCGGGCGTCGCCGACCTCGGTGCGCCGGCCGAAGAGGGCATCGGCCTCGTCGAAGAAGAGTGCGCAGCCGGTGCGTTCGGCGCGCTCGAAGGTGGCGGCGAGCTGCTTCTCGGTCTCGCCGAGCCATTTCGAGACAATGCGCGAGAGGTCGACCACGAGCAGGTCTCGACCGAGCGCGCCGGCGAGCACCTCGCCGGCGAGCGTCTTACCCGTCCCGGGCGGCCCGTGGAAGAGCAGGCGCAGACCGGCCCGCCCCGGCCGTCCGGCGAGGAAGCCCCACCGCTCGAGCACCGTCTCGCGGTGGCGCTGGCGGTCGAGTGCCTCGTGCAGCTGGGCCGCGACCTCCTCGGTGACGACGAGGTCCTCGAACCCGGCGGCCGGATGGACCACGACGGCCCCGTCGGGCGCGCCGGCGGCGTCGAGCCGGTCGAGCGCGGCGACGACGTCGCGCGACGTGACCGGGGAGCCGGCGAGGGCGCCGGTGGCCGAGAGGTCGCGGGCGACCTCGGCGAGCTCGGCGGGCTCGGCGGTCGCCGGGCCGACCGGGTGGTCGGGCAGCTCGACGAAGGCGAAACTCGACCGCAGCGCCGACAGCCGCTCGGCCCTCGTGAGCGGCGCGACGGCGAGCCGGACGACGGGCACCGGCCACGCCCGCACGCTCCCTCCCTCGGGCTGGCAGAGGCAGAGCGTGCCGGGCAGCGACGCGGCGTCGAGCTCGAGGTGGCCGCCCGGCACCACCACCACGGGGGCGGCGCCGCGCGACGGCGGCGTGCAGCGCAACGAGGCAGAGCAGCGACCCGGTCGCCTCCGGCGCACGGCCCTGCACCTGCACGATCCGGGCCGGTCGCCCGGCGAGCGCGCACAGCGCGGCGAGGCGGGCCGCCGCCGCCGCCGGCCGGTCACTCGCCGTCGCCAACACGGCGCGCTCGTCGCGGGCGAGGGCGACGAGGGCGGCTCGTGCCGTCGTTTGGGTCGCCCAGGCGGAAACGGCGCCGCTCGGGACGGGAAGGGCGAGCGGCGTGGCGCCTTCCGGCCAGCGGTCGTCGCCGCGCAGGGCGTCCCAGAGGGCCGGGGCGGGGAGGACGTCCGCCTCGGGGAAGGGGACGCCGCGCTCGAGATCGGCCACGCCGGCGGTGAGCAACGGCCCCCGGGCCAGCCTGAGTCGAGTCCGCTCCCGCCGCGCCGAGCCGCCGCCGGCGTCCGCGAGCGCAGGAGCGGCGAGCAGCCCGGCCTCGCCGAGCGCGAGGGCGAGCCCGGCCGTCACCGCCGGGCGCCCGTCGGGGTGCAGCTCGCGGAGGAGCGCGGCCAGACCCTCGTGCTCCTCGGGCAGCCCGGCGAGCACGAGCAGGTCGAGGTCGAGCGCGTCGAGCCCGAGGGTGGCCGCGAGGCGGTCGACGGGGTGGAGGGCGCCCGGCGCCGGCAGGCCGAGGACGCAGTCGCCTGCGGAGCTCGCCGGCGCAGCTGCGCCCCCCGTGTACCCCTCGCCCGCGCTCGCCTCCGCGCTCAGAGCGTGCAGGAACGCCGCCCGCGTTCCCCGGGCTCGAGGCGTTCGAGCAGCAGGCCGAGCCGGCCTGCCATCGCCATCGCCGCGGCGTGCAGCCGCTCCCCGGGCGTCGCCGCGGCACCGCCGGCTGCCGCCGATGGCCCGGCGGGTCCCGCCGATCGCCCGGCGGGTCCCGCCGCGGCACCGCCGGATGCTCCGCTCGATCCCGCGGGTGTCGTCGCAGCCGTGGCGGGCGCGGCGTCGCGGGCCTGGGCGGCCGCGGTCTCGGGGGCGAGGGTGTCAGCCATAGACGAACCTCACCACACAGCCGAGCCAGGGCAGCCAGCCGAGGTCGAGGTCGAGGCCGGCCCGGCGTACCTCGGTCGAGACATCGCCGAGATCGAGGAGGACGTCGAACCAGCCGGGGTCGCCGACGATCCGGCCGCGGCGCCGGCAGACGGCGGCGAGCAGCTCGGTCTCGCCGGCGCCGGCGAGCGGCGAGGGCTCGAGCGCCTGGCGCAGCGCGGCGACGAGGCGCTCCACCTCGCCCTCGAGGAGCAGGCTGCGCCCCGGGTGGCAGCGCCTCGGCGAAGGCGGCGCGCCAGCCCGGCCGGGGGCGGGTGCCGCAGAAGCAGGCGATCGCGGCGTCGTCCTCGTCAGCTCGCGGCCGCCCGGCGCAGAGGCGGGCGGCGAGGCGGCTGCCGATCTCGCACAGCAGCTCGCGACAGCCCGGCAGCGGCGAGCGGGCCGCGCGCCACCCGGTCGGGGAGCTCGCAACGCTCGACGAGGTGGAGCAGGAACGCAAGCCCCGCGAGCTCGCTCACCACCCCCTCCCGCTCGCCGGCAACGGGCGCGGGATCGTTGGTGTCGCGGCTGGGTTCGGGCGCCACCCCCCTCGGGGCACCGGTCGCGTCGAGATCCGATCCCCGTGCGACGAGGCCGAAGCTCGACGCTGCGCCGTCCGGTCCCGGGCGGGGGAGCTCGGCGGCGCCGGCCGTGTCCGCCACCGATGCGGCGCGGCCGAGCGCGAGCAGGGCGGCGGCGGCGACGAGGCGGGCGGTGAGCTCGCCCGCCTGTCGGGCGAGAGACGGCTCGGCTGCGAGGAGGGCCGCTGCGCTCGCCGCCGCGACCGAGCGCGGCTCGAGCGTCGAGCCGGCGAGGAGCAGCCGGCCGAGCCGGCTGCGTCCGAGGAGCCCGGCGGCGCGGTCGAGCTCGCCCTCGGTCGGCGCCGGAGCGTCACCGAGGAGGAGGTCCCAGGCGGGCAGCTCGCCTCCCGAAGATGACCACGCCCGGCGGACGAGCAGGTCGAGCTGTGCCGAACCGAGCACGGCGGCGAGGTCGGCGACGGCGGCGGACTCGGCGAGCGCGACGAGCAGCGCAGGCAGCGCCCGCGGCGCCGCGGCGAGCGCGGCGGCGAGGGCGCCCGGCAGGGGGAGCTGGCGGGGTCGGGGGCGATCAACCCGAGCTGGCGCCACGCCCACTCTCGCCGCAGGTCGCCCTGGCGGCGGGAGGTGAGCAGGTCGGCCGCGGCGTGCGCCCTCGAGCGGTAGCGGACGAACGTGCCCTCGTCGCTCCCGCCGGCGGCGAGCGCGGCGCCGACGGAGCCGGCGATCGCCTCGGCGAGCTGGGCGAGGACGTCGGCGTCGGGCTCGTCGGTGCGCACGCGTAGCAGCGGCGTCTCCACCGAGCGGAGGCAGACGACCTCCTCCTCGCCTGCCTCGCGGACGGCCCCGGGGAGCGCGACGAGCGCTGCGTCGAGCGCGCTGCCGAGCGCGCCCGCGGCGAGCGACTCGCCGAGGCGGCGGAAGCGCGCCCCGTCGGACAGCTCGGGGGCGAGGGGACGCCATACGAGCTGCAAACGGTCGATCACCGTGGTCGTGCTCATCGGCGGTTCCTCACGTGTCGGTCCGCGAGTCGACCCCGACCCGCGACCCGCCCGGTCTGAAGCCCTGCTCGGGGCGGCCGACGACGGCGTCGGTGCCGAGAGCGGTCGTCCCGACCTGCAGCTCCCGCCAGCCGGAGCTCGGGCCGACGAGCGAGGTCAGCGCGACGTGCAGCCCGAGCCCGACCCGCATCCCGGCGCCGACGGTGCACAGCTCGTACAGGGTGTGCGCCGGGCGGTAGGCGTCGAGGAGGTCCGTCACGCAGCTCTGCTGCACGCTGTCGAGCAGCAGTGGCACGATCACCGAGAAGCGATGGGCGTAGGTGCCGAACGGGTCGTCGAGCACGCCGCCCCCCACCACCGGGCCGCCGACGGCCCACCGAGGACGGACCCGCCGACGACGGACCCGCCGCTCGCCCCACCGACGCCGCGTAGGCGCCATGCCTCGACGATCACCGGTGCGACGCCGAGGTAGATCTCGAGCATCCGGGTCGAGCGCCCCGATCGTCCCTCGCCGGCGCCACAGGCAGATCACCTCGGCGAGCAGCTGGCGGCGCGACGCCTCGCTCCAGCGCTCGTCGAGCGCGAGGCCGAACAGCGAGGCGATCCAGGCCAACGCCTCCACCGGGGCGCCGAAGGCGTCGAGCAGGAGGTCGCGCGCGGCGGCGCGGGCGTCGAGATCGGCGAGCACGCCGTCGGGCAGCGACAGCCAGCGGGCGAGGAAGCTCGGCCGCCGTCGGGTCGGCGGAGTAGACGGCGGGCAGCCGTCGAGGCAGGTCGGTGCCGGGGTACTCGACCCGCACGGCGCGGACCGTCGGGCTCAGCGTGGTGTTGCCCTGCAGCTCGAGGCGCAGCCACAGGTAGCGCCCCGGCCCGGCCTGCACCAGCCCCTCGTAGGTCTCGAAGGGGTCGTCCGCCGGACGGGCCAGCCAGGGGACCTCTCGGCCGACCTCGCGGTAGTGCAGCGGCGTGGTGGCGGCGAGGGCGGGCACGAGGTCGGTGGCGACGAGCGGCGGCGTGGCGAGCGGGGCGCTGCCCGCCGCTCGCCGGGTCGAGGTTGGCCGGCAGGACGCGGGGGATGCTGTCGCCGCTCGGCTCGAAAGCCCCGGCTCGTCGTCGGAGGTCACGGCGGCGATGCGGATCGAGGTGCCGTCGGGGATGCAGGCGTCGAGGAAGACCCGGCCCCAGCGCTGCTGGTAGCTCCCCGCGTCGAGCTCGAAGCACGTCGACGTACCCGGCAGCGGGCGTAGGCTGAGGCGGGCGGCGACGGCGATGCGGAGCCCCGGCTCGTCCAGTAGCCGATCCGGCCGTCGGGGGTGGTGACGATGCCGCGGCCGTCGTAGTTGCGCGCGCACGAGCGGCGGGTTCTCGGCGCTGACGCCGTCGGCGGGCGTGAAGGACAGGAAGTCGTCGCCGGGCGGGCCGGCGACGACCACGTTGCCCGCGCCGTCGAGCGCGATGCCGCTGGCCCACGGGAACGGGCCGCGCGGCGCCTCGCCTGCCCGGCGCGGCGGCGCTGCGACTGGCACCGCCCAGCTCTCGCCGGCGGCCGCCCGCCACAGCATCCAGATCCGGCCGGCTCGCGCCGCTGCGACCGCGACCGGGAGCGCGTCCGGGTCGAGCCCGCCAGCGCGGCGGGCGGGCACCGGGACCGGGACCGGGTCACGGCGCGCCTCGAGCCGGAACAGCGGCTGGCCGCGGTCCGCGACCGCGACGAGCACGGTGGTGCCCGCGCCGGCGAGGCCGCTGGCCGGCGAGGTGAACGACGACGTGCCGGAACGCGACCCGGGCGATCGAGGTCGAAGACCCAGATCGTCCCGGTCGCGCCGTCCAGGACGTACAGGTGCTGGCCGAGATCGACCGCGATCGACGACGGGACCAGGGCCGGGCGGGGCGGGCTCGACGCCGCCGCGAACTGGCCGAACGACGGCGTGCCCGGGTCGGCGAGCAGATCGACCGGCTGCGGGCTGCTCGCCGCGCAGCGAGAGCGGGTCGCCGGTTGCCAGGCGATCCACTGCACCTGGCCGTCTGGCAGGTCGCCGTGGTAGAGGCAGCCGCCGGGATCGAAGTCCAGGCCGGCGGGGTCGGCGACGCCCGTGCCGGACCACGTCGCTCCCGGCGGTTGCTGCCAGGCGAGCGAGACCTCGCCGCTCGCGAGGTCGATCGCGGTGCCGCTGTGGCTGCAGCGCAGCCACTGGTCGGTGGTGCAGATCGTCGCGAGGGCGCGGGCGGCCGGCATGCTCAGCACTGCTCGAGCGGGACGGGGATGGGGAAGGTCGAGCTCGGCACGGGCGGACCCGGGACGGCGCTTCCGGGGGCGAGCGGCGTGCCCATCACCACGGTGATCGAGGACAGCTCGACCACCTCCCAGGGCTGCAGCTCGATCGTGCCGGAGGTCGGCGGGCTGCCAGGCGCCGCTCTGGTCGAGGTCGGCGAGCTGCACCGGCTCGAGGTAGTCGATCCCCTCGACCTGGAGGGCGACGGCCATCAGCTCGGGCCCGATCACGTTGCGCCCGAGGGGCCAGCCGCCGCCCGACGGGCCGAAGGGCGGGAGCGGGGAGAGGTACTGCTGGATCACCTTGCTCACCCAGGTGGTGATGGCGTTGCCGCTGTAGCCGGCCTGCGCGTGCACGCCCATCGAGACGGCCACCTGGTGGTAGGTCGGGGGCACGACGTAGAGCTCGGTCGTGACGAGCCGGCGGGCGTCGAGGCGGGCGCAGACCTCGGAGAGCAGCGCCTGGTCGGGGGTGGGCGCGAGCGGGTGGAGCGTGTCGGCGCTCGGCCAGACGACGACGGTGACGACGCCGGCCGCCTGCTGGCCCGGCGTCGGCGGGTAGAAGCACGGCAGGCACTCGGCGCGCCCGACGCCCTGGATGGCAGCCAGGGCGGCGAAGTCCCCGGCCGTCACGGCGCGGTCGTGGTTGGACAGCTCGGCGGGGATCCGCGTCATCGCCTGGTCGATCGTCTCGGCGTCCGCGCCGCCCTCGAGGGCGAGCGGGTTGGCGACGACGACGGCCGTGCCGGAGTCGATCGTCGAGATCGCGCCGGGCGCGACGTTGCCGGCGCTCCCGCCACCGAAGCGGTAGGAGAGGGCGCGTACGCGTGCGCCCGTCGGGAAGGCCATCCCGCGGAGGGTGTCGCCGCAGGTGAGCGTGCCGCCGGCGGCGTCGAGAAGGTAGACCGTGTCGCTCGGCCCGGCACCGGCGAGGGTGTCGACCTGGGTCCAGGTCACCCAGACCTGTTGCTGCTCGACCTGCAGCACGAGGCTCGGGGCCGACGACGTTGCCGTTGACGAGGGAGAGCTGCTGGCCCGCCATGCCGTTGCCGGTTCCGACGAACTCCGGTCCGACGCTCTGCATCTGGTCGACGGCGACGGCGTTGGCGCCGGCCCAGGCAAGGTCGGCGATCGCCGGGGCGCCGCTCGCCGGATAGGCGCGTAGCCAGAACGCGATCGGAGGGTCGTCGTCGAGCACCGGGGGCCAGTCGCCCGTGCCGGCGAGGTCGGGGTCGCTCGGCGTCGCGGTGCCGATCGGCCACCCGCCGGCGCTCAGCCCGGCGGGGAGCGAGATCGTCACGACGCCGCCACTCTGCAGACCGCCCGTCGAGTCGAGGGCGACGGTGGCGGCGGCGTAGAGCGGATTGCCCTGATCGTCGCTGTGGGCGAGGGAGACCTGCCAGTTGACCGTCGGCGGGGTCGCCACCTGGCTCGCAGGGGCTGCCGGGTCGAGGTTCGAGCACGCCGGCGCGCAGGGCGTCACCTGCGACATCGTCGGGTATTGGTCGCTCGGCCAGACGCCGAGGTTGAGGGTGGTGCCGTCGAGCGGGCTGCCCGGGGTGACGAGGTCGGCGGCGGTCACGCCGTCGGCGGCGATCACGGCGAGCCACAGCGCGCCGTCGATGCTCCCCGAGACCTGCAGGCTCGCCACGCCGGGGCCGCCGGGGGCGGCCTGCAGGCTGGCGGGCGCGTAGTAGCTCGGCTGCTCGCCCTCGGCGAGGCCGCCGTAGGCGTCGATGGCGCGTTCGACGGCTGCCAGCAGCTCCGGGGTCGTCGGCGCGTCGGCGGGCATCTTCGCCACGGCGCGTGCGGTGACGGGCAGCGAGAGGAGGTCCTGCAGGGTCTCGAAGGCGACGGTGCCGGCGCGCACCGTGCTGCCCAGGTCGACCGCCGGCGGAGCGCCGAGCGAGGGGCTGGCCTGGTTGGCGACGACTAGGCCGCTCGAGGGCAGCGCCGGCAGCGGCGGGACCTGCAGCATGCGCAGCAGCCACAGCTGGGTGGCGTCGGGGATCTGGTTGAAGCGGAAGAGCAGGTTCTCGGCAAGGAAGGAGAACAGCTCGAGCAGCGTCACACCGGGGTCGCTCGCCTGTTGGTTGGTCCACTCCGGGGTGTAGGCGGGGATGCGCCCGAGCAGCTCGGCGACGAAGTCGTCGTAGCTGCGGTCGTCGAGCACCGGGACGGGGAGGGTCATGTCGCACCTGCCAGCAAGCCGGCGGTCTGCACGCTGACGCCGAGCGAGCCCGGGCTCGAGTCGCGGACGTGGACGTAGGAGACGGTGACGAGGACCTCGGAGGGGTCGTCGCCGGGGACGACGTCGACCGCGGTGACGGTGATGCGGGTCTCGTTCGCGGCGAGGGCCGCCTGCACCTGGCGGGCGATCGCGCTTCGCGTTGCCGGGTTGTTCGGGTCCATGAGGTCGGCGTCGAGGCCGGCGCCGTAGCTCGGGCGCATCACCCGCTCGCCCGGGTCGGTCTGCAGGATCAGGCGAACGCATTCACGCACGTTCTCGGCGCCCGAGGACCAGTCGAGGCCCCCCGTCACCGGGTCGGGCAGGAAGGGGAAGGCCACGCCGGTCCCGAGGCGGTCGGCGCCGGCGGTCACGGCGTCACGCTCGAGCGCTCGACTTCGGGGGCAAAGACGAGGTCGCCCGGGGGCTGGGCAGCCGCCGGGCTGCCGAAGACCTGCTTGGCGAGCTGGAGGCGGCGCCGCGGGATCGCTCGACTTGAGGATCTGGCTGGCGCTACCCGAGCCGAGGTCGGCGTCGCTCATCAGCGCGTCGATGCCGGAGTCGATCTCGGCGCCGAACTGGGCCTCGAAGCCGACGTCACCGGGCGTGGCCGTGGCGAGGGCGGCGGCGAGCTGCGCATCGAAGTTGACCTCGGGCGGGATGCAGAACTTGAGGGCCAGGAGGAACCACAGCTGGAAGACGAGCACGACGATCGGCAGGAACAGGCTGAAGACGAAGGTCGCGACGATCGTGATCAGCGGGATGGAGAACGAGCAGATCTCCGCCCCGCCGATCGAGCCACCCGGCGGGAAGCCGGCCTTGGGCATGAGGCGCTGCGGCGACTTCATCACCACGCCGGCGGCCGAGCCGAGGGGAAGGCCGAGAGCGTCGCCCTTCAGCGCGTTGAGGTCCGGCAGCTGGATCGTCACGGGCCGGTTGGCGGTGCCCTGCAGATCGAAGTGGGTGGCGAGCTGGTAGGCCTCGGTCGGCTCGCTCCACACGAGCGGGCAGTGGCACTGCGGGCCGGTGCGCGGGCAGGCCGGCTTGTGGCGCCGCACGAAGCAGCGGATCTCGTAGACGTGCTCGTCGTCGAAGCGGGCCGTCCCGCTCGGGTCGAGGTCGCTCGAGCCGGTCGGCACGACGCCGAAGAAGATCGTCGCCCCGGCAGCGTCGCTCGTCGGATCGGTCGGATCGGCGACGAGCGGCGAGAGCGGGAACCACGCCTCGGTGAGCTCCTCCGGCTCCTCGTCCACGCCCGTCCAGCGCCCCACTCCGGCGAGCGGGACGGGCGCGGCGCTACCCGAGCCGCTTCCTCCCGAGCCGGCGCCGGAGCCGGCGGAGCCGGGCGCCCCGGCGCAGGGCGGGAGGTCGACGTAGGTCCCGCCCGCCATGCCCTGGGGGACCCAGCCCTCGAGGGCGCGCGCCGCGCTCGTGCTCGACGCCCACGCCCGCACCGCCGTGGCCTGCTGCGCGACCACGGCAGCGGCCGCTCCGTGGCGCGCTCGCAGCTGGGCGAGCGGCGCGCCGGCGGCGCGCGGCGAGCGCGGCCACGGCGAGCTCGCGCTCGCTCGCCGCCAGGCGGCTGCGGGCGCCGGCAAGGCGGCGCAGCAGCTGCCGCCCCGCCTCGAGCTCCTCGGCGGCCAGCGTCGAACGGAGCGCCGGCGCACGACGAAGCCGGCCTGACAGACCTGGTCCCGTGTCACCTGCGGGAACCCCGTCGCGTCGCAGTGCAGCTCGCAGGTGACGAGATAGTGGCGGTGATGGGTGGCAAGGAAGAGCTTGCGCATCCCCGTCGGGGCGCGGGTCGGCAGGTCCCAGGGATGGGCCCCCGGCTCGATCTGGACGACCTCGTCGACCTGGGGCAGGAAAGCGAGTCGCCGTTGCGGGTCGGCGAGGAAGGCGTTGGCGAGGTCGGACGTCTCGTACTTCTGGAACGCCGGGTAGCTCGTGCGACCGTGGCCGGTCGGCTCGGTCGGCCAGTGCCACCACGGCGCGACGAGCATCCACAGATGCGCCGGGGAGGCCGCGGTCGCGCCGGGCGTTGCGACGGCGAGCGGGAACGTCGGTCACCAGATGTTCCCCGCTCCGGGCGTGTAGCTCGGCGAGACGACGCCGACCGAGGCGATCAGCGTCGTGCAGTTGATCATCCCGTCGTAGGTGGCGACCGGGGCATGCACGTTCAGCGCCGCGGCGGTGACCTCGACGGTGGCGTTGGCCGTGATGGCGATCCGCCCCGCGGCGTCGAGGGTGATCGAGGACCCGTTGGCGTGCTGGACGACGATCTGCTGCGCCCCGTCGTCGAGCACGACCGTGTGGCCGCTCTGGGTCGAGACCGTCACCTTCGCCGCGCCGGCGGTGTCGTCGAACTCGAGCAGGCTGCCCGCCCGGGACTTGATCGGCGCGCTTGTTGTTCGGCCGGGTGGGGGTGACCGGCATCGATCTCCTTGCCGTTCCAGGCCGAGCCGAGGATGTAGGGACGGCGCAGGTCGCCGGCCTCGAAGGCGACGACGACCTCGGTGCCGACCGCCGGCAGGGCGACGAAACCCTGGTCGTCGTCTGCGTAGGGCGAGAGCAGCGTCGCCCAGGCGAGGACCGAGGATCCGTCGCCGCCGAGCCAGGGGAAGCTCACCTGGATGCGGCCCAGGCGCGGACGGGTCGACGATGTTGACGACGAGGGCCGGGTACACCCCGAAGAGGTCGCCCGGACGAGGGGTCGCCCGGCGGGCGTGGTCGGCCCGCTCACGAGGCGTTCACCGTCGCCCGCTCCGCCTCGAAGTGCGTGCGGTGGCCCGTGTCGCAGGTCGTAGGTATGGCGCACGCGGGTCGCGTAGTAGCCGTCGCCGTTGAACGGCTTCGCCGACGCGGTCGAGGGTGATGCGGCTGCCCACCACCATCTCCGGCGAGCCGGCCGTGACGCCGTGCACCGTCACGAACCGCCTCGCCCGGCGCAGCATCTCGCCGGTGGCGAAGGCCTGCGCCTCGCCCTTGACCAGCGGCACCGTGCAGACGCGGTGGGCGGCGAGCGAGCCGATCGCCTGGGCGAGCACCTGCGGCCCGGTGCGCCCGCCGCTCACCTCGGACTGGATCGTCGAGCCCGGCGCCGTCTCGTCGATCGCGTCACGGCTCTGCGCGTCGAAGCCGGAGACCTGCACGGAGGCCGCCTGGTGGGCGAGGTCACCGCGCAGCGCCACCGAGAGCAGGTCGTTGCCCTGGGTGAGGGTGAGGGTCGTCCCGGTCCGGTTGGCGCGCGAGCGAGGTGCAGCGTGCCGTCCCAGGCCCACAGCTCGGCCGCGGTGAGACGGGCTCTCGAGCGCAGGAACTCGAGGTCGCTCTGGTTCAGCTGCTGGACGACGTCGTAGGACGGGCCGTCGAGGGCCACGTCGGCGGCGAGGCCGTGGCGCGAGGCGATCCGCTTGGCGAGGTCGGCGTCGGAGACCTGGGTGTAGGTCGCCGAGGACTGCGTCATGCGCAGGCTCATCAGCTCGTCCTCGGCGAGCACGCTGACGTGTGGCACGTCGCCCTGCTCGAAGGAGACCTCGATCGCGGAGATCGTGCCCTTGAAGACGATCTTCTCGTTGCCGCTCGGCCCGATCGACACCTCGATGCTGCGCCCGTAGTCGAAGGCCGAGCCGTCGAGGTACTCGACGAGGTCGCCGCTCGACTGCTCGCGCGTGGCGCTGGCGACGACGTGCAGGACCAGCCGGCGCAGGCCCTCGATCCCCTCGTCGACCTCGAGGTGCAACAGGTCGCGGGCGACGTCGGGCTGCACGGTCCCGCCGGTGCTCACGACGGGGGAGGAGCTCGAGTAGAGCGGCTCCTGGTCAGTCATCGAACCCACCCCCGGCGGTGCGCCGGCGCTCCTCGGCCTCGAGCGCCGAGAGCTCGCGGTGGCGCTCGATCTCGTCCCAGCTCGGGGCGAGCGGCGCCTGCCCGCCGGGGACGCCTCCGGCAGCGCCCCCACCGCTCGCCGGGGCGACCTCCACGGTCGTGGTCAGCTCGCCGACGGTCACGCTCATGACCCGCCCCCACACGAGCAGCCGCCGCGCGCCGCTGCGCCGCCCGACGTGCCGCGCGTGCCCCGACGCACCCGCAGCCGCAGCCGGAGCCGCTGCCGCCCGAGGTCCCGCCCCCGCAGCCGCAGGAGGCGCTGCCCGCACCGCCGCCGCCGTTCCCCGCCGCAACGGCGGTGCCGAGGGTGCCCGGGGGCGGCCAGCTCTGACCCCGCGGGGTGTCGTGCACGATCGCCACGGCGGCCCGATCGGGCAGCGCCACGAGGGGGCGGAGCGGGACGCCGAAGCCGAAGCTCGTCGCCCGCGGGTCGACCGGGAGGGTACCGCCGCTCACGGGCGAGGCCGCGCCGCTGCCGCTCCCGCCTGCGGCTGCGCCGGTGCCGCTCGCCGCGGCGGAGGCAACGCCCGACCCGGATCCCGTGCCTGCGCTGAAGGCCGAGCGCAGCCCGGCGGCGGCGCTCGCCGAGAGGGCGAGGTTCCGCTGGGCGATGGCCTGGTTGACGCCACCGGCCGCGGTCAGCGCAGGCCGCGCTCGAGCGACTCGACGGGCGGCGTGGTGGCGTCGACGGTGGTCCCCGGCCCTCCCGGGGCGCCGGCCGTCGCCGTGGCGCCGGTCTGCAGGCCGAGCCCGGAGCCGTTGCTTGCCGAGGACGAGAAGTCGATCTGCAGCCCGGCGTCGAGGCTGAGGGGATTGTCGATGCCGGCCGAGAAGCTCTTCCAGGTCGAGGGGTCGAGGCCCATCCGGGCGGCGAAGTCCGCCGCCGACTCGCCGCCGAGCGCGGTGCCGGTGCGGTCCGGCGGGGCGCCATTGCCGGCGCCGGCACCGCTGTTCGAACCGTTCGGCACGGGCGAGCGTCGCCGCGGTGCCGGTGTTGGCGCCGGGGCCGAGCAGGTTGGCGTCGAACTCCGGCTTCTGCTCCTTGATCGTCACCGACGCCTTGGCGCGCAGCGGGACGCCGCCGCTCGAGAAGAGGTCGAATTCGAGGTTGAGGCCGGACATGACGCCGGCGACGGTCAGGCTGCCGTAGCTGAACTGCACCCGCGGCGGGACCGCCTTGGCGTCACCCTTCTTCGGCAGGAGGAAGTACTCGAGCTGCGCGGTCAGGCTGCGCACGTCGACGGGCTGGTCCGTCGTCCCCTGGTCGGCGGTGTCCATCACGAGGTCGAAGCTGAGCGTCGAGGACGACGAGCCCTGGTAGGTCGTGCTCGGGCGACTGAGTGCCTTGCCGGTGTCGGTGTTGTTGGTCAGCGCGAGGCGCAACGTCGTCGGGTTGATCTGCACCTCGACCGGCGTGCCGATCGTCGTCGGCGTCGGCGTCGGCTTGGTGTCGATCTCCTGCAGCGTCGCCTTCTCGAGGCTCACAGCTGGCCTGCCTGTCCGAGCCGCAGGCCCTCGTGGGCGATGTGCAGCTCCTCGATCGCCACGTCCCCGGTCTTGGCGTTGAGCTGCGGACCGACGAGCTTGGCGGGCAGGCCCCGGGAGAAGGTCCAGGTGGCCACGACGGCCTCGGCTTCGCCGAGCACCTCGATCGTCCCGTCGTAGCGGGCGATCGGGCGGGTCCCGCTGACGATGTCCTGCAGCCACTGCCACAGCGTCGGGTCGACCTGGCCGCCTGCGGGGGCGAACATGCCGCGCTTGAGCACGAGCTTGGTGAACTTGGCGCGCCCGGCACGCTGCACGACGGCGTCGTTGCGCCCGCCCTCGGGGTACTCGCTCGTGTCCATCTCGACTTCGAGGCCGCTGCACTCCTGGAAGCCGCCGCTGCCCAGGCTGCCCGAGGCGCCGCTGCCGGCGCTGCCGGTGAGCGAGACGCGGAAGCGGTAGGTCGTGGCGAGCATCGGGTCAGCCACCGAAGGTCTCCGTGGTCAGCGCGCCGTCGGCGTCCCGGGCGATCGTGACGAGGACGAACTCGAGCGGCTCGGCGACGGCCAGGCCCACCTGGCAGACGAGCTGGCCGGCGTCGGCCTCGGCGGGCAGCTCGGCATCGCTCGCCGTGCGCACGAAGAACGACTGCGCCGCCGTCGCCCCGGCGAAGGCCCCTTGCTGGAAGAGCTGGTCGAGCAGCCCGGCGAGCAGCAGCTCGATCCGGCTGCGCAGCCGGCGGTCGTTCGGTTCGAAGACCGTCCAGGCCAGCTCGGCGCGCACCGTCTGCTCGACGAGCGAGACGACGCGGCGCACGGACAATTGGCGCCACGTCGGGTCGCGCGACAGCGTGCGCGCCCCGACGAGACGGACACCGTCGCTGCGCACCACCGCGACGTCGACGCCGTCCTGGTGCAGCGCCGCCAGGCGGGCAGGGTCGACGCGGTCGGACAGGTCGACCGCGCCGGTGAGCAGCTCGTTGGCCGGGCCGTGCGGGACCCCGTAGGCGGCCTCGGTGCGCGCGATCACGCCGGCGGCGAAGGCCGAGGGGTTCGCCGTGACGAGGGCGGAGGCGGCTGGGGAGCCGGCGCCGCCCGGCGTGGAGGCGCCGAGCGGGGCGAGCACCCAGGGGTGGTAACCCGCGGCGTGGGAGGAGTCGAAGCTCGACCGCCAGGCGAGCACGGCGCGCTGGTTGAGACCGGGCGGGACGTCGAGCAAGGCGACCTCGTCGAGCGCCTCGGCGTAGGCCACGACCTGCTGCTGCAGCTGCACGATGGTGGCAAGGTCGGTCGAGTCGAGCGGGTCGAGGCGCAGCCCGTCGAGCCCGGCCGGCTTCGGGCCGAGGGAGGCCGACCCGGGCACCTCGACGCAGGGGGCGAAGCTCGCCCCGGCGTAGGTCGGCGGGTCGGCGACGGGCTCTGTGTCGGGCACGGGCTCGGGCGAGTAGAGGTCGGCGACGACCAGGCTCGCCACCTCGGGGACGCGCAGCAGCACGTCGAGGCCATCGGTGGCCGCGTCGTCGGACTCGAGCAGGGTGCCGAAGAAATCGCCCGGCACGACCTCGCCGTAGCGGTCGGCGCCGGCCAGCCCGAGCGTGGTCGTCACCGGTGCGAGCCTGACGTCGGTGAGGGCGACGCCCTCGGTGGCGGTGGCGAGCTCGACGAGGCCCGAGCCGGACTGCAGGGCCTTCCCGATCCAGTTCGGGTGCGTTGGGAGGAGTCCGAGCCCGCTGTAGTGCTCGCTGCGCGACCCGCAGCGGGTCGCGGTCGACGACGTCGAGAGTGGCGTCGACGCGCTCGACCGACACCGGCTCCGCCGCGGGCTGGTCGAGGGTGGCGACCTGCACGCTTCCCGTCCCGTCGGGCAGCCCGCGCTGCGCGATGGCGACGACGGCGCGCAGCGCCCGGCTCCCGTCGGGCAGCACGAGGCGCAGCCACGAACCGGCGCTGACGAGCGCCTGGGCGTCGAAGACGAGCGCGCCGGGCTCGGCCCCCAGGCAATTCAGCCCGGCGGTCGTGAAGCCGAGCGTGCAGGTGAGGCGATCGCCCCAGGATCCCTCGTTGCGGGCGGCGAGCGACACCGTCTCGCCGCCGAGCCCGGCGAGGGACGGCGGGAAGTCGTGTCGGGAGCGCCCCGGCGGCAGCGCGGCGCCGTCGCTGACGTCGCCTGGGTCGTGCACGATCCGCACGACCTGGGCGCGGGTGCCGCCCTGCCCGAAATAGGCCGCGACGGCGTAGGGCAGCAGTCCCGGGTCCCTCGAAGGAGCCGAAGGTCTCGGCGTACTCGTCCCAGCTCTCGATCGCGACCGGGACCGAGCGGGTGCGCACGATGCCCTCGGGATAGGGCCAGTCGTGCGCGTCGGCGAGCTCGAAGGCCGGGCCGCGCGGCGCCACGCCGACGAAGGCGGCGACGTCCATCCGCACCGCGCCGAGGGCACGAGGCGGGGCGGCGGGGAGGTAGACGACCCCGGGTGCGCCGAGCACGACCGGCGCGAGCGAGGTCACTGGTAATCGATTCCTTCGTGCACGAGGTGCAGCTCCTCCATCGCCACCTCGCCGCCGCCCTTGGCGGCAAGCGTGGGGCCGACCCACTTCTTCGGCTGGGCGTTCTTCAACACGAGGCTGAGCACGGCGTTGCGTGCCTCGTCGAGGAGCGTGATCGTCACGGTGCGCGGCTGGTAGGAACCGTCGCGCACCGAGGCGAGCCAGGAGAAGATGTCGGTCGAGCCGATCAGGCCGCGCTTCAGGGTCACCTCGTCGAGCTTGTTGCGTGTTCGGGATCTTGGTGACGGTGTTGGTCTTGAAGTCGCCCTCGCGGTACTCGGAGTAGTTGATCTCGTTGCCGAGGCCGGAGACGTCGGAGAAGCCGGCGTCGATCGGGCCGCCGCCCGGGCATGTCCCCGAACTGCACGAGGAAGTTGAACGCCCCGTAGGGGCCGTAGGGCGTCTCTCTGGTCGTCGCCACGTTGGTGTCCTTTCAGGAGGGAAGGCGTCGGACCCAGCCGGTCGGCGCGCCGGCCGTGCTGGCGGTCACCGGCCGGCGGCGCAGCGACGGGCCGGGGGAGGGCGGGCCGAGTGGGAGGGCGGCCGGGCTAGGAGGAGGAGGTCGCGTCGGCGGTCCACTGGCCGATGCGGAAGATGACGAACTCCGCCGGGCGCGTCGGCGCGACGCCGATCAGACAGATCATCCGCCCGTTGTCGAGGTCGTTCTGGGTCATCGTCGAGCGGTCGCAGCGCACGAAGTACGCCTGGTCGGCCGTCGCCCCGAGCAGCGCGCCCGACAGCCACTGCACCTCGAGGAAGTCGCGCACGGACTGGGCGACGCTGCGCCACAGCGTGTCGTTGTTCGGCTCGAACACGGCGTACTGGGTCGCCTTGTCGATCGAGTGCTCGAGGAAGATGAACAGGCGGCGCACGTTGAGGTAGATCCACAACGGGTCCGAGCTGAGCGTCCGCGCGCCCCAGACGCGATAGCCACGGTCGGGGAAGTAGCGAAGGGCGTTGATCCCCTCGGGGTTGAGCACGGCGTCGCGGCCCATGTCGATGTTCGACTCGAACTGGTCGACGCCGTAGATCACCTCGTTGGCGGGCGCCTTGAACACGCCGCGGGTGACGTCGACGCGCCCGTAGATCCCGGCCATGAAGCCCGAGGGCGGCAGCACGAGCTTGGGCGTCGGGGTGCCCGGGACGACCTGTGCGGTCGGGTCGAGGATCTCGATCCAGGGGTGGTAGATCGCCGCGTACTCGGAGTCGAAGTTGCCGCGGAAGTCGCGGATGTCGTTCACCGAGGAGCCCTGCGGCCCGTCGACGATGGCGAAGCGGTACTGCAGGCTCTCGCAGTGGGCGATCAGCTGCGCGGCCGTGGCGACCTGCTGGTCGGGATCGTCGAGCGCCCCGGCGTCGGGGATCGCCTCGATCGCGATGTCGTCGACCTCGCCGAGCGCGCACAGCCCCGTCGCCTTGATCGTGGCGTCGTCGAGGTCGGCCGGCTGACCGTAGAAGTCTGCGTAGCCGGGAAGCGAGCCGTCGTTGCCGTTGGCCAGGCGAACCGTCGTGCCGGGCGGCGAGGCGGTACCGACGAGGCCCATGAGCAGCGAGATGGCGTTGGCGCCGGCCGCGGTGAAGTCGTAGTCGAGCCAGCAGATGGCGTTCGGGTCCATCGGGTTGTTCATGTCGAGCACCTTGCCGATGAACATCTGGTCGCTCGGGTCGAGCCCGAGTCGGCTGTAGACGTCCGTGCGGTCGGTGCTCACGGCGACCGAGATGTTGAGCTGGATGATCGAGATCAGGTCGTTCACGCCGATGGTCACGGGATTGCCGTTCGAGTCGGCGAAGGACTGCGAGCCGTCGGGGTTGACGGTGACGATGGCGAGCGTCGTCGGGTCGAGCGCCACGGTGGCGGCGGGCAGCGGGCCGGGAGCGGCGACGTGCTGGACGATCGTTCCCTGCTTGGCGGTGTTGGCGAAGGCGGCCGTGCCGCCGTGGTTGCCGACGTCGCGGCTCCTCGTCACCGACGTGGTGATCGCCACGTTGCCCATCGAGCCCGGCCAGCGCGCCCGCCAGGTTGCCGTCGTCGCCGGCGTGCTCGGCACGGGCACGGTCGCCCAGGCGACCCCCCAGTTGGCGTCGCCGGACTGTGGCACGAAGACCCGCGAGATGTAGAGCAGCTGACCCTGGTTGAGGAAGAAGGCGCGCGCCGCGTGCGCGAGGTACGGCAGCCGCCACTCGCCGCTCACGAACAGCTGGTCGAGCTCACCGTAGGCGGCCTCGAACTCCGGGAAGCTCGTGACGAGCAGCGGGTCGCAGGTGGAGGGGCCCTTCGGGTACCAGACCGGCCCGAAGCGGGCGATGCCGGCGAATCCCGTCGTGCTCGTCGGCACGCCCTCGATCGTGCTCGAGCGGTAGCTGACCTCTTCGACGTAGACACCTGGTGCGAGGTACTCGGGCATGGGACTCCTTGTCGGACTGCGGGGGTCGGACTGCGGGGGTCGGACTGCGGGGGTCGAACGGCGGGGGCTGAGGACGGCGGGGCTCGGGCAAGGGCGGGGCTCAGGGAAGGACGAGGGGCTCGGCGAGGCGGGACACCACGCCCTTGACGAAGCTGTAGGTCGCGGTCTGGGACTGGCTGTAGTCGGCCGGGGCGGTCCTGCCGTCGGAGACGGTGTCGGGCGAGCCCGGGGTCGGCAGGGTCTCCACCTCGAGATCCCACAGCGGATCGGCGGTCGACTGCGCCGGGGTCTCCAGGGTCACGGGCACCGGCCGGGCCGAGGCGGTGACCGTCACCGCGGCGAGGGGTGAGCCGGGGGCGAACAGCTCTGCCGAGCTCGAGGCGAGCACGAGGAGGAACTCCCCTCGGTCGTCGCCGTGCGCCCAGCCGAGGGCATAGCCGTGGTCGGCGTCGATCGCCGAGACGCGCGCCCAGCGCGCCACGCTGAGGTCCGATCGCAGCACCCTGCCGCGGACGATGGTCGCGCCCGCCTGGGCGCCGTACGCGGCGCCCGGGAACAAGACCGGGCGGAAGGCCCGGCTCGCGATCGCCGGCCAGGGAGGGGCCTCGGCCGCCTGCTCCTCGGCGACGACGGCCGCCTCGGCGGGGAACGGCACGCTGAAGCGGCGCGGGACGTAGCGCCGAGCAGTGTCGTACATGCGGACGGTGAAGGGGGACTGCAGGCCGGGCACCAGGTAGGTGACGGCGAAGCGGCCGCTCGGGTTGCGCGCCACCGTCGGCAGGCCGATGCCGACGCCGTAATCGCCGATCGTCCCGGCGCCGGTGGGCACCGGCCACGGCTTGGGCACCCGCTCGAGGGCCAGCCGCACGCCCGGGAGCGGTCCAGCGCCACCGAGCGCCGACACGGGCTCGATCCCGGCGGCGAGGCGCCACACCGTCTCGAGCCACGTGCTCGGCAGGAACTGGTTGCTCACGAGGGCCGCACCCCCGTGACCACCGTGGTGGCGTCGCTCGGCGGGAGCAGGATCGGCTCGGGCCCGCGCTCGGTCGCCGCGGCGGGCGCCATCGAGCCGGCGATGACGACGACGCGGGCGATGTAAGGCACGCTGAGGCGAAAGTCGCACTGCAGGGAGTCGAACGTGCGCATCAAGTCGTCGGTCGCCATGTCCTCGAGGTAGAGCTGGACGGCCTCGCCCGGCTCCCAATCGCCGGTCGGATACAGCAGCGGGCCGGAGAGGGCGCCGACCGTCTCGAGGCATTGCAGCGCGCGGCCGATGATCTGGTGCTCGTCCTCGGCGTTGTCCGCCCAAGCCGTGAGCAGGAAGTGCAGGTCGAGCGGGAGGTGGGATCGGCCGTCGACGGTACCGACGGCCGACCAGCTCGGACGCATCGTCTTGTTGAAGTCGACCCGGTAGAGCAGGATCGACAGCGCAGGTGTGGGCGGGATCGTCGAGGCCGTGCTCGACAGGTCGAGGTCGTCGGTACGGATGAGCACGGCGTGCGTCGCGTGGCTCGTCACCGGCGGGTCGATCGCGAACGCGACGTTGAGGATCGCCTCGATGCTCTTGCCGACGGCGCCGATGCTGCGGAAACCCGCCACGGCGAGGAGTCTCCAGCGGCCCTGTCACGGCCGCGTCACCGCCTCATCACCGGCGCCCGGCCCTCCCGTTCAGGAACGGAGCGGGGAATCGCGTGCGGCCGGTGTCGCCGGCGTGACGGGGCGGTGACGCGGGTCGGTTAGGCCATGCGCGTGCCCGAGGAGCGCTGGTCGTGTCTCGTGATCCGCGTCTGGTCGACCGAGGGCGAGGCGGGCACGTTCCGCGCCCGCCTCATCGAGCTGAGCAACGTGGACGCTCAGCAGGAGACGTTGGCTGTCGCCGACGATCCGTCCCAGGTGCTGGCGGTGACGCGGCGCTGGCTCGAGCGGGTCGCCGACGGAGTGGCGCCGTCCTCGGCGCCGCCGGGTTGAGCCGCAGCGCCCGTCCGGGAGCGCAGGAGCGGCTCGACGAGCGCGAGCATGCGCGGGGTGGGCCCGACGCCGAGCTCGCGGACGGCCATCCGCTCGTATGCCTCGTAGCGGCGGAGCGCCTCGATGGCGTTGCCCTCGGCGAGATGCGCTCGGACGAGTGCCCGGTGCGCGCTTCTCGCGCAGCGGGTCGCGGGACACCGCCGCGAGCCCGGCGAGGACCGCCTGGCCGTAGCGCCCCGCGTCGGTCAGCCGGTCACAGCCGAGCTCGAGCGCGTGCACGCTGAGCTGGGCGAGGCGCTCGCGCTCGAGCAGCACCCAGTCCTCGTACCAGCCCGGCAGCAGCTCGCCGTCCAGCAGCGGGTCGAGCAGCTCGCCTTCGCCGCCCGGCGCGCCGTCCTCGAGCAGGGAGGACCACAGGCGCCGCGCCCGCCGCACGTCGACGTCGACCTCCGGTGCGAGCGAGAGCAGATCGCCCCTCACCGAGAGGACGCCCGGGGCCGAGCTGCGCAGCTTCCACAACGCCGTGCGCAGGTTGCCAGAGGCGCGTGTCTCGCCGACCTCGGGCCAGAGCAGACCGGCGACGTAGCCACGGGTGAGGCCGCCGTCGTGCAGGGCGAGCACGGCGATCACGCGCTGGTGGGCCGAAGCGAGGAGGAGCTCGTTGCCGAGGAAGCTCAGGGAGAACCCCCCGAGCAGCGAGAGCCGTATCGAGGACATGACCCCACCTCCCCTCTCGGCGCGCCGGGGGCTGTCCCGGTGGCGTCGGCGACCCGCGCCGCCCGGGCCGGGGGAGTGCTCGCGCCCGGTCGTACTCCTCCCAACGATGTTTCATCGCACTGGGCACGTCAAGTGACGACTACGTGACGCTCGGTGACCCCTGCTCGCGGGGCTCGGGGAGCCGCCTCGGCGGTGCCGCCCGCGGGGCTGCTCGGGTGGGAGAGGGACCGAACATGTGTCAGCGATCGAATTCGCCGTTGTCCGTGGCTGGGCGACCCAGGGGCGCAGCGGTGAGCGAGCTGATCAGTTCAGGCGTCAGTGCTCACGCTGACCGAGTAGGGCGCCACGGTGGTGCGCCCGGATGCGCTCGACGCCGTCGCATCGACGATGAGCGGGCCGGCGACGTACGTCGTCACCTCGACGTCGAGCTCGACGATGAGCGGTTGGTCCCCGACGGCGACGCTTGCAGGCAAGCTCACGACGGCCAGTCCGTCGGCACGTGCGGTCACGTTGACCCGAACTCCGTTGGTCGCGACCACGCTGGCGATGGCAATGTCGCCCATGTCGGCGCCCGACACGGTGAAGACGAGCAGGCCACTGTCGATCGTCTCGCTTCCGTCGAACGCGACATCGGTGTGCAGGACGACCGCCTCGCCGACGCGGGCGGTCGGCGGTGCCGCCATCACGAGCTGCGGGCGATCATGATTCGCGGGACCGACCGATCGAACGACCCGAAGGAGCGTCAGGTCGCCCGACGCGGCGCTCGCGGTGGTGAGCGTCCCCGCGACGCCGAGACCGACGGCGGGCATGGCGAGGACGGTGGCGACGGATGCGAGACGCAGTGCTGCCCGTCCCGGTCCAAGTCGGCGATCACCTCCGGTGGTGATCGAAGAAACCTCTCGGGGCGTCCACCTCATCGGATCACGAGGTTACGTCATGGGTCGGCGCCTGCCGGACCTCGTCGCGCACCGATCGACACCTGCCGCGGAAGGCGGGCTCGCTGCGTGAGAGCGGCGGAACCCGCAGTGATGCCGAAGTAGCATCGTGAGCGTGACACGGGTAGGGCGTGTGCTCGGTGCCCTCTTCGTTCTCGTCGGCGTCTTCTGGTCGGGTCGAGAGAGCGGGCACGGACTCGGTGCGTTCGGGGAGCACTGGTGGTGCCCGATGCCGCTCGTGATCCTGGTGCTCGGGGTCGCCGCCGTGCTCGTTACCCGCAAACGCGGTGCCGAGCCGATCGAGCAACCCCCGGCATAGACGCCGACGCCTGTCGCCGTTTCAGCCGGGACCGCGCCGCGACTCGCCGCAGCGTTGCGCGCCGCGACTCGCCGCGGCGTTGCGCCCGCGCCGAGCGGACCTGATCTGCGCCGACGAAATACGGTGACGCGGTGAGCGCGCCCGGGGCATCGCCGTCCGGTGCCGACGTGATCGTGGTCGGCGCCGGGCTCGCCGGGCTCGTCGCCACCGCCGAGCTCGCCGAAGCGGGACGGCGTGTCATCCTGCTCGACCAGGAGCCCGAGCAGTCGCTCGGCGGGCAAGCCTTCTGGTCGCTCGGCGGCCTCTTCCTGGTCGCAACCCCTGAGCAACGTCGCATGCGCGTCCGCGACTCGCTCGAGCTCGCCCTGCAGGACTGGCGCGGCACCGCGGGCTTCGACCGACGTCCCGCGGACCCGGATGGGGAGGACTACTGGGCGGCGCAATGGGCCGAGGCCTACGTGCATTTCGCCGCGGGGGAGAAGCGGGCGTGGCTGCGCTCGCAGGGGCTGCGCTTCTTCCCGGTGGTCGGCTGGGCCGAACGGGGGGGAGCCCTCGCCGGCGGGCACGGCAACTCCCTGCCGCGCTTCCACATCACGTGGGGCACGGGCCCGGGCGTTCTCGAGCCCTTCGTCCGCCGCGTGCGTCAGGCGGCGGCCGAGGGCCGCGTCCGGCTCGCGTTCCGCCACCGCGTCGACGAGCTGATCACCACGGGCGGGGCGCTCAGTGGCGTGCGCGGCGCTCTGCTCGAGCCGAGCGCGGCGCCGCGCGGGAGCGTGCAGCTCGCGTGCCGAGGACGGCACGTTCGAGCTGCAGGCCCAGGCCGTGGTCGTCACCTCCGGGGGGATCGGGGCGAACCACGAGCTGATCCGCGCCTGCTGGCCGGTCCGGCTCGGCCCGCCGCCGCGGGACCTCCTCACGGGGGTTCCGGCCCACGTCGACGGGCGCATGCTCGCGATCGGCGAGCGCGCCGGTGCCCGCCTGGTCAACCGCGACCGCATGTGGCACTACACCGAGGGTGTCGAGAACTGGCAGCCGATCTGGCCGAACCACGGCATCCGCATCCTGCCCGGGCCGTCCTCGCTGTGGCTCGACGCGCGCGGGCAGCGGCTCGGCGCACCGTGCTTCCCCGGTTTCGACACCCTCGCCACGCTGCAGGCGATCGGGAACAGTGGCCACGACCACAGCTGGTTCGTGCTCAACGAGCGCATCATCGGGCGGGAGTTCGCTCTCTCCGGCTCCGAGCAGAATCCCGACCTGACCGGCAGGAGCATCCCGCTCCTGCTAGCCCGGGCACGCGCCGGCGTCCCGGCGCCGGTCCGGGCGTTCCTCGACCACGGCCCCGACTTCGTCGTCTCGGCGTCGCTTCGCCAGCTCGTGGCAGCGATGAACCGGCTGACCGGAGAGGCGCTGCTCGACGCTGGCGAGGTCGAGCGGCAGGTGGTCGAGCGCGATCCGCGAGGTCGACAACGCGTACGGCAAGGACCTGCAGGTGATGGCGATCCGCAACGCCCGCCGCTACCTCGGTGACCGGCTCGTCCGGGTCGCCGCGCCGCACAGGCTGCTCGATCAGGCAGCTGGGCCGCTCATCGCCGTCCGCCTGCGCGTGCTGACACGAAAGACCCTTGGCGGGCTGCAGACCGATCTCTCGGGGCGCGTGCTCGGAGGCGACGGTGTTCCGGTGCCGGGGCTGTACGCCGCGGGGGAGGTCGCCGGGTTCGGCGGTGGCGGAATGCACGGCTACCGTGCCCTCGAGGGCACGTTCCTCGGCGGCTGCCTGTTCTCGGGACGTGAGACCGGCCGAGCCGTCGCCGAGGCGACCGGCTGAACGCGGCGCAGCCGACGGCCCGCCGACGACGGTGCGGGTGCGCCGTCAGGCCCCGATCGACGCCAGCCGCGCCGCGGCGCCCTCGGCGAGCGCGGGCACGACGCGCTCGTACGCGGCTGCCCTGGCGTCGTCGGCGGTCAGCTCGTCGCGTGTGAACCGGCCGTAGATCGCCTCGCAGAACACCGCCGCCTTCCACAGCGCCAGGGCCTCGAACCAGGGCAGCGGGTCGAGAGCCCGCCCGCTGCGCTCGGCGTAGCGAGCGGCGAGCTGGGCTCGGGACGGGAATCCCTCGCTCGCCGTGACGGGCGAGGTGCCGAGCGGGCTCGGCTCGCCGCCCGGCGGCGTGTAGGTTGCCAGCAGGTACCCGACGTCGGCGCGCGGGTCGCCGATCGCTCCCATCTCCCAGTCGAGCACAGCCGCCACGGGTGCCACGGTGCCCGGCCGCACGACGAGGTTGCCGAGGCGGTAGTCGCCGTGCACCACCGTGGGCGGGAGGGCCTCGGGCAGCGCCCCCGCCAGACGTGCGCCCACCTCGGACACCATTGGCAGCTCGCGTGTCGCGTTCACCTCCCACAGCTGGGAGAAGCGGCGCACCTGGCGTTCCAGGTAGCTGCCGGGGCGGACGAAGGGCGCGAGCGCCGGCTCGGCGGCGTCGACGGCGTGGATCTCGACCAGGGCGTCGACGAGGTCCTCGCCGAGGGCGCGTCGCGCCGCCACGTCATCGAGCCCGGGCGGCAGTTGCGAGTTGACGACGACGCCCTCGACGTACTCCGCGACGTAGAACGGGACTCCGAGCACGCCTTCGTCCTCGCAGACGGCGCGGATGCGCGGCACACGGATGCCGAGCGGCTCGAGCGCCAGCTGCAGGCTCGCCTCGCGCACGACGTCGTGCGCCGAGGGCGGCAGGGGAGGGCGCGGCGGCCGGCGCAGCACGTAGCGCTCCCCGCTGCGCTCGATCAGGTACGAGAAGTTCGAGCCGCCGCCCTCGCCGATCCTCGTCACCTGCAGGTCACCGGAACCGAGCCCGTGCACGTCGAGGAAGTCGCGCACGCGCTCGAGGACGAGGAGCGGTGGGCGCTCCAGGCGCTGTGCCTCGGCGGTGGTCTCGACGACGTCGTTACGGGCGCTGCTCACCTCGACGGGGTCACCTCGGCGGGCTGCAGCTCAGCGGGGCGCGAAGGCGTCGATCATCGCCTCGACCTGTGCCGGCGGCACGATCAGGGCGAGCGACCGCGGTGGTGATCCCCGCCTCGGCGTACGCGGCGAGGCGCTCGCGTTGGGCTCCCGGCGGGCCGAAGAGGAAGATGTCGCGCACCAGCCCGTCGGGCACGAGGTCGAGCGCGCCGGCTCGGTCCCCCCGCACCCAGGCGGCGACGACCGGGTCGATCGACTCTCCCCAGCCGAGCCAGCGGAAGAACTCGGCATACACCGGCACGGTGGCGTACGCGACGAAGATGCGCCGGGCAGCGGAGAGCGCGGCGTCCTCGGGGCCGGGGACGGAGAAGAAACGGCAGGCGAGCTCCTTGCCCGGGGCGCCGAACGCCTCGACGACGGTGCGCGCCCCGCTCAGCGGCAGGAAGTTCGTCATCGCCCCGTCGGCGATCTCGCCAGCGAGGCGCAGCATGGCCGGCCGCAGCGCGGCGAGCACGATCGGCACGGGTTGCGCCGGCGGGCGGGAGAGGCGGAAGCCGCCCTCGCTGCGCTCGCCGGCGAGGACCGGGCGCAGGTACTCGACCATCTCGCGGACGTGCCGCAGCGGATGGTCGAAGGCGATGCCGTTCCAGTGCTCGACGATCACGTCGGAGGACGACCCGAGGCCGAGCACGAAGCGGTCCCCGCTCAGCTCGGCCAGCGCCGCCGCGGTCTGCGCCAGCAGTGCCCGCCCGCGAGTGAAGACGCTGATGATCCCGGTCACGAGCCGGAGCGAGCTGCTGTGCTGGGCGGCGACGGCGAGCGGCGTCAGCCCGTCGAGGTTCACCGATTCCTCGGACCACAGGTCGTGGTAGCCCGCTGCCTCGGCGCGGCGTACGAAGGGCGGCAGTCCGCTCAGGGCGACGTCGTGGAACGGAATCGTCAGCCCGACGCGCACCGCCGCCTACTGTACGCGCCGTGTCCGCATACGCGTCGTTCTGCGCTCGGCTCTCGTCACGGGCGCCCGCTCGGGCATCGGCGCAGCGCTCTCGGCGCTGCTCGAGCAGGAGGGCGTCGAGGTGCGCCGCTACGACCTGCTCGACGGCTTCGACGTCGCTGACCCACTCGCCTGGGAGTCGGTCCAGCCGGTCGAGCTCGCCTGCCTCAACGCCGGCGTCACCGCCGGGGAAGGGCGACATCGCCGCCGTCTCCGACAGCGCCTACCGGCGCATCCTCGGCGCCAACGTCGACGGCGTGGTCTTCGGCACGCGCCGGTTGGCTCAGGTGATGCAGCCCGGGCGGCGTGATCGTCGCCACGGCGTCGCTCGCCGGGGTCGTGCCCCTTCCCGACGACCCGCTCTACACCCTGACCAAGCACGCGGTGGTCGGCTTCGTGCGCAGCGTCGCGCCGCAGCTCGAGCGACGCGGCCTGCGCATCTGCGCCGTCGCTCCGGGCTTCGCCGACACCCCCCTCCTCGGCGACACCAAGGCGCTCCTCGACGCCGCAGGCTTCCCGGTGCTCGCCGCGGGCGAGGTCGCCGAGACGATCCTGCGCGTTGCCCGCGTCGGCGCGCCCGGCGAGGTGTGGCTGCTGCAACCCGGCCGGGCGCCCGAGCCGATGCGCTTCCCGGGCATACCCGGGCCACGCGACGAGCACGGCGCCGCAGTCGGGCCGCCTCCAGGGAGGACCTGACCGCACTGCAGCGCTCGTTTCCGACCGTCGCGCCGGCGAGCGCGTCAGTCGAACGTCCAGCCGTCGCCGGAGGCGAAGGCCTTCAGGATGCGCCGGCTGACGACCATCCGGTGCACCTCGTCGGGACCGTCGTAGATGTGGGCGCCACGGGCGAGGGAGTACATCTCCGAGAGCGGCGAGCGGTCCGTCAGCCCGAGCGCCGCCGTGAACCTGCACGGCGCGATCGATCACCTGAGAGAGCACGTCGGCGGCGAAGAACTTGATGAGCGAGATCTCGACGCGGGCGTCGGCGCCGGCGTCGATCTTGCGTGCCGCGTCGTAGGTCATCAGGCGACAGGCGTGGATGCCGGCCGCGGCGTCGGCGATCCAGGCCTGCACGGTCTGCTTCTCGGCAAGAGGGCCCCCGAACGCCTCGCGCTCGAGGGCGCGCCCGCACATCAGCTCGAAGGCACGCTGCATCTGGCCCAGCCAGCGCATCACGTGGTGGATCCGGCCCGGCCCGAGGCGTCGCTGCGCGATGGCGAAGCCGTCGCCGCGCGCGCCGAGCAGGTTCTCCTCGGGGACGCGCACCGAGTGATAGCGCACCTCGCAGTGCGTCGACCAGCCCCGCCCCCGATGGCCGAGCACGGGCACGGCTTCGATCTCGACGCCGGGGGCGTCGGCGGGCACGATGATCTGGCTCATCCGGCGGTGGGGAGGTGCCTCGGGCTCGCTGACCGCCATGACGATGCCGAACGCCGCGCCCTCGGCGGCGGTGGAGAACCACTTCCGCCCGTCGATCACCCACTCGCCGCTCTCGAGCACCGCCGTCGTGCGAAGGCCTGTCGGGTCGGCGCCGGAGACCTCCGGCTCGGTCATCGAGAAGAATGAACGCGCCTCGCCCTCGACGAGCGGCGCCAGCCATTGCTTCTTCTGCTCGTCGGTGCCGTAGAGGTGCAAGATCTCGCCGTTGCCGGCGTCGGGCGCCTGGCAGTTGAAGACGAGCTGCGCGAAGGAGACGCGGCCGATCTCCTCGTTGAGGCTGGCGTAGGCCATGAATCCGAGGCCGGTGCCCCCCGCCTCCGGCGGGAGATGCGGTGCCCACAGGCCGGCCTGCCTGGCGCGGTCGCGCAGCGCGGCGATCAGCTCGTCGGATGCCTCGTCCTCTCGGGAGAGCGCTTCCTCGTTGGGGTAGACGTGCTCCTCCATGAAGGCGCGGTAGCGGGCGCGCAGCGCAACGTGCTCGGTCGGCGTGTCCATCATTCAGTCGCTCCCAGCGCTGCTGGCGCGTGTGCGGGCGGCGAAGGCGAGCAGCAGCTTCTTGGCGATCGTAGGGGAGGCGTCGAGCAGGCGGTTGAACTCCCGGTTTTCGAGCACCATGAGCCGCATCGGGCTCTCGGCGATGACCGTCGCGCGTCGCGGCCCGCGGTCGAGCAGCGCCATCTCGCCGAAGAAGTCCCCAGCGGCGATCTCGGCGACCTGCTCCCCGTTCACCTCGCAGCGCGCCTTGCCCTCGAGCACGAGGCAGAACTCGGAGCCGGGCGCGCCCTGTTCGGTGAGCACGGCGCCCTCCTCGACGGACACCTCGGTGCCGAGCCGGGAGATCTCGCGCAGCTCGCGCTTGCTGCACGCCGAGAACAGCGGCACCGACGCCAGCGCGGCGAGCAGGTCGCTTGGGACGCGTTGCAGCATGGCGGCCTCCTCGGCTCGCCAATGGTAGCTCTCGGCGCTCGGGCGGGCCCGGCCCATCACCCGCCACGAGCCCGGTGGTAGCTTCGCCGGCCGGGGGTGGCGACCGGGGCTCCTCGACCGGGAGGTCTCGAGGAGCGGGTCTCGAGCGGGGGGATGGGGTGCACGATGCCGAGCGAGGGACGCCCGCCCGCGGACCGAGGAGCGGGGTTGCGGTCGCGACGCAGGTGAGCATCGCCCTGAGCCCCCACCCGGCCGCTTCGGATCCCAGGCGCCTCGCCGTCGAGGAGCTGATCGTCGAGTTCGGCGGCCTGCGTGCCCTCGACGGCGTCTCGTTGCACGCCGATCAGGGCGACGTCGTCGGGGTGATCGGTCCGAACGGCGCGGGCAAGACCACGCTGTTCAACGTGATCTGCGGGTTCGTCCGCCCCCGGTCCGGCAGCATCTCCTACGGCGGTGAGCCGCTCGGGCGGCACCATCCGCACGACCTGACGAGGCTCGGGATCGCCCGGACCCTCCAGGGCGTCGGGCTCTGCCAGGGGTTGAGCGTGCTCGAGAACGTGGTGCTCGGGACTCAGCCCCGGCTGCGAGCGGGCTTCGCCTCGTCGGTCCTCGGGCTGCGGCGCTCGAGCCGCGAAGAACGGATGGCCGCTGCTAGCGCCACCGCGCTGCTCGAGCAGCTCGGCATCGCCGCCTACGCGCGGCGTCGGCCGTCGACGCTGCCCTACGCGGTGCAGAAGCAGGCGGCGCTGGCACGCGCCCTCATCGCCGAGCCCAGCCTGCTGCTGCTCGACGAGCCGGCGAGCGGCCTCTCCGACGACGAGATGGCGAGCCTGGCGACCCTGATCGGGGAGCTCGCGCCGCGTGTCGGCGTGCTGCTCGTCGAGCACCGCATGGACCTCGTCAATGCCGTGTGCGACCGGGTCGTGGTCCTCAACTTCGGCCAGGTGATCGCGGACGGGACCCCCGAGCAGATCCGGGCGAGCCCGGAGGTCGCCACTGCCTACCTCGGCCGGGACGTCGAGGTGCCGGCGCCGGAGCCGCTGCGGGAGCCGCGGCCCGATCCCGAGCCGGATGCGCACGATGCTTGAGGTGCTCGACCTGAGCGTTTCGTACGGGGCGGTCTCGGCGCTCCGCGAGGTGCGATTTCGCGCCGAGCCGGGCGCGATCACGGCGGTGCTCGGGGCGAACGGGGCGGGCAAGACGACGCTGCTGCGCACGATCAGCGGGCTCGTCCGGCCACGCGCCGGATCGGTGCGCTTCGACGACGAGGAGCTGCTCGGCGGCTCGGTGGAGGGCATCGCCCGGCGAGGGGTGGCGCACGTTCCGGAGGGGCGGGGGATCATCGAGGAGCTGACCGTCGAGGAGAACCTGCGTTTGGCGACGCTGTGGTGCCTGCGCCACCGTGAGCGCCGGCCGGCCGTCGAGACGATCCTCGAGCTGTTCCCCCGTCTCGGCCGCTTCCGCCATCGCCACGCCTCCGGCCTCTCCGGCGGTGAGCGGCAGATGCTCGCCCTCGGGCGGGCCCTGATCACCCGCCCGCGCCTGCTGCTGCTCGACGAGCCCTCGCTCGGCCTGGCGCCGCTCGTCACCGCGCAGCTGATGGCGCTGCTCGCCGAGCAGACAGCCGGCTCGCAGATGACCGTGCTGCTCGTCGAGCAGAACGCCCGCAGCGCTCTCTCGATCTCGCATCGCGCCGTCGTGCTCGACCTCGGCCGCGTCGTGGCGGACGACTCGGCGGTGGCCGTCGGCGGCGACACCGACCTGCGCCGCCACTACCTCGGTTATTGATCGCATGAGCCTCTTCGTCGACTACACGCTGAACGGCGTCGCACAGGGGATGATCTTCGCCGCTCTGGCGCTCGCGCTCGTGCTGATCTTCCGGGCGACCAACGTCGTCAACTTCGCGCAGGGCGCGATGGCGATGATGACGACCTTCATCGCCTCGAGCCTGCTCGACCGCGGGATCAACTACTGGTGGGCCTTCGTCGCTGCGCTCGCCATCGGCTTCGCCCTGGGCGCGGTCGTCGAGCGCGTCCTCATCCGGCCGCTCGAGGGCAAGTCGGAGCTCAACACCGTCATCGTCACGATCGGGCTGCTCGTCGTGCTCGAGGGCCTGGCGGGGGCGATCTGGGGCAACTCGAGTCGCGGCTTCCCCGCCGCGTACTCCCAGAGCGGGCTCGTCGTCGGTCACACGAGGATCGCCTTCTCCCATTTCGACGTGTTCATCCTGGTCTCGGTGCTGCTGCTCATGGCGGGGAACCTCGTGCTGTTCCGGGCGACCACGCTGGGACTGAGGATGCGCGCCTCGGCGTACGCACGAGAGGTCTCCCGCCTGCTCGGCGTACGCGTCGGCAGGCTGCTCACCCTCGGCTGGGCGCTCGCAGGCGTCGCCGGCGCGCTGGCCGGGCTGCTCACGGCGCCGACGAGCTCGTTCGGTCCGTACTACATGGACCTCGTCCTCGTCTACGGCTTCACCGCGGCGGTGATCGGCGGGCTGGAGAGCCCGGTCGGAGCGCTCGTCGGCGGCCTCATCACGGGGCTGTGCATCTCCTACGTCGGCGGCTACCTCGGGTCCGGGCTGGAGCCCCTCGGCGCGCTCGCGCTGCTGATGGTCACGCTGATGACTCGCCCGAAGGGCATCTTCGCCCGCCCCCCGGCGCGGGTGGTCTGAGGTGGCGGGAACGGTCCCACTCGAGCGGCGACGGGTACGCGTCCCCGACGGAGTGCGGCGCCTCGCCGCCGAGCCGCTGGCACGCCACGTCGTGCTCGCGCTGCTCGGTGCGCTCGCGCTCTACCTGCTCACCTCGGCGCTCAGCGAGTACGACGACGTGCTCGTCGGCGAGATCGCCCTCTACGTCATCGCCCTGTGCGGCCTCAGCCTGCTCACCGGCCTGAGCGGGCAGGTCTCGCTCGGCAACGGGGCCTTCATGGCGGTCGGCGCCTACACGACGGCGCTGCTGATGACCCACACCCAGCTCAACTTCGTGCTCGAGCTGCTCGCCTCGATCGGCACCGCGGCCGTGCTCGGTCTGGTCGTCGGCGTCTCGGCGACCCGGCTGAAGGGGCCGTACCTGGCCGGCATGACGCTCCTCCTCGCCCTCGCCCTGCCGCCGATCGCCGACAAGTGGTCGTCGACCTTCGGCGGCGACCAGGGTCTGGTGACCAACGTGCCGGCTGCGCCGGGAAGCGTCAACCCCGAGGAATGGCTTGCCTGGATCGAGCTGGCCGGGGCGCTCGTCACCCTCGTGCTGCTGGCGAACCTGTTGCGCAGTCGCTTCGGTCGTTCGTTCCGGGCGGTGCGCGACGACGAGGTGGCCGCCTCGTTGGCGGGCGTCCACGTCGCCCGCACCAAGGTGACCGCATTCGTGATCTGCGCCGGCTGCGCCGGGCTGGCGGGCGCCTTCCTCGGGCTGTCGACGAGCGTGGTGAGCACGGGCGAGTTCCCGCTCACGCTCTCCATCCAGCTGCTCGCCGCGATGGTGATCGGAGGCGCCGGCAGCCTGATGGGGATGTGGTGGGGGGCGGTGCTGCTCGTCTACGTTCCGCAGTGGTCGACGTCGCTCTCGGGGCGATTCGACCTCGGCAGCGGCACCAGTGCCTACCTCGCCACGATCATCTTCGGCGCGGTGCTGATCGTGGCGATGATCGCCGCCCCCAGCGGAATCCAGGGGAGCCTACACTGGGCGTGGAGGTACCTCTCGAGGAAGTGGACGGCCACCCGGGCTAGCGGGCCGGGGGCGCCGCCGCCTTCCCGGGAGCAAGCGCTCCGGAGCATCACCGGCCCGGCGACGGCGCCGGGCGCTCCACCGGGGGACATCGAGGAGGGGGATTGATGAGAGCACTTCCGCAACGAAGCGGGCGGCTGGCCCGCGGTCTCGTGGCGATCACGGTGGCGGGCGGGCTGGCAACGGCCGCGCTGAGCAGCACGCCGGCGTCGGCGGCCTCGACACCCGGGGTCACCTCGACGAGCATCACGATCGGCGCCACCGTGCCGCTCACCGGGCCGGCGGCCCCCGGCTACAGCGAGATCGCTCCGGCGATGAACGCCGTGTTCGCCTGGGTCAACGCCCACGGCGGCGTCTACGGCCGCAAGATCAACTACGAGTACCTCGACGACCAGTACAACCCGGCGTCGACGGCGACCTTGACGCGCAAGCTCGTGCTGCAGAACAACATCTTCGCCGACGTGGGCTCGCTCGGGACGCCCACCCAGGCTGCGGTGCAGCCCTTCCTCAACTCCCAGGGCGTGCCGCAACTGTTCGTCGAGTCCGGCTGCGACTGCTGGAGCGACCCGAAGTATCCCCTGAGCTTCGGCTGGCAGCCGCCGTACACCGTCGAGGGCAAGATCCTCGGCGCGTACATCGAGAAGCACTTCGCCGGCGAGAAGATCGGCTACCTGAGCCAGGACGACGAGTTCGGCCAAGACTTCGTGAAGGGCCTCAGCATGGAGATCCCGGCCGGGTCGGTCGTCTCCCAGCAGACCTACGACGCAGCGACGCTCTCCGGACCGCTCTCGAACCAGATCGCGGCCCTCAAGTCCGCCGGAGCGCAAGTCGTCGCCATGGCCACGATCCCGGCGGCGACGGCGCTGGCGATGCTGCCGGCGGCGGCGCTCAGCTACTTTCCGCAGTACGTGATCTCCAACGTCGGATCGGACTCGCCGACGGTCGGCCCGCTGCTCGCCGCGTTCACCAAGCAGGGCGGCGGCTCGGCGACGGAGGCCAAGGAGTCGGCGCTGCTCCTGAACGGCGTGATCACCGACGCCTACTTCCCGCCCGAGGCCCAGGTCTCCAACCCGTGGGTGAAGGTCGAGACCAAGCTGCTCAAGAACTACGCCCCGTCGCTATACGCCAAGGCGGGGCTTGACGGGAACACCTCCTACGGCGTCGCGCTTGCGCTCACCTTCGTACAGGCGCTGCAAGCCGCGGGCAAGAACCTGACCCGCGCCGGACTGGTCGCGGCGATCGAGCACTCCGGTTCGAGCTTCGTCACGCCCGGGTTCGTGCCGCTCTCGTACTCGAAGAGCGTCCACTACGGTTTCCAGGGCGCGGAGGTGGTCAAGCTGAGCGCCGCGGCGCCCCCGGCGGTCACGCCGACGGGCAAGTGGATCGGCACGGTCCCGCTGAGCCGGGTGCAGGTCACCAACGTCGGCTCCGCACCGGTGACGACCTACAGCGGCAAGATCACGTTCCCACCCGCGTCCCTGCGCAACAGCGCCTAGCGCGCCGACAGCCCGATCGAGCCCCCGCCTGCGGCGCGCCGCGGGCGGGGGCCTGGCACAGCCAGGGCGCGCCGCCGGGCGGGGCGCCGGCACGAGGGAGGCAGTGCGCGGTGCGCGTCCATGAGCTGTTCGATCTATCGGGTCGGACCGCGCTCGTCACCGGTGGTGGGAGCGGTCTCGGGCTGCAGATGGCCGGGGCCCTGGCCGAGCTCGGTGCCGACGTCGTGGTCTGCTCGCGCAAGCTCGAGCGCTGCGAGCAGGCCGCTGCCGAGCTCGCCGAGCTCGGCGTGCGCACGCTGGCGCTGGCCTGCGACCTGCGCCGGCCGGGCGACGCCGAGGCGGTGGTGGCGCGCACCGTCGAGGCCTTCGGCGGGATCGACGTCCTCGTCAACGACGCCGGCACGTCATGGGGCGCCCCGGCCGAGGACACCCCGCTCGAGGGCTGGCAGAAGGTCATCGACGTCAACCTGACGGGCCTCTTCCTCGTCACCCAGGCGGCGGCGCGCACCATGATCGGGCGCAACGGCGGCTCGATCGTCAACGTCGCTTCCGTGGCCGCGCTGCGCGGCTCGCCGCCGGGAACCATGGACGCGGTCGCGTACACGGCGAGCAAGGGGGGCGTCGTCGCGTTGACGCGCGACCTCGCCTGCAAGTGGGCGCGCCACGGCATCCGCGTCAACGCCCTCGCCCCCGGCTGGTTCCCCTCCGACATGTCCCAGGTGCTGCTCGACCGCCATGGCGAGCAGTTCCTGGCCGCCATCCCGCTTCGCCGGTTCGGCGGTCCCGACGATCTGAAGGGCGCGGTCGCGCTGCTCGCCTCGTCGGCCGGCGCCTACATCACCGGTCAGGTGCTCGCCGTCGACGGGGGGCAGACCGCCTGAGCCGCTTCAGCCGAGGCGCTCGACGATCATCGCCATCCCCTGGCCGCCGCCCACGCACATCGTCTCCAGCCCGACGCTGCGATCGAGGGTCTCGAGGTCGTTGAGCAGCGTGCACATGATCCTCGCGCCCGTCATGCCGAAGGGGTGCCCGAGGGCGATCGCGCCGCCGTGCGGGTTGAGCCTGTCGCCGAAGGGATCCACGCCGATCTCGTCGCACACCGGCAGAACCTGGGCGGCGAAGGCCTCGTTCAGCTCGACCACGTCGACGTCGTCGATGGTCATGCCGGCCCGGCGCAACACCGTGCGGACCGCTTCGATCGGCCCGACTCCCATGATCTCGGGAGCGACCCCCGACACCGACGAGGCGACGACCCGCGCCCGCTGGCGCAGCCCGAGCTCGGCGGCGCGCCGGTCGCTCATCACGACGACCGCAGCGGCTCCGTCGTTGAGCGGGCAGGAATTGCCCGCCGTCACCGTCCCGTCCGGCTTGAACGCCGGCGGCAAGCCAGCGAGGCGCTCGAGGGTCGACTCACGCCGCGGTCCGTCGTCGCGCTCGACACCCTCGTAGGCGACGATCTCCCGGGCGAAGAAGCCGGAGTCCTGCGCTGCCACGGCGCGCTCCTGGGAGCGCTGTGCGTAGCGGTCCATGTCCTCGCGGGCGACCTTCCACCGCGTCGCGACGTTCTCGGCCGTCATGCCCATCGGGAGGTAGACGTCGGCGATCTCGGCGTTCTCGCCGAGCAGCTTGGGGTGCAGCTCGTCGAGGTTGCGCGGCATCGGGTCGACCTGGGAGACCGACTCGACGCCGGCGGCGACGTAGACCTCGCCCTCGCCGGCGCGGATGGCGTGGAAGGCCATGCGGATCGCCTGCAGGCTCGAGGCGCAGAAGCGGTTGACCGTCGTGCCGGGCACGCTCACGGGCAGGCCGGCGAGCAGCGCGGCACGCCGGGCGAGGTTCATCCCCTGCTTCTGCTCGGGGAAGGCGCACCCGGCGATGACGTCGACGACCTCGGCCGGCTCGACCTCGGGGACCCGCGCCAGCACCTGCGCGATGGCGAAGGCGAGCAGGTCGTCGGGACGGGCGTTGACGAGCGATCCCTTGTGCGCACGGCCGATCGGCGTGCGCACCGCGGCGACGAGGACGGCCTCGGGCATCCCGGCCTCAGGCATCGGAACCCCCGGCATCGGAGCCTCCCGCGTCGGCGTCCCCGGCATCGGAAGCCCCGGCGATGAGGAAGAGCAGCTCGCCGACGAGCGCGGGGCGCTCGCTGCCCTCGATCTCCACCCGGACGTCGAGGTTGACCACCACGCCGAGCTCGCGCCGCGTGGCCCGTAGCAGCCTGGCGTGCATACGGATACGTGACCCGACCGGCACGGGCGAGGTGAAGCGGATCCTCTCCGCGCCGTAGTTCACCCCGAGCGGGGAGTCGGTCACCCTGAGCAGCTCGTGGAACATCGCCGGCACGAGGGAGAGGGTGAGGTAGCCGTGGGCCACCGTCGTGCCGAAGGGGCCCGCGGCCGCCGCAACGGGGTCGACGTGGATCCACTGGTGGTCGTCGGTTGCGTCGGCGAAGAGGTCGATCTGCGGCTGCTCGATGGTCAGCCACTCGCTGGCCCCGAGGTCGAGCCCCTCGCTCCGCTCGAGCTCCTCGAGCGTCACCTTGGTCGTCATCGCCCTTCCAGCTCCTCGGGCATTCGTGTCCTCGTCACCGCCACCACAGCTCCTTCGCGTGTCATCTCGCTCACCACCGCCGGCTCCGTGCGCGTCCGCGCCATGTGACGCTCACATCAAGCGGATCGACTGGCCGCCGGCGCGCTGCATACCTTCGAACATCCCGGCCGGCGCGACCCCGCTCGGCCAGCGCTCGAGCAGCTCGGCGAGCAGGTCGTCGGGGTCCCACCCGGTGTCGGACTGGAACAGCTCGCCGGACTCCCAGCCACGCAACGCGTTGACGGCGCCCCCCTGGACGAGGAAGACCTGTCCGGTGATGTGCTGGGCCTCGTCGGCGCACAGCGCCACGACGATGGGGGAGTTGTGCGCCGGGTCGATCGGGTCGAAGCCATCCGGGACCGGAAGCTCGCCGTAGGCGGACTCGGTCATGCGGGTGCGGGCGTTGGGGGCGAGGCAGTTCACCGTCACCCCGTAGCGGGCGAGCTCCTGCGCAGCGATCAGCGTGAAGGCGGCGATGCCCGCCTTGGCCGCGCCGTAGTTGGCCTGCCCGACATTGCCGAACACCCCTGACGGGCTGGAGGTGTTGACCACCCGGGCGCGCACCTCCTCGCCCGCCTTGGAGCGCTCCCGCCAGTGCGCCGCTGCGTGGTGGGTCGGCGCGAAGTGCCCCTTCAGGTGCACCTCGATCACGGCGTCCCACTCGCCCTCGTCCATGTTGACCAGCATCCGGTCGCGCAGGATCCCGGCGTTGTTGACGAGGATGTCGAGGCGACCGAATCTCTCGACCGCCGCGTCGACGAGGCGCTTGGACCCGGCAAAGTCGGCGACGTTCTCGCCGTTTCCGACGGCCTCACCGCCGAGGGCCTCGATCTCGGCCACCACTTGCTGGGCCGGTGTGGCGTCGGATCCCTCGCCGGAGAGCGAGACGCCGAGGTCGTTGACCACGACGCGCGCCCCGGCCCTCGCCAGCGCCAACGCGTGCTCACGGCCGATGCCGCGCCCGGCGCCGGTGACGATCGCAACCTTGCCCTGCAGTGACGGCATCGGCCCCCCTCGTGCGTCGGTTCGTCGGCCGTTGGCACCTCGGGCGTTCGCTTCGCCCTCACGGCGGTGCCCCCGGCCCGGCGCCGGGGCCGAGACTACCCTGTCGGCGTTGTTCGATCTCTCGCCCGAGCAGGAGCTGATGCGCGCATCGGCGCGCCGCTTCGCCGAGCGCGAGCTCGCGCCCCACGTCCGCGAATGGGACCGGCGCGAGGAGCTCGACCGCTCGATCGTCGGCGAGCTTGCCGCGGTCGGCTTCCTCGGCGCCGGCTGGGGCGAGGACTACGGCGGGAGTGGTCTCGACACCCTGTCCTACGCCCTCGTGATCGAGGAGCTGGGTAGGGTCGACTCCTCGGTGCGCGGGATCGTCTCGGTCAACGTCGGGCTCGTCGGGCACACCATCGCCCGCTTCGGGGCCGAGGAGCAGAAGCGGGCGTGGCTGCCCGCCCTGGCCAGCGGCGAGGGGCTCGGCTGCTTCGCGCTCACCGAGCCGGGATGCGGCTCGGACGCCGCAGCGCTCGTCACACGCGCTGAGCGTGACGGCGCCGACTGGGTGCTGAGCGGCGCCAAGACCTTCATCACCCTCGGGTCGTGGGCCTCGCTCGCCCTCGTCTTCGCCCGCACGGGCGATGCCGGACCGCGGGGGATCACCTGCTTCCTCGTGCCGACCGAGAGCAGCGGGTTCTCGGCGCGCCGCATCACCGGCAAGCTCGGCCTACGCGCCCAGGACACCGCCGAGCTCGCGCTCGACGGCGTGCGCGTACCCGATTCGAGCCGGCTCGGCGAGCTCGGCGGCGGCTTCAAGGTGGCGATGTCGGCGCTCGACCACGGCCGCATCTCGCTCGCCGCCGGCAGCGTCGGGATCGCCCAGGGGTGCCTGGAGGCGAGCGTCGCCTACGCCAAGCAGCGCCGCGCCTTCGGGCGCCCGATCGCCGGCTTCCAGCTCGTGCAGGAGCTGATCGCCGACATGAGCGTGGAGACCGAGGCGGCGCGCCTGCTCACCTGGCGCGCCGCGACGCGCGCCGACTCGGGCGAGCCGCACACCCTCGAGTCCTCCGTCGCCAAGCTCTACGCGAGCGAGGCCGCGGTGCGCGCCGCCAACAGCGCGCTGCAGGTGTTCGGCGGCTACGGCTTCGTCGACGAGTACCCGGTCGGCAAGTACCTGCGCGACGCCCGGGTGGCCACCCTCTACGAGGGGACCAGCCAGATCCAGAAGCTGATCATCGGCCGCGCCCTCACGGGGGAGAACGCGTTCAGCTGAGCTGGCCGACCGCTCGTCGGCCGCGCTGCGCGTCGCGTACAGTTGCGCCCGTGGATCTCCGCGACAGCCCGGAGGAAGCGGCCTTCCGCTCCGAGGTGCGCGAGTGGCTGGCGGCCAACCTGCCAGCCGAGCCGGGCGTGGAGTGGAGCCGCCGGGTGCAGGAGGCCGGCCTCGCCGGCGTCACCTGGCCCGCCGAGTACGGCGGGCGGGGAGCGCCCTACAGCCACCAGGCGATCGTGCTCGAGGAGTTCGCCCGCGCCGAGGCGCCGAACCACATCAACCCGATCGGGATCGGCATGGCCGGGCCGACGATCATGTTCCACGGCAGCGACGAGCAGAAGCGCCGCTACCTGCCGAGGATTCTCTCCGCCGAGGAGATCTGGTGCCAGGGCTTCTCCGAGCCCGGCTCGGGGTCCGACCTCGCCTCCGTGCGCATGCGCATCGAGCCCCAGGAGGACTACTTCCTCGTCAACGGGCAGAAGGTGTGGTCCTCCTTCGCCCACCTCGCGAGCTACTGCATCTTGCTCGGGCGCAGCGACCCGGAGTCCAAGCGCCAAGCCGGCCTCACCTACGTCATCCTCGACATGCACGCCCCCGGTGTCGAGGTGCGCCCGTTGCGCCAGATAACCGGTGAGGCGGAATTCAACGAGATCTTCCTCACCGACGTGGTGGTCCCCCGGGCCAATCTCCTCGGTGAGGTCGGCGGCGGCTGGCAGGTGGCGATGACGACGTTGTTGCACGAGCGTGGCACGCTCGGCGCCGCGCTGACGGGAGTGCTCGACGCGCAGGTCCGCCGCCTGATCCCACTCGCCCAGCGCGAGGCCAAGGACGACCCGCTCGTGCGCGACCGCGTCGCGCGCGAGTGGATCGAGCTGCAGGCGCTCAAGTTCACCAACCTGCGCGCCCTCACCGCGCTCGTGAAGACCGGCATCCCCGGGCCGGAGGGCTCGATCACCAAGTTGCACTGGTCGGAGCAGAACCAGCGCCTGACCAAGCTGGCGATGGAGATCCTCGGTGGCGAGGACGACGGCTACTGGGGCCACCAGCAGCTGCGCAGCCGCGGCAACACGATCGAGGCGGGCACGAGCGAGATCCTGCGCAGCATCGTCGCCGAGCGCGTGCTCGGGCTTCCGAGGTCGCGCTGATGGACTTCGCCTTCAGCGAGGACCAGGAGATGCTGCGGCGCGAGGCCCGGCGCTACCTGGCCGAGCGCTATCCGGGCGACGGCGAGTGGGATCCGAGCAGCTGGCAGGAGATCGCCAAGCTCGGCTGGACGGGCATCTCGGTGCCCGAGGCGCAGGGTGGCGCCGGCCTCGGCTTCCTCGAGGAGGCGGTGCTGTTCGAGGAGCTCGGCCGGGCGTGCTTCCCCGGGCCGTACTTCGCCACCGTCGGGCTGGCCCTGCCGGCGCTCTCGCCCGAGCAGCAGGCGCTCGTCGCCTCCGGCGAGCGCACGTACTCGCTCGCGCTCGACGGCTGGCGCGTCCCCGATGCCGGCCTTGTCGACGAGGTCGTCGAGCTCACCGACCCGGCGCTCGCCGAGCCGATCCGCTGCCGGGCGCTCGCCGCGCTGTCGCTCGAAGCCGTCGGCATCGCCCAGCGCGCCCTCGAGCTCGGCGTCGAGCACGCCCGCACCCGCGAGCAATTCGGCAAGCCGATCGGCACGTATCAGGCGGTCTCGCACAAGCTGGCCGACACCTACCTCGAGACCGAGCTGGCGCGCTCGCTCGCCTACTGGGCGGCGTGGTGCGTCGCCGAGGGAGACGAGCAGCTCGCCGTCGCCGAGCGCGGCGGCCAAGTCCTACGCCGCCGACGCGGCCGTGGCCGCCTGCGAGCGGTCGATCCAGGTGCACGGGGGGATCGGCTTCACCTGGGAGCACGTGTTGCACCGCTACTACAAGCGGGCGATGAGGATCCAGGCCGTCGGCGGCTACGCCTCGTACCACCGCGCGCAGGTCGCCCGCGCCCTGTTGGACTGAACGAGCCTGCTGGACGGGACGAGCGTGCTGGACTGAGGGAGACGGTGGTCGGCGCGCCGCTCGAGCAGGGTGGCTCGACGTCGGCCGGTCACCCTCTGATCGACGTGCAACGGCTCCGGGTCACCCCGGGGCGGGAGGGGGAGCTGCCGTGGACGGGCTGATGATGGACTTCCAGCTGACGCTGCCGGCGGTGTTGCGGCGCGCCGAGACCTTCTTCGGCTACCGGGAGGTCGTCACGCGGCTCCCGGACCGCTCCTTCCACCACTACACCCTGCGGGACATGACCCGGCGCGCCAAGCAGCTCGCCGTGGCGCTGCAGCGCCTCGGGCTCGAGCGCGGCGACCGCGTGGCGACGCTGTGCTGGAACCATTACCAGCACCTGGAGGTCTACTTCGGCGTGCCCTGCGGCGGGTTCGTGCTGCACACGATCAACATCCGCCTGCACCACGACGACGTCTCCTACATCGCCAGGCACGCCGGCGACAAGGTGCTGATCGTCGACCGCAGCGTGTTGCCCCTGTACGAGGCGGTCCGCGCCGACGCTCCCTTCGAGCACGTCTTCGTCGTCGAGGACTCCTACGAGGACCTGCTCGCCTCTGCGGACCCCGACGACTGGGAGGATCCGCAGCTCGACGAGCGCCAGGCCGCGGCGATGTGCTACACGAGCGGGACGACCGGTCGCCCGAAGGGCGTGCTGTACTCGCACCGCTCGACGATCCTGCACACGTTCGGCGTGGCCTCTGCCGCCCCGTTCGGGCTCGGGATGAGCGAGGCGGACAGCCTGCTCCCCGTCGTGCCGATGTTCCACGTCAACGCCTGGGGCTATCCGTTCCTGGCGGCGATGATCGGCGCACGCCTCGTCTTCCCCGGGCCCTACCTCGACCCCGAGAGCCTGCTCGAGGACATGGCGGTCAACGGCGTCACGTTCACGGCCGGGGTGCCGACGCTGTGGCTCGGCGTGTTGCGGCTGCTCGACGCCGAGCCGGATCGCTTCGACCTGTCGAGCCTGCGCTGCATCCTCTCGGGAGGCTCGGCGGCGCCGAGGGCGATGATCGCCGGGTTCCAGGAGCGCCACGGCATCACCGTGGTGCAGGGCTGGGGGATGACCGAGACCTCTCCGGTCGCCTCCACGACCGACCCGGTCGGTGACCTCCGCCACGCCGACGCGGAGGCCCGGTTCGACATCGCGGCGACCGCCGGGCTGCCGTTGCCCTTCGTCGAGGTGCGCGCCCGGGTCGGCGGCGAGGAGGTGCCCTGGGACGGCGAGACGATGGGCGAGCTCGAGGTGCGCGGGCCGTGGGTGGCGAGCTCGTACTACGACGCGCCGGAAGCGGCCGACCGCTGGACCGAGGACGGGTGGTTCCGCACCGGCGACATCGTCACGATCGACCCCCGCGGCTACATCGAGATCAAGGACCGCTCCAAGGACGTGATCAAGTCCGGCGGCGAGTGGATCAGCTCGGTCGCCCTCGAGAGCGCGCTGATGTGCCATCCAGCCGTTGCCGAGGCCGCCGTGATCGCCGTGCCGGACGAGCAGTGGATGGAACGACCGCTCGCCGCGGTGGTGCTCAAGTCGGGCGCGTCGGCGAGCGCGGACGAGCTGCTCGCCTTCCTCGCGCCGCAGTTCGCCAAGTGGTGGCTGCCGGACCGCATCGAGTTCGTCGCCGAGATCCCCAAGACCGGCGTCGGCAAGTTCCGCAAGACGGCGCTACGCGCGCAGTTCGCCACCGCACCGACGCACGTCCCCGGCTGAAGCGGCCGGCCGAGCGGCGAGCGCGGACGGCTCGGGGATGCGCCTCGGCTTCTCGATGGGGTACGCCCCACCGGGCACCAACCCGCTCGACCTCGTCGCCCTGGCGCAGGAGGCCGAGCGCCTGGGCTACGCCTCGGCGTGGGCCTCCGAGGCGTGGGGCACCGACGCCGTCACCGTGCTCTCGTGGGTGGCGGCGACGACGAGCACCATCGGGATCGGCTCGGCGGTGCTGCAGATGCCGGCCCGCACGCCGGCCAACACGGCGATGACGGCCGCAACCCTCGATCTCATGTCCGGCGGCCGCCTGCTGCTCGGTCTCGGCACATCCGGGCCCCAGGTGGTCGAGGGCTGGCACGGCCAGCCGTGGGGCAAGCCGCTCGCCCGCACGCGGGAGTACGTCGAGGTCGTGCGCATGGCGTTGCGGCGCGACACCGTCGAGCTCGACGGCACGCAGATCTCGCTGCCCTACCGGGGCTCGGACGCGACAGGTCTCGGCAAGCCGCTCAAGCTGATGCTGCGCCCGCTGCGCGAAGAGATCCCGATCTACCTCGCCGCCCTCGGCCCGAAGCAGGTTGCGCTGGCGTTCGAGATCGCCGACGGCTGGCTGCCGATGATGTTCTCGCCCGAGCGCGCCCAGGGCGTCTTCGGGACGGCGTGGCGTGCCGACGAGGCGGGCGTCCCGGCGAGGCGTCCCGGCTTCGACATCGCACCGTCGGCGACGGTCGTGCTGAGCGACGACCTCGATGCCGCACGCGACCAGGTACGACCGCACCTCGCGCTCTACATCGGCGGGATGGGCGCACGCGGGCGCAACTTCTACAACCAGCTCGTCCGTCGCTACGGCTACGAGGCCGAGGCCGAGCAGATCCAGTCGCTCTACCTCGAGGGCCGTCAGCGGGATGCGATCGCCGCTGTCCCTGACGCCCTCGTCGACGAGGTCGCGCTCGTCGGCGACCGTGCACGCATCGCCGACCGGCTGGCTGCGTGGCGGGAATCGGGTGCGACCACATTGATCGTCCAGACCGGCGACCGGGCGGCGCTGCGGCTCCTCGCAGAGCTCGTGCTGTGACAGACGCTTCGAGTCTCGACAGCACCGACGCCTGCGGCTCCCCGGCCACCCGCACCCAGGATCATCGCCGGCGCGTATGGCGCGCCGGTCGGCGGATGAGCCCGTCGGCGAGGGGGTAGCTCAGGGCCTGTCCGCTGCCAGCTGTCCGCTGCCGGCCGCCCACCGGCGTGGCCGGCCAGCGACGCCCGCCGAACCGTACCGCCCTGGAGGGCTCATGACCCATCGTTTCTCCGTGTGGGCGCCCGAGCCCGGACGGGTCGAGCTCGTGCTCGCCGACCGCCGGATCGACATGCAGCGCAACGACGGCGGGTGGTGGGAGGCGACCGTCGAGGACGCCGGCGCGGGCTCGCGCTACGGGTTCTCCCTCGACGGCGGGCCGACGCGCCCCGACCCGCGTTCGCCCTCGCAGCCCGACGGCGTCGAGGGCCTGTCCGAGGTCGTCGACCACGACGGCTTCGGCTGGTCGGACGCCGGGTGGCGCGGCGTGCCCCTCGCCGGCGCCGTCCTCTACGAGCTGCACGTCGGCACCTTCACCGAGGAGGGCACCTTCGACGCCGCGATCGGGCGGCTCGACCACCTCGTCGAGCTGGGCGTCGACGCGGTCGAGCTGATGCCGGTCGCCGAGTTCTCCGGTGACCGGGGCTGGGGGTACGACGGGGTGGATCTTTTCGCTCCGCACCACGCCTACGGCGGGCCGGAGGGGCTGAAGCGCTTGGTCGACGCCTGCCATCGGGCCGGCCTCGGCGTGGTGATCGACGTCGTGTACAACCACCTCGGCCCAGCGGGCAACTACCTCGCCGAGTTCGGCCCGTACTTCTCGCAGCGCCACCGGACCAACTGGGGTCCGGCGGTCAACTTCGACGGGCCGGGCAGCGACGAGGTGCGCCGGTTCGTCCTCGACAACGCCGCGACGTGGCTTCGCGACTACCACGCTGACGGGCTCCGCCTCGATGCCGTGCACGCCATCGTCGACCAGTCGGCCCGTCACGTCCTCGAGCAGCTCGCCGACGAGGTCGGTGCCCTCGCCGCCCACCTCCGCCGCCCGCTGTTCCTCGTCGCTGAGAGCGACCTCAACGACCCGCGCTTCGTCGTTTCGCGCGACGCCGGCGGGTACGGGATGGACGCCACCTGGGCCGACGAGTGGCACCACGCCCTGCACGGCGCGCTGAGCGGGGACCGCTCGGGTTACTACGAGGACTTCGGCTCGCTCGCCTTGCTCGCCAAGGCGATGCGCCAGGCCTGGGTGTACGACGGGATCTGGTCCCGGCATCGTGGGCGCACCCACGGGCGCCCTCCGGCGGGCCTGTCCGGGCGTCAGTTCGTCGTCTTCACCCAGAACCACGACCAGATCGGCAACCGCGCCCTCGGCGAGCGGCTCGGCGCGCTCGTCTCCGACGGCCGGTTGCGGGTGGCGGCCGCGCTGTTGCTCACCGGGCCATTCACTCCGCTGCTCTTCCAGGGCGAGGAGTGGGGAGCGAGCACGCCGTTCCAGTACTTCACCGACCATCGCGACCCCGAGCTCGGCGCGGCCGTGAGCGAGGGGCGGCGCCACGAGTTCGTCTCCTTCGGCTGGGACCCCGACGAGGTTCCCGACCCGCAGGCCGATGCGACCTTCCGCGCCTCGAAGCTGGCCTGGAAGGAAGCCGGCGAGCCCGCCCATGCCGGCATGCTCGCCTGGTACCGCGCCCTCGTGGCGCTGCGCAGGGCGCTTCCGCAGCTGAGCGACCCCCGTCTCGAGCGCGTCGAGAGCTGGGCCGACGAGGCCGCGGGCACCCTCGTCGTGCGTCGCCGAGACGTCGAGGTCGTGGTCAACCTCGCCGACGGTGAGCGCAGCTTCGAAGTCGCCGAGTCGCAGGTGCTGCTCGCCGCCTCGGACCCGGCGGTGAGCGTCGCCTCAGCGACCGTCAGCGTGCCGCCCGACGCCGTGGCGATCCTCGGGCCGTCGTTGCCGCCCGTGAGGGCGACCCGAGCCGACCGGCGCCCGTAACCCCCGGGCCGCTAGAAGCTGGCCAGGATCGAGGGCGGGATGACCTTGGCTCCCGCGGGGACGGCGACCGGCTCGACGGCATGAGCGAAGCCGAGCTGCACGGTCCCGCTTCCCCCACCCTTGCCGGTGACGTCTACCCCGAGCGAGATCGCGCCGAGATAGGCGCCCCCGCCGGCGGTCGTCATCTTCAGGCTGAAGGTGCCGGTCGGCGGCTTGCTCGTGAGCTTGCTCAGCTTGGCGGACTTCGTGCCGATCTGCTTCTCGAGGGCGTCGGCGGCGGCCGTGAAGTTGACCGCCAGCGTCTGCAGCGACCCGCCGGCGCTGAAGGCGAGGTTGCCGCCGGGCGCGGACGACTCGGTCAGGTTGATGCCATCGAGGAGCTGGGTGAGCGCCGCCACGGCGTCGCCGTCGACCTGTGCCGGCGAGCTCAGCTTCTTCGCCCCCGGCGACAGCTTCGACAGCGCCGAGGCAGGGATCTCGAGCCAGCGCTCGCCGAAGGCGACGTCGATCTGGTTGAGCTCGGCCGTGGTCGCCTTGCTGAAGTGCAGGGGGAGCGCCGACCACTTCGCGGAGTCGAGGAAGACGTAGAGGTTGCCGCCGATGACCCGGACCTCGCCGAGCAGCACGCCCTTGTAGAAGATGTCGACCTTGGCGGCCGCGGTCGACGGGCTGGCCGAGTTGCTCGAGTCGATCACGATGCGCAGGCCCTCGGTGATGGCAGCCTCTTCGGCGCTTACGCCCTTGGCGGCGAGGGCGGGCACGGCCAGCGTGATCTGCGTGTACGGATACTTGGAGTTCGCCTCCAGCTTGGTGACGACGAGCTGGTCGACGCCGCTCGGCGACGTCGCGGCGTGAGCGAGCTTGCTGCTACCCGGCTGAGGCCTGCCGGCCGGGCGCGCCGCGCTCGCGGCGCCGGCGGTCACCAGTCCCGACACCGTCACCAGGCAGGCAGCGGCACCGGCCGCTGCGAGTTTGTGGACCCTCACGAGCACTCCTCGCTTCGACGTGCGAACCCCGGACCGGCGCGATCTCGTGCGGCGAAACGCTCGAGCACCGCACAGCTCGGCCAGGCCGCCGAGCCATTGCCCGGCTGAAGCAGTATAGGTGGCGGTTCGATCGGCTCCCAGGTGCTGAGATGGCACGGGAGGCGACGGAATCACCACCGCTCACCCGGCCGTCAGGCTTCCCGCCACCGCCACCGCCACCGCCACCGCCACCGCCGCCTGCGACGGTGCCGGTAGCCTGCCGACGTGGCCGAGAACCGGGATCGACGCACCGGCCGGGCAGGCCAGCTCGGTCCGGCCGCCGTGCGCGCCGCGGTGGTCGTCGGCGTGATCGTCGCGCTGCTGTGGGGGATCCAGCTCGCCGATTCGCTGTCGGGCTACTGGCTGCTGCGCTTCGGCATCGTCCCGCGCACGCCGGGCAAGCTCGAGGACATCTTCTCCGCCCCCTTCCTGCACGCCAGCTGGTCGCATATCGAAGGCAACACGTTGCCGCTCGTCGTGCTCGGCTTCCTCGTCGCGCTGCGTGGCATCGGCCGGTTCGTCGCGGTGACGGTGATCGTCGTCGTCGTGAGCGGCCTCGGGGTCTGGCTGATCGCCCCCTCGGGCACCGACACCGTCGGCGCCAGCGGGGTGATCTTCGGCTATCTCGGCTACCTCGTCGCCCGCGGCGTGATCGAGCGCCGCCTGGTGGACCTCGCCGTCGCCCTGCTCGTGGGTGCCCTGTACTGGTCGGTGCTGCCATTGCTGCTGCCGGGCAACGCGGGCATATCCTGGCAGGCGCACCTGTTCGGGCTGGCTGGCGGGACCCTCGCCGCGTGGTGGCTGCGCAGCCGTCCTGTCACGCCCGTGCTCGGCGAGCCGACGGGTGGCGGGGGGCAGCCGCCCGTCGGGACAGCGCCAGGCGCGACGGCCCAGGTCGGCTCGAAGCGCGTGACCTCACGCTCCGAGCTGTTCTCGCTCGAGCCGATCCGGCGCCGTCCGCCCGAGGGGCCCGCCGCCGGCGGCTGAGCCCCACCCCCCGTCGCGACTGCGCCGAACGCTCCTCGGGCCTGCGCCGTCCAAGCCCCCCGGCCCGGCGTCCGGTGCTGGCCGGCAGCACTCCCGGTACGTCCGATTCCCGACGGCAGCGCTCGACCTGATCGGGATGCAGCCTGCTCGAGGCGCTCGCCATACTCCGGGCGGCCCTGTAGGCCCCTCGCTGCGGTCGGGGAGCAGCGGTACTGGTTCTGCTCGGATCATTTGCGCGGAGCGATGCGCCTCGGCGTCAGGACCTCCCGCGAAGCGTCCCGCTCCCGGCCGAGCCGCCCCACCTGCAGGACGGGCCGATTCGGTCCAGGCCCGCGACCGGAGAAGAGGCCGCGGAGGAGAGCGGGAGACGCGGCTGAGGGCGCCGGGATGGTTGTGCCGGCGCGCGGCAACCCATACGCTTCGCCCGCGCGAGGACGGCCCCCGGAGGGATGGCCATGATCGAAGACCTGTCGGGCAAGGTCGCCGTCGTGACCGGCGGCGCGAGCGGGATCGGCTTCGCGCTGGCACAGCGCTTCCTCGCAGAGAAGATGGCCGTTGTCGTCGCCGACGTCGAGCGCGCCGCCCTCGTCGACGCCGTCGGTCGGCTGCGCGCCACTGGTGGCGAGGTGCTCGATGTGCTCACCGACGTGGCCGATCCCGAGCAGGTCGAGTCGCTTGCGGCGCGTTGCCTCGACCACTTCGGGGCGGTTCATCTGGTGTGCAACAACGCCGGGGTCGGGACGTCCGGCGCCGTCTGGGAGATCTCGCTCGAGGACTGGGACTGGGTGCTCGGGGTCAACCTGCGGGGAGTCGTCAACGGCATCCGCTCGTTCGTCCCGCGGATGCTGGCTGCCGGCGAGCCGGCCCATGTCGTGAACACCGCTTCCCTCGCCGGGCTCGTGCCTCTGACCACCTCGCCGACCTACACAGTGTCGAAGTTCGGCATCGTCGCCCTCTCCGAGATCCTCTACCTCCAGCTGCAGGCGGCGCGCGCGCCCGTCGGCGTGTCGGTGCTCTGCCCGGGCTGGGTGCGAACGCGCCTCGCCGAGTCGCACCGCAACCGGCCCGACGGTGCGGGCGGTGCCGGGGCGGACGCCGCCCAGAGCCGCATGCGTCGGGGACTGCGGAGCGTCCTGGCGGAGGCGATGGACCCCGCCGAGGTCGCCGACGAAGCGCTCGACGCGGTGCGGACCGGTCGCTTCTACGTCCTGCCCCACGACACTGACGAATGGCTCGCGCCCATGCGGGCGCGCTTCGAGGCGATCCTGGCCCAGCGCAACCCGACCAACCCGGTGCCTCCCGGTAGCGAGGTGATCGCCGTGTCGCTCGGCCAGTCAGACTGACCACCGGCCGGGGAGGTGCCGATTGCGGCACCAGCTCCACTCGGCCGACGAGGCCGGGGAGCGGTGGCTGACGACCAGTAGGAGAGGCGGCGCCCGGAATCGAGCTCGGCCCGCCGGCAGCGAGCGTTCGGTCTCGGTCGTAGCGATCAGGTATCGATCGCCGAGCGCAGGCTGGCCAGGCGGTCGAGGTTGAGTGTGTGCCGCACCCACGTTCCCCGCTGGTCTCCGGTCACCAATCCCGCCTCGCCCAGGGTCAATGATCCTCGAGCGTCAAACCCTGTTCGGCGCTGGCGGCTCTCTCAGCGCTGGTGTCGCCACGGGATCCTTTGCCGCGGCGAAGCGGTCTCGGCAATGCTCTGAACAGAAGTACACCAGGGCGTCGTCGCGCTCGACGCTCACGGCGGCTTGCGCCGTTTCCACCTGCATGCCGCAGATCGGGTCCTTGGCGTAGCCGACGCCGCCCCCGAAGCGGTCACGGTTGCGGTGCAGCCAGGCGACGCCGGCAAAGACGACCAGCGCCGCCACGTCGAGCGCGCTCGTCCAGCCCCAGCGGAAGGTGTCGTCGACGACGACGCCTCGCCGGGCGGTCGGGATCCAACCCACCGCTCTGAACAGGTACTCGGTGACAAGCCCTGCCCCCGACATGACGAGCCAGAAGAGCCCGAGCATGCGAAGCGCCATCTGCCTGCCGTACTGCTTCCGGTAGATGAACAGGAGCGGGAGGGTGATCAGGTCAGCGAAGACGAAGGCGACGACGCCGCCGAAGCTGATGCCGCCGTTCCACAGCGCGGCGGCGAGCGGCACGTTGCCGATCGAGCACACGAAGCTGATGATGGCGACGAACGGCCCGACGATGGCATTCTCGATCGTGGTCCAGGTGCCGTGCCCGGTGATGAACACGTCGCTCCAGACCTCGGCGGGGACCAGCACCGAGAGAAAGCCCGCGATTCCGAAGCCGAGGATCACCTCCCTGCGCAGCATCGTGAGGTCGCTCATCGTGTAGCTCGCCGCGTCCGCCCAGCCGGCGCGCGACCTGATGCGCGAGCGCCAGTCTCGGCGAGCCCCGACGTCGTGGGGACCCGCGTGGTGGTGGGTATCTGTCGCCGCCTCGGCGCGCCCCGCGCTTCGGCGAGGGCCCTGCCGCGTAGCCACAGGGCGCCTAACGAGGCGAGGAGCACGATCATGATCGTCCCGCCGATGAACTCGGCGGCGAGGAATTGCCAGCCGATGAGCACGGCGAGCACGATGCCGAGCTCGACGACGAGGTTGGTCGAGGCGAACATGAACACCATCGCGGCGAGGAAGTCGGCGCCGCCAGCCACGAGCGAGCGCGCCATCGCCGCAGCGCCGTAGGAGCACGACGAGGAGACCATCCCGTACAACGACGCCCGGGCGATACTCGCCGAACGGTGGTCGCCGAGGCGACGTCGGATCGCGTCGCGCGAGGCGAAGGCCTGTACCGCCCCCGACAGGGTGAAGCCGACCACGAGCGCCCAGAACGTGTCCCAGAACATGCAGAAGCCCTCGCGCAGGCTGCGGCCGATGTCGACGAGCGGGTTGGCGCTCAAGGCGCCGAGCAGCTCAGCGCGCACGTGACCTCGACTGCGATGCGAGCGCGCCGAGCAGCTCGCGGACAGTCCAGGCGAGTCTCGCCGCCGAGCCGCTGCCAGGGGACGGCACGTCCGGGTCGCTCGTGCGCGACGGCTCGAGCCGGCGGTTCACGAGCGCACCAACCGCTCGATCGCGGCCCGTGCCTCCGCCACCTTGGCGTCGCCCTCCGGCCCGCCGGCGGCGACCGCGTCGTGGACGCAGTGGGCGAGGTGGTCGCCGAGCAGTGTGAGGGCGACGGACTGCAGCGCCCGAGTGGCCGCCGAGATCTGGGTGAGCACGTCGATGCAGTAGGCCTCTTCGTCGACCATGCGCGAGAGGCCACGCACCTGACCCTCGACGCGCTTCAGGCGGCGCTGCACCGCCTCTTTGTTCTCGCCGTAACCGACCATGGGTCCTCCCCGGGGTGAACGGTACCCCCCTACGGTATCTCCTAGCCCACGTGTCCAGGCAGAGCACCGCATGACGCCGCGGTCGGGTGTGACCCACGGCCCGAGCGGTTCGCTACGGAGGCGATGTGTCGCGTCGGCAACCGCTGCGCTCGTCCGTTGCCCCGGCGGACCAGCTCGACGGCGCCAACGGGCTCCGACGCGCTGCGAATTTCGTCGAATCCGTTCGTTCGCACCTGCCCGACCCGTGCAAGGAGCGTTCGCACCTGCCGGGCTCATGCACGGAGCTCGACGGCCCACATCGGGTATGCTTCCCTGGTCGCTGCCCTGCGCTGCCAGCACGCCACGGCCGAGGCGAGGCGGCGATCACGACGCAGCGCCATCGTTCAGTTCACGCTTCGCGTAGCCTCCAACCAGGTCGGACAGGCAACTGCGACGCGCCCCGTTCACGCGCCGCTTGCCTGGACGGGCAGGTACGTGCGGTCCGGACGCTGGTCGTGCAAGGATTGCAAGGCCCATCGGTTGCTTGTTGGCAGCCAGAGGCAATCTTGGTGCTTTCACGACAGAAGGGTGTGGGTTCATGAACCGCAACGATGTCGGTCGCGATGGTCCGACTCGACCAGGTCACACCCGACGCAGCGCAGGGGCACGCCCGCGGCGTTTCGCTGTCCACAGACTGGCGCCGGCTCTCCTCACGGCGAGCTGTGTCGCAGCCGTTCTGGCAGCGTGCAGCAACTCCACTGCGGGAGCGAGTCCGCTGCCGTCGCCCTCCGCTCGCAGTGCCGCTCAGTCTCCGCCGCCCGTCGACGTCGGCGCCCCACACAGCTCCTCGACGGCTCATGTGACGCTGTCGCCCAACACCGTCGTCATCGATCCGGCGCTGCTTCGCAGCAGCCTCGTCGGCGTCTCACCTGACGGCTCGACGTTCACGTTCTCCACCGCGTCGGGGCCCCTCGCCAAATTGGCCCCGGGTAAGGTCATCCTGCTCTACGGCTATGACGCCGGTGTGGTGTCCACGGTCCGCCACGCAGCTGGAAAGCTCGTCGTCGCGACGACTCCGGCCACCCTCTCGCAGATCGTCCAGTCGGGCACGATCAACGTCAATTCGCCGCCGGACTACGCGGGTGCCTTCGGCTCTGACATCGACACCGACACGCTGACGGCCGCGTACCTCGGGCATTCCCAGCCCACGGGAGGCGCCGGAACTGCCAGCCCGCAGCTTGTCGTCGGACCGGCGATCGCGCACGGTTGGAACTACAGCGGCAAGGACAAGACGGGCGATCTCACCTACTCGATCACTCTCGCCGGGGACTCTGACGGGTTGCACGCCGCCGGAAACTTTTGCTACTCGAGCGACGGATCGGGCAATGTCTCGGGCACCTGTGGGGGCCCCCTCTCCCTCTTGGGCACGGTCAACGGCCTGATCAGCTTCAAGAGCCAGGTTGCTGCCATCACCGTTCCCAAAGGTCTACCGCCCAAGGGTTCCTACTCGTTGTCGGGCTTTACAGCACAGCTCCAGGTGAATTACACCGCCAAGCGCGAGAGCGGCTCACAGATCGGCGGCAAGCTCAAGGCCGAGGCTCTGCCCTTCGCCTTCGAGATGCCGGTGTGCCCCCCGCCCGGCTTCTGCGCTGGCATACCGCTCTACACCAAGTTCACGTTGAGCTTGCTTGTGACCCTCGGGATCTCGTCCAAGAACTCGGTGATGCAGGGTGGCTTCACGGTGCTCGTCGCCGGATCGGGCTCTGTCGTCGATCAGACCGGGTTCAAGGTGATCGCCGGTTCGGCTGGAGGCTTCCATTTGAGCGGCAAGTTCCTTCCGGGAACCTCGCTGACCCTCGGCGGCTCGGGCGCGGAGGTCGCGCTCCAACTCAAGACGGCGCTGGGGCTCGGCATCAGATCGCTCAACGCGATGTTCTACCTGTCGTTCATCTCAGCGATCGGCCAGGTGACCGGTTCCGCGGTCGCGGGGCAGTTCTGTCAGAACTACTACGCCGACTTCAGCATCACCGGGGGTGTCGAGGCACAGCTGTGGATCTTCAAGATCCCCTTGGTCTCGGTGACGCTGTGGTCGAAGAAGGAGACGGACACCCAGCCTGGATGCTGACCCCACGCGTTCGAGTTGCGCTGACACGCGACTGTAAACAGAACGTCATAAGTCATCGGTGCAGCCGAGGTCGCCCGCCGGCCGGCCGCGCCTGGCGCTCGCCGCCGGCTCGGCGGGTCCCGCAGAAACTGGCGGAGCCGGCGTCGAGCTCGACGCAGAAACGGTGGTGCTCGCCGCCGGGGCGTGGACCGACCAGCTCCTCGCTCCGCTCGGCCACGTGACCGGGATACAGCCGCAGCGGGGTCAGCTGGTCCATCTGCGCCTGGACGGCCTCGAGACCGGGGGCTGGTCAGCGGTGCACGCCGCGGATCGCAGCGGCTACCTGGTCTGCTTCGGCGGCGGCCGGATCGTCGCCGGTGCGACCCGGGAGACGGGCAGCGGTTTCGTGGCGAGCGCCACAGCAGGAGGTGTGCACGACGTCCTTGCCACCGCGCTGCGGATGGCCCCCGGTCTCGGCGCAGCGCAATTGCAGGAGATACGGATCGGCCTTCGCCCGCTCCCGGCTGACGGCCGCCCCCGTATCGGCTTGCTCGAGGACGGGCTGGCGTTGTGCTGCGGGCTCGGCGCCGGCGGCCTGACGATCGGGCCCTACGCCGGCGAGCTGCTGGCGGCGGCGATCCTCTCTTGAGCGGCCACCGAGGCCGCTCTCGTCAGCTCGGTGCGTGCTGAGCGGCGACGTCCTCACGTAGCTCGTGGCCGAGGCCCGGGCGGCCGGAAGGGACGAGGTAGCCGTCGCGCCACTCGAGCGGTGGGTCGACGAGCTCGGCGTGAAAGCCTTCGAAGCGCTCGATGCCTTCCATGATGAGGAAGTTCGGGCAGCACTGCCCGAGCTGAATCGACGCTGCGGCGATCAGCGGTCCGTTGTACACATGGGGCGAGATCTGCAGGTAGTGCGCCTCGGCGAGGGCGGCGATCTTCTTCGCCTCGAGGATGCCCCCGACCTGGCCGATGTCGAGGTTGAAGATCGCCGCCGCCTCGTGGGCGATCAGGCGGGCGAAGTCGTACTTCGTCGTCAGCCGCTCGCCGGTGGTGATCGGGATGCTCGTCGCCCGCGCCACCTTGGCCATCTCGGCCATGTTCTCCGGCGGGACCGGCTCCTCGAACCACAGTGGGTCATAGGCCTCGAGGCGCCTGGCGACGCGGATCGCTCCCGCCGCGGTCATCTGCCCGTGCGTCCCGACGAGGATGTCGCAAGCGCTGCCGACCTCCCCGCGTATCGAGCGGATGACCGCTTCCGCCCGATCGAGAGCGAGCAGGGAGTGCTCGATCGGTACGAGCTGCCCGAGGGACTCCTCCTCGCTCGGCCAGGTGTTGAACGGATCGAGCTTGAGGGCGGTGAACCCGAGGTCGACGTAGTGGCGGGCGCGGGCGGCGACGCGGGCCGGGTCCTGCCACAGCTGGTGACTGGCGCGAGACGAATCGTCCTGCTCGTCGTCGTAGATGTAGGTGTAGGTGCGCAGCTTGTCGCGCACCGCCCCGCCGAGCAGACGGTGGACGGGCTGGTCGAGATCCTTGCCGACGACGTCCCAACAGGCCATCTCGATCCCGCTGAGGAGGGCGAGCTTGGTCTGCTCGGGGTAGTGGCTGTACCCGGCGCGGTTGTAGACGCGCTCGAAGAGCGCCTCGATGTCAAAGGGGTCGTGACCGACGACGTGCTGACTGGCCAGGTCCTCGATGAGCGTGGCGATCGCCGGCAGCCGGAAGGCGGAGGCGAGCAGCATTGCCTCCCCGTAGCCGGTGATGCCGCTGTCGGTGTCCACGGCGATGAACATCCAGTAGCGCCCGCCGCGATGAGGCGGCGGCGTCTCGACGGGGAACGGACGGACGCTCGTGATCTTCAAGGCGTGCCTCCGAGCTCGGCTGGCGCAGCAAGACAGCCCGAGCAACCCTACTCCGGGCACGCGCCCACCCAGCAAGGACAGCCCAGCCGGACGGCGCCTGCTGTGGCAATGCCGGCTCCCTGCCGTCCTCGGCGCTCGCCGGGCCGCTTGTGTTGAGCACCATCGAGGGGTTCTTGCCGCGTCGCTCCCCGCGCAGGTCGCCGGCGTGGACGCCGACACTCACGGCCGCTTCGCAGGTAGCAACACAGCATGGGCAAGAGGCCCGCGCCTGCTTGAACAGCGACGTGTAAGTGCTCTCGCGCGAAATCCACATCGAGGCCCTGTGGGATTACGTGATCATCAGGATCGTGTCGAGGAGTACCTTGAGGCGTAGCGCCGCCTGGCGGCTGCCGGGTGAGGTGCCACCCGGCTACAGGACAACGAGCAAGGAGCGCTGCATGGCTCGAACCTCAGATGTCGAGACTTCCGTGTTCGACCAAGGCGGCGGTGAGTACTCCGACGAGCTCTACCACCTGCAACCGCTCCCTGAGAACGAGTACGTGGAGAGTCTCGACCTCGTCGATCAAGTCGCAGTCGATCGCTACCACGAGCAAGGCTTCCTCGCAGTCAGGTCCGCGCTGCCCGGATCGACGGTAGACGGGGCGCTCGCCGCGCTTCGCGAGGCTGCGCGACCAGGGTCGGGCGCGCAGGTGCAGTACGAGGCGTCAGCGCAGCAGAGGCTCGACGCGATGAGCGAGCTCGAACGTACAGCCGCCATTCGCAAGGTCGTGGGCTTCGTCGAGCACAGCGGCGTGCTGAGCTCGATCGCCACCGATCCGATCCTTATCTCGAAGGTCGAAGCCATGCTCGGAGAGACGTCGCGGCTGTACCTCGACCAGGCCTTCCACAAGCTTCCTGGTGGCCGTGAGAAACCGTGGCATCAGGACCAGCTCTCGGGCATACGCGTCCCTTCCGGTGTTCCCATCGTGAGCGCCTGGATCGCGCTCGACGAGGCGACGCTCGAGAACGGATGCATGTGCGTCATCAGGCGTTCGCACGCCCTTGGTCCGAGGCGCCACGTCCGGGGTCGTGACGTCCAGATCTGCGACGAGGAGGTGAGACTCGCCGACGGGATCGCCGTGCCGCTGCGCCCAGGGGGACTGCTGTTCTTCGACGGGCTCGTCCATCACGGCACGGCGGCCAACCGCTCGACGAGGACGCGGCGTTCGGTGCAGTTTCACTACACGCGAGCCAGCGCTGAGGACCTTTCGCTCGAGGAGTACCAAGCCGTCTTCGGCGTCGACGAGACCGCGACCTGCTGAACGCTGCCACGGGCTCGGTGCTACCGGCTCGGAACGCTGGACGTGTCGGCGGCTCACGCTGGCGCGACACCTCTGTTCGCGTCGCTTGTCGGCCTCGAGAGTTATCCGGCGGTGGGTCTGGGGCTGTGCCATGCGTGTGCCATGAAGCCTGCCGACCGGAAGAGGCAAAGTGCGCCCGCAGAGCCCTGACAAGGAAGAACAAGAAGAGGCGGCGCCCAGAATCGAACTGGGGTACAGGGTTGCAGGCCATCTTCCTGCAACTCCGTGCACGTGGCGAACGGAAAAATCCAGCTCACGGGCGATGGCGACCGAGGGTGAACACACCCGAACTGAGACGGCCCGATATGTGCGCGGTATGCCGTTCGCACGCGTCCGTTGCAGTGCGTGCAACTTCCAAGGAGAGTTCGACTCGCCGAGCCCGTGATAGGCCGACGGCTCCGTGCTCCTCACGCCCGGTCAGTGCTGCAACCGGTACGCGACGCGGAGCTCGCCCGCCCCGGCGCGGAGCGACGGCGAATCGGTACGCACGAGCAGACTCGACGAGGTGAGCATGCAGACGGCGAGGGCCTCGGCGCTGAGCAGGTTGAGCGGATGGCGGACGCGAAGCGCTGCCATCACGGGCACGACGCTCCGCTAGCTGAGCAGGCCGATCCCGGGCGGCAGGTCCTCGAGCGCTTGGCGGACACGGTGCTGCTCGTGCAGGCCGAGCGCGGCTCGTCGTGAGGAAATCGCGCCGTCGCCTGCGCCAGACACTGCTCGGGCGAGTCGGTAGTACCAGCAGCCGGTCGTGAACACCGCCGCCGCTGGCTCTGCCAGAGGTGACCCGGCGCTCTCTTCGCTGAGCAATCGCAGGAGCACGTGGTCGTCTACGACGACGGACAAAGCGTTCAGGTACTACTCGTCGGCGAGCTCGGGATCCTCGGCGATCACCGCCCGTACGGCGCGGCGATACTCACCTGAAGCGAGCCACTCGGCGAGGACCTGCCTGGCGGCGGTCGAAAGCGGCGAGCGGAACTCGCTGATCGGAGCCACGTCGAGCTCGCCGGCTGCCTCGGCGCGGTGCCGAGCGCGCGCGACCACCTGGGCGAGGTCGGGATCGAGGTGAAGCGAGCTCATGGTCGCGGACTCTACCGAACAGACGACAGGGCGCCCCGCCACGCAGCAAACCTGGGCGGTGTCCGGCGAGGCGAAGTGTCCCGCCGAAGACGGCGGCCGGGCGGCGCACCGTGGCCCTGCCGGCGGAGGTGGTCTTCTTCCTCACGGAGCACCTTGACGCCTTCGTTGAACCCGACCCGAGGCGCCCGTGTTCACATCGGTCACGCCTCCCCGGTTGTCGCCCTGGGCTACCAGCACGCCACGACCGAGCGCGAGGCGGCGATCGCCGACTACCTCGACGGCGTCATCACCGCCGCCAAGCGGTCGCCGCAGGACGCCGTCGTCCGCCTCAGGCCGTAGAGGTCCGTTGCGTGGCCCGCGGTACGTACGCGGTATGCGGATCAGTCGCATGACCAAGTGGCAGGACTAAAATCGCCCCTCACCAGGGAGAAGAGGGAGAGGCGGCGCCCAGAATCGAACTGGGGTAGAGGGCTTTGCAGGCCCTTGCCTGAACCACTCGGCCACGCCGCCAGAGCCGCCTTTTTGCTCGGCGGGCCGAGCCGACGTGGCGTCTGACCGCCCGAACTCTAGTCGCTCGGTGCCTGTCGCCCTCCTGCGCGCCGACCGGCGCGCCCGGGCGACGCGACCCGCCGCCGCGCGGCATGGCTTTCTCGCTGAGCTCCGCAGCGCACGTGAGCAGGACATCTCTCAAGAGCGCACAGGAGTGGGACGTTACAGTCCGCGATGAGCATCGTCGTCGGGCGCCGGGCCGTGTCGCTCTCGCTGCGACGCCCGGCGCTGAGCGGCCCAACCTTGCTCGTCTGCTTCTGGCTGCTCGCGCTCACCCTGGATCTCTGCCCGGCGACCACCGGCTTCGGCCTCGGCGTCGTGGCGCTCAGCTCGATCCTCGTCGTCGTCGTGTCGATCCGTCGCTACCGGCCCGCTCACGCCGCCGCCTGGTGGAGCCTCGTCGGCGCCCTGGTGATCTTCATGGTCGAAGGCGCAGTGCGCCAGGCGTACCACACCCTCGGCAACCTCGGGCCGACCCGCTCGCTCGTCCCCGACATGGTCACCTTCCCGGGGTACCTGCTGCTCGGCGCCGCCCTCGTGTGCTTCGTCGTGGTCCGTACCCGCGACAGCGGCCGCCGGCTCGAGGTGATCTACGGCGGCCTCACCGCGGGGCTGGCGCTGCTCGCCTACTGCTGGGTATTCATCATGGAGCGGGTCCTGGTGCTCGCCCGCTACGGCACACCGCTGTCGGTGCGCGCCGTGCTCGTCGCCTACCCGGCGATGTCGCTCTTCGTCGCCGTCACCACCCTGCAGATCGTGTTCAGCTCACCGGCCAAGCGAACGAGCTGCGACCGGTTCTTCGTGTTCGCGATGTCGTCCATGTTCGTCGGGGACATGCTGTTCATGCTCGTCGAGCTGCACGTCGTCAACCCGACGACGAGCGTGCTCGACTTCCCTTACACCCTCGCCTACGCCGGCGCGGCGAGCTTCGCCTCGCGCCCGTCGATGCGCGGCCTCACCGAGGCCCAGCCGGACGTGCGCGCCCGCTGGTCGCCGGGCCGCATCGCGCTCGTGGCGCTGGCGTTCTCCACGCCCGCGGTCCTGCTCTTCGAGCGCGTCGACGTCGGCGACCGCGTCGTGCTCCTGGCGATCGTCGGCTCACTCACCATGCTCGGCATCCTGCAGTTCCTCGAGGCGATGCACGCCACCTCGCGTTCGGAACAGCGCCTGCAGTACCTCGCGGTCCACGACAGCCTGACGGGGCTGGCCAACCGCCAGCTGCTCGAGCGCGAGCTGGCCGATCGCCTCGGCCACGCCGGCCGCTCCGCCATGCTCGTCGCGGTGCTCTTCCTCGACCTCGACCGCTTCAAGCTGATCAACGACACGCTCGGCCATGCCCAGGGCGACGTGCTGCTCTCCGAGGTGGCGCAGCGATTGTGCGCCAACGTCGAGGACGGAACGCTGGTCGGTCGTATCGGGGGCGACGAGTTCCTCGTCGTGCTCGAGGGTGTGACGTCGGTCGGCGAGTGCCTCGACGTCGCCAACCGGCTGCGCCACGTGCTGAGCGTGCCCTACGTCCTGGACGGTGGGGACTTCCACGTCTCCACGAGTATCGGTCTCGCCTGCACTCCCGAGCACGGCGCGGTCAGCGCCGAGGCGCTCGTGCGAGACGCGGACACAGCGTTGCACCAGGCCAAGGAGGCCGGACGCGACACCGTCGCGGTGTTCGACGCGGCGATGCGCGCCGGGCTGGCGGAACGCGTCGACCTCGAGCGCGACCTGCGCCACGCCGTCGAGGACGACCAGCTGCACCTCGTCTACCAGCCGATCGTGCGCGTCAAGGACGGCAAGGTCGTCGGGGTCGAGGCGCTCGTACGCTGGGCGCACCCACGCCTCGGTGTCATCCTGCCGGGCCGGTTCATCCCCATCGCCGAGCAGAGCGACGCCATCCTGGAGATCGGGAACTGGGTGCTCGACCAGGCGCTGGCCGAGGCCGCCCTCGCGCGGCGGCACCCCGGCCTCGCCGAGCTGCGCGTCGCGGTCAACGTCTCGGCCGTGCAGCTGCGCGACGACCTCCTCGTCCAGCGCGTCCTGTCCTCCCTCGAACGCCACGAGCTGCCGGGGCGGGCGCTGTGCGTCGAGCTCACCGAGTCGGCGATGATGCGCGACCCCAACACCGCCGTTGCCACGCTCGAGGCCCTGCGCCGCCACGGGGTGCAGATCGCCGTCGACGACTTCGGGACGGAGTACTCGTCGCTGGCCTACCTCAACCGGCTCCCGGTCGACGTGCTGAAGATCGACCGCACCTTCGTCGAGGGCCTGAGCGACCCGGCGGGCGCCACGGGCAGCCTGGTGATGGCCATCGTCGCGATGGCCAAGGCGCTCTCCATCGAGACCATAGCCGAGGGCGTCGAGACGACTGCACAGGCGTCCCGTCTGTCGGCTCTCGGTTGCGACCAGATGCAGGGCTACCTCTTCGCCCGGCCGGTGCGCGGCGACCAGCTGGTGAGCGCCGTCAAGCTCATCGGCCCGAGCAACGCCGCCCGCCCGACCGAGCCTCGTTCCGCAGTCCCGGTGTCGACCCTGCCGATGACGTCGCGCTCGAAGCGGCTGCGCTGCGCGCTCAGCGAGCCGACGACCAGCTGCCGGGCACGGGCAGCGCGTCGAGCGCCGTGTCCGGGTCGAGCGGGTCGAGCGCCGGCTCGATCCCACGGGCCTCGAAGATGATCGAGTGCAGCTCGGGCTCGACGATGGCCAGCCGCTCACCCCACTCCTCGAGCGCCAGGTGCGCCGGGCAGCTCGACGTCGATCCGAGATAAGGCCGGGCCGGGGCGAAGGAGACGAACGGCTCGGCGAAGCGCAAGCGCAGCATTCGGTACACGGCGCGGTCGACGATCGTCAGCAGGTGCTCGCCGCCGGCGCGGCGCAGGGTGCGCACGACCGACTGGTACAAGCCCATGCTGACCAGCCCGTAGCCCTGTGCCGAGCGGTACTCGGGATCGACCGCCAGCGTCGCCCAGTCCCAGGTGGTTGCCGCCGGGAGCCCGGGAAGCGCCTCGGCGACGAGGTCGGCGGGGTCCTCGCACCAGGCTGGAGCGAGGTCGTTCACGCTCTTCAGGCCGCTCGGGCCGCCGGGCACGACCAGCCGGACCGCCCCGGCCGGCATCCGGCGCACGTGGTCGATCACGACGAAGAAGACGCTCGACTCCTCGTACGGGCCGTACTCGGCGGCGAGCAGCTGCGGGTCGTTGCCGAAGGCCTCCTCGAAGACACCTGCCTCGAGGGCTCGCGCCATGCGGGCGCCGGGCTCGTCGGGGCCGAACACGTAGGCGCCGAAGGGAGCAGCTGACGGACGCGCCACGGTGTCCACGAGCACGCTCAGCTCGACATCGGCAACCGGCCTCGCGGCCTGCACGGTGAGGGGCACCATCAGAGCTCCTTCGCCACGATCTCGTGCGCCCCGAAGAAGCGCTCGGTGAACTCGACCACGGCGCCCGGGTCGAACGCCTTGCAGGTGTAGATGTCGACGCTGAAGAAGAGCAGCGGCCGCTCCCACGCGTACACGTGCGCGCCGGAGGTCTCCCAGTGCACCCAGCCCGCCCATCCGTAGCGGTCCGAGCAGTGGGTCACGGGGTCGATCAGGCGGTGCATACCGCAGACCTCGGAGAGCTCGCTCAGGTAGTCGCGGATCTGCACGTCGTCGATCGGGGCGCTGCAGCGACCCTCGACGACGAGGCGCTGGCGGTAGATCTCCGGCGCAAGGTCGGGCATCTCGTGGTCCGTATGGCGATCGGTGGTCGTGAGCATGCGCGCACGGTAACAAGCCCCGACTGCTCGCGACTAGGGTCATTTGGAGGTGTTATGCAGCAAAAACAAGCCAGAAAGAAGCGGGCCGGTGTCGGACATGGACGCACTGCGCTGCCAGCCGAGGGCTGCGCGGTTGCGGCGAGCGTGTGACGCAATCGCGTGCGCGAGTGACGCGTCGGCGTCATTGCGACCGGCGTGAACGTGCCTTTATCGCCCGCCGCGCCCGCCGCGCCCCCCCGCCGCGCTTCCCCGCCCCGCCTGCGGTCGCGGACGCGAGATTGCGAACGGATCCGGGCACCGACGCGAGGCGCCCCGGCGTCTGCCCGCTCGGCCTGCCGGTCCGCCGGTTCGAGCGCGTCAAGCCACGCGTCGCTGCCGCGCGGACCCCGTCAGGGCCGGTGTGGCACCCGGGACGGTAGCCTCGAGCGGCGGCGCGGCGCCGGCGTGCAGCCCGCTAGGTGGGCAGCCCGTGAGTGGGGGAGGAGTGCCATGGCAGGATCGGTCATCGTTGCGGGAGCGAGGACGCCGATCGGCAAGCTGGCCGGCGTGCTCGCCGGCTTCAGTGCCGCCGACCTCGGGGCGGTCGCCGTCCGGGGCGCGCTGGAGCGGGCCGGCATGGCCCCCGACCAGGTCGACTACGTCGTGATGGGCCAGGTCGTGCAGGCGGGGGCGGGGCAGACGACGACACGCAAGGCCGCCGCGGACGCCGGCATCCCGCTCGACGTGCCCTCCTCGACGATCAACAAGGTGTGCCTGTCGGGGATCAACGCGATCCACCTCGCCGACCTGATGATCCGCGCCGGCGACGCCGAGGTCGTGGTCGCCGGTGGGATGGAGTCGATGTCCCAGGCGCCCTACCTGCTGCCGGGTGCCCGCGGCGGGTTCCGCTTGGGCGATGCCACCGTGCTCGACTCGCTGTACCGCGATGCGCTCACCTCCAACCTGGACGGGGCCGGCATGGGCGAATCGACCGACGCCTTCGCCGCCGCGGCCGGGATCTCCCGCGAGCGCCAGGACGAGCTCGCCGCCCTCAGCCACGAGCGTGCAGCGGCTGCCACCAAGGACGGGCGCTTGGCCGCCGAGATCGTTCCCGTCGAGGTCCCCCAGCGCAAGGGTGCTCCGATCGTGGTCGACCAGGACGAAGGCATCCGCCCGGAGACGACCGTGGAGTCGCTGGCACGGCTGCGTCCGGCCTTCACCCCCGAGGGCACGATCACGGCGGGCAACGCCAGCCAGATCTCCGACGGTGCGGCAGCTCTCGTCGTCACCTCGCCCGAGCGTGCCCGCGAGATGGGGCTGGCGCCGATCGGCGAGATCGTCGGCTTCGGCCAGGTCGCCGGTCCGGACACCTCCCTGCTGCACCAGCCCTCGAACGCGATCCGCGACGCTCTCGAGCGCGCCGGGCGCACGCTCGGCGAGCTCGACCTCATCGAGATCAACGAGGCCTTTGCCGCCGTCGCGGCGGCCTCGATCGAGGACCTCGGCGTGAGTCCGGAGATCGTCAACGTCAACGGCGGCGCGATCGCGCTCGGGCACCCGGTCGGGATGTCGGGGGCGCGCCTCGTCCTCACCTTGCTGCACGAGCTCGCTCGCCGCGGCGGCGGTCTCGGCGCGGCGGCGCTGTGCGGCGGGGGCGGTCAGGGCGACGCGATGCTGGTGCGCAGCCTCGGCTGAGGCGCCTGCAGCTACACCGCGACGGCGTGGAAGCCGCCGTCGACGTGCAAGATCTCGCCGGTCGTGCGCTCGAGCCAGTCCGAGAGCAGCACGACGGCAGCCCGTCCGACTGCCTCGCCGTCACCGCGGATGTCCCAGCCGAGCGGCGCGCGTGACGACCACACCTCCTCGAAGCGGGAGAAGCCCGGGATGGACTTCGCCGCGATGGTGCGCACCGGCCCGGCGGCGACGAGGTTGACGCGCACCTTGCTCGGCCCGAGGTCGCGGGCGAGGTAGCGGCACAGCGACTCGAGCGCCGCCTTGCTCACGCCCATCCAGTCGTAGCCGGGCCAGGCGACGCTCGCGTCGAAGTCGAGGCCGACGATGGAGCCGCCCCCGGCCGCCTCGAACCAGGGGAGGAAGGCCGCGGCGAGGCTCTTGAGGGAGTACGCCGAGGCATGCAGGGCCTGGGCGACGTCCTCCCAGGGGGCGGCGAGCACGCCCTGGCCGAGGCAGCTCGCCGGGGCGTAGGCGATCGCGTGCACCAGCCCGTCGAGGCGCCCGAAGCGCCCGCCGACGAATGCCGCGGCTCGCTCGACCTGATCGGGATCGGTCGCGTCGAGCTCGATCACCTCGACGGGCTCGGGCAGCCTGCGGCTCGTTCGCTGCGTGAGTGACAGGCCCCGCCCGAACCCGCTGAGCACGAGCTGCGCCCCCTGCTCCTGGGCGTGGCGCGCTACAGCGAAGGCCAGGGAGTCGTCGGTGAGCACGCCGGTGACGAGCACGGCGCGGCCCTCGAGCAACCCGCTCAGGGCGCGCCCCGATCCGACGACGCCGTCCAGGGCGCGACCCCGGAGGTGTCGACTCCGGCGTGGCGCAGCAGGATCAGCGCCTCGCCGAGGCCTTCGCCGTGCGTCAGCGCGAGCTTGGGGTCGCCCGTGGCGTGCAGCTCGGCGATTCCGGAGGCGATTCGGGCGAGCAGCGCTCCGGCGAGGTCGTGCTCGAGACCGCAGCCCACGACCAGGGTCGCGGCGCGCGCCAGGTCGCGGCCGGTGCGTGCCTCGCCGATCGCCCACTGGCAGAGCTGGCGCAGCTCCATCGCCTCGGCGGACAGGCGCCAGTGCCCGTCGGGATGAGCCGGATCGGCGGCGACGGCCTCGCGTGCCTCGAGGAACAAGACGCTGAATCGCACCACCTGCTCGGCGTCGAGGACGTGGCGGGCGATCAGGTCGACCGAGACCAAGCTCGATGGCTCGCCCCAGGACTGCAGCTGCGCGCCGCCCTCGGCGGCGTGCAGCCAACCGGCGTAGCCGCCGTCCGCGAGGCGCAACGCGACCGGCTCTCCTGTCGCCCGCAGCCCGCACAGGTCGGCCAGCTGGCGCAGGTAGGCGCGCACGCTCGGCTCGTCGAGGGGCTTGCCGTCGCGCAGCTCGACGATCAGCCGCTGGCGCCCGGCCGCGGGAGCGAGCTCGGGCGGGGGCCCGGCGCGGCGGAGGACGTGCAACGTCGACGGCGGGGCCACGGCCGGACAGCGTACCGCCGCTCGCCGGCGGTGAGTTAGCCGGCTGGCAGGGGAATACTGCACGAGCGGGCTGGCCCCGACAATTTCGGCAACGGTGTGTGGCGGAACTGGCACTCCCTGCTCTCGCGGGGCTGTGCTAGCCATGCAGCATGCAGCTTTTCCGCGTCGCGCCGACGCGCCGGTGACTGCGTTCTCCGAGCAGGATCGCTCGGTCGGGGCGCTCCTCGCGGCCCTTCGCGAGATGGGCGCTGGCGCGCCGATGCCCGACCTCGGAGCCTCGCGTACGAGCAAGCGCTCGCTCGTGGTCGTCGCCGAGGCGATGAAGCGCTCGCTCGCCTCGGGGCTTGCTTGCGACCTGCTCGACTCGCCGGGCCAACCCGTCGCGCTGCTGATCGGCCTGTTCCAACGACGTGCCTATTTCGAGCAGGAAGCGGTGCGCTACGGCGCGCTGGCGGCGGCGGGGGCAACCGTCGTCGTCGGTTGCGCCGACGGCACGCCCGAGCTGCCGTCGCTCGTGCACGGGCTGGACCTGAGAGGCCGACCCGAGCTGGCGCGCGCCTTCGTGCTCGTCACGATCTGCGGCGCCTTCGCCGCAGCGCTTGTCGGCGTCGACGACGGCGGCCTGGTCGAGCGCGGAGTGACGATCGAGGGCTCGCGGACCTTCGTGGCGCGCTGGACCTTCCGCCGGCGCGAGGCCGTGGACAGCGCCCGCCAGCTCCTCGCGCCGCTCACCTCGCGGCTCGCGACGCGGGTCCTCGCCGAGGTCGAGTCGGCGTTGCGCCGTGCCGACGCCGCCGTCATCTCGGGCGCCGAGGATGCTCTGGCGACGGCCTTGGAGGTGATCGGAGGTGGCCTCGGGGAACCCCGGCCCGCTCGCGGCCTGCTCGGCGAGCCCCGTGACCCGCTGGCCGAGATCGACCTGCTGACGGGGCTGCACAACCGGCGCTTCCTCGAGCACCACCTGAAGAACCGCGCCGGACAGTCCGCTCTGGAGCTGCTGGCGCTGCTCGTCGACGTCGACGACCTGGGCCTGCTCAACGCTGCGCGTGGCCCTGAGGCGGGGGACGCCGCGCTGCTGGGCGTGGCCGCCGTCCTGCAGGGTGAGTGCCGCCGCGGCGACCTGGTCGTGCGCTCCGGGGACGACGAGTTCCTGGTCCTCGTTGCGCTCCGGGGCGCCGGCCCGCTCGCCGAGGCCGAGCGCCTGTGCGCTGCCGTGCGGGCGATGCGCCTGCCTCGCCCCTTCGAGCAGGAGCACGTCACGGTCTCGATCGGTGCGGTCGTCGCCGACCCGACGCACCTTCCCTACGACCGGCTGGCCGATGGGCTGCAGCTCGTGAAGTTGCTCGGCAAGGACGCGGCGCGACTGGTCGAGTAGCTCAGCCTGCCTGGGCGGCGAGCGGCCCGGCGTCCTCTTCCATGGAGCGACGCAGCGTGCCGAGGGCGTGCTCGCTGGCACGGCGTGCGCCGATGAGGCTCGTCCCGAGCAGCGCGCCGACCTGCTCGAGGCTGAGCCCGGCGAGGTACTGCAAGGTGAGCACGGTGCGCTGCTGCTCCGGGAGGCGGCGCAGGGCGACGCGGACCTGGTCCGCAGGGTCGTCGTCGCCGACCGACGCGGCCTCTTGCCGGTTCAGCCCGAGCGTGCGCGCGAGGGCTCGGAACGGCGCGCGCTCTTCCTCGCGGCGCGCCGCCGCTGACCCGGCCGCGGAGGGATGTGCTGCGCGGCTCGCTGCGCGGCTCGAGCCCGCGTCGAACGAGGCGAAGGACGTGGCCTCGGTCGACGGCGTGCGGTCGGCGGCGACGCGAGTGGCGCCCGCGGTGGCCGGCGGGTTCGGGCAGACGATGGTGCGCGGCAGCCAGTCGAGCCGCTCGAGCCCGTCGGTGACCGCGGAGCGGACGCGCTGTCGTCGCGTAGTCGGGAAACCGTTCGAGCTCGCCCTGGTCGGGGAAGCGCTCGATCGCGTCGGCGAGGCCGCGCACGGCACGACGTTCGAGCGCCGCCAGCTCGCTCGCACCGAGACGCTCGCAGGGCAGCTCGGCCAGCACGTCGTCGACCACGAAGCGGTAGGCGATGAGCAGCTCCTCGCGGCCGAGCGGGTCGCGCATGCGCCGGAACTGGGTCCAGAACGGCTCGAGGCGCTCGAGCGGGATGCCCCGCCCGACCTGCCAGTCTGGCGCGGCGGGTCGCGGATCTGCCCCCCCGGCTGGTTCGACGTAGCTCATCGGTGCAGCCTCCGTGGTCTCTGGACTTGCTCGCCGTCCCACCCGATCGTTGGCACGAGCACGTCATGCGGGCATGGTGCATATCGGTCAGCCGGCGATCGAACCCATGGCATATTCATGTCAGTGACCCGTATTTGTGCCGGACAACTTTGCTCACACGACTAACAATAGTCGTGCCGGCGTAACTTCTCAACAGGAAATCCTCACCTTTTCCTCACAACGCGTCCCATTCGCTCACATGTTGTGATGACGACCGCCTTCTGGCCGGGATGTGCGCAATTCGTCGGGTCGGGGGCCGGGGTGGATCGCCTCGCACGAGCTGCCGTTACCACCTGCGTGCGAGGTGGTCCTGGTTGGCGGGGGCTCGAACGTCGAAGCGGTGCGCCGGCGGCGCCGTCGCCGCGTGGTCGCGGCGTCGGGAGCGACCGGGCGCCTGGCGCCGGGCGAGCCCCGGGAAGCGGACCTGCCGACGTGCTGTCCGGCGACTCGTTGGTGGGGCCACGTGAGGCTCAGCGCCTGGTGGCGCTCTACCAGCTCGACGTGCTCGACTCGCCGAGCTCGGAGTGCTTCGAGCGCGTGGTCCGGCTCGCCGCGCGGTTGTTCGAGGTTCCCGTCGCCCGTATCGCCCTCGTCGACGCGGTGCGCGAATGGTGTCTCGCCGGCCAGGGGGAGCTGCCGGTCGAGGTGCCACGCGAGCAGTCCTTCGCCGATCACGTCGTGCGCTTCGGCGACCTCCTCGTCGTCGAGGACGCTACGACGAGCCTGTCGCTCTTCGAGCATCCGCTGGTCGTGGGCGAGCCGGGCGTGCGGTTCCTGGCCGGGTGCCCGTTGCGCAGCGCGAGCGGGGCGATCGTCGGCGCGCTCTACGTCCTGGGCCCCAAGCCGCGCTCGATCGGGGCGGCCGACCGGCAGATGCTGCGCGATCTCGGCGGTGTCGCCGACGACGAGCTGGCAACGCGCGCCAACCGCTGCTTCGACGAGGGGACCGGTCTCCTGCTGCGGCGCGGCCTCGACATCGTCGGCGGGCACGTCGTCTCGCGGGCCCATCGGCGGGGCGAGCAGATCAGCATGCTCGTCGTCGATATCGACACGTCGCCCCCGCCGCGCCGCCTGCGGGCAGTGGGCGCCGTCGAGGTGTCAGCGCCCGCACCAGCCGGCTCCGGATCGGACCTCGAGGCGACGGTGGCGATCGTCGCCGAGGTCGTCAGCGGCGTGACCCGTTCGAGCGACATCCCCGCCCGACTGCCCTGCGACGAGCTCGTCGTGCTGTTGCCCGACACCGACCAGCGACGGTGCCTGCACGTGGCGCGCCGGGTCGCCGAGGAGGTCGAGCGCGCCACCGCCGACGCCGGGTGCGCCCCGGTCGCGCTGCAGCTCGCCGCCGCGACGATCGACGGTTCACGCGAGCAAGTGAGCGTGGCGGCGTTGCTCCGCCGCGCCGAGCCGCTCGACCTCGACCTCGTCCGGGCGAGCTCGGCCTCGTCGGGCGGCGCCGAGCCGTCGTAGCCGGGCCCGCTGCGCGCCGGGTCGCTCAGGCCGCTCAGGCCCGCGACCGGCTCCCGAGGGCGAGCCGCGCCGGGGTGGTGAGGTCGGCGTACAGCGCTGCAGTCGCGGGGTGGACAACCCGCAGCGGGTCGCCGTCGGTCTCGAGCAGCAGTGCCAGCTGGCGAAGCACGGCGTCGATGCCGGCGCGGTCGCCCGCGGCGTGCGCGGCGCGCATCAGCAGGCGGTGCAGCCGCTCGTCCCAGGGCGCCACGCGCAGACCGCGCCGGGCCGCCCAGCTGGCACCGTCGCTGTCGCCGACCGCGAGCAGCTCCTCGGCGAGGTCGCGGGCACAAGCCGTCACCGTCGAGACGATCTCGCCGTCGAGGCCGTCGAGGACGGTCCACGACCCGCTGCGCAGGTTGACGAAGGGCCGGCCGCGGACGAGCGCGAGCGCCCGGCGCCGCGAAGCGAGCTCGTTCGCGCCGGCAAGGCGCCGGAAGCGCTCCCAGTCGGTCGTGACGTCGACGAGCACGTGCCGGTCGGCGCAACGGCGCAGTCGCGGCATCCCGTCGGATGCGAGCCCGAGGCAGCGTCGAGCCTCGGACAGGCGGTTGGCGACGGTCTGCACCGGCACCCGGCGGTCGGGCCACACCGCGGTGGACCAGATCGCCGTGCTGGCGCCTTCGGGGTGCAGGGCGAGGTAGGCGACGAGCTCGGTCAGCGTCGGACGGCGTTCGAAGGAGCGCTCGGCTCCGCGCACCTCGACCGGGCCGAGCACCGCCACCTCGACGGGGTCCGGCGCATCGCGGGCGAGCTCGTCGGAGCGTCGCGGCCCGAAGAGGCGCATCGCCAGGGCCCGTTGCCCACGGCGCTGACCGAGCGGAGCGTCGCTGCCCAGGGCGGGTGGCGGCGCGCCGGCCGGGTCGCCGCCCACGCCGGCCGGGTCGCCGCCCACGCCGGCCGGGTCGCCGCCCGCGCCGACCGGGTCGCCGGCCACGAGGGTGCCGGGGCGGGACCGGGAACGGCCTGCCGGCGCCGACCGCGCCGGGAGGACGAGCGCCAGTGGTGCGTCGAGCGGGCTCGGCGAGGAGAGGACGAGCAGGCGCGCCGCGGGATGGGCGACCGGCAACAGCAGCGCCGTCCTGCGCCCCTCGCTCGCGCCGGCGAGGTCGGTCAGACGGTCCAGACCGCGCCCCGCGCCGGCTGCCCTGGGCGCCACGGCGACGAGCGCCACCGAGGCGCGCCGCCGGGCCAGGTGCTCGGCGGCCTGCGACGGCGACTCGAGGGCGCGCACCCGTCCGGCGCGGGGCACGTCCGGCCCGAACCCGACGAGCAGGAGCTCGTCGGGCATCAGCCAGCGACCGCTGAGAGCGTCGGCGGCGAGCCGGGCAAGCAGGCGTCCGGCCAGGGCGGGTGGCCCGAGAACCGACGTGATCCCCGCTGCCAGCAGGTCGGCAAGGAGCACGCCGTCGCGGTGCTCGGCGAGCGCGGTGACGCAGCCCGGATCCGGGCGCTGCGCCCCGTGCTCGGCCGGGCGCTCCGGCGGGCCACCTCCGGCGGGCACGTCGCGGTCACGCACGGCGGCGACGCGCAACGCCTCGGCGGCGACACAGGCCGCGCCGCCGGCGCCGATCAGCAGCACCTGCTCGCCGTCGACGCGCACCACCACGACGTCGCGCCGGGCCGGCTCGGCCGCGCGGGTCGACAGCTCGAGGACGGACCGGGCGAGCGAGTGCACCGCCGACGAGCACGCCGCCGCCGTTCCACTAGCTCGGGCGGGATCCGGGCGACGCCTCCGCTCGTCGTGCTCGCCGCCCCGTCGTGTCGCTGCCATCGGCCCCTCCCTCGCGCCGGGAGGGCGAGGGCGACGACGGCCACGCCGGGCGTGCGCCGTCCCGCCCCGGACCGCCTGCTCTTCGGCGTCACGTGTCGAGCTAGGGCAATGGCGGCGCGAGGCGTCGCGCCGCGCGCGATCGGCGCTCGGGTCGGGAGGATGGACGCGGGCTGTTGATATAATCGGGGTCGGTTCAGCGGTCGGGTGGTTTCTGGCGGAACGTGGGCTGGTGCCCACGTTCTCGTTTTTTTCCGGCCCGGCTCGCGGGACCGGGAGTGCTCGGCTGGAACCGTGTCGGAAGCCGTCTGCGGCGGCCGGAAAGGATCGGGAGGAGGTATCGGATGGAGCTCGAGGCGTTGCTCGTCAGCCTGGAAGGGCCGTGTGCGTCGCTCGGCGTCGAGGTGGTCGACGTGGAGATGCTGCGCGGCGGCGCGGGCGGCCGCTCGTCGGCCGTGCTGCGGGTCACCGTCGACCGCCCCGGCTCGGCGCTCGACCTCGATGCCGTCGCTGCTGTGAGCGCAGCCATCTCCGAGGTCCTCGACACCGATGGCGCCCCCGTCCCCTCCGGTCGGTACGACCTCGAGGTGACGAGCCCGGGCGTCGAGCGCCGCCTCCGCCGGCCCGAGCACTACGTGGCGGCGGTCGGCTCGTCGGTCGCGGTGAAGACCCGACCGGGGGTTCCCGGAGAGCGGCGGCTCGAGGGCACGCTGCAGAGCGCCGACGACGACGGGATCACGCTGGTCACCGTCGACGGCGCGCGCCGCCTCGCCTACGGCGAGATCGAGCAGGCACACACGGTGTTCGACTGGCGAGCTGCGCTGGCGGCGGGCAGCCGGCGCGAGGAAGGGGTAGCACGGCGATGAGCACGACGAACTTCGAGTTCCTCGAGGCACTGCAGCAGATCGCCCGGGACAAGGGAATCGCCGTCGACACGCTGCTCGAGGCGCTGGCCAACGCGCTCGTGGCCGCCTACAAGCGGATGCCGGACGCGGCGGAGGAGGCCTTCGTCACGATCGACTCCGACTCGGGCGAGATCGCGCGTCTACGGCCAGGAGCTCGACGAGGACGGCAACGTCGTGCGCGAGTGGGACGACACCCCGAAGGACTTCGGGCGGATCGCCGCGCAGGCCGCCAAGCAGGTCATCTTCCAGCGCATCCGCGAAGCCGAGCGCGACCTCAAGTACGAGGAGTACGCCGGGCGCGAGGGCGACATCGTCACCGGGATCATCCAGCAGAGCGACAACCGCTACACCCTGCTCGACCTCGGCAAGGTCGAGGCGCTCCTGCCGCAGGCCGAGCAGGTGCCCTACGAGCGCTACGACCACGGCGCGCGCCTGAAGGCCTACATCGTCGAGGTCCGCAAGACGACCAAGGGCCCCCAGATCGTCGTCTCGCGCAGCCACCCGGGACTCATCAAGCGGCTGTTCGAGCTCGAGGTGCCGGAGATCTCCAACGGCGTCGTCGAGATCAAGGCGTGCGCCCGCGAGCCCGGGCACCGCACCAAGATCGCCGTCTGGTCGAACGACCCGAACGTCGACCCGGTCGGCGCCTGCGTCGGCGCACGCGGCGCGCGCGTGCGGATGGTCACCAACGAGCTGCGCGGCGAGAAGGTGGACATCGTCCCGTTCTCCGACGACCCCGCCGAGTTCGTCGCCCGTGCGCTGCAGCCGGCGCGCGTCAAGGAGGTTCGCCTCGACGAGGAGTCCGGCACCGCGACGGTGGTCGTGCACGACTTCCAGCTCTCCCTCGCCATCGGCAAGGAAGGCCAGAACGCCCGGCTCGCCGCCCGATTGACCGGCTGGCGGATCGACATCAAGAGCGAGAGCCAGCTCGCCCAGGAGGCGGCGATGGCCTCCGAGGACTGGGCCGAGGGCGAGTGGGTGCAGAGCGAGACCGGCGAGATGGTGTTCCAGCCCGCCGGCGGCGGTGCGGCCATCTCGATGGAGGAGTGGGCGCAGGGCGCCGGCACGGGGAGCGACGGCGGCGCTGCCGCCGAGGGCCCGACCACCGACGGAGCCGCCACCGACGGAGCCGCCACCTCACCGCCAGCCCAGGCCGAGCCCGTCCTGGCCGAGACGGGTGCCGACGCCGACAGCGCCGGACCGACAGGCGAGGAGGTCGACACCGTCGCGGCGACGTCGACCGACGGTGGGAGCTGAGCGGACCGGCGCTCAGCGGCCACGCGCCGGCGGAGCCGCCGGCGCGCTGGGGCCGAGGCGAACCTGCGTAGGCTGTCGGGCACGACGCGACCCGGGCGAGCTCGTCCGGGTGGTGGCGCGGCCCGAGGGCACTCTCGCCGTGGGTCGCGCCCTGCCGGGGCGGGGAGCATGGCTGTGCGCCCGCTCCGCTGAGGCGTGCTTGGCGAGGTCGCTTCGGCGCGGCGGGCTCGCCCGGGCGCTGCGGCGGCCGGTCGGCCCCGAGGGCGTCGCTGCGCTGCGAGTCTGGCTCGCAGCGCGGGGAACGGCAGAGCCGTGATGTGGGAGAATCTGAGTCTGCGTCGAGGAACGTCTGCGGCCGGTGATGCCGGGCGGCGGCCCTCGGATGATCGAGCAAGGGGCTGAACGAGCAGTTGGCGAAGCGGATCCGGTTGTACGAGCTCGCACGTGAGCTCGGCCTGACCAACAAGGAAGCACTCGACCTGGCGCTGTCGCTGGGGATCGGCGTGCGCAGCCACTCGTCGTCGATCGAGGACGCGCAGGCGGATCGCGTCCGCCGCAAGGCCGAGCGCGAAGGCCTCGTGCGCGCCGTGCAGCCACCCGAGCCCGCCGAGAGCGAGTCGCGCCCGGCCGCCGCATCACGTCCCGCCGCAGCCTCACGTCCTGCGGCCGCCACGAGCCCGACCGCGACCTCGCAGCCCGCTCCTGCTCCGGCCGCCGTCGCAGCTGCGGCGCCCGCCGAGCAGCCTGCCGCGGCGGCTTCGGCGCCGGTGAGCGCAGGTGCCGACCCGGCCCGCCCGGTGACGCCCGGCGCGGGCGGCGACCACGTGGTGCGCAGCCGCCCGGCGAGTGAGCTCTTCGACCCGTCGCGCATCGCTGCGGCGCGACCCGCCCCGCCGCGCCCTTCGGCCGCGGGGCCGCCCCCGTCCGGCCGGGTCGCAGGTTCCCCCGTGCCTCCGCCGCCCCGCGCGCCCGGCGGCGCCCAGCCGGTGGCGCCGGCCTCGAGCGGCCAGCCCGGTCAACGTCCCGCTGCTGCTGCCGCCAGCGCAGCTCCGCCCTCCACCGCGCCGCGCCCGCCCGCGCCGGCGCAGCCGTCGCGCCCAGTGCAGGCACCCGCCGCTCGGCCCGCCCCGGCCCCGGTCTCCGGGGTCGCTACCGCCGGGGCGCCTGCCGCCGCGCATGCCGGCTCGACACCTGCGCCGCCGCCGCGTCCCGGTCCGTCGACCCCGGCCCCCCAGCGCCCCGCCGCTCAGCCGCACGGCGGCCAGCAGGGCAATGCTGCCGATGCCGGTCGTCGTCCGCCGCTGCTCGGTCCGTCCGGCAAGCCCATCCCGCCTCCTCCCGGACCCCCCCGCTCGGCGACCGGTCGCCCCATCCCGCCGCCTCCCGGCATGGGCGGTCGCGGTCCGGTCGCGGGCCGTCCCAGCGGCGGCGCGCCGAGTGGCCCTCCGGGCTCCCGTTTCGGCTCGTCCTCCCGCCCCGGAGGCGGACCCGGTGCCCCTGGCGGCGCACGTACAGGCGGCTTCGGCGGGCCGCGGCCCGGCGGCTTCGGCACCCGCCCCGGCGGTGCGACAGGCGGCGGCGGCTTCGGAGGGGCACGCCCCGGCGGCGGTCCCGGTGGGCCGCCCGGAGGCCTGCGTGGCGGAGGCGGCCCCGGTGGTCGCGGACGCCCGCCCCAGCGGCGCACGCACCGTCGCCGGCGCAACGTCGAAGAGCTCGAGCCGATCCAGGTCTCGACCTACGTTCCCTCCAACGCCCCGATCCCCGAGAACGAGGTGATCGTCGAGCGCGGCTCGACGCCCCAGGACCTCGGTCCGAAGCTGAACCGCTCGGCGGGCGACGTGATCCGCTTCCTGTTCCTGCAGGGCGAGGTCGTCACGGCCACCCAGTCGCTCTCCGACGACATGATCGAGCTGTTCGCCAGCGAGCTCGGAGCGCGCATCAAGCTCGTCGATCCGGGCGAGGAGCAGGAGGCCGCCCTGCAGGCGCGCTACTTCGCCGAGGACGACGAGGCCGAGGACGAGTCGACGCTGCGCCCGCGCCCGCCGGTCGTCACGGTGATGGGTCACGTCGACCACGGCAAGACGCTGCTGCTCGACCGCATCCGCCAGTCCAACGTGGTCGCCGGCGAGGCGGGCGGGATCACCCAGCACATCGGCGCCTACCAGGTCGAGCACGAGGGCCAGCTGATCACCTTCATCGACACGCCGGGCCACGCGGCCTTCACGGCGATGCGCGCCCGGGGTGCCGAGGTGACCGACATCGTCGTGCTCGTCGTCGCCGCCGACGACGGCGTGATGCCCCAGACGCTCGAGGCGATCAACCACGCCCGCGCCGCCGAGGCCCCGATCATCGTCGCGGTCAACAAGATCGACCGCGACGACGCCGATCCCAACCGGGTCATGCAGCAGCTGTCCGAGCACGGCCTCGTGCCCGAGGCCTGGGGCGGCGACACGATCACCGTCGAGGTCTCCGCGCTGCAGGGTCTCGGCGTCGACGACCTGCTCGCCCAGATCACCGTCCTCGCCGAGGTCCTCGAGCTGCGCGCCAGCCCCGAGGGGCGGGCACGCGGCATCGTGCTCGAGGCCAACCTCGACATCGGCCGTGGCCCGGTCGCGACGGTGATCGTCCAGCGCGGCACCCTGCGGGTCGGCGACACGATCGTCGCCGGCGCCGCCTGGGGCCGCGTGCAGGCCCTCTTCGACGACCGCGGCGACCAGGTGAAGGAGGCGCCGCCGTCGATGCCGGTGCAGGTGCTCGGGCTGTCCGAGCCGCCCGCCGCCGGCGACGAGCTGCGCGCCACCGCCGACCAGTCGGCAGCGCGCACGATCGGCGAGGCGCGGGCCCAGCGGATCCGCTTCGCCGGGTACGGCTCGGTGCCGGTCGCCCCGTCGGCCGGCGCCAAGCTCGAAGACATCTTCGAGCAGATCCAGCGCGGCGAGAACGCCACGCTCAACGTCGTGCTCAAGGCCGACGTGCAGGGTCGCCTCGAGGCGGTCACCGAGAGCCTGCGCAAGCTCGAGCGCGACGAGGTAAGAGTCGCGTTCGTGCACCGCGGCGTCGGCGGCATCACCGAGTACGACGTGCAGCTCGCCGCTGCCTCCAACGCCACGATCATCGGCTTCAACGTCCGGCCGGACCGGCGCGCCCGCGAGCTCGCCGAGGCGCACCGGCGTGGAGATCCGCACCTACGAGATCATCTACAAGCTGATCGAGGACATCGAGGCGGCGATGGTCGGCATGCTGGCGCCCACCTACGAGGAGGTCGTCACCGGCGAGGCCGAGGTGCGCGAGGTGTTCCGCGTCCCCCGCGTCGGGGCGGTCGCCGGCTGCTACGTGCGCTCGGGAGTCATCACCCGCGGCTCGAAGGTGCGCTTCCTGCGCGAGGGCGTGATCATCTGGAAGGGAGCGATCACGCTCGCTGCGCCGCTTCAAGGACGACGTGCGCGAGGTCCACGCGGGCTTCGAGTGCGGCATCGGCCTGACGGACTTCCAGGACCTGCACGCGGGCGACATCATCGAGACCTACGAGGAGCGCGAGATCCCGAGGACCTGAGCGCAGCGCGCTCCGGTCCTCGCTCGGGGAGGCCGGCACCGACATGGCCAAACCCAGGCATGGCTCCGCGGGCGGTCGCGCCAACCAGCGCGCCTACCCGCGTGCAGCCCGCCTCAACGCGCTGTTGCACGAGGTGCTCGCCGAGCAGCTCGAGCGCATCGCCGACCACGACGAGCGTCTCGGGCTCCTCACCCTCACCGGCGTTGCGTGCGAACCCGACCTGCGCCATGCCGTCGTCTTCCTCGCCACCCTGAGCGACGAGTCGCACGCGGTGCTCGAGGAGCACCGGCGCGAGCTGCAGGCTGCCGTGGCGGCGCAGGTGCGGACACGGCGCGTCCCGGCGCTCAGCTTCGAGCCGGACCCAGCCATCGCCGCGGCGTCACGGGTCGAGGAAGCGCTGGCACGCGCCCGTCGCTACGACGCCGAGCACCCACCGGCGCCGGGCGGTGCCGACGGGTCGACGCCGCCCGACCTCGACGACGGCCCGGACGCGGCGAACGCCGGGCCGGGCGGGCCTGGGGCAGGGTGACGGGGGCCGCCGGCCTCGGGCCGGGGGAGCTCGGCGGCTGGAGCTGGCGTCCGGGCCTGCCCGGCGCCGTGGCCGTGGACAAGCCTGCGGGCATGACGTCGCACGACGTCGTCGCTCGCGCCCGACGCCAGCTCGGCGAGCGACGGATCGGCCACGCCGGCACGCTCGATCCCGACGCCACCGGCGTGCTGGTGCTCGGGATCGGCGCCGCGGCGCGGCTGCTGCGCTTCGCCGGCGGGCTCGGAAAGTCCTATGTCGGCGAGGTCGTTCTCGGGGTGGAGACGACGACGCTCGACGACTCCGGCGAGGTCACCGCGCGCCACGACATGTCCGGCGTCAGCCTCGACGACGTGGTGGCCGCTGCGTCGGGCTTGACCGGCGCGATCGAGCAGATCCCGCCGATGGTCTCCGCGGTGCAGGTGGGAGGCAGGCGGCTGCACGAGCTGGCTCGGGAGGGCGTGACGGTCGAGCGCCAACCCCGCCCCGTGGTCGTCAGCCGATTCGAGGTCACGCCGGCCGGCGAGCCCGGAGTCGTCCGCATCGCGGTCGACTGCTCGTCGGGCACCTATGTGCGCAGCCTTGCCGCGGACCTCGGGGCGGCGCTCGGCGGCGGGGCGCACCTGCGCAACTTGCGTCGTATCGCTGTCGGTCACTTCGACGAAACACGGCTCGTTCTCCTCGACGCTCTCACCCCCGAGCAGGTCGAACCGCCGGAGCGCCTGGTCGCTCACCTGCAGACCGTGCGGGTGCACGGCGGCCTGGAGCGCGACGTCGCCAACGGCAAGGTGCTCGACAGGGCGCGGCTCGGCGCCGGCGCTGCGGGCCCGTGGGCGGTGCTCGGGGAGGACGGTCGTCTCGTGGCCGTGTACGAGGCCCACGGTGAGGGGAGGGCGAAGCCCTCCCTCGTGCTCCCGCCCGAGCAGGATGGCCCGCGCAAGGCGGCGGGCAGCGGCCCGGACGTGACGGGTGCGGGCCGGGGCTCGGCCGGGCTCCCCGTGCGGCGTCCCGAGTAGGGTCGCCGTCGGTGGGCGATCCTCTCGTCGCCGGCGTGGCCCGCCCGTCGGTCGTCACGATCGGCAACTTCGACGGCGTGCACGTCGGTCACCGCATGCTGATCGCCACGGCGATGCGGCTCGCAGCGCAGTCCGGCCGGCGCAGCGTCGTGCTCACCTTCGACCGCCACCCGGCGACCGTCGTTCGTCCGGACTCGGCACCGCTGCTGCTCACCGATCCGCGGGACAAGCTCGAGCTGCTACGCGCCTCCGGAGTCGACGACGTCAGCGTCCTCGTCTTCGACGAGCGGCGCGCCGCCGAGCCGGCAGAGGACTTCGTCCGCTCGGTCATCGTCGGGCAGCTCGCGGCGCGTGCCGTGGTCGTCGGCTCGAACTTCCGCTTTGGTCACCGCCAGCTCGGCGATGTCGAGCTGCTCGGCAAGCTCGGCGACGAGCTCGGCTTCGCCGTCACCGCCATCGACCTCGTCGCCGACGACGACTTGGCGACCCCCGTCTCCTCCTCTGGCATCCGCCAGCTCGTGCGCGACGGTGAGCTCGAGCACGCCGCGCAGCTTCTCGGGCGCCCGCACCAGGTTCGTGCGACGGTCTCGGCCGTCGGGCGCGCCGAGGTGGTTCCGGGGCTGCTCCTGCCTCCGCCCGGCGACTACGAGGCAAGCATCGGCCCGATGGGCTCCCCGGGCTCGCCGAGCCGACTTCGGCTCGCAGGGCAGGTGATCGCGTCGCCAGCCGTGGACGCCGTGGCTGGGGAGGAGCTGCTCGTCCAGTTTCAGGTGCGGATCAGCGGCGACGACCGGTGACCACCGAGCACTGCCGGGCGGAGCGCTGGAGGATCTCGACACCGGTGCTGCCGTCGAGATCGAGCTCTCGCGCTCAGCAACACGTCGCACGCATTCGCCGCCTGTCTGGGCTCCGGCGGTGCACGCGAGGACGGTTCGGCCGTCGTGGCATGCAGGTGCCACAGGGGCCTCGGCTCGTCGGGCGTCTGCTCGACTCCTCGCCATCATGGCCGTCGTCGTGCTCGTCACGGCCGGGGTCGCGTACGGCACGGCCACCCTCGTGCAACCCGCCGGGGCATCGTCGACACCGATCACCTGGGGATCGCCCCAGCGTGTCGACACCGCCAACGGCAACGTCGGCGACATCGGCTTCGATGGTCAGGGCGGCACCCCCAGCGGCGGCGGAGAGAACGACGCCTGCGTCAGCTACTCCGACGCCGAAGGCGTCGCCTGCGCCGCGGTGGACGATGTCGGCAAGGTCTTCGTCTCGACCGATCCCGCCGCCGCCATCCCAGCCGGGCGAGCGCGAGACGGTGCTGTTGCGCTTGAGCGAGGCCGAACGCCACGCCCTGAAGGCGGCACCCGGCCACCGCCTCGGCGCCCAGCTTGTGGTGAAGCTGGACGGCGGTGTCGGCTTGTCGCTGGCGGTGGTGCTGCACGCGGCGGCGTCGGGCTCTCACGGCAACTGAGGACCGCTTCCCACCCTTGCAAGCGGGGGTGCGCCGATACACTGGAAGCGTGGCCACGCTTCCCATCCGTGTCTTCGGCGACCCTGTGCTACGTCAGGCGACGCAGCAGATCACCGACGTCGACGGGGCGGTGGCCCGGCTGGTCGAGGACATGATCGAGACGATGTACGAGGCTCCCGGCGTCGGGCTCGCCGCCAACCAGATCGGGGTGGAAAAGTCGCTCTTCGTCTATGACGTGGGCGATGGGCCGGGTGTGGTCTGCAACCCGCGCATCGTCGAGTCGAGCGGCGAGTGGTCGTACACCGAAGGCTGCCTCTCGGTGCCGGATCTGTCCTGGCCGATCGTGCGACCCAAGCAGGTGCGTCTGGTCGGTGTCGGGCTCGACGGGGAGGAGCTCGACATCGAGGCGGACGAGCTCCTGGCGCGCTGCTTCCAGCACGAGGTCGACCACCTGAACGGCGTGCTCGTGATCGAGCGCCTCGACCCCGACCAGCGCAAGCAGGCGATGCGAGTGCTGCGCGAGCGTGCGCTCAGCTGACCCGCCTCGCCTTCCTCGGCACGCCGCCGGTAGCCGCCGGCACCCTCGCTGCGCTGCTCGACGCCGGCCACGACGTCGCCCTCGTCGTCACCCGCGCCGACCGCCGGCGCGGCCGCAACGCGCCCCCGAGCCCTCACCCGTCAAGGCCGTCGCGCTCGAGCGCGGCGTCCCGGTGAGCGAGCGGGTCGCCGACGTGGTCGAGGCCGGCGCCGACCTCGGCGTCGTCGTCGCCTACGGCCGGCTGATCAAGCCCGACGTGCTCGAGCGCGTGCCAATGGTCAACACCCACTTCTCCCTGCTGCCGCGCTGGCGCGGGGCCGCACCGGTCGAGCGGGCGATCCTCGCCGGCGACGAGGTGACCGGCGTGTGCCTGATGGCCCTCGAGGAGGGGCTCGACACCGGCCCGGTCTACGCCCGTCGCGAGACGGCGATCGGGCCGGACGAGACCGCGGCCGAGCTGCGCGCCCGTCTCGGGCTGATCGGCACGGAGATGCTGCTCGATCTCCTGGGGCGCTGGCCCGACGGCCTGGGCGCGCCGCAGCCGCAGGTCGGCGAACCGACCTACGCCGCCAAGCTCGCCCCCGAGGAGCTCGAGCTCGACTGGTCCCGCCCGGCGATCGAGTCCGAACGCGTCGTGCGCGTCGGTCGCGCCTGGACGACGTTCCGGGGCAAGCGGCTGCTCGTGCACCGGGCGCGTTGCGTCGAGCTCGGCTCCGGCGAGGCACGCGGAGCTGACGTCGTCGGCCTCCCCCCGGGCAGCCTCGTCGGCCCGCTCGTCGTCACGGGCGATTCGAGCGGTCCGCACGGGCACGCGCTGGAGCTCGTCGAGGTGCAGCCGGAGGGCCGGGCGCCGCAGCTCTTCGCCGACTGGGCGCGCGGGGCGCGCCCGGCCGCGGGCGAGCGCCTCGCCGTGGGTCAGCGCCCGGGCGCGGACGGCACGCCATCAGGGGCCGGCCGCGACGGCGGCGCCGAGCACTAGCGTCGCGGCGATGTGCCCGTCGCGCGACGAGGTCCGGATCGCCCCGTCCCTGCTCGCCGCCGACTTCGGCAACCTCGCCGAGGCCGTGGGCGAGGTCGCCACCGCCACCGACTGGTTGCACGTCGACGTGATGGACGGCCATTTCGTGCCCAACCTGACGATCGGGCCGCCGGTGGTCGCGTCGTTGCGCCGGCACAGCGGGGCGTTCTTCGACTGCCACCTGATGATGACCAACCCCGGCCAGTACCTGGAGGCCTTCCACGAGGCCGGTGCCAACTCGGTGACGGTGCACGCCGAGATCGGGGGCACCGCCGAGCTGATCCGAGAGGCGCGCCGGCTCGGCCTCGGGATCGGGCTCGCGCTCAACCCGGACACGCCCTTCTCGGCGGCGGAGCCCTTCCTCGCACAGATCGATCTGTTGCTCGTGATGACGGTCTTCCCCGGCTTCGGCGGCCAGGAGTTCATGTCCGAGGTCGTCCCGAAGATCGCCGAGGCGCGCGCCGCGATCGACGAGCGCGGTCTCGACGTGGCGATCGAGGTCGACGGCGGGATCGCCCTCGCCACGGCCCCGACCGTCGCCGCGGCAGGAGCCCGGGTGCTCGTCGCCGGCAGCGCCGTATTCGGCCACGAGCAGCCCTGGAAGGCGGTCGAGGAGCTGCGCGACGTGGCCCAGGCCGAGGTCGCCGGGTCGAGCCCGCCCGGCTGATCGCCTACCATCGAGGGCCGTGCTGCGGCTCGTGCTGCCGAAGGGCTCGCTCGAGCAGGCGACGATCGACCTGTTCACCGCTGCCGATCTGGCCGTGCAGCGAAGCTCGCAGGTCGACTACCGGGCGACCATCGACGATCCCCGGGTCGGCGAGGTGCGCATCCTGCGCCCGCAGGAGATCCCCGTCTACGTCGCCGAGGGGACCTTCGACCTCGGCATCACCGGCCGGGACTGGATCGAGGAGACCGGTGCGACGGTGCAGAGCCTCGGCCAGCTCGCCTACTCCAAGGCGACCGGCCGGCCGATCCGCATCGTCCTCGCCGTCGACGACGCCTCGCCGGTGCAGCGCACCGAAGACCTCGCCGACGGCGTGCCGTGTCTCGACGGAGTACCCGAGCCTGACGCAGCGCTTCCTCGACGAGCGCGGCGTGCACGCCGACGTCCGCCTCTCCTACGGCGCGACGGAGGCCAAGGTCCCCGAGATCGCCGACGCGGTGGTCGAGCTCACCGAGACCGGGCGGGCGTTGCGGGCCGCGGGGCTTCGCATCGTCGACACCCTGCTCGAGTCGTACACCGAGCTGATCGCCAACCCGAAGGCCTTCGCCGACCCGGACAAGGCGCACGCCATGGGGCAGCTGATGACGCTCTTGCAGGGCGCGCTCGAGGCGCGGGGCAAGGTGCTCGTCAAGCTCAACGTCGGCGAGGGCGACCTCGAAGCGGTGATCGCGGTGCTGCCGTCGATGAAGTCGCCGACGGTGTCCAAGCTGTTCGGCCCGAACGGCGGCTACGCCATCGAGACGGTCGTGCCGAAATCGGCGATCAACGTCCTCATCCCCGAGCTCAAGGACCGCGGTGCGACCGACATCCTCGAGCTCCCGCTCTCCAAGATCGTCCATTGAGCGGACCGTCGAACGAACCATCGGGCGGACCGAGCGGACCGATCCACGCGCCGCGCGGCGCAGACGCGCTGCGCGCACCGGTCCTCCGCGCACCGGTCCTCCGCGCACCCTTCCTCTGCGCATCGGTCGTCCGCGCACCTGTCCTCGGCGCACCTGTCCTCGGCGGGACGGTCGCCTCCTTCGAGGAGGAAGTCGGTCTCGGAACCATCCAGCTCGACGCGGCCGCCGGCGCCGTCGCACCGGGCTCGCTGGACACGGCGCAGCTCGAACGGCGCTCGGCGCAGACGCGGCGCGAGCCGGCCGAGACGGTCGCCTTCCACTGCACGGCCATCGCTGACGGCTCCCGCCGTATCGACGTCGGCATCGAGGTGAGCTTCGTGCTCACAGCGCGCCACGGCGGCCGGCTCGAGGCGTCGGGGATCGCCCCGCGGCGCTGAGGAGCCCGCGCCCGCCGGCAGCCCTCGGCCCGAGACGGCCCCGCGCGGACCGGCCCCGGCGCCCGCCGGCGGGGCGCCGGCGGCTCAGCCCATCGCCGGCAGCGGGGCTCCGGGGCGGGAGGCGAGGTACTCCTCGCGCTCCTCGGCGCTCATCGGCACGTAGTGCTCGGCAGCCTCGAGGGCGAGGGGCAAGAGGCGCTTGTCGCAGGGCGTGGCGAAGCCGGTTACGGGCTGCGAGAGCGTGAAGGACACGGAACGGTCGATCGCCCCGGCGTCGTCGAAGGGCTCGTACCAGGTCCCGAAGGGGCGGTCGTCCTCGGACTGCCAGGGCCGGCGGGCGACGGCCTTGATCGCCATCACCCCGACGTCGAGCTCGGCGGCGCGCTCGAACAGCGCCTCGGCGGCGCGGCGATAGTCAGGGTCGGTGAAGTGGCCGCCGTTGACCGGCAGCAGCACAGTGTCGAAGGGCGCCTCGCCGATCGCACGGCGAAACACCCGCGGGGCATCGAGGAAGTGGCCCGTGATGCCGATGAAGCGCGTCAGCCCTTCGTCGCGGGCGGCGAGCAGCGTCTCGATCGCCCCGCCGGGGGCGAGGGCGGTGTCGAGCTCCTCGTCAGAGGTGACGGCGTGCAGCTGGTACAGGTCGAAGGCCTCGACGCGCAGGCGGCTGAGCGACGCCTCGAGCTCGCGGCGCGCTTCCTCGGCGCCGCGCTCCATCGTCTTGCAGGCGAGGAAGATGCGGTCGCGCACCTCGGGCATCACCGGCGCCAGCGCGACCTCGGCGTCCCCGTACGAGGGGGCGACGTCGAAGTGGTTCACCCCGCGGGCGACGGCGTCGCGCACCGCGGAGCCGGCCGTGTCGGCGTCGCCGTCGGCGAAGGCGCAGCAGCCGAGGATCGCAACGCTCGAGCGGTGCTCGGTCCGTCCCAGACGCCGGTACTCCACCTCGGACCTCCCTCGTGATGGCTACGACGGTGCCGCGTCGGACCCGCCGGACGCGGTGGCGATCTGCACGTAGGCCAGCCGGATCTGCGCGAGGGCGTCGCGCAGCGTCGGGGCCGCCTCGCCGAGCCGGTCTCCGAGCGCCTCGACCACGGCGGCGAGGGCGTCGATGGCGACGCGAGCCTCGGCGAGCTGCGGCGGCCGGGCCCCGAGATGCAGTGCGGCGAGCTCGAACATCCCGTAGCAGTGGTTGGCGACGACGTCTGCGGCGGGCGTGGCAAGGAGCTGATCGGCCAGCTGGCGCATCTCCTCGTCGAGCTCGCGGTCCTCGGGCTCGCTGGCGCGACGGGGCCGCGTCGGCGCCGGCCCGCCCTCCCCTCCGCCGGGCGTACGACCACTCTCGGTGGCCGGGGCGGCGCCGCCGCCGCCGGTGGACTGGCCGGCAGGCGGTTCGCCGGGGGTGGGGGGACGCGGTGCTCACCGCCGGGTGTCCAGAGGCTGCTCACCGCTGGTATCCTAGGGGGACCAACTGAACAGGGAAGCGGGGCCGCTGCTGCGACTCCCACCTGGCGGCGACGGCTCGGCCGGTTGCGTCGTCCAGGTCTCGTGCGGACGGACCGTACGGTCCGGCTGCGGCGATTCGCGTCCCTTGGCCTCGCCCGAGGGACGGGCGGGCCCACACCGAGAGGAGTGGTGCCGCATCTCCACCGCCACCGTCAACGAGCCGCGGATGAACGACCGGATCCGCGCTCGTGAAGTTCGTCTCGTCGATCCCGACGGCAATCAGCTCGGGATCAAGCTCCTGCCCGAGGCGCTTGCCATCGCCAGGTCGATGGACCTCGACCTCGTCGAGGTAGCGCCCCTTGCCGATCCGCCCGTGTGCCGCATCATGGACTACGGCAAGTTCAAATTCGACGAGGCGCAGCGGGCCAAGGAGTCACGGCGCAAGGCGAGCAACGTCGGCATCAAGGAGATGAAGTACCGGCCGAAGATCGGGCAGGGCGACTTCGACACCAAGACCCGACAGGTGGCGAAGTTCCTGGCGACGGCCACAAGGTGAAGATCACGATCATGTTCCGCGGACGCGAGGTGTTCCACCCCGAGCTCGGCAAGCGCATCCTCGACAGGATCGCCGAGACCGTCGGCGACACGGCGAGGGTGGAGAGCGAGGCGCGCCTCGACGGGCGGAACATGGTGATGGTGCTGGCACCGGACAAGCGCGCCCGCCAGTCGCAGGCTGCGCGCCACGCCCAGGCCGCGGCCAACGGTGCGGCGCCCGAATCCCAGCCGCCGGCGCCGGCGGCAGCAGCGCCGGCGGGGTCGCCGGCAGCGCCTGTCGTCGGATCGTCAGCGCCGGCCGCCCGCCCGGTGCCCTCCGGCCCGAGCGCGGGCGCCGGCAACGGCGGTGGGGCGGCGAGGCCGGGCGGGCCGGGCAGCGTCCCGTCGGGTGGGATGGCAGCGAGCAGCATGGCGGCCGGCGGTGCGCCGGTGGGCAGCGGGGACAGAGTGGGCGACAAGGACGGGGAGCACTGAGCGAGATGCCGAAGATGAAGACCGACCGGGGCGCGGCTGCGCGCTTCAAGGTGACGGGGTCGGGCAAGATCCTGCGCCGCCACGCCAACCGCTCGCACCTGCTCGAGAAGAAGCCCTCGAAGCGGACCCGCCGTCTCGGCCACACCGTCGAGGTGTCCGGCGGTGACCGCCGTGAGGTGAGGCGCCTGCTCGGCATCTGAGCGTCCGCGCCGCCGCCGAGGCAACGGTCCGGCGGCGAGCGCCGTCACGCCGGGAGCGGAGCGAGCACGCGGTCTCGGCGCCGCCGACCCCGAGCAGACCAGACAGAGCACATGACCGGCAGGGCGCCACAGGGCCGCCACCGGGCGCGGTGGGCGCGCGTGCGACCCGCCGCAGGTGTCACGACCTGCGTGGCACCAAACCCCCCGCACCAGCTGAAAGGAGCACCCCAATGGCCAGGGTGAAGCGCGCGTCCACGGCAAGAAGCACCGCAAGGTCGTCCTCGAGCGCGCCAAGGGCTACTACGGCAACAAGTCCCGCTCGTACCGCGCCGCGAACGAGCAGGTCATGCACTCCCTGGCTTACGCCTACCGCGACCGCCGGGCGCGCAAGGGCGACTTCCGTGCCCTGTGGATCCAGCGCATCAACGCCGCCGGCGCGCATCGAGGGGATGTCCTACAGCCGGTTCATCGCCGGGCTGCACCAGGCGGGCGTCGAGGTCGACCGCAAGATCCTCGCCGACCTCGCCGTGCGCGACGCAGCGGCCTTCGGGACGCTCGTCAGTGTGGCGCGCCAGGCGCTCGGCGAGGCCGACGACGCCGCGGATCGCCGGGAGACGCGACTCGAGCCGGTGGCAGCGGCCGCTGCCGCGGACGACGAGGCCGAGGCCGACGAGTCAGCCGAGAGCGTGGCGGTGGGGGAGACCGCCTCCTGAGCGACGTCGCGCTCGGACCGCGCCACCAGCGGGTCCAGCGCCTGCGGCGACTGCTGCAGCGCCACAGCGTGCGCCACGCCGAGCGCAGCTTCGTCGTCGAGGGTGTCAAGGTCCTCGAGGCGGCGCTTCAGGCCAGCGCTCCCGTGGAGGCGGTCTACGTCGCGCCCGACGTCGGGTCGCATCCTGCGGCGGCGGCCCTCGTCGAGCAGGCCCAACGCTCCGGGGTGCGCGTCCTCGCGCTGCGTGCGGGCGTGATGGAGCGCGTCGCCGACGCCACCACGCCGCAACCCGTCTGCGCGGTCGCCGGCTTCGTCGACGTCCCGCTCGAGAACGTGCTCGGGCGCAGCCCGCTGCTCGTCTGCGTCGACGTGCGCGACCCGGGCAACCTCGGGGCGCTCGTGCGGGTCGCCGATGCGGCGGGTGCCGGGGCGGTGGTGTGCTGCGCGGGCAGTGCCGACCCGTACAGTCCGAAGACGGTGCGGGCCAGCGCGGGTTCGCTGTTCCACGTACCCCTCGTGCTCGCCGGCGATGCCGCCGACCTGCTCGCCCGCCTCGGTGAGGAGGGATACCGGCGCCTCGGCACGCTCGCCCGTGGCGGGCTCGACTACGTCGAGGCCGATCTGTCGGGCAACGTCGCGCTCGTCTTCGGCAACGAGGCGCGCGGCCTCGACGACGCGACGGCGTCGCTGCTCGACGGCGCCGTCACCATCCCGATGGCGGGGCGGGCCGAGTCGCTCAACGTGGCGATGAGCGCCACGGTGCTGTGCTTCGAGATCGACCGGCGCCGCCGGGCCGCGGCCCACTCCTGCTGCTGACGCCGCCTGCTGCTGACGCCGCCGTTGCGGGAGCCGCCCATGCGCCAGCACGGCAGCGCCGCTCTACGATGACCGGAATGTCGAACGACCAGTCCGTTCCGCCGACGCGCGACGAGCTCGAGGAGCTCGTCGCCGTCCGCTGCGGCGCGACTGGCGGGATGCGGCGGCCTCGAGGAGCTCGAGGAGCTCGCCAACGCTGCTCCTCGGGCGGCAGTCGGCGATCTCGGCGTTCAAGCGGGCGCTCGCCAAGGTGCCCCCGCAGGACCGGCCAGCGCTCGGCGAGGCGATCAACCAAGCGCGATCGGAGATCGAGCTGGCCGTCGAGGATCAGCGCGCCAAGCTGCGCGAGGCGGGGCGCGAGGCTCGCCTCCGGGCCGACCGCATGGACGTGACCGAGGTGCTGCCCGGCCCGTTGCCCGGCCACCTGCACGTCGTGACGCCGGTGCGCGAGGAGCTCGAGGACGTCTTCGTCGGCATGGGCTACGAGATCGCCGAGGGCGACGAGGTCGAGTCCGACTGGTACAACTTCACCGCCCTCAACGTCCCGCGCGACCATCCTGCACGCAGCATGCAAGACAGCTTCTACCTCGCGCTCGGCGACTACGAGACGTTGCTGCTGCGCACCCACACCTCGCCGGTGCAGATCCACTTGCTCGAGTCCGGCCGGTTGCCGATCTATGCCGTCTCGCCCGGGAGAACCTACCGGCGCGACACGGCGGACGCCAGCCATCTGCCGGTCTTCCACCAGATCGAAGGACTCGTCGTCGATCACGGGGTCACCTTCGGCGACCTTGCCGGGACGATCGAGACCTTCGTCAAGGCGATCTTCGGCGCCTCGACGGGGACGCGGCTGCGCCCGGCGTACTTCCCCTTCACCGAGCCGTCGGCCGAGTTCGAGATCACCTGCACGATCTGCGGGGGCGGCGGCTGCCGGACCTGCCGCCAGACCGGCTGGCTCGAGCTCGGCGGCTGCGGCATGGTGCACCCGGCGGTGCTCGAGGCGACCGGAGTCGACCCCGAGGAGTGGACCGGCTTCGCCTTCGGGTTCGGTATCGACCGCCTTGCCCTGATGCGCCACGGCGTGGAGGACCTGCGGTCCTTCGTCGAGAACGACGTGCGCTTCCTCGCCGGCGTCTGAGCAGGGCCGGATGCTCGTCCCGCTCAGCTGGCTCTCCGAGCTCGTCCCACTCGGCACCGATCCCACCGACGCGGCCGCGCTGCGCGCCCTCGAGCAGGTGCTCAACGATCTCGGCCTGGTCGTCGAGGGCGTCGAGCAGGTGGCGGGCGGGCCGGAGGGTGTCGTGCTGTCGCGGGTGCTCGAGATTCGCCCGATCGAGGGGCTCGATCGCGTCCGCCTCACCCTCGTCGACGCCGGTGACGGGAAGCCGCTCGAGGTGGCCTGCGGTGCGTGGAACTTCGAGATCGGCGACGTCGTCCCGCTGGCGACGACCGGCACCCGCCTGCCCGACGGCAGGGTGATCGAGCGCCGCCCGATGCGCAACGTGGTGTCCAACGGCATGCTCTGCTCCCCGGTCGAGCTCGGCGCCGGCGACGACGGCGGGGGCCTGCTCGTGCTCGCCTCCACCGGGGGGCCGGACGCGCCGCTGCCACCGGGGCTGACCCTCGGCGCGCCGCTCAACGACGTCCTGTCGCTGCATCCCGACGCCGTGTTCGACCTGGCCATCGAGGCCAACCGCCCGGACTGCCTGTGCATCGCCGGCGTGGCGCGCGACCTCGGCGGCAAGCTCGGGCTCCCGCTGAACCTGCCTGTGCCGGTGATCGAGGAGTCCGGCCCACCGGCCGCCGAGCTCGCCGCGGTCAAGATCGCCGCGCCGGAGCTGTGCTACCGGCTGACGGCGCGCGGTGCTGATCGGTGTCGCGCGTGCTGCCCTCGGTCGGCGTGGTGGCGCGGCGGCTTCGCCTCGCCGGCATGCGGCCGATCAACTCGGTGGTCGACGCCTCCAACTACGCCATGCTCGAGCTCGGCCAGCCGACCCACCCCTACGACCTCGACCGTCTCGGTGGGCACGGGCTCGTCGCCCGGGCCGCGCGCCGGGGGAGGAGCTCGTCACCCTCGACGGCGCACGCCACGTGCTCGGCGTGAGCCAGGACCAGCTGGGTCGGCGTGAGGACGTCGCCGAATGCGTGATCGCCGATGCGAGCGACCGCCCGGTGGGGCTCGGTGGCGTCATGGGCGGTTCGGAGAGCGAGATCGGGCCGCACACGACGCGCGCGTGCTGCTCGAGGCAGCGCTGTTCGACCCGCTCGCCGTTGGTCGCGCCGCGCAGCGGCACGGGTTGCGCACCGACGCCTCGGTGCGCTTCTGGCGCGGCGTGGACCCCCTCGGCGTGGCCCGCGCCTCGGCGCGGGTGTGCGAGCTGGTCGTCGCCGCGGCGCGCGCCAGGCCGGTGCGCCGCCGCCGACGGTCGCCCCTGGCCTGCTCGACGACGTGGCACGGCCCTACACGCCGACGCGGCTCAGCGTGCGTACCGCCCGGGTGAACGCGTTGCTCGCGACGTCACTCGACGCCGCGGCGATCACCGGGCTTCTCGAGCCGATCGGGTTCGAGGTCGAGCCCGCCCCGCCGGACCGGCCGTCGGATGCCGACGTCCTCGCCGTGACCGTCCCGAGCTTCCGCCCCGACGTCGCGCGCGAGGTCGACGTGATCGAGGAGGTGGCGCGCCACTACGGCTACTCGCACATCGTGCCCACCGAACGGCGCTCCCCCGAGGTTGGGCGTCTCACCTCCAAGCAAGCGGAGCGGCGCCAGGTGCGGCGCCTCGTATGCGCGCTCGGCGCGCACGAGGCGTGGACGACCTCGCTCGTCGACCCCGTCGAGCAGCACCGGGTGATCGACGAGGCGCTGTCCGTGCGGGTGGCCAACCCCATGGCCCGTGAGGAGTCGGTGCTGCGCGCCCACCTCCTGCCCGGGCTGCTGTCGGCGCTGCGCTACAACGTCGGCCGGCGCAGCGTCTCGCTGCGCCTCTTCGAGGTCGGCCGGGTGTTCGTGCTCGACGGCGAGCGGCCGGTCGAGCGCGAGCACCTCGCCGTGGCCTTCGCCGACGAGCTGGACGACGCCCGCAGCGCCGTCAACGGCTGGTGGTTCCTTGCCGAGGGCCTCGGGCTCGCCCGGCGCTCGCTCCGTCTCGGGCAGCCGGCTCCCGCGGGCGACCCGCTGACGGCGGGCGTCCACCCGAGCCGCTCCGCGGTGATCGAGGCGCGCGCGCCGCTCTCGACCTCGGCTCCCGCCGGCGTGGTGGGCGAGGTCGATCCTCAGGTGCTCGATGGGTTCGGACTGGCCGACCGGCGCGTGGGCTGGCTGCTGCTCGACCTCGACGCGCTCCTCGCCCTGCCGCGGCGGCCGCTCCGCGGCGCCGCGGCTGAGCCGCCAGCCCTCGAGCGACATCGACCTCGCCTTCAGCCTCTCCGACGACGTCCCGGCGGGCGACCTCGAGGAGGTGCTCGCCGACGCGGCCGGGGAGTGGTGCGAGTGGGTGCGCCTGGTCGACGTGTACCGCGGACCTGGCTTGCCCGAGCGGTCGCGCAGCCTTGCCTACCGGCTGCGCTTCAGCGCGCCTGACCACACCCTCACCGACGCCGAGGTGGGCGAGCTGCGCGCCCGCTGCATCGCTGCCGCCGAGTCCGAGCTCGGCGCCGTGCTGCGCGGCTGATCGGACACGCGCGACATCCGAGAGACGGGCGGGGGCTTCGCGCACGGTCTCGGCGCACGGCTTCGCGCACAGGCTGGCGAGGCGACGACGCAACCGTGTCAGCTGCGGGCGCGCTGCTGGCACGGACGAGCCATCGGACAGCTGCAACTTGTGGCGCAGACCGCGGCGATTCCGTGGCAATTTGGTCATCGCCCTCACACCCGGCGCACAAGTTGCGCGAGCATGCTCGGGCGCGATGAAGCGTCGACGACCGGGGCCGCCGCTACCGCGGCTGTTGCCCAACAGGCTCGCCGCCATAACCACGCGCCCGCTGGTCCGTCTCGCTCTGCTGGTCAGCCTGGTCGGTACCGTCGCCGGAGCGGCGTTCGCGCTCCCCGGGGCGTCCTCGGCGACGACGGCGGAGCAGGCCACGCCGACGGGCGGTGTCCCGAGCGTGGGCGCGCTGTTCAGCGTCTCGGCGAGCGGCGCCCTCGGCAGCCACTTCTGCACCGCGAGCGTCGTCCAGAGCGCCGCGCAGGACCTCGTGGTGACCGCGGCGCATTGCCTGGCCGGCTACCAGCCGAACCAGGTCGTGTTCATCCCCGGCTACCACGACGGGATCGAGCCGTACGGGCTGTGGTACGCCACGACGTTCTTCTTCGACAAGGCGTGGCAGAGCGCCGCCGACCCGGACGACGACTTCGCCTTCGTTGCGGTGAAGCAGGCGTCCAGCTCGGCGCCGCTGCAGCAGGTGACGGGCGCCAACCGGCTCGGGATCGGCGTGGAACCGGGATCGCCCGGTCCGCTGCTCGAGGTCGTCGGCTACCCGGACGGCCTCGACTCGCCCGTCGACTGCGCCAGCCGGCTGAAGCTCTTCAGCCCGACCCAGTTCGAGTTCGACTGCGGCGGCTACACGAACGGCACGAGCGGCAGCCCCTTCGTCGTCGGGGCGGCGGGCGCGAACCACACGGGCACGGTCGTCGGCGTGATCGGCGGCTACGAGCAAGGCGGGTTTACCCCCTCGGTCTCCTACGCCGCCCGTTTCGAGCGCAACACCCGGGCGCTGTACCGCCTCGCCTCGCGAGAGAGCGCCTCGCCCGCGACCTGACGGGCACGACCCGGTGGGCGCGTGTGGGTGCCGGTTATCGGTCGCCGCGCGGTGGTAGGACTGCCCCCGTGGCAGCGCCCGCACCGACGGTCCGGCGGGCTGTCGAGCGCGCACGCGCCGTGCCAGCGCCGCGCCACCGCCGGCGGGCCAACCGCTCGGTCGCGCTCGTCGCCGTCATCGTCGTCGCGGTGACCGGCATCGGCCTGTACGGGGCGTACCGCTACATCTGGACGTTCTGGCTCTACCGTGGCTTCCCCGCGCCGAGCCTGCCGCTCGCGCAGAAGACGGGCGGCACGACCCGAGTCGTGCTGCCGGGGACGCTCGAGACGATCGAGGTCGACAGCCCCGCCGTCGGGCAGACGCTGCCGGCGCTCGTCTACCTGCCGCCGGGCTACTTCGCCCACCCGCACCGGCGCTACCCGGCGATGTACCTGCTGCACGGCGTGCCCGGCAGCCCGCAGCAGTTCGTCGACGTCGGCGACGCGCAGATCGCCGAGGCCCTCCTCGTCGCCCGCCGCCAGATGCCGCCGGTGGTCCTGGTCATGCCGCAAGGCGCGCCCAGCCTGCTCGACGACACCGAGTGGGTGAACGGCGCCGGGCGTGACCAGGCCTGGATGGACTACGTCGCCACCGACGTCGTCGGCACGGTCGACGCTCGCTTCCGAGTCCTCGACCGTCCCGCCGACCGGGCCATCGCCGGGCTGTCCGAAGGCGGCTATGGGGCGCTCAACATCGGCCTGCAGCACCTCGGGGAGTTCGGCCTGATCGAGAGCTGGTCGGGGTACACCCACGCCTCGACGGCCACGCGCTACTTCGCCGGCCACGCCGCGCTCGTCGCCGCCAACAGTCCGGCCGAGAAGGTCCTGACCGAGCGGGCGGCGATGCTGCGCGACCACACCTACCTCTGGTTCTACTGCGGTCGCAGCGACGAGGACCTCGGCCAGAACGTTCGCTTCGACGAGGAGCTGGCGCTGCTCGGCCTGCCGCACCACTTCTTCGCCCGGCCGGGCGGTCACAACTGGAAGCTGTGGCGTTCCCTCATGTCGCAGTCGCTGATCGTCGCCGGGCGCTACTTCGCCGGCGGCCCCCTGCCCGGCGAGCCCAGGCCGGCCGGGACCGCGACCCGCCACACGCCGCGTGCCACTGCCGCGGCGCCGCCTGGCGCGCCCGGAGCCGCTCCGGCTGCCACTGTGCCCGGGCCGGCGGCGCTCCGCCGCGCTGCCGCCCTGGCACGGCCGGCAGCACCGCGGCCGGCGCGGCGCGCCGTCGCCAGGGGGACGGCGTGACCACGGCGGGGCTCGGGTTGCGTGGCGCACCGCGCCGGGTGTGGCGACCGCGCAACCGGGTGGCGGCGGTCGCGTTCGGGGTCGCCCGGGTGGCCGTGCTGCCCGCGGCCGCGGTCGTGTTCGTCACCGCCGCCTTCGGCTGGCTGTACTGGATCCGTATCGACGTCGCCGGTTGGCCGGGCCCGAAGATGGCGGCGCTGCCGCTCGACGAGCTCGCCAGCCACGACGAGGTTCCCGTCGCCGCCCTCCTGCTCGCCATCGCCGGCGCAGCCGTGCTGTGTGGGCTCGTCGCCCGCACGACCGGAGTGGGCCGCCTCGTCGCGGCGAGCGTGCTGGGTCTGTCCGCCGGCGCGTGGACCTACGTGCACGTCGCCGCCAGCTACTACGTCGTGCGCCAGACCGCGCTCTCCGAGGCGATGCGCCAGGCGGCCTCGGCGCCGGTGACCTACCTCGTCGCCTCGATCGTCGCGCTGGGCGGGGCGCTGCTCGCCCGGCCGCACCGTACCGGGCCCTCGCTCACCACCCTCGCCGCGGTCGGGGTGGCGCTCGCCGGCGTGATCGACGTCGTCGCTGCGTTCACGCCGGCGCGGCCGAGCCTGCTCACCTCCGTGGCGCCGAGCGTGCTGCTCCCGCTCGGGCGGGCGGTCGATCTGCCGATCGGGCTGCTCCTGCTCGTCAGCTCGCGCGGCCTGGCGCGGCGAAGCCTCGCCGCGTGGCGGATCTCGGTCTTCGCCCTCGGGCTGTCGTCGCTGGCCCACCTGGCGCTCTTCCCGACGCGCCTGCTGCCGGCGGTGCTGATGGTCGGCGTCGCCGTGGTCCTCGTCGCCCGCAGGTCGCGTTACGAGGCGCAACGAGACCCCTCCTCGGCATCGTCGGTCGCCCTCCGGGTCGTCGCCGTGGTGCTGCTCACCGCCGCCGTCGCGGTCGTCGGCATGTTCGTCAACCAGGTGGCGGGGGGCGGGTCGCCGGGCCTCGAGCGCGCCGCGCTGCTGGCGCTTCGCGCCCTCGGCGGTCAGCGTGTCGGGACCCACCGCGAGCGCTACTTCGCCATCTGGTTCCCGTGGTCGATCTCGGCCTGCCTGGCGCTCGGCGTGCTGTGGGCCGTCGTGCCCTGGGTGGCACCGTGGCGACCGCGCTTCTCACGGGGTCCGCACGAGGCCCGCCAGGCTCTGCGCCTGGTGCGCGCGAACGGGCGCGACTCGCTCGCGCCCTTCGCCCTGCGCGCCGACAAGTCGTTGTTCTTCTCGCCACCGGGCGCGCCGGCCGCGGCCGAAGCGGTGATCGCCTATCGCGTCGTGCGCGGGGTGGCGCTCGCCTCGGGGTCCCCGGTCGGCGCTGCGGAGGCTCGCCAGGCGGCGATCGCCGCCTTTCGCGACTGGGCGCACCACCGGGGATGGATCCTCGGCGTTCTCGGCGTGTCGGTCGACGACCTGCCGCTGTACGAGTCGCTCGGGCTGGCCGGCATCTACCACGGCGACGAGGCCTTCATCGACGTCGGCCAGTTCTCGCTCGGCGGGGGACCGATGAAGGCGGTGCGCCAGGCGGTCAACCGCGTCGAGCGCCTCGGCTACCAGTCGAGGGTGCTGCACGCCGGCGAGGTCGCGCCCGCACTGCGACGGGAGATGCTCGCCGTCGAGCGATGCTTCATCGCCGGGCGCCGTCGCACGGGCTTTACGATGGAGCTCGACGACCTGTTCCGCCTCGACCGGGACGACGCCTGCTTCGTGCTCGGGACCGGGCCTGACGGGCGTCTCTGCGGGTTCTTGCACCTCGTTGCCTGCCGGTCGAGCGGGACGATGTCGCTCTCGTCGATGCCACGCCTCGGCGGGCTGCCCAACGGGTTCACGTCGTGGTTGATCGTGCGCTCGGTGGAGTGGTGCGCGCTGCACGGGATGACGAGCGTGTCGCTCAACTTCTCGCCGCTCGCCGGGCTGTTCGACGCCCAGGCGACGCGCTCGGCCTGGAAGCGCACGCAACGGCGGGCCGCTGCGGGCGTGAAAGCCGCCCTCTCGCTGCAGCTGGACAACCTGCAGCTGTTCAACCGGCAGTTCTGCCCCGAGTTCCGGCCGCGCTACGTGGTCGTCGAGCGCTGGACCGACCTGCCCCGCGTCGTCGTCGCGGCGATGGCCGCCGAGGGGTACCTCCCCTTCGCTGAGCGGCTGCGCGGCTGGCCCGCACCGCGGTGCGCGACGGTGACGTCCAGCCCGTGGTGGTGGTCGCCGGCATCGCGCCGCCGCCCGGCGCGCCCGCCGAGCGATGATCTGGCTCGGGCTGTTCCTCGCGCTCGTCTCGGCCGTCCTCGTCAACCTCGGGCTCTACGTCGAGCACCAGGCCGTGAGCGCCGCGGCGACGTTGCGCCTCGCTCGGCCGCTCGCCAGCTTGTGGCAGCTCCTGCGGAATCCGCTCTGGCTCACGGGGTACGTGGCGGGCTGGGTCGGCTGGGGCAGCTACATCGCCGCGCTGTGGTTCGCGCCGCTCAGCCTGGTGCAGGGTGTCGCCGCGGCAGGCGTCGGCGTGCTCGCGCTGCTCGTGTGGCGCTTCGGCGGGGTGGTGTTGCGCCCGGCCGAGCGCCTGGCGGTGGGAGCGTCGCTCGTGGCGCTCGTGCTCATCGCCGCAACGGCCGGCGCCGAGCGAAGCGCCGCCCAGCGCCAGGCGCCCGGCGAGATCCTCGTGACGATGGCCGTCGTCCTCGCCCTCGGCGGTCTGGTGGCGCTCGTCGCGGCGCGCCGCTCCAGCGGCGGCTCGGCGCTCGGCGCCTTCGCCGGCGCGTGCTACGCGGCCGGTGACGTCGCCACCAAGGCGGCGGTCGATCGCGACGGGTGGGTGTTCGTCGTGCTGCTCGTTGCGATGACGCTGCTCGCCTTCGCCCTGTTGCAGCTCTCCTTCCAGCGCGGCAGCGCCCTCGGCACGGCCGGGGTGGCGACGGTGCTCACCAACGCCCTGCCGGTCGCCGCTGCGCTCGCGGTGTTCGGCGAGCGACTGCCGGCGGGGCCGCTCGGCGTGCTGCAGGTCGCGGCCCTCGTCGCCGCGATCGCCTCGGCAGGCGTCCTCGCCGGCACGCCGCCCGAGCACGCCGCCGCCGTGCCGGCGTCGGCCGCAGGTGGCCGTACAGTGCCCGCAGGCGTCCTCGGACCGGACGCCGCAGGCACGGGCGAGGAGTGGGGATGAGCGACTTCAACGCGACGGTCATCGAGGAGTTCCGCGCCAACGGCGGCCGCGTCGGCGGCCAGTTCGAAGGCGCGCCGCTGTTGTTGCTCGGGACCACCGGGGCGCGCAGCGGCGCCGAGCGCACGAACCCGGTGATGTACCTCGACCTCGACGGCAAGCGCTACGTCTTTGCCTCCAAGGCGGGCGCCGACTCCAACCCGGACTGGTACCACAACCTGCTGGCGCACCCGGAGGTGACCGTCGAGCTGCTCGGCGAGACCTACCCGGCCCGCGCCGTGCCCGTCGAAGGGGACGAGCGCGACCGTGTCTACGCCGAGCAGGCGAGCCGCTACCCGGGCTTCGCCGAGTACCAGGAGAAGACCACGCGGGTCATCCCCGTCGTGGAGCTGCGCCGCGAGGACTGAGCGCCGGGCGCTATGCGCCGCTGCCCTCCGTGCCCCCGCGTCGGGCACCGTTGTTCGGGGCGCCGACACTCGGGTCGTCCGCGTTCGGCGTGCCCGGGTTCGGCTCGCCCGGGTTCGGCGCGTTGCCGCTCTCGGCGCCCCCGGCCGGTTCACCTTCGATCTCGCTCTCGTCCTCCCAGACATCGTCGTCGTCCCACTCGTCGTCCTCCCACGACGCGTCGTCGAGGAGGTCGTCCCCCTCGAGGTCGCGTAGCTCGTCGTCGGAGTCGAGCACGCCCTCGTCGAGGCGCCGCCACAGCTCCTCGGTAGCTGGGCCGACGTAGGCGGTGGCCCGCTGCTGCAGCTCCATCGGCAGCGCGTCGAGGAAGCCGAAGGCGACGGACTCGACGGCGTCGACGCCGGGCGTGGTGACGACACGCTCGACCGCGGCGAAGATCGCCTCGAGGCGGTCCTCGTCGGCGCCCGAGCGCAACAGGTCTGCCGCCTGGTCGGCGAGCTCGTTGAAGACGAGCTGCGGGCTCGGGTCCTCGTCGACCTCGGTGAGGGCTGCATAAGTCGCCCGCAGCTCGGGCAGCGCCTCGAGCAGCACGGCGACGCTCGGTTCGTCCGCCCGGTCGTCCATGCGCGGGAAACTACCGCCGCGTCGTCCCGTCGCGCCTACCGCCGCGCCCGGCCACCGGAGCGCAGCTCGGCCGGCGAGGCCATCGTTGCCCGGAGCAGCGAGGTCCCGACGGGCCGAGCTCAGCTCTCCAGAGCTCGGGCGACGAACGTGACGTCCTCGCCGCCCGAGCCCTGCTCGACGATCCGCTCCCACTCGCGCGCCAGGGCTGCCAGGACGGTGAAATGCTCGGGACCCCCCTGCTCGAGCGCAAGGTGCACGTCCTTCAGCGCCAGCGTGAGCGGGAATTCGGGCGAGTAGTCGTCGGCCTCGATGCGCCGGAGCTTGCCCGCCTCCCACGGGGACAAGAGCGGGCCGCCCTCGAACGCGTCGAGGACTCGGCCGGCGTCCAACCCGAGCTGATGCGCCAGGGCGATCGAGTTGGCCACACCCTCGGCGCTGAAGGCGAGCAGCGTGTTGTTCACGAGCTTCATCCGCGAGCCGGTCCCCACCGGCCCGAGCCACACGGTTCGTTCGCCGATCGCTGCGAAGACCGGCTCGACCGTGGGACGTGCGTCCTCGGGACCGGAAGCGAAGATGGTGAGCCGACCCTGCTCGGCGGGGACCTTGCTGCCCGACACCGGCGCGTCGAGGAACCAGACGTCCGCGCGCCGTTCGGCGACGAGCGAGGCCAGCTCCTCGGTCGCCTCGACGCCGATCGTGCTCATCTGCGCCCACACTGCACCGGGGCGGAAGGCGTCGAGCATGCCGAGGTCCTCGGCGATGGAGCGAACTGCCGCACCGTCGGTCACCATGGTGATGGCGACGCCGACGTCCTTGACGGCTTCGGCGGCGCTCGGTGCGACAACGGCCCCGAGCTCGGCGAGGGGGCCGACGGCTTGCGGTTCCCGGTCCCACACGACGGTCGGGATGCCTGCCCGCAGTGCCGATCCCGCCATTCCCCGGCCCATCGTGCCCAGGCCGAGCACGGCAAGGGTGGTGGTCTGCCCATCTGGCATTGATCGCCTCGATTCGGAGAGCTCGGGGGACCGCACTGTTGCCGGGTGCGGCCCGATGGAGGCGCGACGGCCGGGCCGAGTGGGGATGTGCTCGGTCCACGCATCGCCGGGCAAGGCCATGGTCGCGCCAATCTGTGAGGCCGACAAGGGTCGATCGCCGGAGGCGTCCGAGCAGCACCGCGCCGTCGAGGAGGATGCGGAGACGACCCGGATCCGTCGTCGACCCCGCGCATCCTCGCTGGGTTGTCACCGCCCGCGTCGACGACGGCGAGAGGGCTGCTGTCGCCGCTGAGGGACTCGTGGGTGCAGTCGGCGGAGCGATCGGAGCTACGCGGCAGCTGGCTCACGAGCGGGACTGATCACGGCCTCCCCGACTCGCGACAGCGCAGCGACGGCGGCGACGATCGTCGGAGTCCGCGAACGCTCGCGACGCGCCCTGGCGCAACCCCGGTCGTGCAGGTCGAGCAGGCGGTCTTCGCAGAGCAGCTGCTGCATCGTGAAGCTGAGCGGGTACACGGGGCATCCTCCTCGGGCCATCGTCGGGCACGCTCGGTCGGTGCTCTCGTGTCAGTAGTGACTGCCACCGGCCCGAAAACCCATCGGTCGATCAGTGATCGTCCACTCGTCCACGCGATGCTCCGCTGCTCCCTCGTTGTCCTTCCTCGCGAAACACCTCGTCGGGCAACCGGCCAAGTACGCTCGCTCACGACTGACACTCTTCCTTCGGTCGTGTCAAGTCCTTCGGTCGTGTCAAGGAGCCAGCATGAAAAGCCGTTCGGGCCTCGCCAAGGTCGCGGTGACGACGATCGCGGTTGCCGGCCTGGCTTCCTCGGCCGCGCAGCTCGCCGCCGCATCCACCACCTCCAATGCCAACTTCAACTCGTGCTCGGTCGTCACTCGGGCCGAGGCAGCCGCCGCCATCGGGCAGAGCGTGTCGGCCGGGGTTCTCGGCCACGCCACCGTGGAAGGCGGCCTGGCGTGCGTCTTCTACGGTCCCTCGGCGCCCAAGCAGAGAGATCCGAACGTCGCCCAGCCGGACACCGTGCGGGTGGCCGTGGTCAAGGGCGCCAACGCGGCGAAGTGGTACAAGGACTACAAGTCCAAGGTCCATGCCCAGCCGGAGAGCGGCTACGGCGACCAGGCGTTCTACGACGGTTACGCCTCATTGAGCGTGCTGAAGGGCGACTACTACCTCCGTGTGGCCGTCGCCCCGCTCGACGCCCCGCCTTCTCTCAAGGACGAGGAACGACTCGCCACGGCCATCCTGCCCAAGCTGTAGCCACCTCGGCGGGCTGGTCGGGCCCCGCCCAGTCGTCTCGTCGGCCCCGTCAGTCAGGGCGCGACCCCGGACGCGCCGGAGCCGGCTGGCAGCTCGCCGGCCGGCTCCGCAATCAGTGTTAGGACCTGGCGGGCGTGACGGGTCAGGCAGCCACCTTCGTCCTGCGGCGCACGACGACGACTCCGCCGGCGAACAGGACGAGCGCAAAGACCGGCAGCAACGCTCCGATCGGCGCCTCGGGCACCACCGCCATTGGCGTCACCGTGAAGTTGACGCAGTTGGAGCCGTACTGGAAGTCGCCCGGCAAGTAGAGCGGCTGATGGTACGTCGTGTTGAAGAAGAACGAGTTGGCGGAGTAGCTGCCGGGCACGCCGTTGACGACGATGTTGAGATCCGTCGTGTCGGAGGGCCAACTGGGGGCGGTCCCGAAGATAGGGAGCTGGGACCCCGAGCATCCCGAACCGTGGAACACCTGGTAAGCGAAGTAGCTCCCCGTCCCCGGGGGAGTGGGGTCGAGATCGGTCGCCGTCGCCGTGATCGGGCTCCCCGTCACGTAGCTCGAGGCGGTGAGCGACAGGGTGAGGTTCTGCTGCCGCACCTCGATGTAGAGGCAGTTGCTCGTGGCCACGAACCCACCGAGTCCGCTGCGGTCCCAGGCTGCCGCATTGAGCCAGTAGTTGCCGACCGGGATGACCCCACCGGAGATGCCGGTCAGGTCCTCGGTCTGCTGGGTCTGCCCGTTGGGCAGCGTGACGCCCTCTTGGTAGAGGGGCGAGGCGCCGCAATTCGGGCTCGGGTCGTCCGGGTAGAAGAAGTAGGCGATGTAGCCGGCCGGAGCGGTCGACGTCAGAGGTGAGCTCAGCGTCGCCGTGGCCTCGATCGGGCCGTTCTGGGTGTAGAGACCCGCCCCGCTCCCGTAGGCGTTGAGCGTGAGGCTGAGGCTCGGGGGCGGGTCGGCGGCCGCAACTCCCGCCCAGCCGACCACCGATGCGATGACCGCTGCGCCGGCAAGGACGCGTGGCCAGCGTCGGGACATGGCAACCCCCTTCTTCTCCAGATCGGGACCGCCGAACTGATTCGGTCTCGCTCGGACGATCGCTTGTGCTGCGCTCGGAGCTGGTGCTCGTGGAGGCGGTGACCGCGTTACAGTCGCTCCCTGCGTGAGAACTGTAGGTAAGTTGTGCGCAGCTCGCAACCCAATTGTTGATGACAACAGGGAGACGACCAGATGTCGTCCCAGCTCAGGTGCCTTGCTCCTGACGCAGCAGCATCGGCTGACGAACGAACTGCATGGCACAGCTCGCGAGAGCTGATCCGCTCGGTGTCGCCTGACACCCCGGGCGAGGCCCGCACCCCGCCGAGGTCGGCCGATCAGCCTCGGACGGCTTGCAAGGTGTAGCTGGCAGCCAGCCGCCAAGGACGATCGGCCAGCCGCCATTCGCCGTGCTCGTCGCGGCTCATCTTGCCGGGGAGAGCCTCCCACGGCACACTGTCGTGCTCGACGAGCCCGGTGATCGACATGCCTGCGTCGAGCAGGGCGGTCACGAGCTGCCCGAGGCCGTGGTTCCACTCGTGGGTGAGGTTGGCGCTGAACGTCGTGTCGGTCTCGACGTAGGTGCCCGCAGTGTCCAGGACCAGCGGCTCGACACGCTCGAAGTAGGGGTACTCGACGACCACCCGATCGGCGTGGGACTCGTCGATGGCGAACAGCATCGGGTGGCCTTCGCGCAGGAACAGGCGCCCGCCGGGACGGAGCAACCCGGCGACGACCTCGGCCCATCGACGGATGTTGGGCAGCCAGCACAGCGCGCCGATGCCGGTGTACACGAGGTCGAAGCGCCCCGCGCCGAGCACGTCGACGGCGGAGTAGACATCGGCCTCGGCGAGCTCGACGGGCGTGCCCGTCGCCTCGGCGAGCCGCCGAGCCTCTGCGAGCGACGCCGGCGAGAAGTCCAACCCCGTCATCGTCGCCCCCAGGCGGGCGAGGGAGATCGTGTCGGTCCCGATATGGCACTGCAGGTGAACGGCCGCCAGCCCGCTGATGTCCCCGAGGCGCGGCAGGTCGAATCGCACCACTCCCGAGAGAAACCCCGGATCGCGCAGGAAGCGCTCCCGGCTGTAACCCGGCGAGGCGGCGTGCGCCGGGGCCCGCTCGTCCCAGCGGGCGCGGTTGACCTCGAGATAGTCCTCCATCGCCTCATCATGCAGGCCGCTCGAGCCGTCTGTCAGTGGCGGGACGCGCTCAGCGCTCGACCACCACCTCGCCGACCGCGCCGGCGCCGAGTGCCACGCAGTACCTCGGTGCGGCGCAGGCGATGGTCGTGTAGCTCGCGGCCGCCACGCCGTCGACCGCCGCTTCGAGCAGCCCAGGCACCGGCGCGGCGCTCCAGCGGCGGCCGCCGTCGAAGCTCTCGAGCACGATGGCTCCCCGGGAGCCCGAGCCGGCCGCGAGGCACTCCGAGCTTGCGGGGCAGGTGAGGGACGTCACCGAGGTCACCGTCGGCGACGCGGCGCTGCGCCACGAGCGGCCGCCGTCGACGCTGAGCTCGAGCTCGACCCCGTCGGCGGTGCTGATCACCCCGACGCAGCGCGAGAGGGTGGGGCAGGCGAGCAGCTGGAGCTGGCCGAACAGCACCCCGTCGGCCACCACGCCTCCGTTGTCGGGGCCTGGCGTCTGATACCGGATCGCCCAGGTGGCGCCGTCGTTCGTCGCGAGCACCCCCGCCGCCCCGCCGGCGACACAGCTGCGCGGGCCGAAGCAGGAGATGCTCGTCAGACCGCCCCCGAGGATCTCCGAGCCGGAGGTTCCGGTCGGCGGCTGGGGCGGAAAGGCAGGCACCTGTTCGGCGATCCAGCGCGCCCCGCCGTCGTCAGTCGTGACGATTGCATCCTGAGGAAAGACCCCGTTGGCCTCGAGCGTCGCTCCCACCGCGTAGCAGGTCGAGGCCGTCGGGCAGCTCAGCGCATCAAGGGTGTCGGGTGGCGCTGTCACGAGGTCGCCCCGCCAGCTGCGCCCGCCGTCGTCGCTCGAGAGGATCTCGGCGACGACGTCGTTGCCCTGTTGGGCCAGCTTCGGCGGCGCGGCCACGTCGGCGAGCGCCAAGCAGTGGCGAGTCGTGGGGCAGTCCAGGGCGACGATCGCCTCCGGACCCGCCGGCAACCGGCCGGCGGACCAGTGCGCACCGCCGTCGTCGCTCTCGGTGACAGCCCCGACGACCGGCACCGGTGCTGCCACGCCGGCCGCCACGCAGTGGTGGGTCGATGGACACGACAACGACGTCATGTCGGTGGCCGGCCCGACGTAGCTCTTCGACCAGTGACGTCCGCGCGACCCCAGCGCGAGGAGCGCCGAGCCCTCACCGACCGTGCCCGCGGCGATGCAGCCGCCTCCCGCGCAGGTCACCCCCGAGAACGAGCCACCGCCACCGAGGACGGAGAACTGCCAGGTCCGTCCGCCGTCGCCGCTCGAAGCGAGCAGCCCGACCTCGGGAATGCTCTCGGCGACCGCGACACAGCGAGGCGCCGCGCAGCTGACTGCCGTGAAGCCACCGCCGGCCATGTCCTCGACCAGCGCTCCGAATGCCGGGCTGGACGAAGGAGCCGAGTACGACAACTGGGCGAAGCGCCACGACGAGCCGCCGTCTCCCGTCGTGACGACCACCGGGTAGCCGGGGTGCGGCTCGCTGCCAACGCCGGCACAGGTCGTGAGGCTCGAGCAGGCCAACGCCGAGATGCCCGGTATGCCCCCCGCGCCCATCGGCTCGCTCTCCTCGGTCCAGCGCAGGCCGCCGTCGCTCGTCGCGACGATGCCCCGAGGGCCGCCGACGGCGAAGCAGCGTCCGACGCCTGGGCACGCGAGGGCGCGGCCGAGCCCGTAGGCCGGGCCCCGTCGGCGGGTCGTCCACTCGATGCCCCCGTCGCTGCTCACCAGCAGGAACCCTCGAGCCGGGCGCGTCCCGTCGGCGGCGACGCCCGTGGCGTAGCAGTCCTTCACGCTCGGGCAGGCGAGGCCGCCGAGGAACTGGACGGCGGCTCCACGCACCCGTGCCGGCGACCACGAGCGCCCCCCGTCGTCGGAGACGAGCGCGACCCCCGCGGGTTGCGCTGCGGCCGGCGGATACGCCGAGGGGTCGCCCTTCTCGGCGAGCGCGACGCAGCGACGGGCGCTCGGGCATGTCGTCGCCAACACGGTGAGCTGTGACATGCCGGCGCGCTGTGACACGCTCCAGCTCGTGCCGCCGTCGTCGCTCGTCGCGAAGAAGCCACCGAGGCCGAACGCGAAGCAGTGCTGTGCGGTGGCACAGGCCGTTGCGCTGAACGCGGCGGACCCGAGCTCGCGCGAGCTCCAGGTGAGCGAGTGCACCGTCGCGACTGCCGCGTCCGAGCCATGCCTAGAGGGTGACGACGGCCTCACCGCGTAGGAGACGCCGAACCCTGCGGCCGCCGCGACCAGCGCCGCAACGAGCACGGCAAGAACGCGTCGGCGCACTGCCGGATTGTCGCTCGCGGTGCACCGGATTGCTGCGCGGCCTCGCGCACAAGCTTGCCGGCGAGATCGCCGAAGCGGTGCAACCGACGTGACGGCCGCCGGCGCCGCATGTTGCGTATGCGGCGCCGGCGGTCGCCGCGGCGCCGAGCGCCAGCCCCCGACCGGAGCGCCACGCCCCCTATTCGAACTTCTTGCGCAGCTCCTCGCGCCTCGCCTGCAGCTCGCGGTAGCTGATCCGCTCGGTGTCGGCCGACACCCCGAGCGAGGCCCGCACCCCGTCGAGGTCGAGCTCGGCCTGGCGCGGGTCGATGCCGATCTCGTCGGAGATCCGCCCCCCGTGGCGTGTGGCGAAGTAGGTGGCGATGCCGGCCACCTCGCCGAGCAGGTCGACGTCGGGCGCGAAGCTCGCAACGGCGCCGTCGAGGAACAGGATGTCCTTCACGAACAGCATGAGCTCCTTGGGCATCTTGGCGCCATAGGCGAGGAGGCCCTTGGTGAGGTCGCGCAGCTGGTTGGTCAGCTCCTCGGCGGTGAGCTTGGTCACGTCCTGTGGCGGCCCGTCGAGGTCCAGGTCGCGGATCACCTGGTCGATGTCGGCGTCGGGTCGCAGCGCGCCGAGCTCCTGCAGCGCCTCGACCTGGGCGCGCACGTCGTTCACGGTGCCGCCCATCACGAGGCGCAGGAATGCCCGCCGGCGGGGCTCGTCGAGGCGCCCGGTGATGCCGAAGTCCAACAGCGCCGTGCGCCCGTCGGGGAGCACGAAGAGGTTGCCGCCGTGCAGGTCGCCGTGGAAGACGCCGAAGAGCATGGCCCCCTCGAGGAAGGAGACCACACCGGCACGCAACACGGCCTCGGTGTCGATCCCCGCCGCCTTCATCCCGGCCACGTCGTCCCAGGCGAAGCCCGACAGCCGCTCCATCACGAGCACGCGCGGCGTGACGAGGCGGGGGTGTGGCCGAGGCACGATGATCGCCCGTTGGTTGGTCACTGCCAGCACGTGGGCGATGTCGAGCATGTTCTCGGCCTCGAGGCGGAAGTCGAGCTCCTCGACGATCGTCTCGGCGAACAGCTCGATGAGCGCCGGCGGGTTGGCGAGCACGGCGATCGGGATGCGCCCGACGAGGAACGGCGCGAGGTAGGTCATCACCGCCAGGTCGTTGCGCACGAGGGTCGAGATGTTCGGCCGCTGCACCTTGACCGACGACCTCCTCGCCGGTCTTCAGCACCGCGAGGTGCACCTGGGCGATCGAGGCGGCGGCGACGGGATGGCGGTCGAAGCTGGCGAACACCTCCTCGAGCGGCCGACCGAGGTCGGCCTCGACGGTCTCGCGCACGGCGGCGAAGCTCTCGGCGGGGACCCGGTCGCGCAGCAGCTTGAACTGACCGACGAGCTCGGGCGGGAAGATCCCTTCGCCCGAGGAGAGGATCTGGCCGAGCTTGATGTAGGTCGGCCCGAGGTCGGCGAACGCGACGCGCAGCCGGCGCGACAGTCCGCCGTGCGAGCGAACGCGTCCCTTGCCGCGATCGAGGACGTACCAGCCGGCGACAGCGCGGCCGATCTTCCAGGAGACGCGCACGATCCGTCGCCACGGCGGCAGGCGCCGGCGCGCCGTCAGGTGCGGCACCTCGGCGCGCGTCGCGTCGCGCACCTCGTCGATGCCGACCAGCCAGGGCAGCTGGGAGCGGTCGACGAGCCAGGGCGCCGCTTCGGAGAAGGCGCCCACCTCGAGGTCGGCGGGGCCTCCGGACGCGTTCAGGAGGTCGGGGGCGCCATGACGATGCACCCGTTGTGGCCGCCGAAGCCGAAGCTGTTGGACAGCACCGGCCCCGGGGTGAACGGCCGCGGCGCGCCGGTCACGACGTCGAGATGGATCTCGGGGTCGAGCTGCTCGAGCCCGGCGGTGGGAGGGATCAGCCCCCGGTCGATGGTGAGCGCGCAGGCGACCGCCTCGAGCGCGCCGGCGCCGGCGAGCGAGTGGCCCGTGACGCCCTTGATCGAGGTGACGATGGGCCCCGGGGCGCCGAAGATCTTCTCGATCGCCTGCGCCTCGGCGAGGTCGTTCGCCTCGGTCGAGGTCCCGTGGGCGTTGATGTGGACGAGCCCGCCCGGCTCGAGCCCGGCGTCGGCGAGGGCCAGCTCCATGCACAGCCGCGCACCGGCGCCTTCAGGGGCGGGTGCGGTGATGTGGTAGGCGTCCGCCGTCGAGGCGGCGCCGAGCAGCTCGGCGTAGACGTGGGCGCCGCGGGCGAGGGCCGACTCGAGCTCCTCGAGCACGAGCGCGCCGCCCCCCTCGGCCATCACGAAGCCGTCGCGGCGAACGTCGAAGGGGCGGGAGATGCCCGTACGCGAGAGGGCGGTCATGTTGTGGAAGGCGGCGATGCCGATCGAGGCGTGGCCCGCCTTCTCTTCCATCGCCGCCTCCGAGCCACCGGCCACCATCGCATCGCAGATGCCGTAGGCGACGAGGCGGTAGGCGTTGCCGATGGCCTGGGTGCCCGCCGCGCAGGCGGTGACGACGGTCTCGCACGGGCCGTGCAGCCCGTAGCGCATCGAGATCCGCGCCGCGCCGGCGTTGGCCATCATCATCGGCACGAAGAAGGGCGAGACGCGGTCGGGGCCCTTGGAGAAGAGCACGCCGAACTGCTCCTGCAAGGTCTCGAGCCCGCCGACGCCGGCGCCGAAGACGACCCCGGTGCGGTCCCGGTCGGCGTGCAGGCCACCGGCGTCCTCGATCGCCAGGCTGGCTGCGGCGAGGGCGAGCTGGGCGAACCGGTCGGTCCGCCGGAGCTCCTTGGCGTCGTCGATGAAGGCCGACGGGTCGAAGTCGCGCACCCGACGCTCACCCTCCGGCGGCGGGCCGCACAGCCCGTCGAAGAAGGCGGCAGCGCCGATGCCGCAACACGACGCCGCGCCGAGACCGGTGATCGCGACTCGCCGCTTCGGGTGGCGGCCGGCGGCACCCGCTGCCGACATCAGAGCCCGCCCGCAGCGGCCATCACAGCCTGCCCGAAGGGGCCATCAGAGCCCGCCCGCAGCAGCCATCAGAGCCTGCCCGAAGGGGCCATCAGAGCTTGGTCGTCACGAGCTCGTAGGCCTGCCCGATCGTCTCGACGCCCTCGAGCTCGGACTCGTCGACGGTGATGTCGAACGTCTCCTCCAGCGCCATCACGAATTCGACCAGGTCGAGGCTGTCGGCGTCGAGGTCGTCGCCGAAGCGGGCCTCGGGGACGACCTTCTCGGCCGGGACCTGCAGCACCTCGACGGCGCACTCCTTGAACTTCTCGAAGTTCGCGTCCTCTGCCACCGCTGTCCTCCTTGCCCGGGCGGACGGCCCTCGGGCGTCTCGCCCGGCTGCCCGCCGCTCACCTGTGCCGCATCCGGCCGCTCGCCGTTACCGCCTTGCCGCTCTGACGCCTGTCAGTGTGCCGCAACTGCGCCAGTTCGGTCGCAGCTCCGCCAGTGTGCCGCAGCTTGCCAGTGTGCCGCAGCCCGCCAGTGTCGAGCAGTCAGTGGCCCATGCCCAGCCCGCCGTCCACCGGCAGCACCGCGCCGGTGATGTAGGCGGCGTCCTCGCCGGCGAGGAACACGACCGCGGCGGCCACCTCGTCCGCGCTCGCCAGCCGGCCGAGCGGGATCTGCCCGAGCACCGCGTCGAGCTGAGACTCGCTGAGCCCGGCGAGCATATCGGTCGCCGTCATGCCGGGGGCGACGACGTTGACCGTCACGTTGCGGCTCGCCACCTCCCGGGCCAGCGAGCGGGCGAAGCCGATCAGGCCCGCCTTCGCCGCGGCGTAGTTCGTCTGCCCGGGGTTGCCGAGCATGGCCACGGCCGAGGAGACGAGCACGATGCGGCCGCGCCGCGCCCTCACCATCCCCGGCAGCGCTCGCTTGGCGAACCGGTAGCAGGCCGTCAGGTCCGTGTCGATCACCCGGGCCCAGCGGTCCTCGCTCATGCGCAACAGGAGCGCGTCGTCGGTGATCCCCGCCGAGCAGACCAGCACCTCGATCGGCCCCAAGCCCGACTCCACCAGCTCGAAGGCCTCCTCGGTGTCCTTCTCCGAGGTGACGTCGCACGGCACCGCCAGCAACGGCGTGGCTCCCTCGGCCCCGGCGGGATCGGGAGGCGACGAGCGGTAGGTGACCGCCACGCGACCGCCGGCAGCCTGCAGGCGCCGCGCGCAGGCCAGCCCGATGCCGCGCGAGCCGCCGGTGACGAGCGCAACCTGGCCGCCGTCCGCCGGCGCGCCGCGCCCTGTTGCGGCAGCGGGGCCGTCGGTCATCGCGCGGCGTGACCCCAGCGAACGAGCGCGCTCGCCCAGGTCATGCCGGCGCCGAACCCGGAGAACAGCACGAGGTCGCCGTCGGCCAGTCGCCCGGCGTCGGCGGCGGCGCAGAGGGCGTAGGGGATCGAGGCCGACGAGGTGTTCCCGGTGCGGTCGAGGACGATGGCGGCGCGCTCCATGGGTAGGCCGAGACGCTGCGTCACCGCCTCGATGATGCGGATGTTGGCCTGGTGCGGAACGAAGAGCGCGACCTCACCGGGCTTGACGCCGGCCTCGTCGAGCACCTTCTCGGCGGACTCGACGACGATGCGCACGGCCCGGCGGTAGACCTCGCGGCCTTCCATGAACATGTAGCCGCCGTGGTCGCAATAGATGAGGTGGGAGGCAGAGCCGTCCACGCCGAGGTCAAGGGCCAGGATCAGCTCGCCGGGCGCCCCCGACTGGAGCACGACCGCCCCGGCGGCGTCGCCGAACAGGACGGCGGTCTTGCGGTCGTCGGGGTCGGTGATGCGAGAGAGGGTGTCGGCGCCGATCACGAGGGCGTTGCCGCCGGTGCGGGCGAGCAGGGCGTCGGCCGTGACCAGGGAGTAGACGAACCCCGCGCAGGCGGCGTTCTGGTCGAAGCCTGCCCCGGCGATGCCCAGCTCACGGTGCACGATCGACGACGTCGCCGGGACCATCTGGTCCGGTGTGGTCGTGGAGAGCACGAGCAGGTCGATGTCGGCGCCGCTCAGCCCGGCGCGCTCGAGCGCCAGGCGGCCCGCCTCGATCGAGAGGCCCTGGGTGGTCCCGCCCAAGCGTCGCTCGCGGATGCCGGTGCGCTCGACGATCCACTCGTCGGTGGTGTCGAGCCGTGCGGCGAAGTCCGCGTTGGTGACGATCTTCTCGGGGATCGCCCCGCCCCAGCCGGTGATCGTCGTGCCCATCAGGCGTCTCCCCGTTCGGCCCGCAACCAGGCCACGGGCTGGCCACTCATCACGCGCTCGCCGGCGAGCACGAGGATCCCCTCCAACGTACCGGCGAAGGGGGAGCGGACCTCGATCTCGCCGGCCCAGCCGATCAGATCGCCCACCCGGATGCGCCCCGCGGTCCCGGCCTCGACACTGCCGGGCAGGCCGTGCGAGGGCTCGCCGGGCAGGCGTGGCGCCCAGGCGGCGAGCTCGGGGGCCGGCTGGAAGGGCCCGGTCGCCGGCGCCACGACGAGGCGTTCCGTCATCGCGAAGCGCTCGGCCGCCGGCAGGATCGACGGCGGCGCCGGCGCCTCGTGGAAGACCAGCTGCTCGGCGAGCTCGTCGAGCTCGGCAGGCGTCGCCACGGAGAAGGCGCGGAACTCCCCGGCCGGCAGCACGCGCTTGACCAGCCCGCTCAGCACGCCCCCCGGGCCGAGCTCGACGAAGGTGCGCGCCCCCGCCTGGTGCATCGTGCGCAACGACTGGTGCCAGCGCACCGGGCTGCACAGCTGGGCGGAGAGCAGCGCCGGCCACTCGGCCCCGTCGGCATGGGCACGGGCGTCGACGTTGGCGACGACCGTCGGGTCGGACTCGTGGAAGACGATCTCGGCGAGCATCTTGCGCAGGCGGTCCCGGGCCGGGGCCATGAGCGGGGTGTGGAACGCCCCGCCGACGGGCAGCGAGGCCACTCGCTTGGCGCCGAGCGACTTGGCGATCGTCCCGGCGGCGGCGAGGGCGTCGGGCACGCCTGCGATCACGACCTGGCCGGGGGCGTTGTAGTTGGCCGCCCAGGCGTCGCCCTCGGCCCGCATGCACGCCGCCTCGACGTCGTCGTCGTCGAGCCCGAGGATGGCGGTCATGGTGCCGCTGACCAGGTCGGCAGCATCCTGCATGGCGTCGCCCCGCTCGGCGACGAGCCGCAGCCCGTCCTCGAAGCTGAGCGCACCCGCGGCGACGAGGGCGGTGTACTCGCCGAGGCTGTGGCCCGCCAGCGCCGCGGGCTCGAGGCCGACCCGCTCGGCGGCGTCGAGCACGACCAGGCTCATCACGAACGTCGCCAGCTGGGCGTTCGCCGTCCGCGTGAGGGTCTCCTGGTCCGCTTCGAGCAGCAGCTCGACAAGGTCGCGTCCGACGATCTCGGAGGCGTAGCCGACCAGCTCGAAGGAGGGGTGATCGACCCACTCGGTCCCCATGCCGGGCCGCTGCGAGCCCTGGCCTGGAAACGTGAACGCAAGCACCCCGATGAGCTCCCTTCGCCCTCGTCCCGGTCGTCGCCCTCTACCCATGCGGTGTACCCACGCCGCGTCGGGCCGTGCTGGCCGGACATCGTGGCACCTCCGGCCGGCCCCGGCCGGGATTAGTCACCCGGTCAGCGCGGCCTGGCGTCCATCGGACGTTCGGGTCGTCACCCTTCAGACTCACTTGGAGGTCAAACGGTTACCGACGCACTACCGCCGCTTCACCTACCGCCCACCGAACAGGGTGATTCCCGTCGCGGCTGGTCGTCGACTCGAGGCCGTGCTTTGTCGCGCCCGAGCCGGCCGACCGTTACACCCGCGAGGGAACATGTGTTCGGAGGTGACCGGTTGTGACGTATCCTCGTCGTGATGTCGACTTAGCCGAACGGTTGCTCCGGGACGGCTGGTCAGTGTCCGCCGCCGCCAGCGCGGTCGGGACGACCCGGTCGACGATTCGATACTGGCGCGCGAACGGGTTTAGCTCCGGACGTAAGCAACTACAGGTGGATTGTGCAGGCGGTTCGACGTGCGCCTATCGGGCCGTCGTGCCAGCGCATCTCTATGCGTACCTTCTCGGCCTCTACCTGGGCGACGGCAATATCTCGCTCATGGCGAGGGGCGTCTATCGCCTGCGGTTGACGCTCGACTTGACGTACCCCGGAATTATCGACGAGGGCGAAACCGCCATGCGCGCCGTGTTGCCGAATGAGGTGAGCCGAGTCAAACGAGCCGGCTGCCTCGACCTGTGCTCTTACTCGAAGCACTGGCCGTGCCTGTTTCCTCAACACGGACTCGGCATGAAGCATCAGCGAAAGATCGAGCTCGCTCCCTGGCAGGTGGCAATTGCCCTCGAACTCTGGCCGAAGGCGCTGCTGCGAGGCTTGATCCATTCGGACGGCTGTCGGGTGTTGAACCGGGTCAAGGGAACCGACTACCCTCGCTACTTCTTCTCGAACGGGTCATCAGATATTCGAACTATGTTCGTGGATGCGTGCGATCGACTCGACATTAGATGGACAGCCAACAAGCGATACGATATATCGGTCAGCGCGCCGAGCGTGCGTGCAAAAGCTCGACAGCTTTATTGGCCCCAAGCAATGAGGACCATCACCCGGTTCTGGTGCCCGGAGCGGGACTTGAACCCGCACGCCCTTTCGGGCAATGGATTTTGAGTCCATCGTGCCTGCCGATTACACCATCCGGGCCAGAAATGTGCAACTAGGAGTGGAAGCGCCCTGCTCTCACAGCTGCAGCTGCGGCGCACGCCATCGTCCCGTGGACCATCTTCGCTCCTTCATCGTACGCGTACTGCTGCCCAGGTCTGAACGCGTGTCGTCAGGGACACAGGGCCTCGATGCGACGCCCCGAGGCGTCAACGGTGTTGCGGGACCACTGCGCACAGCTGCTCGGGAGAATCGCACCCGGCATGCCGCCTAGACTGCGCGCCGTGCGACCCCTGCTCAGCGATAGCCGCCAGAGGACCGAGCGGCGCCTCTTCGACGTCCACGCCCGCCTGGAGCGTGCACGCAGCGAGGTCGCGATCGCCGAAGAGCAGCTCGCCGTCGTCGAGGAGGTCGCGGAGGAGGCGCACATCCGCTCCCTCGTCTCGGAGACACCGCTCGCCGACCGCGCCTGGTGCGACGCCAAGCGACACGCCGACGCCATGCGCCGGGCCCTCGAGCAGGCACGGACGACCGTGGTGGAGCTCGAGCGCACCCAGGACGAGCTGATCAGCCGGTTGATTCCCTGACGTGGCGAGCACCGTCGTCATCGCCGAGGACGAGGCGATCGTCCGGCTCGACCTGCGGGAGCTGCTCGCCGAGGAGGGCTACGAGGTCGTAGGGGAGACCGGCCGCGGCGACGAGGCCGTCGAGCTCGTCCGCCAGCACCGCCCCGACCTGGTCATCCTCGACATCAAGATGCCCGGCATGGACGGGCTCTCGGCGGCGCACGCGATCAACGCCGAGCGGCGCACCGCCGTGCTCATCCTGACCGCGTTCAGCCAGCGTGACCTCATCGAGCAGGCCCGCGACGCCGGCGCGCTCGCCTACCTGGTCAAGCCCTTCCAGAAGGAGGAGCTGCTGCCGGCGATCGAGGTGGCGCTCGGGCGGTTCAACGAGATGCAGGCCCTCGAGGCAGAGAACGCATCGCTCTCCGACGACAAGCGCGGCCTCGAGGAGCAGCTGGAGACGCGGCGTTGGGTCGATCGGGCGAAGGGCAAGCTGATGGACGAGAACGGCCTGCGCGAGGCCGAAGCGTTCTCGTTCATCCAGCAGACAGCGATGAACCGCCGGACCACGATGCGCGAGGTCGCCAAGGGCGTGGTCGACGGGAGCATCGAGCCACCCGCTCGCGAACCCAGCTGACGCTGCGTTCCGACGTTCCGACGTTCCGACGTTTCGGGGGCCCGGCCTGCCCTGATTTCCGAGTCCTGGCCGAACGATCCCGCCGGCTGGACGCTCTCCCGCTGTATAGGCGGGTAGCTATACGCGGCGAATAGACCTACACAGGGTGAATCTGTCGCCCGGGCGCGAGTGTGGGATCAGGCGCCCACGACGTAGAGCTGCCGGCACATCTCCGCCCCGAGCGAGACGACCTCGCCGGGGTTCGGGTCGCCGCCGAGCTCGAGGGTGACGCCGCCGTCCTCGTCGAGCGAGCGCACCGTCGCCGGTCGCCCGGGCACCAGGCCGAGGCCGCCGAGCCAGGCCAGCGCGTCGTGGTCGGTCTCGACCTTCTCGGTGATCCGGGCGAGCAGGACCGCGTCGCCCGGCGAGCTCTCGGCGATGAGGTGCTGGGCGCTCAGGTCGGCGTCAGCGCCGGGGATGGGGTTGCCGTGCGGGCAGGTGGTCGGGTGGCCGAGCACGGCGACGAGCCGGGCCTCGACCTCGTCGGAGATCACGTGCTCCCAGCGCCCGGCCTCGAGGTGCGCCTGGTGCCAGGGCAGGCCGAGCACGTCGACGAGGAGGCGCTCGGCGAGACGGTGGCGGCGCACCACGCTCTCGGCGCGGCGCCGGCCCTCGTCGGTGAGCTCGATCCCGCGACCGGCCCGGCGGAGCAATCCCACCTCGGCGAGCCGGTGCACGGTCTCCGAGATCGTCTGCGCGCTGTGGCCGAGCCGCTCGACGAGGCGCGCCTGGATCACCGCGACGCCTTCCTCCTCGAGAGAGAGGATGGCCTCGAGGTACTCCTCGACTGGCGGGTGGAACCCCTCGGGCACGCTGCGAATCGTACCGGCGGGTTGGCTGACGACCTCTATGGTTCCTGCATGGACGTGCGGGAGGCGTGCGCGGTGGGCCGGGCCCGCCTCAGGACGATCGCGTGGCGTGACGCTGCCGCCGCGGCCCCCGAGCGAGGGGGACGACGCTGAGCGAGGCGCTGCCCGCATTCCGCTACCACCCCGACCCGGTGCGGACCGGCTCGATCGAGGCGTCCCCGGCGACGTGCTCGGTCTGCGGGCGGGCGCGCGGTCTGGTGTACGCCGGCCCCCTCTACGGCGAGAGCGTCGACGAGGTCGTCCTGTGCCCCTGGTGCATCGCCGATGGCAGCGCGGCGGGACGACTCGAGCTCGAGCTCACCGACATCGGCTGGGGCGTGCCCCCCGGCGTGCCCGAGCCTGTGCTCGACGAGCTCGCCCACTGCACGCCGGGCTTCGTGTCCTGGCAGTCCGACCACTGGCTGTACCACTGCGGCGACGCCTGCGCCTACCTCGGTGCTGTCGGCTACGACGAGCTGCGGCGCCTCCCCGACGCCCTCGCGGCGCTGCTGGACGGGCTCGAGGAGGACGGGTTCGGCGCCGACGAGTCGCGAGAGATCGTCGAGAGCCTCAGCCCGGAGGAGTCGCCCACCGCGTACCTCTTCCGCTGTCTGGCCTGCGGGACGCACGTGGCCTACTCCGACAACGACTGAACGCCGGTCCGACAGGTCGGCATGCTGCAGGTGCCGCCGAGAGGGGGGCGGCGCGCAGCCCGGCAGTAGCCTGGTCGCAGGTGGCAACGTACCTACTCCTCGACGGGCACTCGCTGGCGTACCGGGCCTTCCACGCGCTGGCAGAGGCGCAGCTCACGACCTCCTCCGGGCTCGAGACCCACGCCGTCTACGGCTTCGTGACGATGACGACGCGCATGCTCGGCGACTTCCAGCCCGAGGGGATGGCCGTCGCCTTCGACCGGCCGGAGCCGACCTTCCGCGACGAGATCGCCGCCGACTACAAGGCGGGACGCGCCGCGACGCCCGACACGATGTTCCGCCAGCTCGAGCTCATCCGCCAGTTCGTCGAGGCGCTCGGTGTGCCGGTGCTCGAGGCGCCAGGCTTCGAGGCCGACGACGTGCTCGCCACGCTGGCCTGCATGATCCGCGACCGTGGCGACGACGCGGTGATCGTCACGGGCGATCGCGACGCCTTCCAGCTGGTCGAGGACCCGCACATCAAGGTGCTCTACAACCGTCGCGGCGTCACGGATTACCTGATGTACGACGAGGCCGGCATCCGCGAGCGCACCGGCGTGGCGCCGGCGCAGTACCCGCTGCTGGCCGCGCTGCGCGGCGACACCTCCGACAACCTTCCCGGCGTCCCCGGGGTGGGGGAGAAGACGGCGGCGAGGCTCGTCAACGACTACGGCGACATCGACGGCATCTTCGCCAACCTCGCCAAGCTCACGCCCAAGCTGCGCGAGTCGCTCGCCACGCACGAGGCCAAGGTCCGCCAGAACCTGCTGCTCACCCCGGTCGTTCGCGACATCGCGCTCGAGGTCGACCTCGATTCGCTCTCGCTCGCGCATCCGGACCGGAACGCGCTCGAGCGGCTGCTCACCTTCCTCGAGCTGCGCGCCCCGCGCGAGCGCCTCCTCGCCGCCCTCGACGAGATCGAGCGGCGGGCGGGCAACGGTGGCGAGAGCGCCCCGGCCGAGACGGTGGAGCTCGAGACGCTGCCGGTGCGGCGGCTGGCGAGCGTGGGCGAGGCGCTCGAGTGGCTGGGGGCTGTGTTGCGCTCGAGACGCCACGTCGTCGTCGAGCCGGCCTGGGCAGGGCTGCCCGGTCGCAGCGCCCTGCAGGGCCTCGCGCTGCTCGAGCTCGCCGACCGCCGAGACGACGAGGCACCCGGCGAGGACGCATCATCCTCGGACAGCGGCACCGCCGCGGACGGGGCCGTGCCGAGCAGTGGCGGCGCCGGCGAGGTGGGCTGGCTGCCGGGGGAGCTGGTCGGTGAGCCGGAGGTTGCCGCTGCGCTCGGCGCGCTGCTGTCCGACGAGCCGATGCGGCGCCTCGTCGGGTTCCGCACCAAGGAGCTGATGCGCTCGCTCGGCGCGTCGGGCATCGACGTGCGCGGCCTCGACCTCGACCTCGCGCTCGCCGCGTACCTGCTCGACGCCTCCGAGGGCCAGGTCGGCCTCGGGGAGCTCGCCAGCCGCGGCGGGATCGCTCCTGCCGCGTTGACGGGCCGGCCCTCCTCGAACGAGCAGCTCAGCCTCGCGATGGACCTCGACGGGAGCGGCAGCGGCGCTGCGGGGGACGAGGTCGAGGTCGACCGCGTCGCCTTCGACGCGGCGCAGCGCGCCGAGCTGATCGGCGCGCTGGCCGGACCTGCTGCCGAGGCGCTCCTCGCCGGAGGCGCGGCCGAGCTGTACGAGGAGATCGAGCGTCCGCTCGTCCGCGTGCTCGCCACGATGGAGCTGGCCGGGATCGCCGTCGACGCCGAAGCGCTACGCGAGGCCAACAAGGAGCTGACGGCTGAGGCGCGGACCCTCGAGCTGAGCATCCAGGGGCTCGCCGGCGAGGAGTTCAACGTCAACTCGACGACCCAGCTGCGCGTCGTGCTCTACGACAAGCTCGGTCTGACACCGGCGAAGAAGACCAAGACCGGGTACTCGACCGACGCGCAGACCCTCGAGAAGCTGCGCGACCAGCATCCCATCGTCGAGGCGTTGTTGCGCTACCGGGAGGTGGAGAAGCTGCGCTCGACCTACGGCGAGGGGCTGCTGGCCGAGGTCGCTCCCGACGGTCGGATCCACGCCAGCTTCAACCAGACCGTGGCCCGCACCGGGCGGCTCTCCTCGGACCAGCCCAACCTGCACAACATCCCGGTGCGCAGCGAGGAGGGGCGGCGCTTTCGCGACGCGTTCGTCGCGGCGCCCGGTTGCGAGCTGCTCGTTGCGGACTACAACCAGATCGAGCTGCGCGTGATCGCCCACCTGGCGGCCGACCCCGGTCTTGTCGCCGCGTTCGCCGAGCGAGCGCGACATCCATGCGACCACCGCCGCGGCGGTGTTCGGCGTCGAGCCGCACGAGGTGACCCACGCCCAGCGCTCGAAGGCGAAGATGATCTCCTACGGCCTGGCCTACGGGATGGAGGCCTACGGCCTCTCGCAGCGTCTCGGCGTGCCGGTCGAGCGAGGCGCAGCAGATCCTCGACCAGTACTTCGAGGCGTTCCCGGCCGTGCGGGCGTACATGGACCGCACTGTGGGCGAGGCGACGCTTCGTGGTTACACCGAGACCCTGCTCGGGCGCCGGCGCTACCTGCCCGAGCTCGGCTCGTCGAACTACCGCGTCCGCCAGGCCGCCGAGCGCCAAGCGATGAACGCCGGCATCCAGGGGCTCGCCGCCGACATCTTCAAGCTGGCCCTCGTGCGCATCGACGCCGCCCTCGACGACGCCGGGATGGCCTCCCGGCTCGTCCTGCAGGTGCACGACGAGGTCCTGCTCGAGGTGCCGGCCGCCGAGCACGACGCCGCCGCGGACATCGTGCTGGCTTCGATGCGCGACGCCTACGCCCTCGACGTGCCGCTCGAGGTGCACCTCGCCTGGGGGCGGACCTGGGGCGACGCCAAGCACGGCTGAACCGGGCGCGGCCGCGGCCGGGCCGTACGGGGCTCCACCGCCCGCCCAGGAACGTGGCGCGACCCCTCTTCGCGCGCCCGAAAGCACGGCTGAGGAGCACGTGTAGAATTCCTGGTGCCGTGAGGGGCCCGACCAGGTGCTCCAGTGAACCGGCGGCACACCAGACAACCGACCGCCGCCGCCACGCCCGCGTCGCTCGACGCAGCGGTGTGGCCCCGGCCCCGACCAACTCGAAGGCGACGTCCAACCCATGTCCGACTCCACGACCACTCACCCGACGACCGACCAGCCCGTGACCGGCGATGCGGCCGAGCCGACCGCAGCGAGCGAGGCTCAGGCGCCGAGCGAGGCCGGCGGGGTCGCGCCATCCGCACCGCCGCCCCCCGCGCCGCCCCGCGGGTCGCCGCACCTGCCGAGTCGCCGGCCCGTCCGGTCGCGGCCGGGAACGGCAACGGCGACGCCCCCCGCCCGGCGATCGGCGACACACGCCCGGGCGGCGCCGGGGAGATGGGCACCTTCGACGAGACGGGGGAGTACCACCCCCGCTCGATCGTCGAGGACGACCTCGGCGACGTGTCCCTCGAGGACGCCATCGACCGCACGATCGTCGAGTTCGACGACGGCGACATCGTCACCGGGACCGTGGTCAAGGTCGACAAGGACGAGGTGCTGCTCGACATCGGCTTCAAGTCCGAGGGCGTCATCCCGGCCCGCGAGCTGTCGATCCGCCACGACGTCGACGCCCACGAGGATCGTCGCACGTCGGCGACGCAGGTCGAGGCCCTCGTCCTGCAGAAGGAGGACAAGGAGGGGCGCCTGGTCCTCTCGAAGAAGCGCGCCCAGTACGAGCGGGCGTGGGGCGACGATCGAGAAGATCAAGGAGCACGAGCGGCGTCGTGCGCGGCCCGGTCATCGAGGTCGTCAAGGGCGGCCTGATCCTCGACATCGGGCTGCGCGGCTTCCTGCCCGCCTCGCTCGTCGAGCTGCGCCGGGTCCGCGACCTGCAGCCCTACGTCGGCCGGGTGCTCGAGGCCAAGATCATCGAGCTCGACAAGAACCGCAACAACGTCGTGCTCTCCCGCCGGGCGTGGCTCGAGGAGACCCAGAAGGAGCAGCGCGGCGAGTTCCTCGTCAACCTGAAGCCCGGCGAGATCCGCCAAGGGCGTCGTCTCCTCGGTCGTCAACTTCGGCGCCTTCGTCGACCTCGGCGGGATGGACGGCCTCGTGCACGTCTCGGAGCTGTCGTGGAAGCACGTCGACCACCCCTCCTCGGTGGTCGCCGTCGGCGACGAGGTCACCGTGCAGGTGCTCGACGTCGACCTCGACAAGGAGCGGATCAGCCTCTCGCTCAAGGCGACGCAGTCCGACCCGTGGCAGGAGTTCGCCGACCGCCCACCGCGTCGGCGAGCTCGTCTACGGCCGGATCACCAAGCTCGTGCCCTTCGGCGCCTTCGTCCAGGTGGGCGACGGCATCGAGGGCCTCGTCCACATCTCGGAGATGGCGGCCCACCACGTCGACCTGCCCGAGCAGGTCGTCACCCCCGGCGAGGAGCTGTGGGTGAAGATCATCGACATCGACCTGCAGCGCCGGCGGATCAGCCTGTCGATCAAGCAGGCTGCCGAGGGCGGCGAGGTCGCCGAGGAGTACCGCGAGGCCTTCGGCGAGCACGCCTACGACGCCGAGGGCAACTACATCGGGGGCTACGACTACTCCGCCACCGAGTTCACGCCCGAGACCGAGGCGCAGGCCGCCTGGGCCGACTACGTCGCCTCCGAGCCCCCGGAGGTGGGCAGCCGCGCGCCGGCCCCCGCCGCGCCGCCGCCGCCGTTGCCGGACACCGCGCTCGGCCGCCGCCTTCGCCGAGGCCGAAGCTGCCGCCGGCTCGCCGCTTGGCGGATCCGCTGCGGCCGGTGGCGAGGAGGCAGTCGTTGAGGGGGTGCCCGCCGAGGCGGCCGCAGCGACGGCCGACGCCGACGGCGGAGGCGACGAGGACCGCGCCTAGCCCTCACGGGCCGGATGTGCGCACCGCCCCGGCCTCCGCCCCAGCTCCGCCGCCCGGCTCCGCCACGGCGATGCGGCTCGGGGTCGTCGTCGCCTGCACGGGCGGCATCGGCTCGGGGAAGTCCACCGTCGGCCACATGCTCGCCGAACGCGGCGCCACCGTGGTCGACGCGGACGCCCTCGCCCGGGAGGTCGTGGCGAGCGGCACAACGGGTCTGGCTGAGGTGGCGGTGCGCTTCGGCCCCGGCGTGCTTCAGGCCGACGGCACGCTCGACCGCGCCGCCCTCGCCGCGATCGTGTTCCACGACGCCGCGGCCCGGCACGACCTCGAGCAGATCCTCCACCCCGGGATCGGCGTGCTGCTCAGCGAGCGTCTCGGGCGTCTGCGCGAGGCAGGTGGCGTCGGGGTGGTCGAGCTGCCGCTGCTCGTCGACGCCGACGCCCGCCGGCGGTACGGGCTCGACGGCGTGCTGCTCGTCCACGCCGCCGAGGAGATCGCGGTGGCGCGCCTGACGGCTGGCAGGGAGATGGGCGAGGCCGACGCGCGAGCCCGGATCGCCGCGCAGCCGCCGCTCGCCGAGCGGCTGGCCGGGGCGGACTTCGTCATCCTCAACCTCGGCTCGCCCGACGAGCTGAACGAGATGGTGGACCGCGCCTGGCTGTGGATCGAGGGGCTTCGAACCGACGGAGGCGACGATGCCGGCTGACCACCTTCCCCCGCCTCCGGGCGTGCTGTCCTACGACCCCGTGCTCGCCGAGACGGTCAGCCTCGCCGGCCACGGGGGTGACGTGATCGAGGGCTACCTCGCCCGGCCGATGCACCCCGGGCCTGTGCCGGGCGTCGTGGTCATCCACCACATGCCCGGCTACGACTTCGACGCGAAGCAGATCACGCGCACGCTCGCGGTGCGCGGGTTCGCCGCGCTATGCCCGAACCTGTACTTCCGTGAGGCTCCAGGGGCAAGCCCGGACGACGCAGCCGCCCGCGTGCGCGCGCCGAGGGAGGCGAGCCCGACGAGCGTTGCGTCGGCGACGTCGTCGGCGCGGCCCGCCACCTGCGTGGCCTGGCCGGGGCGAGCGGCAAGGTCGGCGTGATCGGCTTCTGCTCGGGCGGGCGGCAGGCCTACCTCGTCGGCTGCCTGAGCCACGAGGTCGACGCCGTCGTCGACTGCTACGGCGGCCGCGTCGTCGCCGGGCCCGGCGAGCTGTCCGAGCGTCACCCGGTGGCGCCGATCGAGCTCACCGCGCAGCTGCACTGCCCCCTGCTCGGCATCTTCGGCAAGGAGGACACGAACCCCTCGCCCGAGCAGGTCGCGCGCATCGATGAGGAGCTGCGGCGGCACGGCAAGACCTTCGAGCTGTTCTCCTTCGACGGGGCGGGGCACAGCTTCCTCCAGCACGACCGGCCCGCCTACCGCCCCGAGGCCGCCGTGCGTGCCTGGGAGCTGATCCTCGACTTCTACCACCGCCACCTCGACCCGCCGGCCCGGCAGCCCTCCGGGGCCTGAGCCGACGCACCCTCGCGAGAAGGAGCACGCCATGTGTACCTACATCACCGAGCGCGTCGCGCTCTCGGGCAGCGCCAAGGGTCAGCGGGGCTGGTTCCCGGTCACCTCGGCAAGCGTCTACCTCGACCATCCGGTCGACGCGCCCTTCGAGCACGCGGTGTGCATCGACGTGCTCGACACCTCGAGCGGCCCGTCGGCGCGCGTCGCGCTCGAGCTCGACGCGGTCTCGGCGCGGGCCCTCGCCGAGGCGATCCTCGCTGCGATCGCCTCGGGCGAGCAGGTGCTCGGCACCGCGGCCGCGACGAAGGGCTGAGCGGCGCGCCCGACTGCGAGGCTTGCGGGCCGCGCGACTCGGGAAGGTCCCGGAGGCCGCGAGCGGCTGAGGCGCTCAACTCGCCACCCGCTGGAGCCGTCAGAACTCGGAGCGTGCTGTCGTCGCCCGGCAGGCGGCGGCGCACGAGGCCGCTTCGGGCGCCGCGCCGCGGGCTGCCGTCGAGCGGCCCCGGCTGATGAGGACGGACATGACGCTGACGTCGACGGCGACCCCGGTGCAGCACGCGGCCTACGGCATGCCCGACATCGTCGACGAGGCGTTGCGCCGGCTGGGCCGCCGCCCGCGTGTCGTCGACGTCGGCGCGCAGATGCTGAGCATGCAGCAGCACGTCTACGCCGGCCTGTTGCAGCGCACCCCCGTCGACGTGATCGGCTTCGACCCGCTGCAGGAGCGCATGGCCGAGCGCCAGCAGGCCGAGTCGAGCCTGGCGGGCTCGCTCGAGCTCTTGCCCTACGCCCTCGGCGACGGTGAGGAGCACACGCTCTATGTCGTCAACGACGACGCCTGCTCGTCGCTCTTCCCGCTGAACACGAGGTTCAATTCGGGCTTCGACCACATCTCGGGCCTCCGCGTCGTGCGCACCGAGAAAGTCAGCACGCACCGGATGGACGACGTCGTGCCGCCCGGACCGGTCGACTTCCTCAAGCTCGACGTGCAGGGCGCCGAGCTGATGGTGCTGCAGTCCGGGCACCAGACACTGAGCCGAACGGCCGTTGTGCACTGTGAGGTCGAGTTCGGCCCGCTGTACCTCGGCCAACCGCTGTACCCCGAGGTCGCCCTCGAGCTCGCTGCGGCCGGCTTCTCCCTCGTGGACCTCGTCCCCTGTCACTATCAGTGCCTGAACACCCTCGGTGCGGTCAGCTACGACCGTCTGCTGTGGGCAGATGCGGTGTTCTTCCGCGACACCGACGACGACGAGCTGCGTGCCGCCGAGGCGCTCGTTGCAGCCGGCGTGTACGGGAAGGTCGCCCTCGCCCTGCAGCTGCTCGGGATGTGAGCACGCGGCACCCCGGGGCCGCCGGGCCCGGCGCCCGCGCTCTGCCGACGGCTCCGGGCCCGCTGCCGGCAATCCATCTCGAGAAGGACGGAACGTGCCACAACTCGTGAGCTATGCCCAGAACGGCGAGGACGTCGTGCTCAACCGCCTGTTTCGCGGGCGGGCGTCCGGGTGCTACATCGACGTCGGAGCCGGGCACCCGCTGCTCGACTCGGTGACCAAGCACTTCTACGAGCTCGGCTGGCATGGGCTGAACGTCGAGCCCAACCCGCAGCTGTGCGCCCTGCTCGCCGGCGAGCGCCCACGCGACGTCAACGTCGCCGTCGCCGTGGGCGAGACCGCCGGCACGGCCACGCTGCACCTGCACCACAATCCCGGCCTGTGGGGCCTCGCGACGCTCGAGGAGCGGGAGGTGGCGCGCAATCCCGGCCTCACCGGCGCGCTCGAGGTCGAGGTCACCACGCTGGCGACGCTCGTCCGTGACCGCCTCGCGGGCGAGGCGGTCGACTTCCTCAAGGTGGACGTGGAGGGTCACGAGGCCAGTGTCCTGCGCGGCGCGGACTGGTCGGAGATGCGGCCGCGCGTCGTGCTCGTGGAGGCAATTCGGCCGGGCTCGACCGAGCACAGCCACGGTGAATGGGAGCCGCTGCTCCTCGACGCAGGCTACCGCCCGGTGCTGTTCGACGGCTTGAACCGCTTCTACGCGCCGCGTGGCGACGAGGAGGCGGCCGAGGTGCTCGCCGCACCGGCCAACGTGCTCGACGAGTACATCCGCCTCGATCACCTCAGCGCGTTGATGCAGACGCAGCAGCTGCAGGCGATGGTCGGCGGGCTCGACCGCCAGCTCGCCGAGGTGCGTGAGCAGAACGAGCGCCTGCGGCGGGCCTTGCAGGCGCCGGCCGGGTTCCCCGCCGGCGGCGGCGTCGTGCCCGGTGCCGTCCTCGGCGGGTGCCCCACGGCGATGCCGGCCGGCCGGAACGCCGCGGGGGGTTCGCCCCCGGCCGACTGGGCGCCCTCTCTCTAGGGCGTCTCGCTCGGGCGCCGCGCCCGCCCGCCTGCGCTCAGCGCCGGGCGAGCAAGGCGAGCAGGCGCTCCTCGGCCTGGGCGCGCCGGTCGCACTCGGCGAGATCCGCGGCACGCACCAGCGACGCGGTCGCCTTCTTCACGACGAGCTCCGGCTCGGACACGACGCGCTCCATCGCCGCGACGAGCGCGTCGTGGTCGACCTCGCGCCACCGGCTCTCGCGCAGCACCGGGGTGTTGAAGCTCGCCGCGCAGGGGACGCTCGAGGTGGCGACGAGGAACGACGTGTCGTCGTCGCACGCGTCGCGATGCCCCCGCGTCGGGGCAGACCACGGGCACGCCGAGCGCCATCGCCTGCAGGAAGCGGACACCGCTCGCGTCGCCGCGCGTCGGCAGGACGAACGCGTCCGAGCAGCGGACGGCGTCCTGCAGCTGGCCCGGGAGGAAGGGTGGCGTGATGAGCCGGCAACAGCAGCGCAACATCTCGGAGGCGCTGCGGTCGAGCTCGCCATCGGCGATGCGCCAGAACTGATCGGGGTCGGCGGCGGCGGCGACCACGAGCTCCACGTCGTGCCCTCGTGCGGCCAGCTCGGCGAACGCACGCAACAGTGCCCCGGTGTTCTCGCGAGGCTCGAGCTCGAGCAGCGAGCTGAAGGTCGTCGGCCGCAGATCGCCGCCCGCACCAGCGAAATCGGCTCCCGCCGCGGAGGGCATGGTCACCTGTGGCGGCAGGTTGACGAGGCGCTCGCGCGCCACGCCGCTGGCCGCGGCGGCGTCGAGGGTGTAGCTCGAGGTCGTCCAGATCTCGTCGGCCGTGCGGAGCGCCGCGGCGAGGAAGTGGGGGAGTCGGTCCGCCTCGAAGGCCAGGCGAACGACACGGGCCGCGGCGCGCACGGTGGGCAGCACCGCCGGCAACCAGCCCGGCGGGACGTCGATCACGGCGACGTCGCCGGCGAGCTCGAGCGCCTGGCCGAACTGCCACTGCCCCGGGGCCAGCGCCTGGTCGGGGGAGCCGCCCACCTGCACCTGATAGAGCTGCACGCCGCGTGATGCCAGTCGCGAGGCGTCGAGCAGCGCGACGGAGCAGGCCGCATCGCCCGGCGCGACGAAGTGCAGCACGCGTCGCGGGAGCGTGACCGCGACCGCCGCCGGGGCGACTGCGGCCGCTGCGGCGGCTGCGGCCGAGACGGCGCGGCTGCCCGGCGCCGGCACCCGGCCGCGGCGCCCGACGGCGATCGCCTCGCGGGGCACCTGCGCCGCGAGCGACCGGCACCCACCGCGCAACGGCGCGAACCCGGCACGTTCGAGCAGCTCGGCCAGTGCCGGAGGCGGGTAGGGACGGGCAGCGCCCGGTTCGTGCCAGAAGCCCTGCTGGTCATCGCCGGTCACGTCGTGGGTGACGATCACCACGGTGCCGTCGGCCTCGAGATGCGCGGCCGCCCAGCTCAGCACCTCGAGCGCCTCGGCGGGCGCGAGGCGCTCGAGCACGTGGTCGACCACCACACCCTCGTAGCGGGCGTCGCCGAGCTGGGCGAGCGCCCCGGGAAGATGACCTTCCTCGATTGCAAAGCCCTCGCCGCGCAGGGCCGAGACGCGGCGTGGGTCGTCGTCGACGCCGCGCACCGCTGCGCCTTCGGCACGCAGCGCGCGGCGGGATCGCACCCGAGCCGCAACCGAGCACCAGCACCCGGGCGCACCCGGCGAGGTAGGGGGTGACCGAGCGGGCGACCTCGGTGGCGCGGCAGGCATCCTCGCCATGTCCCGCGCCGCCCGTCTGGCGCCAGCCCGCCGCGGCGAGGTCGAGCCGCCACCTGGCGCCGGAGAAGAGGTCGATACCCGTGGCGGCGAGCGCCTTCACACGGCCCAGCGCCCCGTCGAGCTCGGCAGCGGGAGGCCGGCTCGCAGCGGCGAGCGTGGCGAGCTGCATCGCGCTGGTGTGATCCCCGAGGGCGAGCAGCCCGCTCAGCGCCGGCACCCAGGGCGCACCTGCGGGGTCGGCCACGAGGTCGGCGACGAAGCGCGCCGTCGTCGCAGCGCGATCGGTGGGCGTCTTGCCGGCGCGCAGCGCCGCGAGCGCCGCGGCGGAGTGGCGAGCCACCTCGGCCCAGGTGAACCGCCCGGCTTGGGCGAGGGCCGCCGCCGCCGTGACGGCCGGGTCGAGCTCGCCGCCGAGGATCGCGCCGAGCGCGGACGAGAGCCGGTCGAGGTCGGGCGTGAGGTGGTAGGGGTAGTCAACGGTGAGGTCCTCGCCGATGAAGGGCCGGTTCTGCACCGTCAGCTGGGCGTCGACGAACAGCGCCTCACCCGGCCCGCAGAAGTCATCCGTCGCGCCGCCCTTGGTGACGAGGACCGGCAGTCCGCACGCCATCGCCTCGAGCACGGGGAGGCCGAAGCCCTCGCTGCGGTAGGGATGCACGAGCAGGTCGGAGGCGGCGTAGAGGTCGCGCACCGACGCCCGGTCGAGGTGCTCGCGCACGAGCGAGGTGCGCGCGGCGACGCGTGGCGCGGCGGCCAGCGCCTGGTCGACGAGGGACTGCCCGGCGTAGTAACTCGAGTAGCCCGTCTCCTTGATGGTCAGGCGAAGGCGCGACAGCGGGGAGTCGGCGAGGCGGTCGAGCGCGGCGACGAGCAGGTCGACGCCCTTGCGGAAGATCCCGCCGCCGACGAAGAGCACCGACAGCTCGTCGTCGTGGCGCGCCGGCCGGTCGCCGGGGCAGCCCACGAGATCGGTCCCGTACGGGACGATCCAGACCTTGGCGGGATCGACGCCGCTTTGTACGTAGCCCGCCTTGACGTACGCCGTCGGCACCCAGACCGCGTCCACCTCGGCGATCCCCTCGAGCCACGCCACGGGGATCGAGCCGTACTCCCACGGCTGGGCGACCACGAGGAGGGAACCGTCCGAGGGCCGGCGCCACACAGGCGGCCAGATCATGCGGACGCGGACGTCGGCACGCAGGTCGTCGCCGTTCGAGACGGCGAACGGCTCGCCGCTCAGTGCTCCGTCGGCGAGCAGCTCCTCGCGACAGGCGCGCACGCTCTGGTCGAGCGGCGCGAGCGTGACGTCCATGCCGAGCGCGGCGAGCGCCGCGGCGAGGCGGACGTTGACCTGGCCGTAGCTGCCGTCGAGCTTGCTCGCACCTTCGACGACGATGCGCACGCTGCCACCTCCGCACACGAGACCCTGGCCGGCGCCCGCTGGCCGCGAGGTCTAACGACATCGCGCCATGACGCGCTTGAGCGGGGTGCCTCAGCCGTGCTGCGAGGTTGGTGCGCTCAGTCCAGGAAGATGCGGGTGACCTTGTTGACGAGGTCCTGGTCGACGACCTTGAGCTGGCGCGTCGCCTCGGCGAGCGGTACCCGCAGCACCTCGGCACCGCGCAGGGCGACCATCGACCCGTAATCCCGATCGTGGGCCGCCTCGACCGCGGCGATGCCGAACCGGGTGGCGAGCACCCGGTCGAAGGCCGTGGGCGTGCCGCCGCGCAGCACGTGGCCGAGGATGGTAAAGCGTGCCTCGAGGCCCGTGCGGCTCTCCACCTCGCGTGCCACGACGGCACCGATGCCGCCGAGACGTTCATGGTCGTACTCGTCGATCTCCGCCGGCGGCAGCTCGAGGGTGCCCTCGACCGGCTTGGCGCCCTCGGCGACCACCACGATGGAGGCGAAGCGACCCTTGGACTGGCGGCGCAGCAGGTGCTTGCCGACGAGCTCGACGTCGAAGGGCTCCTCGGGGACGAGCACCACCGCCGCCCCGGCAGCGAGGCCGGCGTAGGTGGCGATCCAGCCGACGTGACGCCCCATCACCTCGCAGACGATGACCCGGTCGTGGGACTCGGCGGTGGTGTGCAGGCGGTCGATCGCCTCGGTGGCGACCTGCACCGCCGTGTCGAACCCGATCGTGAAGTCGGTGGCGTTCACGTCGTTGTCGATCGTCTTCGGGATGCCGATCACCGGCAAGCCGAGCCCTGCTAGCTGGGTGGCGGCCGAGAGCGTGCCTTCGCCGCCGATGGCGATCACCGCGTCGAGGCCGCGGTGGACGACCGTTTCGGAGACCCGCTGCACACCGTCGGGGATCTTGAACGGGTTGACGCGGGTGGTGCCGAGGATGGTGCCGCCGCGCGGCAGGATGCCGCGGCAGCGGGCGACGTCGAGGTCGATCGCGTCGTCGGTCACGACGCCCTTCCAGCCGTCGCGGAAGCCGATGATCTCGTCCTCGAAGCCGACCTCGGCCTTGCGGACCACGGCGCGAATGGCCGCGTTCAGGCCCGGGCAGTCCCCGCCTCCGGTCAGCACGCCGATCCGCATGGTAGAACACGCTACTTGGCGGCACGCCCGTCAAGCAGCCGCAGGCTCTGCCTGGGTCGCGTCAGGTCAGGCGAGGTCGCTGCCGATGCCGGCGAACAGCTCGTCGAGCGGCGGTTCGGGACGGGGAGCGCCGGTGCTGCCCCAGGCGAATGCCTGGATGCCGAACCACTCGGCGAAACCCTCCGGGCCGTAGTCCAGCATCGGGGCGTTGGCGGCCTGACTCTCGTGGGCGGCGAGCGCGTCGAACGCCGTCTTGGCGAAGGCGCGGCAGTCGACGACGGCGCCGAGCTCCTCGTCGGGGTAGCTCATCGAGCGGTATGCAAAGGCGGGCGCGTCCGCCTCCGAGGGTGTCGCGCCGGCACGGGCCAGCAGCTCGAGGAAGCGCTGCCGGGCCGAGGCGGGAATGACCGGGAAGTACAGCCGGGCGTTGCTCCCAACAGAGGCGAGTGCGGCGAGGGTGACCTTGTGCGTCTGGACGTGGTCGGGATGGCCGTAGAAGCCGTCGGCGTCGTAGGTCACCACGACGTCGGGGCGGTAGCGCTCGAGGAGCGGGGCGAGGCGGGCGACGCCCTGCTCGAGCGGGACGCGCCAGAAGCTCTCCGGATCGTCGTTCTGCGGCCATCCGGCGATGCCGGAGTCCCGAAAGCCGAGCATCTCGAGGTGGTCCACACCGAGGATGCGACAGCTCTCCTCGAGCTCGGCACGCCGGGTCGTCACCACCGCAGCGGGATCGTGACCCGGCTCGCCCGGCTTGACGCCGCCCGGCCCATCGCCGCACTCGCCGTTGGTGCAGGTGACCACGACGGTGCGTACGTCTCCGGCGCCGTAGAGGGCGAGGATCCCCCCGGTGCTCGTCGCCTCGTCGTCGGGGTGAGCGTGGACGCACATGAGCGTGCGCACGGGGATGTGCCCGGTGTCGACCATGACGTGACGCTACCGGCGGCCCCGGCGAGTGCCGGGTCGCTACCGGCGCTCAGCTGACCCGGGTCTGCGCCTCCTCGGCGGCGATGATCTTGCGCAGGGACTGGATGCCCGCTGCGGCGATCTGGCAGACGCGGGAGTTGCTGACGCCGAGCAGGGAAGCCACCTGCTCCTGGGTGAGTCCGGCGAGGAAGTGCAGGGTCACGACGGTGCGCTGGCGCTGCGGGAGCTTGGTGACCGCACGCCGCACTTCGAGCAGCCCGGCGGAGTGCATCGCCCGCGGCTCGGGGTCGCCGGACTCGTCGAGGCTGAGCAGCTCGACGACGTCGTCGCCGGCCCCGAAGACCGTTCCTTCCTGGATGTGCAGCAGCTGCGCCGAGGAGACCGCAGCGAGGATCTCGTCGCCGCTCTCGCCGGGGGCGAGCCCGACCGCGTCGAGCACCTCGCCCGTCTCGGGTGTGCGGCCGAGCTGGCTGAGGAGGTCGTCCTGAGCCTTGCGGTATGCGATCACCTGGCGGCGCAGGCGACGCGGCAGCCAGTCGAGGCGGCGGAGCTCGTCGTAGATCGCACCGCGGATGCGCGTCGCAGCGTAGGTCTCGAACCGGGCGACGGCGCTCGAGGGGTCCCAGCGCTCGATGGCGTCCATCAGTCCGAGCAGTCCGAAGCTCTTCAGGTCTTCCTCGTCCCAGTAGGCGCGCACGTCGCGGGGGAGCGTCTTGACGACTTTGGCGACGAGTGGACGGAAGACGAGGACGAGATCGTTGCGTGCATCGAGCGAGCGCGCTTCGAGGTAGCGCTCCCAGAGGCGGTCGTTGGCGATGCGGTCCTCGGCGGCGCGCTCGCTCCCGGCGCGTTCGCCGCGCACGGAACGTTCGCCGACCGGCGAGCGTGAGGTCGTGATGCCGAGCACGCCGGCCGGATCGTCGTCCACCGCCTCGGTGGCGACGGCAGGTGCGGACTGCGTCCGGACTGTTCCTGTCATCGTCATGGCTGCCTCACTCCGTCCTTGGAAGTTCCAATCAGCGGGTGCTCTGGCGCCCCTCGTGCGCTGTGGCCTCGTCACACGCACGATGGCCATTCGTCACAGATGTGATTGGGGTGTGACGATGAAGTTACACGTGAATGATGGCGAAGGCAACCGGGGATGCGGATTGCGTCGTGTCCGGTGTTCGCCACGATGCCGCGCGGGCACGCGAGTGCCATTAGCAGCCAGTTTGGGTCTCGGACCTCGCCGGGAGGCGGCGGTGGAATACACCGGAACGCTCTCACCGTGATACGGATTCGGGAGGGCTCTCCGCGATTTGCCGCAGCTGCATCATTTCCCTTAACCGGCGCACCACTCGTGTCGTTACTGATGCCAGCGAGCGCTCGGCGGGAAGGCGTCGGCGGCCCATTGGGCTGACACCCACATCATGTCATGCCGAGACGATGCAATCCGCACGACCAGGCCCGCTCACACCGCCCTTCGAGCCCGCGGCGCGTGGAGCCGGGTGACCACGCCGGACGCGCGATTTTCGCAGCCTCGTTCGAGTGATTCGTTGTCTGCAGGATCTCACACTTCGATCACACGGCCGCTGCTCAGAGCGCTGCGCGCCGGTTCGACAGCTTCACACTCGGCTCACAGGTTTGTGGGGCCGACGGGCACGGCCGGTCCGGCCACGAGTCGCCGGCCGGCGTCGCGCCGAACCGACCGCTCCGTCAGCTTCCGGCGTCAGCTCTTCCGTCGGCAGGCGTCGAGCGCGGGTGCGGCGCCGTGGCGACAGCAGGTGTCCCGGGGCGACCGGTCGCGGCGGGTAGGGGACCCCCGCCCCTGCCGGTCGCGGTGGCAGAGGCGTCCTCGCAGTGCTCGCCCGGAAGGGTGGCACGCAGCAGGACCACCGAGCGACCCTGAACGGTGACTGCGTCGTCGGGGCCGATGTCGCGCGCCTCGTCCCGCTCGAGAGGGTCGGGAAGCGTCACGAGGACGGTCTCGAAGGACTTGGCGTACCGGTGCGGCAGTCGCCACTCGATCGGCTCGTCGTGGGCATTGAAGAGCAGGGCGAAGGAGTCGTCGGTGACGCGCTGGCCGCGCGGGTCCCGCCCGGCGATCGCCTCGCCGTTCAAGAAGATGCCGACGGACCGCACGAAATCGGCACGCCAGTCCTCGTCGGTCATCTGCTCGCCGTCGGGCCGGAACCAGTCGATGTCGACACGCCCGCGCAGCTGGCCCTGGAACCAGCGCCTGCGGTGGAAGGACGGGTGGGAGCGCCGGAGCGCCATGAGCTGGCGGGTGAAGGCGAGCAGGGGCTCGTCGAGGTCCTCCCAGTCGAACCAGGAGATCTCGTTGTCCTGGCAGTAGGCGTTGTTGTTGCCGTGCTGGGTGCGCCCGATCTCGTCGCCCCCGAGAAGCATCGGCACCCCCTGTGACAGCAGCAGCGTGGCAAGGAAGTTGCGCTGCTGGCGGCGCCGGCGGGCGATCACGTCTGGGTCGTCCGTCGGGCCTTCCGCGCCGCAGTTCCACGAGCGGTTGAAGCTCTCGCCGTCGGCGTTGCCCTCGCCGTTGCTCTCGTTGTGCTTCTCGTTGTAGGAGACGAGGTCGGCAAGGGTGAACCCGTCGTGGGCGGTGACGAAGTTGATGCTCGCTCCCGGGCTGCGGGTGTCGCGCCTGGTAGAGGTCCGAGCTGCCGGTGATGCGCGAGGCGAACTCGCCCATCGTCGCCGGCTCGCCCCGCCAGAAGTCGCGCACCGTGTCCCGGTACCGGCCGTTCCACTCCGACCACTGCGGGGGGAAATTGCCGACCTGGTAGCCGCCCTCACCGAGGTCCCACGGCTCGGCGATCAGCTTCACCTGGCCGACGACGGGGTCCTGCTGGACGAGCTCGAAGAACGCCGAGAGGCGGTCGACCTCGTAGAACTGGCGGGCCAGGGTGGCGGCGAGGTCGAAGCGGAAGCCGTCGACGTGCATCTCGGTCACCCAGTAGCGCAGCGAGTCCATGATCAGCTGCAGGGTGTGCGGGTTGCCGACGTTCAGGCTGTTGCCGGTACCGGTGGTGTCGAAGTAGTAGAAGGGGTCCTCGGACAGGCGGTAATAGGCGGCGTTGTCGAGCCCTTTGAAGGAGAGCATCGGGCCGAGGTGGTTGCCCTCCGCCGTGTGGTTGTACACCACGTCGAGGATGACCTCGATGCCTGCTGAGTGCAGATTCTTGACCATCTGCTTGAACTCCTGCACCTGCTCGCCGCGCTGCCCGGCCGCGGCGTACTCGTTGTGCGGAGCGAAGAAGCCGATCGAGTTGTAGCCCCAGTAGTTGCGCAAGCCCTTCTCGACCAGGTAAGCGTCGTGCACGAACTGGTGGACCGGCAGCAGCTCGACCGCGGTGACGCCGAGCTTGCTCAGATAGTCCACGGCCGCCGGGTGGCCGAGGCCGGCGTAGGTGCCGCGCTCGCGCTCGGGCACGAGCGGGTGGCGCTTGGTGAAGCCCTTGACGTGGACCTCGTAGATCACCGTGTCGTGCAGCGGCACGTCCGGCGGCCGGTCGTTCGCCCAGTCGAAGTGCGGCAGGTGCGTCACGCTCTTGGCCACGAACGGGGCGCTGTCGGAGGTGTTCGGGCGCGTCGGGTCGTCGAAGTCGTACGGAAAGCAGGACCGGTCCCAGGCGACCCCGCCCTCGATCGCCTTGGCGTACGGGTCGAGCAGCAGCTTGGCCGGGTTGCAGCGCAGGCCCCGGTGCGGCTCCCACGGTCCGTGGACCCGGTAGCCGTAGCGCTGTCGTGGCCCGATGCCGGGAAGGTAGGCGTGCCAGACGAACGCGTCGAGCTCGTCGAGCGCGATGCGGGTCTCCGTCCCCTCCTCGTCGAACAAGCACAGCTCGACACCTTCGGCGACCTCGCTGAAAAGCGAGAAATTCGTGCCGACGCCGTCGAAGGTGGCGCCGAGGGGGTAGGGGCGACCCGGCCAGACAGGCGGCGTGACCTCGCTCATCGGCTGGATGCGCTCCCGGGAGCGCCGCGCCGTGCGTCCGGTCGACCGATCTCGTCGGCGGTGGAGCGGAGTGGCTGAATGGGGTCCCTCCTGGAGCCGAACGGGCGCGCCGCGACAAGCCCGGCGCGCTTCCTCTCGGTGCCCCAGCCGGCTGATCGGCAAACCCCGGCTGGGCGGCAGACCCCGGCTGCTCGCCGGAGCCCGGGCTTCGTCCGTCGCGTCCGGCACCGCAGCGCGAGTCCGCGAGGCGCCTCGGGCCGCGTCGGCCCCGCGTCCGCGCCGCGCGCCCCGCCGTCCTGCGGCCTTCAGTCTCGGCTGTCGGGCCTGCGGGGGATGATCTCCTCGGCGAGCGCGACCAGCCCGAGCGCGGCCAGCTCGCAGACGACCGCGGCGCGGCTGGCGAGATCGAGCGGGCGCCACAGCTCGAGCGCGCCGGACACGTCACGTCGCGACCCGGCTGCGAGCATGGAAGCGGCGAGCTCGGTCGACTCGACGATCCCGGCCCCCCCCGGGCTCAGGGCGGCGCCGACGTCGATGACGAGCTCGACGCGCAGCTCGGCGGAGCGTTGTCCCTCCGGCCGGATCGGCCGCGGCGCAGGCTCGTCGGTGGAGACGCCGACCGTGAGGCGCCGTCCTTGACCGATCAGCTCCGCCGCGACACGCGCGAGGCCCCAGGCTACGCCGAAGCCACCGGAGGGCTCGGCGGCATCGAGGGCCTCGAGGCCGAGCCCGACGACCGTCTCGTCATGGCGCAGGGCCGCGGACCACACCATCGCGAGCGTGCTCGAGGCGGCATCGGTGCGGTCGACGCTCCGCGCGATCACGTCGCCGGTCCCGGTCTGTGCGCCGTGGCGCTGACCCATCTCATGCTCCTCCCCCGGCGGTCGCGCCGTCGGGCCGCCCGCACCGCGTGGCCGCGAGCGATCCTTGCCGCGCGGTCCGTCCGGTCCCGACATGCCCCATTATTGCGGCTCCCGTGTGGCGTCGTGCAGCCTCGGACGCGCTCGTGCCGGTCTGGGTACCCGATCCGGGCACTCGCATGCGATCGAACGCCACCCCCACCCCGTCGGTGCGACACGTCACCCGATCGACATCGCCGAGCGGTTGACAGGCCTTTGGGACGGGCAGAAGATGAAGCCAGCGCAGCGAGAAAGCGCTGCCGGCAGCACGGAAAGGAGTCACGCGTGAAGACGTCTGGCTCGTCCGAGGAGGCCGGTCCGCCGGTCTGTTGAAACCTGGGGCCACGGCTCCGGGAATTCCGGCTCCCGCTGGGTGACCTTGCGTCCGATTCTCGATGGATGGTGCGGCGGCTTCTCGGCGACGGCACCGCGTTCGGGCGACCGGCACCACCAGGCACACGGAGCATCTCCGGAACGACCGGCGCTTCACGGTCGCCGGCGGGAGCAGCACCGGCCGCAGGTGCGGTGGCCGGGCGTCGGTTGTGCGACAGCCGACGAGGTGGAGCGGGGCCGTCCTTCGTGGCGGCCCCGCTTCGCGTCGGGTCGCAGCCCGCTCGCGCGCCACCGTGGGCGGAGGCCGCTCACCGACGGGCGCGGCGCCGCCCACGGTGAGCGTGCGCCGGCTCGGGGCGCATCGGCGCCACGGTCTCCAAGCGGCGGCGCACCATCCGGCCGGCCAGCTGCGCACCGTGGGTGCGCCCGAGGCGCACCGCACCGGCGCGGGCCTTGGCTCGGGCCCGTTCGGGCTCCTCGTGCACCAGGTAGAGGGCAGCGGCCGCGTCCTCCGGGTCCGGTTCGGCCCACTCGAGGCCGGCGGGGTACGGCGCATGTACGGCAGTCGTGGTCGAGGGGACGACGGCGACGAGCTCGGCACAGGCGTCGTCGAGGTAGTCGAGCGGCCCGCCGGCCCGGCTGGACACCACGGGCACACCGCTCGCCAGAGCGGCGGCGAGGCCGAGCTCGAAGGCCGAGCTGCGGTGCAGCGAGACGTAACAGTCCGCCAGCGCGATGACCGAACCCCCGCCCCCGACCGGGAGCTGTTCGGCGATCACGACGTCGGCTCGGCCGTGTGCCGCCTCCCGGCAGGCTTCCGCCGTCGCGTCGACCCGAGCTCCACAGAGCGCGAGGTACAGCGACGGGCCGCCCGGACGGGGGAAGGCGTCGCAGAAGGCGGTGACGAGCGAGAGCGGGTTGGCCAGGTCGACCTCGCCGGGTCGTCCGCGCCCGATCTCGGCGACGCCGGCGAAGACGAAGCCGTTCGGCATCGCCAGGTCGTTTCGCGTGTGGCGCGCCCCCGCGGGGACCACCGGCGGCGCCATCAGTCGCACGGGACGGGTCGTCGCCTCGCGCAGCGCACGCTGGGTGAAGGCGCTCGGCACCCAGATCTCCGAGACCATCGAGGCTTCCCCGGCGCTCGACGGTGCGGGGGCGGAGAAGGGCCAGTGCCAGTCGAGGATCATGTAGCGGTCGCGCCAGGAGTCGAGGCCGACACGGGCCACGTACTCGGGGAGGTCCTCGCCCGCCATGCACAGGAGCGTGGTGTCGTAGGGGAGCACCTCGGTTCCCGCGCCCGGGGGCTCGACGCGCCCGGCGGCGTAGCCCAGGGTCGAGAAGGGCAGCGCCGCCGCCTCGAGGGCCTGCTGCCACCCGGCGACCCGGGAGGCGGCGGGGCCGCCGGCGGCGAAGTCGCCGACGACGTTGCAGCCGCCGGGTCGCGGGCGTGCGATGGGCAGGTCGTCGGCTGCGCGGATTCGTTCGATCAGCGTCGTGGAGGGGAGCAAGCTCGCCATCGTCACGCGAACGCGCCTTCGGTGGCTCGAGCTCGAGGCGACCGGTCCAGCGGTGTGCGAGCTCCTCACGGCTGGCGGAGCTGGCATGGACAGCCCCGACGGGGGCGGTTCGTTCGACGAGGCGCAGCGAGGGCACGGCGCGCACTGTGCCGAGCGTGCGGGCTCGCAGGGAGAGGTCGATCACGGCGTCGTCGAGGTCGAGGCCTCCGGCGAGCCCGCCGAGCGCGGCCCATGTGCCCGCCGCAACGGCGACGCACCCGGCTCCGGCCGCCTGCGGTTGGTCGTCGTCGACGGCCGGCCGCGTCTCGAGCACAGGCGTCACCGGTTCGCCGCGCAGCGCGAGCGGCCCCCCGCGCACCTGCCCGTCCTCAGAGGTCAACAGCGGGGTCGCCACGGCGCCCCCCTGCGCGAGCGCGGCGCGAAGGACGCCCGCCCAGCCGTCGTTCACCTCGACGGTGTCGCGCAGCAGCACGAGCGTCTCGCCGGTGGCGAAGCGGGCGGCCCGGTTGTACGCGACGGCCGCGTCGAGCGGCGCCGGCGCGCGCAGCACGGTCGCCGCGCCTGCCAGGGAGTCGAGCAGCGGGCGCAATGCCGGGTCGGCGCCGTTGTCGAGACAGACCACCTCGTAGGTCGCGCCGGCGTCGCTCGCCGCGACCGCGGCCAGGCAGCGGCGCAACGACTCGGCGCCGTGCTCGCTCACCACGATCGCGCTCACCTCGGGGCGCGGCCCTGCAGCGACGCGGGTGACGAGGGCGGCAGCACGCGCGCGGGCACGCAACGCCCGCCGGGCCGGCAGGGGATCGACGACCTCGACGGAGAAGCCGTGCCCGGTGAGCAGGCGCTCCAGAGAGCGGCGCGTGAAGCCGGTGCGGTACTCCTCGTCGCTGCCGTCTGCGCCGAAGCGGCGCCGGCCGTAGAGCACGCGCAGCACCTCGGCCTCCCCGCCGTGGCCACCGTCCGGGCCGTCGTCGGCGAGCTCGAGCAGCTGCCTGGCGGCCAGCTCGAGGTCGGGTACCTCGATGACGAGCTCGCCGCCCGGGACCAGCACCCGTGACCACTCCTCGAGGGCGAAGTCGAGATCGCCCGGCGGGATGGTCGCCGGCACGTCGCGCACCACCAGCAGGTGCGCACCGGCCGAGGCGAGCGGCAGGCGTTGCGGCTCGACGACCGTCGCCGCGCTGCCCGAGCGGCGCGTGGTGCAGCAGACGAAGCCCTCGCGGGTCTCGCCGTCGAGGGTGAGGAGCACGGCGACGGTGGCCGACGACGGTCCGAGCAGCGCCGCCAGGGCGGGCGAGAGCGCGCCGACGTCGGCGAGCGCCTCAGCGGCGCGAGCCTCGCCGAGGGAGGCCACGATCTGCCGGGCCAGCTCGACGACTCGCTGGTCCGAGAACGTGCCGAAGGCGGCGGCGGCGGCGCGCAGGCGTACCAGTCCGTCGAGCTCGTCGTTGCGCACGATGGCGACCAGCGGACAGCGCTCGGGCAGGCCGCGGGTGCGCAGCGCCGCCGACCACCACAGAGCCCGGGTGACCGGCAGGCGGGCTGCGAGCTCGCTGCCGAGGGCGAGCGGCTCGAGGCGGTCCGGGAAGCGGTCGTGCAACGCGGTGAGCACGACGTCGGCCTGTGGCGCGGGGAGATGGGCGGCCGAGCCGGCGAACACGGGCAGCAGGTCCGGCCGCAGCGCCTCGGCCAGCTCGCCGAGAGGGCGCTGCGCGGCGAGGAGGTAGGCGACGAGCAGGTCCAGGGGCTCGTCGAGCACGCCGTGTGAACGGAAGGCGTCGAGCAAGGCGTCCGCAGCGTCGCCGGGGCGGCCGAGGGCGGCGAGCGCACGGCTGCGCAACGCTGCCACCTGGTAACGACCGTTCTCGTTGCCGTCCTCGTCGACGGCGAGGAAAGGCACCCGCTCGGTCAGCTCGAGGCAGCGCTCGAAGTCGTGCTCGGCGAGCGCGATGCGCGCTTCGGCGATGTCGGGGGTGACCGACCCCGGCGAGCCGGCGCGCATCTTCTCGATCGTCCTGCGGGCGTCGTCGTACCGGCCGAGCTGGAGCTCGAGCGCGCACAGTGTCTGCAACGCGTAGCGCCGCAGCTTGGACTGGCCGGCTGTCACGGGGGCGGTGGCGACGGCCTCCTCGAGCGGCTCGAGGGCGAGCTCGGGCTCCGGGCCGAGCATGAGCGTGCGGGCCAGGTTGAACAGCCCGGCGGCGCGGTCGGTGCCGGGGTCGTCGAGGGCCTGGCGCGCGAGGCGCAGGTTGCGCTCGTACTTCGCCCCGCTCGCGAAATGCGACTCGACGTAGCCACGGTGCAGCAGCCGCAGCTCCGCAGCGGCGGCGCACACCGGCGGCTGGCCGTCCTCGCGGCGCAGCACCTGCTCGTGCAGGCGCCCGACGAAGTGGCACGGCTCGCGTCGGAAGACGCGCAGCGCCGGGAAGGAGCTGCGACCGCCGAGACCGTTGCCCTCGAGCAGCTCGATCGTCGTCAGCATCGCCTGCACGTGCGACGGGGCGGTGGCGAGGTTGCGCCGGAACACGGCGAAGTCGCCGTGCACGCTCTCGTCGGCGTCGAGCCAGAGGATCCACGTGCCATGGCAGGCCGCGAGCGCGGCGTTACGCGCCCGGGCGAAGTCGTCGTCCCAGTAGCCCTCGATCACGGTCGCGCCGTGCGCCCGGGCGATGGCGATCGTCGCGTCGCTCGACCCGGTGTCGTAGACGACGAGCTCGTCGGCGAGCTGGTGCGCCGAGTCGAGGGCGAGGGCGATCTCGTCCTCCTCGTTCTTGGCGATCATGCACAGCGAGACGAGGGGAGCGCGCCGGCGGCCGGCCGTCCGAGCGGACCGGTGGGCGCGTCGCTGAGGGGGGAGGTGGAGTCGTGCGCAGCCATCCCACACCCTACGACCCGGGCCGCGAATCGATGAAGCAGGGTTCACGCAGAGAGTTCGTGAAATCACTCGTCGCGCGCCCTCAAGTCCGGTTGCATGCGGTCCGTAGGTACCTCGGGCCAGGGATGGCCGGGCCCGAACGTGAGGACCCGACACGACGTCAGGGAGGACAACCCCCATGCTGCTCATCAACGACAACCTGACTGCGCTCAACGCAGCCAACAACCTCGACACCACCGACAACCAGCTGTCGACCGTGGTCGGCCAGCTGAGCTCCGGCCTGCAGATCCAGACGGCCGCCGACAACCCCGCCGGTTACTCGATCGCGCAGAACCTGCAGTACGAGATCAACGGCTACGGCGCTGCGATCGGCAACGCCCAGACGGCCGTCTCGGTGCTGCAGACCGCGCAGGGCGCGATGAACCAGCAGGAAGCGATCCTGCAGCAGATGAACACCCTCGCCACGCAGGCGGCGAACTCCAACGTCGAGCTGAACGCCACGGCCGCGGCCTCCGACCAGGCCGAGCTGAACGCGCTCACCACCCAGCTCAACCAGATCTCGCAGTCGACGGCCTACGCCGGCATCGGCCTGCTCAACGGGCTCGGCGGCGCCGGCACCGGCGCGCTGCTGCTCACCTTCCAGGTCGGCCCGACCAACGCTGCGGCCAACCAGGTCACGCTGAGCATCAACGTGACGAGCGCCGCCTCGCTGGCCGTCAGCCTGCTCACGATCACGAGCGCCACCTTCGCCGAGGCGGCGATGGCCTCGATCCAGTCGGCGATCAACACCCTGGCCTCCTCCGCCGCCGGCGTCGGTGCAGCGCAGAACCAGGTGCAGGCGCTGTCCAACAACATCACCGTCGCCCAGCAGAACCTGACCTCGGCGCACGCCAACCTGGTCGACGTCAACGTCGCCTCGGCGACGTCGCAGTTCACCTCCCTGCAGATCCTCGAGCAGTCCGGTGTCTCCGTGCTCTCGCAGGCCCAGCAGCTCCCGCAGCTGGCCCTGAAGCTGATCTGAGCGAGGCCGACAGCCATGCGAGGACGGCGTCCCTGGGCCCGTGTCCGGGGGCGCCTCCTCGCTGAGGCGGCAGCACCGGGACACGCGGGCTGCCGAGATCGCAAGGGCCATTCCCGCCGGGTCAACCGGCGGGAATGGCGCTGTTCGGCGCACCGCCGGCGGGCACTCGCCCGGGCGGCGGACGTGCGCCGGGCGCAGACGGGCGACGCGCAAGGGCGGCAGGAACAGGGGCGGCAGGAGCAGCGATCATGACGGTCTCTTCCGTGGGCTCGAGCCCTCCGGTGTCCTTCGACGGCCTGGAGTCCGGCCTCAACACTCAACAGATCATCAGCGCCTACCTGCAGGTCGACGAGGCTCCGATGGTGGAACTCGAGAACCAGCAGACCACGGTCAACAACCAAGTCTCGGCCTATCAGGCGCTCCAGACCCAGCTGCAGGCGCTCGTCACGGCCGGCGACAAGCTCGCCGCCCCGAACGCCTTCGCCTCGGCGGTGCAGGCGATCTCGACCAACTCCGCGGTGGCGACGGCGACGACGGCGACCGGCGCCCAGCCCGGGTCGACCACCTTCAGCGTCGACCAGCTGGCGACCGCCGACACGCTCATCTCGAGCGGGACCGTCGCCTCGACGAGCGACGTGATCGCGAGCGGCGACCTGCTCGTCGCCGCCGGCGGCTCGGGCCTCGGACTCAGCTCGCTCGCCGGCAGCGGCCTCTCCACGGGAGCCCACACCGTCGCGGTCACCCAGGCCTCGGCCGGGGCGTCGGTGACGGGGTCCTCGGCACTCGGCGCGACGACGACGATCGCCGCCGGGTCGGACCAGCTGACCGTCACCCTCGGAACGGGCACCCAGACCTACACACTCGCCGACGGCCAGTACACCGCGTCCCAGCTCGCCGCCGAGATCGGCACGGCGAGCGGCGGCGCGCTCGCCGGCTCGATCGACTCGCAGGGCCAGCTCGTCGTCTCGAGCGCCGAGCAGGGCTCCCAGGCCAGCCTGCAGATCGGCAGCGGCTCGGCGAACGCCATGCTCGGGCTGGCTGCAGGTTCCTCGGGCACCGGCACCGACGGCGTCATCACCGTGGACGGGCTGGCGAACACGGTCGACTCGATCGCCGCGGACGGCTCGACCGTGGTCACGCTCACCTCCGGATCCGGCGGGACGGTGACCGCGCGCCTGGCGGGCAGCGGCCTCGTCGCCGGCACGCTCACCGCCCAGAACGTCTCGACGGGCAACGGCTCGCTCGCCTCGGTGGTGGGCGCGATCAACGCGGCCGGTGCGGGCGTGACGGCGCAAGCGTTGCAGGTCGGTGCCAACTCCTACGCGCTCGAGCTGAGCTCGGGCGCGAGCGGCGCCGGCAACGACGTGAGCATCGACCCGTCGAGCTTCGCCTCCTCCTCGCTCGGGACGCTCGAGACCTCGACAACGGGCCAGGACGCGATCGTCAGCCTCGGCGGCGCGGGCGGGTACGAGGTGCACTCGTCGTCGAACACCTTCACCTCGCTGCTGCCGGGGGTCAACATCGAGCTGCAGTCGCTGTCGGCCTCGCCGGTGACGATCTCGGTCACACCCGACGGGGACCAGGCCGCGTCGATGGTGCAGAGCTTCGTCAACGCGGCGAACACGGTCCTGTCCACGATCGCCACCGACACCGCCTACAACCAGCAGACGAACACTGCCGGACCGCTCAACGGCAGCTACGGGCTGTCGATGCTGACCCAGCAGATCCTCTCAACGGTCGGCGAGACGATCGGCCAGTCCACGGCCGTGGACAGCGGCACGGCGGGCAGCGCGGCGGGGCTGTCGCTCGGCCAGGACCAGGTCAACTTCGACTCGAGCGTGTTCGCCAGCGACTTCGACTCCGACCCGGGCGCGGTCGCCGGGATGTTCACCCAGGCGGGCAGCTTCACGCCGGGGTCGGGCTCGCCGGCGGCGCCGGGGGACGTCTCGCTGCTCTACGCCGGCAACGGCACCCAGCCGGGCAGTTACGCGGTCACCCTCAGCCGCTCGGCGACCCAGGCGAGCGACACAGGCGGCACCGCGTTCGCTGCCGGCCAGACGCTGTCGCAGACCGGGAGCTACTCGATCGCCTCGGGCGGCGCCACGGCGAGCTACACGGTGCAGGCTGGCCAGACGCTGCAGGAGGTGGCGAGCGGGCTGGACAGCGCATTCGCCGCCGCCGGCCTGCAGCTGTCGGCCCAGGTGGTGAGCGCAGGCTCGGGCTCCTCGCTGCAGATCACCTCGGCGTCGTACGGCTCGGACGCGTCCTTCAGCGTCTCGAGCTCGGGCGCTGACCCGCTCGGGATCGCGTCGCCGACCTCCTTCAGCGGCACGGACGTGGCCGGCTCGATCAACGGCGTCGCCGCGACGGGCTCGGGTCAGGTGCTCTCGGCACCGAGCTCGGACCCGGTGCTCGCCGGTCTGGCCCTCGAGGTCCAGACGAGCGGCGTGAGCTCTCCGGTGACAGTCGGCAACTACGACTACGCCCCGGGGATCGCCCAAGCGCTCGCCGCCGTCGCCAACGCCGCCCTCGTGCCCGGCGGGCAGATCCCGTCGACGATCAGCTCCCTGCAGGCGACGTCGACCTCGCTCGGCAGCGAGATCTCGGTCGACCAGCAGCTCGTCGTCCAGCAGGAGCAGGCGCTCTCACAGGAGTACACGAACCTCGAGACGACCCTGGCGACGCTCAAGTCCGAATCGAGCTTCCTCACCCAGACCTTCGGCACGAGCTCGTCCTCGAGCCTGCTCAACAACCTCGGCAGCTCGAGCTCGAGCTCGTCGAGCTCCAGCGGCACGTAAGCAGTCCACGACAGGAGGAGCAATGACGGTCATGACCAACGACGCAGCGAGCGCCTATGCCGAGACGTCGTCGAGCACGACGAGCGGGCCGATGCTCGTCATTGCGCTGTACGACCGTCTCGCCGTGGACGTGAAGCTGGCGCGCGAGCGGATCGAGGCGCACGACGTGCCCGGAGCGCACAACGCGCTGATGCACGCGCAACGGATCGTCCGAGTGTTGCTCACCGCGCTGCAGCCGGACATGTGGGAAGGGGGCGAGGTGCTGCAGCGGCTGTACAACACGCTGCTCGACCTCCTCATCAAGGCAAATCTGCACAAGGACAGCAGTTACCTCGATATCTGCGAGGTGATCATCGAGCCGCTCCACGAGGCGTGGCGACAGGCCGTTCCCAAGGCGATGGCCGAGGCCGAGGCCGCCGAGCGCGCCCGAGCCAGTGCCGACGTGGCCTGAGTACCTCGACGAGCTCGAGGCGTGGCTCGCCCGCCTCGGGCCGGCGCTGGCGAGCGGAGGCCCCGCAGCCGCGCCGGGCGCGACGCCCCCCACGCTCGGACGGCCGGACGGACCGCTTCCGCCGGGGCTCGCGCCGCGCGTCCTCGGGGTCCTGGCGAGCCTCGGCGAGATGAGCGTGGCCGGGGAGCGGCGCCGCATCGAGCTGCTGGACGCGCGCCGGCGGCTACAGCGGCGTCGCGGCGCTCCCGCCCTCGGGCGCGGCAGGCTGACCGCCGACCTGTGATGCCGGCCCGGCCGTCGGTACCGGAGGCGCCTCGACTCCGTCGACGCCGTCCGAGCCGGTGGCGGGGGCGGCAGGCTCGGCCCGCTCGGCGGCGAGCAGGCGCGTGAAGTTGCCGGCGTCGCCGGCGAGCGCGGCGCTGCGATTCTGGCGCGACACGGCCTCGAAGATCTCCGCCCGGTGGATCGGGACCTGGCGCGGCGCGTCGATCGAGATGCGCACCTGGCGGCCGTCGAGGATCGCCCGGACCTCGATGACGATGTCGTCGCCGATATAGATGCGCTCGCCGACCGAGCGTGTCAGGGTGAGCACGCGCTCAGGCCGCGGGAGGCAGCGGCAGGGGAGCGCGCATCGACCAGCCCACCTCGGGCTCGGAGCGGCTCGGCACGAGCTGGGCAGCGAGGCGCTGGCGCACGTTGAGCACGATCGGAGCGAACAGGTTCGCCGTGCACTCCTCGAGCCGCTCGGCAACGCTCACCACGACGAGGGCGGCGGCGTCGTGCGCCTCCTCGAGACCGAGCAGCCCGGCGGTGTCGTCGTCGACCTCGACGCTGTACTCCGGCCAGAGCAGACCCGGCGCGGCGACGACGAGGCTCAGACCGTCGACGACGTACTCGCCGAGGCGGACCGTCTCGGTCGAGACGAGCCGGCCGAAGACGTTCTGGCGAGAGCCGAGTGGCTCGAGCTGCAACCGGTTCACCTCGGCCATCCCGGGTAGGCCGGCGGGGAAGGTCAGCTCGAGCGCGGGCAGCACGCGCAGCTCGGTCACAAGGGTCATCTCGAGCCCTCCTCGGGGTGAGCGGCGGTCGTCCGCCTCGGTGCCGGCCGTGGCCGCCCGACGAGCCGCCCGCTTGGGGAGGCGCCCCGGCGCGGGTGGCTCAGTGTAGGAACTGGGCGAGGCTCTCGGGCACAGTCTGGCTGATCGCGTACAGCGCCGACTGGTAGCTCGCCAGCTCGGACTGCAGCTGGGTGCTCGCCGAGGCGACGTCGACGTCCTCGGTCGTGGCGAGGTCGCCCTGCACGGTCGTCGACTGCGAAGCGGCCGCAGAGGAGGCGGCCTGGACCCGGTCGGTCGCCTGGCCGATCGTGGTCGCCGCGGTCTCCGCCAGCCCGATGTTGGCGTCGAGGTCGTTGAGGTCGTTCTGCAAGTTGACGCCAGCGGCCGCGGGTCCTGCCGCAAGGTCGTTGGCGAAGTTCTGCAAGGTCGTGAACACGCTCTGCACGCCGCTCGTGCCGCCCCCGAACAGGAACGTGCCGGGCACGGACACATCGGTCGGCGAGCCGGGTCCGACCTGGATGGTGAAGCTCTGCTCGTTTCCGCTGTAGGCGCCGGCCGCCGAGAACGGCGCCTGCACCGCCGCGGTCCCGGCGAAGATCGCCGTGCCGGCGTAGGTCGTGTTGCCCAGGCTGACGAGCTGCTGCGTGATGCCCTGCACCTGCTGGGCGATCGCCGCGTAGCTCTGGTTCGTCTGCCCGCCGGAGTTGAGCGCCTGCACCATGAGCGTGCGCGCGGTCTGCAGCACGCCGAGCATCGAGTTGACCGCGTCGCCGCCCAGCCCGAGCCAGGAGGACGCCGTGGTCGCCGAGCTCGTCGTGCTGGCCAGCTGGGACACCTGGCTCGTGTAGGCCATCGCGTTCACCACCCCGATCGGGTCGTCGGAGGGCGCGTTCAGCTTGCGGCCGGACGACAGCTCGTTGTCGAGGGTGCCGATGCTCGACTGCTGGGCGTCGAGCTGCCCGGCGAGGCTGTCGTAGAGGGTCAGGTCCCCGACGCGCATCTCACACCGCCAGCAAGAGGCTCTGGAAGCTCTGGTTGATCGAGTTGACCACGCTCGCCGTCGCCTGATAGGCGTTCTGCGCGCCGAGCACGTCGATGGTCTCCTCGTTCGAGTCGACGCCCTCCACCCCCGAGAGCTGGCTCGTCGCCGAGGCCGAGAGCGCCTGGGCGCTCGTCTGGTCGTTGTTGGCTTGCTGGGTCTGCGAGCCGACGAGGCCGACGAGGCTCTGGTAGATCTGGAGCGGGCCGTTGGCCTGCTGCGCGACGGCCGCCATCGCCTGCGAGGTCGTGGCGTCGATCGTCGGCGTGCCGGCGGTCGAGGTGCCTGCGGCCGTCGCCAGCAGCGAGGGATCGGCGACGATCGACGGGTTGACGGCGATCGACGCCGCCGAGGCGCCGCCGGCGGTGTAGGCCGACGTCGAGCCGCCGTTGACGAACAGGTTGGCGGGCAGCAGCGCACCGCCCCAGCCGGCCGCGGCCGCAGAGGTCGGCCCCGGCGTACCCGCGGCGTTGACACCGCCCGACTGCAGCGCGTTGAGCGCACCGGCGAGCGCGTCGGCCACCCCCGACAGCTGCGACTGGTAGCCGGGGAGCGTCGTGTTGACACCGGTGAGCAGCGAGCCGATCTGGCCGCCGGCGTTCACGCCGATGCCGCTCTGGGTCTGCAGCTGCAGCGGGTTGCCCCCGCCTCCGCCGGCCACCTGCAAGTCGGTCGCCGTCGTCCCCGACACGAGCTCGATGCCGTTCACCGAGACGGTCAGCGACCCGTCGCTCTGGGGCGTCGTCGTGATCCCGAGCAGGCCGGCCAGCTGGCTGACCGCCTGGCGACGCTGGTCGACGAGGGAGTTCGGGTTCTGGCCGGTGCCGACGCCGGCGATGATCCCCTGGTTGAGCTGGGCGATCTGGTTGATGAGGCCGTTGGCCTGGCCGAGAAGGCCCTGCCCGGCCACACCGGTGCCCTGCAGGTCGGCGTTGAGCTCGCTCGAGGTGCTGGCGAGCTGCTCGGAGGTGGCGTTCAGCGTGGCGGCAACCTGCTGCGCCGTCCCGACGACCGCAGTGGCCGCCGCCGGGCTGGACGGCTCGCTCGCCAGCGTGGAGAGGTTGGCGAAGAGCTGGTCGAGCTGGCTGGACAGCCCCGAGGAGCTCGGCTCGGGGAAGGCCTGCTGTGCCGCGCTCTGCACGCTGACCGCTTCGTTGGCAGCACCGAGCTGGCCCGTCGCCTGGTTGGCGAGCGACTCGTAGAGCGCGCTCGTCGTCGCCGTCACCGACCCGACGAGCACTCCCTGCCCGACCCCGGTGCCGTACTCGCTCGGGATGGTCGAGAGGTTGACCATCTCCCGGGCGTAGCCGGGCGTGGAGACGTTGGACAGGTTCTGGGCAGCAGTGTCGAGCAGCGCCTGCTGGGCATCGAGACCCGAGGCGGCGATGTCGAGGCCGAGGTCGCTCACAGCACTCCTCTCACGAGTCGGGGCGCCGTCGGAAGCGGGCGTCCGTAGGTGGGGGCGAGCCCGTCGGGGTAGCCGGAGATCACCTCGGCGACGAGGGCCAGGCGCCGGCCGAGGAGCTCGGTGGAACGTTCGGCGTGAGCGGCGATGCGACGCTTGGTCGCGTTGAGGTCGCGGCGCAGCCGCGCCAGCGTTGCGGCGAAGGGCTCGGGCGCGGCGTCGACCAGCTCGGCCAGGGTGGCGTCGGGGCGCAGCCCGAGGGCCGTGGCGAGCCGGCCGGCGGTGGTGGCACGTCGCCTTCCGGCGGCGGTGAGCGCCTCGACGGCTGCACGCAGCTCGAGCGTGGCCCGCTCGAGGTAGCGGGCCCCGAACCGCTCGATCAGGCCCGTCAGGGTCACCGTGCGGTACTCGACGAGCGAGGCCGCCTCGAGCTCGCTGCGGATCGCGCCGAGCGCGTCGTCGGCCAGCCCGGCCGCGGTGAGCTCGGGCGGGAAGCCGAGATCGGCGAGCTGTGGCGGCAGCGCCTGCGCCGCGAGCGGCCTCGGCGCGCCCGGCTCGAGGCTGGGCCAGGACACGGGGGATCCGCCCGGCGCGGTGCTCGTGGTCACCACAGTCCTCCGGCGCGCCGGTTGCGCTCATCGAGCGCGAGCGCCGCCTCGCCGAGTGGCCGCCGAGCGCCGCCCTGGGGAGCGCCGTGGGACGGTCGGGGCCTCACCGGGGGCGACCGCCGTCGCGCGGGTCGAGCGGGCCCTCCTCCTCGTCGGCCGCCTTCTCGGCGAGCTGGTGGGCGTAGGTGGTGAGCAGCCGCGAGATCCCGCCGACGCCGACCAGGGCGAGGACGAAGGCGACAGCGAAGCGCGACAGGCCGTCGACGGCCGAGAGGTGGCCCTCGAGCACGTTGCGCAGGTTGACGATGTTCACGAGCACCGCCAGGCTGACCGCGACGAGCGGCGTGAAGCGCCAGATGTCGATCGTGAAGAGCAGGAAGCGCTGCTTCATCGCAGCAGCCCCTCGGCGTTGCAGCGGTCGATCAGGCGGGCTGCCCACATGAGAGAGGTCGCCGCACGGCGGTCGAGCGCAGCCACGGGGTACCCCGCGGCGAGCGCGGCGGCGGGACGCTCGGCGGCGTCGAGCTCGACCAGGCATACCGCGTCGAGGCCGCGCATCGCCTCGGCCAGCGCGTCCAGGTCGTCGGTGTGGCAGCGGGCAGGAACGATCGCCCAGGCCGCGTCGGGCCGCACCGCCGTGGCGACGTGGCCGAGCAGGCGCGGCAGGGGGCCGGACGGATAGCAGTCGACCGCCACGACGCTCGGGCATCGGGCGATGCGCCGGTCCGCCACCTCGGCGGCGGCGTCACGTGCGGAGGCGACCACGGCGACCGACGCCGGCAGCCCGCGCGGTCGCGCCGAGACGACGACGATCCCCTCGGAGCCCACGTCGAGCCGGCGGGCGAGCGAGAGCGAGCGGGCCGAGGTGCTGTGCCGACCCGGCGACGAGCACGACCGAGTCCGGGTCCTCCGGCAGGGCCGGGGCCACCGGGAGGTGGCGCAGCCGGTCGACGAGGCCGAGCTCGAGAGGGACATCCTCGTCCGGGAGCAGCTCGTCGGGCAGCCCGAGCTCGGAGAGCATCCGCCGGGCAGCGCGTGCGTGCTGGCCGTCACCCTGTGGGCCGGCACCTTGTGGGGTGGTGACGCGCTCGGCCCGCCGCCCGCTCGACACGGCTTGCCCCTCGGGCGCCATGGGCTGCTCGCGGCGCGGGACGACCTCGCGTTCGTGCCCGCTGGACGGTGCGGGACGCGCCCGGGGGAGCAGCGGCGTCGACGCTGCGTCGTCGCGCCTGTCGGGTTGAGGTGCCTCGCCCTGCGAGTGGTCCGGCGGCACCCATCGGTTGTCGCCCGAGGCGGCGGCGACGGTGGCCTCGGCCTCGCGCAGCAACTGGCTGAAATCCTGGCTCGAGCTCGCGAGCTCGCCGTCGAAGACGCGGGCCGGCGCCACGCCGGCGCCCGGCCCGCCGGAGTCCGCCCCGCCGGAGTCCGCCCCGGCGTACGCGGGCGGCTCCGCCGCAGCGCCGCCGTAGGCGCGGGCGATCTCGAACGCGTCGGCGACCCCGTCGGCGAGGCGGTCGGCGGCGTGTCGGGAGTACGGCGACCCGTCCGAGCCGGCGCCCGGACGCGGGCCCGAGCCGGCGCCCGGACGCGGGCCCGAGCCGGCAGGGGCGGGTCGGGTCGAGTCGGCAGCGGTCGGCCGGCCCGAGTCGGCGTCCACCTCGAGCACGTACGTCTCCTGCTCGAAGAAGCCCAGGACGCCGCCTCGCCGCTCGCGGCCGGCGCGCACGATGATGACGCCGTCGCCGAGGGCGAGGCGCGCCTTGGTGCGCGCCTCCTCGGGCGTGGATCCCTCAAACCGCAGGAGCTGGGGCACGTCTCACCACTCCGATCGTCTCGACGAGCACATGAGCAGAGATCTCGGCCGCGCCGATCACGTCCAGGCGCGGCAGGCGGGAACGGACCAGGCGGCGCAACGCCGGGCGCAGCCGGCTCGAGCAGACGACGACGGGGTGCTTGCCTGCCGCCTCGCTCGCCTGGGCCATCGTCTCGAGCGAGGCGACCACGTGCTCGAGCTCGTCGGGCGGCGCGACCACGAAGCGACCGCGCTCGCCGACCTGCATCGAGGTGACCAGCTGCTGCTCGAGGCCGGGATCGAGCGTGAGCGCGCTCACCACCCCGTCGGTGGCGTGCATCGCCGCGATGGATGGGCCGAGCGCGATGCGCGCCGCCTCGAGCAGGCTGTCCGGGTCCTTGCTCGAGCCGGCCTGATCGGTGATCGCCTCGAGGATGCGGACGAGGTCGCGCACGGCGATCCCCTCGTCGAGCAGCCCGCGCAGCACGCCCTGCACGGCCCCGAGCGTCAGCCCCGCCGCTGTCATCTCCTCGATCGCCGCCGGGTGGTCGTGCTTCAACGCGTCGAGCAGCACCCGCACGTCCTGGCGGGAGAGCAGCTCGCCGGCGTGCCGCCTGACCACCTCGGAGAGATGCGTGGTGACCACGGCCGAGCGGTCGACGACGGTGACGCCCGCAACCGCGGCGCGGTAGCGCAGGTCGGCCGAGATCCACTTGGCGGGACCGCCGAAGGCCGGGTCGCGCGTGTCCTCCCCCGGGAGGTGCTCGATGCCCGGTCCGACCGCGAGCAGCACGCCGGCCGGGGCGCTGCCGCGAGCCACCTCGACGCCGTGGATGCGGATGGCGTACTCGGTGAGCTGGAGGCGCTCGTTGTCGCGGGCGTGTACGGGGGGGATGACGATGCCGAGCTCGCGGGCCACGTTGCGCCGCAACGCCTTGACGCGCTCGAGCAGGTCTCCGCCGCGTGAACGGTCGACGAGGTCGACGAGGTCGGTCCCGAGCTCGAGCTCGAGAGGCATGATCGCCGCCTGCTGGGCGAGCGCGGCGGGCGTGTCCGTCGGCGGTGCGAGCTCCGCCGGCGAGTCCGATTCGTCGTCGACGACGACGTCGAGCGGCAGCCGCGAGCCGAGCACGAACAGCGCCCCGCCGACGAGCAGGAAGGGAAGCTTGGGCAGCCCCGGGATGATCGCCAGCGCCGCCATCACCACCGCGGTCGTGCGGACGCCTCGGCGGTAGCGGGACAGCTGGCTGATCAGGTTGGTGGAGAGGTCGTCCTCGCTGGCCGCACGCGTCACGACGATCCCCGTCGAGAGCGACATGAGCAGCGCGGGGATCTGGGACACGAGCCCGTCGCCGACCGACAAGAGGCTGTAGGTGTTGCCGGCGACCGAGATCGAGTCGTGGTGCTGCAGCATGCCCACCGCCAGGCCGCCGAGCAGGTTCACGGCGGTGATGACGATCGCGGCGATCGCGTCGCCGCGCACGAACTTCGACGCACCGTCCATCGCCCCGTAGAAATCGGCCTCGTCGGCGATCTCCCGCCGTCGCGCACGCGCCTGGTCCGGGGTGATCAGGCCGGAATTGAGGTCCTGGTCGACGGCGATCTGCTTTCCCGGCATGGCGTCGAGGGTGAAGCGCGCCGCCACCTCGGCCACACGCCCGGCACCGTTGGTGATGACGACGAACTGGATGATGATCAAGATCAGGAAGACCACGAGGCCGACGAGGACCGAACCGCCGACCACGAAGTGGCCGAAGCTCTGGATGACCACGCCCGCGTACGTGTGCAGCAGCACGAGGCGCGTCGCGCTCGACGTTGAGGGCCAGGCGGAACACGGTCATCACGAGGATGAGCGTCGGGAAGACCGAGAACTCGAGGGGCCGCCTGACCTGCATCGCCGTCAGCAGCACGAGCACCGACGCCGTGATGTTGGCGGTGATCAGGAGGTCGAGCACGAAGCTCGGCAGCGGGATGACGAGCATCACCACGACCGCCACCACGGCGAGGGGCACGGCGAGGGTACGCAGCGTGGTGAAGCGCAACCCGCTGGCGGAGCCACCGGCGCCGGCGCGTGCCGCGACGGCGCGGGGAGCTGCGGGGGATACGGCCACTTGCCCTCCTGGGGGGACCACCGCGGCGCGCCCGGGGGGCGCCTTCCGCCTGCGGGTGCGGTTCCTCCGCCGAGACGGGTCAATCCGTGACGCTGCGTCGGCCGTCCCTGGCCGCATGACCTACGACACGGCGGCTCCCGCGATTGAGTCGGCGAGCAGCGAGCCGGGCACCGAGGCGGCCAGGTGGTGCACCTCGACGAGCGAGCGCGCGGTCGGGCTCAGGCGGTAGACGAAGGCGAACAGCTTGGCCACGACCTCGTACAGCGCCGGGGGGATCTCGTCGCCGACCTGGCAGTGCGCGTACAGAGCCCGTGCGAGTAGCGGGCTCTCCACCACCGGGACGCGGCAATCGAGCGCCGCGGAGCGGATCGCAGCGGCGACGTCGTCCTCCCCCTTGGCGAGCACGGTCGGCGCCCGGTGCTTGGCGCGCTCGTACGCAAGCCCGACGGCGAAGTGCGTCGGGTTGACCACCACCACATCGGCGTGGGTCACCGCCGCGATCATCTGCATCCGCGTCAGGGCCCGCTGCCGCCGGCGGATCGCCCGGCGGATCTCGGGATTGCCCTCGGTCTCCTTCAGCTCGCGCTTGACCTCCTCACGCGTCATCTTCAGGGAGTCGGCCATCTTGCGCCGCTGGAAGGCGTAGTCGGCGACTCCGAACAGAAGCGCCGCCACGGCCACCTCCCGCAGCATCCCCGACAGGCCGGCAGCGCCCATCGAGAGCGTCGTCGACAGCGGCAGCGTGCCGGAGGCGAGCAGGCGGACGACCAGCTGGCGGGCGACGCCGTAACCGACCACGGCGAGCACGGCCATGCGCGCCAGGTTCTTCGCCAGATCCCACAGGCCCCTCGTCGAGACGAGCCGCTTGATCCCGCCGCGCGGGCTGATCTTGGAGAGCTTGAAGCCGAGCGCGCCGGGGGAGAGGTGGATGCCGACCTGGGCCAGCGACGCCCCGAGCCCCATCAGGGCGGCGATCCCGGCCACTGGCAGGACCACGGCGAGCAGCGTCCCGAACCCGCTGCCGAGCAACTCCAGCGCTTTGCCGTTGTCGGGGGCGGCCATCGCCTGGTCGGCGAGGGAGACGAGGTTGGTGATCGATCGCTCGGCGCGCCCGGCGAGGGTGGGGAGCAGGGCGAGCACGGTGAGGGTGGAGAGCCACGAGCCGAGATCGGGCGAGCGCGCGACGCGTCCTTCCCGGCGGGCCTCTCGGCGCCGTTTCGCCGTCGGCTTCTGGGTGCGATCCTCGCGGCCGGGCACGGCTCACCCGAAGAGCTGGCCGAGCGCGCGCTCGAGCAGGCTACTGAGGTCGTTGGGCACGGCGGCGATCGAGAGGCCGAGCACGAGCAGGCCGAGCAGCACCTGCAGCGGGAAACCGAGGGCGAAGACCCCGGCCTGCGGCGCCGACTTGGCAATCAGGCCGAGCAGCGCCTGCGCGACGAAGAGCACGGCGACGAGGGGGGCGGCGATCTCGATCGCAGCTGCGAAGAAGGACACGATGTCGGAGGCGAGCGAGCCGGGCAGGACCGCCACGTCGTGTGCAGGGACCGTCGTGCCGACGACTCGGAAGCTCTGCACGAATCCCCGCGCCAGGAGCACGATGCCGCCGGTGGTGAAGAGCAGCACGGTCGCCAGCCACTCGTAGAGCTGGGCGATGAGGGGGGTCTGCTCGAGCGAGAGCGGGTCGATCGACGGTGGCAGGTTGAGCCCGGAGAACTGGTCGATGAGCGACCCCGCCCCCTGCAGGGCGCCGATGAAGAGCAACACCACCAAGCCGATCAACGCGCCGACTGCGGCCTGCACGACGATCGCCCCGACGAGCGAGGGCGTGCTCGTCGGGATCGGGTCCGCCGCGAGGACGCGCACCGCGGGCAAGGCGAGCCCCGCCGCGATCGCCGTGCGTGCGGCGAAAGGGATCGACCCCGTGGTGAACGGCGGCGCCACGTACAAGAACGCGGTGCCGCGCACGAGGGCGAGGAAGAACGAGGTGATCGTCGCCACCGACAGCGTGAAGGTCATCCCGAGCTCAACAGGTGTGGGATCGAGGCGTAGAGCTGGTCGGTGTAGTCGACGAGCTGGGTGAGCATCCAGTGGCCGGCGACCGCGAGGATCGCCGCGACGGCGAGCAGCTTCGGCACGAAGGTGAGGGTGAATTCCTGGATGGAGGTGACGGCTTGGACGAGCGAGACGGCGAGCCCGATAGCGAGGGAGGCGACGAGGATCGGCCCGGCGAGCTTGGCCACGAGCACGACGGCCTGGCCGACGAGATTGATGACGGTGTTGGTGTCCATGGCGCGACGCTCCGCCCCTCGTCAGTGGAAGCTCGTGAGCAACGAGTGGACGACGAGCGTCCAGCCGTCGACGAGCACGAACAACAGGATCTTGAACGGCAACGAGACCAGCGTCGGCGGCAGCATGAACATGCCCATCGACATGAGCACCGACGAGACGACGAGGTCGATCACCATGAACGGGACGAAGACGATGAACCCGATCAACAGCGCGCTCTGCACCTGGGACAGCACGAAGGCCGGCACGACCGTCGTCATCGGCAGGCTCGAGGGCGCGAGCGCTTGGTCGTTGACCTCGCTCGTGAACAGCGACAGCTCGTCCTTGCCCGTCTGGCGCAGCATCCAGCTTCGAAGCGGCCCCTCGGCGCGGGTGATCGCCTGCGTCGCGTCGATCGAGCCGTGCAGGTAGGGCTGGACCGCCTGGTGGTCGATCTGGGAGAGGACCGGTCCCATGATGAACAGCGAGAGGAACAGCGCCAGGCCGGCAAGGACCTGGTTCGGCGGCATGTTCTGCAGGCCGAGGGCATTGCGGGTCAGCCCGAGCACCATGAAGATGCGGGTGAACCCCGTCATCAGCACGAGCAGCGAGGGGGCGATCGACAGCAGCGTGAGCGCGATGACGATGACGAGCGCGCTCGAGGGATCGCGCAGGCCGTTCAGGTCGACGTTGACCGAGGGCGTGGAGGCACCGTGCAGCACGAGGGCGTGCGCCGGCCCGAGGGAGGTGAGCAAGGTTGACCAGCCGTGCATGAAGCGCTCCCGAAGCGAAGCGCTGCGGGTTCAGCGCCGGACGGTGCGCTCCCGCAGCGAAGCGAGGAAGGCATCCCATGCCGTGGTGGAGTCCGCATCCTGCAGCGCCGTCCATGGCGTGCCGTCGGGTGTCGCGTGGCCGGCGAGGGCGCGCTCGACACGCCCCGGGACGATGCCGTCCAGCTCCGTCGCGGCCGGCGAGGCGGCGTTCACGGATTCGCCGGCCCCCGCCGGCACGATCCCGAGCTCGGGCGACGAGAGCTCGGCGAGAAGTTGCACGGACTGCGCCGTGGTCCCGAGCAGCAGGACGCGCTCCCCGACGCGCACCACCACGAGCGCCGAGCCGCGGTTCAGCGCTCGCCGGCACAGCAGCTCGAGCGGCACCTCGCCCGGTCGCGCGCCGAGCCCGATGGACCCGAGCAAGCTGCCGCCGGGGCGCCCGCCGCCGCGTCCCGGCGGGAGCGGGACGAGGCCGAACGACGACCCGGGCCGGCGCGCCGCGCCGAGCCGGCCACGCCCGCGTGCCATCACCCTGGTGGCGACGAGCACCAGACCGAGGACGATGGCGAGCGCGATCACCATCCGTAGGAACAGGAGAAGCGTCGGCATCAGTCCATCGCGCCCTTCACGATCTCGGTGATGCGCACTCCGTACTCGTCCTCCACCTCGACGACCTCGCCGCGGGCGACGACGACGTCGTCGTTGGCGACGATGTCGACCGGCGCGCCGACCGTCCGGTCGAGCTCGATCACTTGTCCGACGTGCAGGTCGAGCACGGCGCGAATCGGCATGCGCGTACGTCCGATGAGCACGGTGATGCGCAACGGCACGTCCTTGAGGCGTGCCATCCGCCGCTCCCAGGTCTCCTCGACCGGGCCGTCGAGAGCGTCGGGGAGGAGGGCGCCGCGCGGTTCGCCGTCACCGGGGTCGCTCTGCGGACGGGCGTCGCTGTCTGTCGTCATCGTCGAGTTGCCTCCTCGGATGGCCGTGCCGCTGTGGTGATGCCATGCGGCGCACGGGCGCGCGGGCAGAGCGTGGGGTGGGCGAGCGTGGTCACGGCGCCGACCCGACCGAGGTCTGGCTGCCCCCATTGGCCGGTGGGTTGGTGATCACGATGTTCACGCGGCGGTTCTGCGCCTGGTTCGCGGTCGAGCTGTTCGGCACGATCGGGTGGTACTGGCCGAACCCGGCCGCGAGCAGCTGGCCGGGGGCGACGCCGACGCGCTGCAGCTCGGTGACGACGTACACCGCGCGATCGGCGGAGAGCTGCCAGTTGTTGACGTAGGGGCCGCCGACGATGGGCTCGTTGTCGGTGTAGCCGTCGACGTCGTCGGTGTTGCGGTAGCGGCCGATGACCGACGCCGAGACGTCGATCACCTTCAACCCGAGCGGGGTGAGCGCCGCGGAGTCGATGCTGTAGAAGGTCTTGCCGGTCACCAGGCCTTCGATCACGCCCTGGCTCGTGCGCGTGACCTTGACGTCCCCGAGCACGCCCGCGGCCTTGAGCGCCTTGATGAGCTTCACCTCGATCAGCGCCGACGAGGCGTAGCCCTTCACGAGCTTGCTCCCGGGCTTGCCGGGCGTCGCGATCGTGCGCGCCGAGGACGGCTGGGCTTGGCCGTTGTTGAAGGAGGCGTTGACGCCGTGCTCGAATTCCGCGTACTTGACGTGGTTGAGGCTCGACAGCGCGTACAGCACGATGAACAGCACGAGCAGCAGCGTGATCATGTCGGAGTAGGTGAGCAACCAGCGCTCCATCCCCGCAGCGTGCTCTTCCTCCTCGTGGCTCCTGTGGTTGCGCGGGAGGGGAACGCTCACGCCGCGCTCTCCCGGTAGTTGCGATCCTCACCCGGACGTTCCTTCGGCGGCAGGAAGGGCACCAGTCGGTCCTTCAACTGCGGTCCGGAGATCCCTTCCTGCACCGCGAGCAGGCCTTCGATGACGAGCTCCTTGTAGGCGATCTCCTGGTCGGAGAGTCGCTTGAGCTTGTTGGCGATCGGAAGCCACATGACGTTGGCGGTGAGCACACCCCACAGCGTGGCGGTGAAGGCGCTCGCGATGGCAGGCCCGAGCTTGCCCGGGGTCGTGAGGCTGCCGAGGACGTGGACCAGGCCGATGACTGTGCCGAGGATGCCGATCGTCGGCGCGAAGCCGGCCATGTCCTGGAAGGCCTTGTACCCGATGCGATGGCGCTGGCGGATGCCGTGGATCTCGGCATCGAGCACCATGCGCACGCGTTCGGGATCGGACGTGGTCGTGATCAGCTCGACGCCCGTGCGGGTGAACGGGTCGTCCTTTGCCTCGGGCAGCTCGCGCTCGAGCACCTTGAGGCCACCGGTGCGCGCGACTGCGAGCCAGCTCCATCAGGTGCTCGGTGAACTCGGTCGGGTTGTAACGCTTCTTCGGCTTCATCGCCACCATGAGCGCCTTGGGCAGCACGCCCACGTCCTTCTTCACGCCGCCGGCGATCGTCGCGCCAATGGTGCCCCCGAAGACCAGGAGGAGCGCGGGGATCTTGATCAGGGACCCGGGCTGGCCGTGGTCCATGATCATCGAGACGAAGATGGCGGCGAAGGCCATGACGATCCCGGCTGGGGTCACTGGTTGTCGTCCTCGTTCTGCAGCACGCGGCAGGTTGGGTCCGTCGGCGACGGCCCGCGTCGTGTCTGCCGCGATGGAGAAGGCCCGCGCCAACACGCGCGCCTTGGACTCGTCGATCTCGCTGATCAGCTGCTCGTAGCCCTCGACCACGGTGAGCCGCCCGCCGTCCACGAAATAGACGTTGCTCGTGGAGGTGGTCTCGTTGCGCTCGATCCGCTCGACACGGTCGACGTTGAGCGCTGCCGTGCGACCGTCGAGCTTTGTCACCACGATCACCGGCACCGCCCCTTCGGCTGACTGTGCGCCAGTGCTAACGGCGCTCGCCTTGACCAGTTTGAGCGGCGGTCGGTCGGCGACGAGGCGGTGCGCGGCCATCGGGCTACGCGTTCGTGACGAGCGACTGCAGCGCAGTCTGGGTCGTCGAGACGACCTTGGTGTCGGCTTGATAGGCGGTCTGCGCCTCGATGAGCGACGTCAGCTGGTTGCCGAGGTCGACGTTGGACTGCTCGAGCGCGCCGCCGAGCAGCGTGCCGAGCCCGTTCGAGCCCGCCGTGCCGACCTTGGCCTGCCCCGACGCCGCAGTCGGCTGGTACGAGAGGTTGCCGAGGTCGGAAAGGCCGCCCGGGTTGGCGAACTGCGCGAGCGCGATCGTCCCGAGCGTCTGGGACTGCCCGTTGGAGAACGTCCCGGTGATCTGCCCGGTCTGGCCGATGGCGAAGGACTCGAGGCTCCCCGAGGAGTAGCCGTCCTGCGCCGCGACGTTGATCGACTGCGCCGACGCGTACTGGGTGACCGCCGTGTTGCTCCCGGGAGCGGGGAAGACGAAGTTGATGTGCGCTTCGTTCCACTGGAAGCCGGCGGGCATCGCGCCAGTTGTCGCGATCGAGACCTGGCCGTTGACGGCAGTGTTGCCGCCCCCGTTGTTGTAGCTCGTCAGTTGGCCCTGGGCGTTGAAGTTGAGCGTCACCGGGTTGGTGAACAGGTTGTTGCCGTTGACGCTCGCCTGCATCGACCACTGGTTGGGCGTGCCGGCGGTGGGAGTGAAGGTGAGGTCCACAGGCACCTCGTTGCCCTGGCTGTCGAACAGCGTGGTCGTCGTCGTGATGGGCGTGGTCGATCCGGCGGGCAGGTTGCCGCCGAGGGTGACCGCGGACGACTCCTGCGGGGCGATCACGAGGCTGCTCGGGATCGTGACCGCGGTCGTCGGCCCGGTCGTCGGCTGCCCGGCGGCCCAGCCCTGCACGATGCCGCCGTTGGAGGTCGACAACGTACCGGTGGCGTCGAGCTGGAAGTTGCCATCACGCGTGTACGACGTCTGGCCTCCCTGTTGCACGACGAAGAAGCCGGTGCCCTGGATCGCGGCGTCGGTGGGGGAGCCGGTCTGCACCGTGGCGCCCTGGGAGAAGTTGGTCTCGATCGCCGACACCTGGGCCCCGGCCCCGATGGCCGACGGGTTCGTGCTCGACAACCCGGGGGTCGGGGCGCTGGCGGGGGTGAGCTGCTCGGTGAGGACGTCCTCGAACTCGGCCGTCGTCTGCTTGTAGCCGTTGGTGTTGGAGTTGGCGAGGTTGTTGCCGATCGTGTCGATCATCGTCTGCATCGTCGAGATCCCCGAGTCGGCTGCGGCGAGGGAACGGACCGTCATGGTTGAGCCTTCTTTCTCTGGTCGTGAGGTTGATTTGGTCGTGTGATTCAGGCTGTCCCGGCGGCAGGCGTTCCGGCGGCAGGCGTTCCGGCGGCAGGCGTTCCGGCGGCAGGCGTTCCGGCGGCAGGCGTTCCGGCGGCAGGCGTCCCGATGGGGGCGGCGGGGGCAGGCGTCCCGGCGGCGACGGCGGCGGTGGCAGGCGTCTCGGCGGGCACGCCGCCGCCGGTGGGCGCGGGGGCGCCGGCGGGCGCGTCCGCGCCGGCAGCGGTGGAGCCCGACGCCGAGGAAGGCGTGCTTCCGACCGAGGTGAGGGCCGATAGGTCCATCGAGTCCGTGCCGATCTGCAACACCGGCCCGGACGAAGTGAGCGCGACCCCGTCGACAGTGCCCGAGAGCGGATTGCCCGAGAGGTCGCTGCCGGCCACCGTCTGGCCCATGAGGGCCGTCGCCGCCGACATCTCGTCGGTGCTGGAGATCTGCTGCTGGGTCTGCACCTGCGACAGCGCGGCGAGCTGGGTGAGGAAGTCCGACGTGCTGGTCGGATCGAGCGGGTCCTGGTACTTGAGGCTGTCGACGAGCAAGGTGAGGAACTCATTCGGTTGCAGCAGCCCGCCCGTCTCCGCCGAGCCCGGGCCCTGCGACGACGTGGACGAGCCCGCGTCGCCGCTCTGCCCCGTGGTGTCCACGCCGCCGGCCACGCCGGCGGCGGACCCACCTGCGTCGAGCGGCAACGGCGCGACCAAGCCCGTGATCGGGGTGATGCCGGTGATCAGGTTCATCGCATTCCTCCCGGGGATCGTCCCCGCCATCGATGTGCCTCGGAGACCCGCAGCTCGGCGCCTCCTGCGACCGCGATGGCACGTGACACTTCGCGCCCGTCCTAGAGGAGCAGGTCGACGCGCGCGCCGCCGTCCTCGCGCGCGGGCAGGGAAGCGGTTGCGGCGTGCTCCTGCTCCGCACCCGATGCGCCGCGTTGTCCGCCTCGCTCGCCGCCGGCAGCCTGTGCGGGACTGCCGGGCGCCGACCAGTTGCCGTCGCTTCCGCCGGACGGCGGGCCTCCGCCGCGTGCCCCCGCTCCGAGCTCGCCCCCGCTTGCTCCGCCGCCGTGGTGACCGCCGCCACCCGCAGGCGAGTCGCCGTGCCACTGTTGCTGGCGGACCTCGGGAGCGGCGAGGGTCACCTGCACAGCACGCCCGTCCCGAGCGAGCTCGCCGGCCAGCTCGTCGAGGTGCGCCGCGAGCGCACGGTGACCGGCGTCGCTCGCCGCTGCGATGGCGACCTGTACGGTGCCGTCGGCGACGTGCACGTCGGCCCAAACCCGACCGAGCGCCGGTGGATCGAGCGTTGCCGAGATCGACCACGATCCCTCTCCCGAGCCCTCCGGCCGGGAGATTGCTGCGGCGAGAGCGAGATGGTCGATGGAAGGGCCGGCCGGCTCGTCATCGCTCACGGCCGCCGTGGCGGCCGGCGACGTGCGAGCCGGCGCGGCGGCGGCCGGAGCGGACGCGTACGCGGAAACGATTGTCGCCGGTGGCACAGCAGGCTGGACCGGTGCTGGCGTGCCGAGGGCCGAGCGAAGGTCGCTGGTGGTCTGCGTGCAACGTGTTGGCGTTCGCGCTGCGATCGGCGCCGGAGCGCTCGGGAGAAGCGGTTGACGCGGGCGCCAGGCCCGGCGAGGTCGAACCGCTGTCCCGCAGCAGGGCGACCAGCTCGAGCGGTGCGGGGGGTGCATCGGGGTGTGCCGCGACTGCGGCGGAATCGGGCTGTGCTGGGGCGACGGCGGTATCGGGCGATGGCAAGAGCCCGGGCGATGCCGGGGCTTGCCCGCGGGATGCAGGTGACGCCGTCACGCGAAGATCGAGGAAGGGGCCGGGCGTCGAGCCAGCCGCGGGCGTCGCCGATCCGGTGAGCGGCGCACTCGCGGCGCTCGGACCTTGGGGGACAGCGGCTCGCAGCGGTCCTGCCGAGGGCAGCTCGGCATCGCGCGGTATATCGCTGCGCACCGCGGCCGCTGGGCTGCCATCGGCGCTGCTGCGCGCCCCGGCTGCCGGGCTGCCATCGGCGCTGCTGCGCGCCCCGGCTGCCGGGCTGCCATCGGCGCTGCTGCAGCGCCCCGGCGGCCAGGCTGCCATGAGCGCTCCCGCGCGGGGCAAACCCCGGCTGCACGGAGCTGTCCGCAGAGGATGTCGGCACGCCGGGCCGCGCCGCGCCATCGCCGGCGGCGCGCGAGCGCAGGCCGCCCGGAACCAGATCGTCGAGGTGTGGGCTCGTGCCCGCAGCGGCACCGGCCGGGGCGCTCGGTGCCTCGACGACCCGCGCCTCGCCGGCGTCGAGCGCGACTCCCGCGCCGTGGGCGGTGCGCGCTCCTGGCCGGCCGTCGAGGCTCGCCAGCGCGACCGCGCCGGCAAGGGGCTCGGCGTTCGTGGCGGCCTGAGGCTGCGCCTGCGGCTTGGCGGTCCGGACGGGCGAGTCGTGGGTGCCGGCGGCCGGTGCGTGCCGCTCCGCTCCCGTTTCGCCGGGATGGCGGTCGGGCACGGCGACGTCGGCGGCGGGCGCTCCATTGGGGTGGCCGGCGCTCGCGCGCTCCGGCCGCGTCGCTGCAGCGACCGCTGCTGTCGGGGAGGCGAGGATGAGGCCGGCGAGCGTGCTGGCTCCGCTATCGCCGCCAGTGGCCGATCCAGCCGGCTCGAACGCGGGCAGCGCGTCGGCTTCGGTCCTTTCGCGCCCTCGCCGGTCGTGGGCGTCCGAGCCATCGTGGTCGGCGGCGCCGCTGCCGGGTGCACCGGGGACGGCGACCTCGAGCAGGGCGGCGAAGCTCGGTCCGTCGGCGGGAGCCGTGTCAGCTGGCTCGGGTCCGGCGGTCTCGGGAGTGCGCGCCCTCGCCGACGCGGCGGCGATCCTCGTCACGACACGGCTCCGGGGGTGCCCGCCGACCCCGCCATCCCGGCGCGTTGCAGCACTGTCGCCACGTCAGCCGGCGTCTGGCCGTTGTCGGGGATGCCGCCGCTCTCGGCCACGGCGTTCGGTCCGGCGTTGTACGCAGCCAGGGCGAGGGGCCAGCTGCCGAGCTGGCCCTCCAGCCCGGCCAGGTAACGTGCCGCGCCGGGGATGGCCGAGTTCGGGTCGAAGGGCTGCACGCCGAGCTCGGCCGCCGTTCCCGGCATGAATTGGGCGATGCCTTCGGCGCCGGCGCTCGACACAGCCTGCGGGTCGAAGCCGGACTCGGTCTGCAGCTCGGCCGCCAGCAGCGAGACCGGGACTCCCGACGCCGCCGCGGAGGTCTCGACAAGCCCGGCGTACTGCGACGGAACGGAGACGTCGCCGATGGCCACCGGCGCGCCCGCCTGGACCGGTGTTGCGACTGTCGCGTCCCCGGCGCTGCCCGCGAGCGGCGTGGCGGTCGTCGGCGGTCCGGCGGTGGCCGACGGACCGAGGGTCCCGGTACCGGCGATCGCCGGGTCGGCGGCTCCGGCACCGGAAGCGGCGGCTGGTGGCGGCGCCTGTGGCGGCTGTGGCGGCGCTCGCAACCGGAGCCGTCGAGGTGTCCGCAACGGGGCCCGACGTGGCCGCGGCCCCCGCAGCCGCGAGCGTGTCCGGCAGCGCGACGCGCCGGATGGCCATCGGCGCCGTCGGTACCGGCTGCACCTGGACGGTCTCACCGGTCTCGGGCGCAGCGATCATCTTCCCGTCGCCGAGGTAGATGGCGACGTGGCCGGGCTCGCCGGGACCGGCACCGTTCTGCCCCGGCTCGAAGAACAGCAGGTCGCCGGGCTCGGCCTGCGAGAGGGCCGTCACGGGCGTGCCGGAGTCGACCTGCTCGTAGGAAGTGCGCGGCAAGCTGACGCCGAGGTCGGCGAAGACGTGCTGGACGAGGCCGGAGCAGTCGAAGCCCGTGACCGGGTTCGTCCCGCCCCAGCGGTAGGGGACGCCGAGGTAGCGGGTGGAGTCGGCCACCACGGCAAGGCCCGAGGAGCTCGCGCCGGGCGAGGACGCCGCGATGGCGATCGCCGACTGCGCCCCGGCCGAGAGCGGCGCGCCGGCGGCTCCGTCAGCCGCGCCGAGGGCGAGGGCGACCGCACCGCCGGGCGGGACGCCGGCCTGGACGCCGGCAGGCACGGCGAGGGAACCGGCACGCACGGCGAGAGCGGTCGTCGGGGCCGGCGCCGCCGCGGTGGGTTCCGAGGTGCTCGCCGTGCCGCCCGATGCCGGCGCAGCGCTGCCGAGCGAGGCGAGCTCGCTCGTCGCCCCGGCGGCCCGGGAGCTGGTCCCGCCGGAGGCGCCGCTCGGAGGGGTCGGGCCGGCAGGGCTCGAGGGCGCCGTCGCGGCCGGCGCGGCGCTCGCGGCGTGCGGCGACGCGGAGGCTGCGGCGAGCAGCACGGCGAAGGGGTCGCTCGGCGCGCTCACCGGTGAGGGCGTGTCGGCCCCGTCACCGCCGAGCCGGCCCCCGACCAGGCCCGCGGCGAGGTTGGAGAAGCCGGCCTCGATGTCGGCGAGCCCGGCGGGGACGGGGACGGCGAAGGCGCCGAGATCGACGGTCATCGATGCTCCCCCTGCCGGGCGCCCTCGAGGCGGGCCGAGGCGACGCGCGCGGTGACGACGTTGTCGAGCTCGATCGCCTCGGCTCGTACCGTGGCGTCCTGCCATTCCCGCCGGCGGCGGTCGGCCAGCCGTTCGAGAGCCTCGACGCGCTGACGGGCGGCGATGGTCTGCTCGCGGGCGAGGGTGTGCTCGAGCGCGGCACGCTCGAGGTCGGCCCTCGCGCCGGCCGCCCGCTCGGCCAACCAGCGGGCACCCTGGCGGAAGGCCTCGAAGTCGTCGGGCGACATGGCCGGGAGGACGTCGGGCAGCGCGTCGCAGGCGGCTCGAGCGGCGCGCGCCCGCGCCGAGCGATACGCCACCTCCCGGGTGGCCGCGGCGAGCACCTCCCTGGCGCGCGTCTCCTCGACGCGGCGCACGCGCAGCACCGTCGCCAGCCGGAAGCGGAACATGCGATCGCTCACGGGAGCCTCCCCGCACCAGCGGCGGCGCCGGCCCGAGCCGCGGCGTCGAGCGCGCCGAGGGCAGCGGGCGAGCCGGCGCCACGCGGCAACGCGCCCGGCGCGCCGTCGCGCACCGGCAGCTGCTCGAGGCGCGCCAGGGTCTCGGCGAGGGGGGCCGGCTCGTCGAGGTCCTGGCGACAGAAGGCGTCGATCGCCGGCTTGGCGGCGAGCGCCCTGTCCACCGTCGGGTTGGTGCCCGCAACGTAGGCGTCGATCTCCACGAGGTCCTTCGCGTCCCGGTAGGCGGCGAGCAGGCGGCGCACCTGGCGCGCCGCGTCGAGGTGCTCGGTCGCCGAGACCGCAGGGGCGACGCGTGACACCGAGCCGAGCACGTCGACGGCGGGGTAGTGGTTGGCCTCTGCCAAGGTGCGTGACAGCTGGACGTGGCCGTCGAGGATCGAGCGGGCGGCATCGGCGATCGGCTCGTTCATGTCGTCGCCCTCGACGAGCACCGTGTACAACCCGGTCACCGAGCCGCTCCTGGCGGTCCCGGCGCGCTCGAGCAGGCGGGGCAGCAGGCCGAAGACGCTCGGCGGGTAGCCGCGGGTGGCCGGCGGCTCGCCGGCGGCGAGGCCCACCTCCCGTTGCGCCATGGCGAAGCGAGTGAGAGAGTCCATGAGCAACAGCACGTCGAGGCCGCGGTCGCGGAACCACTCGGCGATGCGAGTGGCGAGGAATGCGGCACGCAACCGGACCAGCGCCGGCTCGTCGGAGGTCGCCACGATCACCACGGAGCGGCGCAGCCCGTCCTCACCGAGGTCGCGCTCGATGAACTCCGCCACCTCACGGCCGCGCTCGCCGACCAGGGCGACGACGCTCACGTCGGCGTCGGTGCCGCGGGTGATCATCGACAAGAGCGACGACTTGCCCACCCCCGATCCGGCAAAGATGCCGAGGCGTTGCCCCTGGCCGCAGGGGACGAGCCCGTCGAGCACGCGTACGCCGAGGGCGAGCTGGGACTCGACGGGCCTGCGGTGCAGCGGGTGGGGCGGCGAGCCGTCGATGCTCACCTCCTCGAGGCGGTGGATCGGCGGACCGTCGTCGATCGGCCGCCCGAGCCCGTCGAGGACCCGCCCGAGCAGCTGCTTGCCGACGCGTACGGGGAGGTGGCGGCCGTAGTCCTCGACGAGGGCGCCGACGCGAAGGCCGGACGTGTCGCCGAAGGGCAGGCAGGTGATGCGGTCGTCGCGCAGGGCGACGACCTCGGCGAGGACGTCCGGGCCATCGCGGTGCAGCGCGCAGCCGTCGCCGATCGCCGGGGTGATCCCCGTGACCTCGATCGACATCCCCACCATGCGCGCGACGCGGCCGTAGCGGCGCGGCCGCGCCGCGGCGAGGAGCTGCGGGCGCAGGCTGTCGAGCAGATCACTCATCGGGGCCTCCGGCCTCGGCGAGGACCGCCCGCACGCGGGCGAGCGCGGTCTCGATGCGGGCGTCCACCAACGTGGCGCCGGTGTCGAGGACGCACCCGCCGCGGACCACCTCGGGGTCGGGCTCGAGGATCAGCGAAGCCCTCGTCGCGGGACCGAGCAGTTCGAGGTCGGCGGGGTTGCAGCGGACGACGGCGGGCGCGTCGCCGGGCACCAGCGCAAGGGCGCGGGCGATCGCCTCGGCGCCCGGGTTGGCGGCGAGCGCGACCTCACGCTGCAGGACCGTCTCGGTGAGGGACATCGCGAGCACCGTCGCGCCCTTGGCCAGCTGATCGAGCTCCTCGCTAATCTGGGCACGCACCAAGAGGGCAGCGTTCTCGAGGAAGGCCAGGCCGGCACCGATGCGCGCCTCGAGCTCGGCGGCTGCCCGTTCGGCCGCCGCCCGCGCCTCCTCGGCCGCCCGGCGGCGGCCGTCCTCGTAGCCGGCGCGGAAGGCCGCCTCGCGCACGTGGTCGAGCGGCTCGGCGGCCTGCTCGAGCGGTTCGGGCTCGACGCGCCCGAACTCGATGCGCCCGGCTGTGGCGGCGCGGATGACGTTGCGCTCGGCCGATCGCCGTGCGGCGGGCCGCTCGCGCGCCGCCTGCCCGGCGGTGGCGCTCGTCGCCATCGCTCAGACCAGCATCTCGTCGTCGTCGGCGCGGTTCAAGGTGATCGTGCCCTCCGCCTCGAGCTCCCGCACCGCCTGCACGACGTTGCGCTGCGCGGCGTCGACGGCCGACAGCCGTACCGCCCCCATCACCTGCAGCTCCTCGTCGAGCTCCTGGGCGGCGCGCTCGGACATGTTGCGCTTGATCCTCTCGAGCACCTCGGGGTCGTCGGCGGACCCCTTGATCGCCAGCGCCGTGTCGGCCACCGAGACCCGGCGGAACACCTCCTGCAGCGCCCGGTCGTCGAGCTTGAGCGCGTCCTCGAAGGTGAACATGAGGGCGCGCACCTGCTCGGCGAGCTCGTGGTCGCGGACGTCGAGCTCGGCCATCACCTGCTTCTCGGTCGTCGTGTCGGCACGGTTGAGGATCTCGACGAGCGACGGGACGCCGCCCTTGGCCGAGGACTCGCTGCCGGCGCCGCCGAGCTTGCCGGCGAGCACGCTCGCCGCTTGGCTCACCGCCTCGGGGGCGACGCGCTCCATCGTGGCGACGCGCTCGACCACCTCGGCGCGGAAGGCCGGGGGCATCTTGTCGAGCAGCGTCGCCGCCTCAGCGGGAGGGAGGTGGGCGAGGAGCACCGCAGCCGTCTGCGGGTGCTCGGAGACGAGCACGGGGATGACGTTGGCCGGCTCGGCGTGGGAGAGGAAGGCGAGCGGGCCGACCGCGACGCGTGACTGGATGTTGGCCAGCACCTCGCTCGCCCGTTCGGGCCCGAGGGTCTCGGTGAGGATCTGCTTGGCGCGCTCGATACCGCCCTGGTTGACGGCGCGAACCGCGTTGACTCGCGAGACGAACTCGACGATCACCTCCTCGACGACGCTGCGCTCGAGCGCCGGCAGGTTGGCGACCTCGGTGCTCAGCTCGACGGTCTCGACGTCGGAGAGCGCCTTCAGGATCGTGGCCGAGCTGTCGGTCTGCAGCTGGGCGAGCACGACGGCCACCTTCTGCTGGCCGGACAGCTGGTCGGCACGCAACGCGCCCGCCCGCGCCGTGCGTGCCGGCACCCCGCTCGGCAGAGCCTCGGCGAGCGCGCTCACGAGCGCGTCCCCGCCGGGGTCCTCGTCACCCGCTCGCGCGACCAGTTGCGCATCAACGAGGCGACCTCGCCCGGGTTCTCGCGGATGTAGCTGTCGACGTCGGGAGGAACGGTGCCCACCGCGGGCAGCAGCGAGGAGCCTGCACCCATCGGGATCGCCGGGATCTCGCCGGTGTCGAGCTCGATGCCGAGCTCACGACCCGAACCGGGACCGAGCGCCGCGGCCTGCTCGCCGGCGCCGATCTGGGAGAGCGGGATCTCCTCGAACTTCGGCGTACGCCGCTTGGAGACGATCAGCGCCGCCATGAACAGCGCCAGCACGAGCAGCACGAGCGCTGCGGCCGGCGCCGCGCCCTTCAGCTTGCCGATCATGCTCGCCTTGGCGACGGCGGGGAGGGCGCTCTGGCTCGGGGCGAAGGGCAGCGCGGTCACGACCAGCTGATCGGCCGCGCTCTTCAGGTTCAACCCGGCGGCTGCGGCGACGAGGCTCTTGATCTCGGCGAGCGTCGCCGGCTTGTCGACCACCTTGGCGTCGGAGTTGAGCAGCACCGCCACCGAGGTGGAGACCACCTGCCCGGGTGCTTGCTGCACGTTCTTCGACACCGACCCGACGGCGTTCGACGTGCTGGTCTGGGTGTCGGCGTAGTTGCCGGTCTGGTTGCTCGAGGTCGGCGGCGTCGCTGAGCCCAGGGTTCCCGCGGCGGCCTGACCATTGCCGTTGTAGTTCTGGCGCGTCGTCGAGCTCGAGGTCGGGACGGTGATCGGCTTGCCGTTGCGGCCGAGCACGAACGAGTTGGAGGTCTCCGAGGACTGGTCGAAGTCGAGCGTGGCGTTCACCTGCACGGCGGCGTTGTCCGCGCCGACGATCGGTGCGAGCATCTGGGTCACCTTCGCGGCCTGCTGCTGGTCGAAGGCCGCCGTCTGCTGCTCGTCGGCGCTGGCGGAGTCGTCCACGCCCGGGGCCGACAGCACGTCGCCGTTGTTGTCGGCGACGGTGACGTTGCCCGGGCTCAGGTCGGGCACCGCCGAAGCGGTGAGGTGGACGATGGCCTGCACCTGCGAGGTGGTGAGGGTCACCCCGGGCTCGAGGGCGACGAGGACCGACGCGCTCGGGGTCTCGTTCGTGGTGACGGCGAAGGTCGACTGCTGGGGAACGACGAGGGAGACCTTGGCGCTCTGCACGCCCTGGATCGACTCGATCGTCTCCTGCAGCTGGGCGGCGAGCGCCTGCTGGTAGTCGACGTCCTGCACGAATTGCGAGGAGGTGATCCCGGTGGAGGCAAGCGTCTGGAAGGTGATCGTGCCCCCGTTGGGCAGGCCCGCCTCCGCCAGGCTGATCCGCTCCTGGTTGACGTCGGCTTCGGGGACGAGCACCGTCGTTCCACCGTCGGTGAGCTCGTAGGGGACGTGGTTGGCAGTGAGCTGCTGGGTCACCTGTCCGGCGTCGGTCGGCTGCAGGTTGGAGAACAGCACCGTGTAGCTCGGCGCGCTCGAGTGGGTGACGAAGAAGAAGCCGCCGACGAGCACGCCCAGGGTGGCGAGCACCGTGACGGTCTTCTGACCGGGCGTGAATCCCGCGACGAAGCGGCGCCAGCGGTCGAAGGCGCCGTTCAGCTTGCGGTTCTCGAAGGGAAGGATGGCCATCTGCGGATCAGGTGCTCATCGACATGATCGAGTTGAACGCCTCGACCGACTTGTCACGGACCTGCGTGAGCAACTCCATGGAGAGCTGCGCCTCGGTGGCGGCGACGGTGACGTCGGCGATGTTGGCCTGGCCGGTGGCGCCCTGGAGCGCCAGACCCGTGGCGTTCTGCTGCACGCCGTTGGCGTTGTCGATGGCGCTGCCGAGCAGGTTGGCGAAGGCGTCGGACGAGCCGCCGCCGGCCGTCGCGCCGGGGCCGTTCTGGGCTGCCGACGCCGCCTGGGCGGAGGGGGAGCCAGCCGGAAGCGCCGGGATGGGGGCGATCACGACGACGCCTTGATGCCGAGGATCGCCTGGTATGCGGTCGTGGCGTGCTGCATGACGTCGGCGTTGGCCTGGTAGCTGGTCTGCGCCTCGACGAGGGAGACGAGCTCGTGACCGACGTCGACGTCGGGCATCTCGACCTCGCCGTTGACCGCCAGCGGGCTCTGCGGGTCCTCGACGAGCACCCCCTTGGCGCTGCCGAGCTCCACGGCCTTCACCTGCACGCCGCTGCCGTAACCGGTTCCGCCCACCTCGACCGGAGTCTGCGGCTGGGGCTGCACCTCGAGGTACTGGGCGCGGTAGACGGGCTGGCCGGGGCTCACCGCGTCCTCGGAGTTGGCGACGTTGCCCCCGATCGTGTCGATCCAGGCCTCGTCGACGTTGAGGCCCGTTCCGGCGACCGAGATGCTCGGGAACATCGACATGGTGCAGGTCCTCCTGGCTACGCGTTCAGCCGGTGATGGCGGCCGTCAACGTCGAGAACTGCGAGTTCAACGAGTTGGCGACGGACTGGTTCTCGAGGTTGGTCTGGCTGAGCAGCGACATCTCCGCCGAGAGGTCGACGTTGTTGCCGTCGCTCGCCGACGGGAGACCCTCCGGGACGAGGCTCGCGCTCGCCACGCCGCCGTGCTCGAGCGCGCCGGCGAGGGAGCCTTCGAAGGTGATGACGTTGGCCTGGAACCCCGGGGTGTCCTGGTTGGCGATGTTGTTGGCGATGACCTGGCTGCGCGCCTGGATGGCGTCGAGAGCGAAGTTCAAGACATCGATCGCCTGCACGGCGTCGGCCACGATCCACCTCGTTCGCTGAAGCCCGTCACGGCCGCCGGCGAATGCCTGCGTACGTGTGCTCGTTGCGCTGAGGGCCGTCCCTGGCCGCGTCTTGGGGGGCCGGCCGGTCCGTGGCCTGCCGCTGACGGGGTTGCTAACGGACGCCGCGTCGGCACGCTTTAGCAAAGTGGCGGTTTGTGCCGACACGGCTGTGCCAGCACCGATGACCGCTAGCCCGTTCGCGCGGGGCACGTGTGCGCGCCCGCCGCTGACCCGCGCGGCCCGCCGGGCGGGCAGAATCGATGGATGCCTGCGAGGGGGAGCGCCACACCCGAGGCGGCGGCGTGACGCTGTCGCGGCGCGAGGTGCTGCGCGGTGGCTTGCTGGCCGCAGGCGGCGCGCTGTCGGCACGCGTCGGTTGGCGGCGCGCCGGCGTGGCGAGCGTCACGACCCTCGCGGCAGGCACCATGGTGCCGATCGTCACCCTCGACCCGCTGCTCGGTCTCGGCGGCAGCGCGGTCTCGGCGATCTACGACGCGCTCACCGTGGTCGACCCGAGCACCCACGCCGTGACGGCGGGTCTCGGCGCGCTCGTGGCGGCGCGTCGCGCCCACCGAGGTCGACTTCGCGCTCGACCCGGCCGCTGTGTTCGCCGACGGGAGCGCGGTGGCGCCGAGCGACGTCGCCTTCTCCATCGCAACGGTGCTCGGCACCTCGTCCCCGGTGGCCGGCCTGCTCGGCACGGTGCTCGCGGCTGAGCCCTCGGGCCCGGCCACGGTGCGCATCGTGACGCAAGCCCCGGACCCGCTCGTGGCGTCCCGGCTCGCCGCGGCCAGCGTGGTCTCGCAGGCGTCCTACCTCGCCACCCCGCTCGGGAGCGCTCCCCAGCTCGTCGGCTCCGGTCGCTACGTCGCCGCCGGCTTCCAGCCGAGCGGTTACCTCGTGCTCACCCCCAACCAGCGCTCGTGGCGCGGCGTCGCGGCGGCCGGCCGGATCGAGTTGTCGCAGTGGGTCACCCAGGACGGGCTGCTCACCGCGCTGAGCGACGGCCGGCTCGACGTCGCCGAGGACCTGCCCGCGGCAGCCGCCGGCGAGCTGGCCGGCCGCTGCGCCGTCGAGATCGTCCCGATCGGGCGCGTCAGCTATCTCCTCCTCGACACGACCACGGCCCCCTTCGACGACGTCCGGGTGCGCCGCGCGCTCGCGCTCGCGCTCGACATCCCCGCGCTCGTCGACGGCGTGCTCGGGGGGGCCGGCTCGCCGCTGGCGGGCCAGCTCGCCGTGCCCGGCTGCACGGGCTACGACCCCACGCTCGTTCCGATCGGGCGGGATCCGGGCGCCGCTTCGAACCTGCTCGCCGCCGCCGGGCACGAGCGCGGCCTGCAGACCGTGCTCGCCGGCCCGTCGACCCAGGGGGCGCTGCTCGACGCCATCGCGGCGCAGCTCGCCGCGGTCGGCATCCGCACCTCACCGGCGCGCCTGGACACCCTGGGGTGGGAGAACGAGCTGCGCTCCGGCGTGCGCCACCCCATCCTGCTCGGCGAGGCGGAGCTGGCGCCGCTGTTCGACGTGGGGCCGGCGTACGCCTCGCTCGCCGGCGCCGGCGCTGGCGCCGGCACAACCGGCCGCCCTGCCCCTGCCGGCGATGCGTTCGCCCGGCTCTACGCCGCTCAGGCCGTGGACCTCGACGCCGCGCGCCGGGCCGCGTTGCTGCGCAACATGGCCCAGCTCCTGCGAGCCGACCTCCCCTTCGTGCCGTTGTTCTCCTCGGCGTGGTACTACGGGCGCTGGCCTGCAGTGAGCGGGCTGGCGACGCTCGGGCCGTCGCTCGTGCTCGGGAACCTCGCCGTCGCAGCGGGCGCCAGCGGCGCGACGGGCTGACCGGTGGACGATCGCGAGGCTGCCCACGCCGAGCGGCTCGAGCTGGTGCGCGCCTCGGTCGCGGACTTCGCTCCGACAACGCAGCGGGAGCGGCTCTCCCGGGAACGACTCCTCCTCGAGCTCGAGCGCCTGCCCGCGCCCTTCGACCGCGGGTCGGGTCCGGTGCACGTCACGGGCTCGGCCATCGTCCTCGGCCGGCACGGCAGTGCCTGGCAGACCGTGCTCCACCTGCACAAGCGCGCCGGCATGTGGATGCAGCCCGGCGGTCATCTGGAACCCGGCGAGATGCCCTGGGACGCCGCGCTGCGGGAGACGAAGGAGGAGACGGGCCTCCCCGTTCGCCAACCTGGTGGGCGACCGCGCCTGATCCACCTCGACGTGCATCCCGCCGGGTCGCACCTGCACCTCGACCTTCGCTACCTGCTGGAGAGCCCGTACGCCGAGCCCGCCCCTCCGGCGGGGGAGAGCCAGCAGGTGCGCTGGCTGGCGGTCGGCGAGGCGGTCGCGATCGCCGACGACGGGCTCGTCGACGGCCTGCGGCGCTTGCAGCTGCTGTGCAGCGAGCTCGACGCCGCGGCGGTCCCGCCGCCGAAGTGAGCCGCGGGCCGCGCCGGCCCGGCGGCCGCGACCGCGGGTGACTCAGGCGGTGACGGCGCTGCGGGCGGCGCCGGCGTACAGCTCGCACGCGCGCCAGCAGTACCACGCCGCGACCGAGCGATAGGGCCGGAAGGCGTCGCCGAGCGGCTCGAGCTCGCGCTCGCTCGGCATCGCCTCCAAGCCGTAGGCGAGGCCGTAGCCGCGGCGCACGCCGAGGTCGCCCGCCGGCCAGACGTCGAGCCGGCGCAGCTGGAAGATGAGGAACATCTGGGCGGTCCAGCGCCCGATGCCGCGCACCGTGGAGAGCCGGGCCACGACCTCCTCGTCGGGCTCGCGGGCGATCCGCCGGGGATCGAGCTCGACGGTGCCGTCGAGGACCTTGCGGGCGAGATCGGTGATGGTCGCCGCTTTGGCGGCCGACAGGCCCGCCTGGCGCAGCGCCTCCGGAGCGAGCGCGGCTACCCCTTCGGGGGTCACCTCGCCGCCGAGCGAGGCGACGAGGCGCCCGTGGATCGCCGCAGCCGCCGCGCCGGCGAGCTGCTGGTAGAGCACCGAGCGCACCAGCGCGGCGAAGTGGCTGAGCTCGGGTGGCCGCAGGCGCGGCGGATCCGTCTTCGCGTACAGCGACGCCATCACCGGGTCGCGGGCGGCGAGCTCACGCGCCGCGCTCGAGGTGGCTCGGGCGCCGCGTGCCGGCGGCGCGGACCCCGTTGCTGCTCAGGACGGCGAGCCGACCGTCGTCAGCTGAGTGAGCTGAGCGAGCTCGGCGCGGGCGATCGCAGCGAGTAGATCGGGCTCGTACTCGTCGGGCAGCGGGAGCGCGACCGCCCCTGCGCCGGCGAAGGGGCGCGGCCGCCGTGGCCGGCGCGTCCCGGTGCTGCCGCCGCGCCCGCGGTAGACGTAGACCCGGCCGGGTGCGGCGTCGAGCGCCGCCTCGACGGCGGGAAGGTGGCGGAAACGCTCGAAGTCGGACTCCTCGAGGAACTCTACCTCGAGGATCGAGCCCCACGGCAGGTGCAGCCAATCCCAGTCGACGGCGCCCTCGCCGAGGCCCGCCTTGACGAGCGCGTCACCATGCATCTCGGCCCACCAGCGGGCCGAGCCGTTGCCGTTCGCGACCTCGATAGAGAACCATGCGCTCGTAGGAGACCAATAATACGCCTTCCCCGGCGGGCTCTGAAAGGGGTCTTCTGTCCCATCGGAGGCGAGGGGCGCCGGGCCTGCCCCGGAGTACGCTCCGCCGGTGCCGGCCCCCGCCGAGAGGCTGCTCGACGAGCTGGACGGGGTCGTCGGCTACGCGCACGTGCTGCGCGACGCGTCGCTGCGGGCGGGCTACGAGCATGACTGGACCGGACGGTTCGGCGCCCCTTCGCTCGCCGTCGTCCGCCCGGGCGACGCTGAGCAGCTCGCCGCGGTCCTCGCCGCGTGCAGCCGCCACGGCGTCACGGTGGTCCCCCAGGGCGGCAACACCGGTCTCGTCGGTGGCGGGGTCCCGCGCGGTGGCGAGCTCGTGCTCTCGACCCGCCGGCTCGATTGGGTCGGCGAGGTCGACGCAGCCGCCGCCCAGGTGAGCACCGGCGCCGGTGCCACGCTGGCCGCCGTGCAGGAGCGGGCACGGACCGAGGGCCTCGACCTGGCGCTCGACTTCGCCTCGCGCTCGGCGGCGACCATCGGCGGGGCGATCGCCACCAACGCCGGGGGCAGCCGCGTGCTGCGATTCGGGCCGATGCGCGCCCAGGTGATCGCTGTGGAGGCCGCGCTGGCCTCGGGCCAGCTCGCCGGATCGCTGAGCGGGCTCGCCAAGGAGAGTGCCGGCCTGCACCTGCCGAGCGTGCTGGCCGGTTCGGAAGGCACGCTGGCCGTGATCACCGCGGCGCGCCTGCGCCTCGTCCCGCGCTACCGGCACCGAGCCACCGCCCTCGGCGCGCTCGAGTCGCTCGCCGGGCTCCCGGCGCTCGTCGGCCTGTTGCGGCGCGAGCTCGAGGACCTCGACCAGCTCGAGCTGATGCTGCCGGGCGGTCTCGCCCTCGTCTCGGCGACCCGCGGCATCCGCACGCCGTTCCCGCCGGACACCGCGCCGGCATATCTGCTCGTCGAGTGCGCCGGCCAGCACGATCCGCTGACGTCGCTCGCCGCGTGCCTGCAGTCCAGCCCGGCTGTCGTCGACGTCGCCATCGCCGGCTCGCCGGCGCAGCAAGGGGAGCTGCGCGCGCTACGCGAGGGGCACAGCGAGGCGATCAACACGCTCGGTGTCCCGCTCAAGCTCGACATCGCCGTCCCCATCGCCCGCCTCGCCGACACCTGTGACGAGCTGGCGGTGGCGGTGCGATCGGTGAGCCCGGCGAGCCGGCTCTTCCTCTTCGGCCACGCCGCCGAGGCCAACCTGCATGTCAACATCGTCGGGCCCGCAACGGACTGGGAGGCCTTGACCGAGACCGTGCTCGCCATCGCCGTGACTGCCGGCGGGACGGTGAGCGCCGAGCACGGCATCGGCGTGGCCAAGGGGGCGTGGCTGCGGCAGGTGCGCTCGCCCGCCGAGCTCGAGCTGTTCGCCGGCCTGCGCCGGCTGCTCGACCCCGTCGGGATCCTCAACCCGGGCGTCCTCGATCCGGGCTGAGCCCGGCCGGCTCCTCCGGGCCGGCGAGCTCGGCCAGGCGGGTGAGCTCCGCCAGGCCGGCGAGCTCGTGGTCGTCGGGCTCGAGGCGCCGGCCGCGCTCGACCGCGAACGCGACCAGGTCGAGCGCGCCGAGCATGGCGGCGAGGGTGCCGAGGCGCGTCGCGGTGTCGAGCACGGCGACGCGCAGCCCGGCAAGGACCTCGTCCGTCAGCCAGCCGGCGTCGTCCGCGACCGCTCGGGCGGGTGGCCCGTCGCCGACGAGCGCGAGGGCGGCGTGCAGCAGGTCGAGCTCGCTGACGAGATCGCCGCGTGACCCGACCTCGGCCGCCAGTTGCCGTCCCTCGCGCAGACGCCGGAGATCGCAGGTGACCTGCGACGAGAGCCGGTACGGACCGCCCGTTGCTCCGGTGAGCAGCTCCGGGCCGATCGTCACCCGTGCTGCTTCGGCGAGGTCCTCCGCCGCCGCGGTCGTGAGGCCGAGCGCGTCGCCGATCTGCTCGCCGGTGGCGCTGCGAGCGTGCAGCGCGAGGAAGGCGACGAGGTCGATCACCCCCGGTGGGAGGCTTTCCGGCGCCCCGTCGCCGAGATCCGGGGTCTTGCGCAGCACCCGCAGCTCGACGTTCCCTGCGTCGGCGAGCTGCAGGCGCCCGGGACGACCGGGCCGCCCAGTGGTCGAGCTCGCCGGCGAGCACACGGCCGGCTCCCCTGCGAGCACCGTTTCGGCGTGACGAAGCGCGTCGCGCGCGGAGGGAGCCGACGGCTCCGGGCTGCGCGGCCGCCAGCGTGCCGCCGGGACGGGAGCTCCAGGCCGTCGCATCGCGAGGAGGCGGAGCCCGACCACCCAGACCGGTGCGACCACTGCCACGAGCAGCAGGCCCGCGACGAGCTTGCGGTGCTCGTCGGGTGCACTACGCCAGTGGCGGGCGAAGAACAGTCCGGCCCACGCCGTGAAGCCGCCGAGGGCCAGCCAGATCACCCGTCCCGCCGGCGCCGCCAGCCTCCTCAGCCCGGCGGCGCGCACAGCAGCTGCTCGGCCCGACGGCATCGCAGGCGCACGGTGGTCGTCGCTTGCTGCGAGCACGTCCGCGATGTCCCGCAACGAGTAGCCGAGCACGCGGTGCGCGTAGACGATCGCCACGTCGGAGCGGGACAGCTCGACCGCGCGCGCCTCCCGCAGCGCGCCGCTCAGCGCATCGAGCACGCTGAGGGTGGCGAGCCGCACGTCGACCGCCGCGTCGCCGGGGACGCTCGGCCGCCACCCGGGCCGGCGCGGCACGTCGGGATCCGAGCTCCCGGCCAGCTCCACGTCGGGGACGGGTCGCTCGCGCTCGGTTCGCCGGCGGACGGTGCGCCGTTGCCAGGCCAGGCGCTGGCGGACGCGGCGCAGCACGGTGCGCTCGGGGAAGGCAAGCGTGGTGCCGCCGACCGACGCGAGCACGTCCCACGCCGTGGAGACGAGGTCGCCGCCGAACGACTCCCGCCCCGGCCACGGTCCGCCTCGGCCCCAGTCCAGCTGGCGGGCGACGGCGCGCAGGCCCGGCTGCAGCGCGACGAGGATGCCGAGCGCGACCAGCTCGTCGACCTCGAGCGAGCGCACCAGAGCGGCGGTGACCCGCCAGTGCGGCACCATCGCTCCCGGCGGCGGCCCGGTGACGTGGGTGAGCAGCTCGGGCAGGCTCGTCGCCCCCGTTGCGGCGAGGTCGGGCTCGCGCGAGAGCAGCTCCAGCAGCACCACGCGTGCCTGCGGTCGCCGCGCACGTACCCCCCAGTCGCGCTCCAGCGCCCGCAGTGCGTCCGTCCCCACGCCGACAGCAAACCCACCCCCATTACCGATCCACTTCCCGTTCCGAACCGATCCACTTCCCCTTCAGAACCGACCCACCTCCGTTCAGAGGTGGCGAGAGAAGTCGGTCTGCGAACCCGCGCGACGAGCGATGAAGGATCCGTGGACGAGGCCGAACGTGTCGCCCGACGACACCGGAGACGAGGCACTGAGCCGAGCTCCTCGTCGGGCGCACGCGAGGTGCCGCGTGGCGGTGGACCCCACGCGGTGCAGCGCCCCCGCCGGCGGCAGGTTGCGCAGCACCGCCGCCGGCGGGGGTGATGCGCCGCCGAGCGTGCGTCAGCCGTGGGCGAGACGAGCGCAGAGCCAGGCGAGCGCGAGCGGATACCGGTGCTCGATCCCGCTGTGCCGCCCGTCGAACAGCTCGTAGGCGAGCTCGGCGATGCCGGCCTCCTCGAGTGCGGCCGCCAGCAGACCGGCGCCGATGTCGAGGCGGTGCTCGTCGGAGCGCCCGGCGTCGACCCAGCCGAGGAGGCTCGGGACGGCAGGGGCGTGCGCCGGCACCATCCGGAGCGGGTCGAGGTCGAGCCAACGGGACCAGGCCTCGTTGCGAAGCGCCCCGCTCTCCGGGTCGAAGGGCAGCTCGACGCCGCCCTCCGGCGAGGGCGAGAAGCAGGCGGCCACCGCGTAGACCATGACGAGGGCGAAGTCGTCGGGTCGGGAGAACGGAGGACGCCTCGCGTGGTCGGCGAGGAATTCCTCGTAGGAGCCGTGGTAGCGGTCGCGAAGGGCGCGGTACGCCGTGGCGAGGTCGGGCAGGTAGCACTGCTCGTAGTAGGCGTCGCCGGCGTGGCTGGCGAACGCGCAGAACAGGTCGGGCCGGGCGAGTGCGGTGGCGATCGCCCCGAAGCCGCCCGAGGAGTGGCCCTGCAACGCCCGTCCGGCCCGCTCGGGCAGCGTGCGGTACTCGTCGTCGACGAAACCGACGACGTCCTCGCACAGGTAGCGGCGGTAGTCGCCCGTGGCGGGGGAGTCGACGTACTGGCTCCCCCCGAGAGAGGTCCAGCCGTCGACGAAGGCGAGGATCGCCGGGGCAGCCGCGCCGGCGGCGAACAGCCCGTCGGCGGCTTCGGGGTAGCTCGGGGTCCAGACCGGCCGTTGCGCCCAGCGGCTGACGGTGCCGCCGAAGCCGTGCAGCACGTACACCACGGGGTAGCGGCGCGCCGGGTCGTCGTCGTAGCCGGGCGGGAGGTAGATCCAGAGCGGGCGCGCCGCCGGGTCGCCGAGCGCGTTGCCGGCGAGTGCCGGGCTGTCGAGCTCGCGCTGCTCGAAGCGCCCGGCGAACTCCGCCGTCCAGGGTCGCACCGTCGTGTGCGGTCGGCCGGTCAGGCGGGCGGCGGTGGCGCCTGCGCCGGGGCGGCCCGGGATCCCGGCGTTCCACGGGTGCCGGCCGGGACACGCGCCGGCGACGGCTCGGCGCGCCGGCTCTCCCCGCCGCCCGCCGGGCCGGCCGGGGTGTCGCCGGCGCGGCCACCGCCCGGGCCGCCCCCGTCACCGGGGTCCGTGTCGGGTTCGTCGACCTCGACGTGCGACGGCCACCAGTTCCAGCGTCCGAGCAGCGCCACCGTGGAGGGCACCAGCAGCGTCCGCACGAGGAAGGTGTCCATCAGGATGCCGATCGCCACGCCGAAGCCGATCGCCCGGATCTGGCTGCCGCTCGGCCCGCTCGAGCCGGCGATGGCGAACACGGCGAAGGTGCCGGCGAGGATGATCCCGGCGGAGGTGACCGTCGGGCCGGTGCGCCCGACGGCGCGCACGACCGCCTGGCGCAGCGGGAGGTGGTGCGCTTCCTCCCGGATGCGGGTCATGACGAGGATGTTGTAGTCCTCGCCCAGCGCGAGCAGGAAGATGAACATGATGAAGGGCAGGATGAACGAGAGACCGCTCTGCCCGCCGATGTCGATGAACACGAGCGTCGCCACGCCGAGCGCGGCGAGGTAGGAGAGCAGGACGCTGACGATCAGGTAGAGCGGCGCGACGAGGCTGCGCAGCACGAGGGCGAGCAGGATGGCGATCGCCAGGATGGCGATCGGCACGATCGTGACGAGGTCGCGGTTGGAGGTGCTCGAGACGTCGTACAGCGCCGCCGCCTCGCCGGCGACCCCGCTCGCCCTCGCGCCCGAGGCGCGCGCGGCATCGGCGACCACGGAACGGATGTCGGGCGTGGCGTTCATCGCCGCGTTGGACTGCTGGCCCCCGGCTCGCAACGTCGCCTCGAACTGGATCACCGTCCCACCCCGGCTGACGAACTGCTGGGTCGAGCGGTAGGCGTCGTACTGCGTGACGCTCACCCCCGGCGGCGGGTTCTGGCTGGTCAGGTCGCGCGGGTCGCCGAGCTTGGCGTGCAGGGCGGCGTACTCCGCCGGCGAGAGAGTCGTCCCGTTGGGATCGAGGGGACCGGCCAGCTGAGTGAAGCGACCGGAGTCCTCGAGCGACGCCTGCGCGACGGCGAGCCGCTGCGGGTCGTCCCACACCGGCTGGCGGTAGGCGATGATGAGGTTGGCCGGGTTGGCGCTGCTCTGGGGGAAGTAGCGCGCCTGCTGGGCGTTGCCGATCGCCGCATCGGTCCCGGCCGGGGCGTTGAGGGCGCCGCCGAAACCGCCGGAGTGGTAGCCGAGCGCGAGCGACGCCAGCAGGAGGAACAGGACCAGGCCGCCGGCGAGGGTGTAGCCGGGGCGGCGGACCAGGCGCGCCGCCGTGCGCCCCCACCAACCGTCCCGCTGGTCGTCCTCCCGCAGCCCGTTCGGCCAGAACAGCTTGCGGCCGAAGATCGCCAGCAGGGCCGGCAGCAGGGTGAGCCCGGCGATCAGCATCACGCCGACCCCCACGGCGAGCGGGATGCCGAGGTCCTTGTAGATCCCGAAGCTGGCGAAGAGCAGGCTGAGCAGCGCCACGATCACCGTGCCGGCCGAGGCGGTGATCGACTCCCCGACCCGCACGAGGGAGTGCACGACGGCGTCCTTGGGCTCCATCCCCGCCCGTATCGCCTCGCGGACGCGAAAGACGAGGAACAACCCGTAGTCCGTCCCGGCGCCGAGCATCAAGACGATGAGCAGCAGCTCGGTGATGATCGAGATCTTGAGACCGGAGGCGCCGAGGCCGCCGATGAAGCGCTCGGACACGACGAGCGCCACGCCGGCGGGGATCAGGGTGACGATCGGCGCCAGGACTGCCCGGAAGATCAGCAGGAGGATGATGATGATCAGGATGAACGACAGGCCTTGGGTGCGCTGGCCGGTGCGGTTGGAGCTCTCCTGGTTGTAGACGTTGCTCGCCACCGGGCCGGCCAGGTGCAGCTGCAGCCCCGCAGGCGCTCTCGCCTGGGCGAAGGTGGCCTCGAGGTCGTCGATCACGGTCTTCTGGTCGGTGACGTCGGAGACGTTCAGCTTGGCCTCGACGAGCAGCTCGGCAGCGTGACCGCTCGGCGCGACCCGCGACGAGGCGGACCGTGCGCACCTTGGGCACGCGCAGGTCGAGGGTGGCGAGGCGCCGCAGGGTGGCGGCGTCGGCCGGGGTGAGGGTGCCCGAGGAGCGGGAGGCGATGACGAAGACCTGCGTCTGGGCCGTGGGGCTGCCGAGGAGGGGGGTGGCGAGCGTGGCGGCCTGTTGCGAGGGGGCCGTCGAGGGGAGGAACTGGCTGTTGTCGTTGTTCACCTCGCTGCCGAGCGAGGGCAGGGCCCGGGCGCTGACGACGATGAGCACGATCCAGGCCAGCACCACGAGGAAGCGGTAGCGGACGACGAAGCGCCCGAGGCCTTGGAAGAGACGGTCCACAAGAGGTCCCTTTGGCGGTCAGGAGGGTCGCGGGTAGGGCCAGCAGCTCGCAACGAACGCCACGCATCCGTTGTGCGCGAGTCCCACGGGCGCCCGCCGCGCCGGGAGCCGCACGTCGAGCCCGCTTGGGGCCGCAGCCTACCCGGGCACGGCGAACCGGGTCACATCGTGCCGGAGCGGTGATGGCCTCGATGCGCCAGAGCCGCAGTGACGTCACATCGTGCCGGAGCGGCGATGGCCTCAATGCGCCATAGCCGCAGTGCCGTCAGAAGGGGAGAGCCGTAACGGCGCGCCCGTGCGACGAGTGTCGCGCGCCCGGCGCGTGCGGGAGAGGTGTGGCCGTGCCCGGAGGCCTGTCGGTGTGGGAAGAGGGGCGGTCGGTATGGGGAGAGGGGCTGTCGTCGTGCCCGAGGTGAAGGTCTCCGACCTGTGCCGCCCGAAGGGTGTCGATCGCAACGACGTGCGCGCCCTGCGGGCGCGCTTCGCCGCGTTCGCCCGCCAGGCGAGCAGCGAGCTCTCGACGATGCTGCGGCGCGCCAGCACCCTCGCGGTCACGGGCGACCGCGAGTCCACCTGGCTCGAGCTCGTCGACGCGATGGATCGCCAGCCCTTCCTGGCCACGTTCTCGGTGGCGGGCGAGACGGCCGTGCTCGCCCTGGCCCGCGACACCGCCATCCGCCTGCTCGAGCTTCGCCTCGGCGGTGGGCAGCGACCGCTCTATCGCGAGTACACCCGCCTGACGGACTGCGACTACAGCGTCGTCGGCACGATCACCGGCGCCCTCGTGGCCGCGATCGGCGCGAGCCTCGGGTCGGGGCGCAAGCTCGTCGCCTCGCTCGCTCGCCAGCTCACCGACGCCCCCGTGCGCGACCTCGTGCCGCAGTCGGAGATGTTCCTCGTCTGCAGCTTCGAGCTCACCCTCGGCAACGACCCTCCCGTGGCGATGCTCGTCGGGCTGCCCGTCGGCCTCGTGCAACAGCTCAGCGAGTCGCTGCGCGCCGCCGAGGACGAGGAGCTGCTCGACGATCCGGCGACGTCCGCCGCTGGCACGGTGCTCACCGTGCCGCTCGACGTCGTGCTCGAGCTGCCGGCGATCGAGCTGACGCCGGCGACGGTGGCCGGGCTCGACGTGGGCGACGTGATCCGCCTCCACCATCCGCTCACCCGCCCGCTCGACCTGAAGGCCGACGGCGTGCGCGTCGCCCGCGCGCGCATCGGGCGCGCCCGCTCGCGCCTCGCCTGCGTCGTGGTCGACGACGCGCTCAGCGAGTCCTGACGCCGGCGCCGGTCTGCTCGGCTGACCCGGTAGGCAGCAGCGAGCGATAGCGGGCGAGTCGCTCGCCGAGCTCGTCGATCAACCCGTCGATCCGCGCCCGCTTGGCGAGGAGGCGCTCGAGCAACGCCGTGTCGGCAGTGATCCCCTCGTCGAGGATCGCCTGGCGGCTTGCGGGATCCTCGCTCGCTTCCCATGCCGCACGCAGCACCGGACGGCGATCGTCGCGTCGCAAGAGCGCGCCGATCTCCTCCAGGTTGAGGCCCGCCAGCTCCTGCAGCTCACGAATACGCCGGACACGCTCCACCTGCTCGGCGGCATAGCGGCGGCTGCCGCCGGGGCTATGGCCTGCCGGCACGACGAGCCCGAGCTCCTCGTAGTAACGCAAGGTCCGCTCCGACACCCCTGCCAGCGCGGCCGCGGCGCCGATCGCGACCAGCTCGTTGGGAACGTCGCTGCCCGCGCCGGCCGGCTCCGGCGGGGCCGGGCTCACCGGAGCTGCCGTCGGCGCGGACCGCCCGGCCTCGCCCCGATGTGACGGCAAGGGAGCCACGGCGGCTCGCGCCGGGGCCGGGCTCACGGCTCGCCTCCCGCGTTCGCCGTGACCAGCGTCGGGGTGGCGTCGCGCTCGTGGTCCCCGACGGCGACGACCGTCGCCGCGCCGTGCACGTAGCGCGTGCCTCGCAGCCACGAGGCGATCGCGGCCAGCACGCACATGGCGAGAGCGAAGGTGAAGGCCTCCCGCAGCCCGGACTCGAAGGGGGACGCGATGAGGCTCGGGAAGAAGCTGCGCCCGGTCAGGTACTGCGCCGCCGACAGGTGCGGCAGGGCCGGACCGAGCAGGGTCTGCATCGGGTTGTAGCCGAGGAAGGCGGCAAACAGGCTTCCGACCGGAGGCAGCCCGGCGATGCGGTGGGCGAGAGCCGACGGCACGTGCTGGGCGACGAGCCCGCCGTAGAGGGCGTGGGGCAGCGTGCTCGCCAGCCCGATGATGATCAGGGTGAAGAACACACCGATCGAGAGGACCATCGAGGAGTTCTGGAACGTCTGGGTGATCCCGGCTCCTGCGCCCCGCTGGTCGGGCGGAAGGCTGTTCATGATCCCAGCCGTGTTCGGCGAGGAGAACACGCCCATGCCGAGGCCCATCAGCAAGAGCACCAGGGCGAAATACACATACGAGAAGTCGACGGGCATGGCGACGAAGAGCCCGAAGGCCAGGGCGGCGACGAGCATCCCGGCGGTGGCGAACGGGCGGGCGCCGAAGCGGTCCGAGAGGATCCCCGACAGCGGACCGGCGATCAGGAAGCCGGCCGTGAGCGGCAGCATGTAGATGCCGGCCCACAGCGGGGTCCGGCTGAAGCTGTAACCGTGCAGGGGCAGCCAGATGCCCTGCAGCCAGATGATGAGGATGAACATCAGCCCGCCACGGGCGAGCGACGCGAGCAGCGTCGCCAGGCTGCCCATCGAGAAGGCCCGGATCTTGAACAGCGACAGCCGCAGCATCGGGTGGTCCGAGCGCAGCTCGATGGCCAGGAACACTGCGAGGAGGGCCACGCCGGCGATCAGCTCAGCGAGCACGCGCGGGCTGGTCCAGCCCATCGTGTCGTGGCCGTACGGCTCGATCCCGTAGGTGATGCCGACGAGCACGAGCAAGAAGCCGACGGCGAAGGTGACGTTGCCCCACCAGTCGATGCGCGCCGGGCGGCGCTCGCCGCGTTCCTCGAGCTTGAGGTAGGCCCAGACTGTCCCGAACACGCCGAAGGGCACCGAGACGAGGAACACGAGGTGCCACTCGACGGGAGCGAGCAGCCCGCCGACCACGAGCCCGATGAACGCCCCGCCCATCGCGGCGATGCCGGTGATGCCGAGAGCCAGCCCGCGCTGCTCGACCGGGAAGGCGTCGGTGACGATCGCACTCGTGTTGGCGAGCAGGAATGCGCCGCCCACACCCTGGCCGACGCGCATCAGGATCAGCCACAGCGCCCCGGCGGACCCGTGCAGCCAGGTCACAGAGAGCAGGATCGAGAAGAACGTGAACACGGCGAAGCCGAGGTTGTACATCCGCACCCGGCCGAACATGTCGCCCACCCGACCGAGGCTGACGAGGAGCACCGCCGTGACGACGAGAAAGCTCATCAGCATCCACAAGAGGTAGCTCGTGTTGCCCGGCGTGAGCGGATTGAGGTGGATGCCGCGGAAGATGTCGGGCAGGGCGATCAGGATGATCGACGAATTGATCGTCGCCATCAGCATCCCGAGGGTGACGTTGGAGAGGGCGATCCATTTGTAGCGGTCGTGGTGGGCCGCTGTCCCCGCGGTGCTCACGCGCGTCGGCGGCAAGCTCACTGCCATCCGGCTCTTTCCTCCTCTGTTCCTCTGTTCCTCTGTTCTTCTGTCGAACATCGGTCCGCTCATCGGTCCGCTCCTGCGTCCGACATCTCTCCGCTGTCCGACCCAGTCCGCGAAGCCCGTCGCCGGTACGGGCGGGCGGGCGGGACTCTAGTTTACGTGCACGTCAGATTTGACCGGTTCGTGCTACGGGGGTGGTGCCCCCCCGACCTACGATGTGACCGTGCGGCGTGCTGTGCGGAGTTCCGGCCGCCTCGCACGCCATCTGCGCCTGCCCGCTCCAGGACGGTCCACGGCGCTGCGCAGGCCGGCGGCGCGACGATCTGCGCCGGGGCCGGCTCGCCACGCCCGGGCGTTCTGCGCGGGGGCGCTTGCACTCGCCGCCACCGGGTGCGCGGCGGTCTCGCCAACGGCCACGGCAGGACCGCGGCACCAGCTGCGCGGGGTCTACGAGTTCGCCGGACAGAACGGGGCGAGCGACGCCACGGACCCGTACCTTGCGGGCGTCGTCCTCGTGTATTACTGGCGGCAGCTCGAGCCGCGCAAAGGGCAGTTCAACTGGTCGCTCGTGACCGGGCAGATGGCCCCCTGGATTGCCGCCGGCCGGACCGTGATCCTGCGGGTGTCGACCTCGGGGCAGGCAGGCTGGCAGCCGCCGGACTCCGGCCACGGCACGCCTGGCTGGGTGTTTCACGATGGGGCGCGCTCGGTGCGCCACGACGGGGCGACGATCCCGGTGTATTGGAGCGCCGCCTATCTCGCCGACTACCGCGCCTTCGTCCAGGCGTTCGGCCGCCGGTTCGACGGGAACCGTGGGGTGGCCTTCGTCGAGGCGGGCATCGGCATGGGCGGGGAGACTCTTCCCGACACCATCCCCGGCGCCGACCGACTCGCTGCCTGGTGGCACGAGGGGTACCGTGACGACCTCTGGCTGTCGACCGTCGAGACTCTCGTGGCGGCCTACCGCAGCGCGTTCCCCACGACAGCGGTGTACGTCATGGTCGACCACACCTTTCTCGACCGGAGCAGCCGGTACTACGTCCGCCTGCTCGAGTGGCTGCGACGGTCCAGCCCTTCGTTCGGCCTGCAGTTCAACGGTCTTGCAGCGAACGTGCGGCTCCCCGCCGGCTGGGGCACCGGGATCGCCGCCGAGCAGGAGCAGAGCACGTCGGCCTCCGGCGACAGGCTCTGCGCCGACCTCGAGCGCGGGATCGCGCTCGGAGCGCGCTACCTGCTCGTCTTCCGAAGCGACATCGACGAGGCGTCGAACTCGCCATGCTTGCGCCACATCGCCGCGCTCGCCGCTTCAGACTGAGCGCTCGCTCGATTCGTCGCCAGGAAGCTCGCTCGAATTCGTCGCCAGGAAGACGGACACGTCCTCGCCCTCCTCGACGAGACGAAAGCGCGACTCGATGAGCGACCGCTCGGCGGGCAGCAGCCCCCCGATGTCGTCGTCGGCGACGATCAGCCACGTGCGCAGCCGGCTGTCGATCGAGACCTCGAAGTCGATCCCGTTGAGGATCGCCGGGATGCCGAACTCGGTGTCGACGGCCTGTCCGTGCTGCTCGATCAGGTACAGCAGCGCCGAGCTGCGGTGGTAGGGAATCCACCCGACGATCGACGAGCGCAAGGAGTCGGCGACGAGGTCGAGGCTCGCCGCCGCGATCACGCCGTCGCCTGGCCGGAGATGCGCGCTCACGTACGCGTCCGCCCGCGGGTAGTCGAACCAACGGTGCGCATAGTCGGAGCCGGTGACGCGCGCGACGAGGATCCCGTAGTCGCCGACGCCTCCGATCAGGCTCGCCCCGACGGCGACGGTGAGCAGCAGACCGAAGGTCGCGTGCAGCGCCCGGTGGATCTTCGTCCGCGCCGTGCCCGCCGCCGGCGGTGGGACGACCACGCGGGCGACTAGCCCGAGCACGTCGCCGGCCCCGGCGGCCGCGAGGACGAAGTCGAACGGCAGGCTGACGAAGGCGTAACGCGTGTCCTTGGCCGGGAGCAGGAAGGTGACCACCAGCACCGGGACGACCAGGAACACCGCGAGGTAGCACCGCTCGACGCAGCGGCGGTGCAGGCCGACGCCGATGCCGACGAGCGCGAGCAGGCTCACCACCGTGATCGAGGCGCCGCTCGCCACGCGTGTGAAGAAGAACTGGCTGATGTAGAAGAAGGGCGCCGGTGACCAGTTCACCAACGACCCGCTGCTGGCGTCGATTCCGAAAGCCGGAGGATGGGTGAGGTAGGCCAGCGCGAGCTGCACGACGATCACGCCTCCGGCGGCGCCGCCGAAGACCCACCAGCGCCAATTGCGCAGCCACCTCGTTGCGGACGTGAGCAACAGCACGAGGGGCACGACGAGGAGGACGCCGAAGGTCTCCTCGTGGCTGAGGTACATCGCGACCATGCTGCCCATCGACAGAGCGACGTTGCGCGTCGTGGGCTCACGCAGGGCGCGCCACAGCAGGATGGCGAGCAGGACCACGAAGAATTGCGCCATCTGGTACATACGCACGTCCACGCGCGTGGCCGAGCTCGAAGGGCGCCGTTGCGAAGACCACCGTCGAGAGCAGCTGTGCTGCTCGTCGTCCGGGCAGGACGAGTGGGGCGAGCCCGAGCCCGAAGAGCGCGACGGTGCCGGCGAAGAAGAGCGTCGAGACGCTGCGCAGCCAGGCGACGTCGTCGTGGACGAACCAGCCGACGACGGCGATGAGGGCGCTGTAGAGCTCGGACTTCCAGTACAGGAAGCCGGAAGGCCAACGCGGTAGGAGGTGCGCACGGACGGCCTGGGCGGCGCCGAGGCTCGACAGCTCGTCCTGCCACATCGGCTCGAAACCGAGGTCGTAGCACTGCACCGCGCCCCACAGCGCGGCGAAGGCGACGAGCGCCAATTGCCAGGGATGCGAACGGACGTAGGCCGCCGCCCGCCCGGGGCGCGATGCCGGGCCGGCGTCGGCCCCGGCGGCGACCGCGGGGTCCGAGCGGGACGTCGCGGACGCGCCCGACCCGCCGACGGGGCGCACGGTGGGGCAGCCGTCGGGTGACGCCGACGCAGAGGGGTGGCAGGGCGAGCGCGACCACCACACCGGTCACGGCCAGGGCGAGCACGACATCGAGCAGCCCCGGGGTGTCCGGGAACGGTGGCTGCACGTACACGATGTGCTCGGTCTCGACGAGCACGAGCACGAGGCCGACCGCAGGCAAGGAGCCGGCAGCCACAGCTCTCAGCGCGGCGACGAGGCCCTGGCGGGCGAGCCGGGCGAGCACGACGGCGCCGCCCGCCACGGCGAGCAGCGCCAGGGAGAGCTGCACCCGGTGGGCCAGCAGCGGGAGCGAGGCGACGAGCGCTGCGGACTGCACCCGTTCGAATGCGCCGAGGCGCACCTGCGGCGCGGCGAGCTCCCGGACCGGGACGGCGGAGGGGCCGCTGCCCCCGGTCCATCCGGGGCCGGTGCCGAAGCTCACGGTGTTGCCCGCCGAGCGGACCAATCCGTCGAGGTAGAGAGCCGGCAAGGTCGACGCCGATACCGTCACGCTCAGCACGTGACGGCCCGAGCTGATCACCGGGCACAGATCGACGACCGCGAGCTGCAGGACGCGGGGGACCGCCACCGCCGAGCTCGCGTACGTGTCCGGGTTGCCGAAGCGTACGGGGCCACCCGTCCCTGTAGCGATGATCCGTCCGTCGAGCGCCACCGAGTACGGTCCCGTTGCGGCGACCCGCATCCAGGCCTCGTCGCAGCCCGAGGGCAGCCAGAGAACGGTCGAGGCCCGTAGCGTGTCGGCACCGGGCGAGCCCACGAGCGCGGGACGCGTCGTGGCGAGGAGGTAGGCATCCGGCGGCACCGTGTCATCGGTCGTCACGCCGGGCGGCGCCGCGACGGCGGTCGACCAGTCGCCGTCGTCGATGTCGGGCAGGCTGAAGGCGCCGGACTCCGGCATCAGCTGGGATGTGAGCGCCACGTTCGTCGTCGCGCGCCACGAGCTCGGTGACGTGCCGTAGACGCTCTCGTGGCCGCCGGTGTCGATCACGAGACGGGCGCGGAACTCCGGCGCCGAGCCGTGGTCGTCGACCACCTCGAGCCCGACCACGTTCTCGCCCGGGACCAGAGCTCCCGCGACGTCGAGAGTCAGGTAGACGCGGGGGACGTCGTTCGGCGTGTCGATGGTGTGGTTCGGCGACGGTGGCGGGATGGCGACGCGCATCCCGTTCACGTAAGGCGTCAGCTGCTGGTCGCCCTCGAGGAACAACGTCGCGGCGAGTGGCACGCCCGACAGCCCCACCCGCAGCCGGAAGTACGCGTGCGGCCATGCGTTCGGCGCCCGCACCCACACCTGCCCGGCCGTCGGCGTCGGGTAGGGGGCCCGCGGCGAGCGGAGCTCGACGGAGGACCAGTAGCCGCTCAGCACCCAGGCTCCGATCACGAGCAGCGCCGCCGGGGCCAGCGCGGAGCGCGCCCGTCGCCGGAACCTGACACCTTCTGCCGGGGGGAGCGCCGGCTTGCCGACGGCGTCCGGTCGCCTGCCGAGGAGGGCGATGCTCACGGCGTGCCCGGCTCGTAGAGGCCTGCGCTGATCTCCTCGGCGAAGGGGTTCTCCTGGAGCGGGTCGGCGTGCAGCGCAGCGATGATGTCGCGTCGGAAGCCCACCTCGTCGCCGAGGCGCTGCTCGGCGAGCGCGAGGTAGGTCAGGGCGAAAGACCTCACCTCGGTGTTCTCCCCCTCCGAGAGCAGCAGGCGCATGTAGCGCTCTGCGCCCTGCTCGTCGCCGTCCTTGTAGGCGTAGTGCCCCAGCGTGTAGGCGACCTCGGGCAGGACCAGATCGCCGCGGTCCCCGGGGAGGTCGACCGGGACGTGCCCGTACTCGGTGGCGTTCACCACGAGGTCGCCGAGGCTCGCGGCGATCACGTCGTTGGACGGGCTTTCGCGCTGCGCCTCTCCGAGCAGCTGCAGCTTGCGCAGGGTCGTGACCTCGTCGCCGGAAGGCGACATGGCCTGCGCGTACAGAGCCAGCGCTGAACGCTCGTCGCCGAGCGCGGCCTGGGCCTGGCCGAGGGTGAGGTCGAGGCTCTGGTCCTCGACGACGGTCGGGTCGAGCCTCAGCGCGAGATCGAGATGCGCTCGCGCCAGAGCGGGCTCGCCCGCCCCCATCGCAGCGATGCCGGCGACGCGTTCCTGCTGGGCGACGAGCGCCGCAACGAGTGGCGCTATGGCGGCGACCGCGACGCCCGCAGCAGCGACCGTCACGAGCCGCCGTGTCCCGCTCGGGCGCCTCCGACGCATGCCGGGGGCGCGATGCCAGCTGCCCAGCAACACCCCGGCGAGCAGCGCGGCGTACCAGCCGCCGCCCAGGCCCGACAGCAGGAGCGTCGTCGTGGAGTCGAAGCGGAAGCCGAGGAACGAGGTCGGGGGAGCGTAGACGGCGCTCTCGTAGCCGAACTCGTTCGAGATCGTCTGGTATTGGGCGTTGTCGCTCTGCAGGACGTGCAGCGTCCGAAGGTCGGCGACACGGACGTCGAGCACGAACAACACCACGAGCGCGATCAAGCAGAGGCCGCAGGCACGAGTCGTCGCCGAAGCGACCCCGCCGGCCCGGGCGGTCGCGAGCAGCGCCACCGCCGCGCACGCGGCGAGGGGGAGTGCGAAGCTGGCGTGCGTCCACGCGAGGGGGCCGGTCACCGCCAGCGGCACGGCGCCAGGGCCGATGCCGGCGTGCAGCACCGGCGACAGCCACCGCAGACCGAGGGCCGACCATGCGAGGGCGACTCCGGCCGCGAGGCGCAGCGACGGCAGGTGACGCGACGGCCACGCCGGCGTGCCCGACGGCGCGACGTCGTTCGCAGCAACCTGGGTGCTGCGCGCCGCCGGGAGGCTGCGATCACGAGCGCCCCGAAGCGTGTCCCCCAGCGTCACTCAGTCGCGCTCGGGCTCGGTGCGGACGGCTTCTCCGTCCACGAGGGTCTGGGTGTTGGAGAGCGCGACCTGCTCGCCGTCCCGCAGCCCGCTCAGGATCTGGATGCGGTTGCCGTCGTCGGCGCCCACCTCGACCGGCCGGCGAACGACCCGGCCATCGGAGACGACGTAGACGGCCGGGTCGATCTCGAGGTTGAACACGGCCAGGGCCGGCACCGCCACCGCCGCGCGCACCGGGGCGACGATGCGCACGAACACCTGGCTGCCAAGGGGAACGGGCGAACCCGGGTCGTTCGGCACGAGCACCGAGACGGTGCCCTCCAGCCCGTCTCCGGTCGCTTGCGGGCTCACGGTGAGCACCTTCCCGTGCAGGTCGACGCCCGCCACCGCCGCCAGACTCACGTCGACCGCGTCGCCGGGCTGCACCTCGGCGAGGTCGTCGAGCTGCACGCCCGCGCTCACGAGCAGCTCGCTCGTCCGCACGAGCTCGAGAACGGTCTCGCCGTCGCGCACGATGTCGCCTGGCTGCACGCGCAGGGACGTCACCGTGCCGCTGAACGGAGCCGTGATCACGGGAGGGTTCCCGCGCGCGATCTGCAGCAGCTGCTCGTCGATGGCGACGTCGCCGGCGAGCAGGGGAACCTGCACAGACAGGTACCCGGCGGAGGCGCTGTCGCGGGCGTTGGCGAGCGCGATCCTCGCCCCGGCGAGCGTGCTCTGCGCCTGCGCCAGTTGCAGCTCGACGGCAGCGACGTTCTGTTCGATCGGCAAGGGGTTCAGCCTGATCAAGGGCGCACCGGCAGCGACACGACTCCCGTTGAGGACGTCGATCTGCTCCACGGGCACGCTGGCGCCGACGCCGTCGAGCCGGATGCTGACAGCAAAGGAAAGCCCGGGTGCCGGCCCGGCGGTGCCGACGCCGCCCGGCGAGCTCTCGATGACGGCCGCTTCGGCCCGAGTCACCACGACCGAGGGCGGGCGATCGAGCAGCGCCAAGCCCTGCTCGGCGACGAGCACGGCGAGGCCGCAGAGCAGGGCCAAGGAGGCGAACGCGAGGACGAGCAGCCACCGCCGTGCCAGGCGCTCGAGGTGGGCTGCGGCGCGGGGGAACACGCGGGAGAGCAACGCCGTCACCCCGACGGGCGAGGTCGGCGCGAGCTGCTCGGACGGCGGCCTCGTTCCGGGCGCCCGTCGGCGCGACGGAGGTGCATCGGTCGTTCCAGCGGCGCGCGACGCCTGCTGGCGCGCCTCTTCGCGGGTCGCTCCGGCGCCCCGCGCGCTACGACGGCCGGCCGGCGCAGCAGTCGGCTGCGAACCCGACGCGGCCGCGCGCTGCGCGACGCGCCGTGCACGACGCGCTCCGGCACCGCTCGCGCTCGCGTCACCCTCGTCCGGGTGCTGCGCCGGGTCGCGCGGGCTTCGCGTCGCCTCGCGTGCCGGCCGCGTCGCATTGCGCGGAGGTCGTGAGGGCGCGCCCTTCGGGGAGCGGGGGAACCCTTCCTCGGAGGGTGGTTTCCCCGGTGGCTGCTGCCTGGGGGGCTGCATCGTCTCGTCAGCCGTCTCGTCAGCCGTCTCGACACCGGCCCGTCCCGCCACCGCCGGCTCTGCGACGGCCTCTGTCGGCGGGATCGTCTCGGGAGGCTCGACCTCGGGCGCCCGGCGCTGGGTCCGCACGAACCTGCCCGTGGGCGCCGTGGCGGGCGGCGGGGCGAGGCGACCCCCGGTCATCGACAGCAGTGCGAGCGGGGGTTGGCCCGGGGGGTCCGGCGGCGTGGGCGGGGTGTCGTCGGTCATTTCTTCACCACGTGGAAGCCGCGCTCCGGGCGGACAAGGGCGTAGACGACAGCACTGCTCTCGAGCACCGAGAACACCGGTGTGAGCAGGAGCTGCACGACGTGCCAGACGATGCGGCGTTGCAGGGGCACGCCGCGCTGTGTGAGGTTGAGCTCGAGCCCGAGGAGGTACTGAGCGACGTAGGCGCTCACCGACGCGACGCCGGTGGCGAAGACGAACAGCGGGATCCTCGTTCCGGTCATGAGGATGGCCGCAGTCACGCCCCACCATCCGATCCAGCTGAGACCCCACAGCAGCACCGAGGCGAGCAGCGGCGCGCGCAGGCGAAGCGGGATGGGAGTGCGCCGGCAGACCAGCATGAGACCGACGAACCAGCGGCGGCGCTGCTTGACGAAGTCCTTCACGCTGCGCGTCGACTGCTCCAGGCAGTACCCGTCCACCCAGCGCGTGCGCTGTCCCGCTGCCATCTCGAGCAACGCCCACCAGGCGTCCTCGGTCACCGAGCCGTCAGGGCCGAAGTCGAACCCGACGACGCGTTCGACGTCGTTGCGCACGAGGATGAACGAGCCGTGCAGCCCGAAGAGCGGTCGCTCCGCGAAGTGCTGCAGGCGGAAGCGCCCGAGGTCGTCGCCGGTCCGGATCGAGTCGGCGAGGGTGAGGATCGGATGGTCCTCGAGGTCGCGGTGATAGAGGACCACGCCCTGCCCCACCCTGTGCGCTCCGGATCGCTCCTCCTCGGCGACCGCGGCGGCGATGCCGCGCAGCACGGACGCGGTGATGTGCGTCTCCTCGTCCAGGTGGAGGATCCACGCCTCCGGGGGCAGAGGTGACGCCTCGAGCGCATACTGCAGGGCGCGTGCCTTGAACCGCGTTCGTGCCGGCGTGAGGTAGCCGGTGGGCACGCAGATCTGGCGCAGGCCCGGCGAGGCCTCGAGCGGCAGCTCGGTGTCGGTGACCACCTCGATCGAGTACGGGAACAGGGGGAGGCGGGCGACCTCCTCGTGCACTTGTCGCACCGTCTTGCACACGGCGTCGACGTTGGTGCCGCGGGTGACGATGCGGAAGCAGACATGATGCTCGATCGGAGACGGCGCGCCCGGCGGGCTGCCGCGGCGGCAGGCGAGGATCCCGAGGCAGTTGATGCCGACCGGGACGGCAAGCAGCAACCAGAGACCGCTCGCGACGTCGACGAGCCTCCCGGCTGGGGAGTGCGTCGGGCGCGTGTGAGCCCAGAGCTCCGCGGTGACGCATACGATCGGGATCAGGACGACGACGAGCAGGGCCAAGAACACCAGGCGGGTCCGCCGCGGCGACCAGTCCGAGGTGGAGTCGGCGACCGCTGCGGGATCGAGCGCGGCCGGACTCGTCCTCTCCAGCGGGGCGAGCCCGGTCGCGCCCAGAGGCGCCGTCGGAGCGAGCGGGGCCCACCGGTCGAGCACTGCTACGGGGTCCGGCATGGACGCCGCGTCGAGGAAGACGTACAGCGTCTGATCGGCCTCGCTCTGCCATTCCGGACCGAGCAGCTCGGTCCCGGTCGTCACGGCGCCACCTCGGCGAGCGCGGCGACGGCCGAGACCGGGCGACCCAACCTGCGCCGCGACCAGGCCAGTTGCGCAGCGATGCCATCTGCGAGCGCGGTCGCCGGCTGCCAGCCGAGCAAGCGGCTCGCCGTGTCGGCCGAACCTCCGGTGCGCGCCACGTCCCCCGCCTTGCCCGGTTGGTGGTCGAGGAGGATCCTCGTTCCGGCGACCTCCTCGACGAGCGCGACCAGGTCGTCGAGTCGGATGCTCGATCCGCCGGAGATGTTGAGCACCGTCCCCGGTGCGAGGTCCGCCTCCGCGGCGAGCAGGTTGGCGGCGACGACGTCGGCGACGAACGTGAAGTCGCGTACCTGGGAGCCGTCGCCATAGAGCGGGAAGCTGGCACCGAGGAGCGCCGCGTCGACGAGGCGTCGGATCGCCATGTCCGGTCGTTGGCGCGGGCCGTACACCGTGAAGTAGCGCAGCGACACCGTCGGAAGACCCCAGTTGTCGGCATAGAGCGAGCACAGGTGCTCCGCGGCCAGCTTGGTCACCCCGTAGGGGCTGTGCGGGTGCGGGACGTCGCTCTCGCAGCTCGGGAAGCTCGCCCGCTCGCCGTACACCGACGAGCTCGACGCGTACACGACCCGCCGGCAGTCCACCCCGAGGGCGGCCTCGAGCAGCCGTTGCGTTGCGAGGACGTTGTGGCCGAGATAGTCGGGGAAACCCGTCGACCAGGACAGGCGCACGCCCGGCTGGCCGGCCTGGTGGTACACGACGTCGGCCCCGCGCAGCAGCTCGGCGAGGTCGCCCTGGCGCAGGTCGCGCTCGACGAAGCAGAACCCGTCGCGCCCGAGGAGGGACTCGAGGTTCGCCGCCTTCTCGCGCCTGTCGTAGTAGTCGGTGAGGCAGTCGACGCCGAGCACGTCGCGCCCTCTGGCAAGCAGGGCCTCGGCCAGATGGCTGCCGACGAACCCCGCCACGCCCGTCACCACGTCACGCATCGGCCTCCTCGTTTCCTCGGTGGTCCACTCCCTGCGGTCTCGGTGGGTGCGCCCCGGCTGCGGCGAGCGTCGACGCCGCCGGCGCGCGGATCCGCCTCCTGCCCGAGCAGGCGCACCGCTGCCGCGGCGAGGTCGCGCTGCTCGAGCTGCGCTCCACCCACGTGCGCGTACGCGGCTGCGACCGCACCGACGTACGCCTCGGGCCGGTAGCGCTGCGCCGCGGCGAGCGAGCCCTCCCGCAGCCGGCGTGCCGAGACCGGGATCCTCGAGGGCCGCCTCGAGCCCGGCCGAGAGCACGCCCGGCTCGGCCTCGACGAGCACCGCGCAGCGGTCGTCGAGCACCTGGCGGTGCGCCTCGGTCGCCGTTGCGACGATCGGCGCTCCGGCGCGCAGGTAGGCGAACAGCTTGAGCGGCGTGTTCGACCCGGCAAGTCGTGGCGACACTGCGACGTCGGCGGCGCGCACGAGCGCGTCGGCCGCGCTCGGGCTCGAGCCGTCCGACCAAGCGCACGCTGCCTGCGCATCCGAGCTCCCGGCGCGGGCACGCAGCGCGGCGATGCGGTCGTCGTCGCCACCGGCGATCACGAGCCGCACCCGGTCGACGCGCGAGGCGAGCGAACGCGAAGGCCTCGAGCAGGAGGTCGATCCCCTGATAGGACTCGAGCGTGCCGGTGTAGACCACGAGGCGCTCGCCGGACGGTGCCATCGTTCGGCGCAGCTCGGCAACCGCTGCCGAGCGGCGGCTCGGGCTCGAGGGGCATGTTGTAGGCGACGTGAACCGGCGTGGAGCTGCACGACGACACCGAGCGGGCGATCGAGGGGAAGTGGGCGATCACCACCCGCGAGCGCCTGACGATCGGCGTGCTCGAGCCATCCGGCCACGCGCACCAGGGGGTTGGCGCCGGACAGCCCGTAGTTCTCGAGCACCGCCGTCCAGTCGTTGCCCATGTCGTAGACGTGGGGCACGTCGAGCAACGCGGCGAGGGCCGGACCGATCAGCCCCGCCTCCTCGTGGGTATGCACGACGTCGTAGCCGAGGGCGCCGGGGGGTGAGCGATGCGGCCGGCAGCGCCGCGGCCGGCGGGAGCCGCGGCGCCGTACGGACAGCGCTCGCGCCAGCGCGCTGGCGGAGACGGCGACGTCGAGCAGCGACCTTCTGCGGGGACGGCCCGACGGCGACGCGGGCGGTACCGGGAAGAGCCGGGGCACGGCAATAGCGCAGCCCTTCGACGGCCACGTCGCGGCCGACCGGGTAGGTGACGAGGTCGACCTCGTGGCCGAGCGACGCTGAGCGCCCGGCATCGGTTGTGCACGCTGATCGGCGTGCCACGCGGCGTGTACACCGGGTGGGGGGCGACCATGAGCACGCGCATCAGCCCGCCTCTGGGGCGAGCCGGATCGCGCACGGCGGCAAGCCGGCGTGCCGAGGCGCCCGGTCGACCGGCGCAGGGTGAAGCAGGACCGGCACGCCGATCAGACCGAGCCCGACGGTCTGCAGCGTGAGGCAGACACCGACCGCGGCGCCCTGGGCAGCCGTGGCGTGCCCGGCGACGGCGAGGAAGGCGGCGAAGGAGCCCTCGCGAAGCCCGTAGCCGCCGAGCGAGATCGGCAGCATGGTGAGCGCTGTCGTCGTCGTGATCGACGACAGTTGCGTAGGGGAGCGTGACGTGGATGCCCATCGCGGCGATGAAGCAGGCCTGGCTGGCGACCGCCACGGACCAGAAGGCCAGACCGCGCCCGGTCGCCACGATCAGGTCGCGCCGGCGGCCGCGGAACTCGTGCAGGGCGACGAACAGCTTGCCGACGGCACGACCCGGTCCGTAGCGGCACAACGGGGAGCGAGCGAGCACGCCGAAGAGGGGGCTCATCGCCACGGCCACCAGCACCGTGCCACCGGCGAGCGCGCCGAAGGCGACGGGGCGGACCCGGCGCAGCGTAGGGAAGTGACGCCGTGGCCACCAGGCCGACGGCGAGCAGGACCACCATTCCCGGGAAGTTGCACAGCCGGCGCAGAACCACGGCGCTCGCGCCGAGCACCCTCTCGGCGGGCTGCTCGGCGACGCGGGCGGCGCGCACGACATCGCCGCCGATGGCACTCGGAAGCGCGGCGTCGAGCGCGTCGCCGGCGATCTCGAGCCGAAGGCAGCGGCGGTAGCGCCGGTGCAACCCGCTTGCCGCAAGCAGTCCCCACCACTGGGCGACGGTGAGCAGAACGCTCACCAGCGCCAGGCCGTAGCCGATCAGCATCAGGCGCCAGTCGGCGCGACTCAGGTGCGCCCAGATCGCAGCCGGGCTTGCCTTGCGGACCAGCAGCGCGAGCACACCGGCAGTGAGGACGACGCGGCCCGATGCGGCGACCCTGGCGCGCGCCCGTTCGGCGCCGAGGAGGCGACGCCATCCGGTGGCCGGCGCCGTTGGTGCGGGCGGTCGGGCCGGGGCGGTGGCCGTTGCCGTCTGGGCCTCGCTCGGAAACGCGACGCCGAGCTCGGCGGCGAAGGCGAGCAGCCATTGCTGCTCGGAGAAGCTCACGCCGTCACCTGTGGCCGCATCGCCGGCCGGCGCCGGCGCGAGGAACCTGTCAGCCACGACTGGTGGCACCGGCCGACTCCCCTTGATCGGATTGTGCCTGCCGCGTCGGCATCGCGCATGCCGACGAGCCGTCGTGGCGCCACGACCGGCGCGGTGGCGGTGCGCGCACCGGCCACCGGATCGGGTGAGCAGGACGAACCCGCTGCGGCGATGGCGTCCCCGCCGGGGTCAGTCCCTCCCTCGGGGCCGTCCGGGAACCCAGCACGTCCGGCGACCACGTATGTCGCCCGGCCCGTCGCCTCGTGATACACGCGGGTGAGCAGCTCCGCCACGAGCCCCAGGCCGAGCAGCTGCACCCCGGCTGCCAGCATCATGCCGAGGCCGCTCGCGCCAGGAGAGCGCGCTCGGGGCGCCTCGCCGCGATCCGATCACCCCGGGACGCCCGAATCGGCCCCTCGTCGGGCGGCCGGCGAGCGTGGCCCGCACCGCGGAGAGCGTGGCCCGCACGGCTGACAGCGCTGCGGCCGAGCCGAAGCAGGCAAGTGCACCCTTGGCGAACAGCTGCATCGGTCGCGCCCGGTAGGCGAGGAGGAACTTCACCGTCAGAAGGTCGGCGAGGACGCGCGGCAGGCGCGAGATGCCGTACTTGGAGGAGCCGCGCTGTCCGTGGGCGATGGCCGACCGGGATCTCGAGCACGCGGGCGCCGTGCATCGACGCGAGCGCTGGGATGAAGCGGTGCTGCTCGCCATACAGGCGCAGCGACGACAGCAGCTGCGCGTCGTAGGCCTTGAGCGTGCAGCCGTAGTCGTGCAGCTGGACTCCCGTCACCCGGGAGATCAGGGCGTTGGCATAGCGAGACGGCAGCCGGCGCAGCAAGAAGGCGTCCTGACGCTTCACGCGCCAGCCCGAGACGACGTCGTACCCCTCCTCGAGCGGAGCGAGCAGCCGCGGGATGTCGGCGGGGTCGTTCTGCTGGTCGCCGTCGATGAGGACGATGGCCCGGCCCGACGCGCCTGGTCGATCCCGGCGCTCAGCGCCGCCGTCTGGCCGAAGTTGCGCCGCAGCTGCACCACGACGCCGCAGCGGCGTCGTCTCCGTGGCGAGACCGCTCGAGCACCTCGCCCGTCCCGTCGCTGCTGCCGTCGTCGACGACGATCAGCTCGGCCGGCTGCGCGAGCGTGTCCAGCACGGCGAGTACCTCGCGTACGGCAGGCTCGACGTTCTCGCGCTCGTTGTACACGGGCATCACGACGCTGACGGCGGCCGGCCCGGCCGGGACGTCAGGTCGTTGCTCGCGCGCTGCAAGGCGCACATGCGAGCCGGAGCGCGCTGCCCCGAGGTCTGCCCGAGCGGCGCGGTCGTCTCCTGTGGGAATCGGGTTCGTGCTCACGGGTTTCTCCGCTCCACTCGGGGTGAGGGCGACGCTGCCCCTGGGCTCTGTCCGGTCAATGTATCAATCGCTGAGTGCATTGCAAAGTAAATGACACTCGTAAGTATGAGTGAATCCCGAGGGCTAGCAGGAGTCGCCGAGAGCAGGTGGCGCAACTTGACCGGGCGGATAACACCGATGTGTCACCGGCGGCCGTGATCAAGCGGCGCCACCACCTGCACGACGCGCCAGGCGCGGGTAATGACCAGGTCACTGCCCACGTCGGCGGTCCCGAAGTAGCGGTGACGGGTTGCGACACTCCGCGCGCTCCGTGCTACAGTCAGCACGCACGGTGCTGTGTCCGTGACGAGGAGAACTCTTTCCCATGTCGTCGAGCGTTCATCTGCCGTTCAAACATCGCGTGTTAGGCATTCGTTAAAGAAGGGGTTTCGGCCCTTGCATTTGTCTCTAGGGACGACGCATCATGCACTCGCCTGAGGGTCCGGGGTCGCCGAGGAAACGTCGAGTCGCCCGCGCGGTCCACTCGGGCAGCGGCGTTCAGGCGATCGGCTGCGCCACAACTGACGGGACTTGGCGTCGGCGAGAGAAGGGGTGGAACATGTCACAGCGCGTGGCGGTGATCGGCAGTGGGTACGTCGGGACGGTGGTCGCGGCCTGCCTCGCGCACATCGGTCACAGCGTCGTCGGCGTCGAGGCCGACGAAGGCAAGCTCGACGCCCTGCTCGCCGGGCTCGTCCCGTTCCACGAGCCGGGGTTGCAGCAGCTCCTCGAGGCGGGCCTGGCCGCCGGGACGCTGCGCTTCACCGGAGACCTCGCCGAGGCGATGGCTACCTCCGACGTCGTGTTCGTCTGCGTCGGAACTCCACCGGGCGCGGACGGCCAGCCCGACATGGCGGCGATGTCGACGGTCGCACACGGTGTGGCTGCACACCTGCGCCACTACCACACCATCGTCACGAAGTCGACCGTGCCGATCGGCACCGGCTTCTGGCTCACCTCGGTCCTCGAGGAAGAGCTCGGCGCAGGCTCGGCCGGGGTGCTCTTCGACGTCGTCTCGAACCCGGAATTCCTCCGCGAAGGCAACGCGGTAGGGGACTACCTGCATCCCGATCGCGTCGTGTTGGGAAGTCACAGCCGCGAGGCGCTCTCGGTGCTCGTCGAGCTGTACCGCCCGATCCTCGAGCAGGACATCCCGGGCGAACGCGGGCGGCGTGATCCCGTCCCCGTCTTGCTGACCGGGCTGGCCACGGCCGAGATGACGAAGTACGCCTCGAACGCCTTCCTGGCGACCAAGATCAGCTTCGCCAACGAGATCGCACGACTCTGCGACTTCGTCGGCGCCGACGTCACCGAGGTGACTGCTGGGATGGGTCTCGGACTCACGCATCGGCGGCCGCTTCCTCGACTCCGGGCTGGGCTGGGGTGGGTCGTGTTTCGGCAAGGACCTCCAGGCACTGGTCGGCACGGCGCAGGAGTACGGCTACCACCCGGACCTGCTCGAGGCCGCGATCTCGGTCAACCAGGCGCAGCGTCAGCTCGTCGTCGACGAGCTGCTGCGGCGACTGAAGACGCTTCGCGGCGCGCGCGTGGCGCTGCTCGGTCTGGCCTTCAAGCCCGACACCGACGATCTGCGCGACTCACCGGCGCTCGATATCGCCCGCCGCCTCGTACGCCGGGGATCCTTCGTCGCCGCCTACGACCCGATGGTGCGCACGCTGCCGGCGGGGGAGCGCGTCCGGGTCGTCGGCGACGCGTACACCGCGGCGCTCGGCGCCGACGCCATCGTGGTCGCCACGGAGTGGCCGCAGTTCCTCGACCTGGACCTCGGACGACTGCACGCCGCGGCACGTGGCGACGTGTTCGTCGACGGCCGGAACCTCTTCGACCCGGCCAAGCTGCGCGCTGCGGGCTTCGTCAGTGTCGGCATCGGGCGACCCGCCGAAGCGATCGGTCCGACCTCGGCGGCGCGACCGGCGACAGCGCGCTCGGGCGGCGTGGCCGCGGCGGTCGCGCGATGAGCGTCGTCACGCGGGCGCGCCCCCGCGGACCCGCCCCGGTCTCGCCCTCGTGCCCGCAGTCCGCGCCGAGCTCGAGCGCCGTGTCGCCGAGGAGCCCGAGCGCATGGCGGCGCGCGCTCGCGTCGTGCTGCTCGCCGCAGAAGGCCTTGCCGACCGGCGGATCGCCGTCGTCGCCCGCATGCATCACAACCGCGTCGCGGTGTGGCGGCGGAGGTTCGCCGCGCTCGGGTTGGCCGGGCTGGACGACGTTCCGCGCCCTGGCCGGCCCCCAGCTCGTGGCGAGGAGCAGCTGCTCGCCGCCGCGGGACGGCTGGCGACAGGACGGGGCGAGGGACGTTGCGAGCACCCCGCCGCGCTCCTCCCGTCAGCGTCGGCCGGCGCGTGGGGGGACGGCTCTTCCTCCGCTGGTCAGGCTGCGCGCCACTGGCGAGCCCGGCGCGCGCTCGAGCGTGCGGCCGACGGCAGCGACCTCGTCTCCAGGCTGCTGGCCGAGCAGGACGCCGGAACCTGCCTCATCCTCGCAGGTGTCCTGCTCGCGCCGCGCGCCAGCGCGATCGCCGTCGTGTGTTGCAGCCACGACATAGCGACGAGTGACGTGCGATCGGTGCGCAGGCCCATCGGATCGGCGAACGTGATCGAGTTCGTGGCCGCCGTGACGCGGGCCTGGCGGGGGAACGGCAGGGTGCACGTGCTCATCGAGGAGCGCGGCCGCCAGCGACGCCGCAGCGGGGCGCGCCCCGCGGCGCGAAGCGACCCTCCGGCCGACGCGGCGAGCGGAGACCCGCCGTTGCGCATCTACGTCGCCGGGAGCCGTCCGGCATGGACGGTGCAGGCCGAGCTGATGATGGTGCTGGCAGGACAGTCGGCGGCCGACGCACCCTTCGGCGGCCTGGAGCTTCTGCGCGATCACGGTCGCCGGACCCCAGGCGAGGCCCTGGCCTGCCGTCCGCAGATCCGGCCCCGCGTGCCGCCCCCGGCACGACACCCGCCGGCGCGCGTCCCGGGTCCGATGGGCGCGGCTCCCGGATTCTCCGTTGCCTCCCAGGGAGCCAACAGCCGACCGATCTGGTGGCACGAGCCGTCCAGACGGACGACGCCAGCTGGGTCCGCACTGCGGAGCTCCTGACGGCGCACGTCGTCCGCGTCGACGGATGGGCGGGCGCGGGCGCGGACAGCGAGGTCTGACCCAGCCGACGCCTCGGCCCGTTGGCAGCGATCCGCCCGGTCCGGACCGCGGGCAGGCGTGGCACCACGTCGTTCTGCCAGCGGGTCAGGGGCGAGACCAGCTGCCAGCGGCGCCCCCCGTCGCCGGTGAGCAAAAGCTTGCCCGCGTGCGCCACAGGGAATCCACAGCGAACGCTCAGCTCTGGCGGCTAGGTTACGGGCTGATTCGAGTGACGCGCACCCCAATCCGGCGTCCGCCGCGGCTCGACTTCCTCACGAAAGGTGTCAACAGCGATGTTGGAGCTCGAGGGCTTTCACTACGACCGCACTGCGGACCTCCTCACGGCGCGTGTCGTCCGGGTGGGCGGATCGGGGAGCGCGGCGCAGGCCGATCGCGCCGTGATCGAGATCCCGATCTGCGCGCGACGTGAGGCGGCACGTCGAGGCGACGGCGGCGCTGCTCGACAGGCTGCTCGCTACGACCGATTCCTCCATCGTCACCGCAGCGATCGAGCGACTGGCGGCTCCCGGCGGCGAGCCGCCGGCGTCCGTCACGTCTCGCTCCAACCCGAGTCGTCGGGCCAGTCACCAGCCAGGATCCTCGACGCGCCAAGCGTCCCGCGTCGTCATGCGCCCGGCCCGGGCGCCGCTCAACGGATCGGACGCGGGGCGGGAACTGGGGAGCTGGTCCAGCTCTCGCCCCCATCTCGGCTGACGAGCAGGTACGGCACCTCCCAGCCGCGGGGTGGTGGTGCGGTGACGGACGCCCCGCGTTCGCGGGGAAGTACCCGTCCGGTCCGTGGGACTTCGTCGTGCGCGACGGGGCGTTCAGCGACCGGGATGCCGTTGGCGCGTGCTCGTGTTCCGGGTGCGCCCCCGCAGGGCCTCGGCTTCCGCACGGGTGATCGCTTCAGCGAGACGACATGGCGGTTCGTCCGATGGGCCCAGACGCTGAAGCACTACGAGGGAACTGAAACACCGAGAGGGAAGGAGAGCCGTTGTCGAGCCTGACCAGTAGACCCTCATCACGATGATCGTCGCTCGCTCCGGTCCGGCGGTCTGAAGGCATGCTGATCTACTCGATGAGCGTCTCGGTGGACGGCTTCATCGCCGATCGTGAGGGCGCGTTCTCCTGGGCGGTCCCCAGCGAGGACCTGTTCCGTTTCCACGTCACCCAGACACGCGAGCTTGGGGGCTTTCTCGTGGGACGCAGGCTCTACGAGGCGATGCTGGTGTGGGAGATCGATCCGTCGATGCGCGACAGCGAGCTTTACGCCGCGTTCGCCGACGCCTGGTGCGCGATCCCGAAGATCGTCTTCAGCCGCACGCTCGACAGCGTCCAAGGCAACGCGCGGCTCGCCGAGGCGTCGCTGGCCGAGGAGGCCGCTACGGCGCTCGCCGCCACCGACAAGGATGTCGCGATCGGCGGCGCCGGCCTGGCTGCGGTGGCCGTCGAGCTCGGTCTCGTCGACGACCTGCGCATGTTCCGCAATCCGGTGATCGTCGGCGGCGGCACGCCGTTCCTGCCGCCGGTCACCGAAGACGTCCTGCTCGAACTGATCGAGACCAGGACGTTCGGCTCGCGCGTGATCTACGAGCGCTACCGGCGCGTCCGCGACGATTGACACCCCCAACGGGGCGCTCACCGGAATCGGTGGGCGCGGGCCGCAACCGACCCTACCGACTGCAGCCCGGGCTGAAACTTACATAACGACTCTTATCGGCGATGGGGTGGCGCAGCCTGAACCGCGGCGCATCCGAGGAATGTTCGTCCAGCTGCGCGCGGCGTCGGCCTGGGTGTCCCGCAGGTGCTCAGCGGGCCGGCGCGACCACCCGGTCGATGGCGGGCGCTGCCGGCGCGTTCTGTTCCTCGTAGTCGCGCCGCGCCGCCTCGATCTCCTCGAGGTGTGTGATCGCCCACTCGACGAGCGGCGCCGAGGCGGTCCACAGCGTCTCGCCGAGCGGCGTCAGGCAGTAGGCGATGTTCGGCGGCATTGCCGAGTACACCGTGCGCGTCACCACGCCGTCACGCTCGAGCTCGCGCAAGGTGACGGTCAGCATGCGCTGGCTGATGCCCTCGATGCGGCGCTTCAGCTCGGTGAAGCGCAGCTCGCCGGCCGACAACGAGACCAGCACGTAGAGCGACCACTTGTCCGCGATGCGGTCGAGCACGAACCGCGCCCGGCAGGCGTCGCCCGCAGCGGCGAACGAGCCCGCGCCGCCCTTTCCGTCGTGGGTGCTCACGTCCTTCGTCCCTCCTCCCGGCCCGGTCCCGCCGTGGCGTGCCAGCGCTGGCCCCGCCGCGGGAATGACCGGCGACCCCTTGCGGTTACTATTTGATACTAGTTACTGTTCAGTACCGACTTCCGAACAGTGACTGAGGTACGCAAGAGAACAGGATACCCGCAGCCAGCTCGACGGCGGCGGGACGAGGAGGAGCACATGTCCGTCATCGAATTCGAGCCCACGCAACGCCGACCGCTCGACGAGCAGGCTCGCGCCACGCTGTTCACCGAGGCGCGCACGGCCAACACCTTCAGCGACGAGCCGGTGAGCGACGCCGAGCTCGCCGACATCTGGGAGATGGCGCGCTGGGCGCCGACCTCGGCGAACACCCAGCCGTTGCGGGTCGTCTACGTCCGCACGCCGGAGGGCAAGCAGCGGCTGGCCCGGCACATGTGGGATTCCAACCGGGCCAAGGTCCTGCAAGCCCCCGCCGTGGCGGTGCTCGCCACGGACCTCGACTTCCACGAGCAGCTGCCGCGGGTCTTCCCGCAGCGGCCGGAGCTGAAGGACCGCTTCGCCGACCCGGAGTTGCGCCACCCGGCGGCGCGCTTCAACGCCACGCTGCAGGCGGGCTACTTCATCCTCGCCGTGCGTGCCGCCGGCCTCGCCGCCGGTCCGATGGGTGGCTTCGACGGCCCGGGCATCGACGGCGAGTTCTTCGCCGGGACGCCGCTTCGCACCGTGCTCGTGGTGAACATCGGGCACCCGGGCGAGAATCCGTGGTTCGAGCGCCTGCCGCGTCTCGACCACGACGACGTCGTCTCCTACGCCTGAGCCGCGCCGCCGGCGCGTCTCGGCCGTCGGATCCCGGGCGCGGTAGCGTCCCGAGATGGCCGGTGAACACACGGAGGGCGGCACGTCCGGGGCACTGATGGAAGCGGAGATGCGCGAGCAGCCCGCGGTGCTGCAGCGCCTCGCCGAGCGCCGGCAGGAGGTCGCCGAGCTCGTCGCTCCCCTCTTCGCCGCGCCGCTCGCCGGCACGGTGATCGTCGCCCGCGGCTCGTCCGACCACGCCGCGACCACCGGCCGCTACCTGATCGAGATGGCGACGCGGCGGCCGGTCGCCTCGGCGTCGCCGAGCGTGCACAACCTCTACCGGGCCGACGTCGACTTCGCGGGCTACGTCGTCATCGGCGTCAGCCAGTCCGGCCGCACGCCCGAGATCGCCGAAACCCTCGAGCGGGCGGCTGGCCGCGGGGCGCGCACGATCGCGCTCACCAACGACGAGTCGAGCCCGCTCGCCGCCGAGGGGCACGCCCTCGTGGCGCTCGGCGCCGGCGAGGAGCGTGCGCTCCCGGCGACCAAGACCGTCACCGCCGAGCTGCTCGCGTTCGCGCTGATCGCCGCGGCGATCAGCGGCGAGCCGGACGCTGCCGCGCTCTCCGCCCTGCCGGCACAGGCGGCGATGGTGCTCGACAACGCCGCCCCGATGGACGCCGTCGCCGAGTGGCTGTCGGAGGCCAGCCGACTCGTCACCGTGGCACGCGGGCCGCTCAGCGGCGCCTCGGCCGAGATCGCCCTCAAGCTGGCGGAGACCAACCTGCTGCTGGCGACCGCCTACTCGGCGGCCGACCTTCGCCACGGGCCGATCGCGCTGGCCTCGACCGGCATGCCGGTGCTCGCCCTCGCCCATCCCGGGCCGGCGGCGGCCGAGATGATCTCCCTCGTCGGCGAGCTCGGCGAGCGCGGCGCCGACGTCGCGCTGCTCGGTCCCCTTCCCGGCGCCGTCGCTGGGTGGGACGCGTCGGCGCCCGAGAGCCTCGCCCCGATCCTCGCCGTCGTGCGCGGGCAGCAGCTCGCACTGGCGCGCGCCCGGATGATCGGCCTCGACCCGGACCACCCCGTCGGGCTGAGCAAGGTCACCCTCACCTGATCGGTCCGCATGGGATGTATGTCTCGTCGCCGCGTCGCCGCGTCGCCGCGTGCGCGCTGGCCGCCGGACCTGCGGCGGCTGCGCTGGCCTCAGCCGTCCGTTCGCTGCTTGCCCCCGGGGAGGGCGAAGTCGACCTGCTCGGCCGTGGCGGTGCCGTTGGTCCGCCCCGGGTAGCTGACCCAGCTCATGCAGACGTTGAGCTCGGCGATGACGCTCGACGCCTCGATCTTCGTGCCGTCGTCGAGCTCCACCGTCTCTGTGGTGTGCGCGTCCTCGAGCAGGGTCAGGTCATAGCCGCGCTCGAGGGCACCGTAAGCCGAAGCGCGGATGCACCAGTTCGTCGCCGCGCCGGCCAGGACGATGTGGGACGCCCCCAGCTCGGCCAGTTCCTCGTCGAGCGCGGTCTGCTCGAAGGCGGAGTTGAAGTGCTTGTGGATGAGCGGCTCTCCCTCGCCGGGCACGAGCTCCGGAACCCATTGCCACTCCGGACTCCCCGAGACCAGCTCGTCGTCGGAGTGCTGCACCCACACCACGGGGACGCCCTCCGCGCGCGCCCGTTCGACCGCATGAGCCACGTTCTTGACGATGCGCTCGGCGTTCCACGCGCCGTCGACGACCCCGGCTTGCACGTCGACCACCACGAGCACGGGGCTGTCGCCTCCCCGAACCGTTGCCATGCCGCTCTCCTCCGCTCGAGACCGAACTCGGTCGAGGCCCGACGACCGTCGAAACCGACGACCCAACAGCGTATTGGGACCGGAAGGTCAGCCGCCGAGGGCCCGGGCCTCTTGATTTTCGCTCCGACCCACGGCCATGCTCGCCGGGTGCGACACGCGACCCGAGAGGACCTCGGGCGCGTCGAGGGACTGCTCGCAGAGCTTCGCCGGCTGCCTCAGTTGCGCGAGCGCCAGAACGGGTCCTTCTCGAGAGGGACGCGCGCCTTTCTGCACTTCCACGAGGATGCGGGCGACCTCTTCGTCGACGTCCGGCTCGACGGTGCCTTCCGGCGCATGAAGGTGGGCAGCCTCGACGAGCAGCAGGCGCTCCTCGAGCGCGTGCGCGACGAGCTGCGGTCGAACGGCTGAACCGCTGCGGCGACGTGCCCTCGGCCCGAGGGCGTGACGGGCGCACGACGCGGCTCGAGATCATCCGAGGGGTGGCCCGTCGACGAGGTGTCGCGGCAGCTCGAACCTGGCGAGCGTGCTCCTCGGCGAGCCATGGCTGCTCGCAGCGGGGGTCCTCGAGGGGCAGGCCGCGCTCGAGGTGATCGAGGTAGCGCCGGTCGGCGTCGACGCGTCGCCGGAATGCCGTCGCGTCCGCGGGAGCGCCGTGCCCCGGCACGACCCAGTCGACGCCGCTGAGCCCCGCGAGCCGCTCGAGGCCGTCCCGGTACGCCCGGAGCGGCTCGGGGAACGCCAGTCGAGCAACGGGATCTCCACGTCCGAGCACATGTCCCCGGCGAGGAGCACCCTCGCCTCCTCGAGCAGTACGGCGGCATGCCCCGGGGCGTGCCCGTCGTGCACCACCGCGACCGCACGCGGTCCGCTCCACGGCAGCGCAATCGCCTCGCCGGCAGGCGGCATGGCACCAGACGCCGGTACAGCGGGCGCGAAGCCGGGCGCTGTTGCCGGTTCCCGGGCCGCCGTCCGGGCCGCGGACCGGGCCGCGGACCGTGGCGCGGCGGGAAGCGGCACGAGGCGGGCGAAGAGGTCGAGGTCGTGGCCGGGGGCAGCGGCCTGCAGCTCGGCAAGAAGGGCGTCGCGCTCCCCCGCCGCCATCGCGACGGCCCGCGCACTGGCGTGGCGCGGTACGTCGCCGAAGCGAGCGTCCCACAGGAGGTGGTCCCAATGGGCGTGCGTGGCGAAGCCGATCTCGGGCACGAGCCGGCGGGCCGAAAGCTCGTCGGCGAGTGCGCCCAGCTCCCCCGCTGTGACACCCGGGTCGACGAGCAGGCACGCCCCGTCGTCGCAGAGCACGACGACGGAGTTCGTCTGGTAGAGCTCGCTCGTGGCGACGAGCACGCCGGGCTGCAGCTCGTGAAGCCGAGGAGTCGGCAAGTTCGCGCAGCGTCAGCGCAAGTAGGCGAGGTGCACGGCGTGACGCTCGCGGTACTCGGCCATCATCTCCCGCGCCACGCTCACGCCCGGCACGAGCGGGTGCATGCCGAGGGCGAGGGCGGCGAGCCCGGCGTCGCCGGTGACCGCCGCCTCCACCACGGCGCGCTCGTACTGCTTCACCTCGGTGACCAGGCCGCGGGCAGAGGCCGGCAGGGGGGCCGTGGCGAGCGGGGCCAGCCCGCCGGCGTGCACGAGCGCAGGGACCTCGACGACGTCGTCGGGCTCGAGGAAGGGCAGGCTCGTCCCGTTCACGGTGTTGACGATCACCTCGCCGGGCAGCTCGCCGGTCAGCCCGGCGATCACCTGCAACGCCACCCCGGCGTAGCCGCCGACACGGCCGGCGCGAAGCGACGGAGCGCCGAGAGCGACCCTCCGCTCACGCGCCGCCGACTGGCCGTTTGCCCCCTCGGTGTCGGTGCGCATGTAGGTGTCGCGCCGAACCCCCATCAGCATCGTGTAGGTCGCCCAGGCGTCGTGGACGTCGCCGTCGGCGAAGGCCTTCGAGAGCCCGGCGAAGAGCTCCTCGTTGAGGGCGACGACGTCCTGGCCGCGGCTCGCGCCGGCGCGGCGCACGCCCTCCACGTAGCGCTGCGGGTCGTAGTAGTAGAAGACGTATTCGGTCGGGATCGCGCCGACCCGCCGCACCATCGCTTCGTCGAGCGCGGCGAATCGGTGGTCGAAACGCTGCAGCTCGTCGTAGCGGTCGACGAGCTCGCCGATGCGCTCCTCGCCGTCGACCCGGTAGGAGGAGATCCAGCCGAGGTGGTTGAGCCCGCCGTAGGAGAACGAGACCGGCGCCTCGCCGGCGCCGAGGAACTCCCTCAGGCGCTCGAGCGTGCCGCTCGGCGTGTCGCAGACACCCACGGCACGCACTCCTCCGTGCGAGGCGATCGCCTGGGTGATGATGCCGGCGGGGTTGGTGAAGTTGACGAGCGTGGCGCGCGGGCGACGCGCCGCAGCACCTCGCAGTAGCCGAGCACGACCGGGATGGTGCGCAACGCCATGGCACAGCCGCCCGGGCCGGTCGTCTCCTGGCCGACCAGTCCCACGACGAGCGCGACCTGCTCGTCGATCACCCGGCCGGCGTCGCCCCCGACGCGGATCGCCGAGAAGACGAAGTCGGCACCGGAGAACGCCTCCTCGGCCTCGGCGCTCACCCGCACGACGTCGCCGTGCCCGAGCACCGCGGCGATCTCGGCGGCCAGACGTGCCGTGGTCGCCCGGCGCAGCCCGTCGGGCTCGAACAGCACGATCTCCTCGAACGGGGCCTGCTCCCCGCTCAGCATGGCGTGCACAAAGTCGGGCATGCGCACGCCGCCCCCGCCGAGGATGGCCAGTCTCACGGTGTCGTCCCTTCCTCGCCCATCATGCCGGGCCGTAGCCGCTCGCCTCGGATCTCTCCCGCAACGGCCGCCGGGTCGAGCCCGATGGCGGCCATGTCGAGCGCCCCGACCCCGCCGTAGCGGGCCACGGCGGCCGAGCCGGCCGCATTGCCGGCGACGACGGCCTCGGCGATCGGTTCGCCGCACACGAGCGCCGCCAGCATCGCGCCGGCGAAGGCGTCGCCGGCGCCGGTGCGGTCGAGCACGGGCACGTCCGAGAGCCCGAGACGGATCGGCTCGAGACCCGACGGCGTGGCGAGCAGCGCGCCCGAGGCTCCGCGCTTGACCACCACCTGGCCGCACCACGTCGCCGCAATCGATGCGGCGCGCTCGATGGATCGCTCGCCCGTCAGCCGCCGCACCTCGGCGTCGTTCGGCACGAACACGTCGGCGAGTCGCACGCAGTCGATCACGGCCTCGAGATCGCGCTCCATCGCGTTGAGCGAGGCATCGAGAGCGACGCGCACACCGAGGCGGCGCGCCGTCTCGAGGAAGGGGGCGACGCCGACGCCGGCGTGCACCTCGAGCCACGCCGGGCGCTTCAGGGCGAGGACCTCCCGCCAATGGGCGAGCTCCTCGTCGCGCTCGCCGGCAGGACGCTCGGGCAGGTGGGAGAGGAATGCCCGGTCGCTCGCGAAGTTGACGACGACGGTGATCCCGGCGATCGGGCCCTCGACGAGCTGTGCCGCCGAGAGGTCGATCCCCGCGCTGGCGCAGTGCCGCTCGACCACCCGGGAGCCCAGATCGCGCCCGAGTCGCACGACGAGGCCGGCTCGAGCCCCGCCGCGCGCCGCGGCATCGGCGACGGTCACCCCGCCGCCGCAGGAGAGGGCGAACTCGTCGGTGAAGATCTCCTCGCCGGGGCCGGGAAGCTTCGCAACGTGGCCGAAGACGAGCTCGAGGAAGAACCCCCCGAACACGATCACCTGCGGATCGCCGTCGGCGGTGACGTCACCCGGGGGCCGTGACGTGACCGGCCGCTCGCCGGGCGGGTCGGCGATCACAGCGCTTCCGGCAGGTCGCGCCAGCCGGTCCGCCAATGGAAGTGGCCGCCGGCGCGCAGGTGGGCGACGACGGCGCGCTCGAGCGTGGTGCACTGCGGCAGCTCGGCGAGGTCGCTCGGCCAGGTGTCGAACACGAAGTTGACGACGTCGTAGTCCCCGTCGCGCCAGCCCTCGACGAGGTGGAAGGAGCGCCCGAAGGCGACGATGTTCGACCCGGCCGGCAGCAGCGTCGCCAGCTGGTCGTCGAGCAACCAGGACGAGCAGGTCGCGACCCGGCGCGCCGGCACGGGGAAGTGCTCGTCGAAGAACAGACGGGCCTGGCGCATCGACTGCTCGCAGCGCTCCGCGAGCAGCGGCGTCCCGCCGGGGATGTGCACGCCGAGGGTGTCGTCGCCGGTGCGGAAGCCCTCGCCGAGCGCGTCCGCCTGCTCGACGCTCATCCATGGCGTGGGGTGGTCCGGCCCGATGCCGAGGCGGAATGCGACGTACTGAAGCCGGCCGAGCTCGAAGAGGATCGCCCGCAAGTGCAGCGTCATCCACCACGGCTCGTCGATCCCCGACGTGCCGGTCATCAGGCGCCGGCGGCTGGTGTGCCGCCCGAGGTCGGACAGCGTGGCCCAGGAGACGCTCTCGGGGATCCCCAACTCGGCGTGCCGGGCGAGGGTGTCCTCGACGGTGGCGAGGAACACGTGGATGTGGAAGCAGCCCCCGCTCGGGCCGAGCGCGGCCGGGAGCTGCGGCCAGCTGCCGCGGTCGGCGCCGGGATCGCCCATCGTGGCGAGCAGGCGCCGGTGGCAGCGCTCGAGCAGCCAGGACCGCGCCGGATCGCTCGCCGGCGTGAACAGGGTGGCGACGGCGTCGATCACCGTCTGCTCGTCACAGCCCACTCGGCGCAACAGGTCCGCGGCGCGCTCGGGCTCGGGCAGGCGTGCCGGCTCTCCGAGGGCGGTGAGCCGTTCGAGATCCTCGAGCCATGAGTCGTAGAGGGCGTCCAGCCCGAGCGCTGTGGCGACGTCCTCGGGAACGAGCTCGCTCACCCTGGCGCGGTCCCGGCGGTGACGTGGCAGGCCGCTTGGTGGCCCATGTCGCGCCCGCCTGGAGCAGGAGCAAGCGCCACCAGGCGAGGCGTCTCGCTGGCGCAGCGCTCGACCGCCAGCGGGCAGCGGAAGCGGAATCGGCACCCCTCCCCCGGGTCGATCACCCTCGGCGGCTCGCCGACGTCCGCCGCAGAGACGGCGATCTCGGCGCGGGGGTCGGGCACGGCCGAGAGCAGCAACCGCGTGTACGGGTGGACCGGGCCGTGCAGCACCTCGTCGGTGGGGCCCTGCTCGACGACGTGCCCGGCGTACATCACCACGACGCGATCGGAGATGTAGCGGGCGCTGGCGATGTCGTGGGTGATGTAGAGGATCGACACCCCTTCCTCTTCACGCAGCCGCGCCATCACATTGAGCAGCCCGATGCGAATCGAGACGTCGAGCATCGAGACCGGCTCGTCGGCGAGGATCAGTCGCGGCCGGTAGGAGAGCGCCTGGGCGAAGCCGACGCGCTGACGCTGCCCGCCGGAAAGCTCGTACGGGTAGCGGTCCATCATCGCCGCGGCCGGGACGAGCCCGACGAGCTCGAGCACCCGTTCGGCCTCGGCGCGCCGCTCTCGCGCGCCGAGCTCGGAGCGGTGCAGCTTGAGCCCGCGCAGCAACCCGTAGCCGATGCTGTGCGACGGGTTGAGGGAAGAGAACGGATCCTGGAAGACCATCGGCACCTCCCCCCGGTACTCGAGGAGGGCCCGGTGGCCGCGGATCGCGCTCACGTCGTGCTCGCGAAAGAGGATCCGCCCGCTCGTCGGGCGGTACACCATCGCCAGCAGGCGTGCGACGGTGCTCTTGCCGCTGCCGCTCTCCCCGACGAGGGCGACGATCTCGCGCTCGCCGATCGTCAGATCGACGTCGTCGACGGCGTGCAGCACGTGTCCGCGCAGCCCTCCGATGCGGAAGTGGCGGGTCAGCTCCTCGGTGCGCAGCAACGTCTCACTCAACGAGGATCGGCTCCGGGGCGTAGAGCGTGCAGCGCACCTCGCTCTGCTCGATGGGCACGAGCGCGGGCCGCCCCGTGGTGCACTCCGCACTCGCCTTTGGGCAGCGCGGCTCGAAGCTGCATCCCGGGGGCAGGTGGGCAAGGTCAGGTGGGCTACCGGGGATGCCCTCGAGGGGCAGGCGTGGGCCGTACAAGGAGGGAAAAGCCTCGAGCAGACCGTTCGTGTACGGGTGCAGCGGCTGCTCGAACAGGCGAGCGGTCGGCCCGAGCTCGACCACCTGTCCGGCGTACATGACCAGAACCCTGTCGGCGAACTGGCGGACGAGGGACATGTCGTGGGTGACGAAGATGACGGCGAAGCCGAGACGGCGCTGCAGATCCTTGATCTGGCGCATCAGCGAGCGCTGCGCGACGACGTCGAGGGCGGAGGTCGGCTCGTCCATCACGATCAGCTCCGGCGAGAGCAGCAGCGCCATCGCGATCATCGCCCGCTGGCGCATCCCGCCCGACAGCTGGTGCGGGTAGCTCTGGAGGTGCACCGGACTGATGCTGACGAGTTCCATCACCTCGCGCGAGCGCTTGGCCACCTCGGCGCGGCTGACCCGCTCGTGGGCGCGCATCGCGTCCTCGAACTGCGCGGCGATGGTCTTCACCGGGTTGAGCGCGTTCATCGCGCTCTGCATCACCACCGACAGCCGGCTCCAGCGCACCTCCCGCAGCTGGCGCTCGGACAGCTCGACGAGGTTCCGGCCGCCGAAGAGCACCTCCCCGGCGACGATCTCCGCCGGCGGGCTGAGCAGCCCGGCGACGGCGAACAGCAGCGTCGACTTGCCGCAGCCCGACTCCCCGACGATGCCGAGGAACTCTCCCCCGGAGAGCCGCAGCGAGACCGAGTCGACGGCCCGTGCCGCCGAACGCTGCGTCAGGTAGTCGACTGAGAGGTCCCGCACCTCAAGGATCGGCTCGGGCACGCTTCCTCCGCATCGGCCGCAGGGCCGGGTTGTTCACCTCGTCAAAGGCGTAGTTCAAGAGCGCGAACGAGGCGCCGAGGAGCGCGATGCAGACGCCCGGCATGATCGCCCACAGCGGCTGGCCCGACTGCAGGGCGCCGTTGCTCTGCGCCCAGTACAGCATCGTGCCCCAGGTCCATGTGCTCGTCAGGCCGAGGCCGATGAACTGTAGACCCGCCGCCGTGATGATCGCGTAGATCACCGAGCCGAGGAAGATGGCGACGATGAGCGAGGTCATCGTCGGCAGGATCTCGCTGGCGATGATGCGCCACACGCGCTCGCCGCGAAGGCGCGCCGCGACGAGGAAGTCGCGCTCGCGGATCGACAGTGCCTGCACGCGCAGCTGGCGGGCGCCGTAGGACCAGCCGGTCACGACGAGAACGGCGATGAGCACGAGGGTGCTCCCGCTGTTCGAGTAGCCGGTGATCACGATGACGAGCGGGAAGGCCGGGATGACGAGGAACACGTCGGTGACCAGGGACAGCGCGTTGTCGACGACACCCCCGACGTAGGCCGCCGTGAGCCCGACCATCACCGAGAGCAGCGTCGTCAGCAGCCCTGCCGCAAGGGCCAGGAACAGCGAGGCGCGCGCGCTCCAGATCAGCTGGGCCCAGATGTCCTGGCCGAGCTCGGTCGTGCCGAGCAGGTGCGCGCCCGACGGCGCGAGCTCCGGCCCGTACAGCTGGGCGCTCGGGTTGTCCCTGGCCACGACACCGGGAAAGGCGGCCACGAAGACGAAGACGAGGATCAAGCCCAGCCCGAGTGCGGCCTTGCGGTTGGAACGCAGCGCCCGGGCGAAGTTCGCAGCAGCGCTCGACGGGTTGCGCAAGCGACGGCTGAGCACGCCAACGACGCCACCGGGCTGCACTGCGCCCGCGCTCACCTCGTCGACCTCGTGCGCGGGTCGAGGGCCATGGTCACGAAGTCGACGGCGAGGATCGCCAGCAGCACCGCGAGGGTGATGAGGAAGAACAGCGTCTGCACCAGCGCGTAGTCCTGGGCGGTGACGGCCTGCAGCAGCAGATAGCCGACGCCCTGGTAATTGAAGACGTACTCGACGAGGATCGCCCCGCTCACCACGAACCCGAGGGACATCGCGAAGCCCGTCAGGTTGGGAAGGATCGCGTTGCGCCCTGCGTAGTCGAACATGATCCGAACCGGCGAGAGGCCCTTGGCGCGCGCCATGCGAACGTAGTCCTCCGACAGCGTCGAGATCATGTTGTTGCGCATCGTCAGCACCCACTGGCCGATCGCGGTGATGATGATGACGAGCGCCGGCAGCACAGCGTGCTCGAGGACGTCGCCGACGAAGTGCCAGGTGAAGGCCACGGTGTCGGTGCGCGTGTACGCCGAGTCCTGCGGGAACCAGTGCAACGTGAGCGAGAAGACGAGCAAGAGGACCATCGCGATCCAGAAGTACGGGAACGCCGAGGTGATCACGAACAACGGCGGCATCGCGCCGTCGAGGAACCCGCCGCGTCGCCAGGCGCTGACGATGCCGATGATCGTCCCGATCACGAAGGCGAACACCGTCGTCACCCCGACCAGGCCGATCGTCCAAGGCAACGCGGAGAACACCACCGAGGAGACCGGAACGAAGCCGAGGCTGATCGAAGTGCCGAAATGGCCGGTGAGGGTGTCGCCGAGATACCCGAAGTACTGCGAGACAAGACTTTGGTGGGTGTAGACGCCGAACGCGATCTCCATCGACTTGAGCGCCGAGGGGCTGACCTGACCCTTGACCTTGGACATCATCGCCAACGCCGGGTTGCCCGGCATCAGCCGCGGCAGGATGAAATTGATCGTCAGGCACGCCCAGAGCGTGACGGCGAAGAAGCCGAGCCGGCGCGCCACGTAGCGCATCAGCGTGCTCCGCGCGAGCACGCACCCGCTCGGGCCGCCGTGCCGCTCGAGTGTCCCTGCGTGCTGCTCATGGCGATCTCCCGGCCCTCCTGCTCGCCTCGGTGGCCGGTGCCGGCGCGAGGCTCACGCCTCGCGCCGGCACCACCGCCGAACTTCTCTCCGGCCGGCCTACTTCGGCACGAGGTGCAGCAGCTGCACCTCGTTGTCCGGGTACAGGTACGGGGACGGGAAGGCGTACGGGTTGCCCTGCGACACCCAGCCCGAGAACGTCCCGGTGTCGTACTGGAACCACGCGACGTCTTCGGTGACCGGGATCACCGGCACGTCGGAGAGCATGACCTGCGCCAGCTTGCCGACGATCTGGTGCTGCAAGCTCGTCGAGGTCGTCGCCGAGTACTCGTTGATCAGCTGATCGGTGGCCGGGTTGGAGTAGCGCTCCCAGTTGGATCCGGCGAGCTTGCCGATCGGAGCGGTGTTGCCGCTGTAGAGCAGCTGGCGCAGCTCGTAGTACGGCGTCGGCCCGCCGGTCTCGCCGTTGTAGCCGAGCTGGTACTTGCCGGTGTAGAGGTCGGCGTCGAAGTCGTTGCCCGAGAGGTTGTCGGGGGTGATCTTGATGCCGACGGCGGCGAAGTCGCTCTGGATGATCTCCATCGAGGCGACCCAGTCCGAGTTGCCGGCGACGTTGATCACGCTGAAGGAGAGCTGCTTGCCGTCCTTCTCGAACACGCCGTTCGAGCCCTTCGTGTAGCCCGCCTTCTCGAGGATCGAGATCGCCTTGGCGGGGTCGTAGCCGTATCCGTACCTGGAAGCGAGCGAGGAGTCGTACCAGCCGCTGAACGTCGGCGTGACGATCCCGGTCTGGTTCGCCGGCGGCTCGTAGCCGTACTCGCCGATCGCCGAGACGCGTGGCCGGTCGATGGCGTAGGCCATCGCCTCGCGCACCGGGAGCTGGTTGAGCGGCGACACCGTCAGGTTGATGAACAGCGAGACGTTGGCGTAGGGCGGGAACCAGTAGTGGTAGGTCGGGCTCTTGGAGAGGTAGAACGCCTTGATGTTCGGGATGAACTGGCCGCCCCACTGCGCCACGCCGGTGGCGAGCTCGGTGTTGGCCGGCGTGTTCGAGGTGAACGCCGGGTACTCGACCGTCTTCACCTTGGGAAGGCCCGGCTGCCAGTAGCTCGGGTTCGCTGTGTAGGTGATGTTCTCGCCGGTGCAGCGGGAGACGGTGTACGGCCCCGTTCCGACAGGGTCGGTGTCGTTGTAGGTCACCGGGTTGGCGACCTTCGACCAGATGTGCTCGGGGAGGACGAACAGCTGGTCCGCCACGTAGTAGAAGTACGGCACCGCCTCGGTCTTGAAGTGCAGCACGACGTCGTCGCCGCTCTGGGTCACGCTGCTCAGCACCGACCAGATCGAGTTCAGGTCGAGCGCCGGGTACTTCTTCAGCAGATCGTAGGTGAACGCGACGTCGGCGGCAGTGAGCGGCTGGCCGTCGGTCCACTTGACGCCCTTGCGGATGACAAAGGTGAGGACCCGGTTGCCGTCGCTCCAGGTGTAGGACGTGGCGAGCCACGGCGTGGTCTTGGCGTTCTCCAGCGTGTCGACGAAGATCAGCGGCTCGTAGATCTCCGAGGTGATCCCGTCGGCGGCGAAGGACAGGTTGTACGGGTTGAACCCGCAGGTCCACAGCGAACCGGTCTCGTTGGAGATCGTGAGCGTCCCCGAGGCCGACGCGTGGCGAACAACTGCGGGGCCGGTTGGGTGACTCGATGCCGTGGCGGCTGACGTCCCGGCCACGAGTGCCGTGGTGAGCAACACCAGCGGACCGGCCAGGCCCAGCCAGACGCGCCGCCGGCGCGGCTTGTGACCGGTGTTCCCGGTAGTCGACGATTCCCTCATGGAGCCCCCTTCTCGTGGCTGATTCCGACTGAGCGGTCCCTCGACGGCGTGCCGAGCACCTGCTTGCGCAACGGCGCTCGCAGCCGTGACCGTATCTCCTGCCCCCGGGGCGATCTCACCGTGCGCGCCCTCCCCGAAGCCGCCGCTGCGCGAGGCAGCGCCGCCGGACGCGTACCGCTCGGGTTGCCTGCGACCCGAGTCGCGCTGGACCCTAGGCGACCTCCTCTCCGGCGCGCGAGCGCGGCCCGCGCAACGCCGGCTCGCCCTGATGTGCTGGCCGCATCCCCGCTGCCTCGAGCGCGAGCGCCAACGCACCGACCAGCGGTGCGTCCTCGGGGAAGGCCCCTACCACGAGCTCGGGCGCGAACGGCACGTGTGCCTCGAGCGCGCCCCGCAACGCCGGCTCCAGACGCGACCAGGAGCCGAGGATGCCACCGCCGAACGCGATGCGCTCCGGATCGAGCGCCACGGCGAGGTTGACGAGCTGGAAGCACAGCTCGCGCACGAAGCCTGCGACGGCGCCGGCGAAGGCCGGGCTCGATGCCTCACGCGCGAACACCTCGTCGGCTCCCAGCCGCTCTCCGGTCTCGCGGGCGGCGAAGGCGGTGAGCGCCATGCCGCTCACCGCATGCTCGAGCACCCGGGAAGGGTCGGGGTCGCGTTCGACGTCGTCGGGCGCACGCAGGTCGTAGCCGATCTCCCCGGCAGCTCCGTGCGCGCCGGACACGACCCGACCTCCGCAGACGATCGCAACGGCGAGGCCCGTCCCGAGGTTGACGTACAACGCCGGGTCGGCCCCCGCCAGCGCACCGGCGCGCACCTCGGCGGACGCCGCAGCCTTGACGTCGTTGGACACTGCCACCAGGCGGCACCCGAACGCCGATGTCAGCTCGCGCTGCAGGGCGAGGTCGCTCCAGCCTGCGATCGCCGGGGCGAGGAGCACGCCTTCAGGTGTGGGTACCCCGAAGGTCGACGCCCCGATCGCCGCCGGCGCCTCGAACCCTGCCTCAGCGAGCACCCGCCGGCCGAGGGCGATGCCGTGCTCGAGGTTCCAGCGCCCCGAGCGGAACGGGTCCGTGGCCACGGAGCGTTGCGCGAGGCGCGTCCCCGTCGCGTCTGCGACCGCCGCAGCGATCTTGGTGCCGCCGAAGTCCAGGGCGAGCACGGCGCGACCGTTCACCACCGCTCCACCGCCCACCCCGGCCCTCGCGTCCTCCGAATAAGCAAGAACCTTACCTGTTTCGATGCGCTGCTGTCCAGGGTCGCCGTCGGGTGCCCGGCGGGGCCACGCCAGGCCCGGCGCGCCGGCCGTGCCTCTCCGGCGTCGTACCGCCGCCGCGGGCGGGGCCCGCTCGCCCGCAGCCGGTTGTTCTGGCACGATGGCGGGTCGTGGCCGGGCAGGGGGCGGGAGGAGAGCCTCGATCCGTGCCGCCCGGCGCGCCCGCCAACGGCTCGAGTGCCGGCGCGCCCACCTCGAGCGGGGCGGCGAGGCCGGGCCTGATGCGTTCGATGAACGAGCGCCTGCTGCTCGAGCACGTCCGCCTCGGCGGGACCGTCTCGCGTGCCGAGCTGGCGCGCATCTCGGGACTCTCCAAGCCGACCGTCGGGGTGGCGCTGTCCAGCCTCGAGCGCGACGGGGTGATCCGCTCGGCAGGGACGCGCAGCGGCGTGCGCGGGCCCGCTGCCGCCCTCTACGAGCTGCGGCCCGAAGCGGGGCTCGTGCTCGGCCTCGACGTCGGGCGGCGCTACCTGCGGGGAGCGCTCGCCGATCTGTCCGGCCGGGTGCGGGCGCGCAACTCCTGTCTGGCGCGGGCGCGCGCTGCACACGGGCGCATCGCCGAGCTGATGACGCTCGCCGAGGAGCTCGCCGCTGCGTCGGGCGTGAGGCTCGGCGAGGTGACCCAGGTCGTCGTCGGCAGCCCCGGAGTCTTCGAGGAGCGCCGCGGCGTCATCATCTTTGCCGGCAACCTTCCCGGTTGGGAGCGCCCCGGCACCTTCGGCGAGCTGCGCCGCGCCTTCGGCCCGAGCACGATCGTGGAGAACGACGTCGACCTCGCCGCGCTCGCCGAGCGCGACAGCGGGCACGGCCAGGACGTGGCCACGTTCTGCCTCGTCTCGCTCGGCACCGGGATCGGGATGGGCCTGGTGATCGACGGCCGGCTGCACCGCGGGGCGCACGGCGCGGCCGGCGAGATCGCCTACATGCCACTCGAGGAGGCAGTGGCGGCCAGCCGCGACGCCCGCCGTCACGGCGCGCTCGAATCCCTCGTCTCCGCCGCGGCAATCGTGCGACGGGCACGGACGCTCGGCCTCGGCGCGGTCTCGGCGCAACGCGTGTTCTCCCTCGCAGCTGGCGGCGACACCCGGGCGGTGGAGGTGGTGACACAGGTTGCGCATCATGTGGCTCGTGCGGTGGCCTCGGTGGTCGCCGTCGTCGACCCGCCGCTCGTCGTGCTCGGTGGCGGGATCGGCCGATCCCCGGGATTTGCCGAGGCGGTCGCCGCCGCGCTGCGAGCGCTCTCGCCGGTGGCACCGGAGATCCGCGTGTCGCAGCTCGGCGACGAGGCGGTGGTGACCGGGTGCCTCGCCGCCGGCGCCGAGCTCGCATGGAGGCGCCTGCTCGAGCAGCGCTGATCCCTGCGGCCGATCGGCGGGCAGCCGGCACCGGCAGCGATCGGCTGCCTCCCGACCGCACGCCGGGTCGTGCCGATCGCGTCGGTGCGGTGAGACCAGCTTGGACAGTCAGGCCCTCCTGAACGACTCTGGACCGTTCGCTCATGGCCGGGTTGCCCATGTTCGATGTCAACGTCGTCGCCGGATGCGACGGCGGGCGCACCGTCTTCGTGGTCGGTGAGGTGGATCTCGCCACCGTGCCCGAGCTGCGCGAAGGCTTGCAGCGTGCCCTGTCCGCCTCGTCCGGAACCCACGTCGTCGTCGACGTCACGGACGTCGAGTTCATCGACGCGGCGGGCATCGGGGCACTCGTCGACGCTGCCGTCGACGCTCGCGCCGCCGGCGGCGAGCTCGTGCTGCGGCGCCCGAGCCGAGCCGTGCGCCGCGTGCTCGAGCTGTTGTCCCTCGGCGGCGAGCTGCCGACCGAGACGCTGCTCGGCTAAGGCGCCGGTGGTGCGGCGCGGCCGTCCTCGTGCTCCGTCCCGCTGCGCTGCACGGCCCGCTCGACGATCTCCGCCGCGATGTCTCGCAGCTTGCGGTTCTCCCGCTGGGAGGCTCGTACGAGGACCTGGAAGGCGTCTTCGGGGCTGCGACCGCTGTTGGCCATCAGGATGCCGATCGCGTAGTCGATCGTCGCCCGCGAGCGCATCGCCTGGTGGAGGTTCTCGGTCAGCTGCCGCGCGTCCCAGTACACCTGGGCGTTGACGAGCACGAAGGCCGCGTGCGCGGCGAAGCGCTCCATCCGCCGCGCGGCGTCGTCGTCGAAGGCGTAGGGCTTTCGCGCGTAGAGGTTGAGCGCGCCGAGACCCTCGCCCCGTGCGAGGATCGGGATCGACAACGTCGAGCCGATGCCGTGCGCGGCGGCGCTCGCCGCAAAGCTCGGCCACCGCTCGTCAGAGGCCGTCGAGTCGATTCGCAGCACCTGACGGGTTCGGAAGGCCTCGAGGCAGGGCCCCTGTCCCGTTGAGTATTGCGCCTCGTCGATCTCGGGAGCTTCGGGGTCGGTGAACACTCCGGTCAGGGGTTTGCCCTCGACAAGCATCGTGATCCCGGCCATATCCGCCGCGGAGAAGCCTCGCGCCAGCTCGGCGACACGCTGCAAGGCGTCGCCGAGCGTCCCGTCGCTCAGGAAGAACTGATACAGCGCGAGGAAGGCCTCGTCTGATCCGCCGGACAGATCGCTCACTTGACTGGCTCCGATGCACTGATGAGCCAGTCGAGTCCCTACCGCGTCGAAGGAGTTCGGGACCAACTCAGGTGTTCCCACCAATGATACCGGTCCAGCGCCGTCTGCGGAGCTCTCCCGTCGTGGCTGGGTGGCGCTCACCCTCGGTGGGTGAGCCGGCGCGGCCGGCAAGTCGGCGCACAGCGAGCTCCACCCTGACGACCTTGCCGGCGCCCGGCTTCGGTCGGCTGCCCCAGGAGCGGGCCAATCGTTCGACGACGAGGAGCCCGCGTCCCCCCGAGGGGCCGGCTGCCGGTGCACCCGCCCGCGGAACCTCGGCGTCGGCGTCGCTCACCTCGATCTGCACGGTCCCCTCGCCGAGGGCCAGGCACACCGAGAAGCTGCTCCCGGCGTGACGCACTGCGTTGGTGGCGAGCTCGCTCACTACCAGAACGATGTCGGCGGCGTCGATGCCCCACTCCTCGGCGACCTCGTATGCGAAGCGGCGGGCCGCGGCGATCTCCTTCGCGTCGGCGGAGAAGCCACACTCGCGGCGGTCCACCCTCGGCTCATACCGTTTCCCGGCGCGGCTTAGTCCTGATGAACCGGCGCGCCGGCGGCGTCACGAGCGCCCGGACAGCTGTTCGACGATGCGGAGCAGCGCGCCGTGGTCGTCGCCGCCATGGCCCTGGGCGACCAGTGACTGCACGAGCTGGGTGAGCAGCGCCGCCGCCGGCAGCACGACTCCGGCTTCGGCGGCAGCTTGCTCGGCAATGCGCAGGTCCTTCAAGTGCAGCGCCAGGCGGAAGCCCGGCTGGAAGTCGTGAGCGATCATTGCAGCCGACTTGCGATCGATGACGCGGTTGCCCCCGAGGCCGGCGGCGATGGCGGCAAGGCCCGTCGCCGGGTCGATGCCCGACGCCTCGAGCAGCACGATCGCCTCGGCGACGAGCTCGATCGTCCCGGCGACGACCAGCTGGTTGGCGGCCTTCACGGCCTGGCCAGCGCCGTGACCACCGGCATGGGTGATCGTCGATCCGAGCACCTCGAACAGCGGGCGGGCTCGCTCGAGATCCTCGGGCTCGCCGCCGACCATGATCGACAGCGTTCCCTCGACCGCGCCGCGCTCGCCGCCGCTCACGGGGGCATCGAGGGCGCGCACGTCACGCTCCCCTGCGCGCTCGGCGAGCTGGCGCGCCACGTCGGGCCGGATCGTGCTCATGTCGATCCACAACATCCCCGCCCGTGCCCCGGCCAGGACGCCGCAGTCACCGGCGACCACGGCGTCGACGTCGGGGCTGTCGGGGAGCATCGTCACGACGATCTCGCTGGCCGCCGCGACCTCCGCGGGATCCGCAGCTCGGCGGGCGCCTCGCGCGACCAGGCGCTCGAGGGACGCGGCGCTGCGGTTGCAGGCGACGAGCTCGTACCCGGCATCGAGCAGGCGTGCCGCCATCGGATAGCCCATCACCCCGAGACCGACGAAGCCCAACACGGGTCTCATCGGGGCTGCTTCGCAGGCCACATGGCGAGATCGGCGCCGCCGAGCCAGGACAGGCTCTCCAGGGTCGTCGTTGTGGGCCGGTACTCCAGGCCGACCCAGCCGTCCCAGCTCGCCGCGCGCAGTGGCTCGATCAGGCCGACGACCCCGAGCTCCCCCGAACCGGGCTCGTGCCGGTCCGGCACATCAGCGATCTGCACGTGGCCGATCGCGCCCTTGGCACGTGCCAGGACGGCGGCGGGCTGCTCGCCGATGCGTGCGTACTGGTACAAGTCAACGAGCAGCGAGACGTTGTCCAGCCCGGCGCTGCGCGCCAGTTCGACGACCCGCCGCGCGTCGGCGGACGACGGCAACGCGTACGCAGGATTCTCAGCGGGGTTGAGCGCTTCGAGCACGACCTGGGCGCCGAAGGGAGCCAACACCTCGCTGGCGAGCCGCAGGCTGGCCAGCGCGAACCCGTCCTGCTCGGCGACCGTCACGCCGTCGAGCCGGTTGCCGTACAGGGCGTTGAAGACGCGGCACCCGGCGCGCTCAGCGAGGCGTGCCGCCACGGCGACGCTCGCACCGAAGTCCTCGTCCCGTCCCGGGGCCGAGAGCACGCCCCGTTCACCTGCGGCAACGTCGCCCGAGTAGAGGTTGCAGCACGCGAGCCGCGTTCCCGCATCGTCGAGCCGGCCGATCAGCGCGTCCACCTCCTCCCGGGCGGGGTCGGGCCCGGCAAAGGGCCACCAAAGCTCGATGGCGGCGAAGCCCGCCGCCGCGGCGCTCGCCGGGCGATCCCCGAGGGGGACCTCGGTGAAGAGGAACATCAAGTTCGCGTCGTATCCGAATCGCCGGTCGTCCACGCTGACGCACCGTAGCCCGCCGGCAGCCGGTCGTATCGTGAGCGGATCGAGAGCGCCGCGCATCGAGCCGCCACCGGGACGACCGCCGCAGCACTGGACGGCGAGTCACCCTGCTTCGGCCGGTGGTGGCGCGGGCGGCGACCCGCGGCCTTCGGCGTGCTCGTCGCCGGGATGGCAGCGGGCTCGTGGTGGGAGGGCACGCTGCGCTGGCAGTCGACAACAGCCCACGCCAGTGTGCTCGCCCTCATCGCTCTCGTGCTGCTGCTCGCCCTGCTCGCCGGGCGCGGGCGGCAGGCCGAGCGGACGCCGCGTCGGCTCGGGGCGCGGCGCAACAGGCCCGCCGCGAGCACCGGGGGGGCTGACCCGACCCGGCGGGTGTCACCGTGGCGGGCTCACCCGGCCGCCTCGATCGCCACCACCGCGTGGGCGCTGCTTGCCGCCGCCGTGCTCGCCTGGGACCTCGTCAGCGTGACGCTGGGCACCCCGGCCCGCCCGACGCTCAGCAAGCTCGCGGGCGACCTCACCCGCCACGTCGCCGGCCGTGCCGCGCTCACCTTTGCCTGGGTCGCGCTCGGCCTGGCGCTGGCCCTCGGCAGCCGGCTGCGGGCGCGCCGCAGCTCGCTGTCGTGAGCGGGGGCGCGGCGACCTGGCTGGCCATCGCGCTCGCCGCCCTGGTGCTCCTGGCGGCGACCACGGCGCTGCCGGCAGCCCGACCCGCCGCGCTCTGGCACGTCGTGGGATGGTTCCTGCGTTGCTGGGGCGGTCGGCTCGTGCTCCTCGCCCTGTGGGCGGAGGCCGGATTCCACCTGCTCTGCCAGCGCCCGTGAGCCGCGCTCAGCAGCCCTCCTCGCGGTGCTCGGCGTCGGCGCGAGCAAGCACGAGCGCGGCGCCGAGCCAGCGGTGCGCCCACTCCTCGGCGAGGGGTCGAGTCTCGCAGAAGACGATCGGCACGCTCGGATGGCGGACCTGCACCGCGGCGAGCAGCTCGGCGGCCCAGCCGGGCGTGACGTGCTCGAGCCGGAACATCGCCGAGTATCGGTCCTCGACGACCAGTGCGGCGCGGCGCATCGCGCTCAGGTCGGCGAGGGCGTACATGAGGCTCCCGTCCACGAGCGATCCCGCCAGATCGGCGAGGCTCTTGCGCTCGATCGCGCCGACGAGATCGCCCTCGAGGAACACGCCGTAGTCGCCGGCTGGCAGCGCGCGCCGCTCCGTGCGTGCTTGCTGGCGCGCGAAGCGCCAGGGGTAGCGTTCGCGGGTGTCGACGGTGACCACGAGCTCGTCGAGCCGGCTCGCCCGGCGCGTCGGGACGCGGACGCCGGGGCGAGCCTTGGCCGTTGTGCGCGGCGACTGCCACAGGATCAGCTCGCGTCCCGATTTCGTGGTGAGGACGAACTGTGACCGGTTCTCCCGGGCCCGGTCGGGCACGAGGTCGATCGCCCGGCCGCGACGGACACAGCTGCGCACGGGCGTGCTCTCGAGGACCTCGGCGCCGTCGGGCCAGTCGCCGGCACGGTGGCAGTAGACGGCCCCGACGCGCGGCCAGCGGTCACGCGCCTTGAGCAACAGATCGCCGCCTGCCAGCGGCAGGCGAACGAGGAACGGCAGCTTCGACTCGGCGTCGGGATTGGTCGCGACGACGAAACACGGGCGGCCCTCGCTCATCTAGCGCCCACACGGCGAACAGTACCGCCCGTGTTTCGCCCGAGCCGGTCCCGGAGGTCAGATCCCGCCGATCAGCTGGCGCGTGTCGCAGTGATCGGTGCGGAGGCGATCCCGTCGCCCGTTGCCCCGTCGCCACCAGGCTCGGGGGTCGGCTCGGCGAACTGCGTGCGGTACAGCTCGGCATAGAGTCCGCCGGCGGCGAGCAGCTCGACGTGGCTTCCCCGTTCGACGATGCGGCCACCGTCGAGCACGAGGATCACGTCCGCGTCGCGGATCGTCGATAGCCGGTGCGCGATCACGATCGAGGTCCGGCCGACCAGTGCGGTATCGAGCGCCTGCTGCACGGCGAGCTCGGACTCGGAGTCGAGGTGCGCGGTGGCCTCGTCGAGCACCACGACGTCGGGGGCCTTGAGAAGCAGGCGGGCGATCGCGATGCGCTGCTTCTCGCCTCCGGAGAGGCGGTAGCCGCGGTCGCCGACCAGGGTGCCGAGGCCTTCGGGGAGCGACTCCACGAGCTCGAGCACCTGGGCACGGGCGAGCGACTCGCGCATCTCGGCATCGGTCGCGCCGGGCTTGGCGTAGGCCAGGTTGGCTCGAATCGTGTCGTGGAAGAGGTGCGCGTCCTGGGTGACGATGCCGACCACCGACTGCACCGAGTCGAGGGTCGCCTCGCGCACGTCGATCCCGTCGAGGCGCACCGCGCCCGAGTCCACGTCGTAGAGGCGGGCGACGAGACCACTGATCGTCGTCTTGCCCGCGCCCGAGGGCCCGACGAGCGCAGCGATCTGCCCCGGCTCGACCCGGAAGCTGACATCGTGCAGCACGGGCGTGCGTGGCGTGCGCTCCAGCACCGCTACGGCCTCGAGCGAGGCGAGCGAGACCTCATCGGCACCGGGATAGGCGAAATCGACGTGGTCGAACTCGACGCTCGCCGGACCGCGCGGGATGGCGACGGCGCCGGTCCGCTCGTCGATCATCGGCGGCAGGTCGAGCACCTCGAACACGCGCTCGAAGGAGACGAGCGCAGTGAGCACGTCGACCTGCACGTTGGACAGCGCCGTCAGCGGCCCGTACAGACGGGCGAGATAGGCGGTCAGTGCGACGACCGTCCCGAGCTGGAGGTCGCCGCGCACGACGAGCACGCCGCCCCAGCCGTAGACGAGGGCGGTGGCGAGGGCCGCAGTCAGCGTGAGCGCGGCGAAGAGGATGCGCCCATACATCGCCTGGGTGATGCCGATGTCGCGCACCCTCCCGGCACGCCCGTCGAAAGCTTCGTTCTCGAGCCTCGGCCTGCCGAAGAGCTTGACGAGCAGCGCCCCTGCGACGTTGAAGCGCTCGGTCATCATCGTCGTCAGCTCCGCGTTGAGGCCGTAGGACTCCCGCGTGATGCGCTGTAGGCGCTTGCCCATCAGCCGGGCGGGGATGATGAACATCGGCAGGATCACGAGGGCGACGAGGGTGATCTGCCAAGACAGGATGAGCATCGTCGTGAGCACGATGGCCACGGTGACGATGTTCGACACCACGTTGGAGAGCACGTCGGTGAAGGCCTGCTGCGCCCCGAGGACGTCGTTGTTCAGCCGCGAGACGAGGGCGCCGGTCTGCGCGCGCGTGAAGAAGGCGATGGGCATCTTCTGGACATGGGCGAACACCTTCGACCGCATGTCGTAGATGAGACCCTCGCCGACCCGGGCCGAGATCGCCCGCTCGCCGACGCTGAGGGCGGTGTCGACGATCGAGAGCGCAGCCACGCCGAGAGCCAGCAGGACGACGAGCCGTGCGTTGTGCCCGAGGATGCCGCGGTCGATGATCGCTCGGTAGAGCAGCGGGTTCGCCGCCCCGACGACGGCGTCGACGACGATCAGCACGAGGAACACCGCAAGCATCGTCCGGTACGGCCTGGCGAAGCTGGCGATCCTGCGCCACTGGCTCTTGGCGGTCTTCTGCTTGCCGATCTCCGGGTCGCGATGCATGGCGCGCATCTGTGCCCGGTACATGGACGCCATGCCGCCACCGCCGCCGCCACCGATGCCCAACGCTGCTCCTCCCGGCGCGAAGGACGCTCACCCCGCTGCCGTCACCGCGCGCTCGCCGTGCCGCACGCCGGTTACCTGAGCCTGGATGGTACCCGTGACCGCTGCGGTCGCCGGCGAGGCAGTTCACGCGAGCGACCCAGCTCACCGGCACCAAAGAGCGATGCGCAACGCAGCCGTTCGCCACCTCGTCCGCGCCACCGGCCGCCGGGCGGTAGCTTGAACGACTGCATGGCACGCCGCATGGACGTCGAGCTGACCAGCGACCGGGGCGACGGCACCTGGACCTGGCGCGCCGCCGGTGCGCGCCAGCCGCGTGGGGTGATCGACGCGGCGGTCGTCGGCGAGGGCGCGAGCGTCGGCGACGTGCTGCGTGTCGAGGCCGAGATCGAGCTGGAGGGCATCACGATCACCGCTGTGCTGCCGCAGCGTTCCTCCAGTCCTCGCAAGGGCGTGATCGAGATCTCGGGCACGGGCGCACCTGAGACAGGCAGCGTCACGACGTCGCTCCTCCCCCGCCACGAGCGGCGTGGGCCCCGACCGCCCGGTGAGCGCGGCAGACCGCGTGACGACGACGCTCGTCGCGGCACCCGGAACGGTGACCGACCCGTCGACCGGCGGCCGAGCGAGGCACGTGGCGACGATCGGCGGGTCCCCGGGAGGCGGCCGCCACGCCCCTCGGGCCCGCGCGACGCCGGCGAGGCCCCGGTGACGGATCGTCCCCCGACCTCGGAGCGCAGCGGGCCGGACACCCGCCCGCGCCCTCGCCCGGAGCATGCAGCCGCCGGCGGCGACCGGGTTGTGCCGTCCCGCGAGGGCCGACCTCAGCCGAGCCCGGCTGGTGACCGCGCTCGGCGAACCCGGCCCCCCCGCCTGGCGCCCGGGAGCGCGCACCGCGATGCGCTGCTCGATTCCCTGCCCGCCGAGCAACGGCCGATCGCTGAGCAGCTGGCGATCGGCGGCCTGCCCGCCGTGCGCCGGGCTCTGGCCGAGGAGCGCGCCGCTGCGACGGCGCAGGGGTTGCCCGCGGCTTCCGGCGACGCGATCATGGCGCTCGCCGAACAACTTCTCGCGGCGGTGCGCGAGGCCGTCTGGCTCGACCGCGCCGAGGCGGCGGAGCGCATCCTCGACGAGATCTCGTTGCGGGACCTGCGCGCTGCGGTCGCCGGCGCCGTGCCACGCGACGAGCACGGGCGCGAGCTGTTGCGCCGGCTACGCGAGGCCCTCGAGGCTCGCGTGACGCGCCTTCGAGAGGCGTGGGAGCGCGACATGACCCACGCGCTCGAAGAGGGTCGTGTGTTGCAGGCCCTGAGGCTGTCCACCAGGCCCCCGGAGCCGAACACCCGCTTCCCCGCAGCCCTCGTCAATCGGCTCGCCGAAGCTGCCGGCGCTGCGATGACGGCGTCGACGGCGTCCGAGCGCTGGCTGGCGCTGCTCGAGGCTGCCGCGGCGTCACCGGTAGGCCGGCTCGTCAAGCCGGCCGGGGTGCCCGAGGATGCAGCCGTGCGGCGGGCTGCGGCGCAGGCTGCGGGACGCATCCCGGCGCTCGCCCCGCTCCTCGGACTGTCGATGCCTCCGCCGCCGCGCCCCACGTCGGCACCGGCGGGTCGCCGATCCTTCGGCGTTCCGGCGATGGCCCGGCGGCCTGGCAGCCACTCACCGGTCGGACGTCCCGCCGATAGCAGGCCCTCCGGCGCTCCCTCGCCGTCTCCGATTCCGCCACCCCCGAATTACGGTGCGGCCGCGCCCGCCAAGGCGGAGCCCCTCGGACCGGAGCCGGAGCCGGTGGAGGCGCAGGTCGAGCCGGTCGAGGCGCAGGTCGAGCCGGTGGAGGCGCAGGTCGAGCCGGTGGAGGCGCAGGTCGAGCCGGTCGAGGCCGAGGTGGACGCGGTCGAGGCTGAGGTCGCCGCCGAGTTCGAACCTGTGGCCGCCGCAGTCGACGCGGAGGCGGCCGCGGTCAAATCGCGGATCGCCGAGGTCGAGTCCGAGGAGCAGGAGGCCGCCGACCCGGCGCCAGCTCTGTCAGCGGCGACGCCCGAAGCGGTCGGCACCCCCGACTCCTCGCCAGCCGAGACCTCCGACTCCGCGCCGCGCGAGGACACCCGGCCGGCGCCGCGAGCGGGGATGCCCGACTGAGGCTCTGGCGCGTCTGCAGCCTCAGGGGCTGTGATCCACGGGCAGCACGCCGTGCTCACAGAGCCATCGTGCGAGGCCGCTGACGAGCTCGAGCTTGCCGACGTCCTCGAGCGGCACGAACGCCGCGTCAGAGGCGTCGCCGCCGGCTCGCGGTTCGCACGCCGGATCGGCGAGCCGGGCGGAGAAGTCGTCGACGGCGTACTGCACCGTCCCGCCCTCGATGATCGCCACACCGAGGAGGCCGTCGACGACGACTGCACAGCCGGTCTCCTCGAGAGTCTCGCGCGCTGCCGCCTCGGCAGGCAGCTCGCCGGGCTCGAGCCGGCCGCCAGGCAACGACCAGCGACCTGGCTCGGGCGGGTTCGCCCGGCGGACGAGCAAGAGCCGGCCGCGCTCGATCACGACCGCCCCTGCGCAGGGCACGAGATCGCGTCCAGTTCCTGTCGCCGCCTCGGTCGAGACAGTGCGGCGTTCCCGCGCGTCCGACCCGGGCGCCTCTTCACCCAGAAGCCGGTGCACGACGAGGGCGCGGGCCGTCAAGCCGTGCGCTTCGAAGAACGCCTTGCTCGGCTGGTCACCCGGCAGCACAGTCGTCTCGACCCCGCTACAGCCCGCTGCACCGGCCCACTCGAACACGGCCTCCATCAGGGCGTCGCCGACCCCGACACGTCTCGCCTCGGGCTCGACGTAGAGCAGCTCGACGACGGCGACCGGCTCTCCGCCTCGCCGCTCGAGCCGGCCGGCGGCCACGCCGACCTCGACGCCAGCGAAGTTGCCAGCGAGCAGGATGCGATCCGGCGCGTCGAGGTAGCCGGCGAGCGACGCGCCGGGTGCTGAGAGGGGACTCTCGGCGAGGAGCATCGGTCCGCCACGGCGCGTCGTGGCACCGTCCACGGCCTCCTCCGCCAGACGAACGAGCCGATCGAGCTGAGTGCGCGCCGCTCGCGTGGCCGCCGCGCCGCCCCCGGGCTCAGCCGGTCGCACCCGCCGGGCCGTCCTGGAGCTGGGTCACCCGGCTGAGCACGGTCCGGCGCCGGCGGTGCGCCGACTCGTACCGGCGGATCGCCTCGAGCTCGTCCGGTGCGAGCCCGACAAGGCGGGGCACGACCTGCGACGCGGCGAGCGAGTCGTAGTTCGGTATCGCGAGGTCCTCCACCGGGGGGGCCTCGTCGCCACGTCGTGCAACGGGACGCGTGGCGTCGCCCTGGGATGCCTGCTCGCCGGCGGTGGTCTCCTGCGCGGCGGCGGCAGCCTCGCGCTGGACAGTCACCGGGGCATTGTCCCTGACGACAGGAGGGTCGTCCCCTCCGCGGGTCGGACCGTCGTCGAGCGACGCCTCCTGGTCGACTCGGCTCGAGGATTCCGGGGGCGCGCTCGGCGGGGCGCCGAAGGTGCTCTCGACTCGCCGCCTGGCTTCCTTCACGGCGAAACGACCGACCAGACGCGCCGTGGCGATACGCCCCTCGACACGGCTGCGGCCCTTCTCGACCAGCTCCGGAAGGCTCTCCGCCATCCGGATCGCCGCCCCGAGCGGCGCATAGAACCCGTAGTCGACCAGATCTTCGAGCAGGCTGCGGCCGCCCTCATCGGCGGGCGGCTGCTCGCTCATCGCCGGCGCGCGACCGGCGACGCGACGTTGGTCGCATCGCGAGGCGCTCCGCGCGCAGACCCTCGACCGACGCGACCCTCGGTCACACGCAGTCCCGGCACAGGCCGCGAGTGGGGTCGGCGAGCTGGGTCTCGCTCTTCACGAGGAAGCAGGACTGGCAGACGAACTCGCCCGGCTGCTTGGGCAGGACCCGCAGCGTCCCGTCCGTCCGGTCCTCGAGGTCGGTCGCCTCCTCTTCCTCGTCCGCCTCGTCGTCCTCGTCGGGGACGACGAGGCGCTCTTTCAGGATGACGTCGAGGCTCGCCTCGACGTCATCGTCGTCGAGCTCGTCCTCGTCCTCATCGCCGAGTGCCTCGTCGGTCTCGGCCGCGGTCTCGTCGACCTCCTCGTCGGCCTCCTCGACCAGCTCGAGGTCGTCGTCGTCGTCGTCGTCTTCGAGTCCCTCGACCAGGCCTTCCTCGAGATCCTCCTCGTCAAGGCTGTCCTCGTCGAGCATCGCCTCGTCACCCAGCTCGTCCAGCCCCCCGTCCTCGAGGACCTCGGTTTCGAGCTCGCTGTCCATCTCGCTTGGCATGCGTTTCCCCGTCTACCCGGTGTCGTCACTCCCCGACTGCCGAAGCTCCACCAGCGAGCCCCACGGCGCACGGCCCGTGCCCGAAGATCGGTCAGTGTAGGGGAGCTATCGCCCCGGTCAACGACGCGGGCCCGGCGCGGATTCCCGCCAGGCCGCAACCCGGCGTCAACCCCTCGCCGCGCTCCGTCACCACCGCGGTGAGCCTCTCCGCCCGCCGCTGTGCGCGACCTGGGCGTCCTCACGGCGCGATTCCCTAGATGCCGTCTCCTGGTCGCCCCTCGGGACGCGACGCGGCGCGGCGTGCCGCGACCCGCGTCTCGGCGTCGAGCCGGCCGAGCCCGTCGGGCGTGTGGTCGGCGAAGGTCATCGCCGCGGCGATCGCCCGGTGGCCGGCCACGTCGGCGATCTGGCGGTGCATCTGCTGGGCGACGCGCCGGTAGGCGGGGTGGCCCTGCGGCCCGCTGCGCAGCTCGATGACGTGCATCGCCTCGCGGGCGTTCAGCTGCATCGAAAAGCGGATCCGGTAGGCGAGCGCCACCGCGTACGCCGCCTGCGCTGGGAAGCGCGCAGCGAGCGCGTCGTGCAGGGCGCCCGAGCGCTCGAGCGACTCGCGGAAGGGCGCGCCGAGGCCGGCCTCGTCGACGAGCTCGGGCACCGTCCAGCCGAGGGTCGTGCCGAGCGGCTGCCACTCGATCGTCAGCATGCGGTGACGCTGCAGGTCGCGGAACGCGCCGTAGTCGGCGACCACGTCGAAGCGATAGGCCGTGCGCTCGAAGGCGCGACCCGGACGGTGCCGGCGGTTGCGCCGCTCACCGACGTACGCGTCGACGAGGCGCCGGCGGGCAGCGTCGTCGAGGCCTGCGACGACCTTGGCGATGGCCCGCTCGGACTCCCCGGCAGACGCATAGCAGATCGCCTCGAGCACTTTGTCCTCACCGGCGGGGTCGAAGTCGACGAGCTCGACGTCCTCGCCGAGCCCACCCGGCGCGTGGGCGGCGCCGCGCGCCGCCGCGGCGACTGCCGGCGCGCCCTCGGCGACGGAACCGAAGAGCTCCTCCACCACCGCCGCGGTCTCCTCGCGGCGCGCCGCCAGGTAGTCGGCCCACTCGCCGCCCCGCTCGGGGCGGTCGAGGCGGGTGAGGAACGACGGGATCACCTTGGCGAGCTCGGCGTGCATCAGCGCTCCGTACTCGCGCACCTCGGGCAGCGGGTGACGCCGCATGTGCAAGAGCAGCGACTCGTAGCCCTGCCCCGAACCGAACACCCCGACGTTGGACAGCGACCCGGCGGGCAGCAGCCCGCGCAGCGCGTCGAGGGCGCGGGCGCGCATCGCCTGGCGGAAGGCCACCTCCGAGCTCTCTGCCGGCCGGTCGACCACGTTGAGCAGGAAGGCCTGCATCGGGTCGAGCAGCGACTGGTACGTGTCGAACATGCGGTCCATCTCGCCCACGTAGCGGGCCCCGAGCGGCGAGTCGAGCACCTCGGGATCGCGGTAGAAGCGGTAGTGCCCGGTCGGCAGGCGGGAGTCGTAGGGGACGTAGCGGGTGGACTGCTCGAGGTAGGACATCAGCCGGCCCCGCTCGAGCACCTTGGTGAGCACGTTGGACGCCTGCTCGCAGGCGAGATGGACCGCCCCGAGCTGGGCGACCGAGTCGTCGCCATAGTCACCGAAGACCTTGGCGTAGAGCTCCTCGGCCCGGCGCAACCCCATCGTCGCGTCGATCGTCGCGTCCCCGCTCACGTCGAGGTCGCCGACGAACTCGTCGAGGAAGAGCCGGCGCAGCGACTTCGACGAGCGCGAGTAGCGGGCGAACAGCGCGCCGCGCACCACCTCGGGGAGGTTGACGAGGGCGAAGACCGGCCCGTCGAGATTCGTGAAGTAGTGCGCGAGCAGCTCCCGCTCGGCGGGGGTGAAGCTCTCGCTGGCGTAGGGCAGCATGCCCGATCGAGATTAGGAGACGGGGCGCCCCGAGCGGCGGACCCGCTCCGCCCTCGACGCGCAAGCGGCGCGTTACGCCGGGGGGGCGTCGGCGAGCTCCTCGAGCTCGTCCTCGGTGAGATCGTCGTCGGCGCCGAGCCCGGCGGGGTTGGAGGCGGCGACGATGCCGCGCAGCAGGCGGTCGGCGGCGCTGCGGGCCACCTTGCCGACCCGCTCCTCCTCGCAGACGATGCCGATCTGGCGCAGCAGGTCGACGAGCTGCTTGCAGTTGCGCACGAAGTCACCGCCGGTCATGACCGGCTCGGCGTGGCGGCTGCGACGGCCGCGTGCCGTCGGGGTGAGCAGCTGGCGCAGCTCACGGCCCTTGGCCCATTCGTAGGCGAGGAGCGCGAACCCGGCGTCGAGCTCGCGGGTCTGGGGCAGCCCGGCGGCCCGCTCCTCGGACCGCAGCTCGGCAGCGAGCTCGGCGAGCTCGAGGCATCGCCGGGCGATCTTCGCCGTCGGCAGGTCCGGCAGCGGGCTCTCCCGGCGCGGCTCGTAGGCGAGGACCGAGACGAGCGCCGCCAGGCTCGGCGGATCGAGGCCGTCGAGCAGACCGCGCGCCGAGCGCCTCGGCGATCAGCAGGTCACGCTCGTGGTACAGGCCGGCGAGGCGCTCGCCCGGCGGCGTCACCGACCAGCCCCGCAGGTAGCCGCGGGACTGCAGCAGGCCGACGACGGCATCCAGCTGCCCGGTGAGCGGCGCCTCGGAGAGGTACTGGGCGAAGCTCGATCGCACGAGGCGATAGGCGTCCTCGCGTGAGTAACGCCGGACCAGGTTGACCGCCATGTTGTAGGTCGGGCGAAACGAGCTGCGCAGCGCCCGCGAGCGCGCGCCGGCGAGGCGGGCGACGTCGGCGAAGGTGTGGAAGGGCGACCACAGCACCGCCGCCCAGCCCACGCTCGTCGATCCCGCGCCGGCCGGCCCGCCCCGTGAGCTGGGTGTACTCCCCCGGGGTCAGGTCCGCGTGTCCGGCGCCGGAGAACTTCGAGAGCTGCTCGATGACCACCGAGCGCGCCGGCATGTTGATCCCGAGTGCGAGGGTCTCGGTGGCGAAGACCACCTTGACGAGGGCCTTCTGGAAGCACTCCTCGACGGCCTCGCGAAGCGGCGGCACCATCCCGGCGTGGTGGGGGGCGATGCCCGCCTCCATCGCCGCAGCGAGGGCGGGATAGCCGAGCACTGCCAGGTCGTCGTCGGAGAGCCGCTCGACCCGCCGCTCGAGGATCGCTCGGATCTCGGCTCGCTCCTCGGGGACGGTGAGCCGGACGCCGGCGTTGCGGCAGTCGCGCACCGCGTCGTCGCAGCCGGCGCGGGAGAACACGAAGTAGATCGCCGGCAGCAGCGACTCCTCGGCGAAGCGCTCGACCACCTCGGTGCGGCGGGGACGCCGCAGGCGGCCGCCGCCTGTCCCGCCCCGTCCCGCGTGGCGGCTTCTCGCCGCGGCGCGTGCCGCGTCCCGGCGCGACTGCTCGTCGAGCGCGGCCGCCTCGGGGTTCGGGCGGCCGTCGACGAAGGTCGGCAGCAGCAGCAGCCGCTCGTCACGGCGGTCGGCGACGACGTAGAGGTGGGTCAGCTCGATCGGGCGGCGCTCCTCGATCACCGCGCCGGTCGCGCCGCGCACGCGCGCCGATCCAGCCGGCAAGCTCCTCGGCGTTGGAGACGGTGGCCGACAGGCAGACGAGGGTGACCTGCTGCGGGGCGGTGAGGATGATCTCCTCCCAGACGGCGCCGCGGTAGGGGTCCTCGAGGTAGTGGACCTCGTCGAGGATCACGCAGCGCAGGTCGGCGAGGCGGTCCGAGCCGGAGTAGATCATGTTGCGCAGCACCTCGGTCGTCATCACGACGACCTCCGCGCCCGGGTTGATCGACGTGTCGCCGGTGAGCAGCCCGACGCGACGCTCGCCGTAGACGCGGCCGAGGTCGCCGAACTTCTGGTTGGAGAGCGCCTTGAGCGGCGTGGTGTAGAAGGCCCGCCCGCCGGCGGCGACGGCGAGGGCGATCGCGTACTCGGCGACGACGGTCTTGCCCGACCCGGTCGGGGCGGCGACGAGCACCGAGCGCCCGGCGTCGAGGTGGTCGAGGGCCTCGAGCTGGAAGGGGTCGAGCGGGAAGGGCTGGTCGGCGAGGAACCGCTCCCGAACGGCCTGCGGGCCGCCGGGGGGCTCACCGGGTCACGAGCGCGCCGGCCGCGACCGCTTGAGGAGCTTGCCGATGACGATCGAGAGCTCGTAGAACAGGAGCATCGGAATCGCCATCGCGAGCATGGAGAACGGGTCGGAGCTCGGGGTGACCACGGCCGCCAGCACGACGATGATCAAGATCGCGATCCGCCGGAACTTGGCCAGCTTCTCCGGCGTGAGCACCCCGGCGAGCTCGAGGGCGACGAGCACGACGGGGAATTCGAAGGTCAGCCCGAAGATGGCCATCAGGGTCATGATCAGGCTGAGGTATTTCTGCGCCGAGAGCAGCGTGGTGACGGGGCCGCTGACCGCATGGAGGAAGCCGAGCGCGTGGGGGAAGGTGATCCAGGCGACGAAGGCACCGATGAGGAAGAGCCCGACCGTCGCGAAGACGAAGGGCAGCGCGTAGCGGCGCTCGTTCGCCTTCAGCCCGGGGGTGATGAAGCGCCACAGCTGATACAGGATGATCGGCGAGGCGATGATGACGCCACCGTAGGCGGTGACGTTGAGCCGGAGAGCGAAGCCGTCGAGTGGACCGAGCACGACGAGGTGGCACTTCGGGCTGTTTATCGAGACATGCAGCGACTCGCAGTACGGCTTCTGCAGCAGGTTCAGGACGCGGTCGTAGAGCAGGTAGACGGCCACGCCGGCGACGGCGAAGCCCATGAGGCAGAAGATGAGACGCTTGCGGAGCTCGCCGAGGTGCTCGCCGAGCGTCATGGCGTCGGGCGATGGCCGTAGGCCGTTGCGCCGCCGGATCAATGTGGCCATTTGAGCGTTCTTCGTTGAGCGCTTGCCGACCGGATCAGTTCATTGCCGGGTCGTCGAAGCCGGCGTCGGCCGGGTCCGACACCGGCGCGCGCCCGGCGAGACTCGGGCCCGAGCCGCTCGGCCCGCCGGCAAGCGTCGGAGCAGTGACCGGCGTTGCGTTGAACGGCGGGCTGGCGACGGCCGCGACCGCTTCGACGTTCGCAGGACGAGTCCCCTCATCGTCGGTTCCAGGCCCCGTCACCGTCACCTCTCCAGCCGGCGCCCCCGCGGCCTGCGCTGCGGCCGCACCGGCAACGACCGCGCCGGCGGCGGCCGCGCCGGCCGCCACGCCAGGCGACCTGGTGAGGTCGTTGAGGAAGCCGGAGAGCGCCCCGGGCTTGAGCCTCGGGATCTGCGGCAGGCTGTCGAGCTCGGGGACGGCAGATCGCACCTCGTCGACCACCTGCTGTCGCACCCGGGTCAATTCACGCCAGGCCGAGCCCGCCTGACGCGCGTACTTCGGCAGACGCTCCGGGCCGACCACCACCAGAGCGAGCACGAGGATGATCAACAGCTTGGCCGGGTCCAGGTTGCCGAGCATCGTCGTCAGTCTACGCCTGTGCGGGGACCTGGCACGCCCGCGGGGGGCATCTGCGTCGTCGAGCCGGGCAGTGCTGCAGCCTCCAGCACCCGGCCTCCGAGAGCGCAGGGCGAGACCTGCGACTTCGGGCTACATCGAGTCGATCAGCCGCTGCACCCGGTCGTCGGTGGAGCGGAACGGGTCCTTCAACAGGACCGTGCGCTGGGTCTGGTCGTTCAGCTTGAGGTGCACCCAGTCGACGGTGAAATCGCGGCGACGCTCCTTGGCGCGGCGGATGAATTCCCCGCGAAGTCGCGCCCTCGTCGTGTCCGGCGGGTGCTCGACGGCGCGGGCGATCGCCGCGTCGGTGACGATGCGCGCCGCCTCGCCACGGCCCTGCAGGCGGTAGAAGATGCCCCGCTCGCGGCTCACGGCATGGTATTGCAGGTCGAGCAGGGCGATCTTCGGGCTGCCGAGCGCGAGGTTGTGCCGCGCCCGGTAGCCCTCGATGAGGCGGTGCTTCATCACCCAGTCGCATTCCTGGTCGAGGGTGAGGGGGTCCTTCTCGATTCCCTCCATGCAGTGCTCCCACATCTGCAGCGCCCGTTCCTCCATCGGCGAGAAGCCCTGCTGGTCGGCGTAGCGCAACGCGCGGGAGAGGTACTCCTGCTGGATCTGCAGGGCGCTCGCCTCTCGGCCGTTGGCGAGGCGGACCTTGCGCCGGCAGGTGATGTCGTGGCTGATCTCGCGGATCGCCCGGATGGGGTCCTCGAGGGTCATGTCGCGGAACACCACGCCCGGGTCTTCGAGCATGCGCAGCAGGATGCTCGTCACACCCACCTTGACGAAGGTGGCGTACTCGCTCATGTTCGAGTCACCGACGATGACGTGCAGGCGCCGGAAGCGCTCCGCGTCGGCGTGGGGCTCGTCCCGGGTGTTGATGATCGGCCGGGAGCGGGTGGTCGCCGACGAGACGCCCTCCCAGATGTGCTCGGCACGCTGGGAGAGGCAGTACACCGCGCCGCGTGCCGTCTGCAGCACCTTGCCGGCACCGGCGTAGATCTGGCGCGTGACGAGGAACGGGATCAGCACCTGCGCGTAGTGGGCGAAGTCGTCCCGCCGGCTCGTCAGGTAGTTCTCGTGACAGCCGTAGGAGTTGCCCGCCGAGTCGGTGTTGTTCTTGAACAGGTACACGACGCCGCGGATCCCCTCGTCGCGCAGCCTCGCCTCGGCCGACGCGACGAGGCCCTCGAGGATGCGCTCGCCGGCCTTGTCGTGAGCCACGAGGTCTTCGATCGAGTCGCACTCGGGCGTCGCGTACTCGGGGTGGCTAGCCGACGTCGAGGTACAGGCGGGCCCCGTTCTCGAGGAAGACGTTGGAGGATCGGCCCCAGCTCACGACGCGCCGGAAGAGATAGCGGGCGACCTCGTCCGGGCTGAGGCGGCGCTGCCCGCGCAGCGTGCAGGTCACCCCGTACTCGTTCTCGAGGCCGAAGATGCGCCGCTCCACAGCGGCAACCTAGTGCCCGCACGACCAGCCCCACACGCATGCCCCGAAGGCCGCGCACGCGGCGAAGCGCAGCTGTCGCGGCCCCCGTCGCGTCCGGCTCCGGTAGCCTCACGCAGGTGGGTTCTGCGCCGCGCATGGTCCACCTGACCACCGTCGTCGGCGCTTTCCACGGCCGTGTCGTGGCGGCCCGGCTGGCCGCGGAGGGCGTGCCGACCGAGCTTCGCGGATCGGCCGAGGGGCCGTACCCCCTGCCGACCGACGTCGAGGTGCTCGTTCCCGAGGATCTGCTGGACGTGGCGCGTGAGATCCTGCTGGCCGACGCCGTCGACGCAGCCTTCATCGAGGCCGAGAGGGGGCCCCGCCGTCCCCGCGGGCTGCGCCGGCGGGGCGAGCAGTAGCGGGGCGACCTCCGGCGTTCGCGGAGGCGGCCGAGCGCACGGCAGCCCGGAGCGCGGAGCGGCCCGGAGCGCGAGGCGGCCCGGAGCCCAGGCCTCAGCCGGCGAGCAGCGTCGCCAGCTCCTCGCCCACGATGCGGCGGAACGCTCGGCGCCCGTTGCCGTGCGCGAGCACGCCCACCTCGAGGATCTCCGGCCCGAGCGTGCGGTCCGGACCTGCGAGCGCGCCGACGCAGGCGCGCAGCGCCTCGCCGAGGGACCAGCCGGCCACGTAGACCTGCTCGAGGCGCTGGGCGATCGCCTCGGCGTCGCCTCCGAGCACCGTGAAGCGCTCCTCGTCGACGATCGTCCCGTCGTAGGCGATGTGGTAGAGCCGGTTGTCGGCGCCGTCGGCGCCCAGCTCGGCAACGAGGATCTCGACCTCGAGCGGCTTCATCTCGTGGGTGAAGACCTGTCCGAGGTACTGCGCGTAGACGTTGGCCAGCGAGCGGGCGTCGACGTCCTCGCGGGAGTAGGCGTAGCCCTTGGTGTCGGCGTGGCGCACGCCGGCGACGCGCAGCTGGTCGTACTCGTTGTAGCGACCGACGCCGGCGAAGGCCACGCGGTCGTAGATCTCGCTGATCTTGTGCAGCGTGCGCGACGGGTTCTCGGCGACGATGAGCACCCCGCCGTCGTAGATCGTGGCGACGAGCGAGCGGCCGCGGGCGATGCCCTTCTGGGCGTACTCCGCCCGGTCCTTCATCACCTGCTCGGGCGCGACGTAGTACGGCATGGTCATCGCGGCTCACCTCCCTCGAGGGCGATCTCGTCCTCGGTGGGCGCACCGCCGGGGGGAGCCTGCCGGCCGCGGCCTCGGCCGGCGCCGCGCCCGCCGGCGGGCGGCTCGGGGGCAGATTCCTCGGCCATCTGCGGCCGGCGGCGAGCGAGCACGGCGGCGAAGCGCTCGGCGACCTCGACGTCCTCGAGGCGCTCGAAGCCGGTCCCGTCGACCGTCGCGACGATCGGGTAGATCCCGCGCATCGGGTCCGGCCCGCCCGTCGCGGCGTCCTCGTCGGCTGCCTGGTAGAGCGCCTCGACGACGAGCTCGACCGCCTCGTCGCGGGTCAGCCGCTCGCGAAAGCCGAGCTTGATCGTCGTCTTGGCGTCCCGGCCACCCGAGCCCGTGGCGTGGAAGTCCGTCTCCTCGTAGCGGCCGCCGGTGACGTCGTAGGTGAAGATCCGGCCGACCTGGCGCCGGCCGTCCCAGCCGGCGAACAGCGGCACGACGACGAGGCCCTGCATCGCCATCGGGAGGTTGGCGCGGATCATCTGGGCGAGCTGGTTCGCCTTGCCCTCCAGGCTGAGCGCCGATCCCTCGACCTTCTCGTAGTGCTCGAGCTGGGTCTGGAACAGTCGCACCATCTCGATCGCCGGACCGGCTGCGCCGGCGATGGCCACCGCGGAGAAGCGGTCCGCAGGGAAGACCTTCTCGATCCCCCGGTGGGCGATCGCCACGCCCTCGGTGGCACGCCGGTCACCGGCGACGACGACTCCGTCGGCGTAGCGCAGCGCGGCGATCGTCGTGCCGTGCGGGAACGAGAGACCGGCGGGCTCGCCCACGCGGACGGTCTCGCCCACGCTCGCGCCGCCGCCCGCGGCGCGCTGCGACGCCGGCGACAGTCGGGAACGCGCGGACCGTCAGCGCCGAAGGGGCGCTGCGGGCGAGCACATCGGCGAAGCTCGGACCGGGGTCCTCGTTCGGTGGGAACAGCGGCAGGGTCATTGCGCGAGCACGTTACTTGCCGCTGCTGTGAGCCGTGCCCGTCGCAAGGCGAGCGCCGCGACCTGGCGCCCGCCCGGCGGCGGGGACGGCAGAGGCGGCGAGGCTACTCGCCGCCCTTCTGGACGTAGTTGCGGACGAACTCCTCCGCGTTGTCCTCGAGCACCTCGTCGATCTCGTCGAGGATGTCGTCGATCTCGGCCTTCAGCTTCTCGCCCCGCTCGCTCGGTGCCGACGGCTCCTCCTCCGTCGTCTCCGTCTCGCGCGCGGGCGCCGTCCGTCTCTTGAGCTCCCGCTCAGCCATGTGCTTCGCCTCCTAGGCGCCGAGGCGCCGTAACAGCTCCGTCGGGTTGCCGCACCCTTCGAAGAGCGTATCGACGTGAGCTGCGGTTCCCCGCAACGGTTCCATCATCGGTACCCGCCGCAGCGGGTCCTCTCCGAGATCGAAGACGATCGAGTCCCAGTTCGCGGCCACGATCGCCTGCGGGAAGCGCTTCAGGCACTCGCCGCGGAAGTACGCGCGTGTGTCGCGCGGAGCGTTCGCGTGTTGCGGCGTCGACGGCGGCCTCGTCCACGAGGCGCTCCATGTCGAGGCGGCGAAACAGCGAGCGGGCCGGTCGCAGGTCGTGGTACTGCAGGTCGAGCGCAGCGACGCGGTGGTCGTCGGGGGCGCAGGAGTGGCGCTCGCAATAGGCGGCGATCAGCTCGCGCTTGGCGACCCAGTCGAGCTGGTGGCGCAGCGTCGCCGGATCGTGCTCGAGCCCGGCGAGGGTGGCCTCCCAGCGCGCCAGGACCGCCTCGCCGGCCGGCTCGGGGCCGAGCTCGGCCAGGCCGCGCTCGTCGGCGTACTTGCGGGCCAAGCCGAACAGCTCCCACTGCAGCTCGAGCGCGGTGAGCCGCTCGCCGCCGGCAAGCTCGACGACCTGGCGCAACGTCGGGTCGAGCGAGATCTCGTGCATCGCCTGCACGGGGTTGGCGAGGACGAGCTCGCGCTCGCCGAACGCGTCGTCCTCGACCAGCATCAGCAGCAGCGCGGTGACGCCGACCTTCAGGAACGTGGCGACCTCCGCCAGGTTGGCGTCCCCGGTGATCACGTGCAGCCGCCGGTATTTCTGCGGGTCGGCGTGCGGCTCGTCGCGGGTGTTGACGATCGGGCGCTTGAGCGTCGTCTCGAGGCCGACGACCTCCTCGAAGAAGTCGGCCCGCTGGCTGATCTGGAAGACGCCGGGCTGGGACGACCCACCCGTGCCCTCCCGGCCGACCTTGCCCGCGCCGGCGTACACCTGGCGCGTCGACGAGGTGGGCCGTCATCAGCTGCACGATGCGGGAGAAGGGCACGGCACGGTCCATGAGATAGTTCTCGTGGCAGCCGTAGGAGTTCCCCTTGCCGTCGGAGTTGTTCTTGTAGACGACGATCTCTTCGCCGGGCGGGAGCAGCCGCCGCGCCGCCTCCATCGAGCGCACGAGGACCTGCTCCCCGGCGCGGTCGTGCAGCACCAGCTCGAGCGGCGTGGCGCACTCGGGGGTGGAGTACTCCGGATGGGCGTGGTCGACGTAGTAGCGGGCGCCGTTGGTGAGCACGGTGTTGACGAGGTGGGTCTCCACCTCGGGCGGCATCGCCCCTTCGCGGGCGAACCCCCGGGCGTCCCGGCCGGGCGACTCGTCCTCGAAGTCCCACCCGACCCGGGCGGCGACGTCGGCGACGTAGGCGTTGATCAGCAGCGACGCCGCGCTCGTCGGATTGGAGTCGCCTCCGCCGACTGACGTGGATCCCGTACTCGGTCTCGATGCCGCAGACCTTCGGTAGGGCCATGACCGGACGCTAGTGCCTCGAAGCCACCGACGAGCCCCGTTTCCCTACAGGTACTGACCGGTCCCGACGCGCTCGATCGCCCGCCCGCCTCGGGAATCGCCGCCATGGTCGAAGATCGTGCGGACGAAGACGATGCGCTCGCCCTTCTTGCCCGAGATCTTCGCCCAGTCGTCGGGGTTGGTCGTGTTCGGGAGGTCCTCGGACTCCTTGTACTCCTGGGTGATCGACGCGAGCAGGTCCTGCAGGCGGATCCCCCGGCCCTCACCGGCGAGCCGGCGCTTGATGGCGAGCTTCTTGGCCCGGCGCACGATGTTGTCGATCATCGCCCCGGAGGCGAAGTCCTTGAAGTAGAGGACTTCCTTGTCGCCGTTCTGGTAGGTCACCTCGAGGAAGCGGTTCTCCTCGTCGGCGCGGTACATCTCCGACACCGTCCGCTCGATCATCACCTTCACGGCCTTGTCGGCCTCGCCGCCGCCGAGGGTCGCCACGTCGTCGGCATCGAGAGGCAGGTCCGCCGTGAGGTAGCGGGAGAAGATCTGCTGGGCGGCCGACTCGCTCGGGCGCTCGATCTTGATCTTCACGTCGAGCCGGCCCGGGCGCAGGATGGCCGGGTCGATCAGGTCCTCGCGGTTCGAGGCGCCGATGACGATGACGTTCTTCAGGGATCTCCACGCCGTCGATCTCGGCGAGCAGCTGCGGGACGATCGTCGACTCCATGTCCGAGCTGATCCCGGTGCCACGGGTGCGGAACAGCGAGTCCATCTCGTCGAAGAAGACGATCACCGGGCACGCCCTCTTCGGACTTCTCCCGAGCCCGCTGGAACACGAGGCGGATCTGACGCTCGGTCTCGCCGACGTACTTGTTCAAGAGCTCCGGGCCCTTGATGTTGAGGAAGTAGCTCCGCACGTTGGCGTTGCCGGTGCGCTCGGCGACCTTGGCGGCGAGCGAGTTGGCAACGGCCTTGGCGATCAGCGTCTTGCCGCAGCCGGGCGGGCCGTACAGCAGGATGCCCTTCGGAGCCGGCAGGCGGTGCTCGGCGAACAGCTCGCGGTGCAGGAACGGCAGCTCGACCGCGTCGGTGATCGCCTCGATCTGCTCGTCGAGGCCGCCGATGTCTGCGTAGGTGATGTCGGGCACCTCTTCGAGCACGACCTGCTCGATCTCGGGTCGCGGCAGCTTCTCGAGCAGCAGCTGCGAGCGCGTGTCGAACAGCACGCTGTCTCCGTCGCGCAGCTTGGTGCCGAAGAGGGTGTCGGCGAGCTCCGCGACGCGGACCTCGTCTCCACGGCCGACGACGAGCGCGCGGCGCCCGTCCTCGAGCACCTCCTCGATCGTCACCACCTCGCCGGACTGCTCGAAGCCGCGGGCCAGCACCACGTTGAGGGACTCGTTGAGCACGACCTCCTGGCCGCGCCGCAGCTCCTCGGCGTCGACGCCCGGGTGCAGCGCCACGCGCATCTTCCGGCCGCTGGCGAAGACGTCCACCGAGCCGTCGTCGTTGGCCTGCAGGAACGTGCCGTAGGCGCTCGGCGGCTGGGTGAGCTTGTCCACCTCTTCGCGCAGCGCCGCGATGTTCTCCTTGGCTTGCTGCAAGGTGAAGGTCAGCTTCTCGTTCTGCGCCAGCGCCTGGGCGAGCTGTCCTTTCACCTCGAGCAGGCGCTCTTCGAGCAGTCCCACCCGACCCGGCGCCTCGAGCAGCCGCCGGCGCAGCTCGCCGATCTCCTCCTCGGCCGCGTGCGCCCGAGCCCGCAGATCGCTGATCCCCTGGTCGTCCATGGTCTTCGACACCTCCTCGCCCGCCGACGGGCAGGGCCGCTCCCCCTCCGCCGGACCCTACACCGAGGGCAGTTCCCGCATGTCGCCATGACGTGCCGGACTAACATGTGGTCGGCGGTCAGGGGTGATCGCCCCCGGCGGCGTGGCGGCCGCACGCAGCGGCCCGCCGCCGCCGTCACGGCAAAAGGAGCGCCCGGGCGATGAAGGTGTGGATCGACCAGGATCTCTGCACGGGCGACGGCCTGTGCGAGGAGATCTGCCCGAGCGTGTTCACCCTCCTCGACGACGGGCTTGCCTACGTGAAGGACGGGGACCAGGTGATGAACGAGCCCGGTGGCGCGGCCGGCATGGTCGCGGTCACGCCGGACCTCGAGGACGCCGTGCAGGAGGCAGCCGAGGAGTGCCCCGGCGAATGCATCTTCATCGAGCGGGACTGAGCGGCGTCTTCATGGGTCAGCGCTGAGCGGCGTTCTTCGACCGGACCGGGCGGCGATCGCCCGTCACGCTCCGAGCTCGCCCGTTTCCTCCGGCGAGCGCTCCTCGTCCTCGACCTCACCCGCGTCGATCTCGCTGGCGTCGACGCCACCCGCGTCGTTCTCGAGCTCGCCCCGCCCGGGCCGCCGTGCGGCCAGCTCCTCCGCCTGAGCACGTCCGGAGCGAGCCGAGCGGTGGTGATGAAGCCCGTGTGAGCCACCATGCGATGGTCCGGCCGCACGGAGCGGCCGTCGATGTGCCAGGTGCGCCGCAGCACCTCGATCGTCGAGGCGAGCACGAAGCCGCAGGCGGAGAACGCCTCGCGCAACTCTGCAGTCTGGTTGATCGTCGGCAGGTAGGCGGCGAGGATGCCACCCGGCGCGAGCGCTTCGCAGGCAGCGGCAAGGACGCGCCACGGCTCGGGGAGGTCGAGCACGATCCGGTCGAGCCCGCGCTCCTCGATGCCCTCGTAGACGTCGCGCACCTGCACCTCGAAACGGGCGTCGCCGCCGAGCGAGTCGACGACGTTGTTGCGGGCCCGGTTGGCGAAGTCCGGGCGCAGCTCGTAGCCGACCACCTGCGCTCCGGCGCGAAGCAGCGCCATGGACAGCGCCCCCGAGCCGACCCCCGCCTCGAGCACGCGGGCACCGGGGAAGACGTCGGCCTCCATCAGGATCGCGGCGAGGTCCTTGGGGTAGATCACCTGCGCGCCGCGCGGCATCTTCACGACGAGATCGGCGAGCGTGGGACGCATCACCAGGTAGTAGCGCGCCGGGCCTGTTGCGTCCTCGCGCCGGCGAGCCAGGATCAGGCTGCCCTCCGGGCGGCCGATGACGTCGTCGTGGTCGAGGACACCGGCATGGGAGTGGAACGAGGCGCCCTCGGCCAGGCGCAACAAGTACCTGCGGTCCCGCCCGTCCACCGCCAGCACCCGCTCCCCGGCTCGCAGCAGGCCCCGGCCGTGCTGCGCGCCGCGCTCGTCGTCGGTCGCCGCCTCGCCGGTCACACCCGCAGCATGCCGCGGCGCGCCGCCCGGCGGCGCTCCCGACGGGTCGGCTGCGCCGGCCCGGGCTGGTGCGTGACGACGATCGTCTCCCCGACCTGCAGGTCCTCCCGCACGACCTTCGGCTGCTCGGGGCGGGTGAGCAGCCGGACGACCGCGGCGACCGCCCCGATCGCCAACCAGATGCTGCTCCCCTCGAACAGGCCCTCGCGCAGTCCCCGGCGCAGCAGGCGGCGCGTCAGCGGGTCGAGCACCCTGCGCAGCAGGCTGCCCATCAGGCGCGCTCGCCCATCGAGCTCGGCTGGCGCTCGGGCGCGGCTGCCCAACGGATTCGTAGGCTCATCGGGGCCCCTCGCCCGTCAGATCTTGCGAATCTCGAGCACGGTCGCCCGCCGCCGGCCGCGCCGCCGGCCGTAGAGGTAGACGGCGGCGAGGAGCGCCGCGCCACCCACGGCCACCCCCGCGGCGAGGGTCGGGGCCGACTTGGTGACCGTCGACGCCGCAGTGCCACCGAGCGCGCGGAGGTTGCTCTCGATGTCGCCGAGCGACACCCGGCCCGTCTGTGCGCCGGCACGGCGCTCGGCCGCAGCCGCGCCAGCGGCCTGCTGAGGCAGCAGCGCCCGCAGCACAGCCAACGCGAAGGTTGTCATCGCCATCTCTCCTGTCGCTCCAAACCGCGGCGCCGTCGTCGCTCGCTCAGCGGTCGCCGGGTTGGCTGCTGCGGTTGATCGCCCGCAGCAGCACCACGACGGCGCCGGCGATCACCCCTGCGCCCACGGCGGCCGTGATGAGGTAGGGGGCGAAGGATACGTTGCCCGCAAAGAAGGTCCCCGTCTCGGTCTGCAGCACCCGCAGCACCGCGAGCAGCAGCACCACGAATCCCACACAGAGGAGCAGACCGCCGGCCGCGCCGAACGCCAGGCGCTTGCCGATCTGCCGCAGCGGGCCGACCGTCTCCTGGACGACGTAGCGGCGGACCAGCTCGACGGTGTCACCGACGGCGGCCCCGCGACCGCGGTCCTGCTGGGCTCTCGTCTCCTCCGGCGGCATCGCGCTCCTCGTCTGGGGGTGGCGGAAGGCTATCTCCGCGGAAGGAGCACGCCTGCCCGCACGCGCCTTGTCCGTTCCGCGGTGTATTCCCCCACGGCCCGGGCGCCAATCGTCGCGGGCAACTGGCGCAGAGGAGCAGGAAGCGGTCGCCTGTCGGGTTCCCCGGGCGGCCGTCCTGGTATCCTCCCGCCGTGCCCGAACCCCTCCTCGCCGTGGTCGTCGGTCTCGCCGTGTCGCAGGTGGGGCTCTTCTGCACCACCGTGTACCTGCACCGCACCGTCACCCACAGGGCGCTGAGCATGAAGCCGGGGCTGGCCGTCGTCTTCCGCTTCGTGATCTGGGTGACAACCGGGATCAAGCCCCGCGAATGGGCGGCCGTGCACCGCCGCCACCATGCCTTCACCGACGTCGAGGGCGACCCCCACTCCCCCGTGCTGCTCGGGTACTGGCGCGTCCAGCTGACCAACGCCGCGCTGTACCGGCGCTGCGCCCGCGACGGTGAGACCGTGCAGCGCTACGCCCGCGACCTCGCTCCGGACCGCCTCGACCGGGTGCTGTTCGACCACGCCTTCGTCGGCCTCGGGATGGGCATCGCCTCGCTGTGCCTGCTGCTCGGCTGGCAGTGGGGCCTGCTCGCGGCGGCCGTCCACACCGTGTCGTACCTGATGCTGAACGGGGCGATCAACGCGGTCGGCCACAGCTTCGGCCGACAGCCGTACGAGAACCAGGCGCGCAACAACCAGTGGCTCGCCTGGCTCACCGCAGGCGAGGGCCTGCACAACAACCATCACGCGGCACCCACCTCGGCGCGTCTGGCGCACGGGTCGGGGCAGCTCGACCCCGGCTGGTGGGTGATCTCCGCGTTCACGGCGTTGCGCCTCGCCCGCGTCCGCCACGAGTCGCCCAAGCTGCTCGCCGGAGCCGGAGCGGCGCGCAGCGTCTGAGGCTCGACTGGCGGGGACAAGACGTAGGCTCGACCTGGCGCCCGCCGTCTCGACCAGGGGCGCGAGCGCTGCGACCCGAGCCCGATCCCCCCGGCCGAGGAGGACGCATCATGACCCGCTTGCACGAGCTGCACGACCAGCAGGGCCAGAGCCCGTGGATCGACGACCTGCGCCGTTCCTACGTCACCGAGGGTGGCCTCGACCGCCTCGTCGCCGAGGGCGTGCGCGGCCTGACCTCCAACCCGACGATCATGACCAAGGCGATCGAGGCGGGCGACGCCTACGACGCGCAGTTCGAGGAGCTGATCCGCGGCGGCGCGTCGGTCGAGGAGGCGTACTGGGAGCTGGTGCTCTTCGACGCCCGCGGTGCGCTCTCCATCCTGCGCCCCCTCTACGACTCCTCGGGGGGCGGCGACGGCTTCGTCTCGGTCGAGGTCCTCCCCCGGCTGGCGCACGACTCGGCGGGGACCGAGCACGCGGCCCGTGCGCTGCACGAGCGCGTCGGCGAGCCGAACCTGCTCGTCAAGATCCCCGCCACCGTCGAGGGACTGCCGGCGATCGAGGCGATGATCTCCGAAGGACGAAGCGTGAACGTGACGCTGATCTTCTCGCTCGATCGCTACGAACGGGTGATCGAGGCCTACCAGCGCGGCCTCGAGCGCCTCGTCGCCGGCGGGGGCGACCCCTCGCGCGTCGCGTCGGTCGCGTCGTTCTTCGTCAGCCGCGTCGACACCGAGGTCGACCGCCGCCTCGACGCCATCGTCGCCGAGGGCGGGGATCGTGCGCAGCGCGCCGCCGAGCTGCACGGCAAGGCCGCGCTCGCCCAGGCCAAGCTCGCCTACGAGCTGTTCCAGCACCGCTTCGGCTCGGGGCGGTTCGACGCGCTGACGCGCCAAGGGGGCGCACGTGCAGCGTCCGCTGTGGGCGTCGACGTCGACCAAGAACCCCGCGTACCCGGACCTGCTCTACGTCGACGGGCTGATCGGGCCGGACACCGTGGACACGATGCCCGACGCGACGATCGAGGCGTTCCTCGACCACGGCACGGTGGCGCGCACCGTCGACGTCGGCGTCGACGAGGCCCGCGCCGATCTCGCCGGGCTGGCCGAGCTCGGCATCGAGCTCGACGACGTGACCGCTCAGCTCGAGGTCGAAGGGGTCAACTCCTTCGCCAAGTCCTTCGACGAGCTGATCGAGCGCCTCGGGGAGAAGGCGGCGGCGCTCGGCGCGCCCGTCGACCCCGCAGCGGCCGCGGAGCACGCGTCGGGCGCGCAACGGTGAGCTCCGCCGCGACGCAAGCGGCCCTCCAGGACGAGGTGCTCGCGCGGGCGGCCCGCGACGACCGCCATGTCAGCCCGCTCGCGCTGGTCGTCTTCGGCGCGACCGGCGACCTCGCGGGGCGCAAGATCCTCCCCGCGCTCGCCGCCCTCGCCGAGCGCGGTCAGCTCCCCGAGCGCTTCTGCCTGATCGGCGCCGCGACGAGCGACTACGACGACGACTCCTTCCGCGACCGCGTCCTCGATGCGGCGCCGGGGGGACCGTCGGGGCGCTGGCAGGACTACGTCTCGCGCTTTCACTACGTGCGTGGCGACTACGCCGACCACGCCACATTCGAGCACCTCGCCAACGTCCTCGCCGAGGTCGACACCGAGTGCTCCACCGAGGGCAACCGTGTCTACTACCTGGCGACGATCCCGAAGCTGTTCGGGATCGTCGCCGGAGGCCTGGCCTCGGTGAAGGCCAACGAGCCCGGCCCGGGCGGCAGCTTCGCCCGACTGGTCGTCGAGAAGCCCTTCGGCACGGACCTCGCAGTCCGCCCGGCAGCTCGACGCCGAGCTGCACGAGTTCTTCCGCGAGGAGCAGATCTTCCGCATCGACCACTACATGGGCAAGGAGACAGTGCAGAACGTCCTCGCCCTGCGCTTTGCCAATTCCATCTTCGAACCGATCTGGAACCGCCGCTACGTCGATCACGTCCAGATCACCGTCGCCGAGCAGCTCGGTGTCGAGCACCGCGGTGCCTTCTACGAGAGCGCCGGAGCGCTGCGCGACATCGTGCAGAACCACGTCATGCAGGTGCTCTCGCTCACCTTGATGGAGCCGCCCGCGTCGATGGAGGCGGGGGGCATCCGCGACGAGAAGGTCAAGCTGCTGCGCGCCGTGGTCATCCCCGACCCCGACGAGGAGGTCAACGAGGTCGTCCGGGCGCAGTACGTCGCCGGCGAGGTCGACGGGCAGCTCGTGCCGGGTTACCGGGAGGAAGAGGGCGTCGACCCGCACTCCACCGACCGAGACCTACGTGGCGACGCGCCTGCACGTCGACAACTGGCGGTGGGCCGACGTGCCGATGTACGTGCGCACCGGCAAGCGGCTGGCCAAGCGCGCGACCGAGGTCTCCACCGTGTTCCAGCGCCCGCCGCACCTCCCCTTCGCCGGCGCGCTCGTCGAGAGGCCTGCACGCCGACGTGCTGACGCTGCGCATCCAGCCCGACGAGGGGATCAGCCTCTCCTTCGGGGCCAAGGTCCCCGGCCCGGGCTTTCGCGTGCGCAGCGTGTCGATGAACTTCTCCTACAACGACGAGTTCCCCGGCCAGACGGTCGACGCCTACGAGCGGCTCTTGCTCGACGCGATGATCGGCGACCCGATGCTGTTCATCAGGACCGACGAGGTCGAGCAGGCCTGGATGATCGTCGCCCCGATGCAGCAGTCCTTCGCCCAGGGCGAGCCGCCGCTGGCCCGCTACCCGGCCGGCTCATGGGGTCCGACCGAGGCGGACCGTCTGATCGAGGCCGGCGGGCGGTCCTGGATCAACCCGGCATGAGCCTGCACGGCGAGATCCACGTCGTCGCCGACCCGCCGGCCGCATACGCGGCGATCGTCGCCGGGGCGCTCGCGGCGCGCGCCGGCGCCGCAGCGGGCGGACAGCAGCCCGCTGCCTTCCGCCTGGCGATCTCCGGGGGAGCATCCGGTGAGGCGTGCCTGCGGGCGCTGATCGCAGCCGACCTGGCCTGGGAGCGGGTCGAGGTCTTCTTCGTCGACGAGCGCTGCGTGCCCGAGGACGACGCCCACTCCAACGCCGGGTCGCTGCGCGCGGTGCTCGGCGAGCAGCTCGCCAAGCTCGCCGGCTGGCACCCGATGTCCTGTGACGCCGGGGCGGCCGCCTACGAGCGGCTGCTGCGCGAGCCGCGGCGGGCTCGACCTCGCCCAGATCGGCTTCGGTCCGGACGGGCACACGGCCTCGCTCTTCCCCGGCTCGGCGGGGCTCTCCGCCCCTCCGGGCGCGCTCGTCGTCACCAACGACGACCCGACGGGCAACAACCCGCTCGAACGGATGACGCTCACGTTCGAGGCGCTCGCCTCGACGCCGACCGTGGTGATCGTCGTGTCCGGCGCCGAGAAGCGCGGCGCCCTCGCCCGCCTGCTCGACGGCGAGGACCTCCCCGCGGCGCGGGTCGCGCCGCCGAGCGTCTCGTCTGGCTGATCGACGAAGCGGCCGCATCCGGGCTGCGCGATCGCCTCGGCGCCTCGTAGCCGGCGCGCCTGGCGCGATGACGAGCATGAACGGTCTTCTCCTGACGGGCACGATCGGCGCGATTCCGGCTGCGAACGTGGCGCGCTCGAGCGGCGAGGCGGCGCGGTGAGCATCGTCGGCGACGACAAGGCCGTCGCGCTCGTCGACGCGCTGATCGCCGAGACCGGCGCGACACGCAACACCGACCTGCTGCGCGCGATGGTCGAGTCGACGATGCAGCTCGCCCGCGACGGGGCCGACCGCCTCGACCTGAAGCTCGCCCGCTCGGCGCTGGCGGAGATGGCTGACGCGTTCCGCATGTTCGCCCCGTACCGGGACGTGCGCAAGGTGACGATCTTCGGCTCGGCGCGTACCGCTCCCTCCGACGCCCTCTACGACCGCACGCGTGCGCTCGCCCGGCGTTTCGCCGAGGCCGGCTGGATGGTCGTTACCGGTGCCGGCCCGGGGATCATGGCCGCGGGCAACGAGGGGGCCGGGCGCGACCGGGCGATCGGGGTGAACATCCGCCTGCCGTTCGAAGCCGAGCCCAACGCCTGGATCGCCGACGACGAGAAGCTCGTGGAGATGAAGTACTTCTTCACACGCAAGCTGATGCTGATGAAGGAGTCCTCGGGGTTCCTCGTCCTGCCGGGAGGGTTCGGCACGCTCGACGAGTGCTTCGAGCTGCTCACCCTGCTGCAGACCGGCAAGGCCGAGCCGGCGCCGATCGCCCTCGTCGAGCCGCCCGGCGAGCGCTACTGGGAGGGATGGGAGCGCTTCCTCACCGAGCAGGTCTACGCCCGGGGGCTCGCCGACCCGCTCGATGCCGCGCTGTACCGCATCACCGACGACGTCGACGCGGCGGTCGCCGAGGTCCTCGGCTTCTACGCCAACTACCACTCGCGCCGCTTCGTCGGCCGGACGATGGTCATCCGGCTGCACCACGCCCCCGACGACGCGACCTGCGCCGCGCTCTCCGAGCAGTTCGCCGACATCTGCACCTCCCGTGGCATCTGGCGCACCGGGCCGTACGCCGTCGAGCGGGCGAGCAACGACCACCTCGAGCTCGAGCGCGTCGCGATGGAGTTCGACCGCCATCACCAGGGACGGCTGCGCCAGCTGATCGACGCGCTGAACGCCGGGGGGCCGTCGCTCAGCTGAGCGAGTCTGCGGTCGTCGACCGGGCGGCCGCTCGGCCGGTCGGGCCACGGGCGACGGATTCCGGGAGGCCGTCATCGCCCAGAAGCTCATGTCCCGGGGCACCGGTCACGAAGAATTCATGTCCCGAACAATTGACAAGCGGGTGGATTCAGACTGAGATCTAGCGTGGTCGTGCAATGTGTCCGCGCGAGCGCGCGCCGCCGCGGGTGCGTCTGCGCCATACGCCAAGGAGACGTCATGGGGCGACTGCGATACGGTCGGCGTGGCGCCCTCGGCGTCGCCGGGGCGGCGGCCGCCCTGTTCGTCGCAGGAGCCGCGGGCGTGGGGGCGACGTCCCTGCTCACCGCCAGCCCGGCCGCCGCGACGACACGGGCAGCAGCAGTGCGGCCGGTGCTCGTCCCGCCGTCGGACTCCGGTCCGGTCTACGCCTGGGGTAACGGCCAGGACGGTGAGATCGGCGACGGATCGGCTCCGCCGGCCGAGCCCGTCCCCACCGCCGTCCCGCTGCCCGCCGGCGTCACCGCCGTCCAGGTCGCCGGCGGCGCCGAGACGAGCTACGCGCTCGGCTCGGACGGCAACGTCTACGCGTGGGGCAACGGCACCGATGGCGAGCTGGGCAACGACGGCACGGCCCCGCTCCAGGACAGCGCTACGACAGTCGACCTGAGCGCGCTCCGCGGCGCGGTACCCGTCGCCATCGCCGCCGGGACCGACATGGCCTACATCCTCGACGCCGAGGGCAACGTCTGGGCCTTCGGAGCCGACGGGAACGGGGAGCTCGGCGACGGCGGGGCCGGCGGTGAGCAGCTCAGCCCGGTCCAGGTGAGCCTGTTCGGCGACCCGATCGTGGCGATCGCCGCGGGCAGCGTCACCGGCTATGCCATGGACGCGAGAGGTTTCGTCTGGTCCTGGGGCTACGGGGTGGACGGAGAGCTCGGTAACACCACCTCCGGGGCGACCGACGCCGCCGCGGACCCGACGCTCGTCGTCGACCCGAACACGGGCGGCTGGTTCCACGCGACCGCCATCGCGGCAGGTGGCAGCAACGCGTACGCGATCGGCGCCGACGGCAACCTCTATGCCTGGGGCGACAACACCTTCGGCCAGCTGGGCAACGGCAGCTCGGACCCGAACAGCGCCCTCCCGGTGCTCGCCCAGCTGCCGGGCGACGACGCCCCGGCCTCGATCGCCGCGGGGGCGCAGACGGGCTACGCCCTCGACGCGTCAGGCCAGGCGTTCTCCTGGGGCTTCGGGATGAACGGTGAGCTCGGCGACGGAGGGACCGTCGACAGCCCGACCCCCGTGGCGGTGACGATGCCCGCCGGCGTGTCCTTCCTCGAGATCACCGGCTCGTACGCCAACGGCTACGCGATCGGCTCCAACCAGGACGTCTACACCTGGGGTTACGACGGCGAGGGCGAGCTCGGGGACACCCACGTCGACGCCAACGGCTACCCGACGCCCGCGCCGGCGGCGATCTCGGGGATCAACCCCGGCGACCCGCCGCAGGCGCTCGGGCCCGAGGCGATGTCGGACACTGCCCTGCTGATCGGCGAGGGCGCGCCGTCCGTGGTCGTGCCGGAGGCGCCGCTGCCGGTGCTGCTGCCGCTCGTCGCCCTGGTCGGCGTGGCCGGTGCCGCGGCCTACGTGCGGCGTCGGCAGCTCCGACCATCGAGGGTGCAAGCCCCGTAGCGAGGCAGGCAGGCCCGGCAACAACTCGCCGGGGCTGGGCTCCCCAAGCGTTCCGGCTCTAGCCGGAGTGCCGACTCGCCGCCCGGCGGCGGAGCTTCTCAGCCGGCGGGCTTGGCCGCGACGAGGGGTCTCGAGCCGAGGACCGAGCTCGTGCGCCCGACGACGGCGATCACGCTGACCGTCAGCACGTGCTTGGGGGCGCGAGCCAGCAAGCTCGTGGTCGCCGCGCTCAATCGCACGCGCACGGTCGCCGCGTGGCCTGGCGCGATGCGGTAGCGCGCCGAGCCGAGGACCGTCGGCACGGGACGGCGTGGAGCCCCCTTCGCCTGGGCCGTGCGCGAGGCGACGGTCCTGGCGGGCGCCATCAGCTCCAGGCGGACCACGCCGCGACACTCGGCACGGGCGCAGCCGAGTCGCATTGCCGCAACGCTCGACGATTCCTCGATGCGCGACACGAGCAGCCGCAGCACGCCGTGGCCGGGCTTGCCGCCCTTGCCACCGCCCGTCCCGCCTGGCGAGCCGCCTGAGCCCCCGGAAGCGCCCGAGCCTCCCCCGCCGCTCGAGCCGCCGGAGCCCGGCGAGCCGCCCGTCGAGCCGCCGCCTCCACTACCGCCGCCGGAAGGCGCGCCAGGCGTGTAGCTGTCGAGCAACCCCTGCTCGTTGCCGTCGGAGTCGACGTACTGTCCGGTCACGAGGCAGGAACCGTCGGCGCTGCAGGTTGCCGCTCCCGTGCTCGAGCCGGCGCCGCTCGGCTCGCTGGCGGCCGCGTCGTCGGGCAACGGGGCGACCGAGACCGTCCAGCTCGCCCCACTGAGCGTGTCGAGCATGCCCCAGTCCGTGTCGCTGGCGTCACGGTAGGAGCCGGCGCCGACGCAGGTCGATCCCCGAGCGCAGGCCACGACAACCAGCTCGGAGAGCTCGTCCTTGTTCGACGACTCGTCGCCGGGCCCCACGGAGAGCGCGTTGCTCGCCGGCAGCGACGGCGCGCTCGCCACCCAGCCCGAACCCGCCGCAACGTCGAGCAAGCCCCACTGGTAGCCGGCGCTGTCGACGTATGAGCCGCCCGTCACGCAGTCACCCACGCCTCGACAGCTCACCGAGTCCAGTGCGGCGTGCTCCTTGCCGCTCGAGTCGTCGCCCGCCCCCTTGCCGGCGTCGTCGCTGGCGGGCTCGGGCGCGGCGGTCGCGCTCCAGCTGCTTCCCGTGGAGGTGTCCACGAGCCCCCAGAGGTGTCCGTCGGCGTCCTCGTAGGAGCCGACGGCGGTGCACGCGGCGCCCGAGCAGCTGACGGCGCTCAAATCGGAGCTCTGGTCGAGGTTGCTCGACTCGTCGCCGGGCGCCTGGCCGGCGGCGTTGATCGCCGGCTCCGGGGCCGCGCTGGCCGTCCAGCTGCCGCCTGACAGCGTCTCGATCAGCCCCCACTCGTACTTGCCGGCGTCGCGGTAGTGGCCGACGGCGGTGCAGGAGGCCGGCGAGGAGCAGCTCACCGCCGAGAGGGCTGCCTGCTCGAAGCCGTTGCTCGACTCGTCACCGGGCCCCTGCCCGGCGGCGTTGCTCGCCGGCTCCGGCGCGGCGCTGGCAGACCAGCTCCCGCCCGACAGCGTCTCGACGAGGCCCCAGTCGAAGCCGGCGGCGTCCTGGTAGTCGCCGACCGCCGCGCACGACCCGGTGCCGGCGCAGCTGATCGAGGACAGCTCGGCGTACTGGTCCCCGTTGCTCGACTCGTCGCCCGCCGCCTGCCCGGCGGCGTTGCTCGCCGGCTCGGGCGCCGCGCTGGCAGACCAGTGGCCGTTCGAGTACGTCTCGACGAGCCCCCAACTGAAGCCGGCGGCGTCCTGGTACGTGCCGACGGCAACACACCATCCCGCCGACGGGCAGGAGACCGCGGCGAGCTCGGCGCTCTCGTTGCCGTTGCTCGACTCGTCGCCCGCCGCCTGCCCGGCGGCGTTGCTCGCCGGCTCGGGCGCCGCGCTGGCATCCCAGTTGCCGGAAGTTTCCGTCTCGATCAGGCCCCAGACGAAGCCGCCGTCGTCGAAGTACTCGCCGACCGCCGCGCAGGAGCTCGCCGCGGCGCAGGAGGCGGAGGCGAGCACCGGGTCGGGCGCCAGCGTCGCACCCTGGCGCCCGACGGCCGGGTCGGCCCCCGGCAGCGGCGCTTCGGTGGCGGTCCAGCTCCCGACGCCGTCCGCGGCGGCGGGCGGCACCGAGGAGAAGGGCACCGCCAGCAGGCCGGCGAGCACCACGGAGGCGACCGACGCGGCGGCTGCCGCGCCGTGCCGCCGACGGTGCTCCGCCGCGCTCGGACGCGTTCGCTGACGCCGCGCTCGCACCGACTGCCTCCCTTCGGGCGGGTGGGCCCACCAGAGCCGACCAGCCCGGTGCCGGCCTCGCGCCCAACGTAGCCGACCACGAAGACGGGCGACCAGACCAATATGCGCCTGATGTGCCAGTTTGCGCACTCGGCACACCACCGTCCGGGGCATCCCAGCCCCTTCCAGCAGATCGCGCCCGCCGGGTAACGTGCACCGCGCGTGCGACGCAGAGCAGGAGGGGCGCGGTGGCCGCCAGGATCTTCGTCCCCTATACCGCCCTTCACCCGGCAACGGTGGCCGCGCTCGAGCCTCATCGTGACCGTGTCGAGCTGGTCGAGGTGAGCCAGGAGGGCGCCTACTGGTCGCTGTTCGAGTCCCTATGGCAGCGCGGCGAGGATTTCATCCTCGTCGAGCACGACATCGAGGTCGGCGAGTCGACGATCGAGAGCTTCGACGAGTGCCCGACGACCTGGTGCACCGCCACCTACCGTTGGCAGCGGCGGGAGGGCTACCGAGGCGCCAAGGACGTCATCCTGTTCCACGCCCTCGGCTGCGTGCGCTACCGGGCCGAGCTGATGGCCCAGATCCCCCAGCTCGGCGACACCGCCTGGCTCCGTTCCAAGTGGCCGCGCCTCGGCGAGCTTCCCTGGAGCTACCGCCTCGTCGACGCCATCCAGTCCGAGGTGCTCCGCTACCGCAATCGGACACCGCACCTGCACCCGATGGTCACCCACCACCAACGGCAGATCGACCAACCGCAGACGACCTGAGTCGCCGAGGCGACACGCCGGGCGAGCGAGGCTCGCGCCGGCGTGTCGGACGCGACGAGCTCAGTTGACGGGCAGCAGGCAGACGAACGGCCGGCGGAAGCTGGTGTTCACCTCTGAGGGAGGGGTCTCGACGTCGTGGTAGCGGTAGTAGTCGAGCTCGCTGATGCGCAGGCGCAGCTTGGGCTGGGTGGGATCGGTGATCGAGAAGGGCAGCTGGACCGGCTGCACAGTCTGCGTCTTGGTCCTGGGGTCGATCACCGTCGCCCCCTGCCAGACGACGATGTTCTCCGGCGTGCTCGGCGCGTAAAAGGTGAAATTGGGTGTGAGCATGGTCGGTGCGAACGCCGCGTCGATGTTCTGGTACGACACCCAGACGACGTCACCGGGAACGAGCGCGTTGGCGTCCTGCAGCTCGAAGGGCAGGCCCTGCGCGATCACGTCCGCCACGGGCATCGCCACCTGGATCTCCACCATGACCGTGGAGGTGCTGTTCGCGGTGTGGACGTCGCCGCTGTAGGGCTGGGGCACGTAGGCGTTGCCCCAGTCCGACTGCTCCTCGAAGGTCGTCGGGTCCGGCGGGCGCCATCCGAAGTACCCCGGGCCGATCACCTGCACGAGGACCGAGCTGTCGGTGTCGTCCTCGGAGTTGCCGACCACCGAGACGGTGCGCCCGGGCACGGGCTGGCAGAAGCTCGCCAGCACCGTCTTGGAGATCTCGGCGCCCGCGATGGCGTACGGCTGGAAGCGCACGAGGGCGAGGCGGATGAACCACCCCGGCGGCGGGCTCCCGCTGTAGACCATCTCCGACGGGTTGCCGAAGACGATGTTGACGTCCGCGTACCAGAGGTTGGTGTAGGGGTCGAAGTTGACCTCGTACGGCCAGATCTGGACCTGCGTCGGCTTTGCGGCGGTGTCCTCGACGAGCGGCAGCACCGGCGGGGAGGGGTAGCGCGAACCTCCAGGGTGACGGGTCGGGGACCGTAGCGGTCCCGCCGAAGGACTGCGGCACGATCGGGAAGTGCACGTCACCAGAGGAGATGCTGATCGGGTCGAGCCCCATCGTCGTCACCCAGGTCGGCGAGATGTCCGACGGCAACCCGGTGTTGCCGTTGAGATGGCCGGCGTCGAGGCCGACGACACCGAGCAGCTCGTTGTCGCCCGAGGAGTACCAGGGCCGATCGAGGTAGACCCGCACCCAGGAACCGTCGCGGTTGAACACGAGGCTCCCGATCTCGTAGGGCAGGCCGTCGTTGCTCGTGTTGTTCCAGGCGGGCGAGACGCGCACCAGCTTGGGGGCCTTCGGCTGCACGGTCGAGAGGATGTGGATCGGGAAGGCGTTGCCGCTGTTCGTGTCGGTGGGCACGTAGGACACAGCGAGCTGCTCGCCCACGTAGCTCGAGGTGAGCAGCGTGATCGTGCCGTCGGGCTTCGCCCAGAAGTCGCCGGTCATCCCGTAGTCGCTCGACCCCTCGAGGATCGTCGGCGGGGTTGGCGGGGCCGGCGGAGGTGGCGGCGGGGGCGTGTAGGTGACCTTCACCGAGCCCGGGTCGATGCCGTACTGCGCGCCGGTCCCTCCGACGGACTGGGCGACGTTGATCGCCGTGAAGGTGAGGGTCGTCTCGGCGAGGAAGAACTCGGCGAAGCGGCTCGTCGCCGTGCAGGTGTAGTTGACGAGGTGGTGTTTGGTGTCACCGATGTTGTGGGTCACGCCCGCCGGCGGCGGGGCGCCGGGCGACGGCAGGCCGAGCGGGAAGCTCGTCGGAGGCGGGAACACCTTCATCAGCTGGTCGTCGGCGCCGAGGGCCGCCGGGTCGGGGACGTTGGCCTTGAAGACATGGCCCGTGCTCATGACCGAAGGCGGGAACGGCGCGCTCGGGTGCGGGTTGTTGACGGGGTCGTCGATCAGGTCGGTCCAGACCGCCTCGCAGTCGACGTCGACGCTGCTCTTCGCGTCGTAGACGAACTCGCGGTCGAAGATGTTGGCGAAGGTCCACCCGTACTCGCGAGTGACGTTCGGCGCCTTGAAGGTCGGGCCGATCAGCGGCACGCGCACCGCGTGCACGCAGCGCAACACGCGGTACGGGGTGAGCATCCACAGCTGACCTCGCTCCGCGTGGAGGATGAGCTCGAGCTTCTCGAGGGTCGTGCTCGCCTGGGCGTCGAGCCACCAGAACACGCCGAGGCTGAGCAGCGAGAGCGGGTTGGGCGCGCTCGAGATGGCGATGTCGAGCACGTCCGCCGGCGGCAGCTTCACGGTCTCGGTGGCGGGCCCCGTCGGCGTCGCCGGAGCGAAGCTGTGTCCGAGCGTCGCGCCGTCCTCGAGCACGATGAGCAAGGGACCGCCACCCGGCCAGGGCAGGCCGCTCCAGGGCCGGATCGTCGGCACGACCGCCCCGAAGTCCAGGCTCACCCCACGCCCCACCGGGTCGGGCAGCCAGGGGGTCTTCGGGTTGGAGCCGAGGGCGAGGTAATAGGCGTTGTTGTTGTTGGGATCCTGCAAGAAGCCGGCCCCGGGGTCGGCGAGCGTGCCGTCGACGCGCTGCGGCGTGGGGCCACCTCCGGCGAGCAGCTCGTAGGTGTTCACGTCGCTGTTCGGTGGCAGGTTCGGGTTGGGAAGACTGCCGAGCGTGAAGCCGTCGAGCATGCCGTGCAGCTCGACGAGCGTCTCGGAGGCCTTGGGGGGGAACAGCCAGCGACCGTTGGGGTTGATCGTGTTCGTCCCCGGGGACGGCGTCTGGTAATCGAGGATCGCCATCAGCACGGTCGCCTCGCCCGGACCGAGCGGGTTCGTCTCGGCGATCACCGGAGGCGCGAGGGGCTCGTAGCGGTAGTGCGTCACCGGCGCCGTCGCCGTCGACGCGTCGAGGCTGGAGGGCGGCAGCGAGTTGCCCGCCAGGTCCACGGCGCGGCCACGGAAGCGGTAGCGGTGCCCGATGCGGAGCTTGGGCAGCGATCCCTGCGGAACGGTGAAGTTGGCGGCGAACTGCGGGTTGGCGTACCCGGTGTCGGGGTCGGTGAGGTCAGAGGGCGCGTTGAAGGTCTGGTCGACTGCCTGGTCATCGGGGTCGATCTGTCGCCCGGGGCGCGGTGCCTCGAGGCTCCAGTTGTTCCAGCTGGCGATGCCTTCGTGCACCCACAGGTCGTCGGGCGTGGGGGTGATCTCGGTGTTGGCCGCAGAGGTTGCGCCGGGAACCGAGACCCCTTCGTCCTGACCGGGAGTCCCTGGACCCGCCGGCAGCAGTACGGGGGCGTCCGAGCCGAAGATGTAGCCGCCGATCCGCTCGTGCAGCGACCGCCAGCGCGGGACGGCCTCCGAGAGCGTGAAGACGTCGAAGCGGTGGCCCTTGATGATGTCCTCGGCCAGCAGCACCGGCAGGGCGGGCTCGGGCCCGATCTGGCCGCCGAGATACCAGTTCACCCAGGTCCCGACCGAGCTCGTGATGTTCTGCTGGCGCACCGCGAGGGCGTTGAGTCCGCTGCCCGTGCCGCCCCAGCCGCTCCAGACGATCGCCGGGCCGATCGTGCGCAACGCCGGCGCGGTCATCCCCATCGTCTGTCCGGGCTCGGTCTGGCCCGTGCTGTTGCCATCGGGGTCCTTCAGCTCGGCGAACGCCTCGATGTTCTGCAGCGCCAGCGACGCGTTCCACAGCTGCTCGGCAGCGCCGTCGACGTCGAGGTCGTTCACCGAGAACCGCGTCGTGTCGGCGAGATCGAGCATCCCGTTCCAGTAGTCCTTCGGGCCTGCGGGCACCGCACGGAACACGGCCTTGGTGAGCAAGCACTTCGTCGTCATGCCGACGTTGACGGTGTTCCAGTTGTTGGCGATCGCCATGGAGCCCGCGAAGGACGTGGTGAAGGTCGGGGTGACCGTGACGTCGACCGGGTTCGGCAGCAGGCCGCCTGGCAGCTCGACGACGAGGTCGAAGGCCAGCCCGAGCAGGCGCAGCACCGCCGGGTAGGCGCCGAAGGACGAGACGGTCTGGTGGAAGTCGAAGATCGGGGCCGGGGGTTGGAAGGGGATGACGTTGCCGCCCCCGTCCTTGAGGATCTTCTGCGCCGGACGGACGTGGAACGCCTTCGCCTCGGCGATGTCGTTGGAGAACGGGGCGCAGACGTCGCCAACCTCGCTATCGCCGACGACGCCGGTCGAGCCGACGGCGAAGCTGCTGAAGCCGCTCGAGCCGTAGACACCAGGCGGCAGGTTGTCGTAGAAGGCCTGCAGACCGCATCCGGTCAGGTTCTTCAGCCAGGTGAAGGCCTCGGCTGCTGCGGTGTTGCCCTGCGGCGGCTCGAAACCGTTCTGGCCGGTGGTCAGCACCGGCGGCTTGAGGCTCGAGTTGCCGAGCGTGCTGTACAGGTTGACGACGAAGTTCCGGACGTTGTTGACGGAGAAGCTGTGGATCGGCGTCGAGGAGTAGTTGTCGGGGACGTAGCTGGTCACCCCGAAGTTGCTCGGATCCGTGAAGACGTCCGTCCACCTCCCGTTCGAGAGCCCCGTCAGGTCGGGCGCCACGATCACGCTGCCGAGCACCACGTGGGTCGCCGGGTCGGTGAAGGTGATCTCGAAGGTGAGCCCTCCGTTGGCAGCCAGCGTCATCGGCCATCGCTCGAAGTCCGTGAACATCTCGAGCGTCGGGTTCGCCGCCTCGTCGGTCTGCAGCTGAGGGGAGACGAAGATTGACAAGTTGACCTTGCCCGACCCGGCGAGGCCGTTCGGCAGGGGCGTCCAGATGATGGTCTCGGTGCGCATGGCTCCTCGGTCTGCGGCTCAGTCTGCGGCGTTCTCGGGTCTGCTAGCCGGCGAAGGCGGCGCAGTACTGCTGCCAGGTCCCCTGGTCCGGCACGATGTCGGTGAAGTACACCGGAGTGACCGGCGGCGACGGCGGTGACACCGGCGGCGGGTTGACGGCCGGCTCGAGCATCGGGTGGAACCCGGCCTCCATGGCTTCCGCCATCGGCCCCCCCGACGTGCCGCTGCCGCCGGCGAAGGTCTTGGTGACCGTGATCGGGATCGTGATGCTGAAGAAGCAGACGCCGACGGAGATCTTGAGCGTCGCCGTGCCGGTGACCGAGCTCGAGGTCCCGTTGCTCGTGTAGGTGAGGGTGAGGTCGAGCTCGATCGAGGCCGTGAAGATGAGGATCTGCAGGCTGCCCTTGAGCTTGACGAAGCCGGTGAGCGTCGTGCCCGGCATCGGCGAGGTCGGGTCGCCGTAGGCGTAGTAGATCCCGGCAGCGAGGCTGATGCTGCCGCTCGCGATGTAGAAGTCGAGCGAGAAGTTGCCCTCGAACTGGAAGGAGGCCTGCACCGTCTGCACGCCGTTGAAGCCGAGCCCGAGGGCGAGGAAGCCACCCCCGCCGAACATGCACACCGTCAGCGTGAAGGGGTTGTCCTGGGTGGCGAAGTTGAAGGTCATCAACGCCGGGTCGCCGAGGAAGGGGATCGTCACCCCCGTCCCGAAGGCGATCCCCGAAAGCGTCAGGACGCCGACGGCGATCTCGGGCAAGGAGAGCGCGAAGCTGGCGTCGACCTCGGTCGGGGTGATGCTGATCGACAGTCCCGACCCACCGAGGTTCTGCAGGAACTGCTCGAGGGTGTTGACGAAGGAGAGCGCTCCCGCGAACTGCACCTGGCCGACGCTCGGGTCGACCTTGGTCTTGCTCCCGGACTTGGCGCTGAACTTGAACCCGTTGAAGGGGATCTGGATGAAGGTCGAGCCCGAGATCAGGCTGATGACGAACGCGTCGATCGAGCCCTCGACGTCGTAGGTCGGGGCGCCGCTGAGCGAGATCACGATCGTGGTGTTGAGCGTGAAGTTCCCGTTAGTCGTCGGGTTGTCGATCGTGCCTGGGGTGAAGGTGCCGGTCGGATCGGTCGCGGTGTTGGCCTGCAGCTTGTAGCTGACCGTGATGTCGCCGCTGTTCGGCAGGTCGTTGGTCACCGTCAGGTTGGGGATCCCGCCGGGCAGGCCGGGAAGCCCGGGCGGGTCCGAGATGAAGCTCTCGAGGATGTCGGTCAGCTTGAGCCCGCCGAACAGCGTCGGCAGCAGCTTGAGCAAGCTGGCGCCGGGGTTGTTGAAGAACCCTTGGAGGATGCTCTTCGCGTCGGACACGTCGCTGAGGACCGAGTTGGCGTAGTTCTGGAGGTCCGAGAACGCGCCGCCGACGGTCCCGGCGATCGAGGACAACCCGGCCATCGCCATGTTCGGCAGGCCGAGAGCGCCGACGAGGTTGCCGGGGGGCTGCAGCAGCGGCCCGGCGGCGTTGTTGATCGCGTCGGTGAGCGCGGCGAACACGCCATTGTGGAGCAAGCTTGGCGGGTTGCCTCCGAGCAGGCCCTGGATGGCGTACGGCGCGTAGTACTGGATGTTGACGCCGTTGCCCGCCGAGTCCGAGAAGCCGCTCGAGCTCCCGCTCAGCGCGTCGGCGGCCTTGATGCGCACCGAGGTGTTGGCGAGCACGGGGTAGAAAGCGGGCTGGCCCTCGTCGAGCAGCGTGCCCGGGTCGGGAGCCGACGGGTAGGGACTCGTGGCCGGCGGGAGGACGAGACCGACGACCGGGTCGTACTCCGAGTTCGACGCGCCGAGGGTGAGCAGCAACGTCGGGTGCGTCGTCCCGCCGGAGGGCCCTCCCGCCTCGGGCGCCAGCTTGAGCGGTTGGCCGTGCCCGTCCGCCTGCTTGTAGCTGTCGGCGACGTGCGCGTTGTAGGCGACGACCCACGGCAGCGTGTTCGCCTGGGTGAATTCGTTCTGCCATCCGGGGGTCACCGTCGGCTTGCCGTGCTCGACGAGCTCGACCGCCTCGCCGTGGACGAAGACGAGGGGCACGTGGAAGTGCAGCTCGTTGCCGCCGATGTCGAAGGCCTTGAGCGCCCACTGGACCGGCTGATTGGCGGAGGTGATGAGCAGCGCCTGCGCGGCGGCGCTCGAGTCGTCGAGGAAGGACTTGGTGCCGAGGTGGATCAGCTGCGTCTGCTGCGGGTCGAGCTCGGGGCTCGTGAGGGTGAGGAACGTGACCGAGGTGAACGGCCAGTCGTTGGTGCCGAAGGGCTGCCCGGGCGCCGGGTAGGTCTTGGTCGGTTGGATGATCTTGATGAAGAACCTGATCCCGACGTAGGCGTCTGCCCAAGCGCTGTTGACCGGGTCGTTGAGGATCTCGCGCTCGGAGATCTGCAGCAGCGCCGCCTCATGGCCGAGTGGGAACATCCAGCCCCTCGTGACGAGCTTGACGTACTGGTCGCGGCCGCCGAAGGCGATGTGATGCCACGCGACGAGGTTGCCCCCGGGGTCAGCCTCGGACCGGTTCCACTGGCCGAGCAGGTCGGTGTTCGCCCCGAGCGCGGTCAGCTCGAGCGTGTTGGCGGCGACGTAGGCGCCACCGGGGTAGTTGAAGTCGGCCGAGTCCTCGACGATCTCGTCGCGGTACTGGCTGTTCAACGACGAGAACTGGAACTGCCGCTCGTCCTGTGGGTCGTCGAGCGGGAACGAGGTGGACTCGGTCATGCGATCGGCTCCCCGTAGTCGATGTAGTCCTCGGGTGTGGCATCGCTCAGGCCCTGCGGGTTGTTCGGGTAATCGCTGGCCCAGACGGCCGACACCGGCGGCACGTAGGCCGCACCCTCGATGAGCTCCAGGACCGGTGCACCGGCGAGAGCGGTCGACCACAGGTCGACGATCCCGGCCGGCGAGACGAGCGGGGCCGGGCGGCTGGTGAACTCGGTGGTGAAGCCGTCGATCGGCAGGCCCGACGCGTACACGACGGGCGAGAGGAAGAGCGCGTAGGGGAACTCGATCGCCGTCTCGAGCGCGGTCGGCTCCGTGGGGTACGGGTACGACGCGGCGCCGGTCGCGGCGGCGTCGAGCAACCGCGTCGGCCCGTGGACCTGGGCCACGGGCGGGACGACGAGGGTCCACCCGGTCCAGTCGAGCAGGTCGGTCGGTGTCAGCGTCGTGAGCGGGATGCTCTGGCCCGTTGTGAAGCACAGCCGGCTGGTGCCGGAGAGGTCCGAGAGGATCGGCGGTGGGTCGACCGGCAGGACGTAGTGGCCGGGCGAGGGCTGGGTCCAGTAGTACTCGGCCTCGGCGAGCGCCTGGGGCGGGAACTGCACGACGATCGTGTTGTTGCTCGGGTCGTTCGGCACGATCGTCGGCGGCGTGCCGTCCTGCAGGCTGAAATTGTAGAAGAAGAAGTCGAGCAGCACGAGGTCGTCCTGGCGCTCGACGCTGAGGACGAGGTCAGGGCCGCCGTTGCCGACCCCGATCGGCACGATCGGGTTGATGATGTCGTCGAGCGGGCGGGCCCGCCGGAGGAGCCGCATCGGCCCGAACGGGCCCAGGGCGGCGAGCCCGGCGGCACCGGCGGCGCCGCCGAGGAAGGCGCGGCGGGAGAGCTCGGGCCCGCCGCGGCGAGATTCTTCCGGCGGCTCGCCGGGTCTGTCAGGTCGATCGACCGGGGGCTCGGCCATGGGCGCTCCTTGACGCGCACCGGTCGCGATCCGGCACGCGTCCTCGTCGAGAACGGGCAGCTCTGCGTCAGCCGGATCCCGAGGATGCGGCCGAGCGTCCTGGTTCGCCGATGCCGCCGAGGCGAGGCAAGCACGGCGCGACTGTCAGCGGGCGCCCCTCTCCGAGGAGGCCTCTTTGCTCGCTGTGGTGAATATGTCACAGCGGAAGACGACGGGGCCAGTGAATTCTTCGTCGCGCCATGGCATGTGACGCATTCACGTCATGCGCTCGTGCGCCTACGCACCGTGAGGGAGTCAGCTGCTCCCCGCACGACCCCCCGGCTGGGTCGCCAGGCGCCGCTCGGTGTGGGCGGCGGCGGCGGCGTCGCCCGGTGCGCCCCGTCTGCGCAGCCGCTCGACCACCGCCCGGCGATGCGCCTCGTCGACGTTGCCCCCGTACTTGAACTTTGCGGCGACCTCCTCGACGCGCAGCACGACTGCTCTGATCGTGCGCAGGCGCGCCGCATGCGCAACCTCGGGGTCGGCGACCGGCGTTCCCGGCTGCAGCGCGGCGAGCTGGCGGCGCAACACGGGCGCGACCGCCGCAGGGTCGTCGAGCACCTGGGCGCTTCCCTTCAGCTGCACGGCTCCGTAGTACGTCGTCGGGATACCGAGCAGCGGGTCCTCGTCGCCGACCGCCTTCCAGTCCGAGGGGATGAACGCCCAGTCGCCGGCGACCGAGAGCACGGCACGCGGGTTGGCGCCGAGCGCGTCGAGGACGGGGTTGGCGGCAGCGAAGTGGGCGAGGACCTCCTCGCCGTCGAGGACGAACTGCGTCGGGACGACGACGGGGTACTCGAGCCCGGCGCCGGGAGCTACGAGGTGGCCGAAGCCCTGTGCGGTGACGAACGCGCGCCATTCGGCCTCGTCCAACCCGCGGTCGACTGCGGCGATGTACATCGGACCTCCTGTCCGCCGTCGGCTCCGGCCATCGCGTCGGAGGCAGCCGCCTGCCGGGAGCGTAGGGTCGCGCCCCGTGGCCGGTGCCGGCGAGCTCGAGGCGCTGCTCGCCGGGCTCGCGCCCCGGCGCAACCCGGGCCGCTACGTCTTCGTCGGCGTCCCCGGCCCGCTCCCCGCGGAGCTCGATCCGGTCGTCGTCGTGCGCGAGCAGGAAGGGCTCACCCTCGTGGTGGCCCAGGAGGACGCCGACCGCCTCGGTCTGGTGTACGAGCTCGTGACGGCGTGGATCACCCTCGGCGTGGAGTCCCCGCTTGCAGCGGTCGGGCTCACTGCGGCGGTGACCCGGGTGCTCGCCGAGCACGGGATCGCCGCCAACGTCGTCGCCGCGTTGCACCACGACCACCTCTTCGTGCCCGTCGGACGCGCCGACGAGGCGCTCGCCGCGCTCGGACGGCTCAGCGGGCGTTGACTCGCGTGTGTCACACGGAATTGGGCAATTCACGCAGTTGATCGGGCATCCTGCGCGGTATTACCTGTCAGGCTTGGTGACGTTGATGGGAGCCCGGGAGACGATGGACCGCTCGGCGATCCGCTTGGCGACGAAGCTGCTGCTCAAGGCCGAGAGCACCGACTCGGACCACGAGAGCGTCGCGCTCGCACTGCGCAGCTATTCCTTGCTCGCCGGCACGATCAACGCCTTCGAGGACGATCCCACCTCGGGGGCGCGCCGGCACGAGCGCCGGCTGCTGCAGGACCGGCGCGCCGCCAGCCGGGCTGCCGACCCGGGCCGGGACGACGGTGCGGCAGGAAGCGGGCACCCGGCGAGGGGCAGCACGGCCCGCCAGGCGGCGGCCTACCGGCGCTTCGTCGAGGCCCAGCACGCCGGCGGGCTGCTCGACTGCGCGCTCTGAGCGGCCTCAGGCCGTGCCGGAGCGGCCGAAGTCGTCCTCGATGCGCTCGATGTCGTCCTCGCCGAAGTACGAGCCGTGCTGCACCTCGATGAAGACGAGCGGCGTCTCGCCGGGATTGTGCATCCGGTGGGCGACGCCGAGTCCGACGTCGACGGCATCGCCCGGACCGACCTCGACCACCGCGTCGTCGAGGGTCACGAGGCCGTGGCCCGACACGACGAACCAGTGTTCGGAGCGCTTGGCGTGACGCTGGTAGCTGAGGCGCTTGCCCGGGGCGACGACGATGCGCTTGACCTTGTGGTCCTCGCCATCGTCGAGGACGTCGTAGCTGCCCCAGGGACGGTCGTCGTGCTCGTGCTCGATCATGCCGACATCATGCCCTGCCGCACGCGCGCCCACGGTCGCTCGCCCGTGCCGCCTCGCAGCTCGGCGAGCAGCGCGCGCCGCGAGCGGTGGGCGCGGCTCATTCGTCGGGCGCACCGCGCCCTGCGGGACGCTCGAGGAGGGAGATCGCCCGCTCGAGGGCGTTGCGGGCGCGGACGATGCGCCTCTCGATCTCCGGCCGGCCGGTGGCGCCGGCGGCGACCGCCTCGCGCAGCGAGTCGAAGGCCAGCTCGTCGAGGCGATCCACCAGGCCGCGCAGATCGGCGCACACGCCGGCCAGCGACTCCTCCGCCCCCATCGTCGCTCCTTCCCGCTCGCGTCGCGCACGACGGGGCCGATCGTACCGAGCGGCGCCGGAGGCGTAACGTGAGCCAGCCCGGCCGACGTTGTTGCCTCTGGCGGCGAGCGACCGGACGGGCACGGACGTCCGCCGGCGCTGCCGTCGGACCCGTGCGCGTGGCGCTGCAACAAGCCGAGGAGGCACGATGGCACTGTTCGACAAGGTCAAGGCCCAAGCCGCACAGGTTGCGCACCTGGCACAGGAGGCCGGCAAGGCCGGCCAGACGAAGATCGCCGAGGTGCAGACCCACCGCCAGGCCGACGCGTTGCTGCACGACCTCGGGCTGGCCGTGTTCACGGCGCAGAGCGGCCGCGGCGACGCCGGCACCGACGCCGAGATCCAGCGGCTGGTCGACTCGCTGACCGAGCTCGAGCGCGAGCACGGACCGCTCACGGCCGACGACGACGCTCCGTCCGGCGGCGACGCCACCGACACGTCGACGAGCGTGCCCGTGCACGACAGCGCCGCGGCCTCGACCGTCCCCGACGCCGACGGCGCGCCGACATCGACCATCCCCGTGGCGAACACCGTGCCCACGGCCACCCCCTCCGACGCACCGGACTCGGCGGCCGGCGAATCCCCCCCACCCGGCCCGACCCAGCTCCCCGTCTAGCGAAACGAGACCGGTCGCCGGAATCGACGCACGAGCGATCGGACGCACGCTCCGCGGCAGGTCGCGCAGTAGTCAGGCGCGCGGGACGTACCACGGCGCGGCGCCCCTGCCGCGGCAGGTTGCGCAGCGTCTGCCGCCGGCAGGAGCGCCGCGCCGCTTGCGCAGCGTCTGCCGCCGGCAGGAGCGCTGCGCCGCTCAGGCCAGGGCCACAGCTCCAGGCCGCAACGGCGCGGGAAGCACGCTCGACCCGGTCAGGTAGCGGTCGACGGCGGCCGCGCACGAGCGCCCCTCGGCGATCGCCCACACCACCAGGCTCTGGCCCCGCGCGGCGTCGCCGCAGGCGAACACCTTCTCGACGCTGGTCATGAACGACCCGTCGACGGCCACGTTGCCCCGCCCGTTCAGCTCGCAGCCGAGCTCGCCGACCACCCCGCGGCGCTCCGGCCCGGTGAAGCCGAGAGCGAGCAGCACGAGCTGGGCGGGCAGCTCCGCCTCGCTCCCGGCGACGGGTCGCAGCTCGAAGCGCGGCCCGCCTCCCGGGCCGCCGCCGGGAGTGACCGCGACGCGCTCCATGCGCTCGGCACGTAGCGCCGCCACGGCGCCGGACCCGTCGGAGAGCAGCTCGGTCGTGCCGATCGAGTACAGCCGCTCGCCACCCTCCTCGTGCGCGCCGGAGCTGCGCAGGATCAACGGCCAGGTCGGCCACGGGTTGTCCGCCGCCCGCGTCAGCGGGGGCTCGGGAAGGATCTCGAGCTGGCGCACCGAGCGCGCCCGCTGGCGGTGCACCGTTCCGAGGCAGTCGGCGCCGGTGTCCCCGCCGCCGATGATGACCACGTCCTTGCCCTCGGCGGTGACCGGAGCCGCTCCGATGGCACCCTCGCAGGCGAGGTTGGCGCCTTTCAGGTACTCCATCGCGAAGTGCACCCCGGAGAGCTGCCGCCCGGGCACGGGCAGGTCGCGCGGGATCGTCGAGCCGATCGCCAGCACGACTGCGTCGAACTCCTCGAGCAGCGCCGAAGCCGGGACGAAGCCGGCGTCGCGGGCGGCCGCGCCCGGCACCTCGGCGAGGGCGTCGATGCCGACGGCGGTCCGCAGTCGGAGCTCGGTCCCTTCCGCCTCCATCTGCACGAGACGCCGGTCGACGACGGCCTTCTCCAGCTTGAACTCGGGCACCCCGTAGCGCAGCAGGCCGCCGGCGCGCTCGGCGCGCTCGAAGATCACGACGCGGTGGCCGGCCCGGGTGAGCTGCTGGGCCGCGGCGAGCCCGGCGGGGCCCGACCCGACCACGGCGACGCTGCGCCCGGTGGCGGGCGACGGGGCGACCGGGCGCAGGCCCTCCCCCGCCGCCCACTCGGCGATCTCGTACTCCACCTGCTTGATCAGCACCGGGTCGTCCCCGATGCCGAGCACGCAGGAACCCTCGCAGGGCGCCGGGCACAGCCGGCCGGTGAACTCCGGGAAGTTGTTGGTGGCATGCAGGCGATCAGCGGCATCGCGCATCCGACCCCGCCAGACGAGGTCGTTCCACTCGGGGATCAGGTTGCCGAGCGGGCAGCCCTCGTGGCAGAACGGGATGCCGCAGTCCATGCAGCGCGCCGCCTGATCGTGCAGCGTGTCGCCGGGGAACGGCTCGTACAGCTCGCGCCAGTCCGAGAGGCGCAACGCGACGGGCCGGCGCGTCGGGCCGCGCCGGCCGATGCTCATGAAGCCGCGCGGGTCAGCCATGTGCCGCCGCCATGATCGCCTCCTCGACGGGCTGGCCCGTCTCCTGCGCGCGGCGCGTCGCCTCGAGCACCCGCCGGTAGTCCTTGGGCATCACCTTGGCGAACTCGCCGGCCGAGGACTCGAACGAAGCCAGCAGCGCCGCCGCGACCGTGCTCCCGGTCAGCTCGGCATGTCGCCCGATCGTCTCGTGCAGGAACGCGACGTCCGCCTCCTCGAGCGGCTCGAGAGCGACCAGCTCGCCGTTCAGCCGGCCGGGCAGCCGGCCAGCCGGGTCGTGGACGTAGGCGATGCCGCCGCTCATCCCCGCGGCGAAGTTGCGCCCCGTCGGGCCGAGCACGATCACCCTGCCGCCGGTCATGTACTCGCAGCCGTGGTCCCCGACGCCCTCGACGACGGCGGTGGCCCCGGAGTTGCGCACGCAGAAGCGCTCCCCGACGAGGCCGGAGATGAACGCCTCACCGGCGGTCGCCCCGTAGCAGCAGACGTTGCCGGCGATCACGCTCTCCTCGGCGGCAAAGCCCGCCTCCGCCGGGGGCCGCACGACGAGCCGTCCGCCGGAGAGGCCCTTGCCGAGGTAGTCGTTGGCGTCGCCGATCAGGTCGAGCTCCACCCCCGCGGCAGGAAGGCGCCGAAGCTCTGCCCCGCCGAGCCGGAGAGCACGGCGCGGATCGTCCCGTCGGGCAGGCCCTCCGCCCCGTAGCGGCGGGTCACCTCGTAGCCGAGCATCGTGCCCACCGTGCGGTTGACGTTGTGCACCGGCAGGTCGATGCGCGACCGGCTCGCCGCGCTCGAGGGCCGGCTCGGCAAGGCTGATCAGCTCGTTGTCGAGCGCCTTGTCCAGGCCGTGGTCCTGGGGGCGCACGCGATGGCGCTCGCAGCTGCCGTGCTGGGAGCCCACCTCGGCCAGCAACGGCGAGAGGTCCAGTCCCGACGCCTTCCAATGCTCGAGCGCCGGTGCGACGTCGAGCAGGTCGACGCGCCCGACGGCCTCCTCGAGGCTGCGCAACCCGAGCGAGGCGAGGTGCTCGCGCACCTCCTCGGCGAGGAACTCGAAGAACGCCTCGACGAACTCGGGACGGCCGGTGAAGCGCTTGCGCAGCTCCGGGTTCTGGGTGGCGATGCCGACCGGGCAGGTGTCGAGGTGGCAGACGCGCATCATGACGCAGCCGGAGACGACGAGGGGGGCGGTGGCGAAGCCGAACTCCTCGGCGCCGAGCAGCGCGGCGATGACGACGTCACGCCCGGTCTTGAGCTGGCCGTCGACCTGCACGACGATCCGGTCGCGCAGCCCGTTGCGCATCAGGGTCTGCTGGGTCTCGGCGAGGCCCAGCTCCCAGGGAGCGCCGGCGTGCTTGAGCGAGGTGAGCGGGGCGGCGCCGGTGCCCCCGTCGTGGCCGGAGATGAGCACGACATCGGCGTGCGCCTTGGCGACGCCGGCGGCGACCGTGCCGACGCCGACCTCGGCGACCAGCTTGACGTGGATGCGCGCCGCCGGATTGGCGTTCTTCAGGTCGTGGATGAGCTGGGCGAGATCCTCGATCGAGTAGATGTCGTGGTGCGGCGGCGGGGAGATCAGGCCCGACGCCGGGCGTGGAGTAGCGCGTCGCTGCGATCCAGGGGTACACCTTGTGCCCCGGCAGCTGGCCGCCCTCGCCCGGCTTGGCGCCCTGGGCCATCTTGATCTGCAGGTCGTCGGCGTTGACGAGGTAGTTGCTCGTCACCCCGAAGCGCCCGGAGGCGACCTGCTTGACCGCGCTACGGCGCGAGTCGCCGTTGGGGTCGGGGACGAAGCGAGCCGGGTCCTCGCCGCCCTCGCCGGTGTTCGACTTGCCGCCGAGGCGGTTCATCGCCACGGCGAGGGTCTCGTGCGCCTCGGCCGAGATCGAGCCATAGGACATCGCCCCGGTGGCGAAGCGCTTCACGATCTCGCTCGCCGGCTCGACCTCCTCGAGTCGCACGGGCACAACCGCCGGAGACGGCCCGCCCTCGGCGGCGACGGGCGCGCCCTCGCGGTGCGGACCGCCCGGAGCGCTGCGCAGTCGGAGCAAGCCGCGCAAGGTCGCCAGCCGCTCGGTCTGGTCGTCGACGAGGCGGGTGTACTCCTTGAAGATGTCGTAGCGGCGCGCCCGCGTGGCGTGCTGCAGCTTGAACACCGTGCGTCGGGTTGAACAGGTGATGCTCGCCCTCGCGCCGCCACTGGTACTCGCCGCCGACCTCGATCTCGCGATGGGCCAGCTCGCCGGCGCGCTCCTCCCAGGCCAGGGCGTGGCGGCGTGCCACCTCCCCGGCGAGCACGTCGAGCCCCGCGCCCCCGAGACGGCTCGTGGTTCCGGCGAAGTAGCGCTCGATCACGTCCTCGTCGAGCCCGACCGCCTCGAAGACCTGCGCGCCGGTGTAGGAGGCGATCGTCGAGATGCCCATCTTCGACATCACCTTGAGCACGCCCTTGCCTGCTGCCTTCACGTAGTTGCGGGCCGCCTTGCGCTCGCTCAGGCCGGCCAGCTCGCCGGCGCGCACCATGTCGGCGACGGACTCGAGCGCGAGGTACGGGTTGACCGCCGCGGCGCCGTAGCCGACGAGCAGCGCGAAGTGGTGCACCTCGCGCGCCTCGCCCGTCTCGACGACGAGCCCCGTGCGCGTCCGCGCGCGCTCGCGCACGAGGTGGTGGTGCACCGCCGAGGTGAGCAGGAGCGACGGGATCGGGGCCAGCTCGCGCGCTCGAGTTCCGGTCGGAGAGCACGATGATGTTGGCGGCGCCCTGCTCGATCGCTGCCGTCACCTTGTCGCACACCTCCTGAAGCGCCCGCTCGAGCGCCGCGCCACCGCCGCCGACCTCGAACAGCCCGTCGATGGTGAACGCCTTGAAGCCGGGCGTCTCACCGTGCTCGTTGACGTAGACCAGCTTGGCCAGCTCGTCGTTGTCGATCACCGGGAAGTGCAGGGAGATCTGCCGGCACGACTCGGGCCCGGGCTCGAGCAGGTTGCGCTCGGGCCCGATCGAGGTGGCCAGCGAGGTGACGAGCTCCTCCCGGATGGCGTCGAGCGGCGGGTTGGTGACCTGGGCGAAGAGCTGCGAGAAGTAGTCGAACAAGAGGCGCGGACGCTCCGAGAGGACGGCGATCGGTGTGTCCGAGCCCATCGAGCCGAGCGGTTCGGCGCCCGTGCGCGCCATCGGCGCCACGATCAGGCGCAGCTCCTCGGCGGTGACGCCGAACAGGCGCTGGTGGCGCACGACCGAGGCATGCTGGGGGGTGAGCATGCGCCGCGGAGGCAGCTCGTCGATGCCGACGAGCGCTTTCAGCCAGTCCTGGTAGGGGTGCTCGGCGGCGAGTCGCGCCTTCAGCTCGTCGTCCTCGACGATGCGCCCCGCCGCGGTGTCGACGAGGAACATCCGGCCCGGCTGCAGGCGACCCTTGCGCACGATGCGGCTCGGCTCGAGATCGAGCACGCCGACCTCGGAGGCGAGCACGACCAGGCCGTCGGCAGTGACCCAGTAGCGACCGGGGCGCAGCCCGTTGCGGTCGAGCACGGCGCCGATGCGCGTGCCGTCGGTGAAGGCGACGACGGCTGGCCCGTCCCAGGGCTCCATCAGACAGCCGTGGTAGCGGTAGAAGGCGCGGCGTGCCTCGTCGAGCTCGCCGTTGCCCTCCCAGGCCTCCGGGATCATCATCAAGACCGCGTGGGCGATCTCCCTGCCGCCGAGGTGCAGCAGCTCGAGGGTCTCGTCGAAGGATGCCGAGTCGCTGGCGCCGGGGGTGACCACCGGGAAGATGCGCGACAGCTCGCCGGGGATCAGGTCGCTCTTCAAGCAGCGACTCCCGTGCGTGCATCCAGTTGCGGTTGCCTGCCAGGGTGTTGATCTCGCCGTTGTGCGCCAGCAGCCGGTAGGGATGGGCGAGCGGCCAGGACGGAAAGGTGTTGGTCGAGAAGCGCGAGTGCACGAGGGCGAGCGAGCTCGCCATGCGCTCGTCGGACAGCTCGGGGAAGAAGCGGCGCAGCTGCTCGGAGGAGAGCATGCCCTTGTAGACGATCGTTCGCGTCGAAAGCGACGCGAAGTACAGATCCGCCAGGGCATGCTCGGCGCGCTTGCGCAGGACGAAGGCGAGGCGCTCGAGAACCTCCCCGGAGGCGCCGGCACGTGGCCCGGAGGCGTCGGCGGCGAGGAACACCTGGCGAGAAGCTCGGCGCGACCGAGCGGGCGGCCTCCCGCGCGTGCTCGAGCGTCGACCGGGACCTCGCGCCAGCCGAGCACAGCGAGGCCCTCCTCGGCGGCGATCGCGCCGAAGGCGGCCTTGACGAGGTCGGCGTCCTCGGCGTCTCCAGGCAGGAAGGCGATCCCCGTTGCGTACGCGCCGGCCTCGGGCAGCTCCGACCGGCGCGACCGCCCGGTACAGCTCGTGCGGCAGCTGGACGAGGATGCCCGCGCCGTCGCCGGTCTCGGGGTCGGCGCCGAACGCGCCACGGTGGCGCAGGTTCTCGAGGGCGCGCAGGCCGAGGTCGACCACCTCGTGGGTCGGGCCGCCCGAGAGCCGGGCGACGAAGCCCGACACCGCAGGCGTCGTGCTCGAATGCCGGGTCGTACAGGCCGCGCCCGGGGCGCGCGCCACCCCGCCGGTTCGCCGTCGTGCTCGCCATCGTCCTCGCCTCGGGTGCCCGCCCCCGGCGCGGCGCGTCGAGGGCAACGATCAGGACCGCTGCCGGTGCCTCGCCCGCGCGCCACGCTGCGCTTGGCGGGCCCCGCGTGGCGTTGCGCGGGAAGGCCGGCCGCACCCGGGACAACACTGGCCCGGAAACACAGAGTTTACACGCTGCTACGGTCGCGCTCGTGCTCGACGCGGCGGGTCGCTCCGCCGGCGCTTCCGGCCGGAGGCCCAGGTGACGTCCGCGCCGGGCGCCGCCCGCAACCCGCCGGTGGCGCTGACCGTGGCGGGCTCCGACTCCGGAGGCGGCGCGGGGGTCGCCGCCGACCTGAAGACCTTCGCCGCGCACGGCGTGTACGGCACGCTCGCGCTGACCGCGATCACCGCCCAGGACACCGAGACCGTGCGCGCCGCTGTCCCCGTCGACCCCGGCCTGCTCGAGGCGCAGCTCGACGCCGTGCTCGGTGACTTCCCCGTCGCCGTCGCCAAGACCGGCATGCTCGCCACGCGCGAGCTCGTCGAGCACCTCGTCGATCGCGCCGCGGCCGGCCGCCTGCCTCCCCTCGTCGTCGACCCGGTGATGGCCTCGCACTCGGGCGCGCCGCTGTTCCGGGGCGACGCGTCGGGCGCCTATCGCCGCCTGCTGCCCCATTCCACGGTGCTCACCCCCAATCTGCGCGAGGCCGAGGCGCTGCTCGGCGTCGAGCCCGGCCGGCTGCGCTTCGTCTCGGACCTGCGCGACGCCGCACGAGCGCTTCGCGACCTCGGGCCGCAGGTCGTCGTCGTGAAGGGCGGCCACCTCGCCGGGCCGCGGGCCGTCGACGTCGTGGCCGGCGACGGCGAGCTGCTCGAGCTCGGAGTCCCGATGATCACGACACGCAATGTGCATGGTTCGGGCTGCACGTTCTCGGCAGCCGTCGCCGCCAACATGGCCCTCGGCTTCCCGCCGGTCGAGGCAGTGCGGCGCGCCCGCGTCTTCGTCGTCGACCTGATCGTGCGCAGCAGCACCCTCGTGCTCGGGCGGGGCAGCGGCCCGCTCGACCACTTCGCCGCCTCGCCGGCCGGATCGCCGGGCACCCGCCGCCAGTGAGGGACGATCCACGCTCGGCGCACGCCGACATGCGGGGTCGACCGCCGGTCGGGCTTATCCGCGCCCAGCTAGGGTATGCCGGCAGCAACGCCGCTCGACCCGGCGATGCCGTTGCCGGTTCCGAGCCACCCGCCCCCAGGACCGGACGTTGATGACTGCCCCCCTCGACCCGCCGCCGCAGATGCCTGAGCCGCCACTGCCGATGCCCGGCGAGCGTGCCTGGCGGGACGTGGTCGAGAACGCGCTCGACGGCGTGATGTACACGATCCCGGACGGCCGCATCCTCTACTCCAACCGCGCAGCCTGCTCGATCCTCGGCGCATCGCCGTTCGACCTGCGCGCCCGCGGCCGGGTGGGCCTGAGCGACCCGGATGACCGGCGCTGGAGCGCAGCGTTGGCGGAGCGCCGACGTGTCGGTCGGGTGCGCTTCGTCGCCACGATGCTGCGCCCCGACGGCACGGCCCTTCTCGCCGAGATTGCCTCTGCCACCTTCACGATCCCAGGGGGCGAGCTACGGAGCACCGTCGTCTTCCGGGACGCCACCCACCGCGTTCGTCTCGAGCAGCCGTCGGCGGCGAGCTACGACGTCGCGCTCCTCCTGCTGAGCGGGAGCGGCCAACGCGAGGTGCTGACGACCGTCGCCACCCGCGCGTGCACCCTCGTCGGCGCCACCTCCGCCGCGGTCCTGACCGCCGGCGAGGACCCGGGAGGTGTCGTCGTCATGGCCGGCATCGGAGCCTGGGAGTCGCACGTCGGCCGGCGTCGCTGCTCCCCGGGGAGCCCCCTCGCGTGGGCGATGACCAGCAAGCGGCCGATGATCCTCGATGACGTCGCTGCCCCGCCCACCGAGGACGGCCGGACGTCGGCGGCTCCGGCGATGGTCGTGCCCATCGTCGCCGGCGAGCGCAACTTCGGCAACCTGCTGCTGCACGCCGAGCCCGGAAGTCCCCGCTACGACGAGAGCCACCTCGCGGTCGCCGCGGCCTTCGTCGAGTCCGTCGGGGCGGCCCTCTCCTTCGGCGAGGCGAGAGCGTCCGTCGAGCGCGAGCTGCGCCGGACCAACGAGCAGCTCGAGGTGGCGTTGGAGCGACGGATCATCATCGAGCAGGCCAAGGGCTTCATCTCGGCGAGTCGCGTGATCGGCGCCGACGAGGCCTTCGAGCGGCTCCGCCAGTACGCGAGGAGCCATCGGACCAACATCCACGACGTCGCCGCCGCGGTCCTCGAGCGGCAGGTGTTGCCATGAGGCCCGGAACCTGCCGCCGTGAGGCCGCACGCCCCGGCCGAGCGCTCACCCGAGCAGCTTCGGCGCCCCGTAGGGGTGCAGCACCTCCGGGACCACCACCGAGCCGTCCGGCTGCTGGTTGCTCTCGAGCAGCGCGATGAGGAAGCGCGCCGTCATCGCCGTGCCGTTCAGCGTGTGCGGCGTGCGGGGGCGCCCGGTCTCGTCCCGGTAGCGCACCTCGAGCCGGCGAGCCTGGTAGTCGGTGGTGTTCGAGCACGAGGTGATCTCGCGGTAGCGACCCTCGCTCGGCAGCCAGGCCTCGATGTCGTACTTCTTCGCGGCCGGCGCGCCGAGGTCGCCCGCAGCGACGTTGACCACCCGGTAGGCCAGGCCGAGCCCGCGCACCAGCTCTTCCTCGATCGCGAGCAGCCGCTCGTGCTCGGCGGCCGACTCCTCGGGCTCGACGAAGGCGAACATCTCGACCTTGTCGAACTGGTGCAGGCGCAGGATCCCCCGCGTGTCCCGGCCCGCAGCGCCCGCCTCGCGGCGAAAGCACGTCGAGTAACCGGCGTAGTGCAGCGGGAGCACGCCAGGCTCGAGCAGCTCCTCCAGGTGCAACCCGGCAAGGGCGACCTCCGAGGTCCCCGTCAGGTACAGCCCGTCGGGCTCGACCTTGTAGAGGTTGGACTCCTCGTTCGGCAGGAAGCCCGTGCCGAACATCGCCTTCTCGCGCACGAGCACTGGCGGCAGCACCGGGACGAAGCCGCGGGCGACGAGCGCGTCGAGGGCGTAGCGGTACAGCGCCAGCTCGACGAGGGCCGCCGGCCCGATGCGGTAGACGAAGCGCGAGCCCGACAGCCGTGCGCCGCGCTCGGCGTCGAAGCCGCTCAGCTCGAGGTGGTCACGAACCGGGAATTCCGGCCGGAACGGTTCGCCCCAGCGGAGGATCTCGACGGAGTCCTCCTCACTGGCGCCGTCGGGGACGTCGTCGGCCGGCGGGTTGGGCACGACCGCCCACAGCGCGTCGCGCCTCGCCTCGAGCGCGTCGAGCTCCTCCTCGGCCAGCTGCAGCTGCTGCTTCAGCGCGCCGAGGGCGGCGAGCTCCTCGGGGCTCGGCTTGCCCTTGGGGCGCGACCTGGCTCGCAGCTCGTCGCGCTGCTGCGTCGCGGCTCGCCATGCCGCGTCGGCGGCGAGCAGCTCGTCGAACAGCTCCGCGGCATCGGCGCCCTTGCGGGCCAGCGCGGCGCGCACACGCTCCGGCTCGGCCCGTGCGGCGTGCAGGTCGATCAGCGCTGCCTGCCCTTGCGAGCACGGCGCGCCGGCGGGCGACCCGTCGGGGTGCCGGCACTGCGGGCCGCGCCGTTGCGCACGCTGCCGCTCCCGGCCGGGACGCGACCCGCGGTGAGATCGGGCTCGTCGACGACAGCCGCTCCGGCCACGCCGGCGGCGCCGGCAGCCGGGGCCCGACCCCCGCCGCTCCCGGGCGTGATCCGCCCACCGGAGCTGCCCCCGCCGCCCCCACCGGAGCGACGCGGCGAGCCCGCGCTCGAACCACGGCCCGAGGAGCCGCCGGACCCGCCCGCGGCGCGACGCTCGCGCCGCGTCGTGGCGAGCGCCCCGTCGGCACCGAAGACGCCCGCCGCGACGGCTTCGGGTGAGAGCAGCATCGGCTGGTCGCCGCCGCGCTTGGCGAGCTGCAGGCGGACGTTGCGCCAGCGCTGCTGGCGCTCCTTCATCATCGCGACGAGCGGCGACGCGATGAAGATCGAGCTGTAGGCCCCCGACACGAGGCCGATCAAGAGCGCCCAGCCGAAGTACTGCAGGGTCGTTGCGCCGAGCACGTCGGCGCCGAGGATGAGCACCGCGAAGATCGGCAGGATGGCCACGAGCGAGGTGTTGATCGACCGGGCCAGGGTCTGGTTCATCGACAGGTTGATGATGTCGGAGATGCTGATCCGGCCGCTGCCGCCGATCGCCGTCGAATTGACGTTGTCGCGGATGCGGTCGAACACGACGATCGTGTCGTAGAGCGAGTACCCGAGGATGGTGAGGATGGCCACCACCGTGTCGGGCGTCACCTGGAAGCCGGTGAGGGAGTAGATCCCGACCACGACGAGGACGTCGTGGATGACGGCGATCACCGCGGCGAGCGCCATCCGCCACTCGAAGAAGATCGAGATGTACAGCGAGATGAGGATGAAGAAGACGATCAGCGCCTCGATCGCCTTGTCGGTCACCGAGGAGCCCCACGACGGCCCGACCTGGGTGACGCTGACCGCGCTCGGGTTGGTGTCGACGACCGATGCCAGGGTGTCGGAGACCTGGCGGATCTCCGACAGCGACTGGCTCGAGCCCTTGGCGAGCTTGGCCTGGACCTCGAGGGTCTGGGTGCTGCGGTTGGAGCCGAGGATGGTGATGGTCGAGCCGCCGAGGCCGAGCGGGTCGAGGGCGCTCCACGCGTCGTTGATCAGTGCCGTCCCGCTCTGCTTGGCGGTGGCGGTGCGTACCTGCCACGAGGTGCCGCCGGCGAAGTCGATGCCGAGGTTGAGGCCGCGCAGCCCGAGGGAGATCGCGCCGGCACAGATCACCACGAGCGAGATCGTGAACCACCATCGGCGATGGCGAACGAAGTCGAAACGCGTCCGCCCGTGGTACAGCTTGGAGAAGAAGCTCTCGTGGCGCTTGCCCGGCGTTACCGCGGGACCGCTCGGCGCGAGGTCGAGCTCGAGCAGCTCCTCGTCCACCTCGTCGATCTGCTCGGGAGCAGGCCGCCGGTCGCCGCGCCGGTAGGCCTCGACCGCCTCGTGCCCGAGGACCTCCTCGGCTGCCTCGAGGTTGACGAACTCGTCCGGGCGCAACGGCTCGTCGCCGGGCTGCGGGCCGACGAACTGCTCGTCCTCCTGGCCGCCGATCATCGGGTCGACGCTGTCGGGGAGCGCCAGGGGGACCGCGATCGGGGTCTCGGCGATCTCGTCGCGCTGAAGGCCCTCGCCGTCGTCGACCACGTCGTCGCCGGCCTCGACGGGAGGCGGCTCGCGCCTCGAGCGGGCCGATCCGGGCCTGATCCGATCCGGGCTCATGCCGTCGCTCCTGCTCCCGCGCTGGTCGATCCGCGCCCCGCTCCCCCGCTACCTCCCCCGGCCGGCGAAGCCAGCCCGCGGGCCATCCCGAGCCAGCGGGCGTCGGTGACGATGCGGTTCCGGCCGAGCAGGATGACGAAGGGGCGGGTGAAGAAGTACGACGTCGCCACGTCGACGAGGGTGGACAGCCCGAGCATGAAGGCGAAGCCGCGCACGTCGCCGACCGACAGCAGCCACAGCACGAGGGCGGCGATGAACGAGACGGCGTCCGCGGAGAGGATCGTGCGGTAGGCGCTGCGGAAGCTCTTGTCCACCGAGGAGCGGATGGAGTGCCCGGCGCGGATCTCGTCCTTCAACCGCTCGAAGTAGACGATGTAGGAGTCGACGGTGATGCCGACCGAGACGATCAATCCCGTGACACCGGCGAGGTTGAGGCGCAACCCGAGCGAGCTCGCCCCGAGGATCGAGATGAACCCGAACAGGAACGCCGCGGTCGTGATCAGGCCGACGACGACGACGATGCCGAGCGCCCGGTAGTAGAAGATCGTGTAGGCCATCACGAGCAGCAGGCCGAGCAGCCCGGCGAGGATGCCTGCTTCGAGCGAGGACTTGCCGAGCGTCGGCGACACCGTCTCGGTCGAGAGCCGCTTCAGCTGCACGGGGAGAGCGCCGTAGTTGAGGTCGAGCGCGAGGGCGTTGGCGCTCGATTGGGTGAAGTTGCCGCTGATCTGACCGGACCCGTTGAAGTTCTGCGAGTCGATCGAGGGCGCGGAGACGATCGTGCCGTCGAGGTCGTTGGCGACGAGCTCGTGGTAGTACTTGGACGCCATAGCGTTCCACTTCGTGCTGCCCGAGCCCGTGAGGTTGAACTCGACGATCCACTGCCCGGTCTGGGTGAGCCCCGCGTACGCGTTCTTGATCACCGTCCCGGTGAACAGCACCGGACCGAGCACGTAGCGCGGCGCGTAGCCGTAGGTGCCGGCGTTCAGGATGACGCGCTGGTTGGGGTTGCTCGCGTCGACCGTCTGCGGCGTGCTCGTGTAGCTCGCAAGTGGCGGGTACTCGGCGTACTGCCCGAGGACCAGCCCGCCGTTGCCGTTCGTGCCGTTCTGCCAGTAGCCCGAGCTGTACGTGTACTGGCTCGGGCAGGCGGGCGGCTGGGTGTAGGGCACGGCCTTTGCCGCCTTGCCCTTGGGCGTGGCCGGCGGGGTGTACGCCGGCGCGCCGCACAGCACCGGGCGGAAGTAGAGCTGAGCCGTCTGGCCGAGCTGGTCGAGCGCCTGCTGGGCGTTCTTGATCCCCGGGATCTCGACGTCGATCTGGTCACCCTGGGTGACCACGCTCGCGCCCGAGACGCCGAGACCGTTGGCGCGGTCGGTCATGATCGTCGCCGCGGTCTGCAACTTGTCGTTGGAGACGTGCTGCGCCGGCGTGTAGATGACCGACAGGCCGCCCTCGAGGTCCAGGCCGAGCTTGGGGGACCAGCCGAGCCCGAGGGCGATCGCCAGGACGGCGAAGCACACGACCGAGGTCGCGACGACGCTCGTCAGCAGGCTGCGACGCATCTAGTTGCCGCTCCCCGCGGCGGGTGAGCCGGCCGGCCGGTCGTCGTCGCCCGAAGAGGCCGCCTCGTCGCTCGTGCGCGACCAGCCCGCGGGACGATCGCCGGGCGCGCTCGTCGAAGGACGGCGTCGCGAGCGCGCCGCCCGGGAGCCTGCGGCCGAGGCCGAGGCCGAGGCGCTGCGTGCCGAGGGCGACGCGGCCGAGGTCCTGGCGCCTGCGGGTCCGCCGTAGCTCGGCAGCGCGTCGGGCTCGGCGCCGTCGGGGGCACCCGAGTCGTCGTCGTGCTCGTCGAGCGTGTCGTCGCGCAAGCCGCCGGGGGCGAGCAGCGTGCTCGTGTCCTCGTCCCAGTGGTCGCGATTGCCGTCGTCAGCGCCCGGCTCGGACAGCGGCGCGTTCGTGGCGAGCGGCCGTCCGACGTTCTGGCGCAGCACCTGGATGACCATGCCCGGGGCGATCTCGAGCTCGACGCGGTCGTCGTGGATGCGCCGCACGCGCCCGACGATGCCCGCGGTCGTGGCCACCTCGTCGCCGACCTCGAGCTGGCGCTGGTTGGCCTGCTGGGTCTGGGCGAGGCGGGCGCGGCTGCGTGGCCGCATGTAGAGGAAGTACCCGGCGCCGAGAATGACGACGAGGAAGAGGATGATCGTGCTGCTTCCGCTCGACTTCTTGGCCGCCGTGGTCGTCGTGGCTGCCTTCGCTGCGACGAGGGTGGCGTGGAGCAGAGCAGTGCTGATGGCGAGGTGAGCAAGCATGGAACGTCCGTCCGCTGGGGAATGGAGCGCGAAGCATCCTAGTGCCCGATGCCTGGTCGGCAATGGCGGCGATGCCATCTCACACCCGTTGGTCCTGCTCGTGGCGCTCGGATTTGCTGCGGCGGTCGCTGCCGACGGGCCGCGCGCCTGGACTCACCGCCGTCGAAGGTTCAGGCCCCGATCTCGCCAAAGCCGGGCAGCGGCGGTGTGAGCCCCCCCGACGGCCGGTCCGAGACCTGCGGACCGGATTGCGGCTCGGGCAGCCCGAGGTGCGTCCATGCCCCGGGCCCGGGGATGCGGCCACGCGGGGTGCGCTGCAGCAGGCCGCGGCGCACGAGGTAGGGCTCGTAGACGTCCTCGAGCGTCTCGGGCTCCTCGCCCAAGCTGATCGACAACGTGCCGAGCCCGACGGGCCGCCCGGCGAAGCGCACGCAGAGCACCTCCAGCAGGCGCCGGTCGAGGCGGTCGAGGCCGAGCTCGTCGACGCCGAAGATGGCGCACCCCTCCTCGGCCGCCTCGCGGGTGATCTTCCCGTCGGCGCGCACCTCGACGAAGTCGCGCACCCGTCGAGCAGCCGGATCGCGAGCCGCGGCGTGCCCCGGCCGAGCGGCGATCTCCCGCGCCCCGTCGGGCGTGGTCGCGACGCCGAGCAGCCGGGCGCCGCGCGACGACGATCGCCTCGAGCTCGTCGCGCCTCGTAGTGCTCGAGGCGGGCGACGAAGCCGAAGCGGTCGCGCAGCGGGCCGGTGACGAGCCCGGTGCGCGTCGTCGCGCCGACGAGGGTGAAGCGCGGCAGCCCGAGGCGGACCGACCGCGCCGTCGGGCCCTTGCCGATCACGATGTCGAGCTGCGAAGTCCTCCATCGCCGGGTAGAGGATCTCCTCGACCGCCCGGCTCAGGCGGTGGATCTCGTCGATGAAGAGCACGTCGCCCGGCTGCAGGCCGGTCAGGATCGCGGCGAGGTCGCCGGCCGCGCACCAGCGCCGGGCCGGAGGTCACCCGCAGCCCGGCGCCCATCTCGGCGGCGACGATCCCGGCGAGGGTCGTCTTGCCGAGCCCGGGCGGTCCGGCGAAGAGCAGGTGGTCGACCGGCTGGCCGCGCCGCCGGGCCGCCTCGAGCACGATCGTCAGGTGCTCCTTCAGGTCGCGCTGGCCGACGAACTCGGCCAGGCGGCGGGGCCGCAGGCCGGCCTCGACGTCCTCGTCGGCGGGAACGGCGGCGGGGTCGATCGGGCGGGGCCGCTCGGGGTCGAGGTCGTCGCCGTCCACGAGCGGCGCGTCCTGCGGGACGGTTCTCGCCCCCACCGGCGAGGATCTCGCGACGCGGGCTCACCGGGGGCCTCGACCCGGCCGGCGCGTTCATCGCAGCGCCGCCGGGGCGAGCGTGGCCAGCGCGGCACGCAACAGCTCCTCGACGCCGCCCTCGCTCGGGGATCCGCTCGAGCGCGCCGCGCACCTCGTCGGGCGCGTAGCCGAGGCCGGCCAGCGCCTCGCCGACGCGCCCGCGAGCATCCGTCGCCATCGCGGACGCCTGCGGCGGCGCCGTGCCCGACGGCGGCCCCGGCGAGGCCCTCGAACCGGGGGGTGAGATCGACGACCAGGCGCGGCCGCGGTCTTCCTGCCCGACGCCCGGGACTCGGCTGAGCGCGTCCACGTCGCCGGCGACCACGGCGCGGGCGAGCTGCTCGGGCTCGAGGGTGCCGAGCACGGCGAGCGCGAGCGCCGGCCCGACGCCGTGCGCTCCGAGCAGCAGCTCGAAGCAGCGCAGCTCCTCGCTGTCGCCGAACCCGTACAGGGTGATCGCGCTCTCCCGGACGTGGGTGTGCACGCGCAGCGCCACTTCCGCGCCCCGCCCGGGCAGCCGCCACGGCGGTCCGCGAGCCCACGAGCAGCCGGTAGCCGACGCCGCCGACGTCGAGGAGGATCTCGCTCGCCCCGCCGGCGAGCGCGAGCCGCTCGTCGAGCCGGCCGCGCAGCGACCCGATCAACGGCCTGCCTCACGGCTGAGAGCGTCGCGGCCGCGCCACGGCGAGGTGGCACAGCGCGAGGGCCAGGGCGTCCGCCGCATCGGGGGCCGGGGCAGCTCGGGCAGCGCAAGGAGCGCCGCGACCATCTTCTGCACCTGCTCCTTGCGTCGCGCCACCCGTAGCCCGGCGACCGCCAGCTTCACCTCGTTCGAGGTGTACTCGACGACCCGGCACCCGGCCTCGGCCGCGGTGAGCAGGGCCACGCCGCTCGCCTGGCCGACCGACATCGCCGTCCGGGCGTTGGTCTGGAAGAACACGCGCTCGACGACGACGACGTCGGGGGCGAGCTCGCGCGACGAGCTCGCGCAGCTCCGCCGCGCAGCGTCGCCAGGCGCTGCGGGAGCGGCATCGCCGGCTCGGTCGTGACCACGCCGGCGGCGACGGCGCGCGTCGTGCTGCCGCGCCGCTCGACGCCGCCGTAGCCGCAACGCGACAGGCCGGGGTCGATGCCGAGGACAAACACGTGTTCGATGGTACGCCAGCGGCCGGCCAGCCCAGGTGGACGTGCAGGCGCCGGCGGTCGGCGCGGTCAGGCCTCGACGCGCTCCAGGATCGCGTCGGGGATGTCGAAGTTGGAGTAGACGTTCTGACGTCGTCGTGGTCCTCGAGCAGCTCGAGGAGGCGCAGGACCTTCGTGCGCGTCTGACTCGTCGTCGACCTCGACCGTCGTCGTCGGCAGCATCTGCAGCTCGGCCGAGCTGCGATGGGCATCCCCGCCTCCTCGAGCGCTTCGCGCACGGCGTCGAGCGCCGAGGGCGGCGCAGACGACCATCCAGCTCTCGCCCTCGTCGCGCACGTCCTCCGCGCCGGCGTCGAGCACGATCGCCATCAGGTCGTCCTCGGGGACCGCTGCGGGGACGTGACGACGCCCTTGCGCTCGAACTGCCACGAGACCGCGCCCGGGCTCGGCCATCGAGCCGCCGTTGCGCGAGAAGATCGTGCGCACCTCGGCACCCGGTCCGGTTGCGGTTGTCGGTGAGGCACTCGACGATGACCGCCACGCCGCCGGGGCGTACCCCTCGTAGGTGACCGCCTCGTAGCGCACGCCCTCGAGCTCGCCCGTCCCGCGCTTGATCGCGCGCTCGATCGTGTCGAGGGGGACCGACGCGTCGCGGGCCTTCTGGAACATCGTGCGCAGCGTCGCGTTGGCGGTCAGGTCACCGCCGCCCTCCCGTGCGGCCACCTCGACCTGGCGGATCAGCTTGGCGAAGAGCTTGCCCCGCGCCTTGTCCTTGGCGCCCTTCTGGTGCTTGGTCGTCGCCCACTTCGAGTGACCTGACACCGTTCAGCCTCCTACAGCTCGTTCAGCATCGCGGCCCGCTCGCCGAGCGAGAGGGCGCCGGGAAGGGCGCGCCGGGGAACGCCCTCACTGAGCGGGGCGCACCACAACGGGGCGGTCAAGCGTGCGGTGACGGGATCGAGGCCGGCCGGACGCGTCGGCACGCCCTCCAGCTTGTCCAGCGCAGCGGCGAGGCCCGGCGGATAGCGGGTCAGCGACGCCGCCGCCAGGTCGGCAGCGGGCCTCGCGCTCCAGGCCGGCGAGACGCAGGACTGCGGTGGACGCAGCAGGTGTCAACGGGCCGAGCGCGCCACGCCCCGCGTCGCCAGCGCGGCCACGGCGGCGTCGCCACGGCGCAGGTGAGCGAGCTCGTGGGCGAGCACGCCCTCGAGCTCGACGCGCTCGAGCAGCTTGAGCAACCCTTCGGTGACGACCAGTACCGCCCGGCGGCGCGAGGTGGCGAGCAACAAGGCGTTGGCGGCGTCGTCGTCCAGCACCCGTACCTCGGGGAGCTCCAGGCCGGCGGCGACGCACAAGCCCTCGGCGAGGTTGAGGAGTCGCTCGTCCCGGCTCGGCTCCGCCAGACGCCCGCCGACGCTGCTCGCGAGCCTCGCCGGAGCGCCGATCACCGCGCTCGTCACGACGAGCAGCAGGCCGAGGACGAGCAACGTGATCCCTGCGGCGAGGACGCCGAGCCCGAGCAGCACGGCGCCGGCGACGGCCGGCAGCGCCAGCGCGGCGAGCCCGGCGGCGGCTCGCGCCCGCTGCACCGCGGGCACGGCGGCCAGCGCCGGCACCCCGGCGTGCGAGCGGCGCGGGACGACCTCGGGCGGGGGGGCCGGGGATAGCGGGCGACGCGCCGGGGCGCGCCGAGAAGCCGGTGATCGAGGGGCGTTGCGCCGGCGCGCGCGTCGACGGTGGAGTGGACACGTGTGAATTCTAGGTCGGGAGGCGGCAGGCGCCGGCGGGGGCGGCCGCGCCGCGATCGGCGGCGGCTCAGCTCGTGCGTGCCGGACGGCTGAGTGTGCGGTAGCGGGCCTGATACCAGGAGGCGAGCCGTCGGAAGGAGCGCTCGAGGACGCGCAGGCGGCCGGCCTCGACCAACGCCTGGCGGCGATCGTCGTGCTCGAGCAGGTCGACGATCGCCCGGGCGAGGGCCCACGGGTTGCCGGGCGGCACGAAGTAGGCCGCGTCGCCCGCGGCGGCGCGGTAACCGGGCAAGTTGGAGGCGATCACCGCTGCGCCGGCTGCCATCGCCTCGAGCAGCACGAGCCCGAAGGACTCGCCGCCGAGCGACGGGGCCACGAACAGCGTCGCTGCGACCAGCCGGCGAGCGAGCTCGTCCTCGGGCACCGTGCCGCACCATTCCACACGGCCGTCGCCGGCGCAGCGCCGCCGGAGCGAGGGTGTGAGCGGACCCTGCCCGACGACGACGAGCCGCACATCGCCCGGCACCGCGGTGAACGCGTCGAGCAGCACGTCGAGGCCCTTGCGACGCTCGTGCCGCCCGACGAACAGCACGCTCTGGCGCTCTCCCGGCCACGGCTGGGCGCGGGCGAAGCGGTCGAGGTCCACCCCGTTCCACACCACATCGCAACCGGGGTCACGGCCGAGCACCGCGGCGAGGGTGTCGCCGGCAGGCTCGGAGACCGCCGTGCAGGCGTCCAGGCGGCGGACCACGCGCCTCGCCACCGGTGCCGCGGCGCGGTAGCCGATCCCCACCCCGGCCCGGTGGAACGTGCCCACCGTGGGCGCGACGTGGGCGAGCGCCGCGGCGAGCCCGACTACCGGCGCGAGCGGCTCGTGGACGTGGACGACGTCGGGCCGCAGCCGGCGCAAGGCCTCGACCGTCCGCAACGCCGTGCCCGGCGAGAGCGCGACCGGCGCGCGGGAGCCGTTGGCCGGCACCGCGATGCTGCGTCCGACGTAGACCACGCCGACGTCGCGTGCCACGAGCGGGCGCAGTGGCCCGGAGCCGGTCGGGGCGAGCACCGTGACGTCGTCTCCCGCCGCGGCGAGCGCCCCGGCGAGGCCGACCACCTGACGCTGCACGCCTCCGGCGGCAGCCAGGCTGTACGGGCAGACAAGGGCGATGCGCACCTAGTGGCCGCCGGCCGGGCCACCGCTCGCGACCGAGCCGTGCGCTGCGGAGGCCGCTCGCGATCGCAGCCGAGCCGGACGCGCCGTGCCGGGTGGCGCGGGCTCCCAGCGCGGCTGGAAGACGTGCCACTGCGAGGGGGCGCGGCGAATCAGGCGCTCGAGGTCGGCGGCGAGCAGCTGGATGACGCGGGCGACGTCGGCCCCGAGGCGGCCCTCGCGGTGGGTGTCGATCGCCGGCAGGATGAGGCCGCGGTGCCCGCCGCCCCGCAGATGGAACACCGCGCAGGGCAGCAACGGCGCGCCGGTTCGTAGCGCGAGCACAGCCGGGCCGGCCGGCAACGTCGTGCGCTCACCGAAGAACTGGACCTCGACGCCGTCGCCGGTGAGGTCACGGTCGGCGAGCAGGGCGACGGGACCGCCGCGGCGCAGCGTGGCGAGCAGCTCGGCGGCGGCACCCGGCCCGAGGCGCAGCACGCGGATCCCGATCGCCTCGCGCGCCGCGACGAACCACTCGAACAGCTCCGGCGGATTCACCGGCTCGACCACGGTCGTGAGCGGGAAGCCCTCACGGGCGATCCAGCGCCCGCCGACCTCCCAGCACCCGAGGTGCGGCAAGGCCAGCACGGCGCCGCTGCCGGCCGCCAGCGCGGCGCGGCAGCAGCTCCTCACCGGCGAGGGTGAAGCCGTGACGCGTGCCCGGCGACCCGCCGGCGTCGAGGCGGGCGACATCGGCCCAGTAGCGCCCGTAGTCGGCATAGGCGCGCCAGACGAGCCGGTCGAGCTGGGCGCGCGAGCCGCGCTCGCCGAGCACGTGGGCCAGGTTGTCGCGCACGACGGCGCGCTGGGCGGGCTGCAGCGCGCCGGCGAGCAGGCCGCAGGCGCAGGCCGCGCCGCTGGCCACGGCACGCGGCACGACGCGAAGCGCCTCGGCCCCGCCGCGATAGGCGAGGTAGGCGCCACGGGTCCGCCCGGCGCTGCGGGCGGCGGGCCCGACGTTGCCGGCGGTCTCGACCGGCGGCTCCGAACCGGGCTCTCGGGGCGCGCCGTCGGCTCCGGTCGCGCCGTTCATCGCACCCGAGCCGGCCTGTGGCCGGGCGTCAGCCCTCGGCGTCGTAGCGGCGCCGGAACGCACGGGTGCTCGCTGCCCGTCCCTGCGCCCTGCGCCGCGCCCTGCCGCCCTCCACGTCGAGCACGGCGCGCGAGCCGCGATGCCCTGCGGCTGGCGGCGACCGCGCCGGCGGGGCGGCGCTCACGCAACCCGGAGCGAGCCGCGCTCAACGCCCCGTCCCCGATCCGCCCGGTCTCCCGCCAGGTCCGCCAGCGGGACTGCACCCGCGCCGGGCCCCAGGTGCGGCTCGGCCGCTGCAACACCGAGGTTGCCGGGCTGCCCGCCTGGCGCCAGACCCTGACGAAGCGTCCCGCCGCGGTGCACGCGGTGAGGCCGAGCAGCAGCCACAGCACGGGGACGAGGATGACGTGGAAACCGAGCCCGACTCCGAGCAGGATGAGCCGCTCGGCCCGCTCCATCAGGCCGCCACGAGCGGTGAGGCCGAGGGACTCGGCCTTGGCGCGCTCGTAGGAGACGACGGCGCTCACGCCGAGCACGGCGAAGGGCAACAGCGCGAGGCGCGGGTCGGCCCGTCCGGCGAGGTACCACGCGACGCCGCCGAACACGAGGGCGTCAGCGACGCGGTCGGCGACCGAGTCGAAGAATGCGCCGCGGCGGGAGGTCGTCCCGGCGGCCTTGGCTACGGCGCCGTCGAGGGCGTCCATCAGACCCCCGACGATGAGGAAGGCGACCGCAGCCCAGAGGCGCCCGGTGCCGATCAGCACCGCGGTCACGGCCGAGAGCGCGACGCCGAGGACGGTGATCAGGTCGGCCGAGACGCCGTGACGGGCGAGCCAGCGGCCCAGCCCGGGTCGCGACGGCACCGGCTCGGCGCCGTGCTGCTCCTGCGCCCTCGAGCGCAGCCCGTCGATCATCGTCCTCCTCGTCGCTGCGCCCGTGGTGGCGCAGCCGCGGCCTCGCCGAGGGGCCTAGCAGTGAGGATAGCCCTGGTGTCTGCGGGGCGGGCGTTCTCGCGCACGCGTCGCCCATCGGCCGGGCGGCCGAGCAACCTCGGCGATGCCGTGCTGGGTCAGTCCGGCCAGGCGGCGCGGCAGCTTGGACCAGCTGTCGGAGATCGCTTCGGGCAGCACACGCACCGAGGCGACGGTGGTCATGAAGTTGGTGTCGCCGAACCAGCGCGGCACGACGTGCACGTGCAGGTGCGCCGGGATGCCCGCGCCCGGCGGCGCGCCCGAGGTTGAGCCCGAGGTTGAGCCCGTCGGGTGCGTAGGCGCGCTTCAACGCCCGCACAGCTCGCTCGGTCGAGGACCACAGCTCGGCCGCCTCCTCGTCCTCGAGCGCCTCGAGCTCACCGACGTGGCGCTCGGGCATCACCATCAGGTGGCCGGAGGCGTAGGGGTAGGCGTTGAGCATGACGAGCACCCGGCCGCAGCGCCGGACGACGTAGTTCGCCTCGTCGTCGCTCGAGGCGGCGATGCGGCAGAACACGCAATGCGCCCGGTCGTCGCCGGCGGCGGTGGTCGCCTCGCCGGTCTCGACGCCGGTCTCGGCCTCCCTTGCGCCCACAGGCGCCCCGTCGCCGATCGAGGCGACGTAGGCCGACCGCCAGCCGGCCCACAGCTGCTCGAGGCTCACGGCCCGGCGCCGCCGCCGGCCCTCGCCGGCCCGCCGGCACCGGCCGTCGACACGCCCGGCCCGCCCCCGGCGGGCACTCCGGCGAGATCGGGCTCGCCGTCGACACCGCGGCCGCCTCGCGCAGGCGGGCGGCTCTCGGCGACGAGACGGCCGACGACCTCGCCGAGCGGCACACCACGCTCGTCGGCCGACCCGCGGGCGCTCACGCCGACCGTGCCGGCGACGACGTCCTGCTCGCCGACCACGAGCACGTAGGGGACGCGCTCGGTGTGCTTGGCGCGGCGCACCCGCCCGCCGAGCGGCTCGTCGGCAGGGAGCACCTCGACGCGCACGCCGGCAACGGCGAGCGCCCGGCGCACCTGCTCGGCGTACGCGGCGTGGTCGTCGCGCACCGGGAGGACGGTCGCCTGGACGGGAGCGAGCCAGGTGGGAAAGGCGCCGGCGTAGTGCTCGAGCAGCACGGCGAAGAACCGCTCGACCGAGCCGAAGAGCGCGCGGTGGATCATCACGGGGCGCTCACGGGTGTTCTCCGGCGAGACGTACTCGAGGCCGAAGCGCTGCGGCAGCTGCAGGTCGACCTGGATCGTCGACAGCTGCCAGGTGCGACCGATCGCGTCACGGGCCTGGACGGAGATCTTGGGGGCGTAGAACGCGCCCCCGCCGGGATCGAGGACGAGCTCGAGCCCCATCGACTCCCCGGCGGCCTGCAGCGTCGCGGTCGCTTCTTCCCACTCCTCGTCGCTGCCGACCACCTTGCCCTGCGGTTTGGTCGACAGCTCGAGGTAGAAGTCCTCGAGCCCGTAGTCGCGCAGCAGGTCGAGCACGAAGGTCAGCAGCGAGGTGATCTCCTCGCGCATCTGGGAGGGCGTGCAGAAGATGTGGGCGTCGTCCTGGGTCATGCCGCGCACCCGCGTCAGCCCGTGCACGACGCCGGACTTCTCGTAGCGGTAGACGCTGCCGAACTCGAACAGCCGCATCGGCAGCTCGCGGTAGGAGCGCTGGCGCGCCTTGTACACGAGGATGTGGAACGGGCAATTCATCGGCTTGAGGTAGTACCGCTGGCCGCCGTCGAGCTCCATCGGCGGGAACATCGAGTCCGCGTACCACTGCAGGTGTCCGGAGGTCTCGAACAGCCCCGCCTTGGTGATGTGCGGGGTGTTGACGAACTGATAGCCCGCTTCCTCGTGCCGGCTGCGGGCATAGTCCTCCATCAACTTGCGCACGAGCCCGCCCTTGGGATGGAAGACGGCAAGACCCGAGCCGATCTCCTCGGGGAAGGAGAACAGGTCGAGCTCGAGCCCGAGCTTGCGGTGGTCGCGCAGCTCGGCCTGCTCGAGGCGGTGCAGGTGCTCGGCGAGCGCCTCGGCGGACTCGAAGGCAGCCCCGTAGATCCGCTGCAGCTGCTCGCGGTGCTCGTCCCCCCGCCAGTACGCCCCGGCGACGCGCGTCAGCTTGAACTGCCCGAGACGGCCGGTCGAGGGCACGTGCGGTCCCCTGCACAGGTCGACGAACGGGCCGCCGGGCCGGGTAGCGCTCGGGTTGGTGTACGTGCTGAACACCGGCGCCTGCCTCGCCCCGTCGCTCGAGCCGCTGCCGTCGGCGGACAAGGACGCCTCGCCGAGCAGCTCGGCGTCGGCCTCCTCGCCGGCGCTGGCGACACCTTTGATGATCTCGGTCTTGAACGGTTGCTCGGCGAAGAGCGCAAGCGCCTCGGCCAGTCCGCGCTCCTCACGCACGAACAGCTGGTCCTCGGCGATGATCTGGCGCATGCGTGCCTCGACCCGGTCGAGGTCCTCCTCGCGGAAGCGTGCACCGCCGGGCAGCTCGAAGTCGTAGTAGAAGCCGTCGGCGATGGCCGGCCCGATGGCGAAGTGCGCACCGGGCCACAGGTCGAGCACCGCTTGGGCCATCACGTGCGCCGTGGAGTGGCGCAGCACGTCCCGCCCCTCGTCGCTGCCCGGCGTGACGATGCGCACCAGCTCGCCGTCGCGAAGCGGCGCGCCGAGGTCGACGAGGGTGCCGTCGGCCTCCGCAGCGATGGCGTCGCGGCGCAGCCGGGGACCGATCGCGGCGGCAAGGTCGGCCGCCGTCGATCCGGCAGGCAGCGTGCGGGAGGAGCCGTCGGGAAGCGTCACGGTGATGCGGTCGGGCCCAGGCGCGACCTCGTCGGCGTCGGCGGCAGTCATGGGGCGACACTACCGCCGTGCCGCGACGCCCCCAGAGGCCCGTCCGGCGGCCGTGACGTCCCCGATGCCGAGCAGTGCCATCGAGGGCAGGAGATCGGCTCCGAGATCGGCTGCTTCGTCGATGAGCTCGAGCGCTCCGGGAGTGTCGAGATCGTCGTCGAGGCGTGCGCGCACCGCCTCGAGCAGGCGCTCGCCCCCGCCGGCTCGCCCGCTCGCGCTGAGCCAGCGCTCGAGTCGTCGCTCCGCCTCGATCATGAGCACCTCGTCGTAGTCCCAGGCGCTGCGGTAGTGCTTCGAGGCCAGCGCGAGCCGGACGGCGGCGGCGCCGTGGCGGTCGAGCAGCTCGCGGACGAACACTAGGTTGCCGAGCGATTTCGACATCTTGACGCCGTGCAGGCCGACCATGCCGACGTGCATCCAGTGGCGCACGAACCGTTTCCCGGTCACCGACTCGGACTGCGCCGTCTCGCACTCGTGGTGCGGAAAGATCAAGTCGTTGCCCCCGCCGTGCAGGTCGATCGTCTCGCCGAGCTCGCGAAGCGCCAGGGTCGAGCACTCGATGTGCCACCCGGGTCGGCCCGGCCCCCACAGCGACTCCCACGCCGGCTCGTCCGGCAGCGACGGCTGCCAGAGCACGAAGTCGAGCGGATCGTCCTTGGCGGGGTCGCCCGGGTTGCCGCCGCGCTCGGCGGCGAGGGCGAGCATCTCGGTCACGCGAGAGCCGGCTGAGCGAGCCGAAGCCCGTCGAGGAGGAGACGTCGAAGTACACAGCGCCGCCCGAACGGTAGGCGTGGCCGGACTCGAGCACCATGCCGATGAACCCGAGGATGTCGGGGATGGCCGCCGTGGCGCGCGGCTCGCTGAACGGCGGGAGCAGTCCGAGGTCGGTCATGTCGGCCTGGAAGCGGGCGACCTCTCCGGCTGCGAGCTCGTCGAAGGACATGCCGAGCTCGCGTGCCTTGCGCAGGATGTCGTCGTCGACGTCGGTGATGTTGCGCACGCAGCGCGTCTCGTGCCCGGCGTCCCGCAGACGCCGCTGCAGCAGATCGTAGGTGAGGTACACCATGGCGTGCCCGAGGTGGGCCGAGTCGTAAGGCGTGATCCCGCAGGTGTACATGGTCACGCGCGGCCCGGGTCGAACTCGACGACCTCTCGCCGAGCCGTGTCGTAGAGCCGCACGCGGGTCAGCTCCCGACCGGGAGGTCCCCGTGATGCCCGGCGCCGCCCCGAGCTCGCCCCTCCCCGTCTCGGGGATGCCCGTCGCCGGAGGGCGACCTCGGCCTTGTGGCGCACGTTGACGTTGAGCAGCACGGCGGTGAGCGACTCGACGGGCCCGGCCGAGGCGAGGCTGCCAGCGTGCAGCGCTCGCAGTCCGGGGACGCTCTCGACGAGCCGTGCGGTCGCCTCCACGGCGTCGCGCCGGTCGGCGCAGACGAGGACGTCGGCGACGAGCTCCTCGTCGATCGCCGCGACCGCCCGCGCCGGGAGGTGCTGGAAGGCGATCGACACGGAGGTGGCCGGTAGCTCGGCCTGCACCGTGGCGGCGATCGAGCCGCGGGCGGGGACGAGCGCCTGGAACTCCCGCCCGACCCGCTGCAAGGCGTTCACCATCGAGACGAGCACCTTGCCCTCGAGCGGGCCGCGCAACTCGCGTGCGGTCGACGCCGCGGCGTCCCAGGGCGTTGCCAGAACGACGATCCCGGCGGAGCAGGCCTGCTCGTTGGCTGCGCCGGAGAGCGGCAGGCGCCGTTCCGGCCAGCCGGCGACGAGCTCGCCGACCACCTCGCCGGCGCGATCGGCCGAGCGCGAGCCGACGACGACCGCGTTGCCCGCTGCGGCCAGCCGCAGCGCCAGCGCCCTTCCCGCCGGGCCGGTCCCGCCGATGATCCCGACCTCCATGCGCCTACCTTTCCACACCGTCGGGGCACGCACCGGCGCCGCCCGCCGACCTCGACCGGTGTGACACGTCGTCACCACCGGCCACGCGCGCCGCCCGCACGGTACGCAGCGAAGCCGGGCATGAGCCGCGCCAGCACGACCACGCCCACCAGGCAGGCGAGCCCGCCGGAGACGACAGAGAAGACCGGCCCGGCGACGGCCGCGACGGCACCCGACTCGAGGTCGCCGAGCCGCGGGCCGCCGGCGACCACCGCGGTGTGCACCGCCTGCAGCCGCCCGCGCAGGCGCTCGGGCGACTCGGCCTGGAGCATCGTCCCGCGAAAGATCGCCGAGATGACGTCGGCGGAGCCCGCGACGGCGAGCAACAACAGTGCCGGGAACAGCAGCGGGACGAGCCCGAAGGCCGTGATCGACAGCCCCCACACCGTGACCGCGACCAGCACGGCCAACCCCTGGCGGCGCACCGAGACGGCCCACCCCGTGAGCAGCGCGCCGGCCAGCGCGCCGACCGCGGGCGCGCTGTAGAGCAGGCCGACGGTCTCGGCGCCACCGTGGAAGTGACGCAGCCCGAGCGCCGGGAACAGCGCACGGGGCATGCCGAAGATCATCGCGTTCAGGTCGACGAGGAAGACCGCCTGCAGCACGCGCCGGCCGCGCAGGAAGCGCAGGCCGTCGAGCACGGCCCCAGCCGTGAAGCGGCGGGCGTTCAGCTCCCGGGCGCTGCGGTGGCGCAGCCGCGAGCAACGAGACGTCGAGACCGCGTAGGTGGCGGCGTCGATCCAGAAGACGGCCGCGACACCGACCTTGCCGAGCAGGAGCCCGGCGATCGCGGGGCCGGCGATCGCGGCGGTCTGGAAGAGCACCTGCCAGGCGGCGTTGGCCTGCACGAGCAGCCTCGTCCCGAGCAGCTCGACCATGAGGGTGCTGCGCGCCGGGCTGTCGATACCGCTGAAACCCGCCGAGGCCGCGCTGCACACGAACAGCGGCCAGATCGCCGGGCGGGCGGAGATGGCGTTGAGGGCGAGCCCGATCGAGGTCGTGCACATGAGGAGCTGCGCCACGACGAGCAAGGTGCGCCGGTCGACGTGGTCGGCGATCGCCCCGCCACCGAGCGAGCCGAGGAGCAGCGGCCCGAGCTGGGCGAGGCGAGACGAGGCCGACGTCGAGCGAGGACCCGGTGAGGCGAAACACCTCGTAGGCGACTGCGACGAGCGTGAGCTGGGAGCCGAGGCTGGTGGCGAGGTAGCCGCCCCACAGCAGGCGGAAGTCACGGCTCTCGCGGAAGGGCGCGAGGTCGATGAACAGCCGGCCCCGCGCCATGTGGCGCCAACCTACCCGGCGCCCCCCCGCCCCTCGCGGCCAGGATGTGCAGCGCCTCGTCGGCATGCAGGTCCATCCGGGTCTCGCTGCGCACCGTGCCGATCACGCGCCGGTCCGGCCCGATGACGAAGGTCTGGCGCTTCACCGGCAACGGTCCGAACCGGCGCCGCACGCCGAAGCGTCGCGCCACCGTTCCCTCGACGTCGGAGAGCAGCGGGTAATCGAGGCCGTTGGCCTCGGCGAAGCGGCGCTGCTTCTCGACGGGATCGGCGCTGATGCCCACCCGGCTCGCCCCGAGCGCAGTGAACTCCGCGCCAAGGTCACGGAAGTGGCAGCTCTCGGCGGTGCAACCCCGCGTCATCGCCGCCGGGTAGAAGAAGAGGGCGATCGGGCCTGCAGCGACCAGCTCGCTCAGACGACGAGGCGTCCCGTCCTGGTCCGGGAGCTCGAACTCCTCGACGAGGTCTCCCGCCTGCACGGCGGCGCCTCAGCCCGCCCGGCGTCGGTTGCCTGAAGGGCCGGCGGGACGGGGCGAGGCAGCCGACGGCCGCCCTGTCGCGCCGTCCTGCGCCGGGGGCTCGGCGGATGTGCTCGCGGCGTGCGGCGCTGCCGGGGCGGTCGGGTCGACCGCGGCGACCGCCCCCGACGGCGGGAGGCCCTGGCTCGCCGCGGTACGGGGTGCGATCGAGTGAGCTTGACCCTCGGGGACGGGCCGGCCGACGATCTCGTAGACCACCGAGCCGTCGACGGTCTCGTGCTCGCTGAGCAGGGCCGCGAGCTGCTCGAGCTGCGCCCGGTGGCTGCTGAGCAGCGCCATCGCCCGCTCCTCGGCCTCCCGCAGCAGCCGGGTGACCTCCTGGTCGATGAGCAGCTGGGTGCCCTCGGCGTAGGTGCGGCTCGTCAGCTGCTCGCCACCGAGGTACTGCGGGTTGCTCGAGGCGAAGCCCACAGGCCCGAGCTTGTCGCTCATCCCGTAGTCGCGCACCATGTGCAGGGCCAGATCGGTGGCGCCCGGCGAGGTCGTTGGCCGCGCCGGTCGAGGGCTCGCCGAGGAAGAGGACCTCGGCGGCCCGTCCCCCGAGGCGAACGGCGAGCGAGTCACGCAGGTAGCTCTCCGGGTAGAGGTGCCGCTCGTCGGAGGGGAGGAGCTGGGTGTTGCCGAGCGACTGGCCCGCCGGGAGGATCGTCACCTTCGACACCGGGTCGGCCTGGTCGGAGAGGGCGGCGACGATGGCGTGGCCCGACTCGTGCACCGCGACGGAATGCCGCTCATCGGGCAGGAGGGCGTTCGTCGCCTCGCTGCGCCCGATCGTGATCCGGTCGCGGGCCTCGTCGAGGTCGCTCTGGTGGACCTCGTCGCGCCCGTGGCGGACCGCGACGATCGCCGCCTCGTTGAGGAGGTTGGCGAGGTCGGCGCCGCTGAACCCCGGGGTGGCCCACGCCACGGCGTCGAGGTCGACGTCGCTCGCGAGGTGCTTGCCGCTCGCGTGCACCTTGAGGATGGCGCGGCGCTCTGCCACGTTCGGCAGCGGGATGACAACCTGGCGGTCGAAGCGGCCCGGGCGCAGCAGGGCCGGGTCGAGCACCTCGGGCCGGTTCGTCGCCGCGAGCACGACGATCCCCGTCGTCGGGTCGAAGCCGTCCATCTCCGCAAGCAGCTGGTTCAGCGTCTGCTCTCGCTCGTCGTTGCTGATCACCGACCCGCCACGGCGCTGGCCGATGGCGTCGATCTCGTCGATGAAGATGATGGCCGGGGCGCGCTTGCGGGCGTCGTTGAACAGGTCGCGCACGCGGGAGGCGCCGACGCCGACGAACAGCTCGACGAAGGACGAGCCGGTGAGCGCGAAGAACGGCACGCCGGCCTCCCCGGCGACGGCGCGTGCCAGCAACGTCTTGCCGGTCCCGGGCGGTCCGATCATGAGCACGCCGCGCGGTCCGACGGCCCCCGCCCTGGCGTAGCGCTCGGGGTGTCGCAGGAAGTCGATCACCTCGGCGATCTCGCGCTTGGCGCCCTCGTACCCGGCGACATCGCTGAAGCGCGTGGTCGGGCGCTCCTCGTCGTAGACCTTGGCCTTATTGCTGCCGATCCCCATCAGTCCGCCGACGCCGCCGCCGGCGAGCGCGCGCCGACTCGCCCGACCGATCCAGACGAAGAGCGCGACGAAGAACACGAACGGCAGCAGCGAGAGGATGATGTCCCACACCGAGGTGCTCGAGGAGACGCCGGTGATCTGCACGTGGTGCGACACCAGGGTCGAGGTGAGCGAGTTGTCGGACAGCGCCGTCGGGATCTGGCTCGTGTAGTCATGGCCCTTGACGAGGGTCCCGGTGATCGCGCCGGTCGTCGAGATGCTGGCCGTCTTCACCTCGTTGTGCTCGACCGCGTTGAGGAACTGGGTGAAGTTGTAGGCCGTGGTGGTCGTCGTCATCGCCCGCGGCGTGAGCAGCAGAAGCACCGTGATCACGATCCCGACGAGGATGAGCGCGCCGCGCCAGCGCGGCGGCGGCGGCGGCGCCGGCGCCGGGCGGCGGTCCTGGTCTTGCCCCGAACGGGCAGGTGTGGTCATCTCCGCCCTCCCTCAGCGTCCCGGCACCCGCGCCTGCCGGCCGGTCAACGGCCCCGCCCCGCCCGGTAGCGGCGGATGAGGGCATTGGTCGAGCTGTCGTGGTGCAGCTCCGGCTCGCTCCCGGCGCGCAGCTCGGGGATGATGCGGCCGGCGAGCACCTTGCCGAGCTCCACGCCCCATTGGTCGAAGGAGTCGATGTTCCAGATCGTCCCCTGGGTGAAGACCTTGTGCTCGTAGAGCGCGACGAGCTCGCCCAGGACGCGCGGCGTCAGCTCGGGGGCAAGGATCGTCGAGGTGGGCCGGTTGCCCTCGAAGACACGGTGCGGCACCTGGTGCGCCGGAACGCCCTCCGCCTGCACCTCGGCACGCGTCTTGCCGAACGCGAGGGCCTCGGTCTGCGCGAAGAGGTTGGCCATCAGCAGGTCGTGGTGGTCGCCGAGCTCGCGCACGGGCTCGAGGAACCCGATGAAGTCCGAGGGGACGAGCTTGGTCCCCTGATGCAGCAGCTGGTAGTAGGCGTGCTGGCCGTTCGTGCCGGGGGTTCCCCAGACGATCGGCCCCGTCTGCACCGCGACGCGGCTCGCCGTCGAGGGTCACGGACTTGCCGTTGCTCTCCATCTCGAGCTGCTGCAGGTACGACGGGAACAACGTCAGGTAGTTGCTGTAGGGCAGCACGGCATGGGTCTCGGCGCCGAAGAAGTCGTCGTACCAGACACCGATCAGGCCCATCAGCACCGGGAGGTTCGACTCGAAGGGCGTGCTGCGGAAATGCTGGTCGATCGCCCGGAACCCGCCGAGCATCTCCTCGAAGCGCTCCGGCCCGATCGCCACCATCAGCGAGAGCCCGATCGCCGAGTCCATCGAGTAGCGACCGCCCACCCAGTCCCAGAACTCGAACATGTTGGCTGTGTCGATGCCGAACTCCGCCACCTTCTCGGCGTTGGTGGACACGGCGACGAAGTGGTGCGCCACGGCGTCCTCGCCGAGCGCTCCGACGAGCCACTCGCGGGCGCTGCGGGCGTTGGTCAGGGTCTCGAGGGTGGTGAAGGTCTTCGATGAGACGATGAACAACGTCGCGGCCGGATCGAGGTCGCGCGTCGCCTCGTCGAGGTCGGCGCCGTCGACGTTGGAGACGAAGCGGAAGACCCGGCTTCGGTCGCTCACGTGGCGCAGCGCGGCGTAGCCCATCGCAGGTCCGAGGTCCGACCCCCCGATGCCGATGTTGATGACGTTGCGAATCGGCTCACCGGTCGCGCCGCGCCACTCCCCCGCTGCGCACCCGCTCGGCGAACGAGCGCATCTTGTCGAGCGTCTCGTGCACGAGCGGCACGACGTCGACGCCGTCGACCTCGATGCGGACCCCAGCGGGGCACGCAGCGCCACGTGGAGCACGGCGCGGTCCTCGGTGACGTTGATCTTCTCCCCGCGGAACATCGCCTCGATCCGCTCGGCGAGGCCGCATCGTTGGGCGAGCGCGACGAGCAGCTCCAGGGTCTGGCGCGTGATGCGATGCTTGGAGTAGTCGAGGAAGAGGTCGGCACCCTCGGCGCACATCGTCTCACCGCGCCGGGGGTCCTCGGCGAAGAGCTCCCGCAGGTGGGTGGCGCGTAGCGCCTCGTGGTGCTCGGCGAGGGCGTGCCACTCTTTCGTCGTCGAAACGTCCATGTCAGGCGCTCGGCCGCTCGTCGTGCCCGCCGAACTGCTTGCGCATCGCCGAGAGCACTCGGTTGGCGAACTCGGCGCCACCGCGGGAGGCGAACCGGTCGTAGAGCGCGGCGCTCAGCACGGTCGCCGGCACGCCTTCTTCGACGGCGGCCATCACGGTCCAACGGCCCTCGCCGGAGTCCGAGACCGCGGCCGGCGAAGCTCTTCAGCCCGGGGTCCTCGAACAGCGATTCGGCCGTCAGGTCGAGCAACCAGGATGCGATCACGCTCCCCCGCCGCCAGACCTCGGCCACGGCGGAGGTGTCGATGTCGTACTGGTAGTACTCCGGGTCGCGAAGCGGCGCCACCTCGGCGTCGGCCGCCGACTGCGTGCGCCCCACGTCCGCCTTGTCGAGGATGGACAGCCCCTCCGCGTACGCCGCCATGATGCCGTACTCGATCCCGTTGTGCACCATCTTGACGAAGTGCCCGGCGCCGCTCGGCCCGCAGTGCAAGTAGCCGCGCTCGGGCTGCGTCGGCTCCCCGGTCCTGCCCGGAGTTCGCGGCGCGGCGTCCACGCCCGGCGCGATCGTCGAGAAGATCGGCTCGAGGCGCGCCACGACCTCGCCCTCGCCGCCGATCATCAAGCAGAATCCCCGGTCGAGGCCGAAGACCCCACCGCTCGTGCCGACATCGACGTAATGCAGGCCTTTCGAGACGAGCTTCCCGGCACGGTCGATGTCGTCGCGGTAGTAGGAGTTGCCACCGTCGATGATCGTGTCGCCTTGAGCGAGGTGGGGCGCGAGCTCACCGATCGTCTGCTCGACCGCCGCCGCCGGCACCATGATCCACACCGCCCGGGGCGTGTCGAGCTTGGCGACGAGGTCGGCGATCGAGCCGGCGCCGGTGGCGCCCTCGGCTGCGAGAGCATCGACGGCGCCCTGGCTCAAATCGAAGACCACGCACTGGTGGCCGTCCCGCATCAGCCGCCGGACGAGGTTGGCCCCCATACGACCGAGTCCGATCATTCCGAGCTGCATCGACTCCTCCTCGTCTCGTCCGACCTTCGCTGTGGCGTCCGGGTCTCGCTGTCGCTCCTGCGGTGCTACCCATTCCAGCCGCTCTGCTGCCCCTCGCCGCTCACCTGAGCGCCGGTACCCGCGGCCCGGGCCGCGCGGCCCGCCGCCTGCCGGCTGCTCGGGATCGGCCTGCGCCGCCTCGCCACGCGCTCGCCGGGCGCCGAGGATCACCCGGCCGGCCGGCCCTCAGCCGAGGGTCGCGGCCAGCAGCGAGGCGGGGTGCGCCTCGAGCGACGCCAAGCCGGCGACGAAGCGACGGATCGCGGCCGGGTCGCGCACGAACGACGCCCAGGCCTGCAGATCGGAGGGCTGCAGCTCCTCCAGCTCGGCGACCAGCGTGTGCAGCACGGTCGCCGTGGGGCTGACGTACCAGCTGCCGTTCTCCTCGACGGTGACCAGGCCGATATCGGCCTGCTCGCCGACCAGGCGCCGCAGGCTCGACGAGACGCCAGCCGGGAGCAGCGCCTGGAGCTGGCTGAGCTGCCCCGGCTGGGCAGCCCCGGCACCGCACTCGTGCTCGGACATCTGACCCATCTCGATGGTCACGCACGACCCGTCGAGGGTGATGCGGGCGGTCGCCTGCCGCCCGCTCGTCCCGAGCTCGCCGACGTCCACCACGGCGGTGAGCTGCAGGTCACCCACCTTCACCAGCTCTCCGTAGGACAACGCCTCGTCGCCGAGCTGCATCCCGTCGACGCTGACCTGCACCCGCGACGACGCGAGGGCGAGGCCCTGCTGAGCGGCCGGCAGGTACTGCCCGGCGTAGGCCTGCACGGGCCCGACCTCGCCCGGCGGCAGGTCTGCGAGCACGCCGGCGAGGTCGAAGCTCGCCGCGTCGGCGATCAGCTGGCCCACCGCAGCGTCCGGGCTCGGTGAGCCCGAGGGCACCACCGGGCTGCCCGCCGGCGGCTCGAACGGCCTGCCGGCCGAGATCTCCGACTGTGCGGCGACGCTCCAACCGAGGCTCACGTACCAGCTCCCGCCCACCAGCTCGGTGACGAGGGTCACGGGTCCAGAGCTCCGGACGGGCGGCGCGCCGGTGCCACCGACGGCGGCGATGCCCGCGCCGCTCGACGACGCGGAGGCTGCCGGCGGTGTGCCGGCCGCCCGCGGACCGATCTCGATCACCTGCGACATCGCCGCCGAGCCGACCGGCCCGTCGAGCAGTCCCTCGACGAAGCTGCCGATCGGCACGGCGCTCGGGTCGGCGGACGCGGTGACCGTCCCCGACTCGAGCGTCACCGCAGCCAACGTCGGCGACACCTGGCGGGTCGACAAGCCGACGTCGTCGAAGGTCAACTTGAACCCCGGATAGGAGGCGAGAGTGGTACCCGGGGCGAGGACGTCGAGGCGCACGAGCTGCGCCACGAGATTCGACATCTCGCCTCCCAGTGCCGCCTGCTCGCCCGGGGCGAGCGAGGCGATCGCCGCGGCGAGGTCGCCGCGCCCCGCAGCGGAGAACAGGGCCTCGACGGCGGCCTGCGGCGAGGGCGACCCAGCCGTCACGGTGAGCAGAGCCGCCGATGTGACGCGGGCCCTGCCGGTGCTCTCCAGGCGGTAGGCGCCCCACCCGACGCCGCCGACCAACAGGAGCAGCTCGAGCGCGGTCACGAGGCGCACGCTGCGCCGGCGTCTCGTGCGGAACTCGTCGACGGGTGCGGGGCGGTCGCGCTCGGTGTCGAGGCTTCCCGGGTCGGCCCAGCGGAGGCGGGCCGCCGCCGAGCTCGTCGGCGGCGCCCACCCCGGCACCCCGGCCACCGCGGGCGGCGAGCCCGCCCCTGCGACGGGATACGGCTGCGCCCGAGCGGCTCGCTCGATCGGGACAAGGCGCGTCGCCCAACCGGCGACCTCAGCAGGAGGCGGCGGTGACGCCAACACCGGCGGCGCGGGCGGTGCCGGCGGTGTGGCGAGGGGCCCGGGCGGCGGAGGGGTCGCCGTGGCCGGTTCGGGCTGCGCGTCCCGACCGGTGGCGGGTTGCTCGGCGACGGGAGCGCCGGGAGCCTCGGCGAGCCAGCCTGCGGCCCACTCGCTGAAGTCCTCCATGTGGCGCATCGTACCGGGTGATTCCCAGCGGGGCGCCGTGCGCACGGTACGCAACGTGCGACTTGCAACCTCCGTCGAGGGCCGGCGCCTCCCTGCGTCAGCCGGGCTCGGGGCCGGTCGCCCGGGGACGCGCCGGATCGGCGACCCACTCCGACCAGGACCCGGCGTAGAGCGCCGCGGGGACGCCGGCGAGCTCGAGGGCGAGCACCTCGTGCGCCGCGGTGACCCCGCTCCCGCAGTACACCCCGACGGGGACGTTCCCGTCGGCGCCGAGGCGGCCGAAGCGTTCCCGCAGCCGCGCCGGCTCGAGGAAGCGACCGTCAGCCGCGAGGTTGTCGGTGGTGGGCGCGCTGCGCGCACCCGGGATGTGTCCCGGAAGCGGGTCGACCGGCTCGTGCTCGCCTCGGTAGCGCTCCCCGGCACGCGCGTCGAGCAGGATCCCGTGACGCGCGAGCCCGGCCGCGCCGGGCGCGTCGAGCGCCGGCATCGAGCCCGGGCGCACCGTCGCGGGGACCACGGCGAGCGCCTCGGCCGCTCGTGGTCGCTGCGCAGGGTCGGTCCCGGCGCCGGCCGCCTCGAGCCCGGCCACCTCGAGCCCGGCGGCGGTCCACGCGGCGAGCCCTCCGTCGAGCACCCGGACCGCGCCGTGCCCCGCCCAGCGCAGCAACCACCACAGCCGGGCCGCCGCCAGACCGCTGCTGTCGTCGTAGGCGACGACCTCGGTGTCCTCGCCCACTCCCCACCTCGCCATCGAGGCGGCGAGCGCGTCGGGCTCGGGCAGCGGGTGGCGCCCCGCTCCAGGCCGGCGCGGACCCGAGAGCTCGGTGTCGAGATCGACGTAGCGAGAGCCGGGGATCGCGCGTCCGGCGGTGCTGCTCGAGGCCGTCGCTGCGACCGAGCCGCCAGCGCACGTCGAGCACGACGGGCGGGCGCGACGACGCGAGCGCCGCGGCGAGCGCCGGCACGTCGACGATCGGCGTCGGGGCCGCAACCGTGGTCTCGTCCTGGGCGCCGGGCACGAAAGACGGTAACCCAGGCGCCACGGCGGTCACCGCCCGTGTCGTGCCGCGCGCCGCTCGCGACGGCCGCTCGCCACGGACCATGCGCTTGTCCACCACGCGTACGAGGCGGATCGACTGCGCGCCTGATGCCGCTGTGCGACCCGCTGCCCGACGATGCGGGGACGCCGACGAAAGGGGAACGAAGCATGGGACAGGTGGCGAGGCGCGGGATCGCTCGCGCCGTGATCGGAGGGTCGGGGGCGCTGCTGCTCGCCGGCGGCCTCGCGGCCGTGCCGCTGCTGGCCTCCGGGGCGGCGGCTGCGAGCAGCGGCTGGAGCGGAGCGCCGGGGGCCGACCTCGTCCCGCCTGACGGACAGGCCGGCGAGATGTTCGGCGGCCAGCTCTGGTACAACTCCTACGACAACTACGCGCCCGGCTACTACGACGCGCCCGGCACGGTCGCGCTCGACGCCAGCGGCAACCTCGCCATCGTCGGTTCGCCCGGGCACAACGACCCGGCTGCGGGCGGTGCGAGCAACACCGGCGAGGGCGCGGCCTACGTCTTCGCCCGCAGCGGCGACGGGTCCTGGAGCTACCAAGCCACCCTCACGCCTTCCGACGGCGCAGCCTACGACGGCTTCGGCTGGGCGGTAGCGCTCTCGCCCGACGGCACGACCGCGGTGATCGGCGCCCCGTACCACAAAGGGACCGGCTGCCCGGGCGGCACATGCCCCGCCTCCGCCGGCGCCACCTACGTCTTCACGAGCACCGGCACGGGGCATTGGAGCCAGTCGGCCGAGCTGCGCGCCAGCGCGACCGGTGAAGCAGACAACTTCGGCTGGTCGGTCGCCATCGGCGGTGCCTCGGCGCCCTACGAGCTGCTGGCCTCGGCGCCCGCCCACGACAGCAACGGCAACCCCGGATCGGGGGCTGCCTTCGTCTTCAGCGGCTCGGGCACGACGTGGTCGGCCCCGCAGATGCTGACCGCCGCCGACGGCGCGACCGAGGATGCCTTCGGCACAGCCGTGGCGATGTCGGCGAACGGCACCACGGCCATCATCTCCAAGTGGGGTTATGAGGACGGTGCGAACACCCTGCACCCGGGGGGCGCCTACGTCTTCACCGACACGGGAGGTACGTGGAGCAAGGCCGCCGAGCTCACCAACCCGGACGCCGCAGCCGTGACCGCCTCGAAGCAGGCCGACTTCTACGGCAACTCCGTCTCCCTCTCGCCGGACGGCACCACCGCCCTCGTCGGCGCAAATCGCACGACGGTCGGCGGCAACACCGAGGAGGGTGCCGCGTACGCGTACACTACGGGCAACGGCTGGAGCTCGTACTCGACGACCACCCTCGAGCCGGCGGCGGCCGACCAGGTCGCCTACGACTCCTTCGGGGTGTCCGCCGCGCTCGCCACCTCGGGCACGACGACGACCGCCTTCGTCGGCTCGGGCGCCGGGATCGTCGCGATCCCGCTGCCGTTCGTGAGCGGCTCGCAGACCACGCTTTCGGTGCCCGGCGATCAGCCGTCCGACGGCTTCTCCGACGCGATCGCCGCGTCGGGCGACGGCGCGACCCTGATCGGCGCCGCCCCGCAGCACGCTGACGGCGCCAACGCCGCCGAGGGCGATGCGACCGTGTTCGAGAGCGGGCTGGCGCCGGCGGCGCCGACGGTGAGCGGCTTCACGCCGGGCACCGTCCCGCCCTACGGCCTGCTCACCGTCACCGGCACCAACTTCACCCAGGACAGCGAGGTCCTGTTCGGCTCCACGCCGGCGCCGGCGACGGTGGACAGCGCCACGCAGCTGACCGCGATCGTCCCCCCGACGGGGGTCCCGAGCGTCTCGCTCAGCGTCTCGACCGCGGGCGGCAGCGGTGAGGCCGCGCAGGACTTCGACTACGGCCGACCGACGGTCACCGCCGTGTCGGCAGCCTCGGCCAACGGCACCGTGACGATCACCGGGACCGGGTTCGACGCCTCCGCCACCGTCGCCTTCGGCGGTGTGGCGGCCACGAACGTCACCTTCGACACCGACAGCCTGACGACGCTCACGGTGACGCCGCCCGCCGGCAAGGGCACCGTCGACGTGGTCGTCACCACCGAGGAAGGAGGTCCGTCGGCCACGAGCAGCGCGGACCTGTACACCTACCCGTCCTCGGGCGGCTCGTCGGGCAGCTCCGGCTCGTCGGGCAGCTCCGGCTCGTCGGGCAGCTCCGGCTCCTCCGGTTCCGGCCAGCCCCCGGCGCAGCCTGCGGCTGTCCCCAGCCAGCCGATCCCGGGGGCGGCGACCACGACGCACAAGCCCACCTTCGTGGTGAGCGCGCCGCTGCTGCGGCTGCATGCGCCCGGGCGCGTGACGATCTACGGCCTGGCCAAGCTGCCGAAGGGCTTCTCGATCGCCGTGGCCGAGATCCTGCCCAACCGCCACGTCAAGGTGGCGACGGTGAAGGTCGGGCCATCCCACCGCTACGAGTGGACCGGCCGCTACGCCAAGGGACGCACGACGGTCGAGTTCCTGCTCGGTTCCAAGCTGTTGAAGAAGGTGTCCGTCGTCGTCTCCTGAGCGAGGGACGCGACGGCGACCAGGCATGACGGGGTCCGTAGGGCGGCGAGCACGCCGCCCGGCGGACCCCGCCGGGTCGCGCACGGGTCCCACCGTGCCGCTGTACCGGCGTATGATCCTCGGTCAACCACAGCGGCGGGCAAAGGAGCAGCTCGATGGCCCCCATCAATCTCGAACAGGTCTCGAAGCGCTATCCCAACGGCTTCGAGGCCGTGCACGAGCTGGATCTTGACGTCGCCGAGGGCGAGCTGATGGTCCTCGTCGGGCCTTCCGGATGCGGGAAGACGACGGCGTTGCGCATGGTGGCCGGTCTCGAGGACATCACATCCGGCACGCTGCGTATCGGGGGACAGGTCGTCAACGACGTGTCCCCCCGTGACCGCGACGTGGCGATGGTGTTCCAGAACTATGCGCTCTACCCGCACATGACCGTGGCCGAGAACATCGGCTTCTCGCTCAAGCTCCGCAAGATGCCCAAGGCCCAGATCCGCGAGAAGGTGCAGAACGCCGCCGGCATCCTCGGGCTCACCGAGTGGCTCGACCGCAAGCCCGGACAGCTCTCCGGCGGCCAGCGCCAGCGAGTTGCGATGGGTCGTGCGATCGTACGCGAACCGAGCGTGTTCCTGATGGACGAGCCGCTCTCGAACCTCGACGCCAAGCTGCGCGTGCAGATGCGTGCCGAGGTGTCACGCATCCAACGGCGCATCGGCGTGGCGACGCTCTACGTCACCCACGACCAGACCGAGGCGATGACGATGGGAGACCGGGTCACCGTGCTGCGCTCGGGCCGTCTGCAGCAGTGCAACTCTCCGCAGGTGCTCTACGACCGCCCGGACAACCTCTTCGTCGCCGCATTCATCGGCTCCCCGGCGATGAACCTCTACCGTGGCCAGCTGAGCGAAGGCGCCACCTCGCTGCAGGCGGGCAGCCAGACGATCCGCCTGCCGGAATCCGTCCGCCTCGCCCGCCCCGGCCTGGCCGCCTACGCCAACTCCCGGGTGGTCGTGGGCATCCGCCCCGAAGACCTGCCGGCGGCGAGCGCGGACACACCTGCGACGCCCGACGGCCAGGACATCGAGGGCGAGGTCGAGCTGGTCGAGGCGCTCGGCTCCGAGCTGCTGGTGCACTTCACCATCGACGCGCCCCGCGTGCGTGCCGAGGACGTGCAGGAAGACGCTGCCGGGCTGGAGAGCGGCGAGCTCTCCGTCGCCGGCGAGGGCGTCGCCCGCATCGACCCGCGCGCCGCGGTCAAGGTCGGCCAGCGAGCGCGCTTCCGGCTCAACCCCGACCGGCTGCATTTCTTCGACCACGAGAGCGGCATCGCCATCTGGTAACCCGCGGGCCGCACCGCGAAGCCCGCTCGTCGACGGTGCGTCGCGCCGTACGCCCCGACACGAGGAGCGAGTCGGGCCCGCCCGGCGTAGCGCGCCGGGCGGCGTCGCGTCAGGCTCCCGCCAGCTCGCTCAGGTCGATCGCCGTGAACGGCGGCTTGACCACCGTCGCCGCCACAGGACGGCCGCGCACGGCCACGCGGGCGCGCATCCCCGGCTCGGCGTGCGGCGGCAGGAAGGCGAGCCCGATGCCCCGTTCGAGCACCGGTGAGTAGTTGCCGCTCGTGACCACGCCGCCGCCACCCTCCGCCAGCTCGCACGCGTCCCCGGCGTGCAGCGGCTGGCGCCCGTCCGCCACCAGGCCGCGCAGGCGGCGACGCACGCCCGCAGCGCGCTCGGCAAGGAGTGCGTCGCGTCCGGGAAACGGCCCCTTGTCCCAGGCGACGACCCAGCCGAGGCCCGCCTGCAAGGGGGTGATACCCGGCCCGAGCTCGTGGGAGTGCAAGGGCAGCCCGGCTTCGAGGCGCAACGTGTCTCGCGCCCCGAGCCCGGCCGGCGCTGCGCCGGCCTCGAGCAGGGCGCGCCACAGACCGACGGCGCGTTCGGCGGGGACCGCGATCTCCACACCGTCCTCACCCGTGTAGCCCGTCCCGGCGACGAGCACGCGATGGTCGCCGGCGCGCACCTCCGTGACGGCGAAGCGCCCGACGCCTGCGGCTGCGGGCAGCACCGAGCCGAGCACCTCCCGTGCGCTCGGCCCCTGCAGGGCGAGCAGCGCGCGCTCGGCAGTCACGTCGCTACCGCCCAGCGCGCCGCGGACGCGGCTCGTGTTCGAGGCGTTCGGCATCACCTCGAACGCGTCCTCGGCCACCCACCACACGATCAGGTCGTCGAGCACCGAGCCCTCGTCGTCGAGCAGGTGCTGGTACTGGGCACGTCCGGGCGCGATGCGGCGTAGGTCGTTGGTCAGGCGGGACTGCAGCAGCTCGAACGAGTCGCGACCGGTGACCCGCACCTGGCCGAGATGGCTCACGTCGAACAGGGCAGCGCGGCGCCGGCAGGCCATGTGCTCGGCCAGCGTCCCTGCCGGGTAGCTGAGCGGCATCTCGAACCCGCCGAACTCGGTGAGGCGCGCCCCCAGGGCGCGGTGCTCTGCGTCGAGGGGACTGCGCCGAAGCGTCGCCTCGCTCCCCTCCTGGCTCACCCGACCAGCCGGCGTCGCTCGCCGGCCGCCGCGGCGGGCGAGGCCGGCCGCCCGAGGCCGCGTCGCCGCAACGCGGCTGCGCCGCCGGCCCGCTCCGTGCCCTCCCCCGTCAGGCTTGCCGCCAACCGCGCCTTGGCGAGGAGGTGCGCGTCGTCGCGGCGGTAGAGCAGCCGGACCTGACGGTCCGGGTAGAGCTGGCGCAGCCTGCGGAGCTTTCGGTGCTTGCGCGTGACCAGATCCTGCCGCAAGGTCGTCAGCTCGAGGAACAAGTTGAGCTCGGGCAGGTAGAAGTCCGGCCGGAACGCCGAGGCGGGTCGGCCCCGCTCGTCCCACGCGAGCACGAACTCGACCGGTTCGTATTCCCACGCGACACCGTAGAAGTCGAGCAGATCGGCGAGTCGTTGCTCGGACTCGTGGGCGAAGGGCCGCCGCTCGTGCTTGCGGCGATTGGCGGCCGTGGCCGCCGGTCGGCTTCGGCGAACGCTCAGCGCGCCGAAGCCCGGTCCGAGCGCCGTTGCCCGGCTGCGTCGGAGACGGCGCCCGCAGCGGGGCGCTTGTCTTCGAACCGCACGATGGCAGCGTCGACCTCGTCGACGACCGGCGCGAGCGGGACGATGTTGAACACGCCCTGGCCGCCGCGCAACAGGTCGACGATCTCCTCGCCGCTGCGGGCGAGCACCGTTCCCTCGGCGCCGATGACCAGGTTGGCCGCCGCGAGGTCGCCGCCGGACTCGCGTACGCACGCGATCGCCCGACGTGCCTGCTGGAGCTTCACGCCGGCGTCGAGCAACTGCTTGATGACCTTCAGCTCGAGCAGGTCCTGGTAGGAGTACAGCCGCTGGCTGCCGCTGCCCTTGGCGTCGGCGAGCGACGGCCGCAGCAGGTCGGTGCGCGCCCAGTAGTCGAGCTGGCGGTAGCTGATGCCGACGATGGCACACACCTGTGGCCCGCGAAAGCCGTTCTCCACGACGCAACCCTTCGACACCGGCGTAGTTACGCCGCTGTGAGCAAGCCTACGGCGGGACGCCCGGGGCGTCAACGACCGCGAGTCAGCCCGTGAAGTCCTCCGGCCGCACCGAGTCGAGGAACTCGCGGAACTCCCCGACGAGCTCCTCGGAGGTCTCGTCGCCCTCGCTGTCGTCGTCGCCCTCGAGCACGACCCCGGCAGACTCCATGAGGTCGTCCTCGACGTACAACGGTGCGCTCGTGCGAGCGGCGAGCGCGATCGCGTCCGACGGCCGGCTCGACATCTCCACCTGCCGCTCGCCCTGCTGGAGGTGGATCTCGGCGAAGTAGGTCGAGTCACGCACCTCGGTCACGACCACCCGCAGCACGCGGGCCCCGAGCGCGTCCACGAGGTCCTTCATGAGATCGTGAGTCATCGGCCGCGGGACTTCGACACCCTGCAGCGCGAACGCGATGGCCGTGGCCTCCGGGGCACCGATGAAGATCGGCAGCGAGCGGTGCCCGCCGTTCTTCTCCTCGAGCAGCACGACCGGCGTGTTCGACTGCAAATCCACTCGAACTGCGGTCAGCCGCACCTCCAGCACAGCTGAAATCTAGCCGTCTGCCGGCGGGTCCCGGTAGGCGCCGATACGGCCCGGCTCGCCGCCGATCTCGGCGAACAGCTCGGCATAGGCCAGCGGCTCCGACTCGAGCCGCTCGAGGTCGACGCGGTGCAGCGCGCGGAGGTTGCGATAGCGGCCGGCTGCGTCGAGGCCGTAGCCGACGAGGAAGTCGTCGGGTGCTTCGATCCCCACGTAGCGCAGCTCGACCGGCACGATGCGACGGCGCGGCCGGTCGAGCAGCGTGCAGACCTTCACGCTCGCCGCCCCGTGCGCCGTGATCAGGCCGGTGACGTAGCGGGCGGACAGCCCCGTGTCGACGATGTCCTCGACGAGCACGACGTCGCTGCCGGTGACGTCGAGGTCGAGGTCCTTGAGCACCCGCACCCGGGCGGAGGCGCCGGCGAAGGCGGACAGGGCGAGGAAATCGACCCGGCAGGGAACCGTGAGCGTGCGAGCCAGGTCGGGCAGGATGCACAAGCACCCGTTCAGCACGCCGACGAGGTCGACGCCGCCCGGGTGGTCGGCGGAGATCGCCGCCCCGAGCCGAGCGGCCGTGCGGCGCAGCTCGCCGGCATCGAGGAGCAGCCCGCCCGGGGGGCTCACCCCCCGGTGAGCTGCCTGAGCTCGAGGCGGACGAAGTGCGCGCCGAGGGACGCGCCGAGCTCGCACATCTCGTGCAGCTCGTTGACGGCACGCTCGTGGCTCTGCGGGTTCCGCTGGCGCAACAACGGAGTCACCACCTGGGCGTACAGCCCGGCCTCGCGCTCCGCGGCGTGCCGCAACGACTTGAGGTGGCGAGGCTCGATCCCGAAGCGGGCGAAGGCGCCCGCAACTCGGGCCACGAGGAGGGCGTCCTCGTCGTAGACGCGCACGCCGGCGACCTCCCGCCCGGCGATCAGGCCGTACTCGACGAGCTCGTCGACGAGCGCCGCCTCCACGCCGGCAGCGACCGCGAGCTCCTCGCCCGAGAAGCTTGCACCCGTCACGACGCGGTGGATGCCCCGCGGCGCGGCCGGCGGCTGCAGTCGCTCGGGCGGCGCGTCGTCCGCCACCGGCCCCGCTTCGCCCTCGCCGGCGGCAGGCACAGCGGCGGTCGCGGGCGCCTCGGGAGCGACGTTCTTCCCGGCGATCGGTGAGCGGTCGCGAGGCGGCGTCGCCGCGTGCGCGCGCCGGCGCGTTGACGCCCGGCGGGCTTGCCCGCCTCGTTCGGTTCCCGATGTTCGACCTGCGCCGGGCTCGCAACCGCCTCGCGAGCGTGGACCGGAGGACGCCCCTCGTCGCCGGGACCGCTGACCGGGGTCGTGACGCGCGAGCCACTCGCCGCGCCCGCTCCGGCCCCGCCGGCTGGCTCGAGCGACGACGTGCCCTGCTCTGCGCCACGTGGCGCGCCGGCAGCGGCCCCGCCCGCGGGCTGTGGGTCCTGCGCGCGCCGGCGAGCCGGAGCACCTGACCGGCGCTCGGAGTCCCCCGAGCGCGCTTCCACCGCGGCGCCCATCTCCGCGTACGGCCGCATCGAGGCGCCGTTTCCGGCGCGCTCGCTGCGGGCACCGACGAGGCCCACCGAGTGCAGGCTCCCGTTGACGCCGATCGCGCCAACGCCGGCGAGGCCGGCTCCCCGCGGCGCGCGGCTCGACATCGGTGCCGTCGCGTGGCTCTCGGCGAGGCCGACGCCGCGGGCCGGCACATGGGCATCCCCGAGGCGCTCCCCGGCATGCATCCCGAGCGCGGCGGCGCCGACTCCTGCTGGAGCGAGCTCCTCGCCGGGCGGCGCCATGCTGAGCTCGGCACGGCCGACCGCGGCAGTCTGAGCGGCGAAGCTCGCCGGATGCGACGTCACGCGCTCGTCGCGCTCGACCGGCTCGTCCTGCGCGACCGGCTCGTCCTGCGCGACCGGCTCGTCCTCCCCGACCGGCTCGTCGAACAGCGACGGCTCGTAGGGCGCCTGGCGCTCGAGCCGCCCCTTGATCACCTTGAGCGAGCGCCCTTCCTCGCGCTGCTGCTGCAGGATCCAGCGCAGCCGCTCGACGTCGGACTGGTAGAAGCGCCGGTACCCCGCCGGGGTGCGCTCCGGGTGGATCAGCCCGCGGCTCTCGAGGAATCGGATCTTGGAGATCGTGACGTCGGGGAAGTCCGCGACGAGGACCTCGAGCACCTCACGGATCGAGAGGTGCGCACGTTCGGGGGAGGGGGTCATGCCGACGCGGTCATGCGGATACGGTCACCCGGCCTGGGCTGCGAGGAAGACGAGCTTGAACTTGCCGATCTGCACCTCGTCGCCGCTGAGGAGGGGTGCCTCTTCGATCCGCTCCCGGTTGACGTAGGTACCGTTGAGCGAACCGACGTCGCGCAGCAGGTAGCCGTGGTCGGCGCGCACGAACTCGGCGTGTCGGCGCGAAACGGTGATGTCGTCGAGGAAGATGTCGCTCTCGGGGTGCCGCCCGACTCGGGTCACCTCACGATCGAGGACGTAGCGCCCGCCGGCGTCAGGCCCGCGCTTGACCACGAGGATGCCCGTGCCCGCCGAGAGCTCGGCGACCGCCACACCGAGCTCGTCGTCGCCGACCTCGCCGGTCGGGTCCTCGGGGACGAACGAGACCGTCGTGTCGGCCGGCGGCGAGAGCGCCGACCCGCACGAGGAGCAGAAGTTCACCCCGGGCGGATTGCGGTGGCCGCAGTTGTGGCAGAACACCGCGCTCAGGGTAGTCGCTGCCATACCCCTGCGCCCCGGTCCAGCGACCACGCGCAGCCGCAGCCCGCTGGTCAACTGCTCGTCAGCTGCTCGTACTGATCAGGTCCGAGCAGCTCGTCGAGAGCGCCGTCCGAGCTCGGCGCGAGCACACAGAGCCACCCTTCCCCGTACGGGTCCTCGTTCACCCGTTCGGGCGACGCGCCGAGCACGCCGTTCACCTCGACGACGCGCCCGGCCACCGGTGCGTAGATCTCCGAGACCGACTTGGTCGACTCCACCTCGCCGAGCGGCTCCCCCGCCTCGAACTCGGCGCCGACCTCGGGCAGCTGCACGAACACGACGTCGCCGAGCGCCTTCTGCGCGAAATCGGTGATGCCGACCCGCAGCCCTACGTCCTCCGGCCTCGCCCACTCGTGATCGGCGGTGTAGCGCAACTCTCTCGGCACGGGCACCGCCGAATGGTAGCCCGGGCGGGACCGCCGGCGTCGAGGACGAAGGGCAACGCGCGTCGGCCGCGGGAGGCCGCGACGGCGCCCTTCGCCCCGATCAGCCCACGATCTCGGAGATCGCGCCGACCGCCTGCGCGAGGCGCGCCTGCGAGCCGGCGTCGTCACGCCCCTCGGCGTAGACGTGGGTCACGGGCAGGTCGGGGTCCGGCACCACGAGCGTCCAGCCGTCGACGTCGATCGTCTTCACGCCGTCGACGAGGACGACGTCCTCGCCACGTGCACGCTCGGAGAGCAGTCGCATGACCGTTCCCTTCTGCTCGGGCGGCGTCGGCACGACGTCGTGCACCACGTGCGACGCCGGGAGCGAGTCGACGATCGACGACAGCCGTTCGCTTCGTCCCGCAAGGAAGCACAGCAGGTGGACGAGCGCCGCGACGGCGTCGTAGGCGGGCAGGAAGCGCGGGAAGGCGTAGCCGCCCTCGGCGCTGGCGGCGAAGGCGACGCCCTCGCTCGAAGCGACGTCGAGGACGTGCGGCCCGACGAGCTTGGCCCAGATCACCTCGCCCCCGAGGTCGGTGCAGATCTCGTTCACCGCCCACGTGGCGTTGACCGGAATCGCGACCTGGGCGCCCGGCTCGGACTCCGCCACCATGCGCACGAACGCGAGCAGCGTCTGGTCGTCGGACAGCACGCGGCCGCGGTCGTCGGTCAGGGTGAGCACCTCGCCGTCGGGCCCGATCACCGCACCGAGGTGGGCGCCCGAGGAGCGCACCAGCTCGCCGATGCGCGTGGCGTGGGTGAAGCGCTCGAAGCCGAGCACCCCCACCGTCGAGACCAACGGATTGACCACGAGCACCTCGGCGCCGAGCTTGCTCAGCACGCTCGGCATCACCAGGCTCGCGGTCCCGTAGGCGTAGTCGAGCACCAGCTTGAAGCGGGCCGCCCGGACCACGGCCACGTCGATGCTCCCCACGAGCTCGGCCGTGTAGAGCTCGGACGTGCGCGCCGGGAAGTCGATGTCCCCGATCTCGGCGGCAACGACGCGGCGCGACTCCTCCCGGTCGAACAGCCGTTCGATCTTGCGCTGGGTGGCCTGGTCGAGGTCGATGCCGTCGGCGTCGAGGAAGCGCAGCACCACCGACTGCGGGTCGGAGGGGTCGAGCCGTACGGTCACTCCGCCCTGGCTCTGGCCGGTGCGCACGTGGAAGCGCGTGAGCGGCACCGTCGCCGCCTCGAGATCCTCGACGTTCAGCCCCGCGGCGTTGAGCCCGACCATCGCGGCGCGCTTCGAGGACGCGTGCGGCGCGGCTCGAGTCACGCGACGTCGTCACCGTCGCACCTTTGGGAAGGAGCGTCGCGTAGGCGTTCGCCACACGTACGGCGAGCTCCGGCGAGAGATCGACGTTGGCGAGGCCGCTCACGCCGAGCTTGCCGAACAGCGAGCTCGTCCCCCGCGTCTCCCAGACGATCGAGCTCGCCACCGTCGCCTCGGGCTCGACGAGCTTGTTCGGCCAGATCTTCACTCCGGCGGTGATACGGGCGTGGCGCCCGATCCGGCAGCCGTCTCCGAGGACGGTCCCCTCCTCGAGGTGCGCGCCGAGCCGCAGGTCGCAGGAGCGCCCGAGGACGGCGCCACGCGCCGTCACCTGGGGGCCGATGTAGCAGTTGTCCATGACGATGCAACGTTCGAGATCGGCGCCCTCGCCGACGCGCACGTTGGCGCCGAGAACGCAGTACGCGCCGAGCCGGGCGCCCGCCCCGATGCGGCAGTTCGCCCCGATCACGGCCGGCCCGACCACCTCGGCGCTCGGGTCGACGTCGGCTCCCTCGCCGACGAAGACGCCTTGGCGGAGGGGGAAGCCGTCGATGTCGAGGGCCACCCTGCGGTCGAGGACGTCCTCGTGAGCGTGCAGATACGCCTCGAGCGTCCCCACGTCCTCCCAGTAGCGGTCGGTCACCCAGCCGTACAGTGGCCGGCCCTCGGCCAGCAGCGCAGGGAAGACCTCGGAGGAGAAGTCACGGTTGGCCCCTTCGGGGACGAGATCGAGCACTTCGGGCTCGAGGACGTAGATCCCGGTGTTGATGGTGTCCGAGAAGACCTGCCCCCACGTGGGCTTCTCGAGGAAGCGCTCGATCCGGCCATGCTCGTCGGTGATGACGATCCCGAATTCGAGCGGGTTGTCCATCGGCTTGAGCGCGATCGTCGCCACGGCGCCGCTCTTCTCGTGGAAGGCCACGAGTGCCGACAGGTCGACATCGGTGAGGACGTCGCCGGAGATGACGAGGAAGCGCTGTTGCAGCTGCGCGCGCGCGTTGGCGACCGACCCGGCGGTGCCGAGCGGGCTCTCTTCCACCGCGTAGGTGATCTGCACCCCGTGCTCGGACCCGTCGCCGAAGTACTGCCGAATGGTGTTGGCGAGGAAGGCGACGGTGATCACCACCTCCTCGAACCCGTGCTCGCGTAGCAGGGAGATGACGTGCTCGGCCATCGGCCGGTTCACGACGGGCAGCATCGGCTTGGGCTGGTTCACCGTCAACGGGCGCAGCCGCGTGCCCTCGCCCCCCGCCATGATCACGGCTTTCATCGTCCCCGTCCCTTCGTCACGGCTCTCCTCGTCATCGGGCCCGCCTCACCTCTCCGCGGCGCCGCGCCTCACCGCCGGCACGCCGCGACGCGCGTCCCGCCTCGCCTCGCGGTGCGCGGCTGGCACGTCCCTCGCGCAGCGCCTCGCCGGCACCGGCGAGGTAGATGCCGCCGGCGGCCAGCAGCGCGAGCTCGGCCGGCACGACGCACACCCACGCCGCCACGCGGGCGGCCTGCGCCCAGCTGCCCGCCCCGTCGCCGAGCAGGAACAGCGGGAGGGCGACCATCATCCCGAAGGTTCCGGCCTTGCCGAACCAGACGACGTCCATCCGCCGAGCCCCGAGCGCGGCGAGGACGAGCGTGGCGATGCTGATCGCCGCCTCCCGCGCCAGCACGATCACGCCGAGCCAGAGTGGCACCGCGCCGTAGACGATGATCGACACGGCGGCCGTGGCGAGCACGACCCGGTCGGCGACCGGATCGATCACCTTGCCGAGCGTGGAGACCTGGCCCAGCCGCCGCGCGAGGAAGCCGTCGAGGAAGTCAGTCGACCCAGCGACGACCAGCAGCACGGTCGCCGCGAGCCGGTTTCCGGCTCCGAACAGCAGCAGCAGGAAGCCGGTGAGGACGAAGAGACGCCCGATCGTGATCGCGTTCGGGATGGTGGCGATGCGCGACAGGTCCGCGTCGGGCGCAACGCCCGGCGCGCCTGCCACGACGGGCCGGGGGCCCCGCGACGTCAGCGCCCCCGAAGGACGTTGCGCACGACGAGCGCGAGCACGGTGAGCATCGCGCCCGCGGTGGTGACACGAACCTTCTGCGCCGTCCCTCCGGCCCTCACGACCGCCTCGACCAGCACCTCGCGATCGGCCTCGCCCGGAGGCGGCACAAGACCCGACACCGCTGCGAGGGCGGCCTCGCGGTCGGGTCGGCGGTGTAGCAGCCGCACCTGGGCCACCTCGAAGGGGACGTCGCGGCGCAGCTCGGCGGCGAGCGCCTCCACGCTGCGGCCACGCCGCCAGTCGTCGATCCCAGGCTCCACCTGCCCGGCGGGACCGGACGTGCCCTCGAACGAGCCGTCGGACGCACCGTCAGGCTCGGGGGGCACCTCCGCCGCCGAACCGGTGAGCTGACGCGACCACCACCGGTTGAGCGATCGGCTGAATCGGTCGTCGGTCCTGTTCACCGGGGGGAAGTCTAGGTGACCTCCCTGGCCGCGCTTCCGACCCGTCCCGCTCGCGCCCCGCCGAGCGCCATGATGTCCGCCGTGGCGACTTCCGACGACGTGCTGGCGGCGCTGGCCGACCGATTGCTTCAGCAGATCGAGCAGGGCGCGACCAGCGACACGCTGCTCAAGCTGGCCGAAGCCTACGCCTGGATCGCGCGGCCCGACCAGCCGCACGGCGGCTTCCACCCAGGCTGATCCGCGGACCCGCGCCCAGGCTGATCCGCGGACCCGCGCCCAGGCTGATCCGCGCACGCGGGCGAGGCGTAGCAGGCGCCGCTCGGTACGACACCCCAGGCTCCGCCGGCAAGGGTGCCGCCTCCCTCGTGGGCGCGCGGATGCGTGTGGTGCCGGGGCGTGTGCTGCCGGGGCTCAGAAGGCGACGGGGCCGAGGGCGATACGTGCCACAGGACCTGCAGATTCCCACAGCTCGTCGTGAGCCTCGCACAGATGCACGACGACGAGGACCTCGGCAGTGATCGGGATGACGCGAACCTTTGCCGCTCCTGAGCCGCAGTGTTGCCAGTCACCGCCGGGCCACGGCTGCTCGTCGTCGCGACGCAGCTGGAACGATGCCTCGCATCTCCCGTGCTCCGCGCCGCCACGACCTTCCATGCACGCCACCTTCCCCAACCGCGAGGCGCGTGAAACAGCCTGCGACGGGGACCACGCTGTCGCACCACGGCGATTGTGCCCGCACCTGGCGGGTAAGGGGGTTCCTGCCGGCACAGGCCCCGTGCTGACCTGGACGCCGGCGCCGTATCCCCCGCGGTGCGTACGTCACCCGCAGTAGGCCAATCATCAACGAGCGGGTGTGTATCTCAGTCGAATCTGGCGAGACTCGTCACGTGCCGGACATCAGGCTCGTCATCGCCGACAGCCAGCCTTTGCTCTGCGAAGGCCTCAGCGCGTGCCTGCGTGAAGAGCCGGGAATATTCGTTGCAGCAGCAGTGTCAGATGTCGGGGGCGCCCTGCGCTCGCTCGAGCGCGACGGGCCAGACGTCGTCGTGGTCGACGCCACGATCGCGTCCGCCGAGGGCGGCGTCTTCCTCCGTCGGCTTCGCCTGAGCGACCCCGCGCCGGCCGTCGTCCTGCTCGCGGGCGAGCAGGACCGTCGCCAGGCGGTCGACGCGCTACGCAACGGGGCGACCGGCTTCGTCCTCAAGGTCGCACCGTTGCGCGAGCTCGTCGAGGCCGTCCGCAGCGTGGCACGCGGCCAGATGTGGATCTCGCCCCCGTTGTTGGCGACCTTGCTCTCGGAGCTGCGCGAGCCGGCGCACGGCGACGCGGGCAGCAAGCGCGTCCACCAATTGACGGAGCGCGAGCGGGAAGTCCTCGCACTGATGGTGGAGGGATGCGGCCACGCCGCCATCGCACAGCGCCTCAACCTTGCCGTGAACACGGTCCGGACGCACACCCGCAACATCCAGACCAAGCTCGGCGTGCACTCCAACATCGCCGCTGTCTCGGTCGCGCTCGAGGAGGGGCTGCCGGTATGACGGCGATCCGGTCCTCGAAGGCGAGTCGTACGCTGCCGTTCGGGACGAGCCTCGCCGTCGGCGTCCCGCGCCCCCGTCGCCCCGACCCGCAGTTCAGTCTCAACGCCCCGGTGGGCCAAAGCCCACGACTCTCCGCCGACCAACGCCGGTCGCACCGGTGGCGGGGACCGAGCAGAAAGCGATGACCTGATGTCCCTCAACATGTGGACCGACGGGGTGGTCGACGAGACGATCCCGAGGAGGGCAGCTCGGGCCGACGAGGCGCAGCTGCTCGACGAGACCTCGCTGATGGGCGCGTCCGGCGTGCCGGGCAGCACCCGCTCCTCCGGCTCGCCACTCCCCAACGGGCCGGCGACGAACGGGCCGGCGACGAACGGCCAGTCCACCAACGGCGAGCCTGCGAACGGACAACTGGTCAACGGCCACGGCGCCAATGGCTACCAGGCCAACGGCCAGACCCTCACGGCGCCGGTCGTCGCGCCCGGCTGCCCCGGTGCGGCCGGTCTCCGGTCGGGTCGCCGACCGGCGCGACAGCGTCAAGACGCGGCGCCTGTCGGTCTCGCTCGTCATCCCGGCCAAGAACGAGGCTCGCAACCTGCCGTACGTCCTCGACCACCTGCCGGGAGGCATCGACGAGGTGATCCTCGTCGATGGTCGCTCCTCGGACGTCACCACGGTGATGGCGCGTCACTGCCTGCCGGACATCCGGATCATCAGCGAGCCTGGCTCGGGGAAGGGCAACGCGCTGCGTGCCGGCTTCGCCGCCGCCACGGGCGACGCGATCGTCGCGATGGACGCCGACGGGAGCATGTCGCCGGAAGAGATCCCGCACTACGTCTACTTCCTCGAGCAGGGCTACGACCTCGTCAAGGGCTCTCGCTTCGTTGCAGGCGGCGGCTCGCTCGACATCACGACGATCCGCCGCCTCGGCAACCTCGGGCTCTTGACGATCGCCAACTTCCTCTACGGTTCGCAGTTCTCCGACCTCTGTTACGGGTTCTTCGCCTTTCGGCGGCAGTTCCTCGAGCACCTCGCGCTGCGCTCGAGCGGTTTCGAGATCGAGACCGAGATCATGGTGCGCGCCCAGGTGACGGGGCTTCGCATCGCCGAGATCCCGAGCCTGGAGCTGCCACGGCGCCAGGGCAATTCCAACCTGCGGGCGATACGCGACGGCCAGCGCGTCCTCAAGACACTGCTGCTCGAGCGGATGCGGGTCGCCGAGGAGAGCGCCGCGCAGGCGCGAGGCTGAGATGGCTGGGCTGGGGCTCGCGCTGCGAACCGGCTCAGCCGGCTCCGGACAGGTCGGCGCGCGCCTCGGCGGGCACAGCCCAGCTGGCCGCGAGCAGACCGCGCCGTCCGGTTTCCGTCCAGTCGCTGTGCTCGAAGCCGAGCTGTCGAGCGGCCTCTCGGTCCTGCGCGGGCACCCGTCGGTGCGGGCGGCTCGCGCCGAAACGGCGTCCGAGCCGGCGGAGGCCCTCGTCCTCGTCCGCTTCCACAGCGCACCGCTCGGCCTGGTGGCCATCGACCTTCGCTGCGCCGATCCCGAGTCCGCCTGGCCGGGGGCGCTACACAACCGCCTCGCCGCGGCCATCGACGACCACCTGGGCCTGGACGACCTGCCGCGCCGGATCGACCTCTGGCGAGGCGTGCGGGTGGAACGGCCCTCCTGCCTCGCCGAGAGGCGGGCTGCACTGGCCAAGGCTCCGCCGGCGAGCGTCGTCGTGGCGACCCACGAACGCCCGGATCGCCTGGCGAACTGCCTGGCCTCGCTCTGCCTGCAGGGGTATCCCGACTTCGAGATCATCGTCGTCGACAACGCGCCCCGCTCGCCGGCGACGCGTCAGCTCGTCGACGAGTGGACCGCACGCGACGGGCGTGTCCGCTACGTCCGCGAGGACGAGCAGGGTCTCGGCGCGGCGCACAACGCCGGAGTCGCGGTCGGCGCGCGGCGACGTCCTCGCCTTCACCGACGACGACGTCATCGCCGACCGCCACTGGCTCGCCGAGCTCGTGCTGCCCTTCGTCGCCGACGCCCACATCGGCGGCGCGACCGGGTTGATCCTGCCCGCCGAGCTCGTCACCGCGCCTCAGCTGATGCTCGAGGCGCACGGCCGCTTCGGCAAGGGCTTCGCGTCCCGGCGTTTCGACCTCGGGTCCAACCGGCCTGCCGACCGCCTGTTCCCCTTCACCGCCGGCCGGCTCGGATCGGGCGCCAACATGGCCTTCGACGCCGCCGCCCTGCGCCGCGCTCGGAGGCTTCGACCCCTGCCTCGGCACGGGCACCAAGGCGCGTGGCGGCGACGACCTCGACGCCATCTTCCGACTCGTCTCGTCCGGACGCGCCCTCGAGTACCGGCCCGGCGCGATCGTCTGGCACCACCACCGGCGCGAGATGGAGGCTCTCGCCCGCCAGGCCCACGGGTACGGCGTCGGGCTCGGCGCGTACCTGGCGAGCATCGCGCTTCGCGAGCCGAGCCGGATGCTGGAGATGGCCGGCAGGCTGCCGACCGCCTGGCGGTATGCACTCGAGCACACCGACCCCGAGGCAGTCGCCGGAGCCGACCTGGCGAGCGCGCTCGCCGACGTCCCGCCCTGGCCCCGGGAGCTGAGCCGGCTGCAGCGGCGGGGGCTGCTCCTCGGCCCTGCCGCGTACGTGATGAGCCGGCGCGCCCACCGCAGGCGAGCACGCCTGGGCGGGGTCGGCGCCGCAGCCAGGTGAGCGTGCCGCCCGGCGTTGCGACACGCCGGCGCGGCCCGTTCGAGCGCTTCCGGGAGGAGCTGCGCCAGCCGTTGTTCCGCAACGGTCACGCGCTCGTGCTCAGCTCCTTCGCCACAGCGACCATCGGGTTCGCCTACTGGGTGCTCGCCGCGCGCGGCTACGACCCGGCGGTGGTCGGCCGCAGCGCGGTGGCGCTGACCTCGCTCAGCTTCGTCGGCGGGATCGCCCAGTGCAACCTTGCCAGCGCGCTCGTCCGATTCATTCCCGGCGCCGGGCGCAACCTGCGTCGCTTCGTGTTCGCCAGCTACGGCTTCTCGATCGTCGTCTCGGTCGTCCTCGCCACGCTGTTCTTCGTCGCCCTGCCGACGATCGCCCCGAGCCTCGAGTTCATCGCCCGCGACCGGGTCCTCGTGGTGTGGTTCGTCGTCTCCACCGCCGCGCAGGCGATCTTCGTGCTCGAGGACGGCGTCCTCACTGGGCTGCGCCGTGCCACGCTCGTGCCGATCGAGAACGCCGGCTTCTCGATCGCCAAAGCGCTGCTCGTCGTCGCCATCGCGGGCATCCGCCCTCAGACCGGGATCTTCCTCTCGTGGACGATCGCCACACTGCTCACCATCGTCCCGACCAACATCTACATCTTCGCCCGCGCGATCCCGGCACACCTCGAGCAGCATCCTCGTGGCAGCGTGTCGTTGCGCGACCTCGTGCGCTACGTCCCGTACGACTACGGCGCCTGGCTCTTCTGGGCGGCATCGGTCACGTTGCTGCCGCTCGTCGTCATCGCCGAGACCGGCGCCGCCGAGGAAGCGACGTTCAACCTGGCCTGGGTGATCGCCTACTCGCTTGTACCTGGTGAGCATCAACCTCGGCTCGTCGCTCGTCGTCGAGTCGGCGGCCGACCAGAGCGAGCTTCCCCGCCAGGCGCGACAAGTCGTGGTGCATCTCGCCAAGCTGATCGTCCCGGCGAGCGTCGTGATCGCAGTCGCCGCGCCCTACATCATGGACATCTTCGGCCACGACTACTCCGCGGCCGGCGCGTCCACGCTGCGCCTGCTGGCGATCTCGGCGCCGCCGTTCGTCCTCACCTCGACCGTGCAGAGCGCCCTGCGGGCGATGCGCCGCACCAGGGCGGTCCTCGCCATCGACGCCACGCTGTGCACCGTCGCGATCGGGCTGTCGTGCGCGCTGCTCCCCGTCGTCGGCATCGTCGCCACCGGGATCGGCTGGTGCGTGGCGCAGTACCTCGTCGCCGGGGTCCTCACCGCCAAGCTGTTGTCACGCGGCCACGCCGCCACCGCGTCGACCGTGGACAGCAGGTCGAGCGGAACGGCGCGGCGTCGCGTCCTGCCGGTCCCCGCCGCGTTGGGCGGCTTGGCCAGCCGCGCCGCAGCGCGCGCCGCCAACCGGCCCACGAGCGCCGAGCGTCGCCTCGTCCAACTGCTCGGCGAGCTCCGAGCCTCGATCCTGGCCGAGCTGGCGCTGCTGTGGCCCGGGACGGACGTCTCCGGGTTCGAGCTCGTGCCGACGGCCGCTCCCGGGGGAAGCACCTCGTGTTCCGGCGCCCTTCAGGCCGCGGGGTACCCGAACGCGCTCGTGCAGGTTGCGTGCAACGACGTCGAGGCGGCGGCGCTTCGTCACCGCGCTGCGGTGCTCGCCGCGCTCGCCCGCGACTCCCGGCTCGGCGACTGGCGCGAGCTGCTCCCTCACTGCTCGACGGGCTCGAGCGGCGTGCGGGTCTTCAGCGTCGAGGTGCTGAGCGGGGGCATGGACGGGCTGTCGCTGCTCGGCGGGGCGCCGTTCCTCTGGCGTGCCGTTGCCCGCCGCGGGCTCGACACCTTGGCCCTGCTGCACGAGCGCGGGTGCCTCGTCGGACCCGCCGAGCCGCTGGACGCTCTCGTCCGCTCGACCTGCGAGCGGGTACGCCGGCGCGTCCAGTCCGCGCCCTCTCGCCCCGCCAGCTTGCTCGCCCGGCTCGACGCGATCGAGCAGCGGCTGCTCGACGCCGTCGCCGCAGCGCCGGGTGAGCCGCGCTCGTGGACCCACGGGCACCTCGGCCCGGCGTCGTTGCGCCTCAGCCCGGAGGCCGGCGTGGTGACCGGGCTGCGCGGCTTCGAGCGCGCCCGTCGGGACGGGGTGCCGGCACTGGACGCGACCGGGTTCGTGTTGCGCAGCGTCGCGCTGGTGCGTCGGCGGGCGTTCGCCGACGTGGTCGCCGAGATCTGCGCCGGGGGGCCGGTGAGCGCTGAGGTGTCGGGCCTCCTTGCGAGCGTTCTGGCGGGCTCGGGGATCGGCCTGTGCGAGCTCGTGCTGTGGTGCTGGGCCGACGAGGTCGCCGGCGGCCCGGGGCTCGTCGACGAGGGCGCCCTCCCGCTCGAGGGGGAGGTCGACCCGGTACTGGAGAGCCTCGAGCGGGCAAGTTGACCGAGACCAGCACGAGGGAGAACCGCCCATGACCCCTGCAGAGCCCCCGTCGGTCGGCTCCGCGCTGCCCCCGGACCGGCGCGGCGTCACACCCGGGGAGCGCCCGGCGCCGCTCGGGCCCGGGGCACGCCCGATCCCCATCCTGCTCTATCACTCCATCTGCCCCGACCCGCCGGCGGCGCTGCTGCGCTGGTCGGTGAGCCCTGAGCGATTCGCCGAGCAGCTGGACGCGATCGGGGAGCTCGGCCGCACCCCGTGGACCGTCAGCCGCCTCGTCGACGCCCTCGCCGCCGGCAGGGAGGTCCCCGACGAGGTCGTCGTCGTCACCTTCGACGACGGCTACGCCGACTTCGCCGAGCACGCCCTCGCGGCGCTCGAGCGCCACCGGGTACCGGTCACGATCTACCTCACGACCGGGGCGCTGCGCGGCGTGGACGACCCCGTCGTGCCGCGCATGCCGATCGCGCCGATGCTCGGCCTCGCCGACGTCCCCGAGCTCGAGCGGCGCGACGTCGAGATCGGCGCTCACGGCCACGGGCACTGGCAGCTCGACGCCGTGCCGGAGCGGTTCGCGGCGCTCGAGATCACCCGATCCAAGCAGGTCCTCGAGGACGTCCTCGGGCATCGCGTGGCCAGCTTCGCCTACCCGCACGGCTACTCGAGCCCGAAGGTCCGCCGCCTCGTCGCCGCTGCCGGCTTCAGCTCGGCCTGCGCGGTGCGCAACGCCTTCAGCTCCCGCTCCGACAACCGGTACGCGCTCGCCCGCCTCACCGTGGAACGCGGCACGCCGCCCGAGGTGGTGCGCGGTTGGCTCTCGGGCAAGGGGGCGCTCGTCGCCAGCCAGCACGAGTACCTGAAGACACAGATGTGGCGCTGGTACCGTCGCGCTGCGACGCTTCCGGACCGCCCTGGACGGTCCGTGGCGCCGGCAGGCCGCCGCTGACGATTTTGCTCAGGTTTTCCACAGCGAACGGGGGATTCGTCCGCCGGCGGGACGGGTACACCTACGCCTGCCTGGTGAAGGCGGGCCACGCGGACGGTGGAATGGACACGCTCTTCTCCTTCGGGCCCGACCCAGGCTCGGCCCAGCTGGCGCGCAACATCGTGCGGCGGGTGCTCGACGACCAGCCCGACGACATCCGCGAGACCGCTGCGCTGCTCACGTCCGAGCTGGTCACCAACGCCGTCATCCACACCCAGCACCCGTTCGAGCTGAACGTCGAGCGGCTCGACGACCGGATCCGCGTCACCGTCGCCGACGCCAGCCCCGCCGAGCCCGTGGTGCGCGACATCGACCCCGCTCGCGAGCGCGGCCAGGGCATGATCATCGTGCGGGCGCTCGCCACGGTGTGGGGCGTCGGACGTCACCCCAACGGGAAGTCGGTGTGGTTCGTGTTGCGCCTGCCAGCGGCGAGCGGCAACGGGCATGCCGCCCCCGTCGGGGGTGACGGCGCCTGAGCGACGGGGACGAGCCGGCCGCAGCCGACGACCGACTCGGGCTCGCCGGGCTGCCGGCGGTCATTGGCCACGCCGGCGGGGAGCTGGACGGCGGGGGCCCGGCCGGCGGCCTCGCCGGACGATTCGCCGCGCACGGCGCGCTCCTCGTTCGCGGCCTGCTCGAGGCCGACTCGCTCGCCCCGCTGCGCGACGCGCTGCTCGCCGTCCTCGCCGGCGAGGGGATCGTCGAGCGCGGCGGCGACGCGCGCCGGGCGCGAGCAGGACGGGCGGCGCGCGAGGTCGACCCGCTCCTGTACCGGCGCTTGTTCGCCGTCCCCTCCGTGCACGAGCTGGCCCACCAGCCGCCGCTCGTCGCCCTGATGGCGGCCCTGCTCGGCACGACGGACTGCGTCGTGCATCCCCGTCCCGCCCTCCGGGTGGTCCCGCCCGCCGCGATCAGCGGGGCGGCGGCGCCGACCCCGCCGCACCAGGACCATCTCGGGATGCAGGGCAGCACCTCGGCGATCACCGCGTGGGTGCCGCTCGTCGACGTGCCGATCCGGCTCGGGCCGATCGCGGTGGCGCTCGGCTCGCACGCGCTCGGGAGACGACCCCTGCGGCCGCGCCCGGGGCGCGCGTCCTGGCATGCGACGACTCGGACCTGGCCGGCTGCTGGGCAGCCAGCGACCTGCGCACCGGCGACGTCGTCGTCTTCCACTGCCTGACCGTGCACCGGGCGCTCGAAAACCGCTCGGACGAGGTGCGCCTCTCGCTCGACTTCCGCTGCCAGCCGGCGAGCGAGCCCGTGTGCGAGCTGACGCTGCGAGACGACCCGGCGCAGCCCTGGGATGAGGTCTACGCCGGCCTGGACGCCGATTCGCCTGCCGTCGCTTGGCGTTCGCGCCGCGTGCCGACGGTGCCCTTCGACCCATCGGTGCTCGCCGCGCCCTGAGCCTTCGCTCCCGCGGCAGGTCACCCGCTCAGCCGCCGAGCAACCCCTTGGAACGCGCCAGCTCGAACAGCTCGAGCTGCTCGGCCCTCGCTCGCACGCCGCGCCGCCACGACCACAGCAGGGCGACGCCGCTCAGCACGCCCCAGCACCAGAGCGCCAGCACGACGTCGAGCTGCCAGCCGGTGGCCGAGGTCAGCAGGTACACGAGCACGCCTGCGACAAGCGAGCACGCCGACTGCGCAATCCCGAGCTCCGCCAGCACTGCGACCTCCGTCTCGTCACCCTCGGCAGCGTCGAGCGCCGCCGTGCCCGCACAGTCTGGCGCAGCACCGCGCCCGGCGCGTCAGGGCAGCAGCGGGCCGACCTCTGCCGCGAGCAGCGAGACGTGGTCGAGGTCGTCGAGGTCGAGCAGCTGCAGGTACAGCCGGCTCGCCCCCGCATCGACCCAGCGCGACAACGCCGCTGCGACCTGCTCGGGTGTGCCGTAGGCGCCCGCCCCGGCGAGGGCCTCGGCGTCCATCCCGATCCGGGCGGCGCGGCGGCGGGCCTCCGAAGCGTCGGCGCCGCAACAGACCGTCACCGCGGACGAGAGGCGCAGCGTCCCGGGGTCCCGCCCCGACTCCTCGCACGCCTGGCGCACGCGCTCGAAGGAAGCCGCCGCGGCGGCGGGCTCGGTGAAGGGGGGCGAGTTGAACTCGTCGGCGAAGCGGGCGGCGAGCCGCGGCGTGATGCGCGAGCCACCGCCACCCACGATGATCGGAGGGTGCGGTCGCTGCACCGGCTTGGGCAGCGCTGGGCTTCCGAGCAGCTCGTAGTGCTTGCCGCTGTAGGAGAAGCTGGCCCCGAGCTCGCAGCCCCACAGGCCGGTGAGGATCTCGAGCTGCTCCTCGAGGCGCTCGAATCGCTCGCCGACGGGCGGGAAGGGGATGCCGTAGGCGGTGTGCTCGCCCTCGAACCATCCGGCGCCGATCCCGACCTCGACGCGCCCGTTGCTCATCGCGTCGACGTTGGCGATGCCGATCGCCAACGGCCCGGGGAGGCGGAACGTGGCGGAGGTGACGAGCGTGCCGAGCCGGATGCGATCGGTGTCACGCGCCGAGCGCGCCGAGCGTCAGCCACGCGTCCGACGGACCGGGCAGGCCGTCGCCCTCGCCGATGGCGAGGAAGTGGTCCGAACGGAAGAACCCGCCGAAGCCCGCAGCCTCCGCTCGCGCGCGCCATCGCCAGCAGCTGCTCGTAGCTCGCTCCCTGCTGCGGCTCGACGAACGCCCGCAATTCGACCACGTCGTCCCTCCTCCTCTGTCTTCACACTCAGCGTCGGGCGCCGCGCCGCCCTGCTGCGCTGCGCTGCGGGCCGCCCCGGCGCTTGAGCACCTTCTGGCCACGCATCTGGAACTGTGCCCGCGCCAGCGCCTCCTGGTGGGCACGCGCCCGTTCGCGGGCCGCGACGACGAGCTTGGGGCCGCCCCAGGCGATCAGGGCGAGCGCCGCGGCCACCACCCACCACAGCAGGCTGGCGAGCCACGGGTAGTTCGTCGAAATCAGCGTGAAGCCCGGCTCGACGCGGCGCAGCAACGCCAGCTCGCTCGTCGCCAGGGCCGTCGCCTGCGCTCTCGAGGCCGTGCCGAGCTGGACGTAGACGATCGCGTCGGCGCGCCCGACCTGCTCGACAACCGTCGTGATCGTCCCGGCGGGCTCGGTCTTGCTCTTGACGCGCCGGTAGGTCGCCGCGGAGCTGGCGAGCCGATCGGCCTTGGCCGCCGGCACCTCGAAGGCGGCCGTCTCGGCGTACTTCTGGCCGGTGTAGGTCGACTTCGCCAGGTAGGCCCCGACGAGCTGGCCGCGCAGCGTCGTCGCCTGCTTGACCGTCGGCAACAGGTCGAGCACGAGGTAGGACTCCGCGCCGACGGCGTTCTTGCCGGGGGCGATCCAGTCGGTCGACCAGGTGCCGGTGCTCGCCGGCGAGGACTTGGCGGCGGCGGCGAGCGCGGGCAGCCCGGCGGCGGCCTGCCCGGCGCTCGACCCCGACGGTGCGGCGGGCAGCCCGGCGATGCCCGAGCGCTGCACGACGAGCGCGTCGAGCCGCTGCTGGTCGGCGACGGTCTGGGGGACGAACACGAAGTAACCGGCGATCGCCAGGACGACGATCACTGCCGGCACCGCCCAGGACAGCCAGGCGGGCGGGCGGCGGCGCGTGCGGGGAGGGGCAGACGACGCGCCTTTGCGCGGCGCCGGCGCGCCGGCGCGGGCTCGGCCGGCCGGCGGGCCGCCGCGTCCCGCGGTCCCCGGGCCAGCGGGGACACCGGGGCGCCGGTCGGCCGGACGTCGCCTTCGGTTCGAGTTCGCCATCCCCGTATCGTGCCAGCTCCGGCGCACGGGCGGCGTGCGCTCGGTCTCCTGCGGCGGCTCGGCACACCCGGTAGCGTTCCGCGCGGTGCGGACGAGCCGGCGCGGCAGGCATGAACATGGGGAGCGCCCATCTGAACCAAGGCGCGAGCTCGGGCCTCGGGGGCGCCGGCCTGAACGCGGGCGCGAAGGCGTGAGCGTGGCGACAGAGTCAGCGCTCTGCCCGGCGTGCGGCACGCCCAGCGACCCGGCGGCGACCTTCTGCGGTTGGTGCGGTACGTCGCTGCTCGCGTCGACCGTGCCCCAGTCCGGCCGACCGGCTCCGCCGTCGCCACCGGGCGTGAGCGCCTTCGTCCCCACGGCCCCCGCGGCCCTAGCCCCTGCGGCCGTGCCCGGCCGCGCCGCCGCGTACGCCGACTCGCCGCCGGCTGGGTGGCCGAACGCGACGCCCGCCGGCGCGCCCTCCCTCGGCTGGGCCAGCCACGACGGGTCGCAGCCGGCCGCACCGCCGCCGCCCTGGCGCGTGCCCCGCGAGTACCGCGCGGCGAGCGCCTGGCAGCGGCACGGCACGCTCGCCAGCTGGTGGCGGCGTGTGCTCGCGATGGTCGTCGACACCGTCGCCCTCGCGGTGCCGATCGCCGCGGTGGCGGCTTGGCTGCTGCACACCGACCGGACCGGCAAGCCGTGGCCGACCCCGGGCAAGCTCTCCTTCGCCGCCCTCGAGGTCCTGCCCGACCGCGTCGAGGTCGGCCTCGCCGCCGGCGGCCTCGCGCTCGTCGTCGTCTACTTCACGCTCTGCAACGGCCTCGGACGCGGCTCGACGCTCGGCGGCGCGCTGGGGCGCGTCGCGGTCCGCCGGCGCTCGAGCGGCGAGGCCCTCGGGCTCGGACGTTCGCTGGAGCGCTGCCTGGTGCGCCTGGTGCTCTACGCAGGCCTGGTAGTCCTCGCCCTGCAGACGGCGGACCGGCCGTGGTGGGTGCTCGCGTGTTGCGCCGCGCCGGGTGTGATGAACGACCTGCGCCCGCTGTGGAACCGCCGCCGCCTGAGCTTCGCCGACACCGTGGCGGGCTCGGTGGTGATCATCCCCCGACGGGCGCATTGAGCCGCCGCCGACGGGCGCATCGAGCTGCCGCACGGCCGCCGAAGGCATCGCAGGCCGGCGGGCCGGGAAAGGGGAACGCGATGACCGGAACCGCCACAGCGCCCCGCACCGTCGGGTTCGGGCGAAGCAGGCCCGGGATGCGGCGCAACCTGCGCCGGCGCGCCCGTACCCCCCTCGCCCTCGTCCTCGTTGCCGCCGGCTTCCTCGTTGCGGCCGGAACGGACCTCACCGGCATTCGGCTCGCCGGCCCCGTTCCGCTCGCCGGCCTCGTGCCGCTCGCCGGCTCGGCGCCGGTTGCCCGTGGAGCCGTCCCGGGCGCGGGCGCGTCGGTCCTCCCGCCGCCGGCAGCGCGCAGCCAAGCCCCAGCGCGCCGCCCTGCGCCTCCTCCGGCCTCGTCGTGTGGCTCGACACGATGTCGAGCGGCGCGGCCGGGAGCTTCTATTACAAGCTCGAGATGACGAACCTCTCCGGACGGAGGTGCAGTCTCGCCGGCTACCCGGGCGTGTCGGCGGTCGGCCTTTCCGGCCACCAGCTCGGGAGCGCCGCTCGACGCAACCCGCAGCACGCTCCCACCACCGTCACGCTCGCCGACGGGGCGACCGCCGTCGCCGTGTTGCAGGTGGTCGACGTCGGCAACTACCCGCCGTCGCGCTGCGGGCCCGTGACCGCAGCCGGCTTGCGCGTCTACCCGCCGAACGACACCGGGGCCAAGATCGTCCCGTACCCGTTCCGCGCCTGCTCCCTGGTCGGCGAGACCTTCCTCGCGGTGGAGGCGGTCCAGCCCACCGCTGTTGCCCCTACGTAGCTGGCTCGGGACACGAGGCCGCCGCGCACGGTGGCAGCCGGCGCCGGTTCGCGCGACGAGCGGCGCCCTGGTCCCCTCGTGCGTGGCGCGCAGCTCCCCCTAGACGAACATACGTTCGTAGGCGTATCGTCCGATGCATGACCAGTGCCGAAGAGCTCGAGATCCGCCGCCGGTCGATCGCCATGCTGCCGCCGGGCTCCCTGGCGATCAGCCGGGAGGACGCTCTGGTCCTCTTGGCCGAGCTCGTCGAGCTGCGCCGCTTCGTCGACGATTCCGGCCGTCCCTGAACGGTGGGCGCGCGAAATCAACACCACAAGTCGTAGGTGGTTGCGGAAAACACTCGTGGATAGCTGATTGTGGAATAGAAATTGTCAACTCATACGCAGTGGTCACCCACGGTACCGGCCCGCTGTGGTTCGTACCCGGGTCCGCGCGCCAGCAGGGTCTGGGCTGACGCGACGGGGATCCGCGGATCGGGACACGGTAACCGCTGCGGCACTCGAGCAGTGGGGAAAACGCGCGGAATAGGCGGGAAAACCTGTTGAAATTGACGTCAGCGAGGGCGAGCCCGCGGTCGACGCGCCCCGCCACGCGGTCGCCGCAGCTGCCGGCACCAACCGGCCGCTCCGCCGTGAGCACGCGACGCGTGGCCTCGACGAAGGTCGCCAGCCGAGCTCACCCGAGTCGGCCGTTGCCTCAGCCCCCTGCGAAAACTGACGGTTCTCGTGGATGACGATCTCGTGTCAGGGGAGCCGCCGGCGCGCCGCCACAGGTTGCACTGATCTGCCGGATCGAGGATTTCAGCCGTGCCCGTGAACCGCGCCGACGGCGAGCCGGGTGCCGGTGACCCGGGACGAGTATCTGGCACCGGAGCGCAAGAAGAGGCGAGCGATTGCTCCAAACGGCGGAGCGATTGCTCCAAACGGCACTATGGGTGCCAAACGGTGTCGGGCTGACGGCTACGCAGAGGCGAGCGCTTGCCGCAACGCTGAGACGCACTCGTCGATCTCCCCGTGCGCATACATCGTCGACGTCGCCCGACTCTCGCAGGCTGAGACCCGCACATGCAGGACCCGCTGCGGCTCCTCTCCGAACAACACGAGCTCGGCGTCGCCGACCAGCTGGCCACGTACGAGGACGAAGCCGCCGTCTTCGATCAAACGCAGGTCGAGATCGTCCGTCTCGCTCCACCGAAGATGAGCAGGCAGGTGCCCGAGCGCCTTTCGGATCGTCTCCTCGTCCGTGGCCTCTCGCGAGCCGCTGGGCACCGGAATCGTGAAGCGAAGGGTCGCCTGCAGGTACAGGAACAGCGGGCGTGCTTCGAGCATCGCGATCTCCACAGGGCACCTCCGATCCAGGTGTGTGAACGACGCCGTCCGAGCGTACCACCGCCTCCTGACGTTGTGTGGGTTTCAGGATATTGAAGGCAACAATCGCGCGCACAGTAACGAGGATGGAATGGATCTGGGAGGGACAGCGTGTCATCGAGTCGGGCTGCCGGATTGCCCGCGATCGCCGAGTCGTGCCCTCGTGCTGGGCCTTTGGACGTTCGGAGGTCGGCTGCGCGGACGGCTATGGTCCACCTCTCCCGCAGCCTTGGTACTGACGGTGGGTTCTCCCGAGGCCCGTCCACAGGCTCGAGCGAGCGTGCGGCCGAGCTGAGCACCGACGACTGACCCGGTGGGAAGCTCCCGGTGGCGAGCGGATGACACGCCGGGAGACCTGGTGGGCGGACGCTTCCCGCGCCGGGCCTGGGGCGGATCGTTCCAGGAGCCGCCGTGTAGCATCGCCGAGCCATGGCTGGATTAGTCGGCCGGCGCGCCGAGCTCGACCGGGCCGACGCGTTCCTGTCCCGACCCGGCGGCATGCGGGCGCTCGCACTCGAGGGTGAGGCGGGCATCGGCAAGAGCACGGTCCTCCGTGCCGTGGTCGACGCAGCCGCACGGCGCGGAGCGCTCACCCTCGAAGTGGCTGCGTCACCCGCGGAGGCCTCGCTCTCCTTTGCCGCGCTGACCGAGCTGTTGTCGCCGGTTCCCGACGAGCTGCTCGCCGGCCTCGCCCCTGCGCAGCGTCGCGCGCTCGAGGTGGCGCTCCTGAGGGCCGAGCCGACGTCAGTCGCGCCCGACCGCCGTGCGACCGGGACGGGCCTGGCGAGGCTGCTGCAGGTGTTGGCGGTCGAGCACGAGGTCCTCGTCGCGATCGACGACGCGAACTGGCTCGACCACCCATCGGCCGCAGCGCTCGAGTTCGCATGTCGGCGCCTGCGCAGTGCGGGGGTGCAGCTGGCCATCACGTTCCGCAGCCGGGACCGTCCGCCCCCCCTGCTCGGCGCGGTGGGGGCACCGGACGTGCTGCGGATGGGGCTCGGCCCGATGTCGCTCGGAGAGCTCGGCGTCGTCCTGCGTGAGCGGCTCGGCGCGATGCTTCCCCGCTCGACGCTGCTCAGGGTGCACCAGGCGTGCGCCGGCAATCCCTTCTTCGCTCTCGAGATCGCCCGTCGGGTGCTCGAGTCGGGTTTCTCGCCGCCGCACGACTCCCTTCCGCTGCCTGTCGAGCTCGACGCCCTGTTCGCCGAGCGGATCGCAGCGCTACCGCAGGCGACCAGGGAAGCCTTGCTGGAGGCGGCGATCCTGCGGGCTCCGACCCTCACGCAGATCGACGCCGACGCGCTCGCGCCGGCCGAGGACGCGGGGCTCGTCCGGTTGAGCAGCGCCGGACGGGTCGAGTTCGCCCACCCGCTCGTCGCCGAGGCCGTTCGCTCGACCGGCGCGCCGTCCACGCTGCGACACCTGCATCGCAAGGCGGCCGCCGAGGTCGCTGACCGAGAGGAGCGCGCCCGTCACCTCGCCCTGGCAACGATGGCCCCGGACGAGGCGGTGGCGGTCGAGCTGATGCAAGCTGCCGGCGCCGCGCGGCGGCTCGGGGCGCCGGGAGGCGCCGCCGAGCTCGCTGAGGAGGCGCTCCGCCTCACTCCGCCCGACGCGTTCGACGCCCTGGCGGCACGCCGGCTGGCCGCGGCGCGGTACCAGGTCGATTCCGGTGACTTCCCGCGAGCCCAACGGCTCCTCGCGGAGCTCCTCGCGTCCCGCCCCGGCTCGTCTCACGCGCCGGCGCTCCGCCTCCAGGCGCAGGTCGCGGGTCGTGTCGAGCACTTCGCTGAGGCGCGGCGGATCGCGTTGCTCGCCCTTGACGCCGCCCCCGACGAGGCGACGCGTTCAGGCGTGCGCCTCGACCTCGCCTACTACGAGGTGAGCCTCGGCGACTTCGGCGCGGCGCTGGCTCAGGCCCGCGCCGCGCTCGACTCGCTCGAGCCCTCGGCCTCTCCCGAGGTCATCGGTCCAGCCTTGGCCGTCGCGACGATGGTCGGGTTCCTCGCCGGCTCCGGCGTCGACCGCGAGCAGCTCTCGCGTGCGCTCGAGCACGACGCCGCCGCCATCGACGCCCCCAACGTCACGCGGCCGAGCCTCTTGGGCGCACTGCTCCAGGTCTTCAGCGGGGAGCTCGAGGCGGCCCAGGAGGCACTTTCCGAGCAGTGCGCTCGTCTGGTCGACTCCGGCCAGGAGAGCGACCTCGCGATGTGCTCGCTCTACCTCGCCTGGACACTCGTGTGGCGCGGCGACGTCGTATCGGCCTGCGCGGTCGCCGCGGCGGCTCGCGAGGCCGCGCTGCTCGCCGGCGACCGTGCCGGTCTGGCGATCAGCCTGACGACCGACGCCTTCGTGCACGCCTACGACGGCAATGCCTCCCTCGCCGTCGACGAGGCTCGGCGCTCGATCGCGCAGCTCGAGGCGATCGGCTGGTACTCCGCTGTCATCTGGGCGCGTTGGGCGATCGCGCTGGCCGCCCTCGGCGAGGGCGATGCTGAGGTCGTGCACGCGGAGGTCGGTGCCCTCTCCGAGGTCGTCCTCGGCATGGGCTTCGCAGACCCGATCGGCTGTGTCTTCGTGCCCGAGGAGATCGACGCGCTCGTCGCCCTCGGCGAGCACGCTCGGGCGGAGTCCCTCGTCGAGATGCTCGAGGTGCGGGGCGCACAGCTCGACCGCGCCTGGGCCCTCGCCGCGGCGGCCCGTGGCAGGGGCGAGCTGGCAGCCGCCGCGGGCGACCTGGAGGGCTCGCTCGAGCTGTTCGAGCGGGCGCTCGCGGAGCACGACCGTGCTGGCATGCCGCTCGAACGTGCGCGCACGCTGCTCGGGCTCGGGCGCGCGCTGCGCCGCCTGAAACGCCGCGGGGAGGCCCGCCGGGTATTCGCCGAGGCGCTCTCGATCTTCGACGCTGCGGGCGCGCGGACCTGGGCCAGCCAGGCCCGCCACGAGCTGAGCCGGACCGGCACGCCGCGCGCCGAGCTCGATGACCGAGGTGCCGGCAGCATCGCGCTGAGCGCGACCGAGCGTCAGGTCGCCGAGCTTGCCGCCGCGGATCTCTCGAACCGCGAGATCGCCGCCCGGGCGTTCCTCTCCGTCAAGGCCGTCGAGGCCAACTTGAGCCGCGCCTACCGCAAGCTCGGGGTGCGCTCACGCGCCGGGCTCGCCGAAGCGCTGCGCGCCGAGGCCGATGCGCTGCGCGCGGACCCGCGTGCCACGGAGCGCAGCGACCAGACCGATGTGCAGCGCGGCGACCACGCCGGCGGCAGGACCTCGATGCCGTCTCCTACGGCGTCACGGTAAGGGTGCCCGAGGCGCTGCGGTAGTTGGGCATCGTCGCCGTCACCGTGTAGCTGCCGGGCGCCTCGCCCTTGGGCAGCACGAAGGTGGCGAAGCCGGACGACTTGGTCATCGCGACCATCTTCCCGAGGTGAACCGTCGCCCCGGCGACCGGGTCGCCGACGTCGCTGACCCCGACGCCGAGGACGTTGCTCGTCTTGTTCGAGACCGTCGGGATGAACCCGATGCTGAGGGCTGGCAGCACCTGGGTGACGAGCTCGGAGAGGTTCGGGGACTTGGTCGGGCACTCGAGCGCGACGTCGAGGCGCTGGAAGCTGCCGCCGCTCAGCCCGATGACCCCGTAGCCGGTGCAGGGGGTGGAATAGGTCGTCACCGCGCTGAACCTCGTGTCGGCCTCGTTGGTGCGCACGACGCTCACCGTCTCGTGCGAGGCGTCGACCCACGCGATCCAGACGCGCCCCTCCGGGCCGGCGGAGATGGCGATGTTGTCGGCGTACACGTGCTGAGCGCCGGGCACGACCTTGGCCGGCGAGGCGCCGACTCGCCACAGGTCGACCGCGCAGTACTGGCCGTTCGAGCAGTTGAGGTAGGCAGGCGACTTCGGCGCCACGGCGTAGGCGGCGAACAGGCCGAGGTGGGTGTTGGTGGCGGCGAAAGCCGGGATGGCGCTGATGTTGATGTCCGTCGAGCTGCGTGTCGAGCCCGGTGCCTTGAGTGCCGGTCCGTCGGTGGTCAAGTCCTTCGCGTAGTAGCCGTCGGCCGGCCCGACCTTGCTCATCTGCTGGCCCCAGTAGACCCAGACGTCGCTGTTGCCGGCGAGGTCCGACGCAACCGCGAGCTTGTCGACCGCCGCCGTCGCGGGCAGCGTCACGATCTGGTCGTGGCCGGTTGCCGGGTTCGTAGCCGACCGGGCGAGGCGGTAGTTGATCCCGGGCCCACCCGGCCAGGCCGCCGCGAGCGCGGTGGCCGGGCCGTGCGCCGCGCCCATGTCGCCGACGTTGCAGTCCCCCGAGAGCGACCAGGTCTGTAGCGCCCAGGGGACCGCCGGACCGCCGAGCGCGCCCGTGATGCAGCCAGTGTGGTAGGGATCCTTGGTCTTGTTCGAGCGGGTGCCCTGGAATACGAGGAGGGGGGCTCCCCCCTCGGAGACGAAGACCGGGTAGACGTCGAGGGCGTCCCAGTAGTCGGTGCCGAAGATGCTCGCCGCAGGCTGGGCGAGCACGCCGAGCGGGGAGATCACGGCTCGCTCGAAGGTGTAGCGGTTGGGCGCCACCTCCTTCGCCCACAGCACCGCGCCGGTCCCGTTGGCGTACTCGTAGACAACGGGCGTCATCCCGACCGTGGTGTACACGATGGCGCTCCACGTGCCTTCGAGCGCTGGCTGCGCCACGACGGGCGCCGCCGCGTGCGCCAGTGCCGGAGCCGATGCCGCCAGGAGCGTGGCGAGTGCCGTACCACCGACGACGAGGCTCGCCCCCGCCCTGATGCCGGCGCGCCCGCGGCGCGAGCCGCGCTCACGATGACGCCCAGCGCGCTGTCTGAGCTCCAGGTTCTTGGTCACGGTCCCCCCTCGTGAACTCGTTGCGGAAGAGCCAAGGGCTCATGCATCGCCCGTAGGGTAGGTACGACTGCCGATCACCCGGAAGTGGGGAAAACCCTTGCGGATAGTGATCTCATAGCGTTCCGAAGAGTCTCGTGCCGTCCGCTCGCACGGGCCCGAGGATTCTCCTTTCGCCGCCGAGGCTCGACGAGCTGGCGGAAGCGTTCGACTCCGGATTCGATCGCGTCGCGGGCCCGTCGCTCGAGCGCCTCGTCCTCGAACAACGTTCCCTCCTCCGAAAGGCTCGGGATCCCGGACGGCGGCCGAGACGGAGAGTGCGAACCGGCCGAAGCCGTCGCCGGCGGGCGCGGTACTCGTCCATAGGGGGCGATCGCGCCCGCGCTAGTTCGCGACAGCGCCTCCTCGTTGCCGGCGAGAGGTCGCCCGCCCTGACCAGGGCTTTCGAGTCAGGCTACCGGCCTTCGAACCCGGGACCTCTTGACTCCCAGTCAGGAAAAGTTCTTCCACCAGGCCAAAGCGAGACGACTCCACCACCTACCTGAGCTGCACCTTTTCCAGGGCGGCTTCGGGACCAGGAACCCATTCGCGAGCATTTTGGGGTGGCCGTAGGGCGCGAACCTGGCAAACACCGTGCACGTAGCGGTCAGACCGCGACCTCGATCTCGGCTGCGGGTCCAGCGGCAAAGGGAACGCGGAGGCGGCGCGTTCCCCGGGCATTTTTGTGGCATGATCGTGGCATGCCTCGGGTGAGGGTCAGCACGACGGTCGACGAGACGCGATTGTCGAGAGCTCGGCGGCTCCGTCCTGGTGTCGCGGATGCAGCGCTGCTCGACGAGGCCCTCGACGCCCTGCTCGCGCGCGAGCGCGCGGCGGAGATCGACGCCAGCTACGCCGCCTACGACCAGCGCCCGATCGGGGAAGACGACGAGTGGGGCAACCTGCAGGCGTTTCGCGAGGCCGCCGCCGCGTCGTGACCGATCTGCCCCTGCGGGGCGAGCTGTGGTGGTGCGAGCTACCTGAGATCGGGCGGCGTCCGGTGGTCGTGCTGTCTCGAGACGCGGCGATCCCAAGGCTTCACAGAGCGCTCGTCGCCCCCTGCACCACGACGATTCGTGGCTTGTTGAGCCAGGTCGAGCTCGAGCCCGGGGACGACCCGGTCCCGCGCCGCTGCGCGGTGAACCTCGACTCTGTCGAGAGCGTCTCGGTCGGGGTTCTCACCGAGCGACTCGGGCGCCTCGGGGCGGCGAGGATGCGTCAGATCTGCGTTGCCCTGGAGGTCGCCGTGGACTGCTCAGGCTGAAGCCGGCACCCCGGCGACACCGTGCTCACGGAAGGCACCGTCGCTGGCGGTGTAGCCGGCTAGCTCTCGACGTGCGCAGCGACGACGGCTTCGAGCTCGACCTCGGCAACGGCCTGCCGCCTGTGGCGATCGACGACAGCTAACAGCCGCCGTCGGACGACCAGATCCCGGTGCCGATCCCCCAGGCCGGCTACTGCCCCTACCGTCTCACCTGGTTCCAGGGGTTTGCCACATCTACCAAAAAGCGCGCGAGCGCCGGAGAACCCGCCGGCTGCACAGCTCGCTTGGTTACCAGAGCCCGGCGGAGTATGAGGCACGTGCTTGCCAGAAGATTGACCGTCAGGCAGCGTAGGAGGACCCAAGCAACCTGTCCGTCAAACCGGGCCAACTCCACCCACCCCCTCCCCCATTCGGACAGGCTGCGCCAGCCTCGACCAGGCTCCTCGCCGTGGAGTCACTCCGATCACCGCGCTGACCGACGGCGAGCCGGCCGAACAGCGACCGATCCGCGCACCTTCGGGAAGCGGGGTCGTCGCCCTCTCGTCACGGCGGGCCGTGACCATCTCGTGACCGCACAGGCGCCGTCCAAGCGCTCACGAACTCAAGACGCAGCGCTGACCTGCGCCTATCTGGTCGGGCTGCCGGGATTCGAACCCGGGACCTCTTGACCCCCAGTCAAGCGCGCTAACCAAGCTGCGCCACAGCCCGTTGCACCGTTCTCCCGGTATGGAAGTCCAGCGACCGACGACCCACGCTAGCGCGGCCCCCGCGGTGCCAGCTCCGGGCTCGCCGCCACCGGCCGCGAACGCGATCCAGCCCCGCCGGCACCGCGGGGCTGGATCGGGCACCGTCGGTGCCTATGGACTCGGGCGGGCTTCGTCCGTCGGAGTGCTACCGCCCGACGTCGCGATACCCGATCGCGCGGCCTGTGCCCTACTCCAAGGCGCGGAGCACCGCCCCTACCAATGACGGAGCCGCCCGGGCCTCGCCGGTCAGGGCGATGTCGTCGTGGTCGGCCCGCTCGTGGTCGTCGAGGTCGTCGAGGTCGTCGAGGTGGCGGTCGTCGCCGTGGTCGACGTGGTCGTCGAGGTCGTGGTCGACGCCGCGGTCGAGGTGGTCGTCGAGGCCGTCGACGATGTCGTCGTCGACGTGGAGCTGATCGGCGCGGAGGTCGTCGTAGAAAGCCCCGTCGTCGCAGTGACCCCGGTCGTGGTCGTGGCCGCGCTCGTCGTCGTGGCGAGCGTCGTGGTCGGCGCCGAGGTCGTGCTGGTCTGCATGGTCGTCGTGGTGGTGACGACGCTCGTGGTCGTCGCGCGCGGCGCCGTGGTCGGGGGCGCGGTGACGACGATCACCGGCGGTACCTGCGCCACCGTTGGTGTCGTCGCCCCGGCGGTCGGGCCAGGGGCGGCGGTCGTCGAGGTCACCCCGGCGGCGGCCGGCACCCGCGCCTGCGCCGGCTGCAGCTTCCACCGCAGGTTCGTGCCGCAGATCAGCTGCCGTTTCGCCGCGCCATCGACGACGAGCTTCTCCCATTCCGGCGGGCACTTCGTGCCCGTGCGCAACGAGGTGTCGGCGACGAGGGCGAGTGCGAGTGCGTTGGACTCGCCCCGAGAGGTGCGGATGCTGACGTCGTACCTCCCGGCGGGCACGGCCGGCACGATGAGGCTGAACTGCGTGGTGTTCTTCTCGGCCGTGATGCCCTTCGTGACGCCGTAGGCGTGCTCGGCCGTCACCCGGTGCGGGAGGACGGGCGTGAAGTACACCTCGAGCACGTCGCCGAGGTTCTTGCCCGTCACGTACAGCGGGAGGCGCGGCGCGGCAGGTGAGGGGCTGAGCACGCCGACGAACGGACGGTGACTCGTCGCGACCTTCGTCGTCGCCCCCTTCTGCATCGCGACCTTCGTCGTCGTCGCATGCGAGCTCGCGCCGGCGGCCGCCGCTCCGAGCGGAACCATCCCGGCGACGATCGCGACCGCTGTCCTGCGCAGCACGAGACTGGACATTCACACTCCCCCGCGCGGTCGGCCCGAGGGCCGCGGCAGTACGCCGTGGCTTCTGCACCGCGCAGATCGATACCCGCGTGTCGATTACCCATCTGCTGCCACCACCTCACCCACACGCAACGCGCCGCCGAGCGCGCCGCCGCGCGCGCCGCCGCGCGCGCCGCCGAGCGCGCCGCCGAGGGCGCCGCCGGCGCGCCACCGGCGGACGTCGGCGCCGAGGGTTCGCCTGCCGGGCGTGGGATACTGCGGGGCGTCCGACGGAGCAGGCGCGCCGCCGGAGGTACAACGTTGCGACCCTGCCCACGCCCCTCCGACCCGGCTCGCGCATGAGGCAGACCCGTCGGTTGGATCCGCGAGGCGCCCGTCCGTCCGCCGTGCCCCACCCGCGCCGAGAGGCGCGCCCGCGTGCAGGCGTCGCCGCCGCCGCCGTCATTGCCGCGCTCGCCGGCACAGCGATTGCCGCCTACGGCCTGTCCCTGCCGAACGCCCTGCTCGGCGTGCACGACTACGACGACGGCGTCTACTTCGGCGCGGCGCTGCGCCTCACCTCGGGCGTGCTCCCCTACCGCGACTTCGTGCTGCTCCACCCGCCGGGGATCGCGGCTCGCGCTCGCTCCCTTCGCGCTGCTGGCCCATCTCGTCGGGACACGCGACGCCCTCGGCATGGCGCGCTGCGCCACCGTGCTCGTGGCCGGCACCGCGTGCGGCCTCGTCGCCCTCGTCGTCCGCCACCGCGGGCCGGTCGCGTCGCTCGCCGCCGGCCTGGCGCTCGCCTGCTTCCCACTCGCCGTCACCGCGGACCAGACCGTCCTGCTCGAGCCCTACCTCGCCGCGGCGTGCCTGCTCGGTGCCGTGCTCGCCTTCCGGGACGGCGAGCTCGTCACCGGCCAGCGTGCTCTCTGGGCGGGCACGGCCTTCGGCGTGGCAGGTGCGATCAAGGTGTGGGCCGTGCTCCCGGTGATCGCGCTCGCGCTGTGCTGCATCGGACGCGGCTCGAGCGCCAAGCGGCTGGCGCTCGGCGCCCTCGCCGGCTTCGCCCTGCCCTGCCTGCCGTTCTTCCTGCTCGCTCCGTCGGCCTTCGTCGACGAGGTCCTCCTCGATCAGCTGCGGCGCTCCGGCGGCTCGTCGGACCTCGGGCTCGTGCACCGCCTCGACGACCTCACCTCGCTCGCCGGGTGGCCCGACCTGCACGCCCCGTCGAGCCTCGTGGTGGCGCTCACCGGCACGCTGCTCGCGCTCATCGTCGTGAGCTACGCCCTCCTCGGCGCCGACATCCGCCCGGCGGACTGGTTCGTCCTCCTCACCGCGGCGCTCGTCCTCGCCGCGGTGCTCACCTCACGCGAGTTCTACGAGTACTACGCCTACTTCCCGGCGGTCTTCGTCGCCGCGGTGATCGGCGTGAGCGCCGGCGCCTGGGTACGCCTTGCCGAGCGGCACGCAACCGGCTTGCTCACACGACGAGCGGGGCTTCGCGAGTGGCTCGGCCCGCTCGCCGACGTCCGCGTCGGCGCCGCGATCGCCGTGTTGCTGGCCGCTGCGGCGATCGTGCCGACAGACGTCGGCGCGTCGCACGCCTACCTCGCCGCGAGCGGGCTCGCCGACCCGGCCGGCGTCGTCGACCGCTACGTCCCACCCGGTGCCTGCGCGCTCACCGACGAATCGATCGTCCTCATCGTCTCGGACCGCTACGTCCCGAGCCGCGGCGGCTGCCCGGCGATCGTGGACAGCTTCGGGACCTGGCTCGCCGCCGACCCACGCCAGCTTCCACCCGATCCCGGGACCGTCGTCCCGGGCCTTGCTGCTTCGTGGCGACGCTGGCTCGCCACGACGAGGGTGCTCGTGCTCAGCGTGCCGATGAGCGACTACATCCCCTGGACCGCCTCGCTCACGTCCTGGTTCGACCGCCGTTACCGCCTCGTCGCCGAAACGCCCAAGGCCTGGGTGTACGAGCGCGTCCGGGTTCGGTCGTCTGCCCCGCAGGCACGGCACTAGATTCGGCGGTGATGCCGATCTACGAGTATCGCTGCCCGGACTGCGGGACGAGCTTCGAGCAACGCCGCCCGGCGAGCGAGAGCGGGCTCGTGGCGACCTGCCCGGACGGTCACGCCGGCGCCCGCCGCAAGCTGTCGTTGTTCGCCACAGCAGGCCGCTCGGCCGACGTGCCGGCCACGACGACGCCCGCCGGTGGCGGGTGCGGCCCCGGCTGCGCCTGCGCAGCCGCGGCACGCTGACAACCCCGGAGGGTGCGCCCGGCCGGGCCGTGAGATCGCTCCCTGGCGCGCCTCAGCCGTGCCAGGCGTGGCCGGTGAGCAAGAAGATGAACCAGATCAGCCGGTAGATCAGGTAGGCGACGGTCCCGACCGCGAGCAGCTTGAAGTGCCACGGCGGCCGGGTGGGCGCTTCGTCATCCCCTCCTGGCGAGCCATGGCCTGTGGTGGCGACGAGCGCCGTGGAACGGCCCTCGACGAGGCGCCGCTTGCACTCGGGGCAGCGCAACCGTCCGCTCTTCATCAGCCGGGCCTCGCTCGCCGGCACCTCCCTGCCGCAACGCTCGCACCACCATGGCGCCGCTGCGCCGGCGCCGGCCGACGTCCGCTCGCCGGCACCGGCCGGCCTGCTCACGAGCGGACCCGGACGCGCAGCTTGAGCGGCGAGGGCCCGAGGGCGAAGCGCTCACGCAGCGACTTCTCGAGGTAGCGGAGGTAGGTCGGCTGCAGCCGACGCGTGGCGAAGAGGGTCACCGTCGGGGGGTCCACCGCGCCCTGGACGGCATAGAGCACCCGCGCGCCGGGCGCGGGATGCACCGCCTGGGCCGCCTTCACCGCCTCGTTCAGTCTCGCCGTGGGGATCCTCAGATGGTAGGCGTCGATCGCCTGGCGCACGGCCGGCAGCAGGCGGTGCACGCCGAGCCCGCTCTTGGCCGAGACGCGCAGCACCGGGGCGTAGCCGATGAAACCGAGGCGGTCCTCCACCTCGTCGGCGACCTCGAGGCGGCGCTCGGTGCCGATCAGGTCCCACTTGTTGCACACGATGAGGATCGGGCTGCCGGCCGCGTCGATGCGCTCGGCGAGGCGCTGCTCCTGGTGGGTCACCCCGTCGACGGAGTCGACCACGAGCAGCGCGACGTCGGCGCGGTCGATCGCCGCGAGGGAGCGGACGAGCGAGTAGTACTCGGTCCCCTCGTCGATGTGCGACTTGCGCCGCAACCCGGCGGTGTCGATGAAGCGCAACCGCCCCTCCTCGGTCTCCACGACCGTGTCGATCGCGTCGCGCGTCGTGCCGGGGACGTCGTGGACGATGGTGCGGTCCTCGCCGACGAGGCGGTTGAACAGCGTCGACTTGCCGACGTTCGGCCGCCCGACGATGGCGACGGCGGCCACCTCGCCTGCCTCGGCGGCGCCGTCCCCTTCCGGCGCAACCTGGCCGGGTGCCTCGGGGCCTGCTTCCCCGCTCACACCGGCCACGCCCTTCTCACCTGCTCCTTCCACGAAGGTCTCCTCGGCCTGGGGCGGCAGGCGCTCGACGACGAGGTCGAGCAGGTCCCCGATGCCCCTCCCGTGCAGCGCCGACACCGGCACGGGGTCGCCGAGCCCGAGCCGCGTCAGCTCCCAGGTGTCGCCCTCGAGGCGGGTCGAGTCGGCCTTGTTGGCCACGACGACCACCCGGTCGCGCCGCCGGCGCAGGCGAGCCGCCACCGCCTCGTCCTCCGCCGTGGGTCCGGTCGTCACGTCGAGCACGAACAGCACCACGTCGGCGGCCTCGGCTGCCCGCCAGGCCTGCTCGCCCACCTTCGCGTCGAGGGCGCTCCCCCGCTCCACCACGCCACCGGTGTCGACGAGGAGGAAGCTTCGCCCGTTCCAGTCCGACTCGAGCTCGAGCCGGTCGCGGGTCACCCCGGGCCGCTCCTCGACGATGGCGACGCGTCGGCCTACGAAGCGGTTGACGAGCGTCGACTTGCCGACGTTGGGGCGGCCGACGACTGCGACGACCGGCAAGGTTCCCACTGCGTTCGTCACGGTCGTCCGCCTCGCGTGGCGTGCTGGCGCCGGGCTCCGTGGCGGCTCGGCGGCGCCGCCACGAAACAGGCGGCGCCACCGACCGTCACCTCGCGTCGCCCCCGCCGCCCCCGCGCAGCGTGGCCGCGCGACGCGGGCGCGGTGGCGGTGAGCTGGGCAAACAGCATGCCCACAGCCTACTGGCCCACGACTTGCGGGCCGCTTCGGATTCCTTGCGGAGCCGCGGAACCGTTGAGGGCGACGGCCCTGAAGCCCGACCTAGGGCTCCACGGATCGGCCCGGGTACCGGCGGACGGTAAAGCCGTGGGCGGCGAAGTCGTCGTCGAAGGCGAACGCGTCGATGAGCCGCTCCTCGCGCATCAGCTCGAACGAGGTCCAGTCGACCAAGGAGACCGAGCGCCGCGACGCGGCCAGCAAGCTGCTCACGGCGCGAGCGTCAGCGACCGGCTCAGCTCGTTGCGGCAGGCCTGCCCTGGAGTGGCGTCGGGTCAGCTGAGCGTGATCTGCACGTCGAGGAAGGCACAGTCCGGCCCGCTCGGCGGCGGGCAGGAGTTGTAGCCGTAGATCTCGACGGTGTGCGGGCCAGCGGTCACGGCGATGGAACCGAACGTGCCGAAGTCGCGGGCGCAGCCACACGTTCCGAGGTTCGAAGCGATCTGGGTGCCATCGACGTAGACGGCCGCGTCATCGTCGGCGATCACGTCGAAGCTGAGTGTGCCGGACGCGGTGGTGATCGTCCGCGAGATCACCACGCCGTTGCCTGCCACGGTCTCGGTCGTGAGGTCGGTGACGACCGTGCTGTAGTAGGTGTTCCCGCCGCACGCGCCACAGACAGGCGTCCCGAACGGAGCGCAGCCCGTGCTCGTGCCGCCCGTGGGGCTGGTGCCGACGAGCAGCTGGTAGGTCCATCCGCACGAACGGAAGGGCACGATGGTTCCCGTCGTCGGTCCGCTCGCTGCGGCCGCGACACTGACAAAGGAGTCGATGGCTGGCGCCACCCAGACACCGGCACCCACTGCTGCGGCGCCCTGGATCACCCTGCGTCGCGTGATGCGGTTCTCGTCCACCTGGCAGCCCTCCCCCGGAACGACGGAAACTCTGTTCGATCTCCATCGTGCGCTTTGACTCCCCGCGGTGTCTATACGTTGGGTGCATCAACATCGCTACTCGACTTGCCGACCTTGGGGCTGCCGACGACCGCCACCGTCGGCAGTGGCTCGGTCGGCCAGCGGATCGAGGCGCCCAGCGTCAGCGGCCTCCGTGCCCGCCGCCCCACAGCGTCAGAACAGCTCCCCGCTGGAGTTCTTGCCGTGCGCGCCCTCGTCCTTCGACACGACCTTGCCGACCGTCCCCCCGGCACCGACCAGGCTGCTCTTCGCGTTCCACGCGCTGGCGATCTTCGGGAAGAGCTTGCTGTCGCAGTAGCCCTGCAGGACGCCGCCCTGCTTGTGCCAGTCTGCCAGGGTGAGCAGGCCCCCTTCCGGCGGTTCCACCGACTTCGGCAGCCGCTTGTCGATGTTGCCCATCGTGAGGTCGGCGCCGAGCGAGGCCTCCGGCTTGCTCGCCAGGTCCTTGATCGACTGGAACGATCGGCGTGAGGTCTCGGCCGCGTATGCGACGCCCTCAGCCGCGCCTTGGTTCAGCAAGGCGTTGTCGCCGTAGACACGCATCACGTCGGTGCCGTCGCCGCTCTTCACGCCGAGCCCGCTTGCGCAGAACTCGTTGTGCAAGACGTTGGTCGAGAACTGCAGGTAGGAGTGGTTGATGAACTTGAGGAAATCCCGATGGGTGACCGACTCGAGCTGGGTGGTTCGCTCGTTCTCGTCCTCGCTCGGCTGCTTGCCGCGTGTCGGGATGTACTCGCGGCGAAGGGCGAACGTGTCACCCTCCTGGTAATCGGTCTCCCTTTCCTGCGCCTTGCCGATCTGGGTCGTATCCCCCGAGAGGTCGGTGTCCTTACGGAACCTCTTGTAGGACGAGACGCGCACGACGACCCCGTCGGCGATGAGCGCCTGCAGGTCGGGGCTCAACCCCTTCATGTCCACGTACCGCGTCATCTTGTACAGCTGCTTGCCCGATCGCGTCGCCTTGCTCGGGTCCGCGGCGGCCTGTGTCTGCCAGTCGCGCAACACCTCGGCGGTGCTCGAGCCCGGGTCGCGCACCGAGGCCGGCACGGACAGCCCGAGCGCGGTGAATCTGGCCTGCCAGCTCCCGGGCGTGTTCTCCGCGGTCTGCGGGTCCGTCGAGGCCGTACCGCCGACGGGCGCCTTGTAGAGGTCGTTGCCGAACGCCTTCTTGGGGTCCTGGGCGTAGACGACGGACTGCACCTGGCGCCAGTCCTCCTTGCTCGAGAAGTCCTCGCGGAACGGGTGCTGGTCCAGGTATTTGGCGAACCAGGTCATGATCAGCGTCTTGTTGATGAGGTGCCCCGACGCGAAGGAGTCCTGCAGGAAGTGGTCGCCGAAGCCGTTCTGGATGAGCGCCTGGCGCTCGAACTCCTCGGCATCGGCCTTGTGCTTCGGCCGGTCCTCTTCGGTGACGAAGGGATTGTTGACGGCGTTCGCCAGGCCGCGGCTGGCGAACGCCTTCTTCGCCAGCGCCTCCGCCTTGCCGTGGTAGTCCGCCCAGGCATGCCAGCTGTAGGGCGCGAAGTGGCACGCATTTCGGGCAAGACCGGACGCGTACGACGACTCGGGCTCGTCGGGCAGCTCCGACTTCGCCCCGCTGACGAAGGGGACCTTGCCCATGAGCGTCAGCTCCGCGTAGTCGGCGTCGCTCACGCCCTTGATCGGCGACTTACGCCCCGTGTCGCCGATCGCACCCTCGAACTTGAGGTCGTCGGCGTAGCTGTCCTCTTTGGCCTTGTCGGCCTTCTTCCCCTCGAGCTCCCCGAGGATCTGCACGAAGCCCCGCAGCTCGCGTTCGCGGATCCCGAGGATGATCGCCCGGAAGTTCCCCGGGTCCGTCTTGGCGATCTCCTCCGGGCCGCCGTAGTAGTCGGCGAGGGTGTTGAGCTCTCCGTAGCTGACCAGGGTCCACTGGCCACCTTTCAGCTTCACCGGTACCAGCGTCACGCCGTACTCTTCGACCGACGTGCGGGCGATCGCCTTGGCCGTCTTCTCGTCGGGGGTGAGCGGCAGGTCGCTGCGCAGCTTCTTCAGCCGGTCGATCTCCTGGCCGAGGACGTGCTGCGCGTCGACGATCGGGTTCTCGCCAGGAGCCTCGAGTCCGACCAGCTCGTCGCTCGCCAAGTCCTCGGAGGAGGCTTCCTCCTCGCTGCCGAGCAGCGACAGCTCGTCTCCACCCTTCTTCTTGGGCTTCGACGCCTTCGCCTTCGCCTTGGACTTCGGCGCCGCCAGCTCGGCACGCGCCTTGTCGCGTCCGAGGACGACGGTGCGAAGCACCTCGGGCTTGACATCGCCCATCATGCGGTGCTCCCAGGACGCGTGGCGCTGCACCGGCAGCGGGGAGCCGCTCGTCCGCGCGGCGAGCGGCGACTGCTCGCCGCCGGCGGACAGCGCACGGGGCGTCCCGTCGGAAGACTCGCGCGGAGCGCCGGGGAGCCCTCGGGCTGGCCTGGCCGCCGAGATGCCGCGGCAGTCGCCCGGTTGCCGGCCAGCCGCTGCAACTCCAGCACGGCGGCCGCGTCCCTCTGGCCCACGAGCCGAGTACCGGCGGATCGACCCCGCGGCGCCGGCGCAGCGTCCCTGACCCCCTCGGTCTCGCGCCGTACCGGCCCTATGGGCCCGGCGAGCTGGGACATCACGCAACTCCCTCCACCCGCAGGCGGAGCGTCCTCCGCGGGGGCATCCTACGCGATCGCACTCCCAGGCGCGCTGGGTACGCGGTCGCGGCCGACCCGGGGACGGACCGTCCCCGCCGAGGCGCAGAGGGCGCGGCGCAGGGCGGCACCCTCGGTCTCGACCACCTCGACCGGGAGGGGCAGGTCGGCCGGGGTAGTCCCGTCGAGGAAGCGGCCCTCGGAGAGACACACGTCGGGGAGGAGATAACGGCGCGCCGGCGCGGTCGTCCGGGCAGCCAAGACCCGGGCGACATCGCTGCCACCGAGCAGACCAGTGACGGCGATGTTGCCGCCGAACAGCTCGTTGTCGACGCGCAGCACCTCGACTGCGGCGAAGCCGCTCTCCTCGAGCAGCGGGCGCAGCACCGCCGCCCCGTAGCGGCCCGTGAGCACGGTCGCCGGCACCGCGTCGCGCCCTGCCGGCGCTGCCGGCTCACCGGCGCACGCGCCCGGGCCGGCGGGCGATGGAGACCGCACCTCGACGCGGCGAGCGCGGTAGCCGAGAGGAGGCGCTCCGTCGACGGAGGCGAAGAAGCCGCCGCGTGCATGATCGGCTGCCGGCGAGGGCCGGCCGGCGCGGAACGCCGCAGCAAACGAGCGGGCCATGCCGACCCCGTTCTCCACCTGCGGCAGGTCTTCGTACGCTGCGAGTGAAGGGAACGGACGGCCGGCGAGGAGGTAGTACTCGTCGGCGGCGAAGACCAGACGCTTGCCGAGGGCGGAGCGGAAGTGACCCTGCCAGCACTCGACGGTCTCGAGCACGGCCTCGGCTTCGGCACTCGTGTGTGGGCGCATCTCGGCCTCGTTCGAGTACCGGCTCACGCCGAGCGGGACCGCCGCCGCCGAGGCGAGCTCGGGATAGGTCTCGAGGATGCCGGCGAGGGTCTCCTCGAGTGCCGTGCCGTCGTTCACGCCCGGGCAGACGACGAGCTGGCCGTGCACCTCGATGCCGTGGTCGAGCAGCTGGCGCAGCCAGCGCAGGCTGGTCGCGCCGCGCCGGTTGCGCAGCAGCTTGGCACGCAGCTCGGGGTCGGTGGCATGGATCGAGACGTACAGCGGCGAGAGCCGCTCGGTGACGACGCGCTCGAGGTCGAGCTCGGTGAAGCGCGTCAGCGTGGTGAAGTTGCCGTAGAGGAACGACAGGCGGTAGTCGTCGTCCTTGACGTAGAGGCTCTTCCGCATGCCCTTCGGCAGCTGGTAGATGAAACAGAACGCGCAGTGGTTGTCGCAGGTGCGCACGCGGTCGAACACCGCCGAGGAGACCTCGAGACCGAGCGGCTCACCTGCAGGCTTGGAGACCTCGACGCGCAGCTCGAGACCGCCCCGGTCCACCTCGAGCTCGACGTCAGCCTCGTCGGTGAGCAGCCGGAACTCGATCACGTCGCTCGGCACGGCGCCGTTCACGCGGCGCAGCTCGTCGCCCACGAGCACGCCGGCGCGCTCGGCCGGCGACCCGGGCGCGACCCGGACGACCTGCGGAAACGGCATCCCCGCAGCTTACCGTTCGCCTCCTCGGTGCCCACTGCGCGCCTTCTGGCGGCCTTTGGAACGTCTGCCTGCGTGCAGGGGCTTGCGCGCCGGCCCGGCGAACGCGGGCGCCTCTCGACAGCAGGTGAGCTGGGAGAACGCCGTGGACATCGCCGACGCTAGCTATCGTCAGCGCCGTGAACGAGCCCGCAAGCCCACTCGGGGTCGCCCCACCGGGCGGCGCCCCACGAGCCGTCGCCACGGCGACTGCCGCGTCCCGCGTCGACAAGGTGCTCCTCGCCGAGCCGCGCGGCTTTTGCGCGGGTGTCGAGATGGCCATCAAGGCGCTCGCCTGGATGGTTCGGGTTTTCGACCCGCCCGTGTACTGCTACCACGAGATCGTGCACAACCGGCTCGTGGTCGAGGAATTCTCGCGCCAGGGCGTGATCTTCGTCGACGACGTCGACGAGGTCCCCGCCGGCGCGCCGCTCATGCTCTCGGCGCACGGTTCGGCGCCCGAGGTCGAGGAGTCGGCCGGCGGGCGTGGGCGCGCCGTGGTCAACGCCGTCTGCCCGCTCGTGACCAAGGTGCACCACGAGCTCAAGGTGCGGGCCAACCGCGGCTACACCGTCGTCTACGTGGGGCACGCCGGGCACGAGGAGGCGATCGGCACGATGGCCGTGGCCCCGGCGGCGGTGCGCCTCGTCGAGTCGGAGGCCGACGTCGCCGACCTCGAGGAGCCGGGCACGCCGGTAGCACTCCTCGCCCAGACGACGCTTCCGCACAGCGAGTGGGCCGGGGTCGCGGCCGCCGCCGGCCGGCGCTTCCCCGAGCTGTGGATGCCTGGGCGTTCCGACCTGTGCTACGCCACCACCAACCGGCAGGATGCGCTGAAGGCGATCGCTGCCCGCTGCGACGCCATGGTCGTGATCGGGTCGGCCAACTCCTCCAACACCGTGTCGCTCACCCACGTGGCGAAGACCGCCGGATGCCCCCGCGTGCTGCGCGTCAACTCCGCGGACGAGCTTCCCGACGACCTGTCCGGCACCGTCGGCGTCACCGCCGGCGCGTCCGCCCCGGAGTGGGTCGTCACCGAGGTGCTCGCCGTGCTCGCCCCTCGCCTCGGGGTCGAGACGGCGCGCACGGTCGAGGAGGACGAGTACTTCCCGCCACCGCGTGATCTGCGCGACCTGCTGCGCGCCGTCTCGGCAGCGGCGTCCGTCGCCCTCGGCGCTCGCTGGGACGGGCAGTCGCCGGCCGCCTCTGACCGCGACGTCGCCGCCGCCGACCTCTTGCAAACAACAGGAGCTCGGTGACGATGCCTAACCCTCGCACCGAACGGCGAGCCCGCGCCCTCGACGCGCTCGTCGACGAAGTGGCGCTCGAGCGTTTCCGCGAAGCGCACGGCAACCCGCAGCTGCCCCCGGTGGCGGTGGTGATCGCCGCCTACAAAGAGCGCGACAACATCGGCAAGGTGATGGCATCGATGCCCAAGCAGATTTGCGACCTCGACGCGGCGGCGATCGTCGTCGTCGACGGCGAGGAGGACGGCACCGCTGACATCGTGCGCGCCGCAGGGCACTACGCCTGCGTTGCGCCGGTCAACCGCGGCCAGGGCGCGGCCCTCCGCCTCGGCTACCGCGTCGCGCGCGAGCACGGCGCCACCTACGTCGCCACCGCCGACGCCGACGGGCAGACCGATCCCGACGACCTCGCCGTGGTGCTCGCTCCGCTCGTCGCCGGCGAAGCGGACTTCGTCAACGGCTCGCGCCGGCTCGGCGTCACGCACTCGAGCGACGCCGTGCGCAACGTCGGCGTCGTCGTCTACGCCTCGCTGATCACCGCCCTGACACGGACGACCGTGACCGATTCAGCCAACCCGATCCGGGCGATGCGGGCCGAGCTGACGGCGCAGCTGACCCTCGACGAGCCGCAGTACCAAGCCTCTGAGCTACTGATCGGGGCCATCATGAGCGGCGCCCGCTACGCCGAGCGGCCGGTGACGATGCGAGCACGTCAGTCCGGCCACTCCAAGAAGGGTGGCAACCTGATGTACGGCTACCGCTACGGGCGCGTCGTCGTGCGCACGTTCCTTCGCGAGTCGCGCCGGCGTTCCAGGCTGGCGCCCGCGGCCAAGCCCGCCGTCAGCAACCCCTAACACGATCGACGAACTGGTAGATTGCCTGCTCCGGCCGGCAAGCTGCCAGCACCGGCGGGTGCGGGACGTGAGGGGGCTCGTGGCGGCTGTCGGGACTCGGATCTCCAGCAGCCGGCGATCCAAGCTCGCCGGGATGCTGCTCCTCGGCGCCGTCGTCGCCGTCTCGCTCGGCGTGTACGCGCGGGTACACACCGCCTCCGGGCGGGCGCTGTTCACCCTCGGCTTCTCGGGCATCCTGCAGATGAAGGTCTGGTTGACCACCGCTGCGCTCGTGCTCGTGCTCGCCCAGTTGACGACGGCGCTGTGGATGTGGGGTCGGCTGCCCGGCGCTGGGCCGGCGCCGCGTTGGGTGCCCGCGGCGCACCGCTGGACCGGGACGGTGGCGTTCGTGGTGACGCTGCCCGTTGCGTTCAGCTGCATCTGGTCGCTCGGCTTTCAGACCTCGTCGTGGCGCGTGGTCGTGCACGGCGTCGCCGGTTGCCTCTTCTACGGCGCCTACGCCGCCAAGATGCTCGGGCTGCGCCTGAAGGGCCTGCCCAGCTGGGCGCTTCCCGTCGTGGGCGGCCTCGTCTTCGGCCTGCTGGTCGTGCTCTGGCTCAGCGCCGCGCTGTGGTTCTTCACGCGGACCGGCATTCCGCTGACGTGAGGCGGTAGCGGTGTCGACCGAGACGCTGACGCGCCGCTCACTGCTCACCGGCGTCGTCGTTGCCGTGGCCGGCGGGATCGCCGGCTACCTCGTCGCCAGGTCGAGCTCGTTCGCCAAGGCGTCGACCGCGACAGCCGGCCCGAACGGCTACGGGCAGGCGCCGTCGCCGTACGCCGGCGCCGAGCTGCTCGTCGACCTCGCCAAGGTGCCGAGCGGCGGTGGCGTCGTGCTCGCCGGCAAGGCCGTTGTGGTGACACGTGCGGCCGGCGGCGCCGTGCACGGCTTCTCGGCGATCTGCACCCACCTCGGCTGCACGGTCGACGCGGTGCAGAGCGGGTTGATCATGTGCCCCTGCCACGGGAGCGAGTTCAACGCGTTCACCGGCGCGGTGGTGCGCGGGCCCGCTACCCGGCCCTTGCCGGCGATCGCCGTCGTCGTGCGCGACGGGGAGGTCTTCCGTGCCAGCTAGCCGCTCCCGGCTCTGGCGGTCGTTGCCGACACTGATCTGGCTCGCCGCGGCCGGCTTCGCGCTCGGGGCGCTGATCGCCCTCTCCTGATTCCAGGATCGCTCGGAGCGAAGAGTCGCGGGCGTCTTTTGGCAGAGCCCGCCCGGATCGGTGACCTCATCGGACCTTCGCACGGGCGGGGAATGCGCGACCGACGTGCCCTGTGACAAGCTGAACTTGTCCCTCGCGCCGCTCAGAGGAGTGTCGAACAATGCAGGAAGCGACCACTATCGAGGAGATCGATGGGAGCTTCGTTCCCCGACCACGGCCCGACGTCGTCGTGATCGAGGCCGGGTCGGAGAAGGTGTTGATCCGCAGCAGGCCCTACGCGCTCAACCGGACCGCCGCGCTGGTGTGGGAGTGCTTCGACGGTGACGTCACCCTCGACGAGCTGATCGCCGACCTGACCGATGTCAGCGGCGCCGACGAGGAGCGGGTGCGATCGGACGTCGTCGAGCTGACTCGCCACCTCGCATCGCTGGGCATGCTCGAGGGCCTCACGGGCGAGATCGCGCCGCAGCCCGCGCAGTCGGCCACGCCGCGGGCTCGACGTCGGCGACGAGCTGGCGGCCTTCGTCCTGCCCGATCTCGACGGCAACGAGACGAGCTCCGCGTCCCTTCGGTCGCGGCAGGTCCTCCTCGTCAATTGGAGCCCCACGTGCGGGTTCTGCACCCGGATTGCCGACGAGCTCGCCACGCTGCAACAGCCGCTCGACGAGCGGGGTGTCTCACTCGTCTTCCTGGCGCGGGGCAGCGCGGACGCGAACCGCGCCGTGTTCGTGAAGCACGGCATCCACACGCTCGCGTTGGTCGAGGCGAACGACGGGCCCTTCGCCGGCTTCGGAACCCCGGCCGCCTACTTGGTGGACGGCGAGGGCAAGGTCGCGGCCCCCTTCGCCTACGGCGCCCTCGAGGTTCCGCGACTGGCTCGCCAGGTCGCCGGTGTGGAAGACGACGCGGCCCCGCCAACTGGGGTCCGCTACCTTCCGGCGACGCCGTCCGTGTGCGGCGGAGACGAGTCGGGCGGCGGGGGGAGCAAGCTTGGCGACTGGACGGGCACCGCGGCCTACCGGTTCGGTGACGTCCACGCCGGCATCCGCTTCAACACCGACAGCGCCGAGAAGCTCGACCGCCTCTTTGCCGGACTGCGGGTTCCAGATCGAGCGTGTTCCGGACAACTACTCGGTGGCCCTGCACGAGCGGGTGGCCCTGCACGAGCGGGTAGGTCGCACGCAGGAGCTCAATTTGCTGTTGCGAGGTGCGAAGCAGCTGATCCGCAGCCGGTCGAGGGCCCGGGTGCTGCGAGGACTGCTCAGCTATCTGTCGGCCGACCTGACCGATCCCGACTCGTCCCTGCTCGGCCTCAGCACGTCGGCTGTGATCGCCGACGGCAGGGCGACCGTCGTGCCGGCAGCCGCCTCGCGTTGGCTGATCGACCTCCAACCACGGCTCCACCGGAGCGGCATCCAGATCGTCGACATGCCGTCGGTGCTGATCGACCCCCTGGCCGCCGAGCTGGTCGTCCCCGAGCCGTCAGTCGAGCACGACGCCGCGGTGCTCGACGAGCTCGACGGAGCCGATGCGCTCGGGCCCGAGCTCCCGGCGGTGCTCCCCGGGCGGTACTCGATCGGTGCATGGATCATGCCGGCGTCTCGCGAGCAGGAGGGCCCGCTCGCCCCGGCCCGCGCCGTCGTCGAGACGGTCCCGCTGCTCATGGTCCCGCGTCAGGGCGTCGGACAAGCGGCCCAGGCGCTCGCCGGGCTGTTCGGCAAGGTTCAGCCGAGCGGGGCGTGGCTCGACGGCCCCGCCGCGCTGACGGAGGCTCTCCTGTCGGCGACCTGACTGCCGTCAGCCGTCGTCGCTCTCGACCGCCGAGACCGGCTAGACCGCCTGGACGGTTGCCAGTCCAGCCGTGACGAGCAGCCTCGCCAGCTCGGGTCGGCGGTCTTCGTCGCCTCCGACGGAAGGCAAGGCACCGACCATCCAGGGGGCACAGTCGGCCAACGCCGCCACGGCGTCGCGGGCCTCCAGTGCGACGCGCACCGCCCGGTTGTTGAAGGCGAGGATGACCTCGTCGTCGAGCTCGGCGTGCACCATCACACCAGCCGGCGCGACGAGCTTGATTGTGAGCTCGGACCAGTCGCCGAGCGCTGCGGCTCGGAACGTGTCGAGGAAGGAGGGGTACGCGGCGCGCCTGATCCGGGCACGGTGCGACGCCACTGCCCGCTCGATCAGCTCGACGGAAGCGATCTCGCCGGCGGTCCGGGCGAACCCGTCCGGTTCGTCGAAAACCGACCCCCCATAGGACACTGCCGGCTCGCGGACGTCGAACGGCACGTCGCCCCGCATCACCGGCCAGTACCCCGCTTCGAAGCGCACTCGCTCGAACAGATCGTGGACCTCCAACCGGGCGACACCGATCGTGCAGTGCACCGAGAGGTCATCGGACCCGTCGACCCGATGGCCCCATCCGCGGGGGATGACGAGGGCCATGCCGGGCTCGAGGACGCCTTCCCAGAGCGCGCGATCGGACACGTCCGGCCCGATCCAGGGACGCTGGGCGGAGAGCACTGCGGGCTCGAAGAGCGCCCAACGCTTGGATCCATGCACGGGCACGATGATGGTGTCGTGGTTGTCCCAGTGCGCACCGAACCCCTTCGACGGGCCGAAGGAGACGTAGACGTTGGTGTTGAGGGGGCTGCCGTAGGCCCGTGTGAGATGAGTGCACACCTCGTTCAATGGCGGATCGTAGAGATCGGCGCTGTTGATGATCGCTGTCCAGCGTTCGTCGAGCGCGCGCACCAGCCCACCCTGGTCGAGACGGCCGAGCCCGCTCTTCGGGTTCACGCGGGCCGCGAAATCGGGCGGCGGTTGATGACCCTTCAGATCCCCGTGGGAGAAGCTGATCCCGCCGAGCCCCCAGGTGTGGTCGTGGGCGAAGAGCAGCCGCTCGACCATCGACTCGCCGTCGAGGTAGCGAACGAGCGAGTCGCCCAGCCGTATCACCATGAAACGGCGTGAATCGACGTTCTGCGCCGCCTCCTCGAAGTCGTAGCCGGGCAACCACTCGGCCAGCTGCTTGAGGGAGGCGGTCCTCGCAGCCGCGTTGCCGATCGCCAACTGATGCTGGAGCGGCGAGGCGCCTTCCCGTGGAACTGTGAGCGGCACACCGACCGGGATCTCCGTCGTCTGCACGAGGAGCCCCGGCCCCTCCGCCGGCTGCTCTTCGAACACCGGGTTGACCTCGCCGACGTCGTCGTGCTCCGGATCCCCTCCGGAGCCAGCCTGTGCGCTCACAACATTCTCCGTCATCTCCGTCATGGAACCTTCCCGACACTCGCTTGGCTTTGAGCCCTGCACCGCTCGTCGAGCTTCTCGGCGACGTCGCCGGCGGCATGCATCACCTTCTCGAGGACGTCCTCCGGCAACGCCGGCCGGGCGTGGCGTCCGGCCGGGTCGAAGGTGTCGACTGGGTTACGCGACTTGGCGTAGAACTTCATCTCCGACAAGGCCCCGGCGCCGTTCCACGTATCGCCCAGCCCGACGTGGTCGGCGACGAGCTCGAGCACGTCGCCGGGCCGCTCCACGAGGTCGGCGTAGGCGACAAAGAGCGTCCGCTCGGGGGGAAAGGCCAGGGCCGCCTCGACCTCCGACGCCCACATGGCGGCGTACACCTCTTCCTTCGACGCCGACTCCGGCAGCTTGGCGACGTGCGGCGCCCAACCGGCCATCCAGCTGCGATCGCCAGAAAGCCAGTCGAACCATCCAGTCGGGCTGTGCATCTCGGAAGCGACGACCTCGGCGACCGGGCGATGCATGACGACCAGCGGGACGTCGCTCAGCATGTCGTGGAGACCGGCGGCGCCGGCAGCCTCCCAGCTCGACATCTTCAGCACTGGCCGCTGATTCCGCCCCGCAGCGAAGCGGTCCAACACGACCAGCATGTCGGCGATCGCCTGATAATCCGCCGCAGCACTTCCGGGAGCGGACAACGCATGCCGATGGACGATCCCGACCGCTCTCGGCTCGGACACCGGAAGCGTCCCCCGATCGTGGCCGAGCATCCGACTCAACAAGGTCGACCCACATCTCCCTGTATGGAACATCACCGCACGGGGTGACGGAACGAGTGGGCCGACAAGGTCGCGAAGTTCGACATACGTCAGCGAGACGGTCTTGACGGGGCCGCCCATCGTGAGCTTTTCCAGTGCCTGGTCGAAGAACGGCTCCCGAAAACGTGTCGCCCCAGCTCGCACGAATCCGACGTACTGGGTCTCGCAGTCGGCGCCGACGGGCACCATCCCCATCAGGACCTCGTCGTAGCCCGTCACGGGATCAGAGCCTCGGTGGTCTCCACCAGCCCGGCGGTCCCCAGCGCACACAAGAAGGCACTGAGGTCCTCGATCACGGCGTGCAGTCGGGACGTCGCTCCGCCGACCAGCTGGTCGGCGAGGTCGGCAGTCGTGCGACCGTCCAGTGAGCGCCAAACTTCGCCGGCGAACGGATCGAGCCGGGCGACGGTACCGGCGGCGGGATCGAACACCACGGCGCCGTCAGGAAGGCCCCAGCTGACGGTGCGAACAGATCGCCAGACGGGGGTGTCCAAGCCGATCGCCGTCGTCGGAGCAGCCGCCACGTACTCGACCACCTGAGCTCGAGCACTCGCTTCAGCCCCCGTCAGCTCCCAGGAGGGCGCCACTCCTTCGACTGGGGGCAGCTCGAGCAGGCGGGAGAGGAGGTCAGCAGTTCCGTCGAGCCCACGGACGCGCAGCTCGAACACGTGCGCGCCGGTGACGAGCTCGACGAGGCCGCGCATCCCCGGGGCGCCGACCCGGCCGAGGTCGAGGGCGTCGGCGACGCACAGCTCGGCGGCCCTGCTCGGCCCGATCGGACTGAGCTCGACCGTCTCGCCCTGGGAGACGAACACGACCGCTCGCACGACAGCGCGGTCGATCGCGGGCACGGGCCCGAGCTCGCCCGGCGGGACATTCAGCCGCTCCGCGAAGCGCCAGCACTCCTGGTCCGAGACAGAGGGCAGATCGGCAAAAAGCGGCCACGCTCCCGGCTTCAGCGCCGGCGGACGCGGAAAGGAGTAGGCGACGAGGGGACGGAGCGGGTCGAAGCTCACCATCTCGTCGCTGTGGTACGTCCACCCTGAACGGACGAGGTGGGACACGAGCGTCGACTTTCCCGATCCTTTCGGGCCCACGAGCATGACGCCCTCGGCACCTTTGGACACGAGCCCGGCGTGGAGGTGAAGGCGCTCGGGCTCGCTCGCCAGGGCCCACTCGTTGAGCCAACCGAGGACCCTGTCCTCACACGCCCAGATCCACGCAACGGACAGCACCTGTCGACCGTCGAGCCAGAGATCGCAGACAGCGCCCGGCGAACGGGGACCTCGCGGTTGGAGGAGCCGGATCCACACGTCGACGACTCGGCTGGTGTCACCGGCGTCCGGAGCGCCGGGCATGGCAGCGAGCAACGCGTCGAACCGCCGCTGGATCTCGACGTCGGAGGCGGAGATGGCCACGATCACGGCTCCGGCACGTACAGGGCGACACCGGAACGCCTCGGGCTCGCCGATCCGAGCTCGGGCAACCGGCTGAAGATCCGCTACGACAGCCGTTGAGCGGTGTTGGCCCAACATGGGCAAAGGTTGGTCGATGAGGTGCACCGTGTCAAGAGACACGATCGGCCACCCCGTACGGGGTGGCCGATCGCCGGTCTGTCGAGCGCTCAGTCGATCAGGTGCACGTCAGACTGATGTGAGCCGTGCCCTCGCAGGGGGCTTGCCCAAGATCGGCTCGCTCGTTGGGGTCAGAGGCGAAGCCGATCTGGATCTGGTCGCTCGTCGCGAAGGCGCCGTTGAACTTGGTCGGCCGACCGTTCACGTTGTGGTTCGTCGGGTTGAACTGGTAGGGCGACGTCCCGTCGAAGGTGACGCCTGTGAACTTGCAGTGCTCGTTGCCTGTGTTCCGATGCACCGTCAAGACGACGAACTTGTTCTTGTTGTTGTACGGGTAGCCCGCGTCAGCATTGTTCGTGTTGGGGTTGTCGTTGTAGTTGACGCTGTCGAACTGGTCGGCAACCGATTTCACGGAGTCGTGAGGATGCGCGTTGGCGAGCCGGGTGTCAGCGGTGATGCCCTGGATACCGCAGTTGCCGGTCGGCGTGACGTCGCTGCTCGAGTGCCCGGGGGCGGGGCACGGAATCGTCAGGCTGAACTTGGCGCTGCCCGTGCACATCACGGTCGAGAGACCGCTGCTGGCCGAGGCGTAGGCGGGTGTCAGGCTCAGTCCTTCGATCGCCGGAGCGGCCCACACCACACCGACAACCCCGGCCCCGACGGCGCCCTTCTTCAGAGCGGCTCGGCGATTGAATCTGCGTGCCTCACCGTCGGTCGCGCCGATGTCGTTGTCGTCTTCCAAGGTCGAACCCTCCCTGATGCGCCGGACTCTGCGCTGACTGTACGCGGATGCACCGCGCTCGACCTACGGCGCGCGCATCATTTTTCGTACGACGTCCCGGCGACCCCGGCCGCGCCGACCTCGGGCTGCGGCTGGTTCGGGTTCAGTCTGGGGCGCGCAGGATCATCCCGGCGCCAACCGTCTCCCCGGTGTGCTCGTCGACGAGGATGAGACTGCCGGTCGCCCGGTTGTGACGGTATTCGTCGTAGAAGAGGGGGAGCGCAGTGCGTAGGTCGAGGCGCCCGATGTCATTCAGCGCGAGCTGAGCTGCGTCGCGGTCACGGTGCAGCGTGTTGACGTCGAGACGGTAATGCAGTGTCGTCGCCACCGCTCGTGTCCAGCGCGTCGTGTGCTTGAGCGCGAGCTTCGTGCCGACACGCAGCGGTTCGTCGTGCATCCAGCAGACCATCGCCGTGAGGTCCTGACCGATGCTCGGTCGGTTGTGCGGGCGGCAGATCAGGTCGCCGCGTGACACGTCGAGCTCGTCGGCAAGACGCAGCACCACCGACATCGGCGGCTGCGCCTCGGCGATCGGGCCGTCGGCGGTCTCGATGCCGTCGAGTGTCGTGGTGAGGCCCCACGGCAGGACGAGCACCTCGTCACCGGGCCGCATCATCCCCGCAGCAAGTTGCCCGGCGTACCCACGGAAGTCGTGGTAGGACGACGAGCGCGGCCGGATCACCCACTGCACGGGGAAACGTAGGTCGACCAGGTTCCGATCCGACCCGATGTACACGTCCTCGAGGTGGTGCATGAGGGAGCTGCCCTCGTACCACGGCATCTCGGCGGAACGCTGTACGACGTTGTCGCCGTGCAGAGCCGAGATCGGGATGAAGGCGAGGTCGGGGATGGCAAGGCGCGCCGCGAACGACTCGACCTCGGCTCGGACCTCCTCGAAGCGCTGTCTCGAGTAGCCCACGAGGTCCATCTTGTTGACACAGAGCACGGCGTGGCGGATGCCGAGCAGGGAGGCGATCGTCGCGTGGCGGCACGTTTGCTCGGTCATCCCGTTGCGAGCGTCGACGAGGATGATCACGAGGTCGGCCGTGGAGCAGCCGGTGACCATGTTGCGGGTGTGCTGGATGTGACCCGGCGTGTCGGCGATCACGAACTTGCGCTTGGGCGTCGCGAAGTAGCGGTAGGCGACGTCGATCGTGATCCCCTGCTCGCGCTCGGCCCGCAGGCCGTCGGTGAGCAGGGCGAGGTCGACGTACTCGTCGCCGCGGGCGAGGCTCGTCTCCTCGATCGCCTCGAGCTGGTCCTCGAAGATCGACTTCGAGTCGTACAGGAGGCGTCCGATGAGCGTCGACTTGCCGTCGTCGACGGAGCCGGCTGTGGCGAAGCGCAGCAGCTCCATCAGCAGCTTTCCCGCTCACGATGCTCGGTGGCGCGTCGATGATCGTTCGATTCCGAGCGCCGACTCGACCGACGGGACGGTCCCAAGTCAGGTGAGTGCCCTGTGGGTCGAGCGCCTACCGAGGATCGGGACAGCACTCGCTGCCGACTTTCCAAAGCCGCTGGTCGGTGCACGACCCGGAACGACACACTCGATCCGCGGCCCGGCGAGGCTGTGGGGCTCGACGCGAGATGCGCCGTCGCCCTTCCCCCGACGGGATCAGGGGGCGGGGCGAGAAGCGACGGCGTGGGCGGCGTGGCGACGGGATGCGTGCACGGCGCGGCGAGACGCGCCGATCGAGCGGCAGAACGTGCGTCGAGCAGGAGGCGGCACGACCGAAGCAGTGATCTCGGCTCGGGGCGCTGCGGCGCGCTCGGTGCACCGCTCCCGTGCCTGCGAGGCGAGCCGTCCGAGCAGGCACGACACCGCGACGAAGGCGAGAAGAGCGAGCGCGCCGAGCGGGCGCCAGGCCGCAATGCGGCCAGCCGGCACGGTCTCGGCGATGACGACCGCTGCAGCACCGACGGCGAGGGAGAGGCCGACCGACACGGCGCGCGCCCGCCCGACCGGGGCGGGCGCCGCGCGCGCAGGCTGGAACGCGCTTCCACGCCCCGCTGACCGGACGCCCAGGCGAGGGTCTCGCGATGCAACGGGTCGGCGGTGAGCTGCGCAGCGTCTCCCCCCGCCCTCCCGACAAGCCAGATGCATCGCACGGGACAACCAACGTCCTGGCGCCGAGCTGAATCGAGCGACACAACGCAGATTGACGTTGTCGAGGCGTGTGGTTCACGGCAAATGCATCAGTGAGATCCAACTGAGCGAGCACGCTCACGCGGCGCTTCGAGGCGGCGGCGTCGCGCGTCAGTCGTCCCAGTCTGCCGGGAGTCGCCCGGTCTGGCGCGCCCAACGTTCGACGTCCGACCAGCGATAGGCCTGCTGGCCACTCACGATGCCGATCAGCTTCGGGCAACCCACGGCCCCTCCGGTGCCCGGCCAGCGACGCGTGACCCACCGCGACACGACATCGCGCCCGATGCCGAGTCGCTGGGAGATCTCGAGCACACCGACGACCTCACCTTCCTCGCTGAGACCCGTCCACTCCGGCCGACGGACACGCGTCGCTCCGAACGGCTCCCGCACGAGATCGTGACCCGGTCGCTGCCCCATCAGGTCGTCAGGATGATCCTCCGCCGCGTCGCGCCTGGCGATCTGCGACGTCGACCGGCTCGACCCACCGAGGCCTCCGAGCATCGTCATCGCACCACCACCCCTTCGTCGCCACCGGTGATCCGGTCGCCGTTGGCAGCACTCGCCATGGCGCACGCATCACGACCTCGTACGCCGACCCTCGCCACGCCATCCTCCCCTGAGGGTAGCCGCCCCGCCCGCCCGCCGGCCTCGGCGCTCGCCGGCGGGTGAACCCCGTTTCGGACGTGTCATCGGGCGAGGCGGCTACCATCCGGGCGTGGTCGACGCGCCCGGTTGTTGCGCGCCCGCCTCGTGGTTCGAGGTGCCGCCCTCGGCGCGCAGTCTGCGACCGGCGCCGCCACGGGCCATCTCCGTGCGGGGCATGCCACTTCGCCGGCTGGCGCTCAGATTCGCCTTCGAGCTGACCACGGACGACGACGACCTCGCCCGGGTGGCGAGAAGTGTCTTCGCCGACCTGCCCGTCGCCGAGCATGCGGCGCACACCGTGCGGGTGGTCGGGAACCCACGCGAGCGGTACGCGATCTTCGCCGACGGGCAGAGCGCGATCGACGATGTGGCGCGATCGGAGGTGATCGCGATCCTCACCTGGTTGTTGAACCAGGGGGCGATCTCCCACGACAGTGACCTTCTGCTCCTGCACGCGGCGGTACTCGCCAACGGCGAGGACGGTGTGCTCGTCGCCGCCCCGTCGGGATCGGGTAAATCGACGCTGGCGGCCGGACTGCTCACGCGGGGCTTCGACTACCTCTCCGACGAGGTCGGCGCACTGGACCTGGCGTCGATGCGCCTTCACGCGTACCCGAAGCCACTGTCGCTCGAGGCGAGCTCACTGGACCAGCTCGGCCTCTACGATCACCTCGACCCGGCGCTCGGACGTTGGATGTCCTCGAAGTGGCAGCTTCCCGCCCAGGTCATCCGGTCCGGGTCGACCCCCAGCTCGTGCGCACCGCGCGTCGCCGTCTTCCCGCAGCTGGTGACGGGCGGGGAGAGCCAGTTGCTGCACCTCCGTCGCTCGGAAGCAATGGCCCTGCTCGTCGCCAACAGCTTCAACCTCGTCAAGGACTCGCAGCGACGGTTCGAGGCGTGCGCCGAGCTGTGTCGCCAGGTCGAGTGTTACGTGCTCACCGTGGCGGAAGCCCGAGACGCCTGCGCCCTCGTGTGCCACCTCCTCGGTGCGTCGTCGCCCGTCGGCGCGTCGGTTGGGTCGACACCCCGGTGAGTGCCACCGATCGCGGGCTCGCCGGATCCTTCCGTCCGTCTGTGCGCGACGACGTGCTGCAGCAAGATCTCGACGGCGATCTCGTCGTCTTCGACACGACGACACGGCAACTCGTCACCTTCAATCGCAGCGCCGGAACGCTCTGGTCCTGTTGTGACGGATACAGCACCGTCGACGAGATCAGCGCTGATGTCGCAGCAATTTTCGCCGTGCCACGCGAGGTGGTGCGCACCCAACTGCTGGACCTGCTTGCCGAATGGTCGCGCCTCGGCCTGCTGAGCACACCGTTTCCCGAGATCGATCATCCCGACGACGACGTCGAGGTCCCGCAGGGCGCGCAGTCCTCGTAGCGGCGGGCCGTCAGTACAGCGTCACGCTGTCGAAGCGGGCCCGCGTCCCGTGTGAGGAGAGCTTGGCGGCGACCGTCGGCGCCACGAGGGCTTCGACCGAAGCTGAGTCGAGCACCACGTAGGCACGCTCGAGGCGCCAGCGGTGAGCCGGCAATTCGTCACCATTGGGCCGCACGACAACCGTGCAGCTGCGCTGGGTGCCCGAGCACGCGAGGGCACCTCGACAGCGGTGCCAACTGCCAAAGCGAGAGTTCCCGAGCACCTCGAAATCGCGGCGTCCCGGCGCTGCGGACCTCCAGCGCTCGGCCTTCCCGTCCCAGGCGAAGGCGATCGCGCACGCCTCCTCGTGAGGCTGCTTGCACACGACCACGATCCGCCGCAGCAACGGCTCAGTCGCTGGTGAGCCCTCCCCGGTCGTGCCCGGATCGACGGCGTCCGGCCCCGACCCCCCCGGGGCACCATCGTTCCCGCCGTTCGACGGGTCGCCCTTCGTCCAATTGTTCGGAGGTCCCGGCGCATCCCGATCTTGAACCTGCGGTTGCACGGTCGGATCCGGAGGATCCGAGCTCGCGGCGGCTCGGCTCGCGAACCCGGCGACCACGGGAGCAACCCAGACGGCGCCGGCACCAACCGCGGCCCTCGCCAACAGCCGCCGTCGGCTCAGGCCCCGGCGATCGGATGTGTCGCCCGGCGCTGGCTCGAGCGTGCTCAGCGTTGGCTCGATGGCGCGCGAGACACGGCCTTCCTCATGCATGTTCTGCCGCCCCTCGGGATTGATACATCTGAGTCAGCCAGGTAGCTCTAAATAGCTACGGATTGGCGTGAAACTTATCGTAGCACGCCGACGGGCTACACAGCGGCGAGGAACGTCGTGTAACGACCATCCCGGCGCGGGAGCAGCGGATCGTCGAACGACGTCGATTGAGTTGTTCGGGGGAAGGCCGTTACCGCCTCGGCGCACTCCGCCTTACAGCCCGTGCAACCTCGGCCGACGAGCGACGCTCGCCAGCCCCCCCTAGTCGCGCGCTCAGCGAGCGACGGGCCCAGTCCTTGTCACCACTGCTGCTGACAGCAAGCTTGGCCCGTCGAGGAGTGCGAGCCCGTCCAATTGGACCCCCCGCCGCCCTTGGCACCACCGGTGCACCAGCCGGCGATCTCGGTGGGCGCGCAGGCCTGCGAGCTTCCGCCCTGATGCCATTGCCCCGAACCCTGCCCGCGAGTCCCCTGCGGACTCCCGTACTTGTCGCAGGGTTGCACGGCGAGCTTGTTCCAGTCCGATGCGCAGCCGTTGGCGCCACTCGTGTACACCGCGGCTTGGCACTGCCAGCTGATGCAGCAGCCGTTGCTCGGGATCACGAAATCGCAGCACCAGGTGGGCTGCTGACCGCCGGGCAGCCCGTGCTGAGCTGTGTAGCCGCAGAACGAGGCGACCGGGACGAAGCAGCCACCCGAGAAGATGCTCCCGCCGTCGACAGGCGACTCGACCGACCAGGCACTCTCGCCGTAGAGGCAGCTCGCGTACGATGAGCCACTGGGGAGGATCGTGATGCTGCAGTCGGGGACCGGGACGGTGAAGGCGGGGCACTGACCGTTCGCCGGAAAGGACACGCTCTGGTTCGTGCAGGTGAGCAGGAACGGCTCGCTGGGAGCGTTCGTGACTTGGGTGAGCTGCGCGGCTGAACCAGACGTAGCAGCTCTTGTCGATCGGGGTTCCGTTCCAGTTGAAGCCGTTGCTGATGCAGCCGTGCGTGGTGCAGCCCTTCGGGAACCCGCTGCCCGTCTGAGCGCCCGCCGCCGAGACCAGGCTGTCGATCGCCGGCGCAGCCCAAATTGCCCCACCGGCCGCCACGCCCGTCGTGAGCAGCCGTCGCCGCGACAGCCGCGACTCGCCGCGCGAGAACGCTAGCTCTGCATCGACACCGAGATCTTCCATTGTCGGGGCACACCTTAGGTCCTCGATCGGGCCCGCAAGTACGGCGTATGCATGGAATTCGCTACGCAGCCACCCCAGCTCCTCACCCGAACGAGCACGCGGGCGACGTCACCGCGACCATACTGCGACGGCCGGCGCCGCGCCGTGGTCGCCACGTCACATGCGGTCACCAGCCGAGCGGGCGCCGCGGCACGCGGCGTGAGCCTCGACCACGGAATCGCGGGGTCCTGACGGCGCGAACCCAGCTGTGCACCGCCATCGCATGCTCTTGGGGAAAGGTTCATGCCGTTCCAGACAGCTTGCATCGGAGCTCGAGCAGGAAGGCTCGGCTCCTGCGCTCAGCCGACAAATGTCACACGAGACTGGAGGTGATATGCGGCTCGCCTCCATCTTGGAGCTTGCTTGATCGGCACAATGGGATCATCCATTCGCCTGCACGTGATCACCACTCGTGATCGGATCTTCTTCAATATGCGAGGGCGTGCCCGTGGCTATGAGGGCCTCGCTCGAGGGTTCGGGTCGTCTCCTCACACCCCGCCGCCCATTGAGCCGACCTCCGACTCGAGTCTCGGCACCGGTTGTGGTGGCGCAGTCTCCCTTCGTGGCGTTCGTCCAATCTGACGCGTCTGTGTCACGATGTGACTAGCACAAGCACACCAACGCGCCGTGGGTCAGATGGGCCTCTTCGCAGGTGACGAACGTTGCTCGTCGGGCGCGCCCTCAAACGTGTGTCGCGAGCGCTCGCCTCGGCGACTTGAACGACGAGGCGCAGGTCGTTCACGGCGTCCGGCAAGCTCGTTGCACTTCGATTGTGATCGTCTCGAGGTCGGCGACCCGACATCCCGGGCGCACGCGGGGCGGGATGCAACGACATTCCACTGGTGCCGCGACTTGCTGATTGGTACTCTCCACACGCATGGCATCGAGTTCGTAGGTGAGGGTTGCCAGTCTGTGAACATCTGATGACCAGAGGGAGTCACATTGACGGGAAGTGCGTCTCCGTCCTCCTGAGGTCGATGCGCCGGGGGGCGACTGACGACCCATGTCATGCACTTGACTTCTTTCCACCACAGCGTGATAGTCAACGTGACACCGAGTTACCTGGCTCAAGCGGCTCGACTGGGCGGCGACGACCGGACCGAACCCGCAGCCAGCACGAAGGATCGGGCGTTCGAACGCATGCTGTGGACACCGTCTCGCCGGCGGTCCCGGCGGACGGGACAGCACCAACCGAGCTCAGACAGAGGGCGCGACCTTCGAGGTGAAAAAAACGATGAAGATGCTGGTCGTCGTCGGCCAGGGCTATGTCGGGTTGCCGCTCGCCATGCAGGCGGTGCAGGCTGGCTACGACGTCGTCGGCTACGACACCGATGACCGAGCGGATCAAGCGCCTGGCCGACGGGTGCCTCCTACGTCGAGGACATCTCTGACGCGCAGCTCGCCGACGCGCTCAGCCACCGGTCGCTACCGGCCCACGCTACGACGATCGCGGATTGCGCCGGCTTCGACATCGCGGTGATCACAGTGCCGACCCCGCTACACGACGGGACCCCCGACCTGTCGTACGTGAGGCGGCGGGCCGCGCCCTCGGTACGCACCTGCGGCGGGGTGCATGCGTCGTGCTCGAGTCGACGACGTACCCGGGGACGACCGAGGAGCTGCTCCGCCCGATCCTCGAGGAGCAATCTGGTCTCGTCGGCGGGCCCCGACTTCCACCTCGGCTACAGCCCGGAGACGGATCGACCCCGGCAACAAGCGGTGCACCCTCGTCAACACCCCGAAGGTGGTCTCCGGGATCGACGCCGCTCGCTCGCGGCGGTGCAGGACTTCTACGACTCCATCGTCGAGCGCACCGTACCCGTCTCGGGCACGCGGCGAGGCCGAGATGGTCAAGCTGATCGAGAACACCTTCCGTCACGTCAACATCGCCCTCGTCAACGAGCTGGCGATGTTCGCCGGAGACCTCGACATCGACATCTGGGAGGCGCTCGAGGCCGCCGCGACCAAGCCGTTCGGTTTCATGCGGTTCAGCCCCGGCCCGGGCGTCGGCGGACACTGCTTGCCCGTCGACCCGAGCTACCTGGCCTGGCACGTCAAGCGCAGAGTCGGCACGGCATTCCGCTTCGTCGAGCTCGCCAACGACGTCAACGACCACATGCCCGAGTACGTCGTGCGTCGGCTGATGCTCGGCGCTGAACCGTCGCGGCAAGTCGCGTCACCGGCCGCCGGATCCTGCTCCTCGGGTCTCGCCTACAAGCCGAACACCAGCGACGCCCGGGAGTCGCCCGCCCTCGTCGTCGCCGAGCGACTGCTGCGCCCTCGGCGCTCGAAGCTGCGGGCAGTCGGATCCCTACGTCGACCCGACTGGATCGACCTGCGCGTGCTCGCTCGTCGAGCTCACCGCCGGCGAGGTGCAAGCCGCTGACGCGGTGGTGATCCTCACCGACCACTGCTGCCTCGACTTCGCCATGGTCGCCGAGCACGCCGCGTACGTCCTCGACACGCGCCATCGCATCCAGGGTCCAACGTCGAGCATCTGTAGTCGCGCCCGGCGATCGCCCTGTCGCCGCCAAGGCGCTCGCAGCCGGAACGGTCGCCGGCCCTGGCTGTCAGGCTCGGGCCTATCGAAATTCTGCCGGCATTCGTCGCATCCACGTTGACTTGTAGGCGCCGATCGAATGTGGGCTCGACGGAGAGTGACTCCTTCGTGCGCCGTGAATGAATCGACAGGCAGTGTCGTGCCGGATGGCTGTTCAAGTCGCATGACTGCCCGGCGACGGCGACCAGCGTCCTCGAGAGCTGGCGTGCGGCAACGCCGGTGCCTGCTCGTGGTTGGCGACGCGGTGCTGGCCGATCGGCTACGGCACGGTGCCTTCGCTACGACTTCTCGCTGCACTATCCCGCGACTCAGCCGGTGTCCTGGCTACGGCCGCGCTGGCGGCGATCCTGCAGGTCATCGCCGAACGGCCACCGCTCTGTACCGCGGCCGCTGGCGCGTGTCGAGCTTCGAGGAAGCGGGCGCGCTCGCCTCGCGTGGCTCGTCGTCGTCACGGGCCTGCTGTTCGTGAACTTGTCGACGGCCGGCTTGTTCCCGAAAGCGTGCCGATCATCGGTGGCATCGTGGCGATCCTGTTGATGATGGCTCTGCGCTTCCGTCGCCCGCGTCGACCTGGAGCGCAGCAACCGACCTTCGGGCGACGACTGCACTCGGCTCATCGTCTTCGGTGCCGGCGAGGTCGGGCGCCGAGGTGGTCACGTCGATGCTGCGCAATCCCGACAGCCCGTACCTGCCCGTCGCCCTGCTCGACGACGACCCCGTCGAAGCGCCACCTGTCGATCATGGGCGTGCCCGTGGTCGGCGGACCGCAACGACATCGCCGCGGCGACGCCTGCGCTACGGCGTCGGACAACCTGCTCATCGCCATTCGCTGCGGGACCGGTGCGCTCCACCGGGAGCTCTCGCGACCTCGCCGGCGATGCCGGCCTGCAGGTGAGCGTCGTCCCCTCGCTCCGCGAGGTGGTCGAGGGGTCGGCCGAGGCTGCTCGACATCCGCACGCTGCACCTGGAAGACCTGCTCGGAAGCGCGGGAGATGCACACCGACCTCGTCGCCGCGGCGAGCTACCTACGGGCACGCCGCGTGCTCGTGACCGGGGCGGGCGGTTCGATCGGCTCCGAGCTCTGCCGCCAGATCCACCGCTTCAAGCCGGCCGAGCTGATCATGGTCGATCGCGACGAGTCGGCGCTGCACGCGCTGCAGCTCTCGATCGAGGGCAGGGCCCTGCTCGACGCCCCGAACCTCGTCCTGCTCGACATCCGGGACCGGACGGGATCGAGGCTGCTCTTCGTCCGAGCGCCGGCCCGACGTGGTCTTCCACGCCGCCGCCCTCAAGCACCTCCCGATGCTCGAGCTGCACCCCGGCGAGGCGGTCAAGACGAACATCTGGGGCACGCTCAACGTGCTCGAGGCGTCGGTGCGGCACGGGGTCGACCGCTTCGTGAACGTCTCGACCGACAAGGCGGTCGATCCGTGCTCGGTGCTCGGATACTCGAAGCGGATCTGCGAGCGCCTCACGGCCGCCGGCTGGGGCCGCATGCCCCGGCAGCACCTACTTGAGCGTCCGCTTCGGCAACGTGCTCGGCAGCCGTGGCTCGGTGCTGCACACCTTCACGGCCCAGATCAACGCCAAGGGCCCGGTGACCGTCACCGACCCGCGGGTACGCCGCTACTTCATGACCGTCGAGGAAGCGATCCAGCTCGTGATCCACGGCGGTGCGGTCGGCTCTGCCGGCGAGGCGCTCGTGCTCGACATGGGGGAACCGGTTCGCATCGTCGAGGTCGCCCAGCGCATCATCGCCGAGACCGACGACCACATCGAGGTCGTCTACACGGGACTGCGGCCGGGCGAGAAGCTCAACGAGGTGCTGTTCAACGACGGCGAGCCGGACCTGCGGCCGTGCCACCCGCTGATCTCGCACGTCAGCGTCCCCCCGCTGCATCCCGGCCGCATCCTCCTGCTCGACCCTGGCGCACCGGGGAGCGTGCTGACCAGCCAACTGCGTCGGCTCGCCCACAGCGACGGCTTTCGCGACGGCGACAAGCCGAGCGCGGTGGACTTCGCGACAGCCGAGTTCGACCCCGGGGTCTCTCAGCGTCTGATGGACCGGCATCCCCGAGCGCCGCGAACCCGCGAGACCGACGTGACCGAGCCTCACGCTCCCGGCGACCAACGGCGCTGCGCCCGACACCGACGCTGGAGCGACCTCGACGCGGTGCAGGGTTGCCGGGAGTGTTCCTCCGCGGACACCGATCTGAGTGCCGGGAGCCTACGATGATCCCCCCAAGCAACAGCGCGATCCGCCGAATTGGAGCACGACGACCGTGACGACCACCGATCACGCCTCGGGAGCACCAGAGGAGCCCATTCTGGCCCTGCACCCAGATCAGATCGACGAAGCGTTTGCCCCGACACCGGGGTCGTACGTGGTGAGCAAGCGCCTCGACGACGATGTGCTGGTCGTCGACGGCCGGGATGGACGCATCCATCTGCTCAACACGACGGCCGCGATGCTGTGGGAGTGCCTCGACGGCGACGTGACGCTCGGCGAGCTAGCCGGTGAGCTCGCCGAAGCGTTCCATGCTCCCGTCGAGGAAGTCAACGCCGACGTGCTCAGTGTGGCACGCGAGCTCGGCAGGCGGGGGCTCCTCGAAGATGTCGCCCTGCCCCTGTTCGGCATGCTGGAGATGCCGGCTCAGCTCGCTCCCGGTGAGCACCTCGAGCCGTTCGAGGTGGTGACGGCTGACGGGAGTCCATCCCCGCTCCCGCGTCCGGGCGCGACCGGTACATTGCTCGTGAACTGGAGCCCGTTCTGCGGCTACTGCGGGGCGATCACGCAGCAGCTGGGCGACTGCCTCGAGCCACTCGACAGTCGGGGAATCGACGTCGTCCTGCTCACGACCGGCACACCTCAGGACAATGCCCGGATGCTCGACGACGCTGGACTGGGCGCGCTGGCGCGCTACCGCCCGGAGCGTCCTTCCTCCCCCGAGACCGAGGGCTCACCGCTGCCGGCTCGCCGCGATCCGTTCGCAGGGATGGGTACGCCGGCCGCATACCTGCTCGACGGCGGGGGCACGCTCACCGAGCCCCTGGCGATGGGTGCAGCCGAGGTGCCCAAGCTGGCCCGAGCTGCCGCGGGCCTCCCACCCGCGAGTGTTGACGCACCGGGAAATTCGCTGCCCGCGGCGAGCGGGATGTGCGGTCCCGCTGTGCGCGGCTCGAGCAAGCCCGCGCGGGAATGGGCGGCGACATCCGCGTACGCGATCGGTGAGGAGCACGTCGGCATCAGGGCCGACTCGGTCGCCACCGACGATCTGTTGCGGCGCGCATTTGCTGCCTACCGTTTGCCTGACGACGAGGTGGCTCCACCGAACTTCTCGATCGTGCTCGGCGAGGTCGCCGACGGAACGACCCGAGGCCGGGCTGCCGCCCTCAGCCTGCTGCTCGTGGGCGACCGCACGGTGCTGCGCAGCCGCTCTCCGCGTCGGGTGCTGCGCGCGCTGGCCGGTCATCTGTCGGCGATCGGCGAATCTGACGACCCGGAGATGCTGTACACGACCAACGTGGCTGGAGTCATCGCTGGCAAAGCGGTGCTCATGCCTTCTGTCACCGCTCGGCGCTTGGAGCAGCTGCAAGCTCGACTGGCTCGACTCGGCGTCGCGCTGAGCGATCAACCTGAGGTGCACGTCGACCCCGTCACCGGCGAGCTGGTCGTGCCCGAGCCCTCGATCACGATCGCGCAGGATGTGCTCGACACCTTTCCGCGGGTGACGCCGTCTCGCAGCGAATTGCCAGCCGTCGAACCCGGCCGCTACCCGATCGCAGCATGGATTCTCGACCAGGATGCACCGACCCAGTCGGCGGCGATGACGCGGGGCGCGGTCGTCGCCGGGGTCCTGCCCTCCGTTCGGTGCACCGCCGAGGTCGTCGGAGAGGTGATCGATGCGATCGAGCAGGCATTCAAGACGATTCGCCCGATCCCGCTCCCCGCGTCGACACGTGACGAATTCGCGGCGAGGCTCGAAGCCCTGATCTCTGAGCTTTGAGCTCCTGAGCAGGGTCGATGTCCATTCTCGCACGGGCGGAGTTCGGCCGATGACGGCCCGCGGGCGCGCGGCGGCGGCGTTCCTGAAGCTGCCCCCGAGCCTGCAGCGTCAGGCGCTGCATGCCGTCGGCCGCTACGCCCCTTGGGAGGCCGGATTCGACCAGCACGCGCCGGTCCCAGCGCCCGGGCTGGTGGTCGGACCGCCGGACTTCGTCGGCGTCGGCGTCCAGAAGGCCGGCACGAGCTGGTGGTTCAACGTGATCACCGCCCACCCCGGGGCGTACCACCATCGGGACTTCCACAAGGAACGTCACTTCTTCTCACATCGCTACCTGAGCGCCAGCCTCAGTGCGGGCGACGTCGCCGAGTACCACCGCTGGTTCCCGCGGCCGACAACCCGGATCACCGGCGAGTGGACTCCGGACTACCTCCACCAGCACTGGACTCCCTCGATGCTGCGCGTAGCTGCACCCCAGGCAAAGCTCCTCGTCCTGCTTCGGGACCCGGTCGAGCGCTTCCGCTCGGGACTGGACCACCACCGCCAGCGGGGCGAGCGGTTGACTCCCGCGATCGCCGGAGAAGCGTTCAGCCGTGGTCTGTACGGCCAACAGCTCGCGCGGGCTGGAGCGCGCCTTCCCCCGTGAGCAGGTGCTCATTCTGCTCTACGAGGCCTGCTGCGACGACCCCGCCCGGTTCCTCAAGCAGACGTATGCCTTCCTCGGATTGGACGACGACTTCGTCCCCTCGTTGTTGCGTCGCGCCGTGAGCGAGACCGCAGCTCCCACGCCGCTCGACGAGCGAGTCCGCACCCAACTTGCGGAGCAGTACGCCGCCGATCTCGCCTCGCTGGCAGCCTCGCACCCCGATCTCGATCTCGAGATCTGGCCGTCGGCACGGCAGAACGTCGTATCGCGCCCCTCGGCCGCAGCTGTCAGCTCGGACACATGAGCGTCACCGCCTCGGCTTGGGGAGGGATCATCATCGGTCTTCTCCTGCTGATGGTGGGCGTTCCCCTGGTCGCGCGGATCGTCGCCCGCCTCGACGACGACCCGAGGATGTTCCGACTCGTGATGTGGTCGGGCGCGTTGAAGCTGGCCTGCGCTCCGTTGTGGATCTATGTCATCGACCATCTGTACGGCGGCGTCGCCGATGCGTACACCTACAGCTCGGCGGGTCTCGTCGTCGCCGAGCAGATCCGCCACGGCAACCTCTCCTTCCACGTCGGCAGCGTGCTCGGCGACGGAGGGACAGAGATCGTCACGGGGATTCTCTACGTCTTCACGGGCTCGAGCTTCCTCGGAGAGTTCTTCGTCTTCGGCTTCTTGTCCTTCATCAGCCTCGTCGTCTTCTACCGCGCCTTCCGGGTCGCTCTGCCGGACGGCGACGCCCGGCGCTACGCCTGGCTCGTCCTGTTCTTCCCATCGCTGTTGTTCTGGACCTCCGCGATCGGCAAGGACGCGCTCATCTCGCTGGGGTTGTCCGTCGCTGCTCTTGGGGGCGCCCGCCTGCTCACCCGGCGCCGCGGCGGCTTCGTGCTGGTCGCGGCCGGCCTCGGCCTAACCGTGCTCGTACGCCCGCACGTCGCGCTGATGCTGTTTGCCGCTCTCGCGCTTGCGTACCCATTCTCCCGGGCGCGTAAGGTGTCCGCGCTCGGCCCGTTCAGCAAGGCGTTGCAGCTCGTCGTGCTCGTCGGCGGCGGACTCCTGCTCGCCAAGCTGACCGCGCACTTCTTCGGCCTGAGCAGCCTCAGCACCTCATCGGTGCAACACGTGCTGCAACAGAATGCGACCAATACCGGCGCCGCGGCGACCAACCAGGTCGGGCAGTTCGGTTCGAGCAGCGCGGCCTCGACCTCGCTCTCGCCGCTTGCGATCCCTCGGGACTTCTACTACACGATCATGCGACCGCTGCCGATCGAGGCACACGGTCTCACCCAGCTCGCCAGCTCATTGGAAAACACGACAATCGTGGTCCTGCTCGCGGTCTCCTGGCGTCGCGTCCTGTCGGCGCTTCGCGCGATGCTGAAGCATCCCTACTTGATCACCGCTCTCGTCTACTCGCTCGTCTGGATCTTGCTCTTTGCCAGCATCGGCAACCTGGGAATCTTGGCAAGGGAGCGAACTTCCCTTCTCCCACTGCTCTTCGTCCTCCTCAGCTGGCCGGCACACCGGTCGGTTCAGAAGGAGCCCGTCCTCGCTCGAGGTCCGGCCCCCAGGGTGCTCGTTGGCGCCGGCAGTGCTGCCTGAACGCCTTGGAGGTCGTCGTATCTGCGTGATGTCGGCATCGCACAGCGCGCTGAGCACCTTGCCTGGCCCAAGCGGCAGTTATTGCGCGTTCACGTCCACGTGAACGCCAGGCGTCCAGTCCTCCACGTCCTGCCCTCGGATGCTGCGCGTGGTGCCCAGGTTTTCGTACGCGATCTCTGCGCATTGCTCAAGGACGACGTCGACGACCACGTAGTTCTCACGCTGTTTGCTTCGCCGCCTGCCGTTTTGTGCAACAGCCGCACATTGGGAGTGCCGATGGGCCGAGCCCGCAGGCTCGGGTTCGATCCGCGAGTTCCGATCCGACTCAACCGGGTTCTCCGAGCGCTACGGCCGGGTGTCATCGTCGCCCATGGAGGCGAGCCGCTCAAGTATCTGGCCTGCACACCTCGGAGTGGGACGCCGCTCGTGTACCTAGCGATCGGCACCGCTGTTGATCGGGCGACGCATGGCACGCGGCGTCGCTTGTACCGATTCCTGCTCTCGCGACCCGAGCTCGTCGGGGGTGTGTCGTCCGAAACGCTCGAGGAGGCTGAGAAGATCTTCGGTGTGCCGCGTAGCCGCTTGATCCTCCTCCCGAATGGGCGGGATTCGTCTCTCTACCATCCCGCTCTAGATCCACCACGAACCGGCTCGATCGTCACGATGATCTTCGTCGGCCACCTGACGGCGACCAAGCGCCCAGAGCGGTTCGCGGCACTCGTCGCCAGTCTGCGTGCTCAGGGGCGCAACGTTCGCGGCCTGCTCGTAGGCGACGGCCCGATGGAGCAGGAGCTTCGCCGATCGGCGTCACCATACGTCGAGCTGCTCGGGCGCCGCGAGGACGTTCCCGAGCTGTTGAGGTCCGCCGATCTGTTCGTCTTCTGCTCAATCCCCGAGAGCGAAGGCATGCCCGGAGTGCTGATCGAAGCCGCCTTGAGCGGGCTGCCCATCGTGGCGACGGAGGTGCCGGGCGTTTCCGACGTCGTGATCCCCGGCGTGACCGGATTCACGGCACCGCCCGACGACGACGAGGCACTCACCTCGGCCGTGCTTCGGCTGGTCGATGATCCGCTGCTTCGCCAATCGATGGGCGGCGCCGCTCGCAAGCATGCCGAGACTTCATTCAACCTGGAGGGCATCGCCGACCGCTGGCGCGCCATGCTCGAGGACGTGGCCAGCCGGACGACCCGATGAGCAGCGGCGCGAGACGCTCGTCCGCGCATCCTGCATCTCATCAAGAGCCTCTCTCTCGTTGGTGGCGCCGAACAGCTGCTCCTCTCACTGACGGCCGCGGAGGGCAAGCGGGGTCGCTTCGACTACCACGTCGCGCACGTGGTCGCCAACCCGGCAGCGGACATCATCGCCCGCCTGCACGAGGGCGACGTCGAGATCCATCACCTGGGTGTCTCCAGCCACTTCGACCTGCGATGGCTGAAGTACCTGCGCAGGCTGCTCCTTGCCGAACGAATCGACGTCCTGCACGTCCATCTCCCCTACGCCGCAAGTCTGGGTCGGCTGGTCGCTCGCTCGATCCCAGCGGGCCCGCGCATCGTGCACACGCAGCACAACATCTGGCAACACAACGTGCCCGTCGTTCGTGCGCTGCACCGAGTGACGTACCGGCTCGACGACGCCGACGTGGCGGTCTCGCACGCGGTCTGGAACGCGATTCCACCTTCGCTCAGGCCGCGGACGGAGGTGCTCGTTCACGGGTTACCACTCGACGACCTCGTCGACCCCGACACGGTGAGGGATTCCGTACGCGCGGAGTTCGCCGTGAAGCGGGGTGAGGTGGTGATCACGATCGTCGCCAACATGCGACGCGAGAAGGGATACGAGGTGCTCCTCGAGGCTGCCCGGGCGCTCGTCGCAGCGGGCCTGCCCGTGCGCTTCATCGCGGTGGGCGGCGGTCCGCTAGAGGACGAGACGCGACGCACCCGCGACGAGCTCGGACTCGCCGAACAGTTCACCCTGACCGGGTTCCGCCGTGACGCTCAACGAATCGTCGCCGGCTCGGACATCTTCGTGCTGGCTTCGCATCACGAGGGATTCCCGGTCGCGGTGATGGAGGCCCTCGCGCTCGGAGTCCCGGTCGTCTCGACAGCGGTCGGCGACGTACCGATCGTGGTCACCGAGGGCGCCTGTGGCGTGATCGTCCCTCCCGGTGACCCGATCGCACTCGCTGCGGCGCTCCGCTCGCTCGTCGAGAACCCGGCAAGGCGCGCGCAGATGGCCGAAGCCGCCCGCGCAGCCGGCCGCCAGTTCGACATCGGCCGGGCTGCCGAGCGGCTCGAAGAGATCTACGACGAGGTCCTGCGCTCGCGGGGTCGCCGGACTCGTGCGCACCCGCGCCTCAGGCGGGGTGGGCCTCCCGCCAGCACTGGAACATGAGCACCGCCCACAGCTGGGACTCGAGGTCGCTCCGTCCACTCAGGTGCTCCTCCCAGCACCTCCGGATCGGCTGCGGCTCGAGGTATCCGTCACCCTGTAGTCGATCGGGGGCCAGCAGCTCCTCCGCCCAGGGTCGCAGCGGGCCGCGCAGCCACGAGCCGATCGGCAGGCCGAAGCCGGCCTTCGGCCGGTTGACCAGCTCGTCGGGCAGGTAGCGGCGAAGCACCTGGCGCAGGATCCACTTTCCCCCGCCGTTGTGGATCTTCAGCGCGGTCGGTATCGTCCAGGCGAACTCGACCACTCGATGGTCGAGCATCGGGACACGGCTCTCGAGGCTGACGGCCATGCTCGCCCGGTCGAGCTTGACCAGGATGTCGTCGGGCAGGTAGTTGACCAGGTCCAGGTACATCATCTGCGCGCTGACCTCGTTCAGCTCGCTCGGGACGTCGCCAAAGGTGCTGCCCGGTACATCGCGAAGTCCCTGCACCAACCCGCCCGGCTCGACCCAGGTCGAGGCCAGGACGTCGTAGGCCTGCTGGGAATTGTCGGCTCCGAGAATCGACGCGAGCTTCTGGATCTTGAGGCCGGGCAACCGCAGGCGGGCGCGTGGCGGAAGGAGAACCCTCGCCCGTTCGAACAGATCGTCCCAGCGCGAGGGCGGGACGAGGGTCAGCCCTCGCGCGATCGCAAGTCGCAGCGAGCGGGGCACGACGGAGGCGCCGCGTAGCACCTTGGCCGCGTAGACGTGACGGTTGTACCCCCCGAACAGCTCGTCCCCGCCGTCACCGGACAGCGAGACGGTGACGTGCTCGCGCGCCAAGCGGCTGACGAGATAGGTCGGGATCTGCGACGCGTCGGCGAACGGCTCGTCGTAGACGACGGGCATCCGTTCGATCACCTGCATGGCGTCGGCCGGCGTCAACCGCAGATCTGTGTGATCGGTCCCGAGATGCGCGGCGACCGCCGACGCCGACGCCGATTCGTCGTAGGCGCGGTCCTCGAATCCGATCGTGAACGAGCGGACCTTGCTCGATGAATGCGCCTGCATCAGCGCGACGACCGTCGAGGAGTCGACCCCGCCCGAGAGGAAGACGCCGACCGGGACGTCGGCGTGCATCCGCATCCTCGACCGCCTCGCCGAGCAGCCGATCGAGCTCTTCGGTGACGTCCTCGGGCTCGGCGTGGGTGAGGTTCGAGAAGCCACGGGCTGCGACATCGAACGCCGACCAGTAGCGCTGCGGCAACGGACTGCCCCCGGCGGATACGTCGGGATGGATCGTGAGCACGCTGCCCGGGAGGAGCTGGCTGACTCCCTCGTAGATCGAGTACGGGGCGGGGACGCGGCCGAGAGCGAGGTAACGCGCGAGACTGCGGCGGTCGATCGTCGGCCGGTACTCCGGCACGGCGCGCAGCGCCTTCAGCTCCGACCCGAAGAGCAGCGTCGCGCCGCACCACCCGTAGTACAGCGGCTTCTCGCCGAAGCGGTCGCGTGCCAGGTAGAGGGTGCGCCCGGAGCGGTCCCACAGTGCGAAGGCGAACATCCCGTTGAGCTCTCGCAGGGCCTGCTCGACACCCCACGCCTCGAGCGCCTCGACCAGCACCTCGGTGTCGGAGCCGCCTCGGAAACGACGCCCCGACCGCTCCAGCCTGGCACGCAGCTTCTCGAAGTTGTAGATCTCGCCGTTGTACGCAAGCACGAAGCGCCCGCTCGCCGACTGCATCGGCTGATGGCCCTCGGCCGAGAGGTCGATCACCGCCAGCCGGCGCGACCCGAGGGCGATGCCGGCCGAGGCGTCCACCCACGAACCCCCGTCGTCGGGCCCTCGATGAACGAGCTCGGTCGCCATTACGTCCGCCAGACGCGTCAGCTCCTCGTCACTGTGGGCGCGACGGAGGTCGAGAAGGCCAGCGATGCCGCACATGGATCGAGCATCGCACACTCGGCATCCGAGCGATGACGGTGCCTGGTGCGCGAACGCGCGTTCAGGCGCCCGTGGGCGCACCGTCCAGGGCGCGGGGTCGGTCGTCCCTCTCGAGCTCGGCGACGAACCACTCGACGGTTCGAGTCAGCCCTGTCTGGAAGTCGACCGGCTCGACGCCGGGGAAGAGCGAACGGAGGCGGCTTCCGTCGGCTTGCGAGTCGCGTACGTCGCCAGCCCGTTGATCGACGTGCTCCACCTGCAGCGGGCGACCGAGGACGCGCTCGAGCGTGTCGATCACCTCGAGCAGCGTCATCCGAGAGCCGAAGGCGAGGTTGACAGGACCCGGCGCCGAGACTCGCCGTTCCACAGTCTCGGCGAGCACTCGAGCGACGGTCCCGACGTAGGTGAAATCCCGCGTCTGATGCCCGTCTCCGTGCACCGTCAGGGGGCGAGCTGCCAGCGCCGCAGACACGAAGGCCGGGATGACCGCGGCGTAGGCATGCCCGGCCGGCTGCAGCGGCCCGAAGACGTTGAAGAAGCGGAATGCGAGCACCTCCAGGCCGAACGAGCTCGCATAGGCGAGGGCATAGGCCTCGGTCGCCAGCTTGCTCGCGGCGTAGGGGCTGAGCGGCAGCGGAGCGAGATCCTCGGATTTGGGGAGAGCCGGATTGGCTCCGTAGACCGAGGACGAGGAGGCGACGATCACGTGCCGTATGCCAGCAGATCGCGCCGCCTCGAGAACCGTGACGGTGCCGGTGGCGTTCGCCTCATGACTGGCCATCGGATCGGCGATCGACCGCGGCACTGACGGTCGGGCGGCAAGATGCACGATCGTCGATGCACCCCTCAGCGCGTCGTCGAGTGCATCCCGATCGAGGATGCTCGCCTCGACCAGCTCCACACCGTCGAGCTGGTTCAGGTTGCAACGACTGCCGGTGGAGAGGTCGTCGACGACCACGAGCGATGCAAGCCCGCGACGTGCCAGTTCAGCACAGAGGTTGGCACCGATGAACCCGGCGCCGCCCGTGACGACGACGGTGGTCATCCTCCCGCCGCCTGCGACGCGGGCAGGGCGCTCGGCGACGCGTCATGGCCTTGCTCGGCGCGCTCGTCGGCGGTCGTTCCGGCGCGGCGCCCACTCAGCAGGCAGGCGACGACGACCGCGACGACCAGGCCGGCGCCGGCGATCTCAGCGGCTTCCTGCGGCGTGCGACCCGGAGCGATCCTGCTGCACCCGACCTCGAAGGCGAGCTGCACGGCGCCGACAAGGAGCGGGGTCCACCACCTCCGCCGGAGTCGCTCGAGAACGCTGGTTCGGCGGAAGGCGATCAGCCGGGCGAGGGGAACCACCAGGAAGAGGCCGAGGCATGCCGCACCCGAGACCACGGCGCTCAGCATGCCCCGACCCCCGACGGCAGCAGCCCAGGCCATGAACCCGGACATCGCCGCCGCTCCGGCGCCGCCCAGCCGGGCGAGCACGAGCGGCCAGGCAAGCAGCGCGAGCGGGAGCGCCGCGCCGACGAGGAGCAGGGCGAAGTCAGGATCCGGTTCGCACTCGTACAGGCCGACGACGGTGACCGCGAGCAGGACGGGCCCGAGGCCGAGGTCGGTTGCTCGGACGTCGAGATCGGCGATCAGGCCGGAGCCGACCACGGTGACGGTGCCGGCAAAGACGAGGACCCACCTCGGATCGGGCAGCGCCGAGTGCTCCGCGAGGACCACTGCTCCCGGAAGCGCGAGCACCATGCGAACCAGCAGCGGCAGCCTGGCGACATCGGCGAGCAACCCACCCGCGGCGAGCAGCACGATCGCGGCGGCCAACCCCGGCACGAGATGCCCGGTCCGTTCGTAGGCTTCCAGGGCCACTACCGCGACGAGCAAACCGGCGATGGGCAAGGGGCGCGCCAGCTCGATCGAATCGAAGCGTCGGCGACCGCGGGCATCACGAACGGCACGCCAGCCAAGCACGATCACGACCCCGACGACGAGAGCGACCAGACTGAGTGCCAGCGGATCGCGGAACTCTGGCAACTTGAACGCTTGCAGGTCACACTGCAGCCTCGAGTAGCACGGGGGTCGCGGTCGCAGGAAGAGGTGCGGGTTGAGTGGCGGATTCGGTGTCGCCATGATGCCTCCGGCCATCGCCACGCCTTCGGTCCTGCTCCCAGGTTCGAATGTCGACCGACGCCCGCCCCAGTCGCCGCACGGGAACCCTACCTGCGACCGCGAGGATCAACCGTTGTGGCCTGCCGCTCCCAACGAGTCGAGGACCTCGATAACCAGCTTCGCCGCCCGATCGATGTCGCCGAACTGTAGGCGATACGGAGTCACTCGTTCCATGACCGTCGCCAAGGAGCGGAGCCCGGGCGCACCAAAGCGCGCGAAGTTGAACGAGTTCCTGATCACCGCCAGCATGGCCTCGCTGCGTCGCATCGGCTCACAGACCGTCTCGGCCTCCGGCTCGAAGCGCGGGGCGAACAGCGCGAGCAGCGGAGCGTTCTCCCCGATCGAGGCGTCGCGAAGCTGGCAGGGAGCGACATGCTGCTCCCCCACTCCTCTCCAGTCGATCTCCACCGGGAGCTCCCGCGTCAGCGGAGTGAGCAGGTCGAGCGAGTCGGCCGAGAGACAGAGCGGTCGAGGGTAGGGGTGGAGAACGCCCGAGGCTAGGTCGAGGAGGGCCGCTTCGTCGCTCAGATAGCGGCAGCCGGCCTGCACCAGAGCGGCGACCGCGGTCGACTTTCCCGAGCCCGACGGTGCTGGCAGGATCGCGCCGATCCCTCCGCGCGACACCGCGCCGGCGTGGATCGCGAGGTGCTCCGTCGAGGTGTTGATCCCGGCCGAACTGACCTCGCGCAAGATCTTGTCTACCACGGCGTACAACGGAAGCGCGGGGAGCACCTCGTTCCCGCCGAACCAGATCTTGATCAAACCTTCCTCGTCCCGCAGCTCGTACGAGTCGAGGCCCGTCGCGTCGGCGGGGTCTTCCACGACGAAGCCCGAAAGGAAGTCGTGGAACAACTCGCCTACGTCAGGGGCGTCGCAGACGATGCGGAATCGATATTGATTCAGTTCGTACGCCGCCGCGCTCATCGGCGCACTGTAATCGTTACTACCGCCGAGTGATCATGCTGCCGAGGAGCCCAAGCAACGTCGGGTGGCCGGGCGGCGCAGCAGGGCCAACGCGAAGAAGCGGGCGGCCCGAGTCCGGACCGCCCGCTTCGTCACGTCTGACTTACCAAGTGCCGGTCTGGCAGCTCACCAGGGCAAGGTTGCCGGTCCCGCCGGAGACGGCGAACGTCGCCGGACAGCTGTTGTTCAGCTGTGTCGCATTGGTCGTTCCGTAGGTGCAGTATGCACCGTTGAAGCCGACCGGGGCGAAGGAACCGAACGCGCCCTTCGGGTCGCTCGTGTTGAACAGAACGTAGGTCCCGCTCGTGTACGGGCCACCGTCGCCCGAGGGCACCTTCAAACCCTCCGCAGTGCAACTCGAGATGGCCTCAGCGGGACCGGGGTTGTCCTCTCCGGCGTAGAACGGAACCCCACCTGTGCTGAAACAGACGTAGCAACCGGCGCTCGACGAACCCGCCGAAGCAGGGCTGGCGAAGCTGTCGATCACTGGCGCTGCCCACGCCACCCCACCGACGATCGCTCCCGTCTTGATCAGGTTCCGACGAGTGATCCTCGAACTGATTAGCGACCCACCTTCGACGATCGACTCGTCCGGCATGCGTGCTCCCTCTCTCCGCGCTTCCGATCAGTCGAAAGCGCTGCTGATGCGCAGTGAGATCACGGTACCTGACGGGCGGCGGACGTGCCTACGGCAGATGCACCAAAATCAGTACTCGCCCACGGCACGCAGCCGAAGCTGCCGCAGCGGGGCGCCCGTGGGCCCTGACCTGGGACCATTATGGCTCAGCTCATGTCTGGGCGACGATCGTGCTTCGCCTGAGCGGCGCGATCAGGGGCGCCTTCGCCGTGCTCGAGCAGCCCCTCGGCCTCGAGGTCTCCGACGAGGCGGACCAGATCGTCGAGCACGACGCGCTGGTCGACGCCTGCTGCGACAGATATGTCCTCGGCAAGGTCAGCGAGGCACGTCTCGCCATCGAGCAACTTCCACACGAAGACCGCCGTGGGGTTCAGTAGATGGACCCGTTCCTCGCCGAAGTCATACACGATGCCGTCACCGTCGATTTCGACCATCGCCAGGTCTTCGCGCGGTCGGACCACGTCTGACCTGACCTCGCGGCGATGGGACGGAGCCGGGGCGTTCGTCACATCCGGGCTCCGCCCGGGCTGCGGTGACCGTCGCGGACCGGGCGCAACGAGCGCACGGCCGATCCCCAACGTGCACGACGGCTCACGTAACGCGGCGACACGAAGTCGCCGGTGGGCGCAGCAAGCGCCATGACGTAGCGGAACTTGTCCACCGGACCTCGCACGGCCCTGGTCGCGGCAACAGTCAGGAGCACGTAGGACCGACCGGGCGAGAGGTAGGCACCGAGCATCCGGACCTCCCTTTTCGGCGAACGCACCTCAGCCAGTTCGCCAAGAGCGCCGCGCGCCGCCGCGGGGAGCTGGAGGAGGGCGCACGAGAGCGCAGCCGCTCTCGCGAGCACGGCCTGCGCCCGCCAGGACTTGGCGAGCGAGATGACTCTGTCGATGTCGAGCTTGCCCGACAGTGCCATCTCGGCGACGTCGCGAAGGGGGACGAGCCGCGGCGGCAGGTCACCCAGCGAAGCGTGAAAGCAGGCGTGCAAGAAGCGCGTCTCCAGATCGAGGGCGCGCAGTTCGAGGCCTTCGGCAAGCGTCAACGGCTCGTGATGTCGCCAGAGATCGGGCAGGTGAACGGTCAGGCCGAAGGGACCGAGCGCGAGGGTCCGGTGCAGGTCGAGCTCGGTGCCGCCGTCGGGCCTCGTGAGCAGCATGCCCTTGACGAATCGGCGTTCGAAGCCGCGACGCGGCTCGAGGAACTGGCGCTGCCATCCCGCGTCCTGCAGCGCGCGCGATAGCTGGCTCCCATTCCTCCGACCGGATCAGCACGTCCACGTCGGCGAAGGAACGAAGGGCGGGATCGGCGTAGTCGAGGTGCGCCACCGCAGGCCCCTTCAGCACACGATGATCGATCCCGGCACGTGACAACAGGCCGACGACCCGGAGGAGCTCTCTCTCGCGAACCAAGTCGCCACACAACGCAGCGACGGCTTCACGCTTTGCGTCATTCAGTTGCTGCTCGGTTACGACCACGGCGCCCTCGGAAATGGCGGCGACCAACAGGCCGAGCATTCGTTGAAGCCGCGCTCGGCGGAGCAGGCTCATCCACTCGTCGTCGCCGAGCGGCTCGGCCACCGCGATCCGCGTCGATCCGTCCGGTGGGGCGACAAGGCCGTGGCCGGCTATCAAGCCGAGCGTCGACGACCCACTCGTGTCCTGGCTCCCGACGAGAGGCAACCCTGTCTCACTCATGTGGTCCGCTGTACGAGCGCGGCGTCCTCGAGGTCGGCGAGCACCGGGATCAGGTCGCGCGAGATGACATCGGGGCTCACCGTGTAGCAGCTGGCCAACTCGCCAGACAGCTGCTCGAGGGTGATCGGCTCGGCGAGCAGCTCCCACACGACCGCACCAGATCCCGAGATGGTGAGCGGCGGAGCGTCGCCCTCCGGCCGGAGCAGGACCACGGTCTCGAGGAGCATGCGCCAGAGGACGTCGGATCGGCGCACCCAGTACTGCGCATCTCCCCCGACAGGACCGTCGGCGTTCACGAGCCAGGCGAGTCGAGCGCTGTGATCGACGCCGCGCCGGCGGCGGTGATGTCGGGCAGCGCAGCCGGGGGTGACAACGGGCCAAGCTTCGGAACGTCGGGTTGTCCCCGCGAATGCCGACTCTCACCGCGCAACAGGCGCGTCGCTCGCCGCCACGGAGCCTCCCCCGCAACCAGCACGAGACCCTCGAGCGGGGCACCGACGCGACGAAGGACCTCCGCCGCGCGGGAAGCCTCGCGTGCCTTGACCTCGCCGACCGGGCACATCAGGACGACGACATCGACGACGGAGGAGAGCTGCGCTGCATCATGGGTCAGCAGCACCGGAGGGGTGTCGATCAGAACGACGTCGGCAAGCTGACGCGCCTCGGCGATGGCCTGCAAGTGCCGCTGCGGCCGACCGTTGCCGATGCCGGGGTGGACACCGTCGAGCACCAGCGACACGCCTTCGATCACCGTAGGCAACGGCTCCTGCCCACCAGAAGCGTAGGCCAGGTCGAGTCGGTTCGCTAGCGCGGGGCTCCCGCGCCGTGCGGCGCGTCTTCCGCCCGAGACGAGCTCGGGCAACGACCGGTCGAAGCTGTCCAGGGCTAGCAACGCGACAGAGCTACCGGCTTCAGAGAAGCTGGCCGCCAAGTTGGCGAGAACCTGGTCCTTCCCGTCGACCTCGTATGGTGCCGACAGCAGGATGACCTGGCGGCGGCTCTGGTCACGCCCCATGGGTGTTCCAGCCATCAGCGCTGTTTGTAGCATTCGATATGATTCCGCTGCAGCCGACATGGGCTGCTGGAGGAGCACCACTCGACGTCCGCGACCCCGCGCACTTGGCAGCTCGCCGAGCACGGGCAGGTCGAGGACTCGTTCCGCCTGGTCTCGCGTACGAATCTTGTCGTCCAGTCGCTCGAGCACGAGCGCAAGCCCCAGCCCGACGAGCAATCCGGCTACGCCGCCGAGGAGCATCAACTTCTTGCGGCTGTGTCCCACGACGGAGTGTGAGCCGGCACTGCTGCTCACCGCGGGCTCGATGATGGTCACGTTGGAGAGCGACGCCGGCTGCACAACGGCCAGGACCGTTCGCTGAGGTCCCGCGGCGAGCAGCTGCTGGTAGGAGACGCTGTCGGAAACGTACTCACCTTGAACCTGGCTGAGCTCAGCCTGGACGATGGCGCTGCTCGCTTGCCCCCGAAGCGCGCTCAGCACCTTGGAGAGCGTGGTGATCTGTTTCGCGTCGCCGCCGAGAGCCGCATGCCAGCTGGCCAGCAGGCGGGCATTGAAGTAGGCGATCAGCTGGGTCCCGAAGGTGTCGGCGACCGTGGCTGCCTCGGCCGGAGTGGCCTCGGTGGCCGTCACCACGAGGATCCCCAAGGTGTCCTTGGGGGTGACCGACACTCGGCTTCGAATGTTCGAGACCGGGACGACGTTGTGCATGGCGCTGGCGGTCATCGTTGCCACGGGGCCTGAGGTGGCGAGAAAAGCCATCGAGTCGAGCGAGAAGCCCGTCGGATCGAGCGATCCCGCCGGCAGGTTCAAGATGCTCGACGCCTGGTAGCTGGGAGGGGCATTCGAGCTCGACGGGGCAATCGGCGGAGACGGGGCAGGTTTGGACGTCACGTAGCCCACGCCGAGACCGATCACGAACAACGCCAGGACCAGCGGCCATCGCCGAACGAAGGCCCTCACATAGTCGCTAGCCGTCACCGCTCCGCTCCCGCTCCACGACCTCTGATGCTACGCAGCCAGGACCGCTGATCCTCGCGCCCCGCTCGATGACACGAATTTGTACCGTTGGCTCATCCGTCGGCCCTGCCGTCTCGATCAATGATGATCAAGCCAGCTCTTCCCAGCTCGCCAAGGGTGTGACCGACGTCGCGGCGAGCCTGCTCGAGGGGAATCGACGAGGCATCACAGACCGCTGCCGCCATCTCCTCCACCGTGGTGACACCGTCGCAGAGCTCGAACAGGGCCGCCGCGGATTCATTCACCGCTACCACGCTCGCTCCGTCGGAGCTGGCGATCAGCGTACGGCCCGAGCTGAGTACGAGGTGAGCACCCGACGTCCGCAGCGGACGGTCACCGGCCTGCGGCTCGTTCATGGACGCCCGTTCATCTCGCCACCGTCCATGGCAAAGCGTGTCAGCAGCTCGTGGTCGAAGACTAGCTGCGCGGCTTCGAGTCGGGAGTGCACGCCGAGCTTTGCGAAGATGTTCTGGGTATGGGTGCGGGCGGTGTGGGGCGAGAGGTGCATCTTGGCAGCGATCGAGTGATGGTCGAGTCCGGCGACGAGCTCGGCGAGCACCTCCCGCTCTCGCTTGCCGAGGCTGGCGAACCGCTCGACTACCTCGTCGTCTTCTCGGCGGAACTCGATGAGGCCGCGTAGGAGCGCTCCCAGCATTCCCGGCGGGATCGCCGACTCTCCACGAACGACACGACGAAGCGCGTCGGCGACGTCGTCAACGTCCTCACCGGCGGTGACGAAGCCGTCGGCACCGGCTTTCACCGCCGCCATCAACGTCGCGTGATCCTCAGCCCCGACTAGCACGACGCGGGTCGGGCCGCCGAGCTGCTTGATCGCGGCGCACACACCGATGCCACCCCAATTTGGGCCGTCAACACACAACAGCGCGATGTCCGGGCGACACTCGCGTGCCTTGCTCAGGACCTGCTGATCCTTGGCGGCCCACCCGAGGACGCTCACGCCCTCTCGCAATCCGAGCGCGAACCCGAGCACTTCCAGCTCGAGGGCGGTCGGACCACCGAGTAGGAGCGTAAATTCGCCAATCAGAGTGCTCACGACGGCGCTCCGAGCCGCGCCGATTTCACGCCAGAGCGCCGGCCAATGTTGATCATTTCTATTCGCGAACGCGCTCCGAGCTTGGCCATCACGTTCTGCACGTGGGTGCGCACGGTGTGTGGTGAGATCCCGAGCTTGCCGGCGATCTCCTCCGTGGAATACCCGCCGACCATCAGCTCGAGCACGCTCGTCTCGCGTCCGCTCAGCGAGGAGAGGACAGTCGACTGCGGAGCCCCGACGCTGCGCGAACCCTGGATACCACCGCGCGCACGCGGACCGGCGAGCCAGCGCATCAACTCAGCGTGACCATGGTGAGCACTCACGCAGCCGAGCACGTTCAGCGCCCCGAGGTCGCGAGAGCGCTCGCGGGCACTCGTGGAGGGCACGAGCAGCAAGAACCTGGCGTCCGGGAGTCGCTGCGCGATCTCGGCCACCTGACCGGAGGCAGCTTCGGCTCCGGAGGGACAGTCGATGAGCACCATGTCGGGCGCGTCAACGCTCGACGACTGCGATGCGTCGATGGCCAATGAGGCGGTTACACCCTTCGCCACCAAGTACTCACACAAGGCTTGTAGATACAGTCGACGGCGTCCCACGACGAGAAGACGCTTGGTTTCGCGGTCCGATTCCCCTCGATTTAGGGCCGCAGCCATGAAGTACCCCATCCGACGCGTTGAGCGGTTGACTCACCACGCCCTGCGTTTTCGGTCAGCTAAGAGCTCATCTTAGCTGACTCCGGAAGCGACTACGGGGGCGACGTGCGAGCACATGGACCTATGCCGGCGTGGGTGCGACCTGCACGGGCGAGCCCACGTGCGAACGCAGACCTGCCAGACTCGGCCCTCACCAGCCTGGTGAGGGGCCATGTTACCGGACAATCGCCTGTAGCGCTGTAGCTTTTACCCACGCGAACCTCCCAGGCGACAGACGAAGGGTCAACAGGTCACCCACACATGAACATCGTCGGTTTCCTGAGACGCGATCGCAGCGGGGCGCTGAATGACGACGACGCGCGCCGTGCCCTGCAAGATCTCTCGAGTGTCCTCTCCGCGTTCGCTCGAGCGCGGCTGGAGGTCGGCTTGGCCCGCGGAGCGTTCGCACGGTCATACCGCAGCTTGGCTCGAGCTGGAACCGCCATTGGCCAGCTGCCGCTTATCGAGCTGCCGCTTACGGCATCTCGTGCTGGACGCGAGATCGCAGAGCTTCTCGACGCGCGGAAGATGCTCCTCAGTGCCGCGCGACCCGCTGCGGTGCTTGCGCTGCCCGGCTCGGAGGCCGAGTACTTGCGAGGAAACCGCCGCCAGGCTCTCCGCACGAACACGCGGCGGGCACGCGAGGCGGGAATCATCGCCCTCAGGGTGGAGGACACCGCAGAGGTCGTCCGCCTCAAGGAGGCCCTCGCGTCTGGCGTCGGCGCGAGGCGGCGGGGAAGCCTGCTCAGCCACGTCGAGCAGCGGCTCGCGAACAGCGGCGACGAGTTTTGGTTCGCGCTCGACGCCGAGAAACGGCCCGTCGCCGTCGCCGTCTTCACGGTCGATCGGTTCGTGGCCCGACCGGTGTACGCCGTTTCAGTGGGCAATGAGTCCGGCGAGGTTCTGTATCTGTACGTGTTGAACGCCGAGATCATCAGATCCCTCATCGAACGAGGATGTCGATACATCGTCGCCGAGTCGGCACTGGTGCAGGAACCCGGTGTGCAGTACTTCCGCGAGCGGCTCGGCTTCGAGCTGCGCAGAGTCCGCCATGTCGAGACGCAGGAGCCTGCTGAGACTTCCGGTCGCGCCTGATGTGGTGCGGGCCGGGATCTGGTCAGAGCGCATGCGTGATACCCTCCGCTGCGCATGGAGCGCGTCTACCTCTCCCCTCCTGACGTCGGGCCACGCGAACGCGAGCTGCTCATTGCCGCATTCGACTCCAACTGGATCGCTCCACTCGGACCCGAGGTCGACGCGTTCGAGGTAGCGCTGGCGGACTACGTAGGCAGACCCCACGCGGTCGCGCTGTCGAGTGGCACTGCTGGCCTGCACCTGGCCTTGCACGAGCTCGGCGTGCAAGGCGGTGACGAGGTGATCGTCCCGACGCTGACCTTCATCGCAACCGCCGCCGCGGCAACTTACCTCGGCGCCCACCCGGTCTTCCTCGACAGCTCGCCGGCGAGCTGGAATCTCGACCCCGCGCTACTCGCCGAGGAACTCGACGAACTGGCCGCGCACGACCGCCTGCCTGCTGCGGTCATCGCAGTCGACCTGTACGGGCAGTGCGCGGACTACCGGACGATCGCCCCGCTCTGCGAACACTACGGGGTGCCGCTCGTCGAGGACGCGGCAGAGGCCCTCGGCGCCAGCTACGACGGCAGACGTGCCGGGCAGTTCGGCGCCGCAGCCATCTTCTCCTTCAATGGGAACAAGATCATCACGACCAGCGGAGGCGGCATGCTCGTCACAGCCGACGCCCGACTCGCAGAGCGAGTCCGCTATCTCGCTACGCAGGCCCGCGATCCCGTCCCCCACTACGAGCACCAGGAGGTCGGCTACAACTATCGCCTCAGCAACCTTCTCGCTGCGGTGGGGCGCGGTCAGCTGGAGGGGCTCGACCGGCGTGTCGCGCGACGTCGGAAAATCAACGCCGCCTACCGTTGCGCGCTGGCGGGCGCGCCAGGGCTTGAATTCATGCCCGGCGATCCTGCAGGCGAGCCCAGCTGGTGGCTCACGTGCATCACGATCGATCCAGATGAATTCGGCTCTTCGACTGCAGAGGTGCGGCAACGGCTCGAAGAGGTGAACATCGAAGCTCGACCCACCTGGAAGCCGATGCACCTCCAACGGGCGTTCGCAGGCTGCCGCACGCGCGGGGGTCGTGTCGCCGAGGGCATTTTCGAACGCGGCTTGTGCCTTCCGAGCGGCTCGAGCCTTACCGACCGTGATCTTGAGCGCGTCGTCGAGACGGTTCTCTCCTGTCGGGACGGCGGCGGGCGATTCGGATCAGCCGGCGTCCTCGCGCACCGGCCGTAGGAACCCTGCGGCAGCGGCGGCTGCCATCAGGGCGGCCGCGACGAGTCCCACCACCAGGACCGCAACGGCGAGCCCACTGTGCAACGCCGCGACACCGATGAGCCCGAGAGCGAACTGGAGCGCCGCCGCTGCCAGCGCGATCGTGCCAGTCCCCCACCCACGTGCGGCAAGGCGGTCGTAGCTGTGGCCGCGGTCGCCGGCGAGCAGGGCCAGTCCGGCGCGGCGCCGCCTGATCAGCGCCCAGACGACCTCGGCGACCGGCAACGCCACCAGCAGGGTCGCCGCCACGGAGCCGGCGCTCGAAACGCGAGGGCTCCACGCCAACACGAGCAGCAGCGCCAGCACGGTTCCGAGTAGGTACGAGCCGCCGTCTCCGAGGTAGATGCGTGCTGGGGGACGGTTGAACACGAGGAAGCCGACGACGGCCCCGAGCGCAGACAGCGCCGCGACTCGCCCGCTACCCGACAGCAGGAGAGCAAACGCGGCGGAGGAGGCGGCGACGATGCTTCCAGCCAGGGCGTCCAATCCGTCGAGCAGGTTCACGCCGTTGACGAGCAACAGCTCGACAGCAACGATCAGCGGCCAGCCACCCGCGCCGAGCCGAGTAGGGACCGCCCACGCCAGGGCGGTGCCCGCGCCGAGCTCGCCGAGCACCCTCAGCCCTACGGGCAGGTCGCGCCAATCGTCCGCGACGCCGAGGACGAGGGCAACGCAGAGAGGAACCAGGCAGGCAAGCGGCACCTCGCGAACCAGCACCAGCGTCCAGGCCGAGGCGAACAGGCCGAGCGCCACGGCGAGCCCGCCAAGGTACGGGACCGGAACCTGTTGCACCTTCAACGGACCAGGACGGTCGACGACGCCAACAGCGCGCGCCAAGCGTGCACAGGCTGGAACGGCCAGCAGCACCACCACGAACGCGCTCAAGGCTGCCAGCGTCGCTCCTATGGCCACACGAGCACCGCCGACCGCTTGCCGGGATGTAACTCGAAGCTCGCTTCGTCTCGATAGCCACACCGCTTGTACAGCTTGATAGCCGTTTCGTTGCTGGAGTCGACAACGACGCGACTGGTCGAGGCATCCCGATCGGCGAGCTCGTTCAAGCACGCTCGCACGAGCGATTCACCGAGACCCCGTCGCCGCGCTCGCCCGTCGACCGCCAACGAAAGCAGCTCAGCGGGCGGCAGATCGTTCGACGGGGAAGTCGGGGAGGAGACATAGCGGAAGGTCTCGAGGACGCGGTGAGGCGCACGCAGCAGGCTCGGCAGGGCAACCAGTCCCGCGACCAGCCCGTCGTGGAGCACGAATCGGCGGTAGAGCGCCCGGGTGCTCGTCGTCCCGGCCACAAAGCCGGCGACAGGCAGCCCCACGCCCGAGGCGATCACCACGAAGGATTCCGGCGAGCGAATGACCCTCCGGTAGAGCTTCCTCAGGAACCCCCTCCCAAGCGAAGCGATGAAGCTCTTTCCGAGCTCGCTGCAGTGCAGCTCGGCCAACGTCGCGGCGTCGGACGGGCGGGCGAGCCGCAGCTCGAATTCCCTCGGCCCCGTGTGGCGTACAACCGACCGCCCGAGCAGCCGCTCATAGACACGCATCGTCGTGTCCATGACTTGTTGTTGATCGAACTCGCGTCGCGCCTTATCGCGGCCCTCCTGGCCCATCGCCGCTCGCTCCGACGGCGAGGCTGCTAGACGCAGCACCGCGTCGGCGAGGGCCACGCTGTCTCCAGGACGGACGAGCAGCCCGGTCACGCCGTGGTCGACAACTTCCCGGCAGCCGCGAATATTCGTCGCCACCACCGGAAGACCCATGGCAGCGGCCTCCATGGCGGAGCGGGGGAAGCCCTCTCGGTAGGACGCCAGAACGTAGATGTCGAAGCCCGCGTAGAGGCGTTCCATGTCGGCCCGCTCGCCGAGGAAACAGACGCCTCGCGCCTTGGCCTGCTCGATCGAGATCTCGTCGATGGCGTCAGCCTTGCCGACGTCCGGCGGTCCGACCACTACGACCTTCATAGCGCTTGAGGCACGTGCCCATCGCTCCGCTGCTGCGAAGACCTCGCGGTAGCCTTTCTCCCACACCAGGCGGCCGACTACGCCGACGACGACGTCCGACGATGCTGCGCCGAACTCGTGACGCACCTCGGCGCGCGCAGAAGTCACGTTGTCCGTCGAGAAGCGATTGAGGTCGACGCCATTGCCCAGTAGCGTCAATTTGCCACGAGGTACACCGAGACGGGACAGCGTAGCGAGATCCTCTGGATTCTGGACGAGCTCGGCCGACGAACAGATCGAGGCGACCCGCTCAGCGCCGTACACGACGAGGCGACGCAGCAGAGGATCGGACTCCTGCGCATAGAGGCCGTGCACTGTATTGACGATGACTGGGACCCTGCAGATACGGGCCGCCACCCTCCCCAACACGCCGGGCTTCGGGTTGTGTGTATGGACGATGTCCGGCCGGAGTTCGCGAAAGACGCCCGTCAGTTCCCTCAGCGTGAGGAGGTCGGCCACGGGATCGCTCGCTCGTGTTGCGTGCCGCAGAGCGACGTGCTTGATCCCCCACGATTCGAGCTCCCGCACGTACGGTCCGCTCGCTGAGCAGGTGACGACGTCGTACCCGGCAGCCTTGAAGGCACGCAGTTGAGGTCCGAGCAACAACACGAGGCTCATGTCGGTCGTTGTGACGTGAACCAGCCGAGCCTGCCGCATAGGGCAAGACGATACTAGCCCGCACATCGCGACTCGGCCTCCACGGTCGGGACCTACGCATTGGCGAGGTATCGGCCAAGAGCCCTGCTCTCCTCGTACCCCAGCATCGTTTCCGAGCCAGTGAGCCTCGCGACCGCGCGCCTTTGATGCAGGACCGCAACTTGATGGCAGTGTCGCACGAGAGGCGACCAAGTCTCCGAGAGGCTACGAAAGCCCGCGAGACTCCTACCGGACCTCGCCTGCGCAGCCCCCAACGAGCAACGACCAACGACGACTAGATTCCACGCCTGGGAACTTGCTGCGAACCACTTTGGTAGTTTCATCCAGCCCACGAGGTCCGACGCGCCCAAATTCTAAGTCCACTTCTAGCACCCGACACTTCGCGACGGCGGACGCCGGCGAGCGGAGCCGCCACAGTATCCCCTGGACAGAGCGCGCCACGACGGCCTGCTCGCTCGAACCGGCCAATCTCCGAAGGATCGTCTAACCTGATGTTCAAACTCAGCATGGCGGCCACTTGGGGCGACCTCGAGGGTCACCTCAGCCTCGTGGGCGGCTGACGTGACCTCACGCTCAGCGTCGGTGCCCGCACATGCTGTGAACGGATGCGGTCTCCAATTCGCAGCTATTGGAGACGAGTTACATAGGGAGGCTTCAGATGACCGATGATAGAGGTCACAACGAACACGACGATCGCCTCACCGGTCAATCCATCAGCCGCCGACAATTCCTCGCTGGACTTGGCGTCGTCTCCGGCGGCGCGGTAACGGCCCGTGGTCCCTTCGGGATGTCGCTCGAGACGGCAACGATCGCCGGGCCAAACTCCCTTCAGGCGTCGTCCATTGCGCAGTCGACGACTGGGACTCCGGCCTACGTCGGCGACGCCGTGTCGATGACCGTTGTTTCCGGAAGCTCAATCAATCTCACAATCGCCAACAATGTCTCCGTCGGAGAAACAATCATCTTGCACGTTCTCGACTGCTCATCGGGCGTGCACCTCTCAACTATAAGCGACAGCAGGGGTAATCCCTGGCAGCTCGACGCTTCCCAAACCGGATCCGTCTACGGGCAGCACTATATCTACTCGACGGCGGTCTTAACGGCCCTCGCGACGGGTGCCGACCACATCCTTCTCACCGGGACTAGCAGTACATATGCCGTGTACGCAGAGATCGTGTCCGGTCTCGCCCAGACCAACTACGTTGATCAGGCTTTCGAGATCCCGTGGGCCGACAACTCCGGCCAAAGCGTCTATATTGTTCCCACCTACAGCAGCGATTGGATATTCTCAGGCTTCGGCATCAACGCGCCATCCAATCAGACCATCACTTTCCCGAATGGATTCGCACCGCGTGGCCACGGACAGGTCGGCGAGTCTAACTCCTATTTCGCCAGCGCAGACATACTTGCGATTGCTGGCCCCACGGGTTCACAACTTGTCGACTGGAAGATACCTAGCAGCTTTGAGATGAGCACTCTGGCGGTTGCCTACCGCCCGGCGGGGACATTCTTCCCGCCATCTCCAATCGTGCAGTGTGGCTCTTCAGGTCCCCAACCCCAGACCTCTGCCCGGTTGACGGCCGTGCTCGGACGTCCCCCGACGCCGGGCAATCTCCTCCTCGCCTTGTACGGCGGGATGGGCGATGGCGGCTCCCAGATTGGAACTCAGGCGGTGGCGTATGCAACGCCACCCGCTGGTTTCACGGAATTGTGCCATCCTTGCAATATTAATCAGTCCGCGTCCGCCAATTCTTGCGGAATTGGAGTCGCTTATCGAACAGTAGAAAGCGGTGACGGAACAACGTGGAACTTCCCGATCCCCGAAAGCGGCCTCGGGACTCCCAGTTACACGAGCGGTGCCATCGTCTATGAACTCGCGGCACCGATTTCTGCCAAGGCACTCTACTTCACGATCAGTCAGTTCGGCCAGCTGTCAACCGCTGGGACCCCAATCGGCGAGTCGCTCTACAACGTACCGGCCGGTTCAGTCATCCTTGCCGCGGCGACGAGTGACTGCGTTGGATCGAGCACCACTCCATCCGCGTTTGCCTCTTCATCGCCTGGGTCGCCTGGAATGCGTCAGGACCAATTGATTATCTCACCGTCATTGAACGGCAGCCTCGTCGTCTACCGGGATACGAGCGACACTGGAACGGTCACGGGTAACGTCACAAGCTCCGCCACCTACAGCGGTAACCAGGGAACGGTGCAGGTGCTCGTTGCGGCGTGCCCAACGCCAATCGTTGCGCCACAGATCATCCAGTCGGCCTACTTCGGCGAGGATTCGACGCTTCCTCCTTGGACCGCCACTCTTCCCCAGGTACCGACGCCCGGGAACCTGCTTGTCATGTTCTTTGGCGGCCAACACCTCAACAATACGCGGCTAGCGCCACCCGCCGGGATGATGCAACTCGTCACAGTCGAATCTCCACCGGCCTCTTCTGACGGCATGACAACTAATCAGCTCGCTGCAGCTTATCGAATAGTCCAAACTGGCGACGGAACAGCATGGAGCTGCGCTTACACAGGCTTGATCGCGGGCGATCAGAGCTTCTACAGCTCAGGCTGCTACCTCGTCGAGATCGCAAATGCCAATCCCGCAGCGCCCAGTTACGTATCTTCAAGCGGTACCGGCGTTCCGTACGGTCAACTAACCAAGAACCTAGTCGCCAGCACCTCATTGCTGTTAGCCGCTTGCTGCCTGTACACCAGCCCTGGAGCTGGAATCGATCCCTGGTTCTCAGCTCCCTCCGCCACTCCCGGATGGTTCCAAATCGGCTCCGTCACCGGCACTCTTGGCGATTTCGGTTCACTCGCCGTCTTCGCTGCACAGCATCTAACGGGTAACGTGACCGCAGCGATGCAACCGCCCATGCCGCAAGCTGGGAGCGGTTGGGAGCAATGGGCGGCGCTCCTCATCGAGATTCCGTCGTCAACGCCACCACCACCCGTGGCACCCGCCCGTCCGACGATCATCAGCCAGGCTGTAAACCGCTCCGCATAAACGCACGATTCCAAGTTTGGTCGAATCGCCAACGTTCCTAGCTAAATCACCATACGCCGAACAAGGAGCACTGATCATGTCTGCCCGGTATACCCAGAACGCCGGCAAGATTACGCTCACCACGAGCGCCACCGCGGCATCCCTTATCCTGCTGCAGCCCGGGGTGAGCAAGGTCCTCGTGACCGAGATCGGCATCAGCCTAGATGGCTCAGCCCCCAGTCCGAGCGTCCGCTTCGATACATACCGGGTAACAACCCTAGGGTCGCCGGTTGGTACTGGTGGGACGCAGACCCCAATCCAGGAAGACGTGAACGACGGTCCTTCCAGCACCTCCGCACTAATCAACCTCACAACTGAGCCCACCACTAAGGTCCTTATGCGCTCGTGGTATATCCAGCCCTTCGGTGGCCTCTTCGTATTACAGTTCCCTCTCGGTCGTGAGCCAGTACTGGCCTCCAACTCTCACGGAGGCGTAGGACTCGGCTTGCAGTATACGGCCGCCAACGGCGTAACTTGCGATTGTCTTTGCTACATTCAGTTTGAAGAGTAGCCCCCCGGCTCACCGTGCCTAGCTTCTGCCCGATAGGTCCTTTTGGTCCGAACCCCCTCCCGCTTAGACTGTCAACCTGGTAATCCAATAATCGGCGGCCGCCCCCCCGGCAGTCCATCGCGACACTTGGAAGCGAGTCAGTGCCATGACCGACATCCAATCCGAACCGCAGAGGGGAATTGCTAGCAACTCACTCACCACGGTCCTCCCCCTCTCAAACGCCAGACCTGAACCGAACGCTCACCGTAATATACCGTTCAATCGTCCGTCCTTCTCCGGGCCTGAACTGACCTACGTCGCCAATGCGGTCGCGAGTGGCCACATCTCTGGCGACGGGCCGTTTACGAAGGCATGCGAAGCCCTCCTCTCGGAGGCTCTGGGCGTCTCTAAGGTGCTCTTAACGACATCGTGCACCCACGCGCTCGAGATGTCGGCGTTACTTCTGGACATTCAGCCTGGTGACGAGGTCATCGTGCCGACCTTCACCTTTGTCTCCACCATCAATGCTTTCGTCTTGCGCGGGGCTCGACCAATCTTCGCGGATATCCGCGCCGACACCCTTAATCTCGACGAAACAAAGGTCGAAAAGCACATCACTCCTCGCACGCGCGCCATCGTGTTAGTTCACTATGGCGGTGTTGCATGCGAGATGGACGCCCTTTGCGCGCTAGCCGCCGAGCGATCGATCCCCCTCATTGAGGATAACGCTCACGGTCTCTTCGGGAAGTATCGAAATCGCTACTTGGGCACGTTCGGCTCCTTAGCAACGCAGAGCTTCCATGAGACCAAAAACTTCACCTGTGGCGAAGGGGGAGCGCTTCTCATCAACGACACTCATCTGGTCGCTCGGGCTGAAATATTGCGCGAAAAGGGAACCGATCGCAAACAGTTTTTCCGAGGACTGGTCGACAAGTATACCTGGGTGGATATAGGCTCGAGCTACGTTCCATCCGATGTGCTGGCCGCGTTTCTCCTGGCGCAGCTCGAGAACCGCGTGTCCATCCAATCGAAGCGACGAGATATCTGGAATAAGTATGATAAGTCGCTGCGATTGTGGGCAACAAACGAAGGCGTGCGCACGCCGGTGATACCGCCAGGATGCGAACAGAGCTATCACCTCTACTACCTTCTCATGCGGACTCCGCAAGATCGCGACCGCTTTCTCGAACATATGAAACAATTCTCAATCTTGTCTGTGTTCCACTACCTCCCCTTGCACCTGTCTGCTATGGGCCGGCAGTACGGAGGGGAAGGCGCTAACTGCCCCGTCGCTGAACATGCATCTCCGCGGCTTGTTCGCTTGCCCTTCTTCAATGATCTCAGCGACGCGGAACAGGACGACGTCATCACCGCAGCGACCTCCTTCCGCAGTTCGAGGTAGACGTGACACCCTCGCCCACACGGCAGCAATCCTTCGACCCTGAACCGTGTCTCATCCTGGACTGGGACTCACAGTGGTGGGGCGTGCGCACGGCTAGGGTCCTCAGGCACATTATCGACCAGCAGTGCCGGCGGCTCGTTGATGATTGGTGTAGAGCGCACGACGTCCAGCTTCTCTATTACCTATGCCCGGCAACTAGCTTGGCGGGACCGCGCATTGTCGAAGATGGTGGCTACCGATTAATGGATGTCCGTGTGACGATGAGCATGGAACTTCTGCGGGCGCGAGCAGCGCAACCTAACGCGTGGCGATCGTTCGCGATTCGACCCAGCGATGATTCAGATCTCGAATGCATGCAGTTGATCGCCGAGTCAAGTTACCATGACTCTCGTTTCTTCGCCGATCCACGACTAACGGACGATCGTTGCAGCGCGCTCTATCGCCAGTGGATCGCCAACGATGTCCGGTCTGCTCGAGGGACAACATTTGTCGCCGAGCTGAAAGACCAGTTGGCGGGCTATATTTCGTGCAAGGTGCCCTTTGACGGCCAACGCGGCTCGATCAGCCTCCTCGCCGTGAAGGGAGAGTTTCAGCGCCAGGGAATAGGTTCGGGCCTAGTCCACCGAGCGCTCGAGTGGTTCTCGGGCGAGGGCACGGACCTCGTTGAGGTCGTAACGCAGGCGCGCAACATAGGAGCTCAGCGGCTGTACGGCACCCACGGCTTCTCCGTGAGCGACGTAGGCCTCTGGTTCCACAAGTGGTATTCGACTTGACCGCACCAATAGAGGAGCGGTCTGCACAGCTGCACGCTGCCGATGAATCCGCGCATAGTTCCAGTCGGTTGGTCGCCGATCAGCTCATGAGTGCCCATGGTGCGGCGGTGCGGCGTCTAACGGCGATCGTCTATCGGCGGCTAGATCGACACGCCTTTGAACAGGCGGCGAACGGGATCGAACTGGCTGCGTTCTTTGCTTCTCGGCATCATCCCGGCTTCTTCGCGTCGCGAGAACTCGAGTACGCCGCAGCTACCATTGCCGAGAACCTCCGCGGCGTCACTGAGCCCGTCCGGTTCGTCGGGATCGTGCCGCCTCAGCGCGTGATGCACGTCTTCACGGAGCTCTACGATACCGGCGGCCACACTCGTCTCGCGGCACGATGGATCGACGCGGATCGCGCCCGCCAGCACTCTCTCGTCACGACGCGAGTGCCCAGCTCGGGCGCCTCGGATCTGGAGCTCGCTATACGCCGGTCTGGTGGCACGATTATTGACCTAGCGCGTGGATCAGATAGCCTTTTGTCAAGAGCCAAGAACCTCGCCTCTGCAGCTAGCGACGTCGACCTTGTGGTGCTTCACGTCCACCCGGATGACGTGGTGCCGGTTCTGGCCTTCGCGGCGTCCGGCGAGAGACCTCCCGTCGTTCTCGTGAACCACGCTGATCACGTGTTCTGGTTAGGCACTTCGATTGCCGACCTTGTGCTGTGCTTTCGACGCTCCGGCTTAGTACTCGCTCAAGGTCGAAGGGGCATTCATCCCGATCGGCTCGTCCAGGTGCCGCTGCCTCTGCCGCATCTGGCACGCCGCATGGGCATCGCAGATGCTAAGGATGAGCTTGCGATTTCGTCGGACAATGTCGTGCTACTCACAATCGCTAAGGACTACAAGTTCAGGTCGCGGACCAGCCCCGACTTTCTGGAGCTCGTTTCCCCGGTCGTCGAGGAGTTCCCGAATGTGAAGCTGCTTGCGATTGGTCCGACGCCGGTCGATCGGTGGGCAGAGTACAACCGGATCACTGGGGGACGGGTTCGCGCGCTGGGAGTGATCGCCGCTCCCTTTCTGCATCGCCATGCCGCCGACATCTATCTCGACTCAACCCCGTTCTGCTCGATGACATCCCTCCTCGAAAGTGCAGCTTTGGGGACCCCTGCCCTGGCCTACACTCCTGGCCGTACCGACGAATCGGTCGTGTTCTCGGATATCGATTCGCTAGATCAAGGTCTGCAGCGTGCCGACTCGCCAGATGCTTATCGAGCGCTGTTGCGTAGATTGATCACCGATCGGGGCTTGCGCGAGCGTGTGGGCGATCAGTTAGCTCATCGGGTGCAGGCCGCCCATTTTCCACCCGCCTGGGACGTACATCTCGATACGATCTATACTTCACTCGCTCGGGTGAGATCAGCGCAGGGCCCGCATGCTCGCACGCGGTTGCGCTATAGCGATCCTGCCTCGCAAAGCGAGGTGGATCGACAGTTGTCGGAGATCGAGGTATCACCGCACGGGTCGTTGGCCAGCCTCGAGCTGTTGGCGGATGAACGCGCCCCTCGAGCGGGACTTAGCGCCGGACACTCCGCGGCCATCTGGCTGCTGCGTATTCAACGTCTTATCAGCACTCGTCTACGTCCAAGTTCCGTGACGCGGCTCACATCCCAGCTCGCTGCCGCCATTCACCGGACGTTTGTTCGGTGAGCGGGAATGGGTCGCGAGTTGGTCGGTGCCCCTCACAGCGCACAGCTTTGAATGGGTGAGGGGCTCGTGGAGGACCTCGTAGGCCGTCGCGGATTTGACCTAGTGGAGCGGGACGCGCGCTCGGCGAACCTTCTCGATGATCTCCTGGGTGGTCTTGTGCCAGACGAATGGCTTCGGGTCGTCGTTCCAGTGTTCGGCCCACAGCTCGATCGCCTCGACCCCGGCTGCGACGCTGCTCGAGAATGCTCCGCACTTCAGCCTTCGTTCGGTGAGCTCTTTGAACCTGCGCTCGATCAGGTTCAGCCACGACGAGCTCGTCAGCGTGAAGTGCAGGTGCCAGCGGGCGCGTTTTGGATGATCGAGCCAGCGCGTCACGTCGAGTCCCATGTGCGCGGAGAGATTGTCCAAGACGACGTGGACCTCGACCTCGCGAGGGACGTGCGCGTCGATCAGCTTGAAGAAGGCGAGCACGTCGGCGCCGGTGTGGCGCCTTCTCGCGTCGTAGAGCACCTCGTCGGTCGCGAGGTCCATTGCCGCGAAGAGGTCGATCTTGCCGTATCACGTGTAGTCATGGGTCATCGTGCCTCCCCGTCCCGGCCGCATCGGCAGGCTCGCTTGGGTGCGGTCGAGGGGCTGCACCTGAGACTTCTCATCGAAGCTGAACACCGCGGCGCGCTCTGGCGGGTTCAGGTACAGCCCGACCACGTCGACGAGGTTCTCCTCGAATCGCTCGTCGTTCGAGATCTTGGACGTCTCCACCTTCCAGGGTTTGACGTTGTGGTTGCGCCAGACCCCGGCGATCGTGTCCTTGCCGACGCCGAGGTGCTCGGCGAGGGTTCGCGTCGTCCAATGCGTCGAGGTGTCATCGGGGCTCTCGGTCAAGGTGACGCGCATGATCTCGGCAGCGGTGCCAGGAGGGAGCCAGGATTTGCGGCCGCGTCCGGGGTCGATCTTGCCGACGCCGGCAACGCCCACCTCGCGAAAGCGCCTTCGCCAGGCTCTGACCGAGTCCGGAGCGACCTGACACCGCCTGGCGATCTCCTCGTTGGCGACGCCATCTACCGCCCAGAGCAAGGCTTTGGACTGGATCACCGTTCGGTGCGGCAACGAGGTGGAGCGAGCGATCGTGTCGAGCGCGGCGCGATCGTCTTCGGACATCTCAAGCGAGGTTGCGGTCATCACGGTCATGCTGCCCCCGTAGCTCACCAAGTCATTTCAGCGACGGACCACTAGGGAGAGCAGCTCGTGACTAGCACATCGCCGGCTGGCGCGCCTTCAAACCCTCCCGACAAGAGACTGCTATTCGTCGTTCCGTCCCACCTAGGCCGATCGGCCGTCGTCGATTCTGTCCGAATCCAGAGTGCGAAATTGGCTGAAGCGTTGGGCGAGGCTCTCGGCCTATCGGTTGATGTGCTCACTCCTCACGGTCTTGGGGCGCCTCCTGAGATAGAGAGCAGCGCCGTGCTCGGAACCTCGATCCCTAGTGTGACCCGCTCTGCAGTGCATCGAATGCCTCGCCAGATCGCGCTCCTCCTGGCTGAGGTGCGCCGCTGCGTTCGTGCGCTGCAGTTTCGTCGAGCGGCTCTTCGATTCGTAGGCGATCGGCGTTACGCCCTCGTAGTTCAGTTACATGCTCGCTATGAAACCGCCGGCAGGGCGTTAGCACGACGCTCAAACGCGCCCTATGTTCTGCGCGTCGAAGCACTGGAGATTCGCGAGGATATGGATTGGGGGATCCAACGTCCAGTTTGGGGTCAGCTCGCCCTCCAGCTGGGCGAACTCAGGCTCATCAGACAGGCCGATTTGGTCGCGGTTATATCAAGCGTGCTGGATCGCGAGTTGCAGCAACTGGACGGCACAGGCGGAGCTAAGAGACTCATTGTACCGAGTGGAGTCGATACGCGCCAGTTTTCCCCTGCGCCGCCTGACCTTGTCTTCCGCGAGCGACACGGTCTAAACGGACGCTTCGTGGTTGGATGGGTCGGAGGTTTTCGTCCGTTCCACGGTCTCGATGACGTTGTCGAGATCGCTGGCGAACTTAGGCGCCGATGTCCAGAAGCTCTGCTTTGCCTCGTAGGCACCGGTCCGTTGTTCGAGACAGTGCGACTGGCCACGACCGGATTAAAAGACAACGTCCTCCTAGTTGGTCCCGTCGCTCACGAGTCCGTCTCGATGTGGATCCGCGCCTTCGATTGTTGCTTGCTTTTGTCAAGCGCGATGCAATTCCATTACTCGCCGCTCAAACTGTATGAGTACATGGCCTGCGGTAAGCCGGTCGTGTCAGCCAACGTCGGCGATATAGGCAAGGTCATCCAGGACGGCATGAACGGTATTCTCGTGCCTCCTCGAGATCCGATGACAACTGCCGATGCGATAGTCCGGCTAGCGTCAGATCCGTGGCTGCGGCGTGCCCTTGGTCAGTCGGCTCGCGAGACTGTGGAACGCACGGCGTCTTGGACGCTACGAGCCCAGAGCGTAATCGAGGAGCTCTCCGCGCGGGGACTTCTAGCTGTTTGATGACGTCCATCCAACCTGGCGACTGCCAACAATGCCGGCCGCTACTTCGAGCCGCGTGACGGATGACGGATGACGGATGACGGATGACGGATGACGGATCTTAGCCGTATGGCAAGCGCTTCGTCTCACCTCGTTCGTGACGCTTGCTGGAGTTTCCGTGGCCTTTGGGTCCCCCAGCGGAATAGTCCGCGCCTCCGAGCTAGGCTGTCAGCGTGATTGCCTACGGCATCTGCATCGGTCCGAGCCAGAATTATGAAACGATCTGCCGACCTTCCCTTCCGCCTGGAGCCTTCGTCCGCGAGCGGCGCAACCAGGCGTCCATCTTCTCCGCCTACAACTCCATCCTTGACGAAGTCTTGGCGGCCGAACCAGAAGTCGAGGCAGTCGTACTGGTTCACGACGACGTCGCGCTCGGAGCGCAGTTCGAAAGCGAGGTCCGAGTTGCGCTCGAGACAGGCGCCGGGATCGTCGGGTCCATCGGGGCGATTCGGCCTCCCTCCATCGCCTGGTGGGAGGGCGCCGCACGCGGACGTGTCGTGGAAAGCGGCAAAACAATCGACTATGGCGCAGGTACCTACGAGGTCGACACGGTCGACGGTCTTGTGATGGTCCTAGCACGAGCTTGCGCAATGAAGATTCGATTCGATTCTCGTACCTATCATGGTTTTCACGGTTATGACGCCGACTACTGCTACGAAGCTAAACGAGCGGGATTCCGTGTTATTGTTGCTCCCCTGACCCTCGTTCACCACACAAAGGCATCGCGTGGAGACCCGATCGCCTGGCGGGCGGCCGACCTAGCCTGGCAGCGCAAATGGGGAATAACGTCACGCCCGACGCTTACACTCCGCTACGCTAGGCTGACTGCTTACCGCTTGCGTCACGCCATGAACGGCTTGAAGTGATCGACCGGAGGCTGAAGAGCGCCGAGGCGCGTTCCAAGGGGTCGCAGGTGGCACACAATATCCGAGTGGTCATTCCGCTCTACAATGGCGCTTCCACCATCGCAGACCAGCTAGATGCGTTGGCGAGTCAGCGCGTCCCTGACCCATTTCAGGTCGTTGTGGCCGACAACGGCTCTACGGACGACGGACCCAGCGTTGTGCGCAACCACCCTCTCCCCCGCCTTCGCTTGGTCCACGCTGGCGGCGAACGGGGACAGCATTATGCCCGTAACGTGGGTGCCCGACAAGAAGGGTGCACCGATATTCTTCTCTTCTGTGACCAGGATGACGTGGTGGCATCGGAATGGATTGCGGGTATGGTCGAGGCGTTGGAGCACTTTCATCTCGTAGGTGGATCGTTCGACATCAGCTCTCGCAACAGCGACGTATCGGCTAATTGGCGAACATCCCCTGGCGATCCTAATAGCCCGCTGGCCTTCGCTTCGGGAGCTAATCTGGGTATCCGTCGTGAAGTATTTGATGCCTTGGGGGGTTTCCGAGCAAGCCTCGGAGGAGACGACGTTGACCTCTGCTGGCGGGCCCAGCTAGCTGGCTACTCTCTTGGCTACGCTCCCCGAGCGATCGTCAGCTACCGTTTTCGTCCGACGCTTAGAGGACTTGTACGTCAGCAGTTCGGCTACGGCCGGGCGGAAGCTCTGCTCGCCGGCCGCTTTTCCGAGCTCCAGCTTCCACCCCCGATACCATGGTGGCGCGAGCTTGGTTGGCTAGGCGCAAACTCCTACCGGCTTCTATCGCGCCGGGGCGCTGGACCATGGCTCGCCTCACTCGCACACTGGAGCGGAAGTGCTATTGAGCAACGGTCCAGTCGGGAAGGCACACGGAAGAAGAGGAAGGCACGCGTCGCTTCAGAGGCCGATCAACCAGCCCCTTAGCACACTCCAACCTCCTCGTCACGTCCCGACAGCTCCGCACTAGCTCACGCGGACTCCGAGCCGCGCCGATGCACTCGGGAGTTCCTCACAATGCCAGCAGGCTTCGGCTGAGGAAGACGTCCCCCGAGTCGCTCGGTCGGGCCCCTGAGGCGGCCTCGAGGATGCGGTAGCACCGCCATGCCGAGCGCTGACGAACGGCCGAGAGCACGTGGCCGAGCACGAAGGTGTAGCAGTGTTCACCGGGTGCCGGACTGCTGCACACGATAGGGTATTGTTAGCGACGAAGATGGTGGTGTTCGACATCCGACCCGCCGGTGCGGAACTTTTCAGAGATGAAGGCTAAGCCTTAACCTAGTGCGTGCTGAGACTGTCAAGTTCATGTCACTCGCCACGAGGTGGAACAGAAGGCGGTTTCCAAACGATGCGCTCTGAGGCAACCGACGGTGGCCGCTCCAGGCCGAGGGAGCGAGATAGCTTTCATCGGTCCGCTCACGGCGATCGGACCCGCCACCATAGTCGGGACCAAGATGTTGAGCACCTCTGCTTTGTGGATCATCCCCTTCTCTTGGTTGTAAAGCTGATCGGATTCCAACGATCGCACGTCTCGAATCTCGCCACAGAGAGTGACTCTGTGGCGTCTATTGGCCTTCAGGAATGCTGAGACGTCATGGCCTTTGCTGTTGAGACGAACTCCCTTACTAAGATCTACACACCTACCCCAAGATGGATGGGTTTTCTCCTGCGTTCGGCTATCTCGAGTCCAGTCACGGCCTTAGCAGATGTCTCTTTGGCTGTCCGACATGGTGAGATATGTGCCATTGTCGGCGCAAACGGTGCTGGCAAGTCAACGTTGTTTCGAGTCCTAACTGGACTCACTACGCCTACGTCCGGATCCGCGACGGTACGAGGTATTGACGTCACGGGCGCACCACGAGCTGTGCGTGCGGCAATCGGGTTCGTGCCGGCTGGCGATCAGACAATCTACCTCCGACTGAGCTGCGTCGATAACTTAGAGTTCCATGGTCGAGTCGCCGGGCTGAGAGGAGTGAACTTAGACAAACGGATCGCGAAAACCCTTTCAGTAGTCGGCCTGAGCCATGCTGCGCACCGAGTCGGCTTCGCACTTTCCGCAGGTATGAAAGCCCGCCTGCAACTAGCGAGGGCGCTGCTGCATCAACCCCGTGTCCTCATCCTTGACGAGCCGACGGCGGCTGTCGACCCCGTTGGTGCGTTTGAACTACTGAACGTAGTCCAACAACTGGCCGCCGATGAGCAGGTTGCGGTCTTGTTAAGCTCTCACAGACTAGAGGAAATCGAAGCTCTTCGTAATCGGATCGTGCTCATGGACGGAGGTCATATTGTCTATGACGGTCGACTGGATGACCTCGCCAGACGTTCGCACGATCGAACGATTAGCTTCCGCTTCACGACGGTGCACCATCGTATTAAAGCAGCGGAGCTGCTGGGTTCCGTTGGGGGCCTTAGGCTAGTCGATGATCCGGACACGGCTGCCAAGGACCTGACGAGCGTGACGGACAGCTCCGTCGGGACCTTGATAGCTCGTCTTGCCCCGTTGCTAGACGGGTTGACTGCGGTCGAGGAAGTTCATCCTCCACTGCGAGAAGTCATTTACTCCCTGCTGCATGATAAGGAGCAAGTAAGCAGCAGCCAGGTTGCTCAAGCCGGCCAACGATGAGTTCCTTAAGCGTACGCTTCGAACCCCTACAATCTGCGGGGCGGGGCAGTCGCCAATTTCTATCGGTCATTTGGGCGTTCGCTCGCATGGGGATACGCTCGACTCTGAGTTACCCGCTAGCGTTCGTTCTGGCTCAGGTTACTACGGTCGTCCAGCTAGTGGGCTTTTTGTTCCTCGGCAGAGTCACCAAAGACTTAGCCATCATTGGATCAAGCTATTTGACCTTCGCGACCATCGGTATGATGGCTTCGCTATTGAGCGCAGCGGGAGTTACAGGGCTCGGGTTGGAGCTTGATTATACGATTCAACAAGGCAGACTCGAGATGTTCTTGATCGAGCCCATTCGCTGGCGCATCATCCCAGTAGCGCTCGCCGCATGGCCGATACTGTACCGCGTAGCGGGCGTCCTTCTCATGTTCTTTGTTTCATGGGGATTGGGCGCTAACTTCACGTTTCATGAACTGCCGGTTGTAGTTGCGCTTAGCGTTTTGGGTGTAGCAAGCGGCCTGGCGATAGGAATCGCGGCGGGCGCCGTGCGCGTGTTGGCCAAGCGCGGCGATCCCATTGCGACAGCGTATGCGTTAGCCAGCTCAGTTCTCACCGGCCAGTTCGTTCCCCTCAACGTTTATCCGGCTCCGCTGCGAGCAATAGCTTGGGTCTTTCCAAACACCTACCTGATCTCCGGTCTTAGGAAAGCCCTGATGCCTGATGCTGCGAGTATTTATGGTCCCAGTCCGGTGTCCTCATTGCTCATCTTGAGCCTAGTATGCGCGGTTTTACTCCCGGCGAGCCTCTGGATCTTTGGTCGAAGCTTAGAGACAGGCCGACGTTACGGAGTGTTGGCCGGATACTGACTCACTCCCGAGCATGCCTTGCGAAGTTCGGATTCCGAGTCAAGCTCTCGGGCTCTTGGGGCTTCAGGTGGGTGTGATCATCGCGAGCGGTTCCCAGTTGGGCTCACCAGCCTAGAGCCATGAGTGTTGCCGGCGATTGGGGGAACTCCCCAGGGTCGATCAACGAACTTCCCCAGGTGACACGCGGTGAGGCGAGGCGAAGACTAGCTGTCGGTCGCCGGCGTCACCCCCTTGCGGAGTGTCTCGGAGCGCGCCCGGTGCGAGCGCATCCGGTAGCTCTCACCGTCGATGTTGAACACGACGCTTCGGTGCAGCAGCCGGTCGAGCATGGCCGCGGCGACCATCGGGTCGTCGAAGATCTTTCCCCAGGAGCTGACGCCCAGGTTCGTCGTCATCACGATCGAGCTCTTCAGGTAGCGCTGGGTGATCACCTGGAACAGCGCGGCGGCGGCCTCGGACTGGAGCGGCAGGTAGCCCACCTCGTCGATGACGAGCAGGCGCGGCCCGGCAAAGAAGCGCATCGTCGTTGCCCACCGCCCTTCGAGCGCCGCCCGGTGACAGCGTGCGACGAGATCAGCCGCCGTCGTGTGGTAGGTGCGATAGCCAGCCTCGATCGAGGCGCGGGCAAGACCGACGGCGAGCATCGTCTTTCCGACACCGGGCGGCCCGATCAACAGCACGTTCGTCGCGTCCTCCAGGAACCGAAGCGTCTGAAGTTCGTCGACGAGCTTCTTGTCGACGCTTCGCTGGGCCGAGAAGTCGAAGTCCGAGAGCCGCCACGGGGACGGCAGCGACGCGAAGCGCTCGAGCCCGGCGCGTCGGCGCGCCTCGGTCGCGGCCACCTCGATCTCGAGCAGACGACAGAGGAACTCCGAATGCCCGAGATCGTTTGACCTCGCGTGGTCGAGCTCGCCAGGAAGCGCCTCGGCTGCGGCGCTCAGGCGCAGGTAGGCGAGGTGAGCGCGCAGCTCCTGATAGCTCGACGGCTTGCTCACCTCGAGCCTCTGGCGATCGCCGCGTAGACGCCGAGATCGACGACGGGCTCTTGGCCTGCTGGCCCGAGGAGCTTTGCCGCTTCTCGAAGTGCCAGCTCTCCCGGCGGCCGGTTGGCCTTCTTGTCGCACGGCCGCGCCGTGCTGAACGCGGAGAGCACGGCCGCCTCGAGGGCGGCTCGGTGCTCGAGGCTGCGCACGAGGGCGCCGGATCCGTCAGGAGCCCTGCGGTGGGTGACAAGGATCGCCCGCGAAGTAGCGACCACGTCGATTGTCGAGCTGCCGAGTCGCTGGCGGACAACGAGTGCCGAGCCCGAAAGACCGGGCGGGACCGAGTAGCGGTTGCCCCGATAGGCGACCGTCGCGTTGTCGGCGACGACTCGCTCGATCTCAAGCTCTGCTGGGAAGGGCACGGCCGGCAGCGCGAGCAGCAACTCGGCGTCGGCAAGGACGCCGACGGTGCTGCGGCTCCGGTCAGGACCTCGCCGTTCGCGCTCGTCGCCCGTCGTGGCGCAGAACCGGTCGAGGGAGCGCTGTGACCACGGCCACGCGATACTCCCCACAGGCGGCCAGCCGATCTCCCCAGGCACGGCCACGTGATCTCCCTACGGACGGACAACAGAGTTCCCCGCGGACGGACAGCGTTCCTCCCCGCGGCGGATCCACCACTTGGGGCTCCTCCCCGGCTGCGATGGCGCTGCCAGCAGTCACCGAGCCGAGGAGGAACCCCCCTCATGTTGTCCAAGGAGAAGCAGTTGAACGTGCTCGAGGCCTATGACCTCACCAAGTCCTATCGCGCCGCAGCCGAGCTCTGCGGTGTCGACCACCACACCGTCGCTCGCGCCGTGGCGTCACGCGCGGCAGGGCATTGCGCCGGGCGAGAGCCCCGAGCGGCCACGCTCGACCGACGCCTTCATCGACAGGATCGAGGAGTGGGTGCGCCGCTCGAGGGGCCACATCCGTGCCGATGTCGTCCACGACCGCCTCGTCGCCCTCGGCTACAGCGGCTCGGAGCGCACGACGCGCCGCGTCGTGGCTTTGGTCAAGGCCGACTACCGCCGCGAGCACCACCGCGTCTACAAGCCGTGGCTTCCCGAGCCTGGCCTGTGGCTGCAGTACGACTTCGGCGACGGTCCGCGCATCGGCGGCAGCGGGACCGTGCTGTTCTGCGCGTGGCTCGCCTGGAGCCGCTACCGGGTGATCCTGCCGCTTTTCGACAAGACGCTCCCGTCGGTGATCGCTGCGCTCGATGCGACCTTCCGCCTGATCGGCGGGGCGCCGACCTATGTGCTTTCCGACAACGAGAAGACGATCACCACCCGCCACATCGCCGGCATCGCGGTGCGCAACCAGGTGATGGTCTCGGCCGGCTTCTACTACGGGGTGAGCCTTGCGACCTGTGTCCCTTATGACCCCGAGTCCAAGGGGGGCTCGGAGTCGACGGTCAAGCTCGCCAAGGCCGACCTCGTGCCGACTGAGGCCAACCTGCTCGAGGACTACCTGAGCTTCGCCGCTCTCGAGAGAGCCTGTCGAGAAGAGACGGAGCTGTTGAACGACCGGGTGCACTCGCTCACCCGCAGGCGCCCGTCCGAGCTCGTCTGTCTCGAGCGCGAGCACCTTCACGCACTGCCGGCCGAGGCCTACACCGTCGCCTTCGGCGAGTCGCGAAGCGTCGGCTGATCGGCGACTGTGTCGTACTACGGGGCGCGCTACTCGGTGCCCGACAGCCACTGCGACAGCCGCGTCTGGGTGCGCCGCTCAGGCGAGGAGGTGGTGATCGTGAGCGCCGAGGGCGGCGCGGTGCGCGAGATCGCCCGCCACGAGCTACAGCGCCCCGGCGGGGCATCGATCAGAGACGAGCACTACACGCGCTCGGTCACAAGCCCTGGCGAGCGCCGCCCGAAGCCTCGCCGGCCCGAGGAGGCGCGCTTTCTTGCTCTCGGCGAGGGGGCCCAGGCCTACCTGATCGAAGCGGCCGCGGTCGGCACCCGCCGCCTCGAGGCGCGCATGGCCGACGCCGTCTCGCTCGCCTCGCTGCACACAACAGACGAGGTCGATCGCGCCCTTCAGCTGGCGGCCTTCGCCGGTCGCTTCGAGGAGGGAGATCTCGAGTCGATCCTCGTCCATGCGACACGAGCGGCCATGCCGGCTCTGCTTCCACCGACAGAGCACTCGCTCCAGCGCGGCACGGCGGCCTGGGCCGAGCTCGGCGCCGAGAAGGAGCAGCGCGATGAGCGTGGCTGAGGAGCGCCTGCCCGACGAGGTCGTCATCTCGGCCAGGTGCTTCGAGGATCTCGTGTGGCTGTGCGCCTCGCTCGAGGAGTTCGCCGGCTTTGGCGAGGACGACGCCGTGGGCGAGTTCCTCCTTCACGCCAACCCGAAGCTTCGCGCCGCGGCCTTGAAAGAACTCGCCGCGGGGCTTGTCGAGTCGCTCTCGCGCGCCCTTGAGCGTGCCCGATGAGCGCCGAGAGCGCGGTCAAGCTCGAGGAGGTCGTCGCCTTGTGCCGGCGGCTTCGCCTCAAGTACGTGCGTGAGGAGCTCCCCGAGGTGTCCCAGAGTGCGCGGGCCCAGCGCTGGGACCCGCTCGAGGTGCTGCGTGTCCTGCTCGCCGCCGAATGCGAGGGCCGTGACCGCTCGACGACCGAGCTGCGCAGGCGCCGGGCACGCTTTCCCGCCGGGAAGACCTTCGCTGCGTGGACCGAGGGGCGAAGCTCGATCTCTCAGGCGACCCAGCGGGCGCTGCGCAGCCTCGAGTGGGTGGCCCGCCACGAGAACGTCGTCGTCGCCGGTCCCTCTGGCACGGGCAAGTCGCACCTGCTCGAGGCGCTCGGCCAGGCGGCGGTCGAACAAGGCCTCGGCGTCTCGTGGTTCTCCGTTGAGGACCTCGGCGCCCTCGTGCGGCGACACCGCGTCGACGACACCGTTTCGAAGGCCTTCTCCCAGCTCTCGAGCCAGGTGCTCGTCGTCGTCGACGACATCGGCCTCTTGCCGATCTCTGCCGACGCGGCGGAGGGCCTCTACTGAGGATTCCGGAGGTTTTCGTACACCGGTTCCGGACGAATCCGTACACCGATTCCGGAGTTTTCGTACACCCTGGTCACGGGCTCGGCTGATGCTGGCGTGAGGTGAGTGGGGCTCGGCACCCTTCCTCGAGTTGTCCTGCCAGACACTCGAAGAGGAGGGGTGCCGATGCCCCGGCCCCACATTGCCATGCGCAAGATCCGAGACGTTCTCCGCCTGCGCCACGGCGAGCAGCTGAGCATCCGCCAGGTCGGGCGCTCGCTCCGGCTGCCGCACACGACCGTGGCCGACTGCCTGCGCCGCGCGACGCAGGCCAAGCTGTCCTGGCCGCTGCCCGAGGACCTCGGCGACGAGGAGCTCGAGGCGCGCCTGTACGGCCCGGCCCGCCAGGCCGGTGCCGAGCGGCCGCTGCCGGACTGGAAGCGGATCGACAACGAGCTCCGGCGACCGCACGTGACCTTGGCGCTGCTGTGGCTCGAGTACCGCGAGACCCACCCCGACGGCTACGCCTACAGCCAGTTCTGCGAGCACTACCGCCGCTACAAGCGACGCCTCGACCTGCCGATGCGTCAGAGCCACAAGGCCGGCGAGCGCCTCTTCGTCGACTTTGCCGGGACGACGATCCCGCTCTACGACGAGGCAACCGGCGCGGTCTGCTCTTCGGCCGAGCTCTTCGTCGCCGTGCTCGGCGCGTCGAACTACACCTATGCCGAGGCGCTTTCCTCCCAGCAGCTCGGCCCCTTCATCGCAGCGCACGTGCACGCCTTTGAGTACTTCGGCGGCTGCGCAGCGATCTTGACACCGGACAACCTGAAGTCGGGTGTGACGACGCCGGACCGCTACGAGCCCGACCCGAACGCCACCTACCTGGACATGGCCAACCACTACGGGATCGCCATCATCCCGGCCCGACCGCGCCGTCCACGTGACAAGGCCAAGGCCGAAGGCGGTGTCCTCCTTGCCGAGCGCTGAATCATTGCACGGCTGCGCAACGAGCGATTCTACTCCGTGGCACAGGTGAACGAGGCGATCGGAAAGCTTCTGATCTGGCTGAACGACCGGCCGTTCAAGAAGCTCGAGGGGTCACGAAGCTCGGTGTTCAACGAGATCGAGCGGGGCGCCCTTCGCCCGCTTCCGAAGCGGCGCTACGAGCTGGCCCGGTTCAGGAAGGCTCGCGTCAACATCGACTACCACGTCGAGGTGAGGGCCGACCGGCACTTCTACTCGGTCCCCTACCGCCTCGTCGGCGAGCTCGTCGAGCTGCGCCTCACGACAGCTGTGGTCGAGGTGTTCCACAACGGGCGGCGTGTCGCCTCGCATCTTTACGGCCACTCGCCGGGCTACAGCACCGATCCGGCCCACATGCCCGAATCGCACCGTCGCCACCTCGAGTGGACGCCGTCTCGCATCATCGCCTGGGCTGAGAAGGCCGGCCCGCAGACCGGCAAGCTCGTCGAGGAGGTCCTCGCCCGGCGACCGCATCCCGAGCAGGGCTACCGGAGCTGTCTTGGCATCATCAGACTCGCCGACCGCTACGGCCACGAGCGCGTCGAGGCGGCCTGTGGCCGGGCACTTGGGCTGCACGCCTACAGCTACCGCTCGGTGCGCTCGATCCTGCAGAACGGGCTCGACAAGGTGCCGCTTGCCAAGCAAGCGGCGAGGGGCCATTCCCGCCACGACAACCTGCGCGACGAGGGCGAGTTCGCCTGAGCGCGCACCCGACCATACCTGCATGACCACTGCCACCAACCGAACAAGGAGAGGAAAGACCATGTTGATCAACCAGACGATCGAGCAGCTACACGCCCTCAGGCTCGAGGCGATGGCCGAGGCGCTGCGGCGCCAGTGCGAGTCGGCCGAGTACCGTCAGCTGAGCTTTGAGGAGCGACTGTCGATGATGATCGACGCAGAGGTCACCGAGCGCGAGAACCGACGCCTGTCGCGCTACTTCAAGCAGGCCCACCTGCGAGCCGACGCGATGATCGAAGACGTCGACTTCACCCACCGCCGGGGCCTCGAGCGAGGCGAGCTCTTGTCGCTGGCAGAGTGTGGCTGGGTGCGGGCGCACCACAACGTCGCCGTCGTCGGCGCGACGGGGCTCGGCAAGACCTACCTCGCCTGCGCGCTCGCCAACGCCGCGATCCGCCGGGGCCACAGCGCGCTCTACCTGCGGGCGCCGCGCATGCTCGACGAGCTCGCCATCGCCCGCGCCGACGGCCGCTTCCAACGCCTCATCGCCTCCTGGGCCCGGGTCGAGGTGCTCCTCGTCGACGACTACCTGCTGAGGCCGCTCAGCGTCGAGCAGGCGGCCGACACCTTGGAGCTCGTCGAGGAGCGCGCCGGGCGCCGCGCCACGATCTTCACAAGCCAGCTGCCGATCTCACGCTGGCACGAGGCGATGGGCGACCCCACACTTGCCGACGCCCTCGCCGACCGCATCTTGCAGCACTTGCACCGCATCGAGCTCTCCGGGCGCTCGCTACGCCGCCGGGAGGCCGGCACGCCGGCCGGGGATGCCGCCGAGCCAGAGCCCGAGACGCCGCCGGCTCCTCAGGGGCGTGAGCGGACCAGGTCGACGGCGAGCTGAGTCGCCACCGAGCGATTTGTGCGCCGGGTCAGTCCTGGCCGAGCGGCGTCTGCGCACGTGCGACTGGCCGGGCGTTCGTGCAAGATGGATCCCGACCTGTTCCACTACGACGACGAAGGGAGGTGAGGGGCAAGCCTCGCCTCGACTGGCCGCCGCCGCTCACCGGGGTCCGACTCGGCGGTGTACGAAAACTCCGGAATCGGTGTACGGATTCGTCGGAATACTCAGGCCGACGAGCACGAGGTAGCGGGCTGGGTCGCCTTGTCCTCGAACCTGCACCCCTCGGGATTTGACCAGCTGATGGACCGCACCATCGCCTCGGCTCTGGTCGATCGCCTGCTCCATCACGCCCATGTCGTGCTCACCGACGGCGAGTCGATCCGCCTCGCCGACGCGACGTCGGGCAAGGGGGTGGTGCCGCTCGGCGACTGATGCGCGAAGGCGCCCCACCCTCTGCGCGGGGAGTTCCCGTGGCCGTCCGTGGGGCGCCTCGCCGTCCGTCCGCGGGGATAACTGCTGTCCGTCCGCGGGGCGAAGCTCATGGCCGTCAGTGGGGCAATCGCGGTGACCGTTGACACGCTGCGCGTCCTCGGGGTTCTTGTCGCCCATCGTTCGCCACCACCTCCCCGAGACAAAGCGCACCGAGGACTCGACCGCGCCCTTGCGGTTGCCCCGTCGCGCCGGGCAGGGTTCGACCACCGCGCCGTAGTGCTTGGCGACCGGGGCGAAGGAGGCCTGGACGTCGCGGGATCCGGGCACGATCACCGTCGCCAGGCGGTCGGTCCGCCAGATGCGCGGCGTGCCACCGAGGCGGAGCATCACCTCGTGCATCGCGCCGATCAGGTGAGCTTGGACCGTCTTCTCTGCAAGCACGCCGCGGACGCGCCCGGAGTACGGGAGGGTGCGGGTGCCGAGCAGCACGTAGGCGGTCCCGCCCCAGGGGGCATTGCGCCGCTCGAACCAGTCCCACTGGATCTCCTCGCCGGGAGGGTGATCGATCTCGATGGTGTCCCTGCCCTTCACGCCCGAGCACGCCTCGCAGTGCGGACGAAGCCCAGCAGAGCGCAGCTGGCGGACGAAGCTCTGATAGCTCTGCTCATAGCCGAGGCGCTTCACCTCGTCATGCAGCGCAGAAGCCCAGACGTGGCAGTCGTCGGCAAAGCGCGCGGCGAGGTAGTCAAAGGGTGCGAGCGGGTCAGGTCGAGATCGCGCCCGGACGCCGGGCGTGCGGGCTCCGTTCAGGTAGCCCCGGACGGTCTTGCGGTCACGGTCGAGGTGGCGGGCGATCGCCGAGATCGTCCAACCGCGTCGTCGTAGTGCGTGTGCTTCCACGTCTTCCCCATGTGTGAGCATGCGGGGCGGGCCCCCCTCGGGCTGGATGGCTTGGTCGCTACCAGCTTCGAAGGGGGCCCACCGCCGCGGGTGGATGGTTCCGCTCACCGCGACGGGGTGGGGAATTTCAGTGATCGAGGGTGGGGAAGCTCCGTGATCGTCAGCAGTGGATGCGGTAGTTCCTGAAGCTCATGAAGCCAAAGGCGGCGCGTCTGACAAGTTTGATAGGTTGTTCACCGTCTCGGTGGGTCCGTTGCTCACCTGGGCGATGTGCCAGGCGACGATCTGGGACTTCGAGCGGCGACGGGTGCGACCACGGACTGCGGACCTCGACGAGTGGTCTGCTTCGCACATCTCGGCGGCGAGGCGTTCGACGAAGTGAGAGGGCGGTGTTGAGAGCAGGTAGCTCTCACGGATGGGCTTCTTTTGCATGCCAGACGGTCGTCACTCCGCCGTCCGGGTCTCGGCACGAAGCAGCCCGAGCTTCTGTTGGCGATCACCGAAACTCGAGTTCAAGGTGTTCGGCGCTCATCGATTCTCGCGTTCTACGACCACAGTGACTCGCGGTCCGTGTGATCCGGCGGTGTCGCCGGTCAATGCACCAGCTGGGAGAACCTCCGCACTGGCGTGAGCCATCTCACGTCCCCTTTGAATATAGCGCCATGAATCGAGCGGCAATGGGGCCAGGACGAAAAGAAGCAGCACGCGTGCGGCCAGCTGCGCTCAGTCTTTCTCGGAGAAGGGGGTCTTCCGCCAGCGAACGAATCGCGTTCGCTGCCGCTCCGATATCTTCGGAGGGAAACAGGATGCCAGCCTCGTTGTCGCCAAGCAACGCGCGGTGAGCTTCGATGTCGGTCGCGACCACCGGTATACCGTTGAGCATGGCCTCCGCGACAGTCCGTCCGAACGCTTCTGCAGTCGACATTGTTAGAACGACGTCGCACGCTGCGAATGCATCGCGGACGTCTTTGGCATAGCCGGGGACCGAGACCCACGAAGGATCAAACCGCCTCAGTTCCTCCCAACTATCTTGCATCACGGGAGCTTCCCTGCTGTCAGGAGCACCCGAGAACACCAGCCATTGCACGTTGCCTGGACCGACGCGTCGTATCAGCTCAGGCAATCGGGCCAAGCCCTTGTGTAGGGTCGTGCTCCCGAAGAAACCGACAACGATCGGGCGCGACGCGACCCGGGTTCTCGAAGGATGCGATCTTGTGACGTCGGAAGGGTCGATGGGAGTGGGAATGATCTCTATCGCAGAAGCAGGTGCAACCTTCGATGCCACGGCTCTTCTCCGGGCGATGTCAGAAATCGCCACCAAGGCATTGAATCGAACGAGCCGTCCCCAGAGCCATCCCAATCGCGAGTCCCAGGGGTTCTCCTCATGCCCGAGGAACCAGACGACCAGCGGGAGCCGCGTGAGTACAGCGCCGGGTGCTGTTACGTGGAGCTCAGAGAACCCATTAACGTGAACGGCCAGAATGTCTCGGCGGTGGCGAGCCATCCAGGTGCTCAAGATGACAATCGCCCTAAGACGACTGAATCCGTCAGGTTCTTGCCCCTGGCGGGGTAGCGGCACGTGGGCTCGCAGGCGGTGAGTGCTCTCGACCGCCGGCAACAGATCTCCACCGGGTGGCGAGGCTAGTACGACCTCGATGTTCCGCGGCAGATGGCTGATCAGGGTGGAAAGACTCCGCCCAGGCCCGGCTAGCCAACCCGATAGACTCACAAACAGAACTGTCGACGAAGCGCGCCGAGTACTTGCCACGGAACTTGATTCTAGGCGAGCGAGGCGTGAACGTGCGGAGCGGGGCGGTGTGACGTACCACGAATGAGCGCTCCGAGATGTCGAGCCGAGCGCGCACCGCGGCGTCGAGGCGGGAAGGGAAGCTTCTGTATTCCCTTGTGCGGGTGCCGATAGTGCAGCGCGCCGATCACCTTGCCAGTCTCCATGTCGAGCATGCGGAAGAGCCTTGTCGGCGGTCGTAGTCGTGGCTTCGGCGATCGGCCGTGCCCGCCATCGATGCAGATAAGCGGCTGGTGGTGGCTGAGCGCCTGGATCGGATCTTCTCGTCCACAGAGAGCCCGACTGCGCGCTCGGGGCGAGTCGAGCTAGACCCGATGATATCGCGCTCTTCTCGACGAAACAGCGGGGCGGTGCCGAGCCCCGTAGCCCCGGTGCGGTGCGATTGGAACCTCGAAATGCCCGCCAGATGCGGCTCACTCCGTCCCGAAGGACAGAATTCCCTATCCGATGCCGACCCACATTTCTTACAAACTGACGATTCAAAGACGTTAGTGCGTCGGCGTTGTTTCGGATGTCACCGCTCATCCTGGCCCGTGACTACCTACTATCGAGAGCTGTCACGCCAGAGGAGATCTTCAACCCGCTCGTTCTCGCGTTCACGAGCTGCCTCGTAAGCCGTGGCTCGGCGATAAGCGAGCATCGCGCGCGGCGAGGAACGTCACGGGCTCGCCGCTTGGCGCCGCTATTTTTGTCGACAACAGCCCCGACGACGGCGCCTCACAGAGCCTGAACGTTCTCCCGGAGCCACTAACTCCCACTTGAATCCGAGCAGGCCTCGTCGTTCTCAGGATCTGCAGCTGGTGTTGTCGATCCATTGAACACCGGATTGGTCAGTCCGTACGTGTTGTTGCATACCTTAACGTCGCTATTCGACACTGGGCACGGAAGTATTCCCCCCCCATTCGACAGCTCCGATGCATATGGGGCGTAGGTGTTTTGAAAGTCGTTGTCAGCCACCGTTGCATTAGAGACATTGCATAGTCCGACCGCGGTGACCCCTGACGTCGAGCCGGCGATGTCAGCCTCATAGTAGTTGCTTGGTATAGTTACCTGCAAGCTAGAGCAAGATGCCAGCGAACAGGTTGCCGCGCTGCTCATGATGAGCTCGGTACTGGACATGACACTTACGGCATTTGTTCCCGCGGGGACGTACTTTGGGACGCTAGTACCCGAGAGCGCGGCGCCGGGGTTCCTAATGCATGCAGGATCGTGTGCCCGCGCTGCGGAGAATGATCCGGACGGATCTGTTAGGACCGTCGATCCGTTTGTGACGCTCCCGTCAGCTATGGTGTACGAAGCCATGGAGCAGCCATTGAAATATGCAGAAGCGTTTCCAGTAACGACCACATTTGTGAACCCGCTGATGATCAAGCCGAGTTGACCACTTGAATATCCCGTGGCGCTCGGATAGGCGGAGACGTTATTTTCGATGAAAATGCCGGATGAGTCGCCTGGCTCGAATCGGGGGCACGCAGTGCCAGTCATCGATCTTCCGAGCAAGTATCCGTTGAGGGCCGTGTCGGAGTCTAGAGTATTGCCGATGAAATACCAGTTCTTCTGAGGATCGCATGCGTTAGCGGCCTCGAGCCACAGCGGTCCGCCGCCGCTGAGAAAATTGTCGTCAATCACAACATTCCATTGTCCGTCGTCGATGGGATTACCATTCGTGTCATAACAGCGGAGACTGCCTAAGAAACAAGAGCCATCGTCTTCAAGGTCGATGAAGTTGTGGACATTCGACACGGTGTTGTTCACGAAGTCGAAGCCATTACTTGATTGTGGAGTGAGGCCGTGGTACCCGATGTTAGCGAGAGTGCCGTTTTCGAACGTGAAGTTCCAGTTAATCGCCGGTTGGTCACCGGGAGGATTCGTGAGCGGCAGGGTGGTGATTCCGTCACCATTCATATCCTCAATTGTCACGCCGTTCATGGTGACGCCATCGTTGCCGAGGGTTCTGGAGTCAAGACTGTTGCCAGAGACTCGCGCCTCAATGAGCACACCATAGTCGCCTTCACTCTCGTCGCCACCACACTGCTCACTCATGTAGGGCCCCTTGAGGGTGACGTCGCTTATGCTAAGGTTCGCATTGCTCTGGAGGGTCAGGACAGGCTCGGTGTCATTCGTGTCGCACGCATACGACGTCTGCTCGAATGTCGCTCCATTGCCGTCGACTGTGGTGTTGTCCGTGCCGGCAATCAGCAATGTGGACGACGGCGAGTTCGAGACGAGGTAACAAGCGGGCGAGCCATCCGACTGATCAGGGATGTTCACGTTCGTTCCCGGCGCGAGGCTCGCGAAGAACGAGTTGAGAGCTGTCGTTACATCGGTAGCGCAGTCGTCGTCGATGGAGGCAGGAACATCCTCTGTGTTGTTCGTCGGCGCAGCGGTCGTCGTCGGCGCAGCGGTCGTCGTCGGCGCAGCGGTCGTCGTCGGCGCAGCGGTCGTCGTCGGCGCAGCGGTCGTCGTCGGCGCAGCGGTCGTCGTCGGCGCAGCGGTCGTCGTCGGCGCAGCGGTCGTCGTCGGCGCAGCGGTCGTCGTCGGCGCAGCGGTCGTCGTCGGCGCAGCGGTCGTCGTCGGCGCAGCGGTCGTCGTCGGCGCAGCGGTCGTCGTCGGCGCAGCGGTCGTCGTCGGCGCAGCGGTCGTCGTCGGCGCAGCGGTCGTCGTCGGCGCAGCGGTCGTCGTCGGCGCAGCGGTCGTCGTCGGCGCAGCGGTCGTCGTCGGCGCAGCGGTCGTCGTCGGCGTCGTCTGCATGATCGATGTCGTCGTGATCGATTGCGCCGGCGTGCTCTGCTGTGCGGACGTCTCCGGGCTACTCGTGTCCGCCGTGCCCGATGCTGTGGTATCAGTCGTTGCTCGCGTCGCAGGTTGGCTCACGCCGTGCGCTTGCGGCAAGGACGACACGACGTCAGCCAGTGCCACCGTGCCACCTGCTGAAGCGCTGTTTAGGATTTGAAGCCCGATCGAGGTCGACGGAGTGCTGAGTTCAGGTACTCGCCACGAGAGCGTGACCCAGTGACCACGCGATAAGGTCACCCATGCGCCAACAGGTCTTGGCCACCCGTTCGCGTCCACATAGCTCTGTACGCGAACGTTGATCCCGCCTCCTTCATAGATGTGGTAAACGACCTGACTGCCGGGTACGTAGTCCCGACCGTCGCTCGGAGAGCGGACGCCGGCCGCTCCTCCGCCGGACAGCCGTAGAGCCAGCGCCCGATGTCCACGGTACTTGATGCCATTCGTCAAGCCGACGGCGACTCGACCAAAGTCGCGTACCCACCCTTCGGGTCCCGTTCTGAAGTTGAAGACCGTCGGGCCCACGGCAGATGGGCGTACTGAGGCCAGCGTGGTCGAGGTACCAATGACGAGCCCGACGATCGGAATGAGTACGACTGCAGTTCGTACGGATACTCGGGGGCGCGGGCGTCGGAGCTCTGCCACTGACGACGCCCGTTCGATCGCTGATAGACAAGTTCGATGCCTCACGCTCCGTCGCGAGAGCGCCACATTCCGTCGTCTTCTCACATCCGGTCTTACGACGACCGACGTCGAAGCGCAGATAGCAGCTGTCGGTCATCTCGTGCCTGAGCACTTGAGCGGTCGAAGCGGTTGCACCGGGACGCTGCCTCGCCTTCGGGGTCAGGCCGCTAGACAACACGTGCTGCCGCCGGTTGAGGCCAGCGAAAGTACGGTGGTGCAGTTGCGCAGGGGCCGCTGGTCCTTCCTCGCGACTGCTGTGGGCGAGCAGGCACTCTCGCGTTCTGCAATCACGAGCACTCGTGCTGACCGGTCGCCCTTCTGCGCCTTGGCTGACGAATGCCGACTACGCCGCAACGGGTAAGAAGGTTAGGCTGGGCGTAGCGCCCAATGGTGCTTCCGTGATCGCGAGGTGCTGCTCGACGATGGTGGTGGCGGGTGGTGAAGCCGGGTCACTCCAGGGCAGCAGTTTCCGACGTCGAGAGGAGACGCCGAGCGCCGGTCGTCGACGCGGCCCCGACAGCAGGACCGCGGCACGAGAGGTCAGCACCAGTGGCTGGGTCGCTCGTCTGACATGTCGCTCCACCTCTTCTGTTCGCAGTCGAGCTCCCGGTAGGCGAAAGCGCCACTTGGACCAGACAGCACGCACCGGCCAGCCGAGGCGGACCGGGCCGCCCAGCTTGACCTCAAGCCAACCCTTGCTGAAAGCGACCACACCGCCGATGGCGGAACCAGCGATACGGAGCTCAATCTCAATCCCGACCAGCAACGCCGCCCCGACCACTAGCCCCTTGTCAGGACAAACACGTCCAGCCCGTCAGGACAAACAAGTCCAGCCCGAACGGAGCTGCTTGAAACCCGTTCACCATGGCCCACCGAGGTGCCACCCTTGCTCGTAACCGTAAGACAGACAGGAGACTGGCGGCCGGTCGCCGATGTGATGGAACCCAGGTTCGTTTGGAAGGGTATCGATACGACGGATTTACCCCACGGGACGTGGATGACACGGTCCGTCGCGGCGCTTCGACGAATATCGATCCATAGCATGCAGGGGTTCGACGCAGTCATGGCCGTCGACGCTATCGAGCGTGTGTTCGCCGATCATGCCGACGCTAACTCCATTCTACATTGCACACTCAGCTCCGATTGCCCTCGTCCTGATCGATGTTTCATCGCTACCGACAGGACATCGTCGCCCACCTTGCACGTAGTCTCGGCAGAACGCTCCCGCGGCGCGAACATCACGGTTGGTGATTGTCCGACGAGCAACGACCTCGGGTCTCTCGCCGCCAAGAGGGCATTCGTCGCCAAGCCCGCTGGCGCGGGCGCATAGATAACGGTTGAGCTCGGCATGATCCGTCGACCGCTGGCACTCAGGTCGTGCGATCTCGCCACGCGGCTCATCTCCGCAACGATGGCTCGACACAGCCAACATCGCGACTACGAGCCTTCGCTCGTGAGGCGCCTACGTTCCATCTGGGCCGACTCGGCCGCACAGGGACGGGTGACTCGTAGATCCCGGGCCAAATGGGCCTTGCGCATTGCTGCGGACAGGGTGCTTGACTTTGCCTATGACTGCTGGTATAGCGTTGACACCCAGCCCGCTGACGACGATCCGGTGGAGGCAGCCGAGGTCGACCGGCACAAATACACCCCGACACCGTACCGGATGGCTCGCAGCATCGTTGACGACCTCCTCCTTGACAAAGATGCCGTCTTCCTAGATATTGGCTGCGGCAAGGGACGCCTGCTGGTCGAAGTGGCTCTGCGATGGCAGATCAAACGTGTCTCCGGCGTCGAGTACGACGCGCGCTTAAGTGCCATCGCTACCGACAATCTGCAGGTTTTGCACAAGGCTGGTCGACTCCGAACAACGGATGTTGAAGTCATCAATGCTGACGCTCGCTCATATGAAATCGCGGACGACGTGACGGTCGTGTTTCTATATGATCCGTTTCTCGGGAGCACGTTTCGCGCAGTCGTTGACAACATCACGCAGTCACTACAGCGCCGCCCCAGGCCACTGAGCATCGTCTACCTCGCCGCCCGGTCTCAAGATGTGCTCCTGGCACGGGGCTTCGAGATTGATCGAAGCGACGACAAAGTAGTGGTGTTCACGATTCCCATGAGCTTCAACGCGGCCGGAAAATGAACGCCTGGCCCGTCTTTCGGGCGAGCGCCTTGTCATCTCTGGTAACCACGAGGATGGTCGGGTCGGGAGCTGGCGAGGTGACCAGCCGTAGGCGCAACGCCGGGTTCAGTCCCTCGGTTTCCCGAGGGCCGCCATGGTTGGCTGCCGTAACCGGCTCCTTCGAGGTCGGTCGGGTAGGGAGCTGGCGAGGTGACGTGCCGTAGGTTGCGCCGGGCTCAGTCCCCTCGGTTTCCCGAGGGCCGCCATATCGGCTGCCGTAGCAGGCTCCTTCTCCAGCTCCCCCCCATCGAACCGGGCATGCGGTTCTCCCGCACCCGGCTCACCGACGCCCTTCACCTGCGGTGTTCGACCGGAGCCCGCCAGGTGCGGTTGGCCCTGGGGGCGACGACGATTCCGTTGAGCGAGACCAGTCCCAGGCTGTTCGGCGAACCGTAGACCTGGGCGAAGCTCCACGAGCGACCGCGCTGATGCTGCTTGGCAACGAACAGAGCGACGCGCATGACGGCGTACTTGCTGATCTTCTCGAACACCCAGGCCGAGTTCCCGTAGCGGAAGAACCCGGCCCAGCCACGTAGGAAGCGGTTGAGCTCACCCACGATCTGTTCGATTGGCGCAACGAGCCGGTCGCGCATCGTGAGGAAGCGGATGCGATCCCGGGCGTGTTGCACAGCTCGTTTGGAGGGCCAGCGGGCAAGGAATGCGAACCCGCCGGTGCCTCTGCGTGACTCGGGACGCACCAGGCGATGGTGAAAGCCGAGGAAGTCGAACCCCGCCTCACCTTCGACCAGCCGCACGATCCGCGTCTTCTCCGGCTTCGGTTCAAGCCCGAGGCCCTGGAGCAGAGCGGTGAGCCTGGCCAGGGCGGCATCCGCCTGACCCCGACTGCGGCACACCACCAGCAGATCGTCGGCGTAACGGACAAGACGCCCATAGGCGGGGCGCCACGCCCGATCGAGCCGGGTGAGGTACACGTTGCAGAGCAGGGGCGAAACGACCCCGCCTCGACGATCCAGCGTCGATTCCTGTAGGACTCATCGATGATGACCTGCAGGGCATCGTGCGCCGACCGCTTCGGGCGGAACCCGAAGCTGCAGTCGGCCATGTCGGCCTCGAAGACCGGCTCGAGGACGATCTTGAGGGCGGCTTGGACGATGCGGTCGCGGATGGCCGGGATCGAGAGCGGGCGCTGCTCGTTCCGACCGGGCTTTGGGATGTAGACCCGCCTGGCCGGGATGGGCTTGAACCGCTCCTCTCTCAGCTCTGCTTCCAGTTCGCCGAGCAGCCGGTCAACCCCGTACTGCTCGACGTCGGCGATGGTGGTCTGGTCGATGCCTGGTGCGCCGGCATTGCGGCGCACCTGCGCCCACGCCCGCTCCAAGACGTCCCTGCGGTGGACCTTGTCGTAGAGCGCGTGGAACCGTCGTCCGGGATCGGCCTTGGCCGCACGGTAAAGCTTGCGCTGCAAGGCACGGACCGCGTCGAGGGGCTCCTCGACGCCCAGGGCGGGACTAGCCTTCTCGGCACTCACCGGCCACTCCTTCTCGCGCGAGCATGGACGAAGCAGCGGCGCTTCCCATCACCGGCGGGTGTGTTGTCCGTCCGGCTCGATCGGTACTATCACCGCCTCCGACGCCCTGTTGGCCGACGTCCATTTCCCCTCTCGGGTTATAGGACGCCTCGCTCCGGCGGACTCCGCAGCCGCCGGGCCAGCGAGGGCCTCCACAGTTCCCGTCGTCACCTTCCGAACGTTCCGCGCCCTCTACGCCGGGGAGTTCCTCGTGGCTGTGATCCAGGCTCTTCACCGCTTCCATGGCCTTCGCCCTGAAGGACGGGGCTCGGCTCTCCCTTTCCCCGCTTGCGCGGGCACATTCACGGCGCGGCAGGCTTCGCGTCATGCTGCGGACCGCTCGGTCGCTCCCCCTTTCGCAGGGCTTTTGACGCTGGGCTTCGACCCGGCCCGTTTCCAGACCGAGCCGCCAGCCTGCTACCGGGCCTCCTGGCAGCTACCCGGATCGGACTTGCACCGGCTGGCGACGACGAGCTTCGAACCGGGTCAGATCAAGTCATCTTGTCCCTCCCGGTTCCTGTGCGCACTCCTGAGCGGCGTGGAAGTTTGAGGGAGCGGTCCTCCACCTGAGCCCTGCCGTGAGGTAGGTATCGGGTGTCGTTGCGAAGAACAACCGACCAGGAGGAGGACCGCTGTGCACAACAACTACCAGACCGGGAAGGGTCGCGCCCGCACCGGGCGTGTGACGCCGAAGAAGCCGAGGCCGCCGGGTCGCCCGGCCATCGATGAGCTCGAGGCGAACCTGCCGAGCTTCGCGCTGCCCGAGTCGGTCCAGCTGGCGATGGCCGACCTCGCCGGCGCGGCGCGCGAGGGGCTGCTCGCCTTCGCCGTCGGCACCGGCCTGCAGGTGCTGTCGGTGCTGATGGAGAACGACGTGACCAGCATCTGCGGCCCGAAGGGGCGCTGGAACCACGACCGGGTGGCCAAGCGGCACGGCACAGACGATGGCGAGGTCACCCTCGGCGGACGTCGAGTGCGGGTCCGCCGGCCGCGGGTGCGATCGGCCGACGGCTCGAAGGAGCTTCAGGTCCCGACCGACGAGCTGTTCGCCTCTACTGAGGTGCTCGGCCAGCTGGCGATGGAGCGGATGCTGGCCAAGCTGTCCTGTCGCCGCTACCGCGCCGGGCTCGAGCCCGTCGGTGCGGCGGTCGAGGCCTCGGCGCGAGGGACCTCGAAGTCGGCGATCTCGCGCCGCTTCGTCGCCGCCACCGAGACCGCTCTTTCCGATCTGCTCGCCGCCGATCTCTCCAAGCTCGAGCTCGTCGCGCTCATGGCAGACGGGGTGCACTTCGCCGAGAGCTGCTGTGTGGTCGCCCTCGGCATCGACCTCGACGGCACCAAGCACCCGCTCGGGCTGATCGAGGGCTCGACGGAGAACGCCACGGTCGTCACCGGGCTGCTCAGCTCGCTTCGCGAGCGGGAACTTGACGTCAGCCGCCCGATCCTTGTCGTGATCGACGGCGCGAAGGCGCTCTCCTCGGCGGTGAAGGCAGTGTTCGACCACCCCGTGATCCAGAGGTGCCAATTGCATAAGATACGCAACATTGAGCGTTACTTGCCCGATCACCTGGCATCGAGCGTCGCGAAGAAGATGCGCGCCGCCTACCACGACGAGAGTGCGCTTCGCGCAGAGGCGACACTTGAGTCACTCGCCCGAGACCTCGAGCGCTCCCATCCCGGCGCTGCCGGGTCGCTGCGGGAGGGACTCGCCGAGACGCTCACCATCGGCCGCCTCGGCGTCCCGCCAACACTTGCCAGAACACTTCGCTCGACGAACTGCATCGAGTCGATGATCGAGATCGCCCGCGATCACTCGAGCAACGTGAAGAACTGGAAGAACGGCCAGATGGCGATGCGCTGGTGCGCAGCAGGCATGATCGAGGCCGGCAAGCAGTTCCGCCGGGTCAACGGGTTCATGCATCTGCCGGCGCTGCGCGAGGCGCTCGACCGGCACGTCTTGGGCGCTGTCACACCGCCAAGCTACGATCAGAAGGACGTGGTGGCCGCGTAGCGCTCACCGGGGGCCGCTCCCGAAAAGTTCCACGCCCGATGGGTCATCCTCGCTCCTTCTCCAGCTCCCCCCTCGAGCCGGGCATGCGGTTCTCTCGCAGCCGGCTCACCGACGCGCTGCACCTGCAGTGTTCGGACGAGCCCGCCAGGGCTGGTTGGCTAACCCGCCCCGAGCGTCGCCCTCACGCCTGACGCGGAAGGTCCACCATTTCGGACGCGACGCGCAGCAGACTGACGAACAGGAGCATGGCTCTAGCGGTTATGGCGTAGAACGACCATCGTCTGTCCGGCGACGGCGAACTCGTCGCGTTGGCGAACCATTCCTTGCTCGCCTCGAAGCGCATGGCTACTCGGCGTGTCGGTTCGCTCCTATCGAGCCCTGCCCGTGCAGCTTGTCGGTCTCGTCGACCTCTCCGGCCCCTACAGCTCGGTGCTGTCCGCGATGCTGCTAAGGGCTACCCGTCGCTGATCCCTTTCACCTCGTACGATTTCGCTGTATCGCTGCCGGCGCCTGCTTGCCAAGGCCGACGAACGCCTCGAGGACCACGGCCGCAAGAAGCTGCTCGGGCAGCTTCCCGCCGCTAACCCGAACGGCGACGTGGCGACCGCGTGGCTTAACCCCGATCGCTCATGAGAGATCGGGTGACGCGGCCTGACCGATTGAGATCGACTCGGCGCGACCATTCGGGGCGCCCGAGCCGCTGCGAGTTGTCATTCTCAGCTCGAGGCGCGAGGCCGAGGGCGTCGGCGGGGTCCAGCGGCGCGGTCGGTCGATCGTCGGCCGCTGCACCGAGTCCTCGGGGGCTCAGCCGAAGAGCTCGATGTGGCGGTAGGCCTCGAGGATCGCCGCCGCGGCGGGCCAGCCCTCGATGATGCGCACGACGCGTCGGCGAGCAGACTGCACGAGGCGCCCCGGCGCGTGCAAGACCCCCCAGCGCAGCGACTTCGGCCGTGCCGAGCTCCAGTAGCCTGGGACAGCAGATGAGCTGGAACCATCGCACGCGATCGGCCGCCAGCAGCACGAGCTGCACCTATGCCGCGTTCGGCGAGGCGCTCGGATCTCGACGACGGTGGGGTCGATGTCAAGCACGAGGCCGCGCCGTTCGTCACCGCCGAGCGGCTCCAGACCTCGGCGCGCACCTCGGGCGTGATCGCGCTGATCATGCGGTGAAACGTCGAGTCCGAGGCGACGTTGCCGAACAGCTCGGGGCGGGGCCGGAGATGGTCGATGTCAGCACAGCTCTCGCCACCGCCCGCGATGGACAGCGCCATCTGGACAAGCACCTTGCCACGGTCATGTCGCGGGGCGCGCTCGGAGCGCACCGGGATCCGGGACGAGAGCGATTCGGCGAGGGCGAGGCGGTCGGCAAGGCACCGAGGGCGTGCAGTCCGACGTGGGCGACTACGCCGCTGCCGCCGGCTTCCACCCTCACGCGGGCGGTGCTGGTAGCGTCCATCTGCGAGATGCCGAGGGCGCTTTCGCGTCTTTGCGCTGCTCAGATCACGGAGCGACACGAACGGTCGGGGTTAAGACAATCGCACTCGACCACGCGTCCCGCGCGTTTGACCGATGCTAGCCGTAATCGTTCACGAGAATGCTGCGGCGAGTGCGCTGGCGATTCTCGTGCGCCCAAAGGCCCCCTCCGCGGCCATTGGCGTCGCGGAGGGTTCGCTCAGACCGGCATGGGGCGTCACCACGCCCGGCTTCGAGCAGATATGGCGCGAGTGGACAAGCCCGCGCCACCATCGCCGCACGCCGGGCGCTTCAGGTGATGCCCGCGATCGCCTCGTAGGCGTCCAGGAGCGCTCGAGCAGCCGGCCAGTGATCGAGGATCCGCACGATCTGTCGCCGCGCCGAGCGGACGAGCCGTCCCGGTGCGTGCAGCAGCGCCCAGCGCAGCAGCTTCGGGCGGGCGAGGGCGAGCGGTCCGCTGAGACAGAGCAGCTGGAACCATCTGAGCAGGTCGGCGGCCATGGCGAGAAGGAACAGCCAGACGCGGTTGGCCGCAATCGAGGAGAACGGGAAACGGCAAAGGCCGGACTCCTTCAGCCGGGCGATGTCGTCCTCGACGTGCGCGTGGGCACGCATGAAGGCGTCGAGGAGGACGGGATCGCCGTCTTGATCGGTGTAGAAGCCCCAGTAGCGGTACTGAAGCGAGTCGAACAGGCTCTGCTGGGCGCCGGGGTGCAGCGGCTCGCGACGCACGATGAGGCGCGTCCCTTGCGGAAAGGACGAGAGGTCCACGAGCTCGGTGAGCTCGAGCACGTGCGCGTCGTCACGCACCTCGCCGTCCTGGAAGATGGCGGGATGCCAGCACTCCTCGAAGCCGAGGGTGGAGAAGATCGCCTCGTAGATCTTCGCGTTCGAGCGCGCCACGACCGAAAAGCCGACGTTGCGGGCTCGACAGCCGGCGACAAAGGCCCCGCTACAGCCGGCCGAGTCGGCGCGCACGACGATCTCACGTGCCACGAGCGACGCCTCCTCACCGGCCCGGTGGCCGACGGCGATCTCCTCGGGGAGCTGGGCGATCGCCTCGTCGAGCACGGCGAGGTGGTCTGCTGCGTCGTTGGCACCGGCGTTTCCCGGGCGCAGCCGTGCGGCGAGCGCCTCGCCGGTGGCGTCGGCGAAGCAGAGCATCGGGTGGAACCCCCAGCCGCCCTTGTAGGTGGCTCCCGTGCCGGGCTTTGAGTCGGTGTGGATCTCGACCAGGCTCGAATCGATGTCGAGTACGACCGGGGCCGTGCCCGTGGTCGCCGAGCTGCGGCGCCAGACCTTGGCGCGGATGGAGGCGAGAGCTGTTCGCAGGTCATCGAGGATCGACGGCGTGACCTCGTGGAAGGTGCGCCACACCGTCGAGTCTGACGGCACCCATCCGAACAGGTCCGGCTCGGCGCGCAGGAACTCGATGTCGCTGCAGGCCTCCCCGCCTCCGGCGACCATCGCCGCGGCGTGCACGAGCACCTTGCCGCGATCGTGCAGCGGGGCGCGCTCGCCGCGTGGCGGGATGGCTGCCGACAGCGCCTCGCCGAGCCCGAGGCGGTCGGCGAACGAGCAGAGCCCATGGAGCCCGACGTGGGAGACGACACCGCTCCCGCCGGCTTCCACCACGACGCGGCGCGCGCTGGTAGCGTTCATCTCGGAGATGCCCTCCCGGTTCGGACGACGTTGGCCTTAGCAGCCGCGAGTGAATAACCTACGCGATCGAGGGGTCGTCGGCTAGCCTGGTGGCGTGCAGCTGGGCGAGGCCGGCATCCGGGAGCTGTTCGTGAAGCTGCGCCCGGTACTCGACGAGCGCCAGCGCCGGGCGCTAGCGGGTGTGACGGCGCGAGCCCTCGGTCGCGGCGGTGTCGCCCAGGTAGCCACGCTTGCGGGGATGAGCCGCAAGACCGTGACCGCAGCCGTCGCCGAGGTCGATGCTGGCCTCGAGCCATCCGAGCGGGTGCGCCGGCCGGGCGGTGGACGAAAGGCGCTGCTCGAGCACGATCCCGACCTGCTCGTCGCCCTCGACGCGCTGGTGGAGCCGGACTCGCGGGGCGATCCGATGTGCCGGCTGCGCTGGACGGTGAAGTCGACGCGCACCTTGGCCGACGAGCTCTGTGCCGAGGGCCACCAGGTGAGCGCTTGGACCGTCGCCCAGCTACTGCACTACCTCGACTACAGCTTGCAGGCCAACTCGAAGACCAACGAGGGCGCCCAGCACCCCGATCGCGATGCCCAGTTCGGCTTCATCAACGCCCAGGTGACCGCCCATCTCTCGCTACGCCAGCCCGTGATCAGCGTCGACACGAAGAAAAAGGAAACGATCGGCAACCTAAAGAACGCCGGCTCGCAGTGGCGCCCGAAGGGCACACCGACCCGTGTCGAGGTGCACGACTTCCCCGACGACGAGCTCGGCAAGGTGATCCCCTACGGGATCTTGGACCTCGCCGCCAACGAGGGCTTCGTCGTCGTCGGCGACGACCACGACACCGCCGAGTTCGCCACCTCGACGATCTCGCGCTGGTGGGACAAGGTTGGATCGAGCGCTTACCCGAAGGCCAAGCGCCTCATGATCACCGCCGATGCCGGAGGCTCGAACGGCTACCGGGTGCGGGCCTGGAAGACCGGGCTTGGAGCGCTCGCCAAGCAAAGCGGTCTCACCGTCACGGTCTGTCACTTCCCGCCAGGCACCTCGAAGTGGAACAAGATCGAGCACCGCCTGTTCTCGGCGATCACGAGCAACTGGCGTGGCCAGCCCCTCGTCAGCCACGAGGTCGTCGTCAACCTGATCGCCGGTACGACCACCCGCACCGGCCTCAAGGTCCACGCCGAGCTCGACCCCGGCTACTACCCGACCAAGGTCAAGGTGAGCGACGCCGAGCTCGCCGCGGTGCCGCTCACTGGGCATCACTTCCATCCCGAGTGGAACTACACGATCGGCCCCGGGCCGAGGGCTCCCAGGCCTGTAGTTACGCGTTAGTTATTCCCTCGCGGCCGCTTTAGCAACCTCAGTCTTCCGCACCAGGAGGGCATTTTCGCGGTTCAGGCCTGCTCAGCTCACGCAGTGGCGTGAAGAATCACGGCTAGCTTGCGGCACAACTCTCGTCGTGTTTGACGTCAGTAGCCGCGCCGTTGACCGGCGCAGTCAGCCAGTAAGTGTCGCCGCACGATGTGATACTTGTGTTCGTAGTTCCCGGGGGGCAAGTGCTTGATGCTCCGCTGGAATCGTACCCACCGGTAATCCACGGAGCCCAGGCATTGTTCAATGTGTTGTTCGTTATCGATGCAGTGGATACATCACAGAGTCCGACGACCGGAACCGCTATTGTGTTCGGATAGTAACTGGGCGTCCCATCATCCGCGCTCAGCGTATTACCTGATACGGTTACATCTCTGTAATCACGAAGAGTTAGCATGGCTGATGTAGGCGCATTGCCAATGCCGCCTCCCCATGCGCCGCCACTGGCCGCTAACGAAGTGTTGTCGGATATAGTCAACCCAACGTTGGGATCCGTCGAGCCGCAAGCCCCGAAGAAGAACCCGGTAAGAGGCACAGAGGCGTCCATGGTATTACCGACGAACGACCAGTTCTTAGCTGGAACGCAAGCCTGACCAGACTCGATCCAGTTGCCGCCGACCCCCTCAGTGAAAGAGTTACTTGTGACGGAAACGTTCCACTCACCAGCTCCCACCGGGTTACCACTCGCGTCATAACATTCAGTCTCGCAAGCCGCGTCGTCCTCTAGGTCCATAAAGTTGCCCACGAGCGAGACGTGGTTGTGCGTGAAGGTGAAGCCATTAACTCCCTCAAGCGTTATCCCATGATAGCCGATCGCGTAGAGCGATCCATTCTCGAAGGTGATGCCCGTGTTGATTCCCTCGTTGAGGCCGCCAGCCGGGTACACCGCCAACCCATCCCCGTCGGATCCCTCAATCTCCACGCCATTGAACGTGACATTTCGATTGCCGACAGGCGCAGATCCGACCATGATGCCGTAGTCCCCTTCGTAGCAACTCCCACTGGAGCGGTCAGGACCGTCGATGGTCAGATCGTTGATCGTGAGGTCAGAGTTCGCTTCCACCGATAGGACGGGTTGCACCGGGGCGGCACAGCCCGTTTTCGTGTACGTCGTTTGCTCCAGCGTCGCGCCGTTCCCATCGACCGTCACGCCCTCCGTGTGTCCGATCAGCAGCGTGGAGGCGCTCGAGTTCGAAACGAGATAGCAACCGTCGGTCGGCATCTCGACATCGGTGTCGGGCGGCACACTAGCGAAGAAGGCATTGAGCTGGCTGGTCACGTCGGATGAGCAGCTGTCGTTGATCGAAGCGGGTACCGCCTCCGCGGCGGTGGTCGTCGGCGCGGCGGTGGTGGTCGGCGCGGCGGTGGTGGTCGGCGCGGCGGTGGTGGTCGGCGCGGCGGTGGTCGTCGGCGCGGCGGTGGTGGTCGGCGCGGCGGTGGTGGTCGGCGCGGCGGTGGTGGTCGGCGCGGCGGTGGTGGTCGGCGCGGCGGTGGTGGTCGGCGCGGCGGTGGTGGTCGGCGCGGCGGTGGTGGTCGGCGCGGCGGTGGTGGTCGGCGCGGCGGTGGTGGTCGGCGCGGCGGTGGTGGTCGGCGCGGCGGTGGTGGTCGGCGCGGCGGTGGTGGTCGGCGCGGCGGTGGTGGTCGGCGCGGCGGTGGTGGTCGGCGCGGCGGTGGTGGTCGGCGCGGCGGTGGTCGTCGGCGCGGCGGTGGTCGCGCTGGTCATGACGGTAGTAGTCGAGCCAGACGACGCCTCGGTCGCCACGGGAGCCGCAGCCGGGGGACCTGTCGTCACAACGTCGGCAAGCGCAACCGTGCCGTCCGTTGCAGTCGGGCTGTCGAGCTCGATCCCGAATGAGACGGCTTGGCCGCCGCGCGCCGGAACGCGCCAGGCGATCGTGTACCACCGGCCAGGCGACAGGGTGAACCAAGAGCCGACCGCCGTGCGCGAGCTACTCGAGGCGACGTAGCTCTCGAGAGAAGCACCGTTGTTGTGTAGGACGTCGAGGTGGCACTCGATGAGCGTGCCCGGCGCGTATCCTTGAGGATTGGTCGGGGAGCCCACCCCGGCCACTCCCGATCCGGTCAGTCCAAGAACGAGGGCTCGCTGCCCCTGATACGCGATGCTGCTTGTGAGATCGGGCTGGACCGGACCGAACGTCGTCCATCCGTCGGTGCCGCTCGCGAAATCAAACGTCGATCCCGTTGAAGGGGTGACCGATGCAAGTGTCTCGCTCGTCGCAGTGATGAGCCCGGCAATCGGAATGATCGCGATCGCCGGGCGGAGCGCTAATCGCAAACATCGACGAAGACGCGCGAATCGCACGGCGGCCGTGTCGAGGGACCGCACCCGAGAGCGATTTCTCACACTGCGAGGTCGAGTGTTCACGGTGAGTCAAGGTAGCATGCGAGTTGTGATAAAAGAATGAGAGAATCTCGGTCATTCTGCTTGATTGTTCAGCCTGTTTGCACCTGCCGAGCAATCGCGTTACAAGCTCATATCATCGGCCGCGTCATCGTTGCAAGAGCCTATCCATATCAGCGACTTCACAACAGTGGCAGATCCCAACTGACACAGATGCGCCAGTTTCGAGCCGGAACGGCTCCCGGATGAGAGGTTCGAGGCCCTCGAGGGACGGGGGAACTGGACTACGACGGGCGAGCGAGAAGCTCGAGAGCTGGGAGAACCGTCTTCGAGTCGCGGGATCAGTGCGGGTACAGGCTGCGCCGGCGATATCCCACTGCGACGCCGATCCCAACGAGCACAACGCCGAAGACAAGAGCCGCGGCGCCACGCGTCGAGTGCTTCGCGTGGGCACCGACGATGTGGCCGGGGAAGAACGACGGCAGCGATTCCGCTGGAACGAGCATGTACACGATCCCCGCGATCACGGCCAAGATGCCGATCACTGCGATGATCACTGCCGCCAGCCGTCGCGCGTCCACTGGCTAGATCGTAGTCAAGACGCGCCGCTCCCGGCAATCCTGGTGATCGACCGAGCACCGACGTGGAGAAGTGACGCAGATTTGCCGGTCTGCCGGGCACACATGTGTTGAAAACGCACTTCATGCCGTCTCTCTGCTAGTGGCGGCTGAGCCAGATCGACTACTCTTCGTGAGTGCGGCTCGTCCGTGACACCATTCGCTTCGTTCGTGGACAGCGTCCGCGCTACCCCCGACCACGGCGTTACCTCAGTGCGACGAACCTTGCCGGACTCGGTGCCGCGGTCGTGGTCGTCGTCGTAGTGGCTGCAGTGATGTTCACGTCGTCCAAGGGCGCTCCACCCGCGGGTGCGCCGATCGCTTCGGCCCCGACCACTGCAGTGGATCCGCCGGCCATTCCACCCGGCTCGTATCCCTCTGCTGCGTCGGGGGTCTCGACTACCGCGACGCTTCCCGCGCTGCCGACGCTGCCACCCGCGAAGCCGGCGGTTGTCCCTCATCGCCATCGCCAAGCGCGAGCACGGCGCGCGGTCCCGACCCCCGCGAGGCCCCGGCGCGGATCGGCGCAGGTGACGACCGAAGTGACCACCACCATCGAGGTGGCGGGAAGCAACGTGACGACGAGCGAGATCACCGTGCCTGGTGCGACCTCGTCGACATTCCCCCATCGCAGCCACAACTTGGGCCGCGGATCCGGCTCTCGCCGTGTCATCAGCTCAGGCGATGGTCACCGGCCGCATGATCCGATCGCACGGGATGGCTCGTCGACAACCGTCGCCTTTGGTGGCACACGGACGTCTTCGACGACCGTGCCGACTGGGAAGGTCACTGAGTCGAGCTCGCATCACCCTTCGGTCAGCCGCGAAGGCCACGCCGTCACCCGCCGCGCCGGCCGCGTCGACACACCGACCTCGTCGACAGTGCGGCGACGTGGCACAGCGAGCAGCGTCACGACGGCCGGCACGACCGGCTCGACGTCCGCACCGAACACGTCCGCACCGAAGGCGTCCGCTCCGAAGACGTCGGCTCCGAACACGTCGGCACCGAAGACGTCGGCACCGAAGACGTCGGCACCGAAGTCGTCGGCACCGAAGTCGTCGGCACCGAAGTCGTCCAGACCGAAGTCGTCCAGACCGAAGTCGTCCTCGACCGCCACGACCCAGCCGGTGCCGAGCTCGACGGCCAGGCACTCCCGAGCCACCACTACGACCCTCGGGAGCGGCTCCGGCGAGCGGACGCTCAGGAAGGTGCGGCGCCAATCGGCACACCGCGTCACCAAGTCGAAGACCAGACGACACCCCGCTACGACGACAACGCTGCCGACAAGCGGGGGCGCCGGTGGGACAGGATCCCCCACGACGACGACCACGGCGTCGCACTCCAGCGGCTCACCAACAGCAACCTCCTCGCCAGCTGGAGGGTCGACAGCGGTGACCACGTCGACGGCCGGGGGGACCTCGAGCAGCACCACGACGTCCACCGAAGGAACGAGCTCGAGCATCGCCACGACTTCGTCGACGGTCACGACGACCGTCGCGACCTCCACCTCCACGTCGACCTCGACCTCGACGTCGAGCACGACGACCACCTCGGCGGCCGGCTCGACCGGGGCAACAGGCGCCACGGGCGCAACCGGTGCCGGCTCGACGACGACCACCGCGACCACGACGACCACGGATCCCGCCGGTTCGACCGGGCCAACCGGAGCGGTGGCGCCGTGACCACAGAATCGGCAGGGCGCCAGGCCGGTCAGCTCTTCGCCAGGAAGTCCTCCCACGTCGCGACGAGGCCCGAGCGCACGTCGTAGCGCGGGGCGAACCCGGTCGCCTTCGCTTTGGCCACGTTGACGATGACCGCCGGCATCTCCCCCGGCTTCGGATCGACGTGCTGCTTGCCGATCTCGCGGCCGGTCACCTCGAGCACCATCTGGAAGATCTCGTTCACCGACAGCGACTCACCCGCTCCGATGGTGAGCACGACGAAGCGCCCGATCGGCAGGCCGAGCGCCCGCTCGAGCGCCGCTGCGGCGTCGCTGACGTACACGTAGTCGCGCACCTGGGTGCCGTCGCCGTAGATCGCGATGGTGCCCCCGTTCGAGCGCGGCGCGCATCATCCGGGCGACGATGCTGTCCTTGGCCTGCATGCCCACGCCGTAGACGTTGGTGAAGCGCAGCGACACCGCCGAGAGCCCGTAGCTCGCCGCATACGCCGCGAGCAGCATCTCCCCCGCCGCCTTCGTCGCCCCGTAGGGCGTGAGCGGATGCAGCGGCGTGTCCTCGTTGATGAGCGACGTCCCGACGTCGCCGACGACGGCGTTGGTCGAGGCGAGCACGAAGCGCGGAACGCCGACCTCCCGGCAGCGCTCGAGCAGCAGCTCGGTGGCCAGCACGTTGGTGCGGTAGACGGCGTCGGGCTCGTTGATCGACTTGAGCACCGAGGTGAGCGCGGCGAGGTGGATGACCCCGTCCACGCCCTCGCCGACGGCCTGAGCGACGACCTCGGGATCACGCAGGTCGCCGACGACACAGGGGACCTCGCCGGGGAAGGGCACGAGGTCGACGACGGAGACGTCGTGGTCGTGCGCGAGCAGCTGGTTGACGAGGTTTCGACCGATGAAGCCCGAACCGCCCGTCACGAGCACTCGCACACGTCCGCCTTCCCCGTCGCCGTCACGGCGCCGAGCGATGTCACGGCTTCGAGCTCAGGGCTCTCGCCGGTCCGATTCGATGCCCCCTGCCGCGGAGCGTCGTTCGCCCCGTCACGTTGCAGCGGGAGACCGTAGCCGCCCGTCGGCGCGAAGGCGCGTGGCGGCGTCGATGTTCGCTTGCAGCGCCTCGGTGAGCGCCTCGGTCGTTGCCTTGAGCGCGGCGCGCGGCACGTGCGTGGCGCGTGAAGGCGGGTGGGGATCGCTGGCCCCGTTCCTCGAGGCTGCGGCCTCGGGGCGGATCGGCGCTCCGACCACCGAGCGCGACGCGCGCCGGGCGCGGCAGGAACGCCCCGCGCGGCATCGCCTCCTCCGTCCCAGCGATGCCCACCGGCACGATCGGCACGCCGGCGCGAAGCGCCAGGTAGGCAGCACCGTCACGAACGTCCTCGACGCGCGGTCCGGACCGCCGAGTGCCTTCCGGGAAAAGCACGAGCGGCTCGCCCCCGGCGAGAACGGAGAGCGCCGTAGAAAGCGCCTCACGATCCGCAGCCCCGCGGCGAACGGGAAAAGCGCCGAGTAGCTCGATCAGCCGGCCGACCGGCCGCACCCTCCAGATCTGATCCTTGACGAGGTAGCGCAGGCGCCGCCTCGTCAGCCGGGCGACGACGAGCCAGTCCAGGTTGGAGCGGTGGACGGGCGCGAGGATGTAAGCGCCCGAGCGCGGCAGGTGCTCGGCACCGATCACAGGTCCCGGGTAGAACAGCCGCCCGAAGGCGACGACCACCACGCGACAGGCGGCGTAGAACCACAGCTCGAAGCGGCCGATCGGCCGGCCGGCGACCATCCCTGCCGCTCTTGCCGGCGCGTCGGCGGCGCCTGGCGGCGCCGGTGCGGGGTCGAGCAGGCCGAGCAGCTGCTCGACGACGTCGTCCACGCTGCGCCCGGTCGAGTCGACCACGACGGCACCGGGCGCCACGCCGAGCGGCGACGCCGCTCGCGAGGAGTCGAGGCTGTCCCGCCGCGCCATCGCCGCCGCGACGGCGTCGGCCTCCCCGGCGTGCTGGTTGGCTCGCCGCTCGGCCCGCTCACGCGAGCTTGCCGTCAAGTACACCTTGAGGTCGGCTTGTGGCGACGACGACCGCGCCGATGTCGCGACCTTCGACCACGGCGCCGTCGTGACCGGCGATCCAGGCCTGCTGGCGCTTGACCAGCGCCTGGCGCACCGCAGGGTTGGCAGCGACCGCGGAGACCGCTGCGTCGACCTCGGGCGTGCGGATCGCCGTGGTGACGTCCTCGCCATCGGCGAGCACGCGCTCGGGCTCCTCGAATGCGATGTCGGTCGACTCGGCGATCGCCGCCGTCGCCTCGGCGTCCTCGGGAGCGACCCCGGACCGCAGCGCCTGCCAGGTGACGGCCCGGTACATCGCTCCCGTGTCGAGCCTCGGCACACCGAGGCGGTGGGCGAGCGCTCTCGACACCGTCGACTTCCCGGCGCCACCCGGCCCGTCGATGGCGACGAGCGGGCGTCGCCGCGTGGCACCGGCGCTCATCGAGCGGGTCGGTCCGCCAGCTCGGCGACCATCGAGGTGAAGCCCGGCCAGCTCGTCGCCACGGCGTCGAAGCCGGAGACCTCGACCCCGGCCCCACCTCCGGCGAGGCCGGCGATCGCCAGCGCCATCGCCACGCGGTGGTCACCGTGGGAGGCGACCGGGGTGACGGCCGGGCCCGCTCGCCTGCCGACCGAGCTCAGCGCATCCGGGCCGGCGCCGTGCACCGCCAGCCCGTCGGGCAGCTCCTCGACCTCGACGCCCAGCTTGGCGAGCTCGCTCGCCATCGTGGCGATGCGGTCGCTCTCCTTGGTCCGCAGCTCCCCGGCGTCGGCGAACACGGTCGTGCCTTCGGCGCAAGCCGCCGCCACGGCGAGCACCGGGATCTCGTCGATCAGGTCGGGGACCTCACGACCCTCGACGCGCGTCGCGATCAGCTTGCCGTGGCGAGCGTGCACGTCGCCGGTCGTCGCGTTGCGGCGGCGGAGCTCCACCTCGGCGCCCATTCGCTCGAGCACGGCGAGGAATCCGGCCCGACCCGGGCCGAGGTAGACGTTCTCGACGAGCACGTCGCTGTCGGGGACGATGCAGCCGGCGACGATCGGGAACGCAGCCTGCGAGGGATCACCGGGTACCTCGAGCGCGAAGGGCGACAGCGAGGAACGGCGGACCGCGACGACGTACCCGTTCGGTCCGTCCTCGACCTCGGCCGAGGCCCCTGCCAGCTCGAGCAGCTCCTCGGTGTGACGACGCGTCGGAACCGCCTCGCGCACCACCGTCGTGCCGTAGGCAGCGATGCCGGCGAGCAGCACCGCCCCCTTTACCTGGGCGCTCGCCACCGGGGGTCGGTAGTCGATGCCGGTGAGCCCGCCGCCGCGTACCACGAGCGGGGCAAGCCGCCCATCGGCGCGTCCGTCCACTCGAGCGCCCATCGCCCGCAGTGGCGTCACCACGCGCTCCATCGGGCGCCGGCGCAGCGACTCGTCGCCGATGAGCAGCGTGAGGAACGGCAAGCTCGCCGCCACCCCGGTCAGCAAGCGCATGCCCGTTCCGCTGTTCGCCAGGTCGAGCGGCGTCTCCGCCTCGGCGAGGCGCTCGTGGCCGCCCGTGACGGCGACCACCCCGTCGGGCAGGCGATCGAGCCCGGCGCCGAGGCGGCTCAGCGCCGCTGCCGTCGCCGCCACGTCGTCCCCGGTCGAGAGCCCGCGCAGCACCGAGCGTCCCTCGGCCAGCGCGGCGAAGATCAGGGCACGGTGCGAGATCGATTTGTCGCCCGGGACGACGGCACGACCGCGCAGCGGTCGGCCGCCGGCGAAGGTGGCGACGCCGCCGTGCAGGTCGGCGTTCACGACAGGCGCCCGTTCACGACAGGCGGCGCAGCGCGCTGCGGTAGCCGTGCTCGGCGAGGGCGGCGCGCGCCTTGTCGGCCTCGCCGGCGTCGACGGCGAGCACGAGCACACCGCGCTCCCCCTCTGCCGAGTGGGCGATCTCGAGGTCGGCGACGTTCACGCCGAGACCCCCGAGCAGTGTCGTCACCTCGGCGAGCACGCCGGCCCGGTCGGCGACGAGCACGCGTAGCTCGGCGAGCTGCTCCGGGACGGCGATGCGCGGGCGGCAGGTTGCGCCGGGCGTGGCGAGCGTGCTCGAGCAGCGCCACCAGCTCGTCCCAGCTCCCCTCGGCAACGATCCGGCGCGCCGAGCCGATGCGCTCGAGCAGGTCGTCGAGCACGCCGAGCACGGCATGGGCGTTGTCGCGATAGACGTCGGGCCAGATCGCCGGGCTGCCCGCCGCGACGCGGGTCATGTCCCGGAACCCCCCCGCCGCCAGTCGCAGCAGCGCTCCCTGCTCCACCGAGGCGTCGGCAGCGAGGGCCATCAGCGTCGCCGCGGCCAGGTGGGGGACGTGGCTGACGATGGCGACGAGGGCATCGTGGCGCTCGGGCTCGAGGGCCACGACCTCGGCGCCGAGCGAGGCCACGAGCGAGCGGACGAACGAGTAGGCAGCCTGCTCGGTCGCCGCTGTCGGGGTGAGCACCCACGTGGCGCCATTGAACAGATCGGCGTCCGCCCCGTCGGGACCTTCCTGCTCCGACCCGGCCATCGGGTGACCGCCCACGAAACGTGGATGGTCGACGGCAGCGACCACCGGCCCCTTCACGCCGCCGACGTCGGTCACCACCAGTCCGTCGCTGCCGGCCGCCAGCAGCTCTCGGGCGACCTCGGCGATGGTCGAGACCGGTGTGGCCACGACAGCGACGTCCGCCTCGGCGTCGCGGCCGAGCCGGTCGACTGCGCCGAGCTCGAGGGCGCGCGCCGCGCGAGCCGGATCGCGGTCCTCCCCGCTCACCTGCCAGCCCGCGCCGCGCAACGCGAGGCCGAGCGATGAGCCGATCAGGCCGAGCCCGACGACCTGCGCCCTGCCGGGGCCGCCGCCCGTTGCGAGGCGAACTTGGCGGGCGCTCACCGTGCGCGCCTGGTGGGCGGGCACGGTGCTCAGGATGCCAGGTCGGGGCGCAGGCCGGCCGCTCCCTCGAGGTAGACGTGGGAGAGCTCGGCGCGGCTGCGCTCGGTGTAGACGTGAGCGAGGACCCGGACGCAGCGGGGTGGATCGCCGGGGACGGCCATCTCCCGCGCCCCGAGCAGCGGCACCTCGTCGAGGCCCATGGCGCGCGCCGCGGTTGCCGGGAAGGCGGACGTGACGTCGTCGGTAGCAGTGAAGATCATCGAGATGACGTCGTCCGGGCCGATCCCGTTGCGGCTGAGCATCTCGCCGACCAGCGCCTGCACGCGCTTGTAGACCTGTTCGACGCTGTCCTCGTCGAGGGTCGTGGCGCCGCGAATGCCCCTCACCACGGCCGCCATCGCCACCACCCTACTTTCCGGGCCGGCGCCCCGTTGCCGGGCTCGTCCGGCGTTCACCCGTGCGACGCGTCGCCTTCCGACGCGCAGTCGAGGCAGAGCCAGCCGCCGCCGAGAGGGCGCGCACCTCGCCGACGCTCAGCGCCCGCCACTCGCCGGGCGCCAGGCGGGCGTCGCTGAGCGGCCCGATGCGGGTGCGCACGAGGCGCCGCACCGGGTACCCCACGGCCTCGCACATCCGGCGCACCTGACGGTTGCGGCCCTCGTGGATGACGATGCGCAGCACCCCCGGTCCTCGCCGCGCCACCCGCGCCGGCGCGGTCGGGCCGTCGCCGATCTCGACGCCCTCGCGCAGCCGGCGGATCGCCTGCGGCGACGGATCGCCGACCACCTCGGCCAGGTACTCCTTCTCCACCCCGTGGCTCGGATGGGCCAGCAGCTGCGCCAGCTCGCCGTCGTTGGTGCAGACGAGCAGCCCCTCGGTGTCGAGGTCGAGCCGCCCGACGGGGAACACGCGTGGCTCGGCCGGCAGCAGCTCGAGCACCGTCGGCCGACCCCGCGGGTCGCTCGCCGTGGTGAGGTAGCCAGCGGGCTTGTTGAGCACGTAGTGGACGAGGCCGGGGAGGACGCCGACCGGGCGCCCGTCGACCTCGACGCGATCGCGCGCCGACCGCGACCCGGCGCCCGAGCTCGGCACGCTCGCCGTTCACCGCGACCGCGCCCAGCTTCGATCAGCTCGTCGCAGGTACGCCTCGAGCCGAAGCCCGCCCGAGCGAGCACCTTCTGCAGCCGTTCGCCGGCGTCGGGCTCGCCGCCGGCTGCCTCGGTTGCGCCTGCTCCGCTGCCACGCCGGCCCGAGACCTCGCCGCGGGGCGGCGTGGTCAACCCGGGCCCGCCCGGAGCACGTGCTCGAGGACCTCGATCGTCCCCGCGTCGGGGACGAACTGCTCGAGCGCCGGCAGGTCCTCGATCCGGTCGAGTCCGAGCCGCTCGAGGAACTCCCGAGTCGTGCCGAAGAGCACCGCCTGGCCGGGTCCGTCGTCGCGGCCCACCGCCTCGACGTAGCCGCGCTGGCACAGCAGGCGCATCACCCCGTCGACGTTGACGCCGCGGATCGCTGCGATCTGCGAGCGGGAGACAGGTTGCTTGTAGGCGACGATCGCCAGTGTCTCGAGGGCGGCTGGCGAGAGCCGCTGCGGCTGGTCGTCGAGAATGAAGCGCTCGACATAGCTGCGAAGCTCCGGGCGGCTCTGCAACCGGTAACCGCCGGCGACCCTGGCGAGCTCGAAGCCACGCCCGTTCGCCTCGTAGTCGCGGGCCAGCGCCGCGCAGAGCCCCTCGACCTGGTCGACGCGCAGCTCGAGCAACTCGGCGAGCAGCCCGGGGCTCACCGGGTCGACGGCGACGACGAGCACCGCCTCGACGGCGGCGGCAAGCGTCGGGGGCGGAGGAGCGGCCGCCTCGTCGCTCCCCCCATCCCCCGCCTCGGCGTAGCGCTGGTCGGCCCTCTCGGCGTACGGCTCGGCGTCGCTTTCGTCGTTCATCGGGCCAGCCCGGCGCGGGTAGCGGGCACCAGCGAGTCGTAGTCGTCCTCGAGCGGCACGACCGTCTCGTCCTCCCCGCCGGTCCAGCGCACCCGAAGCTCGTCGAAGGTCGTGAGCTGGTCGATCTCGACGAGGGCCTGCTTGTACAGCTCGAGCACGGCGAGGAAGCAGGCGACGGTGTAGGCCGTCGAGGCTCGCCGGTCGGCGATGGCGCGGAAGGTCACCCAGCTGTCGCCGCGCACCCGCTCCACCACGTCATCGATGGCGCTGGCAACACTCACCTCGTCGTCGATGACGTGCGAGGTCTCGAGCACGGGAGCGGGCGGCCGAGGAGTGAGGGCACGCCGTGCGGCTGCAGCGAGGTCGTGGGGCCACACCCCGGCGAGCAGGTCCGGCGCGCAGCCATCGAACCGCTCGTCGGGACCGCAACGGCGAGCGACCGAGCACGAGGCGAGCTGCTCCAGGTCCACCAGCGCCGTCGCCGCGCCGGCGAACGTGCGGCACTCGAGCAGCCTCGCCAGCAGGTAGTCCCGGGCCTCGAGCAGCGAGAGGTCCTCGTCGAGATCGATGTCGTCGGGGCCCGGCAGCAGGCGCCGGCACTTGAGCTCGACGAGCGTCGAAGCGATGAGCAGGAACTGCGTGGAGGAGTCGAGATCGATGTGCTCCATGCGCGCCACCTCGGCCAGGTAGCCGTCGACGATCGCGGTGAGCGAGACCTCGTAGAGGTCCACCTGCTGCGCGGAGATCAGCTGCAAGAGCAGCTCGAACGGTCCGTCGAAGACGTCGAGGTGGACCTCGTAGGCCATTCCGGGAACGCTACCCGTCCGCTCCTCACGAACGGTGGATCCGGGAGCCCGCCTAGCCGCCCGGTAGCATCGATCGATGGCGCGCGTGCTCTCGGGGATCCAGCCCTCCGGTGATATGCACATCGGCAACTGGTTCGGCGCGGTGCGCCAGTGGGTCGCCGCCCAGGACGACCACGACGCCTTCTACTGCGTCGTCGACCTGCATGCGCTCACCTTGGACATCGCCCCCGACGAGCTGCGCCGCAACACCCTCACGATGGCGACCAGCCTGCTCGCGGCGGGGCTCGACCCGCAGCGCTGCACCCTCTTCGTGCAGGGCCACGTCCCCGAGCACACGGGACTGTCGTGGCTGCTCGAGTGCACGGCCTCCTACGGCGAGCTGCGGCGCATGGTGCAGTTCAAGGACAAGTCCCACGGGCAGGACTCGGTTCGGGCCGGCCTGCTCACCTACCCCGTCCTGCAAGCGGCGGACATCCTGCTCTACGACGCCGACCTCGTCCCCGTCGGCGACGACCAGCGCCAGCACCTCGAGCTCACCCGCAACCTCGCCCAGCGTTTCAACCACCGCTACGGCGAGACCTTCGTCCTGCCGCAGGCAGCGGTGCCGGCCAACGCGGCGCGGGTGATGGACCTGCAGGAGCCCACCAAGAAGATGTCCAAGTCGACCGGGACGCCGCTCGGCACCGTGCTCATCACCGATCCGCCGGAGGTGATCGGCCAGAAGGTGCGGCGGGCGGTCACCGACACCGACAGGGTGATCACCTACGACCCAGAGCACCGCCCCGGTGTCGCCAACCTGCTCGACCTGCTCGCCGCCGTCACCGGCGGCGACCCCGAGGAGCTCGCCGGACGCTTCGACGGTGCCGGGGAGCTGAAGCAGGCAGTCACCGACGCGCTCGTCGAGGAGCTGGCGCCCTTCCGCCGGCGCTACGCCGAGCTGTTGGGCGACCCGGGAGAGGTCGCGGCGGCGCTCGCCAAGGGGGCCGATAAGGCGCGCTCGATCGCCTCGGTCACGCTCGAACGCGCACGTGACGCCATGGGCCTGTTGCCGCCGGGGGCCTGAGCCGACCGCCTACTTCCCGTGCCAGCGCGGTGAGGTCGTGGTGGTCGTGCTCGGCAGCGGGTTGGACGTCGTCGTCGGGGCGATCGTGCTCGTCGTGGGAGCAGCTGTCGTCGGCGGGGCACTCGTCGTGGGCCTGCTCGTCGTGGGAGCAGCTGTCGTCGGCGGGGCACTCGTCGTGGGCCTGCTCGTCGTGGGAGCAGCTGTCGTCGGCGGGGCACTCGTCGTGGGCCTGCTCGTCGTGGGAGCAGCTGTCGTCGGCGGGGCACTCGTCGTGGGCCTGCTCGTCGTGGGAGCAGCTGTCGTCGGCGGCGCGCTCGTGGTCGTCGAGGAACTCGTCGTCGTCGTCGGGCTGCTCGTCGTAGTCGTGCTCGAGGAGGACGTCGTGGTGCTGCTGGGGGCCGGCTGAGTGGTCGTCGTGGTTGTGCTGTAGCAGGTGTTCGCGCCGACAGCTCGCGTCGTTGCCGGGGGCGTAGACGATCGCCGGCTGTGTCGCGGTGATGAGCTGCAAGTACCCCGGCGCGCACGGGTAGGAACCGCCGCAGCTGTTCTTGCCCGAGGTTTTTGACAGCTGGACGCAGCACTGACCCTGGTGGATCTGCCAGTCGGCGATCAAGTAGGTCGGAAGGGGGGCCGCGCCCGTCAGCGTCAGCTCCAAGGCCTGTCGGTGGGGCGCAGCGCCCACGTTGTCGAGGCTGGCGCTCAGGTCCGGCGGGCAGGCGGTCGAGGCGACGTAGCCGGCCGGCGGATTGAACACCACGCCGCACGAGCCGTTGCCCGACCCGCCCCCGGGCAGGTTGTTCTTCCCGCACACCGGCGTCGCGACGCCCAAGCTGTTCAGGTTGGGATAGGAGACGAAGAACGCCGTCCCGCCCGCCGAGGGCTGGGACGGGTTGCTCGGTTGGAGGATCAAGAACGAGACGACGGAGAAGCCGGAGCCGTTGCATGGCTCCGTGCACGAGTTGTGCGGCTGAGAGGACCCCGCAGCGGCCGGCTGGACGAAGGACTCGACGATCGGCGGGACCCAGATGGCGGCAGTCGCCGCAGCCGCGCCGCCCACCAGGAGCGCTCGGCGACTCACCACGTACTCGCCGCCGCCGACCTCGTCCACCGAATCGTCCACCAAGCACGTCCCTTGAGTGATCGTCCGCGCGCGCACCACCCGAACACTGCGACACTACTTGACGGGGCCAGCCTGGCGGTACGCCGTTTGCACCAAAGATCCTAGTGAGCGCCTGCAGAGGCTCGCCGTACGAGTCGCGGCTCCGGGCGTGAATTTGCACACAACGATGCAAATCGTGGCGACGCGACCACGTCGGGTGAGCACCGTCACCGGTACGCTTCGCCCGTGACCGAGCCGCGATGCTGCGCTGCGTCATCCTGGTACGAGCTCCCGGACTGGCGCGCCGCGGGGGCCGAGGATCTCGACGCATCCCGACCGGTCTCGGGCTGTCTGAGGATGGCGGTCGCGGCCCTCGGATTCCGGGTGGAGATCGTGGTCGAAGACGCGCGACTGGCTGATGCGGCGCGACTCGTCCTCGCCGACCTTCCGGCCGCCGCCCGGCCGGAGCACCGCATCGCCGTGCTGCTCGAGGCAAACGGCCTGCACACGATCGTCGCCGACGGCCGGATCGGGGCGAAGGACCTGATCACGAGCGAAGTCCTCGACATGCTCTGCTGGTTCGTCAACCAGGGGGCACTCCATCACGGCGGCGATCTGCTGCTCTTCCATGCCGCCGCGGTCTGCTACGCCGACGACGGAGTGCTCATCCCGGCGCCGTCGGGCTCGGGGAAGTCGACGCTGGCCGCAGCACTCGTGGACTCGGATGCGGGCTGCTCCTACCTCTCCGACGAGATCGGCGCGCTCGACCCGGCTTCGATGCGCCTGGTCGCCTACCCCAAGGCGCTCTCGCTCGATGCGGCGTCGCTCGACCTGCTCGGTCTGCGCCCCCGCCTCCCAGCCGAGATCGCCCACGTCTCCCCGACGCGTGGACCGCTCGGCGCCGGGGCCATTCGGCGGGGGGCTGTGGCCGCGTCCTGCTCGCCGCGCCTCGTCCTCTTCCCCGAGCGGGCCCGAACCCGGACGTCGGAGATCCGCCCGCTGCGCCGGTCCGAGGTGATGCAGCGCCTGGTCGCCAACAGCTTCAACCTCGTCGAGCGTCCGGAGGTGCTCTTCGAAGCGTGCGCCGAGCTCTGCCGGCAGGTCGACGGCTACCACCTCGCCGTCGGCGATCCGTCCTCGGCGTGCAGCTTGGTCAGGGGGCTCGTCACGAGCGATCGGATGCCCGTACCGGCGGCACGAGCGGCCCGGATCTGAGGCTCAGAATCCGCCGATGCGCCCGACCCCCGGCTCGTCGGCTCGACCGACGAGCCAGGTGAGCAGGCGGCGTCGCTGCGCCGGGTCGGTGATCTGGCTGTCCAGCCGCTGCAGTCGCACGGGGAGCATCCAGTCGACTAGCGCGTCGCTCCACTCGCCAGCGTGGTAACCGAGCCCGAGATCGGCGTGGTGGATCTCCACCTCGACGAGGCGCCGCCAAGGGGACTCGGCAGTCGGCCACGGCGCGTCGGCAGCCGGCGGGTCGACGTCGGGCCAGCCGGCGAGGGCGGCGCGCGCCCACACCTGCTCGAGGTGGGCGCAGCTCCGCCACAGGTCGTCGAGCAGCTCGGGCGCCGGCCGACCTGCGCCGACGGCGATGTCGTAGTCGCGCTGCTCGCGCCCGCCCGGGTAGCGGGCGACCGTCACGCCGGCGAGGGCGCCGTCGATCCAGCGGGAGATGCCCTCGGCATTGCGGGCGAGGTGGGTGACGACGTGCGCGACGGTCCACCCCGGAAGCAGGCTCGGGCGCCGCGCCGTCGTCTCGTCGAGGCCGCCGAGGCGTTGCAAGAGCTGGCGGTGCGCCGTCGTGCAGGCATTCAGGCCAGCCGCGGCCAACGCAACGGTCGCAGCGTGTTCCTGCGGGGGCGGCGGCACCTCGGCCGGTCCGGTGGCCGCCGCTGCGGCCGGCGCTGCCGCCGGTGCACCGTTCTCGGCTCCGGTGGCCGCGTCGCCGGTCATCGCGCCTGCTCCAGGTGGTGATCGGTCATGGCAGCACGCTTCATAGCACGCGGTCTCACAGCACGATGTCGCCCCACCAGTTGAGGGCGTGGTCGAAGATCACCGTGAGGGCGCCGGGAGCGACGAAGACGAGGATGAGGACGAAGACCATCGACAGCTGCCGCAGCCGGTAGTAGCCGGGGAGCAGGCTGCGCGGCAGTAGGCGTTCGAGGACCGCGGAACCGTCGAGCGGCGGGATCGGGATCAGGTTGAACGCGGCGATGATCACGTTGACCTCGCCGAAGATGAAGAGGAGCTCGACGCCGACCGGCCAGGAGTCGATGTTCGGGCTGAGCAGCCCGATGTTGGCCACGGCCCTGAAGGCGAAGCCGGCGGCGAGGGCGAGGATGATGTTCGACACCGGGCCGGCAAGGCCGACGAGCACGGCTTGGTTGCGGGGGTGGCGGAGCTTGCTGACGTTGACCGGCACCGGCTTGGCCCAGCCGAAGGCCTGGTGCACGGTGAGGATCAGCAAGATCGGCAGCAAGATCGTGCCGAGCGGGTCGATGTGGCGCAACGGGTTGAGCGACAGCCGCCCGGCCCGCTTGGCCGTGTCGTCGCCGCACCAGTACGCGACCACGCCGTGCGAGATCTCGTGGAGGATGATCGTGGGGATGAGGCAGCAGAAGTAGATGACGTCGAAGCGCGTCAGCACGTGATGGCGCGACGCCTCGTAGCCGATGAGGGCGAGGATCGCCCCCCCGCCGAGCACCCACGGCCCGTACTGGTGGAAGCGACGGACGCGCGCTTCGCGCTGGAGGCTCATGGCGCCCCGACCTTACCGGCAGGCGCGGGCTGCGGCCCGTCAGGCGCGAGCGGCTCCGCTCAGCGGTTCTTGGAGGCGCAGGCGATGCAGAATTTCACCGCCGGCATCGCCTCGAGGCGCGCCGGGTTGATCGGCTGGCCGCAACGCTCGCAGGTGCCGTAGGTGCCGTCCGCCAGCTTCCGCAGGGCGCGCTCGACCTCGCCGAGGGCGGAGCGCAGCTCTCCGACCAGCACCTCGACCTCGCCACGCTCAGCCGTGACCTGGCTCGAGTCGGCGAAGTTGGAGTCGTACGACATCCGGCCGGCGCCCGTCGCGTCGAAGCCCAGCTCCGCGAGCTGGTTCGCCAGCGAGTCGCGCTCGCTCTCGAGCAGCGCCCGGTAGTCCATGGTGGGGGCTTCGTTCGTCACGATCCCGAGCCTACTTACTTCGCCGCGCTCGGTCGTTCACGAAAAGTTTGCCTGGGCGTCGCCTGACGACCTCCTGCCGGCCTGTTCGCCTGTCCGCTCGCCTCCCGAGCCGGCGGCGCGCCGGGCACGGGGGTGGGCCTGCTGGTAGGCGGCTTGCAGCCGCTCCTGGGAGACCTTGGTGTAGAGCTGGGTCGTGGTGATCGAGGCGTGCCCGAGCAGCTCCTGCACGACACGCACGTCCGCGCCGTGGTCGAGCAGGTGCGTGGCGAAGCTGTGCCGCAGCACGTGCGGCGTGACCTTGTGGCCCAGTCCGGCGGCGACGGCGTGGCGGTGCACGACCTCCCACACCGCCTGGCGGCTCATCCGCCGGCCGCGGACGGAGACGAACAGCGCGTCGGCGTCGGCGCGAGCCATTGCCGGCCGCACCGCGAGGACAGCCTGGCGACCGGCCGGCCCGAGCCAGCCCGACAGCGCCGCCGCGGCGTGGCGCCCGAAGGGCACCATGCGCTCCTTGGAGCCCTTGCCGAAGGCGCGCAGCACCATCGCGTCGAGGTCGACGTCGCCCGTCGAGAGCCCGGCCAGCTCGGAGATGCGCAACCCGGACGCGTACAACAGCTCGAGGATCGCCCGGTCACGCCGGGCGACCGGTTCCTCGCCGCGCACCGCGGCGAGGAGCGACTGCACCTCGTCCTCGCCGAGCGCCTTGGGCAGGCCCGCCGGGACCCTCGGCCGGGCGACGTCGAGCGTCGGATCGGTCGGTGCCCCGCGCTCGTCGTGGCAGAAGCCGTGCAGCCCGCGCACCGCGACGAGGGCGCGAGCCCGCGACGACGCCTTCAGCCCGGAGGCGGCGAGCACGGCGAGGTAGTCCTGGACCACCGGGGCGGTGACCTGCTCGAGACTGAGCTTGCGCGCCGAGAGGAACTCCTCGTAGGTGGCCAGGTCACGCCGGTAGGCGGCGACCGAGCTCGCCGCACGGCCACGCTCGACGGCGAGGTAGGCGAGGAACTCCTCGGCGTCGGCGGAGAGCGGTGCCCGACCGCTCACGGCCGCCGGGCCGGCCCGCCGCCTGCGCCCGGGAGGCGCCTCAGTCCGGCCACGCGATGCTCGCGGCGAGCTCGGCCGCGGCCACACCGAGCAGCGAGCTCGCTTCCCGCTCCTCGTATGCGGCTCCATCCAGCGCGAACAGCCGGACCCGCTCGGAGTCGGGATCGAGAACCATGACTTCGTCGACGCCATGAGCGGCGTAGAAGGCGAACTTCTCGAAGGTCTCGTCGTCGGGCGAGAGGATCTCGACGACGAGCGCGGCCGTCGGCAGCCACACCCCTTCGGGCACCCCACGGTGCAGGCCGCGGTCCGGCACCCGGAAGTCGTCGAGGACCCCGAGGTTGAACGGCCCGGAGCCGACGAGACCGGCCGCACGGGCAAGCGGACCGAGGACCTCGGCCACGAGCTGATCCAACCGGGCGTGACGAGCACTGGCCGCAGGCGCCACGTGGTACGCCCCTTCCCACACCTCGTCGTAGAGGTCGAGGCCGAGTCGACGACGACGCTCGATCAGCTCGTCGACCTCGACCGGGCGCTCGCCGAGGAAGACCGTTCTCATCGCCTCACCAGCGTACGCTCGTCGGCGTCGCCGGCCGAGGCTCCCGTCGCACCGACGCAGCACGCTGCCGAGCGAGCCGACCGCGCACGGCCGCTCCGGCCCGCCGCTCAGCTGGCGCGCTCGGCGAGCACCCGGATGGCGAGCAGGCAGCCGACGATCGTCTTGGCGTCGACGATCTCCCCGGCGGCGACCATCGGCGCGACACGCGTCGAGCTCGATCCGCTCGATCGTCATGTGCTGCTCCTCGACGCCGTGCGCCTCGCGCTCGGTCGTCGTGAGCCCCTCGGCGAGGAAGCAGAAGGTCTGCTCGTCGCTGAAGCCGACCGAGTTGTAGAACCGCCCGAGCTCGGTCCAGCTCGCCGCCTCGCGGCCGACCTCCTCGACGAGCTCCCGCCGGGCGCACACCTCGGGGTCCTCGCCCGGCACGTCGCGCTTTCCCGCCGGCAGCTCGAGCACCTCCGCGTCGATCGCGGCGCGGTACTGGCGCACGCACAGGATGTGCCGGCCGTCGTCCTCGAGCGGCACGACGCAGACCGCTCCGGGGTGACGGATCATCTCCCGCTCGAAGGTGAACCCGAGCGGATCGACGAAGGTGCCCGTGACGACGCGGAAGAAATGGGCGTCGTAGCGCAGGCGCTCACCGACTCGGCGAAAGCCCCCCCGCTCAGCCGGCGCCATCGACCCCGCCGGCGAGCGGCGCGGCGCCCGCGGCGCGGGCAGGGCCGCCGAACGGCGCGGCCTCGCTGTAGGCGAACACGCTGCCGTTCCCGACGGGCTCGGGCTCGATCAGGCGCGGGTTGCGCGCCCGAGCGCGGCGGATCGCCGCCTCCACGAGACCCGAGAACAGCGGGTGCGGGCGCTCGGGCCGGCTCTTGAACTCCGGATGTGCCTGCGTGCCGACGAAGAAGGGATGCCCGGACAGCTCGACGAACTCGACGAGCAGACCGTCGGGCGACGTCCCGGTGCACTCGAGGCCGGCCTCCTCGAGGCGCTGGCGCAGCCGCGGGTTGACCTCGTAGCGGTGGCGGTGGCGCTCGGTGACCGTCGTCGTGCCGTACAGATCGGCGACGCGCGACCCCGGCTTGAGCAACGCGACATAGGAGCCGAGGCGCATCGTCCCGCCCATGTCCACGACGTCGATCTGCTCGTCGAGCAGGGCGATCACCGGGAAGGGGGTGCGCCTGTCGAACTCGGTCGAGTTGGCGTCGTCCATCCCGGCGACGCAACGGGCGTACTCGACGACCATCGCCTGCAAGCCGAGGCAGATCCCCAGGCAGGGCAGCTCGTGCTCGCGGGCATAGCCGGCTGCGGCGATCTTGCCCTCCACGCCGCGCTCGCCGAACCCGCCGGGGATGACGATCCCGTCGAGGTGGCCGAGACGCTCCTCGGCGAGCATGCCGGTGACGCCCTCGGCGTCGACCCAGTTGATCTCCACCCGCACCCCGGCCTGGAACCCGGCATGGCGCAACGCCTCGCTCACCGAGAGGTAGGCGTCGGGCAGGGTGATGTACTTGCCGATGATCCCGATCTGCACGCTGTCCATCGCCGAGTGGATGCGCCCGACGAAGCGCTCCCATCCGGAGAGGTCGATCGGGGCCTCGTCCAGGCCGAGCGTGCGGCAGACGATCTCGTCCATCCCCTCCTTGTGCAAGAGGAGCGGGATCTCGTAGATGCTCTCGGCGTCGACCGCCGAGACGACGGCCTCCACCGGGACGTCGCAGAGGAGCGAGATCTTGCGCTTCAGCGCCTCGGAGATGGGCTGGTCGCTGCGACAGACGATCACGTCGGGCTGGATGCCCCGGCTGCGCAGCTCGGTGACCGAGTGCTGGGTGGGCTTGGTCTTCTGCTCGCCGGAGGGGGCGAGGTAGGGCACGAGGGTGAGGTGCACGTAACAGACGTTCTGCCGCCCGACGTCGCGGCGGAACTGGCGGATCGCCTCGAGGAAGGGGACGATCTCGATGTCGCCGACCGTCCCGCCGACCTCGGTGATCACCACGTCCACGTCGTCCTGGGCCAGGCGGAGCACCCGGTCCTTGATCTCGTCGGTGATGTGCGGGATGACCTGGACGGTCCTGCCGAGGTAGTCCCCCCGGCGCTCCTTCTGGATCACCGAGGAGTAGATCTGCCCCGTGGTCGCGTTCGAGCTGCGGTGCAGGTTCTCGTCGACGAAACGCTCGTAGTGCCCGAGATCGAGGTCGGTCTCGCCGCCGTCCTCGGTGACGAAGACCTCCCCGTGCTCGAAGGGGTTCATCGTCCCGGGGTCGAAGTTGATGTACGGGTCGAGCTTGCACATCGTGACGCGCATGCCACGAGCCTTGAGCAGCCGTCCGAGCGAGGAGGCCGTGAGGCCCTTGCCGAGCGAGCTCGCCACACCGCCGGTCACGAACACGAACTTCGCCACGCTGTCCTCCGTCTAGCTCCCAGGTGGCGTACCCGGCTCCGTGCCCCCGCCCCGGAACCTGATCGGTCGTCCGCCCAAGCCACGCTACAAGCAACGGCGCCGCGTCCGGCGGATCGAACGTGACCTGCGGCGACGCGCCGTGTGCGGCCGCCCGCTGCGACGCTCCGACAGCTGGCGTCGCCAGCGACCGGCTTGCCGGCCGCTCGACGATGCGTTCAGACCGTGATCGTGAGCGTGTTCGAGTCGAGGCCCGACACGGGATCCCAAGTCACCGTGTGAGACCCCGTGGCGAAGGTGTAGGTCGTCACGTCGTAGTTGGCGTCGACACCTGGGCTGGCTACGGTCGTGCCGTCGTAGAGCGCGGGCGCGAGCTCCTCGCCCGGGGGGCCAGCCGGGGTAGTCGGCGAACCGTCCACCGACTCGCCGTAGACCGGCTTCGGCCCCATCACATACACGGTGAGCCCGCTCGTCGTCGCTTCGTACACGTGGTAGATGTCGACCGGCGTGCCCGCGACGATCACCTCGCCGGGCAGCGTGAGCACGGTGACGCGCTCGCCGTCGCCGTTGGTCGCTCCCTTGTCCGGCCACGCTTGGTAGGCCGCGAGGATGTCGTCGAGGGTAGCCATCTACACGTCCTGAGTCCTCGTGATGCCAGCCGCCGGATTGGTCGCGCCTGCGTTGGACGTGATGCCGTTGGCGGTGACACCGGCGCCGACTTTGCTCGTCGTGATCTGGAAGCCACCCCCGGCCTTCATCGTGACGGTGCGGGTGATCGTGTAGCCGGAGTTCGTCATGGGAATGTCGTTCGAATTCGATCGCTTGTCGCGGAACTTGCACGTCTGGTTCACGACGCGCGTGCCTGCTTGGGTGAGGATGCCGACCGGAGTGCTGTGCGTATCGGTCCCCGGCGAATTGCCAGGCAGGTAGCCCGAGGTCTGCGAGGGACCGACACCGAACGGGCCGCTCCCGCTGATCGGCTGCACTTCCTCCGAGATGTCGCATTGATCGAGATCTGCGATCATCCCGCTGTCCGACGACCAGTTGTCGTTGACGACGATGCCGCGGCTGGTGCCGGTGACGAGGCGGTTGAACGTCTCGACGTAGTTCAACGGGATCGACGAGACGGCGAAGGGCGGGGTCATGGCACAGGTCGCGCCCCGCTGGGTGGCGACGAGGACGAGCCGCGGACCGACGCCGGCGTCTGTCTGGGTCACTCCCCTGAGGTTCGGCATGAAGGTCTGATTCGCGGTCAGGTTCTCGGTCGGGTTGCCGTCGATGGTCACGGTGCCTTGACCGGCGGCACCGACGATCGACAGGATGACCGGCGGATCGCCCGGCTTGAGGCCGGCGACCGTCACGCTGATCGTGGTGTCGACTCGAGGAGGGATCCGGTCGTTCATCGCAGCGGGCGACGCGGATCCGCGGATGTGCGCCGGAAGCGTCACGGTGGCCGTGCATCCCACGGCCGGTGGCGCAGACGCCGCGGCAGCCCCCTGGGTGAAGGACTCGACAACTGGGGCGACCCACACTCCCGCCGCTCCGGCCGCTGCGCCCTTGAGCGCCGCGCGCCGCGAAACCCGTGAGGAGAGCGCCCCGTCACGCATCGAGTCGCCCCTCCTCCCCACGGTCGTTTCATGTAGGTTGCCATCTGACAGCCAGTATTGCCTACGTCACGTGACGTATTTCTGCTACGGCGGCACGTACCCGGCCGGCGTGCTGCGCTACAAGCAACGGCGCCGCGTCCGGCGGACCAGCCCTGACCTGGACCGGAGCAGCAGGGTCAGTCGCCCCGTGGTTCCGCAGGGTCCGGCAGCTCGTCCGGATAGGTGACGTCGATCTCGGCGATCGACTTGGCGAAGTCGGATCTGTTGTTCGTGAGGAACCGGTCGGCTCCGGCGACGACCGCGGTCGCCAGATGGACCGCGTCCGCGCTGCGAAGCCCGTACCGGGCCCCGAGCGCCGTGGACAGCTCCGCGGTGGCCTCGTCGAGCGGCCGGAGCTCGAGCCGTGCGAGCAGGGCGCCCAGCTCGTCGAGCTCCTCGGATGCCTCCTCGCGCAACGGCTTGATCAGCAGCTCGGGGATCAGCAATACCGACCCCACCCCCGCCACGTCACCGGATCCGACGACCGGGTCGTGGGGGAAAGCCGACGAACTCGGCGCCCGAGCTCGTGGTTCGCCACGGCGGCGTAGATCAGGACATCCGCGTCGAACGCGTCCATGCGACGTTCGCTCCCGGGCAGTCTCAGCAGCCGCTGCGGCCGGCCCGTACGTCGGCGACGAGCTCGTCGGCGCGTTGCGAGCCGAGACGTGGGCGGCCGGCGAGGCGAGCACCGGCGCCACGCCGGAGGGCGTCGTGGACCCGCTCGGCTGCGGCACGCACCTGATCGACACGACGAGCTCGCAGGGCGTCCGGCCGCACCACGACGGCGACCGGCGTGCCGTGCCGTGTGAGCGTCACCTCCTCCCCCGCGAGCACCCGATCGACCAGCTCCGGCAGCGCCGCCCGCGCCTCGCTCACGCTCATCGTCGTCACCCCACAGATTGTACGGTCACGTCTGTACACCCACGTACAACCACGTACAGTTTCTGGCCGCGTACAGAAGCTGTGTGTGCGCGGTGCGGCCGGCGGGGTCGGCCGCCGGCGGGAGGATGGAAGCGGTGGCGGGACGCCGGCCGGAGGCTGTTTCGTCGCCTCCGGCCGGCGTTCCGCCGACGCCCCCCACTCACCGGACCAGGCGGCGAGGCCCCGCGCCGAGCAGCTCCTCGGCGTGCCGCCGCGCCGCCACGCTGTCCGGATGCCCCGAGAGCATCCGCGACAGCTCGGCGACCCGCTGCTCGCCCTCGACGGCTCGCACGACGGCGCGGGTACGACCCCCGTCGACCTGCTTGGCGACGGCGAGGTGCCGGTCCGCCCGGGCGGCCACCTGGGCGAGGTGGGTCACGACGAGCACCTGGTGCTCGGCGCCGAGCTCGGCGAGCGCCTCACCGACGGCGAGGGCGGCCATGCCACCGATGCCGGCGTCGACCTCGTCGAAGACGAGCGTCGGGGGCCCGGCGGTGAGCACCAGGCGCAAGGCGAGCATCGCCCGTGCCAGCTCCCCGCCCGAGGCCACCTTGGCCAGCGGCAGTGCCGGCTCGCCCTCGTTGGCGGCGAGCAACAGCTCGACCTCGTCGCCGATCCCCTGCGCGGGCACGGCGACCTCCACCCGTGCCCGCTCGAGCGCCAGGGTGCGCAGGCGCGCCTCGACGGCCTGCGCCAGCCGCGCTGCGGCGGCGCGCCGGGTGTCGCCGACCGCCTTCTCGGCGGCTGCGAGCTCGCCGAGCAGCGCCTCGCGCTCGGCGGCGACGCGGACGCGCAGCTCGTCGGTCGAGCGCAGCTCGTCGGCCCGCGCCGAAGCCTCGGCGGAGAACGCCATGACGTCGGCGATGGTCTCGCCGTACTTGCGCCGCAGCGAGCGCAACAGCGCGCGTCGCTCCTGTACCGCGGCGAGGCGCTGCGGATCCTCCTCGAAGCGTTCCGCCGCCCGTCGCAGGTCGCTCGCGCACTCGGCGAGCTCGGACTGCGCGCTGCGCAACCTGAGCGCGAGCTCGCGAAGCGCCTCGTGCCCCTCGAGCGCGTCCGCTGCCACCGCGACGAGGTCGATCGCTCCCGGGTCGCTCTCGTCGAGCGCGGCGCGCGCGGTCTCTGCCGCAGCGCGCAGTGCCGCCGCGGACGCGAGCACGGACTCCTCGGCGGCGAGACGCTCCTCCTCGGCGGGGTCCTCGATCGCCGCGGCGCGGATCTCCTCGATCTGGAAGGAGAGCACGTCGAGCTCGCGGGCGCGCTCGCGGTCGTCGCCGCCGAGCGCGGCCAACCGCTCGGCGAGCTCGCCGGCCCGCCTGCGCAGCTCACGCACCGACGTGAGCTGGACGCCGGCGAAGCGATCGAGGGCGGCGCGTTGCGCAGCGGGGCGCAGGAGCGACTGGTGGGCGTGCTGGCCGTAGAGGTCGACGAGGTCGGCGCCGGCCTCGGCGAGCGCCCCGAGCGGCGCCATCCTCCCGTCGAGGTACGACTTGCCCCGTCCGGCGCGCGGCACCGCCCGGGCGAGCACGACCTCGTCCTCGCCGTCGACGAAGCGGCCCTCGACCATCGCCTCCTCGGCCCCCGCACGCACCATGGCGGCATCGGCGCGGCCACCGAGCAGCAGCTCGAGCGCTTCCACGACGAGCGTCTTGCCGGCCCCGGTCTCGCCGGTGAGCACGGTGAGTCCAGGCCCGAGGTCGAGCCGCAGCTCGTCGATCACCCCCAGCTGCTGCACGCGCAGCTCGGCCAGCACGCGCCCCGCCTTCCTATCGGTCAGTCAGGTTGAACTTGCTGCGCAGCACGTCGTGGAAGTGGTGGTTGCCGATGCGCACGATCGGCACCGGCACGGCGTCGGCGGTGACGAGGACGGCGTCGTTGCCGCCGAGGGGGACGACGGGGCCGCCGTCGACGACGAGCAGCGCGGGCCGGCCGTCGAGCACCTGCAACCGGACCGACTGGTCGGCAGCGAGCACGAGCGAGCGGTCGAAGAGCATGTGCGGCGAGATCGGCGTGACGACGAGGGCGCGCAGCTGCGGCGAGAGCACCGGGCCGCGCAGCGACAGGTTGTAGGCGGTCGACCCGGTGGGGGTGGAGACGAGCAGGCCGTCGGCGGCGTAGGTGAGGAACGGCCTGCCGGAGATCTCGACAGCGAAGCGAATGGTGTGACCGGGAGCGGTCTTCTCCAAGCTCGCCTCGTTGAGGCCCACCAGCCGGCGCAGGTTGCCGACCGATGCCGGGCGTCCGGAGGGGACGTCCTCGGCGTGCCCGGTGAGCACCTCGATGGTCATCCGTTCGTCGCGCTCGTAGTCGCCGGCGACGAGGTGCTCGAAGGCCGACTCCATCGCCTCCGGCTCGACCTGGGTGAGGTAGCCGAGGTGCCCGAGGTTCACCCCGAGGATGGGCACACGTTGCTCGAGGACGAGCTGGACGGTGCGCAACAGCGTCCCGTCCCCGCCCAGGCTCACGGCGAAGCGCACGCCCCCCGGCGGCAGCTCCTCGGGCGAGCGGCCCTCCAGCTCGCCGAACTCGACGACCTCGTAGCCGTGCTCCTCCCACCAGGCGCGTGCCCGTGCGGCGAGCTCTCCACCGCCGTCGCGCCGCGCGTGCACGACGAGCGCGACGCGCGCCGGGCGGCGACTGTCCATGTCGCCATCCTTGCGCACCTACGAGGGCGCCGAGGGGGATACCGCCGGAGGTGACCGGTCCGACCGGTCGGCTCGATCCCGCAGCGACGAGCCCGGCTCGTGCTACCGCTGCGGTGGCTCGGCGCCCTTCTCGGCGGAGCTCTGCTTGGCCGCGCGCTTCTTGGCGGCGGTCTGCTTGGCGGCGGTCTTCTTGGCGGCGCTCTTCTTCGCGGCGCTCTGCTTGGCGGCGGTCTTCTTGGCGGCGCTCTTCTTCGGCGGCGTACCGGCGTCCCCCGCCGTGCCGGCGTGCGCCCGCTCCGAAGCGCCCTTCCCAGCAGCCGCCTTCTTGGCACCGGCCGCCTTCTTGGCGACCGCCCTGCCCGACACGGCCCTCGGCGGCTCCGCACCCGCCACGTCGAGTGGCTCCTCGGCCTGCGTCTCGAGTCCGGCAGCGGACGGCTCGCCCGGCTCGAGCTCGGCGGTTACCGCAACCGGCGCAGGCGGCAACGCCGGAGTTCCCGGCACCGGGCCTGCACGGCGCGTCCGCAGATCGCCGACGAGCGCCCCGGCCCGGGAGATGAGGTCGGCCAGCTCGCGACGTCGCTCGTTGGTGAACGACTCGACCTCCCGGCGCACCTGCCGGCGCAACTCCTCGACCTGGCGGGCGGCGAAGGCGTCGATCTCCTTGCGCACCTCGGCGCGGATCATCTCGCGCATCGCGTCACCGCCGCGCCGCCCGCGGGCGAGAAGCTCCTCGACGAGGTCCTCGCCGCGCTCGCGCAGGTCGTCGGCGCGCTCGCGCAGGTCGTCAGCACGCTCGCGCCCGAGCTCGCCGTCGCGCACCAGACCGCGCAGCAACTGCTCGGCGCGCTCGCGCCCGGCGCGCACGCCCGACTCGAGAAGTCCCCACAGATCGTCGTCAGCCACGGAAAAACCCTACTGCTCAGGCCCCTCGTCGTCGCCGCGGCGCCGCGTCGTCCACGAGGCGCGCCGCGAGCTCACGCAGGTCCGCCGCCTCGATCGCCGGCGGCGGGTCGAGCGCGCCGTGGCCGGCAGGGGTCACCCCGCTGAGCACGAGGGCGAAGCGGGCGCCGAGGCGCTCGGCGAAGGCGCCGTCGGTGTCCGGCCGGTCGCCGATGACGATCGCCACCTCCCCCAGGCGCGACCGAGCCAGGCGGGCCGCCGGCTCGTGCGGCTTGCCGGCGACGACTGGCGACACACCCGACGCAACCGCGACCGCAGCCACTCCCGCCCCCGCCCCGGGAACGACGCCGTGCGGCGTCGGGAACGTGGCGTCGGTGTTCGTGGCGACGAATCGTGCCCCGTTGCGCACCGCCGCGGCCGCCAGGGCGAGACGCCGGTAGTCGAGCGCCGGATCGATTCCCATCACGACGCAGGCGACCGACGTCGGCGGTCCCTGCGCCAGGCGGGCGAGGAGCGGTCCGAGGTCGGCCCCGGCGCCGGCGTCGATGCCGGCGTCTGGAGGAGGACCGGGATCGACGAGCGAGCCGGGATCGAGGATCTCGGCGCCGCATGCCCCGAGCGACTCGAACAGTCCCGGCCCCCCGAAGGCGAGGACGGCGTCCCCGCGGGCGACCAGCTGCGCCGCGGCCTGCGAGGACGTGAGCACATCGCCCGGCTCGACGTCGATGCCCATCCTGGCGAGCTTGGCCACCTGTCGGTCGACCGCGGAGAACGAGTTGTTCGTGAAGAAGGCGACGCGCGCCCCGGCACGGCGCAGCTCCCCCACCCCCTCCGCGCCGCCGGGGATCTCGTCGTCGCCGCGCCAGATCACGCCGTCGAGATCGACGAGCACCGCCGCGCCCCGGAGCGTCACGGCGCCATTCTGCCGGCTCGCGCCGCGCGGCCACGCCGGGGCGCCGACCAGGGCGAACCGTCACCGTCGCGACGATGTGACACGCTTTGACCATGGCCGCCTTCGCCCCCTTCGCCGGACTCCGCTACGACGCCTCGGCCGCGCCGGCGGCGGAAGTGATCGCACCGCCCTACGACGTCGTGGACGCCGCAGAGCGCGAGCAGCTCGCTGCTCGCAGCCCGTACAACTCGATCCACGTCGAGCTGCCCGTGCCCGACGAGGCGACCAGCCTCGACCGCTACCGTCACGCGGCCGTCTTGCTCGACGCCTGGCAGTCCGAGGGCGTGCTGCTGCGAGACGACGCCCCGGCGTTCTACGTCTACCGGATGCGCTTCGAGGACGAGCAGGGCGGCGAGCGGATGACCACAGGTGTGATCGGCGCGCTCGGCCTCGACCCGGAGGGAAGCGGCCAGGTGCTGCCTCACGAGCGCACGATGCCCAAGCCGAAGGGTGACCGGCTGGACCTGTTGCGTGCCACCGGGACCAACCTGTCACCGATCTGGGGCCTCTCGCTGAGCGACGGGCTCGCCGTGGCCGCCGCCGAGGCGATCGGCAGCCAGCCGGCTCCGGTCAGCGCGGTCGACGACGACGGCGTGCTGCACGAGCTGTGGCCGGTCACCGACTCGGCGGCGTTGCGCCGGATCGGCGAGATCGTCGACCGGTCCCCCGTGGTCATCGCCGACGGGCACCACCGCTACGAGACGGCGTGCTTCTACCAGGCCGAGCGACGCGCCGCGCTCGGGGGTGCGGGCGGCGATCACGACGCCGTGCTCGCGCTCGTCGTCGAGCTGAGCGAGGACGAGCTCTTCGTGCGGCCGATCCACCGCCTCATCGCCGGGCTCCCGCCCGACGTCGACCTCGTCGCCGAGCTGGCCCACTGGTTCGCCGTCGAAGAGGTTCCCGGCGACCTGCGCTTCCTCGGGGAGGCCATGGCGCGCAAGGGCGGGCTCGGCCTCGTCACACCCCGTCGCAACTATCTGCTCGTCCCCTCGCCGGCGGTCGAGCGCGCCGCCGAGGCCGACCTCGACTCGAGCCGCCTCGACGTCGCGCTCGCCGGGCTGCCTGCGCACGAGCTGAGCTACCAGCACGGCACGGAGCACGTCGCCGCCGCCGTGAGCAGCGGGCACGCCCAGGCCGGCGTGCTGCTGCGCCCGGCGACGGTGGCGCAGATCGCCGACACCGCGCACAGCGGGCGGCGCATGCCGCCGAAGACAACGTTCTTCCAGCCCAAGCCACGCACGGGGATGGTCTTCCGGCCGGTCACCAGCTGAGACCTCGCGGGCTCGCCAGCCATCCGGCGCAGCCCGGCGGTGGCGCACGCTGCCCGCCGGCCGGCTCACATCTCGCTCATCTGGTCGTCACTCCCTGCTCACCGCGGCCTCACGCACCCTCAAACGACATTCACGCCGGTCGCACATTCCACGGGTAGCGATGGGACGCAGGCAGCGCATGCGCTCGCGACCGGCCTCGACCGAGCGTGGGTCGAGGCCACCTGGGTGGTCCGAGTCGATCCCCGGGCGCAGTGCGGGCCGACCGGCCAGAGAGGGAGGGAGACCGATGTCGAAGACGACGACGTGCACGTCCCGTGACGTCACGAGCACCATGAGAACGATCCGCAGCCGACCTCGTGCGGCGCTCCCGGCAGCGCTCGCCGTGCTCGTCGGCATCACCGGCGGCGGTGCGATGCTCGTCGGCCGGGCCGCGACGGCGGACGCCGCCCCGAGCGGCACCGGCCCTCGCTTCTCGTCCACGGGCGCCCTCGGCGTGCCCCGTGCCCGAGCCGCGGTGGCGGTCCTCGGCGACGGCGACGTGCTCGTCGCCGGCGGCCAGAGCAGCAATGGCTCCCCGCTGTCGGAGGCCGAGCTGTACGACCCGGCGAGCGGAGCCTGGCGGGCGACCGGCTCGATGCCCGTGCCGCTCAGCCAGAGCACGGCGACGGTGCTCGGCGACGGCGACGTGCTCCTCGCCGGCGGCCTGACGCTGAACGGGGGCCAAGTCCAGCCGACGGGCGACTCTGTGCTCTACGACCCCGCCAGCGGGACCTGGGCGTTCACCAAGTCGGGCATGCCCGCCCCGTCCTTCGCAGCGAGCGCCGCGCTGACCGCATCCGGCGACGTCCTCTACGCGGGCGGCCTCACCGCGACCGGGGCGAGCGCCCAGGCGACGGCTGGTGTCGAGCTGTTCGACCCGGCCACGGGGACGTGGTCGAACGGGCCGCAGCTCCCCCTCGCCGTCGCGGACGCGCAGGTGTCGCCCCTCGGCGGGGGTGCGGTGCTCCTCGCCGGCGGCGAGCGCGCCGCCTCGGGCCAGCTCTCACCGCTCTCGGAGGTCTACCAGCCGTCGAGCAACTCCTGGCAACCGGTCGGCAACCTCCTGCAAGCCGTGGCGCAGGCGACGGTGACCCACCTTGCCAACGGCGCGGTCCTCGTCGCCGGCGGCGAGACGACCACCGCGGGCGCGCCGACCGACCTCGCCCAGGTGTACGACCCCGCAACAGGCGCCTGGACCCGCACGGGATCGCTCCCGGTCGCCTCGTACGGAGCGGTCGCCGCGCCGCTGCCCTCCGGTGAGGTGCTCTACGCCGGCGGGATGACGAGCGCCACGGGCTCGCCCACGGCGGCGGCCGCCGTGTACGACGCGGCGCACGGCACGTTCGGCACGACGGCGAGCCTGCTGCTCGCCACGGGGTACGCCGCGGTTGCGGAGCTGCACGACGGCGACGTCCTCGTCGCCGGCGGCCAGGCCGCCTCCGGGGTCACCGGCGCGAGCGAGCTGTACGACGAGTCCTCCGGCACCGCGCCGGTGTTCACCAGCGCCTCGAACGTGCAGCTCGTCGCCGGCAAGTACGCGTACGTGAAGATCACGACCACCGGCTCGCCGGCGCCGCGGCTGTCCGAGAGCGGGGCGCTCCCGCCGGGGCTGAGCTTCGTGCCCGGTGCTGACGGCACCGCGGTCATCTCCGGGACGGCGAGCTCAGCGGTCGCCAGCAGCTACCAGCTCGTCGTCGTCGCCGACAACGGCGTCGGCAGCCCGGCTGTGCAGCACCTCGCGATCAGCTTCTCGCGCGCCGCGGCGATCACCAGCCCCGCATGGGTGAGCATCCTCGCCGGCCGAGCGGTCTCGTTCTCCGTGACAGGCACCGGGCTGCCCCTGCCCAAGCTGAGCGTGTCGGGGACGTTGCCCCCCGGCCTCGCCTTCCACGTGCAGGGCAACGGCACGGCGACGATCGCCGGGACCGTGCCGGCGGACGTGCACGGGAGCTGGGCGGTCACCGTCGTCGCCGACAACGGCGTCGGCAACGCGGCCGTGCAACGACTGCAGCTCGTGGTGAGCGTTCCCGTCGCGGCGCGCATCATCACCCCGGCGAGCTTCCAGGTGCAGGCCGGCTCGTCGAGCGTGCTCACCGTGAGGAGCTCGGGCACGCCGACGCCGACCCTCACCGAGTCGGGCACGCTGCCGCCGGGGCTGAGCTTCCGGTCGCAGGGCAACGGCACGGCGACGATCTCGGGCACCGTCGCGCCCGAGGTGCACGGCAGCTTCGCCGTGACAGTCGTCGCCAGCAACGGAAGCGGGAGCCCTGCCGTGCAGACCGTCGTGATCGACGTGGTCGTCCCGACGATCGCCCAGGGCGCGGGGTACTGGTACGTCACCTCGGCGAGCGAGCTCGTCGGCCAGGGCTCGGCGCATCTGCTGACGGAGGGCTCCACCCAGTACCCCTCCGAGATCGTGGCGATGGCGGCCACCCCGGACGGGTTCGGCTACTACCTGCTCAGTGCCTACGGCGGCGTCTTCGCCTACGGTGACGCCCGATCGTTCGGATCGGCCGAGCACCTCCACCTGCACGGTCCAACGGTCGCCATGGCCGTCACGCCTTCGGACAGCGGCTACTACCTGGTGACCCGTACCGGACAGATCCTGCACTTCGGTGACGCGCCCTTCTACGGCTCGCCTGCCCACCGCAGGATCGCTCCCGTCGCGGCATTCGCGGTCACCCCCGACGGTCGTGGCTACTGGGTCGTCACCGTCACCGGCGCCGTCTACGCCTTCGGGGACGCGCAGTACTTCGGTGGCGCGCCGGCGGGGGCCCGCGACCATGTCGTGGCGTTCGCCTCGACCACCGACGGCCACGGGTACTGGCTCGTGACCCGCGGCGGCTCGGTGCTCTACTACGGCGACGCCGGGTACTTCGGCTCGACGGCGGGCCGGCGCGTGCCGCCGATCACCGCCTTCGCCCCGACAGCCGACGGGCGCGGCTACTGGCTCGTCAGCCGGCGCGGCAACGTCTACAACTTCGGTGACGCCCGCTTCTACGGCTCCTCGGCGCACAACCGCATCGAGGGACGGGTCGTCGCCTTCGCCGCCAGGTTCGCCGTCTGATTCACAGCCGTCGCCAGGTTCGCGAAGCTCGCCGTGCTCGCCGTGCTCGCCGTCTGATCGACGGCCGAAGCGGGGCCGTGCCCGCCTGCCGCCGTCGCGGCCGCAGGCCGGGCACGGCCTTCGGGCGTGGCAGGGTCGGCGGTCCCAAGGTCGCACCGGCTGCGGCTGCCGGACCGGCGCCTCAGCTCGACGCGAGCCGTTCGAGTGCCGTCACGATGTCCATCGCGGCGAGTGACGCCAGCACGAGGTCGGCCTGGCTGGCATCGAGCACATGCCCGTTGTCGTTCCGCACGGCGATGCAATGCAGCCCCGCCACAACGGCGGCGCTGATGCCGTTCGTCGAGTCCTCGATCGCCACGGCGCGGGCCGGCTCCACGGCGAGTCGTTCGCAGGCATCGAGGTAGACGTCGGGCTCGGGCTTGGCACGCAGCCGGTCGTCGCGGCAGGAGACGACCTGCACACGCCCCGCGACGCCCGTGCCCTCGAGGCGGCGCTCGACCCACGCGCGCGGCGAGCTCGAGGCGACGGCAACTGACAGGCCGAGTCCCTCGGCCCCGCTGATCCACTCCAGCACGCCGGGAAGCGGCGCCAGCTGGCATACCGCCCTTTCCACGCGCGCCTCGATCAGCTGATCGACCTCGTCGCGCTCCGGCAGGGCGACCGTGCTGCGGGAAAGGAGCGCCTCGAGCGGGTCGAACTCGGCGCGGTCGGTCCCCACGACCGACGACCACTCCTCGGCAGTAAAGGTGCAGCCGAAGCGGGCGAACGTCTCGGACCAGATGTCGTGGATGACGCGCTCGGTATCGCAGATCACCCCGTCGAGGTCGAACACGATGGCGTCGAAGTGCGACGAGGCACCGGCCCGCGCCGGGGGGCGCGAAAGGAAGCCGGCATCGGACACGCTCGCAGTGCTACCACAGCAGTGCCCCGAGCTCGGCCCCGCGCCGGCCCGAGCCGGCCCCGTGCACCGGAGCACCCGATCACCCGGCTCCGGAGTCGGGTGGTCGCGGGCACTAGGAAATATACGCTGCATGACGTACGCAAGACGCGCGATGATGAGGCGGCGCCGGCACGTGGTTCGAGGTCGTAGCCGACGCGCTCGTGCGGCACGATCGAAGGGGACCGAGTTGGCGACAGACGACGGCCTCGAGGGGGATCCTGGCGCAGCTCGTGGTCGTCGGGTCTCCCGCCGTCAGGTGCTCGGCGGCGTGGCGGTCGGTACCGCCGCGTGGGTCACGCCCACCGTGCTCGCCTTCGACACCGCTGCGGCGGCCGCATCGGCGCCCGGTGGCGGGACGGGCGGCGGCAACAACTGCGGCTCCCCGAACGCCTGCGACGGCCAGCCGGTGTGCGGTCCGGCCGGGTCCAGCTGCAGCTCGACCCAGAACGTCGGCTCGCCCGGGTGCACCTGCACCCAGGACATCGTCTGCGCCGACGCTCAGGTCTGCGGTCCCTCCTTCTCCTGCCCGCCGGGCTACGTCTGCCAGCAGGGCTGCTGCGACCAGCCGCGCTGCTTCCCGCTCTGTGCCTGAGATGACCGACCTGGCGAACCTGTCCTCCGGGATGTTCGCGGGACAGCTGCACTCGATCTTCCGCTTCGCGTTGCCCGATCGTCCCGAGCCCCTCGAGATGGAGCTGGTCGACCATCGCGAGGGCCCACAGTCGACGGACGTCGAGCAGTTTGCCATCGTGTTCTCCGGTCCCGGCGAGCCGATCCTCCCGCAGGGCACCTACCCCGTCGCCCACAACGAGCTCGGCAGCTTCGAGCTGTTCGTCGTCCCGATCGGGCGGCGATCCGGACACCTCCTGTACGAGGCAGTGTTCTCGCGGCTGCTCGATCGCGAGCTCGCGTCATCCACCCCAGCTGCGAAGGACCGGTGAGCAATGCCCTTCCTCGGTGAGATCGCCATCTTCGCGGGGAACTTCGCCCCTGCCGGCTGGTTCACTTGTGAGGGCCAGCTGCTCGCGATCGAGCAGTACACGGCCCTGTTCAGCCTGCTGGGCACGACCTACGGCGGCGACGGTCGCTCCAACTTCGCGCTTCCCGACCTGCAAGGCCGTCACGCCGTCGGCTTCGGACAAGGACCAGGCCTCTCCATCTACGACCTCGGCGAGAACGGAGGAGAGGAGACAGTCACGCTGCTCGAGAGCCAGCTGCCGGCGCACGGTCACACGCCGCAGTCGGCGAGCACCGCCTCCTCCACCGACCCGACGGGTCGGTACTGGGCGCCGGCGAGCTCGGGAACGCCCTACGGGGAGCTCAGCGGCGGCCCGACCAAGACCGCCAGCGCCTGTGCCATGTCGCCACAAGCGCTTCAACCGTCGGGCGGCGGCCAACCGCACGAGAACCGGCCGCCGTCGCTCGCCTTGACCTTCATCATCGCGTACGAGGGCATCTTCCCCTCGAGGAGCTGACACGATGCCGCCGCACCCGTCTCCGCTGCCGCACCCCAATCGTCTCGACGCGCGACAGGACATGCCATGAGCCAGCCCTACGTCGGTGAGATCCGCCTCTTCGGTTTCAACTTCGCCCCCGTGGGCTGGGCGTTCTGCCAGGGTCAGCTGCTCGCGATCAGCCAGAACGAAGTGCTCTTCAACATCATCGGCACCACGTACGGCGGGGACGGGCAGAGCACCTTCGCCCTTCCCGACCTGCGCGGGCGGGGCGCGATCCACACGGGAAGCGGCGGAGTCGGCTCCTACGTGATCGGCCAGCAGGGCGGCGTCGAGCAGGTGACGCTCGTCGTCGATCAGCTCGGCCCGCACAGCCCATCTCCCGGCCGTGCAGACCGGCGCGGCGACGAGCTCGACGCCGCTCGCCAACGTCTGGGCCGCGACCTCGACGGACCAGTACGGGTCGCCGGCGAGTGGCAGCCCGATGGACCCGGCGACGATCGGCCTTGCCGGCGGGGGGCAACCGCACGACAACCTCTCGCCGTACCTCACGCTGAATTACTGCATCGCGCTGTTCGGGGTCTACCCGAGCCAAAACTGAGGCCATCGGGCGAAGGAGCACGCGCATGCCTTTCCAGCCATACATTGCCCAGATCATGATGTTCGCCGGCAATTACGCGCCCAAGGGCTGGGCGCTGTGCAACGGCCAGACGCTGGCGATCAACCAGAACCAGGCGCTCTTCGCGCTGCTCGGGACGACCTACGGCGGCGACGGGATCAACACCTTCCAACTTCCCAACCTGCAGGGGCGGTTCCCGGTCGACGCGGGCAACGGGCCTGGCTTGAGCTCGTACGTCGCCGGCGAGGTGTTCGGCGAGCAGGGGGTCAGCCTGACCGAGGCCGACATCGCCCCGCACGTCCATTCGGTTTCCGCCCTGCACGGGCCCACCAGCGGGACGAGCGCGAGCCCGGCCGCCGAGCAGTGGGCGTACTCGGCGAGCCCCGCCTACGCCTCGAGCCCGAACGCCACCATGGCCCCCGTCAGCGCGGCCGGTGAGGACGAGCCACACGAGAACCGGCCACCGTTCCTCGCCGTCACCTACTGCATCGCGCTCGTCGGCATCTTCCCCTCGCGGAACTGACGACCCGCTCGGGATGTCCCAGGCCGGGCTCGAGCGCCTGAGGGAGCTCGTGCTCGACGACTCGAGCCTGCAGGCCGAGCTCGAAGTCGTCCTCGAGCAAGCGCCGTTCGTGCAGGCTGTGATGCGCCTGGCCGTCGAGCTCGAGCTGGAGATCGAGGCCGACGAGGTGTACGCCGCGATGCGCGCCGGGCGGCGCAGCTGGCTCGAGCGGTGGTGCTGAGGACCGAGTCGCCGGTGGAGCCGATCGGGTCGGGATGGACGCCGATCCGGGTCCAGTGGGACGGCCAGCGTCCGATGCTCGACTGGTGCCGCACCGGCTCGACGCGCTTCACCGACCCCTTCTTCGACCAGACCGTCGAGCGTTGCCTGCGCAGGCCGTTCAACCTCCTGTTCCGCCGCCTGACACCGGTCCAGTCGGCGCTCGACCTGCGACCGACGCGGGTGCCGTCCGGCTTCGTCTTCCACCTCTCTCGTTGCGGGTCGACCCTCGTCAGCCAGATGCTCGCCGCGGTCCCTTCCAACGTGGTCGTCTCCGAAGCGGGCCCCGTCGAGTCCATCGTCCGGGCGCGAGAACGTGTCCCGGCACTGCCCGACGACGTTCACCTCGCCTGGCTGCGCGCCGTCGTCGGCGCGCTCGGCCGCCCGCTTGCAGACCAGGTGAACGGTGCCTACGTGATCAAAATGGACACCTGGAGCACGGTGCACCTCGATCTCGTGCGGCGCGCCTTCCCGGAGGTCCCGTGGGTCTTCTGCTACCGCGATCCCGTCGAGGTGATGGTGTCGCAGCTCGAGCAGCGCGCCGCTGTGTTCATGCCCGGGACGCTGCCACCCGCCGCGCTCGGCCTCGACGAGCCGTCGTTGGCCGACTTGAGCGCCGAGGAGCTTTGCGCCCGGGTGCTCGCCCGCATCGCCGGTGCAGCGCTCGAGCACGCGCGCGACCCGCTGGGGCGTCTCGTCAATTACGACGAGCTGCCCGGCGCGGTGCCAGGCGTCATCGTCCCATGGTTCGGCATCAGCCCGCAGCCGGGCGAGCTCGAGCTGATGGAGCAGGCCTCGCTGCGCGACGCAAAGAGCCCGGGCTCGAGCTTCCGGCCCGACGGCGCCCGCAAACGGCGGCACGCCTCGCCCGCGGTGCTCGAGCAAGCCGAACGGTGGCTCCGACCGTTGCACGACCGCCTCGAGCGTGCACGGCTCGAACATCCACCGCTTCGAGGAACCCGCCTCGACCAGCAGCTGCGCCAGCCGGTCGGCCCCACTGTCGGGAGCACGGTACCGCCAGGCGATGCGAGCGCGACACCGAGAGTTTGCTCGTAGGACGTAGACATGCCATCGCGCGTCGTGGCATATTTGCGTGCAACGACGATCAGGTGGTATCTCATGTCGGATCTTCCCGGCTCACCCGAACGCGGTCCTTCGGACTCTGCGGCACAGGTCACCCGACGGCGTGTGCTGCAAGGCGCGGCTGTGGTCACCGGAGCAGCCTGGGTGACGCCGGTCGTCGACAGCTTCACCAGCCGGGCGGCTGCCACCTCCGCGCCGAACTTGCCCGAGCAGAACATCTGCGACGCGCAGCAGCAGGACCTCGTCGCGAACCCGCCGGGCAGCGCGTCGGGCACGATCACGATCTCGGTCAACTTCTCGACGGGAACGCTCGGCTACGCAGGCACGATCAGCGGCCTGTCTCCGGGCGACTCCGTCACCGAGCTCGACGTCGACCTGACGGGCGTGGCCACGATCGTGGCGATCGCCAATCCCGTCCTGAACGGACTCCCCCAGCAGGTCAGCCTGACGTCGGCCGAGCTGACCCAGCTCGCCGGCTTCTGCACCAACGCCGGGGCATACTCTGTGGTCGTCAAGTCGGCGAACCAACCTGCGGGCGTGGCGCACGGTGGACCGATGGTCAACGGGACGAACTGCTGCCAGGGCTACCAGGGCGGGATCCCGAACCGCTGCTACGCCCCGGCCACCGCCTTCTGGTGTGGGTTCTGGTACGGCGGTCCGTACTCCTCCGGCTCGATCACCGGCGGGCCCTGCACCATCAAGCCCTCCGGCAGGGGCTGCTGCGCCGGGACGGTCGGCTGCGTCTGAGGCGACGCCGGCTGCGCTTCGAGCTCAGTCCACCGTCCAGGTCGTGCCCGATCGCAACAGTGCGGCGACGTCGCCGGGGCCCTTCTTCGCCCGCACGGACTCCATCTGCTCGTCGACGAGCGAGCCGTAGTCCGGCCGCTCGACGGCGCGGAAGACGCCGATCGGCGTCGGCTGGTGGGGCCCGCGGGCGAGACGGGACAGCTGGAAGGCGAGCCCGGGCTCCTCGCGGGCCTCGTCGTGCACGAGCAGCGCGTCCTCGCCGACGTCGGCGACCTCGACGATGGCGAGCGACCCGTCCGTGCGCATCACGACGCCGCGCTCCAAGTCGGCGCCGAAGCGGATCGGCTTGCCGTGCTCGAGGGGGATGAGCATCGCAGCCCGCTTGTCCTTGCCGGTGACGTCCTCGAAGGCGCCGTCGTTGAAGACGTTGCAGTTCTGGTAGATCTCGACGAAGGCGGCGCCCTTGTGGTCGTGGGCTCGGCGGAAGACCTCCATCATGTGCTTGCGGTCCATGTCGTGGGTGCGGGCGACGAACGTCGCCTCGGCGCCGAGGGCGACCGAGATCGGGTTGAACGGCGTGTCGAGCGAGCCGAACGGCGTCGACTTGGTGACCTTGCCGAGCTCGGAGGTCGGCGAGAACTGGCCCTTGGTCAGCCCGTAGATCTCGTTGTTGAACATGAGGATCGTCAGGTTGACGTTCCGCCGCAGCGCGTGGATGAGGTGGTTGCCGCCGATCGAGAGCATGTCGCCGTCGCCGCCGATCACCCACACGTCGAGGTCGGGTCGGGTGACGGCGAGACCCGTGGCGATCGCCGGGGCGCGCCCGTGGATCGAGTGCATGCCGTAGGTGTTCATGTAGTACGGGAAGCGCGCAGCGCAGCCGATCCCGGAGACGAACACGGTGTTCTCCCGGCTCACGCCGAGGTCGGGCATGAGGAACTGCAGCGCGGCGAGGATCGAGTAGTCCCCGCAACCCGGGCACCAGCGCACCTCCTGGTCGCTCGCCCAGTCCTTGCGGCTCGTCGTCGGGGTGGCCAGCTCGGTCATCAGCAGCTCCTCGGGCAGGTCGGAGGCGCCGGGTGCGGTCTCCGCGGCGTCGTACAGGGCGGGTCATGCCGAGCAGGTCGACGATCGCCCGCTCGATCTCGGCGACGCGGAACGGCGTGCCCTGCACCTTGGTCAGCGCCACGGCGTCGACGAGGAACTCGGCGCGCAGCAGCCTGGAAAGCTGCCCGAGGTTGGTCTCGGGCACGAGCACGTGCTCGTAGCGTGCAAGCACCTCGCCGAGGTTGGACGGGAACGGGTTGAGGTGGACGAGGTGGGCGTGGGCGACCCGCAGGCCGCGCGCCCGCACCCGGCGCACCGCGGCGGCGATCGCGCCGTAGGTGGATCCCCAGCCGACGACGAGCAGGCGGGCGCCGGGCTCGGGTCGTCGACCTCGACGGGCGGGATGTCGTTGGCGATGCCGGCCACCTTGGCGGCGCGCAGGCGCACCATCTTCTCGTGGTTGGCCGGGTCGTAGGAGATGTTGCCCGTGCGGTCGGCCTTCTCGATGCCGCCGATGCGGTGCTCGAGGCCGGGCGTGCCCGGGAGGGCCCACGGGCGGGCGAGCGTCGCCGGGTCGCGCAGGTAGGGCAGGAATGCTGCAGCCCCGTCCTCGCCGGCTGGCGCGCCGTTCGGCTCGGTGGCGAAGTGCGGGTCGATCTCGGGCAGGGCGTCGAGGTCCGGTAGCCGCCACGGCTCGGAGCCGTTGGCGAGGTAGCCGTCGGAAAGAAGGAACACCGGGGTGCGGTACGTGACGGCGATGCGGGTCGCCTCGACCGCCGCCTCGAAGCAGTGCGAGGGGGTGCGCGCCGCCACGATCGGCACCGGCGCCTCGCCGTGGCGCCCGAACATGGCGTGCAGGAGGTCGGCCTGCTCGGTCTTGGTCGGAAGGCCCGTGGAGGGGCCACCGCGCTGGATGTCGACGACGATCAGCGGCAGCTCGAGCGAGACGGCGAGACCGACCGTCTCCGACTTCAGGTCGATGCCGGGGCCGCTCGTCGTGGTGATGCCGAGCGCCCCGCCGAAGGCGGCGCCGAGCGCTGCGCCGGCACCGGCGATCTCGTCCTCCGCCTGGAAGGTGCGCACGCCGAACTGCTTGTGCTTGGCCAGCTCGTGCAGGATGTCGGAGGCCGGCGTGATCGGGTACGAGCCGAGGAAGATCGAGAGCCCGGCGCGCTGCGCCGCGGCGATGAGGCCCCAGGAGAGCGCGGTGTTCCCGGTCACGTTGGTGTAGGTCCCGGGCGCGAGATGCGAGGGCGGCACCTCGTAGGCGACGTCGAACAGCTCGGTCGTCTCCCCGAAGTTGACGCCGGCCTGGAAAGCGAGGGTGTTGGCCTGCACGACCATGGCGTTCTTGCCGTAGCGCTCGGCGATCCAGGTGAGCGTCGTCTCAGCCGGGCGGTTGTACAGCCAGGAGATCACGCCGAGGGCGAAGAAGTTCTTCGAGCGCTCGGCGTCGCGGGGCTTGGCACCGGTCGGCTTGCAGGCCTCGAGGGTGAGCGAGGTCATCGGGATCTCGAAGACCTTGAAGCCCGAGAGCGCCCCGTCCTCGAGCGGGTTGGCCTTGTAGCCGGCCTTCTCGACGTTGCGGTCGTCGAACTCGTCGGAGTTGACGATCAGGGTCCCGCCGGGGGCGAGGTCGGCGACGTTGGCGCGAAGCGCCGCCGGGTTCATCGCCACGAGCACGGTCGGCGCGTCGCCCGGGGTGAGGATGTCGTGGTCGGCGATGTGCACCTGGAAGGCGGAGACCCCGGCGATCGTCCCGGCGGGGGCGCGGATCTCGGCCGGGAAGTTGGGGAGCGTCGCGAGGTCGTTGCCGAACAGCGCGCTCCCCGTGGTGAAGCGGTCGCCGGTCACCTGCATCCCGTCACCGGAGTCGCCGGCGAAGCGGATGACGAGATGGTCGAGCGACTCGCCGCGCCGTCGACGGCCTGGACTGCGTCGTGCTCATCGACTGCCGCCTGGAGCGTTCACGTCAGACCCCCTCTCAACAGGACCTTCAGTCTACCGGCAGCACCCACCGCGGTGGGCTCATCACCGGCTCGCGCCGTGAGTCACGAGCGATCGTCGACGACCAGGACGATTTGCACGCGGCGATCGTCGACTCGGCCTGATCGCGAGCGCGCCAGTACCAAGTCGGGATACCGAAGCTCGTCGCTGCGCTCCTTCATCCCATCAGATACTCTGGCGCCAAGGTCAGGTAAAGGGAGCAATCATGACCAGTGAGCTTGCCCAGACAGAAGACTGGGCGGGGTATTGTGAGCTCCTCGGTCGGGAAACCGAGCGACGGTTGGCAGCTGCCAACGGTGATAAGGGGCAGTTCGCAGAGATCGCCTCGGCAGTGCTTGCAGATGTCCCAATGCCCGTGGGCTTGGATGCGACCGCCCTGCTCGAGGACGTGGTCGCCGGACGGGACTTGCCGGAGCAGGAAGATCCACGGGCCGCCTTTGGCGAGCCGCCGCTGACATTGTTTCGTGGTGACGAGTTCTTTGTCTCGGCGCTGTACTGGCTGGACGGCACGACGACTATCCACCAGCATTCCTTCTCCGGAGCCTTCCGAGTGATGTGCGGGTCGAGCCTGCACGTTCCCTACCGCTTCGAGCCTCGGGAAACCGTATCGGACCAGCTCATGCTCGGTGCGCTCGAGATGCGTGCTCCAGAGATCCTCCACTGCGGGGAGACCCGGGCGATCCACTACGGAGACGCGTTCATTCATTCGCTCTTCCACTTGGATCGCCCTTCGGTCACGGCAGTCATCCGGACTTACAGCGACAGGTCCCCACAACCGGTCTATATGCGCCCGGGACTTGCCGTCGACCCGATTCCTCGTGACAACTCGATGATCCGGCGGTTGCAATCGTTGCTGAGCCTGCAGGCGATCGATGCTGCAGCGGCCTGGCGAGCGGCGCAGGCATTCATCGAAGATGAGGATGTGTGGGCTGGATTCCTCTTGCTCATGAGATGGGCCGCTCGGGTCGACAGGGGGGAATCCTTGTTTGACCTGGTCGGGATCATGCAGCGTCGTCACGGCGAGGTGATGCGGGATCTGCGAACCGCACTGGTCGAGGACCAGCGCGAAATTCTCGATCTTCATGCGACGCCGCATGCTTCGTGATCCGGAGCAACGCCTTTTCCTGGCATTGCTGCTCAATCTGCCCGACGTCACCTCGATTCAAAGCGTGCTCCGCCAGATCTACCCCGAGCGGCAGCCAGGTGATGTTCTCGCCGAGTGGGTGACCGAGCTTTCGCATCCGCGGAACAGGGAGACGTCGGGCATTTCGCTGTCCGCTGACTCGCTGGCGCAGCTCACGGGCGCGTTGAGGGCATGCGACCCCAATGCGCTGCGTGCGATATCCACCAGCGTGCGCCCACCGGAGCTGCTCTCCACCCTGTTCACCTGAGTGGTCGCGGTTCACTTGAGTGGTCGCGCTTCGCTTGAGGCGCGTCAGTCGGCGTAGTCGCGCTCCTCCCGGGACGGCAACCGGTAAAGACCAGCCGTCAACGTCAGCTCGGCAGCGCCGGCCGCTGAGTCACGCAGGTCAATTCGGCAGCACGGTGCCGGCCACCGGGCCGGTCGGTCCCGGCGCGGGGTGCACCCGCCGCCACAGCGTGTACCCGCCGCCGCTCTCCACCGCCTTGAACTGGCGGTGGATCGACGCCCAGACCTGCTGGTCGGGCTGTCCGACGACCGGGTTGGGCTCGAGCACGTACTGCACGGCGTTCACCAAGGGCAGTGGGAGCGCCCCGAGGTCGGTTTCGGGATTGGAGCCGTAGTTCTGCGCCAGGAACGGGTTCGGCCACACGTACGCGATCTGGCGGTGGTCGAGATGGGCGACGAAGGGCCACTGCGCCGAGATCACGGCGCCGGGCGGCACGGCGTCGATCAGCTTGTTGACGGCCAGCACCGGCTCGGTGTTCGGCTTCCAGAAGGTGTAGCTCCGTGCCGGCAGCGAGAACGGGGCGAGGCCCCACAGGACGCAGGCGGCGACGGCCGAACCCAAGACAACGCCGGTCGCGGCGAAACGCTTCCAGCGAGCGCGCAGCGACCCGATGGCGAATGCGGAGCCGAGCACGAGGATCGGGACGCTCGACAGCGAGTAGTGGTAGAGAATCTGGTGCATGTAGCCGAAGGTGCTCAGGTAGTTCTCGAGCAACGTGAGCGCGGCGATCGCCGCGATCTCGGGAGCCCAGACGAAGCCGAAGCCGACAGCGCCGAACATCTGCCACAGATACCAGGGCCGATTCGCCGAGTAGACGTAGTCCCAGACCTGGTCCGGGTGGGTGAACAAGGTCTTGACGAACCCCGACGGCCCGTTGAAGGGGACCCGCCCGCCGTAGAGGTAGGAGGACCCGAGCAGGGCAGGTTGGATCACCTCGACGCAGAGCGCCATGTACGTGAGCGCGGCGACGACGATGGCGGCGCCGACCGGGCGGTTGCGCCGGAAGAACACCCAGACCCCGAGGGGTACGAGCAGGAGCGCGGTGTCCTCCTTGACGAGCAGGCAGACCGCGACCATGGCGACGAGCAGCACCGGGCGCCAGGTCACAGCGGCGTAGATGGCGAGGGTGATCCCGGGAACGAGGAAGCACTCCGGGTGGAATTGCTCCATGTTCCCCCACTGCAGCGCGGGGTTGAGCAGGTAGGTCGCGGCGAGCGCCACGGCGATGAGGCGGTGACGGGTGAAGCGCAGCGACAACAGGTAGATCGGGACCGCCGTCCCGGCAATGAGCAGCACCTGCAGCACGAGGATCGCCTGCACGTGCGGCCAGACCCAGTAGATCGGCACGACGGCCAGGAGGATGAAGGACGTGTGGTCGCCGAACAGGTTGCGGCCCATGATCGTGACGAACGGGTCACGGAAGCGGCTGAGCAGCCAGACACCCTGGTCGAAGATCCCGAGGTCGTAGGGCGGCATGCCGTAGCCGGCGTAGACGCTGAGCGACAGGACAGCGAAGCGCACCACGTAGGCGGTGATCACCATCGCCAGGGCGGCGGGCACGAGGTAGGTCCGTCCGATCCGTGGCGCGCTCTCGACGACGCGTCGAGCCACCGGCCCCGAGGCCACCATCGCCCGCCACCGGCGGAGGGTGATCCGGATGCTCGACGTCTGCTTCTCGACGGGGAGGCCGTCGAGTCCGCGCGGCCCGGCCTCGGCGGGTTCGGGCCGGCCGGCGGGGTCGGGCTCAGCCGAGGGGAGCGACGGTGCGGGCGCGGTCACGAGCCTCGACCCCGCAGGGCCGCCTGTGGGGAACGGCGGAACAGGTCCGACGGCGGCCGACAGCTCCGGCGGGGGTGGGGGAAGGCGCCCCGGTCGGCGAGAACGGAGCCGCTGCTCGACGACTCGCCGGCCCGGCTGGCGATCCCCACCAGCGGCTCGGGAGCGGCATACGCCTCGGCCGGTGGGGTGGAGACCGCCGACTCGACGCGCTCGGCACCGGTGAGCTGCGCCGCCGCAGCCGCGGCTCGCCGGGCGAGCTCGGCGGCATGCGCTGCAGCCTTCCCGGCAGCACGGGCGGCAGCGATCTCAGTCGCCCGAGCTGCGGCGGCGGCCTCGGCGAGATCGGCGGCCGCCACGTCGAGTCGCGCCGCCGCGGCGACTTCGGCCGCGGCCGACAGCTCGGCGGCGGTCACAGCGCCGGGACGCGGACCTCCGGCGAGCACGTTGCCGGTTGCGACAGCTCTTCCAGCAGCGGCGGCGGCCCTCCGTGCGGCACGGGGAGAGACTCGGCGGCGGCGGCGCGGAGCCTTGGACGATCGGACGGGCGCGGCGGGCGTGACGTCGAGCCGCGGCTTCTTCGGCTTGCGGGGCGGCGGTGGTTTGGGGGGCGGGAACTCACGCAGCGCAGCCCAGCGCCGGAACGGCGTGGCACGCGCCTGCGACGGCGTGGGGCTCGGCGGATCCCCGGCCGGCGGAGCTGCGTCGGCCTGTGCGGCCCCTACCACGCCGGGGGCCGCTACCACGCCGGCGGGGCCCGCCACGTCGGCGGTGCCTGTGGCCGAGCCGTCCGGGCCCGGCGGCGCCTCGAGCCCCAGGGTCCAGAGCCCCTGCCAGCGGTTCAGCACTCCGCCGAGCAGCCGGGGCATCCCGTGACCGTAGCAAAGGCGGGTCCCCCGACCACGGCGGGAACGGCGCTCATGGGCGCGGATGACCCTGGGTGTGGCAGCCCCGGGCCGGCGAGCTGCGGACGTGCTGCACCTCAGGCGGCTCGGGGCTCGCCGGCGGGGTGCCGCCGAGCGCCCCGCGCCCGACAGCCCGGCCGGCCGGCCGCCCCGCGGCCTCAGGCGATCGTGATCGACTCGTCCAGGTAGACGTCTTGGACGGCCTGGATGATGCGCACGCCCTCGTCCATCGGGCGCTGGAACGCCTTGCGGCCCATGATCAGGCCGATCCCGCCGGCGCGCTTGTTGATCACCGCCGTCTTCACCGCCTCGGCGAAGTCGCCGGCACCGGTCGACTCGCCGCCCGAGTTGATCAGCGGGATCCGCCCGGCGTAGCAGTTGAGGACCTGCCAGCGGCACAGGTCGATCGGGTTGTCGGTGGTCAGCTCAGAGTAGACGAGCGGGTCGGTGCGGCCGAACTTGAGCGCCGTGAAGCCGCCGTTGGTGGTCGGCAGCTTCTGCTTGATGATGTCGGCCTCGATCGTCACGCCGAGGTGGTTGGCTTGGCCGGTCAGGTCGGCGGCGAGGTCGTAGTCGGCGTCCTTGGTCTTGAACGCCGAGTTGCGCAGGTAGCACCACAACACGGTGAACAGGCCGTTCTCGTGCGCCTCGGCGAACATCGCGCTCACCTCGCGCAGCTGGCGCGTCGACTCCTCGCTCCCCCAGTAGATCGTCGCCCCGACCGCCACGGCGCCGAGGTCGACGGCCTGGCGGACCGAGCCGAAGGGCACCTGGTCGTACTGGTTGGGGTAGGTGAGCAGCTCGTTGTGGTTGAGCTTGCAGATGAAGGGGATCTTGTGGGCATAGCGACGCGAGACGATGGCGAGGCCGCCGAGCGTCGAGGCGACCGCGTTGCACTCCGCCTCGACGGCGAGCCGCACGATGTTGACCGGGTCGAAGTAGATCGGCTCCTTGGCGAAGCTGGCGGCTGCCGAGTGCTCGATGCCCTGGTCCACCGGCAGGATGGAGAGGTAACCGGTGTTGGCGAGCCGGCCGTGGGAGAGCATCGACTGCAGGTTCCGCAGCACTGCGACCGGCCGATCGCTGTCGACGAAGATCCGGTCGATGAAGTCCGGGCCGGGAAGGTGCAGCGCCTCCTTCCGCACGCCCTTGGCCTCGTGCTTGAGCAGGGTGTCGGCCTCGTCGCCGAGCAGCTCACGAACGTCCGTGCCCACGGCTCGCCTCCTCGTCGGGCGCCTTCCGGCGCATGATCGTCGGATCGTCGTTCGGGCTGACTCGCTGCTGGCTCGCTGCTGCCCGGGACGTCCTGCACGGCACTCCGCTCCCGAGCGGGTCGCGGCGGCCGTAGCGGGTCGAGGTCAGCCTATCCAGCACGGGGGAGCGGCCCCACGACCCGTCATCGATGGCGGCGGGTCACCACGCGATCGCGGGCCGGGGGCTGGCCACGATCAGCGGGTGGCCGCGAGGCGCTCGGCTGCGTCGGAGAGCTCGGGGTCGGCGGCGACCACCCGGGCGAACAGCTCGCGCGCCTTCGGGACGTCACCGCTTCGCTCGTACAGGTCGCCGAGCGCGTACCACTGACGCACGTGGCGGTCGAGGGGGTGACGGATTGGCTTGCGCGCCGAGGACTCGAGCAGCGCGATCCCCGCATCGATGCGCCCGGCGTCGGCGAGCGCGCCGGCCATCACCAGGCGCCCCTCGGCGAGCACATCGCTCGAGGCACCGGCGCGGCGCAGCTCGGTCCAGAGCGACTCGACCTCGTCGAGCCGACCCGCCGCGCGGGCGCAGTCCATCAGGACCGGGTGCTGGTCGACGGAGTCGGTCAGCGCCGCCGCGGCGCGCAGCTCCCGATCGGCCTCCTTGTAGCGGCCGAGCCGGTAGAGGGTGAGACCGTGCAGCTCCCGTACCGCGCCGACGCCCGCAGCGATGCGCGACAGCTCACGCAACGCCGAGAGCGCCTCGATGTACCGGTCGGCCTCGTACGCACGGGTGGCGTCGGCGAGACGCAGCGCCGCCCGCTCGCCCGGCCGTCCCGGCGCCGCGGCGCGCAGCTCGGCGGCGACGTCGAGGGGAACCGGGGCGCGGTGCCGGCGCGGCGCGTGGCGAGGTGACGGCGACTGGGGGGTCGCAGCGCTGCGCGCGGAGCCGGTGTGCGGACGCGACGGGCGCGGAGCCGGGCGCGGCGACGACTGGCGCGCCGCCGCCCGCGGCGACGGGGGGGTGGTGACGCGCTCCGCAACGGGCTCCGCGTCGGCTCGCGGCGCGGTCCGGCGCAACGCGCTCGGGCGCGGCGCGGGGGGCGCCTCGGTGGCGGGCGGCCGGCTCGAGCCGCTCGTCGGGCGGGAAGCCCGGCGCGGGGCCTCATCGGGGAGCGATTCGCGGACCGTCCGCACGCCGCGCCGGGCGACGCCGCCCCACCCGGCCCGGGAGGTCCTGCGGACGTCCTCGTCGCGCTGCACCGCCCAGGGCGGCGGCCCCGAGCGCGCCGGCGGCGCGCCGCGACCGCGCGTCGGCGCGCCTCGAGCCCCGTCTGGTCGCGGCCGGCCCGCCGGCGGTGCGGCCCGGCGGGGCTCGTCCTGCCCGCGCCGCGGGGCGCTCCAGCGGTTGTCGTCGCTCGCGCGGCTCGGCGGAGCGCTCCTCCTGTCATCGGCGCCGCGGGGCGGCGGGCTCCAGTCGTCGGGTCGGCTGCGGCGCGCCGGGGCGCTCCAGCCGTCGTCGCTCCTGCGAGCGGGCGAACTGGCCCAGCTACCGTCCTCCCGCCGGCGGCTCGGCGCGGGCGTGGCGCGCCCGGCTACTCCGCGAGGGCCCGCGGGCGCGCGCCGACCGGCCACGGGACCTCCGGGTGCGCGCGGTTCGCGCGGTCGGTCTGGGTCGAACGGCCGACGCCTCGCGGTGTCGCGTTCGCCGCCGGGCCCCTCGGCACGGTGCGAGCCAGCCGGCCGACGCCGCACCTCGCCGGATGGCCACGAGGGATCCTCTCCGGCCCACTCGCCGGCCGGTCGCTCGCGAACCCGAAAGCCTCGCGGCATGGCCGCCCGCACGTCGTCGCCGGAGCGGTTCTGGGAGCCGCCTCGATCCCATCCGGCCGGTCCTCGATCCGAGGGCGCGCCGCGCGAGGGTCTCGCGCCACCCGCCGCCGCCCTCGACCCGCCACCTGCCGTCCTCGAGCTGGCGGGCGACCATCCCGTTGCTCGAGGCGCGCCGCTCGTCCGGCCGGTACCCGCGGCCCTCGGGCCACCGGCTGCCGTTCTCGGACCTCCGGCCGATCTCGGGGCACCGGCCGATCTCGGGGCACCGGCCGAGCGCGTCCCACCGGCCGCCCTGCCGAACGCCGCTGCCCGCGGGCCGCTCGTCGATCGCGCGCGCCGCCCGATGCGGCTCCGGCACGCGGGCTGCGGGGCGGTGTCCAGTCGCCCGCGACGCGTCGCGAGGTTCCGCCTGTGCGAGGCGCTCTCGGCGCATCCCGGTCCCGGTACCCGCTCGCGGCAGGCGCACCAGGGCGGCGCTCGGCGCGGTCGCGGGGCGCGTTGCGAACAGGGGGGCCCGTTCGGCGCGCGCTGCGAGCCGCGCCTGCGGCCGGCCTCGGACGCGGACGCCCCGCGGGCGTCGCTCCGGTGGGTCCCCGACCTCGGGCGTCGCCGAAGTCCGGCCGGGGAGAGCGCAACGTGCGGTCGGTGCCGCCCGAGTACGTGCGGCCGCCCGCGCCCGCCGCCCCGCGCACGCCGCCGGCGTGCCCGCGGGAGGAGTGGAGCGGCGCGGCGCAGCCGGCCGCGGCGGGCGCGGTCGTTCCGGATCGGCTCCGGCGCTGCGAGCTCCGGCTGGCGAGCCCGCAGAGCGGCGCGCCCCACCGCCGTCGGCGCGCTGGTCTCGTTGTCTGGGCTCGGGCACGGCGCTGGACGTTAGCGGGGGGTGCTGCTCGACCGGGGGCCTCGAGCTCGTCGTGCCGCCGGCTGACGTCCGCGCGGGAGCCTTTTCGCCGCCAACTCCGCCCCGGCTGACGGCGCCGGTCTCAGCTCAGGCGGGCGCGCTTGCCGCGCTGCGGGGGCGTGAAGCGAGCGCGTTCGGTCTCGGCAAGCGGTCGGATCACGCACTGTTCGAGATGGTCGTCGACGACGCCGAGCGACTGCATCGCCGCGTAGACGGTCGTCGGACCGACGAAGGCGAAGCCGTGCCGGCGCAGCTGCCGTGACAGCTCCTTCGACTCCGCGCTCTGGGGCGGCACGTCGCCGAGCGTCCGGGGGACGGGTCGGGTCGAACGATCCGGTGCCTCGTAGCCCCACATCAGCCCGGCGAGCGAGATCCCTTCGGAGCGCAGCGCGAGTACGGCGCGCGCGTTCGTGATCGTGGCGAGGATCTTGGCGCGGTTGCGCACGATCGAGGCGTCGCCGAGCAGGCGCTCCACGTCGCCCTCGTCGAATTCCGCCACCGCCACGGGATCGAAGCCGGCGAAGGCTGCTCGGAAGCCTTCCCGCTTTCGCAGGATCGTCAGCCAGGAGAGGCCGCCCTGGAAGCCCTCGAGGCACAGCTTTTCGTAGATTCGGTTCTCGTCGCCGACCGGGCGACCCCATTCCTCGTCGTGGTAGCGGCGGTACTCCGGTGAACTGTCGCCCCACGGGCAGCGCCACCTGCCGTCATCGCCCAGCACGGCGCCTGGCACGTCGGTCGTCACGAGCCCGCAGCGTAGGCGGCTCCAGGAACCGACAAGGCTCCCCTGCCTGGGCGCGACAAAGCCCCCGTCCGCGCGGTCATCGACCGGCGAGACGGGGGCTCTGTTGAGAAATATTCCGGCGGCGTCCTACTCTCCCAGGGAGTCTCCCCCCAAGTACCATTGGCGCTGGCGGGCTTAACTGCCGTGTTCGGGATGGGAACGGGTGTTTCCCCGCCGCTATGGCCACCGGAAACCATGGCTCTGCCGGTCACGACGGCATCGCCAGACCGGCGAGCCGACGCTCCGGCAAGGCCGCGTGACCGCGACCCTATGAGCCTTCCATAGCGAGCACGAGCGAAGATCCAAGCCCTCGGCCGATTAGTACCGGTCGGCTGAACACATTGCTGTGCTTACACCTCCGGCCTATCAACGTGGTGGTCTGTCCACGGGCCTTACCAGGTTAACCCTGTGGGAGATCTCATCTTGGAACGAGCTTCGCGCTTAGATGCTTTCAGCGCTTATCCCTTCCGCAGGTCGCAAACCAGCCGTGCCCTTGGCAGGACAACTGGCACACGAGAGCTGCGTCCGTCCCGGTCCTCTCGTACTAGGGACAGCCTTCCTCAGATCTCCTACGGCTGCATCGGATAGGGACCGAACTGTCTCACGCATGTTCTCCCGCATTACTGCGGGCATAGACTATACCTTCACCCTATTTCTAGGGGCCGGCGTTTCATGGCGTCCTTGAGTCGATTGATGATGACGCCATCCCCTCGCTGTTGCTGGCGAGGAAGTCGTTACAGGGGCACAATGCTCCCATGCTACGCAGATGTTGCTCGACATCCGCGGCGGATATCCGCTTCGATTTCGAATAGTTTAGGGTTGCAAACTCGTCCGTGACGAGTCCGCCGCACTGGCCTTCCCTCGGTATTGCCCTGAAGATACGTTCGGTTGTATCAATCCAGGGTTTCACCGATATGAGCCGGTGAGCACCCAGGGATTACTCCCTGGGGACGCAGTGAATCTACGTTCTAAACCCAGCTCGCGTACCGCTTTAATGGGCGAACAGCCCAACCCTTGGGACCGGCTTCAGCCCCAGGATGCGACGAGCCGACATCGAGGTGCCAAACCTTCCCGTCGATATGGACTCTTGGGGAAGATGAGCCTGTTATCCCCGGGGTACCTTTTATCCGTTGAGCGACGGCGCTTCCACACGCAACCGCCGGATCACTATGCCCTGCTTTCGCACCTGCTCGACTTGTAGGTCTCGCAGTCAAGCTCCCTTTTGCCATTGCACTCGACGACTGATTGCCAACCAGTCTGAGGGAACCTTTGGGCGCCTCCGTTACTCTTTAGGAGGCGACCGCCCCAGTCAAACTGCCCACCTGACGCTGTCCCTGGCCCGGATAACGGGTCGAGGTTAGGATCCCAGAACGAGCAGGGTGGTATTTCAAGGTTGCCTCCACGGCAGCTGGCGCCGCCGCTTCCCAGGCTCCCACCTATCCTACACAACTCGTACCAAAATCCAACATCAAGCTGCAGTAAAGGTCCACGGGGTCTTTCCGTCCTGATGCAGCTAACGAGCATCTTTACTCGTACTTCAATTTCGCCGGGTCTGTGGTTGAGACAGTAGGGAAGTCGTTACGCCATTCGTGCAGGTCGGAACTTCGTCGTTATCCCCTCTTTCGAGGGGGACAGACTATGCCTTCATCTCTGCAAACAGCAACTACAGAGAGCCCGCGTATTGCCCCAGCCATAGATTTGGCCCGCTAAGCGGGACAGGGCTGAGGCCTCACCCTTATTGGGATCAGTCGTTACGGGGCCATACCGCTCAATCAGCGGCAGTGGGCTTCCCACGGCATTACCCGCCGGTCATCGTCTCGTCCTTGGTCGAGACCACCGGGTAGGGCTTCGCCGTTATGAGCGGGATTTCACACGGAATCACTTCCGCGCTGGGCAATTTCTTACCCGACAAGGAATTTCGCTCTGGACGATCCCCATGTCGCCGTGGGGCCAGGACCATATCTTCATCCCGACCGTCGAGTCGGGATGGCTGGCGTATGGCCTCTGAGGATTCCAAGATACGTGGACGACACCGATTCATCGACTCGGCCAGCTCCGCAATCTGCTCGAGACCAGCCACCGTCAGGTGGACGGACTCTCGCATCAAGCGAACGACTGACGCGAACCGAACGAAGTCGGCTGACTTCGCCGTCATCAGCGGGTTCTCTTCGAAGAACGGAATGATGCGAACCAACAGATCCTCGAGGCAGCGGACGCAATAGCGCCACATGTCCTCTCGATGATTGTCGTGCCGGCCATTACGACCGACTTGTCCGCAGCCGAAGAACCGCTGCAGCTCGTACAACACGTGTACGCTCCGCTCTCCCTGAACAACCGTAAAGGTCGGCTGGACTTGCCAGCCGCTCCGACAGGTCACGTTCCGAGAGAACGGCACACTGAAGCAGCCCTCGCCGTCGACGAAGCCGACGACCCACTGCGCGTATCCTGGCCTTTCCTGCTGATTGTCCGCATCGGACGCATTGTCACTGACCACCACGACCAAGCTAACCGCCTGGTGTGACAGTGGCCGGTAGCGCCGAATACTCGGGGTTTCCAGCAAATAGCCAGCTGCACTTACGAGATCACTCTCGCAAGGGGCAGGGCCCGGGCACGAATCCGGGCGTTCTACCTTAGGACCGTTATAGTTCCCGTGATCCCCATGTCGCCATGAGGCGTGGACCATATCTTCATCCACCCAGCTTCATGGGTGGAGCCCTGCGTATGGCCTCTGAGGATTCCCAATCTCTCAACACCTCGAGGATGTCCTCCTCGAGATGCCGGCGTTTGCCGCCGCGGTTCATCGGTCTCCTCATCTCGAGGATCTCCCGAAGACCCGCACCCGACAGGTGCCGGCCGAGCTGGACGAGCTCCGTGATGACCCGCAACGTCGCTAGGTCGTCACGCTTGGGACTGCGCAGTGGAAAGCGCTCGAAGAACGGGAAGACCCGCGCTTCGAGGTCGCCGGGTCGGGTGACTTCGAAATAGAAGACACCGTCGCCGCGACCGCGCACCGTGCCGGCGCCGAACACGCCCTTGAGTAGGACCGGAAGCTCCGGCCCCACTTGGGAGACGTTGAACGACACGCCGACACGCCATGGCAATCCACGATCATGCTCCCGACGGAAGGAGACGTTGAAGCTTCCCTCTCCGTCGACGAATCCTGCGATCCAGTGACCGAGGTCACCGGGGATTCGATCCAACCAGTCCGAGGGACTGGGCCTTTCCTGCTGATTGTCCGCACCGGACGGATTGTCACTGCCCATGCCCCCACCCTACGAAGAGGGTGTGACATGAGCGAGTACCGCCGGATACACCGGGGTTTCCAGCAAATAGCAGGGTTTGTTCCGGTCGGTTACCCAACCGGAGCCGCAACTTGTGTTTACGGCCGCCGTTTACCGGGGCTTAGGTTCAGAGCTTCGCTCCCGAAGGAACTAACCCCTCCCCGTAACCTTCCGGCACCGGGCAGGCGTCACAGCGTATACATCGTCTTAGGACTTCGCACGCTGCTGTGTTTTTAGTAAACAGTCGCTTCCCCCGATTCTCTGCGACCCCCTCGAGCTCCGGACGCGAAGTCCTTCACCCTATTGGGGCCCTCCTTCTCCCGAAGTTACGGAGGAATTTTGCCGAGTTCCTTAACCACAGTTCTCCCGATCGCCTTGGTATTCTCTACCCGCCCACCTGAGTTGGTTTGGGGTACGGGCACCGTGTCAGCTCGCTAGAAGCTTTTCTAGGCAGCATGGGCTCAGTGACTTCACCGAAGTTCGGGATCACGTCTCAGGCTTGATGGGATCCGGATTTGCCTGGACCCCGCCCTACACGCTTCCCCCAGGACAACCAACGCCTGGGCTCACCTACCCTCCTGCGTCCCTCCTTCGCTGTCCTCCTCAGGGCGGGTCGACTCGGCCCGAAGGCCATCCTCTTAGTAACCCCGACTTGGAATTGGCGCGGACACGGTGGTACTGGAATATCAACCAGTTGTGCATCGACTACGCCTCTCGGCCTCGCCTTAGCTCCCGACTGACCCTGGGAGGATTAGCCTTCCCCAGGAACCCTTGGGCTTACGGCGGAGGGGTTTCTCACCCCTCTCTCGCTACTCATGCCAGCATTCTCACTCGATCGCGCTCCACGCCGGTTCACACCGCCGCTTCTCGGCAGGATCGACGCTCCCCTACCACTCCTGCGTAAGCAGGAATCCGCAGCTTCGGCTCTTGACTTGAGCCCCGTTACATTGTCCGCGCAGGACCACTCGACCAGTGAGCTATTACGCACTCTTTAAAGGGTGGCTGCTTCTAAGCCAACCTCCTGGCTGTTTCTGCGTTCCCACATCGTTTACCACTTAGTCAAGAATTTGGGGCCTTAGCTGGCGGTCTGGGCTGTTTCCCTCTCGACCATGAAGCTCATCCCCCATGGTCTCACTGCCAGTCTCTGGAGCATCGGCATTCGGAGTTTGATTGGGGTCAGTAAGCTTGTAGGCCCCCTAACCCATTCAGTGCTCTACCTCCGATGCTGAACGACTGACGCTGCACCCAAATGCATTTCGGGGAGAACCAGCTATCACCGAGTTTGATTGGCCTTTCACCCCTTGCCACAGGTCATCCCCCATGTTTTCAACCATGGTGGGTTCGGCCCTCCACGGGTTCTTACCCCCGCTTCAGCCTGCCCATGGCAAGATCACTCGGCTTCGGGTCTACCGCACGCGACTGAACGCCCTGTTCAGACTCGCTTTCGCTCCGGCTCCCCCATACGGGTTAACCTCGCCACGCACGGTAACTCGCTGGCTCATTCTTCAAAAGGCACGCCATCACGGCCGACTCCGAAGAGCCGACGACGCTCTGACTGTTTGTAAGCCAACGGTTTCAGGTACTATTTCACTCCCCTCCCGGGGTGCTTTTCACCTTTCCCTCACGGTACTAGTTCGCTATCGGTCGCCTGTGAGTACTTAGCCTTTCGAGGTGGTCCTCGTAGATTCACACCGGCTTTCCCAGATCCGGCGCTACTCGGGAGAAACGAAACGGAGGCTGCTGGCCTTTCGTGTACGGGGCTCTTACCCGCTATGGCGTGCCGTTCCAGAACACTTCCACTAGACCGCAGCTTTGTAACTCCGCGCAGAGGTCTGGTGCCCTCGCAATCGTCTTCCCACGACCCCGACCCAGCAAGGCCACCAGGCTTGACACTGGGTCGGTTTAGGCTGATCCCGTTTCGCTCGCCGCTACTCAGGGAGTCGCATGTTGCTTTCTTCTCCTCGGGGTACTGAGATGTTTCAATTCCCCCGGTTCCCTCCACTCGCCCTATGTGTTCAGGCGAGGGTGACACCCCATGACGGGTGCCGGGTTTCCCCATTCGGACATCCACGGATCGAAGCTCGGTAGGCAGCTCCCCGTGGCTTTTCGCAGCCTCCCACGTCCTTCATCGGCTTCAGGCGCCAAGGCATCCACCGTTGGCTCTTTGTAGCTTGGAGAATCAGATGCTCGTGCTCGCTATGGAGTTCTCAAGGGTCTGCAGGCGCGACGGCGCCGCCCCCTGAGGACGGAAGAGGAACGAGCCCGACGCTTCGTGCAGAGCTCTCCGAGGGGATGTCCGGACGCCAAGCCCCGAGGGGCCTGGCACCAGCATGCAACCGACGGTGAGGTGCGCGGAACGCCGAGTAGCCAGTGATCGACTGGGAAATCACGAACCAGGAGGTGCAAGGTGCACTCCCTGGACGTACGTGACTCCTTAGAAAGGAGGTGATCCAGCCGCACCTTCCGGTACGGCTACCTTGTTACGACTTAACCCCAATCACCGACCCCACCTTCGACGGCTCCCTCCCAAAAGGGTTGGGGCACCGGCTTCGGGTGTTGCCGACTTTCGTGGTTTGACGGGCGGTGTGTACAAGGCCCGGGAACGTATTCACCCCGGCGTTGCTGATCCGGGATTACTAGCGACTCCGACTTCATGCAGTCGAGTTGCAGACTGCAATCCGAACTGAGACCGGCTTTTTGGGATTCGCTCACCCTCGCGGGATAGCAGCCCTTTGTACCGGCCATTGTAGCATGTGTGCAGCCCTGGACGTAAGGGGCATGATGACTTGACGTCATCCCCACCTTCCTCCGAGTTGACCCCGGCAGTCTCCTACGAGTCCCCGGCATTACCCGCTGGCAACATAGGACAAGGGTTGCGCTCGTTGCGGGACTTAACCCAACATCTCACGACACGAGCTGACGACAGCCATGCACCACCTGTGTGGGACCCGAAGGTCAGCGTGTCTCCACGCCTTAACCCACATGTCAAGCCCAGGTAAGGTTCTTCGCGTTGCTTCGAATTAAGCCACATGCTCCGCCGCTTGTGCGGGCCCCCGTCAATTCCTTTGAGTTTTAGCCTTGCGGCCGTACTCCCCAGGCGGGGCACTTAATGCGTTAGCTGCGGCACGGAACCCGTCGATAGGGTCCCACACCTAGTGCCCAACGTTTACGGCGTGGACTACCAGGGTATCTAATCCTGTTCGCTCCCCACGCTTTCGCTCCTCAGCGTCAGTACCGGCCCAGACCACCGCCTTCGCTACTGGTGTTCCTCCTGATATCTGCGCATTTCACCGCTACACCAGGAATTCCATGGTCCCCTACCGGACTCTAGTCACGGCAGTACCGAGTGGCGTCCCCAAGTTGAGCCTGGGGGTTTCACACCCGACTTACCGAACCGCCTACGAGCTCTTTACGCCCAATGAATCCGGACAACGCTTGCCCCCTACGTATCACCGCGGCTGCTGGCACGTAGTTGGCCGGGGCTTATTCTGTGGGTACCGTCAATTTCGTTCCCACTAAAAGGAGTTTACAACCCGAAGGCCTTCATCCCCCACGCGGCGTTGCTGCGTCAGGCTTTCGCCCATTGCGCAAGATTCCCTACTGCTGCCTCCCGTAGGAGTCTGGGCCGTGTCTCAGTCCCAGTGTGGCTGATCGTCCTCTCAGACCAGCTACCCGTCGTCGCCTTGGTGAGCCATCACCTCACCAACAAGCTGATAGGCCGCGAGCCCCTCCCGAAGCGGGAACCCTTTCCTCACCTCCCCATGCGGGGTGGTGGGGTCATCCGGTATTAGCAGCGGTTTCCCACTGTTATTCCGGACTCCGGGGCAGGTTGCTCACGTGTTACGCACCCGTTCGCCACTAGGCCTTCCCCACTCTTGCGAGTGGTTGGACCCCGTTCGACTTGCATGTATTAAGCACGCCGCCAGCGTTCGTCCTGAGCCAGGATCAAACTCTCCATCGAGACCTCACGGCGACCGAGGTCACCGCTTTGATCCGTTGAGAGCCGGTTCGGGCCTGACGCCCTAACCGACTGGCACAAAACAACGTTGTCCGTTGTCAGTGCAATTGACTTCTGTGGCCGCTGACCCGCGATGCTGCTGCGAGCCCGCGGTCACCCGCACTGGCTTTTGGCTGTTCCTCTTCCGTTCTCAAGGAGCGACGACGGGGCACACTTCCTCACGGAAGGAGGTGCCTCTGCGCTCGGGAGCCACGCCGTCGTAAGCGGCTGCGGCTCTCCTGCGCCGTCGGAAGGCGGCGATACCCGCCTCCCGGTGGCAGCCCCGGCCGGATGTTCTCCGTCCGAAGCGAAGCGATACCTTAGCACCGCCGCGGGGGCTGTCAACCGCCCCGGTGGGCCAGGATCACCGGCTGGATTGCTTCTGCCGGCGACCGGGGACGTTGCCCCCGGACCAGCACCACTCTACTCCGGGCCGCCGACCGCCCGAGCGGGGACCCGCCGCCCGATCGGCCGGGAGAGGTTGGGATCGCCGCTCACGGCGAACCGCCACGGCCAGCCGGCAGCTTCCCCGGTAGCCGCGCCCAGCCCGATCCGCGGCCCCGTCACCGGCCGGGCCGGCGCAGGCACACCGTCGTCGACCAGCCAGATCGCCGGCGGAACCCGCCCCGGTGCTTCGCAACCCGGCCCTCGCGCCGCGCCGTCCTCCACCCACGCACGCCCCGCCCGGTCGGGCTCGCGCCCCGCCCCGCGTGCTGCCCCATCGGCCCGACGCTCTGCCTCATCGTCCGCGGTGCTCACGAGGTCGGCACCGTCGAGCGAGCGGTCGATCCCGAGGGCCTCGCACAGCTTGGCCGGACCGGAGCAGAGCTCTGCGTCCCGCAACGTCGCCGTCCCGTCCCCCGAGCGGGCGCCCCGGCGGGCGGCGAGGCGCAGGCGGCGCATCGCCTCGAGGCCCTCGAGCGGCGCCAGCGCGCGCAGCAGCACGGCTCCCGGCGAGCCGGGCCTCCCCGGGCGGCAGACCACGTTGGCGCAGTAGTGCATGCCGTAGGTGAAGTAGACGTAGAGGTGGCCGGGATCACCGAACATGGTCGCGTTGCGGGCCGTCGGCCCCCGGTAGGCGTGCGAGGCCGGGTCGTCCGCCCCCCGGTACGCCTCGACCTCGACGATCCGCCCGGCGAGCCGCGACCCGTCCGCAAGCCGCCGGACGAGCACCTTGTTCAACAGCGCGGGCGCGACGACAAGGGAGTCGCGGCCGTAGAAGGAGCGCCCGAGCACCACCCCGTCGAGCCCTCCCCGGCCGCTGCGCCGGCCGCCGCGCCGGCCGCGGCCGCCTTCAGCGCCCAGGGGTGATCGCGGCGACGCGCGCCCCGTCCAGGGCCAGTCGCTCGGCGAACCTGCCGAGCTGAACCGCCACCGCGTCGCTCCCCGCGCCTCCCGGCGTCCGCCGCCGGCGCAACGCCGAGCCCGGCTCGAGCAGCTCAACCGCCGCCGGTCCGAGGTCGGGATGGAGCTCGACGAGCTCGGCAAGCGGCACGCCGCGCTCGAGCGAGTCGCGCACGAGCGCGCCCACCAGCCCATGTGCCGCGCGGAAGGGCATCCCCCCGGCGACGAGCCACTCGGCGAGGTCGACCGCGGCGAGCACCGGGGCGTCGGCCGCGGCGCCCATCGCCTCGGTGTCGAAAGCGAGCGTGCCGATCAGGCCGCAGAGAGCCGGGAGCGCCAGCTCCAGCTGGTCGAAGGCGTCGAAGAGCGGCTCCTTGTCCTCCTGCAGGTCGCGGTTGTAGGCCAGCGGCAAGCCCTTCAGCGTGGCGAGGAAGCCGGCGAGGTGGCCGATCAGCCGCCCGGACTTGGCCCGGGCGAGCTCGGCGACGTCGGGGTTCTTCTTCTGCGGCAGCATCGAGCTGCCCGTCGACCAGGCGTCGTCGAGGCGATAGAAGCCGAATTCTTCGGTCGAGAAGATCGCGACCTCCTCCCCGAGACGCGACAGGTGCACACCCAGCAGGGCCATGGCGAAGAGCGACTCGGCGACGAAGTCACGGTCGCTCACCGCGTCGAGGGAGTTCTCGAAACGCGCCCCGAACCCGATCTCGACCGCCACCCCGTCGGGGTCGAGCGGCAGCGACGAGCCGGCCAGTGCTCCGGCGCCGAGCGGGGACACGTCGGTGCGGCGCGCCGCGTCGCACAGCCGGTCGACGTCACGCGCCAGCGCCCAACCATGGGCGAGCAGCTGATGGGCGAGCAGCACCGGCTGGGCGCGCTGCAGGTGGGTGTAGCCGGGCAGCGTCGCCTGGCCGGCTTCCCTCGCCCGGTCGAGCAGCACCTCCTGCAGCGCGAGCACGCCGCCGGCCGTCTCGGCCAGGCGCCGGCCGGTGTAGCGGCGCAAGGCCGCGGCGACCTGGTCGTTCCGGCTGCGACCCGTGTGCAGCCGTTCGCCGGCCTTGCCGGCGAGCTCGGTGACCCGCCGTTCGATGGCGGTGTGGACGTCCTCGTCTGCGGGGTCGAGGACGAAGGCTCCGGTCGCCATCTCGTCGCCGACCTTTCGGAGGGCGTCGACGACGAGCTCGGCCTCCTCGCCGGGGATGATGCCGGCGCGTGCGAGACCGTGAACGTGGGCCACCGAGCAGGCGACGTCGTCGGGCCCGAGACGGATGTCCACGCCGATGCTCGCCGTGAACGCCATCATCTGCTCGGCCGGGCCCGAGCCCATGCGATTGGACCAGAGCGTCATGCGGCACCCATCCTGTCACCGCCGGCCGGCCAGCTCGACCCCCTCACCGCCGGCCGGCCAGCTCGGCGATGCGACCGGCGACGGCTGCGCCGCCGGGGTCCTCGGAGGCGACCACGAGCAGGGTGTCGTCGCCTGCGACGGTCCCGAGGACGCCGGGCAGGCCGGTGCGATCGAGCGCCGACGCCACGACGTGCGCCGATCCCGGCGGCGTGCGGATGACCACGAGGTTGCACGACACCGACAGCTCGACTACCCACTCGCCGAGCACCCGGCGCAGGTGGTCGACCGGCACGGCGTGATCCTTGGGCAGCTCGGCGATGGCGTAGACCTGGCCGTCCACGCCGGCGATGCGCACCTTCACCGCCCCGAGCTCCTCCAGGTCACGCGAGACGGTCGCCTGCGTGGCGACCACGCCTTCGCCGGCGAGGAGCTCGACGAGCTGCGGCTGGCTCGTGACGGCGTGCTCTGTGAGCAGCCGGGCGAGCACGTGCTGTCGCCGGCTCTTGCTGACGCGCTCGCTCACGGGCGTACCTCGCCGGCACCGACGCGCGAACCGCCGGCCACGGCGCCGGCGAGCACCCCGCCGAGCCGCTCGAGCGCCAGGTCGATCTCGGCGTCACTGATCACGTAGGGCGGCGCGAGGCGCAGCACGCCCGGCACCGGGCTGTTGATCACGAGCCCGACCTCGAGCGCGGCCGCGACGACGGCGCCGGCGTCGATGCCGGGCTCGAGGACGACGCCGATGAGCAGACCACGGCCGCGCAGCGACTCGACGCCGGGCAGGTCCGCCAGGCCGGCGGCGAAGCGCGCCCCCGCCGCGGCAGCGAGCTCGGGCGCGCCGATCGCTTCCATGGTGCGCAACGTCGCCCGCGCCGCCGACAGCGCGAGCGGCTGCCCGCCGAAGGTGCTGCCGTGATCCCCCGGTTGGAACTCGTCGGCGACCGCGGCGCGCGCCCAGCACGCGCCGACGGGGACGCCGTTGCCGAGGGCCTTGGCCATCGTCACCACGTCGGGCTGCACGCCCTCGCGCTGGAAGGCGAACCAGCGCCCGGTGCGCCCGAGGCCGGTCTGCACCTCGTCGAGCATCAGCAACAGGCCGCGCTCGTCGCAGACGCGGCGGACCTCGCGCAGGTACCCGGGCGGCGGCTCGACGACGCCCCCCTCGCCCTCGATCACCTCGAGCAGCACGGCGCTCACCTGTGTCGGGTCGCACGCCGCCTCGAGCGCTTCGATGTCCCCGTAGGCGACGTGGCGGAAGCCCTCCGGGAGCGGGGCGAAGGCCTCGTGCTTGTGCGGTTGTCCCGTTGCGTGCAGCGTCGCCAGCGTGCGGCCGTGGAACGAGCCGTACGCCGACACCACCGTGTGGCGCCCGCGCCCGCCGACGCGGCGCGCCAGCTTGATCGCGCACTCGTTGGCCTCGGCGCCGGAGTTGCAGAAGAAGACCTTGCCGCCGGCCGGCTCGCCGTCCCCGATCAGGCGGTCGAGCTGCGCCGCCACCCCCTCGGCGAGCTCGTTGCGGAACAGGTTGGAGACGTGCAGCAGGCGGTGCGCCTGCGCGCTCACCGCCTCGGCGACGGCCGGATGGGCGTGCCCGAGCGAGGTGACCGCGATGCCGCACAGCAGATCGAGGTAGCGCCGGCCCTGGTCGTCGATCAGCCACGCCCCCTCGCCGGCGACGAAGGTCACCGGCGCAGGCCGGTAGGTCCCCATCAGATGCTCGCTCACGGCGCCGCCTTCACCGGTGTGATCATCGTGCCGACGCCCTCCTCGGTGAACAGCTCGATCAGCACGGCGTGCGGGATGCGGCCGTCGAGCACGTGGGCCGAGCCGACACCTGCGCCGAGCGCATCGCAACATGCACGGGCCTTGGGGATCATTCCCCCGTCGACGGCACCCGCAGCGATCAGCGACTCGAGGTCGGCCGCGCCGAGACGGGCCTGCGTGCTCGCCGCGTCGGCCGGGTCGGAGCGGATCCCGGCGACATCGGTGAGGAAGACGAGCTTCTCCGCCCCGAGGGCGCCGGCGATGGCGCCGGCCACCGTGTCGGCGTTGATGTTGTAGGCCTGTCCCTGCACGTCGGCGCCGATGGTCGCCACCACCGGGACGAGGCCCTCGTTGAGCAACCGGGTGAGGATCGTGGGGTCGACCCGCCGCACCTCGCCGACGAAGCCGAGCTCGGGGTGTTGCGCCCCCGCCTCGATCAGCCCGGCGTCCTCCCCGGAGATCCCGACGGCGATCGGGCCGTGCACGTTGATCGCGTCCACGATGTCGCGGTTCACCCGCCCGACGAGCACCATCCGCACGATGTCGAGGCTCTCGGCATCGGTCACCCGCAGCCCGGCCCGGAACTCGGGCACCTTGCCGAGGCGGCCCATGAGCTCGCTGATCTGCGGCCCTCCCCCGTGCACGACCACGGGCAGCACGCCGACCGAACGCAGCAGCACCACGTCGGAGGCGAAGCTGCGCAACGCCTCGTCCACCGCTCTCGAGCGCCCCGTCCCGCTCCCGCCGGCCGCCGCCCCGCCGGCCGCCGCCCCGCCGGCCGCCGCCCCGTCGGCCGCCGCCCCGCCGATCGCCGCCCCGCCGATCGCCGCCCCGCCGATCGCCGCCCCGCTCTGGGCTGCGTCCCGGGCCGCAGCGCCAGCGAGCGCGTTGCCGCCGTACTTGACGACGACCACCTTGCCGGCGAAGCGCCGGATGTAGGGGATCGCCTCGGAAAGCACGGCGACGACGACCGCCGGGTCGATGCCCGGCGTCCGGTGACGTTCGATCATGACGTGTGCATGTTCTCGTTGATGTAGCCGTGCCCGAGGTCGGTCGTGACGACGAGGGCGCTGCCGTCGCCGAGGCCGAGGTCGCATTCGACCTCGACCACCCGACCGGCGAGGTGCCGGGCGACCGCGGCCTCGTCGTGCTCCACCGCGGCGCCCCGCTCGCAGACGACCGTGCCGCCGTACCCGAGGCGGACGCGTCCGAGGTCGAACGCCGCTCCCGAGGCGCCGAGCTCGCTGACGACGCGGCCCCAGTAGGGATCGGCGCCGAACAATGAGGTCTTCACGAGCAGGCTCTCGGCCACGCCGCGCGCCGCCAGCCGGGCGTCGGCATCGCTCGCCGCCCCGCTGACCGCGATTCGCGCCACCTTCGTCGTCCCCTCGGCGTCGAGCGCGAGCTCCCCGGCGAGCGCCTCGCACACCTCGGTGAGGGCCGACGTGAGCGCCTCGGTGCTCACGGCGCCGGCAGCGCCGCTGGCGAGGAGGATGACCGTGTCGTTGGTCGAGGTGCACCCGTCGACGGTGAGCGCGTTGAACGACCGGTCGACCGCCACGGCGAGCGCCTCGGCGAGCTGAGCCGGCTCGGCAGCCACGTCGGTCGTCAGGACGCACAGCATCGTCGCCATGCTCGGCGCGACGAGGTGCGGCGCGATCATCCCGGCGCCCTTGGCCATGCCTCCGACGGCCCAGCCGTCTCGGCGCGCCGCCACCTCCTTGGGATGCGTGTCGGTCGTCATGATCGCCCGGGCGGCGAGCGAGCCGTCGAGCGCCCTGGTGCCGAGGCCCGCAGCGAGGCCCGGCACGGCGAGCTCGATGCGCTCGAGTGGCAGCTGGGGGCCGATCAGGCCCGTCGAGCAGACGAGCACCTCGTCGTTGCGCACGCCGAGCGCGCTCGCCACCGAGGCGCACGTGCGCTCCGCCGCCGCCGCGCCGCGCTCGCCGGTCGCCGCGTTGGCGCAGCCGCTGTTCAGCACCACAGCGGCCGCCCGTCCGCCGGTCGCCCGCAGGTGCGCGCGAGACAGCTGCACCGGAGCGGCAGCAGCGAGGTTGCTCGTGAACACGGCCGCGGCTGCGACCGGCGCCGCCCGTTCAACGTCCCCCGGCGCGGGGAGGGCGACCACGAGTGCAAGGTCGAGCGCACCACCGGTCTTGATCCCGCTGGCGACGCCCGTCGCAGCGAACCCGGCTGCGGCGGTGACGCTCACTGCCCGACCATGCCCGCCTCGAGAGCCGTCACGGGACGAGCGCCACGCGCGGCAGGCCGGCGGTCTCGGGCAGGCCGAGCGCGACGTTGGCCGCCTGCACTGCCTGGCCGGCGCCTCCCTTGGTGAGGTTGTCGAGTGCAGCGAGGACGACGGCGTAGCCGGTCCGCTCGTCCCCGCGGGCGGTGATCCGCACGTTGTTCGTGCCGAGCGTCTCGCGTGTCGCCGGCAGCTCGGGCACGATCTGCACGAATGCTTCGTCCTGGTAGCTGTCGGCGAGCAGCTCGAGCAGCTCGGCGGTCGTGCGCGCCGGCGAGGAGGGCGCCAGCCGGACATAGCAGGTGGCGAGGATCCCTCGCGTCATCGGTGCCAGGTGCGGCGTGAACAGCACCGGCGCCCCGATCACCTGCTCCATCTCCGGTGTGTGGCGGTGGTCGAGCACCTTGTACGCGCTGAAGCTCTCGTTCACCGCCGCGTGGTGGGTCTCCGGTGTCGGGGCACGGCCGGCGCCGGAGGTCCCGCTCGCCGCGTCGACGACGAGCGGACCGGCCTCGGCGACGCCGGCGGCGACGAGCGGGGCGAGCGCGAGCGCGGCAGCGGTGACGTAGCACCCGGGGGCGGCGATCAGCCGAGCACTGACCAGCTCGTCGCGGAACAGCTCGGGCAGCCCGTAGGCCGCCTCGGCGAGCAGCTCGGGCGCGACGTGCTCGAACCCGTACCACCGCGGGTAGGCGTGGGCGTCGCGCAGGCGGAAGTCGGCGCCGAGATCGACGACGAGCCCGACCCGGCCGAGCAGCTGCGGCACGAGCGCCTGCGATCGACCGGACGGCACGGCCACGAACACGACGTCGCAACCCTCCACTCCCTGCGGGTCGATCGCGCCGAGCTGGAGCGCCCCGTAGGCGGCAGCGAGGCCGGGATAGAGCGAGGCGATGGCCTCGCCCGCAGAGGAGTCGGCTTGCATCGTCGCCACGTCGATGCTCGGGTGACCCGCCAGCAGGCGCAGCAGCTCCGCGCCGAGGTAGCCCGAAGCTCCGATCACCCCCGCCTTCATGCACCCGTCCCGCGAGCAGCCATCACCGGATAACTATACAGGCTGGCGCATTGTAATGCTCTCGCCATCGAGCGCTCGACGCCGCGCCGCGCTCAGCCGTCGAGGGCGGTGCGGAACGAGGCGACGAGCTCGCCGGCCTCCTCCGGCGTGGCTCCCTCGAGCACCCGCCGCACGAGCGCCGAGCCGACGACCACGCCGTCAGCCACCTCGCACACCGCCGCCGCCTGATCGGGCGTGGAGATCCCGACCCCGACGAGCACCGGCAGGTCGGTGACCTTCTTGCAGCGCTCCGCCAGCACGGTCGCCGAACCGGCGAGCTCGGAGCGCTCGCCGGTGACGCCGAGCAACCCGACGGCGTAGAGGAAGCCGCTGCTGGCAGCGGCGATGCGCTCGAGCCGCTCGTCGGGCGTCGTCGGCGCAGCGAGCAAGACGGTCTCCACGCCGGCGCCGGCGGCGACCTCCAGCCAGTCGGTCGCCTCGTCGAGCGGCAGGTCCGGCAGGATGGCGCCGGACACGCCGGCCGCGGCCAGCTCGCTTGCCGATCGGAGATGGCCGGCTCGGGCGATGAGGTTGTAGTACGTCATCACGACGAGCGGCACGCCGACCTCGGCCCGGGCGAGCCCGGCGAGCACGGACGCCGGGGTCGCGCCCTGCGCCAGCGCCTGTGCCGACGCCGCCTGGATCACCGGGCCGTCCATCACCGGGTCCGAGAAGGGGATGCCGATCTCGACCGCGTCGGCGCCCGACGCCGCGACCGCACGCAGCATCTCGAGCCAGCCGGGCCCGAGGCCACCGGTCAGGTACGGGACGAGGAGCTTGCGACCCGCGGAGCGCCGGTTGCGCAGCGTGGACTCGAGCCGGCCGGGGACCCCGCTCGACCGCGTCAGGTCCATCACCTGGGCGACGTCCTTGTCGCCTCGGCCGGACAGCGTGAGCACCACGGTCGACCCCTCCGCCACGCCTCCCTCGGCGACGGGCCGCCCGGCGGCGCGGACGAGCCACGCCAGGGCGTGCGCCGGCTCGAGGGCGGGGATGATCCCCTCGGTCTCGGCGAGCAGGCGGAAGGCGCCGAGCACCTCGTCGTCGCCGACCGACTCGTAGCGCGCCCGCCCGAGCTCGCCGAGGAAGGCGTGCTCGGGGCCGATCCCCGGATAGTCCAGGCCGGCGGAGATCGACTCGGCCTCGAGGATCTGGCCCGCCTCGTCCTGCAAGAATCGCGAGCGCATCCCGTGCACCACGCCCGGCACGCCGTTGCCCATCGCCGCCCCGCCGGCAGCCTCGACCCCGACGAGGCGCGCCGCGGTGTCGACGAAGCCGGCGAAGGTGCCGGCCGCGTTCGACCCTCCGCCGACGCAGGCGACGACGACGTCGGGATCGCCGCCGGTGAGCGCCCGGCACTGCTCACGCGCCTCGTCGCCGACGACGCGCTGCAGCTCGCGCACGAGGTAGGGGTACGGGTGCGGGCCCATCACCGACCCGATGCAGTAGTGCGTCGTCTCGACGCTGGCGACCCAGTCGCGCAGCGCCTCGTTGACCGCGTCCTTCAGCGTGCGCGAGCCCGACAGCACCGGCGAGACCTCGGCGCCGAGCAGGCGCATGCGGAACACGTTGAGCGCCTGGCGCTCGGTGTCGACCTCGCCCATGTAGACGGCGCACTCGAGGCCGAACAGCGCCGCCGCCGTAGCCGTGGCGACGCCGTGCTGGCCGGCACCGGTCTCGGCGATGAGTCGTCGCTTGCCCATCCGCCTGGCCAAGCAGCGCCTGGCCGAGGACGTTGTTGATCTTGTGCGAACCGGTGTGGGTGAGGTCCTCGCGCTTGAGCAGCAGGCGCACGCCGAGCCGTTCACCGAGGCGGCGGCACTCGGTGAGCGGGGTCGGGCGCCCGGCGTAGCTCGAGAGGAGGGCGTCGAGCTCGTCGCGGAAGGACCGGTCGGCCCACGCCGAGGCGAACTCGCGCTCGAGCTCCTCGCATGCCGGCACGAGCGACTCCGGGACGAACCTGCCCGCCGAACTCGCCGAACCGCCCGGACGGGGCGGGCTGGCGCATCAGCTGGGGCTCGACGGCGCTCGCGGGCTCCACTCCTCAACCCTCGTCGGCCCAGTCGTACGGCGCGGCCGCGCCCGCCTCGGGCCGGTAGGGCTCCGGCTCGGCGGCCCGAGCCGCCTGGACGAAGGCGCGCACGAGCTTGCGGGTCCTTGCGTCCCGGGGAGGACTCGACGCCGCTGGAGACGTCCACGCCGCGCGGGCCGCACGCGCCGGATCGCCTCGGCGACGTTGTCCGGTCCGAGGCCACCGGCGAGGATCAGGCGGCTGCCGGGCGGGACCGACTCCGCCAGCCGCCAGTCGAAGACGCTGCCCCGAGCCCGGCTCGTGGCCGTCGAGCAGCACGAAACGGGCCCGGTAGTCGCCGGCCTTGGCCAGCCAGGGGTGACCGGCACGGAACGCCTTGATCACGACCGGGATGTGCTCGGCGATCTCCGCGCAGTCCTCCGGGGTCTCCTCGCCGTGCAGCTGCACGGCACGGACCCCGGCCTGCAGCGCCTGCTCGACGACGCGGCGCGGGTGGGTGTCCCGGAACACCCCGACGCTCAGCATCTCCGAGGGCAGCCGCCGGGTGATCGAGCCGACGAAGCCGGGAGCGACCTGGCGCGGCGAGGGAGCAAAGACGAAGCCGACCGCGTCGGCGCCCATCGCCGCGGCGAGCAGCGCGTCCTCCTCGGAGGTGATCCCGCAGATCTTGACGAGCATCCCGGCTCCGGCCGCGCTTACCGGCCGACGCCGGCAGGCGCCGGCGCAGCGGCCTCGCCGGCGCCGGCAACGGCGCCGTCGCCGTCGCCGGCGCCGCTCGCGCCGAGCCCGCGCAGCGAGCGCAACGCCGCGGCAGGGTCGGGCGCGGTGACGAGGCTCTCGCCGACGAGGGCGGCGTCGAAGCCGGCGGCCGCAAGGCGCTCGAGGTCGCCTCTCGTGCGGATCCCCGACTCGGCGACGCTCGCCGTCCCTGCCGGCATCGCGGCGCGCACGCGCTCGGCGCGGTCGGTGTCCACCTCGAAGCTGCGCAGGTCGCGCTGGTTCACCCCGATCAGGTCCGCGCCCGCGGCGAGGGCACGTCGAGCTCCTCCTCGTCGTGCACCTCGACGAGCGCGCCGAGCCCGAGCTCTCGCGCCAGCGCAAGGAAGCGGCCGAGCTCGGCGTCGGAGAGGGCGGCGACGATGAGCAGCACCGCGTCGGCCCCCATCAGCCGGGCGTCGTAGAGGTCGGCCTCGCACACGGTGAAGTCCTTGCGCAGCACGGGCACCGAGCACGCTGCACGCGCCGCGTGCAGATCGGCCGGGCTGCCGCCGAAGAATTCCGAGTCTGTGAGCACCGACAGGCAGGCCGCGCCGCCGAGCTCGTAGGCGCGGGCGATCGCCGCGGGGTCGAGATCGGGGGCGAGGTCGCCCCTGGAGGGCGACCGGCGCTTCACCTCGGCGATGACGGCGAGGCCCGCAGCGCCCGGCAGGGGGTGAGCCTGCGGCTCGGGGCCTGCGCGGCGCGCGAGCAGCGCGTCGCGGAACGGCCGCGGGGCGGGCGCCTCCGCCGCGAGCGCGGCGAGCTCGTCGAGGTCGCGCTGCTCGCCGGCGGCTTGCCGGCGGTGCTGCGCCACAATTCGCTCGAGGTAGCTCGGCACGGGCCGAGCGTATCGGGCCGCAGACCGCAGGTCGTGGCGTGGTTACCCGATCGCGGGAGAACCGCGGCGTACGCTAGGGCCGTGCAGCAGGATCAGAGACGAGAGGCGTCGGCCGGCGACCAGCCGACGATCGTGCTCATCGAGGACGACCGTCCATCGCCGAGCTCGTCGACCTCTACCTGCGGAACGCGGGCTACCGAGTCCTGCAGGCCGGCGACGCCGCCCGCGGCCTCGAGCTCGTCGGCCAGCACAAGCCGGCGCTCGTGCTGCTCGACATCGGCCTGCCCGGCGGCACCGACGGCATCGAGGCCTGCAAGGCGATCCGCGCGCTCGAACGACGTGCCGATCGTGATCGTCACCGCGCGCGACGACGAGGTCGACCGCGTCATCGGTCTCGAGCTCGGCGCGGACGACTACATCACCAAGCCGTTCTCGCCGCGCGAGCTGGTCGCGCGGGTGCGGGCCGTGTTGCGGCGCTCCGACCGCTCGACGCGCGCCCAGCAAGCAGCCGCGTACCGTCGGCGGCGTCACCGTCGACGCGCTGCGCCGTGAGGTCACCGTCGACGGCCAGCCGGTCGCGCTCACGGCGCGGGAGTTCGACCTCCTGGCGCACTTCGTCGAGCCATCCCGGCATCGTCTTCAGCCGCCAGCAGCTGCTCGACGCGGTGTGGGGGACCGGTTGGTTCGGTGACGAGCGCACGGTCGACGTCCACGTGCGCCAGCTGCGCCGGAAGCTCGGCGACGCCCTCCCGCTGACCACGATCTGGGGCGTCGGATACCGGTGCGGCTGAGCCCGCGATCGGCCGGGCTCGGCTGAGCGGTGCGGGCGCGCATCACACTCGCAGTCGTCGCCATCCTCGCGTTGGCGCTCGCCATCGCCGGGATCGTCAGCGCCCTGCTGCTGCGCTCCGGGGCGCGCGCCACTGCCCAACAGACGGTCCTGCAGCAGACCCGGGCACTCGTCGCCAGCGTCAGCAGCCAGGGCAAGCTGCACCAGCTGCTCGAGACCGACCAGGGGACGAGCTCGGACGAGCTGCTCTCCGAGCTGCTCCAGCTGGTGCAGAACGTGACCAGCGCCACCTCGAGCGACCTGCTCGTGACGCCGAAAGGCGGCCTGCTCGTCCCCGCGCCGGCGTCGCCGGTGACCGCGGACCAGCGCCTGGCCCTGGCCCGTTGCGGGACGGTGTCCGGCTTGCAAGGCAACGAGGCGTACGCAGCGGCTCCCCTGCTCTGCCACCTGGACACGCTCAGCTCCGGCTCGAGCACCAAGGGTGGCACGGGGAGCGCCTCGAGCGGCTCGACCGGAGCCGGCGAGAGCGCCCTCGGCTCGCTGCCGGCGTCGCCGGTGGCGACGATCGCCATCGTCCTCTCCGAGCCGGTGACCTACTCCGCCGACAGCGTCTGGTACTTCATCCTCGCCGCCGCCGTCGCCCTCGTGGTCGCCGGCACGGTCGCGGCGATCATCGCCCGGCGCATCTCCCAGCACGTCGTGGCCGCAGCCGGCGCCGCCGAGGCGATCGCCTCCGGCGACCTCGACGTGCGCGTGCCCGAAGACGGGCACGCCTACCCCGAGCTCGTCGGCCTCGGCTCGGCGATCAACACGATGGCGGCGGGCCTGGCGCGCGCCCGCGCCCTCGAACGCCAGTTCCTCCTCTCCATCTCGCACGACCTGCGCACCCCGCTCACCTCGATCCGCGGCTACGCCGAGGCGATCGCCGACGGCGCAGTCCCGGATCCGCAGGCAGCAGCCCGGGTCGTCATGGCGGAGGGGGCGCGCCTCGAGCGCCTGATCCGCGACCTGCTCGACCTCGCCTACCTCGACGCCCAGCGTTTCTCGCTGCACCCCGTCGAGATCGACCTCGGAGCCGCGGTCGCAGCAGCCGCAGAAGCGTTGCGCTACGAGCTCGAGACCTCCAGCGTCGGGCTCGAGGTACGCCAGCCCGCCCGGCCGCTCGTCGTCACGGCCGACGGCGACCGGCTCGCCCAGATGGTCGCCAACCTGGTCGAGAACGCCGGCAAGTACGCCCGCTCGCGTGTCGTGGTCAGTGTCGAGAGCCACACCGCGTCGCGATCGGCCAGGGCGACGGTCGCGGTCAGCGTCGAGGACGACGGTCCCGGCATCGCCGCCGAGGACCTCCCGCACATCTTCGAGCGGCTGTTCACCTCCGAGAAGCGGCCGTCACGTGCGGCACGCGGCACCGGCCTCGGGCTGGCGATCGTCGCCGAGCTGGCCGGGGCGATGGGCGGCTCGGTGAACGCCGAGTCGCCGATGGGCGCCCACGGCGGCACGCGCGTCACGGTGAGCCTGCCGCTGCAGCAGCCGCCCGTGCCGGCAGGCACCCCCGTGCCCGTGTGAGCCAGCCCTGCTCCGCTACGGCATGGCCTCGACGAGCCGCAGGCCCGGCGCCCTGCCGGCGTCATCGGACCGGTCGCGGTCCGACGGATAGGTTGACCGGCATGACCCGCCGGCTCGTGCTCTGGGACATCGACGGGACGCTGCTCAGGGGAGGCGTGGTGGGAGCGGAGGTCTTCGACCGGGCGCTCCTGCGGGTCTTCGGACGCCTCCCGCAGGGCCGGGTCGCGATGAGCGGGAAGACGGACCCTCAGATCGTGCGGGAGTACATGCATCTTCTCGAGGACGACGACCCCGGCTCGCTGCCCGAGGTGTTGCGGCACCTCGAGCTCGAGCTGGCCGCAGCCGCCGATCGCCTCGCCACCGAAGGCCGAGTCTGCCCGGGCGTGCCGGCCGTGCTCGAGCGTCTCGCCGACGGGGGTTTCGTGCAGTCGGTGCTCACCGGCAACATCGCGCCCAACGCCGTCGTCAAGCTCGCCGCCTTCGGGCTCGAGAAGTGGATCGATCTGGAGACGGGCGCGTTCGGGAGCGACCACGAGGACCGCCGCGAGCTCGTCCAGGTCGCGTTGCGCCGCCAGCGCGAGCTGCGCGGTCGCAGCTTCCGGGCGGACGAGACCTGCGTGATCGGTGACACGCCCAACGACCTGGAAGCCGCGAGGGCCGGCGGTGCACGCTGCATCCTCGTCGCGACGGGCCGCTACGGCCTGGACGAGCTCGAGCCGCTCGGGGCGGACGCCGTACTCCCCGACCTGGCGGACACCGAGTCAGTGGTGGAGCTGCTCTCCGCGGCCTGAACCGGGCGGTCGCAAACCGAGCGGTCGCAAACCGAGCGGTCGCGCCGTGCCGGCGGGCGCGGGACGCAGACGTGCGCGGGCCCGGGGACAGGCGCCCCGACGATCACTCAGAGCGGCAGCTCGCGCACCTCGGCCAGAAGCGCCGACGGCGCCGAACCGCCCTGCGGCGGCGCGACCCGCACCGCGGCCGGCGGCTGGACCTCCCGGCGCACGTAGCCGAGCCCGACGCCGGCTTGCAACCGTGGCGACCACGCGACGCTCGTCAGCGCCCCGACCGAGCGCTCGCCGTCGAGCAGCTCGGCTCCGGCGGGCGGCAGCTCGTCGGCGCCGCGGACGTCGAGGACCACCCCGCGCAGGACCTTGGGAACCCGGTTGCCGCGTGCATCGAGGCGTGCGACGAGCTCCTGACCGGTGTAGCAGCCCTTGGTGAAGCTCACCGTCTCGCCGACGATGCCCGCCTCCTGGGGGATGACGCTCTCGCCGAGCTCGATGCCCATCGCCGGGATGCCGGCCTCGATGCGCACCGCCTCGAAGGCCATGGGCTCGCCCTCGGGGACGGCACCGGGCAGCTCGACCGCGGTTGCGAGCAGATCCCACCCGTGCCCGAAGCGGTCGTCGAGGCGCAACGACACGCCGCCGACACCGGGCAGACCTCCCGGCGCCATGTCCTCTGCCTGCGGGCCGCGGACCTCGGCACACCGCCAGGCGACGAGGTCGAGGTCGGCCTTGACCCTCAGCCGGAAGCGGCGCAGGCGCTCGAGCACCGCTTCGCCGAAGCCCCGCTCGACCTCGACGAGGAACCTGGACGGGCCGGTCGCCGCGGAGAGGCTCCCCGCCGCTGAAAGGACGTCCGCCGCTGAAAGGGCGTCGGCCGACAAAAGAGCGATGACGCGGACGAGGGCGACGACCTTGCCCTGGGGTGTCAGCAGCAGCGAGCGCCGGGCGTCGCCGGCGACCATCCCCGACAGGTCCTGGCTGCACTGGCCCTGCAGGTAGGCGGCGGCGTCGCGACCGTCGACGACCACGACGTCGCGCTCGACGACGCGCCCGACGACGCCGTCGTGCACGGCCCGGTACGTCTCGTCGTAGCCGAGGCGCTTTACCACCCCGGCATCAGGCACGCTCATCCGAGAGCGACAGTACGGCTCCCGACCGCCTCAGGGGCGCGGCAGCGAGGCGCTCGGCGCGCCGGCCCGGCGCTGCGCGGCGATCCGCCTCGCCCCCGCAACCGCAGTCAGGATGGAGTCGGCCTTCGCCCGGCACTCGGCGTCCTCGGCGACAGGGTCGCTGTCGGCGACGATCCCCGCGCCCGCCTGCACCGATGCCTGACCGTCCGGGCCGACGACCAGGGTGCGGATGGCGATCGCCGTGTCGAGGTTGCCCGAGAAGTCGAGGTAGCCGACGACCCCGGCGTAGGGGCCGCGCTTGGTCGGCTCGAGCTCGTCGATGATCTGCATCGCCCGCACCTTGGGCGCGCCCGACACCGTCCCGGCCGGCAGGGTGGCGCGCAGCACGTCGACGGGCCCCTTGCCCGGCGCCAGCTCGCCCGAGACCTGCGAGGTGAGGTGCATGACATGGCTGTAGCGCTCGAGGGTCATCAGCTCGTCGACGCGCTCGGTGCCGAATCGGACGAGGCGCCCCACGTCGTTGCGAGCCAGGTCGACGAGCATGACGTGCTCGGCGACCTCCTTGGGGTGCTCGACCAGCTCGGCGCCGAGGCGGCGGTCCTCCTCGTCGCTCTCCCCGCGGCGGCGCGTCCCGGCGATCGGGCGGGAGACGACCCTGCCGCCGAGCAACTGCACCATCGGCTCGGGCGAGGCGCCGACGACGCTCACGCCTCCTTGACGGACGAAGAACATGTACGGGCTCGGGTTGACCTGGCGCAGCACGCGATAGACGTCGAAGGGATCGGCGCCGAGGTCGAGGTCGAAGCGCTGCGAGAGCACCACCTGGAAGGCGTCGCCGGCCCGGATGTGCTCCTTGGCAATCTCGACGGCGGCGCGATAGGACGACGAGCTGACGACGCGGCGGACGGAGTCCTCGGGCAGCCGCTCGCCTCGCTCGGGCGGGTCGCACAGCGGCTCGCTCGGCGCGTCGTCGAGGTCGGCACGCAGAGCCTCGAGGCGGTCCAGAGCACGCCCGTAGGCGTGCTCGAGCGGAGTAGTGGGCTCGACGACGTTGTCGATCAGCACCACGCGGCTCTGGAAGTGGTCGACGGCGACGAGCGAGCCGATCACCGAGACGACGGCGTCGGGTAGGCCGAGGTCGTCGGGCGGCGGTGGCCCGAGTCGCTCGATCTCGCGCACGACGTCGTAGCCGAGGTAGCCGACGACGCCACCGTGCATCGGCGGCAGCTCGGGGAGCTCCGGCGAGTGGTAGAGCTCGAGCAGCGATTCGAGAAAGGACAGCACGCCGCGATCGAGGGGGACGCTCTGGGGGACATGCCCGGCGAGCACCTCGAGATGCTGGCCGCGCGCCTCGACTGTCGCCGCTGCGGAGCGGCCGACGAAGGACCAGCGGCTGAAGCGCTCGCCGTGCTCGACCGACTCGAGGAGGAAGCCGTCCCCGTCGCCGACGACGGCGCGGAAGGCGGCGACCGGCGTCAGACCGTCGGCGAGCAGCTCGTGCCAGACCGGCACGACGGTCGCGCTCGAGGCGAGCTCGCAGAAGCGGTCGAGCCCAGGTCGCACGCCGCCGCTCATTCGCCCTCTCGAACGGCGGCCGTCGCCGTGATCGGGTGATCGGAGCCACGGGAGGCGGGTACCGGCAACCTGGAGCTCCTGCTCGGCATCGGCAGCAACGTACCGCCTCGGACGTACCGGCGTCGCCACGCCGTCGCAGCGCCCCCACCCGGTCGCTTCAGCGATCGCGCCGGCCGCCCCGGCACACGCCTCGTCGCCCGGCGTCCGCTGCTCGGCGACGGGCCGACCGAGAGGTCAGGAGCGGCGTCGGCGCACGGGCCCGACGAGCTGGGAGCGGGCGGTGGCCGTCTGCTCCTCGCCGTCGACGGCGGTGACCACCGCGGCGATGTGGTGATGGCGATCGGTGAAGACGAGACGGTAGTCGCGGCCTGTCGCGCCGTCGATCGTGTGACAGTGGCGACCGCGCTTGCTGCACAGCTCCCAGATGAATCGGAAGGTCAGCACATCCGGGCTCGTCCAGCTTCCGGTCGAGGTGGTCAACACGGCGCCCACCTTGGCATCACCGGAGAGGTGTGGCGCAGTGCGCAGCCTGGGTGGTGCCGGCTTGCCGACGGGACCGACCTCGCTGGCGTTCGCCGAGGTAACGAGCGAGCCCGAGCCGGCGGCCACCGTCGCCATCACGAACGACCCGACGTCGGCCGAGGAGAGCCGCAAGGTGCTCGTGTCAGCCCCGGTGATGGCGGTGCAGTCGCTGTCGCTCGTGCGGCACAGCTTCCATAATCTTGATCAGCTCCGGTCTCGACGCAGCACAGCGACGTGCGCCTCACCGCACAGCGCTGCGGCTTCGCAAGGGATGCCGGACCGCACCGTGCCCGCCCGCTCACGCGATGATCAGGCTGAACCGGGCCGTTCTTGCAGAGCGCCCTCCGCAGAGAGGGGCAGGCCCCCGAATGCGCGGAAGAAACACGTGCGCTCGCCGGTGTGGCACGCGCCGCGGCCTTCTTGGATCACCTCGACGAGCAACGTGTCGCCGTCGCAGTCGTAGTGAACGGCGCGCACCCACTGGCGGTCCCCCGAGGTCTCACCCTTCTGCCAGTACTGTTTGCGACTGCGGCTGTAGAACCAGGTCCGCCCGCTTTCGAGCGTGCGACGCAGCGCCTCGGCGTCCATCCAAGCGAGCATGAGCACTTCGCGGGTGTCGACCTCCTGCACGATCGCCGGAACGAGCCCATCGGCGTTGTACGCGACACGCTGGAGCTCCCCGGGCGATGCCACGATCGTCGCGCCTGGCTGCTCAACAGGTGCCGACTCGGTCACCGCCCCCCGCCCCCGCAACCGAGCAGGCAGCGATGTCCCCGCGTCACAGGTACAGCCCGGTACCGCCGTCGATGCGCTCGGAGGCCACGGCGTGGATGTCCCGCTCGCGGATGATCAGGTACAGCTCGCCCTGCACCTCGACCTCGAAGGTCTCCTCAGGGTTGAACAGCACCTTGTCGTCCGCCTTGACGGTGCGGACGTGCGGGCCGACGGCGGCCACCGGCGCCCACAGCAGCCGCTTGGCGAACTGCGCCGTCGCCGGGATGAGGATCCCGGCGCGCGATCGTCGCTCGCCCTCGGTCTGGGGCACCTGGACGAGGACGCGGTCGTTCATCATCGTGATCGGCTGCTTGGCGCCGTTCAGCACGGGCGCCGCCGGGGTCGAGGACTCGATTGCCACCTCGCAACGGTACTGCCTGGCTGCTCGCGCGGCATCCCGCTCCCGGCGCTGGCGCTCGCGCGCCGTGTCCGACGCCGGACTGCCCTCCGCCACGTAGCGCGATCTGCCTCGCCTCGAGCAATCCGGCGGGGGTCGGCTGCACCGGTGCCAGCCTCGACGCCGACATCGACCTCGGCCTTCCCGCCAACGCCCGCGCCGCCACCGACGCGACGCCCGTGATCAACCCCACCGTGTCGTCCGGGCCGTAGCGCTGGATCCCGCGCAGAACCCCGTGACGCCGCTTCAAGCGACGTCGACCCACGATTCGCCGTTCCAGCGCTTGTGGGCGATCCACGAGCGGCCGTCGAAGTAGCGAAGCTCGTACGGCCCGCCGTCCTGGTACCAGCCAGGCGCAAAGCCGCTGCCGGCGGCCGGCTGCGGCGGGGCCGACTGCCGCGCCGGTGCATGCGCAGCCAGCGCATGCTGCACGGGCGCCTGCAGAGTGATGGTCGGCTGCGCCGATGGTTGTGGCTCGCTCTCGGCGCCCCAACGCAGCGACGGTTGAGCCTCCCTCTGCGCACTGCCGCCCGGGTAGTCCGGCACGGACGCGCGCGCTCGGTAGGCGGCCGGCGGCGGACCCGCACCGTAGGCGGCCGGCGGCGGACCCGCACCGTAGGCGCCAGCCGGCGGACCCGCACGGTAGGCGGCCGGCGGCGGACCCGGGCCGTAGGCGGCCGCCGGCGGACCCGGGCCGTAGGCGGCCGCCGGCGATGACGGGGGTGCGTAGCCGGGTCCGGACCAGCCTCGACCGGCCGGGGCCGGCATGGTGACGGCCGCTCCCGTGCCCGACCTTCGCCGGCCGTACAGAACGATCCCGGTCGCTGCCCCCGCCGCGACCACCACGACGGCGCCGACGAGCAGGTACGGGAAACCGCTCCCGCCGATCCCGCCGGGCGGGATCTCCGCATATTCCTCCGAAGCGACGGCCTCGAGGCTGGCCTGTGAGAAATCGCCGAGTCCTTCGACGAACCCCACCACGTTGGCTTCGTACCAGATGATCGCTCCCGACACCGAGTCCACGCTCGAGCCCGGATTGCAGATGACCTCCGTCAAATGGGGGATCTGCGGGTCCGGGGACGCCGCGCCCGAGGCGCCGGCACTGCCGCAGCCCTGCTCCAGGATCTGCTCCATCGTCGAGATGTCGACGACCGTGACGGTGCCGCCCCAGCGTGCCACGTTGATCTCCACGCCCTCGCTCGCGTCGGGGGAGAACCACGCCTCCACGGCCACACCGTCCATGCCCTTGGCGGCCAACGGCTCCTCGACTCCGGCCGCGGCCTGTTGCAGCGCGCCCTGCGGCCCGGGACTCCATCCAGGCTCGGGGTCGGCGATGATGTAGTGGTCCGCCACCGGATCACCGGCTGCGGCTACGGGCTCGGCAGAGAGCCCGAGCAGCGCAGCGACGGCGAAGGCTGCAACCGCTGAGCCGAGTACCCCACGCCGCGCCGCGCTGCGCACAATCGGCAGGGTATCAGCAGCAATCCACCAGAATCACCTGGCGATCGTCGTCCATCTCACGCCGGAGCGCCGGAGGCCTCCGCAGGCATGGCCGGTCCGGAGGGGTCGGCCGGGCGCACGCTGATCCCGACCTCCGCGAGGTACGCCTTGGCCTCGGTGATGCTGTGGCGCCCGAAGTGGAAGATCGAGGCGGCCAACAGCGCGTCGGCGCCGGCGCGCGCCCCCTCGGCGAGGTGCTCGAGCCGGCCGACGCCGCCCGAGGCGACGACGGGCACGTCGACCGCGGCCGTTACCGCTGACAGCAGCTCGAGGTCGTACCCCGCCTCGGTGCCGTCGCGGTCCATCGAGGTGACGAGCAGCTCGCCGGCGCCGAGCTCGCAAGCGAGCACGGCCCAGTTGAGGGCGTCGAGCCCCGTCGGGTTGCGCCCGCCGTGGGTGACGACCTGCCACCCGCCGTGGTCGCCACGGCGGCGCAGGGCGTCGATGGCGACCACGACGCACTGGGCGCCGAAGGTCGCGGCGATGTCGGCGATCAGCTCGGGCCGGGCGATCGCAGCGGAGTTGACCGCCACTTTGTCCGCACCGGCACGCAACATGGCCCGCGCGTCCTCGGCGCTTCTCACCCCGCCCCCGACGGTGAAGGGGATGAAGACCTGGTCAGCGGTGCGCGAGACGACGTCGAGCATCGTCGAGCGGTCGTCGCTGGTGGCGGTGATGTCGAGGAAGACGAGCTCGTCCGCGCCCTCGGCGTCGTAGCGGCGAGCGAGCTCGACGGGGTCGCCGGCGTCGCGCAGTCCGACGAAGTTGACGCCCTTCACCACCCGTCCGGCGTCGACGTCGAGGCAGGGCACCACCCGCACGGCACGCAACGCGGCGCTCCTCGGCTCGGGCCGGCGGCTCAGCGCCCACCGGCCGGCGAGGTGGTGCCGGCGCAGGCGGCCAGCGCCTCGGGCAGGGACAGGCGCCCGTCGAGCAGGGCCTTGCCGACGACCACGCCGGCCAGCCGCCGGCCGGCGACCTCGAGGGCGGCGAGCGCGGCGAGGTCCTCCCGGCTGCCCACCCCGCCCGACGCCACGACAGGCAGCGACGTCGCGGCGAGCAGCTCGCCGTAGCCGGCGAGATCGGGCCCACCGAGCATGCCGTCGCGGCCGATGTCGGTGACGACGAGCGCGCCGAGCGGGAGGGACTCGAAGCGGGCGGCCGCCTCGAGCAAGCCGACAGGCAGGTTGCGCTCCCAGCCGGCCACCGCGACGACACGCGTGCGCGATCTGCCGGCGTCCGCCACGACGCGGTGGTCGAGACCGACGGCGATCCGCCCGGGATGCGCCGTGGCGAGCTGCTCGACGAGGTCGGCCCGCTCGAGCGCCGCCGTACCGAGCACCACGCGTGCGACGCCGGCGGCGAGCAGCGCTTCGGCGCGCCCGGCGTCGCGCACCCCGCCACCGAGCTGCATCCGCGCCCCGAACGGCTCGAGCGCGGCGAGCAGCGCGGCGACGAGGTCGGCCGATGCCGGCTCACCGCTGCGCGCCGCAGCGAGGTCGACCACGTGCACCCAGCGCGAGCCGCCCTCGGCGTAGGCGCGGGCACGGGCGACCGGATCGCCGTACTCCACCACACTGGCGAAGTCGCCACGGGTGAGCCGCACGGCCGAGCCCGCCAGCACGTCGACGGCCGGCAGCAGCTCCATCAGCCCGCCCCGTCCGCGTTGCCCTGGCCGCCCGTACCGGCGGCAGGGGCACCGATGCCGGATCTCCTGCGCTCGCACAACGCCACGAAGGCGCCGAGCAGCGCAAGGCCCGCACGGCCGGACTTCTCGGGGTGGAACTGCGTCCCGAACAATCCCGCCGCGCTCGACCGCCGAGACGATCCGGACGCCGTAGTCGCACGTCGCGACGCAGGCGTCGCCGGCCTCGCCCTCTGGAAAGGCGGCATAGGAGTGCACGTAGTAGAACCACGGCGGCTGCCCGGCGGCGAGCTCGCCGGCGAAGGGCGCGAGCAACGCCGAGTCGCGACCCGCGACCGGGTGGGTGCGGTTCCACTGCATCTGCGGTCGCTTGACGCCGGCCGGCAGCACCCGCAACGTGCCGCCGATCAGGCCCAGGCCGCGTTCGCCCGGGCTCTCCTGCGAGCCCTCGAAGAACAGCTGGAAACCGACGCACAAGCCGAGCACCGGTACCCCCGTCCGCACGGCGTCGAGCACGACCTCGTGCAGCCCGCTGGCAGAAAGCGCGCGAGCGCACGCGCCGAACGCACCCACGCCGGGGAGCACCACCCCGTCGGCGCCGTGCGTGGCCGCGGGCTCGCTCACCAGCCGCGCATCGGCTCCGAGGTGCGCGAGCGCCTTCTGCGCCGAGCGCAGGTTGCCGATCCCGTAGTCGAGGACGGCGATCACGCGAGGACGCCGATCACGCGAGAGCAGGCATCATGCGCGGACGGGCATCATGCGCGCACGGCAGCACTGGGATCACGCCGGAGAGCCGAGGACGCCCTTGGTCGAGGGGACGCCGCCACCCTCGACGCGTACGGCCTCGCGCAGGGTACGTGCCACCGCCTTGAACGAGGCCTCGAGGATGTGGTGGGTGTTGCGCCCGTAGCGGAGGCTGACGTGGAGGGTGATCCCCGCCGCGCCGACGACGGCGCGCCAGAACTCCTCGGCGAGCTGTGGGTCGAAGCCGGGGCTCCCGAGCGGTGGCGTGCCGCCAGGGAAGTCGACCGCGTAGTGCAAGTAGGGGCGACCGGAGAGATCGAGGGCGACGTCGACGAGCGCCTCGTCGAGCGGCAGGCTGATCGAGGCGAAGCGGCGGACCCCCGCCCGGTCGCCGAGCGCCTCGGCGAGCGCCTCGCCGAGCGCGATCCCCGCGTCCTCCACGCTGTGGTGGGCGTCGACCTCGAGATCGCCGCGCACCGTGAGCTCCAGCTCGAGCCCTCCGTGGCGGGCGAGCTGGGCGAGCATGTGGTCGAAGAACGGCAGCCCGGTGTCGACCTTGGCGCTCCCGTCCCCGTCGAGGGCCAACCGCAGCGCGATCGTCGGTCTCCTTGGTGGCGCGGTGGCGCTCGGCCCGGCGCACCCTGCCGCCCCCCGGGGTGCTGCCGGCGTCGCCCGGCGTCGCGCTCACGCCGGCACCGCGGCGAGCACGTCGGCCAGCGCGGCGAGGAACGCGTCGTCCTCTTCCGGCGTCCCGACCGTGACGCGCAGCCACCCCGCAAGGCGCGGCCACCCCGACACGTCACGCACGAGCACCGACCGTTCGACCAGCGCCGTCCACACCGCCCGGGCGTCGGCCGCCGGCGGGCGGAAGAGGAGGAAGTTGGCGTCGGAGGGGACGATCCCGGCCCCGAGCGCGGCGAGCGCCCCGGCGAGGCGCTCGCGCTCGGCGACGAGCCGGCCGACGCGACGGTGCATCTCGTCGGCGTGGCGCAGCGCCGCCTCCCCCGCCGCCTGCTTCAGCGAGTCGAGGTGATACGGCAGCGTCACTCGCCACAGCGCGGCGATCACCTCGGGATGCCCGACGGCATAGCCGAGGCGTAGCCCGGCGAGCGACCACGTCTTGGAGAACGTGCGCACGACGACGAGGTGCGGGTGCTCACCGAGCAGCTCGGTGGCCGACCACGGGGCGAACTGCCCGTAGGCCTCGTCGACCACGACGAGCCCGGGCGCCAGCGCCAGGATGCGCTCGAGGGTGGCGCGCGGCTCGAGCCGGCCGGTCGGGTTGTTCGGCGAGCAGACGAAGGTGATCGCCGGGCTCCCCGCGCCGAAGCGACGTACGGCCTCGCCGAATGTCGCGTCGACGACCCGCGCGGCGACGAGGAACTCGCCGTCGCGCTCGCCCTCGACGACCGCCGTGCCCGTGATCCGGGCGATGTGGGAGTGCAGCGCGTAGGTCGGCTCGAACACCGCCACGCAACGTCCGTGGCCACCGTACGCGAGCAGGAGCGCCTGCAGGACCTCGTTCGAACCGTTGGCGCAGTGCACCTGCTCGACGCGGACTCCGTGCAGCTCGCCGATACGCCGTCGCAGCGCCACCGCTTCGCGGTCGGGGTAGCGGTGGAAGGCGACGCTGCGCAGCGCGCCGCTCAGCTCGTCCCGCCAGGCCTCGGGCGGAGGCTCGGGGGCCTCGTTGGTGTTGAGGCGCACGGAGACCGCGACCTGGGGCGAGTGGTAGTCCGCCATCAGCGCGACGTCGTCGCGGGGCGGAGGTGCACCGCCGATCGCGTTGGCTCGTCGTCGGCCGGCACGCGAGCAGCGTACCCACCCCAGCCGCGAGCTCCGGATTGTGCGCTGCCACGGGGTATGGGCATCCCCTTGCGGGGATGGGCGATGCCGCGCCGGTCTGGGCAATGATGTCAGCGTGCCCGTCGAGCTCGCCGAGCTGTCCTCGCTCTCCTCCATGCTCAACGAGGTGACCAAGCGCGTCACCTCCCTTGCCGATCGCGCCGCCGCGGCCAAGGACGAGGACACCGCGACTGAGCTGTACGGCGTGGAGCGGGCGCTCTCAGGAGCGACCCGTCGTCTCGACCGGCTGGTACGCGACCAGCAGCGCTGACGCCGGCTCGGCGCGCCCGCCGTCCACGGCCGCAGGCAGGGCGCCCGCCGATCGCCGGCTCGCCACACGCGAGGAAACTCGCCACACGCGAGGAAGTCAGCGCAGGGGCGACAGCGACGAGGGGCAGAAGTCGGCGAGCACGCACGCCTCGCAACGTGGCCGTCGCGCCGCGCACACCCTGCGCCCGTGCAGGATCAGCCGCAGGCTGAGCGCCCCCCACTCGGCCGGCGGGACGAGTGCGCAGACGTCGCGCTCGACCTTCTCGGGATCCTGCTCGGCCGTCAGCCCGAGCCGGCGCGAGAGCCGTCCGACGTGGGTGTCGACGGCGAAGCCAGGCTTGCCGAGGCCCACGCTGAGCACGACGTTCGCCGTCTTGCGGCCGACGCCGGGGAGCGTCACGAGGTCCTCCATCGTCGTCGGCACCTCGCCGCCGAACCGCTCGACCAGGCCGGTCGCCATGCCGATCAGCGCAGCAGCCTTGGCGCGGAAGAACCCCGTCGACTTGATGAGCGCCTCGAGCTCGGCGGGGTCGGCGGCGGCGAGCTCCTCCGGGCCGGGATAGCGCTCGAACAACGCCGGCGTCACCGCGTTGACCCGCTCGTCGGTCGTCTGCGCCGAGAGGATCGTCGCCGCCAGCAGCTGGAAGGGCCCATCGTGGCGAAGCTCGCACAGCTCGACGGCCGTGCCCGGGTACTCGGGGGCGAGCCGCTCGACCACGAGCTTGGCCCGTCCCGCGGGCGTGCGCGGCCGGCGACGCCGGCCCGAGACCACCGGCGGGGCGGGCTCGGGCGACACGGTCACGCCCGGACCCTACCGCCGGAGCTGGGCGGACGCCGGCCCCGATTGCTCGTTTCGACCGTCGAGGTGCCTGATCCCAGTAGCGTCGTCGCAATGCAATCGCCGGTCGTGGGGTGGTCGGGCCTCGTCCTCGAGGAGGTGACGCCCGGCGACCCACGGCTTGCCGGCGAGCTCGAGAGGCTGCTCGACGCGGCGACGCCCGACGGCGGCGAGGCGATGGGCGAGGACCAGCTCCTCGCCCTGCGCGGCGAGGCCGAGCCGCCCGCAGCCGCCATCGCGGCGCGCGATCGTGCCGGGCGTGCCGTCGGCTACGGGCAGCTCCTCCGCACGGCCAGCTTCCTCACGGCGAGCGTCCTCACCGGAGAACGGGTCATCGCCGCCGGCCTGCCGCTCGCGCCGGCCTCGCCCCGGGTGCGGTCCGGGCCGGCCCGGCCGCCGGACACCGGGGTCGCCGCGCTCGGCGCCGAGCCGGCACGAGGTCGCCGCCGCGCTGCTCGACGGGCTGCTCGGCGCGGCGCGGTCGCTCGGAGGCGGGCGCGTCGAGCTGTGGGTGCGCGCCGCCGGCCCGAGCGACGAGGAGCTCGCCGACGAGGCGGGGATGGTCCTCAGCCGGCGGCTGCTGCAGCTGCGCCGCCCGCTCCCGCTCCCACCCGGTGGCGTGACCGTCGCCACCCGCCCGTTCCGCCTCGGCGTCGACGAGGCGGCCTTCCTCGAGGCCAACGCCCGTGCCTTCGCCGCGCTGCCCGACCAGGGCGACTGGTCGCTCGACGTGTTGCTCGAGCGCGAGCACCGCCCCTGGTTCGACCCGGAGGGGTTCCTGCTCCACGACGAGGACGGCAAGCTCGCCGCGTTCTGCTGGACCAAGCTCCACCGTCGCACGCCTTCGGGCGGACATGGCTCCGCCGCTGATGCGGCGGCGTCGCCCGGTCCGGCGCAAGCCCCGCTGCTCGGGGAGATCTACGTGATCGGCGTCGACCCGTCCGCCCAGGGTCACGGGCTCGGTCGGGCGATGCTGCACGCCGGGTGCGAGTACCTCCACCGCGCCGGAGCGGGCGAGGTGATGCTCTACGTCGACGAGGCGAACGTCGCCGCTCGGGCACTCTACGACTCGTCGGGTTTCGCCCTGCACCACGAGGACCGCTCCTACAGCGTCGAGCTGGCGGCGGTCGCGCCGTGAGCCGCTACGACCTCGACGAGGACGCGCTCGCCGCGCACCTCGAGCCGCTCCCGCGCTACCGCGCTCGGCAGCTCTTCGACGGCCTGCACCGGCGCCTCGCCGACCCGGAGGAGCTCACCGACCTGCCACGCGCCCTGCGCGCCTCGCTCGCCGCTGACCCGCTGCTGGCGCCGGCCCTGCACCTCGTCGGCGAGCAGACGAGCGAAGGCGGCGCGACCACCAAGTGGCTGTTCGAGCTGGCCGATGGCGCCCGGGTGGAGACCGTGCTGATGCATGATCGGCGACGGTCCACGGTCTGCGTGTCCTCGCAGGCGGGCTGCGCGATGGCCTGTACCTTCTGCGCCACCGGCGATTCCGGGTTCACCCGCCACCTCGGGGTCGGCGAGATCGTCGAGCAGGTGGTGCGCGCGGCGCGAGCCTCCGCGACGAGCGGTCACCGCCTCGACCACGTCGTGTTCATGGGCATGGGCGAGCCGCTGGCCAACCTGAGCGCCGTCGAGGCGGCGGTCGGGCGCATCGTCGGGCCGCTCGGGCTCGCTGCCCGGCACGTCACGATCTCCACGGTCGGCCTCGTCCCCGGGATCCGGCGCCTTGCCGAGCTTCCCATCCAGGTCACGCTCGCGGTCTCCTTGCACGCGGCAAACGACGAGAAGCGCGACCTGCTCGTCCCGATCAACCGGCGCTACCCGCTCGCCGTCCTCCTCGAGGCATGCCGGGCCTACCTCGAGCGGACCCGCCGGCGGATCTCGTTCGAGTGGGCGCTGATGGACGGTGTCAACGACACCCCTGCCGACGCGGCCGAGCTCGCGCTGATCGCACGATCGCTCGGCGCGCACGTCAACCTCATCCCGCTCAACCCGACCCTGCTGTCGGCGGAAAAGGGCTTGCGCGGCAGCGCACCGGCGCGCGTGCATGCCTTCCGGGACGACCTCGCGGCGCGCGGGGTCAACGTCACCGTGCGCCGGCCGCGGGGTCGCGACATCGACGCCGCGTGCGGGCAGCTGGCCGCCGGCGTTGCGGCGCGGCTGGCCGCGCCGCGCGGCCCGGGCGCCCGCTCTCTAGCCTGAGGTCGATGGTCGAATCTCTCGAAGACACCGTTGCGAGGGCCGAGGCCGCCCGCGCCGAGCTCACCGCTCTCCTGCAGCAGCTCGACGGCGAGCGCGAGGCGCTGAAGGTCGCCACGACCGAGGCCCACGAGGCGATCCAGGGGTTGCGCGGAGCTGTCCGCGAGGCCAAGGAGGAGATGCGCCAGGCCTCCAAGGCAGAAGCGCGCAAGCACCTCGCCAAGCAGATGAGGGCGGCCGCCGACATCCTGGCGCGCGACGCCTGACCTGGCGCGGGCTCCCGCCCGTGCCCTCCTGCTCCGGCTGCCCCGGCTCCAACCGGCCCTGATCGCTCCGGCGCGTCGCCGGCCCGCGGGTCGCGAGTCGTCGGCGGCCGGCTTCCACGCCGTCGCGTCTCGCGTCGCGGCACGTGTGCGCGCGAGCAACACACAAGCGCAACATGAGTAGCGGTTTTCCCGCACCGGGCAAGCACGGCGCGAGGGACCGCGGGCGGACAGAGAACCCGCATCCCCGTGGTCGGACCGAGGAGGTTGAGGTAGATGATGCTTGAGCAGCTTGCCTGCTACACCGAGCACGACGCCGATCCTGCCGCGCTCGTGGGCCAACGTGTGGCGATCGTGGGCTACGGCAACCTCGGTCGCCCCGCCGCCCTCAACCTGCGCGACGCGGGCGTCCCGGTCGTCGTCGGCGCCCGCAGCGGTCCCGGCGCGACGCGGGCGGCGGAGGACGGCTTCGAGGTGGTCGGCCTCGACGAGGCGATCGGCTCCTGCGAGGTGGTTCTGGTTCGCCCTGCCCGACGAGGTGGTCCCCGACGTGCTCGCGCCGACGGCTCCGGCGAGGCCACCGGCCGGCAGCATGCTCTGCTTCTCGTCGGGCTACGCGCTCGCCTACGACCTGCTCAAACTGCCCGATGACGTGGACGTGGTGATGCTCGCGCCGCGGCATGATCGGCTCGCGGCTGCGAGAGATCGCCGAGCGCGGAGACGGTTTCCACGCCTTCCTCGCGGTCGAGCAGGACGCCACGTGTACAGCCCGACAGCGGCTGCTCGCACTCGCCGGCGCCTTCGGCGCGTTGCGTGCCGGCTCGTTCGAGCTGAGCGCGGCGAGCGAGGCGGCACTCGACCTCTTCGTCGAGCAGACCGTCGGGCCCCAGCTCGGTGCGGCGGTCCTCTCGGCCTTCGAGGTCGGCGCCGCGCACGGTTTGCCGCCCGAAGCGCTCGCCCTCGAGCTGTACCTTTCGGGCGAGATGGCGGCGACGTGGCAGAGCTTCGCCACGCACGGCTTCTACGCCGGAGTGCGCATGCACGGGCACGCATCCGCATACGGCGGGTTCGTCAGGCTCTCCACGATGGACCTCGCGGCGATGAAGGACACCTTCGCGGCGACGTTGCGGGAGATCACCGGCGGGACCTTCGCCCGGCAATTCCAGGAGGAGCTGGCGGCCGGGTCGCCGACGGCGGAGCTGATCGAAGCGATGGTCGGCGGCGACGACCCGTTGACTCGGGCCGAGCAGGCCGTGCGACGCGCCACGCCGAGCTGAGCGAGGCCCGCGCACTCCCCCGCCGGAGCAGCCGTCGCAGCTTCGCTGCCCTCGTTCTGCTCTGCGCCGGTACGAACACCGCTCTCGGCGCGATCGCGCTCGGTTTCGGCCTGCAAGGCGCCGCCCAGCTCGCGCCCCAGTTCGCAGCGCCACCACCGCTGGCGCTCTTCGGCGACCTGCGATGGTTGCTCGTGTACGAGCGCTCGTGGGCCACGTTCGGGCTCGTGCTCGGCGCGGCTGTGGCCGTGCGGCCACTGGTGACGGCCGGGCAGGCCCTCCTGGCCTGGCCGCTCGGGCGGTCACGCCCCGCCTTCGCCGTGCTCTGGCGACGCTCGCTCGCCTTCGACGTCGTCGTCGGCGTGTTGCTGGCGCCGTTCGCCCTCATCCTCTTCGCCCTCGGCGCGTTCCCCGTGTCCTGGCTCTTCTTCGCCGCGGTCCCGCCGGCACTGCTGTTGTCGCTGTTGTTCTGCGACGGCTGGCTGGTGCCGGGTTCGTGGCGAGCCCGGCGGCGCTGGCGGCCGGCGGCGTGGCTCCTCGTCGTGGTCGTCGCCGTCAGCGCCGCCGCTGCAGCCGTCTCACTCGGACCGCCGGTGGTGGCCCTTCCGGCCGCCGCCGGGGCCGGCCTCGTCGAGGCCGTGGCCTGGCGGCGGCTCACGGCGTGGCTGGCCGACGCCGAGCCCGTGCGCGCACACGCCGGGCTGCGCGACCTCGCGCGCGCTCCGCCCCTGCCCTCGCCGTGGGCTTCCTCGTCGTGGCGGTCGGAGGTGCGGCGATCGGGTTCGACGTCGCCACGCCCACGCGACCCGTCACCGCGCCCGCAGCCGCCCTCGGTCGCGCCGCGACCACCGCGCCGGCCCCGTCGGGGTCCCGCGTCGCTCCTGGGGCCAGAGAGGTTGTCGTCGTGGAGGGCTTCTCGAGCACCTACGACGGCGCACGTCCCGAGCTGCCGCGCGTCCCAGAGGAGCGCGCCTTGTCGAGTTCTCCTACGCAGGCCTGACGCGAGGGGGCGCGCCGCTGCCCTATGGCGCCTCCGCCACGCACGCTTCGCTCGGCCGGCTCGCCCGCTTGCTGGGGGTGCAGGTGGACCGGCTGCACGCCGTCTCGGGCCGTCGCGTCGCCCTCGTCGGGGTGAGCGAGGGCAGCGCCGTCGTCGATACCTACCTGGCTTCCGAACCGCACCCGCCGCTGTCGGCCGTCGTGCTCGTCAGCCCTCTCGTCGACGCCGGCCGCGTGAGCTACCCACCGCCGGGCGCGAGCGGCTGGGGGATGATCGCCGGTCGCGGGCTCGCGACGCTCAGCTCGTGGCTCGGGCCGATCTCCGCGTGGGTCGACCTCTCGCCCGAGCAGCCCTTCCTGCGCTCGCTACTCGACGAGCGGAGCGTGTTCGCCGCGCCGCCGGCTTCGTCAACCCGACGCGGGCGACCGCAGCTGCCTGAGTTGGCGATCCTGCCGCTCGCCGACGCCGTGAGCGGAGCGCCCGACCTGCCTCCCGGCGTCACCGTTGTCGTCGTCCCGGCGTTCCACGGTGGCAACCTCGCCGACCCGGCGGTGTCGAGGCTGATCGCCGCCGAGCTCACGGGCCGGCCGGTCTCTCCCGACGGGGCCGAGATGGCGCTCGACGAAGCGATCGCCGCGGCGAGCTCGGCGTGGCGCGTGCCGTCCTCACCCGGCCGGTGACGCCTCGGGCGCGACCGCCGCCATCGGCGCCGCCGGCGCCGGCGTCCCGAAGCGGACCCGGATGCCCTCGTGGCGCAGCACCCGCCGGAACAGCAGCACCGACGCAGCGACGGCGAGTATCGACAGGGACCACGTGACGGCAGTGCGCTCGATCACGAAGGATCGCAGCGACGAGGTGAGCAGCAGGGCGAGCACGATGCCAGCGTTGGTCAGCATCACGGCCGACCAGACGAACGAGATGTGGGTGAAGAAACGTCGGGTGCGAAGCCGGGCCAGCATGTCGTGCGAGAACGGACAGAAGTCGTGGGCGAGGCGCTGGATGAAAGGGCGCTTGGCCAGCGCGGTGCCGAGGAAAGCGAGCGCGACGAGCACGGTCCCGAGCGTGGGCTGGATGAAGTACAGCAACGTGCTGCCGGTAGCGAGGGAGACCGCCGTGCGTCCGGCGAGCAGCAGGATCCCGAGGAGCAGGGTCGCCGGGACACGCTGGCGGGTCGCCAGGCGACGGGCCACCGCGGCGATCGAGAAGCCGAGCGCGGCAGTACAGCGCCCCGTCGAAGCCGGCGAGCACCAGCGCCAGGTAGAACACGACGGCGGGGCCGAGCACCCCTTCGAGGAGCGAGGGCACGACATGCCTGACGATGGCGCGGACCGAGGGAACCTGCAGGACCAACGCGCCGCTCTCGGAGTCCGCAACGGGGTGGAGCACGAGGGGCCGCCCAGCGGGCTGGGTGGGCATACAAGCAGTCTAGTGAACCGTCCCGAGCCGGGACCAGCGCCGGACGGGTCATCGCCGGACCGCTCGGCACCGGGCGCCGCCGGCGCCGACGGACCAGAGGCTGGTCGATCTGAGCCTGCACCAGCGCCGGACGCGGCGCGGAAGAACCGGCGCAAGCGCATCACCCGCCTCGTCCTCGCGCTGCTCGTCATCGGCGTCGTCGTGGCTCTGGCGCTGCGCGCCCCGTCGGCGGTGCACGATTTCACGTCGGCGTTCAAACACATCCGCGCCCGCCGGCTGCCGTGGCTGGCCGCCGCTCTTGCCGCTGAGTTCGCCTCCTTCTGGTTCTACGCCCGCCTGCAGCGCACGCTCCTCGTCGCGGGTGGCGAGGAAGTGTCCACGGGGATCGTCTTCCGGCTGTCGATCGCCTCGACCGGGCTGCGCGAGCTCTTGCCGGCAGGCGCCCAGACCTCGAGCGGTTGGCTGTACGAGCAGTACCGCAAGCTCGGGACCGAAGCGGCCCTCTCGGCCTACGTCGTGCTGGCATCCGGCTTTTTCTCGACGACCACCATCTTCGGGTTGCTCCTCGTCGCGGCCGCCATCGCCGGGGTCGGCTCGCCGCTCGTCCTGGCACTGTCCGGGGCCGTCCTCGTCGTCGGCTCGGCGGCCTTCGTCGCCGGGGTGCACCGGCTCACCGCTCTGGAACGGCTCGTCGCCGGCCACACCGGCCGGCTGGCGCGCTTCGGCCAGCGCATCCTGTCCTTCGGCGAGGGCGTGGCCATGCTGCGGCCCGGGCTGCTGCGCGGGGCGCTCGCCTTTGCCGACGCAGCGGGCAACTGGCTGGCCGACGTGGTCTGCCTTGTCATCGCGTTCGTGCTGCTCGGTCAGCCCGTGCCCTGGCACGGGCTGCTCTTCGCGTACTGCGCGGCGCAGCTCGCCGGCAGCATCGTCCCGCTCCCCGGCGGGATCGGAGCGGTCGAGGGCGGCCTCGTCGGCGGCTTCGTCCTCACCGGCGAGCCGGTCGGCATCGCGCTCGCCGCGACCCTGATCTATCGCGTCGTGACGTACTGGGGCGTCGCGCTCATCGGCGGGATCGAGTTCTTGAGCTTGGTTCGCCATCCGATCTCACCGAAGGACGTTCGGCACACGAGGGCGACTCCGTGCCCGCGAGCCGTCACGAGAGCAGACGACGCAGGAGGCGACCGCGAAGGCGACCGTACGGCGGGTACGTGAAGGGCGGGTCGGGGCGCAACGGCTTGTCGAGCACGCCGCGCAGCTGCGAGAACGTCTCGTAGCCGAAGCGACCGTGGTACCTGCCGCTGCCGCTCTCGCCGACGCCGCCGAAAGGCAGCCGGCTCGAAGCGAACTGGTGCATCGTGGTGTTGATCGCCACCCCGCCCGAGCGGGTGACGTCGAGCAGGCGGGTCGTCGCGGCACGGTCGGGGCTGAAGACGTACAGCGTGAGCGGCGCCGGGCGGGCACGCACGAAGGCCGCCGCCTCGTCGAGGTCGCGGACGGCGAGCACGGGCAGCACGGGACCGAAGATCTCCTCCCGCATCAGCGCCGACTCCCGGTCGGGCTCCACGACGATCGTCGGCGCGACGTAGCGCCGGATGCGGTCCACCTCCCCACCCTCGACGACCGTCCCTCCGTGATCCTCGAGCAGCTTCGCGAGACGCTCGACATGGGCGTCGTTGACGATGCGCGCGTAGTCCGGGCTCGCCGCCGGCTCCGGGCCGTACATCCGATGCACGGCGCGTCGCAGCGCGACCACGAGCTCGGGCAGCACCTGCGGCCGGGCGAGCACGTAATCCGGAGCGACGCAGCTCTGGCCGGCGTTCATCAGCTTGCCCCACGCGATGCGGCGCGCAGCAGTGTCGACGTCGACGGCCGAGTCGACGACGACCGGGCACTTGCCACCGAGCTCGAGGGTCACCGGGACGAGGCGCCGGGCGGCGCGCTCGGCGACGAGGCGCCCGACCGCGGCGCTGCCGGTGAACAGCACGTGGTCGACGCCGCCGTCGACGAGCTCCTCGGTGACCGCCGGGCCGCCGCAGCACACGGCGACCGCGGCTGGGTCGAGGTGGCGCGGCAGCAGCTCGGCGAGCAGGGCGGCGGTGACCGGTGCGTGCTCGGAGGGCTTGACGGCGCAGCAGTTCCCCGCGGCGAGCGCGGCTGCGAGCGGCACGACCGACAGATTGACCGGGTAGTTCCACGGCGCGACGACGAGCACGGTGCCGAGCGGCTCGCGGCGCAACCAGGAGCGGGCGGGTTGCAGCACGGACGGCACCGCGACCCGTTCGGGCCGGCTCCAGCGGGGCAACCCCCGGCGCAGCGTGCGCACCTCGCGCAGCGGGCCGTAGACCTCGCTCAGGTAGCTCTCGACGCCGTTGCGCCCGAGATCGGCGAACAGGGCATCCTCGAGGGCGCTCGCCTCGGTCCCGAGCATGCGCTCGAGGGCACGGAGCTGGGTGAGGCGCCAGTCGAGGTCGCGAGTTCGGCCCGAGCCGAAGGTGGCTTGCAGGCGCGCCACCACCGCGATCGGCTCGCTCACTTCTCCTGGCACCGCGTGCTCACCCCTCCCACCACCAGGCGAGCCCGCTCACGCCCTCCCCGGTGTGGGCGAGCATCAGCGGAGACAGCTCGGTGACGTAATGCTCCGCGGGCTCGGCGAGCCGGGCGGCGCGCTCGAGCAGGCGCAATGCCGACGCCTCGTCGCCGGCGTGCAGGGCGGCGACGTGCAGCCGCGCGGGTCCACCGGCCGGTCGCGAGCGAGCACGGCGAGGATCCGTTGCTCGGCGGAGGCGGCGCTGAAGGCCGGGCGCAGGGGCCGCACGACGCCTTTGGTCAGCTCGAACACGGGCCGCATGCCCGTCAGGCGGGCGCCCGCCGCGGCAACGGCTGGCACCCGACCGCCGCGTGCCAGCCGGTCCAGGCTGGCGATCTGGGCCACGAGGCGCACCCGCTCGCGCGCCGTCCCGGCGGAGGCAGCGACGGCCGCCAGCGGCTCGCCACGCCAGGCGGCGCGCGCTGCGGCGAGCACGACGAGGCCCTGCCCGGCGCTGGCCGAGCCGCTGTCCAGCACCGTCACCGGGCGGGCACCGCCGGCCTCGACGCTGGCGAGGCGCGCCGCGGCGTGGCTGGCGGAGAGCTGGGCCGCGACGGTGACGACGAGCACGGCCGGCCCGCTGCCCACCCGCTCCATCGCCTCGATGAAGTCACCCGGCGAGGGAGCCGCGGTGCCGTTCCCCGCAGCGCGCTCGCCGTCGAGGTGCATCCCGACGACGCCGACGCCGGGCAGGTCGCTCCCTGCGGGGAGCGAGACGCCGCCATCGGCCAGAACGGTGACGCTCACCGGTCAGGCGCCCGTCGCGCGCGCGCAACCATCCGATCGGCCGTGCCGGGCGGTCGGCGTCGAACACGAGGCGCGCCAGCGCGACCGCTGCGCTGCCCGGGAGGGCGTTGTCGTTGCCGACGACGCGCTTGGCGAGCACCGGCAGCGACAGCGCCGACGCGATCAGCACGCCGGCCCCGCCGTCGCGGCGGGCGAGCAGCACTGGCAGCGCCACGAGCGTGGCGAAGGTCGCTGCTCCGGTCTGGCGAAGTGCGCGGCCTGTTGCCAGCCCGGCACCGAGCAGCACCACGCCCTCAGGCGCGAGCACGCATAGCGCTCCGAGCAGCAGCGAAACGCCGCGGCCGCCCTTGCCGCCGAGCCAGGGCGACCAGTCGTGGCCGCAGACGGCCGCCGAGGTAGCGAGCGCCCCGAGAAGGGGCCGGTCACGCCCGGCGAGGAGCGGGCCGAGCGCTCCCTTGGCCAGCTCGGCGCAACCGGCGACGGCGAGCGCCCCGAACCCGCTCACGCCGTAGAGCGCGGTGCCCGAGACCGTCCCCGATCCGACCGAGCGCAGGTCCGGGCCGCCGGTCGCCTTGGCCGTCAGGTTGGCGACCGGGACGCTGCCCGCGGCGTAGGCAAGCCCGACCACGACGGCGGCGGGCACGCGCCGTGTGCGCCCCGCCGTGCGCGCGCCGCGCCGGACGCGGGGGCGATCAGCCCCGACGCTCGGGTGGGGCCTGTGCGCGTACCAGGTGCGACACGCGTTGGCGGCTGACGTCGAAATGGCCGGCCACCTCCGAGGTCGTCGCACCCTCGCCGAGCAGGGTGAGCGCCAGCGTACGGCGCACGAGGCGTGTCGCTACCGCCAGGCGGTGCGTCACGCGCCCGGTGAGGGAGAGCGTCGTCGGCTGCGGCTCGTCGCGGAGGATGCCACGCCAGGGACGGCCCGCCCGGTGCGCGGCGCGCAGGGCGCGCAGCCGTCCGAGCAGCATCCGCTCGTCGGCGACGTTGGCGGTGATCGCCTGCTCCAGTTCGCCGATCGCCTCGGTCATCGCGTCCTCGGGGCCCTCGGCGTCCTGCGGCACCTCCGTCTGGTGCATCATCTCGGCTGCCTCCTCCCGCGCGGGCACGCCGGCACTCCGTGCGCCGTGGCCCTTCGCGCCTGCTCATGTGCCTCGACCGGCCGCGGCCCGGCGCAGCCGGACAACGTCTGATCCCGTCCGTCCGGCAGCGTTGCGCCGGCTGTGTGCGACCGTTAGGTTTCCCCGCAACCCTTGTTGCGAATCGCCCCGCGTGCCTGCGCGAGATCGCCGCCTCGTCAGCGGATTCTCGACCGGAACGGAGCAGTGACGAGCTCGCGGATCTCCCTTCCCGCAGAACCGGCCTCGGTGGCGATCGCGCGCCGCTTCGTCGCCGAGCGGATCGGCGACGCCGACCGCGCTGCCACCGCCGTGCTGCTCGTCTCCGAGCTGGCGACCAACGTGGTCCGCCACGTCGGCAGCGAGCTCACGATCGAGGTGACCGACGGCGACCCGGTCCGTGTGGAGGTGCACGACGGAGGCCCCCCGCTGCCGGCGCCGGCGCCGATGCAGCCGAACGTCACCTCGGGCCGCGGGTTGCACATCGTCGCCGCGTTCGCCACCGCCTGGGGCAGCGAGGTGACCGCCGACGGCAAGGTGGTCTGGTTCGAGCTGTGACGCCGCGCGCGTCATGACCGTTGCGCCCAGCTGGCAGACTGGAGGCATGCCGACCCGCAGCCTGAGACAGCGGACGTGGTATCCCGCGAGCGCCCCCCAGACCCTGCAGTTCTCGGTGGTGCTCCTGTACTGGAACGCGGTGATCGCCCTGCTCATCGGGCTGATCACGCGCAGCACGGGCGGCCTGCTCGGGATGGTGCTCATCGCCGGCGACGTCGCCGGCGGCTACGGGGTCGCCAACGAGCGGAAGTGGGGCTACTGGACGGCGGTCGTCACCGCCGTGCTCACCCTTGCCGAGGTCGTCGTCGGCGGGTTCGCCATCCTCTCGCTGCTGTTCGCCATCTTGCTCGTGGTCATGCTGCTGCACCCGATGAGCCGCAGCTACTACCGGCTCTGGTTCCGCTGAGCCCTCCCCACCAGGGGGATCCGGCGGGCACGTCGGCGCACGACGCCGCCCGCCGTCAGCGTGGCACGTCGGGCAGTCCACCGCTGCCCGAGGGTGCGGCCAAATGGCACGCAGTCCGGTCGATGTTCGACGACATCGCGCCGCGCTACGAGCTGGTCAACGCCGTGATGACCTTCGGCCTCGACCGGTGGTGGCGCCACCGGGCGCTCGCCCTGCTCGCCCTCGCGCCGTCCACGTCGGTGCTCGACCTCGCCTGCGGCACCGGCGACTTCGTGCGGCTGCTCGAGCGCTCCGGGTACCGGGCCGTCGGGGCGGACCTCTCGTCCGGGATGCTCACGGCGGCTCGTGGCCTGGGCTCGCCGCTGCTGCTCGCCGACGGGGCGCGCCTCCCGTTCGCCTCCGGCGCGCTCGACGGGTGCGTCTCGGGCTTCGCGCTGCGCAACTTCGCCGACCTGCCGGGCACCCTGGCCGAGATCGGCCGCGTGCTGCGGCCGGGCGGGCGGGCGGCGTTGCTCGAGGTCGACACGCCGCGCTGGAGCGCTGTTGCGAGCCGGCAACGCCCTGTGGTGCGAGAAGGCGGTGCCCGCCATCGGAGCGCTGCTCTCCGAACCGGCTGCCTATCGCTACCTGCCGCGCTCGTACGCCTACCTCCCGGCGCGCGACGAACTGCTCGCCCTCGTCCGCGGCGCCGGCTTCGTCGACGTCGCGCACCATCCCCTGAGCGGTGGCATCACCCAGGTGGTGACCGCCACACGGGCCGGGGCGCCGGGGCTGCGCTCCCGGCGCGCCCGCCCCGACACAGCGACGACCGACGACCCTGCCGCCGGCGGGGCCGGCGACGCCGGTGTGGCCGCCGGGGCTGCCGGGGCCACGCCGCCGGCTGGGGCGACCCGAGGCACGGCGTGAGCGCCCCGGCGCGCACTGCGCCACTTGCCGAGCTGCGCCCCGCCGGCTCCAGCTCCACTGCGGCGAGCACGACGCTGGCCTGGACCGCCGCCCCAGTCAGCGAGCAGGCGGTGGTGTCGCTGCGCCGCCTCGCCTACGCCCGCGGCCGGGTCATCGAGCGCGACCACCTCGCTGTGCTCACCCTCGGGCAGGCCGCAACCGTGGAGCTGGCGCACGGCCTCGCCGCGCCCGGTGCCGCCAGCGCCGCCGAGGACCTGCTCGCGTCCATCCCGGCGCGGGACGGCACCGCCTCGGCGCGCCTGCTGGCGCTCGGGGCGCTCCCCTTCGATCCCGCCTCAGCGGGGCGACTCGTGGTGCCGGACCTCGCCGTGGTGGCACGCGGCGGCGAGGACGCCGTCGCCATCGCCTGTTGCGAGCCGGACGAGCTCGAGCGGCGTCTGCGCGCCTTCCCCTTCGAGGACAGCGCTCCCGGGCCGGCACAGCCCCGGCTCGGGCCTGCGCCCGACCGCTTCGAGCTCGTGGCGCTGCGCTCGCACGACGACTTCGAGCGGCTCGTCGCCCTCGCCGTCGCCGCCATACGTGCCGGCACCCTCGAGAAGGTCGTGTGCGCCCGCGAGGTCGTCGTCACGGCCAACCGGCCGTTCGAACAGGGCCACCTGCTCGAGCGCTTGCGCGCCCTGTACCCGGCGTGCGCGACCTTCGGGCTCGACGGGTTCGTCGGCGCGAGCCCCGAGCTGCTCGTCCGCCGGACCGGCAGCGAGGTCACCTCGCAACCGCTCGCCGGGACGATCCCGCGGCAGCGGCGACCCCGACGAGGACGCTCGGCTCGCCGCGGGCCTGCTCGCCTCGCCGAAGGAGCGCCGCGAGCACGCCCTCGTCGTCGGCGCGATCGAGGATGCGCTGGCGGGGATGAGCGAAGCGGTCGACGTGCCGCCGGCCCCGCACCTGTTGACGCTGCGCAACGTGTCACACCTCGCCACGACGATCCACGCCCGCCTGCGCCCGGCGCCGGGAGACGGCGTGGCCCCCGGTGCGCTCTCGATCGTGGCCGCGATCCACCCCACCCCCGCCGTCGGCGGGGTCCCGTCGCAGGCTGCGCTCGAGTTCCTCGCCGCCCACGAAGACCTGGAACGGGGCCGCTACGCCGGGCCCGTCGGCTGGGTCGATGCCTCCGGCGATGGCGAGTTCCACCTCGGGATCCGCTCGGCGATGATCGAGGGCGCCGCCGCCCGCCTGCTCGCCGGTGTCGGCATCGTCGAGGGCTCGGAACCCCACGACGAGCTGATCGAGACCCAGCTCAAGCTGCAGGCGCTGCTCGCCGCCGCGGTCCGCCCGTAGGCGGTCACGGCTGGCAACCACCGGCCGGGAGCGCAGCGCTGCGAGCGGTCGGCTGCGAGCGGACGGCCGGGAGCGGACGGCCCGGAGCTGACGGCCCGGAGCTGACGGCCGGGAGCTGACGCCCTCAGTACGGCGGCGACCGCTCGGCGAGGAACGACCGCGCCCCGACCTGGATCGCCCCGGCGGCCGGCACGGCCATGAGCGCCCCGACGAGCGCTCCGAAGGTCGAGCCGACGAGGCCGCCGACCTCCGCGCCGACGAGCACCGCCAGCAGCACCCACAGCAGGTTGAGCCGAACAGTGCGCGAGACGATGACGGGCATCAGGATGTGATTCTCCACCTGCTGGTAGACGAGGAAGACGATCACCGTGACGACGCCGGCGGTGACCGAGTGCAGGAAGGCGAGCATCACGGTCGGGACACCGGCGAGCAGACCGCCGATCAGCGGCAGGAAGTCGACGATGGCCACCCAGATCGCCAGCACGCTGGCGAAGGGCACGCCGGTCACCTCGAGAGAGATCCACACGACGAGGCCGGCCACGACCGAGGTCGCCAGGTTGCCGAGCATGTAGCCGGTCACCTGGCGCGCCATGCCGTCGGCCACGCGCTCGACGATCTCGGCACGGTGCGCGGGCAACCAGCGCAACGCCCCGCGAAACAACGCCGGCGCCTCGAGCAGGAGGAAGAACGTGAGCACGGCGACGGTGACGAGCCCGACGACCCCGCTGATGACGGTCTTGCCCACCGCCAGAGCCGGCTTGCCGAAGCGCGAGACGATGTTGCGCAGCTGCAGAGCGTGCGCATTGATGTACGGCGCGAGGTGCAACCGGGTGACGAGGTCCCCGACGAAGCCCTTGCCACGGCGTGCCTGGCCGACCAGCGCCGGCAGCTCCCGTGCCAGGCGCACGGCCGAGGAGTACACCGGGTGGAACAGCACGTAGCCGACGCCTCCCGCGACCACGATGAGCACGCCGTAGACCGCTGCGACCGCGGCGCCGCGGCGCAGGCCACGCCGCGCGAGGACGACCACCGCCGGGTTGAGCAGCGTGGCGAGGAAGAGCGACACGAGCACGAGCAGCACGAGCAGCCGCAATCGCCACAGCACGAGCACGACGACCGTCGAGCAGAGCAACGCGGCGATGACCCCGAGCGCGGAGCGCAGCACGATCCGCTCGATCTCACGTGCCGGGCGGCGGCCGGGCAACGGCGCCACCTCCAGCCGGGTGATCTCGGGCGGTCCGGCCCGCGCCGCTCCGGTCCCCGAACCGCCCGCAGCCGGCTTGTCGGCGCGCTCCACGCTCCAAGTCAACAGCACCGGACGACACGCCGCGTGCCACCGACGTCGCCGCTGGTCGACCTCGCCGTGACATTCCGGGTCGACCTTTCCGGAGCATCCGTCGTCACGCCGGTCCCGGGCTGAGCCACCGCTCGTGGTGCTCGCCGTGCGAGCATGTCCGGATGAGCTGGCGACTCGGGACCGAACCAGGCGCCGAGCCCGGTGACCGGCTCGCGCCGGAGGCCTCGGGCAACGGTGTCGCGCCGCTGGCGAGCTCCCCGGCCACGCAGCCCTCGTTCGCCGGCACATGGCACCAGTGGCGCGCCCGGGTTCCGGCACCGCTGCGCCACGGCTTCACGATCTTCCTGATCGTGCTCGTCGTGGAGTACCTCGTCATCCCCAAGTTCGTCGTCGCCCGGCGCTCCTTCTACCTGCTCGACCGGCTCAACGTCGGCTGGCTGCTCGGCGGCCTCGGCTTCGAGGTCGCCTCGCTCGTCGCCTACGCCCTGCTCAGCCGGATGCTCCTCGACCCGGCCGAGGCGCCGGGCCTGTTCACCGTCTTCCGCATCGACCTCGCGGGAAACGCCATCTCGCACATCCTCCCGGGAGGAACCGCATCGAGCGCCGGGCTCGGCTATCGCCTGCTGGTTGCACAGGGGGTGAAAGGCAAGGACGCCGGGTTCGCCATCGCCACCAAAGGGATGGGCTCGGCGGTGGTGCTCAACGTGCTGCTCTGGATCGCGCTCGTCGTGTCCGTGCCGATCGCCGGCCTGCACTCCGTGCTCGAGGAGATCGCGCTGCTCGCCGGCATGCTCGCTCTGCTCTCGGTCGGCGCGCTCGTCTACTTCTTCACCCGGGGCGAAGAGTTCGCCGCCCGCGTGCTGCGCCGCATCGTGCGCCCGATCCCGGGCCTGACCGAGGCGCGCGTCGAGAGCCTCGTCCGACAGCTGGGCCAGTCGCTGCGCAACCTCGGCTCGGACCGCAAGCTGCTGCGCCAAGCGGTCCTCTGGACGGCACTGAACTGGGTGCTCGACGCCGCGTCGCTGTGGGCCTTCGTCGCCGCCTTCGGTCGCTTCGTCGACCCGGTGCTGCTCTTCGTCGCCTACGGGGTGGCCAACGTGCTCGCCGTCATCCCGATCACGCCCGGCGGGCTGGGCTTCGTCGAGTTCACCGCCATCGGGCTGCTCACGGGCTTCGGCGTTCCTGCCAAGATCGCCACGCTCGGCGTGCTCGGCTGGCGGCTCGTCAACTTCTGGCTGCCCATCCCGACCGGCGCCGCCGCCTACGTCTCGTTGCGTGTCGGGCGCGGCGCGGGCCTGCGCGCCCGTGGCCAGGCGCTGCACGAGATGGCCGAGCGGTAGGGCCCGCGCCAACCGAGCGGGACCCCGGACCGAGCCCGCCATGCCCGCTCACGCTGCCGTGCCGCCACCCGCCGGCGCACGTCGACTGGCAAACGGCGCGGGCCCACCAACAAACGCCGGTGCAGGCAGCGAGCCGGTGGTGCTGCTCACGCTCGGTCACGGCACGCTCGACGGCGAGCAACTGGTCGATCTCCTCGATGGCGCCGGCGTCGCGCTCGTCCTCGACGTGCGGAGCTTCCCGGCCAGCCGCCGCCACCCGCAGTTCGCCCGCGAGCAGCTCGAGCAGTACCTGCCCGCCGGCGGCATCGCCTACCGCTGGGACCGCCGCCTCGGTGGGTTCCGCAAGCCGAGCCCGGACTCACCCAACACAGCGCTGCGCAATCCCGCCTTCCGCGGCTACGCCGATCACATGGACACCCCGGAGTTCACCGCCGCGCTGGACGCGCTCCTCGCCGACGCCGCAGCCCGGCCGGCCGCCGTGATGTGCTCGGAAAGTCTGTGGTGGCGCTGCCACCGCCGGCTGCTCGCCGACGCGGCGACGCTGCTGCACGGTACGGACGTGCGTCACCTCGGCCATGACGGCTCGCTCACCGCGCACCGGCTCACCGACGGCGTGCGCCGAGCCGCCGCGGACCGCCTCGTCTACGACGCCGGCCAGCCGCGCCTCGGCGATGAGACGGACCCGCGCCCGTCGTGAACGCGTCAGCGCAACGGGCTGTAACCAAGCGTCGGAGCGTTCAGGACACCAGGAAGTATCCGCAATCGGTAGGCTGATCGGTATGCCGAGCACGACGATCAAAGTGGACAAGGCAGTGCGCGATCGGCTCGCTGCTGTTGCGGAGGCTCGAGGCATGACCATGGGCGCCCTGCTCGACGTCGAGTCCCACCGACTCGAGATCGAGCAGCGCTGGACGGAGATCGAAGCCGGGTGTGAACGGTTGCAGCGGGAAGACCCTCGCGGTTGGCAGGAATACGTCGCAGAGCTGCAGCGCCTGAGTGTCGGCGAGGCAGATCCGTCATCGTCGGAGGAATGGCCGGAGCACAATCGGTGAAGGTTCGGCGCGGCCAGATCTGGACGGTCTCGCTCGATCCCACGGTGGGCAACGAGCAGCGGGGTGTCCGGCCGTGCATCGTGGTCTCGAACGACCGCTTCAACGCGCTGCCCATCCGCCAAGCCCTCATCGTGCCACTGACGAGTCGCGATCGCGGCCTCGTGCATCACGTGCCGGTCGCCGACGACGGTGGGCTCGAGCGGCCGAGCTGGGCGATGAGCGAAGCTCTTCGTGCCGTCTCCCTCGAACGGTTCGGGATCCTCGTCGGCACGGCGTCGGCCGGCACCCTCCTCAGCCTCACCGAGCAGCTCCTGCTCTGGCTCGCACCGATCGCTCACCCGTAGCCGCGCTGCGGCTTGGCGGGGTCGGCGGCTCGAAGGGTTGATCACGAGCCGAGCGACAGGTCGTCCTGCACGTTATGCGAACCCACCCGATTGCTCGTCGTCACGCCACACGTGATGCGCGGGCGCGGGGTCGCCGTGCCCGGTCGTGCGGGTGAGCAGGCACGAATCGAGCCGGAGACGGAACAGCGCGTGGTCCTCGGCGGGAGGGCGACCTTCGGCCCGCACCGTCGCCAGGAAGGCGAGCCCGACCCCGTGCTGGTAGAGGAGACTTCTGCCGGCCTCGGCGAGATCTGGGCGCATGCTGGCGAACTCGTTCCACGTCTGCACGCGGCGATGCTGCCCGGCGGTCGAGTTTCCCGTCAAGACGCGTTTGGCGCGGCCGTCACCTCGCCCGCGAGCGTGGGCGTTCGCGCGACCTGGCTCGGCGGGCGGACCCTCAGCCCTTGACGTACGAGAGCTTCTCGGCGATCTGGCCGTCGCGGACGAGGAAGAGGTCGACCCCGCGCACGTGCCCTCCGTCCCAGCTGTAGCGCCAACGCTGCACGACTCGCTCGCCCGCGTCGACGAGCTCCTCGGTCTCGAAGCGAGAGGCTGGATCGTCGAAGATCGCCTTCCACGCCCCGCGGATCTCGTCGCGCCCGACGTGCACCGTGCCGTCCGGCGCCGGACCCGTGGCGTCGAAGACGCAGTCCTCGCTCAGCATCGAGATGGCGGCGTCGAGGTCGTGATCGGCCCAAGCCTGCCCGAAGGCCTCGACGATCTGCAGCGCCGCGTTCACTGCGCGTACTCGCTCGCCCCCGACCAGTCCACGACGACCACGGGCTCCTCCCCCACCACCCAGGCGTCGTGCCCGCTCGGCAGGGACGTGACGTCGCCCGGTCCGGCCAGCAGCTCGGTGCCGTCGTCCATGAGGATCGCCAGCTGACCGCTGACGTGGTACTGGAAGTGCGGGGCCTCGCAACTCGCCGTCCCGGCGATCGGCTTGACGTGGTCGGACCAGCGCCAGCCGGGCTCGAGGACGAGGCGACCGATGTCGACCCCTCCGATCTTGACGATCTCCGCCCTGCCGTTGGGGAACTGGCGCACCTCGTCAGCCCGCTCGAAGCTGCCCTGCTCCGCCTGCTTGCTCATGCCGACCTCCCTCGCTGCACCCGGGCCGCGTCCTGCCCGGCCGGCCCCCTGGTAGTTTTACTTACTAGTAAGTAGGAGTCAATCCCCGGATCGACTAACCTCCCGGGGGAGATGCGGATCACACGATGAGCGCCCAGGTGCGCGAACGAGGCGGGGGAACCGCCGAACGCATCCTCGATGTCGCCGAGGAGCTGGTGCAGACGCGAGGCTTCAACGCCTTCAGCTACGCCGACGTCGCCGCGCAGCTCGGAGTCACCAAGGCCGCTCTGCATTACCATTTTCCCGGCAAGGCGGAGCTGGGCGAGGCCGTCGTCGGACGCTACGCGACCCGCTTCCGGGCGGCGCTCGAAAGCATCGCCGCACAGCCGACTGCCGCGCCGGAGAAGCTGCGCGCCTACGTCCATCTGTACGCAGCCGTGCTCGCCGAACAGCGGATGTGCCTGTGCGGCATGCTCGCCGCGGAGTACGGCACCCTCCCCGAGGCGATCCGTGTCGCGCTGCGCGCCTTCTTCGACGCCAATGAGGCCTGGCTGGCGACCATCCTCGACGAGGGCAGGACGGAGGGCACGCTCGCCTTCGTCGGCAGCGCCCCCGAGACGGCGCGTCTGACTCGTCGCCGCCCTGGAGGGGGCGATGCTGATCGCTCGCCCGTACGGCGACCCCGCGCGCTTGGCCACCACCGCCACCCGGCTGCTCGACGGCCTCGTTGTGGCGCCCGGAACGGCCTCGGCCGCCCAGCTCGGCGCTGAACGGCCGGACGCAGGTTCGAGTCGCCGCCGCCGGCGCACCTCGCCTTCCGAGCTACCCGCGAGCTAGCGTATATCAGCTCGGGCGGTCCGAGATATACTGTGCACAACCGGCGCGCGGAAGCGCCGAATGTGCATCACCATCGACGCTCACCTCTCCGAGAGTCTCCCCCACATGGTCAAGACGCTGGTCGAGATCGACGACGAATTGCTGACGAAGGCGAGGGCGATCCTCGGCGCCGCGACCAAGAAGGACGCAGTCAACCGCGCGCTGCAGGACGTCGTCGATCGTTGGGAGCGTTCGAGAGGATTGCAATGGCTCCTCGACAGCGACGCGCTGGCGGACCTGCGAGACCCGGAGGTCCAGGCTCGGGCGAGGCGATAAGCCTCACCACCTTCCTCATCGAGAACAGCGCGCTACAGCGGGCGAACCAGCCCGCAGTCGCTCGAGCCCTGGCCGCGCTCAACGACCTCGGGGTGCTCGCGACCTGCCTCCCCGCGCAGCTCGAGGCCGGCTACAGCGCGAGGAGCCTGGGCGACTTCGACGAGCTGATGAACAAGCTGTTCGGTTCCTGGAAAGTTCTGCCCGTTCGCGCCGACCTCGGTGCACGCTCACTCGGACTGCAACGAGCCCTGTTCGTCGCCGGCGTCGGCCGAGCCGCTGGAGCATTCGACATCCAAGTCGCCGGATTCGCGCTCGCAGAGACACTCGCCGGGTCGCCCACGGTCGTTGTCCACTACGACAACGACTTCGAGCAGCTCCAGAAGGTCGAGCCGAGATTGCTGACCCGCTGGGTCGTCCCACGTGGTTCCGTTGATTGAGTGCCGGCGAAGCCGCCGCTTCACGCTGGCGTGACGGGGGCGCAGCTGGCGGCCACGGGCGCGGGCGCGCCGGGCAGCCGGAGGCGTTGTGCCGGAGGCGGCCCGGCGCGGCCCCGCCCAGGCACAGAGCGGAGCCCGGCGCGCCAGGGGCGGGCGCTAGCCCAGGCCGGCCTCCTCGGCGAACTGGTCGTACTCCGCCCGCACCACGCTCACCACGCCGAGCTCGAGCGACACCCCGTAGGTTCGCTCGAACAGCTCCTGCTTGCGCCGCGTCTGCCACGCCTCGAGCTCGGCCTCGCCGTGGGCGTGCACGATCAGGGTGACCTCGCCGCGCCGCACCCCGACCTCGATCGACTCCACTGAGGACGTGTGCGTGGCGTCGAGGGCGTCGGCGAGGCGCAACAGCGCCGTCAGCCCCACCGCTCGCCGCCTCCCTTCGGCGTCGAGCGCGCCGAAGGGCGGGAAGCTCGGCCGCGGCGTGCCGCGGATGTGGTAGCGCCCGAGCGTCGCGAGGATGCGGATCTCCTCGGGGTCGAAGCCGCGCAGCCCCCCGTGCTCGATCAGGTAGGCGGTGTGCTTGTCGTGGTCGGTGCGCGAGATGTGCTCGCCGATGTCGTGCAAGAGCGAGCCGAGCTCGAGCAGCTCTCGGTCGGTGCCGGAGAGCCCGTGCAGCTCGGCGGTGGCGTCGAAGAGCGACGTGGCGATCGAGGCCACCTGGCGGGCATGTCGCTGGCGCCAGCTGGAGCGCCGGCACAACGAGAGCACCGACGCCCGGCGCAGGGCCCGCGGGTCGTCGCCGAGCTCGGTGCGGTCGTGGCGCCCGATCGTGCTGATCACGATCCCCTCGCGAAGGGCCCACTCGCTCACGGTGAGCCGGCACAGCCCCGCCTGGCGCATCAGCGCCTCGAGCACGCTCATCCCGGCCGGCAGCAGCTCTGATCGCCGTGCGTCGCACCCGGGCAGCCGCTGTCGCTCCTCGGCGTCGAGGCTGAAGATCAGCTCCGCAAGCTCGCCGAGCTCCTGCGAACCGACGGTCAGCTGGTTGATCGCGTCGGGAACGACGCCGTCGCGCAGCGCCGCCGCCATGCGGGCGATGGTGACGAAGGTGCCCGAGGAGCCGATCAGCATCCCCGGCTCGAGCTCGCGCACCTGCTCGAGCACGGGCGTGAGCTCGGCGTCGATGCGCCGCTCGAGGCGCGCCCGGTCCTTCTGGCTCGGGGGGTCCGTGCGCACGAGCTCGGCGGTGAGGCGCCCCACGCCGAGGCGCAGGCTCGTGGCGAAGGCGAGCGAGCTGCGATCGCCGACCATCAGCTCGAGGCTGCCCCCGCCGAGGTCGGCGCACAGCGCCGGCGCCTTGTCGATGAGCACGCTCGCGCGCACCGCGGCGAAGATCAGCCGCGCCTCCTCGAGGCCGTCGATCACCTTCACCTCGACGCCGGTCCGCGCACGCAGTCGCTCGACGAAGGTGCCGCCGTTCAAGGCTTCGCGCAGTGCTGCGGTCCCGATGGCGACGATCTCGTCGCAGCGCTGCGCCTCGGCGATAGCCCGGAAGCGGCCCACCACCTCGATCGCCTGTTCGGCGACGTCGTGGTCGATATAGCCGCTGCGGGCGACGACGTCACCGAGCCGCAGCATCTCCTTGTCGGTGGCAAGGACGCTGAAGCTGCCGTCGAGGCGGGCCTCGGCGACGAGCAGGTGAAAGGAGTTACTGCCGAGATCGAGCGCGGCGATGCGCACCAGGCGTGATCAGAGCTGCTCGACCGGGGCACGGCGCCGGCGCGAGCGCTCGAGCGCCAGCTCCATGAGGCGCCGCTGGACGCTCACCCCGGCCACGGTGGGCACGCGTTGCCAGCAGCCGTCCGAGCCGAGCTCCCAGGCCCCCGTGTCGTCGGCCAGGCAGAGCTGCAGCACCTCCTCGAGGTGGGCGCACAACTCGGGGTCCTCGACGGGGACGAGCGCCTCGATGCGGTGGTCGAGGTTGCGCTCCATCATGTCCGCCGAGCCGATCACGTAGGTGCCGACGGGGCCGTGCTGTGCGACCGGCTCGGTGGGCGGCGGCATGCCGTCGCCGTCGCCGAGCAACTGCTGCAGGCGGACGGGCGCCGGCGGCCCGAAACGATAGATGCGGGAGTGCTCGAGGAAACGCCCGACGATCGAGCGCACCGTGATCGTCTCCGACAGTCCCGGTACCCCCGGCCGCAACGTGCACACACCGCGGATCACGAGCTCGATCCGCGCCCCGGCCTGCGAGGCGCGGTAGAGCGAGTCGACGATCTCCGGGTCGGTCAGGCCGTTGGCCTTGATCGTGATCCAGCCGTCGCGCCCGCGAGCCGCCTCGGCGGCAATCGACTCGACGAGCCAGGGACGGAAGCGGTCCGGGGCGAGGATGAGCTTTCGTGAGGCGGTCGGGCGGGAGAAGCCGGTGATGTGGTTGAAGAGGTCCGTCAAGTCGTCGCCGAGCGCCGGCGAGGAGGTGAGCAGGCCGAGGTCCTCGTAGATCTTGGCTGTCTCGGAGTTGTAGTTCCCCGTCCCCACATGGCAGTAACGGCGGATCCCGTCGGGCTCGCGCCGCACGACGAGTGCGGTCTTGGAGTGCGTCTTCAGCCCCATCACGCCGTAGACGACGTGCACGCCCGCCTGCTCCAGCTGGCGGGCCCAGACGATGTTGCGCTGCTCGTCGAAGCGCGCCTTCAGCTCGACGAGGGCGGCGACCTGCTTGCCGGCCTCGGCGGCCCGCGCCAGCGCACCGACGAAGGCCGCGTCGCCGGAGGTGCGGTAGAGGGTCTGCTTGATCGCCAGCACGTCGGGGTCGGAGGCGGCCTGGGTGATGAAGGCCTCGACCGAGCTGGCGAAGGAGTCGTAGGGGTGGTGCACGAGGATGTCGCGCTCGCGCAGCAGCGCGAAGAAGTCGGTGTGGGTGCTGTTGTCGTGCGGGGCGAGCAGCGCCGGCACGGTCGGCGTCCAGGGCGGGGCCTTCAGCTCGGGTCGGTCGAGGGAGTACGATCGACCACATCTGGCCGAGGTCGAGAGGGGCGGCGACGGGATAGCAGTCGTCGTCCTCGAGCTCGAGCTCACGCAACAACAGCGCCTGCACCTCGGGGTCCATCCCCTCGTCGACCTCGAGGCGGACCGCACGCCCGAACCGGCGCCGGCGCAGCTCGACCTCGATCGCCTCGAGCAGGTCCTCCGCCTCGCCGTCGTCGATCGGCGTGAGGTCGGCGTTGCGCGAGACGCGGAAGACGTGCTGGGCGCCGATCTCCATGTCCGGGAAGAGCAGGTCGAGGTGTGCGCCGATGAGCTGCTCGAGCAGGACGAAGCGGCCGTCGCCGACCGGGAAGAAACGCGGCAGCAGCGGCGGCACCTTCACCCGGGCGAAACGCCGCTCGGCCGAGAGCCGGTCCTGGACGATCACGGCAAGGTTGAGCGAGAGGCTGGAGATGTACGGGAAGGGATGGCCCGGGTCGACCGCGAGCGGCGTCAGCACCGGGAAGATCTCGCGCTCGAAGGTACGCGCCAGCTGCTCGCGAGCGGCCTGGTCGAGCTCGGCGTAGGGGACGATGCGCACGCCCTCGGCGGACAGTGCCGGCACGAGCTCGTCGAGGTACAGGCGCGAGGCGCGACCGGTCAGCTCGAGGGTGCGCACCCGGATCTCGCCGAGCTGCTGGCTCGTCGAGCGGCCGTCGGGCGAGCGCGTCCGCAGCCCGGCGGCGAGCTGCTCCTTCAAACCGGCGACGCGCACCGAGAAGAACTCGTCGAGCCCGGTCGAGAAGATGGCGAGGAACTTGACCCGCTCGAGCAGCGGCTCGTTGGTGTCGGTGGCGAGGTCGAGCAGACGGTCGGCGAAGTCGAGCCAGGAGAGCTCGCGATTGAGGAATCGCTGCGGTCCGAAGCGTTCCACGGCAAACCGGCTCTCCGTCGCCGGCTCGGCGAGCGCTGCGTCGGGAAGCTCGGCCTCTCGGCCGGGGGGGACGGGTCGTTCGCCGCGCCGCTGTCGTCGCTGCGCACGGCCACCGACCCGATCGACGAGTGGCCCTCGCCCTGCGCCCGGTAGGCGCCGAGACCGCCGGTCGATTCGTCGTGGTTCACGGGCGAAGGCTACCTGCCTCCCCACCGCGCGCGCCCCGGCACGCGCCGCAGCCGGTCGTCCGCTGGGGCGGGTCGGCCATTGGCCGCGCACGGCCGGGAGGGGGGCGGCCGCCCGGTTCCGCCCCTCGGCCGCGGCGCCCTGCCAGGGGGGAAGCGGGCGCGCTGGGTAGGCTCAGCGCTGGTGGCCACCCCGGTGACGGCCGAGCTCCCGGCGCCGCCGGCCCGGCGCTCCGGGGCGGCTGGCGGCCGCCAACGACTGGCCACGCTGCGCCGTGGCAACTCGAGGCGCGCCGGCTGGGGGCCAAAGCCGCGCCGGCGCAGTGAGCTCGGCCTGCTCCTCGTCGGGGCGATCGTGGTCGTGGGAGCCGAGGTGCTGGCCTCCTTCGGCGTGCAGAGCCAGGCCGGCGACGCCTCGCTCAGCCTGCCGCACCACCTGCTGCAGCTGGTCGGCGTCGTCGCCGCCTTCGGCGTCGTCGTCAATGCCGTCAACCGCCGGTTGGCGCCGGACGCGGACGCCGTGATGCTGCCGATCGTGCTCGTGTTGAACGGGCTCGGCTTCGTGATGATCCAGCGGATCGGCAGCCCCGACGCCCGGCCCGGCAACCAGCTGCTGGTGGACCGCGATCGGCGTCGGGCTGTACTTCGTCACCCTGTTCCTGGTCCGCCGTTCGAGGGACCTCGAGCGGTACCGTTACCTTCTCGCCGTCCTCGCCTTCTTGCTGCTCGTCTCCCCGCTCCTGCCCAAGATCGGCGAGTCCATCAACGGCGCGCGCCTTTGGGTGCACGTGCACTCCCTCGAATTCCAGCCCGTCGAGATCGCCAAGATCCTGCTCGTGATCTTCGTCGCCTCGTACTTCGTCGAGAAGCGCGAGCTGCTCATGATCTCGACGCGCCGCCTCGGCAACCGCCTCGTCCCGGACCTGCGCGTGCTGGTCCCGGTCGCCCTCGCCGGCGCCGCGGCGCTGCTGATCATCCTCGCCGAGCACGACATCGGCTTCTCGCTCATCCTGTTCGTCGTCTTCCTCGTGCTCCTGTGGATCGCCACCGGGCGCTGGAGTTACGTCCTCGTCGGCTTGCTCCTCTTCGCCGCCGCCACCTTCGTCGCGGCGAAGACGCTCGGGCAGGTGGACGGCCGGATCGCGGTCTGGCTCGACCCGTGGAAGTACTACCGCACGGCCGGCTACTACGCCGGCCAGCAGCCCGTGCAGGGCGAGCTGGCCTTCGCTCGCGGCGGGCTCTGGGGCAGCGGGCTCGGGCTCGGGATCGGGATCGGCCCGGCCGGCAACCCCTACCCCCCGATTCCCATCGCCTACGCCGACTTCATCTTCGCCATCTTCGGCGAGGAGCTGGGGCTGATCGGGACGTCGGCGATGGTGGTCGGCTACCTGCTCGTCATCGGCGCAGGCCTGCGCGCCGCGATACGTGCCCGCTCCGACTTCGCCCGGCTGCTCGCCGTGGGGCTCACCTGCACGCTCGGGTTCCAGACCTTCTTCATCATGGCTGGGGTGCTGCGACTGCTCCCGCTCACGGGCGTCACGCTCCCCTTCGTCTCCTACGGCGGGTCGTCGCTCGTGGCCAACTACATCCTCATCGCCTTGCTGATGCGCATCAGCGACGAGGGCAACGCACCCAGCACGGCGGCCGTCCTGCCTTCGGCAGCCGCCCATCCCCCGGTCGTGCGCACCACGGGCGTCGCCGGCGCTGGCACGCCGGCGCGCGCCGCACGCTGACCCGGCCCGACGCGCCTGTGTCGACCGGCCGGTCTTCCGAGCCGGGCTCGGCCGCCCGCGCCGCAGCTCAGTCGGGCTGGATGCCGACGGCCTCGAGCACGCGCGCCGTCGCCGTGATCGGCACCGGCAGGAGGCTGCGCAGGGCGAGGCAGATCCCGTCCGACGGGCGGCAGGCCAGGACGCGGGTGCCGCCCGGCCCGGAGAAGACGACCTCGGCGAAGTAGGCCCGTCCCGCCACGTCGGTGATGCGCACGACCTCGACGGCGAGCCCGAACGCCACCAGCGCGTCGACGAACAGGGCGTGGGTGAGCGGCTTCGGCGTCTGGATGTGGCGCGCGGCGTAGCCGATCGCCACGCCCTCGGCCATCCCGACGGGGATGTGCAGCTCGCGCTCGGGCCAGTCGACCTCGCGCAGGATGACCACCGGGCTCGAGCTGGGCAGCGCCAGAACCACGTCGACGAACTCGAGCGGGGAGGCCGGCTCGCCCGCCGGAACGACCTCGAGCGCGAACGAGTCCGGGCCGTCGACGAGCGGGTCCTCGGTGCCCGCCTGCACCCCGGCAGGTTCGGAAGCCTCGACCTGCGCCGCCCGCGCGTCCGCGTCGGCGAGCTCGCCCGGCTCGGACCCCTCCACCTGCGCGGCGGGCGCGTCCGCGTCGGCGAGCTCGCCCGGCTCGGACCCCTCGACCGGGGCGGTGGGGCCGTCCTCCGAAGGGGACGGACCGTTCGGCAGGGAGTCGATCATTTCAGCAGGTGGCGCCGGATCTCGACGTTGGCGACGAGTCCGATCACGGCATAGAAGGCGATCACGGCCGAGCCGCCGTAGGAGAGGAAGGGCAACGGGATACCGGTGATCGGCATCAGGCCTACGTTCATGCCGACGTTCTGGTACACGGAGAACACGACAAAGGCAAGCGCACCGGTACAGATCATCCGGCCGAGGGTGTCCCGGGCAACCTGGATCGCACGCAGGATGCGCACCGCGAGCACGCCGTACAGCCCGATCACGACGACGGACCCGACGAAGCCGAGCTGCTCGCCAATGGCGGAGAAGATGAAGTCAGCGTACTGCTCGGGGACGTAGCCGAGGTTCGTGACCTGGCCGTTGAAGAGCCCTCGACCCTTCAACCCGCCGTTGCCGATCGCCGTCATCGCCTGCTGGAGGTTGTACCGCTCGTCGGCGGTGGCGTTGCCCGGCCGGAAGAAGCTCGTGAGCCGCGTCAACTCGTAGCCCTTGAGCAGGTGCACGTGCACGGCCGCGACGATGCCCGCCGCCCCGATGACGACGAGCAGCACGAGGTAGCGCAGGCGCACGCCCGCCATCGCCAGCAGGGCGGAGACGACCACGCCCATCACGATCGTCGTGCCGAGGTCGGGCTGCTTGAACACGAGCAGCATCGGGATGGCGGCAAGCAGCAGCATCGCGACGACACGTCGCGGCCCGAGGGCGTCCTCGTGGCGCTGGGCGTAGACGCCGATGACGACGATGATCGCCACGACGCCGAGCTCGGACGGCTGGAGGTGGATCGGGCCGAAGGGGATCCAGCGCTGAGCGGATCCGTCGGCGCCGCCGAGCGAGGTCGAGACCCCCGTGTGAAAGCCGAACACGGCGAGCAGCGAGAGCACGATGGCTGCGTAGAGCGGGTAGCCCAAGCGCTCGAGCTTGCGGTAGTCGATGAAGGTCGCGGCGAGCATCACACATCCGCCGAGGAAGAAGTACAGGAGCTGGCGCTTCAAGTAGTAGCTCGGTTCGGCCGGATAGATGCCCCGCGTTGCCGAGTAGACGATGACCAGCCCGACGAAGGACAACCCGAGGGTGGCGGCGATCAACGGCACGTCGAGATGCCGCAACGCGAAGAGCACGCCGCGCCGCTCCTGGCGCGAGCGAAGGCGGCTCGCCCCCTCGAGCAGGTGAACGGCCACGACCCGCCACGATACCGGGGTGGCCGGCCGCCACGGTGCCGCCGCCTCACCCTCCAGCGCCTGGAGCGTCGCCCCGGCCTGTTCCCGCGCCCGGCGGCTCATCGAGTCGGGTCGGGGCCGTGCCGCCACGAGCCGCATCCGCGTCGAGACGCGCCTGCAGCACGACCGCCGCGGCGGCGTCGTCGACCGCCGCCCGCGCCCGCCGGCGGGCCCCGGCCGGCCGCCGGCGGCGTCGCTCCTCCCCCGGCGCAGCGCGCGACGAGACGGGCTCGTCCGCCAGGCGGCGGCGCCGCTGCGCCTCGACGGTGCTGAGTCGCTCGTCGAAGGTGGTCACCGGCACGGCCAGCGTGGCGCGCAGCTCCTCTACCTCGTCCAGCACCGCTCGGGCCGCCGGCCCGAGCGTGCCGTCCAGCGAGCGCGGCAACCCCACCACCACCTCGCTCGCCCCGAGCTCCTCGACGATCTCGGCGAGCCGGCGATGGTCTGCGGCCCGGGCGGCGCCACGCTCGAGCACGGCGTAGGGCGAGGCCAGCATGCGACCAGTGTCGGAGCTGGCCACCCCGATGCGTCGCTCCCCGAGGTCGACGGCCATCAGCCGGCCCCCCGAACGGGCCGGTTGCCCTCTTGGCCAGCCGGCACCCGGGGACGCGCACCCGCCGGCGGCGGGGGTTGGTGGGCCGGCCGGCGCCGGCAGTTCGGACAGGGTGACCGCCGCTCAGCCCGCCGGCGTGAGCGCCTCGCGCAGCAGGCCGACGGCGGTCTCGATCCCTGCTGGGTTGCGCCCACCGGCGGTTGCCAGCTCGGGCGATCCCCCGCCTCCGCCTCCGATCGCCGCTGCGGCGACCGCGGCGACCGAGCGGGCGTCGACGCCCGAGCCCGCACGGGCCGCCACGACGAGGGCGACCTTCTGCCCGTCGGGCGAGCCGATGATCGCGACCGCGTCCACCCCGGGGCGGTCGCGCACCTTGAGTGCCAGCTCGCGCAGCGCCGTCGCGTCGAGCTCGTCGCGACGGACGACGACGCGGCCACCACCGGCGCGCGCGGCGAGCTCGGCGGCCTCGCGAGCCAGCTCGTCGGCGCGCACCTTGCGCAGCTCCTCTTCCAGCTCGCGTTCTCGGCCGAGCAGGCGTTCGGCAGCGAGCGGCACCTCGGCCGGGACGGTGCGCAACGATGCCGCCGCCCGCGCCAGCGCGCGCTCGGCGGCGCGGATCTCCTCGAGCGAGCGCGTCCCGGTGGTCGCCTCGACGCGACGCGTGTTGGCGCCGATCGAGGACTCAGAGACGATGCGCAGCGGCCCGATCATCCCCGTGGCGTGCACGTGGGTCCCCCCGCACAGCTCGACCGATGCCGAGCCCGCCTCGACCACGCGGACGCGCTCGCCGTACTTCTCGCCGAAGAAGGCGATGGCGCCAGCCTCCTCCGCCGCGGCGCGCGGCATCTCGCGGACGCGGACGTGCTCGTCGGCGATCACCTCCTGGTTGACGAGGTCCTCGACGGCGGCGATCTCCTCCTCGGTGAGGGGGGCGAAGTGGTGGAAGTCGAAACGCAGCCGGCGTGGAGCGACGAGGGAGCCCTGCTGCTTGACGTGCTCGCCGAGCACCTCGCGCAGCGCCCAGTGCAGCAGGTGGGTGCCGGTGTGGTTGCGCCGGATGTCGTTGCGCCGGGCCGCGTCGACGCCGGCGGTGACGACTGCCCCCGGCTGCAGCTCGCCCTCGAGCAGGTAGCCCGTGTGGCGGATGAGGCCTTCCAGCGCGCTCGTCGTGTCGAGGACGCGGAAGTGACCAGTCGGGCCCTCGATCAGCCCGGTGTCGCCGACCTGTCCGCCCCCCTCGGCGTAGAACGGAGTCCGGTCGAGCACGACGTCGAGCACCTCGGCCCCGTCGGGAGCGCGTTCGCCATCGACGTTCTCCACCTTCGAGCCCTCCGGGTGGGCCAGCACGGCGAGGACGCGGGCCGCGGCGGAGAGCTCGGAATACCCGAGGAACTCGGTCGGCCCGAACTCCTCGAGCACGTCGCGGAAGGCGTCACGGGCGTCGTCGGCGGCGAGGGCGCGGCTGCGGCCGCCCTGCCGGGCGCGCAGCCGCTGCTCGCTCATCGCTGCCTCGAAACCGGCCCGGTCCACCCGCACGCCTCGCGCCTCGGCGATCTCGGTGGTGAGGTCGATCGGGAAGCCGTAGGTGTCGTGGAGCCGGAACGCCACCTCGCCTGCGATGGTCGGCAGGCCGCGGGCGAGCTCCTCCTCGAGCAGCGCGGAACCGGCGCGAAGGGTGCGGCGGAACGCCTCCTCCTCGCGACCGACGACCTTCTCCACGATCGAACGGTCGCGCTCGAGCTTGGGGTAGCCCGCGGACATCATCTCGACGACGGCCGACGCCAGCTGGGGCGTGACGAGCTCGCCGACGCCGAGCTGATGGGCGCGCAGCACCGCCCGGCGGATGATCCTGCGCAACACGTAGCCACGACCCTCGTTGGACGGGAACACGCCGTCCGAGACCAGGAAGGTCATCGCCCGGGCGTGGTCGGCGAGGATGCGCAGCGCCACGTCGGCCTCGGGCGAGGATCCCGGTGCATGTCCGGTGAGGCGCGCCGCTTCGTCGACGATCGGCGCGACGACGCTCGTCTCGAAGATCGAGTCCACGCCCTCGAGCAGAGCGAGGATCCGCTCGAGGCCGGCACCGGTGTCGATGTTGGGCCGCGGCAGTGGCACGAGGCTGGTGTCGGCCTGGCGGTCGTACTGCATGAAGACGAGGTTCCAGATCTCGACGTAGCGCTCGCTGCCGCCGTGGGCGGGCCCGCCCGCCTCGCCGAAACGCTCACCCTTGTCGTAGTAGATCTCCGAGCACGGCCCGCACGGGCCGGTCTCACCCATCTGCCAGAAGTTGTCCGCGCCCATGCGCTGGATGCGCTCGGCCGGCACGCCGACGGTGTCGCGCCAGATCGCCTCCGCCTCGTCGTCGCTGTCGTGCACGGTGATCCACAGACGCTGCGGATCGAAGCCGAGCACCTCGGTGACGAGCTGCCAGGCGAAGGGGATCGCCGACTCCTTGAAGTAGTCACCGAAGCTGAAGTTGCCGAGCATCTCGAAGAAGGTGTTGTGGCGCGCCGTGGTGCCGATGACGTCGATGTCGACGGTGCGGAAGCACGGCTGGATGGTCGTCGCCCGCGGAACCGGCGGCACGGCCTCGCCGGTGAAGTACGGCTTGAACTGGACCATCCCGGCGATGGTGAACAGGACCGACGGATCGTTGGGGATGAGCGGGGCCGGTGGGAGGGGCGCGTGGCCGCGCTCGACGAAGAACGCCGTGAAGGCGCTGCGCAACCTGTCCGCGTCCCAGCTCATCGATCTCTGCTCCGTGACGTCCCGTCGCCCTCTGCAGGCGCTGCGCCCGGCGGCGGCAGCGTCTCGTCGCGGGAGCGGCGCAGCTCGGCGAGCTGGCGGGCGACCTCGCCTTCCGCGCCGTGGCTCGACGGCTCGTAGTAGCGGCTGCCGACCAGCTCGACCGGGAGATAGTGCGCCGGCACCCACCCACGAGGGTCGTCGTGAGGATACTCGTAGCCGATGCCGTGGCCGAGGCGTGCCGCCCCGGGATAGTGGGCGTCGCGCAGCTCGGCCGGCACCGACCCGGCGGGCAGCTCGCGCACGTCCGCCTGCGCCCGCCACAATGCCTGCGCGGCCCGGTTCGACTTCGGTGCCGTGGCGAGGTGGACGACCGCCTGGGCCAGGTTGAGCGACGCCTCGGGGAGTCCGATCCGGTCGACCGCGCGGGCTGCGGCCTCGGCGACGAGCAGCGCGAGCGGGTCGGCCATCCCGACGTCCTCACTGGCGAGGATGACGAGACGCCGGGCGACGAAGCGGGGGTCCTCCCCTGCTTCGAGCAGGCGCGCCAGCCAGTACACCCCGGCATCGGGATCGGAGCCGCGAAGCGACTTGATCAGGGCGCTGATCAGGTCGTAGTGCTCGTCGCGGCCGTGGCGCAGGGCGCGGCGTCGTGCGCGACGTCTCGATGTCCTCGAGCGTCACGACCACCGGCCGCGCCGGCTGCGAGGAGGTGGTGCTCGCTGTGCGCGGGATCGCTGCGTCCGGGCTCGCCGTCTCGGGCGGCCGGCGGCCGGCGGCGCGCACCGCAGCGATCGCCGCGGCGACCTCGATCGTGGTGAGCAGGGCCCGACCGTCCCCCTCGGCCAGCTCGGCTGCGGCCTCGAGAGCGGCAGGATCGATCCCGACGCCCTCGAGCTCTGCTGCACGCCGGCCGAGCCGGGCGAGCTCATCACGCCCGAGCGGCTCGAAGCGCCACAGCGTCGAGCGGGAGAGCAGCGGGCCGTTGAGCGAGAAGAACGGGTTCTCCGTCGTCGCCCCGACGAGCACGACCGTGCCGTCCTCCACACCGGGCAGCAGGGCATCCTGCTGGGAGCGGCTGAAGCGGTGGATCTCGTCGAGGAAGAGGATCGTGCCGCGCCCTTCGGCCCCGAGCCGGGCGCGCGCCTGCTCGAGGACGTCGCGCACGTCCTTCACGCCGGCGCTCACCGCCGAGAGCTGGACGAGCTCCTTGCTCGTCGCTCGCGCCAGGAGGCGGGCGACGGTGGTCTTGCCGGAGCCGGGCGGCCCGAAGAAGATCGCCGAGGACAGCCGGTCCTCCTCGATCAGCGCACGCAACGCCGCCCCGTGCGCGAGCAGATGCGACTGGCCGACCACCTCGTCGAGGCTCGCCGGGCGCATGCGCGCCGCGAGCGGGGCGCGCCGTGCCAGCTCCTCGTCGACGGCGGCGTCGAACAGGCTGGGCCCGTCCGGCCGCTTGCTCACCATACGTGGGCTCCTCGTGATGCTCGGCAACGCGGCGGGCCCGGCACCGACCTACGCCCTTTTTGGGCTCAGCCTCCCCGCGGTGGCTCGACCAGGCGGATGCCGAGCTCGGCGAGCTGGCGCGGCGACAGAGGGCGCGGGGCCCCGGTCATCAGATCGGTTCCGGACTGGGTCTTGGGGAAGGCGATGACCTCCCGGATGTTGTCCTCACCGGCGAGGATGGCGACCAGCCGGTCGAGGCCGACCGCGAACCCGCCGTGCGGCGGCGCGCCGTAGCGGAAGGCGCCGAGCAGGAATCCGAAGCGGGCCTCGGCTTCCTCGGGCGAGATGCCGAGCGCGTCGAACACCTTGCGCTGGATGTCGGCGCGGTGGATCCGGATGCTCCCCGACCCGAGCTCCCAGCCGTTGAGCACGAGGTCGTACGACTGGGCCCGCACGGCGAGCGGGTCGCTGTCGAGCAGGGGCAGGTCGGCGGGATGCGGCATCGTGAACGGGTGGTGAGCGGCGACGAGGTGGCCCTCCTCGTCGCGGCCTTCGAAGAGCGGGAAGTCGACCACCCAGCAGAAACGGTACGGGCCTTCGGAGACGGGCGGCCGGCCGAGGTCGTTGCGCAACTGGCCGAGCACGAAGCAGGCTCGATCGTGCTCGTCGGCGACGAGGAGCAGCAGGTCGCCCGCTTGGGCACCGGTGAGCTGCACCAAGCCCGAGCGCTCCTCGTCGGACAGGAAGCGGGCCACGGGCGCCTCGACGTCGAGACCGCCGGAACCGGGCACCACGCGCATCCACACGAGGCCCTTGGCGCCGAGGCTCTTGGCACGCTCGATCAGCGCGTCGAGGCGGCCGCGCCCGAGCTCGCCCTGGCCCGGCGCGCGGATCGCCTTGACGCTCGGCGCCTTGAAGGCGTTGAACTCCGTCTTGGCGAACAGTTCCGTGCAGTCGACGAGCTCCATGCCGAAGCGCAGGTCGGGTTTGTCGCTGCCGAAGCGATCGATCGCCTCCGCCCAGGTCATCGTCACCGGCTCGACCGGGGTCTCGCCCGTCACTGCGGTCGTCGCCTCGAGCACGGCCTCGGTGACGAAGCGCCGGACGTCGGTCTCGCCGACGAAGCTCGCCTCGACGTCGAGCTGGGTGAACTCGAACTGCCGGTCGGCGCGCAGGTCTTCATCGCGCATGCAACGTGCGATCTGGTAGTAGCGGTCCATCCCGCCCACCATCGTCAGCTGCTTGGCGATCTGGGGGCTCTGCGGCAGGACGTAGAACGACCCGTGCTGCAGGCGCGACGGGATGACGAACTCGCGCGCCCCCTCCGGAGTGGGGGTCCAGAGCAACGGGGTCTCGATCTCGGTGAATCCCTGGCGCGCCATCGTGGCCCGGATCGCGGCGTTGACGGCGGCGCGCAGGCGGAGGTTGTGCTGCATGCGACCGCTGCGCAGGTCGATGTAGCGGTAGCGCAGGCGCACCGCCTCGTCGACCTCCTGGTGGCCGTCGAGGTCGAGCGGAGGCGGCTCGGCCTCGGCGAGGACCTCGACCTCGCAGTCGGCGAGCTCCACCTCGCCGGTGGCCAGCTGGTCGTTGACCGTCCCCTCCGGCCGCAGGCGAACCGTGCCCGTGACCCGCACGACGTACTCGGCTCGCAGGCGGTGCGCGCCGTCGACCACGCACTGCACGAGCCCGGTGTGGTCGCGCACGTCGACGAAGGCGAGGTGCTCACCGTGCTCGCGCCGGTGAGCCACCCAGCCGCAGACGCTGACGGTGCTGCCCGCGTCGGTGGCGCGCAGCGTCCCGCAGTAACGCGTCCGCATCCCGACCGCCTCGGGCACCTGCTCCACCGGCGCCGTCACGGAAGCTCCTTCAGCCGCCCGACAAGGTCGATCGCCCGCTCCACGGCCGCGCCGAGCGGGACGCGCTCCTGGCGGGACTGCGACGCGTCCCCGGCGAGGGCGCCCTCGTCGCGCAGTGCCCTCAGCGTGACGACACCGGCGGCACGCTCCTCCGGACCGACGATCAGGGCGACGAGGGCACCGCTGCGGTCGGCCAGCTTCAGCTGGGCCTTCATCGAGCGACCGTCGAAGGCCCGGTCCGCCGGCACGCCGGCCCGGCGCAGGGCGGCGGTGAGGTCGCGGGCTGCCTCGCCACCGGTCAGGTCGACGACGAAGACCTCGACGCGCCGGGCCGGTGCGGGCAGCACGCCCTCTGCGTCGCAGGCGAGCAGCACGCGCTCGATCCCGCTGCCGAACCCGACGCCGGGTGTGGCAGGCCCGCCGAGCGTCTCGACGAGCCCGTTGTAGCGCCCGCCTCCGCCGACGGCGTTCTGCGCCGTGCCGAGCGCCGGCGCGGCCACCTCGAATGTGGTGCGCGTGTAGTAGTCGAAGCCGCGCACGAGCGCGTCGTCCTGGGAGAAGGGGATGCCGAGCGCCTCGAGGCCCTTCCCGACGCGGGCGTGGTGCTCGGCGCAGGCGTCGCAGAGCCACTCGGACAGGCGCGGCGCTTGCGGGCGGAGCGCGAGGCATTCGGGGCGCTTGCAGTCGAAGAAGCGCAGCGGGTTCGTGCGCCAGCCGGGGCGTCCCGGCGCAGGGCGGTGCTCGGGGCACAGCTGCGCCTCGTTCGCGGCCAGGAAGGCGGACAACGCTTCGAGATAGGCGGGGCGGCAGTTGCCGTCGCCCATCGAGTTCACCGCGAGCTCGAGGCGGCGTAGGCCGAGCGAGGCGAGGTAGTCGTGCAGGATGGCGATGACCTCGACGTCGAGGTCCGGGTCGTCGGCGCCGAGCGCCTCGACGCCGAGCTGGTGGTGCTGGCGGTAGCGCCCGGCCTGTGGCTTCTCGTACCGGAACTGCGGGGTGACGTACCAGGTCTTCCACGGCAGCACCGGCCGGTGCTGGACGAACGCGCGCACGACCGAGGCGGTGCCCTCTGGCCGCAACGCCAGGGGATCGCCGCCCTTGTCCTCGAACTCGTACATCTCCTTGGAGACGACGTCGCTCGACTCGCCCGACGCCGCGGCGGAAGACTGCCGGGTCCTCGAACATCGGGCTCACGATCAAGCCGTAGCCGGCGGACTCGGCGATCACGGCGAAGCGCGCCACGCAGGTGGCGAAGCGGGCGCTCTCGGGCGGCAGGACGTCGTGAGTGCCCGTCGGCGCCTGGAACGACGGCGTGCTCACCGCTCGGCGAGCTGGCGCGTCCCGCCCCGGCCGGGCAGCAGCCGGTAGGCGTCGTATACGCCTTCGAGCTGGCGCAGGGCGGCGAGCACCGAGTCCAGATGCGGCGCGTCGGCGAGCTCGCACTCGAAACGCATGCGCGCCACCCTATCGGCCCCTGCCTGCGAGGACGAAGCCAGGATGGTGACGTGGTGCTCGGCAAGCAGCCGGGCGACGTCGGCGAGCAGCTGCGTCCGGTCGATCGCCTTGAGCTCGATGGCTGCGGCGAACACGCCGCTGCGGTTCTCGTCCCACTCCACCTCGATCAGGCGTTCCTGAGCCTCGCCGGCCACCGCCCGCGCGTTCGACGCAGCCCTCACGGTGCACCGACACGCCCCGGCCACGGGTGACGAAGCCGATGATCTTGTCCCCCGGCACCGGCGTGCAGCAACGTGACAGCCGGACCATGACGTCGTCGAGACCCTCGACGTAGACCCCCGACCGCGCCGGCGCGATCGCTGCGCCGGCGCGGCTGGAATGCCGTCGTGGGTAGCTTGACCTCGTGCTCGCCGCCGAGCAGCTCGCGTTGCAGGCGTTGCACGACGCCGCGGGCGGAGTTGTGTCCGTCGCCGATCGACGGCGTAGAGCGCGTCGAGGTCCGAGAAGCCCATCGCCGAGGCCAGCGTCGGCAGCGCCGACGAGCTGGTCAGCTTCTGCACGGGCAAGCCCTCCCGGCGCATCGCCTTGACGAGCTCGTCCCGTCCTGCCTCGATCGCGTCCTCGCGCCGCTCGCGGGAGAACCACTGGCGGATCTTGTTGCGGGCGCGGGGCGAGACGACGATCTTCAGCCAGTCCCTCGAGGGGCCCGCGCGTCGGCAGCTTGGAGGTGAAGATCTCGACGGTGTCGCCGGACTGCAGGGTCGCGTCGAGGGGAACGAGCCTGCCGTTCACGCGTGCCCCGACGCAGCGGTGGCCGACCTCGGTGTGAATCGCGTACGCGAAGTCGACCGGGGTGGCCTTGCTCGGCAACGTGACGATGGCGCCCTTGGGCGTGAAGACGTAGACCTCGTCCTGCTCGAGGTCGAGCTTCAGGTTCTCGAGGAACTCGATCGGGTCGGGGGTGTCGCGCTCCCAGTCGACGATGCGCTGCAGCCAGGCGATGTCCTCCGCCGACCGAGCGCTGCCGGGATGGCTCACCGACTCCTTGTAGCCCCAGTGGGCAGCGATGCCGAACTCGGCGCGGCGGTGCATCTCCTGGGTCCGGATCTGGATCTCGAGCGGCTTGCCGCCCGTCCCGACCACGGTGGTGTGCAGGGACTGGTAGAGGTTGAACTTCGGCGAGTTGATGTAGTCCTTGAAGCGGCCCTGCACCGGCGGCCACAGCGCGTGCACCGAGCCGAGGGCGGCCCAGCAGTCCTTCTCCGAGTTGACGACGATGCGGATGCCGAGCAGGTCGTGGATCTCGTCGAACTCCTTGCCGCGAACGACCATCTTCTCGTAGATGCTGAACAGGTTCTTCGGGCGGCCGGTGACCGAAGCCTCGATGCCGAGCGCGCCCAGGCGGCCGCGCAGGATCCCCATCACCTGCTCGAGCTCCTGCTCGCGCCGAGGCGCCCGCGTCGCCACCATCTGCTCGATCTCGGCGTAGCGCTTCGGGTGCAGGGTCTTGAAGGAGAGGTCCTCGAGCTGCCACTTCACCTGCTGGATGCCGAGGCGGTGCGCCAGCGGGGCGTAGATGTCGAGGGTCTGCTGCGCCGTGCGGCGCTGCTTCCATTCGGGCATCACCGAGATCGTGCGCATGTTGTGCAGCCGGTCGGCGAGCTTGATGACGAGCACGCGCCAGTCGCTGGGCCATCGAGACGAGCATCTTGCGAACCGTCGCCGCCTGCTGCGCCTCCTTGGAGGAGAAGTGCAGCCGGTCGAGCTTGGTCACGCCGTCGACGATCGCGGCGACGCTCGACCCGAACCGCGTCTCGATGTCCTCCAACGTGACGGGCGTGTCCTCGACGGTGTCGTGCAACAGGGCGGCGGCCGCGCTCGTCGCGTCCAGACCGAGCTCGGCGACGATGCGCGCCACCTCGACGCAGTGCGTGACGTAGGGCTCCCCCGAGAGCCGCGTCTGTCCTTCGTGGGCCGCTCGGGCGAACTCGTACGCGGCGACGACCACGTCCCGGGCCTCGCCGGGGCGCTGGCCGTCGAGCGCGCCGAGGAGCGGGACGATCTCCTCGGGCACCTCGGCCGGCTCGGGCCACGGAGCGTCCGGCCCGCTGTCGCTGCGCCCGGCGCGCGAGTCGCCGGCCGCCACAACGCCCGATCCGGCGGCGGCCGGCGCGCCGTCCGGCGCCGGCACCGAGGGCGCGCCGGCGACGAGATCGGTAGCGCTCGAGCGATCGGTCACGGCCATGACCCAGGCTACCGCCGGCGCGACCTGCGCCCGCTGACCTCCGCCTGCGCGCTCCAGGTAACCTCGTCCTCCGAGCGGCGATGTCGACGAACCCGATGGACCAGTCCGAGCCCGCGACCGACGAGGTCGCGCCCGGGAACGGTCCCGACGCCGCGAACGAGCCCGACGAGGAACCCTGGCAGCGCACGCCGCGTCTCGGTCCGGCTCTCGCCGTGGTCGGGCTGGCGGTGCTCATCGCCGGAGGCGGAGCGGCGATCTCGCTGATCGGCTCGGGTCAGAGGCCGATCCGCGCCGCGTCGCTCGGACGACTGCACGGCGTCGCACTCGCCGCCGAGTCCGCCGCGGCCGGCGCTGGCGCACGTCGCCTCCGGCGGTGAGCCGCCGAACGACGTCGTGGCGGCCCTGGTCGTGCCGGAGGGAGCCGTGTACGTCAGCCGCGAGCCCTCCAACGGGGTGCAGCTGTACAGCGCGAGCGTCACCCTCTCGGTGGACGCCCCGCCGTCCGAGGTGCTCGCGTTCTACCGCGCCGAGCTTCGCCACGACGGGTGGACGAGCGTCACGACCGACGCCGCGGCGACCGGCGCCGGCGAGGAGGTCCTCGGCCAGCACGCCAGCTCGGACGGCTACTACTGGGGCGTCGGCGCCGTGGTGCACGAGGTGACGCCGTCGCTCAGCCCGGCGCTGGCCGGCGGCGACCAGGAGGCGCCGACGAGCACCCTCACCTTGTCCCTGTACGAGATCGACGACTCGGACTGATCCACCCCCTCCTCGGCTGCTTCCCGAGCCGCCCGACGCTCGCTCATCCCGTCGAGCAGGTAGGCCCAGACGAACAGGTTCGCCGGGTAGACGAGGTAGCCGAAGCGGGTCGCCGGCGCCAGCACTGTCGCCACCACCATCGCGAAGCCCGTGAAGCGCGCCACGTCGGCCGGCGTGCGCGGAACGTGGCGGCGCAGCGCCTCGAGCACGATCGCCAGGCCGAACAGCACGAGCAAGGCCGTGAGCAGCCTCTTCTCGTGCGGAAGCACCGAGACGAGCACCTGGCCGAGCAGGGGGCTCGCTGCGGGGGACTTCACCCTCGTCAGCCCGAGCGGGAAGCGCACCACGTTGAGCACGAACGCCCCGGGATCGAGGGCGACCGCCACGCCGAGCACCGGCAAGAGGACGAGGCCAGCGGCTGCGGCGTAGCGCGCCCGGGCGGGTCTGCCCGCACGGTCGCGCACCACGAGCAGCATCAGCAGCAGGACCGGCCACGCCGTCAGCTTCAAGGTGGCGTCCAGCCCGAGCGCCAGCCCGGCGAGCACCGGTCGCCGGCGTTCCGCCAGCACGAGCCCGAGCAGCATCAGGGCGAGGACGGGCAGGTCGTCGCCGCCGGTGACCATCGGCAGTGATCCCGTCGGGAGCACGACGAGGAACTGCAGGGCGCGTCCACGGCGGCCCACCGTCGTGCCGGGATAGGCGAGGACGAGGGCGGCGACGAGCAGCGTGAAGCCGGCCATCGCGACACGGGCGTCGCGCAGCTCCGGTGGTCCGGAGATGCTGTTCTCGAGACCGAAGGGCACCATGCCGGGCAGGTAGGGGAAGAAGGAGTTGGCGTCGGCGGTCGACGCCTCGCTGCGCGGCGGCACACCGACGTTGTTCGGAGCGGCCGGGTACGGGTCCCGGTCGGCCGCCGCCCGGTCGCCCGCCTGCTCGATGACGGCGACCTCGGGCTGGGCGTTGGCACCCGGCCGGTCGCTGGCTCGCAGGGCGAGCTCGGCGATGAGGGGCCCGACCACAGCGGCGACGAGCAGGAAGAGCACGACCGCTCGCCGCGTCCAGGCTGCCCGGCGGGCGACGGCGGTCGCGTCTCGCGCCGACCGTGCCTGGCCGGCCTCGATGGCGGCGAGCCGACGACGGCGCCTCGTGCGGCGGGCGACGAGCGCGCACGTGACAGCGGCGATCAGGTATGCCGGTGCGGCGAGCTCGCCCCACAGCCGGTAGTCGGAGCGCACCGCGCTCGCGGCGACGAGGGCGGCGAAGATCGCCGACATCAGGTACAGCGCGGCATCCTGCTGCAACGGCTCGAGCAGACAGATCCGACGCCACCAGGCAGCGGCGGCATCGCGCACGGGTTGGGATGGTAGCGCCGGCGATGCGGGGCGCAACGACCGGCGCGACACGCCGGACGGCGGCGCCGGGGCGCTGCCGTCACCCCCGGGCTGCGCCCGGGATCCCGGCAGGGCCCCACCGGGGGGCTCTGCCGGGGAGGGCCTCAGCGGTTCGGCTGCGGCGTGAACCGCAGGTACGGCTTGACGGTCGTGAAGCCCTTCGGGAAGCGCTCCTTGGCGTCGTCGTCGGAGATCGCGGGGGCGATGATCACGTCGTCGCCGTCGTTCCAGTTCACCGGCGTCGAGACCGAGTACCCGGAGGTCAGCTGCAGCGAGTCGAGCACCCGCAGGATCTCGGCGAAGTTCCTGCCCGTGCTCGCCGGGTAGGTGATCGTCAGCTTCACCTTCTTGTCGGGCCCGATCACGAACACCGAGCGGACCGTGAGGGTGTCGTTGGCGTTGGGATGGATCATCCCGTACAGGTCCGCCACCGTCCGGTCGGGGTCGCCGATCAACGGGTAGTTCAGCTGCTGGCCGGTGGCGTCCTTGATGTCCTGGGCCCAGCCCTGGTGCGAATCGACCGGGTCGACGGAGAGGCCGAGCACCTTGGTGTTGCGCTTGTCGAACTCACCCTTCAGCCGCGCCACCTCGCCGAGCTCGGTGGTGCAGACGGGCGTGAAGTCCTTGGGGTGCGAGAACAGCACACCCCAGCCGTCGCCGAGGTACTCGTAGAGGTTGATCGTCCCCTCCGTCGACTCGGCGGTGAAGTCGGGGGCCACGTCGCCCAGCTGTAGTGCCATTTCGTCCTCCTGTGCGTGTGTCGGGACCGGAACCTCGGCGCTCGTTGCTCCCGGGCGTCCCGGGCCTTCCGGCGGAGTCGCCGCCCGCGAAGACGACCGTCCGACACCTGAGCCGCCGGTCGCGGTCGGGGGCGGCTCGAGTCTGCCGGATCGGCCCGTGGCATTCGGGGCGCCACGCCGCCGTGCGGGCGATGATACTGCGGGCACGTCGCAATGTCGACCGTGACGGTCGGCTTTCCCGGAATGCTTCCGAGCGGCGCGCCCGTCGGCGCGCTCACGTCTCCGCGGAGAGGTCACGATCCCCGGCCGGCCCGCAGCCGGCAGCTCGCGAGGCGGTCTCCGGCGCAGCGGCGGCGACGAGCTCGACGCCGTCGAGCGAGCCGGGCGGCGTCAGCGCGGTGGGATCGAGGTCGGCGACGAGCTCGACGCCGTCGAGCGAGCCGGGCGGCGTCAGCGCGCTGGGTGCGAGATCGGCGACGAGCAGCCGGCGCTCGCGTCTGCGAAGGGTCAGCTTCCAGCCGATCGCGGCGGCCACGACAGCACCGACGATCGCGTAGGAGGCCACACCGGCAGCGTGGAGGACGGTCGCGTACGACAGGCCGACAGCCCAGCCGGCGAGGGTGTAGGCAGTACCCCACACCACGCCGGCGGGCAGGTTCGCCTGCAAGAAGTGGCGGTAGCGCAGCCCGCTCATCCCGGCAACGCCCGGCATGAGCGTGCGCAGCACCGCTGTGAACCGGCCGATGAACACAGCCGGCCGGCCGCGGCGGCGCAGGAAGGCCTGCGACCGGCCGACGACCGGCCGGCGAAGCGGCTTGAGGACCAGCAGCCGGGGGCCGAGCAGCCTGCCCAGGGCGAACCCGACGCTGTCGCCCACGATCGCGCAGCACACGGCGAGCACGGCCATCCACAGCAGGCTCACGTGGTGCTCGTAGGCGAGCACGCCCCCGAGCACGACGGCGGTCTCGCCCGGCAGCACGAACCCGAGCAGGATGGCCGACTCGCCGAAACAGAGCCCACCGACGAGGGCATAGGCCTGCCAGCCGGCGAGGGAGAGCAGGGGTTCGAGGAGTCGGCTCAACACCTTCGCGCTGCTCCTCTCCTACCCGACCGCCCCGCGAACCCAGTGTACGCGGGTCGCCGACCACGCCGCCGGCGGCCGCGGCAACATGCCGGGTGCGCGGCGGGCTGTAGCTTCTGCCGGTGCGAACCGCGGGACGACTCCGCCTCGGACCGCTCTCCAGGACCTCCCAGGGCGGCGACGCCAACGACGGCGAGGTCGCCGCCGTCGGCGTGCGGCCGCAAGCCGTCGGCCGGCTGCGGGCGTCGCGGCTCCGGCGGCACCTCACCCGCGCCGACCTCGTCGTGCTCGCCATCTACCTCGCCATCCCGGCGGCGATCGACGTGCCGTTCTCCATCGCCGGTCGCCCGCTCATGGGAGGCGACGAGCTGTACCAGAACTTCCCGCTCCGAGTGCTCGCCGGTCGCTTACTGGCCAGCGGGCACCTGCCGGGGTGGAACCCCTTCATCTGGAGCGGCACGCCGCTGCTCGCCGGATGGAACGCCGGGGCGATGTTCCCGGGCACGTGGCTGTTCGCCGTGCTGCCCGCGGTCGGTGCCTGGACGATCAACCTGGTGCTGACGAGCGCGGTGGCCGCCATCGGCACCTACGCCTTCCTGCGGCGCCTCGACTGCGGCACGCTCGCCTCGTTCCTCGGTGGGCTCGTCTTCACCTACACGGGCTTCATGAGCGGCCAGTCGGTGCACCTCGGCCTCGTGCAGGGCACGGCGATGCTGCCGTGGCTGCTCCTCGCCGTCGAGTCGCTCGCCCGTAGGCGCGAGGGCGAGGGTGCAGCAGGCTGGGTCGCGCTGCTCGCGGTCGCCAGCGCACTCACGGTGCTCGCCGGCGACCCGAGGGCGATCTCGACCAGCGCCATCGCGCTTCTGATCTACCTGTTCGCCCTGCTGTTCGCGCGCCCCGGCTGCCTTCGCACGCCGCGTCCTGCCCGGCGCCGTCGCCGGGGCAGCGCTCGGCGCGTTGTTGTCTGCCGTGCAGTGGCTGCCAGGGGTCGGGTTCCTCTCGAGCTCGCAACGCGGGGTCGGCGCGTCCTCACAGTTCAGTGCCGGGTCACTGAGCCTGGTCCACATCGGGTCCCTGCTCCTCGTCCCGTTCCTGCTCGGCGGCAACACGAATTTCCACATGATCGTCTACCAGGGCCTCGACAACGTCCAAGAGCTCACGATCGGCGTCGGGCTCGTCGCCCTCTCCGCCGCGCTCGCCTACCTGCCGGCGCTCGCCCGCTCGTTCTGGGCGTGGTGCCGCAGGATGGCCAATCCGGAGAGGGCCGCCGCCGCCAGCGGGTCCCGCCACCTCGCGGTGTGGTACGTGACGGCGGCGTGCGGCGTCGCGCTGACGACGGCCGGGGAGACGCGATTCGCCTCCGTGCTCCAACACGTCCCCCTCTACGGCGGCGAGCGGCTGCAGAACCGCAACGCCGAGCTCATCGACCTCGCGCTCGTCGTGCTGCTCGCCTTCTTCGTCGACGACCTCGTCGGGCGCACTCGAGCCCGCGTCGCCGGCTGGAGGCCACTCGCCGGCTGGACGAGCACGATGCTCGCCGCGCTCGCTCCGCTCGCGGCGCTCGTGCTCGTGCTCGTCGCGTTCGGCGCGCCGCTGCACACCGAGCGCCTGCTCGAGATGCCGTTGCCGAACGAGCCGAAGCTCTTCCAGCAGCTCGCCCCCTACCTCCTGGCGACCGCGCTGCTCGCCGTCCTGCTCATCGCCTTCCTCTTCGGGCTGCCCCGCCTGTCGGCCACGACACGACGAGCGGCGCTCGTCTGCTTCGTCCTCGCCGACGTCCTCACCTACGCGCTCAACGCGAGCTATGCGGCGCCGCGCGTCTCGAGCTACAACGGGAGCACCACGGCGGCAAAGGGCGTACGCGCGGCCACGGGGCCGAACGGCCGATTCGCCATCTTCGACCCGCTGTTCAGTTTCCCACCGACGGGGATGTCCGAGCCGGACTCGATCGGGCTGCCGGACATCAACATCCTCCAGCGCACCTCGAGCGTCGAGGGATACGGCTCGATCGTCGACAGCGCCTACCAGAACGCCACCGCGACGCACGGCGTCGAGGACCTCAACCAGAACGAGCTCGCCGGGTCGACCTTCGACTCGCTCGACCTCGCGGCGTTCATCACCCTGCCCGTCTACATCTGGCGCCAGCTCGGACGCGGGGTCGTCGCCCCCGTGGCCGGCGTCGGCACCGGCACGCACTCGCCGGCGGCGCCCCCGCACGCCACCGGCCCCTACATCCTCCGGCCAGGTCAGAGTCAGACCTTCGTCATGGCGAAGCCATCGGCGCTCGTGCGCGCGACCGCGATCCTCGATCCTGCGGCGCACAGCAGCCCGACGACCCTGCGCATCATCGAGGGGGACCGCGTCGACACGGGTGCACCCCAGCTGGCCGTCCACGACGGGGTGGCGGTTCAGGGTTTCCCGAAGGGCGTCGTGGTCGACAGCGTCGTGGTCGAGAACAGCTCCGACGTCGCGGCGGTGATCGGCGCCGTGACGATCGTCACGCGACACCCCGCTGAGCGTTACGTGCTCGACGGCTGGCTGCAGGGCGACCTCGCCCCGCCCCACTGGCGTTACGACGCCGTGCTGCGGACGAGATACGGCGACAACTTCGTCGTCTTCCGCAACACCGAGAGCGCCGGTCCCGCGTGGCTGCAGCGCGACGGGACGACTCGGACCACGCCGCTGCAGCGCGTCGGGGGCTCGTCGGTCCGCGTGCTCCACGAGCCGATCGGCTCGCCCCAGACGATGGTCGTCGACACGCCGGTCCCGGCCGAGCTCGTGCGCAGCGTCGAGTACGCCTCCGGCTGGTCGGCGACGATCACACCGGCGGGCGGTGGCGCGGCACGCACCGAGCGGGCGCGCGTCCTCGGCCTCGTGCAGATGGTGCAGGTGCCCGCAGGTCGGTCGGTCGTCACCTGGCGGTACGGACCGCGATCACTGCACGACGGGGCGTTGCTGAGCCTGGTCGGCGTGCTGGCACTGGCGGCGATCCCGGCTGCGCCGGCGATCTCGCGCCGGCGCCGGCGGCGGCAGGCGAGCGATACCGAGGAATGACTCCCGGCGCTGCCGGGTAAAAAAAAGTGGCACTGTCGGCACGTGGCGCGGTTGGCGACCCCTGCGCAGGGGGTATGGTCTCTGCGTGCCAACTGAACTCACTTCCACCGCCCGCACGGGCGCATCGTCGCGCTCCGCCTCCTCCAATGGCAGGAGAGGAGCCGTCGCGGCCCCGGTGCCGCAGACCGACGGGAGGCGGCTGCGCGGAGAGCGCACGCGGCTGCGCGTGCTCGAGGCTCTGCTCGACCTCGTCGGAGAGGGCGAGCTGCGGCCCACAGCGCAGCAAGTGGCGACGCGCGCCGGGGTCGCGCTGCGTACGGTGTATCACCACTTCGAGGACGTCGAGGCGTTGCGCCGGATGGCCTTCGATCTGCAGGTGGGCCGGCACAACGAGCTCCTGCAGGACATCGAACCGTCGCTCGAGCTCTCCGAACGCGTGCAGCTTCTCGCTCGCCAGCTGCGACGACTCTTCGAGATCATCGGTCCGATCCGTCGGGCGACGATGTTCGACGAGCACAGCTCGACAGAGATGGCAGACGGCCTGCGACGTTCCCGCGTGATCCGCCGGCAGCACGTGGAGCAGACCTTCAGCCCGGAGATCGCCCGCCAGACAAGCGAGGGCAAGGTCATGCTCGACGCGCTCGACGTGATCACGTCGTGGCCGACGTGGTACTACCTGCGGAACAGCCTCGGCCGCGGCCCTGCCGCCGCCGAGCGCGTGCTCGTGCTCATGCTGACCGACGCGCTCGGCGCCAAGCGCCAGCACGTCGAGTCGCTCGAGGGGCTGACCGGGCACCGACCGCCGACGCGGCCGACGGACCGACGGGTCCGCCGCCGACCCGCGGACAGCGATGATCGTCGCAGATCCCCGCGGCCCCGATGGTCGGTAGCCTTCGGCTGATGCCATCCAGCCCGCCGCCCGGAGGTGCCCGATGAACCAACAGGAGCTCCAGCAGGCCGCTGCGCTCGCCACCCAGCTGCGGGTCGATTCCATCCGCGCCAGCACGGCCGCCGGGTCCGGTCACCCCACGTCGTCGCTCTCCGCCGCCGACCTGCTCGCTGTGCTGGTCACTCGCCACCTGCACTACGACTGGCAACGGCCGAAGCTTCCCACCAACGACCACCTGATCTTCTCCAAGGGCCATGCCTCGCCGCTCTTGTACTCGGTGTTCCGCGCCGTCGGCGTGGTGAGCGAGGAGGAGCTGCTCGAGACCTACCGGCGCTTCGGGGCCCGCCTGCAAGGGCACCCGACTCCCGAGCTGCCCTGGGTCGACCTGGCCACGGGGTCGCTCGGTTTCGGCGTCGCCGCCGCGGTCGGGATCGGACTCGCCGGCAAGACGCTCGACCGGCTGCCGTACCGCGTGTGGTCGCTGTGCGGGGACAGCGAGCTCGCCGAGGGATCCGTCTGGGAGGCGCTGGACAAGGCCGGCTACTACGAGCTCGCCAACTACACGGTGATCGTCGACGTCAACCGCCTCGGTCAGCGCGGCCCGACCGAGATCGGCTGGGACCTCGACGCCTACGCCCGGCGGGTCTCCGCCTTCGGCTGCGTGCCGATCGCCTTCGACGGCCACGACCTCGAGGCGATCGACCGGGCGATGGAGCAGGCACGGGGCGCCGGCCAGCCGTGCGTGCTCCTGGCCCGCACGATCAAGGGCAAGGGCGTGCCCGAGATCGAGGACAAGAACGGCTGGCACGGGACGGCGTTGCCGCCGGACATGGCCGACCGGGCGATCGCCGCGCTCGGTGGCCCCACGAGCTTGACCGTCACCTCGCCGCTGCCCGAGGACGGCGAGCCTGCGATCCACCCCGACCCGCAGGCCACCATCGAGCTGCCACGCTACGAGCTCGGCGCCAAGGTGGCCACACGCAAGGCTTACGGCGACGCGCTGGCGGCGCTCGCGGCCAGGCCCGAGGTGGTCGTGCTCGACGCCGAGGTCGGCAATTCGACGCACTCCGAGGAGTTCCTCAAGGTCGCCCCGGACCGCTACTTCGAGGCATTCATCGCCGAGAACCTGATGGTCGCCGCCGCCGCCGGGCTGGCGGTGCGCGGCTACGTCCCCTACGCGGCGACCTTCGCCGCGTTCCTCTCGCGCGCCTACGACTTCGTACGCATGAGCGGCATCTCCGAGGTGAGCATCAAGCTCGCCGGCTCGCATGCCGGGGTCGAGATCGGCGCCGACGGCCCGTCGCAGATGGCCCTCGAGGACCTGGCGTCGCTGCGCGCCGTGCACGGCTCCACCGTCCTCTACCCGAGCGACGCCACCTCGGCGGTCGCGCTCGTGAAGGAGATGGCCGACCTGCCGGGCGTCTCGTTCATCCGGACGACCCGGGGCAGCTACCCGGTGCTGTACGGCCCCGACGAGACCTTCCCCGTCGGTGGCTCGAAGGTGCCGCGCCGCGGGGACCACGACGCCGTCACCTTGGTCGGGGCCGGCGTGACGCTGCACGAGAGCCTGGAGGCCGCCGAGCGGCTAGCCGCCGAAGGGATCGCGGCGCGGGTAGTCGATTGCTACTCCGTCAAGCCGGTCGACACCGCGACCCTCGTCGACTGCGTGGCGGCGACGAACGGCAGGATCGTGGTCACCGAAGACCACTACCCCGCCGGCGGGCTCGGCGAGGCGGTGCTGAGCGCCCTCGTCGGCGCGGGGGTCGAGCCGAGGTTCGTCCACCTCGCCGTGCGCGGCCTGTCGAGCTCGGGCACCCCGGCCGAGCTGCTGAAAGCGGCCGGGATCTCGACCGACGACATCGTCGAGGCGGCACGAAAGCTGGTCGCCGGCTGAGCGCACCGTCGCCTCGAGCGCTGTTCGCCGATCGAGCTCCGAAGGGCCGGACGGGCGAGCTCAGGGAGAGAGCCGGCGGCGCAGCCGCCGGCTCACGACGAGCAGCGAGGCGAGCGCCATTCCCCCCAGATACGCGGCGTGCCCCGCAAGCGCGGGGAAGAGAATGCCCGTCGCCAGGCCGCGCTCGAGGGTCACGCCCTGGTAGAGCGGGCTGATCCTGACCAACCACGCCAGCCAGGCCGGGTAGACCGAGATCGGGTAGAAGGTCCCGGAGAACAGGAACATCGGAAGGACGGCGAAGGCCAGGTTGTCGAGGTCGGCCCAGACGCGCAGGTAGCACGTCGCGGCCATGCCGGCGGCGGCGAACGCCGATCCGATGAGTGCCGCCGCTGGCAGGCAGCACAGCGCCCACCACGAGTCGAGGTATCCGAAGGCCGCCATGAAGACGAGGAAGCACGCCGAGTAGAGCGTGCCGCGCAGGACCGACCAGGCGATCTCCCCGAGCGCCACATCACTGGTCGTGAGCGGCGTGGCGAGCACGCTCTCGTAGCTCTTGGCGACCTTCAGGCGGAAGAAGACGCTGAAGGTCGTGTCGACGATCGCGCCGTTCATGGCCGCCGAGGCGAGCAACCCCGGTGCCGCGTAGTCGCCGTACGACAGGTGGTGCCCGGCGAACACGACACCGCCGACGAGATGCGACAGCCCGACGCCGATGCTGGCGAGATAGAAGAGGGGCTCGATCGCACCGCTCAGCACGAAGTACCAGCTGCGGCGGTAGATCGCCACGTTGCGACCGACGACGTGCCGGGCGCGGCGCGAGCCGAACAGGTCACCGGGCGCGCCGCGGCGGTCGAGCGCGCCGCGACGGTCGAGCGCGCCGCGGCGGGGCAGGGACGTGACGCTCATCGCCGTGGAGCCTGGTCGGGTCTCACGTCGCGAGGCGGAGCAGGAAGGTCCGCCTCGCCACCAGCAGCCCGGCGGTTGCGAGCACCACGAGGTAGGCGATGTGGCCGATCGTGCTCGGCTGGTCGAGCCGGCCGAGCGTCGCGGCACGGCACAACGACACGCCGTGGTAGAGCGGCGTGGCATCCGCGACAACCTGCAGCCAGCCCGGCAGCCGGCTCACCGGGAAGAAGGTGCCGGAGAAGAGGAACAGCGGGACGATGATCACTCGCTGGATCGGCGCGAACGCGACCTCGGTCTTCAGCCTCGCCGTGAGGGCGAACAGCGGCGTAGCGAACGCCAGGCCGGTGAGCACCGACGCCGGCAAGGCGAGGACGGCCTCGGGTGAGGACGCTGCACCGAAGCCGGCGATCACGGCGAGGAAGAGCGAACCGGCGAGCACGAGTCGTGCCGCTACGAACGCGAGGTGGCCTGCGAGCACATCGTGCACGCCGAGTGGCGTGGCGAGCTGGGACTCATAGGTGTGGTCCCAGCGGATCGCCCCGTAGACCGGCCACGTCGAGTTCACCACGGCGATCTGCATGGCGCTGGCGGCGAGCAGCCCGGGGGCGACGAAGGTCAGGTAGGGCACGCCGCCGAGCGTGCGCGTCGCCCCGCCGAGATGGTGGTCGATGAGGCTGCCGAGACCGACCCCGATCGCCGCGAGGTAGAGCAACGGGTAGAACACCGTCATCCCGACCTGCGCCCGCCAGGTCTTGGCAAACCGGTGACACCAGAAACGCAGAGCCCGCCACGCCAGCGGTGAGCGGCCGGCGTCGTCGGGGCGGGGGGAGGCGAGCGTGCTCACTCGTTCAGCGAGCGCCCCGTGAGCCGCAGGAACACGTCCTCGAGGGACGCCCGCCGGACGAGCGTGCTGATCGTGCTCGCCGAACTGTGCTCGACGACGTGCAACATCGCGTCGCCGTCCCCGCCGTAGCAGAGGAGCCGGTCGGCCAGCTCCTCGCAGCGCTCGACGAGCCCGCTCGACTGCATCGTCTCGCGAAGCGCTGCGTAGTCACCGTTCTCGAGGCGCACCTCGAGGACCTCGCGGCTGACATGGACCTCGATCAGGTGGCGCGGCGATCCGGCTGCTGCGATGCCCCCATGGTCCATCACGACGAGTCGATCGCAGAGCTGCTCCGCCTCGTCCATGTAGTGCGTGGTGATGACAAGGGTGACACCTTCACGCTTGAGCTGGAACAGCCGTTCCCAGACGAGGTGGCGCGCCTGGGGGTCGAGCCCGGTGGTCGGCTCGTCAAGGATGACGAGCTCGGGCTCGGAGATGAGGGCGCGGGCGATGGTGAGCCGGCGGCGCATCCCGCCCGACAGCGCCTCCACCCTCGACCCGGCCCGGTTGGACAGTTGGGCGAGCTCGAGCAGACGCAGCGCCCGCTCGCGCACGACTCGGCGCGGGATATCGAAGTATCGGCCATAGACGAGCAGGTTGTCGAGCACCGAGAGCTCGAAGTCGAGGGCATCCTCCTGTGGCACGACACCGATGCCGGCGCGAATCGCCGGGCCGTCGCGTCGGGGGTCCATGCCGCGCACGAGCAGGATCCCGCCACTGGGCGGCGACATGCACGCGACCATGCGCATCGTCGAGGTCTTACCGGCACCGTTGGGTCCGAGGAAGCCGAAGACCTCGCCGCGAGCGATCGAGAAGTCGACACCCGCGACCGCGACCACATCGCCGAAGCGCTTCTCGAGTCCTCGTGCAAGGACCATCGGCTGGCCGGGATCGTGCTCGCCGCCGTCGTGTGGGGGCGCGTCGAGCGACTCGGTCGGTGCGGACACGGCATGGCGAGGTTACTGCCGGTCGGACAGCGGCGAGAACAGGTCCCCGAGCTCGTCGAGGCGGGCCAGCACGTCGCCGGGCTCGAAGCCGAGCGACGACGGGTCGGCGGCTCCGGCGCAGCGCTCCACCTCCTCCCAGGAGACCGGGGTCGACACGCCCGGGCGCTGCGCAGCACGCAACGAGTACGGCGCGACGGTCGTCTTTGCGGGGTGGTTCTGGCTCCAGTCGAGCAGCACCCGGCCCTCACGCCGGTCGCGCCGCATGTTCGAGATCACGTGCCCACCGCTGTCGACCTCCATCGCTCTCGCCAGCTCGAGCGCCTGGTCGTGCACGACGAGCCACGGGCGCGGAGGGCGCAATGGCGCGTACACCTGCAGGCCCTTGCGACCGCTCGTCTTCGCGAGGCCGGACAGCCCCAGCTGCTCGAGGCGGGGCAGGAGCTCGAGCGCAACCCGGCAGCACTCGACCACCGTGGCCGGCGCGCCAGGATCGAGGTCGAGCACGAGGGTGTCCGGCTCGACCTCGTCCCCGACTGCGACGACACCGTCCTCCGCCCGCCACATGGGGACGTGCAGCTCGATCGTGGCGAGGTTGGCGGCCCAGGCGATCGAGGGCACGTCGTCGAGCACGGCGTAGTCGATCGTCGTCGAGCCGGCCGCGCCACTCGCCGAGGATCGCCCGAGGCGCGGCACGCGAAGCTTCCGCACCCAGTCGGGCGCGTGGCGGGGGATGTTCTTCTCGAAGAACGACGGCCGGTCGACACCGTCGGGATATCGCTTGAAGGTTGCCGGACGGCCCGCCAGATGAGCGGCGAGCACCGGCCCGACCGAGACGTAGTAGGCGATCAGATCACCCTTGGTGAATCCCGTCGACGGATAGAGCACCTTCTCGAGGTTGGAGAGCGACAGCCGCCGCCCGTCGAGCTCCGCCTCGACACGGTCCTCGGCGCTCATCGCCGCCGACCTGCCGGCGGCACCAGAGCAGCCGGATCGAGGTCGGGGCGCAACCCACGCCACGACGGCGCTCGAAGCCGGCCCGAGACCGTCCACTGCTGGAAGCTCACCTCGCCGACGAGCTCGGGACGTACCCACATCGGTTCGTCGAGCGGCTCGTCGGGCACCTCGACGAAGGGGTGGCGCGCGGACGCGCAACGTTTCGAGGCGTGCCGCGAGATCCGAGAGGACCTGTTGCGAGAAGCCGGTCCCCACCCTGCCGGCGTACTCGAGACCGCTCGGCCCGGGAACGCCGACCACCAACGAACCCAGCCGGGTCGATCTTCCTCGTGAGCCGGCGACGAAGCCGCAGATCACGACCTCGGCCGACTGGAGCAGTTTGGCCTTCACCCAACCCGCCGAACGCGTCCCGGGCAGGTATGCCGAGTCGCGACGCTTGGCGACCACGCCTTCCACTCCGCACGACGCGGCGAGCTCCAGCGCCGCGTCTCCGCCGACGTCGAGCGGCGCGGGGACGGCCACGTGCTCCCCGGCAAGCCCGAGCTCGGCCAGCTCGGCTCGCCGCTGCTCGTATGGCCGGGTGAGGAGCCAGCGGCCAGACCGCAGGCACAGGTCGAACGCCAGGTAGGCGACGGGTACCTCCACAGCCAGTCGCCGGGCGCGTGCGGGGTCGGCGACGTGGACGCGGCGTTGCAGCAGCTGGAAGCTTGCACGCGCCTCCTCGTCGAGCGCCACGAGCTCACCGTCGAGAATCGCCGTCCCGCGCAGCAGCGTGCCGAGCTCGCCCAGCTCCGGGTAGCTCGCCGTGACCTCCCGACCGCTGCGCGAGGTCAGCCGCACCGCCCCGTCGCGGATCCGGGCGACCACCCGGACACCGTCCCACTTCAGCTCGTGCGCCCAACCCACCGGGTCATCGGGGAGGCGACCCGGCGTCGCGAGCATGGGCGAGAACGACACGAGCAAGGGATCGCAGGGATCCGGGTCGGCGGCTGCGGCAGCGCGCGGCTCGAGGTGCACCCGACCATCATCGCCGCGTCCGGCGGCCGCCCGGTCCGTCAACCTGCGCCGTGAGCGTCACCCGGCCCATTCCCGACCGGGCTGCGACGCCCGAGCACGTGGCGAGCGAGTGAATTACCCCGCCTCGCACCCGTGTCAAACCGGCCTGGCGCTGCAGCACAGGCCGTATCGTCATCCGTGCACGGGCGTACCCTCTGCCTGCGAGCCCACACACGTGACCGCACGCCGTGTGGCGAGCGGAGGGCCGTGGGGGAGGCGGGGCCGTGCAGGCAACCGCAACGAGCCACGCCGGACAAGACCACGCCGGAGAAGACGAAGTGGGGACGGGCGCACCGAGCAGTCGGGCTACGTGCCGGGACGGGCCGGCCGGAGAGCAGGAGGGAATGTTCGCAGATGGATGACATCTTCCAGGTCACCGTGGAGGAGCGGGCCGGCGTGCCGGTCGTCCGGGCGGCCGGCGAGGTCGACGTCTCCACGGCGCCGATGCTGCGCGAGCGCCTCGTCGACCTGCCCGAGGGGACCCCGCGGGTGATCGTCGATCTCTCGGAGGTCACCTTCCTCGACTCTACGGGTCTCGGCGTGCTCGTCGCCGGCCAGAAGCGGCTGCGCAGCGCCTCGCCCGCGTCCGACAGCGCCGAGGCGACCGGCGGGCTCGACCTCGTCGTGACCAGGCCGCAGATCCTGAAGGTGCTCGAAGTGACCGGCCTCACGTCGATCTTCGCCATCTACCCGAGCCTGGACGAGGCGCTCGCTCGATGAGCGTGCCGGCAGACCCCTGGGGGGACGCCAAGGACGGCGAGCGGACGGTCGTGCTGTCCCTGCCCGCTCATCCCGAGCTGTGGAGCCTGGCACGGATGACCGCGAGCGGCATCGCTTCCAAGCTCGACTTCGACGTCGAGGAGATCGAGGACCTGCGCCTCGCCATCGACGAGCTCTGCGGCTCCTGCGCGCTCGGTGACGACGGGAGCGGACGCATCGAGCTCAGCTACCGTTGGGACGACCGCTCGATCGAGGTCGTGTGCCGGGTCGAGTTCGCGCCGTCGCGCCGGCGGGATGCCGTTGCGGTGCACGCAGTCGAGCCGCTCGGCGAGCCCGGTTCCCCGGGCGGCGAGCTCAGCGTCGACGAGCTGTCGGCGCGCCTGCTCGACGCGCTCGTCGACGAGCACGGCGTGGAGCCGTTCGACGGCCTCAGGCGCCGTGGCTGGTTGCGCAAGAGCCGGGCACGCGTCGATGACTGACCCCTGCTCCTCTCCGCTCCTCCTCTCCGCATAGGTGACGCCGAGGTGATTCGCAACGACCTCGACCGGACCGACGACCTCGCCGGTAAGCTGCGCGAATTCTCGCGCACACGTGACCCGAAGCTGCGCGACGAGCTGATCACGGCGCACGTCGGCCTCGTCGAGCAGCTCGCCAAGCGATTCGCCAACCGCAGTGAGCCCCTCGATGACCTCGTCCAGGCGGGATCGATCGGCTTGATCAAAGCCGTTGAGGGCTTCGACCCCGACCTCGGCTTCGAGTTCGCCGCCTATGCCACCAAGACCATCGTCGGTGAGCTGAAGCGGCACTTCCGCGACAAGGGTTGGTCTGTGCGCGCGCCGCGGCGCGTGCAGGAGCTCTATCTGAACCTCGGGCAAACCGTCGAAGAGCTGTCACAACGTCTCGGCCGCTCGCCGACGGTCAAGGAGCTCGCCGCCGAGACCGGCGTCTCCGAGGACGCCGTTCTCGAGGCGCTCGAGGCAGGCCACGCCTACCGCTCGACCTCACTCGACAGCCCCGGGCCGGAAGGCGAGACTCTCGGCAACCGGCTCGGCACCGACGACCTCGAGTTCGACAAGGCCGAGGACCGGGCCGTGCTGCTGCCGCGGCTGGCTGCCCTGCCGGCGCGCGAGCGCCTGATCCTCAAGCTGCGCTTCGTCGACGACCTCACCCAGTCGGAGATCGCCCAGCGCGTCGGGCTCTCCCAGATGCACGTCTCACGACTGCTCGCCCGAAGCCTGGCAATGCTGCACGAGGCCTACGCCCGCGGGGAATGACGAGCGGGCCGCTGCCCGGCCTTCGGGGGCACCCGCGACGGATCCGGTGGGGCATGCACCAGCGAGGTGTCCTCCTCGCCCCGTGAAGTCGTTCTCTGGGCTGACGAGCGTTGAGGCTGCGCTCCGGGATGCGGCCGTCGGCGTTTCGCCCGTTCCGCCCCGGGTATCGCCCGCTCCTGAGGTGCAGCGCGTCGCGCTCCGCCGACAGAAAGGAGATGGAATGGGTATCGCGCTCGTCGTCCTGTTGATCGCTCTGATCCTCGGCGGTGTCGGGTTCGCGGTTCACGTGCTCTGGTGGATCGCGCTCGCCGCGTTCGTGCTCTTCCTGCTCGGCTTCCTGTTCCGTGGGGCCGACAGCGGGCGCTGGTATCGCTGGTAGCGCTCCCGTCGGGGCCGGTCGTCGCACGACGGCCGGCCCCGGGGCCGCCCATCGCCTCGAGGCCGACGTCGAGCACACGCGAAGCCTCGGCAAGTCACGCCGCCCTCGCGCATCCCTCTGCTCCTGACACGCCGCTAGGCAATATTGCGCTCGGCGCGATGGCCATGCTCGCCGACCCCGATGCGCGACTCGGTCAGCGGTCGCTGACCGTCCGCTGCCAGCCGCCGCCCGCTGGCGGCCGGCAACGGCCGGGCGCCCAGCGGGACGGCGACGCCGGCAGGACTCAGGGCACGCGGCCTTCGCCGGTCTGGCTCGCACCCCGACGGCTCATCTCGCCCTCGTGTGCGGCGCCGTCGGCAAGCGCGGGCCCGAGCGCCTCCTTGGCTTCATCGGCCCGTGTGCGCTCCTCGGGCGTCGACGGGCGGTCGGCGCGGTGCGGCGCGTCAGCCTCGCACCGCTCCGCCTCGAGGGTGGCCTCGTCGGGTGCGGTCATGGCTGCCGCGTTCTCGGGTTGCTGGTTCGTGCTCATCGCAGCCTCCTTGTCGATGCTCGTGTCGTTGCCGACGGTGCCGCTGTCGTCGACGTGTGTCGCCGATGTCGTTCGTCGATGGCTATCGACGCTCCTGGGCGCCACGCGCGGCGCGACCGGCCGCGGCCACCCGCGCCGCCCGCCGGGCGAAACCGGCGGTGCGGCCGCTCGTCCGCAGTTCCGTCTCCTCCGGCGAGGGGGACGTGACAGCGGCCGAGGGCCGCACGCCCTGCCGGCGAGCGCCGCGAGCACCCTCGTCGGGCCCTTCGACGCCATGCCGGGGACGAGCACGCTGCGACCGGCAATGCTGTCTCGCCAACAACAGCGCGGAACTCATCGATATTGCCCGTTTGCGGCCCGTGCTACTCGGGCAGTGAGGACCTCGTGGCACACGGTCTGACACTTCCGGGGGCTCCTGGCACAGGCATCGTCGCGGCGCGGGGTTCGCTGGCCGATCCCGTGGACCCTGCTCCGCTGCCCGGCCCCGGACCCGGACCCTTCCCCGATCCCGGCCCCTTGCCTCCCCAGCCCGAGCCTGGACCGAGGCCGTTCCCGCCCCCCGAGCCGCCGCTGCCGCCGGGGCCGATCGAGCACGGCTAGGGGCCGAACCGATCGCACAAGCCCAACCTCTCCCAAGGTCCGCACCCGCCCCTGGGCGCGCCCGGAGTGCGCGCCTCCTCCTACCGAAGGGCATCACTCCGCCCCACCGGCGGGTGGACACGCAACGGCCGGAGCTCGGTGCTCCCGGCCAGCCCTTCGATCGCCGTAGTCCGTTCTACATCGGCCTGAGCGGTGCCCTCGGCGTCGCCGTCGCCTACGCGTTGGCGCGCACCGTCGTCGACCTCGGCTCCGTGCTCACGGTGTTCGGCGTCGCGTTGTTCCTCGCGATCGGACTCGAGCCCGCAGTCTCCTGGCAGCAGCGGCACGGAGTGCCGCGCCGTCTCGCCGTCGTGTTCGTCGTCCTCGCGGCGATGGGCCTTGTCGCCGGCTTCGTCGCCGCAGCGGTCTCGCCGATCACCGCGGAGGTGAACCAGCTCACCACCAACCTCCCGCGCTACCGACACGAGCTAGCAAGCGGGCACGGATGGCTCGGCCACCTGGTGACGACGTTGCATCTGCGAAGCCTGGTCTCGAGCGCCACCACATCGACGTTCAAGCCGAAGCTGTCGTGGCTCGGCGGCGTGCTCGGTGCGGGCCGCATCGTGGTCAACACGGTCACCGCCACGATCAGCATCATCGTGCTCACGATCTACTTCCTCGTCGCGTTTCCCCAGCTCCGGCGGCTCTGGCTCAGCCTCATCCCGGCCTCGCGCCGGGCGCGGTCGAGCCGATCAGCGACGAGGTCTTCTCCCGCGTGGGCGGGTTCGTGCTCGGCAATCTGCTCACCTCGATCGTCTCCGGCGGTCTGACGGCGATCTGGCTGGCGTTGTTCGGCGTCCCCTACGCGGTCCTGCTCGGCCTCTTCGTCGCCCTGTTCGACCTCATCCCGGTCATCGGCTCGACGGTGGCGGGGCTCGTCGTGACGCTCGTGGCCCTCGTGAAAGGGCTGCCGGTGGCACTCGGGACGCTCGGGTTCTATATCTTCTACCGGTTCTTCGAGGACTATCTCCTCACGCCGCGTGTGATGCGGCACACTGTCCAGATCTCTCCCGGGCTGACCATCGTCGCCACCCTCGTCGGTGTCACGTTGTTCGGCTTGATCGGGGCGCTCGTGGCGATCCCGGCCGCGGCCGCGATCCGCCTCGTGCTCGAGGAGGTCATGATTCCCCGCCTCGCCGAGCTGTGAGCGGATGAGCTCGCCGAGCTGTGAGCAGGTGAGCTCGCCGAGGCTGTGAGCGGTGAGCCCGTACGGAGGTTGTTCCGGGCGCGTCACGGAAGGTTCGCGCCGACGAGCCGGCCAGAGCTGGCACGCTGCCCGGGCGTGGGCTGGCACCCGGCTCCGAGCTCGGGGCGCCGCGACCCGACGCTCACCGGTCCACCTCCTCCAGAGAGCGCTGGCGGCGCCGTGTCGACCGCCCCGACAGGACCGATGCGTACACGCCAAGCGTCCGGAGCGCGATCCGGTCCCAGCCGTGGCGGCGCCGCACCCGCGCCAGCGCCGCGGCGCCGATGGAGTCGCGCAACGTCTGGTCCGCGAGGAGAGCGCGCAACGCCGCCGCGAGCCGTTTTCCGTCCCGCTCGGCGACGAACAGCCCGCTCACCCCGTGCACGAAGGCGTCCACGTGCGGACCGATGGCAGACGCCACGACGGGCACGCCACACGCCATCGCCTCGAGCACCCCGGTGCCCACCGGCGCCGCCGACGGCACGCTCACGACGACATCGGCTGAGCGCAGCAACGCGGCGTTGCTCCCGCTCAGCTCGCGCCACGCCGCGCGATCGGCGACGCCGAGCGCCGTCGCGACCGCCTCGAGCCGGGACTGCACGTGCTCTCCGGGTCGATCGTCTTCGGACCCGGACGGGGACACGACGAGCTCGACCTCGGGAAGTGCCACGAGCGCCGCCAGGACGTCGGCCAGCTCGCCCGATGCCGTGGCGCCGAGCGGGGCGACGACGCGCCAGCGCGCGATGCGGACGTCCACGGGACCATCGGGCGCGAACTCCCGGAGGTCCACGCCAGCGGGCACGACGTGCAGGCGGGCGCGGTCTGCGCCAAGCCTGAGCAGCTCGAAGGCGTCCGCGGCGCAGCCGGCGACCACGCCGTCGACGAGGGAGAGCAGCTCGCCATCGGCTGGGGCGCGACGCGACGCGCCCGTCTCGGCCGCCTGGGCGGATGCCGCCGGCGAGCGGCGTGGCGCCGCGGCGGGCAGCGTGAGCACCACCGGGATGCCGAGCCCCGCAGCGGCCCGCACGGCGGCGAGACCCGAGGCCCAGCAGTGAGCGTGCACCACGTCCGGCCGGTGCGCCCGCCAGAGGCGGTGCAACGCGTGGACGAGATCGTCAGCGGCCTCGGGGACGCCATATCCGGTGACGGCTCGATAGCCGCACTCCAGTCGCTGCGAGACGACCCCGGGTGCGAGCGCGGCGCGGGACGGCTGGCTCACCGCCTGGCCCCGCGGCAGCCGGCACCCAACTGTCTCGCGCGCACCGTGCTGCGGGGCGAACAGGGTCACCTCTGCCCCGTGCCGGGCGAGCGCGCACGACAGCGCGCCGAGCGAACCGGTGACCCCGCCGCCGGTCTCGAACCTGGCAGAATTCGCGGCGACCATGGCGACCCTCATCGCGTGTGGCGCTACCCCGCCCACGTCATCGACAATCGACGGCATTCGGGGTATCGAGTCTGTCGTGGCGAGCGCACGACCCATCTGCCCGGGCACGGCCGGGGAGGCACCCGGACCTGCGAGCGAGGTGCCGGCGTGGCTGAGAGGAGCCCTGGTGCTCCACCCCGGGCGCTCGGCGACCGGCGGTTCTTGGCCCCCGATGCGCTTCGCCTCCCTGGCACGGCTCGCGTCCGCCGGGGCCGGCGTCGCGGTCCTTGCCGGGCCCGGTGACCTCGACGCGGCCGTCGAAGTCGCGGCGCGGGCCGACCTGTCGCCTTCGCATGTGCTCGCGGCGAACGAGCGGCTGCTCGACCTCGTGCCGATGATCCGCGGAGCCGGCCGCCTGGTGAGTGCCCACGCCGCGCTCGCCGGGCTCGCGGCAGCCTCTGGCGTGCCTTCCGTGCTCCTCGACGGGCGCGACTCGAGCGGCGACCCCCCGACTTCGGGCGCCGGCGAGCACGAGACCACACTGCTCGGGATCTCCATCGGCGAGGTGCTCGGGGCATTGGACCGCATCGGCGAGCAGGCGAGCTGAGCCGACCACCTGGCTGAGCCGCCACCTGGCTCGGGAGCGCGAAAGGCCGCCCACGGGAGCGTTGCACCGGGTGGTCCGTGGGCGGCCAGTGTAGGACTACCCGGCCCGGCCCCCAGCGAACCGCACGCCGGCCCTGAGCAGGGACCCGGCGCACGGCCGGACCGCCTCGTCGCGGCGGGTTGGCCGACACGGCGCGCGGGTATTCGGCTCACGACGTCGTGGGCCGGACCTTCCCGCGACCGTCGTGGCGCGCCGAGGGTGCACGGGCCCGCCGAGCCCCGCCGCCGGAAGACGAAGGAACCAGACGGAGCGTACGCCCCATCCCGGTGGCGATCCGGCCGAACACCCGAGCCGGCCGCCGAACCGGGCCGTGGCGAAGGCTCACGACGGCGGCGCCACCGCGGCGTGAACGGTGCGACCTCTCGGCCCGGGCGCCCGGTGCCCCGTAGCCGGCGGGGGTGCTCGGCGGGGAGCGTCGCCCGCCGACAGCGCCCGCCGCACGGGACCCGCGGCGGCCAACCCGAGCCCGCCGAGGTGACGGGCCGTCCCAGCGATCGAGTGAGGAGCGCAACGGTGACACGGTTGCACGAGTTGTACGAACAGGGCGGCCAGAGTCCCTGGCTCGACAACCTGACACGCGGCTACCTGCTGCGAGGCCGCTTGCGGGAGCTGATCGATCTGGGCCTTCGCGGCGTCACGTCGAACCCTTCGACCACGGCGCGAGCCATCGAGGACTCCGAGGACTACGACCAGCCCTTCGCCAAGCTGTTGGACGCCGGCGTGGAGGTCGTCGACGCGTACTGGCACCTTGCGGTCGACGACGTGAAGGGAGCGCTGGAGCTGCTCCGACCGGTCTACGAGCAGAGCGGCCGTGTCGACGGCGTCGTGTCGATCGAGGTGGACCCGTCACTCGCCCACGACACGGCAGCGACGATCAGGTCGGCTCGTCATCTCCACGAGCGCATCGACCGACCCAACCTGCTCGTGAAGATCCCGGCGACGGGAGAGGGCGTGCCGGCGATCCAGACCATGGTCGCAGAGGGCCGCAACGTCAACGTCACCTTGATCTTCTCCCTCGCGTGCTACGAGGCAGTGATCGAGGCCTACTTGTCGGGCATCGAGCAGCTCATCGCGCGCGGCGGCGATCCGGCGAAGGTCACCTCGGTGGCGTCGTTCTTCGTCAGCCGCGTGGACACCGAGGTCGACCGGCGACTGCGCGCCGTCGCCGAGGCGACCGACGACACGCTCCTGCGGAACCACGCCCTCGAGCTACGTGGCCACGTCGCCATCGCCCAGGCGCGGCTCGCCTACGCGATGTTCCGGCGGGCCTTCAGCGGCCCCCGCTGGTCGGCTCTCGCCGAACGGGGCGCCCGCCCGCAGCGCACCCTCTGGGCCTCGACCTCGACCAAGAACCCCGACTACCCCGACCTGCTCTACGTCGAGAGCCTGATCGGCCCGGACACCGTCGACACGATGCCGGAACCGACCGTGGAAGCCTTCCTCGACCACGGCACGGTCCGGCGCAGCGTGGAGGATGCGCTCGATGACGCTGAACGCGTGCTCGAGGAGCTCGAGGAGGTCGGTGTCTCGCTCGCCGGCGTCGCGGCCACGCTCGAACGCGAGGGGGTTGCCTCCTTCGAGGCGTCGTTCGGCGAGGTCAAGGAGCGCCTCGAGAAAAAGGCACACGAGGTGACCTGATATCCACCTGCTCCGGGTGCGCTGCGTCTCCGGGCGTTAGGGCCCGGCTGCGGCAGGGTAGCCACACGCCGTCGGGCGGTGGACACCCCGTGGGCGCCGCGGCGGCAGAGGGCGGAGGAACACCGATGTGGGTCCCGGGCAAGCGCAAGAACAAGGGTGGGTGTGCCGACGCTCCGAGGTTCGCCTCCGACTGTGAACGCCTGCTCGACGGGAGCTATCTCGATGCCGCCTGTGCGATCGGGTCGCCGGTGCCGAATTGGGCGTGGCTGAACAAGCTGACGCACTGCGCCGAGAGCGAGCTCTTGCTGATCGCGCGACGCCCGTTCGCTTTCGAGCAGCGGTCGGACCTGCACGCTTGGGCTCGCACGCTTTCGTTCCTCGCCCAGGAGCTCGTGCAATCCTCCTCCCGGTGCGGGCGCAGCGTCGCCGCCCTGCAGCGCGAGGCGCTCTTGCCGCTCGAGCTCGAGATGATGGGCCTGGCCTTCGGCCCCTCCGAGCTGACGCGCCGCGTCCTCGTGGCGCTCGAGGAGACCACCCGCCACCGCGCGTGAGCACGCGCCACAACGCGGGTCAACGCACGAGGACCGCCGCGCCCTCGACGCGGTCGTGCGCGAGGTCGGCGAGGGCTCGTCCGGCCTCGGACAGTGGATAACGCGTCGTCACGACGTGCAGGTCGAGGCGGGACGCCAGGCTCAGCAGCTCCTCGCCGTCGGCTCGCGTGTTCGCCGTGACGCTGCGCAGTCGGCGCTCCTCGAAGAGCTCCGAGCCGTAGTGCAACGTGGGCACGTCGCTCAGGTGGATGCCGGCGACGGCGAGCGTCCCGCCCCGATCCAGCGCCCGCAGCGCGACGGGGACGAGCTCCCCGGCCGGGGCGAAGAGGATCGCCGAGTCGAGCGGCTCGGGCGGCGGGTCGAAGGAGCCGGCCGCCGAGGACGCCCCGAGCTCGAGGGCGAGCCGCTGGGCCGCCGGCGAGCGCGTCAGCACGTGCGCCGTCGCCCCTTGGCGCAGCGCGATCTGCATGGCGATGTGCGCCGACGCGCCGAACCCGTACACGCCCAGTCGCCCTCCGGGAGGAACCTCGGCGAGCTTCAAGGCTCGGTAGCCGATGATCCCGGCGCACAAGAGCGGTGCGGCGTGCTCGTCGTCGAAGATGTCGGGAAGTCGGTACGCGTAGGCCTCGGGCACCACGGCCGATTCGGCGTAGCCGCCGTCGGCGTCCCAGCCCGTGAACGCCGGCGCTACGCACAGGTTCTCCGCGCCGCGCCTGCAGAACCGGCAGCGGCCGCACGTGTGGCGCAACCACGCGATGCCGACACGGTCGCCGACGGCGAAACGCGAGCTGCCCTCGCCGCAGGCATCGACCCTGCCCACCACCTCGTGTCCCGGCACGACGTCGCGCCCGTGCGGCGGGAGGTCCCCCTCGGCGAGGTGGAGATCGGTGCGGCAGACGCCGCAGCACGAGACGGCGACCCGGACCTCGCCGGGGCCCGGCTCGGGTTGCGGGCGCTCGACGAGGACGAGCGGGTGCTCGTCGATCGGTCCCGGCTCGTGCACGACCCAAGCGTTCACGGGCCCTCCTCTCGCTCGACGGCGCGGTGCCGCAGTAGCTTGCCCGACGAGAGACCCGACACGCGTGGCGACCGCCGGGCGGCTGCGGCGGGTCGACAAGGAGGGCACGGGTGGCCGAGGACGATCCGGGGAGGAGGGCCGTCGTAGCCATGCCCGACCGCTCCGGACCCGCGGTGCCCGGCGACCACTCGCTGGATCCGGCAGACGCTCGCGTGCCCGTCGTCGCGGCGCGGCGCGGCGAGTCGACCGCACGCACGTGAACGCCGGCGAGCCGGGTGGGGGCGAGCTCGTCGAGCTGCACGAGCGAGCACAGGCGATCGCGCACATCGGCGGCTGGCGCCTCGACCTGCGCTCCGGGCTGTTCCGGCTCACCGACGAGACCTTTCGGATCTACGGCCGCCCGCCGAGCGGCGAGGTCGAGCTGGCCGAGCTGCTCGAGTGGGTGCATCCCGCCGACCAGGCTGCCCTCGCCGAAGGACTGGCGCGTGCCGGCGACGGCGATCGCTTCGAGAGCGAGCACCGCATCGTGCGCCCCGACGGCACGGTCCGCTGGGTGCTGGCCAGCGCCGACCTGCTGCGCGAGGGCGGCCGGTCGCTCGGGCTCGTCGGGGCGCTGCGCGACGTCACCGAGCAGCGCCGTGCCGAGGAGCAGCGCTCGCGCCTCGCCCGCCAGCTGCTGCGAGCCCAGGAGGAGGAACGCAGCCAGATCGCGGTCGAGCTGCACGACAACGCCCTGCAGATCCTCATCGCGATGTCGATGCAGATCGAGCTCCTCGCCGGACGGCTGGAGGGCACCGAAGGGGTGCGCGACGTGGTCGACACCTTGAACGAGCTGTCCGCATCGGCCATCGTCGCCCTACGCAGCCTCCTCTTCGAGCTGCACCCACCGGCGCTGCAGATCGGTGGCCTGCTCGAGTCGCTCGAGGAGTACGCCAGCCGGCTCTCGGCGCCGCGGCCGCCCGCGCTCGGCCTCTCGAGCACCCTCGAGGAAGAGCCGACACAGGACGAGGCGACGGTGCTGTTCCAGATCGCCCGCGAGGCCCTCGCCAATGCGTACAAGCACGCCGGGGCCGAGCTCGTGAACGTGGCCCTCACAGCCCACGACGGCGGCCTGGAGGTCACCGTGCGCGACGACGGCAGCGGCTTCGACCCCGACGCCGTGCCGGAGCTGCCCGGCCATCTCGGCTTCGCCTCGATCCGCGAGCGCGCCCGAGTCCGTCGGCGGGAGCGTCGACATCGTCTCGGCTCCCGGCGCTGGCACCGTCGTGCGGGCCTGGATACCACACCTCTGACGGGACGCTCCCCGGCGCTACGCCCGCCGACGGGTGGACCGGCGCCGTGCGCGGAGGCCAGGCTGTCGCGGTGACCGCCTCCCCACGCCGCCCGCCCGCCGGCACGTCGGCGGCCGGCGACTCGAAGCGGCCGGCCGGTCTGCTGCTCTTCCCCGGGGCCGGTGCCGGCCGGGACCACCCGGCGCTCGTCGCCATCGACCGCGCCGTCAGCGCGGCGTCGATCGCAGTCGAACGCGCCGACTTTCCTTACCGCCTCGCCGGACGGCGGGCTCCGGACCGTGCCGAGGTGCTCGTCGCGCACGTCGTGCGATGCGCCACGGCGATGGCACAACGGCTCGGGGTGGCGAGCGAGCGCATCGCCCTCGGTGGTCGCTCGATGGGCGGGAGGATGTGCTCCATGGCGGTCGCCGACGGCCTCGGGGCAGCGGCGCTCGTGCTCGTGAGCTACCCCCTGCATCCGCCCGGGCGCCCCGACCGCCCGCGCACCGCGCACCTGCCCCAGGTCGAGGTGCCCAGCCTGTTCTGCTCGGGCACACGCGACGCTTTCGCCTCGGTGAGCGAGCTCGAGGCTGCGGCGCGGCTCGTGCCCGCTCCCGTCGAGCTCGTGCTGGTCGAGGGCGCCGACCATTCCATGCGCAGGCACGACGCCGAGGTCGCGCGGACCGTCGCCGGCTGGCTGGCGGCCTTCACGCGATCGTAACATTGGCCCCACTGCTCTAACCCCGCTCACAACCGGCCATCAGGGACGCCGGATAGACCTCGCAGAGGGGTCCGGGGCGCAGCGCGGACGACGGTGACGACAGCGAGCGGGGTGATGACCAGATGGCACGCATCGGCGACGGGCCCGAGGGCCTGACGATGGTGATCGACAGCGGCCTTCCGACGGGGGCGTTCGCGGACGTGATCGACAGCTACGGCTGCTACATCGATCTTGTCAAGCTCGGCTGGGGCACGGCGCTCGTCACGCCCGATCTCGAGGTCAAGCTCGGCATCCTGCGTGGCGCCGGCATCGGCTGCTACTTCGGCGGCACCTTGTTCGAACACTTCTGCTACACCGGCCGGCTGCCGCAATACCTGGTGATGCTGCGTCGGCTCGGCATCACCCACCTCGAGGTGTCCAACGGGACGATCCCCCTCGAGCAGCGCGCCAAGGCCGAGCTCGTCAGAGCCCTCGCCGGCGAGTTCACGGTGCTGGCCGAGGTGGGGTTCAAGGACAGCGACCGCGTGGCCGGCATGGGCCCGGATGCATGGGTCGAGGCCGTTCTCGCCGACCTCGCCGCTGGCGCGGCGTACGTGATCACCGAGGCCCGCGAGAGCGGGCAGAGCGGGATCGCCCGGCCCGATGGGACCATGCGCCAGGACGTGCTCGACGCGCTCCTCGACGCGGTCCCCGCCGGACGCCTGATGTTCGAAGCGCCCACGAAAGGCCTGCAGGTAGAGCTGATCAAGCGCCTCGGCCCCGGCGTCAACCTCGGCAACGTGGCGCCCGACGACGTGATCGCGCTCGAGACGCTGCGGCGTGGCCTGCGCGCCGACACCCTGCTCGAGCTCACCCTCGGGGCGAACGGCGGCGTCGCCCTGGGCGAGCTCGAGGTCGCGCCGGCGGGCGCCGGGCGCTCGGTGACCGCAGGCAACCCCGCGGCATGAGGCATGCCCGGCGGTGGCGACCGCGGCGCGAAGCCCCCGTGGGGCGTCCGCGGCGCGCAGGCCCCGTGGGATGAACGACCGACGAAGGTCTCGACGACACGCACGAGGAGGACACCACCGATGAGGTCGCCCACCGATACCTTCCACGTCGCCGTGCCGGCGCGGGACCTCGACGAGGCCGTCGAGTACTACGTCCGCGGCCTCGGCGCCAAGCTGGCGCGACGGTACCCGGACCGGATCACCCTCGACTTCTTCGGCGACCAGCTGGTCTGCCATCTCGACCCGGAGCAGGTGCCGGAGCGAGCCGTTGCCTACCCGCGCCACTTCGGCGTCACGTTCGCCGCGGCGGAGGACTTCGACCGCTTGCTGCGCCTCGTCGAGCTGCGCAAGCTGCCGGTGCTCGACGGCCCGCACGTGCGCTTCGAAGGCACCGCCGAGGAGCACCGAACCCTCTTTCTCGTGGACCCGTCGAACAACGTGCTCGAGTTCAAGCAGTACGCGGACCCGCGGCTGTGTTACTGAGCTCGCCGCTGCCGAGCTCGCGGTCAACGAGATCGGGGTTGCCGGGCTCACGACGGCCCACTGCCGCGCGACGCCGATGACGACGGTCCTGGTCGTCCGCCACGGCGAGAGCAGCTGGAACAGGACCGGTCGCATCCAGGGTCAGTCGCCGCTGGCCGGTGGGCTCACCGCCCGCGGGTGGGTGCAAGCCTCGGCGGCTGCCGCCAGCCTCGAGACTCACCTCGCCACGGCGTTGCGACAGGGCCCGGCGATCGTGGTGGCGAGCGACCTCGTGCGTGCGCGCCAGACGGCGTCGGTCATCGCCTGCCGCCTCGGCTCGACCCTCGCCCTGCACCCGGGCCTGCGCGAGCAGCGCCTGGGACTGCTCGAGGGACGACCGCTCACCTCGCAGGTCGACGGTGTGCTCGCGCGCGACCTCGTGCACCGCCTCTGGCAGGAGCCTGCCGCTCACCCACCAGGGGGCGGCGAGAGCGTGGGCGAGCTCGCGCAGCGCGCCGGTGCGCACGGTCGCCGAGCTCGCCGCAACGGTCGGAGGCGGCCCCGTGGTGCTGGTCGCCCATGGTGGCGTGATCCGTTCATTGCTGGCTCGCCGGTTCGGCCCGCCGGCGCCTGTGCCCAACGGGGCCGTGGTCGCGCTCGAGGTCGGCGAGGACGGCACCGTCGACGCCGCCATGGCCGTCCACGACCACCGGGGAAGCGAGCGGTAGGCGGGCATGGCGAGGATCCACGGCGCCTCGGCGCCGGCGGTCGCGCCCGGCGTGACGAGCGTCGCCGTCCCGGCCGCCGGCGAGGGGGAAACGGGCGGCACCCGCCGGCGGCTCGACCATGTCGACGCGATGCGGCCGGTCAAACAGCTCGGCGTGCTCGGCACGCACGCCGTCATCGCCTTCGCCCACGGGGTGTTCTTCGGAGCCGCCATCGTGCTCCTGCACGTCTCGCGCGAGGGCTTCCTCTTCGTCTCGGCATGCATGCTCACCTACGCCTACCGCGACCTGCGCCGGGCGGGGCTCAAGGCGTTCTGGATGCGCCGGGCGGTCCTGGTGCTCGTCCCCTACCTCACCTGGACCGTGATCTACTTCCTGATCGGCCTGCCGAGCCTGCACGGCTCGGCCGTGGCCGACCTCGGCCGGCTCGGCGCGCTCGCCGTCGTCGGCTACTCCCAGCTCTACTTCATCGTCGTGCTCGTGCAGTTCTACGTGCTGTTCCCGCTCGTGCTCGTCCTGCTGCGCCGCACCGAGGGCCACCACCGCCTGCTCGTCGCGTCGAGCGCGCTCGCTCAGCTCGCGTACACGAGCGCGATGCACTGGAGCCTTGTGCCGGGATGGCTGGGCAACGGCACCGCGGCGACGCGCGAGGTGATGTCCTACCAGTTCTACCTGCTCGCGGGTTGCGTGGCGGCGTGGCACTACGACGCCTTCCACGCATTCGTCGTGCGACATGCGCGCTTCATCGGCTGGGCGACGCTCGGGACGGCGATGCTCGTCGAGGCGTGGTACTTCCTCGCGCAGGACGGCGTCCTGCGCGCGCTCGGCGGCAACGCATCGGACCCGTTCATGCCGATCGTGCTGCCGTTCAACGTCGCCGCGATCGGCCTCATCTACGTCATCGGCGTCAAGCTGGTCGCCCCACGGCGCAGGGAGACGCTGCGTCGCGCCACCCATGTCAGCTCGGACAACTCATTCGCGGTCTACTTGAGCCAGGTCGCCCTGCTCGAGCTGCTGACGACCCTCGGGTGGGGGCGACTCGACCACGTCGTGCCCTGGCCGCTGACCGTCCTCGGAGCTGTCCTCGTCGTCTTCCTGGCGGGCTGCGCGCTCGGCACGATCGGCTCGCGTCTGCCGGGCGCACGGGCGCTCACGGGCCGCGGCCGCCAGGCCTGGCCCTGGGCGCGCCACCCGGAGATCGACCCGTCCGCCGGCGTGACCGCCGGAGGGACCGTCGGCGCGACCGCGAGCGAGCGCCACGGCCACCCGGCGGCCGGCGGGACGCCTGCCACCGCCGCCAGCGCGGCGCTCGTCACCGCGGCGGCCTGCTCGTCGGCACCTCCGGCGGCGCTGACCGGCGGAGCCCGGGTCGGCCCGCAGGCTCAGCCGGGCGCCGGAGGCGACGGGGAGCGAGGAAGCTCCACACTGCCTGGCTGGCGGAGAACGGGCGAGCTCGAAGCGCTGCCAGCCCGGCGCTGAGGGTCGGCACGAACGGGAGCGGGACCGGCACGGGCGTGCCGCCGAGGTCGCCTCCCGGCCAGCGGTGCACGCCGCCCACCACACTGACGAGCTCCACCGCGCCGCCCGGCGCGCAGCGGTGGTAGGTGCGCAGCACGACCGACGTGCCGTCGCCGGGCGCGGCGGGCAGGGTGACGACCGAGCTCGTCGTGCAGCCGTCGCGGCGTGCCCACAAACCCGCCGTCGCGCCGGCGGAGAGCACCGCTCCTCCGACCCTGCTGTGCACGCGACCACCGTCGTACGGCATCACCGGATCGCTCGTGCCGGCCACGAGCAGCACTGGCAGTGGTCGCCGGGAGGCGCAACGGGTCCTCAGTGGCGCGGCGAGCATGCCCGAGACCGACGCGATGCCGGCCAGCTCGCCGCTCAGCTGGCAACCGAGACGCTGGGCGAGCACCGCGCCGTTCGAGAATCCCGCCGCATAGACGCGGCTCGGGTCCACCGACCAGGATCGCTCGCCGAGGGCGATGAGCTGGCGCACGAACGCCACGTCGTCGATTCCGAGGCGAGAGGCCGCGGTCACGCCTCGGCCGTCGTTCCAGCTGCGGTCCACACCCTGCGGGTACGCCACCACGAAGCCGAGCTCGTCCGAGAGCCGATCGAAGCCCGTGATGCGTTCGATCGCCGATGCCGTCTCGCCGTGCCCGTGGAACACGAGCAGCAGCGGCATCGGGCCGCTGCTGACGCCACGCTCGGGCAGGTGCACGAGCACGGTGCGCCACCGGCCACCCGACCGCAGCCGCCACGTCGTCGTGCGTCCGCCGAAGCTGCCGCGTCCGGTCGCCGCGCCGGCCGCCTGCGCCTCGCGCGCCAGCGCAGGCGCTGACGTCGGGGCCTCGTCGGCGCCGGCGCGGGTCGCCCCCGCCGGCAGGGCGACGGCCAGCGCGACGGCGACGACGAGCGCTCCGACGAGCCGGACGGGCGGGCACCAGCGCACCGGCATGCGGTCGGGGGGCCGCAGGATCATCGGTCGGGGGGCCGCAGGATCATGGCGTGTCGGGGGTCATGGCGTGTCGGGGATCATGGCGTGTCGGGGCTCACCCCGATGTCGAGGGTGATCTCGCCGAGGCTCCCGGCCGGACCGGTCGCCGTGATGCGGTAGTAACCGGCGGCGGCCGGCGCGATCGGCACGTGGGCGACGCCACGTACGAGGGCGACGCTCGACGGGAGCGGGTCGGTGACACCCGTCGGCCCGGTGACGCGCAAGGTCACGACTCCCGAGAGTGACGAGTCGAGGGCGAGGCCGGGAGTGTTGGCCTCGAGCAGGAACGAGGCTGATCGGCGCGGCGCGAGCGCCGGTAGGTCGCTCAGCCGGTTGGGTGCACCATAGGCCTGCAGGCTGAGCGGGGGCGCCACCGGGAGCCGCGGGGCGGCGAGCGGGCGGGCGTCGAGGTCGAACGCGCCGGCCAGGTCGTCCTGCCCGGCGACGAGACGGTCGATCGGCGGCAACCCGAAGACGTGCTCGAGGAAGGCGAGCACCGACAGGTTCGTCGTCATCGGTGCGAGCACGCCGCGACGGGCGTAGGGCGACACGATCACCATGGGTGTGCGCGTGCCGTAGCCGTAGGCCTCGACCCGTGGCGGTGAGACGTGGTCGTAGAACCCGCCCCCCTCGTCGTAGGTGACGAACACCGCCGTCGAGCCCCACTCGGGACTCCGTGCGATCGCCGCGAGCAGCTGACCGAGCCAGAGGTCGCCCTCGCCGACGTCCTCGGGCGGCTCTTCGCTGTAGCCGACCCCGGGGCGGACGAAGGAGAAATTCGGGAGCGTGCCGTCGGCGAGATCCGACAGGAAGCGCGTCGTCGTCGCCAGGCTGGCCCCGGCGGGAAGCAGCTCCGGCCACACCGTGCCCGGGAAGATGGAGAGCGGCACGCCGTAGTAGATCCGTGACGTGAGGCCCGCACCGGCAAGTTGGTCGAAGATCGAGTACCACCTCCCGCCACTCGTCACCACGCCCTCGCCCGGAGTTCCGCTCGCCGAGCCTGTGAGCGCGGCGAGCACGTTCGGCCGCGTCGGGCCCACGACGGGCTGGAAGTTCTCGTCGGCGAGCTCGAAATGCCGGGCGAGGTACTGCAGGTCGGGGTCGACGCTCGGGGCGAAGGTGGTGATCGAGCAGATCGCGCTGCCCGGGACCAGTGTGAAGCGGTCCATCGCGAAGTGCGCCGGCAGGCCGGCCGCCGCCGGCTCGAAGTGCATCGCAAACAGCTCGGACGCACGTGAGTTGTCCATACCCGCCTGCACCTCGCCTTCTTGCGGCGGCGCGACCAGCGGCGGGATGCGCTTCCCCGGTGCAGTCGGGTCCGGCAGCAGCGTCCCCGCCGGGATGCCGTCCGCACCGGGGAAATGCCCGAACAAGTCGTCGAAGGTGTGGTTCTCGAGCATGATCTCGATCACGTGACGGATCGGAGTCGGCCCTGCGGATGCGACCGCCTCAGCGGAAGCGACCGACATGAGGGCGGGGAAACCGAGCGCGGCGAGGCCGACCAGCCCGACCAGGAGGGCCCGCCGGAGCGGTCGTCGATCGGGCACTGCCCGCAAGGTAGTTGCGATGCGCCACCCGCGGGGCGCGGCCGAGCCTCGTACGCGCTCGTCGTCGCCGTGCTGGAGCGGGCCTGGGCTCCAGGGTCCGAGCGCTCAGCTGGTGGGTCCCCGCTGCCTCAGCTGCTGAGGCGGAGCGGGACGGTCGGCAGGCCCGCTGCCTTCCAGGCACGGAACCCGCCCTCGAGATCCGAGGCATGCAACAGTCCGAGGCGTCGCAGGCTGGCGGCCGCCAGGCTCGAGACGTACCCCTCCTGGCACATCACGACGATGCGGGCGTCGAAGCGGGCAACCCCGGGGATGCGAGCCTCGCTGCGGGGGTCGAGCCGCCACTCGAGGACGTTCCTGCCGATGGTGAGCGCGCCGGGCACCTCGCCCTCGGCGATCCGCTCTTCGAGCGGCCGGATGTCGACGAGGACCGCCCCGTCCGTGAGCGCCGCCAGTGCTGCCTCGGGGCGGAGGCGGGTCAGCCCGCTGCGCGCCTCGGCCAGGAGGTCGTCGATCCCGCGCCCGGGGAGCGCCTCGGCGAGCTGGTCGACCGTGCTGATCGCCCGGCCGGCAGCGAGCGGCGTGCCGCGACCGCGTACACCCTCGGGCCCTTGCACGGCGACGGTGGCGCGCGCGCGAACAGCCCGCGCGGCGTGAGGTCGTAGTACGTCATCGCCGCGAGCGGCGGCGAGTAGGCGTGGATGCTCGTCGAGGCCATCGCGCCGTCGTGGCTCACGTTGTGCACGTGAGCCGGCCCGAAGGCGGCAACCTGGCCGGCGCCGAGCACGCGCCGCGCCGTGCGGCCGGTCGACCCCCGCCGGTACCGCTCCTCGAGTCGCCCGTCGGCCACGGCGAACGACCCCCCGGAACCGCCGTGGTCGTGCCAGTCGGTGTCCTGCTCCGGAGTCCAGCTGAGCAGCCAGACGTCGAGCTCCTGCGAGCGGTGCAGGACGGTGTACCAGCGCGAGACGGGGTCGTGCACCACGACGTCCGTCCACAGCGAGCGCTCCCGGGCGACTGTGCTCGTCACCGCGGCGAGCTGGGCCGGGGTGAGCCTCGTTGCTGGGGGGACGAGCCGGGAGACGACCTTGCTCACGGCTGCGGCGCGCTCGGCGCCGATCGCCAGCACCGCCCAGGAGCGGTCGTCGTGCGCCTCGCCGTCGACGCTCGCGACACCGCCAGCCACCACAGCGCCGGCCGCGCCGGGGACCGCCCCGCGCGGCTGTTCCACCATCTGCACGCCGCTCACCTGCCTTTTCCCAACACTAGCTCGCACCGGCGGCCCGAACGCTACGGTTCCACGCGTGCAGGTGTCCGGTTCCGACGGCAGCGACGCGACGCCAGGCGAGACGATCGTCACCCGCGCGGCCGTGCTCGACGCCGTCGGCGGCCGCCTCGTGGTCGAGGAGCTCGAGCTCGATCCACCGGGGCCCGGGGAGGTGCGCGTCCGCATCGAGGCGAGCGGCGTCTGCCACAGCGACTGGAACGCCGTCACTGGGAGCTCGGCCACGCCGCTCCCCGCCGTGCTCGGCCACGAGGGAGCCGCCACCGTGCTCGACGTCGGCGAGGGCGTCGCGTCGCTCGTCGCCGACGACCAGGTCGTGCTGTCCTGGCTGCCCTCCTGCGGGCGCTGCCGCGCCTGCCAGCTCGGCCGGCTGGCGCTGTGCGAGGTGGCGACCGCGCGCATGGGCGACGGGACGCTGCCGACGGGAGGGCGCCGGCTGCGCCGCCCGAACGGCGAGGCGATCCAGCACTACTCCTACCTCTCGACCTTCGCCGGCCACGCCGTCGTCTCCGAGTCGTGCTGCATCAAGCTCGAAGCGGGCACGGACCTCGAGGTTGCCGCCCTCGTCGGTTGCGCCGTGATGACCGGCGTCGGTGCGGTGCTCAACCGGGCGCGCATCGAGGCGGGCTCGAGCGTGGCCGTCATCGGTGCGGGAGGCGTCGGCCTGTCGGCGATCATGGCCGCCCGCCTCGCCGGTGCCGGGCAGGTGATCGCCATCGAGCCGGTGGAGTCCAAACGCAAGCTGGCGCTCGAGCTCGGGGCGACCGACGCCCTCGACGGGTCCGACCCCGGCGTGCTCGAGCAGCTGCGCGAGCGAACGGCGGGAGGGCCGGACTACGTGATCGAGGCGGCCGGCGTCAACGCCCTCGTCGAGCTGGCCGTTGCCGCCGTGCGACCAGGCGGCACGGTCGTCGGCGTCGGTCTGCCCGCCGGCGGGTCGACGGCGGCCATCCCCTGGCCCGATGTGGTGCGCTCGGAGAAGGTGCTCACCGGCACCTTCTACGGTTCGGCGCGACCACGCCTGGACATGCCGATGATCCTGCGCCTCCACGCCGAGGGGCGGCTGCCGCTCGACCGGCTCGTCACCCGCCGCTACGAGCTCGAGGAGGTCAACGAGGCCTTCGCCGACATGGTCTCGGGCAAGGTCGGCACGCGGCGTGATCCGGCCCTGGACCGTCGACTGAGTGAGGCCGGACACCCGGCGGAGGAGGGTAGTGCTCGTGCAGATCGGTGAGTCGTTCATCGGCGACGGCCCGAACGCGGCGCATCTCAACACCGTGCTCGGCGAGCGCTCCGGCGGCGTCGGTTCGGCGTGGGCACAGGCGCTCGCCTCGCCGAGCACCGGGCATGCCCCCTTCGTCGTCGTGGGTCAGCCCGGCATCGCCGCCTCCCCGCCGACGCTGTTCGTCAACAAAGCAGCGATCGCCGGCGACCGCCACGCCGAGATGACCTGGGGCCCGGCCCAGGCCGGTGTCGCCAAGGGAGTGTCGCAAGCCGTCGACGAGGGCACCATCCCCGCAGAGCGGTGCGGCGAGCTCGTCCTCATCGCCGCCGTCTGGGTCAACCCAGCTGCCGACGACGCGGCAGAGGTATTCGCCAACAACGCGCGGGCGACCCTCGAGGCGCTGCGCAACGGCAGCGCCGGCCGGCCGACTCCCGAGGAGTCCGTGCGCGCCGGGCAAGAGCCGTGGAACGCGTTCTTCCGGCCGAGCTGAGCCCGCCCGCGCCAGCGGGAGGCCCGAGCTGACCGTCGTCCTCGACGGCGCCTCGCTCACGCTCGAGCAGGTCGCCGAGGTCGCTGCGGGCGCCGAGGTAACGCTCGCCTTCGAGGCGCTCGCGCGGATGCGGGCGACCCGTGAGGTCGTCGAGCGCGCCCTGCGCAGCGACGCGCCCGTCTACGGGCTGACCACCGGTGTCGCCGAGCGCAAGCGTGTGCTCGTGCCGCCGGCCGGGCGCGCCCGCTTCAACCGCCGCCTCGTCGCCAATCACCTCGTGGCGCAGGGGCCACCCGCCAGCACGGCGCTCGTCCGCGCGACGCTCTGCTGCCTCGCCAACGGGCTGGCGACGGGCTACCCCGGCGTGCGGCCCGCTCTTGCCGAGCGCGTGGTGGCAGCCCTCAACGGCGCGCCGGGGACACTCCCGCGGATGCGCACGCTCGGCTCGGTCGGCGAGGCCGACCTCGGTCCCCTCGCCGACGTTGCGGAGGGCTTGCTCGCCGCCGGCGGCCTCGAGCTCGAGGGCGGCGAAGCCCTCGCTTTGCTCGACAACAACGCCTTCTCGACCGCGGCGGCCGCTCTGGCGGTCGTGCAGGCGTCCATCCTGCTCGAGAACCTGGAGGCCGCAGCCGCCCTCGACCTCGAGGCGTTCGGCGCCAACCTCGACGCCTTGCACGAGGTCGTGGCGGACTCGCGCCGTCAGCCCGGGCTCGCCCGGTCCCGCCGGCGGCTCGTCGAGCTGCTCGCCGGCAGCTTCCTCACCAAGCTCGGTGCGGCGCGTCACCTGCAGGACCCGCTCAGCTTCCGTTGCGTGCCGCAGGTGCACGGGGCAGCACGTGACCTGCTCGGCTACGCCCGTCGCGTCGTCGAGACCGACTGCAACTCCGCGCTCGGCAACCCACTCGTCGCCCTCGACGAGGACCGCGTCGTCTCGGTCGGCAACTTCGACGCGGTCTACGTCGCCACCGCCCTCGACGCGGCCCGCATCGGGCTCGCCCCGGCGATCGTGTCCGCAGCGGAGCGCTGCGTCAAGCTGTTGCAGGCGACCAGCTCCGGGCTGCCGGCCGGCCTCTCGGCGGCGCCCGAGGAGGCCGACGACGCCCTGGCCGAGCTCGCCGTCGCCGCGCAGTCCCTCGCCGTCGAGGCCCGCCTGTGCGCGCAGCCCGTCTCCTCCGAGCTCGTCTCGACGTCCAAGGCCGAGGGGATCGAGGACCGCACCTCGATGGCGCCCCTCTCCGCGCGGCGTCTGGCCGAGATGGCGGCGCTCGGCTCACGCCTCGTCGCCGTCGAGCTGGTGGTCGCCTGCCAGGCGGTCGACCTCCGCCTCGACGGCTTGGCGGCTCCGGGCTCGACCGCGGGCCCGACGCCCGGCCTCGGCGCGGCCGGCGGCACGGCGCCGGCGGGGGTCGCCGAGATGCTCGGCGCCGGCACGGGTTGCGCCTATCGAGCCGTGCGCACCCACGTCCCGCCCACCCGACACGGCGACACGCTGCCCGCCGACCTCGAGCCGCTGGTCGAGGTGCTCTCGGGCGGCGTGATCTACGCTCCTCCGGCCGAGGGGGAGCGCTGATGGCCAGGTACCTGCTCAAGCGGCTCGGCCTCGCCGTGGTGTCCCTGCTGCTGTTGAGCCTGATCGTCTTCTTCGCCGGGCAGGTGCTCCCAGGCGACCCCGGGCGGGCGATCCTCGGCCCCTTCGCCACTGCCGGCGCCGTACGCGGGCTCGACCACCAGCTCGGAGTCGACCGGCCGTTCTTCGTCCAGTACTGGAGCTGGCTGACGGGCCTGCTGCACGGCAACATGGGCACGAGCTACGTCCAGCAGACCGCGGTCGCGCCGCTGATCGGCCAGGCCCTCGTGAACTCGCTGAAGCTGGCGCTGCTCGCGCTGTGCATCATCGTGCCGCTGTCGGTCGCCGGCGGTGTCCTCGCCGCCCTCAACGTCGGCCGGCCGATCGACCGCGCCACCTCCGTGCTCGGGCTCTCCGGCTCGACCGTGCCAGAGTTCGTCTCGGGGATCGTCGTGCTCGTGATCTTCACGGTCTGGCTGAAGGTGCTGCCGGACAACGCCTACGCCGGCAGCGGGGCGTCCTTCCTCACCCAGATGCACCACCTGATCCTGCCTGCGATCCCGCTCGTCATCGAGTTCTTCGGCTACATCTCGCGCATCACACGAGCGTCGACGATCGAGGCGCTCGACTCGGACTACACCCGCACCGCTGTGCTCAAGGGGCTGCCGAGGCGCACCGTCATCTTCCGGCACGTACTGCGCAATTCGTTGCTCCCCACGATCACGGTGATCGCTAGCCAGACGGGCTACCTGATCGGCGGGCTCGTGGTGATCGAGGACCTCTTCAACTATCCCGGCATCGGCAACGTCATCTACACCGCAGCCGTGAAGAAGGACTTCCCGGTGCTCGAGGCCGGCGTGCTCACCATCGGGGTGATCTACATGATCGCCACCCTGCTCGCCGACCTGCTGTACTCGCTGCTCAACCCTCGCATCCGCCTCGAGGCGACGGCATGACGGCCACCTTTGGGGAGATGCCCGTCCCCGGCTCGATCGGGTCCGCCCCGCCGGAGGAGGCGGCGATCATCGCCGCGCCGTCGCCTCAGGCCGCGCCCAGCCCGCGCTCGCTCGCCCGGCGGCTGCTGCACTCGGCCACCTTCGTCGCCGGCGCCGCGATCCTGCTCTTCTGGGTCGTCTGCGCCATCTTCGGGCCGCAGATCGCGCCCTACGACCCAGTGGCGACGAGCTTCCTCGCCGTCAATCACGCGCCGGACGCCGCCCACTGGTTCGGGACGGACCAGACGGGGCGAGACATGCTCTCCCGGGTGATCGTCGGAGCGCGGGAGATCCTCGCCATCGCGCCACTCGCCACCCTGCTCGGCACGGTTGGAGGCACCGCGCTCGGCCTCGTCATGGGCTACTTCGGCGGCATCATCGACAACGTGCTCGGCCGCATCGTCGACGCCGTGCTCTCCTTGCCGCTCGTGATCGTCGCCTTCCTCTTCGTCGTCGCCCTCGGACCGTCGCCCGAGACGCTGATCATCGTCATCGGCATGGTGTTCACGCCGTTGATCGGCCGCACGGTTCGCTCGGCCGTGCTCGGCGAACGCCAGCTCGAGTACGTGGCGACCGCCCGCCTGCGAGGCGAGAAGGCGCCCTACATCATGTTCGTGGAGATCCTCCCGAACGTGGCATCGACCATCCTCGTCGAGTTCACGGTGAGGCTCGGCTACGCCATCTTCACCGTCGCCACGCTCTCCTTCCTCGGGTTCGGCATCCGGCCGCCGACCCCGGACTGGGGCTACGACATCTCGCAGAACTACGCCGTGCTCGGCGCCGGCTACTGGTGGGAGACGCTCTTCCCCGCCCTGGCGATCGCCTCGCTCGTCGTCGCCGTCAACCTGCTGAGCGACGGCGTCGAGACGGTGCTGTCATCGTGAGCTCCGCCCCGCCGTCGCCCGCCATGGATCGCGCCACGACAACGCCGCCCGCCGACGCTCTGGCCGTGCGGGACCTTCGCGTCAGCTACCGGGTCAGCGGGCGCGACCTCCTGGCGCTTCGCGACGTCAGCTTCCGCGTCGGGCGGCGCGAGTCCTACGGGCTCGTCGGTGAGTCGGGCTCGGGCAAGTCGACGGTCGCGCTCGCCGTGACGCGCTACCTGGCGCGCAACGGGCGCGTCAGCGGCGGCTCGATCCTCGTCGAGGGCACCGACGTCGCGCGCGCCGGCCAGGCGCAGCTGCGCACGCTGCGCGCCCGCACGATGTCGATGGTCTACCAGGAGCCCGGGAAGTCGCTGAACCCGTCGATCCGCGTCGGTCGCCAGGTCGCCGAGGTCTACGAGATCGGCGGGATGCACCGCGACGAGGCGCTCGCCGCCGCCGAGGCGGCGCTCGGCCGTGTGCAGATCTCCGACCCGGCCCGCGTGATGCGCCGCTATCCGCATCAGCTCTCCGGCGGCATGCTGCAACGCGTCGTCATCGCGATGGCCCTCGCCTCGCGCCCGTCGCTGCTCATCCTCGACGAGCCGACCACGGCGCTCGACGCCACCGTCGAGGCCGAGGTGCTCGAGCTCATCTCCGGCCTTCGCGCGGAGCTCGACACGTCGATCCTGTTCATCTCACACAACCTCGCCGTCATCGCCGAGATGTGCGACCGGGTGGGCGTGCTCTACGCCGGCGAGCTCGTCGAGGAGGGCCCGGCCGCGCAGGTCTTCGAGGCGCCGCGCCACCCCTACACCGTCGGCCTGTTGCGCTGCATCCCCCGCGCCGGGCGACGCAAGGACCAGGGCCGGCTCGACACCATCCCCGGCTTCCTGCCCACACCGGGATCCGTGCCCGCGGGGTGCATCTTCGCCCCGCGCTGTGGCCTTGCCGAGGAACGCTGCAGCGTCGAGCACCCTCCGGAGTATGCCGTCGGCGAGAAGCGTCACAGCCGGTGCCACTTCCACGATCGGGCTCTCGAGCTGCCGCGTACCACGGGGGAGGCGGCCGCGGGGCCTGACGGCGCGCCCTCCCGCTCCCCCGCCGCGGCCGCCGGCGACATCCCGGAGGGGAGCCCGGTCGTCGTGATGTGCAACGTCTCCAAGACCTTCGTCTCCCGCGGCGAGCACGTACGCGCCCTCGTCGGCATCGACCTCGTCGTCGACGCCGGCCAGACCCTCGGCCTCGTCGGTGAGTCCGGCAGCGGCAAGACGACGCTCGCGCGCGCCCTGCTCGGGCTCTCCGCCGCCGACCCCGGCTCGCTGCTCGAGCTGGGCGGGGCACCCCTCGCAGCGCAGGTGAGCGGGCGCAGCCACGACCAGCTGCGGGCGCTGCAGATCGTGTTCCAGAACCCGGACTCGGCGCTCAACCGGCGACACAGCGTGCGGCGCATCCTCAACCGGGTGATCGACAAGCTGAGCGGGCTCCCACGCGCCGAGCGCCCACAGCGCCTGGCGCAGATCGTCGAGTCCGTGCGGATGGAGCCGCGCCAGCTCGGCCTCAAGCCGGCGCAGCTCTCTGGCGGGCTCAAGCAGCGCGTGGCGATCGCCCGCGCCTTCGCCGGTCAGCCGCGGGTCGTGGTCTGCGACGAGCCGACCTCGGCCCTCGACGTCTCGGTGCAGGCCGCCATCCTCAACCTGCTCGCCGACCTGCAGCAACGCGAGCAGGTGAGCTACGTCTTCATCTCCCACGACCTCGGGGTCGTGCGCTACCTGTCGGACCGCATCGCCGTGCTCTACCTCGGGCGGCTGATGGAGGTCGGACCGGCGGAGGCGGTGTTCTCCGGGCCTCACCATCCCTACACCGAGGCCCTGCTCTCCGCCGTGCCGAGCCTTGACGGCCGTCGCCGCCGGCGCATCCGCCTCGCCGGCGAGATCCCGAGCGCGGCGGACCCGCCGTCGGGCTGCGTGTTCCACACCCGCTGCCCCAGGCGCCTCGACAGCGGGATCTGCGACGCCGTCGAGCCGCAGCTGATCGAGGTGGCGCCTGGCCGGACGATGCGCTGCCACATCCCGCTCGACGAGCTGGCAAGCCTGCAAGCGGCGGCCGGCGGCGCGGAACCGGGCGCCGACGGCACGGCGCAGACCGACTCGGGTGTCGCCGGGGACCCCGCGACGAGATCCCCAGCGTGGCACTAGGGTTTCGCGAACCTGTCATCGAACGGGTGCGACGACCGCCACCAGACGACCGCAACCAGGAGAGGGGCACTGATGGAGAAGCGTCATCTTGAATCGCTACGGCGCAGCAGCGGCCAGCTCGAGAACCACCTCATCGACGAGTACACCGCAGGTCACATCTCGCGCCGTGAGCTGTTGCGCCGGGGAGCCGTGCTCGGCCTGTCGCTGCCGGTGCTCGGGTCGGTGTTCGGCTCGGAGCTCGCCGGGGCGACGACGCGCTCCGCACGCCCGGAGCGCGGCCTGCCCGCGCAGTCCGGCGGGACGGTTCGCGTCGGCATCGGCACCCCCGCCGGGGCGATCAACCCGATCACCGTGGCCGACCAGGGTGGCCTCGACATGCTCGGGCAGACCGGCGAGTACTTGTGCCTGTCCACCCAGCAGCTGCACCTCCAGCCAGTGCTCGCCACGAGCTGGTCGGCCAATTCCTCGGCGACGGTGTGGACCTTCAAGATCCGCCAGGGGGTGAAGTTCCACGACGGCTCGGCGCTCACGGCCGACGACGTCGTCTACACCTACCAGCTGCACGCCAACCCGAAGAACGGCTCCGAGGCGCTCTCGGCCTTCTCCGGCGTGCTCACCAACGACGGCGTGGTCAAGGTGGACGACTACACCGTCGCCTTCCACCTCGAGTCGGCCAACGGGAACTTCCCGTACCTGTGCAGCTCGGACAACTACAACATGATCATCCTGCCCAACGGCTACGACCCGAAGAAGTGGCAGAGCAGCTTCATCGGCACGGGGCCCTGGGTCCTTCAGAGCTACCAGACCGACGTCGGGGCGAGCTTCACCCGCAACAACGACTACTGGGGGCCGAAGGCCAAGCCCGCCGCGGCGCACTTCACCTTCTTCGCCACGTCCACGCCGAGCTACATCGCCCTGCAGTCGGGCACGATCGACGTCCTCGGCCAGTTCGCCGTCTCCGGCGGCGAGGCGCTGCTCAACGGGAACTACAACGTGATCAACCTGCAGTCGAGCGCGCACCGCGAGCTGTCGATGCGCTGCGACATGAAGCCCTTCGACGACGCACGCGTGCGCCAGGCGATCGCCTTGTCGCTCAACCGGCCGGGCCTCGTCTCGGCCCTGTTCCAGGGCTATGCCGTGGAGGGCAACGACTCCCCCTTCGCGCCCGTGTTTCCCTCCACCGTGAAGCTGCCGCAGCGCAACATCGCCGTCGCCAAGGCCAAGGCGCTGCTCGCCGCCGCGGGCTACCCGAAGGGCTTCTCGACCACGCTGTACACCGAGAACATCCTCGAGATCCCCCAGCTCGCCGCGTACATCGGCCAGGCCGCAGCGGCGATCGGCGTGAACATCACCCTGGAGATCGAGAACCAGAGCGTGTACTACGGCAACTACGAGTTCGGCACCTCGAACTGGCTGGACGGCCAGATGAGCCTCGTCGACTACGGCAACCGCTCGGTGCCCAACGTGTTCCTCACCGCGCCGCTCGAGAGCAAAGGGCCCTGGAACGCCGCACACTTCAAGAACTCGACCTACGACAACCTCGTCAAGCAGTACGTCGCCGCGGCCGACCTGTCGACCCAGCGCAGCCTGGCAGGCAAGATCGAGAGCCTGCTGCTCGCCGAGACGCCGATCATCTATCCGTACTTCTACAACTACCTCTCGGCGACAGCGAAGAACGTTCACGGCGCCTACCCGACGGCGATCGGGCACATCTTCGTCAACAACGTCACGATGAGCTGATCGCCTCCCACCCTCCTGGCATTCACCGGTGGGTCAGGCGCGCGCCGGGGCCGCGCGCCCGACCCACCGGGCAACTCGGCACCGCGCCCGCGACCGGCGCCTCCGGCGTGGCGCTGCTCGATCCCCTCAGCGCGCCGTCCAGCCGCCGTCGAGCACGACGCTCGTGCCGGTCACGAAGCTCGTCGAGGGACCGCAGAGGAAGCCCACGACCTCGGCGACCTCGGCCGGCTCGAGCAGGCGCTTGATCGCCGACTCCTTGAGCATCACCTGCTCGATCACCTCGTCGGGTGGAATCCCGTGCACCTCGGCCTGCGCCTCGATCTGGCGCTCGACGAGCTCGGTGCGCACGTAGCCGGGGCAGACCGTGTTGGCGGTGACCCCGCGCTGGCGCGCCCTCGAGGGCGATCACCTTGGTCAACCCCTCGAGCCCGTGCTTGGCGGCCACGTAGGCGGACTTGAACGGCGAGGCCCGCAGCCCGTGCACGCTCGAGATGTTGACGACTCGACCGAACCCGTTGGCGTACATGTACGGAAGCGCGGCGCGCACGAGCAGGAACGGCGCCTCGAGCATCACCCTCAGCATCGCGGCGAACGTCTCCGGCGGGAACTGCTCGATCGGGCTCACGTGCTGGAAGCCCGCGTTGTTGACGAGCACGTCGACCTCGAGCTCGAGCGTCGCGAGCGCGGCGCTGTCGGCGAGGTCCACGACCCAGGCCTCTCCCCCGCACTCGCCTGCAGCCCGCTGCGCGCCCGCCTCGTCGCGGTCGGCGACGACGACCGTCGCGCCGAGGGCAGCCAGGCGATGCACGCACGCCAGGCCGATCCCCGCCGCACCCCCGGTGACGAGCGCCCGTCTGCCGGCGAGCGGCTCCGCCCCCGGTTCGACCGGCGCCCGCAGCGCGCTCGTCAATGCTCGACCTCGGTCACCATCGAGACGTGCATCGCTGCGATGTGCGGCGAGACCCGCGACCCGACGACGTCGCGCTCGGGATCGGAGTAGTACTCCTTCTCGGAGGCTTCGAAGTCGCCGTCGTGATGCACGGCCCAGACGAACTCCGACTCGTCGGCCGACGCATAGGCGAACCGCAGCGAGAAGCCGTGGCGCTCGCGGATGGGGACCAGGTCGCGCCAGGCGACGACGAACTCGCCGAGCTCGCCGGGCTTGATCTCGTAGCGCCGCAACTGGGTCCCGCTCATCGTGGCTCCTTCCGCCTTGCCGCGCCCGCCCGCGACGGTGCGCGCCTGCCGGCGGGGTTCGCGACCGGCGCCGACCGCCCGCCAGTGTGACGCCGGTGGCACGGCGCGTGCCAGCCCCGCCGGCCGGCGCGGCGCTCCCCCACCCAGCCGGTGTCCTTGACAGCCGCGTGTCAGGCGCCCCAAGATAGGAGGTGAATCAGGTCTCGGATTTGGAGGGGGAACCATGCATCGCTCGGCGAGAAGGTTCGGCGCGGTCGCGGCGCTGGCAGCGGCGACCTGTGGGGTCACGGCAGGGGCAGCTTCGGCCGGCACCGCCGGCAGCCCGCAGCATGCCCGACAGGCGGCGGCGTCGCCGTACAAGGTGTGTCAGATCTACGAGCTCACCGGCATCTACAACGCCTACGAGGTCGAGTTCTACCAGGGCTTCACCATCGGCATGCGCTACGCCACCGCTGGCACCGACGCGGTGAACGGCCATCCCGTGCAGGTGCAGTGGAACGACGACGACGACTCGGCGACGACGGCGGTGACGGACTTCAAGAGCTGCGTCGGGGCCGGGGACAAGATCATCGGCGGGACGGGTGACTCCGGCATCGCCGACGAGCTCGCGCCGCTCGCGGCGCAGAACAAGGTGCTCTACATCTCCGGGGCCGCCGCGGCCGACAACATCACCGGAGCCAACCGCTACACGTTCCGTTCCGGCCGCCAGACCTACCAGGACACGTGACCGGCGCCGGCTACGTCGCCTCCGCCGGCAAGCACCAGCGGATCGTCGTCCTCGGCCAGGACTACGCCTTCGGCCAGTCCTACCTCGCGGATGCCAAGCAGGTCTTCAAGTCGCTCGGCGACACGGTCATCCCCGTCCTCGTCCCGCTCACGACGACCGACTTCACTCCCGTCGCCCTGCAGGTCAAAGCCGACCACCCGAACCTGATCTTCCTCGCCTGGGCTGGCGCGACGGCGATCCCGCTCTCCGCAAGCCCTCGTCCAGCAAGGCGACTTCGCCACGTGAAGTGTCACCGGGCTCGCCCAGATCGCCACCTACCCGCTGTACGGGACGATCGGGACGCAGCTTCGACTACATCTCGCTCTACATCTACCAGGGCTCGACCAACGCGGCGAACGAGTACCTGATCCAGCGTGAGAAGGCGACTACCACACCGTTCCCGACCTCTTCTCGGCCGACGGCTTCGTCGAGGCCGAGATGGTCGCCCACGCGCTAGCCACCGCCGGCGGGTCGAGCGACGTCAACGCGATGATCAAGGCGCTCGAGGGCTGGACCTTCCTCGCCCCGAAGGGCACCCAGACGATCCGCGCCGCCGACCACGCCATGCTCCAGCCGATGTTCCAGGTCCGGTTGAAGAAGGACGGCACGTCGTTCGTGCCGGTGGTGCTGCAACACGCTCAGCGCGAGCCAGACGGCGCCCCCGGTGGCGGCCAACTTCGCCAGCTAGGTCTCTTCCGGTGTCGGCCGCCGGCCCGGACGTCCCCGCAGTCCGACTGTCGAGAGATCGGCTTCCGGGTCGGCGGCTTCGACATCCTGCGCGACATCGATCTCGAGGTCCGAGACGGTGAGCTGCTCGGGATCATCGGTCCCAACGGCGCCGGCAAGACCACGCTGTTCAACCTGTTGACCGGTCTGTTGCGGCCGACGACGGGCACCATCGAGCTGTACGGGCGCGACCTCGCCCGCTCGGGCCCGGTCGAGCGGGCCCGCCTCGGCGTCGGCCGCACGTTCCAGACCTCGAGCCTGTTCGACGCGCTGTCGGTGCTCGAGAACGCCCGGATCACCGCCCACGCTGCCGGCGCGGGGCCCAAGCGGTGGTGGCGCAGGCCCCGACTCGACGACACGGCGAGCGAGGTGGCGATGGCGGCGCTCGCAGTCGGTGGGGCTCGCCGCCGCTGGCCGGCCGGCTCTCGGGCAGCCTCTCCCACGGCGACAAGCGCAAGCTCGAGCTGGCGATCCTGCTCGCCAGCGGTGCGCGTGTCCTGCTGCTCGACGAGCCGATGGCGGGGGTGAACAGCGAGGACGTGCCCGTGCTGGTCGAGCTGATCTCCTCGCTGCGCCGCGAGGGTCGTACCGTGCTGATGGTCGAGCACCACCTGGCCGCCGTCCTCGGGCTGGCGGATCGTGTCGCGGTGCTGCACTACGGGCGGCTCCTCGCTGTCGACCTTCCCGACAACGTCATGGCCGACCGCGACGTGCAGGACGCTTACGTCGGCGAGCCGATATCGAGCAGCTCCGCGGTCTCCCCCGGAGCGCCGGCGCTGGTCCTCTCCGACGTGCACGTCTCCCTCGCCGGGTCGCACGTCCTGCAGGGCGTGAGCTTCGAGGTGCCACGCATGGGCGTGACCGCGCTGCTCGGGCGCAACGGCGTCGGCAAGACGACGACGCTTCGCGCCATGCTCGGCCTGGTGCCGTCCACCGGGTCGATCTCCGTGCTCGGGCAGCAGGTCGCCGGGCTGGCCGACCCACCGCATCGTGCGCAGCGGCGTCGGCTACGTGCCCGAGGACCGCGACGTCTTCACCGGCCTCACCGTCGAGGAGAACCTGCGCCTCGCCGAGACGCGTGGACCTGCCCGCTACGACGGGGTCTTCGCGCTGTTCCCCGAGCTCGAGCGCCGCGCCCGCCAGCGCGCCGGTACGCTCTCGGGCGGCCAGCAGCAGATGCTCTCGATCGCCCGCGTCCTGCTCAACGACCAGCAGCTGCTCTTCGTCGACGAGCCCACCAAAGGCCTCGCGCCCGCGCTCGTGAGCGGTGTCGTGGAGGTCCTCGAGCGCGCCGCCGAGCGCTCGACGGTGCTCCTCGTCGAGCAGAACCTGCACGCCGTCCGCAGGCTGGCGCAGCGCTTCGTCGTGCTCGACCACGGCAACGTGGTCTACGCCGGCGGACGCCGAGGCCCTCGCCGACGAAGGGCTCGTGCGCCGCCTGCTCGGGGTCTCGGGCACGCCGTGAGCGCCTTCCTCGCCATCTCGTTCAGTGGCCTGGCTCTCGGCGCCGTGTACTTCCTCATCGCCTCGGGCCTGTCGCTCATCTACGGCCTGATGGAGGTGCTCAACTTCGCCCACGGCGCGTTCATGACCGTCGGCGCCTACGGCGGCTGGGCGCTGGCGACGTACCTGCCGGGCTCGCTGCCGTCGGCGCTGCGCTTCTGCATCGCGCGTCGCCGGGCGCGATCGCCGGCGGAGCGCTGCTCGCCGCGCTCACCGAGTTGCTCCTCATCCGCCGCCTGTACGGCAATCCGACGAGCCAGATCCTCGTCACCGTCGGCCTCGACCTCGCCATCGTGGCGCTGCTCTACGGCGCCTTCACGAGCAACTCGCGTGCGATCCCGGTGCCGGTGTGGATGCTCGGGGTGACCCACGTCGGCAGCGTCGCTCTTGTCAACGCCGACTTCGTGGCGCTCGGCGCGGGGGTCGTCGTGCTCTGCCTGCTCGGCTGGTTTCTGCGCACGGACGCGCTACGGGATCGTCATCCGCGCCGGCGCGGAGAACCGCGAGATGGTCGGTGCCCTCGGCATCGACGTGCGCCGGGCCTTCACGGTCGTGTTCGCCTTCGGCGGCGCGGCTGCCGGGCTGGCGGGCATCCTCTACTCGGTCGTGTTCAACGGCGACCTCGTCGCGCCGAGCGAGGGCGACACGCTGCTGATCTTCGCCTTCATCGTCGTCGTGATCGGCGGCCTCGGCTCGATCGCCGGGTCGGCCGTGGCGGCACTGCTCGTCGGCCTCGTGCAGGACTACGTCAACTTCTACGTCGGCTCCCACAGCGGTCTCGCGCAGATCGGGAACATCTCGATCGTGCTGCTGCTCGTGCTCGTCGTCGAGCTGCGGCCGCGCGGGCTGCTCGGCACGCGGGCCTTCGTCTGATGGCGACGACCACCCAGCCGTCCTCGCCGGGCGGCGAGCCCGCGTCGTCCCTCGGCGGCGTCTTCGCCTGGGTGGCGCGCGGCCGCGCCAGCGCGAGCGCGCTCGGCGCCGCCGAGCCGCGCCGGAGTGGCGACCGCCGCCGTCCTGCTCGCCCTCGCCGTGGCGATGCCCTTCATCGGATTGCACGTCGGGGTAGTGCTCCCCGGGACCGTCGACGTCCTCGACGCCCCGGGCACCCTCGAGGTGCTCGGCCTGTCCTTCACCTTCGCCACCGTCGCGCTCGGCTTCGACCTCCTGTTCGGCATCGCGGGGATGCTCTCGTTCGGCCTCGTCTTCTTCTTCGCCCTCGGCGCCTACCTCTTCGACATCGCGCTCGTCGGACTGGCACTGGTCGCTGCTCGCCGCTGTCGCGCTCACCCTCGCCGTGAGCCTCGCCGCGGCTGTCGTCGTCGGGGCGTTCTGCCTGCGCGTCAGCGGCATCGCCTTCGCCATGGTCACCCTGGCGGTCGCCCAGGCCGGCTACTACCTGATCGAGTCCAACCCGCAGAACCTGACCGGCGGCGACAACGGCCTCGTGATGTCGACCGATCGCCTCCCCGGTGCGCTGGTCGGCGTGGCGAACACCAAATGGCTCTACTGGATCGCGCTCGCGCTCCTCGTGCTCAGCTACGGCGCCGTGAGGTCGTCGACGGAGTCCCGCATCGGCAGGGTGTGGCTGGCGATCCGAGAGAACGAAGAGCGCGTCAAGGTGCTCGGACTGCGGCCATTCCCCTTCAAGCTCGCCGCCTTCGTCCTCGCCTCACTCCTCGCCAGCGGTGGCGGGATGGCCTACCTGCTGCTCATCGGGACGGCCTCGCCCTCCTCGGTGGCCTCGACGACGGTGACGGTCTCGGTCCTCGTGATGGTCGTCCTCGGCGGCGTGGCGACGCGATGGGGGGCGGTGCTGGGGGCCATCGTCTACGTCTACCTGCAGCAGCTGCTCGACAAGGTCGCCTCGCAACCCTCGTTCTCCAGCCTCCCCGCTGTGCTGCGGATCCCGCTCTCGCAGCCGGAGTTCCTCCTCGGTGTCATCTTCGTGCTGGTCGTGCTCTTCGCCCCGGGAGGCCTTGCCGGAATCGTGGGCGCCGCCCGCAGCCGGCTCCGGCGGGCACGCCGGCCGCCGAGGCGGGCGGCGCCCGGCGCGGCCTCGGGAGGCGCTCGCGCGCCCGACGCGGAAGGATTGGCACGATGACCGAGGTACGAGACGCCGGGACGCCGGCGGCCGGGGACCGGCCTGACCAGACCCCGCGCGACGGTGCCGGCCGCTCGCCCGAAGGCGACGGGCAACGCTCCCGGCGCGGGGCGCGTGGCGAGCGGACCCGGCGTCGCCTGCTCGACTCCGCAGAGGCGATCTTCGCTGCGATCGGCTTCCACGACGCCTCGATCGTCAAGATCACCGAGGCGGCGGGGGTGGCCCAGGGCACGTTCTACCTGTACTTCCCGAGCAAGCAGGAGATCTTCGACGAGGTCGTCGCCGACTTGAACCACCGGGTCCGCCAGGCGATGGCCGAGGCGGCCGCCGGTGCGCCGGACCGGCTCGAGGCAGAGCGACGCGGCTTTGCCGCCTTCTTCCGCTTCACAGCCGAGCACCCGGCGCTCTACCAGGTGATGCGCCAGGCGGAGTTCGTCTCGCCGAAGGCCTACCGCCAGCACTACGACAGGATCGTCGAGGGCTACTTGCCGTCGCTCCGCGCCGCGATGCAGTCAGGAGAGATCGCGCCCGTCGACCCCGAGGTGCTCGCCTGGACCCTCGGCGCGGTCGGCGAGGCGATCGGGATGCGCTGGATCGTCTGGACCGGCGCCAGCCAGGTACCGGCAGAGGTCTTCGAGGCGATGATGACCCTCATCGCCCGCATGCTCGGGCGCGACAGCAGTGGCTGCTGAGGATGCCGGCACCGCCGCCGCTCCGCTGCGGGGGCGAACACGGCGCCCGGTGTCGATCGCGTACGAGGTGGTCGGCGATCACGGGCCGTATCTCGTGCTCATCCACGGCCTGGGCTACGGCACGTGGGGGTGGGGCCCCTTCGCCGAGCTGCTCGCCCGCCGCCGGCGGCTCGTCCTGCTCGACAACCGCGGCATCGGCGCGAGCGACGCCCCGCCCGGGCCGTACACCGTCGAGGCGATGGCGGCGGACGTCGCCGGTCTGCTCGACGAGTTGGCGCTCGACGGGGCCGACGTGCTCGGCGCCAGCCTCGGGGGGATGATCGCCCTGCGGCTGGCCCTCGACGTACCAGATCGCGTCCGCCGGGTGGTGCTCGTCGCCGCCACCTTGGGCGAGGAGCTCGGGACGCCCCTGCCGAGGACGACCGAGCGGCTGTTGCGAGGCGGGCTCCCCACGGCGCCGGAGTCGGAACGCCGCCTGGTCTCGGGGGCGCTCTCGCCCCGCACGCTGGCCGAGCGCCCAGGGCTCGTCGACACGATCGTCGAGCTGCGCGAGCGCTATCCACAACCCGTGAGCGCCTGGGAGGCGCAGGCCGCGGCGAGTGCCTCCTTCGCCGTCTCCTCCGGGTTCGAGCGCCTGACGAACCCCGTGCTCGCGCTTGCCGGCCTCGACGACACGGTGATCGACCCGCGCAACAGCGAGCTCCTGGCGAGGATGCTCCCCAACGCCCGCGCCGAGCTGCTCCCGGGCACAGGCCACCTGTCGTTCTGGGAGCACCCCGAGCGCCTCGCGTCCATCGTCGAGACGTTCCTCGACGATGGTTCGCTCGACGATCGTCAGCTCGACGATGGTCGCGCCGCGCATCCGGCTGCCGTCCACGCCGAGGAGGACCGGTCCCCCCGGGAGGGCGCCCGGTGAGCGGAGGGGTGAGCGGAGGGGCAGGCGGCGCCGAGGACGCAGCCGAGATCCGGCGTACAGCGGCGACCCGCGGCGCAGCCGCCGGTGTGCACACCCTGGGGCGCTGGGTCACCGACCGCGCCCGTCGCCACCCCGAGCGAGCGGCGATCGAGTTCGCCGGGCGAACCGAGACCTACCGCGGCCTCGACGAGGCCTCCTCGAGGATCGCGACGGCGCTCGCCGACGCCGGCCTGCGCCGTGGCGACCGCGTCGCCACAGTCACGGGCAACCGGCCCGAGCACGTCGAGCTGCTCTTCGCCTGCGCCAAGTCTGCGACGGCGCTCGTCCCGCTGAACTGGCGGCTGGCTCCCGGCGAGCTCGCCGCGCAGCTGGCCATCGTCGAGCCCGCGCTCGTCGCGGCGTCCGAGGAGCACGTGGCCACGGCGGCGATCGCCTGCCGGGAGGCCGGGCTCGCCGCCCCCGTGCCGATCGAGGGCCTCGCCGAGCTCGCGCCCGGCGGTGGAGCGCCCGAGGCTTCCTGCGACGAGGACGCGCTGCTGATCGTCTTCACGTCCGGCTCGACCGGCCGGCCGAAGGGAGCCGTGCTCACCCACCGCAACTGCTTCTTCACCAACCTGAGCCTCGACGGCGTGGCGCCCGTGCGCGGCGGCGACGTCGTGCTGCAGGTGCTCCCGCAGTACCACGTCGGCGGGTGGAACGTGCAACCGCTGCTCGCCATCATGAAGGGCGCGACGCTCGTCCTCGAGCCGGATTTCGACCCCGGGCGCGCCCTGCGCCTGATCGCGGACCGCCGCGTCACGACGATGATGGGCGTGCCCGTCACCTACCTCATGCTCGCCGAGCAGCCCGGCTTCGAGCGGGCCGACCTGTCGAGCCTCGCCACGGCCATCGTCGGTGGAGCGCCGATGCCGCTGTCGCTGCTCTGCCGCTGGCAGGACCGCGGCGTCGCCGTCACCCAGGGCTACGGCCTGACCGAGGCCTCGCCCAACGTGCTGTGCCTCGACCCGCAGGACGCGACACGCCATCTCGGCTCGGCGGGCAAGCCGTATCCCTTCGTCGAGGTGGAGCTGCGCGACCCGCTGAGCGGCGAGCGCGTCGAGGCGGCGGGTGAGGGCGAGATCTTCGTTCGCGGGCCGAACGTCTTCGCCGGCTACTTCCGCGACCCAGAGGCATCGTCAGCCGTGCTCGACGCCGAGGGGTGGCTCGCCACCGGCGACCTGGCCGGGCGCGACGCGGAGGGCTACTACGTCGTCCGTGGCCGCGGCGTGGAGATGTACATCTCCGGCGGTGAGAACGTCTACCCGGCCGAGGTGGAGAACGCGCTCGATGGCCCATCGCGGCGTGGTCGAGGCGGCCGTGATCGGCGTGCCGCACGAGCGCTGGGGCGAGACGGGGCTCGCCTTCGTCGTCGCCCGTCCGGGCTTCGAGCCCTCCCCCGGCGAGCTCGCCGCCCACTGCCGCGAGCGGCTTGCCGCCTTCAAGGTCCCAGGTGAGATCCGCCTCGTTCCCGAGCTGCCGCGCACGAGCACGGGCAAGCTCGACCGCCGCCGGATCGGGAGGCTCGCCACGGCCGGGCCGTTCGCGTCGGGGGTAGCCCCGCCGCCGGCCTGAGACTCGGTGCACCGTCGAGGCGCCCCGCGCGACGTCGGCGGCTCAGGGGGTGCGAGCGCGCTCGGCGATGATCGCTGCGCCGCGGGCGCCCATCATCAAGCTGTAGTGGTTGACGTCCTCGACCAGCTCCGCCGACAGGTTCGGAAGTCGCTGCTGCCAGTCCTCCGCGACCGTGTCGGGGATCATCGGCGCGGGCTGGTTGAGCAAGTTGCGTGGCGCTCGCAACAGCGCCACAGGGACCTCCAGGGCGGCGAGCGAGTCGGAGATCAGCTGCGGCTCGACGAACAGATCGCCGGCGTCCTCGAGGACGGCGGCCTCCTTGACCCGGGAGCGGAACCCGCTGCCCGAGGGCTCGAGGTCGTACTCGAAGTACGCCTCGACGTCGGCGTTCCAGTCCTCGGCGAAGGCCGGGTGGGCACGCCAGAAGTCGAGGTACTCCTCGAGCGAGGCGAACTGTGCCGACAGCCGGTCGAGCGCGGGCCCGAGCACCATCCGTGCCAGCGCCTCGGCGTGGAGGTCGGCGGCGAAGCCGGGCGGCAGGGGGATGGGCAGGCCGCCGTCGACGAGCACGAGCCGCTCCACCAGCTGCGGATGGCGGGCCGCGAGCACGACCGCGACGTAGCCACCCATCGACTCGCCGATCACGACCACGGGGTGCTCGGACGCGGCGCGGATCACAGCAGCGCAGTCGTCGGCGTGGGCGCGCATCCCGTAGGGGCCGGGCAGCGACGCCGAGCGACCGCGCCCGCGCAGGTCCGGGGCGACCAGGCTGTACCCGCCGAGGTGGTGCGCCACGGGGAGCAGCCCGAGCGAGGAGGCCGTGATCCCGTGGATCCCGAGCAGGACACGCTCGCCGGAGCCGAAGCGCGTGACGTGCAGCTCGCCTCCGGCGACCGGGACGCGCAGCTCGCTGCGTTGCACCGCCGCCCCCTCCTGCGTGGAGCCGCTCACCGGCCGTCCCCGGTCGCGGGGCGTCCGCACTGCCGGGCGGCACAGACCTGAGACATGATTCAGATCGTACCGTACGGAGCCGTGGCGTTCCTGTCAAGCTCTGCGCAGCGGCCGCCGGATTCGACGAGGCAGCGCCCCGGGCCGCCGGCAGGCCGCCGGGAAACGAACGGCGGCGGCGGTGAGCCGAGCCGGGAACCGACGAGCGCGGGCGGCGCGGTGCTCGCGCCGGGGCTGATCAGCTCAGGCGGCTTGCCAGGTGTCGGTGAAGCCGGCACCGCCCGAGGCGAGCCCGCTCGGCCGGGCCAGCACCGTGCTGCCGTTGACCATCTCCATGGCCGTGTCGGGATTCGCTCCGATCGAGCCCGTCGAACCGGCGGTCGTGGTGGTCGATGCGCCGGAGAACGTGACCGTGCCGAAGTCGGCGAGCGAGGTGAGCTGGCACGAGCGGCTGCAGATCTCCGGCCGCTCCACCACCCACTCCGCCGAGGACTGTGCCGCGCCGGAGAAGGCGACGACTGTCGAGTAGGTCCACCCCGTGTCCGCGCTCGAGGTGTCGGCCAGCGTGAGCGTCCACCCGCCGCCGGAGACGCTCACCGAGGCGGTGAGCGAGTCGCCGGGGGAGACGGGATTGGTCGACGGCGACAGTTCGACCTCGTCGCCCCCGTTCACCGCCGAGTCCCCGTACATCTCGTACCACGCGTCGTAGGAGGGCGAGCCGTTGAGGCAGTCCTGCTCCGTCCCGTCCTGCTCCACGGTGTCGCTCGAGTACCCGTCGATGCCGATCCAGGCAGCGGAGTACGACGAACCGCGGCCCGAGCAGCTCACGCTCGGCACCGTCCAGGTACCGTCGACGACCTCGAACGTCGTTCCCGAGTTGGCATACCCCGACCAGTTGCTCGACTCGACCGGCACGTCGCCCACCGTGAGCGTCGCCGCATCGGTGGTCGCCTGCCCGTAGCTGTTGCTGAAGACGGCCTCGAACTGCTCCCCGCTCTGCGCGGACTGCGCCGCGAAGGAGTACGTCGTCGAGGTCGCTCCGCTGATCGGCGCGAAGCTACTCCCACCGTTGGTCGAGACCTGCCACTGCACAGACGGTGCCGGCGACCCGGACGCCGCGGCGCTGAAGGAGGCGGTCGCCCCGGGCGCCACCGTCTCGCTCTTGGGCTGGGACGTGATCACCGGAGCCTCGCTGCCGTGCCGCCCCGAGCGGCTGGTGGCCCTCGACGCCCAGGTCAGCGCCGGGCCGTGCTGCGGCGAGCCCACGACGAGGTCGGTGTCGATCAGCGTGGCGCCCCCGTGGGAACCGTACTGGCCGGCTCCGTGGCGAGTCGACGCCCCGGCTGCACCAGCGAGCGCCGCTGCGCCGGACACGGCGAGCAGCGCCCCGGCAAGCCCGGAGCGGGCTACGGCGCGTGAACGTAGTGACACGTCTTTTCCCCCAAACGTCGTGCAACAAGTCTCGGATCCGTCGCGGTCGGCGCGTCGCAGACTCGAGGCCGCCGGCGGTGGCCAGATCGGCCGGCCGTGATCATGGCGGCACGACGCGTGGCGGTCAAGGGCTTGCAGCATGACGGATCTGGCCATTTCTGGTCATTTTGTGATCCCGCACCCCAGGGCTCGCCGTGTTTCGGCCCATCTCGTTGCGACATGCAGGCGGCCCGCGTCGTCAACTCGGCGAGGGAGCGACCTCGGCGCGACCCGGGCTGGGCCCCGGCTCCGCCTGCCCTCAGTGTCGTGTGGGCGATCGCTCCAGGTATCCGCGGCGGTCGACACGTCGCCCGGCGCGCAGCACCGCGGCGGTGAGCGGGACGCCCGGCCGGTAGGCCAGGTGCACGTAGGAGGGCGCCTCCAGAACGAGCAGATCGGCAGCGGCGCCAGGAGCCAGGTGGCCGACGTCGCTCCGACCGAGCGCTGCCGCGCCGCCCGACGTGACGGCGCGCAACGCCTCCTCGGCGGTCATCCCCATCGCCCCCACGGCGAGCGCGATCGCAAGTGGCAGGCTCGTCGTATAGCTCGTACCGGGATTGCAGTCCGACGCCAGCGCCACGCGCACCCCGGCGTCGATCAGTCGCCGGGCGTCCGGGAAGGGCGAGCGCGTGCAGAGCTCGGCCACCGGCAGCAGCGTGGCCACCGTCCTCGACGCGGCGAGCGCCTCGAGGTCGGAGTCGTCCACGTAGGTGCAGTGGTCGACGGAGACCGCCCCGGCGTCGAGCGCCACCCGCACTCCGGGACCGGCCGCGAGCTGGTTGCCGTGCACCTTGGCGACGAGCCCCGCCGTTCGCCCGGCGGCAAGCACCGCGGCGGACTCGTCGGCGTCGAAGGCGCCCCGGTCGCAGAAGACGTCGACGAATCGGGCGAGCGGGGCGCACGCCTCGAGCATCGCCGAGCACACCAGCTCGACGTAGCCTGCCCGGTCGCCGGCCCACTCTCGCGGCACCACATGCGCTCCGAGGAAGGTCGTCTCGGCGGTCGCGATCGCCGCGGCGCGAAGCGAGCGCTCCTCGTCGGCCACCGACAGCCCGTACCCGGACTTGCACTCGAGGGTGGTGGTCCCCGCTTCGAGCGCCTCGGCGGCGAGCCGGGCGACGTTGGCCGCAAGCGCCTCGTCGCTCGCGGCCCGCGTCGCCGCGACGGTTGTGGCGATGCCTCCGGCCGAGTACGCACGTCCCGACATGCGGGCTGCGAATTCACCGGCTCGCTCGCCGGCGAACACGAGGTGCGTGTGGCTGTCGACCAGCCCGGGGACGACGGCGCGGCCACCTACGTCGAGGCGCTCGACGCCGGCGCCCTCGGGCAGCGCGCCCTCGGGGCCGCACCACGCGACTCGCCCCGAGTCGACGAGCAGGGCCGCGTTCTCGATCACACCGAGCTCGCCGTGACCGGCGCCCGGGTCGTTCGTGACCAGCAGCCCGATGCCGGTGACGGCGAGGGAGGCGGCTTGGCTCGGCGCACCGGCGCCGGGCGAGCTCACCGGGTGCCGCCGGCGGCAGCGCTCAGCGCGCCCAGCGTGCCCAGCGCGCCCGCCGCGCTCACCGCGCTCACCGCGCTCACCGCGCTCGCCGCGCTCACCGTGCTCGCCGCGCTCGCCGCGCTCACCGTGCCGCCAGCACGGCGGCGATGGCCTGCGCGAGTGCCGGACCGACGTCGACGCTGCAGTGCCGCCCGGCCGCGACGACCTGCCGTCCCGACACGACCACGTCGGTGACGTCGCCCGAGGTGGCGGCGAAGACGACGTGCTCGAGCACGCCGTCTTCGCCGCCCTGCGCCGCGCCGGCGAGGCGGGGCGAGTCGAGCGAGACCGTGACCAGGTCGGCCAACCGCCCTGGCTCGATGGCCCCGGCAAGCTGCCACCCGATGGCTCGCTGCCCTCCCGAGGTGCCCGCGCCGAGCAGCTCTTCGACAGCGAAACGTCCGCGCTGCCCGCTCGCCAGTCGCTCGTCGAGCTCGAGGGCGCGCAGCTCCTCGAAGGGGTCGACCACCGCCTGGCTGTCGCTGCCGACGCAGATCGGGGAGCCGAGCGCTGCGAGCTCGCGCGCCGGCCCGATGCCGTCCCCGAGGTCGCGCTCGGTCGTCGGGCACATGCAGATCGCGGTCGCCGAGCTCCCGAGCAGGACGCGGTCGGCGTCGTCCAGGTGCGTGGCGTGCACCGCGACCGAGGACGCTCCGAGGGCACCCGCCCCTGCGAGCAGCGCGGTCGGGCTCGCGCCGTAGGCGCCGAGCACGGCCTGGTTCTCAGCCGGCTGCTCGGACACGTGCACGTGGAGGGGCGTCCCGCGCTGGGACGCAGCCTGCGCAACCGTGGCTGCCGCCCCCGGCGGTACGGAGCGCAGCGAGTGGATCGCCGCGCCGACGAGTGCTCCGGGTTCCGGCGCTCGCAGGGACGCGGTGCGCTCGGCCCAACCCGAGACGTCGCCGTCACCGAAGCGGCGCTGGGGGCCCTCGAGCGGTACGCCCGGAGCGCCCTGCAGGTAGCAGGCGTCGAGCAGCGTGATGCGGAGGCCCGCCTGACCGGCCGCCTCGATCAGCGCCTCGCCCATCACGTTCGGCTCGCCGTACGGCCTGCCGGACCGGTCGTGGTGCAGGTAGTGGAACTCGCCGACCGCGCTGTAGCCGGCGAGGACCATCTCGGCGTACACGGCGCGTGCCAGGGCGAGGTAGGTGTCGGGCTGCAGCACGTCGGCGACGGCGTACATCGTCTCGCGCCAGGTCCAGAAGCTGCCGCGCCCGCGCTCGGACCGGCCGCGCAACGCACGGTGGAAGGCGTGGCTGTGGGCGTTGGCGAACCCGGGAAGGGTCAGCCCAGCGAGGCGGTGCGCGCCGCGAGCCGGCGATCCGGCGGCGACCGAGCCGATGTGCTCACCGTGCACCTCGACGTTGACTCCGGCCGTGGCACGGGCGCCGCCCAGCCAGGCGTAGTCGCAGTAGTAGCGCGCCACGGGCGCGCTCACCTCGGACCTGTGCGGGGCCGCGGGCCGCCGCTGGCGTTCGCCGGAAGCCCGCGACGGCACCGACGGTACAGCGGGCTCACGGGGCCGCGGCGAGGTCGGCGAGGACGGCGGTGAGCGCCTCGACACCTGCCAGGCAGTCGTCGTGCTCGGCGTGCTCGGCGGGCGTGTGGCTGGCTCCGGTCGGGTTGCGCACGAAGAGCATCGCCGTCGGCACGGCGGCGGCGAGGATCCCGGCGTCGTGGCCGGCTCCGGTGGGCAGCTCGGGCGCGGCACCGAGGACCGCCCGCACCCCGGCCGCCACCCGCTCGCGCAGCGCCGGGTCGAAGACGACCGCCGGCGTGCGCGACTCCTCGGTGAGCTCCCAGGCGACGCCGTGCTCGCCGGCGGCGGCACCGAGCATCGCCGCAACCTCGGCGATCACCTGCTCGAGCCGCTCCTCGTCCGGGGCCCGGGCGTCGAGCCAGGCCTCGACGAGCGCGGCGACGGCGTTGCTCGCGCCGGGGCTCGCCCGCAGGCGTCCCACGGTGGCCAGTGAGCCGGAACGGTCGGCGGCGCGGCGCGCCTCGAGCACGAGCGCCGCGGCGGGGAGCATCGGGTCGCGGCGGTCCTCGAGGCGCGTCGTCCCGGCGTGGTTGGCCTCGCCGGAGAGCGCGGCCTTCCAGCGCCCGTGCGGCCAGATGCCGCTCGCCACGCCGACGGCCGCCCCGAGCGGAGCGAGCGCCCGGCCCTGCTCGACGTGCAGCTCGACGAACGCCGACAGCGCCGCCAGCCTTGGACGGTCGGGGCCGATCCCCGAGGGGTCCACGCCGGCCGCGGCCATCGCCTCGGCGAGCGTGACGCCGCCGGCGTCGCGCAGCAGGCGCGCCCGCTCGGGGTCGAGGGCCCCGCTCGCCAGACGGCTCCCCACACAGGCGGTGCCGAAGCGCGCCCCTTCCTCGTCGGCGAAGCAGGCCACGGCGACCGGCCGGCGCAGCGTCGCCATTCCGCCGCGCGCCCTCAGCACGTCGACGGCGAGGAAGGCGGAGATCACCCCGAGCGGCCCGTCGAAGGCGCCACCGCCGGGCACGCTGTCGAGGTGGCTGCCGGTCGCCACGGCGCCCGCGGCCGGCGCCGGCCAGGCGGCCCACAGGTTGCCGTTGCGGTCGACCTCGAGCGGCATCTCGCGCCGTGCCGCCTCCGCGGCGAACCAGGCGCGCAGCGCGGCGTCCTCGGGCGTCCAGGCGAAGCGGTCGACGCCTCCGGTCGCCGACGTCCCGATGGCGGACAGCTCGCCGAAGGCGTCGTCGAGGCGTTGCCCGAGGTCGCTCACGAGCCCCGCAGGTCCTCGGCTGGCCAGGACGGGTCCGCCTCGAGAGTCACCTCGCCCCGTCCATCGGGACCCGCACGCCCCGCTCGCCGGCGACGTCGCGGGCGCGCTCGTAGCCGGCGTCGACGTGGCGGATCACGCCCATCCCCGGGTCGTTGGTGAGCACGCGCTCCAGCTTGGCGGCGGCCAGCTCGCTGCCGTCGGCGACGCTCACCTGCCCGGCGTGGATCGAGCGCCCGATCCCCACGCCCCCGCCGTGGTGGATCGACACCCAGGTCGCCCCCGATGCCGTGTTGACCAGCGCGTTGAGCAGCGGCCAGTCGGCGATCGCGTCCGAGCCGTCGAGCATCGCCTCGGTCTCGCGGTAGGGCGAGGCCACCGAGCCGCAGTCGAGGTGGTCGCGCCCGATGACGATCGGGGCGGAGAGCTCTCCGGAGGCGACCATCTCGTTGAAGCGCAACCCGGCCCGCTCGCGCTCGCCGTACCCGAGCCAGCAGATGCGCGCCGGCAGCCCCTGGAACGCAACCCGCTCCCCCGCCATGCGGATCCAGCGTCCCAGTCGCTCGTTGTCGGGGAACAGCTCGAGCACCGCCTTGTCCGTCGCAGCGATGTCGGCGGGATCGCCCGAGAGCGCCGCCCAGCGGAACGGGCCCTTCCCCTCGCAGAACAGCGGCCGGATGTAGGCCGGCACGAAGCCGGGATAGGAGAAGGCCCGCTCGAAACCACCGAGGGCCGCCTCGGCCCGCAACGAGTTGCCGTAGTCGAAGGCCACCGCGCCGCGGTCGGCCAGCTCCACGATCGCCGCGCAGTGCGCCGCCATCGCGGCGCGAGAGCGGCGCACGTACTCCCCGGGGTCCGACGCACGCAGCGCGGCCGCCTCCTCGAGCGAGAGGTCCGGCGGCACGTAGGCGAGTGGGTCGTGCGCGGGCGTCTGGTCGGTGACGACGTCGACGGCGACGTTGCGAGCGACCATCTCGGGGAGCAGCGTCGCCCCGTTTCCGACGAGGCCGACCGAGAGCGCCGTGCCGTCACGGCGCGCCGCCTCGGCCAAGGCGAGCGCCTCGTCGAGGTCGTGGGCGACGGTGTCGAGGTAGCGGGTGTGCAGCCGGCGCTCGATCCGGCTCGGGTCGACGTCGCAGCAGATCACCGCGCCGCCGTTCATCGTCACCGCCAGCGGCTGGGCGCCGCCCATGCCACCCGCCCCGCAGGTGAGCGTCAGCGTGCCGGCGAGGCTGCCGTGGAAGCTCGCCTCGGCGACGGCGGCGAAGGTCTCGTAGGTGCCCTGCAGGATGCCCTGGGTGCCGATGTAGATCCAGCTTCCGGCGGTCATCTGCCCGTACATCGTCAGGCCGAGGTGCTCGAGGCGACGGAACTCGTCCCAGTTGGCCCACTCGGGAACGAGGTTGGAGTTGGCGATCAGCACCCGTGGCGCCCACTCGTGGGTGCGGAGGACCCCGACGGGGCGGCCGGACTGCACGAGCAGGGTCTCGTCACCCTCGAGCTCTCGAAGCGACCGCTCGATGGCGTGCAAGCTCGGCCAGTCCCGCGCCGCGCGCCCGGTGCCGCCGTAGACGACGAGCTCGTCGGGGTGCTCGGCGACCTCGGGGTCGAGGTTGTTGTGCAGCATGCGAAGGGCCGCCTCCTGAGGCCAGCCCTTGCAGCTGATCACGCTGCCCCGCTCGGCGCGCACCGGCTCGGGGGGCGGCGTGCCGCGGCTCCACGGCGCAGCCGCTGGGCGGGCGTCCCCGTCGCTCCGCTCGGTTCCCCCATCCTGCGTCACGCCCGGCACGGTCGGCCATGTTGTCACTCCGCGGGCCGGCGGCGCCCGTCGGCGGAACCGGGGCGATCGTCAGGCCGCCCGGCGTGCCGCGACCTACCATGGCCGGAGAAGCAAAGGGGGAGCACAGGTGGACGTCCCGCTGACGATCGGCGACTTCCTCGATCGCGCCGCGCTCGTCCACCGCGACCGCGTCGCTGTCGTGGACGAGCCCTACGTGGCGGGAAGCCTCGGCTTGGTCAGCTACCGAGAGCTCGAGGCCCGGGCGTGGGGCATGGCACTCGCTCTCGAGCGGCTCGGGCTCGACCACGGGGATCGGGTCGCCATCGTCAGCCCGAACTCGGCCCGCTTCCTCGTCTCGTTCTACGGCGTCAGCGCCTACGGGCGGGTGCTGGTGCCGGTCAACTACCGCCTGTCGCCGGACGAGGTGCAGTACATCGTCGAGCACTCCGGAGCCTCGGTGCTGCTCGTCGACCCCGAGCTCGAGGACGCGCTCGGCGCGGCGTGCGCGCGAAGGAGCGCATCGTGCTCGACGGGCGCGCCGACGCCGAGCTGTTCGCCGAGGCCCCGCCCGACACGTTCCCCCGGCCCTGGCGCGCCGCCGAGGGCGACGTCGTCAGCGTCAACTACACGAGCGGGACGACCGCCCGTCCGAAGGGTGTCGAGCTCACCCACCGCAACTGCTGGCTGAACGCGACCGTCCTCGGCTGGCACGTGGCGGTGAGCGACCGCGACGTCTACCTGCACACGCTGCCGATGTTCCACTGCAACGGGTGGGGGATGCCCTACGCCGTCACAGCGATGGGCTGCCGGCAAGTCGTCCAGCGCAAGGTCGACGGCGAGGAGGTGCTGTCCCGCGTCGATCGCCACGGCGTCACCCTGCTGTGTGGAGCCCCTGCGGTCGTCGCCGCCATCCTCGATGCCGCCGCCGTGCGACTCGGACGCGGCGAGCCGGTGCCCGGACGCGGCCTGGTGCGGATGGTCGTCGCCGGTGCTCCGCCGCCGTCGCGGGTCATCGAGCGCGTGAGCGTGGAGCTCGGTTGGGAGTTCATCCAGATCTACGGCCTGACCGAGACCTCACCGCTGCTCACGATCAACCGTGCCCCGTCCGAATGGGACGGGCTCTCGGCCGCCGAGCGGGCCCCGCGGCTGTCCCGTGCAGGGGTGCCCGCGCTCGGCGTGCGCATCCGTTGCGACGAGCGAGGAGAGATCCTCGCCGCGCAGCAACCACGTCTTCGCCGGCTACTGGAACCAGCCCGAGGAGACCGGCGAGGCGATCTCCGACGGCTGGTTCAGGACCGGGGACGGGGGCCACCTCGACGACGACGCCCACCTCGTGATCACCGACCGCAAGAAGGACGTCATCATCAGCGGCGGCGAGAACGTCTCCTCGATCGAGGTCGAGGACTGCCTATACGGGCACCCGGCGGTCTCGGAGGTCGCCGTGATCGGCGTGCCCGACGAGCGCTGGGGCGAGACCGTGAAGGCGCTCGTCGTCCTGCGCGACGGCGCTGCGGCGAGCGAGGACGAGCTGATCGAGTTCGCCCGGGCGCGCCTGGCGCACTTCAAGTGCCCGACTTCGGTCGAGATCCGCGAGCAGCTCCCCCGGACGGCGACGGGGAAGCTGCAGAAGTTCAAGCTGCGCGCGCCCTTCTGGGCGGGCCGGGACAGCCAGGTCTCGGGCGGTTAGGCGGCCACTTCGCCCGTCCAACTCCGGCCGCGCCGGCGATCAGCTCTGCGGCTGCTGCCAGCGGGTGACGCGTGCCGCGACCGACTGGCCGATCTCGAGGCCCTGCGCGGCCGCGATTGCCGGGCTCACGTCGATCTCGAAGACGTCACCCCATTCGAGCTGCAGCTCCATCACCGGTGCGTAGTCGTCCGCGGCGAAGATGCTGACCACGTTCACCTGCCCCGACGCTGCCCAGTACTCGGCGATCAGGCGCAGCCCGCTCGGATACTGCCAGGCCGCCCGGCGCATCAGGGCGGCGTCCCGATCGGCAGCCGAGATCGAATCCCGGAACCGCAACAACGCGACATAGTCCATCGTCTGACTCTCCTGATCTGATCGTTCGGCCTGATCATTCGCATGATCACCCGGCCACCGTCTGCCCGGCCGCTCTGTCTTCTTACCCGCAGCGCGAGGTGCGCGCACCATAACGGCGCCGCGACGAGGAATGATTGCGTTTACATTGCATTGTCATGAATATGTCCTGGCGTCCGGGGCTGCCACCGCGGCCACGCGGTGGAGTCGGCTCGCCGCGTCACGGCCGTGTGAACTCCCCTGCCGGCGGCTTGACAGGCGCCGGCGGGACGCCCACACTCGCGCCCGCAGGGCGTAACCGGAACGCCGTTCACAAATGTGCACGGCCGTCACGCAAGGGGGCAACGTGGGCAGGACTCGGAAGAGCAGGTGGGCGCCGCTCGCGCTCGCCGCGGGCGCGGCCCTGGCGGCACCGCTCGCACTGGCGGGCACGCAGGCGGCGAGTGGCAGCCAGCTGGCCAGCGTGTCGATGGGCATCGAGCCGTGGATCGGCTACGCGCCCTGGTACATCGCCCAGAAGGAGAATTATTTCAGCAAGTACGGATTGAGCGTCAACATCGTCAACTACGAGCAGGACGCCGACCGCAACTCCGCCCTCATCGCCGGGCGGAACAACGTGTCGAACATCGACACCGGCCGCACGATCCAGTTCGCCGACAAAGGCGAGCCGGGCGTGCCGCTGATGCTCGAGGACGCCTCGGTGGGCGCAGATGCCATCTTGTCGGTGAAGTCGATCTCCAACGCCGCACAGCTGAAGGGCCAGACGGTCGCGTACGAATTCGGCACGACGAGCGACCTGCTGCTGCACTACTACTTGATCCAGCACCACATGTCCTTCTCCTCGGTGAAGTCGGTCAACGCGCCGGCCGCCGACGCCGGCACGCTGCTCATCGCCGGCAAGGAGAAGGTCGTCGTCACCTACCAGCCGTACATCTCCGAGGCGCTCACGAGCCCGACCGCGGGCGGCAAGTACCACGTCTTCTACTCGAGCGCGCAAGCACCGGGGCTGATCAGCGACTTCCTCGTCGCCAACAAGTCCTGGCTGGCCGGCCACCACACCGAGGCTCGCGAGCTCGTCGAGGCGTGGAACGACGCGATCTCGTACTTCAACAGCCCGAGCACGCACGCGAGCGCCGTCTCGATCATGGCCGCCGGCGTCGGGGCGACCCCGGCGTCGCTCGCCACCACGCTCGCCGGCGTCAAGCTGTACTCCGTGGCCGAGAACCTGCAGCTCGTCCACTCTGGCCAGCTCGCCAGCCGCTATCTCTCCATCGGCAAGACGCTCGAGGCGATGGGCCAGATCACCCACCCCGTCCCGCTCGGCTCCGTGGCGGACTTCTCCTTCCTCAAGTGAGCACGCCCAGGCCGGCGCGGTCGGCTCTCGCCGCCGCGCCGGCCTCGGGACGCTCGTCCGTCACGCCCACGCCGGCCCCCGAGCGTCCGTCGTGGGCGCCGGCGCCGGTGCCGCGGCGCTCCCGGCCGCGGGCGTTGCGGGTGTACGAGCCGATCCCGCGCCCCGCGTACGTCGCTCTGGCGTTCGTGTCGCTCGCCGCGCTGTTCGGTCTGTGGTCGCTGCTCAGCTACCCGCATCTCGTGAGCGACCTGTTCCTGCCCACCCCGACGCAGGTCTGGCAGGCGGCCGCGAGCGAGATCGACCAGGGGATCCTGTGGTCGGACATGGGAACGAGCGTGTCGGCAATCCTGCTCGGCTTCGCCGTCAGCTCCGTCGTCGCCATTCCCGTCGGCGTGCTCATGGGCTCGTTCAAGATCGCCGAGGCCAGCTTCGAGCCGGCGATCGACTTCATCCGCTACACCCCGGCCGTTGCGTACATCCCCTTGGTTCTGATCTGGTTCGGGGCGACGGTCTCGGAGAAGATCACGATCCTCTTCATCGGGATCTTCTTCCAAGAAGTCCTGCTGATCATGGACAACGTCAAGACCACGCCTCGCCAGCTGGTCGACATGGCCTACACGCTCGGCTTCTCCACCGGGAAGATCATCAGGCGGGTGATCTTCCGCTCCGCGCTGCCGGGCATCGTCGACACGTTGCGCATCTCGATGGGCTGGGCCTGGACGTACCTCGTCGTGGCCGAGCTGATCGGCGCCGCTTCCGGTCTCGGCTTTCGCATCCAGCAGGACCAGCGCTACATCGACACCGCCGGGATCCTGTTCAACATCATCGTGATCGGCTTGCTCGGCGTGATCTTCGACTTCACCTTCAAGGGCATCTACGCCGTGTCCTTCCGCTATCTCGGCCCGCGGAGCCGCTGAGATGACGTCCGCCGAGCGCACGACCGCGACAGCGGGGTCTCGCCTCACCCTGCGCGGCGTGGACAAGGTATTCCGCTCGCGCAGCGGGAGCTTGCAGGCGCTCGAAAGCATCGACCTCGACCTCGGCGAGGGCGAGTTCGTGTCCATCGTCGGCGCGTCGGGGTGCGGCAAGTCGACCCTGCTGCGGATCGTCGCCGGTCTCGAGCAGGCGACCGCCGGCGAGATGACCCTCGAGGGCATACCGCTCGCCGGCCCGGGGCGCGACCGCGGCATGGTCTTCCAGCAGTACACGCTCTATCCCTGGCAGACGGCACAGCAGAACGTCGAGTTCGGCCTGGCCGGCCTGGCACGCCGTGAGCGCGCCGAGGTGGCGCTGCGCTACCTCGACGTGGTGGGGCTGCGCGACTTCGCCAAGGCCTACCCGAGCCAGCTCTCCGGCGGGATGCAGCAGCGGGTGGCGATCGCCCGCGCCCTCGCGCTGCGGCCGCGCATCCTGCTGATGGACGAGCCCTTCGGTGCCCTCGACGCCCAGACGCGGAGCTTGATGCAGGAGCTGCTGCTCTCGATCTGGGAGCGCGACCGCCTGGCGGTGCTCTTCGTCACCCACGACATCGACGAGGCCATCTTCCTCGCCGACCGGATCCTCGTGATGTCGGCCAAGCCGGGACGCGTGCGCGAGCTGATCGAGGTGCCGCTCGAGCGACCTCGCCGGTACGAGCAGCAGATGACCCCGGAGTTCCTCGAGATGCGCAGCCATGTGCGCGGCCTGATCCACGACGAGGCCGTGCGGAACACCGGCTTCGCCGAGGTGCTCCACTGAGCGCCGCCACCGAACCGGCCGTCGAGACGCCGCACGCCGACGAGCGTGACGATCCCGGCGAGCACGGCAACCGCTCGGTGGGCCGGGCGCTGGCGATCCTCGGTCTGCTCGCGCGCGGCGAGCGGCCGATGGCGCTCGCCGAGGTGGCGCGCCTCCTCGCGCTGCCGAAGAGCAGCGCGCTGAGCCTGCTGCGGGCGCTGGCGACCTCGGGCTTCGCCGTGCTCACCGACGACGGACGGTATTGCCTCGGCGTGCGCAATTTCGAGGTCGGCTCGGCCTACCTGCGGACGATGACGCCGGTGCGTGCGGTCGAGCGGGAGCTCGAGTGGCTGACCGACGAGCTCGGCGCAACCTCGCATTTCGCCGTGCTCGAGGGCGACGAGGTGCTCTACCTGGCCAAGCACGACCCGCCCGACACCGGGCTCAAGCTCGCCAGCTCGCTCGGCGCCCGCCTGCCGGCGGCGAGCACCGCGGTCGGCAAGGCCCAGCTGGCCTACCGCACCGGCGACGAGCCTGCCGGCGCCGGCGCCCGGCCGGCGGAGCTCGCCGCCGTGCGCGCCATCGGCTACGCGCTCGACGAGGGACAGACCGCCGCGGGCATCCGCTGCGTCGCCGCGCCCGTGTTCGGCGACCGTGGCTGCTGCGGCGCGATCGGCGTCAGCCTGCTGATGCGCAACACGCCGCGCACGGACCTGGTCGCCCGGCGCGTCCTTGCCGCCGCCGAACGTGCCTCGACGCGACTCGGCGGGCGCAAGCCCGAGCTGGAAGCGGTGTGAAGACCAGGGCACTCCTCCTCGACGAGCAGCTCAGGCTCGAGGTCGGCTGGCGCGACCTTTCCGATCCGGCTGCCGGGGAGGCGCTCGTGCGCGTCGAGCACGCCGGCGTGTGCGGCTCGGACCTGCACGTGATGGCGACCGGCGCGTGGGTCGCATCCTGGCCGGCCACGCTCGGCCACGAGGTCGCCGGGGTGGTCGAAGCCTGCCCGGGCGGCGAGCTCGCCACCGGCACGCCGGTCGTGGTCGACTCGCGGGTGCCCTGCGGGTGCTGCGCCGGCTGCGGGCGCGCCGCCAACCTGTGCGAGCGCCTGGCCTGGGTGGGCGAGGCCCTCCCCGGCGGGTTCGCCGAGCACCTCGTCATCGCCGCCTCCTCGCTCGTCGTCCGCCCCGAGGCGCTCGAAGGGGCGATCGCCGCCCTGGCCGAGCCGCTCGCCGTGGCGATGCACGCGATCGGCCGCGCCACCGATCCGCCGGGTGGCGGCGTGCTCGAGCATGCCCTCGTCGTCGGCTACGGCCCGATCGGCGCCCTGGCCCACGCGGAGCTCGAGCGCCGCCACCCGGGAGTCGTGGTCACGGTGCGCGAGCGGCTCGAGGAGCGTCGCCTCCTCGCCTCCGCCTTCGGGGCCCGTGTCGGCGACGTCGCGCCGCCCGGCGGCGGCTACCCGCTCGTCGTCGACGCGGCAGGCACGCCCGCCGCGCTGCACGAGGCGATCCGGGCCGCGGCGCGTGGCGGGTGCGTGCTGCTCGTCGCGCTCGGTCACCACCCCGTCGAGCTGCTCCCCGCCGACCTCGCCGAAGCCTCGCTGTCCCTGGTCGGCTGCAGCGGCTTCGCCGGCGAGCTGCCCGGCGCCGTCGCGGAGCTGACGGCCGATCCCGACCGCTACCGACCACTCGTCACCGAAGCCGTGCTGCTCGAGGAGGCACCGCTGCGCCTCGCCGAGCTGACCCGGCGCCCGTCGGCCGGCAAGCTGCTCGTGTGCCCGTGACGCGGACCGCGCCGACGCCCGAGCCGGCGAGCGGACCGCTCGCCGGCATCGTCGCGTCCCGCCTCGCCGGCATCGCCCCCTACCGTCCCGGACGCGCCGCGGGCGCCGGGCCGGCGTCCGGAAAGCTGTCGTCGAACGAGTCGCCCTTTGCCGCCTCGCCCTCCGTCCGCCGGGCGATCGCGGCCGCCTCCACCTCGGTGCAGCGCTATCCCGACCACAGCGGCGCGGCAGCTCGCGCTCGCCCGTCATCTCGGGGTCGACCCGGCGCGGCGTCGTGCTCACCAACGGCAGCGACGAGCTGTGCGGGCTGGTCGCCACGCTGCTGCTCGGCCCCGGTCGCGTTGCGGTCGCCGGAGACCCGTGCTACTCGATCGACGCCTCGGTCACCCTCGTGTCGGGTGCCGAGCTGCGCAGGGTCCCCCTCGCCGGTGGCGCGCACGACCTTCGCGCCATGGCGGAGGCTGCGGCCGGAGCGAGCGTCGTCTGGCTGCCCACGCCGCACAACCCGACCGGGGTGGCGGTCGATCCCGCCGATCTCGAGCCGTTCCTCGCCGCCCTGCCTACGGACTGCCTCGTCGTGCTCGACGAGGCGTATCGCGCCTTCGTCGACCCGCAGTGCCGCCCCGACTCGCTCGCCCTGCTCGCCGCCCACGACAACCTGCTCGTGCAGCGCACGTTCTCCAAGGACGCCGCGCTCGCCGGCCTGCGCGTCGGCTACGCGCTGGCGTCGCCCGCGCTCGCCGAGGCGTTGTGGACGATCCGCGCCCCCTTCAGCGTCGACTCGCTCGCCCTCGCGGCAATGGAGGCGGCGCTGGGCGAGCCAGCCTGGCAGGCGATGACTGCCGCCCGCGTCCGGGAAGAGCGGGAGCGACTGGAGGCGCACCTCGAGCGGCTCGGTATCGAGCACTACCCGAGCAGCGCCAACTTCGTCACCGCCCGACTGCCGCACGCCGCGCTCGGCATCTCCCCTCGAGCGCGCCGGGTTGTCGGTGCGCCCGGGAGAGGATCTCGGCCTGCCTGGATGGGTGCGGATCAGCGTGGGCTGGGCGCCGGCGATGGCGCGCCTTCGCGCCGTACTCTCCGAGGTCGTCGCGCCCGGCATTCCGGGGCCGGGCGGGCGCGAGACGGGCAGCGCCGGCCGCGCCGCGATCGCTGCCGCGGTCGCGCCGGCGGCCACCGCAGCGGTCGCCCCGGCAGCGGTCGCCCCGGCAGCGGTCGCCCCGGCAGCGCGGCCGAGGACCTACCACGAGGAGCAGCCATGACCAGCAACGGCCCCATCCGCCTGATCGGCACCTGGTCGGAGCTCGACCACGAGGAGCGGGGGCGCCTCACCGGGCGCGGCCTCGGCAGCGTGTTCGACGAGGACCTGCGGGCGAGCATCGTCGAGGTGATCGAGGACGTGCGCGACCACGGCGATGCCGCGGTCGCCGCTGCCCTCGAGCGCTTCGACGGCTGCCGGGTCGACCCCACGGCGCTGCGCGTGAGCGAGGAGGAGCGGCAGGCCGCTCGCGCCGCAGTGCCCGACGACGTGCTCGGGGCGATCCGCGACGGGATCGACCACGTCCGGCGCTTCAACGAGCAGATCGTCGCCCGCGGCGATTGGAGCTTCGAGAGCGAGCCGGGGCTCACCGTCGGGGAGAAGGTGAGCGCGATCGAGAGCGCCGGGTTGTTCGTCCCGAGCGGCAAGGCTTCGTACCCCTCCGTGCTCGTCCAGATCGGTACCCCCGCGGTCGTCGCCGGCGTGCCGACGATCGCGGTCGTCGTCCCCCCCGTGCCCGGCTCGGCAGGCGAGGTCGACCCGGCGGTGCTCGTCGTCGCCGACGAGCTCGGCATCCGCGACGTCTTCCGTGCGAACGGCCCGGCCGGGATCGCCGCCCTCGCCTTCGGCACCGAGACGATCCCCAAGGTTCGCAAGGTGCTCGGCCCCGGCAGCCCGGCGGTGACCTGCGCGCAGGTCGAGGTGCAGCGCTATGGCACCGTCACGACGATGGTGCTCGGGCCGAGCGAGAGCCTCGTGCTCGCCGACGACAGCGCCGACCCGCGACTGCTCGCTGCCGACCTGATCAACGAGGCCGAGCACGGGCCGGACTCGACGAGCCTGCTCGTCACCGACTCCGCCTCGCTGCTCGCCTCGGCACAGGTCGAGGTCGCCAAGCAGCTCGCCGAGCTGCCCGAGCCACGGCGGCAGTACGCGGCACGGGCGCTCGGCGTCAACGGCGGGGCGGTGCTCGTCGCCGACATGGCCGAGGGAGCGGAGGTCGCCAACGCCTTCGCCCCCGAGCACATGATGCTCGCCGTGCGCGACGAGGACGGTGTGCTCGACCGCTTGCACCACGCCGGCGAGATCCTCATCGGTCAGTGGACGCCCGTGTCGGCTGCCAACTTCGTGATCGGTTGCCCGGCGTCGCTGCCGACGAGCGGCTTTGCCAAGGTGAGCGGTGGCGTCACCGCCGACGCCTTCCGCAAGCGCACTGCCGTGGCGCGGGCGGACCGGCGCGCCCTCGAGCGGATGGCTCCATCGATCGTGGCTTTCAGCCGCCACGAGGGCTTTCCCGCCCACGAGGCCTCGACGCGCATCCGGCTCGAGCAGTGAGCGACGAGGCGCCGGCGCTCGCCGGCGCGCCGGCGCGCCCCGAGGCGCCCGAGCCCCTCCTCCCCGAGGAAGCGGTGCCGGACCGTCGCACTCGGCGAGGCCCGGAGAGGGTCGTGATCACCGGCGAGGGCCTCGGCATCGGCGAGGTGGTCGCCGTGGCACGCAACGGTGCGCCCGTCGAGCTCTCCGACAGGGGGCTCGAGCTGCTCGCCGCCGCACGGCGCGTCGTCGACCGGCTCGGCGCTGCCCCGGAGCCGACCTACGGCGTCTCCACCGGCTTCGGGGCGCTCGCCACGCGCCACATCCCGGTCGAGCTGCGCTCGCAGCTGCAGACCAACGTCGTGCGCTCGCACGCCGCCGGAATGGGTCCGCCGGTGGAGCGCGAGGTGGTGCGCGCCCTCATGCTGCTGCGGCTGAAGACGCTGTGCTCGGGTCGCACCGGGGTGCGACCCGTGGTCGCCACGACGCTCGCGGCGCTGCTCAACGCCGGCATCACCCCGCTCGTCCCCGAGCACGGCTCGCTCGGCTGCAGCGGCGACCTCGCTCCTCTCGCTCACTGCGCGCTCGCCATGCTCGGCGAGGGGGACGTCGAGCTGCTCGGCGGCGCGCGCCTGCCGGCGGCAGAGGCCTTGGCCGGGGCGGAGATCGAGCCGTTGCGCCTCGAGGCCAAGGAGGGCCTGGCGCTGATCAACGGGACCGACGGCATGCTCGGCATGCTCGCCCTGGCGTGCACGGATCTCGCCTGACTGTGCCGGGTGAGCGACGTCGTCGCCGCGATGAGCGTCGAGGCCCTGCTCGGCACCGACCAGGTGTTCCTGCCCGAGCTGCACCTGCCGCTCCGGCCGCACCCCGGCCAGGCGGCCAGCGCGGCGAACATGCTCGCCGTGCTCGCCGGCTCGCAGATCGTCGCGTCGCACCGTGACGGGGACGCACGCGTGCAGGACGCGTACTCGTTGCGTTGCGCCCCGCAGGTCACCGGCGCGGTGCGCGACACGCTGGCGCACGCCACCCTCGTCGCCGATCGGGAGCTCTCCGCCTGCATCGACAACCCGGTCGTGCTCGCCGACGGCCGGGTCAGCTCCAACGGCAACTTCCACGGGGCGCCGCTCGGCTATGTGCTCGATTTCCTCGCCATCGCCGTCGCCGACCTCGCCTCGATCTCCGAGCGCCGCACCGACCGCCTTCTCGACCCGGCGCGCAGCCACGGGCTGCCGGCCTTCCTCGCCGAGGATCCCGGGGTGGACTCCGGGCTGATGATCGCCCAGTACGCCCAGGCGGCGATGGTCTCGGAGTGCAAGCGGCTGGCCACGCCCGCCAGCGTCGACTCCATCCCGAGCTCGGCAATGCAGGAGGACCACGTCTCGATGGGCTGGGGGGCGGGGCGCAAGCTGCGCACGAGCCTTGCCAACCTCGCCCGGGTGCTCGCCGTCGAGCTCACGGCGGCGGCGCGGGCGCTCGACCTGCGCGCCCCGTTGCGCCCCTCGGCGGGGACGGCCGCGGCGGTGCGGGCGCTGCGCGCCGAGGTCGCCGGCCCGGGTCCGGACCGCTTCCTCTCCCCCGAGCTGGCGGCGGCCGAGCAGCTGGTCACCTCCGGCCGGCTGGTGGGGGCCGTGAGCGCCGCGGCCGGCGCGCTGCGGTGAGCCACCGAAGCCCCGGCGCTGCGAAGCGCACGGCGGCCCGGGACGCCGCGGCGAGCACCGCTGCGCGCGGCACGGCGGCTCGCGTCGCCGCCCTGCTGCGCGACGGACGGCGCGAGGAGGCCGCCGCGCTGACGGCCGAGCTGCTCGAGGGACGCTTCTCGCTCGAGGTCGCGGGCGTCGAGTTCACCCTCGACGAGTACAGCCTGAACTCGGTGAGCGGTCGGGTCCGCATCGCCGGCGGCGGGGAGCGTTTCTTCAAGTACCACCAGGAGGAGGGTGAGGAGGGCAACGTCGCGGAGTACTACCGGGCCCGGCTGCTCGCTACCGCCGGGCTGCCGGTCGAGGAGCCGCTGGCGGCGTGCACCGAACCGGGCAACCAGATCGCCCTCTACGAGCTGCGGCAGGAGCCGCGCCTTGCCGACATCTGCCTCGAGCTCGAGCGCGCCGCGGGTCGCGCCGCGACGCTGCCTCCGGCCCTCGCCGCAGCGCGCCGCGAGCTCGACCGCGTCAGCGGCGAGGTCGCCGTGGCGCGCCTCGCCGCCCCGACGCCCGCCTCCGCGCAGGCCGCGATCCACCAGCTGTTCCACCATCGGCTCACCGCGGGAGGGGCGTTCCCCGGCGGGCGTTGGGCCCGCTTCTACGCCGCCGATCCCGGCTTCGCCCGCCTCGCCCGTTGCCGCTGGCGGGTGAACGGCGTCGAGTACCGGCACACGCTCGGCGAGCTCGCCTCAGCGGCCGCCGTCCGGCTCGAGCCGGCGCGGCTCGCCGCCGAAGCGGTGACCACGGCGCACGGCGACGACCACCAGGGCAACGTGTGGGTGATCGGCGACTGGCGCGCCGGCCCGGCGCGGCTGCGCCTGTTCGACGCCGCCTTCGCCGGGGACGACCTCCCGGCGCTCCTCGCGCCCGTGAAGGCAACCTTCCACAACGCGCTCGCCCACCCGTTCTGGCTCTACCACCCCGCCGAAGCGGACCGCGAGCTGCACGTCGAATGGTCGATTCGCGGCGAACGGGTCGAGCTCGAGCACGACGCCACCCTCTCGCCGCTCCGCATGGAGGTGCTCCACAGCGTGGCCGACCTCGTCTGGCGCCCGCTGCTCGGCGAGCTCGCCGCGCGCCGCCTGCTGCCCGACGACTGGCGCGAGCTCGTCCGCCTGGCGCTGTTCTGCTGCCCGACGCTCGTCACCGACGTGCGCGCCGTCGCCCGCCCCCAGCCCGTGCAGATGCTCGGGCTCGCCCTGGCCGCGGTGGCCGGCAGCGAGCCGCTCGCCGGCGAGGACCTCCTCGCCGACACCTTCGCCGGCCTGGCGCCCCCCCGCCGCAACGCAACCGGAGCTGCGCCACGATGAAGCCGTCGGAGGTGCTCAGCCTCGTGCGGCTGCGACGGCCCGAGCTCGACCGTCGCCGCCGCGTCCTCGCCCGCGCCTACGACCTCGAGGCGCTGCGCAGCGCGGCCGCCCGGCGGCTGCCCCGCGCCGTGCTCGACTACGTCGAAGGCGGCTGCGAGGAGGAGCGCACGTTGCGTGCCAACCGAGCCGCGTACGCCGGGTACGAGCTGCGGCCCCGCGTGCTCGTCGACGTCGGCCGCGTGGACACGGCGACCACCTTGTTCGGCAAGACGCTGCCGGTCCCCCTCGGCCTGGCGCCGACCGGCTACACGCGCATGATGCACGCCGACGGCGAGCGCGCCGCGGCGCGCGCCGCGGCGTCGCGCCAGGTGCCGTACGCGCTCTCCACGGTGGGCACCACCTCGATCGAGGACCTCGTCGCCACGGGTCACGACCAACTGTGGCTGCAGCTGTACGTCTTCTGTGACCGCGCCGTCTCGTTCGGCCTCGTCGATCGAGCCGCCGAAGCAGGGATGTCGGCGCTCGAGCTCACGGTGGACACGCCGACGGGCGGGCTGCGCACCCGCGACCTGCGCAACGGCCTCACCATCCCGCCTCAGCTGAGCCTGCGCACCGTCGCCGACATCCTCGCCCACGTCGGCTACTGGTCCGAGATGCTCACCGCGGCTCCCTTCCGTTTCGCCAACCTCGAGCATGCCCGCGGCACCGTCGAGCGGATCAGCACGCAGTTCGACCCGGGCCTCGACTGGGACGTCCTGGCGAGCCTGCGCGCCCGCTGGCCGCGCGCCCTGATCGTGAAGGGTCCGATCGGGCCGGCCGACGCCGTGCGCGCCGTCGAGGCCGGCGCCGACGCGCTGCACCTCTCCAACCACGGCGGCCGCCAGCTCGACCGCTGCGTGAGCCCACTCGCGTTGCTGCCCGAGGTGCGGCGCGCTGTCGGTGAGAGCGTCCCGCTGCTCGTCGACTCCGGGGTGCGCAGCGGCTCGGACGTGGCGATCGCCCTCGCCCTCGGAGCCGACGTGTGCCTGATCGGTCGGCCCTATCTCTACGGACTCGCCGCTGCCGGGCAGGACGGCGTGGAGCGTGCGATCGACCTGATCGCCGAGGGCCTGCGCCGCACGATGCGCCTGCTCGGCGTCACCACGATCGCCGAGCTGCGCAAGCATCGTGCCGATCTCGTGGTGGGGGGATGACCGACGCCGCCCTGACCGGGGGGCCCGTTGCCGCCGGCGAAGCCGTTGCCGCCGGCGGTCGTCGGCTCGCCGGCGTGCCGGGGCCCGCCGCCGGGCGGCGCATCCTCGTCTCCGGCGGAACGAGCGGCATCGGCCTGGCCTGCGCCGGCCGCCTCGCCGCCGGCGGCGCCGCCGTCTTCGTCCTCGGCTCACGCAACGAGACGGTCGACGCCGCCCTCGCCGCCCATCCCGCCCTCGCGGGTGCCGCCTGCGACGTGAGCGACGAGGACGCCGTCGCCGCTGCGCTCGCCGACTGCGTGGCACGCCTCGGAGGGCTCGACGGCGTGTTCGTCAATGCCGGGATCGACGGGGCGGGGGTTGCAGGAGCCGAGCTCGACCCCGGTTTCTTCCGGCGCGTGCTGGAGGTGAACGTGATCGGCGCCTTCCTCGTCGCCAAGGCAGCGCTGCGTGTTTTCGATCGCCCGGCGACGATCGTGTTCAACGCCTCGAACAACGCGCTGCGCCCCGAACGGGACTTCCTCGACTACAACGCCAGCAAGGCAGCCGTGGTGAGCATGGCCAGGACCTTCGCCCTCGAGCTGGGCGGGAGCGGCGTCACGGTCGTCGCGATCTGCCCGGGCTACTTCCCCACCCGGATGGCGGCGCCCTACCTCGAGGATCCCGACACGCGCCGGCAGCTGCTCGCCCGGATCCCGGCCGGGCGCTTCGGCGACCTCGAAGAGCTCGCCGCGCTCGTCGAGTTCCTCTTCGGCCCACACGCCGGATTCCTGCACGGCGCGGTGCTGCCCGTCGACGGCGGCTCGAGCATCTGAGGTTCGAGCACCTGAGAGGTCACGTCGCCGGGCCGGGACACCCCCGACCGCGACGAACCGAGGCACGCTCACCGACCACAGGCCCTCACGGCGCGGCGGGGGGCGGATCGATCCAGTGCTCGGGACCGGGCGCGAGCGCCTCGAGCGCCTTCCACAGATCGGCGTCGATCGGCGTCGACGCCAATTCAGCCACTGCGTCGACCTCCGCCGCCGTGCGTGGTCCGACGATCGTGGCGTCGATTCGTGGCTCACGCAGGCTCCACTGCAGCGCGGCCGCAGCGACCGGAATGCCAGCCTCGTGGCAGGTCCTGCCGATCGCCTCGGCGGCGGCGCGAACCGGCTCCGACGCCGGCTCGTAGTTGTACTCGCCACTCGCGATCGGATACCGGGCCAGCAGTCCACCGCCGAAGGGTGCTGCATTGAGGACGCCGACCCCGAGCGAACGAGCGCGGTCGAGCAGGCGCGACGCCGACCGGTCGACCAGGGTGTACCGGTTGTGCGTGATCACGGCCTCGAAGAGGCCGGTGTCGAGGTACTGGATGAGCATGTCGACCGGCCCACCGGAGATGCCGACGTGACGAACGACGCCTCGAGCCTTCATGTCCAGCAGTGCCTCGACCGGACCATGCGGCGACATCGCGTACTCGAACGTCGTGTGCTCCGGATCGTGGAGGTAGAGCATCGGAAAGCTGCTCAGGCCAAGTCGCTCGAGGCTCTCCTCGAGCGAGTCGTGCATCCGGTGCCAGGAGAAGTCGTCGGTCTTCATGTCGCGGTCGAGCTTGGTCTCCAGCACGAAGTCATCGGGAAGACCACCGAGCTCCGCGATCGCCAGTCCCCACCGCTTCTCGGCCTCGCCGGATCCGTAATTGTTGGACGTGTCGGCAAAATTGTACGGACCCTGCAAGATGCGCACGGCGGTCTCGACGGACTCGGCTCGCGTCGGGTGCTCGCCGTCGCCCCACCCCGCGCTCCCGAGGCACACCCGGCTCACGACGAGCGAGGTCGAGCCCAATCTGCGTCTCTCGTACGGCTGCTCCATCGGTCCCCCTCGTTGCCGACAGTTGACGACCCGGGACGGGCGATCGGACGAACGTGCCACGATGACCGACATCGCCGCCCCGCACGCCACGAGCGGTCGACTGCACGAACACTGAGAGAAGCCGAACCACGCACCTCGCCGCAGGGGTGATTGGAGGGCAACCCGATTCTTCCAGAGTCCCTATGGCGCGCGTGCCGGGCCGGGTCGTGACGCTCGTTCCGGGTGATCGCACCCCGCCGTCTGCGAACGGTAGGGGTCGGGCCTCCAGGTGTCAAGCGGGCTCGCCCCTCAGCGCGACGCGTGATTGACGGCTCGACCTGAGCAAACTCCTCGCGCTTGCGAGGAGCGTCGGGGGCTCGCCGGCGTCCCGCCGACGGGCGGGGTGGCGCTAGGCTTGTCGCATTCCCTCCACGATTCGACTCAACCCTGCCGACTCCGTCGCCGTCACGCTGCAGGACCTCGCACCAGGCGACGCCACGGCGGACGGACGACCGGCCCGCCAGGCGATCCCGCGCGGGCACAAGATCGCGCTCGTCGATCTCGCTCCGGGACAGCCCGTGCTCAAGTACGGGCAGGTGATCGGGCTGGCCAGCGTCCCGATCGCCGCGGGCGACCACGTGCACAGCCACAACCTGCAGTTCCGTCAGCTCGCGCGGGACTACGACGTCGGCGTCGACGTGGTGCCCACCGACTACGTCGCCGAGCCGGCGAGGTTCCTCGGCTACCACCGCGCCGACGGCCGCGTCGGCACGCGCAACTACATCGCGATCCTCCCTTCGGTGAACTGCTCGGCGACGGTCTCCAAGCTGATCGTGAGCCGCTGCGCCGACCTGACCGAGGGCTCGCTCGACGGCGTGATCGCCCTCACCCACACCGGCGGCTGCGGGTCGGCAGGCCCGGGCAACTACGGCTTCGAACTCTTCCGCCGCACCTTGAGCGGCTACGCCGCGCACCCCAACATCGGCGGCGTGCTCGTCATCGGCCTCGGTTGCGAGGTCAACCAGGTGGACGCGCTCGTCGAGCAGTTCTCCCTCCCGGCCGACACTCTGATCTCGTCGATGACGATCCAGGACCTCGGCGGGACGCGCAAGACCGTCGCCGAGGGCGAGGAACGGGTACGCGAGATGGCCGCCAAGCTGCAGGGCCTGCAACGCCGCCCGGCACCGGCGAGCGCGCTCGTGCTCGGCATGGAGTGCGGCGGCTCCGACGGCTACTCCGGCATCACCGCCAACCCGGCCCTCGGCGCGGCGGCGGACATGCTCATCCGCCACGGTGGCGCGGCGGTCTTCGGCGAGACGCCCGAGATCTACGGCGCCGAGCAGCTGCTGACCCGCCGCGCCGTCTCCGAGGAGGTCGCCGCGAAGCTGCTCGCCCGCATCCGGTGGTGGGAGGAGCACGTCGAGCGCGACGGCTCGTCGATCGACAACAACCCATCCCCGGGCAACAAGGCGGGCGGCCTGACGACGATCCTCGAGAAGTCGCTCGGCGCAGTGGCCAAGGGCGGCTCGACCAACCTCGTCGAGGTCGTCGAGTACGCCGAGCCGGTCACGGCCAAGGGCCTGGTGTTCATGGACACCCCCGGCTACGACCCGGTCAACGCCACCGGCCTGGTCGCCGGCGGCGCCAACGTGATGTGCTTCACGACCGGGCGCGGCTCGGTGTTCGGCTGCAAGCCGACGCCCTCGCTCAAGCTGGCGACCAACAGCGAGGTCTACCGCCACATGACCGAGGACATGGACCTCAACTGCGGGCTGATCGCCGACGGCGAGCGCACGGTCGGCGAGATGGGCACGGAGATCTTCGAGGCGGTGCTCGCCACGGCGTCGGGCAAGGCGACCAAGAGCGAGGAGCTCGGGTTCGGCGACGAGGAGTTCGCCCCCTGGATCGTCGCCACGACGCTGTGACCGTCACGTCGCCCGGGGGGCAGTCATGAAGCCACGCGAGGTCTTCGAGCTCATCCGCCTGCGCCGGCCCGAGCTGGACTACGACAAGCGCGTCGTCGCCCGCACATACGACATCGAGGGCCTGCGGCGCGAGGCCCGGCGCCGGCTGCCCAAGGCGGTTTTCGACTACGTCGACAGCGGTTGCGAGGCCGAGGTCACCCTCGCGGCGAACCGGGCGGCGTTCGACGCCTACGAGTTCCACCCCCGCGTCCTCGTCGACGTCGCCACCGTCGACACGAGGACCGAGCTGTTCGGCAAAGAGCTCTCGATGCCCCTCGGGCTGTGCCCGACGGGCTTTACGCGGATGATGCACCCCGCGGGCGAGCTGGCCGTCGCCAGGGTGGCCCGCGCCCGCCACATCCCCTACGCCGTCTCCACCGTCGGGACGACCACGCCAGCGGAGATGGCTACCGTCGGGCACGACCAGTTCTGGTTCCAGCTCTACGTGCTGCAGGAACGCCGCCATGGTTGGGAGCTGCTCGAGCGCGCCGAGGCTGCCGGGGCGGCGGCGATCGAGGTCACCGTCGACACGCCCGTCCCCGGCCTGCGCACGCGTGACCTGTACAACGGCCTGACCATCCCGCCGCAGCTCTCCCTGCGCACAGTCGCCGACATCGGGGTCCACGTCCGGTACTGGGTCAACGCGGTCGCCAACCCAGCCTTTCGTTTCGTCAACGCGCCGCCCGAGCTCGGCACCGTGCCCGAGATCGTCGCGCTCTACGACCCCTCGCTGACCTTCGACTACCTCGCCGAGGTCCGCCGCCGCTGGCCGCGCACCCTCATCATCAAAGGACCGGTCGGTCCGGCCGACGCGCGCCGAGCCGTCGAGGTCGGCGTGGACGCTGTCCACCTGTCCAACCACGGCGGGCGCCAACTCGACCGGTGCGTTCCGCCGCTCGAGCAGATCCGCCCCGTACGCGAGGCGGTCGGCGAGACCGTGCCGATCCTCGTGGACTCGGGGATCCGCAGCGGCTCCGACATGGCGATCGCGCTCGCCCTCGGCGCGGACCTGTGCATGGTCGGGCGTCCCTACCTCTACGGCCTCGCCGCTGCCGGCGAGGCCGGCGCGGCACACGCCGTGGAGATCTTGGCGCGCGATCTCGTGCGCACGATGCGCCTGCTCGGCGTCGCCTCGCTCAGCGAGCTGCGCAAGCAGGGCGACGAGCTGGTCCGCTCGGCCTGACCCGCTCGGCCGCGCCGGCCTGCTGCCGACAGCACTCGCCGGCGGCCGGATCCGCTGCCCGGGGCGGTGGAGCGCTCAGCGCGGGGGTTGCTGCAGCTCGACGCGGTTGCCCGACGGGTCATCGAGGAAGGACTGCAGCCCGCCTCCGACGGCGACAGGGTCGGTGACATCGATCCCCTTGCCGCGCAGCTCGGTCACCGTCGCGTCGAGATCCTCCACGGCGAGCGCGAAGTGCTGGCCGCAGTTGGGCGGCACGTCGCCCGCGATGAGGTGCACCTGCTGCGCGCCGGCGTCCAGCCACGCCCCGTCGAAGCTGAAATCGGGACGATCGCTGCGCTGGGTGAGCCCGAGCACCGAGGTGTAGAACTCGAGCGCCACCGTCGCGTCGCTTACGTTGATCGAGACGTGGTGCACTGCTGTCGGTCGCATGCCAACAGTGTCGCGCCTCGGCCGGGCGGCCAGAGCGGCCGCCGCCATCCGTGCATCGTCGGTCTCAGTCGTCGCGCAGCATCGCTGCGAGCCGGGTGGCCACGGCCGCCGTACCCCGTGCCAGCACGGCGGCGTGCAGCAGCTCGCCGAGCGCACCGCGCTCGGCGTCCTCACGGTGGCGGTGCGGACCACGACCCTCGTCGGGGCGCAGCTCTCGACCGGCACGGTGCAGCACGCTCGCCCCGATCTTGGCGAGCACACTCGGGTCAAGCTCTTCCAGCAGGTCGCCGGCGCGTTCGGTCGCCACCGCGCCCGCCAGCCGAGCCACCGGCGACGTCGCCACAGCGCGCGCCGCCTTCAGTCCCGTGGCGGCCGTGCCGAGCGCCTCGCCCCCGTGCTCGGCGATCGTGCGCGCCGCCTTCAACCCCGTGGCGGCCTTGGCGGCCGTGCCGAGCGCCTCGCCGCCGTGCTCGGCGATCGTGCGCGCCGCCTTCAGTCCCGTGGCGGCCTTGGCGGCCGTGCCGAGCGCCTCGCCGCCGTGCTCGGCGATCGTGCGCGCCGCCTTCAGTCCCGTGGCGGCCTTGGCGGCGGTGCCGAGCGCTTCGCCCCCGAGGTGGCGCGGGCCTGTGCGATCGGCCTCGCCACGGGATCGCAACAGCGCCCGGACGGCCAGCGCGAGCGCAGGGAGGCCGATGGCGGCGCCGATCAGCACGATTCTCCGCCGGCCCGCGCCCTGCTGGCCCTTGCCACGGCCGGTGAGAAGGTCGCGGACGCGGTCCAGCGCACCCACTGCCGGCCCGACCGCGGCAAGCAGGCGCGGGTCGGACGGGGTCTTCGGGTGCGGGCGGGTCGGAGCGATTCGCCGGGCGGCTTCCATCCGCCTGCCCATCTCGTCGAGCTCCGCTTCGGTCAGCGCCAACCGCAGCTTGGGCCAGACCTGGCTCTCCTCGAAGCTGATGTGGTCCTGCACAGCGTCCCGCAGGCGGTGGACGAGCGAGCTGAACTCCGCGTCCTCCCCTGTGATGCGGTCGAGGTCGTGAAGCAGCTCCTTCTCAGTCTCCTCCTGCTCGAGGGCTCGGCGGGCGAGCTCCTCACCGTGCTCGAGGCGCGAGCGCACGACAGGCCAGAAGACGAGCTCCTCCACCGCCTCGTGCTTGGACTCGGCGATGGCCACCTGCTCGGCGATCGCCTTGCGCTCGCGCGATCCGCCTTCTGGCTCGCCGGCGCCGCCGCTGAGCTGGTTGAGCATCTCGAGCACCTCGCGGTGGTCTTCGGCGAGAACGGTCAGGGCATCAGGCATCGCTCAATCTCCTTGACGACCGCCGGCACGGCGGTTCGCCGGTGACTCGGGCCGGATCTGCCGGCGTCTGTGTCTCGAGAGCATCTGCCCCGCATCGGGCCGCCCTAGTCGGCGCTGCCGGCAGGTGAGGGCGCGCAGTGCCGTCCGCTGGAAGGACAGCGATTCGAAGACCCGATCCGCGCCGAGACGCGAGGCCCGGCGGGACAGGGACGCCGGTCAGCGCGGGCGGGCCGGCGTCGGCACGCCGTTGCTGGCGTCGAGGCGCTGGCGCTGCGGCACGACGGTGTACCGCGGATCCTCGGCCGAGTTGAGCCCCGCCTCGAAGATGGCGAAGCGCTCGCAGGCCGACCCCACCATCAGCGCCGCCCCCGAGAGCGCACTGAGGACGCGGCTCCGGCGCCCGGCGATCGCGCCGAGCGCGCCGGTGAGGGTGAAGAGCCGGGCGAGCAGGCGGTACCGCTTGGCCTTTCCCTCGCGGTACGCGTCCTTGGCCAGGCCCATGTTGCGCTCCATCGTCTGCGCCGCGGCCAGCTCGAGCAGCCCGCCCGCCACGCCGGCGACGCGCGCCGGGCCCGCCTCGTCGAGCGGCGCGGCGACCAGGCCGAGCCCCCCCGCCGCGCTCGCTGCCGACGCGACGAAGGTGAACGGCATCTCGCGATGGCCCTCGTGCCAGGCGGGAACCGCCGTGTCGGCGATCAGCGCGGCCGTGTACGAGGCGACGAGGGGCCCGATCGCTGCCGCGCCGATCGTCGCCAGCGTGCCGATCGGCTCGGCGAGGCCGGTCCCCTCGCTCAGCGACGCCGCCATGGCGCACGGCCCGTACGCTGCGAGCAGCCAGGAGCCGACGCTCATCGGCGAGGTCGGCTTGAACGTTCGCAGCATGTACGCGAACCGCTCCCGCCGACCCAGGTCGTGCACGAGCGCTCCGAGGGACAGACCGATGGCGACGGCGGCGCCGTGCTTGAGCCCCCTGGCGAGTGCCGGGCGGGCGCTCAGCTGCGCGCCCGCGGCGATCACCGATCCGGCGCCGGCGAGACCCCCGAGGAAGAGGTAGCCCGGGATCGCCGGCGCCTCCCAGACGGGCTTCTTGATCACGGGGAGCCCGTAGTACGAGGAGAACTCGGCGTCGGGCACCATCGGCCGCTCCCCGCTGCGGCGAGCGCGGGAGCTCCCGCGGGGCTGTCGCGTCCCACTCGGGCCGGTGTTCACGCCGATCGTCGCCTCGCGCCCGGGGCGGACGCCGCGCAGCCCCTCGGTGGTGACCTCGCTCCTGCTCATCGCCCGCTCCCCGGGCGGCGCGCGGCGAGGAAGCTGGCGGCGATCCCGCCGACGAGTGCCAGCCCCGCCAGGCCGACACGTGCCCACATCTCGGGCAGGTCCCGCGTCGTCACAACGGGATCGGGCGGCAGGCCGTAGACCTCGGGCTCGTCGAGGAGCAGGAAGAAGGCACCGTCGCCGCCGACGCCGTTGTCCGGCTCGCGGCCGTAGAGCCGGGCGTCGCTCACCCCGGCGGCGTGCCGCTGGGCAAGGCGGCGGTCAGCGCGCTCTCGCAGCTCGTCGAGCACGCCGAACTGGATCGAGTCCGTCGGGCACGTCTTGGCGCAGGCCGGCTCGACGCCGACGGAGATGCGGTCGTAGCACATCGTGCACTTCCAGGCGCGGCCGTCGCCCTGCCGCCGGTCGATCACGCCGTAGGGGCAGGCCGGGACGCAGTACCCGCAGCCGTTGCAGATGTCGTGCTGGACGACGACCGTGCCGAACTCCGTTCGGAACAGCGCGCCCGTCGGGCACACGTCGAGGCAGGCGGCATGGGTGCAGTGCTTGCAGACGTCGGAGGCCATCAGCCAGCGGATCCCGGCCTGGCCCTCGGCGGGAGCGGTCGGCGCTGCGGCGGGTGCCCCGTCGCCTGGGACGGCCGACGCCGCGTCGCCGGCGCCACCGCCCGCACCGCCGCTCAGCGCCGCCGCGGTGAGCTGGCGGGCGGGTCGCTGCGGTTGCTCGATGAAAGCGACATGGCGCCAGGTGTCGGCCCCCAGACCGACGGTGTTGTCGTAGGACATGCCGGTCAGCTCGAGGCCGTCCTCGGGGACGTGGTTCCACTCCTTGCAGGCGACCTCGCACGCCTTGCAGCCGATGCACACGCTCGTGTCGGTGAAGAAGCCCATTCGCGGCGGGTGATCGCGGTAGCCGCTGGCGGTCGCCGGGTCGGCGTCCTCGAGCAGCGACGGCAGGCGGGACTTGAGCTCAACGGCCACCGATCACCTCCATGCCGGTGCCGGGGGTGATTCCCGCCCGCCGGACGTAGTCCTCGACGAGGGCGACGCGCTCGGGGCCGCGCGGACGGCGCCCGGGGCGGATGTCGACGCTGAACGCCTTGTCGTCCTGGATGTGCACGTTCGGGTCGAGCGAGATCGAGCACAGCTCGTTCGCCGCGTCGCCCGTGCTGTAGCCGTTGGGTCCCCAGTGGTACGGCAGGCCGATCTGGTGCACCGTCCGCCCGTCGAAGCGCAATGGCGGGATGCGCTCGGTGACGAGCACGCGCGCCTCGATCGCGTTGCGTGCCGTGACGATCGTCGCCCACCCGAGGTGCTGCAGGCCGCGCTCGGCGGCAAGCTCGGGCGACACCTCGCAGAACATCTCCGGCTGCAGCTCGGAGAGGTAGGGCAGCCAGCGGCTCATCCCGCCGGCGGTGTGATGCTCGGTGAGCCGGTAGGTCGTCGCCAGGTAGGGGAACACGTCCGATCCGGGGGCGCTCGGATCGGGGTGGTAGCGGTTGCGCTTGCCGGCGAACACCTGACGTACGGGGTTGCGCTGCGTGCCGTAGAGCAGGTTCGGAAAGGGCGAGTCCTGCGGCTCGTAGTGCGCGGGGAGCGGCCCGTCCTGCAGGCCGGCTGGGGCATAGAGCCAGCCCTTGCCGTCGCCCTGCATCACGAACGGGTCGATCCCCGACAACGCGTCGGCGCCCTTGGCCCCCGCCGGCGGCCGGTACGACGGCGACGTGGAGAGCGGGAAGTCGGGGACGTCGTGGCCCGTCCAGCAGCCCTCGTCGACGTCCCACCAGATATAGGCCTTGCGCTCGCTCCACGGCTTGCCCTCGGGATCGGCGCTCGCCCGGTTGTAGATGATGCGCCGGTTCGCCGGCCAGGCCCATCCCCACTCGGGCGCGACCCAGGACTGCTCCCGCCCGGGCTTACGCCGGGCCGCCTGGTTGACACCGTCGGCGTACACGCCGCAGTAGATCCAGCAGCCGCAAGCGGTCGAGCCGTCGTCGTGCAGCTGCTGGTAGGAAGAAAGCGGCTGTCCGGTTGCGTCCCAGCCGTTGACCTCGGCGAGCACAGCGTCCGCGTTCGGCTCGGCTGTCGAGCCCTCCGTCGGGTAGTCCCAGGTGAGCTCGAGCACGGGGCGATCCATCTCGTCGGTGGAGCCGGCGAGCTTCTCTCGGATGATGCGCCCGAGGTGGTAATAGAACCACAGGTCGCTGCGGGCATCGCCGCCCGGCTCGACGGCGGCGTGGTGCCACTGCAGCATCCGCTGGGTGTTGGTGAAGCTGCCGTTCTTCTCGGTATGGGCCGCGGCCGGAAAGAAGAACACCTCCGTCGCGATGGTCTCGGTCGAGAGCTCACCCGTCTCGATCTCCGGACCGTCCTTCCACCACGTGGCGCTCTCGATGAGCGAGAAGTCGCGTACGACGAGCCAGTCGAGGTTGGCCATCCCGAGCCGCTGCATCTTGGCGTTGGACGAGCCGACCGCCGGGTTCTCCCCGACGAGAAAGTAGCCCTTGCACGTGCCGTCGATCTGGGCCATCACCGTCTCGTAGGTGGAATGGCTGCCGGTGAGGCGCGGCAGGTAATCGAAGCAGAAGTCGTTCTCGGCCGTCGCCGCCGGACCCCACCACGCTTTCAGCAGGCTCACGACGTAGGACCTCATCTCGGCCCAGTAGCCCTTCTCGGTCGAGGTCGCCTCGCAGAATTGGTCGAGGTCCTCGTCTTGGTGTGCGTGCGGCATCGGGATGTAGCCGGGAAGCAGGTTGTACAGCGTCGGGATGTCCGTCGAGCCCTGGATCGAGGAATGCCCGCGGAGGGCGAGGATCCCGCCGCCCGGCCGCCCGATGTTGCCGAGCAACAACTGCAGCATCGCCGCGGCGCGGATGTACTGAGCACCGACAGTGTGCTGGGTCCAGCCGACCGCATAGCAGATCGCCGTGGTGCGCTCCCTGCCCGAGTTGGCAGCGATCTTCTCGGCCACCGTGAGGAACAGCTCACGCGGGATGCCGCAGACCTGCTCGACCATCTCGGGTGTGTAACGGGCGAAATGCCGCTTCACGATCTGGAAGACGCACCGCGGGTGCTGCATCGTCTCGTCACGCTCGGGGTTCGGGGGCACCGCAGCGCCGCCCGAGCCGTGCGACTCGCCGCGCCCGGAGCGGGCGACGGAGGGCTGGCCGCCGGCCGCTTCGCCGGCACGCTCGGAGTGCTCCTCGTCCCGATCGCCCGACGCGGCCCCCGTCTCGGCGCTCTCGTACTGCCAGCTGTCCTGGTCGTAGCTGCGCTTCTCGGCGTCGAGGCCGGAGAACAGGCCGTCGAGGTCCTCGGTGTCGCGAAAGCCCGCGCCCACGATCGTCGGCCCGTTGGTGTAGGCCTGCACGTACTCGCGGAAGTAGCGCTCGTTGGAGATGACGTAGTTGACGAGCCCGCCGAGAAAGGCGATGTCGGTACCCACGCGGATCGGCACGTGGATGTCCGCAACCGCGCTCGTTCGCGTGTAGCGAGGGTCGACGTGGATCAGCGTCGCGCCGCGCGCCTTGGCCTCCATCACCCACTGGAAGCCGACCGGATGGCACTCGGCCATGTTCGAGCCTTCGACGAGGATGCAGTCGGAGTTCTGCAGGTCCTGCTGGAAGGTGGTCGCGCCGCCTCTACCGAACGAGGTCCCCAGACCGGGGACGGTGGAGGAGTGTCATATGCGGGCCTGGTTCTCGATCTGGATCGCGCCGAGCGCGGTGTACAGCTTCTTCATGAGGTAGTTCTCTTCGTTGTCGAGCGTCGCCCCCCCGAGGCTGGCGATGCCCAGCGTTCGCCTCGTGCGCGCCCCGTCCTGCTCCCACTGCCACGTGGCGCGCCGGGTGGCGATCACCCGGTCGGCGACCATGTCCATCGCCGTGTCGAGGTCGATCACCTCCCAGTCGGCGGCGTGCGGCCGACGGTACAGGCACTGGTAGCGGCGCGCCTCCCCCGTCGTCAGCTGCAGGCTGTCGGAACCTTTCGGGCACAGCCGGCCGCGGCTCACCGGTGAGTCGGGGTCGCCCTCGATCTGCACGACCTGCTCGTCCTTGACGAAGACGTTCTGGCCGCACCCGACGGCGCAGTACGGGCAGACCGACTTCACGACCCGGTCGGCCGAGGCGATGCGCGCCTGCAGCTGCGCCGAGGCCCGCGACTTGACCGCGGCGCCCCGGCCGCTGCGGTCGGGTCCCCCGATCTGGTCCAGCACCGGCCAACGACGCATCCCTATTCCTCCTCGCTCGTGCCCTCCGGCCCGCCGGCATCGCCGGCCGGCGTGAGCCCACCAGTCGCCGACTGCCCCGGATCGGCCTGCTCGACCCCCGACGTCGACGGCGACAACGGCGACGGCGACGGCGTCGACGGCGACGACGGACCGGCGCACGGGGCGGCCGCGCTGGCGTGCTCGAAGGCCTGGCGACTCGCCGGTTCCTCCCGAGCCCTGCCACGCCGCTTCGCCGAGGCGCGCGTGGGCGGGTGCCTGCCCGGCGCCTCCGGCCCGTCGGGGACGGCATCGCGTCGGGCCGCCGCCGCCTGCATCTGCGGGTCGGATCGCGCGCGGGCCCTGATCCACTCCCGCACCTGCTGCTCGGTCGTCGGGTGCTCGGCGGCGATGTGGCCGTGGACGAGCTGCTGACTGCTGCCGGGGAGCACGCCGGGGCGGTGCAGCTCCTCCTCGCTGTAGCCGTCGCCGCCGTCGGCGGGCAGGCCGGTGGCGATCAGATAGACCTGCCCGGGTGGCACCCCGAGGGCGCGGCCGGCGCGCTCGTAGCTCTCGCGGTCGGGTGGGTCGGCCATCGCCGAGAGGACGGTGAGGGCCTGCTGCTTGCTCACCATCCTCGGCGGCCTGCCATCCTCAGCGCGTCCTCTCGGACGCGGCGGCGAGGGACCGGCGAACACGATCGAGCGCGCTCCCCGGCGAGCGGGCATCACGCGTACGCACCCGCATCCTCACCGCGACACCCGCATCTCAGGCTGCCCGTGCCAGCGGGTAGCGGAAGGTCTCACCACGTGCCAGACAGCGTACGTCGCTCACCAGGTCGGTGCCGGCGACGAAGGCGACGAAGTCCGAGAGTGGCGACTTGAACACCCTGTAGTCGTCGTAGTGCACCGGCACAGCGACTCGCGGCGCAAGCGTGCGCAACGCCTCGACGCCCTGGCGACCGTCCATCGTCAGCAGCACGCCGGCAAGCCTGGTGCCGCCGAGGTGGATGATGCAACAGTCGATGCCGTGACGCTCGGCGCCGAGCGCGTCGTCGTTGCCGAGGGCGTAGTGACCGCTGCCGGGCAGTGACGAGGGGTAGCGGCGAGCGATCTCGGAGATGCCGTCGTGCGGCAGCGTGTCGCCGGTCACGTAGACGCGGTAGACGAGGCGCTCACCGTCGAGCAGCTCGAGCATCGTGCCCATCACCGGCGGCACGACGAGCCCGAGCGGCCTCGGCGCGTGCTTGCCCGGCAGCGAGGTGGCGCGGCAGCGCCAAGCTCCTCGGCGCAGCTCCTGGCTGCTCCAGGTGGGGAGCGCGATCGCACGCCGGAAGCCCCGCCGGGTGAGCTTGCGTGCCGCGCGGGGCTCGGTGATCACGGGCAGCTCGTGGTCGAGCCCGAGGGCGGCGACGCGGTCGAAGTGGTCCCCGTGGTAGTGCGAGAGCACGACGGCGTCGAGCGGCGGCAGCTCCTCGATGCGCATCGCCGGCTCGGTGAGGCGCTTGGTGGCGAGCCCCATCCCGATGTAGGCGCGCTGGCCGCGCTGCAAGAAATTGGGATCGGTGAGCAGCCGGAAGGGCCCGAGCTCGAGCAGCGTCGTGGCGGTCCCGACGAAGGTCACCGCCACGTCCCCGCCGGCCCGGCCCAGGCCGACGGGGAGCTCGATGAGGCTGCGCACGGGCACGGGCACGTGCACGGGCGCGGGCGCGGGCGCGGGCGCGGGCACGGGAGAGCGGCGTCGGCGCTAGCGGTTGGAGCGCGCCGCGCTCACCTCGGCCAGGGCCGAAGCCGGTTCACGCTCGAGCGCGAGGTCGCCGAGGGAGACGATGCCGACGACGTGACCGGCGTCGACGACCAGCAGGCGGCGGAGGGCGTGCTCGCGCATCTTGAGCAGCGCAGCCTCGACCGGCTCGTCGGGGTGGACCATCACCATCTCGCCGCTCAGCACCTGCTCGACCGTGGTCGCGTTGGGGTCCATCCCGTCGGCGATGGCCCGCACGACGACGTCGCGGTCGGTCACGAGGCCGCGCAAGGTGCCGCCGGCTTCGACCACCACGGCGCCGATGTCGTGCTCGCGCATCTCGCCGCGCCACGTCGGTCAGGGTCGTCCCCAGCCCGACGCTCACCGGGCCAGGCGTCATCACCTCGCTCAGCGTCTGCGCCATCGGTCCGCTCCTCTCTGGCTCGGTCTCGTTCCCGTCACCTCGGGGCACGCCGGAACGTGATCCGAGCACCCGGGTGCGGCTGGATCCCGCCCGGGCCCGGTGCACCCTGGCCGGATGGCGGCGGGCGCGCCCTTGTGCGGCTACCCCGCGCCCGGCGCTCCCAAGCCCAGATGCCGCCGGTTCTCGCCCGCAGCCCACAGGGGATACCCTTCCCGCAGCGATGGACCGGGCGCCGCGACTGGACACGGTCCCCAGGCCCGGGGCGAGCAGAGCAGGCTTGCCCTCGCGGGACGCCCTCGTCGCGCTCGACGCGGCGAGCCCGTTCGCTGCCACCCGCGGCTGGTTCGACCTACCCGACGGCGTGCTCTACCTCGACGGCAATTCCCTCGGTCCTCCGCCCCGGACGGCGCTCGAGGCGGTGACGAGGCTCATCGGCGAGGAGTGGGGGCGAGGTCTGGTGCGCAGCTGGCATCACGCCGGCTGGTGGGACAAGCCCGTCGAGCTCGGACGGCTGCTCGCCCCACTCCTCGGCGCGGCGCCCGACCAGGTCGTCGTGTGCGACTCGATCTCGGTCAACCTGTTCAAGGTGCTGACCGGGGCAGCGCGCCTCGCCGTCGAGCGGCCGGTGCTGGTCGTCGAGGCCGAGGCCTTCCCGACCGACCGCTACCTCGCCGAGAGCGTGGCGCAGCTGCTCGGGCTCACGGTCCGCCACCTGCGCGACGACGACGAGCTCGACGGCGCGCTCGACGGCGCCGGCGTCGCCCTGCTCGCCCACGTCGACTACCGCACCGGGCGCCGCCTCGACCTGGCGGCGGTGAGCGAGCTCGCCCACCGCCACGGGGCGCTCGTGGTCTGGGACCTCGCCCACAGTGTGGGGGCCTTCCCGCTGCAGCTCGACGAGGCCGGCGCCGACTTCGCGGTCGGGTGCACCTACAAGTACCTGAACGGCGGCCCGGGGGCGCCGGCGTTCGTCTACGCGGCGCGCCGCCACCTTGCCGCGGTGGCGCAGCCGATCAGCGGATGGCACGGGCACGCCGAGCCGTTCGCCTTCGAGGCGGGCTACGCCCCCGATCCCGGCATCCGCCGCTTCCTCGCCGGCACGCCACCACTCGTCGCCTACGCCGCGCTCGAGGCGTCGCTGCGGCTCTGGCAAGACGTCGACCTGGCTCAGGTCGAGGCGACGAGCCACTCGCTCGGCGAGCTGCTCGCCACGCTGATCGCCGAGCGCTGCCCCGAGCTCGAGCCCGCTTCCCCGCCCGACGCCGGCCGGCGAGGCAGCCACCTCAGCTACCGCCATCCCGAGCAGCACCGCATCGTCGAGGCGCTCGCCGCCCGCCAGGTGATCGTCGACGCTCGGGAGCCGGATCTCCTGCGCTTCTCCCTCACGCCGCTGTACCTGCGCCACGTCGACGTCTACGACGCCGTCGACCGGCTCGCCGGAATTCTCGCCGGGCGCAGCTGAGCCCGCGCGGTCAGCGAACCGTGACCGAGCGGTTCCGCCGGCTCACTGCGTCGACGGTGACGGCAGCAAGCAGCACGAGGGCGGTGACCATGAGCTGCGCGGCGCTGCTCAGCCCGATCAGCGCCATCCCGTTCTGGATCGTGGCGACGACGAAACCGCCGAGCAGGGCGTAGGCCATCTTGCCGCGCCCGCCGACGAGGCTCGTCCCGCCGATGACGGCGCCGGCGACCCCGTAGAGCACGAGGTTGGCCCCGTCGGCGCTCTCGTTGATCGAGCCGAGCTGGGATGCGTACACGATGCCGGCGAAGCCGGCGGTGAGGCCGGTGAGCATGAAGGCGCCCGTCCGGATCCGCCGCAGGTTGACGCCGGCGCGACGTGCGGCCTCGGCGTTGCCGCCGATCGCGTAGACGTAGCGGCCGTAGCGGGTACGCCCGAGCAGCAGGCTGTAGACCGAGACGATCGCCAGCACGATCAGCACGACCCAGGGCATGCCCTCGAGCACCGCCGTGCGGCCACGGTCGGCGTTGACGACCACGAGCACGATCACGGCGGCCACCGCCGTGAGGCCGATCTTCAACAACGTGACGCTGACCGGCGGTGCCGTCAGACCCGCACGCCGGCGGGCGCGGTCCCGCCGCAGCATGAACAGCCCGAAGGCGGCGACGATCGCGACGGTGACGATCCAGCCCGCCGCGACCGTGAGGTTGCCGTAGGTGATGTCGTTGAGCACGTTGTTGGTGATGGCGATCGTCCCGCCGTTTCCGGAGGGGACGTTCCCGATCAACCAGATCAACAGGCCCTGCCAGCCGAGCAGCCCCGCCAGGGTGACGACGAAGGACGGGACGCCGAGGCGGGTGATCAGCAGACCCTGGATGAGCCCGATCGCCGAGGTCGTTCCGAGGCAGGCGAGGATCGCCACCCACCACGGCAGGTTGACCGGGCTCGTCGCGAGCCAGCACATGACCGTCGCACCGACGAAGGCCACGTAACCGATCGAGAGGTCGATCTCGCCGAGCAGCAGCACGAACACCTCGGCCATGGCGAAGAGGATGAAGTACGAGGCGAGGATGATCAGGTTGGTGAGGTTGGCCGCCGAGAGGAAGACCGAGTTCTGGCTCTGGAAGATCGCACCGAGGATGACGAGGCCGATGGCGATGGGCAGCACCCCGCTCTCGCCGCCGCGGACCTGCTTCACCCACCGCCGTAGGTAGGCGTCGAAACCTTCAGCTTCGGTCGCCACCTCCGGCGGTTCCGCGCCCGGCGCCGCCGGAGGCGGCGGGGTCGCAGGCAGCCCGGGAGCGCCGTGCTCGCCGACCAGTCCGGTGTTGCTCATCGCCGCTGGGGGCCGGTTGGGCTCGGACAACGTTCAGCCTCCCGCGTCCTGCGTCGTGCCGGCGGTCGGGGCGATGCTCGCTTTCCTGGCGTCGGCAAGAGCGCTGGCGGTCGCCGGCTCGCCGGCAAAGCGGCCGCCGGTCGTGATGAGCTCGACCACGCTCTGGGTGTCGAACTCGGAGATCGGACCCTCGGCGGCGATGTGGCCGAGGTACATCACCGCGATCCGGTCGGCGACGGCGAACACGTCGGCGAGGTTGTGGCTGATCACGATCACGGCGATGCCGCGGGTCGACAGCCGCTTGATCAGCTCGAGCACGAGCGCGGTCTGGGAGACCCCGAGCGCGGCGGTGGGCTCGTCGAGGATCACCAGCTCGGCGTTGGCGAGCACGGCCTTGGCGACGGCCACGGACTGGCGCTGGCCGCCGGAGAGTGAGCCGACGGCCTGGCGGACCGACTTCACCGTCACCACTCGCAGGTCGGCGAGCGCTTGGCGAGTGCGCAGCTCCATCGTGATCTCGTCGAGCAGCCGGTGCTTGAGCAGCTCACGCCCGAGCCACATGTTCTGGACGATGTCCAGGTTGTCGCAGAGCGCCAGATCCTGGTAAACGGTGGCGATCCCGAGCTCGGTGGCGTCCCGCGGTCCTTTGATGTGGACCTCGCGGCCCTTCCAGAAGACGTGACCCGCCGAGGGATCGGTGATCCCGGAGACGATCTTGATGAGGGTGGACTTGCCGGCGCCGTTGTCCCCGACCAGCGCGGTGACCGCGCCCGCCGGCACGTCGAGGTTCACGTCCGACAGCGCTTGCACGGAGCCGAAGAGCTTGTCGATCCCGACGAGCTTGAGGATCGGGACGCCACTGTCGACGCTCCAGGACGTCGACCCGCCGAGGTCGGTCTCGGCGGGCGCCCGGTCCGCCGTGGCGGACCGGGCGCCGAGCACGTCCTGAGAGGTCGTCACCGAGGGAACACGTTAGGTCGTGCGGTTGATCCCGTGGTCGAGCCCGGCAGGATCAGATGCCGTACTTCGAGCAGTCCATGGCATAGGCGCCGGCGCACAGCTCCTTGGCCGTGACGGCCTTGTCGGCGATGACGGTCTTGGCCATGTTGGCCGGCGTGACCCACTCGGGCACGAGCAGCGACGAGTCCACCTGCTTGTGCGCGACCGAGTCGAGCGTCATCCCGTTGACCAGCGCGGCGGGCGGGGCGACCCCGGCACGGACGTAGATCGCCAAGGCGACTGCCGCCTGGGCCTCGAGGTCGATCGGCTTGTACACCGTGCCGCACTGGTAACCCGCGAGGATGTTGTCCAGCCCGACGGTCGTCGCGTCCTGCCCGGTGATCGGGAACGTGTCGGGCTTGACGTGCTGGTCCTTCAGATACGTGATGATCGGCGCGGCGTTCTCGTCGTTCGGCACGAGGGCCGAGTTGAGGCTGGTGTCCTTGGTGTAGGCCGCCTCGAACTCGGTCTGAGCGACGCTCGGGGTCCACGTGCCTGCAGGACGGCCGGCGAGGGTCCACTTGCCCGAGCTGAAGTACGGGTCGATCACCGCGTCGTAGCCGTTGGCGAACAACGTGGCGTTGTTGTCCGTCGTCGCGCCGTGCATGACGAGCACGTTCGGCTTGGTCACGTGCCACGCCGCGACGCAGCCGACGAGCCCCTTGCCGAGCAGGTTGCCGACGGTGACGTTGTTGAAGCTCACGTAGTACTTGCGACTGCCGCCGAGGGTGAGCCGGTCGTAGTCGATCACCTGGGCACCGTTGGCCTTGGCGTAGGACTCGATCTTGGCTCCGACTCCGGAGTCGATCGGGTCCATGATGAGCACCTTGGAGCCGCTGGCGATCGCCGCCTTGGCGTCCGACAGCTCGGTCGCATCGCTGCCGAGGGCGTTCTCCACTGTGATCTGGGACTTGGTGAGGCCCGCCGCCAGCATCGCCTTGGTCAGGTCCGGCGCGTCGAACTGCACGTAGCGGGCCGAGGACACCTCGTCGGGAAGGATGGCGGTGACGTTGCCGGTGCCCTTGGCCGTGATCGGCTTCAACATCGCCATCGCGGCGTAGGTGTTGTTGAACGACGTCACCGAGATCTGCTGCGGACGCGGACGGACGGCTGCGCCCGCCAGGCTCGGCCCGACCATGCCGGCGAACAGGCCGCCGGTGGCGAGAACGGGCAGAGCGACGCGCGCCGAAGTGCGGATCTTCATGCGATACCCCCTGGGTCGATCGGCGGTGGCTCGCCCGGGACGGACTGCTCCACCGGATCAGCTGGCCTGATCACCACGACCGTATGCACTGCGCTGTGAACGTCGCCGTCAACATCCGCAGCGCGACGTAAACAAAACGTAAACAAACCACATCAGATTGACCGCCGCCGCGGCCGGCGTAGGTCGCCCTCGATCTGGGGAACCTCACTCCACCACGAGGCTGTAGCCGAAGCGCGGCTGGGTGAGGATCAGCGGCGGTGCGCCGTCGACCTCGAGCTTGGCCCGTAAGCGGCGGACGTAGACCCGCACGTACTCGGTCTCGGTGGCGTAGCCCGGCCCCCACACGCGCCGCAGCAGGTGCGCGTGGCTGAGCAGCTTGCCCCGCTCGAGCGCCAGCTCACGCAGCAGCGCGAACTCGGTCGGCGTGAGGTGGACCGGCATGCCCGCGCGGGTCACCTGGCGGTTGGCGAGGTCGATGGTGAGGTCGCGAACGGTGATCGACGCGCTCGCCTGCTCGCCCGAGGGCGTCGGCCGCGTCCGGCGCAGCGTCGCCATGATCCGGGCGAGCAGCTCCTCGATGCTGAACGGCTTGGTGAGGTAGTCGTCGGCGCCCTGGTTGAGCGCGGTCACCTTGTCGCGCTCGCCCCCGCGGCCGGAGACGACGATGATGCCGACGGTGGAGCGCTCGCGCATCCGGCGGCAGAGCTCGAACCCGTCGATGCTGGGCAGCATCAGGTCGAGCAGCACGATGTCGGGATCCTCGGTCTCGAGCAGCTGGAGCGCACGCAGGCCGTCGGTGGAGACGATCGCGTCGAAGCCGCGAACGGCGAGATTGGATCGGATCAGGTCGACGATGTTGAGGTCGTCCTCGACGAGCAGCGCCCGTGTGCGTTGCGCCGGCTCGACGAGCCCCGCCGCTCCCGAAGCGTCAAGCACGGACGGCCTCCTCTGGCTCAGCCATCAGAGGGTTCCTCGGTTCGGGCGGGATCCGCAGCGCGGGAGGGGTCCTCAGTACGGGAGAGGTCCTCTCCGCGGGAGGGGTCCTCGATCGGCAGCGAGATGCGAAAGCCCGTGCCGGCGATCACCGGCTCGAGCACGATCGAGCCGCCGTGGGCCTCGACGATGGCGCGGGCGATCGACAGTCCGAGGCCGGTGCCGGCGGTGGGGACGGCGCTGCGGCGGTCGGGGTCGAAGGGTGCGGCGAGCAGCTCGGGCGGCAGCCCGACGCCGTCGTCGCGCACGGTGATCTCCACGGTCGACTCGCCCCGAGCGCGCGCGCTGACGCGCACCGAGGTGCCGGGGGGATTATGCCGGAAGGCGTTCTCCATCAAGTTGACGAAGACCTGTTCGAGCCGGTCGTGGTCGGCCCAGATCACGGGCAGCGCCGGAGCGCAGAACACTGCCGCCCGTGCGGCTCTCTCAGGCGGGAGGCACGCCGTCGCCGCCTCCAGCACGAGCGGCAGGTTGCACCAGTCGCGCTGCAGGCGCATCACCCCGCTCTCGATGGCGTTGAAGTCGAGGAGGTCCTCGACGAGACGACCCAGTCGCGCCGACTCGTCCACCACTCGGGCCAGGAACGCGTCGTCGACTCCCCGTCCCAGGTGACGTCGGTCTGCAAAAGGCTCGAGGCGTACCCGCGGATCGCGGTGAGCGGTGTGCGCAGCTCGTGGCTGAGACGGAAGAGGAACCGGCGCTGCAGCTCCTGCGAGCGTCGAAGCGCGGCCGCCTCCTGCTGCACCTCGCCGATCTCCTCCCGCTCGAGTGCGAGCTGCAGGGAGTGCGCGGCGTCGGCGAGCAGGTCCTCGGCCTCTCCAGTCGGCTCCTGGCCTTCCCAGGCGGCGAGCAGCACGCCGATCCCGCTCGGGGCGAGGAAGCTCACCGCACGCAACCGCAACCCGCCGGCGATCCCCCGGTGCGGCCCGATCGGGTCGGTGAAGGCGGCGTCGGCGGCGGCGGCGAGCCACGCCGAGGGCCTCGGCAGCGCGCCGCCCTGGCCGACGACCCCGCGCCAGCTCGTCGGGCCGTCCTTGTCGGTCACGACGAGCGCCACCTCGTCCGCGTCGAGCCCGCCGCACAAGCTGGACAGCGCGACAGTGATGCCGTCGGCGAGCCGCACGGGCCCGGCGAGGTTCTCGAGCAGCTCACGGATCGTCTCGAGCAGCCGGTTGCGCGCCGTCACCTCCCCGAACAGGCGATCGCGCTCGATCGCCCCGGCGGCGTACCCGGCATAGAGGGCGACGAGGTCGAGCTCGTCGCGGTCGGGTCGACCGACCGACGAGCGAACGACGGTGATCACGCCGAGAACGCCGCCGGTGCCGACCACGGGCACGGCCCACGAGCTCGCCACGCCCGCCTGCTTGCCGACCTCTCGAAAGGCCGACCAGGCCGCGCCCGTGGAGATGTCGTCGTCGATCACGGCCCGCTCACGCGTCGCCGCCAGACCGACCGGGCCCCCCGCCGGCCCGACGGGCAGCACGTTCCAGGCGCTGCGCAGTGCCGCCGGCAGGCCGAACGAGGCGGCGCAGACGAGCTCGTCGCCCGAGCGGCGGTGGATTGCCAGCCGCTCGGCACCGAGGGCCGCGCCGAGCGTGGAGAGGATCAGCGGCAGGCTCGAGGAGCGGTCCGACGAGCTGAGCCGGTCCGCCAGGCGTTGCAGCCGCGTCAGCTGGCCACGAGCCGAGGAGTCCACCTCCTGTCCGGACATGAGGGCGACGACCTCGTCGCGGTGCGACGCCGCGACGTCGAGGTCGCCGACCACGCGGCCGGCGCGCAGCACGACGATGCGATCGGCGATGCGGAACATCTGATCGATGTCGTGTGTGACGAGCACGACAGTCGCGCCAGCGGCGCGCAGGCGCAGCACCAGCTCCTCCACCTCGGCGGCCTCGGCGACGCCGAGCGCCGACGTCGGCTCGTCGAGGATGAGCACGTCCGGGCGGTTGTGCATCGCTCGGGCAACGGCGAGGAGCTGGCGCTGGCCCCCTGACAAGGTGCGCACGATGCGCGTCGTGTCGCCCAAGGGGATGCGCAGCCCGGCAAGCACCTGGGCCGCCCGCTGGTGGAATCGCCAATCCGAGGGCAGCAGGAACCGGGGCTCGCTACCGAGGAGGAGGTTCGACGCGACGTCGAGGTTGTCGCACAGCGCCAGGTCTTGCCAGACGACCGCGACCCCGCGACCCCCATGGGCGTCGCCGTGCTCCACGGGTCGTCCGAACAGCTCGACCTCGCCGCGGGTCGGTCTCAAGTCGCCGACCATGCAGCGGACGAGGCTCGTCTTGCCGGCTCCGTTCTCGCCGGCGAGCGCGACGAGCTCGCCGGGCTGGATCTCGAGATCCACGCCGTCGAGCGCGACGATCGGGCCGTAGCGGACGTCGAGGTCGCGCACCGAGAGCAGCGGTGCAGCGCGCCGGCGGCGCAACACGGGAGCGGCACGGGACTCGGCCATCGCGCCATTCTTGTCCGCTCCGTGCGCCCCTTCGGCTCGCTCCGGGCGCAACCCGCAGCCGGGAGCGCCGCTCCACCAGCTCGCGGGCCGGTCCGTCACCGCCGCGCGAGAGGACCCGCACCCGGCCCGGTCAGCCCACCTCGCCGGACGGTGCCGTGCGCCGGACCTGCCCCCAGCACAGCTCGGGCTGGTGCTCGGCGCACGGTTTGCTCAGGTGTTCAGCTCCTCGACCACCCAGTCGACCATCACGGCCAAGAGACAAGCGGCAGCTCCGAGGAGCAGCCCGACACGAGCTTCCTTACCCATAGCAAGCCTCCCGTTCGTCGAGAGAGAGACACCGTCAGCGTGGAACTGCCACGGCCCCCTCCAACGGAAACATCAGCTGTCGTCCGCCGCCGGCGGCCCGACACCGAACGGCGCTGACGGGGCGCGGATTGACAGGCGCGCCGTGAGCTGGAACGGTGATCTCGCCCCGCAAGCCCTGCGGGCGAGCGGGGGACCGAGTCCGGCGGGGGACGATGACGAAAGAGGACGCGACGGTGGACGGCGAGCCCGCGGCAGGTCGCGACTCGAGCGCCGGCACGGCGCCGGCTCCGCCCGAGAGCGGCAGCCCCGTGAGCGGCAGCCCTGTGGAGCGCTACTCCGACGGGGGCAGCTTCGAGCCGATCGCCGGCTACAGCAGGGCCACACGGCGCGGGATGCGCATCGCCGTCAGCGGCACGACCGCGCCCGAGCACGGAGCGCACGACGGTACCTACGAGCAATCGCTGCAGTGCCTCCGACGCGTGATCGCTGCCGTCGAGGCACTCGGCGGCCGGCGTGAGGACATCGTGCGCACCCGCGTCTACCTCGTCCCGCGCGCCGACTGGACCGACGCCGCGCGCGCCCACCGAGAGCTGCTCGGCGACGTCGCGCCGGCCAACACGATGCTCACCGTGGCGTCGCTGGTCGGCGACGAGCTGCTCGTCGAGATCGAGGCCGACGCCGAGGTCGCCGGCGGCGGCTCGTGACGCGGGGACGGGGGTACCGAGGGGCGCGCTGCGGGGCGCCGGACGACCCCGGTGACGCCGGCGCGCACCGAGCAGCCCGGCAGCGGGGGCGGGCTGCGACAGGCGAGCCTGCGCCTCAACAACGACACGCCGGCCGACCGGTTCGTCGAGCTCGCGGTGGCCGCCGAGGCAGCGGGCTTCGACCAGCTGTGGGTGTCGCACGACCTGCTCTTGCGATCGGCGCCCGTGCTGCTCGCCGCCGCGGCCGCCGCCACGTCGCGCATCCGCCTCGGCTCGGGGATCCTCAACCCCTACTCCGCGCACCCCATCGAGCTCGCCATGCACGCCACGACGTTGCAGGAGCTGTCGGGAGGGCGCTTCCTGCTCGGGATCGCCGCCGGCGCTGCCGAGTTCCTCGCCCTCGCCGGGATCGAGCAGCGCCGGCCGATGGCCGAGACGCGCGCGGCGGTCCTCGCCTGCCGGGCGCTGCTCGACGGCGCCTGCCCGGCCGACGTCGAGGGCGCCGGCTCGTGGGCTCCGGGAGCGCGGCTCCTCGCTCTGGCCGCCGAGCGGGTTCCCATCTATCTCGGCGCGATGAGCCCGAAGATGCTCGCCCTCGCCGGGGAGCTCGCCGACGGCGTGCTCGCACTGCTCTACCCGCCCGAGCACGTCACCGTGGCGCGCCAGCAGATCCTCGCCGGCGCAGCTGCAGCCGGCCGCCCCGCCGGGCAGATCGACATCCCCGCCTGCGTGTGGGTCTCGGTCGACGAGGACGGGGACGCCGCTCGCGGCGCTCTGGCGGAGAAGCTCGCCTACTACGGCCCGGCGTTCGCGCCCTACCTGCTCGAGCGCGCCGGGCTCACGCCCGACGACTTCCGCCCGGCCGCCGAGGCGCTCGCCGCCGGCGAACGGGCGCGGGCACGGGCGCTCGTCGGGGAGGGCATGTTGCGCCTCGGCATCGCCGGCACCCCCGACGAGGTCGTCGAGCGCTGTCGCAACGTGCTCGACGCCGGGGCCACGCACCTGTCCTTCGGTCCGCCGCTCGGCCCCGACCCCGAGCACGCCCTGCGCCTGCTCGGGGACGTGGTGATCCCGGCGCTCGCCGGCCCGGCTGCCTCTCGCTGACGCGAAGCGGATCAGGGGGCGACGAGCGGCGCGAGCGGGGCGACGAGCGGCGCGTCCAGGCCGAGCCCGGCCCGCAGGGTGTCGACGCGGGCGAGCTGGGAGGCGTCCCCGAGCAGCTCGAGACGTTGCAGGCAGAAGGGCACGTTGCCGTTCCGCCACACCCAGTCGTGGAAGGCGCGCAGCTCGAAGCCGTCGCCCCGGGCGAGGCGGGCGTCGGCGAGGAGGCCGAGCAGCTCGAGCTTGCCGGTGAGATACGACGAGCCCTGGAACGGCGTGGCGGCGAAGAACGCCGCCTCCTGCTCGGCCGTGGCGCGGTCCATCGGCACGAGCGAGGCGAGCGCCTCGGCGCCCTGGGCGATCGACCACTCGCCCTGCGCCAGGCGCAGGTCGACCTCGACGCGCAGGGCGCGCAGCCGCAGGAACGAGTAGATCACTCGGCGGGTCACGGGCGCCTCGTCGAACAGACCGGCCTGCAGCAGCATCTCCTCGTTGTAGAACGCGATCCCCTCGTTCGGGCACGAGTCGTAGAAGTGGCGGCGGGCGCTGCGCGGGTGCGCCCAGGCGAGCACCAGCTGCTGGTAATGGGCCCCCTCGTGCACGATGCCCGCCCGCGGGTCGGCGGCGTTGGCCCGATAGAAGTAGGGCAGGTCGGGCGCGGGCGGAGGGACGTAGCTGATGCCGTCCTCGTCGAGGCGCCCGGGGCCGGTGAGGTCGTCGGTCACACCGAGCCAGGCGAGCGGCGTGAGCCACGGCGGGCGGGGCAGGTTGAGATAGTGGCGCAGGTGCGCCGGTTGCGTGAGCAGGCCGTGCTGCTCGTAGAAGCTGCGCACGGTGAGCTCGGCAGCGCGCTCCGCCTCGCACTGCGCCTGCGCGCTCGCCGGCAGCGGCGGCCAGCTCGCGTCGGGCGAGCGATGCTGCTCGAACAGCTCGAAGTCGACGGCCCGCTCGAGCTCGCGACGGCCGGCGTCGAGCAGCTCTTCGGGGGTGCGCGGCACGAGGGCGACGTCGTAGAGGTAGCGCTCGAGGACGGCTCGTCCCGGTGCGCCGAGCGGCTGTGCCACGGCCGACTCGCTCGCCAGCCACGCGGCGAACGCGTCGAGCTCAGCTGCGGCCGGCACCGCGGCGAGACCCACGGCGTCACCTGCCGGGGAGCCCAGGTGGGCGGCCAGCGCGTCGAGCGCCTCGGTCAGGTCCCGCCCCGCCGAGGGAGCGACGACGAGGGCGCTGCGTGCGAGCTCGTCGGCCAGGCAGCCGGCGAGGTTCTCCCGCGCCGCGGCGAGGGTCGCGCCAAAGGACTGCAGCAAGCCGAGCAGCTCGTCGACTCGGGCCTCGCCGAAGGGCGGCGGCGTGAGCAGCGCGTCGAAGACCGTGCCGATGGTCTGGTCGAGATAGAACCAGGCGTCGCGACGCCACGAGGCGACCGCATCGAGCTCGAACCGCACCCGTGCGAGCGCCGACGCGAGGAGCCGGGCATCGACGTAGCGGGCCACCGCCTCGCCGCGCGTGGGGCCGTCGGTCTGCGGCGGGCGGCCGGCGGGCGGCGCGATCGGCAGCGCTGCCAGCCTGCGCTCGAAACCGGCGAGCTGCTCGCGTACCCGCCCGACGTCCCCGGCCGACCAGGCGGGCAGCCACCCCGGAGGCCGCGCGAGGCGCGTGATGTCGTCGCGCGTGCGCGGCGCCTGCCGGGACCGCCAGGCCCAGAACTCCTCGGTCAGCTCCTGCAGCGCGTCGGGCGCGTCCGGCGAGCTCACCGTGCTCAGTGCGCGAACGCGGGGCGTTCGGGGACGGCAGTCGGCTCCACCCCCGCCGGGACGGCCAGCGCGGCCGGCCCCTTCGGACGCAAGAGGAGGCCGGTGAGCACGGCGCCGACAAGGAAGATCACCGCCGACCACACGAACGCGACGTTGTAGCCGTGCAGCGTGGCGAGCGCCATCACGTGCGGGCTCGGCGCGTGCCCGTGTGCAGAGCCGTGGGCGACGACGTAGGCGGACACCGCGGAGAGGTCGACGGTGTTGAGCAGCGCAGTTCCGATCGAGCCGCCGACCTGCTGATTGGTGTTGACCAGTGCCGAGGCGACACCCGCGTCGGTTGGCGCGACGCCGAAGGTGGCGGTGTTGAACGCCGGGGCGAAGACGAGACCGACGCCGACGCCGATGACCAGCAGTGGGGGCAGGATCACCGAGCCGTAGCCGGAGTGCAGGCCGATGCGGGTCAGCAGGAGCAAGCCGGCAGCGGCGACCACCATGCCCGTCGGGACGAGGGGGCGGGGCCCGAAGCGCGGCAGCAGCCGCGTCGTCGCCACCGCCGCCGTCGCCGACAGCACGGCGACCATCGGGAGGAACGACAGCCCGGTGAGCACCGGCGTGTAGGCGAGTGTCGCCTGCAGGTAGTAGGTGAGGAACAGGAAGACCCCGAACATCCCGGCGCTGGCGATGAGCACGGCGACGAACGAGCCTCCGCGGTTGCGGTCGAGGATGACCCGGAGGGGCAGCAGCGGATCGGGTGTGCGCGCCTCGATGACGAAGAAGGCGACGAGCAGCACGATGCCCGCGGCAAAGGAGCCGAGGGTCACCGAGTCGGTCCAGCCCGCCGTCTCGGCGTGGGAGAAGCCGAAGACGAGAGCGAACAGGCCGGCGGACACCGTGAGGGTCCCGGGCACGTCGATGTGCGCGCCGCGCCTGACGCGCTCGCGCACGAGCAGGCGGGTGGCGCCGACGATGGCCAGCACGGCGAAGACGAGGTTGACATAGAGCGTCCAGCGCCACGAGGCATACGAGGTGAGGATGCCGCCGAGCAGCAGCCCGATCGCACCCCCGGCGCCGGCGATGCCGCCGTAGATCGCAAAGGCCCGGTTGCGCTCGGCGGGGTCGGTGAAGGTCGTGGTGAGCAGCGCGAGCACCGAGGGCGCGAGCAGCGCGCCGAATGCGCCTTGCACGGTGCGAGCCGTGACGAGCATCGGGAAGCCGGTCGAGGCGCCGCCGACCGCCGAGGCGAGCGCGAAGCCGACCAGGCCCGTGATGAAGGTCACCTTGCGACCGAGCAGGTCCGAGAGACGCCCGCCGAGAGGCAGCAGCGAGCCGAACGCGAGCGCGTAGGCGGTGACGATCCACTGCCGGTCGTTGTCGGAGAAGTGCAGGGCGCGCTGCGCGCTCGGAAGGGCGATGTTCACGATCGTCGCATCGAGGATGACCATCAGTTGCGCGATGCCGAGGACGGCCAGGATCCACCAGCGGTACCGATGGTGCGGGTTGGGCTCGCCGAGAACGCCGGGTGCGCCGGTCACCGCGTCGTGGGGAGTCGCCATCGCTGTCTCCTCTCTCGGGGCCCGCTCCACCTGCCAGCTCCGTCCCGGTCCGCCGGCGGGCTGGCCGGCCGCCGGAGGCCGACGCACGAAGCGGAGGCTCGCTCTCCGCTCCCGCCGCACCCTACCAGCCATCCGGAGCTAGCATCTCCACTTGATGGCGCCCACGCGGGTGCCGCTGAGCCGTCCGCCTGGGGCGGGCCGCCTCCGACCGCTCGCGGGTGGAGGACAGGCGACCGAGAGCCCGAAGCAGGGCGAGGACAGCGATGACCACGACAGCGGGCACCACGCACAGCGGAGCCTGGGGGGCGTGTGACGACGCTGCACCCGCCGAGGAGCAGACCCGCAGGCTGCGCGCCGACGCCCAGCGCAACCTGCAGCTCATCCTCGCCGCGGCGCGCACCGTCTTCGCCCGGCGCGGGCTCGATGCCACCCTCGACGATGTGGCGCGCGAAGCCGGCCTCGGCGTCGGAACGGTCTACCGCCGCTTCCGGGACAAGGGTGAGCTCGCCGAGGCGCTGTTCGAGGAGAGCCTCGCCGAGCTCGTCGCCGACGCCGATGACGCGTTGCGTTGCGAGGACCCCTGGGAGGGCTTCGTCACCTTTGTCGGCCGCTTCCTCGAGCGCCAGGCCTGCGACTGCGGCCTGCGCGATCTGCTGAGCTCGAGCGCGTTCGGACCGGAGCGGGTCGAGGTGCTGAAGGAGCGTCTCCAGCCGGTCGCCGACCACCTCGTCGAGCGTGCCAAGGCCGCCGGAGCGCTGCGAGCGGACTTCGACAGCCGCGACCTTCCCGCAATCACCGTGATGCTCGGCGCGCTGGCCGACTTCTCCTGCGGCGTGCGACCACAGCTGTGGCGCCGCTACCTGGCGATGCTGCTCGAGGGATTGCGCGCCCGCCCGCACGAGCACGAGCACGAGCCCATCGAGGCGAGCGCGCTCGAACAGCCCTTCTCCGAGGAGGAGCTCGACGCGGCGATGGGCGGATGGCATCCGCGCCATCGCTGAGCCGGCCGTGCACGCACGTCGCGCTTTGTTCCTGGCGCCCTTCGACGAGCTCGCCGACCCGCACGCGCTCGCCGAGCTCGGCGCGACGGCGGAATCGGCGGGCTGGGACGGCCTGTTCCTCTGGGATCACATCCAGTACCGCGCCCCGGTGAGCGCGGTGACCGATCCCTGGATCGCGCTGGCCGCGGTCGCGCTCTCCACCCAGCGGCTCCGGCTCGGTGCGATGGTGACACCCCTCGCCAGGCGCAGGCCGTGGGTGCTGGCGCGACAAGTGACCGCGCTCGACCTGCTGAGCGGCGGCCGGATGGTGCTCGGCGTCGGCCTCGGCCTGGACTCGAGCGGCGCAGAGCTGTCCACCTTCGGCGAGGAGCTGGACGCCCGCCGCCGCGCCGGGATGCTCGACGAGGCGCTCGAGGTCATCGGCGCGCTGCTCTCGGGAGCGCCCGTCGAGCACGACGGCCCGTACTACCGCGTCGCCGGCGCCCGCTTCCTGCCCGAGCCGGTGCAGCGGCCGCTGCCGGTCTGGGTCGGCGCTCGGTGGCCCAACCGGGCCCCGTTGCGCCGCGCCGCGCGCCACGACGGCGTCTTCGCCATCGACCTCGCCGGCCCGGAGCAGCTCGCCGAGCTGTCCGCGGAGCTGCAGGAGATGCGCCAGGGGGCGTCCGGCCCGTTCGACGTCGTGGTCACCTTGCCGACAGGAGACGATCCCGCGGCGTGGGAACGCGCCGGCGCGACGTGGCTGCTCTCCGGCCCGGGCGCCTTTGACTGCCGGCTGGACGACGCCCGCCGGCTCGCCGCCGCCGGACCCAGCGCCGGCTGAGGCGGACGGAGGCGCTCGGCGCTCAGGCCTGGCGCGACCGCTCCCACAGGTCGACGCCGCCGTCGAGGGCGAAGCGGTCGATCGCCTCGAGCTCGTCGGCGGAGAAGCTCAGCTTGGACAGTGCCGCCACGTTCTGCTCGAGCTGCTCGACGCTCGAGACCCCGACCAGCGCCGAGGTGACACGCTCCTCGCGCAGCACCCACGCGATCGCCATCTGCGGAAGGCTCTGGCCGCGTTCGGCGGCGATCGTGGCGAGCCCCCGGACCCGCTCGAGGTTGTCCTCGCTCAAGAGCTCCGGCGAGAGCGAGCCGTGTTGGCTGGCCCGCGATCCCTCGGGGATCCCGCCCAAGTAGCGCTCGGAGAGCATGCCTTGCGCGAGCGGCGAGAAGGCGATGCAACCGACGCCCTCCCCGGCCAGCACGTCGAGCAGGCCGCGCTCGATCCAGCGGTTGATCAGCGAGTACGACGGCTGGTGGATGAGCAGCGGCACGCCCTCGGCGCGCAGGATCTCGACGGCCTCGCGCGTGCGCTCCGGGGAGTACGAGGAGATGCCGGCGTAGAGCGCCTTGCCGCGCTGCACGGCGGTGACGAGCGCTCCCATCGTCTCCTCGAGCGGGGTCTCGGGATCGGCGCGATGGGAGTAGAAGACGTCCACGTAGTCGATGCCCATCCGCTGCAGGCTCTGGTCGAGGCTGGCCAGCAGGTACTTGCGCGAGCCGCGGTCGCCGTACGGCCCGGGCCACATGTCGTATCCGGCCTTCGTCGAGATGAAGAGCTCGTCCCGGTAGGGACGGAGGTCCTCGGCGAAGATGCGCCCGAAGTTGGCCTCTGCCGACCCGTACGGTGGCCCATAGTTGTTGGCGAGGTCGAAGTGGCAGATCCCGAGATCGAAGGCACGGCGCAGGATCGCGCGAGCGGGCTCGAGCGGCCGCGACGTACCGAAGTTCTGCCACAAGCCGAGCGAGATGAGCGGGAGGTCGACGCCACTGCGACCGCAGCGGCGGTAGGTCATGGCGTCGTAGCGGCGACCGTCGGCGACGTAGGGATCGGGCATCGATCGCACCATAATCCGGCCGACCCGAACGCTTCACCGAGCCCGCATGCCTGAAGGCACGCAGTGAGGTTCGATCTCGTCCGGGCGATCCGGCCGGCGGACGACGCCGGCCGGCGGACGGCGCCGGCCGGGCGCGGTGGGGCCTCAGGCCAGCGTCTGACCGTGGGGCGGGACCGCGGTGATCGGCTCGGCGTCGGCCGGTGCCAGCGGCGCCTGGGCGACCGGGGCGACCGGGGCGACCGGGGCGGTCGCGACCGCTCCGCGCCCCGCCGGCACGATCGGGCTCACCACGGCAAGGCGAGCCGTCACCTGTCGCTGACGCATCGACCACCCGAGCGCGAACGCGCCGCACGCGACGATGACCAGACCCGGGCCGAGTGTGAAGCCGAGCTCGTTCATGATGCTGCGGAACGGGCTCGCCGGCACGAAGTAGCGAGTGCCGAGCACAACGGCGGAGGCCACGGGCCCCACCACCAGCCAGCCCCCGGCAAGGACGGCGAGCAGGCCGGCCCAGCCGACCGCCGCCGTGCCGATCCCGCGTCGCGCCAGCGGCAGCCGGCCGAGGATCACCAGCGCGGCGACGACCGCGACGGCGCCGGGCACCAGCCCGAGCACGGCCTGGGGCAGATTCCAGACCCACGACGCCTGCCCGTCGGGGTGGTAGCCGAATACCGGACCGACGAAGGGCACGATCGCGGCCCACGCGCCGACGAGCAGCATCACGACTGCGACGAGCCCGAGGCTGATCGGAGTGCCACGCACCATCACCTCGCCGGGGACGGGCTCGGCGGCGACGGGATAGTTCGGGTTGTAGTCCGCGGTGAGCGCCATGGCGCACCTCCTCGACCTGGGCTACGTCACCTTGGCCGTAGCCACTGGGGGCGTTACCCACCACGCGCCCCGACCTATGCGCGTCCGGCATGCAGTCGGACGATGCGGCGAGCCGGACGATGCGGCGAGCCGGTCCCGGCAAAGGTCGCTGCCGTCTCACGGGCCCCGCGTCGTGCTCAGGCCGTGTCGTAGCTCGGGGTCCACTGGCGGGCGGCGACGCCGGCCCGCAGCTCCGCCTCGCCGGCGGGCGGGGCGACACCGTCGTCCACGGCGGCGAGCGCCACCGCGACGGCGATCTCCCGAGCCGCCGCGCGCAGGCCCGCGACCGGCGGGAGGAGCGACGCCCTCGGGTCGTCCCGCGCCGGTGAGTGCGAGCCGAGCGCAGCGGCGGCGGCCTGCATCATCGAGTCGGTGACGCGCTTGGCGCCGGCCACGACCACTCCCAACCCGACCGCCGGGAAGACGAACACGTTGTTGCACTGCGCGACCGGCGCCGTCGCCCCGTCCAGCCGGAGCGGGGGATACGGCGACCCCGTGGCGACGAGCACCCGCCCGCCCGTCCAGCGGGCGAGGTCGGCCGGATCGGCCTCCGAGCACGACGTGGGGTTGGAGAGGGGCAGGATGATCGGGCGCTCGACATGGCGGGCCATCTCGCGCACGAGTGCCTCGTCGAAGGCCCCGCCTACCGTCGAGAGGCCGATGAGGATCGTCGGCCTGGCGCCGGCGACCACCTCGTGCAGCCCCGGCCGTCGCTCTCGGCTCGAGGGCCAGTCTCGGGTCGCCTCGACCGGTTGGGCGTACACGCGCTGCTCGGGGCTGAGCTCGCCTCGGTCCGCGCTGAGCAGGCCGCCGCGGTTCACGAGGTAGAAGCGACGGCGGGCGTCCTCGCGCGACAGCCCGTCGGCCACCATCAGCTCGCACAGCAGGTCGACGACGCCGATGGCGGCCGCGCCCGCCCCGAAGACGACGACCCGCTGTTCGGCCAGGCAGCTCGCACTTGCGTGCACGGCTCCCGTGACGGCGCCGGCGACGACCGCCGCCGTGCCCTGGATGTCGTCGTTGAAGGTCAGCAGGCGATCCCGGTAGCGGTCGAGGATCGACCGGGCGTGCGCCCCGGCGAAGTCCTCCCACTGCAGCAGCGTCCCCGGCAGCTCCTGCTCGACGGCGAGAACGAATTGCTCGACGAAGTCGTCGTAGTCGTCACCGCCGATCCGCTCGTGGCGCCAGCCGATGTACTCGGGGTCCTCCAGCGCGGCGGCGTTGTTCGTGCCGACGTCGAGCACGATCGGCAGCGTGCGCGCCGGGTGGATGCCGCCGACCGCGGTGTAGAGCGACAGCTTGCCGATCGGGATGCCGAGGCCGCCGGCACCCTGGTCGCCGAGGCCGAGGATGCGCTCGCCGTCGGTGACCACGATCACGTCGACCTCGGGGTTGGCGCGGTTGGCGAGCAGCTCAGCGAGACGGTGGCGGTGCGGCCAGGAGAGGAACAGGCCCCGGCTGCGCCGGTAGATGTGGCTGAAGCGCTGGCAAGCAACCCCGACGGTGGGCGTGTAGACGATCGGCAGCATCTGTTCGAGATGCTCGACGAGCAGCTTGTAGAACAGCACCTCGTTGGTGTCCTGCACGGCGCGCAGGTAGACGTGCTTGGCCAGGTCGTCGGGGTAGGCCTGGAAGGCTGCGAGGGCGCGCGCCGCCTGCTGCTCGAGGGTCTCGATCGCCGGGGGGAGCAGCCCGTCGAGCCCGAGAGCATGGCGCTCGGTCTCGACGAACGCGGTGCCCTTGTTGCGCAGGGGGTCGACGAGCAGCCGCGCCCCGCGCTCGCCGTCCGACGGCCGCATGACCGTCACATCGCCTCCCTTCGACCGGTGACCACCGCAGGACGGCAGGCCGCTGCTCGGGACACCGCGGCGACCGTAGCCGACACGGGCGCGAAACCGCGGCCGGCGGACGGCTGGCTGCCAGGGTGCGTGCGCCGCCTGGCTGGTAGACAGGCGCCCACGCCACCGTCCCTGAACACCGTGCTCCGGCGCGCCTGGCTCGAGCGGGTCGTCGCCGTCACCGAGGGCGACGTGCTCGCCGTGGACGCGCACGCCGCCGGCGAGCCGGGGCGTGTCATCCTCGGCGGCGTCGCCGACGTGCCAGGGGCGACGATGTACGAGAAGATGCGCCACGTTGCGAGCCATCGCGACGACCTGCGGCTGCGCATGCTGCGCGAGCCGCGGGGCTATCCCGCCGCCAACTGCAACCTCGTGCTCACGCCGACCGACCGGCGCGCCGCGGCCGGTTTCGTGGTCATGGAGCAGGTCGAGTACCCGCCGATGTCGGGCAGCAACACGATCTGCGTGGCGACCGTGCTGCTCGAGACCGGCGTCGTCGAGGCGACCGAGCCGGTGTCCCGCTTCCTGCTCGAGAGCCCGGCGGGGCTCGTCGCGATCGAGGCGCGGGTGCGGTCCGGACGCGTCGAGCAGGTCAGCTTCGAGAACGTGCCGAGCTTCGCCATCGAGCTCGACCGGTCGATCGAGGTGCCCGGGCTCGGCAACGTGCGCGTCGACCTCGCCTACGGCGGGATGCTCTACGTGATCGCCGACGCCGCGGCGCTCGGGCTGGCACTCGAACCGGTGGCGGCCCGCGAGCTCGTGCGTGCCGGCGAGCGCATCAAGGCCGCCGCGCTCGAGCAGGCGCCGATCACCCACCCCGAGCACCCCGAGGTGGTCGGTCCGACGATCGCCTGCCTCGTCGGGCCGCCGAGCGGGCCCCACGCCGACCAGCGCAACGCCGTCGTCGTCTCGATCGGCTCGCTCGACTGGGACCGCCCGGACACCTGGACCGGCGCGCTCGACCGCTCGCCGTGCGGGACGGGGACCTGCGCCCGCATGGCGGCGCTGCACGCACGGGGCGAGCTGCCGCTCGGGCGCGACTTCCGCAACGAGGGCGTACTCGGCACCGTGTTCACCGGCCGCCTGGTCGCCGAGACCGAGGTGGCCGGCAGGCCGGCCGTCGTGCCGACGATCTCGGGACGGGCCTTCATCACCGGCTTCGCCCGCTACGTGCTCGACCCGGAGGACCCCTTCCCAGAGGGTTACACGGTCGCCGACATCTGGGGCGCCGGCACGGCCTCCATCACGGGCTGACCGTCGTCGCGAACCGCTGCGCTAGCGTTCCGCCGCTCGAGCAGTGCCGGTGACGACCGTTCCGGCGACATGCGCCCGGACGGCGGCTCCTGCGTCACGGAGGGAGCGCATGACCCAGCTGCTGCAGCTGGTCTTCACCGGTATCGCCGTCGGCTCGGTGATCGCGCTCGCCGCCGTCGGCGTCTCGCTCGTGTACGGCGGCCTCAAGATCATCAACTTCGCCCAGGGCGACTACATGACCCTGGGGGCCTACCTCACGCTCGGCGCGTCGCAGGGCTGGCGCCTCCCGCTGTGGTTCGCCGTGCTTCTCGGCGCCCTCGGGACCGCCGCGTTCGCGATCGTCATCGAGCTCATCGTCTGGCGCCCGCTGCGCAGGCGCCACGCCCCCCTGCTGTCGGTGTTCGTCACCGCGATCGGCCTGGCGCTCGTGCTGCGCCAAGCGATCCTCTTCGCCGCCGGCGGAGGGTTCGAGCAGTACGCCGTCGACGCATACGGCGTGTACCGGGTCGGCTCGTTGCGGCTGCCCGAGGAGCAGGTGATCGCCCTGGCCATCGCACTGCCGGCGCTGCTCGCTCTGACGCTGATGCTGGCGCGCACCTCGCTCGGCAAGGCCATTCGCGCGCTGGCGGACAACCCCGAGCTGACGGCCATCTCCGGAATCGACCCGGACCGTCTTGCCATCGTCATCTGGGCCCTCGCCGGCAGCATGGCAGGCCTGGCCGGGGTGCTGCTCGGCCTCGTGCAGACCTCCTTCGACACCAACCTCGGCTGGACCCAGCTGCTCACCGTCTTCTGCGCCGTCGTGCTCGGCGGGATCGGCAGTGCCTACGGCGCGCTCGCCGGAGGCCTCGTCATCGGGCTGGTCATGCAGGTCGCCACCTGGAGCGGCTTCGCCGGCGGCGTGCCGGGCAGCTACCAGCTCGTCGTGCCCTTCGTCGCCCTCGTGGCGATCCTCCTCGTGCGCCCGAGCGGGATCCTCGGGCGCTCCCGGGTGCTCTGAGCAGCGACGTGTCGTCCATCTTCAACGTCCAGTTCTGGGCCTACGTCGGCGTGATCGCCGGGATCTACGGCATCCTCTCCTACAGCCTGCAGTTGCAGTACGGGTACTGCGGCCTGTTGAACTTCGGCCAGGTGGCCTTCATGGCGATCTCCGGCTACACGATGGCCATCCTCGTCGTGAAGCTCGGGGTCAACCTGTGGCTCGCCGGCCTCGTCGCGCTGGTCCTGAGCGGGGCGTTCGGCGTGCTGATGGGGCTCCCGACGTTGCGCCTGCGAGCCGACTACTTCGCCATCGTCACCATCGCCATCGGCGAGATCGTCGACTACCTGGCAAACAACTGGACCTCGCTCACCGGCGGCGCGACCGGCACGCTCAACCTGCTCGGCCCGCAGAACGCCGCGACCTACGACGCCACCTGGCAATCGCTCGAGCTGCGCATCCAGGGCTGGTTCTCCCACCTCATCGGTTCGGCGTCCACGGCGACAGTGACCAGCATGGTGGTGGTGTGGGCGCTCCTCGTCGTCGTCGGGCTCGTGGTCGGCTTCCTCGTGCGCTCCCCGTGGGGCCGGGTGCTCGCCGCGATCCGCGACGACGAGGACGCCGCCGCGGCGATCGGCAAGGACGTCTTCCGCTACAAGCTGCAGGTGCTCGCCGTCGGCGGCGTGCTCGCCGGGCTCGCCGGCGTCCTGTACGCGTTCCAGGCGGCGACGATCAGCCCGGCGGACTTCGACCCGACGATCACCTTCTACGCCTGGACGATCCTCATCCTCGGCGGGTCGACGAGAGTGGTCGCCGTGCCGGTCGCTGCCGTCGTCTTCGGCATCCTCTACGCCGGCGTGCTGTTCTTCACCTTCCCGCCGTTCTCGCTGCTCAGCTCGGCGCAGCGCTCCTACCTGCAGCTGATGATCGTCGGCGCCGTGCTGATCGTGCTGATGCGGGTGCGACCGCAAGGCCTGCTCGGCCGGCGCGAGGAGATGCTCGTTGGCTGAGCGCCTCCTCCCCGCCGCGCCGACCGAGCGCGCCTGCGAGGAGGGGCAGCCGCCTGCGAGCGGGTCGCCCACCCGACCGCTGCTCGACGTGCGCGCCGTCGCGGTGACGATCGGTGCGGTGCGCGCCGTCGTGGAAGCCACCTTGGAGGTGCCCGCAGGCGCGTTCGCCTCGTTGATCGGGCCGAACGGTGCCGGCAAGACCACCCTGCTGCACGCCGTCTCCGGCTTCTACCGGCCGAGCGCGGGCGAGATCTTCTTCGACGGCCGGCGGATCGACGGCCGTCCGCCGCACCGCATCGCCGAGGCCGGCCTTGTCCGCACGTTCCAGCGCGGCCGGGTCTTCGGCCGCCTGAGCTGCCTGGACAACATGCGCCTCGGCGCCAAGGACCATCCCGGCGAGCGGTTCGTCGCCAACCTGACCCGCCCGGTCGCCAAGCGCCGGCGCGAGGCTGCGGTGACCGACCAAGCGCGGGAGCTGCTCGCCGCCGTCGGGCTCGAGCAGATGGCCGCCGAGCTCGCCGGGACGCTCTCGGGCGGCCAGCGCAAGCTGCTCGAGTTCGCCCGAGCGCTCATGTGCGAGCCGCGATTCGTTCTGCTCGACGAGCCGATGGCGGGTGTCAACCCGACGACGGGCCGGCATCTGATGCAGCGCATCGCCAGCCTGCATCAGAGCCGAGGCCTCACCGTGCTGTTCGTCGAGCACCAGCTCGACGTCGTGATGGAGATGAGCGACCACGTCGTGGTGATGGCCGACGGACGCGTGATCCGCGCCGGCAGCCCGGCGGAGGTGCGCTCCGACCCGGTGGTTCAGGACGCCTACCTGGGAGCCTGGGAGCGGTCCCGCCACGAGGGTCCGGGCGAGCCCGCCGGCGGTCCGAGGGCATGACCGCGGCGCCGGTCGTGCTGGCCGTCGAGGACCTCGTCGCCGGCTATGGCGAGTCCAACGTCGTGGACGGCGTGTCCCTCGAGGTGCGCCGTGGCGGCCTCGTGGCGATCGTCGGGCCGAACGGCGCGGGGAAGTCGACGCTGTTGCGGGCGCTCGTCGGCCTGCTGGTGCCGCGAGCCGGGCGGGTCGAGTTGCGCCGCGACGACGCGAGCGCCGTCGAGCTGACGCGGATGGCGGTGCACGCCCGGGCGGCGCTCGGGATCGGCTTCGTCCCGCAGCTGGACAACATCTTCCCCAACATGACCGTGCTCGAGAACCTCGAGCTCGGGCTCGGGCTCGGGCTCGGGCTCGGGCGATCGAGGCGAGCCCGGGCGGAGGTCTCGCGCGTGCTCGAGCAGTACCCGGTCCTCGCCCGACGCAGCAAGGTCCGAGCCGGGACGCTCTCGGGCGGCCAGCGCCAGATGGTCGCGCTGGCCCGGGCGATGGTCCGCTCGCCGAGCCTGCTGCTCCTCGACGAGCCCTCGGCCGGCCTCGCCCCCGCCGCCGTCGACGAGCTCTTCGCGCTGCTGGCCACCATCAGGGCCGGCGGGACCACGCTGCTGCTCGTCGAGCAGAACGCACGGCGCGCCCTCGCCGCTGCGGACTGGGCCTACGTGCTCGACATGGGCCGCAACTGCTACGAGGGCCCAGGCCCGGCGCTGCTCGCCGACGAGCGCGTCGCCGAGCTGTACCTCGGCGGCTTGCGCCGGAATTTGCCCGACCCGTCGGGCGCCCCGAACCGCTGAGCGCTCCCTGTCACGCGCGGTGGCGCATCACGAGTGCCGCAGGAACGCTCCGCGCGGCCGCAGCTGCGGCCGACCACGGCCCCGGTCTCCGCGCGCCGGCGACGGCACCTGGCAGCATGGAGGGTGGGGTTGCCGTTGCGCCCGCCCGGCCCGAGCCGTGCGCTCGGGTCGACCGGGCGCGCTGCGCCCGTCGGCCGGTCCGTGCCGGTCCGATCCGATGAACCACGCAGAAGGGGGCACCTTGACCAGCACAGCGACCAGAGAAGGCACGCGCGGGGCACGACGCCGCGCCAGGCGGGGCAGGAGGGCCGCCGTCGCGACGGCGCTCGGCGCGACCCTCGCCGCCGGCGCCACGCTCGTCGCCGCCGGAGGTGGCAGCGCGGGGGCGGCCCCCCGGCACGCCGCCTCGAGCGAGAGCTTCACGATCAACATCGGTTCGGTGATGCCGCTCACCGGCAGCCTGTCGGCGTACGGGCCGTCGCTCACCCACGCCGCCGACCTGGCGATCACGGACGTCAACGCCGCGCTCGCCAAGGACGGCATCGCCGTCAAGCTCAACCTCGTCGGCAACCTCGACGACCAGACCGAGCCTCAGGCGGGCGTGGAGGCCGCGCAGAAGCTGGTCACGGTGAACGGGGCCAACGTGATCATCGGGTCGATGTCCTCGAGCGTCACCGAGCGAATCGCGCTCGCCGTCGCCGTGCCCAACCATGTCCTGCTCGTCTCGCCGACCTCATCGGACCCGGCGATCAAGCACCTCGCCGACGACCACCTGCTCTGGACCGTCTACCCGACCGACGACCTGCAGGGCCGCGCCCTCGCCGCCGCGGTGGCGGCGGCCGTCGGCCCGCACGCCAAGGTGAACGTCCTCGCCCAGGACGATGCCTACGGCACGGGGGTGCTGCAGCAGTTCACCAACACCTGGGGCGCCGGCGGCGGCAAGGTCGGGGTCGCCGAGACCTTCGATCCGAACGCCCCGAGCTTCACCGCCGTCGCCCAGCACTTCGCCAGCGGCAGGCCCGCTGCCTTCGTCCTGGTCGCCTACCCCAGCTACTTCCAGCGGCTCGCCCCTGCGCTCGTGCAGACGGGCACCTGGAGCCCGGCCAAGACCTTCGCCACCGAGGACCTCGAGGAGGTCTCGATCCTCGACAAGGTCGGCTCGCAGGCGACCGAGGGGCTGCGCGGCACGGCGGGCTCGCCTCCGGTCGGCCCGAGCGCCACGGCCTTCGAGGCGTACTTCAAGGCACACGCCGGCAAGACCAGCTGGACCGGTTTCGAGGGCACCGCCTACGACGCGGTGGTGCTCAGCGCGCTCGCCGCGGTGAAGGCGGACTCCGCCAACCCCCTCGTCATCCGCAACCACATGCAGTCGGTCTCCGGCCCGGCCGGCGCCCACTACTCCTGGCAGCAGCTTCCGGCTGCGTTCAAGGCGGCGGCAGCCGGCAAGCCGATCGCCTACCAGGGCGCATGGGGCGAGGTCGACTGGGCGGCGAACGGCACGCCGAACGCGGCGACCTACGTGCTGTGGAAGTACAGCGGCGGCAAGATCTCGACGCTGCGCACCTTCACGTACGGGCCGGCGCACTAGGCGCGCCGGAGGTAGAGGCCCTGAACGGGCGCCGGCCGGCGGGGCGCTGAGCGGCCTGAGCCGCCGGCGCCGTTGAACGGGACGTCCGGCCTGGCCGCGGCAGGGGTGAGTACACTCCGCGGCCAGGTCGGGCGACCACGCACGCCGAGGGACGCGGCCGGGCCGCGGCGCAGCGGTCGTCCATGAGCAGGACAGCAGGGGGAACCAGGGTCGGCCGCCAGAGCCGGCGCGTCCACGCGCCGTCAGACCAAGGAGGGCGGAGCTGTGAACACGTCGATTCGAGTGCGGCGGCCGGCGGCGCGCCGGCCGCTCGCGGTGCTCGGTGCCGCTGCGGCGGCGTTGGGCGCCGGCACGCTGCAGCTGGCCCTGCCGGCAGCGGCGAGCGGACGGGCGAGCCGACCGGCGGCCGCGTCCATCCCCACGCCACCGAAGGACCCGTCGGTCGCCGCGCTCGTGCCTGCGTCGATCCGCAAGGCCGGCTCGGTGACCGTGGCGATGGACGCGACGTACCCGCCCGACGAGTTCGTCGCCGCCAACGGACACACGATCATCGGCATGGACGCCGACTTCAACGCCGCCCTCGGGTCGGTGATGGGCATCACCTGGAAGGGAGTCAACGCCACCTTCGACACGATCATCCCGGGCCTGCTCGACGGCAAGTTCGAGGTCGGCAACTCCTCGTTCACGGTCACCTCGGCGCGGGAGAAGCAGGTCAGCTTCGTCAGCTACTTCCAGGCCGGTGAGGGCTACTACGTGAACGCCTCGAGCACCCTCAAGCTGAACGGGCTGGCGAGCCTGTGCGGCAAGACGGTCTCGGTCGAGACCGGGACCACCGAGCAGAGCGACGCGCAGAGCCAAAACACGGCGTGCAAGAAGGCGCACAAGCCGGGCGTGTCCGTGCTCTCCTTCGCCGACCAGAACCAGGCCAACCTCGCGCTCTCGAGCGGGCGCGCCCAGGTCGGCTTCTCGGACTCCCAGGTCGCCGGCTACATCGTCGAGCAGTCGCATGGCCAGTTCAAGCTCGACGGCCCGGCCTTCGGCGTCGCCCCGTACGGCTTCGCCTTCCCGAAGAGCTCAGGCCTGCCGGCCGCGACGCTCGCCGCCGTCAAGGTGCTGATGAAGGACGGGATCTACGCGAAGATCCTGGACAAGTGGGGTGTGCAGGCCGGCGCGATCCGCAACCCGTCAATCAACCCCAACGTCAGCTGACCGACCGGCGCCGGCCGAACCGCCAGGGCCGGCGCGGCGGGGAGTCGCGGGCATGAGCGCGACGCAGGGGCGCCCTCCGGAGGAGATCCGGGCGGTGCCCCTGCGCCATCCCGGGCGGTGGGTGGCGACGGTCGTCGTCCTCGTGCTCGTCGCGATGCTCGTGCACGACCTCGTCACCAACCCGAACTTCGGCTGGTCCTACACCAGGCAGTACTTCTTCAGCGAACCGATCGTGCAGGGCGTGCTCGTCACCCTCGAGCTGACGGCGCTGGCGATGGTGATCGGCATCGTCCTCGGTGTCGTGCTGGCCGTGATGCGGCTCTCGCCGAACCGGCTCGTGTCGTGGGTGAGCTGGGTCTACATCTGGTTCTTCCGCGGCACGCCGGTGTTCGTGCAGGTGCTCTTCTGGTACAACATCGCCTACCTGTTCCGGCAGGGCTCGGGGACGCCGACGATCGGATTCGGCATCCCCTTCGGGCCGCAGTTGGCCCACCTCGATGTCAACTCAGTGGTCACACCGCTCGTCGCCGGCACCCTCGCCCTCGGTCTCAACGAGGCCGCCTACTATGCCGAGATCGTGCGCGCCGGCATCCTGTCGGTCGCGCACGGCCAGACCGAGGCGGCGCAGTCGCTGGGGCTTCGGCGCATGCAGATCATGCGCAAGATCGTGCTTCCCCAGGCGATGCGCGTGATCATCCCGCCGACGGGCAACGAGACGATCTCGATGCTGAAGACCTCGTCGCTCGCAAGCGTTGCGACGGTCCCCGAGCTGCTCTACGAGACCGAGCAGATCATCGCCCGCACCTACGCCACCGTGCCGCTGCTGATCATGGCCAGCCTGTGGTACCTGGCGATGACCACCGTGCTCACGATCGGCCAGTACTACCTCGAGCGCCACTTCGCCCGCGGCTCGGTGCGCGCCCTGCCGCCGACCCCGTTCCAGCAGCTGAAGCGGAACCTGACGACCTGGCGCATCCCCTTCGTTCCCCCGCCACTGCCCGGCGAGGGCGCAGGGCGCAGGGCGACGGCGTGAGGTCGAGCGACGGCCCGCCGGCGGGGCGGCCAATGGTACTGGCACAGGGGGTGCACAAGCGCTTCGGCGCGCTCGAGGTGCTGAAAGGAATCGACCTCGAGGTCGCTCCGGGTGAGGTGATGTGCCTGCTCGGGCCCTCCGGATCGGGCAAATCGACGCTCCTTCGCTGCATCAACCACCTCGAGAAGATCAACGCCGGGCGCCTCTACGTCGACGGCAGCCTCGTCGGCTACCAGGAGCGCAACGGCCGCCTCTACGAGCTGCCCGAGCGCGAGGTGACCCGCCGGCGCGCCGAGATCGGCATGGTGTTCCAGCACTTCAACCTCTTCCCGCACCTCACAGCGTTCGACAACATCGCTCTCGCCCCGGTTCTCGTGAAGGGCGAGGACCGCCGCGTGGCCTTTTCCCGCACCGAGGAGCTGCTGCACCGCGTCGGCCTCGGCTCCAAGCAGTTCGCCTATCCCGCCCAGCTCTCCGGCGGCCAGCAGCAGCGCGTCGCCATCGCCCGGGCGCTGTGCATGGAGCCCAAGCTGATGCTCTTCGACGAGCCGACCTCGGCCCTCGACCCCGAGCTCGTCGGCGAGGTGCTGGGGGTGATGCGCGACCTCGCCGAGTCGGGGATGACGATGATCGTGGTCACCCACGAGATCGGCTTCGCCCGCGAGGTCGGCGACTCGCTCGTGTTCATGGACGGCGGGGTCGTCGTCGAGTCCGGCCCGCCGCGCGAGGTGATCGCCCACCCGCAGCACGAGCGGACCCAGGCCTTCCTCTCCCGCGTGCTCTGAGCCCCGCTCGGGCACACCCGCCTGCTTCGAGGTGCCCGGTAGCGTGGCGCGATGACCACGGTGACCCTCGGCACGGACTCCCCGCTCGTCGTCTCCCGGCAGGGCCTGGGCTGCATGGGAATGTCCGAGTTCTACGGACCTCGCGACGACGAGGAGTCGATCGCCACGATCCACCGGGCGATCGAGCTCGGGGTGATCTTCTTCGACACAGCGGACATGTACGGTCCCTTCGTCAACGAGGAGCTGGTCGGCAAGGCGCTGGCGGGACGGCGCGACGAGGTCGTGATCGCCACCAAGTTCGGCAACGTCCGCGACCCCGCCGACCCCGCCAAGCGCCGCGTCGACGGGAGCCCGGCATACGTGCGCCAGGCGTGCGAGGCGTCGATGCGCCGCCTCGGGGTGGAGACCATCGACCTCTACTACCAGCACCGCACCGACCCGGCGACACCGATCGAGGACACCGTTGGGGCGATGGCCGAGCTGGTCGCCGCCGGCAAGGTGCGCCACCTCGGGCTCTCCGAGGCTCACCCCGAGACGATCCGGCGCGCTGCGGCGGTCCGGTCCACCCGATCGCCGCCCTGCAGAGCGAATGGTCGCTGTGGAGCCGCGACATCGAGGCGGAGGTGCTGCCCACGGCGCGCCGGCTCGGCATCGGCATCGTCCCCTACTCGCCGCTCGGGCGCGGCTTCCTCACCGATGCGATCACCTCTCCCGACGACTTCGCCCCCGACGACTTCCGCCGCAACAACCCGCGCTTCCAGGGCGAGAACCTCGCACGCAACCTGCGCCTCGTCGAGCAGGTGCGCCAGATCGCCGACGAGAAGGGATGCACGCCTGGGCAGCTGGCGCTCGCCTGGCTGTTCCACCAGGGCGACGACGTGTCGCCGATCCCCGGCACCAAGCGCCGCCGCTACCTCGAGGAGAACGTGGCGGCCGAGCAGGTCGGCCTGAGCGAGGAGGACCTCGAGCACCTCGACCGCGCCGTGCCGCCCGGATCGGCCGCCGGGAACCGCTACGCCGACATGACCCCGATCGAACGGCCCTCCGCGGCGAAGGCGTGACGGCGGATCCGCGGCTGCGGCGGCGCAGCTCTGGCCCGGCGGCCCTTGCCGCGGCAGCGCGGCTGTAGGAACATGCAATCAGCCGGCGCGGTCGATCGGAGACGGGGGGAGCCATGTTCGAGAAGGTGCTCGTCGGGGCCGACGGCTCGTCGACTGCGGCCCGTGCGGTGCGCACGGCCGCTGAGCTCGCCAAGGCGACCGGGGCCGAGCTGCACGTGGTGACCGGGTACGAGCCGGATCTGTTGCGAACCGGTGAGCGGCCCGGCGACTACGTCGAGCGCGTCACCGGCGTGCCGGCGTCCGTGCTGGAGAGCCTGAGGCCGATGCTCGACGGCCTCGGTGTGCAGGCCGAGTACCACGCCGCCACCGGCGAGCCCGCCGAGGCGATCGTCCGCACCGCCGACCGCATCGGCGCCGACCTGATCGTCGTCGGCAACCGCGGGATGAAGGGCATGCGCCGCATCCTCGGCAGCGTCCCCAACTCGGTCGCCCACTCGGCGAATTGCTCGGTGCTCATCGTCGACACGGTGAGCGACTGAGCCCGGGGTGGGCCCGGCCGGGGTGGGCCCGGCCGGGCAGGCCGGAGGTCGGCGACGCAGCTAACCGACCGTCGCCGAGCCCTGGCCGCTCACGCTCGAGCTCGAGGCGATGAGGGCCGCGATCGACAGTCCCGACTGGCCCGAGATGCCCACCGCCGCACCCGGCGCGTAGACCAAGCCGGCGAGCGAGCTCGCCGTGCTCTGCCCGTTGAGCGAAAGCGCCTCGCTGTCGGCACGGGCCTCGAACAGCAGGATGCCTTGATAGGTCCCGCTCGTCAGCGGCGTCAACGTCGCCCCGGACTGACCGCTGATCGTCAGGCTGCCGCCGGCGAAGTAGAAGAGCACGCCGCCGGTCGCATTGGTCACCTTGGCCTGGCCCGAGATCGTGAGCCCGTTGTCGAAGACGTAGACGCCGCTCGTCAGGTTGACCTTGGACTGCCCCGAGATCGAGACGGCCTTCGTGTACACGCCGGGACCCTGGATCGATGAGGTCGTGTAGACCGTCATCCCGCTCGTGCTCGGGGCGGCGAGCCCGGCGTCGGGGTCGGACTCCGCTGCCAGCTTCTCGATCGAGGCGAAGCTCGCCGTCGACTGCCCGCTCGAGCTGACCGGGTTCGTAGCCGGCGAGATGAGCGATCCGGTCGCTTTCACCTTGGACTGGCCCGACAGCGACACGCTGCCCGAGGATGACGAATTGACGGCCAGGGCGCCGTTGACGTCGAACGACGACTGACCCGTGACCGCCAGGGTCCCGCTCCCGCTGCCGAGCAAGATGACCGTGCTCGGTCCGACGCTGACCGTGCCGTTCACGTAGGCGAAGGTGTAGTTCCCGTCGACCGCGCCCGAGCAGCTCGTCGGGTAGTTGCCGAGCGGCGACGACGACGTCGCCGTGGTCGAGCACGTGGGCTTGGTCGTGAGCGATGTCGCCGAGTCGTTGTCCCGGAAGCCGGAGTAGCTCGCCGTGATCGCCGGAGGGGCCTGGCCGTAGGTGACGGTGGTGCTCGACGCCGTGATCGTCAGCGGTGCCGGTTGCACCTCGATCTGCCCCGACACGGGCGTGATCGTGTAGCTCGGGCTGGAGGCGACCGCACCGGTGCACGTCGTCGTCCACGACCCGACGGTCAATGGCGTCGGACCGACGATGGAGCAGGTCGGCGGCGTCGTGATCGTGTCGCCGTTCACCAAGCCCTTGTACGTCGGCGTGACGCTCGGCGCGTTCTGACCGTAGGTGATCGATGCGCTCGACGCGATCACGAGCAGCACCTGCGTGCCGATCACGACGTCGCCGGGAACGTACGAGATCGAGTAGTTCGGGTCCACCGCCCCTGAGCACGTCGTCACGTAGGTGCCGGCCGGTGACGAGCTCGTCAGCGGCGGCGACGTGCCGCACGTCGGCGGCGTCGCGAGTGCCGACGCGCCCTGATCGTTGACGAAGCCGGCATACGTCGCGCCGACTGCAGGTGGCGTCGACCCGTACGTCGAGGTGCCGCTCGTGGCGGTGATGGTGAGCGGAGCCGGGGTCACCTGAACCGTACCGAGCACGTAGCTGATCGAGTAGTAGCTGGGCGCGCCGAGGCCCGAGCAGGAGGTGATCACCGGAGTCGATCCGACGGCGCTGTTCGGGGTGGCGGTGCTCTGGCAGGTCAACGTGCCCGTCACGACGGTCGAGGCGTCGCCGTCGACGAGCCCGGAGATGCTGTCGCTCCAGCTCGGGCTGCCGCCGTAGGTCTGGCTTCCCGACACCGAGACCGTGAGCGGAGCGGGGGTGACCTGGACGGTCGCACTTGCCGACCCGGTGGCACCGAAGGCGGTCGCCGAGCAGGTGATCGTCACGCTGCCGACTGTGAACTCGCTGCCCTCCGCGTAGTTGCACGCCGGCGAGCCCTGCGAGCCGCCGTAGTTCGTCGCCGTCGCGGTGTAGGTGATCGGCGCGTACGCCGTGACGCTGGTCGGCGCGGTGACCGTCACGGTCGGCGGAGGATCGATGACGGACACTGGCGAGCTCGAGCTCGAGCTCGACGGGCCGAAGAAGGGGTCTGCAGCGTCGATGCTCGGGTGGCCCGGAACCGGTACCGAACTCGACCCGAAGTAGGCGCAGATCGTGTACGGACCGAGATCGCCGGCCGGCACGTCGAACGGGCCCGGTTGGGCGATGCCCGCGGCGTTCGTGATGGCGCTCGTCGTGAGGACCGACGTGGGCTGGCTGCAGACCGTCGACGAGACGACGAAGTAGACGGTCTTCTGCGCCAGTGGAACGCCGGGGTCGGTCAACGTGGCGCTGACACCGATCGTGGCACCCGCCGTGATCTGCGAGGGAGCAGACAGCGAGAGCGACGTGGTCGCGAGCGACACGCCGAACGATTCCGTCGCGCTGGCCGGCTGGTCGTTCGTGTCGCCGGCATACGAGGCGCTGAGTTGATAGCTGCCCGGCGTCTCGAAGAGCGGGAGGTGGACTGTCGCCACCCCGTTGGAGTTGGTCGTCGCGGTAAGGGTCGTGCCGGCGATGCCAAAGCTGATCGTCTGGCCCGACACGTTCGGGGGCGTCGCCGGCGGGGGGGAACCTGCCGGCGCCGGGAGCGAGGCGAGAGTCGCGGTGACCGCTGCGCTGCTCTCGTACGCCCCGCTCGAGGGGCCCCCGAGCGTGAGGCTGTACGAGTTGGCAACCTGCTGCGTTGCCGTCCCCGGTGTCACGCTCGGCGTGAAGTACGCGCCGTCGTTGTTGTCCATGCTGACTTCACCGACCCCGTTCACCGCCTGGACGATGAACTCCGCATCGCTCGCGGGGGAGCCGTTCGGATCGGTGAACGTCCCGCTCCACTCCGCCCCCTGGCCGCCGGTCTGCGTGAGGTCTGTGGACTGCCAGGACCCGTAGAGCGGAGCCTTGGTTCCCGTGTAGGTCACCCAGACGTCTTGGATTCCCGCGGAAGGATCACCGGTGACCGTGGCGTTCACGGTGACCTGGTTCCCGTTCACCGTGCTGGTGACGTTCGAGATCGTCGGGGGCCCGGCGAGCCACGGCATCGCGGTGAACGAGCTGCCGTCGCCGGTGCTCTGGTACTGGCCCGTGTTGCTGCTGTAGTACAGGCTGAGCCCGATGTCGGTGTACTTCCGCTGCGTGTCCGTCGTGGTGCTGCCCGGGTCGGACACGTACTGCTCCGGGGCGACGGCGAGCTCGGTGTCTCCGTTGCTGTCCAGGGTCGGGAAGTAGTTGGGGTTCCAGAGCGTCTGGGGGAAGAACACCGGTGAGGCGAAGGGCACCACGTTCGGGTTGCCGGTGTCGGTCGCCGGGTCACCGGTCAGCGGGTTCGTTCCCGGGGTATCGGTGTACGTGCCGCTACGGAACCCGACACCGCGCAAGGTCTGCCCGGAGGCATTGACGTCGTAGAGCTGGAGCGGCAGCACGGGGCCGCCCGGATCGGCGACGACGCCCTGTGGCCCCTGATCGTAGGTGTAGCCGACCCCCGAGCTCGCTACCGGGGAGTTCTGGCCGGAGGTCACGGTCGGCGTGAGGTCGACCTGTGCCTGCTGCAGATCGAGGACGGCTCCCGGCCCGGCGGTTGCGGTGCTGAGCGACGGGTTCGTGCTGGTGGGCGCGACGTTCGCGGGCGAACCCTGCTTCGGCTCGTGCAAACCGAGCATCGGCAGGCCGTACAGCTCGATCTCGAGCAGCGCCTTCTCCTGGAGGCCCCCCATCTGGTACAACCCAGCGAGGTACTCCTGCTCGGCGTCGACCAGGGCGCTTCCTACCGCGACCCCTCCGCCGTTCCCGAACGCCGCCGTAGCGGCGGTGGGCGTGCTTCCGAGCTGCTGGGCCAGGTCGACGTAGACCTGGTCGCTGTAGGCGGTGTAGTTGGTGTCGCCGTACTGGTAGCCCGTGCCGGCGATGAGCGTCGCCCCGGCCTCGGTGAAGGCCTGCGGCCACGCCAGCGGATCCGTGACTCCGGGCACGCCGTCGTTGCCGTCGATGTTGTACCCGGCATGGCATCCCGCGGCGAGGAGCAACGAGTCGGAGAGCTCAGAACCGATGCCGCTCGCGAACTGATTGGTCGTCATCGTCGTCGTGTCGTCAGCAGCGAGCAGATTGTTGGCACTGAAGTGGCCGCCGAGGAACACGAGATCGTGATGAGAGCCGAAGAGTTCGTTCCCGAGATCAGTCGCCTTCCAGCTGTTGCTGATGAGGGAGTCGTTCCCGAGTCCGCCGGCCGTGAAGGCCTGCTCGACTGACGTGGCCGGCGGCGCCATGAAGTCGTAGCCGGTTGCCAGGGAGGACTTCGCAGCGATCGTGGTGGTCCCAGGAGTCGTGCCGCTGCCGATGTAGCTGTCGACCGTAGCGAGGATGTCGGCCGGAGTCTCGACGAGTCGCCCGACCGCCGCGGTGGTGAGCGGGATGGTTGTCCCCTCGTAGGTGATCTCGCTGGCCGCTCCGTACTGGTCGTCGCTCAGATAGTCGTTGCTCGCCAGGGCGGCGCCGGGCGGCAAGGTGGAGCTCAACGGTGGCTCGTACCCGGACTCGGAAGCCAGCCCGGCGTCGTCGGGGTAGCGGAAGAATGGGATCACGTCGTCGTCTCCGACGATGACGACGTAGCGCAGGCTCGGCGTGCGGTACGAGTTGATGATGTCCTGGATCGCACCGGCCTCGAGGTTCTCGGCGTACGGGCAGGTGAGGTTGGCCTGCGCCTGCGCGTAGAGGTCGTGCACCCGCAGGCTGTCGCCGACGTTGACGACGACGCCGCTCGTGTCGGTGGCCAGGGTCTGCAACGCGCTGGAGAGCGCCCCCGTGCCGCCGGGGCTGGTCGTGCTCTGTGCTGCCGCTGCCGCCATGAGGCTCGAGTTGTCGACGATGACCGTCTCGGGGCTCGATCCGCTGCCGCTCATCGTCCCGTCGCCGCTCGTCGTCGTGAACCCGTCGCTCGAGTAGTCGGACAGCGTCGACGGGCACGTGCTGCCCGAGGTGGTCACGGTCAAGGTGTACGGCTGCCCGGCCGCGAAGGCGCCGTTGTTCCCCGTGACCCGGACGTAGAAGTTGCCGGTGTTGTTCCAGGTGTCGGCCGTTGCGCACTTGCTCACCGGGCCGGGTGTGGAGGAGACCGCCAGGAGGCTGTCGATCTGCGCCGCAGAGTAGGCAGAGGAGAAGGCCGACGGGCTGAAGGCGGAGAAGCTGAATGCAGAGGGGCTGAATGCGCTCGGACTGAACGCGGAGGGGCTGAAGGCGGAGAAGCTGAAGGCCGACGGGCTGAAGGCGGAGAAGCTGAATGCAGAGGGGCTGAATGCGCTCGGACTGAACGCGGAGGGGCTGAAGGCGCTCGGACTGAACGCGGAGGGGCTGAACGCGGAGGGGCTGAAAGCGGAGAAGCTGGCGGCGGTCCCGGGTGTCTCGGCTCCGAGCGCGGCGAGGTTCGGCGTCGAGCTCAGCTCCTCGTCGAAGGTCTGGCTGATGTCCGAGAACAGCGAGATGTCGTAGTCGCCCGGCAAGGCGGACGGGTTCGCCGACGGGCCGGCGAGGCAGACCTGTACCTGCTCGTCGGGCACGATCCCGAAGTGGTACCAGAGCGCTTCCCCTGCCGAGTCGAGGCTTTGGCTGAAGCTGCCGGTTTCGCTCGACACGCTAGGCGGGTCCGAAAGAGAGATCTTCTCGGCTTGCAGCCAGGAGAGGTTCGTGTCGTCGTTGGGCGTCGCGCTGACCTCGCTCGAGGCGCCGCTCGCGCCGGAGGCGTTCACCGCCTCGACCGTGAAGTAGTACGTCGTACCGTCGGTGAGGCCCGACACCGTGGCGCTGGTGGTGCTCGTCGCGGCGGGAGTCCCTCCCTCCGCGCCCGGCGCAGAACCGGTGAAGACCTCATAGCCCGTCGGCTGTGACCCGGTGGGGTTCGTCGGCTCACTCCACGTCAAGCTCACCTCGCCGTCGGCGGGGAACGCCGCGACGCCCGTCGGCGTCGCGGGGGGTGATGACGTCGCCACCACCGAGACGTCGTCGAGGAACGCACCCGTCGAGTCACCACTGACAGGATCCGTCGGGTCGAGCTCGAGCGTTGTCGATGACGACGTGGCCTGCACCGTGAAGTGCGCGACAGTCCAGCCTCCGGTCGCCTGCAGTCCGGATCCTGCAACGAGGGATCCTGCACACCCCTGTCCGGACGCGGATGTGCACTCGGCGCCGGCGAGCGGCGTACCGCCCCAGAGCACGGCGATGGTGTTCTCGGACGGGGTGGTGCCCGGACGCGCCATGTAGGCGAAGGACACGACGTACTGCGCCCCCGGGACCGTTTGTAGCGCCTGGCTGATCCCGCCCACACAGTTCGACTCGAGCTCGTCGTACTGGAGCCCGTCGTAGGGCGTCACCCCGACGGTGCCCGCGGTCTCGAGCTCGATCCCGCACGTGTTGCCGGTGTCGCCCGGGTTGGTCGTGCTCGTCGGCGCCCAGCCGGGGACCTCCGCTCCGCCCTGGAAGTTCGCCCAGCCCACGGAATTCAGGCAGTCCGACTGAAGGGTGCCGGAGCAGGGCGTAAGGCCGGTCACCTCGGGGTCTTCGAAGGAACCGTTGGTCACCAGCTCGTTCCCGGTGACGGTGATCGCCACGGCGGACGAGGGCTCGCTCTGCTCTCCCCCGCTCGTCTGTACAGCGGTCAGCGACTGCGCGGTGGCGCTCACCGGCAGGTCGAGGTAGGTCGACCAACTGCCCGACCCGTCGGCGGTCGCCGTGGCGATCGGCGCACCGTCGTCGTACGCGGCGATCGAGGCGTCGGGCGCGGCCGTGCCATCAACCTCGACCGTCGGCGACGTGGACTGCGTTTCACCGTTGGTGATCGCGATCGTGGGCGGGCTCAACTGAGCGCTCGCCGTCCCGACGGCAACCGGTACGACGACCATTGCCGTCGCCACGGCCGATGCGACGCCGAGGGACACAAGACCTCGCCGAACGAACGACACCGGCATCGCGCAGCTCCTCAATGTCACGGCCGCGACACAACGACGCAGGCAGGCCAGGCCCCCCGGCCGACCGGACCCTATCGGATGTGCCGCATTTTTCGCAACAAGGAGGCCGCGACGTGCCGGATCCGGGCCGAGCCTTCACGCAGAGTGACGCTGGGGAACTCGGGCTCGTTCCCGCGCACACGGCGCCGCAGACGGGAGCTGCACCCGGTCGCCGGCACTCAAGCCGTGGCGTCGGTAGGTGCCTGCTCCAGCAGTTGCAGTGCCAGTGCCGTCGCGGCGGCGGCGGTGAGCTCTCGTCCGGCCGCATATTCGCGTGCGGCGAGATCCCCCGACCCCTCATGCAATGGTCTCAGCTGCTCGTCCAGCTCACTCTGCTGGGCGGCGACGCGCGGCGATCCGATCGATTCGCGCAGCGAGTCGGCGGCTCCCACCAGGCGCAGCGTCGTCCGCGGCTCGTCGCGGATCACGAGGAGCGCAACGTCCTCGAGCAAGAGGCACTGCGCCCACTTGTCGCCGGTGCTGGCGTAGGTTCGAAGCGCTTCGGAATAATGACGGCGAGCAGCGGTCCAGTCGCCGAGCTCCCGGCTGGCGTTGCCGAGGTTGTGCCGGGCGACGGCCACCATCCAGGAGTCCCCCACCTCGAGCTCGATGCGCAGCGCACGCTCGAGGTGCTCGCGGGCGGCTAGGTAATCCCGCAGGAGGTACGCGATCATGCCGAGGTTGTTCTCGGAGACCCCGATCCCCCAGCGGTCGCCGAGCCGCGTACGCAACTCGAGCGCCTGCTCGTTCAGCTGCTGTGCCCGCGGATAGTCCTGCTCGTACTCGGCGACGATGGCGAGGTTGCTGAGCACCGAGGCCTCTGCGGGGCCGTCCCCGACCTGGCGGCGGATCGCCAGGCTGCGCTCGTACTGCGTGCGGCTCTCGCCGTAGTCGCCACGCTGCGCGGCGATCGTGCCACGCAGGTGGGCGACCCGTCCCAGCCCGGCCCGGTCGCCGGCGGCCTGCAAGGTCTCCTCCGCCGCCGCCAGCTCGGCGAGCGACTCCTCGTAGCGGCCCTGCTTGCGCATCGGGTCGGCGCGCGCGGTGTGGGCCCGTCCGACGGCAACGGCGTCGCCGGCCGCCTCGGCCAACACGAGCGCCTCGCCGAAGACGGACTCCGCCTCGTCCCACTCGCCGCGTAGCTCGAGCACGGCGCCGAGTCGCATCAGCACCGGGCCCCGCGCCGTCTCGTCGAGCAGCGGCGCGGCACGGCGGAAGTAGTCGACCGCAGCCTGGTTGGCGAAGCGGCCCTGAGCCGCCTCGCCGGCACGGACGAGGTAGCGGCACTTGCGCTCCTCGTCGTTCCCGTTCCAGAAATGGTGCGCCAGGAGATCGAGCGCCTCGGGGTCGGCCCCTTCGAGCCAGGTCCCGACACGGGTGTGCAGCTGGCCGCGCGCCGAGAAGGGCAGGCTGTCGTAGGCGACCTCGCGGATGACGGCGTGCTTGAAGGCGAAGCGTTGCGCCACGTCGTCCTCGGGCAGGACGAGGTCCTCGCGGCACGAGCTTGCCGAGGTGCTGCCCGACGCGCTTCGGGCCACCGAGCGGCGGATAGGAGCCGCTCAACGTGTCGACGCCGAACTCCCGGCCGACGACGCTTGCCACCTTGAGCGTACGCCGCGGCGACTGCGGCAGCGTGTCGATGCGCGACAGCACGAGGCTGGCCAGGTTGGCCGGCAGCTCGAGCGACGCCGCCCCGTCCTCGAGCGTGGCGCCCTGGGTGTGGAGGTAGTTGACGAGCTCCTCCAGATAGAAGGGGTTGCCCTCGCCGCGCTCGGTGAGCATGCGCACGAGCGCCGGCGCCGGCGCCCGCTCGGTGCCGAACAGCTCCCCGAGGCGGGCCAGGACGAGCTGCTCGCAGCTCGCATCGTCGAGCCGGTCGAGGGCGAGCTCGCTCGCATGCGGCAGCGACGGCGGCGCGAACGACCCGGGGCGGTAGGTGAGCAACACGAGGACCGGCAGAGCCGGGAGCGCGCCGGGCGAGCACCTCGAGCAGGTCGACGGACAGCTGGTCGAGCCAGTGGCAGTCCTCGATCACGAGGACGAGCGGCTCGAGCCGCGCCCGCCGCTCGAGGTAGGCCGTGAGCAGGGACTCGAGCGAGGTCTTGCGGAGCTTGGCGTCGAAGCTGCGGGTGAGGTCGTTGTCCTCGATCGAGACGCCGAGGACGGTCCCGAGCAGGGGCAGCCTCGGCAGCAGGCTGGCGTCCACCGCCGCCAGGGCGCGCTCGAGGTCTGCGACGGGGTCGTCCTCCCCCACCTCGAGCAAGCCGGCCACGACTCCTTGCCACGCGAGGTAGCTCGCCGACCCGACAGAGGCGGCGGCGCCGACGTAGGCGCGCAGACCGCGGCCGCTCAGGGTGGCGATCACCTCCTCGACGAGGCGCGACTTGCCCATGCCCGCTTCGGCGACGACGCCGGCCACCTGGCCCTCGCCGTCGAGGGCTCGGTCGGCCAGCTCGAGCAGCGACTCGAGCTCACCCGACCGCCCGAGCAGGGCGTGCGTCGGCCGCCGGGCGCGGCGCTCGCTCGAGCGAGCGCGCCCGGTGAGACGGCGCACGGTGACCGGCGCCGCCTTGCCCTTGACCTTCAGGTCGGCCAGCTGCTCGAAGGTGAAGCGGCCACTGGCGTCGTCGGCGACTGACGCGGCGACGTACACGTCGCCCGGCGGTGCGGACTGCATCAGGCGGGCGGCCAAGTTGACGGCGTCGCCGAGGCAGGTGAAGGTGCGCCGGTAGGAGTGGCCGTAGGCACCGGACCAGAGCCGACCGTGCGAGATGCCGACCTGCAGGCCCGTGATGCCCGTCGTGACTTCGAGGGCGACGACCTCGAGCGCTGCGGCGCAGGCCCGCGCCGCGTCGTCTTCGTGGGCGAGGGGTGCGCCGAACACGGCGTACAGGTACGCGCCCTTGTCGCCGATCGTGAGCTGCAGGACGTTGCCGCCGTAGCCGTCGATGACGCGCTGGGCACGGCGGATGAAATCGTCGAGCTTCTCCGCGGCGGCGGGGTCGCGGTCGTAGTCGATGCCGCCGAAGCGGACGAACATCGGGACGGCGGGCCGCAGCTCGGCGAGGAAGTCGCCGTGCCGGGCGTGCATTCGCTCGTAGACGGCGGGCAGCAGCCACTGGCGAACGATCGAACGCGGGAGGCTCGGGTACTCGGGTATCGGCGGCATCACGGCCTGTTCCCTGACGGCGCTGACGACCCCGACGAGCTCGTCGCCCTCACCGCGCCGCGCAACGAGCTCGATGCGGCCGTCGAGCGCGGCGAGCGTGGCGGCGTCGACGACGGCCTCGCCGCGCTCTGCATGGTGCTCGGCGGCGGCCAAGCGGTCCATCAGAGCGCCGGCCAGCACGTCGATCAACTGGATACGGGCGTCGCCGACGACGAAGCGGCGGGCCTGGCCGGCGGCGACGGCCACCTTCATGCCGAGCTCGACGACGATCCCCGCCGGCGTGGTGATCCGCGCTACGCGCCGCATCGCCTCTTGCATCGCCAGGGCGCAGGCGACGCCGGTCAACCCGTCGTCGCCGTCGAGCCAGCACGTGACGGCGTCGCCGCTGAAGTACATGACGACGCCGCCATGGCGGTGCAGCTCGCCGAGGATGGCGTCGAAGACGACGTCGAGCGTGGCGGTCAGCTCTTCGGCCCCCCGCTGTGCGCCGAGCTCCGCGACGAGAGCCTCGGTGAGGGGGGTGAAGCCCGAGATGTCGGCAAAGATGGCCGAGCCGCCGACCCGGTCGGGGATCGGGATCCCCGAGGCGAGGGCCCGCCGGCGGTCACCGGGGATGTATGCCTCGACGTTGTCGACGAGCACGCCCGGGCGAGCGGACCGCCGTTGGCCCGCCGAGCGGCGTGACCCGCTCTGCTGGAGCATCCTCGGACGGTACACCCGGCCGCGAACCCCGCACGCAGCGGGTCGATGGGCACGACGACCGGGTCGAGCGGCGCGCTCGCAGTCATGGGCGACACCCGGGCTCTGTCGGCGAGCGCACCGCCGGCGGATGGCCGGCGCTTCGCAGCAGCTTGCCGCGGCTGCAGCGCTGTAGGAACATGAGCGACACCAGCAGGCCGACGGCGATCGGAGTAGCGATGTTCGAGAACGTCCTCGTGGGTGCCGACAGCTCTGTGACCGCGGCCCGCGCCGTGCGCACGGCCGCCGAGCTCTGCAAGGCGATCGACGCCAAGCTCCACGTCGTCACCGCCTACAAGCCCGAGTCGGTGCGCGTCGCCGACCTTCCGGCCGAGTTCGCCGACCGCATCACGCACCCGGCCGACGTCCTGCTCGAGGAGCTGCGTGCGATGATCGAGAAGATCGGCGTCACAGCCGAGTTCCATGCCGCGACGGGCGAGCCGGCCGAGGCGATCATCCGCGTCGCCGACCGCATCGGGGCCGACCTGATCGTCGTCGGCAACCGTGGCATGCGCGGTGTCCGCCGCATCCTCGGCAGCGTGCCGAACACGATCGCCCACTCGGCGAACTGCTCGGTGCTGATCGTCGACACCATCACCGAGCCCGGCGAGGGCGAGTAGCGCCGCCTGCGCGGCGGTCCCACGCCGCGACCGCATCGCCACCTGCCGCCGGCTGCTGGCCCGGGCTCGTCGAGGTCGAGCGCGTCGGCGAGGCGTCACTCCTCGAGGAGCGCCTCCCCAACCTGCTCGTGCGCGGCGAGAGCGCCGCCGTGCTCGAGGCGCTGCGTCCGCAGCTCGCGGGGCGGGTGAAGCTCGTCTACCTCGACCCGCCCTACAACACCGGGGCGAGCTTCGAGCACTTCGACGACGCGCTCAGCCCGCAGGCCTGGAGCGAGCTGATGGCCGAGCGGCTCGAGCTGCTCGCTCCCCTGCTCGCCGACGACGGCTCGCTGTGGTGCGAGATCGACGACACGGAGCTCGGTCAGCTGCAGGTGCTGCTCGACGGGGTCTTCGGCCGGCGCAGCCGCATCTGCACCGTGACCATCCGGCGCAGCGCGGTGACCGGGCACAAGGCGATCAACCCCGGACCGGTCAACGTCGCGGACTACCTGTTCGGATACGCCAAGGACCGCTCCCGTTTCACCTCCCGCACCGAGCTCGTCCCTCGCAGTAGCTTCGACCGGCAGTACAACCGGTTCGTCGCCGGGCGCGACGGCCCGCACCGCGCCTGGCGCCTCGACTCGCTCGCCGAGACCGTCGCTGCGCAACGTGGCTTCCCCGACGCTCGGGCCGCCCGTGCCCACTTGGGCGCGGCCGCCTTCGAGGCCGCGCTCTCGGACTTCGCTCTCGAGCACGCCGAATGCGTCGCCCGGCTCGCCCTCGTCGCCTACGCCTCGGTGTCCAAGGCGGCGCGCGCTGCCGTCGACGCCTCACGCGACGACGACCTGGTGCACCGCCTGGCGCGGCCGGGACACAGCGACCTCTACCTGTGGCGCGGCCAGCGCATCCTCTTCCTGGCCGACAAGGTCCGGACGCGCCCCGACGGCCGGCGTGAGCTCGTCGAGAAGCTGACCAACATCTGGGACGACATCGGCTTCCAGGGGATCGCCGGCGAGGGCGGCGTCGGCTTCGCCAAGGCCAAGAAGCCCGAGCGACTGTTGCGGCGCATCATCGCCATGGCGAGCGACCCGGGCGAGCTCGTGCTCGACTGCTTCGCCGGCTCGGGCACGACCGGTGCGGTCGCGCACAAGATGGGCCGACGCTTCGTGCTCGTCGAGCAGGGCGAGCATGCCGAGACGATGGCGTTGCCGCGCCTGCGGCGTGTCGTCGCGGGCGAGGACGCGACCGGCGTGACCAAGCTCGAGGGCTGGAAGGGAGGCGGCAGTTTCGTCTACCTGCGCGCGCGGCCCGGAGCCTGACCATCCCCGGCGCTTCGCCTGCGCGGCGTGAGCGGTCAGCTCACGAGCATTGCGTCAGCTCACGGGCATCGGGTCACGTCACGAGCTCGCCGTCACTCCTCCTCGGCAACCGGTGTGGCGAGCCGCTCCTTGATCGCGTTGACCACCGTCGGGTCGAGCAAGGTGGTCACGTCACCGAGCTCGCGGTGCTCGGCGACGTCGCGCAGCAGGCGGCGCATGATCTTGCCGCTGCGCGTCTTGGGAAGCTCGGGGGTGAGCAGGATCTGGCGCGGCTTGGCGATCGGTCCGATGACCATCGCGACGTGGTCGCGCAGCTCCTCGACCCCGATGCTGCCGTCCTCGGCGTACTCGCTCTTCACGGTGACGAAGGCGACGATCGCCTGCCCGGTGGTCGGGTCGCTGGCGCCGACCACGGCGGCCTCGGCCACGGCGGGGTGGTCGACGAGCGCGTGCTCGACCTCGGTGGTCGAGATGCGGTGCCCCGAGACGTTCATCACGTCGTCGACCCGCCCGAGCAGCCAGAGGTCGCCGTCCTCGTCCTTCTTCGCCCCGTCGCCGGCGAAGTACGTTCCCGGGAAGCGCGCCCAGTACGTGTTGAAGTAGCGCTCCGGGTCGCCCCAGATGCCACGCAACATGCCCGGCCACGGCTCGGTGATCACGAGGTAGCCGCCCTCGCCGTTGCCGACGGGCTTGCCCTCGTTGTCGACCACGTCGGCGCAGATCCCCGGGAACGGCCTCATCGCCGCCCCCGGCTTGGTGGCGATGATGCCCGGCAGCGGCGTGATCATGATGCCGCCGGTCTCGGTCTGCCACCAGGTGTCGACGATCGGGCAGCGGTCGCCGCCGATGTGGGTGCGATACCACATCCAGGCTTCGGGGTTGATCGGCTCGCCGACCGAGCCGAGCAGGCGCAGGCTCGACAGGTCGTGACGCGCCGGCAGGTCCTCGCCCCACTTCATGAAGGTGCGGATCGTCGTCGGCGCGGTGTAGAGGATGGTCACCTTGTAGCGCTCGACGATCTCCCACCAGCGCTCGCGCGTCGGGGTGTCCGGGGTGCCCTCGTACATCACCGAGGTCGTGCAGTTCGCCAGCGGCCCGTAGACGATGTAGCTGTGGCCGGTCACCCAGCCGATGTCGGCCGCCGTCCAGAAGACGTCCTCTTCGGGCTTCACGTCGAAGATCAGCCGGTGCGTCGTGGAGACGTGCGCCAGGTAGCCGCCCGAGGTGTGCAGGATTCCCTTCGGCTTGGCCGTCGTCCCGCTCGTGTACATGATGTAGAGCGGGTGCTCGGCATCGAAGGACTGCGCCTCGTGCTCGTCGCTCTGAGGGTCGACGACCTCGTGCCACCAGTGGTCGCGGCCCTCGGTCCAGTCCACGTCCTGGCCGGTGCGCCGCACCACGAGCACCGTGTGCACGTCGGGGCACTCCTGCAGCGCCTGGTCGACCGCCGGCTTGAGCGCCGACGCGGCGCCACGCCGGTTGCCGCCGTCGGCGGTGATGACGGCGGTGGCGTCGCAGTCGAGGATGCGGCCCTTCAGCGCGTCGGCAGAGAACCCCCCGAAGACGACGGTGTGCGGGGCGCCGAGCCGGGCGCAGGCGAGCATCGCGACGACGGTCTCGGGGATCATCGGCATGTAGATGGCGACCTTGTCGCCCTCGTGCACGCCGAGCTCGGTCAGCGCGTTGGCTGCCTTGCAGACCATCGCTTTCAGATCGGAGTAGGTGATCGTGCGCGTGTCGCCGGGCTCGCCCTCCCAGTGGAACGCGACACGCTCGCCGCGGCCGGCCGCGACGTGTCGGTCGACGCAGTTGACCGCCACGTTCAGGCGCCCGCCGACGAACCACTTGGCGTAGGGCAGCTCCCACTGCGAGCACCTCGCCCCAGGGCTGGTCCCACTGCAGGTTCTGCGCCTGCCCTGCCCACCAGCCGAGGCGGTCGGCGGCCGCCTCGTCGTAGATCGCGGCCTGGGCGTTCGCCGACGCGGCCAGCGCCGCAGGGGGCTCGAAACGCCGGCGCTCGTGCAGCAGGGCCGACAGTGCCTGTGACTCGTCGCTCATGTCAGTCTCCTTCGCTGGCCCTCGTCTTCACTGGCCCTCGTCTTCACTGGCCCTCGTACCGGGCGGGCGCGCCGCGCCCGCCCGGTGTCGGATGGTAGGTCTGCTACGGCCGCACCGCCCGCGGCGGCGAGGCTCGTCGCCTCAGGCGCGACCGCCGGGGATCGGCATCGGCTTGCCGACCGGGAGGAACTGCCGCCCGGCCATCCCGTTGATCACCCCTGCCGCCGAGGTGTAGAAGGCGCAGGCGGCGGTCACGATGCCGACGATCCCGCCGGCCCTGATGATGTTGGTGTTGCTGGCGAAGTTGCCGATGAACAGCAACAGCAGGGTGGCCTCGAGGGTGAGGAAGACCGCCAGCACCGCCTTGGAGACGAACAGGCTCCAGAGCAACATGTAGGTGTTGAAGATGAAGAAGGCGACCAGGATCCAGGCGAGGTCGTTGTTGAAGTTGGCGCCCTTCGCTCCGGCTCCGAGCTCGACGTAGAGCGCCAGGCCGATCCAGAACCCGCCATAGGTGGAGAAGGCGGTGGCGCCGAACACGTTGCGGTTCTTGAACTCCCACATGCCCGCGAGCAGCTGGCACACGCCGCCGTAGCGCGAATGCGTAGCCCAGCCACTCCAGGCTGGCGCCTCGCGTCGCCTTGGCGTTGGCCAGCGAGAGCAGGAACGTGGTGAGCGCGAAGCCCGCCAGCCCGAGCGGCGCCGGGTCCGCCGCGTTCGGGACGGACTTCACCGCCACGTCGGTCGTCGCCACGGGTTGCATGGAGTCCATCGTCGTCGTCGCCAACTTGCCCTCCTCGACGTAGCGAGCCGCCGGCGAACCGGCGACCCGGTCGGCCGGCCGCCCGCCTGCCGGGCGCGCCGTCGGCGGGTTCCCGCCGGCGCGCATCATGGGGGCGCCACCTGCGCGCCGCAAGGATCTCGCACGCGTGTGCGACGAGACGCGCCGGCGGCACGCCGAGCGGGCGACGAGCGGCGGTTCACCGCGCGCCGAGTGGCGCGCGTGTGGCAAAATGACCGCTGCCGGGCGGGGGCTGCCCAGCGTGCGCGATGCAGCCCCGCGAGCGGTGGGGGGCGCGGGTGCTGCTCGGGCTGGGGCTGGCAATGGGCCTGGTCGTGCCGGGTCTGGCTGCACTCGTCCTCCTCGCCGCCCGCTTCAGGCGCTGGCCGGGCACGCCGACCCAACGCGCCGCCTACCAGACGCTGCACACCGCCGGCCTCGCCGCGCCGGCGCTTCGCACCGGGCTCACCGAGGACAGCGCCCGGAGCGCCGTCCCGCTCTTGCGCGGGCTGCTCGGGACCGACGGCGCCGTGCTCGCCGGGCGCAGCGGGGTCATCGCCGCCGACGGGATCGACGACGAGCACCTGCACGTGCTCGAGCCGGCGCTCGCCGAGACGCTCGCCAGCGGGCGCTCGCAGGTCTTGTGCGCCGAGCAGCTCGCCTGCATCGCCGGTCCCGCTGCGGGGGGCGGAGCCGGAGCGGGGGCGGGCTGCCCGCTGCAGGCCGGGGTCGTCGTCCCGATCGTCGTCGAGGGCGCGGTGGTCGCGGTCCTCGCCACCCTGTGCTGGACCGCATCGGCGGGGCTGCTCCGCCTCGCAGGCGAGGTAGCACGCTTCGTCGCAAGCCAGCTCGAGCTCGCCGAGCTGGACCGCTCGCGGCGGCGTGCCGAGCTCGCCGAGCTGCGCTACCTGCGCGCCCAGATCTCGCCGCACTTCCTCTACAACGCCCTCAACGCGGTGGAGTCCTTCGTGCGCACGGACCCCGATCGCGCCCGCGACCTGCTGGTGGGCTTCGCCGACTACATCCGCTACAGCTTCGCGAGCCACGGCCAGCTCGTCAGCCTGGCCGAGGAGCTACGGCTCGTCGACACCTATCTCGACCTGGAACGGGCTCGCTTCGGCGGGCGGTTGACCGTCAACCTGCGCGTCGCTCCCGGAGCGCTGTCAGTGACCGTGCCGGCGCTCGTGCTCCAGCCCATCGTCGAGAACGCGGTGCGCCACGGCCTCGAGCCGGCGGGATGCGGCCAGCTCTCGATCACGATCGCCGAGCGCCACGGCGAGGCCAGCGTCTGCGTCGAGGACGACGGCGTCGGCGCCGAACCGGCGGTGCTGCGCAACATGCTCGCCGGCGCCGGCGACCACGACGGCGTCGGCCTGCACAATGTCGACGAGCGCCTGCGGGCGCTGTTCGGCGATGGCCACGGGTTGCAGATCGACACCTACCCGGGACGCGGCACGAAGGTGACGATGCGCATCCCTGCCTGTCACGCTGACCTGGCGGTGCCGTGAACCGGCGATCGGGGGCGTCGAGCCGGCGCGACGACCGGGCCGGGTTGCGATGAGCGGCGCCCTCGACATCCTCGCCGTCGACGACGAGGCTCCCTCGCTCGACGAGATCGCCTATCTCCTGGCGCGTTCCCAGCTCGTGGCCTCGGTGGCCGTCGCCGCCGAGCGCGCTCGAGGCCCTCCGCCTGCTCGCCGGGCAGCGCTTCGACCTGATGCTCGTCGACATCCGCATGCCCGATCTCGACGGCTTCGCCCTCACCCAGGTTCTCGACCGCTTCGCCGATCCTCCGCCGGTCGCGTTCGTCACCGCCCACGAGCGGCATGCCCTCGAGGCCTTCGAGGTCGGCGCCGTCGGCTACCTGCTCAAGCCGATCGAGGTGGAGCGCCTGGAGCGGCTGTTGCGCCGGGTGGTCCACCCGGACCAGGGGCAGCCCGAGCAGCTGGCGCTCGAGACGATCTCGCTCGAGCACGCCGGCAGGACACGCATCGCTTCGCGCGCCGAGGTCGTGCTCGTCGAGTCCGCGGGAGATTACGTGCGGGTGCACCTGAAGGACGGGTCGAGCCACTTGTTGCGCATGCCGATCTCGCTGCTCGAGCAGGCCTGGACCGAGCACGGGTTCGTGCGGGTGCACCGCAGATACCTCGTGGCGCTCCGCGAGGTGAGTGAGCTGCGAGCCGACGAGTCGGGGACGGCCCTCGTGCTCGCCGGCCGGGTGATCCCCGTGAGCCGGCGTCACCTGCGCGACCTGCGCGACCGCCTGGTCGGCAACGCCCGGGCGGGCAGGCGGTAGCTCTCAGACCGCCTGGCGGATGTGGCTGGCGCCCTTGTTGCCCAGCGCCACGTTGGCGGCGAGGGCAGCCTCGCGGGCTCGGCTGGAGAGCACGAGCTCCTCGACCTGGGCGGCGGGCATCGGCCGCGCGAGCAGGTAGCCCTGCACCACCGAGCAGCCCAGCGCCCGCAGGTGATCGAGCTCGGATTCGGTCTCGACGCCCTCGATCACCGTGGTCGAACCGATCGCCGTCGCCATCGTCAGCACCGCGGAGATGATCGCCGACTTGACGGGGTCGACCTCGACCTCCTCGACGAAGCTGCGGTCGATCTTCACGATGTCGATCGGGAACTGGGCCAGGTAGCGAAGCGCCGAGTGGCCGGTGCCGAAGTCGTCGATCGCCACGCTCACACCGAGCGCCTTCAGCTCGAGCAGCACCTCGGTCGTGCGGTCGATGTGGTGCATCGCCAGGCTCTCGGTGATCTCGAGGCACAGCCGCATCGGGTCGACGCCGGTCGAGTCGATCACCTTCTGGATGCTCGTGAGCAGGTTCGGGTCCTGGAACTGGCGCGCCGACAGGTTGACCCCGACCGGGAAGGCGACGCCGAGGCGCTCCTGCCAATCCCGCGCCTGCCGGCAGGCCTTCTCGAGCACCGCCCGGCCCAGGCCGAGGATCATGCCGGTCTCCTCGGCGATGGCGATGAACTGGTCTGGCGGCAGCATGCCCTTCACGGGGTGCTTCCAACGCACGAGCGCCTCGACGCCGACGATGCGGCGGTCGAAGACGGAGAACAGCGGCTGGTAGTAGACCTCGAGCTCGTCCCGCTCGATGGCGAGCCGCAGGTCGACCTCGAGCTCGATGCGCTCGGCCGAGCGCACGCCCATCGCGTCGACGTCGAAGACGCAGTAGGCGCCGCTGCGCCCGCTCGTCTTGGCCTCGTACATCGCCACGTCGGCGTCGTGCAGCACGTCGTCGCGTGTCGTGCTCGGCGTCGTCACGGCGATGCCGATGCTCAGGCAGGCGACGACCGCGTGGCCCTCGGGCAGCCGGACCGGGTCGCGCATCGCGTAGAGGATGCGTTGCGCCACGCCCGTCGCACGGTCGATGCTCTCCACGTCCTCGAGCAGGATCGTGAACTCGTCCCCGCCGAAGCGGGCGAGCACGTCCCCGGCGCCGAGGACCGACCGGATGCGCTCGGCGATCGAGACGAGCAGCAGGTCACCGGCGTGGTGTCCCAGGCTGTCGTTGATCAGCTTGAAGCGGTCGATGTCGGCAAAGAGCACCGCGTGGCGGATCCCGCCGTCCTTCGCGCGCTCGAGCGCCTCGCTCAGAACGTTGAGGAACTGCCGCCGGTTCGGCAGCCCCGTCAGTGAGTCGTGCAGCGCGTGGTGGCGCAGCTGCTCGTTGAGCTGCTTCTCCTCGCTGATGTCGCGGATGACGAGCACCGCGCCGACGGGCTCGCCGTTCTCGACGATCGGCGCCACCGTGCAGGCGACGTCGACGTAGTTGCCGTCCGGGTGGGTGAAGCGGTCGTCGTAGGTGGCGACGATCTCACCGCTCTCGAGCGTCTCAGCCGCGAGCGCGAGCAGGAACTGCGGCGCCGGCAGGCCCGCCTCGGGGTCGGTGAGCAGGTGCTCGCCGTCGAGGCCGGCCTCGTCGCCCCAGCCGAGCATCGCCGCAGCCGCGGGGTTGACAAAGGTGATCCGGCCCGAGCGGCTGAGCGCGCAGACCCCCTCGCCGAGGCTCGAGGTGATCGCGGCGAGCCGCTGCTCCTGGGCGCGGCTCTGGCCGTAGAGGGTGGCGTTGGACAGGGCGGTGCTCCCGACCGCGGCGAGGGCATCGAGCAGCGCCTGGTCCGCCTTGTCGAAGGGCTCGTTGCGGCTGCGGCCGAACACCGTCAGCCATTTGGTCTCCCCGAACAGGTGAACCGGAGCGCGCAGCGCGTCGGTGCTCTTTGGCTCGTCGGCGAGCGCAGCGTCACTGCAGCGCAGCAGCCCTCGGGCGCAATCGAGCAGGCCCGTAGTAACGCCGTCGCGCTCCTGACCGAGCGATCCGTTGACCTCCAGGGTTGCGCCAAAGAGTCCTTCGAGTCGAGCGCGATCCTGCCGAGCGCGGAAGAACCCGCCAAGCGCGTATCGCAGGACGAGCAACGGGAACAACGCGAGCGGCAGTGCGGCGGGATACTCGCTCGCCAGGAAGGCGGCGCCAACGGCGATCGCCACGCCACCGGCGTTGACCAGCAGCCACACTTCGAACCCGACACCAATCGCCGTGCGCCATGGCGTTCCGATAGTGGTCAACAGCACAACGAATGCCAGCGTGTTGACGACTACGAATGCGGCCGCAGCGAGGAACGCGGCCCCGACGTCGACCCAGCTGAACGGGGCCGCATAGTGTCCCAGAGCGTCGAAGACGGTCGCCGCTGCGCCTATCGACAACAAGGTCTGACCGACGTTGAATACGGTCTTGACGAGCGTTCGCCGCATCGCGATCTGCGAGATGAGCGAGACAGCGGCAAAGGTCACGACGACGAGGCCCGGCTCGACCGCAAGTAGCAGGAACGCCAGCAAGCCCTCGTCGACCATAACGCCGGAGGAGTGGCCCTCCACGTAGATGATTAGAGGCTTGAGCCAACTGAGCAGCAGCAGCGCCCCCGTGGCGCCGGCGAGAGCGAGCTGCGACGAGGTCGGCAGCCCGCTGCGCTCGAGCTGTCGCGACGCGAGGCCGATCACGACCGTCCCTCCAGCGGCTGTCGCAAAGATCGCTGCCCTCGCGGTCCAGGGCAGGCCTCGGGAAGACGAGACCGTGTTGACGCGCCGAGCGAGTCTCATGCCCATGTGTCTGCGTTCCAGGCGTAGCTACTCCACGCTGCGCCGCTCCAGGAGCTGTCGGACCATAGCGAGTCATTCCATGCATACCCGTTCCAGCCATAACTGTTCCAGGCGTAACCGTTCCACGCATTGCCGTTCCAGGCGTAGCCGTTCCAGGCGTAACCGTTCCAGGCGTAACCGTTCCAGGCATCGCCGTCGGCCGCGCTCGCGGTGTCCGAGGCCGCCGTCGGGGCCCAGCCGATCCAGTTGGCGGGGTTCCAGCTGGAGTCAGCCCATGTCGTCGAGAGCTGAATAGTTTCACCGAACGAGGTCGGCGAGATCGGGACGACGCCCGTCGATGACGCCCACGTCGAGACGAGCTGGCCTTCGCGCTGCACCTCAAACTCGTAGACCACGCGTACGTGAGCGAGAGCATTCGCGGTCGCCTCCGCCCAGAAGCTCGCCTTCGTGGCGAACATCGTCTGACCAGCGCACAGGTCCGGCGCCACCGTCGAGCCGTTCGAGCTTCCCGTTCCGTCGGAGCTCGCGACGGCTCGTGAGTGGATTGTGGTCAGCGGGCCGCCGGAAAGCGCGACGGTGATCGATCCCACAGTTTGTCCGCCTGGCGAGCAAGCGACCGGCATCTCCATCGCGCTGCCGACCAACGTGACAGTCGCCGAGGGCCCCGGCAACACGACCACGGCGAGGGCGAAGAGTGAGTCTCCGGCGTCGAGCTGCACGAGCCCCGAGCTCTGCGAGGTGGAGGCTGCAGCGTCGCCGAAGCTCTGCTGGAGGCGCACGCCGGTCACCGCAACGGCCGCCGCGACGTCGAGATCGCCATGGCCGTCGACGAAGGGGTTGCCGACCGGGCCGGGCAGCGCGCTGGCGAGCAGGCGTCCCTTCACGGCGTCGGGCTTGAGCCACGGGCGAGCGTCGAGCAGCAACGCGACCGCGCCTGCAGTGATGGCCGATGAGAACGAGGTCCCCGAGCCGACGAAGTTGGCTCCGCCGACGCGCGCCTCGGGGTTCTCCTGATCGATCGTGGAGCCCGGGGCGCGCAGGCTCACGACAGAGCGACCAGAGGTGACGAGGTCCGGCTTCATCCAGCCGTCCGGGCTCGTCGGCCCGACGCTCGAGAAGCTGGTCATCGCGTCGTCGGCGGGGTTGGCCTGTCCTTGGTCGTCGAGCGCTCCCACGGTGATGATGTCGGGGTCGTCGCCGGGCGAGAGGATCGTGCCGTTGAAGGGTCCGGCGTTGCCGGCCGATGCGACCACGACGATCCCGTCGTCCCAGGCCTGCTGGACGACCTGGTCGAGCGGGTTGAGCACCGTCGAGGTGAAGGGCTGGAAGCCGAGCGACATGTTGAGCACTCGGATGTTCAGGCTCGCCGCGTGCTGGATCGTCCACGCCACGCCTTCGATGACCGTAGCGAGATCCGTCATCCCTGAAGCACCCGAGACCTTGACCGCCACGAGTCCGGCCCCTGGCGCCTCACCGACGTAGCGGCCGCCAGAAGATGCGCCATTACCCGCGATCAGCCCGGCGACGAAGGTTCCGTGCCCATAGCTGTCGAGGAACGGATTGCCCTGGCCGGAGAGGTCGACGCCACCGACGAGACGCCCAGAGAAGTCCGGCAGCGGGTCGATGCCCGTGTCGAGGACGGCAACGTTGATGCCAGCACCGGTGTCGTGCCGTGCCCAGAGCGTGGTGGCACCCGTCTGCTCGGGGAACACCGCCGCAGGCGCTCGAGGCGGCGTTGCTGCTGGCGGTACCGACGTCGTCGTGCTCGAGGGAAGTGTCGACGTCGAGGTGGACGTCGAGGTGGACGTCGAGGTGGACGTCGAGGTGGACGTCGAGGTGGACGTCGAGGTGGACGTCGGGAAGCTCGAAGTCATCGTCGAATCAAGATCGGTGCCGGGCCTGTTCGCGCCGGTGGTGCCCGAGGCAAATCCCTGCACCGAGACCGTGACGTCGGGCGTGACCACGACCCCCGCCTCCGCGCCGAGGGCAGCAGCCTGCCCCGAGGTGAGTTCGGCGGAGACCATCGAGCCGGTTCCGAGGTTGGACAACACCCGGCCGCCAGCATCGCTGACGAGCGAGCTGACGGTCGCCGAGACCGCCCCGTTCAGATCGGAGACGACGTACTCCGAGGTCGACGACGCCAGCGCGCCGAGCGCAGGCGAGGCGATGAGCGGCAGCATGAGCAGGGCACCTGCGAGCGCGACGACGACCGGGCGACGTCTGACGACGCCGCGCACGCGACCAATCAGTCGGTGGTGAGACCGCGCGTCCAACCCCGACAACCGTCCTCCTGCCCGCTGCGCCATACCGCTCCTTGGACCAACGACACATCTGGCGGGTGATTGAGAGAACGTTGTGACATGACCCGATCTGACCAGGACCGATAGCGAGCGACGTGCAAGCGCGTCGCCGTATCCCGGCTGGCGACGCGTGCCGGCACCAGCAGGCGGGCCGTCAGGGACCTTCGGCCCTGTTCGGGACGTGACCTCAGCCCCTACCTGCAGCGCCGTGACTCTGACCAAATGGTCCTCGTACCAGGACAAGGAGACGAGACCATGGTCAGAGACACCCCGCAGCACGACAGGCGGCCCGCGGGTTCGTCGCGCGGAAGAGCCGGTCGACGAGCTGCGCTTGCCGGCCTGGTCGCGCTGTCGGGCACGGCGATCCTCGCCGGCCCCGCCCTCGCCGCCGGGAGAACGCCCGCGGCGACCAAGACCGTGAGCTTCACTGGCCACTACGCCGGCACCGCCTCGCTGCTCATCGACAACGGCAACGTGACGATCTCCTCGGTCAACGGCACCGGCCACGGCACGCTCGTCGGCTCGAGCACCGTGTCGGGGACGGGGACCGCCTCGGCCGCAGCACAGTGCGATCCGTTCGGGGGTACCGGCAGCATCTCGGGCGCCGGGACGACGATCCACTTCAAGGTCTCGAGCTCGACCGCACAGGGGTGCTCCAGCGGTGAGACCGCGCCAGTCACCGTCACCTTCCACGGGACGGCCAAGGCCGTGGGCGGCACGGGCAAGGCAGCCGGCGCGAGGGGTTCGCTCAAGTTCACCGGGACGCTGCACCTCGGCGGCACGAGCGGATCGCAGACCGGCGCCTACACCGTGAAGCTCACCGGAACGCTGAGCGTCAAGTGACCTCCATTCGACCGGGCGACCACGTCGCAGGCCTCGGGTGCGCCAGCTCCTGGCGCAGCAGGCACCGTCTCATCACAGCAGCACCACCGAGGGAGGAAACAGCATGAACAACCGTCTGATCAGATTCGTCGTCCCCGTGATCGCCAGCGCGGGCATTGCCGTGGGCGCGCTCGCCGCCTCGGCGAGCGGCGTGGGTGCGTCCTCGGTGCGTCCGAGCGGGGCCAGCGGGGCGACGGGAGCGACCACGACGACCCTCGTCAAGGCCCCGCCGATCCAGAACCGCCACAAGAAGCAGATCTTCGTCTACTTCGACACGGTCACCGGCGGCGTCTACAAGCCCGAGGGCGACTGCCAGATGACCAACATCTTCCAGCAGGGACAGCTCGTGGTCTTCCGCATGTGGGGCGTCGACGTCGCGGCCGGCGGGACGCCGCTCACCGACGCCAACGTCAAGACCGCCTTCGTGACGGTGCCAGGGATGAAGAGCATCGCGCTGCAGTACGCCAAGCACCCGACCGGCACGGCCTACTGGACGGCGCCCTGGAGCACGACCAACTACCCGCTCGGGATCGTCAACTTCACCATGACCGTGACGACCAAGCCCGTTGCAGCCACGGCGACAGCGAAGGCTGTGCCGTCCTACACGGCCGTCTTCTCCCAGAAGGCCTATCCGCCGCCGTCCCAGCTCACCATCGTCGCCGCCTGAGCGACGAGCCGAAGCACGAGCCGCCCGCCGGTCCGACCGACCGGCGGGCGGCGCAGCACATGGACCATGACAGCTCACCCGAGTGTGACCACGAAGGGGGAAACCCGATGGTACGGAGCCCGAACTCGACAAAGGGCAACCAGGCAACAAACCGGCGAACGTTGCGATCCGGCAGTCGACTCGTCGCTTTCGCCCTCGCGGGGCTGCTTGCAGGCGGGATCGCATTGCCGGTAGTAGCAGGCGCAAGCGGCTCGGGCTCGGGCACCGGAGCCAACCCCGGCGCAGGCACGAGCTCGGGCACGACGACCAACACCGGCATGCCAGCCGACACCGTTGCCCTCACGGCGCCCAACATCTCCGGCGTGGCCGCGTTGCCCGGACCGGTCGCCGCGGCGGCGCAACCGAGCCCGAACATGGGCATCCTCACCGTGACCCCTGACCAGGCCGTCGCTGGCAAACCGTTCACCATCTCGACGAACTCCGCATCCAACCTCGCGGCGAACACGAGCTACGAGCTCACCTGGTCCACCGCCAATGCAACCTGGAACGTCGACCCCGAGGCCGACACCGTGAACTACCTCGGGCGCACCGATTCGCTCTTCAACGTGGTGCTGGCGAACGTGACCACGAACGCGACGGGCCAGTTCAGCATCAAGCTGACGGCGCCTTCGGACTTCGGCGGGATCCACGACATCTACGCCGTGGCCAACGGCGAGGAGGACGCGCACGGTGGGTTCATCCTGGTCCGGTCCTTCTCGATCAGCCCCAAGAGCGGCCCGGTGGGGACGCCGATCACCGTGACCTACTCAGGGCTCGGCGCGACCCTCTACACCGGCGGCGCCTCGCTCCTCTACGACAACCACTTCGTCGGCGAGCTGATGGCGAACTGGACCCGGGGCACTGCCAAGGCCGTGATCCGCGCTGCGGGGAGCGTCGGGCCACACCTCGTCCAGATCGGCAACGCGATCAGCTACCTGTACCTGAACGTCCCGCAGTCGCCGATTCCCTACACCAACGGCGGCACCGCGACGTTCACCATCACCAAGGACGATGGTCCGCCGCCGGCACGCATCGACTGGCCCGTCAACGTCGCCCCGACCGTGGCGGCCCGGACGACGCTGCAAACCGCTGGTCTGGCATCGACGAACACCGTCGACGCGTCGCTCTCCTCGAACCGTGGCCAGGTCGACTCCAAGGTGTCGGTGCTGGCAAGCGGGCTCACGCCGAGCCAGCCCGTCCAGCTGGTGTGGTCCACCGTTGTCGGGAACCGAGTCAACTGCGCGAGCACCTGCTGGGCCTTCGTCTCCCAGGACCTCGACCCGCTCACCGCCAACGCCAGTGGAGCGATCAAGCAGGCAGTCAGCATCCCCGATGGCCTGGGCGGCTGGCACGTCATCCAGGTGATGCAGAACGACCAGGTCGTGGCCCAGCTCCCCTTCTACGTCGAGGAGAGCATCGTCGGAAAGGGCGTGTCCTCCCTCACCGTGCGGCAGGGCCACCTGTTCACGATCCACCTGAAGGGCATCGGCTGGACTCAGCTCGACAACACCGTGGCCGTTGACTACGACAACAGCTACATGGGTTACGCCTGCGGGTTCAACTCCAACGGCGACGTGGTGATCGACCTGCACGCCACCGGCGGCCCGGGCACTCACCTCATCGACCTGTACCCGATGCTGTACACGCTGTCGCCTTCGTTCGCCAACACGCCGTACGGCATGGTGCCGCTCCTCACCTACGCCCACGACGACCCGGCGCTGGCCCTCGGCTACCGCCTCGGAGCGCTGCGCTTCGCGATCACCGTCGTCAAGTAGCGCTTCCGCGGCAGGCCGAGCCTGCCGTCAGCCCTCGAGGCCCCGTTCCCCGCCTGCCGGAGGGGACGGGGCCTCGACGCGCAAGAGCCGCGCCAACGAAGCGGGAAGCCACCAGCAGGCGGGCCCGCACAGCGTCATCAGGCTCGGGAGCAGCAGGCAGCGCACCACCGTGGCGTCGACGAGCACGCCGAAGGCGAGTCCCACGCCGAGCTCCTGCAGCCCACCCACCCTCCCGATCACGAGGCCGCTCACGGCCCCGACCATGATCAGGGCCGCGGCGCTGATCACCTGTCCCGTAGCGGCAAGCCCTCGCTCGACCGCGACCGAGGTCACGGCGCCGGTGTCACGAACCTCTCGCATCCGGCTGACAATGAATACCTCGTAGTCCATCGATAGACCGAACAGGACAGCGAAGAGGAACACCGGAACCCAGCCCTCGATCGCCGGCAGCCGGTACAGGCCGAGGACATCGGCTCCGAGCCCGAAGCGGAAGGTGACGACGAGGAGTCCGTACGCGGCGAGAACCGTGCAGGCGTCGAGCAGCACGGCCATGAGCGGCAAGAGCAGCGAACGGAACACCCGCACCAACAAGAGGTACGTCAGCACCACGATCACGGCGATGACCCACGGAAACGCGCCGTAGACGCGGGACAGGAAGTCGACACCTTGCGCCGGTGCCCCACCAACGTAGGCCGTCGTGTCACGCGGCAGGTGCGCCGACGGAAGCAGCCGATTGCGCAGGCCATCGACGAGCTCGCGGGTTGCCGGCGCCCCGAGGTCATCCCGCGGGACGACGATCACCAGCTCGTAGCGGTGGCTCGGGTCGACGTACGGGGGACGGTTTCCGATCGCGACGGCCAGGACGTCCGCCTGGCCGAGCAGCCCGCGGGCGAGGCGCAATGTCGCGGCGTCCACTCCCTGCTGCGTCGTACCGCCGGGCCGGCCTGTGTCGATCACCACGTCGACGGGGGTTAGGGCTCCAGGTCCGATGCCATCCCTGACTCGTAGCATGCCGCGTGCCGCAGCGCTGGACGCCGGGATCGCCGCGATCGACGCGGGAGTGAGCTCGAGCCAGACGACCGGAGCGGCGGCTACGCCGATCAGCACCCCAGCGCCGAGGGCGACGGCGACTGGCTTTCGTATGACGAAGGAGGCGAGAGCCGACCATGGGTCGTGTCCGCGTCGCCGCGCACGGCCCGCACGCCGATCACGCGAGAGAGCGCGTGGCCCGAGCAGGGCCAGTGTGGCGGGAAGCAGTGTGCTCGCCGCCACCACCGAAGTCAGAGGGACGAGCACGCCGGCCAACCCGAGCGACTGGATGAATGGCACGCGGATTGCGATCAGCGCGCACAGGCCTACGGTGACGACCGCACCCGAGGCGACCACGGCGCGGCCTGACGTGGCCATGGTCGTCATCACGGCATCCACTGTCGGTGCTCCGGCAACGAGATCCTCCCGAAAGCGCCGGACTACGAGCAACGAGTAGTCGATTGCCAGACCGAGACCGATCAGCTCGACGAGGTTCGGGACGTAGAGCACCAGCAAGGTGGCGCGAGCGATTCCGTCGAGCAAGCCGAGCACGGTCGCGACCGTGCAGAACGCGAACAGGAACGGCACGAGCACGGCGAGCGAGACTCCCAACGCAGCTATGAGCACGGCGAGGGCGACGACGAGCGCGATCAACTCGCCCCGCCGCAGGTCAGCGGTCAGCGTCGGTGTGAGGTCGTACTGCAGCGCGGGCGCACCAGTCAGCTCCGCCTGACCCAGCTCGACGCGCGCGAGCGCCGCACGTATCCTCGGAGTCAGCGCGGTGGCGCGCTGCAAGTCGAAGGGCGTATTGATCTCGCCATAGACGAAGCCCGGCGCCTCAACTAGGTCACCGAGGCGAAGCCCCGACACCTCGCGCAAACCGTTCGTCACGCGCCGCCGTAGGGTGGCGAGCCCCTCGGACGGCGGTGTCAAGGGCGGCGGCAGTACGAGCACGAAGCTGCCCTCGGGATCGGCTCGAAATCGGTCCGACAGAATGCCCACAGCCACTTGAGAGCTCGTACCGGGCACCGCGAGTGAGGTCGACAGCAAACGGGTCAGACCGGTCGAAGACACGATGCCTGCGACAGCGATGAGGATCCATGCCGCGATCACGGCCCGAGGTCGATGAATCGAGACGCGACAGATTCGCTCGAGCACCGCGAGAGATTCGCGCTTGGACCGCGTTATGACAGGACGGGGTCGGCCGCGTTCGCCATCTGGGGCTCGTCGGCCGGTTCTCGCCGCACAGCGACGAGAACCCCGACAGTGACGAGCAGCCCAGCTGCGGCGTATGACAGATCGGGGCTCACGGCGGCGGCCATACCCGCGAGCGCCAGCGTGCCGATACCTCCGAACAGGTTGTTCGACGACACCATCGTTGCTTCGACTTGAGCCATCCGTTCCGGCGGCGTGCAACGAGCAAAGGTCGCGCGAACGCCGACGATGAAGACGGACAGCAGCCCGAGCGCGACGTTGACCGGCAAGAGCCACCACGCGCTGCCCTTCAACACGAGCACGAGAGCGCCGACCGCGAACGTCAGGCCGAAGGCGAGGGCCAGGCGTAGCTGGCCCGATACCTGACGCAAGAACGCAGCGCCCGAGAGCCCGAGCGACGAGCACAGCGTCCCGAAGGACCATGCGGCGAGAAGCAGCGGCAGCGCCGACCCCTTCGCCACGCCAGGGGCCACCGCCTCGGGGAAGCCACTGACGAAGATAGCGACCCAGACGACCGGGGTGATCCTGAGCAGGATCGGCGTCGCAAACACGGTCTTGAGACCTTGCAAGGCGGGGGGACGACGTGCTCTCGGTTTTGGTCGAATCGACGGTAGCCGCGAAAGCAACAGCGCTCCCACGAGGAACGTGGCAGCGTCGAAGGCGAGCGCCGGGCGAACGCCAATACCCACCGTCACCAACGCACCAACGAGGAAGCCGATCGTCTGCGCGGCCATGTTGATCCCGCTCGTGAGTCCGAAGTAGCGAGGTCGGATCGCCTCCGGCACCTGGTCGACCACCACGGCCATCGTGATGCTGACGGCCGCGGTCCTCATCGCTCCGAGCACGGCGGCGGCAGCGAGCGCCATGGCGAGATAAGGAAAAACTCCTGCAGTCCCGGTCACGAGCGCTCCGACCAGCGCCAGCCCCACGAGCGCAGACCGACGCTCGGGTCGATCGAGCCAGCTGCTGAACACGGTGCCGACGAGGAGCGAGGGCAGCGCGTTGACTGCCAGGATCGCTGCAGACCCGACGACGTTTCCCGTGCGCCCGAACGCCAGCAGCATCAGCGCCGAAAGGCCGACGTAGTCGCCAGCCTCCGACAGTGACTGGGTAACGAGCAGGCGACGCGCGACGGGATTCGCCAACACGTCCCGATAGCCCGGCTCTCGTGCAATTGCCCGGTTCACAGCAGCGCCGTTATCGAACGCGTCTCGCCGCGGACTGGCGAGGGTCCGAACTCATGAACCCACCAACTCCGGTTCCGTCATCGTCCGTACTGTCACACATCTGGCCGTTCCTAGCCACCTGCGAACTCTGGTCGCGAGGGGAAGGCCGCTGCAAAGGCAGAGAGGCTGCCGGCCTCAGCCGCAGCCTCTCAATGAAATCCTGAACGATCTGCGAACTCGGCGAGCTGTCAGTTCCAGATGAGCGTGAACGACATCGGCGGCACCTCCTCGGGAGAGTTCTTCGCTGACGTACAGTCGTGTCCCGACTAGCACGTGCGAAGTGCGACCTCATCCGTCTGGGCCACCACTCTGCTTGCGCCGTCTGGACTACGTTGGCGCCAGTATAGCCAGCACGTGCCCGGTGTCAATGAACCATGTCGCTGGCAAAATTCCGTCACCCGGCGAAAGCTGCCTCGGGGTCGCGGACATGCGCACGCGGCTGCGATCCGCCGCCGCCGGGGGCCGGGCGCCTGCCGCGCACCAGCGACCGGCGGTGACGCCTGGCGGCGCGTGGTGCTACAACGGTCGCAGTGACGAGCCCAGTCGACCGAGCCTCAAGCGCCCCAACTCCAGCTGCCGGGGCGGACAACCGGCCGCTCGAGCTGCTCACGGTCGGCCGGGTGAGCGTCGACCTCTACGCCGACGAGCTGGGCGCCGGCTGGGTCGAGGTGACCCGCTTCACCAAGTCGATCGGCGGGAGCCCGACCAACGTCGCCGTCGCCGCTGCTCGACTCGGGCACCGGGCGGCGGTGCTCACCAAGGTCGGCGCCGAGCCCTTCGGGGAGTACGTGCGGGCCAAGCTCGAGGGCTTCGGCGTCGACACCCGTTTCGTCGGCACGCACCCGACGCTGCGCACCCCGCTCGCCTTCTGCGTGCTCGACCCGCCCGAGGACCCGCCGCTGCTCTTCTACCGAGAGCCGGCCGCACCCGACACGACCATCGAGCCGTCCGACGTCGACGACGCAACCCTCGCCGATCTCGACGCGCTCTGGATCTCGGGCAGCTGCATGGCCAGCGAGCCGAGCGCCTCGACCACGCTCGACCTGCTCGAGCGGCGCGCCCGGCGGCGGCACACGGTCATCGACCTCGACTACCGCCCGACGCTGTGGCTTTCGAGCGCCGCGGCGAGCGCCGGCATCGGCTCGCTCCTCGACCACGCCACCGTGGCGGTTGGCAACACGACCGAGTGCGACGTCGCGGTCGGCACCGCCGAGCCCGAGGCCGCCGCGGCGCGCCTGCTGGAGCGCGGCGTCGAGCTGGCGATCGTCAAGCTCGGTGCGGCCGGCGTGCTCGTCGCCACCTCCGAGGCGGCGACGCTCGTCCCGCCGCTGAGGGTGCGGGTCTGCTGCGCGCTCGGCGCAGGTGACGCCTTCGGCGGAGCGCTCGTGCACGGGCTGCTCTCGGGCTGGGAGCCGGTGCGCGCCGTGCGCTTCGCCAACGCGGCGGGCGCCCTCGTCGCCTCGCGGCTGCTGTGCTCCGACGCGATGCCGGCGGAGATCGAGGTCGAGCAGCTGCTCGCGACACAGACGGAGGGTGCCGGTGCTGCTGTCTGACTCGAGCTTCACCGAGCTGATCGAGGCGCGGGTGCACGAGCCGTGGCGACTGATCGACGCGCTGCAGCACCGCACGCGACGCACCAAACCGGCGCCGGACGGGATGCTGCTACTGCTCGCCGCCGACCACCCCGCCCGGGGAGCGCTGCGCGTCGGCGAGGACCCGCTGGCGATGGGCGACCGGCGCGGCCTGCTGCGCCGCCTGGCGCTCGCGCTCGCCGACGAGCGCGTCGACGGCGTGCTCGGCAGCGCCGACGTCCTCGAGGATCTGGCGCTGCTCGGGTTGCTCGACGGCCGGGTGGCGATCGGCACGATGAACCGTGGCGGGATCCTCGGGGCCCGCTGGGAGCTCGACGACCGGATGACCGCCTACGACGCCGCGCACGTGGCGACAGCCGGGCTCGACGGCGGGAAGGTGCTGCTGCGCCTCGACGACGAGGACCCGGGCACCGCGGCGACGCTCGAGGCGTGCGGGCGCGCGGTCACCGAGCTGAGCGACCGTCAGTTGCTGGCGATGGTCGAGACCCTCCCGTACACCAAGGACGCCGCGGGCCGGGCCGTCATCGACCACTCCCCCGAGAAGCAGGTGCGCGCCGCCGTGGTGGCGAGCGGGCTCGGGGCCAGCTCGGCCTACACCTGGCTGAAGATCCCCGCCGGCCCGGCGGCGCGGCGCGTGCTCGACGCCACCACCTGCCCGGCGCTGGTGCTCGGCGGGCCGCAGTCGGCCGACCAGGCGGCGACGCTTGCCGCCTTCGCCGAGGCGCTCGACCACCCCCACTGCCGCGGGCTCGTCGTCGGGCGCAACCTGCTCTACCCTGCCGACGGCGACGTCCCAGGAGCGGTCGCCGCGGCCGCCGCGCTCGTTCGCGGCGCGCGCCAAGCCGAGGTAGCAAGCGCCGCAACGGCGCGGAAGGGGAAACGATGAGCATGCACCTGCCGGCCGGCACGCTCGCCGGGGAGGGCTACGACGTCCTGCTCAGCCCGGAGCGGGCGGGCTGGACCTACTGCGGGCTGCGCGTGATCGAGCTCGCCCCCGGGGGCTCGGTACGGCTGGACACCGGCGGCGAGGAGATGGCGGTGCTGCCGTTGCGTGGCTCGCTCGACGTCGTACTGCCCGAGGTGCGCTTCTCGCTGGCCGGACGGGAGGGCGTCTTCCAGGCGACGACCGACTGGTGCTACGTGCCGATCGCCACGCCGCTGCTGCTCGAGTCCGATGGGGGCGGCAACGTGGCGCTGTGCTCGGCGCGAGCGACGCGGCGCTTCGAGCCGGCGTACGTCCCCGCCGAGGCCGTCTCGGTCGAGGTCCGCGGTGCGGGGCCCTCGACGCGCCAGGTGAACAACTTCATGTCCCCGCAGGTCTTCGCCGGCGCCGACAAGCTGATGTGCGTCGAGGTGCTCACCCCGGACGGCAACTGGTCGTCGTACCCGCCGCACCGCCACGACGACTCACCGGAATGCCCGGTGAACAACGAGGAGGTCTACTACTTCCGCGTCGACGGGCCGCCGGAGTCCGCCTTCGCCCTGCACCGCACCTACGTGCCGGACGGTTCGATCGACGAGCGGGCGGTGGTGCACGACGGCGACGTGTTCGTCATCCACGCGCGGCTACCACGGCCCGACCGTCGCCGCGCCCGGCTACCCGCTGTACTACCTGAACGTGCTCGCCGGGCCTGCCGGCGAGCGCTCGATGGCCTTCTGCGACGACCCGGCGCACGCCTGGGTGCGCAGCACCTGGGACGAGATGGAGCCCGACCCGCGCTGCCCGATGACGAGCGCGACCGGCCCGGTTGGCCCCGGCGCGAGCTTGAGGCGATGAAACACCAGCGCATGACGACCGCACAGGCGATCGTCGCCTGGCTGACCGCTCAGCGCACCGTGGTCGACGGCGCCGAGGTGCCGCTGTTCCCGGGCGTGTTCGCCATCTTCGGCCACGGCAACGTCACGGCCCTCGGCCACGCCCTCGCGCAGGCGCGCGAGTCCATCCCGACCTGGCGCGGCCAGAACGAGCAGGGGATGGCGCTTGCCGCGGTCGCGTACGCGAAAGCGATGCGCCGGCGGCAGGTGATGGTGGCGACGAGCTCGATCGGGCCGGGCGCGACGAACATGGTCACCGCTGCCGGCGTGGCGATGGCCAACCGCCTGCCGCTGCTCATGCTGTCCGGCGACACCTTCTCGAGCCGCGTGCCGGACCCGGTGCTGCAGCAGGTGGAGCATCCCGGCTCTCCGTCCACGACGGTCAACGACGCCTTCCGGGCAGTCGTGCGCTACTGGGACCGCATCGTCGCGCCCGAGCAGGTGCTGAGCTCGCTCCCCCGCGCCCTCGGCGTGCTCCTCGACCCCGCCGAGTGCGGGCCGGCGTTCGTCGGCCTGCCGCAGGACGTCCAGGCGCAGGCTTTCGACTGCCCGGAGCGCTTCCTCGAGCCGGTCGTGCACGAGATCCCCCGCCCGCGGCCTGACCGGCGGGAGCTCTTACGGGCCGCCTCGGCGCTGCTGTCGGCGCGCCGGCCACTCGTCATCGCCGGCGGCGGCGTGCACTACGCCCTCGCCGAGGCGCAGCTGTCCGCCTTCGCCGCTCACCACTGCCTTCCCGTCGTCGAGACCGTCGCCGGAAAGTCCTGTCTCGTTGCCGACGACCCCGCCCTGGTCGGGCCGATCGGGGTGACCGGCGCCGACGGCGCCAACGCGCTGGCGGCGCGTTGCGACGTGGTCCTCGCTCTCGGCACGCGCCTGCAGGACTTCACCACCGGGTCCTGGACCGTGTTCGGCGACGAGGAGCTGCTCATCGTCGCGATCAACGCGGCGCGCTTCGACGCCGAGAAGCACGGGGCGCTGCCGGTCGTCGGCGATGCCCTCGCCTTCTTGGAGGAGATCGAGCCGCTGCTCGCGGGCTGGCGGGCGCCCGGGGAGTGGGCGGCGGAAGTGGGCGCGGCGCGTCAGGAGGTACGGCGGCACGTTGCGAAGTCGATCGGCCCGGCGGGAGAGGCGAGCGGTGAGCTGCCGAGCTACGCCGAAGTGATCGGCCGGGTGCACGCCTTTTCCACGCCGGAGGACTACCTCGTCGCCGCCGCCGGGGGCCTGCCGGGGGAGCTCAGCGTCAACTGGCTCGCCAAGGGCGTCGCCAGCGTCGACATCGAGTACGGCTTCTCCTGCATGGGCTACGAGATCTCCGGTGGCTGGGGGGCGGCGATGGCACGAGCGCGGAGGTGACGTGATCGTCATGGTCGGCGACGGCTCGTACCTGATGGCCAACAGCGACCTGTACAGCTCCGTCCTCTCCGGGCACAAGATGATCGTCGTCGTGTGCGACAACGGCGGCTATGCGGTCATCGAGCGGCTGCAGCTCGCCCAGGGCGGGGTGTCGTACAACAACCTGTACGAGACGAGCCGCGTCGTGACCACCGAGCGCGTCGACTTCGCCGCCAACGCCGCCTCGCTCGGATGCCTCGTCGAGAGCGTCGCCGGCCTGGACGAGCTCGACGAGGCACTGACTCGCGCCCGGCGCAACGAGCGCACCACCGTCGTGGTCATCCGCACCCACCCGGCGCGCTGGACCGAGGGCGGGGCGTTCTGGGAGGTCGGAGTGCCCGAGGTGAGCGACCGCTCCGAGGTGCTCGACGCCCGTCGTCGCCTGATTCGGGGCAAGGCGACCCAGCGCCTCGGCTGGTGAAGCCCCCCGGGAGCGCGAGCGAGAGCGCTGTCGGCGACGCCGGCGAACGCCTCCGGGATGGTGATCGATGCAGCGCAAGTATGGTGAACTGGTCGCGTGATCCACGAGCGCAGGACCATCGACGCGACTGTCGCCAGATCGAGACCTGGGCCCCGGCCTTCTCGAATCGCCCGCCGCCGCGGAAGACCGGCGACGCGGGCCCTCGGTGCCGGCTTGCTCGCCACGTCGCTCGGCGTTGTGCTCGCCACGACGTCGACGGCGTCAGTCCGGCAGGTGGCCTCATCGAGGGCGGCGAGCTCGATCAGCGCGTCGGCGACCGTCTGGCTGTGCCGGCCGGGCATGGCGGACGACCCGTGCACGGCGAGCCTGACCACGACGGTGATCACGGCGTCCGGCGCGAGGACGGTGCAGAGCGCCACGCCGGCGACGAGGTCCCCCTTCGACTGTTTCTACGTCTACCCGACGGTGAGCACCGAGTCGACGGCCAACGCCGACCTGCGGGTGCAGCCGGCCGAGACCCAGGTCGCCGAGGCCCAGGCATCGCGCTTCTCCACCGTGTGCCGGGTCTGGGCGCCGATGTACCGCCAGCTCACCCTGGCGGGGTTGGCGAAGGGGCTCACGGGCAGCCTGCCGCCGAGTGCCCTCGTCACCGCCTACGACAGCATCCGCGCCGGGTTCGAGGACTACCTCGCCCACGACAACGACGGGCGCCCGATCGTCGTCATCGGGCACTCGCAGGGATCGGCGATGCTCATCCTGCTGCTCGAGCACCTCGTCGACGACGTCCCGGCGCTGCGCAACCGGCTCGTCATGGCGGTCATCCTCGGCGGCAACGTCGAGGTCGCCACCGGCAAGCTCGTCGGCGGCAGCTTCGCGCACATCCCGGCCTGCGACCGGCTCGGCGAGAGCGGCTGCGTGCTCGCCTACTCGAGCTTCCCCTCCGAGCCGCCGCCCGCGGCGCTGTTCGGCAGGCCGGGCACCGGCGTGTCGCTGCAGTCCGGACAGACCCGCACGACGGGGCTGCAGGTCCTCTGCACCAACCCGGCGGCGCTCTCGGGCGGCAGCGGCACGCTGCTGTCCTACTTCCCCTCGCAGGGCAAGCTCGCGACGCCCTGGGTCGCCTTCCCCGGCCTGTACCGCGCCAGTTGCGAGGGCGCCGGCGGTGCGACGTGGCTCGATGTCGTCAAGGCGACGGGGAGCTCGGACCTTCGCCCCCTCGTCTTCGAGTCCGAGGGGCCGGACTGGGGCTACCACACCGTCGACGTCAACCTCGCCCTCGGCAACCTCGTCGCCGACGTGGCAGCTGCCGAGCGGGGCTGGACGGCCTCACACCCGGCTCGCTGACCGGGCATCCTGGCGCGGGTCCATCCCGCCGGTAGAGTGGGAGCCTGGGAGTGAGATGCCGATACCTGAGATAGCCGACCCGCTTTGTCGGGAAAACACGAGAACACCGACTGTTGGTGCGTGGCGCGTGCATTCACTCAGTGCCCTTCTTGCGGACCGGCTCGGGCCCTGATCGCCGTCGTGCCAGTCTTTTCGGTGGCGATCGCCGCCCGACGACAGATCGTCGAGGGCTTCACGCTCGGAGCCGTGCAATGACCACCGACCTCGCCTCTGCCGCCACGGCGGCACCGCCCGGCCCGAGCTGGCCGACCGGCCTCGAGCTCGTCGGCGCCGAGGTGGAGGTGCCGCTCGTCGACGGGCGTCTCGTGCGCGCCGTCGACCTCGACCGGGCGGCGACGACGCCGTGCCTGGTGACGGTGCGACAGGCCGTCGACGAGCTGCTCCCCTACTACGGGGCGCCGCACCGCGGGGCGGGCTGGAAGTCGCTCGTGACGACCCGCGCCTACGAGGCGGCGCGTGCCGCCGTTGCGGGCTTCGTCGGGGCCCGCGACGACGACACCGTCGTCTTCGTGCGCAACACGACCGAGGCGTGCAACCTGCTCGCCAGCCAGCTCGCCGGGCGCTGCGACGTCGTCGTCACAGAGCTCGAGCACCACGCCGACCTGCTCCCCTGGCGCCGCATCGGGCGCGGGAGCTGCCGGTGCCGCGCAGCGCCGGCGAGCTTGCCGCCTCGATCGCGCAGGCGCTGCGCAACACGAACCCGCAGCGCGAGTGTCTCGTCGCCCTCACCGGCGTCTCCAACGTGACGGGGGAGGTGCTCCCGCTCGGACGCATCGCCGACCTCGTGCACGACGCGGGCGGGCGGCTGTTCGTCGACGCCGCCCAGCTCGCCCCGCACCGGGCGATCGACATGGACGCAGCCGGCATCGACTACCTGGCGCTGTCCGGCCACAAGCTCTACGCCCCCTTCGGCTGCGGGGCGCTCGTCGGCCGGCCCGACTGGTTGCGCCGCGGCGAGCCGATGCTGCTCGGCGGTGGTGCCCCGGTGCTCGTCACCGACGAGACCGTCGTCTGGAAGGACTTGCCCGAGCGGCTCGAGGCAGGCACCCCCAACGTGGTCGGCGCGGTCGCCCTCGGCGCCGCGTGCGAGCGCCTCGCCGCGGTCGGCATGGCGGCGATCGAGGCGGTCGAGGACGAGCTCGTCGCGCTGCTCGACGCGAGGCTCGGGGCCGTTCCCGGGCTGAACCGGCTGTTCGCGCTCGGCGGAGGGGTGCAGCACGCCGGCGTCGCTTGCTTCACCCTCGACGGGCTCCCGGACGGCCTTGTCGCCGCGGCGCTGAGCGCCGAGCACGGGATCGGCGTGCGCAGCGGCTGCTTCTGCGCCCACGTGCTGATGCGCGAGCTGCTCGGCGTCACGACCGCCGAGGCGAGCGCGGCGGCGGCCCGCCTGGCCGCCGGCGAGCACGTCGGGCTCCCCGGCGCAGTGCGCGCCAGCGTCGGGATCGGGACGCGCTTCGAGGACCTCGACCGCCTCGGCGTGGCGCTGGGCGAGCTCGTTGCCGGCGGCCCGAGCTGGACCTACCGCCAGCGGTCCGGCGACGGGCCGTACGAGCCCGAGCCCGACCCGCGCCTGGAGGCGCTCGTCCCCGGTCACTGAGGGCGGGGCGCTTCGGCACGTGCCGCCCGCCCGCCGAGCCGCCGGGCCCGCGTGCCGGCGGGTCTCAGAGCCGGCGGTAGCGCGCCTCGAACAGGCTGTACGCGGCAAAGGCGAGCATCCCGACCGAGAGCAGCCCGAGCGCCTCGCGTCCCCCGGGATGCCGACGAGCGACTGCAACGCCGCGTCGACTGCCCGTGCCCGGCTCGGGTCGTTGGTCGCCGCCGCCAGGAAGAGGTAGGAGGCGACGAGCACGATCGACAGGCCCCGAGCCACGTCGCCGGCGATGCCGGTCGCTCGCGCCAGGTGCGCGACCGTTCGCTCATCGCCTCGGCATGCAGCACCCGGTCGTAGCGGTGCACGGCGCCCCACACGCCGAGGGCGATGCCACCCGCGGCGATGCCGGCACCGGCCAGCCCGATCACGCCCGCGCCGACCGGGGCGTGCAGGATCGTCGCGACGACGGGTTGGGGGTGCTCGCCGGGGCCGCCCGAGGAGGAGGAGCCGATGATGATGTCGATCGCCTCGGCGAACAGGACGAGGTAGGCGGCGCCCGAGGCGAACCAGCCGATGCGCTTCCAGGTGCTGGTGCGAAGCCCCAGCCGGCGGTCTTCCCCGGTCCGAGAACCTCTTCCCCCGTCGCGCGTCCGCTGCGAACCGGAGCCCTGCGAGCTGGCGCCCTCTGCGCCGGCGGCGGCCTGGACGAAGCGCCAGGCCGCATAGCAGAGGAGCCCCGCGGCGAGCACGGCGAGCAGCTCCCGCCCGGCCGGCTGGCGCGCGATCTCGGCGAAGGCCCCGCGGCTGTCGGGCCCCGAGCTGGAGTGCCCCGCAACGGCGATCTCGAGGGTGAGGCCGCCGATGAGGAGATAGACGATCGCCCGGGCGACCAGCCCGGCGCGCGCGCCAGCCGGCGGTAGGCCGGACGCCGCTCCTCACGCTGGGCGCGCTGCTCGACCTCCCCGGCGCCGCGCTCCACCTCGCCGGCGCGCCGCTCGAGCGCGCCGCCGGCCGGCTCGGCGGTACCGGTCGCCACTGCGGGATTCACGCCGCCCCTCTACCCACACGCCCTCTACCGACACGCGCCGCCACGCCCTCCAGCGATCGGGCCGATCTCCCGGCCAGCCGCCGCTACGGGTGCCTCGTCCCGACCCCGGGAACGGGCCGGCCGCCGATCGAGGCGTCGATCACCTCGGCGAGATGCGCCGTCGCCAGCTCGCTGCCGAGGCGGGCCGCCGCGGCGCGGATCTGCATCAGACAGCCCGGGTTGGCCGTGACGAGGACCTCCGCGCCGGTGGCGAGGACGTTGCGCGCCTTGCGCTCGCCCAGCTCGGCGGCAGGCTCGGGCTGCAGCAGGTTGTAGACGCCCGCCGACCCGCAGCACAGGTCGCCGTCGGGCACCTCGCGCAGCTCGAGCCCGGGGATGGCGCGCAGCAGTCGACCGCGGCTCGGCGCGGATGCCCTGGGCGTGGGCGAGGTGGCAGGCGTCGTGGTAGGCGACGGCCACCGGCAGTGGGTGGCGCCGGGCGCGCGGCCCCGCCTCGGCGAGAAACTCGGCCAGGTCGCGGACGTCCGCGCCGAGAAGCGCGCAGCGCGCTCGGCGAAGGCGGGGTCGTCGGCGAGCAGCCGCCCGTACTCCTTCATCGCCGAACCGCACCCTGCGGCGTTGACGACCACGGCCGTGGCGCCGCTCTGCTCGAAGGCGGCGATCGTCGCCCGTGCAAAGCGCGCCGCTTCCTCGTGGCGACCGCTGTGACCCGACAGCGCCCCGCAGCAGCCTTGCCCGGTGGGAACGACGACGTCGAAGCCCTCCGCGGCGAGCACCCGCTGGGTGGCGGCGTTCACGCCGGAGAAGAACACCCGTTGCACGCAGCCGGTCAGCATCGCCACCGTGCCGCGGCGCTCCCCCTCGGCCGCGAGGCGCGCCGGGAGCGGCTCGATCTCGGTGACGGGCGGGGACAGCGCCTCCATCGCCCTCAGCACCGGCGGCATGCGGCGGGCGACGGCCCGGTGACCGGTGAGGCGGCGCAGACCGCTGCGCTCGGCGAAGGCGAGCCCGGCTCGGGCGACGCGCAGGCGGCGCGGGTAGGGGAAGAGCCCGAAGATCGCCGAGCGCGTCGCACGCTCGCGCCACGGCCGGGCCACCTCTGCCTCGACGCGCGCGCGCGCCGTCTCGATCAGCTCGTCGTAGCGCACGCCCGACGGGCAGGCCGTCATGCAGCCCATGCACGACAGGCAGCGGTCGAGGTGCTCGGCGAGCGCACCGGCGAGCGGGGCGCCGCGCGTCGCTTGGCCGATCAGGTGGATGCGCCCGCGGGGCGAGTCCATCTCCTCGCCCCACAGCACGTAGGTCGGGCACGCCGGGAGGCAGAAGCCGCAGTGCACGCAGTCCTCGAGCAGCTCGGTCAGTGGGCGCCGCCCGGGTGGGGCGACGCTGTGCGTCTCGCCCGCCATCAGATCCCCCCGACGAACCGGCCGGGCGCCATCCGGTGCTGCGGGTCGAACTGGTCTTTCACCCGGCGCATCAACGAAAGGCCCGGGACCGCGCCCCACAGGTCGAGGGACGCCTTGGTCGTCGCCGGCGCCCGCAGCACGCTCACATTGCCGCTCTGGGGCTCGCACTCGCTGCGCAACGCCCTCAGGAAGGGCCCCACCGCCCCCACCGGGGCGTCGGCGGGCAGGCCGACGAACAGCACCCCCACGCCCGCCGAGCCGCGCACGGCCGGCGCGAGGGCGTGCTCGCCGGCCACGGCGCCGACCCGCTCGAGCAGCCGGGCCACGCCGGAGAGGGGCACCGTCGCCTTGATCGTCACCTCGCCGGGCAGCGCCGCCCACCAGTCCGGGGGCTCGTCGGCCACCACCGTCGAGCCGAGCAGCGCGGCCACGGCCCCGGCGCGCTCGGCGACCGGGCCGGGGCGCCCCTCGAGCAGGACGCACAGCGTGACCGGCGCGCCGGAAGCGGGCCGGTCGAGCTCGATCGCGCTCGGGTCGGCCTGGCAGGCGAGCACGCCGGCCAGCGCCGGCGCCAGCTCGGCCTCCCCGGGGAAGAGCGCGCTCACGAACCGCCGCGCCGGCGGGCGGGGCCGCAGCTTGAAGATCGCCTCGGTGACGATCCCGAGCGTGCCGTACGAGCCGGCGTACAGCTTGGGAAGGTCGTAGCCGGCCACGTTCTTCACGACCTTGGACCCGGCACGGATCACCACGCCGTCGGGCCGGACGACGGTGACGCCGGTGAGGACGTCACGTACGGCTCCGTTGCGGTAGCGCGAGGGGCCGCACAGCCCCGTGGCGACGATCCCGCCGACGGTCGAGCCGGCGACGACCTCGTCCACGGGCAGGCGCTGGCCTGCCGCGGCGAGCCGCCGCTCGAGCGCGTCCAGGCGGACACCGGCCTCGACGCGCACGACGAGGTCGCCGGTGGCGTGCTCGAGCACCTCGACCATGCGGGAGAGGTCGACCAGGAGCTGCGCCGAGCGCGGCGGCGCTCCCCCAGTCGAGCTTGGTGCCGGCCCCGCGTGCGACGAGGGTGCAGCCGCGTTCGGCCGCGGCGCGCACCACCTCGGCGACGTCCTCGGCGCAGCGCGGGAAGGCGACCACCTCGGGCAGCACGCCGTCCACGGCGTCGGAGGCCGTAGCCGGGCGGGGCTCGCAGCGCGGGGAGCGCTCGGCGATCGCGGCGAGGAGGTCGGCCATGTCAGAACAGCTCGGCGAGACCCTGCTCGACGAGCGGGTGGACACCGTTGCGCCGCCCGGGGGCCTCCCCGCACAGCCGGGGCGTCGGGACGAGCTTGCCGGGGTTGCACAACCCCTCCGGGTCGAAGGCTCGCCGCAGCATGCGCATCGTCTCGAGGTCGTCCTCGCTGAACATCTTCGTCATCGCCTTCACCTTGTCGAGGCCGACGCCGTGCTCGCCGGTGATCGAGCCGCCCCGCGCCAGGCACAGGTCGAGGATCTCGGCCGAGACGTCCTCGGCGCGCTCGAGCTCGCCCGGCACGGACGCGTCGAAGAGCACCAGCGGGTGCAGGTTGCCGTCGCCGGCGTGGAAGACGTTGGCGACGCGCACGCCGGCTCGTTGCGCCAGCTCGCCGATCTCGCGCAGCACCTCGCCGAGGGCGCTGCGCGGCACCACGCCGTCCTGGACGATGTAGTCCGGGCTGATCCGCCCCACGGCGGCGAAGGCCGACTTCCGTCCGACCCAGATCCGCGCCCGCTCGGCGGCATCGGCGGCAAGGCGGATCTCGAAGGCGCCCGCGGCCTCGCAGTGGGCGCGCACCTCCGCCAAGCCGTCGAGGACGTCGGGCTCCGGCCCGTCGAGCTCGACGATGAGCACCGCCGCGGCGCCCTCGGGGTACGAGCATCGCACCGCCGCCTCCGCCGCCTCGATGGCGAGCGGGTCCATCATCTCGATCGCGGCGGGGACGAGGCCCGACGCGATGATCTCGGCGACCGCCGCGCCGGCGGCGTCCATCTCGTGGAAGGCGGCGAGCAGGGTCTGCACGGCTTGCGGCGCCCGCTGCAGGCGCAACGTGGCCTGCGTGACGACGCCGAGCGTGCCCTCCGACCCGACGAAGGACCCGATCAGGTCGTAGCCCGGCGGGTCGGCCGCCTTGCCGCCGAGCTCGACGAGGCGGCCATCGGGCGTGACGACGCGCAGCCCGGTGACGTGGTTCGTCGTGAACCCGTACTTGAGGCAGTGCGCGCCGCCCGAATTCTCCGCGACGTTGCCGCCGATCGAGCAGACCTGCTGGCTCGAGGGATCCGGGGCGTAGTAGTAGCCGCCCGGCGCCGCGGCGCGGGTCACCTCGATGTTCGCCACGCCGGGGCGGACGACGGCGCGCTGGTCGGCGAGGTCGAGCTCGAGGATGCCGCGCAGCTTCGAGGTCACGATCAGCACGCCGTCCTCCCGCGGCACGGCTCCCCCGGAAAGGCCGGTGCCTGCGCCGCGGGCGACGAAGGGGACGCCGGCAGATGCACACGCGGTCACCGCGGTCGTCACGTCGCGCTCGCATCCGGCCAGCACCACGAGCGCAGGCAACGCTTTGTAGTGCGTCAGGCCGTCGCACTCGTAGGTCGCCAGCTCCACCGGGTCGGTGACGAGCGCGTCCTCGCCGAGCTCGACGCGCAGCCGCTCGGTGAGCGCCCGCAGGCTGCTGGCGGTGCTCCCGGTGCTGCCGATGTCCCCGACCACGTCGCTCCCCAAAGTCTCGCCCTGCACGTCCTCAGTCGATCAGGTATCCGCCGTCGATGTCCACCACCTCGCCGGTGATGTACCCCGCGTGGGCCGAGCACAGGAACGTCGCGCGCCGCCCGCCGGCGTCCGCCCCGAGCAGATACCCGCCACGTAGGCTGCCATCGTGGCCGCGCTCTCGCCCGACGCGCGCGAGCGGGCGATCGACTCGCTGCAGCAGGGCGAGCTCGACGTGCTCGTCGTCGGGGGCGGCGTCGTCGGCACCGGCGCGTTGCTCGACGCGACCAGCCGGGGGCTGCGCGCCGGCCTGCTCGAGGCCACCGACCTGGCGAGCGGCGCCTCGAGCGCGTCGAGCAAGCTCGTGCACGGCGGCGTGCGCTACCTGCGGATGCTCGACTTCGGTCTCGTGCGCGAAGCGCTGTCGGAGCGGGCTCGGCTGCTCGAGCTCGCCCCGCACCTCGTGCACCCCGTGACGTTCCTCTACCCGTTGCGCCACCGGGTCGCAGAACGCGCCTACGTCGGGACGGGGCTCGCCATCTACGACCTGCTCGCCGCCCTCGGGACGCGCGGCACGGGCCGCGGCGGCCGCCTGCCCCGCCACCGCCAGCTCTCCGCCACCGAGGCGCGCCGGCTCGCGCCGGGGCTTCGTGCGCCGCTCGTCGGCGGCATCGAGTACTGGGATGCGCAGGTCGACGACGCCCGATTCGTGGTGGCGCTCGGGCGAACCGCCGCCGCTCTCGGCGCCGAGCTCGTCACCGGCGCCCGAGTCGTGGGCTTCCTCGGCCTCGACGGCGCACGCGTGCACGGCGTGCGCGCCCGGCTCGAGGACGGGCGCGAGATCGAGGTGCGCGCCCGCGCCGTGCTGGCGGCGACCGGCGCCTGGTCCGGCGAGATCGAGACGCTCGCGGGTCTCAGCGGGAGCGTGCCGCTGCGCCCCTCCAAGGGCGTGCACCTCGTCGTGGCGCGCGCCGCGATCCGTTCCCGACGCGCCTTGGTGGTCCCCACCGAGCGCAGCGTGCTCTTCGTCCTCCCCTGGGGGGCGCACTGGATCGTCGGCACGACCGACACGCCGTGGCGGCTCGGCCCCGAGCATCCGGTGGCGAGCCGGGCCGACGTCGAGTACCTGCTCACCGAGGCGAACAAGGTGCTCGACCCGCCGCTTCAGCCCGGCGACGTCGAGGCGGTCTACGCCGGCCTGCGGCCGCTCGTCGCCGCCGGGGACGCCGAGACGACCCGGCTGTCTCGCGAGCACGCCGTCTCACGGTTGCGTGCCGGCCTCTACCTGGTCACCGGCGGCAAGTACACGACCTACCGCGTGATGGCGCGCGACGCGATCGACGCGCTGGCCGGCGAGATCGGACGCACGGTCGCCCCCTCGGCGACGGGCGCGATCGCCCTCGCCGGCGCCCGGCCCGAGCCCTCGCCCGGCGAGCTCGCCCGCCGCCATGGGATCGGAGAGGAGGCGGCCCAACACCTGCTCAGCCGATACGGCGGCCTCGCCGACGAGGTCCTCGGCGCGGCGAGCACCGATCCCTCCCTGCTCGATCCGCTGCCGGGCGGGGCGGGCTACCTCGCCGCCGAGGCCCGCTATGCGGCGACCCACGAAGGCGCGCGCCACCTCGACGACGTGCTCGAGCGACGGCTACGAGTAGCGATCGAGACCGCCGACCGGGGGTGGGAGGCGGCGCCCGCGGCCGCCCGCCTCGTTGCGCCGGCACTCGGCTGGAGCGAGAACGAGGCGCTCGTCGAGGTCGACCGCTACCGGCGCCGGGTCGAAGCGGCCCGGCTCGCCGAGCAGGCACCCGACGACGAGGCGGCGGTGCGCGCCCTGTCCGCCGTCGGCACGCCACGAGGGTGACGCACGCCCGGCGGCCCGCCACCTCACCCGGCGGCCACGGTGTGGTCGTCGACGTAGTCCTCGTCGAGCCGCCAGCCGAGCCCCGGCTCGTCGGAGAGCACGAGCCGGCCGTCCTGCAGCGGCGGCCGGTTGGCGACGAGGTTCCACCAGAACGGGTCGCGATCGGGGTGGAAGCACTCGACGTAGGTCCCGTGCGGCTGGCTCGCCACGAGATGGGAGGCGAGCTGGGGCTCCTCGTGATGGCCCGCGCCGACCCCGTAGGTCCATGCCATGGCAGCCACCCGTCGCCAGATCGTCGGCCCTCCGGACCACGAGGCGTCGAAGTTGCAGATGTCGATCGCGCCGAGCTCCATCAGCTGCCGGCAGCCTGCGGGCGACACCTCGCTCTGGCCGGCGCACACCGGCAGCGGCCCGCGCATGCGCACGTCCCGCATCCCGTGGGCGTCGTTCTGCCAGCGGACGGGCTCCTCGAACCAGGCGATCGAGAACGGCTCGATCCGCCTGGCGAGCTCGACGGCTTCCGGCACGGTGTAGCCCTGGTTGGCGTCGACCGCGATGACGAACCCCTCGGGGGCGGCAGCACGGGCCCGGGCGACGCGCTCGGCGTCCTCGGCCGGGCTGCAGCCGCCGACCTTGAACTTGACCCCGGCGAGGCCGAGGCGGACGTAGGAGGCGATCTCCTCCTCGATCGTGCCGAGCGGCTCGCCGTAGTACCCACCGATCGCGATCAGCGGCACCGAATTGCGGAATCCGCCCCACAGCTGCCACAGCGGCACGCCGAGCGCCTTGCCGACCGCGTCCCAGATCGCCGCGTCCACCCCGGCGAGCGCCACGAGCCCGAGCCGCCGGTCGCGCAGGATGTCGAAGGTGGCGGGGAAACCGGCAGCCCAGCACCGCTCGACGGCCATCGCGTCGAGCCCGACGACCGCCGGCGCCACCTCGTCTCGCACGATCCGTTGGATCTCGAGGAGGGTGGCGTCCTCGTCGCCGGCGTAGGCCTCGCCGACGATGCCCTCCGCTGTGTGCACTCGGGTGATCAAGGTGGCACGGTTGACCATGTGGTAGTGGCTGCCGCGAAAGTCCGACGCCAGCGGGGCCCGCACCGCGACCGTGCTCACCCCCGTGATCGGCAACCTCATCGCCCGCAGGACCTCGCTCGTCCGGGGGGCGCAGGGCGGCGACGCGGGCTGCGAGCGGTCACGGATCCTCCAGGTCGGGAGCAACGGCGGCCCGGTGACGGCACCGATCCGGCGCACGCGGGTTGTAGCATGCGACGCCTTCTGCCGGCAAAGCTCGCTGCACGCCGTCGGTGAGCGTGCCCCGGATCGTCCTGGCGATCGACCAGGGCACGACGGGCACGGCCGTGCTCGCCGTCGACGACGACGGCGCGGTGCTCGGCCGCTCCTACGCCACCCACGCTCAGCACTTCCCCGCCCCCGGCCGCGTCGAGCACGACGCCGAGGAGGTGTGGTCGAACTGCGTGCAGCTGCTCGGGGCAGCGCTCGCCGACGCCGGCCGGCGCTGGGACGACGTGGCGGCGCTCGGGATCACCAACCAGCGGGAGACGACGCTGTTGTGGGACCGGGCGAGCGGCGAGCTCGTCGCGCCGATGATCGTGTGGCAGGACCGGCGCAGCGCCGGCATCTGCCGCCGCGTCGTCGAGTCGGGCGCCGCGCCGCTCGTCGCCGAGCGCACGGGCCTGGTTGTCGACCCCTACTTCTCGGCGACGAAGCTGGCGTGGATCTTCGAGGGCTCACCGGAGCTGTTGCGCCGGGCGCGCCGAGGCGAGCTGTGCTTCGGCACCGTCGACTCGTTCCTCGTGTGGCGGCTCTCCGGCGGCAGCCGCCACGTCACCGACGCCACGAACGCGAGCAGGACGCTGCTCATGGACCTGCGCAACCTGGCGTGGGACGAGGAGCTGTTGGAGCTCTTCGGCGTGCCGCGCGCCGTGCTGCCCGAGATCGTCCCCTCGATCGGCACGATCGTCGAGACCGCACCCGGGACGCTCGAGGCGGCCGGCTGCGCATCGGGCGGGATCCCGGTCACCGGCGTGCTCGGCGACCAGCAGTCGGCGTTGCTGGCACAGGGGTGCCTGCGCGAGGGGCAGGCGAAGAACACCTACGGCACGGGGTCGTTCGTGCTCGCCAACAGCGGCGCCGAGCCGCCCGCCAACAGCAACGGGCTGCTCGCCACGGTCGCGCTGTCGAGCGCCGGGGCCGGCGGGCTTCACGGCGCGCACTACGCGCTCGAAGGGGCGATCCTCTCCACCGGCTCTGCCGTGCAGTGGCTGCGCGACGGCCTCGGCGTGCTCGAGAGCGCAGCGGAGAGCGAAACGCTCGCCGCCTCGCTCGAGGACAACGGCGACGTCTGGTTCGTGCCGGCGCTCGCCGGCCTCGGGGCGCCGTTCTGGGACCCGGCGGCCCGCGGCACCCTGCTCGGAGCGACCCGCGCCACGACGCGGGCTCATCTCGCACGTGCGGTGCTCGAATCGATCGCCTACCGCACACGCGACGTGCTCGAGGCGATGGCCGCCGCCGGGCGGCCCGTGAGCGAGCTTCGGGTCGACGGCGGGGCGACGGCCAACGGCTGGCTGATGCAGTTCCAGGCCGACATCGCAGGCCTCCCCGTCGACGTCGCCCTCGAGCACGAGACCACCTCGCTCGGGGCGGCGTACGCCGCGGGGCTCGGGAGCGGGATGTGGGGCGACGGCGAGGCGCTGGGCCGGTTGCGCCGCAGCAGAGCCGTGTTCGAGCCGCGCCTCGCCCGCGAGCAGGCGGACGCCCGCTACGCCCGCTGGCGCCGCGCGCTCGAGCGGGCGCGCGGCTGGGCCGAAGGCTGAGCCGGCCGGGTCAGATGCGCAGGTACGAGGCGCCGTTGAAGTCGAGCACCGACCCGCTGGCGAACTCGGCCTGCGGCGAGGCGAGGTAGACGACGGCGCCGGCCACCTCCTCGGGCGTCGCCACCCGGCCGAGCGGGCTCTCCTGCTCGCGGCGCGCCCGTCCCTCTCCGGCCAGCGCCTCGGCCGCCATGTCGGTGTCGACCCACCCTGGGGCGAGCGTCGTCACGGCGATCCGGCGCGGACCGAGCGCGCGCGCCAGCGACTGCCCGAAGGAGACCAGCCCGGCCTTGCTCGCGCCGTAGGCGGGATGGCGCGGCTCGCCGCGGAAGGCCCCGCGCGACGCCACGTTGACGATCCTGCCGCCGTCGGGCATGTGGCGCAACGCGCACCACGTCACGTTCGCTGCGCCGATCAGGTTGACCCCGAGCGTCTCGGCCCAGGCCCGCTGCCACTCGTCGTAGCCGACCTCGAGCGGGTCGTGCGCGACGTAGACCGCCGCGTTGTTCACCAGCACGTCGATGCTGCCGAGCTCGCCGGCCACCGCCTCGACCATCTCGCGCACAGCCGCCGGGTCGACCAGGTCCGCCGGCGCGAGCAGGTGGCCCGAACCGGCCAGCGACGCGAGCACCTCGCCGGCGGCAGGCCCGGACCTGGCGAAGTTGAGCGCCACCTGATCGCCGGCGGCGGCGAAGGCACGCGCCGTCGCCGCCCCGATCCCCCGCGAAGCGCCCGTCACGAGCACCGACCGCGCCGTGCCCGTCACGACGCCAGTCTGCCAGCAGTCGGTCGTGAGGATGTGACGATCGTCTCTGTTCTCCCGCCGCCGCAGGCGCGTCAATGGCTCTGGTGAGGGAGCCCGCTCCCGCACCAGAGCACGGCGCACCGGCAGGTTGCCGGCCGGCGCACGCGGCGCCGGCGCAACGCCATGCGGAGAGGAGGACCCTTCGATGGCCACCGCATCGATTCACGGGCGGTCGGAGCGCATCGTCGTCGGCGTCGACGGCTCGGCGTGCTCGAAGGAAGCGCTCGCCTGGGCTGCGCGCCAGGCCGAGCTCACCGGATGCCCGCTCATGGCCGTGACGACCTGGACGCTGCCCACCAGCTACGGATGGGCGCCGCCGGCGCCCGACACCGTCGACACGCGAGCAGAGCTACAAGGCATGCTCGAGCGCATCGTGAAGGAGGTCGTCGGCGAGAGCCGCTCCTTCCCCGTCGAGCTCGAGGTGCTGCCGGGCCACCCGGCCACCGTGCTGACCGAGCTGTCACGCGACGCATCGCTGGTCGTGGTGGGCAGCCGCGGTCACGGCGGGTTCGTCGGCTTGCTGATCGGCTCGGTGAGCGAGCACCTCGCCACCCACGCCCAGTGCCCCGTCGTCGTGGTCCGTCCGGGTACCTGCTCGGTAGCCACCACGTAGCCGCCCCGAGGTTCGCCGCCGTTGCCGGGGCGCCGGCGCGCCGGCGCAGCGCTCAGTCGACCTTGCGGAACTCGAGCGAGGCGATCGTCATGAACAACAGCGCCATCGCCGCCACGACGCCGATCTCCAGCCCGAGCGGCACGTGCCAGCCGTCCCAGGTCACGCCCGGCGCGAGGCGAGCGCGCGCAGCGACGCCGACACGGTGAGGTGGGCGAAGACCGCTTGGCGGAGCGGGTCCACCGCGTAGGTGAGCGGGTCGATGCGGGTGAGCACGCGCATCCAGACCGGCAGCCCCGCCAACGGGTACAGCGCGCCGGAGAGGAAGAACAGCGGCATCACCAGCATCTGGGTGACCGCCATGAACGACTGGAATTGCTGGATGCGCGCCGCGACGACCATGCCGAAGGACACGACGGTGAGCGAGAGCAGCAAGAGCTCGAAGAACACCGTGACGAGCAGCGCCGGGTTGTAGGGCACGCCGGCCAGCCCGGCGATGCAGATCATGAGCAGTCCCTGCGTGCCGCCGACCAGCGCACCCCCGAGGCACTTGCCGACGACGAGGGAGGTACGGCTCACCGGGGCGACCAACATCTCGCGAAGGAACCCGAACTCGCGGTCCCAGACGACCGAGCCGGCCGAGAACAGCGACACGAAGAGCACCGACATCGCCGCCGCGCCGGGAAAGAGGAACGTTCGCAGGTTGAGGGTCGGCCCAAAGTGCACGAGAGTGCCGAGACCCGAGCCGAGCACGAACAGGAACAGGACCGGCTGGATCAGGCCCGTCAGGACACGCAGGCGGTCGTTGGAGAACCTGATCGCCTCCCGGCGCAACACGACCGACACCGCCCGCACCTCGCGCCCGAGTTGCGCTGCGCGTCCCGGCGGCGCGGGGCTGCGGCGACGCCTCATCGTCGGCTCGACGCCAGCCGGGCCGCCCACCCCGCTGCTCGGTCCTTCCCCGGACAGCCCGTCGGTCACCGTACGCGTGCTCATCGCATCCCCCGCGTCGCCATCCGGCGCATCCACTCGTTGGGCGCCGCCGACTCGGCTTCCCGGATCGTCTTCCCGGTGTAGGCGAGGAAGACGTCGTCGAGCGAGGGCCGCGACACCGCCACCGAGCGGATCGGCACCGGCAGCGCCGCGAACAGCTGCGGCACGAACTCGGCCCCGTTGGGCACCGAGAAGGTGACGTTGCCCTCGCGTACGCTTGCCTCGAGGCCGAAGCGCTCGCGCAGCGCGGCGATGGCCGCGTGGTCGTCGTCGGTGCGGATCTCGACGCGGTCCTCCCCGACGCTCGACTTGAGCTCCTCCGGCGTGCCGAGGGCGACGATCAAGCCATGGTCGATGATGCCGATGCGGTCGCAGTACTCCGCTTCGTCCATGTAGTGCGTGGTCATGAAGATCGTCGTCTGCTCGCTCGCCTGCAGCGCCTTGATGTACTCCCAGATGGATCGCCGGGTCTGCGGGTCGAGGCCGACGGTCGGCTCGTCGAGGAAGAGCACCACGGGGGCGTGGAGCAGCCCGCGTGCGATCTCCAGCCGTCGCTTCATCCCACCCGAGAAGCTCTTCACGGCGTCCTTGCGCCGCTCGGCGAGCCCGACGAGCTCGAGCACCTGGTCGATGCGCCCGCCCACCACCTCGCGCGGGACGCCGTACAGCTCGGCGTGGAAGCGCAGGTTCTGCTCGGCAGTCAAGTAGTTGTCGAGCGTGGGGTCTTGGAAGACGAGGCCGATCGAGCGCCGTACCTCGTCCCGGTGGCGCGTCACGTCGTAGCCGGCGACCGTTGCGCTTCCGCTCGTCGGGCGCACGAGGGTGCAGAGGATGCCGATCGTGGTCGACTTGCCCGCGCCGTTCGGCCCGAGGAAGCCGAAGGTCTCGCCGGTGCGCACCTCGACGTCGATGCCGCGCACCGCCTCGACCTCGCCGTAACGCTTGACCAGGCCGTGCACCGACACCGCCGGCGGATCCCCCTCCAGCCGGCGCAACGGCGCACTCGCCTCGCTCCCGGCCGGCCACAACGCGTGCTCACTCACGCCCACATCATGCCCGCTGCCCGATGATGCCCGGCACCGCACTGCCCTCTCCCGACGGGCCTCTCCCGGCCGGCGTTTGCGATCGGGCACGCCGTGGGCAGCAAGGACGTTCGTGGACCGCACGCTCACGCGCACGCCAGCCCCGAGGTGGCACGGTGACGGCCTGGAACGCCTGGACCGCCGGCCGGGCGGGAGTGGGCGAGTCCTGCTCGGCGGCCCGGACGATCCCGACGATCCTGCCCGCCATCCGGCCCGGGTGCGGGCGCTGCGCATCCTCGGCGCCGCGCTGTCGAGCGAGCTGCTGCTGCCGTCCTGGCGCGCCCGCGCCCTGCGCGCCCTCGGGGCGCGCCTCGGGCCGGGCGCGATCATCGAGTCAGGCCTGCGGATCACACTGCCGAGCCGCTTGGTCGCCGGGTCCGGCCTGTACGTCAACTTCGACTGCCTGCTCGACACGCTCGGCTGGATCGAGCTCGGCGAGCAGGTGAGCCTCGGGCCGGGCGTGCGGATGATGACCACGACCCACGACACCGGCGGGCGGGCGCGGCGCGCCGGCGAGCGGCGCTACCGCCCGGTGCACGTCGGCGACGGCTGCTGGATCGGTGGCGGGGCGATCGTGCTTCCGGGCGCGACGATCGGCGCGGGGTGCGTCGTCGGAGGGGGCGCAGTCGTCGCCGGCCAGCTCGAGCCTGACGGCCTGTACCTCGGAGCGCCGGCGCGGCGGGTCCGGGACCTGGACTGACACCACGGCGACGTGGCCCATGCCGCCCGCCGCGCGCCAAGATGGCGGGGTGCACGCGCCGCGGATGACCCGTTTCCGAGCGGCGCGCCGGGCGCGCAGACCGCTGCTGCTGCTCGGCGCGTCGTCGGTCGCGCTCGCCGTCGCCCTCGCCGCCTCGCCCGGCGGGCTGCCGGCCGGCTTGGCGCAGGCCGGCTCGGCGCAGGCCGCGGCTCGCCTGCCGGCCGACGTCAGCTTCCCGGCCACCCCGGCGGGCGTGCAGGCGCGTTGGCTGTTCGGCGCGCTCGCCCGTCAACCCGTCCCGCTCGCCGCGCTGAAGGCGCACTTCGATTCGGGATTCCTCGCCAGCGTCCCCCCCGCCCAGCTGCAGGCCGACCTCGAGCACTTCACCGGTGCGACACTCGAGTCCGTCGCCTCGACCGGCCCGCGGAGCCTGATCGCGGTCGCGGCCAGCGCCGGCACTGACGAGCAGGTGCTGCTCGCCGTCGACGCGAAGGGCCTGATCAGCGGTCTCTTGCTCCGGCCCCTGCAGGAAGCCCCCTCCTCGCTGCCGGCGACGGCTGCCGGGGCGCAGGCGCGCTGGCTCTTCGGCGCCCTCGACCGGGTGCCGTTGCCCGTGGCCGAGCTGAAGGCCCACTTCGACGCCGCCTTCCTCGCTCAGATCCCTCCGGCGCAGGTGAACGCCGACCTCGAGAGCCTCGGCCCCCTCGCCCTCGAGTCGGTCAGCACGAGCACGGCGAGCGCCGTCGTCGCCCTCGTCAAGACCGACGGACTGACCGAGCTGACGATGAGCCTCTCGGTCGATCGGCACGGGCTCATCTCCGGCCTGGCGTTCCGGCCGTACGTCGTGCCCTCGACGAGCTGGAACGAGATCGACGACCAGGTCCGTTCCGTGGCGCCGGATGTCGCGCTGCTCGTCGCCTCGGTGCGCGGACACAGCTGCGTGGTCATCCACGACATCGACGACCGAACGCCCGAACCGCTCGGCTCGGCGTTCAAGCTGTACGTCCTCGACGCGCTCGCCGCGCGCCGTGGCCACCGGCAAGGTTCGCTGGGACCAGCAGCTCACCGTGACGGGCGCCGTGAAGAGCCTTCCCTCGGGCGTGCTGCAGGACGACCCGGACGGCACCCGCCTCAGCGTGGAGCAGGTGGCGCTGAAGATGATCTCGATCAGCGACAACACCGCCGAAGACATGCTGGCGAACCTGCTCGGTCGTGGCGCCCTGCAGGACGCGACGAGGGCCGCCGGGATGCGCGATCCCGCCCTCGACGTGCCCTTCCTCACCACCCGCGAGCTGTTCACCCTCAAGCTGGACGACTGGCCGAAGCTCGCCGACCGCTACCTGGCGCTGCCGCCCGCCGAGCGCGCCGGCTTCCTCGCCTCCGACGTCGACGACGTCCCGCTGGCCGCGATCTCCAGCCAGCCGCCCTGGACAACCCCTCGCGACATCGACCAGCTGGAGTGGCTCGCCTCGCCGGACGACATCTGCCTCGCCTTCGTCTCGCTCGCTCAGCTCGCCAGACAGCCCGGCCTCGCGCCGATCTCGTCGATCCTCTCGGCCAACGACGGCGGGATCGGGCTTCCGGCGACGCGCTGGCGCAGCGTGTGGTTCAAGGGTGGTTCCGAGCCGGGCGTCCTCTCGCTCAACTACCTCGCGACGACGACGAAGGGCACGAGCTACGTCGTGAGCGTGCTCGCCTCCGATCCGCGCTTTGCCCTCTCGTCGTCGGCGACGACGACGCTGCTCGGCGCCGTGAAAGGCGCGTTCGAGCTCGCCGCCGGCTGAGCGGGCTCAGGCCGGCGGGCGGGCTCAGGCGGGCGGCGGGCGGGCTCAGGCCGGCGGGCGGGCGAAGTACTTGGAGAGCGTCTCGTCCTGCTGCTGGTAGTTCGAGCCGATGCCGGACCCGTACAGGTGCTCCGGTTCGGCGAGCATGCGCTGGAAGGTCAGCTTGCAGACCGCGCTGGCGGTCCTCGATCATGAACGACACGTCGTGCGCCCGCACCTCGAGCGCGGCGCGCGAGCCCGTGGAAGCGGGCCGCCGGGTCGAAGCCGAACCCCGGGTCGAAGAACCCTGCATAGTGCGTGCGCAACTCGCCGCTCGTCGGATCGTAGGCGGTCATCTCCGCCGACAGGCTGGGAGGGATCGACACGGCCTCGTCGGACATGAGCAGGTAGAACTTGCGCGGGATGAGCGCGAGCCGGTTGCCCTCCTCGCTGTGCACCGGCTCCCAGTACAGCTCGCCTCCCACCGGCTCTCCCGGGGTGAGGTCGAGCAACGGGGCGCCTTCCCGGGCGCGGTAGCCGACCCGCCGCTGCGCATCGCCGCGAAGGTCCAGGCCGAGGAAGAGCCCGTCGGCAAAGGCCAGCTCCGCAGCCGGGACGGGCTCGCCGCGGCGGAACAAGAGCGGCGACGCGTCGTGGAAGGCGCGTACCTCGTCGTCGGACATCTCGGGCCGGCCGGCGATCAGCCGCAGCTGGTTGAGGCTGACGTCCTCGCGGACCGCGTACGGCAAAGGAGAGCGGCACGACCTCGAGCCACAGCGGCCCCTCGTAACCGGGGGCGATCTCGTCGAAGCGCTGCCCGTGGTCGGTGATCACCCGGGTGAACACGTCCACCCGGCCGGTCGAGCTCTTCGGGTTGGCGCGGCCGCGCAGCTGCGGCGGCAGCGCGAGGCGCTCCTTCAGCTGGATGAGGTAGGGACGCCCGATCTCGAGCACGGTGCCGGCGTCGCGCAGGTCGAGCACGTCGAAGGTGTACTGCTCGAGCTTGGCCTCGACAGTGCCATCGCCGGGAAGGAAGCTGCAGCGCACCCGGTGCGCGAACTCCCCGAGGCGGAGGTCGAGGCTGGCCGGCTGCACGTTGAGATCGGGGATCGTGAAGCGCCCGGCGTCGATCATGTGGTCGGCGATCGCCCGCCGCAGCTGGGCGTCGGAGAGCACGCCGCTCGAGCCCTCCACGAGGGTCATCCCGAAGAGCGTCGCACGGGAGGGCGCCGCATCACGCGAGCAAACCACGAAGCCACCGGCCCGGCCAGTCGACGATCGGGGCGGTCCTCTCGGTCACGGGCGGGCACGGTACCAGCCTGAGTAGGAGCGGCTGGGTGCTCGTTCAACCGAACGCGCCACTTGACACCGCACCCTAACGGCGTTAGGTTTTGCACGTGATGACCGCGTTACCGATCCGCGATAGGCGTGCCGAACGTCGAGAGGCGACCAAGGCCGAGATCATCGATGCCGCGTGGGAGCTTGTGCGGGCCGAAGGCCTGGCTGCCCTGAACTTGCGGGACTTGGCGGCCAAGGTGGGCATGCGGCCCCCGTCGTTGTACTCCTACTTCAACTCCAAGCACGCCATCTACGACGCCATGTTTCTGCAAGGCAACCTGGAGCTACTGGCTCGCTTCGGGGGCGTGCCGGAGCACGACGACCCTGCGGAGCGCTTGCGGGCGGACGCTCGGCTGTTCGTCCAGTTCGGCGTCGAGGACCCGGCGCGGGCGCAGCTGCTGTTCATGCGCACCATCCCGGGATTCGAACCGTCGCAGGAGACATACGACGTCGCAGTGCGCATCGTTGCGTTGGGCAAGGCCCGCATGAAGCGCTGCGGGATACCGGACGAGTACTTCGATCTGTGGACAGCGTTGACCTCAGGCCTGGTCTGGCAACAGATCGCCAACGAGCCCCGAGGGGACCGGTGGGCGCGTCGGGTCGATGACGCTGTCGAGATGTTCCTGGAACACGTCAACCGTCGCGAGAAAAGGGGGAAGCCCGCGTGAACGAGACCATGGTGCGGGTCGAGGACATCGCACCGATCAACCATCGTGAAGCGATGGCACTCGCCGAGACCGAGTACAAGCGCTTCACCGACATGCTCCAGCAGCTGAAGCCCGGCGACTGGTCCAACCAGACGGTGTGCACCGACTGGAACGTGAGGCAGCTGGTGGCCCACGTGCTCGGGTTCGCCGAGAGTAACGCCTCGTTCCGCGTCTTCGTGAGCGGCATGCGCCGCGGCAAGAAGCGAGCGGCGGAGAAAGGCTACGACCACTTCATCCACGGCATGAACGAGGTTCAGGTCGAGGAACGGGAGCACCTCACGTCGACTGAGCTCGTAGGATGTTGGTCGGAGATCTGGCCCAAGGCCCTCGAGGGACGCAGGCGATTCCCGCCGTTCATGCGGCTCGTGCCCGTCGAGTTCGGACCGCCCATCGGCAAGAAGCCGATGGGCTCGTACCTGATGGACCTGGTGTTCACGCGCGACACCTGGATGCATCGCGTTGACGTCTGCCGGGCAGCGGGACTCGACCCAGTGGTGACGCCCGACCACGACGGGCGCCTCATCGAGGACATGGTGGCAGAGTGGGCGCGCATCCACCGCATCGCCTTCACGCTGCACCTCGAAGGACCCGCCGGCGGCACGTTCGTGAGCGGCAGCGGAGGCGACGAGCTGAGCATCGACGCCATCGAATGGATCTGCACGCTGTCGGGCCGGGGCACGGGCACGGGCCTGCTCGAGAAGAAGCTCCCTCTCTGAGGGCAGCGACACAGGGCCGTGCGGCGGGTCGCGCTATCCGATTCCGGCCGCCAACGCCTGATATGCGGGGACGAGGTCGTCCCACCGTGCCTGGCTCTCGGCGCGCTCCCGCTCTGCGAGGTAGGCGGCGAGGTTCTCCGCGTGGATTTGCCACCCGGCGCCGTAGAAAGCAATGGCGTCGAGGGGCATGCCCGTCACCTCGATCACCAAGACGGTGCGTCCGCCGTCCGCAGTGAGCGTTGCCTCAATCGTCTCATCGTAGGGCGCAGCGCCCTGTCCCTTCTTCCAGGAGTCGACGGACTCTCTGGTCGTCACGAGCAGTCGCCTCGGCGCCTCGCACGCTTCGACATGCCCGGTACCCTCCCAGTCATCGGGCTCGACGTAGATGTGGAAGTCCCCGCCTGGACGAAGGTCGCCATCCACCTCGGCATACCAGCCTGCCAGGCGGGCTGGATCGGTGACCGCTGACCACAGGTCGTCGATGTCGGTGTCGTAGCGGTCCTCGACGCGCACCACGCCCCTCCCCTCTGCCGATCGCAAGCCTCCCAGGATGCGGTTCCGTCCGGGTGTATTGCCAGTTATGCGGTGCTCCTCCGCTCCGTCCGTCACCAGTAGCTCGTTCACGACATCTTGGACGAAGCCTCGGATCGGAACGGTGCGTTGCCCTGCGCGGGTTGTACAGCATCCCACTACAATCGAACATATGTTCGATGATCTGAGTGACGAGGTTCTCGAGTCCGAGCTGTGCAGCCAGGCCGCCAACCTGAGCGCCGGCGAGTGCCACCTGCTCTTGGTGATGGGCGAGCTCGAGCGGAGGGAGGTGTGGGCCCGCCAGGGGGCGCGAGACTGCGCCCACTGGCTCAGCTGGCGGATCGGGACCGCGCTCGGCGCAGCTCGCGAGCAGCTTCGCGTCGCGCGCGCCCTCGAGCACCTCGAGCACACCCGAGCTGCGTTCGCCTCGGGCGAGCTCTCGTACTCCAAGGTGCGCGCGATCACCCGCGTCGCCGACGAGCACAGCGACGCCGAGCTCGTCGGGCTGGCACGCGCCGCGACGGCGGCCCAGCTCGAGCAGATCGTTCGCGAGTACCGACGAGCCGACCCGGGCGAGCAGGCGCGAGCCAACGCCGCCCACGCGCGCCGCTACCTGCGGCACCGAAGCGACGGCGAGGGGATGATCCTCATCAACGCCCGCCTCGACCCCGAGGAGGCAGCCGTCGTGCTCGCCGCCATCGAGCGCGCCCGCGAGGAGCTCGCCTCCCAGGCCGGCGCGAACCGGGGCGACGTTTCCGCGGAAACGTCGTCCGATCCGGGCGCGGGGCCGCAGTCCGTCGAGCCCGACGCCGCCGAGGACCCAAGCGACCCACTCGAGCAGCTCATCGACAAGAGCGATCCCTTCGAGCAGCGCGCCGCCGACGCCCTCGTGGCGATCTGTGCCGCAGCGCTGTCAGCTGGCATCTCCGAGGTCGAGGACCCGCACGTCTCGGTGCTCGTCCACGTCGACGAGCCGGTCCTGAAGGACCCGACCGCACCGGGGTGTGCCCACGTCGAGGGGCTCGGCGCGATCAGCGCGCACGCCGCAGCTCGCCTGGCCTGTGAGGGCGCGCTGTCACGCCTTGTCTATCGCGCCGACGGCGCCGTCGAGCCGCTCGGCACGACGAAGGTGATCCCACGTTCCATGCGCCGGGCCCTGCTTGCCCGTGACCGGGGCTGTCGCTTCCCGGGATGTACCGCGCGGCGTTTCCTGCACGCTCATCACGTGATCTATGCCTCCCGCGGCGGCCCGACGGCGCTGTCCAACCTGGTGACCTTGTGCGGTCGGCATCACCGCCTCGTGCACGACGGGGGCTGGAAGCTCAGCTTGAGCCACGGCGGGCAGCTTCGCGTCGTCAGCGCCGACGGGAGCGAGCTCGCCGCCGTCGCGCGGGCGGGCAGCGGCTCGACCGCCGGTCTTGCCACCTCCAACGCGGGACGCGGCGTGCGCCTTTCTCCCGACGCCCTCACCGGAGACGGGGACCCGTGCGACATCGGGCTCGCGATCGACGCGCTCCTCTGCCTCGCGTCCCAAGGCGCTGAAACCTCAGCCTTGTAAGCGCCGAACCCCTCCGCTACCTGGGTCTGCAGGGCTGCCGGTGCTCCGCCGACGGCAGACGGGCTGTCCGGAATCCGCGGCAGGCCACGGTAATCTGTGCGGGGCCGAGAGAGGTGCTGCCCGTGAGTGACCAGCGCAACGACGGTGGGTGGTCCACGGTGCCGACGCAGGCGTCGCAGCAGCAGGCCGCCTGGCCCCCGTTACCGGCCCCGGGCTGGTACGCCGATCCCGCCGGCTCCGGCGGTTGGCGATGGTGGGACGGGCAGCGCTGGACCGGCGCGACGTCAGCGCCGCGGGTGCTCGCGGGATGGTGGCGCCGCGTCGGGGGGTCCTTCGTCGATCTGCTCGTGCTGGCGATCCCGAGCGCGATCCTGTTCGCCCGCGGCGCGAGCAGCGGGATCGGCTCGACCGGCGGCTTCCCCGTCGCCACTACCCACAGCACCGCCCTCCTCGAGCTCGGAGGCCTCGTCCTCACCTTCGCCTACGCCACCCTGATGATCGGATGGCGTGGCCAGACCGTCGGGATGATGGCGTTCAAGGTGAGAGCTGTCGACGCCGAGACCGGCGGTCCGCTCGGCTACCGCCGAGCCTTCGGGCGGGCCGCCACGGTGGTCGTGCTCACCCGGCTCGGGTACGGGTGCGCCTCGCTCGTGTCGCTCGGCCACGGACCGCTCGCCGCCGTCGTCCTGCTCTCGCTGGCCTCGTTCGTCGGCGTGCTCCTCACCTACCTCTGGCCGCTCGCCAGCGCGGCCAACCAGACGCTGCAGGACAAGGCGATCGGCTCGGTCGTCGTCTGGACAGCCGCGCCGGCCTGGCGTGCGAGCGGCGCGCCGAAGGCAGCGACGCGACGTGTCCGGTCGCCGGCACTCATCGCCGTGTCCCTTGCCACGCTCACCTCCGGCGCCGTCGTCGCCGGCGTGTCTGTCGACAAGATGGCCGCGGCGGAGGCCGCGGCATTCCGCGGCGCGCCGGTGATCACAATTCCGGGCAGCTCGACCGTGCGCCTCGCCGCCGGCACCTACGCCCTCTACGAAGCCGTCGGAGGGAGCGGCCAGGGCTTCTCGAACACGGTGCTCGATACCCCTCTCGACGTCGTCGTCACCCGCGATGCGAGCCGCAACGCCTCAGGCGCCGGTGGATCGTCCGGCCGGCCGGCCGCCTGCCGCGGCCCCGCGCGCCCCGGCGGCGCCTGGCGCCCCGGCGCCCGGCTCGCCGACGGGGATCACGGGCCTCCTCGGGGGTTCTGCGGGGTCGCTCCAGCCGAGCGGCACGACCGGCACCGGCGGTCTCGGCGCTGCGACGGGATGCGGCCAGAGCGGCGCCGGCACGCTACCGGTAACCGACTCCTTCAGCCTCGGCTTCCGTCACGGCACGCTCTATCTGGCCGATCTCGCCTTCCATGTCCCCCAGGAGGGTCGCTACACGATCTCGGTGGTCGCCGTCGGCGGTGGGACCGTCGTGCTCGCCCCGGCGCTCACGTCCTGGCTGCACGGCGTGTCCCATTGGGCGACGGGCGCCGCGCTCGGGTTCCTGCTGGTCGCGGCGGGGATGGTGCTCCTCGTCGTCGGCCTCGTGGGGCGCCGGCGGCCCGACCCGGCCGGCCCGGGTTTCCCGACGTACCGCTGAGCGCGCACGCCCGCCGGGCGGAGCCGCCGCTATCGTCGCAGGCAAGAGAACGGAGCCCAGCTGATGGCCGACACGAACACGATGACGGCACGGCCGCACCGGCACCTCGACGCCGAGACCGAAGCGGCGGCGAGCGAGCCGGTGCTCGGCGAGCTCTCCGACGAGGAGCTCGAGCAGATCGCCGAGCTGGCGCTGGCCGGCTCGCCGGACACACCCATCGCCCCCGACGCGCGTCCCCTCGTGCTCGAGAGGCCGGCGCCGGCAGCCGCGCTCCCTGCGTGGTACATGCCGGCCGTCACGTTGCGCCACTCGAGCGGGGCCAAGCGGGCGCTCGTCGTCTCGATCGTCGTCACGCTGGTCGTCCTCGAGGCGCTCGGGCTGTGCAGCGTCTTCGGCCAGGTGGTGATCGGCTGAGGTCGCTGGGCGTCGCTCAGCGCGCCGGCCCGGCGAGGCGTTCCACCCCTACCTCGAGACCCCAGCAGCGGCGGTAGATCTCGCGGAAATACGGCTCGAACACGAGGTTGGCCCGCTCGACTGCGGCGTGGTCGGCGAGCAGCGCCGGCGCCGCCTCGCGCACCTCGGCGAGCAGCGAGTCCTCGTCGATGGTCGTGCACCGCCCGTCGCGCACCACGCTCTGGCCGTCCACGATCACCTCGCGGATCGAGGAGCCGTTCTCGCAGTAGACGAGCTGGCGGACGAGGTCGTTCTCGGGCGTGAAAGCGAGCGAGTCGCGGTCGTAGAGCACGACGTCGGCCTTGTAGCCCGCAGCGATACGTCCGGTCTCGCCCCCGAGGCGGCAGCTCTGCGCGCCGTTGCGCGTCGCTGCCGCCAGCACCTCGGCCGCGGTCGGCCCGCGCTCGAAGTCCGGCGAGCTCACCTTGTGCAACAGGGCAGCGGTCTTGATCACGTCGGTCATGCGTTGCGAATCATTGCTCGAGGCGCCGTCGGTGCCGAGCGCGACGTTCACGCCGGCGTCGTGCAGCTCGCGCCAGGCGAGGATCCCCGAGTCGAGCTTGAGGTTGGAGACCGGGTTGTGGGCGACCGACGCACCAGCCTCGGCGAGCAGCGCGATGTCGCCCGGCGTCAGCCAGATCCCGTGCCCGAGGGTGGTCCGTTCTGACAGCGCCCCGACGCGGGCGAGGTGCTGGACGAGCGTCGTGCCGTAGAGCTCTCGCCCGGTGACCGCCTGCACCCGGGTCTCGAGGACGTGGATGTGGTAGGTCGTGTCCCACTGCGCCGAGAGCTCGGCCGCGGCGGCGAGCAGGTCGTCCGTGCAGCGTTGCGGTCCCGAGGGGGCGATCACGTAGCGCAGCCGGCCGGTGCGGCCGTGGTAGCGGCGCAGCGCCTCGTTGCAGAACCCGAGGTACTCCTCGGTGCTCGGCACCGGCATCGCCCGCACCTGCGCGAGCAGCTCGGCGGGCAGGACCTCGTCGACGAAGGGCAGCGTGTCGACGAAGGGCTTGTTCACGATGTTGCCCGAGCAATTGGCGCGGATGCCGATCTCCTCGTAGGCGCCGAACACCGCGTCGAGCTGCTCGAGGCTCTGCCCCGGCACCTCGATGACGTCGTCGAGCAGGGTCGTGACGCCGTTGCGCAACGACTCGAGGGCGACGAGCAGGCTGCGCAGCCGGATCAGCTCGGACGCGAGCGGCCGCGCGCCGAGGATCGGGTACGAGCGCAGCATCCACAGCTCGAGGGGCAGGTTGTCGTAACGGCCCTTGAAGAAGCCTTCCCAGGAGTGGACGTGCGCGTTGACGAACCCGGGCACGGCGAGCAATCGCCGGCCGTCGACGACCCGGTCCGGTGCAGGCACAGGCTCGCCCGTTGCCTCGGGGCGCCCGGTGGCGCGCACCGAGACGATGCGGTCTTCCTCGATGACGACGTCGGCGCCGAAGGGCGTTGCGCCGTGATCGTCGTCCATCGCCACCACGGTGACGGCGCGCAGCTCGGTCCTCATGCCGTTCCCTTCCCGGTCGTCGGCGCCGCGAGCTGATGTGGAGGGCACGCTCGCCCGCTACCGCCGGCCGCTCGGCGGCGGACATTGTCCGACGAGCACGGCGCGCGGTCAAGGTGCGTACGGGCTGCTCGGTAGGTTGGCGCCATGGAGGAACCGACGCTCGACTCGCTCGACTCGCTGCCGCTGCCTGGCAGGCACCCGAGCACGGTGATCGTCGAGGCGCCGTGCGCCGGAGCGGGGTGCTGGGCGGGCGCGCCGTCAGCCGTGCTCGGCGAGGACGGCGCCTTCTACCTCGCCTACCGGGTGCGCCACCCCCTCGGCGAAGGTCGCGGCCGCGCCAACGTCGTCGCCCGCTCGGAGGACGGTGTGCGCCTCGAGACGCTCGTCGAGCTCGACCGGGACGCCTTTGGTGCGGAGTCGCTCGAGCGTCCGGCGCTCGTCGCCCTGCCGGGCGGTGGGTGGCGGCTGTACGTCAGCTGCGCGACCCCCGGCACCAAGCACTGGCGAGTCGACCTGCTCGAGGCGGACGACCCCGCCGGCTTCGACGCGGCGAGGCGGCGCACCGTCCTCCCCGGCGACGCCGATTGGGGTGTGAAGGACCCGGTGATCTGCTGGCACGACGGGCAGTGGCACCTGTGGCTGTGCTGCCACCCGCTCGAGCGCGACGAGGACGCCGACCGCATGGTCACGCGGTACGCCACGAGCGAGGACGGCGTCGAGTTCGACCTGCACGGCGATGCGCTCACCGGCCGGCCGGGGCGTTGGGACAGTCGCGGCGCTCGGGTGACGAGCGTGCTGCTTGGCGGCGCCCGCACCGTCGCCTACTACGACGGACGGTCGAGCGCGGCCGAGAACACCGAGGAGCGGACCGGCGTCGCCTCGGGCGAGAGCCCCTCGCGGCTGCAGGCGCTCGGCGAGGGACCTGTCGCCGAGTCGCCGAACGGCTCCGGATCGTTGCGCTACCTGTCGGTGGTCGAGCTGCCGAGCGGCGGCCATCAGCTGTTCTACGAGGCGGCGCGTCCGGACGGGGCTCACGAGCTGCGGAGCGAGCACGCGCCGCCCGCCGGATGATGGGTTCGTCTACCGGCGCCTCCGGGCACCACGCAGCGGTGGATGTCGACGTGCTCGAGCTGCTCGCTGCTGCCCGGCGCGACGCCGCCCGGCGACTCGCCGAGGCGCAGTCCGAGATCGCTGCCATCGTCTCGGCCTCCGAGCACGCCAACGCCGACGACGAGCATGACCCCGAGGGAGCGACGATCGCCTTCGAGCGGGCGCGTGTGGCAGCCCTGCTGGCGCAGGCCGAGGCCGACCTCACCGAGATCGACGCCGCACTGGCGCGCCAGGAGGACGGCACGCTCGGCATCTGCGCGGCCTGCGGCGGACCGATCCCGCCCGAGCGCCTCGCCGCCCGTCCGGCGGCGCGCACCTGTGTCGCCTGCGCAGCCGTCGCCAGACGCCTGCGCTGAGGCAGCACGCGGCGGCCAGCCGGTCAGCCGCTCAGCCGGCGAGGAAGACGCCGAGGACGACCGCGGCGAGCGCGGCGAGTCCGCTCACAGCGCCCCACACCGCCAGGCCTCTGCGGTCCTTGGCGCGGGTGTGCAGGAAGGCGGCGACCCCGGCGAGCAGCGCCACGCCGACCTTCACCCCGAGCAGGGTCCGCCAGAGCGAGCCCTGGCCCGAGCTGGTCGCGGTCACGTTCCACACCCCCGTGGCGAGCAGCACGGCGTAGGCGGGCCAGCTCAGCCGGGCAAAGGCTCGCGCCACCTGGCGGGTGGTGTCGCCACCGGCTTTGCGCAGCGTCGGCAGCAGCCCGGCGACGGTGATCTGGCCACCGACCCACACGGTGGCGGCCAAGATGTGCAACGACATGCGCACAGCGGCGAGCGCCGGGGTGACCTGGGCCAGGATGCCGGTGCTCATCGGTGCAACCCCCCGGCACGGGCGCGCCGCGAGCTCCCGCTCACGGGTTCGGTCGTCCCGACGACGAGCAGCTCGCCCACATCGCCGACACCGTAGACGGCTTGATAGAACGGGGGGCGGTGAGCACCCGCCCGCGCGTCGCCGTCGTGACCGGCGCGGCACGTGGCCTCGGGCGGGTGATCGCCCGCACCCTCGCCGCGGAGGGCTGCTCGATCGTGCTCGTCGACGTCTCGGACGTCTCGGCGACGCAGGCGGAGGTCGAGGCGCTCGGCGCCGACGCCCTGGCGGCACGCACGGACGTCTCCGAGGAGCCCGACGTCCGCCGGCTCGGCGCGCTCGTCGCCGAGGAGCTCGGCGGAGCCGACGTGCTCGTCAACAACGCCGGCGTCTCCCTGCTCGTCCCCGCGCTCCAGACCTCGAGCGAGGACTGGCGGCGCGTCATCGACGTCAACCTGACCGGGCCGTTCCTCATGTGCCGCGAGCTCGGCGCAGCAATGTGCGAGCGGGGCTCCGGCTCGATCGTCAACGTGGCGTCTGTGGCAGGCACGCTCGGCGTGTCGCACCGCGCCGCCTACTGCGCCTCCAAGCATGGCCTGGTCGGACTGACGATGACCCTCGCCGCGGAGTGGGGCGGGAACGGCGTTCGCGTCAACGCGGTCTGCCCCGGGTGGATCAAGACCGAGATGGACCGCGAGGACCAGGCGAGCGGGGCCTACTCCGACGAGGACATCGTCGACCGGGTGCCGCTGGCGCGCTTCGCCCGCCCGGACGACGTCGCCTCGGCCGTGGCCTTCCTCGCCGACCCGGCTCGCAGCGGCTTCGTCAACGGCGCCGCGCTGCCCGTCGACGGGGGGTGGGCGGCCGACGGCAGCTGGACGTCGTTGCGCATCAGCACGCGTCGTGCCGGCGCTCCGGGCTGAGTCGGGGACCTCGCAGCCCGCTCAGGTCGACTGCGAGTTGCGCCACGCCTGCGAGCGCTGAGCGATGAAGTCCTCGTAGACGCCCTCGCTCATCACAGCGGGCGGCCCGGCATGCGCACGGCCCTCGGCGTCGTCGACGGGCAGTGCCGCGACGAGCTGTGCCTCGATCTGCTGGATGTGCGAGACCTCGCCCGCCGCCGGGTTGGGGCCGGTGGAGACCGGGACGACGACGCCGGCGAGCGGGTCGTCCGTGCGCGCCGCGCCCGGCGCCAGGGTGAGGACGTCGCCGAGATCGGGGGCGGCCCCGTCACGCTTCGTCAGCGGCTCGAGCCCGAACCGGACCTCCAACGTCTTCAGCACCGACGTGTGGTCGAGCGGCGTGCTGCCGGCCGGGCGGAAGACCGTCCCGGCCGCGATCAGCGGCGAGACGAGCACGGCCGGGACACGCACGCCGAAGCGGGTGAACCCGAACCCGAATTGCCCGGCGCTGTCGTCGGGCGGCACGGCGCTGGTCGGCGGCGGGACGTGGTCGTAGCAGCCGCCGTGCTCGTCGTAGGTGATGACGAGCAGCGTGCTGCCCCACGCCGGGCCGTTGCGCAGCGCCTGGTAGACGTCGTAGATGAGCTGCTCGCCGAGCGCCACGTCATAGTTGGGGTGCTGGCTGTTACCCGACGAGCCCCAGGAGGGCTCGAGGAACGTGTACGCAGCCAGCGTGCCGGCGGCGGCAGCGGCGGTGAAGTCGCTGAAGAGCCCGAAGTGCGACTCGCCGGCGCCGATGGTGTCGGGGAAGTCGAGGCGGGTGAGCGGCAACGCGTCGTAGCCGTAGACCGACCACGCGATGCCGGCGGACTCGAGCAGCCCGAAGATGCTCTGCGAGGTGTACACCGCTGTCGAGTCGTCCATGTGCCCCTGGCTCGTCGCGGCGCCGGCGAAGGCACGGTTGGGGAAGGTCTCGGTCGGCACGGAGCTGAACCACTGGTCGCACACGGCAAAGCCGCGTGCCAGCCCCGACAGCACGGGCAGCAGCTCCGGGGTGAACATGCCCATGATCATCTGCGGCGTCGTGCCCGGGAGGTTGTGGCGGTCCGCATCGACCCCGGTGAGGGTGTTGGCGAAGTCGACGACGAATCCCTGGTTGGTAGCGACCTGCGAAGCTGCCGGGGTCGGCGTGCCGAAGAGCTGCACATTGGTCGCAGCGAATCCCTCGCCGGGATCGGCGCCGGGCATGAAGTACAGCCCGGGCGTGTCCGCCTGCAACCGGTAGACCGCGACCGGGTCGCCGTTCGCGTCGGGGACGGTCTCCGTGCCGGTCAGCCCGGCGAAGGGCTGGTTCGTCGCGGGCGAGACGTTCGCCGAATCGGCGTAGAGGAAGCCGAGCATGTGGTCGAAGGAGCGGTTCTCGAGCATGAGCTGCACGACGTGCTCGATCGAGCCCAGCTGGTTGGCCACGGATCCGTCACTCTTCCTCGTCGGAGAGCTGCTCGGGATCGTCGAGGAAGACGCCGGCCTCCCGGGCCTCGACGACGTCGAGCGGGGCCTGGTCGTCGTCGGTCTCGTCGTCGAAGTCGATCTCGCTGTCGCGCGAGGCCACGTCCGCCGCGTCCTCCGGGTCGAGCGGCTCGGTCGCCTCGATGAGCGGGTAGTCCTCGTCGTCGTCGCTCACCACGTCCACCTCCTGCTCGGGCTCCCGGCACGGCGCCGGCGTGCGCCGGCGCGGCGCACTCGTACTCTGCCAGCTTTCCTCGCCACCTCCGTCCCTGCCACCTTCGTCGTTGCCAGCGTGACGTTGCCAGCGTGACGAACTGCGCGTCGAGCAGGCCACGATGCGACCCGGGGACGAGGTCCATGTTGCGGATCGCGTGCATCTCGCCCCGCGCCGGCGGGCCGGCGGGCTCCGGCGCCTCGCGCCCCGCAATAGCCTGCGTCGGTGCTGCAGACCGGACGCACCACCCGCGTCTTTCACGCCCGGCGCGAACCCTCGGGACGTGGCCGCCGGGCTTCCCTCGTCGCCGCCGGCGCGATCGTCGCGGGAGGAGTCGCCTTCGTCGTCGTGCAGTTGCTGTCGCCGGTCCCCGCGCTGCACGCAACGAGCGAGCTTCCCGCTCGCCTGCTGGTCCCGGCAGACGGCTGGTCGCTGCCGTTTGCCCCCGGCCCGGAGCAGATCGTGACCGTGGCGGGAATCGGCCCCATCGGGTCCGCCGGCGGCAACCGGGAGATCCCGATCGCGAGCGTCACCAAGCTCATGTCGGCGCTCGTCGTCCTGCACGACCATCCGCTCGCTGCGGGCGACTCGGGGCCGTCGATCACGATCACCCCGGCCGACGTCGCCGCCTACCGGCGCGACCTCGCGGCCCAGGACTCCGTGCTGGCGGTGACGGCGGGCGAGCAGCTGAGCGAGCTCCAGGCCCTGGAAGGGGCGCTGGTCCCGTCGGCCGACAACGTCGTCGACCTGCTCGCCTCCTGGGACGCCGGCAGCATCCCGGCGTTCGTGGCCGAGATGAACGCCGAGGCGGCGCGCCTCGGTCTCGACCGCACGCGATACGCCGGGGCGAGCGGCGTCGATCCGCGCTCGGTCTCCACCGCCGCCGACCAGGCCCGCCTGGCGGCCGTTGCGCTGGCCAACCCGGTGATCGCCGGCATCGTCGCCCTGCCCCAGGTCAGCCTGCCGGTGGCCGGCGTCCAGTACAACGTCGACGCCGACCTCGGCAAGGACGGCATCGACGGCGTGAAGACGGGCTGGGTGCCCCAAGGCGGCGCGTCCTTCGTCTTCGCCGCCTCGGACACCGTCGCCGGGCGCAACGAGAAGGTGATCGGCGCCGTCGTCGGCGACCAGGCGACTCCGGCTCTGCCGAGCGCGCTCGACGCGGCGGTCGCGCTCGTCCACGCGGCCGACACCGGCCTGGTCGTACGGCGGGTCGTCGTGCCCGGGGAGCGCATCGGGACGATCGTCACGGGCCGCGGCGAGCCGGTGCCCGTCGTCGCGTCGGCCGGCGCGAGCCTCGTCGCCTGGCGCGGCGCCTTCATCTCCGAACGCGTCAGACTCGAGCGTGGGCTCGGCACGAGCGTGCGGCGAGGCGAGCGGGTCGGCACGCTCGAGGTCGCGCTCGGCGAGGAGCGCGTCGTCGTCCCGCTCGTGACGACCTCCGCCCTCGCCGCACCGAGCCTGTGGTGGCGCCTGGGCCGGGTGTAGCCGAGCCCGCGGCCGCCGGCCGGCGGGTGCGCCCTCGGCCGGCGGCGGGTGGGGGTCTCGGCCGGCGGCCGGCGGGGTCTCAGTCGGCGCCGGGCAGCAGGCGCGGCTCGAGCCGCTCCTCGACGGCACGCTCGCCCTCGCGCCGGACGTGGTAGGCGCCCTTGTCGCGCAGCTCGCTCACCACCTCGACCAGCTCGGTGCCGCGATACACCAGACCGACGCCGTCGTCGGTGGCGTAGCCTGCCGGCAGGCTGCCGGCAGCGACGAGACGGTGATAGAGCGGGCGCCGCTGCGGCTCGGAGTCGTAATGCACGCCGTTGGAGTACGGCAACCATCCGAGCCCGTTGTCGACGAGCCGCAGCTCCGGACCGAACGAGTCCGTGGTCCCGCCGACGTGCCAGCAGAGCGAGCCGGCCGACACGCCCGCCAGCACGACGCCGGCGCGCCAGGCCTGTCCGAGGGCGTCGTCCAACGCGTGCAATCGCCACAGCGCAAGCAGGTTGGCGACACTTCCGCCGCCCACCCAGACCACGTCGACCGAGGTGAGCAGGCCGGCGACGTCTGCCACGCTCGGCATCGGGAACAGGTTGAGGTGGACCACCTCGACACCGGCCGCGATGCCGGCCTCGGAGAACCATGCGTTCCAGTGCCGCTGGTCGCCTCCGGCCGTGCCGAGGTGACAGAGTCGGGGACGGCGCCCATTCGTCCCGGCGAGCTCGAGGGCGTAGCTCAGGAGCGGTGCGAGCTCGAAGGCGGTGCGCGTCCCCGGCGCAGCCCGCCCGAGGTCGCCAGGATCGTCGGTGCGTCCGCCGCCATCGGGACCCGACCCTATCGAAGCGGCGGTCGGCGCGCCTCAGCCGAGGCGGATATTGCCGTGGCGGTGCAAGGTCTCGCTGATGGCCTGCTCGCGTGTCCAGCGCAGCAGCTCGATCTCCCCGAGGGCGACGAGAGGCTCGACGTCGACCTCGAGACCGGCGTCGAGCAGCGCCAGCCGCAGCTCCCCGGTCACGGCGCCGTCCGAGCCGCCCACCACCGCCGGAGGGCCGAGCAGCCGCACGTGCTCGGGCCGAGCGATCGCCATCCGGGCGACGAAGGCGCCGTCGGGCTCGACGAGGGTGCCCGCCGGCATCCCCTCGAACGGGGCCGCCACCGAGCAGTCGACTGCGACAGCGAGCTCGCCAGCGACGGCGAGCGCCAGCTCGAGCGCGGCGACCTCGGGCGGCGCGACGAAACGCAGCGCGACACGCCGCAGGGCGCGCAGCCGGAGATCGTTGCGCTCGGCGGCGAGCGCGCTCGGGTCCTCGCCCTGTGACAGCCGCTTCCACGCAACACGGGCGAGCTCCAGCTCCGCGCCGCCGTCGCTGCCCCCTCGTTCGGGCGACCACGAGCCGAGCGACGCGACGTAGTTCGGGCCGCCGGCCTTCGCGCCCGGCCCGATCACCGAGCGCTTCCATCCACCGAAGGGCTGGCGCTGCACGATCGCCCCGGTGATGTGGCGGTTGACGTAGGCGTTGCCGACCTCCACGCGCTCCAGCCAGTGGCGCACCTCGGCGTCGTCGAGGGTGTGGATCCCGCCGGTCAGCCCGTAGGCGGGCATGTTCTGCAACGCGATCGCCTCGTCGAGGTCGGCGGCGCGCATCACGCCGAGCACCGGGCCGAAGCACTCCGTGAGGTGCAGCTCGCTCCCGGAGGCGACGCCGGCCTTGACCCCGGGGCTCCACAGGTGGGGGTTGTCGCCGACCTGGTGCGGCTCGACCAACCAGCGCTCGCCGGGCGCGAGGGTGGTGAGTGCCCGCTCGAGCGGCCCCGAAGGCGGGCGGATGAGCGGCCCGACCTGGGTCGCCGGGTCGAAGGCAGCGCCGACGCGCAGGCTGGCGACCGCGTCGGCGAGGCGGGCGAGGAACCGCTCGTCGTCGTAGAGGGCGGCCTCGACGATCGCCAGGCTGGCCGCCGAGCACTTCTGGCCGGCGTGGGAGAACGCCGAGCGGACGAGGTCGCGGATCGCGTCGTCCTGGTCGGCCGCCGCGGTGATCACGAGCGCGTTCTTCCCGCTCGTCTCGGCGTGCAGCGCCAGTCCCGGCCGCCAGCCGAGGAAGAGCCGCGCCGTGTCGTAGGCCCCGGTGAGGATCACCGCGTCGACGCCCTCGTGGGTGACGAGGCGCCGGCCGACCTCGTCGTCGGCGGTCGGGACGAACTGCAGCACGTCGGCCGGCACGCCTGCCGCCCAGCAGCAGGTGGCGAGGTGCCACGCGGTGAGCACGGTCTCGGGGGCGGGCTTGAGGACGACGGCCGAGCCGGCGGCGAGCGCGCCGAGCACCCCGCCCGCCGGGATGGCGAGGGGGAAGTTCCACGGCGGGGCCACGACGACGACGCCGTACGGCGTGAACCGGCGCCCCGATCCCTCGTGCCGGGCCGCCTCGAGGCGCTCGGCCTGCAGCGCGTAGTAACGGGCGAAGTCGATCGCCTCGGAGACCTCGGGATCGCCCTCGCCGATCGTCTTGCCGGCGTCGTGGGCCATCACGACCAGAGCTTCACCGCGGCGCGCTGCCAGCTGGCCCGCCACGGCCCGCAACAGCTCGGCGCGCTCCTCCGCCGGCCGGGCGCGCCACGCCTCCCCGGCGCGGCGGGCGACCTCGACGGCGCGCTCGACTGTGTCGCGACTCGCCTCCACGTAGCGATAGAGCGGCTCCGCCGGCGCCGACGGGTCGATGCCGCGGCCGCTGAGCGGGGCGGTGACGTGCTCGCCGCCGACCACGGCGGACACGTCGCGCACGACGCCCGACGGCCAAGCCCCGAGATGGGCGGCGAGCCAGCTGCGGTTCGCCGGAAGGGAGAAGTCGGTGTCGGGCTCGTTGCGGAACGCGGTCCCCGTCCGGCCTTCGGCGGCCGGCGCCTCGCCGGCCCGATCCTGGGTCCGCCGCGGCCCACCCGGCGGCAACCGGCTGGCCGCCACCGCCTGCTCGAAGCGCGACTGCTCGGCCTGCCAGGCCGGCGAGCCCGGCTCGAGCTCGAACACCTTCGCGAGGAAGTTCTGCGGAGCGGTGTTCTCGTCGAAACGGCGCACGAGGTAGGCAACCGCGGACTCGAAGTCCCGCCGGTGCACGATCGGGGCGTAGAGCAGCAGGTGCCCGGCACGGCGCGCCACGGCGCGTGCCTGGGGGTTGGCCATCCCCTCGAGCATCTCGAGCTCGACGCGCTCCGGTCCGAGCGCCTCGCGCAGTGCCAGCCCCCAGCCGATGTCGAACAGGTTGTGGCTGGCGACGCCCACCCGCAGGGCGCCGGCGTTCTCGGGAGCGAGCGCGATCGAGAGCAGCCGCTTGTAATTGGCGTCGACCTCCGCCTTGCTGGTGAAGGGAGCCTGCGGCCAGCCGCGCAGCTCCGCCTCGACCCGCTCCATCGCGAGGTTGGCGCCCTTCACGATGCGCACCTTGACCGCGCTGCCGTGCTCGGCATGGCGCCGGCGGGCGAACGCGGCGAGGCGCTGCATCGCCGCGACCGAGTCGGGCAGGTAGGCCTGCAGCACGATCCCGGCGTCGAGAGCGGCGAGCTCGGGCTCGACGAGGAGCGTCGTGAAGGCGTCGAGGGTGAGGTCGAGGTCCCGGTACTCCTCCATGTCGAGGTTGACGAACTTCGGAGGCACCGACCGGGCGGCGGCGAGGAAGATGGTGCGCAACCGCTCGAGGATGCGCGCCAGGCTGTCCTCGTAGGCGAGGACGTCGAGCTGGGCGCAGACCGAGGAGATCTTCACCGAGACGTAGTCGACCTCCGGCCGCTCGAGCAGGCCTGCGACGAGGGCCGTGCGCCGGCGCGCCTCGCCCTCGCCGAGGACGGCCTCGCCGAGCAGGTTGACGTTGAGCGCGATCTGCTGGCGCCGGCGCCGGCGCACGTGGCGCGACAGGCGGTGCGGGCCGGCGGGCAGCACCACGGGGGCGAACTCGCGGCGCAACCTGGCCGTCGCGACCGGCATCACCACCCCCGGCACGACCGGCGCGAGCCGCGCCCCGACTTGCAGGGCGAGGCGGTCGAGCCCGGTGGCGAAGCCCGGCACGCCGCGCTCGGCGACGAGATCGTGCAGGCGGCGTGCGGCACGACGGCGAGGGCCGATGCGCAGCACCTGGTCGGTGAGGTCGATCAGGAACTGCCGGCTCGCACCGTCGGCGACGAGAGCGCCGATGCGGCTGCGCCGTCGCCGCTCGGCACGGGTCTCGCCGCGTGCCCCCGCCCGCATGAGCTCGGCGGCGTTGCGCTCGGCAGCAGCGACCAGCGCGTCGTCGGAAACCGCCGCCGGCGCGGCGGGCACCGCGAGCCCGGGACCGATGGTGCGCGTGCGCGCGAGCTCACTCATAGTCCCCAGTCAATCCCCGCCGTCTTGGCCGGATCATCGCCGCGATGACGCGAACGCTTCCAAATCGCCGTGCGGATGCTCGAGCACGACTCGGCGCCGGCCGGGCTGCGGACGGCTCGAGCAGTATCGTCTGCCCGGGATGCGTCGTGGCGACCGGCCCTGATCCAGAACGCTCGGCCAGCCCGCTGCTCGAGCTGTTCGAGGGCCTGCCGCAGGTGATGTTCAGCCTCAAGGCTGACGACGGCCGCTACCTCGCCGCCAACCAGGCGTTCGCCGACCGCGCCGGCTGCCGCTCGCCTCGTGAGGTGACCGGCCGGAGCGCCGCCGAGCTGTTCCCGCCCGAGCTCGCCGTCTCCTACGAGGCCCAGGACGCCGTGCTGCGCCTGAACGGCAGGCCGCTGCGCCGGCTGCTCGAGGTCATCAGCCGTGCGGACGGGAGCCTCGGCTGGTACTCGACCAACAAGGCGCTCGTGCCGCTCGGTGACGGGGGCGCGCCGGCGATCGCCGCGGTGTCGGTGGACCAGCACGCCCCGGTCGGGGACGAGGCGATGCGCGGGCTCGAGGCGGTCGTGCGTCACGTTCGCGAGCACGTCGGTTCGGGCGAGGCAGTGAGCCTCGGGCGCCTCGCCGAGGTCGGCGGGATGGCGCCGGCGACCCTCGAGCGGCGGTTGCGCCGCGTGCTCGAGCTCTCGCCACGACAGCTGATCGTCCGCACGCGCCTCGAGGAGGCCGTCCACCGCATCGTCACCACCGCGACGCCGCTCGGCGAGATCGCCGTGGCGTGCGGCTTCTTCGACCAGGCGGCGATGAACCGCCAGATGCGCGAGCTCCTCGGCGTGACGCCCGGCTCGTTGCGCATAGCTGCCCGGTCCCGGCAATGAGCGGGGCGGCCGCAGGGTGGCCGGTCTAGAGGACCTTGTGGGTGGCGATGGCGCAGGTCGAGCTCCGCCGGGCCCTCGCGCCAGCAGGTTCCGCCGTTTCGCCTCCGCGGCGAAGCGCCCGGAGAGGTCGTCGAGCCATGCGACGAAGGCAGCGCGGTCCGACATCACCTTCTGCTTCTCCTGCTCGAGCTCCGGCTTCATCGCGGCGAGGAACTCGTCGTCGAAGACGCCGGCCATCAGCCGGTCGACAGCGTCGATCATCCGGAACGGGCCGTAGATCGCCGGTTCGTCGACCACGTCACGCGCCGCGGTGACGAGGAAGGTGGCGAGCCGGAACGCGGCGTCGTCACGGCCGCTCACGGGTGTCGGACCTCCCACTGCTCACCGCCCCAGCGGTCGACGAAGACGACCTGGCGGGGCGCCTTGGGTGCGGGCGACGGCGTGGCGGCTGGTCGCCCCACCGCCGCCAACCACTCCACGCGCACCGTCGGCGGCAGGTCGAGCACGACGCGAAGCGCCGCCTCGTTCGAGCACCGGAACAGGTAGCAGCCGATACCGAGACCCACCGCAGCCAACGCGACGTGCTCGGTCGCCGCGCCGGCATCGAGGCGTGACAGGTGGTCCCTGCCCTGGGTGCCCATCTGCGCCTCGGCGCCGTCGAGGTCGGTGAGCACGACGACGACCGCCGGCGGCATCGTTCCGATGTAGCTCGGGCTCACCTCGACGAGGGTCTCGACGAGCGCCGGGTCCTTCACGACGAGCACGTAGCGGGAGGGCTGGTTGCCGCCCGCCGGCGCCCTCGTCGCCGCCCAGGCGAGGGTGCGCAGCGTCTCGTCGTCGAGCGGCGCCGGGTCGAAGTAGCGGTGCATGCGGCGCCTGCGCATCGCCTCGAGCACGTCCATCGTCAGATCCCGGCCGCGCAGGAGCGCCTTCGGAGGCGCACGCCGGGCATCAGCCCAGCCGCTCGTGCACGAGCATGCCGGCGCGGATCACGAGCACGACTCCGTCCGGGCGGCCGAGCACGGACGGCTCGTCGAGCACGTCGCCGTCCGCGACCACGAGGTCGGCCTGCTTGCCGGCCTCGATCGTGCCGATCTCGTCCTCGAGGCCGAGGAGCTCGGCATTGGTGCGAGTCGCGGCGATGATCGCCCCCATCGCCCCGAGGGCGCGCGCCTTGATCGCGATCTCTTCGCCCTGGTACCGGCGCATCGGGCCGAGCAGGTCCGAGCCCGAGGCGATCCGCACTCCGGCATCGGAGGCGATCTTCAGGCTGTCGAGGCCGGCGTCGACCACTCGGGCGAGCTTGTCGAGGCTCTCCCTCGGGATGCCGTGACGGGCGCCCTCGTCGTGCAGCTTCTCGTAGGTCACCAGCGTCGGCACGAGGAAGGTCCCGTTCTCGGCCATCAGCCTGGCGGTCGGCTCGTCGAGCAGGTTGCCGTGCTCGATCGAGCGGATGCCGGCACGCACGCACACCTCGATCGCCGCCGGCGTGTACGCGTGCGCCAGCACGTAGGTGCCGGCGGCGCGTGCCGCGGCGACGGCGGAGGAGAGCTCCTCGAGGGAGTACTGCACGGACTCGAGACGGTCCGTCGGCGAGACCACTCCCCCGCTCGCCATCACCTTGATCTGGTCGGCGCCACGGCGCAGCTCGTCGCGCGCCGCCCGGCGCACGTCGTCGGGACCGTCGGCGATCGTGTGCACGAGCCCGATGTGCGGGCTGCAGCCGCCGGCATCGGATTCCTCCGCGGCGCTTCGCTGGTCGCCGTGGCCACCGGTCTGGCTGAGTGGGCGGCCCGAGACGAGCAGGCGCGGGCCAGCGATCGCGCCCTGCTCGATCGCCCGGCGGAACCCCGCGTCTGCGCCGCCGGCGTCGCGCACGGTGGTGAACCCGCGCGACAGCATCTCCTCGAGCGCAACGCCGGCCAGCACGGCGAGCTCGCTCTCGTAACGTCGGCGCGGCTGGCTCGCGATGTCGGCGTCGACCGCTGTTGCGTGCACGTGGGCGTCGATCAGCCCCGGCAGGAGGCTGCGCCCACCGAGTCGGATCACGCGAGCGCCGTCGCGTGCAGCGGCAGCCGCGGCGGGGCCCTCGATCACGTCCGCGATCCGGCCGTCCTCCACCACGACGGAGCCGGCGAAGGGCGGCGACCCGGTCGCGCTCACCACACTCGCCTCGCTCAACACGATCCGCCCGCTCACCGGCCACTCCGTTCGCTCGTCACCTCTGGCGTGTCACTGGTCACGTCTGCCTCCGGCGGAGCAGCTGGTCGACGCCGACCGCCAGCAGGATGAGCGCGCCGTAGACGATGTCCTCGTAGACCGGGTTCCAGCCGAGCAGCACGAACCCGTTGGCGATCAGCTCGAGGATCAGCGTGCCGACGACGGCCCGCCAGATCGCTCCCTCCCCGCCCATGATGCTCGTCCCACCGACGACGGTCGCGGCGATCGCGGTCAGGGCGAGCGTGTTGGCGACGCTCGTCCCCGGGTCGGCCGAACCGGTCTGGGACGCCCCGATGATCCCGGCGATCGCGGCGCAGGCGCCGCTGATCCCGAACACGGCGATGCGGTAGAGCGGGATGGAGATGCCCGACAGCCTCGCCGCCTCGGGGTTGCCGCCGATGGCGTACAGGCCGCGGCCGAACCGGGTGAGGGCGAGCAGGGTCCCGGTGACGAGGGCGACGGCGAAGAAGACCCAGGCGGCGATGGTGATGCCGGCGTAGGTGTTGTTCATCACCATGAACCCGTTGACCGAGCTCGTCTCGGTGTTGCCGCCGGTGACCACGGTGGCGAAACCGAGGATCACGTAGCTCGTGGCGAGCGTGGCGATGAAGCTGTTGATCCGCCCGTAGGCGATCACGCCGCCGTTCACCGCGCCCGAAGCCGAAGCCGATGGCGAGCGCGACGGCGAACAGCGCCGAATGCCGAGAGATGCGGCGCCAGGATCACACAGAATGATGGCGCAGAAGGTGTAGACGGCACCCTGGGAGAGGTCGAAACCTCCCGAGATGATGGCCAGGGTCGCCCCGCAGGCGGCGATGCCCTCCCAGCTCATCTGGTTGAGGATGTTGGCGACGTTGCCGAGCGTGCGGAAGGACGACGAGCTGGCCGCAGAGCGCGATGGCGATGGCGATGAGGAAGACGAGGATGCCGAAGTCGCGGACCGAGACGCGGCGCCGGCGCTGCGCGTCGCTCGCCGCTGCGCACCTCGTCGGCGACGGGCTGCTCGGTGACGGTCACAGGCTCGCCCGCTGCGGTACCGTGCCGAACGCGGCGGCGATGATCTGCTCGCGCTCGGGAGCGTCGCCGTCGAACTCGGCCACGACCTCGCCCTTTCGGAGCACGACGATGCGGTGCGAGAGGCCCATCAGCTCCTCGAGCTCGGAGGAGATGAGCACGACGCCGATCCCCGCCGCCGCCGCTTCGGCGATCATCCGGTGGATCGCCACCTTCGCGCCCGACGTCGACCCCGCGGGTCGGCTCGTCGGCGATGAGCACCCTCGGTCGGCAGGCGAGCCACTTGGACAGCAGCACCTTCTGCTGGTTGCCACCGGAGAGCTGGCGGACGATCCTTCCGGGATGCAGGCGGCCGGATGTCCGATCGGGTGACCCACTCCTGCGCGTCGCGTCCTCGAGCCAGCTCGGCAGGGCGAAGCCGAAACGGGAGACGCCCTTCGCGCGAGCTGAGCGCCAGGTTCTCGGCGATCGAGCGGTCGAGCACGAGCCCCTGCGCCTTGCGGTCCTCGGGGACCATCACCACACCGGCGTCGCTCGCCGCCCTCGGGCTGCGCAGGCGCTGGCCGCTGTGCCCGGCGACGCGCACGGCGCCGCGGTCCGCGTCGATCGGCGCCGATGAGGCAGCGGGCGAACTCGGAGCGCCCCGCGCCGACGAGCCCGGCGAGCCCGACGATCTCGCCGGCGCGCACGGAGAGGCTGACGCCGCGCACGACCTCGCCCCGCCAGACCTGCGGAGGCTTCGAGCACGACCTCGGCCTCGGCCGGAGGGCGGTGCTTGGCGGCGTACATGAGGCGCAACGGCCGCCCGACCATCTTCTGGATCAGGCTCGCCTCGTCTCTCCTCGCCGACCGGAGCGCTGCTCACCAGGCAGCCGTCGCGCAGCACCGGCACGGTGTCCGCCGTCGCCAGCACCTCGTGCAGGTGATGCGACACCATGGCGACAGCGACGCCCCTGCTCGCGCAAGCGCCGCAGCAGGGCGAGCAGCTGATCGGCTCGCTCGTCGTCGAGCGAGGAGGTCGGCTCGTCGAGGATCAGCACACGCGGCCGGCGGATGAGGCAGCGCAGCACCTCGAGGATCTGGCGGTCGGCGATGCGACAGCTCGCGGACGCTGCGCTCCGGCGGGAGCGAAGAAGCCGGTCTCCTCGCACACCTCGCTCGAACTGCTCGGAGCGCCGCCGATCGCCGCAAGCTGCCGAGCGCTGCGACGCGCATCCCGAGGAAGACGTTCTCGAGGACGGTGCGCGCGGGCACGGAGGTGAGCTCCTGGGTCGACGATCTCGACCCCGGCCGCCCGGGCGGCGCGGGGGCGTGGCGCGCAGCGGTCCGGCGATCGACCACGACGTGACCCCGCGTCGGGCCGGACCATGCCCGCGCCGATGCTTGCATCAGCGTCGACTTCCCGGCCCCGTTCTCACCGACGAGCGGCGTGAACCTCGCCCGGCGCGGATCGTCAAGCTGACGTCGTCGAGGACGTCGTGCCGGTCCGTACTTCTTCCGATGCCTTCGAGCTCGAGCAACGCTGCCACCTCAGCGCCCGCCGGCGCCGCGCCGGGCGAGGAGTGCCCGGCGCGACGCTGGGACGCCGCAGTTAGTCGCAGTACTGGCCGACGATGTTGTTCGCCTTGACCACGCTCTGGGTCCACTTGCCGCCGGCGGGGCCGAGTTTGGCCGAGTCGACCGCCATCGGCGGGTGCCCGCCCTGCAGCTTCTCGATGCCGTAGAGCGTGGCGTCGTAGCCGTCGGTCACCTCGGGGATCCCGAAGGTGCGCGTACCAGGTGCCGTGCCCTGACGTACTTGACGGCCTGGGTCGAGCCGCCGTTGCCGACGAGCTTGACCTTGCCGAGCAGGTGCCGGTTCCTGAGGACGATCGTCGCGCCCTCGATCGCCTGCGACGAGCCGATGATGACGTTGACGTTCGGGTGCGCGGTCAGCACGTCCTCGGTCACCGTCTCCCGGTCGACGGCAGTGTATCCCCCCGTCGGGTCCTCGAGCAGCTTGACTGCATATCCGTCTTCAGCTCGGCGAGCACGGCCTTTGTGCGGGCCACGTCCAGAGGCAGCGTCGGGTACCCCTGGTAGTACACGACGTTGCAGGTCGCCAGGACCCGCAAGCGCCGATCGCCAGCTTGCCGAGGTCCGTGCCGTTCCCCACGGCCGACTCGACGACGGAGATCTCGCCGGGACCTGCGGGGCGATCTCGGCGTAGTTGCTGCCGACCTGGGTGAACTCGGCGACGACGACGATGCCCTTGGCGATCGCCTCTCTTCACCTCCGGCACGACGGCGCTGCCGTCGTTGGCCTGGATGACGAACACGTTGTACTTGCCCGAGGTGATCTCGTCCTCGAGCTGGGAGACCTGCGTCGTGGCGCTGAAGTCACCGTTCAGGAACGTCGCCGTCCCGTGGTACTTCTTGGCAGCTTGTTGCACGCCCTTCCACGTCGCCTGCGCGAACGAGTTGTCGGTCGCGAAGCCGAAGAACGCGACGTGCGGCATCCGCCTTGGCCGCGGCCGGAGTGCCACCTTGGCGCCGCGGATGCCGCAGCCGGTCGCCGCCACGCAGCGACCCGCCGACGCCGAGCGCCACGCCCGCCAGCCGGACACGCCGTTCGAGTGCCATCCACCTGTCGGTCCGGGTTCCTTTGTGATGGCACGAGCAGGACCTGCTCCGAGTCGCCAGGCCGGTCTCTTCTACTGATGTTGCGGTTTCGTCCCTTGCAGTGATCAGAGAGTCGAGCCTCCCAGGTCGGCGCCGGCGAATGGCCGTCAGTGCCGTTCCTCCCGGGGACGTCTCGGGCCCGTAGATTTCGCAGGCCGCGCCGGCGAGGTGCCGCCTCTGACGTCAGCTCCCTCGGCCGCTCGCCGGCGGGTCGCCGTAGCCGCCGCCCCCTCCGGTGCGGCAGATGACGGTGTCGCCGCGTTGAGGCGCAGCGCGTTCACCTTGAGCATTGTCTGCTCGTCCGGGCGTCCCTCGTTGACGACGACCTCGGGCGGCGTGGCGCTCGCCGCCGCCGAACAGCCCCCAGGCGGGCGTCCTCGACCGCTCGAACCACAGCGATCATGATCCCGCTCGGCCTCGAGCAGGTACTCGCGCTCCACGCCGTTGCCGCCGCGCCACGCGCCCGGGCACCCCCGAGTCGCGGCGGATCGCGTAGCGCGCATCAGACCGGGTACTTCGTCTCGGCCACCTCGATCGGCACGTCCTTGAGCGATCCGTTGACGTTGTTGATGAGGGCGTCCTGCCCGTCGCCGCCCCGCCACGCCCCCCAGCCACCGACCGTCGGCTCGATGACGAGGAAGGGCGTGCCCGTTGCGCGGATCCTTGCCGGCGATGCCGATCACCATCGAGTCGCCGTAGCTCGCTCCGGCGGCGCTGCTCGGGCATCACCGGCGCCAGTGCCTTCACGACGAGGTCGATCAGCAGTCCGAGCGGCGTGAAGTACCACTCGCAGGGAGCCGGCTCCTCCGCGGCGAGCAACGAGCCCGGGCGCACCTTCACCTCGAGGGGGCGGAAGGCACCGCCGTCGACGGGGCGGTCCGGGTTGACGAGCAGCTTGTACGCGACCGCGTGCCGCGGACACTGCCTGCGCCGCACCGCAGTTCACCGGCCCCTCGGTCATATCGTCGGTGCCGGAGAGGTCGAGGATCATCCGGTCCCCGGCGATCTCCACCGCGACGCGCACGAACTGCTCCTGCCCGACGACGACGCCGTCGTCGTCGAGTCGAGCCCTCGGCGCTGTAGCGCCCGTCGGGGATCGCCGCCACCGCGGCGCGCTCGAGGCGCTCGGTCTGGGCGAAGATCTCGTCGCGCGCCGCATGCGACCGTCTCGATGCCGTAGCGTGTGACCAGGCGCGCCAGGCGCTCCTGACCCGTCTTGACGCAGGCGATCTGGGCAAAGAGGTCGCCGACGCGCCGGGTAGGGGAACCGGCCGTTGCGGGTGAGCACGTCGACGATGTCGTCGATCAGCTCCCCCCGGTCGACGACCTTGGTCGGTCCGAGGCGGAGGCCCTCCTGGAAGATCTTCGTCGAGTCCGTCGGACCGCCCGCGTCCTTGCTCCCGACGTCGAGCCAGTGCGCACGGCAGGCGGCGAAGCCGACGAGCTCGCCGGCCGACGAACACGGGACCGTAGACGGTCATGTCGTTGCAGATGGGTGCCGGCGAGGTAGGAGTCGTTGAGGATCCAGACATCCCCCGGCGTGCCAGCCCTCGCGGCCGTACTCAGCTCGGTCAGCTCGGTGCACGACCTCGAGGTTGCCGAGGAAGATCGGCAGCCCGGCTGACTGCCCGAGGATCTGGTGGTCGGTCGTCGAGCAGCGCCGACCGAGCAGTCCTTCATCTCGTAGATGACCGGCGTGTAGGCCGAGCGGATCAGCGTTGCGTTCATCTCGTCCGCCGCCGCGTTGAACCCGAGCGGATGATCTCGGTTGTGATCGGGTCGACGTCGAACGACGGGCGCAGCTCAGTGTCCGTCCGAACGGGGATCGTCGTCGTCATCGGGCTTTCCTCGCTCCTGGACTCGGCGTGCTGCGCTCTCGGCTCATCGGCGCTCTCGATTCGTTGTTGGCTCGACCCACTGCTGTCCTCGACCCGCCCTGCTGCTCGACCCGCCCTGCTGCTCGACCCGCTCAGTGACCGACATTGATGATGATCGCGCCGAGCGGGTCGACGTGCAGCGACGCGCCCGGCGGGAGCACGGTCGTCGCCGTCTCCTCGACGACGACCGCGGGGCCGTCGAGGCGCGCGCCGATCGGCAGGTCAGCCCTGCGAACGATCTCGGCGGGGTGCTCGATGTGACCGAAGACGACGTCGCGGCGCTGCGACGGCCAGCTGCGATCGGGCTCGGGCGGCTTCGGTGCGGGGTCGGGCCGGCCGAGATCGCCGAAGCACGGTCGTGCGCAGCACCACGATCTCCATCGGCGCGCCCGGGTTGGCGTGCCCGAAGCGCCGGTGGTGCGTCGCGTGGAATCGCTCCCCGACGACTTCGACGAATCGCTCGTCCCGCACCTCACCCAGGCCCTCGAGCGCGACGACGAGGGTGTACTCCTGTCCCTCGTAGCGCAGGTCCATGGCATGCCCGACGCGCACCGCCGACTCGGCGACGCCCTGCTCGCGCGAGCGCTGCGCGACCCTCGGCTTCCATCTCCTCGAGCAGCTTGGCCAGCTCGGCGCGCTCCGAGCGAGCCAGAGAGCCGTAGAACGAGAGCGAGTAGTCCTTGCGCAGCTCGGTCTCGAGCATCCCCCAGGCCGAGAACGCGCCCGGCAGCGGCGGCACGATCACCTCGGCGATCTCGAGCTCGCGGGCGAGGAACACGGCGTGCATCGCGCCTGCTCCCCCGAAGGCGACGAGGGAGAAGCCGCGCGGCTCGATGCCCTTGGCCACGGTGAGCGTGCGGATCGCCTGTCCCATCTTGGCATTGATCACGTCGCAGATGCCCTCGGCGAGCACCGTCGTGCCCAGCCCGAGCTGCTCGCCGAGGGAGGCGACGGCCGAGCGCGCCGCTTCGACGTTGAGGGTCATCCGCCCGCCGGCGAACCAGGACGGGTCGACCCGGCCGAGCACGACGTTGGCGTCGGTCACCGTGGGTCGAGACCCACCGCGGCCGTAGGCGGCCGGACCGGGCTCGGCGCCGGCGCTCTCGGGGCCGACGCGCAGGCCGCCGGCCTCCTCGTAGGCGATCGACCCGCCGCCGGCCCCGATCGTGTGGATGTTCACGACCGGCATGAGCAGCGGGAAGCCCTCGAGCTCGGTCTCTGTCGAGACGTCGGGCTTGCCGTCGACGACGAGGCTCACGTCGAAGCTCGTGCCCCCCATGTCGACGCAGATCAGGTTCGGCCGGTCGAGCAGGCGGGCGAGCGCGACGCCGCCCATCGTTCCGCCGACCGGGCCGGAGAGCAGCGTCTGCAGCGTCACGTCGCGTGCAGCCGCCGCCGACACCATGCCGCCGCTCGATTGCATCACGTGCAAGGTGACCTGCAGGCCGCGCCGGCGCATCTCGCTCTCCAGGCGCTCGAGGTAGCGGCGCACGGTCGGGCCGGTGTACGCGTCGAGCACCGTCGAGGAGGTGCGCTCGTACTCGCGCCACTCGCGTGCCACGACGTGGGAGAGCGAGAGCGAGACGTCGGGGCCAAGCTCCTCGCGCAGGATCTCGGCGGCGCGCAGCTCGTGCTCGGGGTTGCGGTAGCTGAACAGGAACGCCACGGCGATCGACTCGAAGCCCTCGTCCCGGAAGCGCCTCGCCGCGGCGCGCACGGCATCCTCGTCGAGGGGGGTGCGCTCCCCGCCGGCGTAGTCCAGTCGCCCCGTGATCTCGACGGTGTCGCGGCGGCGGACCAGCGGGGTGGGCTTGCGGTAGTGGAGGTCGTAGAGGTTCGTCCGCGGGCCTCGGGCGATCTGGTAGACGTCGCCCGCGCCCTCGGTGACGAGCAGCAGCACCCTGGCGCCGCGCCGCTGGAGGAAGGCGTTCAGTCCCTGGGTCGTGCCGTGCACGGTGAAGGCGATGTCCGCCGGCTCAGCGACGACCTGCTCGAGCGCGGCGAAGACGCCGTCGGTGAGGTCCGCCGGCGTCGTCGATGATTTGCCCGCCGTGTAACTGCGTTCTTGCTCGTCGTAGACGACGACGTCGGTGAACGTCCCGCCGATGTCCATCGAGACGCGGTGGCGACTCAACGGTCGCCTCCGTCGCTGCCCCGCGGCTGCGCGACGCTGATCGTCACGTCGTAGATCGAGCCGCCCCCTCCTGGCTGCTCGAGCGCCTCGAACACGGCTTTGCCGCGTACCGAGTTGGCGGCCCGCCAGGGGTCCTCGACCCAGCCCCGGTACGCCTCTCGAGAGGTCCAGAGAGCCGTGACGAGCGCCGGGGCGGACTTGTCGGCCGGCAGCTGCAGCTCGGCCCCGAGGAAGCCGGGCATGCGCGACGAGCGCTCGAGGACGCCCTCCTCCTCGAAGAATCGCTGGATAGAAGCGCAATCGCCGTCGATCGGCTTGAGGAAGAGCACACTTCTGACCACGGCACGCTCCCGGAAATCCCCGGCAGTCTTTTCCGGTCTGCCGGGATTTGATCTTGCGGGACAGTAAAGTACGCTGTAGCGACGGCGTCAAGGGCGACCCGGCGCGTCAGGGGAGGCCTGTGCTCGACGGGGACGAGGTGGTGAAGAACGTCGGTCGCCAGCTCCGCCGTCTCCGGCAGGCACGGGCGATGACGCTTTCCGACCTCGCTGCGCGCGCCGGCTGCAGCGACGGCTATCTCTCCAGCGTGGAGAACGGGACGATCACGCCGACGCTGAGCTCGATCTCCACCCTCGCCGCGGTGCTCGGCGCCGACGTCGGCGCCTTCTTCGGCGCGACGGCGGAGGACACCGTGCACGTGCACCGTGCCGGGTCGGGCCACCGGCTGCGGATCTCCCCCACCGCCAGCCAGAGCTACACGATCCTCTCCGCCCGCCGCCTCGAGCCGTCCTTCACCGGGCTCGTCGAGGACCTCGCCCCCGCCCCCGACGACACGACCTACCGCTACTTCGGCGAGCGCTTCCTCGTGCTGCTCGAGGGCTCGATCGTGATGGGCATCGGAGCCGAGGAGTACGCGCTGGCGCCCTTCGACACCTTGCACTACTCCTCCCATCCCGCTCACCGCCTGCGGGTCACCTCCGACGAGCCGGCGCGCATCCTGTGGGTCGTCACGCCGGCACTGCTGTGAGCGAGACCGGCCGCCGGCAGGGCGAAACCGAGCCCGGTTCGCTCCAGGAGCGCTCGCTCGCCGTGCGCATCGGCCGGCGGCTGCGCGCCCGGCGCAAGGAGCTCGAGCTCACCCTGTCCGAGACGGCAGAGCGCTCGGGCCTGTCGATCTCGTACCTGTCCGCGGTGGAGAAGGGAACCAACCTCCCGTCACTGCCGACGCTGGTCAAGATCACCGACGCGCTCGAGACGACGATTCCCACCGTCCTCCTCGAGGAAGGGGCCAACCGGGTGCGCCAAGGCCACCTCCCCGAGGGCGGCGGGTCCGCCGACCTCGCCCACGGCGAGCTGCACCTCGAGGCCGTCGCGCTCCGCTCGTTGCCAGGCGAGAAGGCGTCGCTCGAGCTGCCCAGCAAGGACCACGACGTCTTCTGCTACGTCCTCGACGGTGAGCTCGCGGTCGTGCTCGACGACCGCGAGGCGATCACCCTGCGTCAGGGCGACGCGCTCGACGTCCGCTCGGTCTCGGTCATCTGGTGGTCGAGCCCGGTCGGGGCGCTGGCGCTCTGGACGTCGTGTCCCGTCCGCGTCTGAGCCGGCACCCGCTCAGGACACCTCGAAGCGGACTCCCTGCGCGAGCGGCAGGTCGCTCGACCAATTGACCGTGACCGTGGAGCGTCGCATGTAGGCACGCCAGGCGTCGCTGCCCGACTCGCGCCCGCCGCCGGTCGCCTTCTCCCCTCCGAACGCGCCGCCGATCTCCGCCCCGCTCGGCCCGACGTTGACGTTGGCGATCCCGCAGTCGCTCCCGCCGACCGAGAGGAAGCGCTCGGCCTCCCGCAGGTCCGAGGTGAAGATGCTCGAGCTGAGGCCTTGTTCGACGTCGTTCTGCCAGGCGATCGCCTCGTCGAGCTCCTCGTATGGCATCACGTACAGGATCGGGGCGAAGGTCTCGCGGCGAACCACCTCGACCTGGCGTTCGAGCAGGACGAGAGCCGGGGTGACGTAGGCAGCGTCCGGAAAGCGCTCGGCGAGCACGGAGGCGCCGCCCAGGACCTCGGCTCCGCACCCTGCGGCCTCGCCCAGCGCGGCCCGCATGGCGGCCATCGCAGCAGCGTCGATGAGCGGTCCCATCAGGGTCAGCTCGTCGCGCGGATCCCCGACCGTGACGCTCGCGTACGCGGCGGCCAGCCGCTCGGAGAGCTCGGCGTGCACCGAGCGATGGACGAACAGCCGCCGCAGCGAGGTGCACCGTTGGCCGGCGGTGCCCACCGCCGAGAACAGGATCGCCCGCAGCGCGAGCTCGAGGCGCGCCGAGCCGGTAACGATCATCGCGTTGTTGCCTCCGAGCTCGAGCAGGCTCCGGCCGAAACGGGAAGCGACGAGCGGGCCCACATGGCGCCCCATCGCCGTCGACCCGGTCGCGCTGACTAGCGCCACGCGCTGGATCGGCGACCAACGGGGCGCCGACGGCGGAGCCACCGAAGAGCACGCCGTGCAGGCCGGGGAGATCGGGCGCGGTGTCGGCACGGACGCGCTCGATTAGCCCGGCGCAGGCCAGCGCGCACAGCGGCGCCTTCTCCGAGGGCTTCCAGACGACCGGGTCACCGCAGACGAGCGCGATCGCGGCGTTCCAGGACCACACCGCAACGGGGAAGTTGAAGGCGCTGATCACCCCGACCGGACCGAGGGGATGCCAACGCTCCTCGAGGCGGTGCTGGTACCGCTCGCTCGCCATCGTCCTGCCGTACAGCTGGCGCGAGAGACCCACGGCGAAGTCGCAGACGTCGATCATCTCCTGCACCTCGCCGAGGCCCTCGCTCGTGATCTTGCCGACCTCGAGCGTCACGAGCTCACCCAGCGCTGCTTTGTGCCGGCGCAGCTCGAGGCCGAAACGGCGCACGAGCTCGCCGCGCAGCGGCGCGGGCTGATCGCGCCAGACGCCGAAGGCGGCGGTCGCGGAGCACAGCGCACCCTCGATGTCACCGCCGTCGGCGGCGCGCACGCTGCCGATCGTCGACCCGTCGATGGGCGAGCGGGAGTCGAGCTCGCCCTCGTCGAGCACAGCCGGGTCGAGGCCCATGCGAGCGAACAGTTCTCGTGCCGTCGCGTGCAACTGCTTCTTCTCCTGGTCGGTTCGTCGTCGCGTCGAGGGAAGCACCGGCGCGACGCCGTCCTATGCTGCCCCACCAACCTAATCGCCGTCCTCCCGAGCCGGAGAGAAGCCCCCGAGCGCGCCCACATGCCGACCTGCCGCACGCCCATCTCCCCCTCGCCGGCGTCCCCGCCGCCGACCCACAAGGCGCCGGTCTGCGCGCTCGAGCGGTGAGCGCCGCGCTGCCCCGCTCCGCCGACGTCGTCGTCGTCGGCGGCGGCGTGATCGGGACGAGCTGCGCCTTCCATCTCGCCGAAGCCGGTGCCGGCAACGTCGTCCTGCTCGACCGGGGCCTGCTCGGGGCAGGCTCGACGACCAAGGCCGCCGGCGGTGTCCGGGCGCAATTCTCCGACCCCGTGAACATCCGGCTCGGCGCGGCGGGGCCTCGAGGCCTTCGCCCGCTTCACCGAGCGGCCCGGGCGCGACATCGACTTCCGGCGCGACGGCTATCTGTTCCTGCTCTCTCGCCCCGAGCACGTCATCGCCTTCGAGGCGAGCATCGCGGTGCAGAACGCGCTCGGCGTTCCGAGCCGGATGATCGAGCCGGCCGAGGCGCTGCGGCTCTCCCCTCTCCTCTCCACCGACGGGCTGATCGCTGCGGCGTTCTCGCCAGACGACGGCTTGGCGACGCCGGACTCGGTCGTCCAGGGCTATGCCGACGGGGCGCGTCGCCTCGGCGCCCTCATGGTCACCGACTGCGCCGTGACCGCCATCGAGGTGGCCGGTGACGAGATCCGCTCGGTGCTCACCGAGGCGGGGAGGATCGAGACCAGGACGGTGATCTGCGCCGCGGGAGCGTGGTCCGCGTCCATCGGCGAGATGGTGGGGGTGCACCTCCCCGTGATCCCCTACCGCCGGCAGATCGCGTGCACCGGGCCGCTCGCCGGCCTGCCGCCCGCCTTCCCGATGACGATCGAGTTCGCGACCACCTTCTACTTCCATCGCGAAGGACCGGGCGTCCTGCTCGGCATCTCCGACCACGACGTGCAGCCGGGATTCGACCAGACCTTCGACCCGCGTTGGCTCGCCACGCTGGCCGAGGCGGTCGGGCGACGCTCGCCATCGCTTCAGCACGCCGGCGTCGCCGCGACCTGGGCCGGGCTCTACGAGGTCACCCCCGACCACAACGGCATCATCGGCGAGGTGCCGACGCCGAACCGGTTCATCGTGGCGACCGGCTTCTCCGGCCACGGCTTCCTCATGGGGCCGGCGGTGGGCGAGGTCGTCGCCGACCTGGTCCTCGGCCGCACGCCCGCGATCGACGTCTCGCCCCTCGGCCCCGAGCGCTTCACGGCCGCCGCGGAGCGACGCGAGTTGAACATCGTCTGAACGGCGGCGCTGCCATGACTGACCCCGGCGCCGTGGCGCGTGAGGCGAACGAGCTGTTGTAAGCGCTGCCCTCGCCCCGCGGGGACGAGCGCCAGCATGGATGGGACGGACCGAGCGCCGCCCGGTATCGTCGCAAGCTGCCGGGTCCCTGATCGTGGCGCCGGCGGGATGGAGGAGTTCAACGTGAGCCAGCCCACATCCAAGCCGGCCTCCGTGCGGCTCGCCGTCGACGTCGGCGGCACGTTCACCGATGTGGTGGCGCTCGACACGGAGACGGGCTCGATGCGCTTCGACAAGGTGCCGACGACGCCGGACGAGCCGAGCCGCTGCGTGCTCGACTCCTTCGCCCGCTGCCGGGGTGCCGATCGAGCGCATCGCCTACTTCGTCCACGGCACGACGCTCGGGCTGAACGCACTGCTCACGCGCAACGGGGCGAAGACGGCGATCGTCACGACGCAGGGATTCCGTGACGTCTACCTGCTCGGCCGGACCGACCGCCAGCCGATGTACGACTTCTTCTACCGCAAGCCCCCGAGCCTGGTGCCGCGCAGCCACATCTTCGAGGTCGCCGAGCGCCTCGACTACCTCGGCCAGGTCGTCCAGCCGCTCGACGTCGAGCAGGCGCGTCGCCTGGCGGCACGCCTCGCCGAGCTCGACTTCGAGTCGGTGGCGATTTGCCTGCTGCACGCGTACGCCAACCCGCGACACGAGCTCATGGTCCGCGACCTGCTCGCGCAGGCGGCCCCGCGCATCGAGGTGACGGTCTCGCACGAGCTCTCCCGCGAGTACCACGAGTACGAGCGCACGAGCACGGCGGTCTTCGATGCTTACATCAAGCCGATCGTCGGCAGGTACCTTTCGCAGCTCGAGGGGGCGTTGCACGACAACGCCTTCTCCGGGCACTTCTTGATGACCCGCTCGGGCGGCGGTGCGATGACGGCCAACCGCGCCAGGCAGACGCCTGCCCACCTCATCCTCTCCGGACCGGCGGGAGGGGTGATGGGTGCGGCGTGGTTCGCATCGGCGACCGGTCATCCCAACCTCATCACGATGGACATGGGAGGGACGAGCCTCGACGCCTCCCTCGTCATCGACGGGCGACCCGTGCCCCAGCACGAGGCGAGCTTCGAAGGCCTGCCGATCACCATCCCGTCGCTGTACATCCACACCATCGGCGCCGGCGGTGGCTCGATCGTCTGGATCGACGACGGCGGTCACCTGCAGGTCGGCCCGCAGAGCGCCGGCGCCGTTCCCGGGCCGGCCTCCTACGGGCTCGGCGGCGAGCGGGCGGCGTTCACCGACGCTGCGCTCGTCGTCGGCTATCTCGGCTCCGAGAACGCGCTCGCCGGCACGCTGCGCCTCGACGAGCAGCTCGCCCGCGCCGCGCTCGAGCCGAGCGCCAAGGCGCTCGGGATGGGCCTCGACGAGGTGGCCCACGGGGTGGTGCGTATCGCGGTGACCAAGGTCGTCGGTGCGATCCGCGCCATCACCGTCGAGCTCGGCCACAACCCGTCGGACTTCGCGCTGCTCGCCTTCGGCGGAGGCGGTGGCCTGGTCGCCGTCGACGTCGCTCGCGAGCTCTCGATCCCCACGGTGATCATGCCCCCGGGACCGGGCGCCTTCTCCGCCTTCGGCATGCTCATGGCCGACGTCCAGCACGACTTCTCGAGGACACGGGTCTCGCTGCTCGACGACGCCGACCTCGACGCGCTCGAGCGTCAGTTCCAGGAGATCCGCGAGCAGGCGGACGCGGCGCTCGAGGCCGAGGGCTTCGAGCCGGGACGCCGCAGGTTCTCACGCTCTGTCGACCTGCGCTACTTCGGCCAGGAGCACAGCGTCGCCCTGCCGCTCGGCGAGCTGCTCGACGCGGCCGAGGTCCAGCTGGTCAGAGAGGCCTTCGCCGTCGCGCACGAGCGGCAGTACGGCCACGCGATGACCGACCCGGTCGAGATCGTCACCATTCGCCTGCGGGCGCTCGGCACCGTCGACCCGCCAGAGCTGCCTCGGCTCGAGCACGCCACGGGCGCCGACCCGCAGCCAGCTGGCGAGCGGGCCGTCTACCGGCCCGACGGCACCCGCCACGCCTACCGGCTCTACGACCGGGCGGCGTTCCGCGCCGGCGACCGCATTGCCGGACCGGCCGTGATCGGCGAGCACACCGCGAACGACGGTGCTGCACGCCGGCGACCTCGCCGAGGTCGGCGGGTACGGCGAGATCCTGATCACCATCGCCACGGGGGAGCACGATGCCTGAGACGACCACACCGCCAAGCGGATCGCCCGACTCCATCACCGTCGAGGTCATCCGCCACAGCATCCTCGCCTCGGCCCAGGAGATGGCCCGCAACCTCTGCCGCACGGCCTACAACACCGTCGTCTACGAGATCCACGACTACGGCATCGGCATCCACGACTCCGACGGCAACGTGGTCGCCGATACGCCCGGGATCGCGATCTTCACGAGGGCGGCCGACTTCGGCATCCAGAACACCGTCGCGTTCCTCGGCCGGGAGAGCTTGCACCCCGGTGACGTCATCTTGCTCAACTACCCGTACTGGGCCTGCGCGGCACACCCTCGACGCGCTGGTGTTCGCGCCGGTGTTCGCCGAGGGAGAGCTGATCGCCTTCTCGTCGTGCCGGGTCCACCTGCTCGACCTGAAGCAGAAGGACGCCGGCTACGTCCTCGACTCGACCGACATGTCGCAGGAAGGCATCTTCTTCCCGGGGGTCAAGGTCTTCTCGGAGGGCAGGGTCAACGACGATCTGCTGAACATCATCCGCTTCAACAGCCGGATGCCCGACCGCACGATCGGGGACCTGCTCGCGCAGGTCTCGGCCGTGCAGACCGGTGACCGGCAGATGCGAGAGATCGCGCGCAAGTACGGCACGCGCACCCTCGTCGCGGCGATGCAGGAGATCAACGACCACGGCGAGCGGCTGGCGCGGGCTGCGCTGGCGACGCTGCCGAAGGGTAGCTGGAGCGCGTTCGACTACTGCGACACCGACGGCGTCGAGCTCGACGAGCTGGTGAAGATGGAGGTCGAGGTCTCGATCACCGACGAGGAGATGATCGTCGACTGGTCCCGCACCGACAAGCCGGCAAAGGGGCCGATCAACCTGCCGCGGGGGTTGACCGTGGCGGTGGCCGGAATGACCTTCAAGGCGCTCACGACGCCCGACACGCCGGTGTGCGCCGGCAACTTCCGGCCGCTGCGGGTGATTACCACCCCCGGGTCGCTGATGGAAGCGACGCCCCCGATGCCGACCTTCACGCTCTGGCCGGGGCTACTGGCGGGCGAGGTGATCACCAAGGCGCTCGCCCAGGGCATGCCCGATCGTGTGCCGGCCTGCTCGGGGGGCGACGTCTGCGACGTGATGGGCCTCGGCATCGACCCGCGCACGAACACCTTCTGGACAGAAGCGACGAATGACGCCGTGGGATTCGGGGGCAACGCCCGCGCCGACGGCGAAGACGGGATCATGCACATCACCGAGCCCGGGGCGCGGAACAACCCGATCGAGGTGCTCGAGACCAAAGCGCCGCTGATGATCGAGCGCTACGGCTACCGGCCGGACTCGGCCGGACCGGGCAAGCATCGCGGCGGTGTCGGGGTGGAGCGCGCCTACCGCTTCCTCGCCCCTGCCGACGCCATCGTCATCAACTACAAGACGAGGACGCGACCGTGGTCCATCGGGGCCGGCCGACCGGGCGAGAGCAACACCGTCGTGGTGCACCCCGGGACCGAGCAGGAACGCCACGTCGGCCAGAGCCGGACCAGCTTCGAGGCCGGTGGACGGATGGTCAACCTCACCGGCGGTGGAGGTGGCTGGGGCGACCCATTCGAACGCGAGCCGGCGCTCGTCGCCCACGACGTCGAGATGGGCCTGGTCAGCGCCGAGCGCGCCGCGAGCGACTACGGGGTCGTCGTCGACCTGCGCAGCTTCGCCGTCGACGAGGTGGCGACAGCGCAGCTGCGCTCCTCACCCTGAGCAACGCGACGACAACGGGGGGAACGACTTGGCTACCTCTGAGTGCGCCGGCCGGCCTGCGAAGCTACCAATGGCGCGTCGGGGACGGCGCGAGCTCGACCCGACCTGAAAGGCGGTTCTGCGATGACTGCTCCCGACGGCCTCGTGGGCGAGGCGACCGAGCTGTTGCAGGCGCTGATCCGCAACCGCTGCGTCAACGACGGGCGGCCCGAGTCGGGCGAGGAACGTCGCAGCGCTGACCTGCTGCGCGACTACCTCGAAGGCGGTGGGCTCGACGTGGAGCGCTTCGAGAGCGCCCCGGGGCGCGGGTCGCTCGTGGCGCGCATCGAGGGCAGCGACCCGCAGGCGCCCACGCTCTGCCTGATGGGCCACACCGACGTGGTCCCGGTCAACGCGGCGGGTTGGCGCGAGGACCCCTTCGGCGGCGAGCTGATCGACGGGGAGGTCTGGGGCCGCGGCGCGGTCGACATGCTCAACCTGACCGCCACCATGGCCGTCGCCGTCAAGCATCTGGCTGCCTCGGGCTTCCGCCCGCGAGGATCGCTCGTCTATTTCGCCGTGGCGGACGAGGAAGCCGGTGGGCACCTCGGCGCGGAATGGATGGTGCGCGAGCACTGGGACGCCGTCGCCTGCCACTACGTGCTCACCGAGATCGGCGGCTGGTCGCAGCCGACCGCGGGTGGCCCGCGCCGCATCGTCGTCAACGTCGCCGAGAAGGGCATCGTCTGGCGGCGCCTGGTGATCTCGGGGACGCCGGGCCACGGCTCGATGCCCTACGGAGCGGACAACGCCGTGATCACCGCGGCCGAGGTGGTCCGCCGGATCGCCGCCTACCGTCCCGCCGCCCGGCTCGACGACCTGTGGCACGGGCAGCTCGACGGCCTCGAGGTCCCGACCCAGCTGCGGCAGGCCCTCGGCGATCCCGCGACGATCGACGCCGCGCTGGCGCAGCTGTCGCCGGCTCTGGCGCGCGAATGCCACGCCGTCACCCACACGACCTTCTCGCCCAACGTCGTCCACGGCGGCCAGAAGACCAACACGATCCCCGACGAGGTCGTGCTCGAGGTGGACATCCGAACCTTGCCCGGGGTCTCGGGCGACGAGGTGGACGCCCAGCTCGCCGACGCGATCGGCGACCTGGCCGGCCGGGTGGAGGTGTCGCGCCTGCAGCAGCAGGAGGCGACCCGCTCGCCCACCGAGAGCCCGCTGTGGGACGCGCTCGCCCGCCGGATCGACGCCGCGTACCCGGGCTCGCGGCTCTCGCCCGGAATGATCACCGGGGGCACCGACGCTCGCTTCTTCCGCGAGAAGGGAGCCGTCGCCCTCGGAGCGGGCCTGTACTCGCCCGAGGTCACGCTCGAGACCTTTTCCAGCCGCTTCCACGGCAATGACGAGCGCATCGACGTCGCCTCGCTCGGCCTGTCGACCGAGCTGTGGACCGGGGTCGCGGCCGAGCTGCTCAGCTGAGGTCGCGCGCCGCCGCGAACGGGCAACCGCCCGCGTGCTGCGCCCGCCACTCCTGCTCGAGCAGGGCGAAGTCGAGCTCGTCGCTCCACTCACCCTTGAACCACTCGTTCTCGACGAGATGGGCCTCCAGGCGCATCCCGAGGCGAGTGGCGAGACGGGCCGATGCCGCGTTGCGAGCGTCGAGCCGGGCGATCATGCGGTGCAGGCCGAGCCCGTCGAATCCGAGGTGGAGCACCGCGTGCGCTGCCTCGGTGGCGTAGCCGCGCCCGGCGTGCGCCGGATGGAAGACGTAGCCGATCTCGCCGCAACGGTGCTCGGCGCTGCTGAAACGCAGCATCACGTCGCCGACCAGCACCCCGCCTGCCAACTCCACCCCGAGCACGAGGGCGTCGCCTTCCGCCTCGATCGCGGTGCAGGACCAGACGGTGCACAGGCGTTCGCCGATCGCCGCGGCGTCCATCGGCTCGAAGGGCACGAAGCGGCACACCTCCGGTAGCGACCGGTAGGAGAGCAAGCCGGCTCGGTCGACCTCGCCGAGCGGCCGCAGCGCGAGGCGGGAGGTGCGCACCGGATAGGGCGGGCTGAGCACGGCCCGCTATCGTCCCACGCCGCCGGGAACCTCGACGGCACTAGGAGAGCGGCACGACCGGGCCAAGGGTCGACAGGCGCACGTCGGGCGCGACGACGTCCGGGTCGACGACGGCGTCGACCAACGCGACGCCGCCCGAACCGAGGGCGGCGCGAAGCGCCCCGTCGAGCTCGTCGCGGCCGCGCGCCGTGAACCCGGCGGCGCCGAGGCTGCGGGCGTGCCTGGCGAGGTCGACCTCGCCGATCTCCGTGCCGGCGAGGCGGCCGAACGAGCGGGCCTGGTGCATGGCGATCGTGCCGTAGCAGCCGTTGCGCATCACGATCACCGTGAGCCGCAGGCCGAGGCGGACGGCGGTCTCGAGCTCGTTGCCGGTCATCAGGTAGCCACCGTCGCCGGCCAACGCGACCACCTGGCGGCGGGGATCGACGAGGGCGGCCGCCACGGCGGCCGGCACCGCGTAGCCCATCGCTCCGCTGGTGGGGGCGAGCTGGGTGAGCGGGTGACGATAGTGCCAGTATCGGTGTAGGAAGATCGAGAAGTTGCCGGCGTCGCTGGCGACGACGCAGTCCTCGGCGGCATGGCGCGCCAGGGAGGCGACGACCTCGGCCGGATGCAGCGTCGTGCCGGCCGGGAGCGGGGGGACGGTGGCGACAGCGAGGTACCGCCCGTGCGCCGCGGCGAAGCGCTCGAGCGTGGCGGACCCGTGGACCCCGCCCGCGGTGCGCAGTGCCAGGCCGGCCATCGACGAGACCGCCGCGGCGACGTCGGCGACGAGCTCGAGGTCGGGCGGCCGTGGCGGACGACCCGGGCTCGCGCCGCTCGGGAAGGCGTCGACGCGCACGACGAAGGCCGACGGCGCGGGCAGCGTGAAACGCTGGGTCGTCACCTCGCTCAGCCGGCAACCGAGAGCCAGCACGACGTCGGCCTCGCGCAGCGCCTCGAGCAGCGGCGGCGCCGTGGCGATGGTCAGGTGCCCGAGATAGGCGGGGTGGTCGTTGGGGAAGCGGTCCTGCCGGCGGAAGGCGGCGTAGACGCCGATCCCCAGCGCCTCGGCGAGGGCCACGAGCTCGGAGCGGCAGGTCGCGGTGCGGCCACCGACGATCATCACCGGCCGGCGCGCCGCGGCGAGGCGGGCGACGATCGCCTCGAGGGCCTCCTCGCCGGCGGGTGGCGGCTGGCCGGCGGGTGGCGGCGTAGGCGCGCGCGGCCGGAGCGGGACGCCGGCGGGGCCGGCCGCGGGCACGGGTTGCGCCAGCACATCGGCCGGCAGCACCAGGGCGACGGGTCCCGGCCGGCCGCTCGTCGCGACGGCGAAGGCCTCGCTGGCGAGCGCCGCGGCGTCGCCGGCCGAGGCGAGCGTCGCCCGCCACTTCGTGATCGGGCCGTAGAAGGCCTCGAGGTCGATGCCCTGGAAGCCGGCGTCCGAGGCGAGCAGGTCGCGCTCGACCTGCCCGAGCAGCACCACCATCGGGGTCGAGTCGTGCCACGCGGTGTGCACGCCGATCGCCAGGTTGGCCGCGCCCGGGGCGCGGGTCGCCGCGGCGATGGCGGGCACGCCGGTGAGCTTGGCGTCCGCCTCGGCCATGAACGCCGCCCCCGACTCGTGGCGAGTCGAGACGAGACGCGCCCGGGGGTCGGCCCCGAGGGCGTCGAGCACCTCGAGGAAGCTCTCGCCCGGCACGCAATAGGCGCGCCGCACGCCGAGGTCGAGCAGGGTGTCGACGAGCACACGGCCGGCGCTCGGGGCGCGGGCGGTCATGACGGCGCGCCGATCACGCAGGGCAGGCGCCCGCGACGCGACGGCGGGTGATGCGAGGGCGGATGACCCGACGGTGGCTGCCGCAACACTGTCTCATCTCTTGACTATCAACCTCCCTGACCACTACGGTGGCCCGTCATGGCCGGCGGGGTCGACGAGCGGGTGCTGCCGGTCGAGCTCGGCGGTCACCGTACCGGGCCGAACGCCGGTGGGGTCGAACGATCGGACTGGCGCGCTCGGCTGGTGCGACGCGTCGCCCCGGACACCACCACGGTGGCGCGCCGCGCCGCCCTCGTGCTGATCGCCGGGCTGGCCGGGCTTTCCTACGGCTGGGCGCTGGGCAGCGTCGCGCTCGAGCCGTACTACGAGGCCGCGGTGCGCAGCATGGCCGGCAGCTGGCACGACTTCATCTTCGGCGCCTTCGACCCCGCCGGGACGGTCACCCTCGACAAGCTTCCGGGGGCGTTCTGGCTGCAGGCGCTGTCGGTGCGCGCCTTCGGGCTGCACGCCTGGGCGATGGTGCTGCCCCAGGTGCTCGAGGGCGCCGTGACGGTCCTCGTGCTGTACCGCGCCGTGCGCCGCCTCGCCGGGCCGACCGCCGGGTTGATCGCCGCCGGTGTGCTGGCGCTCAGCCCCGCCACGGTCGCCCTCGACCGGGGCAACGTCGCCGACTCGCTGCTCGTGCTGCTGCTCGTGCTCGCCGCCGACGCCGTCTCGGGCGCCGTCGCCACGGGCAGCACGTGGCGTCTCGTCCTCGCCGCCGTCTTCGTCGGCCTCGCCTTCCAGGCCAAGATGATCGAGGCATGGATGGTGCTGCCGGCGCTCGGCCTGGCCTACCTCCTCGACGCCCCGGGCAGCCTGCGGCGGCGGCTGTCCCAGCTCGCCGTCGCCGGGGCGGTCGCCGCCGCCGTCTCGCTGTCGTGGATGGCCGCCGTGCAGCTCGTCCCCACGGCGCAACGGCCCTACGTCGACGGCAGCGGGAACGACTCGACCTTCTCGCAGGTGTTCGTCTACAACGGGTTCGGCCGTTTCGGCGACCAGACGCCGCTGCAGCTGCTCACCGGGCAGACGTTGCACGTCCCGTCGCTGTTGCCTGTCGAGCCCCCAGCGCCCGACCGCCTGCTGCACGGGGACCTCGGCCGCGACACGGGATGGCTCCTCCCGGCCGCGCTCGTGGTGGGCGCTTGGGGCGTGGCCAGCCGGCGCCGCCGGTCGCGCGGCGACCTCGTGCGCGCCTGCTTCGTGCTGTGGAGCGGGTGGTTGCTGACCCTTGGCGCGGTGTTCTCCGCGATCACGACGATCAACCCGTACTACAGCGCCGCGCTCAGCCCGGCGATCGCCGCGCTGCTCGGCGCCGGAGCGGCACAGGTCCTCGGGGGGTCGGGCTCGCCGGCTCGCCGACGGGTCGGGCTGGCGATCTTGGCCGCGGGCAGCGCCGGCTACGCCGCCTGGCTCGTCCCGGCGCGGGGCGTCGGCGTGCCGGGCTGGCTGGCTCCTGCGGCGCTCGCCGCCGGCCTGGCCGCAGCGGCCGTCGCGCTGGTCTCGCTCGCTCGCCGCAGCGGCGCCGTGCTCGCGCTGGCGCTGGGCGCGACGTTGGCGGCCGGCGGCCTCGCGCCGGCGGTCGCCTCGGGAGAGCTCGTCGCGCACGGCGAGGGGGCCTTCGACACGCCCTTCGAGCCGGCACGCGAGGCGGCCGGCGTCGACCTCGTGCTCGTCCGGGCACCGCTCGCGGTGGCGCGCACCATCCCGACGCTCGAGCAGGCCCAGCACGGGGCGCCGTGGCTGCTCGCCACGCAGACCTCCGCGCTCGCCGCGCTGATCATCGACGAGAGCGGGCGCGAGGTGCTGCCGATCGGCGGCTTCACCGGGACGATGCCCACCCCCACCCTTGGCCAGCTGCAAGCCGACGTCGCCGCCGGCAGGTTCCACCTCGTGGTCGCCGCGTCGAGCAGCGACCCGCGCATCGCCTGGATCGCCACCCACTGCATCGACCTCGGCGCCCACCTCGACGGGCTGCAGGACTACTACTGCACGCCGCTCGCCGGTTGAGCTGCGCCGGCGGGCGCGTAGGCTCGACGCCCCGTGGACATCCGCGACTTCTCGATGGGCTGGTTCTCTCTCGCCGGTCGCGCCGCGATCGTCACGGGCGGCAACACCGGGCTCGGCCGCGCCTTCTCGCTCGCCCTCGCCACGGCCGGGGCGTCGGTGTTCATCCCGACGGTGACCGACGACGGCGGTGAGACCGTCGGGCTGATCGAGGCAGTGGACGCCAAGGGCGCCGTCGTGACGGCCGACCTCACCGCCGAGGGCGCGCCGGCCGAGGTGGTCGAGGGCTGCCTGGCGACCTTCGGCCGTCTCGACATCCTGGTGAATTCCGCCGGTATCGCCACGCTCGCTCCGGTGGAGGAGTTCGGGCGAGCCGAGTGGGACCCGATGGTCGCGCTCAACCTGACCGCGCCCTTCGAGCTCAGCCACGAAGCAGCCAAGGTCATGGTGGCGCAACGGTCCGGCAAGATCGTCAACGTCGCCTCGCTCTTCTCTTTCCTCGGCGGGCGGTGGTCGCCCGCCTACGCGGCGACCAAGCACGGCCTGGCGGGGTTCACCAAGGCCTACTGCGACGAGCTGGCGCAGTACAACGTGCAGGTCAATGCCATCGCCCCCGGCTACTTCGCCACCGCGATCACCGAGCGGACGCGCTCGGACGAGGACGCCAACCGACGGGTCCTCGAGCACATCCCGACCGGGCGCTGGGGCGACCCGGCGGACCTGATGGGGGCGCTCGTCTTCCTCGCCAGCCGCGCCTCGGACTACGTGAACGGACACGTGCTCGTCGTCGACGGTGGTTACCTTGTCCGCTGACGGGCCGCCGGCCGGCGCCGAGGCTCCGCCCCTGCAGAAGGCCGGCGACCGGGCGCCGGCCCCGCAGAAGGGGAGCGTCACGAGCGTCGCGTCGCGCTCGGACCTCACCCGAGAGGAGATCCGGGCCGGCCTCGTCGAGCTCGTCGGAGCCGCCGCCGTCGATCTCGACGACGACGACCTGCGCGCCGTCAGCGTCGACCGGTTCAAGAAGTACCAGGCGGTGAACGACATCTTCACCGCCCCGATCCCCGCCGCGCTGGTGCGGGCGGCCTCGACGCAACAGGTCGCCGCGGTGTTGCGATTCTGCGACGAGCACCGCATCAACGTCGTGGCGCGCACGGGCGGCACCGCCACCGAAGGGGGCCTCGAGACCGTCGTCGAGGACAGCGTCGTGCTCGACGGCTCGGCGATGAACGAGGTCCTCGCCGTCGACGAGGTGAACATGATGGCGACCGCGCAGTGCGGCGTGGCGCTGCAGGACCTCGAGGACGCGGTGCGCGGCCACGGGCTGACCACGGGCCATTCTCCGCAGTCCAAGCCGATCGCACAGATGGGCGGTCTCGTGGCCACCCGGTCGATCGGCCAGCTGTCGACCCTCTACGGCGGGATCGAGGACCTCGTCGTCGGCCTCGAGGCGGTCCTGCCCGACGGCACGGTCTGCCGGGTGAAGAGCGTCCCGCGCCGCGCCGCCGGACCGGACGTGCGCCACCTCGTCATCGGCAACGAGGGTGCGCTGTGCTTCGTCACCGAGGTGACGGTGAGGCTGTTCGTGCACCGCCCGCACGGCGCCGAGCACCGCGGCTACCTCGTCGGGGACATGGCGACGGGGATCTCGGTTCTGCGCGACGTCGTCACCGGCGGCTGGCGCCCGGCCGTCTGCCGGCTGTACAGCGAGGAGGACGCAGCTCAGCACTTCGGCGAGCTGACCAAGGGCAAGTGCCTGCTCGTCTTCGTCTGCGAGGGACCGGCGCCGATCGTGCGCGCCACCGCCGAGGAGGTCGACCGGGCCGCCGGCGCCGTCGCCGACGAGCGCCTCGCCGACGAGCTGATCGCCGAGTGGTTCGCCAACCTCAACTGGGGACCGGACAAGATCGAGGCCGAGCGCGAGACCATGCGCACCGAGCACTGGCTCGGCTACACCACCGAGATCTCGGCCAACTGGTCCGACGTGGTGCCGATCTACGACGCCGTGATGCGCCGGATCCGCTACGAGTACCCGTACGCGAGCGACATCACGATGCTCGGGGCTCACTCCTCGCACAGCTACCAGACCGGCACCAACCTCTACTTCGTCTACGACTACCGGGTCGATTGCCCGCCAGCGGAGGAGATCGAGAAGTACCACATCCCGCTGAACGCGATCATCGTCGGCGAGGCGCTGCGTCTCGGCGGTTCGATGGTGCACCACCACGGCATCGGCAAGTACCGGGCGGCCTGGACGAGCGAGGAGCACGGCAGCGCCTACGAGCTGTTGCGGCGCGTGAAGGCGGTCCTCGACCCGAACGGCGTGATGAACGCCGGCACGATCTTCCCGCTCGGCGAGCGGTAGCACCGGCGGTGGGCCGCTACCTCGTCGGCATCGACAACGGCTCGCAGTCGACCAAGGTATCGGTGCTCGACCTCACCGGCACGGTGCTCGGCCAGGCGCAGCGACCGCTGCGCCCGACCGTGACGCCTCGGCCGGGCATCGTCGAGCATCCCGGCGACGACCTGTGGGACTCGATCGGCGAGGCGAGCCGCGCCGCGATGGCCTCCTTCGGGGGCGACGCGTCCGCAGATCGCCGCCGTCGGGCTGTGCACGATCCGCTTCTGTCGCGCCCTGCTGCGCGCCGACGGCAGCCTCGCCGCGCCGGTGATGAGCTGGATGGACGAGCGCGTCTCGCGACCGTACGAGGACACCGTTCCCGGCGTCGCATGGATCACCACCTCGTCGGGCTACATCGGGGCGCGCATGACGGGGCGCTTTCGCGACACCGCAGCCAACTACCAAGGGGTGTGGCCGATCAGCACCGACCGGTGGGAATGGCTGGGCGACGACGAGGGCTTCGCCGACTTCGGCATGCCCCGCGACAAGCTCTTCGAGCTGGTCATGCCCGGCGACGTGCTCGGCGAGCTGACGCCGGCGGCGGCAGCGCACACCGGGCTTCCCGTCGGGCTGCCCGTCGTGGCGACGGCCAACGACAAGGCGGTCGAGGCGCTCGGCTGCGGGATCTCGGCGGGCGACGAGCTGCTCGTCTCGCTCGGCACCTACATCGCCAGCATGACGATCGGTGAGCAGAACCGCCCCGGGTCGAGCTTCTGGTCGAACTTCGCCAGCGTCCCGCACCGCTACCTCTACGAGAGCGGCGGCATCCGGCGCGGGATGTGGACCGTCAGCTGGTGGCGCGACCTGCTCGGCACGCAGGTGAGCGTCCCCGCGGCGACGCAGGGCGTGGCCGCCGAGCGCTACCTCGACGAGGAGGCGGCCGAGCACGTCCCGCCTGGCTGCGACGGCCTGATGGTCACCCTCGACTGGCTGGCGCCGACGGCGGCGCCGTTCAAGAAGGGCGCGATCCTCGGCTTCGACGTGCGCCATGGGCGCCTGCACGTGCACCGGGCGATCCTCGAGGGCATCGCCCTGACCATCCACCGCCGTGCCGGCGAGATGACCGGGGAGCTCGGACGCGATGTCCGGCGCCTCGTCGTCTCCGGCGGCGGGTCGGGCTCGCGGCTGTTCCTGCAGATCTTCGCCGACGTCTTCGGCATGCCCGCTGAGCGGCCTCGGGTGAGCGACGCGGTCGGCCTCGGGGCGGCGATGTGCGCCGCCGTCGGCGTCGGGCTGCTCGGCTCCTTCGACGAGGCGATCGGGAAGATGGCCGCGTTCGAGCCGGCGATCCCGCCCGACACCGCCGCCCACGCCCTCTACACACGGATCCGGCCGATCTACGACTCGATCACCGGGCGCACCGACCCGATCTTCGAGCAGTCGTTCCGGATCTTCGGCTGAGTACCGGGCCCTCAGCGCGGCCGCGCCCGGGCGCGCAGGGCGTCGAGGCGCCCTTCGGGCCATCCCGTGACGCGGATCCGCGGCGGGTACATCCCGGTGACGGGCTCGATGAAGTCGGCGGCGATGGCGCAGGCGTCGTCCCAGGGGACCCGCAGCAGCACCTCGGTGCCGGTCTCGCCGAACAGGATCTCGTCGGCATACGGCAACAGGCCGTTGTCCACGCCCTTCGCCCAGGGGGCGACCGAGACCACCGGGCCGTCCTGCGGCTCGACGAGGAACATCGTGGCGACGTAGACGTCCTCGCCGCTGCGGTCGAACAGCTGCTGGAGCACCTCCTTCTGCCCCTCGTACTCGTAGTAGGCGAGGACACGCTCGGCGTCGTCGACGTGCCCTCGCACGGGGTGCCCCTCGGGCGGCCGCCACGGCACCAACGTGCCCGATTCCCAGGCGTAGGGCACCGGGGAGAGCCGCCGCGGGGCCGAGCGGTACGCCTCGTTCGCCCACGCCAGCGCGCCGGCCAGCGTCGCGTGGTCGTCGGCGGGGGCGAACACGCAGGTGTCACGGCTCGGCGCGACGGCCACGACGGGGCCGTTCAGCCGCCGCACGGCGTCCTCGAAGGCGACGGGGACGAGCAGCCACGACGAGACGTAGCCGTTGGGGCCCGTCACGCCGATGCAGCCGGGCAGCAGGCCCGGCGCCCACGGAAGCCCGGCGGCGGTGAGGTTGGTCACCGCCTTGTGCTCGGCGTGCTCGAACTCGACGCCCCAGGCGGCGAGGTGCGCCTCGGTGACGATCATCATGCTCTCGGGATGGTCGACGGCGAGGAAGCGGTCGACGAAGGGCGCGAAGGCTCTGCAGGCGGCGCGGTCGTCGCCCTGGGTCGTCGCGCGGCGGCCGACCGGGCGCAGCGCCGGCATCAGCTTGTCGCGCGCCGCGGCCCAGTCGGGGGGGACGGCTGGCGGCGCGGTCATCATCCGCACGAAGCGTGCGATGCGACGCGCTCGGGCCTCGTCCCCGTCGCCGTTGGTCTCCCGGAACAGATTGTCGAGGAACGCGGTAGCCGGGCCACGGCCGGGCAGCGTGACGCGCAGTTGCAGCGGCTCGACTCGCTCGACGGCGAGGACGCCGGGGGCGCGCCGCAGCGCCTCGGCGATCTCGGAGGTGAACGCCTCCTCGGGAGCGTCGCGGCGGGCACGTCGGAACACCACGACAGATTGCCGCACTCCGGGCGCAGCGTCGAGTGTTGGTACTGTCGCCGCGGCCGGTGCGACCGGTGGCGGGGAAGGCGGTGCGATGCAGCCGAACGGCGAGTTGCGCGTCGAGCGCGGCGATCGGGTGCTCGTCACCGGGGCGAGCGGGTTCATCGGTTCGGCGGTCACCCGTCAGCTGCTCGCCCGCGGCGCCGACGTCGTCGTCCTCGCCGAGCCGGGCGCGTCGCAGCGCAACCTGGCAGGCCTCGATGTGACGAGGGTCGTGGCGGACCTGCGCGACGAGGACGCCCTCGACACGGCGGTGCGCGGGGCGCGCCTCGTGTTCCACCTCGCGGCCCGCTACCGCTTCTGGCCGCCCGAGCGCGAGCCCTTCTACCGGGTGAACGTCGAGGGGACCCGCGCCGTGCTCGCCGCGGCACGTCGGGCAGGTTGCGAGCGGATCGTGTACACGAGCACCGCGGCGACGCTCGGGCGCCCCGGGCCGGGCGAGGCCGACGAGACCGGCTTCGCCCGGCTGCACCACCTCGTCGGCGGCTACGACGAGTCCAAGTACGTCGCCGAGCACGAGGTGCTCCGCGAAGCGGCGAACGGGCTGCCGGTCGTCATCGTGCAGCCGACCGCGCCCGTCGGCCCCGGCGACGCCGCACCGACGCCGACGGGGCGCGTCGTGCTCGACTTCCTCGCCGGCCGGATGCTCGGCTGGCTCGACACGGTCCTCAGCGTCGCCGACGTCGAGGACGTCGCGCGCGGCCACCTCCTCGCCGCCGAGCGCGGTTCGCCCGGGCGCAGCTACGTCCTCGCCGGCGAGACGTTGCACTTCCGGGAGATCCTCGACCGCCTGGCGCACTGCACCGGCCTCCCGACACCGAAGGTGCGACTACCGGGCTGGCTCGTGATCGTTGCGGCGACTGCCTCCGAGACCGTCGAGGGACGCTTGCTCGGGCGCGAGCCCTCCGTGCCGCTCGTCGGAGCCCGCAAGGCGCTCGCCAGCCACGCCTTCAGCGACGAGCGTGCGCGCCACGAGCTCGGCTACCGCACGCGGCCTGCCGCCGAGGCGCTCGAACGAGCGGCGCGCTGGTACGTCGAGAACGGCTACGTCCCGGCGAGGCGCTGCTCGATGATCTCCTGGCGCCGGATCAACCAACCGTCGCCTGCACGGCGGCGCTCGTCGATCCTCGACCACCGTCGCTGACCCGCTCGGTCCGGAGCGACACTCGGACGGCCCGCTCGGTGCTCCGGCCGCCGGCGCGACGGCCGCCGGCGCGACGGCCGCCGGCGCGACGGCCGCCGGCCCTAGCGGGGCGAGATGAGCCCCGTCGCGCTCAGTCGTCGTCCAGCTCGCCGGAGAGCCGGGCGGCATCCTCCAGCTCATCCCGGATGTCGCACAAGGCCACGAGGCCGGCGCGCAGTCCCGCCCACTGCTCGGCCGACAGCCGCCGGGCCAGCTCTGCGTCGACGTCGGCCACCGCGCTCCCGACCGCCTCCGCCGTGGCCCGGCCGCGCTCGGTGACCTGCAACACGATGCGCCGGCGATCCTGCGGGTCCGGCTGGCGCTCGAGGAACCCGCGCATCACCAGCGTGTCGACGAGCTGGCTGGCCGCCTGCTTGCTCACCCCGAGCTCGCGCACGAGCCGGCCGGCGGACCCTCCGTGGTTGACGATCCCGCCGAGCACGTACGGTCCGTTCCTCGGCAGGTCGTCGATCCCGGCCCCGGCGAGGCTGCGGCGGATCGCCACGCCGTAGGCGCCCCTGCTGGCGCGAAGCAGGGCCGGGATCGGGACCTGCGTGACATCGTGGTCGTGGTCGTGGTCGTGGCCGGCGTGGCCGTGGCCGGCGTCGTCGTGGCCCCCGTCGTCGTGGCCGGCGTCGTCGTGGCCCCCGTCGTCGTGGCCGGCGTGGCCGTGGTCACCGGCGTGGCCGTGGTCACCGGCCTCGCCGGTGGGTCGGTCGCGTTCGGGCGCCATGTTGCCTGACGTTAGGCCGCACGGCCAAGAGTGTCAAGCCTCTTGACCGTCAATCCTAGGTACGGATCGGCCGCAGCCGTCCCGTGCGCGGTGCGGTGGCGTCACGGCGCCGGGCGGCGGCCCCCGTAGATGACGTAGTCGAGCTGCTTCCAGTAGACGTCGATCCCTTCGAAGCCGGCGGCGCGCAGGTAGCCGAGCTGCCGCTCGAGCGGGATCATGTGGCGCACGTGGTTCTCGTGGCGCAGGCGCTCCTCGCGGCTCTGGTGCCCGCGGTGCTCCGCCGCGTCCGGATCCTCCCGGTCGTCGACTCGTTGCCAGGCTTCGGCGACGAGGGGATCCTCGGTGCTCACGGCATCGAAGTCGATGTACCAGCCGCCTGGCGCGAGTCGCGAGAAGATCCGGGCGAAGAGCGCCTGCTTGCGCTCGTCGGGAAGATGGTGCACGCAGAGTGACGTGATAACGGCAGGCACCTCGTCGGGGATGCCGGAGGGCCAGGAGTCGCCGGTGAGGTCGTGCTCGACGTAGCGGTAGCGGCCCTCGTACGGCGCGAGCGCGCGGGTGGCTTCCTCCATCATCTGGCTCGAATAGTCGGCGAGCACGGCGAACGCGCTCGGGTAGCGGTCGAGCACGGCGCGCGCCGCCGCGCCCGTGCCCGCGCCGAGGTCGACGAAGGTGAAGGTCTCGTCGTCGGCGAAGGGCAGCAGCTCGGCGACCAACCGCCGCTGAGCGGCGCGGCGCGGCTCTCGCGCCGCGACGCTCGAGAGGAAGCTCGCCACCCCGGCGTCGGTGCGGAAGACGGCGTCGTTGCTGTCGCCGGTCCCGCCGTCGGTGCCCGCGGGCGATGCGTAGGTGTGGACGCCGGCGTCGCCGGGCCCGGCGTGGGGGTCGGCCATCGGCGCAAGCTACTCGGTCACCCCGCCGTTGTTTCTCCCGCCCCCGATCGGCCGGCGGCCGCAGGTGGCATCCCCGCACCGGGTGCTGCGAAGATCCTGGCGCACGCAACGGGGCCACGACGAGCCCGAGGGAGAGCGATGGCCGACCCACCCACGCCGCAACCGGTGCTCACGCCGCTCACTCGGTCGGCGATCTTCCTCGTCGCCGAGATTCACCCCGGCGGCGAGGAGGAGGTCCGCGACGTGCTCGCCGACCTCGGGGCGCTGCAGCGCACGGTCGGCTTTCGCGTCCCCGACGGCGGCCTCGCGGTCGTCGCCGGCGTGGGGTCGACCGCATGGGATCGCCTCTATAGCGGGCCACGACCGGCCGAGCTGCACCCCTTCCGAGAGCTTCGCGGGGCCCGCCACCACGCGCCCTCGACGCCCGGCGATGTCCTGCTGCACATCCGCGCCGATCATTCCGACCTGTGCTTCGAGCTCGCCTCCCAGGTGCTCGACCGCGTCGGCCGGGTCGTCACCGTGATCGACGAGGTGCACGGCTTCAAGTACTTCGAGGTGCGCGACCTGCTCGGCTTCGTCGACGGCACGGAGAACCCGACCGGGCCGGGCGCCACGGCGGCGGTGACCGTGGGACCCGAGGATCCCGACTTCGCCGGTTCGAGCTACGTCACCGTACAGAAGTACCTGCACGACCTCGACGCGTGGAACGCCTTGAGCGTCGAGGAGCAGGAGCGCGTGATCGGGCGGACGAAGCTCTCGAACGTCGAGCTGCCCGACGAGGTCAAGCCCGCCGACTCCCATGTCGCGCTCAACGTCATCGAGGGCGAGGACGGCGAGGAGCTGCAGGTCCTTCGCGACAACATGCCCTTCGGGACGCTCGGGAAGCGCGAGTTCGGCACGTACTACATCGCCTACTCGCGCTCCCCCGCGGTCACCGAGCAGATGCTCGAGAACATGTTCATCGGGAGGCCGCCGGGCAACACCGACCGCATCCTCGAGTTCTCGATCGCGGTCACCGGCACGCAGTTCTTCGTCCCGACCGTCGACTTCCTCGAGAGCCCGCCCGCGACGCCACAGTCCGCTCCCGAATAACCACGCCCCGTGGCGCGGCCGGGCGCGAGGGGCCACACCCGCCGGGCAGCCGGGGGCGCCGAGGGCCTCAGCCGGCGCCGGGCGCCCGCTGGTAGTCGCCGTCGGCGACGGGCTCGCCCCAGTCGGTGGTCCCGAGCGAGACGGCGGTGTGCACCACGTAGGAATCGGGGGCGGCGCCGTGCCAGTGGCGCTCCCCCGGCTCGGCCCACACCGTGTCACCGGCGCGCATCGCCTCGACCGCTCCGCCGTCGGCCTGCACACGACCCTGCCCGGCGAGGACGAGCAGGACCTGCCCGTGCTCGTGGCTGTGCCAGTAGGTGCGGGCGCCCGGAGAGAAGTTGACGTTGTTGACCGAGACGGCATGCGTCGCCGCCATCGTCATGTACGTGTGGACCTCGCCGGTGAACTTGGCGCCCGCATAGGCGGCTGCGCCCGGCTGGTCCTCGGGGTGAATGATCTGCACAGTCGTCCTCGTCCTCTCGCTGGCCGGTGCCGCAACTCGATGGCCGGTGCCGCGACGCCTGGGGTCGCCCCCTGACTATGCCAGCGTGCACGGCGCGCCGGCGCGCCGATCCGGCGCGGCGGGCAGGAACGGTCGTGGATCCGTTGGGTAACGTGCCGCGCCGTGCCCGTTCTCCGCGCCCGTCCGCGCCCCGTCGCCGACCCCGCCGACTCCTCCGACCCCGCCGACTCCGCCGCCCCGTCGCTGCGATGACCGACGTCGCGGGCGCCTCGGCGCCGCTCGCCAACGAGCCGGAGCGGCGCCGCTGGAACGACGCGCGCTGGATGAGCACCTGGCTGAAGCGCGAGCCGTTCACCGCCGCCAGCACCTCGGCGCTGCTGAGCGCGCTGCGGGTGCAACCCGGCGAGCGGATCCTCGACGTGGGCTCGGGCGGCGGCGGCAGCGCCATCATCGCCGCGCAGCTCGCCGCGCCGCACGGCTCGGTGATCGGGGTGGACCTCTCCGTGGCGTTGTGCGAGCTGGCGCGTCAGCGGGCCGCAGAGGCGGGCGTGGCCAACGTCGACTTCGTCGTCGCCGACGCGCAGACCGACTCCGTGCCGGGCTCGCCCTTCGACGCCGCAACCAGCCGGTTCGGCGTGATGTTCTTCGAAGACCCGGTCGCGGCCTTCGCCAACGTTCGACGGCAGCTGAGAGCCGGCGGCCGGTTCGTCTTCGCATGCTGGCAGTCCGTCGAGGCGAACCCCTGGCACGCCGGTAGGGTGCTCGAGCCGTTCCTGGAGGCGTCGCCCGAACCGCCTCCCGCCGCCGGTCGCAAGCCGCCGGGGCCCTTCAGCCTCGGCGACCCCGGCGAGACGGCGGACCTCCTCGAGCGAGCCGGTTTCGTCGAGGTGTCGCGCAGCGACCACTCCGCCACGCTCGCCGGACCGGTCAGCTCGATCTATGAGCCGTCGCAGCTCGAGGACGCGCGCATCCCGCCGGAGCGGCGGGCCGAGGCGCATGCCGCGGCCGAGGCGCACGTGGCACGCTTCGCCGCCGGCGAGGGCAGCTACGAATTCCCCCTCGCGTTCGCCGTCTGGGTCGCCCGTTCCCCCTGACCGGGATCCGAACCGGGGACCGAGCGCCGAGCGGCTACAGTCGGCCTGCCGCTGCTTGGCCCGATGGCCTGCGCCGGCAGCCGGCGTCCTGCCGGCGGGCTCCGCGTCGAGCGGCGTCCACCCTCCGCTGCAGCGACGCAGGATCCGGCACGGCCGGTCCACTGGAGGCCGAACGGGTTCGTCGCGACCCGTGCCCCCGACATCCCCGGTGCGCCGACGCGCCCGGCCCGGAGCCCGAACATGACCGCAACAGCCACGACCGATGCCGGCTTCGCCGCGCTCGGCGTCCCCGCCGAGCTCGTCGCCTGCCTCGAGCGCGGCGGGATCGCCGAGCCCTACCCCGTCCAGACCGCGACGCTCCCCGACGGGCTGGCCGGGGAGGATCTCTTCGCCCAGTCCCCGACCGGCTCGGGCAAGACCCTCGCCTTCGCCCTGCCGATGGTTGCCCGCATCGGCCGCGCCCGTTCCGGGCACCCCCGCGGGCTGGTGCTCGCTCCGACCCGCGAGCTGGCGGCGCAGATCGCCGAGGCCTTCCGGCCGCTCGCCGTCGCCACAGGGCGGCGTGTCGCCGTCGCCTACGGCGGCGTCGGCTACGGGCCGCAGCTCAAGGCGCTGCGCGCCGGCGTCGATGTGCTCGTCGGCTGCCCCGGCCGACTGCTCGACCTCGTCGAGCAGCGCGCCCTGCACCTCGAGGACGTCGAGGTCGCCGTCGTCGACGAGGCGGACCGGATGGCGGACATGGGGTTCCTGCCCGCCGTTCGCCGGCTCCTCGACGACACGCCCACGTCGCGCCAGACCATGCTCTTCTCCGCGACGCTGAACGGCGACGTCGAGAAGCTCGTGCGCGACTTCCAGCGCCGGCCGAAGCGCCACCTGCTGTCGCTGCCGTCCCACGACGTGGGCTCGCGCCGCCACGAATTCTGGCGGGCGGTGCGCGAGGAGCGTGCCACGCTCCTCGCCGGGCTCGTCTCCGCGCAGGGATCGTCCATCGTCTTCTGCCGCACCAAGCACGGCGCCGACCGCCTCGCCCGCCAGCTCTCCCGTGCCGGAGTCAGCACAGTGGCGATCCACGGCGACCGCAGCCAGTCCCAGCGCGAGCCGCGCCCTCGAGCAGTTCCGCCAGCGGCGGGCGCAGGTACTCGTCGGGACCGACGTCGCCTCGCGCGGGCTGCACGTCGATGGCGTGGACTGCGTCGTGCACTTCGACCCGCCTGCCGACGACGACACCTACGTGCACCGTTCCGGCCGCACCGGTCGTGCCGGAGCGAGCGGCCTCGTCGTCTCGCTCGTCACCGCCGACCAGGAGCGCGACGCGCTGGCGCTGGCACGGCGCCTCGGCGTCGGCACCGCGCTATCCACGCCGCAGGGCGCGGGAGCACGCCCCGCCCCGGCCCTCCTGCCGGTGCCGCCGGTGCCCCCGGCGCCCGCAGCGGGAACGGCGGGGGCTGCGCGGCCGGAGCGGGCCGCGGGCTCGAGCGACCGCCCCGGGCAGCCGCGCCGGGCTCAGCGCTCCCGCAACGACGCCCGCTTCGAGCCCGAGCGTCCCGCCCACCCCCGTCGGGAGACCCGGCGCCGCGACGGCGCGCCGGCGGGGCGCTCGCCCGGCTCGAGCTCGGCGGGGGCGGCGTCGGGCGCGTCGCGCTCGAACACGTCGCACTCGTCCGCTGTGCCGTCGAGCGCGTCGCGCTCGAACGCGTTCCGCTCGGCGGCGCCGGCTCCGGTCGGGACTCGCTCGGCGAGATCGCGCTCGGGCTGGGGCGGCTCGGCCGGGGGTCGCTCGGGCAGGGACAGCTCGGCCGGGGGCAGCTCGGCCGGGGGTCGCTCGACCGGCTCCGCCTCCGGACGCGGCGGGTCCTCCAGCCGCTGAGCCACTCGGCGCCGCCGCGGTCGGTCCGGCACGAGGAAGGCGGCCGGCAGCACGAGCACGAGCAAGAGCGCCAGGACGTCGAAGGCGTGACCGAGGGTCGCTGCTTGGTCGGTACTACGGGCGATCACCGCCGTCGTCGCCGCAACGGCGAGGATCGAGCCGCCCTGCCGTGATGCGCCGCGCAAACCGGTGACCGTGCCGATGTCGTCGGGAGCGAGCTCGATCGAGGCATTGTTCATCGCCGGTGCCGAGATGCCGATACCGACGCCACTCAGCGCGGCGGCCGCGGCGAGCCAGGCGTAGGGGCCGAGGACGACGGGCCGCAGCGAGCCGAGCACGAGGCCGGCGACGACGAGCAGGCTGCCGCCGATCATCGGCAACCGGTACCCCGTCCGGTAGATGAGCAGCGACGCGACCAGGGCGAAGCCGACCTCCCCGATCGCCCGGGCGGTGAGCAGCGTCCCCGAGGAGAGCGGGCTCAGCCCGTAGCGCTCCTCGGCGAAGAGCGGGCCGAGGGCGGCAAAGCCGATGGCGCAACCACCCCAGACCAGATTGATCGCGTTCATCGAGGAAAAGGCGCGGCCACGCAACAACCGCACCGGGATGAGCGGATTGGGCTGCCGTTCGCAGCGCCGCACGAACCACCAGCCACAGGCGACGGCTGCGGCCACCGGCAGCAGCACGCCCGGGGACCAGAGCTGCGTGCCGCGGTCGCCGAGGTGACTGATCGCCGCCATCAGGGCGAGGATGCCGAGACCGAGCAGGGCCGCCCCGACGAGGTCGGCGCGCCCGTCGCCCCTCGAGCGCGAGGCGGGGAAGTACCGCACCGCGAGGAGGGTGAACGCCGCTCCGACCGGCACGTTGACCAGGAAGATCCCCCGCCATGACCAGTTGGCGATGATGATCCCGCCGATGATCGGGCCGACCATCGCGCCGAGCGGGAAGATCGTCGAGAACAGCCCCAGCGCACGGTTGCGCTCCTTGCCGAAGGCGTCGACGACCATCCCGCTCGCCGAGGGCATGAAGGCCGCGCCGCCGAAAGCCTGCAGCACGCGCAGGGTGACCAGCTCGGCGATGTTGTCGGCGAGCCCGCACGCCAGCGACGCCGCCGTGAACAGGCAGGCGGCGAGGACGAAGACGCGTTTTCGCCCGAGCTGGTCCGACACGCGTCCGGCGAGCGGCATGGCGACGACGAGCCCGAGCTGGTAGGCGGTCATCGTCCAGCTCGTCCAGTTGATCGGGCTGTGCAACGCACGGTGCAGCGTCGGCAGACCGGTGGCGACGATGGTGCCGTCGACCGAGCTCATGAACAGCGCCATCGAGGCGATGGCGAAGATCAGCCACTTCGAGCTCGTCGGTCGCCGCGCGATCCGCCACGGCAGCACGCCGCTCGGCAGCGACCGCAATCGAGTGCGAACTGTGCTCGCTCGGGGAACTTCGACCGGCGACGCCACGGGAGTGCCAGTTTATGGCGCCGTCCCCGCCCATCGGGTCGGCAGGCAGGTCCGCGGCGGCGTCAGCGCGCCGAGCGGGCCACCTCGCGCACGAGGTCGTGCAGCCCGCCGTAGGCGGGACGAGCCGGGAGATAGTCCTTGCGCACCTTGGCGACGATCGTGTAGTTGGGGTCGACGACGTTGGCAACCGGTGTCTCGGCCACCTGGGAGACCAGCTGGTAGGCGTCGAGCGGGTCGAGCCCGTGCAGCGCGGCGATCCAGCCGACGAGGTCGGCGTCCGCGATGCGGAAGGCGTCCTCCAAGGGACGCGACGACCCGGTGCTCATCAGGTGAGTGTCGCTCTCGAGGCGCGGCCAGGGCGTGGGCACTCCTTTGATCAGCTCGACGACGAGCACCACGTCCATCGCCGCCTCCGCGGCCACGCCGCAGGTCTCGCCTTCCCCCTGGCGGCAGTGGCCGTCGCCGATCGAGAACAGCGCCCCCTCGACGTTCACCCCGAAGTACAGCGTGACCCCGGCGCGCGCCTCGGGCGTGTCCATGTTGCCGCCGTGACTGTCGGGCACGAGCGACGACCGCACCTCGAACCGCCCCGGCGCCACGCCGATCGTGCCGAGCATCGGGTCGAGCGGCAGCTCGACGGCGAAGTCGCCCCGCCCTGCGTGGTAGGTGATCGTGCGCCGCGCCTGGTCGACGTCGTAGATCCACACCAGCTCCGGCAGCGCCGGCTGTAGGCCCGCCGTCTGCGGCGTCGAGGTGAGCGAGCCGAAGAAGGGGATCGTCGCCGACGCGGCTCGGCTGCGGCTCGGCTCGATCGAGACGAGGTGCAGCGCCAGGGTGTCGCCCGGCTCGGCACCCTCGAGGTAGAAGGGACCGGTCTGCGGGTTGACGAACGGAAAGTTGCACACCTTGGACGGCAGGTCGTCGGTCGTGCGCACCGCGCCGCCGAAGGCGTCCTCGGTCCACAGCTCCATCACCGTCCCCGGTCGGACACGCCGCACCGGTGCGGCTCCGCCGAAGGTCCAGGCGAGCTCGGCGGGCTGGGGACGGTAGGCCATTCGTTGCGCATCCATGCCCTGCCACGGTACTCGGGCGCTACCGGCGCAGCACCCGTGCGCGACAGCCCGACGCGTCAGCGCCGGCGCGACAGCCCGACGCGTCAGCGCCGGTGCGACAGCCCGGGCGCCTCAGGCGGCCGGCGGCCAGCGGCGCATCAGTCGGTCGGGTCGCTGCGCCGGCGGCAGGAAGGGATCGAGGCGGTCCTTGAGGCGAAGGCCCGACGCGCCCTCCTGCACTGCCAGGAGGCCTTCCACGACGAGCTCCTTGTAGGCCAGCTCGATCGCCGAGAGCCGTCGCAGCTTGTTCGACAGTGGGAGCCAGATGAGGTTGGCCGAGAGCACGCCCCACAGCGTGGCGGTGAACGCGCCGGCGATCGCCGGACCGAGCGCGCCGGGGGTCGTGAGGGTGGCGAGGACGCGCACGAGGCCGATCACCGTGCCGAGGATCCCGAGGGTCGGCGCGTAGCCGGCCATGTCGCGCAGCATGTGCCATGCCACGGCATGCCGGCGGCGCAGCCCCTCGATCTCGGCGGCGAGTACCTCGCGTACGCGCTCGGGGTCCGAGGTCGTGAGCACGAGCTCGACGCCGGTGCGCACGAAGGCGTCCCGGCGCGCCTCGGGCAGCCCTCGCTCCAGCTCCCTGATGCCGTGCTGGCGCGCCTGCTGGGCGGCGGCAAGCAGATGCTCGGTGAAGCGCAACGGGTCGTGGTGCGACGGCGGCCGCAGCACCACCGCGAGCGCCCGAGGCATCGAACGCAGGTCGTCGCGCACGCCACCGGCGAACGTGGTCGCCGAGCGCGCCGCCGAAGACGAGCAGCAGCGCCGGCCGCTCGACGAGCGCACCCGGGCTGCCGTGGTCGAGCATGACCGAGGCGACGAGGGCTGCGAACGCCACGATCATGCCGGCCGGTGTGGTCACGCGTTGTGGTCCTCTCGGGCGGTCCCAGCGGCGTGGGCTCGGGATGGACTCGGCCTCCGCGGCCAACGGCGCAACGAGCTGCGCGGTCCATGGCCCGAATCGATCAACCGCCGCCGGGCGGAGGGGGGTTCGCTGCCGCCGTGGCGCGAGCCGGGTTGAACAGCTCGGCGGGCACGTCGGGCCGGGGCACGCCGGTCGCCATGTCGGCGAGCAGCTCGCCGACCACGGTGGCGAACTTGAATCCGTGCCCGGAGAAGCCACAGGCGACGAGAACCTCCGGAACGCCGGGCAGCGCGCCGATGACGAAGTGGCGATCGGGGGCGTTCGTGTACATGCACGTCACGGCGCGCAGCAAGCGCCCACCGGAAAGCGCCGGGAGCAGCTCGCGCAGCGCGTCGGAGACCGCCGCGGCCTCCTCGCCGCCGACCTGGCGCTCGATGGTCCATGGGGTGCAGGCCGCTCCGCCGTGGAAGAAGGCGACCTTCGCGCCGCCCGATCGCTCGAGTGCGGGAAAGCCGTAGAGCTGCACCTCGGGGTCGGCCGTCTCGTAGATCCACACGGGGTGCCGGCCGAGGAGGAACGGATCGACCGGCCCGGTCGGCTCGAACCAGTACAGGACCTGGCGCTCGACCCACAACGGCAGCCCGAGCGAGGTGAGCACCTCCGGTGCCCACGCCCCGGGGCAGGCGACGAGCCGCTCGGCGCGCACGGTGCCCGACGACGTGCGCACCTCGACCCCGTCGCCCCCCTCTCCCACCGCCCACCCGAGCACCTCTTCGCCGAAGCGCAGCTCGGCGCCGCGCGCCTCGGCGACACGCAGGTGGGCGCCGACCGCCGACTCGGGCCGGACGAAACCCGCCTCCGGCTCCCACAAGCCCACCGCCCACTCCGGGGGGACGAAGGTCGGGAATTCCGCGCGCAGCTCCTGACGGCTCAACATGCGGTGGGGCAGGTCCCAGCGTTCGGCGCTGGCGCGACCGCCGGCGACGGTCGCGGACTGCTCCGAGCCGACGAGCAGACCACCCGTCACGGTGAGCAGGTCCAATCCCGTCTCCTGCTCGAGGTCGCGCCACAGCTCGTAGGCGCGCTGCAAGAGCGGAACGTACGCTGGGTGCTCGAAGTACGCCTTGCGGATCATCCGCGACTCGCCATGGCTCGAGCCGCGGTCATGTGCGGGCCCGTAGCGCTCGACTCCCAGCGTGCGAAGTCCGCGACCCGCGAGGTGCGCGGCAGCGGCACTGCCCATCGCGCCGAGGCCGAGCACGATCGCGTCATAGAGCACGCGGCGCGCATGTCACCTCCTCGCTGAACGCATCAGCCGGAGCGTAGGCTCCCGTACGCGCAGCCTCGTGCCCACGAGCCGCGCCTGCCAAAATCGGGCCCGGCCTCAACATGGGCCGGCGGCGTGTCGTTTGTCCTGAAGTCCGCGTGACACGTCCTTGGACAGGGAACGGAAGCTGCGGTGCCGACCTCGCCGAGGACGGCGGCGACGGCCGGGCTGCACGATCGGTCACTCAGGGGTGCAGGGAGCAGATGCGCATCGTGTTCGGACATCGACTCCTCGTCGGCCTGCTCGGAGCGGGCCTCGTCGGCGCGGCCGCATTCGCGGTCGGAGGCATGGCGGCCGGCTCGTCGCCGAGCGTGACGTACTCGGCCTGCGTGGCGCACGTCGGGCATACGTTGTACGCCGTCACCACCAACGGGACACCGTCGTGCCAGGCCGGCGACCACACCATCACCTGGAACCAGACCGGGCTGCAAGGCACGCAGGGCGCCACCGGCCAGGCGGGCAGCAACGGCGCGAGCTTCCTCACCGGGGTCCGGCGGCCGAGCGGCCACTGCAGCACCAGCGACAGCTACCTCGACACGGCCCACGGCAGCGGCGAGGTCTTCGCCTGCCGGAACAAGTCCTGGGTCGACACCGGCGCGAGCCTGCTCGGGCCGACCGGGGCCACAGGCGCAGTCGGTCCGACTGGCGCGAGCGGCCTGACCGGCTCGACGGGACCGGTCGGTCCGACCGGGCCGCGCGGCCCCACGGGAGCGACGGGCGCGGACGGCCCAACCGGCCCAGGCGGTGCCACCGGCGCGGACGGCCCAACCGGCGCCCGCGGTGCCACCGGCGCGGACGGCCCAACCGGCGCCCGCGGTGCCACCGGCGCGGACGGCCCAACCGGCGCCCGCGGTGCCACCGGCCCAACCGGCCCCCGCGGTTCGACCGGTGCGGACGGCCCAACCGGCCCCCGCGGTGTCGTCGGGCCCACCGGGGCGACGGGTCCGGCAGGCGCGGGCAGCGGGACCGGCGCGGGCTCGGTGCCGACCGCCAGCTTGTATGGCGTGGAGCAGACGAGCGGCTCCGAACCGCGGCCCGAGGGGGCGAGCCAGATCGCGGTCTCCTGCACCCTCGGTCGGGACGTCGTGTCAGGCGATGCTTGGCTTTCGATCGGCAGCGGCGCGGTCCCGCTGGCCTTCGAGCCGGCTGCCGGCGGCTGGTCTTCGAGTGCCACGATCGTCCTCGGACAGGCGCAGGGCGCGGACGCTACGGGCACGGACAACGGCCCATGGAGCGGACCGGCGACCCTTGACTGGACGATGGTCTGTGCCTGGGTCTCACCGTGACGTCTGATCACGACCTCGAACCGGAGGCGTCGCGGACGACACGCTCGGCCGTTCGATCCACGGCATCCGTCTCGGCCGGCTGACCGGGCGCCGACACGCGGCACCCTCACGACGGTGCGACCTGCTTGGCGCGCCACCCGAGCGCGGTGCAGGACTGCTCGCTGCCGCTCGCCAAGCTGCCGAACCAGCCGTACTACGCCCTGAGCGCGCCGCCGCCCGGGCGGCCGGCGGCCGCTACGTCGACGTGCTGCCCTGGATGTGCTCGAGCACCTGCACGCCGGTAGTCGGCCATTAACTGCTCTACTTCAACGAATACCACATCACCGCCACGTGGGCGACCTACCTCTCCAAGGTCCTGCTCGACGCGCTCGCTCCCTCGATCAAGTGATCCTCGGCGGCGCGTATCTCGTCGTGCTCGGCGTCCGCACGCTGCTGCGGCGCCGGTCGCTCGCCGCGGCGCTGCCAGCCGCGCCCAGCCCTCGCTCGGACCGACAGGCCCTGGTCCAGGGTTTCACGGTCGGGGTCACCAACCCGAAGACCGTCGTCTTCCTCGCCGCCATCCTGCCCCAGTTCACCAGCCGCGCCGAAGGGCACGTGCCAGCGCAGATCCTCCTGCTCGGCGCCATGTTCGCAGCCATCGCCGTCGTCTCGGACACCGCCTGGGCGACCGTCGCGGGAGCGGCTCGATCGTGGTTCGAGCGCTCGCCGCGCCGCCTCGAGATGATCGGCGGCATCGGCGGACTCGCCATGGCCGCGATCGGCGTCGCGCTGCTCGTGTCGGGCCGAAAGCAGCGCTAGTGCCGGGTGTCAGGCAAGTTTGCCCTGTTCCCCGACGGCACGTTGTGAACAGAGCGCTCGTGCTCAGGCAAACGGGACGGCGAAGTCGCAGTCGGGCACGCTCGTCTCGGTAACGGGTGCGGTCACGAGGTAGGTCATGCGGACGCCGAGGTCTCCCGCAGGCTCGATGCCGTTCTCGATTGCCCAGGTGCGCAGCGTCTCCGACAGGAGCTGAAACTGAATGGTGTTCTCCGCGCTGTAGGGACCGAAAGCGACGAAGGCCTCGCGATGCGCGGGCTCGGTGCGCAGGGTCAGTTCGGGGTAATGCTCGGCAAGCGCGAGTGCCTCTGCTTGCGGAACCGGCTTGCAGAACTCGAGCGGTCCGTCGCTGTCGGCGTTGACTTCGCCCCACCAGATGCAGAACACCGCACCTTCGCGCCCCTCGATCCTCGGTAGCGGACGCTCGCGCAGGATCGCGATGAACTCCTTGCCAAATGCCCACTCCCCGTGCTCCTCAACGTTGCGCTTTAGGCAGAGCAGGCTCCGCTCGGGCATCTCTCGTGTCGCGACCTCGTACATGACAGACCTCTTTCCGCTCAGTCGGTCGACGAGGTAGTTGGCGAGATCGCGTCGTGCGTCATGTGCCGCTTCGGCCTCGCCCCAGTGCGCAGCGATGCGCGTCGCCGCATCGGCCGGATCGCACGCGAGCAGCTCCTTGATCGCCGTGAGTGGCACCTGCAGCTGGCGCAACATCGCGACGAGGCGTGCCGCGTCGAGTTGACCGATGTCGTAGTAGCGATAGCCGGACACGTGATCGACGCGCGACGGCACGAGCACCCCGAGCTCGTCGTAGAGGCGGAGCGCCTTCAGTGACAGACGCGACCGCCGGGCGAACTCGCCGATGCTGACCTCTTCCACGCCCACTCCCTTGTCGTCGGGCCGGACGCCCGACGAGACGAGTGTGCGGCCTGCCCCAAGGGGAGAGTCAAGCTCATCGACCGCCTCAGTTCAGCACGGGCCGGTCACCCCTCTGCTGTCCCGGATCGCCGGCTCCCGGACGACGGCGGACACGCGCGAGACCGGCTCGTCGTGCGCGCCGAACGGCAGTCAGCCGGCGAAGGGCGCGAGACGTACGCCGGCTTGCTCGAGGCAGCGTCGCACCGAGCGGGCGTTCTCCACGGCGCCTGGCGTGTCGCCGTGCACACAGATCGTGTCGACCTCGAGCGCCAGCTCGCCACCGTCGGCATCCTCGACGCGACCCTCGACGGCGAGGCGAGCGGCGCGGATGCCCACGAGCTCGGGGTCGGCGATCACCGCCCCGGCGCGTCCACGCGGCGAGAGCCGGCCGTCGCGCTGGTAGCTGCGATCGGCGAACCCCTCGCGAACGACCCGCAACCCCGCCCTTGCCGCCGCAGCGGCCACCTCGCTGCCGGGCGGGCAGACCACCGGCAGCGCGACTCGGTAGGCAGCGACGGCTGCGACGAAGGTCGCTGCCAGTCCGGGTTCGGCCGCCGACTCGTTGTACAGCGCGCCGTGCGCCTTGACGTACGACACGCGTCCGCCGCGGCCGACCGCCAGCGCGTCGAGCGCGCCGATCTGGTAGAGCACGTCGGCGGCGAGCTCGTCGGCGCCGACCTCGACGTGCCGGCGGCCGAAGCCACGCAGGTCGTGGTAGGAGACGTGCGCGCCGATGCGCACTCCGTGGGCCGTGGCGGCGGCGACGGTTCGGTCCATCGTCAGCGGGTCGCCCGCGTGGAACCCGCAGGCGACGCTGGCGCTCGTCACGATGCCGAGCAGCGCCGCGTCGTCGCCCATCTTCCACGGACCGAAGCCTTCGCCGAGGTCGCAGTTGAGATCGATCGAGATCACTGGCGAGCGATACCGTAGAGGATCCACGACGAGCAGTCGCCGGCTGACCCTCCCGAGCCGCCTGTTCCCCGGCCGCCGCGGCTGCGTCGCGCCGGGCCACGGGCGGTGCTCGTCGAGCTGCCGTCGCTCGCCGCTGTGCGCGCCTACGAGCACGAGGCGCGCCGCATGCAGGCCGCCGGCGCACTCCCCGCCGGCATCGAGATCGTCGCCGCGGCACGCACGATCCTCTTCGCCGACGTCGACGACTGCGCTTCGCTGGCGCAGGAGCTGCGCGCCTGGCAGCCGCCGGCGGCGGAGGCTGCGAGCGGCGGCGGCCGGGAGGTGCGCCTCCCCGTGGTCTACGACGGTCCCGACCTGCCCGAGGTCGCCCGCCTCTGGGGGGTGAGCCCCGCTGAAGCGGTCGAGCTGCATACCGGGTGGCGGCACGAGGTCGCGTTCATCGGCTTCTCGCCCGGGTTCGCCTACATCGCCGGACTCCCCGACGAGCGTCGGGTGCCGCGCCTCGAGCGCCCGCGCACGGCCGTGCCGCGCGGGTCCGTGGCACTCGCCGACGAGTTCACCGGGATCTATCCACGGCCCTCCCCCGGCGGATGGCGGCTGATCGGGCGGACCGAGGCGGAGATGTGGGACGCGACGCGTACACCGCCCGCGTTGCTCGCGCCGGGCGACGTCGTCGTGTTCGTCCCCCTCGACCGGTGAGCACCACCTCGTGACTGGCACGGTGAGCATCGTGCGCCCCGGCGTCCTCACGACGGTGCAGGACCTCGGACGGCGCGGCTTCGCCCACCTCGCGGTGCCACGCGGCGGAGCGCTCGACCCGGGAGCGATGCGACTCGCCAACCGCCTGGTCGGTAACCCCGAGCACGCCGCCGTGCTCGAGACGACCTTCGACGGCGTCGCCTTCCTCACCTCGGATCGTCGCAACGTGGCCGTCACCGGCGCAGCCGCGCCGGTCCACCTCGACCACCGCGACGCAGCCTGGGGGCGCCGGCTGACCGTCGACGCGGGGCACCTGCTCGACGTCGGCCGGGCGAGTGCGGGCCTGCGCTGCTTCGTCGCGCTGAGTGGCGGCATCGAGGTGGCGCCGTTGCTCGGCAGCCGCTCGACCGACCTGCTCGCCGGGATCGGTCCGCCGCCGCTGCGCCGCGGCGACGTGCTGCCGCTCGACGACGCCCACGCCGCGCCGGTCGACGCCGACGCAGTGCCCCACTCACAACCGCCGCCGGAGCTGCACCTCCCGTGCCTGCTCGGCCCGCGCGACGACGAGCTCGACGAGGAGACGCTGATGCTGCTCGCCTCGGCACGCTGGCTGGTGACCGCGGACAGCAACCGCGTCGCGTTGCGCCTCAGCGGGCCTGCGCTGGCGCTGCGCCGGCGCAGCGAGTTGCCGAGCGAAGGCCTCGTCGCCGGAGCAGTGCAGGTTCCTCCCGATGGTCAGCCGGTGCTCTTCCTCGCCGACCACCCATGGACGGGCGGCTACCCGGTCGTGGCCGTCGTGCCAGAGCCGGAGCTGCATCGGTGCGCGCAGAGCGTGCCCGGTAGCTGGATCCACCTGCACCCGGCGCAGCTGCCACCGTTGTGAGGGGAAAGGTCACCGCGATGGACCTCGACGACGCCGCCCGGCAGCTCTACTCCCTCCCGCCTCAGGAGTTCACAGCCGAGCGCGACCGCCTGGCCCGTGAGGCCCGCGGCGAGGACCGCGCCCTCGCCGAGCGCATCCACGCGCTACGCCGCCCGAGCCTGGCGGCGTGGGCTCTCAACCAGTTCGCTCGCGAGCGCGTCGACGAGCTCGCCGCGCTGCTCGACCTCGGCGAGCAGCTTCGCGCCGCGCAGGAGTCCCTTGATGCCGGCGAGCTGCGCGCCCTTGCGGCGCATCGGCGCGACGTGGTGTCGGCCATCCTGGGCGAGATTCGCCGCCTGGCGAACGACCGAGGCCACCCGCTCAGCGACCAGGTCGTCGGCGAGGTCGGCCAGACCCTCGACGCCGCGCTCGCCGGCGCCGGGGCGGCAGATGAGGTGCGCGCCGGGCAGCTCACCGCGGCGCTGCACCACGTCGGCTTCGGCGCGGCGGTGCAGGCCGGCGAGCCCCCCGAGGCCGCACCCGGGGGCGCCGCAGCCATGCCTGCCGGCGGTCGGCGCGCCGCCGAGGGCCGTGGCGGCGGCGGAGGCTCGGGCGACCGATCCGGCCGGCGCAACGGCGAAGCGTCCCGCTCCGAGACCGGGGCCGAGCGCGCCGGCGAGCGCCAGCGCGCCCGGCGGAAGGCGGCCGAGCAGCAGCGGGACGAGGCCGGCGCCGAGCTCGCCCGGCGGCGCAGCGAGCTCGACAGGGCGAGCGGCGACGCCGAGCGCGCCGACGCCGAGGACGAGCGGGCGCGGCAGGAGGTCGAGGAGATCGAGGAGCATCTCGACACGGCGCGGCGGGCAGCAGCCGAGGCGGGTCGCCGGCGGCGCGATGCGCACGCCACGTTGCGCTCGGCGGAGCAGCACGCCGCCGCCGCCGCAGAGCGCCTCGAGCGGGCTGCCCGGGCGATCGAGGAGCTCGGGCCGCCGGCGCCGTGATCCGGCTCGAGGCGCTCAGGAGCCAGGTGCCTCGACCTCGCTGACCGCCACGGGTCGGTGCTCGCGAAGCGATCGCCACGCCGCCAAGCCGATGACGAGCGCGGCACGACCGTCCTCACCGCTGACCGGGGGAGCCGTCCCCGCCCGGACCGCCTCCACGACGGCCTCCCACTCGCGCCGGTACGACGCGGCGTATCGCTCGAGGAAGAAGTAGGGCAGCGCCGGCGTCGCCGTACCCGAGGCCGTGCGCACGGACGCGCTGTGCGCCGGGGCGTTCTCCGAGGCAGCCATGCCGAGCGACCCGAAGACCTCGACGCGCTGGTCGTAGCCGTAGACGGCACGGCGGCTGTTGTCGATCGTCGTGAGACAGCCGTTCTCGTGGCGCAACACGACCACCGCGGTGTCCACGTCCCCCGCCCCGGCGAAGTCCGGCTCGATGCGCACGAGGCCCTCGGCGTACACCTCGACGACCTCGCTGCCGGTGAGGTAGCGCGCCATGTCGAAGTCGTGGATCGTCATGTCGAGGAAGATGCCGCCCGAGACCTGCACGTAGGAGAGTGGCGGCGGCGCCGGGTCACGGCTCGAAATGCGCGCCAGGTGCGGCTCGCCGACCTCCCCACGGGCCACCGCGTCGTGCACCGCGGCGTGCGCGGGGTCGAAGCGGCGGTTGAAGCCGACCATCAGCGGCACGCCGGCGCGACGCACGGCGTCGAGAGCACGGTCGACGCTCGAGAGATCCAGCGAGACCGGCTTCTCGCAGAAGATCGCTTTGCCCGCCTGCGCTGCGGCGACGATCAGCTCGACGTGGGTGTCGGTGGAGCTGCACACGGCGACGATGTCGACGGCCGCGTCGGCGAGCACCTCCTCGGACCTCCGCGCCGGCACGCCCAGCTCGCCACCGACCTTTGCGGCGAGCACGGCGGAGACGTCGACCACCGCCGCCAGGCGGGCTCCCGGCAGCTGGCGAGCGAGGATCCCGGCGTGCATCCGGCCGATCCGCCCGACGCCGATCACGGCGACGCCGAGCTCGTCCGCTCGCTCGGCGGGGTCGGACTCGGCGAGGCCGGGCAGGGGGGGTTCGGGCACGGGAGACTCGGGCACGCGAGATTCGGGCGCAGGGGGTCGTGCGCCGCCAGGCGTCGAGCGCGCCACGACGGACTCGAGGAAGCGGATGCTCGCCTGCACATCCTGATCGGGATGCGCCGCCGCCAACCCCTCGTAGCTGATCGCCACGTCCTGCTCGAAGACGTACCAGCCTGCGTAGCCGCCATGCTCGAGGGCCGACACGGTCCCGGCGACGTCGACCTCCCCTTGGCCGAGAGGCCGGAACAGCCCGGCTCGCGTCGCCTGGCCCAGGTCGAGCTCGTGCGCCCGCACGGCGCGGGCGAGGGCGGTGTCGACGTCTTTCAGGTGGACCAGCGCGACGCGCTCGCCGTGCTCGACGGCGAAGGCCGTCGGGTCGAGGCCGCCGATCGCCAGGTGCCCGGTATCGAGCACCCAGGCGACGTCGAGCACGTCGAGCGCACGGCCTACGTCGTCCTTGTCCTCGACGAGCGTGCCGACGTGCGGATGAAGCACCTGGCGCAGCCCGTGCGCGGCGCACAGCTCGTCCACGAGGCGCAACCCGGCGTCGAGATCCCGCCACTGCGCCGGCTCGAGGGGGAACGGCGGCGACCAGGCGTCGTCGACGACGAGCGCCGTCACGAAGAACTCCGCTCCCGCGCCGTGCAGCAATTCCGCGGCCCGCAGGGCGTCGGCCTCGGCCTTGGCGTGGAGGTCGCTGCCATGCAGGGCGAGTGGCACGAACCCGCCGACGGCGCGCAACCCGAAGCGTTCGAGGGTCGCCGAGACCTCCGCCGGCTCGCCGCCGAGCCAGCCGACCGGGCCGAGCTCGGTCGCCGCGCAGACCGAGGCGGCGCATGTCGCCGAGCACACGCTCGACAGGCAGCAGCGCCCCCCATCCCGGCACCTCGCACACGCCCCAGGAGATCGGAGCGCCCGCGAGCCGATCACGCAGCTCGGCCGTCACGTCAGCGAGACGCTACACGGACCTCGGCCGGTGCAGCGGTGTTGCGGGCGGGGCCGACGACACGGCATGGTGCGGGTCGTGATCGAGCATGACCTCGTCCTCGCCGGGGGCCGCGTGGTGGACCCGGAGACGGGCGCCGACAAGATCGTCGACGTCGCCGTGACGGGTGACCGCATCGTCGCCGTCGGCGCCGGCCCCATGCGCGGCGGCGTCGTGCTCGACGTCAGCGGGCACGTCGTCTGCCCCGGCTTCGTCGACCTGCACAGCCACGGGCAGGGCATCGCCGAGCAGCGGCTGCAGGCGCTCGACGGCGTGACGACGGCCCTCGAGCTCGAGGCCGGGGCGCTACCAGTGCGAGCCGCGTACGCGCGCGCGGCGGCCGAGGGACGCCCGGTGAACTACGGCTTCTCGGCCTCGTGGGCGCTCGCCCGGATGTCGGTGCTCGCCGGCGAGGAGCGCTCCGGCTCGCTACCGGCTTTCCTGCGCCACATCGCCGACCCCGCCTGGCAGCGTGCCGCCGCACCCCGCGAGGTCGAGCGCATCGTCGCGCTGCTCGAGGACGAGCTCGCCGAGGGCGCGCTCGGCATCGGGGTGCTGGTCGGCTACGCCCCGGCGACCGGGGCCGCGGAGTACCTCGAGGTGGCCCGTGCCGCGGCGCACGCCGGCCGGCCCACGTTCACCCATAGCCGCGAGCTCGTCGAGGTCGACCCGGCCGGCGTCGTCGACGGAGCGAGCGAGATCGTCCGGGCGGCTGGCGAGACGGGCGCACACATGCATTACTGCCACGTCAACAGCACCTCCACCCGGCACATCGAGCGTGTCCTCGGGCTCGTCGAGCGGGCGCGCGCCGAAGGAGCCACCGTGAGCAGCGAGGCGTACCCGTACGGCACGGGGATGACCGGCATCGGCGCCGGGTTCCTTGCCCCGGAGCGCCTCGCCCAGCGCGGCCTCACGCCGGCCTCGATCCGTTACGTGCCCACCGGCCGTCGCGTCGCCGACGAGGCCGAGCTGACCGAGCTGCGCCGGCGAGACCCCGGCGGGCTCGCCTTCGTCGAGTCGCTTCGCGAGGACGACCCCTCCGAGTTCGCCTTCGTCGAACGGGCGATCACCGCTCCCGGGACCGTGATCGCGAGCGACGCCATCCCGCTGTGGTGGCCGGAGGCGGCCCCGGACCCGTATGCCTGGCCGCTGCCGGCAGGGGGCGTCACCCACCCGCGCAGCGCCGGGTGCTTCGCCCGCATGTTGCGCCTCGCCCGCGAGCGATCCTGGATGAGCCTGCCCGAAGCCGTCGCCCGCTGCAGCTTGCTCCCGGCCCGGCTGCTCGAGACGGCCGTGGCGGGGATGCGACTCAAGGGGCGCGTCCAGCCGGGTTGCGATGCGGACATCCTCGTGCTCGACCCCGAGGAGGTCGCCGAGCGGGCGAGCTTCGAGGACACGACGCGGCCATCGGCCGGCATCGAGCACGTGCTCGTCGCCGGCACCTTCGTGGTTCGAGACGGCGAGATCGTCCCCGGGGCGCTGCCCGGGCGGCCGGTGCGTGCCGGCTGAGGAGACGGTCGCGTCCCGTCGACGCCCTCAGTTGCCCGAGGGGTTCGGCACGAGCGGGTGGCCGAAGGCAAGCAGCTGGACGGGGGCCGAGCCGGGCGGCCGGCGTGAGCGGTGCAGGGTTCGCTCCATGTAGCGGTGGAAGAGCGCCGACACCTCGTCCCCGAGCTCGTCGAGCTCGGCGGGCGTGAGGTAGGTGATCGTCTGGGTCACGAAGGCGGAGTCCTCCCAGGGAGGATCGAACGAGGCCCGAGCCGACCGCCACGCACGCACGCGCTCGTAGCTCTGCTCGTAGACGACGCTCTGCAGCACCTCGCCCGCCGCGGCGACACCGGGCGGGCTGGCGCTGGTGGTCGAGAAGCGGTGGCCGATCGAGGCCAGGCGCCACGGCCGGCTCCTCCCCCGCCCCGTGCCCGTCTCCTCGACGAAGCCGTACTTGGCAAGGGTCTGGAAGTGCCAGGAGAGGTTCCCAGGGCTGTCGTCGAGCAGGGTGGCCGCCTGGGTCGCCGTGAGTGGTCCCTCCCGCAGGAGTGCCTCGAGCAGGGCGAGGCGCGTCGGGTGGGCGAGGGCGCGCATCGCCTGCGGGTCGGTGAGCTCGCGAGGCACGCTGCTGCCGGCGACGAGGTCGTCCCCGCTCGGCGGCGCGTCCGAGGCGACTTCCATGGGCTCGCGCGACCGACCGGGCTCACCCGGTGGGCCGGAGCGTGGTTGCCGGCGGGAGGGGCTCACCTCGAGGGCACCGGGCGCGCCGCGCCGGCGGCGGGGCGGGGCGGGGCGGCGAGCCGCAAACCGACATCGACGAGCAGCCACCCGACGGGCTGGCGCACGCGTCCGGCACGACCGACCCGACGCGAGCGGCGACGAGCGCGCCCGGGGGCGTCGCGACCGGCCAGCTGACCGGCCGCCAGCGACCGGCGCATCTCGGCGGCCCGCTCCGCTGCGAGCGCTTCCAACAGCATCGGGTGCGTCATCGTCGTCCTCCCGCCCACGGCCTCGACTGTCAGTCACAACGTCTCTTGCCACAAGAGTGCCTGTGGCAAGAACTCTTGTCAAGAGGGGTCTTGTAAAAGCCCGGCGGTGCGGCTGCGGTCGAGCGCTGTGCGGCGCGCGCGCCAGCCCCGTCGGCACGTTGGCGCGCGCGGGTCGGCCCGATCGAGCACACTCGGAGCGTGATGGGACAGCGGACGACCGCGACGACGCCCGGCGGCGGACCGCGGACGGTCGGAGGGTTTCCGGCCGCCACGGGGCCGGAGGCCGTCCGGTGCGCCGCCGGCCGCATCGCCCCGTACGTGCGGAGCACGCCGATGCTCGAGCTCGAGCCGGGGCTGCTCCTCAAGCTCGAGCTGCTGCAGGTCACCGGGTCGTTCAAGCCGAGAGGGATGTTCAATCGTCTCCTCTCGGCCGAGCTCCCGTCGGCCGGCGTGGTCGCCGCCTCGGGCGGCAACGCCGGCCTGGCGGTCGCCTACGCCGCACGCGCCCTCTCGGTGCGCGCCGAGATCTTCGTCCCGCACGGCACGCCGGCGCTCAAGTCCGAGCGCATCGAGGAGTACGGCGCCGTGGTGCACCACGCCGGCGACCGCTACGCCGAGGCGCTCGAGGCGAGCCTCGCGGCAGCGGCCGCAACCGGGGCGCTCGTCGTGCACGCCTACGACCAACCCGAGGTCGTCGCCGGCGCCGGCACCGTGGCGCTCGAGCTGCCCGAGGTCGACACGGTGCTCGTCGCCGTGGGCGGCGGAGGCCTGATCGCCGGCATCGCCTCCTTCTACGCCGGCTCCGTGCGGGTCATCGGCGTCGAGCCCGACGGGTGCCCGACCCTCGCCAGGGCGATCGCCGCGGGCGCCCCGGTCGACGTCGAGACCGGCGGCGTCGCCTCCGACTCGCTCGGCGCCCGCCGTCTCGGCGCGCTCGCCTGGGCCGAGGTGGCCAACGGGCACGTCGCCGGCTCGCTCGTCGTCCCCGGCGATGCCGTCCTCGAGGCGCGCCGGGCATTGTGGGACCGGGTCCGCCTCGCCGCCGAGCCGGGCGGCGCGACGGCCTACGCAGCGCTGACCTGCGACGCGTACCGCCCGGCAGCCGGCGAGCGCGTCGCCGTGATCGTCTGCGGCGCCAACGCCTCCCCCGCCGACCTCACCTGAGCCGGCGAAGCCGGCAGCCGGATCGCGATCAGGCGAGGCGAACCAGCGCCGCGGTCAGCGCGGCGAGCACGACGACGACGATGAACGGCGCCCGGCGCCACACCGCCACGCCGGCCACCGCCATCGCCGGCAGCCGGGCGTCGATGACGAGGTGCGAACCGGCCGTCACCGTGTCGAGGGCGGCGAGGGCAGCGAGCAGGCTCACCGGCAGCAGCAGCGCCACCCGCGTGACGACCGCCCGGTCGACCCACCCGGAGGGGACCACGTAACCGGCGGCCTTCACGGCGAAACAGGCCGCCGACACTGCCAGCACCCATCCCCAGCTCATGTCGCGCCCACCCGGGGCAGCACCCACGCACCGGCGACGACGGCGACCGCTGCGGCGGCAACGATCGGGATGCCGGCGGGGCTCACCGGGGCGAGCGCCAGCGACACGGCCGCGCCGGCGAGCGCGACCGCGACGGACCGCCGGTCGGACAGGCGCGGGGCGAGCAGGGCGAGGAACGCGGCGGGCTCGGCCGCGTCGAGGCCGAGTCGCTGCGGGCTGCCGAGGCGGGATGCGCCGAGGGCGCCGGCGAAGGTCGCCAGGTTCCACAGCACGTACACCGACAGCCCCGTCGACCAGAAGGCGAAACGGGCTGCCGAGGGATCGCGTTGCGCCGTCGCCATCGCCGTCGTCTCGTCGATCGTCCACTGCGCGGCGAGCAGCCGTCGCAGGCCGTGCAGCGAGAGGATGCTGCGGGTACGCAGCGAGTACATCCCGTTGCGCAGACCGAGCAGGAGCGACGAGAGCGTGGCCGCCGCGGGGTGGGCGAGCGAGCCGACGTAGGCGAACTGCGACGCCCCGCTGAAGAGGACCAGCGAGAGGACGCAGGTCTTGGCAACGCTCAGGTGCGCCGCTGTGCCGAGCGCGCCGAAGGACAGGCCGTAGGCGCCCGTCGCCGCGCCGATGGCGAGGGAGTTGCGGGCAAGGCGTCGTCGGTCAGGGGGGAGTTCCACGGCTCGGCGCCACGGTAACCCGCGCCTCGGCGCGCCCGAACCGTGACGTCGCCGCCGGGTCGGGCTCGTAACGACGCAGGGGCACGTGCTCGGCGACGAGCTTGCGCAGCTCCGGGAGGCCGCCGGGCAGGGCACCGAGGGCGCGGGCCTGCACGAGGGCGTTGCCGATCGCCGCCGCCTCGACCGGTCCGGCGACCACCGGCAGCCCACAGGCGTCGGCGGTGAGCTGGCACAGCAGCTCGTTGTGCACGCCCCCTCCCACGAGATGCACGGCGCGCACGTCGACAGCGCCGAGCGCCGCGGCGGCGCGCACCGCCGTGCGGTAGGCCAGCGCCAGGCTGTCGAGGATGCAGCGCGCCAGCTGCGCCGGCGACTCCGGGACGGGCTCGCCGCGCTCGGCGCACAGCGCGCGAAGTCGCGCCGGCAGGTCGCCCGGCGCAAGGAAGCGGTCGTCGTCGGCGTCGACGACGCTGCGCAGCGGCTCGGCGGCCGCCGCCGCCGCGAGGAGCTCGTGGAGCTCGACCCGCTTCCCGGCGCGCTCGAACGCACGCCGGGACTCCGACAGGAGCCACAGACCCATCACGTTGCGCAGGAAGCGCGTCGTACCGTCGAGGCCCCGCTCGTTGGTGAAGCCCGCCTCACGAGCGGCGGCCGAGAGCACAGGCGCGTCGAGCTCGACGCCGACGAGGGACCACGTGCCGCTCGAGATGTACGCGACGCCGCCCCCGCTGGTCGGCAGCGCCACCACCGCCGAAGCCGTGTCGTGGGTCGCCACGGCGGTCGCCATCACGCCGGGGTCGATTCCGTGGGCCGCGGCGACCTCGGGGAGCAACGGCCCGAGCAGGCTCCCCGGCGGCAGGAGTGGCGCGAGGATCCCGGGCGGCAGGCCGACCGAGGTGAGCAAGTCCTCGTCGAACCCCGTCCCGTCGGCTCGCAGCAGCCCGGTGGTCGAGGCGTTGGTGAGCTCGCACCCGGCGACCCCGGTGAGGAAGAAGCCGATCAGGTCGGGGATGAGCAGCGCGCAGCGGACGCCCATGAGCGCGCCCTCGCCGGCGTCGGCGACGAGCTGGTAGATGGTGTTGAAGGGCTGGAAGGCGATGCCGCAGCGCTCGAAGAGCTCGGCCTCGCCGAGCCGGGCGTGCACCGCGGTGATCGCCGCGGCGGTGCGCGGCGTCGCGGTGGTGCACGGGATTGGAGCGCAGGTGCCCGGCGCCGTCGAGCAGGCCGTAGTCCACGGCCCAGGAGTCGACTCCGACGCCGTCGAGGCCGCCCGCGGCTCGGTCCGCCGCGGCGACGCCCGCGAGGGCGTTGCGCCACAGGTGCAGGAAGTCCCAGTACAGGCGGCCGGAGAGCTCGACCGGGCCGTTCCAGAAGCGCCCTGCCTCCACGAGCTCCAGGGTGTCCTCGCCGACGCGGGCGAGATGGACCCGCCCGCTCGACGCGCCGAGGTCGACGGCGGCGACGCGCACCGCGGCGCCGCAGCGGCTGCGGGGCGCGCTCATCGCCCTCAATTCGCGCTACGCGCCGAGGACGGGGCCGGTGAAATCATGACGGCCGGGGACAACGTCGAAGACGGCCTCGTCGCCTCCGCGCGCGCCGGGGAACACGCCGATCGAGTCGGGGCCGCGCCCGTCCGCGCCGCGCACCGCGCCGGGGTCCGACGACGCGACGTGCACGGTCGCCGCCACGTTCGCCGGCACCTCCACCTCGAGCTCGAAGCGTCCCTGGGACCGCCGCCACTCCACGGCGATGCGGCCGCGCACGGACCGGTAGGCACCGCGGGCGGACCGCAGCGATCCGCCCGGGTGCGGGCGCAGCACGACGCGCTCGAAGCCGGCAGAGCCCGGCGCTTGCTCGATCCCGAGCACGAAGCGGTACAGCCACTCCCCGACCGATCCGAGCGAGTAGTGGTTGAAGGAGTTCATCTGCGGCGACTGGAATCCGGCGTCCTCGGTCCATCCGTCCCATCGCTCCCAGATCGTCGTGGCGCCGCGGTCGAGCGTGTACAGCCACGAGGGGTACGACCGCTGCTCGAGCAGCCGGTAGGCGACGTCGGTGTAGCCGTGCGAGCTGAGCACGGGGAGCAGGCAGCCCACGCCGACGAACCCGGTCGAGATGTGGTCGCCCTCGGCTTCGATCGCCTCGACGAGGCAGGCGCCGGCCTGCTCGCGCAGCGCCGCCGGCAGCACGCCGACGTGCAGGGCGAGCGCGTACGCCGTCTGGGTGCCGGAGGCGACGCGGCCGTCGCCGGACACGAACGCGGCGCGGAACGCCGCCCCCACGTCCTCGGCGAGGCGGCGGAAGCGCAACGCCTCCGCCTCTCGCCCGATCACCCGAGCCATCTGCTCCATGAGGGCGCAGTCGTGGTACCAGTAGGCCGTGGCGAGCAGCTCGCGGGGCGTGTGGTCGCCCTTCGGCGCCAGCCAGTCGCCGTAGTTGTTGCCCAGGCTGTGCTCTCGCAGGTGGTTCGGGTTCTCGCGCTCGAGGAAGTCGACGAACGCGCACATCGCGGCGAAATGTCGCTCGATGAAGGCGGGGTCGCCGTACATCGTGTAGAGCGTCCAGGGGACGATCACGCCGGCGTCGGACCACGCCGGAGCGCCCGGCCAGTCGAAACCGAGAGCCGGTGCGACGTCGACAAAGGCCCCCGAGGGCAGCTGGGCGTCCTGCACGTCGTCGAGCCATTTCGAGAAGAAGGCTGCGACGTCGCGGTTGTAGGCGGCCGTGCGGCAGAAGACCTGAGCGTCGCCCATCCAGCCGAGCCGCTCGTCGCGCTGGGGGCAGTCCGTCGGGATGCTGATGAAGTTGGCGCGCTGGCCCCAGTCGATGTTGGCGTACAGCCGGTTGAGCGAGGCGTCCGAGCACTCGAATGACCCCGTCGCAGGGACGTCGGAGTGCACAACGCATGCGACAGCGTCGCCACTGGCTAGCTCGCGGCTCAGTCCCGACACCTCGGCGTAGCGGAAGCCGTGGAAGGTGTGCGCCGGCTCGAGGTCCGCCGGACCGCCGGCGAGGACGTAGCGGTCGGTGGCACGCGCCGTGCGGAGGTTGTCGAGGTAGAGCTCGCCTTCGCCGGACAGCACCTCGCCATGGCGGACGGTCACCTCCGTGCCGGCGGGCTCCTCGACGTGCAGGCGCACCCAGCCGGCGAGGTTCTGTCCGAAGTCGACGAGCCACCTCCCGCCCGAGCGCGGCGCGACGCTGGCTGCGGGCACGAGCTCCGTGATCCGGATCGGCGGGCCGGGATCGGCAACGAGCGCCGCGTCGGGCAGGGCACGTACCGAGGCGGGACGCCATGTGCCGACGGCGCCCGGGGCGGCCGTGCCCGTGTCGCCGAGCGGCCAACCCGGCGGCTGTCGCCGAAGGTCGACCGACTCCCCCATCAGCAGGTCGGCGTACGCGATCGCACCCCTCGCGCTCTCCCACTGCGCGTCCGTCGCCAGGCGCGCCACGCTGCCGTCGGCGAGCTCGGCGACGAGCTGGACGAGCAGCTGCGGCTCGCGGGCGTAGTGACCGCCGGCGTGCTTGGCGTCCATGCCGTAGAAGCCGCACGCCCAGCCGTCGGCGACCACGGCGGCGATCGTGTTCTCGCCGGCGACGAGCAGGGCGGCGACGTCGTAGCTCTGGAAGAGCAAACGGCGACGGTAGTCGGACCAGCCCGGGGCGAGCACGCCGTCGGAGACGGCCGCGCCGTTGACGAAGATGCGGTACGTGCCGAGGGCCGTCGCGTGCAGCACTGCCGAGCGCACCGGGGCGTCGAGGACGAAGCGCCGGCGCAGGTACGGAGGCGGCGACATCGCCAATTCCACGGCGTCGACCGGCCCCGTCGACTCCGGCGGCGCGACCGAGCCGTGATCGGCTCCGAGCCCGATGAGACAGCCCTCGAAGTCCCCCCGTGCCGGCGCGACGCCGAAACGCGCCGTCGCGCTCCAGGGCCCCGGGGCTCCACTGCCGTCAAAAGCCCGCACCTTCCAGCACAGCCGCTCGCCGCCCTTCAGCGGGCGACCCTCGTAGGCCACGGCGCTCGTGCGGTCGCCGTCGCGCCGGCCGCTGTCCCAGACCGGTCCCTCCTCGCGGGCGAGGTCGTCCTCGCTCGCCGCCACGAGGACGCGGTAGGCGCGCTGGCGCGCCGTCACGCCGCTGCCCTCGAGCCGCCAGCCGAAGCTGACGCGCGCCGGGTCGACGGCGAGCGGCTCGTGCCGGTCGCGCGCAGACGAGGTCGCGCGCGACGAGGTTCGAGTCCTGGCTCACCGCGTCTCTGCCCCCTCGCCGGTCCCGCAGGACCGCTCGGAGCGACCCCGCCGGACCGCTCGGATTGAATCGTTTTTTCGACCGTACCCGGCTGCGCCGGCACCGGTCAAGGCGTGCATGCCCGGACGCGCCGGTAGACGAGCGGGTTCTGCGCCTCGTTGTCGAGCACGTCGCCCACGCTCAAGGTGGCGAGGTACGACGGCGGGAGCACGTTCGCCTGGCCGTTGAAGGTGCAGCCGTCGGGCATGTAGGCGCACGTCATCGCCCGACGGCGTCCCGGGGTCATGTTCGCCCCGGCGCCGTGGAAGGTGAGGCCGTTGTGCAGGAGCGCTCCGCCGGCGGGGACCGGGCACGCCCGCGCCGCGACGTCGCGCCACTCCGGGTAGACGTCGAAGATCGCGCCGATCTCCCTGCCGATCGGGACGTTGTCGTACTTGCGCGCCTGGTGGCTCCCCGGCACGTAGTAGAGACAGCCGTTCGAAAGCGTCGCGTCGTCGAGCGCGACCCAGATGGTGATCGCGTCGGGTGAGGTGAACGACCAGTACGGCACGTCGAGGTGGTAGGAGGTCGGGTTGGCGTAGGGGCCCTTGACGAGCGCCTGGTCGTGCCAGATGCGCAGCCCCTCGACGCCCGCCACGCGCCCGGCGAACGCTCCGAGCTCGGGGGTGAGCATCAGCGCCCGCACGGCGTCGTGGGTCTGCCACAGGTTGACTCGCTGGGTGAACACCCGGTCGTAGTACGCCTGATCCTCCTGCGACGCGCTGCGGCTGGCGATGGCGCCGGCCTCGTCGTCGGGATGAGCGAAACGCTGGTCGCCGCGCCTTGCCACCGCGTCGTCGACGGCCTCGCGCCAGCGCTCGAGCTCGCTCTCGCTCAGGAACTCGTCGACGACGAGGAAGCCGTCCGCCTCGTACCGCCGGCGCTCCTCCTCGGTCGGCGTGCTGTGCATCGTGCCCCCCGATCCTTGCCCGCTCGAACCTGATGCGCGAACCGTACCGTTTCAGCACTCCGGCGGATGAAAGAATCCTCGCCATGGCGCAACGGGTGAGCATTCGCGAGGTGGCGACGATGGCCGGCGTCTCCATCGGCACCGTCTCGAACGTCCTCAACAGGGCTCACCGCGTCGCCCCGCCGACGCGCGAGCGCGTCGAGGCGGCGATCGCCTCGCTCGGCTTCGTGCGCAACGAGTCGGCACGCCAGCTGCGCGCCGGCCGCAGCCGCACCATCGGGCTCGTCGTGCTCGACGTGGCCAACCCGTTCTTCACCGATCTCGCCCGCGGCGTCGAGGATGCTGCCAACGACGCCGGCTGCGCCGTCATCCTGTGCAACAGCGACGGTGACCGCGCCAAAGAGCGGCGCTACCTGACGGTGCTCGCCGAGCAGCGGGTGCAAGGCGTCCTGATCGTGCCGGTTGGCGGCGCGCCGCGCCGCTCGGAGGCGCTGCGCCAGCAAGGGATCCCCGTCGTGCTCGTCGACGCGTCGACCTCGCAAGCGCTCGGGTGCTCGGTCTCCGTCGACGACGTGCGCGGCGGCGCCGCTGCCGTGGGGCACCTGCTGCAGCGCGGTCACCGCCGCATCGCCTTCGTCGGGGTCGACCACCGCGAGCACCAGGTCGTCGAGCGGCTGCGCGGCGCCCAGGAGGCGATGGCAAGGACCGGCGAGGGTGCGACGCTCGAGCTCGTGCCCGTCGCGGCGCTCAACGTCGCCGGCGGGCGCCAGGCCGGCCAGAGGCTGCTGGCGATGAGCTCCTCGCAGCGGCCGACCGCCGCCTTCTGCGTCAACGACCTCTTGGCGCTCGGTCTGTTGCAGGAGCTCACCCAAGCCGGCGCCAAGGTGCCCGGGGACCTCGCGATCGTCGGTTACGACGACATCGAGTTCGCCGGGGCGGCCGCCGTCCCGCTCTCGTCGGTGCGCCAGCCGCGCTACCAGCTCGGTTACCGCGCCGCCCAGCTGCTGCTCGACGAGACGAGCGACGCCCAGCACCGCCACCGCCGGGTGGTCTTCGAGCCCGAGCTCGTCGAGCGGGCTTCGAGCCGCCCGGTCCGCCGCCGGCCGACCCCGCCGGCCGCGGTGCGCAGGCTCGACGGCCGCCCGCCGTCGCGTGGCGCGACAAGGCGGGCTGCCCGCCGCGAACCGGCCCCCTAGGCGATCCCGGCGGGCACCCCGGGCCGCCGTCAGCGGCGGACCTCGACCAGCTCGACGCCGAGCAGCTCCGCCACGGCGCGCAGCTCGGCGGCGCGATGCCCGATCCCGAGCGCCCAGTGATGCGCGACCGAGCTCGCCGACCAGGCGTCACACCACTCGCCCGGGTCGCAGCCGAAGTCGACTCGGCTCGTCGTATTGCCGATCTGCAACAGCGGGCCGCCGACGACCTCGCCCTCGGAGACGACGAAGCGCAGCCGCCCGTCGCGCAGCTGGGTGATCCCGAAGGCGGTGACCGGCCCGTGGCGCACGTCGAACTCGACCGAGACACCGTCGCCGCGCTTGCCGTGGAAGACGCCGAGCCCGCGCAGCAACGGCCTGCCCTCGCTGATCGCCAGGTGCGCCGGCCCGTCGTGGCCCATCTCGACGACGTTGTCGGCGAAGTTCAACGCCTGCATCTCGGTGAACGAGCCGCCGGCGCCGAGGCGGTCGAGGACGAGCATGGCGATCGAGGTGCGCAGCTCGTACTCCCCGCACGCCGGCACGTGGCGTGCAGTGAGCAGCGAGGCGCCGAGGATCATCCCCGCGGCGATGCGCTCGTGCAGCTCGCCGTCGAGGCCGCGGTGGTAGTAGGCGAGGGAGTCGAGGTCGAAGTCGCCGACCAGCGCGTCGAGCCCACAGGAGACCCGCGCCGCCCAGGCGAGGTCGTGCTCGTTCACCGAGGCGTCGAGCCCGAAGACCTCCCGCGCTTCGTCGAGCTTGGCCTTGAGCTCGCCCTCTCCGACCGCCTCGACGCGTACGCGCAGGTCGTCGAGCTCGAGCACCTCGACGTGGCCGCCAAGCATCGCCGGCACCAGGGTGAGGTCGGTGGAGACGTCGTACATCCCGGGGTAGAGGTGGCCCATCAGGCCGTGACGGCCCGCGCGCAGCGCCTTGACCACCGCCGTGGCGCGCACCAGCCGGTCGACGCGCGCCCAGGCGCGCTCGTCGGCGAGGTGACCGGAGATCGAGCGGAATGGGATCCCGCAGCGCTCGAAGGTGTTCGCCAGCTCCGGCAGTGGGCAGCACCCGCAGTACGGCAGCCAGTCGCCGGTGCCGAAACGGGCGTGGTCCATCTGCTCGCTCGGCTGGAGGTTGAGGCACAGCACCGGCGCCCCGGCGCGCTGGGCGATCGGCACGACCATCGTCGAGGTGAGGTACGTGGCAACGAAGACAACGATCAGGTCGCAGCCGGCGCCGCGCAGCACCCGGGCGGCGGCGGCCGCCTCGGCGGCGTCGGAGACGAAGCCGGCGTCGACGACCTCGGCGTCGCTCGACGCGAGCCGCCGCGCCACCTCGTCCGCCGAGCGGCGCAGTTGGGGCAGGAGCCCGGGAAACTGCGGCCAGTAGGCGCCGAGCCCTCCCGAGACGAGCCCGACTACCGGCCTCGTGTCGCGGCGCGACACGGCGCTGCGCAGCTCGCTCACCGCAGGAACGCGGCGGCGACGCCGCTGTCGACGGGGACGAGCAGGCCCGTGGTGTGGTCGAGGTCGCGGCTGCATAGCACGAACACCGCGTTGGCGACGTGCTCGGGCAGGACCTCGAGCTTGAGCAGGGTGCGCCCGGCATAGTACGCGCCGAGCTCCTCCTCGGGCACCCCGTAGACCGCGGCACGACTCGCACCCCAGCCGCCTGCGAAGATGCCCGACCCGCGCACCACGCCGTCGGGATTGACACCGTTGACGCGGATGCGGTGCTCGCCGAGCTCGACGGCGAGCAGGCGCACCTGGTGCGCCTGGTCCGCTTTGGCCGAGCCGTAGGCGAGGTTGTTCGGGCCGGCGAAGACGGCGTTCTTCGAGACGATGTACACGATGTCCCCGCCGAGGCCCTGCTCGACCATCACCCTCGCGGCGGCCCGCGAGACGAGGAATGAGCCCTTGGCCATGACGTCGTGCTGGCGGTCCCAGTCCTGCACCGCCGTCTCGAGGAGCGGCTTGGAGATCGACAGCCCGGCGTTGTTCACGACGAGGTCGAGCCCGCCAAAGGCCAGCACGGCCGCCTCGACCGCGCCCGCCACGCCCTCCTCGGAGGCGACGTCGACCGCACGTCCGACGGCCCGGTCGGCGTTGCCGATCTCGCCGGCGACCTCGGTCGCCTTGTCGGCGGCGAGATCGGCGACGACCACGCAGGCGCCCTCCGCGGCGAGGCGTCTCGCCGTGGCGGCGCCGATGCCCGAGGCCGCGCCCGTGACGAGCGCGATGCGCGTCGCGAGCGGCTTGGGCGGTGGCATCCGCCGCAGCTTGTCCTCCTCGAGCTGCCAGTACTCGATGCGGAACTTCTCGGACTCCTCGATCGGCCGGTAGCGCGACACCGACTCGGCGCCACGCATCACGTTGATGGCGTTGACGTAGAACTCGCCCGCGACGCGGGCCGTCTGCTTGTCCCGACCGAAGCTGAACATCCCGACGCCGGGGACGAGCACGATCGCCGGGTCGGCGCCGCGCATCGGCGGCGACTGCGGCGTCGCGTAGCGCCGGTAATAGGCTGCATAGTCCTCGCGGTACTCCTCGTGCAGCTCGAGCAGGCGGGCGCGCTGGGCCTCGAGGCTCGCCGTCGCGGGCAGGTCGAGCACGAGCGGGCGCACCTTCGTGCGCAGGAAGTGGTCCGGACAGGATGTGCCGAGGGCGGCCAGCTCGTCGAGCCGCTCGCGGGAGAGGAAGTCGAGCACCACCTCGGAGTCGGTGAAGTGGCCGAGCTGGCGGGCGTCGGTGCTCGCCAGGCGGCGCAAGAGGGGGAAGAGGGCAGCGGCGCGGGCGCGCCGCTCTTCGGGCGACAGCGCCATGTAGCCGTCACGCACGTTCCCGAAGGGCTCGGCGCGACCGTTCTCGGCGAGGTAGGCCGTCGCCGTGGCGATGATCTCGAGCGAGTGGGCCTCACACTCGTCGCTCGTCGTGCCCCAGGCCGTGATGCCGTGGCCGCCCAAGATCACCCCGATCGCCTCGGGGCGGTCGCGTTGGACCTCGGCGATGTCGAGGCCGAGCTGGAAGCCGGGGCGCCGCCAGGGCACCCAGGCGACGCAGTCGCCGAAGCACTCCTTGGTGAGCCGCTCCCCGTCCTCGGCCGTAGCGAAGGCGATGCCGGCGTCGGGGTGGAGGTGATCGACGTGCGCACACTCGACCAGGCCGTGCATCGCCGTGTCGATCGAGGGTGCGGCGCCACCCCGCCCGTGCAGGCAGTAGTCGAAGGCGGCGACCATCTCGTCCTCGCGCTCGGGCCCGGGGTAGACGCCGGCGAGGGCGCGCAGGCGGTCGAGACGCAGCACGGCGAGACCGCTCGCCGTCAGCGTGCCGAGGTCACCGCCCGAGCCCTTCACCCACATCAGCGGGACGGGCTCCCCGGTGACCGGATCGAGGTCCTCGGCCTTGGCCGAGGTGTTGCCGCCGGCGTAGTTGGTGTTCCGCGGGTCCGAGCCCAGCCGGTTCGAGCGCGCCAGCAGGGCCTCGACAGCGGGGTGCAACGGGGCAGCCGCCGCCATCTCAGGCCCCCCAGCCGGCGGCCTGCCCGTCGCGGCGTGCCTCGAGGATCGCCGCGGCGTAGCCCGAGCGTGCGTAGGCAGCGAGCGGGTCGGGATCGAGACCCATCTCCACGCGCAGATCGGCGAGCAGCGGTCGGACGTCGGTGTTGTAGGCATCCATCAGCACGCCGTGCGCGCCGAGGACGTCGCCGCCGGCCTGCGCCGCGGCGAGCGCCTGCTGGTCGACGAGCAGGGCCTTGGCGGTCGCCTCCTGCACGTTCATCACCGAGCGGATCTCACCGGGGATCTTCGGCTCGAGGTTATGGCATTGATCGAGCATGAATGCGACCCCGGCGCCCGGTGCCAGCGCGTCGGCAGACACGATCTCGTGCAGGATGCGGAACAGCTGGAAGGGGTCCGCCGCGCCGACCATCAGGTCGTCGTCGGCGTAGAAGCGGCTGTTGAAGTGGAAGCCGCCGAGCCGTCCGAGGCGCAGCAAGGCCGCCACGATGAACTCGATGTTCGTCCCCGGGGCGTGATGGCCGGTGTCGACGAGCACCTTGGCCTTCGGTCCGAGCCCCATGCAGTGCACGAGCGAGGTGCCCCAGTCGCAGACGTCGGTCGAGTAGAACGCCGGCTCGAAGAACTTGTACTCGACCAGCATCCGCTCGTTCTGGCCGAGCGCGGCGTAGACCGTGGCCAGCGCCTCGGCGAGGCGGTCCTGGCGTGCGCGGATCGAGTCCTGGCCGGGGTAGTTGGTGCCGTCGGCGAACCACAGGCTGAGCGTCGTCGACCCCGTTGCGCGCATCACCTCGATGCAGTCGAGCAGGTGGGCCACCGCGTGCTTGCGCACGGCGGCATCGGGATTGCAGACGCTGCCGAGGCGGTACTCGGGCTCCTGGAACACGTTCGGGTTGATCGCGCCGATGGCGATGCCGCGGTCGGCGGCGTGCTTGGCGAGGTCGGCGTAGTCGTCGACGCGGTCCCAGGGGATGTGCAGCGCCACCGAGGGCGCCACTCCGGTGAAACGATGAACCTCGGCGGCGTCCTCGACCTTCTCGTAGGCGTTGCGCGCCGCGCCCGGCTGCGTGAAGACCTTGAAGCGGGTGCCCGAGTTGCCGTACGCCCAGGAGGGCGTCTCGATCCACTGGGCGCGAAGCGCCGCCCGTACCGTGCTCAGATCTGTCATCGGCTGTCTGCTCCTCGCTTGGTCTGTCGTCTCGTTCCGTCGCTCCCGCACGTCGCCCGCACGCCTCCGCCGCTCTCAGTCGAGATGGAAGATCTCCCTGAGCGGCCGGATGGCCTCGTCCGGGCGCTCCTGCCCGAGGCCGGTGAAGTACCGCTGCATCGCCACCTGCCAGCGGCCGTTGACGGCGGTGGCCTCCATCGCCGCCTGCGCGGCCGCGAAGTCCTCGCACTCGAGGTACCCGATCACGCTGCCGTCGTCGGCGAGGAAGAGCGAGTAGTTGTGCCAACCCGCACCGGCGAGAGCCTCGCGCATCTCGGGCCAGACCTCGGCGTGCGCCTCGGCGTATTCGTCAGAGAGCGCGGGGTCGACCTGCAGCCGGAAGCACACTCGCTCGCTCATCGGCCTCCTTCCGGCAGCATCCGCCGGGCCGGGCCGGAGCCGCTGTGCGGCCCCGGCCCGCCTGCGGGGGGACTAGAAGTTGAACTGGTTGATGTTGGACTTGTCAAAGACCGTCGGGGGGCCGAGCACGACGGAGGGCCCGGTGCCCTTGGCGGCAGGGAGGATCGTGTACTTGCCGAGCTTGCCGGCGCTGAAGGTCTGCCCGGGCTTGCCGGTGATCTCACCGGAGGCCATGGCCGCCGCCGCGTAGCCGGCGAGGTAGCCGAGGTTGTTCGGGTTCCACAGCTCGAACTTCGGGCAGGTCCCGTCGAGCACGTACTTGCGCATCTGCGACGGCAGCCCGAGGCCGGTGAGGGTCAGGTGCTTGAGCAGCGACTTGTGCGTGTCGAGGTACTGCGCCGCGGTCGAGATGCCGACCGTCGTCGGGGAGATGATGCCGCGCAGGTTCGGGTAGGCCGAGAGCAGGCCCTGCAGCACCGTGAGGGAGGTCGCCGGGTCGTCGTTGCCGTAGACGATGGAGACGAGCTTCATCCCCGGGTACTTCTTCAGCTCGATCTTCATGTACTTGATCCAGGCGTTCTGGTTCGTCGCCGTCGCTGCCGCGGAGAGGATGGCGATCTGACCCGTGCCGCCGATCTCCTTGGCCAGCAGGTCGACCTCGGACTCACCGATCTGCTGGGTGTTGGCCTGGTTGATGAACAGGTGATTCGGGCACGTCACGTCGGAGTCGAAGGAGACGACCTTGATCCCGGCCTTCTGCGCTGCGCCCAGCTGCGGGCAGAGCGCGGAGGGGTCGTTGCCGGCGATGACGATGGCCGCCGCCTTGGCCGCGATCGCAGCCTGGATGGCGGGGATCTGTGCCGCCGCGGTGTCCACCGTGCCGCTGTCGACGACCTGCTTGTCGCCGATCTGTGTGAGGGCCGTCTTCCCGCCGTTGTCGGCGATGACCTCATAGGGGTTGAGCGTGTCCTTCGGGATGAAGTAGATCGTCTGCCCGGACTTGAGGCTCGACGCGGCGCTCGCCGACGTGGCGGCGGTCGCCCCGACGGCTGCCGCGCCGGCGGTCGCCGCCATGGCGAGCAGGCCCAAACGGACCTTCCAACTGTGACGTAGGTGCATCTGCACGTTCCCCTCTCTTGTTTGGTGTGTCACACCGTGGGACGCGGTTCGCCCACGGGGTCCTCGGGCCGGTGCACACGCTCGCCGCGCCGTGCCAGCCAGCCGATGCCGTTCGGCAGTGTCACGCTCACGAGGAGCAGGCAGCCGGTCACCACGTTCTGCACCTCGGCGGACACGTTGATGAGCGAGAGCGCGTTCTCGAGGCCGCCGAGCACGACGACGGCCATGACCACGCCGATCATCGTCCCGCGGCCGCCGAAGATCGACACCCCGCCGAAGAGCACGATGGTGACGACGACGAGCTCGAGCCCCAGCCCGGAGTCCGAGGCAGCCGTCGCGAACTGGAAGGTCCACAGGATCCCGACCATGGCGCAGACGAAACCCGACAGCGTGAACAGCGCCAGCTTGATCCGCTTCACCCGGATGCCGGAGAAGAACGCCGTTTCCTGTTGCAGCCCGATCGCGTAGATCCGCCGGCCGAGGGGCGTGGCGTGCAGCACGACGCCGAACACGACTGCCATGACGAGGAAGACGACCAGCGTGAAGGAGAGGTTGGTCGGGCCGACCGGCGAGGTGCCGATCGAGGTGTAGCGGGCCGGGAAGCCGGTGACGGTGTTGGTGTTCAGGACGATCGTGGCGATGCCGCGGTAGAGGGTGAGGGTCCCGATCGTGACGGCGAGGGACGGCAGGCCGAGCCGGGTGACGAGCACGCCGTTGAAGGCGCCGCAGACGATCCCGATCACGCCGACGAGCGCCATCGCCCCGACGATCGGCCAGCCGTGGGCGAAGAGGTAACCGAGCACGGCGTTGGCGAGCCCGAGCGTCGAGGCGACGGAGAGGTCGATCTCCCCTGTGATCACGACGAGGGTGAGCGGGACCGCCATGATCGCCTCGGTGCCGATGTTGAGGCCGAAGTCGAACACGCCCGTGCCGGTGAGGAAATTGGGCGATTCGAGCGCCCCGAAGAGCAGGGTGCCGGCGACGAAGGCGACGAGGACGACTTCCCAGCGCGCCAGCGCGCGCCAGCTGAGCGCCGAGCGCAGCCGCTCCCCCGGCCCGCTCCCGCCGTGGGCGGGGACCCCGCCGGCGATCGCCGGGGGGCGCGACGCTCCGGCTGCGAGCGCCCCGTCCCCGGGCGCTCGCGGCGCGACCCGCTCGATCGTCCCGGCCGGGGAGGCCGCCGCCACCGCCTCGTGGAACGTGCCGGCCTCGTCGGCGCGGGGCGCGTCGTCGGTTTCAGGCGGTCGCATAAGCCGCCCGTTTGATGCGAAGCGCACGCTCCCGGCGTAGGTAGACCGCCCGGTCGAAGGCGATGGCGCCGAGCAGCAGCGCGCCGGCGATCGCCTCGTTCCAGAACGCCGAGATGCGCGCCGCGACGAGCGCCTGGGTGATGGTGTTGAGCAGCAGCGCCCCGAGCGCCGCGCCGACAACCGTGCCGCTCCCGCCGAAGATCGCGACGCCGCCGACGACCACCGCGGCCACGACCGTCAGCTCGTAGCCGGTGCCGGCGGTCGACGCCACCGTCGCGAAGACCGACAGCCACAACGCGCCGGCGAGCCCGGCGATGGCGCCGGACACAGCGAAGGCGACGAACACCCGACGGCGGATGGGGACCCCGGCGAGGCCCGCCGCCTCGGGGTTCGAGCCGATGGCGTACAGCTCGCGGCTCGCACGGAAGCTGCGCAGCACGTAGTTGACGACGAGCACCACCGCGGCAGCGATGACGAACAGCCACGGAAGGAACGAGATGCCGGGCACCGTGTCCGATCCCACCGCGATGAAGCTCGAGGGGATGCTGTACGAGTTGACCTGCGTGCCGCCGACGATGATCGCGTCGATCCCGCGGATCGCGTACAGCGTTCCGAGGGTGACGACCAGGCTCGGCACGCGGCGGTAGGTGACGATGACGCCGTTCACGACCCCGCAGGCGAGCCCGATCCCGAGGGCCACAAGGAAGCTCAAGGGCACCGGGAAGTGCGGGTTGTGCAGGAACACGTCGCCCACCAGGTACGCCGACAGGCCGAGCACCGAGCCGACGGAGAGGTCGACGTTCCGGGTGATGACGACGAGCGTCTCGCCGACGGCGAGCAGCGCGATGATCGAGGCGCCGGCCAGCAGCTGGGCCACGCTCGCTGCGTCGGCGAAGGCGGGGTTGTACAGCGACGTGGCGCCGAACACGACGAGCACGACGAGCGCGATCGAGATCTCGCGCGCCCTGAGCAGCCGCCCCGCGGCGCTCAGCAGCGGCGGTCGCGGCGGCCGGCTCGGCGACGTCGCGGCGCCGGGGAGGGCCGCGGAGCTCACGACGCCGCTCCCGCCACCGCCGGCCGGACGAGCTGGCCCGTGGCGGCGCGCATCACCGTCGGCTCGTCGGCTTCCTCCCTGGAGAGCTCGGCCGAGACGCGACCCTCGCGCAGCACGATCACGCGGTCGGCCATCCCGAGGACCTCGGGCAGCTCCGAGGAGATCATCAGCACCGCGACCCCCGCCCCGGCGAGCTCGTCCAGCAAGCGGTGCACCTCGGCCTTGGTCCCGACGTCGATACCCCGCGTCGGCTCGTCGACGATCAGCAGGCGCGGCCGGCGGGCGAGCCACTTGCCGAGGACCACCTTCTGCTGGTTGCCGCCCGAAAGGTTCGCCACAGGGTCGCTCAGCTTCCGGTACTTGAGGCGCAGCTTGACCGCCCAGTCCGTCGTGAGGGCCGCCTCCGCCGAGCGGGCGATGAGCCCGCCGCGCTGCAGCGAGGAGAGCGAGGCGAGGGCCATGTTGTGGTCGATGGCGAAGTCCATGACGAGACCCTGCTGGCGGCGGTCCTCGGGCACGAAGCCGACACCGGCCGCCATGGCGGTGGTCGGCGAGCCCTTGCGCAACCGCCGGCCGGCGAGCTCGACCGAACCGGCGTCGTAGCGGTCGATGCCGAACACGGCTCGGGCGACCTCGCTGCGCCCGGCGCCGACGAGGCCGGCGAGGGCGACGATCTCGCCGGCGCGGACCTCGAAGGAGACGTCGTAGAAGATTCCCTCCCTCGTCAAGCGGCTGACGCGCAGGACCGGCGCGCCCGGGGGCGTGGGGCTCTTCGGGAAGAGCGTGTCGAGCTCGCGGCCGACCATCGCCACGATGACGTCGTCGGCCGTCAGCTCGGCGATCGGGGCGCTCACGACGAAGCGACCGTCGCGCATCACGGTGACGCGCTGGCAGAGGGCGAAGACCTCCTCGAGGCGGTGCGAGATGAACAGCACCGCCGCGCCCTCGGCTCGCAGCGTGTTGACCACGTCGAACAGGCGGTTCACCTCCGTCCCCGAGAGGGCAGCGGTCGGCTCGTCCATCACGATGACGCGGACGTTGAATGAGAGCGCCTTGGCGATCTCGACGATCTGCTGGTCGGCGACCGACAGACCGCGAGCCGGCTGGGCGGGGTCGAGGTGCACGCCGAGGCGGTCGAACACCGCGTGCACCGCGGCGTACATCGAGGCCCGGTCGATCACCCGCCACGAGCGCAGCGGTTGGCGCCCCATGAAGATGTTCTCCGCAACCGTGAGGTCGGGGAACAGGGTCGGCTCCTGGTAGATCACGGCGATCCCCGCAGCGCGTGCGGCTGCAGGGCCGGCGAGCACCGTCTCCTCGCCGTCGATGAGCAGCCGGCCGCTGTCGGGGTGGAAGACCCCGGCGAGGATCTTGACGAGCGTCGACTTGCCCGCGCCGTTCTCACCGACGAGGGCGTGGGCCTCGCCACGCTGCAGCACGATCGACCCGTCGCCGAGCGCCTCGACCGCACCGAACGACTTCGTCGCGTGCTCGAGCACGAGCAGCGGCCGGTCGGACGGCGGGGGCGCGGCGGAAGCCGGGGCGACGCCCTGCTGCACCGGTTGCGCGTCGTCAGGCGCCATCGCCTTCCCCCTCGTCGCACGCACGCCGACGTCACCCGAACCGGACGGGAACCATTCCCGCACCCGGTTCACCTCCCCCGTTGAAACGTTGTAACGTTAGAGCGGTCACGGCCGCGCTGTCAAGGCGCAGGTCGGCGCCCGACTTGGGGAGACGGGACCAACGGCCGGAAGGACGCGGCCGAGACCGAGGAGCATCGTCGTGCCCAACTACGGTGACTGGCAGCTCGAGATCTACCTCAACGGCTTGAGCGGCGAGCGTCCACCCCTGCCGATGTCCTTCGCGGAGCTCGAACGGCGGGCGGAAGCGGCGATGTCGGCGGAGATGTGGTCCTACGTCGCCGGCGGAGCGGGTGACGAGCGCACGCAGCGGGCGAACATGAGCGCATTCGACGCGTGGGGAATCGTGCCGCGGATGCTGGCGGGAGCCGCCGAGCGCGATCTCTCTGTCGAGCTCTTCGGCCGCCGCCAGCCCACGCCGCTGATGCTCGCACCCGTCGGGGTCATCGGGCTGTGCGGCGCCGACGGCCACGGCGATCTCGCCGCCGCCCGCGCCGCCGCGGCAACGGGCGTGCCGATGATCGCATCCACCCTGTCACAGGACCGGATGGAAGACGTAGCCGCGGCATTCGGCGACATCGCGGGCTGGTTCCAGCTGTACCCGCCGAACGACCGCGAGCTGACCGAGAGCCTCGTCGCACGGGCGGAGGCTGCCGGCTTCGCCGCGATCGTCGTCACCCTCGACACCCTGACGCTCGGCTGGCGACCTCGCGACCTCGCGCTGGCGAGCTTTCCCCAGCTGAAGGGCCTGTGCCTGGCCAACTACTTCAGCGACCCGGTGTTCCGCGCCAAGCTCGCGGCCCCGCCCGAGGAGGACCTGGAGGCGGCGACGGGCATGTGGGCGATGCTGTTCGGCAACCAGCGGCTCTCGTGGGACGACCTCAGCTGGTTGCGCTCGCTCACCTCGCTCCCGCTGCTGTTGAAGGGTGTGTGCGCGGGCGAGGACGCGCGACGCGCCGTCGACGGCGGGGTCGACGGCATCTACTGCTCCAACCACGGTGGCCGCCAGGCCAACGGCGGCCTGCCGGCGCTTCACTGCTTGGGCGAGGTCGTCGACGCCGCGGGAGGCGCGCCCGTCGTGTTCGACTCCGGCGTGCGAAGCGGCCCGGACGTGCTCAAGGCGATCGCGCTCGGCGCACGCGCCGTGGCGATCGGCCGCCCCTACGCCTATGGGCTCGCAGTCGGCGGTCAGGAGGGGGTCGAGCACGTCCTGCGCTGCCTGCTCGCCGAGATCGACCTCACACTCGCGATCGACGGCTATCAGTCGGTGCGACAGCTCGACCGCGAGTCGCTCCGGCTGCTGCGTTGATACGGCGTGATCGCAACCTGGGCCAACCGCGACCAGGTCGCCCGCCGGCGATCCGGTTTACTGAGCGGCGGGCTGTCCCCCGAGCGGTGGCTGGAACGTCGTCGCTGGGTGCGTGTAGGCGGTCCACGCCCGCCCGTCCCACCGTCGCAGCGAGCGCTGCGGGTCGGCAGGGTCCGCGTACCAGCTCGGCGGCGGCAGGTCGGTCATCGTGGCGGTGGTCCGGCTCGCGCAGCGCAACAAGTATGACACCGGGGTTCTGCATCGCGCCGTGCCGCCACGCGCCGTCTACCCGAAGAGCGGGTCCTTGGCTCCGTTGGCGTAGACCGCGGCGACGGTACGAGCCTCCGGGGTCACGAGCCGCACGTGCATGACACGGTCGGGATCATCGCGGAACACGAGGACCTCGGTGTTGCCGTTGGGGAGCGGTCGCACGATCAGGTAGCCCCCGTCGATCACACGCAGGTCGACGTTCTCCTGATCCTGCGGACGGAGATCGACGGGCAGGTGCCCGAGCGCTCGGAGGATCAGCTCCTCGTCCTCCAGGGAGGCTTTGCCGATCGGGATCGCCATCGGCAGGGTCGCCTGGAGGTGGCGGAACATCGAGTGCGGATCGAGCAGGGCGATCTCCATGCGCCAACCCTCCAACGCGGCCTCACGACCGGCACTGGCTCATCACGACATGCAGCATTCTGACACGGCAACTGCGTGATCAGAGCGTGCTCGGAGGATAGCAGCTGCCCTGTTGCGATGGCGAAACAGTCGAGTCACAAGACGCGCGTGCCGGCGGACCGCCGTGTTGCTTGCAGCGCGCACGGCGTGACGCCATGCCCGCGGCGAAGAAGCGCTCAGAGCCGGCCGGCGTCGACGATGCGGGCGAGGAAGCGCCGGGTACGCTCGTCGCGGGGCGCGGTGAAGATCTCCTCCGGCGTTCCCTGCTCGACGATCACGCCTCGGTCGAGAAAGCAGACGCGATCGGCGATGTCGCGTGCGAAGTGCATCTCATGGGTGGCGATGAGCATCGTCATGCCGCTCTCGGCGAGCTCGCGGACGAGCGCGAGCACCTCGGCGACGAGCTCTGGGTCGAGCGCGCTCGTGACCTCGTCGAGCAGCAGGATGCGTGGCCGCATTGCCAGGGCGCGCACGATCGCCACGCGTTGCTGCTGGCCGCCCGAGAGCCGGTCGGGGTAGTCGCCGGCCTTGTCCGCCAGGCTGAAGCGCCGGAGCAGCGTCATCGCCTGGCGCTCGGCCTCGGCGCGAGTAAGGCCGAGCACGTGGACGGGGGCGAGGGTGATGTTGCGCAGCACGGACATATGCGGGAAGAGGTTGAAGGACTGGAAGACGATGCCGATGTTGCGGCGGACGGCGTTCTCGTCGACGTAGGGCGCGGTGACGTCCTCGCCCCAGAGCAGGATCCGTCCGGCGGTGATCGGCTCCAGCAGGTTGGCGCAGCGCAGCAGGGTCGACTTGCCCGAGCCGGAGGCGCCGATCAGGCACACCACCTCGTGGGCGGCGATGGCGAGGTCGATGCCGCTCAGCACCTCGTTGCTGCCGTAGGCGTGGCAGACGCCTTCCATCTGCAGCACGGGTGCTCCGGCGGGGCCGAGCGAGCCGGGCTGTCGGGCGCTCACCGCGCCTCGGCGAGTCGGCGGGAGCGGTCGCGCTCGATCAGCCGGTCGGTGAAGCGGGCGAGCGGGATGGTGAGCAGCAGGAAGAGGATCGCCGCCACCGTGTAGCCGGAGTAGTTGAAGACGGTCGAGCCGTAGATCTCCGCGGCTCTGTTCGCCTCGATGGCGCCGAGCACCGAAACGAGGGCGGTGTCCTTCTGCAGGCTGATGAAGTCGTTGAGCAGCGGGGGGACCACCGTGCGCACCGCTTGGGGGAGCACGACGTAGCGCAGCGCCTTGCTGCGGCCGAGGCCGAGCGAACGCGCCGCAGCGACCTGGCTGGCGGGCACCGAGTTGATCCCGGCGCGGTAGACCTCCGAGACGTACGCGGAGTAGGAGAGCACCAGTGCCACGACGCCGTAGACGTACGACGGCTGGTCGGAGATGCCGCGCAGGTAGAGCGCCGGCACGCCGAAGCCGATGGCGTAGACCACGAGCAGCAGCGGTACCCCGCGGAAGACGTCGGTGTAGATGGTGGCGACGAGGCGCAGCGGGAACATCACCGGCCCCTGCGACTGGCGCACGACGGCGACGACAAGTGCGAACGCGAGGATGAGGACCTCGGCGACGAGGAACATCTCGATGTTGAGCAGAAACGCCTCGCCGATCGAGAAGGTGCCGGCCGCTGGATCGCCGACGAATGCTCGCCACATCTGGGTCGGGTCGAAGAAGGCTTGCCGAACGCGGCCCGATCCCGGCGCGAGCAGGAAGGCGGCGAGCAGCCCGCCGAGCACGACCGCGGTGCTCAGGCTCGAGACCGCCACCGCCCGCCTGCCGCCGAGCATCCGCGAACGCCGGTTGTGCACGCCAAGGCTCCCGGGCACCGGAGGTCCGGTCGCCCAGAGGACTTCGTCCTCGGCGGGAACGGTTGCGTCCTCGCCGGGACCTCGCCCGAGGAACCCCGTGCTCACCGGCGCCCGCCCGGGCCCGGCGCCGTCACGGCGCGCTCACGGCTTGATCGTCGGCACCTGCACGTAGATCTGGAGGTACTGCTTTTGCAAGCGTGCGAGCGTCCCGTTCGCCCGCAGGGCGGCGATGGCGCCGTCCACGCAGGAGACGAGCGGGTCGCCCCTGGGGAACAGCAGCCCGTAGTGCTCGCCGGTGCTCGGAAACTGCGCGACGAGCACGGCTCCGGGGATCTCCGAGGTGGCGATGTACTGCGCCGTCGGTGTGTCGGTGACAAAGGCGTCGATGCGGTGGTCCTGCAGCGCCGACTTGACGTCGTTCAGTGTGTCGAACACCTGCGGCTGTGACGCAGGGCGGATCCGGGTCTCGATGAAGGCCAGGCTCGTCGTCCCGATCTGGTCGCCGTAGTTGTAGCCGCGCAGCTCCGCGGGCGAGTGCTCGGTGACGATGGCGTTTCCCTTCAGCGCGACGAGCGCCTGGGTCACGTCGTAGTAGCTCGTCGAGAACGAGACGGCCTGGGCACGGGCGGCCGTGTAGGAGATCTCGTTGATGTCGAAGTCGAAGGCCTTCGGTCCCGGCGCGTACGAGGAGTTGAACGGCTCCACCACCCAGTGCACCTCGGAGGGCGAGAAGCCGAGCACCTTGGCGACGGCGTAGGCAACCGCGCTCTCGTAGCCCTTGCCGTTGGAGGGCTTGTTGTCGACGAACCACGGGGTGTAGGCGGGGCTGTCGGTGGCCACGGTCAGCACGCCCGGATGGTAGAGGTGGTTCTGCAGCGCCCTCCCGGCGCAGCTCGCCGGCAGGGCGCCCGCCAGCACCCGTCCGCTCGCGGCATCGAGGACGGGGCGGGCCCCGCCGGCCAGGCTTCGGGTCGCCGCGCCCGCGGCGCCCGAGGCGCCCGCCGCGCCCGCCGCGCCGACGAGGCCGGCCGCCAGCAGGGCGGCCGCGACCAGCTTGCGCGCCGTCGATCCCATTGTCACCTCCGGACGACGTGGCCACCCCCCGGTGGCGCCCGACCCCAGGGCAGCCTACGCGCTGGCCGGAGCAGGCGATACCGGAGGCGAGCCGTCGCAGGCGGCGTCGGTAGGACGCGCCTTCCCGCTCTGCGCGGTCACGGCCGCGGTCGCCGCCGCGGCCGCGGGAGGAAGGGCGCGGTCGGGAACCGGCGCGATGTCCGGCCGGCTCGCGGTCGCCGAACGCAGGCGGATCGTCGAGGCGGCGTCGGCATCGTTGACGAGCGAAGTCGCCACGCACGCCGCGAGCGCGAACGCGGCGGCCGCGAGGAAGGCCGCGTGGTACGCGATCAGATGCGGCACGAGGTGGCCGGCGACGGCGCGCACCGGACCGATCGCGGCCAGGACCGAGGTGAGCACGGCGACGCCCATCGCGCTGCCCACCTGGCGCTGGGTGTTGAAGAGCATCGAAGCACGGCCCGTTGCGGCAGCGGGAAGCGTGGCGAAGGCGGCGGCCTGCGCGGGGATGAACACCCCCGACATCCCCACGCCGAGGAAGAGCATGTCCAGTCGGACGAGCCACAGGTTCGTGGCCAGATCCACGGCGGCGAGGCCGCACATCGCCGCCGCGACGACGAGCAGGCCGGTGCGCATCAGCCGGCGTGGACCGTACAGCGGGTAGACCACGCGGGTGACGAGCTGCGAGCCCGCCATCACGCCGAGCGCCTCGGGAAAGGTGAGCAACCCCGACTGCAGGGCCGAGAGGCCGAGCCCGTCCTGGTAGAAGAGGGCGACGAGGTAGAGCGTGCCGAGGAAGCCGGCCGTCGCGAGGAACATCACCACGTTGGTGGCGCGGAACAGCCGGTCCTTGTAGAGGCGCAGGTCGACGAGCGGGCGATCGCGGCGGAGCTCGACGGGGACGACGACGGTGAGCAACACGATTCCCGCCAGCGTCGCGCCGAGCACGCGCCCGTTCCCCCATCCCGAGATCGGCCCTTCCGACAGGCCGTACATGAGCAGCCCGAGGCCCGCGCCGGCGAGCACGAAGCCGACCAGGTCGAAGCGGCCGGCGCCGGGCTGGGGCTGGTCGGCCAGGAACAGAAGGCCGAAGGCGAGGGCGAAGATGCCGATCGGCACGTTGACGTAGAACACCCAGCGCCAGGACAGCTCGGTCACGAAGATCCCGCCGAGCACCGGGCCGAGCGCCGGCGCGAGCGCCGTCGGGACGACGAGGATGCTCGCGGCCCGCACCCGCTCGGCCGGCGGGAAGACACGAAAGAGCATCGCCATGCCGACGGGCGTCATCAGGCCGCCCCCCACCCCTTGCAGCACGCGGAACAGCACGAGCTCGCCGAGGCTCGAGGCGAGCCCGCACAGCGCCGAGGCCGCGGTGAAGATCACGATCGCCGCGAGCAGCACCCGCCTGCCGCCGAAGCGGTCTCCCAGCCACCCCGAGGTGGGGATGAAGACGGCGAGGCTGACCAGGAACGCGATGACCACCGAGTCGACCGCGTCGGGGCGCACGGCGAACTCGCGACCGAGCGTCGGCAGCGCGACGTTGACGATCGTCGTGTCCATGATCGCCATGAACATCGCCGCGACGTAGACGACGCTCACGGCGATCTTCTGGTTCATCGGGCGCAGGGCCACAGCCTCCTCCGGCTCGTCGGTGCGCGTCAGACCGTGCCGGCGGACCATCGCTGCACCATCCGAACAGTACGGCGAATCACTGACTGAGTCAACTATAGACTGCGTCAACAAAGGCTGCTACACTGCGGGCCGTGGTGGATCAGGATGCGGCCCGTGAGGCGTGGCAGGCGATGCGCGATCTGGCGCACGACCGTCGCCATCTCGAGCGGGTGCACGCGATCGTCGCCGATGCCGGTCTGACACCGGGTCTGAGCAAGGCGCTCGGCCGCATGCCGCTCGACGCCCCGGTGACGATGCGCGAGCTGGCCGCGCTGATGCAGTGCGACAGCTCGTACATCACCTCGGTCGTCGACAGCCTCGAGCGGCACGGCTTCGCCGAGCGGCGCGGCCACCCGAGCGACCGTCGCGTGAAGGTCATCGCCTTGACCGCCTCCGGCGACCAGCTCGCACGCCGGGTGCGCGACGAGCTCGCCACGCCCCCCGAGGCCTTCGCCGTGCTCAGCGACGACGAGGTGCGCCAGCTACGCGACCTGATGCGAATGCTGCAGCAGGCGGCCGATGGTCATCCCCGACCACTGCACGCCGGGCGGCGGTGACGGGCGGCTGACCGGACCGGCGGCGTGCCCGCCGCCGCACCGGGCGGCGGCAAGGGCACTCTGCCGGCAAGTTGTCTTGGGCCTAACGCAGGACGTCTCGTGCAGCGTCCTTCAACTTCTCGCCCGCCTGTTTGATGTTGCCGGATACCTGGTCCGCCTTGCCCTCGGCCTCGAGCTCCTGATCGCCGGTTGCCCTCCCCGCCGCCGCCTTCACGTCGCCCTTGGCGATCTCGCTGCGGTTCTTGGCCTTGTCCACGGTCCCCATGTCGGCACCTCCTGTCCGTAGGCGGCTGTCCGTAGGCGCCAGCCATACCCGGGGGGGCGGATGATCACACCGACCGCGGCGCGTCGATGATGACCGCGGCGGCCCGGGTCGGTCACGACGCGCCGACGGTCGCTGCGCCCGTGCTCACCCCGACCGAGCGGGGCTCACCCCGACCGAGTAGAGGGCAGCGCGCTCGGGGTGTTCCACTGACACCTCGACGCCGACCTCGTCCCCCGTGATGCGCAGCGCGTCGATCGAGAACGGCCCCCAGCCGTCGTAGACCGGCTCCCGGCCGAGGACGACGATCCGGAACTGGAGGTGCGCCGTCCTCACCCGACTGCTCGGTGGCAGCACGAGCGAGCCGAGCAGCTGTCCGGTCGTGTCGTCGAGCACGAGCAGCTGGAGCGGCCCGCTCGCCTCGTAGCGCAACGTCGCCTCGTAGGCGCCTGCTCCCTCGAGCCAGGTGTCACCCGCCAGCAACGGGCCGGGCCCGTTGGCGACGAGCCGCCAGTCAGCCGGCGGGCCGCTCGAGATCGAGACGGCGCCGCTCGCAGCGTCCGCCCACGCCGGGGCGCTGCCGTTCGGTTGCGGGATCACGAGCTCGCGCTGGCCGGCTGCCGGGCGCCAGCGATACGCCCAGACGCCGTTCTGCTCGACCACGATGGCGACGTGCGGCGTCGACGCGAGCTCTGTGATCGTCGCCCATGCCGACGGGAGCGGGAGGTTCTCGATGCCCTCGTAGGGGGTGAGGATCACGTAGACGAGGGGCGCTGACAAGGGGAAGCTGCCGGGGTCGACCACGTCGTAGACCTGGCTGCGCCCGGCGAACGCGCCGGCCACGCCCTGTGAGACGATCACCTCCGCCGACTGCGGGATCTCGCCCTGCAGAGCGGCGAGCGTCGACGCGGTGGCATCGCTCACGTGCAGCCATTGCGTAGTCGTGCGAGGCAGCCAAACCGCCGACCATCCGACGGCGTCGGCAGCCACCGCAAGGATGAGCAGCGCCCCGAGCAGCGAGCGAGCCGGCCGGCTGGCTCGCCGGGTCGACCACAGCCAGCCGAGCACGGCGACGGTCCCGATCGGCACGAGCACGAGCGCGGCACAGTTCTGGAAGCCGGGCACGGAGTAGGTCGCGCTCGCCTGCAGGCCGCTCTCGGCGAGGACGACGACGGTGACGCCCGCCGTCCAGGGCCAGACGACGCCGAGCAGGCCGCCGACCGCGACGTCGGCGTAGAGGCTCGCCCGGTGCGACCACAGCACCCGCACGACGACGTCTGGGTGCGCGATCGCGCCGGCGAGGACGTCCCACACGCCGGCGGTACGCGCGTGGGCCGCCGAGACGGGGGACAGCAGATAGGAGTAGCCCGTGAAGGCGGAGCCGAGGTCGGCGTGAATCTGGGAGACGACGACGGTCGCCGCCAGCCCGAGCGCGAGCAGGATCGCGCCGCTGCGCCGCCAAGCCTTCCCGGCGAGGAGGCACGACAGGCCGATGCCGACGACGTAGGTGGCACCGAGGTTGGAGCTCACGATCGCAAGGGCGGCCCACAGCCACACTGCACGGTCGCGCCGCCAGGCCAGTCGCAGCGTGACGAGGGAGAAGAACAGCGTGACAGGTTCCCAGTGGAAGTCGAAGCTGATCGTCCAGACGATCCACGGGTCCGCCAGCAGCAGCAGCAGCCCGACGGCCAGCAGCAGCTGGGCGCGCCAGGCTGCCAGCACGCCCGATGCCACGCGGCGAGCGAGCAGCTCGCGCATCCAGGCAAAGGCGACCGCCTCGCAACCGACCATCGCCGCGGCCTGGATGACGAGGATCGTGATCGGGTGCGGCCAGAGCAGGAACAGCAGCCCGCACAACCATGCCGACACGATCGCTGCGTGACCCTGCCAGACGTAGTAGCCCTGCACCGTCGACCAGGGGTCGAGGTGCCCATGGCTGATCGACCACAGAGCCTGCTCGAAGTACGCGAAGTCGTGAGTGAGCGAGAAGTGACCGGCGAGGGTGTCGTCCCAGGCCACGAAAGCGACGAACGTCCCAGCGAGCAGCACGGCACCGGCGACGGACACCGGGTCGCGACGAACCGCTGCGCCGGCCTGCGCCGCCCGGGCGAGCAGCCGGCGGTCGAGCGGCACCGTGACGACCAGCGGCGGCGGTCCTGCGTCGCTCACGCTCGTCGTGCTCACACGCTGTGACGTCCACGCACGGGCGGTCCGCCTCGTCCGGAGATGATCGGCCAAGTCGATCGAAGGCGTCGCAAACGTCGGCCTGTTCTGCTCACCTTCAGTGCTGGTTCAAACTCGCAAGGTGGTCAGAATACATCAAATGGGCGAAGAGTCCAAGGTCCCTCGGCCCCCCACTCGACATGGTCGCTGCGCGTCGTGGCGACCGGCTCACCGTCGCCCGGTCAGCTCAGCCCGTAGCTCTTGTGCACGTCGAACTGGTAGACGAGGCGCTCCTCGCGCACCATCGTGTCGAGAAACTCGTCCTCCTCGAGCTCGCCGTCGAACCACGAGAGCGGACCGGTCGGGCGCGACTGCATCACGCGCATCAAGCGGAGGTTCTGCGACGCAGCGTCGGGACCGTCGAGGATCGTCACGGTCGTCTCGAGGGTGAGGTAGGCGTAGCCCTCGTCGAGGACGAACAGCGTGCAGCGCGGGTCGCGCCGCAGGTGCGCCGTGCGGGCGCGACCTTGCGTGCCGCTGCTCTGCAGCTTCCCGTCGACGAGCGCGATGCCGACGCGGACGGCCTTGGGGGAGCCATCGCTCCCGAGGGTGATCATCGCCGCGCCGTGGTGCTGCTCGAGGAAGGCGGTCTCCCGCTCGGACAGGGCCATCCCCGGATGCTATCGATCCACCTGCGCGACGGCGCGCCGGAGCGCGGCCGCGGTCAGCGGCCGCCAGGGACGGCGCGATCAGCTCTCCCGCACCACGGGCGCGTGTCGAACCACCGGATCCCGCCGTCCCACGCCGCCCCGAGCGCAACGCGTGCCGCGTCGTCGGACCCGGCAGCAGGGAAGTTGCCAATCGGCGCGCAGTCGAAGCCGACCCGGGTCATCGGCAGCTCGCGCTCCCCGTGACCGATGCGCACCCGTTGGGTCAGGTCCATCCCGTCCGTGGCTTCACCATGCGTAGTCCTCGGGCGCCGGCTTGTGCGGCGGGAAGATCTTGTCCAGGCGGTCGAGGGTGTCGGGCTCGAGCTCCTCGGCCAGCGGTAGGGAACGCAGCGCCCCGTCGAGCTGCTGCATCGTGCGAGGGCCGATGATCGGGCCGGTGACGCCCGGCCGGGTGAGCAACCAGGCGAGGGCGACGATGCCTGGCTCCTCGCCGAGCTCCTCGCAGAGGGCCTCGTAGGCCTCGAGCTGGTCGCGCTTGTCGCGCAAGGTCTCCTGGACGTTGGCGTCGAGCCGGCGGCTGCCGTCCTCGGCCTCGCGCCGGATCACCCCGCCGAGCAGCCCGGACTGCAGCGGGGACCAGGCGATCACGCCGATCCCGTAGTCCTGCGCGGCGGGGAGCACCTCCATCTCGATCTCGCGCACCATGAGGTTGTAGAGCGACTGCTCGCAGACGAGGCCGAGAAAGTTCCGCCGAGCCGCTGCCTCCTGCGCTTTGGCGATGTGCCACCCGGCGAAGTTCGACGAGCCGACGTAGAGGATCTTGCCCTGGTGGCGAAGCACCTCCATCGCCTCCCAGATCTCGTCGAAGGGCGTCTCCCGGTCGACGTGGTGCATCTGGTAGAGGTCGATGTAGTCGGTCTGCATCCGGCGCAACGAGTCGTCGCACGCACGGCGGATGCTCAACGCCGAGAGCTTGCCCTCGTTCGGCCAGTCGCCCATCGAGCCGTAGACCTTGGTGGCGAGCACGGTGCGCTCGCGCCGGCCGCCCCCCCGGGCGAAGAAGCGCCCGAGGATCTGCTCGGTGACGCCTTCACCGGCCTTGCGGCCGTAGACGTTGGCCGTGTCGAAGAAGTTGATCCCCACGTCGTGGGCTCGGTCCATCATCGCGAAGGCGTCGGCCTCCTCGGTCTTCGGGCCGAAGTTCATCGTGCCCAGGCACAGCCGGCTGACCTCCAGGCCGGTGCGCCCGAGGTGCGTGTACCGCATGTCGTGCTGCGTCTCCGCCATCGTCTCCTCCGTCCGGCCGCCGCCCGGCGGCATCGTGTTGACGCGATACCGGCTCAGCCGAGCGCGGGCAGCACCTCGTCGCGCAGCAGCTCGAACTGACCGTCGCCGAAGGGGCTGCCCATCGCGAGCACGACGTGCGACACGCCGTGGTCGAAGTAGCTGCGCAGCGCCGCCACGACGTCGTCCGGCGTGCCCATCACCCAGCCCGAGCGGTCCTCGCCGAGCGTGCCGCCGTTGGCCGCCGCGAAGCGCCGGGCGAGGCGCTCGGCGTCCTCGCGGCGTGGCGGCGACGGCGAGCTCGGTGTGGGCGGAGAGCTCGATCTCACCCACATCTCGCCCGATCTTCTCGCACGCCTGCCCGAGCGCGGCGAAAGCGTCGGCGCAGCGCTGCGGCGAGCCGACGACGTTCAGACGGTCGGCGAAGCGGGCCGCGATCCGCACGCTGCCTCGCCCGCTCCCGCCGATGGTGATCGGCGGGTTCGGTCGCTGCACGGGTTTGGGCTGGCACGGCGCATTCTCGAGCTGGTAGTAGCGGCCGGCGTAGGTCGTGCGCTCGTTGCGCCACAGCGAGGTGACGACCTCGAGCGCCTCCTCGAGGCGGCCGAGACGCTCGCCGATCGGAGGGAACGGCAGCCCGTAGGCGCGGAACTCCCGCTCGGCCCACGCCGCGCCGAGGGAGAAGTCGAGCCGCCCACGGGACATCTCGTCGACCTGGGCGGCCGCCTTGGCCAGCGTCGCCGGATCGCGGTAGAGCACACCGTTGACGAGGATCCCGATGCGGACCCGCTCGGTGAGCAGCGCGAGGGCTGCGAGGGTGGTCAAGGTCTCGAAGCAGGCGCCGTCGTCGGGCCCGACGAAGGGCAGCAGGTGGTCGAAGCCCCACACCGACGCGAGCCCGGCCTCCTCGGCGCGCTGCACCGCCGAGGCGTAGTGGGCCCAGCTCGAGCGCTGGCCTTGCAGCTGCACGCCGATCTGCACCCTCCGACCACGGATCTCCACCCTCGTCTCCTCGCTCTGACTTCGACGGGCTTCTGGACGGCCCCGGCGACCTTGCTCGGGCCGCGAGGACTCAGCTTCCGGCGCCACGATCCCCGGCGTCGGCCGCGCCGGTGGCGCTCGCCTCGGCCGGGCGGTGGCGCACGACGACCACCGAGCAGCGCGCCCGGCGCACGCACTGCTCGCCGATCGATCCGAGCAGCATCTCGGCGAAGCCGCCGTAGCCGCGGTCCCCGACGACGAGCAGGTCGGCGTCGCGCGACGCGTCGACGAGCACCGCGCCCGGATGGCCGTTGATCACCTGTCGGCGGACCGGGAGCGGCGGATCGCCGCCGAATGCCTGTTCGATGGCCTTGTCCAGCGCCTGCAGCGCTTCCCGGTGCAACTCGTCGCTCGAGATCGGGGCGAAGCCGAAGCCGGGCATGAACTGCCCATAGGCGACCACGACGAGCAGCTCGGCCCCGACAGGACGCGGTAGTCCGCCGCCCAGCGCAAGGCGGCCTGGCTGTTGGGAGAGCCGTCGACGCCGACCACGACGAGCATCGTCTCACGCTACCTGCTGGGACACGCCGGGCCGCCCCTCAGCTCGCCCAGTCGAAGCGGCGTCGCGCCCCGGTCCCGCCGACCTGCCACGGCCGCGGTCCCGACAGCGGGCGGTAGTTCACCCCCAGCGCGTCGAGCCGCGCGAGGTGGCGCTCGAGGCGTGAGCGGAACTGAGCCAGGTCCCCCCCCGGTCCGCTCCAGGCGACCTCGGCGAGCGCGACGCCGCGCGGGAAGCCCATGTACTCCACGGCAGCCGCGTCGGGCAGGTACTCCGACCACAGCTCGAACTGGGTGCCGAGCACGTGCGACGCGGCAGCCTCGCCCGCCGCGGCCAGCTGCTCGGGGACCGGCGAGTACGCGTATACGTCCTGCCAGCTGTTGTTGCCGTGGATGGCGAGCGGCTCGTCGGGGGAGGCGGACTGGTAATGGTCGAGGTACAGCGGGCGCTCCGGACACATCACGACGTCGAAGCCGGCGCCCGCGGCGACGATGCCACCCTCCTCGCCCCGCCAGGACATCACCGTGGTGCCCGGCGGCAGCGGGCCGCAGTCGACGATCTCGTCCCAGCCGACGAGGCGCCGCCCGCGCGAGGCGAGCAGCTCGGCCGTCCGCGCGGTGAACCAGCCCTGCAGGGCCTCGGCCCCCGGCAGGCCGAGCTCGGCGATACGAGCCTGCACCGCCGGATCGGCGATCCACTCCGTGCGCGGGCACTCGTCACCCCCCAGGTGCACGAAGCGCGACGGGAAGATCTCGAGCAGCTCGTCGATCACGTCGGCGCAGAACGCCATCGCCTGCTCCGAGCAGTTGAGCACGTGCGAGCTGATGCCCCAACACGTGGCGACCTCGACGGGCTCGGGGGCGCAGCCGAGCTCGGGATAGGAGGCGACCACCGCCTGGACGTGACCGGGCAGGTCGATCTCGGGGACGACGGTCACGTTGCGCTCGGCCGCGTAGGCGACGAGGGAGGCGAGCGTCGCCGCGGAGTAGAAGCCTCCGTGGGGCGTCCCGTCGTTGACCTGCCCCGCGGCGTGCCGCGGGTCGAGGGCGTGCCCGACGACGGTCTCGCGCCGCCACGACCCGATCTCGTTCAGGCGCGGCCAGCGTGTCGAAGGCAGGCGCCAGCCCTGGTCGTCGGTCAGGTGGAGGTGACAGACGTTGAGCTTGTGCATCGCCAGCAGGTCGACGAAGCGGAACAGGAAGGCCTCCGGCATGACGTGCCTGGCCACGTCGAGGTGGCCGCCGCGCCAGGAGAAGGCCGGGGCATCCTCGATCTCGACGCAGGGCAACGACCACGTCTCGCCGGGAGGCGCACTGGGGCGGTATGCGTCGGGGGGCAGCAGCTGGCGCAGCGTCTGCACGGCATTGCACAGCCCCGCCGGGGTCGGCGAGACGGCGAGCACGCGCCCTTCGTGGATCGAGATCCGGTACCCCTCGAGCGCGACGTCCCGGCGCGCTCCGGGGTCCGAGATGGCAGACACCGCGGGGGCGCCGGGCGGCACCGCGCCCGAGGAGCCATCCGCGACCGGCCGGGGCGCGCCCCGCCCACCTCGCCGAGCACCAGCTGCACGGTCGCCCCCTCGCGGACCCGGGCGAACGGGGCTCCGCGCGCACGACCGATCAGCTCCGCGCACAGGCGACCGGGCACGGTTGCGGTGTCGGGGTAGGAAAGGGTGGCATCCTCGCCAAGGGACAGCGCGCCGGGGCGTCGCTCGATGCGCGTCGGTCGGGGAATCACAGCGAGCTCAGCCACGGCGGGCGACCCTACGCCATCGCCCGCGACGCCGCCTGCGCCACTGCGGGACCACCGCGGCACGCACCCCGCGCCCGCAACCACACCCGCGTCCACGACTCAGCGGTCGCAGAACAGCTCGAAGACGATCGTCTCCTCGTACCGCTCACCCGGACGGACGATCGTCGAGGGGAACTCCGGGTGGTTGGGCGAGTCCGGGAAATGCTGCGGCTCGAGGGCGATGCCGTCGCCCTGACGGTACAGCCGCCCGCTCGAGCCGCGCACCGTGCCGTCGAGGAAGTTGCCCGAGTAGAGCTGGATCCCGGGCTGGGTCGTGAGCACGCGTACGCCGCGTCCCGAGCGCGGGTCGTAGAGCGTCGCGGCCAGAGCCGGCTCGTCGCTCCCGCCCCCGTCGAGGACGAAACAGTGGTCGTAGCCGCGTCCGGCCACGATCTGCTCGTCTCCCTCCCGGATGCGCGCCGAGACCGCCGTCGCCCGGCGGAAGTCGAAGGGACCGCCGGCCACGGCGCGCAGCTCGCCCGTGGGCGTCAGCTCGGCGTCGACCGGGAGGAAGGACTCGGCGCGCACCTCGAGCAGGTGGTCCAGCGCCGAGCCGCTCGACTCGCCGCCGAGGTTCCAGTAGCTGTGGTTGCTCAGGTTGCACACCGTCGGCGCGTCGGCGGTCGCCGAGAGCTCGAGGGTGAGCCGTCCCGGCGGCTCGAGGAGATACGTGGCGACGGCGTGCAAGGTGCCCGGGAAGCCCATCTCGCCGTCGGGGCTGTCGTATTCGAGGCGCAGCCCGACGCCGTCGCCGGACTGAAGCGTCGTGGCCGACCACACGCGCTGGTCGAAGCCGATGTCACCGCCGTGCATCGAGCTCGTGCCGTCGTTGCGACTCAGCTCGTAGGCGCGCCCGTCGAGGGCGAAGCAGCCGCCGGCGATGCGGTTGGCGTAGCGGCCCACGAGCGCCCCGAAGTAGGTCCCGACACCGGAGGGAAGCTCGGGGCTCGGCGCTCCGTTGAGCGCCGCATACTCGGCGAGGGTGCCGAAGCCGAGCACGACGTTGGCGCGCTCGCCGTCGCGTCCCGGAACGTGCAGCGACTCCACGATGCCGCCGTAGGTGAGGAGGGTGACCGTCGTGCCGGCGCCGTCGTCGAGCCGGTAGCGCGAGACGCGCTCGCCGCGCACCTCGCCTGCCGGCTCCTCGACGATCGAGGGCTCGATCATCACGGTCATGTCGTCGTCCCTCGAGCGGCGGCTCAGTGGCCGGCGCCGGCGGCGAGGCGGAAGCGGTGTGGCGGCGGACCGGTCACGCCCGGCTCGACGGTGAACACGTCGCCGGCGTGCGGCTCTGCGGCGCGCACCGACTCGTCGAGCCCCGCCCAGGCAGTGGTGATGAAGAGGCGGTCGAGCGCCGGGCCGCCGAAGGCCACGCTCGTCACCTGCCTCGCCGGCACGCGCACGACCCCGATGATCTCGCCGGTCGCCGGATCGACGCGGTCGACGCGGGAGCCGCCCCAGATAGCGACCCACAACATCCCCTCGTCGTCGATCGCCATGCCGTCGGGGCTGCCCTCGGGGATCTCGGGGATCTCGACGATCCTCCGCCGGCCGGAGACCACGCCGCTCTCGGGGTCGACGTCGAAGGCGTCGATGCCATGCGTCGGGGTGTCGATGTAATACATCGTCGTGCCGTCGCGGCTCCATGCCAGGCCGTTGGAGATCGTCACGTTCTCCACGACCTTCTTCACCGAGCCGTCGCCCTCCAGCATGTACAGGCTGCCGCAGGCTTCGAGCCCCTCCCAGTGCATCGTCCCGACGACGAAGCGCCCGGAAGGGTCGACCTTGCCGTCGTTGAACCGCACCCGCTCGTCAGCAACGTGGAAGTCGCCGAAGCGGTGCATGTGGCCACCGTCCCGGGAGGCGAGGAAGAAGGCGTCGCGCGCAGCGAGCACGAGCCCGCCGTCCTCGCGCAGCACGACAGCACCGATGGAGCGCCCGACGTCGAAGGAGCGGTGGACGCCAGTCGCCGGCTGGAAGCGGTGCACCGCGAACCCCTGGATGTCGACGAAGAGCAGCTCTTCCTCACGGTCGTCCCACAGCGGGCCCTCACCCAGCTCGGCCTGCGCTTCGAGCGCGACCTCCGCTTTGAGCTCATCGTCGAGCACTCTGACCTCCTTGCCGGGGGATGCGCCCCCGCGCCTCTCTCGTGGCCGCGACCACTCGCGGACGCGTACGTGTCGTCGACGCTCAGCCTTGCGGGGCGGACGCGCCGACCCCGGCGACCGCGTCGCGGTGTACCCCGCGCCGTGCAAGCGTCTCGATCCCGATCGCCGCGCGCCGGACGCGCTCGCGCGTCGCCGCCACGACGAGAGGGGCGAGGTGGCCGCCGGCGGGATAGACGCCGGCCACGTTGCGCAAGCCGAATTTGAGGTGCACCGGGGCGGCCACGGCGACGATCTCGGCGAGCTCGTGGTAGCGCAGCGGGGCGGCGAAGTCGTCGGCTCCCTCGATGTAGACGTCGAGTGGCACCGAGACCGCCGCCCGGATGTCGGCGATGTCGGCGACCGGAAGGTCGGTCGGCAGGTTGAGGCTCGTGGCGCCGAGCGATTCGTACACCTCGGCCGTCGCCGGGTTGAGCGTCGGCAGCGCGATCGAGGTCTTGAGCACGAAACCCGGCGGGAGCGCGCCGGCCTGCTTCGCCCGACCGAGCGCCCACAGCACCCCGAGGTCGGACATCAGCACGCCGTCGATCCCGGCCTCGGCGGCACGCAACGCCTCCTCGAGCGCCCCGGCGACGGCCGACCGGCCCCGGGCGGAGCCGGCGGCGGTGGCGCCGCTCGTGCTGCGCGCCATCGCCGAGATGTCCCAGGAGGCGCGGGCTCCGGCCCACAGGACGACCTCGATTCCCGCCCCGCGCCCGAGGGCGGCCATCTCGGCGAGCTCGGCGTCGGTCAACAGAGCGATGCCGCTCCCCTGGCTGATCCGGTCGACGCGCACGCCGAGGGCGCGGCTCTGCTCGATCACGGCGCGCAGCGCCTCGGGGCCTTCGACCGAGGGGATCTCGACACGCCAGGCCTCGCCGGTCGGGAAGCGCCCCGCTGCAGCGGCCTGGCCCGTGCCGTTCGCCGAGCCGAGGCCGACGGCTGCCAGCACCTCGGCTAGGTGGTCCTCCACGGTCTGCCTCCCGGGTTCATCCGACGCCCGCCTCAACCGTAGTACCGCGTCACGAGATGCGAAGGCGCTCCACCTTCGACTCGCCAGCGCCGACTGGAGCCGTCGCAACCGCTCGGACTGCGGGCTCCTCGGCCGGTGCGCGGGCGAAGGGCCGCCGTCCCGGAGAGCGGCGCGAAGGAGCCGTACGGCCCTAGCGTTCCTCTGCCCGGGTGGGTGATGATCCGCGCGTGACGTGACAGAGCGTGACGTGACGTCGAGAGGAGGGGACGCTGATGTTCATAGTCTTCCTCGTGCCTGCTCTGATCCTGCTCGGGCTGGTCCCGTTCGTGGCCTTTCCCCTGCTTCCCTTTGCCGTGCTCGCCGTCCTCCTCGGCGGAGTCGTGCACCTCACGCGCTCTCGCCAGTCCAGCCACGCGCTCCGTCCGCACTGAGCGCGCCGTCGACGGCGCTCACGTCTCGGCGGGCATCGGCGCGCGACCAGCGAGCAGCCCCTGCATGTACCCGATCGCGTGCGCACGGGCGCGGTGCCCCCAGGCGCTGTCCCCGGCTACCTGGGGGACGTGGTCGTCGAGCAGGTAGCCGTCGAAGCCGTTCGCAGCGAGCAGGTCGACGACCTCGTGCGGTGAGTAGTTGCCCTCTCCGAGAAAGCACTCCTCGAAGGAAGGCACGGTACCCTTCACCTGACGGAAGTGCACGTAGCAGATCGCGCCGGCGCGGCCGAACGACTCGATCGCCTCGCGCACCGCCACCGCTCCGCCGGCCATCTCGGACACGGTGCCGAGGCAGAGGTCGAATCCGAACGCAGGCGAGCCCGCCGCCATCGCGAGCGCCCGCCGCAGGTTGGCAACGTCGTAGAACAGCCGCGCCGTCGGGCCGATCCGGCGCACGGGAGGGTCGTCGGGGTGCAGCGCGAGGCGCACACCGGCGGACTCGGCCACGGGCAGCACGGTCTCGAGGAAGATGGCGAAGTTGCGCCACAGCTCGTCCTCATCGATCGCCGGGTCCCCGCCGGAGCTGCGACCCTGCGGGCCACCGGCGGCATTGCCTCGCCCGGCTGCAGCGAGGTCGAAGGCGCTGACCTTCGCCCCGCCGCGGCCCTCGGCCTCGAGCGTGGTGCGCCAGACACCGGTGACGAGGAAGTTGAAGCCGAGGAAGGCGACGCCCGACCGACCGACGCTGCGCACCGTCTCGCAGTAGCGCTCGAGCTGCTCGTCGCGGCGCGGGCCCCCGAGCTTGATGTCGGTCATGAACGATTGCGGAACGTTCTCGAGCGCGACGAGCTCGAGGCCGAGCATCGCGCAGTGCCCCCCCAACGCGGCGACGGACGCCGCGCTCCACGAGCCCTGCGAGCCGTCGAGCGACGGCGTGTTCAGCTGCACCGCCCGGATGCCGAGCTGGCGGGCAAATGCCGCGGTCTCCTCGTCGAGCTCTTGCAGCTGTCCGATCATCACCTCCATGCGACCAGCCTCCTCTTCGACCGATTCACCGACCCGCCGCAGCCGCCTGCGCCCGGTCGGCGAGCGCGGCGAGCACGGCGTCGGTGACCTCCGATGTCCCAGCGCCACCACCGAGGTCCGGGGTGCGAACGCTCCCCTCGACGAGCACGTCCTCGATCGCCCCCACGACGGCGCGCTCCCAGGCAGGGTGTCCGAGGTGCCCGACGAGCATGCCCGCCGCCCATAACGACGCCAGCGGGTTGGCGATCCCCCGCCCGGCGATGTCCGGGGCAGAGCCGTGCACCGGCTCGAACATCGACGGATAGCGCCCGTCGGGACAGAGGTTGGCACTGGCGGCGAGCCCGAGGCCGCCGACCAACGCTGCGCCGAGGTCGGTGAGGATGTCGCCGAAGAGGTTGGAGGCGACCACCACGCCGAAGCGCGTCGGGTCGAGCACGAGGTGCAGCGCCGCAGCGTCGACCAGCAGGGTCTCGGTGGCCACGTCGTCGAACTCGGCCGCCAGCTCCTCGAAGATCCGGTCCCACAACACTGCGCTGTAATTGAGCGCGTTGCCCTTGGAGACACTCGTCAGCGGCCTGCCGCTCGAACGGGCCAGCTCGAAGGCGTAGCGCAGCACACGTTCCACGCCGCGGCGCGAGAAGACGCTCGTCTGCAGGGCCACCTCGTGCGGCGTGCCGGGGAAGAGGAAAGCGCCGGCCCCGACGTACTCGCCCTCGCTGTTCTCGCGTACGAAGACGATGTCGATGTCGCCCGGCCCGCGCCCGCGAGCGGCGTCGATCCGCCGCGCAGCAGCCTCACCGGTCGCAGGTTGACGTACTGGTCGAATCCCTGGCGAATGGCGATCAGCAACGTGCGCAGCGTCAGGTGGTCGGGGACCCGCCGGTCGCCGATCGCTCCGAGGAAGATCGCGTCGAACCCGCTCAGCACCTGCAACCCGTCGGCGGGCATCATCGAACCGGTGGCGAGGTAGCGCTCGGCGTTCCAGTCGAATTGCTCGAGCTCGAGCTCGAGCGCCGGCTCGAGCACGCCGATGCGCTCGAGCAGGCGCACCGCTTCAGCGGTCACCTCCGGCCCGATCCCGTCGCCGGGGAGCAGGGCGATGCGCTGCGGGCCTCGCGCTGTCGTGACGGTCCTCAGCGCTCCTCCTCTCGCCTGCCCGCAGCCCGTGCCCGGACACGTGCTCGCGCCGTGCCGTGGCTCGACGGCGCGCCGTGCGGACGATAGCCTCCTTCGCCGGACGCCGATCGAGGCGGGTGGTGTCGCGCCGGCACGGCGGGCTTGACGCATCGGAGGACCGGTCGTAGCTTCGCTGCTCGTTGCGAACGTCGTGGCGTGGTTCGTGCAGTGAAGGGTGGCGCCGGTGAGGATGCGCATGAACCAGGCGATTGCCGCGGCGCTCGCCGACGAGATGGAGCGCGACGAGCGCGTCGTGCTCTTCGGCGAGGACGTGGCGCAGGCCGAAGGCGTCTTCAAGACCTCCGAAGGGCTGCTCGCCAAGTTCGGACCCGAGCGCGTGCGCGACACGCCGATCTCCGAGGCCGGATTCCTCGGCGCCGCGGTCGGCGCGGCGATGACCGGGTTGCGCCCCGTCGCCGAGGTGATGTTCGTCGAGTTCCTCGGCGTGGCCCTCGACCAAGTGGTGACCGAAGCAGCGCTCATGCACTACCTCTCCGGTGGCCGCTACCGGGTGCCGCTCGTCGTACGCGCCTCGGCGGGCGCCGGCCTCGGCTTCGGCTGCCAGCACTCCCAGACCCTCGAGCGTTGGCTGCTCGGGACCCCCGGCCTGAAGATCGCCGTCGCCTCCGGCCCCGCGTCAGCCTACGGGCTGCTGCGCGCCGCGATCCGTGACGACGGTCCGGTCGTGCTGCTCGAGCCGCGCGCCCTGTACGGCGAGCGCGGCGACGTCGAGCCGGGCGACGCCGCCGTCGGCGTGCTCGGCAGGGCCGAGGTGCTGCGCACAGGCGACGACGTGACCCTCGTGGCCCTCGGCCAGACCGTGGGCGTCGCCATGCGGGCGAGCGAGCCTGCGAGCTTCGCGGCCGAGGTGATCGACCTCGCCACGCTCCAGCCGTGGGACAAGGCGACGGTGACCGAGTCGGTTCGTCGCACCGGTCGCCTCGTCGTGGTCGAGGAGAACCAGTACACCGGCGGCTGGGGCACCGAGATCGCCGCCCACGTCGGCGCGACATGCTTCGACGCCCTGAAGGCTCCCGTGATGCGCGTCACCGCGCCGGATGTGCCGGTGCCCTACGGCGAGCTCGAGCGCCGCTTCGTTCCCTCGCCCGAATACGTGCTCGAGCAGGTCGGCTCGCTGATCGAGACACGCCGCGTGCCGGCGCCCTGGTGGGAGGCCCTCGTATGAGCAGCACCGCGACGAGCCCGAGGGTTGCGGGCGACGCCCTGCGCCGCCGTGAGGCCGTGCGGGAGGACCGGCTGGCGCGCCTCGAGCGGATGATCGAGATCCGCCTGCTCGAGGACCGCATCAAGGACCTGTTCGGGCAGGGTCTCGTCAGCGGCACGACGCACACGGCCCAGGGGCAGGAAGCGGTCGCGGTGGGCATCGCCGCGCAGACGCGCCCCGACGACGCGGTCTGCTGCACGTACCGAGGCCACGCCATCGCCCTCGCCCTCGGCCTCACGCCCGACACGGTGCTCGGCGAGGTGCTCGGCCGCAGCATCGGCTGCATGCAGGGCCTCGGCGGCTCGATGCACCTGAGCGACCCCGACGTCGGCCTGCTGCCGACGATGGCGATCGTCGGCGCCGGCATCCCCATCGCCGTCGGCGCAGCGCTCAGCTTTGCCACCAGGGGCACGGACTCGGTAGCCCTGGCGGTCTTCGGCGACGGCGCGACGAACATCGGGGCCTTCCACGAGGGGCTCAACCTCGCCTCGGTCTGGAAGCTGCCCGCCGTCTTCGTTTGCGAGAACAACCTCTACGGCGAGTACAGCCCACTTGCCACCACGACGCCGGTGCAGGACCTCGCCGTGCGCGCCACTTCCTACGCGATGGCCTCCGAGATCGTCGACGGCCAGGATCTCGAGGCGGTCGGCGGCGCCGTCGGGCGCGCGGTGGCACGTGCCCGGGCCGGCGAGGGACCGACCTTTCTCGAGGCCAAGACCTACCGTTACTCCGGTCACTCGCGCTCGGACAAGGCGCTGTACCGACCCGAGGGCGAGCTCGAGCACTGGCAAGAGCGTGACCCGATCCGGCTCTACGCCGCCGAGCTGTCGGAGTCGGGCGAGCTCGGTGGCACGACGCTCGACGAGCTGTTCGAGCGCCAGGCGGCCGTGCTCGACGAGGTGCAGGAACGGGTCGTCGCAAGCCCGCCGGCAGGCGCTGCGCAGATGTTCGCCAACGTGCTCGTCCCGACGAGCCGCTGACAAGGACGGTCACGATGCGCCACGAGGTGAGCCTGCCCGTGCTCGGCGACACGACGCGTACGGTGGTGGTCAACGAATGGCTCGTCCAGCCGGGCGAGAGCGTGCAGGAGGGGCAGGCGATCCTCTCGGTGGAGACCGACAAGGTGACCGCCGAGGTGCCCGCCCCTGTCGGCGGGGTCCTCGTCGAGCAGCTCGTCGGGCCCGAGGACGAGGTCGACGTCGGCGCGACGATCGGCGTCATCGAGCACTAGGGGACGGCTCCCGACTCTGGCGGGCCGCGGCCGAGGAGGACCGAGTGGAGTTCCTACTTGCCGTTCAGGTGAACTTGCCGCACGACCTGCCGCCCGACGAACGCGAGCGGCTGCTCGCCGCCGAGCGGCGCCGTGGCGGCGAGCTCGCCAAGGCCGGGACCATCCGTGCGATCTGGCGCGTCCCGGGGCGCCTGGCGAACCGCGCCGTCTGGTCCGCACCGGACGCGACGAGCCTGCACGAGGCGATCACGAGCCTGCCGCTCTGGCCGTACCTCGACGTCGAGGTCACACCGCTCGCCGCGCACGCCGTCGGCGACGACTGCCTCGGGCTTCCGCCGGGCCTCGTCGGCACCGGGGTTGGCCTGCCCGGCTGAGGGGCGGCAGGGACGGCGCCGGGTCAGGTCGCTGCGGTCACCGACCCGTCGGCTCGCAACATGCCCTCGCCGCTCATCGGCAGCTCGACCGCCGGCGCGACGCTCGCATGGTCCTCTGCGAGCGAGATCCCGAGCCCCGGCGCGTCGGGCACCTCGCAGTAGCCACCGCGCCGGACCACCGCGGTCGTGATCGCCCGCGACGACGACTCGAGGTCCTCGTCGAGCGGAAGGTACTCCATCGTCACGAGGTTGGGGATGGTCACGCACAGCTGGAGCGTCGGCGCCGTCAGCCCTGGCCCGAGGAAGTTGTGCGGCACCACGCCGCAGTGGTGCGCCTCGGCGACCGCGGCGATCTTGCGGCACCCGGACAGGCCGCCGGCGAGCCCGACGTCGGGCCGCACATGGATCGCCACGCCGTGGCTGAGCAGCTCCTCGAACTCGTAGACCGAGGTGAGCCGCTCGCCCGTCGCCGTCGGGGCGGCGATGCGCGAGCTGATCTCGGCTTGGGCGGTGATCGAGTCGATCTGGATCGGGTCCTCGATGAACAGTGGCGTGAACTGCGCGAGCGCGTTGCAGACCACGAGCGCCTTGGCCGGGTCGAGCTTGCGGTGCATCTCGAAGATCAGGTCGACGTCGTCGCCGCCCGACTCCCTCGCCGCAGCCGCCATCGAGCGGGCCGTGCTGACGAGATTGGGCAGCGACAGGTTCTCGTACCCCGGTGGCAGGGGGTCGAACTTGATCGCCGTGAAGCCGGCGTCGATCGCCCAGTTGACCGAGGAGGCGATCTCCTCGGGGGTTCCCCCGCCGACGAGGACGTGCAGCCGCACCCGGTCGCGGGTCCGGCCGCCGAGCAGCTCCCAGGCCGGCACGCCGAGCGCCTTGCCCTTGAGGTCCCAGAGCGCCAGGTCGATCGCCGAGACCGCAGCGGAGACGAGGTTGCCGCGAAAGGGCCGAGCGCGGAAGGCGAGGTGCCAGAGGTGCTCGATGCGGAACGGGTCGGAGCCGAGAAGCAGCGGTCTCAGCTCCCCGAGGACGGCGGCGACCCCCTTCGGGTAGCCCCATCCTGCCGACTGGCCGAGGCCGCTCACGCCCGAGTCGCTCGTGATCCGAACGAACGTGTGCGCACCCGTCATATCGAAGCCGACCTCGAGCACCTCGACCGACGCGATCTCCACCAGACCTCCCCATCACCTCGGCCTTGTCCCACCCCAGCCATCGCTGCCTGCCCGACGGCACCGTAGCTGCTGGTCGCGCCGCACGGCAGCCGCGCCGGTCGTGGCGACCGCGACGGCGCCGCGCCGGCAGCTACCCTCAGCCCGAAGGCTCTGTGCTCGTCCACGACGGCGAGAACGCTTGACAGTCGCAGGAGACGTGGTTAGCGTGCGCCAGCGCGCCGGGTTGAAATATTTCAACCGGGAGCGGGGCGGACACCCGGCAGCGCCGATCACGAGTCAGGGGGGCTATGGCACCACTTCTTCGACCGCGCTTCTTCGACCACGCTTTTCAACCTCGTGCCGCGAATGAGCGATTCATCCGACGCATCCCGTCCGACCTTGTCAGGAAAGGAACCTATTCATGAGACACCGCAGTTCTCGTATCGCAGGTGACGTGCAATCTGGCCGCCGTGAGCTGGGCAAGCGCGCCCGGCGTCCGGTCCGTGGGGGCGTCGCCGTGGCCGGCGCCGTGGCATCCTGTGTGCTGCTGTGCAACGTTGCTGCAGGAGCCGCCACTGCGTCGAGCCGGGCGCGCCCGGCGTCGCTGAGCGGCACGCTCACCATGAACGTCTTCACCTTCACGACGCCCGTGATGCAACCCGTCATCGCGGCTTTCGAGAAGCTCTACCCGAACGTGCACATCCAGGCGGCCAACGTCGTCAACACGCCGAGCACCTACGTCCCGCTGCTGCAGACCGAACGCCTCGCCGGCAACGAGCCGATGATCGACGAGACCTACGACGTCCTCACGCCCACGCTCGAGGTGGACGGCCTGCTCGCTGACCTGACTCCCGACTTGAAGCTCGGTATGCCGTATTCGCAGAGCTACTGGCTGAAGAGCTTCCTCGCTTCCTACATCCCGCCAAAGGGTGCGCCCTTCGGCGTCGGTCAGGTCTTCGCGCTGCCCAACGAGGCCGACGCGACGGTCATCATGTACAACGAGAACGAGTTCCAGAAGGCCGGAGTCCCCTTCCCGCAGAACGGCTGGACCTGGAGCCAGATGCTCGCCGACGCCGCCAAGCTGGACGTCGGCTCGGGCGCCTCGCAGACCCAGTACGGCATCTGCGAGCGGCCGGACTGGCAGGCCGAGTACAACCCGGTTCTGAAGGCCTTCGGTGTGACCTCCTTCACCGAGACCGCGGCGGACCTGGACTCCCCCGCCGCGCTCAAGGCGTGGGCGCTCATGATCGATCCGATGAAGAGCGGCGTCGCCGTCCCAGAGGCGCAGCAGCAGGCCAAGAACGGCTCGTCCGGTTGCGAGCCGTTCTTCGAGTCGGGCGAGGCGGCGATGTCGATCGAGGTGCGCGGCAACCTGCCGGGAATCCAGCAGGCGATCGGGACGAGCTTCAACTACAACGTCGTGCCGATGCCTTCGATCACAGGCGCGAACGGCAAGCAGGTCATCCCGACCGGTGGTGGCAGTCTCGGCTGGGGGCTCGCCCCCGGCGCGGTGCACAACCCGGTCGCGATCGCCTTCTTGCACTACCTGTTCTCCGCAGCGGGACAGGCCGTCGCCGAGAAGACCTTCGGTGTCGTGCCGGCGGTGGCTTCGTTGAACGGACCGACGGCCCTGTGGCGGACTCAGCCGGGCGGACCTGCCAACAGCGAGGCCTACGTGATCGCCGCGAGGACAGCGACGATCGCCCCGCAGACCCCGGGCACCGTGTTCACCCTCTCGAACACCGACGTCCCGAACGCGGTGACCGCAGCGACCACCGGGGGCGAAAGCATCGCCAAGGCCTTCACCGCACTCCAGAAGGAGATGGTCGCGGCGTACGCGCTGAACAGCTAGCTCTGGACCGCTAGCTCGAGCAGCCAGCTGCGGAGAGCTAGCGCGGAGCACCGTCGACCGACGAGCCGAAGCTGACGGCCGGCTCGGGCCGACGAGACGAGGGTGTGACGGCCGGTTCGAGGCTGAGCCGGCCGTCACACCCTGACAACTCCGGGGAGCCGGGCTCCCTGGCACGCGGAATCCGCGTCCTTCCCGGAAAGGTGTAATCGTTGATGGTCGTGACGCGGATGCGTAATCCGGCTCGCATGCCGGACAAGCCCTCCGAGAATCTCGAGATTCCCGCTCGGCCGGCGACCTCCATAAGGTCCGCCCGGCGCGCCCGAGCGCGCGGATCACGGGGCGACGGGCGCGCCGCGGCGGTGCTGATCGCGCCCAACCTGCTCATGTTCGGCGTCTTCGTCGTGGTCCCGGTCCTCGGCGGCCTGCTGCTCAGCTTCACCACGTGGGACATCACCAACGGCCCCCCCAAATGGGTCGGGCTGGCGAACTACCAGAAGATGTTCGCCGACCCGCTCGTCTGGCAGGCGGTCGGGACGACGCTCAAGTTCCTCGCCTTCGGCGTCGTGCCGACCGTCGCCATCTCGCTCGGGCTGGCGATGCTGATCAACTTCCGCTTCCGCTTCGTCGCAGCGGTGAGATCGCTCTACCTGATCCCCGCGGCGATGTCGTTCGCCGCCTCGGCGGTCGTCTGGCGGTACCTCTTCCTCGACGGTCCCGGCTACGGCGTCATCGATTACGTGATCTCGCGATTCGGCGTCACCCCGCCGGACTGGCTGGCAAGCACGACTTGGGCGCTCCCCGCGCTCGACATCGTCACCATCTGGCTCAGCCTGCCGATCGCGACGGTGCTGTACCTGGCCGCGCTGCAGCGAATACCGGACTCGGTGATCGAAGCGGCGACGCTCGACGGAGCCGGGCCAGCACGGCGGGTCCGCTACATCATCTGGCCGGGCGTGCGCTACATGACGCCGCTCGTGGCGATCGTCGCGCTGCTCGCTTTCACCAACGGCTCCTTCGACCTGGTGAACATCCTCACCAAAGGAGACCCGCTCTACGCGACACAGACCCTCATCTACTACATCTTCGTGAACGGATTCAGCTACGGCTTGTTCGGCTACGCCGCGGCATTGTCGATCCTGCAGATCGCCCTCATCGGTGGGATCCTCGTCGTGCTCCGTCTCCTCTCGAAGCTGACCGCGCGATGACACGCCGCCCGCTGCGCTCGCCGCGCAACGTCCGCCGGGTCAGGATCGTCGCCGCGACCGTCGTCGGACTGCTGTTCTCGGCACCGCTGTTGTACATGCTGTCTGGCTCACTCATGTCCAACCAGCAGCTGGCAGTGCAGCCACCGCAGGTGATCCCGAACAGCCTGCACTTCGAGAACTATGCGGACGCGTTCACTGGCATGACCCAGGTCATCCATCTGCGCAGCTTCGCCAACTCGGTGATCTTCACGGTCTGTGCAGTCGGCCTCCAGTGGATGCTGTGCATCAGCGGCGGCCTGGTGATCGCCAAGATGCGCTTCCGGTCACGCAACCTCATCACGGCTCTCTTCGCCATCTCGTTGTTCATCCCGCTCCTCACCACGCTGATCCCGACCTTCATCGTCACCTACGAGTTGCACCTCATCAACACCTACCCGGGCTTGATCCTGCCGATCGCGGCACAGACGGGCTTCGGCTCGTTGCTGTTCCGCCAGTACATTTCCCAAATGCCCGATGAGCTCTTCGACTCCGCGCGCATCGACGGCGCCACGTGGTGGATACTGCTGCGCCGGCTCGTGATACCGCTCGCCAAGCCGGCGACCGCGGCGTATCTCGCCATCTCGGTCCTCACGGCGTGGAACATGTACCTATGGCCGCTCGTCGCCGCGGAGGGCGGGTCGCTGCAGGTGCTCACCCAGACATTGGCGCTCGTCGGCACGACCGGCCAGGGAGAGATCACACCCCAGAACGTCATCTTCGCCTCTGTCGTCATCGTCACCCTGCCGATGATCCTCGCATTCCTCGCGGTGCAACCCGCCTTCGTGAGGGGCCTTGCGGGATCGGGCGTGGAGTAGGCGATGCAACGACGAGTTGGCGGTCGGGGGCCGACGAGCGGCTCCTCGCCCTGCGTCGCCGAGCGCTCGTGCTACGACCACGACAAGCCTCTTGTCACGACCCCGAGGAGACCGTTGTTGCACCGACCATCCTGCGATACAGGTTCGCCCGCCCGCGACCACCATCCGGGGCAGCGACACGCTCGCGCACGCGTCCGCCTCGTCTCCAGGCGTCGTCTGGCGGGCCACGGCTGCCCGCCCTATCGTCCATCAGCGGTGGAGGGCCGATCGAACGATCGCTGCCGGAGCGGCCGCGCGCTGCCGCGCCGGCGAGGCGGCGCGGCGGCCGGCCGGGCGCGGGCTCGACGATGACAGACGTCGCGCACGTCCGTTCCATCTTCCACACGGGCTTCGTCGTCTCGGACCTCGACGCCAGCCTGCGCTTCTACTGCGAGGGGCTCGGCCTCGTGTTGCGGCACCGCCAGCAGCAGCGAAACGCCTACACCGCTGCCCTCGTCGGCTATCCCGATGCGGCGATCGAGATCGCGCAGCTCAAGCTCGCCGAGGGCGACCCTCCGCCGTCCGGCCACGTGCTCGAGCTCATCGCCTACGAGCGTCCTCCCAGCGCCGCAGCGGACCGGGAGCGCAGCACGCTCGGCTCGGGACACCTCGCCTTCGTCGTCGAGGACATCTTCGCCATGGCCGAGCGCCTCGAGGGGCTCGGAGCACGTCTCGTCAACCCACCGGTGCGCATCACCGAGGGCATCAATGCCGGCGGTTTCGCGGCTTACCTGCACGATCCCGACGGCGTCGCCCTCGAGCTGCTCCAACCGCGCCGTGACGACGACCACCGGGAGGCGGACCATGCCTGAGCAGCCCAGCCACGGTCTGAGCGGGCGGACCGCGGTCATCACCGGAGGTGGGCAGGGCATCGGCGCGGCCATCGCACGCGCGTTTGCCGGCTGCGGCGCGCGCGTGGTCGTCGACGGCCGCCACGAGCTCACCTTGAAGCAGGTCTGCGCTGACATCGTCGCATCAGGCGGCGAGGCAATCGCCGTGCCGGGCAGCGTGACCGACGCGGCGCATCTCGACGAGTTGATGGCCGCCGCGGCGAACGGGCGGAGTGCGTTCGACGTCCTCGTCAACAACGCCGGCACCGCCGGGCCCACCGCCCCGCTCCTCGCGGTCACACGCGAGCAGTGGGACGATACCTTGGCCGTCAACCTGACCGGCGCGTTCCTGGCCTGCAAGGCGGCGATCCCCTACCTGCAGGCCTCCGGCCGCGGCCGGATCGTCAACATCGGGTCGGGAACCGGCAAGCGCCCGCTCGCCAACCGCACGCCCTACGCGGCCGCCAAGCTCGGCCTGGTCGGCCTGACGAGGACCCTCGCCGTCGAGCTCGGCCCGCTCGGCATCACGGTCAACGTCGTCTCGCCCTTCCTCGTCGAGAACGCTCGCCTCGACAATGTGATCACCACCATGGCTGCCGAGCGTGGAGTCACGCCCGCCATCCTGCGCGCCGAGCTGCAGGCCGAGACGGCGCTCGATCGGCCCGTCAGCGAGGACGAGGTCGCTGCCGCCGTCCGCTTCCTCTGCTCGGACGAAGCCGGCGGCATCACGGGTCAGGACCTCAATGTGAGTGCCGGCTCGGTGATGTACTGAGGGAGACGATGAGACCCTTCACGCGACCCGTCACCATCGGCCCGAGGAGGAGCGCGCCGTGGACCGGCTGAGCATCGCGGTCGTCGGCTGCGGCGGGATGGGTCGCCGCCACCTTGGCGCCTACGCAGCACTGCGGGGCGTCGGCCTCGACCGATTCAGCGTCGATGCCGTCTGCGACCCCCGCCGCGAGGCGGCCGAGCAAGCAGCCGACCTCGCGGCCGAGCTGCTCGGGTCGCGACCAGCGGTCTTCGACGACCACATGGAGCTGCTCGCGTCCGGGACCGTGGCGGCGCTCGACGTCGTCACCGACCCGGCGGCGCACCACGTCGTCGTCGTCCCGGCGCTGCGCGCCGGGCTGCACGTCATCTGCGAGAAGCCGCTCGGGGTGACGGTACGGGCCTGCCGCGAGATGACGACGGCCGCCCGGAGCTCGGGCTCGGTCCTCGCCACGGCTGAGAATTACCGCCGCGACGGGCCGAACCGCCTCGCCCGCGCGGTCATCGACTCCGGCATGCTCGGACGGCTGTTCCTGATGGTCGAGCACAACCTCGGCGGCAGTGACGCCGTGATCATCACGCCCTGGCGCCACAAATCGGAGGCGGGCCCGATCGCGCTGGACATGGGCTGTCACTACACCGACCTCTTCGCCTACTACCTCGGCGATTTGGAGAGCGCCTACGGGGCGTCGTTCGTCGCCGAGCCGTTGCGCCGGCTCGACCCGGGCTCGGCTCAGCGCGCCGACGAGCACGGGCAGGAGGGATTCGTCGTGGCGACGGGCGACGACTCGCTGATCGGGATGTTCCGCGCTCGCTCGGGCGTGTTCGTCCAGCTCGCCTACCTGCCGTCGGGACCGGGTCGGCAGTTCGTGCAGCGCAGCTTGCACGGCAGCGCCGGCTCGATGACGGTGCCACGCGACCGCACCGGCGGCCAGGTCCTCGTTCAGCTCGGGGAGCGGGTGCTCTCCGGGCACGAGCTGCGCCGCGAGCTCGGCGGCTTCGAGCTCACGGGTGCGGCGGCGAGCTTCTTCGGCCCCGACGGCACCGAGTACGACCGTCCCTTCGCCGAGGTCGACGCCGCCACGATCGGCATCGAGCTGGACGACTTCGCCCTCGCCGTCGACGAAAGGCGCCCGCCGGAGGTCGACGGGCACGACGGGCTCGTGGCCGTGGCCGCGGTGTGGGCGCTCGCCGAGTCCGAGATCGCCGGGCGGCCGGTGCGCATCTGCGAGGTCGCCGACGGCACGCTCGCCGTCGCGCAACAGTGGGTCGATCTCGCCCTCGGGCTGTCCATCCGACCGGAGGTGGAACCTTGACGGTATCCCAAGCCGGGCAGCTGCTCGACGCCCCCTTCCAGCAGATCGCGCTCGTCGTCGAGGACCTCGACGAGGCGGTGCGCCGCTGGCAGGACGAGCTTCGCATCGGACCGTGGACCGCCTTCCGCTACGACCCGTCGATCCTCGTGGACATGCGCTACCACGGCAGCGCGGTCGAGTTCTCGCTGCGCCACGCGCTGTGCTGGCAGGGCGAGGTGCAGTTCGAGCTCGTGCAACCGCTCGAGGGCCCGAGCATCTTCGCCGACCACCTCGCCGCGCACGGTCCGGGTCTGCACCATCTCGGCAAGTACGTCGCCGATCACCCCGCTGCGGTCGCCGGCGCGTTGGCCGCCGGCTTCGAGCCGTTGCAGAGCGCGCGCGGCTTCGGCGCCGAGGGAGACGGCGCGTTCGCCTACTTCCAGCCGCCGGGGATCGGCACGGTCGTCGAGCTGATCTCCGCTCCGCGGGTGCGCCGCCAGCCCGAGTTCGTCTACCCTGCCCCGCCGGGCGGCGCGCCGGGCTGACCCGGGCGCGACGAGGAGTGACGATGCGCATCGATTCGATCGAGGCGATCCCCTCCGGTGGCGCCTGCTACGTGCGCGTACGGGCCGACGACGGGACCACCGGCGTCGGCGAGTCGACGTTCTTCGGCTGGCCGACAGCGGTCGCCGAGATCGCCGGCTCGTTCTCGTCCTATCTCACCGGCAAGGACCCGCTCGATCTGGAGCAGCACTTCCTGGCGCTCTACCGCGCCTTCTGCTTTCGCGGGATGGCGGTCACCGGTACGCTCGCCGCCCTCGACCAGGCGCTGTGGGACCTGAAGGGCAAGCACTTCGCGGCGCCGGTCTGGCAGCTGCTCGGCGGACGAGCCCGGCGCGCCGTCCGCGCGATGCGCGTCGTCGGCGTGACCGGCAGCCTCGAGGAGGTCGTCGAAGAGTGCCGGCGCGCCGTCGAGGACGACGGTTACGGCGCGCTCAAGGTGCTCTTGTTCCAGCACGCCCATCACGAGATGCGTCAGGCGGCGCGCCTGGCGGACCTCGCTGCCCGTTTCGCCGCCATCCGCGAGACCGTCGGCTGGGGAGTCGACCTCGGCGTCGAGCTGCACCGCAACATGACCGCCGGCGACGCCCTCCTCCTCTGTGACGAGCTGGCCCGCTTCCGCCCGTTGTTCGTCGAGGACCCGATCCCCCCCGACAGCGTGATGGCGCTTCGCGCCTTCGCCGCCCGCTGCCCGCTGCCCGTCGCCGCCGGCGAGCGCAACACGACGATCTGGGAGTTCGCCGAGTACCTCGAGCGACCGGGCGTCGCCTACGTCCGTCCCGACGTCGGCATCGCCGGCGGCATCACCCACGTCCGCAAGATCTGCGCCCTCGCCGAGTCGGTACACGCAGGCGTGCTCCCCCACGCCGTGCCGTCGGGCCCCGTCGCCGTCGCCGCCCACGTCCAGCTCGGCATGTGCACCCCCAACTGGGAGCTGCAAGAGCACGTCCCCCAGGACGGGCCGGCGTGGACCGACGTCGTCGACCACGTCATCGAGGTTCGCGACGGCTACCTGCTCGCCCCTGACCGGCCGGGGCTCGGCATCGAGCTCGACGACGGCGGGCTCGCCCGCCATCCGCCGCTCGTCCCCGACCTCGGCCACGCCCCGCGACGCGAGGACGGCTCGGTGGCGATCCGGTGAGCGGGCCCGCCCCTTGGCACCGGCGCGGCGGAGAGGCCGGCTGGCCGTCCGCCCTGCCCGCCGCAAGGCCCGGGCGTCCGGTGGTGGGCCTGGCCTGCAGCGAGGACGTCCGCCGTCGCTACGTCGACCCGGTCGACGTCGAGCGGCTCGAAGAAGTCGCCGAGCTGCGATTCCAGGCCTTCGACGTCGCCTCCGGGCTCGCCCGCCCCCTGCCTCGCCACCCGGCGGCCGAAACTGCCCTGGCGTCCTTCGCCTCGGGCCTCGACATCCTCGTGGTCTGCCACGGGTCGCCGTTCGTCAGCGCCGAGGTGGTCGCCGCCGCCCCACGCCTGTCGCTGCTCGGCGAGCTCGAGGGCGACCGCTTCGGCCACCACTTCGACACCGCGGCGGCTGCGGCGCGCGGCGTGCGCATCGTCGACACGACGCACGGCTCCTCGTGGCCGACTGCCGAGTGGGCGCTCGGTCTGGCCCTCGTCGGGCTTCGCAACGCGGGCGCCTTCTTCCGCAGGCTCGTCGCCCACGAGCACGCCTTCCCACCGGGCCTGAACGAGCGGGCGGGCCCAGGCTACGAGCGCGCCGAGCTCAGCCACAAGCGCGTCGGCATGCTCGGCTTCGGCCACCTGGCGCGCCACTTGACACGACTGCTCGGCCCGTTCGAGGTCGACGTCGTCGCCTACGACCCGTACGCCCCCGCGAGCTCGCCGAGGCCTACGGGATCGTCTTCGGCCCGCTCGAGGCTGTCCTCGGGGCCGACGTCGTGTTCTGCCTCCTGCCGCTCACGCCGCGCACCGAGGGGCTGCTCGGAGCGAGGGAGCTCGCGCAGCTGCGGCCGGGTTGCGTCTTCGTCAACGTCTCCCGCGGGCGGCGTCGTCGACTCGGCGGCGCTCGTCGATCGCCTGGCGCGCGGGGACGTGATCGCCTGCCTCGACGTCGTCGACCCCGAGCCCCTCCCGCTCGACTCGCCGCTTCGCGACATGGAGAACGTGTTCCTCTCGCCCCATCTCGGAGGGTGGAACGAGGAGAGCCGCCGGCGCTTCTTCGCCCTCATGGTCGACGAGTGCCTGCGCCACGTCGCCGGCCTCGAGCCGTGGGACGAGCTCACGGCCGCGATCGTCGATCTGCGCAACCGGCCGGCCGGCTCCTCGTCGCCATGAAGGTCCTGCTCGTCGGCGGCTCGGGCATGGTGGGCACCTTCATCACGCCCTATCTCGCCGAGCACCACTCGCTTCGCGTGCTCGACCTCCGACCGCCGAGCGCGGCCGGCGTCGAGTACGTCGAAGGCTCGATCACGGACGACGACGCCCTGAGGCGCGCCCTCGAGGGGTGTGGGAGCTTCGTCAACCTCGTGATGGACGGCGGTCAAGGCGGAGCCTCGACCGAGCAGTCGATCCCACTGATCCGGTCGAACTACGAGGTGAACACACTCGGCCTGCACCTTCTGCTCTACCGCGCACGAGCTCGGCATCCGCTGCGGCGTGCACACGAGCACGATGACCGTGCATTACCGCCACCGGCTGTGGTACGGGCAGGAGGAGGACGTCCCGCTCGACACGCCGAGCGTATACGGCCTGACCAAGGTCCTTGGCGAGACCATTTGCGCCTACTTCTGTCGGTGGTTCGACATGAACCTCGTCGCGCTGCGCATCACAGCGCCACGGGGGCGCAGGCGCTATCTCGAGGAGCGGCAACAGCGCCAGCGCGGCTTCGACCGGCAGTTCGACGCCGACGGGTCGGGCCCGCTCTTTGCCACCGACGAGGAGGATCTCGCCGCCGCCTACCTCGCCGCGCTGGAGGTGGTTCAGGTCGGACACGGGCGCTTCGACGCCGTGTACATCGCGGGTGACGAAGAAGAGGCCAACCACAACCTGACCAAGGCGCGCCGCCTGCTCGGCTGGCAACCTCGCTCGCAGCAGTACCTCACGCCACCCAAGGAGTAGCGACCCGCGCTCGCTGCCAGGGGCGGCTCGCCCTGCCCGGCTCCGGGGCGCGGGCTCTCCCGGCGCCGGGGCCGGAGCTCAGCTATGCGCGCTGAGACGCCGGGCACGCGGGCGGGCCGCGAGCACCGCCTGGATTGTGCCCCCAAGCACCTTGCGCCGATCTGCGGCGTCGAGGAACGCGCATCCCGAACGGACCACCTCGAGCGACTGGCGGTAGCTGCAGTGTCGTGACGAGGCCGGGAAGTCCGAGCCCCAGCACATCCGGTCGGGCCCGAAGGCGTCGAACAACCGGCGGAAGAGCTCGACCGCGTCGGCCCACGGATAGTCCCAACCGTGCTCGGAGGCGTAGTGGAACCCCGAGACCTTGACGTAGATGTTCGGCACGGCCGCCGAAGCGGTCACCTCCGCCAGGGACTCGTCGTAGGCAGCCAACGCCGGGGGACCGCCGCCGAGAGCGGCGACGGTGCGGAGCCCGGCGAGATGGTGGCAGAGCACCGGAACGCCCGGGTGGCGGCGTGCGAGCGTGCGCAGGTCGGCGTGCCAGGCCGGTCCCGCCGAGAGGCTGAGAAAGAGCCGGCGCTCCTCGGCGAGGGCGAGCACGGCCTCCGCCTCGTCGCCCGCGAGCCACCCGTCGTTGTCGTGCCGCAGGTAGTGGGTGAAGCCCGCGAGGTGATAGGCGTCGTCGAGCGCCCGCAGGCGCGCCGCGCTGCCGGAACGGTGGTAGTGCTCGCTCCACGTGCAGTCCAGATCGGCGACGACGTGCAGGCGCTGCGGGTAGCGGTCGCGGGCGAAGGCGACGTAGGCGACGTTGTCCACGTTGTTGTCGATCGCCGCGCAGACCACCGCCGCCTCCGCCATCCCGTTCAGGTCCATCTCGTACAGCAGCTGCTCGACGCTGCCGCGGGAGTCCTCGTCGGGCACGAGCGGTGGGTAGGGCCAGCGACGCCAGGCGTGGCAGTGGCTGTCCAAGATCGGTCCGGAACCACTGTCCGCCTGCGCTTCGGGCGAGGGTACGCCGTCTTGGTCAGCCACCTTGGGGCCTGTAGCTCTTGAGGCGAGCCCTGGGCATGGTCGACTCGCGCACGACCAGCTCGGGCTCGAAGCGGATGTCGCCGTGCCGGTGGCCGGGATCACGTGTCTCGGCGATCAAGAGCTCGGCGGCTTTGCGCCCGAGCTCGTACTTCGGCTGGCGCACCGAGGTGAGCGCAGGAGAGAGCATGGCGGCGAGCTCCGCGTCGTCGTGACCGACCACGCTCATGTCCCACGGGACGCGCACGCGTCGCTCGCCGAGGGTCAGCAGCACGCTGAACGCGATCTGGTCGTTGACGCAGACCACCGCCGTCGGCCGGTCGGGGATCGACAGCAGCTTGTCGACGGCGAGCTCGGCCTGCGCGACGGCGGTGATGGGGTCGACCGTGTACTCGAGCAGGCACTCGTCGGGGTCGAGGCCGTGGCGGCGCGCCGCTTGGCGCATGCCGCGCCGTCGCTCGGCGCAATGCGCCAGGTGCAACGGTCCGTTGATGAACGCGATTCGCCGGTGCCCGAGCTCGAAGAGGTGACCGGCCGCCAGCTCACCGCCGCGCACGTGGTCGACCGAGATCGAGCAGAAGCGCCCCTTGGTGTCGCGCCGGTCGAGCAGCACGACGAGGATGCCGCGCGCCTGCAGCGCCTCGACGCTGCGCAGGCTGCGGTCCGCCGGGGTGATGACCACTCCCTGCACGCGCTGTTCCTCGAGCATGCGCAGATAGCTCGCCTCGCGCTCGGGCGAGCCGTCCGTCGAGCAGAGCATCAGGACCGAGCCGCGCTCGTGCACGGCGTCCTCCAGCCCGCGCACCGTCTCGGTGAAGAACGGGTCGGCCAGGTCCAGGACCACCGCGCCGAAGCTGTGACTCGCTCCGCCGCGCATCTGGTGCGCAGCCGAGCTGCGCACGAAGCCGACGCGCTCGATGACCTCGAGCACCCGCGCCCGAGTCGCCGGAGCGACGAGATGCGGGCGGTTGAGCACGTTGGAGACCGTTCCAAGGGCCACCCCGGACTGGTCGGCGACGTCGCGGATCGTCGCACGACCCGCTGATCCCGCGCGTGTCGCCGGAGGCGCTGGCACCCCCTTGCTCGTGCGACGCGGCGCCACCCTCGATCCGTCCTCGCTTGTCCGGCGCCGGAGGTGCACGCTGCGGCAGCCCTTTTCGAGCCGGTCCGGTGCGCGGATGTTACCGGGACCGAGCGTCGTCGAGCCACGCCGCGGGGCGAGGTCGCCGCGGGGAACGAGCGGGCGACACCCTAGGCCGAGCTGCGTTCGGTTGCGTCGCCGGGGTGGATGTGCTCCCTAGATAGCTCGTGCGCCGCCGTCCGCGCCGGTGCGCCGCTCAGCCGAGGACGCGACGGCGTTCAGCATCCCGTCAGCGCGTGCCTCTACTGTCGGGCGGGTGGTGCCGGCAGCAACTCCGGCGCGCCGGCTGCCCCGTGGCCTGCTCGCGCGGGTCCGAACAGGAAGGTTCGAAACAGCATGAGGTCCGCTCGCCTGAGGTCCACGCGCCTCGTCGTCACGGCCGTTGCCGCCGGCTCGGCGGCAACCGGCGCTCTGGCAACAGTCGCCAGCGCCGCCGCGCCAGTAGCGACGCGGCACGTTGCGTTCTCGTCCGCCGGCACCGACTCGACCCGCGCCTCGACGTCCCGGCCGCAGCGACGCAGCGCGCTCGGCACCGTCGTCGACTACCGCTACGGGGTGATCGCCGTCCGCGCCTATGCCTCCGGCACGAAGCTCGTCAAGCTGACCATCCCGACCCTCGAGGTCGACGCGCAGCTGTCCGCCCAGCTCGCTCGCTACTCCATCCCGATCCTCGAGCAGGAGGCGATCCGCGCCCAGAGCGCCCGGGTCGCCGCCGTCTCCGGGGCCACGTTCACGAGCGAAGGGTTCGCGATGTCGTTGCAGTCGGCGCTCACCAAGCTGCACATCAGATAGCCGGCGCAGATAGCCGGCGCACGTCGAGCAGCCGGCGCGTCCTTCGGCCGCGCTGCCCCGCTACCGTCGGCGACATGTGCCGCAGCATCAAGACCTTGCGACCACCCTTCGCCGAGGACGTCACCGGCGCGGACATCGAGGCCGCTGCCTTGCAGTACGTGCGCAAGGTAGCGGGCATGCGCCAGCCGTCGCGCGCCAACCAGGAGGCGTTCGCCACGGCGGTGCAGGAGGTCGCTGCCGCCACCGAGCGCTTGCTCGGTGCCATCGCGCCGAGCGGGCGGGCGGCTGCCGCCGGCTGAGCGAAGGCCGGGCCGCGCTCGCTGTGCCCCAGGGGCCGCGCTCGCTGAGCCCCAGGGGCCGCGCTCGCTGAGCACCCCCGGGCGGCGCTCGGCTACGAGCGCTCCCGCGCTGCCGGTCTGATCGCCGGGCGCCGCACGTGCTCGGGACTGCCGTTCTCGGCTGATGTCGGGTCGGCGCCGCCGACCGCCACCGTCAGGGCGCGGGCGGCCTTGCGTACCGCGGCCGTGCCCTCATTTCCCTCCACGAGCAGCGGCGCCATGCGCGCCGCGGGGCCGGAGACGCTGATCGCGGCGATCGGCTCGCCGCCGCGGCCGAGGATCGCCGCCGCGACGCAGGTCACGCCGGCCTCGTGCTCCTCGTCGCAGACCGCGTAGCCGCGGCGCCGCACCAGCTCGAGGTCGGCGAGGAGGTCTTCACGGCAACGCAAGGTGCGATCGGTGTAGGGCTCGAACCGCACTTGGGAGAGGAAGCGGGCGAGCTCGGCCTCGGGAAGCCGGGCCAGCATCGCCTTGCCCACGCCCGTGCAGTAGGCAGGCGCCGTGGAGCCGACGCGCGAGCGCATCAGCCCGACCGCTTGGAAGCGTGGCACGAGCTTCTCGAGGTAGACGATGCGGAACTCGTGGTCGAGGGTGGCGAGGTGGATCGTCTCGTTGAGGGTGTTGCGCAGCTCCACGAGGAGCGGCTCGGCCTCGAGGCGGATATCGAGCGTCGCCTCGAAGGCCGCCGCCGCCCGCAACGGTAAGTAGCCGAGCGTGTAGCCCTTCCCCGGCGCAGTGCGCGCCCAGCCCGCGTTCGACGAGCACGGAGACCAGCCGGTGCACGGTCGTCTTGGGGAAGCCGGTCCGTTCCACGATCCCGGCCAACGAGAGGGGATGGGCGGCCTCGACGAGGGTCTCGAGGACGTAGAGGCCTTTGGCGAAGGCTCCTTCGGGGCCGGGAGCGGCCGGGCGGACATGCTCGCCGAGCCGCACGCCGGGATCCTCGCTCGGACCGGGCGTCGTCGTCGTCACTGCCGGCGCCATCGCGGCTACTTGATCGCGCCCGCGGTGATCCCCTCGACGAAGAGGCGGTTGAGCGCCACGTAGAGCAGGATCATCGGGGCCGAGGCGAGGATCACGGCGGCGAACACGAGCCCGTAGGAGGTCGAGTAGGTACCGAAGAAGCTCTCGATCGCCACAGGCAGGGTGTAGAGGTCGCTCTTGGTCTCGAGCACGAGGGGGAGCAGGAAGTCGTTCCAGACGAAGACGCCGTTCAGGATCGCCACCGTGGCGATCGCCGGGCGGACGAGCGGCAGCTCGATGCTCCAGAAGGTGCGGAAGTGCGAGCACCCATCGAGGTAGGCGGCCTCGGCGATCGAGAAGGGGACGGTCCGGAAGAAGTTGACGAAGATCAGGAACGACAGCGGGATGGTGAGCGCGCAGTAGGGCAGGATGATCGAGCCGATCGTCCCGACCAGGCGAAGGTCGTGCATCAACACGAAGAGCGGGATGAGGATGACCACCCCCGGCACGACGAAGCCGGAGAGGAAGTAGCTCTGGATCACCCCGGCGCCGCGTGAGCGCAGCCGCACCACCGCGTAGGCCGCCATGGCGCCGGTGATGCCGCTCACGAGGACCGAGACGACGGTGACGAGCACGCTGTTGCCGAAGGCGACGAGCAGGTCGCCCTGGTCCCAGGCCTGGGTGTAGTTGGAGAAGAACAGATGGGTCGGGAACGAGGCCGGCGAGCTGAAGAACGACGGTTCGGACTTGAGCGAGGCGAACAGCGTGAGCAGGATCGGACCGACGGCAAAGGCGCTGTAGACCACGAGCACGACGTGGGTCAGGACGCGTTTGGCCCTCGGCGCCCGCTCGGCGCTGCGGCGCGACCTCGACCGCCGCGCCGGGCTCACAACTCGACCATCCGTCGCCGGAAGTACATCTGTAGGAGCAGGATGCCGACGCCGAGGATGACCATCACGCCGATGGCGTTCGCCTCGGCGAAGCCGAGGTTGGCGCTGCTCGAGAAGGTGCCCGTGCCGAATGCGGTGCGGTAGATGAAGGTCCCGACGACGTCGGTGGCGCCCCCCGGCGCCCCCTCGACGCCCTCGAGGACATAGACCACGGCGAAGGCTTGAATCGTGGTGACGAAGGAGAGGATCGTCGTCACCACGATCGCCGGCCTGAGCAGCGGCAGCACGACCAGGCGCATCCGGTCGAGCCCGACGGCGCCGTCGACCTCGGCGGCGTCGAGCAGCTCGTCGGGAATGGCCTTCAACCCGGCCCCGTAGATCACCACCGGCACGCCGCCCCACTGCCACCAGCTGACGACGGTCACCATCACAAGCGCCAGCTTGGGTGACGCCAGCCACAGCGGCTGGATGGACCCGAGGCCAATCGCCTTGAGCGCCGGGTTGACCACCCCGATCGAGGGGTCGAGCAGCACCGTCCAGATGAACCCCGTCGCCACGAGCGAGAGGATCGCCGGCATGAAGATGAGCGTGCGGTAGATCTTGTAACCGGCCGGTTGACGGTTGAGCAGCAGCGCGAGACCGAGCGCGACGACGTTGGACAGGACGAAGAAGGCGCCCACCATCACCGCGTTGTGCTCGAGGGCGGCGAGGAACGACGCCGAGGTGACGACGAGCTTGAAGTTGTCCAGGCCGTTGAAGGCGAAGTGGCTGATCCCGTTCCAGTTGCTCAGACTGAGCGGGAGCGCGCCGAGGATGGGGACGGCGAACACGAGCCCGAACAGCAGGACGGCGGGCAGGAGGAAGCGCGCCGCGGGCAGCCTGGGGCTGGCACGCCGGCGCCTCGGGCGGGGAGTGACGCCTCCCTCGCCCGCCGCCGGCTCCGCACGCGGCGCTCCTCAGCGCGACGGCCATGCCAGCGCGGCCCTGATCCTCACCACGGCGCGACCGAGCCGTCGGGATGGCTGGTCGACGGCGTTCGCCACGTGCCGTCATCGCGCAGCGCCTCGAGCGCCTCGAGGTCGACCTCCACGCCGAGCCCCGGGCCCAACGGCGCGGGGATCATGCCCTCGACGAGCTCGAACGGTCGCTCCAACAGCTCCTCGCCGAGGCTTCGCACGAGCTCCTGGGCGAGCACGTTGTCGCAGATGCAATCCACCTGCAAGCTGGCGGCGAGCGCCACGGGGCCGAGCGGGTTGTGCGGGGCGACCTGCGCGTACTGCGCATCGGCCATCGCCGCGATCTTGGTGAGCTCGCTGATGCCGCCGGCGTGGCACACGTCGGGCTGGTACACGTCGGCGATGCGCGCTTCGATCGCCGGCCGGAAGCCCCAGCGCGTGAACAGTCGCTCCCCCGTGGCGATCGGCACCGTCGTCGACGCCTTGATCTCGCGCATCGCCTCGATGTTCTCGGGCAGGCACGGCTCCTCGATGAACAACGGGTGCGTCGCTTCGAGCTCCCGGACGAGCGTCAGGCTGAGCGCCGGCGTCGCCCGGCCGTGGAAGTCGATCGCGAACTCGCAGGTCGAGCCGATGGCCTCGCGCAGGCGGCTGAAGCGCTCCACCTCGCCGTCGACGTAGGCGCGTGTCGGCAGCCGGGGAGCGGGGAAGCTCAGCCCGGTCTTGAGGATCCGGAAACCCTCGGCGATCGCGTGCTGGGCGTCGGCCACGAGCTCGTCGACCGTCTCTCCCCGCACGTGGCAGTACACGGGCACGGCCTCGCGCACCGGGCCGCCGAACAGCTCGTAGACGGGAACGTCGAGGAGCTTTCCCTTGATGTCCCACAGCGCGATGTCGACGGCGGAGATCGCGCTCGTCAGCACCGGGCCGCCCCGGTAGAAGTTGTCCGTGTACATCCGCGTCCAGTGGCGGGCGACGGCGCGGGGATCCTGGCCGACGAGGTAGTCGGCGAGCGTCTCGACGGCCCCGCGCACCGCGCGCAGGTTCCCTTCGAGCACCGCCTCGCTCCAGCCGTCGATCCCCGCGTCCGTCTGCACCCGCAACAGCTGCCAACGTGGGCGGAGGTAGTACAGGTCGAGAGAGCGGATCGTCACCCGCTCGCCCATCAGCGCGAGCGGGCCCTACAGCGGTCGCCGGCGGGCGGACGCGACCCGCCGCCCCGGCGTGACCTCACTTGATCTGCGCCTGCGCGGCGGCGTGGAACTGCTTCGGCGTCATGTTGCCGAGAAGCAGATCCGTGATGTGCAGCAACGACCAGTTCCACAGGTTGGAGAGCTGGTCGAACTGGTACCACTCCGGCGCGTCGTTCGTCGATGCCTGGATGATCTCCTCCTGGATCGGCACGTTGGTGTGCGCGCCTTTCGTGTCGGGGAGCTCGATCGTCTCGGCGACCTGGGTGCCGATCTTGGGAGTCAGGAAGAAGTTGAAGAAGGCCTCGGCTGCGGCGATCTGCGCCGGTTCGGTGACGTTGGAGTTCAGCCCGTAGAGGTAGTCGATGCCGCTGTTCACCGAGGTGACGCCCATGCCGTCGGGGTGCGGGAAGGCGAAGAAGCCGAGGTCGACCGCCGGGTTGATGTTCTTGAACCCGGTGTAGTCGGCCGAGCCGCCTTCGAAGAGCACGCTCTTGCCCTCGGCGAAGTCAGCCTTGCCGTTGATGTAGGGCGTCGAGGCGAAGCCGGGCGCGAAGTAGGGCACGAGGCTCTGCATGAAGGCGCCGGCAGCGACGTACTCGGGGGCGGTGAGCTTGCGCTTGCCGTCGGCGATGTCGGAGACGCCCTGTGGCCCGTGCACGGTCGTCATGAAGCCCGTCCAGAAGAAGGTCGGGATGACGCCGTCCTGAGAGGGCATGCCCATCGCCGGCACGGTGCCCTTGCTCTGGAGGGTCTTGCACATCGCGGCGAACTCGCTCCAGGTCGTCGGGATGCTCAGCTTGTACTTGGCGAGCGGCGGCCTCCAGTAGTAGATGCCCGTCGTGTACTCGCCGAGCAGCGGGAGCGCGTAGATCTTGTTGCCGACGTACATGAAGGCGGTCGCCGAGTCGAGCAGGGCGCCGACGTTGACCTTGCCGGTCAGGTCGTGCAGGCGACCGGCCTTGGCGAGCGTCAGGTACTGGCCGCCCGCCTGGAAGCCGAAGATGTTCGGGGCGCTACCGGCGGCGAGCGCCGAGGTGAGCAGGGTGGGGTAGGCGGGACCGGGCTTGGGCGTGACCTGCACCGTGACGCCCGGGTACGCCTTCTCGAACTCGGCGACGATGGAGTTGACCTGCTGGGCCCACTCGGGGTGGTTCGTCCACATGGTCAGCGTGGCGGGAGCGAGACGGCTCCGCTCACGGATGCGGCTGATGCGTGGCGTCGCGCCAGCAGGTCCGGCGATCAGCACTCCGGCTCCTGCCGCTGCGACGGCTCCGGCGCCGGCGAGAAACTCACGTCGGGACAGTGTCATGTCAAACCCCCACCCTCGATCCTGTCCGGGGTGGCACCACGGCCGCCCGGACCCCCGGTCACTGCTCGCACCTGCGCGGTGCGGACTGCTCAGGTGTCCCAACATGCGGAACACCTGTTTCACCTCTTCGGGGGGAACCTAGCATCGGGTGTCCGTCCGGTGTCAAGCGCGGCGACCGGACACGGCCGGCGAGAGCGCCCGGCCGCGGACGCAGACGAGGGCCGAGGTGAAGGGGCGACGATGAAGGTCCGTTTCGCCGTGGCTGCGGCGGGTCGCTTCATCCCCGGCGACTACGCCGACTTCCTCGACACCCTCGAGCAGCGAGGCTTCGACACCGTCTGGCTCTCCGACGTCCTGCTCTCGCCGGGCATCGAGCCGACGATCGGCCTCGCCTACGCCGCAGCGTGCACGCACCGGATCAAGCTCGGAGCCAACGTCGTGCCGCTCGGGCGGAATCCGCTGCTCCTGGCCAAGCAGCTGGCCCAGATCGACCAGCTGAGCGCCGGTCGGCTGCTCCTCGCGCTCGTCCCGGGCATCGGGGATCCCGCAGAGCGGGCCGCGCTCGGCGTCGAGGGGCGGGACCGGGGCGGCGAGCTCGAGGAGACGATGGGCCTGTTGCGCCGGTTCTGGTCCGGCGAGGCCGTCGAGCACCACAGCGAGCGATTTCATTTCCCCGCCGTCGCCGCGTCGCCGCGGCCCGCGCAGGACCCGCTCGAGCTGTGGCTCGGCGGGCACGGCCCGCTGGCGCTCGAGCGCGCCGGGCGCCTCGCCGACGGCTGGCTCGGCTCGGCGCTCATCCCGAGCGAGGCCGGAGCGGCGCGAAGGCGCGTCGAGCAGGCAGCGGCCCGTGCCGGACGGGTGATCGACCCCGAGCACTTCGGCCTCTCGATCCCCTACGCCCGTGTCGAGGCACCCGCCGAGCAGCTCGCGCTGCTTGCCGCACGGCGCCCCGACCTCGATCCGGCGTCGCTGCTCCCGGTGGGCGCACCTCAGCTGCGCGCGCTGATCGGCGGGCTCGTCGACGAGGGTCTCTCCAAATTCGTGCTCCGCCCCACGGCCGCCGGCCCAGCTGGCGACGACCTCGGCTGGCTCGCCGAGGCTGTGCTCGACCTGCAGAGCTGAGTCACGAGGGATCGGGCCGCCGAGCGCGACCGGTGGCGATGGGGGACGGGCCGTCAGAAGGGGAAGAGCTGCGCCGCAAGCTCGGAGCTGAGCGGCGCGGCGTACTCGGAGACCTCGAAGGCCTCGGCGAAGCGAACGGCGGCGCCGTGCTCGGCGCCGTAGCGGGACACGAGGGCCTGGCGGAAACGCTCGGCCTGCTCGGCTGGTGCGCGCCGGGCGCGCTCGCGCGACAGCGGAGCGGCGCTCAGCCGGGTCGGCGGGCAGCTCGTGCGCGTAGCCCTCGATCCAAGGCAGCCATTCCTCCACCTGGGAGGCGTGGCTCGTCACGGCGTCGAGCTTCCGTTCGATCACCGGGCCGATGTCGATCACGAGGTCCGGGGTGATCGGGTTCGGCTTGGTGAAGCGGTCGCTCATGAACAGCACCACCGGCTCGCGCTCGAGCGCCGGCATACCGGGCAGGACGTTGGGCACCCGAACCATGTAGCACGCGTCCTGCACGGTCACGCCGGTATAGCGGTGGTCGGGGTGGTAGTCGTTCGTTCGGTGCGTCACGATCACGTCGGGCAGGAACTCGCGTACCTGCCGCAGCACCCGCATGCGGTTCTCGACGGAGGGAACGAGCGACCCGTCGGGATTGTCGAAGACGAGCGAGTCGGCGCCGACGGAGGCGGCACCGGCGCGGGCCTCGTTGCGCCGGATGGCGACGAGGGCAGCCCCGGCAAGAGTTTGGTGCCCCGCTCCCCCGTCGGTCATCGCAACGAAGCGCGCCGCGCCGCCCGCGCCGGTCCACAGCGCCGCGAGCCCCGCCGCCTGCAGCTCGCAGTCGTCGGGATGCGCCCCGATGCAGAGCAACCGCCGGTCCGAAGCGCTCGTCACCGCGCCACCTCGAACGGACTGGGCACCGGGTCCGGACTGGGCAGCCGGGTTCGGACGGGCACCGGAGGAGTGTAGGGAGCGGGGCCATGACGGCGCCACGTCCATACCGACGACCCGTCCGATCGGACGGCTCGACGGCCGGGACCGCGTGTACCCGGACCGCGTGTACCGGGAGGCCTACTTGAAGATGTTGACCGCGCGGGCGATCACGAGCCCGAGGAGAGCCAGGGAGGCGATCGACTCGATGGCCATCGTCAGCTTCGCCCAGCGGGCGAGCGGCATCACGTCGGTGGGGCTCACCGCGAGGCCGTCGGTGATCCCCAGGTAGAGGTAGTCCACGAACTCCGGTCGCCAGCCGGGGCGGTGCACCTCCGGACTGAGGTCCTGCGGGAAGGCGAAGTCGGGGTAGCGGCGAATCGAGTGGGCTCGTTCCCCCGGCCCGCCGAGGTCGAGCTCCCAGTAGAGGAACGCGAACGAGATCACCATGCCGATCCAGACCAGCGACCCGCACCGGATCAGCTCGGGGCCGGAGCTCGTGACCGAGCCGTAGCCGTAGATCAGGTCGTAGGTCAAGAACCCCGTCGCCCATCCCGAGCTCACGAGGAGGGTGACGACCACGGCGATGCGGGTGGCGCGCGCCCACGCGGAACGTCTGTCGATGCGCCCGGGGTCGACCGCCGTCATCGTGACGATCAGCACCGCCAGGACCGCCGGGACGAGCCAGCGCGGGCCGGGGAGGTAGTGCGACGGCAGCAGGAGCCGGACGGCGATGGCGCCGAGCAGCGTCAGGACGATGGGACCCCGCCGCTCGCCGACCGGTTCGGCGAGACCGACCGCGCCGGCGGCACTCGGTGGCGCGGCTGCCCCCGGGTGGGCGACACCGGGCTGAGTGGCACTGGCGCGGCGTGCCCGCGGACGCGCAGCTCGCGGCGAGGGCTCCTCAGAGCCGTCGGCGTTCACGGCGTCCGTCCAGCCGGCGGGCGCCGAGGACCGACAGCGGTGGGAGTGGGCTCACCAGCGGGTCGATGAACAGGCTGCACTCCGCGGTCGAGGGAGGGATCGTCCCGCTCAGGATGTCGACGTCGTAGGTGATCGAGTCCTCCCCGAGCTCGACGTCGCGCAACGCGAGCACCGCGTCGTCCAATCCGCCCGGGTCGTGACCCGATCGGCTGCGATAGGAGAAGACGGCGTTGGGCGGATCGGCGGCGAACCCGTCGTCTCGGTCCTCGAACCAGATCTCGACGAACTGCTCGGGCGTCAGGTGGCCGACGACCCGCTCGGGCCGGTCCGAGAAGTACAGCGTGGACGAGCTCATCCCGGTCAGGGTGAGGCGATCGCCAGAGAGCCTCGACCCGAGCGCGAGCTGGACGAACATCTCTTCGAGGCGCTCGGCGCCCTCTGTTGCAGACATCGACGTCTTGCCTCCTTCGGATCGGCTCGCTCCGACACGACTCCGACCCACTCGGGGCGGTGGCAGCTCGAGGACCGCGCCGCTGCCGGCGACGACGCACCCCAGGCTCAGGGCGATCGCCGCGCCGGCCCGGGTCCCGGCCTCGGCGCTCGATGTCGGCAGCGGCCGGTCAGCGCGCAGGACATCGGAGAGGCCTGCGCGCCGAAGTGTCCGGCGTACCCGAGAGGACGCCGAGCGCAGCATCAACTCGCCGCCACACGCCTCGAGCCTGTGGCGGATCCTCGCCAGGCAGTCGACGCCGGCTTCGTCGAAGACGGTCAGCTCGGCGGCGTCGACGACGACGCGCAAGCCCTCGACGCAGAGAAGCGGCGTGAGGGCGGCGATCAGCGCCGGTATGCCCTCGAGGTCGAGCTCGCCGCGTAGCGCGACCTCGGCCCTCCCGTCCTCGCACAGAACCACGACCTGCAAGCGCTTCGGCGGCTCGTCGAAGGCGCCCGCACCTCGACCTCGCCGTGCGGGCCGCTGCGGGACGCTCGGCGGGCTGTCGCGGGGGGCACCCCGACACGACAGCCCGGCGCGTGCGATCACATCCGGTCTCAACCCAAGGGGCCCCGGAGGACGACCACCGACCGTGGGCCGACCGTGACGGCGTCGCCGGCCCCGGCGGGGTAGGCGGTGACCGCCGCCCCCGGATCGAAGCTGTCGATCTCGCGCCGCCAAAGCCGCTGGTCGGCACGGACGGGGGGGACGGTGAACTCGAGGGGCTCCCACCATCCGTTGACGAGGACGAGAAAGTCATCGTCGAGCAGCGGCGACCCGTCGGCGGCGCGATCGGGGGCGTCGCTCCCGTCCAGGTACACGGCGAGCGCACGCGCTCCGGCGTCGGACCAGTCGGCCCCTTCCATCGGCGCCCCGGCCGGCGTGAACCAGCCGAGGTCGCCGGCGTCGGCGCCGAACAGGAACCGCCGGCGGCGGAACGCGGGATGGGCCAGCCGGTAGGCCACCAAGCGCTTGGTGTAGTTCTGCAGCTCCGCGTCGGGGTGCGACCAGTCATACCAGGTGATGGGATTGTCCTGGCAGTAGGCGTTGTTGTTGCCGCCCTGGGTGCGACCGAGCTCGTCCCCGCCGAGCATCAGCGGCACGCCGAAGGACAACAGCAGGGTGGTCAGCATGGCCCGCTTCTGCCGTCCCCGAAGCGCCAGGATGTCCGGGTCGCTCGACGGGCCCTCGACCCCGCAGTTCCACGAGCGGTTGTCGTCGGTGCCGTCACGGTTCGCTTCGCCGTTGGCCTCGTTGTGCTTGGTGTCGTAGGAGACCAGGTCCTCGAGCGTGAACCCGTCGTGAACGGTGAGCAGGTTGACCGACGCCGTCGGCCGCCGGCCCTCGCCTCCGTAGAGATCCGCGGAGCCACTGAAGCGGGTGGCGAACTCCGAGATCAGACCGCCGTGGCTGCGCCAGAAGTCGCGCATCGAGTCGCGGTATTTGCCGTTCCACTCCCGCCACAGCGGTGGGAAGCGCCCGACGTCGTAGCTGTCCATCCGGCCCACGTCCCACGGCTCAGCGATCAGCTTGCCGCGGGAGACGACCGGGTCCTGGGACACCATGTCCAAGAACGCGGAGCGCTGGTCGAAGGCGCCGTCCTGGCGAGCCAGGGTCGGCGCGAGGTCGAAGCGGAACCCGTCGACCTGCATCTCGTCGAGCCAGTACCGCAACGAGTCCATCATCAGCTCGAGGGTCTGCGGATCGCCGGCGTTGAGCGAGTTGCCGCAACCGGTGGTGTCGACGTACTGGCTCGGGTCGCCCAAGGCGAGCTGGTAGTAGGCAGGGTTGTCCAGCCCCCGGAAGCACAGCGTCGGGCCGAGCGGTCCGGCCTCGGCGGTGTGGTTGTACACGACGTCGAGCAGCACCTCGAGGCCCGCTGCGTGCAGCGCGTCGACCATCGCCTTGAACTCGGCGACCTGACCGCCGACCTGACCGGCCCTCGCCGCCGCCGAGTACCCCTCGTGGGGGGCGAAGTAGCCGATCGTGTTGTAGCCCCAGTAGTTGGTGAGACCCTCGGCGACGAGGAAGCCCTCGGGGACATTCTGGTGGACCGGCAGCAGCTCGACGGTGGTCACCCCGAGATCGACGAGGTGGGAGATCGCCGCGTCGTGGGCGAGGCCGGCGTAGGTGCCGCGCAGCTCCGGCGGGATGCCGGGATGCTGCATGGTGAAGCCCTTGACGTGCAGCTCGTAGATGACGGTGTCGGCGTAGCGACGAAACGGCGCTTTGCGGTGCTGCCAGCTGTAGGTGGTGTCGACGACCACGCTGCGCGGGACGAAGCCGGCCGAGTCGAGCGCACTCGGCCGCTGGGGATCGTCGACGTCGTGCCCGAGCACCTCCGGGCCGAAGCGAACGGCCCCTGTGGTGGCGCGGGCGTAGGGATCGAGCAACAGCTTGGCCGGGTTGCAGCGCAGGCCTCGCGCCGGGTCCCACGGCCCGGTGGCGCGGTAGCCGTAGCGCTGTCCCGGCCCGACACCGGGGACGAAGCCGTGCCAGACGCCGGCGTCGTAGTCGACGAGCGGGATCTGACGCTCCGCCCCGCTCTCGTCGAACAGGCAGAGCACCATGCCGTCTGCCACCGAGGAGGCGACGGCGAAGTTCGTGCCGGTCTCGAGGGGGGTCGCCCCGAGGGGGAACTCGTGACCCGGCTGGACGATCGTGCCGCGCTCCAGGATGGTCGTCATGATTGGCTCCTCCCGCCGTTGTTCTCCCGCAGCATCTGTCCGACGGGCGGAACCGCCCCGTGCTGGCGCCGGATCTGGTCGGCGACCAGCCCCGTCCAGCCCGTCTGGTGGGAGGCGCCCAACCCGGCGCCGTTGTCGCCGTGGAAGTACTCGTTGAACACCAGGTTGTCCTTCCATCGAGGATCGCTCTGCAGCCGCTCCACCCACCCGAAGCACGGGCGCCGGCCGTCGGGCCCGACGAGGAAGATCGAGATCAGCCGCCGGCGGAGGTCGGTCACGATCTGCCCGAAGTTCAGACGCTGGCCCGACCCGGTGGGGTACTCGATCGTCACCTCGTCGCCGAAGAAGCGGTGGTAGCGCTCCAGGGACTCGATGATCAGGCAGTTGAGCGGGAACCACAGCGGGCCGCGCCAGTTCGAGTTGCCGCCGAACATCGACGTCGTCGACTCGGCCGGCTCGTAGTCGATCCCGTTGCGCTCGTCCCCGATGTAGAACTCATAGGGGTGGTCGCGGTGGAACCCGGAGATGGCTCGCAAGCCGTAAGGGGACAGGAACTCGTTCTCGTCGAACAGCTTCTCGAAGATCCTCTCCAGGCGCTCGATGCTGACCACGCCCAGCAGCATCCGTCGCTGGCCGGCCTCTCCGCGCAGGAGCCCGACGGAGGCGAGCTTGTCGCGGTCCGCCAGGCCCTCGCGCTGGAACATGTGTGGCAGCTGCTTGGCGACGGTGAGCGCCCGGTCGAGCTCTTGCTCGTACACGACGATCGCTGCCAGCGCCGGGATGATCCCGACCATCGAGTGGACCTTCATCGGCAGCGACGCGCCGTCGGCGGTGATCAGCCGGTCGTAGAAGAGGCCGTCGGCGTCGTCCCACAATCCCTGGCCCTCCATCGCGCTGCGGATGGCGGCGAAGTGCTCCAGGAACTTGACCACGAGATCGCTGCCGGACGGCTGACCCGACCGGTGCAGCACCGCGGCGATCGTCGCCATGGCCAAGGCGTAGGAGGCCATCCAGCCGGTGGCGTCCGACTGCTCGAGGATGGCACCGGCCGGCAGGTGGGAACGGTCGATCGGCCCGATGTTGTCCAGGCCGAGGAAGCCACCCTCGAAGAGGTTCGAGCCGTCCTTGTCCTCGAGGTTGACCCACCAGGTGAAGTTGACCAGCAGCTTGTCGAACACCCGGCTCAAGAACGCGATGTCGCGGCCGCCGTCGACGGCGAACACCTCGAGGGCGGCCCAGGCCTGCACCGGCGGGTTGAGATCCCCGAAGTCCCACTCGTAGGCCGGCAAGGCTCCGGTCGGGCTCTGGAACCACTCCCGGCACAGCAGCACGAGCTGGTACTTGGCGAACGCGGGATCGACGTGTGCCAGCGTCACGGTGTGGAAGGCGAGGTCCCACGCTGCGAACCACGGGTACTCCCACTTGTCCGGCATCGACATGATGTCGAAGGAATTGAAGTTGGTCCATTTGGCGTTGCGGCCGGACTTGCGGGACGCCGGTGGCGTCGGTTGGTTGGGATCGCCGTCCAGCCAGCGCCTCACGTCGTAGTAGTAGAGCTGCTTGCTCCACAGCATCCCGGCGAAGGCTTGGCGCATCACCATCGCCTCGTCCGCGGAGGCCGTCGGCGGCGTCAGCTCGCGGTAGAAGTCGTCGGCCTCGGCCCGACGCTGCGCCATCACCCGGTCGAAGTCGCTGCCGAGCGCTGCGTTGCCCACAGGCCCGGCGCCCTGCGGCCGCAGCCGCAGCCGCAGCTTCACCGTCTGGCCGGGCTGCACGGTCGCCTCGTACCAGAACGCGCACTTGGTCCCGCGAGGCTCCGGGTTGACGGTCTGCGCCCCGCTGACGACGTGGTCGTTGATGCCGTCCTTGGGGTATTGCGGACCTCCGTCGACCCCGAAGAGCTTCCGCTCGTTCGTCTCGTTCTCACAGAAGAGCAACGCCGGCGCGTCACCGCCGGGGTCCGGGCCGGCGATCAGTTCCAGCTGGCCGAGGAAGGGGTGGCGGATGCCGACGGCCGCCGGCCCGGTCGCTGCGAGCTCCGGCTTGGGGCCGTTGACCTCCCACGACCAGGTGTTGCGGAACCACGCCGTCGGCAGGACGTGGAGGGTGTCGGCGACAGGGCCGGCGTTGGTCACCTCGATCTCCATGAGGATGTCGTCGGGGTCGCCCTTGGCATAGTGAACCTCGACGACCCAGTAGCGGTCCTCGTCGAAGACCCCGGTGTCGAGCAGCTCGTACTCGAACTCCTCTTTGCCCCGCCGGCTGTTCACCTCGCGGAGCTGCTCGTAGGGAAACGGCTGCTGGGGATAGTGATAGCGCCAGCGGTTCCAGACGTGACTGGGCACCGAGTCGAGGTACCACCAGTACTCCTTGACGTCCTCGCCGTGGTTCGCCTCTGCGCCGGTCAGACCGAAGATGCGCTCCTTGAGGATCGGGTCGCGACCGTTCCAGAGCGCCAGGCCCAGACAGAGTCGCTGCTCGACGTCGCAGAACCCGGCCAGGCCGTCCTCGCCCCAGCGGTAGGCACGCGACCGGGCATGCTCGTGGGGGAAGAAATTCCACGCCTCACCGTCCGCGCTGTAGTCCTCGCGCACGGTCCCCCACTGCCGCTCGCTCACGTACGGCCCCCAGCGGTACCACTCGCTGGACTGTCGCAGGCCGTCCTCCATCTTGCCGAAACGGTTGACGCGATCGCGTTCGACGCTCATCTCCACCCGCTCTCCTCATCGAATCATGATCCCTTGCCGGTGAGGGTACGGTCGCTCTACGTCGGCGAACCTCATCCAGAACAGGTGAACACCACACAATCCGAACCCGCGCCGCGTGCCGTGGCCGCGGCGCCGCGCCGGGAACCTGCGAGCCCGATCAGCCTGCGAGGAAGCCATCACGCGGTGCGTGGACGGTGCACGCACATTGGCACGAGGGTGTCGTGGCCGGCGCAGGGCCCGACCCGACGTCCGTGATCGACGGGCGGCGCTCGCTCTCGCAGGCGCCTCGTCGAGGGAGCGGCTCTGTGATCGAACGGCGTGCCGGCGAGCATCTCGACCGGTGCTCGCGCCGACGCTCCCCGGCGCCCCGGCGGGCACGGGCGGTGTTGCAGGGCGCGCCCAGCCAAGCGGACGTGGCCCGCTCACGCGACACGTCGGACGCTGCCCTCACCGTCGGCCGTGCCGTGCGAATGATCTTCCTTCCTCCAGTTGAGGCTCCCACCCCACCGATCAGGTGATCCGCGCCGGACAGCTCGGCCGAACGGCTCAGGACGGGATCCGAGCCACCCCCTCCCGCGATCGAGTTGTCGAATCGCGAACCGACCTCTCACCCCTTCGGGGTGAGGAAGGGATTCGGGCGAGCCTCATATCGTCCGGGCGATGAGCAGCCGCCGACGCTCGAGAACGACGGTGACCGCGATCGGGATCGGGATCGGGATCGGGATCGTCGGCAGGTTGCGCCGGGACCGAGTGACGATCGTCTCCGCCGTCGGCCTCTACCAAGGCCTCAGCCTGCTGGCATTCCCTGTTGCGACCGCCGTGCTCGGCTCCAGGGGATCGGGACTGTCGAGAGGCCAGTTCGGCGTGCTCGTCGCGTTGCAGGCGCTGCTGGTCGTCGCCGGCCTCGTTGCCCACCCGGTTCCGCGGTACCGGGCCGGCTTCAAGTTCGGGATCGCCACAGGGCTCTTCGCGACCACGCTGGCGGTGGTCCTGCTCGCTGCGACCGATCCGCTGCGAACGAAGTCCGTCGCCTACCCAGTGCTGCTCCTGGCGGCCCTCGTGCTCGGCCTCGGGATCCGATCCGCCTTGCGCTCACTCACGACCTGCCGCAGCTCGCTCGCGCTCGATCGCCGCAGGCTCGGTCGCGTCGACTTGCCTGCACCTGCCCCGATCAGTGCGTGGTCGGCGCGGTTCAAGCCACCGAGGATCGGACCCGCATCCGGCCCGCACGCTCGCCGGCGGCGGCAACCGGGAGCCGCCGGCGCCGACCGCCACGAGAGCCCTCGAGCCGGTGCCAGTCCCGCCTCTGACCCTGGGCACGCTCCGCTGCCCGACACGCGCGCTCGGGTGCGACCGGCGGTCTCTGCCGGGAGAGCGGGCTCGGCGATACGGACCACTCCCGACGCCGCGGACCTGATGCGCTCTGCCACCGCCGGCGCCCAGCCTCCCCGCACGCGGTCCACATGCCCCCTCTAGCGTCGCGAGACGGCTTCGGCCGAGCCGTCCTCCCCTCCCACGCGGCTCGCCGTTGCTGTTCGACGCGTGCGCTCGGCTCACATGCGCACGGCCGCCAGCACGGCTACCGACACCTGGGTCAAGGGGATCCGCCGGGCACGGCGGCGACAGGCCGCACACGCTCGGACACGGTTCGCCTCGGCGCGTCCGTCGCCCTGGTCGGTCTGTCGGCACTGGGCGGCCGCTGGGTCGCAACGGCCAACATCAACGCAGCTCCCCCATGGACCGGAACGATCCTCCTCCTGCTGGCAGTGACGTGCTGGATGGGCCTCTTCGCCTTCTATGCGGGTCACGTGCTGAGCCTGACCAGAACGGCCACGCAGCCGCGAACGGCCCCGTAGATCGCCCGTTCGGCAGCGCGCCCTTGCCGCCGATTCACCTCAACCGGGCGACGTGGTGCGGGGTTGCTCAGGGGAGCATGTCACCTCCTGCTAGGAAAGGTGCCAGCAATGGACAAGGCCGACACGCCACTGGTCATTGGCGTCGCGTCGTACGCGAGCCGTGACAAGGCGACCACCGACTACAAGCGCATCTGGGGAGCCAAGCACGAGGGCGAGTACGACCACATGGCCATTGCCGTCCTGACCAAGGATCCCGAGGGCAACCTCCAAGTCGAGCGCCACGACAGCACGGCGAAGCATCTCGCGTGGGGAGGGGTCCTGTGCGGGGCCGCGGTCGCGGTCGTCGCGCCTCCTGTCGGTGTGGGCATGCTGGCAGGGGGCACCCTGGCCGGTGCGGGCGGCATCGCGGGCCATTTCTGGAAGAACATCCCCAAGGCCACCATCCAACAGATGGGCGAGGTGCTCGAGAGCGGCCAGTCGGGCCTCGTCTTCACCGCCGTGAACAAGAAGGGTGACGACATCACACCGCTGCTCGCCAATGCCGAGCGCAAGGTCGTGGTCGACACGGTCCGGGGCGACCTCGAGGCGGCCTTCGACGACGCGATGAAGAAGGAGGCCGCGAAGACCGCTGCGGCCTGACCTGGCCACAGGTGTCGGCGCTCGGACAGCCGCCCGGACTTACCGGGCGGCTGTTCCGATGACGGTCCCCACGAGGGTACGACGACGGCGACTCACGATCATCAGCGACCGACCAGCTGCGGACGCTGCGGACGTTGGTGGCACATCTTGGACTTGCGCCCACTGCCGCACGGACAAGGCGCGTTGCGCTCGGCGGCGCGCAGGCTCGCCATGACGTCGGCCGCGGACCCACCGGCGCGCAACCGCTCCGCCATCAGGACCATGATGCCGTTGATGTGGCCGAAGAACGCCTTGTAGCCGGCGCACAGGTAATTGAGACCCGCTTCTCCGTCCGGGGTCGTGATGAAGCGGTTCTTCGGGCATTCGCCATTGCAGGCGAACCGCACCTCGCACTCTCGGCAATAGCGCGGGAGGGCATCGCGCTTGGCAGCGCCGAACCTCCGTTGCTCGGGCGAGGCGACCAGCTGCGCCATGTGCGTGCTGTTGATGTTCCCGAGCAGATGGGCCGGCTCGACGAAGTGATCACAGGAGTAGAGATCGCCATTGTGCTCGAGCGCCAGGGCATCGCCGCAGGTCTCGGCGAAGATGCACACCGGTGACGGGAGGGCGAGCCACGAGGCGAGGGCGGCGTCGAAGGCCTGCACATACACCTCGCCGACATCGCTCCGTACCCACTCGTCGAACACCTCGATCAAGAAGTCGCCCCACTCGGCCGCTCCGACGGACCACGCGGTGACCGGTGCCGCGATCTGCAGGTCGTCCGCGCCGGCGCGTTCGACGACCGGTATCAGCTGGATGAACCTCGCGCCCAGCTCGTCGCGCAGGAATCGGTACACCTCGAGGGGATGCGCGCCGTTGGCGGCGTTGACCGTGCAGAGGATGTTGGTTTCCACGCCGTGGCGCCGTAGCAGGTCGTAGCCACGCCGGACCTTCGAGAACGTCGGCGCGCCCCTCTTGTCCAGCCGGTACACGTCGTGGAGGTCCGGCGGCCCGTCGATGCTGATCCCGACCAGGAATCCGTGGCGGGCGAACAGCTCGCACCACTCGTCGGTCAGCAGGGTGCCATTGGTCTGGATGGTGTGGTGGACGACGACTTCGGGACGACGGAGCCGGTCCACGATCTCGAGCGCGCGCCGGAAGAAGTCGACTCCGACCAGGGTCGGCTCGCCTCCCTGCCAGGCGACGGTGACCTCGGGCCCTCGGTGGGACTCGAGGAGCTGCCGGAGGTACGTCTCGAGCACGGCGTCGCTCATTCGGAACCTGTCGCCTGGATAGAGGGCTTCCTTCGACAGGTAGAAGCAGTACTGGCAGTCGAGATTGCAGATCGGCCCCGTCGGCTTGGCGAGGACGTGGAACTGCGCAGGCGCAGTCGCCGGAACATCTCGAAGGGACGCGTCGCACCGGGCGTGCGTGCTGCCCTCTGTGACAGCTGCCGTCATCGCAGGCTCCTCGGATCTCCTCGACGGGCCCCGGCACTCAGGGAGCCGTCGGACCGTGGCAATCGGGGCACACGGTCGTGGCCCCGCACGCCCGCACGATGCGAATCAGGTTGCCGACTGCGTCTCGTCGTCTCGTCCCGCCAATGAAGTCTCCATCGGCCCCACCAGGCGGGGCGCCACCCGGAAGGGGTGAGCGAGCAGGTGCGCAGCGTGTGAAGCACGTTCACCCGAATGCGATGAAGACAGGTGATCACGGCGTGTTCATATTCAAGGGGTGCCGGGTGGGGACGCGGTGACTCACCGGGATTGACACCGCCGGTTTGACACCCTGGACGGTCGACAGCGGGGAATGAAAGTCGCCACCGACGTCAGCAGCAGGCAAGAGGAGGTCCTCAATGGGGTTGTACATGCGACGTCGTCGGCCAATCGCCCGCATGGCGGTCGCGGGAGCCGTCGGTGCCACCGCCTACCATGCCGGCAAGAGCCGCGCCGAGCAGGAACAGTCGGCTCAAGGGCCCGAGCCCGGCGGAACCGACTCGGCGAGCGCCGGCGCCGCTCCAGGCGCCACCGACGACGCAGCCGAGATCGAACGGCTCGCCGGGCTGCACGCGTCCGGAGTTCTCACCGACGAGGAGTTCGCAGCGGCGAAGGCCAAGATCCTCGGCATCTGACGCCGCACGCCCTGTCCTCGGTGCGGCGCTCAGGTCGACCGGAAACCGAGGTTCGGTCTCGACCGCCGGGCGAGGGCCGCGGCACGGGCGCGATGCTCTGACAGTGCATCCGATGTAGACTTCAGCCGCGGGACGCGCGGCCAGGTGCCGGCGCGCCAGCGGTTGCCCGTGACCCCGGCAGCGACACTCAAGGTTCTGAACTGAACTGGACGGTGCAGCATGCAGGGAGTTACGACAATCCGTCCGAGCCCGGAGCAGCCAGCCGCGGTCTCCGTCGCGCCACCGCTGCCCCCCGGCTGGGTTCCACGCGAGCGACTCGACGTCAGGTTGGACGCGGCAACCGACCGGCGGCTCGTGCTCGTCACGGGCCCGCCCGGCTCGGGCAAGACAGCCCTGCTCTCAGGCTGGTCCAGGCGTCGCGCCCCGGGAACCACTGCGTGGGTGGCGCTCGGCGCCTCCGACAACGACCCGACGCGGCTCTTTCGCCACGTCGCCCGAGCGTTGGGTGGCCTCACCGCTAACCTGACGGTCACGCTCAGCTCGAAGAGCGGTCTCGGCGCGACGCCCGTACCCGCGCCGCAGACGTTCCGCAGCCTGCCGACACCCGTCCTGGTCGTCGACGATGTACACGTCCTCGAGCGGCTCGATGCTCTCGAATCGCTCGTTCGTCTCGTGAAGCAGCTGTCTGCCCATGTCGGGGTCGTGCTCGCGGGCCGTTACATGCCTGGCGTCGCCCGCGACGAGCTGAGCTCTCGCGGACAGCCGGTGACCATCGACGGGTGCGACCTGCGCTTCACCCTCGACGAGACGGTAGCGCTGTTCGATGCGGCGAGCCCCGATCCGTTTCCGCACGGGCAGCTCGAACGGATCCTCGAGCGCACCGATGGATGGGCGACCGGGCTTCGACTGGCGACGCTGATGCGTGCAGACCACGACGATCAGGGCGACATCGCGGAGCTCCTCGCTGCCGGCGATCCCTTCGTCGCCGACTACTTCGTCCACGAGGTGCTCGATGGCCTCGACCTCGAGCGCCGGTGCTTCCTGCTCGAGACGTCCGTGCTCGACGAGCTGAGCGGCCCATCGTGCCGGGCGGTGAGCGGCAGACCCGACGCCGAGCAGCTCCTCGATTGGCTCGCCGATCACCATCTCTTCATCACGCGTGGAGAGAGGTCGACCGGCACCGGCACGTATCGATACCATCCGCTCTTCTCTCAGCTGCTCCGTTGCCGGCTCGAGCTCGAGACGCCCGACTCGGCTCGCACAGCGAACCGCCGGGCGGCGGCCTGGTTCGAGCACATCGGCGATGTCAGAGCAGCCGTGCACCACTTCGTCCTCGCCGAGGCCTACGACGAGGCGTTCACGCTCGTCTCTGCGACGGTCGAGCGACGGATCCGTGGCGGCTTGCCTCTGACCGAGAGCAGCCAGTCGACAACCGTGCTGCCCGACGAGCTCGAGGAGCGCGATCCAAGTCGTCTCTACGTGCTGGCCGCTGCCCACCTGTGCGACCTCCGCCTCGCCGACGCGGCGAGCATCCTCCGCCGGCTCACTCGTCTCGCGAGCGCCCTTCCCGAGCGCGAGCTCGTCGAGGCCCGGACCGAGATGCTCTGGGCGTTCCGGGACTACATCTTCGCCGACCCGAACGGCGTGCTGATGCACTGCCGGCGCGCCACCCGGCTCCTCGGGACGCAATACGAGACCGTCCGCCTGGACGGTCCGGTCAGTGCGCCGGCCGGCTGGGTCGCCTCCCTCGACGCTGCGCTCGTGGACAGGCTTCCCACGATGGCCGCCGCTGCCCACCTCTGGCTCGGCGAGGAAGGCGCCGCGCTCGCGCTCGTCAGCACGCGCAGCGTCTCCACCCCGGCCGATCCCGTTCACCTCGAGCTGCAAGCGGCTGCGGCGTGGCAGGGGGGAGGCTCGACGAAGCGGCGAGACTGGCGCGGACGACGCTCCGTGAGCTCGGCGTCCGCATGGAGACGACATCCATGCTCGCCCTCGACGCACGCCTCACGCTCGCGGCCGTGCTCTACGAGCGTGACGAGCTCGGTCCGGCACACGATCAGCTCGAGCTCGCTCGATCGCTGTCCGGCAACCCGAGCCTGTGGAACCGGCGGGCCCTGGTCGAATGCCGCGTCGTGCTCGGGCTGATCGCCCGCGGTCGCGCACGCGAAGCACTCGACACTCTCCTCGAGATGCGCTGCCGCGAGCTCGACGAACCCCTGCCCGACCACGTGCGACGTCACGTGGACGAGGCGGAGATACGTTGCCGCATCGCGCTTCGTGACCTCGACGGAGCGGCGCGGCTCCTCGAGGCCGTCGAGCCGGCGCGCCGGAGCGCGGAGCTGTTGGCGCGTTTGGACCTCGTCGCGGGGCGCCCCGACCGCGCCGCGGACCGCTTGACCCAGTCAGCCGAGCCGACCACCTCGCCGCGCTCCGAGATCGAATGCCTGCTGCTCCTCGCCCGGGCATATCTCCAGCTGGGATACAAGCTCCGGGCTCAGGACGCGCTGAGGCGCGCTATGGAGCGCGGGCGTGCGGACGGGTACGTCCGGCCCTTCGTCGACGATGCGGACGAGCTGATCGGCTTGCTGCAGGCGCTTGCCGACCGCCGCCCTGACGCCTACCTCGCCAACCTGCTCTCGAGACCCGACGGGGCTGACAGGAGCACGACCGCGGCGCAGGTCGAGGTCCTCGAGCCGCTCACCGACCGCGAACGCCAGCTGCTCGGCTATCTGCCCAGCTGTTACTCGCAGGGCGAGATCGCCAGTGAGATGGCGATCTCGCGCAACACGGTCAAGACGCACACCAAGGCCTTGTATCGCAAGCTGGGTGCAGCGTCGCGCTCCGAGGCAGTGGCTGTCGCCCGTTCCCACGGTTTGCTCTAGTCCTCCGGCGTCACCCTCCGGCGCCCCCGCGTTCGCTCAGAGCGGGTCGAGCACCGCCCGGCCGCGCCCTGAAGGTGCGGTCCCGGGGAGCTCTTTGCGCGGTCGACGACGCCGGTCGGGACAGGTCGGGGGGCAAACGATCCTCCCCGACAGACGGTTTTCACACCGCCGGGGTGAGGCCCGACGGGGTCGACTTCGGCAGGCTGTACCCGCAGCTTCCCCTTGACCGATCAGGAGTCGACATGGCAACGAAGATGGCACCCCAGCAGGCGCTCGAGGGCTTCGCATCCGAGGACATGCCCGTCCTCGAGACCCTTGCGCAGATGCACCTGGACACCTTGGCGAATTGCGACCTCGACGTCCGGACCTATCACCTCGTGCGTCTGGCCGCGCTCGTGGCCACGGACGCGCCACCGGCCTCATATCTCGTGAACTTGAGCGTGGCATCCGACGCGGGAGTCACCATCGACGACGCCAAGGGAGTGCTCGTGGCCATCGCCCCGATCATCGGCACCGCCCGGATCACGGCCGCGGCCGGCAACGTCCTTCGTGCCCTCGGCTTGGCCGACGCGCTCGACGAGAGCTAAGAGGATTCGCCCCGCGGCGCGACCGTGCGGCCGAGGCGCGCCCCAGCGAGGCGACCCGGCACACGGTCCCGCCGCGGCTCGTACCGAGGAACGCGGCTCCTCCTTGGCACGCAGCCGCGCCCCTACGAATCGGCGCCGGCAACGGCCCACCACAAAGGCGCGACGGGGGGGTGTCCTCGCCGCTGCGGTTGCCCTCCGCGCGTTCCCCTTCCCTGTTGCTGACGCCATGCACGCTTGTCGCTCATGACCCGCGTCGGTTACACGGGGACGACCACGGACGAGCTGACCGGGCGTGTCCCGTCGGACTGCAACTGAACCTCGTCACGTCACGGTCTCACGCCGAGCCCATCCAGCTCGAGCACGAGCCGGGGTCTCGGGGCGTGGTCGCGACGCGCGCCCTCGCGAGCGGCTCGGCGCGTTCGTCCCCGATCGTCGAATCCGGCACCTGAACAAGCCAGCGAGACACCCGTGACGGCCTGCCCGGGAAAGGGCGAGTCCACGCCACACCGCCGGTCAGCTCGTGGTGACAGCCCATCGCCCGATTTTCACCTGCAGAGGGTGATGGTCGACTCTCGGTACCTCGGCTCGACTCCTACCGATCCAGCCGAACGAGAGACCGGCCCGCGGGAGACCCGCTGGTCGTCGCGAAAGGACCGTCATGCTCGCCACCTCCTATCCCCTTCTCGATGCCTTTTGGACGATCCTGTGGATCTTCGGGATCTTCCTCTGGATCTGGCTGGTCATCGCCTGCTTCGCCGACATCATCCGCAGCCGCGATCTGTCGGGTTGGGCGAAGGGTCTCTGGACGGCGTTCATCGTCCTCATTCCGCTCTTCGGCGTGCTCTGCTACCTCATCGTTCGTGGCGGTGAGATGCACGAGCGCGCCGCTGAGGTGGCGGAGATGAACGAGCTGGCGTCTCGGACCCCGGCGCGTTCCGCACGCGCCAACGGGTCGACAGGCACGGCCGACGAACTGGCCAAGCTGGCCGAGCTACGCGACCAGGGGGTGATCAGCGAAAACGAATTCCAGCAGGAGAAGGCAAACTTACTCGCCAGCTGAGAAGGTCAGCCTAGCGCCTTCCCGACGGACCCGCCCAGGCACTCGAGGCACTCCCAGTGCAGGCACTCCAGGAACTCCGAGTGCGGTCGCCCTTTCGCGGTCCACGCCGTCAATCCGAGCGTGATGAGCAGCACGACATAGATCACTCCCAATACGACGATCATCCTCGGCCATCCCTGCTCGTGTCCCGAGGTCGGATGTCTCGTTGTCGAGATCAGCCGCCTCGGGCCACGGAGCGCCCGGATGACGTTGCTGTTGGCGCACGTGCAGCCACCTACACGAGCTTGCGTGCCCGCGCCAGCGCGACCGCTTCCGAGCGGGATCGCGCACCGAGCTTGCGGTACACGGCCTGCACGTGGGTCTTCACGGTGTTCAGCGAGACGAACATCTCCTTGGCGATCTCGGCTTGTGAACGATGGCTGGGCAAGAGTACGAGCAGCTCGCGCTCTCGTGCTGTGAACTGCCCACCGCCGCCACCCTGATCCGTGCCGCCGGGACGCGCATGAACCTGCTCGGCAATGTCGACGAGCTTGCCCATGTAGGCGTCGGGAAGACTCCCCGCAAGCGTCCTCAACACCGGCAGCAGCTCTGGCGCGTCTTCGACGAGGGCGGTGACGTACCCACCGGTGCGCCCGGCATCGACCGCCCGGCGAATCGTGTCGAGCGCATCACGCTTGAGACCAAGTTGCACCTGCGCCCGAGCGAGCAGCACGATCCGCCGGAGCTCGCCACCGACACCCGTTGAGGTCAGCGGCTCCAATGCAAGACATTCGAGCGCGGCGTCCGGAGACCCCGTCGCAAGGTCGACGAGCGCCAGCATCTCCGATCGGCGCCGTCCGGCCGGAACTGCGACGAGGCTGAACAGGGCGCGCTCGACGTCTCCCGCTACCAGCCAGTACCTGCTCTCGAGCTCCGCAAGTTCGGACGCGATATGGCGGGGGCTCGAAGCAGGGTCGCCCATATGACGAGCGAGCTCCAGGTGGTCAAACGCCTCGTCGGTTCGCCGTTGCGACAGCATCACCCGGACGAGCAAGCACTGAAGCGCCAGGTTGGCCGGCGTCGATGAGCCACCCGACGACGACTGGGCGCTTGCCGGCTCCAGCTCCGACGCTGCGGCGTCGAGCTCGTGGCGCTCCCAGAGCACCGTCGCGACAGCGAGCCGTCCGTCGATGCAGGCGAGACTGTCGCCCTCGCCGCAGCGATCAGCCTCGCCCAGGATCTGGCGGCCGAGGGCGAGCGCGTCGTGCAGACGGCCTTCGCGACAGCTCAACAGTGCGAGGACCCCGAGGTAGCCCGCATTCTCGCCCTCCTGGGCGGCGCTCGAGTGCGTGGTGAGCGCCGCGACGGCACGGTCCGGACGCTCGAGCCAGAGTTCGCGCGCGAGCAGCAAGGACCGCGAGCTCGCCGGGAATGGCCGCGTCGATGCGCTGGATCCACCTGCGCGAACCGGTGTCGGCCGCTAGGGGCCGCGACCCGATGTCCCCCGGGCCGTCGAGGTCGTCCCGGACGTCAAGGAGCCGCTCCGCACGATCGACGTGCCGGAGCACCCCCTCGGCGTCGCCCTGCAGCGATGCGTACAACGCCCAGAGGTACTCCAACCGCACCTCGGGCGCGCGGCGCTCGTGCAGCCGCGACGTGGCTCGTTCGAGCCGCGCAAGCCATTCGCACACGTCGGCAGAGCGCCCGCCGTGCAGCAACGCCAACGCGACCGTGAAGATCCGCTGGTGGTCGAGATACAGGTAGGCATCCGGCAGCTCCGAGGGCAGCAGCGCCTCGTGCGGGGCCAGCCCCGACGACAATCCGTCGACGACCGTCCCGGCGGCCAACGCAAACGCCTCGTCGTAGTCCCCCGCCTCGACGAGATGGTGCAGCGCGGACGGGACGTCGCCCGCGCGGCGGTACCGCGTCGCACTCTCGGCGTGCACGACCTTGGCCCGGTCCGGCTCCTCGCGAGCGAAGCGGTGGCGCAGGAACTCGCCGAACAGGGACTGGTAGCGATAGCCGCGGCTCGGTGGGTCGAGTCGGACCACGAGCTGGAGCTCGCCGGCAAGACGCTCGAGCAGCAAGGCGGCATCGGGCCGGCCGGTGGCCGCGGCGCAGCTCTTGGCGGTCATCTCCTGCAGGAGGGACGTCTCGAGGAGGAAGGTCACCTGATCCTCGGGCAACGAGTCGAGCACCTCGCGAGCGAAGTATTCCGCCACCGGTGGACAATCGCCGCCGAACCGGGTCAGCGCCGTCGAGTGATCGGGGTCAGCAGCCAGCGCCTGAGCCGCCATCTGGAGGCCCGCGGCCCAGCCTTCCGTCGTCTCCAGCAGCACGACGAGGGCGTCGGCCGCCATGGTCTCACCGGTCGCCACGGTCAGCAGCGAACGTGCCTCGTCGAGGGTGAAGCACAGCTCGGGGGCGCGGATCTCCGCCAGCTCGCCACTGAGGCGGTACCTGTGCAGCGCGAGCGGGACGTCGCCCCGGCTCGTGAGCACGACCCTGACGTGCGCCGGCAACGCCCGTACGAGGGTGCCGAACGACGTGGCGATCTCCCGGTTGCGCAGCAGGTGGAAGTCGTCGACGACGAGCACCGTCGGCGGAAGCTGGCGCAGCGCCCCCAGGACGGTGAACAGGTCGATTCCGACCGAGCCCTGACCCGCGTCAGGGGCGTCCGGAGTTGCACCCGACGTCGCGCGCAGCAACCCGAGCAGCTCGGCCCAGAAGCGCCTGGGATCGTCGATGCCCTGACGCAGCGCCCACCAGATCACCGGCACATGCGGGCAACCGCGCGCCCAGCCGGAGAGCAGCGTCGTCTTACCCGCGCCCGGTGGGCCGGTCACGACGGTCAAGCGACTGCGCGTCGCCACCGTGAGCCGGGCCTCGAGCCGTTCGCGCCGCACCCACAGCTGCGGCAACTCCGGCATCGGCGCCACCGAACGCCCGGGTCGACGTCCGGCCGTCTTGGCGGTGGTCCCGCACGAGATCATCGTGCTGAACGCCCCTGCCGCTTTGAACCAGCCTGCGTGCTCGGAACGAGCGGCAGTCGCGAGCGACTGCGAACTGTCGTCGCCGCCGCGGTTCGACGCTGTCGAGACCATTCCCAACCCTCTCTCATGACGGCCGCCCAGGCGGGCCGGCCGATGTCAGGGCGGGGACTCGGCCCAGAGCACGCCTACCTAGCTCTCTGCTGTCTGCACGCTCCTCTCCTGTGTGGAAGCGACCGCCTGCAGGCAGCCACGAACGCTGTGTCACCCAGCACCGGCGGGCCGTATCGCCCGTCGGCACGTGGCGGATGCGTCCTCGACGTGTCCGCCCGCGCTCGCCGGACAGCCTCCTTCCCCCCGCCGGGCGACGGCCTCACCTGTTCCGAGTGATTCCGGCGTACCGTCGAGGCCGGTCCGACTCGCGACCGTCTCGGTTCCGTCATCCACGCCCTCCCGATGTCACCACGACGCCCGGGCCGCACAGGCGACTCGCAGGTTCCGCTCGCGAGCACGGCTCGATTCACCCGTTCGGGGCGACGCTGCCCGAGCCCGAGCACGTTTACGGTTCGGTCCGCGGGTGGGTGTTTGCCGCACGTGCCCTCCAGTACTCGGACCTTGGCTCGGAGAGTTGCGTACCCCGGGTACGCGCTGTCGAAAGGAATCGGAGGCCAACAGTGACCCATGCACTCGAGCTTTGCCCGTGCTTCGAGGTAGACATCTCCCGTTGCGGCGGGACGGCGACGCTCAGAATCGGTGGGGAGCTGGACATCATGACCGGCGAGGAGCTGCGCGAGCGGCTCGCCGAGGAGCTTACGGAGGATCCCGAACGGCTTGTCATCGACCTGTCCGGGACGAGCTTCATCGACTGCTCCGGCGCCCGAGTTCTGTTCAACGCGGCTCAGCGGATTCGTGCGGCCGGCGGCGAGGTCGTCATCTGCTCGGCGAAGCCCCTCGCTCTCTTCGTCCTCGAAGCCTTTGGGTTCGAGGACCTCTCGGTCGACGGGTATGACGTGGCCGAGGTCGGCGGATATTGCTAGTCGCCACGCGCACGGTTGCCGCTGCCACAGGCCGACGCCGACGCGCCGCCGTTGACGCCCCGCGGCCACGCGTCCCGCTCCGGCGCCCCTCGCGCAGGGGCGCCTCTCGAGTACCAGCCCCATGAGCAGCTGAGCTAGCTGCGAGGCGGAGGTGCCCACGCCTGCGGTTCGAGCGTGCCGTCGACGGCTGCTTCAGCCACCTTGCGCAAGAGAAGATGTCGGCTACGGGCGTAGCGTCGTAACCGATTGAACGCCTCGTCCATGTCCACGCCGGCGCGCTCGCCGATCACGCCCTTGGCCTGCTCGATGACGATCCGGCTCGTGAGCGCTCGCGTCAGCTGCTCCTTGACGACGAGCAGCTCGCTCGCCACCTGACTCTGCACGACGCTCACGGCGGCCAGATCTGCGAGCGCCCGGGCGACCTTCATGTCGTGGTCGCCGATCGGGCTCGGGTCAGCACCGAACAGCTTCAGCGCACCGACCGTCCTCTCCGGCTGGCGCAGGGGCATCGCGCACATCCAGCGGTAACCGGCCTCGAAGGCTGCCCCGACCAGTTGTGGCCACCGTCCACGCGCCCCCGGGTCGTCGGAGTCGACGAGTGCCCCCGTCGCGACCGCCTCGAAGCACAGCCCCTCCGCGGCGTGCAGCTCGTCCAGCTCGAGGCGGCGGACCGCCTCGCTCGACGACGCCACGAGGCGCAGACCCCCCTCCGGCGCGGCGAGCGCGACGCTGGCTCCCGCCACGTCGAGCAGCTGCACACATTGATCGGTCAGCGCCGTCAGCACATCGTCGACCCCACGGTCGATCTCCGATTGTCCGAGCGGCGAATGGGCCACGGGACTCAACACCTTCCGTCGACCAGGCCCTCCCCGAGCTCGAACGCCCCGAAGGCGGCGCGCGGTTTGCTCGACAGACAGTGAACTGCTCTCGCAGGCCGCGTCGCGTCCAACGGGAACGATCCCATGACGGCCGCTGAGTCGCCGAGATGACGGCCAACCCCTTCCGAGCGCTGGCGCACGTGATCCTCGCAGCCGCCAACAGCCGCGTCAGAGACCGACGCTCGACAACGCGCAGATATGGCCCTCGCAGGAGACGCTGTCACCGGAGGACTACGGCGACACGACCCCGCGGCTCTGGTCGGCCTGTCTCGCGACCAAACCGCCAAAGCCCGTGGCGCGCTCAATAAGAAGGTCATCGGCCCTCCGGCTCCCTGTCGAACCATCAACCGCGTCGCCAAGGTCCTGGGCGATTGCGAAAATCATACATGGCTCAAGTGGGGCACGACAAGAGGACCGCTGGTGCCCTGCAAGACCTCAAGACGTCGTGGGCCGGATCGGCCGAACGCCACAGCGGACGAGACGCGGGACGAGCGACCCCGCGTACCTGGGCCACGTGGACGTCGAGCGGACGGAGGCGGTTCTCCACCCGGCGAGCTCGTCGCTGGCCCTCTCAGCTCCTCACCAGGAGTGACGTTCTTCCCGAGGTACGGCAATCCCTGCGACGAGCCCTGTGCGCACCCTCGGCCACGCCGCGAGGCAGCCGAGCGGGCACCGTCACAGCCGGCTGAGCAGCTTCGCAACGCAGATTGGGACTGGGTGCCCGGAGGACGGAGTGGACGGGCGAGACGAGGCCCGGACATTCGCCAGCCACGACGAGCATGGAGCTGGCGTTCTCGGCCGCCTCGAGCGCCGCAGAGCGCGCGCGGCACCAGCCGACGGCCGAATGCGCGAGCGTCTCGCTGTGTTCGTCGCCGCGGCTGTGGCGTCCGCGACGACGCGTCGTCCGCAACGCCGGGTCGCCCGAGTCAAATTCCGTCGAGACGATGGTGCTTGGGCAGCGGCAGTCCGTACGTGTGGATACGTCGATAGACCCACCACGCCGCCAGCCGGTGACTTCACCCTTTTAGGGTGACGCCATATGAGACAGGGCTGCCTTAGCCTGAGGTGCTCACACACCGCGTCGGAGGTACGAAGTGGCAAGCCCACTCCCCGGCAGTCGCGCCAGCGTCGCCTCCGAGGGGCGTGAGTACGAGCCTGCTCCAGCACCGGACGAGGCGCGCGCTGTCCCACTCCGCATCCTGTGGAACATCGGCAACTCCTGGCGCGTGACGCTCTATGTCGGCGTCCTGACGATCCTGTTCGGGATCGTGATTGCTGTCGTCGCGGCAACAGCGTCGCACGTGCTGCTCGCCATCCTCGTCGGTACGTGGCTCCTCGTATTGGGAAGCGTTCGCATCGTCACTGCCGTCGCCGACGACGGCGCAGATGGAGGTCACCGATCGGCTACCGCCTTTGTCGGCTTGCTGGCGATTCTGGCAGGGCTGGTGATCCTGCATCGTTCGATGGAGACGGTCGGTGTCCTGGAAATCGTGCTCGGCCTCTTCCTGGTCGTCGGCGGTCTCGCCGAGCTGCTCGCCGCGCTGAGCCCTGCGGCCGAGGGACGGCGCGGCCCAAAGGTCGCCATGGGTTTGACCTCGACCCTCATCGGCCTCGCATGCCTCGTCTATCCCGGTCTCTCCTTCGCCGCCCTCGGTGTCCTGCTCAGCGTCGCGATCATCCTCTGGGGCGCCGCGGAGGTCGCTCTCGCACTACGGGTGCGGACGCTCGGGGCCGGTCGCGTCCCGCGGGCCCACGCCCCGCAGCACCTTCTCCGGTCGGCCGACACCCGACCGGCGGTGTCGATCGTGCGGGTGGACGGCGGCGTCGTCGACGACCCCACGACCGGGCACCACGACCAAGCGACGAATGGCGCTCCCGCCCACGCACGGCCGGCCGGGTTCGGCGCTCCCGGCGAGCACTAGTCGCCGAGGAGCGAGGTCACGACCACCGTCCTGTCCCAGTTCGCAGACCGATCCCACCACCGGAATCGTCCGATCGAGGTGAGGCTGCAAGCGAGCGAGGGCGTCACTCTGGGATCCGTTCAGATTGGCCCGAAGACGAGTTCTCGCCGGGCGACAGGCTCTCGCGAGGACATCGAGATTGAGGAGGAATCGACCATGGCGACTCCCTACGAGGTCTCAAGCGCCCGATCCCGACAAGGGGCGACCACTGGCGTGGACGCCGGCGCCGAGGTCGACTACGGCTATGCAGGGCGCGGCACGGGCTGGCGCATCTTCGCCGGAGTCGTGTTCATGCTCGCCGGCTTCTTCAACTTCATCGACGGCATCGTCGCGATCGCCAACCCGCATTACGTCTACTACTACAACTCCCCCACCGGCAGCAGCACCGCCACCGCCCACCGCCTCGTCTTCGGGACCGTGAACAGCTGGGGCTGGGCGATCATGATCCTCGGGATCATCGAGGTGATCGCTGCGACCGCCATCTTCGGTGGGTTCGGCTGGGCGGCCCTCACCGGCATCATCATCGCCGGCTGCAACGCCATCGCCCAGCTGCTGTGGATCGGCGTCTACCCGTGGTGGTCGGTCCTGGCGATCATCCTCGACGTCCTCGTCATCTACGGGCTGGTGATGTACGGGTTCAACGCCGAGCCCGAATGAGCGCCTGCCGCGCCTGCCGAGACCGCTCCTGAGCTCGCGGGCACTCACTGCGCGCAGCCGATTCGACAGGCGGGCGGCACGAAGCGCTTGCAGCACCCACGCCGGGGTCGTTCCTCCCGGGTTACGACGGCTTCACCTGACCGCAGGAGGATCGATGACCAAGCCGTTCCGCGGCGTCGTCAATGTCGACATCCGGGACTCGGTGCCCGACTGGGGGCCGTACGAGCAGCCGAGGGCGCTGCGGGGGAGCCCCAACATCGTGTACGTCGTGCTCGACGACGTCGGGTTCGGCGCCCTCGGCTGCTACGGCGGCCTGGTCGACACCCCGAACCTCGACCGGATCGCCGGCGAGGGACTTCGGTACACCCAGTGGCACACCACGGCGTTGTGCTCGCCGACCCGTTCGTGCCTGATGACGGGCCGCAATCACACGACCAACGGCATGGCCTGCATCACCGAGGCTGCGGTCGGATTCCCGGGAGCCAACGGCCACATCCCTCCCGAGTGCGCCACAGTCGCCGAGATCCTCGTCGAGCGGGGCTTCAACACCTACCTCAGCGGGAAGTGGCACCTCTGCGCCGAGGACGAGATGAACCTCGCCTCGACGAAGCGGAACTGGCCGCTCGCACGAGGCTTCGAGCGTTTCTACGGCTTCCTCGGGGCCGAGACGAATCAATGGTATCCCGACCTGGTCGAGGACAACCATCCCGTCGATCAGCCCTCGACGCCCGAAGAGGGCTACCACCTGAGCGTCGACCTGACGACACGGGCGATCGGCTTCATCGACGACGCCAAGTCGATCGCGCCCGACAAGCCCTTCCTGCTCTACTACGCGCTCGGCGCTGCGCACGCCCCGCACCACGTCCCACGGGAGTGGGCCGATCGTTACCGCGGCCGCTTCGACATGGGCTACGAGAAGGCACGCGAGCAGATCCTTGCCAACCAGAAGCGACTCGGCATCGTGCCCGCCGACACCGAGCTCCCACCGATCAACCCGATCGGCGAGCCGGGGAAGCGTTCCGGGCCCGACGGCGAGCCATTCCCGCCACTCGACTACACCAGGCCCTGGGAGAGCCTGAGCAGCGACGAGCGGCGGCTGTTCGCCCGGATGGCCGAGGTGTACGCCGGCTTCCTGTCGCACGCCGACGCACAGATCGGCAGGCTCCTCGACCACCTCGAAGATATCGGTGAGCGCCAGAACACCATCGTCGTCGCCGTCTCGGACAACGGCGCGAGCGGGGAAGGCGGCCCCAACGGCTCGGTCAACGAGAACATCATGGCCAACGGCCTGCCGGACGACCTCGCGCTCAACCTCGCGATGATCGACGAGCTGGGCAGCCCGAGTACCTACAACCACTACCCCAACGGCTGGGCGATGGCCTTCAACACGCCGTTCAAGATGTGGAAGCGTTACTCCTTCAACGGCGGGACGTGCGATCCCTGCATGATCTCCTGGCCTGCGGGCATCACCGCCCGTGGGGAGATCCGTGCGCAGTACCACCACGCGATCGACATCGTTCCCACCTTGCTGGACTGCATCGGCATCGAGCTCCCCGAGACCGTCAAGGGTCATGTCCAGACACCCCTCCAAGGGACGAGCATGCGGTACACCTTCGACTCGGGGGCGATCCCGACCGCCAAACCGACGCAGTTCTTCTCGATGCTCGGCACGCGCGGGATCTGGCACCAGGGGTGGAAGGCCGTGACGACACATCCGGCCCTCAGCGGTTGGAGCCATTTCGCCGCAGACACCTGGGAGCTCTACCACACCGACGCCGACCGCTCCGAGCTCCACGACCGGTCGGCGGAGGAGCCGGAGCGGCTCGCCGAGATGATCGGGCTGTGGTACGCCGAGGCCGGGGCCAACCACGCCTTCCCGCTCGACGACCGGGGAGCCGTCGAGATCATCACGACTCCTCGCCCGCAGGTCACCGAGCCCCGCAACCGCTACCTCTACCGCCCCGGCCTGTCCGAGATCCCCGAGAGCGTGGCGGTGAACGTCCGCAACCGCTCGTTCACGATCGGGGCGCTCCTCGACATCCCGGCACCGGGAGCGCAGGGTGTTCTGTTCGCCCACGGCAGCCGATTCGGGGGGCATGCCTTGTACCTCAAGGACCAGCGCCTTCACTACGTCTACAACTTCGTCGGCCTGATCGAGCAGAGGATCGTCGCCACAGAAGACGTCCCGGTCGGCGACGGCCTGATCCTCTCCGCCAGCTTCGAGAAGGAATCGGACGACCCCCCTGGGGTCGCCATCGGGACGCTCAGCCTCTACCACGGCGAGCGGCGGGTTGGCGAGGGTCGGATCAAGACCCAGCCCGGCAAGTTCTCGATCGCCGGCGAGGGATTGTGCGTGGGCTACGACTCAGGCGAGCCGGTCACCGGAGACTATCCCGACGTCCGACCATGGGCCTTCACAGGCGGGACCCTGCACCTCGTCGCGGTGGACGTGAGCGGAGAGCCGTACGTCGACCTCGAGCGGGAAGCCGTGGCCCTCATCGCCCGGGAGTGAGTCGTGCGAACGAACAAAGCGCTGATCCTGCTGCTCGGCCTGCTGCTCGGCGTCGCCGGCGTCGGGGTCGCCGGTGCGAGCGCCGGCCATAGTGCCCCCGTGCACGGGGACGTGCTCGTCGACCCGATGCCGGGGGCGCCCAACCTGCCCTGGTACATCACCGGCGGGGCGAGGAACCCGGTGGCGGTGATCCTCACCCAGATCCGCGGTGCGCACGAGGAGCAGTGGACCTTCACCAAGCACATCGCCGTGGTGAGCGGCACCTCCTCGACCGAATTCCGCTTCATCGTTCCGGGCATGAAGCCGGGCAGCTACCAGCTCTGGGTCCAGACCTGGCACCCGAGCGCGCTCAGCAAGCCCATCGCAGTGACGATCGAGCGAGACTCGAGCTTCTGGGCGGGGAACCCCTGCCCGAGCGACTGGGTCGGCTTCCCGATCGTCGGCGCGTTCGGAAGACCGATCGTCTGTACCCAGGAAAGCAGCGGGCGAGCGAAGGACCGCTGGTACGCCGTGCCGAAGACCAAGCCCCAGCCTCCGCCACCGGCTCCACCGCCGAGCACGATCCCGCCGAGCTCGCTCCCGCCGACGACTGCGGCGCCGGCGACGACTGAGGCGACCGTCCCGCCACCACCGCCCTCCTCGTCCTCGAGCACCCTGCCGGCGACGACGACGACCGGGCAGCCACCGACGACGCAGCCTCCGGCTTCCGGCGCAACCACAACGACGGTGGGCGCGCCGACGACGAGCAGCTCCGAGCCGACGACCACGGCGACGACGGTCACGACCGCTCCGGCGGCCGAGGTGCTCACCACCATCGGCGTGTTCGAGAACGACGTCTCCGAGGGCGCGGAAGGCGGACGCGTCGTCGACCTGACCATCACACTGCACCCGCTCGGCCCCGCCGGCCCGGCGGTCGGATACGACGGCACGGTCACCGCCGGGTGCCTCGTCGGCAGTGACAGCTTCGGAAGCGAGTCCTTCACGGCACCGGCGACCAACGGGGACATCGACGGCGAGCTCACGCTGTCCAATTCCTCGACCCAGTGCGGTGCCCTCGGCGGCCGAAGCGAGACCTTCACCATCGAGTACGGCGGCGGGACGTCCGGTGACGAGGTGCTCGAGCCCGACACGTGGTGCTCGGTGCCGCTCGTGGCCGAGGACGGCTCAGGCAGCTTCAGCCAGTCCACCACCGACGCGACCACGGGCTGCTGACCCGCAGGAGGGAAGGGCGAGATGACGCGCTGCGGCCGCCGCGGCGTTGACCGCACCGGTGCCCGCGCGAGATCCCGCCGCCCGAGGCCGCTGAGGTCGTCTGCGAGGGGTCCCGGCCCGTCGGCGTCAGCTCGTCGACGGCGCCGCCCGCCGCGCCCGCGACCCCGCCCACGCCCACGCCCGCGACCGCGGCCGATCCGGAGCGTCCCGTGAGACCGTTCGACCGGCGGCTGCTCCAGTACGCACGCAGCACGCGGGTCTTCCTCTGCGTGTCCGTCGCGCTCGGGACGCTCACGACCGCCCTCGTCATCACCCAGGCATGGCTGCTCGCGGTGGTCGTCAGCAGTGCCGTCGCGGGGAACCAGGGCCTCAAATCCCTCCAGGGCCCGCTCGGGGCGTTGCTCGTCGTGATCGCTCTGCGTGCCTGCTGCGCGTGGGCCGCGGACATCGCCGCAGCCCGCTGTGCCGGCCGGGCGAAGTCGGAGCTGCGGATGGCGCTGCTCGAGCGGGCGGCGGACGGCTCGACCGGGGCGGGACCGCTCGGCACGGGCGCGCTCGTCGCGCTGGCGACGCGTGGCGTCGACGCCTTGGACGCCTACTTCGCCCGGTACCTCCCGCAGGTCATCCTCGCGGTCATCGCGCCGGCGGCGATCCTCGTCGTGGTGGTGTCGCGAGACTGGATCTCCGCCCTCGTCATCGCGTTGACCTTGCCGCTCATCCCGTTGTTCATGGCGCTCATCGGTGCGGCGTCGCGCGAGCGGTCGAACCAGCAGCTCGACGCGCTGCAGCGCCTGGCCGGTCATTTCCTCGACGTCGTCGCCGGTCTTCCCACCCTGAAGATCTTCGGCCGCGCGAAGGCGCAGGCGACGACGATCCGGGAGGTGACGGATCGCTACCGGCGAAGCATCATGGCCACGCTCAAGGTGAGCTTCCTGTCCTCGCTCGTGCTCGAACTGCTGGCGACGATCTCCGTCGCCCTCGTCGCGGTGGCGATCGGCCTGCGGCTGATGGGCGGCCGCCTCGACCTGCGCACGGCGCTGTTCGTCCTCGTGCTCGCGCCGGAGGCGTACCTACCGCTACGCCAGCTCGGCGCCAGCCACCACGCCAGCACCGACGGGATCGCCGCAGCGGCGCAGGTCTTCGACGTCCTCGCGCAACCCGCCACGGTCCCCGGATCTCGTCGCGCGGCACCTGACCCCTCCCGCTCGCCGATCACCGTGCGCTCCCTCCAGGTGATGCACGCAGGTCGGGACGACCCGGCCCTCGATGATGTCTCGCTCGACATCGCCCCCGGTTCCGTGACCGCAGTGACGGGCCCGAGCGGGTGTGGGAAGTCGACCTTGCTCGCTGTGCTGCTCGGGCTGCTCAGGCCGAGCGGGGGCTCGGTCTCGGTCGGCGAGGTCGATCTCGCCGAGCTCGATCCCGACGCCTGGCGCGCGCGGATCGCCTGGGTGCCACAGCGTCCTTACCTCCTCGCGGCGTCGCTGCGCGACAACGTTCGGCTCGGGCGGCCCGACGCCTCGGATGCCGACGTCAGAGCGGCCCTGGGCGAAGCCGGCCTCGGCGACGTGATCGCCACGCTCCCGCTCGGCCTCGACACCGTCCTTGGCGAGCGTGGGGCGGGCCTCTCCGGGGGCGAGCGCCAGCGGGTGGCGCTGGCGCGGGCGTTCCTGCGTGATGCCCCGCTGCTCCTGCTCGACGAGCCGACGGCCGGTCTCGACGGCAAGACAGAGGAGGGCGTGACAACGGCGATCCGTCGTCTGGCCCAGGGACGGACCGTCGTCATCGCCGCGCATCGGCCCGCGCTGCTCTCCCTCGCCGCGCGCGTGGTGCAGCTCGCGCCGGCGGCAGTGCTCCAGTGAGCGCGCTCGGGAGCTCGTCAGACGGCGCGCTCGAGCCGTCCGCGGGTCTGCGACGGACCTTCGCCCTCGCGCTGCCCGCGAGCGGTCGGCTCGCGCTGTCGACCTTGCTCGGAGCCGGGGCGCTCGTCGCCGCGATCGGACTGATCGGCACCTCGGCGTGGCTCATCTCGAGAGCCTCCGAGCGGCCGGAGGAGTCCTCGCTCGCGCTGGCCATCGTCGCCGTCCAGTTCTTCGGGCTCTCGAGGGGCCTGTGCCGTTACGGCGAGCGCCTCGTCGGCCACGACGGCGCGTTGCGCCTGCTTGCCGAGCAACGTGGCCAGATCTACGACCAGCTCGAGCCCTTGGCGCCCGCCGGGCTCCCGGCCTTTCGCGACGCCGACCTGCTGGCACGCCTCGTCCACGACGTCGACTCGTTGCAGGACCTGCCGCTGCGGGTGGTCAGTCCCTTCGTCGCCGCAGCGTTGGTCGGGACAGCGGCGGTCGCCACGATGTGGTGGATCTACCCGCCCGCCGGTCTCCTGCTCGGTGTCTGTCTCCTCACCGCCGCGACCGCGGTCCCCTGGATCACGGCGTCGCTCGCGCGGCGCTCCGAGAGCGGGCAGGCCGAGGCGCGCGCCGCGCTCACCGTCACCGTCGCCGACCTGCTCGAGGGCGCGCCCGAGCTCATCGTCAACGGGGCGATGCCGGCGCAGCTGTCACGCGCCGCGGCTGCCGACGCGGAGCTCAGGCGGGTCTCGTCGGCGAGCGCGCGCACGAGCGGGTTGGGCCTTTGTCTGACCACGTTGCTGGCGGGCGGCGCGACGTGGGGGGCGCTCGTCGTCGGCATCCCGGCGGTGCGCGGCGGCCGTCTCGACGCGGTGCTGTTGGCGGTCATCGCTCTCGTCCCGCTCGCCGCCTTCGAGCTCGTGGCCACTCTTCCGCCCGCCACGCAGGCGCTCGAGCGGGTCCGTCGGGCGGCGAACCGGATCTTCGCGGTCGCCGACGCGCCCCTGCCGGTCACCGAGCCGGCGATGCCGCTCCCGCTGAGCGGTGACCGAAACGAGCTGCGGGCCGTGGGCTTGCGCGTCCGCTATTCGCTCGGCGGCCGGTGGGTCGTCGACGGCGTCGATCTCGCCCTCTCGCCCGGCCGGCGCGTCGCCATCGTCGGCCCGAGCGGATCGGGGAAGTCCTCGATCGCCGCCGCCCTGCTGCGTTTCGTCGCCTACCAAGAGGGGTCCGTGACCTTGGGCCGCTCGGAGATCAGCGAGCTCGAGGGGGACGACGTGCGCCGGGTCGTCGGTCTGCTGGCCCAGGACGCCCACATCTTCAACACGACGATGGTCGAGAATCTGCGCATTGCCAGGCGCGACGCCCACGACGACGATATCCGCCGGGCCCTTCATGTGGCGCACCTCTCGGCTCTGGTCGACGAGCTCCCCGGTGGCGTCCACACCCCCCTCGGCGAGCACGGCGCGCAGATCTCGGGCGGAGAGCGTCAACGTGTCGCGCTGGCGCGCGCCGTTCTGGCTGGCTTCCCGGTGCTGATCCTGGACGAGCCGGCGGAGCACCTCGATCTTGTCACCGCAGACGCGCTCCTGGCCGACCTGCTCGGTCTGCGGGCCGAATGGTCGACCCTGCTCGTCACCCATCGCACCGTCGGCCTCGAGGCCGTGGAGGAGATCCTCGTCCTCGACTCGGGCCGGGTGCACGAACGGGGCACCTACGGCGAGCTCATCGCCGCCGACGGTATGTTCGCCGAGATGTGCCGGCGCGAGAAGCGGTTCGAGCGCTACGAGCTCGCGCCTGCGGGAATGCCGGCCGTGCGTGCGGACCTTCGCTCGCCACGGAGCGGCTCGGCCGCCACGCTCGGGGTCCTTGTCGGGCTAGCCGCTGACGCCAGCCGCCGTGCCCGGGTCGAGCCCGCCGCTGAAGCGGCACGACCGCTCGCCGCCACGATCCGACGCGACGGGGTAGCCGATGCTGCGCCCGACCGCCGGACGCTTACCTGAGGTACCGGGTGCGCCAGGCGCCACGTGCTGCGCACGCCAGCGAACGCGGCGCCGCGCCACCCAGCGAGCCGGACGAGACAGCCGAGCGCGAGCCCGACGTTCGTTTCACCTACGCCAACGAGCGGACCTTCCTGGCGTGGAACCGGACTGCCCTGGCCCTCATCGTCACCGGCGTTGCCGCCACCCAGCTGCTGCCGAGACTCGACGTCACCTGGGGCCGACGGCTGCTCGGCCTCCCACTCGTGGCCCTCGGGGCTCTCGTCGCGGCGGAGAGCTTCCGGCACTGGCGGGCCAACGAACGCGCGATGCGACGGGGCGAGCCACTTCCGCGCTCGGCGATGCCGGTCGTGCTCACGGTCGGCATCGTGGCGGTCGCCGTGCTGGCCTGTGTGCTCGCGTCCTTCGGGAGCCACTGAGACGAGGTGGCCGCCCACGCCGAGCGGGACGGGGGGACGGCCGGCGGCCTCGCTCGCGAGCGCACGCTCCTTGCTCGCAGCCGATCGGCGATTGCCGCCTTCGTCGCCCTGGCGGCACTGCTCCGCGGCGCGTGGGCGCTCCATGGCGCTGCCCGGGCGATCACGATCGCCATCATCGGCGCGGCTGCGCTGCTCTGGGCGGTCCTCGTCGCGCTGATCGCCGCTCGGGGCGGCAGACTCGGCCGGCCGGTACTCGGAGCCGGCGTGCTTGCCGTGATCACTGTCGCCACCCTCGTGCTTGCCGTGCTCAGCTTCGTGCTGGCGTTCCTGCTCGTACCCTGACGCCACGGCCCCCCGATGTCGGGCGTCCTCGGGTCACTCTCCGTCCAGCACCTGCGCCTTCACACGTCCCAGCTTCACCGCACTCGCGAGCGCCAGGTAGTCCTTCTCGTTCTGGTCCGCATAGCTCTCCGAAAAACGGGCAAGCGCTCGATCGAAGGTGTCGCTGCTGCCCAGATAGGCGCCAATGGCGATGGGGTCGCCGGAGCGTGCATGGGCGCGGGCGAGGGTCCAGGCACACAGCTGACCGTACACCCGAAGACCGCTCGGCAGGATGGTCTCCAGGTCCGCGGAGCCCTTGCCATCCCAGAGCTGGCGAAGGTAGAAGTCGCGTTCCAGCCCGTCGAGGCCGGTGGCGCGAACCCAGCCGAGGAAGATATCGCTCGCGCTCTGCATCATCCGTTGCCCGACGACGACGCGCTCGCCGTGATTGCCGTACGCGCTGTCGCCCTGGTACGCCTCGAGCACTGACGCCTGCGCCTCCTTCGCTTGCAGGATCAGCGGATCCTGACGGTTCAGGCCCTCCATCAGCACGACCCAAGCTCGCGTGCCGACGCTCCCGACGCCGACGACCTTGCGCGCCGTGTCGACGACGCGATAGGTGTTCAGCAAGTGGCGAAGCTCGGGCCTCAGGCTCTCGGCGTAGCGGTCGATGAGCCCTCGCAGCTCCCCGATCATCGCGTCACCCCCGGCCAGGTCGCTGAGCGGCACCAGCAGAGGTGGCCGCGCCACGAAGCGCAGCTCCCCGTCGCGCTCGACGGTCAGTCGCGACAGGGCCCGCAGACTGTCACGCGAGCGCGCCTTGGCTGCACCCGATCGTGCCCGGGCGATCTGCTTCCTCTTCAGCTGCGACTGCCAGCGCTGCAGAACCGACGCGTCGAGCCGGCTGTACCAGACAGCCAGGTTGCCCATGTCGGCGAAGCCCCGGATCGTGTCGCGATACGCACCGACGGCAGTCGCGACGATGTCGTGACGCTCGGGGTCGGGGACACCGCGATGGCGGGCTGCGATCGCCAGGCTGGCGGCCAACCGCTTGACGTCCCACTCCCAGGGCCCGGGAAGGGTCTCGTCGAAGTCGTTGACGTCGAAGACCATGTCGCGCTCGGGCGTCGAGAAGAGACCGAAGTTCGCCGCGTGCGCGTCGCCACACGCCTGCACCACGAAGCCGGTCGAGGGTGTGGCGGCCAGATCGCTCGCCATGATCGCGGCGGCGCCCCGGTAGAAGGCAAAGGGCGACGCCAGCATCCGTCCGTAGCGCACGGGGAGCAGCTCCTGCACTCGGCTGAATCCCTGGGCCTCGAGGATCGCGATCGGATCGGGCCGGTCCGCCTGGGGCATCCAGTCGGCGTGGAGGCTTCTCGGAGTGGCGATCCGGGCCGTCCGTCCGGTCTCCGCCCGCATCTCCGGCCCGGACGTACCAGCGGTCGGTGCGCTCAACAACGCCGTCATGCGGGGCTCCCTTCGGGCATGTGCGGGTCTCTGCGGGCATGTGCGGCTCCCTGCGGGCGCCGACAACCCGGAGATGGGCTGATCTGGACTCGCACAAGGCTCACCTCGACGGACCCGGCGGGCGCCGCCTCGATCAGGTGATCCGCTGCCGAGGCATGACGGCCAGCGGTCAGGTCGCCTCGAGTGGGCGTCCCGGGTCCCGAGCCGCCTCGATGTGCGGTCTCGGCTCGGTCGCGACCAAGCTCCCGAAGTCGCCACGATCGAATCGGAAGACGAAGCTGCGGACCGCAGCCGGAAGCTGGACCACCACCGAGCGCGCCCACCACCGCTCGACAACCACGGTCACTGCGTCGGTCCCGACCAGGACGCTGCTCAGCCGAGAGTCGGGTCGCATGACCGCGTTCAGGTAGCGAGCCACGGCACATCCGCTCTCGCTGCCCGGCGTGCCCGTCACGCCCAGCGCTTCCAGTCTTGCCCGAACCGCGTCGACGTCCGGCCCGAGATCCCGCAGCAATCGCATCGTCTGGCCGGTGAGCGCAGATCGCTCGTCCCTCCGCCTGCTCATGACAGTCCTCCCTTCCTGCTTGCGCCGCTCGACGCGTCCAAGAGCGCGTCGAGAGAGGGCGACACGTTGCCACGGTCCCTGAGCGGCGGGGCCACCCCCAACGGGTGGTCGATCGGCTGCTGACCGGACAATCACCCGAACACGGCGAGCACGGCGATCGCGCCGACCGATAGCTTCCTGCGTCGGCCCCGCGATTCTCGACAGGAAGGGCATGACATGGCAGAGTCCCGAGAATCGCTGATGAAAAGCGCACTCGAGGCCTGCGCAGGCAACCGCTCGAGGGATCTCGGTGACCTGTTCACCGACGACGTCATCGGCTGGTCGCCCAATTTGAGCGTCGCCTCACGAGCAGAGCTCGCGCTCGAGCTCGCCGAGCGCGACACCGAGGTCGACGAGCTCCAAGACGCACTTTCGGAAGTCGTCGTCACGATCGACAGCATCGACAACGTCGGGGCCAAGACCATCGCGGAGTGGCGACTGGCGGCGCGACACACCGGCCCCCTGGCACTGGACGAAGCCACGATCGTCGCACCCACTGGCCGGCGGATCACCCTCGCCGGGGCGACCTTCGCCGAGTTCCGCGCCGGTCGCATCTGCGTCTTCCGCAGCTACTTCGACGACGCTGCGCTGCTCGAGCAGCTCCTGGTGTCCTGAGGCTGCTGTCCTGAGGACAGACGACCTCTCGACCGGCTGAGCCTCGGCCCCGTGGGACCCGGGGTGCGAGGCTCAGCCGGTCGGATCTGCCCCCCGTCCCGGCGGTCCAACAGGAAACGTGGCTCCGGTGATCGACGCGTCGGCATCTCGTTCCCGTCGCTGCCGTGCGACGCTGCCGCAGTATTACGACGCTGCTGCGACTCGCGAGGCGTCCGAGCTCGCCGCGCTCTGTCCAGCGGTGCTCCGCCAGGCGCTTGCGCCGGCGGAGCCTGCCGCCTTGACGCGGTTCCACCTCTCCGTCGCAGCGTCGCTCGGGCGGTGTTCCATGCTCCTCAGCCAACGAAGCGCCTGGGCGATGACCGAGGTCCCTCCGAGCACGACGCCGACGAAGGCAACGGCTAAGCCGACCCCGAAGAGAACGGCGCCCGTCAGGATCGGGCCCGACTCGAGATCCATTCCGTGTTGAGCTGGTACCGGCTGCTCGCTCATCATGCCTCCTGCCCGTTCACGCCCGTTCACACCTCGATGAACGCATCGACCTCGAGCGACAGCGTCGTCCGCGACGGCGATCGGCATCCTCACCCCGAACGGGCGATTGCCTCGGCACGGCGATCGACGATGGTGGGGACGCGGGCTGACGCCGCCCGGCTCACGGCGCGAGCGCCGATCGCAATCGCCTCTGCGGGAGGATGGAGTGGCCAGAGCCACGCAACGTAATGTTCCGCCCGCGCCCGGCTCGACCGTTCGGCCGGCCCGGCTCGCGCAGGGCGGCCCGGCTCGCGCACGGCCGGACGGGCCCCTCGGACCAGGGGAGTACCTGAGGTGACGCCCATCCACGACCTCACGCCGGCCCAGCGCCGTCGACTCTTCGGCCTCGCCGTTCTCCGGGTGCTCGCCGTGATCGCCGTACTCGTGACGCTGTACTACGTCTTGCCGTTGGACGACCTGGGCGGCGTCGAGCAATTCACCCTTCTCGCCTTGGGTCTGCTCGCGGTCGTCGTGACGATCGGCCTGGCCTTCCGGCGCATTCTCGGCGATCCGTATCCGGGGATTCGCGCCGCCGAGGGACTGGCGATCACTGCCGCCCTGTTCGTCTTGCTCTTCTCGGCGACGTACTTCCTCATCGATCGAGCGGTGCCCGCGAGCTTCAGCCAGCACCTCACGCGGACCGACGCGCTGTACTTCACCGTCGTGACCTTCTCGACCGTCGGCTACGGGGACATCACGGCGACCAGCCAAGCGGCCCGGATCATCGTCATCCTGCAGATCGTCGCCGACCTCTCGGTCATCGGGTTCGGCGTCAGGCTCTTGTCCGAGGCCGTGCAGTACTCCAGACAGCGGCAAGTCACCCAGAACCCCCCAGCCCCTTCCCTTCCGCCGGTGACCGCGACCGAGAATCACGACCCGGGCTGAACGCGCCAACGGGCCGGACGCGGCGAGAGCGGACGCCACCCCAGAGTTCGCCCTCCTCGGGCGCCGCTTCGACCAACCGCCGGCGTGATCACGTCGGCGGAGGCGGACGCTGCCACGGGAGCGTTCCGTTCACCTCCAGGTCGAGCGACCAGCTCAACACGATCCTGATCGTGACGATGGCACCGAGCACCGCGACGTTCGAGAGCGTCGGCTCGACGACGACGGTCCGGACGATGTCGGCGACGATGAGCACCTCGAGGCCCAACTGGAGGCTCCGCCCGAGGGCCTGACGCACCTGCTTGTAGGCCGTCGGCTGCCGCGCCGCCCAGTTGAACGCGTAGCGGACGAAGGCGATCGACCCGCCGACGACCATGATCCCCACGCCGACGGCCTCGATTCCCTGGACGAGGTCGTTCGCCCAGTGGTCGTAGGTCATGTCAGCTTGCCGGCGGTCCGACGACCTTCCGCCCGGTCCCGCGGTCCTGCCCGCGGCCCGCCGCGGGAGCAGCCCGGTCAGCCGGTCTCGACCGCATCTACTGAAGGACCGGTGGCGGCGGGGCGTGCGGCGGACGCGCGGTGTGCCCGAGACGGGTGAGCGCCAGCTCGTAGACCACGAGGAGCCCGACGACGATGACGATGCCGACGAACGACAGCGAGGCTGCCAGCAGCACGATCAACGCGACGGCGATGCCGCCGACCCTGAGCACGTCGAGGTGTGCTCGGCACCAAGCCGTGATGGCGTCGACGCGAGAGCCACCGACGGTGGACCGTGTGGCAGCCCCGATCGTGCCGACGACAGGGTTGATCCTCGCCCGCAGCGACTGCGCCCACGGGTACGGCCCGGTCACGAGGGCTGCGAGGAAGACCACGAGCAGCACGACGAGGATCCAGGCGCTGAAGAAGTAGAAGTCGTGCAGCACGTGACCGATGATCGCGGCGCGAGCCGCCCGATACTCCGGCGCACCGCCCGCTTCGAGCTTCGCCTGCTGCCAGCTCGTGAGACGCCGCTCCACGACGAGCCCGATCAGCCCGCCGACGCTCAGCTGCAGGAGGGTCCGGCGCTTGCGGGGCGAGAGCCACAACGCGAGCGCCGCCACGACCGGGGTGAGGACGAGAAGCAGAATGACGAGCCTGTTGAACGCCCGTACGGCGCGCTGCGCCTGCGCGAGCGAGCTGGCGCGGAACAGCACGATCTGCCCGCAGGTGGTGGGCAGCGGCCGCCCGAGCGCCTTGGCGATCTTCTCGCAGGCTGCAGAAGGCAGCTCGTCTCCTGAGATGGTGGGCAGCTTGACCGGCTTGCCGACCACGCCCGAGACGAAGCCTTGGAGATGCTGGAGGGTGTCGTTGAGCACCGGCACGAGATCGAGCACAACCTTCCCGTCGGTCGTGTGGACGGCCTTGCTCTTGCCCTCGAGCACCGAGACGAGTTGTCCGTGGGCGAACCGGTTGGCTTCCCGCCAGAGCGCCTGGAACTGTTGAGACTGCACGATCTTGACGACGGCGCCCTGGACGTAGCCCTTCATCCCGTTCGTGATCGGCCCGGCGAGGAAGGCCGCCTTCGGCGGCAGCACTGCCGCCACGCGTTGCTCCGGGTGCAAGGCGCTGAAGATCTGGTCGGTCACGGCCAGGCCGACCGCCGCCTGCACGACCGGGTCGGCGGCGATCGGATTGACGATGCTCTCCCAGCCGTCGTTGTCGAGAACCGCGTTGTGGCCCCACGCAGTCGCGAACGTGACCGGCAGCAACAGCGTGAACGCCCCGACGAGGAAGCCGACCACACCTCGGCGGATCTGCCCGCGACGCCATCGGTGACGCGCGGCCTGGTCGTTGGGGACGAAGACCGCGGCGCCCTCGGCAGGCCTTCGTTCGGGCTCGGCGCCCTCGTCGGCGCCGCTCGCCGCCTCGCGCTGCTGCGCGCCGCCGAGAACGATCGACTCGTCGATCGTGCGTTGCGTGGGGAAGCCGTCCCGCTCGCCCGATGCCCGGTCGTCGCCTCCGCTCGGCTGCGCGGTCATCGGCCTCGCTCTCCGTCTGGTGTCGATCCCACCTCGTCGGTGCTGGTGTACGGGTCGCTGCTGCTGGACCGATCCTCCAGGCAGCTTCGTCCCGGCGGCGCGTCCTCACCTCACCCCGTCCGGTTGAACGCGATACGCCCCTTGACGCCTCGCGGTCGAGGATGTTGCCACCCGGTCGAGCTCGTGGCCTCGGCCGGCGAGGCCGTCGTCCGCGTCCTGTCGGATGCACAAGCCAGGGAATTCACCTGATCGGAGTGACGCCCACGGCTCGTGGCTCACATACCGTCAACCAGGCGCGTCCAGGTCGTCCCCTCTCAGCGTGGCGGGCGACCAGCCACGGCACGGGCTGCCTCGGCGCACTCATGACGGGTCAGCTGGAGGACGACGATGACGTTCGACTCGAACGTCTGTGGCGCGCGCACCCATGCAGCGGCGAGGGTCGCACGCCCCCGCGGTGACCGGCCCGGCGCCAGCGCGCTCCTCCTGCCTTCGATGCCCTTCCGACTCCGGCCCATGTCCCGGTAGCAGCTCGGGCCGTGTCGGACCACCACTCCGTGATCTCCCGCTCCTTCGAAGGTTGCCCGCTGTTCGACGTGGAGGCGCGCCACGACGGCGCCACGACGGTGAAGGTCCACGGAGAGTTGGACCTCTCGACCGGGAGGGCATTGCTCGACCGCCTCCCCGCGGTCCTCCCGCACGAAGCGGCGCTGCTCGTCGACCTGTCCGAGGCCAGGTTCGTCGACTGCTCGGGCGCACGGCTCGTCTTCCAGGCCATCCAGAGGGTGCGTGCTGCGGGTGGCGACGTGGCCATCTGCTCAGTCCGGCCGCTCGCCCGCGCCGTCCTCGAGGCCTTCGGGCTGGAAGACTCTCCAGTCAGCAGCCCCGGTTCATGGCACGGCTCACTCGGATGAGGTGAGGATGCGGCGAAGGGTCCGGTCTTAGGCTCGAACTGTGACGCTTGGTGCGACGAGTGCGTGCGGCGGGACTGTCACTGCGCTGTGCCCGATCGAAAGAGCTGTCGCGTCCGCCCCGCTGGAGGAGGATCCGATGGGTCAGGGTGTCGATGAGGGGCGGAGCCGTCTCGCTCCCCGTTGGTGGAGGAGCTCGAGCTCATGACGTCTCGACGAACAGAGAGGCGCAAGCGGCGCGGTGACGGCGCACGCGTCGACCTGCAGCCTGGCGAGTCGCTGGTCATGGTGGCCCATCCGACACTCTGGGCGGTGTGGCCGAAGTACCTCCTCAGCCTCGGTCTCTACGGGCTGTGGAGAAAGCGCGACGTCTCGGTGTTGACCGACCGGCGGCTGCTCGTCGGCCGGGGCATCGTCTTTCGCACCGAGCACTCGATCCCGATCGAGCGCATCAACGACGCGATGTACGTACGGCGGGGTCTCAACGCCTACTGCGAGATCGCGTCGCTGCTCAGCGGACGTCCCTTCCGCCAACAGCTCGGCCCGTTGTCGGCACGGGCCGCTCGACGGTTCACCGAGGCGATCGTCTCACGCAACTCCTGAGCGGCACGCCCTACGGGAGCTCACTTCTCGCACGACAGATGCCCTGAGGTAGTGTCCCGGCGTGTCGCTCGGGGGACGGCCTAGCCACCGAGACGCGCCACCCCCCCGGTCCTCCTTTGTCGCCGTGCGCGTCGGGATCCTGATCGTCCTCGTCGGTCTCGGAGCAGTCGCCGTCGGGGCCGTGGCCGCCACCTACAGCGCACGATCGCTTGCGGCTGCCGACCGGCTCAGCTCCACGCTGATCCCGGAGGCGCACGACGCGAACTCCCTCCTCACGGAGCTGGTCGACCAGGAAACCGGCGAGCGTGGCTACATCATCACGGGCGAGAAGAAGTTCCTCCAGCCCTATGACCAGGGCAGCCGCGACGTGGCCGTGCTGACCGGCGCGCTGCGCGACGACGCCCGCTCCGACCCCACAGAGCAGCGCCTGCTCACCGCAGTCGAAAGCCGCTACGCAGCCTGGCTGGACAAGACGGCGCGCCCCGAGATCACCGAGGTGGCGAGCGGGCACACCGCAACGGCTGTTGCGGCAGAGCGGACGGGCGCAGGAAAGGCTCGTTTCGACGCGATTCGTTCGAGCGTCAACGCGCTGATGGCCCAGATCGCATCGGCGCAACGTGCGGCCGCGACCCAGATGCACGATCGCGCCCTGGCGACGCTCTGGCTGAGCATCGCGACGACCGTGGTAGCCGTGGCGCTGCTCGCTGTCAGCTGGTTCTTCCTCCGTCGCTGGGTCACCGTCCCGATCGCCCGCCTCGATGGGGAGGTCGCCGTGGTGGCATCCGGCGACCTCGGCCATGCCGTGCGACCGGGAGGGCTCGCCGAGATGGCATCGCTCGGAACGAGCGTCGAGCGCATGCGCCGCCGCCTGCTAGAAGACTCCGACGAGCTGCGGCATCTGCGGCAAGCTCTCACCCAGGGAAGCCTGCTGCAAGAGCAGCTGCGAAGCGAGCTGGAACCGGCGTCAACAGCGCTCGATCTTCGTGTCAGCGGACGGGTGCTGCCCGCCGACGGTGTGCTCGCCGGCGACTGGTACGACGCCTGGCAGGTCGGCTCAGGACTTGTCTACCTCGCCCTCGTCGATGTGTCCGGTCACGGTGCGAGCTCGGGGATCTTCGCTCTGCGGATGAAGACGCTCCTCGGGGTCGCGCTCTCGAGCGAACGGTCGCCGGGTGCTGCATTGGAGTTCGTCTCGGAGCAGCTGGGCGACACAGGTGAGCGCTTCGCCACAGCGGTCCTTGTCGCGATCGACACAGCCACGGGTCGATGCAGCTACGCCAATGCCGGCCATCCGCCGGGAATCGTGCTGCATCAGGATTCTTCCGTGACCTACCTCGAGCCGACCGGACCGCTGCTCGGACCGTTTCGTGCCAGTTGGACGACACGTGACCTCACCCTTCGACCGAGCGACACCTTGGTGCTCTACACCGACGGGCTGATCGAAGCCCGCCGCCTCGATGGCACAGAGATGGAAGTGGGCGGCCTGCTGGAGTCGTTGCCGTCTGCCGTTTCGCCTCAGACCGATCCTGATGAGGTGGTCGAGAGCTTGATCGAGATCGTGCGTTCGACCTGTCTCATGCCGCTCTTCGACGATGCCACCATCTTCGTTGCGCAGCTTCGCCGTCCCGACCATGACACCCACGGCGGTCGGTCGGCTTCCTGACTTGGGCTTCTGCGGGCAGCTTTCTCCACTCCGCCACTGCGAGACCGACGCTCCGGATCCAGCCGGCTGGCCGACTTGTCGACCTTGGCGTCCGGGCCGGCGGTTGCGGCTCTCGTCAGAGGCTCGTGCCTACGACGACCGGCGCACGCCGGCGAAGGTCGCGTTCGTGGCGGCACGCAGCCCCATCGCCGTCCCGAGCAGCTTCCAGAATCCGGGCGACGTCCGCGCGGTCTCGGCGTTGGGGCCACGAAGTCCGGATACCGGCTCACAGCTTGCGGCGTCCATCTTCAACGCCCGGGAACGAGAAGCGGTACGGAGCACCGGCAAGCAGGATGCGCTTGACGACGAGCGACGTGACGCGACCGGTGCAGACCACATCGCCGGCTTCGGCGGCGGTTGACGGCGCGGGGCGTCGCCCGCCGGTCATCGCCCCCCGTGCTCTCTCAGCGCGCCGGCCGGTGCAACGCATCGAGCACCGCGCGGTACTCGCGATCGGCGACTGAGCGTGAGGCGCGCGTCTGACGACTCGTCGCGCCAGCTCGCCGGCTGACCAGTCGCGCGAGGATGACCTTCGCGCTGCGGTCCGCCTGCGACGCCGTAGTGTCCGCCTGCGGCGCCGTAGTGTCCGCCTGCGGCGCCGTAGTGTCCGCCTGCGGCGCCGTAGTGTCCGCCTGCGGCGCCGTAGTGTCCGCCTGCGGCGCCGTAATGGTCGTGCTCCTCTCGCTCATAGCGCCTCCTTCACCCGCTCGAACGATGACACCGATTGTTTACCGTCGCGTTACCTACCGTTCATGTTACCCGACCGCGGGCCTCGAGGCGGGCGGTGGGGCCTCCGTCGTCCTCGCCGTGGTCGTGCTCGGGATCGTCGTCTTCCTGATCGAGCTCTGCCGCAGCCGGCGCGACGACGAGCAAGCGCCGAACGCCCGCTCGACGACCCCTCCGCGGTCGTATGCCCTCCTCGTCCTCCGCGGCCAGCGACATCGGGCCGCTCGACTCAGCGGTGGCCGGTCAGTGCGAGAACTGCGGCGATGGACGACGGGACGGCGAGAACGGCGAGAACGGCGAGCTTGACCGCCTTGGCGATCGAGGGTTGCCCTCCGGCCGTTCGTGCGGAGCGAAGCCAGAGGGACCAGGCAAGTGAAGCTGGCGAACAGGTTCGGCCCGAGAGTGAGCCCGATCGGCAGCGCAAAGTACGGATCACCTGCGAGCGCAGCGCGCCTCGACCTGCGGACAGCAACCCGAAGTGCACCGCCTGTCTGCGCCGCGTCGGTGCGGGACAGTCGACCCCGCCGCCAGCTTCAGCCGAACGCGTCGAGGTAGTCGTGCACCAGCCGCACGGCCATCGCCCCCTCACCGGCGGCCGCGGTCACCCGCTTGATCGAGCCGCTTCGGACATCGCCGACGGCGAAGACACCCCGACGCGTCGTCTCGAGCGGCATTCGCTGCGGCGCGGCACCGGGCATCTCCTCTCCCGCGCCTGCGGAGGTTGCCCGCTCACCTGTGAGGATGAAGCCGTGGTCGTCGACCGCCAGCTGGCCCGCCAACCAGCGCACGTGCGGGTCGGCGCCGATGAACACGAACAGCGCCCGTGCGGCGAGGCTGTGTCGCCGCCCGGTGTGGGTGTCCTCGACCACGACCTCCTCGAGCACCGAATCGCCGCGCAGCTCGCGCGGCTCGTGGTGAAGCGCGATCTCGACGCTGGCATTGCTGCGGAGGCGTGCAGCAAGGTAGTGCGACATCGATGCTTCGAGGTGCTCGCCACGCACGAGGAGGCGGACCGTGGCGATCTGGGCGAGGTAGAGCGACGCCTGGCCGGCGGAGTTGCCGCCGCCGACCACGGCCACCGTTCGTCCGCCGCAGACCTGGGCCTCGACCGAGGTGGCCGCGTAGAACACGCTTATTCCCTCGAAGCGGTCAATGCCGGGGATTTCGAGGCGACGGTAACGGGCTCCGGTTGCGATCAACACGGTCCGGCCGAGCACCTCGGTCCCGTCCGCAAGGCCGATCACGTGCTGACCTTGGCTCGCTGCGTAACGGCAGGCGTCTCCCGGCATCACCAGGCGGGCGCCGAAGCGGCGGGCCTGGATCGCCGCCCGTTCTGCCAGCTCCCCGCCCGAGATCCCCGACGGGAAGCCGAGGTAGTTCTCGATGCGTGGCGACGTGCCGGCCTGACCGCCAGACGCGACCGCCTCGAGCACCACCGTCGAGAGCCCTTCCGAAGCGCCGTAGACGGCGGCGGCCAACCCGGCCGGACCGGCGCCGACGACGACGAGGTCGCTCGACTCCTCGGCGCCGCTCGGCACGGGCAGCCCGATCAGGCGGGCCAGCTCGGCGTTGGTCGGGTTGCGCAGCACCTCCGCCCCGTGCAGGATCACGATCGGCGTGTCGACAGGGTCCACGCCGAGACCGTCGAGCAGCCGCGCCGCCGTTGCGTCTTCCTCGAGGTCGACGAAGCGATGTGGAAGGCGGTTGCGGGCGGCGTACTCACGCAACCGGCGGGTGTCGGGAGAGAAGCGGGATCCGACGACGCGAACGCCGACGCTCAGCTCGACGAGCATCGAGCGGCGGATCAGGTAGGCGCGAAGGATCAGGTCGGCGAGCAGGCTGCTCTCGGCGACGGTCTCCAAGAGCCGCCGGACCGGGACAGCGAGCACCTCGCCGTCGGTGAGGGCGCGGGCCGAGACGAAGGCCACCTCGCCGACGACGAGGCCGAGCTCGCCGAGAAATCGGTGCGGGCCGTGCACGGCGATGACCTGCTCCTCGCCGGGAGCGCCCGAGTCGAGCACGGCGACACGGCCGACGAGCACGACGAGGAAGTCCTGGTAGCACTGCCCAGCTCGGCAGAGCTCGTCACCGCGGCGGAACGGCCGGGTCGAGCCCACCTCACGCGGCAGGTTGAGCTCGACCTCGCCGAGCGAGGGATAGGCGCCGAAGAGGTCAGGAGTCTCGTCGGCCGTCTCTGCGCTTGGCGTCGAGGCCACGTCCCAAGCCTGCCCACGTCAGCGCTCGCCGGAACCCACGAACGCGTGGTTGGGGCCTCAGGCGGGCGTGTCGAGCTGCTCGGCCAGAGCTCGGCGCCGCCGCCTGGCCCTCACCGGCACCGCGCCGAGGAGGGCTCGGCAACAGCGCCGCAGGCGACGGCAATGCCCGCCAGATGGCAGCGGAATTGATCTGCAGCTTGGGGAACACCTGGCGGGGGTGGAAGTCGACGGCGTGGCGCGAGAGGAGCACCGCGTCGGCGACTGCATGATTGGTCATCCTCGAGGCGACAAGCTCGGTGACGCGCTGCTCGCTCTCGGACAGGCGGCCCAGCCCGACAGCGGCCGATCGAGGACCGGGACGCGGCCCGCCGATGAAGACACTGATCATCGGCCAGATCTCGTCATCGGCCAGATCTCGCCGACGCCACGCGATCGTGTGATGTCCGGGACGTCAGCGCCGCGGTCGCCGTGGTCCCGGGCGGTGATCGACGAGCGGTCTGGCCGCACCGAGCGTGTGGTCAAGCGCGTGGTGAAGCTTCCGGTCTCCTGGTCGAAGGCTCGTGCGGCGTGCGAGCGCGACCCCAGGGCCAGGAGCGCGAGGCGCGTTCCCGAGCGCACTGTGCGCACGGTTGGACGGCTTGTGTGCCCGGGCTCGACCGGAGGGTAGAACGCGGTTCTTCTGGGGACTTCGATCCGTTCTGAGCAGTTCGATTATGGAGGCACCCCATGGCCAAGGCAGTCGGCATCGACCTCGGTACGACCAACTCGGTGATCGCCGCGATGGAGGGCGGTCAGGCGACCGTGATCCCCAATGCCGAGGGCTCGCGCACCACGCCCTCGGTGGTGGCGATCACCGAGAACGGCGATCGCCTCGTCGGCCAGCTGGCGCGCCGGCAGGCGATCCTCAACCCGAAGGGCACCATCTACTCGGCCAAGCGCTTCATCGGCCGCCGATACGACGAGGTGCAGAGCGAGCTCTCGGCCGTCTCCTACGACGTCGTTCCCGGGACCGACGGCGCCGTGCGCTTCGACATCCGCGGCAAGCTCTACGCCCCCGAGGAGATCTCGGCGATGGTGTTGCGCAAGCTGGCCGACGACGCCTCCAAGTTCCTCGGCGAGCGGGTCACCGAAGCGGTGATCACCGTGCCGGCGTACTTCAACGACGCCCAGCGCCAAGCGACGCGTGACGCAGGTCGCATCGCTGGGCTCGAGGTGCTGCGGATCATCAACGAGCCGACCGCTGCGGCCCTCGCGTACGGGCTCGACAAGAAGGGCAACGAGACGGTGCTCGTCTTCGACCTCGGCGGCGGGACCTTCGACGTGAGCGTCCTCGACGTCGGCGACGGCGTCGTCGAAGTGCGCGCCACCTCGGGCGATACCCACCTCGGCGGTGACGACTTCGACCGGCGCCTCGTCGACCACCTCGCCGACGAGTTCCAGCGCGAGAACGGCATCGACCTGCGCCAGGACCCCCAGGCCCTGCAGCGACTCTTCGAGGCAGCCGAGAAGGCCAAGGTGGAGCTCTCCTCGGTCACCCAGACCCAGGTGAACCTCCCCTTCATCACCGCCGACGCCAACGGGCCGAAGCACCTCGTCACGACGGTGACGCGCGCCACCTTCGAGCAGCTCACGGCCGACCTGATCGAGCGCACGCTCGGTCCGGTCCAGCAGGCTCTCGCCGACGCCAAGCTGACCGCTGCCGACCTCGACGAGGTGATCCTCGTCGGTGGCGCCACCCGCATGCCTGCCGTCCAGGCGCAGGTGCGACGGCTCACCGCTGGCAAGGACCCGAACATGAGCGTCAACCCCGACGAGGTGGTCGCCGTCGGGGCGGCCATCCAGGCCGGCGTGCTGAAGGGCGAGGTGAAGGACGTCCTGCTGCTCGACGTCACCCCGCTCTCGCTCGGCGTGGAGACCCTCGGCGGGCTGATGACCAAGGTGATCGAGCGGAATACGACCATCCCGGCGCGTCGCACCGAGGTGTTCAGCACCGCCGACGACAACCAGTCGGCAGTCGACATCGTGGTGCTGCAGGGCGAGCGCGAGCGTGCCGCCGACAACCGGGTGCTCGGCCGCTTCCGCCTGGAGGGCATCCGCCCGGCGCCCCGGGGCACGCCGCAGATCGAGGTCAGCTACGACATCGACGCCGACGGCATCCTGAAGGTGTCGGCGCGGGACCGGGACACCGGCGCAGAGCAGCAGATCACCATCAGCGGCACCACCAACCTCGACCCGGGCGAGATCGAGCGAATGGTCGCCGACGCAGAGGCGCACCGCGCCGAGGACGCCCGGCTGCGCCAGCTGATCGACGCACGCAACGAGCTCGACGCCGCGGCGCACCAGCTGGAGCGACGGCTGGCCGAGCTCGGCGAGCGGGTGCCCGAGCACGAGCGGACGAGAGCCGAGTCGCTGATCGCCGACGCCCGCCAGCTGGGCGAGGACGCGCCGCTCGAGCGGATCCGCTCGCTCACGGGCGAGCTGCAACAGGTGTACTACAGCCTCGACGGCGGCCAGGCAGGCGGCGGCCAGGCAGGCGGCGGGCCGGAGCGCGCCTCGACCCCTCCGCCCGGCCAGCAACGCGACGGGTCGTCGGACGACGACGTGATCGACGCCGAGTACTCGATCGACTGAAGTCGATGGCGACCGCGCCTTGGCCGGGCGGCGACGGCTCGGCGACCGAGCAGTCGACGTCGCGCCCGTCCGGTGCGCACGAGGGCGGGAGCACCCCTCCCCCGGAGGGGCCGACCGGACCGAGTGCCGGGCAGCCGGAACGCCTGCAACCCGCCGGCGACGCCGCGACGACCGAGCAGCTGATGCGGGCGCTGGCTGACCTCGACAACCTGCGCAAGCGATTCGACCGCGAGCTCGCCAGCGCGGTTGCCGCCGAGCGGGACCGGGCCGCCGGGGAGCTCAACTCGGTCGTCGACGACCTCGACCGGGCACTCGCTCACGCCGGGGCGCAGGCCGACCCGGAGTCGGTCCTCGGGGGCATCCGCGTCGTGCGTGACCGGGCGCTCGGTTCGTTGGCCTCGCTCGGCTACCGGCGCTTCGGCGAGACCGGGGAGCGCTTCGACCCGGAACGTCACGAAGCCGTCGGTTCGACGCCGGCCGTGGATGCCCCGCCGGGCACCGTGGTGAGCGTCGTCCGAGCGGGCTACGAGCGCGACGGCCGGGTGGTTCGACCTGCCGCTGTGATCGTCGCCACGTAGCAGGCGATGGCCCCTCCACGGGACTACTACGAGGTGCTCGGGGTCCGCCGGGACGCCGACGCGACGGAGCTGCAGCGTTCCTACCGTCGACTGGCGCGCGAGCTGCACCCGGACATGAACAAGGACCCGGCCGCCACCGAGCGCTTCAAGGAGGTCTCCGAGGCCTACGAGGTCCTCTCCGACCCCGAGCAGCGCCGGCGGTACGACGCCTTCGGGCACGACTTCCGCCACGTGCCCGAAGGCGTCGACCCCTCCGATTTCGCCGCGTCGGGCGCGGCGCGCGGCGGGCGCACGGCGGACAGCGGGGGCACGCGCGCCCGTCGCTCGCGCCGCGCCGGCGGCACCGGGGCCCCGGAGGCCGATTTCGACTTCGACTTCAGCGACCTCTTCGGGGGTCTGTACGGAACCCGCTTCGGCTCGGTGAACGGCGCCGACCAGGAAGCCGAGGTCTCCCTCAGCCTCGAGGAGGCCTACCACGGCACGAGGCGGCGCATCGAGCTCGGGACGGGCGGACCAGCCATCGAGGTCACCGTGCCGCCCGGGGTGCGCGAGGGCCAGCGCATCCGCATCGCCGGGCAGGGCGGCGAAGGCTTCGGAGGCGGGCGGCGCGGTGACCTCTACCTCCGCGTGCACATCGACACCGGCCCGCGCTTTCGCCTTGACGGGCGCGACGTCTACGTCGACCTGCCGTTGGCGCCGTGGGAGGCGGCGCTCGGGACGACGGTGGCGGTGTGGACGCCCGACGGCGACGCCAAGATCAAGGTGCCCGTCGGCAGCTCGACGGGCAGGCGCATCCGGCTTGCCGGGCGGGGCCTTCCCAATCCGCGGGGCAAGCCGGGCGACCTCTATGCGGAGGTGAAGGTGATGGTCCCGAGCCGGCCGACCGCCGAAGAGCGCCGTTTGCTCGACGAGCTGCGCGCCGTCTCGCACTTCGATCCGAGGAGGGGGTCGTGACGACCACAGCGCTCAGCCGTCCCGTCGTGCTTTCGCTGGAGAGCTTCGCACGCCTCGCCGGCTTGCATCCCGAGCTCGTCGGCCGGCTGGTCGCGCTCGGCGTGCTCGACGCCGAGCGCCGCGGGGACGGCCGGCTCGTGTTCCGCCCCGAGCAGCTCGCCGTGCTGGCCAGGGTGCAGCGGCTGCGCGCCGGGCTCGGGCTCGACTACGTCGCCGCCGCCGTCGTCTGCCAGCTGCTCGTTCGTATCGACGTGCTCGAGGCTGCCCTTCGCCAGGCAGCCTCCGACCGCCCCGGGAGGCCGCCATGGACCCCAACCGCCTGACCGTCAAGTCCCAGGAGGCGCTGCAGCGCGCGCACGGGCGCGCGACACGTCTCGGTCATCCCGACGTGGACGGCGAGGACCTGCTGCTCGCCCTGCTCGACGAGCCCGAGGGCCTGGCCGCGAGGCTGCTCGAGGCGCTCGGCGCCGACGGCGCCGCCCTGCGCTCCCGGCTGGAGAGCGACCTCGCGCGGCGGCCGCGGGTGGCGGGCCCGGGGGCACGACAGGGCCAGACGGTGCTGAGCGAGGAGCTCTCCCGGGTGCTCGAGGCCGCGGCGACGGAGGCCCAGAGGCTGAACGACGACTATGTGTCGGTGGAGCACCTGCTGATCGCGCTGGCCTCCGAGCCTGAGAGCTACCCGGCCGGCCGGATGCTGCGCGAGAACGGGGTGACCCGCGAGGCGCTGCTCGCCAAGCTGGCCGACGTCCGCGGCAACCGCCGCGTCACCTCCGACACGCCCGAGAACGCTTACGAGGCGCTCGAACGTTACGGGCGCGATCTCGTCGCCGACGCGCTCGCCGGGCGGCTCGATCCGGTGATCGGCCGCGACAGCGAGATCCGCCGCGTCGTGCAGATCCTGTCGCGCAAGTCCAAGAACAACCCGGTGCTGATCGGCGACCCCGGGGTCGGCAAGACGGCGATCGTCGAGGGGCTGGCTCAGCGCATCGTGCGGCGCGACGTCCCCGAGAGCCTGGCGGACCGCACGATCTTCGCCCTCGACATGGGCGCCCTCCTCGCAGGCGCCAAGTACCGAGGCGAGTTCGAGGAGCGCCTGCAAGCGGTGCTCGCCGAGGTGCAGGCCGCGCAGGGCCGGATCCTGTTGTTCGTCGACGAGCTGCACACCGTCGTCGGAGCGGGCGCGGCCGAAGGGGCGATGGACGCCGGCAACATGCTCAAGCCGATGCTGGCCCGCGGCGAGCTGCACCTCATCGGTGCCACGACGACAGACGAGTACCGACAGCGGATCGAGAAGGACGCCGCCCTCGAGCGCCGCTTCCAGCCCGTGCTCGTCGACGAGCCGAGCGTCGAGGACACGATCTCGATCCTGCGCGGGCTGCGCGAACGCCTCGAGGTCTTCCACGGCGTGAAGATCGCCGACGGAGCGCTCGTCGCGGCCGCGCAGCTCTCCAAGCGGTACATCTCCGACCGCTTCCTACCCGACAAGGCGATCGACCTCGTCGACGAGGCGTGCGCCATGCTGCGCACCGAGATCGACTCGATGCCGGCCGAGCTCGACGAGAAAATGCGACGGGTGATGCGCCTCGAAGTCGAGGAGGCGGCCCTCGCCAAGGAGACCGACCCGGCCAGCGCCGAGCGGCTGGCGAGCCTACGCAGGGAGCTGGCAGATCTGCGCAGTGAGGTCGACGCGATGCGAGCCCAGTGGGAAGCCGAGCGCCAGGCGATCAAGAAGGTGCAGGCGCTTCGCCAGGAGATCGAACGCGTCCGGCGTGATGCAGAAGACGCCGAGCGCCGCTACGACCTGTCGCGAGCGGCCGAGCTGCGTCACGGCGCGCTGCCCGACCTCGAGCGACGGTTACGCGCCGAGGAAGAGCTCCTCGGCACCCGCCAGGGGACACAGCGGCTGCTGCGCGAGGTGGTGACCGAGGACGAGATCGCCTCGATCGTGGCGCGCTGGACCGGGATCCCCGTCAACCGCCTGAAAGAAGGCGAGCGGGAGAAGCTGCTGCGCCTCGACGAGATCCTGCACCAACGGATCATCGGGCAGGACGAAGCCGTGCAGCTCGTCTCCGACGCGATCATCCGCGCCGGCGCCGGCATCAAGGACCCCCGCCGGCCGATCGGCTCGTTCGTCTTCCTCGGCCCGACCGGCGTCGGCAAGACCGAGCTCGCCAAGTCCCTCGCCGAGGCGTTGTTCGACACCGAGGAGGCCATGATCCGCGTCGACATGAGCGAGTACCAGGAACGCCACACCGTGAGCCGGCTGGTCGGCGCTCCGCCCGGCTACGTCGGCTACGAGGAGGGCGGGCAGCTCACCGAGGCGGTGCGCCGGCGCCCGTTCTCGGTCGTGCTGCTCGACGAGCTCGAGAAGGCTCACCCCGACGTCTTCAACACCTTGCTGCAGGTGCTCGACGACGGGCGCCTGACCGACGCCCAGGGGCGAACGGTCGACTTCCGCAACACCGTCGTGATCATGACCTCGAACATCGGCTCGCAGTTCCTGATCGAGGGCGTGACCGGCTCGGGCGAGCTGAAGGCCGACGCCCGCGATGCGGTGCTCGCCGAGCTGCGGCGCTACCTGCGCCCGGAGTTCTTGAACCGCGTCGACGACATCGTGGTGTTCAAGCCGCTCACGGTGCCCGAGATCGAACGGATCGTCGACCTGCAGCTCGACGATCTGCGCCGGCGGCTCGCCGAGCACCGGCTGCGCCTCGTCGTCAGCGAGGACGCCCGGCGCAGCATCGCCGAGCGGGGATTCGACCCGGTCTACGGGGCGCGCCCGTTGCGCCGATTCATCCAGCGCGAGGTGGAGACCCGCATCGGGCGCATGCTGTTGCGTGGCGAGGCGCCCGAGGGAAGCGTCCTCGCCGTCGAGCTCGAGCACGGCCAGCTGGTCGTGCGGAGCGAGCAACCGCCTGCCCCCGGGGTCTGAAGCAACCGCGTCGCCCACGTAGGCTCTTCCACGTGGACGAGAAAAGCGCATCTCGGCGCCACTTGTCTACCAACGAGGACGTGTTCGAAGGAAGCGAGACGATCGACGGCGGCCTGCTCGTCGTCGAGCTCGACGTCGACGTGACGTCGTACGACACCGGCCCGCTGATCGTCGATGCGACCGCCTCAGCGCGACTCGTGGTGGTGGGTCATCGCCCCGTACGCAAGCATCGGGTCCCGGTCGCCGGCCGGAAGCAGGCGCAGCGTGCGCGCCTCGGGCGAGCCGGCCACCGCCGACAGGACGGCGTCGAGGTCGTCCTTGGCATGCAGGAACCTCCCGTGCAGGGCGTCGTAGCGCCCGGAGACGAGCTGCTCGACCTTGTCGGCCGCGGCAGTCGGCGGCATCCAGGCTTCGGCGGGGAGCTCGTCGGCGTCCGGGCGGGCGCCCCCCATCGCCGTGCGGACCAGGCCCGGGCTCAAGTCGACGGTGACGACGCCGCTCCCGGCGAGCTCCGCGCCGAGGATCTCGGTGAAGCGGCGCAGCGCCGTCTTCGAGACCCCGTAGGCGGGTGAGCCGGCGTCCTCCGAACGCGAGCAGTCGAGGCTGTTGACGTTCACCACGTAGCCGCGCCCGCGCTCGATCATCCCGGGCACGAGGCGCAGGCAGTAGAGGAACGGCCCGCGCACGTTGACCTCCATCGTCTGCCACCAGAGCTGCGGGTCGGAACGGAACGTGCGTGCGTGCTCACCGGCGATCGCGGCGTTGTTGACCAGCACTTCGACCGGCCCGAGGCCCTCCTCGACGGCTGCGCACACCGCCTCGACGTCCTCGGGCCGCGAGACATCGCCCGCCCGGGTGACCTCGCGCCCGCCCGCCTCGCCGACGAGCCGTGCCGTCTCGGACAGCTCGTCGGCCGAGCGAGCCGTGAGCCCGACGGCGTAACCGAGCAAGGCGAGACGCAGCGCGACCGCCCGGCCGATCCCGCGCCCGGCTCCCGTGACCAACGCGACCTTGGTGCCCGCTGCGTCGACCATGGTCGAAGCCTCCGTCGAGTCAGGGCTGCGTTTCGCAACCGTCGACTGTTGACGCTACCTCGCCCGCGAGGCGACTGTCTCCGTGATGCTGTTGACAGTCGACAAGCGTTTTGGCATGCTCGCGGGCAGCCCGCGGCAGGCAGGCTCCGAGGACGGCTGGAGCCGCCGCCGACGGGGGTCCATGGCGCCTCGTAGCTGACCAGGAGGACTCGTGACGAGATCGAGGCGATGCGCCACGTGCTCAGGCGCGAAGGGCTGAGCCGATCCGTGCCGGCCGGATCGGCTGAGCTGAGCGAGCGCGACAACGGCTCGGGGGGCACCGAGCTCGTTCTCGCCGACGCGAGCTGGCGGCTCACCGTCGACCTCGGGGCGCGGCTCGACCCGCACGAGCTGCTGCACCTCGGATCGGGCCGCTACGCGGCCGACGAGAGCTACTGCTACCAGCTCGACGTCTCCGGCCCCACACTGTCCGGCTTCCACGGTGGGCCGTTCGCCTGCCAGCGCGTGCGACCACTCGACTGGTCGCTCGAGCGCGACGCCGAGGGCAGCACCACCCTCGTCCTGCTCGGCCGCCTCGAGTTCGACCCGCGCGGCCCGACCTGCGTCGACCTCGAGCACCGCATCACGCTCTCCCACAGCGGCGAGGTGATCGAGCAGCTCTCGCTCCTCCACCACGCAGGTCGCGACCACTTCCAGCTGAGCAACCTGCGTTTCGGCTTCCGCAAGACCCTCTTCGATCGCGCCGCCTTCGCCTGGCGCCCCGGGGCCGATACCGCCGAGCTGATCCCCGTGCCGTTGCGCCGGCGCGCCGGTCAGGGCATCGACCATCTCCTCGGCAGCTACCGCGCCGCGGACCTCTACCCCGAGGAGTGGACCAGGCGCGGCAGCCTGCCCGACCGCAGCTCGGAGGCCTGGCTGTGGTGCGAGCAGGGCGGCGGCTTCCTCGTCGCCAAGCACGACCAGGAGCACATCGAGTTCAGCGTCGTCGACGGGGAGCACGTCGTGCCCCGCGCCGCAGCCTCGACCGCCGCGTCGGCCCTGCATCTCGACCGGCTGCACAGCGATCGCAACTTGTGCGTACGCCTCGCCGGGGCCGGCGTCTCGCGCGGGTGCCCGGAGGGCGCCGGGGAGCTGCATCCGCGCCAGCGGTTGCGCTTCGGGCCCTCGATCGTGGCCGCCTACACCGGCGACTGGCAAGCCGGCTTCGGCTGCTACAAGGAGCTGCTCAGGCGAGCTGGTCACGTCGTCCCCGCCGACTACGACCCGAAGGTCCACTGGAACGAGCTCTACCGGCTCAGCTGGCGATGCGGCTCGAACGCGCCGCTGCAGGAGTTGCCCGAGCTCTTCGAGGAGGCGGCCCGGGCCAAGGCCGCCGGCGCCCAGGCCTACTACTTCGACCCGGGGTGGGACCTGTTCGAGGGCAGCTCGGTCTGGGAGGCCGAGCGGCTCGGATCCATCGAGGACTTCGTCGCCCGCCTGCGTGACGACTACGGCCTGGCGTTGTCCCTGCACCTGATGATGCACACCAAGTCGCTCGAGGAGGACCCGGCGATCTACCGCCGGCGCCCCGACGGTGAGGTCGAGGTGTGGCTCGACTCGACGCCCTACGCCGGAGGATTCGTCTGCCCGGCCTCACCGGCCTGGCAGCGCCAGAAGATCGAGCGGCTGCGCACCCTCGCAACAGCGGGCGTCTCGTTCTTCATGTTCGACTTCCTGCAGTACGAGCGTGGTGGCATCGGCCAGGCCGATCACACCCACGAGGAGCTCGAGTCCTGCTGGTCGGCCGAGCACGGGCATAGCGTGCCGCTGACACGCGAGGAGCACGCCGAGGGCATCCTCACCGTGATCCGGGCGATCAAGGGCGAGTTCCCCCATATCCAGATCGAGGCGCACGATCGCATCGCCGGCGAGTTCCTGCCGCTGTACTACCAGCACGGCCCCGCCGACTCCTTCGACGAGCTGTGGGGCTTCGAGTACATGTGGGACCCGTACACCGACCTGCTGAGCGGCAAGGCGCTGTCGCTGTACGAGTACAACCTGGCCTACGACATCCCCCTCTACCTGCACATCAACAGCGCCCACGACAGCCCGACGATGCTCGCCTTCTGGTGGTACGCGTCGCTCTGCCGTCACCTCGGCATCGGTGGCCTCGCCGAGGGCGACGAGCAGTGGCCGCACCTGCTCGAGGCGATGCGGCGCTACCGCAGGCTGCAGGCGTACTTCGCCCGCGGCCGCTTCGTCGGCATCGACCGGTTCACGCATCTGCACGTGCTCGACGGCGACGGCGACGGCGACGGCGACGGCGACGGCGACGGCGACGGCGGCCCGGGCAGCGGCGCCGGCGCGGTGCTGACGGCGTACAACCTCACCGCCGAGGAGGTGCGGCGAGCCGTGACGATCAGCCCGCAGTCGCTCGGCCTTGGACGCAACCCGATCGTCACCGGTGCACCGGCCACGATGACGGACGGGTCCCTCGTGGTCGAGCTCGTGCTCGCACCACTCAGCCCCGAGGTCGTCGAGATCGGCGTCGCCGGAACGGCGGGCTGAGGGCGCCCGCGCGGTCTCCTCGTCGGTCGCGGTCCCGGATCCGGCGCTCGAGAACCTCCTTGCCCGCTTCGGGGCGGGCGAGACGCTCCTCTCCGACGTGGGCCTCAGCGGTACCTGCTCGACGTGTGAAACCGGCTACCTGCTCGTGCATCGGCACCGGCTGAGCCGGGGATGCCGTTCCCAGTCGACCGCGGTCGCCCAGACTGAGCCGACGACCAGGGCGCTGACCTGCTTCGCGGCCTTCCCCAGCCGGACGAGAAACGAACGAGCCCCAGGCCAGGGATCGCCTGACCTGGGACCTCTGCGGGTGGGCCGTACAGGACTTGAACCTGTGACCCCTTGCGTGTCATACAACGCCGACCGGTTCGCAGCGGTACGCACATAGCCGCTGAGCTGGGATGACCGTTCACCGCCGTTCGCCTGGGTACGCAGGAATTCGTCGGCTGGGCTACATGGTTGGCTACACGAATGCCCTTGCAGCAGCGGGCAAGCCATCACTCACGATCCCAATTGGCTACATCGCGAGGCGGGTCACCGTTTGGCTACACCGGCCCGAGGCGCCGTGGACGGTCCCGACTCGCTTCAGGCTGCCGAGCTCCCGCTTCGCCGGATGGCTTGCTCCACCGACTCCGGTGTGAGCGGGATGAGCTCGAGCAGGACCAGCGGGTCGTCGTCGCTCACCTCGAAATCCCACGCCACCACCTTGGCCAGGTATCGGCCCACTGGGCTGCCCATGATGACAGCGGCGCCTGGCACGACATCGGCAACCGACCGAGCGAAGCGAAGTCTCGTCCAGTTGCGACCTTCGTCATCCTCGCGGTGGGGGTCGCCGACGATGTCCACGCCCATCTCGACCGCCGCTCGATCCGGCTCGTGACCGGCTGCGAGGCGGTCGACGACGGCGGGGTCGACCTGCTCGACGTACCAAGGGTTGCTCACTCGCTCCCTACTCCTCGGATCCGCTTCCAGCATACGAGGGCCTCGAGAGCAGGTCGCCAGCGCTGGCGACGAGGCGTCGTGCGGCTTGGAGCAGGTCGTTCAACGTCGGCGGCCGGTCATTCTCCCTGGTACCGGACACGAGCTGCACGTCGTAATGGTCGGCGTTCGCACCCGTCGGATAGACCGGAAAGCCCGCGGCGCGCAGCCGGCCTGCGCTCGTCTCCAGATAGCAGGGCGCGTGTGGGAACCGCCCGAGCACCTCCGACGTCGTGACGCCGGGACGGCGGGCGAAGACGGAGACGCTGTACAGCACCTCTCTGCTCCCGCCCAGTAGCTCGATCACGTAGACCTCGCCCGAGAGGCCAGCGTCTTCTGCGATCGAACGTACGGCCTCCTCACGATCCGCCGGCGTCGCCCGGACGACAAGCATCGTGTCGTCAGGCACCTCGTCCCGCACGAGACGGACCTTCCTGCGACGGGGGCTCGGTGGCACCGACATGGCCTCATCCTCACCAGCTCACGCGCCAGCGGGACCGTCCGGATGAGATCGAACGCAGACAAGTGGTCGACTCTGTGCCACAGTCGGTTTGACCCAACACCAGAGCGACGCGGACATGCGGCCCGAGGGCGAGGCGGCAGCGTGAGTCCGCTGACGATGACGACCGGGAACGGCGAGCGGCGGCTGCGGCACGACCGACTTCGACGGTCATTGGTTGTTGGCTGGGCCGATGCGAAGGGCCGAAGCAGTCGCGGGCAACGGGCGCGCGAAGCGATGAACACGTTCGTTGGCGCAGCTCGCTGCCATACTCTCTGCCTGGGCTAGGCGCAGCCATGCGAGATCGCCCGACGGCGATGCGCTGCTCCTGTCGAACGGGGAAGGAGGTGCAGCAGATGGACAAGGAAGCGCGGCTCGACGACACGACGCTCGAGACGCTGACCGATGCGCTCCGGCACCCCCGCGGCCGCTATCTCGTCGACCGAGCCGCCCAGCTCTCCGGAATCCCGCGCAGCACGCTCTACGAGTGGCGTCGCTCGAAGATCTACGTCCCCGACTTCGACGCCGGGAATCCCGTCACCTGGTCGTATCGGGACCTCATCCTGCTCCGGTTGCTGGCCTTCTTGCGTCAAGGCGACATGCCGCGCTCGACGGCGGCAGTGCAGGTGAGACGGATCAAGTCGGACCTCGAGCAGGGCAAGGCCGTTCGACGCGTCTTTGCCACGCGCGAGTCGCTCATCGTCGAGCCCGAGCCCGAGAGCCGAACCGGGGGCAACCTTCTCCCCTACGACGATGTGTTCGCCTACGTCCGTGTCTTCGATCTGCATCACCCTGTCGACGAGCTCGGTGGCCCACGGTCGCGATTGTGGGGACCGGACCTCATTCGACCGAGCCGGTTGACGGCAATCTCGCCGGTCGTGCTCGCCGGCGACCCCTGCGTCGAGCGCACGCGCATCCAGACGTCCTCGCTGTACGTGCTCGCCACCGATCGCGGCCTCGACCCGGAGGGAATCGTCGGTCTGTACCCCGACATCTCGATCGACGCCGTGATCGACGCGATCGCCTTGGAACGACGCCTCCGTGGCCTCGAGCAGCCCGAACCAGTCGCAGCTTGAGCTGCGCCTCCTGCTCGACCAAGGGTTCCCGCGTCCACGAGGCTTCGACCCGTCCGAGGTCGACCGCACGATCGTCGTCCGGCACCTGTCCGAGTTCGACCCCGAGCTCTCGAGGACCACGACCCCGGACTGGGCCATCTACTGCCGCGCCGCCGAAGCCGGGTTCGCCGCGCTGGTCACGAGAGACCGGGCGCAGCTCGAGGACTCGATCTCGATGTTCGTGCTGTCGCGGCTCAGCCGATTCGCCGTGCTGACCTGGCGTCAGCCCGTCGAGGATCCGATCCGAGAATGGGGTCAGCTGCTGGCGTACTTGCCCGAGGTGCGCCGACTGCTTGCGCAGCACCGACAGGGCATCGTGTTCCTTCCGGCTCCGAAGCTCGGGGAGGGCAGCTTCGAAACGGCGACGAATCGCCTCGGACAGGCGTCGAGATCGCGGGGTGTCTCGCAGCAACAGCTGCGCGGCGAAGCGCGGCAGGAGATCAGGCAATGGTCGGTGCAGCGCTTCGGCGACGCCCGCCGGTTCGACGAGTTGCTCGGACTGCGAGCGCGCCGAGTCGGTCCCCGCCGAGCGACATCTCTCCGAGTCGGTTGCCGCCCGCGACCGGCTTCGCCTCGGTTCAACTCTGACCGGACTGGGCGACGCGAGCCGGTCACACTGATCACCGTGAACCTGAGGCCAGGCGTCCTCGTGGCGTCAACAGCAGTGATCGCCGCCATGGCGTTGAGCGGCAGCGGATCTCGCGAGCGGGTGATCCGCGAGAGCGATGCGGTGGGTTCGGTCGCGCCGAGTGCAGGCTCCTCGGCAAGCGACGTGGCCGAGCTCAACCGGGTGCCGGCAGGTTTTCGCTGCCCGGCGAGCTGGCCAGCGCTGCGGGCGCCCGCTGGCCACGCGACATCGCTCGCGCCGGGGCCGATCGCCGCCCGCGTCTGCAGCTTCGGAGCAAAGCCGATCACGGGGTCGGCTCCCCCCGTGGGTGGCCTTCCGCTCGGCTCCGGCCCTGCCGGTGCCGTCGTGTCGATCCTCGACGCCTCCCCTTCGGCGCCTCCGGCGGCACTGCGCTGCGCCATCGACAACACGCTTCCGCGGGCGGGCGCCAGCGGGAGCAAATCTGCGCCGGACGCGCTCGTCGTCTTTTTCTATCGAGACGGTGCCACGGTGCCGCTGGTCGACGTCTCGAACGGCCTCCTCTGCTCTCACGCCGTCGCCTTCATTCCGGGCGGAGCCCAGCTCGTCGACCCGACGCTGTCGTTGTTCCTACTCGGCTGGTCCATGGACGACGACTTCTACTCGCGCCTCGATCCTGCTCCCGACCTCTACGGGCAATCGGCAGCAGCTGCGGCTCGGATCGCCGCTCGCACTGGCGCGACAGCGATGTTCGGCGGCGAGGAGTTCGACACTGCCGTCCCCGAAGGCGTCGTGCTGCTGCAGGACCCGGCGGCGGGTGACGGCGACGCCAACGACGACCGCCAGATCGAGGTCGTGATCGCCACTCACCCCGGTCCGCCCTGCACGCCGAACGAGCTCAGGCTCGAGTACGAGGGCGGCGGGCTCGGCGTCGGCAACGACTTCGGCACGATCGTGTTGCGCGACGTAGGTTCCACTGCCTGCGCCGTTACTGGTCCGATCGGCGTCGCCGGACTGGACGAGCGCGGCAGGGTCGACACGACCGAGATCCATGACGCCGTGCAGGCACCGCTCGTTCTCACTCCCGACGCCCAGTCACCCGCCGCCGGGCCCGTGCCCATCGCCGAGGTCGTCGCCGAGCTCGTCCTCGTCGCCCACTATCGCGACGATCCGGTGACAGGTGGGCTGTGCGTCCACATCGTCGTGCCCGCAAGCTGGCGACTCGACTTGCCTACCGGTGCGATGACAGTCGCCAACGCGAGCAAACCCGCCAATCACCCCGCTCAAGTGCCGAGACTGATGACTTGTCGCGGTGTACTCGGGGTCTTCGGTCCGGTCACAGCGCACTAGAGGGCAGGCGCCGGCAGAGCTTGTTGCAGCCCGCCGTCAACCCACCTACGAGCCGTCGCTGCCCGCCGTGAAGCGCCCTCGGGACATCGCGACAGACCTCGCTAAGCCCGTCCGGCGCAACCAGGCGACGGCGGCGGCTTGCGCAAATGGCCGGCTCGGGCGCGACTCGCGAAGGTGGAGTTGCATTCAAGCGACGTAGTTCTGTGCGGATCCCCGGCGCCAGACGAGCAGCCCTGGTCGCGAAGCGAATTCGGTGCGTCCCGAGCGGGTCCGTCCGACATCGGCTGCGAGCTTACCCTGGACACCCCCTCCTGCTGCGAGCCGTCTTCACCTCGCCGAGCACGAGCTCGCCGCTCTCCCGCTTCAGCGCTCGCCGCACGAGGAGCACACCGCGATCGAGGTCGAGGTCCTCCCATCGCAGTCCGAGCGCCTCGCCCCGCCGCAGGCCGAGCCCGAGCATGGTCACGTAAAGCGCCTCCAGCCGGTGCGCGGCGAGTGCGACAAGCAGCGCCCACACCTGTTCCGGCGTGAACGTGCGACCTTCCCGCCGCCGATCCCGCGGCCCGCGCGTCGATCGCGGCGACGTTGCGTGCGACCAGCCCCCAACGCTCCGCCTCGGCGAGCGCCTGGCAGAGCACGGCCCGGATGCGCCGCACGGTGGAGACGGACAGGCCGGCGTCGAGCTTGGACGAGATCAGCGCGTCGACGTCGGCCGGCGTCAGCTTGGCGACGCGCTTGCGCCCGAGCGCCGGCCGGATGTGCCTCTCGGCGATGGTGCGGTAGTTCTCGAACGCAGTCGGCGCCACCTGGTGCCCGCAGCACGTCACGATACCAGCGGTCGACCAGCGCCCCAAGGGTGATGCGGTCGTGCGGCGCTGGCAGCCCGTCGTCGACCTGTCGCTGGACGCCTCGCAATTTGCGGATGACGTCGGCCTGTTTCTCGCCGTAGACGACCTTGCGCCGGCGCCGACCCAGCGCCCATCGGACGCGCGCTGGTGGACGCTCCCCTCGCCGTGTCCCCGCCGGTCGGGCACGCCGCACCCCCACCTTCGCTACAGCGTGGCGACACACCGAGGTAGCCCGCCGGAACCCTGGGCTACATCGTTGGCTACACGGCGACCTGGGGGAGCTGTTCGCAGGGGTCCGGAGCAGTTCGCCGGACCCCTGACCTGGGACTTCTGCGGGTGGGCCGTACAGGACTTGAACCTGTGACCCCTTGCGTGTCATGCAAGTCACGACCGTCCATACGTGTCCAGGAGTGTCCAGGACAGACACGCTGAGCTGGACGTCGTCCACAGGTGTCCACTGTCACAGCGTCCAGGCGAGCATGCGCGCCTTAGCTCCCTGTTTAGCTCCCTATGGCCGGGCCATCTTTGCAGCTGGCGTTACCGTCTGAGTACAGCTTCCGCTCGAGGCGCCGGGCCTCGACGGGCGGCCAGACCCTTGCCGTCGCGCCGCCCCGCCTGTCGGGGACCGCTCGACCCGCGACGTCCTCCGCGGTTCGCCCGCCTGCAGCAATAGCCCTCGCCGCCCCTTCGACCACGCCGGACACGGTCGTACCGCGACGGGCCGCGAGTCGCTCCAACGCCTCGATGGCTTCGTCTGACAGCGACACCCTGCGCCGCTTCACGTGCGAGAGGATATCAACGTCATACGTCGATTCGCGGTCGGCGGCCGGTCGTTCCAAGAACGACTGTTCACCTCCGACCCGTGAACCGCGCCGCGTGTTCGTAAACTGTCCAAACCGTGGATTCGCCGCGACGGCGAACGGGGCGCGGTCGCATAACGACACATCGCTCTGGTGCCGGCACCAGCGCAGCGTCACTGCGACGCGGCATGCTTGCGCATGTATTTCGACCTCGGCGATGATGTGAACATGGCTCCCGCGAAGAAGCGTTCGTCGATGACGACCGAGCACAAGAGGGCACTCGCGACGGGTCGAGCCCAGGGTCTCGCGGTCCGGCGATACCTCGAAGCGTTGCAGCGGAATCGGCCGCGGCGAGGTCGTCGACCGAGCTCAGATTCGCTTCAGCGCCAGCTCGACGACATCGACGCCACGCTACATAGTGCCGACCCACTCAAGCGGCTCCATCTCCTCCAGCAACGCAAGAGCCTCCAGGCGCGACTCGCTGCCGACGAGGGAGGTGACGATCTCTCCGAGCTCGAAGAGGCCTTCATCGAGGCCGCCAGCGAGTATGCGGCACGAAAAGGCATCGACTACTCCACCTGGCGCGAGGCCGGCGTGCCCGCCGAGGTACTGCGCAAGGCCGGCGTACCACGAGGTGGCCCCAGATCGTAGATCGCGGGTGGGCGGCACGGCCGCGAGCTGCGAGCCGGTCGGCTCGACCACGCGGACCCGAAGTAGCTCGTGAGGGGGGCTGCGTGTCGAGCTGAACCCGCGGCCGAGTCGGGAGGCGGGTTTGGTCAACGCCCGCCGTCGTTGTCACTGGAGCATGCGGGCGCCTAACCTCTGCAAGCGACTTGGACGGTATGCACGCCCAGTAGCAGCACTCGCCGCCAACCAGTTCCCGCTAGACCACTGCGACCCGAAGTCCCGCGCCGCGATAGACGCCGCGCAATGCTCGCCCGGCGCACCACCACCCAGCACGATGACGTCGAAGTCGCTCACCCGGGCAACTCCTGACCGCTCTGCTCGCGCACGACGTACTCGGCGTACCAGTCGGGCCAGTCCGGGTCGGCCCTACCGATGCGCTTCTCGTGCTCGCCGTGGGCCGACGCGGCGCGGCGCAATGCCCCGGCTAGGTCACCGGCAGAGTTGAACGAGGTGATGCCCGGATCGAGCCGGCCGGGGAGGCGATCGGTAACCTCCTGGAGCAGCCAGCTGTTGCCGTCGGGGTCCTCGAAACTCGCGTAGGAGCTGTAGCTCTTATGATCCGGGTCCGGCCCGTTGACCCGACCGCTCGCCCCGCCGAGATCGAGTTGCACCCCCGGCGCTCCTGAATGGAAGACCTCGCTGACCTTGGCGCCCCGGCTCATGAGCTCGTCACGCCCGGCATCAATGTCAGACACGATCAGGTAGAGGACATGGATAGATCCGGGTGTGGCAGCGGTGATCTTGGTGCCAAACTGCACCGAGCACGACGATCCGGGCGGTGTGAATTGCACAACCCGGACGCCGTTGTCGAAGGAGAAGTCGGCGTCGAGTCTCCATCCAAGCCCGGCATAAAACGCCTTGGAGCGGTCAACGTCAGTCACGGGGATGACGACTGCCTCGAGCTTCAGATCGACAGGGTAGCGGGCTGACGTCCCACCGGTTTCCCCGCTCTGTCCGTCGACGCTGCTCATCGGTACCTCCTCCGGTCGGCTCTAGCTTCATTGTCGCGGCGGAGCGACCGCTTTGCACCCGGAACGGTTGTTGTTTCGACGTCCGGGAACCCGACGTGATGGCGCGAGCAACCGATCTTCATCGTCGGCGCCACAAAGGCGTCGAGGGGATCGGTGATCACCTGCGCGAGGTGATCGCTGAGCAGGGAATCGGTTTCGAGCGGCAAGTGGAGTCCGTGCTGCTCGAACGCGCCAAATACCACCACGACCGTATCCCGGCCAGACTCAATCGGGGCCTTCACCCCGGGCCACGACAACGAATCCAGCTCGACCGCACCCATTCCACACTCCCCTCTAACCCCGATCTGACGCCGATGTGAACCGATCAGCGCAGCGACCTGAACGCCGCACGCATCTCGCCCGCAAAGAGCTCCGGTTGTTCCCAGGCGGCGAAGTGACCACCCTTCTCAAGTTCGTTGAAGTACACGAGATTCGGGTAGGCGCGCTCGGCCCAGCTACGCGGAAGGGGGATTATCTCCCGTGGGAACCTACTCACGGCCGCAGGAACCGAGACCTCGCCGGCCTTGGTTTTGTGAGCACCGTTCTCCCAGTACAGACGGGCCGAAGACGCCGCCGTGTTCGTGAACCAGTAAAGCGAGATGTCGTCGAGCATCTCGTCTTTCGTGATGGCGCGCTCGGGTTCGCCGTCCGTGTCGGTCCATGCCTCGAACTTCTCGTAAAACCAGGCGGCCAATCCCACCGGCGAGTCCGCCAGCGAGTAGCCGATCGTCTGCGGGCGCGTGCCCATCATCGCCCGAAAGCCCGAGCCGCTCGTCGCAAAGTTCTTCGATGCTTCGTAGGCGATCGTTTCCTCGGCCGAGAGGCCCGCAGGCGCCGGTTCGCCGTTCTTCAGCGCGTTCGCGACCTCGGGAGGCAGGGTCGTTAGGATGTTCGGCGTTGGCGGCCGTTCGATCGCGCCGAGAAGCGTGGTGACGTGGATGCCCAACAGACCCTCCGGCGCGTGGCGGCCCATCACGTCCGTGACGACCGCTCCCCAGTCGCCGCCCTGGGAGACGTAGCGCCCGTAGCCCACTCGCCTCATCAGCTCATCCCACGCGCCGCCGATGCGTTCGGGATTCCAGCCTGTCGTCTGCGGCCTTCCTGAGTAGCCGAAACCGGGCATTGAGGGCACGACGACATCGAACGCGTCCCCGGCGCGAGCTCCATAGGATTCGGGATCGCTGAGCGGCCCGATCACTTTCATGAACTCGAGGAACGAGCCCGGCCAGCCGTGGGTCATGATCAACGGCAGTGCGTTCGCATGCGGCGAGCGGACGTGGATAAAATGGATATCCAGCCCGTCGATCTCAGTCATGAACTGGGGGAGCGCATTTAACTTCGCCTCAAGCTTGCGCCAGTCATACTCGGTGGCCCAGTAGTCAACGAGCTCCTGCACCTTCGCCAGCTGCGCTCCCTGGGTGCGGTCGCTGACGGTCTCGCGGTCCGGCCAGCGGGGCTCCGCTACACGGCGGCGGAGCTCTCGAAGCGACTCCTCTGGGACGTCGATCTGGAAGGGGCGAATGCTGTCCTTCGAAGACATCGTTCGCGTTTAGCCGCGCCGGTCTTCGGGTCGCTTCTCAGCGAGCTCCCCTTTTAGCGCTCCGGTCGCTTGGCCGACTTCGATTATGTAGCCGTCGGGGTCTCGCATGTAGCAGCGGATCTCAGCACGGCGATCAATCGGCGGCGTGACGAACTCGGCTCCCTTAGAGCTCCACTCCTCGTAACACGCTTGGATGTCAGCGACGCGGAGGTTCATGAAGCTCGACACGGTTTTTCCTGCCTCGTAGTCAACGACCGAGATGTCGGGCTTGTCAGGGCTCGGCGGACCGCCAGGGTTCATCAGCACCCATGAGTTGGCGAGCTTGACGACGCACGGGTTTTCCTCCTGCACCACACGGCCGCCGAGGACCTCGGAGTAGAACGCCCGGGACCGAGCGAGGCTTCGCACGGTGATGTACTGGGTGACGAGAATGCCCTCCCTCGGGGCGGGCAGGTTCCCGTAGTCGATGAATGGCGTGTGTTCGCGTGTGTCAGTCATGCCCACCTCCTAGTTTCAATCGGGAAACCTCGTGCGGTGCTTGCTGGAGTCATGCCATCGCTCGGGAGCCGCCACAGATGTTGATCAAACGCTCCTGGCACTTTTCCGACGTTGGTTGACCGAACCGCGCAGATCACCCGGAGTCGTGGAGCCGGCCGCCTACCTGACCGAGAGGCTGGCCGCCGACTCTCTGACCTTCGTACTCGCGTCGAAGGATTCGCAGGCCGACCGACGTGGTTACTCTACGCATGCGATATCTTTACGGCGTCGGCGGGCCGGGCTGCCTCACCTCAAAAGGGTGAAATCCCACCTCGGCCGCTTGGCGTCCGCGCCCACCCCGGTCAGAGTAACATCGGAAAGGCCGTCCTGTTAGAAATCGCGCTGTCCCGCTATGTCAACCGGGACGGCATCTCCGAGGTGGTGGCGGCGCGCGGCGCGCCCGTCGTGTGACTAGACCGCCGGGGAGGCTGGTGTCGGTCGCCCATCGACCTCGGCACCTGCTCTGACCGCCAACGGACCGGCTTGGTCAGACCTGTTCGGGCGTCCAAATTGGTTTCGAGCCCGCGGCGCTGGGCAACGAAACCGCATTGAAGGGCATGGTTGGCCTCCTGGTTCGAGATGCGAGCGGCGGTTTTCTTCACTGCGCTGAGGTGAGCGGCAGATGCTTCGTCACCGCAACGAGTTCCCCGTCGAAGGCGTTCTGCCGGACTTCGACGGCGCGACCGTCTGGCTGAATTCTGAGCCGCTGACGCCAGACGATCTCGCCGGCCATGTCGTCTTGGCTAGCTTCGGCACCTACACCTGCATCAACTGGATCCGCTCGCTTCCGTACGTGCGGGCGTGGGCGGACAGGTACGCGGCCATGGGCCTGGTGGTGATCGGCATCCAGACGCCCGAGTTCGAGTTCGAGGGCGACCTCGGCAACGTCGAGCGGGCCATCAAGGAGATGGGCATCCGCTACCCGGTGGTCGTCGACAACCACTATGCCGTCTGGCAGGCGTTCGACAACCACTACTGGCCGGCGCTCTACTTCGTCGACGCCTCAGGCCAGATCCGCTACCACCACTTCGGCGAAGGCGACTACGAGGAATCCGAGATGGTTCTGCAGCTGCTGCTGCGCGAGGCGGGGGCCGAAGTCGAGCCGGGCCTAGTTGGAATCGCGCCCGAGGGCGTCGAGGCGGCGGCCGACTCGAACAGCTTGGGCTCGGCGGAGACCTATCTCGGCTACCGCCAAGCCGCTGGCTTCGCCTCGCCCGGCGGTGTCGCACCCGACGAGCGTCGCGTCTACTCGCTGCCGCCCGAACTGCGACCTAACCAGTGGGCCCTGTCAGGCGACTGGCAGGTCGGAGGCGTCCCGGCGCAGTTGAACGAAGCCGGCGGTTCCATCTCCTATCGGTTCCACGCCCGCGACCTGCATCTGGTGATGGGCCCCCCCGGGCATTACGGGGCCGTGCGCTTCCGGGTGACCCTCAACGGAGATCCGGCGGGGCTGGCGCATGGCATCGACGTCGACCCAGACGGCAACGGCACTGCCGACTACCAGCGCCTGTACCAGCTAGTCCGCCAGCCCGGGCCGATCGGCGACCAGCTGTTCAGGATCGAGTTCCTCGACCCGGTCGTCGAGGCATTCGTGTTCACCTTCGGATAGCCGGAGCAACGCAATTTTTGACCAGAATAAATGATCCCCCCGGTGCACGCGGACCTCGCCCGACACCTTGAGCTGCGCGGCGTCATCGAGCGTTGCAGACGGGCGGCGTTTAGGCCGCTTCTTCCGCGTGAGCGGGAAGGCCTCGCTCGAGTATCCCGATCGCCGGCGAGAGCCCGCCATGTGGGTTCCCGGACGGCTACATCTGTCACTTCCCGCGACCGGGATGGGCCGTCCCTTGCCGAAAGGACGCCGTGGCGCCCGACCAGACGGTTGTGGAGCGTGGCAGAGCGCGCTCCTGGCTCGGCGCCCCCCGTCATTGGCGCGGCATCTGGCGCTAGCGGAGGTCGACCCGGTTCTTTGCCGGGCGCGACGGGCGGGCGCAGAGATCAGCTTCCTCGCATCACGAAACGAAAACCGATCGGATCTTCCCTAACGTAACCAGGAGGGAGCCATGAGCGCCACCGCAGCACACGAGCATGAGCCATTCATCGACTACGAGAACCTCCCGGCACCGACGGAGGGCGTTCTCGTCACCCATTTCATTACCGTACGAAGCGTTGCTCGGTCCCGCGCGTTCTACTCCGAGGTACTCGGCGGCCAGGTAGTGCTGGAGGAGAACCCGTGCATCGTCAAGCTCGCCAACTCATGGGTCCTGATGAACCCGGGCGGTCCCCCTACCCCCGACAAGCCCGATATCTCGGTCGCGAACTACGAGCCCGGGAACACGGTGTCGAGCTTCATGAATCTGCGCGTCGCCGATATCCAGGCGTGTTATGAGCAGTGGAGCTCAAAAGGGGCAGAGTTCCTCACGCCGCCGATCGATCGCGGTGCTGAGATCCGCTGCTACATGCGAGATCCCGACGGCTACATGATCGAAGTCGGGCAGGCCACCGGAGTGCTCCACGGGCACCTCGCCGAGAAGCGACCCGAAGACTTGCCCGGCTAAGAGCGACGGCATGACGAGGCGCGCCGACGGCGACCGCGGCGCATTGCTGGTCGTGGCGGCCTCGGCGGAATCATCTACGCGCTGACCGCCGGGCCGACATCCGGCTGCGCTCGTCACCGCGCTGTTCGTCTCGGACAACTCCCGGGGCCCCACCGCGGCTCGCGACGCCACCGCGTTGGGATGGGTGCGCGGGCCCCATTCGCGGACCGGCGAAGACCACATAGTCCAGCTCCAGGAGGAATCAATCATGACCACCCCGCCCACCGTCGCTGTCTCCCGCCCCGAACCGGCCCTGCTTGGGCACACCGTTGTCGTGATCGGCGGCAGCGCCGGCATCGGGCTCGAGACCGCGCGCCTGGCCCGCGCCGAAGGGGCCGACGTCATCTTGACTCGCGCGCAACCCCGATCGCCTGCAGCGGGCCGCGGCCGAGCTCGGCGCACGCAGCACCGCGGCATTCGACGCCACCGACCCCGACGCCCTCGGCCGCTTCTTCGCCGACCTGCCGTCCACGATCGACCACGTGATGGTGACCGGCCCCGGCCCGTACTACGCGGCCCTGGCCGACCTGAACCGCGAGCGGGCGCACCGCGACTGGGACGAACACATCTGGCTGGCCGTCGCCGTCGCCCAGCACGCTCCCGGCCGGGTGCGGCCCGGCGGCACGCTGCTGTTCATGGGCGGCACCGGCGGTCGCAGCCGAGGTCCAGGCCTATCGCTCATCGCGGCTGGTACTGCCGCGCTGCCCGCCCTGATCGCCAACCTGGCGGTCGAGGTCGCGCCGATCCGGGTAAACCTGATCGCGGCCGGCTTCGTGGACACGCCGCTGTCTGCATCGCTGCTCGGCGATGACCTGGACGCGCGCCGCGCCCAACTGCGCGCCACGCTGCCCATCGGGCGCGTGGTCGGGCCGGCCGACATCGCCGCGCTCGCCGTGCACCTAATGACCAACACCGCTCTGACCGGCGCGACCTACGACATCGACGGCGGCCAGCAGTTCATCGTGTGACCACAGGAGGAATGTCAGACCAGGGTTAGGCGATCATTCAGTCGCCCCGGTCATGAGGATTGGTGCAGTCATTGCACCGTGCCAACTCGTATCGTGGGGTGGCCGGCCCACCGAGCGCGACGGCGGACGACCCCATGGCTGAAGTCGCAATGGTCTTCGTAAGCAGCCTGGCGGCGTCGACACCGCCCAACACGACGGCCGGCACTCGCTTGCAGACTTCAGGGCTTCGGGTGCGGATGGTATGCGGGCACGTCGCGGTGGTACAGGGCAACCGGTCGGGCACGGTGTCCTTTAGGACGTGCGGCGGGCCACAGGGTCGTCGAGGTGGAGTAGACGGGGCCGGAAGTCCGACAGGTCGGCGTCGGCAACCGCGAGGACGTGGCTCGCCGAGGCGAGCTTCTGCTCCGACCACCTCAGCTTGCTCAGACGGGTCAGCGGCACGACTGGCAAGAGACGCGGCGTTCGCGGCTCGAGGTCCGATTATCACCCACGTGGGGTGAGGCTGAGGTCGGAACCCCCGAGCGAGCCTTTCTACTCCAGCGCGCGCGAGCGAGGTTACGCGGTCGCATGCTTCACCGTACGGTCGACACCCCGAGCGAGGTCCGCGAAAGCAGGCGAGCACGGTCCACGACAACCGCGATGGAGCACGAACGAAGGAGGATCTCATCACGATAGATGGCACGACGGAAACGGCGATCCTTGCTGGAGGGTGCTTTTGGGGAATGCAAGATCTCATTCGGAAGCTTCCAGGGGTCCTCTCGACTCGGGTGGGATACACCGGAGGCGACGTCGCCAACGCGACCTACGGACACCACGGCACGCACGCCGAGGCGATCGAGATCATCTTCGATCCGCAGCGGATCTCCTACCGCAGCCTCCTCGAGTTCTTCTTTCAGGTGCACGACCCGTCGACGTCGAACCGACAA
>CAVVDX010000001.1:0-2770597 GCA_963747085.1 uncultured Actinomycetota bacterium | reverse complement strand
CAATCGCTCCCGAATCGACGACGATCCTTGCGCAGGGCGGTGGTGTATTGACGTGCTGAATGAGGAACAATATTTTGGTGCCGTACCCGGCAAGTCCATGTAAAGGTTCGTCTTGTGACGTGCCCACAGCTGGCATTTTCGAGCGCTTCGTCGCAGCCAGGGCGTCGTCGAGATGCGGAATGGGTGGGCGCACCGAGCTTGAAACCACCGCTCCCCGTGTGCCGCCCGAGCCCCGCGTCCGGGTATGGAAGAGAGCCACGAGACTGCGCTGTGGAAACGGAGTCAGCTGGCGCTCGCTTGCTCCCTCGAATCCAGAACAATTGCTACCCCATCCACAGCCTTGGGGATAGATGAGGGAGAGCAGCGGTCGGGCGACGGACGTGAGACCCGTCGGCGCTCGTCACGGGTGGTACCCGCAGTACGAGCCGAGTGCGCAGTCATCGGTCAATCAGACGCATCCGGCCCTCGTTTGGTGGCCACCGACTGCCGGGGCGAGATGGTCCAGCTTATCGATCTGCTCGAGGTCACACCACGAGGTCGGCGGCGGTGTTCTGGTCGATGGCTTTATCCGCTCAGTGCCGGGGATTACCGCGATGTCGTTGCCTTTGGCGAGCAGCCAAGCCAGGGCCACCTGGGCTGGTGTGGCGCCGACTTCGGCGGCGATGGCCTCGATCCTGTCGGCGATGCGCAAATTGTGCTGAGGTTCTCGCCGGTGAAGCGAGGGAGGTTCCGCCGGGGTGTTGTTCTTCGAACTGGTCCGTGGAGCGGACCGTATCGGTGAGGAAGCCGCGGCCGAGTTGGCGAGTACGCGACGAACCCGATGCCGAGCTCGCGGGAGCAGCGGCAGGACGCCGTCCTCGGCATTGTGCTGTTCAAAGCGAAGCATCCGGACTGCAGCGTGGTGGATGGGGTAGACTGCATGCAGCGTGGCGCGTAAGTTCGCTACCTCTGGCCTCGGACAGGCCCGACGTGGTTGATCTTGCCCTGGGCGACCAGCTTGCGCAGGCGGCCGACGGTGTCCCCTCGATCGGCGTCGGGGTCGACACGGTGCTGGTAGAACAAGTCGAACGCGGTCGGTGCCGAGCCGCTTCAGCGACCCCTCGGAGGCGCGGCGGAGGCTGCACCCGGGCCGCCGTCCAGGTTGTCGGGACCGCCGCCGGCGTGGGAGATGAAGCTGAACTTGGTGGCGAGTACGACCTGGTCGTGGCGATCCTTGATCGCCCGTCCGATAGTTCTTGTTGGCGAACTGCCTGTGATCGGCGGTGTCGATGAGCGTCACCCCCAAGTTGAGCGCTCGATGGATGGCACGTGGACGGACTCGGCATTGTCACTGCCCTTGCTTAAGCGTCGGACATGCCCATGACCTGACTTGATGCGGGACACGTCCAGAGTTCCCGAGGTTGATGTGCTTCACGTCCCCGTATCCTCTTTCTTCGAGTAGTTGTCAGTGGCCTGCGGACTCGTGCCTGTTCGCTCTATTCTGGAGTGTGGCGTAGACCCCCGCGACGTTCACTCGGCCGACCGGACACATCGGAATCCCAGATGGCTGGCGGTATCGTGTGCACCTTGACCCTGCCGGGCAGCTGGGGGTGATCTGTGACAGTAGGACGCCGCGGAAGGTGCGATCCCCCCTTGATGACAAAACGATCCGCTTCGAGGATCGTGACCGGCACCGGGCAGCAGCCGTTGGCAACAGCGCTGTCCACCCTGTGTGGGACCCGCGGACTGGTCGTGCAAGCACCCACGGGGTCAACTGCTCATTTCCGCGAGACGTTCCCCGTGACGTTGTACAGGCCGTACCCGTTCGGAGGGAACGATCTCACAGGTGAGGTCCTCGTCGACGCATACGGGAGCGGTTGTCGTAGGGGAAGTGCCCGACCCAGACGCTCCGCTCGGCAACCCCTCCCGGCGCGAACTCGTCGCCCAGGCATACACCTGCACCATCGAGGCCACCGCGGGCAGCATGCTCCCTCTACTCCACCTCTCGTCGGGAGCCGCTTGCTGGTTGACTCGGCGTAGGCAATGGCATCCTCGATCCCGACGTGGACTACTGGGTGGCGGTCCAAGCCTTCCAGGTTGCTCGCCTGGTTCTTGAGGCTGATGCCAATCTGCGCCTCGATCCAACGCCACCATCGGCGCCAGTCGTCGAGAGGCACAGGCGCCGGTGTTCGAACCAACACCTACGAACCGGGCGGGATGGTCAGGATGCTTCGTCGATGATCTGCCCCCCAGCTCCGGAGACCGCTCGGCGACGGTCACGTATCCGGTGTCGGCGACGAACTTGGCGAACTCGGCATTGGTGACCGGGGCGCTTGTTGATCCAGGCGCATCGACCGAGATGTTGACCGTGGGACGTTCCTCCCGATACAGTCCGCCCCCCTCGATCCACGCTCCCTCAGGGATCAGCCAGATCGTCCTCATCGAGGAACACTTCGGTCTAGTGGGCCGGCGCGGATCGGTCCGCCGGTAACTGTTCCACCTGCTCAGGCTACCTTCCGTCGGTTCTCGAGCTCGAGGATGCGCGGGTCGTGACGGTCATGGTTGCGCCGCCGGAGGTAGGCGCTGCTGGCCTTGGAGAACTCCTTCCAGTCGGCATAGTCGCTGCCGTTGATGACGAACTCGACATAGGGCCAGAAGTGGCACTCGATCCGGTTGAGGTGGCTCGCGTTGGTGGGCGTGGGGAGCAGCCCGACGTTGTTCTGCACCGCCCAGGAGCGGATGGCCGGCGTCCAGTGTGCCGAGAGGTTGTCCATCACCACATAGAGCGTCGTCTCGGCCGGGTAGCGCCGCCGGATGTCCTGGAGGAACTGCAGCACCACCGCCCCGGTCACCGGGCGGGCCTCGAGGCACCCCCACAGCTTGTCGGCGCCGACGTCGTAGGCGCCGAGGAGCTTTCGCACCCCGGCTTTGCGGTGGTAGGTGGCGCGCTCGCGGGCGGGCTTGTTCTTCTCGAACCAGCCCGAGCCGGGCTGGGGCTTCAGAGAGATCGGGCCGCACTCGTCAAAGCAGACGAGCACGCCGTTCAAGGTCCCGGCTTCAGCTGCCTTGTAGGCGGCGAGGACCCAGGACTTCTTCTGCTCAAAGAGCGGGTCGTTGCTCCACTTCCAAGTGCGCGTCCGCTGGGCGGTGATACCGAGCTGTTGGAGGATCCGGCGCAGGTGCTCCTTGGAGATGAAGCTGACGATGCGCTTGTGCACGAGGTAGCGACGGAGGTTGGCAGCGACCAACGTGTGGCGGGCACGCCGAGGTCGCGGGACGGGCGAGAGCGACGGCGCGGATCTGCTCACGGGTCGCGTCGTCGATCCTCCTCGGGCGCCCGCCCCCCAAAGGAGGGCGAAGCGAGTCCATCCCGTGCTCGTTGAAGTCCCGGATCACCCGACGAACCTGGTTCTCCTCGGTCTGCAGCACGCGAGCGATCTCGGCCGCCGAGGACCTCGAGTCCGAGGCGAGCAGGATCTGCGCCCGCTGCCTCAAGGCAAACACCTTGGACTGGCGCGAAATCCGGCGCAGTTTCACCGCCTCGTCTTCGCTCAAGGCCCGCACGAACACCGACACAGGTCGAGCCACACCCACCCCCTTCGACGACATCACGTGGAGCAATCGTGACATCGCGCCTGGTGGAGAGGGTGGATTACCGGCGCGCACTTCGCCGCCGGCCCACTAGTTATGCGTTGGGGGTTTGAATCGGCGTAGTGCAGGCCGCCCTTTCGGACCTTCTCGATGGACTTGTCGCCTCGGCCGCCGTTCCGTGTCGTCGTTCCAGTGACCAGGCACAGCTCGATTGCGCCGATCAAGGCAGAATGGAGACGGCGGTGCGGCGCCGTCGTCGATCGGTCATTTCCTTGACCGAGCGCGCCCTTCTCGCCGGAGCGTCTCGCGAGGCGCGCGACGAGTCCGGAGCGAACTCGCGGCGCCGCATTTTCGAAGCCACGCTATCCGCCGCCCGGAGCAATGGCTTGAAGTGAACGACTGTTCGGTGCGGCAACGACGTCGAGCGAGCCATCTTGTCGAGGGGCGTCACGGTCGTTATCGGACATCTCACGCGGCGGTGCGGTCGTTGATGGGCATGTAGCCACCGTAGCGCCACCGAGTCATTTCGGTGACCGCTAGAAGATGAAGTAGGGGGTGAGATTGGGATATACGTCGTCCCAGGGCAGCACGAAGGAACGACGTGCCCAGTTGAGCCACAGCGACTCCAGCCTGCGGACATCTCGATCCGTATCGCTGTGACAGGTCGATCGTCTCTGTCCTGTCCTGATCCATTCGGTAGAGCTCCCAAGACGCCTTGTGCTCGGCCACGAGCTTGAGGTCCCCGAGCCGGATAGCGCGATCGCCCTCATGCTCCCAGAAGATCGCGCCGACTCGGTTCGGTGGCCGCCCCTGTAGGACCTCCTTGAAGCTCTGTCCCTCGAGCGGGATGATAGGCGTGCCGTTCCGCTCGAGCGGATATCGCGCTCCGGCCAGATCGATGCAAGTGGCCATCACATCGATGAAGTGCATCGGCTCATGAACGATGAGCCCTCGACCTTGCCCGCTTGGCCAACGGGCTACGACTGGCGTTGAGATGCCCCCTTCGTGCACCCAGTGCTTGTAGAGCCGGAAAGGGCTATTGCTGGCGTGCGCCCACGAATGACCGTAGCTCATGAAGGTCGACCGGTCGCCGGGCGGTTGCCCTCGCCGGTTCCCGACCTCTTGTCGGCGGACCGACGTGGCCACGTCGTTGGCCGAGGAATCGTGCCGGGAGCTCCGGCCCCAGCATCTCGGCGCATCCCCCATTGTCGGACATGAACATGACCACCGTGTCGTCTGCGATGTGGGCTTGTTCGAGACTCGCCAGGACCCTGCCGACTGCCCGATCGAGCGCAACCACCTGGGCGGCATAGACAGCCATGCGCGACCTCTCCCAGCGGTGGTCGGATACGTCTTCCCACGCCAAGACGCCGTCATCCGCCGGCGCGATGTCCCATCTGGGATCCAATATTCCAGTCGAGCGAAGGCGTTCGTGCCGCTGCTGCCGCGTTACTCCCCAACCGCCCTCATACGAGATCTCCAGGCTGTTGACATCGGAAGGCAGCGCATGGAGCGGCCAGTGGGGTGCGACGTGGGCGACGTAGGCGAAGAAGGGGCGAGCGCCGCCTGCCATGCGCTCGATCATCTCCGCTGCTCGCGAGCCGATCTCGTCGGTGTAGTAGAAACCACTGGATATCGGGTTGTCGATGATCGTTCGCCCGTCCATCAAGGTCGCCGGCGTGAAGTAGCTTCCAGCTCCGGTGAGCGTCCCCCAGTATTCGTCGAAGCCTCGGTCCAACGGATGTAGGACGCCGCCGACGTCGTAGCCGCTGTCGTCGTCCCACGGTATCCGGCCACCCACGTGCCACTTCCCGACCATCCCGGTGCGGTAGCCAGCGTCGCGCAGCACCTCGGCGATTGTGACGCAGCGCTCGCTGAGGCGGCCACGATAACCGGGAAGGTCGTCGGCACCGAACTCCGCGAGGTGCCCGACCCCAGCTTGTTGGGCGTACAGGCCGCTCAACAAGGCGGCTCTGCTCGGGGAGCACCGCGCCCCGTTGTAGAACTGGGTCATCGTTACCCCATCCTCGGCCATGCTGTCGATGTTCGGCGTGGGGATTTCCCCTCCGAAGCAGCCGACGTCGGAATAGCCCATGTCGTCCGCCACGATTAGGACGATGTTCGGGCGTCGGGGTCCGGCCTGCGGTGTCGCTCGGCCCCTCATTTCGCCGGTCGAGGGCTCACCGATGACTGGCCCGGTCATTGGATGCTCCCATTCATGACGATGACCGCCTTGCCAGGTAGCGCTCCCGACCTTAGCGACCGGAAGGCATCATCGATCTCCTCGAGTCGCCATCGGTGGGCCTCAGGAAGTCGGATCGCCCCCCGCGCGACGACGTCCAATACCGTCGCCAGGTCGTGCCGCGAGCCCGAGCGGATTCCCCGTATCGTCAGCTCGCGGCGTGCAACGACCGACAGATCAAGCCGCGGAACAGTGCTGTACCCGACGGCGAGGAACCAGCCACGAGGGCGGAGAAGTTCGAGCTCGCGCTCAACCGCCCCGGGGTCCGCTGCGCAGTCGACAACGGCGGCGAACGGACCAGAGACGCGATCGACGGAGACCTCGGTAGGGTAGCCGAGCCGCGCCGCTGCGTCGGCGCGCTGCGGGAGGCGCTCGACGATGGCGACCTCATGGCCGGACACTCGAAGGAGCTCCGCTGCGAGCAGCCCGACCGGGCCTGCCCCGACCACCAAGCTCGGCCCTGCGGGGACCGCGTCGCTTGAGGCGACCCGGGCGGCGTTCTGCGCCGTCGCACCGGCATCGACAAGCGTCGCGGCCGCGAGGGCATCGACTCCTTCCGGAACCTCGACGAGTTGCTCTGTGCCGAGAGCAAGCAACTCGGCGAACCCACCAGGAACTCCCAGTACTCCGGTAACCAGGGCGCCCTTGTCGCACAATCGCTCATCGCCGGCCCGGCACGATATGCAGACCCCGCAGCCAATGAACAGCGTCGGAACAACCCTCGTCCCGAGCAGCCGCTCGTCCACGTCGGGACCGAGGGCAACCACCTTCCCGACCGGCTCATGGCCCATGATGAACGGCAGCTCCGGTCGATATGAGGTGCCGGCCATGATGTGCAGGTCGGTCCCGCAGATGCCGCAGGCCTCAACTTCGACGACGACTGTCGCACGACCGGGACGCGGATCAGCGACGTCCCGGATCTGAAACCCCTCGGCGGGGAGCTCGCTGAGCAGCGCCGCTCTCACTGTGCCGCGATCCTCGCGCTCTCGGCACCATCGTCCGCCGGTTCCTGGGCAATCACGTTGCCGTCCGGTCCGAACAAGTGGATCTTCGCAGGGTCGATCTCAAGATAGACAGCGGAGTCGAGAGCCGGCCCGAACGTCGGTCCACACCGGCACCGGACAAGGTCCTCTCCGACCTTCACGGTCACGTAGGTGTCGGCGCCGAGGGGCTCGACGAGCTCGACAGTACCGACCAGGACGGGAGCCTGGGTGTTGGCATCCTCGCGAACCTTCACGTCCTCTGGCCGGAATCCGACGCTCGAGCCCTCCATGGGGGTGCTCAATCCTGTCTTCGTCGGCATCTGTGGCAGCCGTGTACCGAGCATGTCGATGCTCAAGCGGCCGCTCGATACGGTCACGCGTGCCGGCACGATATTCATTTTGGGACTTCCGATAAACCCCGCCACGAACAGATTCTGAGGACGGCTGTAGATGTCAGCCGGAGCGGCAACCTGCTGGAGCCGCCCCGATCGCATCAAGACGATTCGATCTGCCATCGTCATGGCTTCCACCTGGTCGTGAGTGACGTAGATCGTCGTGACCGGGATCTGGGTGTGCAGGCGCTTCAGCTCGAAGCGCATCTGCGTACGCAGGGCGGCGTCGAGGTTCGACAACGGCTCGTCCAGAAGGAACACGCTCGGCTGTCTGAGCAGAGCGCGACCGAGCGCTACTCGCTGCCGTTCACCTCCCGAGAGCTGTCCTGGCTTCTGGCCCATCAACGAGTCGACCCCGAGAAGGCTGGCGATCTCCTCCACCCGGCGGCGCGCCTCGACTCGAGCGACGCGGCGCGTTCGCAGGCCGAACATCAGGTTCTTCTCGATAGTCATGTGGGGAAAGAGTGCGTAGTTCTGAAACACCATCCCGATGCCACGATCCTGCGCCGGCACCTTGGTCACTTCCCTCCCACCGATAAAGAGGGATCCGGAGCTTGGCGTCTCCAAGCCGGCGAGCATCCGCAGCGTCGTCGTCTTGCCGCACCCAGAGGGGCCTACGATGACGAGGAACTCGCCATCCTCGATCTCGAGATCGAGCGTCTCGACTACGGTCCGGCCACCGAAGACCTTGGTGATCTGGTCAAAGACTACCCGCGCCAATTCGGATCCTCCTAGACAAACGTCTCCCTGACCTCACCCCTTGACCCCCCCAGCAAAGGCGAATCCACCATTCACCCACCGTACGCTGATGAGGTAAGCGATCACGACGGGAACACAGAACAAGAGGCTGTAGGCCGCCAGCGGACCGTACTCGGCACCCCTGTTCGCAGACAGGAACTGATAGATGCCCACCGACCCAGGAAGCTCCGACGGATTGTTGTCCAGCACCAGCGGAAGGAGAAAGGCTCCCCAGGAGTTCACAAAGGTCAGCATCGCCGCAACCATAAGGCCCGGGAGCGTCAACGGGAGCACGACGCGCCGTAGGGTATTGAAGTCGCGAGATCCTTCGATTTTCGCTGCTTCTTCGTAGTCCTTCGGTATCTGGTCGACGAAGTTCTTCACGATCCAGATGGAGAACGGCAGCGACGACGCTCCCAGCTCCAATGAGGTGTAGAAAGGCGAGTTGAGCCAGTTGAAAGTGACGAACTCCTGATAGATAGGAACCAGGAGCAATGTGATCGGGAGGGCGCTCAGGAAGAGGATCACGACGAGTATCGAGCCCTTGAAAGGAACCCTCTTCCGAGATAGAGCGTAGGCGGCAAAGAGGGATACGACCGTGGCGACGACCGTCGACAGGCCCGATAGGTAGAGGCTGTTGAGGATCTGGCGTCCGGCTCCCAAATTTATCGCATACGAGAAATTGGAGAGGCTTGCCCTCGGTGGCGCCAGGTTTCCGGTCGCGTAGGGATTGAACGCCGCGAAGATTAGCCATAGGAACGGCAGCAGGAACGCCGCCCCGACAGCGCAGAGTAGGACATCGCTGACAAAGCGGCTCCCCAAATAGCCGCGAATCTTGGCTAAGGCCGGGTGGGCCTCGTGTTGCGCGACATCCACCTGGCCGTCGATCCGGTCGGTACTCATCGGGCGCCGCGCAGCTCCGGCCGCAGCTGCCTGATGTAGAACACCGAGAGCATCGCGCCAATCAGCACGAGAACGAGCGCCAAGGCCGTCGCGTATCCGAGTTGATTGAAGGTGAACCCCTGCACGTACATATATACAGGAAGGATCGACGTCGAGTTCCCTGGCCCTCCGTTCGTCATGGCGTAGACCAAGGTGAAGTCGGACAGGGTCCCCAGTGTGACGAGGATCAGGTTCGTCATGAGCGTCGGTCGGATCATCGGCAGGGTCACGCGAGTCAGTCGTCGCCAATACGAGGCGCCCTCGAGCCGTGCAGCCTCCTCGACCTCGGCCGGAACGTTGCGGAGTCCGGCACTCAATATCAACATGGAGAAGGCGGTGCCTCGCCAGGCGTTGGCCACACAGACGACGACGAACGCCGAATATGCGAGCAGGTCATCCGACGGCCTGCCCAGCAGGGTGCTCAGAAGACCGTTGCCTTGAGCAAACGCGTACCACATGAAGGCGACGGCGATCTCGGGGATCACCCAAGCCAGGACGACGATCGCTCCAACTGACGCCCGCACGACAAGATGGGCTCTCTGTGCGAGCAGCGCCAGGATCAGCCCGATCACGGTCTGAGCCACGACTCCGGACACCAGCACAAAGACCAGCGTGAGCTTCAGCGAGTACCAGAACACTGGGTCGTGGATCGCTCGATCGAGATTGGCCCAGCCTGTGAACTGGAAGTGGCTGGCGGTCGGCCCCAACAGCTCGAGGTTGGTAAACGCCAGGTAGATGGCGTACGCCATCGGCGCGATGAAGAGAACGCCGAGCAGCGCTGCTGCCGGGCTGAGCCAGGCTACGGTCGCCAGGCTGCGCAGCACGCGAGCAGGCCTCCGCTCACCATCGAGAGCTTTGGCAAGGTGAAGGCTCGGCCACCTGCCTGGGACCTCGGTCATGGGTTGCTCCCCACGTGACGGAAGCGAGATGGGGACGACTGGATCCGGATGCTCAGCCATGCTCGCCCTCCCTCCCGCTGGTCGCGGTGCGATGTGATTGTCGAACACCGCTGAGCAAGCGATCCACGGCGCTCCTGTTGCGCATCATCGATTCGATGGGGGCGTCGTGCCACGCGAATGCTGCAACGGTCAGGAGGTCATCGAAACCGACGTCGTCCAGCAGGTCGAAGATCGATTCCCAATCCAGCTCACCTTGACCTATGTCAAGATGCTGGTGGATGCGCTGATCGCTCGGAGGATTCAGGATCATGCGCGAAGGCCGGAATGTGTCAGCGACATGAACGTGTATCAGACGGTCTCGGGCGTACTGCAAGCTCTGCTGCGGGTCACCGCCGAGATAGAACAGATGAGGGCAACAGAAGAGATAACCGATCCGTGGATGGGACAAGGAGGCGATCAGGTCGATGGCTTCGGCGTTCGTCTCCAGGAAGTCGTACGGATGCGGCTCGACTGCGATCTCGAGCCCGAAGTCCTCGAACGACGGCATCAACTCGTCCAGCGAGCGTAAAAAGGACGCTCGGCATTCGTCGACATCGCCCGGGTTACCTGTCAGCTCGGTGTTGATCCGCCGACAGCCCAGCTCGTTGGCGAGCCGGGCTGCCACCCTCATGCCGCGAACAGCTGAGCGCCTCTCGTCGGGGTCTCGACTGGCCCACGGTTGGACGATGAACAACGACGCGACTTCGACGCCCGATGAGGCACAGGCCTGCTTGAGACGTTTGACCTCTGCCGCGTCCGGCGGGTCCTCGCCTCGGTGCTGCAGCAGTCCCTCCCTTGGCGACAGCTCGATCGCTTCGAAACCGGCCTCGGCCACGGCAGCGATCGTTTCTTCGGTCGTCCAGCTGCGGAGTTGGCACGGATCAATCGCTACACGCAACGGTCGCTCCAGAGCACGAGAGCGGCCGGCTCGCCTTCGCGTCACGCATGACCAAGCCGTGACCAGGCGAGCCGGCGAGGCTCATCTAGTACGGCAAGCTAGCGGATACTGCGAATCACTTGATTGCTTCCGTCTTACCAGGACCAAGCTGCTCGGTCATCAGCTGGTCAAGCGTCTTCACTGCGTCGCTCACAGTCGTCGAGCTCGGGTACTGAGCGATGTCGCCGGTCGCAGTGTTCATCGCCCGAGCATAAACAGTCAGGTTCGAGTTGACGGGCAGCGAGACTGCGTGATCGACGTACTGATTGAATCCGGCATTGAAGCCGGGCGCAAAGGCCAGGTTCGCCTTCGAATTCGCCACGGCAGGATCGGCCGGGACGAACCCCGACCAGGTCGCCACGTGCAGCTGGTTCTCGGTCTCCATGTTCATCTTGATGAGGTTCCAAGCCATCGACGGATCGGGATCGGCCTTGGTTATGGCGTAGGCCCAGCCCGACATCTCGGTGATAGTGCCCGGGGCCTGGCCGAATTCGGTCGGGAAGGGAGCAATGCCAACGTGTTGCCCCGCCGTCGGCCAGTAGTACGTCCCAGCCACCGCCCAGATCTCGGGCATCCAGTTTGCGCCGATCATGATGCCGAGCGTTCCGTCCTTCATGGCGGTGGTCGGCGACCCGATTGCCTGGCTCGAGAACAGCTGTGAGATCGGAGCGCCCATCCCCCCTTTGAAGATATCGGAGTAGAACTGCAACGACGCCTCGATCCCAGGACTGTCGGTCACCCACTTCCCTGACTTCAGGTCAAAAATGGTGGGCGTCGTCGAGGCGACGATCAAGTTGGCGATACCTTGAGCAAAGTTGAACGGGCCAGCTTCAACTCCAGCGCCGAGCCACATGGGTACTACGCCAGGGACCTTCGCCTTGATCTGCTTCGCAGCGTTGAGGATGTCGGCCCAGTTCTTGGGATTCCAGGGCACGGGGATCCCGGCCTTCTTGAGGATGTCCTTGCTGTAGAGAATTCCTTGGTCGTTGACTCCCGGTGCGACCCCGTAGATGTCGTTCCCGAAGGTCGTGAGCTGCTGGATCGAAGTTGGCATCTGCTTCCAGAAGGCCGGGGCATTCGACGGCGAGAGGTCGTGGTTCAAGGTATCCAGGTACCCCGCGTCGGCGTACTCGCTGAGGTACGGTGTCTCAGTCGTGATTACGTCGGGAGTAGTGGACGCCTCCTTGAATTGCAGCGCCAAGGCGTCGGCCTCGTCGACGTCGGTACCAGCGATCTCGATGACCTTCAACTTCACATTCGGAAACTTGGCGTCCCACTCTTTGGTGAGCTCCTTGCCGTACATCACCGTGAGCGGCGTGCTGTCGAACATGTAGTCGGAGACGACAAGGGTGATAGTTGACGGTGACGCCGACGCCTCGGAGGCAGAAGTGATGCCGATAGTGGCGGCGAGGGTGCTCAGGCTGAGCAGGACTGCTGCATTCCGGTGGCTCCTTCTTCTCCGATTTCGATAGCCTATGGCCATTGATGTCCGTTCCTTTCTTCTCCGTTGGGGCTGGTGGGGAGGTTGTGTGGCTCTTGTCCGGCGGCACGCCTCGACAGCTCGGCACGCTGTGCCTACAGGGGGAGATGGTGGGGAACCTGCTCCTCCGGCACCACATCTCGCCATGAGTACTGCGGCTCCCACCCGATCAGTTGCCGTGCCAACGATCCGTTGACCGTGGAGCCGTACTGCCCGATCTCGCTGATGATCGGGGTCTTTGGGTAGAAGCGCCCGATTAGGTCTGGCGTTGGAAACGCGCTGAACGAGTCCTTCGACGCGATCCACAGGGTGGCGTTGTCAACGCCTTCGGCCTCACACGCAAGGCGGTAGGCCCTCGCCGCGTCGAGGACGTGGACATACATCCAGAGAATGCGCTCGGTGCCCTTCGGATTGGTGAGCCGTTCGAGCCGCCCGAGAGATGCGTCCCAGACCCAGCAGGTGCGGAGGCAGATCGTGCTGAGCGCTCCACGGCTCGTGTAGCTCCGGCACATCTCCTCCATCAGAACCTTCCCCAGCCCGTACTCGTCCTGCGGCTCGACCGGGTGCTTCTCGTCGATGGGCAAGTAGACGGGCTGGATCTCAGTAACGCGGAACGAGAACCCAACGGCGGCGTCACTGGAGGCGCTGACCACCCGCCGGACGCCAGCTCTAGTGGCTGCTTCCAGGACGTGCATGGTGCCGAGGACGTTGACCTCGAAGAGCTCTTCCGGAGAGACGATCCCCGGATCAGGCACCGCGGCGAGATGAGCCACCGCTTCGCAGCCACTAAACCCGCTTTCCAAGGAAACGATATCGAGAAGGTCGGCCTTGCGGAACTCGCCGATAACGAACTTGGGCTCACGGAGGTCGAGCCCGATCGGATCGTGCCCATTGTCTGCAAGCTCCTTCATCACGGCCGAGCCGACCCAGCCCGAGGAACCGGTTACGGCAATGCGCATGTCTACGTTCCTTCCGTTGGCGGATTATCGTACGCGGAGGTTTTCTGGACGATTCTGGTCGCTCGCCTCGAGGGATTCGGTGTATCCGAGCTTCACCCGGGTCAGGTGGGTATCCATCGCGCTCGCGGACGCATCAGCGTCGTGGGCGCGCAGCGCTACGACCAATGCTCGATGATCCTCCACCACCCGTTGCCGGACGCTGTCGATTCGGGTGGTTCGGTTGCGACTTTCCCGGGCCAAGGATGCTACGCTCTCGGAGATCTTGATCAGAAGGGCGTTCCGCGACGCTCGAGCGATCAATTCATGAATGCGCAGGTCGAAGGATAAGAACGTCAGACCGCGTCATCGACACACTCGACGGACTTGTTGACGAGTTCCTCGAGCTCGTCAATCTCACGATCTGATATTTGCACGGCGGCAAGGCGTGCTATCCCGCTCTCCAGGACCAAGCGCGCGTCAAACAGGTCCAGGAGCGACGACCGATCAGTATCGAAGAGAATGCTGACCGGCTCGACCAGCAGCGAAGGCTCGAGTGACGTGACGAAGGTTCCTGATCCGTGCCGTACCTCGAGAACGTTCACAAGCTCAAGGGCGCGTATGGCTTCTCGTAGCGTCGAGCGACTCACGTTGAGCAGTGCCGCCAGATCGCGCTCGGGCGGCAGGGCCTGGCCAGGCTGCAGGCTTCCGTTGACGACCAGGCACGGATCTGATTGACGGCGAGGTGTGCCGCGGCGAACTTCGGGATGGGAAGGAACTCGGGATCCTTCCTCGGCTTGTCCGTTTCCGGTCGTGCCATCAGCTCTGATCGCTACCGAGCGTGAACAGCGGGCCGCGGGCCCGCAGGCGGGACGGTCTGCGCCGTTGCTTCTGACAGTGCCGTCGCTTCGGTGGTCAAGGTTGACGCTCGAACTGACCTACCCGAGCGACTCCCCCCCTGGTTCGGCCGCGCCAACAATCTGGCCGACCGCTCCAGGAACTGGCAGATCGCGCCCGAACAGGCCTTTATCGGAGTGGCCCTGATAACCAGACACCGGGTGACCTGTAGGCCCTGTGGCATGGCCAATTGTAACAGGGAGAGTGAACCTGTCAACGGAGATTTGAACCCGGGCTGCCCGAGAGCCAGCTGGCGCTGATCGGTACCCCGCCCGGACCGCACCGCCGAGCCGAGCCCGGCGTGAAGGAGCTGGCGACACCGCTACGGTGGCCTATAGGCGACCGCGTTCAGGCCCAGGATGCGCGGTTCGAGGCGAAACGTGTCAACACCGCCCGAGAACTGACCCAGCGCACCCTTTGAAATTGACCCCCTCCGGACACTGATCCTCACGCTGCGTCGTCGGTTGGCACCCACCTGCCGAGGTCACGGTCCTTCAGCCGGTAGCTGTCGCCCTTCGGGTTGACGAGCTCGACGTGGTGCACGACCCGGCCGATGATCACGGCTGCGTCGACGAGGGTCTCGGTCAGGGGGATCAACGAGCCGATCGAGCTGAGGGAGGATCCCGAACAGAAGGCGTCGTAGGACGGTGTCTCAAAGAGCTTGACAGGTTCCGAAGTCGCAGGCCTAGCCCCATCCAGTACGCAGACGACGGCGCTTCTCGATCTCTCGGCCCGATGAGGTTGCCGAGCTGATCGCCTGGCTATGTTCCGATCGCTGCAGCTTCTCGACGAGGGGCCGTCTACGACCTGAGTGGCGGACGCCCGACCTACCTACTGGTGAGGGTCGAGTCGCGCCGACTCTGAGGGTCGGTCGCGGCTCGGCGGGGCTCGCCGAACCGCAGGTGCCGGGGCCGCTGATTCGCTCCGTCTCGACACCAAGGCGGCGCGGCGCTCAGGCCGGGCGTGCGACCACTTCGACGGTCTTGCCGCCCGCTGCCGCGGAGGCGTAGGCAGCCTCGACGGCAACCATCGCGTCACGGATCTCCGACAGATCGACCAGCGGCGAGCGGCCTTCTTCGAGCGCCGAGACGAAATCGACCACCTCGTCGCCGATCGAGTCCAGCTTCCAGGTCTTCGGCGCACACGCAACCTGCCCGAGAGCGACGCCCTCGTAGTCTTCTCGGTGACAGAAGTGCTTCACGACGGGATCGGCGAGCTGGTCGACGATGAGCGACCCGACGGACCCGTAGACCTCGAGCCGCTCGTTCCAGGGAACCTCTGCGGTGAAGGTGAACTCGGTGACGAAGTTCGCGCCGGTGGTCAGCCGCCCGACGACGACGGCGAAGTCCTCGACCTCGCTCTCCTCGACCAGTTGCTCACTGTGGGCGCTGACGTGCTCGAATGCACCGAACATCCACCGCAACAGGTAGAACGAGTGAGCGCCGGCGTCGAGGATCGCTCCGCCGACCGTCCCGTCCCGGCGACCTTTCCACAGGTCGCGCCGCCGCAGACGTTCCACCTCGCTCCCGCAGATGATCGTGCGAACCATCCGCGCATCGCCGATCACGCCACTGCGCACGAGCGGCTCGATCGCCTGGTACGCGTGGACGAACCTGGTGTTCTCAGCCACGGCGAGCACCTTGCCGGACCGAGCTGCCGCCTCGAGCAAGCGATCCGTGCCGGCGACCGACGGGGTGATCGGCTTCTCGACGAGCACGTGCTTGCCTGCCTCGAGGGCGGCGAGGACGACGGGCTCGTGCAGGCTGTGCGGGAGCATGACGTCGACGGCGTCGACCTTTCCGCGCTCGAGCAGCTTGTGGTAGTCGCTGAACGGCTCGGCGCCCCAGTTGGCCGCCTCTTCGCCGGCGCGTGCCGCGTCGCTGTCGCACACCGCCACGACGTCGGCCGCCGGCTGGCGCCGGTAGCCGCTCGAATGGGCCCGGTAGATCCCACCGAGGCCGATGAGCCCCATTCGCACCGTCATGGCTTCCTCCCTCTCGACGACGGTCCCCGTCGCGCGCGGCTCATGCCACGGCCACGGTGCGGATCGCGCGGTCGAGAAGCGACAGGCGCTCGGGGCCGTCGGAACGGATGACGTAAGTCTCCTCGTCGCCCACGGCCCCGAGATCCCCGACCGCCGCGTACAGCTCGATGGCGACGACCATGTCTTCCTCGATGACACGCGACTCGTCGTCCTCGATCCACTCCTCCTCGGTATCGAGACCGATGCCGTGTCCGACGTGGGTGAATCGACCGCGTAGGGGGATCCCCCGCGAGCTATAGCCCTCGCGCCCGATGCGGGTCAGCTCGCGGAAGGTAGTGCCCGGCCGCATCGCTCGAGCGACCTCGTCCACGACGTCGCACATCGCCTGGTGTTGTTCGAGCACCACGTCCGGAACGCAGTCACCGGCGTAGGCGTAGCGACGGCAGTCGGAGGTGTAGCCATTGTACTTGGCGCCGACGTCGACGACAGCCAGAGCGCCTGGGCGCAGCGGTTCGTCGATAGCGATCTCCGGATTGGCCAAGCCGAAGGACATCGTCACATGGCCAACGCCATCGCCCCCGAGCTCGAGAACGGAACGCTTGGCCATGCGGGTCGCCTCGAGGCGCGATCCCCCGATTCTCAACGTCGCGATTACGCGCTCAAGGGCGCCCTCGGCAATCTCGACGCTGCGGCGGAGCAGCTCCACCTCGCGCGCCGTCTTGCGCCGTCGGAGCACGTTGAGGATCGGGTCGGCCGGCCTGAGCTCGACACCCTCGACGGCGGAGACCAGGTTGGCGACCTCGAGCCCGCAAGAGGCCTCGATTCCGACGCGGCGTGCACCACCGGCTGACGCCCCGAGGCGAGCGAGCACCTGCTGCTGAAGCAACCGCATCGCCTCGTGCCGGTCGAAGAACCCGATGACTTCCTCGGCGTCCACCGAGACGTCCTGGAGCGAGAAGCCCCAGCAGATGAGGTGGCGGTCGCCCCCGCGCCCGATCACGAGGCTGAAGGGGAACACGTTGCGCAGGGAATACAGGATGGGGTTGCCGCTCGTGGGCAGCACTGAGTACCCCGTCGCGTAAAAGACGTTCTCCGGGCTCGTGAGCACGAGCGCGGCGAAGTCCTCCTTGTCGATCAACGCGGCGAGCCGCGCTTGGTCGAGCCCCACGGTGTGAAGCTCCCCTTGTAGCTGGAACATCGCTTGCCTCCTCGTCCCGTCGTAACTGAGCGCGTTCGTCGTGCAGTCGCCGGGCCTGTCGGCGAGCCGTCGCCTATCGAGCCGTCCAGCCTCCGTCGATCAGCACGTCGGCACCGGTGATGAAGCCGGCTTGCTCGGAGGCAAGGAACCACGCGAGCTCGGCGATCTCGGAGGGATCCGCCCACCGCTGAAGGGCCTGCTCCTCCTCGCGCTGGCGGCGCAGCTCCTCGAAGGGGCGTCCCAGTCGCTGCGCCTCGGAGCGGACGTCGCTGCGCAGCATCTCGGTGTCGACCGATCCGGGGCTGAGCGAGACGGCACGGATCGAGAACGGTGCCACCTCGAGTGACAGCGCCCGCGTGAACGCGATCACGGCGCCTTTGGTCGCGCCGTAGAGGACGTGGTCGATCTGGCCGACGTGTCCGGAGACCGAGGCGACGTTGACCACCACCCCGCTGTGTCGGCGTTTCATCCCTGGCAAGGCGTGCTTGCAGGTGAGCCACTGGCCGCCGAGGTTGACGTCGACCATCCGACGGAACTCCTCCCAGCTCACCTCCTCGACGGGCTTGACGACGATGATGCCCGCGGCGTTGACGAGCACGTCGATCCTCCCGGCATGGGCCTCCGCCGCAGCGACGGCCGAGGTCACCTCGCTCTCGGCGCTGACGTCGCACCGCCTCAGCGAGACCGACCCCGGTTGGAGCGGCGGTCCTTCGCCGCTCGCCTCGAGGTCGAGCCCGAGCACGGCGAAGCCGCCGGACGCAAAGCGGTCGGCGATCGCACCGCCGATGCCCCGCGCCGCGCCCGTGACGACCGCGACGCGTCGGTCGTCACGTTCAGCGGCGACCATCACCGCACCTCCGTGGACGCTGCGGGGAAGCCGAGGATCTCTCTCGCCTGCTGTGGGGTCGCAACATCACGTCCCAGCGCGTCGGCGAGGGACACCACCTCGGCGACGAGTTCGTGCGCCTGGGCGGGCTTCCCCGATCGGGTGAAGGGGTAGTCCTCGGTGCCCACCCGCACGTGGTCACCGTGGGTGATCGCCGCGGCGATGAGCGTGTAGCGCTCGGGACCCATGACGCTCACCGTGAGGGCGCAGTCGTCGGGCATGAGCCGGCGGCGCCCGAGGTACTCCTCGACGGTCGGCGGGCTCCAGGTCCCGCCCGGCCAACCGAAGAACATGGTGCAGACGATCGGCCGCACGAGCTCCGCACGCTCGCGCAGATAGTCGAGGTTCCAGATGCTGCCGGCGTGCCAGATCTCGAACTCCGGCCGGACGCCGCTCTCGACGCACTGCCGGCAGTAGGCCAGCAGCTCCTCCTTGGGATGCAGCACGTTGCAGTCGCCGCCGGGAAACGCCTCGTCGTGATGGTTGGCGATGATCGAGATCATGTCAGCACGCAGGTCGAAGATCTCCTGCCGCTCGGTGATGAGGAAGCTCGACATGCCGCACTGCACGAGCAGCGAGGTGGACGCACGGATCGCCTCGACGAGGTCCTTCCACCCGGCCATCGAGTGCAGGTGGAGCACCGAGGCTCCTCGCTCCTCGCAGCGAGCGGACTCGGCGCCGACCTCGTCCGGCGTCGTCGGGTACTTCGCCTCGGGGTGCAGCCAGCTGTTGTTCGGTGTCGCGGTGATGACGAGCGGTTCCGGCCGACGGACCTCGGTCATCTTGGACCCACCTTTCGTGATGAGTGACGAGAGTCGTGATCAGTGACGAGAGTCGTGGTAGCGGGAAGAGGGCACTTGCCAGCGCGCCGTTGGCTTCGAACGGTCCGAGCCGCGCACCATTCTGGTCTCGTCCACTCGTGATCACGCGACCCGGGCGGGACCGCCCCGAAGGAGCGAGCAGCCGGTCTGTTTGTCGAAGACGCGCGCCAAGTGCCCGGGCAGGGCGACGCTCACGACCTCGCCCGGCACCGTCCTCGTGCGCGCAGGGGCACGGCAAACAAGGCGCACGTTGCCGGCACAGCGGAGTGTGACCCAGCTCTCGGGACCCATCCTTTCGACGAGCTCCACCTCCCCCTTTGCGCACCCGGCACCGCTATTCCCGGTGCCGACCTCGATCTCGCCAGGGCGCAGCCCAATCAGCACGTCCTGTTCCGGCCGCGTCGCCTCGACCGAGCGGTCGACGACTTCGATCACCGTGTCGAGCATGCGGACCTGCCAATGCTCACCCGTGGCCACAAGGATCCCCGGAACGAGGTTCATCGCCGGTGATCCGAGGAAGCGCGCGACCGTGACGTTGGCGGGGTCGTCGTACACGTCCTGGGGATCGCCTGCCTGCAAGAGCTGCCCCTTGAACATCACCGCGACCCGGTCCCCGAGGCTCATCGCCTCGGTCTGGTCGTGGGTCACGTAGATCGTCGTGATCCCAAGCTCTTGATGGAGACGGTTCAGCTCGCCGCGCACCTCCGCGCGCAGCGCGGCATCGAGATTGGAGAGCGGCTCGTCCATCAAGAACGCCGCCGGTCTGCGCAGCAGCGCCCTGCCCAGCGCAACTCGCTGGCGCTGGCCCCCGGATAGCTCTCGCGGCTTCCGCTTGAGCAGGGGAGTGAGCTCGAGCTTGGCAGCCACCTGCTCGATCTGCCGCTGCGTCTCGACCCGATTCTCATGTCGCACCTTCGGCCCGAAGGCGAGGTTGTCGTAGATGGACATATGTGGGTACAGCGCGTAGCTCTGGAAGACCATAGCGATGTTGCGCTTGCCTGCCGGGGTCGCTTCTACCGAGGCGCCGTCGATGCGGATGTGCCCGTTAGTGACGCGCTCGAAGCCGGCGATCAAGCGGAGCGCCGTGGTCTTGCCACAGCCGGAAGGGCCGAGCATCACAAGGAACTCGCCCTCGGGAACCTCAAGGCACAGCTCGTCCAGGGCCGTGACCTCGCCGAATTGCCGCGTTACGTGGTCCAGCTCGACTGTCGCCATCACGACACCTCCCGGTTGGCCGATGTTCGGCGCTGGCGTTCCCCGCGCCAGCGCCCTACTACTGCGAGTTGAGCGCCACCCATGACTCGCCCTCGGGGTCGACGTACTCGGGCCCGGCGACCTCGACGGTCACCTGCCCCAGGCCGACATTCAGCCGGAACGGGCCCGCGATCTCGCGGCTCACGGGCAGCATGCCGCTGTAGCCACACGTCAGCCCCGCGCCTGTGAGCGAGAAGCGCACCGGGGTGAGGGTGGGCACCGTGCCCGTACCCACCTCGGCGTCGTCGATCCCGAGCCGGATCCCGCCTTGGGCACCGTCTGGGGAGCACTCGAACCAGACACGGTGCCTCCCCGGTTGGACGACGACGTCGCAGCCGACCCTCGTCTCGCAGCGCCCGAGAAGGCTGTGGACATAACGCGGCGTACCTTTCACGAGATAGAGCGCCCAACCGCCGAGGGCTGAGCCCTGGGAGAGGAGCGTTCCCTCCCCGGGCGTCCCGTCGGCAGGGACGTCGACCTCGGCGCTCACGCGGTGCCAGCGTCGGCGCACGTTGACGGCGCTCACCTCCGGCACCGGCGAATTGCCGGGATAGTAGACGTACGTGTCGCGCGCTGGCAGCCAGCTGGGGCGCTCGCGCGTCCAGGCCGAGAACGGCCGGTTGTCCAGGGGCAGGACGTTGTTCCGCGCCGCCTCGATCCACCAGTCCTCGATCATGTCCCGCAGGAGCCGCGGCTGCTCGGCCGCCAGATTGTGGCACTCGGAAGGATCGACCTCGACGTGGTAGAGCTCCCAATCGTCGTCTTCGAAGCGCAGCTCCCGATTAGCGAACTCATGGTAGGTGACGGCCTTCCACCCGTCGCGATAGAGCGCCCGGGATCCGAACATCTCGTAGTACTGCAGGCGCCGCAGGCCCGGGGCGTCGGGGTCGTCGAAGGTCGCCGAGGCGTCGAGGCCGTCGAGCGCTGTCTGGTTCAGGCCGCGCACCTTCTCGGGCACCGCCACCCCTGCTGCCGAGAGGATCGTCGGCATCAGGTCGACGACGTGCAGGTACTGCCTGCGCGTGCCGCAGCGACGGATCCGACGTGGCCAGTGCACGATCAAGGGGTCGGCCACCCCGCCCTCGTGGACCTCGCGCTTCCAGCGCCGGAAGGGCGTGTTACCTGCCACCGTCCAGCCCCACGGATAGTTGTTGTGGATGTAGGGGCCGCCGATCTCGTCGATCCGTCCGAGGTCCTCGTCGAGGCTGCCCATCGCCATCCGGTTCCACAGCGCTAAGTCGTTGAGCGATCCATCCGGCCCCCCTTCGGAGCTCGCCCCATTGTCCGACATCAGCACGATGAGCGTGTTGTCGAAGACGCCGCTTGCCTCGAGCACGCCGAACAGCTGACCGAGGCACTCGTCTGTGTGGGTGAGGTAGCCGGCGAACGCCTCCATGAAGCGTGCCGAGAGTCGGCGCTGCCCCTCGCTCAGCTCATCCCAGGCCGGTACCCAAGGTGGACGTGGCGACAGCTCGGCGGTGGAGGGAAGGAGGTGATGTGCTTGCTGGCGCGGCGAAGGTGGCATCTCTCCAGCGGTCCCAGCCCCCGTCGAAGCGGCCACGATAGGCCTCGATGTACTCCGGCGGCGCCTGGTGGGGTGAGTGGCAGGCGCCCGGGCAGAAGTAGAGGAGGAAGGGTCGGCTCGGATCGAGCGAGACCAGATCGCGGATGAACTGCGTCGCCTGAGCGACGAGGTCGGACGTCAGGTGGTAGCCGCCACGGTCGTCGTCGTGGCCTTGCAGGACGTGGTTGTCGCGATACAGCGTCGGCGCGAACTGGTGGTTCTCGCCGCTCATGAAGCCGTAGAACCGCTCGAATCCGCGACCGAGCGGCCAGCGCGCCCTTGACGCTGCCGCGTGGCATTCCGACTCCGGCGTGAGGTGCCACTTTCCGGTCGCCATCGTCGCATAGCCGGCGGCGAGCAGCGCCTCGCTCAGGAAACCGTTCTCGAAGGGGATGATCGAGTTGTACCCGGGAAAGCCCGTCGCCAGCTCGATCACGCGTCCCATGCCGTTGCGATGGTGGTTGCGGCCGGTGAGCAGGCTCGATCTGCTCGACGAGCACAGGGCGGTTGTGTGAAAGTTCGTGTACTGAAGCCCTGAGGCGGCGAGACGATCGATGTTCGGCGTCTCGATGTCCGAGCCGAAGCAGCCGAGCTGGGCATATCCGACGTCGTCGAGCACGATGATCACGATGTTGGGCGCCCCTTCGACAGGGCGCGGCGGCGCTTCCCAGGAGGGCCGGGCCTCGTAGAAGTACTTGGCGCTCGTGTTCAGGGTCCGAGAGTCCATCAGAGGCCTGCGGGATCGTGATCGACGCGCTGGGGCTGGCCGTAGCTCTTGAATTTGACGGCGACGCGTTCCATCTCGGGCTCGTCGAGGACGGTAGGCGTGCCGATGCACTCCGCTCGCCACTGCAATTCGGCGGTGTACTCCACGACCTGCGCGACGTTGAGCGCTGCCCTGGGAGACCGGGCGACGGCGAGCACGCCGTGGTTCTGCAGCAGCACCGCGTTGCGGTCTCCAAGAGCAGCGACGCAGGACTCGCCGAGCTCGTAGGTGCCATACGTCTGGTAGGGGGCCACCGCGACGCCTGGGCCTGCAAACGCCAGCACGTAGTGAACGGCGAGCAATGGCCGGTTGAGCACGGCATAGGTCGTCGCGAAGCGCGAGTGGGTGTGCACCACGCTCGAGACGTCCGGCCGAGCCCGGTAGACACCAAGATGCATCTGCACCTCGCTCGAAGGAAGGAAGGTGCCCGAGAGGAGGATGCCGTCGAGATCGACGATCGGCAGCTGACCGGCCTCCAGCTCGGAGTACGGTACGCCCGTTGGGGTGATGAGGACGTATTCACCGGATGGCGCAATGCAGCTGAGGTTGCCAGCCGTCCCGTCGACCAGACCGCTTGCCTCCATCTCCTTTGCCGCCCGCACTAGCTCCTCACCGAGTCGTTGCACCATACGCAGCTCGTCCAGCGTCATCATGTTCCTTCCTGCCGCTGCTGGCCCGCCATGGCGGCATCGTTGACGAGATTCGGCGGGCGAAGACCGGCGTTGAAGGCCGACAGGCAGCATGCCGCGGCGATTGAGTGGTTCCGCACCACGTCACGTGAGGCGCCGCCGATGTGCGGCGTCATCACGACGCGGTCGCCGAGAGCGAGGAAGGGGTCGTCGGACGGGATCGGCTCGTGCCAGAACACGTCGAGCGCCGCCACCGAGACCTGCCCATCGACGAGCGCTGAGAAGAGTGCCTGCCTGTCAACGAGGGCGGCACGGGCCGCGTTGACCAGGATGGCACCCCGCTTCATCACCGCCAGCTCGGCCTCCCCGATCATCCCCACCGTCGCGGCGTTCAGCGGGGCGTGCAGGCTAACGACGTCCGCTCCGTCGAGCGCGGCCGTGACGCTCGCGTGAGGCACAGCCCAACTGAAGGTCTGCGCCGGGCTCGGGTCGTAGTAGTCGACCTCCATCCCGAAGGCCCGACAGCGCAGCGCGACACGCCCCCCGACCGCGCCGAAGCCGATCAGGCCCACGCGCGCGCCACGCAGATCGAAGCCCTCGAACCGCCGGTATGGGACCAGATTGGCCTCCCCCGACCACAGCCCTTCCCGAATCCAGCGGTCACCAGCGACGATCTGGCGCACGGCGCAAAGCATCAGACCGACAGCCAGGTCGGCGGTCGCATCGGCGTTCCTGCCCGGAACATTGCAGACCAGCACCCCGGACCGGCTCGCCGCATCCAGGTCGACGTTGACCGGATTGCCTCGACAGGAGACGATCAGGGCGAGCGTCGGGGCGGCTGCGATCACCGGCTCGCTCGCGACGTCGATCTCGGTCACCCATGCGGTGCACCCGTCGAGGAGCTCGACCAGCTCCCCAGCCGCGTAGGGCGTGTAGACGCCGTCGTCGGCGCGGGGGATGCGTAGGTCCCAGTCACTGCGCACGACCTCCAGGCTTGAGCGATCGACCCGAGCGGTGACCAACGCAACCGGCTTCGTCATCAACGGGTGACCTCTCTCGAGCGGGGCGCCCCGGCGGCTACGCTAGCTGTCTCGCCGCGGCGCCCGAGGGTTGCGGCGAGCGCACGCCAATGGCCAATGTTCGTCACCCTGATACGGCAGTAGAGCTCGAACAGCTCGGCGTAGAGATCTGCAACGCCCGGATCCGGCAGGAACAGCGTCGTCGCGTCCAACGGGCGGGAAACTTCGACGCCCGCCGCCCGCGCCGCCAGTCGCGCCGCCCCGAGGCAGCCCGCGTCGGGAGCTCCCACCTGGACGGGTCGCTGCAGGATGTCGGCCACGATGCTGCACCACAGTCTGCTCTCGGAGCCGCCTCCGGTCAGCACGACCTCGTCGGGCAGGTTTCCGAGAGACTCGTAGGAGTCTCTCGCCGCAAAGGCGACACCCTCGAGCACCGAGCGCGCGAGCTCGGCCCGGCCATGACGCCGGGTGAGCCCGAAGAATTGGGCTCGCGCCGTGGGCTCGCTGAAGGGTGCTCGCTCGCCGCCTGGGCTCAGGTACGGGTGGAACATCAGTCCGTCCGATCCGGGGAGCGCAGCAGCCGCCGTCTCGAGCGCCAGCGCGAGATCCTCCGCACGCTCGCCGAACAACGTCCGCGTCACCCACTCCAGGTTGCCGGTGGCGCACGCCGGTGCCATGCCGACGAGCACGCGCCCACGCTCAGCGTACGGAACGGCGAACGCGCCGGTAACTGGCGGTCGCGCAGGTCCGTCCGCGAGGTGGGCGTGGATCGCCGTCGTGCCGAGGATGGAGAAGCCGGCGCCGGCGGTCAACCCGACACCGGCGGCTGCGGCGATGACATCCATCGCCCCGTAGGCGACCGGTAGCCCGCGCGGCAGGCCGGTCTGTTCTGAGGCGACAGCCGTCACGCGGCCGGCCTCCGCGGCTGGGGCAGCCGGCGTTCCGAGCAGCGCCGGCATATCCGGCAGCCCGACGAGCCGGCCCAGCCGCCCGCTGATCTCCAGGTTGCCGTCCGGGCAAAGGTAATAGCAGTCCGTCCATTCGAGGCCTCGCTCGCCGGTGAGCCGGAAACGCACGAAGTCCTTGCAGAAGAGCAGTGAGGTCGCCCGCTGTAGTGCCGACGGCTCGTGCAACGTGAGCCAAGCCAACAGTGCGAGGGTCGAGCCGGGGAAGAGCGGCGCCGGTGCGAGCGCGCCGATCTCGTCGAGGACCCCGTTGCTCTCCCATCCGTGCAGCAGGTCGGCGGCGCGCCCGTCTGTCCAGTCGATCGCCGGTCGTATCGGTCTTCCTTGTCGGTCGATCAGCAGGCAGCCATCGCCTTGTCCGCTCACCGCCAGTCCGAGGAGCTGCGTTCGCGGGAACTCGGCCACCGTCGTCCCGATGATCGAACTGGTGAGGCGCCACAGCGACTCGGCGTCGTACTCGCTGGCGAGATCGGAGACGACGCGCGGGGTCTGAGCACTCCGCCGGCTCAGCACCTTGCCGTTTAGGTTGACCAGCTCAACCTTCACCTTGGAGGTACCGACGTCGACGCCGAGGCAAGCCTCGACGTCTCGCCGTTCAGCTCGCACGGTGCTGCGCCGCGGGCGAACCCGGTCGCAGGGTGGTCCGATCGGACTCGTCGAGGATCAGTCGTGCCGACGCCGCATCGGTGACGAGCGAGCTCACGTAGCCTCCAGCAGCGCGCCGAGGATCGCGTCCGCCTTCCCGCTGCCGGCGGCAACGGCGACGACCAGCCGGATTTGCCGTAGGTCCTGCAAGCTGAGGCCGATGACGCGCTCGTCGAGCGACGGCGCGACCGGCTGACCGCCGACCGAGCAGAACCTGCCGGGCCGGTCGCCTACCGCCCCGTGCTCCTCGAACTCGGCCATCTCTTCGACGCCGATGCAGCCTTGCGCGACGAGCGATGCGGATGAACCGACCTGTCCGATGCCGACCACAGCCACGTCGGCTCGCCGGGCCAGCTGCAGCGGCTCGGCGACCTGGGCCTCGGCGGCCACGGCACGGCAGGCCTCGGCGGAAGCGAACGCGAACGGCACGAGGAGGCTTACCAAGCGGGCGTTGACCGCGATCGCGATCTGGGCGCTCACGTCGCTCGGATTGGCGAGCTGATCGACCGAGGACTGCGCCGCGCCGCCGGTGAGAGCGACGACGGTGACGCCGCTTGATGCCGTGCGCCGGCGCATGAACCTCGGAATTTGTGCCACGGTCGAGCTGATACCGACACCGACGACGCAGTGGTCGTCGATGAGGCTCTCGAGGTACGACGCGGCCGCAGCCGCCACCGCCGGGGCAGGCTCGGTGACCTCGCCGGCTCGGACGACCGTCGCCGAACGCAGCCCAAACCGTCGCGACATCTCCTGCTCGAGATCGACGTAAACGGGATGCCGTCGAGGTCGATGCTGACCCGAACGAGCTCGAGCTCACCGGCACGCTTTAGGCGTGCGCAGCACGCGGAAACGCGAGACATCGAGCCGCCTAGCGATCTCGGCCTGCGTGAGGTGCTCCACGCAGCACAGCCAGACCAGCCTTCCGAGCAGAGCGAGGTCGTCGACCGAGCAGAGCGAGGTCGTCGGGATCTGGTGTGCCACGGCGCTCGGGCCTCGCCTCGCTCGGGACGGTGCGCACGGCCCTAGCGCGCTGTAGCGACACGGCGTCTCACTCGCGGGGTCGGTGGCGCGGAAATGAGCATCGACGTCACCCGTGGAGCGAGCCGGCGAGCGCGAACCCGCCCGCGACGAAGCTGGCACCACGACGTAGAGGATGAACAGAGGAAGCGAGAAGAGAGTAGAGAACGCCACGATCTGACCGTACTGAGTCGTCCCGAAGTGCACGAAGTTGTACAGAGCGAGCGGCGCCGGCGTCTGCGAGGGCGACAGCATGATGACGAGGGCGACCAGGAACGCGCCCCCGCCATTGATGAGGCTGAGGAACGTTGCAGTCGAGATCGATGGTGCGCTGAATGGCAGCACGATTCTCGACATTCGCCGCCACAGGCTCTCTGACTCGGCGACGACCTCCTTGAGCCTTTTGGGGACAGCTTGCATGCCAGTGGTGACCAACCAGATCGTGGACGGCAGATTCGTCACCCCACTGTGCTGTATGGCCGACCTTACAGGCGAGCCGGAGCCTACGGTATCCACACTGGTGCACATATGTGCGCCACATCGCAAGACCTGCGTGCTAGTTTAACATCGACACATAACGAGTGTCAAGCGCTTGCCGCGCCAGTCGCGAAGTGAGGACCACCGGCGCCCGTCTGTCCAGTTCGAGCTTGGCTTCGGACTCGAGCGTCGTCACCATTCCGTTCCATCCGTTCGCCGGCCAGGGTCTGGCGGTCGATCTCCCGGAAGAGCCGCCCACCGGGGCCGACCGCGTTCTCGTCTGTCCGCGAGGACCCTGCACCCGGACCGCACGGCCCTGCGCGGTCCTTGCGATCGGCGTGCGTAACGCCGAAGGCCTCCTCCTCGATCCGCCCCTTGACCCCCCCCTCTGGCTAGCTGTGGGCGGTCTCGGCTTGTTCATGGCGTCCATCGACGGACCGCCTGGCGGCGAGAAGGTACACAGGTGGACCCAGTTCGATCCCCGTGCGACGCCACCATCACCGCGGGACAATGGCGCCAAGCGCGGAGGGATATCTTCTCGTGGCCACTGATTGAAGAATGCGAAGCACGTGCGAACTCGCTAGCCCGGCTCTCTGCCGCGTATCGTCGGGGCCTACACGGCACTGCGGAGCATTGGGACAACCGGGTGGTCCGGGTCGAATATCCCAGCCAACGCCCCATCCACTACAAGTATCGAGTGAGCAGGGCACCCCGGGACTGTCCGGAGTTCACCGTCGTCGAACCGTCGCGAGTCGCTGTCGCCGGAGCGGCTGCCTGCGCAGCTGACTCGAGACGCCGCGAGGCCGATCTCCACGGCGCCACCAGTGGATCAGTGGGGCTCCCGTTTCCCCACGAGGGCGGTCGTGCTGAGCGTTGCAGTCTTCCTCGGGTGGACGCTCGCCCGCGATGACGTTGACCGCGTAGGCGGTCGCCGCGAACTGCACCCACCAGCTGTACGGGACCACGACGACCTCGCCGCAGGTGACGACGAGGAAGCCCGTCGGTGTCCAGCCGAAGACGGCCAGCGAGTGCCCGAAGACCTCGCTCGCCGAGGTGATCGGTGGGTCGAGCGTCGTCGAGAGTGTGAGGTTCTCGGGGAGCACGATCGTGCCATAGAGGGCGCCGCTCGCCAGGATGGCCCGCTTCATCGCCGTGACATCCTGCGGGTCGACGTCGCTCCAGCCTCGGATCCTCGTACCGAGCAGCCCTGCCGGCCCCGCCCAGGGTGCAAGAGCTGGCTGTCGGTCAGCCCGGTGCCGGTGCCGCCGTTCAGGGCGCTCCATTCGCTGAGCGCCCCGTTGGTCGTCATCGCTGGCACGTGGGCGATCCGGCCCTCGAGGCGGTCGATGCGCACGATGTTGGAGTCCGCGACGACGGCGCAGTCCCCGTAGGGGCCGACGTTGCCGAGTCGTTGGGAAGGCGTCGTCCTGCCCGGGGACGACGACGGGCACCTTCACCAACTTGCCGTGGCGGCGCACCGTGTTCGTCGGCGCGATCGGGTCGTAGGTCGCCGGTAGCGCACCGCGCTCGGTGACCGGCGGCTCTCTGCCCGCGCTCGGTACCGCGTCCGCCCTGCGGACCGCCAGCGCTTGGGCGACCGGGGAGAGTGGGCTGCCCGCGGAGCCGGGGCTCGGCGGCGCCACGGTGCTCGGCGGGGCCGGGGGACTGACCGGGCCGGGCGGACTCGTCCGCGGCGCCGGTGTCCCGGTCACGTCGATGGTGAAGGGGACACGCACCGAGGCGACGGAGTTGGACACGACGATGGCGAAGCTCTGGGTACCCGACACACCGTCGTCGGGAGTGCCGACGATCGTGGCGGTGCCGTCGCCGTTGTCGGTAAAGGTCATCCCGTCTGGCACTGCTCCTGCGAGGTTGAAGCTCGCCACCGGATAGGTGCCAGGGCCTGAGTCGACTTGGAAGGTCGTGTCGACGCCGTAGGCGGCGAAGAGCGCCGTCGCCGAGCGGATCGAGGGTGCCTGGTCGACGACAAGGTCGAGGGTGCCCGTGGCGCTGGACAGAGAAGTTCGTCGCGCTGAGCCCGATGGCGTAGCTGCCGCCGCTCCCCGGCGCCGCGGTACCGGTGATCTCACCGGCAGAGCTGAGGCTGAGCCGGCTCGGCAGCGCGCCTCCGGCGCTTACCTCCGGGGCCTGGTAGCCGGAGATGCCGAGCTGGACGTCGGCCGGCGTGCCGACGGTGACGGTGGCGTCGAGCGAGCCGACAAAGGACGGCGCCTCCTCGATCGGGATCGTCGTCGACACGCTCGAGGCGCCCTCGACCGGCGTCTCGAGGAACTTGGCGCTGATCACGTCCTGGCCGGTTGTCGTGAGCGCGGCGCTGACACAGCTCGCGTCGCCGGTGGTGGGGTCGACGCTCACCGACGCGCAGTCGGTGAGCGTCCGAGGGAGTCGGAGAACTCGACGGTGCCTTCGCTCGGCGCCGGCGAAACCTGCACGGTGAGGTGCAGCTCGCCGCCGATTACGCCGTAGGAGTCGGCAGAGGTGACCACGGAGCTCGAGGGGATGTGCTCGACGATGATCGCACCCGTGGCGTCGGCGCCTGAGTAGTTGGAGCTCCCGCTGTAGCACGCGGAGAGTGAATCGCTGCCCGCCGGGGAGATGCCCGTCGTCGTGCAGCTCACTGTCCCGGCGTCGGGGCCGCTCGTCGGCACGGCGACGTTGGCACAGCTCAGGTCGCCGTGGCCGTCGGTGACGCCGGCGGTCCCGCCGTCGGGGACGGGGCTTGCCGAGATTCAGCGTCGAGAGCCGCCCGGCCTGCAGCGGGTTCGGCGAGGCGCTCACCGACAGGTTCGTCGCGATCTTGCCGATCAGGAGCTGGAGCTCGCCGGAGTTGGCCTGGTAGTCGGTGTCGCCGGAGTACGAGGCGCTGAAGTCGACGGTGTCCGCCCCAGGCAGCTCGGCGACGGGGCAGTTCGCCTCGCCGGTCGTCGTGCTGAGCGCGAGATCCGAGCAGCCGGCGAGTGTCCCGCCAGGACCGGAGAAGGTGACGGTCCCCCCGTCGGGGAAGGGGTCACCGAGGCGGTGAGCGGCGCCGGCGATCGCTCCGACCCGAGATGCCTCGCGGTGAGGACTGCCTGAGCGAGGGGTGGCCTGGAGGAGGACCTCGGAGCGGATAAGGAGGGCGATGAGGGACCCGACGGCGTAGACAAGATGCGTGAGAGCCAGTACGTGAGGCAGTCGAAGACTGCGACTCTTGCTCCGCGTCGACGCCGTCTAACTGCGCTCCCGTGCTTCCGGTCGACCTGCCAAGGCCCAGGTAAGCACAGCGCTTGGTCCGATCTAGTCGAGAAGCAGAAGGAAGGCAAGAAGCGGATGAAGAACATCGGCCAGGTCGAGGTGCCCCAGGAGGCCTTCGTCTCGGCCCTGCGCCTCGAGGACTGAGCGCCTCGAGGACTGAGCGCCTCGAGGATTGAGCGCCTCGAGGATTGAGCGCCTCCAGGACTGAGCGCCTCGAGGACTGAGCGCCTCCGCGATCTGCGGCTACCTGGCTCGCTTCTCGGCGCGGGCTGTCGCGCATCAAGATGCTACGCTGTTCGCATGCGGACGACGATCGATCTCGAGGACGATGTCGCAGCGGCTGTCGAGCAACTGCGCCGCGAAGAAGGGATCGGCGTGAGCGCCGCTGTCAACCGTCTCGCCCGGGCTGGCCTGCTCCGGCCGCCACGTGCTCGTTACGAGCACCGCAGCTTCCCCCTCGGTTTCAAGGTCGACATCACCAATATCGGCGAGGTCCTCGACCTGCTCGACGACGAGGGCTGATGCTTCTCGACGCCAACCTGTTGCTCTATGCCGTCGGCGAGAACAGCTCCTCGCACGAGCTAGCTGCGACCTGGCTCGACGACACGCTCAACGGCGGCCGGCGCGTCGGTATCCCGTGGCAGACGATCGGGGCCTTCGTCCGCATCGTCACGAACCCGCGCGTCACCGTCGGGGCACTCCCATCGCAGGACGCTTGGGGTGTCGTCGAGTCATGGCTTGCGCTCCCGACGGTTTGGATCCCTCCCGCCTCGGAGCGCACCGCTGCGATCCTCGGGAGGCTGATCGCGCACGATCGTGTAACCGGGAACCTCGTGGCCGACGCGCAGCTGGCGGCGCTCGCCATCGAGCACGGTCTGACCGTCTATTCCGCCGACACGGACTTCGCCCGCTTCGACGGGCTGTCGTGGATCAACCCGCTGCGTGCCTCCGACGGCGCGCCTGGCACGAAGGGCGGCGCGCGCCGCTAGGCGCCCGCGCACGGCGCGGCGCCGCCGTATCGCCGCGCCGCCGCGTCAGCCGACGTGCGCGTATGCGTATCGCCCGAGCGCGAGGACGGTGGCGGGCTGAACGTGGGCGTTCGAGTACGCCTCGCCCCACAGCCCGTCCTTGACGAAGACCGCGCTGGCGAATACGTCCCCCTTGCTGGAGTCCTGGAGCAACTTGCCCTCCGGCCCGAGCCCGGAGGGGTGCGTGACCACGAGGCCCGGAATGCTCGCCGTCCCGCTCCCGTAGGCGGCGGGCGCGAGCGTGACCGACACGTGCGACGAGCCGTGCAGGAACACGCAGGTCGAGATGTCGAAGCCGTCCACCTTCGACTTCTGCAGCGTGGCGTGCACGGCGGTCTTGGCCACGCCGAGGGCGGGAGCGACGAGCCCCACCGGGGCGATGCCACACGGGTTCGGGATGGCCACAGCGGCGACCGCAGCGCTCGCCTCCCCGGCCGCGCCGCCGCCGGCAACCGCGAGGGCCAAGGCGACCGCCCCGGCCGCGACGAACCTGCCCATGCCGTGCCTCATGCGTCGTTCCTCTCCTCGGGACTCGCACAGCGTCGCGCGCGGCCGACCCCGTTGCAGGCCGTCGCCCGGGGCCGGCCGGCCCGTCGCCCGAGCCGGGTGAAGGCCGGCCGGCGCAGGCGGCCCACAGTGCCTCGGCCGTTAGAACTCCCGGTATGAGCGCGCACCTCCGCTGGCCCGCGACCGCCGGCGAGGTCCTCGAGCCGTTGCGCAATGCCGTCCTGCGCCAGCTGCAGGGAGCCTTCGGGGGCGGCCCGCCGGACCTCTCCGAGTACGCCACGCCGGCCGGCGACCCCGGGCTCTTCGGGCCGGGCTCGGTGCCCTGGCGCGTCCACGCCGACCTGCCCTCGATGCTCGTCGGAGGGTTCGCCGCCCTGATGCTGCAGAGCCTGCACCCCCTCGCCATGGCGGGCGTCTCCCAGCACTCCGACTACCGCACCGATCCCTTCGGCCGCCTCGGGCGCACGGCGCGCTTCGTCGCCGGCACGACGTTCGGGCCCATGCGGCTCGTGGACGAGCTCGTCGCCCAGGTGCGCGCCATCCACCGCCACGTGCACGGGATCGCACCCGACGGCCGGCCCTACGCCGCGGGCGACCCTCACCTGCTCGCCTTCGTGCACACGGCGGAGGTGCGGTGCTTCCTGCGCGCCTACCAACGGCACTCGTTGCGCCCGCTCGTCGGCGCGGAGCGCGACGAGTACCTGGCGCAGATGGCCGTCGTCCCCCGCCTGCTCGGCGCCGTCGCCGTTCCCGAGAACGTCGCGGAGCTGCGCGCCTACCTCCGCGACATCCGGCCCGAGCTCGGGGCCACGCCCGAGGCGCGCGACGCGATGGCGTTCCTGCGCAACACCCCGGCGAGCGACACGCCGGCCGCGCTTGCCGTGCACCGCCTCGTGATCGACGCCTCGGCGGAGCTCCTGCCCGGCTGGGCACGCCGGATGCTGCGGATCGGGCACGTTCCCGGGGCCGCGGTCTCGGCGCCCGTCGCGGCGAGCGGGTTCGGGGCGGTCCTGCGCTGGGCCGTCGGCGACTCGCTGATCGCGCGCGTCTCGGCCGAGCGCGTCGCCGCCGGGCAACCGTCGAGCACGTGCTGAGCCGCCCTCGGCGGCCGGGCCGCACTCACCGGGCGGGCCCGCCGCTGCGGGCACTGCCCGCGCCCGAAGCGCCGGACGCGCCGCCGGCACCGGACGCTCCGACGGCTTCTGCCCGCCCGGCGGCCCGCACCGGGTCGTCAGCACTCGGTAGAATCGAGTGCCAAGGGGAGCATCCGGCGAGTGGGCGCGTTCGGCGCCGGATCCGCCCGGATGCACACGACATGCTCGACGCCAGGAAATCAGCCATCTTGAGGAAGGTCGTGAGCGAGCACATCGCGACCGCCCAGCCGGTGGGCTCGGCTCACGTCGTCCTCGACCCGCTGATCGAGGTCTCCCCCGCCACGGTGCGCTCGGACATGGCCGCGCTCGAGCGCGAGGGCTACCTCACCCACCCGCACACCAGCGCCGGCCGGGTTCCGACGGACAAGGGCTACCGCTTCTTCGTCGACCAGCTCTCCGAGCCGGCACTCGACCCGGCCCGCCACGAGCAGGTGCGGGAGTTCTTCGGCCGTGCCCACGGCGAGCTCGAGCGGGTGCTGCGCGACACCTCACGGCTGCTCTCCCAGCTGACCGACTACGCCGCGGTCGTCGTGCCCCCGACTCACGACTCGCTGACCATCCGCAGCGCCGTCCTCGTGCGCATCGCGCCACGCGCCGGCCTGGTCGTGCTGGTGCTCTCCAACGGCGCTGTCGACAAGCACACGGTCGAGCTCGACGAGTCCTGGAGCGACGACGAGGTCGAGCGCGCCGCCGTGCGCCTTTCGGAGCGCCTCGTCGGTCGCACCGTCGGCGGGCTGGGCCGTCCCGGCGTTCACGCATCGCCCGCGCCGGCGATGGCCACGGTTCCCGGCGCGTCCGGTGCCGCACCCGAGCCGTCGACGGCGGCCGGGAGCCCCGGCGCCGGGGACGGCGACGGGTCATCGCCTCCGCCGTCGGGCGCGGCGGCGCGGCGTGGCGCGCCGGGCAGCGGCGAGGCGGCGTCGCGCCAGCGCAGGCGGCCCGAGGACGAGGTCGCCGAGCTGATCGTCGCCGCCTGCGACGCGGCGATCGCCGGTTACGCCGAGCCGGCGGAGGCCGGCGACGAGGTCTACGTCGGCGGGGCGGCGCGCATGGCCGAGCAGTTCCAGGCCGTGCAGACCGTGCGGGAGGTGCTCTCGATCCTCGAGCAGTCCTTCGTCGTCGTCGAGCTGCTGCACGACGTGCTCTCGCAGGGACAGACCGTCTCCATCGGCGCCGAGCACGGTGTCGCCTCGCTCGCCGAGTGCAGCCTGGTGGTTGCTCCGTACGAGGTCGACGACGAGGTCGTCGGTACGATCGGGGTGCTCGGCCCGACGCGCATGAACTACCCGCAGGCTCTCGCCGCCGTGGCCGTGGTGAGCCAGCACTTGAGCCGCCAGCTGACCGCCGGTGGCTGAGGCCCGTGGCGCGCCCCAGCGACGGCACACGAGCACGCCGAGGCCGGTGAATGGCGACTGACTACTACGAGCTGCTGGGCGTTGCCCGCAACGCGACCGAAGAGGAGCTGCGCCGCGCCTACCGCCGCCAGGCGCGCCACCTGCACCCCGACGCCAACGGCGGCGACGCCGAGGCCGAGGCGCGCTTCAAGGAGGTCACGGTCGCCTACGAGACGCTGCGCGACCCCGAGCGCCGGCGCCGCTACGACCTCTTCGGTCCGGAGGCCGGCCGCGGCGCGGGAGCGGGAGGAGCCCCCGGGGACATCTTCGCCGGCGGGCTCGGCGACCTGTTCGGCGCCTTCTTCGGGGCGTCCTCGCCGTTCGGCACCGCCCAGTCGGCGGGCCCGCGTCGCGGCGAGGACATCGAGCTCGTGCTCGAGCTGCGCTTCGAGGAGGCGGTGTTCGGCGCCGAGCGCGACCTGCAGCTGCGCGGTGCGGTGATGTGCCAGACCTGCGCCGGGTCGGGCGCGCAGCCCGGCACGCTGCCCTCGACCTGCCCGGAGTGCGGAGGCGCCGGGCAGGTGCGCCGGGTCCGCCAGTCGATCCTCGGCCAGGTCGTGACCACCACCCCGTGCACTCGCTGCCAGGGCATCGGTCAGGTCGTCACCTCGCCGTGCCGGGACTGCCGCGGCGAGGGACGGCGCCTCGAGGAGCACACGGTGCGCGTCGAGGTGCCCGGCGGCGTGGACGACGGGACCACGCTTCGTATCCCGGGAGCGGGCAACGCGCCCCAGCGCGGCGGGTTGCCCGGCGACTGCTACGTGCACCTGCGCGTCGCTCCCGACGCGCGCTTCGGCCGGGCGGGCGCCGACCTCACCTGCGAGCTGCACGTCGCCTTCACCCAGGCCGCCCTCGGCGCGACCGTCGAGCTGGAGACCCTGGACGGCACCGAGACGATCCAGATCCCCCCGGGCACGCAGTCGGGCAAGATCGTCCGCCTGCGCGGCAAGGGCGTGCCCCAGCTGCGCGGCCGCGGTCGGGGCGACCTGCACGTGCGCATCGTGGTCGACACCCCGACCGGGCTTCCCAAGGAGCAGGAGGCCTTGCTGCGCGAGCTGGCGGCGATGCGCAGCGAGGAGGTCACCAACGGCGACGGGGGCCTGTTCTCGCGAATCCGCTCCAGTTTCGGTTGAGCCGCCCGGGGCCAGGCCGAGCCCCACGAGCCCGTTGACCACCACGCAGGCCGAGGCGCTACGCCGGGCAGCTGCGCTCGTCTTCGTCGCCGACCTGGACGCGCCCGAGCTCGCCGCGCACGACTCGCACCACCTGCTCGACGCGCTGCGCCTGCGCGACGGCGAGATCGTCGTCGCCGCCACGGGCGACGGGCGCTACCGCCTGTGCCGCCTCGCCCGCCCGCAGCCGGGCCGGGCTGCCCAGGCCGGCGCCGGCGCGGCCAGCCCCGAACGGGCGGCGCGCCGCGCCCGCCCGGCCCTCCTCGAGCCCGCCGGCGAGATGGTCACCGCGCCCCCGCCGGCCTATCCCGTTGGCGTCGGGTTCGCCCTGCAAAAGGGCGACCGCCCCGAGTGGACCGTGCAGAAGCTGACCGAGCTCGGCGTGGACGAGATCTACCCGCTCGTCACGGCGCGCAGCGTCGTGCGGCTCGACCCGTCGGCGGCGGCGCAACGCGTCGAGCGCCTGCGCCGCGTCGCACGCGAGGCGGCCGCCCAATCGCGCCGCGTCCGGCTGCCGGCGCTGCACGAGCTCGCCCCGATCGCCGAGGTGGTGCGCGCCCTGGCCCCGGGGCTGCTCGCCGGGGGTGCACCGGGGGCCACCAGCGCTGGACCTGGAGCGCTCGGCGGCGCGCCCGGCCCGGTGCTCGCCATCGCCGAGCCGGGCGCGCCGCTGCTTCAGGCCGGGGTAACGCACCTGCTCGTCGGCCCCGAAGGCGGATTCGTCGGCGAGGAGCTCGATCTGGTCGAAACTCGCGCCCGACTCGCGACGTTGGTGCTTCGGGCCGAGACCGCCGCCATCGCCGCCGGCTACCTGCTGGCGGCGCGGCGTGATGGGATCGGCCTCGGGTGACGAACCTGCTGAGCTGGCAGGATCGGCTCTCTCCGAGCATCAGCTGTCACTTACCGGTACGATTGTTAGAGGTTCGTGAGCGAGAGGTGATCTGACGTGACCGGGCTGGCCGAGACGGCCTTCGAAGGGGACGAGATTTTGGCCATGGACCTCGATGACGATGCCATGGGGATCGACAGCACGGAAAGCAGGTACGCCCAGATCGTCGGCGCACGGCTGCGTGCCGTGCGGCGCCAGAAGCGGCTCTCGCTGCAAGCCGTCGAGGCGAGCTCCGGCCAGGAGTTCCGGGCCTCGGTGCTCGGCGCCTACGAGCGCGGGGAACGGGCGATCTCCGTGCCGCGCTTGCAGCGCCTCGCCCGGTTGTACGAGATCCCGGTCGACCAGCTGCTCCCCGAGGGCGCCGACGGGCGCATGCCTGCGCCGGACGGCGTCGGGCAGGCCCTGCCGGGCAAGGTGCGTATCGACCTCACCCGCCTGCGCGACTCGCGCGGGCCCGAGGCCGAGGCCTTGGCGCGCTTCCTCCAGCGGGTGCAGGTGGAGCGGGGCGACTTCAACGGCCGGGTGATGACGATCCGCTACGACGACCTGCGCGTGATCGGCGCCACCTTCGGGCGTGGCGTCGGCGAGATGCTGAGCGCGCTCGACGAGGCGGGCGTTCTCTACCATGACGGGTGAGTGAGCGACGCCAGCACCTCCTTCGGCGCCTACCTGCACGTCCCCTTCTGCGACAGCCGCTGTGACTACTGCGCCTTCGCCACCTGGACCGACCGCCACCACCTGATCGGCGACTACGTCGCCGCCGTGCTCGGCGAGATCGAGCAGGCGCAGGCCGGCGACGGCCTGCCACGACCGACGAGCGTCTTCGTCGGCGGCGGGACGCCCTCACTGCTCGACCCCGAGGACCTCGCCCGGCTGGTCGAGGCGCTGCACCCGGCGCCGGGCGCCGAGGTCACCGTCGAGTGCAACCCCGAGTCGACGAGCGCGCGCCTGCTCGAGCGCCTCGCCGAGGCCGGCGTGACGCGCATCTCGCTCGGCGCCCAGTCGATGCGCGAGCACGTGCTCGCCGGGCTCGGCCGCCGGCACACGCCGGGCACGCTCGAGCGTGCCGTGCGTCTCGTCGGCAGCACCGGCTTCGCCTCGTTCAACGTCGATCTCGTCTACGGCGGCGCCGGCGAGCGCGACGAGGACTGGCTGGCCAGCCTCGAGGGCGTGCTCGCGCTCGAACCGTCACCGCCGCACGTCAGCGCCTACGCCCTCACCGTCGAGCCCGGCACGCCGCTGTGGCGCGACCCTGCCCGCCACCCCGACGACGACGTGCTCGCCCGGCGCTACGAGCTCGCCGACGATGTGCTCTCGGCCGCGGGCCTGTGCTGGTACGAGATCTCCAACTGGGCGCGACCCGAGCACGAGTGCGCACACAACCGCTTGTACTGGCACGGCGGGGAGTACCGCGGCTTCGGGTGCGCGGCGCACAGCCATGTCGGCGGGCGCCGCTTCTGGAACCTGCGCCGTCCCGAGCGCTACATCGCGGCGATCGCCGCCGGCCACGACCCGGTCGCCGGCTGCGAGCAGCTCGACGACGCCGGGCGCGCCCACGAGGCGCTCGCCCTCGCCCTGCGCACCCGCGAAGGAGTGCCGGTCGACGACGTCGACGCAGCCGCGCTTCGCGACCCGCTGCTCGGCGGGCTCGTCAGGACCGGCTCCGGGCGTGTCGCCCTGACGCGGCGGGGCCGGCTGCTCGCCAATGAAGTCACACTGCGTCTGACGCCATCGCAGGCTTGAACACGTGATCAGCGGGTCGCGCGCGCGCGGGAGATGCCACACGGCATGAGACAGCACGAAACCCTCCGCGGACCGTTCAACTCTGCTACTCTGCGTGGTCATGACAGATGCGACCAACTGGATGAGCACCAAGGAGGCGTCGCGCTACCTCGGCGTCAACCTCCGTACGCTCTACCGGTTCATCGACGAAGGCGAGTTGCCCGCCTACAAGTTCGGCCGGGTGATCCGCCTGAAGGAAGCAGATCTCGTGCATTTCGTGGACTCGGCGCGAATCGTTCCGGGCAGCCTCGAGCACCTCTACCCAGAGCCGAGCCGAGCCGCCACGCGTTGACCCCCTCCGACTCGGGTCCGCCCACCCGCGCGGAGAGTGAAAACGTAGGCGCCACAGGTGGCGAGCCACGCGTGAGCGGTGGGCAGAACGGCCCTCAGGCCGGCTGCGTGTTCTGCGGCATCGCCGCGGGATCCGTGCCGGCCGAGGTCATCGGCTCGACCGACCTCGCGCTCGCGTTTCGCGACTTGCACCCCGTCGCCCCGACCCATGTTCTTGTCATCCCCCGCCAGCATCTCGACGACGCCGCGGCGATCGATCCCGGGCACGGCGACGTGCTGGCGGCGATCCTCGTGCTCGCCCGGGACGTCGCGGCGCGAGACGGCCTCGACGAGCGCGGCTACCGCCTCGTGATGAACGTCGGACCGGACTCGGGGAACTCCGTTGCGCACCTGCACGTGCACGTCCTCGGCGGCAGGCCCCTCGGCGCGCTCGGCTGAGGGGCTCGAGCCGGCGCCGCCCGCCTTGGTCACGGCCGCTCGGTGCCGGGCCCGGACCACCGCAGCCGCGGCGCTCGCCGCGCTCGTGGCGCTGGCGTGCAGCTCGTGCTCCCCGGGCGCCGCGGTGGCACGCCTCCCCCCGGTCGCGTCGCGGCCGGGCGCCGCCAGCGGGCCTGCGCGCCCTGCAGGTGCGGGCCGGGCGAGCCCGGCTGCGCTCGCCCGCCGCGCCGTGACGACCCTGGTCACCCCGCCCTCGACCGAGCTCGAGGTGTCCTTCGCCGCCGTGCGCCTCGGCGCGGCGAGCGCGCCGGTGTCGCGCCTGGGGCTGAAGCTGTCGGCCAGCACCGGCTCGGCTGCGTCGCTGAGCGCAGGCGCCGTGGCGACCTCGGCGTCGGGCGAGCTCGACGTCACGGCCGGCGGCGCGCCGCTCGCCCAGCTGCGCGACGTGGGCGGCCGTCTCTACCTCCGCCTGGAGCTGCGCAACCTGCCCCGGCTGCACCTCACCCTCTCCCCCCACGACGCCTCCGTGCTCGCCCGGCTGGGGCGCCGGCTCGGCGAGGGGTGGTACGTGCTGCCGGAGGGCACCGAGACGCGCGCCCGCGAGCGGGCGCGGGCGGAGTACGGGCCGCTCGTCTCCTTCGAGCGCGAGCTCGACGCCGGGCTCGCCTCGAGCACCGCGGTGAGCGAGCAGGTAGTGAGCGGCCTGCCCGTCCTCGAGGTGCGCGGCAGCCTCGACCGCGCCCTCGCGCTGCTGGAACCGGACCTGGTGGGCGACCTCGGGCTCGTCGTGCCCGGGCTGAAGGCGCTGCCCTCGTCGCTCTCCGGCAGCTACGCCGCGACGCTGCGCACGGCGCCCGGCGGGAGGCTGCGCGCGATGCGCCTCGAGCTCGTCGTCGGCGCGGCCTCGGGCCAGGTGCAGGTCGCGGTCTCCCACCACCCGCTCGCGCTCGGCGCGCCGGCCGGCGCCGCGCCGCTGCCCCTCCTGGCGTTCACCGGCTTGCTCGCCGGCGCGTGATCCCGATCGCCGCGACGCACCGGCGCGGGTCGCCGGGTTGGTAGCGTCCGGGACGAACGTGACAACGACCCAGGTCAAGATCCTCGTACCGGGCAACGACCTGATGGTCGGGCTCCTCGGCCAGCGTGACGAGCTGCTGCGGCTCGTCGAGCAGGCTTTCTCCGGCACCTCGATCCACGTCCGCGGCAACGAGATCACCATCGACGGCCCGGAGGCGAGCGACGTCGCCCGGGTCTTCGACGAGCTCGTCGCCCTGCTCGAGCGTGGCCATCCGCTCGACGAGGTGCACGTCGTGCGGGTGATGGAGATGTTGAGCGCCGACCTGTCGCCCTCGGCGGTGCTCGACGCCGAGGTCCTGCGGAACGCCCGCGGCCGCTCGGTGCGCCCGAAGACGGCCGGTCAGCGCCGCTACGTCGACGCCATCGCGCTGAACACCATCACCTTCGGCATCGGCCCGGCCGGGACCGGCAAGTCCTACCTCGCCGTGGCGCACGCCGTGCAGGCCTTGCAGGCCAAGCAGGTCAGCCGGATCATCCTCACCCGCCCGGCGGTGGAGGCGGGCGAGCGGCTCGGCTTCCTGCCCGGGGACCTGATGGCCAAGATCGACCCGTACCTGCGCCCGCTCTACGACGCCCTCTACGACCTGCTCGAGCCCGAGGGGACCCAGCGCCTGCTCGACCGCGGCACGATCGAGGTCGCGCCCCTCGCCTTCATGCGCGGCCGTACCCTCAACGGCAGCTTCGTGATCCTCGACGAGGCCCAGAACACCACGCCCGAGCAGATGAAGATGTTCCTCACCCGGATCGGATTCGGCACCAAGGCCGTGGTCACCGGCGACGTCACCCAGATCGACGTCCCCGGCGGCCGTTCGGGGCTCGTCGGGATCCAGGCGATCCTCGACGGCATCGACGGGCTGGCCTTCGTCCACCTCGACCAGACCGACGTCGTGCGGGCGCGCATCGTGCGCGAGATCGTCACCGCGTACGACCGGGCGGGCTCGGCGGGCATCACCACCCCGCCGGCGCCGCGCCCGCGAGCCCAGGGCTAGGGGCGCCCCGTGCCGCTCGAGGTCTTCGTCGCCGACGAGCAGTCGCAGCGCCCGGTGGACTGCCAGCGCTGGGCGGCACTGGCGGAGGCGGTGCTGCGCGCCGAGAAGGTACGCGGCGACGCCGAGCTCTCGGTGCTCTTCGTGGACGAGCCGACGATCACCGCGCACGCCGAGCGCTTCCTCGGGCACGACGGGCCGACCGACGTGCTCGCCTTCCCGATCGAGGACGACCCCGTCCCCTCGGGCCGGTCGCCCGACGGCGGGGGCAACGGGCCGGGCTGGGAGCCCCCCGAGCCCGACGGCATGCCGCTCCTGCTCGGCGACGTGGTCATCTGCCCCGAGGTGGCCTGGCGCAACGCGCCGCGCCACGCCGGCTCCTACGAGGACGAGATCGCGCTGCTGCTCGTGCACGGGATCCTGCACCTGCTCGGCATGGACCACGAGCTGGCCGAGGAGGAGGCGGCGATGCAGGCGCGCGAGCAGGAGCTGCTCGACGCCTACTACCGCGACCGTCGGGGCTCGAGCGATCCGGCGGACCCGCCTCCCGGCGGCGGTTCGGCGCCGTGATCCTCGCGGCGAGCCGGTTCCCGCCGACCGACCTCGGCCTGCTCGCCGTCGTGGTCATCCTGCTCGCCGTCTCGGCGATCCTCTCGCTCGCCGAGACCGGGCTCGTCCGCACGAGCAAGGCGCGCGCCCGGGCCCTCGTCGAGGCGCACCGCCGTGGCGCCAAGTCGCTGCTGCGGCTCGTCGAGGACCCCGAGCAGGGCTTCCTCGCCCCGGTGCTGCTCGTCGTGCTCATCTGCCAGCTCGTCTCGGCGACCCTCGTCGGACTGGTCGCCAACCACGCCTTCGGCGCGCTCGGCGTCGCCGTGGCGACGGCCTTCGAGGTCGTGGTGATCTTCCTCGTCGCCGAGGCGGTGCCCAAGCAGTGGGCGGTGCGCAACGCCGACCGCGCCGCGCTGCTCACCGCGCCGATCGTCTCGGCGCTGAGCGCGTTCCCGCCGATCCGCCTCGTCTCGTCGCTGCTGATCGCGCTGGCGAGCCGCATCACGCCCCACCGGGGCGGCGAGCAGCCCGACGTCACCGAGTCCGAGCTGCTCGCGCTGGCCGACGTCGCCGCTGCAGGCGACGTGATCGAGCACGAGGAGCGGGAGCTGATCTCCTCGATCATCGAGTTCGGCGACACCGTCGTGCGCGAGGTGATGGCCCCGCGGCCCGACATCGTCGCCGTGGAGGCCTCGGTGCCGGTGGGCGAGGTGCTGGAGAAGGCGATCGAGGCCGGGCTGTCCCGCATCCCGGTCTACGAGGGGACCGTCGACGACATCGTCGGCATCGCCTACACCCAGGACCTGATCCGCGCCGCCCGCGACGGGGGTGAGCACCGCCCCGTCGGGGAGCTGTGCCGGCCCGCCCACTACGTGCCGGAGACCAAGCGTGTGGCGCCGCTGTTGCGTGAGATGCAGGCCGAGCAGTTCCACCTCGCCGTGGTGGTCGACGAGTACGGCGGCACCGCCGGCATCGTCACCCTCGAGGACCTGATCGAGGAGCTGGTCGGCGAGATCGCCGACGAGTTCGACACCGAGGACCCGATGATCGAGCCCGTCGGCGAGGCCGCCTGGCGTGTCGCCGCCCGCATGTCGGTCGACGAGGTCAACGACCTGCTCGACGCCGACCTGCCCGTCGGGGACTGGGACACGATCGGCGGCCTGCTGCTGCACCTGCGCGGCCAGGTGCCCGTCGAGGGCGAGCAGCTGCGCACCGGCGACTACCTGCTCGTCGCCGAGCGCGTGCAGGGCCGCCGGGTACGGACGGTGCGCCTCGAGCGAGTCGGCGACCGCAGCGACGAGTCGCACGGCGCGGCGGCCGAGGCACGCTCCCGGGAGGCGACGTGAACCCGGGCGAGCCGGCCACCCCGGGGCCGGCGTTGCGTTCGGGGTTCGTTGCGATCCTCGGCCGGCCCAACGTGGGCAAGTCGACGCTCGTCAACGCCATGCTCGGCGAGAAGGTGAGCATCACGGCGCCCTCGCCGAACACGACGCGGACGCGCGTCCACGGCGTGCTCGAGCGCCCGGGCGTGCAGGCCGTGCTCGTCGACACGCCGGGCATCCACAAGCCCCGCTCGGCGCTCGGCGTCCGCCTCAACGCGGCGGCGGGTGGGGTGATCGAGGACGTCGACGTCGCGGTGCTCGTCGTCGACGCCACGGCGCCGATCGGGACCGGCGACCGGTTCGTCGCCGCCCGCCTCCCCTCGACGACCGTCGTCGCGGTGAACAAGATCGACCGCGCCAGCCCTCGCGCCGTGCTCGAGCAGCTCGCCTCCGCCGCGTCCTCGCTCGAGCTCGACGGCGCCGAGTACTTCCCGGTGTCCGCGCGCACCGGCGAGGGCGTCGAGGAGCTCACCGAGCACGTCCTCGCCCGGCTGCCCGAGGGCCCGCGCTACTACCCCGAGGGTGTGGTGCGCGATTCGCCTGACGCCGTCTTCGTCGCCGAGCTCGTCCGCGAGCAGCTGCTGCGCGTCGCGCGCGAGGAGCTGCCGCACTCGATCGCCTGCCGTGTCACCGAGTGGGACGGCCCCTACGTGCGCTGCGAGATCCTCGTCGAGCGTGACTCGCAGAAGTCGATCGTCGTCGGCCGGGGCGGCAGCGTGCTGAAGGCCGTCGGCACGGCCGTGCGCGCCGAGCTGCCACCCGGCTCCTACCTCGACCTCGTCGTCAAGGTGGAACGGAACTGGCAGCGCCGCCCGGACGTGATCGAGCGCCTCGGCTACTGACCGCTGGCCGTCGCCGCCGGCGCGACCTGCTCTGCAGGCCTGCCGGGCGTGGCCGCGCCGGGCGTGGCCGCGCCGGACGTGGCCGCGCCGGGCTCTGCGGGCGCTCGGTCGGGCTCAGCGCCGGGAGCGGGCGCCGCGCTGACCGGCGGCGCTGACGCCGCGGCGGGGCTCGCCGCCGGCGCGAGCCACTTCGAGGCAACGAAGGCGACGACCACCGCGACGATGACGACGGGCATCGCGGCGAGGCCGTCGGAGCCGAGGATCAGCGTCGCGACCAGGACCGCGGTCAGCGGCAAGCTCATGCGCACCGCGATCATCGCGCCGATGCCCATCGCCACCGCTGGCACGAGCGGCAGGCCGGGAAGATGGGACATGGCGAGACCACCTGCGGCGCCCACGTACATCGCCGGAAAGGTGGGACCTCCCCGGAAGCTGCTGAGCGACAACGCGTAGCCGACTCCCTTGCAGAGAACGAGCAGCAGGAGCGCGCCGACCGAGTACGCCGCGGCATGGTGGACCAGGCTCGGCAGCTCGTTCTGACCGGAGAACAGGACGTCGGACTGGCTCTTGCCGGTCCCCTCGGCGTAGGCGATGGCGAGGCCGGCGACGGCGAGACCGACGACGGGGGTGAGCAGCAGCAGCCGCCGCTCGACCAGCGGTCGTACGAACAGCGCCAGCCGGCCGATCCCGTTGCCGACCACCGCCGCGGCGAGGCCGATGACGAAGGCCCACAGGAACTGCACGCCGTTCGGATGGGGATAGCTCGGGAGGTGGCCGATCGCCAGCGAGTACGTCCCGAGGCCCGTGAGCGAGTCGAGGCCGACGAAGATCAGGAAGCCGATGCCGGCGGCGAGCAGACCGGGGAGGAACACGAGGATCATCGTCGGGCCCCCGAGCCCGGCGGCCTCCATCAACATGAAGGCGGCGGCGAGGGGCGATCCGAACAGGGCGCTGATCGCCGCGAAGCTGCCGCAGGCCCCGACGACCGCGACGGTCTGGGCTGGCGCGTCCTTCTTGACCAGCCGCACGACCAGCACGGCGAGCCCGCTTCCGAGCGCGATCAGCGGCGCCTCCGGGCCGATCACGGCGCCCAGTCCGATGGAGGCGAGCGCGGCGAGCGCGATCCCGGGAAGCTCGGCGGCTCTCGGCGCTCCGCTCACCTTGAAGCCGTCGGCAGGCGAGTGCCCGCCCCGTCCCGGCAGATAGCGGATGCACAGTGCCACGAGCAGGCCGGCGACGGACAGGGGGAGCAGCGGCCACCACGCCGGCTCCCCGTGGAAGCCCAGCGCCTTCGGCAGGCTGGTGAAGGTCCAGCCCTGGAGGTGGTTCGTCAGCCACAGGAAGTAGTAGGCCATCGCCGCCATCGGGACGCCGAGCAGCGTCGCGAGCACGAGCAGGGCGACGTACTTGCGCGTCCTGAGCATCGCAAACGGGTCAGCCGCCATCGCCATCGTGGCCTCCACGGCGCGTCTCGGTTCCGTGCGGTCCGCGGCAGCCCCCCGCCGCGGCGCGCTCGAGAGCTCGGCTCGTCATCCGCCGGTCGGGCCCGAACGGCGCGACTGCGACGGTCGCCCGCGCGCGCGTCGAGTCGCACCACCCGCTCCGGGTGAGCGACGGTCGAAGCGGTGGCCTCAGCGCGCCCCGCAACCGAGGTGCACGGCCGAGAGACGGCGGCCGAGCTCGGTGAGGTGGTCGCGCAGCTCGAGCGGCTCGAGCGCCTCGAAAGCGATCCCGAGGCCGATCAGGTAGCCGGCGAGCCAGTCGAAGTCGTCGACCCCGAGCGTCAGCAGGCAACCGGACGTCTCGTGCTCGACGATGCCGACCGTCGGGCCGACGAGCCGGGCGACGTCCTCGGCCGGCGCGTCGATCCGGATCACCGCCCGGTAGCGATACCCCGCCGCCGTGATCGCCTCGGCGACCAGGCGGGCCGGGTCGGCGAGCTCGCGGGGCTCGAATCGGTGCCCGGTCACCTCGAGCTCGCTCAGCCGGTCGACTCGGAAGGTCCGCCAGTCGACGCGGTCGAGGTCGTAGGCGATGAGGTACCAGCGGCGCTCGGTGGCGACGAGCCGGTGCGGCTCGGCGCGCCGCCGCGCCGGCTCGCGGTCGCGCGAGCGGTAGGCGAAGGTGACGCGCAGGTGCGACTCGCACGCCAGCGCCAGCTCGACGAGGTCCTCGGCAGGGACGGTGTCGATCGGTGGCACGAGGGCGACGGTGCTCGCTCGCAGCGCGGCGAGCTGGGCGCGAAGGCGCGGCGGGAGCAGCCGGTCGAGCTTGCTCGGCTCGCCGGGCAGCGCGCTGACGCCGGGGACGGCGGCGCCCGCCGAGATGCCGAGCACGACGGCGACGGCGGTCGCCTCGTCGGCGTCGAGCACGAGCGGCGGCAGGCGCACGCCGGCGCCGAGGCGGTACCCTCCGCTCGCGCCGGGACGGGCGTCGATCTCGTAGCCGAGATCGCGCAGACGGTCGACGTCGCGCCGAACGGTGCGGGCGTCCACGCCGAGGTGCTCGGCGAGCTCGGCGCCGGTCCAGCCCGGCTTTCGCTGCAGCAGGCCGAGCAGGCGGAGCAGCCGGGCGCCGGTGTCGGGCACGCCACCGAGTCTTCTCGACATTGCGGACGGTACGTGACCGCAACCCTTCGTACGGTCCTTGCATGGTCGCATTCGGAACCGAGCTCGGACGGCAACTCGCCCAGGCGCACCAGGAGGACCTCTACCGGATCGCCGCTCGCTCCCGGGAGTCGGCGCGGGCACGTCGGGCACGCCGAGCGCGCCGAGCGTGCGCAGGACGCCGGGCGGGCCCCCGCGGCCTGCGCCGGCGTGTCGGCTGGTCGCTCGTGGCGCTCGGCCTGCGGCTGGCGGTGGCCGGCGCGGCCGGCGAGCTCGCGCCCTCGCCAGGCCAGCTGGCGCTGCTCGAACGGCTGCAGCGCCGGTAGGAAGCCCGGGTCATCAAGAGTTCACCTGCTCGCTCATTGCGTGCGGGTTCCCTGGTCTGACACCGCTCAGGCCGGCAAGGCCCCCGAGGCGACGGCGCCAGGGACGCCGGCCAATGGCGCACCGGCCCCGGGGACACCGGCCTCGGCAGTGAGCGCCTCGTCGTGCAGCCGGCGCAGGAACTCGAGCGCCACCTCACGATCCTTGGTGCGGCGCATCGGTGGCATCGCCCGCACGAGGTCCCAGCGGTAGGAGGCCGAGGCGAGACGGGAGTCGAGCACTGCGACCACGCCGCGGTCGCTCGCAGCACGGATCAGCCGCCCCGCACCCTGGGCGAGCAGCACGGCGGCGCGGGGCAGGTCGATCTCCCGGAAGGCCGCCGGACCGGTCCGCTCGCGCCGCGCCGACATCAGCGGATCGTCGGGGCGGGGAAAGGGGATGCGGTCGATCACCACGAGCGAGAGCGTCGGACCGGGGACGTCCACGCCCTGCCAGAAACCCATCGTGGCGAACAGGCAGGCCGCCGGATCGGCGCCGAAGGCAGCGAGCAGCGCCGGCTTGCCCTGCTCCCCTTGGACGTGGATCGGGAGCGCCACCGCCTCCCGCAGCGCGACCGCCGCCTTCTGCATCGCCGCCCAGCTCGTGAACAGCGCGAGCGTCCTCCCGCCCGCAGCGGTGATCAATGCGGCCAGCTCGGCGTGGATCGCCGCCTCGGCGGCCGGGCTCCGCCGGTCGGGAAGGTGCGCGGCGCAGTAGAGCAGGCCCTGCTCCTCGAAGGCGAACGGGCTGCCGACGTCGAGCACGTCGGTCGCCGCCGGGTCGGCGCCGAGGTGGGCGGCGAGCCCGAGCGGCACCGTCGCGCTCGTCAGCACGACGGGCGCCTTGGAGAACAGCTCCTCGGCGACGAGCGGGGCGACGTCGATCGGAGCCCGCTCGATCGAGGGGCGGGGGCCGCCCTCGACCCAGGCCACGTCGCCGTCGCCCACCGCGGCGAGGGCGGCGAGGTCCTCCCGGCAGCGCGAGAGGGCGAGCACCGAGCGCGTCAGCCGCTGCGCGGCATCACCGTCGCCGTCGGTGCCGTCGTCCTCACCGGAGGCGCCAGAACCGAGGCGACCACCGCCCTCGCCGCGGGCACGATCGCCGGCGCGCGACACGAGCCGCTCGACGCGCTCGAGGCGCACGGCGGCGAGGGAGAGGATCTCGCCGAGCTCACCTGTTGCGCCCGCACGCAACCGCTCGCCGGCGTGGCGCGCGAGCGCGGCCTCCAGCCGGTCGGCGACGGCGAACACCGCCTCGACGCCGTCCTGCTCGCTCGCCGCCAGCGCGCCCGCCGCGGCGAAGGCGGCGCGAGCCCCGGCGGCGAGGCCGCGCAGCCGACCGGCGGACAGCGAGGTGCCCAGGCTGGTGCTCAGCACGTCCTCGAGCTCGTGCGCCTCGTCGACCACCACGGCGTCGAAGTCGGGCAGGACCGCGCCGGCGCTGGCCAGGTGGGCGCCGAGCAGGTGGAGGTTGACGACGACGAGCTGCGCCGCCCCGGCTCGGGCGCGCGCCGCCTCGGCGAAGCACTGTGATCCGGACGGGCAGCGGAAGGCGCCCGGGCACTCGTCGGCCGTGACGCTGAACGCCGCCCACAGCCGGGGCTCGGGCTCGTCGTCGAGCTCGGCGCGATCCCCCGTCTCGGTCCGCGCCGCCCAGTCGAGGATGCGCCTCGCCTGCTCGGACCGAGCCTCTGCCGGTGCGCCGGTACCCGCCGCCTCGGCGAGCAGCTCGCCCTGCCCGGCCAGCTCGGACTCGTGCAGGCGCTGGCGGCACAGGTAGTTGGAGCGCCCCTTCAGCACCGCCCAGTCGACCGTCGTGCCGAGGTGCTGCGCCAGGCCCGGCAGGTCCTTGGTGGCGAGCTGGTCCTGCAGCGCCTTGGTGGCCGTGGCGATGAGGACGCGCTTCCCGGACAGGGCGGCGGGCACGAGGTAGGCGAGCGATTTGCCCGTCCCCGTCCCGGCGCGCACGACGAGGTGCCGACCCTGTTCGATCGCCGCGCCCACGGCCTCGGCCATGGCCACCTGGCCGGGGCGGGCCTCGCCACCGCCCGGGAGACGGCGCACCGACCGCCGCAGCGCGGCGCGGATGGAGCTCGGAGCGGCCACCGCCGGATGGTAGCGGTGGCCACCCGCGTTCCCGCGGCCGGTACCGCTACGGCGTCGCCGCCCGCGATGCCCGCAGCGTCCCGGCCCGCCGGGCGACCCGGCCGGCGAGCGCGTCGATGGTCGGCTCCCAGCGCCGCTCACCGATCGCCCACAGCCACAGCTCGCGGCGGTAGTCGGCGAGCTCGAGGGTCAGCCGGGCGCGCGACCAGCCGAGGGGAAGGAGATCGGCACGCCAGGTGCGCCACAGGCGCGCCGCCAAGACGACGACCATCTCGTCGCGGGCCATGGCCGGAGCGTCGAGCGCCAGGAGGTGCAGCTCGCCGGCCAGGCGGCCCGGCTCGTCCGGGACGGCGAGGGCGGCCGTTGCGTCGCGCCCCGCTGCCCGTCCAGCTGCCCCGGGTTGGGTCGGGCCGCGTCGGACCGGGCCGCGTGGGACCGGGGACCGTCCGGTCTCGTCGTCGCCGACCGGGGCGCCGAGTGAGCCGCCGACTTGGCCGGCGAGTGAGCCGCCGACCGGGGCGGCGACTTGGCCGGCGACCGGGCCGCCGAGTGCCCGGCCTGCACGCACCACCGGTTCCGGCGGGCTCAGCGGCCGCGCCACACCGGGCACCGCTCGCTCCCCGCGTACGCGGCCTCGTGCTCGGCGAAGGAGACGAAGCGCGGGCCCGCCGGGTCGAAGCTGCGGCGCAACGCAGCGAGCGCCGCGCTGCGGTCGTGGTCGTCGAGTCGGCGCAACGCTTCGGGGCGCTCCAGCTCCGCCAGCTCGAGGTCGCCGCCGAGCCGGGAGAGCGCGGCCTCCCCGGCCTCGGTGCGCACGAGCACGCTCGACCAGCCCGGAGCGCTGCCGACGCTGCCGACGGAGAGGTCGGCGGCTCGGCCGAGGAAGTCGGCGCACTCGTCGCAGCCCTTCAGCGCCGCGCCGTGGAACGCCTTCACCGGCTCGTCGACGAGCACGCCGCCGTCGCGGTCCTCGACGACGAGCCGGCCGTGGATGACGTCGACCTTGCCCACCGCCGCGAGGTCGATGCCGCGGCGCTCGGCCAGCTCGCCGAGCACGAGCGCGCCGTAGTCGAAGCTCTTCGTGCACAACAGGGCGATCGTCAGCACGACGGCATCCACGCGCGACGCGCCGCGGCGCCAGCTGTGCGCCTGGAGGGCCCGGATTCCCTGGATCTCGCACGGCGTGCCGACGACGGCGACGCGCGCGTCGCGCGCCAGGCCGTGCCGCTCGAGGTCGAGCGCGCCGAGCGCCATCGTCTGGTTGTAGAAGCTCCCGCCGGCGGCGGCGATCTGCTCGGGCGTCGTGGCGACGAGCGGGATGCCGCGCCAGGGCTGGTGCGGGTCCTCGCTGGCGACGACGGCGCCGTCGATCGCGCCGCGCTCGAGCGCGGCGAGCAGCACCGCGGTGACGACGCCGCCGTCCTGGGCGCGCCGTGCACGAAAGCGGCTGGTGTCACGCACGCGCGCCGCGCGGGCGAGCCGGACACGGCCGAGCCCGTCGCCGGCTCCGCCACCGGTGATCGTCGCCGGTGCCGGAGCGGGCCGCGCCGTGGCGGGCTCGGAGACGGGGATCGGGGCGGGGTTCGGGACGGGGTCGAGCGGAAAGGCCGCCCCTGGCGGGTCGTCGGCGGCATCGAGGAAGGTCGTCTCGTACGCCAGACCGCCACGGGGACAGAAGTCCCAGCACAAAGCGCAACCCGTGCACATCTTGACGAGCTCGGGGATCCCGGTGGCGCTCACCCCGATCGAGTCGGTCGGGCAGGCGGCGATGCAGGCACCGCACTGCACGCAGCGGTCGGCGTCGATCACCGCCGCGGCGAGCTCGAAGAACCACACCTTGCCCGGCGCCTCGGCGATCCCGTTCATCTCTGCGCGGAAGCGGAAGGGCGGCTGGGGCTCGACGAGCGCCTCGGGGAGCGCCGGCGGGTGGGCGATGCCGTTCCGTGCGGGCAGCCCGACGGTCTCGGCCGGGGCCGGCAGCAGCGTCGTCACGAACGTCCCTCGAGCAGGGCGCGCAGGTTGTCGTTGGGGACGCGCCGCGCCCACTCGGCAAAGCGCTCGGCAGGCCGGCGATCGGCGGCGAAGCGATCGAGCACCGCTGACGAGCGCGTCGCTCACCCCACTCACCGGCAGCGCGCCGCTGACCCAGTCGGCGAAGGCGGCGTCGAGACCGAGGCTGCCACCGAGACCGATGTCGACGGCCTCGACGATGCGCTCGCCCATGTGCGCCGTGTCGCCGCGCAAGCCGATGTCGGCGACCTGCGGTTGAGCGCAGGACGCCGGGCAGCCGGAGACGTGCAGGCGGATCACCTCGCCCTCGCCCAACGAGGCGCCGTGGCGCCGGTCGAGCTCGGCCGCCCAGGCACGCGCCGCCTCCTTGGTCTCGATGATCGCGAAGCGGCAGAACTCGCTCCCCGTGCAGGCGATCACGCCGCGGCTGAAGGGACCGGGGCGCGGCGAGTGGCGTCGCAACACGGCGGCGTCGAGCACCTCGTCGATACGGGACTGCGGGATCCCGGCGAGGATGACGTTCTGGTCGGCGCTGAGGCGTACCTCGCCGTCGCCGTAGCGCTCGGCGAGCTCGGCGAGCTCGATCAGCTCGCCGCCGGTGAGCCGGCCGACCGTCACCGAGGCGCCGACGTAGTGCAGCGGGTCGCCCGGGGTAGCCGGGCGCGTCGCGCTTGCTGCGCTCGCCCGATCCGGCGGTCGCTGCTCGTGCACGCCGACGTGGTCGCCGCGGAACGCACGGGTCAGCTCCTCACCGGCGGGCTCGAGCTCGAAGTCGGCGCGCGCCGCGAGCTCGGCGCGGAACCCCTCCGGGCCGAGCTCCTGCACGAGGTAGCGCATGCGCGCCAGAACCGCGGTTCTCGCGGTTGCCGAGCTCGCCGAAGAGCTGGGCGATCGCCCGGCAGCACTCGACCGACTGCTCGCGCCGACGAAGACGTCGAGGTCGCTCGCCATGCGCGGCCCGTCGGAGAGCCCGCCACCGACGAGCAGGTTGAAGCCGAGCGTGCCGTCGGCGGCGCGCGCCGGCCACAGCCCGATGTCGTTGATCTCCGTGCGGGCGCAGTCCTCGACGCAACCGGTGACGCTCATCTTGAACTTGCGCGGCAGGTTGGCATAGTCACGGTTGCCCGTGAAGAAGGCGGAGATCGCCTGCACCTGGGGCGTCGCGTCGAAGGCCTCGTCGGGATCGATGCCGGCGACGGGGCAGCAGGTCACGTTGCGGGCGCCGTCGCCGCAGGCCTGCACGCTGGTGAGGCCGACCTCGGCGAGGCGGTCCCAGATCTCGGGGATGTCCTCGATTCGCAACCAGTGCATCTGCACGGTCTGGCGCGTCGTGAGGTCGCAGTAGCGGTTGCCCCACACCGGATGGTCCTCCGGGCCGTCGGCGAAGCGCTCGGCGAGCTCGCCGATGCGGCGCGCCTGGCCGGCGGCGAGCCGGCCACCGGGGATCTTGACACGCAGCATGAACGCGTCGCCGCCCTGGCGCTGCGGGTAGATCCCCACCCACTTCAGCCGCTCCACCTCACCGGGCACCGTGGCGATCGCCTCCGGGCCCTCGGCCGCGTAGCGCTCGCGCACGGCGCGCTCGACCTCGAGGGGGTGGCGCTCGAGCTTCCAGCGCTCCTGCTGGTTCAGCTCACGAGCGGGGCGCAGCGGGGTGGGTGGGTGTGCCACGGATGCCGGAGGGGACGGGCTGGTCAGAGGTGCAGGCCGCACTCGGTCTTCGCCGAGCCGGCCCAGCGTCCCGACCGCGGGTCCTCGCCTTCGGCGACGGGGAGCGTCGTCGGTGCGCAGCCGATCGAGAGGTAGCCGAAGGCGTTGAGCGGGTGGCGCAGCAAGCCGTGCTCGACGATGTAGGCCTCGACGTCGTCCTCGCTCCAGGCGGCGATCGGGTTGACCTTCGCCAGCCCTTTCGAGGCGTCCCAGCCGACGACGGGGGCGGCGGCGCGCGTCGGGGCGTCGACGCGCTTCAGTCCGGTGACCCACGCCGCTGCGGGTGGCGAGGAAGTCGTTGAGCGGCGCCACCTTGCGCAGCTCGCAACAGCGCGCCGTGCCGCAGGGCCACTCGTCGTCGGGCAGGCCGGCGCTCACCACCTGCAGGTCGAGGTCGTAGCGACGCTGCACCTGCTGCAGGTAGTCCAGCGTCTCGGGGAAGTGCGAGCCGGTGTCGACGAAGACGACGGTGATCCGCGGGGCGACCCGCGTCGCCAGGTCGACGAGCGACGCAATCCTGGAAGGAGGCGGCGAGCACGACCCCGTCGCCGAAACGCTGCACGGCCCAGGCGACGATCTCCTCCGCGCCGGCGTGCTCCAGGCGCTGCGCCGCCTCGGCCAGCTCGGCGGCGAGCGCCGCCTCGGGCTGCGCCGCCTCGGCCTGCGCCGCCTCGGGCTGCGCCGGCGCGGCCTGCTGCTGGCTCTCGGACCGCTGCACCGACGCGCTCACGCTCTGACCCTCCCACCGCTGACGCGGCCACTATACCCGACCAGAGAGGTCAACATTTCGGCCGGGCAGGTCGGCGCCGCTGGCCTGTCGCCCGGCCGCGGCCGGCCTGTCGCCCGGGTCCTTCCTGCGGCGAGGGCGGCGAGTGGCAGCTGGCGGGGTGCTGGCCGCCGGGCCGGCGCCCCGCTGGCGAGGGCGGCCCACTCCTGGTCTACGGTGCGCGGCGTGCCCCTCGACGCGCCGCTGTACCCGGTCGGGCTCGTGCTGAGCGGCGCCAGGGTGCTCGTCGTCGGGGGCGGGCGTGTCGCCGGCCGCAAGCTGCCCGCCCTGCTGCACTGCGGCGCCCGGGTCACCGTCGTCGCGCCGGAGATCTCCCCGAGGTCGCCGGCCTGCCTGTCGAGCTCGAACGACGCACCTATCGGCGTGGCGAGGTCGTCGGGTACGCGCTGGCGATCGCCGCGACCGGCAGGCGCGAGGTCGACCGCGCCGTCTACGAGGACGGGACGGCGGCGGGGGTGCTCGTGAACGCCGCCGACGACCCCGCTGCATGCTCGGTCGTCCTGCCCGCCGTCGCACGGCGAGGCGCAGTCGCCGTCGCGATCTCGACCGACGGTACGAGCCCCGCCCTCGCCTCGTGGCTGCGCGACCGCGTCCTCGCGGCGCTCCCCGAGCACCTCGAGACCGTCGCCGAGCTGGCCGCAGGCACCCGGCAGCGGCTGCACGCCCAGGGGCGGACGAGCGAAGGCCTGCCCTGGGGGGCGCTCCTCGACGAGCTCGCCGCGCTGCTCGCTGCCGGGAGCGACGCCGAGGCCGAGGCCCGTGCCGCCGCCTTCGGCGGCCCGCACCTCCCAGCCTGAGCAGGTGCCGGTGCCTGCCGGTGGGCCAGGCGAAGTAGTTTCGGCCCCGATGAGCCTCGACGGGATCGATCTGTCCCGGGTGCCGGCTCACATCGGCTGCGTCATGGACGGCAACGGGCGCTGGGCACGTGCCCAGGGACTGCCCCGCACGGAGGGCCACGCCGCGGGCGAGCTGGCGATGTTGCGCACGGTCGACGCCGGCCTCGCGGTCGGCGTGAGCTGGCTCACGATGTACGCCTTCTCGACCGAGAACTGGCGCCGGCCTCCCGACGAGGTGCGGTGGCTGCTCAACTTCAACGAGCGGCTGCTCACCAACCACCGTGACGAGCTGAACGGCAAGGGCGTGCGCATCCGCTTCGCCGGGCGGCGCGACTGGCGGGTGCCGAGGCGGCTCTTGCGGCACATGGACGACGCGGTGGAGCTGACCCAGGCGAACCGCCGCCTGACGCTCACGATCTGCTTCAACTACGGCGGGCGCGCCGAGATCGTCGACGCCGTGCGCACGCTCGCCGCGGCGGGCGTGCCCGCCTCGCGCATCGACGAACGGGCGATCCGCTCGCACCTGTACTTCCCCGACATGCCCGACCCCGACTTCGTCCTGCGCACCTCGGGCGAGTACCGGATCTCCAACTTCCTGCTCTGGGAGCTGGCCTACTCCGAGCTCGTCTTCACCGACGTGCTGTGGCCCGACTTCTCCGAGGAGCACCTCTTCGAGGCGATCCGCGAGTTCCAGGGCCGCAGCCGGCGCTACGGCAAGGTGGAGGGATGAGCGACGCGGGCGGCACGGGCGCCGGGCGCGGCGGGCGGGACGAGCGCCCACGCGCCGGCGAGGATCCGGCCTCCTCGCCCCGTCCCGAACGCCAGGACCGCCCGCCGGACCTACGCGCCCTGCTGCGGCTGCTGTGGGACCACGCCGGGCGGATCGCCGCGATCTTCCTCGGCATCGTCGCCGCCCTCGGGCTGCTCTTCCTCGCGATCATCGGCTCGACGCCCGCCCTCGTGCTGCTCGTCGTCCTCGTCGTCGGCGTGGCGATGATCGCCCTCGGCGGCCGGATCCGAGCCTGACGACGGGACGGGACGGAGGTGGGCACCTACCGGGAAGAGGGCGTCGTGCTGCGCACGTGGCGGCTCGGCGAGGCCGACCGCATCCTCTCCATCGTCACGCCGGGCCAGGGGAAGGTGCGCGCCGTGGCCAAGGGCGTGCGCAGGACGAAGAGCCGCATCGGGGCACGCGTCGAGCCGCTCAGCCACGTCTCGATGCTGTGCTGGCGCGGCCGCGAGCTCGACGTGGTCAACCAGGTGGAGGTGATCGACCACTTCCGCCACGTCCGCGACGACCTCGACCGCATGGCGGCGGCCATGACGATGATCGAGATCGCCGACCACCTCGCCCTCGAGCGCCATGCCGCGCCGGAGCTGTTCGCACTGCTCGTCGGGGCGCTGCGCACCCTCGAGACGACGCCCTCCCCGCTCGTGCTCGCCGCGTTCTGCTGGAAGCTGCTCGGGCTCGAGGGCGTCGGCCCGGTCGTCGACCGCTGCGCCCGTTGCGGCTCGGTGGGCGCGCTCGTCGCCTTCGAGCTGACCGAGGGCGGCCTGCTCTGCCCGTCGTGCCGGCGCGGGCGCGCCGTGACGGCCGAGATGGTCGTGCTGCTGCAGCGCGTGCTCGGCGGCGAGCTCGGCCGCGCCCTTCGCGAGCCGGTGACCCCGGCATGCACCGAGCTCGAGCACCTCGGCATCGCAGCGGTCGAGCAGGTGCTCGACCGGCGGCTGCGCACGCCGCGCCACCTGCCCGACACCGGCCTGCTCGGCGCCTGAGCGGCTCCCCTGCGAGGGGCGCCCGGCGGAGTGGCCGGACGCCCGGGGAAGGACGCCGAGGGAAGGAGCGGGACGGCACGGCACTATCCTCACGGCATGTCCGAGCCGCTCCCCGAGAACGTCCGCGCCGACGTCGAAGTCCCCGGCGGGAACGGTTCGCTCGCGCCCGGCGGGGGGGAGTCGCCGCCCGGATCCCCCGTGGACGGCGGGGCCTCGGGCGCGGAGGCCCTCGGCGAGGATCCCTCTTCGACCCCTCGCGCTTCGACGCGCTGGTCAATCTCTGCAAACGGCGTGGCTTCGTCTTCCCGTCATCGGAGATCTACGGCGGCATCCGCTCGACCTACGACTACGGCCCGCTCGGGGCGCTGATGCTGCGCAACGTGAAGGAAGCCTGGTGGCGTGCGATCATCCAGGAACGCGACGACGTCGTGCCCCTCGACGCGGCGATCCTCACCAACCCCAAAGTGTGGGAAGCCTCCGGGCACCTCGCCACCTTCGCCGACCCGCTCGTCGACTGCCGCAATTGCCACGAGCGCTGGCGCGCCGACCAGATCGGCGACAGCTGCCCGAGCTGCGGCAGCCACGATCTGACCGAAGCGCGGCCGTTCAACCTGATGTTCAAGACCTTCGTCGGCCCCGTCGAGGAGGAGGCGGCCGTCGCCTACCTCCGCCCCGAGACCGCCCAGGGGATGTTCGTCAACTTCTTGAACGTCGCGACCACCATGCGACGAAGGCCGCCCTTCGGCATCGCCCAGATCGGGCGCAGCTTCCGCAACGAGATCACGCCCGGTAACTTCGTCTTCCGCACCCGCGAGTTCGAGCAGATGGAGCTCGAGTTCTTCGTCCCGCCGGCCGACGCGCCGCGCTGGCACGACTACTGGTGCAACGAGCGTCTCGGGTGGTACACCCGCCTCGGGATCCCGCCGCGGCTGTTGCGCCTGCGCCATCACGGCAAGGAGGAGCTGTCCCACTACTCGGCGGGCACCGCCGACGTGGAGTTCGCCTTCCCCTGGGGCTGGGGCGAGCTCGAGGGCATCGCCAACCGCACCGACTACGACCTGCGCGCCCATTCCGAGCACTCCGGGGTGCGCCTCGAGTACTTCGACCAGGCGAGCGGCGAGCGCTACCTGCCGTACGTGATCGAGCCGGCGGCCGGCGCGACGCGCACGATGATGGCCTTCCTGCTCGCCGCGTATCACGAGGACGAGGTCGGCGGCGAGAAGCGCACGGTCCTGCGCCTGCACCCGCGACTCGCGCCGTACCAGATGGCGGTGCTCCCGCTGTCGAAGAAGGAGGAGCTCTCCGGCGTCGCCCGTGAGCTGCACGCCGACCTCCGCCGGCGTTGGATGTGCGACTACGACGACACCCAGTCGATCGGCCGCCGCTACCGGCGCGAGGACGAGATCGGCACGCCCTTCTGCGTCACGGTCGACTTCGACAGCCTCGAGGACCGCATGGTCACCGTCCGCGAGCGGGACTCGACCGAGCAGGTCCGCATCCCGATGGAGCAGCTCGCCGAGCACCTGGCCAAGCGCCTGGCGGACTGAGTCGCGCGGGAATTCTTCGCCGCGGCGCCGGTCGGCCGTGGCGTCGCCGCGATGATGGCTGCGTGAGCACCCGCAGCCGTGGCGGCGGCCTGCCCCGCTGGATCGTCGCCGTGTTCCTTGCCGTCGCCGCGATCGCCGGCGCGCTCGTCGCACGGGGCATGCATCGGTCGCAGGTGCCCGCCCCGGGGGCGCCGCTCGCCTGGCACTCCTGCGACGGCCAATTCCTCTGCGCGGTGATGGGCGCGCCGATCTCTTACGCCCACCCGAAGCAGGGCACGCTCGGGATCTCGGTGATCGAGCTCCCGGCGACCGGAGCAGCGACGGCCGACCTGGTGACGAACCCGGGTGGCCCCGGCGCCTCGGGCGTGGAGGACCTCGAGGACAGCGCCTCGATGTACCCGGCGGCGCTTCGCGAGCACGTCAACATCGTGAGCTTCGACCCGCGCGGCGTCGGCGCGAGCGACGGCGTGCACTGCCTGAGCACCAACCAGGCCCGCACCTGGCTCGGCTACGACCCCGACCCGCGCACCCCGGGCGCGATCGCCCGCGACGTCGCCATGTCCAAGCAGTTCGTGGCCGGTTGCCTCTCGGGCAACTCGCGGCTGTTGCTCGCCAACCTCGGCACCGCCGTCGAGGCGCGTGACCTCGACCGGCTGCGCGCCGAGCTGCACCAGGCCAAGCTGGACTACCTCGGCTTCTCGTACGGGACCTACCTCGGCGAGCTGTACGCCGAGCGCTTCCCCCACCAGGTCGGGAGGTTCGTCCTCGACGGCGTCGTCGACCCGGATCTCTCCAACTACGCAGGGGCGGCACAGCAGGCGCTCGGCTTCGAGTCCAACCTGGCCGCCTTCTCGCAGTGGTGCGCGATGAACACGAGCTGTCGCAAGCAGCTGCCGCTCGGCGGCGTCGCCTCCTGGCGGCGCCTCGCTGCGGAGCTGGCCGCCGGCAAGGTCGTGACGGCCGACTTCAACCCGACCTACGGCGGCACCCGAGCGCGTCGACCTCGGCATGGCCGAGACCGGCGTGATCTCTGCCCTGTACACGCCGGACTCATGGCCGGATCTTGCGCAGGCACTGTCGCAAGGTCTCGCCGGCAACGGGGGTGACCTCGCCACCTTCGCCTACGAGTACGCCGACGTGCAGCCCGACGGCTCGTTCTCCAACCTCACCGACGCCAACATGGTGATCGGCTGCGATGACGGCTCGACGATCCACAGCTTGACGGCGTTCGAGTCGCTCGCGGCGCAGCTGGACAAGGTCGCTCCGGACTTCGGGGCCGACGAGTCCTGGGGCGGTCTCCCCTGCATGTACTGGCCGTACTCCCCCTCGGTGGGCGCGACGCCCGTGCGCGCCCCCGGCACGCCCACGGTGCTCGTGGTCGGCTCGACGGACGACCCCGCCACGCCGTACGCAGAAGCACAGTCCGTCGCCAGGCAGTTCCCGAGCGCGGTGCTGCTCACCCGGCGCGGCAACGGGCACACCGCCTACGACGCCAGCTCCTGTGTGCGCAGCTACGTCGACGCCTTCGTCGAGCAGGGAAGCCTGCCCAAGTCGGGCACGGTCTGCTCGAGCTCGTGAATCGTCGGCGCGGGCGGCGGCGCGGGGCGGTACCGTCGCCGCCGTGGGGATCGCGGACGCCGACGTCGCCAGGGTGCGTGCCGCAACGGATCTCGCCGGGTTGATCGGCGAGCGCACCGCGCTGAAGCGCGTCGGGCGACGCTTCGTCGGGCTGTGCCCCTTCCACAGCGAGAAGTCGGGGTCCTTCAGCGTCAACGCCGAGGAGGGGCTCTACTACTGCTTCGGCTGCCAGGCCTCGGGGGACGCGATCACCTTCGTGCGGGCGACCGAGGGGTGCAGCTTCGTCGAGGCCGTCGAGCGCCTCGCGGCGCGCGCCGGGCTCTCCATCGAGGTGAGCGACGACCCCCTCGAGCGCTCCGAGCGCAACAAGCGCCGGCGCCTCGCCGAGGTCGTCGCCCAGGCGGTCGAGTTCTACCACCGCTTCCTCCTGGAGGCGCCCGAGGCCGGCCCGGCGCGCCAGTACCTGCGCGGGCGCGGGTACGACGGCGAGACGGTGCGCAGGTTTCGCCTCGGATATGCCCCGGTGGGCCCGGAGGCCCTCGTGCGCGCCCTCCCGGCGCCACCGGCGATGCTCGTCGAAGCGGGGCTCGCCTGGACGGGCTCGCGCGGCCGGCCCGGCGACGTGTTCCGCGAACGTGTGATCTTCCCGATCTTCGACACGAGCGGCCAGCCGATCGCGCTCGGCGGGCGCATCCTGCCCGACGCGCTGCGCCGGGCCGGCGCCTCGGGGCGGCCGAGCGACCCGGGGCCGAAGTACCGCAACTCCGCCGAGTCGCCGCTGTACTCCAAGCGTCGCACGCTGTACGCGCTGAACTGGGCCAAGGGCGATATCGCCCGCACCGGCGAGGCCGTCGTCTGTGAGGGCTACACCGACGTGATCGGCTGCTTCCGCGCCGGCGTGGAGCGAGCCGTGGCGACGTGCGGCACCTCGCTGACCGAGGACCACATCCGCCTGCTGGCCAACTTCGCCAAGCGTGTCGTGCTCGCCTTCGACGCCGACACGGCCGGGCAGAACGCCGCCGCCCGCCTGTACGAGTGGGAACGGCGCCACGAGCTGGAGCTCGCCGTCGCCGCCCTGCCGGCGGGGACCGATCCGGCCGACCTCGCCCGCACCGACCCGGACGCGCTGTCGCGGGCGATCGCCGACGCCCGGCCGTTCCTCGCGTTCGTCGTCGAGCGGGCGTTGCGCTCGGGGGACCTGTCGAGCCCCGAGGGTCGGGCGCGCGCCGCGCACGCCGCGCTCGTCGCGATCGCCGAGCACCCCAACGAGCTGGTGCGCGACCAGTACGTGGTGCAGGTGGCCGACCGGACGCGCAACGAGCCGGAGCGCCTGCGCGCCGAGCTCGAGTCGCTGCGCGCCCGCGGCCCGGGCGCCGGCTCCGCCAGCCCGCTCGAGGGGCGGGAGGCGTCTCGGGGCCCCACCGACGGACGAGGATCGTCGCGAGGTCCGCACGGGGGGCAGGGGCAGGCGAGGGGTGCTGCAAACACCCAAGAGCAGTCGGGACGCAAGTGGGCCGACGGGCGCGACGAGCAGGGCCGGGCGGACGCGGATCGGGGCGGGACGGGAGACGCGCAGCAGGGCGTGGGGTTGCCTGCGACCGACGGCACATCCACCCCTGCGGGCTCGGGACCAGCCGCCGGCCCGGGCGGCCCGCCGCGGCGCCCGCGGGACCAGACGGACCGCGCCCGGCCGGGACGCCACGTGCTGCTGATCGCGCTGCACCAGCCCGGCGAGCTCGCCCCGCTGCTCGACGACGGCGTCCTCGCCCCGGTGCTCTTCGCCGACGATCGCCAGCGACGAGCCTTCGACTCGCTCGCCTCGGCCGAGCAGCTCCACGACGCGATCGCGACGAGCGACGACGACGTCGCCGAGCTGCTCCGCGAGCTCGCCGTGAGCGAGCCGGAGGGGATGGCCGCCGAGGACGCCGTGCTCGCCCTCGCCCGCACGGCCGCCGAACGGGCGCTCGCCCGCGCCAAGGCCGACGCGCGCCTCGCCCAGCAGGACGAAGACCTCGAGCGTCACGCCCGCGCCAGCGCCGACAGCCGCATGCTCGCGCGAAGTGCTCGGACCGCTGCGCGACCCGCTCGAGGCCGGCACGACCACCGCGCGGCGGGCTGCGTCGGCGTTGGTAGCCTGGCTTGCGCAGCAGGCGCTGGAGGGGTAGATGACGCCGGGCACGGAACAGGAACAAGAACCTGACCGGGCCTACGAAGAAGAGAACGACGCGCTGCGCGCGTTGCGCTCGGGGCAGGCCACCGGAGGCTCGGGGTCAGCGGACCTCGTTCGTGCCTACCTGCGCGAGATCGGGCGCGTGTCGCTGCTCTCGGCCGAGCTCGAGGTGCTCTGCGCCAAGCGGATCGAGAAGGGCCAGCAGTGTGCCGAGCGGCTCGTCGAGCTGGAGGCGAGCGGCGAGACGCCCAAGCCCGGCGAGGTGCGCGCCCTGCGGCGGGCCGTCACCGAGGGCCAAGAGGCCAAGGACCTGCTCACCGAGGCCAACCTGCGCCTCGTCGTCTCGATCGCCAAGCGCTACCGGAACCGCGGCATGGCCTTCCTCGACCTCATCCAGGAGGGCAACCTCGGCCTGATGCGGGCCGTCGAGAAGTTCGACTACCGGCGCGGCTTCAAGTTCTCCACCTACGCCACCTGGTGGATCCGCCAGGCGATCACCCGCGCCGTGGCGGACCAGGCGCGCACGATCCGCATCCCGGTGCACATGGTGGAGACGATCAACAAGATCGTCCGGGTCCAGCGACTGCTCTCCCAGCAGCTCGGCCGCGAGCCGACGGTGGAGGAGATCGCGGTGCGCGTCCAGTTCCCCGTCGAGCGGGTGCGCGAGATCCAGCGGATCAGCCAGGACACGATCTCGATCGACCAGCCGATCGGCGACGAGGAGGACTTCAGCCTCTCGGACCTGATCGAGGACCAGGGCGCCGAGGTCCCGATCGACGCCGCGACCCGGGTGCTCTTGAACGAGGCGGTGCAGCGCGCCCTGCACGAGCTGTCCGAGCGGGAGCAGGAGGTCGTGCGGCTGCGCTTCGGGCTCGACGACGGTCGCATCCGCACCCTCGAGGAGGTCGGGCAGATCTTCGGCGTCACCCGGGAGCGGGTCCGCCAGATCGAGATGAAGACCCTCGCCAAGCTGCGCCAGCCGTCGGTGTCGCGCCCGCTGCGGGACTACTTCGAGGCCGACTGAGCTACGGCGGCCGCTCCCCCTCGGGGGTGGCGCTGCTGTCCTCGGGCGGGGCGCTGCGTCCCTCGGGGGCGGTGTTGCTGTCCCTTCGGGCGGCGGTGGCGCTGCTCAGGTCCGGCCCGGCCGGTCTCTCGGCCGGCAGGCCGGTCTCTCGGCCGGCCGGCCGGTCTGTCGACCGGCGATCGCGCCGCTCGAAGGTCTGGCAGCTGGGCTCGAGGACGCCGAGCTCAGGCGGCGTGGCGAGCGTTCAACGCCTGCTCGACGCTCGCCCCGACCGCCTCCTTGCCGAGCTCGAAGATGGCCTTGGCCTTGCTCGGGTCGATGACGATGCCCGGCGCCAGGGCAGCTCCGGCGGACGAGCGCTTGGCGCGTCGCCAGACCAGGTAACACCCGGCGACGACGGCACCTGCGGCAATCAGGGGGGTCTTGAGCATCCACATGTTGTACCCCATGGAGGGGACGCGCACCAGGTGCTCTTCCACCGCTGCGGACGCGGCGCACCCACCGTTGTGGGCCGAGGCCGCCACGGGCTGCTGGCGGGGGCCGCGGGCGTGCGGTCGCCGACGCCGGGGAGGGCGGCGCAGCGTCCGGGCTGAGCCGCCGGCGGTACACCCCGTGCCAAGCGGCGCCGGGTCATCGACTAGCCTGTGGGGGGTCTTTCCGGGGTAGCTCAATTGGCAGAGCATGCGGCTGTTAACCGCAGGGTTGAGAGTTCGAGTCTCTCCCCCGGAGCTCACGTGTGCCGCTGTCGCGGGCGGGCGGGCCGTAGAGGAGCCACGGCGGGCCGTGGCGCTCACTACAGAAGGTACCGTCGACCCGGCGCTCGGCAGGGTACGTCTCGGCTCCGGACGTCGATGCCTGCTCACATGGAATCGATCAGCTCATCGGCGTAGTCGAAGCTTCGACTCGGCGAGCTTCAGCTCAGGCGAGCGTGGCAAATGAATCCTTCGCTTCGATCGGCAGCGTTGCGTACGAGGTGGGAGCCACCGACCTCTCATTACCTGCGGCCTGATAGCTCGGCCTCGACACCCCTACCCCGAGCCGCTGTTCCGGGCCCGCCAGGTGCTTGTCCGCAATGCGCGGCCTTCCCAATGTGGGCTAAACTCCACCTTCAGGAATGCGGATTTTATCCCACTTCTTGCTCCAGCCGGCAAATGTCGCTCAAAATCGACACTTCTCGCTGCTCATGTCCGGCCCCGACGTGCGCCTTGCTCCGGTGTACGACCTCACCCGCGTTCTTCCTTACCGACTACGGCCGGGAGAGCGACTCGTCCCAGGTCGGGTCAGAACGAACTCAAGCATGGCGATGCGAATCGGTCGAGGTTGATTTCGCCAGAGACGTAGGCCCGTCGATGACCGCACGACTCGGTCGGCTCTTTGGTCGCCAGACTGGAAGAACATCGACCAATAGCGACCAATGGGAGGTGTCGACGGGGGTCGAGACGACGGGTCGACGTCAAGCGATGGAGGCAAGCGTTCCAGGCACTCCGTCAAACGGGCGTCACACTCGACGATCGCACCGGAGGAAGCAATCTCCGTGGCTTGCGTGACGGATTTCACAACGTTGCTCGTAGCGATCGCGAACCTCGACCACGAGGCAGCCTTGAAATTGCTCGACGCGACACCGTCGTTGGCGACGGCCGCGTTGGCACGACGCGACGAGTTCTTCGTTACCGAGCGTCTCGCCCAGGTCTACGAAGGCGACACCGCGTTGCAGGCTGCGGGGTTCAGTTACGACGCCGAGATGGCACGAGACCTGGTCACCTTCGGCGCGAACATTCGGGCCTGACACCGGCGGGGCGCCGAGCCGCCACACGCGGCGTTGATCGGCGCCCGCGACTCCACAAGCTGGAACCCCACACGCCAGCGAGACACCATCCACTATCTCATCGAGGTGGGTGCTGATCCCAATGCAACCGCCGCTGGCGGCGTGACGCCGCTGCATCGAGCCGTCCGAAACCGATGCTCGGCTGCTGTCGAGGCACTCCTTCGCGCAGGTGCCAATCCTCGCCTACAAAACCACCGTGGCTCGACCGCGTCCGACCTCGCTCAGTGGACGACCGGGCGCGGTGGCACGGGCTCCGCAGCGGCCAAAGCCGAACAGCAAATTACTAACGAACTGCTCCAGATCGTCAGCGCATGAGTCGAGTCATCAGCGCATAAGTCGAGCCTCTAGGCGCCTGGTTTGTCCCCCGCCGCTTCTGGAACCTCGACCACGGCGACGTCGAGCACCCGAGGGGTGGGTGTCCTGCCTCGCTTCAGGTAGGTTCTACAATGGGAAAGCATGTGAAGGTTTCCTGATCTACCATCCAGTAGGGAGCGTATCGATATCTTGGGTGCTTCCGGATCGTGAACTCCAGGGGGCGGCCCGCCACGGGCTCGAGGAGATGCGGCAGATCCTTGGCCGAAGTGGCTAGGCGCGGAACACCACCGGGACCGGTCAAGTCGCCACACAAGGCCATCAGCACCGGTCCATACTTCAAGGCGTACCGGTCATGATTGCCCTCAACCTGATCAAGGCCGGAGTAACGCACGGTGGAGAAGCCAACCGGAAGTGTAAAGCCCACCACATCCCCATTCGACCACTTGCGAGTCAGCTCCAGATAGGTGCCCGGCATCCCTACCGCCTCTTCGGCACCATTGACCTCCACAACGATGTTCGAAGCTGCCCAGCAAGGTATGCGCACATGGATCGCGAAGGATCGTTCTACGGGTGTCGCTACCTCGATCATGACCTCCCGTCCATGCGGAAATGTCGTCAACATCGTTAATGACATCTCCCCGAAACCGAGGTCGTGCCTCATCGACGCAGCTGCAAACATATTGACGTAAAACCCGTCGGCGTCAACGGAGTAGACGAACTCGGGGAGGCGGCCGATCAGTCCGGCGGCAGACACCTCGCAGCACGTGTTCCCACGGCGACCCTCCTCCTTGCTTCCGTGCAACCGGTTGTGGTAGCGAATCGTGCCATCGGCGGTTTGCGCTGCAGCGATGACGTTCACGAGCGATTCCTCGATCTCGCAGGCGTACTCCTCGTGCTCAGGATATAGCTGCAGAAGCTTGCTGTTGATGTTGATCCAGAACACGCTGCCGCACGTCTCGCCATTATGTCCCGTCGTAAGGTAGAACGATTTCGGCCAATAGGGCCCGTCGCGCTCGCAGATTGCTACCGCACCTCCGACATGCTTGTAGCTGTGGTTGAACACCTCCCAGCCGCCCAACGTCGCATCGAGATACTTGTCGTCCCCTGTCGCCAAATATTCGTCAATAAACGCCTCCAAGCCCAGGAGGGCGTAGCAGTGGGGTCGCTCGCCAGGATAATGACTAAAAGCTAGCTGTTCGCGATTCCTCAGGGCGTCTATCCAGTAGTCCTGATCGTAGTAGCGCTCTGTCACAATCAGATCTTCCGCTACGCCGGCGGGGGAGAGATACACGAGCGGTCCGCCGGGAAGCCCGTTGGTGGCGTTGGAACCCTCGAGCATGTCTGGCAGATAGGTCGATGCATTGAACCAGTCGTACATGCGACGAACAAGGTCATGCGCCCTGGGATCACCGAGCATCCCTGCAGCGAGTAACCCCCTCGTCCAGAACACTCGGTCATAGTTCTTACGTTCACTGTGCAGTCCAGTGAGCTGGGAATAGGCGACCCGATCATCGTAATAGTTGAAATATCCGTCCTCACGCATGCGTTGGGCGATATCGTCGACGATCGTCAAAACGATCGTACGCAGGTCGTCTCGCTCTTCCCACCGAAGGCTATGTGCCGCGCCAGCGAGAAGCCTCCCCTCGTTTGATGCCGGGAGCCACTGACTCCAACCGGGCCCTCCGTCCGAAGGAGCGGGGTGATCGGGATCGCAATAGTGCGGTAAAGCAAAGCTTGCGGTCAGGTAGCCGATGTTGCGCTGGAAGACGTCGTAGAGCACCCCTGAATGGAGCGTCACACCGCCGAGAGGGGCATGAGCAGCAGGTGGGACCGGAGACCACGTGCCCGGCGCGGCAAAAAGCTTGGTGCCGCCGCGGATTCGTACATATTCGTCGTCCATTGCGGCCGTGATCGCTGCGCGATAATTTATGGGCTCGACGGATTGAAAGCTCTCGACAGCCTGAAAACAGTCGGTGGCGCTCGGGTGCTTGTCCTTCCGCACGACGATCCTTATCGTATGGAGGGTGTCCGCGCTCAGCCCTCGTCGTTCGAATCGAACGACGTCCACCTGCTGCGTTTCGCTGAACCCGTCAACGCTGGCTTGAAATTCCTCATCGATAAGCACGTCGGCAAGGCCTTGATCGTTGCTGGTCGGCCCGACCCACCTCACCGTAGGTCCTCGGAATGAGAAGAGACAAGCGTTGTACTGCGTGTTGGAGCAGCGGTAGTCTCTTCCTCCCCGTTCGGCTATATGCCACCTGCCCAAATACAGCACGGACTCGTCGCTGCTGTGGGTCGTCGTCATGGAATCTTCTGACTGTCGCACCGGATGCTCCTCTGACGTCTCAGCTCTACCCCGATTACAGCATGCGCGCAACGAAACGACGCGTGAGCCTGCGAATCACGTTGCAGCCCGCGGTTGCGGATGCCACGTGCGCGCACACGGCGCCGACCGCCGTGATCTCAACCCGTTTGTCTCGGCACGAGTACCGCCGAAGCGTGGCTGGCCGACATCGTCCGTCCGGCGCCCCGCTGAGGGAACGAGCGCCTCTTCGAACGTCGGGAGGGTCACGCCACTGGCGGTGGGCACGATCAGCGCTACGAAGGCGCGCTCGACGAGGACGAGCAGGCACGGCCCCGGGATGGACAGCGGCACCATTCTCGGCCTCCGGCTCAGGTAGCCGAGTATGCCCCTTGCCAGGACTGGGGGCCGATGTCGGACCGGTCGAGGTCCGAGCATAAGATCGCTCGTCGGGCGACTCGAGAAGGAGCGCAGGCGTGAATTACACCCATCTCGGCCGGACCGGCCTCTCGGTCAGCCGGCTCTGTCTTGGCACGATGAACTTCGGCCCGCTGACGAGCCCCGAGGACTCCGAGGCGATCATGGAGGGGGCGCACGAGCTCGGCATCAACTTCTTCGACACCGCCAACCGCTACGGCGTGGCCACGAGCCCCCCCGGCCAGATCGGCGACCAGAAGCAGGCGCACGTCGGCTGGACCGAGGAGATCATGGGAGCGTGGTTCGCCCGCGGCGGCGGGCGACGCGAGCGCACAGTGCTCGCCACGAAGGTCTTCGGGGCCATGGGCGACTGGCCGAACGACGGCAGGCTGTCGGCGCTCAGCATCCGGAGGGCTTGCGAGGCGTCGTTGCGCAGGTTGCGCACGGACCATGTCGACCTCTACCAGATGCACCACGTCGACCGGGACACGCCCTGGGAGGAGATCTGGCAGGCGATGGGCGTGCTCGTCGAGCAGGGCAAGGTCCTCTACGTTGGGTCCTCGAACTTCGCCGGCTGGCACCTCGCGCAGGCCAATGCCTCCGCCGCCAGCCACGGGCTGATGGGACTGGTGAGCGAGCAGTCGATCTACAACTTGATGACCCGTGAGGTCGAGCTCGAGGTGCTGCCGGCCGCCCGCGCCCTCGGCATCGGCGTCATCCCCTACAGCCCGCTGAACGGAGGCCTGCTCGGCGGCGTGCTCGGCAGGGAGGGCCGTCGTCGTCTGGCGGGGCGCTCCGCCGAGGCGCTCGAGCGCCATCGCGGGGCGGTCGAGGCCTACGAGAAGCTGTGCGAGGCCCTCGGTGAGCAACCGGCCAACGTCGCCCTGGCGTGGTTGCTGCACCAGAACGGCGTCACCGCGCCGATCATCGGGCCGCGCACCGTCGAGCAGCTCGACGACGCGCAGCGTGCCGTCGAGCTGCGGCTCGACACCGGGACGCTCGAGCAGCTGGACGCGTTGTTCCCTGGGTACCGCACGGCGCCCGAGCACTACGCCTGGTAGCTCTCTGCTGGGCACATGCCGCAGAGCGCGCAGCAGGGGCTCGTCCGTGCTCACCGTGAGCGCCGCCGAGGTCAGCATGGCGACGGCAATCTCGTCGGCGTTGAGGAGATTCAGTTGCTGGCGTACTCGGATCGCCGCCGTTACCGGCACCACGATGCACCAATTGATAGTCCAGCTAGGGGCCGTAGCTCAGTGGTCAGAGCAGGGGACTCATAATCCCTGGGTCGCAGGTTCGATCCCTGCCGGCCCCACCAGCTCATGCAGAGAAGCGGAGCGGTACCCAGCACCGGTCCTCCACAACGAAATGACCACCCCTGCGGCACACTTCGCAATGGAGGCCGTGACAGCCACTCCTGCCGCCTCAGCCAATCAGGGCTTAGCAGCCGCGAGTGAATAACCTACGCGATCGAGGGGTCGTCGGCTAGCCTGGTGGCGTGCAGCTGGGCGAGGCCGGCATCCGGGAGCTGTTCGTGAAGCTGCGCCCGGTACTCGACGAGCGCCAGCGCCGGGCGCTAGCGGGTGTGACGGCGCGAGCCCTCGGTCGCGGCGGTGTCGCCCAGGTAGCCACGCTTGCGGGGATGAGCCGCAAGACGGTGACCGCAGCCGTCGCCGAGGTCGATGCTGGCCTCGAGCCATCGCGAGCGGGTGCGCCGGCCGGGCGGTGGACGAAAGGCGCTGCTCGAGCACGATCCCGACCTGCTCGTCGCCCTCGACGACCTGGTGGAGCCGGACTCGCGGGGCGATCCGATGTGCCGGCTGCGCTGGACGGTGAAGTCGACGCGGCACCTTGGCCGACGAGCTCTGTGCCGAGGGCCACCAGGTGAGCGCTTGGACCGTCGCCCAGCTACTGCACTACCTGGACTACAGCTTGCAGGCCAACTCGAAGACCAACGAGGGCGCCCAGCACCCCGATCGCGATGCCCAGTTCGGCTTCATCAACGCCCAGGTGACCGCCCATCTCTCGCTACGCCAGCCCGTGATCAGCGTCGACACGAAGAAAAAGGAAACGATCGGCAACCTAAAGAACGGCGGCTCGCAGTGGCGCCCGAAGGGACAGCCGACCCGGTCGAGGTGCACGACTTCCCCGACGACGAGGTGGGCAAGGCGATCCCCTACGGGATCTTGGACCTCGCCGCCAACGAGGGCTTCGTCGTCGTCGGCGACGATCACGACACCGCCGAGTTCGCCACCTCGACGATCTGGCGCTGGTGGGACAAGGTTGGATCGAGCGCCTACCCGAAGGCCAAGCGCCTGCTGATCACCGCCGATGCCGGCGGCTCGAACGGCTACCGGGTGCGGGCCTGGAAGACCGGGCTTGGAGCGCTCGCCGAGCAAAGCGGTCTCACCATCACCGTCTGTCACTTCCCGCCAGGCACCTCGAAGTGGAACAAGATCGAGCACCGCCTGTTCTCGGCCATCTCGATGAACTGGCGTGGACAGCCCCTCGTCAGCCACGAGGTCGTCGTCAACCTGATCGCCGGTACGACCACCCGCACCGGCCTCAAGGTCCACGCCGAGCTCGACCCCGGCTACTACCCGATCAAGGTCAAAGTGACCGACGCCGAGCTCGCCGCGGTGCCGCTCACTGGGCATCACTTCCATCCCGAGTGGAACTACACGATCGGCCCCGGGCCGAGGGCCCCCAGGCCTGTAGTTACGCGTTAGTTATTCCCTCGCGGCCGCTTAGCCCGATATCTGGTTAAAGGCGCCGTTGCCGGCCCCGTCGCTGGAGGTGCTCACGGTTATCGTGTGGCTGAGCCCGCGTGGGGGCTTGACGCCCGTGAACTGGACCTCCACGTCGTCTCCCGCGGCGATGGCGATCGACCCGGTGCTGATGGTCATTTTCGACGCCGGGCTTGTCCCGCTGGGGGCACAGGCGTCGGAGCTGGCGTCGGTCACCAGATCCGTGACCCGACCGCATGTTGGCAACACCGCTCCTGGGACGCTGACTGTGATCGTGCCGTCCGTAGCCAGCCCACCGGTTGCCGAGGTCTGGAAGGTGACTGCATAGTTCACGCCTGTCGCTCCGACGACCCGTGACACCTGGAGATAGACGTGAGCGATCCGTTGCTGTTCGACGATCTTGTAACTGGCACTGGCCGGCCCATCGCTAGAGGTCCAGACCTTGAGGCTGATGTGCCCCGGGGCCGTCAGTTGCTGCACAGCGGGCCGTTGCAGAAGAGTACGGCACGCGCCGCGACATTGCTCCTGGCTAACCCCGTTCAACTCGACCCATACGGCGTCGCCCGGACCGATAGCGGTTGTCCCACCCATGCTAATCGTCATCTTGCTGGACGGTTTCGCGGCACCTCCGGCACAGGCGTCGGAGTTAGCGCCAGTCGAAAGGTCAGTCACATGGCCGCAGGTGGGCAGCAGTACGCCATCGGCGGCTTGAACCGTGATCGTCCCATCGGGACTCAGCCCACCAGTCTCCGAAGTCTGGAATGTGATCCCATACGTCACCTCAGCCGCACCAAGCGCGTGCGTGGACAATGACACCGATACCCCCGACAAGGGGCTCATCTTGACGAACGTGTACGAAGCGCTCCCTATGAGCCTGCTGGCGAGCTGCGACGAGCTGTGGGCGGCCCATACCGTCAAGGAATGGTCGCCAATTCGCCCTGAGTTGGTTACGCCTTCGAACTCGAGCGCAACAGCGTCGCCCGCACCGACACTCAACGCGCTGGTGCCAATAGTCATCAGTGCAGAGGGCTTCGCAGTGCCCGCTGCCGTGACTCCGCCGCAGGCATCGGAGCTAGCACCGGTCGACAGGTCGGTTATATGGCCACACGTGGGCAGTAATGGCCCACCACTCTTGACCTTGACAAAAACCCCGTCGCGTGCTCCGCCCGCCATCTTGAACTCGACGAGGTAGGTCACGTCCTGTGCAATACTCGCCTCTGTCGACAGCGTTACCGTCACGTTTGGGAGGCCTCCGGGGTTCTTCGGGCCGAGAATCCCCGCAGCTCCTGCGGTTGGCGCGCCGAAGAGACTGGCCGGGACTGTAACCAGGCTTACGAGTACTGCCCAGGCTATGGTCGTCGCAGCCCAATGGTGAGACGGCCGGCCGGCCCTGGTTTTTCGGCTCATGTCGTGACCCCCGAATACTCCTCATTTTGCTCCGGAGTTGACTATACCGCGAGGCTGGGTGCCGTGACGGTAGCCAGCCAGGTGCTGGGCGACTGGCGGTCGCGACGCGCCGGTCGTGAATAGCTGGGACTAACCCGAATACTTCGTGAGATTGACCGAGGCGCGGCCGAGGGCATGCTGATGAGCGACGTGAGTGCAGCGGCTGTGATTTCACGGGGGGCGCTGGTTCGCCGATCGACATCGCCTCGCAGGATCAACGCGCCGCCACCAGCTAGCGCAAAGCTTCGCGACTCGGGCAAGCGGCCGACGATGCCAGGACTACGCTGTTGCAGGTCGCTCAGCACGAGACCTCGATGCCTCGCTGGCGTCGAAACCAGGCGACCCATGCTCTCCGCACGTGAGTGGGCAGCACAAGCAGTTCGAAGTCGACGAGTAGAACGTCCGCATCGATGAAGCGTCGCACGTCATCCTCGGTCCCCTCGGTCAGAACCTCTCCATAGACCATCCGGCGGTCGTGCGGGTCGTCGAGGTCGTAGCTGAGTTCGGGGTCGGTCCAACGCACGGGAGAGGCAGCTTGATGCGCCCAGTCGCCTTCGGCGGGGTGACCGCATCAAGGTCCGCCGGAACCTCGACCGGGCGCGCCGCAGGGCGGACGGTCGAATTGCGCGAGCGGGTTACGAACGTCATGGTACGGCCCGGCGAGTCCCAACTGCGGTCCCAACATTCGCGTGGCTAGGCGTCTCACCCCGTCGCCGATCGCAGCACGCCCGGGGGTCGGCACGGCGGAATGATGAGGTGCACTGCGACGCGAGCTCACGATGCGGGTCGCCGTGCGAGCAAACCTGCTCGCCCTCATAATCCATGGGTCGCAGGTTCGATCCCTGCCAGCCCTACCCGCACCAACGACCGGAGGGAAGAGAGCGCAGGAGAGCACCGGGACCGCACACAAGAGCAGGCCGGAGGGCCGGACGGGCAGCACCGAGGACAGCAGGAGACAACACGACACCGCACGCCCGCGAGCGCAGCGGACGTCAAACAGCACGGCGAGCCGCACTGATCGTGTCAACGGCTGACGAACGAGAGCCCGCCCGCCCGCGGTTGAAAGAGGACAGCAGGCCGGAAGGCGGGAGAGGGCTTAACCTTGGGCGAGCTTCAGGCCAGCGCCGGCGGCGCGGGTCCACTGGACCTCCGACTAAGCCGACGGCCGGGACCATCACCCCAAACCCCGTCTGTGACCGAGTCGGGCCGGCGAGCCGCCGGAGTTTGATCCCGCCACGGCGCGGGAAGTCAGACCACGGCGGGGGCGACGACCGGAGGTGTAACGCGACGTGACCATAGGTCGCCATCCTGCACTCCTCCGCCGAGTGGTGCCGGCGGGCACGCGACTTGTCGTTGCCGCGGGTGTGCTCGCGCTGGCGGCGACGTCGATGAGCGGGTCGACGGCCGCGAGGGACCCGGCGGCGACGGACTCGGCACCGACATCGCCGAGGTCAGCCGTTGTGGGCACAGGATTGCGCCTCGTCTTCGATGCCACGTTCACCGGGCACGTCCTCGACACTGCGCTGTGGCGTACCTGCTACGACTACGACACCTGCCGCATCGCCTCCAACCCCGAGTACGAGTGGTACGTACCCGCCGCCGACCGGGTCGCAGGCGGCCTACTGTCGCTCACGGCGACACGCCAGCAGACCCACGGAGAGCCCTTCTCCTCGGGAATGATCCAGTCGAACGGCCGCTTCGACTTCCTCTACGGCGAGGTTGTCGTACGGGCCAAGGTGCCCGCCGGCTATGGGACGTGGCCGGCGTTGTGGCTGCTCCCGGCCGATGGATCCTGGCCACCCGAGATCGACATCTTGGAGGCCTGGGGCTGGACCCCTGACGAGATTCGGGAGTCGCTCTTCACCCCGGGTGACGACGCCGGCGTCCACCGCGACGTCGCCGTCCCAGGCTTGAGCAGTGGCTTCCACAACTTCGCCGTGGACTGGGAGCCGGGAGTGATCTCGTGGTTCATCGACGGTCGGCTCGAGCTCCGCCTGGACGCTGATGTCGATACGCCGATGTATCCGATCGCCAACCTGGCCGTGAGCGCCCCCCCGAGCGACCTCACGTCAGGAGTCTTCCCGACGAGCTTCGAGATCAAGTACGTACGCGTGTACCGAGCAACGCGGCGTCGGCACCGTGTACTGCTCGCAGCCCTGCGAGCAGGCCGCCGGCTGAACGCTTGCCGTGGTAAGTGATCAGGACCGAACGATCCACGCGACAACGTCCGGAGGCGGAGCTTTCGTCGTGAACGTTCTCCCCAAATTGTAGTAGCCAGCGTCTACTGCAGGCTGAGATCCCGCTGTCGGCTTTCTGTCAGTCTCATGTCGGCTCGGCCAGCGCAACAAGCCAGGCCGATGTGAGGGAGAGCATGGCGTCCACGTCTCCAGAAGGGAACCTGCTGTACGTGCATGCCACGACCGCCCCCGAGCTGCAGATCGACATCGGCATCGCCGTCCCGCCGAGCGTCGAGCGGTCTCGCTACCGGTTCGGGCCGACGGGCGAAGAGTACGGCACCCCGCTGGCGGACCGGCCCTTCCGGCCAGACGTGCAGGGCCTGCGCGCGCTGGCCGTCGCGCTCGTCGTGCTCTACCACGCAGGGGTTCCTTTGCTCAGCGGCGGGTTCGTAGGCGTCGATGTGTTCTTCGTGATCTCCGGCTTCGTGATCACGGGCCTGCTGCTGCGCGAGCGGGCGGTCGAGGGGCGTACCAACCTGCTCGGCTTCTACGCCCGGCGAGCTCGGCGGATCCTGCCCGCGGCGACGCTCGTGATCGTCGTCACGGTCGTCGCCTCCTACCACTGGTTGGCGTTCGTGCGCGGCGCCCAGGTGGCAGCCGACGCCCGTGCCGCCGCGTTGTTCTGGGCGAACTTTCACTTCATCGCACTCGGGACGAACTACACGAGCGCCAGCCAACCGCCTTCCCCATTGCAGAACTTCTGGTCGCTCGCGGTGGAGGAGCAGTTCTACCTCGTCTATCCGACGCTGTTCATCCTCGCGGCGTGCTCGCTGCGGCGCTTCCGGTTGAGCAGCAAACTCACTGCCCTGCTGGTTGCGGCGTGCGCGGTGTCCTATTGGTGGTCGATCCACCAGACCGCCCAAGACGCGACGGCGGCATACTTCTCGCCCTTTACGAGGGCGTGGGAGCTCGGGCTCGGAGCGCTGGTCGCCGTGCTCACCCCGCGACTACGCCGCGCTCCCCGTGCGCCGGCCGCACTAGCCGGCTGGATCGGGCTTGCCGCGATCGTGTTCGCTGCTACCCGGTTCGGTGCCCAGACCGCCTACCCAGGCTGGGTCGCCCTACTGCCCGTCGGCGGCACGGCGCTGGCGATCGGTGCCGGAGCCGCCGTTCCGGCGAGGGGCCCCGAGTCGGTTCTACGCCTGTGGTCCTTCCAACGCCTGGGCGACGTGTCCTACTCGCTGTACCTCTGGCACTGGCCTCTCTTGGCCATCGCCACGCAGCAAGCTACGACGCCGCTGCCGCTCGCCGATCGGCTCGGCTGGATCGGCGTCGCGCTCGCGATCTCGATCTCCAGCTACCTCGTCGTCGAGAACCCGGTGCGCCGCTCGCGCCGGCTGGCCGCAAAACCCTGGGTGAGTCTGGCGATAGGCGGCGGGCTCGTGGGCTCGGCGCTTGCGGTGATCACCGTCGTCCAGCACGTCTATCCCTGACGTGCACGTCCATCAGCAAGAAAGGAGAGCCATGCGCCCGCCCGTTCGTCCATTGCTGCGCTCGGCTTCGGTTGCGCTTGCGGCGCTCTGCGCGCTGCGCGCTGCCGCTGCGGACGTCGCTCGTCACCTCCCACGTGGCGCGGCGCCGGGGTCAGTCGCCGGCCGTCGCGAACGAGGCCCGCGTGCTGGCCGGGGTGAGCGCCGCCATGCGGATCGAGAAGGTACCGGCCGACCTGCAGCCGCAGCTCACGGACACCGACGACATCGAGGTGCTCGACAAGGGGGGCCTCTGCGCCTCGAATTATCGCTGGCCGCACGTCGGTATCGACGCGTTGCACTTCGGATTGTGCACCTATGGCGACCCGACCGGAAAAAGGCTCATGGTGATCATGGGCGATTCGCACGCCGGGATGTGGCTCACCGCACTGAAAGGCGCGGCGTTGCGGGCGGGGTGGCGTCTCAAGGTCTTCTACTTGCCGGGATGTCCGGCGCCGATGATGACCTTCTTCTCAAAGGAAACCGGCACACCTAACCTGGCGTGCAACAGGTTTCGCTCCGCGGCGATCGCCACCATCCGCGCCCTCCACCCGGCCATGACGATCGTGACGAGCGCCACGCTCTCCGAGCCCGTGTCCCGTGACGCCGTCGCTACGGATCCGATGTGGCAGAGCGGGCTCGAGAAGACCTTGCGGGCGCTCGCCAAGCCCGGCGACGAGCTCGTCGTGATGGGCGACATCCCGGTGCTGGCCGAGGACGACGCGACGTGCCTGGCGGCGCACCTCGACGACGTGCCTGCGTGCATGACCCCGCTGGCCACGGCCGAGCAGGGAGTGCTCGTCAGCGCGGAGCGAGCCGCCGCGGAAGCGGTCGGGGCTCGCTACATTCCGACCGAGCAGTGGGAGTGCGCTTCGGAGTGCCTGCCAATCGTCGGGTCGATGCGCGTTTACAACGACCAGTTCCACCTGAGCGCCACGTATGCCACCTACCTGAGCGGCGCCGTGCAAAGCGCGCTCGGGCTCGGCGTGCCGTAGTCGCCGGTGGGTGAGGACGCCGAGCTACGGGACGTCGTTGTCGGTTCCCTCACGGAGAGCCTGCTCTCGTAGACCCGCCGACGATCGGCCGGATTGGTCACGTCGTAGGTGACGAGAGGATCACTCCAGTGGACGTGGAGCGGCAGGAGCACGCGTCCGGTCGCCTTCGACAGCCCGGTCTCGTCGAGGTCGTCCGGGACAGCCACGGGTCGCGAAGCGGGTTCGAGGTCGGCGCTGCGTGTCGTCGCCACGTCACGAGCGTGTGACGCCGGGTTCCGATCTTGCGCGCCGTCCCAACAATCGCGTCGACACTCCTCCCGGCTCGTCGCACGCGGTCGGGCCATCGGCTGAGCCGACGCCGCCTGGGCTACGAAGTGACACGCACAGCGACGCGGTGACCTGCCGAGCGACTCTCCGAGCTGCCCTCATAATCCCTGGGTCGTGGGTTCGATCCCGCCGGCCCCACCCGAGGATCGGCCCGTGCGCACGACCTCGCGATCCGCTCCGACCGCTGGCAGCAGCGCGTCAACACTGCCGGCTCGTGCGCGAAGAAACCGAGGTCGCGAGTGGTCGACATCTCCTCGGGCGACTTGCGCACCCCCGCCAGCGAGGGCGAAGCCTGCGGCCTCGGGCGACGAGATCACCGCCGCCGCCTACCGCTGGGGCTCGGTCAGCACGCGAGCTCGACGCTGCGGTGGCGCCGGAAGCAACCCGCCCATGCACGGCGGACGTGCGGCGGCAGGACGAGCTCGTCGAACTCCTCGAGGAGCCGGTCGGGATCGATGCACCTCCGGATGTCCTCGTCGGTCCCGTCGCGGAGAACCTGCTCGTAGACTCGCCGACCATCGGCCGGGTCGGTCAGGTCGTAAGTGACGGGAGGATCGGTCCAGCGGACGTGCAGCGGCAGGAGCACCCGCCCGGTCGCCTTCGGCAGTCCGGTGTCGCCGAGGTCGTCCGGGATAGACACGGGTCGCGAAGCTTGTCCGAGGTCGGCGCTCATCGCCACGTCATGAACGTCTGACGTCGGGGTCCCGGTCCGAGGCCAGGGGTTACCCACGGGGAGAGCTTGTCCGAGCCCGAGCCTTGGCCCAGCGGAGGAGTACGAGCATGACCGTGGTACTGAACCCGTCGGCCAAGACCCTCAAGGATCCCGAGACACGAGCCGCGATCGGGAGAACGGCCAGGAGCACCAGCCCGAGGGCGGCACACGGCGACTGGTCACCGGCGAGCGATCGGCCCGATCCGATCAGCCTCCTCGAGGCCCAAGACGTCAATCGGGTTCAGGAGCTCGTGCCGATCCGCTACGGACGGATGCTGGCCTCACCATTTGCCTTCTATCGCGGGACGGCCGCGGTCATGGCCAGTGACCTGGCCCGGTCGCCGACCTCCGGCTTGATCGTGCAGGCCTGTGGCGACGCGCATGCCTTGAACTTCGGGATATTCGCCACGCCAGAACGCGAAATGATCTTCGATGTAAACGACTTCGATGAGACGCTGCCGGGTCCATGGGAATGGGACCTGAAACGCCTCGCCGCCAGCCTCGCCATCGCGGCGCACCACCGCGCCTTCTCGGACACGGAGCGCCGTGACACGGTTTCTGCCGCCGTGCGGTCGTACCGCACCGCGATGCGCAGCTTCGCCGACATGGGCCATCTCGCCGTCTGGTATAGCCGCCTCGACGCCTCGGTGGTGCAACAGTGGCAGTCCCAGCTGAAGAAGAGGCAGATCACCAAGGCGCAGGGCGACGTTGCCAAGGCGCGGGTGAAAGATAGCCTCAAGGCGCTGACGAAGCTGACGGTCGAGCGCGACGGTCAGCTGCACTTTCTGTCGCAGCCGCCGCTCCTCGTGCCACTCAGCGAGCTGGAGGGTAGCGGCGCCGGTGGCGACCACACCACGGTTGGGGAGCTCCTTCATACCTATGCCGAGAGCCTTCGGCCCGAGCTGCGACATCTCCTCGCGACGTATCGCGTCGTCGACATGGCCCGCAAGGTCGTGGGTGTCGGAAGTGTGGGCCAGAGAGCCTGGATTATCCTCCTCGAGGGCCGCGACTCGCAGGATCCCCTCATCTTGCAGGCCAAGGAGGCACAGAGCTCCGTTCTGGAGCGCTACGTCGGCGAGAGCGAGTTCGACAATCACGGTCAGCGAGTGGTCGTCGGACAACGCCTCATGCAAAGTGACAGCGATATCTTGCTCGGCTGGTTGCACATCACGGGGGGAATAGATGAGGCCGACGGGGACTTCTACATCCGCCAGCTCTGGGACGGAAAGGGATCCGCCGATCTCGAGACGATCCCACCGAATGCCCTGCAGGTCTACGGCGAACTGTGCGGCTGGACGCTGGCTCGGGCTCATGCGAGCACGGGTGATCCGATTGCGATCGCTGCCTACCTCGGGGCCAGCGACACCTTCGACCGCGCCATCGTCCGGTTCTCGGAGGCGTACGCCGACCAGAACGAGAAGGACTACGCCGCGCTGGCTGCCGCGGTGAAGGAGGGTCGTATCTCCGCCACGATCGAGGAACAGTGAAACACCGAGGCCCAGGCGAGAAGCACGCCGGGCCGTCCGTGATCGATCGAAGCTCCCCGTTGGCTACCCTGCGACGACGGCGAACCGGGGAGGAACCCCGATGATTCGATCGATCGCCGAGGGCAGCGCCCGGCGAGCGGCCCAGTCGACGTCTCGTAGCCGCTCGATCCGTGCGGTCCCCCAGGTCGAAGCCTCGACAAGGGACACCAGGCTCTCGGGGGTCGTCCCGCCGCCGAGCGGCAGGCGGGCACGAAGGCTCGCGTCGTACTCGCTGTGATGATCGGGGGGCTCTTGTCGAAGTCGGCGCAGCGCGTCCCTGGCCGCGGAGCGGGCCTGACCCACCGGCCCACCAGCACGTCCCCACACGCTCTCGAAGAGCACGAGGCGCCCGGTGGGGGCGGCGTCGCGCCATCCGTCGAGCGCGCGGGCCGGGGCGGGAAGGGTCCAGAGGACATGACGCTCGATGACGGCGTCGAAGCCGTCGATCGGCGGCGCGGACGCGTCGCCCTCGACCGTCCGCACCGTGACATCCGACCGGGCCGCCTTGTCTGCCAGCCGGGCGAGCATGCGCGGCGCGAGGTCGAGCGCGGTCACCTCGTAGCCCTGCCTCGCGCACAGGAGCGTGAGGAAGCCGGTCCCCGCGCCGACGTCGAGGACCCGCGCGGGCGGCGGCGGCAGGAGACGCCGTATCGCCGCGCTCCACGCCGCGAGCTCTGTCGCGGACCGCGGGTGATGACCGCTCGAGTTGTCGTAGGTCGCGGCGTCGATATCCCAGAACGACCGAATCTCCTCGTCGACCTCGTCGCTCATCGGTCTCCCTCCGCGGTGGCGGACTCGGACGCCCAGGGGCCACCGACGGTCGAGTTGGGCGAGCGGGCCACAACGTCATGGTACGGCCCCGCGAGTCCCAGCAGCGGTCCCAAACGTTCGCGTCGGGGGACGACTCACCGCGTCGCCGATCGCAGCACTCGGGGCGCCGGCATGGGGGAATGAGGAGGCGCACCGAGACGCGAGGTCACGATGCGGGTCGCCGTGCGAGCAACTTGCTCGCTCTCATAGTCCCTGGGTCGCAGGTTCGATCCCTGCCGGCCCCACCAGCCCGCGCTCCAGTCAGTCCGAGCCCCGTGGTCCCAGCAGACGTGGGCGGTGAACGCCGTGCCGAGCATCTAAATCTAGGTAGCGGCAGAGCTCATCGCTCGAAGCGGCTTCTCGCAGCGTGCGCTCGTAGAGGATCCTGCGGTCCGCCTCGACGCTCATATCGTACGAGCGACGCGGTTCCCAGTCGATCGTCACCGGCAGCTCGATCCTGCCAGCGACCGGGCCGGTGAGATCCGCGAGGCTTCCGGGGGGTCGGATAACGTCGGTGGTCTCCATATCGAAGCGATGTCGGCATGAGTCCTGCTTCTTCTCAGGTCCGGTCACGGACGTCCGTGACGCACTGGCGGTCGGCAGTGCAGTCCAGGTTGGGACCGGCGTGGCCGCACCGGCCCTAGGGCCTCCGGCTGCGCCTGACCCCGCCGGCGCGCTCCTTCTCGGCTCGTCGAGGCGGAGGTCGCACCGGCGTCGATCGGAGCCGGTTCACCCGCCCGGCGGAGCGCTCACGAGCTCTCCGCCCGCAGCGTGTACAGCCCGGCGGCAGGGGCGTCGAGAGCGACCTGTCCAGGTTCCCCGGCCGGCGAGAGGGTGGCGCCGCACGGGGCGTCCGGCGCGAGCCGCAGCGAGCCGGCACAGCGCACCCTCACCACTCGGGCGCTCGGCAGCTCGAGACGGGCCTCGGTCAGCCGACCTGCGCTCCATGCGATTGCGACGGTCAGCCCTCCTCGTGCGCGCAGCCCGGACACCTGCCCGTCGGGCCACGCCCGCGGCAACGCGGGGAGCAAGTCGACGACGCCTTCGTGGCTCTGCAACAGCATCTCCGCGATGGCGGCTGTTCCCCCAGGTTCGCGTCGATCTGGAACAATCCGGGCAAAGGGAGATTGAAGAGGTTGTCCGCGACGGACTGGCGCAGGAGCGCTTGCAGGTACTGCCAGGCGAGGTCGCCCTCGAGCAGCCTCGCCCACAGCCCGACCACCCACGCCCGGCTCCAGCCAGGCTCGCCGCCGCCGTGGGCCAACCGGTGCTCGAGGGAGCGCCGCGCCGCCGCGGCGAGCTCCGGCGCCGACCTCGGCGTCACCTCGTCACCCGGATAGAGGCAGAACAGGTGGGAGAGGTGCCGGTGCCCCGGCTCCTCCTCGCCGAAGTCCTCCCACCATTCCTGCAGGCGGCCGGCGGCCGTCACTCGAGGCGCGCGCAGCCGCGCCAGCGCGGTCGCCAGCTCGGCGCGCAGCTCCTCGTCGCAGCCGAGGATCTCGGAGGCGGTGATGCAGTGCCGGAAGAGATCCTTGGTCAACCAGATGTCCATCGTCGACGCCGCGCTGACCGCGGCCGACTCGCCGCTCGCCGTCAGGAAGGAGTTCTCGGGCGAGGTCGACGGGCACGTGACCAGTTTCCCTGCGGGGTCTTCGACCAAGTAGTCCAGCAGGAACACCGCCGCCTCGCGCATTGCCGGATACGCTCGCTCCAAGAACGCACGGTCCTCGGAGAATGCGTAGTGCTCCCAGAGGTGCTGGCACAGCCAAGCGCCACCCATCTGCCAATTCACCCAATAGGGATGGGCCCGCCGGTCGCCGGTCGGCCAGGTGGAGCGCCAGAGGTCCACGTTGTGGTGCGCGGTCCAACCCCTGCACCCGTAGAAGCCGCTCGCGGTGCTGATACCCGCCTGGGAGAGGTCTTCCACCAGTGCCATGAGCGGTTCGTGGCACTCGGCGAGGTTCGTCGGCTCCGCTGGCCAGTAATTCATCTGGGTGTTGATGTTGGTGGTCCAGTTCGAGCTCCATGGCGGTCGCACCTGGTCGTTCCAGATGCCCTGCAGATTGGCCGGCTGTGTTCCGGGTCGAGAGCTCGCCAGCAACAGGTAGCGGCCGTAGTGGAAGAACAAGGCGAAGAGCCCAGCATCGTCGCCCCCGGCGCGCAACGCGAGAAGCCGCTCGTCTGTCGGCAGCCCGTCTTGGCCGGCTGAGCCCAGCTCCAACCAGCACCGGCTCATCAGCGCCTCGTGCTCCTGTGCATGCTTCGAGCGAATGGCTTCGTACGGCTCGCCGAGCAGAGGAGCGAGCGCGCTCTTGCAAGCGTGGCGGAGCGTGAGGGTATCGTCGATCAGGGGTTCTCCGTAGCCCGCGTACGCCGTGGCGGCAGCCAACCGCAGGATCACTGCGTCAGCACCCTCGACCCGCACCGAGCCGTCGCCTGCTCGCCGCGCCCGTCCGCCCGACGCCCGCACGGACAGACCCGCGGCGAAGTGCACACCCGCTGTGCGGTCATAGACGACGGCCGGCTCCTCGTCCCAGTAGTGCGGCACGACGTGGAGGGGCGCTCTGCCGGTCAACCAGATCGTGTCGTCGTCATCCTGGGACCGTTCGCTCGGGTGGACCGTTGCCAGCTCGATCGTCAGGTTCAGCTTTCCTGCGCCCCGGGCCGCCAGGCGCATCACGAAGGCTCGGTCGGGGGCAGAGGCGAACGCCTCTCGCTGGTACACGGTGCCGTCGACCTCGAATCGGACCGACGCGACGCCCTGCACGAGGTCGAGCGACCGCTCGTAGCCTCGCGTCTCGCCCGAGACGTCGAGGTCGACCGTCAGGCGCCCGAGAGGCTGGTAGGCCTCGTTGAACGGACCCTGCAGACCGAGGACCAGCCTGTCGGCTTCCCGGTAGTCGCGCCGCTCGAGGACGGCGGCACGCAACTCCGCCAGCACGGTTGGAGCATCGTCGCAGCGGGCCTGACGGGGACGGCCCGACCAAAGTGTGTCGATGTTCAGGTCGGCCGTCTCCCGCCACGGATCACCCCACAGCATGGCTCCGAGGGTGCCGTTGCCGACGGGGAGCGCCTCGTACCACTCCCGGGCGGCCCTGCGATACCAAAGCCGGGACTCTCGGCGCGCGGTCACTGTTCCTCCCTGCCTGGCCCCGTCCGACGCCAGGAGTACTGAGGTTGGTACCCCAACTTCTTTCGTGCCTTGGCGTCGCTGACGATCCCGTCGGAGCCCTCGATTCCCGCGGCCATCCCGGAAAGGTCGGGCCAGACGCGTGCGACGAGGCTCTGGGTACTCTCGGAGTAGACCGTGTCGGTCGCCAGGTAGAAGGCCTCGAACTCATCGAGACCCTCGGCGTCGACCGCACGAGCACACGCGCTCGCAACGTCCCGGGCATCGACGTACTGATAGGTCGTGCCGATCGGACCGCCGACGTGCCCGGGCTGGGACTCGGGCCTCACGCCGAACCGGTGCGTGCTGTTCGGATTGTCCGGATAGTGCACACCCATGAGCCGGAACGCGACGGCAGTGATCCCGTACGCCCTCGCGTACGCCCGGAGCATCTCCTCACCGAGGACCTTCGACAGCCCGTAGGAGTCCTCGGGCCGCAGCGGGTGGTCCTCGTCGATCGGCAAGTACTCGACGACGAAGGGCTCGTCGCTGATCCGATTGCCGAGCCCGAGGGTGTAGAAGCTCGATGCAAAGATCACCCGCTTGACGAAGCCGAGGCGGCGCGCCGCATCGAGGAGGTAGTAGGTCCCCATCGTGTTGACGCGCATCGTCTCGTCCTCCGGGGCGACCTGCCGGTTGGTCCAGCGCGGGCGGCCCTTGACCATCTCTCGCGGACCGGGTAGCGCTCCGAGGTGGACGACCGCGTCAGCCTGGGCGTAGGCGAGGGCACGAAGGCAATCCTCGAGCGAGGTCAGATCGCCCTTGATGAAGGCCGCCTCCGTGGCGGCATCCGGACGCTCGGCGGTGTCGAAGCCTGTGACCTCGTGGCCGTCTTGCAGCAGCCGGGGCGTGACGTAGCCGCCCAAGCGTCCGCTGTCACCGGTCACGAGAATCCTCGCCATCAGTGATCGCCTCCGATCACGCTGATCAGCGTGTCGAGGTAGCGAACGCCATGTTCCAGCAGTGAGCGCTTGAGGTCGGCCGCGCCGGGCGCCCCCGGGTCGAAGGTCTCCCACCCGGCCTCGACGATGAGGTGCAGGCCGCGAGCGTGCGGGCTGTGCTGCGCGAGCAACCTGACGGCACGTGGCAGGTCGACGTGTCCCTCGCCGAGCGGGCAGCCCCGGGGAACGAGAGGGATGAGCCCGCGAAGCGGACTCATCTCCATCCGCATGTCCTTCATGTGCGTGGTGAAGGCGAAAGGAGCGAGCGCCTCGACGTCCTCGTTCGGGTCGCAGTAGACGGTGAAGCCGTTCGCTGTGTCGAGCGCTGCGCCGATCCATTCGGTGCAGGTCTCGGCGAGCACTCCGGCCAGCTCGCGACCGGTGAAGTCGCAGTGGTTCTCGACTGCGACGTAGATGCCGACCTCGGCGGCGACCTTCGCGGCCTCGCCGAGGCAGGCGCCGATGTGCTCGAGCTGAATCTTGACCGCGTCGGTTCCCCTCGCGTAGCGGCTCGTCTCGAGGTCGAGGCGGCCGTATCCGGCGCGCACGACGGTCATGCCGACCTGCTTTGCAACCTCGAGCTCCTCGTACAGCTCCGATCGGCTCTGCGCAGGGTCGGTCCCGAGTGGGCTGAACAGCGACGGAGCATTTCCCTCGAGCTCGACGTCGAGCTCGGCGGCGAGCTCTCGCAGCGCCGCGCGCCCCGCTCGTCCCCGGGCACCTCCTGCGGGGGGAGCTGCAGAGCCGTACACCCGAGCTCGGCCGCGCGCCGAAGCTGCCAGTCGCCGCGACCCTCCGGTGGGACATCGCCCGGAACGGCGTACATCGCAGCGGTGTACCCGACGCGCATCGTCCTGACGATCTCGCCGAGTCCTGTCTCATCCCGCGTGGTCGGTGCTGTCATCTTCCGTCCTCGGATCTCGTCGTCCAGCACGGTTCGTATAGTCTTGGCCAAACTTTGAGTGCAACATCCGATCCCATGACGCATCTCACAGTTGCAGCCCGGCAAGTACGGTTCTGTCCGGCGACTGGCGACGCGCCGGCTCGACGCGAGGGGAACCCATGAAGCTCGGCAAGCTCGGCCACACGGGAATCACCTGGCCGTTCACACCGGACGGGGCGAAGCAGGCGATCGGGGAGCTCGCGGAGCTCGGTTATCAGGGCATCGAGCTCTTCGGCTTCGTCATCGACGCCTATCCGGGTGGCGTGGGCGCCCTGCGAGACGACCTTCAGCGTGCCGGGCTCCAACTGGCGGCCGCCTACTGCTCGGTGTCTCTTGTGGATCCGGCCCAACGGGACGATGACCTTCGCTCGATGACGAGGTGGGCCGAGCAAGTGGCACAGCTGAGCGGCGACGTGGTCGTGGTGGGCCCGACCGCCAGCCGCCGCGAGCGCTACGGCAGCGACGACTACCGCCATGTCTGCACGATGATCGACGAGATCGCGCGGCTCTGCGCCGACACCGGCGTCGTCGCATGCTTCCACCCGCACACGGGCACTCCTGTCGAGACCCGCGAGGAGATCGCGCGCGTCATGGACAGCGTCGACCCGGCCGTCGTCCGGATGGCCCCGGACACCGGTCAGATCGCCAAGGGGGGAGCGGACCCGGTCGAGGTGGTTCGTGACTATGCACCGCTCGTCGGTCACATCCATCTCAAGGACTACATCGGCGGCACGCCGATCGTCCAGGGCGGCGTGGAGGTCGATCGCACCGGCTGGCTCGATTACGTGCCACTGGGCCGGGGGGTCGTCGACATCGCCTCGATCCTCGACGCGCTCGGCGAGGAGTATTCGGGCTGGTTGATGGTCGAGCTCGACGGGTCCGACGCGGCGCTCGAGCCTGCGAAAGCGACCGCGCTGGCGAGCAAGCGATACCTCGAGTCGTTGTAGCCCCTCGGCGCAGCTGGTCGCCGGCCGCCGGTTCAGCCTCCACCCGGGGGAGCCGTGCTCTCGCGCACAACGAGGTCGGTGGCGAGCTCGACGCGACGCATCGGCGACTCTCCGCGTTCGGCGCTCTCGAGCAGAATGCGCACGGCGACCGCGGCCATCTCGGTCAGCGGCTGGCGCACCGTCGTCAGCGAAGGAGTGCTCCACTCGGCGAGCGGGATGTCGTCGAAACCCACGACGCTCAGGTCCTCGGGCACGCGAAGACCCGCCTCCCGAGCGGCTCGTAGCACGCCGAGGGCTGACAAGTCGCTCCCGGCAAAGATCGCTGTCGGGCGATCCTCCAGGTCGAAAAGTGCCCTCGCCTGCTCGTATCCGGCCTTGACACGGAAGTCGCCCGGTCGCACGAGCTGCTCGTCGAGCAGGAGGCCGGCCCGCTCCAGGGCGCCTCGGTAGCCGTCGAGGCGCGCCCGGCTGCAGAGCAGCTCCAGCGGGCCGGCGATCGTCCCGACCCGCCGGTGCCCGAGGTCGATCAGGTGTTTGGTCGCCGCCAGACCGCCTGACCAGTTCGTGGCGCCCACCGAGCTCACTTCCGGGCCGGGCTCGGCGGTCGGGTCGATCACGACGAAGGGCAGGCCGCGGGCGCGCAGATCCCCCCTCTGGCGCTCCGTCAGCTGCGACAGCAGGAGGATGATCCCGCGCGTCCCTCGGGAGGTGATGTGGTCGAACCATACCCGGCGCTCGTCTCCCTCCGACAACGCTGTCAAGGCGACCGTGAGGCCCTCGGCCTGCGCAGCGGCGGCGGCCCCGCGCACGATCTCGATCGCCCACGGACTGTCGAAATCGTTGAAGACGACGTCGATCAGAGCGGGAGCATCTCCCCTGCCCGGCTTGCGGTACCCGGAGCTGAAGAGAAGCTCTTCGACGAGCTTGCGAGTGCTCGCCGCGACGTCGGGCTTGCCGTTGAGAACCTTCGAGATGGTCGCGGTCGACAGCCCGCTCTCCTGCGCGATCTGCGCGATCGTCACGCGTGTGCGGGCGCGCACGACGCGCTGCTCCGCACCTCGCGCCCCTCCCGCCGACGGCGCGCCGCCGTGGATCTTGTGCGCGACGACCTGGGCACGGTTGCGGGTGGTGGTCATGGCACGGCAGATGATAGCGGTAAGTTTCGGCCCGGCTTCGTAGCTAGATCTCCCCAGGAGCGGCTCCAGCGGTGCTCCCCACCTCGACCGACCTCGGTCGAGGTCGGACCGTTCCGACTCGGCGCGTACAGCCGGCGCGCAGCCTTGCTCTCGGAAAAGCAGCCCGCGGCGGCTCCCCGGAGCCCCTTGACCCGATGACAACCCGGGTGTACGTTGCCCTCGCAGCATCTAACTGAATTGATCGAACTGTTTCGGTCAGGTAGCCGTCGCGCTGGGGGAGCGTGGGAGGCGTTCGCCGAGCCCATCACGACAGGTGATCGCGAGTCCGCTGATCACCGGGGTAGGGCGAGGAGAAGGGGGGAACCAGATGACATGAGCCTCGTTCGAGCCGCGTCGCGGAGTGGCCGCTCTGAGGGGCGGCTTGGCACCGAACACGTTCCACGATCAACTCGGGCGACAACGCCGCCCTTGACAGTCTCGTCTGCCTCTCGTGCTTCGGCACTCCGATTTGTTACCCGCTACCGGCGGCGTTCACCGGACGACAGCAGGTCGAGATGGGTGCTCGATCGTGCAAGCCGCGGCCTTCGACAAACCATCCCACCGACATCACAAGGTAGCAACGAAATGTTTCGGGGAATCGTCACCGCAACGTGATCAGCGTTCGGCTCGCCCCCACTGGGGCACAAGAAGGGGAGAACAGAGTGGCCCGATCATCACTGAAGCGACCTCGGCTTTCGCGCCGGGTAGCCCTTGTGGCGGCTGGCCTGTCGGTTAGCGCCGCCGCCACCTTGACCTTGGCGATGCCGTCGTCGGCAGCTTTGTCGGCGCGAAGCTCGTCCGCGCCGACAGCCACGATCAACGCCTGGCTGCTGTCCAACGGCACGCCGCTCAACAACTACTGGGTAGCGCAAGCAGCAGCGTTCGACAAAGCCAATCCCGGCGACACCGTCAACGTCGAGATTCAGCCGAGCAACAACGCCTACAACCCGAAGGTCCTCGCGGCCCTCGCTGGCAGCAACCCGCCGGCACTGTTCACCACCTGGGGTGGTGGCCGGTTGCTCCAGTTCATCGACTCCAAGTCGGTGCAGCCCTTCGCCGATCCGGGAGAGAGCGACGCCGGCCAACCCTCCTGGGCAAGTGATTTCGTGCCTTCCAGCCTGGGTGCGGTGACCTTCAACAAGGAGCTCTACGGGATACCGCTTGCGGGTACGCAGCCGGTGTTCTTCTTCTACAACAAGGCGCTGATGGCGAGGTACCACCTCTCATTCCCGTCGACGACGACCCAGCTCATCAACGACGTCAAGACGCTGGCGAAGCAGAACGTGACCGCCATCGCGCTAGGCAACAACGAAGGATGGCCGGGCCTGATGTACCTCGAGTACTTCACCGACCGGGAAGGCGGCCCGCAGGTGTTCCTGAACATCCAGGACAACGTGAAGGGGGCATGGTCGAACCCTGCCATCATCGGTGCCCTGAACGACATCCAGGCCCTGGTCAAGGACAACGCATTCGAGCAGGGCTACGACTCGATCGACTGGGGGACCGGGTTCACCGACGCGCTGATCCACAACGGAGTCGCTGCGATGCAGCTGATGGGCGACTGGGACATCGGCTTCATGCAGGGTTACTACCCGGGGTGGGTAGGCACCGGCCAGATGGGCATCGGTTTCTTCCCGGGCGTGCCGGGCGGAAAGGGCAACCCTGCCGACCTGGAAGGCAACACGACCACCTACGCCGGCTTGGCAGCGCACATCACGGCTGCACAGACCTACGTCGCTGAGAAGTTCGCCGCGTGGATCTTCTCCACCAAGGCGTACGCGAAGTTCGAGGTCAGCCAAGGGCTCGTGCCAGTGATCTCAGGCTCGGGAAGCCTGCTCTCGTCTTCCCCGTTGAAGCAGTACCTCGTTCCCATCTACAACGCCGTGCAGAAGGCGCCGTACTTCCAGTACTCCTGGGACCAGGCGTTGGGGCCGACAAAGTCGCAGCCGATGATCACGAACCTCGAAAAGGTGTTCGACCTGCTCGAGACGCCGCAGCAGTTCGCCAAGATCATGAACGCTCTCCAGTAAGGGCGCGATTTCGGCAAGTGGCGAAGTAGGACGAAGAGCCCGGCCCCACCCACCATCTGGGTGGGGCCGGGCTCCTCTCGAGACGAGGTGAGGCCGATGGCAGCTACTCCCGCGCTGCTCCACGACGACCACGTAGTGGCTCCTCAGCGTCTCACTGCGCGTCGCCGCACTCTCTTGGGCGACCTGCTCGGCGTCTCGCCGACACTGGCTGTCTACGGCGCTTTCATCGTCATCCCGACAGTGTTCGCCTTGTTCCTCAGCTTCACGAACTGGGACGTGACCGGGCCGATCCGATGGGCCGGCCTGTCCAACTGGAGGACGTTCTTCTCGGACCCCGTCGCCCATCACTCCTTGATCGTGACCTTCGAGCTCGCTGGGCTGAGCTGGTTGGCCCAGGTGCCCCTGGCGATGGCGCTCGGCATCTTCATCGCCGGGACCCAGCGTTACCGCGCCGTCTACGCAGCCATCTACCTCGTTCCCCTGCTGCTGTCGACCGCCGGGCTCAGCCTGATGTGGGAGGACGTGCTGTTCCCCCAGTTCGGGGGGTCGTGTGGCTCGGGTTCCACCTCCACATGCGCTTCCTCAGCCAGAACTGGCTGGGGAGCCCTGACCTGGCGCTCTTCACGATCGTGGTCATCATCGCTTGGCAGTTCATCCCGTTTCACATGCTGATCTTCCAGGCCGGTCGTCGAGCCGTCCCAGCCGAGCTCTACGACGCGGCCACGGTCGACGGAGCCAGTGCGTGGCAAGCCTTTTGGCGCGTCACCCTTCCACAGCTGCGCTACAGCATCGTGACGTCGTCCACGCTCGTCCTGGTGGGGTCCCTGACGTACTTCGACGTCATCTACATCTTGACCCAAGGCGGACCCGGGGACACAACTCGGGTGCTCGCCATGGACATGTACAACATCGGTTTTGCCCAAACGGAGTTCGGCTATGCCAGCGCCATCGCCACGGTCCTCGGTGTCATCGGCATCGTTCTGGCGATCACCCTCGTCAGGTTGACCGGTTTCGGCTCGATGGAGGGAACGCAGGAGGGCGTATGGTAGCGACCGCTCCGGAGGCTCCCGTCCTCGCTCGCCGCCGAGGAGCCGAGCACCCGAAGGCACGCGACCGCGCGGCAACCCTCGGCGGCATCCGGGGCAGATCGAAGGCATCTCGCTTCGTTGCCTGGATGCTGGGGACGATCTGGTTGGTGTTCGTCATCGCCCCGATCTACTACATGGTCCTCATCAGCTTCCGGACGCCGAACCAGTACCTGTCCGCGAACGCCTGGCTGCCGATCGGTGGCTTGAGTCTCTCGTCGTACTCGATCATGTTCCACGGTTCCGGGATCGGGACCTTGTTCCGCAACAGCATCGAGCTCGCAGCCGGCACGATCCTCATCGTCGTGACGCTGTCGCTCGTCGCCTCCTACAGGATCGTCCGCCGAGGATCTCGTTTCAGCGCCGTGTCGTTCCGGGTCATCTTGTTTGGGATCGCCATCCCCATCCAGGCGATCGTCATACCGCTCTACTTCATCACCATCAAGATCCACATCTACGACACGCTCTACGGGTTGGTGCTGGTGACCGCCGCATCGCTCATCCCCGTGGCCGTGCTCTTGATGGTCAACTACCTCCGCTTGATACCACGCTTGCTCTTCGACGCCATGGCCGTCGACGGTGCAGGCTCGTGGACGACGTTCACACGCCTGGTCTTTCCCATGGCTCGACCGGTGCTGGCTGTTGTCAGCATCTACGCCGGCCTCGGGGCGTGGAACAACTTCCTGCTGCCCCTGATCATCACCCAATCCAACAATGACATGGTGCTCCCGCTGGGAATGTACCGCTTCGGGTCGAATACGGCGTACGCCTTGAACGTGCCGGTCGTCATGGCGGTAGTCGTGTTCTCGGCGCTGCCCCTGTTGATCCTGTACATCGGTCTGCGACGCCAGTTCGTAAAAGGCATCGGCGGATTCGCTCTTCGCTGATGCATCCCGATCTCCGTTCGGCCCGCTCCGTCCCGAGAGGCTGACCACGTCATCCGAGAACGTCGCCGAGGGCACTATCGACTGCCCTGGCCCGACCGACCTGCCCGCATCTAACGCCGAGGTGAGCCGATGACCATCCTCCCCTACGCGGATGCCGCGCTTGGCGCGGAGGAACGCGTCAGCGACCTCATCGGTCGCATGGATCTCAACGAGAAGCTGGCGCAGCTCGGGGCCGTGGCCTTCGCGGAGCTGATCACGGACCAGCGCTTCGACGAGGAAGCGGCCCTGGCGGTGATCCCCCACGGCATCGGCCAGGTGACCCGCATCGGCGCGACGACCGGGCTCGAGCCGGAACAGAGTGCCGAGCTGCTCAACCAGATCCAGCGGCTCGTGATCGAGCGGACACGGCTCGGCATCCCGGTGATGGTGCACGAGGAGTCAGTTGCTGGATACTGCGCCCGCGGCGCGACCGTCTTCCCGCAGGCGCTTGCCCTCGGTTGCAGCTGGGACCCGGAGCTGGTGCACGAGGTCGCGAGCACGATACGCGCGGCAGCTGCTCGCGGTGGGCGCCCGGCACAGCCTGGCACCGGTGCTCGACGTCGCCCGCGACCCACGTTGGGGGCGCGTGGAAGAGACGTACGGCGAGGATCCGGTGCTCGCCGGCACGCTCGGTACGGCCTATGTGCGAGGGATGCAGGGCGACGACCTGTCCCGCGGCGTCCTCGCCACCGGCAAGCACTTCCTCGCGCACGGGCTGTCGGAGGGCGGGCGCAACCACGCCCCCGTTCAGGTCGGGCAGAGGGAGCTGCGGGAGGTCTACGCGGAGCCCTTCGCCGCGGCCATCCGCGACGCCGGACTTGCGACGGTGATGAGCTCCTACAGCTGCGTCGACGGTCTCCCCGGGAGCGGCTCGGCGGAGATTCTGACGCACCTCCTGCGCGACGAGCTCGGCTTCGACGGGATGGTCGTCGCCGACTACTTCGCCGTCGCCCTGCTGATGAGCTATCACCGGGTGGCCGCCGACCGTTCGGAAGCTGCGGCCAGGGCGATCACGGCCGGCCTCGACCTCGAGCTTCCCGTGCACGACTGCTACGGCGAGCCGCTCGAGCAGGCAGTGAGCACCGGCAAGGTTCCCATGGCCGTGGTCGACACCGCGGTCCGGCGTGTCCTGACGGCCAAGATTCGCCTCGGCCTGTTCGAGTCCCCGTACGTCGATGTCGGCAAGGTACGAGCCGTCTTCTCCGACCCGAGCAACGCCGCGCTCGGCACGACGGGCAGCCACGCGGGGCATCGTCCTGCTCACCAACGACGGAGTGCTGCCGTTGGGCGGAAAGCTGTCGCGCGTGGCGGTGATCGGTCCCGCGGCCGACGACCGCCGCTTGCTGCAAGGCGACTACCACTACCCCGCGCATCAGGAGCTCTTCCTCGAGCATGACACAGCTGCCGCCGAGGTACCGGTGGCAGCAGCTCCGGCTACGACGAGCGCCGGCTCCGACGGAGCCGCGGGCACGACGCCGGCTGCGGGCGCCTCCGTCGATGGGAGCGCAGGTGGCCCCCCCGATCTCATCCACCTCCCGAGCGGCACGGGGCTGTTCGAGCCCGGGGAGTACTACACCGAGCACGTCACGCCGCTGGCCGGACTGAGGGCCGCACTGGGGCCCGGCGTCGAAGTCGTCTACACGAAGGGGTGCGACGTGCGCGGCGACGACCGCTCCGGCATCCCGCTCGCCGTCGCCGCGGCCGCCCGGGCCGACGTCGCCGTCGTGGTCGTCGGGGGCCGCTCCGGTCTGACCGAGACTGCGACGGTGGGCGAGGCGCGCGATGCCACCGACCTACGGCTGACGGGGGTGCAGGAGGAGCTCGTCGAGGCTGTGGCCGCCACGGGCACTCCGACTGTGCTCGTCGTGATGAGCGGGCGGGCACACGTGCTCACCGAGCCGGCCAGCCAGGTGCAGGCACTCCTCGTCGCCTGGCCGCTCGGGGAGCAAGGGGGCAACGCACTCGCCGACGTCCTCGTCGGGCGGGCGGAGCCGGCGGGGAGGCTAGCGGTGACCCTGCCGCGTGCGACCGGGCAGGTCCCGCTCTACAACAGCCACCGCTCCGGCGGGGCCCATTCGGTCTTCTACGACGACTACACCGACAGCCCTCACACGCCCCTGTTCAGCTTCGGACACGGCATCGGGTACACCACCTTCGGCTACTCGGACCTCATCGTCGACGCCCGTGACACCTCGACGCCCCTCTCGGTCCAGCTGACGCTGACGAACACCGGGGATCGCGAGGGCGAGGAGGTCGTGCAGCTCTACGCGTCGGACCTGGTCGCCTCGGTCGCCAGACCGCATGCTTCGCTCATCGGCTTCACGCGGGTGCGCCTTTCCCCTGGCGAAGCGGCACGCGTGACCTTCGACGTCCACCCGAGCCGGCTCGCGTTCTACGACGAAGCCATGCGCTTTGTGGTCGAGCCCGGCACGTTCTGCTTCGCCGTCGGTGCCTCGTCGTCGGACCTCCGCCAGCAGGTCGTCGTCGAGCTCACCGGACCCGTCGCCTCCTACTCGCAGCGGTCGGTCGTACCGGTCGGCGCAATGGTGCGCCAGAACCGCTTCACGACGCCGTCCTCGGCTCAGAACGCCTCGCTCGTCGGGCCTCTGACCTGAGGCTGGCGGAGCGGCGCCCACCTTGACGATGACCACCCAGACCCGGGTGAGTGTTCACACTGCTCGTGGATATACCACTTGACCTTTCGTTGCGATCGGCCCTACTCTCAGTGAGGGCCTGGCTCCGTCTCGAGCCCAGGGAGGCGAACGTGGCTGGGGGTCGGATGTGGAGCCGGGCTGGCGCAGTCGTCGCGGCTGTTGTGTCGCTGGTCTTCGGGTCGGCGATGTTCGCCGTGCAATCGGCCTCTGCGACGACCACGACCGTCACCATCGACCTCACGGGCACGTCGCTCACGCATTTCTACTTGGCCGAGACGGCCGGCCCCAACCCGGGACCTGTCGGCCCCGGCGACTGCGTCGGACCGCCGAGCTGTCCCGGTGAGTTCGCGGCGACGTCCGTGCAGACGATCACCCTCGACGCGAGTGCCGACTACATCATCCAACCCGGCTCCGGCATCGTCATGGACTGCGCCTTATCCGTGGACGCCAGCGGGGACTGGTCCTATCCCGCCTCGTGCGACGGCTTCATCGACCCCTCGAGCCGCGGCACGAGCGCGCTCGAGGTCACCGGCTACGCGGTCGACATCGACGCCACGCCCATCTCGGGCACGATCACGGAGCTCTCGCCGCTCTGGTCCGGCACCGCCTTTCCCACCAGCTCGGTCCAGACGCTGCGTCTGGTGCCGCTCGAAGCCGGCAGTTACACCTACCAGCCCGGTTCGGGCCTCGTCTCGGCCTGCACCTTCGGCATCGACACCGCCACCGGTGACGTCACGCTCGACGCGGCCAGCGAACCCTGCGAGAGCGCCTCGGGCAACACGCTGACGATCAACGGATTCCCGATCACCTTCGATCCGCGACCGCTGTCGACGACCTCGTACGTCTGGACCTGGTTCGGCCCTCCGGGGCTGCATCCAAGCAACACCACCTATAGCCTGACGCTTCTCCCGCTCTCGGCCGGCCAGGGGTACGGGCTGCAGGTGGGCAGTGGCGTGGTCGCCGACTTCACCTTCAACGTCGACGCGTCGACCGGCGACGTCACCTACGACTCGTCCCTGGCGCTGTGCGCCAGCGGCGCCGGGACGACGTCGGTCACGCTCGACGGCTGCCCGATCACCATCGACGCCACCCTGCTCGGAGCCGGCCAGTTCAACCTCGACTACATCTTCATCGACAACATGGACCAGTCGGTCGTCCAGCATCTGTCGTTGCTGCCCGGTCAGTATGGCTTCGCCTCGGGCCAGCACGGTTCCTTCGACTGGGTCGTCGGCCGCAATGGCGACATCTCGCTCGTCAGCGGCCCGTCCGAAGACGACTCCTGCGTCTCGGGGCGGGGACGAGCACGCTCGTGGTCGGTTGCTCGGGGCCGGTGCTTCCCGAGGCTCCGTTCAATGACGCCCTTCCCGTCGGCGCCGCCGCTCTCTTCGGCATCGGCATGGTGAGCATGCGCCGCCGTTCGCGTCGCCAGATCGGAGCCTGAGCAAGCATCACGGCGCTGTCAGGACCGGATTGGGCGGGTCGACTCGCCTCACGACCTATGCCCTTCCCGCTGGCGGGCACGACCTCCGGGTCAGGGACGCCCATCCGCTGCAGGGTCCGCCGGCGCCGCAGCGATCGTCTCGGCGTCCGATCCGTCGAGGCCGGTCCCGGTTCCGTGTCGGACGGCGGGGGGCACGCGCGCCATCAGCGCCCTGGCGGGCGCGAGGAGCGAGAGGTGGCGCTCGTCCCAGACGATCCCTGCAACCGCGCCGAGAATGATCACGACACCGATGGCAATGAGCCAGGTCAACAGCGCGAACACATCCCCGATCGGACCGTCCTTGTTGAAGTCGGAGATGATGGTGCTCGAGAACACGAACGAGAACACGACCTCCATGCCGATCCAGAAGAGCGCCGTGGCCACCGCTGACGGCAAGAGCTTCCGCCAGCGGACGCGACTGACAGCAGCAGCCACAACGTGAACCACCAAAAGCAAGTCAGTGCGACGAAGTCGGCTGCTCCGAGGAAGACCGGCCCGCCGGCGCCCCTGACGGCGGACCCCACCAACTCAGCTGCGAACAAGCCTGCGACGATCGTCCCGATCCACAAGAGCTTGCTCAGCAGGTCCCGCACGAGAGCCGAGCGGCCTCGTCGTCGATCCATGTCGAAGGCGCGCTCGTAGAGCTCTTGCAGCGCGGTGGCCACGGCGAACGTGCCGAGGAGCAAGACGACGTAGCTCGGTCCGCTGACGGCGTTCGAGCCACTGGTCGTCGTCGAGAACAGATGACTCAGGTCGGCGGACGCCGTGTGGTTGAGGCCGAGGTGTCTCGAGAGCCCGGTGACGGCGCTCCGCCCTGCCAGGTCCTCGACGATGATGAGGAACGGGAAGAACCAGAGAAGCAGGACCGCCGCGAACAGCATCGCCCGGTTGACGACGTCCATCGCCTGGAGGCGCGTCCCGAGATGCTGGGCCGACGAACCGGCGTAACGCTGGCTGACCGCTTGCTTCGTGCGCCGTAGCGCTCCGTGGGATGGCGAGCCTGCCGCGCCGGCCGGCGCAGCAGGCTGAGCGTCGTTCTCATTCATCCGACGAGACGACATCGACGGTCACCTTGCCCGACTCGGCTGTGCCATCGCGGTTCGATGGCTACACGGCTCCGCTCTGATCTGCCCGCACACGACGACGCCGTTGGATCGTCGGCACGCGCGCTCCGAGCCCAGACCGACGCCGAGGATGTCGTCGTCGCGGACGGCCACGCTCGACCGTCCCGATCGCGCGGGCATCACTGCTGTCATGCTCGCGGGGGACGCCGCGCCCTGGGACCACCCCGTCGAGGTGATTCGAGCGTGCTGCGCTCGCCGGCGGATGCACCGTCCCCGGCGGCGTCGGGCCCGCTCCCTCCCGTGGCCAACGCGCCGGTCGCTGCAGGCGGTGGCCGGCCCACCTTGGGAGGCCGATGCCGTCATCGGCTAGGGTCCGGTCTCCGCACCGCCGTCGATGGTCAGGCGCCACCGCGAAGCGCGCCGCGATATGAGCGAAAGGAACGCACCCGCTCCCGACCGGTGAGCGGCAGCACGAAGTACCGGCCGGCGGAGCTGCGAGACCGCCGCCGCCGCAACGGCCACCTCTGCTGGGACCACCTCGTCGCGGCGCCGTTGTGGGTGGCCTACCGGGCCAACCTCGGGACCTTGTTGCGCACCTGCGACGCCGTCGGCGCATGCCTCGCTGTCCCGGACTCGCCGCATTACCGGGAGGCGCTGCGCGTCGGCAACACCCTGGCGCGCCCGCCGTGCGTTCACTGGGTGCGTGGCGGCAAGCTGCGTTGGCTCGAAGACCAGCGGGCGTCGGGCTCGCGGATCGTCGGCGTCGAGCTCGCCGAGGACGCGCGCAGCCTCGGCGACTTGCTTGCCGCACAGCAGCGCACGGTGATCTGCCTCGGACACGAGCACCGCGGGATCCCCGAGGAAGCCTGGCCGCTGCTCGACGAGGTGATCGAGATCCCCATGGTTGGCAGCGGGGCGTCGCTCAACGTCGCCGTGGCCGGCTCGCTCGTGATGTACCGCCTCGCCGGGCTGCTCTGACTGCACGCCCGCGACGGGGCGTTCGCGCCCTTCTCGAGGTCGGCCGCCGGTTCAACGGCAGTCGTGCGGCGCCAGGCGCGGTGGCCACGGCTCGATGCCACCCTGCTCCGGGCGCGCGATGCACGAGCTGCCGCCACGTGTCGCCGAGACGGGGCACGTGCCTGCGCCGGGGCGCATCCCCGACCGAGCGAGTCGAGCCAACCAGGTGGCAAGCGTGTGCCACCGTGCGAGCAGCGGGCGCCGGCGGCGCCCAGCGCGGCGCGGCGGGTACAACCGCCGCAGGTCCGCTGCATGGGCGGCGTCGAGCTGTCTCATCGACATGGGATCCAGGACCGGCATGACCACCACCTCCGCCTGGAGCGTGCGCCCCTCCGAGCGCGCCGACGAGTGGCACTTTTGACAATGTGCGATATGATCGGGCCATGCCACGCGTCGCCGTCGCCGTCGCCGTCGTCGACGGGACGTCGTTGTTCGAGCTGGCGGTCGCCCACGAGGTCTTCGGCATCGACCGCTCCGAGCTCACTCCGGACTGGTACCAGTACGCGATGTGCGCGGCCGAGCCCGGGCCGTTGCGCATCGAGGGCGGTCTGGTCCTCGAGGGCGGGGGCACGATCGACGACCTCGTCAGCGCCGACACGGTCGTCGTGCCGGCCGCCGGTCGGGACATCGAGCGGCACGGCGCGTTGATCGAGGCGTTGCGGGTCGCCCACGACCGCGGCGCGCGCATCGCTTCCATCTGCACCGGCGCGTTCGCCGTCGCCGCCGCCGGCCTGCTCGACGGCCGCCGGGCGACGACGCACTGGACCGCAGCAGCCGAGCTCGCGGCGCGCTGGCCGAAGGTGCGCGTCGACCCGGGCGTCCTCTATGTGGAGGACGGTCGGATCTTCACCTCGGCGGGCACGGCGGCCGGCATCGACCTGTGCTTGCACCTCGTGCGTCGCGACTTCGGCGTCGAGGTCGCCAACGCGGTGGCACGCGACATGGTGGTCCCCCCGCACCGCAATGGTGGCCAGGCGCAGTTCGTCGCCCTCCCCCTTCCCGACGAAGAGCCCGACGCGCTGGCACCGGCCCTTGACTGGGCGATCGCCCACCTCGACGAGCAGGTCAGCCTGGCCGATCTGGCGCGCGAGGCGCACGTCAGCGTGCGCACGCTCGTGCGACGCTTCCACGACGCGACAGGCACGAGCCCGCTGCAGTGGCTGCTCCAGCAGCGAGTGCGGCGCGCCCAGCACCTGCTCGAGTCCACAGACGAGCCGATCGAACGCGTCGCCGCCGCGTTCGGGGTTCGGCACGGCGCCCAACCTGCGCCAGCACTTCAGCCGCGTCGTCGGCGTCGCGCCGAGCGAATACCGGCGCACCTTCCGCGGCGACCAGCCCGCCTCCGCCTGACCGCCGCGGCGAGGCAGCGCTCGCGTCCGCCACGTCGCGACGCCCTCGCCGCCGGCTCAGCTTTCGCCGGACGGCGGGCACAGGTGGTGGCACAGACGCGCCATCGTGCACCTGACATGCATGTCCTGCCTCGCCGAGCACGGGTCGGGCGGTATCATCGGTGGCGATGAGCGACGAGCAGGGCGGCGCGGGGGACCTCGAGGGAGCAGGCGACGACATCGTCGACGACTCGGCCACGCTCGGCGCGCTCGGCCGCGGGACGGCGTTCGCCGGCGGCGTTGCCGCCCCGGGTGTCGCTGCTGCTGCCGGTGGCACCGCGGCGAGCGGTGCCGCACCCGGCGGCGTGGCACCCGGCGCGACGGCCTCCGGCGGGGCGCGCACACCTCAGGCCGAGCAGGCCCTTGCCGCCGCCCAGGCCCAGCTCGACGCGCAGCTCGCCGCCGACGAGGCCGGGATGATCGGGAGCGGCCTGGCGCAGCAGCCGGGTTGGACCGGAGCGCCGTTCCGCACGGCCGCCCGGGTGACCCAGGCGCACACCGATCGGGTCGTCGCCGGCGTGCCGGCGGCCGAGGCGGGAATGGCGGCTGGCGTCGTCGAGGGCGAGGAGGGGGCGATCGCCGAGGACGAGGCGCGGGCCGAACGCGACGCCGCGCTCATCGCGGCTCGCGTGCCGGGCTCAGCGCCCGCCGCCGAGGCAGCAGCGATCGTCGGCGAGATCGACCGGGACGAGGACGACGCGATGGGCGACGCCATCCAGGCGAGGGTGATCGCGCAGGCCGCCGACACGCACAAACGGCATCACGACCTCGCCGACGCGCAGGAGGACGAGGCACAGGCCCAGCAGGTCCTCGGCCGGGCCTCGGCAGACCTCGCCGACGCCGACCGCGCTCTCGCCCAGCTCGAGGCCGATATGACTGCGGCAGGCGAGGCACCGCCGGGCTGAGCCGCCGGCGCCGACATGCGGGCCGGCGCCGAGCGGCGCCGGACGAGACGGCTGCGCCGAATCAGCGAGCCGCCGAGGAGCTCACGAGCCGAGCTCGACCACGGCACGGGTGAGCACGTCGGCGATGTCGAGCGCGGCGCGCACCCCGTCCGGCCCCTGGAACTGCTCGGCGCCCTCCTCGGTGTGGAAGGCCCAGCCGCCGGGCCTGCCCACGCCGATCAGCGCCGAGGGCAGCGCCCGAGAGACGGCGCCGAAGTCCGTGGCGAAGGGAAGCGGCGGCGGGTCGGCGACGAAGTCGCGTCCCGCGGCCTCGAACGCCGCGGCGACTGCCGCGGTGACTCGCGCATCGGGCTCGATGGCGGGAATCGTGCGCAACACCGACCACCTCCCGCCAGGCACCGCCGACCGGAGCCCCTCGCTGCGCTCCTCGAGCAACTCCTCGCCGTCGGCGAAGACGAGGAAGCTCGCTTCGAGCCGCATGCGGGCGCCCTCCTCGACGTCGCCGTCGAGGAGCAGACGCTCGAGCATCACCTGACCGGGATGCTCTCGTCCCGCCGCCGAGACGGTGGTGAGCGCGTCGAGAACGGCCTGCGGCGAGCCCTGTCCGAGCGACCGCCGCCCGTCCACCACGACCTCGAGGTGGCGACCCCAGAGCGAGGCCTGCGACACCGTGTCGATGAACTCGGGGTGGGCGTACAGCGCGGCGTCGATGCCGTCCCAGATCCCGGCCGCGACCGAGCGTTCCTTCCCGCCGCCGCGGCGCCGCACGCCCTCGGCGTGCAGCTCGTCGGCAGGCAGCCCGACGACCGCGACCGCGCGCCCGAGGTCGGCCGCGGCGAGCGCCGCTCCGGCGACGCCGCCCGTGATCGAACCGTGGCCGCAGGAGTGCACGGCGACCTGCCGGCCGTCGGCATCGAGGGCGGTCACCGCGTCGTAGACCGCGATCAGCCCGACGCAGGGGCCCTCGCCGCCGGAGCGCGCGACGAAGGCCGTCTCCATGCCGCCGGCTCCTCGTTCGACCGCGAAGCCTTCTGCCTCGAACAGTGCAGTGAGGTAGGCAGCGCACTCGCGCTCGGCGTGTGAGGCCTCAGGGTGCCCGTAGACGAAGTCCGCGACGCGCCGCACCACGTCGGCGCGCGCCGCGATCGCCTCCTGCAGCGAGCCGGTCACGGGGCAGACGGCCCGGCGGGAAGCCCGTAGACGCGGCGCGCGTTGGCGTCGAGGGCGCCGTCACGCTCGGCCGCCGTGAGCCCGTCGAGCAGCGACCGGGTCAGCGCCCACACCTGCTCGTAGGTCGCCATCGCCGTGCTGACGGGCCAGTCGGTGCCGGCCAGGCAGCGCCCGGGCCCGAAGCAGTCGAGCAGGTGCTCGGCGTACGGCCGGATCTGCTCGGCGGTCCAGTCCTCGCCGGCCTCGGTGACGAGCCCGGAGATCTTGCAACTGACGAGCGGATTCTCGGCGAGGCGCGCCACGTCGGCGCGCCACGGGTCGAGCTCGCCGCTGCGAATGGGCGGTTTGCCGCCGTGGTCGAGCACGATGCTCAGTCCCTCCACCGTTCGCAACGCTCGCTGCGCGTCGGCGATCTGCCAGCAGCGCACGAGCAGGTCGTAGCAAAGGCCGGCGTCGCGCACCGCGGCCAGCCCGCGCTGCACCGTGGGCAGGCCGAGCCAGTCTGCCGAGCCGGCCTGCAGCAAGTGGCGGATGCCGGCCAGACGGGAGCCGCCGGGGCCCTCGCGCAGCGCGGCGATCTGCTCGCCGGCGTCGGGCGCCTCGAGGTCGACCCAACCGACCACGGCGGAGGTCTTCGTGCCGAACGCTCCGCTGGCGGAGAGCCGCAGGAACTCTTCGGTCTCCTCGATCGAGTGCAGAACCTGGACGAGGACCACCGCGTCGATCCCGTTGGCCGCGGTGAGCGCGGCGAGCTGCTCGGGGAGGAACGACCGGACGAGCTTGGGGTGCTCGGCGGCGGTCCAGCCGTGATCACGTGTCGTGATGTCCCAGACGTGGACGTGCGAGTCGACCGTCATCGCAACGCCCCGTGGTCGATCCTCAGCGCTCCGCAGATCCACGCTCCCCGCATGGCAGAAGCGTAGCCATCGACCGGGAGACTGATCCGGGGCGACGCCGGCACGCCCGCTCTGGACCACCCGGGTCGTTGACAGCCGTGGCCTCTGCCGCCAACCTACGTCGCGTCCGACGCGACGATCCCGACCGGTCCGACCCGCCGCCCCGCGGCGCCGCGCGCACGCCCGCGCCCGGCGGGTCGCCGGACGCGCCGCCCCGCCCGCAGCTGCTCGCCGCGCCCGACAAGTTCCGCGGCACGGCGAGCGCCGCCGAGGTGGCGCGCGCCGCGTGCGGCGCGGCGAACGCGACGGGGTGGGGCTGCACCCCGCTGCCACTTGCCGACGGGGGCGAGGGCACGCTCGAGGCGGTCGGCGGCGAGCCCCGCCGCACGACCGTCAGCGGGCCGTTCGGCGAGCCGGTCGAGGCCGAGTGGCGCCTCGTGCCCGGCGTGGCGGGCACGCCGCCGACGGCCGTGATCGAGATGGCGCGAGCCGCCGGGCGCGCCCTGGTCCCGCCCGGACGGCGCGGAGCAGCGGTGCGGGCGAGCACGACCGGGGTCGGCGAGCTGATCGCCGCCGCGGTTCACGCCGGAGCGGAGCGCGTCGTCGTCGCCTGCGGCGGGTCGGCGACGACCGACGGCGGGCTCGGGGCGGTGTCGGCGCTCGGCGGGCCGCAGGGGCTGGCCGGGACCGAGCTGCTCGCCGCCGTCGACGTGAGCACGCGCTTCCTCGACGCCGCCCGCGTCTTCGGGCCGCAGAAGGGCGCAACGCCCGAGGAGGTCGACCTGCTCGAGCGGCGCCTCGCCGCGCTGGCGCAGCGCTACGCAACCTTCCTCGGCGTCGACGTCACGCCCCTCCCCGGCTCGGGCGCCGCCGGCGGCCTCGCCGGGGGGCTCGCCGCGCTCGGGGGCAGGATCGTCTCCGGGTTCGACCTCGTTGCCGAGCTGGCCGGCCTCGACGCGCAAAGCGCCGGCGCCGACCTCGTGCTCACCGGCGAGGGTCGCCTCGACGCCACGTCGCTCGAGGGCAAGGTGGTGTCGGGCGTCGTCGGCCGCGTTGCGTCACGGCTGCCGGTGCTCGTCGTCGCCGGCACCGTCGAGGGGATCGGAGCGGCCGATCTCGCCGCCACCGCGGGCGTGACCGGCGCGACGATCACCGTGGTCGACCTCGTGGCGCGCTTCGGGACGCGGCGCGCCTTCGAGCACGCCGCGTGGTGCGTGGCCGAGGCGGTGCGCGAGCACCTGGCGACGGCGGGACGGCCCGGTGCCGGCGGGCCACCATAGGATGCGCCCGTGCTGAAGGGCCTCCATCCCCTGCTCAACGCCGACCTGCTCGCCGTGCTCGCCGCCATGGGGCACGGCGACGAGTTGGCGCTCGTCGACGCCAACTTCCCTGCGGCCTCCGTGGCGCGACGGCTCGTCCGCCTCGACGGGGTCCGCCTCGCCGAGGCCGCCGAGGCGATCTTCACCGTGCTGCCGCTCGACACCTTCGTCGACTCGCCACTGGCCGCGATGGCGCCGGTCGACGACCCGACGTCGGTCCCCGCTGTGCAGGCCGAGGTGCAGCGCCTGGCCGAGCAGGCGGAAGGACGCCCGTTGGCGATGCAGGGGGTCGAGCGGCACGCCTTCTACGAGCGCGCCCGCGCCGCGTTCGCCGTCGTCGCCACCGGCGAGCCTCGGCCCTACGGCTGCCTGCTCTTCGTGAAGGGCGTCATCGTGCCCGACTGGTGGCGCTGAGCGGGAGGCCTACTCGAGCAGGCCGAGCGAGACGAGCTCGTCGTAGAGCTCGTCGGGCACGGTCGCCTCGAGGTAGCCGATGTCCTCGGCGACCTCGGACGGCCGACGGGCGCCGACGACCACGGCGGTGACCGCCGGGTGGCGCAGCGGGAGATGCATCGCCGCCGCGCCGATCGCCACGCCGTGGCGGGCGCAGACGTCGCGGATGGCGCGCGCCCGCCCGAGGATCTCCTCGCTGGCCGGCTCGTAGCGGTAGTGCGCGCCCGGCACGGGGTTGACGAGCACCTCCGACCCGAGGACGCCCGCGGCGAGCACGGCGACGCCCCGCTCGAGGCAGCGCGGCAAGAGGCTTCGCCCCGCCTCCTGGTCGAGCAGGTTGTAGCGCCCGGCGACGAGGATGCAGTCGACGTCGGCTTCGTCGACGATGCGCTCGAGCGGCTCGGAGTTGTTCATCCCCGCGCCGATCGCTCCCACCACGCCGGCGTCGCGCAGCTCGGCGAGCGCCGGGAAGGCCTCGGCGAGCGCCTGGTCGAGGTGGTCGTCGGGGTCGTGGACGAGGGCGATGTCGATGCGGTCGAGCCCGAGGCGCTGCAGGCTGTCCTCGAGCGAGCGGCGGACGCCCTCGGCGCTGTAGTCGAAGACGCGTCGCAGGCCACCCTCGCCGGGGAACTCCTGCGCCGCGGTCTCGCCCGGGTCGCCCTCGACGAGCAGCCGGCCGACCTTGGTCGAGAGCACGAGCTCACCGCGCGGCCGTCTGGAGAGGTACGCACCGACGCGTCGCTCGGACAGCCCTGCGCCGTAGTGCGGCGCGGTGTCGTAGCCGCGCACCCCGAGCCGCCACGCCTCGGCGAGCGTCGCCTCGGCCGTCTCGTCGCTCACCTCCTCGTACAGCCCGGCGAGCGGCGCGCAGCCGAGCATGAAGCGCGTCACCTCCAGCTTGGTCCTGCCAAGCGGCACCGTCGGCAACGCGCCGTCGTTCGCCCTCTGTGCGCTCATCCGGTCCTCCCTCTGCTCGCGTGGCATCCTCGCACGCATCGGGCGCGCCCGGCGCGGCCCGCACCGCCGGGTACCGTGAGGTCGTTGTCCCGCCCCGCACTCCGCCAACGATGACCGGCACCGAGCTCCCCGACGGCGACCTCGCGCCCGCGGACGGCGACGTTCCCGCCGAACCCGCTTCCCGACCCCGCGCCGCACCGCTGCCCCCACATCTGCGCCGTCGCCTCGTCGTCTCCAGCATCGTCACGCTGGCCCTGCTCGGCCTCGTCGTGCTCGGCCTTGTCGAGGCATCGGGCTTCGGCCGTGCGCCGGCCTCGCGCTCGCTTCCGACCGTCACCGCGGCGGGTTTCGTGCGCGTCCCGGCGCGCAGCGCTCCCTCCTTCAGCCTGCCCGAGCTGGGCGACCCGAAGGTGACGGTCTCCCTGTCGCACCTCGTCGGCCGTCCCCTGCTGCTCAACTTCTGGTCGACCGGCTGCACGGTCTGTGTCGCCGAGGCACCGGCGCTGGCCCGCGCCCAACGCGTGCTCGGCGGGCGCGTCCGCTTCGTGGGGATCGACACCGCCGAGGTCTCCCGCTCGGCCGGGCTCGCCTTCGTGTCGCGCTACGGGCTCGCCTACGAGATGCTCTACGACGGCTCCACGGCGGTCGCTGGCCGGTACACCGACGGCCTGCCGGTCACCTTCTTCGTCTCTCCAGCCGGCAAGCTGGTCGCCGAGAACCTCGGAGCCGTGACGGTCGCATCGCTGCAGCACGAGGTGCGCGAGGTGTTCGGCTCCCGCGCCTGATCGATCCGCCGTCACGGTGTGCTCGACGTCACGGCGTGCTCGACGCGCAGCGGAAACCGATCGTCGAGCAGCGGTCGAGCTCCGGCCAGGCGAGGAGGAACTTGGCGCGCCAGGACGGCCGGCGGGCACCCCCGTCGGCGTACCAGTCGGAGCCCGGCGCCTCGTAGTCGCTCCCACCCTTCAGCACGCACCATCGCGTGCGCCCGTCGGCCTGCTCGCTCTCGGTCCACTCCCACACGCGGCGTGAGCCGTATCCGGCGCAGCCGGACTCCAGCGCGTGCTGCCACTCCTCCGGTGTCGGCAGGCGGGAGCCGACCCAGCTCGCGTACGCCGTCGCGTCGCCGAGGTCGACGTGCACGACGGGCTCGCCCGACTGCTCGGGCAGCGGGCCCGACAGCGAGGGCCAGTGCCGCAGGAAGCCCTCCGGTGCGGCCGGACGGTACCCGCTGTCGCGCAGGAAGACCAAGAACTCGGCGTTGGTGACGGGAGCCACGTCGACGGCGAATGCGCCGATGCAGACCTCCCGGTCCTCGACCACGACGCCGTGAAGCTCGGGGTAGACCGAGTCGAGAAGCGGCGCCGGCCCGTCCATCCCGCATTCGCGCAACCGGTACTCGACCCTCAGGGCGCGCCGGGTCGCCTCGAACGGGGCGCGGGCCGGCGTGGTCGCGCCGGCCTCGGGTGCGGGCTCTGTGCCGGCCCCGGCGCCCGTCCGGGCGGCCCGGAGCCCCGCCCCGACGCCGGCGCCCCCGACCGCCGCCGGCGCGGCGAGGTCGCGGCAGTCGGCGAGCTCGCCAGCGCCTGCCGCCGCCACGGCGGGCGGCCGGCGCCTGGCACCGGCGATGGCACCGGCGAGAGCGGCGAGCGGGGTCGCCAGCGCCTCGCCGGCGACGGCGGCGAACGCGCCGACGCCGCCGGCGGCGAGCTCCCCGAGCAGGCTCCTCGCTCCTGAAGGACGGCTGCTCGTTCCTGAGGCATCGCTGCGCACCTGCGCGGCGCCGCCGGAGAGCAGGTCGACGACCTGCTCGGCCCCCGGCGGAAGCACCAGGAGCTCGCCGCGCACCGGCTCGGCGTTGGCGTTGGCGAGCGTCCAGAGGCTGAAGCCCTCGCCGTCCCAGCGGCTCGCGTACAGCCCGGCGCAGCTCGTCTGCACGAACGGCTGCCAACGAGCACCGGCGAGGAGGGGGCCGAGATGGCGCTGGAGCGGTCGCATCGAGGCGAGCAGCGCGGCGTCGGCATCCGACCACGGGTTGGACGAGCCGAAGACGTTCTCCCACACCACGACGCCGGCGCCGTTCAGCCACGCGAGGTGCAGCTCGTCCCTGTGATCGGTGTGCCAGCGGCGGATGAGGTGCTGCATATGGCGGTGCTCGAACCACGTGTTGCGCAACACGTACGGGCGGTCGTCCTCGGGCGGCCACTGCAGCCACGACATCGCGTGGTCGGCGAGGCGCGACAGCGGGACGAGCGCCTCGGGAACGAGCACGGCGCCCGGTTGCGCCGCTTCCAGCCTCGCCTGCAGGTCGTGCGAGGAGGCGGCGAGCGTGTCGAGGAAGACCCCGTCGGCGCCGCAGCTCTCGACAAGGCGCGCCAGGGCCTCGATCTCGCCGGGCGGTTCCCGCCGCGTGCCGGTGTCCCACGGGTAGTAGGCGAGGAGGACCCTGGTCCCCGAGGCTTGGATGCGCCGGGCGAGGCGGCGCAGCCCGGCGACACCACCGGGGACCTGGCGGTAGAAATCGAACTGGTTGCGCTCGTCGAAGCCGATGCGGGGATAAGCGTGCCAGAGGATCACGGCGTCGAGGCCGCCGAAACGCTCGGTCGCATCGGCAAGATAGCGATCGGCGGTCAGCTCCGAGGACGCCGGCTCGACGACCTTCCGGTCGAAGAGCATCATCATGCCGCTCACGAAGCACGACGAGACCCAGGCGCGTTGCGGGTCGTCGTAGCGCTCGGGGCGGTGCCCGGCCGCCCCTCGGGCAGCTCGGCGCCACTGCTCGATCCCGTCCCGCCAACGCTCGCGGGCGCCACCGGCGCCGTAGCCGGCCGCCATCCCGCCCAGGCCGGCATCGGGCCGCGCCGGGCGAGCCTGACCGGTCTCCGCCGGTGGAAGCCGCAGCCCTTCCCACGCCGCTTCGAGGCGCTCGACCTCCGCGTGAGGGTCTCCGTCACGCGCGTCTTCCCCGGCCACCAGCACATCATGTCGCCGCGACGCCGTTCACCCGGTCCGGGTGACCACGACCTCGCGCGGTGATTGCTTGTGTGGGCGCGGTGATCGCTTGTGCGGCGGGCACGGCGCTCGCGCAGGACCCCGTCCTCGGGAGCCCGCCGTGCGCGCCACCTCGACCCAGGGATCTGAGACCCGGGGACCTGAGAATCTGCACGTGGGCTCGATGATCACCGGGGTCGACTGGGGCCCGGTGGGGGTGTGGGCCGGAGCTGCGGCCACTGTGCTGATCGTGACGATCAGCGCTCTGGTCGCGCTCGGCTACTTCGACTTCGTGCACGCTCCGCGCCTGCGCCTGACCTTCGAGACCAACGAGCCGTGGTGCCGGCAGGCCAAGAGCGAAGGAAAGGCTGAGGTGCTCTGGGTGCGTGTCGGCGTCGAGAACAGGGGGCGGGGTCCGGCGCGGGGCTGTCTCGGGCGGCTGACCAGTGTGACGACCGACGGTGCGCTGCGTCGCGACGTCGACCCGGTGCAGCTGCGCTGGGCGGGGTTGCCGCTCTCGCGCGCGTTCGACTCGATGCCCCTCGGCCGCGGCCAGTGCGAGTACCTCAACGTGTTGTGCCTGCTCGACGGGTCGCGCTGGCACCTCGTCACCTTCGAGGACCCGGATTTCGATCCGGGATTCGCCACCGAGCTCCCGGCCAGCGCGTGTCATGTCCTGCAGATCGCGGTCTTCGCCGACAACTTCAACACGCTCACGAGATCGTTGGTCGCCGAAGCACACTCGGACAGCGGCGAGGTGACGCTGCGGCTCGAGTGAGCCACGAGCTCGGTACACGGCTAGCCGAGCCGGACCGACCGGTGGTGCTAAGAAGTCGCGAATGACGGGCATCGAGCCGGAGCTGTGGATCGAGGGCGCTCGGGCAGCTGTCGCCTGCTACCAGGCGGCATCGGGCGCCGCGGCCTGGCCACTTCGCGGCGGCCGCGCTCCGAGCAGGCGGTGAGCGTGCAGCGGATCCGGCTGCTCGCGCTCGGCGGGACGATCGCCATGGGCGCGGCGGGACCGGGCGGCGTCGGCCACAGCCTCGAGGCGGACGACCTCGCCGGCCGGCTCGTCGAGGCGCTGGCCCTAGCCGGCATCGCGCTCGACGTGGAGGCCGCTACGGTGCGGCGCGCGCCGGGCTCGCAGCTGATCGTGCCCGACGTCGTCGAGCTCGCCGGCGAGATCGGCCACGCCTTCGACGACGGCGTCACCGGTGTGGTCGTCACCCAGGGGACCGACACGATCGAGGAGACCTCGTTCTTGCTCGAGGTGCTCGGCTGCGCCGTGCCCGGCCCGGTGGTCGTCACCGGCGCGATGCGCAACCCGACGCTTCCGGGCGCAGATGGGCCGGCCAACTTGCTCGCCGCCACGATCACCGCCGCGGCGCCGCAGTCACGCGGACTCGGCGTGCTGGTCGTGCTCGGGGACGAGATCCACGCCGCACGATTCGTCGCCAAGCGCCACACGACGAGCCCGGCCGCCTTCGTTTCCTCGCCCGGTGCGCTCGGCTGGCTGAGCGAGGGCCGGCCGGTGATCGTCGCCCGGCCGGTCGGCGATCTCGCCGTCCCCGGCGCGGCGGCCGCCCTGCGGGCCGCGGCCGCCCCGGAGGTGGCGCTGTTGCGCTCGTTCATCGGTGACGACGGGCGGATGGTCGGGCGGATCGGTGAGCTCGGCTACGCGGGCCTGGTCGTGGAAGGCACGGGCGGCGGCCACGTCACCGTCCGTGTCGCGGACCGGCTGGCCGACCTGGCCGTGCAGATGCCCGTCGTGATCGCCTCGCGCACCGGCGCCGGTGCGGTGCTGCGCTCGACCTACGCCTTCGAGGGGGGTGAGATCGACCTGGCGCGCCGTGGCCTGATCGCCGCCGGCTGGCTGACCGGCGTCAAGGCCCGGCTGCTGCTGCTCGCGCTGCTCGCCACAGACGCCACCCGCGACGAGAACGTGGCGGCGTTCGGCCGATTCGCGTAGGGCTGACGCTGTCGACGCCCCGTTGGTGAGGACACCGTGTCACCTGGTGCTCAACGCGCTCCGTCACCTGGTGCTCAACGCGCTCCGTCACCTGGTGCTCAACGCGCTCCGTCACCTGGTGCTCAACGCGCTCCGTCCAACTGATTGCCTCCGAAGTCGTAGCATTGCGGCGCGGTCGCCCGCGGGAGGTAGCTGATGAGCGACGCCAGCGACATCACCACGGCACGGTGCTAGGGACTGTGCCTGGGGTCGAGCTCGACCGGGCGAGGTCGGACGGCCGGAAACGGGTCATTGTCGTCGGTTTCGACGGTTCCGCTGCAAGTCGTGCTGCCTTGGGCAGGGCCGCTGAGCTCGGCGAGATGCTCGGGGCAGCGTTACACGTGGTGCACGCGGTTGATCTCTCGGACTACCCGGTCGACCCTGATGCCGTCGACTGGGAGGAACAGGCGACTCACAGGCTGGAGGAGGACCGCCGGCAAGTATCTGCCGCCCTGGCGGGTTACCCCGGCCGCTGGTCGTTTGTGGTGGTTCGAGCTGAGCCGGCCGAGGCGCTGGACCGGGCAGCGCAGCAGCTCGATGCCCTCATGATCGTGGTCGGAGTGCGTACCCGTGGCTGGCGGCATCTGCTCGAGCGCCTGTCGGGGCCGGCGGTGTCCCACCGGTTGATCACGCACTGCCGGTCACCCGTGTTGGTGGTCAGCTGCGACCGGCCTAGCTGAGCTGCTCACAAACTGGCCAAGGCCATCCCGGCCGCCGCGGCCGCCAAGGTGCCGCACACGCTCAGCCCGACATTGACTCCGGCCGCTGCGAGCTGTCCTCGCTGGAGGAGTCTCACCGTCTCGAAGCTGGCCGTCGAGAACGTGGTGAACCCACCGCAGAACCCGGTACCGGCGATGAGTGTGAGGGTGGTGGTGACGTGGTGGAAGACCACCAGCCCGGTGAGCACCCCGAGCAGGAGCGAGCCAGAGAGGTTGATGACAAGGGTGCCGACTGGCACGGCGCGCGACGCGCGAGCTCGGATCGTGCCGTCGGTGACGAACCGGGCTGCTGCCCCGAGACTGCCGGCCAAGCCGACCCAGACGATGTCGGCAAAGCTCATCGCCGCCTCCCGACTCGGTCGACGTCGGGGTCGACGGGAAGCGCATCTGTCGTCGAGCGGGCGCGGGCTCCGCCAACGACGATCCCGAGCGCGGCGAGGACCAGTCCGCCCACCACCGAGGCGAGCAGGTACCCGCTGGCGGTCGACCAGGCTGCGTGCCGAGCGAGTTGCACCGATTCGACAGCCAGCGTGCTGTAGGTGGTAAAGGCCCCGCAGAATCCCGTGCCTCCCGCCAGGCGGGCTCTGCGCCGCCACCCGGCGTCGTCGCCGGAGCGAACCACGGCTTCGAGCAGCACGCCGAGGACGAATGCCCCGCTCAGGTTGATGAGAAGCGTGGCAGTCGGAAAGCTGTTCTTGGCTGCCGGCAAGGACTGTTCGATCGCCTCTCGCGCAGCCGCCCCGAGCACTCCGCCGCCCATGACGCTGAACACGGCTGATGGTCTCAGATGCAGAGGCGCTGCCGAAGGTGACGAAGGCACCTCGATCCGGGCCGGTTCGGTGCTCGAGTCAGCGATGAGGGTTCCTCCCTACCACAGGCGGCGTACGGCCGCGTTTTGGTTGTGGTAGGAGTCATCAGCCTCATCGGCGATTACGGCGAACTCCATCGCCTCGACCGAGCTTATCGGAAGTGCAGGCCGGTGGACGCCGGTGGCGGGCGTCAGCCGCTGTGATCGGGGCGGCTCCACACCTCCAGGTCCTCGGAGGCGAAGCTCGCCGGGAGTCCGGTGGGGCGGTCGGAGTACCAATAGCCGACCGAGGCGATGTCGTCCGAGCGCGCCAGATAGCGCCCGTCGGGGCGCCAGCCGAGATCCTGGATCGTCGCCCGCAGGCCGCTGCGAAAGTCGATCGGGTCGGGAACGTGCCAGCGGTACATGCCAAAGCGCGTCTGCGAGCGGTACAGTCCGTCCGGCTTGATCACCTGGTGCATGCCGAGATAGCTCGACGTGAAGGTCGTATAGCCCTGCCCTGGAACATCGAAGTTCCACGCCCCGCCGAAGTAGTCCTCAGTGCCGGTTCCGCACACCGTCGGGAACTCGCCGTCGTCGTCGATGAAGAACTTCACCTCTCCTTCGCCCCACCAGCCCGGGCTGTTCACGCCGACGGCGAGATAGGTGCCGATATAACTGCCTACGCCCTCGATTCCCTCGACGATCGTGTGCACCTCGCCGCGCGGGACGGGGTTGTTCCGCCGCCACGCCGCGTGCAGGTAGCCAGCGGAATCGGGCACCTCGCGCATGGCGTAGTCGAACTGGTAATAGAACGTGATCTCGCGCTCGCCCACGTTCTCCACGCTGACTCTGGCCGAGCGGCGGAAGGGCATCGGGAAATAGCTGTTGAGCGCGGCGTGTGGGGCCACCACCACGAGCTCGGACATGAGCGGCGAGTACTCCGACCAGCCCTGGCAGAAGAAGTCGGCCACCGGGACAGCGACGGCAGGCAGCTCGTCGGCACCGTCCCAGCTCATCCGCAGCACCAGGTCGCGCCAGTTCTGCTGGCGCGTCCCGAACCAGACGTGCTCGATCACCCCCGCTCCGTCGATCGCAGCGATCTCCAAGCGCTCCCCAGGAGCGACGCGACGACTCGGCGACACCTTCCAGCCGACGCCGAGGTCGCGCGCCGCCTGGGCGCCCGTTCCCTCGCTGGCGCGCCCGCCCCCGCTGCGCTCACCGGTGGGGTTCTCGGCGGTGATCGCGCGGTGATCGGCCTCACGGCGCAGCGCGACCGAGAGAAGGCCGTCGGATCCTCGACTTGCGATGCTCATCACTCTGCTCCCTTCGTTGCCGGATGCGGGATCCCGCCGCCCCTCACAGGAGGCGACGCCTATCGCGTCTTGCCGGCGCGACGAGGCGCCGCCGGCCGGCGGAATGGCGTGCGATGCCTGAGGGTACGCCAGATCAGCGCGGGCGTCGATCGCCATGAGATGAGTGTCCGCATCGTCGTCGTCGATTGACATGGTGAGGAGCTGACACATCTCGTGTCCCCTACCATGCAAACGTGCGCCGCGGCCGCCGTGGGCGCCACCGGCCGGGAGCCACTGGACAGCTCAGCTGCCGCCTCGCGATAAACCGGTGGCATGACCGTCACGCGCTTTGGCATCCAGATCCCGAGCTTCAGCTTCCCCGGCGTGCCGCCCGCCGGCCTGCTCGACCATCTCGGCACCATCGCCGGCGCTGCCGAGCAGGCGGGCTTCGACTCGTTGTGGGTGATGGACCACTTCTACCAGATCCCCATGGTCGGGCAACCGGAGGAACCGATGCTCGAGGGTTACACCGCGCTCTCGGCCATCGCCGGGCGAACCTCGCGCCTCTCGCTCGGCACCATGGTCACTGGCGTGACCTACCGCAATCCGGCACTGCTGGCCAAGATCGTCACGAGCCTCGACGTCCTCTCGGGCGGCAGGGCGATCCTCGGCATCGGGGCCGCGTGGAACGAGCAGGAGCACGCCGGGTACGGCTTCGACTTCCCTCCCGTCGCCGAGCGCTTCGACCGGTTGGAGGAGGCGGTGCAGATCTGCCGCGCGATGTTCACACAAGAGCGCCCGAGCTTCGCCGGGCGGTACTACCGGATCGAGCAGGCGCTCAACAACCCCCGGCCAATTCGCGGCGACATCCCGATCCTCGTCGGCGGCAGCGGCGAGCGCAAGACCCTGCGCCTCGTGGCGAAGCATGCTGATGCGTGCAACCTCTTCGGGGACGCGGCGACGCTGCGTCACAAGCTCGGGGTGCTCGACGAGCGTTGCGCCGAGGTGGGCCGCGACCCCGGCGAGATCACGAAGACCGCGCTGTGCTCGATCGTGGTGGGGCGCAATCAGGCCGAGGTCGACGTCGTCGTCGCCAGGTTGGCCGAGGCGAGAGGGATGCAGATCGACCAGGCGCGGCAGTTCGTCGTCGCCGGCGGCCCGCAGCAGGCCGCCGAGCAGCTGCACGAGCGCTTCGCCGCCGGGCTCGACGGGGTCGTCTGCAACTTCCCGGCGTTGCCGACGCCCGAGGCGATCGGGCTCGCCGGCGAGGCGTTGAAGGCGGCAGCCCACTGACGGCGGGCGGCTCCCTAGTCTCGACCACGATGTGCGGCAGGTACGTGTCGGCGACCCCGGTCGAGGAGATCGCCAGCTACTTCGCAGCCGAGCCCGACCCTGACCTCGCCGAGGTGGCGCGCCCGCGCTACAACGTCCCTCCGACCGAGCCGGTCCTCGGCGTCGTGGAGGAGCCGAAGCGATCCGCCGGACCGGAGGAGACCAGCTCGGAGGCGGGCGCTTCGGGCGGTTCGGCCGGCCGAGCAGGCTCGGGCAGCGGGCCCGGCGACGAGCGCGGTGCGGCGCCCGGCGTCGAGCCTGCAGCCGCCCAGCCGGTGGTCCGGCGCATCCGCGCCTACCGCTGGGGACTCGTCCCTCCCTGGGCCAAGGACCTCTCGGCGGGCAACCGCGCCTTCAACGCCCGGGCGGAGTCCGTGGCGACCAAGCCCGCCTTCCGCTCGGCGTTCCGCGCCCGCCGGCTGCTCGTGCCGGCGACCGCCTTCTACGAGTGGCAGCGAACCGGCGGGCGGCGCCAGCCCTTCGCCTTTCGCCGGGCCGATGGCGCGCCCCTCGCCTTCGCCGGCTTGTGGGAGCGCTGGCGGGATCCCGAAACGGGAGTCTGGGTGCGCTCGCTCACGATCATCACAACCGACGCCGGCCCCGACGTCGCCGCGGTGCACGACCGCCAGCCGGTCGTCGTCGAGCCCGAGGACTTCGAGCGCTGGCTCAGCCCCGGGCCCGGGGGCACCGTCGACCTCGACCAGCTGCCGGGCATCCTCGCCCCCTCGGCGAAAGGAACGCTCGTCGCCTTTCCCGTCGACCCGGCAGTCGGCAATACCGCCAACGACTCGCCGCGCCTGTTCGAGCCGCTCGAGCAGAACGCAGCGAGCGACCCCCTGCTGCGCGGGGGCGGACCGTTCACCGGCGCGGCGCACGACGCGGCGAACGACCCCGTGCCGCACCAGGGCCTGCGGCAGCACCGCTTACCCCTCGAAGGCCTGCCGGCGGACGGCTGACGGGCGCACCCGGGCCGCGGAGGGCGGGCCGGCGGAGGGCTGACCGGCACAAACCCGGGCCGCGAAGGGCGCGCCAGCGGGGGGCTGAGGAGTGCTCAGCTCCAGCCGGAGGAAGGCTCCGCCGGTGGGCCCACCCACACCGGTGCCCGCCCGACCCGCCTGGCGGCGAGCGGGACGAGCAGCAGGGCGAGGATGGTGAGCGCGGTGATCGCGAAGAACAGCGGGTACCAGGCGTAGCCTGAGTAGGAGAAGCTCACCTCGTGGCGGCCGGGCGGGACCTCGACGCCGACGAGGCCCGGCGCGAGCATCACCGTCGGCGCCGGCCTACCGTCGACCTCGGCGTGCCAGCCGGGGTCGAACGAGGCCTTGAGCAGCACCACGGCGCTCCGGTTGGCGACCACCGTCGCCGTCGTGTGGCCGTCGGCGAGGCGCACCCGTGAGCTGATCACGCGCCCGGGGCTGCCCGAGGGGCGGGCCCCGGGCGCCAGGGTCGGCGCCGCGGCCGGGGCGCCGTCGTAGGCCACGGTCGGGTAGACGGCGCGCGCTGCGGAGTCGGACAGCAGCAGCGCGGACGTCTGGGAGCCGATGTCGGTGCGGTTCTCGGCGATCGTCCCCTGCGTGTCGACGACCTGGACGTAGCCCGTGCCGGGTTGGGTGGCCGCGAGGCTCCACAGCGCGAACCCGCCGGCGCTCGAGACCAGATCGGCGTGCACGGGCGGCGGGGTGCCGGCGGGCAGCAGCAGCCAGCGCACGGCGAACATGTCGTAGTCTGCCGGGTTGTTTTGGTCGAAGTCCTGCTCCGGGTTGGACATGAGCGACGTCGAGCGCAACGTGAAGCCGACCGCGTCGACCTCTTCGTCGGCGAGCCAGGTGTACAGCGGGACGTAGCCGACCCGGCTGTCCTGCCCGAGGGGCGTGTCGATCTGCCCGGCGAAGACCCGCCCGCCGCCGTCGTGGCGGACGATGCGCAACAGGCCGTTGACCTCGGCGCCCTGCGTCTGGTCCTCTTGCACCTGGTACGCGATCTCGGCGCCGTCCTCGTGGGCGTAGGCGTCGAGCTGGCTCCAGGCCGGCTCGAGCGCGGCGACCGCCAGCACGAGCACGGCGAGGCGAAGCAGGTGCCCGCGCACCGTCGGCACGAGCCCGTCGCGGCGTGCCCGCACGAAGTCGACCGCCGGCTCGACCAGTCCCACCACGACGCGGACGACGGCGAGCGCGCCCACGCCGGCAAGCAGCAGCGCCGCCAGCTGCACGCCCGTGAGGAAGCGGCGGAGGAAGAGGTCCGCCGCTCCGGGAACGAGGTCGAGCAGCGGGCCGAGGGTGGGACGCCCGAAGAAGGCGACCATCGCCACGGCGAAGAGCAGCACGAGGGACCGCGCCAGGCGGTCACGCCAGAAGTTGAGCAAGCACACGACCAGCCCGACCACGACGAGGGCCGTGATGATCGGGTGGCGGTGCTGGTCGAACAGCTCGCCGTCACCGAACCAGCTGAGGATGCGGCTCGCCCCGAAGGAATCGGCGGCGGTTCCGCCGGCGAGGAACTCGTTGCGCGCCGCGAAGGCCCGGCTGAAGAAGACCGGGAACACCACCCAGCTCGAGACGAGCAGACCGCCCGCCGCCACGGCGGCCGCCCGCCCCAGCCAGCGCCAGAAGTCGCGGCTGCCGATCACGACCAGTGGCAGCACGAGGATCGGCAGCGCCATCATGTACCCGCTCAGGTAGTGCAGGCAGACGACGAGCCCGTCGCAGAGCATCGCCGCGCCGAGGTACCGGCGGCGCGCGATCGCCTGGTAGGTGAAGCCCCAGGCAAACGGCATCACCCACATCGCCCACAGCTGGGTCCACACGCCCCAGCCGATCCACAGGTAGCTCCCCCACTGGTAGCCGACCCCGGGGGCGCTCGTCACGAGCGGGGCGAGGGCCGCGGCCGACGCCGCCGCCCAGCGCGGCAGGCCGAACAGGCGGGCACCGGCGTACACCGCGACGGGCCAGGTTGCGAGCAGCACGTAGAGCGTCCACTCGTAGGCGTGCAATGGCCCGACGGCGAGCGACAGCGCCGCCGTGATGATCGACGGCAGGCTCTGGTAGTGCAGATAGACCGGCGATCCGAGGTTGATCGGCGAGAACCAGGAGGTCAGCGGGTCGTGGCCCTCGCGCATGCGCTGCGCGGCGAAGCGCACCATCTCGGTGTGGAAGGCGCTGTCGTTGAGGTAGGCGACGGGCCGGGTCTCGGGCCACAGCTCGTAGAACCCGTAGCCCACGGCGAGCGCGACCAGCGCGTACGGCGCGTACCGGCTCGCGCCTCGTGCCAGCATGGACCCGAACGCTAGGCGAGCCGCACGTGCCGGCTGGGTCAGGGAGCCGGGAGGTTGCGGGGCGGCCCGCTCGTCACCGGCCCACCCGGCCCCGAGCACCGGGCGCATCGGCCGATGACCGCGAAGTGGTGCGAGTCCACCGCGAAGCCGAACCGCTGGGCGACGAGGGCGGCGAAGTCCTCGAACAGCTCGTCGGGCGCCTCGAGCATCGTGCCGCAGTCCTCGCAGACGAGGTGGCCGTGCGCCGCGGTCGAGAGGTGGTAGGTGGCGGGGCCGTGGCCGAGGTGGGCGTGGGAGACCACGCCGAGGCGCTCGAGCTCGTCGAGGTTGCGGTAGATGGTCGAGAGGTGCACGTCGGGCGCCTCTGCCTGGACCAGCGAGGCGAGCTGCTCGGCGGTGGCGTGCTCGCGCCGCTCGACGAGAGTGCGCACGAGCAGGCGGCGGGAGGTCGTGATGCGGCCGCCCTCGGCTCGCAGCCGCCCGAGCACCTCCTCGACGCCGGGGCGTGAGCTGTCGTCGGCGGCTTCGGCCATGACCGTCGAAGTGTAGGCCCGGCCCGGCCCCGCCGCGAGGCGGGGCGCACCGCCCGTCAGTAGGGGATGCCGGTGAGGACGACCGTCACGCTGTGCGTGCGTCCCGTGTCGTCGACGTAGCCCACCGTGATCTTCTGTCCCGGCTCGTGCACCTGGATGTCGTCGTGCAGTGCCGTGAAGTTCGGCGTGGACTTGCCGTCGATGGAGGTGATCACGTCGCCCCCCTGCAGACCGGCTTGGGCCGCCGGGCTGTCCGAGACGACGTTGGAGATCGTCACGCCGCTCACCGGCGGTGGGCCGCTGTTGCCGGAGTCGCCGCTCGAGCCGAAGGGAAAGATCCCGCCTCCCCCGGCGGCTCCCCCGCCGGCGCTGCCGTTGGCATTGTTGTCGACGTCGATGCCGAGGAACGCCGCCAGGCCGATGGTGACGCCGCCGCCCGACCGGCCGCTCATGATCTGGGCGGCGATGGTGCGAGCCTCGTTGATCGGGATGGCAAAGCCGAGCGTGCTCCCCGACTCGGAGGACGCGGCTGCCGTGTCCATGCCGATCACCTGCCCCTTCGCGTCGACGAGCGGGCCGCCGGAGTCGCCGGGCTGGATCTCGGCGTCGGTCTGGATCACGTTGTGCAGCGTCTCGGGCACACCCGTGACCTCGTCACCAGCCGAGATCGTCCTGCCGAGCGCCGTCACCGTCCCCGAGACGACAGTCGGCGGACCGCCCTGACCGAGAGCGTTGCCGATCGCCACGACGGTGTCCCCGACCGAGACCGACGACGAGTTGCCGAGGTCGACGGTGGGCAGGCCCGACAGCCCCTCGATCTTCACGACGGCGACGTCCTTCGTGTCGTCGTAGCCGATCACCCTGGCGGGATAGCTCGAGGTCCTGCCGCCGACGGTGACCTCGACGTTCGTCGACTGGTCGATGACGTGGTTGTTGGTCAGCACGTAGCCCGACGAGGTGAGGATCATCCCGGTCCCCGCTGCGGGGCCGGCGTTGGCGTCGTCGACGTTGATGTCGACGACCGCCGGGTCGACCTGGTTGGCGATGTTGCGCACGGTGCTGTTGTTGCCGCTCGTAGCCGGGAGGGTGCTCCCGGTCGTCCCTGAGCTGCCGGTGCCAGGCAAACCCCCGTTGAAGCCGTTTCCGCTCCCGCCGTTGGCCCTGCCGCCGCCGCCGACCCCGCCGTTGAAGCCGCTCGGGCCCGAGTCCGCCGTGTTGGTCGACCCCTTGCCGCCGAAGGCGATGCCGAGGCCTGCGCCGAGCCCACCCGCGAGCAGTGCGACGCCGGCCAGGACCGTCACGGCGACCCAACTGCCGCGGCGGGGACGGCGCGGCGAGGACGGCGCCTGCGCCGCCCCGTAGCGGGTCCAACCGTACGGGTCCTGCGGCGGAACGAGCTGTGCCGCTCACCGTAGAAGGCGGATCGGCCTCCGTCGCCGCCCGGGCCGCCCGCGCCCGGGCCGCCCGCGCCGGGGCCGGCCCAGCCGGGCGCCCAGGAGCCGGGGCCGCCGCCGGGCATGCCCCGAGGGTCGCCAGCCGCGGCACCGACCCACCACGGGGCGGTGCCGACGGGCGCAAGGCCGTGCCCCGCGGGCGGGCCGCCGTGCCCGGCGGGAGGCAGAGCCGGCTGGGGGGCACCGTGCCCGGCGGGAGGCAGGCCCGGTACGGGGGCGCCGAAGCCATATGGGGCGACCCCGCCGGGGGCGGCCGGCTGGCCGGCCGGGGGCGTGGGCTGGCCTGCTGGATTGGCGTACCCCTGGCCGTACATCGCGGCCGGAGAAGGGACGACCGGCTGGCCCGGCGCAGGCTGGCCCGGCGCAGGCTGGCCCGGCGCAGGCTGGCCGGTCGCAGGCTGGCCGATCGGTGGCGTGGGCTGGCTCCACCACCCGCCGCCTGGGTCGCCCGGAATGCCTGCCGCGGTCGGGCCGCCAGCGGCACCGTCGGGCGCCGGCGTGACCGGCGGGCGCTCGTGTGCCGGCTCGCGCCGGAGCTCGTCGTCCATCGCTTCGTCCTCCGTCATCCGGCCCCGCCCGCCATAACCGGGACGCCGGGGTTGCCACCGCATGTGCGCCGCCCCGGCTGCGGGCCGTTCCCGCCCGGGCGGGCGGGAACGGCCAGAGCGGTCCTGCGCGATCTTGCCCGCTGCCGCTGCGGGCTGGCTCTGAGCAAGCTGTGGCGTCGCTGAGAGCGCCGGCGAGGTCTCGGCCCAGCGCCCGAGGTCGCACCGCTGATCAGGGCCGCCAATGTCGGCGAGGTTGCGGGCGTCATGCCAGCGCCACGAGGTCGCCCAGGTCGTCGCTCCAGTGATCCTCGACCCCGTCCGGCATGAGCAGCACCCGGTCGGGGGCGAGCGCGTCGACCGCCCCCTGGTCGTGGGTGACGAGGACGATCGCCCCGCGGTAGCTGCGCAGCGCGTTCAGCACCTCGGCGCGGCTCGCCGGGTCGAGGTTGTTCGTCGGCTCGTCGAGCAGCAGGACGTTCGCCGAGGACACGACGAGGGCGGCGAGGGCGAGGCGAGTCTTCTCGCCCCCCGAGAGCGTTCCGGCGTGCTGGTCCATCCGGTCCCCGCCGAAGAGGAAGGCGCCGAGCACCCGGCGCAGCTCGGCGTCGGTCACCGCCGGCGGGGCGCCGTGGCGCACGTTGGCGAAGACGCTGGCATGCGGGTCGAGTGTCTCGTGCTCCTGCGCGTAGTAGCCGAGGCGCAGCCCGTGACCGGGCACGACCTCGCCGGCATCGGCCGTCTCGACGCCGGCGAGCAGGCGCAACAGCGTCGTCTTGCCCGCGCCGTTCAGCCCGAGCACGACGACGCGGCTGCCGCGGTCGATGGCGAGGTCGACGTCGGAGAAGACCTCGAGCGAGCCGAAGTGCTTGGCGAGCCCACTGGCGTGCAACGGCGTGCGGCCGCACGGCGCCGGCTCCGGGAAGCGCAGCTTGGCGACCTTGTCCGCCACCCGCGCGTCGGCGAGCGAGTGCAGCAGTCGCTCGGCGCGCCGGTCGAGCTGGTGCGCGGCGCGCGCCTTGGTCGCGGTCGCCCGCATCCGGTCCGCCTGGGAGCGAAGCGCAGCGACCTTGCGCTCTGCACCGACCCGCTCGGCGCGGCGGCGACGGTCGTCCGCCGCCTGTTGGGTGAGGTAGGCACGCCAGCCCATGTTGTAGACGTCGAGCTCGCTCCGGGTCGCGTCGAGGTGGAAGACGCGGTTCACCGTCGCCTCGAGCAGGTCGGTGTCGTGGCTGATGAGGACGAGCCCGCCGTCGTGGGCGCGCAGGTAGTTCCGCAGCCAGAGCACCGAGTCGCCGTCGAGGTGGTTCGTCGGCTCGTCGAGCAGCAGGGTCGGCGCCCCCGAGAAGAGCACCCGGGCGAGCTCGACGCGCCGGCGCTGGCCGCCCGAGAGGGTGCGCAACGGCTGGGTGAGGATGCGCTCGGGCAGCCCGAGGCTCGAGGTGATCGCCGCCGCCTCGGCCTCGCTCGCCCATCCGCCGAGCGCCTCGAAGCGCTCCGAGGCTCTGGCGTAGCGGCGCATCGCCGACTGGCGCGAGGCGTCGTCGGCGGTCCCCATCTTCGCCGCGGCGTCGGCGAGCTCGATGGCTACGACGTCGAGGCCACGTGCCGAGAGGACGCGGTCGCGTGCGAGGACCTCGAGGTCCCCGGTGCGCGGGTCCTGCGGCAGGTAGGCGACGTCGCCCGAGCGCCGGACGTTGCCGTGCGCCGGGAGGGCCTCCCCGGCGAGCACCCTGGTGAGGGTGGTCTTGCCGGCGCCGTTGCGGCCGACCAGGCCCACCCGGTCGCCGGGCGCGACGTGAAAGGTCGCGCCCGAGAGGAGGGTGCGACCGCCGACGGCGAGCTCGAGGTCCGTGATCGTGAGCATGTCAGGGTCCTGATCATTCTTACGGCCCGGGGAGCGGTTGCGGGCCAGCCCGCGCCTGGGCACCGCAGCGCGCCAGGATCGGAGCCACCTGCGCGCCGGGACCAGGGCCGCGAGCGTCCGGCGAGCCGGGCCTCCGGCCTACCATGCTGCATCCCCGACCACGAATCCCCATGGGTGCTCGGCGCCGATCTCGCGCTCGAGGCGAGCGTCGTCGGCGGGTTCTCCCGGATCGGCTACCTCGTGCGTCGGAGCCTCTTCGGCTGGGAGGGCCCCCGGCAGGACGCCCCTCCCGGGACCGCCGTGGTGACGGGGGGCTCCTCGGGCATCGGGCTCGCCACCGCCGAGCAGCTCGTCCGGCTCGGATGGTCGGTGACCATCGTCAGCAAGGACCGCGAGCGCAGCGAGTCGGCCCTGGAACGCCTGCGCGCCGTTGCCCTCGAGGCGCCGGCGGGCGTGTCGTCGGATCGGGTGGGCGCGGATAGGGCGGGGGGGGACCGGGCGGGCGCGGATAGGGCGGGCGCGCCACCGGGCGACGCCGCGGCGACCGCCCGCGCCGCGGCCCGCGTCGAGGCGCGCATTGCCGACCTTGCCGACCTCGCCGAGACGCGACGGCTGGCAGCGGTGCTCGCCGGCGAGCACGTCGCCATCGACGTGCTCGTGCACGGGGCGGGCGCGCTGTTCCCCGACTTCCATCGCACCGAGCAGGGGTTCGAGGCGACCTTCGCCCTCCACGTGCTCGCGCCGCACGTGCTCACGAGCCTGCTCCTCCCGGCGCTGCTCGCCGGCGGGAGCGGCAGCCGCCCGTCGCGGGTGATCACCGTGTCCTCGGGCGGGATGTACGCGGCGCGCCTCGACATCGACGCGCTCGAGCACGCCACGCCCGCCACCTACCGGGGCTCGCGCCAGTACGCCCTCGCCAAGCGTGCCCAGGTGGAGCTCGCCGCGGTGTGGGCGGAGCGGCTCGCGGGGAGCGGCGTCGTGCCCCTCGTGATGCACCCGGGATGGGTGGACACCGCCGCGCTCGCCTCGGGGCTGCCACGCTTCGCCGCGCTCGCCCGCCCGCTGCTGCGCACGCCGGCCGAGGGCGCCGACACGATCGTCGACCTGGCGCTGCGCCCCGACGTCGAGCAGCTCGCCGGCGAGCTGGTGCACGACCGGCGGCCGCGCGCCCGCTCGATCCTGCCCGGGACGAGGACGACGGGCGCGCAGCGCCGCGCCGCCTTCGAGCGCGTGAGCGCGCTCACCGGCTCGCCGCCGATCCGCTCGGGGCGTTGACGGAGCCGCAGGTCGACGCCCGATCTCGACGCCGGCAGGGGGCGCCCGGTCCGAGTAGGCGCCCGACTCGGGCAAGGCGCGGCGCATCCGCGCCGGCCCGGCCTCCGAAGGACCGGCATGAGAATCGCCATCGTGGGCGCCGGCGTCTCCGGGCTGGTCTGCGCCTGGTTGCTCCACCCCCACCACGACGTCACCGTGCTCGAGGCCAACGACTACGCCGGCGGGCACACCAACACCGTCGAGGTCGAGCTCGAGGACGGGCCGGTCTCCGTCGACACCGGGTTCATCGTCTACAACGAGCGCAACTACCCGCTCTTCAGCGCCCTGCTCGCCCGCCTCGACGTGGCCAGCCAGCCGAGCGAGATGAGCTTCTCGGTGTCGGACGCGACGACCGGCCTCGAGTACCGCACGACGAACGCCAACACGCTGTTCGCCCGGCGTTCCAACCTGCTGCGGCCGGGCTACGTGGCGATGCTCGGCGAGATCGTCGCCTTCAACCGCGCCGCTCGCCGCCTGCTCGCCGGCGGTGGTGCCGCGAGCTCCAGCCTGGGCGAGGTGCTCGAGCGCGGCGGCTGGTCGCGGCGGCTTCGCGACGAGTTCGTCGTGCCGCTCGGGGCCTCGATCTGGTCGGCAGACCCGGACCGCTTCGACGCGATCCCCTTCGGCACCTGGGCGCGCTTCATGCACAACCACGGACTGCTCTCCTTCGGGAACCAGCCTCGCTGGCGCACCGTGTGCGGCGGGGCGGCGCGCTACGTCGCCCCGCTCACCGCACCGCTCGGGGAGCGGCTGCGGCTCGCCACGGCGGTCGACAAGCTGGTGCGCCGCGGGCGGCTCGGCGTCGAGGTGCACCTCGCCGGCGGCGGCAGCGAGGACTACGACGCCGTGGTGCTGGCGTGCCACAGCGACCAGGCGCTGCGGCTGCTCTCGGACCCCACCCCGGCGGAGGAGGAGGTGCTCGGCTCGATTCGCTACCTCGCCAACACCGCGGTGCTGCACACCGACGAGTCGGTCATGCCCAGCTCCCGGCGGGCGTGGGCGAGCTGGAACTTCCACAAGGCCACCGCTGCTGCCGCTTCGGGGCCGGGCGGTGGTCCCACCGGGTGTCAAACCCGCCGCGCTACCCTGACCTACCACATGAACCGTTTGCAGTCGATCCGTTCGCGCAGCGAGCTGTTCGTGACGCTCAACCGCGAGGACGCGATCGACCCGGTCCGGGTGCTCGGGCGCTTCGAGTACGCGCATCCGGTCTTCGACGCGCCAGCCGTCGCCGCCCAGGACCGCCGCGCCGAGCTGCAGGGTGTGCACGGTACCTACTTCTGCGGCGCCTACTGGGGCCATGGCTTCCACGAGGACGGGGTGCGCAGCGCGCACGACGTCGCGCGGCTGATCGCCGGCCGCGCCTCGTGCCTCGTCGCCGGCCGCGCCTGACCGGCCGATGCGCAGCGCCCTGTACAGCGGACGGGTCCGCCACCGCCGATTCGCCGCGGTGCCGCACGAATTCTCCTACCGTGTGGCGATGCCGCTGCTCGACCTCGAGGAGCTCGAGCCGGGCGGCCCCCTCGCGGCGCCCTTCTCGGGGCTGGCCGGGCGGCTGTGCCGCTTCGAGCGGGCAGACTATCTCGGCGACCCACGCCAGCCCCTCCTCGAGGCGGTGCGCGATCACGTCGAGGAGCACGCCGGGCTCCGGCCCTCGGGACCGGTGCGCCTGCTCACCAACCTGCGCACCGCTGGCTACAACTTCAACCCGATCAGCGTCTACTTCTGCGACGGCGCGAGCGCGGCCGCTCCCGTGCGGGTCGGGACCGCTGCCGGGCCGGAGGCGGCGGCGCAGCCCGTGGCCGTGGTGGTCGAGGTCACGAACACGCCGTGGGGCGAGCGCACCGCCTACGTCGCGGTCCCGCCGGCGCCGGGGCCGCTGCGCAACGTGGCCCTGACCAAGTCGATGCACGTCTCCCCCTTCCTGCCGATGGACCTCGAGTACCGCTTCTCCTGCTCGGTGCCCGGACAACGCCTGGCGATCCGCTTCGAGCTGCGTCGAGAGGGGGCGCGCGTCTTCGACGCCGATCTGTGGGCACGGTGGCGCCCGCTCGACCGGCGCGGTGTGTGGGCACTGCTCGCCGCCCACCCGCTCATGCCGCAGCGGGTGACCGTGGGCATCTACCTCCAGGCGGCACGGCTCGCGTTGCGCGGCGCGCCGTTCTACGCGCACCCGTCGACCGCGGCGCGCGACGCCGCATGACCCCCTCGCGATCGATCGCCCCCGAACCGGCGCCGCCCACGAGGTCGAGGCGCTCCGCACGCAACATGGCGGCGCGTGCCCTCGTCCTCGGCCTCCTCGGGCGGATGAGCGACGGCGCGGTGATCGTCAAGGAGGGCTCGGGCCGGCACCTGTGCGGCCGGCCCGCGCCGGGCGAGCCGATCCCCGAGATCGAGGTGCTGTCGCCACAGGCCTGGACAGCGGTCGCCACCGAGGGCGGCGCAGGGCTCGGGAGGGCCTACTTCTCCGGGTGGTGGGACACGGCGAGCCTGGACGACCTGGCGCGCCTGTTGCGTGTCGTCGTTCGCAACCTCGACTCGGTCGACCGGGCGCGAGCCCTGCGCAGCCGCCTCCCGGTCCAGGCACGTCGACCGGGCGCCAGCGGCGGCAGCGGCGGCTTGCTGCGGCGGACCGCTGCGCCCGAGCCGGCCGGGCGGGAGGTGGACCGCGACAACATCATCGCCCACTACGACCTGGGCAACGACCTGTTCGCCACCTTTCTCGACGAGACGCTGACCTACTCCTGCGCCGTCTTCGACTCCCCCGGCACGTCGCTTCGCGACGCCCAGCTCGCCAAGCTGGAGCGGATCTGCCGGCTGCTCGACCTCTCGCCCGCCGACCACGTGCTCGAGATCGGCACCGGGTGGGGCAGCTTCGCCCTGCACGCCGCCGGGCGGCACGGTTGCCGGGTGACGACGACGACGCTCTCGCCCGCCCAGCACGAGCTGGCGACGAGGCGCGTCAAGGAAGCCGGCCTCGACGACCTCGTCACGGTGCTCGACCTCGACTACCGCGACCTGAGCGGAGGCTACGACAAGCTCGTCTCGATCGAGATGATCGAGGCGGTGGACTGGCGCCAGCAGGAGGGCTTCTTCCGCGCCTGCTCGAACCTGCTGGCCCCGGCGGGGGCGATGGCGCTGCAGGCGATCGTCATCGACGACGCGCTCCACGAGTCGGCCAAGCAGACGGAGGACTTCGTCAAGCGCTACGTCTTCCCCGGCTCGAGCCTGCCGTCGGTGGGGTCGATCGTCGCCGAGAGCGCGCAGGCAGGGCTGCGTCTCGTCGCGCTCGAGGACATCGGCCAGCACTACGCCGAGACGCTGCGCCGCTGGCGGGAGGCCTTCGAGGAGCACGAGGGCGACATCGCCGCGCTCGGCCTGGACGAGACGTTCCGGCGGCTGTTCGCCTTCTATCTCTGCTACTGCGAGGCGGGCTTCGAAGAGCGGCGGATCAGCGACGTGCAGTGCCTGCTCACCAAGCCGGGCTGGCGGGCGAGGCGGCTGGCGCCACCGGGCTGAGGCGCCGGGCGCGGGCGCGCTGGCCCGCCGTCGGCAGGCGGACCGAGCGGGCCAGGCCGGAGCGCTCGAGGCCGCGGATCACCCACCACGACAGGTCGAGCTGGCGCCGCTCGAGCCCGTGGCGCGCCGAGCGCGGGAAGGCGTGGTGGTTGTTGTGCCAGCCCTCGCCGAAGGTGAGCAGCGCCACCACGACGTTGTTCCGGCTCTGGTCGCGTGCCTCGTACGGCCGGGTGCCAAAGGCGTGGCAGACCGAGTTGACGGCGAACGTGGCGTGCTCGAAGGCGAAGATCCGCACGAGGCCGCCCCAGACCATCGCCTCGAGGCCGAGGGCGACGCTGCCGCCGATCGCGAAGCCGGCGAGGAAGGGCAGCCCGACGGAGAGCAGCACCCAGAGCAGGTAGAGCCGGTCGATCACCTGCAGCAGGCGGTCGTCGTAGAGGTCGCCGCCGTAGGCGGCGCCGCGCTCCATCCCTTTGGTACTGAACAGCCAGCCCACATGGGCATGCCACAGGCCGCGCACCGCCCCGCCGAGCCCGCCGCCGGAGAGGTGCGGCGAGTGCGGGTCGCCGGGGGCGTCCGAGCGGGCGTGGTGCTTGCGGTGGTCGGTGACCCACTGCGTCACGGGGCCTTGCAGCGTCATCGCGCCGAGCACGGCCAAGAGCGCCCGCACCGGCGGTGCGGCCTGGAACGAGCGGTGGGTGAACAGCCGGTGGTAGCCGACCGTGATGCCGAGGCCGCTCGCGACGTAGAGCACGGCGAAGCACACGAGGTCGAGCGGGCGGAAGGCGACACCCCACAGCGCGCCAGCAGCGGAGAGCAGCCCGATCGGCGGCACGATGACTGCGATCAGCGTGACAGCACGGCTGAGGCGCGTCGTGGCCGGCCGCACGGTGGCGATCCCGAGCGCACGACCGGCGGCCGCCGGAGCCGTCCCGAGCTCAAGCTCGCGCTCGGGCTCGCGCTCTGCGACCGGGTCGCCGGCTGGCGCCATCCGGCGCTCGGCGACCGGCCCGGAGGCCCGGACCGTCCCGCGCTCGTCGACCGGGTCGGCCGCCCGACCCACGCCTTGTGGCGCGACGACATCCTCGAGAAGCTCGCTCACCGCCATCCTTTCTCCGCCGGCCTCGTCCGCCGGCTACGTCCAGGGCGCCCGCGCGGCGGTGCATCTTCTCACGTCCTTGTGCCGGTCACGCTGCTCCGGCCCCCTCGCCGCCGTCCGGGCGGGCTCAGGTCGAGCTGGGCAGGGTCCCCTGGACCAGGACCGGGCCCGTCGGCTGCGGCGTGCCGCCTTCCGGCTCGGCAGTCACCATGAAGGTCGACATGTTGGGCGACACGTGGAGCTCGCTCGCCACAGGACGCGAGCCGAGCAGAGCGATCGAGACGGGCTTGCCGCCGACGAGCGACCACAACTGGTAGGTGCGGTCGGCGCTCAGCGTGGCGAGCCCTGTGGAGACGAAGTACGCCGTGCCGCTGCGCCGGTCGACGATCAGATGCGCGGTCGGCGTGGCGGGTCGCGGCGCCGGGGCGAGCTTGACCTCGACGCTGCCCGGCTCGAGGCTCGCCTCGAGGGCCTGCTCGGCCAGCGAGGGCGACGCGAGCGCCGACTGCACCTGGGAGACCCGGTGATCGAGATCCGAGACACGCGCTGCGAGCACGCCGACCACGATGGCGAGCGCAGCCGCGACGGCGCCGAGCGCCACGCCGGCGAGCGTGACGCCGCCGCGGCGCGCCGGGCGACGCCCGCCGCTCGCCAGCGCGACCACGGTGCGGTCACGTCCGAGTGCGTCGTCGGCCGCCAGCAGGCCGTCCGTGCCGGCCTGGTCGCGGTCACCGGGCTGCGTCCGCGCCACCGGGAAGCCGGCCGGCATGCCCGGGTGGGGTGCGAGCGCCGGCGCGCTGCCGGGTGGCGCGACGGCGCCGGCCTGCTCCAGGGCGAGCTCGGAGGCGATCCGCTCCCAGGCGCCTTCGGGAGCGACGCCGCCGGCGTTGCCGAGCATCGCCGCGACCCTCGCGGTAGGTCGCCACCTCGGCGCGACAGCGCGGGCAGGTCAGGAGATGCTCTTCGACCGCCCGAGCCTCATCGGGCGACACGGCGTCGAGGGCGTAGACCCCGAGCAGCTCTTCGATCTCGTCGTCGGTCATCACTCGACCACCCCCGCGCCGCGGGTCGCCAGCTGGCGGTGCAGCTGGCCGAGACCGGCCCGGATCCGGCTCTTCACCGTGCCTTCCGGCTCGCCGAGCAGGCGCGCCACTTCGCGGTAGGAGTGGCCGCCGAAGTAGGCGAGCTCGATGGCGCGCCGTTGCGGCTCGGGCAGGGTGCGGAGCGCGTCACGCACCTTGTCGGCGACCGTCAGGTCGAAGGCCTCGTGCTCGACGTCGTAGGGCGCTGCCGCGGTCGCAGCAGCCTCCGCCTGCTCGCGCCGGCGGCGCGAGCTCTCCGAGCGCAACACGTCCACCGCCTTGCCGTGCGACTGCGCCAGCAGGAACGAGCGAAGCGTCCCTCGCTCGGGGTCGAAGCGTTCCGGCGAGCTCCAGAGGCGCAGGAAGATCTCCTGGAGCACCTCCTCGGCGAGCGCGGCATCCCAGAGCACCCGTCGCGCCAGCGCGTACACCGCGCCCGCATGGCGACGATAGGCCTCGGCGAGCGCTTCCTCGCGGAAGCGGGCGATGCCGAGCACGAGGTTGGCGTCGCTCGCCACGGTGAGGTCGGCGCGCATCACCTCGTTGTTCGGCAGGCCGACGCCGGCGGATGAAGCTGCGTTGCTCGGCGGCCCGCCTCCGGCAGATGACGCAGCGTTGCTCGGCGGCCCGCCTCCGGCGGATGACGCAGTCCCGCCGTCCGCCGCATCGGCGCCGCCGGCGCCTTCGCTCAACTGCTCCCGTCGCCGCCGGGCTCGTCGCTCACAGACCCGTCGGACCTCGCCGAGGGTGTGTCCGATCCGAGCGGCCCGTATTCGGCTTCGTACTGGTGCAGCTGCTCGATGATGTCGGCACGCCGGGCGTCGTCACCGGGCGCGCCGCGTCCGGCCTGGGCGTCGAAGGCGATCCGCCCGAGCTCGGTGAGCAGGGCGTCCGCCTTGCGCCGGGCCTGCATGGCCTCGAGCTTGGCCTGCCCGACCTTGCCGGCTTCCTGTGCGCGCTCGGCGATCTGCGACGCCTGCGCCTTCATGCGATCCATCAGCCCCATCGGCTTCTCCTTGCCCTCAGCCCCTCGGCCGCCGGCTCACCTAGCCGCGGTTCACGCCGTCGACGTTCACCTCGCCGGCGACCCATCGCGCCACCAGCTCGAGCACCGTGCCCGTCTCTGCCGGGACCCGCTCTGGGGTGGCGCGCAGCAGCCGCTCTGGCAGGAGTCGGGCGAGCCGGCGCTGCGCGAGGTAATCGTGGGCGGCGCCGTCGACGACGCTGCGGCGAGCGGCGACCAGCTCCGGCGGAGCCTCCGACAGGTAACCGAAGACGACGAGGGCGAGCTCGAGGTCGGCGCTCACCGGGGCCCGGCCGAACAGCGACGCTCGAGCAAGCCCGATCGCGACCGCGGCGGCGAGGACGTCCTCTGAGTGCTCGCCCGGCGCGAGGACGAGGCGCGGAGCGAGGCGATGGGCGAGGAGGAGCGCATAGCCCTGGTCGGGGCCGGGAACCCCCGTCCCCGGACGGTCGGCGCGAAACGCTCCGCGCAGCTCCGCGGCGCGGTGAGGCAACCACGGAGCGGGGGGCGCGAGCCGGTAGGCCGGCCGGACCTCACCGCCCTCGGTGATCGGCGCGTAGCGGGGCTGTGTCATCGGGCATCAGAGTACTCCCCGAGCTGCCGGCGCAACCGAGCCCGGGCCGCGCGGCACGCGCCGGCCGCGCGGCACGCGCCGGCCGCGCGGCACGCGCCGGCCGCGCGGCACGCGCCGGCCGCGCGGCACGCGCCGGCCGCGCGGCACGCGCAAGCCCTGGGGCATGCGCAAGCCGCCCGGTCCCGTCCCGGTGCCGCCGCCGGCGCCGGCGCCGGCGAGCTGGCGACCGGTCACTTCACGGAACCGGCCAGCATGCCCCGCACGAAGTAGCGCTGGAACGAGAAGAAGACGATCAGCGGGACGATGATCGAGATCATCCCGCCCGTCGAGATGATCCAGTAGTTCTCGCCGAGCGCCCGCGTCTGGCCGTAGAGGAACAGGGTGAGCGGGTAGTGGGGGTAGCCGCCGAGGAAGACGAGGGCGACGAGCAGGTCGTTCCATACCCAGATGAACTGGAAGATTGCCAGCGAGGCCACGGCGGGCATCCCGAGCGGGACGATCAGCCGGCGGAACAGCGTGGTCTCGCCTGCGCCGTCGATACGCGCCGCCTCGACCAGCTCGACAGGGATGCCGATGTAGAAGTTGCGCATCAGGAAGATCCCGAACGGCAGCCCGAAGGCGACGTGGAAGAGCACGACGCCCACGATCGTGCCGTAGGGGTTGAAGCCCGTCAGCGAGCCGAACCGGCGGTACAGCTCGACAACGGGAAGCAGCCCCACCTGGACGGGCACGACCATCAGGCCGACGACGACGAGGAACACGGCGGTGCGCCCGCGCCAGCGGCCGAACACGATCGAGTAGGCAGCCAGGCTGGAGATGAGCACCACGAGGATCGTCGCCGGCACGGTGATCTCGAGCGAGGTGACGAGCGAGTCGAGCAGCCCTCCTGCCGCCAGGCCCTGCTTGAAGAGCGTGGAGTAGTTGGCGAAGGTGAGCTCGGAGGGAGCCGTGAAGACCTTCCACCAGCCCGAGGTCTGGAAGAGCGACTCGGGCCGGAACGAGATGATCGCAAGTGAGATCGTCGGGAGCAGCCAGAGCAGCGCGATCGCCCCCAAAACAGCGTTGACCGCGACGCGTGGCGGCCGCAGCCTGGCGAGCACGCCCTTGCTGCGCTGGACCGGGAGAGCGGTGGCGGCCACGTTGCTCCTCAGTACCCCGATGCCTTGAGCTTCTTCAGGTTCCAGAGCATCGCCGGGATCACGAGGACGAAGAGGATCACGGCGATGGCGCTCGCCAGCCCGGTGTGGATCCCGCTCGTGAAGCCGTCGTTGTAGATCGCCAGGGCGAGGGTGTTGGCGTCCTGTTGCGAGGAGCCGGGCGCCATATTGATCACGATGTCGAAGATCTTGAGCACGTTGATCACCATCGTCACGAACACGACGGTGAGCACGGGAGCGAGCAGCGGCATCGTCACCCGCCGGAACGTCTGCAGCTCCGTCGCCCCGTCGACGCGCGCCGCCTCGAGCACGTAGCGGTCGATCGCGGCGAGGCCGGCGGCGAGGATCACCATGGCGAAACCGGCCCAGATCCACAAGTAGGCGACGATCATCGACATGTCGACGAGCGGCACGCTGAACAGCGCCTGGGCGGTCTGACCGGCCGACCCGGTCGGGGTGAGCGACTGCGTGCCGAGCCAGGAGATTCCGGTGAAGCCCGAGCCGAAGTTGGACGACTGCACCTGCACCCGGTAGCTCCCGGGGGCGACACCGGTGAAGCGGAACCGGCCGCTCGTGTCGGTCGTGGTCGAGGCGACCTGCCCCCCGCTCGTCGAGACGAGGGCGAGGCGCAAGCCCGGAAGGCCGTCCTCGCCGGGCTGGGGCGTGGTCGTGTTGGTGGAATTCGGCGAGAAGTCGCGCCACACGACGCCCGAGACGCTCCCGGCCGCCGCGCTCGGCACGTGGGCCTGGTTGGCGCCAAGGGTCTGCAGCGTGGTCGGCAGGATGCCGATCATCCCCAACCGTAGGGTCCCGCCGGGGCGCGCCAGCGCCGTGCTCTCGAGGGTGTTGGCCGACGACCCGGGGCGCAGCCCGTAGGCGGCGAGCGTGGAGACGGTCTGCCCCGCCGAGGCGTTGATCGGGTACAGGCCCGGCGGGTTGAACCAGTCCGAGACGGTCTCCAGCAAGGCGTTGGCGACGCCGACCTGGGGCTGGCTGTTGGAGAAGATGTCGGCCCACACGAGCGCCGAGGCCGTGGTCGAGAAGACGATCGGCATGACGATGATCGTCTTGAACACCGTCGACCAGCGGATCCGCTCGGTGAGCACCGCGAAGACCAGGCCGAGGAACGTGACGAAGAAGGGGAAGATGACGACCCAGATGACGTTGTTGCGGAAGGCGGTGAGCAGGTCGTCGCTGGTGAAGAGCGTCTTGTAGTTCGACAGCCCGATGAACTTGGTGGCGGTCTCGTTGAAGAAGCTGTAGCGGATCGTGGCGAAGACCGGGTAGATGACGATGGCGAGCAGCCAGATCGCCGCCGGGGCGAGGAACAACAGCGACGACCCGTGCTTCCACCACGGGCGCGAGGAACCGACCGGCGGTGCGGGCGCGACCACACCGACCTGGTCGGGAGCTGCCTCGAGAAGCGTCATCACGCCATCCTCAAGAGGGGGCCGGGCACGGCTGCGATTCCAGCCGTGCCCGGCCCCACCTACTGCTCAGGCCGTCCGTCCCTGCGCTACTTGCCCCAGGCCTTGGCAGCCAGCTTCTGCATCTCAGGCTCGATGGTCTTGATCTCAGCGGCCGTCGGCGTCTTGACGAAGTCGAGCATGTAGGACCACAGCTGCTTCTCCCATGCGCCCTTCGCCGTGTTCTGCAGGTCGTCGAGGCTGAAGACGAAGCTCGAGGCGTTCACCAGCTCGGAGGCGTCCGAACGGGTGATGGCGTCGGGGTAGGAGCTGAGCGGCACCTTCTTGTTGGGCGAGGTGAACCCGCCGAGGTGGGCCCAGATCTGTCCCGGCGTCGCCGAGGCGATGTACCTGATGAACGCCTTGGCCTGCGGCGTCGGCGTCAGCACCATGCCGACGTCGCCCGCCCCTTGCAACGCGCTCGCGTTCGCCTGGTCGCCCGACGGCGTCGGGAAGGCGAAGAAGTCGTAGCACGGCGTCTTCGAGGCGTCGGTGGTGCACGCCGCCCCGCCCTTGCCCGTCGTCCCGCCGACGTAGTTCGGCGAGTTGGAGACGATCTGGGAGACCACGAAGTCGGCCTCGATCACCATGGCTGCGGTCGGGTTCGTCCCTGCGGGTGGGAACACGTTGTTCACGCAGTTCGGGTAGGTGCCGCTCGACAGCGCACCGGCGGTGCCGCCGAGGAGGTACGACGGGTGACCGACGAGCATCCCGAGCTCCGTGAACGTCTTGGTCACCGTCGGGCTCGTCCAGGGGATGCTGTCGACGGACAGCGCGGCGTAGTCCTTGGCGCCGTTGGTCTTGAGGTAGAGGTTCTGCCACAGGTCCGCCACGGGCCAGCCGATGTCGGTGCACAGCGAGAACGGCGTGATGCCGGCGGCCTGCAGCGTCCCGGCGTCGGTGAGCAGCTGCTGCCACGTGGTCGGCGTCGACTTGATCCCCGCCTCGGCGAACAACGCCGGGTTGTACCAGATCGTGTTCTTGTTGGCGGCCTTGTACCACACGCCGTAGAGCTTGCCGTTGGAGGTCCCGAGCAGGTTCCAGGCCGGGCCGTAGTTCTTGGTCAGGCTCCCGAGGATCGGCGCGAGCGCCGTCAGCTTGCCCTGCGAGGCCAGCGTGTCGAGCGTGCCCGGGTCGGGCACGAAGGCAACGTCCGGCGGCTTGCCGCCGGCCACCGCCGTGTCGAGCGCGGTGTCCATCGTGCCGCTGCCCTTGCCCTGGTAGTTGACCGTGATCCCGGTCTGGTGCTCGAACGGCTTGATCGCCGCCAGGAAGCTGGTCTGCTCGGCTGCGGTCCACTCGGCCCACACCGAGACCGATCCGCCGATCTTCGACGCCCCCGGCTTTGCGCTAGCCGACGAGATGCCGGCGAAGGAGCCGGCGACGAGCCCGACCGAGGCGAGCGACGCCGCCGCCGCGGTGGCCAGCACCCGTCCCCGTCGCTTACGACCCAGCGCGCCCCAGATTCCCGAATGGTTGCGTCGGTCTGTCATGCGACATCCCCCCTTGTTCGATGGATTGAGGTGACCTGCACGCGACCCGCCCACACGTCCCCGCCGTCCCTCGGGCCCACCGTCCCTTCGGGACATCCCGCTGGCCGTCGTGGGCCTACGGGCGGTCTCGCCCCGCCGAGGTTACGGCGCCCTTCGCCGCGTCGTCGCGCCGAGACCCGTCCCGGTCGGGCTCGTTCGCGGGACGTACGGACGAGCGAGCACCCACGTGCCGACATCGATGGCCCCCCACCGTCGCCAGCGCCGCCGGGCGGCCCGCACGGCCCGTGGCCCCTGTTCGCTGCGCGACGCGGGAAACGATAAGCCCGCAGGGCGCGGGCAGGCAAGCACCTCTCAGTCGAGGTACTCGAGCCAGTCCTTGAACCGATCGTCCTCGCCGCGCACGACCGCGTAGTACGCCTGCTGCAGCGTGGTCGTCAGCTTGCCGGGGCGGCCGTCGCCGATCCGGCGGTCGTCGACCGAGCTGATCGGCACCACCTCCGCGGCCGTGCCCGTGAGGAAGGCCTCGTCGGCGAGGTAGATGTCGGAGCGGCGCAACAGCTCGTCGTGCACCTCGATCCCGAGGTGCGCCGCGATCGCGCGCACGGAGTCGGCCGTGATCCCCTCGAGCGCGCCCACCGCCGAGGTCGGCGGCGTGACGAGGCGGCCCCGGCGGACGAGGAAGACGTTCTCGCCCGTGCACTCGGCCACGTAGCCGTCGGTCGTGCACATGAGCGCCTCGTCGTAGCCGGCGCGGACGGCTTCCACCTTGGCGAGCGAGGAGTTGATGTACATCCCGGTGGCCTTGGCCGCCGTCGGCAGCGACCGGGGATCGTGGCGCGCCCACGAGCTCACCTTGAGCCGTACCCCCTTCTCGATCCCCTCTTCGCCGAGATAGGTCGCCCAGGGCCAGCAGGCGATCGAGACGCGCACCGGGCAGGGAAGCGGGTTGAGGCCCATCTCGCCGTAGCCGAGGTAGACGAGGGGCCGCACGTAGCAGGCGTCGAGGCCGCTCGCGCGCACCGTATCGAGCGTTGCGGCGAGGAGCTCGTCCACGCTGTAGGGCATCTCGATCGACAGCAGGTGCGCCGAGCGGGCCAGGCGCTCGAGGTGGTCGCGCAGGCGGAACACGGCCGGTCCCCGCGCCGTGGCGTAGGCGCGGATGCCCTCGAAGACGCCGCTGCCGTAGTGCAGCGCATGGGTGAGCACGTGGACCTTGGCGTCGTCCCAGTCGACGAGCTCGCCATCCATCCAGACCTTGGCCGTCGGGGTGATCGGCATCACAGCCTCCTCGCCACGGCGTCGCCGACCGACGCCGTCCTCCACAGTCTGCCTTGCCCGACAAGACCCTGTTGGCCGGCCGACTGTTGGTCACCAGAGTGTTGCACACGAGACTGTTTGGCGCCCAACTGTCTGTCACGGGGCTTCGCACCGGGCTCGCCGTCGCCGAGCGCGGCGAGCGCCATCTCCTCTTGTTGCGCGAGAACAGCGGCGGTGATCCGCTCGGCGGCGCGGTGCTCGCCGAGGTGCTCGAGCATCATCGCCGCCGAGTGGATCGCCGCGCACGGGTTGGCGGTTCCCGTCCCGGCGATGTCGTGCGCCGCGCCGTGCACGGGCTCGAACAGCGACGGGCCGGTGCGCATCGGGTTGAGGTTCGCCGAGGCGGCGAGCCCGATCCCCCCGGTGACCGCCCCGGCGAGGTCGGTGAGGATGTCACCGAAGAGGTTGTCGGTGACGATGACGTCGTAGCGCCCGGGATCGGTGACGAGGTAGATCGTCGCAGCGTCGACGTGCTGGTAGCCCCGACCGACCTCGGGGTGCTCGGCGCCGACGGCAGCGAAGACCCGGCTCCACAGGTCACCGGCGTAGGTGAGCACGTTGGTCTTGTGAACGAGGGTGACCGATCTCGGGCGCCCCGGGCTCGCGCCACGCCGTCGCTCGGCGAGCTCGAAGGCGTAGCGAACGCAGCGTTCGACGCCGAACCAGGTGTTCACCGAGCCCTGCGTGGCGATCTCCTGGCGCGTGCCCCGCCGCAGCTGTCCCCCTTCCCCGGCGTAGGGACCCTCGGTGTTCTCGCGCACGACCACGAACTGCGCGCCCTCGGCGATCGATCCGGGCACGCCGTCGAAGGGGCGCAGGTTGACGTAGCAGTCGAGCGCGAAGCGCAGGCGCAGCAGGAGCCCCCGCTCGAGCAGCCCGCTCGGCACCTCCGTCGAGCCGACCGGCGGCCCGATCGCCCCGAGCAGGATGGCGTCGTGTCGGCGCAACGCCTCGAGCGTCTCGTCGGACAGCACCTCGCCGGTGCGCAGGTAGTGCGCCGCGCCGAGCTCGTACTCGGTCGTGTCGAGCTCGACCCCCGCCGCTGCGACGACCTTCAAGGCCTCTGCGATCACCTCGGGGCCGATGCCGTCGCCGAAGATCACCCCGACGTTGTGAGCCACAGACGAGGGAGTCTCGTTGCGAGCCGTCGCGCCGTCAAACCGCAAGGGTTTTCCCGGCGGGGCGCGCTCATCGGGGATCGCGAGGCGCGATGATGGAGTCATGTCGTACGTTCGCCCCGACCGCCGGATCCTGCGGGCGTCGGACGCCGACCGGGAGCGCGCCGTGGACTTCCTCCGCCGCCACGCGGGCGAAGGGCGCCTCGATCTCGAAGAGCTCGCCGACCGCGTCGGCAAGGCGCTCTCCGCCAAGACTCTCGGCGAGCTCGACGACCTCACCTACGACCTTCCGGTGGAGCCGGCGGTGATGACGCCGGCGCCCTCGTCGCCACCCGTGTCACGCGGCGCGGGCATCGGCGGCTTCGTCGCGGCGCGCATCGCCATCCTCTACCTGGTGCTGCTGCTCGGCTTCGGCGTGCACCATGGCCTGCGCCTGGTGCTGCCGCTGCTGCTCGTCATCGCCGTCGTCTCGATGCGCCAGCTGCGGCGGTTGCGCCGCCGCTACGGTCAGGGCGGACGGTACGGGCAAGGCGGCGGCCGCCCACCCCGGGACTGGCCCCAGCTGCCCTTCTGATCGCCGTGCCGTCGCCGCGCCGGAATCAGCCCGGTGCGGCGGGGCCGGCACCGCCCAGCCAGCGCCGTGCCGCCCGATCGGCCGGCCACCGCCCGGACTGACCCTCCCTCGGCCCGAGCGCGCAGCGAGCCGGTAGCCTCCTCAGCCATGGCCGAGACCCAATTGACGCCAGAGACGCATGCCCGCCTCGTCGCCGAGCTCGACGATCTGACGACGCGGGGTCGGGTGGAGATCGCCCGCCAGATCGAGGCGGCGCGCGCCCTGGGCGACCTCTCCGAGAACGGCGACTACCACGCTGCCAAGGACGCTCAGGGCAAGATGGAGGCCCGGATCCGCCAGCTGCAGGCGATGCTCGGGTCTGCAGTGATCCTGAACGACGGCGCCTCCGACGACGGCGTCGTCGGAGCCGGCTCGGTCGTGGCCATCCGCTACGAGGGCGACGACGAGGTGGAGCGCTACCTCGTCGGCTCGATCGAGGAGCGGCGCGAAGGCGTCGCGGTGATCTCCCCCGGGTCGCCGCTCGGCCAGGCGCTGATCGGGCAGCGGAGCGGAGCGAAGGTCGAGTACCAGGCGCCGAACGGGACGCTGCGGGTCGAGCTGGTGAGCGTCGAGTGAGCGCCCCTCCGGCGGCCGGCGCAGAGCCCTCGGCCCGCACGGAGACCGCCGCCGGCGATCTCGCAGCCCGCACGGAGCCGTCCGCCGGCACGGAGCCCGGCGCGGCCACCGGCCGCACACTCGCGGAGAAGGTCTGGGAGCGCCACGTCGTGCGCGCCGGGGAGGCGCCCGACGAGCCGGACCTGCTCTACATCGACCTCCACCTCGTCCACGAGGTGACCTCGCCGCAGGCCTTCGACGGGCTGCGGATGGCGGGGCTGGGCGTCCGCCGGCCCGACCTGACCGTGGCCACCGCCGACCACAACGTGCCGACCGAGCAGATCGACCGCCCGGTCGCCGACCCCGTCTCGGCGCGCCAGCTCGAAGCGCTGGCCGCCAACTGCGCCGAGTTCGGCATCGCCTGCTACCCGATGGGCCACGCCCGCCAGGGCATCGTGCACGTCATCGGGCCCGAGCTCGGCCTCACCCAGCCCGGGATGACGATCGTCTGCGGCGACAGCCACACCTCGACCCACGGGGCCTTCGGGGCGCTCGCCTTCGGCATCGGCACCTCCGAGGTCGAGCACGTGCTGGCCACCCAGACCCTCCCGCAGCTGCGGCCGAGGACGATGGCGGTGACCGTCGAGGGCGCCCTGCCCGCCTCGGCGACGCCGAAGGACCTGGTCCTGGCCATCGTCGGCGCCCTCGGGACCGGCGGCGGCATCGGTCACGTCATCGAATACCGGGGCGAGGCGATCGAGGCGCTCTCGATGGAAGGGCGGATGACCGTCTGCAACATGTCGATCGAGGCGGGCGCTCGCGCCGGGATGATCGCCCCCGACGACACCACCTTCGCCTACTTGGAGGGACGCGCCTCGGCCCCGCGAGGCGCCGACTTCGAGCGCGCCGTCCAGGACTGGCGGTCGCTCGCCACCGAGCCCGGCGCGGCATTCGACGCCACCCTCCGCATCGACGCCGCCACCGTGCGCCCGCACGTCACCTGGGGCACCAACCCCGCCCAGGTCGTTCCCGTCGACGGCGCCGTCCCCGACCCCGACGAGCTCGCCGACCCGTCGGCGCGCGAGGCCGCCTGGCGCGCCCTCAAGTACGTCGGCCTCACACCGGGCACGGCGATGACCGAGGTTCCCGTCGACGTCGTGTTCATCGGCTCGTGCACGAACAGCCGTCTCGAGGACCTGCGCGCCGCAGCGGCGGTCGTCTCCGGTCGCAACGTGGCCCCCAGTGTGCGTGCCCTCGTCGTCCCCGGCTCGCGCGCGGTGCGCGAGGCCGCCGAGGCCGAGGGGCTCGACCGGGCCTTCGTCGCCGCCGGCCTGGAGTGGCGCGAGCCCGGCTGCTCGATGTGCCTCGGGATGAACCCCGACCAGCTGAAGCCCGGCGAGCGTTGCGCCTCGACCTCCAACCGCAACTTCGAGGGCCGCCAGGGACCCGGCGGCCGCACGCACCTCGTCTCGCCGGCCGTTGCCGCCGCGACGGCGATCGCCGGGCACTTCGCCACGCCCGAGATGCTCGACTGACTCAGCTCCGACGCCGCAGCGACGCGCTCCCTGCGTCGCTGCCCGGCCGTCGCCCGACTGGAGGACCCAGGTGGAACCCGTACGCGTCGTGAGCGGGAGGGCGGTTCCGCTCGACCGCTCCGACGTCGACACCGACCAGATCATCCCGGCGTCGTGGCTCAAGCGCATCGAGCGCACCGGGTTCGGCGCAGGCCTGTTCGCCGCCTGGCGCGACGACCGCGACTTCGTGCTCAACCGCGCCGAGTTCGCCGGCGCCTCGATCCTCGTCGCCGGCCCGAACTTCGGCATCGGCTCGTCGCGCGAGCACGCCGTCTGGGCGCTCGTCGACTACGGCTTCCGGGCTGTGATCAGCCCGCGCTTCGGCGACATCTTCCGCAGCAACTCGACCCGCTCGGGCCTCGTCCCGGCCCGGGTGAGCGCCGAAGCGGGCCGGCGCCTGATCCAGATCGTCTCCGATGACCCCTCCCTCGAGGTCGTCGTCGACGTCGACCGCCGCCTCGTCGAGGTGCCGGCGCGCGGCTTCGCCGAACGGTTCGAGCTCGACGAGGTCGCCCGAGAACGGTTGCTGCAGGGGCTCGACGACATCGGCGTGACCCTCGCGCACGCTGCAGCGATCGACGCATACGAGGCGCGCCGCTCGCCGCTGCTGCCCAGGGTCGGCTGAAGGCTGAACCCGGAAACCTCTGGAGTCGATACCTGCCGAGCCGCGACACCCCCTAGAACTCCGGCACGCTCGGGGTTACGATCACCTCCTCACGCAACGTGAGGCGAAGATCGCGGCCTTCACGGTCCGCTGAAGGGGGGCCCGCGAGATGGCCCGAATCCTCGACGGTCCGGGACGAACCCCGGCCCGGCGCTCCGGGGCGCTGCTGTACGTGCTCGTGAGCGCGGCCGTCGCCGCCGGCGTCGGCTGGCTCGCCGGCTCGGCACACCTAGCCGGCCGCGGGGAGCCGGCGACGAGCCGGGGCGCTGCTCCGCTCGTCGCCGCTGCGACCGACGCCACTCCGCGAGCGGCGGGCGAGGCCAGCCAGGCGAGCTCCGTGCTCATCGACTCGCCCGGGGCCATCCCTATCTACGAGTTTCCCACCGCTGCGCTCGAGGGCTCCGACACCGTCGCCGGCGACGGCTTCGGATGGTCGGTGTCCGTGTCGGGCGACACGGCGGTCGTAGGCGCCTTCCTGCACGACGACGGCGCCGGTCGGGCGTACGTGTTCGTCCGCACCGCCGGACGCTGGCGGCAGACCGCCGAGCTCGCCGGCTCGGACACAACGGCCGGTGACCGGTTCGGTTTCTCGGTCGCCATCTCGGGCGGGACGATCGTCGTCGGGGCCAACGGCGCCGACGACGGGTCGGGGCGAGCGTACGTGTTCGCCGAGCGGGCCTCCGGCTGGTCCCAGCAGGCCGAGCTGGCGGGCTCAGGGGGCGCACCGGCGGGCGATTTCGGCACCTCGGTCGCCGTCTCCGGTACCACGATCGTCGTCGGGGCCGACGGTGAGAACGGCTCCGATGGGCGGTCCTACGTGTTCGACGGGTCGTCGGGCACATGGACGCGCAGCGCCGTGCTGAGCGGGTCCCTCCCCGACGGCTACTTCGGCGGCTCGGTCGCCGTCTCGGGCGACGAGATCCTTGTCGGCGGGATGTACCACAGCTACCTCTTCACCCGGGCGGGGTCGCACATCGAGCAGACGGCCGAGCTGACGAGCGGCACTGGCACGCGCTCGGTCGCCATCTCCGGCAACCTCGCAGTCGTCGGCGAACCCGACAGCACGGACGGAGCGGGAGCGATCGAGGTCTTCTCGAGGACCGGCAGCGGCTGGAGGCTGCGGGCACAGCTCAGCGACGCGAGTGCAGCGCCGCCCAGCGCCGCGAGCGGAGACAGCCAGCTGTTCGGGGACTCGGTAGCACTCTCCGGGCCGGTCGTCGCCGCCGGCGTCCCCATCGGCGTCACTGGCAGCGCATACCTGCTCCCCCGAGTGCTGTCCGACCCGGCGACGGTCGTCGAGCCGACGTCTCCTTCCGTCCTCGACGGCGAGTTCGGTTCTGCGGTCGCGGTGTCGGGCAGCTCGCTGCTCGTCGGCTCGACTGGCAACACAACGAGCGCCGGGCGCGTCGAAGTCTTCGCGGTTTCCTAGAGGCTCGCGCTCGCCTCCAACATCGGACGCACTCGGAGCGCCGGACGCCACGCGGCGACGACCCATGAGAATGCAAGGACGGATACGCCCTCCTCGCGCACCGACTTCCCGCTGACCCTACCGTCAGCACGCGTGCAGGAGACTGATACAGCGTCGTGCTTCACTGACGCCATGGACGCCCTGCTCGGCGAGCTCGGAACGCTTTTCGACAAGCTCGTTGCCTGCGACCCCGTGAGCTTCGCCGACGCCGAGAGCGTCGCCACCCTCCACCGGCACCTCGGCCAGCACGAGTCCTTCGTCTGCTCCGTCACGGCCGCCTTCGAGGCCGGCGGCGGCCACGTCGCCGACGGGGCGCGGTCCGCTGCAGCGTGGCTGGCGGCGCGGTGCACCGTTCCGGAAGCGACCGCCCGGCGCGAGCTCCGATTGGGCCGGGCGATGGAGGAGCTGCCGCATGCGGCCGAAGCGTTCCGCCGCGGCGACATCGGGTCGGCGCAGATGGGCGCGCTCGCCAGGTTGGCTCGCGGGCGCTGTCGCGATGCGCTATTGCGTGACGAGAAGCTGCTCGTCGAGCAGGCCAAGCAGCTCCCCTTTTCGTCCTTCGAGCAGGCCTGCGCCTACTTCGAGCAGCACGCCGACGAGGACGGTGCTGAGCGACGCGACCTCGAGCGGCGGGGTCGCCGCGACGTGAGCCTGGTGGCGAGCATCGGCGGGATGTGGTTCGGCCGCGTCACGCTCGACCCGATCTCGGGCGAGATCGTCTCGGGCGAGCTCGAACGTCTCGAGCGCGCCCTGTACGAGGAGGACCTCGCCGCCGCACGAAAGCGCCTTGGTCGCGAGCCCCTGTCCGGCGAGCTCGACCGGCTGAGCTCGCAGCGCCGCGCCGACGCGCTCGTCGAGATGGCGCGCCGGTCGGCGGGCTCGCCCGACGGCGCGTCGCCCGCCCCGCTCTTCAGCGTGCTCGTCGGCTACGAGACGCTGCACGGGCGCATCTGCCAGCTCGCCTCGGGCACCGTCGTCTCGCCCGGCTCGCTGCTGCCCTGGCTCGACCAGTCCCTCGTCGAGCGCGTCGTGTTCGCCCCCGGACGGCGCATCGAGGTCTCGGCGCGCAGCAGATTCTTCACCGGAGCGACGCGCCGCGCGGTCGAGGTGCGCGATCAGCGCTGCACCCACCCCTGCTGCGACAAGCCGGTCACCTCCTGCCAGGTCGACCACGTCGTGCCCTTCGACGCCGGAGGGTTGACGACACAGGAGAACGCGCGGTTGCTTTGCGGACCGCACAACCGCGAGGCCTACCGCCGATGGCAGGCGCTCGACGAGACGGCCAAGAAGCGGCTGATCGAGGCCAAGCGCCGTGCTGCCGAGGAGCTCGGGGACGACCCCGGGCCACCCTCGCGAGACGGCGGGGCCGCGCCGGACCGGGCGCCGCCAGGCGAGGACAGCCCGTAGGGGCCGCCGGTGGCGGCAAACGCCCATCGGGCGTCGGCGACGACACGTGGCCTACCCCGACCGATCAGCCCCGACCGATCAGCTGGCCAAGCCCCCTTCCAGGCGCCTTCCCGGCCCGCTCCAGCGGGCGCGGGCTACCGGGCGCCCGCCTCGGGCCGGCGGTGGCGGGTCCGTCCGTTGACCGCCGAGACCACGGCGCGCAAGCTCGCCGTGGTGATGCTGGCGTCCATGCCGACACCCCAGCGGCGCGCTCCGTCGCTGTCGACGGTCTCGACGTAGGCCACGGCGAGCGCCCGCGCCCCCGAGCTGACGGCGTGCTCGTGGTAGTCGAGCACGTCGATGCTCACTCCCGCACCGTCGGCGAGCCCAGCGACGAAGGCGGAGATCGGCCCGTTGCCTTGGCCGGTCACCGTGACGTGGCGTCCGTCGAGCACGAGCTGAGCCGTCACCTTGTCCTCGCCCCCGCTCGAGGCGTCCTCGTGGGAAAGGAGCCGAAGCGGCCCGGTCGAGTCGTCGAGGTACTCGCGCTCGAAGACCGCCCACATCTCCTCGGGCGAGATCTCCGTCCCGGTGTCCTCGGTGACGTGCTGGATCGCCTGGGAGAACTCGATCTGCAGCCGGCGCGGCAGGACGACGCCGTGCTCGGCCTCCATGACGTAGGCGACGCCGCCTTTTCCGGACTGGGAGTTGACGCGGATGACCGCCTCGTAGGTCCGTCCGACATGGTGCGGGTCGATCGGCAGGTACGGCACCTCCCACAGCTCGTAGTCCTGCGGCAGCGCGGCCATGCCCTTCTTGATCGCATCCTGGTGCGAGCCCGAGAAGGCCGTGTAGACGAGATCGCCGGCATACGGATGGCGGGGGTGGACGGGCAGCCGGTTGCAGTACTCGGCAACCCGGCGCAACGCGTCGACGTCGGACAGGTCGAGCCGCGGGTCGATCCCTTGCGAGAACAGGTTCAGCCCGAGGGTGACGAGGTCGACGTTGCCCGTGCGCTCGCCGTTGCCGAACAGGCAGCCCTCGATGCGGTCCGCCCCCGCCATCAGCCCGAGCTCGGATGCGGCGATCGCCGTCCCGCGGTCGTTGTGCGTGTGCTGGGAGAGGACCACGGCGTCGCGGTTCGCCACGTTGCGATGGAAGAACTCGATCAGGTCCGCGTAGAGGTTCGGCGTCGACATCTCCACCGTCGCGGGCAGGTTGAGGATGATCGGCCACTCCGGAGTCGGCTGGATCGCCCCCATCACCCCCGAGCAGATCTCCACCGCGTAGTCCATCTCGGTACCGGTGAAGGACTCCGGGCTGTACTCGTACGCGACGCTGGTGCCCGGCAAGCGCTCCTCGAGCGCGCGGCACAGGCGCGCTGCGTCGACCGCGATCTTGGAGATGCCGTCCTTCTCCAGGCCGAACACGACCCGCCGCTGCAGGCAGGATGTCGAGTTGTAGAAGTGCACGATGACGTTGCGTGCACCACGCAGGCACTCGTAGGTGCGCTCGATCAGCTCCGGCCGGCACTGGGTGAGCACCTGGATGGTGACGTCGTCGGGGACGAGGTCCTGCTCGATCAACAGGCGCACGAAGTCGTAGTCGGGCTGGGAGGCGGAGGGGAACCCGACCTCGATCTCCTTGAAGCCCATCTTGACGAGCGTGTCGAAGAAGCGTCGCTTGCGCTCGGGGTCCATCGGGTCGATCAGCGCCTGGTTGCCGTCACGCAGGTCGACCGCGCACCATCGCGGCGCGACCGTGATGCGCTGCGAGGGCCAGGCGCGGTCGGGAAGTGGCACGCCCTCGTACGGGCGGTACTTCTCGAACGGCATCCGTCTCGGCTCGACGTTGGCGGGCGGCATCGGGTCGTCCTCTCAGGCTCTGTCGGCATTCGGGGTTTGGGCAACAAAAAACCTCCTGGCCCGAAGGCGCAGGAGGTAACGGCGAGCGCGGGGTCGCGCTCGCCTCAGGTAAGGAGGAGGGTGTCGTTCAGCAGCGGGAGGTCACAGCGACGCAACATGGGACCATTCTGACCCGCCGGCGGGAGAACCGTCAAGGCGCCCGACCGAGGGGGCCGCGACGCCCGCCCGCACGGCCGGCTCAGGACCGCCCGATCACCAGCCCCGGCTCTCGCATCCAGCGCTCGAACTCCGTCGCGTCGAGGGGCGGCGCCCAGAGGTAGCCCTGCCCGAGGTCGCAACCGAGCTCGGCGAGCATCGCCACCTGGTCCACGCGCTCGATCCCTTCGGCGCACAGCTCGAGGTGCATCGTGCGCGCGAGCGAGATGATCGCACGGACGATCTCGGAGTCCCCCTGATCGTCGGTGACCCCGGCGATGAACGAGCGGTCGACCTTGACGGTGCCGACGGGAAGCTTGCTCAGGTAGCTGAGCGAGGAGTAACCGGTCCCGAAGTCGTCGATCGCGAGGTCGATCCCGAGGTCGCGCAGACGGTGCAACAAGGCGATCGAGGCCTCGATGTCCTCCATCAGCGCGCTCTCGGTGATCTCGAGGCGCAGCGCTCGAGGGTCTGCCCCCGAGGCGCGAAGGGCCCCGGCGCACAGGCCGACGGTGTCGCCCCCGCTCAGCTGGCGTGTCGAGAGATTGACCGCAACCCACAGCCGCTCGCAGCCGGGCAGGCCCTTGCGCCAGCGGACGATCTGGCGCAAGCCTTCCTCGACGACGAACGCGCCGATCTCGTGGATCAGCCGCGACTGCTCGGCGGCGGGGATGAACTCGGACGGCTCGAGCAGGCCCTGCCCGGGGTGCTCCCAGCGCAACAGCCCCTCCACGCCCGCGACCCGACCGGTCTGCAGCTCCACGATCGGCTGGAAGTACAGGCGCAGCTGGTCGCGCTGCAGCGCGAAACGCAACGCCCGCTCGATGCCGAACCGGTCCGCGACCACGCGCCCGAGCGAGGGGTCGAACACCTCCGCACGACCGCCGCCGCGCCGCTTGGCGAGGCTCAGCGCAACATCGGCGTCGCGCAGCGCACGCTCCGTGCCCCCCGTCGGGGCGGCGAGGCTCACGCCGCAGGACACCGTCATGCCGAGCTCCTCGGAGCCGACGAAGAAGGGCTCGGCGAAGAGCGCAACGAGTTGCTCGCCGACCTCGGCGGCGTCCTCGGCACCGTCGAGGTCCTCGACGACCACGACGAACTCGTCGCCGCCGAAGCGGGCGGCGAACGCGCCGGCAGGCCCGGAGGTGGTGAGGCGGTCGGCGACGTCGACGAGCAGCTGGTCGCCGGCCAGGTGGCCGAGACCCTCGTTGACGAAGGTGAAGCGGTCGAGGTCGAGGAAGCACACCGCAACGCGGCGGCGGTGGCGCTGCGCCCGCTCGAAGACCTCCTCGAGGTGCTGCTCGAGGCCGAGCCGGTTGGCCAAGCCCGTGAGCGGGTCGTGGACGATGTGGTAGTCGAGGGCCGCCTGCTGGCGGCGGCGGTCGGTGATGTCCTGCACCTGCCAGAACACCCACTGCGGCGCGTCGTCCGCGCTGCGCACGACACAGGCGTCGGTTGCCGCCCACCACACCGTGCCGTCGGAACGAAGGAAGCGGCGCTCGATGCGGCCGGCGTCGGCCGGCCCGGCGAGCAGACTGTGCATGAGCTCGAGGCAGCTGGCCCGGTCGTGCGGGTGGGCGAAGTCCCCGAAGCGCTGGCCGACCAGCTCGTCCTCGCTGCGGCCGAGCAGCTGCTCGAGGGCGGGGTTGGCCAGGGCGAGCCGGCCGGAGGTGTCGGTGAGCGCCATGCCGGTGCTGCCGTGCTCGAAGCCGAGCCGGAAACGGGCGAGCGTGTCCTCCCCGGGGGCGATCCCGACAGCCGTCTCGGCAGGCTGCAGCGAGGTGACGACGGCGTAGGGCTCCATCTCGCCCTCGCGCACGAGGGGCCGCGACGTCATCTCGACCGCGGCGACGCCGTCGAGGTGGTGCACCTCGATGCGGAGCGGGCCGACCGCACCGCGCTCGAGGATCACGCGAGCTGCGGGAACCTCGCTCTGGCGGAGCACCCGACCGGAGTTGTCGCGCCAGCGCGACCCCGTGGGCGGCATCGGCCGGCCGATGACGTCCTCGCGCCGGCAGACGAGCAGCTCGAGGGCGCGGTCGTTGATCTGCAGCACGCGGCCGCCCGGCGACTGCACGATGACGCCCTCCGCCAGCGCGTCGAGCAGGGCGCGCTCATGGGCCAGCACATCGGCGACGGCTTCGTCAGCGCTCTCCTCGAGGAACTGCGGGGCGACGGCAGGGTGGGGGGTGAGCAGCTCACGGGCGCGCGCCACGGCCCGGCCGGGGGTTCCCCGGTCGAGGAGCACCTCGAGCAGCGCCGCCTCTTCGCGCTCTGCGCCTGCCATCTCTGCGTTCCCGCTCCCGTCGTCTCCGCCACGCCACCGCGGCGCGCTGCCGCGCCGTCGTCCTGCCGCCCGCCGGTCCACCACGTCCCGGTGAGCCAGGCCGGCGAGCAAGCCGGCGACGCCTCACCCCTGCGGGCACCGCCGAGCCCGTCCGACGGTCCCGTTGCACCAGCCGCCGCGGGCTCTGCAGCACCGCCGCCGGCGCTCGCGCTGTGACGTCGATGCTTCGGACGTCACTGCCTCTAACGTCACCGAGAACGTGCCGATTGCGCCGAGTTCGTGGACATCTCCTGCCAACTTCAGCAAGCTTGGCACAACATCTGCGCAGGTTCCACACGATCACGCACCGTGCTGACAGCTGCCGCTGAGCGTGGCGACGGCCTCTGGGCATCGCCGGGAGAAGCCGCCGCGAGCCGCCGCGAGCCGCCGCGGTGACCGTCGCGAGCCGCCGCGAGCCGCCGCATGAGCCACCCGGGATAGCGTGCCCGGATCGCCCGGCACGAAGAGTCGTCGAGGAAGTCGTCGAGCACGGGAGCATCCCGCCGCGCCTCGCCGGCGCCCGCGCCTACGACGTCGCGGCGAGTGCTCGGTGCGCTGGTGGTGATCGTGGTCGGGAGCGCCGCGCTCGCCGCGGTCGCTCAGCTCGCCACCCGCACCCACCGTCTCCGCCGGGGCGGATCCGAGTCCCGGCCGTTCTGGCCGGAGGTGCCCCGCCGCCCGGACCGTTGACCCGCACCGATCGGTGAGCCTGAAGGGTCAACGAGCCCCGGTCCGTCAACGAGCCCCGTCCGTCAACGAGTTTTGGTCCGTCAACGAGCCGCGAGCGGTCACCGAGCAGCGTGCGATCCGCCGGGAACGACCTCGACCACCTCGTCGACCATGTCCCGCACCGCGGGGTCGTGGGTGACGACGAGCAGCGCGGCCCCGCCAGCAGCCTCAACGAGTCCCGCCATCACCACGCCAGCCGTCTCGGGGTCGAGATGCGCGGTCGGCTCGTCGACGAGCAGCACGTCGGGATCGCCGAGCAACGCCCGGGCCAGCACGAGCCGCTGGCGCTCCCCGGCGCTGAGCGGCCGGCCGGCCGTGCCGAGCCGCGTCGCCAGCCCGTCGGGGAGCCCGGCGAACCACCGCCCGAGCCCCACGCGGCGCAACACCCCCACCAGCTCCTCGCCCCGAGCGAACGGCGCCCCGATCCGCAGGTTCTCCTCCACGCTCGCCGCGAAGACGTGCGGCTCCTCCGGCACCCAGGCGATGCGCTCGGCAAGCGTCGCCCGGCCGAGCTCGCCGACGGCGGTGCCGCCGAGGGTGGCCCTGCCCGACGCCGGCCGCCGGAAGCCGAGCAGCAGGTGCAGCGCCGTCGTCTTGCCCGACCCGCTCGCCCCGACGAGGGCGACTCGCCGCCCCGGCGAGACGGCGCAGCTCAGCTCCTCGAGCAGCATGGCGTCGCCGCCGGCGACGGCACTCGCCTCGTGCAGGGCAACGCCCGAGGGCCGCGCCGGAGCAGGCAGCGGGTCGGCGGGCTCGGCGGCGGGCGCCTCGAGCTGTCGCAGCGCGGCCAGGCGCGCCGCGGCGGCTCCGCCCGACCTCAGCGCCACGAGCGCATCGGGCACCTGCGCGCAAGCCTCGAGCACCGCGAGGGCGTCGAGGACGACCACGGCCAGCCAGACGCCGGTGAGGCGATGGGCGGCGTGGTCGGCGAGGCCGACGGCGAGGACGGCGATCACGGTTGCGCCGCACACGAGCAGGTGCGCCGCGCGCCCCAGCCCGGCGGCGAGCGCACGGCGGCGCGCCGCGGCGGCCGAGCGGCGACCGAGCTCGGCCAACCGCGACGCCACGAGGTCGGACCGCCCGTACGCAGCGAGCTCGACGGCGCTGCCTGCGGTCTCGAGGGTGGCCGCTGCGACCTCGGCACGCACCGCCGACTCCCGTCGAGCGGCTCGACCGTCGAGCGTCGAGGCGGCGGCGGCGGCTGCCAAAGCGAGCGCGCCACCCGCGGCGAGGGCGGCGGCGCAGCGGGGGTCGACGAGCAGCGCGAGGGCGGCGCCGAGCAGACAGGCAGCGCCGGCGTCGACCCAGGCGAGCAGCCGGCGCGCCGACGCGGTCGCCACCGCCTCGGTGTCGGCGACGAACGAGCTGAGCAAGCTCCCCGTCGAGGTCCGCCCGAGCCCGCCGGGGACGAGCGGCTCGAGCAGGTCGAACAGCTCGAGGCGCAGCCTGCCCAGCCGCGTCAGCGCCAGCTCGTGCACGGCGAGGCGCTCGCCGTAGCGCGCCAGCCCGCGGGTGAGGGCGAAGACCTGCACCGCGCCGATGGCGATGGTGAGCGAGAGGACGGGCGGTCGCAACGACGCCGTCGTGATCAGCCAGCCCGAGGTGGCGAGCAGACCGATACCGCTCGCCGCCGCAGCGACGCCGCAGAGCACCCCACGTGCTGCGGCGCGCACAGGCCGGCGGGCCGGCGGGGGCGCCACCGGCGCCGGCGGGGCGGGGGCCTGCGGCCGGAGGATGGCTGTTGCGCTCATCACATCGCGCCGGCGCCGGCGTGCAGGGGCGCGCCCGACTGCGCGGTTCGCTGCGCAACGTGGCCGCTCCTCGCCGCACCCGCCCCGCCCCGGATCGACGCCCGCCGCAGCGACGCCGGTCCCCCGAGCTCGCCCGGCTCCAGGCGCAGGACCCGGTCGGCGAGGGCGAGCACGGCGTTGCGATGCGTCACCACGATCGCAGCCCTCGATCCGATCGCCGCGTCGAGCGCTGCGACCGCTCGCAGCTCGCTGTCCTCGTCGAGGTGCGCCGTCGGCTCGTCGAGGAGGTAGATCGACGCCGGACGCAACAGCATGCGGGCCAGCCCGACGCGCTGGCGCTGTCCCGCGCTGAGCGGCCGGCCGCCGTCGCCGACGGGCGTGGCGAGGTCGCCGCCGAGGGCGTCGAGCAGCTCGCTCCCCCCGGCGCGCACGAGCGCCTCGCAGCAGGCGGCGTCGTCCGCATCGAGCGCTGCCAGACGCAGGTTCTCGCCGAGCGTCGCGGCGAGCAGCGCCGGCCGCTCGGGAAGGTAGGCCGTGCGTGCGAGCCACGCCCGGTGGTCGAGCTCGTCGAGGGAGGTCCCATCGACGAGCACGGTTCCCGAGGCGGGAGCGACGAAGCCGAGCACCAGCCCGAGCAGCGTCGACTTGCCTGCGCCACTCGGGCCGATGATCGCCACCCGCTCGCCGGCCGCCACGTGCAACGACATCCCGTCGAAGAGCGGCTCGGGCGCGCCCCCGAGCCGGACCGCGACGTCGCGCAGCTCGACCACGGCCTGGCGGCGCCGGCGGCCGGGCCGCCCGCCGCGCACGTCCGCCTCCGGCGCCGGCGCCGGCGCGCTGCGCAGGTCCGGCGCCGGCGCGCTGCGCAGGTCCGGCGCCGGCGCGGCGCGCAGATCCGGCGCCGGCACGCTCGGAGCGCCCAGCGCGTCGAGCACCGTCGACGCGGCAGCCAGTCCCGCCGTGCTCTCGTGGAATTCGGCGCTCGCTCGGCGCATCGGGAGGAACACCTCGGGCGCCAGGACGAGCACGGCCAGCGCAGGCGCCAGCTGCACGCTGCCGTCGAGCAGGCGCAACCCGAGCGGCACGGCGACGAGCGCGGTCGAGATCGACGCCAGCGTGTCGAGCACGAGCGCCGAGAGGAAGGCCACCCGCAGCGCCGCCAGGCTAGAACGGCGCAACGCCTCGTTCGCCGCGGCGAGCACCTCGCGTTGCTCGCGCGCCCTGCCGAACGACCGCAACGCCGGTAGGCCGGCAAAGACGTCGACGAGGCGGTCGCCGAGGGCGCCGACGTCGGCGAGCCGCCGCTTGGCGAGCGAGGCCGAGCTATGGCCGACCAGGGCGCCGAACAGCGGGAACAGGCCGAGCACGACGAGCACGATGAGGGCCGAGGGCCAGTCGATGAGGCCGACGACGACCAGCAGCGCCACCGGCGCCACGACGCCGAGCACGAGATCGGGAAGGCAGCGGGCGACGTAGACGTCGAGCGCGTCGAGCCCCGGGCCCGCCAAGGTGGCGAGAGCGCCCGGCGCCACCGCCGGATCGGCGGGTCGGCTGCCGGCGCGCCCGCTGCGACCGCCGACCACGGCGAGCAGCAGCGCCCGTCGCAGCTCGCCCTTGACTCGCTCGGCACCCGAGCGTCCGGCCAGCTCGCCCACCAGCGCCGTGCTTGCACGCAGCATGGTCGCCGCGGCGAGCCCGATCAGCGTGGGTTGGAGCTCCGGCGGGATGTGCCCCGGGCGCATCGCCCCGGCGAGCAGGCGCGCCAACAACACCGCCTGCACCGCCACGCACGCCGTGGCGACCAGACCGAGCGCGACGCCGGCGGCGACACTCAGATGCGCGCTGCCAAGACGCGCGAGCAGACGCCGGTCGACGGGCGCGCTCACCCGCTCGCGTCGGCGGCAGCGGCCGGTGTGGCTGCGGCCGAACCGGACGCCGCCGCCGGGTTGGATACCGCAGGCGGGCTGCCCTCCCCCGCCCCCCGGGTTGCGGCGGGGGGCGCGTCAGCCGGGCGCGGAAGACCCAGTACGTCCAGCCCTGGTAGGCCAGCACGAAGGGGGTGAAGATCGCCGCCACGACGGTCATCACGACGAGCGTGTAGTGCCCCGACGACGCCTCGCCGATCGTGAGCGTGTGCGACGCGAGGGTCGAGGACGCCATCACCGCCGGGAACATCCGGCTCACAGACCGCGCCGGTGGCGAGCAGGATGGCCAGTCCGGTTCCGGCGAAGGCAAGTCCGGAGCGGCCGCCCGCGACGAACCACCACGCCGCGCCGAGCGCAACGGCGGCGAGCAGCGCGAGCACGATGGGGACCACCGCCGGCAGCTCGCCGGGCACGGGTGGGCGGCCGTCGGCGGCGAGCCAGGCCAAGGTTGCGGCAGCGAGGACGATCGCCGCGGGGGCGAGTCGTCGCGGCGGCGGCCCGTGCGCGCCCGGACAGCTCGCGGGTCGTCTTGAGCGACAGGAACAGCGACCCGTGCAGGCAGAAGATGACGAGGCTGGTCACGCCGCCGAGCAGCGCCACGGGGTGGAGCAGGCCGATCAGGCCGCCGCTGTAGCGTCCGCCCGGCCCGAGCGGCAGCCCGTGCACGAGGTCGGTGAAGGCGACGCCCCAGACGATCGCCGGGACCAGGCTGCCGAGGAAGTTCGCCCAGTCCCAGACGGCTTTCCAGCCGGGACGGCGATCCTTGTCGCGGAATTCGAAGGAGACGCCGCGGGCGATCAGCGCGAACAGCACGAGGAACAGCGCGAGATAGAAGCCGCTGAACAGCCGGGCGTACCAGAGGGGGAAGGCGGCGAAGGTTGCGCCGCCGGCGACGAGCAGCCACACCTCGTTGCCGTCCCAGGTGGGCCCGACGGCGTTCAGGCAGAGCCGCCGGTCGAGCTCGTCGCGGGCGAGCAGCGGCGTCATCACCCCGACGCCGAAATCGAAGCCCTCGAGGAAGAAATACCCGGCCCACAACAGCCCGATCAGGGCGAACCAGGCGGTGTTCAGGTCGGCAAAGGGCATCAGGGCTCACCCCGCTCTCGGCGTCGCGGTCGCACGGCCGCCGGGGTCAGCAGACCGATCGCAGTCGGTTGGCCCATCGCAGTCGGTTGGCCCATCGCAGTCGGTTGACCCATCGCAGTCGGTCGGTTGGCCCATTGCGGTCAGTAGACGAGGCCGGGCACGACGGCCGGCTCCGAATGCTCCGGCTCGTCACCCAGCCCTCGCCGCGCCGGCGCGGGTCATCAGCACCGCGTCGATCGCCCCGAGCACGGTGTAGATGCCGACGAAGCCGACGAGGGTCGTGAGCACGTCGGCACTCGACACACCCGGCGAGACTCCTTGCACGGTCTTCATCAACCCGTAGACGATCCAAGGCTGGCGGCCGGCCTCGGTGAAGATCCAGCCCGTCGTGTTGGCGAGGAACGGCAGCGCGGCGCCGACGACCGCGGCTCGGCGGAACCACACGGCCTCGGCGAAGCGCCCGCGGCGTGCCAGCCAGACACCCCAGGCCATCAGCAGGATGAGCAGCACCCCCGCGCCGACCATCAAGCGGAAGGTCCAGTACGTGATCCACAGCACGGGCATGTAGCTGCTCTTGCCGTACTTGGCGGTCTCGCTCGCCTGGATCTGGTTGATCCCCTTCACCTGACCGTCCCAGGAGAGGTCGGCGAGCATCGAGAGCACGTGCGGCACCCGGATCTGGAAGACGGGCTGCTGGGAGGAGAGGTTGCCGATCGTGAGCAGCGAGAAGCTGGCGCCGTCGGTGGTGTTGTAGAGGGCCTCGGCGGCGGCCATCTTCATCGGCTGCTGCGACTCCATGAGCCGGCCCTGGGTGTCGCCCGCTACACAGGTGACGAGCACGCTGACCAGCCCGAAGACGACCGTGAACCTGGCGGCACGGACGAAGGCCTCGCGATGCTCGTTGCGCTTGATGTGCCAGAGGCAGATCACGAGCACCAGCCCGGCAGCCGTGACGAAGGCGGCAGTCACGGTATGAAAGAACGAGGCCCACAGCGTCGAGTTCCCGAGAACGGCCCAGAAGTCCGTGAGCACGGCCTTCCGGTCGGCGCCGCTGCCGACGACCTTGTAGCCGACCGGGTGCTGCATCCAGGCGTTGGCGGCGAGGATGAAGAAGGCCGAGAGGACCGTGCCGGCGCTCGTCGCCCAGATCGTCATGAGGTGCAGACGCGGCGACAGCTTGTCGCGCCCGAACATCCACAGCCCGACGAAGGTCGATTCGAGGAAGAAGGCGAGAAGCCCCTCGATGGCGAGCGGCGCGCCGAAGATGTTGCCGACGAACACCGAGTACGAGGACCAGTTCATGCCGAACTGGAACTCGAGGACGATGCCCGTGACCACGCCGACGGCGAGGTTGATGAGGAACAGGCGGCCGAAGAAGCGGGACAACGCCATCCACTGCTCGCCAGCGGGATGGTCGTCGCGGCGGCGGTAAGCGATCGTCTGCATCGTCGCGACGACGACGCCGAGACCGATCGTGACCGGGACGAAGAAGAAGTGGAAGATCGTCGTCGCGGCGAACTGCCAGCGCGCGAGCTGCAGGGTGAGGTTCATCGCGTCCGCCGGCGTGCGCGGAGCGTGTTGCGTCGCATCGTCCTCCTCCAGGCGTGGCCTGGCGGGATGCCTCGCCGGTGACGCCGATGGCGACATGGTGTGTGAGGTGGCGCCGACGGCACCAGGGACGAAGGACTCATCATGTGCTGTGCACGACGACGCGTGCCGAGTGCCGGACGCGACAGGCGACCGGCCCGGCGGTCAGTCCACTTCAACCCATCCGGCGCCATCCCAGCGCCGGCGGGCAACCCACGACCCTCCGTCGAAGTAGCGCAACTCGTAGGGGCTGCCGCCGACCGGATACCAGCCGGCGAGCGAGCTGGTCGAGCCGGCGAGCTGGTGCTCGCCAGCTGCGGCAGCGCCCGCGGCCCGGGCGGCGCCGGCAGCGGCGTCAGCGCCACCCGCGGCATCCCCGGCCTCGATGCTCTGAACAGCTTCGGCGCGCTGGGCGGAGACCCCGGGCAGCGAGGTCGGGCGGGCGGGCACGCCGGGCGGTCCCGTGGGCGGCGGGTAGGCGGAGAGCGGCGGAGCACTGGGAACCTGGCCGGCAGGGGGTTTCCCGGCAGGAGGCTGGGCGCCGAGTGGCTGGGCGCCGAGTGGCTGGGCGCCGAGTGGCTGGGCGCCGAGTGGCTGGGCGCCGAGTGGCCGATAAGCCGGGGCGCCCGCCTGCGGATACGACGGCGCCTCGCGGGTGCCGACGCCCGGAGGCGTGTACGCCGACGGCGGGATGCCCGGGACGTAGGGCTGCACGGGACGATATGAGCCTGCCTGGGACGTGTCGGAACGCTGGGTTCCCGATGCGGCCGATCGCACCTGCGAGCGGCTGACTGTCGCCTTCCCGGCGGTGGCGGCCAACCTGGTGCGCTTGGGCTTTCGCGCCGCGACCAGCAGCAGGACGAGCAGCAGCACGAGGGCGGCCGCGACGATGATCACCCAGGTCGCGGGCCGACCGTGCTCGATGATCCCGGCCACGGCGCCGGCCGGGACGCCGGTCGGGACCAGGCGAGTCGTGAAGAGGCCAGCGATGTGGGCGGCGGCGCGATCGTGCGCACCCGTTGCACCCGGAACGAACGCAATGGAGGCCGCAACGGGCGCCGTGCTCAGCAGCTTTGCTCCGGCGATCGCAGCTGTGACTGCGCACCCGCCCCACGCACGGCGCGCTGCGCCGCGTTTCCCCACGGGCTGATGTTACGCCCGCAGCCTGCACTTCGCCGGTATGTACGCGAGATCGGCGCGATCGTCCGAGCCCCGAACGCAGGCGGTGCAACTTCTGACGCGGCAGCGTGGGAAGTGCAGGGCCCGGCGGGCCTGTAGCGCGACGCGGCGCGCTCGCCGCGAGCAGGTCACATACGCGTACGCTCCTGGCCGAACCCACGCCTGGCGCTGCCCCAAGCGCAGAGCGGCGAGCCACGGCGTGCGGGGCGAAGCGGTCAGCAGACGCCAAGGCGGGCGCGCCCGTGGCGCGGGAGCGCGAGCGGGGGCGGGTCGGCAAGCCGGACGCGACGAGGCGGCTCGCCGGCAGCGCGGCTACGAGCCGACGCCGGGCAGCTCGACCTGGTGGACCTCGATGATCCCCTCGACGCTACGCAAGGCCTCGACCACCTCCCCGGGCAGCGCCCCGTCGGTAGAGAGCGCCATCAGCGCCGTTGCGCCGCCAAGGGTCTGCCCAACGGCCATGTTGGAGATCGAGATCGAAGCGTTGCCGATCAGGGTGCCGACTGCGCCGATCATCCCGGGACGGTCGGCATTGCGCACGACGACCAGGTAGCGGGCCGGCGGCAGGTCGACGAGGTGCTCGTCGACCATCACGATGCGCGCCGCCCGCTCGCCGCCGGTGCCGCCGGCAACCGGCCCGGCGAGGGTGCCGGCGACAGCGTGCCCGCCGTGGCGCACGGTGATCAGGCTGACGAAGTCCTGCGTCGTCGCCGTCTGGGTCTCGCGGACGGACAGCCCACGCTGCTCTGCCAGGCGCGGAGCGTTGACGTAGGAGACCGGCTCCTCGGTGCCCGCGGCGAACACGCCCTTCAGCACCGACAGGGTGAGGATGCCGACCTCCTCGCCGGCGAGGGCCCCCTGGTACTCCACCTCGAGCCCGTCGGCGAGGCCCTCGGCGAGCGAGGCGACGAACCGGCCGAGCTGCTCGGCCAGCGCGAGGAAGGGCCGCACGGCCTCGGAGGCGCCGCGCGCCGAGACGTTGACGGCGTAGGGCACGAAGTCGCCGGCGAGAGCGAGCACGACCTGCTCGGCGATCTGCTCGCCGGCCTTGTCCTGCGCCTCGACGGTGCTTGCCCCGAGGTGGGGGGTGACCACGACCTGGGACAGCTCGAACAGCGGCGAGGCGGTCGTCGGCTCGGTGGCGAAGACGTCGAGCGCCGCGCCGCCGACGCGACCGGAGCGGATCGCCTCGGCGAGCGCCTCCTCGTCGACGATCCCGCCGCGGGCCGCGTTGACGATGCGCACACCCGGCTTGACCCGCGCGAGCAGCTCCTTGCCGAACAGGCCCGTCGTCTCCTTGGTCTTCGGCAGGTGGATGGTGACGAAGTCGGCGACCTCGACGAGCTCGTCGAGGGTGAGCAGCTCGACGCCCATCCGCCGGGCACGCTCGGGCGCGACGTAGGGGTCGTAGGCGACGAGGCGCATCCCGAAGGCGAGAGCGCGTTGGGCGACGAGGGCGCCGATGCGGCCGAGACCGACGACGCCGAGGGTCTTGCCGTGCAGCTCCACCCCTTCCCACTTCGAGCGCTCCCAGCGGCCGGCGACGAGGGCGGCGTGGGCTTGGGGCACGTTGCGTGCCTGGGCGAGGAGGAGCGCGAGGGCGTGCTCGGCGGCGGAGAGGATGTTCGACTCCGGCGCATTGACCACCATCACCCCGAGGGCGGTCGCCGCGGCGACGTCGACGTTGTCGAGGCCGATCCCGGCGCGCCCGACCACGACGAGATCGCGCCCGGCACGCAGCACGGCCTCGTCCACCTTCGTCGCCGAGCGGATCACGAGCGCCGCGGCGCCGGGGATCGTGGCCACGAGCTGCTCGGGCGTGAGCTCGAGCTGCACGTCGACCTCGTGGCCGGCGGCGCCCATCGCCTCGAGGCCGGAGGGGGCGAGCTTCTCGGTGACGAGGATGCGGGCCATTGGCGATCGGCTCCTGGCTCGGGCGAGGGGGTCAGGACGCCGTGGCGAACAGCTCGGCGATGCGGCTCACCCCGGTGACGAGCTCCTCGTCGGACAGCGCGTACGAGAAGCGAGCGTACCCGGGCGCGCCGAAGGCCTCGCCCGGGACGAAGGCGACGCCGGCGAGGTCGAGCACGACCTCGGCGAGCTCGAGGGTCGAGTACGGCCGGCGGCCGGCGAAGTCCATCCCGAGGACGCCCTCGAAGGAGGGGAAGGCGTAGAACGCGCCCTCCGGCAGCAGGCAGGAGACTCCGGGGATGGCGTCGAGCATCGAGTGGATCGTCCGCCGGCGGCGATCGAAGGCGGTGCGCATCATCGCCACGGCCTCGAGCCCACCCGTGAGCGCGGCGAGGGCGGCGCGCTGGGCGACGTCGCAGACGTTCGAGGTCTCGTGCGACTGGATGTTGGTCGGCCGCGTCGACCACGTCCGGCGGGCCGATCATCCAGCCGACACGCCAGCCCGTCATGGCGTAGGTCTTGGCGACGCCGTTGACCACCACGCAGCGGTCGGCGAGACCGGGCACGACGACGGGGATCGAGTGCTGCTCGGCGCCGTCGTAGACGAGGTGCTCGTAGATCTCGTCGGTGAGCACCCACCACCCCCGCTCGAGCGCCAGCTCGCCGATCTCGGCCATCGCCTCGCGCGGAGTAGACCGCCCCGGTCGGGTTCGAGGGGGAGACGAAGAGCAGCACCTTGGTGCGCTCCGAGGCGTGCGCCTCGAGGTCGCCGGCGCTGACCTTGAAACCGGTCGAGATGTCGGTCGGCACCACGATCGGCGTCCCGCCGGCCAGGCCGATCGACTCGGGATAGGTCGTCCAGTACGGCGCCGGCACGAGCACCTCGTCGCCCGGGTCGAGCAGCGCGGCGAAGGCGTTGGCGATGGCGTGCTTGCCGCCGTTGGTGACGAGCACCTGCGACGCCGCGACCTCGTAGCCGGAGTCGCGCCGCGTCTTGGCGGCGATCGCCTCGCGCAGCTCGGGCAGGCCGGGCGTCGGGGTGTAGCGATGGTTGCGCGGGTCGCGGCAGGCGGCGACCGCCGCCTCGACGATCTCGGGAGGCGTGGGGAAGTCCGGCTCCCCGGCGCCGAACCCGATCACGTCGGCGCCGGACTGCTTGAGCGCCTTGGCCTTGGCGTCGATGGCGAGGGTCGCCGAGGGCGTTACGCTCGCTGCACGGCGCGACACTCGGGTGTGTCGCGCTGCCGCCGGCGGCGTCGCGTCGGCCGTGCCCTGGAGCTGCGCCGACCGCTCGTCGCGGTCGGTGACGGAACGGGATGCGGGGGCCATGGCGCCATGGTGGCACACGTGGCGCTCGTCGCAGCACAGCAGTCGGCGGGTCCGCGCCACGCCGCTGTCGCGCAGCACGGGGCGCCCGCCCCTCGGAGGAGCAAACACGGGTGCCGGCCCCCAGACCAGCACGGACCACGACGACGAACGGAGGCGAGATGCCTGAGGCCCAGATCGAGATCCCCGCTGAGCTGCTGCCCGGAGACGGGAGGTTCGGCTCGGGACCCTCGAAGGTGCGCCGCGAGGCGCTCGACGCCCTGCTCGAGGCGAGCCCGCTCTACCTCGGGACGTCGCACCGGCAGGCTCCGGTGCGCCGTGTCGTGGGCAGGGTGCGCAGCGGGCTCGCTTCGCTGTTCTCGCTCCCCGACGGCTACGAGGTCGTGCTCGGCAACGGCGGCACCACCGCCTTCTGGGACCTCGCCACCTTCTGCCTGATCGATCGGCGCAGCCTGCACTGCTCCTTCGGCGAGTTCTCCTCCAAATTCGCCGCCGCCGCCAAGGCCGCGCCGCAGCTCGACGACCCCGTCGTCACCGTCTCCGAGCCGGGCACGTACCCCGAGCCGCAGGCCACCGCCGGGGTCGACGCCTACGCCCTCACGCACAACGAGACCTCGACCGGGGTGCAGATGCCTGCTCCGCCGGCCGCGCGACGAGTCCGGCGCGCCGGCCGACGGCCTCGTGCTCGTCGACGCCACCTCGGGCGCCGGCGGGCTGCGCGTCGACGTCGCCGAGACCGACGCCTACTACTTCGCCCCGCAGAAGTGCTTCGGGTCCGACGGGGGCCTCTGGCTGGCGCTGCTCTCACCCGCCGCGCTCGAGCGCTCGGCGCGCCTCGCCGCGGGGGGTCGCTGGGTCCCGGCCTTCCTCGACCTCAACATCGCCATCGAGAACTCGCGCCTCGACCAGACCTACAACACGCCCGCCCTCGCGACGCTCTTCCTGCTCGCCGAGCAGATCGAGTGGTTCAACGAGAACGGCGGGCTCGAGTGGGCGGCGTCGCGCTCGGACCGCTCGGCGGAGATCCTCTACGGGTGGGCGGAGCGCTCGAGCTATGCGCAGCCCTTCGTCGCCAAGCCCGACGAGCGCAGCCATGTCGTCGGGACGATCGACCTCTCCGAGGGCGTGGACGCCGCAGCGGTCGCCAAGGTGCTGCGTGCCAACGGGGTCGTCGACACCGAGCCGTACCGCAAGCTCGGCCGCAACCAGCTGCGCGTCGCCATGTTCCCAGGCATCGACGCCGAAGACGTCGAGGCGCTCACGAATTGCGTCGACTTCGTGGTGGAGCGTATGGCCTGAGCACAACCGGCCGGCCGGGGCGAGCGCTGGATCCTCCGTTCCGAGGCGGCGGCAAGCTACCATCTGGGCTGCCCAACGGCCCTGGTGACCTGAGCTAGCCCCTGCCCGGGCGGGACGGGCCGTGCCGAACCGGGTTGACCGGACGGAGCGAGCCGTGTTGGACGGGGCCTTCGGGAACGAACGGCACGGGCCGGACAGGGCCTGCTGGACAGGCGCATGGGAGACGAGGGCATAGGAGACGGAGTGCCCGTGACCGCTGAGCCCACCCGGCGAGGGGCGAACGCTGCCGGTCTGACGGCGCTTCGTCGTCCCGGTGGGACGGCCCGGCAGCTGCCGGGCGAACGGGTGTCGCGGTGAGCCCGCTCCGCCGCAAGCGCTCCCAGGAGTCCTCGACCCAGCAGGTCGCCCAGGCTCCCGCGCCCGCTGCGCCGGCGCCGGCCGCCCCGCCGCCTCCAACTCCCTTCGACACGGCCGCCGCGGCACCGGGATCCTGGCCGGTGACCCAGCCGGGCGCCCCCGGCTCGGGCTCAGCCGCCACGCTGGGTGTCCCGCCGCCCCCCGGCTCCGGCGCGCCGGGTGCGGCTCCTCTTGCGGGCGCCCCAGGAAGCGCGCTCGCCGGAGCGACCAGCTCGACCCAGCACGACTCGGTGCCCGAGGACTGGGCGCAGCTGCTGCGCACGATGATCATCGTCCGCTCCTTCGACGACGAGGTGGCCGCCGCCTTCGCTCAGCGGGGCGGAGTGATGGCGCCCGAGCGCTGCAGCGAGGGTGTGGTCGCCGTGCTCGGCTCGCTGTTGCGCCCGGGAGACACCGTCGCGTCCTCCGAGCCGGCGCACCTCGCGGTGCTGGCCGGGGGAGCACCGCTCGCCGCCACGCTCGCCGAGCTCCTGAACCTCCCGCAGGGCCTGTGCGGCGGGAACACGGGCCCGACCCAGCTGATCGACGTCGATCGAGCGGCGTTCGGGGTCGACGAGCCGCTCGGCCGGGCCCCGGAGCTGGCGGCCGGCGCGGCCCTGGCTGCCCAGTGCCTCGGCCAGCGCGGCCTGACCGTCGCGGTGGTCGGGCCTGAGTCCCTGCGCAGCGGCGCCCTGGACAGCACGCTCGTGCTCGCCGGCGACTGGCAGCTCCCCCTCGTCATCGTGCTCGCCCGCCGCGGCGACGCCGCGGACCCCGGCAACGGCGGAGCAGCGCAGCCGGGCGGCGGTCCGTATGCCGTCAGCACCGCTGGCACCGCCGCAGCGCCGACGGCGACTGCCGGCGGCGCTGCGGCGATCGAGCGGGTCGCGGTCGACCGAGACGACGTGCTGGCCGTGCGCGGCACCATGGCCCGCGCCATCGACCGCGCCCGCGCCGGCGCCGGCCCCACGCTCGTCGACGCCCTCTCCGCCATGCCGGCAGACCAGGCCTCCGGTGGCACACCCGGCACCGTGCCCGCCGACCCGATCTTGCGGCTCGCTCTGGCGGTGTTACGTGCGGGGGCGGCCATGCCCGAGGCGCTCGACGAGCTGCGCGACCGTTCCCGTGCCGAGGTGCGCGCCGCGTGCGACCTCGTGCGCTCGTGGGCCGCCGCGCCGAGCTCGCCGGCGTCTGCGCCGGCCGCGGCCCAGACGTCCCCGGCTCCCGCTCCGCCGGCTCCCGCTCCGCCGGGCCAGACGCAGACTGGTTTCACGCCCCCGGCCCAGACCCCGCCGGCCCAGACCCCGCCGGCCCAGACCCCGCCCGGCTTCCCCCCTCCGGCTCAGGCTCCGTCGTCGTTCGCTCCGCCGGCGCACACGCCGCAAGGGCCCGGCCCGGGCTCGGGCCCAGACCCCGCGTCGGTGTCGCCCGCGACCGCGCCGTCCGGTCCGTGGAGCAATCCCTTCGACAGCCGGACCGCCGAGACGAATGAACCGGACACGACACCGCCCGGCGACGACGGCGACGCAGGGATCGGACGGTGAGCACGTTGCGCTACGAGCAAGCAAGTGCCGCGGCGCTCGCCGCCGAGCTGCGTTCCGGTCGCCAGGTGGTGTCACTGCGACCCCTCGGCCGAGCCCGGCCCGGGGAGAGCTCCGGACTCGCCGTTGGCGCCTCCCCCAACGGCGCGCCAGGAACCGGCTCAGGCGGGCCCGGGAGCGACGCCGATGCCGGTGCTCCAGCGGGAACGCCCGAGCCGGGTGCGGACGTCGGGACCCAGGCACAGGCGAGCGAGCTCGCGTCGCTGCTCGGCACCGGGCGCCTTCGTTCCGCCTCCGTCCCGGCCAGCGCGGTTGTCGCCGCGGCCGTCGGAGCCGCGCTGAGCGGCGTGCGGCCGGTGGTCGAGCTGCGGACCGAGGCGGCAGAACGCCAGGGATGGACCGTCGAGGGCGTGCTCGCCGAGCTGGCAGCGACGGCGCGGCCGGGTAGCGCCTCCGATGTTGGGAGCGGCACGGCAGCGGTCACCCTGCGCGTCGTGACCGGGCGGGGGTCGACACCGGCGTGGGCCCCCGCGATCGCAGAGGGGCCGTGGGATGCCGCGCTGGCGACGCTGCTCCTGTTCCCCGGGCTCAAGGTCGCTGCGCCGGCCACCGCGGTCGACTGCTACGGCTTGACCCGAGCCGCGCTGCAGGACGACGGCAACGTCGTGGTCCTCGAGGCGGCCGAGCTCTCCGGCTCGAGCGACGAGGTCGCCGACGACGCCGCGCCCGTGGCCCTCGGCAGGGCAACGGTTGCCCGCAGCGGTGACCAGCTGACGATCGTCGCTGCGCGCCGCATGCGCCCGGTCGCGCTGGCCGCGGCCGGGCAGCTCGCCCGGCGCGGCATCGAGGCGGACGTGATCGACCCGCGTTCGCTCGCCCCGTTCGACGACGCCGCGGTCGCGTCCAGCCTGTCGCGCACCGCTCGCCTGCTCGTCGTGCAGGACGACCCGCTGGCGGCGAGCTGGGCGGCGGCGCTCGTCGCGCGCCTCACCTCGGGCCACTTCGGTCTCTTCGACGCCCCGCCGCGTCTCGTCGGTCGGCCCGACGCGTCGAGCCAGAGAGGCCACGACGCTGCTGCGACCGCCGAGGGGATCGCCGCGGCCGCGATCGAGCTGGCGACGTACTGACGACCGTCGCCGCCGGCGGGGCGGGGCGGCGGGCGACCAGCGGCCGGCGGCGGGCGACCAGCGGCGGGCGGTTCAGCCTCCCGAGACGTCCTCGAAGCGCTCCCGGCCGCCGGCGATGAACGGCATCATCGCCCGCAGCTCGGCACCGATGCGCTCGACCTGGTGCTCGGTGCCCTTGGCCTCGAGCTCACGAAAGCGCGGGCGCCCGGCCTCGTTCTCGGCGATCCACTCGGCGGCGAAGCTGCCGTCGCGGATCTCCCCGAGCACCTTGCGCATCTCGGCGCGTACCTGCTCGGAGATGATGCGCGGGCCGCGCGTCATGTCGCCGTACTCGGCGGTGTCCGAGATCGAGAAGCGCATCCCCGAGATGCCCTGCTCGTACATCAGGTCGACGATCAGCTTGAGCTCGTGCAGGCACTCGAAGTACGCCGACTCGGGCTGGTACCCGGCCTCGACGAGGGTCTCGAAGCCGGCGGTGACGAGGGCGGTCAGCCCGCCGCACAGCACCACCTGCTCGCCGAAGAGGTCCGTCTCGGTCTCCTCGGTGAAGGTCGTCTCGAGCACCCCGGCGCGCGTCGTGCCGATGGCGTCGGCGTAGGCGAGGGCGAGAGCCATCGCCTTGCCCGAGGCATCGGCCTCGACGGCGATGAGCGCCGGCACGCCCCCGCCCTCGACGTAGGTACGGCGGACGAGGTGCCCGGGGCCCTTCGGGGCGACCATCGCCACGTCCACGCCGTCCGGCGGGGTGATCGTGCCGAAGCGGATGTTGAAGCCGTGGGCGAAGAACAGCGCGTCGCCCGGCTCGAGGTGGGGGCTGATCTCGTCGGTGTAGATCTTGGGTTGCGTCGTGTCCGGGCTGAGCATCATCACGAGGTCGGCTTCGGCGGCCGCCTCGGCGGGCGAGAGGACGCGCAGCCCCGCCGCCTCGGCCTTGGCCCGCGAGCGGGAGTCCGGGCGCAGGCCGACGCGCACGTCGACCCCCGAGTCGCGCAGGTTGAGGGCATGCGCGTGCCCCTGCGAGCCGTAGCCGATCACCGCGACGTGCCGCTCGGCGATCAGGCTGTGGTCGGCGTCGGCGGCGTAGTACAGCGTGGGCATGGGGATCTCGCTCCTCGGGTCTCAGGGCAGCGCGTCGCCGGCCGCCGGCGGCGAAAGCTGGGCGGTCGTGCTGCGGCGGCTCAATTTAGGCAGGGCGATGCGCCCGGTGCGCTGGAGCTCGACGATGCGGTAGGCGCGCAGGGCGTCCTCGAAGGCGTCGAGCGCATCGGGCGTGCCGGCCAGGCGCACGGTGGTCATCTCGCCGTCGGCGTCGACGACCTCCGCGCCGGCGGACGCCGAGACCGACTCGAGCCGCACCGCCTCACGGCTGTCGATCGCAACGGCGACGGTGGCGAGCAAGAGCTCGGCCTCCTCCGCCTCCGCCGGGGCGAGCTCGCGGATCCACACGACGTTGATCAGCTTGTCGAGCTGGTCGACGACCTGCTGCAGCGGCGCCGAGGCGGCGTCGACGACGATCGAGATGCGGGAGAAGCGCTCGTCGTCGGTCGGCGCGACCGCAAGCGACACGATGTTGAAGCCGCGGCGCGAGAACAGCCCGGCGACGCGTACGAGGACCCCGGCGCGGTTCTCCACCCGCAGCGCGATCAGGTGGTGCGAGGCGGCGGCGCGCGCCGGCACCTCCTCGGCGAGACCGGTCATCCCGCCGTCCCGGACTGACTCGGGTGCACGACGATCTCGTCGTTGGAGGCGCCGGCGGCGACCATCGGGTAGACCTGCTCCATCGAGTCGGTGCGGAAGTCGATCACCACCGGGCGGTCGTCGACGTCGTTGGCCTTCTCGATCGCCGGCGCCACCTCTTCGGGCTCGGTGACGCGCATCGCCACACAACCCATCGCCTCCGCCCAGCACACGTAATCGGGCAGGTCGGGCGAGAGATAGACCTCGGAGTAGCGCTCCTCGTAGAACATGTGCTGCCACTGGCGCACCATCCCGAGGTAGGCGTTGTTCAAGATGGCGATCTTGACCGGGATCCGCTCAGCGCTGGCGGTGACGAGCTCCTGGGCGGTCATCTGGAAGCAGCCGTCGCCGTCCACGGCCCAGACCATCGCCTCGGGGCGGCCGACCTTGGCGCCGATCGCCGCCGGGACGGCGAAACCCATCGTGCCGAGGCCGCCCGAGTTCACCCAGGAACGCGGCCGCTCGAAGCGGAAGAACTGCGCCGCCCACATCTGGTGCTGCCCGACGCCCGAGGCGAGGATCGTGTCCGGCGGCGTCAAGGCGCTCAGCTGCTCGATCACGTACTGCGGCTTCAGGCCTCGGCGGTGGGCTCCCTCCCCTGCCAGGCCCGCGCCGGCGGCGCCGCCGCCCGCCGAGCCCTGGCGGCCGTCGTAGGTGAAGGGGTAGCGCGCCCGCCACGAGTCGAGCTCGGCCCACCACGGCGCGAGCCGCTCGGCGGCCGGCTGCGCGGCGACGCCGGCCGCGGCACCGGTCGCCCCGCCGCCGGCGCCGGCTGCCCCACGGCTCGCCAGCGCGGCGACGAGCGCCTCGATCGCCAGCCGGCAGTCAGCGGGGATCGCCACGTCGGGCCGGCGCACCTTGCCGATCTCGGCGCGGTCGACGTCGACGTGGATCACCTTGGCGTGCGGAGCGAAGGCCGACACCTTGCCGGTGACGCGGTCGTCGAAGCGCGCGCCGAGCGCGACGAGCAGGTCGGCCCGTTGCATCGCCGTCACCGCCGTGTAGCTGCCGTGCATCCCCGGCATGCCGAGGTGGTGGCGGTCGGAGTCGGGGAACGCGCCGCGGGCCATCAGGGTCGTGACCACCGGGGCGTCCGTGGCCTCGACGAGGCGGGCGAGCGCGTCCCAGGCGTTGGCCTTGAGCACCCCGCCGCCGACGTAGAGCACCGGACGCTCGGCCCGAAGGACGAGCTCGACGGCCGCCTCGATCGCCGCCGGGTCGGGCGCGCCGGGCGGCGAGTAGCCGGGCAGCGAGACGGGTGCGGGCTCGTGCCAGGTCATCCGGGCATTGGCGACGTCCTTGGGGAAGTCGATCAGCACGGGACCGGGACGGCCGGTCGTCGCCACGTGGAAGGCCTCGGCGACGATGTCGGGGATGTCGGCGGCGTCGGTGACGAGCCAGTTGTGCTTGGTGATCCCGGCGGTGATCCCGGTCGTGTCCACCTCCTGGAACGCATCGGTGCCGATCGCGCGCGGTGGCCACCTGGCCGGCGACCACGACGAGGGGGATCGAGTCCATGTAGGCGTCGGCGAGCGGCGTGACGACGTTGGTCGCCCCCGGGCCGCTCGTCACCATCGCCACGCCCGGACGGCCGGTGACATGGGCGTATCCCTCGGCGGCGTGGCCGGCGCCCTGCTCGTGGCGCACGAGGATGTGGCGGATCGAGGAGTCGATCAGCGGGTCGTAGACTGGTAGGATGGCGCCTCCGGGGAGTCCGAAGATGACCTCGACTCCCTCGCCCTCCAGGCTCTTGATCAGTGCCTGCGCTCCGCTCAGCTCCATCTCGTGCTCCCGTCTTCTCCCCGATTGCCGGTTCGTTCCGCCGGGCCGCAGATCAGTCCCGGAAAATGCAACGACCTCCCCGGAGGGAGGTCGTGCGCGCGCGCATGAAGGTGACGGCGCGCGTTATCGAATGAGTACGACGACGCCGGGCAGCGGGAGGGTGGTCTCGGCGGTCATCCAGACCATTGTGCCAGACGAGCTGCCGCGCGAGCAAGCCGGCGCGAGCCGCCGGCCTCAGCGCACGACGCGGGCGGAGCCCCCCTCGACGAGCCGGCGCACCTCGTCGAGGGTCGCCATCGAGGTGTCGCCCGGGGTCGTCATCGCCAGCGCCCCGTGCGCGACGCCGTAGCGCAGCGCGAGCGCGGGCTCCATCCCCGAGAGCAGCCCGTAGATCAGCCCGGAGGCGAAGGAGTCACCGCCGCCCACCCGGTCGAGGATCTCGAGACGCTCGGTCATCCCCGTCGAGTGGATCTCGCCCGCTGCCCAGCAGATCCCTCCCCAGTCGTTGCTGCTCGCCGAGTGCACGCGACGCAGGCTGGTGGCGACGACGCGCAGGTCGGGGAAGGCGGCGGTGACCGAGTGCAGCATCTTGGCGTAGGCCTCGCCCTCGAGGGTGGAGAAGGACTCGTCGGTGCCGGCAACCTCGAAGCCGAGAGCGGCGGAGAAGTCCTCCTCGTTGCCGAACAGCACGTCGGTGAGCCCGACGAGCTTCCGGTTGATCTCGACGGCGCGTGCCGCACCGCCGACGGACTTCCACAGCGACGGTCTGAAGTTGAGGTCGTAGGAGACGACCACCCCGGCACGGCGCGCCGCGGCCATCGCCTCCTCGGCGACGGCGGCGGTGTCCTCGGACAGGCCGGCGAAGATGCCTCCGGTGTGCAGCCAGCGCGTCCCCTCCTCGACCAGCACGGCGTCCCAGTCGATCGTCCCGGGCTGCAGCTGGCTCACCGCGGTGTGGCCGCGGTCCGAGCAACCGAGCGCCCCGCGGGCACCGAAGCCGCGTTCGGTGAAGTTGAGCCCGTTGCGCACGGAACGGCCGATCCCGTCGTAGGGGACCCAGCGCAGGTGCGAGGTGTCCACACCCCCCTGTAGGATGAGGTCTTCGACGAGGCGGCCGACAGGGTTGTCCGCCAGCGCCGAGACGAGCCCCGTGCGCAGCCCGAAGCAGCGTCGAAGCCCGCGTGCCACGTTGTACTCGCCGCCGCCCTCCCAGACACGGAACGAGCGTGTGGTGGCGATGCGGCCGTCGCCGGGGTCGAGGCGCAGCATCACCTCGCCCAGCGCCACGAGGTCGAAGCGGCAGGACTCCGCCGTGCGGAGCGACAAAAGCCCCTCGGGCTCGGCGACGCTCATGCCGCCCCCCGCACCGAGGCGACGATCGACATGGCCTCGGTGGCGAGCGACTCGACGCGGGCGAAGTCGCCTGCGGCGAGCAGCGCCGGGCTGACCATCCAGCTCCCCCCGCAGGCGGCGACCTGCGGCAGTCGCAGGTAGTCGGCGAGGTTCGAGGCATTGACGCCGCCGGTCGGGACGAAGCTGACCTCGGCGAAGGGCCCGGCGAGCGCCTTCAAGAAGCCGACCCCGCCGGAGGGCTCTGCCGGGAAGAACTTGACGAGCTCGGCGCCGGCGTGCACCGCGGCCTGCACCTCGGTCGGCGTGCAGGCGCCGGGCATGACGAGCACGCCCTCGCTCACGCAGTACGCGATCAGCTCGGGGTCGGTGGCGGGCGAGACGACGAACTTGGCGCCGGCCTCGATGACTTGGGCGGCGGCATGAAGGCTGCGCACCGTGCCCGCCCCGACGAAGGCGTCCGGACGAGTCCGGACGAGGAGCTCGATCGCTTCGAGGGCCGCAGCGGTACGTAGGGTGATCTCCGCGGCGGGGAGACCCCCGTTCTGGAGCGCCTGCAGCAACGGCTCGGCATGGGCGAGCTCATCGAGCTCCACGACCGGGAGGATGCCGAGCGAGCGCACGCGGCGGACCGCCTCGTCGACCGTCGGCCGTGATCCGCCCATCCCGCTCCTTCCTGGAGGCCACGCCCCCGGCGTGCGCCGGGGGGGCCGGGCGTCCACGCTACCCAGTGTCGCCCCCGCTCGCCGGAGGCGTGCCCGCCTCGACGAAGCCCGCCTCGACGAAGCTCGCCTCGACGAAGCTCGCCTCGACGGTGCCGAGCGGGTCGTTGCGGACGAGGACGGCGTCGCCGGGCCGCACCCAGTTGGTCTGCACGAGCGAGCCGAGCAGCACGACGTCACCGGCGCGTAGCGGTGCGCCCGAGCCGGCGGCGGCTCCGGCCAGCCAGGCGAGGGCGGCGAGCGGATCACCGAGCACGTCGGAGCCGACGCCGCTTCCCACGGGCTCGCCGTTGATCGACATCGTCGCGGTGACGCCAGCCAGCCCCGAGGGGGCGACGTCCTGCCGGTCGGGCCCGAGAACGGCGGCGCGATGGAAGAAGTCGTCGGCGATCAGCGTCGGCGTGTCGAGCCGGCCGTAGTCGAGATAGCGGTCCTCGACGACCTCGATCGCCGCCAGGCACGCCGCGACCGCGCCGGCGACGTCGGCAGTCGACCATCCCCCGGCACGCAACGGCAGGTCCTCCCCGAGGCGCACCGCGATCTCGCACTCGACGCCGAGCCGGCGCCCGGGCGGGACGTCGAAGCGCCGCACCCCGTGCCAGATGTTCGCGAGGAACATCGTCCCGGCACACGGGTTGGGGATGCCGAGGTAGGCCTGCATGGTCGGGGTCGTGCAGCCGATCTTCCACCCCGCCTGGCGGCCGAAGCCGGCCGCCGAGAGCAGCGGGCGGGCGGCTGCCTGCACGCGGTAGGCCTCCTCCTCGTCGAGCGGGCGCACGTCCGGCGCGAGCTCGTCGAGCACGCCGGCCCCGAGGCGCGAGCTCACGAGAGCTGCCGCCGCGGTCGCCAGCGCGGCCGAGCGGGAGCCGGCGCGGCGAGGAGGAGCTTCGCTCACGGCCGCGGGTAGCTGGCGCGCACTGCCGACCAGGCGTGGAAGTCGCCGAGGTCGCCGATGCGGTGCGAGAGTCGCGCCGCGCAGGTGATGACGAGCTTGCCGAGCCGCTCGAGCTCGGCCGGGTCCATCTGGCGGCCGAGGACGGCGACGCCGACGGCGCCCTGTTGCGCTTGGCGGACGCCGAGCACGGGCGCGGCGACGCACCACAAGCCGAGGCTCAGCTCCTGGCGATCGATGGCGTACCCGAGGCGTTGCACCTCGGCGAGCTCGACGAGCAGGGCGTCATAGCCCGTGATCGAGTTGGGGGTGCGCGCCGGGTAAGGCCCGGTGCCGACGATGTCGCGTACGGGTCGGGTCTCGACGGCGAGCATCGCCTTGCCCATCGCCGTGCACGTCGCCGGGGCGCGGCTGCCTGGGCGCAGGTTGATCGTGAGCGGGCCCTCGCTCTGCACCTGCCCGAGGTAGAGCACCTCGTCCTGGACGAGGATGCCGACGTTGGTCGCCATCGCGGTCTGGTGGGCGAGCCGTTCGATCTCGACGGCCGCCACGTCGCGCAGCGTCGTCCGGCTCGCCACCTGGCAGCCGAGCTCGAACAGCTTGAGCGTGAGGCGGTACTCCTTCGAGTCGTGCAGCTGCTCGACGAAGCCGCGCCGCTCGAGGACGCGCAGCATGCGGTGGGCGGTCGCGGTGGGCACGCCGAGCTGGCGCGCCAGGCGGGTCACGCCGATGCGCTCCACGCGCGACAGCTCCTCCACGAGCGAGAGCAGGTCGCCCATCGTGGAACGCGCCGAAGACGGCTCGGCGGCGCTGTCCCGCGCCGCGCCGCCGGGAATCTCGGGGTCCGCAACGCCGGCGTCCGGATCCACGCTCGGCGGCCCGGGACCGTCGTTCGCCACGTCGGGCGGGCGCGCTCCGACCGCCGTGACGGCTCCCCGCTGGACCGCCATCACGCCCCTGCGGCGGCGCGCCGAGAGGCCGCCGCCCGGTACCGGCCGTCGAGCTCGTCGAGCAACGAGTCCGGCTGCGCCGATCGCTCCCACCAGTGAGCGAACAGCTCGATCATCTCGTTCTGCAGCTCGGCGAACTCCGGCCACGTCGGTCGCGTCCAGGACGTGTCGATCACCGGCCCCAGCGCGGAGAAGAATCCTCCGGCGGCCGCGTCGAGGAGCGGGTCCCGCCAGGCCGCGCCGTGCGCGGGCTGGCCGCCCGAGGCGAAGTACTCGCCGAGCTGGGCGGCTTCACCGGCGACGAACGCGGCGTAGTCGACCGCGTCGTCGAGGAACGTGCTCGACGCCGAGACGACGAGCCCCGCGCCCCCGAGCAGCGCGCCTCGCGCCGGGCGGTCACCGGCTCGCGGCACGGGCCCGTATGCCACCCGACGTCCCGCCCGGTTGTTGCGGGAGTAGCTCACGTAGCAGAACAGCAGCGGCGAGTAGACGAAGGCGTCCGAGGAGGTCATCGCCTCGAGTGCGGCAATCGGGTTTGCGCGAAGGCACAGCGGGTCGCTGTTCTCGGCGACCGCCCGCATCAGGGCGAGCGCGGCACGGCCGGTCTCGCGGTCGACGAACCGGGACGGGTCCTGCGCCGCCTCCTGCCCGAAGGAGGCCGCCAGGGTCATCAGGCTGGCAGCAGCGTCGACGTCGCACAGCGGCCACAGCACGCGGCCGTCGCGGCTGAGCTCGACGACCTCGTCCCACGTCGCCGGCGGCACGTCGATCAGGTCCGGCCGCCAGGCGCTCGACTGGCAGGCGGCGTCCACGGCCAGCCCCCACTGGTGACCGCCGAATCGGTAGGAGTCGTGCGAGCGACCCGGCGATCCGCGCCCGATCGCCTCGATCGCGGCGGCGTCGAGCACGGTGTCGAAGGCGACGGCGCAACCCGACTCGGCGACGGTGCCGATGTGCGGGTGGTCCATCACGATGAGATCGAACTGCTGGGCCAGCTCTTCGACGGAGGTCATCCCGAACTCGCGAAGCGAGCGCGGCGTCCACTGCACCTGCACCGCGCCGCCCCGGCTGGCGGCAAAGGTCTCCGCAGTGGCGAGCATCGGCGCGTGGCCGCGCGGGTGGTCCCACGAGCAACCGTGCAGCACGCGTGTCGTCATGCTCAGAACGCGGCCTGGGCGGACAGACCGGCGTCGGCGACGTAGGCGGCGCCGGTGACGGCGCTCGCGTCGTCGCTCAGCAGGAACAACACGACGGCGGCGATCTCCTCGGGCTCGATCACCGTACCTCGGGGGTGGATGCGGCCCCATTGGGCGATCGTCTCCTCGGGGTCGCCAGGTGCCAGCTCTGCGGCGTGGCGCAGCATCGGCGTGCGCACCGAGCCGGGTAGAACCGAATTGACGCGGATCGAATCCTTGGCGTGGTCGAGAGCGAGGGTCTTGGTGAGCGAGACCACGCCGCCCTTGGATGCGGCGTACGCGGCCACCTCGCGCTGGCTGATCAGCGCCTGCACCGACGACAGGTTGACGATCGCGCCGCCGCCGCCGCGGCGCATCTCCGGCACCGCCGCCTTGGACATGAGGAACTGGCCCTTCAGGTTGGTGTCGACGACGAGGTCCCAGTCGTCTTCGCTGAAGTCCGGCACCTCGCCGTACACGACGACACCGGCGTTGTTGACGAGCAGGTCGAGGCCGCCGAAGGCGTCGACGGTCTCGGCAACCGCCCGCTCGGCGTCACCGCGATCGGCGACGCTGCCGACGACGGGCAGGGCGCGCCCGCCGCTGCCCGAGATGCGCTCGGCGACCCGCGTCGCAGCCTCGCGCTCGCGGTCGAACACCGAGACCGCCGCGCCCTCGGCTGCCAGCGCCGCGGCGACGGCGGCACCGATGCCCATCCCGCCGCCGGTGACGATGGCGACCTTCCCGACGAACCGGTCGTATGAACCCACGACGCTCCCTTCCGTGCTCGAAACCTCGACCTGCGGGCACGACGCCCGCGGGCGCTCCGGCTGCCGCCGTCGTTTCCGGCGGTGCGGCTGCGACTCCCCGCGCAGGCGAGCCGTTGCGACTTGTAGGGCCGCCTCGCCGGCGCGGCCGGCGATTCGACGTGCTAGCCGAACGTGACGGCCCCTCCCGGCCCGATGTCGGCGACGGTCCCCTCGCCCTCGAACAGCACTGCCTCGATGCGCACCGACCGCGAGCCGTTCGCCGGCAGCACCACGCCGCGGTAGCCCTTGGCGCGCGCCGCCGCCATGCCCTGACCGGGGATCGTCGAGGCCGGCTCCACCGCGACCACGTACGCCCTGCAGTACCACGGCCAGCCCGCTCCGGAGTGCACCTCCTGCCACAGCCAGGCGTGGGGGAAGATCTCGAGCGGCCAGCGCAGGCCGACGCCGAGCCGCAGGCGCGGGTTGGTGAGCGCGAAGAAGCCGCTCTCGAAGTCGCCGAGGTAGGCGAGCACGGCCCTCGGCTGGTCGGGGGGCGGGACCTGGGTCAGGTCGACCCGCTCGCCGGACCCCGCGGTCACGACCGGCCAGGTGTGCCGGCTGCCCGCCTCGAGGAGCGTTCCCGGCGCCCGGTCGTCGGCGAGGACCGTACGGCAGCCGGCGGAGAGCACGCAGCCCCCCTCGAGGAAGGGGGGGCCGAAGGCGGGATGGTGCGACCACATCACCTCGAGCTCCTCGGGCGACTCGTTCGCCACCGTCTCCTCGACGGTGAGCACGCGGTCGCGCACGGAGAGCTCGCGACGGACGTGCAACGGCACAGCGAGCAGCCGTGTCTCGAGCACGGCGCGGTCGGCTCCGGCCTCGAGCACGTCCCAGCAGGCGAGCGCCGCCTCGCCGTGGTAGCCCCAGGTCACACCGTTCTCGACACATTCGTCGCCGCCGTTGGGCAACAGCAGCTGCCAGCCACCGGGGTAGGCCCCCACCCAGCGCTCGATCGAGGGTCCCCCGGCACCCCATGCGCTGGGCCGGCGCAGGCCCCACGGGGAACGGAACATGACGTCGACCCCCGAGCGCAGGTCGACCAGGGCGACGATGTCGGCACCCTTTCCCGGGAGCATCGAGACCTCGAGCGCGTCGCTCGAGATCCTCAGCGCCCCGGTCGGCTCCACCGGCTCAGCCGCCACGCAGCAGTGCTGCGCCGGTGATCCACATGACGATGTCCTCGACGGTGATCTCGTCACGGCGCAGGTCGGCGACGATGCGCCCACGCAGGAGGACGACGATCCGGTCGCACAGCGCGTGCACCTGGGGCATGTTGTGGCTGACGAGCAGGACGCCGACGCCCCGCTTGGCGACCTCGCTCACCAGGTTGCCGATCTTCTCGGACTCGAGCACGGCGAGGGCGGCGGTGGGCTCGTCGAGGAGCAGGACCTTCGACCCCCACATCACCGCGCGAGCGACGGCGACGGCCTGGCGCTGGCCACCGGAGAGCAGCCCGGTGCGGGCGGTCACGCTGTTGATCTCGATGCCGAGCGATTCGAGCGTGGTCGCCGCCTCCTGCGCCATACGTTTCCTGTCGAGCACCCGCGCTCGCCCGAGCAGGCCGCCGCGCCGTATCTCACGCCCGAGGAAGACGTTCTCGGTCACCGACAGCTCCGTGGCGAGCGCCAGGTCCTGGTACACGACCTCGATCCCGCGGTCGCGGGAGTCCTTCGGCGAGTGGAGCGACACGGGCTCGCCGTCGATGAGCAGCTCGCCGGAGGTCGGCTGCACCGCACCGCAGAGGATCTTGAGCAGCGTCGACTTTCCCGCGCCGTTGTCGCCGACGAGCCCGACCACCTCGCCCGGGCGCACCACGAGGTCGACACCGCTCAGCGCGATGACGCTGCCGTAGTTCCGCTTGATGTCCCGCGCCTCGAGCAGGGGTGGGGCCGCGGCGGTCACGTCGCCGCCTTGCGCAGCGTGTTGTCGGCCAGCACGGCGAGGATGAGCAGGGCTCCGACCACGATGTCGGCGGCGAAGCTCGAGAACTGGAGCAGCGCGAAGCCGTTCTGCAGGACCCCGAGGATGGCCACGGCGACGAGGGTGCCGAGCATCGTGCCGCGCCCGCCGCGAAGGCTTGCCCCGCCGAGGATCACGGCCGTGATCACCGTGAGCAGGTACGGGTCCCCGACCTGGGGTGAACCCGAGGTGAGCTCGGAGGTCGTGATCACGCCGGCCACGCCGGCAGACAGCGCCGTTCCCACGAACAGCCCGATGCGCAGCCAGTCGGCTCGCACGCCGGAGCGGACCGCGGCGTCGTAGCTGTCCCCTGTTCGCGTAGATGTGGCGCCCGAGCGCGGTGAACCGGCACACCGCAGCCACGATGATCCATGCGCCGACGAAGAAGAGCACCGGCGCCGGGACGGTGAAGGGGCGGCCACTGCCGAGCTCGCTGAATCCCTCCCCACCGATGTACACCGTCATCGTGTTCGAGATCGTGTACGCCAAGCCGGTGAAGATCGAATAGGTGGCGAGCGTCGTCACGAGCGAGTTGATCTTGAACCAGACCGTGAGGGCGCCGTTCAGGAATCCGATGCCCGCCGCCGCCGCCAAGGCGATCAGGCTGGCGAGCCAGACGTCGACGTGGCTCGTGACGAGCAGGCCGATCAGGACCGACGTGAAGGCGACGACGCCGCCGATCGAGATGTCGATCTCGCCGGCGATCACGATCAGCGTCTCGAGCACCGCCATGACGCCGAGGATGCTCACCCCCGACGCCGCCGTGAGCAGGTTCGCCTTGGTCATGAAGTACGGCGAGCTCAGCCACATGACGATCATCACGAGGACGAGCACGGCGACGAGGGCCTCGCCCTGCAGCCGGGCGAGGAAGCGTCGCCGCCGCGCGAGCTGACGCTCACGCTCGAGGGCGAGGGACGTGTCCTCACGCTCGATCTCCTCCTCGGCGCCGACCGCGCCGATCGCGCCGCCGACGGCGAGCGCCGGCGCGGCGGGGGGCGACCCCGTCGTTCCGGGCACGCGACGGAACGGGATCTCCATCAGCGGGCCGTCCGCTGCCGGCGGCCGAACCGCCGCGCCGATCCGTCCTGCATCGCTCTCCTCCTCGAGCCGAGCCGGCCGCCGGCGACGGGCATACGCCCGCCGCCGGCGACACGTGCCATGTCGCGCTGCTGCAGCCGGCTTACTTGCAGCCGGCCACGGCCATGTTGCGGGTGACCTCGTAGCCGGGGATGTTGGTCACCATGGGGACCTTCTGCCCGTTCATCTCCATCATCTCGAGGGAGAGCAGCACCGGGCCCCAGCCGAACGGGTCGAGGTACCAGGAGCCGACGTAGTGCGTCGGGTACTTGCACACCTGGCCGAGCCCGTACGAGTCGCCGCCGTAGTCCTCGGCGAGGTAGTTCGTAAACCCACGCGCCCGGACGGCGTTGAACATGCCGCCGGTGTCCTCGTCGTTGACCGCCTGGACCATCACGACGGCCGTCTTCGGCACGGCCGAGAGCGCGGAGAGCGTGTTGCTGTAGGCCGTCGTGGCAAGGCCGTTGGTGTTCACTTCGATGATGTGGCTCTTCGGGATGTTCGGGAACACGGTCTTGACGCCCGCCACGGCTCCGAGGTAGCGGGCGAACACGGCCGCCCCCGACGCCGGCTCAGCGCCACCGAGGAAGTAGGGAACCTGGCCGGGGAAGCGCTTCTTCTCCTGCTCGGCCATGTAGATCGCGCCCTGCTTCTCGGTGTTGAACGGGTCGAGGCCGACCTGCGGGAAGCCAGGCAACGTCGCGCCCACGACCGTCACGGCCGGGATCTTGGCGGACTTCAAGATCTTGGCGATCGCCGGCTGGTAGGCGGCGAGCACCTGGAAGTCGATGAAGCCGTTGATCCCCTCGTTGATCAGCGTGTGGATGTTGGCGATCGCCGTGACACCGTTCATGTTGTCTTGGGTCTCGAGGATCGTGGCGCACCCGACCTTCTTCGCTGCGGCCTTGATCCCGTCGCTCAGGCTGACGGCGAAGGGCTGGCTCCCGGAGAAGACGTCGTAGCCGATCTTGTAGCTCTTCAGCTTGCAGAGTGCCTTGGTCGGGTTGCTCAGGTCGAGCGGCGCCTGGCGCGTCGCCGCGGCGTGGCGCGCCGAGGTGCTCGCTCCGGCTCCGCTGCCGACGGCGACGACTGCTGTCGCCAGCGACAGGGCTCCGGCGAGAACGCCGATCCGCTTGGTCCAACGATGCTCGGTTCTGGACATGTCGTTGTTGGTCCCCCTCCGGTCTCGCATGTGACCGTGCGATGTGCACGGCCCTTCTCTCTGGACAATCTCAAGACTGCTTACTGCCTACTGCTTATTGCTGGTGGAAACTGCTCCCTGCTGCACGACTGCTCGTCGCCGGGACGGTCCCCGGCGGTCGCGGTCCTCCTTTCTCGTTCAAGGGCTGTGCGTTCCGTGCGCCTCCGCCTCCGGGCCGATCGGCAGCCAGGCCGCCTCGAGCAGGCCCTCACGGGCCAACGCGTAGAGATGGGCGCGCGCCGTCGGCACGGTCTGGGGCGTGAGCGCCGGGCTCGTCCCGGTGAGCTCGCCGATCGCCTCGACGAGCCGGCGCGTCGTGATCGGGTTCGAGCCGGAGGCGCTCACGAGGTCCCGCGCGATCGCGTCCACCTCGTCGATGAACGCCAGGCTGTCCTCGAGGAAGGCGATCCCGCCGGCGCGGTCCATCGGGGGAACGTGCGCCGGGCAGAGCATCTCGAACGGCAGCTCGAGCAGTCGCCGCAACCCCCAGCGCGCCTCGGCGACGTCGACGTAGAGCGGGGCGAAGACGTTGTCGCCGTCGCAGCTGCGAACACCGTGACCCTGCACCGCGTCGCCGGTGAACAGCGTCCCGCTCGCCTCGTCGAGGAATGCACAGTGCCCCCAGGTGTGGCCGCGCGTCTCGACGACGCGCAGCATCCGCTCGCCCAACCCGACCTGGTCGCCGTCGCGCAGCAGCACCTCGACACGCGGCTCGGGGACGCACAGCCCGGCGAGGAAGTCCCTGGACGCCGACAGGTCGAGCGTCCCGGGATAGTCGTCCCAGAAACGCACCCACTGCCGGTCGAAGGACTCCACCCAGGGAGCGTCCTCGAGCGGCGCGGCGACGCGGGCCCGCGGCGCGGCGTCGCGCCAGGAGCTCTGCCCGCCCGAGTGGTCGGGATGGCCGTGCGTGGCGAGAAGGAGGTCGGCGGCCTCGAGCCGGAAGCCCAATCCGGTGATCGCGCCGGCCAACGCGGCCTGCATCGTGCTGCGCACCCCCGGGTCGACGAGCGCGAAGCGGTCGCCGTCGGCGAGGAGGTAGGTCCACAGCGGCGCGTTGCACACCTCGGGGTAATCGGTCGGGAGCTGGAAGACGCCCGGGGCGACCTCGACTGCCGCGCCGGCACGGTCCGTCGCGGTCACCTCGCAGCCCCGCTCGTCCCGGCGCCCCCGCTCGTCCCGGCGGGCCCGGAGGTCGCGCCCGCGCCGTCGCTGCGCGCGGCGACCTCGCCGCGGCCGGAGCTGAGCACCTCGCCGGAGCTGAGCACCTCGGAGGTGTGCTGGCCGAGGTCGGGCACGCCGCGGTGGATCGCCACGGGCGTCGCCGAGAACACGAACGGCGAGGCGGGAGTGCGGAACGTCCTCGTGCCGTCGCCGATCGGCACCTCCCAGAACATGTCGTTGTAGGTCGCCTGTGGGTCGTGCTCGAGCTGCTCGTAGGTCTGCACGGGGGCGCACCAGACATCGTGCTCGAGGAGCGCAGCGATCCACTGCGCGGTCGTGCCCCCGAGCAGCCGCTCGGCGATGGCGTGGTAGATCTCCTGCCGGTGCTCGAGCATCTTCGCGTTGGTGTCGTACTGCGCGAGCTCAGGCATGTCGAGCGCCTGCCCGACGATCGGGCAGGGCGTCATCGCGATCGCCAGGTAGCCGTCGGCGGTCGGGTAGATGCCGAAGGGGGCCGTGGCCCAGATCGAGCCGTGGTTCTCGGCCGGCCGGGGCGGTATCTCGCCGTGGTTGAGGAAGTAGGTGAGCTCCTGCTGCTGCGCGGCGATGGCGCAGCTGAACAGGTTGAGCTCGACGCGCTGGCCGCGCCCGGAGTGCCGGCGGTGCTCGAGGGCGGCGAGCACCCCGATGACGATGTGCAGTCCGGTGTACTGGTCGGCGATGCCGATCCCGGCTGCGGTCGGAGGGTCGCCCGCACGCCCGGCGAGCCAGAGCATCCCGGAGAGCGCTTGGATGAGCATGTCCTGGCCGGGGCGAGAGACGTACGGTCCGCCCTGGCCGTAGCCCGAGGAGCTGACGAAGACGATCGCCGGGTTGCGCGCCGCGAAGTCGTCGTAGCCGAGGCCGAGACGCGCCATCACACCGGGGCGGAAATTCTCGACGACGACATCGAACTCCCCCGCCATCGAGAGCAGGCGCTCGCGCGTCGCCGGGTCCTTCAGGTCGACGACGACGCTGCGCTTGTTACGGTTGAAGGCGAGGAAGGAGTCGGTCTCGCCATGGGTGTGACCGTCGAGGATCCCCCAGTGCCGGCTCCACTCGCCCTCGGGACGCTCGAGCTTGACCACGTCGGCTCCGAGGTCGCCGAGCATCTGGGTGGCAAGCGGTCCTTGCACGAGGGCTGTGAAGTCGAGCACGCGCACGTGCGCAAGCGGGCCGCCGGCGGCGGGCTCTGCGCTGGCGGGCTCTGCGCCGGCGCGCGACGGGCCGTGTCGGGCAGCGCCATCCCTGGAAGCGTCGCCCGGGTCAGTGGGCGCGGACGCGCCCATCCCCCCGACGCCGCTCTCGGCCTCGTCGTGCAGCGACATGCTCCCCCTCCGGTGCACAGCGACCCGGCCGTCTCGTTCAGGGCGTTCGTTCCACTGAACGGAAGGCGTGTTTCACTGAGCAGATGCTGCTTCCCTCCGGTGGAATCCTGACACGCCCGCGGGCGCAGCACAAGGGCGCGAGCGCTCGGAGCGGACAGCGTGGCGGCGGAGCCGGTCGTGGGGATGGTCCGGGAGGCGTCGCCGCGCTCACGCCTCGGGCGGCCTCGGCCAGCCGCCCTCTGGCGGCGTGCGCGACCAGCGCGCCGGCGGCCTGCCGTAGGCAGCCTCGCGCAAGCCCGTGATGTAGCCGACGGCGAAGAGCCGTCCGAGGGTCTCGTAGCCGTAGCTCGAGTTCTGCTCGCCCTCGAGCGCCGGCACGTGGTCGGGGCGCAACGGCCCGTCGAAGCCCACCTCGGCGTAGGCCTGCATGCAGGCCCACATGTCGGTCGGGCCCTCGTCGTGGAACACCTCGGCGAAGTCGCGGGCGTGGCCGGCGACGTCCCGGAAGTGCACGAAGAAGATCCGCCGGCGGCCGCCGAACCGCCGGATCAGCGCCGGCAGGTCGTCGGTCATCAACGTGAAGTTGCCCTGGCAGAAGGTGATGCCGCTCGAGTCGCTGTCGTAGGTGGCGAGCACACGCTCGAAGGCCTCGGGCGTGTTCATGATCCGCGGGATGCCGCGCACCTCCCGCAGTGGCGGGTCGTCGGGGTGCAGGCCGATCCGCACGCCGGCCTCCTCGGCCACCGGGACGACCGCGTCGAGGAAGTAGGCGAACGCGGCCCACAGGTCCTCGGCGGTCACGCCGCCGGGCTCGACGAGGGACGGCCAGCGGCGCATCTCCTCCTCGGAGAAGCGCGTCGACATCGCCCCACCGCGCAGCTCGACGTCGGCGGCCGTGCGTGACCAGCCAGAGATCGCATGCCAGTTGTAACAGAGCGTGCCGATGCCGAGCCGGCCCATCGCCCTGATCTGGGTGCAGATCGCCTCGATCTGCTCGTCGCGCCCCGCCACCCCGAGCCGCACGGCGTCCATCGGCGCGGTGTCCTCGATCACGGCGAGCTCGAGGCCGTAGGAGCGGTAGGCGTCCTGCAGGCGGCGCAACGCCGGCAGCTCCCACGGCCGTTCGCCCGCCGGCGGCGTGACGTAGGGCGCCGGCACGGAGGCAGGCGAGCCGGGTGGCGGCCAGCGCCACTGCTGCTCGGCGCCTTCGAGCAGGCTGACCACCTCGACGACGCCGACCTGCCTGACGAGCCGCCACAACGGGCTCGGCGGCATCGTCAACAGTTCGGTGATGCGCAACACGTCGTCTCCGTTCACACGATCAGTCGTCCACCGCCGGCCGCGCGCCCACCGCTTCCGCAGGCTCGCCGGCACCCGTTACCGGGCGCCCTCGGTCGGACCAGGGGACGAAGAGCCATCTCGGCAGGGACCGTCCGCCGGCGCGGCCACCGAGCGACGCGGCAGCGACGGCAATCAGGATGACCGCTCCGTAGACGATGTCGAGCACCGCAGGCTGGAAGCCGAGGGCGGGCAGCAACGCATTGAGGACCGACAGCGTCAGCGCGCCGGCGACGGTGCCGATGTAGTTCCCGGTGCCGCCGAGCAGCGACGCCCCGCCGATCGCCACGGCGGCGACGGAGGTGAACAGGTAGGGGTCGCCCATCCCGAGGTACGTCGTCCCGACGTAGCCCGCCAGGGCGATGCCGGCGAAGCCGGCGGAGAGTGAGCAGATCACGTAGACCGCCACGGTCTCGAGCCGGACGTTGACGCCCGAGAAGAGCGCCACCCGGCGGTTCAGCCCGACGGCGTAGAGGCGACGGCCGAAGGGCGTGTAGGAGAGCGTGAAGGTGGCAACGACGATCAGGACGAGCCAGGCGACGCCCATCACCGGGACCTCGCCCCACTTGTGCGTGGCGAGGTAGACGGCTGCCGGGGGCGCCGTCCCGCCGGCGTTGCCGTTGGTGTAGAGCAGCAGGGCTCCCTCGACCACTGTGTACATCCCCAGGGTCATGATGATCGCCGGCACCCCGAGAAAGACGATGCCGAGCCCGTTGATCAGCCCGACCACCGCCGAGAGGCCGAGGATCAACGGGATCGCCCAGTACATGTTGTTCGGGTCAGTGCCGGCGAAGGAGGAGACGAGGATGCCCGAGGCAGTGACCACCCAGGGGACCGAGAGGTCGATGCCGCCGGCGAGGATGACGAAGCCCTGCCCGAGCGCCACGAAGCCGAACAGCGCGCCGATGTCGATCAGCTCGTCGATGTGGTCGACGGCGAGGAACCCGGAGGCGACGATCCTGCCGACGACGACGAGCACGATCAGCAGCAGGTAGGCAAGTGCGATCGAGCGGTGCCGGCGCGGCACCGTGAGCTTCACGGTGCCCTCAATGCGGCGCGCCGCAGGCGCATCGAGCGCAGCGCCCCGGCAAGGAGGACGGCGAGGATCAGCACGACGCCGTCGGCGAGCGGCTGCCAGTACGACGAGAGGTTCCAGACCAGGACGACGTCGGGGATCAAGGTGAGGGCGAACGCGGCCCCGACGGTGCCGACGAACCCGCCCGATCCCCCGAAGAGGCTGACGCCGCCGACGACCACCGCCGTCACCGCCGGGAGGATCTCCCCGTTGCCGACCGTCGGGTCGCCCGACGCCGTGTACATGGCGTAGAGGATCGATGCCACCGCGGCGCACACCCCCGCCATGCAATAGACGGCTATCAGCGTCGACTTCGGATGCACCCCTGCGATCGTCGCCCCCTCCGGGTCCGATCCGAAGGCGTAGATCCGCCGGCACAGGCGTGTTCGTTTGAACCAGGACCAGAAGACCACCATCGCGACGATCAGCCAAGCGGCGTTGGGGAACCCCAGACTCGACAGGTTGATCCAGTTTGCAAAGCCCGCAGGGAGCGACCCCCCTTGGATGTTCAGCACGAGCAACGCCACGCCGCTCATGATCGACCAGGTCGCCAGCGTGACGATGAACGGCTGCAGCCCGAGGACGCCGATCAGGGCGCCGTTGACCACGCCGACGGCCGCACCGATGGCGATGATCACGACAGACCAGAGCACTTCGCTGCTAGGCCCGACGAAGTGGGTGGCGGCGATCGCCGTTCCCGTCGAGAGGATGCCGCCGAGGGAGAGGTCGATGCCGCGGGTGAGGATGACCAGCGTCTCGCCGAGGGCGAGGGCGACGAGGAAAACCGTGTTGGCGCACAGGTCCTGCAGCTGCAGGCGCGAGAGCACGTCGGGCTGGAAGCTGGCGTAGACGATGAACAAGACGATGGCGAGGCCCCAGGCGACCGCGGGACGGATGTCCAATCGCCGGGCGCTCGCACGCCCGCGCACCCACAGCGAGTCGACCGTCGCCGCGGTCATCGCCCGCACCGCCCGGGGCGGCACGCAGAGCACCACACGGCGGTAGAGGCTCGGGTCGCTCGGCTGCATTCAGCTCGGTGCATCAGACCGCTGACCCCTCCATCTGCTGCTCGCCCGCCGAATCGCCGGCGTTCAGCATGCAGGCCACCACCGTCTCCTCGTCGAGGTCGCCTGGGTTGTCGAGCTCGGCGCAGATCCTGCCGTCGAACATCACCACGATGCGGTGAGCGACGTTGACGAGCTCGGTGACGTCGCTCGAGTAGAAGAGCATGCTGTAGCCCTCGGCGGCGAGCTCGTTCAAGGTGAGGAACATCTCCGCCTTGGCACCGACGTCGACACCGCGCGTCAGGTCGTAGAGCAGCAGCACGCGTGCCCCGGAGATGAGGAACTTGCCGACGACGACCTTCTGCTGGTTGCCGCCCGAGAGGTCGCCGGCGAGCTGCTCGGGATCCTGGCGGCCGATCTTGAGGCGCCTGATCGTCGGGCTGACGAGGTCGACCTCGGCGCGGCGCCGGACGTAGCCGAAGCGCGTGACGCGCTGCAGCACCGGCAGCACGAGGTTCTCGCGGATGGTCATCGTCGGCAACAGCCCCTCGGTCTTGCGATCCTCGGGGACGAGGGCGAGGCCGATACCGGCCTGCAGCGCCTCGCGGGGCGAGCGGATCTTGCGCACGACGCCGTCGACGAGGATCGCCCCGCGCGAGGAGAGCATGCCGTAGAGCGAGAGGATCAGCTCGAGCTGGCCCTGACCTTCCAGCGCGGCGATGCCGAGGATCTCCCCTTCGCGCACCTGCAGGTCGACGTTGCGCAGGCGCCGGCCCGCCGAGAGCTGGCGGGTCTCGAGCATCACCTTCGGCTTCACCGTCGCGGGGATCCCGGGGTAGAGCTGGCCGAGCTGGCGACCGAGGATGGCGCGGACGAGGTCGTCGGACCCGAGCTCGCCGTTGCGCCAGCTCCCCACGCTCAGACCGTTGCGCAGGACCGTCAGGCGCGAGCAGATGTCGGAGACCTCGGCCAGGCGGTGGGAGATGTAGATCACCGCCACGCCTGATTTGGCGACGGCACGCACCTGCTCGAGCAGCCACGTGACCTCGGACGGACCGAGCGCGGCGGTGGCCTCGTCGAGGACGAGCAGCGCCGGGTCGGCGGCGAGCGCCTTGAGGATGGCGACGAGCTGGCGTGAGGCCACCGAGAGCTCTCGTACCTGGGCCTCGGGGTCGATGCCGCGCAAGGAGAAGCGGTCGAAGGCGTCCACCGTCGCCGCGCGCAGTCGCCTGCGGTCGACGGTGCCGAGAGCGGTCAGCGGCTGGCGGTCGAAGTAGACGTTCTCGGCGACGGTCAAGTCGGGGATGAGCGGCAGCTCCTGGAAGACGACGGCAACCCCGGCTGCCGACGCCGCGGCGGGATCCGACGGCCGGAAGGGCTGTCCGCGGAACTCGACCTCGCCGGCGTCGGGGTTGAGCGCCCCGGCGATGATCTTGACGAGCGTCGACTTGCCGGCACCGTTCTCGCCGACCAGGGCGTGGACCTCGCCGGCGCGGGCGTCGAAGCTGACGTCGCGCAGGGCTGCGACACCGCCGAAGGACTTGCTGATGCCGCGAGCGCTCAGGATGCCGGTCCCGTCCTCCTCCGCGCTCGGCACTACCTGCACGACCTCGACACCTGCTTCTTCCTCGCCCGGGGCCGCTGCCGGCGCCGGCCACACACGACAGACCTCGGTGGCCGCCGCGCACGGCAGCCACCGAGGCCCAATTCGCACACCTCGACGCTCCCCCGGACCCGAACCGGCCGGCAGGCCGGCGGAGCCGAGGTTACGCCAGTGGGGACATGCCTACGGCGTCACCGCGCTCGCCGGGATGTTCGTCCAGGGCGGGCTGACCGGGAGTGAGAGGCCCGGGTTGTCGTTCGGGAAGGCGTTGACGCCGATCTTGATCTTCTGGCAGTTGCCGCCGGGCGGCAGCGCCGGGAGCGGCCCCTCGGTGTAGTAGCACTGCAGCGGGAGGATCTGGTGCCGCGCCTCCATCTTGCCTTCGAGCACCGACACGGCGATGTGCATCGCCTGGGCGGAGAGCCAGGGCGGGTTGACCGTGGCGATCCCGTTGGCGCCCTTGTCCTTGCCGAGGGCGACGAGCGTGCCGTTGAAGGCAGCGCAGACCATCGGCACGAGCGCGTGGCCCGCAGCCTGGAAGGCGGCGATGGCGCCGGTGCAGTAGGCCTGGGAGACCACGCCCTGGACGTCGGGGTGGGCTGCCAGCAGGCTGGCGACACCCTGCTGCTCGGGACCGATGGCGTACTGGCTCTGGTAGTAGCCGACGACGTGGATGCCCGGGTACTTCTTCCAGACGCTCAGGTCGAACTGCACCCCGGCGTTGCTGAGCGGTGCGCCCGGCAGGCCGCTGTCCAGGTAGAGGTTGCCCTTGTGGTGGATGACGCCCGCGATCCACTGCGCGTCGAGCAGCGCGGCGGCCTCGGTGTTGCTCGTCACCCGGTAGGCACAAGGCGCCGTGACGGGCTGGTCGAAGTTGACGACCACGATGTGCTCAGCGCACGCCGTGGCGATCGTCGGGTTGAGCGCCGTCGGCGACGAGGCGTCGATCAGGATGGCGTTCGGCTTGCGGGCGATGATCGCGTCGAGCGAGGCGATCTGGGCCGGGACGGTCTGCGCCGCGTTCTCGACGGTGAGGGTGACCTTGCCCTTGAGCGGTGCCAGGTTGACTGCCGCCTCGGCCGACTTCTCCATCTGGACACGCCACGTGTTGCCGAGGTAGTTGTTCGAGAGGTAGATGGTGTACGGCGCCGCGGCGTGCGGTCGTGCCGCGCCCGACGCGGCCGGGATCGCTGCTGCGAGCGTGGCAGCGGGAATCGCCGCTGCCAGCCCGAGCAGCAGGCGGCGACGGCCGCTGCTCCTGTGGGTATTGGTGATCATCCGATTCCTGCGAGATTTCGTGTTCATCTGACCTCCTGCGTCGAATGCTGATCCATATCTGCTGACGAGGCGGCCCCCTATCGGGTTCGGTGCGCTTGCCCAATCAACAGCACTGGATCGACGATTCGGCGCGGCGTCAACGGACGCGCCGAATCGTCGGCATGGTGAGGTCGACCGAGTCGTAGTGAGCCCCCGCGTTCGTCTGTGGTGCGAGCCTTCCCCCCAGAGGCATTGACGACCCGATTGCTAACAATTTACATCGCGTCATCGCCTTGGTCAAGAAAGGCTTCAGTCGAAGCTGGCCTCCACCCGCCCGAGCTCGCCGAAGTCGGCGACCACCGTGTCGCCCGCGGCGGCGAACAGGTGACCGGTGCAGGTTCCCGTGCTCACGACCTCGCCGGCGGCGACGGCACGGCCCTGCTCGCGTGCCCAGTTGAGCATCCAGGTGAGGCTCGTCACGGGATGCCCCATCGCCGCCGCTCCCCGGCCCGACTTCACGTAGTGGCCTTGCAGGTAGAGGTCCATCCCCGCCGCGGGGAGGTCGATCGCCTCCCAGTCGGTGCGCCGCTCACCTTCGACGAAGGCGGCGCCGCCACCGTTGTCCAGGCAGGAGCCGAAGTAGCCGCTCGCACCGTACCAGTCGAGGAAGACGGTGTCGCCGATCTCGAGGGCGGGGAACATCGACTCGATACCAGCGCGAGCGTCGGCCTCGCTCCACGGTTGCTCGCGGGCCGGGAAGTCGACCCCCAGCTCGAAGGCGAACTCGGACTCGCAACAGCGGTAGTTGACGAACAGCTCGGCAGGCAGCCGGGCAGGGCTGCGGCGCACACCGTGACGGTAGATGCGCCCTGGCGAGGGGCTCGGCACTCCCTCGGCGGCGCGGATGTCCGCGGCAGCTGCGCCGATCTTCCAGCCGCAACCCTCCCAGCCCAGGCGCTCGTCGAGCGCGAGGATGACCCGCACCACCGAGGGCCAGTGCTGGGTCCGCAGGTGCTCGGGAAGCTCGACGGCGTGGCGCCCGAGGCGTCCGCCGGCGATGAGCGCCACGACCTCGTCCACCTCGTCGTCCTCGAGCGGCGTGTCCCGGGCGCAGGGCGTCTTCCCTCCCGGCGGGGTCTCGCCATAGATGCGCCGTCCACGCTCGGTCAGCCAGTCCGGGCGGGGCACCGGCTGGGAGGTGGCGCCTTGGCTCATCTACCCGTCCTGCCCGTCGACTCGTCCCTGCCCATCCGCCTGTCCTCGCTCATCGGGCCTGTCCTCGCTCATCGGGCCTGTCCTTGCTCATACTCGTCCTCGCTCACCGTCCGGCGAAGCGCGCCGGGCGCTTCTCGACGAACGCAGCGATGCCCTCGCGGGCGTCCTCGGTGGCATAGAGCATCGCGCCCACCGCCTGCTCGAAGGGCAGCCCGGCGCTCAGTGGCGCGTCCCCGCCCCGCAACAGCACCTTGGCCATCCTCACCGCCACCGGCGCCTGCCGGGTGATGCGCGAGGCCAGGCGGCGCGCCGCGTCGAGGGCCGACTCGCCCTCGGCGGGGGCGAGCGCGAGGCCCCACTGCACCGCTTCGGAGCCGGAGATCGAACGTGCGGTCATCAGCAGCTCGGCGGCACGCACGGCGCCGACGAGGCGGGGGAGCCGTTGCGTGCCACCGCCCCCGGGCAGGAGGCCGAGCTTGGCCTCGGGCAGGCCGAGCTTGGCCTCGGCATCGGCCACGATGAGGTCACAGGCGAGCGCCAGCTCGAGCCCCCCGCCGAGGGCGTAGCCGTGCACGGCGGCGATCACGGGCTTCGGGCACTCGACGATGCGTTGTTGCACGCCGTTGCCGGCGCGCATGAATTCGGCGTACTCGACGACCGAGAGCCCGACGTAGTGCTCGATGTCCGCCCCGGCGGCGAAAGCCCGCCCGCTGCCGTGCAGGACCGCCACCGAGGCGGGCCCGGCGGCGAAGCGCTCGATGGCGGCGTCGATCAGCGAGAACACCTCGGGGTTGAGGGCGTTCAGCTTGTCCGGCCGGTTGAGCGTGATGAAGGCGAGCTCGTCCTCCTCGGCGTACAGCACCACCGGCTCGGCGGCCGGATCCTCCCCGCCGGCGGAGGACACGACGGGAGCGTCCCCGCCCGAACCGCTCACCGGACGGTTGCGACGGCAGAGGCGGCTGCGTCCGAGCCGGAGGGCGCTTCCGAGGGGGCTCCGGGGCCGGCTGCGCCGGCGGGGCGCGCGGCGTCGTCGAGCTGCATCATCTCGATCAGGCCCTGGATGTAGCCGAGGGCGAAGGCGCGCCCGCGGTGCCCGTAGGGCGAGTCACCGACCAGGGCGGGCGTGTGGTCGTCGAGGATGAAGCCGTCGAAGCCGTTGGCGGCGAGCTCGCGAAGCACCAGCGGCGGGCGGTAGTTCCCCTCGCCGAGAAAGCACTCGACGAAGGAGGGGACGGTGCCGCGCACGTCGCGCAGGTGGACGTAGGCGATCTTGTCGCGGGGGGCGAGGTAGCGCACCGCCTCGAGCACGGCTTGCTCGCCGCCCATCTCCGACACCGTGCCCAGGCACAGCTCGATGCCGAAGCCGGGGCCGGGTGAATGCTCGGCAGCGCGCTTCAGCGCGTCGACCGAGCGGAAGATGCGCGCCACGCCGCCGAGCGAGGGGACCGGCGGGTCGTCCGGGTGCAGCGCGAGGCGGACGCCGGCCTCCTCGGCGACGGGCACGACGGCGTCGACAAAGTACTCGTAGGTCGCCCACATCTCCTCGTCGCTGCGCTGCACCCCGACCTCGAACAGCTCGCCGCGGCTGAAGGAGTCCTTCTTGTCCTCGACGCGCTTGTCGCGCCGGGCGATCCACAGCTCGCCGGCGTGGGTGGGGTCCTCGGCGAGCGCGAGGTCGAAGGACGATACGACCGAGCCGCCGCGACCCTCGGCGGCGAACCCCGTCCGCCAGACCGAGGTCGGCAGCCAGTGGAAGCCGAGTATCGGGATGCCGGCAGCTCCGAGGTGGCGCACCGTGGCGCGCACGTGCTCGATCTCCTCGTCGCGGCCGTCCTCGCCGAGCATCGCCTTCTCGTAGAACTCGTGGGGGAGGTTCTCGATCGCCTCGAGGCGAAGGCCGTGTCCCTCCACCTTCTCGCGCAGCGCAACGAGGTCGGCGACCTCCCAGCGCTGCGTCCCCGGCAGCTCCGGCGTGTTGAACTGCACGCCCTCGATGCCCAGCTGGCGGGCGAAGGAGAGGTACTCCTCGGTGGGGCGGGCCGCCTGCCCGAGCGCGATCCTCAATGCCATCGTGAACGACCTCCCGTCGAGAACGACCTCATCCTGCCTCGCCCCTGCCTCGCGCCGCCACGAGACGAAGCGCCCGGTCGGCCAGCGCCGCTTCGGCAGCGATGCACTGCGCGAGCAGATCGCCGCGCTCGCGCGCCGGCGCCATCTCCAGCCGGCGGATGCCGAGCGGGTCGACCTCCTCGCGCAACACGCGCAGCACCTCGGGATCGGGCGCCGGCGTCGTGCGCAGCGACGGGGAGACCGCCGGGTCGAACCCCGTCGCGGCGCGCAGCTCGTCGAGGCCGACCCCGGGGTGCAGCGACTCGAGCACGAGCTCGCCGAGCCCCTGGTCGTAGCCGAACACGCCGAGGTTGGTGACGAGCTGTACCCGTCCGGGTCGCAGCCCCGCCGCGCGGCGGGCGCTGCCGTCGTGCAGCGAGCGGGCGGCGCTCGCCCGCTCGACGGACTCGACGAGGGTGAGCGGCGAGTGCCGCGTCAGGTAGAGCACGAAGTTCTGGTGAAGGTCGGCGACGTCGGCCATCCCGCCCTGGCCCGGGAGGCGCACCCGCCGGCCGCTCGGGGTGGTGACGGCGATGTTGTTGGTGCGGCCCCGCCGGTCGATCTGGGCCGCCGTGACCACCTCGCAGGTGACCCGCCCCTGCTGGTAGTACCAGCGGTAGGAGTCCTCGCCCCCGCAGATCACCGCCGCGCTGGCCGTGTCGAGCGCCTCGCCGAGCGCGAGCAGCATCGGGCGCAACGCCACGTCGAGCAGCCCGCCGCTCGTCATGAACACGTCGAGGTGCGGCGCGTGGGTCGCCTTGGCCAGCAGGTAGGAGGTGATCGCCAAGGGGGAGACAGCCCCCGCCGCGCACACCGAGTCGTCGTCGAGCTGGCTCGCCAGGAAACACACCATGATCTCCTCGGCGGTGGGTGCCGGAACGCCGGCGCTCGCCCGGATCACGGCGGCGCTCGGCGGGCTCTTCCCGGCGGCCGCCGGGGCCTCGCCGGCCTTCTCGACGGCGGTGGGCGCCGCACCGGGCACGCCCGCGGCCCCGTGCTCGCGCACGTGGGCGGCGGCTGCGGCGCGCACCTCGGCATGTCCCAGGCTCCCCACGGCCCGCAGGCGCGCCGCGGCGGCCGGAGCCGGCGGCTCCGGCGGTGGCGGCGGTGACTGCGCCGTCATCTGCTGAAGGCAGGCGAAGTCCGCGACGTAGTAGGGCAGGCAGGAGGTCGGGTAGGCGCCGAAGGGCGCCAGCGCGATGGCGTGGACGAACTGGCGGGCGAGCACGAACGAGCCGCGCAGGCTCCCGAGGCTTCCGGCGGGAACGACCTCCTCCACGCTGACCAGGACGCGCCTTGATGCGAAGGCCGCCGTGGCGTCGAGGCCGCGGGAGCCGGCGATCTCGACGTTGCCGTCCTCGTCGGCACGCTGGGCGTGCAACAGGAACACGTCGAGATCGAGACGGGTGGCGAGCGCCAGCGGCGGCTCTCCGCCCTGCACCGGAGCGAACAGCACCGCTCCCGACCCGGCGAGCAGGTCGGCGCCGGCGGGGATGCGGAAGGGCATCGCGGGGAGGTTCTGTTTCGCCGCCTCCAACCGTGCGGTGAAGCCGAACGCCGGCCACTCCTCGACCTCGACCTCGCCGGACTCGAGCGCAGCCCGGAAGAGCGGCGCCGGGCCGAAGATGTCGAGGCTCGAGAAGCAGAAGACGACGCGCTCGACCGCCTTCGCCCCGAGCAGGATCTCGAGCGGCACGCCGCCGCCCCAGCTGGCGTAGGTGAGGTGCTGCGGTCGCCGGCGGGCCAGCTCGTGCAGCGCGGCGATCGGGAGGCGTGTGAGCAGCGCTCCCCCCACGCCGATGCGGTCGCCGTCGCCGACCTCTGCCGCCAGCTCGGCGAGGCTGACGAAGTTGCCCGGGCGGTCGCGGCGAGGTCGGCTCACCACGACGGCGTGCGCTGTGACAACTCGGCTCCCACGACTCATCCGACCCTGTGCGCGTCGAGCAGGTCCCGGTCGAAGCGCACACCGAGCCCCGGCAGCTCGGGCGGCGCCACGGTACCGTCGGCGGCGATGGTGAGCGGCGTCTCGAGCACCGCGTCGAGCAGGGGCAGGTGCTCGAGGACGTAGCCGTTGTCGAGCGCGCACAGCAGGTGGACATGCACGTCCTGCACGAAGTGCGGCGCGACCGGACGGTGCGCCGCCGCGGCCAGCGAGGCGACCTGCAAGAAGGGCGTGATCCCCCCGACGCGGGCGACGTCGGCCTGCACGAACTGGATGGCACCAGCGTGCAGGTACCTGGCGAACTCGGCCACCGAGAACAACGTCTCGCCCGCCGCGATCGGGATGCAGGTGTGAGCCTGCAGCTCGGCGTGGCCGAGCACGTCGTCGGGATCGAGCGGCTCCTCGAGCCAGGTCAGGTCGTAGCGCTCCATCGCCCGCGCCCGGCGCATCGCCTCCGGCAGATCCCATCCCGTGTTGGCGTCGACCATCAGGGCGACGTCGGGCCCGATCGCCTCGCGCACGGCCGCGAGGCGGGCGCAGTCCTCGCCGAGCGGCCGGCCGACCTTGACCTTCACGGAGCGCAGGCCTCGGCGGAGGTGCTGCTCCACGGTTGCGAGCAGCTGGCCCTCGTCGTAGCCGAGGTCGATCGAGCTGCCGTAGGCGGCGACACGCTCACGGCGGCTCCCCAGGTAGCGGTGCAAGGGCAGCCCCGCCGCGGCCGACACGAGATCCCAGAGCGCGAGGTCGGCCGCGGACAGCGCCACGGCGAGGGCGCCGCCGCGCCCGACGCGCTGCAACGAGGTCCACACCGGCCGCCACATCACGCCGGGCTCGGTGACGCGGCATCCGACGAGTTGAGGAGCGATCTCGTCCTCGAGCAAGGCGCGCAGCGCCGACCCGCCGCGGCCGAGGGTGTAGGTGTAGCCCGTTCCCGTACGGCCCTCGTCGCTCTCGACGTCGACGACGACGAGCTCGATGCCGTCGATGGCCAGGGTGCGGTCCTCCAGCGGCAGCGGCCACCAGACCTCGCGCCGCAGGCGGTAGTGAGCGACGGTGACGCCGGCGATGCGGTGCGCCGGCGCCGGCATTGCTGCTCCGCCCGGCGCGCTCAGCCCGCCGCCCGCACCGTGTTGCTGAGCGTGCCGATCGGGTCGATCTCGATCGTGACGACGTCGCCGTCGCGAAGCCACGCCGGCGGGTCCATCGCCATCCCGACGCCGGACGGCGTGCCGGTGGCGATGAGGTCCCCCGGCTCGAGGGTGATCGCTGCCGAGATGTGCTCGATCAGCTCGGGCACCGCCGTGAGCATCTGGTCGCAGCCGGCGTCCTGGCGCAGCTCGCCGTTGACGAGCGTGCGGATGTGCATCTCGCCGACCGGCGGCGCGTCGAGGGCGTCGAGCACGACAGGCCCGAGCGGGGCGAAGGTGTCGAGCGCCTTGCCCCGGATCCACTGCGGCTCGGCAGACTGCAGGTCTCGTGCAGACACGTCGTTCACGACGGTGTACCCGCCGATGTGCGCCAAGGCGTCGGCGGCCTTCACCCCCTTGGTCCGTTCCCCGATCACCACGCACAGCTCGCCCTCGTAGTCGAGCTGGTTCGTCACCGCCGGCAGCTCGATGGCCTCGCCGTGAGCGATGACGCAGGTGGCGAACTTCGCAAAGAGCACGATCCGCTCCGGGCGGGCGCCGTGGCTCTCCGCGACGTGCGCGGCGTAGTTCAGCCCGACGCAGACGATCTTGCCGGGCCGGAGCACGGGAGGGGCTACCCGGGCGTCGCCGTCGGCGACGAGGCGCCCGCTGGAGGCGTCGATCGACGCCAGCTCGCGGCGCGCCTCCCGGCCGAGCGCGAACAGCTGCGCCACGTCGGCAAGGCCGCTCAGGTGCGTCGCGCCGGCGGCGGCGGCGAGCTCGTCCACGGCGACGTACCCGCCGTCGACGGCGACGTGCAGCGCCGTTCCGCCCTCCTGCCGGTACAGGGCCGCAAGTTTCATCACGCTCTCCTCCCGCGCCGGCGCGCCGAGGCGCCGCCGCTGTCCATCTCCGATGACGTCACGCTACGCGCCCCCTCCGCCGGCTGCGCGCTCCCCTTCGGGGTGTCCGGCCACGTGCAGGCTCCAGCTCGTCGGGTGTCCAGTGCTCAGCCCTCCGGGGCGGCGACGAGGCCGGCCTCGAGCGCGCGCCGGAACTGCCCGACGGTCGAGGCGACCCCCTCCTCGAGCGGGCGGTTGAAGACGGTGCCGATCACGGCCTCGATCGCCGGAGCGCTGAAGAGCGCCGCGACGGTGAGCGGCTTGGGCTCCCAGGTGATCGAGCCTTCCGACCCCGGCGCGCCGGCCTCGATCATCGCGGCGAGCTGCGCCATGCCGACGCGCCGCCCGGGCACGTTGAGCGCCAGGGCGTCGCCCGATCCGGCGGCGGCGCGGCTGGCGGCGATGAAGGTACGGGCGCAGTCCTCGGCGTGGGTGAGCAGGACGTTGCCGCCGAACTTCATCCGGTACGGCACGCCCGCGGCTGCGGCGAGCATCGCCTTGGTCGGCTCGGCCGTCATCCCCTGGTCACGACCGAGCCCGTACACGACGAGAGGTCGCAGGCCGATCGAGCCCAGGCCGTCGCTCAGCGAGTAGACCCTCGCCGTGCCCTCGTTGGCGGTCTTGTAGACGCCGTAGTGAGAGTCCGGCGCCAGCGGCGACGTGTCGCCGACGACGCCGGCGGAATACGAGGCGCTGGCGCCGTAGACCGCGGCCGAGCTCGCGTACGCGAGGCCGATCGACCTCCCGGCGCGCTTGACCGCCTCGAAGACGTTCACGGTGCCGACCACGTTCACCATCGCCCCGAGCGGAGGGTTGGCGGCACAGAACGGCATCTGCAACCCCGCCAGGTGCACGACGTGGGTGATCCCCCGCTCCCCGACGGCCGCAACGACGTCGTCGGTCCGGGTCACGTCCAGCTGCAGGAACTCGACCTCGCTCGCGCGGCCGAGCGAGGCGAGACGCAGCCGCCTCAGGTCCTCGCTCAGGTCGCTCGCCACGACGTCGACGCCGTCGTCGAGCAGCGCCCGGATCGTCCACGCACCGATGCACCCGGCCGCCCCGGTCACGAGGAAGCGCTCAGTACCCTCCGCCATCGAATGGCCCTCCTCGTGATCCGCACGATGCAATCAATTCCGGCAATTCCGGCCTTGCAATTCCGGCCATTCCGGCCTTGGCGCCGACCCAACGTGCCGCCGCGCCTGCCGGGTTCGCTACGAAGCCTCCGGCCGGCCGTGACTGCCGGAACCGGCAGCCTGAGCCGTCGCCCTCGCCGCAGCGAACACCGACGGCCGGTGCCCCGACGTGCGGGGCGGCGCGCTTGCGGAGCGAGACGGACGGCCGTGCCGGGCCGCTGGATTCGCCGGGACCCTATCCCCGGCGCGGTGGCAGTGTCAACGTGGCACGGCGCTCCGGAGCGGGAACTGCGGCACCACCGCCTCGGCGAACAGGTGCACGGTCTCTTCCTCGGCCATGTGCCGGCGGTGTCGGCGACCTTTTGGCGAGCGGGCGGAGCCGGCGATTGACCACGACGGCGCGCGAGCGCCCAGACTCTCTGGCCGTGAGCAGCCCAGCCGCGCGCAGGGAGGTGGTGGCCTTCGGCGAGCTGCTGCTGCGCCTCGAGGCGCCCGGCCGCGCCCGCATCGTGCAAGCAGAGTCCTTCGGTGCGCGCTACACCGGCGCGGAGGCCAACGTCGCCGTCGCGCTGGCCGGCCTCGGGCTCACCAGCTGCGCGGTGTCGAAGGTCCCCGACAACGAGGTCGGCCGGGCGTGCGTGAACTACCTCCGGCGCTTTGGCGTGGGCACGGCGCACGTCGCAACCGGCGGCCCGCGCCTCGGCCTGCTCTACCTCGAGACGGGCGCGCCACCACGTCCGACCCGGGTGGTCTACGACCGCGCCGGGTCGTCCTTTTGCACCTCGACCGCCGCCGACTACGACTGGCCGGCGATCCTCGAGGGCGCCGCATGGCTGCACTTCTCCGGAACGGCGCTGCTCGGCGGCTCAGCTGTGGCCGGCGCGCTCGAGGAGGGGGTGCGGCTCGCCCGCAGCCTCGGCGTGCCGGTCAGCTGTGACCTCAACTTCCGCGCCAAGCTGTGGAACGAGGAGCAGGCGGCCGGCGCGCTGCTGCGCCTGCTGCCCGCAGTCGAGGTGCTGCTCGGCTCGGGCGAGGACGCCGCACGCGTGCTGGGCGTACCGTTCGACACCGCAGACCTCGACCACCACGGGCTCACGAAAGCGGGCCACGAGCACGTCGCGCACGAGCTCGCCCGGCGCTACGGCATCGCGCATGTCGCCGGCGTGCTGCGCAGCGGGCCTGCCGGGTCCGTGCCGCACCTGTCGGGCGTGCTCACCGGCAACGGGGCGACCGTGACGAGCCGCGAGCACCCGCCACCGAGCGTCGTGGACCGCATCGGTGCCGGGGACGCCTTCTCCGCCGGCATCATCTTCGGCTTCGTGTCGGGCTGGGCGCCGGAGCGCACGGTCGGCCTGGCGAGCGCGCTGTACTGCCTCGCCCACACAGTCGAAGGAGACTTCGCTCTTGTCGACCTCGCCGAGGCCGAGGCGCTCGCTACAGGCTCGGCGACGACGCGCGTCGAGCGCTAGGGCCGGGTGCCGGCGCGGCGTCGCCTCGCCGGTCTTCCCGGGCCAGCCGCGACATCAGCGCAAGTCAGGATCCGGCCGGCGCGACGCGCTGCCAGTTGGCGGCCGACGGCTCGGAGCGCCCGGCCGGTCCCTCGCCGAAGACCCGTAACAGGTTGCCGGTGATCTCCCCGGTCAGCCGCGAGGGACAGCTCGCCTGGACGAGCGGGCACTCGGTGAGCGTCGTCACCCAGTTCACCGTCCCGGTGTCGAGCACGCCGGCACCCGAAGGCTTCACCGTGTAGTAGGTCATGTCGGAGTAGGTGTCCCCACCCCAGGAACCCTGGTTGGTGTACGCCTGCGACAGCGGGACCAGTGAGTGCCCGAGCACTTCGATGTCGGGCGGCGTGAGGTACGCGGTGGCGAGGTGGTCGATGTCCGAGGCGACGACCTGGGGAATGGCCGATCCGTCGTGCAGGCCGGTCCCCCGGAAGATCCACGAGCCGGCGTCGTAGACGACGAAGGGCGCGGCAACTCCGGGCTCGAGGAACCCGCTGTACAGCTCGCCGACGACCGCCGTCACGTCGTAGTCGGTGGGGGGCGAGGCCCAGGTGTTGCCCGTCACCTCCATCGGGCTCGCCTTGCCGTCGAGCGGGTCCTCGTCGGGGTCGCGGTAGTCGACGACCTCACGGGCCGGGCCGAGCGGCGAGGCCTGCAGGCGGGCGTGGCGGACGAGCGCGGCGGCGGAGAGGAAGGCGACGTTCTCGCCGGCGGCGATCGCCTTCTGCAGGCCCTGCAGCTCGGGGTAGGTCCAGGTCTCGTCGTGGGCCGGCGACAGGATCGCCCTGTGTCCGAGCAGCAGCGACGGCTGCTCGCTGACGGCGACGTCGGTCGTGTAGGTCACGTCGAGCCCGTGCTCCTCCATGAACTCGACCAGCGGCAGCTCCTCGGTGAGGAAGTCCGCCGCGCCGTCGCCGTCGGCGTAGGGCCGGTCGAAGGAGACGATGCGCGACCGGTTGCAGGGAGGGTAGCTCGGGGCGTCGAAGGTGCACGGCCCCTCGCCCTGGTAGAGGTCGTAGCCGCCGTAGGTGTTCCAACCCTCCTCGGTCATCGAACGGGCGACCACGAGATAGGCGGCGCGACTCGACGGTTGCGCCACGGTGAGCGGCACGTAGCTGCGCTGACCGGCGCTGCCGGCGAGCTCGAACAGATAGTCGCCGGGCACGAACGCCCGGGTGATCGTCACGGAAAGCGACGGCGACCAGTCGTCGCAGGCGATCATGTTCACCTCGGCGGTGAGCGTGCAGGCGGGTTGCACCTTCCCGACGGTCGGGCCCGAGCGCCAGACAAGGCGGGCGCCGTCGCCGCCGTACCAGCCCATGCGGAAGGCGAGCACCCGGAAGCTCGGCGCCGTGCTCGACACGTACAGCTCCACGTGCTGGCCCTCTCCGGCGACGGTCGTCCCGGCGAAACCTTGGACGTACCCGCTCCAGTCCTGCCGCCCGATCTTCCAGGAGGTGGTGCCGGGGTGGGCGTTCTCGGCCACGATGGCGCTCGACTCCGGGCCGTCGGGCCCGGGGAAGGTGCGCACCGGGGCAACCCGGCGGGCGGGCGGGCGGCGGGGCCGCGGGGCACCGCCACGCGGTGTCCGCGCGCTGCTGTGAACGGCTGCGGCGCTCGGGCTCGTGGAGGGCCCCGCCGTGCCGGCGCCACCGGCGCCGGCGAGCCAGCTGGCGAGCCCGGCGACGACGAGCAGCCCGGCGACGACGGTGGCGCGCCGCCTGCGGTACTTCGCCCGCAACCGGCGGCGGCGGCGCGCTTGTGACACGTGCCGACCGCCGGCGCTCGTGAGCGCGGGTCTCTCTCTGCTGGAAGCTGGCAGTCGCGCCCCTCCGGGCTCAGGCCTCCGTCACCGCACCCCGCTCCGCACCGGCGACGAGCCGGGCGTACTTGGCGAGGACCCCGCGCGTGTAACGCGCCGGCAGGGGCTTCCACTCGTGGCGCCGGCGCTCGAGCTCGCCGCCGTCGACCTCGAGGTCGATCGTCCCGGCCCCGGCGTCGATGCGGATGAAGTCGCCGTCGGCGACGAGGGCGATCGGGCCTCCCACGGCGGCTTCCGGCGCGACATGGCCGATACAGAAGCCCCGTGTGCCGCCCGAGAAGCGCCCGTCGGTGACGAGCGCGCAGTCGCCGCCCCGGCCGGCGCCGGTGAGCGCGCCCGTGACGGCGAGCATCTCGCGCATCCCCGGGCCGCCCTTGGGCCCCTCATAGCGGATCACGAGCACCGTGCCGGGACGGATCGAACCCGACAGGATGGCGTCCATCGCGCCGTCCTCGCCGTCGAACACGCGCGCCGTCCCCTCGAAGTTGCCGAAGTCGCTGCCGGCGATCTTGACCACCGCTCCCTGCGGCGCCAGGCTGCCGCGCAGCACGGCGATGCCGCCCCGCTCGTGCAGCGCCGCGCCGAAGGGGTGGACCACCTCGCCGTCCGGTGGCGGCGGGTCGAGCGCCTCGAGGTTCTCGGCCATCGTCCGGCCGGTGACGGTGAGGCAGTCGCCGTGCAGCAGCCCGGCCTCGAGCAGCATGCGCAGCACGACGGGGACGCCGCCGACGCGGTCGAGGTCGGTCATGTGGAACCTGCCGTGCGGCTTCATGTCCGCCACGTGCGCGACGCGCCGGCTGATGCGGTCGAAGTCGTCGAGGGTGAGCTCGACGCGCGCCTCGTCGGCGATGGCGAGCAGGTGCAGCACGGCGTTCGTCGACCCGCCGACCGCCATCACCGCGGCGATCGCGTTCTCGAACGCCTCCTTGGTGAGGATCCGGCGCGCCCGCAGGTCGCGCTCGAGCAGGCCCATCACGGCGCGACCCGAGTCGAAGGCGACGTCGTCCCGCCGGCGGTCGACGGCCGGCGGCGACGCGCCGGCGGGCAGCGCCATCCCGAGCGCCTCGGCGACGGTGGCCATCGTGTTGGCGGTGAACATGCCCGCGCAGGCACCCTCGGTCGGGCAGGCGTTGCGCTCGATCTGCAGCAGGTCGGCGTCCGAGAGCGACCCGGTGGCGTTGGCGCCGATCGCCTCGAACACGCTCACGATGTCGAGGGTGCGATCGCGCCAGTGACCGGGCAGGATCGAACCGGCGTAGACGAACACCATCGGCAGGTCGAGGCGCGCCGCCGCCATCAGCATCCCGGGGAGGGACTTGTCGCACCCGGCCAGGCCGACGAAGGCGTCGAAGCGCTCGGCGTGCATCACGGTCTCGACCGAGTCGGCGATCACCTCGCGGCTGACGAGCGAGGCGCGCATGCCCTCGTGCCCCATCGAGATGCCGTCGGAGACCGAGATCGCCACGAACTCGAGCGGGAACCCGCCGGCGGCGCGTACCCCGTCCTTGGCGCGCTCGGCGAGCCGCTTCAGCGAGAGGTTGCACGGCGTCACCTCGTTCCAGGTCGAAGCCACGCCGACCTGCGGCTTGGCGAAGTCCTCGTCGTGCATCCCGACGGCACGCAGCATCGCCCGGGCGGCGGCGCGGCGTGGCCCCTCGGTGACGTCCTGGCTGCGGATCTTGAGCGAGCGTGCCGCAACGGCGTGCGACGTCGCCGGGTCCTCGGATGGCATGACCCGCATGCTAGGACCGTGACACCGGCGCCGCCCGCCGGCAGCGGCGCGGCCCGCCGTCCGGTCCCTGACGACCGGCTGCGCCGGCGCTCCCGCCTCAACCAGCGGCAGCAGGCCCGTCGACCGGCTCGGTGTCCGGGAGCACCTCCAGGTACTCCCGGACGACAGCGGTGATCGTCGGCACCGCTTCCTGGACGCGGCGCACATCCGGCTCGTACACCAGCTCGGGGCGCCCCGCCTTCTCGAGCAGACCCGGGAGATCCGAGAGTCGCCGCGCCAGCCAGCTCACTGGATCTGCCGTCAGCTCTGGCTCGAAAACCCGCCCGCAGGCGGAACGACCGGTGAAGCGGGGGTGGTAGTGGGCACGGTCGAGATTTCCCCGCGTTCCCGTGGACAGCCTGAACAGGTCCGCCCGGAACAACGGGTCGTGGAGCAGCAACTCCACGGCGTGGAACTCGTGGGTACCGGGTCGCTCCTCGAGACGTTGAATCTCGACGCGGGCGCCGATCTCGTCACCGTCGGCGGCCCGCTCACACCAGTGGAACACGGTGATTCCGATCGTCTCGAACAGGAAGACCCGACGCTGGCAACCCGTGCGGCTCACGCTTCCGACCTCTCGCAGCTCGAGCGCTGGTGCAGGCATTCTCGATCATCTCCAGCTCGTCATTCGGGGCTCGACAATCGTACCCATTGCCGCGAGACGCTCCGGCGGAGCCTAAGTTGGTCGGTGGGATCGGAAGGGAGCACCGATGAAGATACGAGCCGTGCGCTGCACCCTCTACAGCGGAACCATCGAGGACGCCGACGTGTTCTGGGAGGAGCGTCTGATCCGACCCGTGGACATCTACCCTCAGTTCGGGGACGAAGGGGTGACCTCGCTGGCCCGTCCGGAGTCGGGCTCGTACCCGGTGCGCGAGATCTTCCTGCACATCGAGTCCGACAGCGGCGAGATCGGTACGGCGGGCCCGATCAGCGAGGACCAGGCGCAGGTCGTCCTCCGCGTCATGGCACCCCTGCTCATCGGCAACGACGCCTTGGCGATCGAGCGACTGTGGGACGTGCTGTACCGCTACTGCGTTCACGGCCGCAAAGGCGTCGAGATGATGGCGATCAGCGCCGTCGACTGCGCGCTCTGGGACTTGAAGGGTCGCCACTTCGGCGTTCCGGTGCACGTCCTGCTCGGTGGTCCCGTGCGTGACTCGATTCCGGCGTATGCCTCCGCCCTCGGCTACTCCCACGACCCCGACCGCGTGCGCGAGCGGGCTGCCGGCTTCGTCTCCCAGGGCTTCGGCGCGACGAAATGGTTCGCCCGCTACGGTCCGGCCGCCGGCAAGGAGGGGCTCGAGAAGAACGTCGCCCTCGTCCGCACGCTTCGGGAAGCGGTCGGGCCTCGAGTCGAGGTGATGCTCGACGCCTGGATGTCCTGGGACGTCCCCTACACCCTCGCCATGGCGGCACGGCTCGAGGAGTACAGCCCTCGCTGGATCGAAGAGCCGGTGCTGCCGGACAAGCGCGACTCCTACGTCGAGATCACTCGCCGGATCGGGAACCGGATCGCCCTCGCCGGCGGGGAGCACGAGTACACCCGATGGGGTCTTCACCAGCTGATGGAGGCAGGCGCGGCGCACGTTTACCAGCCCGACACCTACTGGGCCGGCGGCATCAGCGAGATGCTCAAGATCGGCGCGCTCGCCAGCGTCTACGACGTGCAGCTCATCCCGCACGGGCACTCCGTGCCGGCGAACGCCAACTTCAGCTTCGCCCAGTCACCGGCGGTCGTGCCGTTGCTCGAATACCTCGTCAAGCACAATACGGTCAGCCAGTGGTTCCTCGCCGATCCCGTGCACCCGGTGAACGGCGTCGTGTCGCCTCCGTCCGCGCCCGGCATCGGCATGGACCTCGACGAGGACAAGGTCGAGACTCGGACCGAGCTCGGGTCCTAGTCGGACGAGCGAGCGCAGTACTCGGCGTACCCCTCTGCTCGCGCCTCTTCGAACTCGAGCGCAGGGAGCAGCCGCTCCATCCGCTCGGCGGGCGCTCCGTCGGCGACGTTGGATGTGAAGAAGTGGGCCTTTCCCTCCCGACCGTAGTTGCGGAAGATTGCCGCGGTGAGCTCCCGCTGCCTGTCGGTCTCGCACCGGGCAAAGAGGTTCATCGTGAACATCCTGCGGGCAGGGCCGCCTCCGAACGAGGCGTGCTTGATGCGATGATCGAAGGCAACGATGTCGCCGGGATTGGTGGAGAGCGCCACGGCAGGCACCTCGTCGGGGGGGATTCCGAGGTGCTCCTGCGGGTCCGACAGCTTGGTTTGCAGCTCGCGTGCGAAGACATCGCCGGTCAGATGACTTCCCGGGATCACACGCAGAGCGCCGGTCTGCGGGGTGAGCGCGTCGAGATAGAAGGCGACCTTCAGGTGGCGGGCAATGGTCTTTGCCTCCCAACCTTCGGGCGTGTCGGAGACGTCGGAGTGCCAGCGCGTGTCCCCGGCGTAGTAGTTCCCGTCGCCTCCGTAGAAGGCGATCCCTGGTCCGAGGAGCTCCTCGCAGAGCGGGTGGAGCAGCGGGTGCTCGATCAGCCGAGCCAACAGGGCGCTGGCATTGAGGAACGAGTCCGGGTAGATCGTGCGGCGAACGCCGTCATGCTGCAGGTCAGGGCGCCGCGCCCAGACGGCGTCGAACTCGCGGCTGATCCAGCCGACGTCGTCGGCAAGGAATCCGGGCAGGTACACGAACCCGAACGTGTCGAAGAGCTCGCTCCTTCTGGTCACGATTCGCCTCCTTGCTGCAGGCCCGGCTCGGTAGTCCCGATCACTGCGACGGACGGGGCGCGTCCGAGGTTCGTGGCGCCGGCCCGACGAGCCGGTCGCCCTGCGAGCCACGCTCGAGCCGGTCGCTCGGCGGGCAGCAGCGACGAGCTCGCTCGCCTTCCACCCCCGACGTGATGCGCATCGACGGAACCGATCCCTGCCTCGAGCTCACTTCGCGGCCTCGCATCCGCTAACCTACCTGCCGTCATGTCAACTGTCAACAAGGGGCCGGGTCGTTGGAGCCCTCCTCCGCAGGGCGCACCGACGAGCGAGCCGAAGCAGGCCGCCGGGAACCGAGCTTGGTGATCCCGGCGTCGACCCCGGTGGATTGGCATCGTTTGTAGGCATCTCCAGACACAGAGGAGGACCAGGATGGCAGCTTCGAACCCATTCAGCCTGGAAGGGCGACACGCGGTGATCACCGGCGGCGGGGGGCGGATCGGCGGCGCCATCGCCCGGCGCCTTGCGGCGCAGGGCGCGACCGTCGTGCTCGTCGACGTCAATCCCGACGGCATGGCGGCCGTAGCGGACAGCATCAAGGATGCGGGAGGTGTCGCGCATGCGGTAACCGGCGACGTGTCGACCGCTGACGGCATCAACGCGGCCGTGAGCGAGACGCTCGCTGTCGTTCCCCGCATCGAGATCCTCGTGAACAACGCCGGGCGCGGCTCGCACACCTTCCCCGAGAACCTTGCCATCGAGGACTGGGACGCCATCTTCGACCTGAACCTACGCGGCTACTTCCTCATGGCTCAAGCAGTCGGTCGTCACATGATCGAGCACACGATCCGCGGGGCGATCATCATGACGAGCTCGACCTGTGCCCCGGCCGCCATGGGGCGCGGCAACTTCGCCTACAGCATCTCCAAAGCCGGGGTGAACCATCTCGTGCGCGAGCTGGCGCTCGAATGGGGCTGTTTCGGCATCCGCGTCAATGCGATCGAGCCGTGCCAGGTCGACGCCCCCGGCATGGACGAGCTGCTCTCCTGGGACGACCCCTCCTCGGGTGGCAAGCTCCGTGAGCGGGTCCTCGGCGGCATCCCGCTCGGCAGGCTGGCGACCGCCGAGGACATGGCCGGACCGGTGGCCTTCCTCGCCTCCGATGCGGCGGCAATGGTCACCGGCACGATCCTCGCAGTCGACGGGGGCAACCTCGCCTGCAACGCCGTCTCCTCGATCCGCCGGCCTGTGGCGCAGTAGCGGGGAGCTCGCGCTGGTACGTCGAACCCCCGCCCTACTGGGCCGACCGACCGATCTACCGACCGAGCTGCGGCTGGGCAGGGACCGACTGGAGATCCTTGCTCAGGCCGACGGCGATCACCGTGTCGTCCCGGCGGCTGCTCGCTCGCGATGAATCACCCGGCCCGAACCCGGCGCGCCACCCGTTTGGGGCGCCGCGGCGGCGAGCGACGGCACGCCGAGCGATCCAGGACGTACCGCCGCCCCTGGAGGGCGCGCTACTTGAGCGCTCCCGCTGTGAGCCCACGGGCGATGTGGCGCTGCACGAGCAGGTACAGCCCGACCGGGAGGATGGAGAAGATCACCCCTGCCGTGATCATCTGGAAGAGGGCCGTGTTCCCGGCGGTGATGAAGGTGGCCATGCCGAGACCGGCGGTGTAGAGGTTCTTGTCCGTGACGAACGCCGATGCGAACAGGTAGTCGTTCCAGCTGCCGAAGAACGCGACGGTGGCCACGGCGATCAGTCCCGACTTCGCCAGTGGGAGGAGGACCCGCCGCAGCGTCGCAAGGAGCGTGCAGCCGTCGACGAGGGCGGCGTCCACGAGCTCGTTCGGCACGACGTCGAAGGCGGACTTGAGGATCCAGGACCCGACCGGCACCGAGAACGCAGCGTAGACGAGTGCGAGCGCCGGCAGGTTATCCGTCCAGTTGAGGAAGCGGTACCACTCGAGCTCGGGCACGATGATCATGGCACCGGGCATCAGCTGGGTGAACAGCAGCAGGAACCCGAACGCGCCGGCACCGCGCCAGCGAAGCCGGGAGAGCAGGTATCCCCCGGGTATGGCCGCAGTGAGCGTGATCGCCACCGCGATGGAGGACACGAGCAGCGAGTGCGCGAGCCACGAGGCGAGTGGGTAGTTGTGGAAGACGTCCGAGATCGCCGACCAGTTCCAACCCTTGAAGAAGTACGGCGGCGGCCAGGTGATCTGGTACTGGGTCGGTTGGAAGGCGCTGAGCACCATCTCGTACACCGGGATCAGCACGATCACGAGGACGACGACGATCGCAACATAGCGCGCGATGCTCTTCGCCTTCTTCTTGTGCCGCCACCCCTTGTGGTGCCTGGTCTCCGGTCGCTGCACCAGCGTGTCGTTGCCGGCGGTGATCGTGCTCACCCCATGCCCTCCTGCACGAAGCGGCGGCGGATGACCCGCTTCTCGATGATCACGAAGATGATGGTGCAGAGGACCGCCAGGAAGAGCCCGATGACGCCCATCGCGGAGGCGTAGTTGTAGTTGAAGAACTGGAACGCCTGGGCGTAGATGTCGATGGCCAGCGTGGTCGTGTCCTGCCCGGGACCACCGCCGGTGGAGAGCTCGATGAGCGAGAACTGCTGGAAGGAGGCGATGAAGGCGAGCAGCGTCAACAACGTCAAGGTCGGTGTGAGGACAGGGAGCGTGATCGAACGGAAGCGACGGAAGGTGCTCGCCCCGTCGACCATCGCCGCTTCGTAGTACTCGTCGGGGATCGACTGCAGGCTGGACAGGATGACGATCCCGAAGAACGGGAATCCCTTCCAGGCGACCATCAGGAGGATCATGACGAAGGCGAGGTTGGCTTGGTCGGCCCACAGGATGTGGTGGTTGATGCCGAACACCGACGACAGGAAGCGGTTGACGACCCCGAAGTTCGGGTCGAGCATGATGAGGAAGGTCAGCACCGTCGGGATGTCCGGGAGAGCCCACGGGATGCAGAGCAACGCCCGGGCCAGTCCGCGACCCTTGAACGACCAGTTCATCATCAGCGCGACGCCCAGTCCGAGCGACAGCCAGATGACCACCATCGCTCCGGTGAATTCGAAGGTCGTGCGGATCGCTGCCCAGAAGAACGGGTCGTGGATCAGCTGGCGGAAGTTGGTTAGCCCGACCCAGCTGGTCTTGCCGAAGTTCTCCTGCTGCAACGCGAGCAGGCAGCCCTTGATGATCGGCCAGACAACGAACAGCCCTTCGAATGCGAGGATCGGTGCGAGGAGCTTGAGATGCAGGTACCTGTCGGCACCCACGCTCCTACCTGCCGCCGCGCTCATCAGCATCGGCTGGCGGCTGCGCTTCTTCTTCGCCGGCACGATCTCATCGAGGTCTGTGCTCGGCTGGATGGTTGCCGTCAAATCGTGACCCTCATTGAACAGTCACCGCCGCTTGCCGCGTGGTCGATGTGGGCGAGGCGCCGGCTCACTCGAGCCTTGGCGCAGACTGGCGATGCGTGTCGAACAACGATCGAGTTGTACGGTCGGCTGTCGCGGCAGGTGCCATCAGCCGAGACAGAAACCGAGCGTGGGCCGTGCACCAACCTCGGTGCACGGCCCCGCTCGGCATCAGCTCACCCTCGTGCGGGCAGTCGGACTCAGCCCGAACCGAGGTGCAGCTCGGCCTTAGCCTGGGCTTGGGCACTCTGCAGCGCCTGGGTGATCGTGGCGCTGCCCGAGATCGCCTTCTCCAGGTTGGAGTCGATGATCTGTCCGAGCTCGGCGTAGGCGAAGGCGTAGTCGCCGAGGATCTGGAACTCGCCGACGAAGACGGTCTCCTCGTAGCCCTTCAGCCAGATCGTGTCGATGAACTTGGCGTAGGCCGGCACAATCTTGGCGAAGTTGGTGTACGGAATGTACGGGTACCCGTTCGTCAACGTGATGTACCAGAGGTTCTCCGGGGTGACGAACCACTTGACGAGGTCCGTCGCAGCTTCGATGTACTTCGACTTCTGGTTGACCATCACCGGGTGCAGCCGCTCGATCGCGTGGTTGCCTGCCCACGGCGGCGCGACGCTGCGCATCTGCGGGTAGTACTTCGGCGCGAAGGTCTTCAGCGAGCTGAGGCCTGCGGCGACGCTGAAGTTGAAGTTGATCTGGTCGTTGTCCCACAGCTTCGTCAGGACGGCCCCGTCGGAGCCGGCCACCCCGGAGGCCTTGAGCATCTCGAGCCAGAACTCCATGCCCTTGATGTTCGCCGGGGAGTCGATCGTGAGCGTATTCCCGGTGGCCCATACCCCGCCGTACGGGAGGCAGAAGTTCTGCGACTGGTTCCACCACCCCGACCCGTCGGACAGCTGGTTGAGCAGGCTGATGCCGTACTGCTTGGGCGGCTTGCTGGTGGCCACGACCGCATCGAGCATCTCTTCGGGCGTCGTCGGCGGCTTCACGCCGGCGGCGTTCATCATCGCCTGGTTGTAGAGCAGGGCGAAGGCCACATCGATGACGCCGAGCGCGTAGAGGTTGTTGCCGCGCTTGTACGAATCGTGCGCAGAGTCGGGGGTCAGCCCGAGCTCGTCGGTGAGGTGCTGCAGCGGGATGCCGTAGTCGAACTTCTGGACCAAGGTGGCCGCCACCTCGGGTGTCAACATGAGCACGTCGGCGGCGACGCCGCCGGCCTCTGCCTCGGCGATGACCTCCTGGTCGAAGGTGGAGAACGGCCAGCCGACCCACTCGACAGTGTTGCCGGTGTTCTCCTCCCACTTCGAGACCAAGGTGACCCACGCCGGGAACTCGTACGGCTGGCCGTAGGCCTCCCATGACAGGAGCTTCAGCGTCACCGGTGCTGGAGCCGCCCGGAAGTGCAGCGACTGGAGCTTGTCCCTGAACAGCTGCTTGGGCGCCACCGCGGCAGCACCGAACGCCAAGGCTCCGGCCGCTCCGGTGCCAAGGAAACGACGGCGACTGATCGTCGGCCGCTCAGGTGACTCAGTCCCCTGCGCCGTGTCCGCGTCGTCGTTCGTTGTCACTTCATTGTTGTCGGACATTCCACCCCCACTTCTTCTGTCGGTCCCGTTACCGGGCTCAAAGTGCCACTGACTGACGGTATAGCACGCCCCGGGCTGTCTTGCTCAGCGCACGTGCTCAGCAGAGAACGATCGATCGCGGCAAACGGCGACCCGGACGGGACGGTGATCGACGGCGAGCACGGTCGTTGGCACGGCATATGGCGGGATATAGCGGTACGCCAGATCTGCAGCCGGTGACGGTGAGCTCGCGAGCAGCCTGCGGGCTGCTCAGTTGACCTCGCGGCGCCTCGTAACCTCCCCCCCTTGTGACAGAGCGTGACTCAGTTATCCAGGTATCCCTGTCCCGTTACGGACAACCACCAGCTCGCGCGTCAGTGAGTGCAGCTCCTGGTCGCCGCCGGGTCATAGCTTCGCGCAGCAAGTTGTCGACTGTCAACGGCCGGGACCCCTCTCGTGGCCGTCCCGCATGCCCCCGGAGACCGTCCCGCATGCCCCCGGAGACCGTCCCGGATGCCCCCGGAGGAGTGTCCGCCGACTCAGCCGGGGGATGAGCGGCCGAGCCCCGGATCGATCCGACGCACCCCGCTTGAACTGGTCAGGGGCCGAGCACGAACCGTCCTGAGGATCGAGCACGAACCATCCTGAGGATGGAGACGGTCCTCGCCGACCGCCGCTCGGGCACGTCGGAAGCCGTGCGCGCCAAGGTTGCGCGTCGCCACGCCGGAGCGCCAACGCTGCCTCCATGGCTGTGCCCGTTCGCCGTTTCCGGTGGCCTGCGGCGTTGCGCGGGGCTGCCAGAGGCCACCCGGCGCGACACTCGATCATCCACACTGGTCACACTGTTGTGAGCGCCCGGCCGACGTCGACGGTTCCGAGTCGGCGTGCAGCCCGAGGGCGGTGCACTGCTCGCTGCCCAATTGGACGGGGCACTGCTCGCTACTCAATTGGATACGTGACGCCGGCGGACTCGGGACACCTTGCAGCTCGGCGGGCCCAGCCCCGCGGCCCGCAGGGAGTTCGGCGACGGTGGCGGAACTGCGGTGGGTGGTCGGATTGCCTGCGGTCGGCTCGCGCTCGGCGACCGCAGCGAGGGCGGCTACTTGAGCGCGCCAGCGGTGAGACCTCGGGCGATGTGTCGCTGCGCGGCGACGAACATCACCACGGGCACGATCACAAAGACCAGCCCGGCGGCCATGCCAGGGTACCCCGAGCCGACGAATTCCGAGAGACCGAGGCCCGCGGTGTACAGCCCCGCCTTGGTGATCAACACCGACGCAAAGAGGTAGTCATTCCAAGCGAAATAGAACGTCAGGACGAACACTGCCACGAGTGCAGAGCGCGACAGTGGGAGCAGCACCGATCGGAGTGTGCCGAGCAGCGAGCAGCCGTCGACGAGGGCAGCGTCGGTCACCTCGTTCGGCACAGATTCGAAGGCCCCCTTCATGATCCAGCATCCGAGCGGCGTGGTGAATGCGACGTAGAGCAGGCCGAGCGCCGGGAGATTGTTGGTCCAATGCAGCGTGCGGTACCATTCGAGCTCGGGAACCACGATCAGCCCGCCCGGCAGCAGCTGGGTGAACAACAAGAGGAACCCGAAGGCCGCGCTGCCACGCCAGCGCAACCGTGACAGCAGGTATCCGCCGAGGATCGACAGCGTGAGGGTGGCCGGCACGGCCACGCACTCGACCTCGAGCGAGTGGAGGATCCACAGCTCGAATCCACGGTTCATGAGGATCGAGGTGAACGCCCGCCAGTCGATGCCCTTCAGGAAGTACGGCGGGGGCCAGACGAGGTCGAACTGCGGAGGCTGGAACGTCCCGACGACCATCCAGTACACCGGGAAGAGGACGACCGCCGAGGTACAGACGACGACTGCTATCCGTAGCAGCTTGGCGAGGCGCTTCTTGTACCGCCAGGCAGCTCGCGCCCGCACGCGCGGCGCCTTTACTGCGCCGAGGGCCACCGCGACCACACCGAACGTGTTGTGCGCCCCCGGCCGACGTCGACGGTTCCGAGTTGGCGGTATCGGGGTCCCGGGGCGTCCTCGGGCCGGGAAGGCCACAAGGAGCCAACGATCTCCGGCTCCGCATCCTGGTGCCAGCGCTCGCAGCTCGGCAGCGGCCAGTGCGGTTGACGCCGCCCCGCAGCTCCGGGTGAGCGGTCTCGATCGTCGACGACTTCCCGGCTCACAAGACCTCCCCCGTCGCGCCGTGTCGTGTACCCAGTTCGCCGCACGTCAACCGACGTCACGCCAGCTGGCCGGACCGTAGCTCCCCTTGATGAGCTCAACGCAGCGCCGCGTACCTCAGCGACCGCGACCCGCGGGGGGCGGGCGCGGCGGCCGCGTCGTGCGGTCAAAGAACCCCGTACTCCCGATAGACCTCCTCGATCGGCATGCCCGCGGCAAGCATCTCGCGCTCACGGTTCTCGATCTCCCAGATGGCCTCGACGCGCAGCAGGACCTCGTCGACCAACACACGCGGAATGATCTGCACTCCATCGTTGTCGGCGAAAACGAAGTCACCCGGGTTGACGGTCACGTAGTGAGTCATGTGGCCTCTCAGGAAGATCGGCTCGTTGACGTCACGAATCAGCACGCCGCCCGGGGAGTGGGGCCGGGTACCGTAGCAGAACATCGGGAAATCCGGCATTTGCATGATGTACTGCGTATCGCGACATGCACCGGCTATCAACATACCTCTGCAACCTTGCGCATACGCAAGCTGGCAGCTCATCTCCCCGAAGTGCGACGCCTGCCGGTCGCCGCTGCAGTCAAAGACGAGAACGGTACCATCTGGCTGTTCCGCTACGGCGCGGATCATCCGCTTCTGAGGGTGACCTCCATACTGCTCCCAGTATGCCTCGTCTTCCCTCAGAGTGCCTCCCTTGGGCAGGGAATGAAGCCTGATAGTCACTGCTCGTCCTACGAGCTGCATCCCTTGGCGCAGCGGTCGGAACTCCTCGGAGAGCACTGCGTCCCTCACGCCGAGAGCGTTCAGGGAATCCCAGACCGACCCGCCGTATCCTGCTCGACGAAAGCGGGTAATGCGCTCCAGATCGTCGATGTCCAGAGCGCGGATCTCTTCAGGTGTCATGTTCCTCCTCGCCGGCTTGCTGGGCGACTCACTCCGGCCGCAGTCGAGCGGCCGCACGCGCTCCTCACGTGCTGAGCTGTCATGCGCCTCGGCTGTCACGTCGGTACGTCTGCGAGCTCGAGCTCTCCGCTCACCTCGACGGCCGTCCGGAACCGCTCGTACAGGATGTGGTTCACCGGCAGCGCCGGGCTCCGTGGCGGCCCGACGTGGCGGCCCTGCACCTCGATGGCGGCCTTCATCGCAGACTCCTGGTCGCTGTCACACGACTGCCAAAGGAGCACGACGGGAAGCATCCGCTCATGGAGCTCGCGGGCGCGCTCGAAATCGCCCTTCTGGCATGCGTTCCAGAGCGCGAGGGTGAGACGCGGTAGAACGCTCGCCGTGAATCCGATCGTGCCATGCGCGCCGAGGAGAAAGGTCGGAAAGAGCAGCGCGTCGATCGCGCTCATCACACGTAGATCGCTACCGGTCGCGTGAACGTGCTCGAGCAGTTCCGCGAGTCTATGAATGTCGTTAGCGCTCTGCTTGACGCCGAGGATCCACTCCAGATCGGCCAATCTCATGATCGTGGAGACGTCGAGCATGTTCCACGGAACGACGTTGTAGAGCACGATAGGTAGCTGAATGGCTTCGCCCAGCTGCGCATAGTAGCGGAGGGTACCCTCGTCGCCAGGACGGTGCAGGTAGTGAACATTCGTGACCTGCAGCGCGTCGACTCCGACGTCCTTGAGCGCCTTGCCACGCCGTATCGCGGCGCGGGTGGAGTCCTCGATGACGCCGGCCAGGACCGGAAACCGTCCTGCGACCTGGTCGACCGCGATTTGAGCGATCCGACACGACTCCTCGACGGAGAGCTTTTCGCCTTCGCCCGAGCTTCCTCCGACAACAACCCCGTGCATGCCGATTCTGCCCATGTAGTCGATCTCTTGACGCAGGGCATCCTCGTCGATCTCTTCTTGATCGGTGAGGGGAGTGACGAGGGGAGGGATTACTCCGAACAGCTCCGGCTTCATACGACTACTCCTTGAGCGAGCTCATCGGTCTGCGGAAGGAACTGGGTAGGGTAAACCATCCAATGCAGCCTAGTCGCAACCAGTCGGGTCCCGCTTGCCGCCGGTAGCCATGGTCCGGTGGTGAAGAGCTGACGAAGGGCGTCGAGCGGGTTCTTCCCGTTGAGCGCTGCGGTCTGCAGGTAGCTGCGAATCGTGGTGAACGCGGCCGCCCCCTCATCGCTTCGGAAGGTCCCGCTCGATCTTGTCGTGCAAACTCTCGATGCGAAGCGCCCGCTCGGCGGTGTCGTTGGTGAGTGGCGCGGCGGCTACCAAGAGTCCGTTGTGGACCGTCGCTCACGTCGTTGGCCCACCGATTCAATTAGCCTTGCGCGGCGTTGCAACGGCTAGTTATTTTCGTAGACGTCTTCGCGATACCGTCCCACCCGCTGGCTCTGCAAGGCTTGCAGCTCAGCCGGCATGTCAGCAAACACTTCGGGCCGGATAGGCTGGTGATTCGCTTCCCGCCGAAGATTCCACCAAGCTGGATAGTATGAGACGTTAAGACCGACGCGAATGTCGTCAGTGCTCGCATTATGCCCGCTGGCATGCCAAACTCCAGACCGGAATAAGGCGACCGATCCCTTTCGCCCCGCCATCGGCACAGCCCGGGTCCACTCGCTCCAGCCTGCGGGCGGTCGTTCTCGCAGCAAATGGGTGCCTGGCACAACGAGCGTGGCACCATTCTCATACGTGAAATCTGTCAGCATCCACATGGTGTTGACAAGCCACGGTACATCCGGAAGACGCCCAGGAAAGTCCTGGGCCGAGTCGACGTGCAAGCCTCCGCGAGCCGATCCTGGGTAGATGATCTTCGAGCAGCACTCAGCGAGGCGCAGGTCGTCTCCGAGGAAGAAGCGAGCAGCGGCCAGCACCTGCGGATGGCTTGCGCACTGCCAAGAGAGTCTCTCGGCATTCTGCAGCCCGAAAAGCGTCTCATAAAACCCCTCTTTGCTCCGCTCGAGCAGGGTCCCTTCCATGGGCTCTTCCTTGCGATGAAGTTCCGTGCACCGTTGCGCCAGCTCGTCGGCCTCTTCTGCAGTGATGCCGTCCTCGATAATGGCGTACCCTTTTTCCTCGAGGTCGTGGACAACCTCGACCGATACGCCCTGCATTGCCGTCTCGTGAAGTGTCACTTAGCTCCAGTCCTCTCCACCTCGCCCGATATCGTGCGGCTGATACTAGCCCTCGTGATCTGTCGCTCAAATGGCTTGGAAGGTCGGCCGAGCCGTCCAGATCGCCGACCCCGGCGCGGTACCGGCCGGAGTGGCGGCTGCCGTTTTGTGCGTCTCCGGTTGCGAAGACCCAGCGGCCCGCGCGACGCTCGGGCGGGGATTCAGCGGCCTTCCGCCGCTGCGGCGCGTTGGTACACGCCGAGATCGCGAAGTCGGTTCGACCAAGGGCGCTCCAGTGACTGCCAATACAACCCATAGCTCGGATAGCGCCTCGCGTCGTAGCCCAGGTCGGGCTCGCCGTTTGGGAAGACTTGCTCGAAGTTGTTCTTCACCAGTTCTTCTTCGTCGGGGCCTCGCGGATCGACGACGAAGTCCACCCGCCACTGACGTCGCTCGCCGCCACCGGTGCTGCCGTGGAGGATGTGCTCGTCAAAGACGATCACGTCGCCCGGCTCGGTCTCGATGACCTCCCCAAGGTCTGCGGCGTCGCCGCTCGAGGCGTCGGGAATCGGGCGGCCCGGGTCCGTGTGCGATCCGGGGAGCACCCGGAACACACCGGTGTGCGCGCTCGTAGTGTCGAGGTAGGCGATGAACGCGACGCTACCGAGGTCGCGCTCGCTGTCACGGTGCCATCCTGTGTCGCCGTGGTAGCGTGTCGCCTTCGTGCGCCCGGGTAGGACTGCGCGCCCGAGCAACTGGGCGGCGTCGAGCGCGAAGCGGTCGAGGAGCCCCAGGCTCAACGGGGTGCTTTCACACATCACCGGTACGTACTGAAAGCTGACCGTTCCGCTCCCCTGGGTGAGCACGTGGAGGGAATCGTTCGGCCGGAAGGCCTCGGACAGCGCGCGACCACACTCCTCGGTCAATGGCAGCGGATCGAAGGCCCCGCGCAGCACGACGAAGCCCGCCTGGGCGAACTGCGAAGGATGCTCCGCATTCACCCGGCCATTCTGCATCGGCGCAGCGACCCGGTGATGCGGGACGGTCGGCATCCCAGATCGGTCGGCGCCAAGCGACCGTTCTTCTGATCGGGCGCTCAGACGCAACTCAGACGACCTGCCGAGTCATCCGAGCGACGGACCACCGGTCGGTGTTCGGCAGTTCCGGGGAGTCGGGCCTGTGCCTGCTCCTGCAAGCTGCCCGCCGTCAGGGCGGATCGCCTTCGCGGCCTCGGCTTGAGCGGTACGCCTCTTCCGTCTACTGTTTACACACCGGGGGGGCATGCGATGGACCATCAGCGGGGAAGGAGCTGGCGTCGGGCCCACTGCCCGCCGACGAGCCTCGTTGCCTCGCCTCGACGAGACCCCTGCAGCGGTCCCGGGTGCCACAGGCAATGGCCACACCGCCCAGCGAGCACAGTACGGCGAGCTCGTCGATCACTCGGACGGCTCTCGCTGCGTCGGATGTTCGCTCTCAGCGTTAGTTCGCCGGCCCCGCCGAGACAAGGAGCCACGTGAGGTGTCCGTTCGACGACTGAGTGACGGCTGGACGATGAGCGTCGACCCCGAGAACGACGGCTCGGCTCGCGGGTGGCAGGATCGCCCCGACAGCTCGGCTCGCCACGCTCCCGTCCCGGGAACCATGCAGCAAGTCGTGCCCGACTACACCGGAGTCGCATGGTACTGGTGCGAGTTCGAGTCACCGGACTGGTCGCCCTCCGAGCAGGTGCTGCTCACCTTCGAGGAGGTGGCCTACGGCGCGACGGTGTGGTGCAACGGCACGCTGCTCGGTTCCCACGAGGGTGACGGCGCACCGTTCACCTTCGAGATCACGGACCAGCTGCAGCAGGGGTCGAGGAACCTGCTCGCCGTTCGTGTGGTGAATCCGACATCACAAGCCATCGACGGTTACACCCGGGCCGAGGTCCCGCTCTCCAACGCGAAGGCGCTCGACACCTTCACACCAGGTTCGGTCTTCAACCTCGGTGGAATCTTCGGCGAGGTCCTCGTCTACGTCGTGCCCGCACTGAGAATTGCGGATGTCTTCGTGCGAGCAGACCTTCACCATCGTTTGATCACGGTAGACGCCGAGATCATCGGTTTCAACGGAGCAAGCGGTCCGCTGCGAGTCGCGGTCACGGCACGCGAGGACCGCACGGGCCTCGTCGTCGCGCAAGCGCACGCGCCTCTCGGATCACAGTCGGACTCCGTGCGTACGCAGCTCCGCCTCGAGGTCGTCGAGCCGCGGCTATGGGACGTGGACGATCCCTTCCTCTATCTCGTGCACACGCGCCTGGAGCCAGCCGACGGAGGCGAGGCGATCCATGACGTGGTCGTCCGTACCGGGTTTCGCGAGTTGCGCGTCGAGGACGGCTTCTTCCACCTGAACGGCCGTCGCATCTACCTCCGCTCGACGCATACGGGCAACATCTACCCGATCGGGCAGTTCGTCCCTCCGGCTCCCTCCTTCGTCCGTCAGGACCTGATCTACGCCAAGGCAGCGGGCTTCAACACCGTTCGCTTCATCGCCGGGCCGTCCCGGGAGGACCAGCTGAGCTTCTGCGACGAGATCGGACTGATGGTCTACGAGGAGGCGACAGCCTCGTGGCTGCTCGGCGACTCGCCGAAGATGGCCGAGCGATACGACCACGGATTCAACGAGATGATCGCACGCGACCGTAATCATCCGAGCGTGGTCATCTGGGGACTGCTCAATGAGACCTACGACGGGCCGGTGTTCCGTCATGCCGTGGACTACCTCCCAACGCTTCGTCAGCTCGACGACTCCCGACTCGTCCTGCTGAGCAGCGGCAGGTGGGACGGCGATCTCGGCATTGGTTCGATCGCCAACCCCGGCGAGTCGGTCTGGCAGCACGCATGGGGCGAAGAGGAGGAAGGCGCCTCGCGGGTGGAGGTGAACTGGCAGGGAGACGCTGACCGCGGCGGCCACGTGGAGAAGGTGGGCGATATCCACCTGTACCCGCACCTGCCCGAGACAGCCAGAGCGAAACAGATCCTGCGCACGATGGGGGTGGGTACCAAGCCGGTCTTCCTCTCGGAGTACGGGGTCGGGAGCCTGTTCCATGCGATCACCGAACGTGCCGATGCGCAGCGGTGGGTTTCTGATGTGGTGTCGCCTGACGTGGCCTACGTCCGATCGATGGCGGAACGCTTCGAAGAGGACTGGGCTCGTTACGGAATGGACTCGATGTACTGCTTCCCCCAGGACGCCCTCGATGAGAGCTGGCTGCAGCAATCCCTGAATCGAGCGGTGACCTTCGATCTGATCCGCTCGAACGGCAACATCGCCGGGTACAACCTGACCGGCATGCTTGATCACACGCTCACGGGCGAGGGATCGTGGTCGCTCTGGCGTCGCTGGAAGCCAGGAGCGATGGAGGCCGTGTCGGAGGGATGGTCGCCGCTTCGCTGGTGCCTGAGCGTCAGCCCGACGGTGACGTACCCCGGCCGCCGGGTCACGATCGAGTTGGCGCTCGCCAATGAGGACGTCTTGGGTGCGGGAACGTATGCGGTTGACGTGGCGATGCTCGGACCAGGCGGGCGCCGCTGGCAACGGTCGAGCACCGTCGAGATCGGGCCGGTCGAACAGGCTGCTGCCCTCGCCGTCCCCGTCCTCGACGAGGAGGTGACCCTCGACGGGCCGCCCGGAGAGTACCGCTTCGCTGCGTCGATGGGTGCCGCGGCCTCGCCGGCGGCCGGCCGCGCCACAGTGCAGGTCATCGAGCCGCAGGGCGCGATCAGTCCGCGGGTGCGAGCGTCGGTGATCGGCGTGGACGCCTCGACGATCTCGTGGCTCGGCGCCAACGGTGTGGACTGCGTGGACGACCGTGGGACGCTCACCCAGCGCGATCTCATCGTGATCGGTCACGCTGAGCGACCCCGTGACGAGCTCTGGTCCGAGGTGAGCCACGCCGTGGACCGCGGTGCCACGGCCCTCCTGCTCGCCCCCGGTGACCTCATCGCTTCGGGTGAGCGAGAAGCGACACTGCCCTTCGGGGACGGAATCTCGGTGAGCGCCTTTCACGACTGGCTGTACCACAAAGAATGCTTCGCCCGCGATCACGCGCTCTTCGAGAACCTGCAACCGCCGGGGCTGATGCGCTGGGGCTACTACGGCGACGTGCTTCCCCGCCACCTGATCCACGGTGACGTCGAGGAGGTCGCCGCCTTCGCCGTCGCAATCGGCTACCCGCGCCCGGGCGGCTACGTGTCGGGACATGTCGCCGCGGCGTTTCGCCAAGGATCTGGTCGAGTCGTGGTCAACACGTTCGATCTTCTCGGCAACCTCGGCAGCCTCGCCGTGGCTGACCACCTCATGCTCAATCTCGTCCGGTGGAGCGCCGGTCGCAGAACCCAGGAAGGCTGAGCGCGCGATGCCACCTCCCGATCCAGTCGTCGACGGCCCGCGCTTCAGCGAGGATCGACTCGTCGAGATCGGCGTCTCGATCTTCTGCGCCGTCGGGGCGCCCGAAGACCTGGCAACCCAGGTTGTCCGAGCCCTCGTCCTCTCCAACCTGGTGGGGCACGAATCGCACGGACTGGTTCGCCTCCCGGGGTACGTCGCCGGGATCAAGAGTGGGCACCTGCGCCCGACCGCCGAGCCACGACTCGTCTCGGCGCAGCGGTCAGCGGCGATCGTCGACGGCTGCTGGGGCTTCGGCCATGTCGCCGCGGAATTCGCCACCACGATCGCCATCGACGTCGCCGACGAACAGGGCGTCGCCGCGGTGACGATCCAGAACTGCCACCACATCGGGCGAGTCGGCGAGTACGTCGAGATGATCGCCAGCGCCGGAAAGATCGGCTTCGCCTGCTGCAACTCCGGACGAGGCGTCGCGCCCTACGGCGGCAATGGGCGCGTCCTCGGCACGAATCCCATCGCCTGGTCTGCGCCACTCCCAGACGGCGCGATCGTGCTGGACATCGCCACGGCCACCCTCCCGGAGGGCAAGCTGCTGATCGCTCTCCACGAGGGCAGGACCGTCGCCCCGGGTGTCATCGTCGACCGCGCCGGCAATCCGAGCGTCGAGCCCGCCGATTTCTACGCCGGTGGATGGTTGCTTCCCTTCGTGGGCCACAAAGGCTCGGGGCTATCGATGCTCGTCGAACTGACCGGAGGGCTGTTGTCCGGAATGGGATCGTCGTGCGACCCGGACTACAAGAACGGCAACGGCACGCTGATCATGGCCATCGACGTAGCTGCGTTCGTTCCGATCGAGACGTACTATCAGCAGGCAGCGACGTTCCGGCAGCAAGTCAAGCAGCTGGCCAGCGTGCCCGACGGCCCCGACGTGCTCCTGCCCGGCGAGGTGGAACGTCGCACGCTCGAGGCGCGACGTGCCGGAGGGGTTCGCGTTCAGGATCCGATTCGCCGGGAGTTCACCTGCTTGGCCGACGATCTCGGGCTGGACTTGGGTGACTTCGCCCTGCGCTAGGGGCCCGAATGGTTGGCCGCGCGACTGCACCGCTCGAGCATCGCTTGGGAACGTACGACCTCGTGCCGGTCACCGGTGCGCTCAACTCCGCCAGGTGGCGCCGAGCTCGGTCAGGTTGCGGTCGCTCAGGTCGCCAGGCCGCCATGTGGGCTGCGGGCGGTCGAGCACGAGGTGGGGCAGGAGAGGAGCCATCTCCTCGAAGACCACGGCCGCCTGCTCGCGGGCGAGGGGTGCCCCGAGGCAGAAGTGCGCTCCCCAACCGAACGCGATGTGACGATTGTTCTTGCGTGTCACGTCGAAGGTCGCGGCACGCTCGAACTTCGCCGGATCCCGGTTCGCCGCAGCGAGATGCAGCAACACCGTGTCGCCCTTGTGGATCGTCATCCCCCGAAGGTTGACATCCCCGGCGGCAAGACGCGACATCGTCGGGATCGGGCTTTCGTAGCGGAGCGCCTCCTCCACGGCTGAGCCGATCAGCGCGGAGGATGCCGACAGCTTCGCCGCCTCGTCGGGGTGTGTCATCAGCAGCCAGAGGCCGTTCGCCAGCAGATCCCGCGCCGTCCCATGGCCCGCTGCCAGGAAGAACACCGACAGACCGATCAGCTCGTCGTCGGAGATGGTGCCGTTGTCCGACGAGCTCACAAGCCTGGTGAGCAGGTCGTCGGCTGGGGCCTTCTGCTTCTCGGCGATCAGTTGACGGAACATGTCCTCGAGCGCCAGCCAGCTCTCGTTCGCCCGTTCGACCGCTTGCTGTGCCTCGGGATCCCAAGACGGATCCATCCGCCCGGCGAAGGGCCCGACGTCGCAGGTCAGGTTGTGGAATCGCTCCATGCTCGCTCTCGGCATCCCGAGCGCGTCGCAGATCAAGGCGAGCGGAAGCCGCAGTGCCAGCTGTTCGACCAGGTCGACGTGCTCCTCGAGTTGCATCTCCGCCACCGACTGGCGAACGAAGCAGATGATCCACGGCCTGAAGGTGCGGGCGAGCGTCGGGTTGAGCATGCTGCGTGAGAGCTCGCGGAGGCGCGAGTGCTTGGGCGGATCGGTGAAACCGAGCCAATTGGAGATGTGGGTGATCAGCGACTGGTATCTCGGGCGAAGGTCAGCAGGTATGCCGCGCTCGTTGATCCCGGCCCGGTCGCTGCGCAGCCGCTGGTCGCGAAGCGCAGTAGTGACGTCGTCGTAACTCGTGACGAGCCAGGCCTCGAGCAGCGGGCTCCAGTGCACCGGTGCGACAGAGCGGAGCCGATCGAGCAGGTCGTAGGGATCCGGCAGCTCCGCACGGCAGAACGCTTCGTACTCCGGGTCGGCCGTGAGGCTCTGCAGCGGGCCCTTGCTCATCGATCGTGAACCTTAGCTTTTAGCGTAGCGAACGCTCGTCCTCGTCCTCGCGTTCGTGCTGCTCCCGGTCGCAAGGGTCACCCTCGCGAGCAGCCGGGCACATCAGCTGCGAGGTGTGAGCTCGCGGTAGAACCAGATGGAACCTTGACGTGCCGGCAGCTCGACCCGAAATCCCTTCTCGAGCAAGCTCGAGCCGGGTAGCTCCCGACGCTCACCGGATTCGGCCCCCTCGAGCGCATATCGCGCCTCGGCGTGGACGCGCCTCGGACGAAGCACCTGGCTGGCCTCGTCGTTGCCGGCGTGGCGGATCGCCTGCAGGAGGCCCTCGCTGCCGTCGCGGCTGCAGAACTGCCGCCCTACCCACTCCTTGCCGCTGCGGCCGGGAGGGGTGAGGGCGTAGAAGTCGCCGTCGAGGAGCAGCGGCGCGGCCCGACGCCAGATAGCCAGCATCCGGCGGACGAGGTCGAGGTCGTAGTCCTCGAAGCGGTGCACGTCGAGCCCGAGCCCGAGCATCGGGGCGAGCGCGCAGTTGAAGGAGTAGCTGTCCTGCTCCGATGCGGCGAGCCCGGCCGCTTGGGCCTCGGCGACGTCCCAGGCGATGCTCGAGTCCTTGAAGTAGGGGAGCCATTCGTACATCGTCCGCTGGAAGTCGGTCTTCACCGGGTTCAGCCCGTAGCCGAAATCCGAGTAGTGCAGGGGCACCGACCGGCGCATCGTCTCGAGGTCGTTGCGCCGTCCGCCCGAGGCGCAGGAATCGATGAAGATCTCTGGATGGCGGTTCAGCAGGTCGTCCCAGAACTGCAGGTAGCCCTGCACGTAGAGGTTCTCGGTGAGACCCCGCCGGTCCTCGGCGTCATGGCTGCGCCAGTTCGCCAACGGCCAGAAGTTGAAGTCCTGCCGGTAGACGCCGATCCCGTACTCGTCGATCAACCCGCTGACGAGGTCGGTGAGCATCTGCGCACACCCCCGATCGGAGAGGTCGAGCAGGCCCGACAGTCGTTGGCGCCAGCGGCGTGTCCCCTTCTCCTCGCTCGGTGGTGGTGGCGAGGGCAGCACCCACTCGGGATGCTCGAGTGAGAGGGCGGTTCCGGGGAACACCCTTTCGGGCTCGAACCAGAGGAGGAAACGCGGCGCCGTAGCGCGAGGCGCCCGCGCTCACCGGCGCCAAACCGCGTGGGAAGCGCTCGGGATCGGCCTTCCAGGTCCCGGTGACTCGCCACTCGGCATCACCACTCTCGGGCTCGATGCAGGGGTACCAACCGGCATCGACCCACCACACGTCGTAGTCGATGCCGTGCTCGGCGAAACGGCGCTGGTACTCGAGCTGGTTCTCCTCGGTCGCTCCGGTGAACTCGTCTCCCGGTGGAGGCCCCTCGTCGGTGCCGGCGACGTGCAGCAAGGGGGCGATCGGCTTGCCGCCGGGGCGGGGCATGACATGGTCGCGGTACCAACGGCGCCACAGGTTCGCCGCCCGCTCCTCGGCGCCGCTGAAGGCCATGAAGGTGACGCGCGGCGTGCGAATCGTCTCCCCGGGCAGGAGGCGCAGGTGCACGTCCTGCTGACCGGCCTGCACCGTGAAGCCCGACTCGGCTCCAACGAAGACCGCCTGCCACTGACCCGGCCAACCGACCGCCAGGTTGATCCCGCCGCCCTCCGCGAGCACGCGGAAATACGGGAAGGCTTGATCGCATGGGCGGCCGAGCTGAGGAGCCGTGTCGACCCGCTCCCCCGCACGTAGCGACGACATCTGCCACGTGTACCCCTCGGCGCTGTTGAAGTCACCGTTGCAGTGTCGCAACGACGGAGCGTCGGCGGCGATCGTGGCATCGAGCGCGAGAACGTCTTCGAGCAGTTCAGTCGGTCGATCTCCAGAGTTGGAGAACCACGCCGTCCACTCGAGGACCGGGTGGTCGACGTACGCCAACCGTTCGAGGCGGACCTCGAGACCTGAGCCAGGATCGCGCCCGACGACGACGGTCTCGTGCAGGGTGGAGGTCAGGCGGCGAGCGCGCCGAACCGGCGCGAAGTCGGCGGGGATGCCCCACATCCGCTCTCCCCCGAGCACGAAGCTGATCGGCGCCGCGCCGGCATCGTCGAAGAGCGCTCCACCCCACCTGGCCAGCAGGCCCCAATCCGCTTCCCCTGCGCTCGGGTCCTCGATGCCGGTACTCACCCGACGCCTCCCCTCCACCTCGACACGGCTGATGCCACTGGACTGGCAGACCGGCTCCGGCGGCGGCCGACGCGGCTCCCGGCCCCTTGTATGCACACATCGGGTTCTCGAGCCAGCTCGCTGCTCAGCCGAGCGCGCTTGCCTCGTGTCAGAACGTACTGCGTGGTTCGGCCGATGTCACGTGCACGAGGCTCCCGAGAGCAGCGAACAGCCTGGTGCCAGCGCCGATCGGTCAGGCGAGTGCCGAGGCGTGCCAGTCCGTCCTGCCCGGCTCGCCGCCACGGACAACAAGGACGGGACAGTGGGCGTGGGCCACGACGTGCTGACTCACCGAGCCGAGCAGCATGCCGGCGAATTCGCCGTGGCCGCGGCTGCCCACCACCAAGAGCGCGGCGAACCTCGACAGTGAGGTGAGAACCTGCGCGGGGTGCCCGCAGATGACCTCCGTGCCGACCTCGATGCCAGGATCGTCGCCGAGGACTTCCGCCAGCGTCGCCTTCAGCGCTCCCGCGGTCTCGATAGCCGGGTCACCTTCGGGAGGTCGGGCCACCCAGGTGTAGCTCGCGGGAAAGTCCCATGTCGCGACCGCCACGAGCGGCAGGCTGCTCAGCTTGGCGAACCTCGCGGCCCACGCCAGCGCAGCCTTCGAGGACGCTGAACCGTCGACACCGACGATGACCCGTCCGGACTCGCCCTGCGGGCCGCACTCGTTCATCGCACCTCCCGTGATCGATCACCAGCTGCGCTGTTCGACTGCAGTGACTCATCGTGCGCGATCCGGACGATCGCGACCAAGAGGCGAAAGTCCCCCGGCGACCGTCGACCAGTGGACGCCGCCGCCGAGTTACATCGAAGCGAAGCTGCGCCGGGCGAAGGACGTTGCGATTCAGTGCGGGGATGGCTACGACGAGTCCGCCGGCTGCCATCGCACCCCACTCGTTGAAGAACGGGCTCGTCGCGTGGTCAGCCGTCGTCAAGGGTTCAACCCTCCGCGTGGGCCGTTTCCGTTGCCACCCGAGACCCGAGGTGCACCTGAGGCACGACCTCCTCGGCGAACAGCGAGACCGTCTCCTCGTCGCTGACGTTGATCGCGGCAAGGAAGTACTGCACGCCGGCATCGGCCAGCGCCTGGTAGTGCTCGACGGCGTGCTGCGGCGTGGCGAACACCAGCTCCTGGCGCAGCGAGGCGTCGGGGATGCGCGCCGCCGCCCGCTTGCTCGCCAACGCCGCCTCGTCCGGAGCGAGCGTGAGCAAGGGGGTGTAGTGAGTGCGCAGGATCGAGTCGTAGGGCCGCCCGATCTCCTCGCAGTGCCGGCGGAGGGCCGCGTACTTGCGCGCCACGTCGGCGACCTCGAACGCCGAGCCGGACCACTCGTGGGGAGCGAAGTTGGAGACGTCGGCGAAGCGCGCCACCTGGCGCAGGGTGACCTTCTCGCCGCCGCCGCCGATCAGCAGCGGCACGAACGGCTGCTGCACCGGCAGCCCGCGCATCGTCGCCTCGTGGACCCGGAAGTGCCTGCCCTCGAAGGAGAACGGCTCACCGCTCCACAGGCCGCGGACGATCGCCACCGTCTCCTCGAGCGCCTCCTGGCGCGTCCGCAAGCTGGGGAACTCGAGGCACATCTGATCGAACTCGGGGACGTCGTCGCCGATGCCGAGGCCGAGGACGAGGCGGCCGCCGCTCACCCGGTCGACGTCGCAGGCCTGGCGGGCGAGCAGGAAGGGGCTGCGGTACCAGATGCAGCTGACCAGGGAGATGAGGTGGAGGCGCTCGGTGGCCATCGCCAGCATGGTGAGCATGTTCCAGCAGTCCATCGCCCGGTTGGGATGGTCGTTGGCCCAGTAGGCGTCGAAGCCGAGCCGCTCGGCGCGCTGCGCCGCGGCGACGATGTCCTCGGGCTGCTGAGCGAACATCGCGCAGATGGCGAATCGGATCCGTTGCTGCCCCTCGGCGATCCACGGGTGGACCGGACGGACCTCGCTCATCGCTTCCTCCTCCTGCCGTCTGGGCGACCACGGCGCCGGCCGGGCGAACGCGCCCGGGCCGCCGGGCTGTCGTCGATTGTTGACACCCTACTCGGGCGGCACACCGGCCCCCAGGTTGCCGACGGTCAGCCGTCCGGTTGACCGCCCGCCGGGTCAGGACGAGACTCTGGCGATGGGCATCTCGCCGCCGCAGGGTGAAGACCGCGCCCCGCGAGTCGAGGTGCTCGCCGCCTCGGCGGTGGCGGGCCGGGTCGAGCGCTGATGAACGCGACAGCGGGCCGAACGGCACGGACGCCGCGGCAGCAGATGGGAGAGACCCCACCGGAGGGCGATCCGCCGCCGGCGATGACGCGGAGGGACGAATCGTGAGCGAGCACCTGCGCAGCAGCGCGTGGTTCGGCAAGCGTGACCGCGACGGCGTCATCCACCGCTCCGGTCTGCTGATGCAGGGATTGCCTCGGGATGTCGCCGACGGGCGGCCGGTGATCGGCATCGCCCAGAGCTGGTCCGAGCTCACCCCGTGCAACGCCCACCTGCGCGGCCTCGCCGAATCGGTCAAGCGGGGCGTGTGGGAGGCGGGCGGACTCCCCCTCGAGTTCCCGACGATCTCGCTCGGCGAGCAGATGCTGCGGCCGACGGCGATGTTCCTGCGCAACCTCATGTCGATGGACGTCGAGGAAATGCTGCGTGCCAACCCGCTCGACGGTGTGGTGCTGCTCTCCGGGTGCGACAAGACCACGCCGGCGCAGCTGATGGGCGCCGCCAGCGTCGACCTGCCGACGATCATGCTCACCGGCGGCCCACAGCTGAGCGCCCACTGCGGCACCGAGCAGCTCGGCTCGGGAACCGATCTGTGGCGCAAGAGCGAGGAGGCGCGTGCCGGGACGATCTCCGGCGAGGACTTCCTCGACCTCGAGACCTGCGCCGTGCGCAGCCTCGGGCACTGCATGTCGATGGGCACGGCCTCGACGATGGCCTGCCTCGCCGAGGCGCTCGGCGTACAGCTGCCCGGCGCTGCCACCTTCCCCGCCGTCGACTCGCGCCGTCACGCCCTCGCCCAGCGGACGGGCCGGCGGGTGGTCGAGCTCGTGCGCCAGGACGTGCGGCTGTCGGACATTCTCACCCTCGAGGCCTTCGAGAACGCCGTACGCGTCCTTGCCGCGATCGGCGGATCGACCAACGCCGTCATCCACCTCGTCGCCATCGCCGGGCGCGCCGGAGTTCCTTTCGAGCTCGCCGACATCGACAAGCTCGCCGCCGACGTGCCGATGCTCGTCAACCTGAAGCCCTCCGGCGAGCTGTTGATGGAAGACTTCTGCTACGCCGGCGGGATCCCGGCAGTGCTGCACGAGCTGCGTCCGCTGTTGCACACCGACGCCATCACGGTCTCCGGGCGCCCGATCGGCCAGCATGCCCAGGAGACCGTCGACCGCCGTGTGGTCCGGCCCTTCGACGATCCGCTCATGCCTGCGGGGCTCTCCACGGCGGTACTGCGCGGCAACCTCTGCCCCGACGGTGCGGTGATCAAGCAGACGCGCGGCCACCCCGTCCCTGCTCGTCCATCGCGGGCAGGCGCTCGTGTTCGACTCGATCGAGCAGTACAACGCCGCACGGGACGATCCCGAGCTCCCCGTCGAGGGCGACACGATCCTCGTCGTGCGCAACGCCGGCCCGCGTGGCTATCCCGGCATGCCCGAGGTGGGCAACCTGCAGCTGCCCCGCGTCCTGCTCGAGCAAGGGATCACCGACGTCGTGCGCATCTCCGACGCACGGATGAGCGGCACCGCCTACGGGACCGTGGTGCTGCACGTCGCCCCCGAAGCGGCGGCCGGAGGACCGCTCGCGCTCGTCCGCTCCGGCGACTGGATCAGCCTCGACGTGCCGGCGCGCACACTGCACGTCGAGCTCGACGACGAGGAGCTCGAGCGCCGGCGCGAGATCGTTGCGGCCCTGCCGGCGGTGCCGGTACCCCGTCGTGGCTACGCCCGGCTGTTCGTCGAGCACGTGCTGCAGGCAAACCGCGGCGTCGACTTCGACTTCCTCGTCGGCTCGAGCGGTCACGCCGTGCCGCGCGAGTCGCACTGAGCAAGCCGGCCCGACGGGCAGGTAGTCTCTCTGCGACGGGCCCGGGGGTCGCGGCCGCGGTGCGAGACACCCGGTTCGACGCCGTCCGGCGGCGGGGTCGGTCCATAGGGAGGTCGCCGTGCCCGATCTGGATGTCCAGTCCGCGCTCGAGTCCCTCGGCGCCAGCCCGTCGTTGCTCTCCGCCGAGCAGGTGGCGATGCTCGACGAGCAGGGCTACCTGCCCCTGCGGAGAGCGCTCGACGAAACCGACCTCGCCGTGATCGTCCGCCGTTTCGACGAGCTGGTCGAGAGCGAGGGCGAGCGTGCCGGGCTCGAGGCGCACCAGGAACAGGGGACCTCCCGCTTGGCCAACCTGGTCGACAAGGACCCGATCTTCGATCGCATCTGGAACCATCCGCTGCAGCTGGCCGCCGTGGCACACGTGCTCGACTGGCAGGAGATGAAGGTCTTCTCGCTGAACGGCCGGGCCGCGCTCCCCGGCCAGGGCCATCAGAACTTGCACGTCGACTGGGCGGATGCCGTCGCGCCGGGCGACTACCGGATCTGCAACTCGATCTGGCTGCTCGACGACTTCACCGAGGAGAACGGAGCGACCCGCATTGTGCCGGGTTCCCACCGCTCCGCCAGGACGCCGAAGGACGCGCTCGAGGACCCTCGTGCCCCGCACCCCGACGAGATCTTGGTCCTCGGCCGGGCCGGCGACTGCGTCGTGTTCAACAGCCACCTCTGGCACGGGGGGACACAGAACCGCACGGATCGTCCACGCCGGGCGATCCACGCCGCCTTCGTCCGGCGCGACGGGCCGCAGCAAACGCTCTTTCGCGACTACCTGCACGAGCCGACCTACGCTCGGTTGAGCGACGAGCAGCGCTGGTTGCTCGACGTGTGACAGGCGAAACCGGCCGGCACACGTGCGCCGCTCGCGTGGCGACCGCGGCGATCTCTAGGGGAAGGGAGACTCCTCGGCGAAGCGCACCGCCTCGTCGACGCGGGCCTGCGCCTCGCTGTCGAGCGCCTCGAGCTCGCCGTCGTGAAGGTAGCCCGCCTCCTTCAGCTTGAGCGCCAGCCGCTCGATCGGGTCGCGCGAGTTGCGCCAGTCTGCGATCTCGTCCACCGTGCGGTACAAGCCGGGTCCCTCGCCCGAGCCGTGGCCGGAATACCGGTACGTCCGTGCCTCGATGAAGCTCGGCCCCTCACCGGCAAGGGCGCGCTGCGCGGGCGCGTGCCGCCGCGCCGTAGACCTCGAAGACGTCCTGACCGTCGACGCTCACGGCGTGCAATCCGAAGCCCTCCGCCCGGCGAACCGGGTTCGAGCCCCCGGTGAGTGCGAGGGTCGGTGTCTCGACGGCATAGAGGTTGTTCTCGCATACGGCGATGAGCGGCAACCGCCATGCCGCCGCGAGGTTGGCGAACTCCCAGGTTCGCCCGGTGTTGAGGCCACCGTCGCCGAAGAAGGCGACGGCGACGCGGGGCTCGTTGCGATAACGAGCTGCAAAGGCGTCACCGAGCCCGAGCCCGACCGCTGCGCCGACGATCCCGTTGGAGCCGATGAACCCGACGTCGAACCCGGCGAGGTGCATCGAGCCGCCGTACCCCCGGGAGACGCCCGTCGCCTTGCCGTACAGCTCGGCCATCAGCCCCGAAGGTGAGACACCCTTGGCCAGCGCGTGGTGGTGACCACGATGCGGCGCCGACACCGTGTCGGCCGTCGTGAGCGTCGCCGCCACACCGACGGCGGTCGCCTCCTGGCCCACCGCCGGATGGACACCCCCGGGGATCTTGCCGCGGATCGTCAGCTGCTCCGCTCGCTCCTCGAACCTGCGGATGAGCAGCATCGTCCGCAGCCAGTCGCGGGCCCGCTCTCCGGCCGCCGGGTCGATCTCGGTCGTGGTCGAGGTACTCATCGCTCCTCCTCGCCGCCGAGCCCACCCAGGTGCTCGGCGAAGCCGGACAGCAGCCGTGCCGAGTCAACGCCGTCGTAGCGGCGATGGTCGGCGGTCAGCACGGCGTCGAACATCTGCGCCACGACCAGTCCCCTGCCCTCGACAGCCGGACGAGGTCCGATCCGCCCGACGGTGAGCAGTGCCACCTGGCCGAGGGGGATCACGCCGGTGAACCAGCGGACGCCGGAGGGCCCGAGGTTGGACAGCGTGGCGAAGGGCGGCTCGGCGTCGGCGGATCCGAGACGGCGCAGCCGCGCCCGGTCGACCGCAGCACGCCGCAGCGAAGCGAGCTCGGGCAGCGAGCGGGAGGTCACGCCGCGCACGACGGGGATCAGCACTCCCCATTCGGTTGCCACGGCAAGGCCTACGTCGGGCCGCTCACCGACCTGCTCGAGCGCCGCGGCGAAGGCACGCAACATGAAGTCGGTCGCCGTCGCCTCGACACCCTCGGCGCGGGATCGGGCAAGCGAGGCGAGCAAGCCCTCGGTGCGCACCTCACGACCGACCGAGAAGTGCGGCATCGTCCGCCACGACTCGCTGACGAGCTCGGCGGTGGCACGGCGGTTGGACGCCGCGGCTTCGACCTGAGCCGCAGGCACAGCCATCGTTCTCGGGGCGGCCGTGCTCGGGGCGGCCGTGCTCGGGGCGGCCGCTCCGGAGGCGGCCGTCGCCGCGCTCGGTGCCGGGGCCGTTACGCCGGCGACCGGGGCGGGCGATGCCAGACCGGTCGCGGCGACCGGGGCGGGCGCCAGCGGCTCGGCAGCGCCGGCCGCTGCGGCGCTCTGGGTGGCGGCGAGGATCGCCTCGCGCCTCTGCCGAGGGCTGAACAGGTGCCGGCCGTCGGCGGCCTTGTCACCCGCAACGGCTCCGCCTTGGGACGACATGGCGCTCGCCGGGGGCGCCGCGCTCCCGTTCGAGCTGCTCGTCGTCCACGCGGGTGGCGAGCCCGTAGTCCCGCTGGTGGACGACACGCCCGAGGTGCCGGGCTCTGCCTCGCCCTCGGCGAGGACGTAGGCCACGGTGGTGCCGCCACGTACGCGTTCGCCGGCGGGGACGAGGTGGCGCGACAGCGTCCCGCTGCTCTGCCCGCTCAGCTCGACGGTCGACTTGTCGGTCTCCACGACCGCGAGGATGTCGCCGGCCTCGACGTGCTCGCCGGGCTCCTTGAGCCACTCGGTGAGCAGAACCTCCTCCATCGCCATCCCCGAGGCGGGGATGAAGATCTCCTCCATCAGCGCCTCCCGCTCACGGCCACGTTGCCGTGGACGACCATGCGCTTGGTGACCCAGTTGACGACATCGTCGACCGTCCAGCTCGGAAGGCGCCAGGACGAGCGCTCGGAATACGAGGCGCAGTGGGGCGAGAAGATGGCGTTCGGAGCGTGTTGCAGCGGGGCGTCCGGGCCGAGCGGCTCGCTGGCGAAGACGTCGAGCGCGGCTCCGCCGAGGTGTCCGCTCTCCAGGGCAGCGACGAGCGCCGGCTCGTCGATGACCCCGCCGCGGGCGACGTTGATCAGCAACGAACCCGGCCGCATCGTGGCGATCGCTGCGGCGTCGATCAGCCCGACGGTCTCCTCGGTGAGCGGGACATGTAGGGAGATGGCGTCACTTCGAGCGATGAGGTCCTTCAGCTCGTCCACGAGCTGGGCGCCCGGGGGCGGGTCGTTGAGCGCCGGGTCGAAGACGAGCACCTGCTCGACGAGCCCGACGAGCATCGCCGCCGCCGCCGCGCCGATCCGCCCGCAGCCGATCAGCCCGACCACCATCTCGTCGAGCGGCTTCATCGGCGCCAGCTCCAGGGGACCCTTCCACCCGGCCCGCACGTAGTCGTCACAGAGGAGGAGCTTGCGCTGCAGTGCGAGCAGCATCGCCACGGCATGGGACGCGACCTCGTTGGTCCCGTACCTCGGCTGATTGATCACGCTGACGCCGGCCGCCTCCGCCGCGGCGAGGTCGATCGTGTCGAGCCCGACGCCGGCGCGACCGATCACGGCGACCGAGGGTGCCAAGGCGGCGATGTGCGCCGCGCGCAGCGGCTGCAAGGTGACGACGAGAGCATCGGCACCCGCGGTCCCCTCGGCGATCGACTCCGGCGTCGACACATCGACGATCCGCAGGCTGGCACGGCCCCGGAGGTGCTCGACAAGGCGCTCGTGCTGCGCGGTGAAGGCCCCGGCGGCGGTGGCCAAGACGGGAACTTCCCGCCGGCCGGCGGTGTCGCCGCTCGGCGTCGACCGCGCTTGCCCGTCCGTATCGCTCATCATCGCCCTCTACTTTCTCGGCGCGCCACGAACCGCCCTACCGAGCATACGCCGGGGCCCCTGTTGACAGTAGACGAGCCGGAGGGATCGTTCAACAGTGGCCGACGATCACGTCGCACGCGCCGCCACCCCGCTCGAGCGCAACGCCCGCTCGTAGCTGCCCTCGATGTGGCCCTCGATGAACTTGACCGCCGGGGCGCGCTTTCGGCGCGCCAGGATCGACAAGAGCTCCTCGTGGTCGCCCCGCCAGGTGGTGGCGAAGTCGGGGCGAAGGGCGCCTCTGATCGTGAGGTAGAGAAAGATCTGCGAGCGGAGCCCGAGCCAGGCCTTGTAGAGCCGCTCGTGGTGGGCGGCTGCGAAGATGGCGTCGTGAAAGGCGACGTCGAGCGCGGCCACAGCCGAGCGCGACGGGGGGCTCGGCAGGCGGTCGAAGTCGGCGAGGACCGCTTCGAGGCGCGTGAAGTCCGCAACGGTGGCGTGGTCACAGAGCCACTCGACGGCGAGCCGCTCGAGGCCGGCGCGAAGGCTGTAGATCTCGTGCAGCTCGTCCACCGAGAGCTGGGCCACGCTCGCCCCGCGGTGGCGCTCCAAGGAGACCAGCCCCTCCTGGCTCAGCCTGATGAGCGCCTCGCGCACCGGGCCGCGGCTCACGTCCAAGGTGCTGGCGAGCTCCTCTTCGATGAGGCGCTGGCCGAGGTCGATCCGCCCGGAGAAGATCGCCTCGCGGATCGAGTCGGCGACGTCGTCGGCGAGCACCCGCCGGCGGGCCGGCACGAGCGGGGTATCGAGATCCGACTTGAGCACGAACGTCCTCCGCTGAGCCCGCCTTCCCAGACCGGCGCTGGTCGGGGGCCGGAGTCTACCTATCGACCGCGGCCGGCGGAGATGTGGTCCGGCACGCCGCGGCCCTGGGTTCTCCACGGTCCGCCCTGCGTGGACACGAGATGTGCAACAGCGTCTTCCGTCGCCCTCGGTGCCCCGGAACGCGATCGGCGAGGTGCTGTCCATGGCAGGACTCCACCGGTTGCACGCCGCAGGATCGCCGGCGCTGCTCGCAGAACCGTCCGCTGGCAGCCCTCGTGGCCGCCCCGTGATCCTCCTGCCCGGGCTCGCAAGCGCCCCAGAGCCGGCTCGACGGCGACGAGGCCGAGCGGAAGCCGCCGCAGCAGAGAGCGGCGTCAGGTCAGGCGGAGACCGATTGGAATGCGGTGAAGGTACGGCGCACCGCGGCGATCACGTCCTCGAGCTGGGGCAGCAGCTGGTCGAGCAGGGTCTGCGCCTCCGGCACGGCGACGCGCGGCGAGCCGACCCGCCCGACCGGCGCGTCGAGGTACTCGAAGGCATGCTCCTGGATCGCCGCGGCGATCTCGGCACTCGGGCCGGAGAAGGTCGGCGCCTCGTCGAGCACGACCGCGTGGCCGGTCTTCTTCACCGAGGCGACGATCGTCTCGACGTCGAGCGGCGCGAGGGTGCGCAGGTCGATCACCTCGACGCTCGTCCCGTCCTCCGCGAGGCGCTCGGCAGCCTGCAGCGCCTTGGGTGTCCCGCCGCTGTAGGTGACGATCGTGCAGTCCGAGCCCTCGCGACAGATGCGGGCGACGCCGAAGGGCACGAGGTCCTCCGGACCGCCGACGTCGCCCTTGGTCCCGGTGAGCCGCTTGTGCATGAGGTAGATGACGGGCTCGTCGCCGCGCAGCGCCGTCTTGAGCAACCCCTTCACGTCGTAGGGAAAGGTCGGCACGAGGAGGTTGACCCCGGGAAGGTTCATGAAGAACGACTCGACGCTGTTGTTGTGCTGCGGGCCGCCGTGCGCGATTCCGGACGTTCCCCGCACCACGAGGGGAACGGGTCGCTGCAGCATGGCGGGGATCTTGGCGGCCTGGTTGGCGATCTCGTCCATCGCACCGAACGAGAAGTCGATGAAGTTCAAGTCGACGATCGGGTGCATCCCGGCCATCGCCGCTCCGACGCCGGTCGCCACCATCGCCGCCTCGGAGATCGGGGCGTCGAAGACGCGGCGCGGCCCGACAAGGTCGGCAAGACCCTTGATCTGGGCCCAGTGGCCGCCACGTCGGACGAGGTCGGTCCCGATGACGAAGATGTCGGGATTCCTCCCCATCTCCTCGAAGACCCCTTCGGCGAAGGCTGCGGAGTACGTCATCTCACCTGGCATCGCGGACATCCTCTCTCGTGCGACACAAGCTCGCAAGCCGAACGACACAACGCCCGGGCGGTCGCGCCCCGCCCCCTCGCCGGCGAGCCGAGACCGTCGTCGGGCCCGAGCCGTTGGCGAGCATCACCGAACAACAACCCTTGCACGTCGCGACCGGGGATGGATACAGTAATGGGATCGTTCCCATCGCGAGGCCCGGGCCGGTTCCCCGCACGGCGCACGATCAAGCTGCTGGTGACGAGTCTGTCGCGCCGACGTCGCGACGCGAGCCGACGATCGTCGACGTGGCAGTCGCCGCAGGCGTCTCCAAGACGACCGTCTCGCGTGCTGAACGAGCCCCTCAAGGTGTCCCCGGCCACTCGCGCCCAGGTTCTCACCGCCGTCGAACAGCTCGGCTACCGGCTCAACGTCGCCGCCCGCAGCCTGCGCACGACGAAGAGCTCTCTCGTCGGCTTGCTCGTGCCGGCGATCAGCAACGACGTCTTCGGTCGCATCGCCGAGGTGCTCGAAGAGGATCTCCGTCGCGACGGGAGCGGGCTGCTGATCATGAGCTCGGGGTGGTCCGCCGCCGGCGAGCAGTTCGCCCTGGAGTCGTTGCGCGCCCGGCGCGTCGACGCTCTCGTCGTCTCCCTCGTCGACGACCAAGATCCTCGCGCCGGCAGGGTGCTGCGCGCCTTCGGACGGCCGATCGTGCTGCTCGACCGCGAGGTGCGCGGGCTGCGCGCCGACGTGGTGATGACCGAGCAGGGCGCGGGAATCCGCGCAGCCCTCGAGCACCTCGCACAGCTGGGCCACCGCTCGGTCGGTCTGGCGACCATCAGCTCGGACGTGCGGCCCGGACGGGAGACTCTCGTGGCCTTCCGCGCCGCTGTCCAAGCGCTCGGCCTCACCAGGGTCACCGAGATGGTCGTGCCGTACGAGCGGGTCGACGCACGCTCGGGCTGGGAGGTTGCCGAGCGGATGATCGACGCCGGCGCGACGGCGATCCTCAGCTGCCTGCCGAATTCGGTCACCGCCGGGGTGCTCGAGCTGCTCGGCATCCGTGGGCTGACCGTCCCCGACGACGTCTCGCTGATCGGCTTCGACGAGAGCGAGCTCGCCTCCGTCAAGCCGCCGCGACTGACGGTGATCTCGCGCTCGCTCGAGGACATCGGGCACCATGCCGGCCGCCTGGTCGTCACCCGCCTCGTCAATCCCGAGCTGGCACCCCGCACGGTGACCGTGAAGATGACCTTGCGCGTTCGGGGCTCGACCGGCGCTCCCGCTGTCTCGCTCGCCCGGGCGGCGAAGTGAGCGCCCGAGGGGGCGCGGCGACCGGCGAGGCGTCGGGGCTCGCCGGGAGCGAGGTGATCGACGACTGCCGGTGCTTCACCTGCATCGTCCCGCTGCCCCAACCGCTGCAGGTCGGCTCGGCGGTGGTCACCGCCCGGCAGTACGACGTCGTCCGGCTGCGCACGGCGAGCGGCCTCGAAGGGAGCGCGTACGCCTTCGGCCGGGGGTTGCCGATCGCTCCGATCGTGGAACGAGCGCTGGCGCCGCTCGTCGTCGGCTCCGACCCGTTCCTGCCCGAGCAGTTGCGGGCACGGCTCTCGGGAGCGTACTGGCCCTATGCCGAGCACGGCCTGTTCGCCGTGGCGGCAAGCGCGGTCGACCTCGCCGTCTGGGACCTCGTCGGCCAACGCCTGCAGGCTCCCCTGGCGCGGCTGCTCGGTGCGGCGAGGAGCACAGTGCCCGTCTGTGCCGTCGGCGGTTACCCCCGGCGCGGGTCCGACGCGGCGGCACGCCTCGAGCAGCTGCAAGAGGAGATGGCCGGCTTCGCTGCGCTCGGCTGCCGGGCGGTGAAGCTGACGATCGGTGCCGACCCACCCGACGTCGACGCACGCCGGCTCGCCGCGGTACGCGAGGTCGTGGGGGACGACTGCGTGGTCGTGGTCGACGCCTTCCGCTCCTTCACGAGCCTCGAGGACGCGCTGCGCCGAGTCCGCCTGCTCGAGCCGTACGACCTGAGCTACCTCGAGGATCCCTTCTCAGAGAGCCTCGCCCCCCTCGTCGCCGAGCTGCGCAGGCGGACCGGCCAGCTGATCGGCCTCGGCGAGAACCTGAGCGGCCACCGCGCCTTCGCCCGGCTGATCGAAGCCGAGGCCGTCGACGTGGTGCGTTGCGACGCCACGGTCGTCGGCGGTGTACGCGAGTTCATGGCCAGCGCCGCGCTCGCCTCGGCGCGCGGGCTCGAGGTCTCGACCCATGTCCACCCCGCGATCCACGTGCAGTTCGCGGCGGCGATCTCCAACCTGCACCCGGCGGGGCTCGAGTGCATGCTGCCCCGCTCGGGTCTCGACGGCCTCTTCGAGCTGGTCGACGAAGAGCTCGAGGTTCGTGATGGCAGCGCCGTGCTCCCGGAGCGTCCCGGTCTCGGCATCGACTGGAACTGGTCGGCGGTGAAGAAATACTCCAATGGCTGAGACCTGGCGCGGCGCGCCATCGCACGACGCGACCCTCGACGCCGAAACCGTCGTCTCCGGGCCCTACTCCTCCCCCTGGGAGGCGCCGCTCGTCCCGCCCTTCCCGTTCCGCTTCCGCAACGTGTCGATCCTCACGGTGTGCTGGCGGACCGACCCGCACGCGATCGCACGACTGCTGCCCCCGCCGCTCGAGCGGGTCGGCGACGTCGTCGTGGCCCACATCTACCGCATGCCCGACACCGACTTCGCCGGCAGCCTGCACGAGTGCAACGTCATGTTCGGAGCGCGCTATCCCGGCCCCGGCACAGCGGTGGTCGGTGGCTACTCGATGGGCCTCTACCTCGACTCCGACGTGGGCGTCGCCCACGGCCGCGAGGTACACGGTCAGCCGAAGAAGCTCGCCTCGCTCAAGCTCGAGACGCGCGGCGACCTCGTCGTCGGTGAGGTCGAGCGCAACGGGATCACCGTCCTCGCAGCGACGCTGCCCTACAAGCAGCGGGCCGCGGACCCGTCACAGATGCGCCAGCACTTCGACTTCACCTGCAACATCAACTACAAGCTGATGCCGCACATCGACGGCACCCCGGCGATCCGCCAGCTGACGATGCGCAAGCTGAGCGACGTCGAGATCCTCGAGTGCTGGGCCGGCCCCTGCACCGTCGAGCTACGCCCGAATGCGCAGGCACCGGTCTTTCGCCTTCCCGTGCTCGAGATGCTCGAGGGGTACCTCTGGCGGGCGAACTTCACCCTGGTTGCGGGCAGCGTGCTGCACGACTACCTCGCCGGAGCTGGCGCGATGAGCGGCACGGCGACGGCGTGATGCCCTCGCTCTTCGACCTGACCGACCGCGTCGCCGTCGTCACCGGCGGCGGGGGCGGCCTCGGGACGGCGATCACCGCCGGGCTCGCCGCGCACGGCGCCGACGTCGCACTGGTGGACGTGAACGGCGAAGCGCTCGAACAGGCGGCGCAGGGAGTGCGTGCCGCCGGTCGCCGGGCGCTCGCGCTCGAGCTGGACGCCTCGGACGAACGAGCCGCCGCCGAGGCGTTCGCTGCGGTCGACGCCACCTTCGGCCGGATCGACATCCTGATCAACCTCGCCTACACGCCGACCTTCGGCCCGCCGGACACCCTGTCGCTCGCCGACTGGGAGAAGGCGCTGCGGATCAACCTGACGAGCTATTTCCTGTGCTGCAGGGAGGCCGGTAGGCGGATGATCGCCGCCGGTCGCGGCGGGGCGATCCTCAACATGTGCTCGATCGGGGGCACCTCGGCGGTCGGCCGCGGCTCGTACCCCTACAGCGTCAGCAAGGGCGGTGTGGTGATGATGACCAAGGAGCTGGCGGTGGAGTGGGCGAGACACGGGATCCGCGTCAACGCGATTCAGCCCTGCCAGTTCCTCACTCCCGGGCTGCGACATCGCCTCGACAACCCCGAGCTCGGCGCGATCCGCGAGAAGTTCCTCTCGGGCATCCCGCTGAATCGCCTCGGCGAGCCCGAGGAGATGGTGGGACCCGTCATCTTCCTCGTCTCCGACGCCTCCTCGATGGTCACCGGGGCGCTCCTGCCCGTGGATGGCGGCAACCTGGCGCTGAATGCAGGCGGGACCAAGGACTGATGGGAGCGCCGATGAGGGTCCTCGTACTGGGCGGGACGCGCTTCGTCGGCGCCCGGCTGGCGCGCCGGCTGATCGAGTGTGGCGCCGAGGTGACGGTGCTGCATCGCGGCGTGACCGGTGAGCCGCCGGACGGCACGATCGCCGTGATCGGGGACCGTGCCGAGCCTGACGGACTGGCAGGCCTTCATGGGGCGCGCTTTGACGCCGTGGTCGACTTCTCCGGCTACTCCTCGGACTGGACCCGCCGGGCGGCCGAGCACCTCGCCGGCCGTGTCGGGCACTACGTGTTCATCTCGAGCGGCGCCGTCTACCGGCCGTCGGCACAGCTGCCGTGGCCGGAAACCACCCCGTTCGGACCGATGCCCGTCTGGGGCCGCTACGGCCACGAGAAGGTCGCCTCCGAGCGCATCTTGTGGGACGCCTACGCCGAGGGGCGCTTCGACGTCACCTGTTTCCGCCTTCCCGTTCATCCTCGGGCCGGGCAACTTCGCCGACCGGGAGTCCTTCGTCTTCTGGCCGCCTCGAGGCGGGACGGCCCATCCTGCTGCCGGGGGGCGGAGAAGCGGTCAACCAGTTCGTCTACGCCGACGATGTCGCGCGCGCGATTGTCGCCACGCTCGAGCGCCCCGACGTCGCCGCCGGGCCGCCTACAACTGCACCCACCGCCAGGCCGATCACCAACCGCGGCTGGGTCGAGCTCTGCGCACAAGTTGCTCGGCACCGCGGCGCAGCATCGTCGCGATCGACGAGACCGAGCTCGGTGTCGCCTGCGACACCGTCGATCTGACCAATCTCGTCTTTCCCTACCCGGCGAGCACTACGTGCTCGACGGGACGCAGCTGACGCGCGAGCTCGGCGTCGAGATGGCGACCGGTAACCGGCGCATGATCGAGGAGTACGACGCCTGGTGGGCCCTCGGCGCCGGACCACACCGCCTCGCCGGTACGCCCGCGAGAACGCGGCGCTGGCGGCCCTGGGCCTCGGCGAGGGTCTGAGTCCGCAGCTGCCGGCGGCGCGCGAACGGCGCGTGCCGGCGCGGTGGCCGCACCAGTCCGGACCGACGGTTCGGCGCCTACTCCTCGCTCGACGGCCAGCGCTCGACCGAGCGCCGGACCGGCCCCGACGATGTCCTCGACCTGGGGGATCAGGGCCTCCATCAGCTGGGGCGCGTGCGGGATCGGGCGTGTGCGCCGCCGTCAGGCGAGCGACCGGCGCGTCGAGGTACTCGAAGACGTCCTCCTGGATCGTCGCTGCCATCTCCGACGCGACGCTCGCGTAGGGCGGCTCCTCGGTGACGACGATCGCGCGCCCGGTCTGCGTACCGAGTCCTCGATCAGCTCGCGGTCGAGCGGGAAGATCGTGCGCAGGTCGATCACCTCGGCCTCGATCCCCTCGGCGGAGAGCACCGTCCGCCGCCTTGAGGACCTTGGCGACGACGATCCCCGAGGAGACGAGCTGACGTGCCGTCCCGTCGCGCGATCGAAGCCGCCTGCCCGATCGGCACGAGCTCCTCGGGACCGCCGACCTCGCCGCGAGATCCCGTCAGCCGCTTGTGCATGAAGAAGATCACCGGGTCCTCGCCCCGCAGCGCCGACTTGAGGATCCCCTTGGTGTCCGAGGCGTTGGAGGGCATGACGACAGCCAGCCCCGGGGTGTGCATGAACCACGCCTCGAGGCTGTTGTTGTGCTGGGCGGCGTAGAGGGCCACCCCCGACGAGGCCGCGGATCGACCATCGGCACCGGCCGGCCCCACAGGTAGCGGGCCTTGGCGGCCTGGTTGGCGATCTCGTCCATCGCCCCGAAGGCGAAGTCGATGAAGTTGAGGTCGATCAGCGGCCGCATCCCGTTGAGCGCCGCACCGACCCCGGCGGCGACCATCGCCGCCTCCGAGATGGGCGCGTCGATGACCCGCTCGGGCCCGAACTCCGGGCCGATGCCCTTCACCTGGGCGAAGTGGCCGCCGCGGATGAACAGGTCGGTGCCGAGGACGAAGATCGTCTCGTCGCGCGCCATCTCCTCGCGCAGACCCTGCTGGAAGGCCTGGCCGACGGTCAGCTGCCCGCTCACCGGGGACCTCTCGTCTCGAACTGGTAGCCGGCGACGCCGTCGGCAGCCGTGGCCGGATCCGGCAACGGCGAGGCCTCGGAGAAGGCGATCGCCTCCTGCACGAGCCGACGCGGCTGTCGACTGCCATCTCGTCGAAGGCGCCCTCCGTCAAGGGCGCCTTCGCGCTCCAGCGCGCGGCGCAGCCGCTCGATCGGGTCACGGGTCCGTCGCCACTCCTCGACCTCCTCGTTCGTGCGGTAGCTCGACCACCTCCCCGGTGTTGTGGCCGTGGTAGCGATAGGTCACCGCCTCGATGAAGCTCGGACCGTCGCCGGCGGCGGCACGTCGGCGCGCCTCGACGGTGGCGCGGTAGACCGCGGCGACGTCCTGGCCGTCGATCTGTCTGCACGGAAGGCCGAAACCGCTGGCGCGCTCGGCGATCGAGGTTCCCGCCAGGGCGCGCCCGATGTGGGTCTCGACCGCGTACTGGTTGTTCTCGCAGACGGCGATCAGCGGCAACCCCTGCATGGCGGCGAAGTTGACGAACTCCCACGTCCGGCCGGTGTTGGCGCCTCCGTCGCCGAAGAAGCCGACACACACCTGGTCGCTGCGGCGCAGCTTGGCGGCGAGCGCCGCCCCCATCGCGATGCCGAGCGACGCGCCGACGATCCCGTTCGAGCCGAAGTAGCCCAGCGCGAAGTCGTTCAGGTGCATCGTGCCACCACGACCGCCGGCGCAGCCGGTGGCCCGGCCCCACAGCTCGGCCATCACGGCCGGTGCCGCCAGACCCTTGGCGAGCGCGTGGTGGTGCGGGCGGTGCGGGCTGGTGACGATGTCCTGGGGGGCGAGCGCCCGCATCACGCCGACCGCCACGGCCTCCTGCCCGCTCGCCTGGTGCGCCCCTCCGGGGATCTTGCCGGTCATCACGAGCGCCTCGAGCGATTCCTCGAACTCCCGGATGAGCACCATCTGGTCGAGCCAGCCGGCGAGGTCGTCTCGCGGCAGGCCGTCGAGATCGATCTCGAGAAGCGCCGCCTGGCCCTCCGGCACCGCCCTGTCGACCACCATCAGCTGTCCCCTCTCTGCCGCGCCTGTCGCTCTGCGCGGGGACTGAGGGCGCGCGGCTGGCGTCCCCCGGTTCGCGCCGAACCGTCTTCGGGCAACGGCGCTCCGGCCGGCGGTGCCCCCACCCCGCCCGGAGGGTCACCGGCGGGGCCATGGGAAGCCAGGTCGTTCGTTGCAGCGGGTGTGGCCGACTGCTCGCCCGGGAGGAGGACGCTGACGATCGCCACGCCGACGGGGACGATCGCGCCGGGCGCGAAGCGGTGCGGACCGAGCAGCCCGTTCATCGGGCTCGTCAGCTCCATCGTCGTCTTGTCCGTCTCGATCTCGGCGACGGCCTCGTCGGTTGTCACCTCGTCGCCGGGCTCTTTCAGCCATCGGAGCAACAACGCCTCTTCCATCGCCACACCGAGCGACGGAATGACGATCTCGGCCATCAGCCGGCCCCCTCCGGCACGGGCGGAAGACCGGCGGCGAATGCGTCGATCTCCTCGCCGCCGGCGAGGACTCCGAACTCGAGGTCGTAGACGCGCTCCTCTCCCGGCTCCATCATGATCGGGTAACCCGCCTCCTTGAGCTCGGGGATCGTTTGGAACCCGTTCGTGGCCGGCTCCATCCCGACGGCGTACAGCCCTTCCCCCATCATCCGCCACTCGAGGTAGACCGGCAGGGTGCTCGGGTCGTAGCGCAGGAAGACCCCGAGGCCGCCCTCGATCGCCCGGAAGCCACGGTTGACGACCGCGACGGCGACGCGCCCGTCCGCCCCGGCGACGAGCGGGATCTCGTAGCCTTCGGCGAAGAACCCCGCCTCGGGTGCGCAGAAGCGGCGGTAGCGGTCGCTCGGGCCGTTGGCGTCGTCGAAGATCGAGCCCGGCACGTCGCCGCCGACGGCGGCGAGCAGCTCGGCACCGGCGTCGACGACGGGATAGCCGATGTTGAAGTGATAGAGGAGCTGATGGGGCGCGGAGTAGTAGCCGTCGTTGCGCACGGTGTCGCGGAGTGAGAAGGCGCTCGTCCCGAGCTCGCTCTCGTAGCGGCGGGTGAGCAGCAGGTTCTCGCCGTAGACGATCTCCTGGCGGACGTTGCCCTCGGCCCACAGCAGGCATCGCTCGCCCTCCCAGCGCTCGCCGAAGTTGAACCCGCTCGCCGGGACGATCCCGATCCGGTCGTGGGTGCCGTAGCGGTCGGTGTGCCGGGAGTGGAATTTGAAGTGCGAGACGTCGACGTCCTGCGGGTTGCCGATGGTGACCAGTCCCGCCGTGTTGCACAGCCCGCCGAGGATGTAGCGGACCCAGGCGTGGTCGTCGTGCTCCCAGAACGCCGGGGCGGGAAACAGCTTGGGCGGCAGCCAGGCGAGCGACGCCCCGCAGAATTCGGCATAGCCGGGGTCCATCCCGCGGTCGACGTTGACCGAGAAGCGAAACCCGCTGCCGGTCCTGAAGTCCAGAAAGCGCGAACCGCGGGCGTAGCCCTCCTCGTGGGAGAGCAGCTGGACACCCCCCACCTGCGCCAGGTTGCCGACGCGGCGCAGCAGCTCCCCGCGCGCCAGCTCCGAGCCGAAGATCTTCACGATCGCCCCCTCGAGGTTTCGGGCCCCTTCATGTCTGGCTGGGCGCCCGGCTTGGCCGGCTGGGCGCTCGGCTTGGCCGGCTGGGCGCCCTGCCCACCGGCGGCCGGTCCGACGTACGCGAGCACGCCGCCGTCGGCGGGCATCGTCGAGCGCGGTGACGAAGCTGCTCTCGTCGGAGGCGAGGAAGACGGCCACCTCGGCGATCTCCTCCGCCGTGCCGAAGCGCCCGAGCGGGATCCGTGCACGGAGCGCCTCGAAGTCGAGCACGCCGGGGTACTCCTCGTTGTAGTGCTGCAGCGCCTCGGTCATGATCCAGGCCGGGGCGATCGCGTTGACCCGGATCCCGTATGGCGCCCACTCCACACCGAGCGTGCGCGTCAGGTTCATCACCGCTGCCGCTGCCGCCGTGTACGCCGCCCGCTGGGGCATCCCGCCATGTCCGCCGATCGAGGACATGTTGATGATCGAGCCCCTCGTGCCGGCCCGGATCATCTGACGGGCGGCGGCCTGGGCGCCGGCGAACTGGCCGACGACGGTGGTGCGCAGGACCCGCTCGAGCTCGCCGATCGAGAGGTCGACCGACGGTGCGAGCACGGTCGTGCTCGTCAGGTTGTGCATCACGTCGATCGACCCGAAGCGATCTTCCACCTCGGCGAGCAGCTCGTCGAGGGCTCCCTCGCGCAGGGCGTCGACCTGACGGCCGATGGCGACTCCTCCCGACTCGGTCACCGCCGTGGCGGCGCGCCCTGCCAGCTGGCCATCGAGGTCGGCGACGACGACGCTCGCCCCTTCGCGGGAAAAGGCGAGGGCGCAGGCGGCACCGATCCCGCCGCCACCCCCGACGAGGACGGCGACCTTGCCCCCTAGCCGGTCCACGGCGGCGGCTCCTCTCTCGTTCCGGACCATCCCGCCACCGTCATGCCGGGCGGCGCCTTCGACCGAGTCGCTGGCCGCCGAAGTAGACAGCGACGAGCAGGATCACCCCGTAGGAGATGTCGACGGCGTCGGTGCCGAGCGACAGCACGTCGAGGTCGGCGGTGATCAGCGTGAGCACGATCGCCCCGGCAATGGTGCCGACGTAGTTCCCGCGACCGCCGAGGATCGACGCCCCGCCGACGGCGACGGCGATCGCCGAGGAGAAGAGGAAGTCGTTGCCCATGTCGATGAACGCCTGCCCGTAGAAGCCGAGGAGCAGCACCCCGGCGAGCGAGGCCGTCGCGCCGGACACGACGTAGGGCACGACGAGCACGCGCTTCACGTTCACCCCCGCCAGGAAGGCGGCGAGTGGATTGGTGCCGACGGCGTAGAGCTTGCGCCCGTAGACGCTCCAGCTGAGCACGATGATCGTCACGGCGGCGAGCGCCACCCAGACGAGAACGTCGCTCGGGATGCCGAGCGTGTCGCCGGTGACGAAGTTGACGATGCTCTCCGGCGGTGACGAGGCGAACCCGCCGTTGGTGTAGATGAGCAGCAGGCCCTGGATCGCGCCGCTCATGCCGAGCGTCATGATGATCGGCGGGACACCGGCGTAGGCGACGCCGAGCCCGTTGACCAGACCGATCGCTGCTCCTGCGAGGAGGACGAGCGGGATGATCCAGAGCAGCGGACCCGTGTCGCCCTTGGCCAGGTTGGCGGTGACGAGAGCAGCCCCGGCGAGCACCGAGGGGATCGACAGGTCGATGCCGCCCGTGAGCATGCACAAGGTCTGGCCCACACCGACGAAGCCGGTGAACGACGCCGTGATGAGCAGCGTGCGGATGTGCGCCGGGCTCGAGAAGTCGGTGGCGTAGACCGAGCCGAAGGCGAAGAGGACGCCGGCGACGACGAAGGCGAGCAGGATGGCGCTGTTGCGTTTGAGCATTCCCGACAGGTCGTTCATGCCGCCGCCCGAGCCCGTCGCTGGACGAGTGAGTTGAAGGTGACGGCGACGATGAGGATCAGGCCCTGGAAGAAGATGCCCCAGAACGAGGTGAGCCCGAGGGCGAACACGAGGTCGGGGATCATCAGGAAGGCGACCGCGCCGGCCATCGAGCTCGCCGCCGAGCCCTTGCCGCCGAAGATGCTCGTCCCACCGAGCACGACGGCGGCGATCGAGTTGAGGATGAACTGGTCGCCACCGTCAGGCGATCCGGACTGGGTCTGCGCGGTGACGTAGATCCCGGCGAGCGACGCGAGGAATGCGCAGGCGGCATACGCCTGGATCTTGCGCATGCGGATCGGCACACCGAGCAGCCGGGCGCGGGTCTCGTCACTGCCGATGGCGATCAGGTCGCGCACGAAGCGGCTGCGGCGGATAATCAGCCACAGCGCGAACAACAGCGCCGTGATCCAGACCGACTTCGGGATCCCGAGAACCGAGCCGGTGAGAGCCGAGACGAGCGTCGTCGACACCGTCCCGCCCTCGATCGGCAGCACAGCAAAGGCGACCCCGTCCCAGATCTGCCAGGTGGCGAGGGTGACGATGAAGGGCTGCATCCCCGTGAGGACGATCGTCACGCCGTTCAGGCAGCCGATCAACACCCCCATGACGATGATCCCGAGGACCTCGAGGATGATGAGCGGGCCCCTGGCGTTGAGGTGCGTGGCGAGCAGAGCCGAGGTGACGCTGATCACGCCCCCGACGGACAGGTCGACGCCGCGCGTGAGCAGCGCCAAGGTCTGGCCGAAGGCGACGAGGGCGAGCGGCACGACGAGCGAGAAGCGGGCGCCGAGCGCGCCGGGCCCGTCGATCAGCTTCGGCTCGAGCCCGAAGATGGTGCCGCCGAGCATCACGACGTACACGTACGGCATGAGCAACGGCAGCTGGCCCCGCCCGAGTCCGGCGAGCACGCCGGGAGCCTTGGAGAGCCCCCGACCCCCGGAGAACTCCGGGCCCTCGTCGAGCCCGGGGACGATCACGACCTCCGGCGTGCTCACGACGGCCTCTCGATCGGCACGTCCTGCTCCGGCACGTCCTGCTCCGGCACGTCCTGCCCCGTCAGGTCGTGCCCCGTCAGGTTGCGGCCCGGCGCCTCGCGCAGGCCACCGACCGATGCGGCGATGATGCGCCCCTCGCTGATCTCCGAGCCGGCCAGCCTGGCGCGGATCTGACCGTCGTGGATCACGACGACGCGGTCCGAGAGGCTCGTCAGCTCGAACACGTCGCTCGAGTAGAAGAGGATGGCGACGCCGGCGGCGCACAGCTCGCGCATCAGCGAGTAGATCTCGGACTTCGTCCCGACGTCGACCCCCCTCGTCGCGTCGAACATGAGCAACAGCCGCGGCCGCTGGGCGAGGACGCGAGCGAGCAGCACCTTCTGCTGGTTGCCCCCGGAGAGGGCGCTCACCTCCTGGCGCGGGTTGCGCATCTTGATGCTGAGCTGCGAGGCCCCGGCGTCGATCAGGGCGCGCTCCTTACGACGGCTGATGAGCCCGAAGTGGGAGATGCTGCCGAGACTGCCCAGCTCGATGTTGTCGCGGACGCCGAGCCCGAGGCACAGCCCTTCGCTGGCTCGATCTTCGGGGATCAGGGCGATCCCGGCACGCAGCGCGTCGGCCGGCCGGCGCAGCCGGACCGGCTGGCCGCCGAGAGTGACCTCGCCGGTGTGGGCAAGCGCGCCGAAGAGCGAGAGGAACAGCTCGAGCTGCCCCTGGCCCTGCAGGCCCCCCACCCCCACGACCTCGCCACGCGCGGAGCTGCAACGAGATCTCGCGCAACCGGGGCGGCGCGGCGAGGTCGCGCAGCTCGCACACCACCTCGGACTGAGCAACCCCCGACGCCGCCGGTGGAAACACCCGCTCCACCTGCCGCCCGAGCATCAGCTCGATCAGCCGCTCCTCGGGCATCTCGTCGATGCTGCCCGAGCCGACGTCGACACCGTTGCGGAAGACCGTCACCCCGTGCACAGCCTCTCGACCTCCTCGAGCCGGTGCGAGATGAACACCGCGGCGCCTCCCGGCGGCGGTGATCGCCGACACTTGCTCGAACAGCCACTGACCTGCTGGGCAGCAGGGCGGACGTCGGCTCGTCGAGGACCAGCACTCGCGGCTTGCGGATCAGCGCCTTGCAGATCTCGAGGATCTGGCGGTTGGCGAGGCTGAGCTCGCTGACGGTGGCCCTCGGGTCGATGCCGGCGACGCCGAGCCCCGCCAACGCCGACTTCGGCTTCGTGCACGAGGGTGCGGCGATCGATCCTCCCGAAGCGAACCTTCGGCTCGATCCCGTAGAACAAGTTGTTGGCGACGGTGAGGTCCGGGATCAGGCTGAGCTCCTGGAACACCGTGACGACACCGGCGCGCGCGCCTCGGACGGCGAGCGGGCAAGGAGCGGGCGCCCTTCGAGGCGGATCTCACCCTCGTCGGCGGCGATCGCCCCGGACAGCACCTTGACGAGGGTGCTCTTCCCGGCACCATTTTCGCCGATCAAGGCGCAGATACGGCCGTAGTGGCAGACGAGGTTGGCGCCACGAAGGGCCGCCACACCGTCGAAGGACTTCTTGATGTCCGCCATCTCAAGGAAGCGGGCATTCGTGCGCCGGCATCTCGAGGGCGGGCTCGGTCATCTCGACCTCCGGCGCGCCGCTCCGCCAGCGGAGCATCGTGGAGATGGATCCACTGGCGGAGCGACTGGCCGAAGCGAGAGCGGAGGCTCGGAAGCTAGCTTCCCGCGGCCTCTTGCGGCGTGATGTACTTGGCGAACTGCGGCAGCGTGTAGGGCAGCGAGAGCCCCGGGGACAGGTGCGGGAAGAAGTTGACGCCCGACTTCAGCACTTGCACCGAGGTGACCAAGCCGCTCACGTGGAGGTTGACCATCGGGGTCGCCGTGATGTACATGTACATCGGGTAGGGGACCACGCCGGTCGGCTTCTTGATCTTGCCCTGCAGGATGTTCAATGCGATCTGCATGGCGAGCTGGACCTGGCCGGTGGTGTTCGTCAGGATGGCGCACTCGTGTCCGGCGCTTGCGCAGGCTTCCATCTCACCGTTGTAGCCGTAGCAGACGGCTGGCACGGGCTTGAGCCCGGCCGCCTTGAAGGCGTTGAAGGCGGGAGTGCAGTAACCCTCGGTCATGATCCCACCGACGTTCGGGTGGGCCGTCAACAGGCTGGAGATACCCGCCTGCTCGGGGCCGGAGGCATACTCACCGGCGTAGGTGCCCGCCACGGTGATCTTCGGACCGTACTTCTTCAGCCCGGAGAGGAAGCCGGCCTCGATCGAGGTCGAGCTCTGCACGCCGGCAATACCGCTGTCGACGAAGACGCTTCCCGTGCCCTGGATCGACCTTGGCCATCCACTGTCCCATGGCCTGGTTGCCTTGGTAGAAGTTCTGGTCGAGGTTGATCGCGCACGATGCGCCGATCGGCGTGGACAGCGTCAGGACGAGGATCCCCGCCGCGCAGGCCCGCTCCACGTCGGGTTCCAGCGCCGTGCTCGAGCCGGCGAGGAGCAGGATCGCGCTCGGCTTGGTCTCGATGATGCTGTTCAAGTCGGCGATCTGGGCCTGGTTGGTGTTGGTCGAGTTGACGACCTTCAGGTTGACCACGCCCTTGAACGGAGGAACGTCGGCAGTGAGCTGGGCGAGACGCTCCACCTGCGGACGCCAGTCGTTGCCGAGGAAGTTGTTGCTGAGCACGAAGGTGTACGCCGGCTTCGACGACGCCTGGGCGGTGGAGGTCGTCGCCACCATCACCCCGACCCCGCTCGCGGCGAGCACCCCAACTGCTACGACGGCTCCGACACGACAGCGCAGACGGCGCGCGACCCCAGTCATTGGTATTGCCATAATCCCCCCGATCTGTCAGCGACGCAGCGGCAGGCTGCCGGTCTGCGAGTCGATGTTCCACGTCGATGGGATCGTTCCCATCGAACTCTCACGATAGGGGACCCGTTGAGCGCCGTCAAGGATGACATCGAGGCGGCGGGAGACGGTCCATAGCGCGGCAGCGAAGCTTTATGGCCTGGCAGCGAAGGTGTACGGCGCGGCAGCGAAGCCGACCAGGCCGGCGAGACGGGCCTCGTTCAGCTCGTAGGTCACCTCGTGGCGGTGGTAGGTCAGCACGTCGAGGCGCTTCTCGGCGCTGCCGAGCTGCGCGAACATGCCGAAGACCGAGCTCGGCGGGCAGACGTCGTCCCACAGCCCGACTGTCACCACGGTCGGGCAGGTGACGCTCGCGGCGAGGTTGAGGCCGTCGAAGTAGGACAGCGTTCTGCGCGCCTGAGCGGCCAGATCGGGACGGGCGCGCAGCAGGTCGCTGATCTCGGAATAGGGCCGCTTCTCGACGATGGCCGCGCAGCGGAAGAAATCGCACAGGAAGGGAACGTCGGACCAGGCATAGCCGGCCCGGTCGGAAAGTGCGGCGGCGGCGATCGTCAGCCCGCCACCCTGGCTCACGCCGGCCACGGCGACGTGCTCGCGGTCCACGCCCTCCTGCTCGGAGAGCAGCTCGAGGCAGCGCACGGCGTCGGCGTAGACGAAGCGGTAGTAGTACGTCTCCGGATCGGCGATCCCGCTCGTCAGCCAGCCGATGGCATGCCCACCGCCGGCGGCGATGTCGTCGGCGTCGCCCATCTGGCCGCGGCAGTCGAAGCTCATCGCCACGAACCCGGCCGCGGCGTAGGGCAGGAGCTCGAGCACGCGGGCGCCCCGAGCGCTGTAGCCGTGACAGAAGCAGAGCCCCGGCTGAGGCCCGTCGCTCTCGCGCCGCACCAGCCAGCCGGTCACCCGGCCGCCGCCGAGGCTGCGAAAGGCGACGCGCCAGGCGGCGAACGCGGCAAAGGGCACCGCCACCGGCGACAGCTCGAGCTCGGGGTCGACCGCGGCCAGCTCGCTCAGGGTGGTCCGCCAGAAGTCGTCGAAGTCCGGCTCCCGGTACGGGGGCGGCCGGTACCGCTCGAGCTCCTCGAGCGGCAGGTCAATGCTCGGCATCGTCCCCCTCCTGGCCCCTCGCGACGAGGGGTCGCTCTGACCGTTCGCTCACAGCCCGTCGATCACACCATCTCGCCGGCGGCGTCCACGGTCACGGCGCGCCCGACCTCGAGCACGTGCGTGCGGCCATCGGGCGCCAGCCGGTGATAGGTGTCGAGGAACAACCCCGGGTCGAGCGTGGCCCCTTCGCCGTAGCCCTCGGGGTGCCACAGGCCGTAATGCATCGGCACGGCGAGCAGTGCCCGCTGGCGCCAGGCGAGCATCGCCGCCTCGTGGGCGTTCATGTTGCCCGCCGTGCCGTTGATCGGCACGAGCGAGACGGTGACGTCCATCGAGTCCTTCACGTTCTCGGCGTCGTACTCGGTGTCGCCGCCGTGGTACACCCGCACCGGTCCCGCCTCGATGACGTAGCCGATGGCGTCGGGGACCGGCTCGGGGGCGAAGGGGTGGCGAGCGTGGACGGCGCGCACGGTGAAGTCGCCGATCGCCACACTGTCGCCGCGGCTCATCGCGATGGTCCGCTCCCGGGCGACGCCTGCCGCCGCCACCTTGTCGGTCGCCATCGGCGGCCCGAGAAAGCGCGTCGTCGGGCAGTTGGCGAAGGGAACGATCGAGTCGGGGTCGAGATGGTCCTCGTGACTGTGCGAGGCGAGCACGGCGTCGAGGCTCGTGGTGGCAGGATCGAGCGGAGCGGGCACGGCGCGGGGCTGACGGTAGCTGCGTAGCACGGCATCGGACAGATACGGGTCGATCGCGATCGTTGTCCCGCCGGGGCTCTTCACCACGAAACCTGCTTGGTAGAGCCACCAGAACGTCACCGTCCCCGGAGCGACGGCGGTTCCCTCGATCTCCTCCCAGAGCTGCTCGGGGGTGCGCGTCGTCGCCATCAGGCGTCGGCCCCGACGGGCGCAGGCGCCTGCGCCGGAGCAGTCGCCGGCAGAGCCTCGCGCCCGCCGATCGTTCCGCCGGCGTTCAGCGCCAGGCTGCCGCCGTCCACGGGGAGGATGACGCCGGTGATCATCGACGCGGCGTCCGAGGCGAGGAAGACGACGGCGCCGGCCATCTCCTCGGCCGTCGCCATCCGGCCGAGCGGGATGCCGCGCACCATGTGGGCGAGCGTGGCGCGCCCTTCCTCGGTCTCCTTCATCCGCACGAAGCTCGGGATCTCCACCTGGCAGGGCTGGATGGCGTTGACGCGCACGCCGTGGTGGGCGAGCTCGACGGCGAGCTCGCGGGTCATCTGGTTGAGCGCCGCCTTGGTCGCCGAGAAGCCGATGTTGCCGCGACCGAGCGCGCTCGAGCCGGCGATGGAGCTCGTGTTGACCACGCTCAGGTTGCGTCCGAGACGGGCGGCGGCGTCCGCCGCGGACCGGGTGAGGAGGAACGGGGCGACGACGTTGACCGACCACATGTCGGACCACTGTTGCGGGGCGTACTCGCTGAGCTCGCGTTTCAGGTTGACTCCGGCGTTGTTGACGAGGATGTCGAGCGAGTCGTGCCGCTCGAGGACGACGTCCACGACCCCCGGCACGGCGTCGAGGTCGAGCAGGTCGAGCTCGATGGCACTTGCCTCGGCTCCGGTCTTCTGCAGCGCCTCGGCGCAGCCGTCCACGTCCTGGACGGGGTGGTCGACAACCACCACCGTGGCGCCGTAGTGCGCCAGGGCGTGGCAGATGGCACGCCCGATCGGGCCGCAGCCGCCGGTGACGACCGCCACGCGGCCGTGGAGGTCGAAGCTCGGCACACCCGGCGGGGCATCGGGCTCGTAACGCTCAACGTGTGCAGGCATCGACACCTCTCGAGCCAGCGGCACCGGCGTCGAGCCGGGCCGTGCCTTCCCGGGACGTCGGAGCGTACGGCGGTTCGGCATCGGCCGTCAACAGTCGACACTGTGCCCGGCGGCGGCCGGGAACAGCTCCGGCAGGGCGTCTCGCGCCAGCGGCGCCAGCGAGCGCGCCAGGTCCTCGGGGACCGAGCGGTAGGGCCAGCGGACGCGCGTGCCGATCGGCGCCCAGCCGCCCGTCGCGGCGAGGGTCTTGTCGAGCGCGGTGTTGGAGTAGCCGTTCGCCTGCAGCGGGCCGATGTGCTCGGCGAAGAAGTCGAGGATGCGGCGCTCGAGCTCGAGACCGGCCTCCGGCGAGGCGAGGGCGGTCGCCTCGAAGGCCAGCGCGCCCGCCGGGCTGAGGCAGGCGATGTTGGAGTAGGAGCCGGCGGCACCGTCGATCAACCCGCTGGCGAGGGCGTGGCCCGGGACGAAGACGGCGAGGTCCGGCGCGAAGCGCCGCAGCGTCTCGAACCAGGCGCGGTCGCCGGGGACCACCTTGATGCCGATCAGTCCCGGTACGGCCCTGGCGAGCTCGCCGAAGGTCGCCGCGTCACAGGTCGTCTTGGCGTGAGGCGGGTTGTAGAGCACGATCGGCACGGGGTCGGCGACCTCGGCCATCCTCGTCACGGCGGCGAGCACCTCGTCGTGACCGAGCGGCAACCAGTCGGGCAACGTCACCTGCACGGCGCTCGGCGCGAGCTGGCGCGCCCGGCGGATGCGCGAGAGGCAGATCTGCCCGCTCATGTGGCTGGCTCCGACCTGGAACGGCACCGCGGCGTCCGAGCACAGCTCGGCGACGAGCTCGCTCACCGCGTCGTGCTCGTGCTCCTCGAGAGCGTGGAACTCCCCAGCGGTCCCGTTGGTGTAGCAGCCGGCGACGCCGCTCGAGACGAGGATCTCGACCTCCTCACGCAACCTCCCGAAATCGATCGCGTCGTCGTCCCCGAGGGGGAGGAGGACCGTGCCCCAGGTCCCACGCAGGCTTGGGCGATCGAGCGGCTTCATCGGTCCTTCCTCCCTGCCCCGGGCGAGGCGGCCCCGGGGCCACCGGCGGGCCGGCTCGCCTCCGTCGGCCGCGGCGCGCCGAGCGCGTAGCGCAACAGGTTGAGCATCAGGTGGTCGGCGACGGCGAGCGAGCCGAGATGGTCGAGCAGATCGAAGGTGCTGACGACGAGGCGCCCGTCGCCCTCGGCGAAGCGGCCGGCGAGCAGGCCCGACACGTATCCCCCCGGGTGCGGGACGCCGACGGCGACGGCGAAGGCGGCGACGTCCTCGGCCTCGCCGTCGAGCAGGTGACGTGGCAGCACGTCGCCGTAGAAGCGCCAGCCCATCAGTCCCGGGCCGGGCAGCCCGGCGATGAGCTCGCCGCGGCGGGCGTAGCACTCCTTGTGGTACACCCAGTCGCGGAATTTCCTGCAGGAGACCGGGGTGGAGAACGGCAAGCTCGCCGGCTCGCCGTCAGCAGCGATCAGCTCCCACGGGCAGAGCACGACGACCGTGGCGCCGCGGCGAACGACGGCGGCGACCTCGGCCCATCGCTCGGGCGAGAGCTCGCCGGCGTGCCCGACGAGCACGAGGTCCTCTCCCGCCAGGGCGTCGTCGCCGGAGACGGCCGCGACGGCCTCGACGCCGTGGCGCCCGAGCCAGGACAAGGAGGCGGCGTCGAACCCGAGCGCGGCGACACGCCGGCGCGGCTCGAGGGGCGGGGGGGAAGCGAGCACCTCGATGACGGCTCGGCCGGCAGCCGGTGCGGCGTCGGTGCCGAGGGTGGCGGCGCAGCGGTAGTGGCCGGGCGCGCCGTCGAGGGTGATGCGCTCGCTGAGCACCTGCAGGGCCAGCGGTCCCTGCCCGTCCTCGATCCGCAGCTGCCGCGAGCGCTCCGTGCGCCAGCCGTCGGGCCCGATCACCGCCAGGCGCGCCGTGTAGCTCCCGGGCGCGAGCACGTCCTCGTTGGCGAGCGAGAGGTCGATCTGCACCTCCTCGCCGGAGAGGGTGACGGCAGGACTCGCCGTGAGGCACCAGCGCAGCGGAGCCCAGCCCTCCGACGTCGCCTCCATCGCGTAGGGCTTGAAGCGCCGCCAGAAGGTCCACGGGCCCTCCCCGCTGAGGGCGTGGTCGAGCATCCCCGTCAGGTTGTACCCGGCGATCCTCGGGTTGGCACGGATCAGGTCGAAGGTGACGGCGCGATGCAAGGACTGGTTCAGTTGGCTGTCGATCAGGGCGTCCTCGGGAAAGCAGTACATCTCGGCCATCCCGAAGCGCTCCCAGTCCTCGAGGAAGCGCTCGACCATCGCGCGGATGTACGCAACATCGGGGGGATCTGCCCGCTCGGCCGCTCCCCCGGTAGCGTTGCGCGCCGCGTAGCAGGTCGCCTGCGCCAGCGCCGTCACGGCGTCGAAGAGGCTGCCGACCCCGTACTCGGAGAGGAAGACCGGCTTGGACGCCGAGCCCAGCGTGGCGAGGAGGTTCTTGGCCCGCGCCGACTCGGGCAGGTACGGGTAGAGGTGGAGGTCACCCTCGCCGGGCACGAGTGCCGCCCGGTCGAGATCGTCCGCCCAGCCGACCGCGACTGCCGCCGCGCCGTGGGCCTCGTCGCCCCACTCGTGCTGCCAGCTCGACTCGCCGGGGTTGCTGACCGAGCCGATGGCGAGGTCGCCGTCCCAGCGGCCGCTGCTCAACAGGACGAGGCGCGTGTCGTCGAGCTGGCGCAGCCTCGTCAGGTAGTCGACGGCATGGCGGAACACCGGCCCGTCGTAGGTCTCGTTGAGCAGGCCCCAGATCACGACGCTCGGGTGGTTGCGGTCGCGCAGGATCAGCTCGTCGAAGGAGCGGTCGAAGTGCTCGGCCATGCGCGGGGAGTCAGCCAACAGCCACGACGCCCGGGTCTCCTCGTAGACCATCAGGCCGAGCTCGTCGCAGAAGCTGAGCTGGTCCTCCCGCGCCGGACTGGCGATGAAGCGGACCGTGTTGTAGCCGGCGGCCTTGGCGTAGACGAGGTCCTGGCGGATCATCGCCGGGTCGGGCGGGACCTCCTGGCCGATCGGGTAGTGGTTGCCTGTGTGGGTCGAGCGGAGGTAGATCCGCCGGCCGTTCAGCTCGAACCAGCCGTCGCGCACGCGGAGCTGGCGAAAGCCGGTCCGCACCGTTCGCTCGTCCAGCGCCGCGCCACCCTGCACCGGCTCGAGGCGCACGGAGACCCGGTAGAGGAACGGGTCGTCGAGGTCCCAGGCACGCAGTTCGTCGACCGGTACCTGCACGCTCACCCGCAGGAACCCGTCGGGCACATCGCCGTCGTGTCTGCCGCCGAGCACGAGGCGCGTACCGGTCACGGCGAGCCCGCTGCGATCCTCGGTCACGAGCACGCTGAGCTCCAGCCCGACGCCGCGATCGCTCCCGTCGCCGCCTGGCCCGGCGACGCGCACCTCGACGAGGACGACACCGGTGGCGAGCTCGGCGCGCACGAAGACGTCGGCAAGGCGCGTCGCCGGCTCGACGTGGAGGACGACCTCGCCGGTGATCCCGCCTGCGTTGTAGCCCCAGCCCGGCCGGTATTGCTCGGGCAGCGCCTTGTTGGAGTGCGGGACCTCGGAGAGCACGAGACCGTCGATCGGCTCGCCGGCGGGATTGACGATACGCACGGCGAGCAGGTTGGCCTGACCGGCGAGAAGCGCGTCCGTCGCATCGAGCTCGAAGGGCACGAGCTCGCCCTCGTGGGCGCCGATCTCCTCGCCGTTCAGCCAGATCGTCGCGCCGTAGCCGGCCGACTCGAAGCGCAACAGCGCCCGCTCGTCAGCCTCGAGACCCACAGCCGGCAGCTCGCACCAGTACCAGGCAACCCCGTGATAGTCGGGGAAGACCTGCTGGATGATTCCCGGGACGGGGGCGACGGCGGCGCCGTCGGGGATGCGCGCCGCCCAGCCGGCGGCCAGCCCCGCGTTGCCGGGGTCGGTTCTGATCAGCCAGCAGCGTGGTCGGTGGACGCGCACGAGCGTGCGATCAGCGCAGGGCGAAGGCGCCGAGCTCGACACCGAGCCCGTCCGCGAGCGTGGTGAGGTCGCGCCGCACCGCGTCGGAGACCGGCACGCCGTTGGCACGACGGTCGGCGCCCGAGCGCCGCTCGGGCTCTCCCGGCAGCAGGATCTCGCTCCCGAGCGGCCCGGGACCGACCTCCTTGGCCAGTCGGCAGAACCTCGCCGCCTGCTGCTCGTAGCTCTCGAGCGGGGCGAAGGCGGCGATGTCGAGCGCCATGATCAGCGTGCCGTTGCCGCCGCCGTAGTCCGGGTCACAGGACGAACCCATCCCCGAGAGCAGCGCCGCGCTCAGCTCGATCATCATCGACAGCCCGGAGCCCTTGTAGGAGCCGAACGGCAACAGCGCCCCGCCCTCGTAGAAGTCGGCCGGTCGCACGCTCGGGTTCCCGGCCCTGTCGACGATGCTGCCCGCGGGGACCTCGCGGCCGTCGGCGTTCGCCAGCCGGATCTTGCCCTCGGCGAGGTTGGACGTGGCGAAGTCGAGCACCACGTCACCGCCGGGGAGCGGGACCGACCAGGCGAGCGGGTTGGTGCCCATCACCCGCCCAGCGCCGCCGTAGGGGGCGACGCACGCACCGGAGTTGCACAGCGCCAGCCCCATCTTCCCCGCCGCGGCGATGGTGGCGACGTACTCGCCGACGCGCCCGATGTGGTTGCAGCGCGTGATCGTCACCGCGGCGACGCCGGCCGAGGACGCCAGCTCGATCGCCAGCCCCGTGGCGAGCTGGGCTGCGGGCTGGCCGAAGCCCCAGCCGCCGTCGACCACGCCGGTGGCGAGGCGGGAGGAGGCGACCGACGCCTCGGCGTCAGGGACCACCTGGCCGCTTCGCACCCCCGCGGCGTACTGGCCGAGCCGCATGATCCCGTGCGAGTCGTGGCCGAGGAGGTTGGCCAGCACGAGCGCCCGCGCCACCTGCTCGGCGGGACGGGGCGGGGTGCCGAGCGCTTCGAGCAGGGCGATGGTCAGCCCGACGAGCTCCTCGTCGCCGAACCGCTGCGCGGAGCGCGTCGGCTGCGGGGCGGGCTCGGCGAGCACGAGCACCGATTGTTCCAGTGCGGGTCGTCGACTGTCAACAAATCGGCGAGCCGCGGCCGCCGCGGCGGCGACCCGCCTCGGCGTCGCGCGCCGCCACCCCGCTCGAGCGCAACGCCCGCTCGTAGCTGCCCTCGATGTGGCCCTCGATGAACTTGACCGCCGGGGCGCGCTTTCGGCGCGCCAGGATCGACAAGAGCTCCTCGTGGTCGCCCCGCCAGGTGGTGGCGAAGTCGGGGCGAAGGGCGCCTCTGATCGTGAGGTAGAGAAAGATCTGCGAGCGGAGCCCGAGCCAGGCCTTGTAGAGCCGCTCGTGGTGGGCGGCTGCGAAGATGGCGTCGTGAAAGGCGACGTCGAGCGCGGCCACAGCCGAGCGCGACGGGGGCTCGGCAGGCGGTCGAAGTCGGCGAGGACCGCTTCGAGGCGCGTGAAGTCCGCAACGGTGGCGTGGTCACAGAGCCACTCGACGGCGAGCCGCTCGAGGCCGGCGCGAAGGCTGTAGATCTCGTGCAGCTCGTCCACCGAGAGCTGGGCCACGCTCGCCCCGCGGTGGCGCTCCAAGGAGACCAGCCCCTCCTGGCTCAGCCTGATGAGCGCCTCGCGCACCGGGCCGCGGCTCACGTCCAAGGTGCTGGCGAGCTCCTCTTCGATGAGGCGCTGGCCGAGGTCGATCCGCCCGGAGAAGATCGCCTCGCGGATCGAGTCGGCGACGTCGTCGGCGAGCACCCGCCGGCGGGCCGGCACGAGCGGGGTATCGAGATCCGACTTGAGCACGAACGTCCTCCGCTAGCTGTCACCGCCGGCACCGGGCGCCGACTCGCTCGCCCGTCGCCGCTCGCCGGTGCGAAGTGTACCGAGCCGCTCGCATCCAGCCCGGTACGACCCGGCTCGTCGGGGCTGGGCCGGCCGCGCCGAGCCCGAGATGGGGCGCCTCGCCCGAGCACGTACCGGGCGCCTTCTGATACCGTTGACAGTTGACAGCACGAGGGGGCGCTGACCGGTCGTGACGAACCGCAAGCCGGTGGTGGTCGTCGCCGCTCGCTCGCTGCACCATCCCGAGGCCGTTCGTGCCCACTTCGGGCCGGAGGTGGACGTTCGCTTCGAGGAGGTAGCCACCCCCGAGCAGGTCGCCCGGGCGACCGCCGAGGCCGACGCCATCGTCGTCGCCAGCCAGCCGCTCGACGCCGCTCGGATCGACGCCCTCGGGCCGGGCATCAAGGTGATCGCCCGTACCGGTGTCGGCGTCGACACCGTCGACCTCGAGCACGCCGCCGAGCTCGGCGTCCGTGGGGTTCTCGGGGGGGACGGCCCGTGCCGCTTCGCCCGGTTGCGCCGCGCCCCGGCGGCGCGTGTCTCGCTGCGGTGAGCTGGGACGCCCTTCCGCGAGGGCGACGGTCCCCGGTCTGTGTGATCGGCGCCGGCTCGTCGGGCATCGCCGTCGTGAAGGCGCTCGAGGGCGCCGGCGTCGAGCTCGACTGCTTCGAGAAGTACAGCGTGATCGGCGGGAACTGGGCCTTCGGCAGCCCGTGGTCGGCGGCGTACCGCACGCTGCACATCAACACCTACCGCAAGGCACTGGAGTACGCCGAGTTCCCCATGGCGGCGACCGCCTCGGACTTCCCGCATCACGAGGAGATGGCGGCCTATTTCAACGAGTACGTCGACCACTTCGGCCTGCGCAAGCTGATCACCTTCGACACCGGCGTCGAGCGAGCCGAGCCGCAGGAGGGCGGCGGCTGGACGGTCCGCCTCTCCACCGGCGAGACGCGCCGCTACGGCTACCTCGTCGTCGCCACCGGTCATCACAACACGCCGCGCTGGCCCGAGCCGGCCTTCCCCGGGCACTTCGACGGGCTGCAGATGCACAGCCACGACTACCGCGACATGTCCCAGCTCGCCGGGAAGGACGTGGTCGTGCTCGGCATGGGCAACTCGGCGATGGACATCGCCGTCGAGTCGAGCTACGTCGCCCGCCACACTTACCTCGCCTCGCGCCGCGGGGCCTACGTCATCCCCAAGTACCTGTTCGGGCGCCCCGACTTCCCGATCCCGGCGTGGCTGCCCTGGCGCGTCCGCCAGTTCGTCTTCCAGCAGGTGCTTCGCCTCGCCGTCGGCCCGGTCGAGCGCTACGGCCTGCAGCGGCCGGCGCACCGCATCCTCGAGGCGCACCCGACGGTCTCCGACGGCCTGCTCAGCCGGCTCGCCCACGGCGCGATCGTCGCCAAGCCGAACATCGCCGAGCTGTGCGGCGACGTCGTGCGCTTCGAGGACGGCAGCGCGGTCGCCGCCGACGTGATCGTCTACTGCACCGGCTACCGCATCGCTTTCCCCTTCTTCGATCAATCCGTGCTCGCAGCACCGGACAACGAGCTACGCCTGTTCGCCCGCATCTTCCCCCTGGCACCGCCCGACCTCGCGCTGGTCGGCTACGTGCAGCCGTGGGGGGCGATCATGCCGGCGGCAGAGGCTCAGGGCAAGGTGATCGCCGACCTGCTCACCGGTCGCTACACACTGCCTGACGCCGGAGTGATGCAGCGATGGATCGAGCGCGGCCGCGAGGCCACAGCCCGCCGCTACGTCGCCTCCAAGCGCCACACCATCCAGATCGACATGCCGCAGTACGTGTGGCAGCTGCGGCGCGAGCACGAGCTCGGCAAGCGCCGCGCCGAGAGGCCGGGGCGGACCGTCAGCGCGTGACGCGCACGTGTGCGTCGGGTCGCTCGTCCAAGCCGGGCAGCAGTTCGGCACCGATCCCCGGCGCCGAGCTCGGCGCGATCCGGCCGCCCCCGATCGTCGGCAGCGCCGTCACCACCTCGAGGTACCAGTCGGTGTAGAAGGCGCGCACCGTCTCTTGGATCATCACGTTGGCCACCGCCGCCGAGAGGTGCGCCCCGACGCAGAGCGCGATCGGCCCGACGCAGTCGTGCGGGGCGAGCGGCAGGTTGTAGGCGGCGGCAAGCGCTGCGACACGCATCGCCTCGGAGACGCCGCCGCTCCAGCCGAAGTCGAAGAGCACCACGTCGACCGCGCCGGTGTCGAACAGCTGCTTGAACTCGTGCTGGTTGCCGAGCGTCTCGCCGAAGGCGAGTGGCACGCTCGTCGCGGCACGCAACCGGCGCAGCCCGTCGAAGCCGTCGAGCTCGATGGCGTCCTCGACCCAGTCGGGCTGATAGTCCTCGAGCGCCCGGCAGATCCGCGCCGCCGGGTGGGGCTGCCACAAGCCGTGCAGCTCGACCATCACGTCGATCCGGTCGCCGACGGCATCGCGGATCTTCTCGAAGGGCTCGAGGCACTGCTCGAGCTCGGGCAGGGAGATCGACTGCCCGCCGTTGGCGCGGGCGACCTCGTCGAAGGGCCACATCTTCATCGCGGTGATCCCCTGCGCCAGCAGGCTCTCGGCGAGCTCGTCGGCGTGGTGCTGGAACGCCTCGAGGTCCTCGTACGGGCCCTTTACGGGCCGCGGCTCGGCGGCACCGCCAAGGCCGTCCCGGCTCGTCCCGCGGTACTTGGCCTCGGCCTTGCCGTAGTGGTAGCCGCCGCAGGTGTTGTAGATCGGGGCACTCTCGCGGAAGCGGCCGCCGATCAGCTGGTACAGCGGCTGACCGGTCACCTTGCCGAGGATGTCCCACAAGGCGATGTCGACCGCCGAGTGGGCTCGCGTCGAGACTCCCGTGGCGCCGTGGGTGACGTAGAACGCCGGGAGATCCTTGGCGTGGCGCTCGATGGCGAGGGGGTCCTTGCCGAGCAGGCGCCCGGCCACCGACTCGTGGACGTAGGCCTCGACCGCGGCCGGGCCGAAGCAGGTCTCACCGAGGCCGACCACGCCCTCGTCGGTGTGGATACGTACGGCGGTGAACTCGGCGAACGCGTCGACACGGACGGTCTCGACAGCGACGATCTTCATCCTCGGTTCTCCTCCCCTTCCTCGGCCGCCAGCGGCATGCCAGCACCTACCGTCCCGTCTTCGCCCGGGCCGGCGAGGCTGCGTCGTCGCCATGACCGCTCACGGCGGTACCGCTCGCGGCGATCCCCTCGTCGATCCCGCCGACGAGCTCGTAGACGAGCTGCGCCCGTGGGGTGGGGACGCCCTGGCGACCACCCCGGGCGACGAGGTCGCCGAAGATCTGCTCGGACTCGGTGCGCCGCGCGGCCGCCACGTCCTGGGCCATCGAGGAGTAGCTCGGCGGTCCGGCGTAGCCGGCGAAGCGCGCCGCGAGCAGCTCGGCCAGCCCCTCCGGCGTGAGGTCGAGAAAGGTCCGCATCGTGAGCGCCGGATAATCGCCGAGGCCGCCCTCGATCCCTTCGGCACGCGCGACGGCGTCCACCTCCTCGAGCAACGCGTGGTAGGCCCGCACGAGGCTCGGCCGCGAGAAGAGCTCGGCGGTGGACAGCCTGGTCAGTGCGGAGACACCGAAGATCCCCACGGCGTTGCCGAACTTCGACCACAGCATCCGTCGTGCATCGTCGACGGCCACGCAGGTGATCCCGGCGTCGACCAAAGCGGCGCAGAACGACGTCACACGCGGGGAGGGGGGGCCGACGAGCTCGCCCACGTAGGTCGTCCCGAGACTGGCGACGAAGGCCTCGTGCTCGCTGGCCCGGCGGGCCCCGAGAACCGTCGCCGCGCCGAGCACCCGTCCCTGCCCGAAGGCCGCGGCGAGCACGTCGTCCTTCACCACACCGTTCTGCAACCCGCCCACCCAGGAGGAGCCGCGAGCGAGCGCCGAGTCGCGCACGGACGCCACGGCTTCCTCGAGCTGGCGACCCTTGGTCATGAACAGTGTCCCGGTGACCTCGGGCAGCGCCGTAGGGTCCTCGAGCACCCCCACCGAGCCGGGTTCTCCCTCTCCCGAGCGGGCCGGCGCGCGCCGCTCCAGCCCACCGGTGACCTCGACCTCACCGGCGGCCAGGATCGCTCGCGCCGAGGTCGGCCTGGCGAGCAGGGTCACCGCATGGCCAGCCGCGGCGAGCGCTGCGGCGAAGGTGAGACCGAGCGAGCCCCCACCGACGATGGCGAAGGAGCCGGCCCGTCCGTCGGGGCCCGTGGTCATCGCCAGCAGCGAGGCGCAACGGACGCCGCCGGTCCACACCCGTCGATCGCCCACCTGCCTCGCGCCATCGGCGATAGCATCCCCGCCGGTCCGTCGATTGTCAACAACGGGCGCGGACGACCGGAACGAGGATCGAGGGGTGGCCATGCGACCTGTACGGGAAGTCATCGAGGAGAACGGCGCCGTGTTCGGGGCGTGGTCGGTCCTGCCGAGCCCGTTCGCCACCGAGGTCCTGGCGCGCTCGGGCTACGACTGGATGTGCGTGGACTGCCAGCACGGCATGATCGGCTCGGTCGAGTCGCTCATGCCGCTCCTGCAGGTGATCAACCGCCACGACGTGCCGGCGTTCGTCCGCATCCCCTGGAAGTCGAACCTCAACTTCGCCATGTACGCCCTCGACTACGGCGCCCAGGGCCTGATCGTCCCGATGATCGACACTCCCGAGGAGGCCGAGGTCATCGCCAGGGCGATGCGCTACCCGCCCGACGGCGAGCGCAGCTGGGCGCCGATGCGCGCCAGCCTCGAGATCGAGGGCTACACCACGACGATGGCCAACGAGCTCGTCTGTTGCCTACCGATGATCGAGACCACGGCGGGCCTGGCCAACCTCGAGGAGATCCTCGCCGTGCCCGGCGTCGACGGCGCCTACATCGGCCCCTCGGACCTGTTGATCTCCCAGGGCGCGACCGCTCCGGCACCGAGCCGGGAGAACGCGCAGCTGGTCGAGCTCGGCGACCGCATCCTCGAGGCCTGCCGCGCTGCGGGCAAGATCGCCGGCATCCAGACCAACGGGCCCGACGAGGCGGTGTGGTGGGCCGATCGGGGATTCCAGATGGTCAACGTGTCCTCGGACGCCGGGACGATCATGGCGGGTTCGCGGGCGCACCTCACTCGCCTCGCCGAGCTGCGTCCGAAGTGGTCCCGGCACGCCTGAACCGGCTCTTGGCGCAACCGAGATACGTCGTCGTCTCCGACCTCCCCGGCGAGAGCGCCGAGCCGCCCGGAGCCGGAACCGGGGACCGTTGACGTCGGCGCCTACAGGATCGGGCCGTTTCCGGCGCCGGTGCGCTCCAGTGCCCGGCGGATCTCGGCAAGGTCGTCCTCGCCGAGCTCGAGGCTCGCCGCGTCGATCCAACCGTCGATCTGCTCGGGCCCCCGCGCGCCGACGATCGCCCCACTGACCCCCGGGACCGACAGGGTCCACGCGACCGCCACCGCCCCCAGGCTGACCCCGTGCCGCTCGGCGATCGGCCGCAGCGCGTCGACGAGTTGCAAGTTGGCGCGCAGCCCCTCGCCCTGGAAATTCGGGTTGCGGCTGCGCCAGTCGTCCTCGGGGAGCGACGCGACGCGCTCGGCGGAGAACGTGCCGGTGAGCAAGCCGGCCTGCATCGGGCTGTAGACGATCACCCCGGTGTCGTGTGCGGCGCACCAGGGGATCACGTCTCCGGCTGCGTTACGGTTGATGAGCGAGAGGGGCGGCTGCAGGCTGGCGACGTGGCCGAGCGCCTCGGCGCGCTCGAGCAGCTCGACGGTATGGTTGGAGAGCCCGACCTCGCGCACGAGGCCCTCCTCCTTGAAGCCGAGCAACGTCGACCAATAGTCCTCGATCGGCGTGCCGTCGTTGGGCATCTGGTGCATCTGGTACAGGTCGATCACCTCGACCCCGAGCCGGCGCAGGCTGCCCTCGAGGTCACGGCGCAAGGATGCGGCCTCGCCGACGCGCAGCCCCGGCTCCATCAGGCCCGCCGGGTTGGGGACGACACCACACTTGGTGAAGACGAACGGGCGGTCCGCCTCCGGGAGGCTGCGCAGCGCCGCGCCGACCACCTCCTCGGAGTGCCCGTAGCCGTAGACCGCCGCGGTGTCGACCCAGTTGATCCCGAGCTCGACGGCGTGCAAGGTCGCCTCGACCGAGGACCGGTCGTCCTGCGGGCCCCAGCCGAAGGCCCAGCCGCCGCCGCCCATAGCCCACGCCCCGAGCCCGACGCGGGTGATCTCGTAGCCGGTCTTGCCGAGGGCACGGGTGGGCAGCACGGTTACCTCGTCTCGCTCCGCGCCGCCGGCCGCTCCGGCGGCAGCGGCCCCGACCCTACCTGCGGCGCGCATGCCCGCCCACTCCCTGCGGGCGCCTGGGGCGCCGCCGGTGGCCCAGGCTAGGCTGGGAGCCGGCGAGGCTCGCCGGTCGAGACCGGCGTCGGCGACGGGGGGACATGCATGCTCGCTGCGGCAGACGTCGAGCGATACCGGCGCGACGGCTACCTCGTCGTCCCCGGCGTGCTGTCGGCGGTCGAGATCGCATCGCTTCGCGAGGTGGCCGACTCGTGGCTCGCCGATGCCGCCTTCGTCGAGCAGGGCGGCGCGGTCTACGACCTCGAGCCGTCGCACACGCCGGCGACGCCCCGGGTCCGCCGGATCAAGGACCCGATGAAGCTCAGCGCCGCCTATGACGCGGTGATGCGCAAGCCGGAGCTGCTCGACCTCGTCGAGAGCCTGATCGGGCCGGACATCCGCAGGCAGAGCACCAAGCTCAACGTGAAGGACGCCGAGGTCGGCAGCCCGGTCGGCTGGCACCAGGACTGGGCCTTCTATCCGCACACCAACGACGACCTGCTGGCGGTCGGCATCCCGATCGACGACATGGCCCTCGACAACGGCTGCCTGCTCGTCGTCCCCGGCAGCCACCACGGGCCGGTGCTCGACCACCACACGGGCGGAGTCTTCGTCGGCTCGGTCGACCCCGAGCTCGTCGACGAGTCCGCAGCAGTGGCCCTCGAGGCGCCGGCAGGCTCCATCACGCTGCACCACGCCCGGTTGCTGCACGGCTCCGCCCCGAACCGCAGCGGGCGGCCCCGCCGGCTCTGCCTCGTCGAGATGGTCGCCGGCGACGCCTGGCCGCTGATGGGCGCCGACTGGGACACGATCCGGTCATGGCAGCTGCGCGGCTCGACGAGCCTGACCCCACGGCTCGCCGCGGTGCCGGCGCGGCTGCCACTCCCACGCCCGGCGCACGGCGAGACGATCTACGAGCTGCAAGCTGTCGCCGGGGAGCGCCGCGCGCCCGCCTACCGGGGGAGCGCAGCGGGAATGCAGTAGGCGCAGCGGGAATGCAGTAAGGAGTGCTGCCGCTCAGCGCGACGCTTTGCCCGACGCCCCGATGCGCCACCACCTGGCGGCGTGCACCCGCCGGCGGCCGGCACGCCGCCGCGGCGACACGCTGATGAACACGTCGTGCTCGGGAGGCATCGGAGCGTTGCGCTCGGCTGGATCGAGCGGCGCAGAGCGATCGCCGGCGACCACGCCAGCCGTGCCCGACGCTCTGGCGGGGACGGCCTTCGGGCCGGAATAGGGATCGTGACGTGAGACGCCGTCGAGCCATTCGTCGCTCACCCGCGCATTCTCACACGCAGGTGGAATGGTTGTCGATGGCGCAACCTGCCCATTGGCAGGCGCGCGCTCAGCGCTGTGCAGCGCGGCGGGCGGCGAAGGCGGCTGCCACGGCCTTGCCGTTGGCGCGTCCCTTGCTCGCTTTCATCACCTGCCCGAGCAGGAACTGCACGACCTTGTCGTCGCCGGCGAGATAGCGCTGCCACTCGCCGTCGTTGGCCGCGACGACGGCATCGAGCACCGTGTCGAGCGACGAGGCATCGAGCGCCTCGTAGCCGAGGCGGGCGGCGATCTCGCGCGGCGACCCGCCGCCGGAGAGCAGCTCGGCGAGCACGGTCTTCGCCTGGGTCGCCGAGAGCTGGCCCGACGCCTCGAGCCCGATCAGCTCGGCGAACACCTCCGCTTGCAGCTCGCGCGCCGCGGCGGGGTCGCGGGCCGCCTCGTTGGCGCTGCGCGCCAGCGCCAGGCGCGGCTCGGCGCCGAGCTCGATCGCCGCGCTGACGAGGTCGTCGAGCCCGAGCTCGACCGCCGTCGCCACCTGCTGGGCGAGGGCCTCGTCGGCGCCGGCGCCCGCGGAAGCCGGCTCGCCCGCCGCAGCAGGCCCGGTGCCAGCGCCGTCCTCTGGGGCGAGGGCTGCGTACAGCCGGGCGCGCCGTTGCGCCGGCAGCATTCCATAGGAACGGGCGGCGGCCTGCACCTGCTCGGGCGCAGGGACGAGGCGGACGAGATCGGGCTCGGGGAAGTAGCGGTAGTCGTACGCCTCTTCCTTGGAGCGCATCGACGAGGTCCGCCCGGCGTCCTCGTCCCAGTGCCGCGTCTCCTGGGCGACGCGTTCGCCCGCCTCGAGCAGCGCCACCTGGCGCTGCGCCTCGTACTCGATCGCCCGCCCGAGCGAGCGCAACGAGTTGAGGTTCTTCACCTCACATCGGGTGCCGAATTCCTGCGAGCCGGCGGGGCGCACCGAGACGTTGGCGTCGACGCGCATCGAGCCCTCCTCCATCCGTCCGTCGGAGGATCCCGTGGCGACGAGGATGCGAGCGCAGCTCCTCGACGTAGGAACGCGCCTGCTCGGAGGAGCGGATGTCGGGCGCCGAGACGATCTCGACGAGCGGCACGCCGGCGCGGTTGTAGTCGACGAGGGAGTACTCCGCCCCGTGGATGCGCCCGGCCCCTCCCGCGTGGGTGGTCTTGCCGGTGTCCTCCTCCATGTGGGCGCGCACGATGCCCACCACCGAGCCGTCGGGCAGCTCCGAGCGCGCCGCCGACGTTGATCGGCTCGTCGTACTGGCTGACCTGGTAGTCCTTCGGCATGTCGGGATAGAAGTAGTTCTTGCGGTGGAACAGCGAGGGCCGCACGTCGCAGTGCAGCGCCGTGCCGATCCGGATCGCCAGCTCGACCGCCCGCTCGTTCAGCACCGGCAGCGAGCCGGGTAGCCCGAGGCAGACCGGGCAGATGTTGGTGTTCGGCTCGTCGCCGAAGGCGTTGGCACAGCAGCAGAACAGCTTCGTCGCGGTCGCCAGCTCGCAGTGCACCTCGAGCCCGACGACGACCTCCCAACCCGGCACGGGCGAGCCAGTCACCGCCGCACCCGTCGCCGGCGAGCCGCTCACGTCCGGTCCGGTCACCTTCGTCCCCGACCCGCACCGGCGCGCGCCCGGCGGGGTCGGCCGCCGATTCGAGGACCTGCGCGGCGCGGCAGCATGTCGCGCTCGCCGAGCGCCGGCGCCAGCACCTGCACCCCGACGGGCAGGCCCTCCTCGCCGAGCGCGAAGGGCACGCTCATCGCAGGGTGCCCGGCGAGGTTGGACGGGATCGTGAACAGGTCCGAGAGGTACATCTCGAGCGGGTCGGCGGTCTTCGCTCCGAGCGGGAAGGCGACCGAGGGCGTGGCGGGGGCCAGCAGCACGTCGAAGCGCTCGTAGGCGGCGTCGAAGGCCCGGGCGACGAGGGTGCGCACCCGCTGCGCCTGCCCGTAGTAGGCGTCGTAGTACCCCGCCGAGAGGACGTAGGTGCCGAGCATGATGCGCCGCTTCACCTCGGCGCCGAAGCCGGCGGCGCGGGTGCGAGCGTTCATCGTCTCGACGTCGGGCGCGTCGACGCGAAGGCCGTAGCGCACGCCGTCGTAGCGGGCGAGGTTGGAGGACGCCTCGGCGGGGGCGATCAGGTAGTACGCCGACAGGCCGAGCATCAGCTCGGGGATCTTCACGTCCTCGACGACCGCTCCGGCGTCGCGCAGCACCGCGGCGGCGCGCTCGGCCGCGCCGGCGCAGGACGGCGCAGCGTCGGCGAGGAAGTCCTCGACGAGGCCGACGCGCATCCCCGCCACGCCCGCGGCGAGGCCTCCGAGCAGCTGCGGAGGATCGAGCGGCAGCGACGTGGAGTCTGCGGGGTCGTGGCCGCCGATCACCTCGAGGGCGAGCGCGGCGTCGGCGACCGTGAGCGAGAACGGCCCGATCTGGTCGAGCGAGCTGGCGAAGGCGACGAGGCCGTAGCGCGAGACGAGGCCGTAGGTCGGCTTCAGCCCGACCACGCCGCACAAGGCCGCGGGCTGGCGGATCGAGCCGCCCGTGTCCGAGCCGAGGGCGAGCGGGACGAGCCCGGCGGCGACCGCGACGGCGCTGCCGCCCGAGGAGCCCCCCGGCACCCGGGAGAGGTCCCAGGGGTTGCGCGTCGGGCCGTAGGCGGAGTTCTCCGTGGACGACCCCATCGCGAACTCGTCGAGGTTGGTCTTGCCGACGACGACCGCGCCCGCAGTGGCAAGCCGGCGCACGACGGTCGCGTCGTAGGGCGGGCGCCAGCCGGCGAGGATGCGCGACGAGCAGGTGGTCGGGACCCCGTGGGTGCACAGGTTGTCCTTCAGCGCCACCGGCACGCCGGCGAGCGGCCCCGGGTCGCCGCCCGAGGCGACGAGAGCGTCGACAGCCGCGGCCGAGCGGCGCGCTGCGTCGGCGGTCACGCAGTTGAACGCGTGCAGGTCGGGATCGGCGGCCTCGATCGCGGCGAGCGTCGACTCGAGGAGCTCGCTCGCCCGCAGCTCGCCCGAGCGCACCGCCGCGGCAATGGCCGCGGCGCCCTGAACCACCCTCCCGTCGCCGCCGCCCACGGGGCTCACGGCTCCTCGCCGATGATCCGCGGCACCCGGAAGCGGTTGGCCTCGACCTGCGGCGCGGCGGCGAGGACCTCCTCGCGCGGCAGGCACGGGCGGGGCTCGTCGGCTCGCAGCACGTTGCGCAGCTCGACGACGTGCGCCATCGGCGGCACCGCGGCGGTGTCGAGCCGGCGTACCGCATCGACGTGCTCGAGGATCGCCGAGAGCTCGCCGGCGAACCGCTCGAGCTCGTCATCGGCGAGCTCGAGCCGGGCGAGCCGGGCGACGTAGGCCGTCTGCTCGACCGTGATCGCGCCCGCTGCCGGCGAGCCAGCGGCGGCAGGCCCGGCGCCGCCCGGCCCGGGGTCGCTCACAACCCCGTCACTCGTCGTCTCGTCGCCCGCCACCTCAGGCGCAGCACTTCTGGACAAAGGCGACGGCGCGGTGCTCGAGCTCGGCTCGCGTCGAGGTCGAGCGTGGCGACGTGGCGGCTGCGCTCGAGCACGACGCGCTCCACGGGGCCGGAGAGTGCTCCGGCCAGGAAGTCGCCGTGGCTGGTAGGCACGACGTGGTCCACCCTGCTCGTCATCAGCAGGACGGGGCAGGTCACCTCGCCGAGTCGAGGGGCCAGGTCGCCCGCCGCCTCGAACAGGCTGAGCAGCGAGCTCACCGGCACGGCGTCGTAGGCCGGCTCGACGACGCCGGGCTTGGCGACGTCGCCGGCGATCGCCGGCAGCAACCGCCGGCCCGACCGCTCGGCGGCGCGCAGCATCTCGAGCGCCGACGGGGCCGGCGGCTCGACGAAGGGGTTGACGAGCACGAGGCCGGCCACCGCGGCGTGCGTGAGCGCGAGCGCCAGCGCCAGCGTGCCGCCGAGCGAGTGGCCGGCAACGACGGTCTCGTCGGTGCGCGCGCTGAGCGACTCGAACGAGGCATCGGCGGCGGCCAGCCAGTCGCCGAACGTGGTGCGCTCGAGGTCCTCGGGACTCGTGCCGTGGCCCGGGAGCAGGGGAGCCTCGACGGAGAAGCCGGCATCGGCGAGCGCGTCGGCGAGGGGCCGGACACTCGCCACCGTCGCCGTGAGCCCGTGCAGCACGAGCACCCCGGCCGGGCCCTCGCAGGCGGAGAAAGCGCCGGTCGCGCCCCGGGCGCGCCGGTGGCAGGCGCGCCCGGCGACACGCCACGCGCGTCGCCGGGGGCAGGAGCAGCCATGGCCGTATCGTAGAGGCGATGGCCACGCACGCGTTTCTGAGCCCCGGCTGGGTGCAGTCGGCACGGGAGATCCAGGCCGAGCACCTCGCCGAGGCCGAGCCGCCGCTCGAGGGGATCCGGATGAACCTCGTCGTGCGCGACGTCCCCTTCGAGTCGGGGCGCCTCGACGCCCATCTCGACACCTCGGCCGGCGAGTGGGTCGTCGACCTCGGCCACCTCGCCGACCCCGACGTGAAGGTGACCCTGGGTTACGCCGATGCCAAGGCGATCCTCGTCGACGGCAACGGTGACGTCGCGCTGCAGGCCTTCATGGGCGGCCGCATCCAGGTGGAGGGCGACATGGCCAAGCTGCTGCGCTTCCAGGCGCAGCCACCCGGGCCGCTGCAGCAGAAGATGCTCGAGCAGGTCCGCTCGATCACGGCCTGAGCCGCTCAGTCCAACAGCGGCGGGATCGCGTCGGCGAGCTCGGCGATCGTCCAGCGTCCCTTCTTCTCGATCGAGCCGCCGAGGCGCCACGGCTCGAACAGCTGGACCGAACCGCCCCAGGCGGCGAAGACGCGACCTGTGGCGGTGCAGTCCTGCGTGGCCAGGTAGGCGACGAGCGGCGAGACGTTGGCGGGGTCCCAGCTGTCGAAGGCGTCCGGGTCCGCCGGAGGCTGCACGAGCTGGGAGAGGCCCGGAGCCGTCTCGGTCATCCGTGTCCGCGCCGAAGGGGTGATGGCGTTCACCCGGACGCCGTAGTGATACAGCTCCTGGGCGAGGATGACGGTGAAGGTGGCGATCCCCGCCTTCGCCGTCCCGTAGTGGCTCTGGCCCGGATTGCCCGCCAGGCCCGACGTCGAGGTCGTGTTGACGACGCTCGCACGGGCGCTGCGACCCGAGCGCGACGTGCGCCGCCAGTAGGCCGCAGCGTGCCGGGTCGGAACGAAATGCCCTTTCAGGTGGACGCGCACGACCTCGTCCCAGTCGCGCTCCTCCATGTTGACGAGCGCTCGGTCACGCAGGATGCCTGCGTTGTTGACCAGCACGTGCAAGTCGCCGAAGGTGTCGAGGGCCAGCTGGACCAGGCGCTGCCCTCCGTCCCAGTCGGCGCAGTCCGCGTCGCAGGCCACCGCGCTGCCGCCCGAGGAACGGATCTCTTCGGCGACCGCCGCTGCCGCGCTCGGGTCCGCCCCGCTGCCGTCGATGGCGCTGCCGAGGTCGTTGACCACGACGCTCGCCCCTTCGGCGGCGAGCAGCAGCGCGTGAGCCCGCCCGAGCCCCCGGCCCGCCCCCGTGACGATGGCTACCCGCCCGTCGAGCGATCCCACGACGTCCTTCGGGGCTCGCCGTCGCGCCTCGCCGCCGGCCCGGCGCAGATCGTCGCACCTGCGCTCCGGCGCTGCCAGTTGCCACCGGCGCCCCGGGCGGGCGGCCTCACGCGGGCGAGCCGAGGCGGGCGCGCCCGGCGGGCGCGCTCGAGGCGGGGCGCGCTCAGGCGACGTAGAGCGTGACCGAGGTCCCCTCGCGCACGTCGGAGCCCGGCGCGGGGACGGTGGTCGTCGCCTTGGTGGCGAACGGGGGGCCGATCTGCTCCGAGACGCTGAGCCCCTGGGCCTCGATCGCGGCGACCGCTGCGGCGATGCTGTCGCCGGCGACGGTGGGGACGGCGACGAGGACCGGGCCGCGCGAGACGACGACCTCGACGGTCGATCCGGCCGGGACACCGGCCGTGCCCGGCGCCGGCGTGACGGAGACGATCTGGCCCGAAGGGACGCTGTCGGAGTACTCGAGCTGCTCCACCGGATCGAGGCGCAGCGCAACCAGCTCGTCGCCGTACTGCGACCAGCTCGCGCCGCTGGCGACCTGCGGGATCGTCACCGGGGCTGCCCCGCGGGAGACCACGACGGTGACCGCCGTTCCGGCGCGCACCCGCGCTGTTCCCGGGGGCGGTGTCACCGAGAGCACCTCTCCGGCGGCGAAGGTCGGCGACCAGGCCAGCCGCTCGAGCGGACGCAGGTGCAGCGCGGCGAGCGTGCGCTCGGTCTCCGCGAACCCCGAGCCGGCGGGGATCTGCGGGATGGTCACGGGTGCCGCGCCACGGGAGATGACCAGCCGCACGGTCGCGTGGTAGGGCAACCTCCCCAACGGTGGCACGACCCGGGCGACGCGGCCGGCGGCGACAGTGCCGTCGTAGCTCGTCGTGAGGCGCAGCACGAAGTGGTCGCGTCGCAGCTCTCCTGCCGCCGCCGGGCCGCGCTCGCCGACCAGGCCGGTCGGCACGGCGACGGGAGCGTGGCCGAGCGACAGCTCGAGGGAGACCAGGGCGCCGGCGTGCAGGTGCGCCCCGGCCGGGGGCGACTGCCCGACGACCGCGCCGCGCGCCGCGCTCGCCGAGTACCGGCTCCCCTGCACCCGCACGCTCAGGTCGTGGGAGGCGGCGATCCGGCGGGCTGCGGCGACGGTACGGCCGGACAGGGCCGGCACGACGTGGCCCTCGAGGACGAGCCGCTCGTAGGCGACAGCTCCGCCGGCCGCGAGCACGACGAGCGCGAGCAGGACGAGCGCGACCCGGCTTCGTGCGAGCGCACCTCGCCGGCGGCGCCGCCGGCGTGGCTCGGCCGGCGAGGCTGCGACCGTCGCGGGGACCGCAGGCCGGGCGCCGGCGGCTCGCCGGGCAGCGGTCTCGGAGCTCGACCTGTGGGGCCTCTCGCTCGCCGCCGGCTCGTCCGGTCGGTGAGCGACGTCGGGCGCCAGCCGCGCCCGACCGCCGGGGAGTGGCAGCGGCTCGGGAGGCGGAGCGCGCGCCGCACCAGCTCGAGCTCGACGGCGAGCTCGGCAGCATCGAGGCGGGCCATCGGCTCGGCGATCGCCGCCTGGGCGAGCACGGGGGCGAGCGGGCCGAGCTCGGGGCACGCGGCAGCGAGGCGCCGACGCGGGCCATCAACGTCGACAACGTCGTGTCGGCGGCGAACGGGACCCGCCCGACCAGGCACTCGTAGAGCACGAGGGCCAGCGAGTAGACGTCGGAACGGTCGTCGAGCGGCCTGCCCTCGGCCTGCTCGGGCGAGGCGTAGCGAGCCGTCCCGAGCACCGCTCCGAGGGGCTCGGTCCAGGCCGCCTCGGCAAGGGCGCGCGCCAGGCCGAAGTCGGCGATCCGCACGTGGCCGTCCTCGTCGAGCATGAGGTTCGCCGGCTTGATGTCGCGGTGCACGAGGCCGCGCCGATGGGCGTAGGCGAGGCCGTGCGCCGCCTCGGCGCCGATCCGGGCCGCCTGCGCGTGGTCGAGTCGCGCCCCTCCGTCGAGCAGGTCGCGCACGCTCCCTCCGGCGAGGTGCTCGAGCACGAGGAAGGCGCCGTCGGGGTCCTGGCCCCAGTCGAGGACCGTCAGGACGTTGGGATGGTCGAGCGCCGCCGCGGCCTGGGCCTCGGCGCGGAAGCGGCGCAGGAACCCCTCGTCGGAGCCGAGACCGGGTTGCAGCACCTTGACCGCGACGCGCCGCAGCAGGACGAGGTCGGTGCCGGCGTAGACGTAGGCCGACGTGCCCGTCCCGATCCCTTCCTCGAGGCGATAGCGACCCCCGAGGACCCGGCCCACCTGGTCCGTGATCGTGGCCATTGGTGCATCACGCTACCCGTTGCAGGTGAGGTTGAAGTGCGCAGTGTTGCTAACGGGGCGGTGCGGTGTGGCCACGGGGAGGTGGCAGTGTTGCCAACGGGGGAAGTGAGGGCACGGACCGCGCCCGCGGCGCCCGCCCGAGGCCGGCGGGGGCGGGTCAGTCCGGGCCGAGCAGGTCGAACTGGGCGAGCTTGGCCCGGCGGTGCGTGGCCGAGACGAAACGCACCGTGCCCGTGCGGCTACGCATCAAGAGCGACTGCGTCGTGGTGCCCATGCCGGTGTAGCGCACGCCGCGCAGCAGCTCGCCGTCGGTGATCCCGGTGGCGGAGAAGAAGGCGTTGTCGCCCGCCACGAGGTCGTCGATGGTGAGCACGGCGTCGACGTCGTAGCCGGCGGCGACGGCCGACTCCCGCTCGCCCTCGTCGCGGAAGTACAGCTTGCCCTCGATCTCCCCGCCCATCGCCTTCAGCGCCGCCGCGGTGATCACGCCCTCCGGCGTACCGCCGACGCCCATCAGGATGTCGGCAGCGGATTCGGGCCACGCAGTCGCCAGCGCTCCGGCGATGTCGCCGTCGAGGATCAGCCGGACGCGCGCCCCGGCGGAGCGGATCTCCTCGATCAGCTCCTCGTGCCGCGGCCGGTCGAGGACGATGGCCGTGACGTCGCTCACCGAGCACTGCTTGGCGCGGGCCACTTCACGCAGGTTCTCCGCCGGCGTGGCCTCGATCGAGACCCTGCCCGCGGCCTCCGGCCCGACCGCCACCTTGGACATGTAGACGACCTTGCCCGGGTTGAACATCGCCCCGCGCTCGGCGAGCCGCGATCACCGAGAGGGCGCCACCCCGGCCGAAGGCCGTCGGCGTGGTGCCGTCGATCGGGTCCACGGCGATATCGACCTCAGGCGGCGTCCCGTCGCCGATCCGCTCGCCGTTGAACAGCATCGGCGCCGCGTCCTTCTCGCCCTCGCCGATCACGACGAGGCCGTCCATCGAGACGGTGGAGAGGACGCGCCGCATCGCGTCGACGGCCGCGCCGTCTGCGCCGTTCTTGTCGCCGCGACCCATCCAGCGGCTCGCCGCGATCGCCGCGGCCTCGGTGACCCGGACGAGCTCCATCGCCAGGTTGCGGTCCGGCGGCGGTCCGGGCGGCACGCCCGTGACGTTACCCGCCCCGCACGGTCAGGCCACCGTGGCGCCCCCGAGCGCGTGCCGGCGCCCGGCACCCGCCGCGCTCCCTCCCGGGCCTGCCGGCCGGCAGTAGGGTGTCGGCCCGGTGAGCGCCTTCCTCGTCCGTCCGTCGGGGCCGCTCGCCGGCACAGTGGCGCTGCAGGGGGCGAAGAATTCCGCGCTCAAGCTGATGGCTGCAGCCCTCTTGACGCAGGGCACGACGACGCTGCGCAACGTGCCGCGCATCGCCGACGTCGCGGCCATGTCCGACGTGCTCGAGGCGATCGGGGCGCGGGTCGTCCGCGACGCGGACGCCGCGTTGCGCATCGAGACGCCGGAACGCTGCACACCGGTCGCGCCCTACGACCTCGTCGAGCGGCTGCGCGCCTCGGTCGTCGTGCTCGGGCCGCTGCTCGCCCGCCACGGCTCGGCGCGCGTCTCGATGCCCGGCGGCGACGACTTCGGCCAGCGCCCGATCGACATCCACCTGCGGGCGCTCGGCGAGCTCGGCGCCGAGCTGAGCGTCGAGCACGGCTACGTCGAGGGCCGCTGCGACCGTCTCGTCGGCCGGCGCATCGTGCTCGAGTACCCGAGCCACACCGCCACCGACAACGTGCTCATGGCGGCCACGCTCGCCAAGGGGACCACCGTGATCGAGAACGCGGCGCGCGAGCCGGAGGTGCAGGACCTCGCCGCGCTGCTCGTGGCGATGGGTGCCCGCATCGACGGCGCCGGCACCGGCGCGTGTCGAGATCGAGGGCGTGGACGAGCTGCACCCGGCTGAGCACTGCACCGTGGCGGACCGCATCGAGGCGGCCACCTACCTCGCCGCGGTCGGCCTGGCGGGCGGCGAGGTGACCGTGCTCGGGGCGCAGGCCGCGCACATGGACATGACCCTCGAGAAGCTGTCGCTGATGGGGCTTCGGATCGAGGCGCTGATCGGCGGGATCCACGCCGGCTGCGAAGGGCGGCTCGCCTCGGTGGACTTCGCAACGCTGCCCTATCCCGGCGTCGCCACCGACTACAAGCCGATGCTGATGTCCATGCTCGCGGTCGCCTCGGGCGTGGCGATCGTCACGGAGAACATCTACGCCGGGCGCTTCCGCTACGTCGACGAGCTGTGCAGGATGGGCGCCGACATCCGCACCGAGGGCCACCACGCCGTCGTGCGCGGCGTGCCGCGCCTCTCCGGAGCGCCGGTGCGCGCGCCGGACATCCGCGCCGGCGCAGCGCTCGTGCTCGCCGGCCTCGTCGCCGAGGGCGAGACCTTCGTCGCCGGCGGCGAGCACGTCGACCGGGGGTACGAGGATCTGGCGGGCAAGCTCGTTGCGCTCGGTGCCGACGTGCGCCGCGTCGAGGCCTGCTCGCTCCCGCCGGGGCACGGGGCGCCCGGGTAGGGTCCCGGCGATGAGCGGCGAGCAGCGCGGAGCGCCCTCGTGACCGGCGCGACCGGCCCGAGCCCGAGCGGCGCAGCGGCGGCCCGGGTGATCGGAGCATGGGCGGCCGACCAGCTCGCCGACCGCCACCGCCTGGACGACGACCCCGAGTGGTACCGCAGGGCGGTGCTCTACGAGGTCCTCGTGCGCGGCTTTCAGGACTCCAACGGCGATGGGGTCGGCGACCTGGCGGGGCTCACGGCGACGCTCGGACTACCTGGCGTGGCTGGGTATCGACTGCATCTGGATGCTGCCGTTCTATCCCTCCCCGCTGCGCGACGGCGGCTACGACGTCAGCGGCTCTGTGCGACGTCGCGCCCGAGTGCGGCACGGTCGACGACGTGCGCCACCTGGTCGCCGAAGCCCACCGCCTCGGCATCCGGGTGATCGCGGATCTCGTGATCAACCACACGAGCGACCAGCACCCGTGGTTCCTCGAGTCGCGCTCGTCGCGCGACAACCCCAAGGCCGACTGGTACGTGTGGAGCGACGACGACCAGCGCTACGCCGACGTGCGGGTGATCTTCGTCGACACCGAGCCGTCCAACTGGACCTGGGACCCCGGGCGCCAGCAGTTCTACTGGCACCGGTTCTTCAGCCACCAGCCGGACCTCAACTACGCCAATCCCGACGTCGCCGAGGCGATGCTCGACGTCGTGCGCTTCTGGCTCGACGTCGGCCTCGACGGCTTCCGCCTCGACGCCGCCGCCTACCTGTTCGAGCGCGAGGGCACCAACGTGCGAGAACCTCCCCGAGACGCACGGGTTCTTGAAGCGGCTGCGCGCCGAGATCGACAGCGACGTACCCGGGCCGGGTGCTGCTCGCCGAGGTCAACCAGTGGCCGGCCGACGTCGTCGACTACTTCGGCGACGGCGACGAGTGCCACATGTGCTTCCACTTCCCGCTCATGCCGCGCATGTTCATGGCGGTGCGGCGCGAGCAGCGCTTCCCGATCACCGAGATCCTCGCCCAGACGCCCGACGCTCCCGCGCGGGCTGCCAGTGGGGGATCTTCCTGCGCAACCACGACGAGCTGACCCTCGAGATGGTCACCGACGACGAGCGCGACTACATGTACGCGAGTACGCCCGCGACCCGCGGATGCGCAAGAACCTCGGCATCCGCCGGCGGCTCGCGCCCCTCGTCGACAACGACCGACGGCGTCGCCGAGCTGCTGCACGCGCTCTTGCTGTCGCTGCCGGGCGCCCGGTCCTCTACTACGGCGACGAGATCCTGATGGGCGACAACATCTACCTCGGCGACCGCGACGCGGTGCGCACCCCGATGCAGTGGACCCCCGACCGCAACGGCGGATTCTCCAGCGCCGACTTCGCCCAGCTGTACCTGCCGCCGGTGATGGACCCCGTCTACGGCTACCAGGCGGTCAACGTCGAGGCCGAGCTGCGCGACCCCTCCTCGTTCCTGCACTGGCTGCAGCGCATGCTCGCGGTGCGGCGCCAGTACCCGGTCTTCGCCACCGGCGAGCTCGAGGTGCTGCCGGCGGACAACCCCTCGGTGCTCGCCTACGTGCGCGCGCGGCAAGCCGGGATCCACGGCGGAGCGTCCCGGTCGCTCTGCGTGAACAACCTGAGCCGCTTCGCCCAGGCCTGCGAGGTGAGCCTGGCCGCTGGCGAGGGCGTCGCCCCCGTCGAGCTGCTCGGGCGGGCCGCGTTCCCGCGGATCGGCGACGAGCCGTACCGCGTCACGCTCGGCCCGCACGGCTTCTACTGGCTCGAGCTCGGGAGCGCGCTGAGATGCCGCTCGACCGAGGCCGCCCTCGGGGCGCTCGCCGTGCCGTTCCTCGAGCGCCAGCCGTGGTACCGCGGCTGCACGGCTGGCCGCGGCCGCCGCAGCCCGCGAGCCGGGCGCGCCGGACTCGTCGAGCTGGAGCCGCTCGCCGGCCTGCCTGCGGGCTGGGCCGCCTGCTCCTCGCCGGCGGGCGCGCAGCGCTTCCAGGTGCTCGTCGGCTGGCGGCCGGCGACCGAAGCGGCGAGCGTGCTGCGCGGCGCGCGAGGGCGTCGCTGCTCGGGCCGTCGCACGACGGCGGCGACCGAGGTCGTCGTCTACGACGCGCTCGCCGACGACGAGCTCGCCGTGCGCCTGCTCGAGGTCGTGACGGCCGGCGCCGAGCGAGCGCCGAGCGGGTGCGCCCGGTGAACTCGCTCGTCTCGCCACGCCTCGCTCGTGTTCGACGAGCGCCTGTTCATGAAGTGCTACCGCGTCCTCGAGCCGGGCACGCGCCCCGAGGTCGAGCTGCTCTTCCGCCTCGACGACGTCGGGTTCAACGCCATCGCTCGCGCCCGTCGCCCGCTGGCACGCCGGCGGCTTCGACCTCGCGCTCGTGCGCGAGTTCCTCGCCAACGGCCTCGAAGGCCGCGCGCTCGCGCTGCACCTCGCTGCGCGACCTGCTCGCCCACGCCGCCGAGCAGGAGTCCGACCGCCACCGCGTCCTCCGCCGGGCCTGCCACCGCGACTGCCGCGGCGCCCTCCGCCGGGCCCGCCACCGCGGCCGAGCCGAGCGAGGAGGCGACGCGGGTCGCGGCAGCGCCGGTGGGGACCTCGCCGCCGAGATGCGCCGGCTCGGCACGACGACGGCGCGCCTGCACGTCGCGCTGCGTCAACGCCTTCGGCGAGGAGCCGGCCGACGGGCGCGAGCTCGCCGGACGGCTCGGGCCGCTCGCCGGCGCGGTCGGGGCGCTGCCGCGCCGCCGGCCTCGGCAGCCGCATCCGCCTGCACGGCGACTACCACTTGCGGCGGGTGATGCGCTCGGAGGCGGGCTGGCTCGTCTCCGGCTTCGGGGACGACCCGCTCTACGGAGCGGAGGTGACCGCCGGCTCGCTGGCGTTGCGCAACGGCAGCCCGCTCGAGGACCTCGCCGACATGTGCTTCGCGTTGCGGGAGGTCGCGCTCGAGGCCGTGGCGAGCCGGCCGGCGTCGGAGGAGCTCGCCGCGCTCGACCTCGCCGCGGCCTGGGTGGAGCGCAACCGCGAGGCCTTCCTCGCCGGGTACCACGCCGTCGAGCGCACCGCCGGGCTGCTGCCGACCGACGCCGCGCTCGGCGCGGCGCTGCTCGCCGCGCTCGTCGAGCTACGGGTGCGCCGCTACGAGGCGGCGCCGGCGGCCGTCTGACCGACGGCCGCGCCGCTGTCGACCTCGACCGCGGCGCGCAGCTCCTCGGCCGCCAGCTCGGGCGGCACGACGTTGACGTAGACGCCCGTGCCGAGCTCGAAGCCGGCGCGGGTCGTCAGCTTCGGCAGCACGTGCACGTGCCAGTGGTAGGGGCCGTTGGCGCGGTAGGGGGCGGAGTGGAACACGAGGTTGTAGGCGATGTCCCCGAGCTGGGTGCGCAAGCGCGGCGAGCACCGTGCTGATCGCGCCGCCGACGCCGGTCAACAGCGACGGCCCGCGAGCGCTCGAGGTGCGCCTCGTGGGTGCGCGGCACGATCAAGCAGCTCGTAGGGCGACCCGCTCCAGTACGGGCGCGAACGTGACGCGTCTCGGCCGTCGCGTGCACGATGCGGTAGCCGGCACGCTCCTCGGCTGCCGCTGCGGTGCAGAGCAGGCAGCCGCCGGCGAAGCGGGCGAAGCTGCCCTGCTCGTCGACGAGCTCTCGGGGCACGAAGGGGATGCCGAGCAGCTGGCCGTGCGGGTGCTCGATCGAGGCCCCGGCTTCCCGGCCGGCAGTTGACGATCACCTGGCTAGTAGCGCAGGCCCGGTGTGCTCTGGTGCTCCTCGACCCGGTCGCGGATGGCGAACATCACGAGCTCGCACTGCAGCGGGCTGAAGGACGCCCACGAGAGGTCGTGGTCGGGCGAGAAGACGAGCACCTCGTGGATGCCGCTCGCCGGCGCCTCGGTGAACACCGGGCCGCGGTGGTCGAGCACGAACGGCTGGGTGCCCTCGAAGGCGGGGTAGCGGTTCGGCACGACGCGGACGAGCCATTGGCCCTCGCTGCCGTAGGTCTCGAGCGCCGGCGGGGTCGCGTCCTCGTTGCCCGGACAGAACGGGCAGGTGGCACGCGACTCGAGGACCGCAGGCACCTGGCGTGGCACGAACACCGATCCGCCCCTGTCGGCCCGGTCACGGGCAACGGCGACCCAGCGACCCGACAGGGGATCCAGTCGGAGCTGGTTCATCGCAGCCGCTTCCCCCTCTCTGGAAACACACGGCGCGCGTCAGGCCGCGCCGGACCGGTCTGTCCTACCGTGCACCCCAGGTTAGTACCGACCTGCGACCTGGACGTGTCAGCGTGAACACTCCACTCTACGACGTCGTGCTCGCACTCCACGTGGCGAGCGGCCTCGCCGGCTTTGGCGCGCTCGCGCTCACGGGGTGGTACGCCTCCGCCCTCGGGCGCGGGGCGAGCCCCGCCGACGCCGAGCGCCTGCGCCGGTACTTTCGGCCGGGAGTCAACTGGGCGGCCCGCGCCCTGCTCCTCGTGCCGCTCCTCGGCGGCACCCTGCTTGCCCTCGGCCACGGCCAGGATGCCGGTCGGCCCTACCCCTGGATCGGCCTGACGATCTGGGTCGCCGCAGCAGGCGTCGCGTCGGCGGTGGTGTGGCCCGGCGAGCGCAGCATCCAGGCAGCCCTCGCCGCCGGCGTTGCGCAGGTCGCAGAGCCCGGCTCGGCGCCCGTCTCCACGGCGCTGGCCCGGGTGTGCGCGCGCGTCGAGCGCGGCGCAGCGATCACGTCGCTGCTGTTCGTGGCTGCTCTCGCCGTGATGATCGTTCAACCCGGCTGACCAGAGTCGCCCGCTGGCGGGCGCCGGGCACAGTGGCCCAGGTACCCTGGGCCGGGTGAGCCGAGATCCCCGCAACGGCGAGCCGCGCCCCGAGCCGGTCCTGTTGCGCTTCCCGGCGCCGCCGAGCGAGCTCCAGCCGCTGCGCGACCGCCTGCTGGCGCCACCCGCTCGCCAGGCGCCACCCGCTCGCCAGGCGCCGCCCGCTCGCCAGGCGCCACCGGCTCGCCAGGCGCCACCGGCTCGCCAGGCGCCGCGCAGGACCGGGCGGGGCACGTCGAGCGGTCGACAGGGCCGCCCGGCGGCTGGCCACATCGCCGGCCAGACCAGGGAGCCGGCTGTGCCCGACCGGCCTGCGAGAGGGGACCGGGCAGCCCGCCCGGCAGCGGCGAGCGGTGGCCCGAACGGGGCGCGAACCGGCCCGCCGCCGGCCCGCAGCAGTCGCCAGGGAGGAGCCCGCCGCGCATCGGGCGCGCCGCCGGGAGGCCCGCCCGGCGATCGCGGCGAGGAGGGCGGCGGGGGCGGCGGGGGCGGCAGCAATCGCAGGGGACCGGGACCGAACGGTCCGGCGCGCCGGCCGCCCCGCCTCGGGGTCCTCCTCGCCCTTGCCATTCTCGGGTTCGTTGCACTCGTCGTGGTGCGGGAGGTGCACCGCCCGGCAGCCAGCCAGACGACGGGATCCGGCTCGCATCTGACGAGCGCGCGGAGACGCCCGAAGAAGCCGCCGGTCTCGACCGTGGGCATCTCCGACTGCACCTTCGTCGATCACGCCGCGTCGACGGAGAACTACGCCACCTCGAGCGCCGTTCCCGGCCGGACGCTCGTGACCGAGATCCGGTATCCGGCGGCGGGCGGCAGCACCACGGCGGAGAACCGGGAGCGCGCCCGGCGAGCCGCACGCCGCACCCCTGGATCGTCTTCGCCGAGGGCTACGACACCGCTCCGGACACCTACAAGGACCTGCTCGACGGCTGGGTGCGCGCCGGCTTCGTCGTCGTCTCGCCGATCTTCCCCGACACCAACCCGGCGGTGATCGCCGAGGAGCACAGCATCGACACCGCCGAGGGCGACATCGTCAATCAGCCCGGCGACGTGGCCTTCGTGACACGCCAGACGCTCGCCGCGGCCGAGGGCCGCAGCGTCGCATGTCCCCTGGTGAAGGGACTGCTCGCCACCGCGGCGATCGGGCTCGCCGGGCAGTCCGACGGCGCGACGGTCGCGGCTGCGCTCGTCTACGGCTCGACCTACCGGCCGCTCGCCGCCGGCCTGCCCTACCGCGCCGTGGCAGCGATGTCCGGCGAGGAGCTGTACGGCGACGGCAACACCTACAGTCACGAGGCCGCCGACCCGCCGCTGCTCGTCACTCAGAGCGACAGCGACTCGTGCAATCCGCCGGAAAATTCGGTGCTGCTCGACCACTTCATCGACGACCCGCACAGCTGGTTCCTGCAGCTGTTCGGGGTCGCCCACCTGCCGCCCTATACCGGCTCGGCCCCGGCTGCCTTCTCCGCCGTGCAGAGCGTGACCTCGCAATTCTTCGCCGCCGAGCTGCGCGGCCACCAGCCACCGACGAGCTTCGGATCCGGCCTCTCCCCGGCCGTGGCGAAGCTGACGAGCGGCGCGCCGCCGACGGACATCGCACCGGTCGCCGAGAACTCCGCCGCCTGCTACCAGGCCAGGCCTGCGTCCGCTCCGACCGCCAGCGCCTCGAGCTGACGGCAGACGCGCAGGTGAGCGACGGGTACGCTCGGGCCGCGCACGCGCCCACGATCTACCTCGACCACGCCTCGACGACGCCGCTGTCGCCCGTCGCGCTCGAGGCGATGCTGCCCTTCCTCACCCACGAGTTCGCCAACCCGTCCGGACTGCATGCGCCGGCGCGCCGGGCGCGCCGGGCGCTCGACGACGCACGCGACGTCCTCGCCGCCGCCCTCGGTTGCGAGCCCGGCGAGATCGTCTTCACTTCCGGGGGGACCGAGGCGGACAACCTCGCCGTGCTCGGAGCGGCGCGGGGCGGGGCGCCGGGAACCGGCGACGACGCCGCCCGACAAGGCGCCGTGCTGGTGAGCGCCACCGAGCACAAGGCGGTGCTCGAGCCCTGCAAGCTCGTCGGAGGCGACGTGCTCGCGGTCGACGCAACGGGCCGGGTGCCCCTCGAGCGCCTCGCCCACGCCCTCGAGCACCGCCGGGGCGACGTCGCGCTCGTGTCGGTGATGCTCGCCAACAACGAGACCGGGGTGATCCAGGACCTGCCCCCGATCGTGGCGCTGGTGCACGAACTGGCGCCGGAGGCGCTCGTGCACACCGACGCGGTGCACGCCTTCCCGTGGCTCGACGTGGCCGCGCTGGCGGCCGGCTGCGACCTCGTCACCGTGAGCGCCCACAAGTTCGGCGGACCGAAGGGCACCGGCGCGCTCGTCGTGCGTCGCCCCGCAGGCGGCCGGATCGTGCCGCTCGTGCACGGCGGGGGCCAGGAAGGCGGCATCCGGCCGGGGACGCAGAACGTCGCCGGGATCGCCGGGATGGCTGCCGCGGCGGCCGAGACCGCGCGCGAGCGCGCCGCCAACGTCGCCCGCGTCACGGCGCTGCGCGACCGGCTCGCCGACGGGCTGCTCGCCGCCTGCCCGTCGGCGAGCGAGCCGGCACCGCGCGCCCTGCGCGTCGCCGGCAACTGCCACCTGCTCTTCGACGGCGTCGAGGGCGAGGAGCTGTGCTACCTCCTCGACGACGCCGGGATCGCCGCGTCGACCGGGTCGTCCTGCTCGAGCGGCGCGACCGAGCCGAGCCACGTGCTCGCTGCGATGGGACTGGACGCCTCCCACGCCCGGGGAGCGCTGCGCCTCACGCTCGGGGCGACGACGACGGCGACCGAGGTCGCCCGTGCGATCGAGATCGTCCCGCAGGCCGCCGAGCGCCTCGTCTCTGCCGCCGCGCCCACGCGCTGAGCTGCCGATCACCGTCGCGCCGTCCGGAGACGACCTGCCCTCACATTGCGCCTGGCGCGACATAACCTCACCGTTCGCCGGCGACCGCCGGCTCGCCGTCGCCCGCCCGCAACGGCGCCGGAGCGCAACGAAGCGGGGGGAATTCATGCACTACCGACACCGACACCGATACCTCGCCGCGCCGCTGGCTGCGCTGGCGCTGGGCGCTGCGGCGCTGACAGGGCCGCTCACGGCCGGTGGCGCTGCCGCGGCGGCCACCGGCGCTCGCCCGGGCACCGCCCGCGCCGCGCGCCCCGGCGTGACCGCAGTGCCGGCGGGCTTCTCGCCGGTCTCGCTCACGTACGCGTCGACATCTCAGGGCTGGGTGCTCGGGACGGTGCCGTGCGGCACGAAGCGCTGCACGGCGCTGCTACGGACCAGCGACGCGGGCGCCAGCTGGGAGCGCGTCCCGGCGCCGCCGATCGCTCCCGAGCCGGCGGACAGCCCGCCGATGCGGGTGCGCTTCGCCGACGCCGACGACGGCTGGGTCTTCTCGACGCTGCCCGGGCAGACCTCCGTCGAGGCGTACTCGACCCACGACGGCGGCGCGCGCTGGTCGGTGATCCACTTCCCGGTGCGCGGCCAGTACCCGCCCGGCATCGAGGACATCGAGGCCGCCGGCGGCGCCGCGCAAGCGGCGCTGCAGATCGGCCCGTCGCTGCGGATCTTCTCCTCACCGGTGACCCGTGACGCCTGGGTGCAGACCGGCGGTCCGTTCGAGCTCGGGGCCGGGCCGATCCCGACGGGCGAATTCGCCCTGCACGGCAGCGCCGGCTGGTTCGTGCAGGACGACCGCGTCGTCGTCAGCGGTGCCCGCCGGGAGGCGAGCGGGAGGTGGGCGAGCTGGCAGCCGCCGTGTGCCGCGCCGGCGGCCCGGCGATGATCTCCGCCGCCAGTGCGAGCCGGGTCGTCGCCGTCTGCACCGAGGGCGTGTTCACCGGGCCGAAGGTCACCGTCGACGTGCTCACCTCGAGCGACGGCGGCTCCAGCTTCGGGCCGAGCCACCTCGTCCCGGCCACCCAGGCGGGGGCCGTCGCGGCCACCGGTACCGCGACCGTGGCCGTGGGCGCCGACCTCAGCTCGCCGAGCGCTGTCGCCGCCGTCCTCGAGATGAGCTTCAACGGCGGCTCCACCTGGCAGCAGGTCTACCGCGCCGCCGGCTCGAGCTGGCTCGAGCTCGGCTTCACCACCCCCGAGCAGGGCGCGGCGATCGTCACCGGCCCGGGTGGCGGGCGCAACACGATGCTCGTCACGACCGACGGCGGCCAGCGCTGGTCGCCGGTGCGCTTCGCCTGACCTCGTTGCCGGCGGCACGCTGACACGGGACGCCGCCGGCGCACGCGGACAGGAGCAGGCGCGCCAGCGGGGAGAATGGGCGCCGTGCGGGTGCTCGTGGCGATGTCCGGTGGCGTCGACAGCTCGGTCGCGGCTGCGCTGCTGCTCGAGCAGGGCCACGAGGTCACCGGGGCGACGATGAAGCTGTGGGGCGGCAGCGGCGACTCGGGATGCTGCTCGCTCGCCGACGTGAGCGACGCGCGGCGCGTCGCCGACGAGCTCGGGATCGAGCACCACGTCTACAACTTCACGCAGGCCTTCGAGCGCACCGTGGTCTCCCCCTATGCCGGCGCGCACGCCGCCGGGCGCACCCCCAACCCGTGCGTGGAGTGCAACCGCCACCTCAAGTTCGACAGCTTCCTCGCCCGAGCTCGCCGGCTCGGCTTCGACGCGATCGCCACGGGCCATCACGCCCGCGTCGTCCGCGACCCGGCAACCGGGGCGACGTCGCTGCGGCGCGGGCGCGATCCGCGCAAGGACCAGTCCTACGTGCTCGCCGTGCTCGGCCCGGTTGTCCTCGAGCAGGTGCTCCTCCCCGTCGGCGAGCTGACCAAGCACGAGGTGCGCGCGATCGCAGCCCGCGCGCCGGCTGCGGACCGCGGACAAGCCCGAGAGCCAGGATGTCTGCTTCGTCGCCTCGCGCACGCCGGGGGCGGGCCGCAGCGCCTTCCTCGCCGATCGCATCGAGCTGCACCCCGGCCGGGTGGTCGACGCCCGCAGCGGGGCGCTGCTCGGGACCGTACCTGCCGTCGAGCTGGTGACCGTCGGCCAGCGGCGTGGCCTCGGCGCCGCTACCGGCGAGCGCCGATTCGCGGTGGCGGTCGACGTCGCCGCTCGCACCGTGTACGCCGGCGGGGCCGAGGACCTCGAGACCGATCGGGTCGTGCTCGGGGCGCGCACCTGGGCGACGAGCCCGCTCGCCCCCGGCGATCCCGTGCTCGCCCAGTGCAGCGCCCACGGCGCCGCCCGCCCGGCGGTGCTGACGCAGGAAGGCGTGCGCTTCGCCATGCCCGGCCGGCGCGTCGCACCCGGCCAGCTCGTCGCGCTCTATCGCGGCGACGAGGTCGTTGGCTCCGGGATCGCCGAGCCGCCCGACGCCGCCTCGCGCGTCGCCGAGCGCGCTGACACCGGCTCGGCGCCGGCGGGCGTGGCGACGGCGCCGTCGACCGCGCCGTCGATGGCGGTGACGGCGCAGGAGCTGCTGTGACCGGCGACGCGTCCCGCGAGGTGCTCGCGCCCGAGCCGGATGCTGCGGACGATCTCGCGCCCGGCGAGGCGCTCGCGCCCGAGCTGGACGCTGCGGACGATCTCGCGCCGGCGCAACGGGCGGAGCAGCTGCGCGAGCAGATCGCCTATCACTCGGCCCGCTACTTCCAGGACGACGCGCCCGAGATCGCCGACGCGGAGTACGACGCGCTCGTGCGCGAGCTGCGCACCATCGAGGAGCAGCATCCCGATCTCGCCGTTCCCGACCGTCCCGTCGGTGCGCCCCCGTCGACCCTGTTCGCCCCGGTGCGCCACGCGGTGCGGATGATGAGCCTCGACAACGCCTTCACCCCCGAGGAGCTCTCCGCCTGGGAGCAGCGCCTCCTCCGCCTCGTGGCAAGCGTCGTCTCGAACGGCGTCGCAACAACGGACGGCGCGGCAGGACCGACCGAGGACGCGGCGCGAACCGAGGCCACCGCCCCGCCGGCGAGCGCCGCGTTGCGCTTCGTCTGCGAGCCCAAGATCGACGGCCTGGCGATGTCGATCCGCTACGAGCGCGGGCGCCTCGTGCAGGCGGCGACGCGCGGCGACGGCGCTGTGGGTGAGGACGTCACCGAGAACGTGCGCACGGTGCGCGACGTCCCCGAGCAGCTCGCTTTCGCCACCGAGGACACGCCCGACGTGCTCGAGGTGCGCGGCGAGATCTATCTCCCGGTGTCGGAGTTCGAGCGCCTCAACGAACGGCGCGTCGCCGCCGGCGAAGCCCCGTTCGCCAACCCGCGCAACTCCGCCGCGGGGTCGCTGCGCCAGAAGGATCCCAAGGTCACCGCCACCCGGCCCCTCGCTTTCTGGGGCTACCAGATCGGCGAGGTCGACGGGGGGATCGCCGGCCCGGGCGGGTCGGCCCTGCACAGCCACTCCGACTCGCTCGAGCTGATCCGCCGGGCCGGCTTGCCCGTCAACCCCGAGGCCCGACTCGTCGAGAGCCTCGAGGCGGTGAACGAATTCTGCGAGCACTGGCTGCACCACCGCCACGACCTCGACTACGAGATCGACGGCGTCGTGGTCAAGCTCGACGACCTGGCGCTGCAGCGCGCCATCGGCGCCACCTCGCACGCCCCGCGTTGGGCGATCGCCTTCAAGTTCCCGCCCGAGGAACGCACGACGCTGCTCGAGGACATCATGGTCTCGATCGGCCGCACCGGGCGGGCGACGCCCTTCGCCAGGTTGCGGCCGGTGGTCGTCGCCGGCTCGACCGTGTCGCTTGCCACGCTGCACAACGAGGACCAGGTGCGGCTGAAGGACGTCCGCCCCGGCGACACCGTGATCGTGCGCAAGGCCGGCGACGTCATCCCCGAGGTCGTCGGCCCGGTGCTGGCCAACCGCCCCGAGGACAGCGTCGCGTGGGTGTTCCCGAAGACCTGCCCGTCGTGCGGTCAGCCGCTCGTGCGCCTCGAGGGCGAGGCGGCAACGCTGTGCCTGAACAGCCAGGAGTGCCCGGCGCAACGCGTCCAGCGCCTGGCGCACTTCGCCTCGCGGGGGGCGATGGACATCGAGGGGCTCGGCGAGCAGCGCGTCTACCAGCTCGTGGGAGCGGGCCTGCTGCGCGACGTCGGCGACATCTACGCGCTGACCGTCGAGCAGCTGCTCGGGCTCGAGGGCTACGCCAAGATCTCGGCGGCCAACCTCGTCGCCGCGGTCGACGCCTCCCGCTCGAGAGGGCTGGCGCGGCTGCTCGTCGGGCTGTCGATCGAGCACGTCGGATCGACGATCGCCACGACGCTGGCACGCAGCTTCGCCTCGCTCGATGAGCTGATGGACGCGAGCGAGGCCGAGCTGGCCGCCGTCGAGGGTGTCGGTCCGACGATCGCGACGAGCCTCGTCGCCTTCTTCGCCCAGGAGGAGAACCGGGCGCTCGTCGAGCGGTTGCGCGCCGCCGGCGTAAGCCTCGAAGGTTCGCGTGCCGCCGGCGAGCAGCGCGTGCGGCAGGTGCTCGCCGGTCGTTCGGTCGTGATCACCGGGACGCTCGAAGGCTTCAGCCGCGAGGAGGCCGAGGCGGCCGTCCTCGCCCGTGGCGGGAAGTCGCCGGGGTCGGTCTCGGCCAAGACCTTCGCGGTGGTGGCCGGCAGCGAACCCGGCGCGGCCAAGCTGACCAAGGCCGAATCGCTCGGCATCCCCGTGCTCGACGAGCTCGGTTTCCGGCAGCTGCTCGAGACGGGCACGATGCCGGGCATCCCGCCGGCGCCAGAAGACGGTCCGGCAGAGGACGGTCCGCTAGAGGACGGTCCGGCGGAGAGCCCCCAGGAGGAGGACCGCCCGGCGGTGGCCGACGACTGAGGTGGCGGATCGAGACGTACGGGCTGCAGACCACGTCGCGGTCCGGACACGCGACGAGGTGGATCTGCCGGCGCTCGCTGCGATCGTCGAACGTACGCACGAGCTACGCAACTACCCGCAGGCACTCCCCGACGATCCCGCCGGATGGTTGACGGGCGCGCAGGCGCCTTCGCCGTTCTCGACGTCGTCAGTCGCCGTGCGGGGTGGCGCGGTCGTCGGCCACGTCGCGACCGCAACGGCGACCGGCGACCGGGCAGCGAAGACGTGGTCGGAGGCTCTCGGGATCCCTGCCGAGCGCCTGTCGGTGGTCAAACGACTCGTCGTCGACCCGGCACACGAAGGTGCGGGGATCGGACGATTGCTGCTCGCCACCGCCGTAGCGGCGTCTCACGAGCGCGGCCTGTGGCCGGTGCTCGACACCGTCGATCAACCCTCGCGGGCGGTACGGCTCTACGAACGCGCCGGATGGCGACCCGTCGGCACCGTCGTCATCCCCGCCGGGAACGGCGGGTGGCACGCCGGGGCGGTTCTGCGCTGCTTCGTCGGGCCCGCACCAGCGGGCCTCGCCGCGCCGCCGCACTGAGGGCTCAGGTCAAAGGCGGATCACCTCGACGACGCCGGCGAGACCGCGGTTATTCTCGGGGTTCTGGGTGTAGAGGGGAAGGTCAGCGGCGCAGGCGGCGGCCGCGATGAGGAGGTCGACCGCTCGCGGACCTCGGGCCTTGCCGTTCTCGGCGCGCACTCGGGGCACGCGGCAATGTTGGCAGGACGGTGTATCAGCACAACGAGGCAAACGTTGCCTGACGCGGCACTGGCAGACTGCAGCCGCCTGCTCTGGCCGTTCCATCGCCGCCAAACGACGCTCCGAACAACGGTCCGCTTGTGCCCGCCGCGACGCAAAGAACGGACGCGGTCCCCGCGCGCGCTGCCGCCACGGGGTGGCTCACTCGACCTCTCGGCCACCGAGCACTGCGTGCTGGTGAGATCGCCGTTCTCGAGGGAAGGCTCACCGCGCTGAACCGGCACACGCCGACGGCCCGTGTCAAGATTCGGTTCGTGAGCGATACCTTGCCTGGGAGGAAGCGACAGATGCGCAACCCAGCAGTCAGCGTGGTGTACGCCCTCGCCATGGTCGCTGTCGTGGTGGGTGTGGATGTCCTGTTTTTTAGGGACAAGACATGGTTTTGGGAGCGGCTTGCAGCCAATGTCGGCATCGTCCTCCTGTTCGGCGCGTTCTACTTTCGATTTCGCGGTCGCGGATGAGCGGTGACGGCATCACGGCGTGATCGACATCCTCTCCAGCCTCCGACCAAGTAGTCGCCCCGTGTGTCGGTGTTCGTGCCGAGGACTGGGCCGCACGTCAACGATTCGATCCGAACGGATGATCGGAACCTTCGGGATGAGCGCAACGCCTGCCGTCCGCAGGTTCACGCCCGACAGCGGCACCGGGGCGGCGTCGGCCCCCGAGCCGCCTCTCCGACCAAAGGCCGAGTGATCCTGCGTGTTGGCGGGATCGGGGGCTCGTCACGATATTCCCACCCCCCGCATTAGCCTTTGAAGGGCCGGGGGCGGCACCAAGGAGTCGCGCCCACCCTGATCCTGTCAAGAAAACCACTCTGACCCTGCCGAGAAGGAGCCCACCGCAATGGACACCACCATCACCGAGATCTCTGACGGCATCTACCGTCTCTCGACCTTCGTTCCCGACATTGGCCTGACCGGATTCACCTTCAACCAGTTCCTCCTCGACGCCGAGCAACCCCTCCTGTTCCACGCCGGCCCGCGGGCAATGTTCAGCTCCGTCGCCGAAGCCGTCGCGACAGTTCTGCCCCTCGACCGCATCCGTTGGGTCACGTTCGGCCACCTCGAGGCCGACGAGTGCGGGGCCATGAACCAGTGGCTCGTCGCTTCGCCCGCTGCTACGGTCGCCCACACCGTCGTCGGATGCATGACCTCGATCGCGGACCTGGCCGACCGGCCTCCGCGCCCCCTCGCCGACGGCGAGGTCCTCGACCTTGGCGGCAAGCAGGTCCGCAGCCTCGATACTCCCCACGTCCCCCACGGGTGGGATGCGCACGTACTCTACGAGGAGGCCACGGCGACCCTGCTCTGTGGCGACCTCCTGACCCAGGTCGGTAATGGGCCTGCGCTCACCGCCAACGACATCGTCGGGGCAGCTGGCCAAGCTGAGGACATGTTCGGGGCGACGTGCCTCACCCCCCACACGGCACCTACCATTCGCCGCCTCGCCGAGCTCAGCCCGAGCACGCTCGCCATCATGCACGGATCGTCGTACAACGGAGACTGCAGGGCGGCACTCCTGGACGCCGCTTCCGATTACGAAACCCGTCACGCCCGCGCCGCCCTCACCCCCCTGTGAGGCGTGAGGAACAGTCACTTCACGGCAGACAGGCCGAGTGTCCGGCTCGGCCCAGCCTGGACGGCGTGCCGGCCTCCCCTGCGGACGATCTTTGCCGTTCAGGGTGGCCGGCAGCCCGCTTGACGGGAGTGGGTGCGGACCGCCGAACGGATCTTCCAGCTCGCGCCGTGCATCCTGCCTACCAAGATGAGGCAGGTGCGTGGCCGGCCGCCTACACATCACCATCTGATCGGGCGCATCCCCGGCTTACGGGGTCAGGTTCGGGAGATGACCCTCGGCACATTGGACTTGTTGCATCGGGACCGCGCTCGTTCTTGGCCTTGATCGCGACGCCCGTCAGGTGACGAGGAGCGTGCTCGTCGTCTCGATGCCGTCGACAACCCGCTGCAGGATGAGGCGCCGCGGGTGTGTGCGAATGTGGGCGAGCAACGGGCGCCCCGCCGCCGTGAGGCTCAGCTTCACCGTGGTGCTGCGGGCACTGCGGATCGAGAACTCGCCCTTCGCCAAAAGGACGGTCTCACGCTCCGAGACGCGCTTGTGATCCTCGCGGGCGTGCACGATCACCCGCTCGCTCAGCTGTAGCGACCCGACGCAGGGCGCCCGCCAGCAGGAGACTGGCACCGGCACTACTCCCTTGCTCTCAGGCGTCGTCGTCGCCGTCGGCGCCACGGTGGTCGTCGTCGTGGTCGTCGAGGTGGCGGGTACGCCCAGCGGGCCTGCCCTTCAGCGATCGCGGCGGGTGATCGAAGCCCAGCAGCGGTGTTGTTGGGAAAGGAAGCCGGCAAGCGGCTCGAGCAGGAACGTCATATACCGAGATCCGTCGATAATTGCCCGGAATTGAAGCTCAAGTTGCCCACATATATCGTGGTCAGATGTTGAGTGCGGTGCCCGGTTTCGTGAGGCGTGAAGGTGGCCGCCGGCACTGGACCGCCACGCTCGCCACGGCGAGCATCTAGTTCGTGTTGCGTGGAGTCACGAGAGAATCTCGGGGTGGCCCTGTTCGAGTCGTAACGGGGCGTTTGCGCACCGTGTTGATCCTGCCCGCCGCTTTCGGCCTCGCCTTGCTCAGGGGCTCCAAAGGGACACGGCCCGACTCCTCATCGGGATCGACCTCAATGGTCGAACGACTCTCCGATCCCGGCTCGCGTCCTACTGACATAGCGACGACGAACTCGAAGGAACGAAGATCGGAGGTCGCTGTCGAGCCGCAGCGCGTCTCCGCCGGTTCCCGCCTCGCGGGCCTCGCTCTCGTCGCCCTCCTGCTCGCCGCGGCTGGGGCGGGAGCCTTCGCACGTGCGGCTTCGGGAGGCGAACGAACTCAGGGAAGCACAGCCTTCGTCACGGGCGGTCGACGCGCAGAGGTGAGCTCGGCACGGCCGGCCCAGGCGGCCGCCTGTCCCTGGGCGAGCTCCCAAGCGGCGCAGCAGTACACCCCAGAGCAGCTCGCCGATCAGGTCATCGCCCAGATGACCACCAACGAGAAGCTCGGTATCGTCGACCTCGGCTCGGCAAACGGATACGAGAACATCGACACCGGCGTGCCGTCGCTGTGCATCCCTGCACTCACGCTGCAGGACGGCCCGGCCGGGCTGGCGTCCGGCGACACCGGCGTCACACAGCTCCCGGCGCCGATCGCGCTGGCGGCGACATTCCAGCCGCTGCTCGGCACCGACTACGGCCAGGTCCTCGGCACCGAGGCGCGGGGGCAGGGGATCGACGTCGTACAGGCCCCGGACCTGAACCTCGTGCGCGTCCCGGAATCGGGGCGCAGCTTCGAGACCCTCGGTGAGGACCCGCTGCTCGCCTCGGTGCTCGGCACCGACGAGGTGCAGGGCATCCAGGCCGAGGGGACGCTCTCAGAGATCAAGCACTACACCGCCTATACGCAGGAGACCGACCGCATCTCGCTCGATCAGGACATGAGCGTGCGCGCCCTCGAGGAGGTCTACGACGAGCCCTTCGAGGCCGCCGTCACCCAAGGCGGGGCGGCGGCGGTGATGTGCGCGTTCGGAGCGATCAACGAGACTCCGACGTGCCAGGACCAAGCCGTGCTCAGTGAGCTGAAAGGCTTGAGTGGCTTCGGCGGGTTCGTGCGCTCCGACCTCGGCTCGGTGAGCGACCCGGTCGCCGCGTTCCAGGCCGGCCTCGACATGATCAAGCCCTCTGCGGCCGCCGCGCTTGGCGCGGCGGTCGCCGACGGGCAACTGCCGATGAGTCGGCTCGATGACGCCGTGCAGCGAGTGCTGAGCGAAGAGTTCGCTTTCGGCCTCATCGACAACCCGCCTACCGGCGCGATCGGCGACGACGTCGTCACGCCAGCCGACACTGCCGTGGCCTTGCAGGTCGCCGAGCAGTCGATCGTCCTTCTGAAGGATGCCTCGGCGGTGCTGCCGCTTGCGGCGGGCAGCTCGGGGCCGAGCGTCGCGGTCATCGGCACTGACGCCTCGACAGGGGCGACGACGACCGGAGGCGGAAGCGCCCAGGTGAAGGCGCCCTTCGTTGTCACCCCACTGCAGGCTCTCGAGAGCGAGCTCGGGCCGGCCCGAGTCGCCTACGACCCGGCCACGGCGTCGGCGCTCCCGACGGTGCTCTTCGGATCGTCCTCGTCCGCTCCCCCGGCGAGCACCTGCGCGGCGGCGGAACCACCGAACCCAGCGGCCACGCCACCGCCGGGCAGCTCGACGACGAGCTCGACAACTAGCTCGACGACGACCACGACGGCGCTTGGCGGGTCGAGCAGCACGACCACGACGACCGCTCCGGTCACCACGACGCAGGCGTCGACGACGAGCTCCACGCTGCCGGCGACGACCATCGCGACCACGACGGCGCTTGGCGGGTCGAGCAGCACGACCACGACGACCGCTCCGGTCACCACGACGCCGGCGTCGGCGACGAGCACGACGCTGCCGCCGACGAGCACCACCATGCCGGCAATCACGGTGACGCCGCAGGACGACACGGCAACCCAGCCGCTCTCCGGCCCCGGCTGGAACACCGCTACGGCGAGCTTCACCGCGCCGGCGACGGGCACGTACGCGCTGTGGCTGACGAGCGACGGAGACGCCTTCCTCTCGGCCAACGGGGCAAGCGTGCTCTCGGCCTCCGGGCTGCAGAACGAGCTGACGACCTCGACGACGTTGCAGCTGCAGGCGGGCACGACCGTCAGCTTCGACCTGGGCTGGTTCTCCCACGTGGCGAACCAGCCCGTGGTGAGCATCGACGACGTGAGCGACGCGATCGCCTCCGCCGTCTCTGCAGCGCAACAGGCCCTCGTGCCGATCGTCTTCGCCTGCGACGCCGAGAGCGAAGGTTCGGATCGCCAGAACCTCGACCTGCCCGGCTACCAGAACGCGCTGATCAGCGCCGTCGCGGCGGCCAACCCGCGAACGGTCGTCGTGCTGAACACCGGCGGCCCGGTGCTCACGCCCTGGCTGGGCCAGGTCGCCGCGGTCCTCGAGGCGTGGTACCCAGGTGAAGAAGACGGCAACGCGATCGCCGCCGTGCTCGACGGGCAAGTCGACCCGACCGGGCGGCTCCCTGTGACCTTCCCGGTAGCTCAGGCGGCCCAGCCGTTCTCCTCGACTTCGTCCTGGCCCGGAAACAGCGGTGTCGTCTCCTTCGACTCCGGGCTCGACATCGGCTACCGCGGCTACCTGGCGACCGGCACGCCGATGTCGTTCCCCTTCGGATACGGGCTCTCCTACACGAGCTTCTCCATCTCGGACCTGCGCATCGTGCCGGTGAACGGCGGCTACGACGCCACGGTCAGCGTGTCCAACGTCGGCGCCAACGCGGGCCAGGACGTCGTCGAGGCCTACCTGAGCTTTCCGAGCGGTTCGGGCGAGCCACCCGAGCAGCTGGCCGCCTTCGCCAGCGTCGACCTCGCAGCAGGCACCACGGCCACCGCCAGCATGGTGTTGCCGCTTCGTGCCTTCGAAGCCGATCTCTCCGGCAGCCTCGCCCCGCTGCCCGGCGACTACCTCCTCTCGATCGGTAATTCGGCGACAAGCCTTCCGTTGAACACCGTGCTCGCCGCGCCCTCCGCCTCTGGGGCGAGCGCCACGCCGACGGGGGCATCCTCGGCTGGCTCGGCCGGCGGAGCAGGCAGCGGAGCAGCCAGCTCGTCGCCTGCTGGGCCGCAGACCACGGCGCCGGCGCCGTCGAGCGCTGCCGCCCCACATTCGCTCGTCGGCTCGGCGCTGTGGGTCGTCGCGCCCGACGGTCGAGTAGCACGGCTCGGCGCGGCGCGAGGACCTCGACCTGTCCGCGTTGTCAGGAGCGGCGCGCCGGTAGCGGCGATCGCCGCCACGCCCGACGGCGAGGGTTACTGGGTCGCCAGCTCGAGCGGCAAGGTACGCGCCGCCGGCGACGCGCACCTGTACGCGGCTCGATCGCGCGGCCGGATCGCCGGGCTGGTCGAGGCGATGGCCGCGACGCCCGACGGGAAGGGCTACTGGCTCGTCACGGAGAACGGCGACGTCTACGCCTACGGCGATGCTCGGCTCGAAGCCCCCCGCGGAGGGACCCCGGCCGCCAAGGTGGTGGCGATCGTCGCCACGCCCGACGGCAAGGGTTACTGGTTGGCGAGCGCGAGCGGCAAGGTCGTCGCCCACGGGGACGCTCGCCTCGATCGCCGTATTGGACCGGCCGCCACCGGTCCCATCGTGGCGATGGCGGCGACTCCCGACGGCAAGGGCTATTGGCTTGCCGCCGCCGACGGCCGCGTCGAGGCGTTCGGGGACGCGCAGGTCGAGCGCGGGCCGCAGCACGTCATCCTGCACTCACCGGTCGTGGCGATGGCGGCGACGCCCGACGGCAAGGGCTATTGGCTCGCCAGGGCGGACGGCCACGTCCAGGCATTCGGTGATGCCGCGCGCTACGCCGCCACGCCCAGCGCGCGCGTCCTCGGACGAGTGGTGGCCATGGCGGCGAGCTGATGGGCTCCTCTCGGTCGCTGCGCCGGCGCGGGCATGGCTGCTCGCGACCGCCAAACAATCCAGATATCGCGTGCATCACTCGGCGCTTGGCTGCGCCCTGCCCCGCCTGCGCTGTGGCTGCTCTGCGAGTGCACGAGGATGCCGGGCGACGCCTCGCGAGCGAGACTCAGCGGGCGGGAACCGGCTCGGGCGACGGCCGCCACTCCCGCCTGATCAGCCCGTAGACCCACGAGTCAGAGACCTCGCCGTTCACGACGCAGTCTTCCCGCAACGTCCCTTCACGCACAAACCCGAGCTTCTCCAGTACGCGGGCAGATGCCGCGTTGCGCGTATCGGTCTCAGCCTGGACGCGATTCAGGTTGAGCGTAGACGATCCAACTGCGTACCTGTCGAACGCGCCAGTAGGTCCGCCGCCGCGATGTTCTCGGCTACCTGTGCGACCGTCGTCGCGCCGAAGAGCACGCTCGACACACGCTCGTTCGCCAGAGCAAACGCAATCGCTAGCGCGGCCGGCGTGGTATCGAGCTCGGCAGCGAGCGCACGCAGTGTCGGCACGACGCGTAAGCTCGGCTCAAGGTCGGGATCGTCCAGGAGCTCGCGCATCCGACCGGCGGTGGCCGGATCGTCGTACTTCCCACTCAACACGCCGCCGGCGAGCCCGAACGACGCCACTACGCTGGCGCCTGACCGGTCGAGCGCATCGCTCACGGGCTGGCTCCCGACGTATTCGCGAAGCGCGACGTTGTAGGGAAGTTGCGCCGCGCACGGCGGAGGCACGCCGAGTTCCATTGCGATCGCGGCCGCCTGGCTGTGCTCTGCCGGGTCCCAGTTTCCGGTCCCCCACGCCCGCGTCTTGCCCGACGCGATCAGCTCGCCGACCGCAGCGACGATCTCCGCGATCGGCGGCCCTTCCGGAGCGGACCACGAGTAGACGAGGTCGACGTAGTCGAACCCCATCCGTCGTAGCGAGCCTTCGAGCTCCTCGGACGCCGACTGCTCAGGCCAGAACTCCCACCAGAGCTTGTTGGCGACGACCGTCTGGTCGCGTCTCCAACCGGCCGCGCGAAAGAGCTCGCCGAAGACCACCTCCGAGTAGCCGGTCTCCATCGGCGCCAAACCTGTCTCGTCGTTGTACCGCGCGTCGTCGAGGAACGTGACGCCGCACTCCTTCGCCGCCAGCATCACACTCAACCCTTGCTCGCGCGAGATTCGCTCGTACGTCCGCCACGAGCCGAGTGCGAGCACCGAGACGTCGATGCCCGAGTTGCCCAGCGGACGCACCGGGAGGCGTTCCATGAACGGGAGTGTAGAGCCGCACGTCCTGGGGCACCCTCCCCGGGCACCGAAGGGGCGCAGTCCCGAACCGTCCCGATCGCCGGCTGTGGCGCGCACATTCGGTGCCAACGGATTGGCTCGGCGCCAGCGTGGAGTCGGCGATCGCGGGCCCGCGACGCTACGCCCCTTCGACGCCCAACCAGCGACAGAACGCGAGCCCTCCGTGCTGGCCTCACCGCAATCGCGACCCCTACGTCGAGGTCGTGGTGGCGGCTCGCCTCGGAGTCGATCAGTTCAGCCTGGACCGACCACGTCGGCGCCTCGGCCGTCGTTTGGCTCTCCTCGCGCTCGCCGCCGCTTGCAGCGCTTCGGCGGGTGCCGTGGCGGCGAGCATCGCCGGGGATGGCCGGCCGGCTCTGCTCCGCGCGCCGCTCACCTCACTTCCCGCCCCCTACGCCGGCGTCGACTGGGCGCAACTCTCCTACCCCGGGCTCGACTGCCCAGCCAGCCCGGAGGTGGCCGATCGCAGCCTTGCGAGCGTGATCGTCGACCGGCTCGCCGAGGTGAGCGTCGCTGGGCGCGCTGATCCCGTAGCGATAGCGGTCGTGAGCTGCAACTTCAACCACCGCTTCGCCAATCTCTTCGCTTTCGTGCCCGATGCCAACCGGAGACGGCCCCGCCTCTTGCAGCGTCTCGCCTTGCTGACCGAAAGCGAGCAGCCGGGGATGGTGACCACGTCACCCGGACGGATCGACCTGCTCGGTGCTGGGTACGGGCCCGCCGGATACGGGTTGTGTTGTCCAACTGTGATCACCAACCGGATCTGGCGCTGGGACGGTAGGCGATTCAGTGCCAGGCTGCCGGCGCTGGTAAGGCAGGTCTTCGTGCCGGACATCGTCGGCATGCGCCTCGACGAGGCGGACGAGATGCTCGCCGCAGTCGGGATCCTCTGGTACGACGCGAAGCCGATCGACAATTCACCTTTCGACGAGCGTTCGATCGTGGTCGCTGTCTCTCCCGAACCGGGGAGCGTCGTCCACCCGCCGAAGTTCCAGCTGACCGTCTCCGCCAGCGGCGGGTGAGTCGCGCGAGCTGTCCGAACCAGGGCGCATTCCAGCGACCCATCGAGTCCACGCGACGGTGACTGACCAAGTCCATCGGACATCAGCGACGACGTCGTCGGATTCGTCCGAGAATGGTGGATGCCCCGATAGATCGTTCCGTACTGCGGGTTCCGGCGGGCCGTGGTGGCTGGGCTGACGGAGTCTCTGGAGACTTGGGCCTGGTAGACGACGCCGGCCGTTTCGTGGCACGATGATTCGTGATGCCACTCGCTCGCATGCGCTCCGTGGTCATCGACTGCCCCAATCCCCGGGCACTAGCTGAGTTTTACGTGGGTGTGCTTGGCGGAGAAGTCGATGCCGATGTTGACGACTGGGTCGTGCTAACGGTCAACGGGCTGCGCGTCGCCTTCCAGCTTGCCGACGACTTTGCGCCCCCGACCTGGCCGTCCGGTGAGCGGCCGCAGCAGTTTCACCTCGATATGACCGTGGACGACGTTGACACCGTCGAGCGGGAAGTGCTGGCGCTCGGCGCAAGGAAGCATGCGACACAGCCAGGCGAGGACGCCGGCGATCGGTTCCGGGTCTACCTGGATCCGGCCGGCCACCCCTTCTGCCTCTGCTGGGACTGAGGGACCGCCGTCAGCTCGGACAGGGCACCGCAACACTGGACTCGACGCTCCGAAATCGGCGGCGTACGCGTCCGCCGGCGACGGCCAAGGGGGACCGCACCGAACGCCGGAAGACGGCGGCTTCACCTCCGAGGCCAAGCGGATACGTATTAGGCGTTCTCGCGATCTTTTTCTCACCGCAGTGGCGCGATCGGGCGTCGGCGCGGCCTACGGTTTGTCCCAGTCAGGTGTCGCTCACGCTCGATCCTCGGTGAGACGGCCCTCACCCGACGCCACCTGCCCGAGGCAGTGCAGCACCGAAGCGATGCCCGGTAGAGTTGGTCGCGTGCGCTTCAGCGTTTGGCCGACCGCCACGCAGAGCTGGGACGACCTGTTCGAGGTTGCGGCGCACGCCGCCTCGACCGGCTGGGACGGCGTCTGGGTCGCCGACCACTTCATGCCGAGCTCCGAGCCCGTCGACCGGCCGATGCTCGAGTGCTGGAGCGTGCTCGCCGGCCTGGCCACGATCGTGCCGCGCGTCCGGCTGGGGTCGCTCGTCTCTGGCAACACCTACCGGCACCCGGCGGTTCTCGCCAAGATGGCGTCGACCATCGACGAGATGAGCGGCGGTCGCGTCGTGCTCGGCCTCGGTGCGGGCTGGCAGGAGAACGAGCACCGCGCCTACGGCATCGAGTTCTTCGACACCGCAACGCGCCTCGACCGCCTCGCCGAGGCCTGCGCCGTGATCCGCCAGCTGCTGGACGAGCCGCGAGCCAGCTTCGAGGGTCGCTCCTACCGCCTGGTCGACGCCCCGATGGAGCCGAAGGCGACCGCGGGTCGACTGCCGCTGCTCGTCGGCGGTGGCGGCGAGCGCGTCACGCTGCGCATCGTTGCCCGTTTCGCCGACGAGTGGAACACCTGGGGCACGCCCGAGGTGCTCGCCTACAAGGGTGCCGTGCTCGAGCGCCACTGCGACGCCGTCGGCCGTGACGCCGCCACGATCGGGCGCTCGGCGCAGGTGCTCGTCGACCTCGACGGCGCGTTCCCGACGGCCTCGCCGCGCATGCCCACGGCGGCAGGGACCGCGCCGCAGCTGCAGGAGCTGATGCAGGGCTACGTCGACGCCGGAGTCGGAGAGTTCATCGTGCCGGACTGGAACCTCGGCACCGGAACGAAGCGACTCGAGGTGCTCGACCGCTTCCTCGGTGAGGTCGCCGGCCCGTTCCGCAGTCACGGCTGACGGCGGGCGTCGTCGCAGGGAGCTGCGATCTACCCTTCTTCGACGAGCCCAGGCGGCGCGCGTAGGCGGCCGCCGGGTGGTCCCGATCCGGGAGGGAGCGGCACATGGACGTGAGCGAGATCGAGGACGCCTTCTTCCGCTTCGACGGCGACCTGTGGGAGCAGACCGAGCGGGCGATCGCCGAGGCGCCCTCGGCTCGGATGTACCTCGTCCGGGCGGCCGCCGCTCGCTTCCGATCCCCCACCGAGGCCGCGGCGGAGCTCGCCGCGGCCAAGCAGCTCACTTGCGACCCTGTCGACGAATCGCTGCTGTCGGCCATGGAGCTGATGCTCGCCAACGACCCGGCCGCGGCCGCCGATCGCTTCGTCGAGCACACCGAGGCCTTCCCCGACGACCTGCTCGCTGCCTTCTTCCGGTTCTCGAGCCTTGTGATGAGCGGCGTGCCCGGGAACCGGGCGCGGGCCCTCGCGCTCGTCGAGGCCGACGCAGCACGCCACAGCGGGAACTGGCGCATCGACACCTCCCTGGCGGTGGTTCGCGAGGATCAGCGCCGCTACGACGAGGCTCGAGCCCTGGCCGAGCGCGCCCTTTGCGCCCAGCCGGGATCCGGCCCGGCGGCTCATGTCGTCGCCCACGTCAACTACGAGACGGGCGAGCACGCCGCAGGGATGGCCTGGCTCGACAGCTGGTCGGACGAGCACGCAGTCGTCGTGTACCCGACCCACTTCCGCTGGCACAGCGCGCTGCACGCCTTGGCCCTCGGTGATCTCGAGGGAGCACTCGACCGCTTCGAGCAGGGCATCGGTCCGGACGCGCTGATCGACGCCGGGAGCCTGCTGTGGCGCTGCCACCTCGCGGGGTCCCCCGCCGCCCCCGAGCTCGGCGCGGGAGCGGCGACCGCCGCCGCCCCGGCCCTCGAGGCCCTGCCGTTTCCCTTCATGGCCTTCTCCGCCTGTCTCGCCTTGGCCGCGGCCGGGGATGCGGGCGGGCTCGCATCGGTGTCCGAGCGGCTTGCCGCCGACACGCGGCCCGCCTTCGCCGACCTGATCGCCCCGGTCGCCCGGGCGCTACTGGCGATGGTCGAGGATCGCCCCGCCGACGCCGTCGCTCTGCTGCGCCCGCTCGCCGCCGACCTGCCGCGCCTCGGCGGGAGCCATGCTCAGCTCGAGGTGGTCGAGGACACCCTGCTCCACGCCCTCGTGGCGGCGGGCAGGAGCGACGAGGCCGCTCCGCTGCTGCGCGCCCGCCTCGAGCGCCGCCCGCACGCGCTCGACGACCGGCTGCTGGCGATGGCCGGTGCCATCTGACCGCAGCGGCTGCCCGGATCGCGAAGCGGGCGCCCCCCCAGCAAGATGGTCGGCTCACTGCCCAATCAGTTGCGGATCGACCCCTTCAGGTTCCACTGCGCCTCGGTCCACGCAATGGCGTCGTAGGGAACGGTGAACTTGAACGGCTTGAAGTAGTCGCCGTTGTAGGTCAGCTCGAGGATGAAGCACAGCTCGGGCTCGATGCCGGGACGCAACACGGTGGAGCTGCCGACGTCGTTGACGTACCCCGGCTCGCAGTAGCCCTTCGCCGGGTCGCAGGTCGACACCTCGTAGACGTACATCTTGAGGCCGAAGTCGGAGTAGTCGATGTCGTCGTGGGGGATCGCGCGGCGCCCGACGACGATGCCCGACGAGCCCGTCTTGATCTGGCGCAGCGTCGTGGCGATGTCCCACCACGTCCCGGCGGTGCCGAGCCCGAACGGCGCGATGACGCCCAGATTGGTCAACCGGTTGTTGAACGTCGCACCGCCGTAGCTGTATGCGGTCCGCTCCGTCGGGTCGGCTCCCAACCCGACGCGGACCAGGTCGTTCACGTAGAGGAACTCGTCGATCATCAGCATCCGCTCGGTGTACGAGTTGAGCTTGTCGACGGCGTCGACCGCGAGGGCGACCGGTTCCACCTTCTCGAGGGTCTCCAGGTGCTCGACGAGATGCTCGACCTTCAGCGCGTTGAAGTTCGCCACCTCGAGGGCGAGCTTGAGGCCGCTCAGCGTGGCGCTGCTCCCCTGCAGGATCTTGGTGAAGACGTTGCCCCCTCCGGCGTAGTCGACGAGGTAGTCGGTCTGCTGCTCGGTGAGGTCGGCCGTGTGGGAGTAGATCAGGTACGGCTCGATCCCGATCCTCGTCCGGGCAGCCGTGCCGACCATCTGCCTGGCCGGGCACGCCGTTGCGCTGCAGGTCGTGCGCGCCAGGACGCGCAGCGTGACGGCGGTCGGCACGATCACGCCCGGTGCCCAGTAGCGCAGGAAGACGTGCCCCTCCGTGTCGGTCTCAGGTCCCGACAGCCCCGTCGGCGCCCCGGCATTCGCCGGCCCGCCGGAGACCTGCGTCCCGCACGGCGCGTCGAGGGTCCCGGTCTCGTTGGACTCGCACAATGCCTGCTCGCCGGAGGTCACGTTCGTGACGACGCCGCTCAGGTCGGCGCTGATGGTCGCTCCCGAGACGACGGCGTGCGTGCGCGGGTTGGTGACGGTGACCATCAGGTCGACGCAACCGGACTCGCAGCGGTCGGCGTTCGACCGTCCGCCGAGCTTGGGTGCGACGAAGTCCACCGGGTACGGCGCCGGCGGGTACGGCTGGCTGTGCACCCCGAGCCCGACGCGCACCGGCAACGGCTCGAGCGCCGTCACGGTGACCTTCAGCGTGCAACCTGCCGCCGCAGCGCCGGGAAAGCGCCCCGCCGGGGAGCGCGCCTCAGCGGGCGCAGCCGGCCGCGACGCCCGTGCGCCGGCAACGTCGGCCGCGGCGCCCGCGGCGCCGGCCTGGGCCTCGGCGCCGGCAGCGCCGCCGGCCGCGACGCCGACGCACGGGCCGCCCGAGACACGGAAGTCGACCCCGCTCACGTCCCGGTCGACGTCGACGAAACGCACTCGCGGCCCGAGCGCGAGCTGCCCGGCCGCGAGCTCGACCGCGATCTGGCAGTTGCCGCCCGAGAGCTCGAGCCGATACGTGCCGTCGCCGCCGCTCGTGGTGGTGGTCGTCGCGCCGCCGGGACAGAACGCCTCGACCGTCACCCCGCCCACGCCGGCGCCGCCCGGCCCGCTGACCGTCCCGCTGACCTCGAAGCCCTCACCGGCGATGACATAGAAGACGTCGCACGAGTCCGGGTGAGTGGTGAACACCTCGAAGCAGACCTGCGTCCACTGGCTGGTGGCGGCGATCTGCTTCATCGTGCACACCGTGCCCTGCGCGTTGCAGGTGCCCTCGTGGTCCTGGAAGTCGCCCACTCCCTCGAGGCCGTTGTCGATGTACTCGGGCCAGTCCACGTCGGGGATCGCGCCGCAGTGCGGCGCACCGGTCGCGCTGACCCTGCCGGTGATCGCCTGCCCGATGTGCACGACATGTGGCGAGAGGGAGATCTTCTCGCAGGAACCCGCAACGGTGAACGCACCGCCGGGCGCGCCGACCGGCATCGGCGGCACCGAAGCGGCGTGCGCCTGACCGCCGGCGAGCACGCAACACGACACGACCAGCAACACGGCGGCGCCCGCCAGACGCAACGGTCTGCGTCGGACCGGCACGATGGTCGGACCTCCCATCTGCCTCCGGCGCACGTGACCGCCTCCGCGCTTCAACCTGGGTGAGAATCCCCCTCGGCCCTCAGCTCGCGATCAGAGCACATCTCGTGGTGACTGTCCACGAAGGAGCCCGGAGGTTCCCGCCGAGGGCGGCAGGCGGTCAGCCCCCGGCGACGACGAGGTCGGCCCGGTGGCGAGTGGCGGCGATCAGCTCGGCGTTGCGCTGGTCGGTGCCCCGCGACCACGCCTCGGCGGCGGCGGGGCTGCGCCCGAAGGCGACGTGGCGGGCGATCAGGCGCTCGAGACGCGTCGCCTCGTCGAGCTCCACGTACCACACCTCGTCGAGGAGGGCCCGCACCTCACCGAAACGGCCCTCGCTGGCGAGCAGGTAATTCCCCTCGGTGACCACGAGGGGGACCGTCGCGGGGACCGGGATGGCGCCGGCGATCGGCTCCTCGATCTCGCGGCGGAACGCCGGGGCGTAGACGACCTCCTCGTCGGCGCGGCGCACGCGCGCCAGCATCGCAACGAAGCCTCCCGCATCGAAGGTGTCCACCGCCCCCTTGCGCTCGGCGCGCCCGAGGCGCTCGAGCTCCGCCTGGGCGAGGTGGAAGCCGTCCATCGGGACGAGCACCGCCTGCGGCGACAGCGCCTCCACGAGGCGAGCGGCGAGGGTGGACTTGCCGGCGCCCGGCGCGCCGGTGATGCCGAGCAGCCGGCGCCCGCCCGAGCCGGCGAGGCGCGCCGCCCGGGCGACGAGCTCGTCGCCGTCGCCGTCGCCGTCGCTGCGAGCCGCAGCCGCTGTCACCGGCCGTTGCCCGGCACGTCGCGCTCCATCACGATGCGCTCCATGACGACGAAGTCCTTGCCCTCACGCCAGTGGGGCAGGGTCGCGGTGGGGGCGAAGCCAAGGCGCTCGTAGAAGCGCTGCGCCGGACCACCGGCGCGCGTCTCGAGCCGCAGCAACGCGCAGCCCCGTTCGGAGGCCAGCCGCTCGACGAAACGCATCAGCTGCGCGCCGACGCCGCTGTTGCGCTCCGGTGCGGCGACGACGAGACGGGCGACGCGCAGCACGTCGGGGCGGATCGTGCCGGTCGCGACGCCGACGATCCCGGGATCAGCAATGCGCGCCACGACCGCGAACGGCTCGTCGGTCGCGGAGCCCGGCCCGTAGGCATCGAGGCGGTACGCCGACCACTCGGCGTCGAACCACGCCTGCTCGGCGGGATCGAGGCGACCGGCGAGGCTGAGCTCGAGCTCGCGCCCACCCCGCCCGACGACGGCGGGCCTGCCGAGCATCGCCTCGGCGACAGGCGCCCACGGGCGGCGCGGGGCGGTGTCATCCTGCTCGAGCAGCGTCACGCGGTCGATCGTCACCTCGGCGCGGTAGTCGCCGAGCGCCTCGCAGACGACCGCCGCACGGTGCTCGTCGGTGCCCCCGCTCAAGGTCACGTGGGGCACGAGCTCGCGCTCGTCCCGCCCCGGCGGCGGCGCCAGCGGGCCGGCGGCGAGCGAGCGGGCCAGCTCGCCGAGCTCCTCGAGGTCGCCGCCGACCTCGAGGAAGACGACCGGCGTGCGCGGGGCGAAGGTGCCCGGTGGGCCGAGCACGAGGCGCAACGGTCCGTTCCGGGCGGCGACGGCACGGGCGTGCGCGGGCGCGGCGGCTTGCCCGGCCGGGCTCATGTTGCGTGGCGGAACGAGGGTGATGTGCGGGGCGATCCTCCCGAGGCTCGCCGATCCGAGGCCACGGCGCAGCCCGTCGACCTCGGTGGCGACAGGCTCGGGCAGGAGGAGCGCGGCGAGCCAGCGACGCCGGCCGTCGCGCCCGGGCGGGCTCCCGGCCTCCCCGCGGGGAGGCTCCTCAGCCGACCGCGACGCCGGCAGCCGAGAGGCGTGCGCGCGCCCGACGGGCACGCACCTCCGGCGAGTCGGGCGCGAGCAGCGCCAGCATCGAGGGCGAGGGGCTCACCGCGAGGGCGGGGGCGGCGGGGCCGCCCGGCCCGCCCGCCTCGGCCGCTGACTCCGCCGGCACGACCTCGCCGAGCTCGCCCGACACTGCGGCCGCCTCGGCCAGGATCTGGTCGGTCGGCCGGTCTCCGTCGGGCAGCGCGGTCTGGGCGGCTTCGAGCGAGCGGCGGGCGCGGTCGACGTCGATCTCGGCGGCGAGCTCGGCGACGCTGGCGAGGATCGTCACCCCGTCGTGGTCGACCTGCACGAAGCCGCCGTGCACGGCGACGCGCAACTCCTGGCCGGAGCCCTCCTCCGGCGGCGTCGTGCCGCCCGGGGCACCGGGACCGCCACTCGTTCCGGTCCCGCCGACCACGCTCAAGCGCGCCACGGTGACGTCGACGGCGGCGATGTAGTCCTCGTGCGCGGCGAGGAAGGAGATCTCCCCTTCGTCGGTGCGCATCGTCACCTCGTCGACGTCGCCGGAGAACAGCACGCGCTCGGGCGTCACCGAGCGCGGCGTGGAATGGTGTTGCCACCTACGACGCCATCTTCTCGGCCTTGGCGCGCACCTCGTCGACGCCGCCGACGTTCAAGAACGCCTGCTCGGGGATGTCGTCGAGCTCGCCGGCGAGCAGCGCCTCGAAGCTGCGCACTGTCTCGTCGATCGGCACGAACACCCCCGGCGTGCCCGTGAACACCTCGGCGACGAAGAACGGCTGGGAGAGGAAGCGCTGGATCTTGCGCGCCCGGGTGACCGTGAGGCGGTCCTCCTCGGACAGCTCGTCGAGGCCGAGGATGGCGATGATGTCCTGCAGCTCGTTGTAGCGCTGCAGGACGGCCTTCACCGCCTGGGCGCAGTTGTAGTGGCGCTCGCCGACGATCTCGGGGGTGAGGATGTTGCTCGTCGAGGAGAGCGGGTCCACCGCCGGGTAGATGCCGAGGGCGGCGATCTGGCGGGAAAGCTCGGTCGTCGCGTCGAGGTGGGTGAAGGTGGTGAACGGCGCCGGGTCGGTGTAGTCGTCGGCGGGCACGTAGACCGCCTGCAACGAGGTGATCGAGCGACCCTTGGTGGAGGTGATCCGCTCCTGCAGCTGGCCCATCTCCTCGGCGAGGGTCGGCTGGTAGCCGACGGCGGACGGCATCCGGCCGAGCAGGGTCGAGACCTCCGAGCCGGCCTGCACGAAGCGGAAGATGTTGTCGATGAACAACAGCACGTCCTGGTTCTTCACGTCGCGGAAGTACTCCGCCATCGTGAGCGCCGACAGCCCGACGCGAAGCCGCACGCCCGGCGGCTCGTCCATCTGGCCGTAGACGAGGGCGGTCTTCTCGATGACGCCGGACTCCTTCATCTCGAGCCACAGGTCGGTGCCCTCGCGGGTGCGCTCGCCGACGCCGGCGAAGACCGACACGCCGCCGTGCTGCTGGGCGACGCGGCGGATCATCTCCTGGATGAGCACCGTCTTGCCGACGCCGGCGCCGCCGAACAGGCCGATCTTGCCACCTTGCACGTAAGGTTCGAGCAGGTCGATCACCTTGATGCCGGTCTCGAAGAGCTGGCTCCGCGGCTCGAGCTCGTCGAAGGGCGGTGGGTCGCGGTGGATCTCCCAGTAGTCGTCGACGGGGCCGATGTCGTCGGTGTCGAGTGGCTGGCCGATGACGTTGAAGACGTGCCCGAGCACGGCGTCGCCCACCGGGACCGTGATGCCGCGGCCGGTGTTGCGCACGACCGCGCCGCGCTCGAGGCCGTCGGTCGGCTTGAGGCAGATGCAACGGACGCGGCCCTCGCCGATCTGCTGGGCGACCTCGGCGGTGATCGTCTCGGGTTGGCCGTCGACCTCGAGGTCGACCTCGAGGGCGATGTTGATCTCCGGCAGGGCGTGCGGGGGGAACTCGACGTCGATGACGGGGCCGGCGATGGCGACGACGCGGCCGTCCTCGTTGCGCTGGGGCTGCTCCGGCTGGGCAGCCGCGGGTGGGTCCTGCAGGGTGGTCATGGTGGTGCTCCTCTCAGCCCGCCGGGGTCAGCCCGCGGGGCTCAGCGACTCGGGCTCGAACTCGGTGGCGTGGGCGCGGCGGCTGGCCTGGCGCAGCGCCTCGGCGCCGCCGACGATCTCCATGATCTCGGTGGTGATCGACTCCTGGCGGGCGCGGTTCATCTGCCGCCGGTAGGTGGTGATCAGCTCGTCGGCGTTCTCGGTGGCCGCCGCCATCGCCCGCTGGCGGGCAGTGTGCTCGGAGGCGGACGCCTCGAGCAGGGCGCGGAACAGCTCCGCCTCGGCGTACTGCGGCACGAGCAGCGCGAGCAGGTCGACGGGGTCGGGCTCGAACTCGTAGGAGGCGCCGGGGCGTTGCGCGCCGGCCGGGGCGCCGGGGGGAGCGACAGGCTGCGGGCCGCCGCCCGAGGCCTGGCCGTCGGCCATCCCGGCCGCGCCGGCCAGGGCAGCGCCGAAGGTGGACCCCACCTCGTCGCGATCGCGCGGCTCGCGGCCGGACTGCAACGCCGCCGGGGGCAGCGGCAGCAGCTGGCGGGTCTCGACCGTCTGCAGCCCGGCGGAGCGGAAGCGCCAGGAGACGACCTGCACGAGGTCGACCTCGCCGGCGAGGAAGGGGCGCACCACTTGCGCGGCGACCTCGCGGGCGTCGGCGAAGCGCGGCCGGTCGGTCATGCCGATGAGGACGCGCTCCACCGGACGGTGGCGGAAGCGGAAGTAAGCCTGCGCCTTGCGACCCGACGGCGACGACGCGGTACATGCGCCCCGACGACTCGCCCTCGCGCATCAGCCGGTCGGCGGCGCGCAAGGCGATGGAGTTGTACCCGCCCGACAGGCCGCGATCGCCGACGATGACGACGAGCAGGACGCGCTGCGCGTCCCGGGCGTCGCCGATCAGGCGCGCCGCGGGCGAGCTCGCCGGCGCTCCGCCGGCCAGGGCGCCTCCCACCTCCGAGGCCGTGATCGCCAGCACCCGGGCGATGCCCTGGACGTAGGGGCGGGAGCCGGCGAGGCGGCCCTGGGCGCGCACGATCTGCGACGCGGCGATCAGCTCGAAGGCGCGGGTGATCTTCTTCGTCGACTGCACCGTGCGGATGCGCCGGCGCAGGATGCGCTCCTGGCCCCCGGCCATGGCTAGGCGGCCCCTGCCGCGGCGGCCGGGCTGCTCTCGTCATCTGTGGCGAAGGCCGCCTTGACCTCCTCGATCGCAGCGACGATCGCGCCCTCGTCGCCCAGCGTGCCGGTGGTGCGGATGTGCTCGAGCAGGTCGGCGTGCGAGGCACGCAGCTGCGAGCGCAGCGCCGCCTCGAACCGCCGCACGTCGGGGAGCGGGATGTCGTCGACGTAGCCGCGCGCGCCGGCGAAGATGACGACCACCTGCTCCTCGACCGCCATCGGGTCGTGCAGGCCCTGCTTCAGCAGCTCGGTCAGCCGGTAGCCGCGGTCGAGCTGGGCCTGGGAGGCCTTGTCGAGCTCGGAGCCGAAGGTGGCGAAGGCCTCGAGGTCGCGGAACTGGGCGAGGTCGATCTTGAGCGACCCGACGACCGCCTTCATCGCCTTGATCTGCGCCGCCCCGCCGACGCGGGACACCGAATTGCCGACGTTCATCGCCGGGCGCACGCCGGAGTTGAAGAGGTCGGTCTCGAGGAAGATCTGGCCGTCGGTGATCGAGATGACGTTGGTCGGGATGTACGCCGAGATGTCGCCGGCCTTGGTCTCGATGACCGGCAGGGCGGTGAGCGACCCGCCACCCATCTCGTCGGAGAGCTTCGCCGCCCGCTCCAAGAGGCGCGAGTGCAGGTAGAACACGTCGCCGGGGTAGGCCTCGCGGCCCGGCGGGCGGCGCAGCAAGAGCGACAGCTGGCGGTAGGCGTCGGCCTGCTTGGAGAGGTCGTCGTAGACGACGAGCGCGTGCTCGCCGTGCTCCATCCAGTGCTGGCCCATCGCGCAGCCGGCGTAGGGGGCGAGGTACTGGAAGGGAGCGGGGTCCGACGCCGGCGCGGCGACGATCACGGTGTACTCGAGGGCGCCGAACTCCTCGAGGGTGGCGACGGTCTGCGCGACCGTCGAGCCCTTCTGGCCGATCGCCACGTAGATGCACTTCACCCCGAGGCCACGCTGGTTGATGATCGTGTCGACGGCGATCGTCGTCTTGCCGGTCTTGCGGTCGCCGATGATCAGCTCGCGCTGGCCGCGCCCGATCGGCGTCATCGTGTCGATCACCTTGATCCCGGTCTGCAGGGGCTGGGTGACCGGCTGGCGGTTGACGATGCCCGGGGCCTGGATCTCGAGCCGTCGCAGCTCGGTCTCGCCGAGCGGGCCGCGGCCGTCGATCGGCTCGCCGAGCGCGTTGACGACCCGGCCGAGCAGCGCGTCGCCGACCGGCACCGAGAGGATGCGGCCGGTCGAACGAACCACCTGACCCTCGTCGAGGCCCTCCACCTCGCCGAGCACGACGGCGCCGATCGACTCCTCGTCGAGGTTGAGGGCCAGGCCGAGCACGCCGTTCTCGAATTCCAACAGCTCGTTGACCGAGGCGTGCGGCAGGCCGCTCACCCGGGCGATGCCGTCGCCGACCTCGGTCACCCGACCGACCTGCTCGGCGCCGACCTCGCGGCTCAGCTCGGCGGCGTGGCGCGCCAGCGCGGCGGCGATGTCGTCACCGGAGAAGTTCAGCTCTGCCATCGTTCGGCTCCTTGTCGTCGATCGCTTCTTGTCGTCGATCGCTTCTTGTCGTCGATCGCTTCGTCGATCGCTCGGGTCGTCGTCGATCGCTCGGCGATCGCCGTGGTGCGTCGCCGGTCGCGCTCCTTGCGACCTGTCGGCTCGCCGGGCCTAGCGAGCGGCGGCGAGGAGGTCGCGCAGCCGCTCGAGGCGCAGGCGCACCGTGCCGTCGATCACGAGGTCGCCCACCGTGACGAGCATCCCGCCGATCACCGACGGGTCGATCACGACCCGTACCTCCACGGGCCGGTCGACGAGGCGCCGCAACGCCGCGGCGAGCCGCTCCCGCTCGTCGTCGCTGAGCTCGACGGCGACGCGTGCCTCGGCGAGGCGCCGGCCCCGCTCGAGCGCGGCCAGCTCGACGAGCCACTCGTAGGTGCCGACGAGGTCGCGCACGTGGCCGGCGCGCAGCACGTAGCGAACGAGCCGCAACGTCGCGGGCCTGACCTGGCCCGCCAGCAGGTCGCCGACGATCGCCAACCGACCGGGCAGCTCGGCGGAGGGGTCCCCGATGACCCGGCGCAGCTCGGGGTGCTGGTCGAGGGCACGGGCGAACTGGAACAGCTCGTCCTCGACCGTGTCGATCTCGTCGCTCCCGGCGAGCTCGCCGAGCACACGCTCGGCGTAGCCACCGATCCGGCCGCGGACCTCGGAGCGGCCGGCGTCCGGCTCGGCGAGCGCGCCCAGGTCGTCCCCTGCAGCGAGGTGAACCTCGCCGAGCTCGACCAGCTCGGCCAGTGACAGCGGGAGCTCGGCCGCCGGCTCGTGGCGCACGGCGAAGCGGATCGTGGCCGCCGACTCCGGCGCGGCGCGGCCGTCGAGCAGGTCGGTGACGATCGCGGCGCGAAGCGCCGTGGGCACGGCGCTGTCGACGAGGACCTCGCGCAGCTCGGCGTGGGCGGTGAGGGCGCGGGCGAACGCTGCGAGGTCGGACACCGCCTCGCCCAGTCGCCCCGCGCCCGCGGCGCTCTCGAGCGAAGCGGCCGCGTAGCCGCGCACGACGGCCAGCATCAGGCGACCTCGGTCTCCGCCGCGGCGATCGCCTCGCCGATCAGCCGGTGCTGGCGCGGCGCGTCGAGCTCGGCCTGGACCACTTCGGTGGCGCCGGCGACGACGAGCACGCTGAGCTCGGCGACGACCTCGTCGCGCAGCCGTGCCCGCTCGAGCTCGACGTCGGTCGCCGCCTTGGCGACGAGGCGCTCGTACTCCTCGGCGGCCCGCCGGTCGCCCTCTGCGACGAGGCGCGCCGATGTGGCGCGTGCCTGCTCGACGAGACGTTGAGCGTCGACCTTGGCGGTCTCGACGGCGGCTCGGCGCGCCTCGACGAGCGCAGCAGCCTCGGCGGCGGCCTCGGCGCCGGCGGACAGCTGGCTGCTGATCGCCTGGCGGCGCTGGTCCATCGCCTTGCGCAGGTACGGCCACAACTTCCAGTAGAAGAGCGCGGCGAGGATGACGAGCGCGGCGATCTCTTCCACCCAGGCTGCGCCGAAGTCGCCGGCGCTGGCGAGCAGGCGCGGGCTCATCGGGCCGTGTCTCCCGCCGCCGGGGCGCCGTCACCCTGCGGTCCGCCGCCACTACGGGCACGTCCGCCTGCGCCGTGCGGCACCGACGCGCTCACCGCCAGCTCCTCGATCAGGGCCCGGTGCGGGTAGAGCTCGATGCGCTCGCCGATGACCCGGGACGCCGCGTCCACCACGAGGCCACCGAGCCGGCCGAGCAGGTCGGCGCGCAGCTGCTCGCGCTCGGCCTCGAGCCCCGGGCGGGCATCGGCGAGCAATCGGTCGTGCTCGGCCATCCCGCGCCGCCTGGCGTCCTCGAGGGCCGCGTCGGCCCCGCGGCTCGCCTGCTCGAGGAGCGCTCGCGCCTCGGCGCGTGCAGTCTCGAGCAGGCGCGCCCGCTCGGCGGCGAGCCGATCGGCCTCGGCGCGGCCTTCCTCCCCGGAGGCGATCCCGGCGCGGATGCGCGCCTGGCGCTCGCCCATCACCTGCTCGATCGACGGGAGGACGAATTTGGCGAGAGCGCCGAAGACGAGGACGAAGATGATGAGCTCGACGAAGAAGGTGCCGTTCGGGACGATGAAGACCGACGAGCCCGAGGACCCGGAGGCGCCCGTCGCCGCGGCGGGGCGGCCGAGCGCGGCGCGCCCGGCGGAGGCGAGAGCGTGCGGCGCGAGGGCCGCCAGGTGCCCGGCGAGCCGGAGTTGCAGCACCGGCGTTGCCTACTTCTTGTAGAGCACGAAGACGAACAGGATCATGAAGACGAGGTTGATGAAGTACATCGCCTCGACCAGACCGACGATGATGAACATGATCGTGAACAGCCGGCCCTGAGCCTCGGGCTGGCGGGCGACGCCTGCGATCGTCTGGCTGCCGGCGAGGCCGTCCCCGATCGCAGCGCCGATCGCGCCGCCGCCGAGGGCGAGGCCGCCGCCGACCATCGCGCCGGCGAGCTGGATCGCTTGGTTGAGGTCGTCCTTTGCCATCTGTTGTTGGGCTCCTGTTTCGCTGGGTCGGTGAGGGGTGGGTGGCTCGTCGGACGGCTCGGCCCGTCGGACGGCTTGGCTCGTCGGACGGCTCAGTGCCCCGAGGTGCCGTAGGCAGGCCCGAAGTAGAGGATCGTCAGCAGCATGAAGATGAACGCCTGCACAGGCGCGACGAAGCCCCCGTCGAAGAGCTTCCAGATGATGTCGCCGATCGGGATGGCGATGAGGAACTTCGGCGGGAAGAGGTCGGCGATGAGCACGAGCAGGATCCCGCCGGAGAAGATGTTGCCGAAGAGACGCAATGCGAGCGTCACCGGCTTGACGAGCTCCTCGATGACGTTGATCGGGAACAACGCCGCAAAGGGCTTGAAGTAGTGGCTGACGTAGGCGTGCAGGCCCTGCCGGCGGATCCAGGTGATGTGCACGAGCACGATCACGAAGACAGCCATCGCCGCGGTGAGGTTGATGTCGCCGGTCGGCGCCGGGAGGTACTGCGGGTCGTGGCCTGTGGGGACCAGCTCCAGCCAGTTGCAGATGAGGATGTAGGCGAAGATGGTGACCGCCAGCGGCGCCACGAACGTGCCCTGGGCCCCCACGGTCGAAGCGACCTGGTCGTCGACACCTCCGACGAGGGTCTCCCAGACGAGCTGCAGCCGGTTGGGGACGCCCGCGGTCGCGCTGAAGCGGATCAGCAAGCCGAGGCCGATGACGATGACGCCGGCGACCAGGCTCGAGATGATGACGTCAACGTCGAGCGTCAGGCCGAAGACCTTCGTCGTGATGTGATTGCCGACGGGGATGTTCGTCGTGGCGAGGAAGCTCCCGCCGACGGACGCGAGTCTCATCGGGCGTCGCTCATGCCGCCGCCGAGCCCGCCGAGCGGAGCAGCGTCCGCACGAGGAGGGCGGCGAGGAGGAGGTAGAAGACGGCGAGGCCGCCCGCCGTGCCGAAGCCGAGCGGCAGCGACCACAGGGCCAGCCCGATCACGGCCGCCGTGCAGACGAACAAGCGCACGAGCGAGCGGGAGGCGAGCACACGCTTGGGGTGCGCCACGCCCGCCGCCGCCACCCGTGCCACGGAGCGCGAGACCAGCCGCAGGTTGACGATGCCGAGCGCGAGTCCGATGCAGGCACCGAGGCCGAACAGGACGTGGCCGACCACCGCGGCGACGGCGAAGGTGGCAATGGCGATGCCGAGCGCCGAGAGCGCGACGTGGCGGACGACCTGCCCCATCTCGGGCAGGCTGAGTTGCTCGAAGAGTGCAGCGAGTCGGTCCATCTCTCGTCTCGACAGCGTGCGCGCGCGCCGGGACCCCGGGACGACCGGGGGCCTGCCACGCTGCAGGCTCCTACAGGTTGCTCCTGATCTTGTACACGGCGTAGGCCGTGGCGGCGGCCAAACCTAGTGCCAGTCCGACCAAGATCGGCACGAGCCCGCCGCCGTGTGCCGAGCTCACCCAGTAGCCGCCGCCGACGCCGGCAGCGACGCACAGGCCCGCCACGACACCCATCCCGGCGAGGTCGTACCAGCTCGGCCCCGGACCGTCCCCCACAGGGGCAACCTATCCTGGCAGCTCGCCTTCCGACCCGCCAATTCGGTTGCGCCGGCGGATCAGCCGCGGCACCCGGCCGCGTGCGTGGCGGCGCCGGCGACGCGGGGGTGAGGGCAGCTCCGGGGCCCCGGCGACCGCGACGCCGGCGGCGCCGCTCATCACCACGGGAAGAGGCGGTGCGCCGGGCCGCTCGGGCGCTCCCGCAGACGGCCGCTCTCCGGCGCCCGGCCGCTGCTCGAGCGCAGCCTGCTCGAACGCCGCCTGCTCGAAGGAGGGCACGCCCGGTCCCGCCCCCGGCAGGGGCGGGCCGAAGACGAGCGCGCCCGGCAGCGGCGGGCCCGGCAGCGCCCAGCCCGGCCCGGTGCCGCCGCCCTGCGCCGAGCCAGCCGGGGCGACCACGTCCGAGGAGGCGGCCACGACCGGCGCCGCGCCGCGGCTGCGCCGGCCCGGACGGAACACCGTGTACAGCGCCACCCCGAGGCACGCCAGACCGACGGGCACGTAGGCGTTGTCGTGGTGCACGAAGGCGGGGTAGAGCCCGAAGGCGGAGAGAACCGCAGTCCAGGCCCACAGGATGAGCACCGCGCGGCGATGGCCGTGGCCGAGGCGGATCAGGCGATGGTGCAGGTGGCCGAGGTCGCGTGTCGCCACCCCGGTGCGGCGCACCGCCCGGCGCACGATGGCGAAGGCCGTGTCGAGCATCGGCACGCCGAGGATGAAGAACGGGATGAACAAGGGCGCGAAGCGGAAGAACGTCTCGCCCGAGACGTCCGCACCCGTCGTCGAGCCGGTCCGGCCGCCGATGACCATCGTCGACGCGGCCACGAGCAGCCCGAGCAGCATCGAGCCGCCGTCGCCCATGAAAGCGCGCGCCGGGTGGAAGTTGTGCGGAAGGAAGCCGACGCACACCCCGCAGGTGATCGCCGCGACGAGCGGGCCGAGCTCGTTTGCACGCGAGAGGTAGCCGAGGGAGACGAGGTGCAGCGCGTAGACGCAGAGCGTGCCCGAGGCGATGGCGACGATGCCGGCGGCGAGGCCGTCGAGGCCGTCGATCAGGTTGACGGCGTTGGCCATCCCGACGACCCACAGCGCGGTGACGAGCGGGAGCAACGACGGGGAGAGGTCGATGATCGGGTGCATGAAGGGGATCTTGAAGTACTACATCGTCACGCCGAGGAAGACGAGCACCATCGCCGCGACGACCTTCCCGGCGACCTTGGCCGGAGCCGAGATGTCGCGCACGTCGTCGATCAGGCCGACCGCGTAGATCACCGCCCCGGCGAGCAGCACGCCGAGCGGCTCGGAGGAGCCGGCGAAGACCGGGTGCAGCCCGGGCAGCCGCCAGGCGAGCAGCATCGCGGCGCCGAAGGCGAGGAGCATCGCCCCGCCGCCGATGGTCGGCGTCGGCCGCAGGTGGACGTGATCCTCGCCCGGAGGGGCAAGGATCGCCCCAGCGCGTCGCCAGGCGGCGCAACGGGAAGCAGACGACGAAGGTGACAGCGGCGGCGACCCCGAAGACGAGCAGGAAGTCCCCGTAGTCCGCCATCAGCGCACGCGGGCCGCCGTCACGCCAGCCGCCGGCTCACCACTCGCTCGGGTAGGGGTCGAACGCCTTGCACAGCGCCCGCACCTCCTCGCGCGCCCCGGCGACGGCTGCCTCGTCGTGGCGCTCGCGCAGCACGCGGGCGATCAGTCGCCCGACCTCGGCCATCTCCGCAGGGCCCATTCCCGCCGTCGTCTCCGCCGGGGAGCCGAGGCGCAACCCGCTCGTCACGAACGGCGAGCGCGGGTCGTCGGGGATCATGTTCTTGTTGCAGGTGATCCCGGCGCGGTCGAGGACCTCCTGGGCTTCCTTTCCCGTCAGCTCGGGGTCGAAGCTGCGCAGGTCGACGAGCACCTGGTGGTTCTCCGTGCCGCCCGAGACGAGCCGCAGGCCCTCGCTCGCGATCGCGGCGCCCAGCGCCGCGGCGTTGGCGACGACCGCGGCGGCGTAGTCGCGGAACGACGGCTGGGCCGCCTCGGCGAAGGCGACGGCCTTCGCGGCGATGACGTGCTCGAGCGGCCCTCCCTGCAGGCCGGGGAAGACGGCACCGTCGATGGCCTTGGCGAGGTCCTCCGAGCACAGGATGGCGCCGCCGCGCGGCCCGCGCAGCGTCTTGTGCGTGGTGAAGGTCACGACGTCGGCGATCCCCACGGGGCTCGGGTGCGCCCCACCGGCGATGAGTCCGGCCGGGTGGGCGGCGTCGAAGAGGAACCGCGCTCCGACCTCGTCGGCGATCTCGCGGAACGGCACCGGGTCGATGATGCGGGCATAGGCCGTCGTGCCGGCGACGATCAGCTTCGGGCGCTCTCGAGGGCGACGTCGCGCACCTGGTCGAGGTCGATCCGCTCGCCGCTGCCGTCCGGGCCGGCGGGCGTGAGGCCGTACGAGACGAAGCGCCAGGTCTTGCCCGTGATGCTCACCGGTGAGCCGTGGGTGAGGTGGCCGCCCTGGTCGAGGCGCATGGCGAGGACCGTCTCCCCCGGCTCGACGAGGGCGAGGTAGGCCGCGAGGTTGGCCGACGCCCCGGCGTGCGGCTGGACGTTGGCGTGCTCGGCGCCGAAGAGGGCGCACGCCCGCCGCCGGGCGAGGTCCTCCGCCTCGTCGGCGAAGGTGTTCCCGCCGTAGTAGCGCCGGCCGGGGTAGCCCTCGGAGTACTTGTTCGTGAGCACCGAGGCCGTCGCGGCCAGGACGGGTCGTGAGGTGAAGTTCTCCGAGGCGATCAGCTGCAGCGTCGTGCGCTGTCGCTCGAGCTCGCGGTCGAGGATCGCCGCGACCTCGGGATCCGAGGCGAGGGGGGTCACGCGCGTCGATGCTACCGCCGCGCCGGCCCGGCGGCGGGATCGGGACGGCAGCGGTGGCCGCCTACGATCCGGCGGTGAGCGCAGCCGTGGCGGTGCAGCACTTGCGCAAGCGTTACGGGGCCGTCGAGGCCGTCGCCGACGTGGGCTTCGAGGTCGAGCACGGCGAGGTGTTCGCCCTCCTCGGCCCGAACGGCGCCGGGAAGACGACGACCCTCGAGATCCTGTGGGGCTTTCGCGACCGCGACGCCGGCAGCGTCAGCGTGCTCGGCTACGACCCGGGACGCCACGAGCGGGCGATGCGCGAGCGCATCGGCGTGGTGGTGCAGGAGCTCGCCCTCGAACCGATGCTCACCGTGCGCGAGGTGCTCGCGCGCAACGCCGCCTTCTACCCCAGGCCACGCCCGGTCGGCGAGGCGATCGAGCTGGTCGGCCTCGAGGACAAGGCCGAGGCCCGCGTGCGCAGCCTGTCGGGCGGCCAGCAACGGCGGCTCGACGTCGCCCTCGGCATCGTGGGCAACCCGGAGCTCGTGTTCCTCGACGAGCCGACGACGGGTTTCGACCCCTCGGCCCGGCGCGGCAGCTGGGAGCTCGTGCGCGCCCTCTCCGGCGGCGGCACGACGGTGATCCTCACCACGCACTACATGGACGAGGCCGAGGCGCTCGCCGACCGCGTCGCGGTGATCGCGCGCGGGCGGATCGTCGCGTCGGGTCCGCCGGCGAGCCTGGCCGGGCGCGACGTCGGCGAGGCGAAGATCCGCTTCCGCCTCGTCGACCCCGCCCTCGAGGGTGAGCTGCCCGTCCCCGTGCACCTGCTGCCCGGCGGGGTGTTCGAGTGCGCGACCACCGACGAGGTCCGCGTGCTGCACGAGCTGACCTCCTGGTCGCTCGAGCGCGCCGTGCCGCTCGTCGGCCTCACCGTCGAGCGGCTGACGCTCGAAGACGTCTACCTCCGCCTCACCGCCGATCCGGGCGAGGGCGAGCCCACCGGCGGCGAGGCCCTCGCCGGCGGGGTCGTCGGCGGCGGGATCGGCGTCGGCGGGGACCTCGGCGGTCGGGTCGGCGGGGGCGGGGACCTCGGCGGCGAGCTCGCCGCCGGCGCCGGAGGCGCGCGGTGATCGGCGCTCGCACGCTCGGCACGGCCTCGCCACCTTCGTCACGGCGGCGGTCGATCGCCGACCTGCGACGGTCGGACTGGCGCATCGTGCTCACCCAGCTGCGCTACGAGCAGCTCGTCTTCTGGCGCAACCGCTCGGGCGCGGTGTTCACGGTCGGCTTCGCCGTGCTCTTCCTCGTCCTGCTCGGCTCGACCGGCGCCACCTCCAGGCTGAGCCAGCTCGGCGGCGTCGCGGGGATCCAGTACTACGTCGCCGGCTTCGCCGCCTACGGCGTGATGTCCGCCTGCTTCAACAACCTCGCCATCTCCCTCGTGGTCCGGCGGGAGACCGGTCTGCTCAAGCGGCTGCGGATCAGCCCGTTGCCGACGCCGGCGCTGCTCGCCGCCGTCATCGTCAACCTCGCGCTGATCGCGCTCGCCGAGGACGCGCTGCTCCTGGTGATCGGCCGGCTCTTCTACCACCTCGTGCTGCCGGACGCCTGGGGGCCGCTCCTCGTCGCGATCGCTGCCGGCGTGCTGTGCTTCAGCGCCCTCGGCGTGGCTGCCTCGACGCTCATCCCCACCCAGCAGTCGGCCGGGCCGATCATCGGCATCGTCTACTTCGTGCTGCTGTTCCTCTCGGGCCTGTGGTTCCCGCTGCAACCGGGCTCGGGACTGGCCAAGGTGTCGGCTTGGTTCCCCGTCCGCCACCTGATCCTCGCCACCTTCGCCCCCTTCGACACGCGGCCGGGCGTCTCGCCCTGGGCGTGGCACGACATCGCCGTGCTGGCCGTTTGGGGCGTGGTGGGGCTCGTCGTGGCGCTGCGGAGGTTCAAGTGGGAGCCCTCCCACCGCTGAGCGTGCGGACGACCTCGTCGACGGCGACCGGCCCGGGGCGCAGCAGCTCGGGCTCGGGCCCGAGCAGGCTGACGACGCTCGAGGGCGTGCCCTCGCACGGGCCGCCGTCGAGCACGGCGCCGAGCGCGCCGGCGAAGACCGCCCGCACCTGAGCGGTGGTCGTGCACGGCGGCTCTCCGTGCCGGTTGGCGCTCGTCACCGCCAGCGGGCCTGTGGCGGCGAGCAGCTCGAGCAGCAGCGTGTGGCCGGGGCAGCGCAGGCCGACGGTCTCGCCGTCACCGCCGACGACGAGCCCGGCTGCCCGGGCGAGCGGCACGACCACGGTGAGCGGGCCCGGCCAGAAGCGCCCGGCGAGGACCGCCAGGGCGTCCTTCGCCGGTCCGGGGGCGGCCAGCTCGAGCGCGCCGGCGAGGTCGGGGACGAGCACCGGCAGCGCCAGGTGCTCGGGGCGCCCCTTCAACTCGAACAGCGCCCGCCGGGCAGGCTCGAGACGCGGCTGAGCGGCAAGGCCGTACACCGTGTCGGTCGGCACCGCCACCACCTCGCCGTGACACAGCCGCCGTGCCGCCTCCTGCAGGGCCGCCTCGCTCGCCGGTCCCGTCGGCCCGGCTCCCCGCGACGACACGCTCAGAACCGCGCGACGAGCACCCGGTCGCGCCCCGCCAGGTCACGCACGACCGCGGTCGCGGCCGCGCCGGCGTCCGCCGCCAGCAGGCGGACCGCCTCGGCCTGCGCCGGGGCGATCTCGACGACGAGCGCCCCGCCGCGTGTCAGCACCGCGGGAGCCCCGCGCACCACCTCGTCGATGCACTCCAGCCCGGTCGGCCCGGCGACGAGCGCCTGTTCCGGCTCGTGGTCGCGCACCACGGGGTCGAGGTCGGCGAGCTCGTTCGCCGCCAAGTAGGGCGGGTTGGACACGACCAGCTGGAAGACGCCGGCGGGGCCGGCCGCAAGCGCCTGGTACCAATCGGCGTGCAGCAGCTGGAGCCGGCGTGCCGCACCAGCGGGAAGCCGGGAGCGGTTGGCCGCCGCCAGCTGGAGCGCCGTGGCGGACCGGTCCACGGCGAGCACCTCGACCTCGGGGAGCTCAGCGACCAGGGCGCAGGCGATCGCCCCGCTGCCCGTGCCGAGGTCGAGGGCCCGCAGGCCGGCGCCCGTTGCTCCGGCGAGGCGCGCGACGTCTTCCAGCGCGGTCAAGGCGAGCTCGACCACGACCTCGGTCTCGGGACGCGGGATGAGGGCGCGGCCGTCGACGCACAGGTCCAGGGTCCGGAAGGACCAGTGACCGAGAACGTGCTGCAGCGGCTGGCCGGCCCGCCGCCGTCCGACCAGGGCGCCGAAGCTGGCAGCCACCGCGGCGTCCACCGGCTCGTCGAGGCGCGTCCGCAGGCGGGAGAAGCTCGTCCCTGCAGCCTCCTCGAGCAGCCACCGCGCCTCACGGCGGTCCCCCAGCTCGCCTGCGGCCATCTCGAGCAACGACCGCCAGCTGGAGCCCGGCACGAACGACAGGGCATCGGCGCCCCCGTCGGCGGCGCCCCCGTCGGTGGCGACCCCGTCGGCGGCGAGCCCGTCAGCCGCGATCCCGTCAGCGGACACCGGATAGGGCGGCGCGGCGGGCCGGGCCGGGAACGGCCTGCTGCTCACGCCTCGCCGAGCTGGCGAGCCCGCTCGTCGGCAAGCAGCGCGTCGGTCAGCTCGTCGAGCTCACCCTGCAGCACCCGGTCGAGCTTGTGCAGGGTCAGCCCGACGCGATGGTCGGTGACCCGGTTCTCCTTGAAGTTGTAGGTCCGGATCTTCTCCGAGCGCCCACCGCCGCCGACCTGCTCGCGCGCCGCCTTGGACTGCTCGGCCGCCTGACGGTCCTGCTCCAGCTTGAGCAGGCGCGCACGCAACACCTGCATCGCCTTGGCGCGATTCTGGATCTGGCTCTTCTCGTCCTGCATCGAGACGACGACCCCAGTCGGCAGGTGCGTGATGCGCACGGCCGAGTCGGTGGTGTTCACCGACTGGCCGCCCGGCCCGGTCGAGCGGTAGACGTCGACGCGCAGGTCGTTCGGGTCGATCGCCACCTCGACCTCGTCGGCCTCGGGCAACACGGTGACGGCCGCCGACGAGGTGTGGACCCGGCCCTGGGACTCGGTCACCGGCACCCGCTGCACGCGGTGCGGCCCGCCCTCGTGCTTGAGCCGCTGCCAGGCGTCGTCGCCCTGCACGACGAAGGTCACCTCGTCGATGCCGCCGAGGTCCGAGCCCTGCTCGCCGAGAACCTCGACTTCCAGCCGTGCCGCTCGGCGTAGCGCAGGTACATCTCGATACAGGTCCTTGGCGAACAGGTTCGCCTCCTCGCCGCCTTCGGCACCACGGACCGAGACGATGACGTTGCGTCCGTCGTTCGGGTCCCGCGGCAAGAGCAGCGTGCGCAGCTCGGCCTCGATGTCGAGCGACCTCGCCTTCGGCCGTCGGCGAGCTCGGCGCGGGCGAGCTCGCGCTCGGCCTGCGGAGCCCCCTCGAGCATCTCGCGGGCCGCGCGCGAGTCGTCGCTGCGCCGATCGCAGGGCGCGCACGCAACGGACGCACCGGCTCGAGCGCCTTGTGGCGCCGGGACAGCTCGAGGAAGCGCCGGCGGTCGGCGGCAACATCGGGCTCGCCGAGCTCGCCGAGCACCTTCTCGTACTCGGCCTCGAGCTCGCCGAAGCGCTCCGGCTCGCCGCGCGGTCGCGGCCGAGCCGGGCTCAGTGGCGCTGGCCGCGCTTGCCGTAGCGGCGCTCGAAGCGCTCGACGCGGCCGCCGGTGTCGACGAGCTTCTGCTTGCCGGTGTAGAAGGGGTGGCACTCGTTGCACAGCTCGGAGTGCAGCTCGCCCTTGGTCGAGCGGGTCGTGAAGGTGTTGCCACAGGAGCACTTCACGAGGGCGGGCTCGTAACGGGGATGGATTTCGGTCTTCATGATTCCTTCTCCAGTCGTGCTGCGCCGAAGAGTCCGCCGTCCCGTCGCCGGGGCACCGGGACGGGCTTCGGCGAAGGGTGGTCGAGAGCTCCCGGCCGCGTCCCGAGCCGGCGCTGCCGGGTCAGGCCGTCGGGACGGGCGCCTTGGCGATCTCGGCGAGGAACTCGTCGTTGGACTTCGTGGTGCGGATCTTGTCGATCGAGCAGCTCGAGGCCCGCCGCGGCGCTGCCCTCGTTGGACGAGGGCGTTCAGCACCCGGCGCAGCTTCCAGACCTGCTGCAGCTGCGAGCGGTCGAAGAGCAGCTCCTCGTGGCGGGTCGAGCTGGCGTTGACGTCGATCGCCGGGTAGAGGCGGCGCTCGGCGAGCTTGCGGTCGAGGCGCAGCTCCATGTTGCCGGTGCCCTTGAACTCCTCGAAGATCACCTCGTCCATCTTCGAGCCGGTCTCGACGAGGGCGGTGGCGAGGATGGTCAGCGAGCCGCCCTCCTCGATGTTGCGCGCCGCGCCGAAGAACCGCTTCGGCGGGTAGAGCGCTCCGGAGTCGACACCGCCGGACATGATCCGGCCCGTCGCCGGCTGGGCGAGGTTGTAGGCCCGGGCGAGGCGGGTGATGCCGTCGAGGATGATGACGACGTCCTTGCCGAGCTCGACGAGGCGCTTCGCGCGCTCGATCGTCAGCTCGGCGACCGCGGTGTGCTCGTCGGCCGGGCGGTCGAAGGTCGAGGCGATGACCTCGCCCTTCACCGAGCGGCGCATGTCGGTGACCTCTTCGGGCCGCTCGTCGACGAGCAGCACGATGAGGTGGACGTCGGGGTTGTTCGCCTCGATCGAGTGGGCGATCTGCTTCAAGATCGTCGTCTTGCCGGCCTTGGGCGGCGAGACGATCATCCCGCGCTGGCCCTTGCCGATCGGCGAGATCGAGGTCGACGATGCGGGCGGTCGAGGTTGGCCGGGTCGCCGGGGACCTCGAGGCGCAGCTGCTCGTCGGGGAACAGCGGCGTGAGATCCTCGAAACGCGGCCGGTTGCGCGCCTCGTCGGCCGGCAGCCCACCGACGGTGTCGATGCGGATGAGCGCCGGGTACTTCTCGCTCGCTCCGGCCGGGCGGCAGGCGCCTTCGATCGCGTCGCCCTTGCGCAGGGCGAAGCGCCGGGCCTGGCTCACCGAGACGTAGACGTCGCGCTGAGCTGGCCAGGTAGCCGCTCGTGCGCAGGAAGCCGTAGCCCTCTTCACGCAGGTCGAGCAGTCCCTGCACCGGGACGAGCTCGCCCTGCCAGGCGGGCGACTCGGCTCCGCCGGTGGAGTCGGGGCGCTCGCGGTCGCGGCCCACGGCGCCGGCGCCCACGCCGGTTGCCGAGGTCGCTGCCGTTCGGGGCACCGTGCGGGGCAGGGGGCGCGGCCACCGCGCCCTCGGGGCCGGCCTCCGCGCTCGCCGAGGGCGACGCGGAGCCGGCGCGCGCCGTCCCGTTCACCTGGGCGCCGTTCGAACCGGCCCCGTTCAGCCCTGTCGCCTCGTCGCTGGAGCGCTCGTTGCTCCCGCTCTCGGGACGCGGCACGGTCACAGTCGCCCCGTTGCCGTCGCGTCCGTTGCTGTCGGCCGCGCCGTTGGCGTGCTCGGCGCCGAGAGCGAGCTCGCCACCTAGCTCCAGCTGCGCCGCCGCAACCGCCCGGCGCGGGTTCCGAGCGCTGCGGGTGCGCGGCGCTCCTGAGCCGGCCGTTCCGCCGCTCGCAGCTGCCGGCTCGGGCGTCGCGCCGCCGTCGACGGGCGCGCCCTCGCCGCGGGTGCCGTTGGCCACCGCGGCAGCCCGCTCCTCGCCGGCTGCCCGGCTCCCATTGGGCTCTGCGCCAGCGGCACCGGTCGCACCGTCGGTGCCCACTCCGGTTGCACGCAGGATGAGATCGATGATGTCGGCCTTCTTCGACCGCGCCGTCGGCTTCAACGACATCGCCGAAGCGATGGCGTGGAGCTCGTCACGCTCCTTGCGTTCGAGGATGGAGCGCTCGAGCTGCTCTGCTGCCATCGGTTCTCCTACTCTGTCTTTCTCGTACGGGGTTTTCTGGCGGTACAGGTTCGTGCCTGGTTCTCGTTCGTGCTGATCGTTCCGCTCGTTCTGCCCGGTCCGTTCTGCCCGGTCCGTTCTGGTGGTTCCGGTCCGTTCTGGCCGATGCCCGTCCTGCTTCTCGCCGGGTGGTGCTCTCTGTGATCGCCGGGCCGGCCGAGCGGTTGGCGTGCTCAGATACTCCGAGCCCCCTCAACACCGCCCGACTCGCCCGCTCCGGCTGCCGGGGACCCACCCTGCACGGCCGTTGTCAGCTCTGTCGTGCCGGGCGCTCGCCCGGCATGGTGATCGTGGACCGCCCGCCGGTGCTGGCTCAGCGCCAACGTCTGGCGAGATCACCTCGGACGGGTGACGACGTGCACTCCGGGATTCGCCCGGCGGTGCAATCGGTCCCGGAGAGGTGCCGGGGATGCAGATGCGACCTCCGCGTCTACCTGCGACGGAAATGCCAGCCATCGGGCTGAGCAACCCTGGCATCTCGCCGCGGGAGCTCGTTTCGCCTGGAGCTGATGACCGGGAGTGTATCGGCTCCCCGCCCCAGGCACAACAATACCCACGGCGCAGGCATTCCATCGCGCCATCCTGCCGTTGTACGCGCTGTCCTGCCGTCGCATGCGGTGTCCCGCAGGCGCGCAGCCGTCGTTCGCCGGCGTGCGGCCCGTCGCCGGCCGGGCCGGCGGCGGGGATCACAGCCCGAGCGAGTCCAGCACCGCCTCGAAGCTCGCGTCCACGGCGAGGGGAACCTGCACCTGACTGATCGCCACGTCGGGATCCTTCAACCCGTGCCCGGTGAGCACGCAGACCACCCGGCTCCCGCGCGGGGCGCCCGCGGCGAGCAACCCGGCCACAGAGGCAGCCGAAGCCGGCTCGCAGAACACCGATTCCTCGGCGGCGAGGAAGCGGTAGGCAGCCAGGATCTCCTCGTCGCTCACCGCGGCGATCGCGCCGCCGGACTCCGACGCCGCCGCCGTCGCCCCGTACCAGGAGGCCGGGTTGCCGATGCGAATGGCCGTCGCCACCGTCTCGGGACGCTCCACCACCCTGCCCTCGACGATCGGCGCGGCGCCCGCCGCCTGGAATCCGAGCAAGCGGGGGAGCCGGGAGCTACGCCCGGCGGCGCGGTACTCGCAGTAGCCGCGCCAGTACGCCGTGATGTTGCCGGCGTTGCCGACCGGGATGCAGTGCAGGTCCGGCGCGTCGCCGAGGGCGTCGACGATCTCGAACGCGCCGGTCTTCTGTCCTTCGATGCGGTAGGGGTTGACGGAGTTGACCACGACCACCGGGGCCCGTTCTGGCAGGTCGCGCACGATGCGCAACGCTTCGTCGAAGTTGCCGCGCACCTGGACGACCTGGGCGCCGTGAACGAGTGCCTGGGCGAGCTTGCCGAGCGCGATGTGCCCGTCGGGGATGAGCACGGCGCAACGCAGCCCCGCACGTGCTGCGTACGCGGCAGCCGACGCGGAGGTGTTGCCCGTCGAGGCGCAGACCACCGCCTTGGCCCCCTCCTCGAGGGCCTTGGAGATCGCCACGGTCATGCCGCGGTCCTTGAACGAGCCCGTCGGGTTGGCGCCTTCGATCTTCAAGAACACGTCCGCGCCGACCCGCTCGGAGAGGCGCGGCGCCTCGAGCAACGGAGTGCCGCCCTCACGCAGCGTCACCACCGGTGTCGCCCCGCTGACCGGCAAGAACGTCTCGTAGGCGCGAATGATTCCCGGCCAGCCGCGCCAGGCCGGCTCGCTCACCGCTCGGGCCCGATGACTCGCAACAAGCCCCCGGTGCGCTCGACGGCTTCGTCCCGCCCGAGCTCGCTGAGTGTCGCCTGCACGTCGGCTTCGAGCGCCATGTGCGTGATGAACACGAGCCGCGCCTCGTCCCCGTAGCCGATCTGCTCCATCGATCGGATCGACACGCGGTGCTCGCCGAAGACGCGCGCGACGCGGGCGAGCACGCCCGGGCGGTCGAGCACGTCGACGGTCAGGTAGTACTGCGCCCGCAGCTCGTCGATCGGGCGCACGACGACCCTGCGTCGCGATGCCGGGCGCGGTCGAGGCGGGTCCCCGAGGCCGGCGGCGGCGTCGAGCACGTCGCCGAGCACCGCGCTGGCCGTCGGCGGCCCACCGGCGCCACGCCCGTAGAGCATCAGCTCGCCGGAGGCGTCGCCCTCGATGAAGACGGCGTTGAACGGCCCGCGCACCGCAGCGAGAGGATGCTCGCGGGGCACCATCGCCGGGTGCACCCGCACCGCGATCGCCTCGCCGTCCGGCCCGCCGTCCTCGACCTGCTCGGCGACGGCGAGCAGCTTGACGACGTAGCCGAGGCGGCTGGCGAACTCGACGTCGGCGACGTCGATCGTCTCGATGCCCTCGCGGTAGACGTCGCCGGCGACGACGTCGGTATTGAAGGCCAGGCTGGCGAGGATCGCCGCCTTGGAGGAGGCGTCGTAACCCTCGACGTCGGCGCTCGGGTCGCGCTCGGCGTAGCCGAGGCCCTGTGCCTCCGAGAGCGCCTCGGCGTAGGGGATGCGCTCCTCGCTCATCCGTGTCAGCACGTAGTTCGTCGTGCCGTTGACGATGCCCATGACGCGCCGGACGTGTTCGCCGGCGAGCGAGACGCGCAGCGCTCGCAGCAGCGGGATCGCCCCGGCGACCGCCGCCTCGTACAGCAGCACCTGCCCGGAGGCCTCGGCAACGGCTCGCAGCTCGGACCCGAAGTTGGCGAGCAGCTCCTTGTTGGCGGTGACCACCGGCTTGCCGGCCTTGAGGGCCTCGAGGATCAGCGAGCGGGCCGGCTCGATCCCCCCGATCAGCTCCACGACGACGTCGACGTCGGGGTCGTTCACCACGGCGTGGCCGTCGTGGGTGAGCCGGTCGGGGCCGAGCGAGCGCGTGCGCGACTTGGCGAGGTTGCGCACGGCGACCCGGGAGACCTCGAGGCGGATGCCGGAGCGCGACTCGATGCCGTCCGCGTCGCCGTCGACGAGCTCCACCAGCGCCGTGCCGACGTTGCCGCATCCGAGCAGCCCGACCCGCACCGGCCCGTTGGGGGTCATCGCCACAGGCTACCGCCCCCGCGATCGAGGTCTCGAGACAGCGAGCCGCCGGTGCCTCGTCTCAGGGCTCGAGACGCAGCAGGTCGGCGATCTCCTCGCGCCGCACCACGGTCCGGGCGTCGCCGCCGGAGACGAAGACGACTGGTGGCCGCCCGAGGCGGTTGTAGTTCGACGCCATCGAGAAGCCGTAGGCACCGGTGACGGGCGTGGCGAGGACGTCGCCGACGGCGGTGTCGGCCGGCAAGCAGGCGTCGGCGACGAGCACGTCGCCGGACTCGCAATGCTTGCCGACGACGCGAGCGGCCAACGGCCGCTCCGCCGAGGTACAGCGCGGCAGGAACGCCTCGTAGCCGCTGCCGTACAGCACCGGGCGGGGGTTGTCGCTCATCCCGCCGTCGACGGCGACGTAGGTGCGCAACCCCGGCAGGTCTTTGATCGTCCCGACGCGGTAGCAGGTCAACCCGGCGGTGGCGGCGATCGCCCGGCCGGGCTCGGCGGTGATGCGCACCGACGCCGGGACCCCGGCCGCGCTGCAGGCGGCGTGCACCACTGCGGCCCACTGCGTGATGGTCGTCGCGCGCTCCCCGTTCAGGTAGGCGACGCCGAGTCCTCCGCCCACGCACAGCTCGCGCAGGCCGTGACGCTCGACGAAGGGCGCCAGGCGGGCGATCGCCTGCTCGAAGGCCTCGAGGCGGAAGATCTGGCTGCCGATGTGGGCGTGCGCCCCGACGACCTCGAGCCCCTCGATCCTCGCCGCCGCCTCCATCACCGCGTCGGCGGCGCCCGAGGCGAGGGAGAAGCCGAACTTGGTGTCCTCCTGCCCAGTGGCGATGAATTCGTGGGTGTGCGCCTCCACGCCGGGCGTGACGCGCACGAGCGCCTGCTGTGGCGGGCCGGGCTCGCGCTCGCCCGCCTCGACGAGCTCGCTGAGACGCCCCAAGCACCTCGCGATGCGCTCGATCTCGTCGAGCGAGTCGATGACGACGCGATGGGTGCGCAGCCCGAGCGCGGCCTCCAGCTCGGCCTCGGACTTGTTGTTGCCGTGCAGCACCAGCCCTGCGGGGCTCACACCGGCGGCCAGCGCCACCGACATCTCCCCGCCGGTCGAGACATCGAGCAGCATGCCCTCGTCGCGGGCGAGCCGGGCCATCGCCTTGCACAGGAAGGCCTTGGTCGCGTAGGCAACCCCGTCGCCGAAGGCCTGCACGGACTCGCGGCAACGCGCCCGCAGATGCTCCTCGTCGTAGAGGAACAGCGGGGTGCCGTGCTCCGCGACGAGGTCGCACACATCGACGCCGCCGACGCTCAGCCGCCCGCCGGCGCCGATCGCCGCGCTGTCGGGAAGGAGGTGGCGCCCGACCGGCGCCACGCTCGGGGGTGGGACAGACTCGGCCGGGCCGGGGTCGGGAATGCTCACGCCGGCACGCAGCCCGGGCGCGGCGCATGTCGGCGGCGAGCGCGCAGGGTGTCGGGGTGCCCCCACGGCCAGGGCTCGATCGGTGCCGGCATGGCCCGCGAGGATGACCGACGGCCGCTCCCGGCGCAACCGGATCGCGCGGCCAGGAGTAGCATCGTCGCACTGCCGGCGTCTCGAGGGTGACGCCGGCGATTTCAGGCCCTCGTAGCTCAGGGGATAGAGCACCGGCCTCCGGAGCCGGGTGCGCAGGTTCGAATCCTGCCGAGGGCGCTCCTGATCCTGCCGCTGAGCTGGGACGATCGCTCGAGGGTGGGATGATCGCCCGAGGACCGACCGCTCGCAGTCACCACCGGTCGCCCCCTCCTGACCGCCATCTACGGGACGATCGGGGTGGTGGAGGGGCGAGAACGGTTCTCGTCACGCCGGCGGCACCGAGCTCGCTGCGTGCTCGCGAAGTAGCCGACACAGGAGCCAGGTCTCCGAGCGAGCGTGGCGCAGCCGCGGCACGCCCGAGCCACGCGACACAGGCTCCGACCACTCCGACGACGCCCCTGCTCCGCAGGCGGCGCAAGAGGCTCACGCCGGGATCGCTCAATCCCACGAGCCGCAGCGCGAACACGAACGCGAGGCTGAGGTCGTATCGATCGCGGCCCAGGCGATCCGTCGGCCGGCGGTTCGGCCGGCATACTGGGTCAGCGGCAGCCGCGGAGCAGAGTCAGTGGCGAGACGGGACCCGACGAACCGTGGGAGATCCCTGGCTACGACTCATCACCGAGCACGAGGTTGCTGTCCGACAGGTGACATCCTCGTCGGCGAGGCGATCTGGCTGTCGGCACTCAGGCGACGCTCATCCTCGGGCGCATCAGAGCGCCGATCAGCCAGAAGACCGGCAGGAAGATCCCGATGATGAACATCAACCAATGCCCCTTCCTGATCGAGATCAGACCGAGCGTCACGAGCAGGACGAAGTAGATGACGCCAAATATCCAGTACATGCTCAAACTTCCCTTTGGGGGTTACGCGCCAGGCCCGGCGCGGTTACGAGGATCACGGCGAACCTATGATTCCCGCGCTCCCGCCGTCATCACCCGGATCGGACGAGCGTCGAGCCGGTTCTTGCGGCCGTCGCCTTGTTCGGCCGCGCCGGCCGAACGCGACGAAGACGGGAGCAAGGGCGGTCGGACGGAGGGCCTCGCTCCAGCGATCGACGTCGTCCGGGCTCACGGCGCCGGCGGCGAAGGCGCGGCCCGCAGGTACTCAGGTGGCAAGCTCGCCTTGGTGATGTTCGGTCACATCCTCGCCAACGTCGCGGCGAGCTTGCTGCGAGGCCGCTGAGCGATCATCGTCGATCGCGGCGCGCCGGCCCATCGCTGCACCGCGGAGGTTGCCACGTCGCCCGGTTCGGCACTCTGAGCTCGGCACGGCACCGAGCCGCAGCGCAATCCCCGAGCCCTCGACATGCATCGCTCGGTCCGGCGGATTTCACCCGATCGAGGCGGTGCGACATCCGGTCGAGGGCGAGTTAGTTGGACGTTGGGGCAGCATCCGACAAGGCGAGGTCCTCGCGACAGGGAGCAGACCGCAGCACGTGGCTGTCACCGAACTCGTCATCTTGTTCGCGCTCGTCGCGCTGATGGGAGCCGGCGTGCCAGGCCCGGGCGATGCGTCGCTGATCGGGGCCGGGACCCTGGCCGGCGAGGGGCACCTCAGCGTCTGGGTGGTCCTCGGAGTCGGGTTGGCCGCCTGGATGGTCGGCTCGCTCATCGGCTTCTGGATCGGAAACCGGAAGGGCCGCCGGTTGCTCGACCACCCAGGGCGACTCGAGGAGAAGCGGCGCAGGCTGCTCGCCCGAGGCGACGACGCCTTCGCCAAGCACAACCTGCTGGCAACGATCGTCTTGCCGGCCTTCGTTTCGGGCATCTTTCATGTCAGGTTCTACGTGTTCGTCGCCGGCGCCTTCATCGCCGGCGTCGGCTGGGTCGGGATGTACGTCCTGCTCTCCTACTTCCTTGGCGCCGAGATCGCCCACCGCATCGGCAATGCCGGCACGAAGGGCGTCATCGGAGTGGTCGTGATCGTCGTGGTGGGACTTGTCGCGCGTGCCGGGCTTGCCAGGTGGCGAGCACGCCGCGAGACGAGGGCGGAAGGGGCCTACGACTCGACGCCGTGACCGCTCGACGGGCCGGAGCGCTTTGCTCCCGACATCCGGGGTGCTGTCATGGTCGGCCGCCGCGACCGGCTCGGTCGGAGTCGAACAAGTGACCGTTCCACCTCTCGGTCAGCCGACATCGCTCTGCGGCCGCTCGACGGCCGCTCGACGGCCGGTGCTCAGCTGTGCACGAGTGCACTTCCTCCGCTGACCCTCGGCGCCCGACGAGATCGACGCGGTCCGACCGGAACGGCCCGATCATGACGCCGGTGCCGGCTGGGCAGGACCGGACGCGGACGCAGTCCGCTTCTGGAGGCGGTCGACAATGAGTGTGACGCCCACTCCGATGGCTACGCCGATGGCCGTGAAGAGCACCCGCCGGCCCTCGGCACCGTAGTTCGAGGGGTTCGGCAAGTCGAGCGCGATCAGAGCGGCCCCCGCGACTGCCGCCGTGTAGTAGGCGTAGTTCACGTCGTGGATCGTCACAGCGATGGACGCCAGGACGATGACAATGATCTCGAGAGCGTTCTTGTCGTTGATTGCAAGCAGGAACGGGATGGCGATCAGCGCTCCCAATGTCGCCCCGACGAGGCGCTGTCTGGCCGCGAGGTGGGATTGTTCCAAGCTGGGCTTGATCGAGATCAGGGTGGCAATCGGCATCCAGTCCGCGTTGGGCTCGTGCAGTCCAAAGGCGATGGCCGCCGATCCAGCGACGGCCATCGCCCGGATGACGACGAAGACGACGACCCCTCGGGTCAGCTTGATGCCGGCAGCACCGTCTCCGGGAATCGTCATGGCACCGTGAGGTCGATGTTTGAGACCGCTCACCAACCAGACGACGAAGGTGAAGGTGATCCAGGCAGCGCCTCCGATCAGCCAGGCCAGCGCCTGGTTCCATTCATGCACCCCCAGTCGCCCGGCGAGCTTGGTCGGCAGTGCGCTCTTGAGACCAGCGGGTATCGCGAGGCAGATGAGGAACCAGACGTTGAGCAGCGTCGCGACGGCGAATCGTTGAACACCGAACTTGAGGGCGAGCCCCGCGAGCAGGGTCGCCACGAAGAGCGCCAGAACGAGGTAGCCCCAGGCTTTGGTCCCGATGTAGAAGCCGAGAGCGGTCAACCCCGCACCGATCAGCGCGACGAGCGCCATCTCCTGGACCCGTGCCCGGTAGTCACCCCCGGGGTCGCTCGAGCGCGACGAAGACGCAGCCAAAGACGACTGAGAGGAGGAACTGCTGCTCGTCGAGATGGTGCACCACGAGCCGCGCGAGCAGCAGTACCACCGCCATCGCCACGCCCGCCGCGAGGTTGACCCCCTTGCGGTTGATCGTGAAGATCTTGGCGAGCGCGCTTTTCCGGCTCGTCGGCGAGGAGCGCAGCACATTCGGCTGTGGTGAAGCACTCGGCGGTGGCGAAGCGCTCGGTCGTGCGGACGCCGACGACCTCGCGCTTGACCGAGGCGGCGCATCGTCGGTGGCTGGCCACGCTGAGCGTGCTGGCCACCGAAGCGCGTCGCTCGAGATCGACAGCGCTGCGCTCGACATCGACGGAGTATGGCGCCGGCGTTACATCGGCGATTCACCCGCGAGAGGTGAATCGCGCCAATGTGATCTGAACTCGTGGAGCTGATCGCGGCTTGGTGCTGCTCGTACGTCCGACGATCGCCGCGTCCGCGATGCCGCGCAGCCCTGTGGCAGCGCGAGCGATTCCTCGTCGGCTGGAGGATGGATTCCGCGCGTGATCGTGGCCCCTCGACCGCGGCGACCTTCGGGATGCCGTTGGCCGCAGCCGGATCGCGACGGGCGCCTCAGCTGAGCCGCTCGGCGAGGTGCGCCCCCACCCGCAGCGCGTTGGCCATCGCGGTGAGCGCCGGGTTCACCGCGCCGATGCTCGGGAAGAAGCTCGTGTCGACGACGTAGAGGTTGTCGAGCTCGTGCGCCTTGCAGTTGACGTCGAGCACGGAGGTCTGCGGGTCCGTCCCGAAGCGACAGGTCCCCACCTGGTGGGCGACACCGGCGATCGGGATGCTCATCGACATGTAGAAGTTCTTGTCGAGCACGTGGTGCTCGGCCATCCCGGAGTGGTTGAGGATGGTCTTCAGCTCGCCGTACAGCGCTTCGAGCTCCTTCTCGTTCGTAGCGGTGTAGGCGAGGTGCACCTTGCCCTCGGCATCGACGGTCACACGGTTGTCCGGCTTGGGCACGTCCTCTGTGGTCAGCCACCAGTCCACCGAGTGGTCGGCGGCGTCCTTCAAGGTCCAGTGGGGCGCCAACTTGGTCAGCTTCGGCTCCTCCCCCTTCATCGCTCCGGCGTTCGACTTCCCGATCATCTGGATGTTGCCGTAGGGGCGGTCGCGCCGCTCGTTGGCGAGGTAGAAGTCGTTGATCCCGAGCGTCTTCTGGAAGACGGTGTCGTTCGGTTCCTTGGCAAAGGCTGCCACGGCGAGGCAGTTGTGGTACATGTAGTTGCGACCGACCTGGTCCGACCCGTTGGCGAGGCCCCGCGGATGCGCGTCGGTGGCCGACTGCAGCAGCAGCTTGGCGCTGTTCGAGGCGCCCGCCGCGACGACCACGATGTCGCCGGCGTACACCTCTCGGTTGCCGTCACGTTCGACGACGACCCCGATGACGGTGTGCCCGGCCGCGTCGGTCTCGAGCTTGACCGCTTCGGCGTCGACGAGGAGGGTGACGTTCGGGCGGTTCATGATCGGCCGGACACCGATGACGTCGGCGTCGGCCTTGGCGTGGACCATGCACGGATAGCCGTCACACCATGCGCAGCGGATGCAGGAGCTCACGTCTCGGTTGGCCTCGTCGAGCATGATGCCGCAGGGGGCGTGGAACGGGTGGTAACCGAATGCGGCGAGCGCGTCGGAGATCTGCTGGATGCGTGGCTCGTGGCTGACGGCAGGCCACGGGTACGGCTTGGAGTGAGAGCCCTCGGTCGGGTCCTCTCCAACCGCTCCGTGCACCTGGTACAGCCACTCGGCAGCGGTATACCAAGGCTCGAAGTCCTCGTAGCTGAGCGGCCAAGCCGGAGAGATGCCGTCGATGTGCTCGATCATCCCGAAGTCCTGCGGACGTAGGCGGTAGAGGGCCGCGCCGTACAGCTTGGTCGCGCCTCCGACGAAGTAGTGCACCTGCGGCTGGAACGCCTCGCCTTCCGCGTTGTACCAGGTCTCGAAGGAGATGTACTTCCCGTCGACGAAGACGGCGTCGGGCTCCCAGTTGTCCTTCTCGCGGGGAAGGAAGTTGCCCCGCTCGAGCAGCAGGATCTTCTTGTCCGTCGCCGCGAGACTGTGGGCGAGGGTGCCGCCACCGGCACCGGTGCCGATGATGATGACGTCGTAGCGCTCTGGCATGGGATCTCCTTCGGTTTGACGAGGTCAGGGACTGAGGTAGACGAGTCGGTCCGGTGCTCGAAGCCCGGCCGGTGCGGCCGGGGACGGTGCCTGCACGGTGCGGCTGCTCGAGCGGTGCTGGCGGCGGGCGATCGGCACAGCCAGCACGCCCATCACGAGTGCGAGCAGGGCGGCGAGCCGGAAGACGGTCGCCAGCGAGACCACGCTCTGCAGCGCTCCGCCGCCGAAGGCAGCCAGCCCGTAGCCGAGCTGGTACGACGCGATCAGCCATCCCGCTGCCAGCTCGACGATCCCCGGAAAGCTCGACTCGCCGTATCCGACGGTCATCGGGAAGAAGCCCGAGCACGCCGAGCCCCCGAGCGTGAAGCAGGCGATGCCGGTGCTCGCGCTCCGGGCGAGCGGGATGAGCAGGAGGGTCGCGGCCATCGCCCAGGGAAGCGCGAGGTAGATCACGCTCGAGTGGATCCGCGTCGACACCACGGCGATGAGCAGTCGCCCGATGGTCACCGCCGCCCAGAACGCGGCCAGGCCGTCGTTGGCCGTCTTGGCCGAGACCCCGCCTCCGATGAGCAACGTGGTACCCCAGTTGCCGAACATCGTCTCGCCGATCCCGTAGAGCACGAGCGCGATGGCGAACAGCCAGAACGCCCTCGGAATCCCGCTGCGAGGCGCGGCACCCTTCGACACCGGGACGACCATGTGCTGCAGCGCCGATGCGACGACGAGTGCCGCCAGACCCGACGCGGCGAGTGACGGTAGGTACCACCACTGGCCATGCTCGGTGAACAGGGCGACCAGGAGTAGCGAGAGCGCCGTGCCGAGGCCCAGCAGCACGTTGAGCGCGGTGAGCGCCACGTCGCGTCGATCGGGCATGAAGGCACCGGCGTAGGTGCTGATACAGCCGAGGGTCAGCCCGAACCCGAGACCGAGCGACGCCGTCGCCGCGAGCAAGAGCGGGTAGGCCGCAGCCTGGCCGCGCAGCGGGTCGCTGGCGACGAACAGGGCCATCGCCAGCGTGTCGGCGAGCAGGCCGGCGATGAGGATCTGCTTCAAGCTGAACCGGCGGGACAACACCGGAAGTGCGAGCGAGCCGGCGATGGCGAGCATCACCTGCGGCAGGAACATCCACCCGTACCGGCCCTTGGAGAGCCCGTAGCCGGCAGGCGAGGTGAGGATCGTCGCCGCCGCCGGGAAGGCCACGAGGCTGATCCCCTGGAACAGCCCGACCGCGTAGACGGTGGCGACCTCGAGTCGAGGTGCCGGGCTCGCCGAGAGCTGAACGCTCACCGCCCTGCGACTCGTCCGTCTACCCCTCCGCGCCGGCACCGGAGCGCAGCGTCGGGCCGGCTACGGACCACTGCCAGCGCTCGCAGCGCCTCGCTGGTCCGGCCCGGCCTGCGCTCTCGCCCCGGCGGGTGCGGCCACGCTCGCGCCGGATTCCTCGTGACGATTGGTGTACTCCTTGAGTACCGGGTACGGGTTGGGCTGGACCAGTTCCCTCACGGTCTCCGGCAGGCTCAAGTCGCCTCCGGTGTGGGCGGTGCTGAACTCGCGCTCGGCTCGGCCTCGCCCGACCATCGAGCGGGTCCACTTCAGCACGGTCGAGATGCGGCTCCCGAATCCCGTGAGGAAGCCGAGGTGCACGAAGCACCACACCACCCAGCCGGGAAAACCGGCAAGCTTGATCCCGTGCACGCTGACGACCGCACGAAAGCGCGCGACGCTCGCCGCGCTCCCGAGGTCGCGGTACTGGAACGGGTTGGAGTCCTCGTCCTTCAGCCGCCGCAGGATGGTGTTGGCGGCGTGCAGCCCGCCCTGCATGGCGACCTCGGCCACACCGGGCAGGTGGTTCAGCGACATCATGTCGCCGATGGCGAACACCTCCGGATGGCCGGGCAGGCTCAGGTCGGGCAGCACGGCGATGCGCCCGGCGCGGTCGATCTCCGCCCCGCACTGCTTGGCGAGCTCGGCCGCCAACGGTGACGCCTCGACCCCGGCCGCCCAGATCGTCGTGTACGCCTCGATCCGGCTCTTCGAGCCATCGGCTGTGAGGAGGTCGGCACCGGAGAGGTCGATGCCGACCACACGCGAATCCATGCGCAGCTCGACCCCGATGTGCTCGAGCTCTTTGCTCGCCTTGCCCGAAAGATGGTTGCCGAACGTGGCGAGCGGCTCCTTGCCACCGTCGACCAGGATGACCCTTGCCGAGTTGGCCTCGAACTTGCGGTACTCGCCCTTCAAGCAGCGGTGTGCCAGGTCGCGTAGCTGGCCGGCGAGCTCGACGCCAGTCGGCCCACCTCCGACGATGACAAAGGTCAGCCACTTCTCGCGCTCGGTCGGGTCGTCAGTGAGCTCAGCCGCCTCGAAGGCACCGAAGACTCGCCGCCGAAGCTCCAAGGCGTCGTCGATCGTCTTCATCCCGGGCGCGAACCAGGCGAACTCGTCGTGCCCGAAGTAGGACTGGTTGACCCCGGCGGCGACGATCAGGCTGTCGTAGGGCACCTCGAAGATCTGCATATTGCCGGGGGCCGTGGCGTGAACGAGCCGGCGCTCCAGCTCGAACCCGGTGACCTCGGCCATCTCGACGCGGATGTTCTTGTGCTTGCGCACGATGTGCCTGATCGGCGCGGCGATCTGCCCGGGGGGCAGCATGCCGGTCGCCACCTGGTAGAGCAGCGGCTGGAAGAGGTGGTAGTTCCGGCGGTCGATGACCGTCACCTCGACGGGCTTACCGCCGAGACGCCGCATGGCCGGCAGCCCGCCGAAACCCCCGCCGACGATCACCACCTTGTGGCGGTACTTCTCGTCATGCTTGGTCATCCCGGCACCGCCTCGCTTCCTCGTCCTGGCACAACGGCACTCGAGCAGCCGCGAGGTGACCGCCTCACAGGCCTGGGCTGGTGTGCATGAGCCCGCCGTCGACGAAGATCGTCGTCGCGAGCACGTAGCTGGCACCGGGACCGGCCATGAAGGCGACGACCTTGGCGATCTCCTCCGGCTTGGCCAGACGACCGAGCGGAATGGCGGCGTCGAGGACCTTCAACTTCTCCGGGTCGCTCACCGTGGAGATGTTGATCGGCGTGTCGACCGCTCCAGGGCCGACGCCGACGACGCAGATGTTGTGCCGGGCGAGCTCCACCCCGGCCGTACGGGTCAGCATGCGCATCCCGCCTTTGGAGCAGCAATAGGGCGTGTTGTCCGGCATCGGCCAGTCCTCGTGGACGGAGGTCATGTTGATGATCCGGCCGCCTTCGCCCTGCGAGATCATCTGCTTGGCCGCGAGCTGGGTACCGAAGAAGGCGCTCTTCAGGTTGATGTCGAGCACCTTGTCGTACTGGGCTTCGGTCGTGTCGAGCACCGACGTGCGAGACTCGATCCCGGCGTTGTTGACCAGGATGTCGAGCCGTCCGAACGTCTTCACCGCTGTGTCGATCATCTTCTGCAGCTCGTCGACCTTGCTGACGTCGGCCTCGACCGCCGTGACCTGGTCGTCGCCGAGGTCCCTCACCTGCTTCTCGAGATCGTCGGTCGCCTGCTCGTTGCTCACGTAGTCGATCACGATCTTGGCGCGCTGCTCGGCGAGGGCCAGCACGACGGCCTTGCCGATGCCGCTGTTACCACCCGTCACGATGGCGACTTTTCCGTCGAGAGTCATGTCGGTCCTCATCTCCTTGATCGCTGTCACGTATCGGTTTCTCGGTGCTCCGGGGGCAACCCGCGGCGCCCACCCGCGAGCGACGGGGTCGACCTGCTCGGGTCCGCCGTCACGTCGGGGCTGGCGCTGCCGGCTGTGCTGCGGGCGCGGGCGGCTTGTCCGACGGGACCGCTACCGGTCTCGCCGTCGGCGGGCCGGTGACCCGCCCGCGGAAGACCCAATAGCTCCAAGCCTGGTAGGCGAGGACCAGTGGGGCGAAGATCGCCGCCACGACGGTCATCACCTTCAGCGCATAGCTGTTCGCCGAGGCGTTGGACACCGTCAGGTTGTAGGCCGCGTTGGTGCTCGAGACCATCACGTTGGGGTACAGGTCGATGAAGATGACGGCGACCGAACAGCCGACGGCGACGAGCGCAGCGGCGAAGACCCAGCCGTGGTTCTTCGTGCTCGCCAACCAGACCGCGCCCAGGGCCGCCAGGACGGCGACGATGGCAACCGGGTCGGGCAGCACGCCACCGCTCACAACGCGGCTCCAGATGACGTAGCCGAGGACCAGCGCTGCGCTGATCCAGCTGACCGGGCGGGCGATGGCCGTGGCGCGGTCGCGGACCGGCCCCGCCGTCTTGTAGGCGAGGTAGCTGGCCCCGGAGAGCACCGACAGGGCGAGGAAGGTGACACCGGTCCAGAGCCCGAACGGGGTGAGCAGATCGAGGAAGTTCCCCGTGAACTCATGGCTCTTGTCGATCGGCAAACCGCGCAAGAGGTCGCCGAGCCCAACGCCGAGGAGCAGCGGCACCAACAGGCTGCCGAGGATCAGGGCCCAGCGCCACGCCGAGCGCCAGGCGGGGTTGCTTCGCTTGGTCAAGAACTCGAGCCCCACGCCGCGCGCCATGAGTGCGAGGAGGACCAAGAACAGCGGAAGGTACAGCGCGGAGAACATCGTCGCGTACCAGGACGGGAAGGCGGCGAAGGTCCCCGCGCCGGCGACGATCAGCCACACCTCGTTGCCGTCCCAGTGCGGACCGATTGTCTCGAGGGCGCTGCCTTGCTCGGCATCCGTCCTGCCCACCACGGAGTACAGCATGCCGACGCCGAAGTCGAAGCTCTCGAGGACGAAGAAGCCGATCCAGAAGATGGCGATGATGATGAACCACACGGTATGCAGCACGGCGCTCGTCTCCTAGTACGTGAACGCCGGCTCGCGCTCGGGCGCAGGCTCTGCGGGCCGCTCGGGAGGCTTCGGCTCCTCCGCGGTGGCGCCCCCGTTACCACCGCTGCCAACCTCGGTTCCCTGTTGCGTCGGTTCGGGCTCGAGGCCGCGCCGGCCGTATCGGACCATCAGCGCCCCCTCGGCGACACCGAGCACGAGGTAGACGACGACGAAGCCGATCAGGGAGATCCAGACCATCGTCGTGCTCACCGACGGCGAGACGGCGTTCGCCGTCTTCAGCAACCCCTGCACGATCCACGGCTGGCGCCCGCTCTCGGTGAGCAGCCAGCCGGCCGTGTTCATCAGGAAGGGTGCGATCACCGCCCAGACGAGCACGGTGAGGAACCATCGCGATTTCGCCAGCTTGCCGCGGTGCAGCAGCCACGCTGCCCACAGCGCCATCAGCGCCACGAGCGCCGCGAGGTAGGCCATGACGCGCATCGCCCAGTACTGGATGAAGACGTTGGGGACGTAGTCTCCCGGCCCGTACTTCTTCACGTACTGCGACTGCACCTCGTTCAGCCCCTCGACGGGACCGTTCCAGGAGTTGGTGGCGAGCAGGGAGAGGAGGTGGGGGATGGCGATGATCTCGGTCGGGGTCTCGTCGTTGTTCCCGCCCCCCACCTGGAACATCGAGAACGAGCACGGCTGGCAGTTGGTCCACTGCGCCTCGGCTGCTGCGATCTTCATCGGCTGGTACTTGTCCTCGACCACGCCGAGCTCGCTGCCGACGAACAGCGCCAGCACGATCGCCGGGAGGAGCACGACCGTCGAGGCGGTGGCGGCACGCCGGAATGCGTCGACCTCGGTGTTGCGCTTGATGTGCCACGCCGACACGGCGAGCATCACCATCGCGCCGGTGACGAGCGAGGCCAGCACGACGTGGACGTAGCCCCACAGGAACACGGGATTGGTGAACACCGCCCAGATGTCGTTGAGCTGGGCCACGTTGGTCGTGTGGTTGATCGTGTAGCCCACCGGATGCTGCATCCAGGAGTTGGCGGCCATGATGAAGGCCCCCGAGACAAGGCTGCCCAGCGCGACCATCCAGATGCAGAACAGGTGGACCCGCTTGGAGAGCTTGTCCCAACCGAAGATCCACAGCCCGAGGAAGGTCGACTCGAGGAAGAAGGCGGCGAGGCCCTCCATGGCGAGCGGGGCGCCGAACACGTCGCCGACGTAGCGGGAGTAGGTCGACCAGTTCATCCCGAACTCGAACTCCTGGACCAGCCCCGTGACGACACCGACGGCGACATTGATGAGCAGCAAGGTCCCGAAGAACCGCGTGAGCCGGCGATACGGCGGATTGCCCGAACGGTGCCAGGCCGTCTGCAGCACGGCGACGAGGAAGGCGAGCCCGATCGTGACGGGGACGAACAGGAAGTGGTAGATGCTCGTCGTCGCGAACTGCCATCGAGCAAGGTCGGTTTTCATCGATCTAGCTCGACTCCTGGCGCTGGGGTCCGGGCGGCGCGAGACCATCGTGGTTCGAGCGCGGAGCGGCTGGCGTCGCGTGCGACCCACCCACGTCGTCCACGAGCCCGACCGTACGAGCAGCGTCACTCCAGGGTCATCACCCCAACGACGTGAAGCCGGACCGGCGCGACACCCGCCTGCTTTTGTCTCCTCGACAGGTCGTCGCGGTTACCCGGAAGGCCTAAAAGCTCGGTGGTCGGGCGGTTCGGATCATCTGATCGGGGTGATGCTCCGTCCCCCGGCGGTGATGCCCCTCCCCAGCGGTACTGTCGGATCCTCACCCGGAGGGCCGCCGCATCCTCGCCGGAGGGCCCCTCCGCTCAGCTTGGCGACAGCCGCCCTCGGCGGAGCTGCGCCAGCATCGTCGCGCCAGGCGCGAGCCTCTCGCCGATCGCGATTCCGGACGCGACCGCCGACTCATGGCTGTCGATGTCGCGGGTGTACACGCCGTACACCCAGATCCCTTCCGCGCCCTGCAGCGGCACGAGCTCACACTCTCACACTGCACCTCGCAGTAGACGCCGTCGGTCGGGGCGTGCTCGAACGAACGCGCCACCTAGCTCGTGACGTTGTGCGCCGAGTACCGGCGGAACTCGTCCAGATCGACACACCATCCCAAGAGCGCCAGCGGGTAGAAGACGTTCTCGACGACCGCCGAGGACGCGCCCTCGCAGCCCAGCACCTCGTTCAGGCGGAGCGGCCGCGTCGATCCCGACGGCGGCGGGCGTGTGCTCGAGCAGCTTCTTGACGCGACGAGCCGGACGGAGGTTACGGGGCCGAAAGGCCGGCCATTCGATGCGCCCCCGGCGGACCGGCGGGAGGAGCAAGGTCCGCCCCGTGCGCGAGTCGAACAGCGTCACCGTGAGCGCGAACCGCCGCAGTGGACTCCCAGCATGGCCCGGCCTGCGTCGGCAAGTCTGCAGAACCGTGGAGCGGGTGCCGGTGCGCCCGCCTACCTGCCTCGCCCCGTCGCACAGGCACGCGGGCGACGCGCCGCCTCAGCCGCTGAGGGCTTCCTGAAGCTCGCTCGAGATCTCGTCGGCCGAGGCATCCATCGATCGCTTCACGACCTTGTCGGCACTCTGGATCGCCTTGTCGACCCCGCGCTGGATGGTCGGCTCGCCGACGACGATCAGACCTGCCTGATCGGCGGTGAGCTCGGAGGCAGCCTCCTTCAGCTCCTTGCGGGGCAGCTTTCCGCCGCCGAACGCCTCGGGAATGGCGTGGATCTTCGGGCTATCCTTGCGCTTGGCGATATGCGGCTTGCCGTTCTTCTTGTCGATGACCGCTGCGTCGTACTTCCCGATCATCTCGTCCTTGTGCAGCTGCTCGATGGCCTGGAGATCCGTCATCGCATCGTTGATGCCCGAGTACACCGCCGTGTACAGGATCATGTTCTGGTCGTTGGCCATTGCTCCTCCTTGATCTGACCCGCCGCGCGGGCTCGGCATCTCGCCGGGGTCGAGCCGGTAACCCATGATGGGGTCGAGGACCGAGGCTGCGGATCACCTAATCCGGATGACTCGAGCACCGCCGGCAGCCAGTCCACGACCGTCTCGGCTGACCCGTGCACGTGCGAGCCCTCGGGATCGTCGAGCCGCCCGTTCCCGATACGCCGACCCGGCCGATGCTCACCGAGGCGTCGGCACCTCGCGCCGTCTCCGTCCCTCGGTGGAGTCGTAGCGCCACAGCGCGGGCAGGGCGAGCGTCAGCCCGACGGCGCCGACCACGCACAGCACGCCCCCCGACAGGATCGAGGCACGCAGGCCTGCGACAGACTCGACGAGTCCGGACTCGACGTTGCCGAGCGTCGGCCCCGAGGAATAGCTGAGCAGCTCGATGCCGGCGAGGCGCCCGCGCAGCGCGTCCGGGATCGACTCGTTCCACATCGTGCTCCGCCCGAGCCCGCTGACCATGTCGCCAGCACCGGCGACGGCCAGCGACGCGATCGCCTCGCCGGCCGATCCGCTCAACCCGAGCAGGACGATGCCGACGCCCCACACGACGGCGCCGACCACCACCAGGCGGCCGACGTGCCGAACGCGGCCCGTCCATCGGCTCGTCAGGCTCACCAGAGCCGCGCCGACGGCGGGGGCGGCGTAGAGCAGCCCGAGCACCGTCGGTCCGCCGAGACGGGACGCGAGCTGGGGGTAGAGGGCGTTGGGGAAGCCGAAGAACATCGCCGTGATGTCGACGAGGTAGGAGCCGAGCAGGTCCGGGCGCGACGCGGCATATCGAACGCCCTCGCCCACGGCACGCGCGCTCAGCTCGGCGTCCTCCGCCGGAGGCGGCGCGGCACCGAGCAGCCACAACGTGACGAGCGAGACGGCGAAGGTGGCCGCGTCGATGCCGTACGCAGCGGGCAGCCCGGCTGCCGCCAGGATCACCCCGCTCAGCGCCGGTGCGGCGATCATCCCGAGCAGGCTGCGCAACGACATGAGCGCCGAGGTCGCCGCGAGCTGCTCGGGGGGAACCAGCCGCGGGACGAGCGAGTCGAGCGCCGGCCGCTGCAGGCCGTCGAGCGCGGCAAACACGAAGGAGACGGCGAAGAGCACCCAGAGCTGAGGCCGGTGCAGCAGCGAGTTGGCCAGCAGCGCGAGCGAGGCCAGGCACAGCCCCACCTCCGTCGCGCGCAGGAGCAGCCGGCGGTCGACGGCGTCGGCCAGCACGCCGCCGACCAGGCCAGTGAGCAGCAACGCAACCAGCTCGGCCAGACTGAGCAGGCCGACGACGAGCGAGGAGTGCGTCAGCCGGTACGCCTGGTAGGGGACGGCGACGAAGGTCAGCATGCTGCCGGCGAAGGAGACGCCGCCGCCGAGGAACAGCAGGCGCAGGTCTCGCGAGGAGCGCAGCGGCCTCAGGTCGATGCGTGCGTGCGCCACGAGCGCGACGAGCAGCGCCCGCGACTCGGGCCGCTGCACCTCCGGCGGGTCGCTCACAAGCGGGGGTCGACGGGCTCGCTCTCGAGCGCTAGCACGCCGAAGACGCACTCGTGCACGCGGTATAGCGGCTCGCCGTCAACGAAGCGCTCCAACGCCTCGATGCCGAGGGCGAACTCGCGCACGGCCAGCGAGCGCTTGTGGCCGAGACCGCGCTGGCGCAGGCGGGCGAGGTTCTCGTCGAGGCTGTACTCCGGGCCGTAGACGATGCGCAGGTACTCACGCCCGCGGCACTTGACCCCGGGCTGCGCCAGCCGGCCGGCGGCGGCCTGCAGCGCGCCGAGCAGCTTGACCACCATGCCCTCGCCGCCGCGCCCGGTGAGCTCCTCCCACCACGCGACGGCGGCTGCCTCGCCCGCCTCGTCGGCGAGCTCGACGACGAGGGCGGCCGTGCGGCGGAAGGTCGCCGCGTCGGCGTCGCAGAGCCGCCCGAGCACCTCGAGGTGCCACAGGTGGTCGCGCCAGCGCGTGCACCGTTCCCTCGCCTGCGAGGACCTGGAACGGCGCGAGCTGGAGGTCGTCCACCGAGGCGACAGGCCAGCAATAGCGCCGGTAGGCATCGACGAAGCCGGCGGCGGCGCGCGCCCGCTCGCCGGTTCGGGCGGCGAGGGCGGCAACGTCGCCGGTGCGCGACAGCGCGGCGTCGAGCACTGCGCCCTCGGCCCGCAACGTCGCCGTCGCCGCCGCGCCCGCCGAGGCGTACTGGCGGCGCAGCAGCTCGCCCGCCTTGGCCGACCACGGCAGCAGCTCGCAGTCGAGCAGCAGCCAGTCCGAGGCGAGCTCCTCCCACAGCCCGGCGGCTGCGATGCCGGCGCGCACCTTGGCCAACAGCGCCGCCTCGTCGGCGGCGTGGCCGAAGAACGGCCGCCCGGTGCGAGTGAGGATCGCGCCGGTCGCGCCGCGGCGCGTCGACCCCGAAGCGGCGCGCCGCCACCCCCTCGTCGCGGCAGGCGACGACGACCGCGCGCGAGCCCATGTGCTTCTCCTCGCAGACGACGCGCTCGACGCCGTCGCGGCGGTACGAGGCGAAGGCCTCGGTCGGGTGCTCGAGCATCCCCGGCACCTCGGAGGTGGCCGTCGGGGCCATCGTCGGCGGGAGGTAGACCAGCCAGCGCGGGTCGGCGGCGAAGCGGCTCATCACCTCGAAGGCGGCAGCGGCGTTCTCCTCACGGATCGTCACCGAGCGGCCGAGGCCGGCCGTCACGATGCGCTTGCCGAGCACGTCGCTCACGTCGAGCTCGCCCGGCTCCCGCCCGCCGCCGTCCGCGTCGCCGCCGTCCGCGTCGGCGCCGGCCCCCGTTCCGGTTCCGGCTCCCGTGCCGGCTCCGACCGCGAACGGCCGCGCCGGCTCGTAGTGCACGCGATGCGCTGGGACCGACACGAGCTGGCGCTCCGGCCAGCGCAGCGACGTCAGCCGCCCGCCGTAGACGCAACCCGTGTCGATGCAGATCGTCTTGTTCAGCCAGACCGGCTCGGGAACCGGCGTGTGCCCGTAGACGACGGTCGCCTCGCCGCGGTAGTCCTCCGCCCACGGGTAGCGCACCGGCAACCCGTACTCGTCGGTCTCGCCGGTCGTGTCGCCGTAGAGGGCGAAGGAGCGCACCGCTCCCGAGGCGCGCCCCTGCATGTCGGCGCGAAGCCCCGCATGGGCGACGACGAGGCGCCCGTCGTCGAGGACGTAGTGGCTGACGAGGCCGTCGATGAACGACGTGACGCGGGCGGTGAGCTCGGGCGGCTCGGCGGCGAGTTGCGACAGCGACTCTTCCAGCCCGTGCCCGACGGTGACGTTGCGGCCTTGCAGGGCGCGCAGCAGCTTGACCTCGTGGTTGCCAGGGATGCACAGCGCGTCGCCGGACTCGACCATGCCCATGACGAGAGCGAGCACCGCCGGGGTGGCCGGCCCGCGGTCGACGAGGTCGCCGAGGAACACGGCGCGACGGCCCTCGAGGTGGTGGGCGGCGGCGCCGTCCGGGGCAAGGGTGTGGCCCAGCTTGCCGAGCAGCTCGCACAGCTCCTCGTAGCAGCCGTGCACGTCGCCGATCACGTCGAAGGGGCCGTGATCGTCGCGGCGGTCGGTCCACAGCCGGCGCCGCTCGATGCTCGCCGCCTCGACCTCCCCGACCCCGTGCAGCACGACCGACCGATGGAAGCCTTCGCGCCGCAAGTTGGGGAGGGAGCGGCGGAGCTGGGCGTGCTGGTTGCGGATGACGTGCGCGCCGAAGCTGCGCTCGGGGCGCGCCGCGTTGCGCTCGGCGCAGACGGACTCGGGCACGTCGAGGACGACGGCCACGGCAAGGACGTGGTGCGCCTTGGCGAGCGCGACGAGCGCCCGGCGCGCCTCGGGTTGCACGTTGGTCGCGTCGACCACCGTCAGCCTGCCGGCGGCGAGGCGCTTGCCGGCGATGTAGTGCAGCACGTCGAAGGCGGCCGGCGTCGCCGACTGGTCGTTCTCGTCGTCGCTCACGAGTGCACGGCAGAAGTCGGAGGAGATCACCTCGGTCGGCGCGAAGTGCCGTGCCGCGAAGCTCGACTTGCCCGACCCGGACACGCCGACGAGCACGACGAGGGACAGCTCGGGCAGCTCGACGCGCGTCATCGCGAGAACACGGCCAGTTGCGTCGGCTGGCCGAGATCGGGATCGAGCGGGCCGATCCCCGACAGCTCGACGCGGTAGCCGTGGCGAGTTGCGACCGGCTGCGCCCACGCGGCGAGCTCGGCGCGGCTCCACTCGAAGCGGTGATCGCCGTGGCGCAGCGTCCCCGCCGGCAGGCCCTCGAAGCGGGCGTTGTACTCACGGTTGGGCGTGGTGAGGACGACGTGGCGCGGGCGGGCGTGGGCGAAGAGCACCCGCTCGAAGGCCACAAGGCGCGAGGGGTCGAGGTGCTCGACCACCTCGACCACCGTTGCGGCGTCGAAGCCGGCGAGACGGCGGTCGCGGTAGGTGAGCGAGCCCTGCACGAGCGACACCCGCTCGCGCTGGCGCGGCGCCATCGTGTCGAGGTGCAGGCGGCGGGCGGCTGCCTGCAAGGCGCGCGCCGACACGTCGACGCCGAGGACGTGCTCGACGGCGGTGTCGGCGAGGACGCGCTGCACGAGCTTGCCCGAGCCACAACCCAGGTCGGCGACGCGTCGCGCCCCGCACGCACCGAGGGCGCCGAGCACGGCGGCGAGGCGCTGCTCGTTCAGGCTGATCGTCTCCTCGAGCGCCGCCTCCTCGGCGTCGCGGGTGACCGCCGCCTCGTCGGGGTCGTCCACGACGTCCTCGTCGACGAGGCGCGCCAGCGCGTCGCTCACGAGCCGCCGGTCGTGGCGCAGGTAGCGGCGGCCGATCAGCTCGCGCTCGGGGTGCGACGCCAGCCACTGGCCACCACGCCGCAACAGCTTGTCGACCTCCTCGTCGCCCACCCAGTAGTGCTTGGAGTCGTCGAGCACCGGCACGAGGACGAAGAGGTGGGTGAGCATCTCCGACAAGCGGAGCGTGGCCTCGAGCTCGACGGCGAGGTAACGGCTGTCGCCCCAGTCGGGGAACGCAACGTCGAGCGGGATGCTCGTCGCCGTCACGTCGTAGCCGAGCGGCTCGAACAACCGGCGCAGCAGCGCCTCGCCGCCCCGGCAGGGCAGCACGGGAAGGCAGGCACGAAGCGGGATCTGCGTCGCGGCGAGCTCGGGGCGCTCGCGGCTGCGGCCGGACAGCGCCGTCGAGAGGCAGCGGCTCATCGCCACCGAGAGGAACGAGGACGCGGCGTAGGGTCGGTCGTTGACGTACTGGTCGAGGGCGGCGTCCCCGCGCGGCGACCCGCCGTTGCGCTCGCGCACGAGCGCAACGGGGTCCACCTCGACGATCAGCGCCGCGGTGCAGCGATCCTCGCCCGATTCGGGGAAGAGCACGTGCGCCTCGCCGAAGGAGAGCGCCTCCCGGTGCACGTGGTCGGGGTGCTTGTGCAGGAGATAGCCGAGATCCGTCGCCGGGCGGTGGGTCGTCGAGATGGTGAGCAGCATCGGTCCGTCCTCGAGAAGGGCGCGCGATGATGCCCCACCACGCGGGGTCGCCTGCAGCTACCGGCGACAGCCGCCCCCGATCGCCGACCGACCGATGGACGGCGTGACCTCGCCCGCTCTCGTCGATCGGCGAGCCGGCAGGCTCAGAATCCCGGGAAGGCCCGGCGCAGCTCGTCGAGCTGCACGCCCTCGGCGCGTACCGACGGCGGCGTGCGAGCGGTGTCGAGCCGACCGGCGACGAGCCGGACGAGCGCCTCGGCGGGGAGCTCGACCGATGCTTCCGCCGCAACGGCACCGTCGCTTCGCACGAGCGCGACCGGGTCCGTCGTCAGGCGGAACCGCCGTTCGGGGTCGTGAGCGACGATCGTCACCTCGAGCGGCGGGTCGGTCGGCTTGCCCGCACGGGCAACGAAGGCAGGGAGCCCGTCGACGAGCAGTGCGACCGACGCAGGCGCGACCACGGCATCCGGGTCGACAGCGACGGCGATGTCCCAGCTGTGCAGCGCGTGCTCGGAGAGCCGCATCCGGCACAGCCCGGCCAGGTCGAGGTCCATCCCGAACAGCGCGAGGCGGAAGGATCTCGCTTCCTCGTCGCCCAGCTGCTCGAACCGCCCGATCAGAGCCTCGTTCGCCGCGACGCTGTCGTCGGCACGCTCCTGCGGAGCTCGCGCGTCCCACTCGGCCCAGATCGGCCGGAACATCTCGACGCCGGGCGGGTCCTCGCCGTTCAGCCCGGCGTCGAGCAGGGCCGAGAAGATCTCGGCCCCGCTCCCGAGGTGTGAGAGGACCTGCGCCACGGTCCAGTCCCGGCACGCTGACTGCGCAACCAGGTCTGCACTCGAGAGGCCGGCTACCCGCTCGGCGAGCGCGCCCTGCGAGCTGCGGAGGGCCGAGATCCACGGCCGAGCGTCGGCCGCCGTGTCGGGGCCGCCGTCGGGGCCGGAACCGCCGGCGCGATCAGGAGCAGCTGCTCCCGGATTCGTTGCAGTCCGATCGGTCACTGCCCGCTCCTCCTCGGCCCAGCGGCCGGCGTCGGTACCGCGACCCGCCGCGGGCACGGCTGCTCCCGGCGAGGCGCTCGATCCGGAGCGTACCTTCCGAGTACCAGCGCTCGATCGGCCGGCGCGGGGCACGTGACCCCGAAGCCAACACGTGGTCGTTCGGCACCTACCCCGGGCACCCGCGGCGCTGAGCCCACCCTCGGGCAGGCCGCCCGGCAGCGCGTAGGATGCGTGGTCGAGGCCCGTGTGCACAATCTCGACCCGCTGTGGCTGGTGCTCGCCGGATTCGGTGCCGGGCTGTGCGGCAGCGTGGCCGGCCTCGCATCCCTCGTCAGCTATCCGGCGCTGCTCGCGCTCGGCATCCCGCCGGTCAGCGCCAACGTCACCAACACCGTCGCGCTCGTGTTCAACAGCGTGGGGTCGGTGTGGGGTTCGCAACCCGAGCTGAGCGGACAGCGCGCCCGCGCCACCGCGCTGGGCATGGTCGTGCTCGGTGGCGGGCTGTGCGGGGCGCTGCTGCTGCTCGCCACGCCGCCCGCTCAGTTCGCGCGCCTCGTCCCGTGGCTGATCGGGCTGGCCTCGCTGGCGATGCTGGTCCCCCGACATCCCGAGCGGGGGGCGATCCACACGGTGCCAAGGCCAACGACCTGGAAGCTCGCCGGCGGCGTGTTCGTCGTCGCCGTCTACGCCGGGTACTTCGGCGCCGGCGCCGGGGTCGTCGCGCTGGCGCTGCTGCTGCTCCTCTCGGGTGAGGACCTTCCCCGCTCGGCCGCGCTGAAGAACCTGCTGATGGGGTTGGCCAATCTCGTGGCGGCGCTGATCTTTGCCGCGTTCGGCCCGGTTCGCTGGTGGGCGGTGCTGCCGCTCGCCGCGGGCTGCCTTGCCGGTGGGCGCCTCGGGCCGGTCGTGATCCGGCGGGCGCCCGACCGCGTGCTGCGGGTGGTGATCGCCTGCGCCGGGCTCGGGTTGGCGGTCCACCTCGGGCTCGACGCCTACGGCTGACTCGCCCCGCCGCCACGCCTACGGGTGACGTGCCCGGCCGCCGGACTCCCGGCCCCTCCCCGGCGGCGGGGCGACGGCGTCCTACAGTGCGCGCATGGCCGTGACGGCGCAACCGGGCACGCTGCCCCTCGAGCCGGCCCCCTCGACCGTCGAGCGGCGACCGGACGAGCCGAGCCGGTGGCGACGGTCGGCGACCCCGCTGCTCGTGGTCGGGGTCTACACCGCGCTCGCCGTCTCGCTGTACTGGCCGGTCCCGCCGTGGTCGGACACGAGGCTGCTCAGCTGCGGCTGCAGCGACCCGGCGCTCGACACCTGGTTCATCGCCTGGACGCCGCACGCGATCGTTCACCACCTCGACCTGCTCTTCACGAACGCGATCGAGTTTCCCTTCGGGATGAACCTGGCGGCGAACACCTCGATGCCGCTGCTCGGCCTGCTCGGCGCGCCCGTCACGCTCACCGTCGGGCCGGTCGCCGCGGTGAACCTGCTGTTCCGCCTGGCCTTCGTCTGCTCAGCGGCGGCGATGTACCTCGCGCTGCGCCGGCTCGGGGCGAGCTCCCGCGGCGCCTTCCTCGGCGGTCTCGTGTACGGCTTCTCGCCCTACATGATCGGCCAGGGCTCGTTCCATCTCAACCTCGTGTTCGTGCCCTTCCCGCCGCTCATCCTCCTTGCCTGCTACGAGCTCGTGGTCAGCCGGCGGCGCTCGGCGGTTCGCGCCGGGCTGACCCTCGGCGCGTTGTGCGCGGCCCAGTACTTCGTCTCCTCGGAGTTGCTCGCCGACACGGCCCTGCTCGCCACCGTGGCCGTCATCCTGCTGGCCGTCGTCCGCCCGCGAGCGGCGCGCCGAACGCGCCTCGCGAGTGGGCTGCGGGCTCCTGGCCGCCCTGCTGCCCTTCGCCGTGCTGTGCGGCTACCCGATCGTGTTCCAGCTGACCGGCCAGCAGCACCTGCCCCTCACGCGCGCCTTCGGCAACATGGAGAACATCAACTCCGACCTTCTGAGCGCGATCGTCCCCACGCGCCACGAGCTCATCGGCAACGCGGCGCTGCAAGACCGCGGCTCGAGCTATGCCGGTGGCGACCTGCCCGAGAACGGCGGATACCTCGGGCTCGGCCTGCTCGCCGTGCTCGGAGGCGTTCTCGTCGTTCGCCGGCGGGAGCGGCTCGTACGCTGGTGCCTGCTCCTCGCCCTCGTTGCGTACGCGTTCTCGCTCGGTCGCACTCTCATCGTCGACAACCGCGTCACCGGGATCCCGATGCCCTTCGACGTCCTGTGGCGGCTGCCGCTGCTCAGCTCGGAGCTGCCGGCCCGCTACAGCTTGCTCGTGGCGCTCTTCGCAGCCGTTGCGCTCGCCATCGGCCTCGACCCGCCCGGAGCGCAGCTCGCCGCCCCTGCCGCCCCTACGGCGAACGGCCCGCCAGCGGCGAGCCGGCCGAGCCTCTTCCCGGATGCCCTGCGCTTCTGGTCACTCGCCGCCGTGGCGCTCGTCCCGCTCGTCCCGCGCTTCGGGTACGCGCAGCCGCCGACACGCGCGCCAGCGGCGTTTCTCGCGTCCGCGACGGCTCGCTCGATCCCGCCCGGCTCGGTGGTGCTCACCTATCCCTACAACGCGCCGCCGTGGGACGACGCCCTGCTCTGGCAGGCGCAGGCCGGCTTCCCCTTCCGGCTGATCGGCGGGTACGGCGTCACGCCCGATGGCGGCAACGTCGACTACCCGGTGATCCTGCCGCCCTACGAGATGTACGACCTCTTCGAAGCGGCACGCGACCACCGCTTCCCCTACCCGCGCTTCGACAGGGCGACGTTCCTCCAACTGCGAACGTTCTGCCGGTGGTGGGGAGTCTCGACGATCCTCGTCGTGCCCGTCGGCGGCGACGTGCGCGCCGTCGTGCGCTACCTCGACGCGGCGTTCGGCTCCGGTCGCCGCGTGGACGGCGTCGACGTGTGGACCCGCGTGCAGGCGCGCGCACTGGCTCCGCTGCCCGCCCTCCGCCGTTCCTGAGCGGTCCGCAGCTGTCCACAGGCTCCGCAGGCTGTCCGCCCGCCGCTTGCGGCAAGCACGATCAGCGCTCGCCGGCGACCGGCGCGGCTTCCGCCTGGACGAGCTCGACGAGCTGCATCGTGCGCAAGGCCACGAAGGCGACGGGCCTGCCGCCGAAGGCGACTGCCGGCGTCGGCTCGGACACGAGGCGGGCCCCGCTCCGAAGCAGCGTCTCGACCGTGTCGTCGAGTGACGGCGTCTCGTACGCAACGTGGTACATGCGTACACCACGAGCGGTCCAGGGTGCGAGCACGTCGCGTGCCGGGAGGGCGACCAGCAGCTCGAGGCGCGGGCCGCCCCCGACGAGGAAACGTCCGCGTACGCCCTGCGCGTGGTCGACGAACTCCTCGCCCTCGGCCTCGTAGCCGAGCAGGCGGTACGCCGCGCGCTCGACCTCGAGGTCGGCGCACGCCACGCCGATGTGATGGAACCGCACGCTCAGCGGTCGAGCAGTCGGGCGGCAGCGCCTGCCGCCCGATCCAGCCTCGCCGCCACGTCCGGCCAGGTCTCGGCCGTCACGTACTGCTCGACGGCGAGGCGCAACACCCCGCCCACGGTCACGCTGGGCGCCGGGCCGCCATCGAGCAACCCGCACGAGGCGTGGAAGGACACGACGTGACCGTTGTCACGAAGCGTGCGGCAATAGATACGTCGCAGGCCGAGCCGCTCGAAGCCGACCCGGTAGGCGAGCAGGGCGCTCTCCGGCGCGGCGAGCGAGCCTCGCCGCAGCACCCAGCGCCCCATCTCCGCCTGGGCGGGCTCCGGGTCGAGGTGGTACAGGCTCACCGTCCCCTCCGAGCGGGGCGTGACCGTGTCCTGCACGACGAAGCTGTAGTCGTCGTCACGCTCGAGATAGGCCTCGGTCCAGGCCAGCTGGTCGGCGACGTCGGGAGAGGTCGGGTTGATGAAGCGGGACAGCTCGGGGTCGCGCCGCAGCTCGACGACGAAGGGGGCGTCGTCGGGCCGAAGCGGCCTGAGCGCGAAACGGCGCCCCGCTGCAGTCAGCTCATGCCGGGCCACTCATGCCGTGCCACGGTGACGTGCCACGCTCCGGGTGATCGCCTCGGTCGAGTCGAGCCCGGCGAGCTCGCCCTCGTCGAAGCGGACGTCGAGCTCGTCCTCGAGCGCGAAGAGCAGCTCGATGTGCTTGAGGGAGTCCCACGCCGGCTCGGAGGCACGTGTTACGCCGCCCCCGGCGGGGCGGCCGAGCACGACGGCGACGACTCGCGATACCTCGTCCTCGATCGTGCTCACGCGCGATGCCTCTTTCCTCCCGGAAGCCGGCTCAGGCTACCCGGTGTAGGTTCCTCGCATGGCCGCGCAGCTCGAGCGGATCGCCTGGCAGGAACGCCTCGCCGCGCCCCGCTTGCGCCGAAGCGAGCTGGCCGGTCTCGTCCCGAGCTGGCCATGCCGCCCGGTGCGCGTCCACGTCGTACGGAATGCACCCTTCGAGCTCGTCGCCGCGTGCCTCCCCCCGTTCCTGGCCTACGCCGGCCTCGAGGCGGCGATCAGCTACGGGCCCTACGACGACTCGCTCAGCGACCCGGCCGGCGACCTTCCCGACTGCTGCGACGCCGTGGTCGTCTGGCTCGACCTCGAGCGCTACGGCGACGTCGCCCCCGCGCAGCTCGCCGGCTTCGTCGCCGACCGGGTCGGCGCGCTGCGCGCGCGCAGCGAGGCGCCGCTTCTCGTCGCCGACTGGACAGCGGCGCACGACGGCGCCGTGGCGTTGCGCGACGCCCTCGCACAGCGGCTGGCCGGACTGCCCGCGACGCACCTGTGCGCGGTATCGGCGCTTGCCGCCGCCCTCGGCGACGCCTGGAGCGACGCTCGCCTGGCGGCCGTGAGCGGCTCGTCGCTGAGCGACCGCGCCTGCCTCGAGACGGCGCGGGCGTTCGGCCTGCGCTGGCTACCCGCCGTGCTGGTGCCGCCGGTCAAGGCGATCGTCGTCGACCTCGACCACACCCTGTACCACGGCGTGCTCGGCGAGGACGGCCCGCACGGCCTGGTGGTCTCCGAGGGTCACGAGCGCCTGCAACGCGAGCTGCTTGCCTGCAGGTCGCGTGGCGTCTACCTGGCCGTTGCCTCGAAGAACGACGAGGTCGACGTCGAGGCGCTCTACGCGGCGCGCCCGGACCTGCTCCTGCGGCCGGAGCACCTCTCGGCCAGGGCGGTCGGCTGGTCGTCCAAAGCCGAGGGACTGGTCCGCATCGCCGAGGAGCTGTGCATCGCCCCCGACGCGATGGTCTTCGTCGACGACAACGCCGCAGAGCTCGCCGAGGTCGCCACCCGGCTGCCGGCGGTCGGGCTCGTCCATGCACGCGACCCGTCGCTCACCGCGGCGCTGCTCGGGCACTACCCCGGGCTGTTCGGCTTCGGCGTCGGCGCGAACAGGCGCGAAGCGATCCGACGATCTCGCCGCGGCGCGGCGCCGTGAGCAGGCCGGCGCCGAGGCCGACGACGCCGGCGCCTATCTCGCCTCGCTCGGCATGCAGCTGACGCTGGCCGTCGACGCCGTCGAGGACATCGGCCGGCTGTCCGAGCTGTCGGGGCGTACCAACCAGTTCAACACGGGCCTGTTGCGCTTGAACGAGGCGCAGGCCGCGTCGTACGTGCTCGACGGCGGGCGGTGCGCGGTGACCGTGGCGTTGCGGGACCGCTTCTCCGACAGCGGCGTGATCGCCGCGCTCTTCGCCCGGCGGGAGGGGAGCGAGCTCGTCGTCGACGAGATCGACGTCAGCTGCCGCGCCCTCGGCCGCCGGCTCGAGCCGCTGATCGTCGCCGAGGCGGTTGCCCGGGCCGCCGGGGCATTGCACCCAGGCAATGGGCCGATCCCGGAGACGACGGTCCGCTTCGCCTTCCGGTCCGGCCCTCGCAACGAACCGGCCCGCCGATGCCTCGAAGAGCTGAGCAGCTCACCCCCGCCCGGCGACGGGGTCGTCCGCTGGCACCTCACGCCGCGTGCGCTGGCAGCCGTGCGCGCCACGGTGCCGGTCGTGGTGAAGGACCTCCCCGCCGCCCCACGCCTCGGCGACGTGGCGCCGGCACCGACCGGATCCGCGAGCTGATCGTCAGGCCCGGCGGCCCGGCAGCCCGGCGGCCCGGAAGCCGGGAGGCCCGGCTGCCGGCGTCGCCTGGTCGATCACTGCGTAGCGGGTCGTGTCTGCAGCCGGCGCAGCTGCCCGGCGAGCCGGGCGAGGTCGGTCACCGTGCGCACGACCAAACGCGGCGTGATCGCCGTGGCCCGCCCCGCGGGGCGCTCGTAGTGCCGCACCGGCTCCTCGACGATCGTGTAGCCGGCCGCCGCGGCGCGCGCCACGAGCTCGGCCTGCAGGAAGTCGCTGCGCGACTGCAAGGCGGGGACTACGTCGTCGATCAGCCTGCGGCGGATGAGGAAGCTCGAGTCGATGTCGTGAACCGGGACGCCCACCGTCCGGCGGACCACGAAGTTGAACGAGTCGGCCATCGCTCGCCTCGCCATGCCCTCCGCACGCGGCCGGCGGTCGGTCATCACGAGGTCGGCGTGCTCGAGCGGGCCGAGGCAGTGAGCGAGCTCGTCCGCGCGCACTTGGAGGTCGCAGGGAATGGCGAAGGCGGCGTCGGTCGTGGTCTGCAGCAGCGCGCGGGCGATGCACAGCTGCGGGCCGATGTTGTCCTCCGAGCGGATCAGCCGAACCCGGCCGTCGCGCTGGGCCGCGGCGCGCACCTTGTCGCCGGTGTCGTCGGTCGAGGCGTCGTCGACGATGACGACGTCGCCGTCGATCCCGAGCCGATCGAGGGTGCCGGTTGTCTGGCTGATCAGCTCCTCGACGCACTCGCTCTCGTTGAAGGCGGGGACGACGAAGCTGATCGACTTCACCGCCGGCCGGTCGTCGCCCGGGGCGCTCACCGGGCCGCACCGGCGACTCGAGCACCGCCGGACCGGTCGAGGGCGCCGGTCGCCCCGGCGGCACGGGAAGCCTCGTTTTCCGCCGGCGCGAGCTCGGTGGGGAGCGCAGCGAGCGCGTCGCGCAGTGCGTCGACGACGTACTCCTGCAACTCCGGCGTGATCCCCGGATAGATCGGCAACGAGAGCAGCTCTGCCGCGGCGCGCTCGGCAACCGGCCGCGCCGGGCCCGCTGCGTAGGGCTCCAGTGCGGGCTGTCGATGCAGCGGCAGGGGGTAGTGGACGCCGGCTCCGACGGACCGCTCCTGCAGCGCGGCCAGGACCTCGTCGCGTCGCGGCACGCGCACCGGATAGAGGTGCCAGACGTGCTCGTGTCCGGCGGGCGCGGGCGTGACCACCTCGGGAAGCTCGGCGAGCAAGCGCTCGTAGCGGGCGGCGGCAGCGCGTCGCAGCCCGTTCCACTCGTCGAGGTGGCCGAGCTTGGCCGACAGGACGGCGGCCTGGATGGCGTCGAGGCGGGAATTCGTGCCGATCACCACGTGTCGGTGCTTCTCGACGCTCCCGTGATCGCGCAGCAAGCGGACACGCTCGGCGATCGTGGCGTCGTTGGTCAGCACCGCGCCGGCATCGCCGTACGCACCGAGGTTCTTGCCGGGATAGAAGCTCGTCGCGGCGACGTCGCTCAGCGTCCCGGGTGCGTACCCCCTGTACCCCGCGGCACGGGCGCCGTGCGACTGCGCTGCGTCTTCGACCACCGCCACACCCGCCCGGCGGGCGAGGCCGACGACGGCGGGCATGTCGACCAGACGGCCGAAGAGGTGCACGGCCATGATCGCCCGGGTTCGCGCCGTGATCGACTCCTGCACGGCGTCGAGGTCGAGCAGCAGCGTCGTCTCGTCGACGTCGACGAGCACCGGGACGCCCCCGGCTCGCACCACCGCCGCAGCCGAGGCGACGAAGCTGTTCGCCGGCACGACGACCTCGTCACCGGGAGAGAGCCCGAGCGCGGAGAGCGCCAGCGCGAGGGCATCGGTGCCGTTGGCCACCCCGACGCAGCGTGCGACACCGGTGTAGTCGGCGAAGCGTTGCTCGAAGGCTGCCACCTCCGGCCCGAGCACGAAGCGTCCGGCGGCCATCATCGCGGCCAGCTCCGGCTCGATCTCCGCGGCGATCTGGCGGTGCTGCCAGCCGAGGTCGACGAGGGGGACGCGCATCACGGCGTGGCGGCGGTGCTGCGACCCCTGCGCCGGGTTGCGGGACGGCGACGGGCCATCAGCCGACCTCGACGACGGCGCCGGACGAGGAGAGGGACCGGTCGATCGCCGCGACGGTTCTGATCACCGAAAGGGCGGACCGGCCGTCGTTGATCGGACGCTGCCCGGACAGGATGGCTTCGAGGAAGTGGCCGCACTCGACTCGCAACGGCTCGTCCATCTTGATCGCGGGCAGCACGACGTCGCCGTCACGCACCTTGGAATGAAAGGCGCCGAAGGTCTCCACGAACGCGTCGGGATCGGGGTCGATGCCCTTGTCGTAGACCCGCAGGGGCTCGGCGAAGTTGACGAGGTCGACTGTCGCCATCTTTCGGCTGCCGACGATCACCACCTGCCTGACCTTGAGCGGGCTGAGCCAGGAGACGTTGAGGTGCACGAGCCGACCACCGGGATAGCCGACCGTGGCGAACACCGTGTCCTCTCGTCCGGGCGTGATCCACGAGCCGCCTCGCGCCGAGGCCGTCTCGGCCGTCGCGCCGAGCCAGTAGTCGGCGATGCTGACATCGTGGGTCGCCAGGTCCCAGACGACGTTGACGTCGATCTCGGGCGGCCCGAGGTTCGTCCGTACCATCGAGATGTAACGCAGCGCACCCAGCGCGCCGTCGTCGATCAAGGCCTTCACCGCTTGGACCGCGGCGTTGTGCAGGAAGACGTGGCCGACGACCAGGACCACTCCGGTCTCGTCGGCTTGCCGGCAGAGCGTCTCGGCCAGCGCGACGTCCGTCGTGAGCGGCTTCTCGACAAAGCAGTGGCGTCCGGAAGCGATCACCTGCGTGGCGAGCTCGAAGTGCGTGGTCGCCGGGGTGGCGACGACGACGGCCTCGACGCGCTCGTCCTCGAGCACGTCGCGCAGCTCGGTGCCGAGCTCAACCTCGGGAAAGCGCACGCCGACCTGCTTCAGGCGCTCCGCGCTCACGTCGACGACCCGGACCAGGCGCGAGCGCGGGTCGTCGTGGAAGTCCCGGATCAGGTTGGGACCCCAGCGCCCGGCTCCGATCACGGCGACGCCGATCTGCTCCTCCGGGACGGTGATCCCGTCGTGCTCCACAGTCCTGCTAACGACCCGGCGAAGTGGCCGGATCAGGCGCGAGCCGTCGGCGCTGGGCGTGGACGGAGCCATTGCAAGGCGCATCGTAGGTCACCGCTGGCGTGCCGGCGGGTGCGTAGGCCGGTCACGGCCCGGACCCGTCGCAGCGGGTGCTGACAGCGAGGTGAGGAGCACGGACCGTGGCCCTTGGTGATTCGCCCACTGGTGATGCACGCACGCAGCGTGCGGCGACACCTCGCACCGCCCGGCCGGTGAACCCCGTTCGCGCCGCTCCAATCTAGGATACGCCGCGATGCGGACTGCCCGTCGAGTGCAGGGCGCGCCGTCCGGCACGAATGCCCGCCCCGAGAGCGCGCCCCGAGGGGCCGCCGGGAAGGGGCTGGGCGCGCACCGTCGCACCCCCACCCCGACCTCGCGCCTCGACGAGCAGGGCGCCGCTGGGGGTGCTGCACCTCCCGCCGAGCCGGCGGGAGTGTTCAGCGCGGGGCGGGCGCAGGCGCTCGTCGAGTGGGTCGCCGACCTGTTCGAGGAGTCGCTGTTGCCGGGCGTCGACCGGCTGGGGTCGTCGCGGGCGATGCGAGGTGTCCTCGCGTTCTTCGCCGGGCTGCGATCGAAGGTCTCTGCGAACGAGCGGTACCTCGGCACCCTCCTCGGGCTGCAGCGGCGCAACCTGAGGCGGGCGTCGGTGATTGCGCTGTGCGTGTACGCGTTGCTCGCCGTGCTGCTCTACTGGCCGGTACAACCGCTCTCGACCTCGCAGATCGTCGTCTGCGGCTGCTTCGACCCGGGCGGGCTCACCTGGTCGATCGGCTGGACGCCCTTCGCCCTCCTGCACCACCAGAACCCGTTCCTGTCCTACTGGCTGGACTACCCCGTCGGCGTCAACATGGCGACGAACCCGATGATGCCCCTGCTCGGGATCATCGCCGCCCCGGTGACGCTCACGCTCGGGCCGCTCGCGGCGTTCAACCTGCTGTTCAGGCTGGCGTTCCTGCTGTCGGCGGCGGCGATGTTCTTCGCCCTGCGACGCTTCGTCGCCTCGCAGTGGGCCGCCTTCGTCGGCGGCCTGCTGTACGGCTTCTCGCCCTACATGCTCAACCAGGGCGACATCCACTTGAGCCTCGCGTTCGTGCCCCTGCCTCCGCTGATCCTCGCCACCTTGCACGAGCTGTTCGTCGCGCCCCGCCACAGCGCCCGCCGCAGCGGCATCACCCTCGGCGCGCTGTGCGCCGCCCAGTACCTGATCGCGCAGGAGATCCTCGCCGACACGGTGACCCTCGCCGCGTTCGGGCTCGTGCTCGTGGTGCTCGCAAATCCCGCGGGCGGCGCTGCGCGCCGCCCGTTTCCGCCTGAGCGGATTGGCCTGGGCTCTCGCCGTCTTCCTCCTGCTGTGCGGCTATCCGGTCTGGTTCGAGCTGAAAGGGCCACAGCACCTCCCGGGCGGCGAGCCGTTCGGCGCCCTGACCACCTACGCGTCCGATCTGCTCAGCCCGATCGTGCCGACCAACGCCGAGCGATTCGCGCCGGCTCGCCTCGTCGCGCTCGGCAAGACCTTCGTCGGCGGCGACGCGGCGGAGAACGACGGCTACATCGGGGTGACCTGGTTGGCCGCCTCGATCGTGACGGTGGTCGCCGCACGCAAGGACGCCGTCGTCCGCTTCTGCGCCGCGATGGCGCTCGCCGTGTTCGTCATCTCGCTCGGCCAGCAGCTCGTCATCCACAACCACTGGACGAGCATCTACCTGCCCTACAACGTCATGCGCCAGCTACCGCTGCTCGACTCCGAGACGCCGGTGCGCTACAGCTTGTTCGAGGACTTGTTCCTCGCCGTCATCTTCGCCGCCGGCCTCGACCGGCTCGCCGCCTGGGGCGCGCGCGACGGCAAGCGCTCGGATGCGGTCGCCGAGCCCGCGGGCACGCCGGAGGGCGCGTGGGCCCCCGCGCCGCTCGCTGGGCCGGGCGTGCCGGGCAGCTCCGGCCAGGCAGGTGCGGAACCGGGAACCGCAGCTGCGACGTCACGCCGCCGGCGCTCGCCCGGCAGGCGGCTCGGGCGGCTCCCCGCCGAGGTCGGTCGGCGGGCGGCCGTCGCCCTGCGGCGCCTCTCCCCGGGCTCGGGCCGCCCGCGCCTCGCCCTGCTCGCCTCGGGCCTCGTGGCTGCGGCCGCGCTCGTGCCGCTCTTCCCGAGCCTCCCGCTCGATCAGGTTCCTGCGGCGATCCCGACCGCCTTCCTCGACTCGCCCGCCGGCCGGTCCATCCCGCCGGGCTCGGTCGCGCTGACCTATCCCTACGACACGCCGGCGACGAACTACGCCATGCTGTGGGCGGCGGCGTCCGGGTTCCGCTTCAAGCTGATCGGCGGCTACGACGCCATCCCGACACCGAACGACGGCGGTGACCCCTGGCAGCCGCCGCCTCTGCAGCCGGACGCCATCCTCTCGGTCTTCGCCGGCGCCTGGAACGACAGCAGCTCGGGGCTGCCGCCTTTCGACCGCAGGACATTCGAGCAGCTGCGTGCATTTTGCAATAAATATGACGTCTCGGAGATCATCTACGACACCCACGGGGGCCTCGACCCGCAGCTCGGCGTGAAATACCTGCAGGCAGCGTTCGGTCCGCCGCAATTCGACGGCAGGATCGACTTATGGCCGGACCTGCGGGAGCGCTCCCGCCTGGATCCTGCGCCCCGGCGGCGCGCCGCGTGCCAGGACAGCAGGCCGGCGACCTCGTCGCGGGGCTAACCTCCCGCAGCAGGCCGTCGGGGAACGAACAGGCGGCGCCCGATGAAGAAGGTCAGCGGCGCGGTGGCTGCGAACGTGCACGCCGCCGTGATCCACGCCGAGTGCCACTCGTCGCGTGTCACGTGCACGATCAGCAATCCGAGCACGTACATGCACAGATACCAGGCCACGAAGCGCGCCAAGGCGAAGAACCGTGCCTCGCTGCGGAACACGAAGCGAGGCGTCATCACGGTCGTGTACGCCAGCCCGGCGGCGTAGGAGATCGTGTAGGCGACACGTGCCTCGAGCACCTGCTGCAACGCGACGAACAGCAGGAAGGTGGCAATCGTGTTGCTGCCGCCGATGAGCAGGAACCGCAGCGCCTGGGCAACGGCACGATGGTCGCCACGCAGCGCGAGGATCGCGTCCCGCCTCGAGCGACCTTCCGCCGTCAGTAGCGGCACGCGCTGAGCGTACCCCGGAGATCAAGCGGTGCGGGTCTCCCGCACGTGGCCGAGCGCAGCCAGACCTTCCGGGACGGTCGCGGCTCACCACCGGCCCGAGGCCGTGGCGCTCCACCGCCCGGCCGCGCGCCCGACGCGCACGTCGAGCCCGTAGCAGGCGCTGAGCGGCCCGTCGTCGAGCGTCTCGCCGGCGGGCCCGCTCGCCACGGCGACTCCCCCGCGCAGGAGCAGAGCGTGCGTGGTCGACCGGGGCAGCTCCTCGAGCGTGTGCGCCACCAGGACGGTGGCGGGCGCGTCGCCGGCGGCGGCAAGCTCGTCGAGCGCGCCGACGAGCGCCTCGCGCCCGGGTAGGTCCATCCCGACGGCCGGCTCGTCGAGCAGCAGCAGCGGGTTGGCTCCGAGCAGCGAGCGGGCGAGCAGGATCCGCTGTCGCTCACCCTGCGAGCAGGCGGCGAAGGGCTGGCCGGCGAGGTGCTCGCAGCGCAGCCGGGCAAGCAGCTCCATCGCCGCCGCCCGCTCACTGTCGCCGAAGCGGCCCCACCACGGAGCGAGGAGGCTGTCACGCCCGGTGAGGACGACCTCGAGCGCGCTCGACCTGGCCCGGGATGCGGTCGGCGACCCGATGGCCGAGCGCCCCGATCCGCCGCCGTAACTCGCGGACGTCCACCCGCCCGATCCGCTCGCCGAGGACGTGCACCGTCCCGCTCGTCGGGTGCCGCTCGGCGCCGAGCAGCGAGAGCAGGGTCGTCTTACCTGCGCCGTTCGGCCCGAGCAGCGCCCAGTGCTCGCCGGCCCGGACGCGCAGCCACAGCGGCCCGAGCACGCGCCGCCCCCCGAGCACGACGGTGACGTCCTCGAGCTCGGCCACCGGCTGCCGATCGACCTCGACCGCCCTGCTCCCGTCGTTCACGGGCAGTGCGTAGCGGGCGCCCGGAGCAGCACGCAAGCCGGCGCCCGGCCCGGGAACGCAGCCCGCCGTGCGACCGGACCGGGCTGGGCCGGCGAGGGCCCACCCGGTCCCGGAGCCCGGCCGGGTCAGGCCTGCAGGACGGCCTCGGCCTCGATCTCGATCTTCACGTCGCGCCCGACCACGACGCCGCCCGTCTCCACCGCCGCGTTCCAGGTCAGCCCGAAGTCCCCCCGGTCGATCCGGGTGGTCGCGCTGAACCCGATCCGCTTCCCGCCCCAAGGGTCGGGGCTGGCGCCGAGGAACTCCAGGTCGAGGGTGACCTCACGGGTGACGTCGCGGATGGTGAGGTCACCGCTCACCTTCCAGTCGCCCTTGCCGCCGTGGATGCGCGTCGACTTGAAGGTCATCTTCGGGCCACTTCTCGGCCTCGAAGAAGTCGGGCGAGCGCAGGTGGGTGTCGCGCTGCGGCTCGCGGGTGTCGACGCTGGCGACGTCGATGGTCACGTCGACCTCGGAATCCTCCGGCTTGTCGCCGACGACGATCTTGCCGTCGAACTCGTTGAAGTGCCCGCGCACCTTGGAGACCATCATGTGGCGCACGACGAAGCTGACCGTCGTGTGCGCCTTGTCGAGCAGGTACGTGCCGGGGTGCGGAAGCTCCTCGCCGTCGACGGTGCGGGTGAGGGGGGCGGTGTCGGTCATCGCTCGTTGCTCCTTGTTCTGGGGGCGCCGGCATCACCGGCCACCCACTACTTTACATCACAATCTTTTCTCTCGCAACAATATTCCGCGGGGTGGCTATGCTGGTGGCCGTGAGCGAGGGATGCGGGCTGGCCGTCGGCGGGTGCTCGGGTGACGGAGGGATCGACGGCATCACCCTGGTCGGGCTGGTGCTCGAGACCGCCGCCGGCCTGCGGCGTGCCCTCGCGCCCTCGCTCGAGGCAGCGATCGGGGTCGGCGGCCAGTCCTTCGACATCCTCGTGAGGCTGTCGCGCACGCCGGGCCAGCGGCTGCGCCTGAGCGACCTCGCCGCCCAGACTGGCCTCACCCCGAGCGGGCTGACGAGGGGGCTCGACCGCCTTGTCGAGGCCGGGCTCGTGCAGCGGGAGGCCTGCCCGAACGACCGGCGTGGAGCCTTCGCACGCCTCACCCGTTGCGGCGGCGAGCGCATGACCGCCGCGCTCGCCCAGCACGAGTGCGACATCGCCGAGCTGCTGCGCGGGTTGCTCGACGCCGACGAGGAGGTCTCGCTCGGACGGCTGCTGGCCCGGCTGCGCGACCGGGTCAACGCCGGCGCGCTCGCGGGAAGCGGTCACGAGGCGCCGCAGTAGCGTCGGAGCCGCCACACGGGCTTCGGAGGTCGACCATGGCGAGCAACAGCTTCGGCGCACGCGCAACCCTCGAGGCGGGGGGCTCGTCGTACACGATCCACCGACTCGACGCCCTTGCCGGCGATCACGACGTCGCTCGCCTGCCCTACTCGCTCAAGGTGCTGCTCGAGAACCTGCTGCGCAACGAGGACGGCGTCAACGTCACCCCCGAGGACATCGAGGCGCTCGCCGGCGCCGCCGCGGCCGGAGCTGCGGCTGCGGCCGGCCACGGCGGCGGCCGCGAGATCGCCTTCTCGCCGGCACGCATCCTGCTGCAGGACCTCACCGGGGTGCCGTGCGTGGTCGACCTCGCCGCCCTTCGCGAGGCGGTCGAGGCGCTCGGCGGCAAGCCGGACCGCGTCAACCCGCTCACGCCCGTCGACCTCGTCATCGACCACTCCGTCGTCGCCGACGTCGCCGGGCGACCGGATGCCTTCGCCCGCAACGCCGAGCTCGAGCTCGAGCGCAACCTCGAGCGCTACCGCTTCCTGCGCTGGGGTCAGCAGGCGTTCTCCAACTTCCGCGTCGTGCCACCCGACACGGGCATCTGCCACCAGGTGAACCTCGAGTACCTCTCCCAGGTCGTCTTCCGCGACGCGGAAGCCAACGCCTATCCCGACACCGTGCGTCGGCACCGACTCCCATACCCCGATGGTCAACGGGCTCGGCGTCGTCGCCTGGGGCGTCGGGGGGATCGAGGCCGAGGCGGCGATGCTCGGCCAGCCTGATCTCGATGCTCATCCCCAAGGTCGTCGGCCTGCGTCTCGACGGCGAGCTGCCCGAGGGCACCACGGCGACCGATCTCGTGCTCACGGTCGCCCAGCTGCTGCGAGCCCACGGCGTCGTCGGCAAGCTTCGTCGAGTGCTACGGGCCGGGCGTTGCCAACGTTCCCGTCGAGAACCGGGCGACGATCGGCAACATGTCGCCCGAGTACGGCTCGACGATCACGATCTTCCCGATCGACGACGCAGACGCTGCGCTACCTGCGCCTCACCGGGACGACCCGACGACCTCGTCACGCTCGTCGAGGCCTACGCCAAGGAGCAGGGCCTCTGGCACGAGCCCGAGCTTCGATCCGGTGTTCACCGAGACGCTCGCGCTCGACCTCGGCAGCGTCGTGCCCAGCCTCGCCGGGCCTTCCCGGCCGCAGGACCGCGTCCCCCTCGACCGGGCCAAGCAGCTCTTCTCCGAGTCGCTGGCTCGCTCGCTGCCCGACGCCCCCCCGGGGGGAACCCCCGGCGGCGACTCCACGGGCCCCACGGAACGCCCGACGCGGCGCGTGCCGGTCCGCCTCGAGGACGGCGAGGAGGTCGAGCTCGACCACGGCCACGTCGTCGTCGCGGCGATCACGAGCTGCACGAACACCTCCAACCCGTCGGTGATGATCGCCGCCGGGCTGCTCGCCAAGGCGGCCGTCGAGCGCGGGCTTGCCGCCAAACCGTGGGTGAAGACCTCGCTCGCTCCCGGATCGCGCGTCGTGATGGACTACTACGAGCGGGCGGGCCTGACGCCCTACCTCGACAAGATCGGCTTCGATCTCGTCGGCTTCGGCTGCACGACCTGCATCGGCAACTCCGGGCCGCTCGCGCCGGAGATCTCGGCCGCGATCAACGAGAACGGGCTCGCCGCGGTCTCGGTGCTCTCGGGCAACCGCAACTTCGAGGGCCGCATCCACCCCGACGTTCGCATGAACTACCTCGCGTCGCCGCCACTCGTCGTCGCCTACGCCCTTGCCGGCACGATGGACATCGACCTGTATCAACGAGCCGCTCGGGACGCGGCAGCGACGGCGAGCGAGGTCTACCTGCGCGACCTCTGGCCGGCCGCCGAGCGAGGTCGCCCGGGTGGTCGCCGAGGCGGTCACCGACGACGGCTTCGCCTCGGGCTACGCGCGACGTGTTCAGCGGCGACGAGCGCTGGCAGGCGATCGAGGTGCCGGTCGGGCAGTCCTTCGCCTGGGACGACGCCTCGACCTACGTGCGCCGCCCGCCGTACTTCGACGGCCTCGCGCCCGAGCCGGCGCCCCTACGCGACGTCGAAGGCGCCCGCGTCCTCGCCTGGCTCGGCGACAGCGTCACCACCGACCACATCTCACCGGCGGGGACGATCCGGCCGAGCAGCCCGGCGGGGCGCTGGCTGATCGAGCGCGGGGTGCCCGTCGAGGACTTCAACTCCTACGGGACGCGTCGCGGCAACCACGAGGTGATGATCCGCGGCACCTTCGCCAACACGCGCATCCGCAACAAGCTCGTCCCCGGCCGCGAAGGCGCCGTGAGCATCCACCTGCCCGACGGCGACGAGGGCTCGATCTACGACGTGGCGATGCGCTACGCCGCCGAGGGCGTGCCGCTCGTCGTGCTCGCCGGCAAGGAGTACGGCACCGGCTCCTCACGCGACTGGGCGGCCAAGGGCACGATGCTGCTCGGCGTGCGGGCCGTGATCGCCGAGAGCTTCGAGCGCATCCACCGTTCCAACCTGATCGGGATGGGCGTGCTCCCGCTGCAGCTCGACGACGGCGTGACGATCGAGTCGCTCGGCATCACCGGGCGGGAGGAGATCGGCGTCGCCGGGCTCTCGGGGCGAAGCGGCGAGCAGCTGATCGGCAGGAGGCTCGCAGTGAGCGCCGACGACGTCGAGCTCGAGGTCACGTTGCGCATCGACACACCGACCGAGGCCGAGTACCTGCTGAACGGTGGCATCCTCAACTACATGGTGCGCAAGCTCGCCTCGGCCGGCTGACAGAACCGCGATCGACGGCCCGGCTGACAGAACCGGGTCAGATCCTGCCGAAGCCCACGGTCGCCAGCGACTGGAACTCCGTGGAGAGCCAAGTCAGCCGGTCCATCACGAGCAGCACCCCCATGCAGGCGAGCACGAGCGCCGCGGCGAGCGTGATCTCCCGGGCGTGGCGCCGCAGCAGCGACAGCGCCCCCGTGAGCTGGCCGAAGGCACAGCCGACCGCGAGAAAGGGCAGACCGAGGCCGAGCGTGTAGGCGATCAGCAAACCCGTCGCCTCGCCGAGGCTGCGACCGCTCGCCGCCGTGGCCAGCACCGCCGAGAGGACCGGCGTGATGCACGGCGTCCAACCGAAGCCGAAGGCGGCTCCGGCGACCGGTGCGGCGAAGGGGCCGAAGCGCCGCAACCGTGGGTGGAAGCGTGCCTCCCGGTAGAGCCATGGCAACCCCAGCACGAGCGAGCCGACGAGGAACGCCGCCATCACCAGCACCACGGCGCCGGAGATCTCGGTGAGCAGGCGCTTGTTGCGGAACAGCGCGTCGCCCGCAGCCGTGGTGACGAGGCCGAGCAGCACGAACACGAAGCCGAAGCCGGCGATGAACAGGCCCGTGTCCCGGGCGATCCGCCACAGCGCCGGCCGAGCTCGGCGGTCCTCGCTCACCAGGTCGAGACCGGCGATCACGCCCAGGTAGCCGGGCACCACGGGCAGCACGCACGGAGAGAGGAAAGAAGCGATCCCTCCTCCGAACGCGACGACGTAGCTCACCGATGCCGCCACGACTCCATTCTCCCCGGTCACGCGCCCGACGTGCCACCCCGGCGCCGCCGGGGCCGACGCGCGTCCCGCCGGGCGGGAATGCTTGCTTTCCGGCTCCGGTCTTGACAATGTCTCAGTCGTGGGGCAACCGCGGAGCCAGCATCGGACAGCCGAGCTGAGCGACGAGCAGCGGGCCGTCCTCGACTTCGAGCGCACGTGGTGGACGACCCAGTCCCACCGCACCAAGCAGGAGTCGATCCGCACCCAGCTCGGGCTCTCCCCGACGCGCTACTACGCGGTGCTCGAGTCCCTCGTCGAGTCGCCCGCCGCGCTCGCCTACGACCCGCTCCTGATCCGGCGCATGCGCCGCCGGCGGATGGAGCGGCGCCGTGCCCTCTTCTTCCCCGCCGGCAGCGACGACCGCGGAGGCCAGCGTCGTCGCTGAGCCCGGACGCCGGCGGCGAGGACCCGGACGCCGGCGGCGAGGACGGTCGTCCTCCGGGCCGGTACACGCTCGGCGCTGCGACCCGGTTGCTCGCCGAGCGCGCGTCCGCGCTCGGCGATCCTCTGCGACTTCGACGGCACGCTGGCGCCGATCGTCCCCGACCCCGCCGAGGCGCGGCCCCTTCGGGGCGTCGTCGAGCTGTTGCACCGCCTCGCCGGCCGTTTCGCCGTCGTCGCCGTCGTCTCCGGCCGGCCGGCGGCCTTCCTGGCAGAGCGGCTCGCGCTCGCCGGGCCGCCGTCGCCGCCCTCGGGGCTGCGGGCGATCGGCTTGTACGGCCTCGAGGAGGTCTCCCCGACCGGGGTGGCGAGTGCGGCGCCGGGCCTCGGACTGGATCGCTGGCGGGAGGCGATCGACGAGGCCACCGGCTTCCTCGCCCCCTCGATGCCGGCGGGGACGCTGCTCGAACCGAAGGGCCTCACCCTCGGCCTGCACTGGCGCAACGCGCCGCAGTCCGAGCCCGTGGTCACCGCTCTCGCCGAGGCCGCGGCGGCCCGCTACGGCCTGGTCCTGCGAAACGGCCGGATGGCGGCCGAGCTCGTGCCCCCGGTCGCGGTCGACAAAGGCTCGGTGGTGCGGCAGCTGACCGCGGACCTCGAGGCGGCGTGCTTCGCCGGCGACGACACCGGCGACCTCTCGGCCTTCGCCGCGCTCGACGAGCGAGCCGGCGAAGGTGGCTTCAGCGCCGTGAAGGTCGCCGTCGCCAGCCCCGAGTCCCCGCCCGAGCTGCTCGCGGGCGCAGACCTCGTCCTCGACGGGCCGCCCGCAGTGCGGCGGCTGCTCGAGGCGCTCGAGGCCGAGTCGCCGCCGACGGCGCCGTTGTAGAACGTGGCGCCGGAGACGGACGAGAAAGCCGAGCCCGTGGCGACCGGACGAGCCGTCGTCGCGGTCACCCGGTGCTATGACAACGTCGGGCGGCGCGCCTGGGCCATCACAGCCGCGAGCCACGACCCCGGAGGATGCGCCGCGGCGCGCTCGGCGAGCAGGCGCGCACGGCGCGAGCGTGCCTCCGGCTCGAGCGTCAACGCCTCCTCGATCGCCATCGCCGTAGCGCTCACGTCGAAGGGCTCCACCGCCACGCAACCTTCAGCGAGCTCGGCGTACGCGCCCGCCTCGGTGGAGAGCACGAGCGCGCCGTTGCGCCGGTTGACGAGCGGCCCCTCCTTGGCGACAAGGTTCATCCCGTCGCGGATGGGGTTGACCAGCAGCACGTCGTAGCAGCTGAGCGCCGCCACAGTCGCCTCGAAGTCGTCGGCCACCTCGAGCACGATCGGCTGCCAGTCGGCGGTGGCGTGACGGTCGTTGACTCGCGCGACGAGCGCCTCGGCCTCGGCACGGTAGGCGAGGTACTCCGGGAGGTCCTCGCGCGAACGGGTAGGCGCGGGCGATGAAGACGACCCGCCCCCGCCAGTGCGGCGAGCGTTCGAGCAGCTCGTCGAAGGCGAGGAAGCCACGCAACAGGTTCTTCGACGGCTCGACGCGGTCGCTGCGCAGCAGGAGGCTGCGCCCGTCGAGGCGCTCGAGCAGCTCGCCGGCCAGTTGACGGCAGCGCGCCGAGGAGGCGACAGCGTCCAGCCCGGAAGGCTCGCTCCCGAGCGGGGCGACGAAGCCCGGATGGCGCTCACCGAGCTCGGCGAGCGTGCAGCGCTCGTAGGCGTCGGCCCAGCGGCGGGTGTGGAACCCGCAGGCCCCGAAACGCGCCATCGAGCCGATCAGCTCGCGCCGCACCGCCGAGGGCAGCACGCCGAGCTCCTCCGGCTCGCAGAACGGCGTATGGGCGAAATGCACCGTGGCCAGGTCGGGTCGAGCGTCGGCGAGCAGGCCGCCGACGAGCGCGAGGTGGTAGTCGTTGACCACGACGGTCGCGCCCGGCGCGGCGCAGCCGGCGATCGTCTCCGCGAAGGCACGGCTGTAGTCGCGGTATCCCTCCCAGGCCTCGTGCCAGCGCCGGTCGAGCACGGGCCTGCGCACCCGGTCGAACATCCCGTGGTAGCAGAACCACAGCGTGGCGTTGGAGATCACCCGGTAGGCGGCCGCGAGGACGTCGTCGGGCACGTCGACGAGGCGCAACCTGGCCCCGCCCTCCAGCCCGGCCGCGACCCCCTCCCGCTCGGCGCGCCGGTCGGCCTCCGAGCTCGCCGCGGCCACCCAGACGGCCTCGCGACCGACCAGGGCGTGCAGCAGGCTCGGGGCCAGCCCGCCGGCAGCGTGCTTGGCGACGAGCTCGCCGGAGGGACCGACAATGAACGACGCCGGGCCGCGGTTGGCGGCGACGATCAGCGTGCTCTCGCCCTCGCTCACCGCGTGGTCACGGCCCGGCGCGAGGTCTCGGCGCGGGGAATCCGGCGCCGGGCGCACGCCGGCGCGCTCGCCGTGACGGTCATGGCGCGGCGATCCCGGCTCGCGTCGAGCGCGCTCGCCATCACCTCGCGGGCCTGGAAGGCCAGCTCGCCCAGGCTGCGATTGCGGTGGGCGCGCACCCCGAGGTCGACCTGGGCGACGGACTCGGCGCCGTAGCGCTCGGCGACGTCGATCAGCAGCGCGATCTCGACCCCGTATCCCTCGGCGAGCCCGACGTGCTCGAGCACGTGGCGCGGGGCGGCCGTCTCGCCGGCCAGCGGCTGCTCGACGCCGACCAGCGTCGGGTGCAGTAGGGAGAGCAGCGGCTTGGCGACGAGCTCGGTCACACGTCCGCCGCCCGTGGCGCTGCCGTCGATCGGCCGCAGGTACGTCCCCTTCACGAGGCAGAAGCGCTCCCCGCACAGCAGTGGGCCGAGCAGCCCGGTGACGAAGCAGGAACGTAGGTTGGTCACGTCCGCGTCGAGGAAGACGACCAGCTCGGAGCACGTCTCGGCGACCCCGCGACGCATCGCGCCACCCTTGCCGAGGCTGACCGGGGAGCCGTCGCGAAGCGGCGGGGCGCTGCGTAGGACGCGGGCGCCGGCGGCGCGGGCCCGCTCAGCCGTGGCGTCGATCGACCCGTCGTCGACGACGACCAGCTCGTCGACGAGGCCGCCGTGTCGCACGAGCTCGTCGGCGATCGTCGACACGACACGTCCGACCGTCGCCTCCTCGTTGCGCGCCGGGATCACGACGGCGACGCTGTGGTCGCCCTTCTCGTCGAGCAGGCGGTCGAGCGGGAAGTCGCGGCGGTCGAAGCTGCAGACGCGTGGGACGGGGGGCGGTGGCAGCGTCACGGCGTGATCTTTGCCTGTCGTACCTCGGCAGGGCAATGGGCCAGCTCACCTGACCGATTCACCTACCTCCGGCGCCCCGCGGCGCCGTGACCGCTGCCACGGGGGAAGGCGGCCGCCGGCACCGGCGTTGACTGCGTTGGGGCGATCGGTCACACTGGTCGCTCATCATCCAGAGCGGCCGAGGGACGGGCCCTGCGACGCCGCGGCAACCCGCGCTGCACCGACCGGAAGGTCGGTGAAGCGTCACGGTGCCAATGCCCGTGCGATGAGGAGGTCCGATGGGACGAATCGCCGCGCTGCGCTGTCGCGAGTGCGGGCGCGACTACGAACCGGTCGCGCTGCACGCCTGCGACTGGTGCTTCGGTCCGCTCGAGGTGGTCTACGACTACGAGGCGATCGCCTCGCTCGTCTCCCGCCAGCGGATCGCCGCCGGCCCGCCGACGATCTGGCGCTACGCCGATCTGCTGCCGGCCGAGGCACAGGGCGCCGTCGACCTCGGCGCGGGCTTCACCCCGCTCGTGCGCGCCGACCGGCTGGCAGCGGAGCTCGGCCTCGGCGAGCTGTACCTGAAGGACGACACCCGCAACCCGACCGGTTCGTTCAAGGACCGGGTCGTCTCCGTCGCGCTGACGCGGGCGCGCGAGCTCGGGTTCAAGGTCGCCGCGTGCGCGTCGACGGGCAACCTCGCCAACTCGGTCGCCGCGCACGCGGCGCGCGCCGGGATGGAGTCATACGTCTTCGTCCCCGCCGACCTCGAGCGCGTCAAGATCTCGATGACGGCCGTCTTCGGCGGCCGGCTGATCGCCGTCGACGGCAACTACGACGACGTCAACCGCCTGTGCGCCGAGCTGGCCTGGGGGCACCCCGACTGGGCCTTCGTCAACGTCAACGTGCGCCCGTACTACGCCGAGGGCTCCAAGACCCTCGCGTTCGAGGTCGCCGAGCAGCTCGGTTGGCGCGCTCCCGACCACGTCGTGGTGCCGATCGCCTCCGGAGCCCAGCTCGTCAAGATCGCCAAGGGCTTCCGCGAGCTCGGCATCGTCGGGCTGCTCGACGAGCCCGCCGCGGTGCGGGTCTCGGGGGCGCAGGCCGAGGGGTGCTCCCCCGTGGCGGCTGCCTTCGCCTCGGGCAGCGACCAGGTGCGGCCGGTACGGCCCTCGACCATCGCCAAGTCCCTCTCGATCGGCAACCCGGCCGACGGTGTCTACGCCCTCGACGTCGTGCGCTCGAGCGGGGGGGCGATCGGCGCGGTGAGCGACGAGGAGATCCTCGAGGCGATCGGGCTGCTCGCCCGGACCGAGGGCATCTTCGCCGAGACTGCCGGCGGGGTGACGATCGCCACGCTGGCGCACCTCGCGGCGAGCGGCGTCGTGCGCGCCGACGAGTGCGTCGTGGCGTACATCACCGGCAACGGGTTGAAGACTGTCGAGGCGCTCGGCGACCGGGCCGTCCCGACGGCGACGATCGCGCCGCGCCTCGAGGACTTCGCCGCGCTCGAGGCCGAGCTGTCGGGCACCGCCGATCGAGGAGGAGCACTCAGGTGAGCGTCACCATCCGGATCCCCACGCAGCTGCGCGCGCTCACGGGCGGCAGCGGCGACGTCGAGGTGGAGGCGTCCACCGTCGGCGAGGCGCTGAAGGCGCTCGACGCGGCGCACCCCGGCATCGCCGAGCGCCTGCTCGACGAGCAAGGCAACCTGCGCCGCTTCGTCAACGTCTTCCTCGCCGACGAGGACGTCCGCTTCCTCGACGGGCTCGCCACTCCCGTGGCCCCGGGCCAGACGATCTCGATCGTCCCCGCCGTCGCCGGCGGCTGACGCAGCACCGCCGGCGCCGGTAAGCGCTCCCGAGTTGCGAGTGCTGATTCGCGCGCTATCCTTGGCACTCGACAACAGAGAGTGCTAAGGAGCCCGCCACGCCGACGGGCCCGGCAGGCAAGGGAGGACAACCCGAGATGCCCAAGCTGATCGCCTTCGACGAGCAGGCACGCCGCTCGCTCGAGAGCGGGATGAACCAGCTCGTCGACGCCGTGAAGGTGACCCTCGGCCCGAAGGGCCGGAACGTCGTGCTCGAGAAGAAGTGGGGCGCTCCCACCATCACCAACGACGGCGTCTCCATCGCCAAGGACATCGAGCTCGAGGACCCCTACGAGAGGGTGGGCGCCGAGCTCGTCAAGGAAGTCGCCAAGAAGACCGACGACGTCGCGGGTGACGGAACCACCACCGCCACCGTGCTCGCCGGTGCCCTCGTGCGCGAGGGCCTGCGAAACGTCGCTGCGGGCGCCAACCCGATGTCGCTCAAGAAGGGCATCGAGTCCGCCGTCGAGGCGGCCGTCGCCCACCTCAAGTCGATCGCCAAGGACACCGACTCGAAGGATCAGATCGCCCAGGTGGCCTCGATCTCGGCGGCGGACCCGGAGATCGGTGCAATGATCGCCGAGGCCATCGACAAGGTCGGCAAGGACGGCGTGATCACCGTCGAGGAGAGCCAGACCTTCGGTATGGAGATGGACCTCGTCGAGGGCATGCGCTTCGACAAGGGCTACATCTCGCCCTACTTCGCCACCGACCCCGAGAGCATGGAGGCCGGCCTCGAGGACCCCTACATCTTGCTGTACGGCGGCAAGATCTCGGCGGTTCGTGACCTGCTGCCCGTGCTCGAGAAGGTCATGCAGACCGGCAAGCCGGTCGCGATCATCGCCGAGGACGTCGAGGGCGAGGCCCTCGCCACCCTCGTCGTCAACAAGATCCGCGGCACCTTCAAGAGCGTCGCCGTCAAGGCGCCCGGCTTCGGCGATCGCCGCAAGGCGATGCTGCAGGACATGGCGATCCTCACCGGCGGCCAGGTGATCACCGAGGACGTCGGCCTCAAGCTCGAGAACGTCACCCTCGACCTGCTCGGCCGTGCCCGCAAGGTCGTCGTCACCAAGGACGAGACGACCGTCGTCGAAGGTGCCGGCGCCGAGACCGACATCAAGGGCCGGATCAACCAGATCAAGACCGAGATCGAGAACACCGACTCGGACTACGACCGGGAGAAGCTGCAGGAGCGCCTCGCCAAGCTCTCCGGCGGCGTTGCGGTGATCAAGGTCGGCGCGGCCACGGAGGTCGAGCTGAAGGAGAAGAAGCACCGCATCGAGGACGCTGTCTCGACGACCAAGGCAGCCATCGAGGAGGGCGTCGTGCCCGGTGGTGGCGTGGCACTGCTGCGTAGCCAGGCGGCGATCCTCGACCGTGCCGAGAAGCTCGAGGGTGACGAGGCGACCGGAGCCCGCATCGTCTCGCGCGCCGTCGAGGAACCGCTCAAGCAGATCGCGATCAACGCGGGCCTCGAAGGCGGCGTGGTGGTCGACAAGGTGCGCCACATGAAGCACGCCTCCGACGGCCTCAACGCCGCCACGGGCGAGTACGAGGACCTGTTCAAGGCCGGCGTGATCGACGCCGCCAAGGTGACCCGCTCGGCGCTGCAGAACGCGGCTTCGATCGCCGGGTTGTTCCTCACCACCGAGGCGGTCGTCGTCGACAAGCCCGAGGAGAAGTCCGCCCCGGCGATGCCCGGCGGTGGCGGAATGGACGACTTCTAAGCTACGTCGAAGCCCGGGTTGCTCCTCGGCGTGCCACACGGTGCGCCACGAGAGTCCGGAGCACGAGAATCACGAGAACGCAGTGCAGCGGGGCGCCTCCGGGCGCCCCGCTGGCGCGCTCGTCCCCGTGTGTCGCCGCCGGCCAACCGCCTCGGCCAGCGCCCGGCGCGCGCGGCGGCACCCGCTCGTACACTGCCTTGCGATGGGTGACCACGACCGCTCGACCGCTCGACCGCTCGCCGAGGGTGCCGGGACGGCGCCGGGCGCCGGGGCGGCGGCGGGGCAGGCCTCGGGCGCAGGCACCGGGGCTGGGCACGCCTCGGCAGGCCAGGCCTCGGCCGCCGAGCCGCCGCCCGGCGAGCCGGCGGCGAGCGAGGAGACCTGGTCGGTGCTGCACCTGTTCTGCCGGGTCGGGCCCGAGGTCGACACCGGCGGGGTGCTGCTGGCGCTCAAGCGCTGCGAGGCGGCCGGCCAGCAGGTGATGACCGCCGCGCTGCTCGGCCACAAGGCCGACCTCGCCGTCCTCGCCCTCGGTCCCTCCGCCGAGCTGCAGCGCGTCCTGCAGAGCGAGCTCCGCCTCGCCGGCTTGGTGCCGAGCTGGTCGTACGTCTCGCGCACCGAGGTCAGCGAGTACGCGGCCGGCGTCCCCGAGGCGATGCGGAAGGCACGCCTGCACCCGAAGCTCCCGCCCGAGGGCCTGACCGCGTTCTGCTTCTACCCGATGAGCAAGCGCCGCGTGGCCGGTGACAACTGGTACGCCCTGCCCTACGACGAACGGTTGCGCCTGATGCACGAGCACGGCGCCTCCGGCCGGCGCTTCCGCGGCCGGGTGCTGCAGCTGGTGACCGGCTCGACCGGGCTGGACGACTGGGAATGGGGCGTGACCCTGTTCGGGCGCAGCGCCGACGACCTGAAGGAGTGCGTCTACTCGATGCGCTTCGACGAGGCCTCGGCGCGCTACGCCGAGTTCGGTCCCTTCTACACCGGTGCGATCGGCGCTGCGGCGGAGGTTCTCGGCCTGCTCGCCGCCGGTCAGCGATGACCCTGGCCGCTCTGGCGCCCGAGGGCACGGCCCTCTCCGCAGCCCACGCCGACGCGCTGGCACGCCTCGACGGCGAGCTCGTTGCGCTCGGCCGCGTCGTCGTCGCCTTCTCCGGCGGTGCCGATTCGGCGCTGCTCGCCTGCGTCGCCCGCCGGGTGCTCGGGCGCGACGGCGCGACCTGCGCCACGGCGATCTCGCCGTCCCTTGCCACCAGCCAGCTCGCCGACTGCGCCGCGCTGGCCCGCGAGTGGGACCTCGACTTCGTCGGGATGGCGACCGACGAGCTGGCGCGAGCCGGCTACGTCGCCAACGGCACCGACCGCTGCTACCACTGCAAGGCCGAGCTGATGGACGTGCTGACGCCGCTCGCTGCCGCGCTCGGGGCGACGGTCGTGCTCGGCGTCAACCTCGACGACCTCGGCGAGCACCGGCCGGGCCAACGCGCCGCCGCGGAGGCCGGCGCGGTGTTCCCGATGGTGCGCGCCGGGCTGTCCAAGGCCGACGTGCGCTCGATCTCGTCGTCTGTCGGGCTGCGCACGGCCGACAAGCCCGCCGACGCCTGCCTCGCCTCGAGGGTGCCGCACGGCACGCCGGTCAGCGTCGAGCTGCTCGGGCGCGTCGCCCGGGCAGAGGCGGAGCTGCACCGGCTCGGCTTCGGCCAGCTGCGGGTACGCCACTACGGCGACACGGCGCGTGTCGAGCTCGACGTGTCGGAGCTGGCGCTGGCGGTCGAGCTGCGGGCGGAGGTCGTCGCCGCGCTGCACGCTGCGGGCTACCGCTACGCCACCATCGACCTCGAGGGTTTTCGCTCGGGCAACCTCGCCCCGGCGTGCCGCGGCGTCTCGGCGTGACGTCCGTGCGCGTGCGGCTGGTCTTCCCCGAGGAGCTCGTTCGCGAGCCCGTGCTCGCCCGCCTCACCCGCAGCTTCGATGTGGAGCCGAACATCCGCCGCGCCTCGGTCGAGGCCGCATCCGGGTGGATCGTCTGCGAGCTCACCGGCGAGCACGAGGCGGTCGATGCTGCCGTCGCCTGGCTCGAGCAGACCGGCGTCTCGGTCGAGCGACTCGGCGACGTCGTCGAGAGCTGAGCCGGGTTGACGACCGGACCGCGAGCCGCCCGTGGCGTCGCCCCCGCTCAGCTGCTCGGGAAGCCGCCCGACTGCCAGGTGGCAACCGAGCTGAGCGCGTCGTCGACGCGGCACGCCGAGCTGCCGGACGTCCCTCCCGAGCTGTGGAACCAGCCGTACCACGTGCCGGCGGGCACGGAGCTCCCTCCGCCCGGGGCGTTCGAAAAGCTCGACCCTCCGAACGGGGTGAGCTGCGTGGTCACGAAGCGGGTGTCGAAGAGGGCATACGCGTCGGGGCGACTCGTGCGCGCCAGGCGGCGCGCCGTTCGACGCCGGACGAGGCCCGGCGGAGAGCTCAGCTGCGGTCGACGCGCCAGCCGGCGCTCGAGGTCGAACGCGGCTCGTAGAACAGACAACCCTGCGGGCAGGCGAAGGGCAGCGGATCGTTCGCGCCGACGCGGCAGCGCTCGACGCGCTCGCTGCTCGTCACCGTCCGGCCGCCGGACAGGCGCGGCACCGTTTGCATCACGTAGTGCCTGCAGTCGTCACGCACGCTCGCGGCCTCGGGCACGTCACCAGGCTACGGCCTGCCGCGCCACTTGGTAGGGTCGCCGGGGTGTCAGGCGAACCGGTCCCGGTGGCCGACCTGTTGCGCTGGAGCGAAGCGCTGGCCGGAATCGCGCGCACCGGCATGGCCTTCACCACGAGCGGCTTCGAGCGCGAGCGCTTCGAGGAGGTGCTCGCCGTCGCCGGCGACGTCCGCGCCGAGGCGGCCGCTCGCCTCGCCGCAGCCGGTCACGCACCCGCCGGCGAGGATGCCGCCAAGTTCGTCCAGGAGTGGATGAGCTCGGTCGGCAGCGGCATGGCGGGCTACGTCACGCCACGCGTCGCCGTCGGCGCGATCGTCGGCGACGAGGCGGGGCGCATCCTGCTCGTGCAGCGGGCGGACTCGGGCGTCTGGCTCTACCCGACCGGCTGGGCCGACGTGGGCTACTCGGCCGCCGAGATCGTCGTCAAGGAGGTCGCCGAGGAGACGGGGATCGACGTCGAGCCCGTGCGGCTGCTGATGGTGCTCGACGGCATGCGGCTCGGGTTCACCCAGGCGCCGCTGTACTCCCTCGTCTTCCAGTGCAGGGTCGTCGGCGGGTCGCTGCGGCGCCACCCCCTCGAGTGCGCGGATGTCGGCTGGTTCGAGCGCGACGCGATGCCGAGCCAGATGGCCGGCGTGGAGCGGTGGCGGGACCTCGCGTTCGCGGCGATCGACGGCAAGCCGGTCGAGGTCGGCTTCGATCCGCCGCGCCGGCCCCTCTGGCGCTCCTCGCCGGACCAGCCGAGCGAGGACGGCGAACCGGGTGCGGTGAGCGGGCTCGGCGCCGCCGACGGGGAGCCGCGGCCCGGTGCCGAGGCGCCCGGCGGCAGCTGAGGCTCAGCGCGAGCGCTTCTCGCGCAGGTAGCGCTCGACCTCTTCGGCGAGACCTTCTGCAGAGAGGTCGGAGCCGACGACCTCCTCCATCTCCTCGATGCGGGCGACGTAGGCGGCGACGTTCTCGTCCTCGGCCACGAGCTGGTCCATCCGTCGCTCGTACTCCTCGGCCTCGGCCTGCAGCTCGGTCGTCGTAACGGCAGCGCCGATCAGGCCGGAGCAGGCGCGCACGAGGGCGAGCCCCGCCTTGGGCGACACGGGCACGGAGTAGCAGGGCACGCTCGCCCACAACGAGATCGTCGGCATGCCGGCCTCGGCGAGCGCGTGCCCGAGGACGCCGACGATGCCCGTCGGGCCCTCGTAGGCAGAGGCGGCGAGCCGGCTGCCGTCGAGCACGGCGTCGTCGCTCGCCGCGGCGCTCACCGGGACCGGACGGTTGTGGGTGATCTCGGAGAGGTAGGCGCCCAGAGTGATCACCTCGGTGGCACCGAGCCGCTGGGCGACGTCGTGCACGGCCTCGCAGTAGGTGCGCCACCGCAGGCTCGGCTCGTGGCCTCTCAGCAGCAGGGCGTCCCGCTGGGTACCGGGGATGCTTGCCAGCGCGACGGTCGTCGACGGCCATTGGATCGTGCGCGTCTTGGCCGTGCCGGCGGTGACCTCTGGCCGCACCTCGGTGAAGTCGAAGAACTCCTCCGGGTCGATCTCTGCCACCACCTTGGCGTCCCAGCTCGCAGCGAGGAAGGCGGCCGCCAGCGAGGCGGCCTCGCCGGCGTCGTTCCAGCCTTCGAAGGCGGCAATCATGACGGGGCGGCGAGGCTCGGGCTTGCCGATCATCCGCACCGACGGGGCAGGCCCCCGGCCGTCGCGCCGCCGTCCGAGCAGCGCCCGGCGCCCGCCCCGACCAAGCTGCATCCCCTACCTCCTCGTCCCTCCCCAACCCTACCGGCGGCCGGATGCCACGGGGTGCGTACGCCGGGAGCCCTCCGGGGGTCACCGCTACACTGCCGGCGATGGCACGAGCGGCCGGAGGCGAGGCGTCCGCGGATGCCGACCCGCCGCAGTCTGCGCCGCCCACCGGCGTCCTCGTCGAGCGACTGCTCGAGCCGGCCGACGAGCACGTCGCCGCGCTCGCCCGCCTGCTGCCACAGCTCTCCTCGGCGCCGTCACCTCACCTCGCCGACCTCGCGCGCATCTGCGACGACGAGCGGGTCGTCCTGCTGCTCGCCCGGCTCGACGGCGAGGTGGTCGGCTCGCTCACGTTGGTCGTGTTCGAGATCCTCACGGGAGTGCGAGCCTGGATCGAGGACGTCGTGGTCGACGAGAGCCGGCGAGGCACCGGGATCGGCTCCGCGCTCGTCGCCGAGGCGCTGCGCCTCGCCGCCCGAGCGGGGGCGCGCAGCGTCGATCTCACCTCGCGGCCGTCGCGCGAAGCGGCGAATCGCCTCTACGAGCGCAGCGGGTTCGTGCGCCGCGAGACCAACGTCTGGCGGGCGACGCCCGGGCACAGCTAGCGCGGCGGCAGGGGCGACCCGCGGGGCGTCAGGCCAGCGGGTCGCGCCCGGCGCAGGGCGAACGGGACGGTGCCGCGCAGCGCCGCGTCGTCCGTCGCCCGGCGAGCGGGCCTGGCACGACGAGCGGTCGCGACTCGCCGAGCCCACGCTCGGACCTCGGGCCGCCGCCTCCCTGGCGCAGCGCGAGGGACTCGCGGTCGCGGAAGACGCAGGAACCGCTGTGCCGCGCCGGCTCGGCGCAGACCCGCCCCGTTGCGAGGTGGATCATGCCGCACCGCCCGGCCGATGCCAGGGCGAAGTCGACCGACGCGTTGTGGGCGTCGTTGCGCATCAACGCAGACCGTACTGACGGCGGACTCGTCATCGCACCCCCTTCCGAGAAGCGGCCGGCTGCGGGGGGCGGGCCGACCACCCTCCAGTATGCGCCTGCCGCTCCCGGCGTGAGAAGTGCCGTAGGGCCCGTGTTGTCGTCCGCCGCGCCGGCCGCCGTCTGCCGGAGCGCAGGCTCGGCCCGCCAGCGCCCCGAGCCGCACGTGCGATCGTGGCGGTTCCCGCCGCCGTGGCAGGTCGGGACGAAGTATCGATCGCCAGCGTGCAATAAGGTGCTCGCCGGGACGATCCCCTGCCCCTGCAGGATCGCCAGGCCGGGGCGCCGCGTCCGCGGGGCGCGACAGCGCGGGCCGCGGGGCGGTCAGTTCGCGAGCGGCTCGAGCATCAGCCGGCGCACTCGCGCCCGCTCGTCGAAGCGCAGCTTCTTCACGAGGTGCACGATCGTTCCCCGCTCTGGCTCGGAGACGAACCGGACGGCGTCGACGAGGGCGTTCATCAGCGCCAAGCCCCTGCCGTGCTCGGCCCCGAGCTGGGCCATCTCCGAGGTCAGGCTGGCGTGATCGAACCCTCGCCCGGAGTCGATGACGCGGATCTCACAATTCGCCGGCCCGATGGTCGTGGTCACCTCGTAGGCGTCGCCCGGTCCGGCGTGACTGACGACGTTCGCGCAGGCCTCGCTCAGCGCGAGCTGGACCGCGTTCGTGTCCTCCTCGACGACGCCGACCTCGAACATCGCCGCCTGAACGAGGTGACGGGCGAGGGGCACGCTCAGAGCGTCACGCGGCAGCTGCAGCGAGAGGCCGATCTCGAGTCCGTCTCCGGTGTCGTCGGGTTCCACAGCGCAGCAGGTACCCCGCGGCGGGGCGCGACGCAACGTGCCCGCCGGAGCGCTCCTCGCGGGGCGGCCGGACCGAGCCGGCTCCACCGAGCCCCGCACGCTCTGGCCCGACGCGCCGAGCCGGTTGCCTCTAGGCTCGCCGCCGTGCATCACCTGGGAGCGCCCCGGCGGTGACGACCGGCGCCGCCACCGGCACGCTCGCCCTCGTCGTGCGCGGCGGCTGGGAGGGCCACCAACCCCTGGAGACCACAGAGCGCGTGATCCCTCGCCTGCGCGGTGCCGGCTTCGAGGTCGTCGTGTCCGACTCGCTGTCGAGCTACGCCGACCGCAGCTTGATGGCCGAGGTCGACTTGGTCGTTCAGTGCTGGACGATGGGCCGCATCGCACCGGACGAGCTCGACGGGCTGCTCGACGCCGTTCGCGGCGGCGTCGGTCTCTGCGGCTGGCACGGCGGCTTGTGCGACTCCTTCCGCGAGCAGCCTGCGTACCAGTTCGCCACGGGAGGACAGTGGGTGGCTCATCCCGACGGCAAGGTGCCCTACGAGGTTCGCTTTGTTCCGAGCCGGCGGGACGAACCGCTCGTCGAGGGCCTCGACGACTTCGGCATCGTGTCCGAGCAGTACTACCTGCACGTCGACCCAAACAACGACGTCCTCGCGACGACGACCTTCGCCGGCGGCACGGAAGCGCCCTGGACCCGGAATTGCACCATGCCGGTCGTCTGGACGCGCCGTCACGGCGCAGGCCGGGTCTTCTACTCGGCGCTCGGCCACGACGCCCCCGACTTCGACGTGACCGAGGTGCTCGAGCTGGTCGTGCGGGGTGCGACGTGGGCCTCTCGGCGCGCGCCGGCGGCGAGCTGAGGGAGGAGCCGACCCGATGCGAGTCGCCGTCGTCGGAGCGACAGGTCACATCGGCAGCTACCTCGTCCCACGCCTCGTGCGCTGCGGGCACGAGATCGTCGCGATCAGCCGTGGCCTGCGGCGGCCCTACCACGACGATGCCGCCTGGTCGCAGGTCGAGACCCTCGTCGCCGACCGCGACGCAGAGGACGCCGCCGGCACGTTCGCGCCGCGGCTGGCATCGATCGGTGCACAGGCAGTGATCGATCTGACCTGCTTCACGGTGGACTCGGCCCGTCAGCTCACCGGTCCGCTGCGCGACCGCGGGATCTACCTGCTGCACTGCGGCACCATCTGGGTGCACGGCCCTGCGGTGGAGGTGCCGACGACGGAGTCGGCGCGGCGCAACCCGATCGACGACTACGGCAGGCAGAAGGCGGCGATCGAGGCGCTCCTGCTCGGCGAGGCGCGCGCCGGCCGCTTCCCGGCCACCGTGCTGCACCCCGGGCACATCGTCGGTCCGGGATGGCCGCCGGTGAACCCCGCAGGGAACGTCAACACCGGGGTGTTCGGCGCGCTCGCCCGGGGTGAGGAGGTCGCGCTGCCCAACCTCGGCCTCGAGACGCTGCACCACGTCCACGCCGACGACGTCGCCCAGGCGTTCGAGCTCGCGCTCGGCCGGCCCGATGCGGCCAGCGGCGAGTCGTTTCACGTCGTGTCCCCCCGCGCGCTCACGATCGCGCGGCTACGCCGAGACTGTCGCCTCGTGGTTCGGCCAGGAGGCGCGGCTGTCCTTCCTGCCCTTCGAGGAGTGGCGCGCCGCGGCGAGCGAGGAGGACGCCGCCGCCACCTGGAGCCATCTCGCGCACAGTCCGTGCGCCAGCATCGAGGCGGCGCGAGCCGCCTTCGGTTACTCGCCCCGATTCAGCTCGCTCGAGGCGGTGCGAGAGGCGCTGGCGTGGCTCCTCGCCGCGGGCCTCGTCGACACAGCCGGTCGTCGTCTCGACGGCGCGGCGACGGCGCCGCGCTGAGGCGTCGGCGGCGGCGTCCCCCCGCTGGCGCCGGTCGCGCCCGCTCCGGTCGCGCCGGGCGGTGTCCTCGGCGCGCTCGCTCCCGTCGGCCCGCTGGCTCCCGTCGGCCCTGCCGAGCCGCCGGCGGCGCCGACGACGATCGGCACGGCGAGAGGGAGCGAAGCCGACGACGGGCCCACCCGGAGCACGAACTGCCCCCGGACCGGGGCGAAGCGCCCGTCGCGGAAGGCCTCGAACGCACTCGCCGGCACGACGAGGCGGACCGGCGCCGACGCCCCCGCGGCAAGCCGCACCGTCGCGAACGCCTTCAGCTCCTTGGGAGGCTCGCCGGAACCGGCCGGAAAGCTGAGGTAGGCCTCCACCACGTCGGTGCCTGCTCGCCGTCCGGCGTCGTGCACGCGCACCGTGGCCGTGACGCCGGCTGCGCCGTCGCCCCAACGGGCACCCTCGTGCAGCGAGAGACGCGAGAGCGTGAAGCGCGTGTAGGACAGGCCGTAGCCGAAGGGAAACAGTGGCTGCACGTCGAGGGCCTCGTACCAGCGGTAGCCGATGTCGAGGCCGTCCTGGCCGGCGCCGTCGATCTCGACGGTGCCGTCGATGCCGGGGAAGTCGTCGGGGGCGGCCGTGGCGCTCGTTGCGTCCGACGTCGGGAAGGTGAGCGGCAGGCGACCCGCCGGGTCGGCCTGGCCGTCGAGGACGGCGGCTGTCGCCGTCCCGTCGTCGACCCCCGGATACCAGGCCTCGAGCACGCCGGCGACCCGTCCGAGCCAGGGCATCAGCACCGCACCGCCGGAGTTCACCACCACCACGGTGCGCGGGTTGGCTGCGGCGACGGCCTCGACGAGCTCGTCCTCGTCTCCCGGTAGCTCGAGGGTCTGGCGGTCCATCCCCTCGGACTCGGGAACGCCGACGAAGACGACCGCGGTGCGGGCGTGGCTCGCCGCGGCGGCTGCCTGCTCGATCGATGGCGTGGCGTCCTGCACCGTGACGCTCGGTTCGGGATAGGTGCCCGACGCCCAGTCCAGCGTCAGCGCGACCGGCTCGCCGCCCTCGAGCGGCACGGCCACGGAGTCGGTCCACTGCTCCTGCGCGCCCGCGTCGCCGACGATCTGCCCCTCCGGGCCGTCGAGGAAGGCGTCCCCGTCAGAGGTGAGGTCGACGACGTAGGTGCCCGACGCGGGCGCGGTGAACGTCGCGGCCGCCTCGCTCCAGCCCGGTCCGCCCTGGGGAGTGCTCGCCGTCGAGGGATCCTGCGGTGGCGAGCCGCCCGGTTGGGCCGGCGACGGGGTGACCTGCCCGGGAAGGGAGGGCGAGAACACCGTCGTCACCGGGCCGCCGCGGGCTGGCGGCCAGGTACCGGGTCTGGCCGGGGAACGCCGCGGCCAAGGCCGCGGCGGGGCGTGACGGGTGGCTCGCCACGTAGGCGCTCCCGAGCCCGCTCGTCACCGCGGCGGCGCCGGCGTCGGCTCCGATGATGGCGATCGGCCCCGACGAGCGGCGCAGCGGCAGGACCGACGCGGTGTTCTTCAGCAGCACCATCGAGTCCTCGGTGAGGCCGAGCACCTGCCGTGCGAGCTTCGCCCGCGCCAGCGCCCTGCGGTCCCGGTCGCGGGCTCGCCCGAGCAAGCCGGCTTCGTCCATCACGGCAAGGACGCGCTCGACGGCCGCGTCGAGCACCGTCCTCGGCAGGGCGCCGTCCTGCACCGCCTGCTCGAGCAGCATGGACTGATCGGGCTTGAGCAGGTCGAGACCGCTCTCGTACGCGTCCAGGGTCTCCCCGGGATCGAGCGCGTCCTGGTCGGAGCGGACCAGCCCCGAGAAACCCCACGAGCCGAGGGACGCGTACAGCGCCGGGTCAGCGCAGCTCGGCGTGCCGTCGATCTCGCCGTAGGCGCACATCAGCGCGAGCGCCCGGCCCTGGCGGATGGCCTGCTCGAACGGTGCGAGGTAGACCTCCTCCAGGGTTCGCTGCGACACGACCTGGTCGAGGTAGGGCCGGTCCGTCTCCTGGGTGTACACGCCGAGGTGCTTGGGCTCGGCGACGACGTGCTCCGCTTCGATGCCCTCGACCTCGGCGGTGCCGAGGTCGCCGGCGAGCACGGGGTCCTCGCCGAGGGTCTCGAAGGAGCGACCCGAGTCGGGGACGCGCACCAGGTTGAGGTCAGGCCCTTGCAGCACGTCGAGCCCGTCGTCGGCGGCCTCGGTGCCGAGGAACGAGCCGTACTGCTCGGCGAGAGGGACCGAGAACGTCGCGCCGAGGCCGATCGCGGCGGGGAGCTGGGTCATCCCGCCGGGACCGTAGGAGACGCCGTCCGAGCCGTCGGACAACGTCAGGCGCGGGATGCAGGCTGCGCCGGCGTTGGTGTTCTCGTAGCCGTGCCATCCCGACCACAGCCCGACGAGTCCCACCTCCTCGTCGAGGGTCAGCGTCGCGACGAGGCTGGCGGCGACCTCGGCGGGGCTGTGTGCCGCGAGGTAGCCGGGACGTTCCAACGCGCAGCGCGTTGCGATCGCGGCCGGCGCCGGCGCCGGTGTTGCGCCCGCTTCCGCGGCCGCCGACGCGCCGTCGGCCGCCGGGCCGCGACCGGCAAGCGAGGCGAGCACGGAGGTGAGGAGGGCCACCGCCATGGGAGGAAGGACGCGGCGGCGCGCGCGGCTCGAGCCGAGGAGGGCGATGACGTCCAGTATTGCCGCCAGTCGAGGGCCGGCACGGCCGGCGAGCAAGCCGCCGCCGAGCGCCCCGGTCGAGGGGCAGCACGGCCGGCGGGGCAGCGGCCGCCGAGCGCCCCCGGATGGACCTGCGTCGGCCGCTACCACGCCCGTGGCCGGCACGACGCGCCGAGCCGGCGTGGCGCGAGCGCCGGGTGGTTACTTCGGTAGGCTAATAGTTATGCACGACCACGAACGGGCCGTGGTAGCCCGTGGCGAGCGCGGCGACCGGTACAAGTGGGTGGCGCTGACGAACGTGACGCTGGGCATCCTGCTCGCCACGATCGACGCCACGATCACCCTCATCGCGATGCCCGACATCTTCCGCGGCATCCACCTCGACCCGCTCGGCCGCGGCAACAGCTTCTACCTGCTGTGGATGATCCTCGGCTTCCTCGTCGTCTCGAGCGTGCTCGTCGTCAACTTCGGGCGTCTCGGCGACCTGTTCGGCCGGGTGCGCTTCTACAACCTCGGCTTCGCCTTGTACACCTTCTTCTCCCTGCTGCTCACGATCACCTGGATGACCGGCCGCGCCGGCGCGATCTGGCTGATCGTGATGCGCATCTTCCAGGGCGTCGGGGCGGCGTTCATCACGGCCAACTCGGCGGCGATCCTCACCGACGCGTTCCCCGCGAACCAGCGCGGCATGGCGCTCGGGATCAACAACGTGGCCGGGATCAGCGGCATGTTCATCGGTCTCGTGCTCGGCGGGCTGCTCGGCCCGCTCGACTGGCGCTTCGTCTTCCTGGTCTCGGTTCCCTTCGGCTTGTTCGGCACGGTCTGGTCGTACCTCAAGCTCGAGGACCGCAGCGTGCGGGGAAGCGGGCACATCGACTGGCTGGGCAACGTCACCTTCGCCATCGGGCTCGTGCTGGTGATGATCGGCATCACCTACGGCATCGAGCCGGCGGGGGGGCACTCGATGGGATGGACGAGCCCCAAGGTCCTCTCCGAGCTCGGCGCCGGGGTGGCCCTGCTGGCGGCCTTTGCCGTCATCGAAGGGCACGTGAAGGACCCGATGTTCCGTCTCAAGCTCTTCCGCATCCGCGCCTTCACCGCCGGGTGCCTCTCGACCCTGCTCTCGGGGATCGCACGCGGCGGACTGCAGTTCATGCTGATCATCTGGCTGCAGGGGATCTGGCTGCCCGAGCACGGCTACTCCTTCTCGCGCACGCCGTTGTGGGCCGGCATCTACATGCTGCCGCTCACGTTCGGCTTCCTCGTGGCCGGGCCGATCTCCGGCATCCTCTCGGACCGATTCGGCTCGAGGCCCTTCGCCACCGGCGGGATGGTGCTCGCCGCGGCGAGCTTCGTCTTGCTCGAGATGCTGCCGATCGACTTCTCGTTCGTGTGGTTCGCGCTGCTCCTGTTCATGAATGGCTGCGCGATGGGCCTGTTCGCCTCTCCGAACCGGGCCGGTGTGATGAACAGCCTGCCTCCCCAGCACCGCGGCGCCGGGGGCGGGATGAACTCCACCTTCCAGAACTCGGCGCAGGTCATCTCCATCGGCATCTTCTTCAGCCTGATGATCATCGGGCTGTCCTCGACTCTGCCCGAGGCGTTGCGCAGCGGGCTCACCGGCCAGGGTGTGCCGCGCGCCGTCGCCGACTCGGTGGCCAAGCTGCCACCGGTGTCGGTCCTCTTCGCGGCCTTCCTCGGGTACAACCCGATCAAGACGCTCCTGCCGGCGTCCGTGCTCGCCAGGATCCCGGCCGCGCATGCAGCGATCCTCACGGGACGAAGGTTCTTTCCGAGCCTCATCGCCACGCCGTTCTCGCACGGCCTGCACGAGGCCTTCGACTTCGCGATCATCGCCTGCCTGGTCGCCGCCGGGGCGTCGGCGATGCGCGGCGGCCAGTACGTCTACCGCGAGAGCGTGAGCAGGGGCGCCGCCGCCGTCCCCGCCGCCGCGCTGGCCGGCCAGGGCGATCCGCCGGTGGCTGTGGCGGTCGGCGGGCGCGGGGACGACCTCGCGGGGAACGACCTGTCCACCAACGGCGCCGCAGCAGGCGACGACGCCCGGGCCGGCGCCGCTGCGGCCGCCACCGGCAGCGTGGGTGCGGGCGCTGCGGGCAGGCTGGGCATGGGCGCGATCGACACGCTCGACGCAGGCGCGAACGAGCGCGTCGCGAGCAACGCCCGCCCGTCCGGCTCGGCGCCGGCGGCAGCGGGCGCCGGGGGCGGGGGCGGGGGCGGGGGCGTCGCGGACGCAGGGCATCGTGCGGCGGGCGTGCCCCGGCCCTAATCTCCCTGGAAGCCGCCGAGGTCGTGGCGGGCGAGGAGGTGTCCGGCGTGACCGACAGCGTCACCATCACCGACAACCGATCGGGCCAGTCCATCGAGATCCCCATCGTCGACGGCGCCGTCGACTCGAGCGCCTGGGCGAAGCTGCTCCCGGGGATCTGGTTCCACGATCCCGGGCTCTCCGCGACCGCCGAGTGCGAGAGCTCGATCACCTACATCGACGGCGACGCCGGGATCCTGCAGTACCGCGGCTACCCGATCGAGCAGCTGGCCGAGCGCTCGACCTACCTCGAGGTCGCCTACCTGCTGCTCAACGGCGAGCTGCCGACGCCCGTGCAGCTCGCCGAGTGGGTGAGCCAGATCACCCACCACACCTTCATCCACGAGAACGTGCGCAAGCGATTCCTCGAGGGCTTCCACTACGACGCGCACCCGATGGGCATGCTCGTCTCGGCGATCGCAGCGCTCTCGACGTTCTATCCCGAGGCGAAGAACATCGCCGACCCCGGGGTGCGCGATCGCCAGATCGTGCGGCTCATCGCCAAGATGCCGACCCTCGCCGCCGCGGCGCACCGTTTCAGCGTGGGCATGCCCTTCGTCTACCCGGACAACGACTTGAGCTTCCCCGAGAACTTCCTCTCGATGATGTGGAAGATCGCCGAGCCGCACTACCAGCGCCGACCCCGTCCTCGCCCGGGCGATCGACGTGCTGTTCATCCTCCACGCCGACCACGAGCAGAACTGCTCGACGACGACCATGCGCACCGTCGGCTCGGCGCACGCCGACCCCTACGTCGGCCGTCGCCGCGGCCGCCGCCGGCGCTCTACGGCCCCCGCCACGGCGGCGCCAACGAGGCAGGTCCTGCGGATGCTCCGCTCGATCGGCTCCCTCGACCAGGTGCCGGCGTTCGTCGCCGGGGTGAAGGCGGGCAACGGGCGCCTGCAGGGCTTCGGCCACCGCGTCTACCGCAACTACGACCCGCGGGCCAAGATCGTCCGCCAGCTCGCCTACGACGTCTTCCAGGTCACCGGCAAGAACCCGTTGCTCGACATCGCCCTCAAGCTCGAGGAGGTGGCGCTCGCCGACGACTACTTCATCTGCCGCAAGCTCTACCCCAACGTCGACTTCTACACCGGCCTGATCTACGAGGCGATGGGCTTCCCCGTCGAGATGTTCACGGTGCTCTTCGCCATCCCCCGTTGCTCGGGCTGGCTGGCGCACTGGGTGGAGATGCTCGACCAGGACACCCGCATCACCCGGCCACGCCAGGTGTACACCGGGGCGACGCGGCGTGACTACGTGCCCCTCGCCGAGCGCGGCACCCCGGCGGCCGAGGCAGCCCCGGAGCGCTGAATCTCTGCGGCCGATCACTAGCGCCGATCGGCCCGATGCGCTAGACAGATAGCAGCGCGATGAGCCCGGCCCCGGGGGGGCGGGCCGGGCTCGTCGTTCCTCGCTCGAGCTGGTCGAAGCTCAGTTCGCCGCGCCTGCGGGCGATGGTGAAGCAGGCCACGGCTGCCGCGGCCGCCACGTTGATCGAGTCGAGCGGACCGTGCAGGGTGATCCGGGCGAGCACGTCGCATCGGCGTCGGGCGAGCGGCGCTCAGGCCGCGGCCTTCGGCGCCGAGGACGAGGGCGAGCGGCTCGGTGGCCACCTCCAGGTCCTCCACCTCCCGCTCGCCCTTCGGGTCGAGACCGACGGACCACACCCCGGCGCGCCGCAGCTGCTCGAGGGCGGCGGGAATGCCCGGCACGACGGCGATCGGCAGGTGCTCGATCGCTCCGGCGGCCGACTTCGTCGCCGATGGGGAGATCCGTGCCGTCCGGTGCGCCGGCAGAACCGCCGCAGTTGCGCCCGCTGACAGGGCGGTGCGCAGGATGCTGCCGAGGTTGCGCGGGTCGGTCACCCCGTCGAGCACCACGAGAAACGGAGCGGGCGGCGCTTCGAGCAACGAGTCCAGCGCCACCGGGCGCAGCGGCGCGGCGCGGGCGATGACGCCCTGGGGCGCATCGGTGACCGCGCGCGCGCCTCGAGCTCGACGGGGTCGACGACGCGCACACGCACGCCCGAGGACCGGGCCAGCTCGGCGATCTCCCCGAGCGGCAGGGACTGCTCTCGCCCGGCGGAGAGGAGCACCTCCCGCACCTCACGACTCCCCGCCCGCAACAGCTCGCCCACGGCGCGGCGGCCTTCGACCTGCTCCCCGCCGAGCTGCTCCGAGGCGCGTGAGCGCTGACCCGGCCGCGGGTGGGCGGCCCGCGCCGCGCTCCGCGGCGCAGCCCCCGCCTGGGGCGGGCGCCTCCTCATGGCACTCGCTCCTCGCGCTGCAGCAAGGCGACCGCGTAGCAGGCGATGCCCTCTCCCCGCCCGAGGCTCCCGAGCCCCTCCGGACGGGTCGCCTTCACGTGCACCGGGCCGCGCGCCGCCCTGCCGAGCCGCGCCATCATCTCGAGGCGTGCCGGTGCCACCCGGGGGCGCTCGGCGACGAGGCTGCAGTCGGCGTTGGCGAGCGTCCAGCCCTCTGCGGCGACGAGACCCGCGCACGCCGCGAGCAGCGCCAAGCTGTCGGCACCCAGCCACAGTGGGTCGTCGTCGGGGAAGTGGCCGCCCAGATCGCCGAGGCCGGCGGCCCCGAGCATCGCCTCGCTCACCGCGTGCGCCACGACGTCGGCGTCGCTGTGACCGCGAAGCGGCACCTCGCCGGCGAAGGACACCCCGCCGAGGACCAGGCAACTCGGCGAGCCGGGCTCGACGGCGGTGTCGAAGGGGTGGACGTCGAAGGAGAAGCCCACGCGCAGCTCAGCCACCGGCTGCCCCCACCGTCGACCCCGTGCCGGCGGCGAGCAACGCCGCGGCGGCGACGAGGTCGTCCGGCCGTGTCAGCTTCAGGTTGCCCGGCTCGCCGGCCACGACCGCCACCCGCGCCCCGATCGCCTCGAGCAGCCCGGCGTCGTCGGTCGCCTCCGGCTCCCCGGCGTGGGCGCGCCGCAGCACCTCGGTGCGGAAGGCCTGCGGCGTCTGCACCGCGACGAGCAAGGCTCGGTCGAGCGTCTCGGCGACCATGCCATCCTGCACCCGCTTGACGGTGTCCGAGAGCGGCACACCGGGAACCGCGCCGTCGGCGCCACCCAGCACCGCGTGCACCACGGCGTCGAACAGCGCCGGCGTGGCGAGCGGCCGGGCGGCATCGTGCACGACGACGACGTCGCAGTCCTCCGGCAGTGCGGCAAGCCCGGCGCGCACGGACCCCGAGCGGGTGTCACCGCCGGGAACGACTCGCTCGCACGGCCAGGACGGGCGGTCGGCCAACGCTGTCGCGGGCAGCACGAGCACCACCCCGTCACAGGCGGCGCGCGCCGCGTCCAGCGCGTGCTCGAGCACGGGGCGGCCCCCGAGGTCGGCGAACTGCTTGGGCCGGCCAAAGCGCGACGCCGAGCCGCCGGCGACGACGATGGCCCACACCGGGCTGCCGGTCACGGTCGCGGCCTGTGCAAGGCCCGGGCCGGGTGCTCGGGTCGCAGGATCAGGTGCTCAGGCCCGCGACTAGGGGAGCGCGGCGTTGAGACGTTCCTCGGCCTCGGCCTCGCTCACGCCGATGGCGAAGGTCAGCTCCGAGACGAGGATCTGTCGCGCCTTGGTCAGCATGCGCTTCTCGCCTGCGGAGAGGCCCTTGTCCTTGTCGCGGATCGAGAGGTTCCGAACCACCTCGGCGACCTGGTAGATGTCGCCGGACTTCAACTTCTCCACGTGGTTCTTGTACCGCCGGGACCAGTTCGTCGGCATCCGCGCTTCCTTCTTGCGCAGGACGGCGAACACTTCCTCGACCTCTTCGTCGTTGATCACCTCGCGCAGGCCGACGCCGCTCGACGTTGTCCGCCGGAACCATCAAGGTGAGGTCGCCATAGGCGAGACGCAGCACGAGGTACTCGCGCTCCTCGCCGAAGGCCTCCCGGACCTCGCGCCGCTCGACGACGGCTGCTCCATGGTGGGGGTAGACGACCTTGTCCCCGACGTCGAACACTGCGACACTCCTTGCAGCCCGCTGAAGCTGCGCTTCCCGACTGTTTCCAGAGGCACAGCACGGCCGCCCGGCTCGAAGCGGCAGGCCACCAGTGTACCGGTCGCGGCCTGCCGGTGGATCGGATGGCCAGCTCGGAGGGGCGCTCGGCCCCGAGGCGCCTCGGGCGCGCCCGACGCCCACGGCGAGCCGGGCCACTCACGCGCCGGGCGACTCAGTGGTAGCGGTCGAGGATCGAGCTCTCGGCCAGGTGCGCCAGGCCCTCCTTCACGAGCCGTGCTTGCTCGTCGCTCAGCTCCGACGCCGCGGCGAGCTCGCCCGCTGTCGCCCTCACGATCTCGTGCAGCCCGGCGAAGTGCCCGAGCAGCTGGGAGATGGTCTCGGCGTGCAGCTCGGGGACCCTGCGGAGCAGCCGCACACCGCGCGGCTCGAGCGCGCTGTCGAGCCCGGGCGGGCGTGCCCCGGCGCTGAGCGCGGCGACGAAGCGGTCCACGCCGAGCAGTTCGTCGGTGTCGAGAGCCCGCAGCCGGCGCAGCGCCTCCTCGACGGCGCCGCCTCGCCGGCCGTCGAGGCCGTCCTGCCGCGGGCCGGCAACGGCGCCGCGCTCGCCGCCCTCGCCGGATCCGGCGCCTCGTCCCGCTCCCCCGCTCGCTCCCCGGCGGGCCGCCGCCTCGTCGAGGTAGTCCTCGAGCACGAGGCGTTGCTCACCGGCGACGTCGCCGCTCAGCTCCTCGAGCTGCAGGCGCAACAGCCGGCCGTGCTGGCCGAGCTCGTCGAGCAGGCTCTCCACCGCGGTGGCGACGCGCAGCACCATCTCGGCCCGCTGCAGCAGGTAGGCGACGTCGCGCGGCGGTGACGACGTCGCCGATCTCCGAGGCGGTGAGCAGGGCGTCGGCCTCGTCGAAGCGTTGGCGGAACCGCTCGAGCGATCCGAGCAGGTACGTCGCCCGGGCGATCAGGCTCTCGGTCGGGCGCAGGAGGTGCCGCAGCTCGTCGCGGTAGACGGTGATGGTGCCCATCTCCTGGGAGACGGCGATCACCGGCACGTTGACCGAGCGGGCGACCCGCTCGGCGGTGCGGTGGCGCGTCCCGGTCTCGCTCGTCGGGACGTCGGGGTCGGGCATGAGGTGCACGTTCGCCCAGGCGATGCGCGTCGCGTTCGGATCGAGCACGATCGCCCCGTCCATCTTCGCCAGCTCGGACAGCCGCTGCGGGGTGAGCTCGGCGTCGAGGTGGAAGCCGCCGGTGCAGATCGCCAGCACCTCGGGACGGTCGCCGAGGACGATCAGCGCTCCCATGTGCGCGAGCAGCACCCGTTCGAGGCCCTCGCGTAGCGCCGAGCCGGGGACGACCGCGGCGAGCAGCTCGCGAAGTGATCGCCGCTCGTCGTCGGACACGGCCAGATCGTAGTGACGGCCCGGGCGACGCCCCGCCGGTCAGGCGATCCCGCTGCGCGGCAGCGAGCAGGCATGTCGCCTCGAGAACGGTGGCGACGCGTTGGACGGTGATGCCGGGGGGCGGCTCGGGCGAGCTGCGCGGCACGATCGCCTCGTTGAAGCCCAGGCGCGACGCCTCGGCAAGGCGCCGCTCGAGGTGACCGACCTGGCGCACCTCGCCGCCGAGGCCGACCTCTCCGCAGGCCACCACGTGCTCGCCGATGGGCACGCCGGTGCGGGCCGAGAGCAGCGCCAGGGCGAGCGCCAGGTCCGCCGCCGGCTCGTGCACGCGCAGGCCGCCGGCGACCGAGGTGAAGATGTCCATCCCGGCGAGCGGGCAGCCCACCCGCTGCTCGAGCACGGCGACGATGATCGCCAGGCGGCTCGGCGCGACGCCCTGCGCGGCGCCGCCGCGGGGTGGACAGCGCGCTCGGGGCGACGAGCGCCTGCAGCTCGGCGAGCAGCGGACGGCGCCCCTCGACAAGGGGGACGACGACGCTGCCGGGCACGCCCGCGCGCCGGTCGGCGAGCAACAGCGTGCTCGGGTCCCCGACCGCGAGCAGGCCGTCCGCCGACATGGCCAGCACGCCGAGCTCGCCCGCGGCGCCGAAGCGGTGCTTGAGCACCGACAGCAGGCGGAGCTCGTGGTGGCGGTCGCCCTCGAAGGCGAGCACCGTGTCCACGAGGTGCTCGAGCTGGCGCGGCCCCGCGAGGCTGCCGTCCTTGGTGACGTGCCCGACGAGCAGCGTGGCGATGCCGAGCGACTTGGCGAGCTCGACGAGGCGCAGCGCGCAGCTCGCTACCTGGCCGACCGACCCCGGCAGCCCGCTCGCCTCGTGGTCGGCGAGGGTCTGGATCGAATCGACGACGAGCAGCTCGGGGGCGACTGCCGGCACGCTGCGAGCACGTCGGCAAGCGAGCCGGTGGCGATCAGGTCGAGTCCGGCCGGCGCCCCTCCGAGGCGTTCAGCGCGCCGGCGCACCTGCGACGCGGTCTCCTCGCCGCTGGCGAGCAGCGCCCGCCGCCCCTCGTCGGCGAACCCGGCGGCGAGCTGGAAGACGAGCGTGGACTTGCCGACGCCCGGCTCCCCTCCGAGCAGGGTCACCGAACCCGGCACGAGCCCGCCCGACAGCACACGATCGACCTCCCCGAGGCCGGTCGGGCGCGGCGTGCCGGCGTCGAGCGAGACCGCCGCGAGGGGCACCGCCGATGCGCCCGTCGGCTCGTCGCGCCCGGCGCGCCGCGCTTGGGCAGCCGCAGCGCGTTCCTCGTTCAGGGTGTTCCACTCGCCGCACTGGGGACATCGGCCGCTCCAGCGAGGGAAGCCCGAGCCGCAGGTGGAACACGTGAAGGTGAGCCGGATTCGTGCCATCTGCCCGCAACCTACGCCGCGGGTGTGTCAACCTCGCCTGCGGCGACCCGACCCCTCCCCACCCGCGCCGCGCAGGACGCGACGACGCCCCGGGCAGGTGGCCCGGGACGTCGTCGAAGGCTCGTGGCGATCAGCCGGGGGCGCCCCGGCGGCGAGAGCTCAGGAGTCGGTGTCGGCTCCGGCCCCCGCCAGCTCGAGCGGCGGCGGCTCGAAGCCCTCGACGGCGCGGAAGACGATCTCGCTCGTCCTCGACGTCGACGATGACCGTCTCGCCGACCCGGAACTCCTTCCAGAGGATCTTCTCCGAGAGCGGGTCCTCGATGAGCTGCTGGATCGCCCGGCGCAGCGGCCGCGCGCCGAGCGCCGGCTCGTAGCCCTTGCGGGCGACGAACTCCTTGGCCGGCGGCGTCAGCTCGAGGCCGATGCCCTGGCCCTCGAGCTGGTCGCGCACCCGCGGATCATCAGGTCGACGATCTCGATCGACCTCGTCGATCTGCAGCTCGTGGAAGACGATCACCTCGTCGATGCGGTTGAGGAACTCGGGGCGGAAGTGCGCCTTCAGCGCCTCGTTCACCTTGGTCTTCATCCGCTCGTAGGTGACGGCCTCGCTCGCCTTCTGAGAAGCCGACCGCTGGCCTTGCGCAGGTCGGCGGTCCCGAGGTTCGAGGTCATGATCAGCACGGTGTTCTTGAAGTCCACGGTGCGGCCCTGGGCGTCGGTGAGCCGGCCGTCCTCGAGGATCTGCAGCAGGGCGTTGAAGACGTCCGGGTGGGCCTTCTCGACCTCGTCGAAGAGCACGACCGCGAAGGGCTTGCGGCGCACCGCCTCGGTGAGCTGGCCACCCTCCTCGTAGCCGACGTAGCCCGGGGGCGAGCCGACGAGCCGGCTCACCGTGTGCTTCTCCATGTACTCGCTCATGTCGAGCTGGATCAGCGCGACCTCGTCGCCGAAGAGCAGCTCGGCGAGCGCCTTGGCGAGCTCGGTCTTGCCGACGCCGGTCGGGCCCGAGGAAGATGAACGAGCCGCTCGGGCGCTTCGGGTCCTTCAGGCCGGCACGGGTGCGGCGGATCGCCCGGGAGAGCGCGTTGATCGCGTCCTCCTGGCCGACGATGCGCTTGTGCAGCTCCTCCTCCATGCGCAGCAGCTTGGCGGTCTCCTCCTCGGTGAGCTTGTAGACCGGGATGCCGGTCCAGTTGGCGAGCACCTCGGCGATCACGTCCTCGTCGACGACGTCGAACAGGTCGACGCCCTCGGCGCGCCACTCCTGCCTCGAGCGCGGCCTTGCGCTCGAGCTTGGTCTGCTCCTCGTCGGCGATGCTTGCTGGCCTGCTCGAAGTTCTGCCGGCTCGAGTCGCCGCTTCCTTCTCGGCGCGGTCAGCCGGACGAGGTCCTCCTCGAGCTTGCGGTACTCGGGCGGCGTCGACATGCGCCGGATGCGCAGACGGCTGCCCGCCTCGTCGATGAGGTCGATCGCCTTGTCGGGCAGGAAGCGGTCCGAGATGTAGCGGTCGGCGAGGTTCGCCGCCGCGACGAGCGCCTGGTCGGTGATCGTCACCTGGTGGTGCTGCTCGTAGCGGTCGCGCAGGCCCTTCAGGATCTCGATCGTGTGGGCGAGCGACGGCTCCTCCACCTTGATCGGCTGGAAGCGGCGCTCGAGCGCGGCGTCCTTCTCGAGGTGCTTGCGGTACTCGTCGAGGGTCGTCGCGCCGATCGTCTGCAGCTCGCCACGGGCCAGCATCGGCTTCAGGATCGAGGCCGCGTCGATCGCGCCCTCGGCGGCGCCGGCGCCGACGAGGGTGTGCAGCTCGTCGATGAACAGGATCGTGTCGCCGCGGGTGCGGATCTCCTTCAGCACCTTCTTCAGGCGCTCCTCGAAGTCGCCGCGGTAACGGCTGCCGGCGACGAGCGCGCCGAGGTCGAGGGTGTAGAGCTGCTTGCCCTTCAAGGTGTCCGGCACGTCGTTGGCGACGATCTGCTGGGAGAGGCCTTCGACGATCGCCGTCTTGCCGACGCCGGGCTCGCCGATCAGCACGGGGTTGTTCTTCGTCCGCCGGGAGAGCACCTGCATCAGGCGCTCGATCTCCCGGTCGCGCCCGATCACCGGGTCGAGCTTGTGGTCACGGGCCAGCTGGGTGAGGTTCCGCCCGAACTGGTCGAGCACCGGCGACCCGGCCGGCGCCTGCTCGCTCCCCGAGCCGCCGGTCGCGGCCCCGGCCGCCTCGCGGCCCTGGTAGCCCGAGAGCAGCTGGATGACCTGCTGGCGGACGCGTGGCAGGTCGGCGCCGAGGCTCTGCAGCACCTGGGCGGCGACGCCCTCGCCCTCGCGCACGAGCCCGAGCAGCATGTGCTCGGTGCCGATGTAGTTGTGGCCGAGCTGCAGCGCCTCGCGCAGCGACAGCTCGAGGACCTTCTTCGCCCGGGGGGTGAACGGCGGGGAGCCGGTCGGCGCCGAGCCGGCGGGGCCGATGGTCTCTTCGACCTTCTCCCGCACCGCCTCGAGCGAGATGCCGAGTGACTCGAGCGCCTTGGCCGCCAGACCCTCGCCCTCATGGATCAGCCCGAGCAGGATGTGCTCGGTGCCGATGAAACTGTGGTTGAGCAGGCGTGCTTCTTCTTGGGCCAGGACCAGAACCCGACGCGCCCGGTCAGTGAATCGCTCGAACAAATCGACTCCCTCGACGCCTTCTACGTTCCCGGCAGTCTATCGACCGCCCCCCCGCAGGACGCAGGCACCTCCACTCGAGTGGTTTCTTTCCCCATGCCCTGTCCTAACGGCCCGTACCCGGTCACAGGCTCATCCGTGCGCGCCATCGGCTCACATGAGGGTTCCGTGAAGCTCGTGACGCCTCATCGACGCGGATGAAGGATTTGTGAAGCAACTGGCCTATCGTCGGTCAAGGTGAATGCGCCCGAGCTGTTCGCCGCCCTCGTTTCCGACGTCGACCGCGAGCGCCTCGACGCGGAGCTGCTCGGGGCCGTGAACGTGGACGACCCGCTGCTCGGCGAGGTCGCCACGCACCTCATCGCCGCGGGCGGCAAGCGCCTCCGGCCCGCCCTCACCCTGGCCGCGGCGACGCTCTCCGGCCGGCCCGTGAGCGTGGCGACGCTGCTCGGGGGGTCTCGGTCGAGCTCGTCCACCTCGCCTCGCTCTACCACGACGACGTGATGGACGAGGCGACGCGCCGGCGCAGCGTCGTCAGCGTCAACGCCCGCTGGGGCAACATCGTCGCCATCGTCGCCGGCGACTTCCTCCTCGCCCGCTCGGCGGAGATCGCCGCCGGCCTCGGCACCGAGATCGCCAGACTCATCGCCACGACCCTCGGGCGGCTGTGCCAGGGCCAGGTGGCCGAGGTACGCGCCGCGTTCCGCGTCGACCGCAGCGAGGCCGACTACCTCGAGGCGATCGACGGCAAGACGGCGGCGCTCATGTCCACGGCGTGCCGCATCGGCGGCATCACCGCCGGCCTCGACGCCCGGGCGGTGGAGGCCCTCACCGTCTACGGCGAAGCGCTCGGCATGGTCTTCCAGATCCGCGACGACGTCCTCGACGTGGTCTCGAGCGAGGAGGAGCTCGGCAAGAAGCCCGGACAGGACCTCGCCGAGGGCATCTACACCCTGCCGGTGCAGCGGGCCGTCGTCGACGCCGACATCGGTCCGATGCTCCGGCCGCTGCTCGGTCAGCCCCTCGACCGCGAGACTCTCGACACCGCACGGAGCCTGGTCGCCGCCTCGCCGGGGATCGCCGCGGCCGCCTACGTCGCCCGCGGCTACGCCGGCCAGGCGCTCGAGGCGGCCACCCACCTCGGTGAGGGCCCGGTGCAGCTCGGCTTCACCACGCTCGTGCGCAGCCTGCTCGCCGACCTCGAGCGCTCCACCGAGGCACTCGCCTCCTGACCGGCGGGTCACCGCGCTCGCTCGGCATCGAACAGCTCGGCCAGCCACCGGCTCGTGTCGCTGCGCCGCGTCGCCCGCCGCATCGTCGCGCCGGCAACAGCCGCCAGCGTCCGCGCGGGCACCCGTGGGGCGCCCTCGAGCAGGTCGTTCCACAACAGCGACCAGCCGCCGGCGGCCGCTCGACCGGCGAGCGGCGCGGTCAGCAGGCGCGTGACGGCCGAGGCGAGGAGCGGGTGCTCCATGAGGGCGCGGTGCGCGCTCGCCGCCATGGGGGCGAACCGGTCGTGGCGGGTGGCGAGCGCCGCGCAGTAGCTGGCAGCGGCACGCGCCGGACCGGCGAGCACGGCCTCGGCGGCCGCCCGGCCGCTCCACAGCGCCGGCCCGATCCCTTCGCCCTGCAGGGGGTTGATCAGTCCCGCCGCGTCGCCCGCGAGCAGCACGTTGCCCCTCGCCGGCGTCGTCCCGACGATGCCCAGCTTGAGCCAGCCACCGAGCAGCCGGGTGGGCGCACCGCGACCGCCGGCGAGCGCGGCGTCGGCCAGTCCGAGCGCGCCGAGACGGGCCACGAATCCGGCGAACCGCCGCGACGCCTCGACCCCACGCCCGCGATCCTGAAGCGTTCCGACCCCGAGGCCGAGGTTGACGCTGCCCGCCGTGCCAGGGAACGCCCAGCCGTAGCCGGGCAGGATCCTGCCTCGCTCGGGCTCCCACCACACGATGGTCGGCAGGTCGACGGCGGTGAGCGACGCGTCGGCGTACCCACGCAGCGCGAACGCCCACAGGACGCGCGCCGGGTCGACCAGGCCCGCCGTCGCCGCGACCCGGCTCGTCGCCCCGTCGGCGCCGATCACGATGTCGGCGCGCACCTCGACGCTGCCGCAGCGGAAGCCGGCTATACGGCCCTCGCGCTCGAGGGCCTCGCCGGCGCGCCCCGTGACCTCCTCGGCGCCCGCCTCGAGCGCCGCGCTGCGCAGCGTCGCGTCGAACCTGGCCCGCGGCACGGCGACGGCGCGCCCGGGATAGCTGCTCCCGGCGAAACACGGCAGTCGCACCCGCCGGCCGTTCGGCCCCACGATCGCCATGTCGCCGAGCACGGTGCCCTGCGGCTCGGGCAACCCGAGCTCGGCAAGGGTGCGCAGGCCGCGCGGGCCGACGAGGTCCCCGCAGGCCTTGTCGCGGGGGAAGCCGGCCTTGTCGGCGAGGACCACGCGCGCCCCGGCCCGGGCGAGTACGTAGGCCGCCACGCTGCCGGCCGGGCCCGCCCCGACGACGAGGACGTCGGTGGTTGTGGAGAGGACGGGCACGGGGCGCTCCGGGTCGCCGGCCCGACGGCGCGGGCGTAGCGTCGGCAACATCGTGGCACCACGGGAGGTGACCGTGTCGATCGACGAACGCGTCACCGGCGAGGGCCCGAACGAGCTCGCCCGGAGCCTCTTCGCGGGCCTGCCCGATCGCTACGACCGGCTCTGCGAGCTGCTGACGCTCGGGCAGAACCGCCGCTGGCGCCGCGCCATGGTGGACCGGGTGCTCGCCGGGCTGCCGCCTTCTCGCCCGGACCCGCGCCCCGGCGTGAGCCCGGGCCGCCCGGGTCCGGGCGGCTGCGAGGTGCAGGTGCTCGACGTCGCCTCGGGCACAGCCGGCGTCGCACTGCAGCTAGTGCGCCGCTCGGGTGCCCGCGTGGTCGGCTTCGACCTGAGCGCCGACATGCTCGCCGCCGGCGCACGCAACGTCGCTGCGGCCGGAGCCGAGCGGCGCATCGCCCTGGCGCTCGGGCGCGCGGAGCAGCTGCCCTTCCCCGACGCCGCTTTCGACGGCCTCACGTTCACCTACCTGCTGCGCTACGTCGACGACCCCGCGGCGACGCTCGCCGAGCTGGCCAGGGTGCTGCGGCCGGGCGCACCCATCGCCAGCCTCGACTTCGCCGTCCCCGATCGGGGGATCTGGCGGCCTGCGTGGCGGCTCTACACCCGCGCCGTGCTGCCTCCGGCCGGGTGGCTCAGCGGCGGCCGAGCGTGGTGGGACGTCGGGCGCTTCCTCGGCCCGAACATCTCCGGCTTCTACCGCAGGCACCCGACGGCCTCGATCGTCGCCGACTGGCACGCCGCCGGCATCGTCGACGTCGGCGTGCGCCGGATGACCTTGGGCAGCGGCATGGTGATGTGGGGTCGCCGGGCCGGTGGCTGACCACCGCGCGGCCGATCCCGACGGCGGACCGGCGCGCGCCTGGTACGCCGCGGCCGGCGGCGGCTGGCGCGACTGGTGGACCCTGCTACACCCGCCGTACACGGGATGGCACCTCGGCTACGTCGTGATCGGCGCCGCGCTCGCGCCTCGGGTCGACCTCGCCACCTTGCTGCTCACCCTCGCCGCCTTCTTCCTCGCCGTCGGCGTCGCCGCGCACGCCCTCGACGAGCTGCACGGGCGCCCGTTGCGAACCGCGATCGCAGCGGACGCCCTGCGCCTCGGCGCGGCCGGCTCGCTCGCCGGCGCCGTAGCGATCGGCGTTGTGCTCGCCGTGCGGGCGGGCTGGCCGCTCGTGCCGTTCCTGCTCGCCGGCCCCGTCCTCGTCGTCGCCTACAACGCCGAGCTGTTCGGGGGAGCCGTGCACAACGACCTCGGATTCGCCGTGATCTGGGGAGCCTTTCCCGTCCTCGCCGCCTACGTCGCCCAGGCGGGCGCTCTGGCCGTGGCGCCGCTGCTGGCCGCGCTCGGGGCGACGGCGCTGTCGCTGGCCCAGCGGCGGCTGAGCACGCCGGCGCGCCAGCTGCGGCGCCATGTCGTGCGGATCGAGGGTTCGATGGTGCTCGACGACGGCTCGGTGCAGCCGATCGGGCGCCGCACGCTGCTCGACCCTGGCGAGGGGGCACTGCGGGCGACGTCCTGGGCGGTCGTGCTGCTCGCCGCGGCGCTCGCCGTGGCGCGCCTTGGCTGACGAGCCACCGAGTCGGAGATCGGCGTGTCAGCCGTCCCCGCCCGGGTCCGCCTGCCCGGCCGTCCCGTCCTGCTCGCGCGGTGGGCGCAGGGCGGGGAAAAAGAGCACCTCGCGGATGCTCGAGACGTCTGCGAGGAGCATGACGAGTCGGTCGACGCCCATCCCGAGGCCGCCCGTCGGCGGCATGCCGTGCTCGAGGGCGCGCAGGAACTCCTCGTCGAGTCGCATCGCTTCCTCGTCGCCCGCCTCGCGCGCCTCGGCCTGGGCGTCGAGGCGCCGGCGCTGCTCGTCGGGGTCGGCGAGCTCGGAGAAGCAGTTCGCCAGCTCGCGCCCGGCGACCACGCTCTCGAAGCGCTCGACGTAGCCGGGCTTGTCACGGTGGTCCCGAGCCAGCGGAGAGACCTCCTTCGGGTAGTCCATGACGTGCACGGGCTGCCACAGGCTCGCCTCGACGGTCTTCTCGTAGATCGCGAACAGCACCGAGCCGGCGCCGCCGGCCGGGGGCACGTCGACCCCGAGCGCGGCGGCGCGCCGGGCGAGCTCGTCCCGGCCCATGCCGAGCACGAGCTGCTCGCCGGTGTGCTCGGCGATCAGCTCCTCCATCGTGGCCCGCCGCCAGGGCGGGGTGAGGTCGAGCTCGCGACCCTGGTAGCTGAGCAGCGTGCGACCGAGGCCGTCGCGTGCTGCGCCGGCGGCGAGCTGCTCGGTGAGCTCCATCATGTCGGTGTAGTCGGCGTAGGCCTGGTAGGCCTCGAGCATCGTGAACTCGGGGTTGTGGCGAGGCGAGAGGCCCTCGTTGCGGAAGACCCGGCCGATCTCGTAGACGCGCTCGAACCCGCCGACGACCAGGCGCTTCAGGTACAGCTCGAGCGCGATGCGCAGGTAGAAGTCGGCGTGCAGGGCGTTGAAGTGGGTAGCGAAGGGCAGGGCGTGTCCGCCGCTCGGGATCGGCAGCAGCACCGGCGTCTCGACCTCGAGGAACCCTCGCTCGCCGAGGGTGCGGCGCAACGAGGCAATCGTGCGCGAGCGCAGCGCGAACACGGCCCGCACGCCTTCGTTCGCCCAGAGGTCGACCTCCCGCTGGCGGAAGCGCACGTCGGGGTCCGTGACGCCGTGCCAGGGATCGCCGAGCGATCGCCGTGCCCTCGCCAGAAGCACCCAGTCCTCGACGTGCACGGACACCTGGCCGCGCTTCGTGCGCACGATCTCGCCGCTCGCGCCGATCCAGTCGCCGAAGTGCAGCTCGGTGAACGCGTCGAAGCTCGGCGTCACCGCCGCCTCGGCGAACAGCTGCACCGTCCCGCTCGAGTCGCGCAAGTCGGCGAAGGCGACGCCGCCCTGCCGGCGCACTCGCATCGCCCGACCCGCCACGATGGCCCGCACGCCCGAGCCGGCCCCCGGGGCGAGCGCTGGGTAAGCGGGCTCGATCTGTCCGGCCGGTTGGGCACCGGGGAACCGGTACGGGATCTCGAGCGGGGTCACGGCATCCGCACGACCCGGCAGGGACGCCGGCTGCGACGGCTGCTCTGCCACCGTCGCCTCGGGCTCGCCGGACGTCGGCGGCGCCGGCGACCGTTCCTCGGGCGTCCCCGACGGCGGCGCCTCGTCCACCGTCACGCCTCCACCTGCTGGCGGGCGATCTCGCGTTCGTAGACGATGCGCAGCCCGCGCAGGGTGAGCCAAGGCTCGTGACGGTCGACCTCGCTGCAGTTGCCGACGATCAAGGGCGCGAGGCCGCCGGTGGCGATCACGGTCGCGTGCCCGATCTCGGCCTCGAACCGCCGGCACATCCCGTCGACGAGCGAGGCGTAGCCGAGCACGACGCCCGAACGCAACGACTCCACCGTCGAGCGACCGACGGCCTGGCGGGGCGCGACGAGCTCGACGCGCCGCAGCGCCGCGGCGTGCGCGATCAACGCGTCGAGCGAGATCCCCACGCCGGGCACGATCGCCCCACCGAGGTACTCGCCGCCCGCCGAGACGGCATTGAAGGTCGTCGCGGTGCCGAGATCGACCACGACGAGCGGCCCCGGGCAGAGATCGAGCGCGCCGATCGCGTCGACGAGGCGGTCCGGGCCGACGTCGGAGGGGTTGTCGTAGCGCACGGGGATCCACGACGTCGTCGCCGGCCCGGCGACGACGAGGGGGACCTCGAACCAGCGCTCGACCATCGCAGCGACCGTCGAGGTCACGGAGGGGACCGACGAGGAGACGGCGACGCCGTCGACCGCGCCCGCCGACAGCCCGGCGAGCGCGAGGAGCTCGCGCACGAGCAACGCCAGCTCGTCGGAGGTGCGCTCGGCGACTGTTGCCAGGCGCCAGTGCTGGAACGGCTCGGGCTCGTCGGCGAACAGCCCGACCACGGTCTGGGTGTTGCCGACGTCGAGGGCGAGGAGCATCGGGAGATCATCGCATCGCCGCCCGCCCTGCCGAGCCGATCTGCCGGCGACGAGAGCGCACCCGCCGCGAGCTCAGAGCAGGTCGAGGCCGATGTCGAGCGCAGGCGCCGAGCTCGTCAGCGCGCTCGACGAGACGACGTCCGCGCCGGCGGCGGCGTAGGCGCCGACGGTCTCGAGGGTGATGCCACCGGAGGCCTCGACGAGCACGGCGCCGGCCGCGCCCCGCGGGTGCCCTCGTACCAGCGCCACGCATTCTCCGACCTGCTCGGGGGTCATGTTGTCGCACAGCACGAGCGTCGCTCCGGCCTCGACCGCCGACAGGACCTGCTCGACCCGGTCGCACTCCACCTCGAGCATTCGTCCCGGCCAACGCCGGCGGGCCGTGGCAACGGCGTCGGCGATCGACATCCCGCCGAGGTGATTGTCCTTGACGAGCACCGCCTCGGAGAGGCTGCCGCGGTGGTTGGCGCCGCCACCGGCGCGAACCGCCGCCTTCTCGAGAGCACGTAGCCCGGGCGTGGTCTTGCGCGTGTCCCAGACGACGGTCGAGGGATTCGCCGCAGCGGCGGCGTGGACGAAGCTCCGGGTGAGCGTGGCGACGCCCGAGAGGTGGGTGAGGAAGTTGAGCGCGCTCCGCTCGGCGGTCACGATGCCGCGGAAGGGGCCTTCGATGCGGGCGATCACCCCTCCGGCCTCGACGTCGTCGCCGTCGCGCAGCTCGACGGCGAAGACGAGGCGCGGGTCGACCTGGGCGCAGACCTCGACGGCGCACGCCGTCCCGGCGACCACGCCGGCACGGCGTGCCACGACGGCCGCCCGCCCCTCGAGCTCGGCAGGCAGCAGCGTCGCGGTGAGGTCGCCCAACGGCAGCAGGTCCTCGGCGAGCGCGATCGCCACGGCTTGGCGGACCGCCACGAGCGGCGGGTCGGCGTCGTCGCGTCTCACGGCCGGCCGCCACGTGCCGGGCCGGCCGGGAGCGCGACGAGCGGGCGGATGGCCGTGGCCGTCGGCGAGAACCGACAGCGGAACCTCACGTCGTCGGTGGCGGGGTAGTCCGCCCGGGTGTGCGCTCCCCGCGTCTCGTGGCGGGCTGCTGCCGAAGCGATGAGCGCCGCCCCGGTCAAGGCGAGGTTGGCGAGCTCGACATCGCGCGGGTCGTCAGGCTCGGGGAGCCGCGTGGCGATCGTGCGCAGCTCGCCGGCGGCCTCGGCCAGTCCGGCGCCACTGCGCACGATGCCGGCGCAGCGACTGAACAACCCCTGCAGGTCGCGGCGGAGCGCGGCGGGGCTGACCTGCGCCCCCCCGGCGCGCGGCGCCGCGGCGCGGGCCCGCGGGGGGGCCGCCCACGGCGGGTCGAGCTCGAGCCGGCGAACCGGGATCGCCTCTCCCTCGGCACCGTCGAGCAGCGCTCCGAGCGCGCCCCGGCGACCGGGCCGGTGCCGCACCTCGTCGCCCGCGTCCCCGGACACCCGACGGACGATCGCCTCGGCGGCCCGCCCTCCGAAGACGAGGCCTTCGAGCAAGGAATTGGAGGCGAGACGGTTGGCGCCCTGTGCTCCCGTGCAGGCAGCTTCGCCGACGGCCCACAACCCGGCCAGCGCCGTCGCGCCGTCGAGGTCGGTGAGCACGCCGCCACAGCAGTAGTGCGCCGCGGGAGCGACCGGGATCCAGTCCCCCGACGCGTCGAGACCGGCTGCCGCAAGCACGCCGGCGAGAGAGGGGAAGCGATCGGCGAATCGATCGATCCCTGTTGCGTCGAGGAAGACATGCTCCGAGCCCGACCTGACGAGCTCGGCGGCGATGGCGCGGCTGACGACGTCGCGTGGGGCGAGCTCGTCGACGAAACGCCGCCCGGTCGCGTCCCGCAGCACCGCGCCGGCGCCGCGCAGCGCCTCGGACAAGAGCGGTCGCGGCCACGCGTCGACGGCCAGCGCAGTCGGGTGGAACTGGACGAGCTCGACGTCGGCGACCGGCACACCGGCGCGTAGCGCCATCGCCGTGCCGTCCCCGGTGGCGCCCGCCGGGTTGGTGGTGACGGCGAACAGAGCTGCATGCCCGCCGCTGGCGAGCACGACGTCGCGGGCCTCGAGCTCGACGAGGTTCCCCGTGGGGTCGAGGACGAGCAGCCCTCGTTGCACGCCGGCCCGCACCACGAGGTCGACGGCCTGCCGGCGCTCCAACGTCTCCACGCCTGCGGCGCGCACGGCGGCGACGAGGGTGCGCTGCACCTCGGCTCCCGTTGCGGCGCCGCCGGCGTGCACGACCCGGGCCGTGGCGTGGCCACCTTCGCGCGAGCCGCGCCAGCCCGCCGACGTCGCGGTCGAAGCGGGCCCCGGCAGCAAGCAGCGCGGCGACGCGGCGCGGACCCTCCTCGACGAGCACCGTCGCGGCGTCGAGGTCGCACAGCCCGGCGCCGGCCTTCAGCGTGTCGGCCAGGTGCAGCTGGGGCGAGTCGTCCTCACCGAGCGCGACGGCGATCCCGCCTTGGGACCAGCTCGTCGTCGACTCGCCGAGGTCGCCCTTGGTGACCACCGCGACGCGGCGGCCCGCGGTCGCCAGCGCGAGCGCGCAGCTCAGGCCCGCGACGCCCGAGCCGACCACGACCGCGTCGTAGCTGGCGCCCAGGCGGGCGGCGCGGGCAGGGGCCTGGGCGCCGAGCGCCGTGGCGTCGCCCTCGGGGCGGTCAGAGATCGTCACGGGCCGTGCCGACGGGCCGCCAGGTGTCCTCGGGTACCCGCTCCAACCGCAGCGCGGGCCGAGCCATGCGATCGACGGCGGCGCCCCCGCCGAGGTGCTCGCGCCACCCGGCCGGCACGCTGCTCGGGTCGAGCTCCTCGAGCGGGGCGAGGACGAAGGCGCGCTCGTGCAGGCGCGGATGGGGCACCACGAGGTCCGGCTCGTCGATGCGCAGGTCGTCGAGCAGGAGCAGGTCGACATCGAGGGTTCGCGCCCCGTTGCGGACCGTGCGCACCCGCCCGGCGAGCTGCTCGATCCGCATCGCCTCGGCGAGCAGCTCCCGGGGCGTGAGGTCGGTGTCGAGCCGGGCGACGAGGTTGAGGTAGGGCGGCTGGCCTGCCGGGCCGCCGACGGGCTCGGTGTCGTACACGGCCGAAGCCTCGACGGCGCCGAGCTCGTCGAGCCGGGCGAGCGCCGCGAGCAGGTGACCGAGCCGATCGCCGAGGTTGGAGCCGAGGCCGAGGTACGCGATCACGGGCGGCCGCCACCGGCGTCCGCCGTCCCGGGTGGCGAAGCGCGCACGATGCGTACCCCGGCGGTTGCGACGTCCGCGGCGAGCGGCGGCCGCAGCTTGCGCAGCGCGACCGCAACGGACCGGACCCCGGGATGGGCCAGCACCGTGCCGGCGATCTCTTCGGCGACAGTCTCGAGCAACAGCCTGCTCGGGCCCTCGACGACCGCCACGACCCCCGCGACGAGCGCGCCGTAGTCGACGGTGCGCGTCAGGTCGTCGGCACGTGCGGCGGCGCGCAGGTCGACCTCGACGTCGAGGTCGACCTCGAAGGGCTGCGGGGCGGCGCGTTCGTGGTCGAGCACGCCGTGCGTGCCGAGGACGCGGATGGCGCGCACCTCGATGCGGTCCGACATCACCTCGTGGTGCCGCGTGGCGGCGTGGTGCGGGAGCGTGACCGCGCACGAGCCGGCGCCGACGTCGCCTCGTCGGACGTCGGAGCGGCGCTGCCGACGGTCGCTGCCGGCGCGCTCGAGCCACGCGCCCGGCCGGCGGCTGTCGCGGTGTTCGCCGGCGCGCCCGAGGTGCCGGACACGGGCGCGCCGGCCACAATCGGGGACAGCGAGACGTCCGCGGACGTCGGGTGCTCACCCAGATCGGCGACCGGCGGCGACGCCGTGACAGACGGCACGGGCCCGGACGGCGGGCCGGCGACCGCCACGTGGCCGAGCGGCGAGCGGGGGGAGACGGGCGGCGGATACCCGCCGGTCACCGGGACACCCGCCGAGGTCACGGTCGGCCCGAACGGGGCGGGTGAGGCAGGCAGCTCGGGCGGGGGCAGCGTCACAGCGACCGCCACGACCGTTCGCCCGGCGGCACCGAGCTGGCGGCGCATCAGCTGCTCGGCCGCGGCGATCGCCCGCGGCGGCTCGGGCAAGAGGCGCGACCAGCACAAGAACCCGGCGACGACCCCGGCCAGGCGGTCGCCGAGCTCCTCTTGGTGCAGCAGCACGCGCTCGCCGTTGCGCAGCCACCCGTGCAGCGCCGGGTAGAGCTCGCCGAGGACGGATTCGAGGTCGGCGTTGGCGGCGATCGGGAAGTGCGACGCGGTCATGCCGAGCTCGTCGTAGGCGTGCAAGTTGTGGTTGGAGCCGAGGAGCGAGACCACCCTCGTGAACTGCTGGGCGCGCAGCCAGAGGATCTCCTCTTGGCGACGCACCCTGCGGTGGTACGGCGCCTGGCCCCCGGGCCGCTCGCTCACGGCGAGGCGGTCGCGGATGATCCAGGCGAAGTTGCGGGGCACGATCCCCGCTGCCCAACGCCCGCGCATCATCGCCCGACCAGCCTGGCCGCCTGCACGGTGGCTGCGACGTCGTGGACGCGCACCATCGCCGCGCCTGCGGCCATCGCCCAGGTCGCCAGCGCCAACGACGCCTCCAGGCGCTCGCCTGCAGGAAGCGGGACGGCACCCGGCGCCGCGGCGATGCGGCCGAGGAACCCCTTGCGGCTCGCGCCGACGGCGACCGGCTCGCCGGCCGCGACGAGCTCGGGGAGCGCGGCGAGCAGCTCGAGGTTGTGGCACGCCGACTTCCCGAACCCGATCCCCGGGTCGACGTAGACCTCGCGGACGCCCGCGGCACGGGCGGCCGTGGCCGCTGCGGCGAGGAACGCGGCGACCTCGCCGACCACGTCCTCGTAGCGCGGGTCGTCCTGCATCGTGGCGGGCGTCCCCTGCATGTGCATCACCACGATCCCGGCACCGGCGGCCGCGGCCACGGCGGCGCAACGGCAGCCCACGTCGTTGACGAGCGTCGCTCCCTCGGCGAGAGCCCGCTCGGCGACCTCCGGCTTCATCGTGTCGATCGACAGGCGTGCCTGCCCTGCGAGACCCGCCACGACGGGGAGGACGCGTCGCAGCTCCTCCTCGAGCGGGACCGGCCGCGCCCCGGCCGGCTCGACTCCCCGCCGACGTCAATGACGTCAGCACCTTCGCCGGCCAGGCGACGTCCCCACTCGATCGCCGACGCGGTGTCGTCGTGCCGGCCGCCGTCGAAGAACGAGTCGGGTGTGACGTTGAGCACGCCCATCACGAGCGGCGGTGGCGCGGCGCCCGTCGCGGCCCGGGCGGTGCCGACGGGTTGCACGGCCGATAAGACTACGGTCCGCCGGGGCCGACGGCCACGGGCTCAGCCGGAACGGCGAACGAAGGCCATCGCCTCGGCGCGGGTGGCCACGTCGGTGCGGAACACGCCGCGCACGGCCGAGGTGACCGTGAGCGTGCCCGGCTTGCGCACGCCGCGCATCGACATGCACAGGTGCTCGGCCTCGAGCACGACGAGCGTGCCCCTCGGCTTGAGCGCACGCTCCATCGCATCGGCGATCTCGCTGGTCAGCTGCTCCTGCACCTGCAGCCGGCGGGCGTAGCCGTCGACCAGCCGGGCGAGCTTGGACAGGCCCGTGATGGCACCTCGGGCGCTCGGCACGTAGGCGACGTGGGCGCGACCGACGAAGGGGATCAGGTGGTGCTCGCACAACGAGGCGAAGGGGATGTCGCGCACCATCACCATCTCGTCGTGCTCGGCCGAGAAGGTCACCTGGAGATGCTCGCTCGGATCCTCGCGCATGCCCGACAGCAGCTCGGCGTACATCTCGGCGACCCGGTCCGGAGTGCGGGCGAGACCCTCGCGGTCAGGGTCCTCGCCGACGGCGAGCAGTAGCTCGCGCACCGCTGCCGCAGCGCGCGGGAGGTCCACCGGGGCGGCGAGCTCGCCGCTCGTCCGCGACCACCGGTGCGGTCGGCCGGCACCTCGAGGGTCGGAGTCGTTGGAGGATGCGTCCGACGACGACCCGTTCGGGCGCGACCCGTTCGTGCGCGACGGGTTCTTCGTGCCTGCGCTGCGAGGCGTGGCGACACTCACGCCGGCGTCCCGCCGGACGGTGCAACTGCGACCGGCTCGAGGACCCGCACGTCGGGCAGGTTGCGATAGCGCTCGGCGAGGTCCAGGCCGTACCCGACGACGAAATCGGGCGGGATCTCGAACCCGACGTACCTCAAGTCGGGGTCGATGCTCCGCTGGCCGGTCTTCACGAGCAACGCGCAGACCTCGAGGCTGGCGGGGCCACGCGCCAGCAGGCCTTTGCGCAGGTACGAGAGGGTCAACCCGCTGTCGACGATGTCCTCGACGATGATCACGTCACGATCGGTGAGATCGGCGTCGAGGTCCTTCACGATCCGCACGATGCCACTCGTCTTGGTCGCCGTGCCGTAGGAGGACACGGCCATGAAGTCCACCTCGACGGGCAGGGCGATGGCACGCGCCAGGTCGGCCATGAAGACGAAGGCGCCCTTCAGCACACCGATGAGCAGGGGGCGCGTCCGGCGTAGTCGTGCGTGATCTGCTCGCCGAGATTGGCAACCTGCTCGGCGATCTCCTTCTCCGAGACGAGGACGGGACCGAGCTCGAAGCCTGCGGTCGGGTCGGGCGGACACGCTGGGGCGACGGGCTCCTCGCTCATCGAGTCGACCCTAGTCGCTGGTCTGCTGCAGCGCCCCTGGGCCTGGGGCGAGCGGGACCGGCGCCGGGGCATCCGTCACAGCCAGACGGCCCTGCGAGCGACGGACCCGGCGGCCGCCTTCGATCTCGCAGGCGACCGACTCGCCGGCGGCGACCGCGAGCACCGCGCCGCAGCGATGCCGCGCTGGGGGATACGCCTCCGGGCCGAGCCGCAGCCACGAGCGCAGCACGCGGCGCGCCAGGGCAGGCGGCGCCCCCGCCAGCGCCGGGGCATCGGTCGGGTCGAGCAAACCCGCGAGACGGTCCAGCTCCTCGGCCTCCTCGGCCGCCAGCTCGGCACAGGCGCGCCAGCAGCGGCACGACGTCGCGCCGGGCGATCGCGCAGCACAGCGGAAGGAGCTCGTGGCGGACGCGGTTGCGCTCGTGGCGCGGGTCGTCGTTGGAGGGGTCGCGGACCACCTCGAGCCCGAGGGCGGCGACGAGCGACGCGGCCTCGGCCCGTCGCAGCCGCAGGATGGGGTGCGAGGGCCCCGGACGCATGGCCGACAGGCCGTCCGGTCCACACCCGCGCAGCAGCCGCAGCAGGACCGTCTCCGCCTGGTCGTCGGCGGTGTGCCCGGTCGCGCTGCCGGCGGGCAGCACGGCGCGCCGTGCCGATCGGGCTCGCGCCTCGAGGTTCGGCCCGGGCTCGAGCTCGACCGACAGGCGCGACAGGCCGCATCCGAGCCGGTGCGCCGCGGCGGCGACAACGTCGGCTTCGGCGCCCGAGCCGGTGCGCAGGCCGTGGTCGACATGGCAGGCGATCGCCTCACAGCCGGCGGCGACGGCGAGGGCAAGCAGCGCCAGCGAGTCGCTCCCGCCGGAGACGGCGCAGTGCAGCGTGCTGCCGGGTGGCGGGAACTCGCTGCGCGCGAGCAGTGGCGCGGCCAGCTCGGCGAGCGCAGCTCGGTTCAGATCGGCCACGCCGTTCAGGCGCCGGGACAGCGCCCTCGACGCGGCGCCGAGGGAGCGGGCCCGACCGACGCCGGAGCCGGGTCGCCTGCGACCCGGGCGATCCAGCGCTTCGGGTCGCGGATCTCCTCGAGGGTCGGGAGCATCGACTGGTCCTCCCACAGCCGGGCGACGAGCGCGTCGCCCCCCGCAGCGCTGACCGCGTCGACGAAGGCCTCGCCCTCGGCGTACTGGCGCATCTTGGACTCGACGCCGACGAGCTGCTGGATCACCTTCGCCGCCCCCTTGGCGCTGCCGCGGCGCTGCTGCAACGTCGCGGCGAAGCGAGCCGCCTCGGGGATCTGTGGTCCGGCGGCATGGCCCATCACGACGTCGCCGTGCCCCTCGAGCAGGCTCATCAGCGCCTGGGCGTCGCGCAGCGTCGCCAGCTGGTCGGAGGTGGCGATGAGTCCGACGACGCCACCGTCGGCGAGCGGGTTCCGCCCGGAGCGCAGCTCGGCGGCGGCCCGGCGCAAGCTGTCGAGCAGCGCCTTGGCGTCGGGAGGGGAGGTTTGCACGCCCCGCTCGACCAGCCCGAGGAAGTACTGCCGCATCCAGGGCACGCCGGTGAACTGCAGGCGGTGGGTGACCTCGTGCAAGGCGATCCACAAGTGGAATTGGTCGGGCGGGAAGCCGTACTCCCGCTCGATCTGGAGGATGTTCTCGCCGACGAAGTAGACGACGTCGCCCTCGTCGGCGCCCTCGGCGAGGAGCAGGTCGTACTGCCCGAGCACGCGTCCGGACATCCAGGTCAGCAACGCCCCGACCTCGACGCCGGCGGCAAACCGGCTCGCCGGGCTGAGCGCGGCGACGCGCCGCAGGGGAACCGTTGGCAAGCCGCTCGCCGATCGGGGCGAGCAGCCGCCGGAAGGAGGCGACGTTGGCCTCCACCCACCTCGCCCGGTCGACGACCTCGCAGCGGGCGGGACCGGAAGCCGAGCGCAGGCCGGTCTCGAGCTCGACGAGCCGCTCGGCGCGCTCGGTGGCGATCGAGAAGCTCTCATCGAGCTCGCGCCGCGTCGCCGGTGCCGGCAGCGGGCCGTCGCGACAGCGCCTGGTGCGCCACGCGCACGACGACGTCCCAGTTGACCGGGTCAGTGGAGGTCGGCACGGTCACCGGGTCAGTCGGTCCGATCTTGCGAGACCGCTTCGAGGTGGATGGCCGCAGCGATCCGCTCGCGAAGGCCGGCGGGGACGCGGTCGCGGCAACGGTCGGCGATCAGGCGGCGCACCTCGGCCTCGAAACCCATGACCTCCAGGCACGGCCCGCAGTCATCGAGGTGGGCCCGGATCGCCAGGCGGCGCTCCTCGGTCAGCTCACCGTCGAGGAACCAGTACAGCCGTTCGATCGTCTCTTCGCAGTCGGCTCCCTCGGAGGCCGACCTGGACAGCTCCTGCTCCTGCTCCACGTGTCACCCCGGGTGTGCTTCGACGAGACCCCGCTCGAGCCCGTACTCGGCCAACGCCTTCTGCAACGCCTTTCTTCCCCGGTGCAGCCTGCTCATCACGGTGCCGATCGGGACGTCCATGATCTCGGCGATCTCCTTGTAGGAGAATCCTTCGACATCGGCGAGCAGGACGGCGATGCGGAAGCCTTCGGGCAGCGACTCGAGCGCCCCTTTCACCTCGTCGTCGGTGAAGCGGTCCAGCACCTCGTCCTCGGCGCTGCGCCCGGAGGCGCCCTCGGCGCCGGCGAGGCGACGGTAGAGGTAGAGGTCCTCGACGTCCTCGAGCTCGGTCTCCTCCGGCCGGCGGCGGCGGGCCCGGTAGGAGTTGATGAACGTGTTGGTGAGGATCCGGTAGAGCCAGGCCTTGAGGTTGGTGCCCTCCTGGAAGCTGCCGAAGGCCCGGTAGGCCTTGAGGTAGGTCTCCTGGACGAGGTCCTCGGCGTCCGTGGGCGTTGCGCGTCATGCGCATGGCGGCGCTGTACAGCGACGACATGTACTCCATGGCGTCGTCCACGAAGCGAGCCCGGTCTGCCACGCAGAGATCGTACTGCCCGCTCTGGCGGCGCACGAACCGGCGCGTCGCCGCGCCGGGCGGTGCTGGGTCGTCTCGATGCACGAACATACGTTCGCCATTGTGCCACCTCGCTGCGGCGCCGGCGATCGGTGCGGGGGTCGCGTCAGCCCGCTCGCCCGGACGCCGGCACGTCGCGCCGCGGCGGCCCCCCGCGTGGCGCGGCCGTGGCGAGCAATGAACCGGCGAGGATCAGCCCGAAGCCGAGGGCTGTCGTCAGCTCGAAGCGCTCGTCGAGGACGGTCACGCCGAGCAGCACCGCCACCGCGGGGTTGACGTAGGTGATCACCGTGGCGCGCATCGCCCCGATCTCGCCGATGAGTGCGAACACGAGCACGAAGGCGAGCGCCGTGCAGATCACGGTGAGGGTGGCCATCGAAGCTACGACCTCGGCCGACAGGGTTCTCGCCGGCAGCTCGACGGCGGCAAGCGGGGCGTAGACGAGGGCGCAGACGGCGAAAGAGAGGGTGATCACACGAGGCGGGGCACGTCGGCCAGGTAGCGAGCGATGATCCAGGGGCCGGCGGCGTACCCCACCGCGACGAGCACGAGCGAGAGCGCCGAACCGAGGTCCGAGCGCTGGACGTCGAAGCCGACGAGCGCCACCACGCCGGCGAAGCCCAGCGCGAGGCCGGCGCTGCGCCGCCGGTCGAGACGATCGGTGCCCGTGAGGACTGCGAGGAGCGCCCCGACGAGGGGCACAGTCGCGACGAGCAGCCCGGACAGCGAGCTCGACAGCCGGCGCTCGGCGTTGAAGAGCACGTACCAGGGCACCACGAGCTCGACGAAGGAGAACACGATCAGCGGCCTCCAGCGGGCGAGCACCAGCCGCAGCGATCCGGCGCGGAAGGCGACCGGAGCGAGGAGCAGCGCGGCGCCGCCGGTGCGCACGAAGACGAGCAGCGCCGGCGACACCTCGCGCACCGCGACCTTGATCAGCAGGTAGGGGAGCCCCCAGATGACGCCCAGCGCGACGAACAGGATCATCCCCCGGCGCGACACTGCGGCAGGCTACTGGGCTTCCCGGACCTTCCCCGGAGCTCGGCTCGCACGGCAGGGCGCGCCGGGCGCACCGACACCCCGTTTCCATGAGGTCATCGCTATCCTCGCCGCCCGTGACCCCCGGCAACGAGCCAACCAGCGGCGAGGGAGCGGGCGAGGACGGGCCGGGAGGCGAGGACGGGCCGGGGGGCGAAGCCGGCGAGACCTCCGGCGGGTCGGCCGGGTCGGCCGGCGGGGGAGCCGACGAGGGCGCCGCACCCGAAGCGAGCGCACCCGAGGCCGGCGCACCCGAGGAAGCCGGCGCACCCGAGGAAGCCGGCGTCGCTGCCGGGTGGGTCCGGCCGGCGGCCGTCCCGGCGGCCGCCTCGGCCACACCTCGGCCGACGCGGCGGCAGCGGCGCAAGGCGCGCCGAGCGGCCCGCAGCCCGCTGCGCCGCTGGCTCGTTCGCGGCGGCATCGCCGTGGTGCTCGTCGTCGTGGCGATCGTGGCGGCCACGGTCGGCTACACCGGCTACCAGATCGGCCGCATCCACAAGCACCGCTACAGCGCGGTGGTATCGACGAACGGTCCGATCGAGAACATCCTGCTCATCGGCTCGACGAACCGGTGCGCGGCGACGACCATCAAGCAGTTCGCCGAGCAGTGCCAGAACGGCGTGAACGGGGTCAACAGCGACGTCGTCACCGTGCTGCGTCTCAACGGCAAGACCGACCAGGCGTCGTTGCTCTCGATTCCGCGGGACACCTTCGTCCCCGACGCCCGCTCCGGCTCCGGGCTGTGCGGATCGACGTCGCCGCTCACCCCGGACATGTGCTCGGACAAGATCGACTCGTCCCTCGTCGAGGGCCCGAACCAGCTGACTGCGGCGATCGAGCAGGACTTCGGCATCCCGATCAACCACATCGTCGACCTCAACTTCGCCACGTTCGAGCAGGTCGTGAACGCCCTCGGCGGCCTGTGGATGTACTTCCCCGACCGGCTCGTCGATGCCTCCTCCGGGCTCGACATCCACCACACGGGGTGCATTCACCTGAACGGCAGCGAAGCGCTCGAGCTCGTCCGGGCGCGCCACATGTACTGGTTCAGCAAGGGCGAGAAGCCCGACACCGCAGCGATCGACGCGGCTAACACCGCCGAGGGACCCTGGTACACCCCGGACTCCGGCGGACAGTACGACGGCTCGGGAGACCTCGGCCGGATCCTTCGCGTTCACGAGTTCTTGAAGGCGCTCGCCAGCCAGATCGCCGCGCGCGGCCTCGGCAACCCGATCACCGACGAATCGCTCATCACCGCCGTGGCGCCGAACCTCACCGTCGACAGCGGGCTGTCGACCACGGCGATGCTCGACCTGGCGCTCGCCTTCCGCCACATCGATCTCGCGACGACACCCGAGCTGACGCTGCCGACGGTCAACGACGCGGCCACCTACTACTACGACGGTGGCAACTACGGTGACGTCATCTTCCCGAGCGAGCCGCAGGACGAAGCGACGATCGACCAGTTCCTCGGCGACAAGCCCGCCTTCTCGAAGATCGCCGCCTCTTCCATCTCGGTGTCGGTCGTCGACGGCACGAGCTCGCCCGCCGCGACCCGGTCGGTCTCCTCCAGGCTCGGCGCGCTCGGCTACCAGATGGTGCCGACGTCGGCGAGCGAGTACGTCGGCCCGGTCTCGGAGACCACGGTCCTCTACGCCGGCCGGGCGCACCTGAAGCAGGCCGAGAAGGTCATGTCGTCGCTCGCCGGAACGGTCGTGCTCGGCGTGGGCAAGCCGGTCGGCGGCGCCGACGTGACCGTCGTCACCGGCTCGCTGCTCTCGGTCGCCAAACCGGCACGAGCAGCGACGCCGCCTGCGAGGCGTCCGACCACGACCTCCCCGCCGGCAGCAGCGAGCACCTCGGTCCCCTCGAGCAGCGCGCCGGCGACCTCGGCGCCGGCGACCTCGGCGCCGGCGACCTCGGCACCGGCGAGCAGCACCACGACGAGCGCGGCCATCCCGACAACGACCAACCCGAACATCGGGGCACCGACGTCGGCAAACCCGGCGATCCCGTCCTACGACCCTCGGGAGTGCCCGAAGATCCCCTGACGGCTCCGGCATGTCAGCCGTGACACGCGGGTATCACGGCGCCGACCGGGAAGGCCGCCCGCTCGCGACGGCCGATCCGTGGTGCGAAGGAGGTCGACATGCCCGGGAAGGACCGGATGCCCGCAACGATCCAACGTTCGCCGGCAAAGGCCCAACGCACGTGGGCCAAGACCCACGACAACGCCATCGACGAATACGGCGAGGGCGAGCGTGCCCACCGCACCGCCTTCGGCGCGCTCAAGCACTCCTTCGAGAAGGTCGGCGACCACTGGGAGCCCAAGGAGGAGAAGGGTCCCTCCGATGAACGCTCGACCAAGACCACCGCGCAGAAGCGGCGAGGCGAGGGCGAGACCGCGGGCGGCGTCGACGAGCTCGGTCATAGCAAGGCCGAGCTCTACGAGCGGGCGAAGCAGCTCGGCGTGCCCGACCGCTCGAAGATGGACAAGCACGAGCTGGCGCTGGCCATCGCCCGCAAGCAAGGCTGAGCTGCCTCGCGCTCGAGCGCGGTCGGCCGTCGGCGCCGCGCCGCTGGCCGGCGGGAGCCGGGCGCGTTAGCGTCACGCCCCGTTCACGCGCCCTGCCCGGGGGACCGAGGGACGCGACGAGTCGGCCACGAGCCGGAGGGTGCACAGCGATGGTCGAGGCGGCGGGGAGCTACCGGGCCGTCGTCGGCTCGCAGACTGTCGAGCTGCCGATCGTCGAGCTCGGTGCCAACCTCTGGATCGCGCTGCTCATCACCGTCGACCTCGGCGTCGAGTTCGTCGACCGGGCCGGGCGTGACCTCGCCGCGGCGATCGAGCCGGCCGGCGTCGAGGTCGTGGCGACGGCCGCCACGATGGGGATCCCCGTGGCGATCGAGGTCAGCCGAGCCCTCGGCCTCGACGCCTACATCGTGCTGCACAAGGTCCCGAAGATCCACCTGCGCGACGCGCTGCTCGAGCCCGTCCGGTCGATCACGACCGGGCCCGAGCAGCAGCTGCGACTCGACCGGGCGCGGCTGCACGTCGCGTCCGGCAAGCGTGTGGCGTTCGTCGACGACGTGATCTCGACGGGCTCGTCGGCCGCGGCGGCGACGCGCCTGCTGCGACAGGCCGGCGCGGAGGTCGTCGCCATCGGCACCCTCGTCACCGAGACCAAGGCGTGGCGCGAGGCGCTGGGCGAGGACGCCGGGCTCGTCACGGCCCTCGGGGACATCCCCGTCTTCCGGCGCGGCCCGGGGAGCTCGTTCGTCGAGGACTGGGAGGGATAGGCCCGCCGCTGGCGGCTCAGGCGCCGCTGGCGGCTCAGGCGCCGGTCCGCGTCCCGGAGGGAGCCGGCTCCGCCCCGCCGAGCCGCTCGCGCCAGAAGCGGCCGATGACCTCCTCGTAGCGCCGAGGATCGACGTTCCAGGACCCGATGTGACCGGCTTCGGGCGTGATCTCGAGCTCGACGAGCCCCGGCGCCCGCGCGGCGAACGCGCTGGCTCGTCTCGAGCGGCACGAGCGGGTCCTGCGCGCCGTGCAGCACGAGGACCGGGACGGCGACCTCGCCGGCGCGCCCGGGTCGCGTCCAGTCGAGCTCGTCGAGGTTCACCCCGATCCGCGCCTCCACTGCCCGGCAGGCGAGGGAGACGACCGGCGGGGGGACCCGCCGGCGGCGCCCCTGGGCGACGAGCAGGGCGCGCCAGTCGAGGACCGGGCAGTCGAGCACGATGCCCGAGACGAGGTGGGACCACTCCGAGCGCGCGTACGCCTGCATGACGATGGCGCCGCCCATCGACCATCCCATGAGCACAAGGCGCGTCGCGCCGCGCGCGACGGCCTGAGCCATGGCCGCCTCGAGGTCGCGCCACTCCGTCGCCCCGAGGTGGTATCGCCGGTCGGGGCTCGGCGGCCCGCCGGGGTCGTTGCGGTAGGCGAGGGCGATCGCCGGCAGGCCGAGCCGGTGCACGATCGGCAGCACGTCGAGGGCACTGGCACGCGAGCCGCCGTAGCCGTGCACGAGGATCGCCCAGGTGCGGCCGAGATTGTCGGCGGCGGAGCCGTCGGCAGCTGGCACCTCCCAGCACGGGAGAGCGCCGACCTCGCTCGGCACGATCAGCTCGGAGTACGCCAAACCGTGCGCGCTCGTCGGGTCGCCGACCGCAACGTGGCCGATCCCGACCTTCGTGCCCACGGGCAGCGGACCGTCGACGCGCTCGAGGACGCGCACCACCTCGGCCCCCCGGCGCTCGAGCACCGGCCCGATCACCGCGTGGCCGTCGGGCCAGAAGATCCCGTAGCGGCCGGGGCGCACGAGCTCGGGGTCGGTGGCGAAGGTGATGCTCCCGTCCACAGCAGCGAGCACCCGGTACTGCCGGCGGGGGCGCGCCGTGGCCGCACCACCCGCTCGCCGAGGAGGGCGGCGAGCACAGCCGCGCCGCCGAGGACGGCCACGGGGGCGGCGAGGAGCCGGGCGGAGTGCGATGCCATCCCCGAATCCTGCCCCGTCCGGCCCGCCGCCGGCCACAGCGCGGCGAACGGAGCGGTCAACGCTGCAGGCTCACCTCGAAGGCGAGGTCGTCCGAGGAGGTCCCCACGCCGATCACGTACCGTCCGGGCTCGGTGCGCCAGCTCCCGTCGCGAAAGCACTGGAAGGAGGACGCCGGCAGCACGAGCTCGGCCGTGGTGCTGGCGTGCGGCGACAACGAGACGCGCGTGAACGCCTTGAGCTGCCAGGGTGGCTCGGCCGCGTCGCTGGGGAAGCCGACGTAGGCCTGCACGACCTCGCTGCCGCCCACCCTGCCGGTGTTCGTGACGGAGAGCGACACCGTGACGCCGCCGTCCCCGTCGTCGCGCAGCGTCGGCTTCGACAGGCTGAAGCTCGTATACGACAAGCCGAATCCGAAGGGGAACAAAGGTCGCACGCCGTTCGCCTGGTCCCAGCGGTAGCCGATGTCGATGCCCTCGCCGAACTGCACGATCGAGTCGATCCCCGGCCAGTCGGCAAGGGTGTGCGCCGGCGTGGCCGTCTCGCTCGCGGGGAACGTCACCGGCAAGCGACCCGTGGGGTTGTAGCGACCCGTCGAGCACAGCGGCGATCGCGTTGCCGTCTTCCTCGCCCGGGTACCACGCCTCGAGCACGGCGGCGACCTTGGACAGCCACGGCATCAGCACCGGGCCGGCGGTGTTCAGGACGACGATCGTACGCGGGTTGGCGGAGGCCACCTCGCTGATGAGCTCGTCCTCGTCGCCGGGCAGCGACAGGTCGGGACGGTCCATCCCTTCCGAGCTGTAGTCGCTGGCGAAGACGACGGCCACCTGCGAGGAACGGGCGAGGCGCACGGCGGCGGACAGCTCGGGGCTGACGTCACGAAAGCCGATCGTCGGGATGTCGCCGTCGTGCACCTGGCGCCACAGCAGCTCGATCGGGTACCGGTGACCGGCCTGCATGAGGATGGCCCTGGACCAGCTGAAGGCCTGATGGCGCGCCGGCGAGTCGATCAGCACGCGGCCGTCGACGAGCAGCCAGGTGGCGCAGTCGTCCTCGAGCGACACGTCGTACCAGCCCGTCGACGCAGGCTCGAAGGTCCCGGACGTGCGGTAGAGCGGACGGCGCCCGTCGGGGGGGAGCAGCGGCGAGGCGACCCCGACGGCGGGGCTCGCGTCCGAGCCGCCCACGTCGTAGGCGTAGCCGGCCGTCCCGGGGAGCTCGCTCGGCGGGCTGAGCTCGAGCCCGCTCGGCTCGAGCCTGGTGGTCGGGTCGTCGATCCCCGTGCCGCCGCCGGCGTAGTGCACCGCCGCCGGGCCCGCGAGGCGGGCGATCGCCTGCACCGGCTCGACGACGAAGGGAGCGATGACCCGCGCCGCCTCCGTAGCCGGCGGTCATCGCCTCCCCGGCGGCGTCGGTGCCGATCACGGCGATCGAGCGCAACCTGGCCGTGTCGAGCGGCAAGACACCTCCCCGGTCCTTCAGCAGCACCGTCGACGCCTCGGCGATCCCGAGCGCGGCCGCGGCGTGCGCCGGGGAGTCGACGGCGGTGTCGGTGCGGCCGCTCAGCGGGTGGGCGACGAGGTCGAAGCGGAACGTCTCCTCGAGCAGGCTCTGTGCCGCGTCGGCGAGCCGGTTCCCGGCGAGCACGTGCTCGCTCACCGCCCGGCCGATCGCCACCCGCTGTGCCGGCTTGATCGCGTCGATCCCCGCGTCGAAGGCCGGGATCGCCCGGTGCACGGCGCTCATGTCCGAGCGCACGAAGCCGTCGAAGCTCCAGTCACGCAGGGTGCGGTACAGCAGCGGGTCGGCGCAGGTGGGCGCGCCGTCGATCTCGCCGTAGGCGCACATCACGCCGGCGACGTGGGCCTGCTCGACCGCGGCCTGGAACGGCACGAAGTACAGCTCCTCGAGCTGGCGCGTCGTCATCAGCTGGTCGAGCCCGTGGCGGTCGCTCTCCTGGGCGTAGGCCGCGAAGTGCTTGGCTTCGGACATCACGCCCGCCCCCTGGATGCCCTCGATATCCGCCGTCCCCATCTGCGCGACGAGGTAGGGGTCCTCGCCGTAGGTCTCGTAGGCACGCCCGTCCTCGGGCACGCGCAGCAGGTTGAGCATCGGGCCCTGCACGACGTCGATCCCCTGCCGGCGCGCCTCGTCGCCCTCGACCGACCCGGCGGCGCGCGCGTCGTCGGTGTCGAAGGTCGCCGCGACCGCCAGCGACGACGGCAGCTGGGTCACGCCGGTGTCCTGGTTGGCGAGACCGTTCGGGCCGTCCTGCATCGTGATCGCCGGGATGCACAACGAGGGGATCGCTGCGGTGGTGTTCTCGTAGCCGGGCACGCCGACCAGGTCGACGAGGCCGAGCTCGTCGCGCAACGTCAGGCGCGAGGCGACCTCTGCGGCGAGCCGCTCCGGGCCCATGTCGGAGAGCGCGCCCGGCGCGACCCACGGGCAGCTCGACGTCGCGGTCCCGCGCCGGCCGGGGGCCGGGCCTCCTCGGCGGTGCCCGGTCATCGGCGGAGCGGGGCTCTGGCGCGGGATCGGCCGGGGCGGGACGGGTCGCGGGCGGTCGGCGCGAGGAAGCCGTCTCAGGGCGCGTGCGACCTGCAACGAGCCCGATCTGAAGGGCCGCCCGCTGACGCGCCGTGGCCGGCACCGACGCGCCGGGCAGCGCGCCGGTGCCCGCTGCGGCGCTGGCCAGCACGCAGGCGAGCACCGCGACGATAAGTACGGGCGCTGAGCCGAACGCCGGGCGCGACGCCGCAATTCGACGGGAACGGCCCCGAGCGGGAGGCACGGCGCAAGCATGCCAAAGCTCGTGGGCGACGTGACGTCGGGTGCCGCCCCCCGCGGCCCCTCAGTCGAAGGCCGGCCTGGTCGCCGGGCGCCCCGGCGCGGCGGCGTAGACCCCGCGTTCGAGGCTCGAGACGTCGGGCTCGGGCGAGACCAACGCGAGCTCGTAGGCCTCGTCGGCCGCACGCTCGGCCGAGCGGCGCATCGCGTCGAGCGCGTCGCCGAGGAGGAGCCCGGCTTGGGCGAGGCGGGCGGCGAACAGCTCGATCGGGTCACGCCGGCGCCAGTGCTCGAGCAGCTCGCGCGGCACGTACTGAGCCGGGTCATGGATGGCATGGCCGTCCATGCGCATCGTCACCGCCTCGATCAGGGTCGGCCCACCTCCCGAGCGCGCGCCGGCAACGGCGCGGGCGACGATGTCGTGCACCGCGGCGACGTCGTTGCCGTCGACGCGCCATCCCGGGATGCCGTAGCCGGCCGCCCGCTCGGCGAGCGTGGCGACGCGGAATTGCAGGGCGTTCGGCGTCGAGTACGCGTACTGGTTGTTCTCGACGATGAGGACGATCGGGACCTGCCAGACCGAGGCGAGGTTGACGCTCTCGTGCCAGGCGCCCGCCGAGGTGGCGCCGTCGCCGCAGAAGGCGACGACGACCCCGCCGGCGCCCTCCCGCTGCTTGGCAAGGGCGAGGCCGACGGCGATCGGCCAGGAGTCGGGCAGGTGTGAGATCATCGGCAGCACCCCTCGCTGCCAGACGCCGAAGTGGACGTCGCCGTCGCGACCCCCCGACGGGCCGGCCTCGCGCCACAAGTACTGCAGGAACACCTCGTACGGGGTGGTCCCACGCGCCAGGTGCGCCCCGAGGTCCCGGTGCGCCGGGCAGATCAGGTCGCGGGCCTCCGTGCAGGTCGCCGCGCCGACCGGGATCGCCTCCTGGCCACGCCCGGAGATGAGCCGCCCGCGCACTCGGCCCTGCAGGAAGAGGTTGTTCAGCTTGTTCTCGATGGCACGCGAGAGCACCATCAGGCGCAGCATCTCCCGCCACTGCGCGGGAACTGGGGCCGCCCCAGCGGTGTCCGGCTGGTCGCCCACCGGCTGACCCGAGCCGGAGCCCGCGCCAGGCTGGCGCGGCGGCGCGCCCGGGGCGTCGGGGGCCGAGCGCGCCGCTCCCGGTGCGGGAGCCCCCGCCAGGGGCGTCCCCGCCGGCACGGCCGGCTCAAGCATGGGCGAGACGGCGCAACGCGGCTGCGATGCGCCCGGTAGCCGGCACGTAGCGCTCCTCCAGCACGGGCGAGGACGGTACCGGCGTGTCGGGCGCGGTGATGCGGCACACCGGGGCGTCGAGGCGGTAGAGCACCTCGCTCTCGGCCAGGCGGGCGATCACCTCGGCGCCGAACCCGGAGCTGTAGTTGTCCTCGTGCACCACCGCGAGCCGACCCGTCCGCGCCACCGAGCCGGCGACGGTGTCGACGTCGAGCGGGACGAGCGACACGAGGTCGACGACCTCGGCCTCGATCCCCTCGGCCGCCAGCTGGGCCGCGGCGTCGAGGCAGCGCGGGAGCATCGAGCCGTACGTGACGACCGTGAGGTCGCGCCCGGCGCGGCGCAGCGCAGCCCGCCCGAGCTCGGCCGGCGGCGCGGACCGGTCGAGCGGCGCCTTCTGCGAGCGGTACAGGGCCTTCTGCTCGAAGAACAGCACCGGGTCGGGGTCGACGACCGCGGCACGCAGCAGTCCGTAGGCGTCCTGCACGGTCGCCGGCACGACGACCTTGAGCCCCGGGACGTGGGCGAAGACGCCCTCCGGGCACTGCGAGTGGAACGGCCCGGCGCCGAGCCCACCCCCGGCGGGGCAGCGCACGACGATCGGCACGGCGATGCCGAAGCGCCAGTGCAGCTTGGCCGCCTCGTTGACGAGCTGGTCGTAGCAGCACGAGATGAAGTCGGCGAACTGCAGCTCGACGATCGGGCGCAAGCCGGAGATGGCAAGCCCGATCGCGCAGCCGAGCACTGCGGTCTCCGACATCGGCGTGTCGATCACCCGCGACGTACCGAAGCGTTGCTGCAGGCCGGCGGTGACGCGGAAGGCGCCGCCCATCACGCCGATGTCCTCACCGAGGACGAGCACGCGCTCGTCCTCGGCGAGCAGGTCGGCCAGGCTGGTGCGAAGCGCGTCGAGGTAGGTCACGCCCGGTGCCGCCACGTCCTCGGCGATGGCGGACGCGAACCACGTTGCCTCGGTCGTCATGCTTCACCGCCTCCTGGACCCGGCCACGCGGACGTTACCGGCGTCGCCCGTCCATTCCCGGGCCGGAGTCCTATCATGTCGCACGTGGTCGCGAACGCGGGTGCCGCTCCGGCGTCTGTCGGAGCCGGCGCGGCGATGCCGCTCGGATCGTCCCCGGGCGTGGCGGTGTCGGTCCGCGGGTTGCGCAAGACCTACAAGGGCGGCGTGACCGCCGTGGACGGGATCGACCTCGAGATCGGCCGCGGCGAGATCTTCGCCCTGCTCGGTCCCAACGGTGCCGGCAAGACCACGACGGTCGAGATCCTCGAGGGGTACCGCCGACCGCGACGCCGGCGAGGTGACCGTGCTCGGTTGCGACCCGCAAGCCCAGCGTGAGCAGCTGCTGCCGCGCATCGGCATCGTGCTGCAGTCGACCGGGGTCGACCGCTACCTCACCGTCGCCGAGACCATCGAGATGTACGGCGGCTACTACCCCCACCCGCGCCCCACCGACGAGGTGATCGGGCTCGTCGGGCTCGAGGCCAAGCGCGACGCCCGCGTCCTCACCCTGTCGGGCGGCCAGCAGCGCCGTCTCGACGTCGGCGTCGCCCTGGCCGGCGACCCCGAGCTGCTCTTCCTCGACGAGCCCACGACGGGCTTCGACCCGACCGCACGGCGCGAGGCGTGGGAGGTGGTCAGGGGCCTCGCCGAGCTCGGCAAGACGATCCTGCTCACCACGCACTACATGGACGAGGCGCAGTACCTCGCCGACCGCGTCGCGGTCATCGCCGCAGGCCGGATCGTCGCAGAGGGGCCACCCTCGAGCCTGGCGGGGCGCGACGAGGTGACTCCGCGGGTGCTCTTCCGGGCTCCCGAGCCGGCGCTCCCGGCCGAGCTGGCGGCGGAGCTCGGCGCCCGCCCTGCCGGCGACGACCTGCTCGAGATCGTCCCGGATTCGGTCACCGCCGCGCTCGCCGCCCTGACCGCCTGGGCGATGGGCGCCGGCGTCGAGCTCGACGGGCTTGAGATCCTGCGCCCGAGCCTGGAGGACGTCTACCTGCAGCTGACGGGCTCGGAGCACGCCGAGACGCCGGCGGGCGCCGGCGTCGTCGCAGCGGGGGGCAGCGGGGGGCACGACCGCCGGGGGCGGTCCCGCCGGTCCGGGTCCAGGGGTAGGGCGGCATCGTGAGCGCCGGGGCGCTCGCCCTGCGCCAGGTCAGGTACACCAATCGCGCCTTTTGGCGCAACCCGGCCTCCGCGTTCTTCACCTTCGCCTTCCCACTCATGTTCCTCGTGGTCTTCACGGCGCTGCTCGGGTCGGGCCACATCCACATCGGCGACAAGGTGGTGAAGCTCTCCACGTACTACGTCGCCTCGATGGCCGCCTTCTCGGTGATCACGGCTTGCTACACCAACATCGCGATGGCCACGGTGTTCCAGCGCGACCAGGGCGTGCTGAAGCGCCTGCACGGCACGCCGCTCCCGCCCGCCTCGTACTTCGTCGCCCGGGTGCTGCACGCCCTCGGCGTGGCGGTGCTGCTCGTGGTCATCACCGCCGCCTTCGGCGCCGCGGCCTACCACGCCGACGTGCCCTCGGGCGTGACGCTGCTGCGCTTCCTGGTCATGCTCGCGGTCGGCGCCTGCTCGTTCTCCGCGCTCGGCTTTGCCATCTCGAGCGTCGTCCCCAACCCCGACGCCGCGCCGGCGATCGTCAACGCCACGATCCTGCCGCTCTTGTTCCTCTCCGGAACCTTCATCCCGCTCGGCAACAACGCCCCGGCGTGGATCCTCTGGGTGGCCAGGATCTTCCCGGTGTGGCACTTCACCCGCGGCTTCCAGGCCGGCTTCCTCGGCACGCCGTTCGACTGGACCGACGTCGTCGTCGTCGCCGCCTGGGGCGCTGCCGGCCTGCTGGTCGCCATCCGCCGCTTCAGCTGGGAGCCCCGAGTCTGAGCCGGGCGTCGGGCCGGGGCCGAGCCGTTTTCTCACCACCCGGGCCGGGGACTCGCTCACCGCACACACGGCTGGGGCGTGGGGCGCGGCGCCATGGGTGCGGTTGTTGCATTTGACGCGATCTCGTTCGAGCGCGAGGCGGGCGCGAGACCGTGTGCCACGAACCGCGCGCCCTCCCGCTGTAGCTTCGACGTGGTGGGAACCATCCCGTCGCCGCGCGGCAGCGCGTCCCGGTCGGGCCCGTCATCGCCGCAGGCCCGATCGGCGGACGGTCCTCGCTCGCGGTGCGGCGGGCGTCGGCCTCGTCATGGCTCTCGGCGCCAGCAGCGCCGCGGTGGCGGGAGCGTTCTCGGGCAGCTCTCGGCCTCCCTCCGGAGGGCGCGTCACGACCCCCCCGCCGGCGACCTCTTCGGGACCGACGGCTCCGGGCGCCACTGCCCCGGGCGGAGCGAGCGCTGCGGCCGACCGGACCGGCGCCCGAGCACCCGCGCCCTCCAGTGGCGTCGCGCGCCACACCTCGGGGGGCGTCGCACGCCGGCCCGGCAGCCGGTCGCGGACGACGGGCACGGCATCGGCGGTACCCGGATCCTCGATACCACCATCCGCCGCCTCCGCCGCTGTACCCACGCCCGCACGCACGCCGGCAGGACGCGGGTCGACGACCTCGTCGACGGTCACGCTGCCGCTCCCCTCCGGCGTGCTCGTCGACGTGCTGAACGGCACCGGCGCGCCAGGTCAGGCAACCGAGGTCGCCACGGCGCTGCAGGCGGCCGGCTTCGCGGTCGAAGGGACCGGCAACGCCGCCAGCTTCGAGAACGCCGTGACGATCGTCGCCTACCCGCCCGAGGGCCAGGCGGCGGCTCACGTCCTTGCCTCCCACCTCGTGGGCGACTACGAGCTGCGACTCGACGACGACATGCCGGCCGGCGCGGTCGACCTGGTCGTCGGCGAGAGCTGGGACGGCCTGCGCGGCTGAGGCGCCGGTGCGGCTCGGTAAGACGTTCCGGTATCGTCCATGCTCCGCGATTCTCCACGCGCCGATTCGTCGCTAGAGCGGTCATCACCGGGGGCCACGTTGGCGATTGCAGCATGGACCGAGGCGAGGCGCGACGTCGTGTCGACCGGTCAGCGACTGCCTGCACCTCCGGTGGCGGTGGTGGCGCGCCGTCGCGGCGTGCACGGCCTGACCGTCGCCGTGCTGCTGATCGGGCTCGCCGCGACCGCGGGGCTCACGACGGCGTCGCACCTTGCCTACGTGCACAACGAACAGCGCCTCGTCGCGTTGCAGACCCAGCTCACGGCCTCAGCGGTCGACATCGCGCCGGTCGACGTCGAACGGCGGCTCGGCCAGGCGGCTGCCGCCGCCGCCGAAGCAACCGATCCCGCCGCCGCCTTCGCGCGCCAGATCTCGGGGTCGATGAGCCCTCGTGGCCCCTTCGTCGTGGCCGCTCTCTTCCAGATGCGCGGCGGCAGCGCACACCTCCTCGATCTCACCGGCGAGCGGCCCCTCTTCAAGCCGTCCTCGGCCGAGTCCATCTCGCTGATCACGGCGGCGACGAAGTCCTCGCAGCTCCAGACGATCTGGCGCGTGAAAGGAAAGCAGCAGCGTTTCGGCTATGCGCTGTCCGCCGCCGGGCCGGCCGGCACCTTCGTCGTCTCGGCGGGTCAGTCCCTACCGCAACGTGACCGCGCCGCGATCCCCAAGAGCTCGCCCGACGCGGGGTTCGACTACGCCCTGTACTTCGGCAGGACCACCAGCGCGCAAGCGCTCATCGAGACGAGCGCGTCCCACCTGCCACTCGGAGGTACCTCCTCGACCGCGACCGTTCCCTTCGGGTCCAACGCGCTGACGCTGGTGCTCTCGCCCCGCACCCCGCTCGCCGGCGTCTGGTCGGCCTCCATCGCCTGGGGGATCCTTGCTGTCGGCCTCCTGCTCAGCATCGCGATCGCCACGCTCGTGGAGCGGTTGCTGCGCCGTCAGGAGTACTCCGCGCTGCTTGCCGGGGAGAATCGTCGCCTCTACCAGGAGCAGCGCAAGGTCGCCGAGACGCTGCAGCACTCCCTGCTCCCCGAGAGCCTGCCGGCGCGTGCCGAAGTGGAGGTGGCAGTTCGCTACCTGCCCGGCACCACCGGCCTCGACGTCGGGGGCGACTGGTACGACTTGCTGGAGGTCGGCGAGGGGCAGCTCTTCTTCAGCGTCGGTGACGTCTCCGGCAGGGGACTTTCGGCCGCTGCGCTCATGTCGAGGCTCCGCAATGCGATCACCGCTTTCGCCAGCGACGGGCTCGGTCCCGCCACCGTCCTCGACAAGGTCTCGCGCCTCGTCGACGTCGCCAGGGACGGGCGCTTCGCCACCGTCCTCTGCGGGCTGCTCGAGCTCTCGAGCGGCAAGGTCGTCATCGCCAACGCGGGCCACCCCGAGCCGCTGCTGATCGAGGACGAACGGCGCTCGTTCGTGAAGACCGACCTCGGACCGCCGGTCGGCGTGGCCACCGCCGGGTACAGCTCGGTCAACTTCACCCTCCAGCCGGGAGGCACGCTGCTCGCTTTCACCGACGGCCTCGTCGAGCGCCGAGACGAGCCGCTCTCGACCAGCCTGGAGCGGCTGCGCCAGGCTGCCTCTCCCGAGCTCTCGCTGCACGAATTGCTCGACGACATCCTGTCGGCGCTCGTGCCCTCCGGCGCCGCTGACGACGTGGCGATCTTGGGGCTGCGATGGAAGGCATAGCAGCCCCCGGCGACCCGGACCTCTCCGTCGAGATCGAAGAGGCGGACGGTGAAGTCGTCGTGCGGGTCGAAGGTGAGATCGACACCACGAGCGCCGAGCGCCTCGAGGACGCCCTTCGGCCCGTGCTCGACCGGTCCGCACCCCCCGCGCTCGTCTTCGACCTCGCGCAGCTGGCGTTCATGGACAGCTCCGGCATCGCCGTGCTGCTGCGCGCGGCGACTCGTGCCGCGAGCGTACGGCTCAGATCCCCGTCGCGGATCATTCGCGAGGTCGTGCGCGCCACCGGCCTCGGCGACGTGCTGACGATCGAGCCATGAGCAGGAGCGCCGAGTTCGCGAACGACACGGCGTCGGTCGCCGCGGCCCGCCGGTTCGTCGCCGAGGCGCTCGACGGCTCGTCGGCGGACGTTCGCGAGCGAGCCGAGCTGTTGGTGAGCGAGCTGGCGACCAACGCGGTGCGACACGCCCGCAGTGGCTTCTGCCTCACGGTGGCCCAGCGCGACGGGCACGTCCGGATCGAGGTTCGCGACGGCGGTGCCGGTGTCCCGCGGCAGAAGTCGCCGAGCGCCCAGGAAACGACGGGACGGGGATTGCTCATCGTCGACGCCCTCTCGGAGGACTGGGGCGTGACCGAACAGCTCGCGGGCAAGGGAGTCTGGTTCAGCCTCACCCAAGGCTGAGGGCTCGGAGCACACTCCCGGATAGCCTGCGCGCCGTGACGGCATGCGGCGGGTGCGGCTTCGTCTACGAGCAGGTCGGCCTCGCCGAGATCTCCGCCGCGCTCGCCGCCCTCGGGCCAGGCTTTCGCGCCGCGTTGGAGCACGCCGACGGCGACGTTGCGTGCACGCGGCCTGCTCCGCAGGTCTGGTCAGCCAGGGAGTACGCCTCCCACGTGCGTGACGTGCTGCTCGTCCAGCGTGAGCGGGTCGTCCTCGCCTGCGTGGAGCCACGCCCGAGTTTCGCCCGCATGCACCGGGACGAGCGCGTGGCGATCTGCCGCTACGACGCCTTCGACATGAGCTCGCTGCTCGATCAGCTGCAGATGGCGGCCGAGCTGTGCGCTGTCACCTTCGCCCGCCTCGACGCGGTCGCGTGGTCACGACGCTTTGTCTACAACTGGCCCGAGCCGGCCGAGCACGACCTCGCCTGGCTCGGGCGGCACGCCCTGCACGAAGGGACCCACCACCTCGACGACGTCCGCAGGATCCTCGGGCGCGACGGCTCGGGGCGCGACGGCTCGGGGGACAGCTGATGCTCGAGACGAGCGAGGAGCTCGACGCCCTGCAACGGCTGATCGACGCGAGCGCCGAGGCGGCCGGGTCGCACATGGCGGGCATCCTCACGCCGGCACGACGGCTGAACGCCACGCAGCTGTGCGAGCAGATGCAGGGGATGTGTCTGCTCGTCGTCGCCACGGTGACCGCCGACGGCAGGCCGCTGGCCGGACCGGTCGACGGCTATCTGCTGCACGGCTGCCTGCACTTCAGCTCGGGCCGCAGCTCGGTGCGCATGCGCCATCTCGCCGCGCGACCGGCAGTGAGCGCTACCTGGCTCCCCGGGGAGCACCTGGCGGTGACGGTGCACGGCAGGGCCGAGCGCTACGAGCTCGGCGATCCCGAGCGGGGCGACCTGCGCCGGGCGATGCTCGAGTGGTACCTGCCCAAGCAGGGGCCTGCCTTCGAGCATTGGCTCGATTCCGCCGACGCGGTCGCGGCGCGCATCGCCGCCGACAAGGTCTTCGTCTTCCACGAGGGAGGCTGAGCCGGCCGGCCTCCCGAGCTTTGCGCACTCCCGCCGCAACGGCGCCCATTACCGCTCGAGGCGAAGTCCGCCTCGAGCGAGGGAGGTGGTCGCGATGCGGCGCAGGACGATGCGGGCGGAGGCGCGCCGGACGCGCGCAGCGGGCACGGCAGACCGGAAGGCGGCCCGTGGCGCGCGGCGTGCGCCGGCATGGCGCCTGGCGAATCTTCGCCGGGTTGCGTGCGGAGCATTCGTCGGCCTGACCACCGTTCTCATCACAGCCAGCGCCGCTCTCGCCGCACCCACGGGCGCGTCCGGCGCCTCGGGCGGGCCCGCGCCGGGTGTCAATCTGTTCAACGGTCTGACGGGGTGGATCCGGCAGTACGGCTGGGCCGGCGCGCCCCTGGCGATCAGCATCGGCGGGCTGCTGATGACCGTCGAGCACCACCAGCAACGGACCGGCAACGCGATCCGCGCAAAGGGGTACATCTTCGCCGCCGGCGCGGGCTTGATCGTGATCAGCCTGGCCGGGGCAGGCACCAACGCCCTGCAGGCGCTCATCGGCCACGCCGCGCTCTGAGCGCGCCGCGTCCTCGACACGACGGCCGGCAGACGTGGCGATGCTCGCCTTCCTCGGCATCCCGAGCCCGGCGGCGCTCGCCGAGGACCTCGTCAAGGATGCGGTCTCCCTCGTCAGCAGCCTCGTCGCCTCCGCCGCCGTGAGGCTGGTCGAGGCGCTGGTCGACGGGATCAACGCGACGACGGATCCCGTCTTCTCGAGCGGTTGGTTCGCCGGCCCCGGCGGGACGGCGCTCCTCGGCATCGTCGGCGCGATCGCCGGCTCGATCCTCGTGCTCGCGTTGATGCTCGCCGCGCTCGAGTCGATCTGGACGGGCTCCTCGACCCCTGTGATCAAGGCGGTGAGCGCGCTGCCCGGTGCCGTGCTCAAGACCGCGCTGCTCGTCCCGTTGACCTCGCTGCTGGTGCGGGCGAGCGACCAAGCGGCCGCCGCGCTGTTGCGCCTCGTGCTCAAGCAGCTCGGTGTGGCCTGCGCCGCCCTCGGGGTCGACCTGGCCGTTGGCGGCATCGTCGGCATGTTCGTCGCCCCCGTCGTGGTGCTCGCCGCGCTCGCCCTCTGGGTCGAGCTGGCGCTGCGAGCAGCGCTCGTCTACCTCGTGGTGATGACGGCTCGGGCGATCATCGCCGCGGCGGTGCACCCCCGGCTGCGCCAGTCGCTCGGCAGGCTCGCCGAGCTCGGCGTGGCGCTCATCGCCTCGAAGGTGATGATCGCCCTCGCCCTGGCGGTCGGTCTGTCGGAGATGTCGACATCGGGCGCGGCGAGCTTCGGCCAGGCGATCGGCAGCCTCGTGGCGGCGGTGGCGACGCTCTGCATCGCCTGCTTCGCGCCGTACGTGCTGTTCCGGTTGATCAGCGTGGAGGTCGCCCACCTCGAAGGGCTTTCCCGCCGGCCTGCCCGGGCGACGCGCGACGCGGCGCAGTACACGGCGACCGCCCGCCAGAGCCTCAGCCGCTATCTGAACCGTCTCGGCAATCCCGAGGCGAGCGCGACGTCGGGAACCGCCGGGCCCGGGCCACTCGGTCCGGGCGGTCCGGGCGGGGCGGGCGGCGCGGGGCCGGTCGGCGACGGCCCGGCAGGCGGCGGCCCGGCAGGCGGCGGCCCGGCAGGCGGCCCGCATCCCAGAGGAGGGCCGGGCACCGGAGGAGCGCCGGACGGCGCGCCGGGCGCGGCAGCAGGGCCGGGACATGTCACCAGTGCGGCCGGCGGCCTGCGTGTGCCGGCAGCGGTCGCGAGCACGCCGGCCGCAGCGACACTGAGCGCCGTGCTGCTGTCCGCCGTGCCCGGTGCCAGTGGACGGGTGGCCTCGAGCGGCCCCAGATCGCGGGTCCCCTCGGACCGTCCCGCAGCGCCGAGCCCGGACGGCGAGAGCGAGTCGTCGGCAGCAGCGCTCACCCTCGCCGGCGGAAAAGGGGTTCCTGATGCCTGAGGCTCCCCGAGCTCGCACGTACCACCTCACCCGGCCGGACGGCGTCGGATTCCTGCGTCACTGGAGCGCCCGCCAGGCGGCAGTGGGCTTCGTCGGGCTGTTCCTCGCGCTCTCCGCGCTGCGCATCTCGGGCGCGCTCGGCTTGCGCATCGGCTTGATCGTCGTCGGCATGAGCGTGCTCGGCCTCGGCCTGGGGCGCAGCCCCGGTGGCGAGCCCCTGCTCGACCTGGCGGGTCCGATCGGGCGCTTCGTGGCAAGCGGCGTGCGCCACCGCCGGCGTTGGGTCGCACCGATCGCGCTGCTCGGCGGCGACAGTCGAGCCGCCGTGCCGCCGCTGCTCGGGGGGCTCGTCCTCTACGACGTCGACCCCGAGGCAGAGCTCGGGCGCCCCGGCGCGCCGGTCGGCATGGTCGAGGACCGCGCCGACGGATCGGTGAGCGTCGTGCTACGCGTGCACGGCTCCGGTTTCGCGGTGCTGGACGGCGACGAGAAGGACTTCCGCGTCGCCGCCTGGGGACGAGCGCTGGCCGACTTCTGCCGGGAGCGCCACCCCGTCGTGCGCGTCGCGTGGTCGCAGTGGTGCGCGCCCGCGGGGATCGAGCAGCACCGGGTGTGGCTGGGCGAGGCAGTGCGCTCCGACCCGGTGCCCGAGATGGTGTCCGCGTACGAGCAGGTGCTCGAGCGGGTCGGCCGTGCCGCGAACCGTAGCGAGTGCCTGGTGACGCTCTCGGTCTCCAAGGCTCGCGTCAAGCCGCTGCCGCACCACGATGGCGACCGACTCCTTGCTGCGGCCGAGCGTGCCCTCGAGGAGGCCGAGCTGTTCGGCCAGCAGATGCGCCGCGCCGAGCTGGTCGTGAGCGCCCCTCTGGCGGGCGCGCAGATCGCACGTTGCCTGCGAGAACGCCTCGACCCGGGTTGCGTCGCTGCGCTCGACGCCCGCGGCCGCTCGCTCGGCGGCGCCATCGGGCTCGTCTCGCTCTCCAACGCCTACCCCCTCGTCGCCGAGGAGGAGCGCGGGCTGCTGCGTTGCGACGGGTCGTTCCATCGGGCCTTTCGGGTCGCCGAGTGGCCCCGCGGCGGCGTGCGCGCCGACTGGCTGCGCGACGTGCTCGGCATGACCGGCATCGTGCGCTCCCTCACGGTGCTCTACCACGCCCAGTCGCGCCGGCAGTCACGCTGGGAGGTCGACTCGCAGGCGTCGCGCACCGAAGGGGCGATCGAGGAACGCGTGCTCAAGCAGCACCACGTCGGCGCGTCGCTGCGCCGGGCCTCGGCGGCAATCGAGCAGATCGACGAGGAGCTCGAGCTCGGCGCAGGGATGCTCCACTTCACAGGCATCGTCGTCGTCACGGCGACGAGCGCCGACGAGCTCGAGTACGCGAGCGAGCGAGCGCGACAGTCGGCGGCGAACGCCGGGATGGAGCTGCGGCAGCTCGACTGCCGCCACGGCGCGGCGGTCGTCGCCGCCCTGCCGCTCGGACGCGGGGTGCGGGAGGGACGCCGAGCATGAGCTGCACCGCCACGACCCCGGTGCCGGTTCCGGCGGTCGCCGTGCCGGCCCGCCCCGATGCGATCGGCGGGCGGCGTGTCGCCTCGGCAGGACGGCCATGTGTGCTCCGGCTGCCCTTCCACCGGGGCACCACCGCGCAGGTGAGCTCCGTCTATCCCTTTCAAGTAGACGCCGGCCTCGGCGTCCGCGGCATCTGCATGGGGCTCGACGCGCTCTCGGGCTCGGGCTTCTACTTCGATGCGTTCACGCTGTATGCCGACAAGCTGATCGCCAACCCGAACATGATCGTGCTCGGCGAGGTCGGGTCGGCGAAGAGCTCGTTCGTCAAGACGCTGATGGCCCGCCACGTCGGATTGCTCGGGCAGCGCGGCGTCGCGCGACAGGTCTTCGCCATCGACCCCAAGCAGGAGTACCAGGCCCTCGCCAGCGCGCTCTCCGTTCCGGTCCTGCAGCTGCGGCCCGGCGGCCGCCATCGCGTCAACCCCCTCGCAGCCGGCGTCCGCGGCGGCGAGACCCGTTCCGAGCTGCTCGCCCGGCGCAGCCAGCTGCTCGTCGCGCTGCTCAGCTCGATCAAGGGACGGCGCCTCGACGAGACCGAACACGCCGTGCTCTCCTGGGCGCTCGAGACGCTCACCGACCGCGAGCGTGGGGTTCGCTCGGCGACGTTGCACGACCTCGCCGCGGAGCTCGCCGATCCGTCCGAGGCGACCGCGGCGCGTGCCCGGCGCGGTCGCGACGAGCTGCGGGAGGAGGCGCGGACGTTGTGGCTCGACGTCGATCGCCTCGTCAGCCGCGACCTGGCGGGCATGTTCGACGGTGACCGATCGCTCGCGGAGTACTGGGAGGATTCCGGCCGCGGGTTGATCGTCGACGTGAGCGCCGTCTTCCACGACCGCCAAGCCCTGTCGCTCGTCATGCTCGCCGCGATCTCGGCTCTGCAGTCGGTCTACGCGGTCCCCCCCGGCGACGACGATCGCGCCGTGCCGCGCCGGCTCTCGGTCGTGGACGAGGGTTGGGCGATCCTCGGCGACGAGGACGCGGCGCGCTTCTTCCAGTCGTCGCTCAAGCTGAGCCGGAGGTGGGGCGTCTCCAACGTCCTCGTCTTCCACCGTTTGAGCGACGCCGGTGCGCAGGCGGACTCGGGGACCGCCACGGCAAAGATCGCCGAGGGGCTCGTCGCAGACGTCGAGGTGAAGGTGATCTTCCGCACCCATCCGCGCGTGCTCGAGCAGACCATGGCCGCCTTCGGCCTGAGCACCGAGGAGGGCTCGGCGCTACCGGCACTGCGGCGCGGCCGTGCGCTGTGGAAGCTCGCCGGCGTCTCCGCCTTCGTCGACCACGTGCGCTCCGACTTCGAGGCGAGCTTCACCGACACCGACTCGCGGATGGAGGTCTGAGTGCCTGCTCCCGCGCCGGAGAGCCCGCCCCGCCTCGGCCGTTCGAGCGCCGAGCTCGTGCTCGCGGTCAGCGGGGGCGTCCTCGTGCTGCTCCTCGTCCTCGACGTTGCCGGCGCGCTCGACTGCGTGATCGCCGGGCGCCGGCCGCGTCTTCTCACGATCGGCGAGATGGGAGGCGCGCTCGGCGAGCTGTTGCGCCACCCCGGGGCACCGTCTCTCGCGTTCGGCTCCGGCGTTGCGCCGCTCGCGTATTCGGGCCTCGTCGCCGCGCTCGTCGCCGCAGCGGCCGCGCCGGCGCTCGCGCTGCGGCGCCTGTTCAGCGGGCGCGGCGGCCCGGGTTCGGCGGGCTTCGCCACGCACGTCGAGGTGCGCGCAGTCGCCAGCGTGCACGCCGCGAGGCGCAAGGCGCGCCGAGACCCGGCCGGCGCTCGTCGCGCGGCTCCCTCGGCTCCTCGGCCGGCCGCGCCTTTCGCGCCTCGCCGCGCACGAAGTCGGCTACGCCCTCGGCGCGACCCGCCGTCCCCGCGGCGTGCCGCTCGTCGCGCACTTCGAGACGAGCCTGCGACTCGTCGCCCCACCGGGCGAAGGCAAGACCAAGCGGGTGATGGAGCCGATCGGGCGCCACCACCCGGGACCGCTGTTCGCCACCTCGACCAAGTCCGACCTCTACGAGGCGATCTATTCGGACCGCCGGGCGGGCGGCCCGGTCCTGGCTCTCGACCCCGACGGCCTCGTCCCGGGCGCGGAGCCGTTGCGCTGGTCACCGGTCGCCGGTTGCGAGTCGACGCGCACCGCCGACCGGCGCGCCGGCGCGCTGCTCGCCGCCGGCAGCGACCTGAGCGACGTCAAGTCGGGGGAGTTCTTCCGCGACTCCGCGCGCGCCGTGCTCGCAACGCTGCTGCACGCCGCCGCGCTCGGCGCGGCGACGATGGCCGAGGTGGTCCGCTGGGCAGCAGACCCCGGCAATCCCGAGCCCTCCCGCATCCTGAGCCGACACGGCGAGGGACGCGTCGACTGGGCCGAGCGCCTCGCTCGCCACACCACCGGCGCCGAGGTGACCACGAGCGGCGTGATGCGCACGATCGACGTCGCCCTCAGCTGCTTCCAGCACGACGATGTCCTCGAGCTGTGCTCCCCGCGTCCGGGCGAGCAGACCGACCTCGCCCGGCTGCTCGCCGAGAACGGCACGATCTTCGCTCTCGGCAAGGACCGCCCCGGCGGCGTCGCCCCTCTCGTCACCGCCTTCGCCGAGGAGCTCGTCGTGGTCGCCGAGGAGCGGGCGGCGGCTGCGCCCGCGCGCCGGCTCGACCCGCCGCTGCTCTGCCTGCTCGACGAGGTGCCGAGCATCGCACCGCTTCCCGGCCTGCCGGCTCTCTCCGCCGACGGTCGCGGCCGGGGCATCGTCGTCGTCTACGCGATGCAGAGCTTCTCGCAAGCAGAGTGGCGATGGGGCTCGGAGGGTGCCGAGACGCTGGCCAACGCCACCACGGTCACCGCCGTGCTCGGCGGGCTCAAGGTCGCCGAGGACCTGCGCGAGCTGAGCCAGCTGTGCGGGAGCCGCAAGGTGTTGCGCCATACGAGCTCCGCGGCGGACGGCGCCGGGGGCGGCCCGTCGGTTTCCGCGACGTGGGTCGAGGAGCCGGTGCTCGACGAGAGCTCGATCCGCTGCCTGCCCGAAGGCGTGGCGCTGGTGATCTGGGGGAGGTTGAAGCCGATGCTCGTGTACCTCCCCGGCAGCTGGGAGGGGCGACGTGGCAAGGAGCTCGCCCGCGCCGAGCACGCCGTACGCGCGGCCAACGACGCGGCCCGCGCCGCCGTGCGCCCGTGGGCCGCCCTGCGATGAGCGCGCCCGGCCAGGAGGCTTCGCTACCCGAGGCCTGGCGCTCACCGGCTCGCGACCAGATCTCCTTCCGGCTCCCCCGCTCGCAGCGACCGTGGAACTGGTTCGAGGCCGATCGCGAGGAGGCGGCGACGCTGTGGCGCATCCTCGAGGAGTTCGTCGACTACCTCAACCACCGGTACCTCGAACGCGCCGAGCAGCGCGTCCCGCCGTGCTGGCCCGAGCACGGGGCGCTCGTCGAGGAGCTCTCCAGCCTGTTCTGGTCGCGCTGGGTCGCCTTCGAGAGCGCCGACGCCTCGCCGGCCGGGGCGCAGTCCTTCAACAGCTACCTGCTGCCCGGGTTCGTCGAGCGCATGCCGGTCTGGCTCGGCCCCGACCGGCTGCGCCGCTGCCAGGCCGGCAAGCACGAGCCGCGCCCGGTCGAGGAGGAGTGGGCGGCCGACGACTGGGCGCTTCGCCGCTTCGCCGTGGCCGACCGCGACGCCGGCCTACGCGCGCCGCCTTCGCCGGTCGCGGCGCCACTCGTCGACGACCTGTTCGACGACGACACCCGGTCGAGCGACCGTAGCTGACGCCGTCAGATCGAGACGGCGCTGATCTCTCGGCTCTCGATCATCTGGGCCCTCGATCATCTGGTCAGGGTGAGGCGCGGTCCGACCTCGCTGCCGATGCTGAGGGTGGATGTGCGCGGCGCGGGAGGCCCACCCCCCACAGCAGAACCGAACCTCGGCGCCGAGTGCCGGTCGCATCGAGCAGGGTCGCATCGAGCACAAGGTGCGACGGTTCGTTCGCGCGCTGGCTGGCGACCCCGTCGAGACGCTGCGCTACGTTCCCGAGCACCTCAGCATGCGAGGCGACCGCCCGCCCGTGCTCGACGTCGACGAGTCGTGGGAGCAGCACCTGCACGGCCTCCTGGGGGCAGCCTGGCCCTGCCCCGACGCTCCCGTCGCATCGGAGATCTGGTCGGCAGTTGCCGCCGAGCTGGCTGCGCGCGAGCTCGCCCTCGGCCGCAACACCTACCGTGGGTACAGCGACGGTGACCTGGCTTTCGCCCGCGCCGTGTGGTGCACAGCCCGGCACCTGCGGCCCACCGTCGTCGTGGAGACCGGCGTCGCCCGCGGAGTCACCACACGGTTCATCCTGGAAGCTCTCGTGGCAAACGCGCACGGCCACCTCTGGAGCGTCGACCTCCCGCATCCCTTCGATCCCGACCTGCACGCACAGACGGCCGCTGCAGTCCCTTCTGCCCTGCGCCCGCGCTGGACGTACGTGCGGGGCTCGAGTCGCAGCCGGCTCCCGTCAGTGCTGCGCTCGGTCGGAACAGTCGACGTGTTCGTGCACGACAGTCTGCACACAGCACGCAATACGCGCTACGAGCTCGACCGTGCCTCGGCGGTCCTGGCACCTGGGGGCATCCTGCTTGCAGACGACATCAACATGCACCAAGGGTTCTCGTCGTTCGTCGCCACGACCGGCCTGGCGAGCTTGATCTGCCCGTCGGCGGACCGTCTCGGGTTCTTCGGGATCGCGCGAGCACGCGACGGAGGTGCCAACGCGCGACGTCAGCGAGTGTCTGGCCTGGATTGAGCGAGGGTTGGCGCCGCGGTATTCGCGCGACGCAGGACGCCGAGTTCTTGGAGAAGCACGCCGACGAGCTCACCCGCTTCGCCACCCCCGTCGTTGGCCCGGGCGAAGCACCGGACGTGGTGTCGGAGGCGTTCGTGCACTGCGTGCTTTCCAGGCGCTGGCCAACGGTCTCCAACCGCCGGGCGTACCTCTACCGCGCGGTGCTGACCGAGGCGCTTTCCGCCCGCCGTTCCCTCACGCGCCGCCGGCGGCGGGATAGGCACGCCATCCTCGCCGAGTCGGTCAGCGACGACGCCCCGAGCTATGAGGTGCTCGGCGCGGTCCGTCGCTTGAGCGTCCGCCAACGCGCCGTCGTCGTCCGCACCTACTGGCGGGACCTCGAGCCCGCTTCGGTGGCGGCCCTCCTCGGGATCAGCGAGGGGGCGGTCCGTCGTCACCTAGCCCGTGCCCGCGCCCACCTGAAGGAGTATCTGGATGACCAAACCCGTCCCGCATGGCAAAGGGACTACACCAGGTGTGCACGGCTCCCGGCACTCTCGTCGGCTCGATTGGTCGGCCGTCGTGGGGCTTGCTGCCCTCGGCTTCTTGGGAGCGGCGTGCTCGAGAGCTCCGAAGTCGCCTGGAGTGGCCGCTTTGGACACGACGCCGACGACGGCCGCGTCGGCAACCGGCCCTCAACCGGAGCAATTCCCTGGCCAAACTGCTCGCCTACACGCACTGCATGCGCGCCCACGGCATCGAGGATTTCCCCGACCCCACACCCGGGCCAAACGGGCACGGCGGCGGGATCAGGACCACTGCGGGACCCGGCAGCGACCTCGAGGAGCCGCTCATCCGTAAGATCGACGTGTTGGCAGTTCGCAAGCTGACAGGAGGTCGAACCATGGCCGAGCTCCTCGCCGTGTGCGTCGGACTGCCGCAGGAGATCGCATGGCGGAACACCACCGTGCGGACTGCGGTGTGGAAGCAGGCCGTGACCGACCGAATCATGGCGCGCCGCCTCAACCTCGACGGCGATGGTCAGGCCGACCTCGACGGGCACGGCGGCGAGCAGCGTGCCGTGCTCGTTTACCAGATCGACTCCTACCGTCATTGGCAGGAGGTGCTTGGACGCGATGACTTCGTCTACGGCCAGTTCGGGGAGAACTTCACGGTCGACGGCATGGCCGACGACGAGGTCTGCATCGGCGACCGCTACCAGATCGGAAATGCCGTCTTCGAGGTCACCCAGCCACGCGTCACCTGCTACCGGGTCGGCGTGAGGTTGAACGAGCCCGCGATGGCGGCGCTGCTCGTGTCTCACCGCCGACCGGGCTTCTACTTGCGGGTGCTCACCGAAGGCTCGGTCCAAGCAGGCGACGAGATCGTCAAGGTCGCGGACGGGCCCGAATCGATGACCGTCGCCGAGATGGACGCGCTGTTGTACCTGCCCGGTCACCCTCGCCCTGAGCTGGCGCGCGCCCTCCGGATCCCGGCGCTTAGCCCAGGTTGGCAAGCCTCCCTACAGGAGATGCTCGCGCGGCCAGAGGCCGGCACGCTCGGTGGCAACGTGGGACTGACCCAAGCCGCATCGAGCCCTCCGCCCGCATGGGACGGGTTCCGTAACTTACGTGTGACGCGCAAGGAGCGCGAGACGACGGCCGTGATCTCGCTCTGGCTGACCGCCGAGGACGGCGCTCCGTTGCCCCCCGCCGAACCCGGTCAGTTCGTCGCCTTGCGAATGCGGCCCGCTGGCGCTGCCCTCATCCGCAGCTACTCCCTCTCCTCTGCGCCCGGCTCCGCTGAATACCGGATCAGCGTGAAACGGGAGCCACACGGTGTCGGCGGCGCGTACCTGCACGACCGTCTGCAGGTGGGCGACACCCTCGAGGTGGCCGCACCACGGGGCGTCTTCACCCTGAGCAGTGGGGACACACCTGTTCTGCTCCTGTCCGCTGGGATCGGCGCGACTCCGGTTCTTGCGATGCTCCACGCGCTCGTGGCGCAGCGATCCGAGCGCGAAGTATGGTGGCTGCACGGGGCTCGCAACAGCTCCGAGCACGTCTTCGCGCGCGAGAGCCGGGTGCTGTTGGCAGAGCTCCCGAATGGGCACTTGCATGTCTGCTACAGCCAGCCTGGCGTGGGCGACCGAGCTGGTGACTCGTACTCGACGGCGGGGAGGCTCTCTGGCGACCTCGTCGCGGAGCTGGGCGTCCCGTTGCGCGCCGACGCCTACCTGTGCGGCCCGGCGCCGTTCATGGCCGAGCTGGGGGCCGACCTCGTTGGCATGGGCTTCGGCCCTTCGCGCATCCACACCGAGGTCTTCGGTGCCGTCGCCGCGATCACGCCCGGCGTCACCGCCTCTGCGGATCGTACGCCGCACCTGCCGGCGGGCCGGCTCGGCTACGGTCCAGCCGTCACCTTTGCCCGAAGCGGCCTCAGCATCAACTGGGACGAAGACTACGCCGCCCTGCTCGAGCTGGCGGAGGCGTGCGATGTGCCGACCCGGTGGTCCTGTCGCACTGGTGTCTGTCACACGTGCGAGACATCCATGCTGTCGGGTTCCGTCACGTACTCTCCCGAGCCCATCGAGGCGCCCGCCGACGGCAACGTGCTCATCTGCTGCTCGAGACCCGATACCGACATTGTCCTGGATCTTTGAGGACCGCTTACATGATAGGGGTTGAGTGAGGGGATCAACGCCCGATGCTACCAGGAACATGCTCGCCTAGTGTGCGTAGTGGCCGCCTATCAAGTACGAGCCAGGTCGAGTTCCTTTTTCGGGCGGCAGCGCGCAGCACCCCGGTATAGTCGAACGTATGTTCGATGATCTGAGTGACGAGGTTCTCGAGTCCGAGCTGTGCAGCCAGGCCGCCAACCTGAGCGCCGGCGAGTGCCACCTGCTCTTGGTGATGGGCGAGCTCGAGCGGAGGGAGGTGTGGGCCCGCCAGGGGGCGCGAGACTGCGCCCACTGGCTCAGCTGGCGGATCGGGACCGCGCTCGGCGCAGCTCGCGAGCAGCTTCGCGTCGCGCGCGCCCTCGAGCACTTGGGGCACACCCGAGCTGCGTTCGCCTCGGGCGAGCTCTCGTACTCCAAGGTGCGCGCGATCACCCGCGTCGCCGACGAGCACAGCGACGCCGAGCTCGTCGGGCTGGCACGCGCCGCGACGGCGGCCCAGCTCGAGCAGATCGTTCGCGAGTACCGGCGAGCCGACCCGGGCGAGCAGGCGCGAGCCAACGCCGCCCACGCGTGCCGCTACCTGCGGCACCGAAGCGACGGCGAGGGGATGATCCTCATCAACGCCCGCCTCGACCCCGAGGAGGCAGCCGTCGTGCTCGCCGCCATCGAGCGCGCCCGCGAGGAGCTCGCCTCCCAGGCCGGCGCGAACCGGGGCGACGTTTCCGCGGAAACGTCGTCCGATCCGGGCGCGGGGCCGCAGTCCGTCGAGCCCGACGCCGCCGAGGACCCAAGCGACCCACTCGAGCAGCTCATCGACACGAGCGATCCCTTCGAGCAGCGCGCCGCCGACGCCCTCGTGGCGATCTGTGCCGCAGCGCTGTCAGCTGGCATCTCCGAGGTCGAGGACCCGCACGTCTCGGTGCTCGTCCACGTCGACGAGCCGGTCCTGAAGGACCCGACCGCACCGGGGTGTGCCCACGTCGAGGGGCTCGGCGCGATCAGCGCGCACGCCGCAGCTCGCCTGGCCTGTGAGGGCGCGCTGTCACGCCTTGTCTATCGCGCCGACGGCGCCGTCGAGCCGCTCGGCACGACGAAGGTGATCCCACGTTCCCTGCGCCGGGCCCTGTACGCCCGTGACCGGGGCTGTCGCTTCCCGGGATGCAGCACACGGCGCTTCTTGCACGCCCACCACGTGATCTATGCCTCCCGCGGCGGCCCGACGGCGCTCTCCAACCTGGTGACCTTGTGCGGTCGGCATCACCGCCTCGTGCACGACGGGGGCTGGAAGCTCAGCTTGAGCCACGGCGGGAAGCTTCGCGTCGTCAGCGCCGACGGGAGCGAGCTCGCCGCCGTCGCGGGGCGGGCAGCGGCTCGACCGCCGGTCTTGCCACCTCCAACGCGGGACGCGGCGTGCGCCTTTCTCCCGACGCCCTCACCGGAGACGGGGACCCGTGCGACATCGGGCTCGCGATCGACGCGCTCCTCTGCCTCGCGTCCCCGAGCGGGGGGACGGCAGCGCCGGCCCCGACGAACCGACAGTCAGGTTGCGCGAGCGGGGTCCTCCGGTAGGGCGTCGAGCGCGTACGCCCAGGTCTCGGCGCGCCCCGCAGCGCGGGCAGCGCCAGCCGTCACGCTCGACGGCAAGCACGCCGCCGTCTCCGGTCGGGCAGGTGTAGGCGGGATCGTCGTCCTCCTGCACCGTCGCCAGCGAATCGAGCTGTTGCCCGTCGAAGGGCGGAAAGACCAGCTCGTCCTCGCCCGGTTCGCGCGTGACGAGGCCGGCCCGCACGAGTTCGGCGCCACGCCACGCGGCGAGCTCCTCGACGTCGCGCCAGTCGGCGTCAGCAGGCTGGCCCCAGGCGAGCGCGGCACTCTCGGCGATGTCGCGCTCTCCGTCGAGCGATCGCAGCAGCGCCATCGCGACGGCGTCGAGCGTGGTCGGCGCGCCGCCCTCGGGGCCGATCGCCTCGCCGGCGGCCGGGGCACTCACGAGCCGTCCGGCGTGGCGCAACACGCTCGCCGGCACGATCGAGCCGACCGGTCCGAGGATGCGTACACCGGCCGGCTCGACGGCGCGGGCGCGGATCACCGTCGTGCAGACGCCGGTCGCCCCGAAGCCACGCAGCGACTCGGAGTAGGCGGCGACGAGCTCGCCGGCGGTGCGTGTGGAGCCGTGACTGGCGAGCCGGTTCGCGACGTCGACGATCCAGGGTCGCAGCGGGTGGCGGTCCGAGCACCACAGCTCGACCGCGAGCGATCCGCACCACTCCTCGAGATGGTGGCGCAGCAACGGGCCTTCGTCGTCGCAGAGCAGCTGGGCGAGGGCGATCAGCTCGCCGCCGTCGGCGAGGGCCCCGGACGCGCCGGCGAGGAACGGCCCGAGCAGCGCAAGCCCGTCCGGCCCGCCCGCCGCGGCGATGGTCACTCCCGACCCCGGGGCGTCGGGGACGTAGGGGCAGAGCGAGGTGACGAGGTCGAAGCGTTCCCCGGCGACCGGCTCGTACATGCTGCCGTGCACGATGCGCACCGGGTGCTCGACGTGGTTGAGCACGCCATTGAGCGCCGAGGCGCGCAAGGCGAAGTCGTCGATGTCGGTGAGCACCGCCTCCGCCGCGCCGCGGCAGACGAGCAGCCCCTGGACGCCGCAGCCCGTGCCGAGGTCGAGGACGCGCCGGCCCGTGGCGTCGGGCAGGAGCGCTCCCAGGCGCAACGAGTCTCCCCCGAGGTAGGCGCTCGCCCCCGACTCGCCGCCGTGGGTAGGCGGGAGGCCGGTGACGAGGTAGCCGCCGAAGGCGGGCACGACGATCCAGCGAGTCGTGGCGAGCACGCCGTCGCGCTCTTCGACGAGGCCCGCCTCAACGAGCAGCTCGGCGCAGGCGCGGTCGGCCGGGGCGAGCTCGGCGGCGCCGACCGGCCGGCCGAGGCCGAGGAAGCGGTAGAGCGACCACTCCGGCTCCGCCCCGGTGAGGGCGAGTGCCCCGGACGCGTCGGCGACGAGTGCTTGACCTCCCGCGGCGATCGAGTGCAGCACGGCGTACGCGCTGTCGGCCAGGCAGGCCCGCAGCGCCTCCATCGCCGCGGCTTCGGCCGGCGTCGCCTCGACCGGAGGTCGCGGCGAGACGTCATGTAGTTCCGTCGTGTCCATCGCGAGATTCTCGTCGGGAGCGGCGGTGTGCTCAAGCACTGTGTCGTGGCCAGAGCGAGCCTGCGGGTCCCGCGCCGGTGCCGGGCGTTGCGGCGCAGCGCCTTCGGGGCGGCTTCATCGCACCTTCAGGCGACCTCGGTACGTTTCCCGCGTGGCAGCGACCCGCACGGACCCGACACGCCCCGCGGCGAGCGCGGGCGTCCCGCCGGAGCCGTCGCGGCGCGCTCGTCTCGGGGTGCAAGCGAACGCGCGCCTGACCGGCTCGACGGCGGCGGTCCTCCTCGTGCTGCTCGCCGCGGAGGGCGTGACGATCCTGCGCATCGGTCCACTGCTCTCTGCCCACGTGTTCATCGGGATGATGCTGATCCCACCGGTGCTGCTCAAGGCGGGCAGCACGCTGTACCGCTTCACGAAGTACTACCTCGGTGCACCCGCCTACCGGGAGAAGGGCCCCCCTGCCTGGCTGCTGCGGGCGCTCGGCCCCCTCGTCGTCGTGCTCAGCCTCACGGTGCTCGCAAGCGGCGTCGCGCTGCTGTTCTGCTCGGGCACGTTGCGCCAGGACGTGCTGCTGCTGCACAAGGCGAGCTTCGTCATCTGGTTCGGGGTGATGGCCCTGCACGTGCTCGGCCACGCCCGTGACACGGCCAGGCTGGCGCCGCTCGACTGGTACGGCCGGACGCGTCGTCAGGTGGCCGGCGCCGGGCTGCGGCAGTGGACGATCGCCGCCGCCCTCGCCGTCGGGTTCATGCTCGGGGCGCTCTTCCTCGGTCGGGCCTCCCAGTTCTTCGTGCCGGCACACTGAGCAGGAGCCCGCTGACGGCGATGCCCTCGCGGCCGACGAGCGAACGGCCCCTCGCCATGGATTCGGTCATGCGGCCTGCCACCGCTGTTGCGGCCGTGGCAACGCCGCGGGAGACAGCCTGGGCCCGTCTGCTCTCGCCGGGCAACGGACGCTCCGTCCTGCTCCTGCGTGCCTTTCTCGGGGTGACCTTCGCCTTTGCCGGACTGCAGAAGCTCGCCAATCCCGGCTTCCTGCACGGGGGCACGCCGGGCTCGTTCGAGCAGCAGGTGCGGGGCGCCGTGCTGACGAGCCCGCTGCACCACCTGCTCGACCCCGCGCTGCATGCCCCCGTCGAGGTCGCGCTGCTCATCGCCTGGGGCGAGCTTGCCGTGGGGCTGGGCACGCTCACCGGCACCCTGGCACGCGTGGCCGCGCTCGGAGGGATGCTGCTCTCGCTGAGCTTCTTCCTCACCGTCAGCTTCAACGACTCGCCGTACTACTACGGCGCCGACATCGTCTTCCTCTTCGCCTGGACGCCGTTGCTGATCGGTGGCGCGGGGCCTTGCTCCCTCGACGCCGTGCTGGTCGAGCGCGGCGGCGGGCGACCGCGTGGACGTGATCGTGCTGTCGACCCGCAATTCCTCCGCAGCGCGCCGGCGGGCGGGCGAGCTCGAGCGACGAGCGGTGCTGCGCCGCATCACCGGCGTCGCGTCGGTGGCGACGCTGGCGGCGGTCGCCGGCGGTCTGGCGGCGTCGCTCGGCCGTCTGCTCGCCTCGGGTCCCACTGGCGGCTCCGCGGCCGGCGGCGTGACCGCGACCCCCGCCCCGGCGGGCACCGGCACGCCGAGCGGGGTGAAGGTGCTCGCCGCCTCCGCGGTGCCCGTCGGCGGTGCCGCCTACTTCGTCGACCCGGCCCAGCAGATCCCCGCCTACGCCGTCCAGCCGGCGAGGGGCACCTTTCGCGCGTTCTCCGCGATCTGCACGCACGCCGGCTGCACGGTCCAGTTCGAGCAGGCGTACGAGGCCTTCGTCTGCCCCTGCCACGGCTCGGTCTTCGACGCCGCCGACGGCTCCGTCGTCCAGGGCCCCGCGCCGAGCCCCTTGGCCGGCATCCCGATCGCGTCGGGCCCGGACGGCGCGCTCTACGCCGGTGCCTGAGCCCCGTGACGCCTTCGAGTCGGCGAGCGTGATCCTGCCGGTGATGAACGAGACCGCCTCGCTCGAGACCACCGTCGCCGTGCTCGTCGCCGAGCTCGGGCCCGACCTCGGCGAGCTGATCGTCGTCGTCTCCCCGCGGACGAGCGCCGCCAGCCGGGAGGTCGCCGGTCGCCTCGACGCCGGGCCCGGCGTCGCCATCACGGTCCACGAGCAGCAGATGCCCTTCCTCGGTGGCGCGATACGCGAGGCGTTCGAGCTCGCGACGTGCTCGCACGTGGTCATGATGGCGAGCGATCTCGAGACCGATCCCGCCACGGTGAAGGCGATGGTCGCTGCCAGCAAGGCCAACCCCGGGGCGATCGTCACGGCGTCCCGATGGGCGGGATCCGGCAGCGGCCGCTTCGAGGGCTACGACCCCCTCAAGCTCTGGCTCAACTCCTGGTTCCAGCGTGGCGTCCGGCTCGTCTACCGCACATCGCTCTCGGACACGACCTACGGCTTCCGGCTCTTCCCGACCGAGCTCGTGCGATCGATCAGATGGGACGAGCTGCGCCACCCGTTCCTGTTCGAGACCATCGTCAAGCCGTTGCGCCTCGGCGTGCCCGTCGTCGAGGTGCCGACGAGCTGGCGCGCCCGCACGGAAGGCGCGTCGAGCAACACGTTCATGCGCAACTTCGCCTACGTCCGCACGGGCCTGCGCGCCCGGGTCGCGCCGCGCCGCTCGCTGTTGCGGGCCGGCGCTGCCGGAGCATCCGGCGGAAGCCGGCGACGAGCCGCAGGGTCGGCGTCGTGAGGCGCTTCATCGTCACGACCACGATCAACGAGCCCACCGAGGCGGTCGAGGCCTTCGACGAGATGAGCGAGTGGGAGCTCGTCGTCGTCGGCGACCTGAAGACGCCTTCGGGCTATCGCATCCGGCGCGGCAGCTACGTGTCCCCGAAAGACCAGGAGCAGTACGACCCCGCGCTCTCCGAGGCGATCGGCTGGAACTGCATCCAGCGGCGCAACCTCGGCATCCTCATGGCCTACGAGGCCGGCGCGGAGGTCGTCGCCGTCGTCGACGACGACAACATCCCGCTCCCGGGCTGGGGGACGGATCTGTTCGTCGGCTGTGACGTCGAGGTGGACTGGTACGAGACGGACGCGGCGGCGTTCGACCCCGTCGGGGCGACCAACTATCCACACCTCTGGCACCGTGGTTTTCCCCTGCAATTGCTCGCTCAACGTGAGTACGGCCGCAAGCAACGGCGGGTGGTCCGCGCCGCGGTGCAGGCGGACTTCTGGAACGGCGACCCCGACATCGACGCGCTGTGCCGCATGGAGCACGCACCGGAGTGCGAGTTCGACGCGGCGCGCTTCCCGATCGCCTCGAACCGGCCGGCGCCCTTCGACTCGCAGAACACCTTCCTGTCGCGGGCGGTGCTCCCCGACTACTTCCTCTTCCCCGGTGTCGGTCGAATGGACGACATCTGGGCCGCCTACTACGTGCAGGCGCTCGGCCATCAGGTCGTGTTCGGCTCCCCTTCGGTCTACCAGCGGCGCAACCCGCACGACCTCGTACGGGACCTGCGCGCCGAGGTGATCGGCTACGAGCACAACGCCCGCCTGCTCGACGAGCTGGCACGCGACGCCCGCTCCATCCTGGCCTACCTGCCGGGACGGGCGTGCTGGGCCTGGGAGCTCTACCGCCGACACTTCGAGGTGGATCATGCGTAAGGTTCTTGTCACCGGGGGGGCAGGTTTCGTAGGGCGCCACGTCACGAGATGGCTCCTCGAGCAGGGAGACGACGTGCGCGTCGTGGATTCCCTCGTCTCCGGCAGCGGCGCGTGCGACCCCGCCGCAGGCTGGCCGCTGTTCGAGCCGCGGGACTTCGCCGGCTTCCACTTCGAGCGCGCCGACTGCCGGGACTGGTTCCGCGGGCCGCAGCGCGACGACGGGTTCGACCTCGCGGTCCACCTCGCGGCGGTGGTCGGCGGGCGGCGGGTCATCGAGCGCAACCCGCTCGCCGTCGCAGCCGACCTCTCCATCGACGCCGGCTACTGGGACTGGGCGCGCCTGGCGCGGCCCGCCAAGACGCTCTGCTTCAGCTCGTCCGCCGCGTACCCGGTGCAGCTGCAGCGCGAGGGGAGCTGGGTGCTGTTGCGAGAGGAGATGCTCGACCTCGACGGTGCGGGCTTCGGCATGCCGGACATGTCCTACGGGTGGGCGAAGCTCACCTGCGAGTACCTGGCGCGCCTCGCCTACGAGCGCCACGGGCTGCGCTCAGTCTGCTACCGGCCCTTCTCCGGTTATGGCGAGGACCAGGACGACCACTATCCCTTCCCGACCATCTGCAAGCGGGCGCTCGACGGTGCGAGCGCCGGCCACGTCGGGGTCTGGGGCTCGGGCCGCCAGCTCCGTGACTTCATCCACATCGACGACTGCATTCGGGGCGTTGCCTCGACGATGGACGCGATCGACGACGCCGGGGCGGTGAACCTGTCGACGGGGATCGTCACCAGTGTGTCCGACCTCGCACGCCTCGCCGCCGGCACGCTGGGCTACGACGCGGTCGTCGAGGCGATGACCGACCAGCCCGAGGGTGTCTTCGCCCGCGGTGGGGACACGGGCAAGCAGAAGGCGCTGGGATTCCTGGCGGAGATTCCCGTGCAGGCGGGCGTCGCCCGGGTGCTCGACCATCTCGCGGCGCAGCGCAGCAGCGCCCGTCGGTGAACCGGCGTCAGCCGGCCGGGCGCGCCGACATCGTGATGAAGTCCCTCGCCCACCACGGCTCGAACCATCGAGCCGGCGTCCCGACCATGTCCGAGAGCAGTTCGCTGCCGTTCGCCGGCGACGCTGCGCCAGTCGGCGTCGACGGCGTGTAGGTGCTGAAGGTCACCCAGTCGGTGTTGATGTCCAGCTCCATCGCCCGCACTGCCCCGGCGCGTACGAGCAGGTCGGCAAGGGTCGTGATGTTCAACCCGGGCCCGGCGACGTACACGAGGGCCCCGTCGGCGGTGACACCGAGTCCGGAGCGCCAGACGTAGACGGCGTTGCCGAGGGTGAAGCCCCATTGCGTGGTGTCGTTCGGGTTGAGGCCCGGCACGGCCTTGCCGTTGACGACCAGCAGGTCGAGGTTCTGGCGGACCGAGACGACCTGCGGCGTCATGGTCACGTCCGAGCCCCAGGCCCCGACGGTGGCGTCACCGTTCCGGTAGGCGACAAAGGACGCCGCGCCCACCCGCAGCGGGATCTCGGTCCTGCCGTCGGTGTAGTAGCCGCCCTGCGCGTCGTTCATGAGGAAGCCGGCGTTGAAGGCGGCGTCGAGCGAACGTGCCGCAGCGGGTGACACGGGGGCGGTGTACGAGTAGGGCCCGCCGCCGGGGATCATGCTGCCCGAGTACAGCGTCGCCCGCAGCAACCGCGTGTCCATCCAGGCCACGCCGGCGACGAGGCTCGTGTGCACGGCGTCGGGGCGCAGGAAGGCCTCGTACACCGCCGGTCGCCCGTCGACCAGGCGCCCCGCCGGGTGCCAGTCGCCCTCTCCGGGGAGCGCCGGACTGGCCAGCGGGACGATCGGCGTCGGCAGCGGCAGCGGCTGCAGCCCATGAGCCGGCCGCGATGCACGAGCGACCGACCGACCGGCGCCCCGCGGTGAGCCGTCCCCCGGGGCGATCACCCTCGACGCGCTGGCACCGGTCGAGCGGGCCGGGGGCGACGCGTGCACGGAGCTGCCGGCCGTCGTGCTGGCAGCAGAGGGCGCACGGGCGAGCAACGCCACCGGGAGCGGGATCGATCCTTTCGGCGGGGTTCCGCCGGCAGGAGGCTGGTGGTGCGTGTACCACAGGTTCTCGGCCCAGTCCACCACGCCGGAGGCTCCGTGCTCGCGTGCCCACTCGGCGAAGCGAGCCGGCATCGAGCTGCCGAACCCCGGGTTGCCGAGGGCGTCGCCGAGGGAGACCCACAACGGCGCCAGCGCGACGACGGCGAGCAGCAGCAACGCACGCACGGGGTGGCGACCGACGAGCGTGCGACGCGCCAGACGGGCGGCGCGGCGGCGCCGGCGGGCGAGGCGGAACACTTCCAACCGGGAGCGCCGGCGTCCTCTGCCGGAAGGCCGGTGGGCATGGCGGCGTTGGGGCGTGTGCCCCGCCGCCGGGATGCCCGTCCGCGCGCTCATCCGGTCGCCGGGTGTGTCGGCGTCGTGCCACCCGGACCGAGGAGGTCGTAGCCGTCCGGGATGCTCAGCATCCCCGGAGAGGCGCCCGGGACGCCGGTCTGGCCGTACTGCCACACGAGGGCTCCGGTCGAGGGGTCGATCGCCACCATGCGGTCGTTGTAGTCGTCGTTGAGGAGGAACACGCCCGAGGGGACCAGCGCGCCGAGCGACGGCTGGTCGAGCTCGCCCGGGCCGCTCGCCACGGAGTAGCGGTACAGCACCTTGCCGGTCTGGTCGAACTCGACGATCGCGCCCGGTTGGCTGTAGTCCACGACGAGATAGCGGCCGCCACCGAGGGGTTGCGGGTCGGACGGGTAGGCGACACCGGCCAGCTGAGTGGCCCAGACGAGGTGGCCAGTGATCGTGTACTCGTCGATCCAGGACCCGTTGATCTCCGAGACGAGCAGGTTCCCGTCGGCGAGCGGCGTGGCGCCGTTCGGCGAGCCGAGCTCGCTCGGGGGGTTGTGCGTGCACCCTCCCACGGTGCCGATCTGGTGCAGCACGGTCTTGGTCGCCGGGTCGACGACGAGCACCCGGCAGTTCTTCGTGTCAGCCAGGCTCACGTCGCCGTTGCGCAACAGGTAGGCGTCGTCCGGGTTGTCGAGATAGCCCGGAGCCGATCCGGGCGCGCGGGGGTGACCGTACTGCCAGAGCACTTTTCCCGACGGGAACGCCAGCTCGACGACGGTCTCGTTGTCCTCCTGGTTGACGATGATCTCGCGGCCGTGGTCGACGAAGAAGGCGTCGTCGGGAAAATAGAAGCCCCCCGGTGGGGGCGGCATCGACGGCGACGGATACTGCCAGTCGATCCTGCCCGAGTCGTCCAGCACGAGCAGTCGGTTGTTGCCGCGGTCGGCGACGAGCAGCCGATCGCCGAAGTACGGCGAGCCGGCGCCCGCGTCGCCGGCAACGCCGAAGGCACGGTCGGGCCGGACGAACTGCACGGCGCCCGTGAGCGCCCCGCCGGCGAGCTCGCCCCCGACGAGGACGAGCTGGCCGCCCGCGACCGTCGCGCCGGCGTAGGCGAGGGCGACCGGCAGCCGGCCCGCCGGGAGGATCCGCCCGCCGGGCTCGACGGCGAGCACGGCGGCGCTCGGCACCGGCTTCGTCGAGCCGGCGACACCGCCCGCGAGGTAGATGGTGCCGCCGAGGTCGCCGGCCGCGGCTCCGCTCAGCGCCTCGGGGAGCCGGCCCACGATCCGGGCGCTCCCGGTCCGGACGTCGACCATCTGGATGGTGTCGACCGCCTGCCCGGCCGCGTCCTGGCCACCGAGCACGTACAACGACGCGCCGAGCGCCGCCACGGCCGGGTAGCGCACGGGAACGGGCAGGCGGGCGACGCTGCGGTAGCTGCGGCCGTCGACCGTGGCGAGCACTGCGGCGTCCATCGCGCTGCCGTCGTAGCCGCCGACGACGTAGACGACACCGCCGACGGTGACCGCTTCGGCATCGGCGCGCGCCGCAGGGAGCGAGCCGAGCAGCTCCGCCCCCGCGCCGCGGACGTCCTGGGTCGCAGCGCTCGGCGTCGCTTGGCCACCGCCGAAGACGACGAGCGAACCGCCGAGCAGCGCGCCGGCGGCGTCGTGGGTGGCCTCGGGCAGGCTCGCCAGCAGGTTCAGCGCGCCGTCGGATGTCGAGAGCTGGTACACGCCGGTATCCGAGCTCCCGTCGCTCGCCAGACCGCCGGCGATCAGCACCTCGCCGGGAGCGCTCGAAGGCAGAAGCACCTCCCGGCTGATCGGGTTCGGCAGATGCCAGGGATACAGCCCGGCCTCCACCGCCGGGGGGCCGGCGGCACCTCGTCTGCCGGGCAGCGCCACGCCGCCGGGGGCAGGGCGCGAGCGCGACGTCTCGAGCGCGACACGAGGAGCGCGTCCGCGAGCGGCGGTCGACGTGCGGTCGCCGGTCGCAACCCCGGCGATCGCCCAGCCGGCGAGCCCGAGCGCGACCAGCAGGGCGGCGGCGGCGGCGCGACGGCGCCGATAGACGACCCTGGCAGGCCGGGTGCGCGGCGCCACGCGCCCGCGCACGTGCGCCCCGCAGTGCCGTCGAACACCGGCGGCGGGGGGGGATGGCACGGCGCTGAGGGCGCCGCGCGGCCCGCGTCCAACCGCGTCGACCGAGGCCGGACCGGCCGGTGTCGCCCGGTGCGGCGGCACGGCGCCACCACGCGGCTGGCCGGAGCTCACCCGGCGAGAGTACGTTCGGCTGCTGACGAGGTGGTGAACGCGCCCGCGGTGGCCTCGCCATGCGGCAGCTCGGTCGCCAGCCGGCGTCTGCGTGCCGGCGCACGGTGGTACAACTCGTGCCGATGCGATTGCTGCTCGCCGAGGATGACGCCGCGCTCCGCGACGTGCTCGCCCGAGGTCTGCGCGAGGCAGGTTACGTCGTCGACGTCGCAACCGACGGCGACGAGGCGCTCGACTACCTGGCCGTCAACGAGTACGCCGCGTGCGTGCTCGACTGGCGGATGCCCCGCCGCACCGGCGTCGAGGTGCTCGCCGACCTCCGCCGGCGGCGGATCGCCGCACCCGTGCTGATGCTCACCGCCCGCGACGCCGCGCCGGATCGGGTCGAGGCGCTCGACGCCGGCGCTGACGACTACCTCGTCAAGCCGTTCGACTACAGCGAGCTGCTGGCACGGCTGCGGGCGCTGCTGCGCCGCGGTGACGGCGAGCGTCAACCGCTCGTGCGCTGTGGCGACCTCGCGTTCGACCCGGCGGCGCGACGGGTGTCGCTCGGCGAGACACCCCTCGAGCTCACGGCGCGCGAGCTGTCGATCCTCGAGCTGCTGATGCGCCGCTCCCCCGCTGCGGTGAGCCGGCGCTCGATCGCGCTGCAGGCCTGGCCGGAAGAGTCCGACGCCGTCGGCTCCAACACGATCGAGGTGCACGTTGCCCGCATCCGGGCCAAGATCGACGGCGGGGATGCCAAGCTCGAAACCGTGCGAGGATTTGGCTACCGTCTCGTCTCGGCGTGATCGCCGGCTAGGCGGCGCCGCGGGCGCCGAGTCCGCATCGCGAATCCGCACGCGACGTCGTCGCAGCTACCCCGAGCAGAGCTCGGGAACCGCGTCCGCCCCGGAGCTGCGGCGCCACGCCCGCCGAGTCGCTCTGGGTGTCACGGTCGCCAGCTCGGTCGTCTACCTGCTCGCCGCGACGGCTGTCGACGTGGCGGTCCTGCATCACCTGCGCGAGTCGACCGACAACCGCCTTGCCGCCGAGCTGCATGCGCTCGAGCTCGGAACCGGCCACGCGACTGCGCCGCCGGCGGCGGACCCCGACGACGCGCCGATCTTCGCCTGGCTCGTGCCTGCAGGTCGCACCGCCCCGGTTGCGCTCGTCAAGGGCGCTCCGCCGCTGCCCCGTGCGACGGCGGCGTCGCTCGGGGCGACGGGAGACGCCACCAGCCCCAGTGCGGCGACGGTCGCGGGGCGCGCCTTTGCCGTGCTCGGCGGGCAGAGTGCACACGGCGAGATCGTCGTCGGCGCGAGCCTGCGCGACGTGAGCGACGCCCGCACGACCCTGCTCGTCGGCGAGGCGGCCGTGCTCCCGGTCATGCTGCTCGCCATCTTCCTCGTCGCCGAGGTGATCGGACGGCGAGCCGCGGCGCCGGTCGAGCGGGCGCGCCGGGATCAGCTGGAGTTCACGGCCGACGCGTCGCACGAGCTGCGCACACCGCTCAGCGTCATCGAGGCCGAGGTCAGCCTGGCGCTGCTCGCCGAGCGCGACGCCGCGGCGTACCGCGCCGCGTTGCAACGCGTCTGGGAGGAGACCGCTCGCCTGCGCGGCATCGTCGACGAGCTGATGCAGCTCGCTCGTGCCGACGCGATCGTCCCGGAGGCCCGCAGCGAGCTGCTCGAGATGGGGCCGGTCGTCGCCGGTTGCGCGACGCGCTTCGAGCCGGTGCTGGCAATGAGCGGAGGGCGGCTGCGGGTCGAGGTCGGCGGTGGCGACGACCTCGCCGTGCGGATCCCCGAGGAGTGGCTCGATCGCCTCGTGTCGGTCCTCGTCGACAACGCCTGCCGCTACGCCGGCGAGGGCGGCACCGTCATCGTCGCCACGTCCTGCGGGCACGGCCGGGCCGTGCTGCGGGTCGAGGACAGCGGTCCGGGCATCCCCGTCGCGGAGCGGGAAGCGGTGCTGCGCCGCTTCCACCGTGCTCAGCACGGCGGCGACGGAGCGGGCCTCGGGCTGTCGATCGCCCACGCCATCGTCACCTCGACAGCCGGGCGGCTCTCGATCGGCGACTCCGCTCTCGGCGGGGCGGCGGTCGAGGCGTCCTGGCCGGTGACCTCTCGGGGGGACCTTCGGCCCTAGCTCGCGCCGTCGTCGTGGGCCACCCTGGTGGAATAGCCGGGGAGGGACGAGGATGCTCGACGCCCAGTCACTGACGCTCGCCGTCGACTTGAACCAGCCAGGGCGCTACCTGCACTGGTCGATCTTCACCGTCTCGGTGGCCAATCTCGTGCTGATCGCCGTGATGGTCGTCATCTTCGGCGCGGCGCTGCTGCTGCCCTTCCCGGGGCGCCACCGAGGCCGGTCCGACACGACCGATCCGGTCCAGCCGGATCCGCTCGAGACGTCCTCGTTCGACTCGAACGGCGCGGTCGGCCCGGCAGCGGCCGGCCCTGCGCCCGCCGGCGCTGGGGACCCCGGTGAGGAACGGCAGTGGACCACCGTGATCCGTGAGCACGCCCTTCGCGTCCTCCCGCCGGCCAAGCTGCTCCCCGACCGCCAGCCGGCCTACGTCGCGTCATGGGTCTACGTCTTCGGCGTGGCGAGCCTCGTTGCGCTCGGCCTGGCGATCGTCTCGGGGATGGCGATCGCCCTCGGCGGCGTCGACTGGTGGCACACCAACTCGGTCGGTCACTTCTTCAACAGCCTCCACCTGTGGAGCGTCGAGCTGTTCATGGCGTTCCTGGTCATCCACCTGTGGGGCAAGTTCTGGATGGCGGCCTGGCGGGGGCGGCGGGCGCTCACCTGGATCACCGGCGTCGTCGCCTTCGTCGCCTCGGTCGTCGAGTGCTTCACGGGCTACCTCTCCCAGCAGAACTTCGACTCGCAGTGGATCTCGACCAACGGCAAGGACGCCATCAACGCGACCGGCCTCGGCACGTTCTTCAACCTCATGAACTTCGGCCAGATGCTGCTCTGGCACGTCGTGCTCATCCCGATCGTGCTCGTCGCCATCGTCGGCGCCCACGTGCTGCTCGTGCGCGTGCGCGGCGTCTCGCACCCCTTGCCCGAGCACCGGGCGCGCAGCCGCACGGAACGGCGCGCCGCAGCGGCCGGGGACGCGGCGGACTGGCGCGGCCCGACGCGCCGCTACGACATCGTGAAGGAGGGCGCGATCGCCAGCGTCATCGCCCTCGTCCTCGTCGTGCTGCTCGCCGCCCTGCTCTCCTCGCCCGACGAGCCGCCCGTGACGGTGGCGAGCTGGGCACGCGTCGCCCCCGCGGACTTCATGGCCACCGCGGCCTCCGAGCTCGCAGGGCACGAGCGAGACCGCGCAATACGGGCCGCCGTACAACAACGGAACGGGCAACGTGCAGACGCTCGGCCCGCACTGGCAGATGCTCGCCGGCGTCCACCAGCCGATCGACGCCGCGCAGGTGTTCGTCCTCTCGCCGCTGTCCAAGCTGTCGCCGACCGACCCGCCGCTCGCCCGGGCGCTCGCCGTGTACAACTCGGCACCGGCGCACACCCAGCAAGGCTGGAACGCCGCGTACGCCACTGCCGTGCAGAAGGTCACCTTCAGCGCCAGCGGACAGCCGCGCGTGCCGACGTCGACCGCCGGGCCGATCCCCGCGCTCGTCTCCACCGAGCTGACCCTGGCGCGCTCGGGGGCGCTCGACGCCGACCTGCTCGCCCAGCGCCCCTTCTACGGCACCGACTTCACCAAGCCGCTGTTGTTCCTCGAGGACGGGAGCTACTTCTCCGCCAAGGCGACCGCCGACCACCTCACCGGCGCCCAGTGGGGCGTGATGAACGAGACCGGCAGCTACCCCGGGCAGCCCTGGCTGTGGCTGTACACGCTGTGGTACCAGGTGCCGGGCTTCTCGAGCTCGGCCAACGTCGACCTGATCGCGATCTACCTGACCGGGCTGGCGACCGTCCTGCTGCTGCTCGTCCCGTTCCTGCCCGGACTGCGTGACGTGCCACGATGGATCCCGGTGCACCGGCTGATCTGGCGTGACTGGAACCGGTCGGGCGGCCACGGGGCGGCACCCACCTCGCCCACCGGTACGGGAGGCCGCGACACCGGGCTCGTCGTCCCGGCCGCGCCGGAGGGACCGGCGGAGCCGGCGGTACCGGCGGCACCGGGCGTCTCGAGCGGCTGAGGGGGAGCCCCAGCCGCTCAGCGATCAGGAAGCCCGAGCTCCATCGGAGCGGGCTGCTGGCGCGCTTGCGGCCGTCCCTCGGCGAGGGCGCCCGGGGGCTGGATGTCGTTGCGCCGCACGGCGAGGTAGCCGACGAGCAGGGCCACGGCGAGCAGCACCGCGACGGCGACCGGCCCGTCACCGAGGTCCAAGCCGCTCAGGCTGTGCGGCTTGGAGAAATAGTCGGCGAACGACGCGCCGAGCGGGCGGGTGAGCACGTAGGACATCCAGAACGCCGCAACGGCGTCGAGGCGCAGCTTCCACCAGGCAAGGCCGGGCAGCAGGATGAGGATGCCGAAGAGGATCCCCGAAGCGAGGAAGCCGATCCCGAGTGCCACGGCGGTGAAGTCGCCGAGCGCCGTGCCGAGCGCGAAGGTGGCGAGGACCGTTGCCCAGTAGAAGATCTCGCGCCTCGTCGTGACGATGCTGTGGATCGACAGCGTCCGCTCGCTCCGGTACCACAGCGTGAACACGGCGGCGAGGACGACCGCCCACAGCGCGGTCGTCACGGCGTAGGGCAGGCCGACCTCGAGGTGGAGGGCGTCGGACACGCCGGTGCCGAAGATCGCGATCGCGTAGGCGAGCGACCAGTAGGCGGCCGCGACGTAGCGGCGCGTGCGGAACTGCCAAGCCAGCGCGACGATCAGGATGAGCGTCTCGATCGCCCCCGCCACCAGCCGGCTGCCGAGGGCGAGCCAGTCCGAGGCCGCCTCGCCGCCGGCGGTGGTGAGCACCTTGACGACCCAGAACAACGCGGTGACCTCGGGCACCTTGGCGGCGACCGGCTCGGAGAACAGGCGACGGAGCATGCCCTAGTTTGTCGCGGCTCCGGCCGCTCAGAGAAGCTGGAGCAGGGCCTGCTCGACGACCTCGCTCAACCCGGGGTGGAGGTAGAGCACGCCCGTCGCCAGCTCGTCGACGGTGTTGTGCAGGCAGATCGCCTGCACGAGCGGCTGGATCAGCGTCGAGGCCTGCGGTCCGATCACGTGGGCGCCGAGCAGCAGGCGCGTCGAGGGGTCGGCGAGCACCTTGACGAAGCCGGTCGTGTCCGCCAGCGCCCAGCCGTGCGCGGTCTCGGAGTACGGCCGCACGCCGACGACGAACGGGCGTCCCTCGCCACGCAACTGCTGCTCGGTGGCGCCGACGGTGGCGACCTGCGGCTCGGCGAACACCGCGGCGGGCACGACCGAGAAGCCGAGAGGCTGGGCGTGGTCGGGATCGAGCAGGTTGCGCCGGACGAGGCGGGCCTCGGCGTTGGCCATGTGCTTGAGCTGCGAGTGGTTGCTCAGGTCGCCGAGCGCCCAGATCCCCTCCACGTTCGTCCGGTAGGTGCGGTCCGTGCGGACGTGGCCGTGCTCGTCGACCTCTACCCCGGTGGCCGCAACGTCGAGACGGTCGCTGTTCGGAACCCGCCCGGTCGCCATGAGCAACACCTCGGCCTCGACGGCTCCGCCGGCACGACCGCTCACCGAGGACGCGAGCTCGACGCGCACGCCGCTTCGGACCGCGGCGACCCCGCTCGCGATCGTCGAGAGCCTCACGTCGAAGCGCCGGGCGTAGATCTCGGTGAATCGGGCGCTGATCTCGTGGTCCTGCGCCATGAGCAGCCGCTCGGACTGCTCGACGATCGTCACCGAGGTGCCGAGCGCACCGAAGACGTGGCACATCTCGGCCGCGACGTAGCCGCCACCGATGACGATCATCGACGCCGGCAAGGTGTCGAGCCGCATCACGTCGTTGGACGTGTGGTAAGGGACGCTCACCAGGCCCGGGATCTCCGGAACATGCGGACGCGACCCGGCGGCGAGCACGAAGCGCTCCGCCACGAGCACGTCGTCGCCCACTGCGAGGCGTTTGTGCCCGACGAAGCGAGCCTCGCCGAGGAACACCTCGACGCCCTTCGCCCGGCGGTAGGCGAGCGCCTGCTCGTGCAAGGGGTCGATGCGGGAGAAGATGCGGGCGCGGATCGCCGGCCAGTCCGCGCCCGTGAAGCTCGCCCCGATGCCGAAGCGCCACGCGCCGCGCACCTCCTCGGCGACGTCGGCGGTGTGCACGAGCATCTTCGACGGGATGCACCCGGTGTTCAGGCACGTGCCGCCGAAGCGGCCGGCCTCGACCACGGCGATCCGCCAGCCGGCGAGCTCCTCGCCGGGGAGCATGTTGCCGCTGCCGGCGCCGACGATGACCAGGTCGTAGTGGCGCTCGGCCATCGCAGCTCCCGGGTACGGGTCCGACTACGGCTTGGGCAGGGGCGGGACGGCAACCGGCTTGGAGAGCCCGATGCGCTTGCCCGACGCATCGAGCGCGGCGACGGCGAGCACGGGACCGGTGGGGCGCGTCGAGATGGCGGTCTCGAAGCCTGCCTTGGGGACAGTGGCGATCGCGGCGAGGCTGGAGGCGCTCGTGCCGGTCAGCACCTGCCAGCTCGCCACCTGCGTCGCCCCGTTCCAGCTGACGTAGACCACGGTCTGCCCGAGCGTGTCGTTCATCAGCGCAACGTCGGGCGGTACCGCCGGCGTCGCCACCCACGTCGAGCGGAAGGCGCGGTAGGACTGGTCGCCGGTCGGGAAGCGGCCGTCGTAGACGAGGGCACCGCTCGGGGCGAACTGGCTGAAATAGGGCTGGCCGCCGAAGCCGATGAACGCCCCGCCGTCCCCGAGCAGCTGCATGCTCCCCTCGTAGGGGGTGAGCAGCCCCGCTGGGTGGGCGAAGGCCTTCGTCAGCGAGACCGTCCGCGGGTGTCGTTCACGGCCAGGACCAGGCCGCGCGAGCGCTGCTCGTGGGCAGGGGCCGCCCCGTCGTCGAAGAGCGTGAGGACACCCGGGGTGACCAGCCGGGCGTGGTGCTGCCAGTAGAAGCCGGTGCCGGGGCCCATCTTGTAGTCCGAGCTGCGGCCGTTGATGCGGGCGAGGAGCTTGCCCGTCCGGCGGTCGATGCGGTAGAGCGCCCACGTGTTGCGTGCCGAGAGGATGATCTCGTTCGGCCCGTAGAGCGCTGCCGAGTTGACGTGGAAATAGTCGAAGGGCACCGCGGCCGTGCCGAGGCCCGAGCCTCCCTTGGCCTGCGAGGCGAGGCCGGCGTTGGTGGCGGTCACGGGCACGTGGTCCAGGCTCCGCCAGTCGAGCAGCACCTTCCCGGTCTTCACGTCGATCTCCTGCACGACGCTGTCCCAGACGACGCCCTTCTTCGGGCCGCCGATCGCAGACAGGTCCGCGGTGCGCTTGACGTAGCCGGTGATGAGCGCCGTGCTCTGGGGCGTGAGCTGCAGCTCGTGCAGGTCCGCCTGGACGCCGTTGCCCCCCTTCACCGTGGCGATCCGGCGGTAGGTCGCGTCGAGGACGTAGCCCGTGCCGAAGCCCATCCCGCCCGACTCGGCACCCTCCCAGTAGGTGAGCACGGGCTTGCCGTCCAAGGTCTGGGCCTGCAGGTTGGTGGCGAGCGCGCTGGTCGGCTGGAACCACACGAGCTCGCCGCGCTCGTCGACGATCATCACGCCGGGCTGGCCGAGGCCGGCGGCGACCTGGCTCGCCGCGTCGAGGCCCCGCGTCGTGGGCAGCGCCGACGGCGTCACGAGGATCAGCCCGGCCGCCGTGTCGGACTGCACGACGCTGACCTGCAGCTTGGGCGGCAGCAGGTCGGGACGGGAGGTGAACGCCGGCTCCGGCGGGTTCCTCACGGTGGTGACAGCCGCAGCCGCCGGCGCGCCGCCGGCGCTCGGGCGGACCGTCGCGCCGGCGAGCGGCGTAGCCACTGCCGAGCCCAACGCACCGAGACCACCGGCTGCCACGGCTCCCGCAGCCCCCCCGAGCAACCGCCGCCGCGAGATGGTCCCCGAGCGGGATTCCTCAGCAGGCCGGTGGGCAGTGGTCATTCCGGAACCTCGGTTCATGGTCGCGGCGCGTCAATCCTCGCGCCAGTGCTCGTCGGGGCGTCTTCCAGCGGCGCTGGTTCCGGCGGCTCACTGTCGTAGCGAGCGAAACTGAGAGCACGCTGTGGGTATCGGGACCACGCTACAACGCGCGCGCAACCTGGAACATGGCGCAGCTGCGCGAGGTGATGGGCGCACGGCTGTTGCGGGCACAACACTGGACGCGCATGGACGTCACCCTTCCTCACCCCCCGCGCCCCTCCCGCGGCCGGCGCGCCGCCCGGCGCCGGCCGCTCATCGCCGCCGGCGCCTTCGTCCTGGTCGCCGGCGGGCTGCTCGCCCTGCCGCTCGCGGTCACCGCCTCCACCCACGCACCCGGCCAGGTCGCGATCGGGGGGCCGGGCGGGATCTACAACGTGCCCGGGGCGATCCACAAGATCCGCCACGTCATCGTCATCATGCAGGAGAACCGCTCCTTCGACGACTACTTCGGGACCTTCCCCGGTGCGGAAGGGATCCCGATGCACGACGGCAAGCCGAAGGTCTGCTTGCCGGTGGGGAAGGGGCACCGCTGCATGCGCCCGTATCCGGACCACGCCGACGTCAACGGCGGCGGGCCGCACGGCGCCGTCAACGCGCGCGCCGACATCGACGGAGGCCGGATGGACGGGTTCGTCAACCAGGCGCTCGACGCGAAGAAGGGGTGCCTCAACGCCGACGACCCGGAGTGCTCGGCCAGCGCAACCCCTGACGTGATGGGCTACCACACCGAGAGCGACATCCCGAACTACTGGACCTACGCCAAGGATTTCGTGCTGCAGGACCACATGTTCGAGCCGAATGCCTCCTGGAGCCTCCCGGCGCACCTCTTCCTCGTCTCGGAGTGGTCGGCGACCTGCCCGACGAGCAACCCGATGAGCTGCACGAACGCCCTCCAGAACCCGGCCCTGCCGCCTGACTTCGTGCGCAGCAGCAGCGGCGGCAGCGGCGGCAGCGGCGGCAGCGGCAGCGCCGCGCCGGGGCCGGACTATGCCTGGACGGACCTCACCTACCTGCTGTTCCGCCACCACGTCAGCTGGCGCTACTACGTGATGAGCGGCACCCAGCCGGACTGCGCAGACGACTCGGCGGTCACCTGTGCCCCGGTCGCGCAGAACGCCCGCACACCGGGCATCTGGAACCCGCTTCCGTACTTCGAGACGGTCAAGGACGACCACCAGGAAGGGAACATCCAGCCGACGAGCCGCTTCCTCGCCGCCGCCAGGGCCGGGACGCTGCCGGCGGTGTCGTGGGTGATCCCGTCTGGCGCGGTGAGCGAGCATCCCCCCTCCCCGGTGAGCTACGGCCAGAGCTACGTGACCCGCCTCGTGAACGCCGTGATGCGCAGCAAGGACTGGGACTCGACGGCGATCTTCCTCACCTGGGACGACTGGGGTGGCTTCTACGACAGCGTCGTCCCGCCCTACGTCGACGCCAACGGCTACGGGCTTCGCGTACCGGGCATCGTGATCAGCCCGTACGCGAGGCGCGGCTACGTCGACCATCAGATCCTCAGCTTCGACGCCTACGCCAAGTTCATCGAGGACGACTTCCTCGACTCCGCCCGCCTCGACCCGCGTACCGACGGCCGGCCCGACCGGCGCCCCGCCGTGCGCGAGGACGAGGCGATCCTCGGGAACCTCGTCCGCGACTTCGACTTTGCCGCCGCTCCCCGCCCGCCCGTGCTGCTGCCCGTGGACCCCGAGACGACGCTCACGGGAAGCCCCAAGCCATCACAGCTCACCCCGGCGATGAAGGCGGGGGACACCGACGGCTGAGAGGCGGGCGAGTAGGCTGCGCGCTCTTCGTACGGGTCGCCTCGAGGAGGGCCACATTGCCGACGCGAACTCTGGTCAAGGAGCTGTGCGACGTCTGCTACGCCGACGACGAGAGCGAGACCGACGCGACCGACCGTCTGCGCTTCGGCTGGCAAGGGCGTGACTACCTGCTGCTCGTCTGCGAGAACCACGTGGACGACGTGCGGGACCAGTTGCAGCACCTGAGCGAGATCGCCACGGCCGAGACCTCCGGCAGGCGCGCGGCGCCTCCGGTGGTCAGCCAGCCCTCACGCCCCGCCCCGCCACGGCGCGACCCCGCGAACCGAAAGACGCTGTTCTCCCAGCTCGACGACGAGGAGAAGGAGCGCTTCCGGGCGTGGGCGAACATGCCCAACGCCCGCCGCATCGCCGACAGCCGCGTCGAGGAGTGGATCTCGGCGGGACGCCCGTAGGGAGCTGGCGACTAGCGCCGGCGGTGAAGCGTCACGGGCGGCAGGTCGCGCACCTCGTCCTTGCTCAGGCGCAGACGCACCTCGTCGTCGAGCACCTCCTCGACGGCACGGATCGGCACGGCCACGTCCTTCTTGCCCCACAAGTGCCCCTCCTGCAGCAGCACGTGGGTCACACCGCCGTCGGCGGGATCGACGACGAGGCCCTCGACGCGTCCGATCCTGCCGTCCCTGGCGTGCACCTCGGCGCCGCGGCGCACCTCCACCTCGCCGAGGGGCACCCGGTCGTAGACCTCTTCCTGCGGTTGATCCATGCCGGGCGTCACCAGCCCGGTCGGGCCGAAGAAGGGCATCGCGCCGACACCCTCGCCCGCCAGCCCGTAGTACGGCTGGTTGAGCGTCTCGCCCTGCCCGCCCCACTCGTCCTCGCCCGGGACGGAAGGCAGGAACTGTTCCTCCACAGCCGCCTCGAGCCGGTCGAACTCCCCTCGGCTGCAGCGCAACCGGATCCCGTCGCCGGAGACCTCGGCCAGGGAGAGCGGTACGAGGCGCGCCTCGAACCCCTCGTGATCGCGGGCGGGGCCGACGACGAGATGCGTCAAGCGACGCGCCACCGGGTCGAGCACGACCTTGTGCAGCTCGCCGCACGGCCCGTCGCTGCAGGACACCGGCGCGCCGATGACGAATGCGGCTTGCTCCATCGGACCTCCCTACCTCCCTACCTCTGAAGCCCTGCTGCTCGGCTCACGCCGGCAGGTCCAGCCGGCCGTCGACGCGGCGCGGCACGGCGTGCTCGGCGGCGGGCACGTCGACGAGCTCGGGCGGCAGGAACTGCTCGGGCACGTCCTGGTAGCAGACCGGGCGCAAGAAGCGGCGAATCGCCGCCGCGCCGACGGAGGTGTGCAGCGGGTCGGTGCTCGCCGGGTAGGGGCCGCCGTGCTGCATCGCCCACGCCACGGCGACGCCCGTCGGGTAGCCGTTCCAGACGACCCGGCCCACCTTGGCGCTCAGCCGCTCCAGCACGGGGCCGACGATCTCGCGATCGGGCGGGTCGGCATGCACCGTCGCGGTGAGCGCCGGGCTCAGGCGATCGAGCAGGCGGGCGAGCTCGTCGGCGTCGGCGTAGCGCATCACGGCGAGCACGGGCCCGAAGCACTCCTCGCCGAGCGCGCCCTCGAGCGCCGCCGGCTCGGCCTCGAGCAGCAGGGGAACACCCCACCAGCCGGTGCCGCTCTCGGGCGGGACGCCTCGGGCAAGGGCCCGCACGCCCTCGAGCGACGTGAGCGCACCTGACCCGACCCGGTAGGCGGTGGCAATGCGCTCGCTCAGCATCGGCCCGGCGGAGAGCGCCGTCACGGCGGCCGTGAGGGCGTCACGCACCGCGTCGCCGGCGCCGCCCGCCGGCAGCAGCACCAGCCCCGGCTTGGTGCAGAACTGCCCGACGCCGAGGTTGAACGAGGCGGCGAGGCCGGAGGCGATCGACTCGGCTCGCGCCGCGGCAGCCGCCGGGCCGACGACCACGGCGTTCGAGCGCGCCGAGCTCGCCGTAGAACGGGATCGGCGAAGCTCGCCTGCTCGCCACGTCGAACAGGTAGCGCCCGCCGCGGAGAGAACCCGTGAAGCCGACCGCCTGGATGGCGGGGTGCTCGACGAGAGCGACCCCGGCCGGCTCGCCGTAGACGAGCGCCACGACGGGAAGCTCCGCTCCGGCGCGCCGCGCCCCCTCGGCCAACGCCTCGGCGCAGGCGACCGAGGTCGCCGGGTGGGCGTCGTGCACCTTGACGACAACGGGGCACCCTGCCGCCAGCGCCGACGCGGTGTCTCCGCCCGGCACGGAGAAGGCGAGCGGGAAGTTGCTCGCGCCGAACACCGCCACCGGGCCGAGTGGCCGCAGGATGCGGCGCAGGTCCGGCCGGTGGCCCATCGGCGTCTCGCCGGCGTGGTCGATCGCCGCCTCGAGGTAGGCGCCGTCGCCGAGCACCTCGCCGAAGAAGCGCAGCTGGAAGCATGTGCGCGTCAGCTCGCCGTTCAGGCGCGTCGGTCCGAGGGCGCTCTCACGGTCGGCGAGGGCGACGACCTCGCTGCGCCGCTCCTCGAGCGAGTCCGCCATCGAGGCGAGCATCTCGGCACGGCCGCGCCGCCCGAGCGCGTCGAGCGACGCCGCGGCCGATGCCGCACGACGGCAGATCGCGTCGAGCTCGGCGGCCGAGGTCTCCTCGGCGACGTCGGCGACGACATCGCCGCTGCGGGCATCGAGGCTGGCGATCACGACGCAGCCTGCGCAGCCGTGGCCGGGCTCCCGAGGGCGGCGCGAAGGTCGGCCGAGGCCGACGCCTCGAGCGCGTCGAGGCCGCGCACCACCGGGTTGACGAGCGTGCCGACGCCGGCGACCCGCACCCGGACGACGTCGCCCGGCTCCAGGCTGAACGGTGCCTCCGGCACGAGGCAGGTTCCCGTGGAGAGCACCGCGCCGTCGGGGTGGCGATCGGCTCGGAAGAGGTGCTCGACGAGCTGCTCGTAGCGACGGTGGAGCTGCGCCGTGCTCGTCTCGCCCTGCCAGACGGTGGCGCCGGCGCGCTCGATCTCGAGCCCGATCGCGACGTCGTAGGGGTCCTCGACCTCCCAGAAGGGCACGACCGCGGGGCCGAGCGCGCAGCTGCCGAGGTAGATCTTGGCCTGCGGCAGGTAGAGCGGGTTCTCGCCCTCGATCGAGCGGGAGGAGACATCGTTGCAGGCGGTCATCCCGACGATCTCGCCGAAGCGGTTGACCACGAGGGCGACCTCGGGCTCGGGGACGTCGAGGGTGGAGTCCTCGCGCACCGCGATCGCCTCGCCGTCGCCGGCGACCCGCCAGGCGGCCGACTTGAAGAACAGCTCGGGGCGGTCGGCGTCGTAGACACGCTCGTACACCGTCGCCGCGTGCTGGCTCTCTTCGACCCGGGCCTCGCGCGAGACCCGGTAGGTCACCCCGCAAGCCCACACCTCTGTCCGCCCGTCGACGGGCGCGAGCAGGCGAAGCTCGCTCGCCTCGACGCCGGGGCGCGCGTCCGCCGAGTCGTCGAGCAACCTCCGCAGCTCGCCGAGCGGGAGCGCCCAGAGCTCGGCGAGGTGCCGCACCGGAAGCGGCACGACGAGATCCGCGACGCGAACGCCGACGCGAGGTTCCCCCTCGGGCTCGCGGGGATCGCGGAATCGCACGACGAGCATCGGCTGCCTCCAGGTCCTGCCGCGGGGCGGCGCCCGTCGGGGTGACGCCGTGGCGCGGCGCCGCGATCGTAGCCAAGGCGCGCCGGCCGGCTCCCCGGCCGGCGGCTCCCCGGCCGCCGGCGCCGGGCCGGGCCTACGGCCGGTTGATCACCAGCCTCGCCGCTCGCGCCGTGAGCGTGCGCGGCGCGAGCTGGCTCCCGATCGTGCCGAGCCGGTTGGCGAGGCCGGGCACGGCGATCGCCCGCCCGCGGTCGAGCGCCTCGAGGGCGAGCGGGACGACCTGCTCGGGCCGCGGCGCCTTGGCGAAGTAGGCGCTGGCGAACACCGAGTCCCCCGTCGCCCCGCCGAAGCCGGTCTGCACCGGCCCGGGGCAGAACGCCAGCACGCGCACGCCGCTGTTGCGGCACTCCTCGGCGAGCGCTGTCGAGAACGAGAGCACGAACGCCTTGGTCGCGCCGTACGTCGCCATCGTCGGTGTCGGCTGGAACGCGGCCGTGCTGGCCATGTTGACGATGCCGCCACGCCGGCGTTGCAGCATGCCCGGCAGCACGGCACGGGCGAGCTGGACCACGGCGACGCAATTGAGCTCGATCTGGCCGATCTCACGCTCGTCGGGCAGCTCGGCGAACGCCCCGTGGCTGCCGATGCCGGCGTTGTTGACGAGCAGGTCGACCGTGACGCTGTCGAGCTGCGCGACGAGCTCGGAACGACTGGCGTGGTCGGCGAGGTCGCAGGGCAGCTGGCGGACGCTCACGCCGTACTGCTCCCCCAACCGGGTCGACTGCTCCTCGAGCACGCCGGCCGAACGGGCGACGAGCAGCAGGTCGCAGCCGAGCGCAGCGAGCTGCTCGGCAAAAGCGGCTCCGAAGCCCGAGGAGGCGCCCGTGACGAGCGCGATCGATCCCCGGTAGCGGAACGGCTCCACGGTCGCCATCAATCAGCCGCTCCGGTGGCCAGGCCGCCCACTGCGCGCCATCAGCTCTCGATGATGAGGTTCGCGACGAGGCCTGTCCAGCCCGTCTGGTGCGAGGCGCCGAGGCCGTGCCCGTCGTCACCGTGGAAGTACTCGTGGAAGAACAGGCAGTCGTGCAGGGTGCGGTCGCGCTGGAACAGCTCGTAGGGCCCGAACACGGGCCGGCGTCCCTGCGCGTCGTCGCAGAACGTCCGCACCAGCCGGTCGGACAGCTCCGAGGCGACCTGCTCGAGGGTGAGGTGGCGGCCCGAGCCTGTCGGCATCTCGACGGTGTACTCGTCGCCGAGGTAGCGGTGGAAGCTGCGCAGCGACTCGATCAGGAGGTAGTTGATCGGGAACCACACCGGCCCGCGCCAGTTGGAGTTCCCCCCGAACAGTCCTGAGGTCGACTCGCCGGGCTCGTAGTCGACGCTCGCGTCGATGCCGGCGACTGCGAGGTGGAAGGGGTGGTCGCGGTGCACCCGTGAGACGCTGCGCAGCCCGTGGGGGGAGAGGAACTCGTCCTCGTCGAGCACGTAGGCGAGCAGGCGGCGCAGGCGGTCGGGGTCGACGATCGAGAACAGCCGCCCCTCGTGGTCACCGATGCGGTTCGTCCGCGAGATGTGGATCGCCAGGTCCGGCTTGTGATCGAGAAACCATTGGAACTCGGCGGCGAACCACGGCAGCTGGTCGAGGGTCGCCTTGCCGAGCGTGGTCGTTGCGGCGAGCGGGATCAACCCGACGAGCGAGCGCACCTTGAGCGGCACGTGCCGGCCGTCGGCGAGCGCCAGCACGTCGTAGTAGAAGCCGTCCTCGTCGTCCCACAGCCCCTGGCTGTACACCGCGTCGGCGATGTAGGTGAAGTGCTCGGCGAACTTGACCGCCATGTCCTCGTAGACGCGGTCGTGCTCGGCGAGCACGAGCGCGATCTCCCACAGGCGCAGGCAGAAGGCCGCCATCCACGACGTGCCGTCGGACTGCTCGAGCAGACCGTCGACGGGGAGCGCGGCGGAGCGGTCGAGCGGGCCGATGTTGTCGAGGCCGAGGAACCCGCCTTCGAAGACGTTGTTGCCGGCGGCGTCCTTGCGGTTGACCCACCACGTGAAGTTCATGAGCAGCTTCATGAACATCGCCTCGAGGAAGTCGTAGTCCTTCGAGCCGTCGATCCTGAAGACCTTCAGCGCGGCGAAGGCGTGCACCGGGGGGTTGACGTCGCTGAAGGCCCACTCGTAGGCGGGCAGCTGGCCGTTGGGATGCATCAGCCAGACCCGGGCGAGCAATTGCAGCTGGTCCTTGGCGAAGGCCGGATCGACGTAGGCAAGGGTCGCGCAGTGGTAGGCGAGGTCCCAGGCTGCGAACCAGGGGTACTCCCAGGCGTCGGGCATCGAGATCACGTCGAGGGTGTTGAGGTGGCGCCACTCGTGGTTGCGCCCTTCCTTGCGCTCCGGCGGCGGAGGGGGCTGGCCCGGATCGCCGTCGAGCCAGTGCGTGACGTTGTAGTGGTAGAGCTGCTTGCACCACAACATGCCGGCGAAGGCCTGGCGGGCGATCGCCGCCCGCTCGAGGTCGAGATCGGCCGGCAGCACCGAGGCGTAGAACGCGTCGGCCTCCGCGGCGCGCTCGGCGAGGCAGCGCTCGAAGCCGGCGCCGAGCTCGAGCGCCGCGCCGTCGGCCGACGGCCGCGCGAGCCGGACGCGGATCTCGGCCGTGCCGCCGGCGGGCACCGCCAGGCGGTACCACAGCGCGGCCTTCGTGCCCGTGCCCGCCGGGTTCACCGTCGGCGCGCCGTGCAGCACGTGGTCGTTGATCCCGTCCTTCGGGTACGCCGGCCCGGGAACGCCCGCACAGGCGCTCGGCATTGGACTCGTTGTCGCACACGAGGGGAACCGGTGCGCCGTCGCCGGCGAGCTCGAGCGGCCCGCAACCCGAGTGCAGCGCGCGCAGCACGGCCCCGTCGGCGACGATCTCCGGGCGCCGGTCGCCGTAGCCGAGGGACCAGTTGTTGCGGAACCAGAGCGTGGGCAGGACGTGCAGCACGGCATCCTCGGGCCCGGCGTTGCGCACGGTGAGGTGGATGCAGTAATCCTCCGGATCGGCCTTGGCGTACTCGACGGTGATGTCGAAGAAGCGACCGCCGTCGAGCACGCCGGTGTCGACGAGCTCGTACTCCGGGTCGTGCTTGGACCGGCGGCGGTTCTCGACGAGGAGGTCCTCGTAGGGAAAGGCGCCGATCGGGTACAGGTAGCGCCAGCGCATGAAGGAGTGCGTCGGGGTCGAGTCGAGGTACCACCAGTACTCCTTGGCGTCCTCGCCGTGGTTGCCCTCGTTGCCCGTCAGCCCGAAGATGCGCTCCTTCAGGATCGGATCCTGCCCGTTCCAGAAGGCGAAGGCGAAACAGAACAGCTGGTGGTCGTCACAGATGCCCCCGAGCCCGTCCTCGCTCCATCGATAGGCTCGCGACCGTGCGTGGTCGTGCGGCAGGTACTCCCACGCCGTCGCCGCCCGGGCTGTAGTCCTCGCGTACGGTGCCCCAAGCTCGCTCGGCGAGATACGGGCCCCAGGTGCGCCACGCACCGGAGGGCTCGTCCAGTCGGTCCCGCTCGGCGTCGGCCACGCCGCCCAGTCTGTCGCACAACCCCACGCGGCGCAGGATGACGTCGAGCGCGCCGGGATCGCTGCACGAGATCGCCTTCGGCCGCCAGGTGTGCGGCGACCTCGAGGCGGCCTCGCGCCGGGAGTGGCTGCTCAGCGACGGGCTCGGCGGGTTCGCCATGGGGACCGTCGCCGGCCTTCGCACACGGCGCTACCACGGCCTGCTCGTGGTGGCGACCGCCCCGCCAGACGGTCGCCGGCTCGGGCTGGCCGCGCTCGACCCCGTGCTGGTCGTCGGCGACCGACGCCTGCGCCTCGGGTGCCACGAGTGGTCAGGCGGCGTGGTCGACCCGGACGGCTACGTGCGCCTCGAGTCCTTCGCCCTCCGCGACGGCCTGCCCAACTGGCGTTACGCCTGTGGCGACGTGCTGATCGAGATGGAGCTGGCGATGGCGCACGGCCGCGCCGCGGTCGAGGCCTCCTACACGCTGCTGCGGGCCGCGGAGCCGGCGAGGCTCGAGCTCGGCGCGCTGTGCACCTGGCGCGACGCCAACGGCGAGCGGCTCGAGAGCGGGGAACCGACGGTGGAGCGCACCGGCGACGGTTTCGTGTTCGAGCAGGCCTACCGGGTGAGCGGCCCGCTCTACTCGCCCGACGGTCGCTGGTACCGCGGGGCGCGCTACCGCGTCGAATCCGAGCGCGGACTGCCCGACAGCGAGGACCTGTGGTTCGCCGGCACCTTCGCCGCCGAGCTCGCCTCCGGGCAGCGGTGCACGGTGCAGGCCTTCGCCGGACCGCTCGACGAGCCACCTCCGCCCGGGCTGGGCGCAGCCGCCCGCGCCCGGGCACGCTCGCTGCTCACCCGCGCCGGAGCCGGAGCCGGAGCCGGCGACGACGCCGACCGCACGCTCGTGCTCGCCGCCGATCGTTTCGTCACGGCGTCGCCACCTTCGGTCGTCGCCGGCTACCCGTGGTTCGGCGCCTGGGCGCGCGACACGCTCACGAGCTACGAGGGCCTGTTCCTCGAGACCGGGCGCATCGGCGAGGGTCGCGAGCTGCTGGCGGCGACCGCCGGCTCGCTCGAGGGCGGCCTGCTCGTGAACACCGGCGACGCCGCCTCCCCCGAGCGCAACTCCGTCGACGCTCCGTTGTGGCTGGTGCACGCCGTCGGCCGCCACGTCGAGCGGAGCGGCGACGAGGACCTGGCCGCCGAGCTCGCGGAGCCGCTCCTCGGCCTGTTGCGGCGCCTCGCCGCCGGAGCCGCGTTCGGCATCGGCGTCGATCCGGCCGACGGCCTCCTCGTCGCCGGCGCCCCGGGCGTGGCGCCGACCTGGATGGACGCCCGGGTCGACGGTGTCCCGGTCACACCCCGGCACGGCAAGGCGGTGGAGGTGAACGCCCTGTTCATCAACGCCCTGGCGACGCTCGCTGCGCTGCGCCGGCGTGCCCTTCTGCCCGGCGGGGGCCTCGACGAGCTCGAGCGGCGGGCGCGACGCTCGTTCGCGGCGCGGTTCCGGCGCCCGAACGGGCTCGGCCTGTACGACGTCGTCGACGTCCCGGGCGGCGGCGACGACGCATCCCTGCGGCCGAACCAGCTGCTCGCCGCCTCGCTGCCACGCGGGCCGCTCGAGGACGGGCGCGTCGTCGACGCCTGCTGGAGGCTGCTCACCTCGCTCGGTCCGCGCTCGCTCGACCCCGGCGACCCGGCCTACCTCGGGCGCCACCGCGGCGACCAGTCCGCCCGGGACCGCGCCTACCACCAGGGGACCGTGTGGCCGTGGCTGGTCGGGCCCTTCTGCGATGCGGCGCGACGTACCGGGCGTGACACGGCGGGGCTGCTCGACGGGCTCGTCGCGCACCTCGGCGAGTGGGGGCTCGGGTCGGTGTCCGAGACGGCTGAGGGCGACGCACCGCATCTCGCCACCGGCTGCCCGTTCCAGGCCTGGTCCGTGGCCGAGCTGTTGCGAGCTCGCCGAGCCCAGCTCCGCCAGTAACGGCGGCGGGCGGCGGGCGGCGGCGCCACGCAATCACGAGGGCGACCCGTGCGTCTCCTCCTAGTGTGGGAGCACAGGCGGCACGCGGGGAGGGCGTCACGTGGACCAGCCGGCGACACCGGGCGGCGCCGCGCGAGATCGATCCGCGGGTCATCAAGCCTTCCTCGACGCCACGCTGCCCCACCTCGATGCCGTCTACCGCGTCGCCCGCCACGCCGGTGGCGACCCCCAGCTGGCCGACGACCTCGTGCAGGAGACCTACCTGCACGCCTACGCCGCGTTCGACGGGCACCGGGGCGAGAGCACGCGATCGTGGCTCGTGGCGATCTGCCTCAACCTCGTGCGCTCCGACTGGCGCCGGCGGTCGCGCCGCCCGCGCGAGCTGCTCAGCGCCGACCCGGGTGCGGACGCGGCGTCCCCCCGAGGCCCCGCCGGGAGCGGCGGTGAGACGGGTCGCCCGGCACGCGCCGGGCGGGCGCCGGGCAGCGACACCGTCGACGACGTCTTCGCCGCCGTCCAGGCGCGGCTCAGCCGTGATGTCGTGACCCGGGTCCTCGCGCGCCTGCCGGAGGAGCAGCGCCAGGCCATCGTGCTGATGGATCTCGCCGGCCACACGGCGAGCGAGGTGGCCGAGCTGCTCGGGTGCCCCCGGGGCACCGTGCTGGCCGCGCGCCCACCGCGGGCGGCGACGCCTGGCGAGGTTGCTCGTCGAAGAAGGAGCGGACCGTGACCTGCTCTGAGGAGCTCGTCATCGCCCTGCTCGCCGGCGAGGTGAGTGGCGAGGAGCGCAACGCGCTCGACCAGCACCTGCTCTCCTGCGGGTCCTGCTGGCTCGCCGTCCAGGAGGACCGCGCCGGACGGCTCGCCCTCGAGCAGCTGCGCGTGTCCGCCCCGCCCGGGTTGACCGACCGCGTGCGCCTCGCCGTCGAGCTCGCTGCCGAAGCGGAGCAAACGGCCGGGACACGGGTCGCAGCCGCCAGGACCGGCGCGCCGGCCGGTCCCCGGCGGCGGCTGCCGGTGCTCGTGGCCGCAGCGTGCCTGCTCGTCGCCGGGCTCGCCGCGGGGCTGGCGGCGACGCTCGGCTCCACCGGACATGTCGACGACCCCCCCGTGGTGAGTGCCATTGCCGCGATGGCGACGTCGAACGGGGGTGCGCCGGAGCGCCTCGCCCTCTCGCACGGCACCGAGCACCTGGTCCTCGCCGGTCAGCCCGTCGTCATCGGCGCGTACCGCGTCGAGGGCATCCTCACCGTCGTCGCCGTCTCGGAGAAGCCCTTCAGGATGCCCGACGCCTCCCGCGTCATGCACGGCTCGTCGCCGAGCGCGTGGATGGCGACCCGGGGCGGGGTGGGGTTGTGGTGCATGAACGCACCGGCGGGCAAGCACTCGATGCTCGTCGCCGCTCGGATGCCGGCCGTGCAGCTGCCCGCCGTCGTGTCCCGGCTGAACGTGAGATCGCTGTGAGCCCTCGAGCAGATCACCCCTCTCGGTGGCGGCCGGCGGCATCGCCGATGGTCAATGTGCAATCGAATCGGTCCGCTCGGCGTCTCCACAGACGATGACGAGAGACGAAGCCAGCGAACAGTCCGGGACCAACGTCGCCGGGGGAACGCCGGCCGGTTCGCAGGCACGCCCGGTCGGCACGGAGTGGGCACCGAGCGACGGCGACGTTGCGGCGCGGGCGCCCGCGACGAGGGGTGGGCGGCGCTACCCGGCGAGCATCGCTGCAACCCGGCGGAACGGCTCCGACCCGAGTCCCGAGACCGGCGGCACCCCCGCGCAGGCCGGGTCGCCGATCGGCCGGCGCCTGTTCCTCGGGGTGTGCGCTGCTGGCGCCCTCGGCGTCGTCTTCGGAAAAGAGCTGCAGAAGGGGGTCGGGTCGCTCCTGTCGGGCGTGACGAACACCAACGGCAGCGGGCTCGGCGCGCTCATCCCCGGCGCCGACCGCTTCCGCATCTACACCGTCACGAACAACTATCCCTGGATCGCGCCCGACCGCTACACCCTGAAGGTGGGCGGGCTGGTCGAGCGGCCGATGACGCTGTCCTACGACCAGCTGCGGTCGCTGCCGCGGACCGAGCTCGTCAAGCCCTTCCAGTGCGTGACGGGCTGGGTCGTGCCAGGCGTCGAGTGGGCGGGTGTGCTGCTCGGCGACCTCATCGACATGGCCCGACCGAAGGCCGGGGCGCACGCAGTCGAGTTCACCTCCTTCGACGGCGTCTACACCGAGAGCCTCACGATGGAGGAGGCGCATCGCACGGACGTGCTCGTCGCCTACGAGATGCTCGACGCCCCGATCACCCGCCGAGCACGGCGGCCCGGTGCGGCTGTACGTCGCGCCGATGTACGGCTACAAGTCGATCAAGTGGCTGAGCTCGATCTCGGTGGTCGAGGACGCCGTGCCCGGCTTCTGGGAGCAGGAGGGCTACGACGTCGAGGCCTGGATCGGCGCATCGAACGGGTACCACGGTGCGCGGCTCGACAGCTGAGGGCCGCGTCCGGCGCTTCGACGGCGTCGAGCGGGCGACGCACTGGCTCACGGCGCTCCTCGTGCTCACCGTGAGCGTCACCGGCGTGATCCTGTACATCCCCTCCCTCAGCGTCGCCGTCGGGCGCCGCCTGCTGATCGAGGACATCCACGTCTACGCCGGGATCGCCATCTTCTTCCCGCTCGTCGCCGCGGTGGCCGGGCCGTGGGGACGGCAGCTGCGCACCGACCTCAAATCGATGAACCGCTTCTCACGTCCCGAGCTGAGATGGCTGCGCACGCTCGGCCGCTCGGGTCGGGAATCCATCGGCAAGTTCAATCCGGGCCAGAAGCTCAACACCTTCGGGATCGGCTCGCTGCTCACGGTCCTGCTCGTCACCGGCCTCATCTTGCGGTGGGGCAACTTCTTCGCGGTGAGCTGGCGCACGGGAGCGACCTTCGTCCACGACTGGTTCGCCCTCGCCGTGATCGTGGTCGTCGTCGGCCACATCCTGTTCGCGATCACCCATCCGCCGGCGTTGCGCAGCATGGTCACCGGAACCGTGCGGTCGTCGTGGCTGTCTCGACATGCGCCCGCCTGGCGGGTCGAGGCGCCGGGTGCGGGCGCCGCGGGTGCGGGCGCCGCAGGCCCTCCCCCGGGCAGGGACGACGACGCCCCTGCGGTGGCCGACCGCGGGCAGGACCCGGATTCGCTCGCCGGCTCGGCGACCGGCCCGGCGGTGCCGGCTCGATCCCTCGGGCAGCCCGCACTGCGGGTACGCCGCCAGGACTGAGCGCTCGAGCGGCGCTGCTTCACCCACGGCCGGTGCCGCTGGTGCTCGGGCGCAACGCTCGCCGTTGAAGCTCCGAAAGCTCTCATCTCGCCTTCAGAAACCTCACAGCTCGACGGGGCACACTGAGGCCGTCGAGGACCGCAGCAGGTCGAGGATCCGAGCAGGAGGTGAGCATGTCGAGCGAGCGGAGGATTCCGGACGACCACCGTGCGCCCAAGGTGTGGCAGGACTTCGCCGCTTGCCGGGACCGCGACGTGCGCCTGTTCTTTCCTGCCGACGGCCAGAGCTCCTCGCTCGCCCGGGCGATCTGCCGGCGCTGCCCGGTGCGCGACGCCTGCCTGGCCGAGGCACTCGCAGACCCCGCGCTCTTCGGCATCTGGGGTGGCACGACTGACGAGCAGCGCCAGCGCTTGCGCCAAGGCCGGGAGACGAGGCCGCTGCACCTGCCCGCAGCCCGCTGAGGCGCGGCGACGGCGCGGCCGCCCAGCGGCCGCCTCCGCTCAGCGGCCGAGCAGCTGCTCGACCTGGCGGGCCATCTCGAGGTCCTCGCGCGCCGGCACGACCTCGACAGCACCGGACTCGTCGCTGCGCTCACCCTGCCGCCTCCGGCGCCGACGCCTTCGTTGGCCGTCGTCGTCCAGCTCGAGCCCGAGGAAGGCGCAGCGCTGCGCCGTCGCCGCCCGCACCTCCGCCGAGTGCTCCCCCACCCCGCCGGCGAAGGCCAGCACGTCGAGCCCTCCGAGCGCAGCTGCCATCGCCGAGACGAGCGCAGCCAGGCGGTGGAGATAGACGTCGCGGGCGAGCACGTCACGCTCCCCACCCTTGGCCGCGCCGGCGAGCACGGCGACCATGTCCGCCGTGCCGGCAAGGCCCTGCAGGCCTCCGACCGAGCTCGATGCCCTGCTCGAGCTCGTCGAGCCAGACACCGCGGCGCAACAGGTACGGGCCGACGCCGGGATCGAGGTTGCCGCACCGCGTCGCCATCACGAGACCCTCGGCGGGCGTGAAGCCCATCGTCGTGTCGAGTGGCCGGCCGTCGTGCACGGCGGCGAGCGAGGCCCCCGCCCCGAGGTGGCAGCTGACCAGGCGCCGCCCCACCCCGACCTGGCCGGCGATCCAGCAGTGCGAGAGGCCGTGGAAGCCGTAGCGACGCACGCCGTGACGCTCACGCCATTCCTCGGGGACGGCGTAGGTCGCCGCTTCTGCGGGGAGCTCAGCGAAGAACGCGGTGTCGAAGCACGCCACCGCCGGCAGCTGGCTGAGCCGGCGACCGACGAGGTGCATCGCTTCGAGGGCCGGCGGTTGGTGCAACGGAGCGAGCGGGGTCAGCCGCTCGAGCTCGGCGAGCACCGCGCCGTCGATGCAGCGCCGGCCCGGTGAAGCGGCGCCCGCCGTGCACGACCCGGTGGGCGACGGCGTCGGGAGCGGGGAGGCGACCGAGCGCCTCGCCGAGCCAGGTCGCGTCGAGCTCACGCGCGGCGGCTGGTCGGCCTGTTCCCTCGCCACCGCCGTGCCGTGCTCGACGACGGCGAGCTTGAGGCTCGACGAGCCGGCGTTGACGGTGAGGACGCGCACGGAGCTCGCGGATCGACGCTACGGGGTGAGTCGCCGGCGCTGATCAGCTCCGCGCTGCTCAGCTGCGCGCTGCGCCGGCGGGCCCGCGGTCGGAGGCGGGCCAGGTCCAGTCCGAGATCTCGGGCAGGTCCTCGCCCTGCTCGCGCGTGTAGCGGCGCGCCTCGGCGCGGAGGTCCGTCGCCGTGCTGGCGCAGCTCGGCGGCGCGACGCCGAGCCCCGGGACCCGGTCGATCACGTCCATCACGAGGTGGAACCGGTCGAGGTCGTTCATCATCACCATGTCGAACGGCGTCGTGGTGGTGCCCTCTTCCTTGTAGCCGCGCACGTGCAGGTTGGCGTGGTTGTGGCGCCGGTAGGTGAGGCGATGGATCAGCCAGGGATAGCCGTGGTAGGCGAAGATCACCGGTCGGTTCGTCGTGAACAGCGCGTCGAACTCGGCGTCGGGCAGGCCGTGGGGGTGCTCGACCTCGGGCTGCAGGCGCATCAGGTCGACGACGTTGACGACCCGGATGCGCAGCTCGGGCAGGTTGCGCCGCAGGAAGTCCGCGGCCGCGAGGGTCTCGAGGGTCGGGCACGTCGCCGCAGCAGGCGAGCACGACGTCGGGCTCGCCGCCCTGGTCGTTGCTGGCAAAGGGCCAGATGCCGATGCCCCGCGTGCAGTGGTCGACGGCCTCGTCCATGCTCAGCCAGTCGAGCGTCGGCTGCTTGCCGGCGATCACGACGTTGACGTAGTCGCGACTGCGCAGGCAGTGGTCCATCACCGACAGCAGGCAGTTGGCGTCCGGCGGGAAGTAGACGCGCACCACCTCCGCCTTCTTGTTGACGACGAGATCGACAAAACCAGGATCCTGGTGCGAGAAGCCGTTGTGGTCCTGGCGCCAGACGTGGCTCGAGAGCAGGTAGTTGAGCGAGGCGACCGGCGCCCGCCATGGCAGCTGACGCGACGTCTCCAACCACTTGGCATGCTGGTTGAACATCGAGTCGACGATGTGGATGAACCCCTCGTAGCAGTTGAACAGCCCGTGCCGGCCCGAGAGGAGGTAGCCCTCGAGCCAGCCCTGGCAGCAGTGCTCGGAGAGGACCTCCATCACCCGCCCGCCCGCCGAGACGTGCTCGTCGGTCGGCAGGTGCTCGCCGAGCAGCACCCGGTCGGTCACCTCGAACAGCGCCTCGAGGCGGTTGGAGGCCGTCTCGTCCGGGCCCATCACCCGGAAGCGGTCGGAGTTGGCGCGCATGACGTCGCGCAGCCACGTCCCGAGCACGCGGGTCGTCTCGCTCGACTGCACGCCGGGCGCGCCGACCTCGACGCCGTAGTCCCGGAAATCCGGCAGGTCGAGCGTCGACGAGCACCAGCCCGCCGTTGGCCGCCGGGTTGGCGCCCATCCGCCGGTCGCCCTCGGGAGCCTGATCGAGGATCGAGGGCACCGGGCGACCGTCCCCGTCGAACAGCTCCCGCGGGCGGTAGCTGCGCATCCAGGACTCGAGCAGGCGAGGTGCTCGGGGTTGGTCCGCACGGCGTCGAGCGGCACCTGGTGGGCCCGCCAGGTGCCCTCGACGAGCAGGCCGTCCACCTCGTGCGGACCGGTCCAGCCCTTCGGCGTGCGCAACACGAGCATCGGCCAGGTCGGGCGCTCGGCCCTGGCGACGCCCGGGCCGCCGGGCCGGCGGGCATGGCGCCGGATCGCGCCGATCTCATCGACGATGTCGTCGAACGCGGCGGCGAGGGCCTGGTGCACGACAGCGGGGTCGTCGCCGGCGACGACGATCGGGTGGTAGCCGTACCCCTCGAGCAAGGCCAGCAGCTCGCCCTCGGAGATGCGGGCGAGCACGGTCGGCCCGGCGATCTTGTACCCGTTGAGGTGCAGGATCGGCACGACGGCCCCGTCCCGGGCGGGATTGAGGAACTTGTTGGAGTGCCAGCTCGTCGCCAGCGCCCCGGTCTCGGCCTCGCCGTCGCCGATCACGCAGAAGGCGACGAGGTCGGGGTCGTCGAGCACGGCGCCGTAGGCGTGCAGCAGCGAGTAGCCGAGCTCGCCGCCCTCGTTGATCGAGCCCGGGGTCTCGGGCGCCGCGTGGCTCGGGACGCCGCCGGGATAGGAGAACTGGTGGAACAGCCGCTCCATCCCCGCGGCGTCGCGACCGATGTGCGGGTAGATCTCGGAGTAGCTCCCCTCGAGCCAGGTGCTCGCCAGGACGGCGGGTCCGCCGTGACCGGGGCCGCAGACGAAGATGGCGCTCAAGCCGTTGCGCTTGATCACGCGGTTGGCGTGCGCGTAGACGAGGTTGAGGCCGGGCGTCGTGCCCCAGTGGCCGAGCAGGCGCGCCTTGACGTGGTCGGGCGAGAGCGGCTCGTTGAGCAGCGGGTTAGCGCGCAGGTAGATCTGGCCGACGGACAGGTAGTTGGCGGCGCGCCACCAGGCGTCGATCCGGTCGAGCTCGTCGGGGTCCAGCGGACCACGCTCGTGCCTGCGCTGCTCGTCGCTGTCAGGGGCCGTCGTGGTCGTCACACTCGATCCTTTCCCTGAACTGCGCTGGTCGATCCTGCTGGGTGCGGGCGCGCATGCGCCCCCGCCCACCCCGTCGATCAGTCGCCGCGCCCGGCGCCGGGACCGTACAGGCGGCGCCCGGTGATCTGCGCCGGAACGATGCGCACCCAGTGGTCGCCCTCGAGGGGCGTCTCGAGCTCGAGCTCGCGCTGGCGCTCGGACTCGGGGTCCATCGCCGTCGTGATCTCCCGACCCACCCCTTTGACCACCACGCTCACCGCGCTGTGCTCGTCGCGCTCGTCGACCTCGAAGGCGACCTTGGCGAGCGCGGCGTGGTCGAGCTTGGTGCCGGAGAGGGAGCGGAACACGACGCGGTTGCCGTCGAGGACGTAGTTGACGGGGAACAGGTCGGGCTGGCCGTCGTCGAGGACCACGGCGAGGCGGCCGAGATCGTTGCGCTCGAGGACCTCGAGGCACTCCGCGCTCGACAGCTGCTCGGCCACCGGTTCTCCCTTTGCCTGCATCTGCTCCTCCTCGTCGCGCCGTGATGCCTGGACGCGCTCACCCGGGGGGATCGTGATACCCGTGACCAGGGTAGGGTCACGCCGCCAGTCTCGCGGCGTGTCCGCCCGTGGCGCCAGGGCCGAAGGCCCCCTGGCAGGTCTCATGGGCTGCGCCCCGGGGGACGAGGGCGGCGGCGGCGCGAATCGGCCGGCCGGCGCCGAAGGGAACCGGCCGGCCGGGCCAGCCACCGCTGAGGTACGTCGACGACCACGAACTTCGGGCGTCAACGTCGGGGCATCATGCCTCTGTGGCGAGGATGCCATAGAGGCGCCGGCGGGCTTCGGCGACGATCGCCTCGGCTTGCTGGCGCTGCTCCGCTGTGCCGTTGCGCCCGACTTCGAACGCCGCGCCGAGCAGCTGGCGCACCTCGTCGCCGAGGCGGAAGATCGACGGGTCGAGCCCGGCGGTGACCTCCTCCCACGGCGGCAGGCGGTCGCCGCGCTCGGCGAGGACCTGCCGACCGGCGTCGGTGATGGCGAAGGTGCGGCGCCCGTCGACCTCCGACGCGCTCACCAGCCCCTCGTCCTCGAGCAGCTGCAGCGTCGGGTACACCGAGCCCGGGCTCGGTCGCCACGCGCCGTCGGTGCGGGTGTCGAGCTCCTGGATCATCTCGTAGCCGTGCATCGGCCGCTCGGCGAGCAACGCGAGCAGTGCGAAGCGCACGTCGCCGCGGCGTGCCCGGCCCCCTCCGGGGCCGAAGCGCTCACGCACCCAAGGCGGCGGGCCGAAGCCGCCACGCCCCTTCGGTCCGAAGCCGGGGCCGAACCAGCCCCCGCCGCCGCCGAACGGGCCGTGATGGCCGCGGCGTCCTTCGCCGAAGCCCTCCCCGGGGCCGTATCCGTGGTCGTGGCCGTGCCCGTGTCCGTGGCGGCGCGGCTGTCCTTGGTCGTGTGGTCCGTATCTCATCTGGGTTTCTCCTTGTGTCCACTGGTCGTATCGGTTCGCGGTCGACTCCGCGGGCCCGGTCCGACAGGACCTGGCGGGCGGGACCCGGCTGCCTGCGGCGGGTAGCTCAGCTGCCTGCGTCCGGTCCGACCGACTCATCGAGAGAGTATCGCGATATATCGGCGACGTGTCGCGCGGTCCGGGTCGATTCTCGGGTGCGCTGCGCGCCGTCGACCGACGAATGGCCTCGGCGGGTGAGGGGTAGCCCCCGTGCAAGGCGAAAGGATGATCATTGGCGAGCCCCGACCCCATCGCCGAGGATCCGTCGTGGCTCGCCGGAGATTCCGACGCGTCCGTCAGGGCGGTCTCCGCAGTCCCACGGGCCCCGCTGGACCAGGCGTTGAGTGCGCCGGGCGTCGTCGGCACCGCCCCGCCGGTCGCCGTGGGCGCCGGCCTCGGCGCGAACGGCCCCCTCCCGGCACCGATCCCCTCCGCGCCCTCCCTCCCATCACGAGCCGCCTACGTGAACGGCGTGCCGGCGACGGTCGTGCTGCGACCGATCGCGTCGGGCCTGCCACTTGGCTTCTTCGGCCTCGCCGCCGCCGCCACGATCACGGGGGTCCAGCTGGTCGGGCTGCTCCCGGTGAGCGCCTCCAAGGCGATCGGCATCCTGCTCTTCGCCACGGTCGTCGCCCAGCTGATCGCCGGGATCGCCGCCATCCCGGGCCGCGACGTCATCGCTGCCACGCTGATGATCACCTTTGCGGGGGTCTGGCTCGTCACCGCGATCGTCGACGTGACCTCGCCACGGGACGGACTGGAGACCCTCGGCATCTGGTACTTCGCGCTCGGCGCGGTGATCTGCTGCCTGATCGCCTCCGGCATCCAGAAGCTCGCCCTCGCACTGGTCCCGATAACGGGCCTGCCGGCGTTCGTGCTGTCGGGCGTCTACCTCGTCTACGGCGGCAAGAACGTCGAGATCGCCGCCGGTGCGCTGACCCTGCTGCTCGCCGTGACGGCGCTGTACGCAGGTCTGGCCCTCCTGCTCGAGGACGCACGCCGCCGGACCGTCCTACCGACGATGCGGTGGGGCAAGATGGGCGACGCCTTCACGGGCGACCTCGCCACCCAGCTGCGTGACGTCACCCACGAGGCCGGGGTGCGCGAGTACCTGTAAGGTCGGCGCGGCGAGCGGCCGTGCTGCGTGGTCGGCGAGCTGCCGGCCGGCGTCGCGTTGCTTGCGCGACGAGGGTCAGCGAGCCGAGGCTTCGGGCTGCCGCCGGCCCCGTCGTGCCGGCCGGGCCGAGTGGTCCTCTCCAGTGGCGGGCACGCCGTCGACGAGCAGCAGCACCCCGCCACGCAACGCCGGCAAGCGCGGGCCCGGGAGGACGATCCCGGTGAGATTGAGCGGATCGGCGGCCGACAGCCGAACGATCTCGCCGCCGAGTGGCGTCGAGACGACGCGCCGCAGCGCGTCCAGCGCCTCGGGGAGGGCGTACTGCTCGCCGGAGAGGCCCGCGACGAACCGGCCGCCGCGCACGACGCCGCGTGCCTCGAGCCGGCGGAGCGCGAACAGCACGTCGCGCCAGGGCACCGACCAGGCCTCGCGGATCGCGAGGTCGCGGAAGACGACACCCCAGCGACCGAGCAGCTGCATCGCCACGGCCTCTGCCAGGTCCTCGCGCTCGAACGCGGAAGCCGGCGCCCACTCGAGCACCGACCACCGGCCGCCGGCGAGCGCCGGCCGCACGGCGCGTGCCGGGACCGGCCGGCGCACGGGCCTGCCCGCGTCGGCCGGCCCACCGGCGGTGAACCCGGGACCGCCGGCGACCGGTCGCCTCGGCGCCAGGCCGGCGCTCTCGGCTCGTCCCTGGCCGTACGGACCGGTCGCGAAGCCGGCGGCTCCGGTCCGCCACCAGCCGCGCCGCAACGACCCGGTCGGCCGGTGGCGAACCTCGCGATAGCGGCCGGAGAGCAACGCCCGCACCGCGCCGAAGCCGTCGGAGGTCACCCGGCCGCGGGCGACACCGTCCCACAGCCCCTCGGCGACCTCGGTCGGAAGACGCCCCGTGAGCTCGCACAGATCGGCGAAGAAGAGCGCCCCGCGCTCACGCAACGCCTCCAGCACGTCGGCTGCCGGTCCGGGTCCGGGGTCGGGCAGCGACGCGTCGCCGCGCACCGCCGAGAGCAGCCAGTCGAGGTCGCCGCGGCGGGCGAGGGTGACCGGCGTCGCCCGGGACGGCACGGCGGCGGCGCGCCGTACCTCGCCCTCGACCTCCGGCCGCGGGCTCAGCCGCCCCCAGGCGAGCTCGCCGTTGGCGGCGAGCTCGTCGAGCAGGTGCGCCTGGTAACCCTGGACCCTCGCCGGCAGGATCGACTCCTCGAAGGCGCCGATCGGCGCCTCGACCCCCTGCAGCTGGCCGATCACCTCGGCGAGCCCGTGCACCCCGGCGGCGCGTGTCCCGCGGAAACGTGCTGCCAGCGGAGGAGGAAACGCATGAAGTGTTGCGTCGTCACGGGCTGGTAACGGGCGCGCTCGCGGTCACGCTGGCGGGCGTGGATTCGGGCGACGAGGCGCCGCGCGCACCACCGGTCCTCGCCGACCCGCAACACCGAGCCCTCCCGCTCCAGCACCGCCAGCGCGCTCAGCACCGCCGCCGGCGAGATGCTGCCGCCGAGGCGGGCGGCGAGCTGGACCGCCTCGATCGGCCCGGTCAGCTCGAGCTGCCCGCGCAGGGCGGAGACGAGCGCCTCGGAGGCGTCCGGCGCGGCGGTGGACGCCAGCGCCGGCGGCAGGGGGTGGTCGGGGTCGAAGGCTGCGCCGGGCCACAGCGCACCGACGGCGGCGCGGCGCTCGGTGGCGCACCAGCGCAGCGAAGCGGCGGTGGAGCCGCCGGCTGGCGGCGCGCCGGCGGTAGGCGCGCCGGCTGGCGGGGTGACGGCCATCGCCCGGCCCGAGGCGACGAGGCGCTCGAACAGCTCGCCCCAGCGCGGATCGGGGGCGACGAGCAGCGCCGAGCACAGCAGCTCGTGCAGCTCCTCGGCGTCGCGGGGGTCGGGGGCCACCTCGGCGCTGACCTCGGCCACCGCCGAGGGATCGAGCGTCGTCAGGTCGTGCGCCTCGAGCGGGATGCCCCGCCGCAACGACACCGCCCGCGTGCGCCGCTCCTCGAGTGGCGCGTCGTCGAGGTAGGTGTAGGGCCGGCCGGAGATGATCTCGTGGGCGAGCAACGACGGTTCGGGGACGTCGACGCAACGCGCCGCGATCTCCCCGTTGCGAAGCCCGCGCACGAGCCCGGTGACGCCCTCGAGGTCGATCGCCTCGCTCAGGCAGTCCGCCAGGGTCTGGCGCACGATCGGGTGGTCGGGGATCTCGATCGGGCCGCCGCCGGCGTTCTCCTGGCAGGCGGCGAGGGCGGGGAAGATCGCCGCCATCAGGTCGTCGGCCTCCATCCGCTGGATCGCCGGCGGGAGGTGGCGGGTGCCCCGGTAACGGGGGGAGACGAGCGAGCGGCCGAGGTTCCAGCGCCAGCGGCTGGTGAAGATCGGCGTCGGCAGCACCGCCTGGACGAGGGTGTCGCGCACGGTCTGCGGCGCGAGGTAGCGGGTGACCTCCTCGAGCGGGAAGGAGTGCTGCGGCCCGAGCGAGAGCACGACGGCGTCGTCGTTGGCCGCCGCCTGCAGCTCGAAGTCGAAGCTGCGGCAGAACTTCTTGCGCAACGCGAGCCCGAGGCCGCGGTTGACCCGCGCCCCGAAGGGGGCGTGCACGACGAGCTGCATCCCGCCGGTGTCGTCGAAGAACCGCTCGAGCACGAGCTGTGACTTGGTGGGCAGCACGCCGAGCTGGGCGAGCGCGGCGGCGAGGTAGGCGACGACCTCGTCGGCGGCGCGATCGTCCACCCCGGACCACTCCGTCACCGCCCGGCGGGCGGCGGCGAGGGCTGGGGGTGGCCAGGTGCCGCCGGCGGGCACGATCTCCACGCCGTCGCGCACGTCCGCGCCGTCGCCGTCGGCGCCGTCGCCGTCGCCGTCGCCGTCAGAGCGGCGCCCGCGCAACGACCGCTCGACGATCGAGCGCAACGTGCACACCGCGTCGGCCAGCTCCGCTGTCCGTCCCGGGGCCTCGCCGAGCCAGAAGGGCAGCGTCGGCGTTGCGCCCTCGGCGTCGACGACGCGCACCACGCCCTGCTCCACCCGGCGGATGCGCCACGTGCTCGAGCCGAGGAGGAACACGTCGCCGGCCATCGCCTCGACGGCCCAGTCCTCGTGCACGGTGCCGACGACCGCCTCGTCCGGTTCGGCGAGCACCTTGTAGTCGGCCAGCTCCGGGATCGCCCCGCCGGAGGTCGCGGCCGTCAGGCGGGCGCCCCGCCGGGCGCGCAGCATGCCGTTGACCGCGGTCACGGTGAAGGTGGGCGCCACGCGGCCCGCGACCGGTCGTGACGCCGTTGCTGACGAGCTCGACGACTGCCTCGAAGTCCTCGTCGCCGAGGTCGGCATACGGTGTCGCCGACCGCACCAGCTCGCGCAGCTCCGCCTCGGGGATCCCGTCGGGCCCGGCGGCGGCGCACTCGGCGACGAGCTGCTGGGCGAGGATGTCGAGGGGCGCAACGGGGATGCAGGTGGCATCGAGGTCCCCCTCGGCGATCGCCCCGAGCAGCGCAACGCACTCCACCAGCTCGTCCCGCGTCAGCGGGAACAGGCGGCCCTTCGGCACGCCGTCGAGGCGGTGCTCGGCGCGCCCGACCCGCTGCAGGAACGTGGCGATGCTGCGCGGCGAGGCGAGCTGGCAGACGAGGTCGACCGGCCCGACGTCGATGCCGAGCTCCAGCGAGGCGGTGGCGACGACGGCGCGCAGCTCGCCGGCACGCAGGCGACGCTCGATCGAGAGGCGCTTCTGGGTGGAGAGGCTGCCGTGGTGGGCGCTCACCACGTCGTCCCCGAGGATCTCGCCGAGCAGGTGGGCGATGCGCTCGGCCATCCGGCGTGTGTTGGTGAACACGAGCGTCGTGCGGTGGGCGGCGATCAGCTCGCCGATGCGGCCGATCACCTCGAGCAGTTGCTCGGTGGCCATCACCGCCTCGAGCTCGCTGCCGGGCAGCTCGATCGCGACGTCGAGGCGCCGGCGGTGACCGACGTCGACGATGGCGCAACGTGGCGATCCGTCCTCGCGGCTGCGCCCCGCTCCCGACCCGACGAGGAGGCGGGCGATGGCGTCGATCGGGCGTTGCGTGGCGGAGAGGCCGATGCGCGTCGGGCGGCGGCGCGCCATGAGATCCTCGGGCACCGGCGCCTCGCCGTCGGGGCCGGTCGGCTCGGGCGCGAGCACGCAGCGGTCGAGGCGCTCGAGGCTGAGCGCAAGGTGCGAGCCACGCTTGTCGCGGGCCAGGGCGTGGATCTCGTCGACGATCACCGTCTCGACCGTGCGCAGCATCGCCCGGCCCCTCGGGGCGGTGAGCAGCAGGTAGAGCGACTCGGGAGTCGTGACGACGATCTCGGGGCGGTCACGCACCATCGCGGCGCGTGCCGACTGGGGCGTGTCGCCGTTGCGCACGGCGACACGCAACGGCGGAACCTCGAGGCCGAGCTCGGCGGCGATGGCGGAGATCTCCTGCAGCGGCGTCTCGAGGTTCTCCCGGACGTCGACGGTGAGCGCCCGCAACGGGGAGACGTAGAGGACTGCGGTTCCCGGCCGGTGGCGCTCGAGGACCGAGCGGAAGCAGCGGTCGATCGCGACGAGGAAGCCGGCGAGGGTCTTGCCCGAGCCCGTCGGTGCGGCGATGAGCGTGTCCTCGCCGGCGGCGATCGAGGCCCAGCCGAGTGCCTGGGCGGGCGTCGGGCCCCCGGGGAAGCGCCGCCGGAACCACTCGGCGACCGCCGGGTGGAAGCCGTCCAGCGCGGCAATCGATTCGTCGGCGCGGTCGCTGCGTTGCACCTCTGCATTGTAGGCCGCCGGCTCCCCAGCTCGACGAACGCACGTTCGACCGGTGCGTACCGGGAGGCCCGTCAGGGGCGGGGTCGTTGGCGGCGCTGTTGCGGTGCCCTCGACCACCACCGTGTCGAGGACCACCAGGCGCGAGGCTCACGGCGCTGCCAACCCGACCCGCCGGGCGGTGCCGCCACACCGAGGTCCGGGGCCTGCGTACCCGTACGCCTCGACTCGACGGTCTCGACGGCGCCGGCTACCAGCGCGACGATCTCGGGGCTGGCAGCCAGCGGCGGCGGTGGGATCCATCCCGCACCCGGCGGCGAGAAGGCGGGAACCTCGGCGGCGGCCGGGGCCTCGTGATCAGAGCGGGACGTTGCCATGCTTGCGCTTGGGGAGGTCCTCCCGCTTGGAGGCGAGCATCTCGAGGGCGCGGGCGAGCACGCGACGGGTGTCGGCAGGGTCGATCACGTCGTCGACGTACCCGCGCTCGGCGGCGAGGTAGGGGTTGGTGAAGCGCTCGGCGTAGTGGGCGACGAGCTCGGCTCGCCGCGCCACTCGGTCCTCCGCCTCGGCGATGTCGCGGCGGTGCACGATCTCGACGGCCGCCTCCGGGCCCATCACCGCCAGCTCGGCGCTCGGCCAGGCGAAGCAGAGGTCGGCGCCGATCGACTTCGAGTCCATGACGATGTACGCGCCGCCGTAGGCCTTGCGGACGATCACCTGGATGCGCGGCACGGTCGCCTCGCAGTATGCGTAGAGCAGCTTGGCGCCCTTGCGGATGATCCCGCCGTACTCCTGGTCGGTGCCGGGCATGAAGCCGGGGACGTCGACGAAGGTGACGAGCGGGATGTTGAACGCGTCGCAGGTGCGGATGAACCGAGCGCCCTTCTCGGAGGCGTCGATGTCGAGCACGCCGGCGAGGACCTGCGGCTGGTTGCCGACGACGCCGACGACCCGGCCGCCGATGCGGGCGAAGCCACAGGTCAGGTTCATCGCCCAGTGCGGGAAGTACTCGAGGTACTCGCCGTCGTCGACGACCGCGCCGACGAGGGCCTTCATGTCGTAGGGCTGGTTCGGGTCGCGCCGGGACGAGCTCGCGAAGCTCCGGCACCGTGCGGGTCGCATCGTCGGCGCTCTGCTGGAACGGGGGCTCCTCGAGGTTGTTCGAGGGCAGGAAGCACAGCAGGTAGCGCACGTCGTCGAGCAGCGACTTCTCGTCGGAAGCGACGAAGGCTGCAACCCCGGAGCGGGTGGCGTGGGTCGTCGCGCCGCCGAGCTGCTCGAAGCTGACGTCCTCGCCGGTCACCGTGCGGACGACGTCGGGCCCGGTGATGAACATGTGGCTCGTGCCCTGCACCATGAAGACGAAGTCCGTGAGCGCCGGCGAGTACACCGCGCCTCCGGCCGACGGACCGAGCACGACCGAGAGCTGGGGGACGACGCCCGATGCGCGCGGCGTTGCGGAGGAAGATGCCGCCGAAGCCGTGCAGGCCGACGACGCCTTCCTGGATGCGGGCGCCACCTCCGTCGGAGATCCCGATGAGCGGGACGCCCGTCTGCAGCGCGAGGTCCTGGATGCGGTGGATCTTCTCGGCGTGCGCCTCGCCGAGCGACCCCCCGAGAACGGTGAAGTCCTGGCAGTAGACGCAGACCCGCCGGCCGTCGATGGTCCCGAAGCCGGTGACCACGCCGTCGGTGTAGGGCCGGCGCGCCGTCGAGCCCGCTGTCGAAGGCGTGGTGGCGCACGAGCGAGCCGACCTCGTCGAAGCTGCCGTCGTCGAGCAGGTAGTCGATCCGCTCCCGAGCCGTGAGCTTGCCGCGGTCGTGCTGCGCAACGATCGCCGCCTCGCCGGCGGGGGCGAGCACCTCCGTCTTGCGCCGGGCCAGGTCGGTCAGGCGAGCAGCCATCGGGTCGAGCGTCGGCAGCGGCGCAACATGCCCGGTCCCATCGGGCACGGACGCCCCGGACGCATCGGCGCGGCCAGCAGTCTCCACCATTGCGGCGCAGGTTACTCAGGCGTCAGGCGTCGACTTCGCGGCGACCCTCGAGCGCCCGCCCGAGGGTGAGCTCGTCGGCGTACTCGAGGTCTCCGCCGACGGGCAGGCCGCTCGCGATCCGCGTCACCGTGAGCCCGAGCGGCTTGAGCAGCCGGGCCAGGTACATCGCCGTGGTGTCGCCCTCGAGGTTCGGGTTGGTGCACAGGATCACCTCGCGCACCTGGTCGCGCTCGAGGCGGGCGAGCAGCTCGCGGATGCGCAGCTGGTCGGGCCCGACGCCTTCGAGGGGATTGAGCGCGCCGCCGAGCACGTGGTAGCGCCCGGAGTACTCGCGGGTGCGCTCGACCGCGACGATGTCACGGGGGTCCTCGACGACGCAGACGGCCGCCGCATCGCGCCGCGGGTCGGAACAGATCGCGCACAGCTCGTCGATGCCGATGTTGAAGCAGTTCGAGCAGAGCTTGGTGCGCTCCTTCACCTCGACGATGGTGCGCGCCAAGCGCAGAGCGTCCTCGGTCGGGACCTTGAGGAGGTAGAACGCGATCCGTTGGGCGGATTTCGGCCCGATGCCCGGCAGACGGCCGAGCTCGTCGACCAGGTCCTGGATCGGCCCATCGAAGAGGGGCAGCGGAGTCTCCGTCTCCCTGCCGGCTCGTCAGCGCCCGCCGGCGGGCGGCGCGCTCGAGCCGCCCACGCCGGCGTCGCCGTCCGTCGCCTGCGCGTCGGGACCGTCGGCACCCGGACCACCGGCTTCCAGGCCAGCGGCATCCTCGACGACGTCCTCGTCTGCCCCGTCGTCGTCTTCGTCGTCGTCATCTTCGTCGTCTTCGTCGTCGTCCTCGTCCCAGGGGTTTCCCTGGCCGAGGGCTCCGAAGAGGCCCGACAACCCCGACAACGCCCCGCCGACCATCTCGCCGAGGTTGGCCTCCGCCGACCGCCGCAGCTGCTCGGCAGCGTCACGCACGGCGGCGAGCACGAGGTCCTCGAGCACGGAGACGTCGTTCGGGTCGACCACCGACGCGTCGATCTCGACGGCCGTGAACTCGAGGTCGCCGCCGGCGTGCACCCGGACGGCACCTCCGCCAGCCGAACCGACGACCTGCGCGACCGGCAGCGCCCCGCGATCGGCATCAGCCGAGCCGAACGCGTTCTGCAGGTTGGCGAGCTGAGACATGAGCTCGTCCATCGGGTCGCCGCCGGTGGGTCCGGTCATCTCAGACCTCCTCGGCCCCGGGGAAGGCTTCGAGCAGCCGACCCTCGGCCCACGCTAGCCCCGACGGGGGCAACGGCCCGGTAGCCGGGCGCGACGGGTCCTCGTCAGCGAGATCCGTGAGCGCGGCGAAATCGTCCGCGTCGTCGAGGCCATCGTCGTCGCGGGGCTCCCAAGCCGGCGCAGACGGTGCGGCCGGCCGCGGCCGCGAGCCGGTCGCGCCGGCGGCCGGTGGTCCATCGTCGTCGGGGTGCAGGCGGAGCGCGACCGGCCGGCCGAAATGGTCGGACAGCGCCCGCTCGACGTCGGAGCGCAACGGCTCAGCCCTGGCGACGTGGGCGGCGTTGGGCACCGCGAAGGTCGCGACGGTGCGGCCCTCCGCATCCGCCTGCGCATCGACGAAGCGACCCGCGGCGTAATAGGCGCGCGAACTTGAGCGAGAGCCGGGGCAGCACGCTGTCGCCCCAGGCAGCGACGAGGTCGTCACGCGAGGGACCGCTCGAGGCGGTGGGCGACGAACCGGCGGGGGGCGGGCCGCCAGCCGCGGGCGGCGGGCCGGTGGGCCGGCTCGGGGCGGTCGTGAGCGACGGGGCGGCAGCGGTCGGCGTGGCGTTTGCCGGCGCGCTGTCAGCCACGGGCGCGCCGGGCGCGCCCGAGCCGGCCGAGGCGCCGGCGGCTGGGGGCGGGCCGGCATCCGGATCCGCTGCGGGCTCCTTCCGGCGGAAGGATCCGAGCGCGGGCCTGGCTGCGCGCTCGGAGGCCGTCGGCGGTACGGGGACCGACGATGACGTGGGCGTCGAGCGCGACGAAGGAGTGGACGACGAAGGCGGCGGGGGCGCCGGAGCGGCGCCGAGCTCTTCGACCCGGCGCTCGAGCTGCTCCAGCCGCTGGAGAAGGGCGGCCTGCGATTCGTCGGCTTGCGGGTGGGTGCAGCGGATCAGCGCCAGCTCGAGGGTGATCCGCGGGTCAGGAGCGTCACGCATCGCAACCAGTGCGGCGCCCAGCAGCTCCATCGTCCGGACGCAGCGGGCCAGCCCGAGGGCTTCCGCCTCTGCTCGCTCGGCAGCAGCTCCGGGGTGCCCCGCTTGACGGCCGGCGGCGCGACCCGGCGAGACCAGCTCGAGGAAGCCCGAACGGAGCCGCTCGACGAGCTCGACGGCGACCTGCTCGGGGTCGCGCCCGGCGTGCACCGCGTCATCGAGCGCGGCGAGCGCCGACGCGGCGTCGTGCGCCGAGATCGCCACCACGACGCCCGAGAGGGCATCGGTGTCGTCGTCGAGCACGCCCGCGGCCGCGACCTGGTCCAGCGCCGACAGCGCGTCGCGCGCCGAGCCCCTGGCGCGCCGGGTGACGAGGTCGATCGCGCCGTCGGGCAGATCGAGCCCGGCGCGGCCCGCCACGTCGGTGAGCAGCTCGTCGATGACCTCGTCACTGAGCAGATGGAACTCGTAGTGCTGCGTACGGCTGCGGATCGTCGGCAGCACCTTCTGCGGCTCGGTGGTGGCGAGCACGAACACCACGTGCGCGGGTGGCTCCTCGAGGGTCTTGAGGAGGGCGTTCGATGCCGCCGTCGAGAGCATGTGCACCTCGTCGACGATGTAGACCTTCCAGCGACCGGGGGTGGCGAGCGCCGCCCTTCCGACCAGGTCCCGCATCGCGTCGACCCCGTTGCTCGAGGCGGCGTCGAGCTCGTGGACGTCGAAGGACGTGCCCGCTGCGATCGAGCGGCACGAGTCGCAGACCCCGCACGGCTCGCCGTCGACGGGGTCGGCGCAGTTCAGCGCCTTGGCGAGGATGCGGGCCGAGGAGGTCTTGCCCGTGCCGCGCGGCCCGCTGAAGAGGTAGGCGTGAGCGACACGCCCGTGGCGCACCGCGTTGCGCAGGGCTCGGCCGACGTGCTCCTGCCCGCGCAGCTCGGCGAAGGTCTGGGGGCGATAACGCCGGTAGAGCGCCTGGAAGGCGTCGCTCGACGGAGGCGTTTCCTCCGGAGGCGTTGAGGGCGAATCGGGCACGCTCCGATGGTAGGCCGAGGCCCGCTCGAACCGGCGGGCCGTCGCCGCGCCCCCGGGCGCAGCGGCCAGGTCGCCTGCGGCACACGAAGCGATCCGCTGAGAGCTGCTGCCTTCCGGCCCTGACTCGGTTCACGGTGCTCCGTTGCGCAGAACCCGGCCGCTGCGCGCGAGGGCGCAGCGCGAGCTGCGGCCCCGGATAGCGCAACGGTGGCCCGAGGCCGACCGGACGCCACCCGGCCCCGAGAGGATAGCGTGACGGACCTGCCGCGCAGCCCGGCGCCGGCGGAACCCGATCGCTCGGCCGCCGGACCCGGGCGTCGCCACCCGGAGGAGTGCGAGAGCGGCCGAATCGGCACGATTGGAAATCGTGTGTCCTGCAAGGGACCGTGGGTTCGAATCCCACCTCCTCCGCGCTCCGCCCGCCGCCGGGGCGCCTCGGCTGTCTTCGAAGAGCCGCGGCTCCCCGATATCATCCGCCCGTGAGCAGGAACATCGTGGCGCTGGAGGCCGGCGCGCTCGACACGCCCGAGGGGGCCCTCGACGACGAGACAGCGATGCGCCTGGCCCTGGACGAGGGGCGCGCCGCTGCGCTGGCCGGCGAGGTCCCCGTCGGTGCCGTTGTCGTGCGCGGCTCGCAGGTGCTGGCTCGGCGGCACAACGAACGCGAGGGCGCCACTGACCCCACCGCGCACGCCGAGCTGCTGGCGATGCGCGACGCCGCGGCGGCGCTGCAGACGTGGCGGCTGGACGGCTGCTCGGTGGTGGTGACCCTCGAGCCCTGCCCGATGTGTGCCGGTGCGCTCGTCGCCGCTCGCGTCGCACGGGTCGTGTTCGGCGCTGCGGACCCGAAGGCCGGCAGCTGCGGGTCGCTGTACAACCTCTGCGCCGACCCGCGCCTGAACCACGAGCTCGAGGTCGTCCCCTCGGTGCTCGAGGACGACTGCGGCGAGCTGCTGCGGTCGTTCTTCGCCAACCGCCGCGAAGGGGTCCAGTAGTCTGTCGCCCGGAGGGATGCGAGAGCGGCCGAATCGGGCGGTCTCGAAAACCGTTGTGCGTCCTGCGTACCGTGGGTTCGAATCCCACTCCCTCCGCGCTCGATGTGAAGAAGCGACGGGACGTCTGCGCCACGAGCTCGGCAGGCAGCTGGTGCAGCTGCCTGCGCTCGGCGTCGGGGACGAGCACGCGTGAATCCCGAAGTAGGGCTCTGGCTCTCGACCGTAACGATCGCGGAACGCCACAGCCCTACGGTGCGACCGTGATGGCCTACGGTGCGACCGTGATGGCCGACGTCGCCTCGCGGCCTCGCGGCGGCGATCAACCGCACGCTCGAGCCCAGCGTGCTCACCGTGTGGGTCCGCAGCAGATGACCACGTCGTCGATCTGATCGGCGGGCGCCGGCGGGCTTCGCCGGCGACGACGCTCGGGTCGGCTCGGGCGACACCGCGAGGCCTCGCCGCCGGGCGCCGAACACGCTGCGCGGTCCGTTGGTGCTCGGCCATGGATCACGGTGAGTGGCCGGAGTGGAGCGCCCTGGCGGCAGGGCATGACGCGGTTGCGCGCCGTGGACTGGCCGAACGGCCCATTTCGACCTGGCCTGACGTGTCGGGCGGGCAGCGCTGCGCGCGAATCCGGCGCGCTTCGACCAGCCCGGGGACATCGCCGCACGCAGATTCGCTGCTCGCAGCCACTTTAGGTGACCCCGTCGCCACGACACGCAGCGCGTTCGACGCCTGCTCGCCGGCCCTCTCATTCGATCTGTCGGCACGGTGCGCTCAATTTCTTCGCCCCCCGGGTCGCTAGCTCCTACGCAAGGACAGGCGGGCCCAACCGGGATTCGCCTCGAAACCCCCCCACCAACGTGGGGCCGCTCAAGGAGAGGCACGGAATGTTGAAGAGCCGATTGGCGAAGCTGATCGGGGGGGCGGGGCTGGTGATCGCGTTGAGCGTGCCGGCGATCGCGCTCGCCGGCCCCTTCGGGCAGGCCTCTGCGGCGGCCTGCTCGACGAGCAGCGGGAACGCCAGCTGCACGATCAGCACGAGCGTGGTCGTGACGGGTGGCACGCTCAGCCTCGAGAGTTCGCCGAACCTGTACTGGAGCTTCGTGCTGAACGGCTACGACCAGTGGGCGAGCGCGTCGGCGACCGCTCTCACCGGGTGCAGCGGCTCCTCGAGCGGCACGAGCTGCTCCAGCGGCACGAACCCAGATCTCGAGGTCATCGACGCCAGCGGCTCGGGCTCCGGCTGGGCGCTGAGCGAGTACCTGACCGGCAGCCTGCCGACCGGCGCCGCGCTGCACTTCGACGGCACGGGGTCAGCGACGCTCGGCCACTCGCAGAACAACCCGATCGGCACCGACCCCTTCTCGAGCACGGTTCCGACGACGGTGTGTGACTACTCGAGCACCTGCACCAACGCCTCGACGGCCACGACGTGCAGCCATGCCGGACTCGGCTTCACCACCTGCCCGACGTACCCCGTCAACGTGGCCGCCGGGACCAGCGCGACGAGCCAGGTCGACCTGTACTCGGCCAAGGCGACCACCGGGCTCGGGGCGATCTGCTTCGGGACGGGTACTGCCACCGCCACCGGGTGCACGGGCACCTCGCCGGACGACTTCTACAACGTCGGCATCCCGGCCAACGTGGCGGCGAACACCTACAGCAGCACCGTGATCAACCTCACGGTCACGACTGGTCCGTGACGGCTCCCTTCGGCCATCCCGAGAGCCCCAGCCGCCACCCGCTCGGACGGACCGCATGGTCCGCCGAGCGGGTGCGGCGCGTCCGGCTGGCGGCGGCCGCCATCCTCGTCGCCCTCGTGCAGGTCGCCGTGCTCTGCGGCGGCGCTGTCGGCGGCGCGGCCGCCAGCGTGCGTGCCACGGCACGCACCATCACAGTTGCCGACCAGGGCACCGTTGCCGACCAGGTCACCCTTGCCGACCAGGGCCCGAACGCCGGCGGCTCGGTCGTCGCCGCCGGGCAGAGTGGCTGCCAGGTGGTCCACATCGGACCGTTCGTGACGCCGGGCAGCCCGGCGAGCAGCTACTTCGACTTGCGATTGAGGCGCTCCTCGGTGACCACCGAGGCGCTCGTCGTAGCGAACCCGCAGCCCTACCCCTGCCGCGTGACCCTTGTTCCCGCTTACGGCGCCACGGCAGTGAACGGCGGTGACAGCTACGTCCCGGTGCAGCACGCAGCCTGCCGCGGTGCGAGCTGCTGGCTCGGCGGCCTCCCCGAGACGCTGATCCTCCCGCCCCGCGGTCGTGAGAACGTCGCCTTCCCAATCAGCGTGCCGCGCAACGCGGCGAGCGGCCAATACCTCGCCGGTGTCATCGCAGAGCCGGCGTCGCCACCGCCTCCGGCCAAATTGCGCAGCGCAGGCAACCAGCAGGGCGTCGTCAGCGCGGCGGTCGTAGCCCGCGTGGCGATCGGCGTCGCGATCACGATCCCCGGATCGCTCGTCCCCAGGCTGAGCGTGCCGCAGGTCCTGCTCTCCACCGCCACGGTGCCGCCGAGCTTGCAGGTCGTCGTTGCCAACACCGGCAACACCTGGATCCACCCGAGGGGGCATCTCCGGCTGACGCTGCACTCGGGAACGACGACGGTCGCGCTGCGTGCCGCGACCGTCCTGCCGGGCAGCAATGCGAGCATCGACGTGCCCGTGGGGCAGCTCCCGCCGGGGCCTCACCAGGTGAGCGTCGACCTGCCCTACGGCCCGGGGCGTGCCGCGAACTGGCAAGGGACGATCAACTTCCCGTCCTCGTCGGATACCCCCCCGCCGTGGCCCGGGACGGCGACGACCATCATCACGGAGCCGACCGTCCCACGCTGGATCGTCGTGCTGCTCGTCGCGCTAGCTGCCGCGTTGCTCCTCCTCGGGGCGACCGTCGCGTTCATCCTGCTCCGCCGGCGGCGCCACGGCGAACATGAAGACGCCGACTCGGTTGTCCTCTCCGGCGGCCGCCTCGGGCGAGGCGGCCCGTGGCGAGGCGGCCCTCGGCCAGGCGGCCCGGGGCACGGCGGTCCGGGGCGTGGCGGCCCGGACGACGGCCATCACGGCACGAGCGGGAACGGGAACGAGAACGGGAACGGGAGCGCCAACGGGAACGGCAACGGCGCGCTCGATGCGGCTCAGCCCATCCCGGCGTTGCTCGGGCACTGGCTCGAGCAAGGCTCCGAGAAGGCGACGACGACGGAGTCGTAGGGACCACCGCGGCCGCGGCGGGCGCGGCGGGCGTGTGCTCGGCGGGCCCCGCCGGCACGGTGCCTGGTGCTCGAACGCCTCGACACGCAGGCTTCGTCGCATCGCCACTAAATTGGCCTCCGACGCCAAGGAGGCTGCGAATGCGCCCGCTCAACACCGAGTTCGAGGTGAAGGACATCGCTCTGGCCGAGCTCGGCCGGCGCGAGATCCGTCTCGCCGAGCACGAGATGCCCGGGCTGATGGCGTTGCGCCGCGACCTTGCCGCCGAGCAGCCCCTCGCCGGGGCGCGGGTCACCGGCTCGCTGCACATGACGATCCAGACGGCCGTGCTGATCGAGACGCTCCTCGCGCTCGGCGCAGAGGTGCGCTGGGCATCCTGCAACATCTTCTCCACCCAGGACGAGGCGGCCGCGGCCGTCGCCGTCGGCCCGGACGGCAGCGTGGGGGAGCCCCGAGGCGTACCGGTGTTCGCCTGGAAGGGCGAGACCCTCGAGGAGTACTGGCGATGCACCGAGCGGGCGCTCAGCTGGCCGGCCGGCGAGGGGCCGAACATGATCCTCGACGACGGCGGCGACGCGACCATGCTCGTGCACAAGGGCCTCGAGTTCGAGAAGGCCGGCGAGGTGCCCGATCCGGGGGCGGCCGACTCGGCGGAGTACGCGGTCGTGTTGCGCCTGCTGCAGGCCAGCCTCGCGGCCGACCCGACCAAGTGGACCAACGTCGCCCAGCAGGTGCGCGGCGTCACCGAGGAGACCACGACCGGCGTGCACCGCCTGCAGCAGATGCTCGAGCGCGGCGAGCTGCTCTGGCCGGCGATGAACGTCAACGACTCGGTCACCAAGTCCAAGTTCGACAACCTCTACGGATGCCGCCACTCCCTCGTCGACGGCATCTCCCGGGCGACGGACGTGATGATCGGCGGCAAGCTCGCCGTCGTGTGCGGCTACGGCGACGTCGGCAAGGGTTGCGTGGCGTCGTTGCGCGGCCAGGGGGCGCGCGTCGTGGTGACCGAGGTCGACCCGATCATCGCCCTGCAGGCGGCGATGGAGGGGCTGCAGGTCGTCCGCCTCGAGGACGTCGTGGCCAGCGCCGACATCTTCGTCACGGCGACGGGCGACCGCGACGTGATCGGCGTCGGGCACATGGCGGCGATGAAGAACAACGCCATCGTCTGCAACATCGGGCATTTCGACAACGAGATCGACATGGCCGGACTTGCCGCCGCGCCCGGCATCGTGCGCACCGAGGTCAAGCCGCAGGTCGACCTGTGGACCTTCCCCGACGGGCATTCCGTGATCGTGCTGGCAGAGGGGCGGCTCGTGAACCTCGGCTGCGCCACCGGGCACCCGAGCTTCGTCATGTCGTGCTCGTTCTCCAACCAGGTGCTCGCCCAGGTGGAGCTGTTCACCGGGGCCGGCGAGTACCCCGTCGGGGTGTACACCCTGCCCAAGCTGCTCGACGAGCGGGTCGCCCGGCTGCATCTCGATGCGCTCGGCGTCCACCTCACCACCCTCACCGAGCAGCAGGCCGCCTATCTCGGCGTGCCCGTCGAGGGGCCGTACAAGACCGAGCAGTACCGCTACTGACGAGCCGGTCTGCACCGACAGGCGGATGAGCACGTGGGTGCGCCCGACCCCACCCAGAATTTGGGACGACTCCTACATCGGCGCGTCGCCGCCTTGGGACATAGGTCGCCCACAGCCCGCCTTCCTCCGCCTCGCGGACGCGGGCGCGCTGACCGGCGCACTCCTCGACGCAGGCTGCGGGACCGGCGAGCACGCGATGCTTGCTGCGCGTCGCGGCGCCGAGGCGCTCGGTATCGACGTCTCGCCGCGCGCGATCGAGATCGCCCGCCGCAAAGCCTCCGAGCGCGGCGTCGAGACCAGCTTCCGGGTGCTCGACGCGCGACGGCTCGACACGCTCGGCCTGTCGTTCGACACGATCGTCGACAGTGGGCTGTTCCACGTCTTCGACGACGACGCCCGCACCCGGTACGTCACCGCCTTGCACGCCGTCCTTCGTCCGAACGGCCACCTCCACCTCATGTGCTTCAGCGATGACGAGCCGGGCGACTGGGGCCCCCGCAGGATCACCGAGCTCGAGCTGCGCGCTGCGTTCAGCTCCGGCTGGCGCGTCGACTCGCTCATTCGCGACCGCTTTGACATCAACCCGGGCCCCGGCACCGCTACGGCCGAAGCGTGGCTAGCCGACCTGGTCCGTCTGACGCCCCGATGACGGAACGAGGGTGTCCCGCTGACAACCCCGGCGAAGGGGCCTCGCGCCATCCGCGAGGGAGCGGCCTACCCCCCGAGAGCACCCCAGGAAGCCGGGGCGTCGTCAGTGACCCGAGCCCGAACGGCCTCGGTCACGCCTGCCAGCAGGTCGCTCTCGTCGAACCGTACCCACTCGTCGACCCCGGCGAGCCACGGCGCCCCGTTGAAGGTCAGGCGGGCGAGGATCAGCGCGACCTCCTCGGCGGTGAGCACCGGCTGCTCGTTCAACCACCAGTCGAACATCTCCAGGTACGCGCCGACCAGCACCCGCGCCAGGACCGCGGGATCGATCCGGGGTTCGGCGGCGGCGGTCGCCGCGGCGTGCCGCCACACCTGCTCGAACTCGGCCGAGATGTTGCTCCGCAACGTCGCCCGCGCTCGGCCGTCACCGGCGCCCGACACGACGACCCGGTACAGCGCCCGGTGCTCGTCGGCGTGCCCGCACAGCGCTCGCATCCCGACCCCCGTGAACACAGGCCCGGCCTGCAGGGTGGGCAGCACCTCGCGGAGCAGCCGGTCGCTCAGCTCGTCGACCAGCGAGGTGAGCACCTCGCCGACGTCGTGAAAGTGCGCATAAAAGGTCGCTCGCGCCACGTCGGCTCGCTGCACGAGGGCGTCGACGGTCACGGCCTCGTAGCCGACCTCGAGCACGAGGGAGACGAAGGCCTCACGGATGGCCCGCGTCGAGCGCCGCGCTCGCCGGTCGAGCGGCCGACTCGGACCAGGGAGCGCCACGACTTCAGCATACGTGACGCCCGCTACTGATTGGAGCAACTGGTACGTACCCGCATCAGCCGCTACCAGACGTCATGTCTGGTAACGTACGACCAGTCCAAGGCGGTTGGAGCAGAAAGACAGGCGCCGTGCACCTCATAGGTTGGCGAGCGGTAGCGAATGAGGCGCAGCTCGCGGTGGTCGGCTTCACGGCGATGCTCGCCGTGCAGCAGCTCACGGTGTGGCGCTGGGAGGGCCGCAGATCCCCTGCCCGCTGGGTCGCCGTTGCGTCGGGCTGGACCGCGGCGATGCTCCTGTGCAACGTCCTGACGCTCACCTCGCTGTCGTCAGGCCACCTCGGGGTCGTCATCTCGCTGCGGACGGTGTGCCTGAGCTGTCTCGAGCTGAGCACGCTGCCGCTCGCCGCCTCGATCGGTGGGCGGCGAGCCCCCGTCTGGCTCGCCCCGCTCACGGCCGCGGTGATTCTCTGCCGCCTCGGGATGTGGCTCTGGACCGACCTCGTCTACGCACACGCGACGAGCAGCGGCCTGCCCCGCTACGGGCCACTGCTCGAGCCCACCTCGTTCGCCGTCCTCGGGCTGCTGTTCGCCTGGTACGCCACTACCCTCACGACGGGACGGGACCGCCTGGAGCGCCTGGTGCTCACAACCGGGTTCGCGGGTTCGATCGTGCTCGCCGTGGCCTCCCTCCTCGATCCCTCGCCCCTCGACTGCGAGCTGATCACGGGTTATCTCGTGCTGCCGCTGCTCGCCGCGCTCGTGGTGTTGATCTGGCTGACCGAGCACCACGCCCAACGGGCACTGCCTCGGGTCCTCGCGTGCCAGCGGGCGCTTGCCGAGCTCAGCCTGCTCGCGGCTTCCGCGCCGCTCGACGAGGTCGAGACGGCCGCACGCGCGGCGCTGGCCACCCGACCCGCCGATGTGGGCGGCGACGTTCGGCAGCGGCCGAGCGCAGGTGGGGTGGCGGCCGCGAGCCGGGGGCGGCGGGCGAGTCCGAGCCGGGACGAGCGGGCGGCCGCGAGCGGGGAACAGCAGGCCGCCCTGAGCCGGGAGCAGCGGGCGGCCTCGCACCCCTGGGCCAGCCACGACGTCAGTGACGTCAGTGATGTGAGTGACGTCAGCGAAGTCGCCGATGCCGCCGATGCGGACGCCGACGCAGGCGCCGCCGACGCCCATTTCGCCGCAACGGTGATGAACGTCGTCGGCTCGGCTGCCGACCGCCAGCGCGTCCTCGAGGAGCTCGAGCACCGTGCCACCCATGACGACCTCACCGGCCTGCCGAACCGCGCCCGCATCACCGCGAGGATCTCCGAGCTGCTCGGCGACCACGACGGCGGCGGCGGCGACGGGGACCGGGACGGGAACCGGGGCGGGGGCGGCGCCCGCCCGGATCGCGCTCGGATCGCGCTCGCGTTCTGCAACCTCGACGGGTTCAAGACCGTCAACGCCGCCTACGGCCACGCCACCGGCGACGAGCTGCTGCGCCTGGTCGCCCGCCGGCTGGTCGAGGCCCTTCGACCCTGTGACGAGATCGGCAGGTTCGGCTCCGACGAGTTCGTCGTCGTTTGCCACGACGAGGGCGGCGACGACCGCGCCGACCGGTTGGCCAAGCGCCTCCACGAGGCCTTGCGCAGCCCGGTCGCGACCGAGAGCGTCTCGGTGCGCCTCGCCGTCACCGTCGGCGTCGTCCGGGCCGCCGACTGCGGCCCGGACGTCGACGGCGAGCTGCTCCTTCGCGACGCGATGACGGCGATGCACGACGCCAAGCAGCGACGGTTGCCGACGGGTTGGTTCAACGACGACCTGCACCAGGCGGCGGTCCGCCGCGCCGCCATCGAGGAGCGCCTCGCGCTCGCGGTGGCGCGGGACCAGGTGGTGGTGGTCTACCAGCCGATCGTCGAGCTCTCCAGCTTCCGGGTCGTCGGGCTCGAGGCGCTCGCCCGCTGGGGGGTCGAGGATCGACTCGTCCCGCCTGCGGAGTGGATCGAGGTCGCGGAGGCGACGGGCCTGATCTGCGACATCGGCGAGCAGGTGCTGCGTATCGCCGCCCGGCAAGCCAGGCAGTGGCGCCAGTCGGGCCTGCCGGTCACCGTGAGCGTGAACGTCACGGAGCGCCAGCTCGTCGAGCCGGATCTGCCGCGGCGCCTCGATCGCGCCCTCGCCGAAGCCGGGGATGCATCGCTCGGGCTCGAAGTGACCGAGGGGCACGGTCTCGGCGAGGACGCGATGGCGGCGATCTGGGCACTCAGCCGCCGCGACGTTCGCCTCGCGCTCGACGACTTCGGCTCGGGCCACAGCTCGCTCGCCGTCGTCTCCCAGCTGCCGATCGCAGCGCTCAAGATCGACCGCTCGATCACGGCACGCGTGCACCACCTGTCCTGGTGCGCGCCCTTCGTCGCCGCGCTCGGGATGGCCCGCGCGCTCTCGCTCGGCGTCGTCGCAGTGGGTGTCGAGACCGCCGAGCAGCACGCTGCGCTGATCGAGCTCGGCTGCGAGCGTGCGCAGGGTTTCTTCTACAGCGACCCGCTCGACGCCGGCGATGCGACGGCGCTGTTGCGGCGTGGCTTCGTCGTCCCGCACGGCTCGGCCTCCCCGGACCGCGAGGAAGACGGCGGGAACTAGTGCTCGTGCTCCGCCGGCGCGCCGTGCGTGGCCGGTCGCTCTTGGGTGGCGCTGGTCTCGAGCCAGCGCCGGAAGCCGGCCGCGTTGGAGTGGAAGCCGTTCAGCACGTCGAGGCGCGCCCGCTGGGCCGGGTCGACGCCGTCGTCCTCGGCGGCGAAACGTGACTCCAGCGCTGCGGCGATGTCCTCCCCCGCTCGCCAGGCGCGCGTCGCCTCTGCCGCCCAGGCGTTGAGCCGCATCTCGGCGTCGTCGAGCAGCTCGAGCGGGTCGCCCGGGATCAGCCCGTAGTGGGCGAGAGCGATGCCGGCCGGCCGGTGCTCGGCGAAGCGCCGCAGCGAGTGAAGCGCCAGGTCGAGGTCGAAGTCGGGCGGCGGCGTCGCCGGGCGCAGCGCCCCGGCACCGGGCAGCTTGACCCCGACGGCGTCGCCGGCGAATAACAACCCTGACTCCGAGTCGAGGAACCCGAGGTGGTGCTTGGCGTGCCCGGGCGAGTCGATCGCCTGCAGGCGCCGGCCCCGACCGAGGTCGACCTCGTCGCCGTCGTACAGCACCGTCAGCCGATCGGCCTCGGTCGGCTCGAGCCGCCCGTAGAGCGAGTCGAGCTTGTCGCCGTAGACCATCGCCGCCGAGGCCACCAGGCGGTGCGGGTCGATCAGGTGCCGGGCACCTCGCTCGTGGACGTACACGCGAGCCGATGGGAAGGCGCGCGCCACGTCGCCCACCCCGCCGGCGTGGTCGAGGTGGATGTGGGTGACGGCGACGCCGGCGAGCTCACCGGCCTCGACGCCGAGCGCAGCGAGCTCCTCGAGCAGCACGGGCAGCGAGCTCTGGCTGCCCGTCTCGACGAGCACGGGCGACGGCCCGCTCAGCAGGTAGCCGGCGGTGAGGTGCTCCCAGCCGCCGAGGCGGGTGTCCACCTCGATGACGCCCGGGACGAGCTCGCGGCTCACGCGCCCGCTCCCCCGTGCCCGCCCGTCTCGCTCGGCGCGCCGGCGCCTCGAGCTCGCCTCATCGCCTCATACCGCAGCGAGCTCCATCACGGTCTTCACGTCGTCGGGCCCGTGCTGCAGGGCGTCGGAGAAGTGCTCGAGAGGCAGCTTGCGGGTGATCAGCGAGGTGAGCCAGGTCTCGTCGGCGGCATGCAACGCCGTCACCGCCTTCTGGTAGTGGCTGCGGTTGGCGTTGACCGAGCCGACGACGGCCTTGTTGGAGAGCACCATGTCGCGGTTGAGCGCGCCGACGTCGACGCCGATCTCCTTGCCCGCCGCCCCGACGCCGAGCAGGGCGACGACGCCGCCCGAGCCGACGGACATCACCGAGTCGACGACGAGCTGCGGCACGCCGGTGCCCTCGATGACGATGTCCGGGTCCTTCACCGCGTCGGCCACCGCGCCGGTGTGGTAGTGGCAGCCGAGTGCCTGCACAAGGCGGGGCTTGGCGCCGGAGTCGAGGTGGTCGAGCACGTGCACCTCGAGGCCGCGCTGCTTGCCGAGCAGCGCAGCGAGCAGGCCGACCGGCCCCGCACCGGTGACGAGCACCGTCTCGGGCTTCCACACGGCACGGTTGCCGATGTCCTCGATCTCCTCCCACGCCTTGGCCACGATCGTCGTCGGCTCGAGCAGCACGCCGCACAGCCCGAGGTCGCTGTCCACCTTGACGAGGGCGTCGGCAGGCGTTCGGTAGCGCTCGCGCATGAAGCCGTCGAGGGACTTGATCCCGTGCTCGGTGTACAGCCCGTTGCGGCAGTTGTCCCACTGGCCGGCAGCACAGGCGTAGCAGGGCACAGGATCGGGGCGACGGACGATGCACACGACGTGGTCACCCGGCTGGAACCCGGAGCCGTCCGGCGCTTCGAGGACGCGACCGAGCGACTCGTGCCCGAGAACGAGGCGATCCCGACCGGGAGGGGCCCAGCCGTAGTCGCCGGCGACGATCTCCGCGTCGGTGCCGCACACGCCGACGGCGATCGTCTCGACCAGCACCTCGCCCTCGTCCGGCGCCGGCTCGTCGATGTCCTCGACGGCGGCGGAGCCGGCCTTGAGCGGGATCACGGTGAGCGCCTTCATCGCTTCCTCCTCGTCTCGGGCCCGCTGTGGCGGGCCGTGCTCCTCGCCTGCGGCCCGCTCCCGCGTGATGTCACGGGCCTGAACCTCTTCGGTGGGCCGGTCGTTCGTTCGCGCACGCACCTACGCCGAACCCTACCCAGCCCGGCGCCAGCCCGCCGCGCCGCTCGACCCGGCTCAACCGTGCCGCGGGCCGTGCCGCGCCGCGCCGGCTGGGCCGCGCCGCGCCGCTCGACTCAGCGATGTCGCCGGCGCAACCCGATCGAACGGCGGTGCCGCCCGAGCCGGCTGGGGAAGGGATGTCCCGCCGTGACACGCTTGCCCGACAAGCGCTCGGCATGGCTCAGTCCCGCTCCGAAGTCCCGGGAGAGACCCACCGCCGAGTTGACGAGCGAGATGTGCGAGAACGCCTGGGGAAAGTTGCCGACGAGGCGGTTGGCGACGTAGTCGTACTCCTCCGACAAGAGCCCGACGTCATTGCGCAGCGCGAGCAATTTCTCGAAGAGCGCGACGGCCTCGTCGTGGCGCCCGATCAGCTCCAGGTTGTCGACGAGCCAGAACGAGCATGCCAGGAAGGCGCCCTCCCGCCCGGACAGGCCGTCGACATCGCCGGAGTTCTCGGCGTCGTAGCGCAGCACGAAGCCGTCCCGGGTCAGCTCGCGCTGGATCGCCTCCACCGTCCCGACCACCCTGGGGTCCGAGGGAGGCAGGAACCCGAACATGGCGATCATCAGGGTGCTCGCGTCGAGCGCACTGCGAGCCGTAGTACTGGGTGAAGGTGTTGCGCTCGGGGTCGTAGCCCTTCTCGCAGACCTCGTCGTGGATCGCCTGTCGCGTCGCCTTCCAGCGCTCGACCGGTCCTTCCAGCCCGAACTCCTCGACGTCGCGCACGGCGCGGTCCATCGCGACCCATGCCATCACCTTGGAGTGGGTGAAGTGCCGCCGCGGGCCGCGCACCTCCCAGATGCCGTCGTCGGGCTGCTGCCACCCTGTCTCGACGAAGTCGAGCAGCAGCGTCTCGAGGTGCCAAGCCTCCTCGGAGAGGTCCATCCCACCGCGCCGCGACTCGTGCAGCGCAGACAGCACCTCGCCGTAGACGTCGAGCTGGTACTGGCCCGCCGCCGCGTTGCCGATGCGGACCGGCCGCGAGCTCTCGTAGCCGGGAAGGAAGTCGAGCTCGGCCTCGATGAGCGTCCGCTCGCCGGCGGGCCCGTACATGATCTGCAGCTCGGAGGGGTCGCCGGCCACCGCCCGCAGCAGCCAGTCGCGCCAGGCCGCCGCCTCCTCGTGGTAGCCGGCCGCCATCAGCGCGGTGAGCGTCAAGGTGGCGTCGCGCAGCCAGCAGTAGCGGTAGTCCCAGTTGCGCTCGCCGCCGAGGGTCTCGGGCAGCGACGTCGTCACCGCGGCCACGATGCCGCCCGTCGGCGCATAGGTGAGCGCCTTGAGGGTGATCTCCGAGCGGATGACCGCATCGCGCCACTCGCTGTCGGCGACGGTCGCCAGCGAGGACCAGTCGGCCCACCACTGCGCGGTGTCCTCGACGCCGTAGTGCCCGTCGAGCGGGCGGGGCGGCGTGAGGTGCGACGGGTACCAGGCGAGCACGAAGGGCACACGCTGGCCCTCGGCGACCCAGAAGTGGCGACGGTGGAGAGTCCCTCCCCGTGGGTGTGCACCGGGCTCCAGAGCGCGAGACCGTCCGGCCCGGCGATGGCGGTGAGCAGTCCGTCGACGCGGCGCACCCATGGCACGACGTTGCCGTACCCGAAGCGGATGACGAGATCGAGGCTCAACTCCACGCGTCCGGAGATGCCTTCGACCACACGGACGATCTCCGGGTGCTCCTCGCGCACGGGCATGCAGTCGGTCACGCGCACCGTTCCCTCGGGCAGGGTCCACTCCGTGTCGAGCACCAGGCTGTGTCCCCGGTAGGAGCGCCGCGTGGCCATGATCGGGTGGTCCGGGTCGCCCTCGACGCACCCCGTCGGGCAGATCCGCCAGTAGCCGTGCCGTGAGTCGCCGAGCAGCTTGGCAAAGACCGCAGGAGAGTCGAATCGCGGAACGCAGAACCAGTCGATGGAACCGTCCCGCCCGACCAGCGCAGCGGTATGGGTGTCGCCGATCAGCGCGTAGTCCTCGATCTTCAGCGCCATGCTGCCCTCCTCGTGCGGCTCTTCCGCCGGCTGCGTGCGGCCGGCCTCGTCAGGCTCACGAGTCGCTGATGCACGATTGGGTGCTCACCCCTGCGGTCGCGGCGCGAACCCGTTCCACCTCGTGAAGGACCGCCGGGCTGGCCAGCGCGTAGCCGATGTCGGGCTGTGACGCCGAGCGCGAGAACACCACCCCGATCACTTGCCCGTTGGGCGTGACGAGTGGTCCGCCGCTGTTGCCTTGGCGCACCACCGCCTCGAGGGTGTACACGGTGCGCGTCGTCAGCGCCGTCGAGTAGATGTCGCGCCCCTCGGCGACGTAGCGTGCCTGCACACCGGCCTTGACAACCTTGAGCGGTCCGTCCTCGGGGTAGCCGAGGACTACCGCCGGCGTGCCGCGCTCGACGAAATTCGCGTCCATGTCGAGCACCGGCAGGCCGAGCGGCTGGGTCCTCAGCACGGCCAGGTCCAGCACCGGGTCGAACAGCACCGGCGTGGCCTGGTAGCTCGAGCCCGGCACGATCACCGCGATGTGGTCGGTGCCGGCGACGACGTGCGCGTTGGTCACCACGAGGTCGGGCGCGACGACGAAACCGGAGCCCTCGAGCTCGGTGTTGTCGCACCCCAGCGCCTCGATCTTCACCGTCGAGGCGTCGACGAGCCGCCGGACCTGGGCCAGCTCGGCGTTCGTGGGCAGCCGAACGGGCCCGACCGGCTCGGGAAGGGCGTTGACGAGCACCACGGGGAAGCCCGAGCTCGAGAGATAGCGCTCGACGGCGGCGAATTCGTCGGGCACCGGCGGCAGCGCCTCGCCGATGCCGCGCACGATCCTCGAGTGCTCGATCTGCGAGGAGATCGCAGCCGTCGAGCTGTCGACGAGCACGGAGGCGAACAGCCAGCACACCACGAGCGTGCCCGCCACTGCGAGCAACGAGCCGAGCACAGCGTCGAGCACGCGCACGCGGCGCCGTCGCAGCCGGGCTCCGGCGCGCTCTCCCACCCGCCGGCCGGCGCTGGCGAGCAGGCCCGAGGGAACGAGCAGCAGCGCGACGGCGGCAAGGGTCTTGGCCGTCGACCCGTGCACCCGCGGAGCCACGGCGAGGACGAGGACGACACCCAGGGCGAGACCGCCGATGAAGCCGGCGAAGGTGATCAGCTGCACGGCGCCGCCACGACGGGCGCCGTGGTACGCCGCCACGACGAGCACGACCACGATGATGCCGTCGAGCAGGTCCAACGCGGCCTCAGTGGCGGACGGGCAGCGGTTCGATGCCGAGGTCCGCGTAGCCGAGCAGCGCGGCGTAGGCCACGTTGCGGGCGGCGAAGTGCGAGACGGCGACGTCGGCCCGATCGAGCACGGTGCAGGCGAGCACGACCCGCGCGCCGGTCTCCTCGATCGCGTCGAGCGCCTCCAGGCTCGAGCGACCGGTCGAGACGGTGTCCTCGAGCAGGAGCACCTTGCGCCCGGCGCCGAGCACAGCTCCCTCGATCCGCCGCCCGCCGCCGTGCTCCTTGGCGGACTTGCGAACCGAGAACCACTCGCATCCCGAGAGCACCGCGACGGCGTGGGCGAGTGGGTCGGCGCCCATCGTCATGCCGCCGGCGGCGTCGAAGCCGATCGCGCGCGAGGTTGCCAGCTCGATCACGAGGCGGGCGGCGAGGCGGAGGTCGTCCCCGCGTGCGAGGGCACGGCGCAGGTCGACGTAGTCGTGGCTCGTCCCCCCCGAGGACAGGCGGAAGGGCACCTCGGATCGCGTGTAACCACGCGCCAGCACCACCTCGCGAAGCCGCGCGCGGCCGCGGGGGCCGGCGTCCTCGGGCGACTCGATCGGGTCGGCCTGACCGTGCCCGGCGCGGTCATCGGAGCGACCGGTCGCAGGCGACACGGGCGCAGGCGACATGGGCGGAGTGTAGGTGCCGGCCGGCCCGCAACCGGGCCGCTCGGCCGATCCGTCGGAGCTCAGGGCCGATCGTTGTAGCGGTAACCGACGCCGCGGATCGTCACGATCCGTGTCGGCTCGTCAGGGTCCTCCTCGATGCGGGCCCGCAGCCGGCCGATCGAGGTGGCGACGATGCGAGGATCGCCCTCGAAGTCGAGTCCCCAGACACGGTGCAGGAGCAGCTCTCTCGTCACCACCCGCCCCGCGCTGAGCAGCAGCTCACGCAGGAGCTGGAACTCGCGCAGCGGCAGCTCGACGACCTCGCCGCGCACGCGGACCTCGTGGCGCTCGGGGTCGAGGCGGACGTCGCCCACCTGCACGGCGTTGCCACCGAGGCGCGCCGCCGGGGCGTCGATGTCCAACGACCCGGGGAGCGGCGCCGGCAGGTAGGTGAGCGGCGCCCCGACGAGCAGCGGGGGCTCGGGCAGCCGCACCGGCTCCGGGCCGGCGTCCTGGGGGCGATGCCGCCGCAACAGCGCACCGATTCGTGCGACGAGCTCGCGCATGCGGTACGGCTTGGCGACGTAGTCATCGGCCCCGACCTCGATCCCGACGACGACGTCGAGCTCGTCGCTACGCGCGCTCACCATGATGATCGGTGTCGACACACCCCGCGAGCGCAGCTCGCGGCACACTTCGATCCCCGAGGCGCCGGGCAGCATGACGTCGAGCAGGATAATGTCGGGGTGCACCCGCTCGGCCGCGGGGAGCGCCTCGCGCCCGTCACGCACCGCGGTCACAGCGAGCCCTTCGCGCTCGAGCCCGATCGTGAGCGCGAGGACGTGCGAGTCGTCGTCCTCGACGAGCAGCACTTTGGGCCATTGGTCACGCCCGACCGTGTCGGTCGCCGACACCGTCTCGAGAGGCGGCGTCGTCATTCGCGACCCGACGTGGTCTGGCTGCCGGCCGTCTTGTCCACGGTAGACATCCACTGACTCACACATGTCCGCCGTCGCCGGCATCGGCAAAGCCCGAAATCCCGATGGTTGCAGGTCGCTCGTACGTGCAATGGAAGCTGCGATGAACGAAGCGTGAAGCTGACACGAATTCTCGGTGTCGAGGCCGGAACCCGCCCGCCTGCCGGAAGGAACCACGGAAGGAACCAAGCGTGCTGGATGCAGCGCTGACGGCGAGCATGCTCGTGATCGCGATCGCGACGGTGCTCGCCTCGGGAACGAGAGCGGGATGGTCGCTGGTTCCCCCTGTGCTCGCCGGTGTGGCGATCGCCGCCGGGGTCGTTCCGACCGCGACGGCGAGCGAAGCCGCACGCTCGCTCGGCGCCCCGCTCGCCTTCGTCCTGCTCGCCGTCCCGCTCGCTGTGCTCCTCGACCACTACGGCTTCTTTCGCGAGCTGGCCGGGCTGATCACCGGCGGCGGGCACTACCGCGCCTGGATGTGGGTGATCGCCGCCCTCGTCACGGCGGGGCTCAACCTCGACGCCGCTGTCGTGCTGCTCACGCCGCTGTACGTGCGTGTCGCAGCTCGACGGCGGGCGTCGGCCTTCGCCCTCGCCGTCCAGCCGGCGCTGCTGTCGGGGCTCGCCTCGTCGGCGTTGCCGATCTCGAACCTCACCAACCTGATCGCGGCCGCTCGTCTGCACCTCGGCGCGAGCGCTTTCGTCGAGCACCTCGGGCTGCCCACCGTGGCAGCGACCGTGGTCGGCTGGTTCGCCTACGACCGCAGCTACGACGTCCTTGCGACGAGAGGCCGGCGGCGCCTCGCCTTCGACGACGCTCGGGAGGCCCCGGCTTGCGGGATCGCCGTCGCGCCCCAGCTCGGGGAGGCAGGGCTCGGGGCGGCCGGCGGCGAGCCCGCCGCCGGCGACAGCCGGCGGGTCCTCCTCGTCGGCGGTGTGATCGTCGCCGCGGTGGTTGCCGGCTTCTTGCTCGTACCGCTGGCCGGTGGGCAGCCGTGGGAGGTCGCGGCCGGCGCGGACGTCCTCCTCGTTGCGATCACGCGGCGGCTCCCGTGGCGGGCGGTCCCGTGGTCGGTCGTCGTGGCCGTGCTCGGTCTCGGCGTGCTGGCCAGCGCAACCGCCCACCACCTACCGCTGCACAGCCTCGTCGGCGGGACGTCGCCCGCCGACCTGGCGCGCACGACCGCCGTCGGCAGCGCCGGCTCGGACGCCGTCAACAACCTCCCGGCGCTGCTCATCACCCTTCCCGGGGTCTCCGACGGGCGGTCGTGGTCGGTGTGGGCGCTTCTCGTCGGGACGAACGTCGGTGCCCTGCTCGTGCCGAGCGGGTCCCTGGCCGTGTTGTTGTGGCTGTCCACGCTGCGGCGCCTCGGGCTGCCGGTCGGTCAGCGCGACTGGTTCCCGGTGGCGTTGAGGGTGGCGCTTCCCGGGCTCGTGGCCAGCCTCGCCGCCCTGCTCGCGCTGCGTGTGGCGTTCTGAGGTGGCCCAGTAGCTTGGGGGCATGCCCACGGAAGGGACGGTCGAGGGGGCAGCCGCCCCGCACGCCCCGCGCGCCCCCTGGCCGGCGCGCCACCGTCACACCAGGGGCAACCCGTCCGGCGAGGTGCACCTCGGCCACACGCACCGTGATCCGCGCGGTGGAGGCCTGCGTGCCGCCGTCTTCGGCGCCAGCGACGGCCTGGTCTCCAACGTGTCGCTCGTGCTCGGCACAGCCGGCGCCCATCCGGGCGGCACCTTCATCCGGCTGGCCGGCCTCGCCGGGCTCTTCGGTGGGGCCTTCTCCATGGCGGCCGGTGAGTGGGTGTCGATGACCGCCCAGCGCGAGGTCTTCGAGCGCGAGCTCGAGGTCGAACGCCTCGAGCTCGAGCGCCACCCCCGTAGCGAGCGGCGTGAGCTCGAGCAGATCTACCGGGGCCGCGGCATCTCCGAGGCGACCGCGGCCGAGCTGGCCAGCCAGTTGATGGCCGATCCCGAGCTGGCGCTCGCCACCCACGCACGCGAGGAGCTCGGCATCGACCCCGGCGCGCTCGGCAAGCCGGTGCAAGCGGCCGCGTCGTCCTTCGTCACGTTCGCGCTCGGCGCGTTCGTCCCGCTCGTGCCGTACCTGTCCGGGGCGGGGGGCCTCGCGTCGTTGATCGCCTCGATCGTGCTGACGTCGGTGGCAGCGCTTGCCGTCGGAGCCGTACTGTCGATCTTCACGCAGCGGCCGCTGCTCAAGTCGGCGCTACGCCAATTGTTCATCTGCGCGATCGCCGGCAGTGCGACATACGGCATCGGCGCAGCCATCGGCGCGGCAGTCAGCTGAGCGGGTCGGCGCCGGGGGGGGGGCCCGACCCGAGCCGCACCGCCGGACGCGGCGGCACCGAGCACGGGGAGGACCGCGTGGACACAGTTGATGGCCGTGGCCGCTGACGCGGCGGGCCGCGCCGACGGGGTGATCCACCTCATCCGGCACGCCATCGCGCTCGAGCGCCGCACCTGGACCCAGCCGGACGAGCTGCGGCCACTCGACGCCCGCGGCTTCGCCCAGGCCCGCTCGCTCGCTGCCCGCTACGAGTCCCGCCGCCCCGACCGGCTGCTCTCCAGCCCGTTCGTGCGCTGCATCCAGACCCTGCAGCCGACGGCCGAGGCCTGCGGGATGGCGGTCGAGGTGGCGGCGTTCCTCGAGGAGGGGGCGCCTGCCGAGGAGGCGGAAACCGGCCTGCTCGCCAAGCTGTCCGAGCTCCACCGAGCGGGTCAGCCCGACGGAAGCGAGCCACGGCCCCTGGGCTCGCACCCGCTGTTGCTCGCCTGCACGCACGGTGACGTGCTCGAGGGGTTCGTCGAGCGGCTGCTCGAGGAGGGCGTCGATTTCGAGGGGTCGCCGCGTACGCCGAAATCCGTGACCTACGAGCTCGAGGTGATCGCCGGCAGGTTCGCGCGAGCTCGCGTCGTCGCCCCGCCCGAGCCGCGAGGCTGAGCCCCCGCAGGAAGGATCAGGGCTCGATCCTCAGGGCTCGATCCTCAGGGCTCGATCCTCAGGGCTCGATCCTCAGGCCGCTGCGCAACGCGTTGTCCCACTCGTCGTCCACGAGCACGACCTCGCGGCCCTCCTGCTCGAGCAGGCTCGCCGCCACGCTCGCCCGGTAGCCGCTCGCGCAGTGCACGAACAGCCGGCCGGGCGGCAGCGCCCCCAGGTGCCCGGGCAGGTCGGCGACGAACACGTTGCGGGATCCGGCGATGTGCCCGGCGGACCATTCGTCGCTGCGCCGCACGTCGAGGACCGTCCCGTCCTCGCCGCGGGCAAGCGCCGCGGCCAGCCCGGCGAAATTCGTGACCTCGAAGCGGCTCAGCGCGACGCCGGCGCGGGCGGCAAGCTCGAGCGCGGCTCCGGACCAGCCCCGGTACGGGCCGTCCCGGCCGATGCGGGTGAGATCGCGCCGCGCGGCTTCGAGGAGGTCGGGCGAGTCGCCGAGGAGGACCAGGCTCGCCCGGGCGGGAACGATCCAGCCGAGGTAGGTGCTGAACGAGCGGCCGTGCTCGAACCCGACGGAGCCCGCCAGGTGCGCGGCGGCGAACTCCCGGCGGGCTCGCAGATCGACGATCCAGCCGCCGGCGCGCAGGTGCTGGGCGAGCGTGGCTGGATCGAGCGCGGCAAGGGGGCCCGGCGGGAAGGGTGGGGGCCCTGCCCGGTTGATCGGCGCCATCTCGGCGTAGTACGCGGGGTAGCGCGTCGCGCCCGAGAGCAGCGCCTTCACGAACGAGTCCTCGTCGTCGACGACGAGCGCCAGGTTCCGCCGGCGCTGTTCGCCGATCGTCGTCCTGTCGGCGATCGACGGCGGGGATGCCGAGCAGAAGCTCCCGAACCCGTGCGTCGGCAGCACCGCCGTCTGCGGGGCGAGCTCGAGCGCGAGCCTGCGGACCGACCGGAACTGCGCACGACTGAGCTCCTCGGCGAGAGCGTCACCGAGGAGGTCCGTCCGCCCGACGGTTCCGAACAGCATCGAGCCGCCGGAGCAGACGACCTGCTCGTCGCCGCCACCGCCCGACACGACGTAGGAGAGGTGGCCTGGCGTGTGCCCCGGCGTGGCGACCACGGTCAGCGTCATCGTGCCGAGGGACAGGACGTCGCCGTCGGTGACCTCACGGCGGTCGAAGGCGACGGCCTCGCAAGCGGCGAGCAGGTACGGCGCTCCCGTCGAACGGGACAGCTCGAGGCCGCCCGAGACGTAGTCGTTGTGCACGTGGGTCTCGGCCACGCACGCGATGCGCACGCCGGCGCCGGCAGCGGCCTGCTCGACACGGTCGACGTCGCGCTGCGGGTCGACCACCAGGCCAACCCGGCCGTCGTGCAGTAGGTACGACCGGTCCCCGAGCTCGGGGGTCGCGATCGTCACCACATGCGGCACGGCCGCGACGGTAGCGTCGGCGCCGATGACACGCGTCGAGGGCGAGTGCGGTCCGCTGGCCCTCCTCGGCAGCGACCCGTGGCGCAGGAACAGCGCCGCCGATCACGGCAGCGGCGGCGGCAGCAGCGCGGGCGGCGTTCGGGCTGCGCTCGGCGAGCTCCTCGCGGCGGCAGGAGGCGAGGCGGTGCTGCTGCCGACCGCCGCTGCCTACGAGCGACCGGAGCGACTGCTCGGCACCGCCGGCGGGTTCTTCGCCGGGCTCGGGGCGAAGATGGTCACCTGCGCGGTGCTCGGCCGTCCCGACGCCGAGGACCGCGCGCTCTGCCGAGGTCGTCCGCTCGGCGCGGCTGATCTACCTGTCAGACGGCTCGCCGCTGCACCTGCGCGCGGTGCTGAAGGACTCGACCGTCCTCGCCGCGCTGCGAGCCGCCTGGCACGAGGGCGCCGTCGTCGTCGGCGCCGGCGCGGGAGCCGCCACGCTCACCGATCCGATGGTCGACCCCCGTGGCGGCGCCTTCTCCGTCGGGCTCGGGCTCCTGCGTGACTGCGCCGTGGTCACCGGCTACCGCGGCGAGCCGACGGCTCAGCTGGAGCGGACGCTTGCGCTCGCGCCAGCCGGGTGCGCGGTGATCGCCCTGCCCGACGGGGGCGGGGTGGTACGCGCGCACCGACGGGACGTGGTCGGCGGCGGCGAGGCCGCGGCCGTCTTCGTCGCCGGCACCGACGCAGGGCTGGCGGCGCTCGCCGGCAAGCCAGCGGGCTGAACCATGACCCGGCGTGGCGAACCTCGATCCTCGCTCCGGCCGGTCGGGCTGTACCGGGCCGAGCGCTGAGGTTCAGTCGAGCTCGTTGATCGTGACCGAGTCGATCGTGACGCGTTCGCTCGGGCGCCCGGACGGGCTGCCGACCGCCTCGATCGCGGCCACGACGTCGAGCCCGGCGACGGCCTTGCCGAACAGCGAGTAGTTCGGCGGCAGCTGCGGTGCCGTTGGGGCCGGAGATGATGAAGAACTGGCTGCCGTTGGTGTCCGGCCCGGCGTTCGCCATCGCCAGCGAGCCGATCTCGTAGCGGCCGGCGGCGGGCAGCTCGTCCTCGAAGCGGTAGCCGGGTCCGCCCGAGCCCGGTGCCGGTCGGGTCACCGCCCTGGACGACGAAGCCCGGGATGATCCGGTGGAAGACGATGCCGTCGAAGTAGTGGTAGCGGGCGAGGACGACGAAGTTGTTGACGGTGCGCGGCGCGGCCGAGCGCGTCGAGGGCGAAGGTGATCGTCCCCTTCGAGGTCTCCATCACCGCGCGTGTAGCGCTTCGAGAGGTCGATGCACATCGGCGGGTGGGCGTCGAAGTGCTGGCGCTTCTCCGTCGAGCCGTCAGCGGCTGGGCACTCGGTGGTCATGGGCGGGGCTCCGTTCTCGTCGCTTGATGGCTTGCTGCGCGGTCAGCTCGGCCGGCTGCGCCGCCGGAGACCTGGGTGATCGTCACCTTCTTCATGTGGTGCAGCACCTTCGGCGGTCCCGGCTCGAGGTGCCGTCGGCGCCGATCTTGGCGACGACGCCCGTACCCGAGACGACCTGGCCGAACAGGGTGTAGTTCGGTTCCTGGTTCGAGCTGTGTTCTGCCCGCCCGGCAGCACGATGAAGAACTGGCTGCCGTTGGTCGACGGCCCGCTCGAGTTGGCCATCGCCACGCGAGTACACCGGGTAGCAGTCGTTCTTCGCCGTGCACGACGTCGGCGGGGTGTTGCCGGTCCAGGAGTAGCCGGGCCCGCCGCGAGCCGGTGCCCGTCGGGTCGCCGCCCTGGACGACGAAGCCGGGGATGACACGGTGGAAGACCGACACCGTCGAAGAAGTGGTAGCGGGCGAGGAAGACGAAGTTGTTCACCGCCGCCGGCGAGGCCGCAGCGTCCATCCTGACGACGAAGGTCCCGACGTCGGTGACGACCGTGGCGTCGTAGACGCCGGTCGGCGAGATGCAGATCGGCGGCGCCTTGGTGAAGTGGATCACCCGCTTCGTAGCGCCCGGCGGGCCGCTCGGCGGGCAGACCGGCGCGACGGCGAGTGCTCGCCGCGGGCTCGGTGGTCGTCGGTCGGCGTCGGTGGTCGCAGTCGGCTCGGTCGTCGTCGTCGGGGTCGTTCTTCGGCGACGGGCTTGCCCGAGCCGCTCGAGAGCACGACGACGAGCACGACGACGATGGCGACGACGATGGCGCCCGCGCCGGTCGTCCTCAGGTAGCGACGGCGGCGCTTGCGGCGCTCTTCCACGGCGCGCTTCTGCTCTCGATAGGCGCGCTGGCGCGCCCGCTTCTCGCTCGGCACGGACGGTCAAGCTACTGCGTCAGCCGGGATACGTGTCGGGGCATGCCCTGCTCCGGCCCCGCCGTGCCGTCCCCGTACGGGCTCTGACGTGCTGACCGTCCAGAAGTTCGGCGGCACCTCCGTCGCCGACGCCGACCGCATCCGCGCCGTCGCCGACCACGTCGCCCGCACCCGCCGCGCCGGCGACGACGTCGTCGTCGTCGTGAGCGCGATGGGCAAGACGACCGACGATCGCTCATCCGCCTCGCCGACGACGTGAGCGCGGTCCAGCCCGGGCGCGAGCTCGACATGCTGCTCACCGCCGGCGAGCGCATCTCGATGGCGCTGGTCGTGCATGGCGCTCGCCGAGCTCGGCGTCGCCGCAGCGTCGTTCACCGGCAGCCAGGCCGGCATCATCACCGACACCGCGCACACCAAGGCCAAGATCCTCGAGATCCGCCCCGACCGGCTGCGCGAGGCGCTCGCCGACGGGCGTCGTCCCGGTCGTGGCGGGGTTCCAGGGCGTCTCGACCGAGCGCGACGTCACCACGCTCGGCCGCGGCGGCTCGGACACTGACCGCCGTCGCCCTCGCGGCCGCCCTCGGCGCCGACCGCTGCGAGATCTACACCGACGTCTCGGGGGTGTTCAGCGCCGACCCGCGCATCGTCCCGACCGCCCGGCGCCTGCGCCGCATCTCCTTCGAGGAGATGCTCGAGATCGCCGCCACCGGCGGCAAGGTGCTCGCGCTGCGCTCGGTCGAGTTCGCCCGCAACCACCACGTCCCGCTCCACGTCCGCTCGAGCTTCACCTGGGAGCCGGGCACCGTCGTCACCGAGGAGGACCCGATCATGGAGCAGGCCGATCGTCTCGGCGGTGACGAGCGACACGTCCGAGGCCAAGCTCACCGTCGCCGGCGTGCCGGACCGGCCCGGGCGTCGCCGCGGCGCTGTTCCGGGCGCTCGCCGAGCGCACCGTCAACGTCGACATGATCGTGCAGAACACCTCCCTCGACGGCTATCGACCGACATCTCCTTCACCGTGCCGAAGACCGACCTCGGCGTCGGCGATGGAGGTGAGCGAGGAGCTGGCGCCCGACGATCGGCGCCGAAGTCGGTGCTCGTCGACGAGCGACGTCGCGCAGGTCTCGATCGTCGGGGCCGGGATGAAGACCCACCCGGGCGTGACGGCGACGATGTTCGAGGTGCTCGCCGCCGAGGAGATCAACATCGAGATGATCTCGACCTCGCCGATCCGCATCTCCTGCGTCGATCGACGCCGGCGATCGGCCGACCGGGCCGTGCGCGGCGCTGCACGACGGCCTTCGAGCTCGACGGCGAGTCCGCGGCTCGCGGCACGGCCGAGCCCGTAGCGGGATGAGGGTCGGGGTCTTCGGCGCGACCGGCCAGGTCGGCGGCGTCATGCGGTCGATCCTCGCCGAGCGCGCACTTCCCGCTCGACGAGATCCGCTTCTTCGCCTCGAGCCGCTCGGCGGGCAGCCGCCTCGTCTGGCGCGGCGACGAGATCGTCGTCGAGGACGCGGCGAGCGCCGACCCGGCCGGGCTCGACATCGCGCTCTTCTCCTGCGGCAAGGCCGCCTCGACGCGAGCTCGCGCCGCAGGTCGCCGCGGCCGGGGCGGTCGTGATCGACAACTCCTCGGCGTGGCGGATGGACCCCGACGTCCCCCTCGTCGTGCCCGAGGTCAACGCGGACGGCAGCTCGCGCCGGCGGATCCGGCAAGGGCATCGTCGCCAACCCGAACTGCACGACGATGGTCGCCATGCCGGTGCTGAAGCCGCTGCACGACGCAGCGGGTCTGCGCCGGGTCGTCGTCTCGACCTACCAGGCGGTCTCCGGCGCCGGGCTCGCCGGTGTCGCCGAGCTCGACGAGCAGGTGCGCAAAGGTGGCCGGCGAGCGCCGCGGCGCTCACCTTCGACGGCGGCGCGTCGACTTGCCCGCGCCCTCGGTGTTCCCCGAGCCGATCGCCTTCAACGTCGTGCCCCTCGCCGGCTCGCTCGCCGACGACGGCTCGGGCGAGACCGACGAGGAGCAGAAGTGGCGCAACGAGAGCCGCAAGATCCTCGGCGCTCCCCGACCTCGCCGTCGACTGCACCTGCGTGCGCGTCCCGGTCTTCACCGGCCACTCGCTGTCGCTGCACGTCGAGTCTCGAGCGCCCGCTCATCGCCCGACCAGGCGCGCGAGCTCCTCGCGTGCGCACCCGGGGTCGAGCTCGCCGACGTCCCGACCCCGCTCGAGGCCGCCGGCAGGGACCCCTCCCTCGTCGGCCGCATCCGCCGTGACGGAAGCGTCGAGAACGGCCTGGCGCTGTTCGTCGTCGGCGACAACCTGCGCAAGGGCGCCGCGCTCAACGCCGTGCAGATCGCCGAGGCGCTCGCTCGAGCGGGGGCTCGTCGCGGCAGCGCTGACGGCGCACAGGACGGGTCCGCCGTCACGCCGGCGGCCGCCGGAAGGCCCGTCGTCAGTACGCGCGGCCCAGAGCACGCGCGTGCCGTAGGCCGACGGCTGGCCGCAGACGGCGCAGGGCCCGTCCTCCGGTGGGCCGTCGAGGGGCATGCAGCGCGGCGTCGCCGTCGTCGCCTCCTTCAGCTTCGCCTCGCACGTCGCGGCGGCCGCAGTGCAGCGCGAGCGCGAACCCCGTCGCGACCCCCTCGACGAGCTCTCGAAGCTGTCGGCGAGGATCGGTGTGCTCCTCGCGGAAGCGCAACGGCGCGCTCGTGCAGCGCCGTCCTGGAACGCGGCGAGCCGCTCGGGCAGCGACGCCGCCGAGGCCGGCGAGCGGCACCTGCTCCTTCTCGCCGGCGGGCGCCAGCCGGTCGGCAAGGGTCGCCGAGCCGGCGGCGAGGTCGCGGGGACCGAGCTCGATGCGCAGCGGCACGCCGCGCAGCTCCCACTCGTTGAACTTGAAGCCCGGCGAGAGCTGCGTCGCGGTCGTCGACGTGCACCCGCACGCCGTCGCGCTGCAGCTCGGCGGCGAGCGCGGCGGCCGCCTCGGCGACCGGCCCGGCGTCGGCGTCGCGGCCGATCGGCACGATCGACCACCTGGTAGGGCGCGAGCCGCGGCGGCAGGATGAGCCCTTGGTCGTCGCCGTGGGTCATGATCACCGCCGCCGACCATGCGGGTGCTCATCCCCCACGAGGTCGTGTGGCAGTGCTCGAGCGTCGCCGTCCTCGTTCGGAGTAGGTGATGTCGAAGGCCGCGGCGAAGTTCGTGCCCGAGGTAGTGCGACGTGCCGGACTGCAGCGCCCGACCGTCGCGCATCATCGCCTCGAGGCTGACGCGTGCGCACCGCGCCGGCGAAGCGCTCGCCGGCGGTCTTGTCGCCGACGACCGGCGCCATCGCGGCGACGTCCTCGGCGACCTCGCGCGTAGAAGCCGGCGCGCAGTCATCATCTCGGCGACGGCGTCGGCCTCGTCGGCGTGTGCGGTGTGCCCCTCCTGCCAGAGGAACTCGGTCGTGCGCAGGAACAGTCGCGGGCGCAGCTCCCAGCGCACGACGTTCGCCCACTGGTTGAGCAGGACGGGAAGGTCCCGCCAGGAGCTCGATCCAGCGGGCGAAGCATCTCGCCGATGACCGTCTCCGAGGTCGGGCGGACGACGAGCGGCTCCTCGAGCTCCTCGCCGCCGGCGTGGGTGACGACGGCCAGCTCGGGCGAGAAGCCCTCGACGTGCTCGGCCTCCCGGCGCAGGTGCTCCTCGGGGATGAACAGCGGGAAGTAGGCGTTCTCGTGGCCGGTCGCCTTGATGCGGGCGTCGAGCTCGGCCTGGAGCAGCTCCCAGATCCGGTAGCCGTACGGCCGCATGATCATCGTCCCGCGCACCGGGCCGCGGTCGGCGAGCTCGGCCTTGAGGACGAGCTCGTTGTACCAGGCGGAGAAGTCCTCGCTCTGGGGCGTGACGCCCAATTCGTTCGCTTTCGGCATGGCGGCGTGCATAGCACGCCTGGGCGGTGGCGGTGACGTGCCCTCGAGACACATCCGGAGCCGGGGAGCCGCGGCTGCACCGGGCGCCGATTCGCGCCCAGAGCGGGGAAACGCCGCTGAGCTGCCACGGAGCGTGGTTAGGTGCACGTCGTTGCCTGATCGCAACACGATCGCAACGTGGCTGGACTGGCGCCGGTCACCGCCCCTCCCTACGCTGCCCGCTTCGCAACGAACCGGGGCGCCGGCGTTTGCGACCTCCCCCAGGCCTCGGAGGCTGTCACGCTCAGGGATCGAACCCGCAGGAACCTGCAACAGATCGCCCCGTCTCGCGCGCCCCGGCCGCGCCGGCTCGTCCGTGTCGCCGTTGCCGTGCTGGCCGCCGCGCCGCTCGTTGTCGCGTCATCGCTGTTCTCGGGCTCGCCGGCGGGCGCGACGAGCCGCCGGCCGCACGTCGCCCCCGGCGACGCGATCGCTGCGCCTGCGACCACCGCGGCGTGGTGCATCGAGCACGGCTCCGCCCTCGTCGGCTGGAGCGGCACCTTCCCCGACCTGCCCCTGTGTGGTCCGGGTCCGGACTACGGAGGGACCTGGTCGTACGTGGTCGAGCCGGGCCCCGACGGTGAGGTCGGCGCCCGCTACTACAACGCGACGCCCGGGTTCCAGTGCGTCGAGCTCGCCGACCGCTGGCTCGCCGTCGCCGACGGGCTCGCACCGGTGCTGGCCGAGGGCTCGCAGGTGGCGATGAACTACCACGCTGCCTACCCGGCCGACACCCGGCTGGTGGAGAACGGCTCGCCACAGGCGGTCGGCCATCCTCCGCTGCGCGGCGACGTGATCAGCTTCAGCGAGGTGCCGGACTTCCAGGACCCGACCGACGGCCACGTCGCGATCGTCGTGTCCAGCCACTGGGACGCCCGCACCGGCAATGGCGTGGTGGAGATCGCGCAACAGAACGTGGCCCCGGGCGGGATGCGCCGTGCCTTGCTGCTCGAGGACTGGCGCCTGGTCGACCCAGAGGAGCCGCCGAACGCGGAGTGGCAGTTCCCCTACGCCGAATGGCTGCACGTGCGTGTCGCAACGCTGACGCTCGTCACGCCACGCCTGCAGCAAGCGATCCGCGCCGGCGACGCGCGGATCGCCGAGCTGCTGCGCTTCGGCGCTGCGGGCGGCGCCGCGTTGCTCTCGAGCAGCCGGGGAGGCGCCGTGGAGGCGTCGTCGAACGCCACGTCCCGTCTGCCCGCGGCGCTGCAGCACCTCGACGTCGCCGGCTCGGCCGGCTCGGAACCGGCGGCGGTGCCTGCGCCGGCGCCAGCCGGAGAGCCCGGCGGGTTGCCGGCCGTCCTGCTCGTGCTCGGCGGCATCCTCCTTGCTGGTCGCGTCGTCGTGCGAAACAGGAGACGCCCCAGCCTGGCGAGGTTGCCCTAACCCAGCCCGAGCAGCTCGGACAGCCGGGCGACCTGGAAGTCGCGCTCGGCGAGCGCCGCCTCGGGCCCGAACGAGTCGGCGACCGCCTGGCGTGCCCGCTCGGCGGCGTCGCGTGCCGAGACGAACGCGGGGACATAGGTCGGCACGTGGCCCGAGACGCGCGCCACGGGGCCCCAGGGCGTCACCCACGCCTCTCCGGCCTCGGGTGCTTCGTCGCCCTCGATCTCGTAGGTGCGCTCGCGAGCAGCCACATAGCGCGGAAGCGCCAGGTGGCGCAGCACCTCGGCGCACGCCAGCAACGCGCTCGAGAGGGCGGCGAATTCGGCCCAGCGAGGGTCGTCGATGACGTCGAGCTCGGTGGTCTCGTCGTCGCTCACCGCCGCCATGGCCAAGGCAGCCACCCGCTGCTGGTCCTTGGCAACACGGCGAGCCAGCGCCAGTCGGGACAGCGCAGCCAGTCGCCGGTCGTCGCTCTCGCCGGCCGACTCCACGTATCGTCGGGCCTCGTCGAGCAGCTCGCGCAGCGTCGTGCCGTCGGAGAGGCGGAGCTCGTCGTCGCCGTCCACGCCGAGCACGGACAGCGCGTGCTCGGCGCAGTCGAGCGCGAAGGTCGCGGTGCGCGCCAGATCCCATGGCAGCTCGCGAACCAGCAGCGCGCCGCCGTCGGCCTCCTCGGCGAGGAAGATGCGGTCGCCGAGCTCCTCGAGCAACGCGTCGGCCCCGAGCAGGACGAGCGGGTGCTCACCCTCGTGGACGTGCGCGATCTCCCCCGGAGAATCCGGACCGGGCAACGGCCAGACACGCGGATGGTCGACGAGGTGCTGCACGCCGTGCGCATCGGTCGCGACGAAACGTAGCTGGGACATGGCGTCCTCCTCAGCCGGCACAGCGGTCGATGCGCGCGAGCAACGCCTGGAGCAGCAGCGACTCGTTCGGGTTGCGAACGAGGGCCGCGCCCGCCTCGTCCACCGCAGCCGCCGCGTCGAGCAGGCCGCGGACTCGCCTCGTCGGGATGCCCGCAACGAGCGCTCGGTCGCGACATGCGCCAGCCAGCCAACCGAGTCCGGCGCGTAGCTCGTCGGTTCGGGCCCGCCGCTGCTCGCGACGGTGGCGCTCGTCCACGGCCGCGGTGCGCCCGCTCGAGCGCTCGCCGCCCGCCCGCGCCTCCTCGGCGAGCGACTCCAGCTCCTCCGCCTGGCGGGCGCGCACGACGTCGACGACCTCGTCGCACGCTGCGAGCAGCTTGGCAGCAAGCAGGACGACGGTCGAACCCGTGCCGTCGAGCTGCTCGGGCGCGGCGCGCCACAACGCCTGGCGCGCGCCGGCGCCCGGATCGCGGGCGAGCAACCGGGCCCGGTCGAGGCGCCCGCCACTCGCCGCGGCGACCTCCACGGCGCGCTCGGGCTCGACGCCTTCGCCGCGCAGCACCTCGGCGACGTCGGCCTCGTCGAGCGGGCCGAAGCGCACCTCGACGCAACGGCTGGCGATCGTCACGAGCGGCGGCGGGACGCGCTCGGCCAGCACGACGAACACCGTGGAGGAGGGCGGCTCCTCGATCGTCTTGAGCAGCGCCGGCGCCGCCTCGTCGACGAGGTGGAAGTCCGAGAGCACCAGCACCTGGTACGGGGCGACGCGGGGAGCGCGTTGCGCCATGGCGATGACCGACCGTGCCTCCTCGACGCGGATCGACTGCGAGCTGCGCTCGACGAGCACGACGTCGGGATGGCGCCCGGCGAGGGCCTCGGTGCACGCGGCGCACCGCCCGCATCCGCCTGTCGGGCAGACGAGCGCGGCGGCGAAGGCGAGGGCCGCGTCGCGCTTGCCGGTTCCGGCGGGCCCGATGAACAGGTAGGCGTTGACGGGCGAGGCGACCGAGGCCGCGAGCAGCGCCGTCGCTCGGGGCTGGCCGACGAGTCGCGCCAGCACCGCCGGCACGGAGGCCGCCGGCACGGAGGGCACGGGCACAGAGGGCACGGGCACGAGGGCACGGGCACAGAGGGCGCCGGCGCCGTGGCGGCGGCCGCGCCGGACGTCGCGCTCACGATCGCGCCGAGCTCTCGAGCCCGCCGAGGCGTGCCTCCACCGCCTCGGCGACGAGCTGCTCGACCTTGTCAGGGCTCCCGCTCCCGTCGATCACGACCCAGCGCGACGGGTCCGCGGCGGCGAGCTCGAAGAATCCGGCACGCACCCGCTGATGGAACGCTGCGTCGAGTGCCTCGATCCGGTCGGGCTCGCCTCGGCGGCGCTGTCGCGCGACCTCCTCGCTCACGTCGAGCAGCAGGGTGAGATCCGGGTCGAGGCCGCCCGTTCCGAGGACGCACGCGGCGCGCACGTCCGCAAGCGGCAGTCCACGGCCGTAGCCCTGGTACGCGATCGTCGAGCCGGTGAATCGGTCGCAGACCACCGTCCGGCCCTCGGCGAGCGCCGGCTCGATGCGCAGCGCGACGTGCTGGGCGCGTGCCGCCACCATCAGCAGCAGCTCGGCGCGGCTGTCGACCGGCTCGGGGGTCGGCTCGAGCAACAGGGCGCGCACCTCTTCTCCGAGCATCGTGCCGCCGGGCTCGCGGGTGAGCACGGCACCGATGCGGCGGGCGAGGCGGGCCGCTTGGGTGGACTTCCCGCTTGCATCCCCGCCCTCGAGCACGATGAACCGGCCGCGCCCGGGAAGGCTGCTCACGCCGGCGGCGCCTCGTCGCCCGTGACCGTGCCCGCCTTCTTGACCGCACGGGATCGCGTGGTGGCAGCGGCGCGCGTCGAGCTGCCGGCCGCCGCCGTCGAAGCTGACTTCTTCGCCGCCCCGGACCGGCTGGGCGAAGCCGACTTCTTCGCCGCCCCGGACCGGCTGGGCGAAGCGGCCTTCTTCGCCGCGCCGGCCCGCTTGGCCGTGGTTCCGGCGGCGGCCCCCTTGCCGGCGGCCTTGCGCGGCGAAGCGGTCTTCTTCGCCCCGGCAGCCTTGGCCCGAGCGCCCCCGGACTTCGCCGCTGCGCGGCCGGAGCGTCCGCTGCGACCGGTTGCCGGGGCCGCCGCTCGCCTCTCGGCGAGCAGCTCGGCGGCGCGCTCGAGCGTGACCGTCTCGGGGTCGTCGCCCCGGCGCAACGAGGCGTTGGTCGTCCCATCCGTCACATACGGCCCGAATCGCCCGCTGCGCAACACGATCGGCGCGCCGCTCTCGGGGTCGGCCCCGATCTCGCGCAGTGGCGCGGCCGAGCCGGCGCGGCCGAAGCGCCGCTCCTTCGGCTTGGCGAGCTGGGCCAGCGCTTCCTCGAGGGTGATCTCGAGCAGCTGCTCCTCGCTCTCCAAGCTGCGCGAGTCGTTGCCGCGCTGCAGGTAGGGCCCGTAGCGGCCATTGCGGGCGACGATCTCCTCGCCCGTGGCGGGGTCGACCCCGACCGTGCGCGGCAACGAGAGCAGGGCGAGCGCCTGATCGAGGGTGAGGGTGTCGAGGGTCATCGACTTGAACAGCGAGGAGGTCTGCGGCTTGCTGGCCCCGACGCCTGCCTCGCCGTGCTGGACGTAGGGGCCGTAGCGGCCGGCACGGGCGAGCACCGCCAGCCCGGTCTCGGGATGGTCACCGAGGTGGCGATCCCCGGAAGGCGCGCTCAAGAGCTCGAGGGCGCGCTCGACGGTGAGCTCGTCGGGCGCGACGTCCTCGGGCACCCCGACGCTCGCTTCCCCGCGCTGCAGGTACGGGCCGTAGCGCCCGACGCGCACGACGATCACCTCGCCGTCGTCGTCGGCCCCGATCGGGATCGAGTTGATCTCCCGGGCGTCGATGCTGCCGAGGTGCTCGGCCACGGCGGTCTTCAGGCCCTGGGTGGTCGCGCCGTTGCGCGACGCCCCGAAGTAGAAGCTCTCGAGCCAGGGCACCGCCTGCGCGCCGCCCGAGGCGATCTCGTCGAGGTCGTCCTCCATGCTCGCGGTGAAGCCGTAGTCGACGAGCGAGGGGAAGTGGAGCTCGAGCAGGTTGACGACCGCAAAGGCGGTCCAGGTCGGCACGAGGGCGCTGCCGCGCTTCCAGACGTAGCCACGGTCTTGGATCGTCTGCAGGATCGACGCGTACGTCGAGGGCCGCCCGACGCCGAGCTCCTCGAGCCGCTTGACCAGGCTCGCCTCGGTGAAGCGGGCCGGCGGCTTGGTCGCGTGCGCGGTCAGCCTGCAGCCCGAGCAGCGCGAGCAGCTCGCCGGGGGAGAGCGGCGGGAGGCGCACCTCGGCGTCGTTGCGCTCCTCGTCCTCCCGGTCGTCGTCCTCCCGGTACACACGAAGGAAGCCCGGCGAGGTGATCACCGTGCCCGAGGCGGCGAAGGCGACCGGCGTGCCCGCAGGGCCGGCGCCGCTGTCCTGGGTGGTCGCGGCGGCGATCCGCACGCGGGCGGTCACACCGGTGGCGTCGTTCATCTGCGAGGCGAGGGTGCGCTGCCAGACGAGCTCGTAGAGGCGCGCCTCGTCGCCACGCAGCTCGCCGGCGAGCTGGTTCGGCGTGCGGAAGTGCTCGCCCGCGGGGCGGATCGCCTCGTGGGCCTCCTGCGCGTTCTTCACGCGCTTGTCGTAGGTGCGCGGCCGCGCCGGCACCGAGTCCGGGCCGTAGAGGGCGACCGCCTGCTCGCGCGCTGCGGCGAGCGCCTGGGCGGAGAGGGTCGTCGAGTCGGTGCGCATGTAGGTGATGTAGCCCTGCTCGTAGAGGCGCTGGGCGACCTGCATCGTGCGCTGAGCCGAGAAGCGCAGCTTGCGCCCCGCCTCCTGCTGCAGGGTGGAGGTGATGAAGGGGGCGGCCGGCGAGCGGCGGTACGGCCGCTCCTCGACGGAGTCGACGGCGAAGGAGGCCGCCCGCAGCGCCGCGGCGAGGTCACCTGCACCGACCTCGTCGAGCAGGACGACACCGGACGGGTCGGAGAGCTGCCCACTCGAGGTGAACGAGCCACCGTCGGCGACAGGCTTGCCGCCGACGGTCGCCAGCTCAGCGGCGAGCTGCTCGTCGCGCTCGGTCGAGAACCGGCCGGTCAGGCTCCACCAGCTTGCCGAGCGGAACGCCATCCGCTCCCGCTCGCGCTCGACGACGATGCGCGTCGCCACGGATTGCACCCGGCCGGCGGACAGGCCGTTGCTGACCTTCTTCCACAGCACCGGCGAGAGCTCGTAGCCGTACAGGCGGTCGAGGATGCGGCGCGCCTCCTGGGCGTCGACCAGGCGCCGGTCCAGGTCGCGCGGGTTGGCGATCGCCTGCTCGATCGCCGGCCGGGTGATCTCGTGGAAGACCATCCTGCGCACCGGCACGCGCGGGTTGAGCACCTCGAGCAGGTGCCAGGCGATCGACTCGCCCTCGCGGTCCTCGTCGGTGGCGAGGTAGAGCTCGCTCGCGTCCGGCGACGAGGGCACGGAGCTTGCGGACCTGCTCCTTCTTCTCGCTGGCGATGACGTACAGCGGCTTGAAGTCGTTGTCGACGTCCACGCCGAGGTTGGCCCACGACTCCCCCTTGTAGGCGGCGGGGATCTCCTTGGCCGAGCGCGGCAGGTCGCGGACGTGTCCGATCGACGACTCGACCAGGTAGTCGTCGCCCAGGAATCGGGCGATCGTCTTGGCCTTGGCGGGTGACTCGACGATGACGAGGGGCTTGGGCATCTTCCTCGAGTCTTCTCGGGGGCGGACGCAGGATACCGAGCGCACCGGGGGTCGCCGTCACGGGCGGTGGCGGTGATGCCAGAGTGCGGCACCCGAGGCGGCGCTCGGTCAGCCGTTCGGGCCGTCCTGCTCGGGGCTGGCGAGGATCGTGTAGCTCGGATTGATCATCGCCGGACGCCGGGCACGCTCGCCGACCATGCCCTCGGCGAGCAGGCGAGCACCCGGCTCGATGCCCGGGACAAGGCGGCGACCCTGGAAGACGAGCAGCAGCTGGCCCGTGTCGTCGACCAGCGTGCACTCGAGGCTGGAGATCCCCGCCCGCGGCTGGACGCGCACGGACCGGACACGGCCGGCGACGCGCGCCCGCTGGCGGGGCCGCAGCGCGGCGATCGGCGTCGTGCCGGGCGGCGGGGAGGCCCCGTCGCCGCCCCGTCCAACCGCTGCCGGAGCCTGGCCACCGACGCCGGGGCCAGCGAGGGCATCGGCGCGGCCAGCGGCGCCGGCATCGGCGGCCACGCCCTTCGCCGCTTCGGCCGGGGGGAGGCGGGCAGCAGGCCGATCGAGGCCTTGTCGGCCGAGTCCCGCCATGGCACGCGGTTGCGGGAACGGCCGAGGACGAAGGGGACGATCGTCGCCGTGGCGTTGGGCACCTGGCTGATCAGGGCAGCGATGCGCTCGCTGGTGCGGCCGTGCAGGTAGCGGCGGAACGGGCCCTGGACGACGGCTCGCGGCAGGAAGACGCTCACCTCGGTCTCGCCGTCGCTCGCCGCGTCGGCGACGAGCTCGAGGGTGGCGCGTCCGAGCCGGCGGTCAGGGCACTCGACGAGCTCGAGGGTGACCTCGGAGAGACCGAGGCGGGTCCATTGCGCCTGCAGCTCGTGGGCGGCCGTGGTGTCGAGCACGAAGTGCACCGCCCGCAGCTCGCGGGCTCACCGAGCGGGCGTACTGCAGGGCGCGAGCCGAGGCGAGGTCGAGGCGCTCGACGAGCACGAACACGACGTGGTGGCGCAGCACCGGCGCCTCGGCGGCCTTCTGCGCGTTGCGCTCCAGCTCGACCTGCTCGACGGTGTAGAGGTGGTGCAGCCGGATGAGCACGGAGGACGAGGAGCGGCCCGGCCACCACGACGACCCAGGCGCCCTGGGTGAACTTCGTGACGGCGAAGATCACGACGACGATCGCCGAGAGCACCGAGGCGAAGCCGTTGATCACCAGGCGCCGTGACCAGCCGCGTTCTCGATGACGCAGGTGGTAGCGCACCATGCCCGCTCCGGCGAGCGTGAAGCCGGTGAACACGCCGATGGCGTACACGGCGACGAGCGAGTTGAGCACCGCCTTGGTGGCGATGACGAGCACCGCCGAGGTGACGGTGAGCAGGATGATCCCGTTCGAGAAGACGAGGCGATGGCCGCGGCGCAACAGTGAGCGGCGGGAGGAAGGCGTCGCTGGCGATGAAGCTGGCGAGGTTCGGGAAGCCGTTGAAGCTCGTGTTGGCGCCGGTCCAGAGGATCAGCATCGTCGAGAACTGCACGGCGTAGAAGCCGATCCGCCCGGCGACGCCCTGGCCGAAGACGTAGGTCGACCTCCTGGGAGAGCACCGTCGGGCTGCCGAAGAGGTAGGGCACGGCGTGGGTCTTCCAGGCGAGGAAGGAGACCCCGAGCACGAGCGAGCCGAGGATGCTCGACATGATCACGAGCACCCGCCGGGCGTTGATCCCCTCGGGCGGCCGGAAGGTGGCGACGCCGTTGGAGATCGCCTCGAGCCCGGTGAGCGAGGAACCGCCGTTGGCGAAGGCGCGCAGCACGACGAAGAGACTGGCGCCCATCAACAGTCCGCTCGGGTGCCAGGGGGTCGGCCCGTGCACCGCGCCGGGCAGGTCGATGGGGTGGCGGTGCAACGTGCCCGAGATGGACTCGACGACCCCGACGATCACCACGCGCCCTACCGAGAGGATGAACAGGTACATCGGCAGGGCGAAGATCTTGCCGGCCTCCCGGATGCCGCGCAGGTTTCCGTAGGTGAGGAAGAGGATCACACCGAGGGTGATCCCGACCCGTCCCAACGTGCCGCTGCCGGCCAGCACGGGGAAGGCCGAGGTGACGCGCGTCGGTGCCCGCCGACGTCTGCACCGCGACCGTGACGATGTAGTCGATGATCAGCGCCACGGCGCCGACCTGGGCGATGCGCGGCCCGAAGTTCTCCCGCGCCACGACGTAGGCGCCCCCCGCCTTGGTGTAGACGGTGACGACCTCGCGGTAGGACAGCGTGACGAAGACGAGCACGGCGAGCACCGCGAAGGTGATCGGCAGGAGGAGGCTGAAGGCGACGACGCCGACCGCCGGGATGAGCTCGGTGAGGATCTCCTCGGAGCCGTAGGCGGTGGAGGAGATCATGTCCGGGGCGAGCACGCCGAGCGCGACCGGTTTGGAGAGGCGCTCCTGAGAGAGTCGTTCGGTGACGAGCGGGGGTCCGAGCAGCGCCTTCTTCAGCCGGTAGGAGAAGGACTCGGGCAGGTCGACGCGAGATGGCAGCGAGCGCGGCGCGTCGGAGCTGCGCTGGCTGGTCAGGCTCACGCGCCGTAGTTTGCCCGCCGGGTGGAGGTCCGTCAGCGAATCGGGTGGGTTGTGCTGCGGCGCCCGGCCGTGTTCGATAGGGACGTGCACGTCATCGTCGTCGGGTGCGGTCGCGTCGGGTCAGGGCTCGCCATCGAGCTCGTCCGCGACGGGCACACCGTGTCCGTGATCGACAAGAACCCGGCCGCCTTCAAGCGACTCCCCGACGGATGGGGAGGCGACAACGTGATCGGCGCCGGTTTCGACCGCGACGTGCTCGAGCGCGCCGGGGCGCCGAACGCGGGAGCGCTGGCGGCGGTGACCAACGGCGACAACTCGAACATCCTCACGGCGCGCATCGCTCGGGAGACCTACGAGATCCCCGCCGTCGTCGCCCGTATCTACGACCCGCGCCGGGCCGAGATCTACCAGCGTCTCGGCATCCCGACGGTCGCCACCGTCACCTGGACCGAGCAGCAGGTGCTGCGCAAGCTCTTTCCCGAGCGCACGGCCGCCGAGTGGACCGACCCGAGCGGCATCGTGCAGCTCGTCGAGCGGGCGCTGCCCTCGGCGCGTTGCGGCACGCGGTTCGCGACCCTCGAAGCCGAGACCGGCGCGCGGATCGTGGCGGTGAGCCGCGGCGGCAAGGCGATGCTCGCCACCCCCGACCTGGTCGGGCAGGAGGGCGATCTGCTGTGGGCCGCCGTCACCTTCGCCGCCCGCACGCGCCTCGACGAGCTGCTCGGCAACGACCACGGCACGCGGGGCGACCACGGGTCGCGCGGCGAGGCGAGGAACACGGCGTGAGGGTGGTCGTGGCCGGCGCCGGCGCGGTCGGCGCCTTCCTCGCCGACGACCTGGCGGCCAGTGGCCACGATGTGCTGCTCGTCGAGAAGCGCCCCGAGACGATGGAGCGGCCCGACCGCTCCACGGTCCGGCTGCTCGCCGCAGACGCCTGCGAGGTCGACAGCCTGCACCGCGCCGGGCTCGAGCACGCCGACGTGGTCGTCGCCGCAACGGGAGACGACGAGGACAACCTCGTCATCTCCCTGCTCGCCAAGCAGGAGTTCGCCGTGCCGCGGGTGATCGCCCGAGTCAACCACCCGAAGAACCACTGGCTCTTCAACGAGGGTTGGGGCGTCGACGTCGCGGTCTCGACACCCCACCTGCTGTCGGCCCTCGTCGAGGAGGCGGTCTCGGTCGGATCACTCGTCCGCCTCCTGCAGTTCGACGGCGGCCAGACCCGACTGGTCGAGGTGACCCTCGCCGATGGTTCCCCGGCCGTCGGCGTGACCATCGCCGAGCTCGGCCTGCCGCGGGGCGCCACCGTGGTGGCCGTGGTGCGCGACGGGAGCGTCGTGGTGCCGCACGGGGACACCACGCTCGACGCGAGCGACGAGGTGCTGCTGCTCGTCACAGCCGGGAGCGAGGACGAGGTGCGGGGGCTGCTCGTCGCCGAGCCGTGACGCCGTCGAGCGCTGGGCAGGGGGATGACGGCGCGACGGGGGGAACCGGCGGGGACCTCGAGGCCGGCGCCGAGTGGGTCCCCGTCTCGCGCCGCGCCGAGCGGCCCGGCGCGCCGTCGACATCGGACCAGCTGCCCGCGCCCGGTCGGGCCGCCGCCTTCTTCGACCTCGACAAGACCGTGATCGCCCGCGCCGCGATGGCCGCCTTCCGCGTCCCGCTCTACGACGGTGGCCTGATCGACCGGCGTGCGATCGCCCGCCTGCTCTTCGGCCAGCTCGTCTACCTGCACCTCGGGGCGAGCGAGCAGCGACTCGGGCGCATGCGCGAGTCGGTCCTGCGACTCACCGCGGGCTGGGACCAGCAACAGGTGCGGGCGATCGTCGAGGAGGCGCTCGAGGAGGTCGTCGAGCCGATCATCTACGCCGAGGCACTCGACCTCATCGAGCAGCACCGTGCGGCAGGTGATCTCGTCGTGATCGTCTCAGCGTCACCCGAGGAGATCGTCGCGCCGCTCGGCCGTCACCTCGGCGCCGACATGACGATCGCGTCGCGTGCCCAGATCGACGACGCCGGGCGCTACACGGGGGCGATGTCGTTCTACGCCTATGGTCCGTACAAGGCCGACGCCATGCGAGCGCTCGCCGCGGCCCATGGGGTCGACCTGCAACGCTCCTTTGCCTACTCGGACTCCTACACCGACCTGCCGATGCTCGAAGCCGTCGGTCACCCGGTGGTGGTGAACGCCGACCGGGTGCTGCAGCGCCTCGCCCGGGAACGCGGCTGGGACGCCCGCCAGTTCGTGCGCCCGGTGACGCTGCGGGACCGCGTCCGGGACCGGGTGCGGCAGAGCGCCGAGCGACCGGCGGTCGTCTTCAGCGCCGGAGCGCTCGCGACGGGTGCCGCCGCGTTGGCGCTCGGTTGGTGGTTGGGCAGCCGCCGCAGGCCGGAGCTCGACCCCGACCTCGTCAGCTGAGCGAGCTCAGTTGCTCGGTCGCAGGCGGCGCGCCGCCACGGCACCGAGCGCGACGAGGATGACCACGATCAGGAGCTTCTTCAGCATGCTGGGATGCTATCCGCCGGGAAGGGGCGCCACCCGGTGCTGAGCACGGCCGGGCTGAGCGGCCACGGCGCCGGCAGCCAGGCAACGGCGGCGGGCAGCCGGGCCCCCGGCGCGAAGCGTCGGCAGCCTCAGACCGTGAGGAGGTCCCGGGCGCCCGTGTCGCTGGACGGGTGACGCAGCTTCGACATCGCCCGTGCCTCGATCTGGCGGATCCGCTCGCGCGTCAGGTTGAAGTACTCACCGACCTCTTCGAGCGTGCGCGGCTCGCCGCGGTCGAGCCCGAACCGCAAGCGCAGGATCTCGCGCTCGCGCTCGTCGAGCGGCGCGAGCAGCCGGTTGATCTCGATCGGGAGCAGGGCGGTCGCGGCCATCTCGAAGGGCGACTCGGCTGAGCGATCTTCCACGACGTCCCCGAGCTCGGCGTCCCCGTCCTCCCGAAGCGGCTCGGACAGCGAGAGCGGCTCGGCGCGGAAGCGCAGCGCCTCGATCAGCTTGTCCTCGGGCAGCTCGACCTCGGCACCGAGCTCGGCGAGGGTGGCGGGGCGACCGAGCTTCAGCTCGAGACGAGCCTGCGCCTTCTGGACCCGCGCGAAGGTGTCCCCGGCGTGCACGGGCAGGCGGATCGTGCGTCCCGTGTTGGCGATCCCGCGGGTGATCGCTTGGCGGATCCACCACGTCGCGTAGGTCGAGAACTTGAAGCCTTTGCGCCAGTCGAACTTCTCCACTGCGTGCATCAGCCCGAGGTTGCCCTCTTGGATCAGGTCGAGCAACGGAAGACCCGACGCCTGGTACTTCTTGGCGATGGAGACGACGAGCCGGAGGTTCGACTGGACGAAGGTGCGCTGCGCCTCGTCACCCTGGCGGATCGTGCGGCGCAGCTCACGCCGACGAGCCGGGCTGAGCTCTTTGCAGGGGCTTCTCAGCTCCTCCTCAGCCTGTGAGCGGCTCTCGATCGCCTGGGCGAGCCGGACCTCGTCGTCCTTGGTGAGCAGCGGGTATTGGCCGATGTCGGTGAGGTAGAGCCGGACGAGATCTTCCTCGTCCCGCTCGACCCGTTCCTTTGCCACGCCCATGAGCCTCCGTACTTTCTCGAGACGCCACAGACACAGCCCGAGACCCACTGCGAGGGCGCTGCCGCCCTTGGGTTCAAGTCCGCCTGCGGCAGCTCGCCGCCCGTTTTCCGGGCAGTCCGTCGTTTCCTCGGCCAGTGTACCGATGGCGTCAAGACCCGAACCCAGATGGAGCCGACCTCGCGCGATTCTCGGCGCCCGGTTCACGATCGAAACGAGCCGTCACGCCGTCAAGCGTGATGGGTTCGCGTCACTCGAATGGTCTCGCGTCATCGCGCTCAGCGTCATGTCGAGTGCTCTCTGCGTCATGTCCGGCGGGGGCGGGCACGCAGCGTGGCCGTCACATCGCTGCTTGTCACGACCCGGCACCCCACGGGGCGTGCGCTCACTCCGGATCGCCCTTGGATCCTTGCACCGGTGTCACCGGGATCCCCAGTGGCGCCGGGTCGCCCCAGAGCGCAGCGGCCACCTGGTCGGCAAGATGTGACCCGCCCGGGTAGAGGCCCCGCCCCTCCTCCCGAACCACGTCCAGGTCCGCCAGCGCCCGGCGCAGCACACGGGCGAGCGGCGGGTCGGCGGGTCGGCGACAGCGTGCGAGGCGTGTGACGTAGGCCAGGCGCAGGCTGTCGTAGAGCGGTCCGACCACGGCCTCGAGCAGGTCGGCCGCGTCGACGACGTCGTCGGCCTCGACGTCGCTGTCGGCCTCGACGTCGCTGTCGGCCTCGGCGTCGCTGCCGGCGGACGCCCGCTCCTCGCCACCTGAGCCGGCAGCGGAGTCGAGCAGCCCGACGACGTCGCCGAAGGCCGGCGAGGGGGTGGCCGTGAACGTGGCGGCGTCGGGCAACCCGACCGAGACGGGCAGCAGGGTGGCGAGCTGCTCGGCACGCCAGGCATGTGCGAGCGCGGCGCCGGCAAGGAACTGCGCTGCCACGTCCGAGGAGCACGTCGGCGCGAGCCGCCCGAGGAGCTCGAACAGCGAGAGCTCGACGAACCTCAACCCCCCCGTGATGCGCGCCGAGGCGACGAGGTCGAGCGCACCCTCAGGCCCGTCCGGCTCGACGCTCGCGACCGGCAGCGCCTGCTCGGTCAACGTGCCTGCGGCGTCAACGTGCCTGCGGTGTGTCGCCGGGCGTCGCCGCGACCCGCTCGGCGCGGAATCGGTTCGTGATCGGCATGCGGCGGTCCTTGCCGAACGCCCTGGAGGTGACCCGCGGCCCCGGCGGAGCCTGCCGGCGCTTGTACTCGGCACGGTCGACGAGGGCGATCACGGTGCGGACGGTCTGCTCGTCGTGACCCTCGGCGACGAGCTCGCCGACGGTCAGGTCCTGCTCGACGTACCCCTCGAGGATCGGGTCGAGCACCTCGTACGGCGGCAGGCTGTCGTCGTCGCGCTGGTCGGCTCGCAGCTCGGCCGAGGGCGGCTTCTCGAGGATCGACCGAGGCACCCGGTCATGGCGCGCCACCTCGTTGACGTGCTCGCAGAGCTCGTACACGAGCATCTTGGGCACGTCCTTGATCACGGCGAAACCGCCCGCCATGTCGCCGTAGAGCGTCGCGTAGCCGACGGCCATCTCGCTCTTGTTGCCGGTCGTGAGCACGAGCCAGCCGAGCTTGTTCGACAGCGCCATCAACAGCGTGCCGCGCACACGGGCTTGGATGTTCTCCTCGGCGAGATCCGGCGGCCTTGCGCCGAAGCTCTCCGCGAGGAGATCGAGGAACGCCTGGTGCACCGACTCGATCGGCAGCACCCTGTGGTCGACGCCGAGGTTGGCCGCCACGGCTGCGGCATCGGCGAGCGAGCCGGGCGAGGAGAAGCGGGACGGCATCGCGACGGTGTGGACCCGCTCGGCGCCGAGCGCGTCGGTAGCGATGGTGGCGACGAGCGCCGAGTCGACGCCGCCGGAGAGACCGATCACCACCTCGCCGAACCGGTTCTTCTCGACGTAGTCGCGCGTCGCCAGCACGAGCGCGGCGTAGACCTCGCCGGCGCGATCGAGGCGCGGGGCGAGCATCGGGGGGCGAGGGGAGCTGCGCTCGCTCGGGGAGTCGGTGAGCGTGACGACCGGGAGCTCGCTGTCCCCGGGAGCCGGCCCGCCGGGGAGCTCGGACGCCGCCGTCAGACCGCCCGCTGCGAACGCGAGCGCCGCTCCGGCGCCGCTCGCCGGCGTGGCCGAGAGGCTGCGCCCTCGGGGCGCGAGCAGTCGCTTACGGTAGCTCGGGCGCACATCGAGGTCGCAGACGGTGATCGTCTCCTCGAACTGCGGGGCGGAGGCGACGAGGTTGCCGTCGGCGTCGAAGCACATCGACGCGCCGTCGAAGACGAGCTCGTCCTGGCCTCCGACGAGGTTGACGTACACGAGCGAGCACGACGCGTCGGCGGCGCGAGTGGCGAGCATGCGCTCGCGCTCGACGAGGACGCCGGCGCGATAGGGCGAACCGTTGATCGAGACCACGAGCTCCGCGCCACCGAGACCCTGTCGCAGGACCGGGCCGGCAGGCGCCCACGCGTCCTCGCAGATCGTCACGCCCACCCGCACGCCGGCGACACCGAAGAGCGTGGCGCGGCCGGACCCCGGCGCGAACCACCGTTGCTCGTCGAAAACCGAGTAGTTCGGCAGCAACACCTTGTGCCAGACACCGTGCACCTTCCCGCCCGAGCAGACGGCGGCGGCGTTGTACAGGTCGACGGCGGCGTCGACGAAACCCACCACCGCGGTGCAGTGGCGCGTCGCCTCGGCGACGCGCGCCAGCGCCGCAGCCGATCCCGCAACGAAGGACGGCGACAGCAGCAGGTCCTCGGGGGGATAGCCGGTGATCATCAGCTCGGGGAACACGGCGAGGTCGGCGCCGGCAGACTCGGCCTCGCCGAGCGCGTCGAGCACCTTCTCGACGTTCGCCTCGAGGTCCCCGACCACCGCGTCGAGCTGGCACAGCGCGACGCGGATGCGGCCCATCGCGTCATGGTACCGGTCGTTGCGTCCCCGTCTGGGGGCCGCGACACCGGTGCCGGGGCCGGTGCCTGGGCCGGTGCCTGGACGGCCCGCCGGGGCGGGCCTAGGGGCCGGCGGTCCGCACGCGGCCGCTCGGTCCCCTCCGACCGCCCGGGACGGAGTCCCGCCGCCCGAGCGCGAGACTGGCTTGCGCCGGAACCCCGGCTCGGAGCGCTCCGCGTTGATGCGGCAAGGAGGCGACAAGGTGCAGTCCCAGCGCGAGTACGTGCTGAGGCAGGTCGAGGAGCGCGGCGTGCGCTTCGTGCAGCTGTGGTTCACCGACGTGCTCGGGACCCCGAAGACCGTCTCGATCACCCCCGCCGAGCTCGAGAACGCGCTCGACGAGGGCATGACCTTCGACGGGTCGGCGATCGACGGTTTCTCGCGGCGTGCAGGAGTCCGACGTCATCGCCCAGCCGGACCCGACGACCTTCCAGATCCTGCCCTTCCGCGCCGGAGGGTCGACGTTGGCACGTGTGTTCTGCGACGTGCGCAACATCGACGGGACTCCCTTCGAGGGCGATCCCCGGCACGTGCTCCGGCGGGCGGTCGAGCAGGCGTACAGCCGGGGCTTCAGCTTCTACGCCTCGCCCGAGCTCGAGTACTTCTATTTCGCCGACGGCGTCCTCGACGGCAGCTTCCCCAGCTTCGCCTCAGCGCTGGGGGTGGGCGGCCCGGGAGCACCGGGCACGAGCGCGGGCGGGACCGCAGGCCTGGCGGCGGCGCTCGGCGCAGCCGGTCTCGGGGGCACCGGTCCCGCAGGCGTCGGAGCCATGACCAGCCTCGCAGCGGGCTACCCCGCAATCCCGCGGCCGATCGACCGCGGCTCGTACTTCGAGCTGACCGTGGCCGACCTCGCCACGGATCTGCGCAAGAAGACGGTGCTCACCCTCGAGGACATGGGCATCCCGGTCGAGTACGCCCAGCACGAGGACGCCCCCGGCCAGCACGAGATCGACCTTCGCTACACCGACGCCCTGACGATGGCCGACACGGTGATGACCGTGCGCCTCGTCGTCAAGGAGATCGCGCAAGAGCGCGGTGTGCATGCCACGTTCATGCCGAAGCCCCTCGCCGGCGTGCAGGGCTCGGGGATGCACACTCACTTCTCGCTGTTCTCCGAGGGTCGCAACGCCTTCTACGACGCCGACGACGAGCGCGGGCTGTCGAAGGTCGCACGCCACTTCATCGCCGGGCTGCTCGAGCATGCGTGCGAGATCACCAGCGGTCACCAACCAGTGGGTGAATTCCTACAAGCGCCTCGTCGCCGGCTACGAGGCGCCCGTGACGGTCTCCTGGGCCTACAACAACCGCTCGGCGCTCGTGCGGCTGCCCATCGTCAAGCGCGGCAAGACCGAGTCGACTCGCGTCGAGTACCGAGCCCCGGATCCGGGTTGCAACCCGTATCTCACGTTTGCGGTCATCCTCGCCGCCGGCCTGCGGGGCATCGAGAAGGAGTACGAGCTGCCTCCCGAGGCGGCGCACAACCTGTTCCTCATGAGCGAGTCCGAGCTCGCCGCGGCGGGGATCAGGGCGCTGCCGAAGACGCTCGACGAAGCGCTGGCGGCGATGGAGCGCTCCGAGCTGGTAGCGAGCACGCTCGGCGATCACGTCTTCGAGTGGTTCCTGCGCAACAAGCGATCGGAGTGGGAGGAGTACAACCGCCAGGTCACGCCCTACGAGCTCGCCCGCTACCTCCCAGCGCTATGAGCACGGCGATGGAGCCGCTGCTGTGCTTCCCCGACCCCCTTCCCGAAGCACTCGCCAAGTCGCTCGAGGTCGCCGGCTACCCGCATGTCGCCGTGTCGAGCCTCGAGCAGAGCGTGGCCCGCGAGCCCGACGACGGATGGTCCGGAGCGGTGATCTGTGCTGCGGAACGACCGGCCGAGGCGATGGCGTTGTGCCGTTCCCTGCGCGATCGGGAGGCGCCGTTGACGCCGCTGCTGCTCGTCGTCACCACGCCCCAGCTCGCCGATCTCGGCTCGTCCGACGGGCTCTTCGACGACTTCGTCCTCGCCGGCGCGGCCACCGAGGAGATCGAGGCCCGCCTCAGCCACCTCTTCGCCCGCACTGGCCGGGGCAAGACCCACGACGTGATCAGCTACGGCCCGCTGGCGCTCAACCTCGAGACCTACCAAGCCGTCGTCGCCGGGCGGCCGCTCGACCTGACGTTCATGGAGTACGAGCTGCTGCGCTTCCTCGCGGCCCATCCCGGCAAGGTCTTCACCCGCGAGGTGCTGCTGTCCAAGGTGTGGGGCTACGAGTACTTCGGTGGGGCGCGCACCGTCGACGTCCACGTGCGCAGGCTGCGCGCCAAGCTCGGCGAGGAGCACGCCAGCCTGATCGAGACCGTGCGCAGCGTCGGCTATCGCTTCGGGCGGGCTCGCTGGTCGGGCTGACGAGACTCGTTCAACTCGAGCTCCCGCTCGCGCCCGCACGCGGGGCGGCGCTGGCGCCGGCGGACCCCGCGCTCTGCGGCCGCGTCGTGATGGCGATCGCGTACGGGCCGCCCGGAACCGCCTCGGCGGCGCCCGCCTTGCCCGTGGCGACGTCGATCGGCACCAGGCCGTCCGAACCGTTGCAGACCACCCAGACCGTGCTCCCGTCGGGCGAGACGGCGATGCCGGTCGGCTCCTTGCCCACGGCGATCGGCGCCCCGGCGCTGCCCGTCGAGGCGGGGATCGGGACGACGACACCCTTGGGTCCGACCGTCACGGCTGCGTACACCGTCGACGCCGTGACCGCGAGGGCGTCCGGCGAGCCGGGCATCCCGATGGGGGCGGACGCCGCGCCGGTTGCGACGCCGATGGGCGACACGCTCTCGGAGTTGGCGTTGGCGACGTACACCGTCGATCCGTCCGTGGAGATCGCGACGTACTCGGGCGCGTTGCCGACCGCGATCGCCTTGCCGGCCTTGGCTGGTGGCGAGGTCGATCGGCGTGACGGTGTCGCCGACCGCGCCCGGCTGCCCGATGAACGCGCCCGTGTCGGCAACGTAAGCCGTCGAGCCGTCGGGCGTGATGGCGATGCCCTCCGGGCCCGGGCCGACCGTGATGGGCTTGCCGGGCTTGCCGGTCAGCAGGTCGACGGGCGTGACGGTGTCGCCGAGCACCGAGCTGTTCCCGGCGTCGGTGACGTAGGCGGTACGGCCGTTCGGGGTGATCGCGATCCCCGCCGGCCCCGTGCCGGCGGGGATCGGCTTGCCGGCCTTACCCGTGGCGACGTCGATCTCGCGGATGTCGTTCGTCGAGTAGTCGGCCACCCACACGCTCGTGCCGCCGGGCGCAACGGCGATCGCCGCCGGGTACAGCCCGACGCCGATCGAGGCCTGCGGACCGCCGGCTCCCCCGCTCAGCTCGTAGGGGACGACGGACGAGCCCTGGCCCGCCGACGCGCCCCGACCGACGACCGTCACGTAGGCGACCACGGCCGGCGGGAGCGGCGGGAGCGTCGACGTGGTGGCCGATGGGCCGGCGGCGCCCCCGCTCCCGCCGCACGCGGCGGCCGTCAACGCCACGCCTGCGGCGACGAGCGCAGCCACCGGTCGACTGATCACGACGCGCCTGGGTCGCCTCGGTGCGGGTTCGGCGAATCGCTCCACGAGCGGTTCAGGCTACGGGACAGCCACGGCCCGAACGTGGCACGCGGCAGCCGACGCAGCCCGAAACCGGCCGGAATCAGCGGCGAAGCAACCTCGTCCGGCGGCCGACGTCCTCATTCGGGGCAGCGCCCGCCTCTGGCAGCGCGCGTCGAGCGCGCAGCGTCGCTTACAGCGTCGAAGCGAATCCGTCGGGATCGCTTCCGAAGCCCGTGCTGCGCGCCATCGCCCAGGCCTCGATCTCGATGCTGGCCCCTCGCGGGAGGCCGGCCACGCCGATCGTCGTGCGCGCCGGGCGCGGCTCGACGAACAGCTCCATGTACACGGCGTTCATCGCATCGAACTGGCCCATGTCGGTCATGAACACAGTCGTCTTCACGACATCGTCGAGGGTGAGCGCCTCGCCGAAGAGCACGGCCGAAAGGTTGGACACCGCTTGGCGCAGCTCCTCGGCCATGCCCCCGGCGACGAGCGCGCCGTCGCGCACGCCGATCTGTCCCGAGCAGACCAGGAAGTCGCCTGCGCGCACCCCGGGCCGGTACGGGCCGCTCGGGGCGGGCGCTGTCACCGTGCAGTCCCCACCGGCCGCCGTTGCCCGACCGAGCCGGCGATCAGCTGAACGACGAGCCGCAGCCGCAGGTGCGCGTCGCGTTGGGGTTCGTGATGTGGAAGCCGGCTCCCTGCAGCCCGTCCTTGTAGTCGAGCGTGGCGCCCTGGATGAGCGCTGCGCTGTCGGGGTCGACGGCCACGCGAACGGCTCCGAAGCTGCGCACGACGTCGTCGTCGGCGACCTCGGAGTCGAAGAACATGTCGTAGCTGTACCCCGAGCAACCGCCCGGGCGCACCGCGACGCGCAGCACCAGCGACTCGCTGCCCTCTTCCTCGTCGATGAGCTGCGCGACCTTCTCCACGGCCCGGTCGGTGAGGCTCACCGGTCCCGGCCGGCGGCCGATCTTGACAGACGTGGTCGCCATCGCCACTGCTCGACTCCTCCTCGTTCGATCCTGTTCGCGGCGCCGAATCGTGCCGGTCCCGAGCCACCGCGGCTCGGGACTGTGCGGGCGCGCCCCGGGTTCGTTGACCGCGCAACTCTGCCTGCGATGCTACCAAGCAGGTGCGCGTGCCGGCGCGGCCGCCGGTGCGCAGCAGCGTGCGCCGCCGAGCAGCGAGAGCGTCGCCGAGCAGCGAGAGCGTCGCCGGTACGATGCGCCACGATGGCCCATGCGGACAGCACGATTGCCGACCCCCGCGAGCAGGACGTTCTCGAGGCTCTACGTGGCGTCGTCGACCCCGAGCTCGGCGCCGACATCGTCGCGCTCGGCATGGTGCGCGCGGTGCGCTGCGCCGGCGACGAGGTCAGCGTCGAGGTGGCGCTGACGACCGCGGCCTGCCCGTTGCGCCGCGAGCTGCACGACAGCGTGCACGCGGCTGTCGCCGCGCTCCCTCGGGTGCGCCACGTCGAGGTCGTGACCGGCTTGATGGACGCCGGGGAGCGTGCCGCCCTCATGTCGCGGGCCCGCCGCGCCGCGCAGCGTCCCGTCCCGACGGAGATCCCCCCGCACGCCCGCGTCTTCGCCGTCGGCTCGGGCAAGGGCGGTGTCGGCAAGAGCTCCGTCGCGGTCAACCTGGCAGCGGCCCTGGCCGCGCCCGGGCGAACCGTCGGGTTGCTCGACGCCGACATCTGGGGCTTCTCCGTCCCGCGCATGCTCGGCATCGACGACCAGCTCGAAGCGCGCGGCGGCAAGATCGTGCCGGTCGAGCGTCCTGCTGGCGCCGGCACCCTGCGGGTGGTCTCGATGGGCTTCCTCTCCGGCGAGGGCGAGGCGGTGATGTGGCGCGGTTTGATGCTCAACCGCGCTGTGCAGCACTTCCTGGAGGACGTCGCCTGGGGCGACCTCGATCTGCTCGTCGTCGACCTGCCGCCGGGGACGGGCGACGTCTCGATGGGCCTGGCGCGCATGCTCCCCCACGCCGAGCTGCTGGTGGTGACGACGCCGGCCGTCGCCGCGCAGAAGGTGGCGGGGCGGGCCGCAGACATGGCTCGGCGGGGGCACCTGTCGGTGGCGGGCGTGATCGAGAGCATGTCCGGCTTCGTGTGCGAGCACGGAACGAGCTACGCGCTCTTCGGGGAGGGTGGCGGTGAGCGGCTCGCGGAGGAACTCGGCGTCCCGCTCCTCGGGTCGGTCCCGCTCCACCCGGCGATGGCCGCCGGAGGCGACGCAGGACTGCCGGTGGCGCTCGAGCGTGCCAACCCCCTCGCTGCGGTCTTCGCCTCGCTCGCCGATCGCGTGCTGGCCCTCCCCCGGCCGGCGGCGGCTGCCCCGCTGCACGGATGCGGTGCCCGGCTGCTCGAGCAGGTCCAAGCGGCGCTCGCAGCCCGCGATCGGGCGGGAGCCGGGGAGGCCGCTGGCCAGGCGCACCCGCCGGAGCCTCAACCGGGCGAGCTCGTGCCGCAGGTCGCCTCGGCGGCCGGCTGAGCCGGCACTCGACAGCCTGCACCCAACGGCTGCGCCCAGCCTGCTGGGCTCACCGGCTGGGCTCAGCCGGCGCGACGGTCGAGGAGCTGCTTGCGCTCGAGCTCGTTCAGGCCGCCCCAGATCCCGTGCGGTTCGCGGGTCTGCATCGCGAACTCGAGGCACGGCCGCTTCACGGGGCAGCGCCGGCAGATCTCCTTCGCCGCCCGCTCGCGCGCTGTGCGCTCCTCTTTCCGCTCGACGTGGGCCGGGGGGTAGAACGCGGCAGCTTGTGGCCCGCGGCATGCCGCCTTGATCTGCCACTCCTCGTCGCATCGCTCCGCGATCACGACCCCTCCCTCCCCGCCCGGACTTGCTGTCGCCGGCCACCGCATGCCGGGCGGGACCTCGTGGCGGGCGCCTTGCCAGTAGTTTCGGGGCACGCTACCGCCGGGCACCAGCCCTGACAAGGGGAAATTGTTGTCGACGCGTCCACCGCGGACCGCCGGGGAGCCCGAACAGCTGACGGGTAAGGTCGCCGTCGTGGACGTCGCCGGGTTCTTCGGGCAGAGCCACCTGCTGCTCGTCGTCGGCAAGGGGGGCGTGGGGAAGACGACAGTCACTGCCGCTCTCGCGCGCCTCGCCGCGGGGGTCGGAATCGACACCCTCGTCGTCGCCCTCGACGACAGCGGCGGTTTACCCGGGCTGCTCGGCCACGACAACGCCTTCGAGTACGACGAGGTGAGACTCGGCGAGAACCTGCGGGCGCGCACGCTCACCTCCGACGCCGCGCTGCTCGAGTACCTCGACGACCACGGGATGAAGCGCGTCTCGCGCCGCCTGCTGGCTTCGGGCGCGATCGACGTGATCGCCACGGCGATCCCCGGCATCCGCGAGGTCCTCGTCCTCGGCAAGCTGAAGCAGCTCGAGCGCGACCGCAAGGCGGAGCTGATCCTGCTCGACGCCCCCGCCACGGGGCACGCGGTGACCTTCCTGACGTCGTCGATCGGCCTCGTCGACGCGGCGCGCGGCGGCCCGCTGCGCAGCCAGGCCGAGGACGTCGTCGCCATGCTCCGCGACCCCGTGCGCTGCCAGGTGCTGCTCGTGACGATCCCGGAGGAGACCCCGGTCAACGAGCTGATCGAGACCGCGTACCGGGTGGAGGACGACATCGGCGTCGCGCTCGGCCCCGTCGTGGTCAACGCCTGCTATCCGGTGCTCGACCGGCTGGACACCGACCCCGCCGAGGCCGCGCGGGTGGCCGGGGTGCCCGTACCGTCCGAGGCCGTGCTCGCCGACCTCGCAGGCGCCGCCCACTTCCGCCGCAGCCGGCAGGAGCTCCAGGCAGAGCAGCTGGGACGCCTTGCCTCCGAGCTCCCGCTGCCCCAGTTGCGCCTGCCCTACCTGTTCGGCGCCGAGGTCGGGCCGGGCGGCGTCGCCGAGCTGGCCCGCGCCCTGCGGGAGCAGATCCCGGCGATGCCGGCGCCCGCCGGCGCCCGATGAGCGCGGCGCGGGACGGCCGCCGGCAGCAGCGCTGTCGGCGCGCGTCGACGGGGCCGGCGGCGTGAACGAGCTCGGGCGCGTGCTCGAGAGCCGCTCGATCGTGGTCTGCTGCGGGTCGGGGGGCGTTGGCAAGACGACGAGCGCGGCCGCCCTCGGCGTCGCCGCCGCGGCGCTCGGCCGGCGCGCCTGCGTGGTGACGATCGACCCGGCACGCCGGCTCGCCAACGCCCTCGGCGCCGAGGGCGTCTCCAACGCCCCGAGCAACATCGATGGCGACTGGCCCGGCCGGCTCGACGCGGTGATGCTCGACGCCGCCGGCACCCTCGACGACCTCGTGCGGCGCTACTCCGAAGGCCCCGAGCAGGCCGAGCGGATCATGCGCAACCGCATCTACAGAAACCTGGCCACGGCACTCTCCGGCACCCAGGAGTACATGGCGAGCGAGAAGCTCTTCGAGCTGTACGAGTCGCACGACTACGACGTCGTGGTCGTCGACACCCCTCCGACCCGCCACGCCCTCGACTTCCTCGACGCCCCGGGGCGGCTGGCGGGCTTTCTCGACAACCGCGTGTTCCGCCTGCTCGTCACGCCGGGACGGGCGTACCTGAAGGCGGTCAGCGTGGCCACCCAGCTGCTGCTGCGCACCGTCGCCAGGGTCGCCGGCAGCGAGATCGTCGACGACACGATCGCCTTCTTCCAGGCTTTCGACGGCCTCGAGATCGGCTTTCGTGAGCGCGCCGGGCGCGTCGGCGAGCTGCTCGCCTCCGATACGACCGCCTTCGCCCTCGTCGTCGCGCCGCGGCGGGACGCGATCGAGGAGGCGCACTTCTTCGCCGGCAAGTTGCGGGACACCGGGCACGCCGTCGACGTGCTCGTCGTCAATCGCGTGCACCCGCAGTTCCGCCACGCCGGCGAGCTGGCGCCGTCCGGCTCCAACGGCTCGTACCCGCCTGACTCGAACGGCTCCCAGACGCCAGGCGACGCCTGGGGGCAGCTCGTGCTCAACCTGCGCCAGCTGGCGACCGTCGCCGAGCGCGAGCAGATCTACCTGCACGAGCTCGTCGACGAGGTGAAGCCTGCACCGGTGGTGCGGGTGCCCTTCCTCGAGGACGACGTGCACGACCTCGACGGGCTCGCGCTCGTCGCTCGCCACCTCGTCGGCGACCCGCTACCGTTGCTGCGTGGCGAAGCTCCTTCTCATAAGTGACGCTCGCACGGTGCTCGACGAGCTGAACGCGGCGCTCGACGACGGCGAGAACGAGATCCGCGAGCTCAGCTCGGGCTTCCTCGTCCGCGACGCGGTCGCTGAGGACCCGCCCGATCTCGTCGTGACCGACTGCCAGGTCGGCAACATGGGCGGGATCGCCATCTGCATGGACCTCAAGCTGGAGGAGTCCGGGGGCCGCCTGCCCTACGTCCCGGTCATCGTGCTGCTCGACCGGCGTGCGGATGTGTTCCTCGCTCGGCGCTCCGGAGCCGAGGGTTGGCTGGTCAAGCCGCTCGACCCGTTGCGGCTGCTGCGGGCGGCGCGCACCGTCCTCGACGGCAGGGACTTCCACGACGAGTCCTACAAGCCGATCCCCTCGCTCGCCGGACGCTGAGCCCACCACCCCGGGCCTGACGGGGTCGCCGGCATGACCAGGTGGCCGTGGCGGCACGAGCCGGCGCAGGCGCCGCCGCATGAGCCCTCCGAGCAGGAGCGCCAGATCACTCATGGCCTGCAGTCGCTGCGGGAGGCCTCGGTGCGCGAGGTGATGACCCCGCGCGTCGACGTGGTGGCGCTGCCCGCCCCCGTCCGGCTCGCCGACGTGGTGGCGGCGGTCCGCCGCTCGGGGCATAGCCATTTCCCCGTCTACCGCGACGACCCGGACCGCCTCGTCGGCGTGCTGTTCCTGAAGGACCTGTTCAGCATGGACCTCTTCCCCCGCGAGGGTCCTGCCTCGGCGCGCGAGGGGACCGCCTCCGCGCTCGGCGAGGTCGCCGCTCCAGCGCTCGGCGCGGGCGCGGGGGCGCCGGCTTCGCTCGGTCCGCCAACCTGGGCCCGTGGACGGGAGACGAGCGAGGCCGAGATCAGCCACGCCGACGACGCCGGGCCGGCAGCGTCCGGTCTCTCCGCCACCGATCGATCCAGCCCCGCCCCCACGGCCCCCGCGTCGGCAAGCTCCGCACCGCCCAGGTCCGCACCCGCCGTCCCAGCAGCGTCGATCCCCGCAGCCGGCGTCCTCCCTGCAGCGGCTGTGAGCCCCACAGCGGTCGGACCGGGACCTGCCATTGTCGGGTCGGGGCCTGCCACTGCCGGGTCGGGACCTGCCACGGCCGGGTCGGGACCTGCCACGGCCGGGTCGACGAGCCTCGGGCCCGACCTCGACGTCACCAAGCGCGTGCGCGAGCCGTATGTGGTGCCCGAGTCTCGCTCGGCGCTTGAGGTGCTCGCCGAGATGCGCCGGCGGCGGCGCGGGTTCGCCGTCGTCGTCGACGAGTACGGCGGTTTCGCCGGCGTGCTGACGGTCAACGACCTGGTCAGCGAGCTCGTCGGCGACCTCCGCGACGAATTCGACCGCACCAGCTCGCCGGCGATCCTGCGCATCGACGCGCGGCGCTTCCTCGTCGACGGCGCGTGCACGGTGAGCGAGGTGCGCGAGCAGCTCGGCATCGACATCCCCGATGGCGAGTACGTCACCCTCGGCGGCTTCCTCTTCGACGTCTTCGGGCGCATCCCCGAGGAGGGCGACGAGATCGAGCACGACGGATGGCGCCTGCGCGTCACCCGGATGGACCGTCGGCGGATCGCCAAGGTGGTGGTCGAGGCGCCATCGGCTAAGGTTGGGACGGCTGGCAGCGAGAGCCGCCGGGCCGACGGGAAGTAGCGCAGCTTGGTTAGCGCGCAGCGTTCGGGACGCTGAGGTCGCGGGTTCGAATCCCGCCTTCCCGACCACCGAGTGTCCAGGAAGACGCCACGTTGCGCGGCGAATACGCTTGCGCCGGTGCCGTCTGTCACCGAGCTCTCGCTCACCGAGTGGGCCGTGCTCGGATTGGTCTCCGAGGGCAGGACCCACGGATTCGCCGTCAGCCGGGAGCTCGTGCACGACGGCTCGATCGGGCGGATCTGGAGGATCCCGCGCCCGATCGTCTACCGGGCGATCGCCACGTTGACGACGCGCGGCCTGGTGCGGGCGGTCGGCTCCGTGGCGGGTGAGTCCGGGCCGCCGCGAAGGTTGATCGAGGCCACCGCGCAGGGGCAGGCGGCGCTCAGCCGATGGCTTGACGAGCCGATCTCGCACGTGCGCGACACGCGCTCCGAGCTGATGATGAAGCTCTTGTTGCTCGAACGCTCCGGCTTGGAGCCGAGACCGCTGCTCGTCGCCCAGGCGGCGGTCTTCGAGCGAGTGGTCGCGTCCCACGTCGAGCAGCTGGCAGGCAGCGAGGGCTTCGATTCCACACTTGCCCGGTGGCGCCTCTACTCCGCCGAAGCCGCGTCCCGCTTCGTCGCCGATCTGATCGAGCAGCGCCGGCCCGCCCGGGATCCTGCGGATCCAAAGCAGCAGACCGGCCGCCGCTGATCCGAGCGGCTTCAGCCGGCGGAGGACTGGTACGCCGCCGAGCCGACGACGATCGACCCGCAATGCCTTCCGGGCAGGTACACCACCGAGTTGTAGACCGGCTTGAAGGTGAGCAGGCCCTCGCTTCGTAGGGTCGCGATCGAGGCGTAGCTGCCGTACTTTCGGCAGCTCGCCTTCTCCGCGACGACGATCTTTGCGTACTCCGCTGCGATCGCACCGGTCGTGCCCTTGTCGGTGGTGGCGCCCGAGAGGACGAACACGGCGATGCCGGCGACGAAGCAGACCACGAGGACCGCGACGACGAGATGAACGAACGACAGCTTGCCGAGCACCAGGGCACCTCCTGCTCGACCCGCTGCGCCGCCCGATCTCCAGAGAGCGCCCGACGTCGAGGACCGCGCTGCTTGCCTGCTCGAGCTCGCCGGCAGGGTACCAGCCTGGGCGAGCGCCGAGAGTGGCGGGTCCCGGGCTCGGCAGCGCGGAGGGTTGATCTGGCCTCTCGAGCCGGCACCGCAGCCGCGGTCGCTGCCGCCGAACGCGCTTCGATGCGGTTACGAGCGAGGTTTGACGAGCTAGTCACGTTGCGACTACCTTCGAGCCAGCGTTCTCGCTGTGGCATGGCGGCGCCCGCTGACCGCTACATCCAGCTGAAGGGGAGTACTCGCTTGTTCAAGAAGCGCTCGTTCGCCAAGCTCATCGGGACCGCTGTGGTGCTCGTCGGCGGCGCGGGTGTTGCCGTCGGGGCCGGTGCGAGCTCCGCGACGGGTCAATCGAGCGGCACGACGTTCCTGGCGGCTTCGAACACCGAGCCGGCGTTCGACTTCATGACCCAGGACTTCGTCCAATCCGCCAACGGCGGCAACAACGTGACCTTCGTCTTCGGCGGGTCGGGTCATCTTGCCGGGGAGATCGACGGGGGAGTCGACTTCGCATCCGACGGCACCGGGAACTCACCGGCCGGAGATGCGCTGTTCGCGTCTGCTGACGAGGCCAATGTCGACAACACCATCGCCGAGGGCACTCCCGCAGCGAGCAACACGGGTGCGGTGCCGAAGTTCCGCGTCGGGCAGTGCATCGACCCGCATTCCTCGATGTACTCCTCCGCCAACGGCGGCAACAACAACGGCACCTCGTGCCCCGGCGTGGGCTCCACCCACGCTCAGTACACGACCGGCCGTCTCGTGATCGTCTCGTGCAAGCGGGACGGCCACACCTTGGCGCCGGCGCAAGGCGCCCCGACCTGCGCCGAGCCGGTGAGCGGCTACTTCAGCGTGAGCGGTAAGAACGAGGCGCCCTCGACGATGGCCCAGGTCTGGACCGACCTCCTCGCCCACACCAACAAGCGCTACGGCGGGAGCGCGGCTTCCAACGTCGGGGGGTACCTGGCGATCGCCGACCCGAAGAACGGATGGGTCTTTGCCAAGACGGGCTGCGGTCCCTCGCCGCACGTCGCGCCGAACGCACCCTACGGGCTCGCCGGGATGGAAGCGCTGTACGTTGCGGCGGTCGAGTACTACGCCGCCAGTCCGCGGCCGTTGCTCGGCGCGACCGCCTCGGATCAAGCATCCGCGGAGATCAATCGCATGACCGGTGGCGGCTCCACCTTGGACAACTACGGCACCACGAGCCCGTCCTCGGGCGGGCAGAACGGGAACGGCAACTACTCCGACCCGACGCTGCCGATCGTCTTCGGTGACAACGTGACCTACACCCAGGACAGTCTCGTCGCCGGCACGTCGCAGATCGCGCTGCTGCCGAAGTCCTTCGTCATCTCGCCGGCAGGCAACGACACCAACTTCTGGGCCGAGGTCCCCGCGTGCGGCGTGTCCGGCAAGGGGCGCGCATCGGTCTCGAACGGCTGGACCGTGCACATCACCGGCGCCGAGTCCTGCACGGACGAGGACTACGTCAAGGGGTTGCACGACAACGTCAGGGCCGCGATCAGCTCGGGGAACTTCGGCAAGGGCGGCGTCGACAGCCCGAGGACGCTCGTCGGAGAGAGCGGCTCCTACCAGCCCATCCGCCAGTGGGTCGTCGCGGAGAACGACGACCAGGGCCAGGGCGCAGCTGCGTACCTCGGCACTCCCGACGGCAAGGCAGCCCAAGCGTTCATCCAGTACCTGCTCTCGCCGAAGGGTCAGGCGGTGCTGAGGTCGTTCGGATATGACCCGATCAGCTGACTGAGGCACGATCTCCGCGCATGGGGCGGAGGAGCGACCGATGGTCAGGAGAAGGGCCGGGCTCCCGAAAGGGGGCCCGGCCCTTCTCGGTGGGAGAGCTCGGCCGCCGGCAGAAGACGGTGGTCGTCTCGATCGCTGTCGTGCTCGGCCTCGGGCTCGGCATCGTGGTCGCCCGCCTCCTCGCCGGTTACATCGCCTACTGGGGGGTCGTCTCCGGACCGTTCTTCCTCTCGCTGCGGGTGACGCTGTCGGCGACCTCGATCGCCGGTGTCACGGGCGTCGCGTCGGGCTACGTGCTCGCCAAGGGCCGCTTTCCGGGCCGTGATCTGCTCGAGACCATCGGCAGCCTTCCGATCCTCCTGCCGCCGACGGTCGTCGGCTACTACCTGCTCCAGGTGCTCCTGCCAGGGACGCGCCTCGGCGGGCTGGTGACGCGCGTGACTGGTCACGTGCTCGTGTACAACGTCGCGGGCTGCATCCTTGCTGCGACGGTGGCGGCGTTCCCCTTCTGCATCCGCGCCACCCGCGCCGCCGTCGAAGGGGTCGACCCCGCCTTCGAGCAGGCCGCGCGCACCATGGGCCTACCGAACTGGCAAGTCGCGATGAGGGTGACGCTGCCGCTCGCTCGCCGGGGCATCGCCGCCGGGCTCACCATCGGATGCGCCCGCGCGCTCGGTGAGTACGGAGCGACGCTGATGGTCGGCGGAGACATCAACGGCAGGACGCGGACGCTGTCACTTGCGATCCTGGACTCGTTCACCACGCCCGAGCGCAACGCCATGCTGCTGATCCTGGTCCTTGTGGCCGTCCTGGCGATGATCGGGGTGGGGCTGCTCGGACGGAGCGGGACGTGACCACCGTGACCGCCGCGCTGGCAGTCGACGTCGCACGACAGATCGGCGAGTTCTCCCTCGACGTTGCCTTCACCGTCGAGTCGGGGACGTCGGTCCTGTTCGGCCCGTCGGGGGCTGGGAAGTCGCTGACCCTGTCGGTCATCGCAGGTCTCATCCGCCCGGACTCCGGCTCGATCTCGATCAACGGTCGGGTCGTCACCGACTGCGCCCGCCGGGTCCACGTCTCGCCGCAACAACGGCGCATCGGCATGGTGTTCCAGGACGGCTTGCTGTTGCCTCATCGCTCCGTGCTCGACAACGTCGCCCTCGCCGTGCGCCAGGCCAAGGGCCGCCGGGCGCGACGTGAAGTAGCCCGCGACTGGCTCGCACGGGTGGGCGCCGAGTCGCTCGCCGATCGGCGTCCGGGCTCGTTGTCGGGGGGCCAGCGCCAGCGGGTCGCCCTCGCCCGTGGCCTCGCCGGCGAGCCCACTCTGGTCCTGCTCGACGAGCCGCTCTCAGCGCTCGACAACGTGGTGCGCCGTGAGATGCGAGCACTGATCCGGGATGTGCTGGCCTCGTCTGGGGTCCCCGCAGTGCTGGTGACCCACGACCTCGAGGAGGCCGAGGAGATCGGTGACGAGATCATCGCCTACGAGAGCGGCCGGGTGAGCGGGAGTCGCACCGTCGAGCACCCCGGCGCTCCCGAGCCTCGCCCGGCCGTCCCGGACGACAGCCTGCCGGCGTGATGGCCCTCGTCTCGCCGTCGTGGCTGCACGACTTGGGCATACCCCTCTGGATCTCGGATCCGCTCTCCATCTCACTGCGGGCCGCTTTCGAGGCGACGGTCGTGGTCTCGATCACCGGAATCGCGCTCGCCTACCTCCTCGCCAAGGGCCACTTCCGAGGGCGCGGCGTCCTCGAGACGGTCTTCAGCCTGCCGATCGCCCTCCCGCCCACGGTGGTCGGCTGGTTCATCCTGACCCGGCTCGGAGGACCGGGACCCATCCGCGTCGCCGAGGTCCACCTCTTCGGTCATCCGCTGTCATTCACCTTCACCGGAATCGTGATCGCTCAGATCATCGAGTCGTTCCCGTATTGCCTGCGCTACTCGCGCGCCGCGATCTCGGGCGTGGACCCTCGCTTCGAGCAGGCGGCTCGCGCGATGGGCCTGGCGCGATGGCGGATCCCGCTCCAGGTGACGCTGCCGCTCGCCCGACGAGGGATCGTCGCGGGCGTCGCCATGGCCTTCGGCCGCGCCCTGGGCGACTTCGGAGCGACGATGATCGTCTCGGGTTCGGTGCCGATGGCGACCACGATGCCGATAGCGCTCTACAACGCCGTCTTCTACGGCTCGCACCACGAGGCGATGGTCCTCGCTCTCGTCCAGCTCGGTGTCGCATTCGCCATCTTGTTCGGCGTCAGCCGGCTCGGCAGGGTCAGGGCCTTCTGAACGGCAGCGCATCGGCAGCGGCGCGCTCGGTCGCCGGTAGCCAGCTCGGCTCAGGTCTCTCGAGTCGCCAGCCGGGCTGCTCATCCAGAGCCGGGTTGCACGAGTCCTGCCTCGTAGGCCATCACAACTGCCTGCACACGGTCGCGACACTGGAGCTTCATGAGAATCGAGCCCACGTGGGTCTTCACTGTTGCCTCGCCGAGGTACAGCCGCTGCGCGATCTCCCCATTGGACTCCCCGTGCGCCATGTGGATGAGCACCTCGCGCTCGACGCGGCGACAACGCCGGCAGCGGCCGCGGCCCAGGTGCGGGTGGCCTGCTCGCGAACTCGGCGATCAGTCGCCTCGTGACCGACGGCGCGAGCAGGGCGTCGCCCCGAGCCACGGTGGCGATCCCGGCGATGAGCGAGTCCGCGGGTGAGTCCTTGAGCAGGAACCCGCTTGCGCCGGCACGAAGCGCCTCGAACACGTACTCGTCGAGGTCGTAGGTCGTGAGGATCAGCACTTGAGCCGCGGTCTCGTGCGTGACCCTGCGTGTCGCCTCAAGGCCGTCGAGCTTGGGCATCCGGATGTCCATGAGAACCACGTCAGGCCCGAGACGCCGAGCCAGCGACACGGCCTCGAGGCCGTCCGCGGCCTCGCCGACGACGTCGATCTCATGCTCGGCGTCGAGGAGCTTCTTGAACCCGGCCCGTACCAAAGCCTGGTCGTCAGCGATCACGACGCTGATCGTCACGACCGGCTCGTCACCCGAGAGGCGCCTGAACGGACAGCGCGTTGCCGAGCCGTTCACTGCAGAGCGAGCTCGGCGGAATCAAAGGGCAGCACCGCCTGGACGCAGTAGCCGCCCTCGGGCAGTCGGCCGGCACGTACCTCGCCGCCGTAGACCGCCACCCGCTCGCGCATCCCGATCAGCCCGAAGCCGGCGCTCACCGCTGCTGTGTCTGCTCCCTCACCGTTATCGGTCACCTCGATCTCCACTGACCGCCTGCCGCACAGGACGTGCACATCGGCGCGGCTGGCGTGCGCGTGCTTGAGCACATTCGTCAGGCATTCCTGAACGATTCGGTAGGCGGACAGGTCGAGACCCGGAGGGATCCGTGTCGCGTCACCCTCGGTGGCGAGGCGGACCTCCAGGCCGGACTCTGAGACCTCCGCGGCGAGCTCGGGGAGGAGGCGCAATCCCGGCTGGGGCGAGAACGACGGCTGCTCCCCGTCCTTGCGCAGCACGCCCAGCAGGCGCCGCAGCTCGGCCATCGCCTGCCGCCCCGTGTGCTCGATCGACTCGAGCACCTCACCGGTCGACTGAGGCGCGCCGGCGAGCACCCTCCGCTCCCCCGCGGCTTGCACGACGATCAGGCTCAAGCTGTGCGCGACGACGTCGTGCAGCTCGCGGGCGATGCGGGCGCGCTCCCGCTCGGCTGCCTCGCGCGCCCGCAGCTCTTGGAGCTCTTCGAGCTCGTTGGCTCGGAGCTGCTCGCGCGAAGCGCGCCCACGGTGCTGATGGACGATGCGACCCATCGTCCACGTCGCCGCGAACAGCACCATCGCCGGAAGGACGTTGCCGACGCCTTGGCCGGCGACCCCGTCGAGAAGCTCGGCGAAGGTGAGCAGAGCCCCGGAGGTGGCTGTCCCGACGGCGAGCTGCCACCCCTCGGCCAAGCTCGCCAGGGTGAAGACCGCAACGACAACGGAGAGGGCCGGCTCGAGTGGCGGCTGCTCGGCCCAGTTGAACATCGACAGGATCCAGGTGACGCAGCTCGCGGAGACGATCAGCACCACGGCGAGCGGCCATCTCTTGCGCCAGTAGAGGGGGACCGTGACGAGCAACAGGAAGACGAGGTGGACCCAGACGGGGCCGGGGAAGCTCGCCTTGCCGCCCTCGGACGAGAGGCTCCCATTCTCAGCGATGTCGATCACACCGATCACGAGGATGGCGAGCGGGATCAGCCACGAGGAGACCGCCGCCCAAACGCGCAACGCACGTTGCATGGACGCACGATACCGGTGGCGCGTCCCAGCCGCCTCCCACCACGGGTGGAACCGAGCTGCCCATCATCTCGGTCTCGAGGTGGAGGGGGCGTCAAGTGGGAATCAGCTCCGGGGCCGAGGCCTTTCCGCCTGCTGGCCGGCGACCCCGACAAGCTGCCCCCGTACGGTCATCCGAGATGACCTGCCCACCACCGAGGCGGGCGTTTCTGACAAGGAGAATGACAGTGAACAAGCTGCTTGCCATTGGTACGGTTGTGGGGCTGGTCGGCGGGGCGTCCGCCGGAATCGTGGAAGCTCTGCCGCGTGTGGCATCGGCCGAGTCGCCGGACGCGGTCACGACCATCTCGTTCGTCGAGCACGAGCTGAGCGACGTGACTTTCCATCTCGGGCCCAAGAGCGGGGTCTACCCCGGCATGGTCGAGGTCGCCGCCAGTGACGACATGCAAGGCGCGAAGAAGATCGGCTACGACGGCGGGAGCTGTGTCATCACCCGCAGGTCCGCCGGCACCGCCGACGACCTGTGCAACATCACCTTCGTTCTCGCCGGCGGTCAGATCGACATCTCTGGCCTCACCACGTCGACGCCGAGCGGGCCGGGGACCTTCAAGATGGCGATCGTCGGCGGCACGGGTGTGTTCGCGAACGCTCAGGGCGAGGCGACGGTCGTGCCTGCCAACTCGCCGCAGGTGACGCTGGAGACCACCGGCTGAGCAAAAGGTTCGGCGGGTGGGTGGACCTGGAGGTTGCGGCCGGCTTGCCGGGCTCGAAGCTCGAGTCCGGCAAGCCCACTCAGACGCCGAGCACGGCGCGACCGTCCGGCGGACCAGCTCGAGGGTGATCGGCACGACGTGGCTCGCGGCGAGTGGACGGTCGAAGCAGCCCGTGACGGTCATTGATCAGACGGGTTCTTGCCTGCGGCGCCGGTCGGACGGAATGGAACCGCCGGGCCGTCTCGAGCTGGCGGTCAGGTGGGGCTGGCGGGGCGAGCGATGTGAGCTTGGGCGTCGCGTTGCGCAAGAACGACCACACCACGTCGGCTTCGCTCGGTGTCGTCGAGTTGCCGGGAAACCAGCTGTGTCCCGCTCCGGAGAAGCTGGCGAAGTCGTAGCGAGTCGAGTCGGCACAGGGTGCCCAGCTCTGCAGCTCGAGCTCGCCGATCTCGGTGGTGGCCCGGGCCGCCGGGCACGTCGTGCAAGACCGCTTCGGACTTCCGCAGCTTCTGTCGCGACCACCGCTGCCGTTATGTCGAGGTCTCCAACGGCGTGATCGAGCTGTCCAATACCGAGAAGCGGGCTACGTCTCGAAGCTGTCCGACGAGTTGGTCGTGATCTCCGAGGTCGGCTACAAGGACCCGCAGCGCTCCGAGCAGCTTGCCCCGAGCCAGTGGATCGCGGCGATCAGCGAGGACCTCGACGCCGGAGCTTGGCTCGTCAACACCGAAGCCCGCGAGAGCGGACACTCCGGGATCTGCCGGCCGAACGGCGAGCTGCGTGTCGGGCTCATCGAGGACCTGCTCGCGTGCGACCTCGACCCGGCGCGACTGTTGTTCGAGGCACCGACGACCGAGCTGCAGAGCTACTTCGTGCGCCGCGTCGGAAGCGGTGTCACTGGCGAACATCCCGGCGACAGGGGTGCTCTCGGTCGAGACCTACTCAGGCTGCGTGGCGACACGCTGACGGAGTTCGAGCTGTGCGACGACGCGTTCGCCGAAGCCTCCCTGGCCTGAGGTCTGGCGCGCCAGCCCGCCCGCGGATTAGCTGGCTAGCTAGCTGATTCAGAGGCTCGCGAGCTCGGGGAACGCCGGCTTCATCGCCGCGAGGAACGCCGCCGGTGTCACGTAGATCGAGCCGCCGTGCGCGATGTCGATGCGGATCATCGTGCCCTTCACCAGCCCCGTGATCAGCACGTGGGTGTCGACGGCAACCTCCTTGCCGTTGCCGTAGGCGAGCGGCAGCGGCAGCTTGAGGTCCTTCATCTTGAGCGGCCCCTCGACGAGCGAGACCACCTCGCTGTCGAGCTCGCTGTCCGTGCTCGTGTCGAGGACACCCGACGGGGACCCGGTTGTCGAGGAGACGATCTGCGGGGGAGGCGAATCGACCTTCACGGACTCAGGAGCCTTCTTCGCCTTGTTGTCGCTGACCTTCATCGCCTTGATCAGCTGCATGCCGAGCCACATGTCGCCGACGTTCAGCGCGTCCATCATCGCCTGCATGTCGCCGGCGACACCCACTCCGCCGCCCATGATCGCCTCGAGCTGCTCCTTGGTGAACACGTCGGCAAAGCTCAGGCTCTCGTCGCGAAGCGCGGCGAGCTGCTCGAGGCTCAGCGTCACGCCGAGACCGCCGAGGATCAGCGGCGCCGTCGCCTTGATCGCCGACTTCGGCGCGCCCTTCGGCGGCTCGCTCACCTTGGGCGAGGTGGTCGTCGGCACGGTCACGGGTGGGCTCTGGACGGGGTCGCTGAAGATCTTGGCCGAGTCGTCCCCGTAGGCCTGGTCCATCGCGTCGTTCAGGTCGACGGCGTCGCACCCGACGATGGTCAGGATCTGCTGCTTGGTCGTGTCGTCGAGGGAGGTCATCTGATCGAGGCTGAACGTCGAGGCGATCTTCACGAACTCGCTGATCATGCTCTGGTTGATCAGGTCGCCGTATCCGTCGAACTTCTTGAAGTACTGGATCACCCTGGCGGGGTCGACCGCCGTCCCGCTCGGGGCCGTCGAGCCCGTGGTGGTGCTGGGAGCGGTGGTCGGCGCCGTCACCGGCTGCTGGCCGTAGTCGCCGGGGTCGAACTCGAGGTTCTTCAGCGCCTCGGGCTTGAAGTCGTCCTTCTTGTCCTTGGGCGGCTCGCTCACGTCGGTCCACTTCGTGACGAGGTAGCCGTTGCCGTCGTCGGTGGGGGCGGTCTCGATGCGGAACTTCGAGCCCGGCGGGAAGAGCACCTCGTTCTCGCCCTGCACCATCGAGAAGGCGTCGACGTCGCGGCCCGTCTTCGAGTCCATCTCGATGAGCACCTTCTTCGTGCCCATCCCCTTGTTGGCGAATCCTTCGGCGGTCGAGCGGTCCGTGCTCGTCGACAGGAACTTCTTCTCGCTGATCTCCGCCCCGGGGCGGATCCAGCCGGTGAAGAAGGCCTTCTGCCCGCGGTACACCTTGCCGACATACGGCGTGAAGGTCGGCCCGCTCAGCATGCCTGCGGCGTGGAAGGAGAGCTCCTTGGACTCCTCGATCAGATCCTTGATCTTGAACTTGTTCTGCTTGTAGAGCGGGGCGAGGTGGCTGTCCTCCTTGATGAACTTCATGAACTTGAGCGAGACGAGGCCCCCGCCGAAGGCGTTGTTCATGAACTTGTAGGCCGACGGATCCTCATCGGTGTAGGAGACGAGCGACTGCAGGATGCGCTTCTCGACGTCGGTCATGTCGAGGTCCTCGACGTCGTCGATGTCCTCGACGGTGCTCTCCTGGTCCGGGGTCGTCAGGTTGAACTTGCCCTTGTCCATCTTGCGGGCGAAGGCCTTCTCGTCGGGGAAGGTCCGCTCGATGGCGACGTTGGCGCGCAGCTCCTGCTCGCCGAGCGGCGCGACGTCACGGTAGGCGCGCAGTCCGGGGCTGTACGGCAGGCCGTAGTCCTTGGCCGTCATCATCATCTCGTGGAAGCTGTGGTCGTTCGAGGACAGCATGTAGCCGAGCACGGCGGCACGCATGTCGGCCGCCGGCACGGGCTTCTTCAGGAATTCCCACATCTGGAAGAAGCGCAGTGTCGTCCCCGACGGCCCGGCCATCGTCGGCATGTGCAGGCCCTGCTCGACCTTCTTCACCCACTTGTTGTCCTGGCGCATCTTCCAGAACGTGCCACCCTCCATCCACTTCAGCTTCTCGTCGTCGGCCTCCGACTCGTCCTTGTCCGGGAACTGGAAGGCGCGCTCGCGCTCGGAGAGCGAGATCGGGAACTTGCCCTGGTCGAGGTCGCCGACCTTGCGCCCGGAGGTTTCCTTCACGGCGTCGCGGGTGGTGCCGGTGTTCTCCCAGCTCGAGTAGTTCTTGCGGTCGACCGGGTTGCCCGGGTCGCGGTAGAGGTCCTTCGCGAAGGGCGTGAACTTCATCTGCCGCTTGCGCCGCTTCAGCTTGGTGACGTTGAGGCCCTTGGCCTCGGCTTCCTCCCAGGCCGAGTCGTTCATGATCTTGGTGACGACCGACTTGAACTCGCCGAACATCGCGTTGTAGATCGCCGTCATCCGCTCGCGCAGGTTGCCGCTGCGCAACGCGCCCCATACCGGCTCGAACGTCGTGCCCACTTGACCGGCGCTGGACTGCAGCTCGCCGAGCGGCTTCTTCGAGTTTGCGCCGAAGGCCTTGGTGATCTGATCCTGCTGGGCCTTGCTCGTCTCGTCGAAGTCGCCGACGAGCGCGGTGATGAGCTTGTCGATCACCGTCGCGGCGGCGTAGTTGGCACGCGGGTGGTTGAACAGGTAGGCGCCGAGCGAGCGCTCGTAGGCGGTCGAGTCGGAGAGGTTCTCCGTCGCCGTCTCCTTGGCCTCCTTCGCCTTGGCGGCCTTCTTGTCCTTGCGCTCTTGGACCTGCTCCTTGGACCGGAACAGGTCGCCGAAGGACCAGCGCTGGATCGTGACAGGAGCCCCTGCTCGCGTCGCTCCGGGACGGCTGGCGACGTGGGCGAGCTCGTGGGCGAGCGCGTGGCGACCGACCTCACCCTCGGTATGCCGCGCCTGCGCCCCGAGGAACACGTCGTTGCCGGTTGTGAAGGCCGCCGCACCCATCGAGCTCGCCAGGCGGTCGGACTCGGCATCGTCGTGCAGGTGCACCCCGGCGAAGCTGCGGCCGAAGGCGTGCTCGACCGGGGCGCGGCTGGCGGTCGCGATCGGGCGACCACGCCCCATCAGGCGCTGGACCGAGGCGGCGAGAGCGGGAGACAGCGCGCTGCGCCGCCCGAGCGCGGCGCCGGGCAACCCACCGACTCCCCGCTGCGTGCCGGCACCGCCAGGGTGGTCCTCGTGATCCTCGCCGAGGCTCGTCGCTACCGCCTCGGCGGCGCGCTCGGCCGGAGAACCCTCGTCGGCGAGCTCGAAACGCTGCACCAGCCCGGCAACGGCGCGGTTGCCCGCCTGGCGCTGCAGCTCGAGCAGGTCGTCGGCACCCTCGACCGCGGCGTCGCTGCCGTGCCGCCCGGTGTCGGCACGGCGGCGCGGGCGCAGGGCCTGCGGCCCCTCGAGCGGTCGCCTCATGCTGCTGCCTCCTGTGCTCGTGGCGTTGCGCAGCTCACGCCGTCGACTCCGTGGACCTCAGCTCTCGACTTCGGCGACCGCCTCGGCAGGGTCGACCCCGAAGCGTGTCACCCCCATCACCGCCGGCAGGTAGCGTCTCGTCACGGCCACATTGGCGTAGACCAGCGTGCGCACGAGCGCCTCGGTCAGCCGGTCGCCCTCGACGTCGATGCTGGTCTTGAACCGCAGCTCGCCGTCGGCGAGGTCGAGCTCGAAGTTGCCGATCACGAGCCCGAAGTTCGCTCGCGTGATCAGCTCGCAGACCGCGGCCCGGCGCTCGGCTGGCACCTCGACCGGGAGCACCGAATAGAACGCGAACTGCTCGTCCTCCTCGAGGGTGCGGGCGAAGCACGACCAGTCGAGGCCGTCGGCGGACACGCTGGTCGAGAGCACGGTATGGTCGGGCAGCCGGTGGAACGGCCAGCCGTCGGCCTCCAGCATGCGACGCACGACACCGAGCAGCGGAGGGTCGTCGTCGCTCATCGCATCATGCTCGCAGCCAGGCGGGCGCACCGCAACCGAGATTGCGTCCTAGATTCCCCCTCGCGGCCGGTGATCGGCAGGACGGGGGGCACCATGGACAAAGGAGCGCACGCCACGCGCTTGGAAGCCTACGCCGCGAGCTTCGTGCGGGAACACCGTTTGCCCGGCGCAGCCGTCGGCGTCATCGAGGGCGGGACGCTCGTGTGGTCCGCGGGCGTCGGCTTCGCCGACGTCGCCTCGCGGCGCCGCCCCGACGCCGCCACCCTCTACCGCATCGCCTCGATCACCAAGACCTTCACCGGCACGGCGATCATGCAGCTGCGCACTGCGGGGCTGCTCGACCTCGACGCCCCGGCGGTGTCGTTCCTGCCCGAGCTCGAGCGAGTCGCCGGTCATTCCCGCCCGATCGAGCAGGTGACGATCCGGCGCCTGCTCTCCCACGAGAGCGGCCTGCGCAGCGAGCCGCCGGGGACGGACTGGTCGGTCGCTCGCTACGAGGGCGACCCGAGCCGCACGCTCGCGCTCGTCGAGGAGATCGCCGCGGTCGTCGCCCCCAACCGGCAGTGGAAGTACTCCAACCTCGGCTACCAGCTGCTCGGCGAGATCGTTGCCCGCGTCAGCGGCACGCCCCTGCCCGATTACCTCGTCGAGCACATCCTGCGGCCGCTCGGCATGACCTCGACCAGCTTCGAGCCCCTCGCCGCCGCGCTCGCCGAGCGCGTCGCCACGGGCTACGCCGCGAGGACCTTCTCCGACGAGCTCGAGCCGGCTCCGGCGATGCCGCCGGTCTTCGCCGAGGGCGGCCTGTGGTCCTGCGTCGGGGACCTGTCGCGCTGGATCGCGCTGCAGCTGTGCGCCCACCGTGGGTCGCCGCCACCTCCCGGGGACACGGCCTCGGCGGTGCTTGCTGCACACGACCTGAGGGAGATGCACCAGCCCCGCTACCTGGTCGACGACCAGTGGACCAGAGCAATGGGCGTGGCCTGGTTCGCTGTCCGCGACGACGACGTCGTCTTCGTCCAGCACTCCGGCGGGCTACCCGGCTACCGGACCAACGTCTGCTTCGACCGGACGAGCGGCGTCGGCGCCATCGCCCTGCTCAACGGCGCGGGCGACGCCTCGGCGCTCGCCATGGGGCTGGCGCGCCTTGCTCGCGAGGCGATGCTCGAGAACGTGCCCGAGATGACCGCACCGGCGGTCATGCCGGCGCGCTACAAGCCGCTGCTCGGCGACTACCGCGGCACGGATGCTGCGCTCGCGCTCGAGTGGCGGGACGGCAAGCTGACCTTCGTCAGCCCCGAGGACCCGACCTGGAGGCCCACGCTCGTCGCCACCGACGATGACGACGTCTTCCTCGTCGAGCCGGGGGTGCGCGAGTCCGGCGAGCCGGCGACCTTCGACCGCCTGCCCGATGGGCGTGTCGTGTCGGTTCACCTCAGCGCCTACACGTTGCGCCGCCAGGACGACGTCGCGGCGCCCTGAGCGAGCCGCCGGAGGCGAAGCTCCCCTCCGGGGCGGCGGCCTCCGGAGGGGGCGGCGATCGCGCGCTGACCCTGCGCTACTCCTCGACGATCTGCGCCTCGACGGTCTGGGCCGCCTTGCGCCGCTGGTGGACGATCGCAGCCGCCCCCGCCGCGGCCGCCGTCAGCGCGAGCGCGGGGACGAACGTCGTCTCGGGGAGGTTGGAGCCGGGGATCACCGAGCCGGGCGGGGGGATGGTCCCGGGGCCGTTCGTCGAGCAGGCGAGAGCCGCCGGGGTGTTCCCCGGAGCCTGCAGGTTGGCGACCTCCTGCGGGGTGAAGTTCTGCGTCTGAGCGCTGAGGGCGCCGAAGTCGATGAAATCGGTGAGATCGTTGGCGTTGGCGTCGCGGTAGGTGAGCGCCGGCAGGTTCCACTTCCGCTCGATCAACGCCAGGACCGACGTGTGGTCGTAGACGACGCTCGAGACGTAGTCGGTCTTGGCGTAAGGGGAAACGACGAGCGACGGGACGCGAAAACCGTAGCGCGCGAACCCATCGTAGGCCTGCTCGCCCGCCGGGTTCGTTCCGAAGCTCGGAGGGACATCGTCGGGCTCCATCGCCACCGGCGGTGGCACGTGGTCGAAGTAGCCGCCCCACTCGTCATAGGTGACGATGAGCATCGTCGTGCTCCACTGCGGCGAGGACCCGATCGCATCGACGATCGACGCGAGGAACGCCTCCCCGTTGACGATGTTCTGTGGGTTCTCCTGCGAGCTCGTGATGTAGTTCGGATCGATCATCGACACCTGGGGGAGCGTTCCGGCGGCGGCGTCCGCGAAGAAGGTCCCCGTCACGTTGTTTGCCGGGTCGGTGGTGGCGCCCACCGGGGCGTAGTGCGTCTTCAGGATCTCGACCGTGCCTTGCTCGAGCGCGGCGAGATTCACGTAGTACTGCGCGTCGTCGAACCACAGGATCGGTGTGGCGCCCTCGAGGTACTCCACGGCTTCGAGCACCGACGCGCCCGCCGGCGGGTAGCCCGCGGCGGTGTAGTCCTTCCAGGTGATGCCCGCAGCACTGAGCGCGTTGAAAATGGTGCCGTTCGGCGGCTGCGGCCAGGTCTCCACCTGTTGCTGAGCTGTGGCCGGATTCCCGGAGAAGTCGTCAGTGAGGCCCATGGAGGTCCCTGCAAAGAGGTACATGCGGTTCGGGTCGGTCTGACCCAGCACGGAGCAGAACCACTGATCGCCGATCGGGAAGAGCGAAGCCAGGCCGTAGGTGAAGGGCAGGTCACTGCCGTCCCAGTAGCCCATCGCCACCGGCCCGCTCCCGGAGATCACGAACCCGTCGTTGGCACCGTTGTCGTACTGGATGTGGCCCTGCTCCCATTCCTGGGTGGGCTGGCCGCTCAGCTGGCAGGTGGTCGGCATGTGGAACGCCTCTTGGATGTTGCCGTTGGCGTAGGGGTTCGTCGCGTTCGGGAGGCCGCCCGGGCCGAGGGTGAACCCGTTGCCGCGGCCGAGCATGCCGAAGAAGTTGTCGAACGAGTGGTTCTCCATCATGAGGATCACGATGTTCTCGATCCCGGCCAGCGCGGGGTCCTCGAAGCCGACCGGCTGGCCGGGGTTGTAGAGCGATCCGGGCACTCGGAAGGCGCTCGGGTCCTTTCCGAGCACCTCCAAAGCGGCCAGCTGCTCCGCCGTGGGCGAGGTCGAGCTGGACGGGTCGGCCCCCGCAAGACTGCCGCCCAAGCCCGGCAGGACTCCGCCGAGGCCCGTCGCACCGACCGCACCCGCGGCGGCTGCCGCCCCACTGAGCGCCAGGAAGCGTCGTCGGCTCATCGCCATGGGAGCCCCTCGTTTCTGCCATGGCTAGCACCGGCCGCCCGGCGAGCCTGATACATCGAGGCTAATTCGTGCAACTTACAAACGAGCTGCGACAGTCTGAATCAGGGATGAACACTCGCTCCCTCCCGGTGTCCCCCAGATGACCGCAGCACCACGGTCCGGGAGACCCACGCTTGCGCGGTATGGCCGGAGCGATCAGGGGTGACCGTCGCCGGGTCCGCGGCCGCGCAGCGGGACACGAGGCTGCCAGCCAGGTCGCTGTGGAGGCCTGGTCGGGAAGGGCTGGTCAGCGAGCCGCCAGCATCGCGAGCGTCTGTGGCCACGCCGAAGACGGTCACCGGACGGCGAGATCGGGGAACGCTTGAACGACATCGACGATTGGATGCCCGGATCGTCGCGGATGGATGCCCGGCTCATCTCTCACCGCCGCAGTGGCCGGGCCGCTGCCCTCACCGCGCGCGCCGTTGTGCTGAGCGCGGCCCCTCCTCCTTCCTGGCACCTGCTCTCAGCCGTCACCCAGGTTCGGCACATCTGTCGCTCAGGGTGACGTGAAATGGTAGGCGCATGGATGGCGGCACTACCTCGTTCTTCGGTCGTGCTCCCCGGCGCGCCGCCGGCCCCGGGCGTGGCGATCACTGCTTACCTCTGGCCGATCCGGGCAAGGGTAGTCAGGCAACGTCGGCGCCGTCCGCGCGCCGGCGCCTCGGACAGTGACGGCGGTGGCAAGCCGCTTGCGTCGGATCCGTCCGCGCACCTTCTCGTTCTACGCGCTGCTCGTCGCCGCCGTCGGCACGGTCCTCGGCCTCGGTCTGTCCTCGGTCTTCTCCACGAGCTCTGCGTCGACCACCGGCGGCCGGACGGTGAGCGTGGAGCTGGGCACAGTGCAGGAGACCGAGACCGCGACGGGGAACATCAGCTCGACGTCCTCGGACACCGTCAGCTTCCCGACCAGCGGGACGGTCACCGCGGTGGACGTCAGCGTCGGCCAGCTGGTCAAAGCTGGTCAGGTCATCGCCACCATCGACCCCACCAACACCGAGACGGCCCTCAGCGCTGCGGAGGCGACCCTCGCCGCGGCAAAGGAGAATCTGTCCATCGCCCAGCAAGGTGGCTCGGCGTCGACCAAGGCAAGCGACGAGGCCAGCCTCGAGCAGGCCCAGTCGACGGTCACGACCGACCAGGAGCAGCTGGCTACCGACGAGTCCGACCTCGCTACCGCGGAGTCTCAGCTGGCTGCAGACAGAGCTCTGAGCTGCCCGGCGGGAAGCAGCAACGCGTCGTCGAGCGCGTCGAGCTCGGCTGGCTCGGGTGCCGGCTCCGGCTCGAGCGCCGCCAGCTCCTCGGGCGGTGGCGGTACGGGCGGGAGCAGTAACTCCGGATCGGGGTCGGGCGGCTCTTCGTCCGGTGGCAACTCGTCCAGTGGCAGCTCTGCTCAGTTGTCGAGCTACGTGCGCGATGCCTCGCCGGAGTACGGATCGTCGACGACCACCGTGCCGGGCAGCAACGCCAATACCGGCACCGGCCTGACGGGAGCGACTGGCACCTCGCCGAGCACGTCACCGTCCACCGGCACTCAGGGTGGCAGCGGCACGGGGGCGACTGGTGCCGGGTCTGGCAACGGCACGGGTGGTGGCAGCGGTTCCGGCGCGGGCATTCCGACGAGCGTCCCCTCGTCGAGCGCTTCCTCGACCAGCACTCCGTCGTCGAGCGTCTCGACGAGCATCCCGTCCTCGACCACGGCCGCTTCCTCGGGCACCTCCAACTCGGGCACCTCCAACTCGGGCACCTCCGGCTCGGGCACCTCCAACTCGGGCACCTCCAGCTCCGGGTACGCCTCCGGCGGCTCGTCCACGAGCGGCTCGTCGACGGGTACCGGCTCCTCGGCCGGATCCGGGTCGGGCACCTCGGCTGGGACCGGGTCGGGCACGGGCTCCTCGGCCGGATCCGGGTCGGGCACCGGCACGGGCTCCTCGGCGGGATCCGGGTCGGGCACCGGCACGGGCTCCTCGGCGGGAACCGGGTCGGGCACCGGCACGGGCTCCTCGGCCGGGACCGGGTCGGGAACCGGCTCGTCGTCGGGTTCGGGTGCATCGAGCAGCGCACAGCCCAGCCCGACGACCACCACCACGATCGCCCCCCCGATCGCGCCGCTGGCGACGACCGGGTCGGCCAGCGTCGACACGTCGGCCGCCACGCTGAGCGGCACGGTCGACCCCGAGGGGTCGGAGACCGTCTACCGCTTCGAGTACGGCAGCACCTCTCGCTACGGCCACGAGACCAAGGCGGTGGAGGCGGGCTCGGGGTCCTCGGACATCAACGTGAGCGCGACCATCTCGGGTCTCAAGCCCGACACGGCCTACCTGTACCGCATCGTGGCGACGAACGCGCTCGGCACGACCATGGGCTTCGGTGTCTCGTTCACCACGGCGCAGAGCAGCTGTGTCACCGACCAGCAGACGATCACCACCGACGGGCAGACCGTGCAGCGCGAGCAGTCGTCGCTGCAGCAGGCCGAGACGAGCTTGACAGCGACACAGGCCTCGATCAGCCAGAACGACCAGACCAACGCTGTCACGGTGGCCCAGGACCAGGCGACGGTGAGCGGGGACCAGGCGACGGTGACGGCCGATCAGAAAGATCTCGCCGAGACGACGCTCGCGTCCCCCATCACCGGCACGGTGACGGCGCTGAACGGCACCGTCGGGGAGACGGTGAGCGCGTCGGGCTCGAGCTCCGGTAGCGGATCGACCAGCTCGAGCGCCGGCAGCAGCTCGTTCGGCGGCACCTCGTCCGGGTCGGGCTCGTCGTCCTCCTCGTCGTCGGGCTTCGCCACGATCACGAACCTGTCGTCCTTCGAGGTCGTCGCCGACTACGCCGAGGCGGACGCAACCGACATCGCCACCGGCCAGCCTGCGACGATCACGCTCCCGGCCCTCCCGGACATCGAGGTTGCCGGCAAGGTGGTCTCGATCTCGCCGACGGCGACGGTGTCGAGCAACGTCGTCGAGTACCCGGTGACGGTCGCCCTCGTCTCGCCTCCCGACACGGTGAGGGACGGCATGACGGCGGACATCAGCGTCGCCGTGAAGACCGCTTCCGACGTGCTGTTCCTGCCGAGCTCGGCAATCACCACGACCGGCAACATCTCGACCGTGACGGTGCTGCAGAACGGCGCGCGCGTGACCAAGGTGGTGGTGACCGGGGTGGTCGGCGCCTCCACGACCCAGATCGTGAGCGGCCTCACCAAGGGCGAGACCGTCGTCGAGCCGACCGTCAGCGTGTCCTCCACGGCCGCGACGACGAGTGGCGCCGGTGCGGCGGGCGCCGGCCTCGGCGGAGCCGGGTTCGGCGGTGGAGGCGGCTTCGGCGGCGGCGGAGGCTTCGGGCGTGGTTGAGCGCGGCGGCGAGGCTTCTCCCGCGCCTCGGTGGGCACGCTTCCTCGCCGGCGCCTGCCGATGCGCCCGGCGCTCTCGCGCCGGCAGGATCGCTCGCCGGCGCCACCGGTGCGACGCCGGCCCGGCGGCGGCCGGTCATCGAGCTGCGCAACGTCTCGAAGATCTACAGCACGGGCGCGGTCGAGGTGATGGCGCTCCAGCGCGTCTCCCTCGTCGTCGAGCGCGGCGACTTCGTCGCCATCATGGGCGCCTCGGGCTCGGGCAAGTCGACGATGATGAACATCATCGGCTGCCTCGACGTGCCGAGCTACGGCCACTTCTGGCTCGACGGCGTCGACGTGCGCAGCCTCGACGAGAGCCAGCTCGCCACCGTGCGCAACCGCAAGATCGGCTTCGTCTTCCAGAGTTTCAACCTCATCCCCCGCACCTCCGCCCTGGCCAACGTCGAGCTGCCCCTCGCATATGCAGGCGTGCGGTCCAAGGAGCGCCGCGCCCGAGCGATCGAGGCGCTGCAGGCGGTCGGGCTCGGCGAGCGAATGCACCATCTCCCCAACGAGATGTCGGGAGGCCAGCAGCAGCGCGCTGCGGTGGCGCGGGCGATCGTCACCAACCCCTCGCTCGTGCTCGCCGACGAGCCCACGGGCAACCTCGACTCGGTGTCGAGCGCCGAGGTGATGGGCATCCTGTCCCGGTTCAACGCCGCCGGGCGAACGATCGTGCTCGTCACCCACGAGGCCGACATCGCCGCGTGGGCGAAGCGGGTGATCCGAATGCGCGACGGACGGATCTTCGCCGACGAGCGGCAGACCCCTGTCGAGGCCGCGCCGCCCCTCGGCAACGCGGCAACAACTGTCGAGACCCAGCCGACCCTCGGCCGGCGGGGAGCCGTCGTCGACGTGGGCATGGCCCCCACGCTGCTCGCGACCGGCACCGTCACCACGCAACAGCTGTAACGAGGCCGCCGCGATGACCTGGCTCGACAACTTCCTCGTCGCGGTGCGGGGGACGACGTCGAACAAGTTGCGCTCGGCGCTGACGATGCTCGGCGTGCTGATCGGCGTGGCCGCCGTGATCATCCTCGTCGCCATCGGCACCGGCTCGACCGCAGCAGTCGAGGCGAGGATCAACGCCCTTGGGACCAACACGCTCACCGTGGCGAGCACGGGCCGGTTCGGCCGTGGGCCTGCCACCGGCGGCACCCAGAGCCAGGCGGCCGAGCTCACCACCCAGGACGTCAACCAGATGCGCGACCCGGACCTGACACCGGACGTGCTCTCGGTCTCACCGGTGATCCAGGCAAGCGTGACGGGCTCCTACAGCGACGCAAGCGACTCGGGCGCCAGCCTCTACGGCTCGACGCCGTCCTACCTCACCGCCGAGGACTACACCGTGCAGGCAGGCAGCCCGATCACCACCCAGGAGGTGACGAGCCGTGCCCGCGACGTGCTCATCGGCCAGACGGTGCTCACCGACCTGTTCCCGACCGGCGCCAACCCGATCGGGCAGACGATCGTCCTCGACGACTCGACGACCGGTGCCTCGTCCAGCTTCCAGGTCGTCGGCCTGCTTGCCTCGATCAGCGCGACGAACAGCTTCATCGACCCGAACAACGTCATCGTCGCCCCCTACACCACCGTCCAGGACCAGCTGGCCGGCGAGGCGGCGACCTTCACCGAGATCATCGTGCAGGGCAAGTCGTCCTCGACGCTGAACGCGGCCGAGGTCGAAGTGGAGGACATCCTCGCCCAGAACTCCGACACCACCGTCGCCGACCTACCCTTCACCATCCGCAACCAGGCGCAGCTACTCGCCACCGCGCAGTCGACCACCGGAACGCTGACGATCTTCCTTGCCTTCGTTGCCGGTGGGGCGCTCGTCATCGGCGGGATCGGGCTGATGAACATCATGCTCGTGACCGTCACCGAACGCACCCGGGAGATAGGTATCCGCAAGGCGATCGGCGCTCCCAAGGGAGTGATCATCGGCCAATTCCTCACCGAGGCCGTGCTTCTCTCGGTGATCGGCGGCGCCGTCGGCGTGGCGGCAGGATTGGTCGGCAGCCGCTTCCGTATCGACAACGTGCAACCTGTGGTCGCCTCCTGGTCGATCCCGCTCGCCTTCGGGGTGTCCATCGTCGTCGGTGTCGTATTCGGCTGGTACCCGGCGGCCAAAGCTGCTGCCCTACGGCCGATCGACGCCCTGCGCTACGAGTGACGAGGCGCGCCGCGTGACGAGGGCGAGAGTGACGAGGGCGAGAGTGACGAGGAGACGAGCCGATGCCTGACCAACAGCCGGGATGGGTCCCGAGCGGAACGGGCGCGCCTGGCGCAGCGATTGTGCGGGAGCAGGACTCGACGCCCGGGGCAACGACGCTCCCCATTGTCGCGACGCCAGCCGAGGGCGTCCCGAGCGGGCACGCGCCGATCGGCTACGGCTTCGACGAAACGTTGCCGACACCGGCCGGCGGTCAAGATTCGGCGATTGTCGACCCCAACAACCCACTCTTCGAAGACGACGCGCCCTGGCCCAGTCACGCCATCCGGCGAGGACTACGCGTGCGCGTGCCGACCGCGGTGCTGCTCGTGTTGCTCGTCGCCGGCGGCGCCTTCTGGGGAGGCGCCGAGGTGCAGAGACATCGCGGCGGCTCATCCGGCGGCACGGCATCGTCAGCCGCCAGCCGGTTCCGCTCGCTCTTCGGCGGGGCCGGAGCGGGAGGGACACGGTCGGGGGCGGGCAGCTTCGCCGGGCTGGGTTCCACGACCAGCGCTGCCGCCACCGGTTCGGTCACGTTCGTCAAAGGTGACACGCTCTACGTCACGACGTCGTCGGGCAACATCGTGACCGTCCAGGTCACCTCGAGCACGAAGCTGACCCGCAACGCGACCGCGAGCGCCTCCGCCCTCAAGCCCGGTGACACCGTGGTCGTGCAGGGCTCGACCGCCAAGGACGGCACCGTCACGGCGAGCTCGATCTCGGCAACCGCCCAGGGCGTCTCGACGGCCGGCGGCGGGTTCGGCGGGTTCGGCGGTGCCGGCGGAGCAGGAGCCGGCGCAGCCGGCGCCGGCGCGAGCGGAAGGGCCGGCTGAGTTGGTGGAGCTCCACCCGATGAGGGGTCGCGATCGAGCTCGCCGGCTGGCGGCCGGGGGACTGAGTCAAGGAGCAGACGTGGCGCAACATGACACCCGCGGCAGGGCCCGTTCGGCCCCGGCCCGCCTGGTGCTCGGAGGCATCCTCGGTGGCGGGCTGGCGGCAGGCGCGGCCCTCGCCGCGACGATCTTGCTCGCCTCGCCGAGTCAGGCGCAGTCGTGCGCCCCCCGTCCCGGCGCCGATCTCACCGGTTGCGACCTCACCGGGAGGTCGCTCACGCACGCCGACCTTTCCGGCGCCAACCTGACCGGGGCGAATTTGACCGGCGCCGACCTGAGCGGCGCCGACCTCACCGACGCGAACCTGACCCGAGCTACGCTCGATCGCACCGACCTCGGCGGCGCGAACCTCGGCAGCACCACGCTGTTCGGCGTCAGCTCCACCGCGATCGGCGGGTCACCGGCCGACCTCCCGCCGGGCTGGCTGCTCACCAAGGGCTACCTCGTCGGGCCGGGCGTGCGCCTTGCCGGTGCGGACCTCGCGGGAGCCAACCTCAGCTCGGTGGTGCTCACCGGCGCCGACCTCGCCGGTGCCGACCTGCGCGGCGCCGACCTCACCGGGGCACAGGTGAGCGAGACCGACCTCACCTCGGCGCAGCTCGCCGGTGTGACCTCCGGAAGCCTCTCGGGCTCGCCGAGCTCACTGCCGCTCGGCTGGAGCATCGTCTCCAACTACCTCGTCGGCCCGGGCGCCCGTTTGGCCGGCGCCGACCTGCCGAGCGCCACCCTCGACGGTCTCGATCTCGCCGGTGCGACCTTCACCGGCGCCGACCTGCAGGGCGCCGACCTCGAGGGAACCAGCCTCGCCGGAGCGCACCTGCGCAACGCCAACCTGCAGAGCGCCGATCTCAACCGGTCCGACCTCGCCGGCGCCGGGCTGAACGGCGCCACCCTCTCGAGCGCCGTCCTCACCAGCGCCGACTTGCGCGGCGCCGGCCTGCAAGGCGCGACGCTCACCGGTGCCAACCTCACGAACGCCCTGATGAGCTCGGCGAACCTGAGCGGGGCCGACCTGCAAGGCGCGACGCTGACCGGTGCCTCGCCGGCCTCCCTGCAGGGCGCCGACCTCTCCGGGGCCAACATGGCGAGCCTGTCCCTCATCGGGGCACGCCTCACCGGTGCCGATCTCGACCACGCCGCGCTCTCCGGCGCGAGCCTGACCGGCGCTCAACTCCCCGGCGCCTCCCTCGTCGGCACCAACCTCACCGGAGCCGGGCTTGCCAACGCCGACCTCGCCGGGGCGCGCCTCACCGGGGCGAACCTGTCGAGCGCCAGCCTGACCAACGCCGACCTGCGCTCCGCGGTTCTGCGTGGCGTCGACCTGCAGAGCGCCAGCCTCTCCGGCGCCGACCTGCGCGCCGCGGACCTGCGCGGCGTCGACCTGCAGAGCGTCAGCCTTTCCAGCGCCGACCTGCGCGCCGCCGACCTGCGCGGCGCCAACCTGCAAAACGCCAACCTCGCCAGTGCCGAGCTGCAGAACGCCGCGTTCGACGGCGACGACCTGCAGGGCGCCGACCTCGCGGGTGCCACGCTCACGGGTGTCGATCTCGCCGGGGCCAACCTCGAAGGAGCCACCGTGGTCGGATCGACGACGGCACAGCTGCAGGGGGTTGACCTCGCAGGGGCGAACCTCGCGGCGGTGTCCCTCGCCGGGGCCGACCTGCAGGGCGCCAACCTGGCCGGCGCGACGCTCTCCAACGTCAGCCTCAGCAACACCAACCTGCGCGGCGCCGACCTCGACGACGCCGTGCTCGCCGACGCGACGTTGACCGGCGCCCAGCTGGAAACCGCCAAGCTCCTCGGCGCCCAGCTGCCCGGAGCCGTCTCCGGCGGCGTGATCGGGTCTCCCAGCACGCTGCCGGCGTCCTTCGAGCTGATCGCCGGTTACCTCGTCGGTCCGGGTGTGAACCTCGAAGGGGCCACGCTGACCGATGCCAAGCTCGGCGGCACGGACCTCGCCGGCGTCGAGCTCTCCGGCGCCAGCCTGAGCGGTGCGAGCTCCGGCGGGATCACCGGTATGCCGGCGTCGCTGCCGACGAACTGGTCGCTCACCGCCGGCTACCTCGTCGGCCCCGACGCCGACCTGCAGGCGGCGCGCCTGCCGGGCGCCCACCTGAAGGGCGCCGACCTCGCAGGGGTGACGCTGACCGACGCGGATCTGGCCCACGCCGACCTTGCGTCGGCCGACCTCGCCGGGGCGGCGGTGAACGACGCCGATCTCGCCGGCTCGGCACTGTCCAGCGCCGACCTCTCGGGCGCCAACCTCGCCTCGACCAACCTGGCCGGCGCGACGCTCGGCAGCGCCAACCTGTCCGACGCCAGCCTCACCTCGACCAACCTGGCCGGCGCGGCGCTCGGCCGAGCCAACCTGTCCGGCGCCAGCCTCACCGGCGCCGACCTGCACGGAGCCGCGCTTGGGGGAGCGAACCTGTCCGGCGCCAGCCTCAACGACTCCGACCTGCGCAGCGCCGGGCTGGCACACGCCGATCTGCAGGGCGCGGCGCTGAGCGACGCCGATCTCGAGCACGCCAACGCATCGGCGGCGAACTTGCAAGCAGCCAACCTGGCCGGCGCAGCGCTCGCGGCGACCAACCTGGCCGGCGCCGATCTGCAAGGCGCGACGCTCACCGGCTCGACATCGGCCGATCTGCAGGGCGCCGACCTCTCGCGGGCCAACCTCGACGCGGTCTCGCTCTCGGGCGCCCGCCTCGTCGACACCGACCTCGCCCATGCCGCGCTGGCCAACGTCAGCCTCGCCAATGCCGACCTGCAGGGCGCCGACCTGGCTGACGCCGACCTGACGAGCGCCACCCTGAGCGGCGCGAACCTGCAAGGCGCCGACCTCGACGGCGCCGACGCCGACGGTGCTTCGCTCGCCGACGCCCGCGTGCAGGGAACCAAGCTCGCCGTCGAGGGCTCGAAGGACATCATCTCCGGGGGTCTCAGCGGGACACCGGCGAAGCTACCGAAGTCCTTCGCGCTCGTCGCCGGGTACCTCGTCGGGCCCGACGCCAACCTCGCCGGCGCCACGTTGAGCGACACCGATCTCGCCCGTGCAGACCTCGCCGGCACCGCGCTGTCAGGGGCGACCTTGACGGGCGTACGCTCGGGCGGGATCAGCGGGAGACCGGTGTCGCTGCCGAGCGGCTGGGTGCTTACGGCCGGCTACCTCATCGGGCCGGGGGCGAACGTCGCCGGCGCGCACCTGGCGAGCGCCGACCTCGCCGCGGCCAACACCTCGGGGACCGTCGGAACGCCGGCCTCGCTCCCGACCGGCTGGGCGGCCGTCAACGGCACCCTCGTCGGCCCGGGCGTGAACCTCACCGACGCCAACCTGGCCAACGGCAAGCTCGACGGCGTCGACCTCAGCGGGACGAACCTCACCGGCGCCAACCTGAGCGGGGTGTCCTCACGTTCGCTCACCGGTACGCCACTCGCCCTGCCGAGCGGCTGGGTGCTTACGGCCGGCTACCTCATCGGGCCGGGGGCGAACGTCGCCGGCGCGCACCTGGCGAGCGCCGACCTCGCCGCGGCCAACACCTCGGGGACCGTCGGAACGCCGGCCTCGCTCCCGAACGGCTGGGCGGCCGTCAACGGCACCCTCGTCGGCCCGGGCGTGAACCTCACCGACGCCAACCTGGCCAACGGCAAGCTCGACGGCGTCGACCTCAGCGGGACGAACCTCACCGGCGCCAACCTGAGCGGGGTGTCCTCACGTTCGCTCACCGGTACGCCACTCGCCCTGCCGAGCGGCTGGGTGCTTACGGCCGGCTACCTCATCGGGCCGGGGGCGAACGTCGCCGGCGCGCACCTGGCGAGCGCCGACCTCGCCGCGGCCAACACCTCGGGGACCGTCGGAACGCCGGCCTCGCTCCCGAACGGCTGGGCGGCCGTCAACGGCACCCTCGTCGGCCCGGGCGTGAACCTCACCGACGCCAACCTGGCCAACGGCAAGCTCGACGGCGTCGACCTCAGCGGGACGAACCTCACCGGCGCCAACCTGAGCGGGGTGTCCTCACGTTCGCTCACCGGTACGCCACTCGCCCTGCCGAGCGGTTGGAAGATCCTGAGCGGCCGGCTGATCGGCGCCGGGGCGGACCTCGCGGGCGCCGACCTCTCCAAGGAGCAGCTCTCCCACCTCGACCTCGCCGGGACGGACCTCGCCGGGGCCAACCTGCGCTCGGCCAGGCTCGTCGGCACCAACCTGTCGGGTTCGACCACCGACCTGCAGGGCGCCAAGCTGCAGGACGCCGACATCGCCGATGCCGACCTCGCCAGCACCGACCTGCAGGACGCCGTGCTGACGGGGAGCGACCTCGCCGGGGCGAGCCTGTCGGGGGCGACGCTCTCCTCGGCCAACCTCGGAGGGGCGAACCTCGGCGGGGCCAACCTGGCGACGGCCAACCTGCAGGACGCGACCCTCACTGGCGCGACGCTCACCGGCGCCCAACTCTCCGGCGCGACGCTGACAGGCGCGATCTCGGGGGGCGTGACCGGCACGCCGGCTTCGGTCCCGGCGAGCTTCGAGCTGCTCGCCGGGTACCTCGTCGGTCCGGGCGTCGATCTCGCCGCGGCGAACCTGCCGGGCGTCTCGCTCAACGGTGACGCCCTCACCGGGACGGACCTCGCCGGCGCCGACCTGCAAGGCGCGAGCATCGCCGGGACGACGCTCACCGACGCCGACCTCGCCGGCGCCGACCTCGCCGGCGCGACCGGCCCCGCCCCGGTGTTCACCGGCGCCAACCTGTCGACCGCCAACCTGAGCAACAGCGAGCTGCCCGGGGCGACGTTCTCCGGAGCGAACATGTCAGGCGCCAACCTGCAGAGCGCGACCGCAACGGGCGCCACCTTCAGCGGGGCGGTGCTCACCTCGGCCAACCTTGCCGACGCCGATCTCCAATCTGCGGCGTTCACCGACGCCGAGCTCTCCGGCGCCACGGTCACCGGCGTCCAGTTCGGCCAGACCGCCACGTTCACCGGCGCCTACGGCACCGGCATCATCGGCCAGCCGGCTACCCAGCCGGGCTCGATCTCGATCGAAGGCGGGACGCTCGTCGTCATCTCGAGCTCGACGAGCTCGACCGGCACGAGCGGCGCCGGAGGCTCCGGCGCCGGCGGCGGGGGTGGCGGCGGGGGCTAGGGCTCCTCAGGGGCGTAGGGTCACAGCGATGCCACGACGTCGCTTCGCGGAGGTCGACGTCTTCGGCCGGACCCCCTACGCCGGCAACCCCGTCGCCGTCGTGCTGGATTGTGACGGTCTCGACGCCGCCGCGATGCAGCAGTTCACGCGCTGGACGAACCTCTCCGAGGCGGCGTTCGTGCTCCCGCCCACGCACCCCGACGCCGACTATGCCGTGCGTATCTTCATGGGCAGCGGCGAGCTGCCCTTCGCCGGTCACCCGACGCTCGGCGCCTGCCACGCCTGGCTGCATCGCTCCGGCGCGCCGGCTGAGCCGGAGTCGGAGCGGCGAGCCGGCCCGGCGCAGCGAGGCGACCGGGCGCCGCTGATCGTGCAACAGTGCGGCGCCGGCCTCATCCCTATCCGGCGGGAGGGGACGAGGCTCGCCTTCGAGGCGCCGCCCCTACGCCGCTTCGGACAGGTCGAGGAGGAGGTGCTCGCGCGCGTGGCTGGCCAGTTGCGCATCGCGCGCGAGGAGATCGTCGATTCGAGCTGGGCGGACAACGGCCCGGGGTGGGTGGCGGTGCTGCTCGCCGACGCCGACGCCGTGCAGGCGCTGTGCCCCGGCGAGGTCGAGCTGATGATCGGCGTGGCCGGCTTGCACCCGGCGGGCTCCCCCGAGGCGCTCGAAGTGCGGGCGTTCTGCCCCGGGGACGGCGCGTTCCTCGAGGATCCGGTGACCGGCAGCCTCAACGCCTCTCTCGCGCAGTGGCTGCTCGGCAGCGGCAGGTTGTCGGCTCCCTACGTCGCAGCGCAGGGACGTGCGCTCGGTCGGGACGGCCGGGTCGAGGTGTCCGTCGAGGACGACCGCGTCTTCGTCGGCGGCGCCACGGTGACCTGCCTGGAGGGCACCGTCGAGCTCTGACGAGGCGACGGACGACCGAACGACGGACGAGCGGACGACGGGCGACGGGCGACGGGCGACGGCGACCGAAGACGGGCGAGCGGACGACGGGCTGACGGCTCCGGGCTCGGCGTGACGACCGCTCAGCGCTGGGCTGCGCCCGGGGGCAGCTCGAGCAGGGCGAGCTCGTCCCGGCGCGGCAGGCCCTCCCAGTCACCGCGGCTCGCGACGGCGAAACCGCCACAGGCGACGGCGAGCGCGAGGCGATCAGGCACGGCTCGGCCCTCGAGCAGCCCGGCGCAATAGCCGGCGACGAAGGCGTCCCCGGCGCCGACGGTGTCGACGGCGCTCACCCGCAGCGCCGGGCTGTGCCGACGCGCCCTCGCCCGTGAAGACGCTGGCGCCCGCGCCGGCGCGCTCGACCACGACCTCGCGCCGGCCGGCGCGCAGCAGCGCGTCGACGAGCGCCCCCTCGCCGGCCGGCGCCTCGCCCGCAACCACGAGCGCCAGCTCGTCCTCGGAGGCGACGACGACGTCGGCCGCCCGAGCCAGCTCGACGAGCACAGGGCGGGCCTGCGCGGCCGGCCACAGCGTCGGGCGATGGTTGACGTCGAGCACCACCGGCGTCGACGCAGCGATGGCGAGCTCGAGCAGCCGCCGGACCGCTGCGCGTGGCGCATCCCCGAGGGCCGGGGTGATCCCGGACACGACCACGAGTTCGGGCGCGCCGTCGAAGCCCGCCTCGGCGTCCTCGGGTCGCAACGTCGAACCTGCGCTCGCGCTGCGACGGTAGGTGACGCGCACGACGCCCTCGAGGCGATGCTCGAAGAAGATGAGGCCGGTGGGTGCCTGTGGGTCGACGCGCACGGCCGAGGTGTCCACTCCCTCGGCACGCAACGTGCGCAGCACGAGCGCGCCGAACTCGTCCGAGCCGACGACGCCGGCGAAGCGCGCCGGCATCCCGAGGCGGGCGACCCCGATCGCGACGTTGGACTCCGAGCCGGCGATCGACAGCCGGGCCTCGCCACCGAGACGCCACGGCCCGCTGCTGCGGAATGCGGCCATCGTCTCGCCGAGGGTGAGGACCCCGCTCACGGCCGCCCTCGGGTGCGTGCGCCCCGCCGATGCCGCCCGCCGCCGCCGGTCATGCCGGCTGCCGCCCGGGAGGCTCGTCGATCTCGTCGAGTTCGGCGATCTCGGCGAGCACCCGGCGCGCCCGCACCCGCAGCGCCAGGAGGTCGCCGCCGTGCGGTGCGTCGCCGAGCAGCGGCGAGCCGAGCCCGACCGCGACCGCGCCGGCGCGCAGGTAGTCCCCGACGCTCTCGATCGCCACGCCGCCGACCGGCACGAGCCCGATCTGTGGGAAGGGATCGCGCAGCGCCGTCAGGTAGGCCGGGCCGCCGAGCGACGCCGGGAAGAGCTTCACCGCCGCCGCGCCGGCGAGGTGAGCGGCGAGCACCTCGCTCGGGCTGTGCGCTCCGGCGAGCAGCGGCAGCCCGAGCCGGCGCGCCTCGTCGGCTCCCTCGGTCGCGGCCGGCGTGACGATGAAGTCGGCGCCGAGCGAGGCGGCACGCCGGGTGTCGTCTGCGGTGAGCACCGTGCCGACGCCGAGGCTGAGGTCGCCGCCGCCGAGCTCGGCGCGAGCCGACTCGATCACACGCCAGGGCTCGCTGGCGCTGAGCGAGACTTCGGCCAGCGCGACCCCCTCCTCGGCAAGGGTGTGCAACGAAGCGATCGAAGCGGTGGCGTCCCGACCGCGCACGATCGCCACGAGGTGCCGCTGATGCAGCGCCGAGCGCAGATCGAAGCCAGCCATCTCGACGAAACCTCCGACATGAGCGCCATGTACCCGGACAACGTGAACGAGGGAGCCGCGCCGGCGGCGGGGCGACCGTAGCATCGCCGCGTGCCCGTCGAAACCTTGGCAGACGACCTGCTCGCGATCGCCTTCACCGAGAGCCCGATCTCGGCCTCCCTGCTCGGCTTTCCCGGATACGACGCCGAGCTGCCCGAGCCCTCCCGCGCCGGCGAGGAGGCGCTCGCCGCTCGCTACGACGACCTCGACGCGCGCGCCGGTCGCATCGGGGTGGCCGAGCTCTGCGAGACGGACCGGCAGACGCTCGACTTCGTGCGCCACGTCGCCGCGACGAGCAGCGCCGCGTTGCGCCTCGGGGAGATCGAGTGGACCGTCACCGACCTGTTCGTCGCCCCAGCCTCCGGGCTCGTCGAGCGCCTGCCCCAGCTGCCGCTCAACGACGACGAGCGGCTGGCCGCCTACCGCGAGCGCCTGGCCAAGGTGCCGGCCTACCTGGCGACCGCCGCCGATCGCCACCGCGCCGGCGCCGCGGCGGGCCGCACGCCCGTCGCCCGCCTGGTGCGCGCCGCGGTCGCCCACCTCGATCGGGTGCTCGACGACCCAGCGCTCGCCGGCATCTCCCGTCCCGGTGCCAAGGAAGCGGCGGAGCGCTACGTCCGACCGGCGCTCACCGACTACCGCGCCGCGATCGGCGAGCTGTCGCCGCTGGCACGCGACGACGACCATCCAGGGCTGGTCCACCTGCCCTGCGGCGAGCACGCGTACGCGACGCTCGCAGCCTACCACGGCGCCGCGAGTGCCTCTCCGGCCGAGCTGCACACCCTCGGGCTCGAGATCACCGGGCGGCTGGTCGAGGAGTATGCACGGACCGGGCAACGCGCGTTCGGCGTCTCGGACCGGGCCGGGGTGTTCGACCGGCTGCGCAGCGACCCCGAGTTGCGCTACGCGAGCGGCACGGAGATGCTCGAGCAGGCCCGCGCCGCGCTGGCGTGCGCCGAGGCCGCCGCACCGAGCTGGTTCGGCACCCTGCCCGAGGCCGCGTGCCTGGTCGAGCCCGTCCCCGAGGCGAGCGCGCCCGGCGCCCCGCCGGCGTACTACCTGCCGCCGGCGCTCGACGGCTCGCGCGCCGGGACCTACTTCCTCAACACCGCCTCGCCGAAGGACCGCTTCCGCCATACCGCCGAGGCGTACGCGTTCCACGAGGCCGTCCCGGGCCACCACTTCCAGCTCGCCATCGCGCAGCAGGCGACGGGCCTGCCCGCGGCGCGCCGCGTCCTGCACGACACGGCCAGTGCCGAGGGCTGGGGCCTGTACGCCGAGCGGCTCGCAGATGAGATGGGCCTCTACGCCGACGACGTGTCACGACTCGGCATGCTCACCGCCGACTCCTGGCGCGCCGGCCGCCTCGTGGTCGACACCGGCCTGCACGCCCTCGGCTGGAGCCGTAGCCGCGCCGTCGCCTGGCTGGCGGAGAACACCCCCCTGGCCCGCGTCGACATCGAGACCGAGGTGGACCGCTACATCGCGATGCCGGGCCAGGCGCTCTCGTACATGGTGGGGCGCCTGGAGTTGCAGGCGCTGCGCGCCGAGGCTGCCGAGCGGCTCGGGCCGCGCTTCGAGCTACGCGCCTTCCACGACGTGGTGCTCGGCGCCGGCCCCCTGCCGCTCCCGGTGCTGCGGGGCGCGGTCGAACGCTGGGCGGCTGCCTGACCGACCCGGCGGCGACATGACTCCCCGCGACGTGCCGGTGCTCACCGCCCGGCCGGGCGCGCCAGGCTGAAGATCGTCACCAACGACTGGCCGGGCACGATCGCCGCCACTGCGCAGGTGTGGCCGGCGTGATGGGCGAGCACCCGCACCGACCAGCTCGAGGCGAGACCGAGGTGCTCGAGCTCACCCGAGGCCACCGAGCGCGCCTGCGCCGTCGTGGCGCACGTCCTGCCGTTCAGCTGGGTGAGCACGTCGTTCAGCGACTCGATCGCCGAGGCGTGCCGCGTCGGCGCGAGCGCCATCGGCAGACCGAGCGCCGTGCACACGCCTGGGCCGTTGCCGGGCAGCACCGCGTCCGTGCCGTCGAGCTGGACGCAGGTGACGAGGTGGGCCGGCACCGGGTCGCCGAGCAACCCGCCACGCCAGCTGCGCTCGCACTGCGCCTCGGGCGAGCCTGAACCGCTTCCCGTGACGCGCAGCGGCGAAGAAAGGCTCGCCGTCGCGTAGCAGAGCACGACCTGGGGGAGCGCCGGGTGGACCGGCGCGACGCCGGTCCCGACAGCCGCCGCGGCGGCCGCGCCGCCGGCAAGGACGACACCGACCGGCACGAGCAGCGCGGGTCGCCGCCACCACGGGCGCGCCGGCGCAACGAGGCCGACGTCGCCGGCAACGCCCGAGCGCGACGCCTCCGATGTCCCGGCGGCGCGCGGCGCCGCAGACGAGCCGAGGATCACGTCGCGAAGCGCCGAAGCCTGTGGCGAGACGCGGCGCCCGCTCAGCGATCCCGGCGGCACGGGATTGGACCGCCGCAGGCGGACGAGCAGCGGGTCCTCGGCGCTCTCGTTCATCGGCGCCCTGTTGCGGAGACGCGGTTGACCCGGCGGCGCCGTTGCGCCGGGGGGGTGTTCGAGACAACCGCGGCAAGCTCTTCACGAAGCGCCGCCCGCGCCCGGTGCAGCCGCACGGCGAAGGCGTTCGGCGTGCAACCGAGCACCGCCGCGGCCTCGCCGTAGCTGAGCTCCTCCCACGCAACGAGGCGAAGGACCTCCTGGTCCCGCTCACGCAACCTGGCCATCGCCTCGAGCAGCCGCCCGTCCCGGTCAGGGTCCCCGTCGCCCTCGTCGAGCACCGCGGGGGTGGCGCCGAGCCGGCCGATGCGCTCGACGAGGCGCTCCTGGCGGTCGCCGGCACGACGCTGGTTGGCCAGCGTCCGCCACACCACCCGGTACAGCCACGTGCGCGTGTAGGGCTCGGGGGGGAGGCGGTCGATCCGCCGCCAGGCCGTGGCGAAGGTCGACGCGGTGACCTCCTCGGCGTCCTCGGGCGTGCGGGTGCGCCGCAGCGCGTACCCGAGCACCGCCTCGTAGTGGCGCTCGAACGCAGCCTGGAACCGGGCGACGTCGCCGTCCTCGGCGCGCGCGCCGCTCTGCGCGCCCACCTGCGCCTCGCCGCGCTCACCCACTTGCGACTGGTTCAACTCGACGATCCTGTGCCCGGGGCGCCTGACTGTACTAGTCGCCGCGCCGGCACGGCTTGGGGAGCGCGCCCTGCCACGGTTCGGCGCCGGCGCGTGTCCGCGCCGGCAATCCGGCCAGTCCTGGTCATGGACGCGCGCAGCTAGTGACATTTTGAATGAAAGTGTCCGGTACGTGGTCGGTTGTTTCTCGTTCCTCCGGGGCTTCCCGCCCCCCGACCCCCCCTCCGGGCACGTTCCGACGAGAGCCGTGGAGGCCAGATGAACAGACGAAGCGTTCTTGCCGTGGTGCTCGCCCCGGCGCTCCTCTTCGGTGTCGCCGTGCCGGCGATGGCCGCTCCGAGCGCCTCCCGCGCCGCAACCCACGTTGGTGCCCACCTCGTCGCCGTCGACCACCCGAGCGCCGCGTCCGGCGGATCCGGCGGGTCGGGTGGGTCCGGCGAGTCCGGCGGCGGGGCATCGGGCGCCTCGGGCGGGTCCGGCGGCAGCGGCTCGGGTCCGGGTTGGGCGACCTACCAAGGCAAGCGGATCGACCTCGCCAACGGGTGGGGCACCGCGCACGCCTGCTGGGTCGACGCGCAGGGCAGCACGGCCTGTTACTCGTCGGCCTCGGCGATGGCGGCCTCGACCGGTCTCGCCGTGCCCGCTCCGGCGGCGTCGCCCTCGGGAGCGAGCGGGCCCACGACCTCGGCGCCTGCCACCACGGCCGCGAGCGGTTCCTCCGCCGCGTCGAGCGGTAGCTCGTCGGCGGGCGGCTCGGCTTCGGCCGCCTCTGTCCACGCCCAAGGCCGCCTCGTGCCGCAGACCTCGTGCAGCAACGGCGGGGCGCTCTACCTGTACCAGAACGTCAACTACGGCGGCAACGTCCTCGGCATCTCCCAGGCGAACACCTGGATCGACTTGGCGAACTACGGCTTTGCCGACCAGATGTCGTCATGGATCAACGTGTCGAGCTGCGGCGCCTGGGGTGAGCACACCCTTGGCGGCAGCTCGCTGTACATGCCTGCGGAGACGTACAACCCGTGGGTCGGCAACACCTGGAACGACCAGGTGGTCTGGGTCGACCTGCAGACCTGATTCCCTCGCCCGCCCCCGGCGCGCGCCGGGCGGTCCCGTCACTCGCGGACGGACCGCCCGGCGTCGACCGGCTGCTGCCAGGCAGCGTCCCTTCGCCGGCCCGGCCTGCGCCGTACCGACATGCAGTGCCTCTCGCCGCTCGGCAACCTCCGGGAGGAAGCCGGCCGTCCGGCCCGGCTCAGGCGTGCAGGGCGATCGCCGCGTCGGGCGACGCGATGCGGAAACTGAAGGTCTCCTCGATGTACAGCTGCACTGTGGTGGCGTCGTGATGGCGGTAGCCGATCGAGAGATCCTCGCCGCTCTCGAACAGGAAGTCACCGCCGCGCATGCTGAGCAGCACGCCGCCGGTGACGCCGGGCGCCCAGACGAGCGGTCCGTCGAGGATCTTGCGCAGGTGGTCGGCGAGGAGGTGGCCGCCGCCCTCGTCGGTCTCGATGATCCGAGTCCAGGTCGCGGGGTCCACGACGAGGGCGTAGGGTCCGGAGATACCTGAGCGCAACAGCAGCTCCACCGCTCCCGCGACCGCGTTGGGGTAGCCGGGGACGTCGCCGAGCGGGCGGGCGTCGTGCGGCGAGGCCTCCGCGATGCCGGTGACGCCGCCGGCAGCGAAGCCGTGGAACACCGCGGCGTTCTCCGCGACGGCGATGCTGTGGGCGGCGCGGTCGAGGGAGGACAGCTCGATGTCGAGCGCGCCCCGCTCGGCGTCGAACAGCTCGTCGAGGCGCACCTCGAAGTCCGCCCGCAGCTCGACGAGGGGCATCACGCGACGAAGCCGGGCCGAGACCCCTTCGCACGGGCCGGCCAGCGCCTCTGTTCGCCCGAGGTTGCTCGACGAGTGCGTCCATCCGTGCGGTCCGGAGAAATCGACGACCTTGCGGGCGGCGAGGGCAGCGACGAGTCGCTGGCGCGCCTCGGTGTCAACGACGTCCCAACCGACCTCGGTGATCGGAGCGTGGCCGCGCAGCAGGTGGTTCATCGCCGGCTCACCCGCAGCGAGCCGATCCCGAGGGTGCCCGAGGCTGCGGACGCACCGGAGCCGGCGTTGCCGCTCCCGCCTTCGGCGCTCTCCTGCTCGATCGCGACGATCGGTCCGCTCGTGAAGAGGTACGTGCGCATGTGCTGATCGAGCACCGGATCACGGCGGCGGAGCCACTCGAGGGTCATCATCGCGTGCTCCTTCTCCTCGTCGCGGTTGTGCGCCAGCACGGCAGCGAGATCGGGATCTGTCGTCGCGTCGACGCGCTGGTCGTACCAGTCGATCGCCTCGAGCTCCTCGAGCACCGACACCGTGGCACGGTGGCGCTCGATCGTCTCGGTGCGCAGGTGTTGAGGATCCTCGTGCAGCTGGGCACTCGAGGCCGCCATCGACTCCTCCTTGTCGTTCCCACCGCTGCTTGGCTTGTCGTTCGGGTCGCTGCTGGTCGCTGCTCGACGCAGGTCGAGATGCCGAAACCGACGGTAACGCCCGAGTCCGCCGTGAGCGTCCGCTACCCCAAAGGGCCGCTCGGCGTCGCGCAGGCGCGGGATTCCGGACCGGCTCGACGGCGGGCGGCTGCGGCGAGCGACGCGGCCAGCTCGGCGAGCTGCTCCACCCCGCGCTCGCCGAGTGGCTCGAGCACGACGTGGCGCAGCGCCTCCGCGTAGGCCGCGAGTCCGGCGGCGGCGAGCCGCTCGCCGCTGTCGGTGAGCACAGCGAGCACGACACGCCGGTCGTGGACAGCGCCCCGCCGCTCGATCAGGCCGAGCACGACGAGGCGGTCGCACAACTTGGTGAAGCCGCCGGTGGTGAAGCGCAACTGACGAGCGAGGTGCGTCATCGGCACCGTACGGCCCGGCTCGAGCGCGAGGCGGCCGAGCACCTGGAAGCCGGTCATGCCGAGGCCGGTCGCCCGCTCCACCTCTGCCGACAGCAACGCCGACACGGCGTCCAGATCGGCGCGCAGCCGCAGCCAGCTCGCGACGAGTGCCCCGTCCTCCAGCGTCATCGCGGGGAGCGTACGCCCGCGCGCCCCGACGACGTGGCCTCGGGTCCTGGCGACGCCGCCGCTTCCCGCGGCGGGTTGCGAATCGTGGCCGCCGCGAGCAGCCCGCCGGCGGCGCACGACAGGGCGCAGATGATCATCGCCTTGTGGAAGCCGTCGGACAGGAGCGCCGGGCGGAGGTAGGCGGCGCCGTCCAACCCGGCGAGCGCCGGCAGCACCGCCACGAAGATCAGGCTCGCCAGGCGCGCCACGTCGTTGTTCACCGCCGAGGCGATCCCGGTGTAGCGGCTCGGGGCCGCGGCGAGCACCGTTGCGGTGAGGGGCGCTACGGTCACCGAGAGCCCGAACCCGAACACCAGCATGGCCGGGAGAACCTCGGTGACGTAGCTCCCGCCCGCGTCGACGCGCCCGAGCAGCGCCAGGCCGCCGGCGACGATCAACGGTCCCACGGTCATCTGCAACCGCGGACCGATACGTGTCGCCAGCGCACCAAAACGAGGTGAGAGCAGCAGCATGAGCACGGTGACCGGCAGCAGCGCCGCGCCCGCCTCGAGCGGGCTGTAGTGCGCCACCTGCTCGAGATCAACGGGCAGCAGGAAGAGCGCACCTCCGAGCGCGCCGTAGACGGCGAAGGTGACGAGGTTGGCGCCCGAGAACTGCATCGAGCGAAACAGCACGAGGGGAACGAGTGGGTTGTGCTGGCGCAGCTCGGCGAGGACGAAGGCCACCAGGCAGCCTGTGCCGGCGGCGAGCGCGGTGACCACACCGGCGGAGCCGAAGCCCTCCGACGGTCCCTCGATCAGCCCGTAGACGACGCCGACCAGGCCTATCGTCACGAGGGCGCCGCCGGCGACGTCGACGTGCGCAGGCGCGAACGGGTCGCGGGTCTCAGGCAGGTGACGGCTCCCGAGCGCCAGCACGACTGCCGCCACGGGAAGGTTGATGAAGAAGATCAGGCGCCAGGAGACGGCGGCAATGAGCCAGCCGCCGAGAAAGGGGCCGAGCGCCGCGGCGAGCCCGCCGAGCCCCGTCCAGGCTCCGATCGCCCGAGCGCGATCGCTGGCGACGAAGACCGACTGCAGGATGGCCAGGCTGCCGGGCGTGAGCAGCGCGGCGCCCACACCCTGCAGGGCGCGCGCCGCGACGAGCAGCTGCTCGTTCGGGGCCAAGCCGCAGCACAGCGACGCCAGCGCGAACCAGGCGACGCCGATCAAGAAGACCCGCTTGCGGCCGTAGCGGTCGCCGAGGGCCCCGCCGAGGAGCAGCAGGCCCGAGAGCGTGAGCAGGTACGCCGTGAGGATCCACTGCAAGCCGGCGACGGTGGCATGGAAATCCTTGCCGATCGCCGGGAGAGCGATGTTGACCACCGTCGAGTCGAGCATCGCCACTCCGGAGCCGAGCACCGTCACGGCGAGGACGAGCTTCCCGCGGCGGCTCGAGTAGCTGAGCAGCCCTGCGCCGTCCGGAGCGCCGCTGCCTGCGCCTCGGCCGGCCGCGCCGACCCCGTCCGCCCCGCTCGTCACGACCGGACAGCGTGTCACCGGCGGCCGCGGAGGCGACAATCACGGCGCTTCCGCCATCGGGGCGACGCACGGCGCGCCGCCCGGGAGGCGACGATCTCGGCGAGCTGTAAGACTGCCTGCGAGCCGCCGCGCGTTGGGCGGCTCGGAGAACGCCCAACCTCGGCTCTAGACGGATCGGCACCGCCTGAGGGTCAGGGCGACGAGCAACGGCTCAGAGCGAGGGAGGGTTCTCGATGGTCGATGTACAGGCGGCCGGGGTGCGCCGCACCGTGATCCAGATCTCCGACGTCCACGTCCTCGCCGAGGGGCTGCAGCACGGCTGCGTCGACACCCTCGGCAACCTCGACCTCGTGTTGCGCCGGGTCGAGAAGTCGGGCCTGCGGCCCGACCTCTTGCTGTTCACCGGCGACCTCACCGACCAGGGCGAGGCGGCCGCCTACCGCGACCTGCGCCGGCGCGTCGAGGAGAGCTGCGCCGCGCTCGACGTCGGCGCGGTGTTCATGCCCGGCAATCACGACGACAGGGCGACGCTGCGCGTCGAGCTCCTCGGCGAGCAGCCGAGCGACGAGCCGATCGATCAGGTGGCCTGGTGCGGCGGGCTGCGCATCGTCGCCCTCGACTCGACCGTGCCGGGCGAGGACAGCGGCGAGCTCCGGGCCGCCCAGCTCGAGTGGCTCGCCTCGCTGCTCGCCGAGCCGGCCCCGGAGGGGACCGTTGTGGCGTTGCACCACCCGCCCGTCCCGTCGCCGATCGCCTCGATGAGCCGCATCGCCCTGCGCGACCCCGAGCGCCTCTCGGCGGTGCTCGCCGGCAGCGACGTGCGGATCGTCCTCGCCGGGCACAACCACCACGCCATGGCCGGCATGCTCGGCTCGATCCCGGTCTGGCTGTGCGCGGCGAGCGCCTACCAGGCCGACCCGCTCGTTCCCGACGGACGCTTCCGCGGCTACCCCGGCGCGGCCTGCTCGCGCATCGACCTGTGGCCCGACACCGTGCTCGCCACCACCATCATCGTCGGGGACGGGCCCGACCCGATCGTCGACGTGCCGATGAGCGAGATGCCCCAACACTGAGCCCGGCTGACGCCCCAGCTCGGAGGAGCCGGCAGCTCGGCGCGCTGCCGGCGGTTGGGTGGAGCAGCCGCCGTCAGAGGACCCGGCGGGCCCCGTCGGCGGGGAGCACGGTCTCGATCGCTCGCGGGAGAACCCCGAAGGGGGCGAGGGCGTCGGCGACGGCCGGGCCGAGTTGCGTCAGCGTGGGCTCGGCGAGCAGCGCGATCGCCGCGCCGCCGAACCCGCCGCCGGTCATCCGCGCCCCCAGCGCGCCCGCTGCCAGGGCTGCCTCGACGGCGGCGTCGAGCTCGGGTACCGAGACCTCGAAGTCGTCTCGCAGCGAGACGTGCGAGGACGTGAGCAGCGGGCCGACTCCGGGGAGGTCGCCGCCGTGCAGCAGCTCGACGGCCTCCTCGACGCGCGCCTCCTCGCTGACCACGTGCCGGGCGCGGCGCAAGAGCTCCGGCACGTCGCGAAGGCGTGCCAGGTCGGCCTCGGTGGCGTCACGCAGCGCCTCGAGGCCGAGCAGGCGGGCGGCTTCCTCGCAGGCCTCGCGCCGGTTGCGGTAGGCGCCGTCGGCGTGGCGGTGGCGCACCCCGCTGTCGATGACGGCGAGCACCAGCCCCGACTCGGCAAGCGGCAGGGGGACCAGCTCGGCCTCGCCGCTGCGGCAGTCGAGGTGGAGCGCCTCCCCGGCACGCCCCTCGAGCGAGGCGCGCTGGTCCATCACGCCGACGGGGGCGCCGACGACCTCGTTCTCGGCGCGGCGCGCCAGGTCGGCGAGCGCCCGGCGGGAGAGCCCGGCGCCGGCCAATTCGTCGATCGCCAGGGCGAGGGCGCACTCGAGGGCTGCGCTCGAGGAGAGTCCGGCGCCGGGCGGCACGTCACTGGCCAGCACGACGTCGAGCGCGCCCACGACCACACCCGCCTCGGCGAGCGCCCAGATCGTCCCGAGCAGGTAGGCGGACCATCCCGAGGCCTCGTGCAGCGCGGCCCGGTCGGCGAGGACGGGTTCGGCCTCGTCGGTGGAGACCACGCGAAAGCAGCGATCGGGACGTCGGCCGACGGCGACCGCGGCGACGCGGTCGATGGCGATCGGCAGCACGTGCCCGAGGTTGTAGTCGAGGTGCTCGCCGATCAGGTTGACCCGACCGGGTGCGACCCAGACGCCCTCGGGCGCGTGCCCGGTGAGGTGCTCGAAGGCGACCGCAGCGCGTCGCTGCCGGCGCGCCGGCCGACCCACCGGAGGCGCTCAGCGCCTGCCTCCGTCGACGAGGTCGGCGTACTCGGGGTGGGACCGAATGAAGGCGGCGATGAACGGGCATCGCGGCACGACCTTCTCCCCGGCCGCACGCAGGTCGTCGAGCGCGCCGGCGGCGAGGATGCTCCCGAGACCCCGGCGCTCCAGCGCCGGTTCGACCTCGGTGTGGGTCAGCACGACGGCGCCTCTCGAGCGGACGTAGGCCGCCATGCCGACCTCGCGCCCCTCGAGCAGCAGCACGTAGCGGTTCCCCGCTTCGTCGTGCTCGACGCGCACGTCGTCCGGCGCGTCGTCGGCCCCGCCCCCGCTCGCCTCAGCGCCCATCGGCGCTCACGAGTCGCGAAAGCCAGCGGCCTTGTGGGTGCCGTCGCAGAGCGGCTTGCGGGCCGACTGACCGCACCGACACAAGGTGACGCGGTTGCGTGTCTCGAGGGGCTCTCCGTCGGAACGCTCGACGCGCACCCCGCCGGTGACCGCGAGCGGACCGTCGTCGACGACGCCGACCGCGGCGGGCAGCTCGGGCTCGATGTCGGAGTCGTCGCCGGGCAGCCGGTAGGTGAGCGCCCCCGACGGGCAGCGCTCGACCATCGCCATCACCTCGGCGCGCACGATGCTGTCGGCGGTCTGGTTTCCGCCGACGAGCTTCCAGACGTTGCTCACGCGGTTGCCGCAGAACCCGGCGTGCACGCAACTGCCGCGGTCGTCGCGCACGACGATGCCCTCGCCCTCGTAGGTGGCGGCGCGCTCGTCGTAGGTGTCGGTGGGCGCGGCCTCGGTACCGTCGAAGCCGACGCGGACGTGCGTGCCATCGCAGAAGGGCTTGTTGGCGGACTGGCCGCAACGGCACAACGCCACGACGGGGGCGACCTCGAGGCGCGCTGTCGTGCGCCAGGTCATCGGTTCGCCGTGCTCGGAGACGACCTCCTGGCGGCGGGAGACGGGGAGGCCGCGAACGATGTAGGGCCCGTTGCGTGAGACGGTGATCCCCGCCGGGGCGCCGGCGCTGTCGCCGGCCCCGGGTGCGGCTCGCTCGCTGGACATCGACGGGACCTCCTCGCAGCCGGCTCTGCGACACCGGCCGGTGGGTGGCGGGGCCCGTCCGCCCGCGCCGCGCCGGCCGCGCCCGGCGTCGCCGGCCCGATCATGCACGGAGCGCGGCGGGGCCGCAACCGCGGGTCGTCGCGGCCGCTATGGCGGCACGCCTGTGCGGGAGTAGCCTGGCGCGATGGCCCAGCTCGCGCCCACTCGGCCGACCTACCCGTCGATCAGCCCGAAGGCGTACGAGCATCCTTCCGATCGCGCCGCCACCGCTGCGCTCGCGCTCATCCCGTTGCTCGACCGGGTGCTGAAGCGGCTGAGCGAGTTCGGCTTCGAGCGGTCGCTCAAGCAGCAGATGCTCGCCGACTCGGTCCGCCTCGGGCCCCGCCAGCTGCCCGACGTCTGGTACCGGCACATCAGCGCCTACGAGTCGCTCGACTCGGATCGGCGTCCCGAGCTGTACGTGATGAACCGGCTCGAGATGAACGCGATGACGATCGGCTCGTCCAACCCGATCGTGATCCTCAACTCCGGGATGGTCAAGGGCGCTCCCGAGGAGCAGCTGACCGCCGTGCTCGCCCACGAGGCGGGCCACGTGCTCTCCGAGCACTCCCACTACCGCACGATGCTGGAGGTGATCCGGCGCCTGTTGATGGTGAGCGGGATCACCCCGGTGGCCGGGCTGCCGCTGCAGGCGGTGTACCTCGTGCTGCTCGAGTGGTACCGCTGCGCCGAGCTGTCCTGCGACCGCGCCGGCACGCTCGTCATCGACGACCCGCTCGTGATGTGCCGAGTGCTGATGAACCTCGCGGGAGGCGGCGTCAAGGAGCTCGACCTCGACGCGTTCCTGCAGCAGGCGAGCGAGTTCAACGACAGCGACGACGTGCTCACCCTGCCCGGACGCTGGATGAACGAGGTCTGGCGGACGCACCCCTACACCGTCAAGCGCGTCGGCGAGCTGATGCGCTGGGTGCGCGAGGGCGAGTTCGACCGCATCCGCGCCGGCAGCTACATCCGCCGAGGGCAGGAGCCGCCACCTAGCGAACACGTCAAGGCGGCGACCGAGCACTATCGCAAGCGCTTCACCGAGGTGCTCAACCGCGTCGCCGGCGGCGTGCAGCGCATCGCCGACCAGTTCGCCGAATGGGTACGCCCCAGCGGCACGTCCGGAGCCGGTGGCTCGAGCGGTTCGAAGGGCTCGGGCGGGGACGGCAAGCGCGCCAGCTGAGCCGGCACGTCCGTGCCGGCGGAGCCGGTGTCACGGCCCGGGCCCGGCCGGCTGGGCCGATGCTCGGCCTACCTGATCAGGATCCGGCGAGCTGGCGAGCCGCCGACCGCTGCGCCATCGGTGCCACGTACCCCGACAGCAGCTCGCCGTCGCGTTGCGGCTGCGCCTTCCACTGGTCGGTGCCCGTCTCCACCGCCGAGAAGGCGCTGCGGTCGCCGTCGCCGTTGACCACGTCCGGCCCGCGCGCCCCCGGTTCGTAGCCGGTGACGACCGCCACGTGGGCGGCGGTGAGCATGAGCGGGTCGTAGCCGTAAACGGCGACGTCGCCAGGTTGCGGGAGATAGCTCGAGCCCACGGCATGCCACGTCCCGTGCAGCTCGCCCCAGACGACGAAGCTCGCCGACGCGGCGTCGATCTCGCCGGGCGCCCCGCCGTAGGCGAACTGCACCCCGGCACGACGCCAGACCCAGGCGGCGAAATCGGCGCACCACTCCTCGTCGCGCAGCCCCGCGCCGCAGTCGACAGCACCGGCGCCCCAGAACGCGCTGTAGCGGTTGCAGTAGGTGTCGGGCGGGTCGGTCCGGTAGCCGAGCTGGCTCTCGGCGATCGTCACGATGCGGCGCTGCAGGGGCGTGAGTGGCGGCGCGGGCGCCGGGCGGTCGATCAGGGTGACGATCTCGACGAGCGCGGCGGCGAGCAGCGCGGTGAGCGCGGCGGCGACACCGAGCGCGGCCGCACGCCGGCGGCGCAGCACGCGGCGGCGCTGCAGGCGCGCCGCGGCGCGACGTGCACGGTCGGACCGGGCCGAGGCGTCGTGGGAAGAGGGCTCGGTCCCGTCATCCTCGGGGGCGGCGCCGGCCTGCTCGACGATCCGCGCCGGATCTGGCAGGGGCTCGGCCGCGTCGAGGAGCCTCGGATCTCCCGGCACTCCGGCGATGGTAGAAGCACGGCTGCAACAAGGGGTCGCGGGTCGGACTCGTTCGGACGGGGATGGGACCGGACGGACGGGACCGCCGGTCGACACGCGGGGGCTCGACGCACCGGCGCGTGATACTGGGACGGTGCCGGCGATCCCACCACGACGTGCTCGGGTCGTCGCCGCGGTCGTTGCGCTGGGTCTCGGGCTGGCGGCCTGTGGCGGGACTGCCGCGACCAGGGAGACGGCGACCGTCGGGGACTTCAGCCTGATCGAGGTCGGGACGATCCACCTCGAGATGGCCACTGACGGCACGTCGGTGATCGTCCAGCTCGAGACCGATCCGCCGACCGTGTGCGCGATCGCCTACGGCAGGACCAGGTCTCTGGGATCGATCGCGGACGATCCTGACATGGGCGGCACCGCGATCTCCCGCCACACCGTCGTCCTCGGCGACCTGACCCCCGGTACCACTTATCGCTACCGCCTCACCGCCACCGACGCCAGAGGTCGCGTCTTCCAGACCCCGGAGCTAAGCGCCTTCACCACGCCGCACCCGCGTGCCGTCACGGGCCGGGACATCGCCGTCGGGTCGAAGGTCGTCGCCGTCAGCTCGCAGTTCAGCGGCGCCTACCGGGCGGCAAACGCGACCGACGGCAACCTCTCGACCGAGTGGGCCTCCGCCGGGGACGGCGATCGAGCCTTCGTCACCATCGACCTCGGTCGAGATCGCCGCATCAGCGGCGTCGCCTTCGTCACGCGCGAGATGTCGGACGGCTCGTCGATCACGCGCACCTTCGCCGTCGTCGTCGACGGTCGGCGCTACGGGCCGTTCCCCGCAGGCAATCGCCTCGACCCGCACGTGGCGCACGTGTCGTTCACCGGCCGATTCCTTCGCTTCGACGTCGTGCAGTCGACCGGTGGGAACACAGGAGCCGCAGAGATCGAGGTCTTCTCCGGCAGCTGAACATGCGAGCACGCCGTTTTGGAGCTCAATGCTCCCGGACGCCCTGTCGTGCATCTATGTGTGTCCGGACGTTGAGCCAAAGGCATGTCAGATCATGATTATGTGGCGTCGCTGACACTTAATGCGTGGAGATGCCGCTTGGCATATTCGTCGAGCCTGACTCATCGAACCATCACAATCAACCCCACGGCCAGTCATAAAGACGGACAACAATCCACTTGCAAGAAGGCACGCGAGCAACCAACGCGAGCAACCAAGGAGTGGGGCATGATCGGAGAGGTGCGGGGCCGGAGTCGCCGGTACGGGGCGCGCGTCACGGCGTTCCTGGTAGCGGTTGCGGCGGGCTCGCTGGCGATCGGATCATTGGCCGTCACCGGCGCGCCGGCGTCGGCCACCGCCGGCTGGCACCACCACCACGGCAGCGGTGACAGCACGACCACGACCTCGTCGCCGACCACCACGTTGGCACCCTCGTCCTCGACGACGTCGACATCCTCGACAACGTCGACATCCTCGACGACCACGCCGTCCACGACGACGTCGACAACCGTGGAGTCGACGACCACGACGACGGCTGGCAAGCCCGGCGGCGTCGGCAACCGTCATGGTCGTGGCACTGGCCGCAGCTGTTTCGTCCGCCGTCACCGTGGTCGCGATCACGGCTGGAGATGGCGCCGTGTCCGTTGCGCTTTCACGATCAGGGGAAGGCACGGACGACACGGCAAGGGTGGTGATCGTCACTACCCGACGACCACGACGTCGTCCACCACGTCCTCCACGTCCCCGACCACGACGTCCACGTCCTCGACCACGACGTCCTCGACCACGACGTCCACGTCTTCTTCGACCTCCACGACGACCACGACCTCCCCGACGACCACGACCTCCCCGACGACCACGACGGTTCCGACCCACACTTAGAGGTGCTCGGCGACGAGCGTCGCCTTGAGGCCGTCGAGCAGCTCATTCCGCTCGCGGAAGAGGTGAGCTTGCCGATGACGCACCTCGCGATGGCGTTCGCGATCACGCATCCTGGCGTGACCAGCGCACTCGTCGGGCCGCGCACCATGGAGCAGCTCGACGACCTGCTCGCCGGCATGGACGCCACGCTCACCGAGGAGATCTTCGACCGGATCGATGAAATCGTTACGCCCGGCACCGACGTCGGCCACCCTCGACCAGGCCTACCTACCCCCGGCCCTCCAGCGTTCGGGCCGTCGGCGCCGACCCATCGAGGAACGCGCTGCTGCGTGATCGAGACGACGACCAGCGCGGGGGCGAGTACCTACCCTCGGTGCGGAACCCGAAGGGTCGACGAAGGTCCAGATGCATGCCGCGCTCATGGGGACCCCGACCGCGAAGCCCCAACGTAGTCCTCGGGCACTTCTGATGGACGACGATCTTGGTCAGGGGTCGCTGAATGTCGCGACGGCGTCGACGAGCTCGGCGCCGGCCTCGCGCAGGCAAGTGGCCAGGTCGTCGCTATCGGGGTCGTCGACCCACCGGTTAAAGCCAGTTCGAAAGATCGCGACCCCGACGTCCGCGAGCAGCGTGGCGCTCGCCAGCTCGCAGCCTCTCCGAACCAGCTCGGCCGCGAGTGCGTCGGCGACGTCGGCGAACTTGGTCCGTCCCCGCTCCTGCAACTCGGGGCTGCGAGCGATGACCTCGCGGCGCTGCACGGCGTGCAGGGCGACCTCGGCGCCCAGCACCGCTCCGACCTCGTCGAGCGCCGTGAGCAACGCCTCGAACGGGGTGAGCTCCGGGTCGGCCCGGCTAAGCGCCTCGCCCAGCAGCCCCGGCAGCCGCTCGGAGCCGGCAAAGAGCACGTCGCGCTTGTCGGTGAAGTAGCGGGAGAACGTGCGCCGCGTCAGTCCGGCGCGATCGGCGATCTGGGCAACGGTGACGTTCTCGTACCCGAGCTCGAGGAACAGCTCGATCGCGGCGGTCCGCAGTCGTTCTTCTGCTTGCGCATCCCACCGAGCCATATGCTCAGCGTACAGTGATGTCCCAGTGAGTCATGGCTCCGTGCTACGGTTGATGTCTCACTGAGACATCAACCGCCTGGAGGCACTCATGACCCTGGATGGTCAGAAGGTCGTTGTTATCGGGGGCAGTTCTGGCATGGGGCTGGCGACGGCGCGCGCAGCGGCGCTCGACGGCGCCGTGGTCACCATCGCCTCAAGCCGACCGGAACGGGTCGACGCGGCGCTGGGCGAACTGCCGGACGGCTGTGTGGGCACAGCCGTCGACGTCCGAGACGAGACGCAGGTCGCCGCCTTGTTCGAGCGCGTCGGCGAGTTCGATCACCTGGCGTTCACCGCCGGCGACGCATTCACGCCGCGTCCACTTGCCGACCTCGGCCTCAGCGACGCCCGCGCGATCCTTGACGTTCGCTTCTGGGGCGCGGTCGCCGTCATCAAGCACGCAGCGCCCCGGATCAGGCCCGGAGGATCAATCGGGTTGACCACTGGCACCGTCGGCCAACGACCCGTCCCCGGCGCAGCGCTCGCCGCCGCCGGCGCTGGAGCCGCCGAGGGCCTCGTCCGCGGACTGGCGGTCGAACTCGCCCCGGTCCGCGTCAACGCAGTCAGGGCCGGCGCTTTTCGCACGCCGCTCTGGGACGGCGTCCCCGAGGCCCAGCGCGAGGCGCTGTTTGACCGCTTGGCCCAGGGCACCTTGACCGGAACGGTCGGCGAGCCGGAGCAGATAGCCGCCGCACACCTCTACCTCATGCAGAACCGGTACGTCACCGGAACGGTGCAAACCGTCGACGGCGGTCTGCTACTCGCTGGGACCCAAGCTGAACAAAGGCACCACCGCGAGAGCGCTTCAGCAGCGACGAGCCGCGATCGGCAGGCTCCTGCTTCCAGGTGAAGATGGGCTCGGCAGAGACCATCGGCGGGCTGGAAATGGACGTCCCGAGCTCGCCGAACGACTTCGCTCGGAGCACGACGTCGAGGTCTCGAACATCGGCACAGCCTGGACCCTGCTGCCACTTGGCACCGTCGAGATCGCCGCGTCGCCAGAGCGTGTCTTCAGCGCCCTCACCTCAGCGGACGTGATCGACTGGTGGGTGCGGCCCGGAGTGTTCGACACGCAGACCTGGGAGGGCGACCTCTCCCCCGGGGGCCACTGGCGAACGTCGGGGATGGGTCCCCGCGGCGCATACGAGCTGACGGGCGAATACGTCGAGGTCGATCCGTCCAGGCGATTGACCCACACGTGGAAAGACCCTGAGCACCCAGGCCTCACCTCAACGGTCACCTACGTGCTCACCCCGGCGGAGGGTGGGACTCGCGTCACCCTCCGTCACCAGGGCGTTGCTGACCATGTCGTCTGCGCGAACACGTGCCTCGGCTGGGAGACGAGCTTCGCCCATCTGGCGCAGATGCTCGCCGACTGAGCCGGCCATGGCGTTGCGATGACAGCCTCGGTGATCGAGTTGAACGTCGCGAACTCGAAGCTCGTGACGGGCTTGGCCGGCTTGGCCGGCACGTCATCGACTCACCATCGACCTCGGTTTAAGCGCTCTTCGGATTCAGCGGGGTTTAGGCTGCGGTCACCCCTCGGGCGCCCCTGGTCGCGTAGGATGTCGGCGCAATGGGCCGTCGCTCGACGTCAACCTCGGCCTTCGGCGTGTCAAGGCGTGAGAGCCACGACGCCAGCGCCTTCTACGGACGCTTCACTCCACCCGCGCTCTCGACGGAAGCGTCGGTGGCCCACGATCGCGCGCTCGACAAGCTGATCGTCGGTGATGCCCGTCACATGGACGAGGTACCGGATTCCTCGGTCGCCCTGGTCGTCACGTCCCCTCCATATTTTGCCGGCAAGGAATACGAAGAATCCCTCGGGGAACGCGGTGTGCCCGCCACCTACCTCGAGTACCTGGACCTGCTCCGGGACGTCTTCGACGAGTGCGTTCGCAAGCTGGAGCCGGGTGGTCGGATCGCCGTCAATGTGGCGAACCTCGGCCGCCGGCCGTACCGGTCGCTCTCGGCCGACGTCATCGGCATCCTGCAGGATGATCTGCGGCTGCTGCTTCGCGGAGAGATCATCTGGCTCAAGCAGCGTGGGCTCGACGGGTTCGTGCGCGTGGGGGAGCTTTCAGCGACCGGGCAACCCGGTCCTGCGGGACCTCACCGAGCGGGTGATCGTGGCCAGCAAGGGGCGATTCGACCGGGCAGTACCGGCGAAGGCCCGCGCCCGCACCGGCCTCCCGTCGGAAGCGTCGATGACTCGAGAAGACTTCATGGAGAACACGCTCGACGTTTGGGAGATCCCCGCCGAAAGTGCCACGAGAGTTGGTCATCCGGCGCCATTCCCGATCGAGCTTCCGGCCCGCCTGATCGAGCTCTACACCTACCGTGACGACTTGGTCCTCGATCCGTTCGCCGGCTCGGGAACGGCAGCGGTAGCGGCCGTGCGGTCGAGTCGTCACTACGTCGGCTACGACCTCGACGAGTCGTACATCCGACTTGCCGAGTGCCGAGTAGCCGAAGAGCGGCGAACGACGTGCCGGCGAAGGACGATCCCTCCCTCTCCGAGTGAGCTTGCCAGCGCTACCGACGCCGGCACGGGACAACGAAGACTTTCGGTCAAGGGCTGTGCGAGAAGGGCGGGCGGCCGGGGAGATAGCGCGCGCCGTCATCGAAGCAGCGGGATTCACCGACATTCGGAAGGATCAGCGTCAACCGGGCGGGGTCGAAGTGAGCTTCACGGCTCGAGACCGCAACGGCACTCTCTGGTTCTTCGACGTGAGCGGAAGCTTCACGAGCCATCGCGCTGGCCTGAAGCGAACGGACACGCTGTGGAAGGCGCTCGGGAAGGCGGCCGTTGTTCACGAAGTAGCTGCAGCGCGCCATGGTCCTACTTACCACGGATGCTCCAGCTCGAGGGAGTGCCGGGGCGCAGGCGTTGAAGGCGGTAACCGGACCGGGTAAGCCTATCTACGTCGTGATCGAGATGCTGGAACAGTCCGGACTCGAACGGTTGCAGGCTCTGTGCGAGGGCAACGGCTGATCTGCCTGCGGCGGGTCAGGGCACGATGCGGTAGACCGCCCCGGCGGTGTCGTCGGTGACGTACAGCGCCCCGTCGGGTCCGGCCACCACGTCGACAGGTCGGCCCCAACGCGAACCGTTCGTGAGCTGGAAACCACCGACCAAGGTGACCGGGGCGCCGAGCAGGTGGGTCGTGGGGCTCCAGGGCAGCCACAGCACGGCTGGCGGTTGCGGCGGTTGGCGGTTCCAGGACCCGTGCACCGCGAGCACCGCGCCGCTGCTCCAAGGGGAGGGGAGCTTGCTGTCCTCGAGGAAGCTCATGCCGAGGGGGGCGCTGTGCGCCGGCAGGCCGCGCTCGACGGGCTTGAGCTTCGCGCAGTCGAAGACGCTTCCATCAGGGTTCATGTCGGCGTCGGGGACGAAGGGCGGGTCGACGAAGTCGAGCTTGGAGCGGAGCGTCCCTGGTGATACCTGGGCGTCCGGGTCGCAGTCAGGGCCAGCCGAGGTTCCGCCCGGGGGTGAGGCGGGCGAGCTCGTCGGCGGGATTCTCGTTCACGTAGGACTGGATCACCTTCCCGAAGGCGTCGGGCTCGCCACCAAAGGCGCGGTGGAACGGGTAGGGAATGTTGTCCCGCTCGTTCACGGCACCCCACAGCGTCCCGTCGGGGGCGACGGCGAGCCCTTCGGCGTTGCGCACGCCGCGGGCCACGACGCGCAGGTCGCCACCGCTCGGGCTGAACGAGATGACCGAGGCTCGCGGCGGGGACATCGCGAGGTCGGCCGTGTCGACGTTGGAGGAGCTACCGATCTCGACATAGACCGTGTGGTTCGACGCAACCGCCAGGGTCTTGGTCCGGTGGACATCGTCGCCGCTCGGGTCGAGGTCGGGCAGGTTGTGCACGATGACGCTGCGGGCGCCCGGACCGCTTGGGCTCCAGGCGTAGCGGTCGATCTCGTCGGACTCGGCAACGTAGAGCACCTCGCGACCGTCGACCTGGTCGAAGGCGAGGCCCTGCGGTTCTGTCAGGTGCGAGAGCAGGACCCCGAACTTCGGCGGGAGCGCACGGTTCGCTCGAGGTGTGAGCTCGACGACGTCGCCCGTGCTCGGCACACTCACGAGCAGCTCGCCCTGCGGCGTGAAGGCCTCGAAGCGAGCCCCGTTCACGCGCGCCCAGACCTCGATGCTCCAGCCCGTCGGGAGGAGGGCCCGCACGGCGGCGTGGAACGGTGCAGCCCTATTGGCCGCCGGCACGCTCACGGTCACGGAGCTGAAGCTCGCCACCGCGGCCCGTGACGGCGCCGAGCCGGTCGGACGGCTCCGCGAGCTCGCCCCGGACGAGCTCGCCCCGGCGGAAAGGACGGCCACAACGGCAAGAGAGACGCCGGCGCCGATCACCGCGCTCGCTGCTCGTCTCATCCCGCCCCCCGGTTCGCCGCAGCCAGCCGGGAGGAGGCAGCTCCGGGTCGGACCGCAGCTCTGGCCCGGATCTAGAGGTGCCCGGCGCACGATCGCAGCAAACGTGTCGGCAGCTCGACCACCCCGACCTTGCAGCGACTCCCGAGCTGTCGTCTGCTCCACGCGATACACCTCATCGAGGTCGTGCGACCCCGGGCGGGCGGGTAGCGTTCGCGCCGAGAGCGAGGTGGACGATGACCAAGCACGTCACGCACTTCATCGCCGGCAAGTCCTGGGACGGTGCGACAGCGCGCCAGGGCGTGATCCGTGACCCCGCCACCGGCGAGGAGACCGGCAAGCTCGACTTCGCCACCGCGGCCGAGGTCGACGTTGCGGTCACGGTTGCTACCGCGGCTGCGGCCGACTGGGCGGAGAGCTCGCTCGCCCAGCGCTCGCGCCTGCTGTTCTCACTCCGCGAGCTGGTGGACGAGCGGCGGGCCGAGCTCGCCGCGGTGATCAGCTCCGAGCACGGCAAGACGCGCACCGACGCCGAGGGGGAGGTGGCACGCGGCCTCGAGGTGATCGAGCTCGCCTGCGGGATCGGCCACCTGCTGAAGGGCGAATTCGCCGAGGGCGTGTCCCGCGGCGTCGACACCTACTCGCTCCGCCAGCCGCTCGGCGTGGTGTGTGGGATCACGCCCTTCGAATTTCCCGGCGATGGTCCCGCTGTGGATGTTCCCGCTCGCCGTCGCTTGTGGCAACGCCTTCATCCTCAAGCCGAGCGAGAAGGATCCGTCGGCGGCGCTGATGCTCGCCGGCGCGGCCGCCGAGGTCGGCTTCCCGCCGGGCGTGCTGCAGGTCGTGCACGGCGACGCCGAGGCGGTCGACGCGCTGCTCGACCACCCTGGCATCGCCGCGGTGAGCTTCGTCGGCTCGACCCCGATCGCGCGCCACGTCTTCGAGCGGGCGACAGCTGCGGGAAAGCGCGTGCAGGCACTCGGCGGGGCGAAGAACCACATGATCGTGCTGCCCGACGCCGACCTCGACGCCGCGGCCGACGCCGCCGTGTCGGCGGGGTTCGGGTCGGCCGGCGAGCGCTGCATGGCCGTGTCGGTGGTGGTCGCTGTCGGGGACGTCGCCGACGACCTCGTCGCGCGCGATTCGCGAGCGCATGACGGCGCTGCGCGTCGGGCCGGCCAGCGATCCCGACTCCGAGATGGGCCCGCTCATCACCGCCGAGCACCGCAACCGCGTCGCCGGCTACCTCGACTCGGCCACCGAGGAGGGGGCGAGGGTCGTCGTCGACGGCCGGGAGCACCCCATCGGCGGCCCACCCGACGGCTTCTGGCTCGGCCCGTCGCTCATCGACCAGGTGCGGCCGGGCATGGCCGCCTACCGCGACGAGATCTTCGGCCCCGTGCTCTCGGTGGTCGCGCGCTGGCGACTTCGACGAGGCGATGGCACTCGTCAACGACAGCCCCTACGGGAACGGCGCGGCGCTGTTCACCAACGACGGCGCCGCCGCCCGCCGCTTCCAGCACGAGGTCACCGCCGGCATGGTCGGCATCAACGTCGCCATCCCCGTGCCGGTGGCGACGTTCCCCTTCGGCGGCTGGAAGTCCTCGCTGTTCGGCGACACCCACGTCTACGGAACCGACGGCGTGCACTTCTACACCCGCAACAAGGTGGTCACCTCCCGCTGGCCCGACCAGGGTCGCGGCCGCGAGCAGGGCGGGGTGAAGCTCGGCTTCCCGGGGAACTGACGAGGTTTCTCCGGGAACGCGCCGGCTCAGCCGGCCAGGCCGATGGCGTCGGCCTGCGCCGCCGCCGTCGCCACGAGCAGCTCCTCGTGTGCCTCGACGACACCGCGTGTCTGGCCGGAGAGCTCGAAGGCGACGAGGCCGAACAGCTGGGTCCAGGCGGCCAGGACGCGCACCGTCGTCGCGTCGTCGAGCTCGGGCATGACGAGCTGGCGAAGCTGCGCCAGGTCGCGGCGTAGCGCCGGGGCGAGCGGGATCGGCGGCCGAGGCGCCAGGCGACCGCCGGCCGCGGCGTCTCGCACCACACCCAGCAACGCGAGCGAGACCCGTGTCCCCGGCACGTTCGTCGACGGCGGCGCGGCGTAGCCGGGGATCGGAGTGCCGTACAGCAGGGCGTGCTCGTGCGGGTGCTCGACGGCCCACCGGCGCACGGCACGGGCCACCTCCACGAAGCGACGGCGCGGCGCCTCGCCCACGGTCGCCGCGGCGCGCTCCTCGGCTGCCTCCCCGAGTGAGTCATAGGACTCCACGATCAGCGCCGTCAGCAGCTCGTCGCGGCTGGCGAAGTAGCGGTAGACGGCCGAGGAGGCCATCCCGACCTCACGGGCCACGGCGCGCAGCGACAGGGCCGCCGGCCCCACCTCGGCGAGCTGGCGGCGAGCCGCAACGAGGATCGCCCTCGTGATCTCGCTCCTCGCCCGCGCACGGGCGCTGCTGGCGGGCGTGACCGGGGGAGCGCTCATGGGACGAGTATTGCATGCGCCGCTCTTGGTTGCGAGCACTGCTCTTGACAGGCATGCCACCTCGGCGCGAGTATTGCTCTTGAACGAGAGCACCGCTCTCGACACAGGGACCGGAGGATTCCATGAGCGCGAGCGAGACGGAGCACGACCTGCAGCACGGCACCACGGAACCCGACCCGGCCGTCCGCTACCTCGAGCCCGGCTGGTTCACCCGCACGGTGCTCAACCGGGGCGTCGCCTGGCTGACCCGCCACGGCGTGAGCGTGTGGGGATCGCGCGTCCTGGCCGTGCGGGGGCGTCGCAGTGGGGAGTGGCGGGAGACGCCGGTCAACCTGCTCACCTACGGCGGGAAGGAGTACCTCGTCTCCCCACGCGGCACGACGCAGTGGGTGCGCAACCTGCGCACCGCCGGCGCCGGCCGTCTCTCCGTCGGCCACCGCAGCATCGAGTTCACCGCCCGTGAGCTCGCCGACGTCGACAAGGTGGCGGTGCTACGGGCGTACCTGCGGCGCTGGCGCTTCGAGGTGGGCGTGTTCTTCGATGGGGTCGGCCCCGGCTCGGGCGACGCGGAGCTGCTCGCCGCCGGCGCCAAGCACCCGGTCTTCGAGGTGACGACCTCGAGGTGACCGCGGGCGACCGCTCGGGGCGACCGCCAGATCGCGCCAGGCGAATGACCCGCTCGGGCGTGGCCGGCGGGGAGGTGCAGGCGTAGGGTGGCGCGATGCACGACGACCGGGCCCTGGTCGAGGCGCGCATCACCCGCGCGCTGTGGCGCATCGGGGACGCCGTCGCCGCCGCCAGCGCTCCCTGCTCGGTCGCCGCGCTGCCTGCCTCCGGCGCGGTCGCCGTCGAAGACGTCGTCGCCCGCCGCGGCGAGATGGCGCCCGTTGCCGCCGGCGACGCGTGGGGCCCTCCCTGGACCACGACCTGGTTCCTCGTCTCGGGCCGACTCCCGCGGGGATGGACCGGGCGGCGCGTCGAGCTCGAGATCGACCTCGGCTTCGACCGGCGGGCGCCGGGGTTCCAGGCCGAAGGCCTCGTGCACGGCCCGTCCGGCCGCCCGCTCAAGGGCATCCACCCCCGCAACAGCTCGGTGCCCGTCGCCCTCCTCGCCGACGCCGGCGCGCTGGAGGGTGACGGTCAGCTGAGCTGCCTCGTCGAGGCGGTGGCCATGCCGGGAGTGATGGGCGAGCCCGGCGAGGGCGACCGGCTGCGGCCGACGCCGCTCGGCGCCCGCGCCACAGCGGGCGACGCCCCGCTCTATCGCTTCGGCGGGGCACGCCTCGTCCTCGTCGACGACGACGTGCGCGCCCTCCTGCACGACGCCGAGGTGCTCGCCGAGCTGATGCGCGAGCTGCCGACCGACTCGCCGCGCCGCCACGAGATCCTGCGCGCCCTCGAGCGGGCGGTCGACGTGATCGACCTCGCCGGCGTGGCGCCCGGCGCCAAGGCGGCGCGCGCCGAGCTCGGCGAGGTGCTCGCCGCACCCGCCGAGCACAGCGCGCACGACGTGGTCGCCGTCGGCCATGCCCACATCGACTCGGCGTGGCTGTGGCCGATCGCGGAGACCGTGCGCAAGTGCGCCCGCACCTTCTCGAGCGTGCTCGCGCTGCTCGCCGACCCGGACAGCCCGCCGTTCGTCTTCGCCTGCTCGCAGGCCCAGCAGTGGGAGTGGATGCGCGAGCGCTACCCGCCGATCTTCGAGCAGATGGTGCAGGCCGCCCACGATGGGCGATTCGTGCCCGTCGGCGGGATGTGGGTGGAGTCGGACACCAACGTGCCCGGCGGCGAGGCGCTCGTGCGCCAGCTCGTCTACGGGAAGCGCTTCTTCCTCGAGCACACAGGGATCGAGTGCGAGGAGGTGTGGCTGCCAGACTGCTTCGGCTACTCCGGCGCCCTCCCCCAGCTGATCGCGCTCGCCGGCTCGCGCTGGTTCCTCACCCAGAAGCTGTCCTGGAACGACACCAACCGCTTCCCGCACAGCAGCTTCTTCTGGGAGGGGATCGACGGGACCCGTGTCTTCACCCACTTCCCGCCCGTCGACACGTACAACTCCGAGCTCTCGCCCGCCGAGCTGGCCCGCGCCCAGCGCAACTTCGCCGAGCGCGGCCGGGCCCGCTCGTCCCTCGTGCCCTTCGGCTACGGCGACGGCGGTGGGGGGCCCACCGCGGCGATGCTCGAGCGCGCCGTGCGCCAGCGGGACCTCGAGGGCTCGCCCCGCCTCGAGCTCGGCTCGCCCGCTGCCTTCTTCCGCGCCGCCGAGGAGGACTACCCCGACGCCCCGGTGTGGTCGGGCGAGCTGTACTTCGAGAAGCACCGCGGCACGCTGACGAGCCAGGCGCGCCTCAAGGCGGGGAACCGCCGCTGCGAGCACCTGTTGCGCGAGGCGGAGCTGTGGTGGACGACGGCGCTCGTCGCAGGGCTGGCGGAGTACCCCTACGACGAGCTCGAGCAGCTGTGGAAGGCACTGCTGTTGCAGCAATTCCACGACATCCTTCCCGGCTCCTCGATCGCCGACGTCAACGACGACGCCCTCGCCGCCCTCGCCGATGTGGAGGGTGAGCTCAGCCGCCTGATCGCCACGGCCACCTCCTTGCTCGCCGGGCCGGGGGCGGAGACGGTGGCCTTCAACGCCGGTCCCTTCCCGGTCGCCGGCGTCCCCGCGCTCGGCAACGGCTGGCCGGTGCCCCCCACCGGCCCAGCGGCGATCTGCACGCGGGACGATGCCGGCCGTCTCGTGCTGCGCAACGGCCTGATCCAGGCCGTCGTCGGCGAGGAGGGCTTGATCGACTCGCTCGTCGACCTCGTCGCGGGGCGCGAGGTGGTGGCGCCGGGGATGCGCGCCAACCTGTTGCAGCTGCACCCCGACCATCCCGCCCGCTGGGACGCCTGGGACGTCGAGTCGTGGTACCGCCACGGGCGCGACGACGTGCTCTCGCTGAACGAGCTGACCATCGACTCGGCGGGCCCGGACGAGGCGGTGGTGTGCCTGGACCGCACCTTCGGGGCGTCGCGGGTGACCCAGCGGATCCGGTTGCGACGCGGCGAGCGCCGGCTGCGCATCGAGACCGAGCTCGACTGGCACGAGCACGAGCGGCTCGTCAAGCTCGCCTTCCCCCTCGACCTGCACGCCGAGCGCTCGAGCGCGGAAGTGCAGTTCGGCCACATCGCCGAGCCGCTGACGACGAACACCTCCTGGGACGCGGCGCGCTACGAGACACGCCAGCACCGTTTCGTCCACCTCGCCGAGCCCGGCGACCCGGGCTACGGCGTGGCGATCGTCAACGACTCGCTGTACGCCCACGACGTCGCCCGTTCGCCGCGCCCCGGTGGCGGGCTGATTACCACGCTGCGCTGCACGCTCGTGCGCGGCCCGCGCTTCCCCGACCCGCGCGGCGACGCCGGCACCCACCGGTCGGTCGTCGAGCTGTGGCCAGGCGCCGCGCTCGCCGAGGCGGTGCGGGCCGGCTACGCGTGCAACCTGCCGTTGCGCATGGCGCGCGGAGGCGGTGTGCTCGCCCCGATCGTCGCCATCGAGGCGGAGGACGGGCCGCCCGGCTACGTGCGCGGCGCCGCCGTCCCGGCGAGCGCCGAGACCGACGCAGGGGCCGAGGAGACGTGGGCCGAGGGGTCTGGGGACGACGACGCCGGCGGCCGGCCAGGAACGCCGCCGCGCCGGTCGGCCACCCCTGCGCCGGCGCCACGCGTCGACGCCGCAGCAGCAAAGCCCGCCGCGCCGGCGGGGATCGTCGTCGAGGCGGTGAAAGCTGCCGACGACCGCTCCGGTGACGTCGTCGTCCGCTGCTACGAGGCGCTCGGCGGCCGTGCCCGCGGTCGGCTGCGCCCCGGGTTCGCTCTCGCCGACGCGCAGGTCGTCGACCTGCTCGAGCGCCCGCTCGGCGAAGCGGCGCTCGACGGTGCCGGCCGGGTCGTGCTCGAGCTCCGGCCGTTCCAGGTGCTCACGCTGCGCCTGCGACCTCGCCGCTCCTGACAGCCAGCGTTGCGCGCACCGTCTGCCCGCATTCGCAGTTGATCACTCTCGCCATTCGCCGCTCCTCACCGTCGGGGTCTGCCTCGACCGTCCTTCCGAGAGCTCGACCGTCTTCCGAGAAGGAGTCTGGCTGACGACGGTTGGCGAAACCTTGGCGCGGGGTCATCCTGGAGCGGTGCGGGTCCAGCTGTGCGGCAAGTTGGCGATCGAGATCGCCGGGCACCGGGTCGACGAGCGTCTCCCGGGCCGTCAAGGCCGGATCCTGTTCGCTTACCTCGTCGCGCATCGGCAGCGCCCCGTCGGGCGCGACGAGCTCATCGACGCGTTGTGGGACGGTGCACCCCCGACCGACGCCGACTCGAGCTTCAGCCCGCTGCTCTCCAAGGTGCGGCGCGTGCTCGGGCCAGACTGTCTCGACGGGCGCACCGCGCTGCAGCTGCACCTGCCCGAGGCATCGTGGGTGGATCTGCACGCCTACCGCTTGCTGATGGAGGTGCAGGCGGAACGCGGCAACGCCGCCGAGGCGTTGCACACCTGCGAGGAGCTGCGAACCCGCCTGCGCGACGACCTCGGGGCGTTCCCCAGCTCCGCCAGCGACGAGCTGTTCCACCCGGCTCCTGCAGTAGAGCACGGCGCAGACGGCGCTAGCCCGGCGGCGAGCGCCGGATCAGGCGGCGAGCTGCACGTCGAGCGAGGAAACGCCGGGCAGGGTGATGTTCGGCTTGTACGGCGGCGGGTCGGTGACGAGCTCGATGCCGGCGAAACGGCTGGCCAGCGCGCCGAGCGCCACCTGACCCTCCAGCCGGGCGAGCGGTGCGCCGACGCAGTGGTGGATGCCGAAGCCGAACCCGAGATGACGGTTGTTCGGCCGCCCGATGTCGAAGCGGTCGGGGTCCTCGAACTGGCGCGGGTCGCGGTTCGCCGCGGCGAGCATCAAGGTGACGTCGGAGAAGGCCGGCAGCGTCGTGGTGGACAGCTCCACCGGCTCGAGCAGCAGCCGGCCGTCGAGGTGCACCGGCGGCGCGAAGCGCAGCACCTCCTCGACGGCGCTGCGCACGAGCGACGGGTCGGCGCGCAACCGCGAGCTGGTCGGGATGGCGGGCGAAGGTGAGCACCCCGTTGGCGATCAGGTTGACGGTCGTCTCGTGGCCGGCGGTGAGGAGCAGCCCCAGGTTCACCACCAGCTCCTGCGTGCTCAGGCGGTCGCCGTCCTGCTCCGCCTCGATGAGCGCGGACAGCAGGTCGTCGGAAGGCCGGTCACGGCGCGTCGCGACGAGCTCGCGCAGGTACGCCAGCTGCTCGTCACGGCCCTGCCGGATCTCGGCGATCTCGCCCGGCGTGAGCACGAACCACGGGTCGAGGGAGCGCACCATGCGGGCCGACCAGGAGCGGAAGCGAACCTGGTCCTCGGCGGGCACGCCGAGCATCTCGCAGATGATCAGCACCGGCAACGGCAGGGCGAGCTCGGCCACCACCTCCATGCCGCCGCGCTCCGCCGCCCGCTCGAGGATGTCGTCGACGATCCGCTCCATCCGAGGGCGCAGCTGCTCGACACGTTGGGGCGTGAACGCTCGGCTCACCAGGCCGCGCAGGCGGGTGTGGTCCGGCGGGTCGAGGAAGAGGAAGCTCGGCACGAAGGCTCCGGCGTCATGTTCCGGCGGCGCGGCCCAGCCCGGGTTCTTCCTGAAGTCGCTGCTCGCCGTCGGGCTGCGCAGCACCGTCATGCAGTCCTCGTAGCGGGAGACGAGGATGGTGCCGACGGGGGTCGCGAGGACGGGATCCTCCTCGCGAAGCGCTGCGTAGGCGGGCCACGGGTCGGCTCGCAGCGCCGGGTCGAGCGGGTCCCAGGTCGGCGCCACGAGCAAAGTCTGCCCCACGACGTGAGACTGTGACCGTCGCGGTTCGGGGGCGGCTGACCAGAGAGGAGCCGAGAGATGCGGGTCGTGGTGCTGGGTGCGGGGTTCGGCGGTCTCGAGCTGACCACACGTCTTTCCGAGGAGCTCGGCGATGACGTCGAGGTCGTGCTGATCGATCAGGCCGACGGTTTCGTCTTCGGCTTCTCGAAGCTCGACGTCATGTTCGGCCGCGTCGACTCGGCTGCGGTGCGCCACCCCTACCGCGACCTGGTCAAGCCGGGGGTGCGCTTCGTGCAGACGACCATCCGGGAGATCGACCCGGCGACGCGCGGCGTCGAGACCGACGCAGGCCGCTTCGACGGCGACGTGATGGTCGTGGCGCTCGGCGCCGACCTCGATCCTTCGGCCACCCCGGGGCTCGTCGAGGGAGGTCACGAGTTCTACACGGTGGAGGGCGCCTTCGCGCTCCGCGAGGTGCTGTCGAGCTTCCAAGGCGGGCGGGTGATCGTCGGCGTCACCTCCACGCCCTTCAAGTGCCCGCCAGCCCCGAGCGAGACGGCTTTGTTGTTGCACGACTACCTGGTAGCCAAGGGGCTGCGGGACCGCTCGGAGATCTCGTTGGTCATGCCCTTGCCGGCTCCGATCCCGCCGTCGCCGGAGGCATCGAAGGCGCTGCTCGGTGCCTTCGCCGAACGCGACATCCGTTGGCGTCCGAACCAGCTGATCCGCGAGCTCGACCCCGTCGCCCATCTCGCCCGCTTCGCCGACGGCAGCGAGATGCCCTACGACCTCTTCCTCGGCGTCCCCACCCATCGCGTCCCGGCGGTCGTCGCCGAGTCGGGCATGACCGTCGACGGATGGGTCCCCGTCGATCCCTTCACGCTCGAGACCTCGTAGCCCGGGGGTGTTCGCCGTCGGCGACGTGGCCAGCGTCGGGACGCCCAAGGCCGGCGTCTTCGCCGAGCGCCAAGCGGCCGTGGTTGCCGACCGCATCCTCTCGCAGATCCGGGGCGAACCCGCCGGATCGCAGTACGACGGCTACGGGTTGTGCTACCTCGAGTTCGGCTACGACGAGGTCGCCCGTGTCGAGGTCACGTTCGTGAGCGGGCAGGCACCGACGGGTACGTACGCGGCGCCGTCGGAGAAGCTCGCTACCGACAAGGCGGAGTTCGGCGCCGCACGCATCCGGCGCTGGTTCGACCGTGCCTGGACCAGCACGCCACATCCCAGCTGATCGCATCAACCTCTGCGGCCACGTCGGCATCTCGGGCGAAACCTGCGCATCGCTGCACCGACGACTCTGCGTCGGCGCGGGATCTGCCTATCTCCGCAACGGCGCTCAACGCCAGCGCTCTGGGCGCGTCGAGAGGTATTCCTCTAGCCAGGCCTTGGTGCTGCGCCATTGGCCATCGGGCCCCTTCTGCGCCTTCAGGCGAGCACGCTCGATCGCCATCCGCAGCGCAGTCACCTTGACCGTCGGAGTGGCAAGCGCGGCGATCGGCACCAAGCGGTGGGGTCCGGCGACCGCGGGGACGACGAAGCGGTAGAGGTTGTCGAGCACGCCTCGAGCGACGAGCTCGCCGAGTGGTCCGGGCTCACCGGCGTCGGCTCGTCGGAGCGCCCGCAGGTAGCGGTCGCGGATCGCGCTTGTAGACGATGACCGGCGGGAAGCCGAGGCGAACGAGCAACAGGTTCATGGCCAGACGCCCGGCGCGGCCATTGCCGTCGAGGAAGGGGTGGATGCGCTCGAACTCGGCATGTGCGACGGCAACGGACTCGATGAGCGGTGCTTGCCGCAACCGTGCAGGCAGGGACTGTACCCAGTCCGTCATGCCAGCATGGACGTCGGTCCCGGGAAGTGGGGTCATTCCGCCCGGGAACGGTTCGATGTCGTGACGCCGAAAGCTCCCCGGCTCCTCGTCCTTCCGTGCGTGTGGGTGCGGGGCGACACTCCAGACCGGTCCGAGGGCGACGGCGTGGACGTGGCGCAGCTCGGTAAGGCTGAGGGGTGCCCCCGTGCCCCAACCCCCGGCGTCGCGGCCCTGGCCGTACACCCAGCTCGCGGCGGCGGCATAGCCGCGGACTTCCATGTACTCGCTGAGCTCCTTGTCACCGACAGCCCGGCCGTCGGCGAGGAGCGTCTCGACCTGTCTCAGCACCAGCGTGTTGACCTCGAGGGCCGTGGAGTGGTGAGCCTCCTGGTACCAGATCGAGGTCCAGATACCCTCCGCTTCGCTGGGTGAAGGCAGGCCGCCCATCCGCTCGCGCAGCTCGGCCATCGCCTCGTCGAGGCGTCGGTACAACTCGGACCGGGACGGACGTCCGCGTCCGCTCATGTTGTGCTCCACGCTACATAACCTTAACACAACATGGGCTGCTCATGTTCCGCGCGACGGCAAAGAACGCCAACACAACAACGTCGAGGCAACGTGAGGGACCGGGTCCGAGCGGGCCGGGCTCACGCCGCGCTGGTCTACGACGGCCCGACCTGCGTCGGCTGGTGCCAGTTCGGCGCGACCGACGAGCTGCTACGCATCGAGCACCGGCGCGGTCGTACCCGGATCAACCGGCACGTTCGACAACGGGGAGAAAACGGAGGCGCCGTCGGCGTCCGTTCCTCGCCCGTCAGGACGTCGCGCCGGCCGATCGGGTCCTCATCGGCGCGATCACCTGCTCGGCGAAGCGAAGGGCGGGCTCGACGTCGAGGGGGTGGCCGAAGTCGAGCACGAAGTAGGTCGCGCCGAGCCCGAGCAGGTGGCCGAGCCGTTCCGACCACTGCTCCGAGGCGGTGTCCGAATCGGGGAGGTCGCCGGCGACGGTGATCGTGATCTCGACGTCAGAGGGGCTCCTGCCGGCTTTGGCAGCCGACGCGAGAACGATGTCGCGCTTGCGCAGCCAGCTCTCGTCGTCGCCCCGATAACCCGTGTTCCACATGTCCGCTTGCCGCCCGACAAGGGGGAGTGCGATGTGCTCGCCGGCGGCGCCGATACAGATCGGCGGAACGACGTCGGGCCGGGGCGTGGCCGCCGCGTCGTCGATCTGGAAGTACCGACCCGAGAAGGTGGGGTGCTCCTCGGTCCACATGAGGCGACAGATCTGCACGACCTCTTCCAGCTGGGCCAGCCGGACGGCGTTGCTCGGGAAGTCATATCCGTAGGACCGGTACTCGTCCTCACGCCACCCGGCGCCGATGCCCAGCATGAACCGCCCGCCGGAGAGCACTTGCAGCGTCGAGGCCATCTTGGCCGTGAGCGCGGGGTTCCGGTAACCGCATCCGAGCACGTGGTTGCACACCATGATGTGGGGGAACCTCGCCGCGAGCCACGTCAACGTCGTCCACGCCTCGAGGAAGCCCTCCTTCTTCTCCTTGTCGAAGCCGTAGAAGTGGTCGGCGATCCAAACAGAGTCGAAGTGCGGCAACGCCTGAGGAAAGATGCGCTCCTCCTGGTACATCACGATCGGCTGATAATCGCTCCCGGCGTGGCCCGCTACGGGAGACAGCCATCCGAATCTGACTTCTGCCACGACGGAATCCTTTCTCGCAGCGCCGAAATGTCCTCGACAATGCATCCCGACCAACTGGCCCAGATGCGAGTTTCCCACACGCGTGTCAAGCCGCGAGCACGCGGTATCGGGAGCCCGGCCGTCGGCACGCCCGCGTCGCGCCGACTCGGGTGCCGTTGCAGCGGCGTGTCCTGGGCGACCACAGCGAAGCGAACGTCACGGGCAACCCAGCGGCGGGCCGGCCGCATTGCCCGAACCCAGCCGGCGCTCGGTCCGGTGAGGCCCGGCGTTGTGTGCGACCGTGTCGTCGTCGAGAACCGCCGAGCTCGTCGCGGCGAGCCATGCTCGCGGTACGCAGCGATCACGTTGACAGCGATTGACGACTGTCGTACGGTTGCGCCTTCGGGGTCCCCGGCAGCGCCGTGTGCAAGCGGCGCGAGTGCGGAGGTGTCAGTAACGTGAGAATTCGTCTACGGGTTGGCCTGTCATTGCTCGGAATATCGGCTGCCGCCCTTACTACCGTGACGACCGCCTCAGCTGCCTCGTCACCGCGGGCAATGGCGTCACCACAGGGCACGGTGACTTTTGCTCTGCCGCCCGGGTCGATTCCAACGTACATCTTCCCCTTCGTCAGCGGTCCCAATTCGAACAATATCGACCTATTCCAGTTCACGCCGTACATGTGGCGTCCGCTCTACTGGTTCGGCTACGGGAAGTCGCCCGAGATCAACTACTCCGAGAGTCTCGGCAAGCCGCCCGTGTACTCGAACGGCGGCCGCACGGTCACGGTCACCTTGAACACCGACTACCGCTGGTCCGACGGCAAGCCGGTGACCAACCGCGACGTCGAGCTCTGGATGAAGCTGCTCTTCGCCGAGAAGCAGAACTACCTCGCCTACTCGGTGGGCAGCATCCCCGACGACATCACCTCCATGAGCTTCCCGGCGAGCACGCCGTATCAGTTCAGCCTGACCTTCAACAAGGCCTACAGCCACCTGTGGCTGCTCTACAACCAGCTCAGCCAGATCACGCCGATTCCCCAACACGTCTGGGACAAGACCTCGGCGAACGGCGCAGTCGGCAATTACGACCTGACGAGCTCCGGCGCGACGGCCGTGTACAACTTCCTCAACTCCCAGTCCAAGGACGAGGCGACCTATGCCTCCAACCCACTGTGGAGCGTGGTCGACGGCCCGTGGCACCTCTCGCAGTTCAGCGCCTCCACGGGCTACTCGGCTTTCGTGCCCAACCCGAGCTACGGAGGCCCGGGGAAGCCGAAGATCGCCGAGCTCGAGGAGGTTCCCTTCACGAGCGCCACGGCCGAGTTCGACGCGCTGCGCTCGGGCCAGCTCGACTACGGCTACCTGCCTCCGGAGGACATCAACCAGGAGAGCTTCCTGAAGAGCCGCGGCTACACCATCGCACCGTGGACCGACTTCGGGTTCAACGACTTCTTCCTCAACTTCACGAATCCCAAGGTCGGCGCAATCTTCCGCCAGCTCTACATCCGCCAGGCCATGCAGCACCTCATCAACCAGCCGGAGATCTCGAACGACATCTACAAGGGGACGGCCTACCCGGACTACGGCCCGGTGCCGACCGTCCCGCCGAACCCCTATTCCGCGCCGCAGCTGAGCACGAACCCGTACCCGTACAGCCTCTCGGCGGCGACGAAGCTGCTCTCCGAGCATGGCTGGACCGTCAAGGCGGGCGGCACGGACGTCTGCGCCCGGCCGGGCAACGGCTCGAGCGACTGCGGGGCCGGCGTCGCCAAGGGCGCTCAGCTGAGCTTCCAGGAGACCGTCGCCACGGGCTCGGCACCCTTCCTCACCGAGGTCGAGACGATGCAGTCGGCGTGGTCGCAGGCGGGCATCCAGGTGACCCTGCGCCAGGAGGCTCCCGACCAGATCTTCGCCGGGCTCACGCCGTGCAAGAACGGGAACGGCGGTTGCAACTGGGAGATGTCCAACTTCGGCGAGCCGGGTGAGACGCCCACCTACTCGCCGGAGTACCTGCCGACTGGTGGTCCGTGGTTCGCCACCGACGGGGCGAACAACGCCGGTGGGTACAGCGACCCGAAGATGGACGCCCTCATTGCCGCCACCGAGACGAACTCCTCGCCCTCGGCGGTGCAGGCGTTCGGGCTCTACGCGGCCCGGGCGCTGCCCAACTTGTGGGAGCCGAACTACGACTATCAGGTCTCCGTCATCTCCAACAAGTTGCACGGCGCCTTGCCGCAGGACCCGAACCTCAACCTCTACCCGCAGGACTGGACGATCTCGGGCTAGAAGCCGTCGCGGCGAGCTCGAGCTGCTTCCCTTCGGGGCAGCGTGAGGGGCTCGGCCGGCCGGCCGGAGGTGGCGCCTCCCCGCAGGTGGGGCCATCCGCTGGCGCCCGCCGGTCGCGGCGTCGAGGCGCCGACACTGCCGTCGCGAGCTAGGAGTCGTCCGGGGCGATGATCGCCTATCTCGTACGGCGCGTGCTGCAAGCCATCGTCGTGATGATCGGCGTGTCGCTCATCGTCTTCCTGCTCTTCCACCTGCTGCCCGGCGGCCCGGCCCAGGCGGTGCTCGGCTTTCGTGCCAACCCGGCGACGATCCGCGCCTTCGACGCTGAGTACGGGCTGTTGAAGCCGTTGCCCGTCCAGTACGCCGACTGGCTCGGCCAGTTGCTGCGGGGCAACCTCGGCTACTCCTACAAGCAGAGCCAGAGCGTCGATTCGCTGCTCGCGGAGAACGTCCCCCGCACGCTCGTGCTCGTGGGGACAGCGACGCTCCTCGCGCTGCTCGTCGCCATCCCGATGGGCACCTATCAGGCCGTGCGCCGCAACAAGCCCGACGACTACGCGCTCACGGCGATGACCTTCTTCTTCTATTCGATGCCGAGCTTCTTGCTCGGCATCATCTTGATCCTGTTGTTCAGCGACACGCTGCCGTGGCTGCCCTCGACCGGGCCGACGGCGACGAACCCGATGTGGGACCAGCTGCCGAATCTCGTGCTGCCAGTGCTCACCTTGATGCTCGTCACCCTCGCACTGTTCAGCCGGTACATGCGCTCCTCCACCCTCGAGAACCTGATCCAGGACTACGTGCGCACCGCCAAGGCCAAGGGCGTGCCCGGCGCGAGGATCCTGTTCTTGCACGCACTGCCGAACGCTCTGATGCCGGTTATCACCCTGGTCGGGCTCAGTCTGGCGCAGATCGCGAGTGGCGCAGTGGTCGTCGAGTCATTGTTCAACTACCCCGGCCTGGGGCTGTTGTTCTGGAACGCCTGTCAGACCGACGACTTTCCCGTGATGATCGGCACGATCATGGTCGTGGCGCTGGCCGTCGTCGTCGGCTCGCTGCTCGCGGACGTGCTCTACGCGGTGGTCGACCCACGCGTGCGCTACACGTCATGACCCTGCCGCTCGAGGGCGTCCGGCCTGCCCGAGCCCGGGTGGGATGGACACGGTGATCGGCGGGGTTCCGCTCGAGGAGGTCGCCCTGCCCGAGGAGACGCAACGGGCCGGTGCGCGCGAGAAGCCCCCAGGCCTGCTGCGGCCGAGCATCGCGGTCTTCATGGAGAACCGGCTCGCGGTCGTCGGCCTCGGGATCGTCGTCTTCTTCCTGCTCTTCTGTTTTCTCGGGCCGCTCATGTACCACACGAACCAGGTCAACACGAACATCGCGATCGAGAACCAGCCGCCGAGCCTGCGTCACCTGCTCGGCACCGATGACGCCGGCTACGACATCCTCGGGCGGCTGATGGCCGGCGGCCAGACGACGCTCGTGGTCGGCCTCGCCGTCGCCGTGATCGCGACGAGCTTCGGCGTCGTCTGGGGCGCCGTCGCCGGTTACGCCGGCGGGGTCGTCGACAGCGTGATGATGCGGGTCGTCGACTCCATCCTGTCCATCCCGGCGCTGTTCCTGGTGCTGTTCGTCGCCGCCATCACCCAGCCGTCGGTGCTCATCCTCATCGGCGTGCTGTCGGGCGTCTCCTGGCTCATCCCGTCCCGCCTCGTACGCTCGGAGACCCTGACGCTGCGAACGGGGCAGTACGTCGACGCCTCGCGGAGCATGGGCAGCCGGACGCTGCGCGTCGTATTCCGCCACGTCATCCCGAACGTCTTCGGCACCGTGGTCGTGAACGGCACCTTCCAGGTCGCCGACGCCGTGCTCGCGATCGCCTACCTGAGCTTCCTCGGTCTCGGCATCCCGCCGCCGGCGGCCAACTGGGGGGCAATGCTCACCCAGGGCGTCAACTACGTCTACGCCGGGTACTGGTGGGAGATCTGGCCGGCAGGCATCTGCATCGTCGCCCTGGTCGTCGCCTTCAACCTGATCGGAGACGGCCTGCGTGACGCCGTCGAGGTGCGCCTGCAGCGTCGCTGAGCCGGTCAGCACGGCAGATCGCGTCCGCGGGCCTGCGAGTCGGCAGCATCGCGGCCGACTGCCTGGTCGGCGTCGCTCGCAGGCCGCCTAGCCTTGTTCGGTGATCCTGTTGCTGATTGCCCCGCCCGGGGCGGGGAAGGGCACGCAGGCCGCCCGGCTGGCCGCGCACTACCGGATCAACCGGCTGTCGAGCGGCGAGATCTTACGGAACGAGGTCGCCTCCGGCACGGCCGTCGGCCGCCTGGTTGCGGCCCCTCTCGCCCGTGGCGACCTCGTGCCCGACGAGCTCGTGGTCGAGCTGATGGCCGGCCGGCTGCTCGAGGCCGAGCGGGCGGGCGGCTGCGTGCTGGACGGCTTCCCCCGCTCGGTCGCCCAGGCCGAGCTCACCGAGCAACTGCTGGCAGAGCACACCGTCTCGGACCGCCCGCTCGCACTGCACCTCGATGTCGGCGAGCAGGAGCGCGCCGGCGCCTGCTCGCACGTGCGGTCACCGAGGAACGCAACGACGACACCGAGACCACGGTCACCCACCGCCTCGAGCTGTACACGAGCGAGACCGCGCCGCTGCTCGACTTCTACGCGGCCCGCGGAGCTCTCCTGCGCGTCGACGGCGAGCAGCCCGTCGACGAGGCGTTCGCCGCCATCGTCGCCGCGGTCGACGGCGCGCCTGCTCGCCGCTAGCGCCGGTGACGCGATGCCCCGCTCGGCGAATGAGCGCAGTCGTAGGTGCGACATGAGCGTGTGCCTCCCCGGCTTCGGTACAGATGAGCGAGGCATACAGCTCGAATTGACCAAACGTTACGCCTCGTGACCTGCTACATCCAGGTGGCACAGATGAATTGTCCGCGACAGTGGACTGTTCCGTGACATGCGATGATCCGGTGAGCGCACGCGTGCGCGGTGGCCGCGCTCGGCGGGAGACCGAAGGCGGCCGGCCGGGGCTCGAGCAGCCGCGAAGGGACGCGGCGCGACGGCCAGGTTCCGCGCTCACGTCCCTAGGGTGACGAGATCGCCGATCCCGGGAGGTGCCCCTCGATGGACTACGTGAAGCTCGGCAACACCGGCATGGACGTCTCCCGCATCTGCCTCGGATGCATGAGCTTCGGCGAGCCGCAGCGCGGCAACCACCCCTGGAGCCTCCCCGAGGAGCCCTCACGCGAGATCATCCACAAGGCGCTCGACGCCGGGATCAACTTCTTCGACACCGCCAACGTCTACTCCGACGGCTCGAGCGAGGAGATCACCGGCCGTGCCCTTCGCGACTTCGCCGAGCGCGACGAGATCGTGCTCGCCACCAAGGTGCGCGGCCGAATGCACGAAGGTGCGAACGGCGAGGGCCTGTCGCGAAAGGCGATCCTGTCCGAGATCGACCACTCGTTGCGCCGGCTCGGTATGGACTACGTCGACCTGTACCAGATCCACCGCTTCGACGCCTCGGTGCCGATCGAGGAGACCCTCGAGGCGCTGAACGACGTCGTGCGCGCCGGAAAGGCGCGCTACATCGGCGCGTCCTCGATGTGGGCATGGCAGTTCGCCACGATGCTGCACACCTCCGACGCCAACGGCTGGGCTCGCTTCGTCACGATGCAGGACCACTACAACCTCCTCTACCGTGAGGAAGAACGCGAGATGCTCCCGCTGTGCTCCGCGGAAGGAATCGGCGTGATCCCCTGGAGCCCGCTCGCCCGCGGTCGGCTGACGCGGGACTGGGACGACGCCACCGCGCGCAGCGCCACCGACGAGTTCGGCACGCGCCTCTACTCCGAGGACGACCGCACGATCGTCGAGCGGGTTGCGGAGATCGCCGCCAAGCGCGGCGTGACCCGGGCACAGGTGGCGCTGGCCTGGATCCTCTCCAAGCCGGTCGTCACCGCGCCGATCCTCGGGGTGACCAAGCCCGAGCAGCTCGACGACGCCGTCGCCGCGCTCGACATCGAGCTCACCGCCGAGGAGATCGAGCAGCTGGAGCAGCCCTACGAGCCGCACAACGTGGCGGGCTTCTGAGCCACGCCCGAGCCCGCGCTACGGCGAGCCGGCGCGCGGAGCTCAGCTGGTGGCGGGGGTGAGCGGGTCGGAGGCGGTGGTCCCGCTGCCGTCGCTCACCCAGTGGGTCCACTCGGCGCCGTCCCAGTAGCGCAGGCGGAACCGGCCGAAGGGGTCCGGGTGCCAAGCCGCCGGGTGGAGGGGAGGGGTGGGCATGCTCGGCGGCACGGCGTCGAGGGCTGGCCCGGTCGCACCGCCCGCCGCCGCCCCGCCGTTGCCGAACGCGGTCGCCGAGCCGTGCGCGCCGGCGCCGTTGGTCGGAAGCGTGTCGGCGACGACGCCCGGTGAGGCGTTGGCGACCGGTGAGGCGTTGGCGACCGGTGAGGCGTTGGCGACCGCCCCATTCGTCGGAGCCCCGGCCGCTGCGGCCGGCGCGGCGCCGGTCGCCATCCCAGGGCTAGCGGCGACCACCGGTTCGGCGGCGACCGCCGGGCCGTTGTCGCTGACACCGTCGCTGGGCCAGCTGAAAGCCGCCCGAGCGGCCGGCTCGGGCTGGGCGGTCTGCCCGTGCCCCGGCATCTCGCCGTGCTCGGCAGGCATCTGGTCGTACGCGGGCACCGTGCCGGCGAGGGGCCCGAGGCCGGCAGCGCCGTCCGCCACCGCCGGGTCGAACGTCTGCATCCCGCCCGAGAAGGAGACGTGACCGGGCGAACCGAGGCCGAGCCCGGGGGCGAGACCCGCCTGCAGCCCGAAGCCGACGCGGTACCGCCCGACGCGGAAGCGGGTGCCGAGCGAGGCGAGGGCGAACAGGAGCAGCAATCCGGCGAGCACGGCGGGCAGCAGCCAGCTGAGCTCGTTCGTGAAGGGCAGGCCCGGCAGCTCCGCGTAGCTGGGGTCGTTCGGGTCGACCCGTACGGTCACCGAGCTGCCGACGGGCGGCCCCGACGACTGCGGGTCGTAGACGGTCGTGGTCGACGTGCCCTTGACAGAGCTCCTGAGCGCGACCCCGAGCTCGAGCGTGTAGTAGTCGCCGTAGCGCTGGGGGTGGTCGATCGACTCGGAGGTCACCACCGTTCCGGCGACGACGAACCCGTCCTGCTGGGTGAACCGCGAGCGCGCCGCGTCCCGTTCTTGCACGACCGTGAGGGCGGTCACGCCGGCACATCCGGCGAGCAGGAGCACCGTGAAGGCCGTCGTGCTGAGGGGGGCGAAGCGCCGCCCCGAGCTCGTCCCGATGGCGAGGCTCGAGATCACCGAGGAGGAGGATCCGTAGCCGGCGACCGCCGGGTCGGACTGGCGCAGCCGGTGCTCCGCGTGCATCGTCCAACGGGCGCAGACGAGCGCGAGCACGGCTCCGACGACGGCGATGACGAGGTCGTCTCGCACGCTCGTGCCCGAGCTGCGAGCGTGCACCGCCCGCAGCACGCCGTAGGCGACGCCGGCGAGGCCGGCGAGCAGGCCGAGGATCGACAGCGCCAGCGTCAATCCCGCCGCAGCACGGCCCTGCCGGCCCGACCCGCTCGAAGAGACTGCCATGCACGTGCATCGTACCGGCTCACCTGCCGGCAAGGTTGGCTTTCACTGCAGATGATTCCGGCGCTCGCCGGTCGCCGGTCGCACCGGCGATACCATCGTGACGTGATGTGAGCCGGCGGCGTCCGCTCCTCGTCCCACGACCCCGCTGGAGCTCACCGTGCACCCCACTCCCCTACGTTCGGCGACCTTGTCCGCCGATCGCATCACCGCCGAGCGCAACGGCCGCCGGATCCTCTCCGAGGTCTCGCTCGTGCTCGCGCCCGAGTCGCGCCTCGGCGTCGTCGGGCCGAACGGGGCCGGCAAGTCGACGCTGTTGCGCATCCTCGCCGGGACGCTCCCTCCCGATGCCGGGACGGTGCGGCGCGACCCGCCGGGCGCCACCGTCGGGCTGCTCGCCCAGGAGCACGACCGCCCTTGCGGCGAGACCGTCGCCGTGCACCTCGCACGTCTGCTCGGCGTCGCCGAGGCCGAAGCCGAGCTCGCCGAGGCGGCCGGCGCACTCGGCGGCGCGACCGGGGACTCCGCCGAGGCGCGCGCCGGCGACCGTTACGAGGCAGCGCTCGAGCGCTACCTCGCCCTCGGCGCGGCGGACTTCGAGGCGCGCATGCTCGAGACGCTCGACGAGCTCGGGCTCGGCGCCGGCCGCAGCGAGCAGCCCGTCGCCACGCTCTCCGGCGGCCAGCGCGCCCGGGTCGCGCTCGGGTCGATCGTGCTCTCCCGTTTCGATCTGACGTTGCTCGACGAGCCGACCAACGACCTCGACTTCGACGGCCTCGAGCTGCTCGAGGACTTCGTGATGCGCCAGAGCGGCGGCCTGGCGGTGGTCTCGCACGACCGGGCGTTCCTCGAGCGTTGCGTCACCGAGGTGCTCGAGATCGACGAGCACACCCACGGCGCGGCGCACTACGGCGGCGGCTGGTCGGGATACCTCGCCGAGCGGGCGGCCAGCTCGGCGCACGCCCGCGAGGCCTACGAGCGCTACCAGGCCAAGCGGGACGAGCTCACGCAACGTGCCCGCCGCGAGCGCGAGTGGGCCACCCAGGGCGTCAAGCGTGCCAAGAAAGCGCCGAAGGACAACGACAGGGCACAGCGCGGCTTCCGCCTCAATCGCACCGAGAAGCTCGCGGCACGCGCACGGCGCACGGAGCGGGCCATCGAGTCACTCGACACGGTCGCCAAGCCGTTCGAGGGCTGGGAGCTGCGCTACTCGATCGGCGCGGCGCCCCGCGCCGGGGCGGTGGTGGCCCGCCTCGAGCAGGCGGTGGTCGAGCGGGGCGCCTTCCGCCTCGGGCCGCTCGACTTGGAGATCGCCTGGGCGGAGCGTGTTGCGCTGACGGGGCCCAACGGGTCGGGCAAGTCGACGCTCGTGCAGGCGCTCCTCGGCCGGCTGCCGCTCGCCGCGGGGACGCGCTGGCTCGGCCCGAGCGTCGTGGTGGGCGAGCTCGCCCAGGAGCGGCAGCCGGAGGCCGACAGCGCGGGCGCGAGCGTCCTCGACGGCCTCGTGGCCGCGAGCGGCCTGACCCTGAGCGAGGCGCGCTCCCTGCTCGCCAAGTTCGGCCTCGAGGCGAACGACGTCACCCGGCCGGCGGGCTCGCTCTCGGCCGGCGAGCGCACCCGCGCCCAGCTGGCCCGCTTCCAGGCGCTCGGCGTCAACTTCCTCGTCCTCGACGAGCCGACGAACCACCTCGACCTGCCGGCGATCGAACAGCTCGAGGTCGCGCTCGACGCCTTCTCGGGGACGCTGTTGCTCGTCTCGCACGACCGGGCGCTGCTCGAGGAGCTCGAGCTGACCCGGCACATCGAGCTCGGCTGACCGGGCGCCGGGCACGCGCCGGGTGGGGCTCCCGGCGCCGGCAGGCGCTCAGCGCGGCTCGAGCAGCCCGTCGAGAAGTCCCTTGGCGTGCAGCGTCGTGAGCACGAGGTCCACGATGCCGCGCGCGCCGCGCAGCTGCATCGAGCCGCCGGCTTCGGCGAGCAGGCGGTCGGCCTCGAGCAGGGCGGCGACGCCGCGGGCGTCGATCAGCTCGAGGCCGGAGAGGTCCACCACCACGCGCTCGCCGCGGCAGGCCATGACGGCCTCGCGCACCTGCTCCTCGCCCGTCAGGTCGAGCTCGCCGGCCAGCGCCACGACGGTCGCGCCGTCGGGCGCCGTGCGGCGGCGGACCACGAGACAGAGGGGCGGAGCGGGCGGTTCCGTCACGTCGTGAGGTCTACCCACCGCGGCTCAGGAGAGACTGAAGAAGCGGTGATCGAAGTGCTAATGGTTGAGCTCGGAGATCCGCCGTTCGAGGAAGTCCCGTTCCACGCCGTTCGCCGTGAGGGCGAGAGCTTCCTCGTAGCTGCGCCGCGCCTCGGCGTGACGCCCGAGGCGGCGCAGCAGATCGGCTCGGGCCGAGGGAAGGTACGGGTAGCCGGCCAGCACGGGCTCGGCGGCGAGCGGCTCGAGCGCCGCCAGCCCCGCCTCGGGGCCCTCGGCCAGGCCGACCGCCACGGCGCGGTTGAGCGCCACCACAGGGGAAGGCCAGCGCTCAGCCAGCCGGTCGTACAGGCCGACCAGGCGCGCCCAGTCGGTGTCGGCGAAGCTCGGCGCGCAGCTATGCACCGCGGCGATCGCCGCCATCAGCGCGAAGCGGCCCGTGTCGGCACCTGCGCCACTGTCCGCGAGCAAGGCGACCCCCTCGGCGATCTGGGCGCGGCTCCAGCGTGCCCGGTCCTGGTCGGCGAGCAGCACGAGGCGCCCGTCGGCGTCGACGCGCGCGGGGCTTCTGGCATCGCTCAGCAGCACGAGGGCCAGCAGGGCGGCGACCTCGGGCTCCGACGGGAGCAGGTTGCGCAGCATCCGGGCCAGGTCGAGCGCCCGGGCGACCAGGTCGCGACGGACCAGCCCCGCGCCGGACGGGGCGGTGTGGCCGGTCGTGTACACGAGGTGCACCACCGAGAGCACGGCATCGAGGCGCGCCGGGAGCTCGGCGGGCGACGGCACCTGGTAGGGGATCCCGGCGACGGCGATCTTCTTCTTCGCCCGGGTGATGCGGGCGGCCATCGTCGCCTCGGCCACGAGGAAGGCGCGTGCGACCTCGACCGTCGACAGGCCGCACACGAGGCGCAGGGTGAGCGCCACCTTGGATTCTTCGGCGAGTGCCGGGTGGCAGCAGACGAAGACGAGGCGCAACCGGTCGTCGCTCAATTCCTGCGATCCCTCCCCGACGACGATCTCCTCGGCGCCGGGCTCGAGGCCGTCGCCGACGAGCAGGGGAAGTCTGCGGCGCTGCGTCGCGGCGCGGCGGGCGAGGTCGAGCGCCCGCCTGCGGGCGACGGTGGTCAGCCATGCGCCGGGCTTGGCGGGGATGCCGCCGTCGGGCCAGCTCGCCAGCGCCTGCGCGTAGGCGTGCTGCACGCATTCCTCGGCCACGTCGAGGTCGCGACAGAGGCGCACCGTCGCGGCGAGCACGAAGGCCCACTCGCGACGGTGCGCCTCGGCGACCGCGGCGGCGACGGCCTGCGGGCCGATCGGGTCTGTCCTCAGTCGAACACCATGACCGGCCGCACCTCGACCCCGCCGAAGAGGGCCGGGCAGTCCGACGCGATGGCGATGGCGTCGTCGAGGTTCGCCGCCTCGATGAGGTAGTAGCCGCCGAGGGCTTCCTTGGTCTCGGCGAAGGGGCCGTCGGTGATCGCAGGCGACGCGGACGCGTCCTTGCGGATGCTGGTCGCCGAAGCCGTCGGCTGCAGCGCGCTGCCGCCCTTGATCGTGTTGCCGTGCTTCGCGGCGAACTCGTTGTGCTCCTTCATCGCCTGGTCGTAGACCTGCTGGCCGCCTTTGGCGTAGCCGGACTCGTCCTCGTAGATGAGGACCATGTACTGGGCCATGTCGTGCTCCTTTTCCTGGTGTGCGGCACACACATCGTGCGCCCGGGCGGTTCTGCCGCCCACTGTGGTGTCGACGTTCGACGGCGCCCGGGATCGACAGCCCGGCCGAATTGGCGAGAGGATCGTCCAGCCCGACCTGCAGGGCTCAGCGCTCGGGGCTGCGGCCCCGGGAGAGCCGCTCGAGCAGCCCGGTGTCGAGCACCACGATCCGGCCGCGGCCGAGCTTGAGCGCACCGGCGCTCCCGGCGGCGCGCAGCGCCCGGTTGACCGTCGGTCGCGTCGTTCCCGCCAGGCTGGCAAGGTCGTGCTGGGTGACGGGGATCTCGCTGTCGGGAAAGCTCGCGGCGAGCTCGCTCAGCCTTCGCAGCACGCGCTGGTCGGCCGGGACGAACAGCACCTCGGTGAGCCGGTCGTTGAGCCGTTGCAGGCGGTCGTCGAGCAGCACGACGAGGAAGCGGTCCACGCTCGGCTGGTGGTCACGCAGCTCGTCGAAGACGGCCCGGCTCACATACAGCGTCTCCACGGCCGTGAGCGCCAGTGCGGACGCCGACCGCGGCCCGCTCTCGTGGATGAGCGACTGCTCGCCGAGCGACTCCCCTGGTCCGACGATCGCCAACGTGACGTCCTCGCCGAGCGGGCCTGCGGCCCTCACGGCGATCCAGCCGGACTCGACGAGGTGCATGCCGTCGCTCGGGTCGCCCTCGTAGAACAGCGGCTGCCGGCGGGCGAATCGTCGCCGGCGCGCGCTCTGGTGCACCTGCCGGCGCAGATCGGCGTCAAGGGCGTCGAGCAGGCCCCGGGGCATGCGGACAGCTTGGCAGACCAGCGGTGCCGAGCGTGAGAGCGGCGGAGGGGCGCGCCGGCCGAGCGTCAGCCGGTGCGGCTTCGTCGTGTCGGCGGTGGCACACGCCATGTGTCGCCCCGGACACAGACGCGGGATCCGCGCAGGCGGATAGTGGGAAGGGCAGTGCTCGGATCCCGCCGGCACGCGTGCCGGCCGGAGCGGGTCAACGAGGCGGGGAGCGCCGATCCTCTCCCCGCCTCGTTGCGCGCCCGCGACGTTCTGCATGGCGCCGGATCTCCTCGGGGAGCGCCTCACCTGCGGCGAGCAGCGACGGGAGCAGGTCGGGCTGGTCGGTGAGGGCGGAGAAGCAGTGCCCGACGGTGACCGCGTGGCCGGGGCGAGCAAGGACGTTGATCGGGTCGCCGGCCATCACCGCTCCCGGCCGGCGTACCCGCAGGTACGCGCCGGGCGCGCCGGTGAGCTGTGAACCGCTTGACCCATCCGCGCTCTGCGAGCCAGGTGGCGAACGTGCGGCACGGGAGGCGCGGGCCGGTCACCTCGAGCACGCAGTCCGCCCCGACCTGCCACTGCTCGCCGATGAGCGCTCCGGTGATGTCCAGACCGAGGGTAGTGAGGTTCTCGCCGAACACGCCGCAGTTGAGCTGCCGCCCGAGCACCTGCTGCCACGCGTCGAGGTCCTCGCGGGCATAGGCGTAGACGGCCTGGCCGCTTCCGCCGTGGTGGCGTAGGTTGCAGACGGCGTCGCCGGCGAGGCCGCTCGCTCCCGTGCCTTTCGGTCCAGGATCCGCGACTCGGACCGGGCCCTCGACCGGCCTCTTGTCGATGCCGGTCACGCCCGGACCGCCGTCGCGATCGCTCGCGAAACCCTGCCGCGCGCTGGCGAGGTTGACCGACCACAGGCGTGCGCCCACCTCAGCCGCCCTCCGCCAGGGGAAGCGCGAGGCCCTCGACGACCTGCGCGTCGGGGAGAGCGGTCAGCAGCTCCGGGGGGCCGACCACCTTGCACGCCCGGCTCCCGCCGCCGAGCACGATGCGCCGACGCTGCATCACGGCTGCGTCGATCCAGAGAGGCAGGCCTGCCTCGAGCCCGAAGGGCGTCACCCCGCCGATCGCCATGCCTGTCAGCGCCTTGGTCTGCTCGGCGCCGGCGAAGGAGGCCTTCCTCGTGCCGAGGCGCGAGCGCACGGTGCGGTTGACGTCGAGGCGGGTGGTGGCAAGCAGCACGCAGGCGGCAAAGCGCGGCGGGTCCGACTTGCCGACGACGACGATCGTGTTCGCCGAGTCGTCGGGCGAGTAGCCGTAGGCGGCGCAGAACGCAGCCGTGTCCGCCAGCTCCTCGGCGCAGGGAACGATCTCGTAGGGCACGCCCGTGGCTGCGACGACCTCGCGCACCCGAGCCTCGGCGGCAGCCGCGTCGCCGCCCGATCCGCCGGCCGCCCGGGCGGCACCGCCGGAGACGGTGCGGTGCTGCGCATCGACCACGGTGGCAGCCGGAACGTCGGTCGCGGCGCGTGGGCCCGTGTCGTCCTCGGCCACGGCGCAGGCTACCTCGGCCCCGCGGCTCGCCCGCTCGCCCTCGGCGCGCTCGCTGCACGTCGCGACGCGCTCGCTCTCCTTCGCCCGACCGCCTCCCGACGCGCAGGCCTGCCCATAACATGAGCGCCCGTGCCTGCGACGACGCCGCGGACCGTTCCGCCGAGCAGACGCCCGGCCGCCGAGCACGCCACCGAGCCGGTTCTCTCCGGGCAGGCCGAAGACGAAGCCCAGCGCGCCGAGGACCAGCTTCTCGCGCCATCCCGGCCCGTTGCAGGGCGCCGGCTACGCCCCGCCACTCGCGTCGCCGCCGTCGTCGCTGCTCTCGGGGCGCTGACCGTCCTGCTCGACGCCGTCTCGACGCGCTTCGTGCCGGGCAACTCCGACAGTGCCACCGTCGTGCTCGAGGGCGCGGCCGTCAGCTCGGGCAACCTCGCACTGCACGGCTGGGCGATCTCGCTGGACAGCTTCTGGACCCTCGACGTGGTGTTCTACGCCGCGGCCGTGCGCATCGGTGGACTTCGTCCCGACCTGATGAACCTCGTGCCGGCGATCATCGCGGCGGCCGTCGTGGTGCTCGGCGCCGCGCTGACGCTCGAGCGGCGGCGCGGCCTCGCCGCCGTCGCCGGCGCCGGGACGGTGGCCGCGTTGCTCGCACTGCCGAGCCCGGACCTGGCGTACTTCCTGCTGCAGGGACCGTGGCACGTCGCCACGGCCCTCGCCGCGCTCGGCGCGTTCGCGTTGCTGGCACGGCCCGGCACCGGTTGGCGGTGGGCCGCCGCTGTCGCCCTCCTTGCCGCCGGGATGCTCGGCGACGTGATGATCCTGACATTCGGGCTGATGCCGCTCGTCGCCGGCGGTGTCGTGGCGGCCGCGCGTTGCCGCAGCTGGCGCGCCGGCGCCTGGACCCTGGCCGCCGCGCCCGCAGCGGCGGCGCTGGCGATCGTGGTGCGCACCCTCGCCCAGCTCGTCGGCACCTTCACCCTCGTCAACCGCAACCTGCCGATCCGCTCGCACCAGCTCGTCGAGAACGTCGGCAATCTCGGCAACCGTCTGCCCGGCCTGCTCGGTGTGGGCACGATCCCGCACACCGTCGGCGACGGAGCGCTCGGTTTCCAGGTGGTGCACGTGGCGGGGTTGCTCGTGGAGCTTCTCGCGGTGCTCGTCGCCCTCGTCGCCCTCGTCCGGGGTGCGGCGCGCGGGCTCGCGCCGGGCGGTGCGGCAGGGCCGTGGCGTCTCGACGATCTCCTCGTGGTCGGGATCGCCGCTGACCTCGTGACGTTCGTCGTGGCGGCGGGGAGCAACAACACCGACTATGCCAAGTATCTCACGCCGGCGGTCATCCTCGCCGCTGTGCTGGCGGGTCGCCTCGCCGGACGGCTGCTGGGGCATGTCGCGGCGGGCGGGCGGCGCGGGCTCGGCGTGCGCACGGCCCTCGCCGGCGCCGGCGTCATCGCTGCAGCCTTCGCGGCCGAGGTGGGTGTGGAGCTGACCGGCGCCGTTGCGCCACAGCCGGCTCGCCTCCTCAGCACGTTCCTCACCGCCCATCGTCTCGACCAAGGTGTCGGCGACTACTGGAGCTCGACGGTCGTCACCCTCGACTCGTCGGGCCGAGTGCGCGTGCGACCGGTGACGCCGGCGCCGAACGCCACGTTGCGCCGGTACGAGCGCCAGTCGCCGGAGAGCTGGTACGCAGGGCAGCGCTTCGACTTCTTCGTCTACGACGCGGCCCACCCCTGGCGCGACGTCAACGCCACGACGGCCCAGCGCACCTGGGGGCCTGCGGCGCGCACCTATGACGTCGGCACCTACCGCGTGCTGGTCTGGGCGAAGGCATTCACGGTCTCGACGGCCGTGCCGAGCTACGGCAGCCCGTTGCAGATCTTCTGGTCGCCGGGAGCGCCGCGCTCCTCGACGACCACCGTCCCGGCGCCCTGAGCGGGGCGCCGCGACCGTCGCTGCTGCCGTCGCCCGCCCCGGACATGTACTTGCCTGCCGGCAAGCATGTAGCCGCTACACTGGCTTCGTGAGCGAGGCAGCGCGGACCCAGGCAACGAGGCGCCGCACCCCGGAACGGCAGCGGCGCGAGCCGCCCGGGCATCCGGACGCCCTGTCCGACGACGAAGCGGCGCGGCTGCGCGCCGCGCTGACGCGCATCGCCAAGGGCCTGCGCTCGCGCACGTCGGGCGACGGGCTCTCGCCGAGCGCGCTCGACGTCCTCGGCACCGTCGTGCGCCGCGGACCGATCCGCATGTCCGACCTGGCAGCGCTGGATGCGCTCAATCCGACCATGCTCTCGCGGCTTGCCGCGAAGCTCGAGGAACGCGGCCTCGTCTGCCGCCTCGCGCACCCCGGGGACGGCCGCAGCATCTCTCTCGAGGCCACGCCGGCGGGCACCGAGCTGCATGCTCGCGTCGTCGCCGAGCGGATGGACGTGCTGGTCGCCGCCGCAGCGGCGCTGAACGATCGCGAACGGCGCGCGCTCGCCGTCGCGCTGCCGGCGCTCGAGTCGATCGCCGAGACGTTGCGCCCGAGAGCGCAGCCGGAGAGCGCAGCCCGGCCGTGAGCGTCTCGACAGCGGCCAAGCGCACCTTCTCCGCCCTGGCCGTGCCGAACTTCCGCAGGTACATCTCCGGCCAGGCCGTTTCCCTGATCGGCACGTGGATGCAGTCGATCGCCATCTCCTGGCTGGTCCTCACCCTGACGCACTCGGCAATTGACGTCGGGTTGAACATCGCCGTGCAGACCCTGCCGGTGCTCCTGCTCGGCCCCTACGGCGGCGTCGTGGCCGATCGCGTCGACAAGCGGCGCCTCATGGTCGTGCTGCAGTCCTTCATGGGCATCCAGGCGCTCGCCCTCGGCGTGCTCACCCTGACCCACCACATCGACTTCGTGCTGATCGCCGTGCTCTCGCTCGTGCTGGGCCTCAACAACTGCTTCGAGAACCCGGCGCGACAGTCCTTCGTGCTCGAGATGGTCGGGCGCGACGAGGTGCGCAACGCCGTCAGCCTGAACTCGACGCTCGTCAACGCCGCGCGAGCCGTCGGCCCCGCCGTCGCCGGCGTGCTCATCGCCGAGGTCGGCGTCGGCTGGTGCTTCGTGCTCAACGCGCTCAGCTTCGTCGCGGTCGTCTTCTCGCTCGTGACCTTGGACCGCTCGACGCTGCAGCCGAGCCCGCCGGCCGAGCGCACCAAGGGCCAGCTGCGAGAAGGTCTCGCCTACGTGTGGCGCACCCCCGACCTGGCGATCCCGCTGGCGATGATGGCGCTCATCGGAACGATGGCCTACGAGTTCCAGGTCACCTTGCCCGTCGTGGCGGCACGCACCTTCCACGGCGGCTCGGAGATCTACGGGTTCATGACGGCCGCCTTCGGCATCGGCGCGGTCGTCGGCGGACTGCTCGTGGCGGCCTACGGGCGCACAGGACGGCGCCCGCTCATCGCCTCCGCCGCGGCGATGGGCGCCACGATGCTCCTCGCCAGCGTCGCCCCGGCGCTCCCGCTCGAGTTCGCCGCGCTCGTGCTCGTCGGCTTCACCGGCGTGATGTTCATCTCGATGGGCAACTCGACGCTGCAGCTGCGCTCCGCGCCGAACATGCGCGGCAGGGTGATGTCGCTGTGGGCGGTCGCCTTCCTCGGCTCGACGCCGATCGGGGGCCCGCTCGTCGGCTGGATCACGAGCGAGGCCGGCGGGCGTGCCGGGCTCGCCGTGGGAGCGGCGTCGTGCCTCGTCGCCGCGGCTGGGGCGTCGGTCGCCGGGCGGAAGCTGCGCCGGCGCGCTGACGCCGGCCGGGGCACGGCGTCAGGCGCTGCGACAGTCGGCGTCGCCGAGGAGAGCGACAGTCAGCTCGCCGCTCTCGCCGGGGACGCCTGAGCCGGTCCCGGCGCCGGGGCCGGCGCCGGGGCTGTGGTGCCGGCGCCGCGCCCGCGGGCAATGGCCTCGCGTTCGAGCTCGGCGTTCAGCTCGCCGCCGATGAGAACGGCCAGCCCGATCAGCCAGAGCCAGAAGATGAGGATCGCAACGCCGGCGAAGCTGCCATACGTCTTGCTGTAGGAACCGAACGCACTGACGTAGAAGGAGAAGCCGAGCGAGGCGACGACGAAGACGGCCGTCGCCAGCAGGCCCCCGGCACTGACCCACTGCCAGCGCGGTGCCTCCCGGTTGGCGCCGAGGAAGTAGAAGCACGAGAACAGCAGGGTCACGAGCGCCAGGGCGAGCACCCAGCGCACGACGGTCCACACGACGGTGAAGGCGGGGCCGCCGACGCCGAGGGCATTCTCGATCGCCGAGCCGATGGGCTGCCCGAAGACGATCAGCGCCGCTGAGAGGCCCCCGAGCACCACTGTGACGCCCATGAGGGGGAAGGCGCGCACCCGGCGCGCTGCGTACTTGCGGTCGCTCGGTACCTCGTACGCGATGTCGAGCGCCTGCTGGAGCACCGCCATGCCGCTCGACGCGCTCCAGAGGGCGACGACGAGACCGATCACGACCGCTTCGAGCGAGCCCGAGCTCTTCTTCGTCGCCGCGTCCACAGCGGCGTCGAACACGCCGGCGGTGCCGGCGGGGAGCGCCTTGGCGAAGCCGTCGGTCAGATGGTGCAGGGTCGACTGACTGACGCGGACGAGGCTGAGGAGCCCGAGCGCGACGATCACTACCGGGAACAGGGCGAGGAACCAGTGGTAGGCGAGGCTGCCCGCCGCCATCGTGACGCGGTCGACGACCAGCTGTTTGCGGGTGGCCTGCAGGGTCTGCGTCCAGCCCCGCGCGCCGAGGTGCAGGGGCCCGTCGGAGCCGCCGGTTGGAACGTCCGTCGTCATCGAGAAGCCCACTAGCCAGGCGGCGCCAGCTCGAAACCGACATCAGCCCGAACCGCGCCCGCGACCGTCACGGCCGCGGCGCGAGCGGCCCTGTCTCCACAGTCGGGCGGGCGCTCAGCGCCTGCGACCGCGGCGGAAGATCCGACGAAGGAGCCAGAACAAGAGCCACACGAGCCGAGCCTAGATCGCCCCGGCGGTCACGCGCTCGGCGGGGCGCCACGGCGCCATGTCCCGCTGCGGCCACCGGTTTTCTCCCACAGTGTGAGGTCCTCGACCGATGCCGCCGGGTCGGCGTCCCGCAGCGAGGCGAGAACGGTGAGCGCGGCGACGGCGCAGGCCGTGAGCGCCTCCATCTCCACCCCCGTCCGTTCCCGGATCTGTGCAACCGCCGAGATGTCGAACCCGCCCGCCGCCGGGAGGACCTCGACCGAGATCGCGTCCAGGCGGATCGGGTGGCACAACGGGACGAGGCGGGAGGTCTGCTTGGCGGCGAGCACGCCGGCGTTGCGTGCCGCAGCGGCCAGCTCGCCCCAGCCCGCGGCGAGCAGATGCCCGACGACGGCTGAGTCGACGGACACCCGGCAGCGAGCCACCGCCCGGCGCTCGGTCACCGGCTTGCCGGTCACGTCGACCATGCGGGCGTTGCCCCGCTCGTCGAGATGGCTGAGATCCACGGCGTCACGCCCCGCGCTCGTCGTGAGGGCCATGCTACGCACCCGCTCGCGGGGCGCTCGCGGGGCCGGCGCGGTGGCCCGGTACGGTTGGTCCGTGGCCAACAGGTGGTCGACGCCGAGGGCGATGACCGCGCACGTCACGCTCGCGTTGCTCGAGGCGGGATTCACCGCGTTGACGTGGTGGCAGCTGCGCCGCGCGCTCGGTGGGAACGAGCTGAGCTGGATGTACGTCTTCGAATGGCCGTTCTTCGGTGTCTACGCGGTCTACGTCTGGTGGCGGATCGTGAACGACCAGGCAGCCGGACTGCCTCGCCCGAGGTCGCTCCGTCGCCGATCGGCTCGGGGCAGCGCAGGGGCGCCCCCGGCGGGTGCAACGCCGGTCGACACGGCGGACCCGGCCTCTCCCGGCGAGGACCGCGAGCGCGCCGCCTACAACCGCTACCTGGCCGCACTGCGCGCGGCGGACGAGCGCGGGTCCGATCGCTCCGTGTGAGCCCCGCCTGTGGCGGGCCACGCCGCCTCCGGCGCCGTCGACCTGGTCACCGGCACGAAACGCTGCGGTAACACGCGCTTGCTAAGCACAGAGCCCGGTGGAGGAGCTCGCGCCCGTCGAGGACCTGTTCGAGGGCTATTCGTCGGACGCCGCCTTCGACGAGCTGTTCGAGTCGGCGACGCGGCCCCGGGAGGCGGCCCGGGTCCTCTACGAGACGCTGCGAGCGCTCACGGCGAGCGACCTCGACGAGCGCTGCGCCGAGCGTGACCGCTCCTTTCGCGACCGTGGCATCACCTTCTCGCTCTCCGGAGAGGAGCGCCCGTTCCCGCTCGACCCGATCCCGCGGCCCGTCGCCGCCAGCGAGTGGGCCATGGTCGAGGCGGGCGTGCGCCAGCGCGTGCGCGCGCTCGAGGCCCTCCTGAGCGACGTCTACGGATCCGGCGAGGCGCTCGCCGACGGCGTCCTGCCGCGCCGCGTCGTGACGACGGCTGAGCACTTCCAGCGGGCCGCATGGGGCGTCGCCCCACCCAACGGTGTGCGCATCCAGGTGGCCGGGATCGATCTCGTGCGGGACGCCACCGGCCGCTTCTGCGTGCTCGAGGACAACGTCCGCATCCCCTCGGGCGTCTCTTACGTGCTCGAGAACCGGCGGACGATGACCCGGGTCTTCCCCGAGCTGTTCGCCAGCCAGCGCATCCTTCCCGTCGACGACTACCCGTCCCGTCTCCTCGGGGCGCTGCGCGCCGCGGCTCCCGAGCGGACGCGCCGCGACCCGACGGTCGTCGTGCTGACTCCGGGGGTGCACAACTCGGCGTACTTCGAGCACTCCTTCCTCGCCAGGCGGATGGGCGTCGAGCTCGTCGAGGGACGGGACCTCGTGTGCCGCCAGAACGTGCTCTACATGCGCACCACGAGCGGCGACCAGCGCGTCGACGTGGTGTACCGGCGCGTCGACGACGACTGGCTCGACCCGCTGCAGTTCGATCCCGGGTCCCTGCTCGGCTGCCCCGGGCTGCTCAACGCGGTGCGCGCCGGCAACGTCAGCCTCGCCAACGCCGTCGGCAACGGCGTCGCCGACGACAAGCTCGTCTACACCTATGTGCCCGAGCTGATCGGCTACTACCTCGGCGAGCAGCCGATCCTGCCCAACGTCGCCACCTACCGGCTCGAGGATCCCGACCAGCTCGACACCGCGTTGCGCCGCCTGGACGAGCTGGTGCTCAAGCCCGTGGCCGGCTCGGGCGGCAACGGGATCCTGATCGGTCCGCAGGCCTCCGACGAGGAGCTCGCCCGGGCGGCGGCGGCCGTGCGTGAGGACCCGCGCGGCTTCATCGCGCAGGAGGTCGTCACGCTGTCGACGGCGCCGACCCGGGTCGGCGCTCACCTCGAAGCGCGCCACGTCGACCTCCGGCCCTTCGCCATCAACGACGGCAACGAGGTCTGGGTGCTGCCCGGCGGGCTGACCCGCGTCGCCCTGCGCCGCGGCAGCCTGGTCGTCAATTCGAGCCAGGGCGGCGGCTCGAAGGACACGTGGGTCCTCGCCGGGTCAGGAGGCGCCGCGGGCGTCGCCGAATCGCGACTGACCGGTGCGCCCGGCGACGCGGGTGCGCCGGTCGTGGGGGCAATGCCCGCCGACGGCCACCCCCGCCCCGAGCCGGGCCCCGACCTGCGGGCCGCGCAACAGCAACAGCAGCAGGGCCGGTCACACATCGGGGCCGCGACGTGCTGAGCCGTATCGCCGAGGCGCTGTTCTGGATGGGGCGCTACCTGGAGCGGGCCGAGGACACCGCACGCATGCTCGACGTGCAGCTCGCCCAGCTCCTCGACGACCCGACGAGCGACGAGCAGCTGGCCGTTCGAGGCGTGCTGTCCGTGATGGGCATGGCAACCGGCGACGCGGCGCCCGAGCCGGAGGAGGTGACGGCGCTGCTCGCCTTCGACCGCAGCGAGCCGAGCTCGATCGCCTCGTCCCTGGTCGGCGCCCGGGAAAACGCCGGCGCGATCCGGGAGATCATCTCCTCGGAGCTCTGGGAGTGCCTCAACGCGACGTACCTCTCGCTCGAGCAGCGCGCCGCGACGGCCAAGGCCATCGGGCCTCACGCCTTCTTCCGCTTCGCCCGCTTCGTCAAGGACCGGGTGGCGATGGCCGCCGGGATCGCCGAGGGCACGATGCCACGCGACGACAGCTGGCGTTTCCTCGTGCTCGGGCGCAGCCTCGAGCGCGCCGACATGACGGCGCGGCTGCTCGGCGTGCGGCTCGGGCTGCCCGGCAGCGTCTCCAACTGGGTCGCCGTGCTGCGATCCTGCTCGGCATACGAGGCGTACCTACGCAGCTACGGTGCGACGGTCGACCCCGGGCGCGTCGCGGAATTCCTCCTGCTCGACCGCCCGTTCCCGCGCAGCGCCTACTCGGCGCTCGCCACGGCGGAGGCCTGCGTCACCGAGCTCGGGCCCGGTGACACCAGGCTCGGCACGGCCGACGAGGCGCGTCGCATCCTCGGGCGCACCCGGGCCGATCTCGAGTACCGGCGGATCCGAGACCAGCTCGACGAGCTGCCGGTGCTGCTCTCCGGGCTGCAGCTGGCGTGCTCCCACGCCAGCGCGGCGGTGACGGCCCGGTTCTTCAACCGCGACATGGCGCAGTCCTGGCGCCCCGAGGGCCGCGTGCTGCGGACGGGCTCGACGCGATGAGCTGGCGCATCGCCACGCGTCACGTCTCCACGTACCGCTACGGCACCCCCGTTGCGGCCAGCTACAACGAGGCGCGGCTGACGCCGAGCTCGGGCGTCGACCAGCTCGTGCTCGATGCACAGCTCGACGTCTCGCCGCCGAGCCACGTCTTCCGCTACATCGATTACTGGGCGACCCTCGTCCACGCCTTCGAGGTCCCCGAGGAGCACGACGAGCTCGTGGTGAGGGCCACCTCGCTCGTGGAGACGCCGTCGCCCCGCCCGCCGGGGACGGCGGACTCGGCGAGCTGGGAGGAGGTCGGCGCGGTGCGCGACCGCTTCGCCGAGCTGCTCGTCCCGACCGGGTACGCCCCCTTCGACGCGGACCTCGCCGCCGAGGGGCGGGACCTCACGCTGGACGCCACGCCCGCCGAGGCGGTGGACGCAGTGTCGCGCTTCGTGCGCGCGACACTGCGCTACGAGCCAGGGAGCACCGAGGTGTCGACCACCTCTGTGGAGGCATGGCAGCAGCGCAGCGGGGTCTGTCAGGACTTCGCCCACCTCACGCTCTCCATGCTTCGCCAGCTCGGCTTGCCGAGCGCGCTACGTCTCGGGCTACCTGCACCCGCTCGAGGACGCCCCGATGGGGCAGCCGACGGAAGGGGCCAGCCACGCCTGGGTCGAGGTCTGGCTCGGCGAGTTCCGGCCGATCGACCCGACCAACGGCGATGTCGTCGCCGAACGGCACGTGACCGTCGCCCGCGGACGCGACTACGCCGACGTCCCGCCGCTGCGCGGCGTCTACCACGGCGGCGACCTGCGCGCCCTGTCGGTCGAGGTCGAGCTGACCCGCGTCGCCTGACCCGTCGGCCGGCCCGGCGAGCGGTGCAAGCGCATCCCCGGCGCGCCCGGCGCCGCGTTCGCCAGCCGCCTGTGATCCACGGGTGAACCGGCATCGCCGGCAGGCCCGTCGTAGGCTCGGCGCGTGAGCGAAGCTCGAAGCGCTGACCGCGGTCGGCGCTACCGCCAGGTCCGCTTCGAGCGACCGAGCGACGCCACCGAGATCCTCCTCGTGCGTCACGGCGAGTCTGCCGAGGCCGACCTGGCGCGGCCGTTCCCGCTCCTCGACGGGCGCGGCGACCCGCCGCTGTCCGACCTCGGGCGGCTGCAGGCTGCCGCGCTCGCCGACCGCCTCGGCGGTGAGCAGCTCGACGCGATCTACACCACTCCGCTGCAGCGCACCTCTGAGACCGCGGCGCCGATCGCCACGCGCCTCGGGCTCGTCCCGGCGATCGAACCCGGGCTGGTCGAGATCAGCCTCGGCGAGTGGGAGGGCGGCTTCTACCGCCAGCGGATCACCGAGCGGGACCCGCTCGCGCTCGAGGTCTTCGCACGCCAGCGCTGGGACCTCATCCCGGGTGCCGAGTCGAACGAGGCGGTCGCCGAGCGGACCGCGGACGCGGTCAGGCGTCTCGCCGCGGCCCATCCGGGATCTCGCATCCTCGTCGTCTCCCATGCCGTAGCGATCGGGACGGTGCTCAGCCAGGCGAGCGGCGCGGCCCCGTTCGCGTTCATCCTCGGCGACAACGCCTCCATCTCCACGCTCGTCGTGGACGGCGAGCGCTGGCTCGTTCGGCGCTTCAACGACACCGCCCATCTCGATCACCTGCGCGCCGACCCGCTGAAGGAGGCGACTCGCTGACGGGAAAGACCCCGTTGCCGCTCCGGCTGGGCGTCGCCGCTCTGGCGGTGGTGCTCGTCGGGTGCATCGTCGCTCTGGTCGCTCTGCAGAGCGACCCCGCCGCCTTCCGGTCGCTACGCGACACCGCAGGCGCGCCGGTCAACGCTGGCGGCAGCGCGGGCAGCACCGGGGCGGGTCGCGGCACGACGACGGGCTCCGGCAGCGGCGACACGGGCGCGAGCGTTCCGAGCTCGCTCCCAGGTCTCACGACGACGGCGCCCGTCCCCGCTGTATCCGGGGGGCCGATCGTCTCCTCGCTCGAGCCGGCACAGGGCGCGGCCGGACAGAGCGTGACGATCAGCGGGCGGAACTTCCTGAGCGCCGACAACACCATCGTCGCCAACTTCGGGCCTGACCCGGCGCACACGTCCTGCCCGAGCGCCGAGCAGTGCGTGGCCACGGCGCCGGCGGGCCTGAGCGGGACCGTCCAGGTGCGCGTGCGAACCGACTCGGGCAGCTCGAACGCGGTGGCCTTCGCCTACCGGACCCGCTGAGCGTCCGAGGCCTGCCAGTCCTCGGCGAACCCGCTGCTGCCCCCGAACGCGGGCGGGAGCGCATCGTCGGGCCCGGTGCCGGCGGGCCGGCTCGCGTCCGCACCCGTGTCGTGCGCTCGAGCTGCCCCCTCCGGTGGCGGCTCCGCCGGCGCGGTCGCGCCCGCGTCGCCGGGCGGCGGGCGCGCGAGCGCTGGCGCGGCAGGGACGTCCGGCGGCTGCGGCAGCGGCGCGGCGGACCAAGCCCGGGACAGCTCGGGATCGGGGGGCGCTGCGTGCCGGGGGTCGAGCGCCGGCAGCTCGACCCGGAAGCGGGTGCCCGCGCCGGGCGCCGTCTCGACGCTCGCCCGGCCACCGTGAGCTGCTGCGAGTGACGCAACGATGGCAAGTCCGAGTCCGGTCCCGCCGCTCTTGCGGGCACGGGACGCGTCGGCGCGATAGAAGCGCTCGAAGATGCGTGCCGCGTGCTCGGGGGCGATGCCGGGCCCGGCGTCGGCCACCTCGAGCACGGCCAGGGGGCCGTCGCGCCGGACGCTCACCCACACCGGGGTCCCCCGCGGCGTGTGCACGAGGGCGTTCTGCACGAGATTCGCCGCCACCTGGCGCAACCTCGCTTCGTCGCCCTCGACCAGCACCGGCCCACTGGCGTCGTAGGTGATCGGTCGGTCGGGCTGCACGGCTTGCGCGTCCGCCGAGGCGTCGGCGGCGAGCGCGGCGAGGTCGACCGTGGTGTGCTCGAGCGGGCGACCCTGATCGAGTCGGGCGAGCAACAAGAGGTCCTCGACGAGCACGCCCATCCGCGACGCCTCCTCCTCGATCCGGCGCATCGAGCGCTCGAGGTCCTCGGGGCGCCCCGCCGCGCCGCGGCGGAACAGCTCCGCGTAGCCGCGGATCGAGGTGAGCGGCGTGCGCAGCTCGTCCGCGGCGTCGGCGATGAATCGGCGCATCCGGCGCTCGGAGGCCTGCTGCTCGGCGAAGGCGTCCTCGATCCGGCCGAGCATCGCGTTGAGCGACGCTCCGAGTCGGCCGATCTCGGTCTCGGGCTCGTCGCGCTGCACCCGGCGGGAGAGGTCCCCGGCGGCGATCTTGCCGGCGGTCTCCTCGATCTCCTCGAGTGGCCGCAGGCCGACGCGCACCACGGCGTAGCCGAGGCCGGCGAGCAGGGCGAGCACCGCGGCGTAGACCGCGACGTCGATCAGGACGAGGCGGTGCACCGTGCCCTCGACACCGCTCAACGGCTCGGCTGCGACGACGAGGCTCCCGGGTCCGAACCCGAACCCTCCGGGTGGAGGCGGGGAGCAATAGAGCTCGTAACCGATGCCCGAGGAGGAGGACACCGAGGCCCACACGCCCGTGCCGGAGGTGTCCACCTCCTGGACCAGGGACGACGGGACCGACGGCCGGTCGCTCGGCGGCGGTGTCGGGGAGAGGTCGTTCTCGACCACCGGCAGCGCGCAGACCTGCTGGAGCGACGAGGGGTTGTAGACGAAGATGTAGCTGCCCACCGGAAGGGTCGTGTAGTGGATGTCGCAGGCGCCGAGGCCGGCGCCCCGGCCGACCGAGTCCGCTCCCTCCTGGACCTGGACCTGCAGCTGCGCGACGAGGTAGCTGTGGATCTGCGCGTAGATGAGGGACCCGGCGATCCCGAAGCCGACCGCCGCCACGACGACGAGTCCGAGCAGCAGGCGCGATCGCAGCGACATGCGGCGCCCTTGGGGCGCGAGGCTGCGAAGGCGTTCCCGAGCGCGACGGACGCGCCCTCGCCCGGGGAGAGCCCGGCGCCGGCTTCGCCCCGGCGCGAGGCGCCGAAGAGCGACATCGTTACGAGCTGCTGCCCGTCCGCAGGCTGTACCCGGCGCCCCGGAGGGTGTGGATCAGCGGTGGCCCGAGCCGGTCGATCTTCTTGCGCAGGTAGGAGATGTAGGTCTCGACGACGTTGGCGTCGCCGTCGAAGTCGTACTCCCAGACGTGGTCGAGGATCTGCGCCTTGGAGAGCACCCGGCGCGGGTTCATCATCAGGTAGCGGAGCAGCTTGAACTCCGTCGGGGTGAGCTCGATCGGCGTGTCGCCGCGGAACACCTCGCGGGTGTCCTCGTCGAGCTCGAGGTCGGCGAAGCTCAGCCTGGCGCTGCGCTCACCGTGCTCGTTGACCCGCCGCAACACGGCGCGCACGCGCGCCAGGAACTCCTCGAGGCTGAACGGCTTGGTGACGTAGTCGTCGCCGCCGAGGGTGAGGCCGCGCACCTTGTCCTCGGTCGCGTCGCGTGCGGTGAGGAAGAGGATCGGCACCTTGCGTCCCTCCTGGCGCAGCCGCCGGGCGACCTCGAAGCCGTCGAGGTCGGGCAGCATCACGTCGAGCACGACGAGGTGCGGGCGCTTGTTCACCACCTCGTCGAGGGCGGCGCGCCCGGTCCCGGCGGTGACCACATCGAAGCCCTCGTAGCGCAGCGCGGTCGAGATGAGGTCGGTGATGTTCGGCTCGTCGTCGACGACGAGCACCCGGCTGCCCCGTGCGTCTGCAGGAGTGGTCGTCGCGCCCATGTGACCAGTATCCGCGCAGATGCTGTGCGCTTGCTGAGCATGCGCTGAGCCGCGCGCCTGTGTCGCGGCTGAGGGCACCCGACGCGCGCCGGAGCGCGCCGCGATGTGGCCGCCGGCGAGATGGCCAGTAGCGTCGTCGCAGGTGCGGCCGCCGGCCTCGTCGCGGCGCCCGTAGCACCTGGGCGAGGCAGGCAGCGTTCGCCGTTGTCCGTCGTGGAGAGGAGGTGGGTGGGCGTGTTCGGTGTCAAGGACGATCGGCACCCCGACCGCAAGGTGTCGGTGTCGACGGAGGTCTCGGCGTCGCCCGAGGCGATCTTCGAGCTGCTCGCCGACCCCGCCCAGCACCCGCTGCTCGACGGCTCCGGCACCGTGCTCGCGACGCGCGACGCACCGGGGCGACTGAAGCTCGGCTCGCGTTTCGCCATGCAGATGCGCCACGGCGTCCCCTACCGCGTCGTCAACACCGTCGTCGAGTTCGACGACGGGCGCCGCATCGCCTGGCGCCACGTCAGCGGTCACCGCTGGATCTGGGAGCTCGAGCCGCTGCCGGGCGACCGCACCAGGGTGACCGAGACCTTCGACTGGTCGACGGCGCACACCCCAGGACTGATCGAGCTGCTCGGCTACCCCCAGCGCAACGAGCGGGGCATGCTCGCGACCCTCGAGCGCGTCGAGGACCTCGTCGTGCTGCGCGGCGGGGACGCCGCTAGCGGGGCCACGAGAGGCGCGACGCGCGACGACGCCCCGCGCGAGGAGGCGTGATGGAGGTCAAGGAGCTGGGCCACATCGTGCTCTACGTGCGCGACCTCGAGCGCTCGGTGCACTTCTACCGCGACGTGCTCGGATGGCAGCAGATCGAGCTGAGCGCCCTGCCGATCCCGGCCCCGATCGCCGCCTTCGCCTCGCGTTCGGGCCGCACGCACCACGAGCTGCTGCTGATCGAGGTCGGCGAGGGCGCGGCGGCACTACCGCCCGGGCGCCGCGTCGGGATGTACCACTTCGGGCTCAAGATCGGCGACAGCGACGACGACCTGCGCGAGGCGCTGGAGCGCCTCGCGCAGGCGGGCGTGCCGCTGCGTGGAGCGAGCGACCACACGGTCTCGCACAGCCTCTATATCGCCGATCCCGACGGCAACGAGGTGGAGCTGTACGTCGACGTGCCCGGGGTGGACTGGCGTGCCGACCCGTCGCTGGTGGCCGCGCCGGTGCGCCCGCTGCGCCTGTGAGACCGCCTGCAGACGGAGGCTCGCCGGGCTCGCGGCCGCGGGGCGGTTGGGGCCTGGCGAGACGGGGTAGCCGGCGGCCCGTGGCCAGAGGGGGAAGGTGTGCGCTCCGAGCCCGCGTGCTCGTCTCGATCGCGCTGCTCGTCGCGACCGCCGCCGTTGCCGCCGGCGTCGCGGCTGGCGCCGGCGTCCTGACGGCCGGCGCCAGCAGCAGCGGGTCGGCCCGCTACCTGCTGGCGCTCGGGGACTCGCTCGCCTCGGGCTACCAGCCGACGGACCGCACGTCGCCGCCGCCGGACGATCCTGCCGACGGCCTGCCCGACCAGGGCTACCCGGGCAGCTATGCCGCCGACCTCGCCCGCCGGTACGGCCTGCGCCTCGTCGACCTGGCCTGTCCGGGCGAGACGACCTCCTCGTTCTCGGGCACACCCGCCGAGCCCGCCTGCGCCGCCTTCTACGCCAGCTTCCTGCACGCTTCGAGCCAGCAGGCCGCAGCGGGCAACTTCCTCGACGCGCACCGCGGCCAGGTTGCGCTCGTCACCTTCGACCTCGGCGCCAACGATCTCGACCCCTGCGCCAAGGCGAGCGGCGTCGACGTGAGCTGCCTCGCCTGGGGTGAGGCGGACATCGTCACCGAACTGCCGCCCCTGCTGGGATCGCTGAGCGGAAAGCTGACACACGACGACCCCGGGGCGACGATCGCGGCCATGAACTACTACGACCCGTTCTTGGCGCTCGCCTTCTCGCCCGGGGGCGGGAAGGCGAGCGCCGCCGCCACCGCCTCGGTGAGCGGCGTAGCCGGACTGAACACGACTCTCGACCAGATCGACCGGCGCCGCCATGTGCTCACCGCCAACGTGGCGGCGGCGTTCGACACCTACGACCTGCTGCCCCTCACCAGCTACGGCGGGATGCTCCTTCCCCGCGACGTGGCCTCGATCTGCGAGCTGACCTGGATGTGCCCGCTCAGCGGAACACAGGTCGCGCACCCCGACATCCACCCGCGGCTCTCGGGATACCGAGCCATCGCCGGGGCGTTCGAATCGACCCTCGCCGCACACCACGTGCAGGTCTGAGGCTCGAACCTCAGTCGAGCGCCGGGCCGGAGGCGCGCTCGAGGGTGATGCGGATCACGACCCGCTCCTCGCGCACCATCGCCTCGCGGTACTCCGCCCAGTCCGGGTGCTCGCCGCGGATGCGCCGGTAGACGTCGACGAGCGGCTCCAGCGCCCCGGGCAGCTCGACGATCTCGGCGAGGCCGTCGGCCTGCAGCCAGGGCCCGAACCAGGCGTCGGTGACGACGCACAGGCTGGTTCGCGGATCGCGCCGAAGGTTGCGCACCTTGGCGAGCATGCGGCGCGACGACACGACGGCGCGGCCCTCGGCATCGACGCCGGCGGTGACCGGCGAGCTCTGCGGCGAGCCGTCCTGCCTGCGGGTGATCAGCACCGCCCTGTGGTGGGCGGCGAGAAAATCCCTCGCCCGCTGCAGGTCCTCGGCCATCGTGCCTCCTCGTCTCGGCGGCGTGCCGGGCCGCTGGCGCGGCCGGGCCGGCAGCGGTTGCTCCGAGCACACCGTAGAGCCGGCGGGCGCGCTCCGAGAGCGCCGGAGGTCGCGCCGGGAGCACGGGACGCGCGCCGCAGGGCGCGAATCGAGACGGTCGGCTCGGGCGAGTACGTCGACTCGGCGATGGGTAGGGGCCACCGCGTGACCATCCGTCGATGCGTCAGCCGGGCCACGGAAGCGGCTCCCGGCGCGGCGATGCCGGCGACGCCGGACCCGATGGAGCCGGACCTGTCGCCGGCGTGCGCGACCGGCTCGGGGGGGACGTGTGGCGACCCCGACCGGGCGCCGGTCGAAGCGCGCTGTCCAGCGCGGCGCCATACTGGGGAACCGGTGAACCCGCCCGACACGACGCTCGGTGCGCGCGCCGGCGCGGGGTGCGAGAAGGCGCGTCACCGGGCCGCGCACCTCCCACCGCCGGAGCCCCATCCCGTCGAGCGACGCCGGCGGGTGCTGCGCGACGCCCGGCGGACCGATCAAGGATGGACGTCGCGCCGCCCGCGCCAGGCGCACCGGCCGTCGTTCGGCCGACTCGACGTCATCGCCGCGCTCGACCTGGCCTGGCCGGACCCCGACAACCGCTGAGCCGAGCCTCGCCCGCACTTGGGCAGGTATGAACCGCGCCGCGGCGCGGCGCTCGTCTACGGTTCGCGGGCGATGGTGTCGAGGCACGGCGAGCTCCCCGGCGACGCCACCTTCGTGCGGCGGGCGAGCTGGAACAGCAGCGACCGAGCGATCACCGTGTTCGCCCTCGTCATCCCGCTCGCGCTGATGATCGACGGCCTGGTCTTCAACTCGGCGGTGGCATGGACGGGCGGCAGCGCCACCGTCGTCACGGCCGCCTTCCTCGTCGCGCTGTGGTCGCTCGAGACGCGCACCGTCGCGATCGGACCGGGCTGGCTCGCCGTGCGCGCCCGCCTCGCGCCGAGCTGGGTGATCGTGCCGGCCGCTGACATCGTCGCCGTGCACCGCCGGAGGTTCGTCACCTCGGGGCTGGCGATCAAGCTCACGTCCGGACCTCCGGTCTTCGTGCGCAAGGGCGACCTCGAGGCCGGCATCGCCGCGGCGATGAGCGAGGACCTCGGCCTGCGCAATCCCGTCGAGGCTGCGATCGCCGAGCTGCAAGCCGAGCAGGAGGCCGCTGCCGCGGCATCTGGCGGGGGCGAGGTCGGCCAGGAGATCGCCGTTGCGCTGGCCGGCGAAGGGCCCAGGGAAGGGCCCAGGGAAGGGCCCAGGGAAGGACACGGTGTCGGCGCCGGCGCGACGGGCGCCGCTCCCGGCGGCGCGACGGAGGAGGGCCCCGTCGTCGTTGCCGCACCGCACCGCACCGCGCCCACACCCAGGCCCGTGCCCCTGCCACGGGGGCCGCTCGGCGAACCTGTCGCGGGGCGGGCGCGTCGCGCGGGGCGGGCGTGGCTAGGGCGCTGGACGTCCCGGTGACGAGCTGAGCGACCCAGCGCAGGAGCCCCCCTCCGGGCGCAGCGCGCAAGTCGGCGGAGGCTGGGCCTCGCGGTTCAGCCGTAGCGACCGGATCATGCTCGGCGCCTGCGCCGCGATCACCGCCGCGTCAGCCGCGGCGCACGTTGCCGGGCCGACGAGCCTGGCTTCCTTCGTCACGGCGCTGATCGCGCTCGGCGGCCTCGCTGCACTGGTCGGGCGTTGCGTGGAGCGTCTCGGCGACCGCCTCGGCCCCGGGCTGACCGGCGTCGTGCAGTCCGCGCTCGGCAACCTGCCGGAGCTGTTCTTCTCCATCTTCGCTCTGCGGGCCGGGCTCATCACCGTCGTCCAGGCGACCATCGTCGGCTCGATGCTCGGCAACGTGCTGCTCGTGCTCGGGCTGGCGTTCGTCGCCGGGGGGCGCGCCACGGCACCCAGACCTTCCGTGCCGAACCGGCACGCAACGCGGTCGCGCTCTTGAGCCTGGCCGTGGCCATCATCATGGTGCCGTCGCTGTCCGTGCATCTCGCCGTGCCCGTGGCCCACCACGAGCGGCAGCTCTCCGATGTGGCGGCGGGTGTCCTGCTCGTCGTGTTCGCGCTCGCGGTGCCATCGTCGGTGGAGTCCACCGAGATCGCGCCGCAGCGCAGCGGGTCATTCGTTGCCCCGACCTGGCCGCTGCCGGCGGCCCTCGGCGTGCTCGCCGCGACGAGCGTTGCTGCAGCCTTCGTGTCGGACTGGTTCGTCGACGCGCTGACCCCCTCGCTCACCGCACTGCACATATCGCAGTCCTTCGCGGGCCTGGTCATCGTGGCGATCGCAGGCAACGCCGTGGAGAACGTCGTCGGCATCCAGCTCGCGTTGCGCAACCGGATGGACTACGCCCTTTCGGTGATCCTGCAGAGCCCGATCCAGATCGCCCTATTCCTGCTCCCGCTGCTCGTCCTGCTCTCGTACGGAATCGGCGGGACGCCGCTCACCCTGGTGTTGCCGCCGCTCGACGTGCTCGCGCTCGGCCTCGGCACCGTCGTCACGGTCGTGGTCGTCTTCGACGGGGAATCGAACTGGCTGGAAGGAGCCATCCTGGTCGGCCTGTACGTCACCATCGCGACGGCCTTCTGGTGGTGAGCGCAGCGCGAGGCGCCGGCCGGGCGACGCGCGGCGCCTGACCGGGAGCGTTGGGGTCCCTCACTCATCACCGGCTGCACGCCCGGGCCCGGGCGGCAGCAGGTGAGCTATCCGGTAGGCCCAGCCGCCGTTGCGCCGCTCGCACCTGAGCTGGCTGTCGGGCCGCTTGCCGGCAGGGTGGTCGTGGTCGACGAGGCGGCTTTGGTCGTCGTGGTCGTCGCCTCGCTCGTCGTCGTGGGTGCCTGGGTTGTCGGTGGCGTCGTCGTGCTCGGCGGGGGGGTCGTCGTCGGGGGCGAGCTGGTCGAGGGCGCCGCGGTCGTGGTCGGTGTCGAGGTCGAAGGGGGCGGCACCGTGGTCGGTGTCGAGGTCGAAGGGGGCGGCACGGTGGTCGGCGCCGAGGTGGTGGAGGGGGGCGGCTGCGTGGGAGCAGGCTGGGTTGTCGACGGGGTGGACGACGCGGGTGGCGGTGGCTGGGTCGGGTCGGGTTTGCCCGAGCCGGGCCGGCTCGTGCTGGGCGCAGGCGGCGGCTGGGTTGTCGACGGCGCGGGCGTCCGGTCCCTGGCTGGACGGCCTTCCGACCGGGTGGGGCGTGGTCGCCGGCGGGGCGGTGGTCGACGGCGCGTGCTTGGGGGTCGCCGTCGGGCGGGTCGTGGCGGTCGGGCGGGTGGTCGCCGTCGGGCGGGTGGTCGCCGTCGGGCGGGTGGTCGCCGTCGGGCGGGTGGTCGCCGTCGGGCGGGTGGTCGCCGTCGGGCGGGTGGTCGCCGTCGGGCGGGTGGTCGCGGTCGGGCGGGTCGTGGCGGTCGGGCGGGTGGTCGCCGTCGGGCGGGTGGTCGCGGTCGGGCGGGTGGTGGCGGTCGGGCGGGTGGTGCTCGAGGACGGGGAGCGGTGGCTGCGGCTGGCGGCGCTGTGGCGGCCTCCCGCGACCGTCGCCGCAACGTTGAGCCGGCGCGCCCGCTGGGCGGCGTGATTCCGTCTGGGCTGCGTCGTCGTGGTTGGCGGCGCTCCTCCGGGCGCCGCGCTGCCGTGGCCCGTTCCCCTCCCGACGGCCGCAGCTCGTCGGGTCGCCGGCGATGTCGGGGCGACCGCCGCAGCCTGCGTGCTCGAGGGCGACGTCGAGGGCGACGTCGAGGTCGGCGGTGGGCGGCGGCCGGCGCGGGACGGCTTCGCGACCACACGGCGCGGGGCTGCGAGGCCGCTCGCGGCGACTCGGCGGCGGCGTGCCGCGACACGGGCGCGGCGAGCGGCAGCGAGGCGGGCGGCGGCCAAGTGTGCCCGGCGAGCCGCCGCAACGCGCTCGCGGCGGGTCACGGCGCTCGCTCGACGCACGGGCGCGTCGGTCGTGGTCGTGAGCGAGGACGAAGCGGTCCCCGCCGTCGTGCTCGACACCAGCCCGGGGGCGGCTGCGGGGCGTGCAGCGGACCCGGCGCGCTGCACCGATGGCCAGCCCGGGCGGCGACCCGCGCCCACCGGCTTGCGGCGAGAAGCCCGGTCGCACACCGAGCAACGCGATCACGACCGCGATCCCGGCGACAGCGGCGGCGGCAGCGCCGCTCGCGACCCAGCGGGCGCGCGCCCGCCCGCGGCGTGCCGCGGCCGAGGGTGGCCGGGGGGCGCTCGACGATGGCGTCGCAGCGCTCGGCGCGAGCGCGGTCTGGGGAAGCGCCGGCTCGTCCGCGGCGGCCTTCGCCGCGACTCGCTGGCGGGCGACGACTGCCGTGGGCACCACGATCGGTGCCGCAGCTGCGCCGGACCCACGCGTGGCAGGCGCACGGGAAACGGCGAGCAGCTCGGCTGCCTCGGCTGCGCGGGGCCGGTCCGCCGGATCGCTCGCCAGCAACGGCGCGATCGCGGCGCGCCAAGCCGGATCGAGCGCCCCGAGGAGGCTCGCGACGGCCGCCGGGCCTCCGAGCGCCACGTACGGCGGCCGCGCCGCGGACAGCGGCGAGCTCGCCCCCCGGCCCGAGGAGAAGCTCGGCCGCGACCAGGCCGAGCGCATAGACGTCTGCTGGCGGACCGACCGGCGACCCTTCGAGCTGCTCGGGAGCAAGGTAGCGACCGTCGGGCGGGACCGCCCGACCGTCGAGGGCCACCGTGGCGAGCGCCTGCGCGACACCGGTGTCGGTGAGGCGTGCGTGCCCGTCCGCGTCGACGACGAGGTTGCCGGGCCGGACACGTCCGTGAACGAAACCTGCGTCGTGGACCGCTTGCAAAGCTCGGGACGCGCCGCGCAAGAGCTCGGACGCCTGCCACGGCGTCCAGCGGGCGACGACGGCGCCGCGTCGCCGCAGCCCGGCGTCGTCGCCCGGCCCGCCGAGCCCGTCGAGGCTCGGTCCGGCCACGAGCTCGTGGGCAAGGAGCAGAGCGGAAGGGTCGGCGACGGCAGCGAGCAGCGCCGCCAGGTTGGCGTGGCGCACGCGGGCCAAGGCGGCCAGCTCCGACCCGACCTGCCCGGGAGCCGCCGGGGGGAGGACGCGCAGCGCGACGTCGATGCCGAGGCGGGTGTCCCGGGCGCGCCACACTGCGGCCGCCGACGATCGGCCGATCGGTTCGACGAGCTCGTAACGGCCGCCAAGGCGCGAGCCGCGCGCCAGGGCCGGCGAGCGGCTCACGCTGGACCCGAAGGACGCAATGGCTCAGCGGCGGCCAGCGATCGCCTCGCTCACTCTCCGAGATGCGAACTCCGTGCCGCACACGAACCGCAGCATCGGCCCGAAGGTGGCGAGCGCGGGCAGCCCGGCGAAGAACAATCCGGGCACCGAGGACTCGAGCCCGGCCGAGAGGCGGGGCGAGCCGGTCCCCGGCAGCTGGGCGATGCGTGCCCGCATCGCGGGCTCGAGGTAGGGCACGGACTGCACGTGCACCTCGTAGCCGGTGGCCGCGAGCACGTGGTCGAGCTCGATCGTCTCCGAGCCCGTCTCACCGGCGAGCTGCAGGGCGATCCCGGCCTCGGTCGCGACGGCGGCGGCGATGCGACGCCCGAGATGCACCTCGATCTCGCTGTCGAAGCGCTCGCGCAACCACCACGCGCCCGACGGACCGAGGATGCGTCGTCCGAGCTCGCGGCGCGCGCCGAGCGGGAGGTAGCGGATGAGACCTGCGCCGCGGCTCACCGCAGTGAGCGACCAACCGGGCCCGAGCGGCGAGTCCGGCTTGAAGCAGCGCTCGAACATCGTGCGCGCCGGGGCGGGAGGACCACCCCACAGCAGGGCCGGGCGGCGGGCGACGAGGTGCACCGTCGCTCCGGCCTCGGCGAGCAGCACGGCGCTCTCCAGCGCCGACTGGCCGCCACCGATGACGGCGACCCGCTTGGCCTTGTACTTCGTCAGGTCGCCATGGTGGGAGGAGTGGCTGGCGAGCTCGGTGCCCATGAAGGGCACGAGCTCGTCGGGTACGCGCATGTGGTCGAGCAGGCCGCTGGCGACGACGACCGCGCGCGCCTCGAGCTCCTCCCCGCTGTCGAGCAGCACGCCGAAGCGCGCCTCGCGCTGCTCGACGCGCTCCACCCGCACGGGTTCGACATGCGGGACGGCGTGTGCCTGAAACCACAGCCCGTACTCGACGAAGTCGTCCGCCGGCAGCGGCTCGTTCGGCGCCCGCCCCTGCCCGGCGCAGTACTGCTCGTAGGTGAACGCCCGTCCCGGCGCAGAGATGCTCGAGGCGCGGCGGGGTGGACTTGAGGTACATCCCATAGGGCATGTGGTCGCGCCAGGTCGCCATCGGGTCGCCGAAGACCCGGGCGTCGGCACCGCGACCGCGCAGGTAGGCGGCGACGGAGAGTCCGTACGGGCCCGCGCCGACGACGACGACGGGCAAAGCGCTGTGTCGAGCCATGCGCCCATCGTGCGATCGCCACGTGGGTTGACGTACCGCCGCGCGAACGACCGCACTACTGCAGACGGCTGACGCAGCGCTGGCGGCCGTCGCAGGCGCGTTCCGTCACTGCGGGCGAGCCGGCGGCGAACCGGCGGCGAACCGGCGGCGAACCCGGCGGCGAACCCGGGCGAGCCCACGGGATGCGTCGCGGTGAAATCCACCGCAGAACCGTGGTGGCATATCGCTGCGGTCGGTGCGGGTAGTCGCGCACGGTGATCGGCGCGCGACACCGGGGCGTGGAATCCTCAGCTTCCGGGACGGGACGGGTGCACGGGTCGTGGCGCGCCCGGCGCGGGGCGGGCCGCGCCTCCTCGCGGGGCCAGGTCGAGTACGACCGCTCGCTGCCGGTGCTGGTCATGAGGATCGGCAACTATCCGTTGCACCACGGCACGCTCGGCGTCGTGCGCAGCCTCGGACGGGTCGGCGTGCCCGTCTACACCGTCGCCGAGCACGCCGGCACGCCGGCGGCACGGTCCGCGTACTCCGCCGGGACCTTCGTGCTGCCGACGACCGGCGCCGAGCCGGCAGAGCAGCTCGTCGAGGAGATGTCACGCATGGCCACCCGGATCGGCCGGCGTGCGGCGATCGTGTGCACCGACGACGAGGCCGCCGTGCTCGTCGCCGAGCACCGCGACGAGCTGTCGGCGAGCTTCGTGCTGCCCGAGGTGCCGCCCGGCCTGCCCCGCATGCTCGCCTCCAAGCTCGGCCTGTTCGAGCTGTGCGGCGCGCACGGAGTCGACACGCCGGCGGCGGCCGTGCCGCGCACCGCCGAGCAGCTGGCGGACTTCGTCGGGACCTGCTCGTTCCCGGTCATGGCCAAGAACCTGGAAGCCTTCACCCGCCTCGAGCGCCCGGCCGTGCGCGCCAACACCGTCGTGCAGAGCCGAGCCGAGCTGATGGCGCTCGCCGCGGGCTGGAGCGAGCCGTACGGCGTGCTGCTGCAGGAGTACGTGCCGCCCGAGATCGCCGAGGACTGGATCGTTCACGCCTACATCCGCGCGGACGGCGAGCCGGGCGCGGTCTTCACGGGGTTCAAGCTGCGGTCATGGCCGCCCTACGCCGGGGTGACGACGTGCGGCCGCACGGCACGCAACGAGCAGCTCGGGGCGCTCTCTGTGCGCTTCTGCGCGGCGATCGGCTACCGCGGGGTCGCCGATCTCGACTGGCGCTTCGACCGGCGCGACGGGCGCTACAAGCTGCTCGATTTCAATCCACGCGTCGGCGCGCAGTTCCGCTTGTTCGACAACGCCGCCGGCATCGACGTGGTGCGCGCCCTGCACCTCGACCTGAGCGCCCGAGCGGTGCCGCAGGCACCTGCGCTCGAGGGGCGCGACCTCGTCCTCGAGCATCTCGACCCGGCGGCAGCCCTCGCCTACCGGCGCGGGCAGCGACCGGTGCCACCGCCGCCGCTGGCGCGCCGAAGCCTCCGCCTGGCCTGGGCGGCCGTCGACGACCCCGTGCCGGCGGGTGTGGCCTACGCGCTGGCCGGACGACAGCTGGCCGGCCTGGTCCTGCGCCGGGTGGCCTCGCGGCTCGACCGCTCGAAGCCCCCGCTCGCCGGGCCAGTCGGTGGCACCGTCGGACCGGCCGGCGCCGGCCTCGGGTCGCTGGGCAGTCCCACCACGGCCATCCCGCCTACCACGGGAATCGCCCTCGACCTCGAGCGACGAGGGAGCGTCATGACCGAGGGCCGCGGCAGCGGCCACACGCCCTTGGATCGCCATCGCTCCTCGGCGAAGAAGGCGAGGGGCGAAGTCGAGCGGTTACGCCGTGCCGTCGGAGGACGGCGGCGTCAGCGCCGGGTGCGCCACCGCGGCGGGTCGATGGGCTCAGAACCAGTGGAACCACGGATGATCGTGGCGCCAGACCACGACGAACACCTTGCCGATGATGTGCGAGGCGGGCACCGTCCCCCAGAAGCGACTGTCGTAGGAGATGCCCCGGCAGTCGCCGAGCACGAAGTAGTGCCCGGAGGGAACGGTCTGGCGCGGGATGGCGAGCTGTTGCTCGGCGCAGTCGCCGGTGAGGGCCGGCAGCCAGGGCTCGGCGAGCGGCCTGCCGTTGCGGATCACCTCGTCGCCCCGCGACCAGATGTGGTCGCCCGGCAGCCCGATCACGCGCTTGACGAGGTCCTCGGTCTGGGGGTCGACCCGGTCGGCGGCGACGCGGCGGAACACGATGATGTCGCCGAGGTGGATCGATCCCACCGCCGGTGGCAGCTTGTCCACGAGGATCCGGTCGCCCACCTGCAACGTCGGGAACATCGACGCTGAGGGGATGGAGAAGGGCTGGACCACGAACGTGCGCAGCAGCACCGTGATCCCCAGCGCCAGGGCCAGCACGAGGAACCAGCCACCGATCCGCTCCAACCAGCTGCGCCGGCCGGAACGACCTTCGGTGCCCGACGGACGGGACGGCGGCGTCGCGTCACCGGACGGCGGGGCGAGGGCGGCGCGGGGCGGCAGCACGGTCGCCGCCCGCAGGATCGCGGCGTCCTCGGGGGCGACCGCGAGGCTGCCGCCGCCCGCCGAGAAGGCAGCGTCGAGCGAGATCGTCTCGATCTCCTCGAGCGGCTGGAGGAGGGCGTCGAGCGAGGGGCCCGCCCCGCCGGCGGGCGAGACGAGCAGCGACTCGGCGGGCCGGCGGCCGAACAGCAAGTCCCGCCAGACCCGGCTCTGCGCCCGCAGCGCAGGGCCGCTGGCGGCGAGCTGCTCGTCGGTTGCGCCCGTGACGAAGCCGCACCAGCAACGCAGGCTGTGGAACACCGCGTCCGCGGCGTGCGGAGGGAGGTCGCGGCCGAGGCGGGCCAGCCACTCGGCGATGGTCAAGAGCCGAGAGGCGTCGAAGAGGCGGCGGTAGAGGGACGCCTGCACGCCAGGCTCGGCCACCACGGCGACGAGCGAGCTCTGCGCCAAGGCGCGCCCGAGCTCGTAGGCGTGGCGCAGGTCCGGCCCGCCGTCGCGGCTGGCGGCGTCCAGGCCTCGCAGCAACGCCGCGTGCAGCGCGAGCACCTCACGGCGCACCGGCGCCGGGTCGGCGTCGTCGCGCTGGACGAGCTCGGCCAGCGCTGCAGCGCTTACCGGGCGGCCGTCGCGGTCGTGCAGCCCGAGAGCGCGCAACCGGAAGTCGATCGTGCGCACGAGCGGCCTGGCGCGCATCAGCTGACCGGAGAGCGACACGCCGTCATCGGCCAGTGCCGTGGCCAGCTCGGCGACCTGCCAGCCGACGCCGAGCGCGTCACCAACGGCGTGCAGCGGCGCGGGGTCGTTGCGGCGCTCGCCGGTCGCGGCGGGGGCGGCGCCCGAGTCGATCCCGCCCTGCTCAGCTGTGCCGGCGAGGCCTGCGCCGGGATCGACGGGGTGCTCCCCTGCGCCCTCCCCTGCGCCGCCGCCGGTGCCGGCGGCGCTGCCGGCGGCGCGGCGCCTCTCGGCTTCCTGGCGGCCCATCACGTCGTCGATCTGCCAAACCCCCGTCGTCGCCCGGCGTTCACCCACGGCGCCCAGCCGCGACGGGGCGGCGGGAAGGGGCGCTCGGGCAGCTCGATGCTACTGCGCGAGCCGTCCGAGCAGGTCATTCCTCCCGGACGCGCCGCGGCGCGCCCCCGAGAGGTGGGGGCGCGCCGGCGGCGGCGACGGGGTCAGCTGTGCTGCCAGACCCGCACGTAGTCGACCTGCATGTCCGACGGCGTCGACGATGGGCCGCCGTAGCTGCCGCCGGAGTTCTCGAGGATGAGGTACATCGGCGACGAGGTGATGCCGGTCGTGATCGACCCGACGTCCTGGCCGTCGTAGTAGTAGGTCACCGAGCCCGGCTCCCAGTCCGCTCCGAAGGTGTGCCAGCCGGTGTAGTTGCCCGACGCGCACGAGCCCGGGCCGCCGGCGTCGGAGTGGAAGTGGAAGCACGCCTGCCCGCCGAGGCCCTCCATGATGTCCATCTCGCCGTCCGCCGGCCAGTTCTGGCCGTCGGTCCACACTGCCGGCCAGTTGGCGATCTCGCTCCCCGAAGCGGGCAGGTAGACGCGCGCCTCGACGTAGCCGTAGGTGAACTGGAACTTGCCGTTGCTCGAGACGAGACCGCCGGAGCTCGGCGTGAGCTCGAGGTTGAGCATGCCGTTGGACACGCTCACGTTGGACGAGTCCATCGTCGTCTGGTTGGAGCTCGCGCCGTCGGAGAACCAGTACGGCGTCCAGTCGGCGGTGTTCAGCGAGCTGCCGTTGAACTCGTCGTCGAAGACGACGTTCCAGGGTCCAGCCGTGCCCGACGACGGCTCGGGCGTCCCCGACGAGGGGGCGGTCGAGGTCGGCGCCTGCGTGGTCGGCGGGGCGCTCGGCGGCGCGGTGGTCGGGGGCGAGGTCGGCGTGGGGGACCCGCCGGCCGGGGTGCTCGTCGTCGACGCGGGCGGCGCCACGGTCGTGGGCGCCGGGTGGAAACGGCGCCAGCGCTCCTGCACCACGGCGTTGGCGACGCCGGCCGTTACAGACGCGCGGATCATGCCGGACAGTGCCCCGCCGGCGGTGCTGGTCGCGCTCCCGAGGGCGGCGAGCTGGCCGCGCAGCGCCAGCGCGTGCGCGGCGGAGGTGTACACGGTGTCGGCCGGTGTCGGCCGGAAGTTGCGCACCGAGCGGTAGCGGCCCTTCTTCGGGTCGAAGGCCCACAGGGCCGCCTTGCCGTAGAGCTCGGTGATCGTCGAGACCTGGGCGGACCCGCGCAGGGCGACGAGGTGGAGCGACTTGGGCGGCGCCGGCGTCGAGGACGCGCTCGACGGCCACCGTGGTCGCGGCGCCGAGCGTGGCGATCGAGGTTCCGAGCAGGATCAGCTTGCGCTTCATGGGTTTTCCTCCTTGGTCGGTGTCCGAGGACGTCCGGCTGGATGGTGTGGGGGGGTGCGGTACATCGGCGCTAGTGGAGCCGTCTTCACTAGCTTCATCGTGGACGAGGCGTGACGGTTGGACCTCTTCGGGGCGAATGATCGGGCGGGGCGCTGGCGCGCTCGGCCGTTGCTGCACAGGGCTCTGCTCCCGCAGCGCCGGCGGCGACACGGGTGAGCGGGAGCAGGCCTTCGTTCCGCTCGTGTACGAGACGGCCCGGGCGGCGGCCCGTCCGGGCCGCATGTCACATGCTGCGAGCTAGGTGATGATCGGGAGCAGGTGCTCGTCGGCGCGCAGACGGCCGCAGCGCGAACGTCCGGCGCGGCGCCGATCGGCGCGCCTCTCGACGCAGCTCTCGGGTACGGGGAGCTCGACGAGATCGAGCGTGGTGAACCGACGCGCGGCGGCCGCCCGCAGGCAGCACGGTGGCAGACAATCGACGAGGGGATGGACGACCGGGCCGAGCGGTGTCATCTCGGCCAGCCCCGGGCCGAGCAGCGGCGCTGCCAGGCCGGCGAGCGGAGCGGCGAGGGCCGCCAAGGGTGCGGCGCCTCGGCCCGGGCTACCGCCGAGCAGCACCCAGGCGAGCGCCTGCAGCAGCGGGGCGATCGGGACATGGTGGTCCTGCTGCGGCGAGCGGGCCGGATCCCGGCGAGGGGCGAGGGTGGGTGTCATCATCGGGGAGGACATTCTGCGACTCATGTTTGCGGGTCGCTGCGGTCGGGCACTGTATGGGGCCGGTCGCGTCGCCGCAACGTCCGCGCACCGGTGGCTGCGCCGCCACCCGGCGGTCCCCCCCGCTGTGACCTGCGCAGTCGGGCGACCTCGGCCGGCGCGAAAAAAAGTGGCGGCGCCGGCAGGCTCGCGCGAGAACGCGCCACAATGCGCTGCTCTGGCGAGGCCTTGCAATCGCCCGAACGCGTCGACGAACGGCTCGCTTCGAGCCATGCCGCCTGCCGCAACGCGCCACCTCCCGGGCAGGACGACGGCCTCGTGGTTTACGCTCTCGACAGCCGGGAGGAGGGAGCCGTGGCGCGCAAGACCGTCATCGCCGTCTCGAACCTGAAGGGAGGAGTCGGCAAGTCGACGACCTCGATCTATCTCGCGGGTGCAGCCGTGCGCACGGGTCGTGGACCCGTGACCCTGATCGACGCCGACCCGCAGGCATCCAGCGCCGAATGGCTCGAAACCGCGCCGATCGACGGCGTCGAGCTCGTCGAGGCGCCGACGACCCGGCTCGTCGCCCGCGCGCTCGATCAGGTGGGGCGGCACCTCGTCGTCGTCGATACGCCGCCGGGTGCGGGCGACGAGAAGATCGTGCGCGCCGTGCTCGACACGGCCGACGTGGTGATCATCCCGACGCGTGCCGGTGGCCCCGAAGCGAGCCGGGTGCTCGCCACGCTGTCACTCGTCCCGGAGAGAACCCCGCGTGGGATCGTCGTCTGTGCAGCGCGTACCGGGACGCGGGACCTCGAGGAAACCGTCGCGGCATGGCTCGAGGCGGGTCAGCTCATCTGGGGTGTGATCCCCGAGCGGGTGACCATCGCCAGCGGCGCGGCGGCGCCGCTCAGCCCGGTTGGGCTCGCCCACTACGAGAACGTGCTGCTGCGGGCGCTCGCCGAGGCGTGACGGGCGGCGACTCCCGCCCCGCCGCACTCAGCCCGTCGCGTGGAGCGGTTCCTCCGACCCCGCCGGCTCGCTCGACCCGAAGCGGTGGTAGCTTCCCGACAGGATCTCGCGCAGGTACTCCCTCGTCAGCATGTCGAGCAACTCATGGTGCGCGAGCAGGTCGACGAGGTCGCCGCGCAAGCGGTCGACGTCACGGACGTCGGCCTGATTCGCGAGCTTTCGCAACTCCGCCATCGACAATGTGGTCATCGAGACTCCCCGTACTTCGGCCCCCGCGGCCTTCTTCGCGATCCGGCGACCGGATGGGCCAGGGCTCCCCAGGGCAGGGAAGCCGGCTGGTCGCCCGGCTCGCGCCAAGAGCGCGCCCGATAGTAGACCTGCTGTCACCTTGCATGCACGAGACTTTGCGGTCACGGTGAGCGGTCCGCCGCTGCGCCGCGTGGCCATGATCGGCGGCGGCCAGCTCGCCCGGATGACCCATCAGGCCGCGGTGGACCTCGACGTCGACCTCGTCGTTCTCGCCGCCTCCGCCGAGGACCCGGCAGCCGCCGCCGGCGCACGGTTCCGCATCGGCTCGCCCGGCCGGCTCGCCGATCTCGAGGCGGTCGCGGACGGTGTGGACGTGGTCACCTTCGACCACGAGCTCGTGCCCAACGAGCACGTGCGCGTGCTCGAAGGCAAGGGCGTACGCATCCGCCCGTCGAGCGCCGCGCTCGGGACTCGCGCAAGACAAGCTCCACGCCCGATGGTTCCTCCGCTCCGCCGGGTTCCCGGTGCCGCCCTTCGCCGAGGTCGCCTCCCCAGCGGAGGCGGCCTCCTTCGCCGAGGAGCACGGCTGGCCGATCGTGCTCAAGGCGCGCCACGGCGGCTACGACGGCCGCGGCGTGAGCGTGGTCTCCGACCGTCTCGAGCTCGGCGGCCTCTTCGCCGCGGCGCCTCCGGGGACCGGAGAGCCGGGCAACGTCGGCCCGCACTCTCGCCGGTATGTCGCCGAGGCATACCTGCGGCTCGAGCACGAGCTTGCCGTGCTCGTCGCCCGCAACGACGACGGCGAGACCGCCGTCTATCCCGTCGTCGAGACCTACCAGCATGACGGCATCTGCGTCGAGCTGACCGTCCCCGCCACGATCGATGCCGCGCTCGCCGCACGAGCGAGCGAGCTCGCCGTCGCGGTCGCCACGCACGCCGGCGCGACGGGGATCTGCGCCGTCGAGCTGTTCTGCGAGCCGGGAGGCCGGCTGAGCGTCAACGAGCTCGCGCTGCGCCCGCACAATTCGGGCCATGCCACGATCGAGGCGTGCCTCACCTCGCAATTCCACCAGCACCTGCGGGCCGTGCTCGGCTGGCCGCTCGGTGACCCGTCGCTCGTGGTCCCGGCGGCAGCGATGGTCAACCTCATCGGCGGACCGTCGCCGGTGGACCCGGTACGGCGCCTCGCCGAGCGCGACGTCGGGGCCGCGGCGGTCCACCTCTACGGCAAGGCGCTGCGACCGGGGCGCAAGGTGGGCCACGTGACCGCCGTCGGCGCCACGGCCGCAGACGCGCTCGGGCGCGCCAGGGCGGCCGCCGAGGTGCTGCTCGGCTGAGCGTTTCGGCCGCCGGCGGCCGGTCACGCCCCCGGAAGTCCGGTGGAAGACTGGTGGGCTCGGAGACCGAAGGGAGAGGACGACGTGGACTTGAGTGGGCGCAGCTTGCGCAAAGCGGACGACCTCTCCGCGCCAGAGCTCCTCTCCCTCCTCGAGCTGGCCCGCACCCTGCGCGAGGAGAAGCGCTCCGGGAAGCGGCGCCAGCGACTGGCGGGGCGGAACATCGTGCTCATCTTCGAGAAGACCTCGACCCGCACGCGCTCGGCGTTCGAGGTCGCCGCCTACGACGAGGGCGCCGCGGTCACCGTCTTCCGTCCAGGGGAGTCCCAGCTCGGGGTGAAGGAGTCGGTCGCCGACACCGCTCGTGTCCTCGGCCGCATGTTCGACGGCATCGGTTACCGCGGCGCCCTGCAGTCGCTCGTCGACGCCCTCGCCGCGCACGCCGGCGTGCCGGTGTGGAACGCCCTCACCGACGACTGGCACCCGACGCAGATGCTCGCCGACGTGCTGACGATGATGGACCACTCGACCCGGCCGGTTCAGGAGCTCAAGCTCTGCTACCTCGGCGACACCCGCAACAACACGGCGTGCTCGCTGCTCGTCACCGGCGCTCTGCTCGGTTTCGAGGTGATCCTCGCCGGTCCGCGTGAGCTGTGGCCGCCTCCCGAGGTGAGTGATCTGGCAGATTCGCTGGCCAAGAACTCCGGGGGACACAACTGGGTCACCGACGACGCCACCGAAGCCGTGCAGGGAGCCGACTTCCTCTACACCGACGTCTGGGTGTCGATGGGCGAGCCGCCCGAGACATGGGGCGACCGCATCGCCACCCTTCTTCCTTACCAGGTCAACGCCGCGCTCATGGAGCAGACGGGGAACCCGGACGTCAAGCTGCTGCATTGCCTGCCGGCGATGCACGACCTCGGTACCGAGCTCGGCCGCTGGCTGCACGACCTGTACGGCCTCGACGCGCTCGAGGTCACCGACGAGGTCTTCGAGTCGCCGGCCTCGGTCGTCTTCGACCAGTCGGAGAATCGGATGCACACGATCAAGGCGCTCCTCGTCGCCACGATGGGGAACAGCGCGGGCGGCCTCGGCGCCTGACCCGTCGCCGGCGAGCGCTCGCTCCTGGCTCAGACCCGCGCCATGTTGGCGAAGCGGGCATACGTGGCGACGAAGGCGAGCTGCACGACGCCTGTCGGACCATTGCGGTGCTTGGCCACGATGACCTCAGCAGCGCCGCGCTCGGCGGAGTCCGGGTTGTAGACCTCGTCGCGGTAGATGAACATCACGACATCGGAGTCCTGCTCGATCGCGCCGCTGTTGTGCGAGACCACCCCGTTGGCCAGGAAGCTATGCGTGCCGGGGACGTGAGCGTCGTAGACCTCGGCGACCCCAGCCTGCTGCACGGCGACGACTTCGTCCCAGAAGACGTCGGACGTCGCCAGGTCGTGGAGGTGGTCGTCCTGCAGTGCCCCAGCGATGCGCTGGAGTCGTTCGCGCGAGGGCGTCGACCGATAGAGGGTCGAGCCGCAGTAGCTCATGCCGATCCGCCGGGCGAGCTCACGGCACGAGACCCCTGCCGTGGGCATCGACTTGTACCTGATGAGGTCCCAGACCTCTTTCGGGTGCGTGTCGATGTTGGTGTTGGCCCGACGAGAGCGCAGCGCCCCGAGCTGCGAAGCGAGCAGAGCCTCGGGGAGGCGCCGGGCCACGGCGAGCCGGTCGCCGGGGCGCAGGTCCGAGACTGACGTCCAGCCGGCGAGGGTCAGCAATGGATGGTTGGCGGTAGCAGTGACCCGACGACCCGATGCGAGCCGCACCTCGTGCACCGGTTTGACACCGGTCGACCACACCTCGGTCATGGTGGATCGAACGAGCCGGTAACGGTCGTCGAGGGACCAGACGGGAACGTCCTTCTCGCCGCTGCGGGCGAGCTCGGCGATCGTTACCTCCTCGTTGTTGTCGGCACGGACGATGCGCGTCTCGCCGTGCAGGCATTCGCGAAGGTCAGCGAGCATCGGGCGCTTGTCCGTGCGCGCTTCGAGGTTACGCGAGAGCTGGCTGAGCGCCACCACGGGGATCTGCAGCTCGCGTGCGAGGATCTTCAGGCCGCGGGAGATCTCGGAGATCTCGACCTGGCGGTTCTCGGCGTTGTGGCGGCCGCTCATCAGCTGGAGGTAGTCCACGACGACGAGGCCGAGCCCGCCGCGGCTCTTCATCCGGCGTGCCTTGGCGCGGATGTCCATCACCGTCACGTTGGGGTTGTCGTCGATGAACAGCGGTGCGTTGCCGAGACGGCCGATGGCGTGGCTGATCTTGGTGAAGTCGCTGTCGTGCAGACGCCCGTTCCGCATCCGGGCGGCGTCGACACGCGCCTCGGCGGAGAGCACGCGCTGGGCGATCTCGAGGTGGCTCATCTCCAGCGAGAAGAACAGCACCGGCTCGCCCTTCAGCGCGGCGTGCGCGGCCAGGCCGAGGGCGAATGCCGTCTTGCCCATCGACGGGCGGGCACCGACGACGACGAGGTTGGACGGCTGCAGCCCGGCGAGGAGCTCGTCGAGGTCGTCGTAGCCCGTCGGCACGCCGGTCACGGACTCGGTCCGCCCCGCCAGCTCCTCGAGGCGGTCCAGGCTCTTGGACAGCAGCTCCTGCAGCGGCTCGATAGTGTCCGTGGTGCGCCGCTGGGCGACGTCGAAGACGAGGGTCTCGGCGCGGTCGAGCGCAGCGGTCACGTCGTCGGGCAGCCCGAAGCCGATCTCGGCGATCTCCTGGGCGACGCCGATGAGACGCCGCAGCAGGGCGTGCTCCTCGACGATGCGGGCGTAGTGCGACGCGCTCGAGACCGCCGGGGTGTTGGCCTGCAGGGCGACGAGGAGCGCCGACCCGCCGGCGTCCTCCAGCACGCCCGTGCGGCGCAGGTGCTCGGCGACGGTGACGGCGTCCGCCGGCTCGCCGCGGGCGTAGAGCGTGGCGACGGCCTCGAAGATGCGGGCGTGCGCGGGCCGGTAGAAGTCCGGGGCCGAGCAGATCTCGAGTGCCGCGGCAATGGCGTCGCGCGAGAGCAGCATCGCGCCGAGGAGCGACTCCTCGGCCTCCTGGCTCTGCGGGGGGATGCGCGAACCGCTGTCGGTTCCCGCCAGGGCTGGCGGACGGGTTCTGCGGCGTGACTCGTCGAGGGGCTGGAGCATCGGGCGCTCACCCTCTCGCGCCGTGCCTGGGCAGCAACAGGAGAACTTGTTGTGGGTTTCGCGGCCATCCTTGTGCACGCGGATGGGAAAAGCAGGGGACGGACCGCGCGCCCAGGCCAGAGCCTGTGCACGCCGAGCACCCCGGAAGCTACACATGCCGAGATTGCACCACGGGGATGTATCAATCCCGTGCCGACCTGCAGGACGAGGGGCGCGGCGAGCATCGCCGTATGGCCAAGCCCCGGCGTGGACATGCAATCGTCGGCCGCGTGCGGTCCGCGCCGACGTGGGCGGTGCGATGGGAGGGCGGCAACGGCGCAACGGCGCCCGGATCCGGCGGCGTTTCGTAGCCGCCGGCGTCCGGACGCCGGGCCGCCAGTGGTCAGGCGACGCCCGGCGCGCCGCCGTGGAGCCGACTAGCTCGGTACGACCTCCACGGTCAGGCGGAACTCGACGTCGGCGTGCAGCCTCACCGGGACCTCGTGGGTGCCGACGTCCTTGATCGGCTCGGTGTCGAGGAAACGCCGGCGGTCGAGGCGGATGCCCGTCTGTGCCTCGACAGCGTCGACGACGTCGCTCGGCGTCACGGACCCGAACAGGCGTCCTTCGCGTCCCGCACGGGCGGGGATCGTGATCACGGCCGGGACGAGCCGCTGGGCGATGCCCTGCGCGCCCTCGCGGTCGCGGGCGTCCTTGCGATCTCGCGAACGGCGCATCGACGCCGCCTGCTCGCTGATCTTCGGCGTGGCGACCATGGCCATGCCGCCGGGGACGAGGTGGTTGCGGGCGTAGCCGTCCTTCACCTCGACGACGTCACCCCGCTTGCCGAGCCGGGGAACGTCGGATCGCAGGACGACCTTCACTCCTCGCCTCCCGCCTCGGCGACGCTCTCGAGCTCGTCGTCGGCGTCCTCGACGTCGTCGGCGACCACCGCTTCGCTCGGCCGTGCGCTCTCGCCAGGACGCGTCCCCTCGGGACCACGGCCTGCGCCGCGCCCGCCGCGACCCGCGCCGCGGGCGCCGGGGCGCTCGCTCGTCGTGCGCTGGGTGTAGGGCAAGAGCGCGAGCTCACGCGCCGTCTTGATCGCCACCGCCACCGCGCGTTGGTGCTGGGCGCAGTTGCCCGACACCCGCCGGGCGCGGATCTTGCCGCGGTCGGACATGAACTTGCGCAGCAGACCGACGTCCTTGTAGTCGACGTACGGGATGTGGTCCTTGCAGAAGATGCAGACCTTCTTCTTGGTCCGGCGAGCGGTGTCCTTCGGGGCGCGCCGGGTGGTGCGTTCGCGGTCGTTGTTGCGTGCCATCAGAAGGGCTCCTCGTCCTCGCCGGCGTATGCGGGCTCGGCAGCTCTCGATCGGCCGCCGCCAGAGGGGGCGCCGCCGTCACCGGCCGGCCCGCGCCGCTCGTTCTTCTGCACCTGAGCGGTCGCCCAGCGCAGGCTCGGCCCGAGCTCGTCCGCGACCACCTCGATCTTGGAGCGCTTGTCGCCTTCGGGCGTCTCCCAGGAGCGCTGCTCGAGCCGCCCGCTCACGATCACGCGCGCGCCCGTGGGTGAGGCTCTCGCTCACGTTCTCGGCCATCTCACGCCAGCAGACGACGTCGAAGAACGACGTCGCCTCCTCCCACTCCTGGGTCTGGCGGTTCTGCCAGCGGCGGTTGACCGCCAGGCCGAAGCTCGCCGTCGCCTGGCCGCTCGGCGTGAAGCGCAGCTCGGGGTCGCGCGTGACGTTGCCCACCAGGGTCACGGTATTGCCGTTCGCCATCTGTCTCTCCGTTCGCTCGTGGTGCCGGCCGACTGCGTCAGCCGACGGGTGCCTGCTCGGCGCGCTCTGACGGCGCGGCCGCGCCGGGGCGCTCCTGTGCCGCCGCGGCGGGGGCCGCTGCGGCGGGCGGGGTGCCAGGGGACTTCCGGGGCAGGGTGCGGCGCGCGGCCTCGTCCTGGCGGATGACCCGGTGGCGTAGCACCGCGTCGGAAAGGGTGAGCATGCGGTCGACCTCGGCCATCACCTCGGGCTCCGCCGTCACCTCGATGAAGGCGTAGTAGCCCTCGGTGTGATGGCGCAGCTCGTAGGCGAACTGGCGACGTCCCCACCAGTCGACGCGCCCGGACCTCCCACCTCGGGAGCGCACGAGCTCGACGACGCGGTTGTTGACGTCCCGCGCCTCACCCTCTTCCAGGCTGGAATCGAAGATGACAGCAATTTCGTAAGGCCGCATGGGCGGCTACCTCCTCCGGACCCGGCGACAGCGCGCTCGGGGCCCCGGTGCGACCGGGGCAGGGGTGTGAACGAAGTGCTCATCCTAGCCGAGGCCAGCGATCACACCGCACGGTTGGCGTCGGCACGCAACGGGCTCGCCGCCGCCTGCTCTCCGCTCCCGCTCCCGAATGCTGGCGCTCCGGGGCCGGCTCACGAGCGACCTCCCGCCGCGGGCTCCGGCTGCCGGCACGGCCCTCAGGTGGTGCCGGTGCGCCGCGCCGTAGGAGAGGTGAAGGTGCGCAACAGGTGGTTCCAGCAGCACTCGGTGCACACCTCGACGACGTAGAAGGCGACGTCGCGACGTGCCCGGGCGAGGGCGCGCAGCTCGGCCTGCGAGGCGAGCGCCTTGCCGCCGGGCGGCAGCCGCGGCCCGAAGGCGAAGGAGACGTGCACGAGCGATTCCTCCTCGCAGACCGGGCAGGCGTCGCTCGTCTTGCGGCCGAGGTTGCGGGCGATGCGCAGCAGCTCGGGCTGCGCGTCGCAGACATCGAGGCGGGAGAGCCGGCCACGCTTCAGATCGCGCACGGCGGCGTCCCGTGCCAGGCGGTACTCCACCTGCCCGAGGCCCGTCAGGGCCGGGCTGCCCGGGAAGGACTGCGGACCGCTGCTCACGGCGGCCACGCTATCGGACCGACCCGCCCTCTCCGCGGGAGCACCGCGCGTATGTGCTCCGCCGACATATCGAATCGATACGTCGAGATGCTATGCTCGGCGACGTGCTGGACATTGCCATCCTCGGGTTGCTGAAAGAGCGGCCCATGCACGGCTATGACCTGCGAAAGCGGCTGCGCGACGAGCTCGGGCCCTTCGCCAACCTCTCGTTCGGCTCGCTGTACCCAGCACTCGGGCGACTGGAGCGGGCCGGCGCGGTCGAGACGCTCGGCACCGGCGATCGCACCCCCGACGGCACTGCCGGCGCCGCGCCGATCGCTGCGCTCGGCGCGGCCGAGGCCGCCTCCCAGCTCACGCGCCGTGCCACGGCGCGTGCCGCCGCGGCGCTCGGCGGGCGCGGGACTCGCGCCCGCAAGGTCTACGACATCACCGAGCAGGGCGAGCTGTTGTTCGACGAGCTGCTCGAGGCGACCGACGGCGGCGACGACCCGCGCAGCTTCCTGTTGCGCCTCGGCTTCGCCCGTCACCTCACGCCTGCTGCACGGCTGCGCCTGCTCGAGCGCCGGCGCATGCAGCTGCTCGACCGGGTCGAGCGCGCCCGGCGGTTGCTGGTCCAGCGGCGTGACCAGCTCGATCACTACAACCTCGCCATCCTCGAGCACTCCTTGGAGCTGGCGCGGGCCGACCTCGTCTGGGTCGACCGGCTCCTTGCCGCCGAGGTAGGGCCGCCGGCAGGCGCGCCGGCAAGCGACGCGCCGGGAGACGAGGCGGGGACCCCTGGCGGGATGGCCGGGATCTTGCACGCAGGACGGCTCCGCAGGCGCGCCGACGGGGCGCGCCCGGTGCCGCAGCAGTCGAACCGACGGAAGGAGCAGATCGGAAGATGAACGCTCAGCAGCGCGCGGTGAGCACGCCGCGCCCGACCAGCGCCGGCGGCGGCCGGCGGACCGGCCGGACGATCAAGGTGGCGATCGCCGGTGTGGGGAACTGCGCCAGCGCATTGGTGCAAGGCGTGCACTACTACCGCGACGCCGACCCGGCCGAGGACGTCCCCGGCCTCATGCACGTCGAGCTCGGCGGGTACCACGTCGGCGACATCGAGTTCGTCGCCGCCTTCGACGTCGATGCCGCCAAGGTCGGCCTCGACCTCGGCAAGGCGATCGCCGCGTCGCAGAACAACACGATCCGGTTTGCCGACGTGCCCGAGCTCGGCGTCCCCGTGCTGCGCGGGCCGACCCTCGACGGGCTCGGCCGGTACTACCGCGAGGTCGTCGAGGAGTCGCCGGCCGAGCCGGTCGACGTCGCCGAGTCGCTGGCCGCGAGCGGGGCGGAGGTCCTCGTCGCCTACCTGCCCGTCGGATCGGAGCAGGCGCAGAAGCACTACGCGGAGGCGGCGCTCGCTGCCAAGGTGGCCTTCGTCAACGCCATCCCGGTGTTCATCGCCAGCGACCCGCAGTGGGCCGCCCGTTTCACCGAGGCCGGGGTGCCGATCATCGGCGACGACATCAAGAGCCAGGTCGGCGCCACGATCCTGCACCGCATCCTGGCGCGGCTGTTCGAGGATCGCGGCACGGCGCTCGACCGGACCTACCAGCTGAACGTCGGCGGGAACATGGACTTCAAGAACATGCTCGAGCGGGACCGTCTCGAGTCGAAGAAGATCTCGAAGACCCAGTCCGTGACGAGCCAGATCGAGCACGGCATCTCGTCTCGCGACGTGCACATCGGCCCGTCGGACCACGTGGCCTGGCTGGACGATCGCAAGTGGGCCTACATTCGCCTCGAAGGGCGGAACTTCGGGGACGTGCCGCTCAACATCGAGCTCAAGCTCGAGGTGTGGGACTCGCCGAACTCGGCCGGCGTGATCATCGACGCCGTCCGTTGCGCCCGCCTCGCTCTCGACCGGGGCATCGGCGGGCCGCTGATCGGCCCGTCGGCGTACTTCATGAAGTCGCCGCCCGTGCAGTACCACGACGACGAGGCGCACCGGCTCGTGCAGGAGTTCGCCGCCGGCGACTGACCCGACGGGTCCGGCGCGGCTCGCGCCGGGCTGCAGCGACAGCCACCGCGTGCCGTTCGACGATCGGGGACCGCTACCGGACGTAGCCCGGCCCCGAGGAGCGCACATGCCCGCGCCGTCCCGCCCGGGGTCACCCCGACCCCGGCCCGAGGCCACACGCAGCGTTCTCGCGACCGGCTCGCTGGCCGTCGCGCTCGGCTTCGCCGCAGCGCTCGCCACGCTGGCCGTGCCGGCCTCGGCGACGGTTCAGCCCTGGTCGGCCGCCTATGCGCTCGCCACCCGCGGTGTCCAGGTCTCGTGCACGTCGCAGTCGTTCTGCATGGCCGTCGACGGGGGCGGGCACGCGCTGAGCTGGAACGGCTCGGCCTGGTCCGCGCCCGCCACGGTGTCCACCCATTCACTCGACGCGGTCTCCTGCACGAGCGGCGCGTCCACGCAGTGCGTCGCTGCCGACTCGGCCGGGACGTCGTGGATCTGGAACGGCTCGGGCTGGTCCTCCATCGCCACGGGCGACAGCAGCGTGATCGACGCGCTGTCCTGCTCGGGCCCGTCCTTCTGCATGGCCGGTGACGACGCCGGGGCGACGTACCGCTTCGACGGCTCGAGCTGGGAACCCGCCGGCGACCTCGCCCACGCGGTCCGCTCGATCGCCTGCCCGTCCCCGAGCGCCTGCTTCGCCGGCGACACGTCCGGGTCGGTGTACTCCTGGGGCGGTGCCGCGTGGTCGAGCGGTTCGAGCCTGTCGACGAGCGGCCTCGTGCTGTCGTGTCCCGACGCCGCCGACTGCTTCGCCGCAGACGGCGCGGGGACCGTGTACGCCTGGAGCGCCGGCGGCGGCTGGGCGAGCGAGGCGACGCATCTCGGTGCCGGGGCCGGTGCCCTCAGCTGCGCGAACGCCACGTCCTGCGCCGGCGGGGAGATCTCGGGCGAGGCGGACGGCTGGACGCCAGGCGGCGGCTGGGCGAGCGAGCAGGCTCTCGGAGCCCACGCGATCGACTCGCTCTCCTGTGTCTCGTCGTCGTTCTGCGTCGCCGGCGACGTCGCCGGGAACCTCTACACGATGCCGTCGGAGGCGCCGATGGTCACCACGGCCAACCTCCCGGCGGCCACCTACGGTGCCGCCTACGACACGGCGCTCAGCGCCACCGGCGGAACCGGCTCGTACACCTGGTCGCTCCTCGGCTCGTCACTGCCCGCAGGGCTCGCCATCGACGCAGCCACCGGGGCGATCACGGGTAGCGACAGCGCCGCGCCGGGCACCGTCGACGTCACCGTCCAAGCCACCGACACGACCGGAGCGGACGGCGCCGCTGCGCTCTCGATCACCGTCGGCCTCGCCAGCCAGACCGTGGTGTTCGCCAATACCGCCCCGAACGGCTCCATCTTCGGTGGGGGCTTCTCCCCTGTCGTCTCGGCGACCTCGGGGCTGGCACCCGTCGTCACCGTCGACGCCTCGGCCGCCGAGGTCTGCTCGTTGTCGGGCGGGACGGTCGATTTCATCGGCATCGGCACCTGCACCCTCGACGGCAACCAGGCGGGCAACGCCGACTTCGCCCCGCGCCGCAGGTGCAGCTGAGCTTCGCGGTCGCCACGGCGCCCCAGACCCTGGCGTTCACCAGCACCCCGCCCTTCGAGGCGAGGGTCGGAGGCAGCTACCGTCCCACCGTGACCTCGACCGCAGGGCTCCTGCCGGTGATCACCGTCGCGCCGGCGTCGAGCGAGGTCTGCTACCTGTCCGGCGGCACGGTCGAGCTGGTGGCGACGGGGAGCTGCGAGCTGCTCGCCGACCAGGCGGGCGACACCGACTACGCCCCTGCGGCAGAGGTGAGCCAGACCTTCGCCGTCGGTGCCACTCCGACTCCGAGCTCGCCCGCGCCGAGCGGCCCGGCGGCAACGAGCTCGCCCGCAGCGCGGGCGGTGCTCGACCCGCTGCAGACCGACCTCGTCCTCGGCGGCCCGCACGAATCGAAGGTGGGCCTGCGCGTCACCTGCCTCGACGGCCCCTGCGACGGCACCGTGCAGCTGATCACCACCCGTCGTGGCCGCCACCGCCTGGCCACGGTCGTGCTGGCCCGAGCGGCGTGCCACATCCGCTCCTCGAGGGCGACGACGGTCGAGCTGAGCCTCGAGCGGGCGACTCCGGCCGCTCGCCGGCTCGCCGGCCAGGTCGCCAAGGCGGGCCGCCTGCGCGTCACCCTGCAGGTCACGCTGACGGGGCAGCGACCGGTCAGCCAGCCCGTCTACCTCACCGGCTGAGCGCCGTGGGGGTCGAGCGCGTCGCCGACCCCTACTCCCCGCTCTGATTCTCGCCCCTCTGCTCCTCGCCGCTCTGCTGCTCCCGGCGCTGCTGCTTGTCGCTCTGCTCCTCGCTGCGGGCAGCCCACCACTCGTCGAGCCGGCGGTAGGCCTCCTCCTCGCCGATCAGCCCTTCGTCGAGCCGGATCTTGAAGAGGAACTCGCGCGCCTCGCCGACCGCCTTGCCGGGAGGGATGCCGAGATGGGCCATGATCTGGTCGCCGTCCAGCTCGGGGCGGATCCTCTCGAGCGCCTCGCGTTCGGCGAGCTCGGCGAGACGCTCCTCGAGCTCGTCCATGCGCCGGGCGAGCTCCTCGGCGCGCCGCTGGTTGCGGGTCGTGCAGTCGGCGCGGGTGAGCGCGTTGAGCCGCTCGAGCAGGGGCCCGGCGTCGTGGGCGTAGCGGCGCACCGCCGAGTCGGTCCAGCCGAGCGAATAGGTGTGGAAGCGCAGGTGGAGCTCGACGAGCTGGGTGACGGCCGCGATCTCGTCGCTCGGGTAGCGCAAGGCTTCCAACCGGGCGCGCGCCGAGCCGCGCGCCGACGACGTCGTGGTGGTGGAACGTCACGCCGTCCTTGGTGTACGAACGCGTGCGCGGCTTGCCGATGTCGTGCAGCAAAGCGGCGAGGCGCAGCACCTTGTCCGGCGGGGTGCGGGCGACGACGGCGACCGTGTGCGCGAGCACGTCCTTGTGCCGGTGCACCGGGTCCTGCTCGAGGGCGAGCGCGGGCAGCTCGGGCAGGAACTCGGCGGCGAGGCCGGTGCGCACGAGGAACCACAGGCCCTCGGAGGGATCGCGCAGCACGAGCAGCTTGTCGAGCTCGTCGCGGATGCGCTCGGCCGAGACGATGGAGAGCCGCTCGTGCATGCCGACGACCGCCTCGACGAGGTCGGGGTCGGGCTCGAGCCGGTAGCCGGCGATGAAGCGGGCGGCGCGCAGTATGCGCAACGGGTCCTCGCCGAAGGACACGACCGGGTCGTCGGGCGTGCGCAGCCGCCGGGCGAGCAGGTCCTCGAGTCCGCCGAAGGGATCCACCAGGCTCGGCTCGCCGACGCCCAGCTCGAGGGCCATCGCGTTGATCGTGAAGTCGCGGACGCGCCAGATCGGCCACGACGTCGTCGCCGAAGCTCACCTCGGGCTTTCTCGAGCTCGGGTCGTAGACCTCGGCGCGGTGCGTGGTGATCTCGAAGTGCCAGTCGCCCTTGCGGCAACCGATGGTGCCGAAGCGCTTGCCCTGCAGCCAGACGGCGTCAGCCCAGCCCGAGACGAGCCGCTCGATCTCGTCCGGACGGGCGTCGGTGGTGAGGTCCACATCGGGCTTCGTGGCGCCGCTCTGGCCCGAACGCAGAGCCAGACCTCGGGCTGGGGCGCCATCAGCCGCCGGGGCGCCGTCAGCCACCGGGCTCGAGGCGCGGCTGTACTGGCGTCGCGCCGGCGATCAGCTCCTCGGGTCGCGCCGCCTCTCCCGGCCGCCCGGCGATCGCGTCGCGGACGGTGCCGCCGACGAGGTACAGCCGCTTGCCGGCGGCCCGGAAGCGCTCGGCGAGGGGCGCCGACGCGGCGACCACCGGGCGCAGCCGCTCGAGGATCACCCGGCGGACGGTAGCGGCGGAGGCGTCACAGCCCGCACGCGTGCTCGTGCAACGAGCGTGCCGCGGAGACCACCTGGGCGACGACGCCCTCACGCGACGCCGGCCCGGTGTCGGGCGAGGTGGTGATCGGCTCGCTCGTCACCGCCTCGCCTGCGAGTGCGCACAGTGTCGCCGCGGCGCTCGCGGCGACGGCGTCGAGGTCGTAGCCGCCCTCCAGGAAGAGCACCCGCCGTCCGGGCGGCGCAAGGCGGACGACGCGCCCGGCCAGGTCGGCGAAGTCGCCGGCGCTGAGTTCGATCTCGCCCAGCGGATCGGCACGGTGCGCGTCGAAGCCGGCAGAGACCAGCACCCACGAGGCGGCGAAGATCTCAGCGGCCGGGACCACGAGCTCCTCGAACGCCAACCGGTAGGCGTCGCCACGCGTGCCTGCGGGCAGCGGCACGTTGATCGTCGTGCCGGCACCTGCTCCTGTTCCCACCTCGGCGAGCGCGCCGGTGCCCGGATACCAGGGGAACTGGTGCAGCGAGACGAAGAGCAGGTCCGGCTCCTCGAAGAACAGCTCCTGGGTCCCGTTGCCGTGGTGGACGTCCCAGTCGAGCACGAGCACCCGCTCACCGCGGGCGAGCAGTGCCGCCGCCGTGATCGCCACGTTGTTGAACAGGCAGAAGCCCATCGCACGGTCGCGGCGAGCGTGGTGACCGGGCGGCCGCAGGAGCAGGAACGCCGCGTCGGCCTCCTCGGAGTCGAGCCGGTCGACCGCTTCGAGCCCTGCGCCGGCGGCGCGCAGCGCGACGTCGAAGGAGCCTTCCTCGACGTAGGTGTCGGGGTCGAGCGCCCCGCCGCCGGTAAGGCAACGCTCGTGCAGCGCCTGCACGTAGCGGGGATCGTGGACCGCGGCGAGCTCGTCGAAGGTGGCCCGCCGCGGCACGAAGCGAACGACGGCGTCCGCCGCCGGCGAGGTCTCGACCCCCTCGAGCGCCGCGTCGGCTCGCACCGGACGTTCCGGGTGGCCGGGTCCGGGATCGTGCTCGTCGTGGCCAGGGTCGTAGCCGACGAGGACCCGCACGAGCGGAACGTAGCGCGCGAGGCCGCGCCGGTGCTCCCACCCGGGCCTGCGCCCGGTGACGCGTCCCGGTGCGGCAGGCCCGGCCCGCCCTGGGCGGCTGGCGGCGCCTGAGTAGGCTCGCCACGACTTCGAGCAGGTGGAAGGAGCTGGCCCGACGTGCGCACGGAGACCCGGCCGCCACCGGTGGAACGCACGCGGGCCGGAGCACGATGCGTCGCCGGCCGTTCGGTCGCGGCGCTCGCCCCCGCCGCGCTCGCGCTCGTCCTGGCAACGATCGCGGCCGCCCCGTCCGCTGCCTCGCTCGCATCGAGCATGGCCTCGCTCGTGCCCGCAGCGAGCGTGCCGGCGGGACCGGCGACGTCGATGCAGCTGCTCGGCCAGACCCCGTGGGTCGGCCCGAGCGGCATGACGACGTCCCTCGCCGTCCACACGGCGCTGCCCGCCTCGAGCCTCGCCCTCAACCTGGTGCTGTATCACAACCTCGAGACCCGCAGCGGGTTCGAGGAGTCGCTCGGCGGACCGGCGGCGATGGGGAGCGTCGTCCTGGCCAGCCAGACCATGCCGCTCGCCGCGCTCGCCACGCGCCCGATCCCCGGCGGCTTCCAGGTGCGTGTCCACCTCTCGGTGACACCCGGCTTCGCCTCGGCGACCGCTCCGGTCACGACGCTCTCCCTCGGCGGCTGCGCCGTCGGCCAGTGCGACGGCGTCTACCCCTTGCAGGTGCAGCTGCTCGACCTGCGGCTCGACGAGAGGCTGCTGGCCGGCTTCACGACCTACCTCGTGTACGCCGCAAACGAGCAGGACACCATCCCGCTCGACGTCGGGCTGGTCCTGCCGGTCGGGACACAGCTCGCGCTCGACCCCGGAGGTGCCGCCGACCTGAGCCAGCAGCGGATGGACGAGCTCGAGACGATGCTCGGCGTGCTGGAGAGCCATCCTCTGGTGCCGGTCGATCTCGACCTGCACGCGCAGCTCGCCTTGGCGCTGGACCACGACCACGGCCGTCTGGCCCACGCCGTGCTCACCCGCCTGCGCGTCGTCGCCCGGCAGAGCGCGCCGAACGGATCTGCCCTGCACGAGCTCGCTTCCACGCCCTTCGCGCCGACCGACGTCACCGCCCTCGCCGGCGCTGGGCTGGGCGCCGACGTCGGCACCCAGCTGGCGCGCGGTGCAGAGGTCGCGCAGTCGGTCCTCGGCGTCACGGCACTCGGCTCGACCTTCGTCGCCGGCGGGCCGCTCGACGAGCCGGCGCTGCGCGCCCTCGCCGGCGCGGGCATCGACGAGCTGGTCCTGCCGGCCGCGGACCTGGCAGCCAGCCCCACCGACGCCACCTTCGCCGGCAAGCTCGATCTCGAGCCGCCGGTGGGCGCACCGAGGCAGCTGAGCGCGACCGGACTGGCGAGCGGCGCCAGCGCGGCGCGCGCTGGCAGCGGAGTGGATGGCGCCGGCGCGGCGAGCACAGAGAGCGCCACGGGCCAAGCGGCAGCAACGAGCGGGAGCGCCTCGTTCACGGCCTTCGCCAGCGACCCCGGGCTCACGCCCTTCTTCGACACCACGACCGCCGACCCGGTTCTCGCCGCGCAGCAGCTGCTGGCAGAGATCGCGCTGATCTTCTTCGAGGCTCCCGACGCGACGGTGCAACGTGCTGTCGTCGTCGCGCCGCCCAACTGGAACGCCGGGGCAGACTTCGCCAGCACCCTGCTCGACGGGCTCACCCCGCAACCTGGCGAGCCACAACCGCTGGCGCGAGCCACGGCGCTCAGCACGTTGTTCGCCCTGCCGCGTGCCGCGGCCTACTCGCCGGCGAGCGCGCCGCTGGTACCGGGCAGGTCCGTTGCGCCGGGCGATTTGCGCTGGCTCGTGGAGCGCGCCCGTCACGCCGTGCGCGTCCTCGATTCGATCGTCCCCTCCGAGGCGTCCACCCACGTCCCGCTCACCGATGCGATCCTGCTCAGCGAGACGAGCAGCCTCTCCCCGGTCACCCGCTCGGCCTACCTTGCCGTGGCGCCCTCCGCGGTACGGGCCGAGGGCGGATCGCTGCATATCGGCGGCACCGGGCAGATCACACTCACCTCGGCGACGGGAAACATCCCGATCAGCATCGCGTCCTCGGCGGGCACCGCGCTCGTCGTCGTCGTCCGGCTCTCCTCGAGCAGCGGGCTGACCTCGCTCAGCCCGCCGCAGCGCGTCAGCGTCCGCGGCAACAAGCAGGTGACGGTGAGAGTGGGCGTGCGCACCTCGGGCGTCTTCCAGCTGCGCGTCGAGCTCACGTCACCGCTCGGCGGCGTCGTGCTGCAGAGCAAGCAGTTCAAGGTGCTCTCGACCTTCTTCTCGCCCGTCGCGATCGCTCTGTCGATCGGCGCGCTGCTCGTGCTCGGCGTCTGGTGGTTCCGCTCCTCCCGCCGCCGGCGGCGGGCGCGGGCAGCGCTCCCGCCCGGGGACGGGCTGGTCGGGGGCCAGCCACCGGCCGGAGACGGCCCGGCCGGCACGACGTCACCGCCTCCGGCGGTGCCGGCGGTGTGAGCCGCACCATCGCCCGCCCGGCCCAGCACCCGTCGAGCAACGAATCCGCCCTGAGGCGACGCGGCGCCGACAACCGATCGACGTTGGCGACGGCAGCGGGAACCGCCGTGTCGCGCGTCACCGGGCTGCTCCGGCTCGTCATGGTCGCCTATGCCCTCGGAGGAGGGCGGCTCGCCGACGCCTTCAACCTGGCCAACAACACCCCGAACATGATCCACGACCTCGTGCTCGGGGGAGTTCTCGCCGCGACCTTCGTCCCGGTCTTCGTCGACCGCCTCGCCCGCTTCCCGGCCGCGCAGGCCGAGCGGTCGATCGCCGCCGTGATCACCGCCTCGCTGCTGCTGCTGATCGGCGCGACCGCCGTGTTCGAGCTCGCCGCGCCCGTGATCATCGACCTGTACACACTGGGCTCGGCGACCCCCGGGGAGCACGCTCTCGCCGTCACCTTGCTGCGCTGGTTCGCGCCTCAGCTGCTTTGTTACGGCGTGATCAGCCTCATCTCCGCGTTGCTCGCCACCCGGCACCGCTTCGCCGCCGTCGGGCTGGCCCCCGTCGCCAACAACCTCGTCGCCACGGGTGTGCTCGCTGCCTTCGCCGCGCTCGCCGGGCACCACCCGACCGTGGCCCAGGTGAACGCCAACCCGCACCTCGTCGTCCTGCTCGGGCTCGGAACGACCCTCGGCGTCGCGGTGCAGGCGCTGTGCCTGCTGCCCTCGCTGCGCCGGGCCGGGCTGTCACTGCGCCCCGTCCTCGAGCTGCGCGATCCCGCCGTACGGACGATCGTCCAGCTGGCGGGGTGGACCCTCGGCTTCGTCGCGGCGAATCAGATCGCGGTGTTCGTCGTGCTCGCACTCGAGTTCCACACGGGTCCCGGCGGCGTGAGCGCCTACACGTACGCGTACACGTTCTTTCAGCTTCCTTTCGGCGTCGTGGCCGTGTCGGTCGTGAACGTTGCCACGCCGGCGCTGGCGCGCCTGTACAGCGAGGGTCGCCTGCGCGAGCTCGGGATGCGATTCGGGCTGGGGGCACGCCAGGTGCTGGCCCTGGTCCTGCCCTCGGCGGTCGGCTACCTCGTGCTGGCGCGCCAGATCGTCCCCCTCGTCATCGGCCACGGCGCCGAACGAGCAGCACAGGCGAGCACGACGGCGGCGACGCTCGCCATGTTCGCGCTGGGCCTTCCCGGCTTCTGCATCTTCCTGCTGGCCATCCGGGCCTTCCAGGCGATGCAGGACACGCGCACGGCCTTCGTCCTCTATGTCCTCGAGAACGGCACGAACATCCTCGCCGCGCTGCTCCTGTATCGCACTCCGCTCGGCGTGCGCGGGCTCGCCCTTGCGTACTCGATCGCCTACACGCTCGCCGCGCTCGTCGCGTTGGCGGTGCTGCGCGAGCGACTGGGCACGATCGGGGGGCGGTCGACCCTGCCGCGCCGCGGCTCGCTCCCTCGCCTTGAGCCTGCTGATGGCCGCAGTAGTCGCCTTCGTCTCGTCGCTGGTCGGCAGCGGGGCGGGCGTGCTCGGCTGGGCACGCCTGTTCGTGGCCGTGGCGGCCGGCGCGTTCGTCTACCTCGGTGGGGCGGGCTGCGCGGCCACGGCGCGCGCCTGGCAGACTTCCCGCCGCCGCGGCCGGGATCGCACGCCGGCGGGAGGGGAAGGACCGGGCAGTGCCAGCAGGGGACACGTCACCATCCGCGCCACCGCCGGCGACGGCGCGAACCGGCGGGGTGGCGATCGTGACGGACAGCGCGGCGGACCTCCCCGCTGAGCTCGCTGCGGCGAGCGGGATCACCGTCGTCCCCCTCGACGTCCGGCTCGGCCCCTTCGGGCCCGAGGCGATGCGCGAGCTCGACCCCGCGGCGTTCTGGCAACGCTGCGCCACGGTTCCGGACCTGCCCGAGACCTCGGCGCCCTCGCCGGGAGCGTTCCGCGACGCCTTCCTCGACGCCGCGTCGCAGGGCGCGTCCGGCGTGGTCTGCATCACCATCTCTGCTGCGCTCTCGGCCACCTACCAGGCCGCTGTCGCCGGGGCGGCCGAAGCTGCCGGCGCGATCGAGGTCGAGGTGGTGGACTCCCGATTCGCCACGATGGGCCAGGGCCTGCTCGCCGTCGACGCGGCGCAGCGCGCCGGCTGCGGCGAACCGCTGGCTGCGTGCGTGGCGGGCGTGCGGGCCGCGATCGCCCGGACGGAGGTCTTCGGCACCCTCGACACGCTCGAGAACCTTCGCCGCGGCGGGCGCATCGGCGGCGCGCAGGCGTTCCTCGGCTCGCTGCTGTCGATCAAGCCCGTGGTCGAGGTCCGCGACGGCGTCGTCGAGCCGGAGTCGCGCCAGCGCACCCGCGCCCGCTCGCTCGCGTACCTCGTGGACAAGCTCGCCGCCACGGGACCGCTCGAGCGGCTGGCGGTCGTGCACGCCGCCGCGCCCGACCTCGAGGACCTCCTCGCCATGACCGCCAAGGTCTTCCCGCGCGAGCAGACCGTCGTCGGGTGGATCGGGCCGGTGATCGGCGCCCACACCGGGCCCGGCACGGTGGGGCTCTGCCTGCAGCGAGCCGTTGCAACCACGGGCACGGCCGGTGGGTAACGTCATGGGGATGGCCACTCAACCCGCTGGACCTCCCGCCACCGCGGCCTCCGACGAGGACTGGGCCGCGCGAGTCACCGGCTTCATCGCCACCGGCGTGGAGCTCGTTCGTGACAAGTCGGTCCGTCCAGCCTTCATCGCGGCGTCGGTGATCGTCGTCGCGCTGAGCATGTCGGGCATCGCTGTCTCGTTGGTCGTCCTCGTCGCCGTCGGGCTGACGCGGCTGTTCAACGACCTCGTCTTCTCGGGCACGGTGTGGGCGACCTACCTCCTGGTCGGCGGAATCTTCTCGCTCTCGGGTGCGTTCCTCATCGTGCTGGGCAATCGGATCGCCCAACGCCAAGCCTGAGCCCGAGCCCCGGCGAGCCAATGCCGGTCGCGCGCTCGGCAGCCCGTTGTCGCCCGATCGCCGCGAGGGATCGAATGAGGAGGCGTCATGTCGTACATCGATGGGTCACACCTCGGTGGCGCGCGTCACGAGGTGCGGCACGTCGTCATCCTCGGATCCGGGCCGGCCGGCCTCACCGCAGCGATCTATGCAGCCCGCGCCGACCTCTTCCCGCTCGTGCTCGAGGGTGAGCCGTCCTCCACCGGCGACCAGCCGGGCGGCCAGCTGATGCTGACGACCGACGTCGAGAACTTCCCCGGCTTCGTCGACGGGGTACAAGGACCGGAACTGATGGCGAACCTGCGCGCCCAGGCGACGCGGTTCGGTGCCGACATCCGCTCGGAGAAGGCGACCCGCGTGGACCTCGCCACCCGCCCGTTCGGAATCTGGACCGGCGACCCCGACACGCCCGAGCCGGCCCATCGCGCCACAGCGCTGGTCGTCGCCACCGGGGCGCGCTCGCTGCACCTCGATGTGCCCGGTGAGAGCCGCCTGCTCGGCCACGGCGTGTCCACCTGTGCCACCTGCGACGGCTTCTTCTTCCGCGGCAAGCCGATCGCCGTCATCGGCGGCGGGGACTCGGCCCTCGAGGAAGCCATCTTCCTCGCCAAGTTCGCCAGCTCGGTGGTCGTCGTGCACCGGCGCAAGGAGCTGCGCGCGTCCAAGATCATGCAGGACCGGGCGATGTCGAATCCGAAGATCTCCTTCCTGTGGGACCACGTCGTCGCCGAGGTCGTGGGCGAGCAGCGGCTCGAGGCGCTGCGCGTGCGTGACGTCGTGACCGGCGCCGAGCACCTGCTGCCGGTGGAGGGCTGCTTCGTCGCCATCGGCCACGCCCCGAACACCTCGCTCTTCGCCGGCCAGCTCGAGATGGACGAGCTCGGTTACCTCCTCACCCGTGACGGCACGCACACCGACGTGCCCGGCGTGTTCGCGGCCGGCGACGTGCAGGACCACGAGTACCGCCAGGCGATCACGGCCGCCGGCTCCGGATGCATGGCTGCCATCGACGTGGAGCGCTACCTCGAGCGAGCTCACCACGTCGACGCGGCGAGTACCGAGGCGGCGGCCGGCGGGCGTATCGGGGCCGGCAGCGGAGGGAATGCGGCCTGAGCACCACGTGTTTTGGAGGTGGATGACGCGTGGACGAGCCCGCCGGCCCCACCCGGGCGCCATCGGCACCTTGCGAGCAAGCGGAACCCGGGAGATGGCGGTTCGGCGATCGGACCGGAAAGGACGGACGTGATGGGCAATGCGACAACGATCACCGACGGCGACTTCGACGAGGTGATCCGCCTCTCCGACGTTCCGGTCCTCGTCGACTTCTGGGCCGAGTGGTGCGGACCCTGCAAGATGGTCGCCCCGATCCTCGACGAGATCGCCGAGCAGCAGGAGGGGCGCCTGCGCATCGCCAAGCTCAACGTCGACGACAACCAGAAGACGGCGATGCGCTTCGAGGTGATGAGCATCCCGACGCTCATCCTGTTCAAGGACGGCGAGCCGCAGCTGCGCATCGTCGGGGCGCAGCCAAAGTCGGCGCTGCTCGCCAAGCTCGAGCCGCTGCTCCCGACCACGGCCTGAGGGGCGCAGCGACCGCCTGAGCTGCAGCGGCCCCGACCCAGCCGGCCGGCAGTGACTGCATGACCGAACCGGCACCTCGCCCCTTTCCCCAATTGCGGCACGGCGACCGCGGTCCCGGGGTGGCGGACCTGCAGCACCGGCTGCGCTTTGCGGGATTCCGCCTGGCCGACGAGCCGGCGGTCTTCGGCGAGTCGACCGAGCTTGCCGTGCGGGCGTTCCAGCGCAGCCGCGGCCTGCCCGAGGACGGCATCTGTGACCGGCACACGTGGGCCGCGGTGGTCGAGGCCGGCTACGGCCTCGGCGACCGGCTCATCTATCGCCGCCGTCCGATGCTGCGCGGTGACGACGTCGCCGTCCTGCAGCAGCGCCTCGAGCGCGCTCGGCTTCGACCCCGGTCGCGTCGACGGCATCTTCGGCGACGAGACCAAGGTGGCTCTCGAGGACTTCCAGCGCAACGCCGGCCTCGCCGTCGACGGCATCTGCGGCCGGGTGACGGTCGGTGAGCTCGAACGGCTCACCCTGCGCGAAGGCGGCGCCGACCCGGTGAGCCCGTTGCGTGAGCGGTTGACCGTCGCCGCCTACGGCGGCACCGGACTGCTCGCCGGTCGGCGCGTCGCCGTCGGTGAGCCCGGCGGGTTCGCCGCAGGAGCAGCCGCGATCTGCCGGACGCTGCGCGAGTCTGGCTGCGTGGTCCTCGAGTTGCACCATCCCGACCAGTCGCACCACGCCAGTGAGGCGAACGCCGCGTCGGTGGCCTGCATGTTGTTCTTCGAGCTCGACCCGGAATCGACGGCGTGCTCCACGGCCTTCTACCGCGGCTACCGCTACGAGTCAGCGGTGAGCCGGCGCCTGGCCGAACGGCTCCAGTCGCGACTCGCGGCCGCTCTCGATCTCGCGGACGGAGGCAGCCTCGGGATGGCGCTCCCGATACTGCGCGAGACGCGCATGCCGGCCGTGCTCGTCCGCCTCGGGGCGCCGGTCCTGGTCGTCCAGCGTGCACCGGTGCTCGCCCACCAGGTCCTCGCCGCGCTCGAAGAGTGGCTCGGCTCGGGCGGCGAGTGAGCCGCCACCGTAGGCTCGACCGATCCCTGAGGCTGAATCCGGAGAGCCGACGGTGCCTCAACCTCGATCTCGGGTTGATCCTCAAGCTGAGATCCACAACCTGTGCATGAGGCTGTGGATCAACGTCCACCACCGCGTTAGCGCAGCAATCGTCATCAGCCGTGCACGTGGCTGTGGCATCTCGTAACTTGCCGTCGCGTGACGTAACCTGCCGTTTCCCCGAAGCAGGCACGATGACGCGGCGACAGGCGGCGAAACAGCGACCCGGCGGAGAGCTGGCCGGTCCGGCCAGCGTCCGGCTCGACTACAGGTCGCCGATCATCAACCGATAGATGCGCTCGAGGTCTTCGAGCGTGGCGAACTCGATCACGACCCGGCCATGCCGAGCGCCCATGTCGACCCGCACCCGGGTGCTGAGATGGTCAGCGAGCAGCTCCTCGAGCTCGAGCACGCCGGGCGGACGCAGGGTCGAGCCCGGCAGTCGGCCGGTGTCGCCGCCTGTCCGACCCGGCGAGTCGCCGGGCGGGGCGGCCGGGCGGCCGTCGGCCGTACCGGTGACGACATCCCAAGCGCCAGCAGCGATGCCCTCGACCGGGGTCGGAACGGGCAACGCACCGTTGCCCGAGCCGGACCCGGCATCGGCTCCGCCGGCGGCCGCGGGCTCGTCGAGCGCGATCGAGCCCGGCCAGGAGTCGTCCCCGCGAAGCGAGGAGCGTACGAGCTCTTCGGTTGCACGTACCGACAAGCCCTCGTCGACGGCGCGCCGTGCCAGCTGCTCCTGCAGCTCGCGGTCGGGCGTGCCGAGCAGTGCACGTGCGTGCCCGGCGCTCAGGGTCTGCTCACGCACGAGTCGCTGTACCGCCGGCGGAAGCTGGCAGCAGGCGCAGCGAGTTCGACACGGCAGCACGGCTCCGGCCGACGCGGCGGGCGACCTCCTCGTGGGTGAGCTCGAACTCCTCGATGAGCTGCTTGTACGCAGCCGCCTCCTCGAGCGGGTTGAGGTCCTCCCGGTGGAGGTTCTCGATGAGGGCTTGCTCGAGGCTCGACGCGTCGGTCGCGAGCTGCACCAGTGCCGGCACCGTCTGCAGACCGGCCCGCCGGGCGGCACGGCAACGCCGTTCGCCGGCGATGAGCTCGTAGTCGCCCTCGGCAACCTCGCGCAGCAGGACGGGCTGCAGCACGCCGACTACCCGGATGGAGTCCACGAGGGAGCTCAGTGCCTCCTCGTCGAACTGCTGGCGGGGCTGGAAGGGGTTGGCGCGGATCCGGGCCAGCGGCACCTCGCGCAGGGCTCCGCTCGCCCCGCTCTCCGCCGGCGGGATGAGCGCTCCGAGGCCACGCCCGAGGCCGCTACGACGAGCGGGCACTGTTGACCTCCCGCGCCAGCTGGCGATAGGCGATCGCCCCGCGTGACGACGGGTCGTGGACCGTCACCGGCTCGCCGAAGGACGGAGCCTCCGAGATCCGCACCGAGCGGGGGATCACCGTCTTGCAGACGACGTCCCCGAAATGGCTGCGCACCTCGTCCACCACCTGGTCGGCGAGGTTGGTACGTGCGTCGTACATCGTGAGCACGATCGTGGAGACCTCGAGGCCGGGGTTGAGGCTGGAGCGGACGAGCTCGACGTTGCGCAGCAGCTGACCGAGGCCTTCGAGCGCGTAGTACTCGCACTGGATCGGCACGAGCACCTCGGTTGCCGCCGCCAGGCCGTTCACCGTGAGCAGACCGAGCGACGGCGGACAGTCGATCAGGACGAAGTCGTAGTCGGCGCGCACCGGCTCGATGGCGCGGCGAAGGCGCAGCTCGCGGCTGAACACCGGCACGAGCTCGATCTCCGCCCCGGCGAGGTTGATCGTCGACGGCGCCACGAAGAGGTTCTTGATGCTGGTCGGCTCGATGCAGTCCTCGAGCGGGACGTCGCGGAGCACGACGTCGTAGATCGACACGTCGAAGTTCCGTGCCTCGATGCCCAGCCCCGTGCTGGCGTTGCCCTGCGGGTCCAGGTCGATCACGAGGACGCGCTGGCCGAGATCGGCGAGTGCTGCGCCGAGGTTCACCGCCGTCGTCGTCTTGCCGACCCCCCCCTTTTGGTTGGCGACGGCGAGCACGCGCGCCGTGGCGAACGGCGCCTCCGCAGCACCGGCAGGCACGTCGACCACAGGCACGGTCCACCGCGAGCGGTGAGCCGGCCCGGGGCGCCGGGGCGCCCGATCCTGCCGCTCGCGAGGTCCGCCGGTGTCGGCGGCAGACTCAGCGACGGCCGCTGGGGCCGGGACGGTGACTGGGGCTGGGGAGACCGGGCGCTCCTGGGGGCGAGACTGAGCGCGCCCGTCAGCGGACACCTGCGGGTCCGGTGGTTTCACGTGGAACGTCCGTCTGCGGCGCCTGGCGCCGCGCACACCGAAGCCTTGCACGACCCGGGCAGTCTACGCGACACGCCACGCCCCCGCATGTGGATCGACCCCAGTGACGCCCCGGCAGCGCGTCGGTCGCACTCCCGTGCGGTCAGAAGAGCGGCCGCTTCTCCGGGACGCCGACCCGGCGCGGGAAGCGCTCCGGGCAGCGCCGTGTTGCCTCGATCACGACGAAGGCAGGACCGGCGGTGCGTTCGCGCAGCTGCAGGCCCAACATCGCCAAACCCTCCTCTGGCCAGCGCGGGCTCGCCTCCGGCGGTTCGGAGACCACGAGCAGCCCCCCGCTGGCCAAGAAGGGCGCGGCGCATTCGGCCGTCACTGCGGGGACGCCAAACCCCCGGGACAGCACCGCCGCGTACCGACCGCGATCCGGGCCCCGACCGAGGGCCTCAGCTCGGCCCTCGAGGATTCGCACCCGGTCCTTCAGCCCGAGCTCGTCGACGGCGTCGCGCAGGAACGCGGCGCGCCGGGCGCGTCCGTCGAGCAGGTCGATGGCGACCTCGGGAAGGAGCTCGGCCACGACCAGTCCCGGGACACCGCCACCACTGCCGAGATCCAGCAGCGGGCCACGTGCCGAAACCGGCGAGACGAGATCGGCGAAGCGCCGGGCATGCGCCACGTGCTGCTCGATCGGGCCGGGGCCGAGCAAGCCGATGGTGCGAGCCCGCCCGAGCACGACGTGAAGGGCTCGACGGCGATCCTCGCCCTGGGTCAGGTGCGGGCGCTCTCGTCGGGTTCGTCCTGCTCGTCGAGCGCTTCACGCGGCGAGCTCGCCGCCTGCCCAGCCGGGCGGATCACGACGTAGCGATGGGGGTCCGTGCCCTCCGAGGTGGTCTCCACCCCGGCAACGGTGTTCGCTGCGTCGTGCACGATCTTGCGGTCCGGCGACGTCATCGGCTCGAGTGCCCGCGCCTCCCCGGACTCCAGCACCTCGGCAGCGACGCGCAGCACGAACTCGCGAAGCGCCGCGGCACGCTTGGCCCGGTAGCCCGCGACGTCGACGTTCACCCGGGTCGAATGCTCCTCGCCCCGGCGCTGCACGACCGTCCGGGTCAGCTCCTGCAAGGCATCGAGCGTTACGCCACGGGGCCCGACGAGCAGGCCGAGATCGTCACCGGTGACGCTGACGAGGACCTGCTCGGCATCGATGTGCACCTCGGTCGTTCCCCGTAACGAGAAGCGCTCGACCACTCCGCGCACGAAGCTCTCTGCTGCGGCTGCCTGATCCTCGACACTCATCTGCCCCTCCTGCCATTCACCAACGACTGCTGAGGCATCACCGGACTCCCCGGCACGCCGTCCTTTGCCCCTCCGACGACGGCGCCGGCGGCTCGACTCCGAGACTCCTTGCGCCCGCCCGGAATCGCCGCCATCCGCAACGACCCGATCGGCGTCGGCGCCGTCCCCTCCCGCCGGGCCGCGTCCGCCCACCGGCGAAGATCCCGATCCCGAGTCTGCAGACGACGCGGCGCGTTGCCGTGTGCCCCCGCCCGAGCCGCCGCTGCCTCGGCCCGGCCGCCGGCCGGCCTTGCCAGGGCTCCCGGGCCGGGCACCGCGCTGGGCGTCGCTCGCCACCTCGCCAGCATCACGGTCCTGGTCCGAACGTCCGCCTGGAGACTCCCCCGAGCGCTCCCCCTCGGAGCGACCCCGACGCGGCCGTTGCGGCCGCTTGGGGCGGGGAGCCGTCGGTCGCACCCGGGCGCGGATGCGAGCGTCGCTGCGGCGTAGGCCGAACAGTCCGGCCCGCGGCTCCTCGAGGACGACGACCTCCGCGTCCTGCTCGTCGACGCCGAGCTCGTCGAGCGCAGCGTCGAGGGCTTCACGGACGGTCCGGCCCGTGGTCTCGACCCACTCCACGGATCAGCGGGGACGGCGGGCGCGCTTGCCCTGGGCGCGAGACGGCGTCCGGGGCTTGGATTGCCCCGAGCCGTTCGGCTGCGCAGGTCGTTGCCGGGAAAGCGGCGAACCGGGGACCTTGGCAGCGGGCGGCACACTGCTCCCTCCCGTCCCTCCCGTCCCTCCCGTGGGCCGGGTGCCGTCGTTGTCCGGCGGCGTCGTGCTCGCCTTGGTCGCCGCGCCGCGCCCGCCAGAGGCAGGGGTCGACCCGGTACGACTGCTGCCGTTTCGGGCCGAGGCCGGGCGCGGTGACCCGTTGCTCGTCGCGGGCGTGTCGACGGCGTCGGCCGCCGCGGCTGTGCCGCCGGTCAGTGCGCCGGCGATGCCGAGGCGCCCGAGCAAACCCTTCGGGCGATCGCCGGGAAGCGCCGGCGCAGGACGAGCCCCAGGACCGCCGCTGCGCGGTCCGCCCTTCGCAGGCGGGGCGCCGCCCGCCGCCCCACCGCCCTTGGTATGGCGCTCACGCAATTGCCGCAGGCTCTCCTGCAGCTGGGGGTCACGCCGGTACATGAACTCCTGCTGGCCGATGCGGAACAAGCTCGAGACGATGAAGTAGACGTTCACGCCGGCCGGGATGGCGATGTAGATGACCGCGAACACGATCGGGAAGATCTTCTGCATCTGCGCCATCTGCGGGTTGGCCTGCTGGGCCGCCGGGTTCCGCCCGCTGAGCTGCTTCATCTGCACGTACTGCAGGGCGACGGCAATGAGGATCATCGCGATGTACGGCGCCTTCGCCGCCCACGAGAGCCCCGCCGAGCGCACCGAGTCGGCGAGGTTGATCCCGAAGGCGTCGAGCTTGATGCCGTTCTTCGCCGGGAACGGGTTCTCGGCACGGATCGCCAGGTAGAGCTTGCTGGTGTGGGAGATGTAGAGCGGGTCCGCTACTACGAATTTGACGCCGTGCACCACTTTGGTGCTCGTGTGCACCAGGCCGCGGATCGTGCCGTAGAGGATCCAGAAGATCGGCAGCTGGATGATCATCGGCAGGCAGCCGCCGGTGGGGCTGATGTTGTTCTCCTTGTAGAACGCCATCATCTCTTCTTGCTGCTGCTGACGCAGGGCTGCCTTCTCGGCGGGCGTGGCTCCCGGCGGCGCCTTGTAGCGCTGGGACAGCTTCTTCAGCTCCGGCTGGTAGATCTGCATCCGCATCATCGAGCGGGTGCCGCGACGGGTGATCGGGAAGACGACGATCATCACCGCGACCGTGAGCAGCGCGATGGCGATCGCGTAGTTCGGTACGAGGCTGTAGAAGAACGCCAGCACCTTGGCAAAGGCGCCGAACAGCGGCTGCGCGGCCGAGCTGATCGGGTTGGAGGCAAGCAGCATGGCGGACGCCCCTAACCGGGAACCGGGTCGAAGCCGCGGCCGCCGAGCGGGCGGCAGCGGGAGATGCGCTTCGCGGCGAGCCACGAGCCGCGCAGCGGGCCATGGGACTCGATCGCCTCGAGCGCGTAGCTCGAGCAGGACGGGACGAACCGGCACGGCGACAGCCGGCCGGCCGCCAGCGTCTGATAGAGGCGGATGGCGCCGGTCAGCCCGGCGGAGAGAGCCCGCACCGGCGCGCTCACCGGGCCCCGCTCGCGCTGCGCATCGTTGTGCTCACCCGTTCCCTCAGCTCCTCGAAGTGCAGCAGGTCGATCCCGGGCCCGACCCTGACGAGGTACGACCCCGGGGGAAGCTCCGGGGCGATCTCGGCGGTGATGACCCGCAGTCGCCGGCGGCACAGGTTGCGCACGACGGCGCCCCCGGTCGTCCGGCCGACGGCGTAGGCCACGCGCACGGCAGGCTCGCCTGCGGGCAGCCGGGCCCCGGTCGTTCCGGGAGCCTTCCGGTCCGAAGGAACCGTCCCGGCCCCGCGGGCCGGGCAGTCCTCCGGGACGAAGTGTACCGTCACCGGACCACTTCGGGCCCTGCGGGGTGTACGCGCCAAGGCCCGGAACGCAGAACGGCCCCGCACGGCGGGGAGCCGGCCGCTGCCCATCGGCCGCTGCAACGAGCGGGCGGCGGGCCGGCGGGGCGTCAGGCCGACAGGCGCGCCCGCCCGCGGCGCCGCCTGGCCTGCAGGATCGCGCGCCCGGCGCGCGTCGCCATGCGGTGGCGAAAACCGTGGCGCTTGGCGCGCTTTCTCACGTTCGGCTGGTAGGTGCGCTTCATCCCTGCCCCTCGGTTGATTTGGGCCATGCGACGATAGCAGTTCGCGCGCCCGGGTGAACCGCTCGACGGCCGACGGCCCTCGGACGCACGCTGCGGGCAGCGGTACCATGCAGACCTCCGGGGACCGCCACACCATCCACAGATGTGGACCCTCCTGGGGATAATTGCCGGTCCGGAGGGCGTGTAGCTCGTGAAAGACGCGCAACAGCTGTGGGAAGAGTGCTCGGAGGCCATCCGCTCCCAGGTGTCGGAGGCCACCTGGCGAACCTGGTTCGCGAGCATCTCGCCTGTCGCCGTGGTCAACGGCACGCTGGTGCTCGCCGTGCCGAACGCCCTCGTGCGCGAGCGCCTCGAGAGCCGCTTCTCGGGGATGCTGCGCGACGCGGTCAGCGACGCCGCCGGCACCGAGCTGCCCGCGCGGCTCGAGGTGCTCGTCGACACAACGCCCGACCAGCGCGACGCAGATGGGGGCGAGCGAGCAGACGGGTCCGGGACGTCGTCGTTCGCCGGCGATCAGCCGTTCCCTTCCGCGCCCGGAGCACACGGCCAGCTCGGCCTCACGCCGGCCGCCGGCCTGGCGGGGAACGCGCACGGCGGCCCCGGCTCCTTCACGGCGGGCTCGTCGTTCGGCGGGGCCTCGTTCGGCACGGGTGCACCGCTCGGCGCCGGCGAGAGCGGGATGGACCCTCTGGGCCGCTCGACGAACAGCCGCTACACCTTCGAAGGCTTCGTCATCGGGCCGTCGAACCGCTTCGCCCACGCCGCGGCCCTCTCGGTCGCCGAGGCGCCGGCTCGGGCCTACAACCCGTTGTTCATCATCGGCGCCGCCGGGCTCGGCAAGACCCACCTGCTGCAGGCGATCCGGAACTACGTGACGGAGAACTTCGCCCGGCTGCACGTCGCCTACGTCTCCACCGAGACGTTCATGAACGAGTTCGTCGAGGCCATCCGCAACAACACGACCGGCGCCTTCAAACGTCGCTACCGCCAGACCGACGTTCTGCTGATCGACGACATCCAGTTCATGGAGGGCAAGGAGTCTCTCCAGGAGGAGTTCTTCCACACCTTCAACTCGCTCTACGAGGCCTCCAAGCAGCTCGTGCTCACCTCGGACCGTCCGCCGGGCTCGATCACCACCCTCGAGAGCCGTCTACGCAGCCGGTTCCTCTCCGGGCTGATCGCCGAGGTCCAACCTCCCGAGCTCGAGACGCGCATCGCCATCCTGCGCACCAAGGCCGAGCACGAACGGTCCGTGGTCGGCGACGACGTGCTCGAGTTCATCGCCAGCAACGTCAAGGACAACATCCGCGAGCTCGAGGGCGCGCTGATCCGCGTCACGGCCTATGCCAGCCTGAACCGCCAGCCCCTCACCCGCGAGCTCGCCGAGACGGTGCTGTCCGACCTCGTCGCCGGGAGACAGCCACGACGGATCACCGCCCAGCAGATCCTGCGCGCCACTGCCGAGTACTTCGACTTCAGCGTCGTCGAGCTGTGCGGCCCCAGCCGGCGCCGGCCGCTCGTGATGGCCCGGCAGATCGGGATGTACGTCTTTCGCGAGCTGACCGACTTCAGCTACCCCGCCATCGCCCGTGAGTTCGGCGGCCGCGACCACACCACGGTGATCCACGCCGTCGAGAAGATCGCCCGGCTGATGAAGGAACGCCGGCAGGTCTACGAGCAGGTGACCGAGCTCTTGATGCGCGTCCGCAACGGCGAGTGACCGGCACGTCCCGCCGCTTGGCGCGACCGAGCGCGAGGCCACCGCAGCTGGCCCGGCGCGTGCGGGAACGGGGCGCGCCAGCACGCCCGGCGCGGGGAACGCAAGAGGACGAGGTTGTGGATCTCGATTCGTCCACAGTGGACGACCAGCCCACAACGGGGGATCGCCGTGTCACACTCCACAGCCGTCGCAGCGGCACGGCGGGGAAGCTGTGCACGGCGGGGGCAAGGGCGTGGACGACCACAGCCAGCGGTAGCTCGGCCGGCAGGGTGTCATCCACAATCCACAGCACCTACTACCCCTACTACCTGTCTACCGACACCGAGGAAGAAGGGAGTGCAGGACCCGTGAAGTTCCGAACCGAGCGCGACAGCCTTCTCGAGGCGATCGCCACCGCCGGCCGTGCGGCGTCACAGCGAGGGACCGGCACGGGGACACCGAGCCTGCAGCTGACATTGCGCTCGGATCACCTCGACGTGGTCGGCGCCGATCCCGATCTCGTGATCGAGGTGAGCACCACCGTCGCCGGCGAGTCCGACGGGTCGACGCTGGTCCCGTCGCGGCTCGTCACCGAGATCGTCCGCTCGTTCGAGCCCGGCACGGTGACCTTCCTCGCCGACGACGAGGAGGCGCGGCTCAGCTCAGGGCGTGCGGAGTTCACGGTGCGCGTGCCGGTCGGGGCGGCGATCACCCGCCTCGGCCCGCCCGAGGGGGAGGGCATCACGCTGCCCGCTCAACTGTTCGCCGAAGGCCTGCGCCAGGTCGTGCGCGCCGCCCTCACCGACGACTCCCGCGCCCCGCAGCTGACCGGCGTGCTGATGGTGGCGACCGAGACCGGTCTGCGTCTGGTGGCCACGGACTCCTACCGGCTCGCCTACCGCGACCTCGACGGGGTGAGCGCGCTCGACCCCGGGTCCGAAGTGCTCGTCCCGGCGCGGGCGCTCGTGGAGATCCAGCGCTTGGTGAGCTCGGCTCCCGGCGCCTCGGGCTCGACCTCCGGCTCGGGCCCCTCGGGCTCGGGCGGGTCGGCCGAGCACGCCACGGCCGGCTCGAGCGGCACGGGAACGACGGGTCGCGCCAGCTCGGGCGGCGGCGAGGAGCGCCAGCTCGTCTTTCGCCACAGCGAGCTCGACGCGGTGTTCGACCTCGCCTCGACCCGGCTCACCACCCGGTTGCTGCGCGTCGCGTTCCCGCAGTACGAGCGGCTGATCCCGGCGTCCTACCCCAATGCCCTGACTGCCGGGCGCGAGGAGCTGACCGCCGCGCTGCGCCGTGTCCGGCTGATGGTGCGAGACTCCAAGGACGCCGCCACGCCGGTGCGCATCACCTTTGCGCCCGAGGGTGCCGAGCTGCGGGTGCTCACGGCCGAGACGGGCCAGGCCGTCGAGCACATCGACGGCAGCTTCGAGGGCGAGGAGCTGACCGTGGCGTTCAACCCGGGCTACCTGCTCGACGGCGTCGAGGCGATCCGCTCCGAGCGCGTCGTGCTCGAGGTGATCGACGGGACCAAGCCGGCGACGGTGCGCGGCGAGGGCGAGGACGACTACCGCTATCTGCTGATGCCGGTGAGGGTGAGCTGACCGACGTCCGCCGCCTGGAGCTCACGGACTTTCGCAACCTCGCCGAGCTCGCCTTCGAGCCCGTCCCCGGCGCCCTCACCGTCGTGCGCGGCGAGAACGGCGCGGGGAAGACGAGCCTGCTCGAGGCGATCGCCTACGCCTCGATCGCCCGCTCCTTTCGCGCCGCGGGCCGCGAGGCGCTCGTGCGCAACGGCACCGAGCGCGCCGTGCTGCGGCTCGAGCTCGACGCCGCTGGGCGGCGGGTGCTCACCGAGATCGAGATCGCGCCGCCGCGGCGCGATCGGGTGCTGGTCAACCGCCAGCCGCTGCGCCGCAGCACCGACCTGCTCGAGTCGCTGCGCGTCACCCTGTTCACTCCCGATGACCTCGTGCTCGTGAAAGGCGGTCCAGCCGGCCGGCGGGAGCTGCTCGACGACGTCCTCGAGAGCACCGAGCCGCGCCTCGGCGCGACGCGCCAGACGGTGGAGCGCGTGCTGCGCCAGCGCAACACCCTGCTGCGGCAGGCCGCCGGGAAGGCGACACCGGAGGTGCTCGCCACGCTCGACGTCTGGGACGCACAGCTCACCGCTGCCGGCGACGAGCTCGTGCTGGCGCGCGAGCGCCTCGTCGAGCGCCTCGGCCCGGCCGCCGCCGAGGCCTTCCACCGCCTGACCGGCCTGCCCGGCAAGCTGCGCCTGGCATACGAGCGCTCCTTTGCCGGTGAGCTCGCCGCGGCGCTGGTTCGCAGCCGGCAGGAGGACCTGCGTAGGGGCGTGACCGGGGTGGGACCGCAGCGCGACGAGCTGCTGATCTCGCTCGACGACCTCGATGCCCGCACCAGGCTGTCACAGGGCCGCCAGCGAGCCGTCACCCTGGCGTTGCGCCTCGGGTCGCACCGGCTGGTGGAGGAGCTGACCGGCACGCGGCCGGTCCTGCTGCTCGACGATGCCTTCTCCGAGCTCGACGAGACGACCTCGGCGGCGCTCGCCGGCGAGCTGCCACCCGGTCAGGCTGTGCTCACCACCGCCGGTCCCCTCCCCGCTGGCCTTCAGGCCGGGCTCGTCGTGTCGCTCGACGCCGGCTCGCTGCGGTGACAGCGCGTCGCCGAGCGTCGCCACCGCCCGGGGACGGGCCCGACGCGGCCGCTCCGCCCGGGCGATCGATCGGGGAGGCCGTCAACGGATGGCTCGCCCAGCGTGGCATCGTCCAGCGCCGCCTCGTCGAGCACGGGCTCGGCTCGCGCTCGCGAGACGGCGCTCCGGCCGGAGGTGGGGCCGGCGCCGCGGCCGGCGCGCCGCGGCCCGGACCGCCGGGCGTAGAGCCGGCTCCGGGCTCCTTGCCCCCCGGCGCCGGGCTGGCCCTCGGGCCGCTGGTCGCCGTGGTGGCCTGCTGGCCGGCAGTCGCCGGCGCCGAGCTGGCCCGCCACGCGCGCCCGGTGCGCGTCGAGGGCGACGTCCTCGTCGTCGCGGTCGACGAGCCGGGCCTCGTGGCCGAGCTGGGATTCCGCTCGTCCGACCTGCTCGCAGGCCTGGCTCGCTGCGCCGGGGCCCCCGTCGCCAACCGCTGCAAAGTCATCGTCCGAGGCACCCTCGGCCTAGAATGAGAGCACGTTTGGTCGCGTCCCTCGACGGGCATCGCCGTCGGCTCCGGCCCGCATCGAAACGACGCAGCCGAGGAGGCGCGCCCTGTGGCACTGAACCTAACCGTCGAGGAACCCGAGGAAGAGGCTGAGTCCACGTCCTACGAGGCCGCGGATATCTCCATCCTCGAGGGGCTCGAGCCGGTCCGTCTGCGGCCCGGCATGTACATCGGGTCGACGTCGGCTTCAGGCCTGCACCACCTCGTCTGGGAGGTCGTCGACAACGCCGTCGACGAGGCACATGCAGGGCTACGGCACGCGCATCGACGTCACCGTGCTCGCCGACGGGGGTTGTCGCGTCACCGACAACGGTCGTGGCATCCCGGTCGGGCCCCACCCGAGCGACCCGGGAAAGTCGGCCGCCGAGATCGTGCTCACCAAGCTGCACGCGGGTGGGAAGTTCGGTGGCTCCGGCTACAAGGTCTCCGGCGGACTGCACGGTGTCGGTGTCTCGGTGGTCAACGCCCTCTCGCGCCGGCTCGAGCTCGAGATCGACCGTGACGGGACGCGCTACGCGATGTCCTTCGTCGACGGCGGCCGCCCGACCGGCCCGCTCACGCCCGTCGGGCCCTCGCCGCGGGGGCGCACCGGCACCACCGTGACGTTCTGGCCCGACGCCACGATCTTCGACGAGGTCGACTTCCGCGCCCAGACGGTGCTCGAGCGGCTGCAGATGATGGCCTTCTTGAACCGCGGGCTCGAGATCCGCTTCCGCGACGAGCGGCCCGACTCGCGCCACGACGAGACCTTCAAGTACTCCGGCGGCATCCAGGACTTCGTGCGTCATCTCAACGAGTCCAAGGAGTCGCTGTTCAAGAAGGTCGGTTACTTCTCCGGTGCCGAGGAGAACCAGGAGGTCGAGGTCGCCCTCCAGTGGAACACCACGTACTACGAGAGCATCCACTCCTTCGCCAACGGCATCTCGACCTCTGAAGGCGGGATGCACGAGGAGGGCTTCCGCAAGGCGCTGACCAACGTGGTCAACAAGTACGCCCGGAACCGCAAGGTGTTGAAGGAGACCGACGCCAACCTCTCCGGCGACGACATCCGCGAGGGACTGACCGCGATCGTCTCGGTCCGCCTGCGCGACCCGCAGTTCGAGGGCCAGACCAAGGCCAAGCTCGGCAACGTGTCGATCCGTTCGCTCGTCGAGCGGACCACGAACGAGAAGCTTGCCGAATGGCTGGAGGAGAACCCCAAGGAGGCCGGCCAGATCGTCAGCAAGGCGATCCTCGCCAGCCGGGCGCGTCAGGCTGCCAACCAGGCGCGCGACCTGACGCGGCGCAAGAGCGCGATGGGCGGCGGCGGCCTGCCGGGCAAGCTCGTCGACTGCTCGTCGCGCGACGCCCGGGTCTCGGAGCTGTTCATCGTCGAGGGGAACTCCGCCGGTGGCTCGGCGCGCGACGCCCGCGACCCGCGCACCCAGGCGATCCTGCCGATCCGGGGCAAGATCTTGAACGTCGAGAAGGCGCGGCTCGACAAGATGCTGAAGAACGCCGAGATCCAGGCGCTCATCCTCGCCATCGGCGCCGGCGTGGCCGAGGACTTCGACACGGCGAAGATCCGCTACCACAAGGTGATCATCCTCGCCGACGCCGACGTCGACGGCTCCCACATCCGAACGCTGCTGCTGACGTTCTTCCTGCGCCAGATGCGACCGCTCATCGAAGGTGGTTTCGTCTACGCAGCGCAGCCGCCGCTGTACTCGACGCTCGTGGGGAACTCCAAGGTGTACTTGAAGGACGACGCCGCGAGGGCGCGCTTTCTTGCCGAGCACCCCAACCACAGCAAGGAGTTCCAGCGCCTGAAGGGCCTCGGCGAGATGGACTTCGCAGAGCTCAAGGCGACGACGATGGACCCCTCCAAGCGCTCGCTGCTGCAGATCTCGATGGAGCAGGCGACGATCGCCGACGAGGTCTGCTCGGTGCTCATGGGCGACGACGTCGAGGTGCGCCGCCGATTCATCCAGCAGAACGCCAAGGACGTCCGGTTCCTCGACATCTGACGGCCGCAGGGCAGCTGCGTCGTGCCGTTGCACGACGCACACGGATATGTAACACACCGGGGTCCACGAGCTGACATGGCTCGTGAAAGAAGGAGCTGACACGCGAGATGGCACCACCTGAGGACCGCATGCCGCCGGCCGGCGGCGACGACGGGGAGCGCGCTCGGCGCGATCGAGCCGATCGAGATCCAGCTCGAGATGGAGCGCTCGTTCCTCGAGTACTCGATGTCGGTCATCGTCTCGCGCGCGCTGCCGGACGTGCGCGACGGCCTCAAGCCGGTACATCGCCGGCTCTTGTACGGGATGTGGGACCAAAACCACCGACCCGACCGCCCGCACGTCAAGTGCGCCAAGGTGGTCGGCGACGTGATGGGGCGTTTCCACCCGCACGGCGACCTCGCGTTGTACGACGCGCTGGCGCGGATGGTGCAGGAGTTCAGCTTGCGCCACCCCCTCGTCGACGGCCACGGCAACTTCGGCGCCCCCGGCCCGAACGCCGGCCCGGCGGCGATGCGTTACACCGAGTGCCGCCTCGCCCCGCTGGCGATGACCCTGCTCGAGGGGATCGACGAGGAGACCGTCGACTTCGTCCCGAACTACGACGCCTCCGACGAGGAGCCCGTCGTCCTCCCGGCGCGCTTCCCCAACCTGCTCGTCAACGGCTCCCAGGGCATCGCCGTCGGCATGGCGACGAACATCCCGCCGCACAACCTCGGCGAGATCATCGACGCGACCCGCCACCTGATCGACCACCCCGAGGCCGGGCCGGACGAGCTGATGCAGTTCGTGAAGGGCCCGGACTTCCCGACCGGCGCGCTCATCCTCGGCCGCCAGGGGATCATGGACGCCTACCGAACCGGCCGCGGCTCGGTGCGGCTGCGCTCGGTCGCGGAGATCGTCGAGACGCGCTCGGGCGGCCAGCAGATCGTGGTCACCGAGATCCCCTACCAGTCCGCCGTCGACACGATCGCCGAGCGAATCGGCGAGCTGGCCGAGTCGGGCGAGCTGGCCGGGATCTCCGACGTGCAGGACGACTCCTCGGGCGGCAAGCCGCGTCTCGTCATCCACCTCAAGCGCGACGCCAACGCCAACGTCGTGCTGAACAACCTGTACAAGCAGACGCCGCTGCAGACGCTCGTTCGCCGATCCACATGCTCGCCCTCGTCGACGGCGTGCCGCGGCTGCTCAACCTCGCCGACGCCCTGCGCGCCTACATCGACCACCAGGTCGTCGTCGTCACCCGCCGCTCGGAGTTCCGCCTGCGACGTGCCCGCGCCCGGGCGCACATCGTCGAGGGCCTGCTCAAGGCGCTCGACATGCTCGATCAGGTGATCGCCACGATCCGCGCCTCGGCGGACCGGCCTGAAGCGCGCGCCGAACCTGATGGCCGACACCCTTCGAGTTCAGCGAGGAGCAGGCGACGCACATCCTCGACATGACGCTCGGCCGCCTCACCCGGCTCGGGCGCGCCGAGCTCGAGGAAGAGATCGCGCAGCTACGCGAGACGATCGCTGAGCTCGAGGCGATCCTCGCCGACGATGGCCGCCTGCGTGGTGTCATCTCGAGCGAGCTCGCCGCGGTGCGCGAGCGTTTCGCCGACGGGCGCCGGACGCGCGATCGTGCACGACCCGGGCGAGATCGGCACCGAGGATCTGATCGACGACGAGCCGCTCGTCGTGACGCTCACCCGCGCCGGCTACGTGAAAGCCGTCGCCGCAGACGCCTTCCGCACCCAGGGCCGCGGCGGGCGCGGCGTGCAGGGGACGCGCCTTCAGCGAGGAGGACCTCGTCGCGGAGGTGGTGCACACCACCGCGCACGCCCACCTGCTCCTGTTCTCCAACCGCGGCAAGGTGTACCGCCTACGCGCCCACGAGGTCCCGATGAAGGAGCGCACGGCTCGGGGGACCCCGATCGTCAACTTGATCGCCCTCGAGCCCGGGGAGACGATCCAGCAGGTCGTGAGCACGCGCTCGTTCGACCCCGATCAGTACCTGATGTTCGTGACCAAGTCCGGCCAGGTGAAGAAGACCGCGTTCTCGGAGTACGACCGCTCCCGGCGCGAGGGACTTGATCGCCCTGCTGCTCAATCGAGCGCGACGAGCTCGTTCGCGTCCTGCCGACGAGCGGCTCCGACGACGTGTTCATGGTGACCCGGCAGGGCATGACGATCCGCTTCTCGGAGTCCGATGTGCGGCCGATGGGCCGCAGCGCCGCGGGCGTGCGCGGGATGCGGCTGCGCGCCGGCGACGAGGTGGTCGCGAGCGACGTCAGCCGGCCCGACGTCGACCTGCTGATCGTCACCGACGCCGGGTACGGCAAGCGCACCAAGCTCGAGCACTTCGGCGCTCAGGGTCGTGGCGGCCAGGGCGTGCGCGGCATTCGCCTCACCCAGCGTCGCGGCTACGTCGTCTCGGCGCTGATGGCGTCCCTCGACGACGAGCTGCTGATCGTGTCCTCCACCGGCACGGTGATCCGCATGCCGGTACGCGAGATCGCTGCCCAGGGGCGGGACGCCACGGGCGTGCGGGTGATGAACCTCGAGGACGGGGCGGTGGTGGCAGCCGTTGCGCCGGTGAACAACGAGGAGGAGTAGGCGCAGGCTGGCGCTGCTGGCGCTGCTGGCGCTGCTGGCGCTGCTGGCGTGCTGGCGCGGGGCGCCGTGACGGCACGGCGTCGCCGCAACGAAACAGCGGCGCCGCCCTGCCGGCACGTCGCTGCACCGCACCGGCCGCGACTGCCGGTGACATGCTGTCGGTCGTGGCTGACGAGGGCTGGTACGTGGCGACCGACACTGGAGGCGTGCAGTACGAGCCCGGCGGCCGTGTGAGCTGGTCCGTGCCCCAGCACGGCATGGTGCAGGAGACGCGCCGCGACGAGGGCCTCGTGCTGCGCCGGCCCGCCGCGCTGCTCGACGCCCTCGATGAGTGGATCTGCCAGGCCGAGCCGCTCGAGCCGGCCGCCCCGGCGGGCGACGGCGAGGGGAACGGCGTGGCGAGGGTGAGGGCGGCGCGCCTGCTGCGGCGCTGTGCCTGGGACCCGACCGTCGCGTGCGGATTCGCCATCGACTGCGCCGAGCACGTGCTCGGCGACGCCGCGTCGGTGACCCTGCCGGGCGGCATCACGCTGGCGCAGGTGCTGTCCGACGCCCGACGCGCCGTCGCTGATGGTGGGACGGGCCGCCACGAGCATCTGGGATACTTCGCCCGGCTGTCGGCGCTGCGCCGGCTCGAGCGCGAGCAGCGGGAGCTAGCCGGCCTCGAGCAAGAGGTCATCCTCGACGACGAGCGCCGTGACCTGGACGTCCTCGACGACCCGGATTACGAGACGGTCGCGCCGCTCGTCGACTCGGTGCTCGCGGCGATCGAGGCGCTCCGCCACCACGTGCTGCCACACCTGTACACCGGCGTCGAGGACCGCGCCGAGGAATCCGAGGAGCATCGGGCGGCGGAGGGGCAGCTCGACGAGGTGACGCGCCACTCGGTCCTCGTCTCGACGCCGCTCGGCGCCGCCGAGGTCGGCTCCCACACCCTCCGGTACGAGCCGGCGTGGACGAGCGCGATGCTCGCCGCCCGGCATGCCCGCCAGGCGGCCCGCGACTCGGCTGGCGTCGCCGGCGAGCGGGCCGAACGGCAGTGGCAGGCAGCCAAGCTCGCTGCGCTGCTGGCCGGCTCGTCGCGCTGAGGAGCGATCGCGTGCCACCCGGTACGCTGCGGGCGGAGGCAGTTCCGTGAGCGAGCCCGGTCGCAGTGTTCTCGTCGTCGACGACGATCTCGCGTTGTTGCGGGCGATGCGCATCGGGCTGCGTGCCCACGGCTGGGACGTCGGGGTGGCCCGTACCGGCGAGGAAGGCCTTGCCCAGGTGGCGCTGCTCCAGCCCGACGTCGTCGTGCTCGACCTGGGGCTGCCCGACCAGGACGGGCTCGAGGTCTGCCGGCGCGTGCGCGGCTGGTCGCAGGTGCCGATCATCGTGCTCTCCGCGGCGGGCAGCGAGAGCCGCAAGGTGGCCGCCCTCGACGGCGGCGCCGACGACTACGTCACCAAGCCCTTCTCGATGGCCGAGCTCGAGGCCCGCCTGCGCGTCGCGCTGCGCCACAGCGCCGACCGCGGCCAGAGCGGCGAGGAGGTGCTCGCCCTCGGCGCGCTCGAGGTCGACCTCGTCCACCACAGCGCGACGCTCAACGGCGAGGCGATGGAGCTCACCGGCAAAGAGTTCGACCTGCTCGCCTACCTCGCCCGTCACGCCGGAAAGGTCTGCACCCACCAGATGCTGCTGCACGAGATCTGGGGGGCGGAGTACGACTCCGAGGCGCACTACCTGCGCGTGTACGCGCACCGGTTGCGCCGCAAGCTCGGCGACGAGCGCGGGGCGGTGATCCGCACGCATCCCGGGATCGGCTACGAGCTCGTCACCTCGCCCGAGCGGAACTGACTCGGCAGCTCCTCAGGGTCGCAGCTCGGCGAGCGCCTCGTTCAGCTGCAGGACGACGATGTAGCTCCCGCCGAGGAAGCCGAGCTGCTCGCCGTTGGTCTCACGGGTGATGAGCGCGCGCAGCGTCGCCGGCGAGAGGTGGCGCGCCTTGGCGACCATCGGGATCTGGGCGATCGCGTCCTGCGGCGTGATATCGGGGTCGTAGCCGCTGCCGGAGGTCGTGACGAGGTCGGGGGTCGGGTTCACGCCCATCGAGTGCCAGTAGGCGACGAGGGCCTTGGTGTTCTCGTAGAGGGTCTGGGAGTGGGGCCCGAGGTTGGTCGCGGCCGACTCGCCGGGATGGCCGTTGGCGACGAGCGGGTTGTCGCCACCGGGGGAGGTCTTCGACGCCGCGTACGGCCCGGCGTCGTCGGGCCGACCGTGGAACCAGGCCGGACCGGTCCAGTTCTGGCCGATCAGCGTCGAGCCGTTCGCCGTCAGCGAGCCGTTGGCCTGGTGACCGAAGAGCGCCTGCGACAACCCGACACCGACGAAGCCGTAGGCGAGCCCGAACACCACCAGGCAGATCAGCGCGAAGACGATCGAGCGGCGGAGGTGGACGAGCATCAGTAGCCCCCCGTTGCGGTGAGGATGAGGTCGATCAGCTTGATGAAGATGAACGGGGCGATGATGCCTCCGATGCCGTAGATGAAGACGTTGCGCCGCAGGATGGCCGTCGCGTTCATCGCCCGGAACCGCACCCCGCGAAGGGCGAGCGGGATCAGGGCGACGATGACGAGGGCGTTGAAGATCACCGCAGAGAGCACGGCGCTCTGGGCATTGTGCAGGCGCATGATGTTGAGATCGTTCAGCTGCGGGTAGATGGCGACGAAGAGCGCGGGGATGATCGCGAAGTACTTGGCGACGTCGTTGGCGATCGAGAAGGTCGTGAGCGAGCCCCGCGTGATGAGCAACTGCTTGCCGATCTCGACGATGTCGAGCAGCTTCGTCGGGTTGGAGTCGAGGTCGACCATGTTGCCGGCCTCTTTCGCCGCCGTCGTGCCCGTGTTCATCGCCACGCCGACGTCGGCCTGGGCGAGGGCGGGGGCGTCGTTGGTCCCGTCGCCCGTCATCGCAACGAGCTTGCCGCCTTCCTGCTCGGTCTTGATGAGGGCCATCTTCGCCTCGGGTGTGGCTTCGGCGAGGTAGTCGTCGACGCCGGCCTCCGCCGCGATCGCCGCCGCGGTGAGCGGGTTGTCGCCGGTGATCATCACCGTGCGGATCCCCATCGCCCGCATCTCGGCGAAACGCTCACGGATGCCTTGCTTGACGACGTCCTTGAGCTCGATCACGCCGAGGATCAGCGGCCCGTCCGTGACGACGAGCGGCGTCGATCCGGCCTTCGAGACGCGCTCGACGATCGGGTCGAGGTCCCCAGGCACCGCGCCGCCCTGCTCGACGACCCAGCGCTTCACCGAGTCTGCCGCTCCCTTGCGGATGTGGCGCCCGTCGAAGTCGAGCCCGGACATCCGCGTCGTGGCGGTGAAGGGGACGAAGACGTGGTCCACTCCGAGGTCGCGCTCGCGGATGTTGAAGCGTTCCTTTGCCAGCACGACGATCGAACGGCCCTCGGGCGTCTCGTCGGCGAGCGAGGCGAGCTGGGCAGCGTCGGCCACGTCGAACTCGGTGTGACCGCCCGACCGGGTAGAACTCCGACGCCATGCGGTTGCCGAGGGTGATCGTGCCCGTCTTGTCGAGCAGCAGGGTCTGCACGTCGCCGGCGGCCTCGACGGCGCGCCCGCTCATCGCCAGCACGTTGCGCTGGACGAGGCGGTCCATCCCGGCGATGCCGATCGCCGAGAGCAGCGCCCCGATGGTCGTCGGGATGAGGCAGACGAGGAGCGCGACGAGGATCACGACGCTGACCGTTCCGCCGCCGTGGCCGGTGACGAGCGAGGAGTAGTGGCCGAACGGCTGGAGCACCACGACCACGGGCAGGAAGACGATGGTGAGCGCGGCGAGCAGGATCGTGAGCGCGATCTCGTTCGGTGTCTTCTGCCGGTTGGCGCCCTCGACGAGGCCGATCATCCGGTCGAGGAAGGTGTGCCCGCGTTCGGCGGTGATCTCGACGACGATCCGGTCGGAGAGCACCCGGGTGCCGCCGGTCACCGCCGAGCGGTCGCCGCCCGATTCGCGGATCACCGGAGCAGACTCGCCGGTGATCGCCGACTCGTCGACGGAGGCGACGCCTTCGATGATCTCGCCGTCGGAGGGGATGAGGTCGCCTGCCTCGCACACGACGCGGTCGCCCTTGGCGAGCAGCGCGGCGGCGATGCGGGTCTCGGTGCCGTCGGCGTTGAGCCGGCGCGCCTCGGTCTCCGAGCGCATCCGGCGGAGTGTCTCGGCCTGTGCCTTGCCGCGCCCCTCGGCCATGGCCTCGGCGAAGTTGGCGAAGATCACGGTGAGGAAGAGCCAGATCGTGATGCTCCAGAAGAAGATCCCGCCCTTGGCGATCGACTCGATGAAGGTGATCACCGTCCCGACGAGGACGACGAACATCACCGGGTTCCTCACCTGGACGCGCGGGTCGAGCTTCTTGAACGCTCCGACCGACGCCTGTCCCAGGATCTCGCGGTCGAAGAGGCCTCGCGACTCGGCGACGCCGTGGGCGACGGGCGGCTGACCGCCGCCGCCCGCAGCGTTCGGGCGGCCCGGCCCAGCGGGCTCGGGCGGGGCGACCGTCACCGGCACCACAGGGACGCCCTGCTGCCCGTCCGGCGCTTCCGGCTTGTCCATCGAAGGCGTCTCCATCAGAAGAGGTCGGTGGGACAGCTGCTCGGCGATCGGCCCGAGCGCGACCGCGGGGAAGAAGGTCAGTCCGCCGATGATGATGATCACGCCGATCACGAGCCCGACGAACATGCCGTTGTCGGTGCGGAACGTCCCGAGCGAGGCGGGCACCACGCTGCTTGGCGGCGAGCACGCCGCCGAGTGCGAGGGCGGGGATCATGATCCCGAAGCGGCCGAGCAGCATGTCGACCCCACCGATCACGTTGTAGAAGGTGGTGTTGCCGGTGAGCCCGTCGAAGGCCGAGCCGTTGTTGTTCCCCTGCGAGGTGAGGCCGTAGAGGATCTCGGTGAAGCCGTGCGGGCCTGCGTTGAGCGGGCCGGCGCGTCCGGCGTGGATCGACACCGCGACAGCAGTGAAGACCAGCACGATGATCGGCATCACGAGGGAGCCGAGGCCGGCGAGCTTGATCTCCTTCGCCTGGATCTTCTTGCCCAGGTACTCCGGTGTTCGCCCGATCATCAGCCCGCCGATGAACACGGCGATGATCGCGTAGATGAGGATCGTGTACAGCCCGCTGCCCGTGCCTCCGGGTGTGACCTCGCCGAGCATCATGCCGGTGAGCAGGCCCATCCCGCCGATCGGGGTGAACGGGTCGTAGGAGGCGTCGGCCGAACCGGTCGAGGTGTTGGTCGAGGCGACGCCGAACAGCGCCGTCGTCGTGTCGCCGAAGCGGACCTCCTTGCCCTCGGTGTTCCCGGCAGTCTGCACGCACGCCGGCCTGGGCGACCGCGGGGTTCGACTGGTGCTCGGCGTAGGACGTGAAGGCGACCCAGGAGCCGAAGATGATCACCATCGCGCCGAGCAGGGCGACCCCGTGCCTGACGCTGCCGACCATCTTGCCGAAGGTGTAGGTGAGGGCGAAGGGGATGCAGAGCAGCAGAACGATCGAGAGGAAGTTGGTCAGTCCCGTGGGGTTCTCGAAGGTCGTCGCCGAGTTGGCGTCGAGGAAGCCGCCGCCGTTGGTGCCGAGCTGCTTGATCGCTTCCATGAAGCCGATCGGGCCGCGGGCGATGGTCTGGGACACGCCGTTCAGCACGTCGTGGAAGCTCGCCGTCCCGGCCAGGGTGTCGACGGCCCCCTGACCGACGAAGACGAGGCCGAAGACGAAGGCGATCGGCAGCAGGATGTAGAGCAGGCAGCGGGTGACGTCGACCCAGAAGTTGCCGATCGTCGCCGAGCCGCGGCGCGAGAAGCCGCGCACCATGGCGATCGCGGCGGCGATGCCGACGGCCGGCGAGACGAACTGCTGCACGGTCAGCGCGGCCATCTGCGAGAAGTACGACATCGTCGTCCTCGCCGCCGTAGTTCTGCCAGTTCGTGTTGGTGACGAAGGACGAAGCGGTGTTGAACGAGAGCGCCGTCGCCGACGGCGCCGAAGTGCTGGGGGTTGAGCGGCAGGCTCCCCTGGATGCGCAGCAGCAGGTACGTGATGCCGATCGAGACGGCGGAGAACACGACGAGCGACGCCGGCGTAGCGTTTCCAGCTCTGCTCCTGCTCGGGACTGGTGCCGAGCATCCAGTAGATCGGCCGCTCGACGAAGCCGAGCCAGTGCACCCGGCCGTCGAACACCGCCTCCATGTAGGAGCCGAGGTAGCGCCAGGCGAGGCCGAGGACCACGACCAGCGCGACGATCGTCCAGAAGAAGCCCATGACTAGAACCACTCCGGCTTGAACATGGCCACGCCGAGGTAGATGAAGACGACGATCGACACGGCGAGCAGGAGCGCCTGGACGGCGGTCATACCCGGTCCAGCGCCCAGATGAGGCCGAGCATCACGGCGGCGAAGGCGATGATGCCGAGCACGGTCAGGAAGTCACCCATGGCGTCATCGTGCTCCTGGGCGTGTCAACAGAACCTCAACGCCACGCCGCATGCCGTAAATCATTCGTCAACACGCGCCGGCACCCTCGTCGACCAGCGGTGGGAGAATGACGGCGTGAACCATGGCCGCGCGAGACATCCCGCGATCGCGGGCGTGCTGTGGTCGGTCGTCGCGGTGGCGGTGGTAGCGGCGTTGCTGCTGCCGCTGCGGGCTCACCTGAGCGCGGCGACGATCGCCCTCGTGCTCGTCGTGCCGGTGGTCGTCGGCGTCGCCCGCGGGGGGTTCGTCGCCGGGCTCGCCGCCACGGTGTGCGGGTTTCTCGTCTACGACCTCGTGTTCGTCAAGCCCTACTACACCCTGCGCGTCGGCGCCGCGGAGGACTGGGCCGCGCTCGGGGTCTACCTGGTGGTGATGGTGCTCGTCGCCCGGGTGGTCGCGCAGGTCGACCGTGCACGCTCCGACGCGCAGGCTCGGGCGGCGCAGGTGCGCCGGCTGTTCGACCTGTCCGAGCTGCTCGTGCGCGAGGCGCCCATGCCCGACCTGCTCGAGCGGATCGTCACCACGGCCCTCCAGGCCTTCGACCTCGAGGGGGCGGCGCTGCTACTGCCCGTCGGTGGGCGCTTGTCGCTCGTCGCCTCGGCCGGCCAGCCCATCTCCGAGCAGGAGCTCGAGCGCCTCGCTGCCGACGTGCCCGGTCCGGTGAGCATGGAGGCCGCCGTCGTCGGCCGCGGCGAGATCCAGGTCCTGGCGCTCGCCGCGTCGGGCGAGGCGATCGGCCTGCTCGCGCTGCGGGGCCTGGCGGTCGGCCGGGACCAGCTCGACCTGCTGCGCGCCTTCACCAACCACCTCGCCCTGGCTCTCGAGCGCGGCCAGCTGCGCGAGCAGGTGGTGCGGGCTCACCTGCTCGAGGAGGTCGACCGGCTGCGCCGGTCACTCGTCGGAGCCGTCTCGCACGACCTGCGCTCGCCGCTCGCGACGATCAAGGTCTCGACCTCGACGTTGCTCGAGACCGGCTCGGAGCTGAGCCCGGACGACGTCCGCGAGCTCGCCGGCCTCGTCGACGTGCAGGCGGACCGCCTCGACCGGCTCGTCGCCAACCTGCTCGACATGACCCGCATCCAGTCGGGGACGCTCGAGCTACGTCGCAGCGAGGCGTCCCTGGACCAGCTGATCGACGACGCCGTCTCGGTGCTCGGCTCCTCGTCCGACCTGGCGCGGCTGCACCGGCAGATCCCCGCCGACCTGCCCGGCGCGGACGCCGACCCGGTGCTCGTCTGCCAGGTCCTCGCCAACCTGATCGACAACGCCCTGCGCTACGCCCCGGACGGCACCCCCGTCACCGTGTCGGCGCGGCGCGGGCACGATCGTAAGCTCGAGGTGTCCGTACGGGACCGCGGCCCGGGTGTCGCGCTCGAGGAACGGGTGAGCATCTTCGAGATGGTCAATCGGCGAGAGGCGGGCGGTCGTGGCGGTCTCGGCCTGGCGATCGCCAAGGCCTTCGTCGAGGCGCACGGCGAGCGGATCTGGGTGGAGAGCGCGCCCGGGGGCGGGGCGCGCTTCGTGTTCACCTTGCCCGTCGCGCCGCCCCCGGTGAGCGCTGCCGGAGTCGGCGCTCGTCGAGCGAGCGGCGCCGGGGACGCGGCGGGTCCGGCCCTCCGCCCGGCGCGGGTAGCGGCTGCGGAGTCCCAGCGGGGACTGGAGGTCTCCTATGAACACTGACGGCCGCTACCGTCAGCTCGGTACCTATCCCGAGGTCGACGACGACCTCTCCGAGACGGTGGAGGCGGTCGGGCACTTCCGCCTCTACCTCGGCGCCGCCGCCGGCGTGGGCAAGACCTACGCCATGTTGAGCGAGGGCCACCGTCGACTCGAGCGGGGCACCGACGTCGTCGTCGGCTTCGCCGAGACGCACGGCCGCCCCCTCACCACCTCTCTCCTCGGGGGGCTGGAGGTGGTGCCGCGCAAGGTGCTCGAGTACCGCGGCACCCGCTTCGAGGAGATGGACCTCGACGCCGTGCTCGCCCGCCACCCGAAGGTGGCGCTGATCGACGAGCTGGCGCACACCAACGTCCCGGGATCGGGCCGCCACGAGAAGCGCTGGCAGGATGTGCTCGAGATCCTCGACGCGGGGATCGACGTCGTGAGCACCGTCAACATCCAGCACCTCGAGAGCATCGCCGATGCCGTCGAGCAGATGACCGGCGCGAAGGTGCGCGAGCGCGTTCCGGACTGGGTGGTGCGCAAGGCCGGCCAGATCGAGCTCGTCGACTCGTCGCCCGAGGCGCTGCGCCGGCGGATGCTGCACGGGAACGTCTATCCGCCGGACAAGGTCCCGCAGGCGCTCACCCACTTCTTCAAGACCGACAACCTGATCGCGCTACGCGAGCTTGCGTTGCGTTTCCTGGCCGACGAGACCGAAGAGGAACTGCTCGAGCACTTGCGCCGCCATCAAGCGAAAGGTGTGTGGGACACGGCTGAACGCATCATGGCGGGCGTGACCACCGCTCCGGGGACCGACGTGCTGCTCTGTCGCGCCGCCCGCCTGGCATCTCGGGTGAAGGGCGAGCTCGACGTGGTGCACGTCACCGGTGGCGAGGGCACCCAATCACGCGACCGTAAGGCGGCCGACGCCCTGCGCGAGCTGACCGTCAACCTCGGCGCTCGCTGGAACGAGGTGCAGAGCGACGACCCGGCTGCCGCGATGATCGCCTTCGCCCGCGAGCATCAGATCACCCAGATCGTGATCGGGTCGAGCGCGCGCACCCGGTGGCAACAACTCACCGGTGGAGGCTCGATCGTGCGCCGGATCATCCGCGACGCCGGCGAAGTCGGCATCGACGTGCACGTGATCGCCCGCCGCGAGCTGCCCCACGAGACAGCGGAGCTCGCCGGCGCCGACGACGGTTGAACGCGAGGGTTGCCCACCCACACCGGCCCGCCCGGGGACTGGGGGCGGGCCGGTGTGGATCTTCCGGATCACCGGTGCCTCTTCGGGACCAGCAGTGCGACCGAGTGCCCCGTGGACGGCTCGCTCACCGGCGGGTGAGTGCCCTCACCACCCGTAGAAGTGGTGCCGTCCGGCGCTTTCGCCGCGTCCGAGGGCAAAGCCGATGATCCAGAGCACGAAGGCGGCGATAGCGATCCACCACAGCAGGTGGACGGCGAAGCCGAGCCCGGCCAGCAGGATGACGATGAGGAAGGCGAGTACGAGTAGCATCTGGTTGCTCCTTTGCTCTGGACCGGTCCTGAGGGGCAGGATCGGGTCGTCGGTTGTGGTGAGGCTTGGCGTGGCCGTCCGAGGGATCGCTACGCCTTCTCAGGGTGCAGCGCGGACTCGGACTTGTTCTGGCAACGCCGTTGCGGACTTCCCGACCGCAGAGCTACCTCGCCACGGCTGCCGGCAAACCTCCGGCCCTCAGGCCATCTTCTCCCGCGCCGCCTTGGCGCGCGCTGCTCCGATGGCGGTCGTGACGTCTTTCTGCTCCTCGGGGGGCGGCAGCACGGCGGGAAGGCCGAGCGAGTCGATCCACAGCTCGCGGGCCCAGCCCGTGCTGTGGTACAGGTGCTCGTCCTCCTCGTCCTCGACCTCCTGGTAGGCAGCGTCGACCGCTGCCTTCTGCTCGCCCCGGAGCTGCTTGCGGACCTCCCCGAGCAGCTCCCAGTTGAGGTGGTCCTTGGTCTCGGCGAGGGTGACGCACTCCACCGCGACGAGCTGCGCCGCTTCCGGTGGTCCGGCGTCGAGCGCCATCTCCATCGCCCGCACGAGCGAGGCTCCGATGTGGTGCACGACCTCGCGACCCGGGCTCTCCGCCTTCGAGTCGAGGCCGAACGCGGCGAGCAGCCCTTCGACCAGCTCGACGTGGCGAGTCGTCTGCTCGTGGTAACGGCGCAATTCCTCGCGCAACTCCTCGTCCTTCACGCAGCGCAGCGCGGTCTCGTAGATCTCGACTCCGCCGAGCTCGGTCTCGAGAGACTGGTACAGCAGCTCGTGGACCTGGGCCTGCTTCACACGTTCCTCCTTGTCGCGCCGGGTCCTTCCCGTTGCCGTCGTGCCGCTTACCCCGTCCGGCGGCGAGTTACGCGTCCTTGCGAGTCGCTCTCACGTCGCATCTCAGGCGTGCCGTCGCCGTGGAATAGCCTTCCGGTCCGTGTGGAAGCGACCAGCGTGAGCCGAACGCTCACGGAGCTCGAACGGCCTACCGCGATGGCCCGTCTCCAGCCTGCCGTGCGGGTGCGCGGGCTGCGCAAGCGGTACGGGCAGGTGGTCGCCGCCGACGGCATCGACCTCGACATCGACGAGGGTGAGTTCTTCACCCTGCTCGGCCCGTCCGGCTCGGGGAAGACGACGCTGCTGCGGGTGGTGGCGGGCTTCGAGCGCCCCGACGAGGGCTCCGTCGAGCTTGCCGGCGTCGACGTCACCCGCCAGCCGCCGTACGCCCGCGACGTGAACACGGTGTTCCAGGACTATGCCCTGTTCCCTCACCTGAGCGTCGTCGAGAATGTGGAGTACGGGCTCAAGGTGCGAAAGGTGCCGCGACGGGAGCGGCGGCGCCGGGCCGAGCAGATGCTCGAGATGGTGCGCTTGGCCGGACTCGGGGATCGCAAGCCCGTCCAGCTCTCCGGAGGCCAGCGCCAACGGGTGGCGCTCGCCCGGGCGATCGTCAACGAGCCCGAGGTGCTGCTGCTCGACGAGCCGCTCGGTGCCCTGGACCTGAAGCTCCGCCAGGAGATGCAGACCGAGCTGAAGCGGATCCAGCGCGAGATCGGCATCACGTTCGTCTACGTCACACACGACCAGGAAGAGGCGCTCACGATGAGCGACCGCGTCGCGGTGCTCGACCGCGGGCGCATCGAGCAGGTCGGGTCGCCGATCGAGCTCTACGAGCGTCCGGCGACGGAGTTCGTCGCCGGGTTCATCGGCGTCTCGAACCTGATCGACCGCGAGGGCGAGCGACTCACCGTGCGGCCGGAGAAGGTTCACCTGCTGCTCGACGAGCTCGACGCGCCGCCGCCCGGGGCGCACCTCGAGCACGGCGTAGTCGCCGAGGTGGTCTATCTCGGTGTCGTCACGCGTTACCTCGTCGAGCTCGACGGCGGCGGCCGGCTCGTCGCAGTGCGCCAGAACCTCGAGACCGCTGCATCGGATGTCTTCACCGTCCGCGGCCGGCGGGTTCGCGTTGCGTGGCGTCCCGAGCAGGCGTTCCGGATCGGTGCTTCGGCCAGCGGCAGCGACGCCCGACGAACGGGCACCGCGGCCGACGGCGGCCGAACGGGCACCGCAGCCGACGGCCGCCGAACGGAGGTCGGGGCCGTAGGCCCCGGAGTGAGCGACGGTCCCGCGGGCCGTCCCGGAGAGAGGGAGGAGACATGAGACGAGGACGATCCGGCCGACGCAGCGCGGCGGTGCTGACCCTGGCACTTCCGGCCCTGCTCGTCGGCCTGGCAGGCGGTGCCGCAGCAGCGGCCGTGGGCACCCAGGCGTCGAGCGGGCCGACGCCGCCGACACAGAACATGGCGCCGCAGACCTCGATCGGCAAGGGCGAGGGCCAGCTCAACCTGATCGCCTGGGAGGGGTACGCCGAGCGGCAATGGGTCAAGCCATTCGAAAAGCAGACGGGCTGCACGGTCAACGCCAAGTACGCCGGTTCCTCGAGCGAGATGGTCTCGCTCATGGCCAACGGTGGCGGCGGGCAATACGACCTGGTCTCCGCCTCGGGTGACGCCGACCTACGCCTCATCTACGGAGGAGACGTGCGGCCGGTCAACATCAACCTGATCCCGTCCTGGAAGGAGTTCCACCCCTTCCTCAAGAGCCCGGCGTTCAACACCATCAACGGGGTGCACTACGGGGTCTCGCTGCAGTTCGGGCCGAACGACCTGCTCTACTCGACCACGACCTTCCACAGCCCGCCGACCTCGTGGTCGGTGATCTACTCCAAGCAGTACGCCGGGCAGATCACGATCCCCAACAACCCCATCCAGATCGCAGACGCGGCGCTGTACCTCTCGGTGCACGACAAGAGCCTCGGTATCACCGACCCGTACGAGCTGACCCAGCCGCAGTTCAACGCCGCGGTCAGCCTGCTCAAGCAGCAGCGGCCGCTCATCAAGAAGTACTGGAACCTCGCCTCCGACGAGATCACGCTCTTCGAGAACAACGAGGTCGTCGTCGGCGCGGCCTGGCCGTATCAGACCGGGCAGCTGCAGGCCGCGGGCGCCAAGGTGGCCGACACGATCCCGAGCGAGGGGGCCACCGGGTGGGCGGATACCTGGATGCTCGCCGCCAAGGCGCCTCACCCGAACTGTGCCTACAAGTGGCTGGCCTACATCTCCACCCCGCAGGTGCAGGCCGAGCAGGCGACCTCCTACGGCGAGACGCCGGCGAACTCCGAGACGTGCGCGCTGATGGACAAGCTGGCCAAGGGCTCGTGCCACTCGCTGCATGCCGACGAGCCCGATGCCTACTTCAAGACGATCAAGTTCTGGAAGACGCCGCTCGCGCAGTGCGACAACGGCAAGGACGACTGCGTCCCGTTCCAGCAGTGGGTGACCGCCTGGACCGACATCACCGGATGAGCGCTTCGCACCGCGCCCGCTCGAACGGTGCCGGCCGAACCGTATCGAGCGCGACGCGGGGCGTGCCGAGGGCGACGGGATGCAGCGCAGCTCGCTCGTGACCGGTCGCTCGTGATCGCCACCACCTCACCGCCGGTCCGGCAACGGCCGAGGGCGGCCCGCATGTCTGCCGCGCTGTGGCGGCGGACGTGGCTGCGGGCCGTCCTCACGTTGTCGGCCCCGCTTGCCTGGTTCCTCGTCATCTACCTGGCTTCGCTCGTGACGATGCTCGTCACGGCGTTCTTCACGGTGAACTCGTTCACCAACAACCTGCAGCACCAACTGTCGCTCACCAACATCGAGGCGCTGTTCCACGCGCCGATCCCCGAGATCGTCGGGAGGACCGTCGGGCTCGCTGCAGCCGCAACCGTGACCGACGCCGTCCTCGCGCTGCCCTTCGCGTACTTCATGGCTCGCCTCGCCGGGCCCCGACTGCGGCGCGCCCTGTTCGTCGCCGTGCTGCTGCCGCTGTGGGCGAGCTACCTCGCCCGCGTCTTCGCGTGGATTGCCATCCTGAGCAAGGACGGCACCTTGGACTGGACGACTCAGCACCTGGGACTCGGTTCCCCGAACGTCGCCTACAACAACTGGGCGATGTGGATCGTGTTCTCCTACCTCTGGCTGCCCTTCATGATCCTTCCCGTCTACGGCGCCCTCGAGCGCATCCCGGACTCGTTCGTCGAAGCGTCGGCCGACCTCGGGGCGCGCAACCTCCGGACGCTGAGAAGCGTGATCCTGCCCCTCGCCTTGCCCGGCGTGGTCGCCGGGTCGATCTTCACGTTCTCGCTCACCCTCGGGGACTTCATCACCCCGCTGCTCGTCGGTCCCGGTTCCAACCTGATCGGTAACGTGATCTACGACAACGTCAACGGGCTCGCGAACAACCTGCCGTTCGCCGCAGCGCTGGCACTCGTGCCGATCCTGATCATGACGGCCTACCTCCTCGGCGCTCGCGCCCTCGGGGCTTTCGAGGCGATGTAGGTGACACCGGGCCTGACGGTGTGCCGCGCCGCACCGCCGCCGGACGCGGGCGGAGCGTCGTAGATGGAAGGGCGCGCGACCCGTGTCGCTCTCGCCGTGTGGGTGGCGGGTGTGTTGCTCCTCCTCTTCGTTCCGATCGCCACGATCGTGGTCTTCGCCTTCGACCGCTCGAACATCGAGAGCTGGCCGATCCGCCACGTCACGACGCACTGGTTCCTCGTCGCCTGGGACGACCCCGCCGTCCGCTCGGCGCTGTGGCTGTCGGTGCAGGCCGCCCTGTTCGCCACGGGACTCGCACTTCTGCTCGGCTCGGCCGCCGCGTTCGGGGTGCACCGATTCCGTTTCTTCGGCCGAGAAGCCGTGTCGCTGTTCCTCCTGCTGCCGATCGCGCTGCCAGGCATCATCACCGGACTCGCGCTGCGCTCGTTCTTCACCTTCGCCGGGATCGACCTGTCCCTCGTCACCATCGTCATCGGCCACACGACCTTTTGCATCGTGGTCATCTACAACAACGTGCTCGCCCGCCTGCGGCGGACGTCGGGCTCGCTCGTCGAGGCGTCGATGGACCTCGGAGCGAACGCGTTGCAGACATTCCGGCTCGTGACGCTGCCCGCCATCGCCACCGCAGTCGTCTCCGGAGCGCTGCTCGCCTTCGCGCTGTCCTTCGACGAGGTGATCGTCACGACGTTCACCGCCGGCGCGCAGAACACGCTGCCGATCTGGATCTTCGGCGCCATCCGCCTCGGCCAGCAGCTCCCCGAGGTGAACGTCGTCGTGACCTTCGTGCTGGTGCTCACCGTCGTCCCCGTCGCCGTGGCGGCCAAGCTCACCGGCGGCGGCGGACTGACACGCTCGAGCGTGCGCGACTGACCCTTCCCGACGGAAGGTCGATTCAGACCGGTTGGGGCTCCACGGCCGGCCGATCCGGCGCCGTCGGACCGCCCGGCTGGTCGGGCCTGCCCGGGGCCCCGGGGTCGCCGTGCTGCTGCCCGACGTGCGGGTGGTCCGGGTGGTTGACGTCCCACACCGGCCGCTCGGAGCGGATCCGTGGGATGGACGTGAAGTTGTGCGACGGAGGCGGCGACGCCGTCGCCCACTCCAAGGTGTGGCCGTCCCATGGGTTGTCGTCTGCGGGGACCGGGCGTAGCCAGGAGACCACGACGTTGACCGCGAACACGGCGACGGCCAGGCCGAAGAGATAGGCGCCGATCGTCGTCGCCCGGTTGAGCCCCGTCCATCCCGTGCCGATCGAGTACTCGGCGATGCGCCGCGGCATGCCGTGCAGGCCGACCAGGTACATCGGCAGCAGGATCACGCACGAACCTGCGAGCATCAGCCAGAAGCAGGCCTTGCCGAGGCCCTCGTGGAGCATGCGGCCGGTCATCTTCGGGTGCCAGTAGTGGATGCCGGCGAAGGCGGCGAGCACGAGCGCGAAGACCACCTCGTGGAAGTGGGCCACGACGAAGTAGGTGTCGTGGGTGGCGAAGTCGAGCGGGGGTGAGGCGAGGATGATCCCGGTCACCCCTCCGAAGAGGAAGACGAGCAGAAAGCCGATCGCGAAGAGCATCGGGGTGTCGAAGCTGACCGAGCCGCGCCACATGGTGCCGATCCAGTTGAAGAACTTGATCCCGGTCGGCACCGCGATGAGGTAGGTCATGAAGCTGAAGAAGGGCAGCAGGACCGCTCCGGTGGTGAACATGTGGTGCGCCCAGACGCCGGTCGAGAGGGCGCCGATGGCGATCGTGGCGAAGATCATCGTCCGGTAGCCGAACAAGGGCTTGCGCGAGAAGACCGGGATGACCTCGGTGACGATCCCGAAGAAGGGGAGCGCGAGGATGTAGACCTCGGGGTGGCCCCAGAACCAGAACAGGTTCTGCCACAGGATGGGCACGCCGCCGCCGGCGACCTCGAAGATGTGGGTACCGAGATGCCGGTCGCACCACAGCATGATGAGGGCCGAGGTGAGCACCGGGAAGGCGATCAGGATGAGGATCCCTGTGACGAGCATGTTCCAGGTGAAGATCGGGACGCGGAACATCGTCATCCCGGGGGCGCGCAGGTAGAAGATCGTCGTCACGAGGTTGACGCCGGTGAAGATCGCCGAGAAGCCGGTCAGCAGCAGGGCGACGATCCACATGTCCGGTCCGGCCCCGGGCGAGTTGACCGCGTTGGAGAGCGGGGCGTAGCCCACCCAGCCGAAGTCGGCTGCGCCCCCGATGGTGAGCGAGCCGCCGACCATGATCAGCGAGCCGCTCAAGTACAGCCAGTAGGAGAGCGCGTTGAGGCGCGGGAAGGCCATGTCCGGCGCACCGACCTGGAGGGGGACGATGTAGTTGGCGAGCCCGCCGAAGGCAAAGGGGCCGACGAAGAGGTAGATCATGATGCTGCCGTGCATGGTGAACAGGATGTTGTACGCGTGCTGGGTCACCACGGTGGCGTCCGGTGACGCGAGCTGGGTGCGGATCACCATCGCCAGCGCGCCGCCGACGAGGAAGAGAACGAGGGAGGTGACGATGTAGTTCGCCCCGATCACCTTGTGGTCCGTCGAGGTCAACCAACGGAGCAGGCCGCTGCGCTCGCCGTGCGCATGCTCGCCGGCGCCGACGCGTGAGCTCTGCCGCGCTCCCCTCACCACGTCCGGCGTGACGCTGGCCACGGTTGCCTCCCTCTCGCGTCCAGGCCGCTCATCGTGGCGTGCCACCAGCACATATGTCAAGTGCCGCGCTCGAGGTAGAGCACACTGATAAAGGTGGCATGTACCTGCCAGAACCGAGGCGCATCCCGTCGCCGCTCCAACGGTGCTGCGCGGCCGGGCCGGCGGGTCGGCTTCCCCGGGTCCGCGGTGGCCGGCAGCCGATCGCAGCAGCTCGGAACGAGCGAGTAGCCTCGAAGACGGCCTCTCCATCACGGCGGGACGACGATCGTGAACCTCACCCTGTCCAAGCGCGGCGACTACGTCGTGCGGTCGGCGATCGTGCTGGCGCGGGCGCTCGAGAGCGGGTCGCTCGTGAAGATCCGCGAGGTCGTCGAGCAGACCGGCGTTCCGGCGACCTTCGCCTCGCAGATCCTCGCCGACCTCGTTCGCGCCGGGATCGCCGGCTCTCGCGCCGGGCGGGAGGGCGGCTACCGTCTCGAGCGCGCCCCGAGCGAGGTCTCGGTGCTCGAGGTGGTCGAAGCCGCCGAGGGGCCGTTGCGCGCCGAGCGTTGCGCGCTGGCGAGCGGACCGTGCCATTGGGAGGCGGTGTGCCCGATGCACGAGACCTGGACGGCTGCCACCTCGGCGCTGCGCGAGGTGCTCGGCGCGGTCAGCCTCGCCGAGGTCGCCGAGCGCGACCGGCTGCTCGAGGAAGGACGCCTCGCCGTTCCCGCCGACTCGCACCGAGCGCCCCAGCCCTCGGCTCACCGAGCCGCGCGCCGTCCCGACCGGGGTGCCCGAGGCTGAGATCGTGCTGTTGTGCTGTATCTCAGCGTGACGCCACCCCGAGGGCGGCACGCAACGGCGGGAGGACCCGGCTCCCGAGCAGCGCCACGCCGCCGTCGTCGGTGAGCCCGTGCGGGGTGCCGAACTCGACGCGCTCGGCGCCGGCATCGACGATGGCAGCGGCATGCTCGGTGACCTCGTCGGGTGTGCCGGCGATGGCGAACCGTGCCAGCAGCTCGTCGGGGATCCCCGCCGCAGCGACCTCGGCGTCGCCGCGGGCGAGGCCGGCGCGCACGTGATCGAGCAGGCCGGGCTCGACCTCGAGGGTGGGGTCGAGCGCGCCGACGACGTCGAGGTACATCGCCACCTCCCGGCGGGCCCGGCGACGCGCCGCGGCGCCGTCCTCGTCGACGACGGTGACCGCGCCGACGACGATCCCGACGCCAGGGCCGCGGCTCGGGCCGCCGGCCTGGCAGGCGCCCGGGAGGCCGTTCCCGGAGCTGGCAGCACCCTCGTCGATCCAGCGGCGCATCACCGGGACGAAGTCCGGGTTCGCGCTGCCGCCGATCTTCACCTCGTCGGCGAGCGCGCCGGCGACGCCGGCGAGGCGGCGTCCCCAGGTGCCGATCATCAGCGGGACGCGCCGGCGAGGGAGGCTGTCGCGCAGGTGCGCCCCGGCGGGCAACGAGAAACGGCTTCCTTCGACTCCCGCCGTGTCGCCTGCGAGCAGCGCAGTGACCACCCGGGCCGCCTCGGCGACGGCACTGACGGCACCACGCTCGTCGACGCCGAGCTCGCCGAGCCAGCCGCCGCGGGCGAGCCCGACGAAGGCGCGCCCACCCGTTGCGGCGTCGAGGGCGGCGATCTGGGCGGCGATCTCGACCGGATGCAGCGTGAAGGGGTTGCAGCAGGCCGGCCCGAGCGCGACGCGCGTCGTGGTGCGCGCCATCGCCAACAGGGCGACGATCGGCGGCTGGTACCACAGGTCGCCGTAGACGCTCAGCACGTCGAAGCCGTAGGACTCGGCCGCCGCGGCGAGCCGCTCGTAGTCGGCGAGCGATTTGTCGGACTGGAAGCCGAGCCCGAAGCGCGGGCCGCCGCCGTCACCGGGGGGGCTGTCGAGCACGCGTCACGTCAGCTCGCCGGCGTCGAGGGTGACGCGGCGCGTGCGCTCGATGCGCATGATCAGTCGCTCGTCGGGATCGGGGCAGGCGACGAGCGAGTCCGACTCGAGCCAGTCGTCGGCAGGAAGGTCGCGCTGCTTGGCGGCGAGCAGGGGGAGCACGGAGGAGAGCGCGTAGATGCAGAAGTGGCGGCCGGCGGGGATCTCGAGCTTGCTCGAGTCGCGCAGCACCGCGCAGTCCCCGACCTCCATGCCGCACACCGAGCGGCCTTCGATCCGCTCGACGCGGATCGTCAGGTCCCACAGCTCCATCGTGTCGTCCCCTTCGGCGGCGCGTGCCCGCCAGCTGTCCGGGGCGGGCCGCGTTGCGGCGTTGCCCGCCGGGTGCGCCGATGGTAGAACGCGGTGATGAGACGAGCGAGCAGCGCCGGCGCATGGCCGCCGGGAACGGGTCGGGTCGGCCGGTGAGCGCCAGGTTGCGCTTCATCACCGGCGCCAACGTCGTCGACGTCGAGCACGGAACGATCTGGCCCGGCCGCACGATCGCTTTCGACGGCGACGAGATCACCGACGTCGACGCGCCGTCGCCGTCTCCCGGTGCCGAGGTGCTCGACGTGGCCGGCGCGTATGTCGCGCCGGGGATGATCTCCTGCCACACGCACCTCTCGGCGACCTATCCGCACTCGGCGACGGACCCGGGCGAGTACCCGGCCGCCACGGCGTTGCGTGCGACCTCCCGTGCGCGGGACGCCCTGTCGAGCGGGATCACGACGTTGCGCTGCGTCCACGAGCAGCACCGCGCCGACCTGTGGCTGCGCGACGCCCGGGACAAGGGCTGGCTCGAGCTCCCCCGCATCTACGGCGCAGGGCGGGCGATCACCACCCCGCACGGGCACGGCGCCGGCATGGCCTGCGTCGAGGCCTCCGGCGAGCAGGCCTTCTACGAGGCGGCCTGCGAGGAGCTGCGCGCCGGCGCCGACCACGTCAAGATCTTCATCACCGGCGGCCTCGCCAAGGCCGGCGAGGACCTCTCGGCCGCGGAGATGACCGACGGCGAGCTTGACGGCACCGTGCGCGCCGCGTCCGAGCACCACACCTACGTGGTCGCCCACTCCGGTGCCTCGGTCCCCATCCGCCAGGCGCTCGGGCGCGGCGTGCGCTGCTTCGAGCACGCCTACGAGCTCGACGAGGACACCGCTGCGCTGCTGGCGGCCTCGGGCGCGTTCCTCACCCCGACGCTCATCGTCACGAATTGCGAGCCGTGGATGCGAGCGAACCATTTCGACCAGGCGACGATCGACAACGCTGCGGTCGCCGCCGTCGGGCACCGGGCGAGCATCCGCCGGGCTGTCGCGGCAGGGATCCCGATCCTCGCCGGCACCGACCTGCCGCCCGCCGCCGACGTCGGGGGCGTCTCGGCGACCGTGCGCGAGCTGCAGCTGCTCGAAGAGGCAGGCTGCTCGCGCCTGCAGGCGCTGCAGGCTGCGTCGGTCACCCCGGCGCGCCTGCTCGGTTGCTCGGGCTGGCTCGGCGCGATCCGCCCCGGCTACCGCGCCGATGTCGTGGTGCTCGAGGAGAACCCGCTGGACGACCTCGTGGCGATGGCCGCGGTGCGCACCGTGATCCAGGACGGCCGCGTCGTCGGTCCGGCGGCGCGGTGAGCGAGGAGGCAGCGGATCGCCGCAGGCGTGGCGAGTTCACCGTCACGGCCTTCCTCGGCTGCGCGACGACGCGGGACTGGGCGCTCGCCGAGTCGCTGCTCGAGAGCGACGTCACCCGTGAGGGGCCCGACGGCGCGCTCACCTCGGGGCGGGACGCGTACCTCGGCTACCTGCGCAACGTGCTCGGGGACCGAACCCAGTACTCGAGCACGATCCTGCGGTTGGCGAGCTCGCAGGACGGCTCGTGGGTGGTCGCCGAGCTGGACGAGGAGCTGCTCGAGGCCGGCCTCGCAGCACAACGCGTCCGCGAGCTGATGCTCTTCGAGTTGCGGGGGTCCGGCCGGATCGGCTCGATCTCCGTCTACGCCAAGCACGACTGAGCACGGTCGCCCTCGGCCGACCCGCGGGTCCGCCGGTCGTAGCAACGCCTGCCGGGCAACCTAGCTTGGGTCCGCCGCAACCGGGAGAGAGGACTGGGAGGATGATCTTCGTCGTCGTGAAGATGCGGGTGCGTCACGAGCTGGCGGACGACTTCCCCGAGCGCGTCCGCGCCTTCACCGAGGCGACGCGAGCCGAGGAGGGCAACCTCTGGTACGACTGGTCGCGCAGCGTCGAGGACCCCGACCAGTACGTGCTCGTCGAGGGCTTCCGCGACGCCGAGGCGGGGGCCCGCCACGTGGGCTCGGATCACTTCAAGGCAGCGATGTCCCAGCTCGCCGAGCTGGTCAGCGAGGTTCCCGACATCGTCAGGGCCGAGGTACCGGGTTCGAGCTGGTTGAAGATGCAGCTCGCGCCGGTGGGCGTCGACCGAGAATCGGACTAGGCGGCCGCCCGGCGCCCCTCAGGTCGTCGTGAACGGTGCCTCCATGTCGAGGACGACCTTCAGCACGCCGTCCCCGGGGCCGTCGGCGAGTTGCAGCGCCTTGTCGATCTCGGCGAAGGGCATGCGGTGCGAGATAAGGTGCGCGGCACCCGCCTTGCCTGCGGCGACTGCCTCGATCGCCGTGCGGAACGAGACGAGCCCCGGCTCGCGCTGGGCGTCGACGCAGCACAGCATGCTCGCCTGGCGCTCGAACAGCCGGCCGAAGGGCATGAGCATCTCGCCGGTCCCCTCGGGCAGCCCGTAACAGCCGATCGTGCCGCGCTCGCGGATCAGCCCGGCGGCGGCGACACGCGCCGAGTCGCGCCCGGCGGCTTCCACGACGAGCTCGGCGCCCGCTCCGCCGGAGAGGTCGTCGACGAGCGCGAGGAGCTCGCTTGACCCTGCGGGCAGGGCGTGGCTCGCGCCGAGGGCCAGCGCCGCCTCGAGCCGGGTCGGCGAGCGGTCGCATGCGATCACCTCGTCGAAACCCGCCTCGCTGAGCAGGCGCACGAACTGCAGGCCCGCCCCTCCGGTTCCGAGCACGACGGCCACCTTGCCCGGCACCCCGGGCCAGAAGCGTTCGAGGGCGTAGATCACGGTGCCGAGCTGCTGGGCGAGCACGGCTTCGACGACGTCGAGCCCGGCCGGGAGGCGGATCAGCTGGCGCTCGTCGACCGTCTGCAGCTCGGCGAAGGCTGCCGAGTGCGTCGAGACTGGCACCGCCAGCACGAAATCGCCGGCCGCGAAGTGCTCGGACCGGCTCTCCAGCACGCGTCCGACCGACTCGTGGCCGGAATCGCCCGGGCCGCCACGGGGCCCGTCGGGCGCCGAGCGCATCAGGTGCTTGAGATCGCTCCCGCAGATGCCGACGGCGAGGGTCTGCAGCAGGACCTGGCCCGGGCCCGGCACGGGATCGGGGGCATCGGCCACCTCGACGTGGCCGATCCCGACCTGGTAGGCGGCAAGCATCAGCCAGCGTTCGCCTGCGGGAGTCCTGGCACGGCCCGGCAGACTACGTTGCCTGCTGCGGCTGCGCGGCCGCCGACGCGGGGCGCGTCGGTCGACCGCGGGACGCGTCCGTTGACGAGAGCCGTCAGCTCGCCCTCCGATCCGGCGGATCGGCCTCATGAGCTTCATCCGCCGGCCCGGCGCCGTCGAGCCGGCGTCCGCGACCGCGGTCCAGGCCAAGTGCGCGGCAGGCCAAGAATTTGTCAAGCGAGACGAACGCCCGGCACAATCTCCATCCTTCGGAGAGTAAGGGGGCTTCGTGAACAACCACTCCATCGGGAAGCTGCTGGCGGGCGGGTCGTGTGCCGCGCTGGTGCTCGGGACCCTCGGCGGCGTCGCTGCCCAGGGCGCCAGCGCGAGCGGCCAGGCGAGCGCCGGCAAGACCCTCGTCATCGACAACGTCTTCGAGATCGACTACCTCGACCCCGGTCGGGAGTTCGATCTCACGTCCGAGCTCGTCGACTACGCGTGCTACGACACGCTGCTCACCTTCAACGGTGCCAACGCCACGGACCCCGTGCCCAACCTCGCCACCTCCTACCAGGAGCTCGACGGGGCGCGGAAGTACGTCTTCCACCTCAACCCGAAGGCGCGCTTCGCCGACGGCACCCCGGTCACCTCGGCCGACGTGGTGTGGTCGCTCACCCGGATGGTCAACCTCGCGGGCAACCCGTCGTTCCTGCTCGCGGGTGAGACGGTCACCGCCGACGGCCCCGAGACCGTGGTCTTCACCTCGGCGCAACCCAACCCGGAGCTGCCGTTCATCCTCCCCAACCCGGCGACGGCGACGCTCGAGGAGTCGGTGGTCACCGCGCACGGCGGCACCGATGCGAAGAACGCCGCGACGGCGGACAAGGCCGCAGACTGGCTCAACGAGCACTCGGCGGGGAGCGGCCCCTACGTGCTCGCGTCGTACACCACCAACAGCCAGGTGGTGCTGAAGGCCAACCCCAGCTACTGGGGCCCGAAGCCGGTGTTCTCGCAGGTCGTGATCCGGAACGTGCAGGCCTCCGAGCAGGGGCTCGACGTCGAGCGCGGGCAGTACGAGGCGGCGCTCGACATGGCACCGGCCCAGACGAGCTCGCTCTCGGGCGTGCACATCATCAGCGCGGCCTCGCCGAACCTGTGGTTCCTCTTCGACAACGACAGCTCCGCGGTCGCCGGCGGGGTGACCAACAACCACGACTTCCAGCAAGCCGTCCGCTACGCCGTGAACTACAAGAGCCTGGTCACTGTTGCCGGTAAGGGCGCGATCCAGGCCGCAGGCGTGGTGCCGACGCAGTTCAACGGGACGCTCCCGGCGAGCGACGACGTCCAGACCAACGACGCGCTTGCCAAGCAGTACCTCGCCAAGTCAGGCCTCAAGAACCCGACGGTGAAGCTGTACTACGCGAGCGACATCCAGGAGAACGGGGTCAGCCCCGGCGACATCGCAGCCGTCGTGCAGCAGGACCTGCAGGCGGTCGGGATCACCGTCCAGCTCGAGCCGCAGTCGATCACCGTCTCGTTGGAGGGCTACCGCAAGGGCACCGAGCAGATGGGGCTGTGGTTCTGGGAGCCCGACTATCCGGACGCTGCCGACTACCTGGCTTTTGCCCCCGGTCACCTCGTCGGCTTGCGCGCCGGCTTCACACCGGCGGTGTCCCCCTCGATCGCGGCGGTTGCTGCCAAGGCAGCGGTGACGACCGATCCAATGGCACGCACGGCGATCTACCAGAAGTACCAGGAGGAGATGGACGCCCAGGGACCGTTCGTCCCGCTGATCCAGACCGCGCAGGTCCTGGTCGCTACGAAGAACCTGACCAACCTCGCCGAGAACGCGCTGTGGTTCATCGACCTGCGCAACCTCGGTTGATGTGGCGGTAGCACCACCTGTGCAGTCCGGCCGGGCCCGGCGGGTCACCCCCGCCGGGCTCGGCCGTTTTCTGACCCGACGCCTGGGGATCGGCCTGGTCCTTCTCGTCGGGATCACGCTCGTCGCCTTCGTCCTCACCCACCTCGTGCCGGGGGACCCGGCGGCGGCCAACCTCGGCCAGACGGCGATGAGCAACCCGGTGATCGTCAAGGCATGGGAGCACCAGTACGGCCTCGACAAACCGGTGGTCGAGCAGTACGTGATCTATCTCTGGAAGCTGTTGCACCTGAACCTCGGGATCTCGGAGCACACGAACAACCCGGTGCTGTCCGATCTCGGTCAGTTCGTGCCGGCGACCATCGAGCTCGCCTCGTTCGCGATCGTCTTCTCGGCCGTCATCGGCATCGGTCTCGGGGTCGTCGCCGGGGTCCGCCGCGGGGGCTTCCTCGACGGCGTGATCCGCGTCCTCAGCCTCGTCGGCCTGTCGACTCCGACGTTCTGGCTGGCGCTCGTCATCTTCATCGTCTTCTTCTCCAAGCTCGGCTGGTTTCCGAGCGGCGGGCGGCTCGATCCCGGTGTCACCCCGCCGGGGACGATCACCGGCTTCTACACCGTCGACGCGCTCTTGCACGGCCAGTGGTCGCTCTTCGTCCAGGCGCTGCAGCACCTCGTGCTGCCCGGGGTGACGCTCGGCATCTACACGATCGGGACGATCACACGCTTCTCTCGGGCCTCGATCCTCGAGGTGGTGAACAACGACTACGTGCGTGCAGCGCGTGCCAAGGGACTGCCGGAATGGACGGTGGTCCGTCGCCACGTGCTGCGCCCGGCGCTGCTGAGCATCACGACCGTGGCCGGCCTCGCCTTTGCGAACCTGCTCGCCGGCACCGTCTTCGTCGAGGACATCTTCGCCTGGCCCGGCGTCGGGCAGTACGCCTACAACAGCGCGAAGAACCTCGACCTACCGGCGATCATGGGCGTGAGCATGTTCGTCGCGCTCGTCTACATCGTCGTCAACCTGCTCGTCGACCTGACCTACAGCCTGCTCGACCCGCGGATCGAGCTGCGGTGAGCGTCGCCGACCCGCTGCCACTCGACGCCGGCCTGGCGCGGTCCGGCCCCGGTGCCCGCCCGTCGCCGGTCGCTCACGGTGCCCCGAGCGATCGGCTCAGCCGCGCCGATCGCGCAGCGCTGCGGCCGTCGTGGCGCCAGCCGCTCGCGCTCATCGGCGGCGTGGTCATCGTCGGCTGGGTGGTGGTGGCCATCTTCGCCCCCCTCCTCGCCCCGCACCCACCGGACGCGATCATCACCGCACCGAACCTCCCGCCCTCCTCGCAGTACCTGCTCGGGACCGACGACCTCGGCCGCGACGTCCTCTCCCGCGTGCTGTACGGGGCACGCCTCTCCCTGCCGCTCGGCGCGCTGCTCGTCCTCGTGGCGATGACGATCGGCTCGATCATCGGCAGCATCGCCGGCTTCTTCGGCGGCGCCGTCGACGCCGTGGTGATGCGCATCGCCGACCTGTTCTTCGCCTTCCCTGCGATCATCCTGGCGATGGCCGTAGCTGCCGCGCTCGGCCAGAGCCTGACCCATGCCGTGATGGCGGTGATCGTCGTCTCGTGGCCCTCCTACGCCGCGCCTCTCGCGCGGGCTCGTCCTCGCCGCACGCAACTCCGAGTACGTCACCTCGGCACGCCTGCTCGGGTCTCCGGTGTGGCGGACGGTGTGGGTCGAGCTGCGGCCGAACGTCGCCGGGCCGATCCTCGTCCTCGCGGCCTGCGACGTCGCCAATGCCATCCTGCTGCTCGCCGGGCTGTCCTTCCTCGGCCTCGGCGCCACCCCGCCTGCGGCGGAATGGGGCGACATGGTCTCGGAGGGGACGCAGAATTTTGCCTACTGGTGGATCGGTGTGTTCCCCGGGATCGCCATCTCGACGGTCGTGCTGGCGTTCAACTTCATCGGCGATGCGCTGCGCGACATGCTCGACCCGCGCACGCAGCGCCTGCTCGGGCGGTGAGTCAGCTCCTCGAGGTCGAGGGCCTCACCATCAACCTGCGGACCTCGAAGGGGATCCGTCGCGCGGTGGACGGCATCTCCTTCACGATCGGGACGGGCGAGATCGTCGGACTGGCGGGCGAGAGCGGCAGCGGCAAGACGCTCACGGCGTTGTCGCTGCTCGGGCTGCTCCCCGGCGGGGCGCGCACGTCGGGACGGGCCGTATTCCGCGGCCGGGACCTGTTGCGCCTCTCCGCCAAAGAGCTGCGGACGATCCGGGGCAACGAGCTCTCCTTCGTCTCGCAGGACCCGATGACCGTCGCTGCACCCGCTGCTGCGCTTCGACGTGCAGATGACCGAGCACGTGCGCGCCCATCTCGGGTTCTCCAAGGAGCAGGCCGAGGAGCGTGCCCTCGAGCTGCTCGCCGCCGTGCGCATCCCCGACCCCCACCAAGCCCTCGGGTCCTACCCGCACCAGTTCTCGGGAGGGATGCGCCAGCGCATCGCGATCGCCATGGCGCTTGCCTGCGAGCCGGCGCTGCTCGTCGCCGACGAGCCGACGACCGCCCTCGACGTCACCGTGCAGGCCGGGATACTCCGCCTGCTCGACCGGCTGCGCCGCGAGCGCGGCTTCTCGGTCATGATCATCACCCACGACCTCGGCGTGCTGAGCTCGATCGCCGACCGCCTGTACGTCCTCTACGGCGGGCGGGTCGTCGAGTCCGGCCCGACCGGATCGGTGCTCGGCTCGCCCCGTCACCCCTACACCGCCGGGTTGATGCGGTCGCTGCCCGGCGCGGTCGCCGCCGACGAGGCGATGCACCCGATCCAGGGCTCCCCGCCGACCCTCGACGGGATGCCACCGGGGTGCCACTTCCACCCGCGTTGCGATTATGCGCTCGAAACCTGCCGCACCACCGTCCCCTTCCTCCGCCCTCTCCCGGGTGGACGGGCCCTCGCCTGTGATCCCGACCCCTTCGAGCTGCAGGACGGGGACCGAGACGCGCCGGGGTCGGTCGGCGCCGCGGCCGGTGGCTGCGATCCGGCGGGCGACCCGGCGGTGACGGCGTGAGCGCCGCCGGCGGGCGCGAGACCAGCGGCGGCGGCTCGGGCGACGGCGGGGGAGCGCTGCTCGAGCTCGACAGTGTCGACGTCGTCTACCAACGCCACGGCGCCACGGCGCTGCGCGCCGTCGTCGGCGCCACGCTCGCCGTGCACGCCGGGGAGATCGTCGGCCTCGTGGGCGAGTCCGGTTGCGGCAAGTCGACGCTCGGCCGCGCCGCTGTCGGGCTCGTCTCCCCTTCGGTCGGCGAGGTCCGCTACGAGGGCCGCCCTGTGCCTCCGCTCGGCCGGCGCGCCCGCCCCGTGAGGCTGCGCAGCTTGCAGATGGTCTTCCAGGATCCGTACGCGTCGCTGAACCCACGTCGGCGCGTCGGCCGCCAGATCGCCGACACGATCGCGCTCGGCACCGGTCGCCCACGCCCGCAGCGTGAGGACGGTCCCGAGGTCGCCGCAGTGCTCGAGCGCGTCGGGCTCGAGGCCGGAGTCGCGCGGCGCTTCCCGCTCGAGTTCTCCGGCGGCCAGTGCCAGCGGATCGCCATCGCCCGCGTCCTCGCCTCCGAGCCGCGCTGCATCGTCGCCGACGAACCGATCAGCTCTCTCGACGCCTCGGCCCAGGCGCAGATCGCCAATCTCCTCGCAGGGATCGCCAGCGAGCAGGGTCTCGGGCTGCTCTTCATCTCGCACGACCTCTCGGTCGTGCGCAAGATCGCCAGCTGGACCGTCGTCATGTACCTCGGGCGCATCGTCGAGCAAGGGCCGACGGAGCTCGTGTGGTCGCGACCGCTGCACCCGTACACCGCCTCGCTCATCGAGGCGATCCCGACCCCGGGCGCCGCCGGCACCCTGCCGGTCGAGCTACCTGGCGACGTGCCCAACCCGTCGCGACCGCCGTCAGGATGCCGCTTCCACCCACGCTGCACGCTCGCCGAGGAGCGCTGCCGCGGCGAGGAGCCGCCGGAGCTCGAGCACGAGGGCGGGCGCCGCGCCCGCTGCTGGCGCAGCGACGCCGTCGAGCCGCCGGCGCTCGCCGTCGCATCGCACGCCCGCTCCTGAGCTGGCGCCGCTCCTGCTCGGCGATTCTGGTTTCTTGCAGCGAGCCAGTCTCACGCCAGCCGGACCCAGCTACCGGGATCCCTGCAGAACCAGAGGTGCCCGGCAGCGTCGACGAACAAGTCACCCGATGCACCCTCGGCAGGGTGGTCGCCGGGGCCTGGCACGAGGCGCAAGTGCGCCACACGCGAGGACAGCTGCACTGCTGGCCCTGTGGCGCTGCTCGCTGAGACCGCAGCTCCGGACGCGGCGCTTGCCTCGAGGCCCGGACCCGATCCGAGGGTGCGGGCGGCGACCGCGGGTGACAGGTTCTTCGGGTTCTCGAGGTGCGCGACGAGCCCGGCGCCGAAGCCGAGAGGTTGTCGAGCTGCAGCGCCGTTGGTCCCGACCTCGGTGTAATTGCCGAAGCCGTCCTGCACGAGGATGCACGGGCCCTGGCCGATGTTGACGGCGATCAAGGTGGGAGAGAGGCTCGATGGCGACAGGACGTAGGAGACGACGCACGCGCCCGTGCCGTTGGTCACCGCAGTGATCGCCTGGCTGTTGTTGGCCGGGCCGTTGATGGTCGCCCACAGCCCGGAGGACAACCCCGATCCCTCGGACGGAGACCCGTTGATCGGCCCGTCGGTGGCGTAGAACGCGTAGCCGTTCGCGCCGACCCCGCAGCCGACGACTCCGAAGGTGCCGCTGCCCACCACGCCTGCCGCCGAGGCCGGGATCCCGCTCACCGTGACGTCCGGGTCGGCGAGGGTGGCGAAGGGGCCGGAGCCGGTCGAGAAGATCCCGGTGCGCGCCGTCGCCCCGCGGTTGTCCTTGCCGAGTCGCACGTCGGCTCCCTGCACCGCAGCCGCCGGGGAGGCGTCGGCACCGAGGACCGTCACCGCGGCTGCGGTGAGCGCCCCCGCGCCTGCCATCGTCCCGAGTCGCGTGAAGGCCCGACGGCTCATGGTCGGCTCCGGAAGCGGGCAGCAACCCTCGTCGGGCACCTCACCAGCGGGCCTCGGTTCCGCCAACCCGGAACGGTCGGGCCCGAGCCGACGAACTTCGGCCCTCAGCGCGGCGATCTCGGTCGCCTGTGCTGCCACCAGATCGTGCAACGCCGAGAGCTGGGTCTGTATGTCATCGGTCACGGATCGTCCCTTCGGAGGCGTCGCCGGTATTGTGCCGCGGCAGCGGGCTGAACCTGCAGAGCGGACGGACTGACCGCCGTGCGTCGCTGATCGGCTTGACTGGCAGGCTCGCGGAGGCGTCCGTCGGTGTTGGTACGATGACGGGGCGCTGGTGAGCACCACAGCCCAGCCCTACGCTGCTTCAGCACCGTGTTGGGAGCTCATCAGGGTGGCGTCGAGACGGCGGTGCAGCTCAGAGGCACAAAATGCGGGGCTATAGCTCAGTCGGTTAGAGCGCAGCACTGATAATGCTGAGGTCCACAGTTCGATTCTGTGTAGCCCCACGAGGTCAAAGGCCTCTGAAGCAGCCGCCGCCCGGCGGCGCTGCACCACAGCTGCACCACATGACGTCTTCGAGCGGGTGTCGCCGTCGCCGGGGTGCATGGTCGAGATCGGTTGCTCACTGGACGTCCGGCTCTTCAAGGTGCGCAGCGGCGCGCTCGAGGGCCGAGGGTCCGAGGATCTCGTCGAGCGAGTAGACACCCGCGGCCTTCGCTAGCTTGAGCACCGTCGAGAACTGGACGTCACGCGTCCCGCGCTCGAGTCCTTCCACCAGCACCGCACTGACGCCAGCCGCCCGGGCGAGGTCGTTCCAACCCCAGTTCTTCCGCCGCCTGAGCCGTCCGACCTGAACAGCCATATCCGCGCGAACGCGCGGAAATTCCTTCGGCGAGAAACTCTTCTGCGACCGGCTCGCGTTGTATTGGGGCAGGTGGACGCGCGGCAGCTCGGCCACGGTGCTTCCTCGGGACCACGCGAACGTGACTTGGCCGAGAGGACCAGCCTGATCCAGCACCGGGAGGCCCGACATATCAAAGGCCGCCGTCAAGGTCGAGCAGTACGCCTCTCCGCAGGTGAAGTCGCCTGTCGAGATCGAGCACGTCATCGGCAGGGTGACTACCTGGTTCGCCGACCGAGCAGCGACGACGAGTCCCGCAAGCACCAGCGACACGATGAGCACGACGTTCCGAACCCGCATCGTGGCCTTCCACGTGGCCCTACTTCGCTGAGAGCCTAGGACCTGCGCCGGCTCCGCTCCCGCTCGCTCTCGCCACCCCACACGCCCTTCTCACCCCTCCCGGCGACGAGGCAGCACGACGCACCCGGCAGGCCACACACAGCTGTTTCGCTGGCGTGGTGGGCTCTCCCCGCCCGGGGAAGAACATCTCTGGCCCGCGCCCGAGGTACGCCGCCCGAGCGTGCCACGCCGGCGGGCGGAGGAGCATGTCGAGCAGCTCGCTCAAGTAGCGCTTCGTCGGATCGCTCCCCGCGTGGCACCCCGCACGCTCACGGCGTCGGAGGGCAAACGCATCAACTGCGGGCGAGACCTCCGCGGTCCCGCCCGAGGGGTCGACCTCGCCAGACAACCAGCGTGTGCACGGCTCACGGGATGCGACAACCTTCTCCGACGAGTCAACTTGCAGCATGCTGCATCGGCCTTCACAGTGTCTGGGCCAAGACGATGTATCCACGACGACTCGGCGGCCTCTTTGTAGATGGTGACTCGAACAGCAGCGATCGGGAGTAGGTGGTGTCAACCGGGGTGCCATGTGTCGGTTCGAGGCGAGCTGAGCGCCCGATCGACACGGATCACATGACACGAGATAGCTCGCATTGTAATGAAGAGACACTGCCGGGTTTCACAGACCAGAGCTGTGCCGACTTGCTTGCCAAGGTGAGGGACGGGGACACCGCCGCTTGGAAGGTACTCATCGAGCGCCTCAAAGGTGTGGTCTGGCGAGCGACCGCTGACCTCGGCTTGGCGTCGGAAGATCGTGAGGACGTATTCGCCACGACCTTCTTCAGGCTGTTCGAGCACCTCGGCGACATTCGCGAACCTGAGAAGCTGCCCGGCTGGCTGGCGACGACGGCTCGCAATGAGGCTTGGCGGGTCGTGAACGCAAGGCGGCGGTTGGAACTGCGCGGCGACGTCGAGCCGGACGAGGTAAGAGCCGTGGCCGGTGTCGAAGAACGTCTTCTGGATGAGGAGTTGCGTATGGCACTGCAATCGGCGTTCCTGCGGCTGGGGCGACCCTGCCAGGAGTTGCTGCGGCTGGTGACCGCTGTGCCGCCACTCAGCTATGACCAGATCAGTGAGCTAACGGGGATCCCGCGCGGCAGCCTTGGCCCGACGCGACAGCGCTGCTTGCAGAACCTGCGTCGTGCTCCAGAGTTGCGTCCGTTCATCGGAGAGGCGCGTCCATGAGGTCTCCCAACCTTTCCAACGACGACGTCCTCTTGGCCACACTGTCGGCATCGCTCGAGATCCTCGATCCCGTGCCGGCGGCTGCGGTTCTAGCTGCGACCGCTGCATGCGAGAGTCCCGAGGCACTCGGCGAGCTGGCGGTGCTGTTCGCGGACTCGACAATGGACAACCGGCTCGTCCTTTTCAGGGAGGAAGCCGACTACAGGACATTGACCTTCGTCGCTTCCCGGCTGACGATCGAAGTCGAGATCGAGCACCACGGAAAGGCGGTCGGCTTGATAATCCCCCCGGCTGAGACACTGATCCAGGTCGAGGCAGCCTCCGGCCGAAGTTCATCGATCGCCAGGATGGTCCAGAGCGACGTGCTCGGGCGATTCCGGATCGACGTCGGTCTAGGCCCGCGCCGGTTGCGGATCGGCTCGGGGTCCGACGCAGTCGTTACTCCGTGGTTCTGTTCATGACGACCCCCTGGTCCCGCCCGATGCACAGGAACACCGAGGCGACGCGTCGCTCGTCGTCGGATCGGGCTGCAGCAAGTGCCGCGCTCGGCGACAATCCCGCGCCGAGACCCCGGTGGAGGGCGACCATGAAGGTGGCGGTCGGCACGTCGGGCACTCCAACTACGGGTGCCACGATCGAGCGGACGTCCAGAGCCAAGAGCGTGGCGGCGGTGCCGATGAGCTCGTCCCCCGTCTCGATGCTGCTCACTGCGGCGTTGCAGGATGCCAAGACGACGGTAGCCGCCGTGTGAGGCACGCGTTCGAGGTCGTGAACCGTGAGGGCGCCGTCGGCCAGCAGGACCGATGAGAACAGGGGACTGTCTGCACGGAAGTTGCCGTGTGCAGCGAGGTGGACGAGGTCGGATTGGCCCAGGCCCTCCAAGACAGCCGACGCAGTCGCGTCCGGCCCCGTCAGGACACGAGCGCCAGGATAGAGCGACGCGAGCTGGCGGACTTCGGACTCGCCACCCGGGAGGCCGGGGCCGGCGACGAGCATCACACGGGGAGTAGGCGTTGACGGCGCGACGGCGGCGCCTGTGCGAGGTTGAGCCCACACAGCAGCACTGGGCGACACGGTGAAATCGCGGGCAACGAGGCCTGGAAGGCAACCCCAAGGCAGGCCATGAAGCTTCCCCGTCGGAACGATCACCAACGGCGCGGCCTCGGGAAGCCGCAGAGGAGCCACGAGGAGGTCGTCGAGTCGACCCGCCCCTGCAGCGACGAGCTGGTCGGCGGCGTCCTGCATCGGCCCGCGCAGGGCGCGTCGCAGCGCGAACATGAGATATTGCTGCTCTCGCTCGATCTCGTGCAGAGGCGCCAACTCGATCAAGCGGGAGCGGGTCCCGGTGAGAATGACGGCGTAGAGCCGACCTTCCAGGGCGAGGTACTCGACGAGCACCCTGCTGGCGAGGGTTCGCCGAAGATCCGCGATCTCGAGCGGGTCGCGATCGACCGCATCTCCTCGAGACTGCATCAGACGCAGCCGGACAGCGCCCTCGATCGACATCGCAGCCCGCTGGAGCCACTCGGTCGGATCGCCTCCGAGCGTGGCCTCGCGCAGCTGGGAGTTGACCCGGCGCAGCTCTGCCAGGTCGGCGACGAGCCGCTCGTCCGGCGGGGGACGTACAGGCGGAAACCGCAGAGAGGTCGCCCGCCAACGTTCGGCCCAGCGGAGTACCTCGCTCGGTCGTCGTTCTTCGAGAGCTAGGAAAACGCCGAGGCGAGCGAGCTCGGAGCCGTGACCTGCCACGCGGGCTCGAAGCTCCGTCGCGCCGAGGCTGCCGAGGTGCTGGTCTACGACCTGAAGCCCTTGCGACAAGGCGCGTTTGGCTCCCGCGCGGTCACCCTCGGCGAGAAGGAGCAGGGCTCTGGCATGCCATGCCCGAGCTCGAAGGTCGGCGGTACCGCGCCGACACGCCGCCAGGGCGGGCCCCAGCTCCGATCGGGCGAGAGCGGGCTGATCGACAGCCAGCGCGAGCCGCGCGACGAATGTGCGAACGTGAACTGCCTCCACTGGCCAACCCTGGCGCTCGAGCTCGATGGCAACTTGCCGGCATCTGGAGAGCAATCCCGGTGGCGGCAGCAGCTGTTCCTCGACAGCGAGCATCTCGGCTTGGATCGCCACGTAGTCCGCCATCGCTGCCCACGGAAGGCGTCCCGCGCCCCGGAACGCGGCTGCCGCGCTCGATGCCTCCTCGCTTGCTCCGCGCAAGGCGCCACCCGCGAGCAGCGACCGGGCGAGGAGGAGCCGGCATTCCGTGAGATGGGCGACGTTCCCGGTGAGCGCGACTGTGTCGACAGCCTTCTGCGCCGCTGCTCGAGCCTCGACGACCAGGCCAGCAAGCAGCAAGACCTCGCAGCGGTCGGCCTCGAGAACAGCAGCGGAGGTCCGAAGATGACCCAGTGCGGCGAAGAGCTCTTCCGCTCTGGCGAAGGCGGCGAGCGCCCGCGGGACGTCGCCGCGTCGTCCGTGAGCAAAGCCGAGGTTGGCAGCCGCGAACGCAACGAGGGCCGGGAGCTGCTGCTGGATTGCAATCTCCTCAGCGACCGCGAGATCCTCGAGCGCGCCGTCGCAGTCTCCCTGATAGGCACGCAGGACCCCGCGATTGATCAGGAGACGCGCGATCGATGTCGTCTCTCCGGTCTCTTGCAGCCAGCGCAGGGATCGCTCGTAGGCAGCCTGCGCCTCGGAGTGACGACCCGAGCGCTGCAGCACGAGCCCATAGAGCGCCTCCACGACACCCTGCGTCGCGGGCGTCGCTATCGCCCGTGCCGTGTCGATCTGCTCGGCTGCTCCCTTCGCATCACCTACGCTCAGCAGCGCTACGGCGAGCCCGGCGCGAGCACGCGCTTCGTTGTCCTTCAGGCCATGCTGGCCGCTCGCCTCGATCGAGAGGCGGTAGCTCTCTGCCGCCTCCGGCAACCGCCCGAGCTCGTACAGAGCGAGGCCACGAACCCATCGAGCGACCGCCTGGACCTCCGCGCACTGCGCGCCGAGAAGCAGCTCGTCGACTCGGCCCAGAACCGCATCCGGATCGCGGTGCCGCTGCTCGGCGAGCTCGATGAAGTGCTCCACAGGACGGTCTGCACACGTCGAGATCGTACGCGCAGGATCCCACCTAGCGCCTAGCCGGCGCCTAGCCGGAACGTCTGAAAGGCGCTGTTCAGCGGTCCCGGCAGACGAGAGCGCACCCCGGGTGCTCGACGATCGAAAAGCAGCGGACCGCCAGGTCGCCAAGCGCGGTCCGGACGAGCTGACGACGAGAGAGGAGGAGGGTGCTGGCGCTCTCATGGCCGATGGAGCGTCGACGAAGCGGATGAGCAGCGAGCTGTACCTCTCGGAACACACCGTCCGGAACCACGTGCGCAACATCCTCATCAAGCTCGGCGCACACTCAAAGCTCGAGGCTGTCGCCATCGCTCAGCGGCGCGGCCTCGTGCCCCAGCCAACGCCTCTGGGCGAGGGAGACGGGGCGCATGGGTGATACGCCCGCGGCTGGGGAGTAAATCCGAGTGAACTAACGTTTAGCGTGAGGTGAACGTTAGGTGAACGAGAAGCGACGGGAGGGGGACGCGATGAGGCTTCGGAGGATGAAGGAGCTGCTTCGCCAGCTGGTCGCCCGGGATCACAGGTCGGCGCGTGAAACAGCGAAGGCGTGGACTGACCTGGTGGCCGCTGCTCACGCGCCAACGAGCTTCCCAGCTCCGAGGTCGTCGTAGGCTCGAGCTCGTGGCCAAGCAGTCTCCGCACGTCCAGTGGAGCGGGTGCCGGCTCTGCAAGCCGAACAAGCACCGCGCGAACGGTCAGGCGGCGCGCAAGCCCCTGCCGGAGCTGCGCCGGGTCGGGAAGGCACGCAGGGTCAGCCGGCACGACCTCGGCGACCAGCTCGTCACGCGCTGAGGCCCACCCGAGCGGGGGGGAGAGCGGGGGGCGTCCGCGCTGGATCGCGAGGACCACCGGGGTGACGGTGCTCGCCAGGGCAGCCGTCCGAGCGGTACGCACATCTGTAGCCGAGACGCTCAGCGCTCGAATCAGTAGACGAGGATGTAAAAGGCCCGGTTCTCGCCCGGAGTACCGCCGGCTTGGTTCTGCCTTCTCGTCTCGACTTGGAGGTTCGACGCGTTCGACGGGCATCCGCTGGCGTCGAACACACCGGTTTGCACGTACCCGCCGACATTCGGCAAGGAGTCGAGGTTCGCCACCGCGCCGTGAACGGTTCCCCCTGTTACGCCAACGCAGTAGGCGCCGGCTGCGATCCTCGTGACCGTGATGTTGCCACTCGAATCTGAGACGGCTCCGGCAGCTGAGACGTGGGCATACGCGAGCAGGGTCGGGGCGGGATCTGTTGCCCCTGTCGCAGAGGTCGCGTTAGGAACCGTCGCGTAGATCGCGCCCCCTGCGGCTCCAAGAACAGCGAGGGAAACGATTGCGATGCGAGTGCCACGTAGCGTGACCATTGAACCTCGCTTTCGATCGGACACACGTCTCGCGATCTTCAGCTCTCGTGGCCTATGGGACCTCACGTCCGGTCGGCTTGGGACAGGCAGTGGCCCGCTCAGCGCCTCTCCGGGCTGTAGGCGGCCAGGACCGGCCCGGGGCCGCACCCATGCATCCTGGAGGTCCACAGCAACTCGTGGGACGCTGACTCGGCGTCTGCGATGTGGGGGCTCTCCGAGTCGGCTAGAGAACCCGTCGAGCGGGCAAGCAACGGGCAATAGCGGGCAAGAAGCAAGTGGCAATCGGTGCAGTCAGCTGCCTCTAGCTGACAACGGAAGACCAGCTCAGGGCCTACGTGGACCCGAAGCTCCAGCTCAAGACGATGCCCGGTGCTGTCCTGACAATGCTGAGGTCGCAAGTTCGATTCTTGCTAGCCCCACAAAAGTGCAGGTCAAAGGCTTGGCGGTGGTGACATTATCTGCATGTAGCCGCGATTATCTCACGGGTGCCTCGCGGACGAACCGTTGCTTGGCGCCGATGCCTACGTCGAGCTCGTCAAGTCCCGGCGTGACCACCCAGCCGGTTGAGAGAACATGCGGCTCAGACGAGCCAGACGAGGACGTACCAAGCGGTGTCGGCCTCGAGCTTTCCGGGGTGCGATCCGCTGACGGTGGTGCTACCTTGCCCCAATACCCTGCCCGGCAGCCGGCACGACAGCGGAAGGAGCTGGCCGTGGTTCGCACACGCGCAGCGATCGAGCGCGAGCGCCTCGCTGGGAGAACCTTACCTAAGCACCCCGCGCTCGCACCTCAGGACGCGATGCTGAGCTTGCAGCGCACCGTCGGCAACTCCGCCGTCGCCGCCGCGCTGCGCTCGGGCGGGACCTTCTCGCGTCTGATCGGGGACCAGACGGCGACGACGGGGAACCCGGAGGCGCGCGCTTCGGATGCCGGACGCGCCGACGCCGCGCCGGCCGCTGCATGCGACCGGGCGGCCGAGATCGAAGCCGACCGCGTGGCCGACGCCGCCGTCGAGCACCTCGGGCCAGTCGGCGCGGCGACACCTGCGATACAGCGGGCGTCGCTTTCACCCCAGCTTCGCAGCGCGCTCGCCGCCGTCGCGCCCGACCTCCGCAGCCGGCCCCAGACCGAGGTGCGCGTCGACGAGACGGCGAGGAGGCGCACCGACGCCCTTGGAGCACGCGCCTTCAGCGAGGAGGGAACGATCTCGGTGCACCCCGGCGAACTCGGGGACCGACGGGAGGCGAACCGGCTGCTCGCCCACGAGGCGGTGCATGCCGAGCGCCACCCGAACCCGATCGGTGTCGACGGTCGCCCGCTCGTGCACGCCAAGCTGCGCGGCACGCGCGACGCGCTGATCAATGAAGGCGGCAGGCCGAGCTCGGGGCGGCTGCGTCAGCTCGTCGGCAGGCTCACCTACTGGGACCAGATCCTCGCCGGGGTCGGCGCCTACGAGGAGATGGAGCAGGCCCTGCTGCGTAGCGGCAACCCTGGCCCCGAGCAGCTCCAAGCCGTGAAGCCGCGACTGGTCACCTTGCTCGCCCGCATCGAGGCGGCATGTCTTGCCTGGCAGGAGGCGAACGGCGAGAGCAAGGCCGCGCGGCAAGCCGAGGAGGCTCGCCGTGACGCGAGCGAGAAGATGGTAGGGCAGCTGGAGGGGACCAGCGACGTGCGCTACAAGGCGCCACGCCGCCAGAAGGTCGCCATGCTGCTTCCACGTGTCCGCAACGAGGTGGAGGACTTGAAATCGGGTCGTTGGGCGCAGGGCCTGGGCCTCTCCGACCAGAAACTCACCGGCGAAGGAAGGAGGGACGCGGGCGCGATAAACACGGTGAAGGAATTGCACTACGTGACCGAGTCCGGCGAGTTCTCTGGCTTCTTCAAATCCGAGAAGGGTTACCACGACAACGTCATGCCGGACGAAGCCAAGTTCGGCGTCAGCCCCATGGACCCCAACTACGGGGGGCGCTCGCTTGCCTCGTACCGTATCGACCAGCTGCTCGACGCCAACGTCACCGCCAAGGTGGAGTTCGCCGTGCACGGCGGCAAGCTCGGCTCTGTGATCCAGTCGGTCAACGCCCCCAAGAACTCGGAGAGGCAGTGGTCCCAGGGCGGGCCCCAGAAGGCGGGTACGGTCAACGCCGACGATCCGGTGCTCCAGCGTGCTCTCAACAAGCTGCAGATCCTCGACGCGATCTGCGGGCAGCTCGATCGCCACACGGGCAATTGGTTCGTCGATACCGACGAGAAAACCGGCCAGGTGCGGGGCGTGACGGGCATCGACCTGGACATGGCATTCGGCTCCAAGCTGGAAGGGATCAACAAAAGCGACGCGTCAGGCTCGCCGTTCTTCCGCGGCATGCCCTCGATCGTCGACGCTGAATTCGGTCAGCGCATCCTGCAGATCCAGGCGCAGGAGATCAGGGCCGCCCTGCGCGGGCTGTTGAGCCAAGCGGAGATCGATGCCACAGTGACCCGCTTTACTCGCGTCAAGGAAAAGGTCCAGGAGCTGGCGAACAACGGCCAGCTGACGGCGCACTGGGACGCGGCGACTGCGGCTGGGGGACGAACTCGAGACCAAGCGGGCGAGATGAGCTACCACAGCGAGATATCGGTACGGGTTGTCGAGACCACTTTCAAGGAGGTGAGAGCAAAGGTCGAGGCGGCGGCAATGTCGGGCGAGGACCGCTTTGCAGAACTGCCCCCGGAGACGCAGCAAGCGATATCTAAGTCGATCATCGTACTGCTCAACGGGTACGGAGCACAGCAGTCGATGCTCGAGGCGCCGCTGATGGCTGGGACGCTGCCTGGCGAGCACGCCGTCGACGTTGCTCTCGCGGTGGTGCACGGCGTGCTCTCCGACCAGAGGACGATGGACAGTGCGGCGGTGGCCGTCCAGGAGATCTCCGACGCCAGCGGCGCCGCGGTCGCGGTACGACGGATCCTCGCGCCGGTGGTGGCGCAGCTCCTTCAAGCGCAGCTGGCGCGTTTCGACAGGGTCGGCGCCCGCGCCTGAGCCCCCTCGAGTACGCCGTTCGCCAAGCCACACGACCCTCAGCGCCGACCAGTGGGCGCCAAGCAGAACCAGCTGATCAAGCTCGGGACCCCTCCCCGGTCAGTGCAGCTGCGGCACGGTTGGCTGGGGAACCTCGACGTCTCGCGCCAGCTGCATGAGCAGCGGCGCCATCTTTGCGAGCGCGTCCGAGCCACCGGTGACGAGCTGCTCAGGTGTCGGCAACCCCGGCAGCGGGGTCGACGCCAGCGCCAGCTCCGAGCGGAGGGTCGTCAGCTCGGCGCTGTCGAACCCGTACCGCCCCAGCACGGCGAGCGCAGCCGGAGCGGGCGGGTCGGAGTCGACGGCCGCAACGGCGTCATCCCATGCCGTCGCGGTGAGGTACTTCGACCAGTCGAGGCTGTTGCGCAGCGACTGCCAAGCGGCGGCAGCCAGCGCCGGCTGCTTGGTGCAGAGCGCGGCAAGCACCAGGTCGAAGTGGCGCGCTGCCGCAAGCTGGGCGGCCGCCGCCGAGCTGTCGTGGTTCGACTGCGCGCTCCCGGCACGGTCGATGGCGCTCGACAAGGCGCCCGCCTCGGCGGCGATCTGCTGGTCGTTGGAGACAAGGGCGCGCACCGGAGGCGCCGTTCCCGGCGACAGCGTCAGCTGCGAGGGGCTCAGCGGAGCGGGGACGACACGCCAGTCGGGTGCGGGAGGATCGTGGTAGGCCGACTCGTCCGTGTCGGCCATCTTGTGATACTGGTAGGCGGCTGCCCCCACGACGATTCCGAGCACGATCGCGGGTGGTACCTCGGCTGCCATCGGTGCCGCCCAGACGGCGGCGGCGGCAGCGGTGAAGCTGTAGGCGTTCATCACCTGCCACTTCTGCCAGGCGGCGGCCTTGTCGAGCAGCCGTTTCAGGTTGCCGTTCAGCGCTGCCCTACTCGTGATCGGATCGGGGCTCCACGGAGACGAGGGCTCGAGTGGAGGCGAGAGCGAGAAGATCACGTGACCGGCGCTTCCGAAGCTGGACTTCGCGGCCTCTGTGTCCTCGGTGTAGCTGAACGACCACGGCAGATCGACGCGGTGACCGGCGGCGATGGCCGAGAGGTCGCCCTCGGTGAGGGCGACTGGGGTCGACCCGAGCTGCCGCAGCACGAGGTTGGCCAGTGGCGGAGGCTCGGTGTCCCCGATGAGTGCCTTGCTGTCGAGCACACCGCCTTGTGGAGAGAAGGTGAAGTGTCCGGCGTAGGTGTCGTGCGGGGCGAGGGTGTAGGAATCGATCGTCGCTCCCCCGAGACAGAGGCTCGGCGCCTGGGACGGCCACTCGATGAACTGGTCCGAGACCATGAAGATCTCGGTGTGGAGGATGTCCCGCTCGCTGATCCCGAGGGCGGATGGCCACGGCTGAAGGCTTGCCGAGCACGACGAGCCTGGACGCAGGTCGAGGTAGTCGTCGTGACCACGGGCGCGCCCGTGCGCGTGTCCGATGAACGAGATGTTGCCGTCGGCAAGGTCGCTCAGCGAGACGTCGGTACCGGGCTGTCCAGCGATGGGTCCGTAGACGTAGTCCCAGGCCGCGTCAAGGGTGTTGCTGCGGTTTGCCTGCTGCCATTCGGAAACGTTGCTCTGCCAGCTGGAGTGCCACTCGCCGGCCATCTCGATCCGCACGAACCGACCAGAGTGCCCGCTTGCCGACGGCGCCGACGACCGCGTTGCGGCCCCGACTGCGGAGCCGGCGGCAAGGATCGAGCTGGCGATGAGCATCAGCACTGCGCCGACGAGTCGTCGCATCCGCCTCCCATGTGGGGCAGGGCACGTCCGGGAACGCGCGCTGGATCGGATCCCCCTCAGCCGCCGTCGGCGAAGTCTTCCACCGTCTGGCGAGCGCCCTCGTGATTGTACTGCATGGGCGGCAACTTCATGTGAAATAGGCCGAGGGGCCCACGAGCGGCCCTCCGATCCCGCGTTCGAGGGCGATGCGGGCGCACCGCCGGCGTCGATCATGACTTCGGCCGAATTGGGCGACTCCCACACCTCGAACTCGCAGCTCGACGTAGCCGGTGAGCCCGACCTTGCTGCACGCCGGGAGCCAGACCCGCTTGCGGAAGTTGTTGTGGTCGAGGTGCTGAGAGGGGTCCTTGCCGAAGACGAAGCTGTCGGCGCGTCGTCGAACCGATGGGCGTCGACACACCATTCGCGACTTCATCGCCAACACCACCCGAGGCGAGGCCGGCGTGCCGGAGATGGTGCTGGTCCTCGGGTCGATCGACAGCCCGCTCGGCAAGCCGACCGCGCTCCAGGCATAGGTCCCGGTCCCCCCGCTCGCCGTCAGCGTGTCAGAGTGGTCGCCCGGCACCGCCGCCCGGCGAGCGAGGTGGTCGTGATCGACGGGCCGGGTTCGGCAGGCGTCAGGCTGTCTTCGATCCCCGTCGTCGGTCCCCGCGCGGGGCGGCCCCAGCCCGCACGCTCCGGCGGCCAGGTGGGAGACCTCAGCGTACCGGGCCGATGCAGGGCGCCCCGACGGCTGGCGCGCCACAGCCGTTCGCGCCCGAACATCCCAGCTCGAGCGGTTGCCCGGGTGGGCGGCTCGCTCGTCACTGCCACGTGCACCCGCATGGGGTGATGATCCCGCGAGGCGCTTCGGCCCACCATCGCGAACAGCTGCCCTCGGCTCGGCGGGAAGGCGAGTGATCGGCATGCCGCCGTCGGGCTGATCGGAGACCAAGGAGGCGCCCCACCATGGATCAGATCACGCACATCCGTCGCCTGCGCTCGTGGAGGAGGGCGGGCTTTGCCGCTGCGACGACGCTCGGTGCCGTCGGGCTTGCCGGGGCGACGACCGTGGCCGGCGCTGCGACGCTCTCCACCCACGCGGCGGCCGCCCACGCCACGGCGACCTCGACCCGTGCGCCGGCGCCGTCGGACACGACGACAACTGTGTCGGGCAAGTTCGTGCACACCTTGAACTCGACGAGCTTCGCGATTCTCGCCAGCGACAGGAAGCCGTGGCTGGTCAAGATCACGTCGTCAACGACCATCAGCGGCACGGCGACGAAGCTGAGCGACATCAAGACGGGTGATGCGATCACCGCCAAGGGGACCACCTCGGCTTCGGTGAAGATCGACGGGAAGACCTACAACCTCGTCCTCGCGGCGTCGAGCGTCACCGTCGGCTCGTAGCCAGCGACGACGTCGCGGCGGTCGATTCGCGGGTGATCAGCTGGCTAGGCAGGTACTCGACGCCGACCGGCACGCCGCCATCCATCAGATGCAGCAGGCGCCGCGCCGCAGCGGGACCTACCTCGTGCAGATTCATGTCGACGGTCGAGATCGGTACCCGCGCCTTTGCGGACATGATCTCCTGTCGAATCCCATCACCGCCAGTCCTCGGGCATGGCGCGGCCGAGGTCGCGTAGCCCGTCGGCCACGCCGCGAGCGATCTCGTCGTTCCCGCAGAACACGATGTCGAGATCGGGAGCGCTGCGTAGGAGGATCGCCGCGGAGCGCCTGTCCACGCTTCGCTCCAGTCCCTGGGGGATCGCCGGGACCCACACGGTCACCGCCTCGGCGAGCGGGCTCAGCTCGGCCACCCTCCCCGTCACGGTCGCCGCCGGGCCACTCGCCTCGATCACGCTCTCGCCCTCGACAGCGACCGTCGCCGCCGGTGCGACCCAGGTGTTCGCCGCCACAGGAGCTGACGCCCACGGCAACGCCGTTGTCGTCACGCCTGCCTGGAGCACGACGCTCACCGGCTCGTCGTTCAGCCCCACCTCGGGCGCCTCGACCACCTTCACCGCAGGCACCGCGCCGGGAACTGGCAAGGTCACCGCAGCCGTCGGATCGGTGAGCGCGAAGGCCACGGTGACGATCTCCGGGGCCGGCGATCTCCGTGAGCGTCGTCCCGGGGTCGCCCTCGATCGGCCAGTACGGCTACGAGATCCCGCTCACGATCACGGCGCGCACCCCCAGCGGCGCTCCGGCTGTGGGCGCCACAGCAGCGCTGCAGATCTTCGTCGGGGCGACCTGCAGCGGCACGCCGGTCGTCTCGAACTCGACGCCTCTCAACGCCACCGGCCAAGCGGGCGGGGTCTTCGCCTCGCCGACACCGGGCACCTTCTGCGCCCTCGTGACGGTCAGCGAGAGCGGCTTGCAGTCGGGGACCGGGCAGAGCAGCTTCACGACCTGACACCTTGTGTGGTGTCGGACCGGTTGGCGCTTCGGCCGGCCAGCGTCGGCCTCCCACAGCGCATCGGTCGTCGCGGGCTCCGACGTCATCTCACGTGGTCACGGCCAGGGGTGTTCGTGTGTTCGCGCCACAGGGTTGAAGGCATCTCGCGTCCGTCTCCCTGTTGAGCTGGGCCGACCCGGCGAGCCGTCGCCGAGGAACCACGCACAGAGCCCGCAGCGGCTTCCAGGTCGGCGCTCGGAACGGGCAAGACTTGGTGCCCGATCGGCGACCGATGGAGGACTGACGACCATGCGACTGCGCATCACCTATGCCAACGTGACGTCGACCCTGGCGTTGTTCTTCGCCATGGGAGGAGCGTCCTACGCGGCGGCGAACTTGCCACCTGACAGTGTCGGTACCGCTCAGCTGAAGCCGCACTCGGTCGGCACGACCCAGCTGAAGGACCGCAGCGTCGGCAGCACGCAATTGATGAACGGCGCCGTCGGCAGCACGCAGCTCAAGAACGGCGCCGTCGGGAGCGACCAGCTGCAGGCAGCGAGCGTGCGGGTGGACAAGCTCGCCGCAGACAGCGTCGGCTCGGCGCAGATCCAGCCGAACGCCGTGACGTCGTACCAGATCGCCCCCGGGGCGGTCGGCGCGCGGGAAGTCGAGCAGGGATCGCTCCTCTACAGCGACTTTTCCACCGACGAGGTCTCGCCGCGAGTGTTCGGTGAGTTCGACGGGGCGGGAGTCCTCGGCGCCAACAGCGGTGTCGCCGCCGTGCACCACCTCTCGGTCGGCAACTACCTCGTCGACTTTTACGCCGAGATGACCGGCTGCGTCGCTGTGGCGTCGGCCACCTACGCCGCACCGCAAACGCACATACCAGCGGTCCTCGTCTCGACGGACGTCGTCGGGGAGGACTTGAGTGTGTGGGTGACCAGCGTGAGCACGGGAGCCCTGGTCGACGCCGCCATCAGCTTCGTTCTCGATTGCTGAAGCCGCTCGCCCCCGCGCTACGGCACGAGCACGGTGAAGGGGTCGTCGGCAAGGACGTGTGTGTCGGCGTTGTAGACCGCCACGCTGAATTCGCCGGGCGCGACGTAGTTGAAGGCGACGTAGTCGACGCTCGGCTGCGCAAGCGGCCCCTTCCGCTGGAACCCGTTACCGAAGGCGAGCGTGGCGGGATTGCCCTCGAAGCGGACCTGGTACTCGCCGACGCCGGTCCGTAGCGCGTCGACCGCCTCGGTGCTGCAGTTGTAGGCGTTCGGAACCTCGAGATAGGTCGAAGAGTAGGTCGCGCTCGCCGGCACGTAGGCGAAGCCTCCGATCGCGCCCGTCTCCGAGCCGCAGTCGCGGCGAGTGTAGTGATACGCGCTGATCGAGCCGAGCGAATCGGCGTTGGTGGCGTGGTCGGCGTTGGTGGCGTGGTCGGCGTTCGCGGCGTGGTCGGCGTTCGGCACCGTCCCCAGCTTGTTCGAGTTGACCTGGAGCCCCGTCACCGAGTGCGGCACAAGTCGGTCGGCTGGCTCGGTCCCTTTCTTGATCGAATGCCCATCGATCATCGCTTGTGTCGCGGCGCCGGCAGTTCCTCCGAGCGCGGCGCAGAGCGCGATCACCGCGATTATGTACGCTCCCCTGCCGCTCGCGACCTTGCCCGCCCCATTCAACATCTGCGCAGTGACCTCCTAGTCGGCCGTTACGTGGATTATGACGGCCGCCATCCCGATTTGGAAGCGACCGGGGCATGGCCGGGGAGCTCGGGTCAGCTTGTTGGCGTTCAGTGCTGCGGCGTGGCGTCGATTCCCATCCACACCTCGCCTCTGTTGAGTTGTTCGGTGTAGTACTCCGGCGGGACCGCCTTACGTACGGCGACGGTGACGACTACCGAGGGCGTCGTGGCGGTCAATCCCTCCACACCGCCGGAGGTCGTGACGGGGCTGGTGTGGAAGTGGGCGCTGCGCAGTCGTGAGCTATAGGCGCTCATCACCGCGGATTGCGTTCCGTGCACGGCGAGATCGAGCGAGTAGTCGGTCGTGCCCGCCGGCAGCTTGTTCTTCCTGCTTGCCAGCACCCGGGCGTGTGCCGGAAGCGGGACGCTTGCCGGGAATCCCTTCGGAAGTCCTGACGGCAGTCGCGCGACACCGCCTGGATGTGCTTCGACCAGACGCGCTCGCGGTACCCGTGCCGCCGAGGGCTCGCCCACCCCGGCACCGAGCTTTCCGACGAATCCGCCGGCAACGGCGAGAACCACCGCGAGCGTCACGCCGGTGCCCACTAGCCTCCGAGTCGGCCAAGTCGAGCACGACCGTGGCACCGTCACCGGAACGACTCGCGCGGACGGACGCTTCGGAACGTCACCAAGCACTCTGTCATACGTCAGGTCTAGCCGATTGCGGCATGCGCTTCTACTGGCGGCTTGTCGGGTGGCGCGAGTGGGTTCGACGGGGTTCGACAATCCGCGGGCCGGTCGACACGTGGAATCTGCGGCAGACGAATCGGCCGGCACGGGGGTCGGCCGATCATGTGCGAATCCTCGGACCAGGCGAAGATCGCCCGCAGGAGGGCGTACTGGCGGACGATCGGCGAGGGAGCCTCCTTGTCAGCCAAGAGTCGACCGCTCAGGCCAAGACGCGGTGGGCCTCCATGACCTGCCGGATGCTGCCGGCGCTCGCCCTGCTTTGGTCATAGCAGCAGAGCGCAGTCATCGGGTTGTCGAGGATGAACTGCTCAGCGGTGTGCTCCCACTCGATCATTGCGTTCAGGCGCTCCGGGCTGTCGATGAGCCTCGTGCAATCGGCAGCGACGCGGATGCCGCTATAGCCCTCTCGAAGTGCGCCAGCCACCGCTTCGGCGTAGGTCTCACGCTGCGCGGCCGCGACGACGACTCCGTCCCGGCCGTAGACCTCCGAGACGCTCACGAGCACGAGGGCGCCACGGTCCAGCAGTTTCCGCGGCCAGCGCTCCGCGAGTGGGTCGTCGGCTACGAGCACGAGGCGCTCGTTGCGGGCGACGCCCTCGGCGAGGAACGACCTCGCAGCGCGCTCGAACTGAGCCGCACCTGAAAAGGCCCACCCAACGTGGCCGATGGGCCACCGCGGAGAGCTCCCTGCTGCTTCGACGCTTGCGACGAGTGCCTCGAGGGTCGTCGGCCGCCGAAGGCGAGTGACGTACCACTCGAGGTTCATGATCTCGCCCTCGAGCTGATCGGCGTCAGCATCTTCGCCGAGCGAACGGAGCAACGCCACGGCCTCCCACGCCTCGGCCAGGACCCCGTCCCAGGGAGCGACGCGAACGTGGTCATCGCCCGACCACGGGGGCAGGAACTCGATGGGCCCTCAACCTAACCTGACTTCGGTCCCGATCTCAACCCGCGGCGACTCGCAACTTTAGTCGACGAGCTCGTCGATCGTCACTTCCTCGGCCAGGAGGCGTCGTGCGACCTCGGCGAGGCTGAGCTCGTGCTCGATCGCGTACGCCTGGAGAAGGTCATACGCGTTCGCTACCCGGATGCCGCGGCGGTGGGCAAGTAGGCACTCGGCTCGGACGATGAGCAGGCGTATTCGAAGCGCCGCCATCCGCTGCTCGAGCTCGGCGGCGTCGTTCGAGTCGGAGTCAGAGGAACCGCGTTGGTCCATTTTGGGGACCAGTTCATACCACACACCAGCGGTGGTCGTGGACGAACCTCCTTGGTCGAGCTCCTTTTCCGGCGATGAGGCCCCCGCGTTACCACGAAGTCAGGGGACGGTCTCACGCGTCCAGCTCATGGGGACGTCCGTTGGTCGCACGCGCGGGTCCGGACGACGTTCGTTGGACGGTTTCGGAGAAGTTCAATGAGAAAGACGCGCTGCGTAGTGCACAGGTCACGCACTGTCAGTAGCGCCGCTAATTCCCCAGGTTTTCCTGAGGTAACGCACACGGGCAGCGGGTACGGTCGGTCTCGATCCGATGGATCGGCGTTGTGCCAGCCCAGACCCCGCTGGCCCAACGAACCAGTCGGTCCTGACCTCGCTGTGCACGAGAGGGCGAGGCGGCCTGCGATCCCCTCGTAATACGCGCCTGGGGGGCCCGATCAGCGGCGGAACGCGATCGGGCCTCGAGACGGGGACGTGGCATGACACTCTCGGCGCCGGTCTGCGGCCGATCGAGCCTACGGTTTTCTGCGCCGATCGTGCAGACGGTCGGCGAGGCGGGGCAGTGCTACAGCAGCGACTGCACCTCGTTCACGTCCCCGCACTGCACGCCGAGTGCCGCATGGTGCTTGCGGACGGCTTCGGCGTCGGGCGCCTCGAGCAGGCAGTAGACCTTGCCGTCGGTGTTGTGGTACAGCTCGAGCTGTCTCACACCGAACTCGTCGGCCTTGCGGTCCTTGGTGTCCTGGGTGATCTGCTCGATCGCCTCGCTCGGCAGGTTCAGGTTCTCGTGGAAGTCCATGAACGTCGGCATCGCAGAGTTCCTTTCGCACGGTCGTGACGTCGGAAACGCTACCGGGCGCACGGGAAGGCTGCCGATGACAGCCGCTCGACGAGCACGAACGGACTACCGCCGGCCGTTCAGCCGAAGAGGGAATTAAGTACCGCTCAGCGCTGAACGGTATGATAATCGCAATGCCTCGCTCCACCGCCCACCGCCCCGCCGGCGAGGAGGTCCCCATCTCCTGGCGCGGCCGGCGGACCAAGGCGTTCGTCCCTGCGCTGCTCTCGGCGCGTGAGCTCGAGCTGACGAGTGCCACCGTGGCACGTGCCGCCACGGCTGCCGCCGAGGTGAACCACGCCGCGGCACAGCTGGGCGGCGACTACGAGGCGCTCGGCCGGTTGCTGCTGCGTGCCGAGGGCGTCGCCTCCTCCTCTATCGAAGGCGTGCGGGCGCCGGTCCTCGACGTCGTCCTTGCCGAGCAGCGCCCAGTTGGCGGCCCCGCCGCAGCGGCGTGGGTCGCGGCGAACCTCGCGGCGGTGACCGAGGCCGTGCGGGGCGCGCAGGGCGGCCGGCTCTCGGTCGAGCAGCTGTGCGACTGGCACCGCATGCTCATGACGGGGAACCCGACGCCGGGGCGCTACGTCGGCAGGTTGCGTGAGGAGCAGGGCTGGATCGGTGGCACGAGCCCGCTCGACGCTCACCTCGTCACGCCGCCGGCGGACCGCCTCGGCCCGCTGCTCGCCGACCTCGTCGCCTACGCCGACCGGGACGACCTCGACCCGATCGCCCAGGCGGCGGTCGCGCACGCCCAATTCGAGGTGATCCACCCCTTCGCCGACGGCAACGGCCGGGTCGGGCGCGTGCTCGTCGCCTGGCTGCTCACCCGCCGGCTCTCGCTCGTCACGCCGCCGCCGGTGAGCGTGCGCATCGCTGCCGACGTCGGGGGGTACGCGGCGGGACTCACGCTCTTCCGCCTCTCCCAGCCCGATCCGTGGGTGCGCTGGTTCGCCGACGCCGTCTCCGGCGCCGGCGAGGCGCAGCAGGCGCTCGTCGCCCACGTCGAGTCCCTGCGCTCGCAGTGGCTCGCCCGCCTCTCCGATCGCCGGGAGGCGCGGGCGCTGCGCAGCGACGCCATCGCTTGGCGGGTCCTCGAGCTGCTGCCGCGCCACCTCGTGCTCACCTCCGACGTGCTCGAGCGCGAGCTCGGCGTGACGAGCAAGGCCGCCACCGCCGCGCTGGCGCAGCTCGTCGCCGCCGGCGTGCTGCTCGAGCACGGGACGCTCGAACCGCGCGGCCGGGGCAGGCCGCCGAAGCTGTACGTGAGCGAGGAGCTGCTCGCCCTCGGGGGCTCGAGCCCGTTGCGCTGAGAGGAGGCGACGAGCGCGTCCGGCGGCGGCGCGCCGCCCGGAAGCGGCGCGCCGGTCGTCGACGCTGCGGGACCCTGCCCGCCGTGCCCGCCCTGCCCGCCCTGCCCGTCTACGCTCGGGCCACGCCCTCCTCCCTGGCCCAGGCCTCAGCAGTCGACGAACGGATCCTGCACGCCGAGCTCGATCGTCAGGCGCGCACCGCCGTCGCCGCGACCGAGAAGGGGTTCACAGGATCCGGCCCGGTGATCCCGTCCGAGCTCGTCGAGCGGCGGCCGCACCTCGACGAGCTCGGGCTGATGACGCCCTACCTGACGCTGAACACCGACGCGCTCGAGCAGAACCTGGCAGCGATGGCCGCCTATTGCGAACAGCACCACGTGGCGCTCGCCCCGCACGCCAAGACCACCATGTCGCCGCAGGTGTGGGCCGCCCACCTGCGCGCCGGTGCGTGGGGGCTGACCGCGGCGACGCCGCACCAGGTCGCCGTGCTCGTCTCCTTCGGCGTGCGCCGCATCTTCTACGCCAACGAGGTCGCCGACGCCACCACCGCCAGCTTCCTCGCCGGCCTGCTCGACGACGATCCCGCGCTCGAGCTGTGCTGCTACGTCGACAGCCCGGCCGGGGTGACCGCGCTGGACGGGGCGCTGCGCGACGGGCGGCGCGGGGGGCGCGCCGGCTGCCCGTGCTCGTCGAGCTCGGCTATCCGGGCGGGCGCGGCGGTGCCCGTGACGTCGCGGCTGCGCTCGAGGTGGCACGTGCCGCATCGGCGAGCCGGCAGTTGCGCCTGATCGGGGCGGCCGGCTTCGAGGGAACCCTCGGGCGCGGGGCGCCGGTCGAGGAGACGCTCGCCGAGGTCGGCCGGTTCGTGCACGAGCTGCGCCTGCTCGGCGAGGAGATCCTCGCCGAGGGTCTCGCCGGCGGGCTGCTGCTCTCGGCCGGCGGCAGCTGCTTCTTCGACGTCGTCACCGAGGTGCTCGCCGACGAATGGCCCGCTGGCAGCGACGTCCTCGTCCTCCTGCGAGCCGGCGGGTACGCCTGTCACGACCACGGCATGCTCGCCCGCTGGTCACCCTTCGTGCGCGGCAGCGCACCGGGGAGCGTGCGCCCGGCGCTCGAGCTGTGGGCGCGGGTGCTCTCCCGCCCGCAGCCCGACCTGGCGCTCGTCGACGCCGGCCGGCGAGACTGCTCGACCGACGCCGATCTGCCGGTGGTCACCGCCGTCCGGCGCGGAGGCGAGTCGCTGCCCACCCGCGGCTTGTCGATCGTGGCCTGCAACGACCAGCACGCCTACGTGAGCATCGCCGGGGGGTCCGACCTCGCACCGGGTGACCTCGTCGGCCTGGGCATCTCGCACTGCTGCACGACGCTCGACAAGTGGCGGGCGATCGCCACCGTCGACGACGATGGTCGCCTGACCGGCGTCGCCCGCACGTACTTCTAGAAGCAGCACCGGCCGGAAGGAGCTGGCAGAGCATGACCCAGACGCCGTTGACGGACGCACCCGGCGTGAGCCGAACGGTCCTCGAGGAGCTGGAGTGGTACGAGGTGAGCCGTCCGGCGCCTCCGGCGCAGCTCGACCTGGCGCCGCTCTCCCAGGAGCTCGCCCAGGCGATCGCCGAGCGCCTCGCCGGCGCCCGGCGCGTCGCGGTGTGCACGGGGAGCCGCGGGATCGCCCGGGTCGACGAGGTCGTCACGCTCGTCGTCGGCGCGCTGCGTGCCGCCGGCAAGCAGCCCGTGCTCGTCCCGGCGATGGGATCGCACGGAGGTGCGACGCCCGCCGGCCAGGTGGAGACGCTGCACGAGCTGGGCATCGACGCTGCCGCCCTCGGCGTCGAGGTGGACGGTTCGATGGAGGTGACCCCGGTCGGCGCGCTCGCCAGCGGCCAGGGCGTCTTCCTCGCCGACAGCGTGCTCGCCTGTGACGCGGTGATCCCGGTCAACCGCGTCAAGCCGCACACCGACTTCCGCGGACCGGTCGAGAGCGGGCTGACGAAGATGCTCGTGATCGGCCTCGGCAAGGAGGTCGGCGCCTCGAGCGTGCACGCGGCGGGCTTCGACCGCTTCGACGAGGTGATCCCAGAAGCCGCGGCGATCGTCTTCGACCGCCTCGAGGTGCCCTTCGGCGTGGCGCTGCTCGAGGACGCCTGGCATCGCCTGCGCCGGGTGGAGATCGTGCCGGGCCGGCAGATCCCGACCCGCGAGCCACAGCTGCTCGAGGAGTCGTGGCAGCACTTCGCCCGCCTGCCGTTTGCCGAGATCGACGTGCTCGTGCTGAAAGAGATGGGCAAGACGGTCTCCGGCGCCGGGATGGACCCGAACGTGACCGGTCGTTTCGCCGCCACACCGCTGCCGGTGCCGACGACGGTGCACCGCCTCGTCGTGCTCGACCTGCGCGAGGACTCGGGAGGCAACGCCAACGGCGTCGGCCTCGCCGACGTCGTCACCGAGCGCCTGCGCCGGCAGATCGACTGGGAGGCGACGCAGGCCAACGCGATCGCTTCCAAGTGCCTGATCGCGGCCAAGCTGCCTCTGGTCGCCCCGAGCGACGCCGACGCGCTGCGCATCGCCGGCGAGTCGCTCGTCGGCCGCCGGATGACCGAGGCCGGCCTCGTCGCCGCGGTCAACACGCTCGAGCTGTCGCATCTCGCCGTCACCGCTCCGCTGCTCGGCGAGGCCCGCGCCGCCGGCTACGAGCCGCTCGACGGTGGCCGGCCGAGGCGGGCGGAGCTCGCCGGCGACGGCTCGCTGTCAGCGATCGGGGGCCTAGCCTTCTTCGGTGGTCACGGCGGGGCGCCGAGTGCGTGACCTGCGCTCGCTCGGCGAGCCGGTCGTGGAGGTCTCGCTCGAGCTGACCTCGATCGCCGAAGCGATCGAGGTCGCCGAGGTCGCCGTCGCCGCCGGCGTCGACTGGCTCGGGGCAGGGACGCCGCTTCTCCTCGCCGAGGGCATGCGCGCCGTCGCCGCCCTGCGCGGCCGTTTCCCCGAGCACCCGATCGTCGCCGACTTGAAGATCATGGACTGCGGGGCGCTGCTCACCGAGCTCGCCGCCGAGGCGGGGGCGAGCCTGGTCGTGGTCATGTCCCGTGCCGCGGACGCGACGGTGCGGGCCGTGGTGCGTGCCGCGCACGAGCGCTCGCTGCTCGTGCTCGGCGACCTCCTCGCCGCCGAGGACCCCGCAGCCGAGACCCGGCGCCTGGATCGCCTCGGCGTCGACGCGGTGGTCGCCCACCTCGGCGCTGACGAGCGGGCCGAGAGCCCCGGGATCAGCGTCTTCGACGTCCTCGGCGACGTCGTCGGGGCGACCGACCTGCCGGTGCAGGCCGTCGGTGGGATCAGGCTGGAGCACTTGGGCCGCCTGCCGGGTATCGGCGCCCCGCTTGTCGTCGTCGGCGCCCCGCTCGTCGTCTCGACGGACGCACTTGCCCCGACGGCCGACCTCGCCACCCTCGCGGGGGTGCTCGCCGACGTGGTCGAGGCGGCGCGCCGGCCCGTCGCCGGTTGAGGCGGCGATGGCACGCGGTCGCCTCGAAGGCAAAGCGGCGCTCGTCACCGGCTCGAGCGCCGGGATCGGCGAGGCGATCGCCCGCCGCTTCGCTGCCGAGGGCGCCGCTGTGGCGGTGCACGGCCTCGTCCCCGAGGATGCCGAAGGCGTCGCGTCGTCGTTGCGGGCCGCTGGGGCCACGGCGGTCGTGCTCGCCGGCGACCTCGGCGCGCCGCTCGTCCCCGAGGCGCTCGCCGCGCAGGCGATCGAGGCGCTCGGATCGATCGACATCCTCGTCAACAACGCAGCGGTGAAGACCCGTTCGGACCTCGAGTCCACCGACGCGGCGACCTTCGACGCCGTCGTCGCGGTCAACCTGCGCGCCCCGCTGCTGCTCGTGCGGGCGCTGCTTCCGTGCTTCCGTACACAGGGCGGGGGCGTCGTGCTCAACATCGGCTCGCTGAACGCGTACTGCGGGGAGGGCTGCCTGCTCGCTTACTCCGTCGCCAAGGGTGGCCTGATGACGCTGTCACGCAACCTCGCAGACGCGTACGCGGCCCGAGGGCATCCGCGTCAACCACCTCAACCCCGGGTGGGTGCTCACCGAGAGCGAGGACGCCCTCAAGCGCGAGGACGGCCTCGAGCCGGGATGGGAGTCGTATCTCGGCCGCACCGTCGCGCCGTCCGGTTCGCTCCTCTCGCCCGACGACATCGCCCACTTCGCGCTCGCCTTCGTCGAGGACGGGGCGCACCGGGTGAGCGGGGCGGTGGTCGACCTCGAGCAGTATCCGTTGATCGGGCGCAACCCGTCCAAAGAGACAAGTCGCAGCCCGTCCAACGAGACAAACTGAGGAGTACAGGCGCGCGGCTACAACCCGCAGAACGGCAAACCTCGATCACTTCCGTCGGGAGCCCGAACCCATCCAAGCATCTGCGTCGAGCCGGGCGGCAGGGGCTGCTCGAATGGCCGAGGTCGCCGAGCCCTCTCCTGGCGAGCTCGCCGGTTTACGGCGGCAGCACATGGGGCATCGGCTATGTTCGCGGTCACTGTTCACTACGTTCGCCACTGGGGGCTTCCATGATCAAGCGTCTCATGATGCTGGCTTCCGCTCTTGCCGTGACCGCAGGCGGCCTGACCGCGGGCTTCGTCGCATCCGCGACGACCGCTCCCGCGATGGGAGGGAAGATCGACCTCTTCGTCAGCCCTAACCTGGCAAGCAGCGGCGGTGGCGGAAAGATTGTCATCATCGGTGCAATTACCGACCACGGCACGACCTCGGGCAATGGCACGGGGGTTGCCCATCTCACCAAGGGCTCGATCACCATCAACCTGAAGGCAGTCGGCAAGGCGGGCAACAACGCGAAGCCGACGCTCCAGAACCTGACGACCTGTTCGTTTGCCGCGACCTTCAGCGCCCCGGCGCCGATCGTCGGGGGGACGGGCGCATACGCCGGAGCCAAGGGCACGCTGGTCATCACCGAGATCTTCGGTGGCTACGTGCCGATTCGTCCCGGTGGCAAGTGCAACCCTAACGCCAACCCGCCGGTCGCCGACGAGGCGGGCTACGTCACCGGGACCGGGACCATCAGCTTCTGACGAGGGATCCCGGCGGCCGCGGGGGCCTTCCGGACAGCGAACGCATCAGTCAACCGCGTTCGGGGTCGAACAACGCCTTGATCTGGTCCTCGAGGACGCCTTGGGACTCGAGAACGTCGAGGACGGTGACGCGATCGCGCAGACGGTTGGCGTAACGCACGGTCGCACGCGATGACGCCGTGTCGAGCCCGAGGATCGGCACCCGGGCAGAGACGCGGTTGTCCGCCGAAGGCCCTGGCACTCCCGACCGTGAGAGCGCGTCGCCGACTCGCTCGAACAGCCGCGAGGACTCCGTCAGAGACGTCCGCAACGCGGCCAGACGCGTATCCGGGGGTGGCCAACGCGGAGCGTACGCCGCGTAGGCGTCTGCCTTGGCGGCCCGGACCGCAGCCAGCTGAGGAGTATCGGGACCGAGCCAGCGCTGCGCACCAGGCTCGACGTGTCCGGGGACGATCCGCAACGGGAGCTCCAGCTCGGACAGCAGCGACGCTTGCAGGCGCGTCGTCAACCGTGTCGCGTAGCCGGTTTGCAGGCCGTGCGGCCCATGCTCGCGCAGCCCGCGGAAGGCGAGCAGGTCCCAGAAGTGCGAGCAGTGGTGCTCCGAGCCGCTGGCGGGCCGGGAGCTGCCCTGCATCGCCATCGCCGTGCCGGACTCGACGAGACCGGCGAGCAGCACTGCGACCGAGCCCTCCCCGCCGGCGAGGATCGCCTCGACCTCGTCGCAGCAGCGCCGCAGCGGCCCGAGCACCCGCTCCTCGATCGCGGGGCAGTACGCCTCGCCCGTCACGCCGTGGCCGAGGCGCCAGTCGAAGCTGGCGCTCGCCTTGGCAAGCAGGTCACCCAACCCCCACACCGTCATCTCGGCGGGCGCGGCGGCGACGATCGCCGGCTCTGCATAGATGCCGAGCGGTGCGTGTGCCGGGAACGTGACCTTCAGACCGCCGAACTGCATCGCCGCCACGCTCGAGGCGTAGCCGTCCATCGACGCCGCCGTCGGAACGCAGCAGAACGGCCGGTCCTCGAGGAAACTCGCATAGCGGGTGATATCGGTGAGCGTGCCCGAGCCGACCGCCACCGCCACGGTGCCGGGCTGCTCGCCCGGCGTGCCGTCGGCCGCCGAGCCGGCCCGCGCCGGGCCCGCCGCCGCGGGGTCGCCGCCGGCGACCGCCCGGCGCACGACCTCGACCGCCGCCTCGTCGGCGAGCAACCCGTGACGCTCGGGGAAGGTGACGCGCTCGACCTCGTGGCCGGCGGCCGCAAGGTCGTCAGCCACGCGCCGACCGAGCACCTCGACGGTAGTGGCGTCGGCGACGACGACGAGGCGTCGCCAGCCGGCGCGCCCCGCTCGCTCGCCGAGCTGCTCGAGAGCGCCGTCTGCGACCCACACCTCGGTCGCCGGCTCGGGATGTCGGCGGCCGCAGCCCGCGCAGCTCTCACCGGCGGCGCCCGCCCCGCCGTTCACGTCGCGGCGCCGCCCGTCGACTGGCCGTAGTAGGCGGCCGGCCCGTGCTTGCGTGACCAGTGCTTGTCGCGCACGACCGGGTCGAGGCCGGCCGCGTCGGTGAGGGTCGCCGTCCCCGCACCGATGAGCAGCGTGTAGAGCGCCATCCGGGCGACCTCCTCGAGGGTGATCGCCCGCTCGACGGCTTGCGTGGCGCTCGATCCCCAGCAGAAAGGCCCGTGGCCGGGGGCGAGCACAGCGGGCACCTCGTCGGTGCCGGCGTCGCCGACGGCCTCGATCAGGATGTCGCCCGTCGAGCGCTCGTAGTTGCCCGAGACCTCCTCGGGGCGAAGGCGGCGGGCGACGGGCACGGGGCGGGGGGAGAAGTCGGCGTGCGTGGTGCCGAGCACGGGGATGGGCTGCTCCGCCTGGGCGAAGGCGGCGGCGTGGGTGGAATGGGTGTGCACCACACCCCCGAGGGCGGGGAAGGCCCGGTAGAGGGCGAGGTGTGTCGGCGTGTCGCTCGAGGGCCGCAACGCGCCTTCGACGACGCGGCCCTCGAGGTCGACGACGACGAGATCCTCGGCGACGAGCAGCGCGTAGTCGACGCCGGTCGGCTTGATCACCACGAGGCCGCGTTCGGGGTCGAGCCCGCTGGCGTTGCCCCAGGTGAGCTGGACCAGCCCCGCCTCCGGCAGTGCCAGGTTGGCTTCGAGCACCTCGACCCGCAGGTCCTCCAGCACCGGCTACAGCTCGACGAAGTCGATGTCGAGCAGCTCGGCGAGGATCCTCCAGCGCTCGACGTGGTCGCCGAGGTTCATGCAGAAGTGGTGCGTGCCGCCGTTGCGCAGCCACTCGTCGAGGAAGTGGCGCATCCCCGAGGCCGGGCGGAAGTGGAAGTAGGGCATCTCGAGCTTGGGCAGCACCGGCGTGTCGAGCACCTCGCCGAGACCGACGGCGAGGCGGTAGAGCTCACCCTCGAGTGGGATCAGCGTGGCCGTCGTCGCCGGGCCGGGTTGCGCCGAGAAGACGGCGGTCGGCGGGTTGTCGAGCCCGCCGATGCCGAGCGGCCGGTCGATGAGGCGGATCGGGCGGTCGCGCCGCGCCACCTTCCAGTTCCCCTCGCCCATGTGGCTGATCAGCACCGAGTCGAGCTCGAAGTCCATCGCGTACATCTCGGAGAAGTGGGCGTCCCCGATCAGGCTGTGGCTGGCGCACATGAGGGCGCAGGCGTTGGTGTCACCCTCGGCGCCGAAGCCGTAGCCGTCGGCCATCAGGTCCGTCGCGGCGAGCAGCGGCAGCTGGCGGAAGCGGCCGTCGGTGCCGATCGGCTCGAAGTGCGAGCACCAGCCGTCGTAGCCGCCGGCTTCCAGCCGGTCGCGGATCGCCAGCTCGAAGCGGGCCGCGTACGCATGGCTCTCGGGGCGCAGTTTCGGGTCGAGCTCGAAGCGCTGGCGCTGCTCGCCGACGAGGCCCTCGATCCGCTCGTCGTCGACGGACTGCAGCGCCTGGTAGAGCACGCCGAGACTCTCGTTGGTGACCATCGGGCCGATCTTGCGCACGAGCGCCGTCGGGTCGTAGAGGACGTCTTCCATACCGTTCATCGGGTAGCCGAAGAGCACGATCTTGGTCTGCTTGAGCCGTGTCACCGTGCGTGCGGCGAGCGCCCAGTCCCGAAAGGCGGTGAGGAACTCAGGCGAGCGCCAGTCCTCGGTGATCACGGCGTAGGGCAACCCGGCGCGCAACAGGGCGTTGGCCTGGTCCTGTGCGCCGTGGATGCCCTGGTTGTAGGTGAGGTCGGACATGTCCCACTCGGCGGTCACCACCGGCTCGGGTTGGATGTTCGCCAGCAGCAGCGGCAGGGGCGACTCCATGAGGGCGCGCACGGTGCGCAGCGCCGGGCCGTAGGTGAGCATCACGATCATGATCCCGTCGAGGTCCTGCGCGCCGAGCTCGCGCACGATCTGCTCGATGTCGGCCTGGTTGCGTGCCGGGCGGCTGAAGTGCAGCTCGGCGACGGGGGCGCAACGCTGCACGAGCTCGGCGGCGAAGGCCGCCTGGTGCTCGGTGATCCGCGGGATCATCGCGTCGTACAGCTCCTGCATGATCCCGAGCAGGCCGATGCGGGGCCTCCCGCTCGGCGTCGTCTGGCTCGACAATGCGTCGGTCGTCATGGACTCAGCTCCTCTCCGTGCGCGGGGTCGGCGCCGCGCCTACCGTGCCGCGGCGGGGTGGCGGGGGCGCGGCTCGGTGTTCGGGCGCGGCGCTCGCCTGTTGGACTCGCCCGCGGCGGCGGCGCGGCCGGGGGCGGCCCGGTGCTCTGGCGCACGACCAGGCGGGGGGCGATGACGACGCGCTCGCCGTGGCCGGTGCGCCGGCCGCCGGCGGTGCGCTCGCCGTCTTGGCCCACACGGCGTAGCAACAGCTCGATGCTGCGCCGGCCGACCGCCTCGAAGTCCTGGTGCACGGTCGTGAGCGGCGGCGTGTAGTACCCCGACTCGTCCGTGTCGTCGAAGCCGACGACGCTCACGTCGTGCGGGACATCCCGGCCGCGCTCGGAGAAGGCGCGCAGCACGCCGAGGGCCATGTGGTCGTTGGCGACGAACACGGCGGTCACCGACTCGTCGCCGGCGATCACTCGTCCCGCCTCGAAGCCCGAGCGAGCCGTCCAGTCGCCCTCGATCACCTCCGGCACCGCCGCGCCGGCCTCCTCGAGCGCGGCGCGCCAGCCGGCGACGCGTTCGCCGGCCTCGAAGAACTGAGCCGGCCCGGCCACGTGGGCGACGCTCTCGTGGCCGAGCGCGAGCAGGTGGTCGGTGGCAAGGCGCGCCCCGGCGCGCTGGTCGACGGTCACGACCAGCTGGTCGCCCCCGGGATCGCCCTCGACGAGCACCACGGGCAGGTTGGGACGCGCCGCGCCGAGCTCGGCACTGGCCAGGACGAGCGGCGTGATCGCCACCACCCCGGCGACCCCCTGCAGCGCCAGCCGCTCGAGCGCCTCGCCGAGGGACGCCGCGTCGATCGAGCGCAGGCTGACCACGCTCACGTACCAGCCAGCCTCCCGCGCGGCGCGCTCGATGCCGTAGAGCATCGACACGGGTCCGAAGAGCGTCGTGTCGAGCGCGACGACCCCGAGCGTGCGCGACCGGCCGGTGACCAGCGCGCGCGCCGCGAGGTTCGGCCGGTAGTCCAGTCGTTCGATGGCCTCGAGCACACGCTGGCGCGTCGCCGGGCGCACGCTCGGGTGGTCGTTCAGCACCCGCGACACCGTCTGGTGCGAGACGCCGGCCATCCTGGCGACGTCGGTCATCGCCGGCGCCCGGCTCATCGCGCCCCGTGCGCCGAAGCCCGCCGGCGCAACGCGGTCAGCCGGTGCAGCCATTCCGGCTGCTCCCGTCCGAGATGCTCGTGCAGATGGCGGTAGACCGCGAACAGCTCGTCGTAGACGGTGCCCGCCGCGCCGCTCGGGCTGAAGCGGCGCGCCGCCGCCGGCGCGAGGGCGCGTGCCGCCTCGCCGATCCCGGCGAAACCCGACCGCTTCTCGCCGGCGGCCACTGCCCCGAAGAGCGCCGCGCCTCGCGCCGGGACCTGCGGTGATCCGGCGACCTCGACCTCGCGCTGCATCACGTCGGCGAACAGCTGCATCAAGAGCGGCGATTTCTCGGCGATCCCGCCGCAGGCGACGATGCGCCGCACGGGGAGCCCATGCTGCTCGAAGTTGTCGACGATCGTGCCGCGCGCCGAAGGCGACGGACTCGAGCAGCGCCCTGTACAGCTCCTCGCGTGTGGTCTGCAGCGTGAGACCGGCAACGACACCGCAGAGGTCGGCGTCGGCGAGCACGCTGCGGTTGCCGTTCCACCAGTCGAGGGCGACGAGGCCGCTCGCCCCCGGGGGGAGGCGCGACGCGGCGAGCTCGGCCTCGGCGTAGTCCCGCGCTGCGCCGCTGCCCGACGCGCCCGGCAGGTCCTGCGCAGCCGGCGACCCGGCACCGAGCAGGCGGTCGAGGTACCAGGCGAAGGCGTCGCCGACGGCCGGCTGACCGGCCTCGTAGCCGTAGCGGCCCGGCACGATGCCGTCGCGCGATCACGCCGGTGATGCCGGGCAGGAGGACCTCGGCGTCGTCGACCAGCATGTCGCAGATCGACGTGCCGACGACCGAGACGAGCACGCCGGGCTCGACGACGCCGCAACCGGGCACCGAGACGAACGAGTCGACGTTGCCCACCGCGACGGCCACGTGCTCGTCGAGCCCGAGCTCGGCGGCGAGATCGGGGTGCAGCGAGCCGGCGGAGGATCCGAGGGGAGCAAAGCTCGTTCCGAGCCGGGAGGACGGCGCGAGGAAGCCGGGCGACACGGCTGCGAAGTACCCGTCGGCTGGAAGGCCGTCGTCGGCCGACCACAGCGCCTTGTAGCCGGCGGGGCACGCGCTGCGCACCAGGTTCCCGGTGAGCTGCCAGACGATCCAGTCCGTCGCCTCGACGAACACCGCTGCGGCGTCGTAGACGGGCCGGTCCTGCTCGAAGATCTCGATCAGCTTGGGGAAGTACCACTCCGAGGAGATCCGGCCTCCATAGCGGGCGAGGAAGGGCTCGCCGCGTTCGGCCGCCACGGCGTTCATCCGGTCGGCCACCGGTTGTGCAGCGTGGTGCTTCCACAGCTTGGCCCAGGCGTGCGGCCGGCCCGACAGCTCGGTCAGCTCGGAGAGCGGCGTTCCGTCAGCGAGGGTCGGCAGCACCGTGCAGGAGGTGCAGTCGATGCCGAGGCCGACGACGCGCGCCGGGTCGATGCCGCCGGACTCGAGTGCTGCCGGCACGCCCGTGCGCACCACGCGCAACCAGTCCGCCGGGTCCTGCAGCGCCCAGTCCGCCGCCAGGCGGACGTCGCTGCCCGGGAGCACGGCGTCGATCACGCCGTGGGTGTAGGCGACGGCCTCGGCGCCGAGCTCCTCGCCGCTTCGCAGGTCGAGCGCGAGCACGCGCGCCCGACTCCGTGCCGAAGTCGATGCCGATGGCCACAGGGGCTGTCGGTCGGGAGCCAACGGAGCTCATCGTCGTGCACCTTCCTGCTCGTGTTCACGCTAACAGCGAGGGGCGTGCTGTGTCGAGCGCCGCGGGGTCCTCAGGCGGTGGGCGGGTGGACGACGAGCTTGACCGCGCCGGAGCCGGCGCCCTCGCCGGCGATGCGGGCCAGCGCGACGTCGAGGTCGCCGGTCGTCTCGATCAGCTCGGCGGTGCGCACCAGACCGCTCCCGAGCAGCTCCACCGCGGCGGGGAGGTCCTCGTCGTAGACGTGCGAGAGGCTGCCGAGCACCTCGCGCTCGCCCCAGACCAGGCTGCGCAGCGGGAGGACGGTCTCGGCGGTCGTGACGCTGAGCATGACGACTCGACCGCCCGGGCGCGCCCGCGGCGATGCTCGCCGCCAGCGCAGCGGGCGCGCCGGAGCACTCGAGCACGACGTCGCCCTCCACCCGCTCGTCACCGCCCTCGGGCCGCTCGCCACCGCCCTGTTCGGGGGTCGTCGCCGCGAGACCGAGGCGCCCGGCGAGCTCGCGCCGGCGCGGGTCGGGCTCGACGACGAGCACACGGCCCGCCCCTCGGGCGGCGGCGGCCTGCGCGGCGAGCAGGCCGACCGCGCCGCCCCCGAAGACCACGACGTCCTCACCCGGCTCGAGCCGCGCCCGGCGGAGCGCCCGCACCCCGACCGAGAGCGTCTCGGCGAGCGCCCCGGCGTCGGCTCCGACGCCCTCTGGCAGCGGGATGCAACCTCTCGCCGGGGCGTTGAGCAGTGCCGCGAGCCCTCCGTCGGCGCTGAAGCCGATGGAGGCGAGCTGCTCGCAGAGGTTGACGCGGTGGGCGCGGCAGCTCGCGCAGCGGCCGCAGCTGATCAGGCCGTCCACGGCGACGAGCTGCCCGACGAGCCCGGCGCCGCCGTTGTCGCCGCAGGCGACGACGCGCCCGGCGACCTCGTGGCCGAGGACGATCGGCGCCTGGCGACCGGTGAGGGGATGCGGTGATCCGGCCCGGACGAACAGCGGCCCGTGGCGGTACTCCTCGGTGTCGGTGCCGCAGATGCCACAGGCGAGCACCTCGACCTGCACCTCGCCCGGTGCCGGCGCCGGCGGGATGTCGATGTCCTCGACCCGCACGTCGAGGCGCCCGTGCCAGCGGATCGCCTTCATGAGGCCGTGGATGGGGCAACGCGCTCGATGTGCGCCAGCACCTCTGTCGGCATCGAGGCGCACGCTACCGCGCGCGGCGCCGTCGGCGCCCGTTCTCGTCCCGATGGCCGCACGACGCGGGATCCCTTCTCCTTCTCGGCACATCGGACGGCTTTCGTGCTCCGACCGCCCGTTGTGAAGTCTCCGTATCGGCGATGTTCCGGAGAAATGGCGGGATGGCTTCAGAGCGCATGGTATGCCTCCTCGTCGTGCCGCCATAACTTCCGCATAACACAACGGACCTTGGCGCTCGAGGGACCCGATGGTACGGTCCCGGGCCTTCAACGCATCGCCGGGGAGGTCGGCCATGTCCTGGCCCAGGTCCTACGTTCCTGTTCTCGCGGGCGCCGCGCTGGCGCTGGCCGCAGCGGTCTCCGTCCCGCCCGCGGCGCTCGCCCAGCAGCCGGCCACGACCGCGGGCGGTCAGGCCCCCGGGACGATGATCGTCGTCTTGAGCGCATCCTGCGCCGCGCAGGGCAGCTCGACGCCCGCCTCGGGCTCGAGCTGCTCGGCGCAGCAGCCGGTCCTCTCCGAGCTGCAGGCGCTCGGCGCGACCGTCGTGTCGACGTCCACGCTCGTGGACACGATCACCGCCCGCATGACGCCGGCCGCGGCGCAGACCATCGCTGCGTTTCCCGGCGTTTCCCAAGTGATCCCGGACAGCTCGATCCCGATCGCTCCCACCCCGCCGGCCCAGCAGCTGCCGACGTCGCCAGTCGCCCCTGGTGCTCCGGGCTGGCGGTCGCACAGCTCGGGACTTCTCAAGGACTGTGGCACGAAGTTCGAGCCCGAGCTCGACCCCGAGGCGCTGCAGGCGGTCGGCGCCACCGGAGCGCAGTCCCTCGGCTTCGACGGGGCCGGGGTGACGGTGGCGCTGCTCGCCGACGGCCTTGACCCGACGAACCCCGACCTTCAGCGCAACCCCACCTACGGCAACCCCGGGACGCCCGTGATCACCGACTACGAGGACTTCTCCGGTGACGGGACGGCCGCCCCCACCGAGGGCGGCGAGGCGTTCCTCGACGCCAGCTCGATCGCCGCCCAGGGCAACGATGAATACAACCTTGCCGACCACGTCGCGCCGGGGCAGGCGGCGCGCATGCCCGCCGCCGGCTGCTGGATCAAGATCGTCGGCGTCGCACCCGGCGCCGACGTGATGGCGCTCAAGGTGTTCGCCCACAACGACGACACGACTACCTCCGGTTTTCTCCAGGCCATCCAGTACGCCGTGGACAACGGCGCCAAGGTGATCAACGAGTCATTCGGGAGCAACAACTTCCCCGACACCTCGCTCGACGTGGTCCGTGACGCTGACGACGCTGCCGTCGCCGCGGGTGTGACGGTTGTCGTCAGCTCGGGCGACGCCGGCGCCACGAGCACGATCGGCTCACCCGCCAGCGACCCCGACGTCATCAGCGTCGGCGCGACCACGACGTTTCGCTCCTATGCCCAGAACGACGAAGGGGGCTTCGACAACCCGTCGGTCGGCAACGGGCGCTACGCCGACGACAACATCTCGGACCTCTCCTCGGGCGGGTTCACCCAGGCCGGCAACACGATCGACCTCGTCGCTCCCGGCGACCTGAACTGGGCGCTGTGCTCGGCCGACGTCGCGATGTACTCGGACTGCACCAACGACTCCGGCGCCGCCAGCGACATCGAGTTGAGCGGCGGGACGAGCGAGGCTTCGCCGTTGACGGCTGGCGCGGCGGCAGACGTCATCCAGGCCTATGCCGGGAGTCACGGCGGGGCAGATCCCACGCCCGCACTTGTCAAGCAGATCCTCACGAGCAGCGCCACCGACATCGACGCTCCCGCCGTGGAGCAGGGCGCCGGGCTGCTCGACGTCGTCGCCGCCGTCAAGCTTCGCGGCGTCGCTGCGGGCGACGAGTTCCTCGAGCCCCGGCCACGGGAGCCCCGGCCACGGGACCCCCGGCCACGGGAATCCGGCGATCCACGGCGCCGGCGGATTGCTCGTCGGGCCCAACCAGATCAACCTCGCCGGAGAGCCCGGCAGCTCGTTGTCCCAGCAGGTCTCGCTGACCAACACGAGCTCGCGGCCGACCCGCGTCGAGCTGTCCACTCGGGCGCTCACCGACAAGGTCTACGACAGCGGCGTCCAGAGCTTCACGATGGACCCGGGCAACCCGACCACGAACACCGGGACGATCCAGATCTGGTCCGGGGTGACCGAGGTGTACCAGACGGAGACCTTCAGCGTCCCGCGCACGAACCCGGCCACGCCGTCGCGCCTCGTCTTCGACGCCGACTACCAGTACACCGGGCAGACCTCGTTGCTGCACGTGGCGCTGTTCGAGCCTGACGGCACCTACGCCGCCTACTCGCTGCCGCAGGGACTGGCCGACTACACCCAGCTCGAGGTGACCAACCCGCCTGCTGGAACCTGGACCGCGCTGTTCTTCACCGAGCAGGAAGGCGCCACCCCCGACGGAGTGGGGACGAGCGGGCCGGTGCAATGGGACGCCACCACCTGGCAGTACGCCCCGGCCGGCTCGATCAGCCCGTCGTCGTTGAGCATCGCTCCCGGTCAGAGCGCGACTGCGACGCTCCAGCTGACCACTCCCGTCGCCGCCGGTGACAGCGACCAGTCGATCGTCGTCTCGTCGGCCGCCGGGCAGACGACGATCCCGGTGACCCTGCGCTCCACGATCGCCATCGGCGCGAGCGGCGGTCGCTTCAGCGGCGTGCTCACCGGTGGCAACGGACGTGCGGGCTCGCAGGCGCAGACGAGCACCTACTTCTTCGAGGTCCCGGCCGGCGAGCACGACCTCGACGCCAGCATGGCGCTCGCCGACGACCCGAGCGACGAGCTGATCGCCTACCTCGTCGACCCGAACGGCCAGACCGTCGGCTACTCGAGCAACTACACGTTGCTCCCGACCGCTAGCGGGCTCGCCCCCGGGGCGACGCAGTACGCCCAGATCTACCACCTCGCTCCCGCTCCCGGGCAGTGGGCGCTCGTGCTCGAATGGGCCAACCCCGTCACCGGGAACGAGCTGGACGAGCCCTTCACCGGCGCGATCGAGCTCGACCAGGTGAGCGTCAGCGGCGACCTGCCGGACTCGGCGGCGGTATCCCTCCCGCAGGCGGCGGCGAGCAGCTTCCAGGTCGAGGTCGACAACACGGGCGTGGCGCCCGAGGCCTTCTTCGTCGATCCTCGGATGGACAAGGACGCAACGCTGACCCTGGCGAACCAGAACCCCGAGGTCGACGCTTCCGATTTCACCCTGCCGCTGCCTGCCTCGGTGACCTACCCCACCTTCCCCTACTACGTGGTGCCGCCGGACACCACCGAGCTCGACGCCGGCGTCAGCCTGCTCGACGGGACGAACCCTCCGAGCTTCGACATGGGGTACTTCCCCGGTGACCCTGACGTGTCCCCGAGCCAGCCGGCGGCCGGCGTGTCGGCGTCGAGCACGCCGATCTCCGCCGGCCTCGGCCTGACCGAGCCCGACGGTGTGAGCCCTGGGCTGTGGCTCGTCAACCCCGACGAGACGGGACCGTACCCGGCGAGCGGCGCGCCGGCCGAGACCGCCAGTGCCAGCCTGACGGCGGTCACCCAGGCCTTCGACCCGACGGTCAGCTCCGACACCGACGACTTCTGGCAGTCGAGCGTCGATGCCGGCTACTCCTTCGACCACGCGCTCTACCTCCAGCCCGGGCAGAGCGGGGAGATCACCGTCGACATCACGCCGAGCGCGCCGGTGGGCAGCGTCGCCTCGGGAACGCTGTATGTCGACGACTTCGCCCTCGCCAGCTACTTCTCTGCGGTGCTGCCCAACGGTGACCAGCTGGCCGGCATCCCGTACAGCTACACGGTCGGTGCAGCCAAGAGCACGGCGAGCTGACCAAAGGGCGACCGGCGGCGGTCCGGCGGCGAGCCCGATGGCCGCCGGATCCACCGCCGATCGCCGCCACCCGTCCGGTCAGTGGGTAGGGACCGGGCAGGCAGGCCTGCGCCGGCACGCCGGGGGGTCGGCGTGCCGGTGGCGGGCGGCTCAGCGCGTGTCGCTCCCCCCGCTGCTCACCGCGGCGCGCCCGGCCTCGAGCCGGGCGACGGGCACCCGGAAGGGCGAGCACGAGACGTAGTCGAGCCCCGCCTCGTGGAAGAAGTGGATGCTGTCGGGGTCGCCGCCGTGCTCCCCGCACACGCCGATCTCGAGGTCCGGGCGCACGGCGCGACCCTCCTCGACGGCGATCTGCACGAGGCGCCCGACGCCGCGCCGGTCGATGGACTCGAAGGGCGAAACGGTGAAGATCCCGCTCTCGAGGTAGCGGTGGAAGAACGACGCCTCGCAGTCGTCACGTGAGAAGCCCCACGTCGTCTGGGTGAGGTCGTTCGTGCCGAAGGAGAAGAAGTCGGCGAACTGGGCGATGTGCCCCGCCGTGAGGCATGCCCTCGGCAGCTCGATCATCGTGCCGATCACGTGGTCGAGCGCGACGCCGTGCTCGCGGGCTACCTCGTCGAGGACGTCCTCGGCCTCGTTGCGGACGATCTCGACCTCCTGGGCGGAGTCGACGACGGGAACCATCACCTCGATGACCGGGTGCCCGCCCGCCTCGATCCGCAGCGCGGCGGCCTCGGCGAGCGCGCGCACCTGCAGGGCGATGAGGCCCGGGATCATGATCCCGAGGCGCACGCCGCGCAGGCCGAGCATCGGGTTCTGCTCGTGCAGCCGGCGCACCGCGGCGAGCAGGCGCTCGTCGTCGGCGTTCTCCTCGTGGCGGATCCGCTCGACGGCGACCTGCACCGACAGCTCGGTGAGGTCGGGCAGGAACTCGTGCAGCGGCGGGTCGATCAGCCGCACGACGACGGGCAGGCCGTCCATCGCCTCGAGCATCTCGACGAAGTCGTCACGCTGCAGCGGCAGCAGCGGGGCGAGCGCCTTCTCGCGCGACTCGTCGCTGTCGGCGAGGATGAGCTTCTCCACCGCCTTGCGACGCTCACCGAGGAACATGTGCTCAGTGCGGCACAGCCCGATGCCCTCGGCGCCGAACAGGCGGGCTCGCACGGCGTCGGCCGGCGTGTCGGCGTTGGCGCGCACGGACAGCTTGCGCACCGCGTCGGCGTGGCGCAACAGGCGGTCGACGGCGGCCACGAGCTCGTCGCGCTCACCCTCGAGGGTTCCCTCGAAGTACCGCACCACGGGCGAGGGGACGGCCGGCACCTGACCGAGGTACACCGCGCCGTTCGAGCCGTCGATCGAGATGACGTCACCCTCGGCGACGACCGTGCCGTCCGGGGTGCGGAAGCGCCGCCCGGCGAGATCGATGTCGATCTCCTCCGCGGCGACGACGCAGGTCTTGCCCATGCCGCGGGCGACGACCGCGGCGTGGCTCGTCTTGCCGCCGCGACTGGTGAGGATCCCGGCGGCGGCGATCATCCCGGCGAGGTCGTCGGGGTTGGTCTCACGCCGTACGAGGATCACCTGCTCGCCGTCGTGAGCCTGCTGCACGGCCGTGGCCGAGTCGAGCACCACCTTGCCGACCGCCGCCCCGGGACTGGCGGCCATGCCGGTCGCCAGCTTGTGCGCGCCGGCGGCCTCGTCGAAGTGCGGGAACATGAGCGTCGCCAGGCTGAAGCCGTTGACACGCCGCAACGCCTCGTCGAGGTCGATCAGGCCCTCGTCGACGAGCTGGCAGGCGATGCGGAAGGCTGCGGACGGCGTGCGCTTGCCGACACGGGTCTGCAAGATCCAGAGCTTGCCGCGCTCGATGGTGAACTCGATGTCGCACAGGTCGCGGTAGTGGTGCTCGAGCGTGGTCATCACCTTGAGCAGCTGGGTGTAGACCTTCGGGTTGAGCCGCTCGAGGTCGGCGAGCGACATCGTGTTGCGGATGCCGGCGACGACGTCCTCGCCCTGCGCGGCCTGCAGGTAGTCGCCGTAGACGCCGCGCTGGCCCGTGCTCGGGTCGCGGGTGAAGGCCACGCCGGTGCCCGAGTCCATGCCGAGGTTGCCGTAGACCATCGCCACGATGTTGACGGCTGTGCCGAGGCTGTCGGGGATGTGCTCCTGCCGGCGGTAGATCCGGGCGCGCTCGCCGTTCCAGGACCGGAACACCGCCAGGATCGCCTCGGCCATCTGCTCGCGGGGTCGGTCGGGAACTCGCGGCCAGTCTCCCTGGCGACGATGGCGAGGTACTCGTCGGTGAGGGTGCGCAGGTCGTCGACGTCGAGGTCGAGGTCGCTCTCCGCCGAACGCTGCAGCTTCAACGCGTCGAGCGCGTCGGCGAACAAGCGCGCCGGCACGGCGAGCACGGTGGCGCCGAACATCGAGAGCAGGCGCCGGTAGGAGTCCCAGGCGAAGCGCTCGGAGCCGGACTGCTTGGCGAGCCCGAGCACCGAGGCCTTGTTGAGCCCGATGTCGAGCACGGTGTCCATCATCCCGGGCATCGAGAATTTGGCACCGCTGCGCACCGAGACGAGCAGCGGGTCGTCGGGGTCGCCGAGCTTGCGCCCGGTGACCGTCTCGAGCCAGAGCAAGTGGTGCTCGACCTCGGCCTCGAGGCCCTCGGGGAGACGTCCCTCCGCGAGGTACGAGCGGCAGGCCGTGGTGGAGATGGTGAATCCCGGCGGGACCGGGAGCCCGAGCCGGGTCATCTCCGCGAGGTTCGCGCCCTTGCCGCCGAGCAGGTCCTTCATGCCCATGCTGCCTTCGGAGAACTCGTACACGTACTTGGGCATCGCGTTGGTGCTCGCGCCGCGCCTCGCAGCTGCGAGACTCTCCTTCCGAGGCTCCCGAGCCGATGATCAGCCCGTGGCCCGTCGCCCAGGTAGGGCCGAACGTCCCTCGACCGGGACAGGTCGCCGGGACGCCGGCGGTGCGCCCGATCGGGTCAGATCCGGTCGAACCCGTCGCCGGCGGCGGGCGCCACCCAGCTGAGCACGGCGTTGCAGACGAGCAAGAGCACCGCGAGCGCGGCGAGCGCTGCGCCCAGCACGCCGACGCCACGCCGGTCGATCGCCAGGCCGATGAGCGCCGAGAGCCCCGAGCCTCCGATGTAGGCGGCCCCGACCTCCCAGGCGATGGCGTGCTGGGCGCGGCCGGGGCCGAGGCGCCCGGGGGTGAGCAGCACGAGCGCGGGAAAGACGCCGGCGAGCGCCGCCCCGAGCACGACGAAGCCCGCCACCGCGACGATCGGGGCCGGGCGCCACCACACCATCGCCGTCGCCAGAACCGCGGCGACGAGGCCGGTCCAGACGATGCGCGCCGCCGGCGGCGGCGGCCGGCGGGCGCCGAGCGCGAAGCGGGTCGCGGTGAGGGCTCCCCAGTAGGAAAACACGCACAGGCCGGTGACCGACGCCGAGAGGTGCAGCTGCAATCGGCAGAATGTCGCCTCCCACTGGCCGGCGGCGACCTCGAGGCCGGTGTACACGAAGAACACGGCCATTCCCGCCGCCAGCGCGACCGAGGCGTGCCGCCGGCGCGACACGCCCAGCGAGGGCGCCCCGCCGGCGTCGCCGTCACGTGAGGCCTGGGCACGGTCGTCGAGCGCGGGGTCGCCGCCGGCGCCCGTCGGCTCGGCAGCGCCAGCCTCGCCGACGTCACTCTGCTCGGCAGCGCCGGCGTCGCGGGCGCGTGTCTGCTCGACAGCGCCGTCTCGCTGCGACGGGGAGCCTCCGGCAGCAGCAGCAGCAGCAGCAGCGGCAGCGGCAGTGGCGTCGGCGTCGGCGTCGGCGTCGGGGCCGGCTGCACCGCGTGTGGGCGCCCCGAGGCGGCGGCGGCCCGCCCACCAGCGCAGCGCGAGCATGACCTCGAGGAGCACGAGCACGGCATAGGCCGCTCGCCAGGAGCCGGCGAGGATCGCTGCCGTGACGACGAGCGGGCCGGCTGCGCTGCCGACGCCGTAGAACCCGTGCAACAGGTTGAGCAGTCGCAGCCGTCCCGTCATGGCGGTCTCGGTGTTCAGGCCGCCGTCGACGAGGCCCGCGGAGAGCCCGAGCCCGACCGACGCGGCGAGCAGCCCGGGGAAGCCGGGCGTGAGGGCGGTGCCGAGCGCCCCGGCCGCCGACAGCGCCGCGGCGAGCGCGGCCAGCACGCCGATCCCGACGCGTTGCAGCAGGCGACCCGTGAAGGCCGACACGGCGACGGTGCCGGCCGTGACGGCGAGGAGCACGAGCCCGAGGTCGGCGACGGGCACGCGGAACGACGCGTGGATCGACGGCCAGGCGGTGCCGATCATCCCGTCCGGCATGCCGAGACCGGCGAAGCTGCCCATCGCCAGCAGCTCGAATTGCCGCGAACCGACCCAACGTGCCGCCCGTCGGCGTACGCCGGTGTCGTGCCGGCGCTCAGCTGGCAGCGAGCACCTCGCGCAGGCGGACGCGCCGCCCGGTGCGCAACACGGCGCGGCTGAACACCAGCGTCGCCCCGCGCACGGCCGCCGCGGTGGCAAGCAGGCTGAGCGCGCAGGCGAGGGCGAACTGCCACCACGTGACGGCCCCCAGCGCGACGAGCACGGGCATGTCGAGCGGCGCTGTCGGGGGCAGGTAGGCGAGCACCTCGAGCAGCGTCGAGGGAGTTGTCGAGGTCACCTGCGTCAGGCCGACGATGTAGCCGAACAGGAACGGCAGGGTGAGGGGGAAGGCGAGGGTCTGGGCTTGCTCGCTGCGCTCGGCGAGGGAGCCCGCGGCCGCGTACACCCAGCAGTAGAAGGCGTACCCGAGCAGCAGCCAGACGAGCACGGCGAGCACCTCGACGGGCGCGGTCCCCGAGAGGAGGTCGGAATGGACCGCCTTGGCCAGGCCCAGCACGAGCGCGACGAGCAGCGTCGCCTGGGCGAGGGCGAGCAGCCCGATGCCGGCGACCTTGCCGGCGAGCAGCTGCACCGGCCGGATCGCTGCCAGCAGCACCTCGATCACCCGGCTCGACTTCTCCTCGACCACACCGAGCATGATCCACGTGCAGTACTGCGACAAGAGCACGTAGTCGAGGATCAGGCCGTAGACGGCGGTGTTGCGGGTCGTCTCGTTGTGCGGCGCCGGCTTCAGGCTGTTCACCGGCAACGGCGGCGGATTGGAGAGCTGCGCCGCCTTTGCCGCCGGGAGCCCGGCGGACTCGAGCTCGCGCTGCAGCCCGAGCTCGAGGGAGAGCTCGGCCGTGAGCAGGGCGGCCGGCGAGCTCGCACCGGGCGCGAGCGCCCGGTCGAGGAGCAGCTCGCGGTTGTCGAGCACGGCGACCGCGATCGTGCCTGTCTGCAGCGCCCGCCTTGCCGCCGCTGCGGATGGCTCGTGGACGACTCGCACGGTCGCACCGACGGTCCGGCCGGCTCTCACGACGAGACGGGCCTCGGCGGCCGGGACCCGACCGACCACGCCGACCTCGAGATGCGTGCCCCTGCCGTGCAACAGCACCGGGATCACGACGGCGGCGGCGACCGCGACGAGGACGAGCACCGCGCCGACACGGAAGATCTTGCTCCTGGCACGCTCGCGCAGCTCCCGGCGTGCGACGAGCGCCACGTCGTGCTGGCGGCCGCCTCCGTTCGCGCCCCGCGCCGGCTCGCGGCTCACCCGGCGCCCGACCGCGGGGCGACGGCCTCGCGGAAGACCTCGGACAGCCGGCGTCGCTCGAAGCGGAACTCGCGTACGGTGCCGGCGCGCATCGCCGCGGCGAGCAGCGCCTGGCTGTCGACGGCGTCGTCGAGCACGAGGCGGGCGGCGCCGCCATCGACGCGCAAGATCGTCACGCCCGGCAGCCCGCGCGCGAAGCGCCCCTCGCGGTCTCCCTCGACGCGCACGACCAGCCGCCGCTCGCCCGCCTCGGCGAGCTCGTCGACGAGGCCCGAGGCGACCAGGTGCCCGCGGTCGATGATCGCCACCGACGTGCACAAGTGCTCGACGAGGTCGAGCTGGTGGCTGGAGAACAGCACTCCGCGGCCGGCGCGCGCCTGGTCGACGAGCACGGCGCTGACCGCGTCGACCCCCGCCGGGTCGAGCCCGGAGAGGGGCTCGTCGAGCACGAGCAGCTCCGGATCGTGTACGAGGGCTGCGGCGAGCTGCACGCGCTGCTGGTTGCCGAGCGAGAGTGACTCGACCTTGCTCGAGGCGCGGTCGGCGACGCCCATCTGCTCGAGCCACGACATGCTCGCCCGGCGGGCGTCGGCGGCGGGCATGCCGTGCAGGCGGGCGAGGTACTCGACCTGCTCGCTCACGACCATCCCGGGATACAGCCCCCGCTCCTCGGGCATGTAGCCGAACCGGCGCCGCTCAGGCTGGCCGACCGGCGAGCCCTTCCAGGTGATCGAGCCGGCGTCGAGCGCGACGAGGCCGAAGACGGCCCGCATCGCCGTCGTCTTGCCCGCACCGTTCGGCCCGAGGAAGCCCGTCACCTGTCCTGCGGGGACGCTGAAGGTGAGGCCGTCGAGGGCGACCACATCGCCGAACCGTCGCGTCAGGCCGTCGAGGCAGAGCGTCATCGGGATCCCGGCCATTCCCAGAACCACAACAGGGCGAAGACGAAGCGCGCGCTCGTGCGCAGGCTGCGCAGCAGCACGAGCCCGGCGCGCCGCCATGCCGGCCGTTCGAGTTGGCGACGCCGTGCGGCGTTACTCACGAGCGAGGGGTCCGGGTCGCGCCACGGGTCGCCGAGGTCGTAGGTGCGCGGCACGTGACCAGCATGCCCCAGCCGGGGGCGCCGGGCCGGCAGCGTCAGGGGGCCTGCGACCGGTCCTCGATCTCCCAGGCGTGGTCGAGGACGTGCCAGGCGATGCGCCGGGCCGCGTAGCGGGCGGACCAGCCGCGCTCGGCGAGCGGCGCGCCGTCACTCGGCCTGGCGAGCAGCTCGGCGATGGCGTCGCGCCGCGAGGTGGGCGACCCGACCACCGCCCGGTCGCGGATGCCGACCTTGCGCGCGTACGCAACCTCGGCGTCCTCGAGGTGACCGACGATCCGGTCGGTGTCGCGGCCCCCGCCGCGAGGCCCCTTGCGCAGCGCTCGCGGCGCGGCGGCCGCCACCGCGTCGAAGTACGGCCAGCACGCCGACACAAGGGCCGAGATTCGCCGCGCGCCGAGCAGGTCGACCGGCCGGCCCTCAGCCAGCGCGGCTGCCTCCGGCGCCCCGAAGTCCGTGGTCGCCGACCCCTTCAGGCGCTCGATGACCTCGAAGTCGGCGGCCGCCGCCGGGAACGGGAACCCCGCTGCCTCGGCGACGGGCGCGTAGCGGGGGAAGTACGCCGCCAGGGCTTCGAGCGCGTCCTCCTCGCTCCGCCCGGAGCGGCACCAGCCGGGCCAGTCCAGCGCCGAGGCAAAGACGCGCCGGGCGCCGGACTCGAGCACGACCTCGCTCACGGCGCACGATCATCCCACGGTGTCGCGGGGGCAACCCACGTGTCGCCCCCCGGGGGGCCCTCAGGGCAGGGTGGGCGGGTACGACTCAGTCGACCCGGCGCCGAGGGTGACCACGGTGCCGCCGGCGAAGGGGAAGGGGGTCGCCGGGTAGGGCCGGTAGGTGATCGCCTCGCCTCCCTCGCCGGTGACGGCCGCCGGCGACGGCACGTAGCTCGCCATCAGCGCGTCGCAACCGGCGGGAACCGCCACAGTCGCGCTGGGCGCCGCCCCGACTCCGGGAATCGGCCCGTCGTAGAGCTGGCTCGCCGGGCAGGTCGCGCCCCCGAACGAGCTCACCACGAGCGTGCCGGCGATCACCTCGCCCACGTAACTCGGTGAGATCGGCCAGACGAGCAGGCAGTTCGCCGCGAAGCAGCCCGGCTGCGATGCCCGAGCGGCGGCGAGCACCGTTGCGACGTTCGACGGGCCGGTGAAGCGCACGTCGTCGGCGGCAGAGCTCACCTGCGACGAGCCGTGATAGACGGCGGTCACCGCGATGCCTTGAAGGAACGGCTGAGCGACCTGCCTACCGGTTCCCGAGCCCCAGGTCGCCGGCGTGCCGCCGGACCCGGGGACGACGTCGGTGGCCGAGCAGTCGCCGCCGCCGCTGGCCTCCCCGTGCCACCCGTCGGGCGCGCCGAGCGCAGAAGGGTCCTCCTGCTCCACGTACATCTGCGAGTAGTCGATGAAGCAGCTGCTCTGGCCCGGCCGCTCGGTCGTCAGCTCGAGGGTGCCGGCAGACTGCTGGGGATCGAGCGAGGCCAGGTCGAAGGTGATCGCGCCTGCAGGCGGCCACATCCGGGCGCCGCCGCGACTGACCATCGCCTGCAGGGCGCCGATGGCCGCCCCGCGGCTCGGGTCACCGCTGACCGAGACCGTCACCGAGAGGGTCCCGGGCGACGACGCCGTCGCCGTTGCCTGAGTCGTCGTCGTGGTGGACGCGGCCGCTGCCGGGGCGGTCGTCGAGTCGGTCGTCGACGGAGGTGCCGTCGTCGTAGAGGGGCTGCCGCCGCCCGGCGCGGTCGGCGTCGCGGCCAGCGTGGTGGTCGTGCTCGAGGCCGCGGCGCTTGGCGCGGCGGTCTGCCAGCGCAGCCCGCTCGTGCTGTGCCCGCAGGCCAGCGTGCCGACGGAGAGGTCGAGCCACTCTGACGGGCATCGCTCGCCCGGGTGCAGCGCGGAGGGGGCGAGGACGCGAAGCGCCACGGCATCGGTCTGCCGGCCGCGCCCGGACAGCTCGATGCTCACCAGCCAGCGGCCGGGCGAAAGGGAAGGAAGCCTGACGACGAGCTGCGTGCCCGGCTTCGCCGTGCGGATCGCCCCGGTGCGGTCGGTGAGGACCGCGACGGCCGGGCGAGTCCCGCGCTGCCCGGAGGATGGCTGCTCGACGAAGCGCACAGCGCGCACGCCGCCGGCGGGCAGAGCGCTGCCGGTGAGGTAGAGCGGCAGCCCAGGCACGGCCGGGCTGGGCGCGACGATGCCGAGATGGGGCGCCGGGGTGGCACCGGAGCGGGTGTGCGACGCCGCGGCGAGCGACGCCGGCGCCAGGGCCAGCAGCGCGGCCGCCGGCGCCAGCAGCGCAGCCGCCGACGCGACGAAGCGGGCACGTGCACGGAACGGGCGAGTTGAGCGACGAGGCGTTTCGCTGGGGCTGAGACACTTTGTTGGCATTCGGATCTGCTCCCCGGATAAGGCAGGAGCCGCCCCGAGGGCGGCTCCGGGCACTGCGTTGTCCGGGCCGATGATGCGCGCCGGTGAGGCGCGGGAACACCGCCGGGGGCGGTATGGGTCACCACGATGGTGGAGGCGAGCGCAACGCGATGCCCGCTGCGAGCAGGTCGCGGCCGCCCTCGGGCCCGGGCACCGGCACGGAGAACGCGGCCACGACGCTGAAGCGGTCCGAGCGCACGAGGGTCTCGCGCCACTCGAAAGCGGCGTCGCCGACCCGGCCGAGGCGGTCGATGGCGAAGGCTGCGGTCGACGAGGGGATGTGCAGCAGGCGACGTTGCGACGCGGTGGGCACGACGGCTCTCAGGTGCTCCTCGCCACCGGTCAGCCGGACACCGCACAGGCGTGCCAGCTCCTCGTAGAAGCCGCTGTCGGCGAGGTGAGCGCCGAGCAGCGGCTCGCCCGCCGCTGCGGGGACCCAGATGCGGTCGAGGGCGAGCGGCTCGCCGTCGGCGAGGCGCAGGCGCTCGAGGTGCACGAGGGGTGTCGACGGGTCCAGTCCGAGGCGGGCGGCGGGTGCCGGGGCGGTCAGCCGTTCGAGACGGCGGACCACGTTGCGCTGCTCGAGGCCTGCGGCGCGCACGGACTCGAAGAGGCTGTAGAACGCGCCGAGCGGCTGGCGGATCTGATCGCCGAGCCGCGGCCGGCGGCCGCGGCCGGCGACGACCGTGCCGTCGGCGCGCAGCCGGCGCATCGCCTCGCGCACCGTGTTCCGGCTGACGGCGTAGGCGGAGGCGAGCTCCTGCTCGCCGGGGAAGTCCTCGGCGAGCTCGCCGCCCTCGACGCGCCGGCGCAGGTCGGCGAGCAGCTGCGCCCACAACGGCATCGGGCTCGTGCGGTCGAGGGACAGGGCTCGCTCGCCCGCCGGCCTCTCAGAATGTACCGACATTGGTATTAGTGTAGGGGCGTGGCGGAGCGGCGACCGAGCGAACGCGTGCGCGTCCCCCAGCCGGCGATCCGCCGCCGCATCCCGTCGGGGCGCGGCGCGACCGAGCAGCCCAACGCCACCGGGGACGGCGACACTCCCCTCTCGGCACGCTTCTGGCTGCTCGTCGTCGCGACGGGCGTGGCGTCGGGCCTCTTCGGCGACCTGATGATGCTCGTGCTGTTCAGCGTGCAGCACCTCACCTACGGCTACCAGGGCGGCACGTTCGAGGACGCGGTGCGGCATGCCCCGGCGTTGCGCACTGTCGTGGCGCTGGCCGTCGCCGGCTGTTTCGGCGGGTTGGCGTGGTACCTGCTGCGCGCCGCGACCCCCGGCCAGAGCAGCGAGGTCGACGACGCGGCCTGGAACAACAAGCCACTGGCTTTCCTGCGCAGCCTGCTCTCGGGCCTCATCTCCGAGGTCGTGATCGGCATGGGCGCCTCGATGGGCCGCGAGAACGGGCCGCGGCTGATGGGCGGCGTCTCGGGCAGCACGCTCGCCCGTTTCGGCGGCGTCAGCGCAGAGCAGCGCCGCCTGCTCGTCGCCTGCGGGGCGGGTGCTGGGCTGGCGGCGGTCTACAACGTGCCGCTCGCCGGCGCGCTGTACACCGCCGAGATCCTGATGGGCAGCATCACCCTGCCGGTGGCGATGCCTGCCCTGGCCTGCTCCGGCGTCGCCACGGCGACCGCCTGGATCTACCTCCCCGACCACGCGACCTACCTCGGCATCCCCGACTACCGCTTCAGGCTCCCGGTGATGATCTGGGCGCTCTTCGCCGGGCCGGTGACCGGCCTCGTCGCCTCGGCGTGGGTACGACTCGTCGGCTGGGTCTCGTTCCACCGCCTGAGCGGCGTGCGGTCGCTCATCGGGATGCCGCTCGCCTTCACCGCGCTCGGGGTGATCGCCGTGCGCTATCCGCAGCTGCTCGGCAACGGCAAGGACCTCGCCCACGACATGTTCGCCGGAGCCGGCGGTGGGATCGGCCTGCTCGCCGTGCTGGTGGTGCTCAAACCGCTCGTCACCGCGATGTGCCTCGGGAGCGGCGCCTCCGGCGGGCTGCTCACCCCGACGATGAGCACCGGCGCGGTGCTCGGCGCCCTGCTCGGCTCGGCGTGGTCGCTCGCCTGGCCCGGCGCCCCCACCGGCGCCTACGCCCTCGTCGGGGCGGCGGCAATGACCGGGGCGGGAGGCCAGGCACCGCTCTCGGGGCTCGTGCTCGTGCTCGAGCTCACCCACTCGGGTTTCGGGCTGCTCGTGCCGATGGTGGCTGCGACGCTTCTCGCCACCGTCGTCACCCGCTACCTCGACGGCTACTCGATCTACTCGGCTCGCCTCCAGTCGGCCTGAGAGCGGCGCCCCCGCGCTGGCGGGCCGCCCCCCGGCAACGACTAAACCCTTAACGTGATCGAGGTTCGTCACCTGACCAAGCGGTACGGCTCGACGACGGCCGTCGACGATCTCTCCTTCGACGTGCTGCCGGGCCGTGTGACCGGCTTCCTCGGCCCGAACGGGGCCGGCAAGACGACGACGATGCGCGTGGTGATCGGCCTCGACCACGCCGACGGCGGGGCTGCGCTCGTCGCCGGGCGCCGTTACGTCGACCTGCCGGCGCCGCTGCGCGAGGTGGGCGCGTTGCTCGACGCCAAGGCGGTGCACGGCGGCCGAAGCGCCCGCATGCACCTTCGCTGCTTGGCCGAGAGCAACGGCCTGCCGACCGATCGGGTCGAGCAGGTGCTCGCCGTGGTCGGGCTGAGCGAGGTCGCCGGCCGCCGCGCCGGCACCTTCTCGCTCGGGATGAGCCAGCGGCTCGGCATCGCCGCGGCGCTGCTCGGCGACCCGCCGGTGCTCATGTTCGACGAGCCGGTCAACGGCCTCGACCCCGAAGGCATCCGCTGGATCCGCATGCTGTTGCGCTCCCTCGCCGCCGAGGGCCGCACGATCCTCGTCTCGAGCCACCTGATGAGCGAGATGGCGCTCACAGCCGACCACGTGGTCGTGATCGGGCGGGGGCGCCTCATCGCCGACGCCGAGATGGAGGACCTCATCCGTGCCGGCTCGGGCCGCTCGGTGCTCGTGCGCAGCCCCGACCTCGCGACGCTCGTCCCGAAGCTGCAGGCGACCGGCGCGACGGTGGAGCCGACGCCCGACGGCGCGGTGATCGTGCGCGGCCTCGACGCGCCGAGCGTCGGGCGGGCGGCGGCCGAGGCCGGTGCGGTCCTGTTCGAGCTCACACCGCAGACCGCTTCCCTCGAGGAGGCGTACCTCGAGCTGACCGAGCCGAGCGTGCAGTTCCACGCCGAGGCGGCGCAACCCGCGCCGGGGCGCTGAGCCGGCCTGCCGGGATGTCCACCATGCCGACGTCCGCTGCCGGGCCGTCCGCTGCCGGGCCGTCCGCTGCCGGGCCGTCCGCTGCCGGGCCGTCCGCCGCCGGGCCCGCCTTCCGACCGAGCATCGCCGGTGGCGCGCGGCCCGCCCGCTTCGCCGACGCCCTGCTCTCGGAGTCGACCAAGCTGCGCTCGCTGCGCTCCACCTACTTCACGCTGGCCGCCACCGTGGTGCTCGTCGTCGGGCTCGGCACCCTCATCTCCTACGAGGTCGCCAAGAACATCACCGGCCTGCAGCTGCTCACCTGGGACCCGACGGCGGTCAGCCTGTCCGGCCTGTTGATCGGCCAGCTCACCCTGAGCGCCTTCGCGGTGATGGCGATCACCGGCGAGTACTCGACGGGCATGATCCGCACCACTCTCGCCGCCGTACCGCGCCGTGGCCGGCTGCTCGCCGCCAAGGCGACGGTCGTCGCCGCGGTGTCGCTCGTCACCGGGGAGGTGATCAGCTGGGCGGCCTTCCTCTCCGGGCAGGCCGTGATCTCCGGCCAGCAGCCCACCGCCAGCCTCTCCCAGCCCGGCGTCGCCCGGGCGGTCGCCGGCGCCGGGCTGTACCTCGCGCTCGTTGCGCTCATGTCGATGGCGATCGGCACGATCCTGCGCCACACTGCCGGCTCGATCGTCACGGTCGTTGCGATCCTGTTCGTGCTCCCGGCGATCGTGCAAGCGCTGCCGGCGTCGTGGCGCAACCCGGTGGAGGAGTACTGGCCGACCCAGGCCGGCTCGCAGATCCTGACCGTCGTTCGCGGGGCGCACACGCTCAGCCCCTGGTGGGGTTTCGCCGAATTCGCCCTCTTCGTCGCCGTGCTGCTCGCGCTTGCCTATCTGAGGCTCGACCGCAGCGACGCGTGAGGGCCGCAGCGGGTGTCGAGCATCGCCCGACGGGGTACGGCCCCGCCGTGCCCGAACTGAGCGAGCTGGCCGCAGAGGCAGCTTCGTGCACTCGGTGCGACCTCTACCTCCGCGCGACGCAGACCGTGTTCGGAGAGGGGCCTGCCGGTGCTGCGGTCATGCTCTGCGGCGAGCAGCCGGGGGACCGCGAGGACACGAGCGGCCGTCCCTTCGTCGGCCCGGCGGGCCAGCTGCTCGATCGGGTTGTCGAGCTGGCCGGGCTGCGGCGCGACGAGCTGTACGTCACCAACGCCGTGAAGCACTTCAAGTGGGAGCAACGTGGCAAGCGCCGCTTGCACCAGCGACCCAACCGGGCGGAGGTCTTCGCCTGCCAGCCCTGGCTGGAAGCCGAGCTCGTCGCCGTCGGCCCCGGCGTCGTCGGGGCGATGGGCGCGACGGCGGCCGAGTCGATCCTCGGGACGGGCTTTCGTGTCACACGCCACCGCGGCGAGACGATCGAGGCACGCGTGGGGAACTGGCAGGGCGTGGTCGTCCCGACCGTCCACCCCTCCTCCGTGTTGCGCGTCACCGACGAGAGCGAACGGTCCGTCGCCTTCGACGCCTTTGTCGCGGATCTGCGCGCTGTCGCCGGCGCGGCGAGCCTGAACGGCGGCGCCCAGCGCGACTGAGCCCCAGCTCCGCCGCGCCCGGGCGGTAACCTCCAGTCGTGGCCAGCACCCGGGCCGTCCGCTTGCTCCGTCACGGCGAGCCGCTCGTCGTCGAGGAGGTCGAGCTGCCCGCGCCCGGTTCGGACGAGGTGCTGTTCGAGATCGCGTATGCCGGGGTCAACCCGGTCGATCGCTACGCCGCCCTGGGTCGGGTCGCAGCTGACGGGCCGCTGCCGCGTACCCTCGGCGGCGAGGCGTCCGGCACCGTCGACGGGCGGCCGGCGGTCGCCGTCAGCCACGGCCTCGGGGCGACGAGGGACGGGCTGTGGGCCGAGCGCGCCGTGGTGCCTGCCGCTGCGGTCGTGGAGCTGCCGCCCGGCGTCGACCTGCGCCAGGCGGCTGGGATCGGCATCGCGGGGCGCACGGCTTGGCGGACCACCGTCGACCTCGGGCAGGTCGGGGAGGGCGACACGTTGCTGGTCCTCGGCGCGAGCGGCGGCGTCGGCTCGATGATCGTCTCGATCGCCCACCACCTCGCCGCCCGGGTGATCGGGCAGACGGGCTCGCCGGACAAGGTGGACTTCGTACGCGGCTGTGGCGCGGACGAGGTGCTCGTCGCCGCCGACGGCGACGCGCTGCGGGCGGCGGCAGGCCGGGAGAGCCCGACGGTCGTGCTCGACTGCCTCGGCGGCAGCTTCACGCCGGCGTGCATCGAGCTCGTCGCGCCGGGGGCACGCATCGTGTTGTACGGCACGTCGGCGGCACCATCGGCGGAGCTGCCGCTCCAGATGTTCTATCGAAAGGGCTTGCGGATGCTCGGCTTCGGGGGCCTGTCGGAAACCCCCGAAGCTGCCCGGGCCGGCCTCGAGCACGCCGTCGCCGCGCTGGCCGGCGGACGGCTCGACGTCGCCATCGACTCCGTGCTGCCGCTCGAGCAGGTCAACGAGGCGTTCGAACGCATCGTCGAGCGCCGGACGCGGGGCAAGCTGCTGCTCGACCCGCAAGCCTGAGCTCCGATTCGAGTCGCCGAGCCCGCCGCGCCGCGCCCGCCTTCTGAGCTCGAGGGCGACGGCGGCTAGCCCGTCCCAGCGGCAGGCGCCAGCGCCGCCGGCTGGCGGGCACGCCCGGTCTGGGCGCCCCCGCGGGGATCGAATCCCCCGGATGGCGGCCGGCGACGCCCTGTCCTGCTCCGGCGGGCGCACGCCTGTGCGATCCGGCGTTGCGACTCGCCGGCCGAGGCGACGTCGACGGGGTAGCTGCGGTGCGCCCAGATGAGGGCGAGGCCGCTGGCGGCGAGCGGGAGGAGCATGACGAGGAACGCGTCACCGAGCCCGGCCACCGCTGCCGCCGAGGTCGCCGGCGCCTTCACCCCGCTCGCCGCGACGCCGAACCCGGCATGCTGCGCACCTCCGAACACGTCGGCCAGGAAGCCGAAGACGAGCGGCGCGAAGGCCTCGAGCAGCGTGCGTGCGACCGTGCGGATCGACTCGGCGCGACCCGCAGCTGTGACGGGACGATGTCGAGCCGGGCGGCGTCGAGGGTGGCGTTGGGGGCAGCGATGCCGGCGGCGGCGATCATGATCAGCGGCAGCGAGAGCGCGATGCTGGTGGACAGCAGCGCCGGGACGAGCAGCACGGCCGCTCCCAGGTAGCCGACGATGCCGACGTCGATCCGCGCGCTCACGCGGCCCTTGGCGATCATCCGGTCCGAGCGCCGGCCACCGACGATCACGCCGACGAAGGCCGCCGCGCCCACGACGAGCACGAGGATCGTGGCGAGGCTCTGGCTGAGCTGCCAGTGCCCCCGCACGTACAGCAGCGCAAAGGTCTTCAGGCCGGCGAAGAACATGTAGCCGAGCGAGGACGCGACGATGATGATGACGTTGGTCTTCACCTTGAGCACGTAGCGGACCGCGCCGCGCAGCGAGAGCTCCTCGGGGTCCTGGTCGAGGACGATCTGCTCTGCCGGCTCGTAACCCTGGCGCTCGACCTCGGCGAGGATGTCGGCCTCCTCGGCCGGCTCGCCGTCCTCGGTCTCGCCCCCGCCCTCGCGATCCGCTCGAGCGGACCCGCTGGCCAGATCGGCGGCGGTGTTCCGCGCCGGCTGGTCCTGCTGCGGCGCCGCGGGCACCACCGCCGGTGACGGCACCGGCTCGCCCGCTCCTTCGGGCCGCTCGCCGCGCTCGGCCTGCTCGGCCGAGACGATCGTCTCGGCGCCCCGGGGGATCCAGCTCTGCCCGCCGCGGGCCGGCTCGGGCATCCGGTAGAGGACGTAGAACAGCGCCAGGCTCGGCAGCGCAAGCACGGCGAGGGCCGGCCGCCAGCCCGCGACGGCGGCGATCTCGCCGGCGACGAGCACGCCGAAGCCGGCCCCGAGGAGCTCTCCCGCGACGATGAATCCGTAGATGCGGCCCCGGTCGCCCGGCGGGAAGTAGTCGCCGGTGAGCGAGGCCACAGCGGGCGCGGCGACCGCGGTCACGCCCCCGAGCGCGACGCGGAAGAGGACGAGCATCCAGTAGGAGGTCGCGAAGGCGCTCGCCAGCTCGGCCGCGGCCCATAGGAGGACCATCACCATGAGCAGCCGCCTGCGGTCGAGCCGGTCGACGAGGGTGCCCATCGGGATCGTGAAGACGACCCCGGTGAGCGAGGTGATCGTGACGAGGAGGCCGAGCTGGAAGTTGGAGATCCGCAGCGCCGGCTCGAGGTACGGGGCGACCGCGCCGATCGCCCCCTGGTCGGCGCTGTCGAGGCTGAGGAGGAAGGCGAGAGCGAGGATCGCGTTGCGCCGGGCCGGGCCGCCGACGGTGCGGTCGAGGTGCCCGACGCCGTCTCCGAGCCACTGCCCTGCGCGCCGGCGCGCCTCGATGGCAGTCCCCGCCGCCCCCTCGATCAGGCTGCTCACCGCGTCTCCCCTTCCGGCGACCGTTCGGCCGCCGGCATCCCCTACCCAACGACGGGGCCGCGACGCATCCGCTGAGATGAGGTGCTGCGCGCGGCTCCCAGGCCAGGTGGCGGGCCCCTCGACCCGCGCCTGTCGGCGCCTGCGTCCCGATGGCTTAGGATGGCGGTCCTCCACAGGGACCTGTGGTGCAGCTCGGAGTGCACGCCGGCCTGTCAAGCCGGAGGTCGCGGGTTCAAATCCCGTCAGGTCCGCGGTCGGGTAGCTCAGTTGGCAGAGCGCGCGCCTGAAAAGCGCGAGGTCACCGGATCGACGCCGGTCCCGACCACCAGATCATCCCAGCTCACGGCCCTGTGCGCCGAGATCTCGTTTCCCCCGGCACCTCGGCGCCACGAGCGTGCCAGAGCGAGTTGGCGACGCCGTGGGGGTGCGTTTCTTCGCTTGCGCCGGCGCCTAGAGCTTCCGGATGACAGTTGCCGGCACACCGGCGACGAGCGTTGCCGGAGGGACGTCGTGCGTCACCACGGCACCAGCCGCGACGACGGCGCCTTCGCCGATGTGCACGCCGGGCAAGACGGTCGCGGCGACTCCGATCCACACATTCGTGTCGATCGTGATCGGTTCCGCCGTGATGTACTCCCGCCGCTTCCCGGGTTCGACAGGATGACCGGCGGTGACGAGGTTGACCTTGTGGGCGATCATCACCTCGTCTGCGATGTCGATTGGCGCGTGGCCCGTGAACGCGCATTGGGAACCGATGAAGACGACCCGACCGATGGCGATGTTCAAGCCGTAGTCGGTATAGAAGGGAGGGACCAGCGTGAAGGAGTCTCCCACCGGTTTGCCGATCAACTCCTCGAAGGCCGCCCGGATCGCCTCGATTTCTTCCAGGCAGTAGCCGCTGAGCTTGGCGGAGAGCCGGGTTGCCACCTTGATCTGCTCGAAAAGCGCGCGAGATTCGGGAGTCCTGGTTTTGATCCAGTGGCTGTCGTGCATTCGGTTCCTCGAGCCACGTGCGGTCCGGTGGGCTGCCAAGCCTACGAGGACCTTCCTCCGAAGCGGCGGATGGATCGGTGCCGGTTCTTGGCGACACCGGACCGTCCGGCCTCCTAAGACCGCGCGCATCCCAGGCTCAGTCGATCCGGGGCCTGACGCTGTTCGACATCGGCGAAGGCGGGTCGCCCACGTTCGTCAAGCTGCTCACGAGCAGCGGTGCGGTCGGCGACGCCGTCCGAATCATCGGCCACGGTTTTTCCGACGCCTCGAGCGTGTCGTTCAACGGCACACCGGCGTCGTTTCACGTCGTGTCCGACACGTTGCTCATCACATATGTGCCGTCGGGGGAGACAGGATTCGTCAGGGTAAACTTGCCACAGGGCGCGGACGACGCCCTCACTGTGTTTCGCGTGACTCCGCAGATCACCGGGTTCTCACCGGCAACGGGCATGGTCGGCGACGCGGTGACCGTCACGGGGAACGGATTGATCCAGACCGACGCGATCGCCGTAGGGGGGTCCGTGCGACCACCTTCACCGTCAATTCGGACTCCAAGGTGACCTTCAGGCTCCCGCAGGGGGCCAGGACCGGCCAGATCACGCTCACGACTCCGGGCGGCAGCGTGACGAGCCACACCGCATTCGCCGTGCACGGATAGGCACGCAGCTCGGCCTGCTGTGCAGGCTCCGGCCCTGCTCGTCGACTCGTTGAGCAGGGACTGCAGGAACTCGCAGCCCTGACATCGCCGGTATCGACGCTCGGGTCCGCAAGTGTCGCGTGCGGGCTCCTACCGCTTGCGAAGATGCCGGTTCGCCCCGTTGCTCCTTTGTTGTCCTCACCAAGTAGCGACGTCACGTGCCCGACCGCTTCCGCGGCGAGAAGACGGGTTCTGACAGCGTGACAAGCAGCAGTTGTCCCGTTGCCGCGCACGCGCGTTGCAGGTATCCTCCGACCATGCCAGGTCGTCGCCGTTCAATGCTCACCGCCACGCTGTCCTTTCTGGCGCTCGCCGCCGGAGTCGCCGTGGCCGGCGCGAGTGCCGCGGCGACGTCCCCGGCCCGCCCCGCCCCGGCACATCGGGAGACCTCGACCGTGCCGGCCGGGGCGCGGTTCACCTTCAGTGGGTCACTACGCGGCACCCTCGTGCTTGCGCCGAGCCATTGCGACGGTGCCAACAGCAGGGTGGCGCAGTTCTACTTCAACGGCTCGCTCGCCGGCATGGCCAAAGGCCCGGAGGTGTACTCGGTCGCCATCGTGGGCACGCGCCCCGGCGGAGGGACCTACACCGGCCCGTTTCCGACGTCCGAGGGCGATTCGGTCACCCTCGAGGCCAGCATCAACGCCGCCAACTACGTCTGGAAGGGCGCGACGGGCAAGTTCACGATCAAGGGAGGGGCCGGCAGACTCGACGTCGGTTTCGTCCCCGACCTGAAGCCCGCCTTCGCTAAGCCGGGACGCGGCCATGTGCAGATCACCGGCACCTGGAACTGCCCCGGTCGCTGAGGTGGCGGCGCGCGAGGACGCTGTTTCCCTGAGGGCGAGACCTCGTCACCCTCTGTTCGGTGGCACTACCGACCTCCGCTGGAGCGGCTGCGTTCGCAGGTCGTCACCGCTCTGCGGGAGCTGCGCCACACGCCGTCGGATCCCTGCTCAGCTTCGAGGCGGCCCCCGGCGGGCAGCCTGTCGCAGCGCCTCGTAGCTGATCGTCTCGGTGGCAGGAGAGGCCAGAGTCACGAGCCGGGCCGGCCGGCGATGTCGGCGTTCGTACGGTGACGACCTGGACGACGAGCAGCGACAAGCCGCCTCGAAGGGGTGCACGGTCTACTGTCAGCCTGTGACCGTCGAAGTGACCGTGAAGACCGTCGAGCCGACGCCGACCGCGGTGGTCGTGGCATCGACGACATGGGCGGAGCTCCCGAGGACCTGGGGACCGATGCTCGACGAAGTATGGAGCTTTTTGCGTGGAGATGCCCCAGAGGGGCTCTACAAGCAAGGGCACAACGTCATGCTCTACAAAGACGACGTGCCGAATGTCGAGGTCGGCGTTCAGGTGAGCGGCGAATTCGAATCCGTGGGTCGTGTTGTTGCCTCGACTCTGCCGGGCGGACTCGTGGCCACTGCGACCCACGCTGGCCCAATCGCCGAGATCGGAGACACCCATGACGCGGTGTGCGCATGGAGCAGGGCGAACGGGTATCGGCTTGCGGGCCGTCGCTGGGAGATCTACGGCGATCCGCACCCGTCGTCGGGCGACTTCGATGTGGACGTGTTCTGGTCCCTGATCGCGCCCTGACGCGGTGCGGCGCTCGCCACCGCTGGCCGGTCCGGTGCCTGGTAGCGCCTCCTGCGGCCGACCCTTGGTCGGCACTCGGGCAGAAACGGGTTAAATCTTTCGCGATGGGCATCGACGAGCATCCGACGGAAGCGGAACGTCGAGCCGGTCTGCCGGCGCGGCTCGGCGGCAACTCGAACCTCGGCAATTGGGAACGCGGCGCCTGGGCGGGTCGTGAAGCCGAGCCCGCCCGCCGCCCCGCCACGCTCGTGGACCGCCTCACTCACAGCTGGGCGCCGGAGGCGATCGCGCTCTCCTTGGCCGTGCTCACGGTCGGCGTCGGACCGGCGGTGGTGCGATTCGCCGAAAACGCGGCGCGCCAGATTCGCGTCGCCGCCGAGGCGGCGCCGTGGGGCTACCAGCGGAGCTGGCTCGGCATCGAGGACGGCTGGAACCGAGGTCCGACCGCTGGCGTCAGCGTCGCCAGCGTGGATCCCTACGGGGCAAGCGCCGGCATCCTCCGGCAAGGCGACGTCATCTCCGCCTTCGACGGCCGTCCGGTCACCACCCCGTTCTCGCTGCACGCCGCGCTCGCCAACGAGCCCGCCGGCACGATCGCCCGTCTCACCGTCGACCGGGGCGCGAAGGTCCTCCACCTCGACGTGCGCCTCTCCCCGACCCCGTAGTCGCTCGTCATCGGACCGTGGCTGTGCTGCTCGAGACTGGGAGGCCTGGCGCTTCCGGTGGCCGGGAGGTAGCGGCTCGGAGAGGTACCCGGTCGCCCTGAGTCGACGTTCCCGGTCGCTCAGCGCGACTGCGCCGGCTCGGGCGAGATCCCGAGGATGCGGTCGACGAGCGGGTGATCGCGTCGGCGAGACCGATGCTGCCCGACTCGTCGAGGTGGACGCCGTCGAGCCTGACCGGGGTGAGCCGCCCGTTCGCCGCGTGGCGGCGAGAGCGAGACGGCGCTGTGAGCGCAGCAGGCTCAGCTCAGCCGGCCTCGAAGGCGTGGGAGAAGGCCCAGGTCGCCTGCAGGATGCCGCTGCAGGTCGGGTCGTCGTAGTCGATGACGCCCTGCGAGCATTGCTCGTCGCGCGTCACCGACCACATCGCCAGCCTCCCGACGCCGTTCGCCGCCGCGAAGTGTGCCACTTGCTGCGCGTTCGACACCGTGAAGACCTCGCCGGCGATGTCGTTCTGGCCGACCATCGGCGTGATACCGATCATCGCCCAGAGCTGGCTCGCCGAGTAGGAGGGGTACACGGTGGCCAGCTGCGCTTCCACCGACTGAGCCGCCTGGATGGCGAAGGTGCCCATCTGCCCTCCCGGATTGGACACGGCCCCGCCGTAGTCCATCGTCATCGGGTTGACGACGGCCAGTCGCACGCCGGCCGACACCGCCGAGTGGATCACGTTCATCTCATCGACCGGGAAGCCGCTCGGCAGCACCGGCATGGTGAGGGAGACCTGCACGGTGTGGCCGAGGGCGGCTTCGTCCTTCTGCAAGAGGGCAAGGGCCGACGAGCGCTCGGCGATGGAGGTGTTGTCGCCGACGTCCGCGCCTTCGATGTCGAAGTCGAGGTCGTAGACCTTGTAGCTGTCGACCACCTTCTGGTAGGCGGCCTCGAGCGAGGCCACCGAGCTGCAGGAGTCGGCGAGCTCGGTGTTGGCCTCACCGCCGAAGCTGATGATCGCGTCACCGCCGGTCGCGCGCAATGCCGAGATCGCCGAGCCGACGTAGTCGCCGGCGCTGCCGACCGGGATCGCCGCGCCCCACGACGGGTTGCAGGAGCCCTGACTGACGACGAAGGCGAGCGTGAAGTCCTTGATGCCGCTCGCCGACGAGATCGCCGCCAGGTTCTCCTGCTGCAGGGTCATGTCGACGTAAGGGGCGAAGACGGTGGGGCCCGGCGTGGGGGGCGGCGGGACCGTCGTGGTCGTCGAGCTTGTCGGAGGTGTCGTCGTCGCGACGGTGGTCGTCGTCGCGATGCTCGAGGTCGGCACCGAGCTCGAGGTCGGGGGTGAGCTCGAGGTCGGGGGTGAGCTGGAGGTCGGCACCGAGCTGGTCGTCGACGACGAGGGCGCCGGCGCGCAGCTGCCCTGCGACAGCGCGCATCCGCTGGGCGGCGGCGGGCTCCCCGATCCCGAGACCTGGAATCCGAACGTCACCGAGGCGCCGGGCGCAATTGTGGCGTTCCAGGCGGCAGCGGTGACCGTCACCTGTTGTCCCGAGACCGACGCGACGCCGCTCCAGGCGTCGACGAACTCTGTCCCGGCGGAGAGCGTGAACCCGAGGCGCCAGGTTGTCGCCGCAGCCGTGCCGACGTCGGCGATCGTGTACTGCCCGACGTAGCCGCCGTTCCAGCTCGAGGTCTCGGCGAACACCGCGTGCAGCACGGCTCCGCGCGGGACGGTCGTGGTGGTCGACGACGTCGAGGTCGTGCTCGAGCTGCCGGAGCCGGTCGTCGGGGCTCCCGAGCACGGGCTGCCGTCGACGGTGCAAGCGAGGGGCGCGCCACCTGCGCTCGAGGCGACCTGGAACCCGAACACCGCCGAGGCTCCGGCAGCGATCGTGCCGTTCCAGGGTGCGTTGGCAACCGAGACCTCGGAGCCCGAGACGGTCGCCTCACCACTCCAGGAGTTGACGAGGGTCCCTCCCGCCGGCAGCTGGAAGTCGAGCTGCCAGGAGGACACCGGCGCCGAGCTGACGTTGGTGATCGCGTACTGCCCGACGTAACCACCCTGCCATTGCGAGGTCGCGGTGAAGACCGCCGTCAGCTGCGGGGCGGTCGCGCCTCGCGCCGGGGTCACCAGCGCCGAGGTACCTGCCGCGGCGGCGACGAGCGCGGCGACCAGTGTCGCTCCGGCCGCGCAGACGACTCCTGCTGGCTTGTGTCTCACGAATCTGACTGCGGCACGTCCTCTCGGGCCCTTGAGTGTCATCCGCCCGCCTGGCGCCGGAAGGGGCACCTTGGGTCCGATGGATCAGGTGCCGTTGCGTCAAGACGACTCGCGTACGGCTCAGCCTGTCGGCCAACTCGCGCGGCCGCGGCACGCTGGGTTCGGCTGGTGGCCGTGCCCGGCGCGGCGGCGGGCGGCCACGGCGGGCGGGCAGGCGGGTGTCGCGGCCGTGAGCGGCGGGGGTCGCCCGCCGGCGTGCTCGGCATTCTTGGGCCGCGTCGTTCAGACCGTCGGGCGGGCCGGCTCGAGCGGCCCGGGCGCGGGGGGACGGCAGGCGAGGACGACGGCACCGCCGTTCAGCCGGGCGGGGCCTGCGCCGTACGGCAGCAGGAAGGTCTGCCCGGCGTGCACGCCGAGGCGGCTCGACTCCGTGAGCAGCTCGCCGCTGCCGTCGATCACGACGAGGACGGCGAGGCCCTGGCCGAGCTCGTCCTCGCCGGTTCCGACCTGCGCGGCCGGCGCGCCGGGTACGACGCCGGGGAGCGGCCGCGAGGCGTCGGCTCGGAAGAACGGATCGGCGACTTCGGGCAGGACCCTTCCGCCACCCGCGAGGCCCGGGCCGCGCAGCCGGGCGATCCGTTCTTCGTCCCACACCGAGCGGTCGACGGCGCGAAGGGCCAGCTGCCACCCGAGGCCGAGGTCGGCGTCGGAGATGCCGGGGTGCTCGAGGGCGATGGAGAAGTCCGTCGGCTCTTGCAGCTCGACGACGAAGACCCCGGCCCCGATGGCGTGCGGCACGCCGGCGGGCACGAGCACGGCATCGCCACGCTCCACGCGAACGACGTTGAGCGCGGCGAGCATCTCCTCGTTGCGCTGCTGGTCCACCCATTCGGCGAGCTGCTGCTCGGGGACCTCGCGGGCGAACCCGACGAAGACCTCGCCCGCCACCTCGGACAGCACGATCCAGGCTTCTGTTTTGCCGTGCACGCTGCCGAGGTGGTGACGAGCGAACTCGCGGTCGGGATGGGCGTGGACGATCAGCCGAGCCGCCGCGTCGAGCAGCTTGACGAGCAGCGCCATGTCCGTGCCGAAGGCCTCGACGTGCTCGGGGCCGAGGAACCCGACAGGGTCGGACGAGATGAGGTCGCGCAGCACGACGCCGTCCTCGAGGCGCGAAAGGCCGATTGAGGCCTGCCCGAAGCGGGTGGTCGTCGAGCCCACCCAATCCTCGGGCGACGGCGACGAGCCGGGATCGAGGCCACGAAAACGCGACAGCGCGCCCCCACCGGCATAGAAGTGCGAGATCGTGTTCGGCGGCAGCAGGATCGGCGCGAAGGCATCCGGCATGTGCCGAGCGTTGCGGGAAGCGAGGCTTCTGTCAAGCGGGGTGCGCCCGCCCGACGGCGCGTGGGCGGGTGGAGCCGACCCGCGCTCAGGCGCTCTGTGGCTGGGCGAGCAGGACCGACGCCTGCCGGACGTCGAAGGAGGAGAAGAACGCCAGCAGCTGCGCGCTCATCTCCGCGACGGAGTCCGCCGCGAAGAGGACCTCTTGGTAGCGGGTGATGTCGTAGGGCTGGGTTCCCATGGCGACGAGGTCGAACGGCCGGATGTCGGCGTCGCGGAAGGCCTCGATCTCGCCGAAGGACGACAGCAGGCCGGCTCCGTAGGCCTTGAGCTCACCGTCCTCGCGCACCACGCCGAACTCGAGGGTGAACCAGAAGACGCGGCTGAAGAGGTCCGCCGCCTCCGGCGTCGTGGCACGCAACGAGGCCCGGCCCGCCGCCTCGTAGAGCTCGGCGAAGGGCCGGCCGGCCAGGGCCCGTGCATGCCCGATGATCTCGTGCACGATGTCGGGTTCGGGGGTGTAGTACGGCGTCGAGTGGTGACGGATGTACTGGGTGGACAGGAACGTCCGCTCGGCCAACGCCGCGTAGAACTGGCGTGTCGGCACGAGCCCGGCGACCGGCCGCAAGCCGAAGCCGCTGGCCCGTCGCAGGCGCGCGTCGACTTCGCGCAGCTGAGGCACACGCGTCGCCGAAAGCTCCAGCCTGGCCGCCGCGTCGAGGTAGGCCCGGCACGCCAGGCGGGCGTGCTTCGCCGCCAGCTCGGCCGAGACCGTCGCCCAGACGGCGTCCTCCTCCTGTGTGTACTCGACGAGGGGGATCTCGTCGCCGCGCTCGTGGCCGGACAGCGTTGCGGCGATCACCGCGCGCCGGCGCCGGTACGCCTCGTCGCCCGCGCCAGGGTGGTCGGGGGGGAGGAAAGCGAGCTCGGCCCGGTCCATAGGCGCATCGTCCGCCTGGGCCGCACGATCGTCAACTACCGGCCACACGCGGCGGACGAATTGGTGCAAACTTGGAACATCCGCAGACAAATGTCCGGCGAACGAACCGCAACGGGCACGAAGCGTCCAGCCGCGGAGCTCCCCGACCTGCCGCCGAAGGGTCGGATGCCGCCGGCTCCGGCTCCGGCTTCGGCTGCGCTCGACGCCGTCGACCGCGCCCTCGTCGCGGCCCTCGTCGAGGACGGTCGTGCCTCGGCCCAGCAGCTCGCCCGGAGCCTGGCGATCTCACGCTCGACCGCCTACGCCCGCTTCGCCCGGCTGCGACGGCTGGGCGTGGTGCGCGCCGTGCGCGCCGAGGTCGCGCCGGCGGCGCTCGGCTACCCGATCACGGCGATGATCCTCGTCACCGCCGAGCAGCACGCCTGGGAGGCCGTTCGAGCCGCGCTGGTGCGCCTGCCGGGCTTCGAGTACCTCGCCGTGACGAGCGGTGACCTCGACTTCTTCGTCATCGTCCACGTCGCCGACGTTCCGGCGCTGCGCGACGTCGTGTTGCGCCGGGTGCACCGCATCGAGGGGGTGCGTACGACGCGCACGGTCTTCGTGCTCGAGGAGGAGCGACGTCCCGTCGGGCTGCTCCCCTGACGCCGCGGCACCGGTGGCGCGCCGGTCCCCTGACGCCACGGCGCGGACGGCCCGCCGCACAGGCAGCGACGCGAGCTGCGGCACAGCGCGTGCGCGGCGCGCTGGCCTGCGCCGTTGCGCTGGCCGTCACCGTGCCGGCGTGGGCCGACGCGCCGCGCAGGCCGCCACGGGCCGAGCACGCGAGCGCGCTCGGGCGCACGGCGCCGGAGTCGTCGCCGGCGCTGGTGCTCGGGAGGTTCTCGCCGACCGGTCCGCTCGGCACGGCGCGCTCGAGCGCCGGCGCGGTCGCGTTGCCCGGTGGGGGCGCGCTGCTCGCAGGTGGGCTCGGTGTTGGGGGCAGCTCGCTCTCGAGCGCCGAGCTGTTCGACCCGGCCTCGGCCGGGTGGCACGCAACGGGCTCGCTGCAGGTCGGGCGCGCCGACCCCGTCGCCCTCGCGCTCGGCGACGGCTCGGTGCTCGTCGCCGGCGGCGAGTCGGTCGCCGGCGGCAGCCGCCACGCCGTCGCCGACAGCGAGGTGTACGAGCCGGCGAGCGGGACCTTCGAGGAGGTCGCTGCACTCCCGGTCGCCCGCTACGGGGCGGCGGCGGCGCTGCTGCCCGACGGCGACGTCCTCGTTGCCGGCGGCTTCACGAGCACGACCGGCAACGACGCCCCGACGGCGGGCGCCGAGCTGTACGTCGCGGCGACGCGCCGCTGGCGATCGACCGAAGCGCTGCCGATCGCCCTCGCCGGCGCTACGGCGACGACCCTCGCGTCCGGCGAGGTCCTACTCGCAGGGGGTCTCGGCGTGAAGGGCACGGCCCTTGCCAATGCCGAGCTGTACGACCCCTCCTCGGGGCGGTGGCGTGCCACCGGCTCGCTGCCGACCGGCCGCTGGCTCGCCAGTGCGACGAGGCTCCCGGACGGCACCGTCCTCGTCGCCGGCGGCGCGACCGGCGGGGCGGGGCCTGCCACCTCGAGCGCGGCGCGCTACGAGCCGGCCACGGGAACGTGGTCGAGCACCGGATCCCTGCCCGACGCCGTGTTCGAACCAGCCGCGACCGTGCTGCCCGACGGCGAGGTGCTCGTCGCCGGCGGGGACGCCGGGGACGCGCTGGTCGCCGCTGCGTCGCTGTACGCGCCCGACACGGGCCGGTTCTCGCGCACCGGCCGGCTGGTCGTGGCGACGAGCGGGGCGCAGGCGTTGGCGCTGCCCGGAGGCGAGGTGCTCGTCGCCGGCGGTGCCGTCCCCGGCACCGGCAGGAGCCTCGTGCCTGCCGGTGCCGCCCAGCTCTACTTCGCCGGCACCCCGCCGCAGCTGCCGCTCGACCCGGCGCCGGCGAGCTTCGTCCTCGGGGCCGGGTCGAGCTTCGCCGTCACCGGCAGCGGCGTCCCTCCGCCGGTCCTCTCCGAGCAGGGCGCGCTGCCAGCCGGTGTCTCCTTCGTCGCCGGGCCGAGCGGCTCGGCGACGATCTCGGGCGTTCCGCTCACCGGGACGGCGGGTGCGTACGCGATCACCGTGCAGGCGAGCAACGGCGTCGGCGCACCGGTCTCGACCTCGCTGACCGTGCAGGTTTCCCTGGCAACGGCGGGCGGCTACTGGCTGGCGAGCAGCGGGGACACCGTGGTCGGCTTCGGCGACGCGCGTGCCGACGGCTCGGTCCTCGTCAGCCCTGTCCACCGGCCGATCGTCGCCATCGCCCCGGTTCCGGGCGGCGGTGGCTACTTCCTGTTCACGAGCCGCGGCAACGTCTTCAACGAGGGTGACGCCGGCTTCTTCGGCTCGCTCGCCGGCGAGCGACTCCCTCACCCCGTCGTCGCCGGCGCCTCGTCGCGCGACGGTGGCGGCTACTACCTCGTCTCGCGCTCGGGCGGCGTCGACAACTTCGGCGACGCGCCGTTCCTCGGCTCGGCCGCGCACGACCGCCTCACCGCGCCGGCAGCCGCGTTCGCGCTCACGCCGGACGGCGGCGGCTACTGGTTGGCGACGGCGAGCGGCACAGTGCTTCCCTTCGGCGACGCAGCGGTGTTCGGCGAGGTGCACGTCGACGCGCGCGCCCGCCCGGTCGTCGCCATCGCCTCCACGCCCGACGGCAAGGGGTACTGGATCGTCACCCGATCGGGCGGCGTCTACAACTTCGGCGACGCCGGCTTCTTCGGCTCCCCGGCGTCGTCGCACCGGCGAGGCGTCGTCGTCGTCGCCTTCGCCGCAGGTCCCGACGGCAATGGGTACGACGTCGTCACCGCCGGCGGCAGCGTCTACAACTACGGCGACGCCGCGTTCTACGGCTCGACCGCGCACGAGCGCCTCTCCGGCAGGGTGGTCGCCGCCGCGCTCGGGCCGCCCGCGGCACCGCCGAGCTGACCGCCAAGCGCCGGCGCCCCGCCCGCGCGGCCGGCGCCCGACAGGCCCGGCCCTCCCGCCTGGCCGCGTCGTCCTGGCGGGGGGTCAGGTCGGGACCGCTGCGCCGGCCAACGCGGCGGCGACGCCGATCAACGCCGCACCGACGATCGCGCTCACCGTGCCCCGTCGCAGCGCGAGCAGCCACACTGCCACGGCGGCGAGCAACCCGAACTGCCAGAGATGGGTCAGCTCGCGTGCCAGCGGCACGGCCGAGCCGCCGATCGCCCCGATCGCGGCCGGCCCGGCGCCGGCAAAGAAACCTTGCACGCGCGCGTTGAAGCGCAAGCGATCGAGGTGCGGGCCGCCCAGCAGCACGAAGACGAACGACGGGGCGAAGGCGACGAAGGAAGCGAGCAGGCCCCCGGCGAGGCGGTCCGCGGCGTAGCCGACGACGGCGACGGTCTGCACGACCGGACCGGGGGTGACCTGGCCGAGCGCGACCGCGTCGAGGAACTGCGGGCCCGTCATCCAGTGGTAGGTGACAACCGCGTCGTGCTGCATGAGCGGGATGATGACGAAGCCGCCGCCGTAGGACAGCGCACCGACCTTGAATGCGACCCACGCCAGCGCGCCCAGCCCGGCCGGTGCGAGCACCGCGACAGCGCGGGCAGCAAGTCGCCCCGCGACCGCGCCCGAGGTCGGTCCGGTCGCCCACGCCACGCCGGCAGTGCCGCGCGAGGGCGGCTCCGGCTCGCCGCCGCCCGGGCACGGGCGGGATCGGATCACCGTCTCGAGCGCGCCGGTGCCGACCAGCACGAGCACGAGGTAGGGGGTCGAGATCACGCCGCCGGCGAGGCCGGCGGCGGCCCACAGCACCCAGCGCCGTTGCGGAGCTCGCATCGTGGCGAGGCGGACCGGCTCGGTCGCGGGCAGCCTCGGCGCGCCAGCTGCCGGACGAGGCGGCGTCGCGGTGACCGGCGCGCCCTCGGCGCCGGCAACCGGGCCGCCCGGCGCGCCGGCAACCGGCGTGCTCGTCGGGGCATCTCCGCGGCTCCCGAGTGCCGACGGCCCCTTCGCTCGACGCCAGCTCGCCGGTACGAGGCTCGCGGCGGCGCTGAGGGCGACGACAGGAACGGCCGCTCCGGCTCCGGCTGCCGCGCCGCGCACCCACAGCGGAGGGTGCCCCGACAGGAAGAGCGCCGCGAGGGCGAGGATGACCACGAGGCCGGGGCAGATGAAGCAGGCGCCGCCGAGGAGGGCCCCGGCGACCCCGCGCAGGCGCCAGGCGCAGTAGATAGCGAGCTGGGTGGACGCCGGGCCGGGCAGCAGGTTGACCGCGGCGACGGCATCCTCGAACTCGTCCGCGGCGATCCAGCCCCGCCTCTGCACGCACAGCGCGCGCAACAGCGAGATGTGCGCCGGCGGACCGCCGAAGCCGATGCAGCCGATGCGGCCCCACTCGCGGGCGATGGTGAGGAGCGAGACGCGCACGCCGCGAGGGTAGGGATTCGGCGGGCGTGGAAGGTAATCGTCCGCCGCGTTGCCCGTCTCGGATCGGGACGGGGTCGCCCGCCCTCGGGTGCGCACTCCCTTCTCGCGCTGCGGCGGTTCCCGGCAGGTCGGCACCCGCCGCACTGGGATGCCCCACCGGTACACTGGGCGAGGTGGGGGAGTATCAGCGCTGCAGTGTGCGCAGCGGTCGCCGGGCTGCCGGCGCGCTCGTTTCGTCCGTGCTGCTCGTCGCGCTCGCCGGCGGCGTCACCGCCGGCGCCGCCGCAGGATCGAGCTCCTCGTCTGCCGCTGGCAAGGCGAGGGCCATCGACCTCATGCCCTCGGATCTCCCCTCCAGCGTGAAGTGGGCGAGCACGCCGCAGTCGGCGAGCAACAAGGCAGAGATCGCCGCCGGCAAGACCGCCGCCTCCTGCCTGCAGAAGGCCGGCGCGGCGACCGACGACGCGTTCGGGGCGACCGGCCTCACGGGGGGCCCGGTCCTCGCTGACGTGAAGTCGCCGCAGATCTCCGACAAGGCCGACACCTTCACGCAGCTTCCTGCCGCGAACTCCGAGGTCGTGATCACCTCGACGGCCAAGCAGGCGACCGCCGACCTCGCCGCGGTGGCGAAGAAGGCCGCGCTGTCCTGTCTCGGCACGCAATACCGGGTCGACGCCGTGCAGTCGGGCAGCGGGAAGTCGACCTCTGTCGCCGCGAGCTTCATGTCCGCGCCCCGCCACGGTGACGGCAACGGCGGCGTGCACATCCGACTCACCGCGACCGGCGGGCTGCTCCCCCAGAAGCTCTACAACGACGAGTACTTCTACGCGACCGGAACCGCGGAGGTCTCGTTCTCCTTCATCAACCTCGGTTCCGCCTTCCCGTCGAGCTGGGCCGACCAGGCGATCACCAAGGTGATGCAGCGCGCGGCTTCCGAGGCCGGCTGAAGGTGAGCTCGGCGCCGCCGACGAGGCGGAGCGCACGCACGGTGGCGGCACGGATGGCCCTGGGGTCGACTCGGGGCGCGCTGTACGTGCTCGGCGCGGCAGCGCTCGCGCTGACTGCGCTGGCCTGCGGGTCACCGGCCGGCGCGACGGCGGGCCGCGGCGGGCCGCCGGCAGCGCCGCGTGGGCTGCGCGTCGTGGGGGTGAGCCCGGCGCCGGGCTCGCCGGCCGCCAACGGCGCCGCGCCCGTGGTCGTGCAGATGTCGGGGTTGCTCGACGCCTCCAGCCCCCGCCCGCAGGTCACCCCGTCGATCCCCGGCCGGTGGTCGGTCGTCGGGGCGCGCTTCGTCTTCGAGCCGGTCGGGGCCTTCCCCCCGGGGTCACGGGTCGTGCTCACCCTGCCCGCCGGCCGGGCGGGCGTCGTCGACGCCGCCGGCCACCGGCTGGCCCGCCGCGCCTCGTTCAGCTGGCTCGTCGGCGGGCTCGGGGTGATGCGCGCCGAGCAGATCCTCGCCGGCCTCGGTGACCTGCCGGTCCGTTTCGAGCCGGCGGCCAAGGTGCGGCTCGACCGCTTCGCGCTCGCCAAGGCGGTGTACGAGCCACCGACAGGGCGTTTCGTGTGGGACTGGGACGCTCCCGCGCCCTTGCGAGCGGCGTTCACGGCCGGTCGGCCCTCGCTCGTGCTCACCGGCGCGCTGATGACCCTGCAGGACAAGCTCGGTCTGCCCGTCACCGGCGAGCTCGACGCCGACACCCAGGCGGCGCTCGTCGCCGCGGCGCGCGACCCCGGCCCGGCGGTCGAGCACCTCGGCTACCGCTACGCGCTCGTCGTCGAGTCCGACCCGGAGACCTTCACCCTCTACCAGAAGGGCCGCGTCGTGCTGCAGAGCCCGGCGAACACCGGGATCCCGGAGGCACCGACGACGACAGGAACCTTCCCCGTGTACCTGCGCTTTGCCACCCAGGTGATGAAGGGCAACCTGCCGGGCCCCGACGGTGCGCCCTACGCCGACCCTGTTGCCTGGGTGGCGTACTTCGACGGCGGGCAAGCGGTGCACTACATCGACCGCTCCTGGTACGGCTCGCCGCAGAGCCTGGGTTGCGTCGAGCTGCCCTGGGACGCCGCGGCGCAGGCGTGGCCGCTGCTCACCATCGGCACCCTCGTCACCGTCGAGGCGTGAGCCCAGGGTCGCGCCGCTGCCGCGGTCGCCGGCGGGCGCGGTGAGCGGTGCCGGAGCTCAGCCGGGCGTCGCGGCGGAGGCGACGAGCTCGGAGGCGGCCGCCGGCACCGCTGTCGGGTAGCAGCCGGTGAGGCACGCCGAGCAGTAGCCCTCTTCACCGTCGCCGATGGCGCTCGCCAGGCCGCCGAGAGACAAGAAGCCGACCGAGTCGGCGCCGAGCTGACCGGCGATCTCGTCGGGGGCGACGGTGGCGGCGAGCAGCTCGCTGCGGGCGGGCGTGTCGATGCCGTAGTAGCACGGCCAGCGGAACGGCGGCGACGAGACCCGCAGGTGCAGCTCGAGCGCGCCGGCCTCGCGCAGCATCTGCATGATGCGGCGCGTCGTCGTGCCGCGCACGATCGAGTCGTCCACGACGACGAGTCGGCGTCCCTCGATGCTCTCGGGCAGCGGGTTGAGCTTGCGACGGACCGCTTCGCGGCGTGCTTGGGCGGTCGGGGCGATGAACGTACGACCGATGTAGCGGTTCTTCACCAGGCCCTGCCCGAACGGGATGCCGCTCGCGGCGGCGTAGCCCTCTGCGGCGGGCACGCCCGAGTCCGGGACACCGATCACGAGGTCGGCCCGGGCCGGGGCCTCCATGGCGAGGTGCTCGCCCATGCGCCGCCGGGCGGCGTGCACCTCCCGGCCGCGCAGCCGGCTGTCCGGGCGGGCGAAGTAGACGAACTCGAAGACGCACAGGCGCGGCTCGACCCGCTCGGGCGGGAAGGGCCGCAACGAGCGGATCCCGCTGCTGTCGATGACGATCATCTCCCCGGGCTCGATCTCGCGTACGAAGCTCGCGCCGACCACGTCGAGCGCCGGGCTCTCCGAGGCGACGACGAAGCCGGTGGGCGCCGGCGCGCCCTGCGTGGTCGCGTCGAGGCTGCCGGAAGCGCCGTCGAGGCGTCCGAGGCACAGCGGCCGGAAGCCGTTCGGGTCGCGCACCGCGACGAGCTGGTGCGCGTCGACGAGCCCGAGCGAGAAGGCACCTTCGAGCGAGGGCAGCACGCTCATGAGCGCCGCCGCGAGGGCGTCCGGCGCCGCCGGGTCGGCGCGGCAGCATGGCGCGGGCCACCAGCTCGGCGACGACGTCGGAATCGGTGTCGAGCACGCCCGGCAGCAGCCCGGCGGCCTGCTCGAGCTCGGGGACGTTGGTGAGGTTGCCGTTGTGCCCGAGGGCGAAGCCCGCCGTGCCGACCGAACGGTAGACGGGCTGAGCGCTCTGCCAGGTGCTCGCCCCGCTCGTCGAGTAGCGGACGTGGCCGAGGCCGAGGTGGCCCTGCAGCGCCGAGAGCGACCGCGGGCCGAAGACCGCGGTGACCAGGCCCATGTCCTTCACGACCGTGATCGTCTCGCCGTCGCTCACGGCCATCCCGGCCGACTCCTGCCCGCGGTGCTGCAGGGCGAACAGCCCGTCGAAGACCAGCGGAGCGACCTCGGATCCGGGCGCGAAGACACCGAAGACCCCGCAGGCTTCCCGCACGTCGACATTCTGCCACCCGGACCGCTCGATCGCCCGACCGGGGCTGCCCCGGTTACCCTTCGCTGGTGATCGACTTGCACAGTCATTCCAGCTGCTCGGACGGCTCGGAGCGCCCCGCCCGCGTCGTCGAGCTGGCGGCCGATGCCGGCTGCTCGGCGGTTGCCCTCACGGACCACGACGGTCTCGCCGGCGTCGCAGAGGCCGCCGAGCGGGCCGGCGAGCTCGGCATCGGCTTCGTCCCCGGTTGCGAGGTGTCGTGCAGCTTCGAGCCCGGATCGATGCATATGTTGTGCTACTTTGTCGAGGACGGGCGCGGGCCGTTCCCGGGCGAGCTGGCCAACCTGCGCGACGACCGCTCCCGTCGGAACGAGCTGCTGCTCGAGCGGCTGGCCGCGCTCGGCATGCCGATCAGCGAGGCCGAGCTGCTCGAGGAGGCCGGAGGCGGGATCGTCGGCCGGCCGCACGTCGCAGCGCTGCTCGTGCGTCACGGTCACGCCAGCTCGAGCGACGACGCCTTCGCGCGCTTCATCGGCAAGGGCGGCCCGGCGTACGTGAGCAAGGCGCGGGTCGAGCCGCAGGCCGTCGTCGAGCTCGTCGCCGCCTCGGGCGGGTTGAGCGTCGTCGCGCACCCCCTGTCGCTCGGCCTCGAGCCGGCCGCGCTCGGAGCTGTCCTCGATGCGCTCGCCGAGACCGGCCTCACCGGCCTCGAGTGCTACTACGGCCGCTACGACGAGGCGACGAGGGGCGAGCTCGTCGCCCTCGCCCGCGCCCGGGGCCTCGTCCCGACCGGCGGGTCGGACTTCCACGGCAGCTACAAGCCCGACCTGTCGATGGGGACCGGGACCGGCGACCTGGCGGTGCCCGACGAGGTTCTCGACGAGCTGCTGGCACGGCGCCCCTCGGCGTGACGTCCGGAGACCCGGGGTCGGTCGGCGTGTCGTCGGCGGCGGGCCTAGCCGGCCGCAGCGATCGCCACCGCGTTGCCCGCCGGCTGGCCGGCCGGCGGTGATGTCGTCGGCGCCGCCGAGCCGAGCGTGCCCGCCGGCCCCGAGGTCAGGCTCGCCGGGGTTCCCACGAGAGCAGACGCCAGGCGGGCCGTGCCGAAGGCGTACACATCCCCGACGCTGGTCACGAGCCAGTAGCCCGAGCCGCGAGGCGCCGCGGCGATGCCGGTGACCGAGCCGGCGTGGGGCTGCGAGCTGAGCGACCCTTCGCCGGCCGCCGTGCCGAAGTCGAGCACGCGTCCGCTCCCTGTCGCCACCCAGTAGCCGCTCCCGGCCGCGTCGACGGCGATGCCGACCCAGCGGCCGATGCGCTCGTGCAGCGGCGGCGACCCGAGCGACCGCGCCGAGCCGAACGCGGCGACCACGCCGTTGGACTCGAGCAGCCAGTACCCGCGTCCACGGCGCGGGGCGGCGATGCCGACGACGCGACGCTGCGTCCCGGTCAGGTCGAGCGAGCCGGCGGCGCGCGCCGAGCCGAAGCCGTACACCGCCCCGGCGCTCGTCACGATGTAGTAGCCGCCGGCGACAGCCGCGATGCCGGCGACGGGCGATCCCGGGTTGCGGGGAAGGGAGCCGAGCGTGCGCGCCCCGCCGACGCCCACGACGCGGCCCGAACGTCTCGCCACCCACCACCCACGCGGCGCGGCGGCGATGCCGACCACGGGGTCGAGGCGTCCCCCGCCGGCGCGCAGCGTGTCGCCACTGCTCTCGGTGAGCCCGCCGTTGGCGTCGAGCACGACGTAACGTTGGGCGGCCGGCGCGCTGCCGAGGACAGTGAGCGCGAGGCTCGCCGACCCCGACGACCCGAGGGAGTCGGAGACCCGGACGTCGATCGCCGCCGGTCCGAGCATGCCCGGGATGCCGGTCAGCATGCCGTCGGAGTCGAGCAGCAGGCCCCCCGGCACGGCGCCGCTCTGGATCGACCAGGAGTACGGGGGCGTCCCGCCGCTCGCCGAGAGGGAGACCGAGTAGGGATGCCCCAGCTCGGCGCTCGGCAGGCTCGTCGTGGCGACCGCCGGCGCGGCGACCACGACGAGGGCGATGCTCGCCCCTGCGTGAGCGTGATCGGCGTCGGCGACGCTGACGACGACGGCCATCGTCCCCGCGTCGGCGGGCCTGCCGCTCAGCGCGCCGCCCGAGGACAGCGCCAAGCCGCTCGGCGGGTTGCCCACGATGTTCCAGGTGTAGGGCGGACTGCCGCCGGATGCCTGCAACGCCGTGCTGTAGGCGACACCGACCTCGGCGGTGGGGAGGGATGTGGTGGCGACCTGGAGCGGCGTGAGCACGTCGAAGGCGGACTGCAGCGTGGAAGATCCGTCGGGGTTGTTCACGGTGAGCGATGCCGGTCCACCGGCGATCGCCGGCACGGAGAAGCTCATGCTCTGGTTGCTGGAGACGTGGGGGCTGACCACAGCGGAGCCGAGCGACACCACGGGGTCGAAGAGGAAGCCGTTCCCGCTGACCGTCACCGTCGTGCCGGGGCCGCCCGAGGTCGGGCTGAGGGAGCTCACCACGGGCGGGGCGAACTGCATGGAGCCGCTGTCACAGCCCGACGCTCCGGCCTGCAGCCGCGCCGCCCCGCGCTCGTCGCGTTGGGAGCAGAACGAAGAAGCGGCGGCGAGCGCGCCGACCGAGCTCGACACGTCGTCGTACGCGGGGTCGCCCGCGTCGCCGATCAGGGGCACGACACCTCCGGCCTCGCCTGCCGGGACGAGCGCGGGGGCCGCGCCGAACAGCTCGGCGTCGAGGGTAGCCGCAGGCCCGGACACGCTCGTCGAGGAAGCGCTGCTGCCGAGACAGCTCGCGTCGTCGGCGACGTCGTAGCCGTCGTCGGTGACGGCGCTCGACGAGCAGGCCGGGGCGGCGCCGTTGTCGGCGAGGACGTCGGCGTGCAGGGTGACGGCGGCGCCGGCTGCTGCGGCGATCGCCCCGTCTGCGGGAGCGTCGTTGCCGACCACGCTCGACCCCTCGAGCAGCGCGCTGCCGGCCGCCACGTCGAGCGCCCCGCCGCTCACGCTGGCCTCGTTGCCGAAGAGCGTCGAGCTCTCGACGTGCAGGCTTCCCGCGCTGACCTCGATCGCACCGCCGCTCGCCGCGCTGCCGCCCGTGAGCGTGAGGTCGTCCACGACGGTCGTGCCCGACGGGGCGTCGACGGTGAGCCCTGCACCCGATCCGCCAGCGTCGAGCGTGGCGCCCGGCAGCGAGGCCGGGCCGGCGAGGGTGAGGGTCGTCGGCGCGCTCGCCGCGCTGTCGGCCCAGACGAACGCACCGCTGTACACCCCGTTCTCGAGCAGGATCTTGACCGGCGCGCCGGGATTCGCCGTGGCTGCCTCGTCGAGCGCGTCCTGCAAGCCGCACGGGCTCGCCTGGCCGCACGACGACGCGGCGGTCCCCGGCGCCGCGTAGAGGTCGAGGGTGCCCGCGGCAAGCGCCAACGGCTCCCGCAGGATCGACGGGAGGCCGAGCAACGCGAGCGCGACGAGGGCCCGTGCCGACCAGGCGGCCGCCCCCCTGCGGCGGGCACCGGCAGGCCGACTCCGCGGCTCGAGGCGCGAAGAGCCAGCGCCCCGCCTACGCACGGCGGGGAGCGTAGCGCGCCGTCCCGGGGGCGGTAGGCGGCGTGCAGCATGTCATCAGCCACGTCGTGGCCCGGCTCGGTGGTGGCCGATCAGCCGGCGCCCGCAACCCGCGACGCCCCTCGAGGCCACTTGGCGAGGAGCCGGCCGGATGTGGCCGGCTTGCTCGCGTCCGCGCACGCAACGCGGTCGCCGCGATGGCCGCCGGCCTCGCGCGGTGCGCCGGCGCGCCGGGTCCCACGGTCTGCTTCGGCGCTGTCCCCGGGCGAGCACGCGCCTGTGACGCGTCGCTGGCGCGGCCCGAGGCGCTACAACTGGACCATGGCGGGCGACCGGCTCGACCGGTACCGGGCGAAGCGAGATTTCGCACGCACGCCCGAGCCGCCCCCGGCTCCCGCACCCGAGCCGCCCCCGGCTCCGGGCGGCTCGGACACGCCCGGGGCGCTCGCCGGCGCTCGGGCGGACGAGCACGAGGCGTCGCGCCGGGGGGCGGAGGCACCCGGTGGGCCGGACCGCGCTCCCGACGGCGCCTTCGTCGTCCAGCAGCATGCCGCCCGGCGGATGCACTACGACGTTCGGCTGGAGGTCGACGGCGTCCTCGCCTCCTGGGCGGTGCCGAACGGCCCGTCCTACGACCCCAAGGCGAAGCGGCTCGCGGTCCACGTCGAGGACCACCCGCTCGATTACCGAGATTTCGAGGGCGTGATCCCCTCGGGTCAGTACAGCGGGGGCAAGGTGATCGTCTGGGACGCGGGCACCTACGTCAATCTCACCGAGCGCGCCGGGCGCCCCGTCCCCGTCGCGCAGGCGATCGAGGCCGGGCATCTGAGCGTCTGGTTCGAGGGGACGAAGTTGCGAGGGGGGTGGTCTTTCACTCGCACCTCGCGACCGGGCGATCGCCAGGACACCTGGCTGATGGTGAAGCGCAACGACGAGCGTGCCGATCCGGGGCTCGACGTCACGACCAGCGAGCCGGTCTCGGTGCTCAGCGGCCGCCTTGTCGGCGAGGTCGGCGCCGACGACGCCACCTGGACGCGCGGCCGGGCCACGTGGGTCCCGCCGATGCTCGCCGAGCTGACCAAGGAGCTTCCCCAGCCCACCGGCGACTGGGTGTTCGAGCGCAAGTTCGACGGCCTGCGCGCCGTCGCGGTGCGCAACGGCGACGAGGTCGAGCTGTGGTCGCGAAACCACCTCAGCTTCGCCGGCCGCTTCCCTGCCGTCGTCGAGGCGCTGCGCGAGTTGCCGGTGGACAACTTCACCCTCGACGGAGAGCTCGTTGCCTACGATGACGGCCGGACGAGCTTCGAGCTGCTGCAGCGACCAGGGTCGCGCGCCCACCCCGTGTACGAGGTCTTCGACGTTCTCCATCTGCTCGGCAACGACACGACGACTCTGCCTTGGCGAGACCGGCAGGCTCTGCTCGTCGAGCTCCTGGCCGACGCCCACGGCGCTGCCTGCGGCGGAGAACGCGGCTCCGCGCGCTGCGCGCCGTTGACGTGCTCGCCGGAGACCCGGAAGAGCTCCGGGCACGGGCGTGCCAGAACGGCTGGGAGGGCCTCGTGGCCAAGCGGGCCTCCTCCGCCTACGTCTCCGGGCGGTCGCGCGAGTGGCGCAAGCTGAAGTGCGACGCCAGCCAGGAGCTCGTCATCGGTGGCTGGACCGCGCCCCGCGGCTCGCGCCAGCACCTCGGCGCGGTGCTCGTGGGCTACTACGACGAGAGCGGTCGCCTGCGCTACGCCGGAAAGGTCGGCAGCGGGTTCGACGACGCGACGCTCCGGCAGCTCGCCGGCGAGCTCGCTGCGCGGGCCGTGGCAGAGTCGCCCTTCGCCGACACCCCGCGGGACGTGGTGCGGTCGGCGCACTTCGTCAGGCCCGAGCTCGTGGCGAGCATCGAGTTCAGCGAGTGGACCGCTGACGGGAGGTTGCGCCATCCCCGGTTCCAGGGCCTGCGCCCCGACAAGTCGCCGCGGGAGGTCGTGCGCGAGCGCCCGGCGGGATGACCGAGGCGAGCGCTCCGACGATGGGCGCCCCTCGGCGGGGAACGCTGAGCGGGCGAGCGGGGAACGCTCAGCAGGCGAGAGGGGACCTCAGCAGGCGAGCGGGGAACGCTCAGCGGGCGAGACGGGACCTCAGCGGGCGAAGAGGTGCCAACCGAGCCACATCCACCCGGCCAACAGCACGACTCGCCCGGCGAGCGGCCGGGTCACCCGCCGGGTCAGCTCGAGCAGCCCGGCGAACCTGCGCCCCGTGAGCAGGGAGAGGACCTCGCAGCCGGCGAGCAAGAACGCGAGCGTCGCCCAGATGGCGAGGGCAAGCGAGCGGGTCATGGCCTGACCAACGCCCAACCGAGCAGGAGCCAGGCGAAGAACAGGGCCGCCTTTGCCGGACGGACATCCGACACGGCGTCCGAGAGGGAGCTGAGGGTCGGATAGACGCGGCGCGGCGCCGAGAGGTAGCTCACTAGCTCCCAGCACGCGACGAGGCCGAAGGCCACGAACCACCCCGAGAGGCTCGCCGAGCGGGGCACCGCCGGCGAATCAGCCGGCGGCGCCGTACCGGGCGCGCCGCCGGGCGCCGCGCCCTGAGTGGGGGTGTCGCCGGCCGCTGGAGTCGACGCCCGTCCGTGCAGCCGACCGGAGCCCGTCTTTCCGGCCGCAAGTCGCACGCCGAGCCAGGCGAGGGCGAGCGCGAGCACGTCGGGAATGGCGCTCAGCACGTCCGCCGGCGCGCTGAACGCACGCGTGCCGGCGGCGAGCCAGGAGTACGCCGCTGCGGCGGCGAGCCCGCCGACGACCCACAACGGGCTCGGGCTGTGTCGACTCCTCACGCCGGCCGCCTCTGTGCAGGGCGCCGGGCGTTCGGGTCGAGCTGGTGGCGGCCGGGTCGTGCCCGACCTGACCACCGCACGACTGGCCGCGGGAGCTCGCCGGCGTCGGTTCGGTTTGACGGGACCATCGCCGCCCGGCAGCCTAGGGCGGCCGGGCACGCCGGCACCCGGGTCCCCCTCGCGGGGAAAGGAGCTGAACAGTCGATGTCCCGACGCGCGCGCCCAGGCACGGGCGACGCCCACCACGACGCTACGAGCCTGACGGGCGCCGGCGAGCTCATCGACGACGGAGGTCCGAGCTGTCGGATCGACTCCCTGCACGAGGCCGCCGAATCTGCCTGCGTGCTCGGCGAGATCGAGGTCGGGCTCGACCCCGAGGGAATCGCCGTCGATCCCGCCACGGGCCTGGTCTACGTGTCGTGCTCGCGTTCCAACGCCGTCTTCGTCGTCGATCTCGACAAGCTCGAGGTCGTCGAGCGCATCCCGGTCGGCACCGAGCCGATCGACGCGGTGATCGACCTGGCGCGCGACCACGTGATCACCGCCGACGCACGTTCGGATCAGCTCTCGGTCATCGACACGCGATCTCGTGCTGTCGTGGCGACCGTGCCGGTCGGGATGTACCCGGCGGGTCTCGACCTCGACGAGCAGGGGCGGCGCGTCTTCTGCGGCGACACGATGGGGTGCACCCTCAGCGTGGTCGACCTCGACACGCTCGAGCGTGTCGCCACGGTGGAGGCCGAGCTCGGCGCCGGCGCCGTTGCGTACGACCCGCGGCACCGGCGCATCTTCTGCGTCAATTTCGTCGCCGCCTCGGTGACGGTGATCGACGGCGACTCGCTCGAGGTGCTGGCGCGCCTCGAGGTCGGCGAGGGCGCGTGTGCCGTGGCGGTCAACCCGGTCCGGCCGGAGGTCTACGTCGTCAACTCCCTCGTCAGCACCATCGCCCGCTTCCACACGGGCACGCTCGAACCGCTCGGCGAGCTCGCCGTGCCGAACGCCCCGGTCGGGCTGGCCGCCGGAACGGCGGGTGACCGGCTCTACACCGGCAATCGCGGTGACGGCAGCATGAGCATCATGGGCCTCGACGGCATGGCCTGGGCGCGCGTCCCCGTCGGTGCCGCGCCCGGTGGTGTCACGGTGCACCCGAGCGACCCACGCACGCTGCTCGTCGCCAATGCCGGCAGCGGCTCGATCACCATCGTGCGCGACCTCTTCGACGGCCCCCCGGCGGCACGCCTGGCGGAGTTGACCCATCCGTTGGTCGGTCGGTCGATCCCGGACTTCTCCCTGCCCGACCTGCACACCGAGCAGCTGCGTCACAGCCGCGAGTGGTCGGAGAAGAAGTACATCCTCAATTTCTTCGCCAGTTGGTGAGGCCCGTGCAACGCGGCGGCGCCGGTCCTCGAGGACCTGCGCCGTCGTACCAGCCGGTCCGGTCTGGAGATCATCCCTGTGAACGTGTGGGAGGGCGTCAACGCCCGCAACGAGGCGCGCCAGTTCTGCGACCTGTGGGGCATCCCACCGACCGTGCTCGTCGACGAGGACGGTGCGCTCGCAGGTCGGCTCGGCATCCGCGGCGTGCCGGCCAACGTGTTCGTCGAGGCCGACGGGACCGTCATCGGCGTCGGCGCCTCGGTCCCCGAGGACCTCGAGGCGCTCACGGCTCGCCTGCTCGGTTCGAGCTCGCTCATCGACCCGGCCTGAGCGGACCCGGCCTGAGCGGACCCGGCCTGAGCGGACCCGGACGGCGGCGGCCGGCCGTCACCGTGATGTCCGATCACCGCCAGTCATCCTGCTTCGAGGGTGCCAGGATGTCGTCATGGCAGCTGCCCTCGACGACGACCGTTGCTACGCGGCGATGCAGGGCCGGGACGCCCGCTTCGACGGGTGGTTCGTCGTCGCGGTGAGCTCGACGCACATCTACTGCCGACCGAGCTGTCCGGCGCGCACGCCGAAACGGGCGAACGTGAGCTTCTATCCGACCGCCGCCGCGGCCCAAGCGGGGGGCTATCGGGCGTGCCGCCGCTGCCGGCCCGACGCCTCGCCGGGCGCTCCCGGCTGGCGCGGCCGCTCGGACGTCGCGGCTCGGGCGATGCAGCTCGTGCTGGACGGAGTCGTCGACCGTGACGGGGTCGCCGGGCTCGCCAGCCGCCTCGGCTACAGCGAGCGCCAGCTGCACCGCGTGCTCGTCGCCGAGCTCGGCGCCTCGGCCGTTGCGCTCGCACGGGCCCAGCGGGCGCAGACGGCGCGCATCCTGATCGAGACGAGCACCCTGCCGGTGACGGCGGTCGCCTTCGCCGCCGGGTTCGCCAGCGTCCGCCAGTTCAACGAGACGATTCGCCAGGTGTACGCCTGCACACCGACGACGATGCGACGGCGCGCCCAGCGGCGCACCGGACCGGGCGGCACGTTGCGAGCCGGGGCGTTGCGACCCTCTGCCCACGCCGCCACGGGCGCGGCCTCGAGCCACGCGGCTGCAGGCCATGCCGGCGCCGCCGGCGCGGTCGAGATCAACTTGCGACTCCCGTATCGCTCGCCGATGGCAGCCGGCGAGCTGATCGCCTTCCTCGCCGCGCGAGGCGTGCCCGAGATCGAAGTCGCCGAAGAGGGTTCCTACCGGAGGAGCTTGGCGCTGCCGCACGGCCAGGGCACCGTGCTGCTCAGGCCGGTGCCGGGGCACGTGGGCGCGAGGTTTCGCCTGTCGGATCTGCGCGACCTGCCGAGCGCCGTGTCGTGCTGCCGCCACCTGCTCAACCTCGACGCCGATCCCGTGGTGATCGACGACGCGCTGCTCGCCGATCCCACGATGGCGCCACTGGTGCGGCGCCGACCCGGCCTGCGGGTGCCCGGATGCGTCGACGGCTTCGAGATCGCCGTGCGCGCCGTCCTCGGCCAGCAGGTCAGCGTGGCGGCGGCGCGCCGCGCGCTCGGCCGGCTGATCGCGGCCTGCGACCGCCAGCTGGACCGCGACCTCCGCGAGGAGCACGGCCCCGCTCTGCTCTTCCCCACGCCCGAGCAGGTCGCTGAGCTGGTCGCCTCCCGTCCGGCGCTGCTCGGGCTGCCCGGGACGCGCTGCGACGCACTCGGCGAGCTCGCCGGCGCGGCAGCCTCGGGCCGCCTCGTGCTCGGTGCCGGCGCCGATCCGGAGGAGGTGCGCCGCCGGCTGCTCGAGTGCCGCGGGATCGGTTCCTGGACCGCGGAGTACGTCGCCATGCGCGCCGTCGGCGACCCCGACGCCTTCCTCGCCGGCGACTCGGGCGCGTGCCGAGGGGCGACGTGGCTCGACCTCCCGTGCAGCGGGGCGGAGCTGGCGCAACGAGCCGAGCGCTGGCGGCCGTGGCGGGCCCACGCGGAGATGCATCTCTGGGCCGCGGCGTCCGAGCCGCGCCGGCGGAACCACGAGGACGTGACCGAACGCGAGACGAGGAGAGGAAGCGCCGCATGACCATGACGACCAAGCCGACGACCATCACGCGCTCCGCCAGGGCGACCACCGCCGCGAGCGTGCCGACGACCCGCAACGGGGCAACGTCGAGGCCCGCGCCGACGTCGGTTGCGCCGGGAGCGGGGGCGTTCGATTGGGTTGCCGTGCCGAGCCCGATCGGCGAGGTGATCGTCGAAGGCGACGACGCGGCGGTGGTGCGCGTCTGGCTGCCGAGCCGGTCGGTGGCCGAGCGCTTCGCCGGCACGACCTCGGCGCCTGCCCCGCGAGCCGTGGCGCTTGCCGCAGCGCAGCTCGAGGATTATTTCGCCGGCCGCCGGCGCAGCTTCGACGTGCCTCTCGCCTTCGCCGGGGGCACGCCATTCCAGCAGGCGGTGTGGACCACGCTCGCCGACATCCCCTTCGGTGCCACCTGGAGCTATGCCGAGCTCGCCGCCGCCGTCGGTCGCCCCGTCGCCTTTCGCGCCGTCGGGCAAGCGAACGGGGCGAACCCGATCCCGATCATCCTGCCCTGCCACCGTGTCGTGGCGAGCGGGAGACGCCTCGGCGGATACGGGGGCGGCCTCGACATGAAGCGTTCGCTGCTCGCGCTGGAAGGGGTACGCGACCTACGTCCGTAGTCGCGCCGCCCGGCCGCCCGGCCGCCCGCAGGGCGGCAGGCCCCGCTCGCCCGCCGCGCGGCAGGGGCCCGCTCAGCCGACCCGCTCAGCCGGCGACATGGATCGGATGCGACCAGACGAGCACGCGGTAGGTGCCGACCTCGTAGCTCCTGGCCGGACTGCCGAAGGCGCGTACCGCCGCCCCGCTCGTCACGCCCTGCCAGGGGTTGCCGGTGTCGCTGACGAAGAACCTGAAGGGGACACCCTCGTACCACGAGGCGTCCGATTGCTTGTTGTAGCGCACCAGGCTGTGGCCGGGGCCGAGCTGGACCGGTCGCACGGCGACGGTCCCGCCGCTGTCGACGGTGACGATCGAGGCGCTCCAGTAGTCACCGAGGCCGGCTCTCAGGTGATGGGCGGCGAGGAAGCCGGCGAGCGGGCGCGCTTCTTGCGGCGCTGACGGGCCGATCGTGTCCAGCCCGAAGTCGAGCGCGCAGCAGGCGATCGCGGTGAGCACCACGACGCCGGCGGCGCGGCAGCTGTGCCCGGCTCAGCCGCTGCGCCGCCGATCCGGCGCGGCGCGCCGCGAGGACGATCGCGAACACGACGCCGGGGATGAGGTAGCGCGCCAGCGCGGCGGCTCCGTCGGTGGCGAACAGGCAGTACGCCGCGAGGTCGGCGACGACCGCGATCCCGAGCAGGTCCTCGAGCCGCCAGTCGAGCGACCCCGCCGGCTCGACCGAGCCGACGCCGGCTCGCCCGCCGACCACCGCTCGCAGGAGCCGCACGAACCAGTCACCGAAGGCGGCCAGGACGACGGCGAGCACGAGCAGGTGCACGAGCCTGATCGGCCAGGGCGAGCTGGCCACGCCGGGGACGATGTCGGTCACCCCGAACAGGCCGCCGACGCGGTTCGGCAGCGAGACGATGTTGCGCAGCACCTGCGCCGAGGTGGCGAGCACGCTGCGCGATCCGATGGCGTAGGTGCCGACGGCGAGCGCTGCGAGCCGTAGGGCGAGCGCGAACGCGCACCCGCCGGCGGCCACGACGAGGTAGCGCCCGCCGGCCCGCCAGGAGGCGCAACGGCGCACCGCGACGAGCCCGGCGATCACCAGCGGTCCGACGGCGACGACGGCGGCGAGCAGGTCGCCGAGCAATGCGGCGGCGAGGGCGACGACGGCCACGGCCACGCCGAGCCGGCTGGTCGAACGCGCCACGCCGGCGAAGACGACGAGGCAGAGCAGGACGGTGACGGCGTGCCAGCCCGCCTGGAGCAGGAAGTAGGCGAGCACAGGGCTCGGGAAGGCGAGCAACGCCACGGCGACGCCGGCTCCGAGCAGCGCTGCATGCCCAGAGGCGCCGCGCCGGGGCAGCGCGAGCCAGACCGCCGTGACCGCGAGCAGCGCGGCGATGACCGCCGGGACGAGATACATGAGCTGCTCGCGCACGCCGAGCAGCGCAACGGCGAGCGCGTAGAACGGCACGTCCGAGGTCCAGAAGGCGTCGTAGGAGAGGTCCCAACCGGTGAGGGTGACGTGGCCGGCGGCCATCGACTGGCCCTGCAGCACGAGCGTCGCGTCGTCGGAGTTGCCCCCGTAGGCGGCGCGGGCGGCGAGGTAGAACACGGCCGCTAGGCCGGCGAGCGCGAGGACCAGGGCCGCGCCGCCGAGCAGACGGCGCCTGCTTGCTGCCGCGCCCGCTGCCGGCGCGCCGGAGCCCTCGTCGGCGACGGTCGCCGGGTGCTGCGGGGCGGTCCGCATCACGGCTGGGCCACCCGGTGCGTGACCCCCCGCCGCACCGGAGCGTAGGGGCGGGTGCTGACGAGCACGAGGCGCAGCAGCGCGACCACGAGGACGGCGGCGCCTGCGGCCAGCGCGGCGCCGCCGGCGATCGCCACCGGGTGCCACGGCCCGAGGATGCCGGCGAGCACGGACCCCACGGGCACACCGAGGTAGCAGGCGGCGACCGAGACGGCGAGCAGGACGGAGCGCTCGCGCCGCGTCGCCACCGGCGCCAGGGCGACGATCCCCCAGGTGAGGTACCAGGGCCACAGCGCCGATCCGAGCACGGCAACGGCGAGCAGGGCATAGGCGGTGGCGCGTACCGGGCCGTCGCGCCCCGCCAGGCCGAGCAGCCACACGAGCACGACCGCCGTTGCGGCGAACCCGAGGCCGCGGGTGACGGTGATCGTGCGCAGCCACGGAACCCGCCCGTGGATCAGGCCGGCGTGCTGCAGCAGGCGGCCGATCGCCATCCCGATCCCCGTGGTCGGGCTGAGCCAGAGCCGCACGACGCCGGCGTTGGCGAGCCCCTTCACCCAGCCGAAGCCGAGGCCGCTCACCCAGCCGAAGGCCGCCAGCACCGCGGCACCAGCCAGGCTGCCGGCGAGCGCGCCGGCAAGGCGGCGCGCCGAGCTGGCGGAGCGAGGGGCGAGGCAGCTCCAGCCGATGTAGGCGCAACCGAGCAGCGCGGGCGCCTTGACCGCCGCGGCCAATGCGCAGCAGCCGACACCGAGCCAGGGTCGCTCGTAGACGGCGGCGGCCAGCCCGACGAGCAGCAGTCCGAGCATCAGCGCGTCGTCGTGCGCTCCGGCGACGAGGTGCAGCAGCACGAGCGGGTTGCAGGCCACCAGGACCGCAGCGAGCACGGGATCGCGCCCGACGCGCCTGGCGATGACAGCCGCCGCCCAGGCTGCGAGCCAGACGCCGCCGGCGAAGAGGAGGCGCAACGCCTCGATGCTGGCCAGCACCGAATGGCCGGTGAGCAGCACGACGGCCTCGTCGAGGAGGAGGAACGACGGTCCGTAGGGCGAGACGCTCCTGCGCCAGATCGGGTCGGTCAGGCGCGTGAAGGCGCTGCCCGTCCCGAGCGCAGCGGGGCCGTGGGTGTAGGGGTCGAGGTGGAGCGTCATCATCTGACCCTGGGCGACGTAGGTGTACACGTCGCGGCTGAACAGCGGCGCGACGACGAGCAGCGGGAGCGTCCAGCACGCGGCGATCAGCGCAACCTGGCCCGGGGACAGCCGAGCCAGCCGCCCCTGCAGGCGCACCAGCCACACGAAGCCGACTGCGAGCAGCGCCATGCCGCAGAGCACCCCGAGCACGCCGAGCAGGGCGTGCAGCCCGGCGGGGCGCGGGCCGGGGTAGCGCACGGGTCGCATCGGGACGCCGAAGAACCACGCCCCGCGCTGGCCGAGGAGGTAGGGGGAGTCGCTCTGCGACGCTCCGGCGAGCACGAGCGCGCTGCCGAGCGTGCCCAGCACGCCCGCGGCAGCGACGCCGGCGCGGGGCACGGCGCGACGTGCGAAGCTCCCCGCGACGCTCCGGCGGGCCTCGCTCGCCGAGACCTCGCCGGCGAGGCGCGGACGGACGCGCTGGGGCGGCCGGGTCCGGGACGGCCACGCCGCTCCGGACAACCTGGCGTCGAGCCGATGTGCGCGGTTCAGAGCCGTCACCCTCCTGCGGTCGTGCGTTGCGGCACCGCCACCCGGTCCCGCCCGGGCCCCCTCCCCGGTGCGCGCGCAACCCCGCGTGCAGCTCCACGCCCGAGGGGAGATGCTACCTGCGCCATCGGGCGAGCGACCCGCCGGGGGCGGCGGCGCGCCGCCGCCGTGGCGGCAGGCGGGCTGGGGAGGTGGCGGCCGGAGGCAGGCGAAGCGGGGGGTGTCGACCGTCCCGCACCGCGTCGTCAGGTGGAGCGGCCCTTGCGGGGGGTGCGGGCGACGCGCTGCCCGATCGCTTCGAGGAGGTAGCCGAGACCCTCGAGGAACTGTGCCGGCGTGGTGTAGGAGGCGAGCTCGGCGACGAGGCCGTCACGCTCGACGGCCTCGCGGGGGCTGTAGCGGTCTCGCGACGCCTCGAGGGCGGCGAAGCCGAGGGTGTAGGTCTGGATGGCGCCGTAGGCGCGGCGTGCCGAGCCGTCGTCGAGGCCGGCGCGACGCAACACGTCGAGCATCGCGTCCATGCGTGCCACGGCCGTCGGGGTCACCATCGGATGGCGGAGGTAGACCCGCAGCGCTGCCGGCTGCGCGACGAGGAAACGGCGCAGGCGCTCGGCGGCGTCGGTCAGCCAGGCGACCCAGTCGTCCTCCTTGCCGCGAGGGCGCCAGACCCGCTTGAGGAGCCGGTCGACGACCTCGTCGAGGAGGTCGTCCTTGTCGCGCACGTGGCGGTACAGCGACATCGGGGCGACGCCGAGCTCGGCGGCGAGGCTGCGGATGCTCATCTCCTCGTAGCGACCGGAGCGCACGGCTTCGGTGGCGGCGTCGACGATCAACGCTCGGGAGATCGTGCCCCACGGGGCTCGTCCTGAGGCGTTCCGTGCCGGAGGCCTTCGATCTGTCGCTGCGCCGCGACGGTCGGCTGCCGCCGGCGGGCGCCGGCCCGTTCCTGCGCTCGACCCGCGCTCGCGCGCCGCGCTCGGGCGGCGATCGGCGGCACCCTGGGCACGCCGGCTAGCGGTCGGGGTGCGAGCGTCGGCGGGTGCGCCCTCACGCTCGACGACCGCGCCGGTACGCCGCACCGCCCGCGCCGGACGGGGTCCTTCGCCGCTCGGTCTGGTCGACGGCGCGCCGGGCACCGCGTCACGATACCCATTCAGACGGCGCTCGGCCGAGGAAACGCGCCGGCGGGCTCACGGCGCCGCCCTGAATCAGGTGTCGCTGCGTGCGACGAGGCACCAGCGTTCTACGCCGGTCCGGCGGCACTGCGACCCGGCAGCACTGCGGCCAGGCGGCGCGGCGGCCAGGCGGCGCGGCGGCGCCTCAGGAGCCGATCGCCCGCGCGGAAGTAGGTGACGCCACCATGCGAGATTTGTCGAGTTCGACGCTCGCCCGCGTTCTGTCCGAGGCAAGGGGCTGACGCCGTCCGCTGCTATGCGCGGGACGCCCGTTTCGAACCCCCCCGGGCGCCCTCGCTCCGTCGGGAAGGCGCGACCAGGTGCGCCGAAAGCAGGCGATCGCCATCTAGGCCGAGAGGGCGTCGAGCACGAGCATGTCCTGCGCGTCGAGAGAGAAGTCCCACACTGCGGCATTCTCCCGGATGCGCCCCTCGTCGGCGGACTTGGGGATGACCACCATGTCCTTCTGCAGCGCCCAGCGAATGAGCACCTGCGCCGGCGTCCGCCCGTGGCGGGTGGCGATCTCGCCGAGCCGCGGGTCGCCGATCCGCTTGCCACGGGTGAGCGGGCTGTACGCCTCGAAGGCGATCCCCTTGGCGCGGCAGGAATCGTAGAGCGACCGGTCGAAGTCGAACGGCGAGCATCGCACCTGGTTGACGCTCGGGGGCACGTCGGCGCCGGCGATGACCGTCTCGAGGTGGCGCGTGGAGTAGTTGCTGACGCCGATGGCCCGCGCGCGCCCGCTCCGCGCGATGGCCTCCATCGAACGCCACGTCCACCTGAGCAGACCGGGAACCGGGAAGTGAACGAGATAAAGGTCGACGTACTCGAGCCCGAGCCGCTTCAGGCTGGCGTCGAAAGCTCGGCGTGCCGCGATCTCGTCGGTGACCCACAGCTTTGTCGTCACCCAGATCTGCTCACGCGGCAGACCGCTCTGGCGGACGGCCTTGCCCACGGAGGCTTCGTTGCGGTAGAGCTTGGCCGTGTCGACGTGCCGGTATCCGGCCTCGAACGCCCATGCCAACGCGTGCTCGGTCGCAGCACCGTCCGGGATCTGGTAGACGCCCAGCCCGAGCCGAGGGATTCTCGTGCCGTTGTTCAGCTCGAGGGTCTTCCCGAGGCTCGACGCCCCGTCCGGGCTGGCGCCCTCGTCGCTGCCGGCTGGCTCGCCCGGCGAGGGCAGGTCGGCTGCGTCTTTCCGCTCGGCATCTCCCATCCGCCCGAGTGTAGGGGCGCTCTCCGCGAGCGCTCTCCGGGCTCTGCGATGCCCACGCGCGTGCCGGCCCGATGGCCGCGCGCCCAGCGATCGCCGACGGCGCGCGCCGGGGCGCCCTGGTAGGGTTGCCCGACCTTATGGCACATCCGGCGAACGTTCTTCTTCCCGACGTGACGCTGGCGCAGTCGGCACAGGGCGCCCCCGTGCACGGGCTGCATGCTGGGGGCACGAAGCCGTGACGGTGGGCAACGCCCGGCGCCGTCCGCTGCTCGCGCTCATCGGAGATCGCTACCACAACCCGGACTACATCCGCCTGCATCTGTGGCGTCTCGCCGCGGAGGCCGGTGTCGAGCTCGAGTACACCGCCAACTACGAGTGGTTCGTCGACCGCGAGACCACCGAGGCGTTGCTCGAGGGGCGTCGGGTGTTCGTCGTGTTCCGCGACGGCCTGGTCTTCCCCGAGGGGTACGTCGGCCCCGAGTGGTACTCCTACTACAGCCCGTTCCTCATGGACGACCCTCCCGACGGCCCTGCGGCGACGTGGGTGAGCGAGGGCTTCGGCGAGGCCGTCGAGCAGTTCGTCACGAGCGGTGGGTCGCTGCTCTCGCTGCATAACAACCTCTCGGTCTCGATCTACAGCGCCGCCTACCGGCGTGTGACGCGCGGCGTGTACGACGGGCACCCGCCGGAGCGGAACTGGCGCGTCTCGGTCGTCGCCCCCGGCCACGAGCTCACCGAGGGCGTGCAGGACTTCGTGCTCACCGACGAGCAGCACTTCCCGATCTACGACGGCGACCCGGGCGACATCCTGCTGCGCGGCGAGAACACCGACGGCTGCCGCTTCACCTCCGACTCGGGGGCGACCCGGTCGAGCACCGAGTCGGTTGTGGCATGGGCGCACGGATACGGCTCGGGCCGGGTCGCGGTGAGCACGATCGGCCACAACCTGGACGCGTTGTGGAAGCCTTCGGCGTTTCGCTTCCAGCTCAACGCGCTCCGGTGGCTGCTCGCCGGCGACGATCGGGCCGTGGGCACCTGAGCGAGGTGAACCCTGAACGAGGAGAACGAGGAGGAACGATGCACGTCGTCGAGCTCGACGTGACCCCCGGGGCGGATACCGAGCTGATCGCAGCCTTCGCCGAGCGCTTCCGCCCGGCCATTGCCGCGCAGCCCGGGTTCCGCTCCGTGCGTCTGCTCCGACCGCGCGACGGCGCGGGCTGGCTGCTGCTGATCGAGTTCGCGAGCGACGAAGACCGTCTCGCGTGGGTCGCCACGCCGCTGCACGACGAGGCGTGGCCGGCGATCGCCCGGTCCTGCGACGCCGCCAGCGGCGCCGACTTCGACGAGGTGGCAGGGTGAGCGAGGACCGTCTTCCCGACCGGCTGCTCGACCCCGCGGCGCGGCTCGAGCGGCTCGCCACCGGCTTCGGCTTCACCGAGGGCCCGACGTGGTCCGACGAGGGCGGGTACCTCGTCTTCAGCGACATCCCGGGCGACACGCTGCACCGTCTCGACCCCGACGGCGCGCTCAGTGAGTACCGCCGGCCGAGCCGGATGGGCAACGGCAGCACCTTCGACGCCGAGGGCCGACTGCTCACCTGCGAGCACGCCACGAGCAGGGTCGTGCGCGAGCAGGGCGGCGAGCTGTCCGTGCTCGCCGACCGCTTCGAGGGAGTCGAGCTGAACAGCCCGAACGACGTCGTGACGACCGCCGACGGCAGCGTCTACTTCACCGATCCCACCTACGGCCGACAGGACTACTTCGGTGTGCCGCGGGCTGTCGAGCTCGACTTCCAGGGCCTGTACCGTGTCGACCCCGACGGCGCGCTCGAGCTGCTCGCTGCCGACTTCCGCCAGCCGAACGGGTTGTGCTTCGCGCCCGACGGCAGCACGCTCTACGTCAACGACACCGAGCGCGGCCACATCCGGGCCTTCAGCCTCGAGGCCGACGGGTCGCTCTCGGGCGGCGACGTCTGGGCGGAGGTGAAGGGCGACGAGCCGGGTGTGCCCGACGGGATGAAAGTCGATGCCGAGGGCAACGTCTGGTGCACGGGGCCAGGCGGTGTCCACGTCCTCGACCCGGCCGGTGCACCGCTCGGCGTCCTGCGCACTCCCGAGGTGGTCGCCAACCACGCCTGGGGCGGCGCCGAACGGCAGGACCTCTATCTGTCCGCGACGACGTCGCTGTACCGGGTGCGGACGCGCGTCCCCGGTCACCGCCCCGTCTGAAGGCGGCGCCGGATCGACGCGTTGCTCGGGACCTCGAGCGGCGCGCCGAACGGGGTGGCGCCGCCGCAACGAGCAACCGGTCCGACCGAACCCGCCCCGTGCTCATTCGCTGCTGACTCCGGGACAGCGAGGTTCGCTGTGTCTGTGCGGGGCTGAGCGTCTGTGCGGGCTGAGCCGAGCAGCCCCCGGCGGGAACGGATGCCGCCGGGGGCGACGCGGTGTCTCCGATTCAGCCCCCGCCGTTGTGACCGGTCTTGGCACCGGAGGCGGTGGGAGCCGTGCGAGCCTTCTCTTTCCGTTCGCTCGTGGGCGCGCCCGTGCCGTTGCCGTCGTTCGGTGGGTGCTCGAGCAGCTTGACCACCCGCGGTGCGAGCGCTGACGCGAGCGCGGGCCGCGAGCGCGTCAGCGATCGCGTCGGCGACCAGCTGACCCAGGAGCAGCTGCTCGAGGACCGAACGGCTCCGTTCCCGTTCCCGGACTGGCGACACGAACGGATCGGAGCCGGCGCCGGCGTCGCGCAGCACCTCTTCGATCCACGCATCGACCTGTTCCCACAATTCCTGCGAGGATGCCCCGTTCTCCGACGAGGTACCCGGTGATCCAGCTGGCATGGCCCCTTCCCCTGTGTCGGATTCCCCTGTGTCGGTTGGCGGTCCCCCTGCCTGCCGAGGGGGCGCCGGATTTCGGCCCGGCGTCGTCGACGCCGGGCCTTGCCCGACCCGCCCGACCCGCTCGTCTGCGACTCGAGCGGTGGACGGGCCGGGAGAACCGTCAGCGCCGGGCAAGGAGCGCGGCGAGCAGCATTGGGTGCTCGATCAGTCCATCGCTGTGCTCGCGCCGCCTGTCCATCATCGCGGCGAGCAGCAGCGGGTGCTCGATGTGCGAGTCACCCCGCTCCCGGCGCCGGCGCATCAGAGCCAGAAGCAGCAGCGGGTGCTCGATGAGCGAGTCATCCCGCTCCCGGCGCCTGCGAGCGAGGGCCATGAGCAGTAGTGGGTGCTCGATGAGACCTTCGCTGTGCTCGCGCCGCCTGTCCATCATCGCGGCGAGCAGCAGCGGGTGCTCGATGCTCGGCTCGTCTTCGTCGCGGTCGCGCCGGGCGAGGGCCGCCAGCAGCAGCGGGTTCTCGATGAGACCTTCGCGGTGCTCGCGCCGCCTGCCCATCAGCGCGGCGAGCAGCAGCGGGTGCTCGATGATCGGCTCGTCCTCGTCGCGGTCGCGCCGGGCGAGGGCCGCCAGCAGCAGCGGGTGCTCGATGCGCGGCTCGTCGTCCTCCTCCTCGCGGCGGGCGAGGCTGGCAAGCAACAAGGACTCGAGCAGCCGGTCCCCACTCTCCCTGCCCTCCCGTCCGAACTCGGGCCGCTCGCCCCTTTCGCGCTTGTCGGCCTTTTCGTGCTCGGTCTCACGGGCCTTCGAAGTGGGCTCGGTCGTCGTCGTCATTGTTCCTCCTCACGGCAGCGCCCCCTCTTGCCTTGCCGTGCGGAGAGCGCGCAGTTTTTTCCCTTTCCAGAGGAAACCTATGTGCCGTCAGCTGTGCCCGCCCTCGCCCGGTCAAGGTGAAATCGACCCATGCGGCGTTGGCACGAGCGTGCCCGCGGCGGAAGCGGTTGAGGGACGGTGCAGCTCTCGGCGTCGTCCAGATCGTGGACAGCACAGGCGACTGACAACGACGCGTACAGCTCGACCGCACGGAGATCACGCCCATCACGGTCACGACCACAAAAGGCCACGTGTGGGATCGAAGGCCAGCGGATCGCGGCTCGGCAGCGCAGCGGCTCGGGCGATTCACCCGCTCGGGGTGACCAACGCTCGCGGGCCAACACTGTATGTTGCGCGAGCTCGATACGAGTCAATACGGAGGCGTTCGATGGCCAATCCTCTCGGAGACAACCGTGTTTACGCTGCGACCGAGCAGGATCCCGGCTACCAGGTCGCGGGGGTGGCGCAGGTCCCGGCGGTCAGCGCGGCCGAGGAGCCGTTTGGCGCCCTCGGCGAGGTTGGGCGCGCATGGGGCGTCCTCTTCGCCTTTGGGCTCATCACGATCGCTCTCGGAATCGTCATCACCTTTCGGCCGGGCGGTACCGTGCGAGTCCTCGCTGTCGTGCTCGGCGTCTGGCTCTTGGTGCTCGGCGCGCTGCGCCTCATCGAGGCGGTCCTCGACAGGGGTGTGACCGGGAGCACCCGCCTCGGCTTGGCGGTCGTCGGCTTGCTCGCCATCTTGGTCGGCCTTCTCGTCCTGCATCATTCCTTCGAGACGATCGCCGTCATTGGTTTCATCGTCGGCCTCTTCTGGGTCGCGGGAGGCCTCGCTACGCTCTTCGCTGGACTGGGCCCGGACGCGACGGGCCGACGTGCGCCGTTGATCCTTCTCGGTCTCGCCTCGACAGGTGTCGGCATCGTGTGCCTGATCTATCCCGGACTGTCGCTCAGCATCCTGGCGGTGCTCCTCGGCATCGGTGTGATTGTCTACGGCGTCATCGACATCGCCGCTTCGTTGCAGTTGCGCCGACTCGAGAAGGCCTGAGCGAGTGACCTCGCACGCTCTGCTCGGCGGGGTGCTCCGTCGAGACATGTGCTTCGACGATGCCGAGCTCGAGCCTCGGCTCGGAACGGCGAGCGCATTTTGCTGGTCTCAGGCAACAGCCGAGCGGGAAGAGAAGTCAACGTGCGACTCGTGACGGACGCCCTCGAGCGTTACCGACGGCAGTGCTTGCTGGTGCTCTCTGCCGGGGCGGCAGTCGTCTCGGTCGGGATCTCGGTCGCGTCATTCGCGGTCGTTCCGGTCGCTGCGTCAACCGCCAAGCTGTTCGCTGTCGGCGGCCAGGTGACGAAGGTGTCGAGCAGCGACCACAGCTTCACCATCCGCGCCAGCACGAACGGCGTGAATGCCCAAAAGGGAGACAGCTATTCCATCATGACGACGTCGTCCACGAGATTCGTCACGACGAAGGGCACGCACGGTACGTTCAGTGACGTGAAGGTGGGCTCGCTCGCTGCCGCGACGGGCAAGGACACCCAAGGTGCCTATGTCGCCGTGGGAGTCGCCGCCGGCACGACGAGCGTGTCGGGTCTCCCACGCGGCTGACGAGTCGCCGTCGAACGGTGTGCTTCGGGCCTTCGGTGTGACGGCTGCTCGAGCTCGAGCTCGAGTTCGACGGTTCTGCGGCGCGGCTCGGGCCGCACGTGCCGGAGTCGCCGCGCCGCCGACAGCCCGGTCCCGGGTCCAGCAGCTGAGCTCCATGTCGTGCTCGACGGGGACGATGACGCTCACGTAGCCGTTGGGAGCATCACGGCCGTAGCTCGATAGCCGGCCGGGCACGCCGGGTCGATGTCGTCCGCCACGACCGTCGCCCGTTCGAAGTCGCCGCCGCAGATGTGCCTCCGGCCCACCCGCGGCACGCCGACGGTCGACCTGCTCAGCCGCTCAGCCGCTGAGGGCCACGACGAGGTAGGCGAGGCTGAGGCCGAGAGCGAGCATCGCCGGCACCGCCTCTCGTGCGCGGTCCCCGCTCCGTCGGTGAACGGCGAGAGCGCCGAGGAGGAGCAGGGTCATGCCCGACGCCGCGGCGACACCCAGCGGACGCAGCGCGAGCCCGGCCAGGACGCCGGCGCCAGCCGCCAGCTCGGCGAATCCGATGAGCCGGTAGCGGGGCCAGGAGAGGCCGAAGCGTGCGGCGGACTCACGCATCTTCGGGTGGCCGAGCAGCTTGCCGGCGGCGGGGGCGACACAGGCGGCGGCGAGCAGAAGCGAGACGACGATGAACACGGGAAGCTCCTTCGTAAGGTCGAAGCCGGGACTTGACAACGACAGTGTAGCACGGCACACTCAGTATTGTGATCAGTCATCAGTTCTGTGGTGGGATCGTCTGCCGTGGCAGGACGTCGACTCCTCACACACACCTCCCATACGAAAGGAACACCACATGCTCAAGTCCTTCAGCAGCTCGCTGATTCTGTGGGGCGTGCTCGCCCTCGCCATCGGCGTTGTGGCCCTCGCCTGGCCCGGGATCACGGTGCTCGCGCTCGTGATCATGTTCGCCGCCTACGCCTTCATCGCCGCCGGCCTGCAGGCCGCGCAGGCGTTCAGCAGCCGCACTGCCGGTCCGGTGTTCGGGCACCTGCTCCTCGGGCTGGTCGACGTCGCCGCCGGCGTGGTCGCCCTCGCCTGGCCGGTCGCGACGGCCCTTGTCCTCGTCCTGGTCGTCGCCAGCTGGGCGGTCGTTGCGGGTGCTGTCCAGATCGTCGCCGCCTTCCGCCGCGGCGAGGCAGCGGGGACCCGCGCCCGCTCGTCCTCGGCGGCCTCGTGTCGGCGGCCTTCGGTGCGGTGCTCTTCGCCCGCCCCGACATGGGCGCGGTCTCCCTCGCCCTGTTGTTCGGCCTGTTCAATCTGATCTCGGGAAGCGTGATGCTCGTCCGCGGCATCGAGCTGCGCAGGGCCGACGCGACGGTGCGCTCCTGGGTCACGCCGAGGACGACCGACGCAGCGGCCTGATCGGAGGTCCGCTCGCAGGCGGAGACGGCGGGCGCCGTGGAGGCGCCCGCCGTCGCGCCCCTCGAAAGCTTCATTCTGTAACATCTCATCAGGATTGACGGGCTCGTCATCCAGACTAGGAGAAGGCAGTGAACGCGGCACCGGCAGACGCGACAGTCGCAGGCAACCGTCTCGACCGTCGGAAGGCGCGCACCAGGCAAGCGCTCATCGACGCTGCCGTGAGGTTGATCGCCGAGCGCCGAGGAGAGCGAGCGAGCGTGCAGGAGATCACCGAGGCGGCCGACATCGGCTTCGGCTCCTTCTACAACCACTTCGAGAGCAAGGAGCAGCTGTTCCGGACCGCATCCGAAGAGGTGCTCGAGCGCTGGGCGGCGATGATCGACGCGGCCTGCGCCGGCCTCGACGACCCGGCCCAGGTCTTCGCCGTCTCCTTGCGGATCTCTGGTCGTCTCGCTTGGACTCACCCCGAGATCGCCGGCTTCGTCACCGGTGCCGGGCTCGAGCTCCTCGACGCCCCCCGCGGCCTGGCGCCGCGGGCGCTCCGTGACATCAGGGCGGGCCAGGCGACCGGGCGGTTCAGCGTCCCGGACGCGGAGATCGCGCTGAGCGCCGTGGCCGGCGGGCTCCTCGGACTCCTCCGGGTGCACGAGCGGCAGCCGGATCGGGTCGATGAGTCCTCCGTCGACGATCTCGCCGAGGCCTGCCTGCGCCTTCTCGGCCTGCGGGCCGCCGAGGCCCGCCGGCTCGCCCGGCTTCCCCTACCCCCCGCCGCTACCTGGTAGGACGTTGTCGATCTCGAGCGCGAGGCGACAACGCGTCCACGACGAGTGAGGCGGTGCGCGAACGCTCCTCCGGCATCCGGTGCGCAGTAGCCCGTAGCGGCCGCTTCCTGCCGCTACGGTGGCCGCTTTCCAACCCGCGACCGATCGGAGCCGATGTGTCGTCGAACCGCGTCGCCGTCACCCGCCGGATCGCAGCCCCCGCCAGCACCCTGTTCGCGATCGTCTCTGATCCCGCCGGCCACGTCCGCATCGACGGTTCGGGGATGCTGGTGTCGGCGCCCGATGCCCGTCCCCTCACCACGGTCGGTGACACCTTCGAGATGGACATGGACCGAGCGCCCCTGAACGACATCCCCGGCCTGGGCAAGTACCACGTTCGCAACACCGTCACCCAGGTCGTTCCGGATCGTCTCATCGAGTGGAACGTGGCCCCGGCGGACCGCCCACCGGTCGGCCACGTCTACGGGTGGCAGCTCGAGCCGGTCGACGACGAGCACACCGACGTGACCAACTATTGCGACTGGACCGATCTACCCGAGGAGACGCGCTCCCAGCGAGACTGGCCCATCGTGCCGGCTTCGATGCTCGAGCAGTCGGTCGCCAACCTCGAGCGAGTGGCGGTCGGCGACTGATCAACCTCGGGGTCAGCTCAGGCGCTCAGGTCCTTCAGGAGAGCACTTTGCGCCGGAAGTTGCGCATGCCGAGCAGGAGGAAGAGCGCGAGGAAGCCGAACAGCACCGGGTAGACGATGTAGAGGTGCATGTGCCCGATGTTGGTGAAACCGGCGCGCAGCCCTTCGTTGACGTAGATGAGCGGGTTGATCAGCACGAGGACCTGCAGCCAGTGGAATCCGCCGACCTGTACCGGCGCAAGGCGCGTCCACTGGTAGTAGGTGCCGCCGAGGAAGGTGATGGGCAGGATGACGAAACCGAACATGAGCCCGATGTTGCGTGGCTGGAACGAGGTGCCGAGCACGAGCCCGAGGGCGGCCATCGTCACCGCGACGAGCGGGATCAGCGTGAGGGCGATCGCCCAGTGCACGGTGAGGTGCGCCTCGACGCCGGGGGCGTGCACCACGGCGGCGATCGGGAAGACGATCACCGCGGCGATCACGCCCTGGACCGCGCCGGACAGGATCTTGGCGGAGGCGACGAGCTCGATCGGGCACGGCGCCTGCACACGGTCCTCGATCTCGCGGGTGAAGCCGAACTCGGTGGCGAGCTGCAACGCGACCGACTGCACGCCCTGGAACATCATCGAGATGCCGACGACTCCGGGCACGAGCACGGTGGCGAAGGCCGACTCCCCGACAGGCCCTCGGCCCCCGACGCTCTGGCCGATCTGGGGGAAGACGTAGAGAAAGACAAAGGTGAGCAACAACGGCTGGATCAGGGTACGGGCGACGAACTCGCCGAAGTTCCTCTTCAGCACCGTGAGGTCCCGGCGCAACAGCGCGGCGAGCGCCTGCCGGCTCGCCACCGCCACCGAGCGTGTCGGCGTCGCTCTGATCGCAGCCCCGCCGGGCGCGAAGGCCGAGCCCGGCGCAGCGCCGGTGGTCACCGTCGCCATCAGTCGCGCAGCTCCCGCCCGGTCAGCTGGATGAAGACGGTCTCGAGCGAGGGCTTGGCGATCGAGAGGTCGGCGAGGTCGAGTCCTGCGGCGTCGGCGGCCTCCACGATGCGCGGCAGCAGCCGCTCGGCCCCCTTCACCCGCAGCTCGAGCCCGCCGGGGACGGCGCGAGCCCCCGTCACCTCGGGGATCGACGCCCGGAGGGCGTCCTCGAGCTGTTGGGCGGCGCTGCTCGAGGTGAGCATCACCACGGTGTCGGCGTCGATGGTCAGCTTCAGCTCCTCGGGCGTGTCGAGGGCGAGGATGCGGCCGTGGTCCATGATCGCCACGCGGTTGCAGAGCTGTTCCGCTTCTTCCATGTAGTGCGTGGTGAGCATGATCGTCTGGCCGTCGGCGTGCAGCCCGCGCAGCAGCTCCCAGAGGGCGAGCCGGCTCTGCGGGTCGAGGCCCGCGGTCGGCTCGTCGAGGAAGAGCACGGCGGGCCGGTGGAAGATGGCGCGGGCGACCATCAGCCGCTGCGCCATCCCGCCCGAGAGGGCGTAGACCGAGCGGCCTCCCCACGATCCGAGCTGGAAGCGGTCGAGCAGCTCGTCGGCGATCATCCGCGAGCGCTTGGCCGGGATGCCGAAGAGCAACCCGTGGAAGTACAGGTTCTCCCAGACAGTGATGGCACGGTCCAGGGTGTTCTGCTGCGAGACGATGCCGATCAGCTGCTTGGCGAGGCTCGGCTGGGCGACGACGTCGACGTCGCCGACGAACGCCCGGCCCGAGGACGGCACGACCCGAGTCGTCAGCATGCCGGCGGTGGTCGTCTTGCCGGCGCCGTTCGGGCCGAGCAGGCCGAAGATCTCGCCGGGCACGATCTCGAGGTCGAGGTGGTCGACCGCAGGCGAGTCGTTCCCCGGGTAGGTCTTGGTGAGCTCGATCGTGCGGATGACGGGTGCCTCGCCATCGGCGGGCCGGCTTGCCGCCCCCTCGAGCGCCACGGGCGCGACGGCCTGATGCGCGGAAGTGGCCATCCCGCTCGATCGTAGGGGAGGCCTCACACCCGCCCCGCGCCGCCGATCAGAGCTCGACCTGTGGCGCCCCGCGCCGCGTCGCCAGCCCGGCGAGCACCTCGAGCACCACCCGGTGGGCGTTGTTCACGGTGAGCTCCGCCCAATCGTAGGGGGGCGACACCTCGACGACGTCGAGGGCGACGAGGGGCGCCTCGAGCGCGAGGCGCCGCACGGCACGCAACAGCTCCGCCGGCGCCATCCCCCCCGGCTCGGGCGTGCCGGTCCCCGGCGCGAAGCCCGGGTCGAGCACGTCGATGTCGACCGAGAGGTAGACCGCCTCGCAGTCCTCGCTCGCCTCGGCGAGCGCGTCGCTCATCACCGCCGGCAGCCCGCGAGCGACCACCTCGTCCATCAGGTGCCAGCGCATGCCCTGCTCGCGCATCCAGCCGAACGTCGCTGCCGGCGGCCAGTAGCCGCGCAGGCCGACCTGCACGAAGTGCCGCCCCTGCACGGCACCGGACTCGATCAGGCGGCGCATCGGCGTGCCGTGGCTGGCCAGGTTGCCGTCGATCTGGTCGGCGGTGTCGGCGTGGGCGTCGAAGTGCACGACCCCGAGCCGCCCCCAGCCGACCACCTCCGCGACCGCGCTCGCCGAGGGCCAGGTGATCGAGTGGTCACCCCCGAGGACGACGGGGAAGATCCCCCGTGAGGCGACCTCACCCACCCGCGCCCGGATCGCGGCATGCGCGGCGTCGACCCGTCCGTGGGGGCAGTGCGCGTCGCCGTAGTCGACCACCTCGAGCACCTCGAACAGCTCCACGCCGAGGTCGAGATGGAAGGTCCCCGGTCCGTAGGCGAGGGCGCGCAGCGCTCGGGGACCGAAGCGGGCGCCTGGTCGGTTCGTCGTCGAGTCGTCCCACGGTGCGCCGACGACGGCGACGTCGGGGCGCCAGCGGTCGAGCTCGGCGGGCTCGGTGAGGAACGGGCGTTGGGCGAAGGTGGCCGGGCCCTCGTAGGACGGACCGGCGAGCTGGGCCGCCAGCCCGGGCGGCAGCTCCCGACGCGGTGCGCCGGCACGAGGTCGGCGGCCGGCCCCCTCGGCGCCGCCCGGGCTCGGGCCGCCCGCCTCGCTCACCCGGGCAGGCCGGCGAGCATCGACCGGAGCACGAGGTCGATGTCCATCTCGGTCGTGACGGGGTTGACGATGCAGAGTCGCGCCGCCTGCTCGCCCCCGATCGTGGTCGGGGTGACGAACGCGCTGCCCTCGGCGAGCAGGGCCTCGGACCAGCGGTAGTAGTCGTCACCGGACCAGCCCGTGCGGAAGAGGCAGACGACGGAGAGGTCCGGGGGTCGCACGAGGTGCAAGCCCGGCTCGGCCTCCACCCGCTCCGCGGCGTAGCGGGCGAGCTCGAGGGTGCGCTCGACGGCGACCCGGTAGGCGTCGGTGCCGTGGGCGGCGAGCGAGAACCAGAAGGGCAGCCCGCGCGCCCGGCGCGTCAGGTGCACGGCGTAGTCCGAGGGGTTCCAACGCCCGCCGCGCTCGATCGGGTCGAGGTAGCCGGCGTGCTGGGTGTGCGCCCGCCGGCCGGCCTCGGGGTCGCGGTAGAGCAGCGCCGCGCAGTCGAAGGGGCTGAACAGCCACTTGTGAGGATCGACGACGAAGGAGTCTGCACGCTCGAGCCCGGCGAACAGCCCCCTCGCCCCCGGCGCGGCGAGGGCGGCCCCGCCGTAGGCGCCGTCGACGTGCAGCCACAGGCCGTGCGAGGCGCAGACGTCGGCGATCGAGGCGAGGTCGTCGACGATCCCGAGGTTGGTCGTCCCGGCGCTGGCGACCGCCGCGAAGACGTGCAGGTGGAGCTGTGCCGCCGCGTCGAGCGCATCGGCGACCCCCTCGCCGTGCAGCCTGCCGTCGGCACCCGTGGGGGCGGGGACCACCGTGACGTCCATCACCCGCGCCGCGTGCACGATCGAGGCGTGCGCCTCCGTGCCGGCGACGACGGCGAAGCGGGGATGGGGAGGCGGGACCTCGTCCGCCGGCTCGTCGGGCTGGCCGACCGTTCCCGACCCGCCGTGGGAGCGCGGGCCGGCCAGCTTTGCCGCAGCCGCCGGGCGGGCCGCCTCCCGCGCCGCCACGAGCGCGGAGAGGTTGGCGAGCGTGCCGCCTTGCACGAACACGCCGCCGGCGCCCTCGGGGAAGCCGGCGAGGCCGGCGAGCCAGTCCAGCGCCTGGTTCTCGGCATACACAGCGCCGGCGCCTTCGAGCCAGCTGCTCCCGCAGACCGACGACGCGCCGTTGACGAGGTCGAAGAGCGTCGCCGACTCGGTCGGCGCGCACGGCACGAAGGAGAAGTGACGCGGGTGGTCGATCGAGATGCAGGCCGGGGCGAGCACACGGGCGAACAGCTCGAGCACAGCCTCGCCGCCGAGCCCGCCGGCGGTGATCGTCTGGCCCGCCGACGCCGCCAGCTCCTCTGGGCTGACCGGCCCGTCGAGCGGGGGCGGGTCGAGGCGCAACCGCTCACGTGCGTAGTCGAAGATCGCCTCCGCCAGCTGCTCGGTCTCGGGCCCCCAGCCGTGCACCGTCAGCCGGCCTCGCCGATACTGCCCGGCACCGCCTCGGGCGGGCCTTCCCCGAGCGAGCGGCCCTCCCGCAGCAGGCCCTCCCGCCGCGGAGCCTCCCCGAGCGGCGCCTCCCCGAGCGGCGCCTCCCCGAGCGGCTTCGTGCCGACGACGACGGCGGCCTCGTTGACGACGGGCAGCGCCCGCACGTCGCTCAGCCCGGCGCGCTCGAACAGCGACACCCAGGCCGCCATCGAGATCGGCCGCTCCTGGAAGCGCAACAGGTAGCGGCTCGCGTTCTTGGCGATGCGCCACCATCCGGCCGGTCCCCGGCGCAACATGAGCGCCACCTTGGACGAGATGATCTCCCGGTCCCGCGCCTCGCCGCCCCGGCCGAACATCATGTCGCCCACCACGAGCCGCCCTCCCGGACGCAGCCAGCGCGCCGCAGCGGCCACGGCGATCGCCTTGTCCGGGTCGCGCAGGTGGTGCAGGGCGTAGTTGGAGACGACGACGTCGACCGAGCTCGCCGGCAGCTCGAGGTGCTCGACGGGCACGGCACGGCCTTCGAGGTTGGCGAGGCCCGCACGGAGCGCGTTCTGCTCGAGCAGCTCGATCATCGCCTGGCTGACGTCGATGGCCAGCACGCTCCCGGCGACGGGCGCCAGCCGCAGTGCGAGCTGGCCCGAGCCGCAGCCGAGGTCGACGACGCGATCGCCGGGCCGGACGGCGGCCTCGGCGACGACGCGCTCGACGACGCGCACGAGCCCGGGGTTGGTGCCCGCACCGTGGTCCCACGATGCGGCGCGACGGGTCCAGAACCGCGCCTGGCGGGAGATGTTCGACGAGCGCCGTGCGGCGTCGGTCGTGACGGCCGTCTCGGGCGGCGGCGATGAGGTCGAGGTCAGGGTCGGCTCCGGTTGCGCGACGACAGCGCGCGGTCGGTGCTCGCAGGGAGCGGGGACACGCCGGCCGGGTCGGCGGCGCAGGGGACGGCGGAGGTTCGCGGCGTGCGGGTCAGGCCGGCAAGACTACGCGTCAGCTCTGGCGGGTTCAGCTTCGGCGGGTTCACCTCTGCAGGGCTCCGCGCTGGCGGGTTCAGCTCTGGCGGTTCAGCTCTGGAAGGTGTAGTCGCCGACGTGGGCGTCGATGAGCGTGCCGATCACCTTGCCGTTGGAGCCGGCCGCGCTGTTGGAGCTGACCGTGATCGTCGCACCGTGGGCGGCGACCTCGACGAAGACCGTCCCGTCCGTCGCCGGCACCGTCTGGTGGAAGCCCGGCGGCTCGGTCGCCTCGACCGCGTCGCCCAGAGCGTTCGACGGCGACTTGATCACGACCCAGCAGAGCGCGCTCGTCGAAACCGTGACGGAGTAGTCGGCCGTGCCGGTGTCGTAGACGTCACGTACGAAGCCCGCCTGCTCGCTCGCCGCGGCGAGGCGGAAGGCGGCAGGCGTGGGCGCCGTGGCCGGAGGTGAGCCCACGTGCGTCTTCTTCACCGCGGGCGTGCTGCCGCTGCCGGGGGTGGCGAGGGGGATCTGCCCGCCGACCTGGTTGCGCAGGAAGGCGAACCAGTCGGGTCGGGAGTGCAGTCCCCACATCCCCGCGCCGCACACGACGAGCACGAAGCACAGGAACCACACTGCCTGGCGCAACGGCACCGGGGCGGGAACCCGGGTCACCGGGGCGGGCGTGGTCGCCGTCGCCCGCGCGGCGGAGATCGGGATCGGGGGGATCTCGGCCGTCACCGCCACGGTGGCGAGCGGGTCGCGCGCCGGCGGCTCGTGTGGCGCGAGCGCGACGGTCGTGGCGTTGCTCGTCCCGGCGGCGCGCAGCAACGGGTCGTCGCGCACGTCCCTGCCCCGGATGCCCACCGTTGGTCCTCGAGTCTCCCGCCGGAAACGCTAGCCGCCTACTAGCCGGCCGCTGTCACGGGAGGTTGCAGGCCGCCCGAGCTTCTCGGGATCCATGCTGCTCCGACGACACCGGGGCCGGTATGTACCTGCATAGCCATGGAAAAGCCGCTCACGAAATCTACCCGCTCGATGAGGGTTCCCAAACGGCGGGCGAGGTCGGGGGCCCCGGCGTGGAACACCGTGCACCGCTCGATCCCGGCGCTGGCGCTGGCGGCGACGGTGGCGGCGATCGCCGACAGTGCCTCGTCGATGCCGGCGGGCTCGCCGATCGGCTCCACGGTGCCGTCACGCATCCGGAACACGCTGCGCTTGCCCGCGTCGGGGGATGAGGCGAGCAGCTCCTCGGGGAGGTGCTCGCTGCGGCGGATCGGCTCGAGCGAGGCGAGCGAGGCGACGACCTCGACGCGGCGCGAGGCCTCCTCGATCACCCGCACCACCGCGTCGAGCGGGGCGCCTGCAGCTGCCGCCTCGGCGCCGGCAAGCACGACGAGCGCCTGGCCTCCTGCGGCCGTGCGGGCGTCGAGGGTGACGCAGGGGCGCAACGAGAGCTCGGCGGCGAGCGCCGCGTTCCGGAACATCGTGGCGAACTCGATCGCCGGGGTGACCACGACGGCCGCCTCTGCATCCCCCGACTCGATCGCCCCCAGGTACTCTGTCACGAAGGGATGGTTCGCCCCGCTCAGCTCGGCGTGCTCGTCGGCCTCGCTGAGCTGGTCGGCAACGGCCGGCTGGCTCTCGCCGGTGCCGGGCCAGGCTTCCTCTCCGGGCCCCGCGCCGTTGTGCTCGGGCAGGTACACGCTGATCGGGAGGACCCGGATCGGGAGCGAGTCGGTGAGGTCAGGCGGCAAGCAGGTACTCGAGTCGGTGACGATGACGACTCCGCCTGTGCGCGGCGTCGCCGACCGCGAGGTGCCCATGCGCGGTGACGATACCGACGAGCCCGTCGGGCGCCGCTCGCCGTGAGCACCACCGCGCCGGCGCCGCCGGGACACCACTTCTCGATGGCCGAGCTGGTCGAGCGCACCGGGGTCGCCGCGCCCACGGTTCGCTACTACCTCTTCGAGGGCTTGCTCCCGCCACCCGTGAAGGTCGCCGCGAACCGCTTCCTCTACGACGAGCGCCACGTCGAGGCGGTCCGCCTGGTGCGCTTGCTGCGCGAGCGGCGAGGGCTCTCGCTCGATGCGATCGGGCGCATCCTGCCCGAGATGCTGCCCGACCTGCTCGGTCGGCCCGACGCCGGCGCGTTCCGGCCGGAGATGTGGCGCCAGCTGCTCGCCGATCATGCTCCCTCCTCCGCCGGGCCGTCGACCTCCGACCGTTTGCTGCTCGCCGGCCTCGAAGCGTTCTGCCGGCACGGCCACGCCGACGTCACGGTCGACGACGTGTGCCGGGCCGCCGACGTCGCCAAGGGCTCCTTCTACCGCTACTTCGGGTCGAAGGAAGAGCTGTTCCTCGCTGCGACCGCCGAGGCGGCGCGCCAGGTCGGGGCGTCGCTGGCGGCGCACCGGGGCGAGGTGCCACTCGAGCCGGCGCGCGTGGCGTCGCTGCTGCGCCAGGCCTTCGCGCCGTACCTGCCGTTGCTGCTCGACCTGGCGTCACTCGCCGTGCAGCGTCGCCCCGGCCACAGCCGAGCGCTGCGGGCGCTGGTCAACGCGGTACGCGACGCGGTCGCCGAGCTGTCGCCGGCGCTCGACGCCGAGGCGGTCGAGGCGACCCTCGCCCACGCCGTCGCCCACGCCGTCGCCGTGGCGACCGACGACGGCGTCCCGCTCAGTCCCTCGATCCGTTGATCGGGAACGCCGGCACCGCGTGACCCGCGAGCGCGCGATCGTCTGGCCATTTGGCGGACACCCACGGCGCTGACCAGGCACGACCGCCCTCGCTCGGTCCGAATGCGAGCGTTGTCGCCCGATCGTCATCGGGGACGTCGTTGACGCCCCGCCGGGTCTCTGAGAGGATGACACCAAGCGGGGTGACGATGTGGTCATCGAGCTTTGCGTGGGGTAAGCCACACGGAAAGTAGGGCGCCCGAGCCGGCGCCGATGAGCCGGACGGTGGCGGGCCGCGACCGGCACCACCCGACCCCGTGCGGGGGCGGCAACCTGAGGCCCGTGGACATCGGCTCGAGTCCCGGACGAGGACAGCGGAGCTGAACGACGAGATGACTGCGGACGAGGTGAATTCTGTCGCGGCGTGGCGCGCGCCAGGCGCGACGGGCGCCAGCGTGCAGGGACGGAGCAGGCCGAGGGTGCCGCTCGAAGAGCGCGGGGAGCCAGGTGGCGCCGCTGCGGGCGACGTGTCGGGCCGCCCCGGGCAGGTCCCGGCCGGTCCCGGCTCGACCCGGCCGCGCTACCCGATCCTCGAGCAAATCGCCTCTCCCGCCGACGTCAAAGCGCTCAGCCTGTCCGACTGCGTCGACCTCGCCGCAGAGATCCGCGCCTTCGTCGTCGAGTCCGTCACCCAGACCGGCGGCCACCTCGGGTCCAACCTCGGCGCGGTCGAGGCGACGATCGCGCTCCACCGGGTCTTCGACTCGCCGCACGACGTGCTGCTCTTCGACACCGGACACCAGTCCTACGTGCACAAGCTGCTCACCGGGCGGATGAAGGGCTTCGGCGCGCTGCGCCAGGCCGGCGGCCTGTCGGGCTACCCCAACCGGGCCGAGTCCGAGCACGACTGGATCGAGAACTCCCACGCCTCGACCGCGCTCAGCTACGCCCACGGCCTGGCATGCGCCTTCGCCGCGCAGGGCGCGAGCGACCGGCGCGTCGTCGCGCTCGTCGGCGACGGGGCCCTCACCGGCGGCATGGCCTACGAGGCCCTCAACAACCTCGGCCACGCCGGCGCGCGGGTCGTGATCGTGCTCAACGACAACGGGCGCAGCTACGCGCCGACGGTGTCCAAGCTGTCCGAGTCGCTCACCCAGCTGCGCCTCAACCCCTCCTACGGCGCCGTGCGGGCCCGGGTGTCGCGGGTGATCGGCGACATCCCGCTGATGGGTCAGATGGCCGGGCAGTCGCTGCGCGGCCTGACCGCGGCACTGCGCGAGCTCGTCGAGCCGCACGTCTTCTTCGAGGCGCTCGGCGTGCGCTACGCCGGCCCGCTCGACGGCCACGACGTCGGCGTGCTCGAGCAGGCGTTGCGACGCGCGGCGACCTGGCAGGGGCCGATCGTCCTGCACATCCTCACCCGCAAGGGCAAGGGCTACGGCCCCGCCGAGGACGACGAGGTGCAGTGCATGCACGACTTCAAGGCCGCCCCGCTCGCCGCGCCGGGAACGGCGACGGACTCGGGCGCCCTCGTCACCACCTCCCCCTCGAGGGCGGCGAGCTACGGGGAGGCCTTCTCGAGCGCGCTGCTCGAGCTCGCCGAGGCCGACGACCGCGTCGTCGGGATCACCGCGGCGATGCCGGGGCCGACGGGGCTCCTGCCCCTGCAGGCACGCTTCCCGGAGCGCTTCCTCGACGTCGGCATCGCCGAGCAGCACGCCATGACGGCGGCAGCCGGCATGGCCCTCGGCGGGATGCGACCGGTCGTCGCCGTCTACTCGACGTTCCTCTCGCGCTGCTTCGACCAGGAGAACCTCGACGTCGGCCTGCACCAGGCGCCCGTCGTGATCTGCGCCGACCGCGCCGGCATCACCGGCGACGACGGGCCGAGCCACCATGGCGTGCTCGACATGGTCCTCGGCCTCGCCATCCCGGGACTGTCGATCTTCGCTCCGAGCGAGCCGGCCGAGATCGCCCCGATGCTCGACGCCAGGCCCTCGAGCTCCGCGGGCCCTCGCTCATCCGCTGGCCCGAAGACGCCCTCTGAGGGCACCCTCGGACCCCCCGGCGAGGGCCTCGCCTCGCGCTGCCTGCGCGAGGCCGGCGACGACGTCGTGCTCGTCGGGATCGGCAAGATGGCGGCCCGCTGCGTCGCCGCGGCCGAGCAGCTCGCGGCCGACGGCGTGGAGGCGAGCGTGCACGACCTGCGGGTCGTGCGGCCGGTCGACCGCGCGCCTCGTCGAGGCCGCGGCACGGGCTGGCCTGGTGGTCACCGTCGAGGACGGCCTGGCCCACGGCGGGGCCGGGTCGTACTTCGGCGGCCTCGTCGAGCAGGCCGCCGACGAGGCCGGCGCGGCCCGGCCGCGGCGCCTCGTGCTCGGCGTGCCGACGCGCTACCTGCCCCATGCCCGGCCCGACGAGATCCTCCACCAGCTCGGGCTCGACGCCGACGGCATCGCCGCGGCCGTGCGGACCGCCCTCGGCGTGACTCCCCGGCGCAACGCCCGCGCCCACGCGTTGCGTCCCGTGACGGGCGGTCGCAGCGCGACCGCCCGGGGGATGACCGCCCGTTGAGCCTTCGACCGCTGACCGGGGCGCCACCATCGCGCACCGCCGTCCCCTCCGGCGCGGCCGGGGGACCGGCATCGGGACGGGTCGCGCCCCCGCCGGCGACGCTGCTGGCCTCGATGCGGTGCTGGCCAAGGCGGGCTCGGAGAACTTCCCGGTGGCGCTGCGGCTCCTGCCGGAGCGCACGCGCCGCCACCTGCTCGCCGTCTACGGCTACGCACGCTTCGTGGACGATCTCGGCGATCTCGGCGACCTCGCCCCCGGCGAGCGCCTCGCCCAGCTCGACTGGGCCGAGGCCGAGCTCGGCCGGGCCCTCGAGGGCCGGGGCACACACCCGGTGTTCGTCGCCGCCGGCGAGATGGCGGCGGCCTGCTCGGCGCCGCGCGAGCCCTTCGAGCGGCTGATCGCGGCCAACCGCCAGGACCAGGTGGTCTCCCGCTACGCCAACTTCGAGCAGCTGGCCGGCTACTGCGCCCTCTCCGCCGACCCGGTCGGCCGCCTCGTGCTCGCCGTCTTCGGGCGCTCCGGCGCCCTGCTCGAGGCCTGGTCGGACTCCATCTGCACCGGGCTGCAGCTCGTCGAGCACTGGCAGGACGTCGGCGAGGACTTCGCCGCGGGCCGGGTCTACCTGCCCGCCGAGGACCTCGGGCGCTTCGGCGTGGCCGAGGCCGAGCTGGCGGGTTCTTCCGCCGGCGAGGCCTTCCGCCGCCTGATGGCCTTCGAGACCGCCCGCGCCCGCCGCCAGCTGCTCGCCGGGCGCCCGCTCGTCGCCGCGCTCTCCGGCACGGCGCGCCTCGCCGTGGCCGGGTTCCTCGGCGGCGGCCTGGCGCAGCTCCAGGCGATCGAGGCCGCCGGCTACGACGTGCTGGCGCGCCCGGTCAAGGCCTCCAAGGCGGCGGTGGCGCGCCGCACGGCGGGCGAGCTGCTCGTCGCCGCCCGCCTCTCCGGGCGCACCCGTGGGAGGGCGGCGGCGTGACCGCGGGAGCCGGCGTGGCGGGGCGCAGCCCGGCCGGTGGGGACATCCGGACCGCTGACCTCGCCGCGGCCTACGCCCGCTGCGAGGAGATCACGCGCAGCCAGGCGCGTAACTTCGCCTACGGCATCCGCCTGCTGCACAGCGACAAGCGCCAGGCGATGTCGGCGCTGTACGCCTTCGCCCGCCGCGTCGACGACATCGGCGACGGGGCCGGCGACCCGCAGTGCAAGCTCGCCTCGCTGCAGGCCGTGCGAGCGGACATCGACCGGCTCGCCGCCGGGACGGCAGCGCCCGAGGATGCCGTGCTCGTCGCCCTCGCCGACACGATGGCGCGCTACCCGCTGCCCGCCGAGGCGCTGCACGAGCTCGTGACCGGCTGCGAGATGGACTGCCGGGGCGAGCGCTACACCACCTTCGAGGAGCTGGCCGTCTACTGCCGCTGCGTGGCGGGCTCGATCGGGCGGCTCTCGCTGGCGATCTTCGGCTCGGCGGACCCCGACGCGCCCCGCCTGGCCGACGTGCTCGGCATCGCGCTGCAGCTGACGAACATCCTGCGCGACGTCGTCGAGGACCGGGACGTGATGGGCAGGATGTACCTGCCGGTCGAGGACCTCGCCCGCTTCGGCTGCGAGCCCGACGCCAGCGGCCCGCTCGACCAGCTCGTCGACCTCGTGCGCTTCGAGGCCGGGCGGGCACGCGAGCGCTACGAGGAGGGGCTGCAGCTGCTCGATCTGCTCGACCGGCGGAGCCGCTCCTGCGTGGCGGCGATGGCGGGCATCTACCGTCGCCTGCTCGGGCGCATCGAGCGCGACCCGCTCGCCGTGCTCGATCACCGCATCTCGCTCCCCGCCTGGGAGAAGGCCTGGGTGGCGGCGCGCAGCCTGGCGGGAGCGGGCTCGTGAGCCACGCTGTCACCGGGAGCGTCGGCGGGGGCGCGGCGGCGGGCGGGAGCGTCGGCGCCGGGGCGCGCCCGCACGTCGTGGTCGTCGGCGGCGGGCTCGCCGGGCTGTCGGCGGCGATCGGCTGCCTCGACGGCGGGGCCGCGGTGACCCTCCTCGAGGCGCGGCCGCGCCTCGGCGGTGCGACGTGGTCGTTCACCCGCAACGGGCTCTCCTTCGACAACGGTCAGCACGTCTACCTGCGTTGCTGCAGCGCCTACCAGCGCTTCCTGGAGCGCGTCGGGACCGCCCACGCCGCCCCGCTGCAGGAGCGTCTCGCCATCCCGGTGATCCGCCCGGCGCCCGGGGATGGGGGCGAGCCGGTGGTCTCCTGGTTGCGGCGCGACCCGCTGCCGGCGCCGCTGCACCTCGCCCGCTCGCTTGTCGGGTACCGCCACCTCTCCCTCGCCGACCGGCTGCGCCTCGGCCGTGCGGCGCTCGCCCTGCGGCGGTTGCGCCTCGGCGACCCCGCCCTCGACGAGCAGGACCTGGCCGGCTTCCTCGCCCGCCACGGCCAGCGCGACGGCGCGATCTCGGCGCTGTGGGAGCTGATCGCCCTGCCGACGACCAACGTGCACGCCGGCGAGTGCTCGCTCGCCCTCGCCGCCAAGGTGTTCAAGACCGGCCTGCTGCTCGACGGCCCCGCGGCCGACATCGGCTGGGCGCACGTTCCCCTCTCCCGGCTGCACGCCGATCCCGCCGAGCAGCTGCTCATCCGCCACGGCGCGGTGGTGCGCCGCAAGGCGAAGGTCGACGCGATCGTCACGAGCGAGGGCCTCGTGCGCGGCGTGCGCTGCGAGGGTGAGCTCGTCGAGGCCGACGCCGTCGTGCTCGCCGTGCCGCACACCGCCGCGGCCTCGCTCCTGCCCGACGGCGCCGTCCCTCGCGCCGGCCAGCTGGCCGGCCTCGGCGTGTCGCCGATCATCGACGTGAACGTCGTCTTCGACCGCACGGTGACGCCCTACGCGCTGGCGGCGGGCGTCGGCTCGCCGGTGCAGTTCGTCTTCGACCGCACCGGCGCCGCCGGCCTCGACGCGAGCGAGGGCCAGGTGCTCGCCGTCTCGGTCTCGGGCGCCGACGCCGAGCACGGCGACCGGCCCGACGTGCTGATCGAGCGCTACACCGCGGCGCTCGCGCGCGCTGTTCCCGCCGGCCCGTAGCGCCGGCGTTCTCGACGCCGTCGTCACGCGCGAGCACGAGGCCACCTTCCGCGGCCGGCCGGGTTGCGAGGCGCTGCGCCCCGGGGCGGGCACTGCGATCGACAACCTTGTGCTGGCCGGGGCGTGGACCGACACCGGCTGGCCGGCGACGATGGAGGGCGCCGTGCGCAGCGGCAACCGCGCCGCGGCGCGGGTGCTCGCCCGGCTGTCCACGACAGGACGTGCCCGCGCCGGCACGATCGCGCCGTCCGCCCGCCCCGGCGAGAGCGCTCACCGTGCGAGCGGCCGCCCGCCGGCGGCGGGTGGCACCGCAGATGGCGCGACGTCCCACGGCGCGACGCGCAACCCGCGTCTCGCCGCCACGACCGGAGGCACGCAACGATGACCACGCTGTCCCGCATCCCCGCCGTGCTCGAGCGATCGCGCGACCTCGTCGGGCCGAGCCTGCGGCGGGCGGTCGAGCGCCTCTCGCCCGAGGTGCGCCCGCTCGCGTGCTACCACCTCGGGTGGTCCGACGCCGACGGGCGCCCCTGCGGCGGCGACGGCGGGAAGGGCGTGCGGCCGGCGCTGGCGCTGCTCTCAGCCGAGGCGGTCGGCGCCCCTGCGATCTACGGCGTGCCCGGAGGCGTCGCGATCGAGCTCGTCCACAACTTCTCGCTCATCCACGACGACGTCATCGACGAGGACGCCGAGCGCCGCCACCGCCCGACGCTCTGGTCGCTGTTCGGCATCGGTCGCGCCGTGATCGTCGGCGACGCCATGCTCGCGCTGGCGCAACAGGTGCTGCTCGACCCCGAGGTCCTCGCCCTGGCACCCGAGCTGCCCGCCGACCCGCTGGCTTCGGCCGCCGCGGCGCGCTGCATCGCCGATGCCACGGCGGCGATGATCGCCGGGCAGGCGCTCGACATGGCCTTCGAAGCCGTCCCCACCGTCGACGTCGAGGGCTGCCTGGCGATGGAGGCCGGCAAGACGGGGGCGCTCTCGGCTGCGCCTGCTCGATCGGGGCGGTGCTCGCCGGAGCGCCCCCGGACAGCGTCGACGCGCTCGTCGGCCTTCGGGATGGAGCTCGGACTCGCCTTCCAGGCGATCGACGACGTGCTCGGCATCTGGGGGGACCCGGCGACGACGGGCAAGCCTGCCTTCTGCGACCTGTATCAGCACAAGAAGAGCCTCCCGGTCGCCGCAGCGCTCGCCGCCGGCGGTGGGCGCGCCGAGGAGCTCGCCCGGCTGCTCGCCGAGCCGTCCCTCGACGGCCGCGACGTGGCGCGTGCCGCCGAGCTCGTCGAGGCGTGCGGCGGCCGCGAGCTCGCCGAGGGCGAGGCCCGCCGGCGCTTCACCGCCGCGCTCGCCGCGCTCGACGGCGCGGCGCTCGAGCCCGGGCCGAGACAGGAACTGGCGGAGGTCGCAGGTTTCGTCGTGGACCGGCGCTTCTGATGGCAATCACCGACCGCCCGGCGCCCGTCACCGGCGAGGAGCAGCGCGCGGCGCGCGCCACGCTCGAGCGCGCCCGGCAGCACCTGCTCGCCCTGCAGTCGCCCGCCGGGTGGTGGAAGGGCGAGCTCGAGACCAACGTCACGATGGACGCCGAGGACCTCATGTTGCGCGCCTTCCTCGGCATCCTCGAGCGCGACGACGCCACCGCCTCGGCCGCCTGGATCCGCTCGCACCAGCGCGCCGACGGCACCTGGGCGAACTACTTCGGCGGCCCGGGTGACCTCTCGACCACGGCCGAGGCCTAGGTGGCGCTGCGCATCGCCGGCGACCCGCCAGGCGAGGAGCACATGCAGCGCGCCGCCGAGTTCGTGCGCAGCCACGGCGGCCTCGAGGCGACGCGGGTGTTCACGCGGCTGTGGTTCGCGCTCTTCGGCTGGTGGCCCTGGGACGAGCTGCCGGCGCTGCCGCCCGAGCTGCTGTTCCTCCCCGACCGGGCGCCGTTCTCGATCTACGACTTCGGCTGCTGGGCGCGCCAGACCGTCGTTGCCCTCACCGTCGTCGCCGCCTACCGCCCGGTGCGCCCCGCCGGCTTCTCCATCGACGAGCTGCGTAGCGGCATCCCGACGGCGCTGCCCAAGCCCGGCCTGTCGGACTGGCGCAAGCGTTTCGTGCTGATCGACGAGTGGCTGCACCGCTACGAGCAGCTGGCCAAGCGTCGCCTGTTCAACGGCACCGTACGGGAGGCGGCCCTGGCCCGGGCCGAGCGCTGGATCGTGCGCCGCCAGGAGGCCGACGGCAGCTGGGGCGGGATCCAGCCGCCGTGGGTGTACTCGATCCTCGCCCTGCACCTGCGGGGCTACCCGCTCGAGCATCCCGTGCTGGCGCGTGCGTTCGACGGGCTCGAGCGCTTCACCGTGCGCACCGCCCGGATGCGCTGGATGGAGGCCTGCCAGTCGCCGGTGTGGGACACCGCGCTCGCCGTCGTCGCGCTGCGCGACGCCGGGCAGGCGCCGGCCGACCCGGCCCTCGTGCGCGCCGGCACGTGGCTGCTCGGCGAGGAGGTGCGCTTCCGCGGCGACTGGGCCGTGCGCCGCCCCGACCTGCCGACGGGCGGGTGGGCCTTCGAGTTCGAGAACGACAACTACCCCGACGTCGACGACACCGCCGAGGTGGTGATGGCGCTGCGGCGCATCGAGCATCCCGACGGGGCCGCCCTCGAGGGCGCGGTGCGCCGCGCCGTCGCTTGGTCACAAGGGATGGTCAGCCGCGACGGGGCCTGGGGCGCGTTCGACGCCGACAACCTGCGCGAGGTGCTCTACGAGCACCCGTTCTGCGACTTCGGCGCCGTGATCGACCCGCCGAGCGCGGACGTGACGGCGCACATGATCGAGATGCTCGCAGACGAGCCCGGTGCCGACCCGGGCGTGCTGAAGCGGGCCATCGACTGGCTCGTCGAGCACCAGGAGCCCGACGGCGCCTGGTACGGGCGCTGGGGCGTCAACTACGTCTACGGCACGGGCGCCGCGGTCCCCGCCCTCGTCGCAGCGGGGACGGACCCCGCTGACCCGGTGATCCGCCGCGCCGTCGAGTTCCTCGAGTCGCATCAGAACCCCGACGGCGGCTTCGGCGAGGACATCCGCTCCTACGACGACCCACGCCTTCGCGGCGAGGGTACCTCGACCGCCTCGCAGACCGCCTGGGCGCTGCTCGCCTTCGTCGCCGCCGGCGAGCAGGACGGCGAGGCGGCGCGGCGTGCGGTCGCGTGGCTGCGCGCCACCCAGCTCGAGTCGGGCACTTGGGACGAGCCCTATTACACCGGGACCGGCTTCCCGGGCGACTTCTACATCAACTACCACCTCTACCGGCTGGTCTTCCCGGTGATGGCGCTCGGCCGGTGGTGCGCCGCGGTGAGCGGCGCAGAACGATGAGGCGGTCGGGCTCGCCACACGTGCGGGCGGCGCGGCCCGCCGGCTGCCCCGCCCCAGCCGCCGCCGGCCCGCTGCTGCTCGCCCCGATGCGCGTCGAGGAGCTCGTCGTCCGCCGGGCGGCCCGCCACGCCGAGGTGCGCCGTATCGGCATGGGCCCGGTGCGTGCCACGGCAGCTCGAGTGCAGCTCGCGGGCAGCCTCGAGCCCGGCCGGCCGGTCGTGCTGCTCGGCATCGGTGGCGGCCTGCGCGACGGGCAACGACCCGGCGACGTCGTCGTGGCGAGCGAGCTCTCCTCCCTCGACAGCGACGAGACGCTCGCCCTGGCCCACGCCGGCGAGGTCGCCGAGCGGATCGAACGCGCCGGGCTGCGGCGCGTCTCGGTCGCCCCGATCGTCTCCTCGGCACGCATCGTGCACGGAGCCGAGGCACGCGCCAAGGCCGCAGCCCGCGGCGCCGTCGCGGTCGACATGGAGTCGCTGTGGTGCGGCCCGCTGGCACGTGACCATCCCTTCGCCGTCGTGCGCGTGCTCGTCGACGTGCCCGGCGTGGAGCTCAGCCTGCTGGCCAAGCCGGGGGCGCTCGTCGCCTCCTGCCGCCGGCTCGCCCTCGCGGCACGTGCCGTGGAGACCTGGTCGCCGGCCACCGGGCCGACGGCGACCGGTAGCATGCCAAACGCCCCCTCTCAAAAGGACTGATCGTTCGTGGGCATCCCCCTTCGCCAGAACCTCCGTATGTCGGCGTACCTCATGAAGCAGCGGCTGCGGAAGAACGAGCGGTTCCCGCTCATCGTCGAGCTCGAACCGCTCTTCGCCTGCAACCTCGCCTGCCCCGGTTGCGGCAAGATCCAGTACCCGACCGAGGTCCTGCGCCAGCGGCTCACGCCCGATGACGCGATCGGGGCGATCGAGGAGTGCGGCGCGCCGATGGTCTCCATCGCCGGCGGGGAGCCGCTGCTCCACCCGCAGATCGACCGAGATCGTCGAGGGCCTGATCGAGCGCAAGCGTTTCGTCTACCTGTGCACCAACGCAGTGCTGCTGCGGCGCAAGATCGACCAGTTCAAGCCGTCGCCGTACTTCTCCTGGGTGGTGCACCTCGACGGGCTGAAGGAGCGCCACGACGAGGCGGTCGACCGGGACGGGCGTCTTCGACGAGGCGGTTGCGGCGATCCGGGAGGCCAAGCGCGCGCGGCTTCCGCGTGACGACGAACTCGACGTTCTTCACCAACGACTCGCCGAAGACCGTGCGCGACGTGCTCGACTTCTTGAACGACGACCTGAAGGTCGACGCGATGATGATCTCGCCGGCGTACGCCTACCAGAAGGCGCCGGACCAGGAGCACTTCCTCGGCGTGCGCCAGACCCGCGAGCTGTTCGCCGCCGCCTTCTCCGAGGGCCACCGCAAGCGCTGGCGCCTCAACCACACGCCGCTGTTCCTCGACTTCCTCGAGGGCAAGGCAGGACTACCAGTGCACGCCGTGGGGGATCCCGAGCTACTCGGTCTTCGGCTGGCAGCGCCCGTGCTACCTGATGGCCGACGGCTACGCCAAGACCTACCAGGAGCTGCTCGAGACGACCGACTGGTCGAAGTACGGCCGCGGCAACGACGAGCGCTGCGACAACTGCATGGCGCACTGCGGCTACGAGCCGACGGCGGTGATGGCGACGATGCACTCGCTCAAGGAGTCGCTGCGCGCTGCGGTCGGCACGCACTGACGGCCCCCCGCCGCCCTCGCCCGAGTGCCGCGCAGCGGCTCGTCGAGCCCGCCGGCGGCTGACGCTTCGCAACCTGCCGCCGTCGAGCTCGGCGCGCCGCGTCTCGGGCCTGCGCCTGCGGGTTGCCGCGTGGCGGGCGTGACGTCCTGAGCAAGTGGAACAGCCGTAGGCTCGGCGTCGCGTGGCAGCGGGCCGGCTGGAGCACCTCACCCCGGGCGGTTCCGCCCTCCGAGCACCTCGGCACGGCCGTGGCCGCACGGCGCGCCTCGTACCGCGCGCTCGTGCGGGGGTAAGGCGCGGGACATGAGCCGCCGCCATCGACGGTCGCACGCCTCCTCGTTCCGGCCTGGCCATCCGCGCGCCCACGCCCACGCCCACGCCCGACGCAGGGCGGCCGCGAGCGACCCGAGCGCGGCCCGGGTCTCACGCCGAGCGACCCCGACACGGCGAGGATGGGCGAGCCTGCAGGCGCACTGGCCCGTGGCGATCGGGGCACTCGTCGTGCTCCTTGTCGGGCTCACGCTCCGGGCCGTGCCGGACGCCCCGGGCGCCTCGCGTCACCCAACCGGAAGCCACGATCCGCAGCGACAGGCCCCGCTCGTCGGTCCTGCCGCGGGACCGGGCGCCGGACCGGGCGGCGCAGGCCACGCCGCGGGCGGCAGCAGCGACCCGAGCCGCAGCGCATCCGATCTCCCAGGGGCGCACCCGAGCGGCTCGCAGTCGCGCCGGGCTCGGCGGGACACGCCGTCCGCGGCGAGCACCCGGCTCGTCGCTTCCCTCGCAGGATGGCACCTTCCCGAGCCGCTCTCGCGTGCCGTCGTGGTGGCGGCCGACGGGGAGCTCACCATCCTCGGCGGCCTCACCACGGGAGACGCCTCGACCCCGGCTATCTGGACGCTCGACCCAGTCACCGGCGCGTCGTCGCGAGCCGGGTCGCTCGCGTCTGCCGTGCACGACGCCGCGGGAGCCGAGCTCGCCGGGCGGGTGTTCGTGTTCGGCGGCGGCGCGTTCTCCACCGTGGGCGCTGTGCAGGAGTTCTCCGCAGGACGGACCACAGTGGCCGGCAGGTTGCCCGTCGCCCGCTCGGACCTCGCTGCGGCGACCCTCGGCGCCCGCGCGTACGTCATCGGCGGCTTCGACGGCACGAGCCTCGTGCGGGACGTGCTCGAGACCAGCGACGGCACGCACTTCCACGTCGCCGGAGAGCTCGCCCAGCCCGTCCGCTACGCGGCGGTCGCCGCTCTCGGCGGTGCGATCTACGTCGTGGGCGGGGAGCTCGGGACGGCCGAGTCGGCCGACTCCGGCGGCACGACGACGGACATCCAGCGCTTCGACCCGGCGACGGGCCACAGCGCCGTGGTCGGCCACCTCCCGCTGCCGCTCGGCCACGCCAGCGCCCTCGTGCTGCAGGGGCAGCTCTTCGTCCTCGGGGGGCGTTCCGGAGCCACGCTGTCGGACCGGGTCTGGCGGATCGACCCCGCCACGGGCGCGGTCGCCGCAGCGGGCACGTTTCCCTTCCCTCGCAGCGACGCGGCGACCGTGATCCTCGGTGGGCGAGGCTGGCTGATCGGCGGCGAGACGAGCGGCCCGCTGGCGCCGCTGTCGAGCGTGGTGGAGCTGCAGGTCGCGCCGGGGCCGGGAGTTCGGTCGAACGTGAGGCACCCGTCGGCTCGTAGCAATCCCGACGTCTACGCTGCCGACGGGCCCGACATGTTCTCGCCCGTCGTGCGCAACATGCCCTATCTCATCTACGTCCCGGAGAGCTCGGGCTCAGACGTCGACGTGATCGACCCGAGGACCTACAAGGTCATCGACCGCTACCCGACCGGTCTCGACCCACAGCACGTGGTGCCCGCCTGGAACCTGAAGACGCTGTATGCGACCAACGACCTCGGCGGCTCGCTGACCCCGATCGACCCGTACACCGGTAAGCGCGCCGGGCCGAACATCCCTGTCACCGACCCCTACAACATGTACTACACGCCCAACGGGCGCTACGCGATCGTCATCGAGGAAGCGAACCAGGTGCTGGCCTTTCGCAACCCGCGCACGTTCGCCCTCGAGAAGGCACTACGCGTCGACTGCCCCGGCCTCGACCACGGGGACTTCTCCGCCGACGGCTCCTTTGCGGTGTTCTCCTGCGAGTTCTCCGCCCGGATGGTGAAGGTCGACCTGGCAACGATGACCGTAGCCGGCTACCTCGACATCCCCGGGTCGGCGCCACAGGACGTCAAGCTCGACCCCACGGGGCGGATCTTCTACACCGCGGACATGAACCGTGGCGGCGTCTACGAGATCAGCGCCGCGCACTTCCGCGTGATCGGATTCATCGCCACCGGGCGTGACGCGCACGGGCTGTACGTCAGCCGCGACGGGAAGGACCTCTACGTCTCCGACCGCGGCGCCGGGGCTGTGAGCGTGATCGACCTCACGACGCGCAGGGTCGTCGCCACGTGGCACATCCCCGGCGGCGGCAGCCCGGACATGGGCAACGTCTCCCCGGACGGGAAGGTGCTGTGGCTGTCGGGGCGCTACAACGACTGCGTCTACGCCATCTCGACGGTCACGGGGAAGCTGCTCGCCGAGATTCCCGTCCCCGACGAGCCGCACGGGCTGGCCGTCTGGCCGCAGCCGGGCCGCTACTCCCTCGGTCACACTGGGATCATGCGGTGAGCGCCCTGCGGGACATCCCGCCCGCAGAGCGCCCCACGGGGTCGACACCGCCCGCCCCACAGGGGGCCCGGCCGCTCCACCGCGTCGGCCGTGGCGACGTCCCGGGGGCGCACGGCGGCCCGTCGCCGCTCGTCACGCGCCGCCGACTGCAGGTGGCGCTCGGGCTGCTGTGGCTGCTCGACGGCGCCCTGCAATTCCAGCCGTCGATGTTCAGCGCTCAGTTCTTCGGGATGATGCTGCGCATGGGCGCCGCCGAGCCACCGGCATGGGTCTGGGACCTCGGCAGCCGCCTCGAGCCCGTGCTGACGGCGCACGCCGTGCTCGCCAACGCAGCGTTCGCCACGTTGCAAACCCTGGTCGGGCTGGCGCTCGTCACCGGCCGCCTGACACGCCTCGCCCTGGCGGCCTCGATCCCGTGGGCGCTCGCCGTGTGGCTCTTCGGCGAGGCAGGCGGCGTCTTCACTCCCGGCGCCAACGCCCTCACCGGAGCGCCGGGCGCGGCTCTCGTCTACGCGCTCCTCGCCGTGCTCGTGTGGCCGCACCGCCCCGACGACGGGGCCGCCGTCGCCGACGGCGGAGTGCTCCCTCGTCCGCTCCCCGAGCTCGCCTGGATGGCGCTCTGGTTCGGGACGGCCCTGCTCGAGTGCGAGTCGCTCAACCGCATGCCGATCCTCGCCGGCAGCGAGATCGCCAATGCCGGCAATGGCGGCCCGGGCTGGCTGACCGCCCTCAACCACGCGGTCGGGGGAGCCGTCGGGGACCACGGCGCGCTGTTCGCCGCGTGCGCCGGCGTCGCTCAGGCACTGATCGGCGTCGGGGTGCTCAGCGGGCGTGCCCGGCGCTTTGCCCTGGTCGCCGGCGCCGTGCTCGCGCTGTGCTACGGCGTCGTCGGCCAGGACCTCGGGGGCGTGCTCTCGAACGGTCTGCTCGTCCTCGGCAGCGGCGCCACCGACCCGGGGACCGGTCCCGTCATCGCCCTCCTCGCCGTGGCGTTGTGGCCCCGGCGCGCCCGGCTCGCCGCCCGCGCCGAGAGGGCGCCGGCTCCGGAGCAGGATCGTGGCCGGTGGTCGCCCGCCGGCAGTCGCGTGGCCTGATCGCGCCGGCGCTCGCCCGTCGGCGGTTCACAGGCGCAGGCCCCCGAGCGCGGCTCCGGCGACGCCGGCAGCCGCCACGCCCGCAACCCCGGCGGCGCCGAGCAGAGCAAGGACGGCGCCGAGCGCGGCGCAGCGCCGCTCTCCCGGCCGCCCGCTCGGCCGAGCCCGGCGCGGCGACCCGGCGTGCGAGGACGAGGCACACCGGCGCCTGGGCGGCGATCAGGGCCACCCGTGCCGAGCCGGCGATGGCGAAGTCGCTGCCGAGGAACAGCGCGTGCAGCACGGCGATCGCGTAGACCGCGACGGTGAGGACGTGCACCGCCCCCCACAGCCGGCGCCGGCGCCGCAGCAGGTACCAGCTCGGGCCGAGCAGCACCATGAGGTACAGGGCGACGATCCCCCCGCTCTCGAGGGCGCTCGCACGCAGCCCCCACGACGACGGCTGCCCGAAGGGCACGAGCGCCGTGCGCCACCCGCCGTAGGGGGGATCGATGTCGGTGTAGGGCACCGTGGCGTGGGCGGCGGCGAGCGCGACCGCGACCAGCCCGAGCTGTCGGTGCAGGCGGGCGGCGTCCGGGGAGGGCGCCCTGCCGCCCGCCCGCGCACGCCCGAGCTCGAGGCCGAGTGCCACCGCCAGCGCTGCGGCGACGAGGGCGGTGAGCCCGAGGGCGCGGGCGAGCACGTAGGCGCGCCCGACACCGAGGTAGGGATACAGCACGGACAAGCGAAGCGCGGCGTCGGTCCCAGCCGAGACGCGCGCCGAGATCGTCGCGTCGAAGGCGGCGACGAGGCCTCCCGCCGCGGCGACGACGGCGCAGGCCTGGAGCGCGGCTCCGCTCGCCGGCAGTCGCCCACCAGGGTTCGGGCTGTGTGCGCGAGAGACGGCGATCGCCCCAATGTAGGTACTGGGCGCGCCGTCTCGGGACCACTCGACGCGTGCCGCCCACACCCCGGTCGGAGCGCTGCGCCCCGGATACCCTGGTCAGCCCGCCGGGGCGCAGTGCCCACGTCCGACACGGGCGGACGTAAGCTTGTGGAGTCGGGGCTGTAGCTCAGTTGGAAGAGCGACTGGTTTGCAACCAGTAGGTCGCCGGTTCGAGCCCGGTCAGCTCCACAAGTGCTCTTGAGCTAGGTCTTCCTAGAGATCGCGCTCTATCGATCTGGTGGGCCACTCGCGGTCGGAGCAATTACACGAGCAAGTGAACATGGCCGGGTCCGGACCATCACGCTGAGCTGGTCATGTAGCGATCCAGTCCACGCGGACGACCTCGGCACAGCGTCCGGCAGCAACGAGTTGATCGGTATAGATGAATGCATCGTTGACATGAAGTGCAGAAGAGGCCGAGTCAGCTCGGGCCCGCTAAGTCGATAAGACACCCGGGGCCTCTTCGGTTCTGATACTCGTGATGGCGATCCAACCGGGCCATCCGTCAATGCTGACGCTGAGGACCGCGATCCAGGCGAGAGCTGCCGCTCGCTCATCGTCAGTCAGCGACTCATCGTCAAGGTCTACGCCGCCGACCACTCGTTCGACGAACTCGCGCCGCGGACTCCTCGGTGGTCATATGCTTAAGATTTGTCCGCTCTCGCCATGCTCGGGAAGCTTCGATGCGGGGGCTCGCGTCCCCCAACGACCCTTCATTCTTCCCGACCGCAGCAATCGCCCCGACCAGACGACGGGATCGGCGCGGCCCTATTCCGAGCCGACAGCGAACCGAAACGTCCGGCTCTCAATCGGCTTCGCCCACGCCCCGAGGTGCCGTTCCGCGCTTGACCCATGATCAGGACGGTTGTCGTTCTGGCACGTCGTTCGGTCTCGGTATCGAGCATAACGGAGCGCGGTACGGCGCGCGCTCTGGGAATCATCGCCTACCTGCTCGAGCGGTTTCGGTCGATCCTGCGGCCGTCACCGGTTTGACGAACGCGAGTCGTATCGGCGAGTGAAGAGCACAGACGAGACGGGCACGTGAGCACGCGCTCCCTATCTGTTCAGATCGGTAGAGCTCGTCGGCGGTAGATCAGGAGTAGGATCACAGTCACTGCGACGAATAATGCCTAGCTCACCAAGGGAGGGGCACCGTGATTGGTGTCAACGTCACGTTCTCGTACGACGGCGACTTCGACCGCGCCCGTGTGATCGGCGTGGCCAACAATTCGCACGGCATGTTCGAGGGCATGCCGGGTCTTCGGTTCAAGTTCTTCACCTTCGACGAGCACCATCAGCGGGCGACGAACTTCTATGTTTGGGACTCCAAAGACGCCGCCGAAAGGTTCTTTTCGGACGAGCTGCGCGAGCGAGTGACCGGGCTCTACGGCGTCGCACCTAGCATCGAGTTCGTGGACATCGCTCAGGTCGTGGACAACTCACACTCGTAGCACTGGGGGCTACAGAACACCGCACCGAATGACGACCGGTCTCGACTGGGTGGTGCGCCCCCGATCAACGGCCACGCGAGCGGACCTACCCTTCGGAAGACCGGCATCGAACACCCGCTGGCGAGCGAGGCGCACCCGAGCTGCCGTTCTGGCACGGTGGTCTAGGCGCGCCGGCCGTGGTTCTGTCGCGCCGTTCTGCATACTTCCAAGGCCCTTCGGCCCTCTGCCAAGCCGCCGACTGGTCGAGATATACTCGGACTATGAAAGGCCCCGTCCAAAACGGTTTCCGGCAGTTTACACGGGCGATGAGGCCACTTGCCATGAGATCCGCCGGTAAGGGGGGATCCAACACCTCGGTCGTGCGTCATGTCGGGCGCCGATCGGGTCGGACGTACGAGACTCCAGTTATCGCGGTGGAGCACGGAGACAGTTTCGTGATCGCCCTTCCCTACGGTGAGCGCACGGATTGGCTGAAGAACGTCCTCGCCAGAGGCTCGGCGACTCTCGTAACCGGTGGGCGCACCTTCGAGGTCGATAACCCCAAGGTAATCACTATCGCCGAGGCGACCCCGTACTTCCGACCACGGGAGCAACGCTTTCAACGGCGGTTCCACGTCGACTCCGCCCTCCAGGTCCATCGCGCCTAACGGTTCTCGTGGACGGAGCTCGGCCAGGACCGACTGGCTGCTGAAGGCACCGATCACTCGGTCTGCCGTTCGAGCCGTGAGCACGGCCGCCGCGAGGCTTGAGGTAACGATGGGTCGACTCGGTTCCAGTCAAGCCGAACGACCGGCTCCGTGAGACCGGCCACCTGCCCGCAAAGCGCATCCCCCGAGGTGCCGATATGCGCCGCTCCCGGCAGGGTGCATGCTGTCGAGGTCGCGCCGCTTCAAGTGAGCCGGCGCACGCCGGCCGCGCTCGGTCGGAAGTCGGCGCGTCGGTAGAAGCCGTCGAGGTGGGGCTCGTAGTCGACGTGCAGCCACTCGCAGCCGGCGTCCCGGGCCTCTGTTGCCGCCCGCTCGACGACGGCAGAACCGATCCGTCGGTGACGGTACTCCGGAAGGACTGCGACGTCGAGCAGAAAGGCGTGGCGGTGGCCGTCCCAGGCGACATTGGCGAAGCCGACCAGCCGTTCGCCAATGTGGGCGGTGACCCATCCGAGCGAGAGGGGTCGTTGTCGGCGCCACCAGGTCGGGGCGGTGTCGGCGCCGTCCCCGAAGCACGTTGCGTGGAGGACGACGACCTCATCATCGGGGACAGGCGCCCGCCAGCGGTAGACGATGCCGTCGACCTCGACGGCGCCAGGATCAGCGGGCCGCCCTGCTTCTCGGCGGGCGAGTGCCAGCAGCTCGACGACGGCGTCGGCCTTGGCGTCGGTGTAGCCGGCTCGGTCGGCCGGCAGTCTGTTGGCATTGGCGCGCTTGACAGCCCCATAGCGGGCAGCCAGATCGGGCCGGCGCCGCAGCAGATCGCGAAACAGCACGTGGTCGAGGTGGGCCGTCGAGCCGGCGACGACGGCGTAGAGATCGTGGGTGACCCGGCCGGGCGGCGCGTCGAAGGCCTCGCGGCCGGCGACGCCGCGCATGCCTTTGTGCTGGTAGCCAGCCTGATTCAGTCGGGTGATCACCGCCGGAAGGTGCTCGCTGGAGGGCACGACCACGTCGATGTCGATGCTCGGCTTGGCGGCCAAGCCCGGCACCGACGTGCTGCCGACGGGTTCGATCTCGACCGGCAGGCCCGCCAAGGCACTCCGAAGGTGTGTGGCCAAGGCTTCAAACTGCACCGCCCAAGCCGGGTCGGGCTCGGCCAGATGCAGCGGCTCGGGGTCCATCCCAACACCCTGTCAGCTCCAGACGTGCCGTTCGGCACTGCTCGCGCATTGGGATCGCCGGTGTTTGGGCGGGGCGTTCGGCGCTCGGCCCGGCGCGGACACCGATTCGTCGCTTCGTCCTTATCGGGTAGCTCGGCTGACAGGGTTCTCGTCGGATCGCAAGTCGCGGCGTGAACCGGGACCCGGGGCCGCTCGCCGTCTCGACCATACGGTGCGGCTTGAACCATACGACCCGTATAGTTATGCTGCCGAGATGTCGCATGACTTCCAGTTACCCATGCTGCGGCTGGAGGGGTACCGGTACGACGTCACCGCCGACCTCTTGACTGCCCAGGTCGTCTACGTGTCGGCACAGAAAGAGGTCCAACGTGCCGCGGTGGTAGTGCCCATCTGCGGCGGCTTGAGGAGCCTCATCGACGAGTCCTCGAGACTGGTCGGCGAGGCGATCACCAAGCTATGACGAAGCTGCGGTATGTCCGCGAATAAGTGGCGATGATACTGAGGCGAAAATCAGAGCAGTCGCTCTCAACCATGCGGCGAACGTCGCCGATGGTGGCCGGTGTGGCTTCTCGCTGGGTGTCTTGAGGCTTCTTCTGATGTCCTTCATGGCTTCGGTTTCGTCTGATCAGGGGGTGACGGAGCGACCGTGTAGCCAAGGTCGGAAAGGCTGATGTTGTGCGCCCAGGCGAACCCCGCCAACAGGAGGTCGAGCTGCATAGCGGCCACTTCTTGTGCGCTGCCCTGGATCTCACCGTCGAGCCAGGATTCGAGCATCGCAACGTGGGCTCCGGCGAAAGCCGTGGCCATCACCCGGGCCGGTATCCGCGGCTCTCTGTTGAGAGCCTTTAGGCGGCTCTGGAAGTTCTGCTCGGTGTAGCGGATAGCCATGGCTAGGTAGCTGGCACGGGTCCGAACGTCGCTCAGACACACCTTGTAGAGCTCGCGCATTTCGCCGGCGTGCTCATAAATACTCTCCATTGCACTGCCGCGGACTTCGGTCCATGGTCCATCCCGATAAACGACGCGCTCACCCAGTTCTTCGATCAAGCGAGTGAATACCGCAGACATGAGCGCTTCTTTGTTCTCATAGTGGCTGTAGAAAGTCGCCTTCGCTAGATCCGCCTTGGCCGCGATATCTTCGACGCTGACCCTCTCGTAGCCGTGCTCGAGGACAAGTGCGACGAAGGCTGCCTCGATGGCTGCCTTGGTGCGAAGCAGGCGCTTTTGGGCGCGTGAGACGGGTCGAGAGGGGGTCCTCGGCTCCTCAACTGACGAGGTAGCGACTTCTGGCCTTCGGCTAATCGCTTTCGCCGCTTGAGAGCGATTCGACTTCGCCCCCTTCGCGTCCGTAGCCATCACCTCCAGGATACCTGAGCTATAGCCTGGTCGGACGTCTTGGCTGGTACTGGTCGAAGCCTATTTAGTTGTCGCGCCTGCGCTCCGCGCTGAACGGCGTTGCCCTGGTCAGCACGCCGTTCTGGCCCGTTTGGTTTGCAACGAATAGGTCGCCGGTTCGAGCCCGGTCGGCTCCACAAGGGCCGTTGAGCTGGCAGTTAACAGCTCGCCCGCTCCACAGCCGCGAGCACACCGCCTCGGCAGCAACCAGTGTTCGGCCCCCCGTCGGCGTCGTTGACAGCTTCAGCCTTTCAGGGCCCCGCTCAGCCCGCTACCGCGAACGATCGGGCGCTGGAAGACGAGGAAGCCGACGATCGGGATCACGCAGGTGAGCGCCAAGGCGGCCAGGAAGACCCCCAACGGCGTGAACTGTTCGATGTTCGGCAGCCGCACCGACAGCGGCTGCAGGTCCGGGTTGCCCAGGACCAGCAGCGGCCACAGGTAGTCCTTCCACGATGCGAGCACTGCGAAGATCGACACAACGCTCAGGATCGGTCGCGACATCGGCAGAACGATCGAGAGGAACAGACGGTAGGGACCGCAGCCATCGATGCGCGCCGCCTCGAGGATGTCGCGCGGCAGGTTGTCGAAGAAGCGCTTCATGAGCACAACGTTGAACGCACTCGCGGACTCGGGCAGCCAGACGGCGAGGTAGTTGTTGACAAAGGACGTGTGGATGAGCGGCGGATGCACCACCTCGACGTAGAGCGGGACCAGCAGCACGACGGCGGGCACGAACAGCGTGGTCAGCAGCAGCGCCATGATCACCTTGCCGTACTTCGGTCGGAGCACCGACAGCGCGTACGCCCCAGTCGTCGCGACGACGATCTGGAAGACCCATGACCCGACCGCGATCTCCACCGTGTTTCGCATGTACAGGCCGACATCGACATTGGTCCACGCCGACGACACGTTGCTCCACGTCAGCCCGTGCGGAAACCATGCCATCGGCGTGGTGATCGTGTCGAGGGTTGGTGTGAGCGCCGACTTGGCGAGCCAGAGGATCGGGCCGAGGCCGATCGCGACGAGAAGGACGAGGAGGACGGTGTGGGCCGTCCCGAGTGCCCACCTCACGCTCGGACGGTGCCAGTCGCTGGCAAGCACGATGCCTCGCGGGCCGTCATCGGCAAGCTTCCGCGGCTTGCGCCGGATAGGCCACGCGCTCATCGCGTGCTCCACACGCGTGTGGCGCGCAGATAGATCAGCGAGAACACCGCGAGGAACCCGACCAGCATCACGCTGAGTGCCGCCGCCTCGCCATACGATGCGCCCAGCGAGTTGCCGAACGCATAGTTGTAGATGAGGAGCAGGACGGTCAGGGTCGCGTTGGCGGGGCCGCCCTGTGTGAAGAGGTACGGCTCGATGAATACCTGCGCGGTCCCGATGAGCTGAAGGATCATCGTGACGAGCAACACCGTGCGCAGCTGTGGCAGCGTGACGTGCCACAGCTTCTTCAACAGCCCCGCCCCGTCGACGGCCGCCGCTTCGTAGAGCTCACGGTTCACGCCGACCAGCGCGGCAAGGTAGATGATCACGGTGCTGCCGGCGTTCGCCCACGTCGATTCGAGGACGAGCGACGGCAGCGCTTGCGTCTGCGACTGGATCCACTGTTGTGGCCCGATGCCAACCCACCCGAGCATCGTGTTGAAGACGCCGTTCGGTCCAGCGTCGTAGAACGTCTTCCACAGCAGCACCGCGACGACCGGCGGGATCACCACCGGCAGGTAGGCCAGCACGGCGTACAAGCCGCGCCACCGGCGCACCTCGCTGATCAACACCGCCAAGATCAACGGCACCGGATAACCGAAGACCAGCGCAAGTCCGGCAAATTCCGCCGTGTTCCTGACGGCAATCGGAAACAATGGGTCATGGACGACCTCAGAGAAGTTCGAGAGCCCCACCCAGGTCGCTCGCTGCACGAGGTTCGTGTGCTGCAGCGCCATCGTCACCAGACGCACGATCGGGTACCACGAGAACGCCCCAAAGACGAACAGCAAAGGCAGCAGAAAGACCAGCTTCGACACCCCGCCCTGCTTGACCCACCTCTTGACCCACGTCGCCGGCATGCGACGGGCACCGGACACCCGCGGCGCCCGAGTTGGCTCCTGCCTCGCGAGCCGCGCGTGCGGCTCCTGAAGTTCGGGTGTCATCCGGTCGATCGCCAACATCGCTCCCTGTGGTGTCACTCGGTCGGCGTCATACTCGGCTCAAGAGTACGGCCCGTCCGGGTGGCCGCGCGGCTGACCGCACGACCACCCGTGACCGAGCGGGCGAGGCTGCTATGACGAGGCGTTCCCTGCGGCGATCGAGGCCTGTCCAGTAGCGTTAGCCGCTTGGAGCAGGGCCGGAATGTCTGCGTTGGGGTCAGTCAGTACCGATTGCACGACCGAGTCGAGATCACCGTAGATCGCCTGGGTCGCCGACTCGGGCTCGGGGATCAGCGGATCCTTCAGGACTCCGCTGTTAAAGGGAGCGAACTGCGCTTCCGGGACGTTGATGAACGGCTTGATCCACTGCTGCGAGAGCTTGTACGCCTGCCTGTCGAGCACCGGAAACTCCGGCACGCCGACCGGCTGCTTCTGGGCTATCAGCGCCCTGGCATTCCGGATCGCCCCTTCTTTGGTCGACAGCGGCTGCATGTAGTAGAAGTTGATCCACTTCATGGCCGCGGCAATCTGGGCCGGAGTCGCCGTCGGCTTTACAGCCGCAAGCGTGCCGCCACCGAGGACCCCGGCGTTCTTGCCCTGGAGGGGGAGCGGAGCGAGGCCGTAGATAGCCGGGTTGAGATTGTAGGCCTGGACCATGTTCGTATACACGTCGGAGCCGCTGACGAACATTCCGATCTGGCCGGCTGCGAACGCCTGGTTGCTGGTGCCCCAACTCAGACCGAGATTCGAGCCCATGTCGTTGTCCACCCAACGCATGGTGTGAATCATGTCGAGCGCCTGAACTGCGCCTGGGTTATCGAACGTCGCCTTGGCCTTTGTGCCGATGCCCGTCTCCATGCGCCCACCGAACGCGTACGTCAAAGTCGTGAGGATCCAGCCTGCCGTGTTGTCGCTCGCGCCCATGACCGAGAAGCCGGCTGCGTTGGGGTCGGCCTTTACGATCGCCCGTGCGTCGGACTCCACCTGCGCCCAGGTAGTCGGTGGGTGGTTCGGCCTCAGGCCGGCCTCTTCGAACAATTGGCGGTTGTACTGGAGGCCTTGGGCATACGCCGCTTCGGGGATGGCGATGATCTGCCCCTTGGCGTCCGTTCCCTCAGCGATCACCGCCGGGTTGAACTCCTTGAGCCACGGATACTGCTCCGCGTACGTCGTGAGGTTGGCGAGCTGGCCCGCCTGACCGAGCGCGCGCCCGTCCGTGAACGGAACCGTGAAGACGGTTGGCAGCGTCCCCGCAGCGAGCTCCGCGGCAAATGTCGGGCCGGTCCAGTCGTACTGAACCGACTTGACGTGGATCCCAGGATTCGCCTTCTCGAACTGGGTGACCTGGTTGTTGAACGCCGTCGTGGCAGCCGCGGTGGCCCCCGGAACCAGCGACGCGACACTGATGGTCACCGTCGATGTCGCCGCCGCGGGTGAAGCCAAACCGGCGGCGGCCACGAGCGAGCCTGTCGCACCGACCGCCGCGAGCAGGCGCATCGACCTGATCGCCCGGATGTGTGATTTCATCGCCTTTCTCCCCTCTTCTTTTGTAGGTTCTGGTCCTTTTGTAGGTGCTGGTCCGTTCGATTCGGTTCCGGGTCGAACGTGGCCCGGTCGGTGGATAGGTAGAGCCACACCGTCGTGTCCGGCGGCAGCGAGGAGCCGCTGAGCTCGCCGCTGGCGACGAGCCGTTCCGCGTCGCGGGGTAGCTCGACCGGCTCGCCGCCGAAGTTGACGATGCAAGCGAACCGATCGCCCCGCGCGAAGGCGATGACGTGCTCGCCGTAGGGGAGCCAGCACAGCTCGCCGCCCGAGCCCCACGGGGCTTCGCGCCGGAGGTGGAGCCCGGTCCGATACAAGCTGAGCATCGAGCCGGGGTCTGCACTCTGCGCAGCGACCGAGAGCGGCGCCCAGTCGATGGGCTGTTCGAGCCACAGCTGGGCCTGCTCGTTGGGGCTGAAGCCGTACGGCGGCTTGTCGCCGGACCACGGGAGCGGCACCCGGCAGCCGTCGCGACCGGGATCGACGCCGCCGGACCGTCGCCACATCGGGTCGTGGCGCCTCTCCGGCGGAATGTCCTCAACCTCCGGGAGGCCGAGCTCTTCGCCCTGGTAGATGTACATCGAGCCGGGCAGGGCCATCGCGAGGAGCGCAGCGGCGCGCGCCCGCCGGCGGCCGCGACGGAGATCGGTCGGCGTGCCCTGGCGCTTGGTCTCGAAGGCGAACGAGGTGTCGGCCCGGCCGTATCGCGTGACCGGGCGTGTGACATCGTGGTTGGAGAGCACCCAGGTTGCGGGAGCGTCGACCGGCGCGTGCGCCGAGAGCGCCGACTCGATCGACGACCGCATCGGACCGGGCTCCCAGGGGCAGGCGAGGAAGTCGAAGTTGAACGCGGTGTGCAGCTCGTCGGGGCGGAGGTAGCGGGCGAACCGATCAGCGTCGGGTAGCCACACCTCACCGATCAGGGTCCGCGGCTCTTCGTAGCTGTCCGCGATCGCGCGCCACCGGCGATAGATCTCGTGGAGCTCGTCGCGGTCGACGAACGGGTGCTCCCCGGGCCCGGCGTCCGGGCGCTCCTCTGAGAGGCGGGGGTCCTTGACGAGCAGCGCCGCCGAGTCGATGCGGACGCCGGCGACGCCGCGCTCGAACCAGAAGCGCAGGATGTCCTCGTGTTCTGCCCAGACGTCGGGGTGCTCCCAGTTGAGGTCCGGCTGCTCCGGAGCGAACAGGTGCAGGTACCACTCGCCGTCGCCGGTGCGCGACCATGCGGGCCCCCCGAAGTTCGACTGCCAGCCGTTGGGCGGCTGCTCACCCGTCGCGCCCGCCCCCGGCCGGAACCAGAAGCGCTCGCGGGCGGGGGAGCCGGGAGGTGAGGCGAGTGCGTCACGGAACCAGGGGTGCTGGCTCGAGACGTGGTTGGGAACGATGTCGACGATCGTGCGGATGCCGAGCCCGCGCGCTTCGGCGATCAGCCGCTCCGCCTCCCAGAGTGTCCCGATCGCGGGATCGATCGACCTGTAGTCGGTGATGTCGTAGCCCGCGTCGGCGAGCGGGGACGGATACCACGGGTTGAACCACAGCGCGTCCACGCCGAGGGCGGCCAGGTACGGCAGCCGCTCCCGCACTCCGGCGAGGTCACCGATCCCGTCACCGTTGCCGTCGCCAAAGCTCCGGACGTAGACCTGGTAGACGACCGCCTCACGCCACCACGCGAGCTTGTGCTCGGGCTCGCGCTCGCGCGCCGCCGCGGGAACCTCGATCTGCCTCACGACGCCGCAGCATGACAGAGTTGATGAAATGATGCAAGTACGCAATATTGCGTTGCAATTTTATGCAAAAGAGCCGAAATCCTGCGCCTGCACGTCCGCTCGCGCGCGGAAGCGCGGCTCGAGCGGACGGACTCAGCGGGTGCGCTGAGCGGGAGAGGGCGCGCTCAGCGCGCCGGCGCGGTGGCTGTCGAGCCCCGCGCCACCACTTCGGGCTCGAAGAAGAGCTCGTCTGCCGACACCGACGAGCCCTCGATCTGGCCGGCGAGCATCTCGACGGCCGCGCGGCCGATCGCGTCGATCGGCTGCCGGACGGTCGTGAGCGGCGGGGATGTGCAGCTCATGAATACGGAGTCGTCGTAGCCGATCACCGAGAGGTCGGCCGGAACCGACAAGCCCGACCGCCGGGCCGCCCGGATCGCGCCGAGCGCCAACGGGTCGCTGGCGCAGATGATCCCCGTGACGCCCCGCGTGATCAACCTCGCGGCTGCCGCGTGCCCGCCCTCCAGCGAGAACCGCGTGCGCTCGACGAGCTCGAGGGGCGCCGCGATCTTCGAGACCCGCTCGAACGCGTCGAGTTTGCGCCGTGACGGGACGTGGTCAGGGGGGCCGAGGATCAGCCCGATCCGCTCATGCCCGAGATTGGCGAGGTGCGCATAGGCCTGCTCCATCGCGACGGCGTCGTCGGTCGAGACGCGGGGAAAGTCGAGGTGCTCGGCGGCGGCGTTGACGAGCACGACCGGTAGGCGCAGGTGCAGGAGACGCTCGTAATGCTCGTGTGGGGCGTCCGCCTCCGCGTACTGCCCGCCGGCGAAGATCATCCCTGAGACCTGTCGCTCGAGGAGCATCTCGACGTACTCGGATTCGGACGTGTTCCCCGTGCGCGTGCAGAGCACGGCGTTGAAGCCCCGCTGGGCGAGAGCGCCGGCCACAACCTCGGCGAGCGCCGGAAAGACCGGATTCTGCAGCTCCGGGACGATCAGCCCCACCATGCGCGCCCTTCGGACGCGCAGGTGCGTGGGGCGCTCGTAGCCGATCACGTCGAGCGCCGTCAGGACGGTGGCCCGCGTCGCCTCCGAGATCCCCGGGCGGCCGTTGAGCACCCGGCTGACCGTCGCCTCGCTCACCCCAGCCTGCTTCGCGACGTCAGCTAGTTTCCGCGCCATCCCACGATTCTATCGCGTTTCTTGCAAGAAATCGACACTAGCTTGCTTGCCGGCTGTGACGCATGCCGAGAGCGCTCGGAGGTCGCGAGCCGCTGACTCACACCTCGGCACACGTCAGGCTTGCGCGCCGCTTGTGATGAGCTGGGAGGACACAGATGCACGCGAGCAGCTGATCGGTAGCCGCGCGAAGGACGGTGACGAGCAGACCGGCCGCGGCCTCGAAGACAGCGGGCTCGAGCGCGTAGCCCACAAGGGCAACGGCCACGGCATCCGAACTGGTCCGAGGGCGCTGCGCCTCGGATCGGGCGTCACGCCGGTCGGGGACTCCCGGATCGAGGCAAGCCACCGCACCGCCATGGACTACTGCGGACCGGCGGGTGTGTCAACGGGCGTGACGAGACTTGGCGGGAAAGCGGTGCAGCGACACCTACGAGTTGTGCCTCACCTGCTCTTCGGTGAGCTCCAGGAACGCCTCGGGCTCGTCCTCGGACAGCTCCCCGATCACCACCTCGTCGATCGAGTCGATCGACTCGGCACCGACCAGCAACTGCTCCAGGGAGTGCGAGCTGTGGAACTCGTTTCGGCCGAGGAGAGCGCTGCGTTCCTCGGGCACCGTCACTCCATCCGCCGCAATGAGTCCGCGAGACGACGGAATCTTCCTTCATGTGGCGGCTTCTCTCTTGATCGCAATTCGAACGAGCCGCGAGACACGGGAGGCGGGTTGCACGCACCAGCCATGCGGACAACCCGAGCTCATCCGTGCTCGGTACTGGCACATCCCGGCCGGGTCGACAAGTACGGGAGGCTGCCGCACGGCGGACGCAGCCGCGAGGTGAGGTGCCCTCAGGACGGCTGGCCCGACGACTTTGCGTGGACCGAGTCGTGGACGAGCATGAACCTCATCGACCAGTACCCAGGTCGTGGCTCGGGAAGGTCGTGCCGGGACCAGAAGAACCCCGCCAACGTGACGCAGGCGGCGACGAGCCACATGAACACCCCGACGGCTAGGACCCACGGCGTGGATCCCGACGACATCACGATGAGGCCCACGATGGCGACGGCCAGCCCGACGTACCCCGCTCGGAGAGCCCAGACAGCCATTCTCCAGTGTCCGTTGTAGTGCAGCTCCGGCGGCTCGTCCATGCCAGCGATTGTCCCACGATTGCGCGACCAGGGTCATTGGTCCTCCGGGTCGTCAGACTGGCGCACTGGAGGCCGACGAACGACGAGACTTCAAACGCGACGCAGCGTGATGTGAATCGGCATATGGTTGGACAGCAATCGCAGGTCGTCGATGTCGCCCGTCAGCACGGTCGACGTCGTCTTGGCAGCCACGAGGACGAGGTGCGCGTCAACGACGTCGGATGTTCCCGATCTTCCCAGCAGCGCTCCGACCTCGTGTGCCTCATCGCGTGAGAATGGGACCGTCTCACAGCCTCTGAGGAAGCGTCGCAATGGCACCTGGCGACTGGAACGGCTCACCTGTGCGACGACGGGTGCGGTCGTTCTCGGCAGTTCACCCATCTGCAGGCGGACCAGATGATCGGCCCATGTGTCGCGGTCATTGCGCTCGACGGCGACGAGCACAGCAGCGTCGTAGACCACGCTCATGCCGTTCGGCTGCGCGCTCCTTCGGCACCCTCGTTTGCAACGCGGCGGCGGGCTGCGTCGAGCTCGGCGGCGCTGAACGCGCCGTTCTCCGCCTCCCACTCAGCGGCGGCGCGCAACCCGTCGCGGACCAGCAGGGCGCGCCGAGCTGCCGCGGTCATCCAGGCCGAGACACTGACCCCCTCCTCTGCGGCAGCGGCCAGCACCTGGTCGTGGACGTCTGGGTCGACGGTGATCGCGAGCTTGGGAGATGGCCTGCCACGGGGCACGAGCCATACTCTACTACCGGAGTAGTAGGGCCTTGAACGATCCCAAGCGACCTGCGCAGGGACCTGGAGTGTGGCTATCCAAAGCCCTTCCAGATCTACGAGACGGCGCTGTTCGTTGTCCTCGCCCTTGCGCTCGCGGGCCTCAGCCTTTGGTGGGTGCGTCGGCGCCTCACCTGACGCCCTACGGCGAGCGGAGGTCGGCGATCGCCTCGAGGAATGCGGCGTTCCACTCCGCCTCGTCGCGAACCGGCCAGGCCGGCAACGGGCCGCTCACGCCGTCGAGCGCGGCTGTCACCGCTGCGAGCACCTCGACCGGCTCAGGGCCGCAGGCGATCGCCCCGCCGGCAGCGAGCTCGGCGAGCAGGTTCTCCCGGCCGTGCCCGGGGACCACGTCGAGCAGCACGACCGGTCGCCCGACGGCGCGCGCCTCGTGGCAGGCCTGCCCCGGAGCACTGACGACCACATCGCTCGCTGCCATCAGCTCGGGCACCTCCTCGGTCCAGCCGCGCACCACGAGCCGCTCCCGAGCCGACGACGCGAGCCGGGCAGCGAGCGCGTCGAGCCGGCAACGCAGCGCTCCGTTCGAGCCGGCGAGGGCGATCACCCCGATGCCGGCCGCGAGCAGCACCTCGGCCAGCTCGTCGAGGGACGCTCGTCCCCAGGCGCCGGCGGTGACGAGGGCGACGGGACCCTGCGAGGGGATCCCGTATCGCCGCCGCGCCTCGTCGCGCGAGGGCGGCGAGTAGCAGGCCGGACGCACCGGCGGCGGAACGACCGCGGCGTCGACACGCGGCAGGTAGCGGCGCAATGTGGCCGCAGCCAGCGGCGACAGTGCCACGTATCGGTCGACGCCGGGGTGCGCCCACAGCCGGTGGGCCGTGGCGTCGGTCAGCACGACGACGGCGCGCAGGCCCGGGCGCCCGGCACGCAGCCGACCGAGCGTGCCGGCACCTGTTGCGAACGCGGCGATCGCCAGGCGCGTCGAGCGAGTGTCGACCTCGGCGCCGAGAGGCCCCTCGAGCGCCGCCGCGGCCCATCGCTCCATGCGCAACGCCAGGGGGGAGCCGCCGCGCAGCTGGCTGAAGTGGAAGGCGTCGTAGACCCCCGGCCGCCGCAGCAGCGCCCGGAACGTCGCCGTGCCCGCTGCGCCGCGCAGCCGTCCCTGCAGCTTCATGCAGTCGAGGACCTCGCTCGACGCGCCGACGGAGTCGAGTGCCCGGGCACAAGCGCCGGCGACCGCGTCGTGGCCCGCGCCGATCGAGCCCGAGAGGATGAGGACCGGTTCGCTCACCGGCTGCCGGCCCGTTCGGCTCCGAGCAGCTCGGAGAGCCGCAACGTGGCGAGTCGCCGCCGCGCCAGCTCCTCGGCGACCGCCGGCAGCGCGCCATAGGTGAGCGCGGCGGTGCCCGCCGTCGAGTAGGCGTCGCTGTCGTGCAGCACCACGATCGCGCCCGGCCGCAGCCCACCTGTGACGCGGTCGACCACAGCGGCGAGCGGGGGCAGGGTGAACTCCTTGCCCCAGCGGCTCCACAGCACGACCTCCATCCCGGCGCGCTTGGCTCCGGCGAGGGAGGCGGCCGAGAGCTGCCCGTACGGCGGGCGGAAGAAGCGCGGCCTGGGCGACCCGGCCGCCTCGAGCGCCGCGCCGCCGGCGGTCACGTCTGCGAGGACCGCGTGCGGCGAGCGCAGCAGATGGTGGGTGTGGGTCATGCCGTGACTGGCGACCTCGTGGCCGGCGTGCACGATCTCCTTGACCATCCCGGGATGAGCCTCGGCTTGCTCGCCGACGAGGAAAAAGGTGCCGACAAGGCCGAGCTCGTCGAGCAGCTCGAGCGTGCGCAGCGTCCCGGGCGACGGACCGTCGTCGAAGGTGAGCGCCACGGCGGGCGTCCGGCGCGGGCCGGTCCAGCGGCAGGCACCGCGCGGCAGCGAGCCGGGGAGCACGTCGAAGGCCCGCGCCGGCAGGAAGGTCGGGAGCACTGCCAGGCTCGGAGTCCCGTGCGCGAGCAGGCTGAGGCCGGCGGCGGCTGCCGCGAGCGGCGTGCGAGTGATCAGCCCGCAGCCCTCCCCTCACAGGGCACCAGCCGCGACGTAGGCAGCGAGTCGCTCGTGATGTTCCCAGGCGCCTGCGGCGGATCGCCGAGCCCGGCTGCGCCGAGGGCGACGAGCGGGGCGACGCCGCGCTCGCCGGCGAGGCGGGCGATCGTGAACGCCGTCGAGCGGCGGACCACCCCCGCCGGCGTCAGGCGTGAGCACGCGATCAGCAAGCGGTCGACCGTGCCCGGAACGCAGACGGCGTCGTTGCGTTCGAGTGCCGCGAGCCCGCGGCGGGCGACGATGGCGGCCTTCGTGGTGAACAGCGACGGCACCTGCGATGCGTGCAGCCCGGCACGCTCCTGGAACGCGGTTGGTGTGAAACCGGGGCACAGCGCGGTCACGTGCACGCCGAAGGGCCGCACCTCCTCGTGCAGCGCCTCGGTGAAGGAGGTCACGTAGGCCTTGGTGGCGTGGTAGACGCCGGCACCGGCGCCCGGCGCGAAGGCGGCGATCGAGGCGACGTTGCACAGCCGGCCGCGCTGCCGGCGGACCATCGCCTCCGCTGCGGCGCGGCTGAGCAGCGTGACGGCGAGCACGTTGACCTGCACCATCTCCTCGAGCTCGCCGGCCGGACGGCCCACCAGGTCCCCGTAGGAGCCGAACCCCGCAGCATTGACCATCGTCTCGACGTCGCCCTCGGCGAGGCGCCGCAGCACCCGGGCGCGGCCCGCTCCCGTGCTCAGATCGGCATCGATCACCTCGCATGCGACGTCATAGAACTTCTCGAGCTCCCGGGCGAGCTCGTCGAGTCGTTGCGTCGAGCGCGCAACCACGACCAGGTCGTGGCCGCGCGCGGCGAGCTGACGGGCGAATTGCTCACCGATACCCGATGACGCACCGGTCACGCACGCCGTCGGCCGCTGGGCCACTGTTGCTCTCCTTTTGCTCCGGCTCGTGTGCACCACCTCTCTGCCCACTCCCAGCCGGCGCCACCCAGCCGGCGCCGCCCGGTTGGTGGCGGGGCGCCGCGAGACCAGGCTGGGTAGCCTCCTGGCATGGAAACGTGGGATGCGATCAGAGCGCGGCGCAACGTGCGCGAGTACCAGGACCGACCCCTGCCCGAGGGTGACCTCGAGCGCATCCTCGAGGCGGGATGGCGGGCTCCCTCGGCGAACAACCGCCAGCACCGCGACTTCGTGGTCGTCACCGGGCGGGAGCGCCTCACCGAGCTGGCCAAGGTGTGGCAGCACGGACAGCACGTCGCCCAGTCGGCGGCCACCGTGGTGATCGCCTACCCCGTCTCAGACGACCCGCGTTCGGCGGCCCTCGATGCCTTCGACCAGGGTCAGGCGGCGATGCAGATGGAGATCGCCGCGGCGGATCTCGGCATCGGCAGCAGCCACTCCTCGATCGGCGACCAGGAGCTGGCTCGCCAGCTGCTCGGCTACCCGCAGGATCGTGCGGCCGACATCATGATCGCCTTCGGCTACCCGGCTGGTCGCCAGCTGCACCCGATCGCGCGGCCGAACCGCCGCCCGATCGAGGAGGTCGTGCACCGGGACCGCTGGTAGCCCGCCGCGCCGCCGGCGCGCGCCGCCTCAGCTCTCGCGGTTGGCTCTCCAGTCCGCGGGCCGGCGAGCGGCGAGCGCCGCGCCGACCGTCACCACGGCGACGATGGCGAGGGCGACGGCGAGCGCCGCCACGATCCCGGCGCGAAGGACCAGGGCGGCCCCGACGGCGCCGCCGGCGAACATGGTCGCGATGGCCAGCACCCGGCGCAGCGACACCGACGGCGACCCCCGTCGGCCACTCCCCAGGTCCGTCACGAGACCCGTCAGGGTCCTCGTCAGCACGGAGGTAGTGAGGTCGGGGACCTCGAGGCGCAATGCCACGGAGTTCTGCAAGCCCATCGCCAGCGCGAGCAGCGCGGCGAGCGCGTACGCCTCGCTGCGCCCCACGCTCGGTCCTGTGCCCGTGACCGCCGCCACTGCGAGCGCGACCGCGACGAGCACGCACTGCAGGAGCGCGCCGTTGCGTAGCAGCTGTGCCCGGTCCCGGGCGGCGGGCTGCAGCACGCGCCCGGCGAAGCCGGCACCGGTCGCGAACCCCGCCAACGCGATGAGCGACGCGCCGAACGAGAAGCCGCGTACACCCGCGACGGCGAACCCGAGGAAGAGGACGTTGCCGGTCATGTTGGCGACGAAGACGCGCCCGAGCCGGAGGATGCTGACGGCGTCGACGACCCCGCTCACGATCGTCAGGAGCACGAGCAGCGCCGGCAGCGGGCCGTGCCGCTCGTCGCGCAGCAACAGTTGCACGATCGATCTCCACCACGGCGGGGTGACCGGCGCCGGCTCGCTCATCGCGCCCGTGGCGTCAGGACCGCGCTGTGGCGAGCAACGTGCGCAGCTGCCCGGCGAGGGTGGCGATGCCGTCCCGCAGACGTTCCTCGTCGGGCCCGAGCTGGAGCAGCGAGCGCGAGGCGCTCGGCATGACCCGGTCCGGGCAGCCGGCGAAGGTGACCGCGACCTCGACGGGTGTCGCACCCTGGGTCCCGAGGCCGGGCGCGAGGAAGATCGCCTGCGCCGCAGCGAGGTCGAGCTCGGGGACTCGGACGCCGCGCGGGACGCGCCGCGTCGGGGCGACGACCGCCCCGACCGGACCCAGCGACCCCGGCGCGAGCCGCTCGTTGATCGCGCCGATCTCGTCGAGCAGTGCCTGCTCGACGCTGTGCCCGCGGGCGGTGACGGCCGTCTGCAGCGACCTGCCCTCGGGATTCGAGGAGCGGACCACGACGAGCACGCAGCTGCCGGTAGCGTGCGCACGCTCGAACAGCGAGACGAGCGCCCCGACACCGAGGTACGGGTGCACCGTCACGGCGTCGGCCAGGAGCGGCGCGCCCGGCCCGAGGTAGACGTCGCCGTAGGCGTCGTTGGTCGAGCCGACGTCGCCGCGCTTGGCATCGAGCACGACGAGCAGCCCGGCGCTGCGCGCCTCGCGCACGAGCCGCTCCAGGGTGCGCATCCCGCGCCAGCCGTGGCGCTCGTAGAAGGCCGACTGGGGCTTGACGATGCCGACCGTTGCGGCGGCCGCCGCCAAGGCGATGTCGACGAACCGCTCGAGGCCGTCGGCGGTGTCGCCGAGTCCCCAGGAGACGAGCAGCGACGCCGACGGGTCGAGCCCGACGACGAGCGGCCCCCGGTCGCGGGACACCGCGGCGAACCTGCAGGCGAAGCTCTCGGGCACGGGTGCAGTCTTGCCGGTGGCGGCCGCCCCGGCGGCCGAATTGCCGCAGGCCACCTGCAGCGGCCGCTCTGTTGCCTCACGTCGAGTCCTCCGGGGACCCTGAGTCGTTGCCTCAGCTCACTTATTGCCTCACGTCGAGTCCTCCGGGAGCCCTGAGTCGTTGCCTCAGCTAAAAGCTCCGGACGACTCGGCTCCGATAGGCTCCGGCGGTGGCCGCACCCGGCTTCGAGGTGATCTGCGAGATCGAGCCGGCCACCCAGCCGGACCTGCGGCGCGTGCGCCACCAGATCGGCGTCCTCTCGGCCGTCGCGTCGGCCTTCCTCATCCCGGACAACCACATCGGGCGGGCCACGGTCTCCTCGATCGCCGTCGCTCACGAGGTGATCCTGATGGGCGGGCGGGCGATCGCCTGCCTGAACGCGCGTGACCGCAACACGCTCGGCTTCCGCCGCGACCTGCTCACCGCGGCCGCCTATGGCGTGGAGGAGTTCCTCTTCGTCTACGGGGACAGGCCCGAGTCCGGGCGTCGGTCCGACGACATGACCGTGCGGTCGATGATCCGCGAGGCGCGCCGCTTCGCCGAGCGCCACCACGCCGGGAGCGGGGGCCTGCGGGTCGGGGTCTCCTCCGGGCTCTCGCCCCTGCCGGACTGGAAGCGCGAGGCCGACTTCCTCGTCGTCCAGGTCGGCTACTCGCTCGACGACCTGCTGGCTTGGCGGTCCTCGATCGAGTTCGCCGGCCCGGTGTACGCCGGGGTGATGGTCATCGCCAGCGCGCAGATGGCGACCAAGCTGAACAGCGAGGTGCCGCAGCTGGCCGTGCCGGCGTGGGTCGTGCAACGTCTCGAGGCCGACGGCGACGCCGGCGTCGAGATCGCCTCGCAGATGGTCTGTGACGTTCGTGACTGCGGCGCCTTCGACGGCGTGCACCTCGTCCCCGTGCGTCGCTATCGCGACGTCGCCCGCCGTCTCGAGGAGCTGCTGTAGCTCGTCGGCCGTTCGGGCTCGAGGCGGCCGCTCGCCGGCTGCTGGCGGCCGGGTGCGTCGCTGCCGACGAGGAGGCCGCCGAGCTGCACGAGCTCGCCGGAGGCGACGGGGCGCGCCTGGCCGAGCTCGTGGCGCGCCGTTGCACCGGAGAGCCCCTCGCCTGGATCGTCGGGTCGGTGCGCTTCTGCGGCGAGACCGTGCGCGTCGACCCGGGGGTCTACGTGCCGCGCTGGCAGAGCGAGCCGCTCGCCCTCGAGGCCGTGGCTCGCCTGCCGAGCGGTGGCGTGGCGGTCGACCTGTGCACCGGGAGCGGGGCGATCGCCGTCGTCCTGGCTCGCCGGCGGCCGGGGGCCCTGGTGCTCGCCACCGAGCTCGACCCCCGCGCTGCGGCCTGCGCCCGATCCAACGGCGTCGAGGTGTTCGAGGGCGACATGGCGACGTCACTTCCCTCCGGGCTCGCCGGCACGGTCGACGTGCTGACGGGCGTCGTGCCTTACGTGCCGACGACCGAGCTCGAGCACCTGCCCCGCGACGTGCTCGCCTACGAGCCGCGAGCGGCACTCGACGGCGGCGCCGCGGGGCTCGCCGAGCTCCGCCGCGCTGTCGCGGCGGCCGCCACGCTGCTGCGGCCGGGCGGCTCCCTGCTGCTCGAGCTCGGCGGCGATCAAGCGGACGCGCTCGCGCCGGCGCTCGCCGAGTCGGGCTTCGGCGAGCCCGAGCTGCTGGTCGACGAGGACGGCGACGTGCGCGCCGTCACGTGCCGGCGGCTGGTGGCGGCGGAAGGCTCGGGTGCGGCTCGACCGGGAGCGGCGGCGCCGGGGGCGGCTCGGTCGGGGGCGGGACGAGGCCTGCGCAGCAGAGGATCGCCCGGGTGATCGCCGCCATCGGCAGCTCGGCGAGCTGGTCGGCGGACCACCAGCCGACGGCGGAGATCTCCTCCCCGTCGGGCTCGGGGTTGCCGGACAGCTCGAGGGCCTCGTAGACCGCGACGACGTAGGACACCTCGTCGCCGTTGGGGTAGCGGACCCGGCAGGTCGGACCGCCGACGACGTCGAGCAGCCGGCCGAGGGTCACGATCACCCCGGCCTCCTCGAGCGCCTCGCGCACCGCGGCGTCGCGCGGCGACTCGTCGGGCTCGATCGCCCCGCCGAGCGTCTGCCACTCCCCGGTCTCGGCGTTCTGCACGAGCAGCACCCGGCTCGACGGGTCGCTCGGCAGCACCGCCACCGACGGCAGCAGCAACAGGTCGTGGGCGACGTGGGCGCGCAGGCCTGCGACGTAGGGGGAAAGCGCCATCCGGCCACGCTAGGCGGAGCCGTGCCAGTTCTCCTGCCCGGGATGACGGCGCGCCCGATTACCGGCCCGGGCCGGGGGGAAGAGGGCGTGGGTACGCGAGCCGGCCACTCGACACCCAGCGCCGCGGAGGCAGTCCCGACCGTGAACCGCATCCAGAAGAGCCTCCGGGGAGTCGACGCCTTCCAGCAGCGGCACGCCGTCCCGGCCGTCGTCTTCGGGGTCATCAAGAAATTCGGCGACGACAACGGCGGCGGCCTGTGCGTGCAGCTCACCTACGCCATGTTCACGACGATCTTCCCCTTGCTGCTGTTGCTCGTCACGATCCTCGGCATCGTGCTCGCCAAAGACCCCTCGGCGCGCAAGGCGTTGCTCAGCTCGACCCTGGCGCAGTTCCCGATCGTCGGCAAGGACCTCGGCCAGAATGTGCACGCGATGAAGCGCAGCTCGTCGTTCGGCCTCATTGTGGGCATCCTCGGCCTGCTCTACGGCTCGACCGGGCTGGCGGGCACCGGCCTGTACGTCATGTCGCAGGTCTGGAACATTCCGGGGGCGCAGCGGCCCAACTTCGTCACGCGCCTGGCGCGCAGCTTGATCTTCCTCGCCGTGCTCGCCGTCGGCCTGATCCTGACCACGTTCCTGGCGAGCTTCGGCACCTTCGGCGAGCACAACTTCTGGCTCGGGATGCTCGCCGAGGTGCTCGCTGCGCTGGTCAACGTCGGGCTCTATCTCGCTGCGTTCCGCGTCCTGACCCCCAAGCAGGTGGCGACGAGGTGCCTCGTGCCCGGCGTGATCTTCGCCGGAGTCGTCTGGACGATCCTTCAGGCCGTCGGCGGCTATGTGGTCGGGCACGACTTGAAGGGTGCGAGCGCGACCTACGGGCTGTTCGGCATCGTGCTCGGCCTCTTGGCATGGATCTACATCGGTACCGAGGTGACCGTCTACGCGGCGGAGCTCAACACCGTGCTGGCGCGCCACCTCTGGCCGCGCACCATCGTGCAGCCGCCGCTCACCGAGGCGGACCAGGAGTCGATCGCGCTGCAGGCGACCGAGAACCAGCGTCGCCCCGAGCAAGAGGTTGTCACCAACGTCAAGGTCGCCCCGATGACCCAGGACGAGTACCGATCCGCCGCCTACCGGGTCGAGAAGAGGGTCGGCGTCTCCAGGCGCGTTCCCGAGCCCCAGGCATCCTCGGGCGAGGAGCAGGCGAGCGCGTCAGTCGGGCCTGAGCAGTGACCGCGCCCTGACCGGGATCGGCCCGAGTCATGCCCGGCCCGCCGGCGCGTCGACGGTGCGCCGGCGCAGCTCAGGAGAGCCGGAAGCCCTCGCCGACCTCGTCGTGCGGATCGAGCACGAACTGGTGCGTGCCGGTCAGCGAGGCGCGACCCCGCACCTCGGTGAGCACCGCCTGGCGTCCCTCGGCGATCGTCGACTCGATGACACGGGCCCGAAACCGTGTGCCGACGATGCTCTCGTGCACGAGGTCGTGACCGCGGGGCAGGCCGTCCCCGTCGAGCAGGGCCAAGCGGGCCGAGGTGCCGCTGCCGCACGGGGAACGGTCGATCTGGCCGTCCCCGAAGACGGTCACGTTGCGTTGCAGCAACCCGCCGTCGCCGTCCTGCCCGAGATCCTCGGTGAAGATCACCCCGTAGATGCCGTTCAGCCGGCCGTCGCTCGGATGGGTGGCGACCGCGCGGGCGTCGAGCTCGCGCTGCACCTCGCGTCCGAGCGCGATCAGCCCGGCGAGATCGGCGCGGTCGACGCGAAGCCCCACGGCATTCGCCGCAAGGCAGGCGTAGAACGCGCCCCCGAAGGCCACGTCGGCGGCCACGCCGCCGTGTGAGGTCGCAACGGGCACGTCGCGCTCGTGCACGAACGCCGGGACGTTGCGGAAGCCGACCGAGACGACGCTGCCGTCGGCTCGTCGCTCGAGGTCGACGCCGACCCGGCCCGAGGGGACGTCGAGGAAGAAGCTCCGCTCGTCGGGCGCGACGAGCCCGGCATCGGCCGCCCACGTGGCGAGCGCGATCGTGCCGTGGCCGCAGGCGGTGGAGAAGCCGGACTGGTGGAAGAAGAGCGCGCCGAGCACGGCGCCGCCGTCGTCGGGCGGGGTGAGGAAGCACCCGTACATGCCGGAGTGCCCGCGCGGCTCGAGCACGACGAGGCGGCGGGTGGCGTCGAGGCGGGTCGTCGCGTCGACGCGACGCTCGGCGACGGTGTCGCCCTGCGCCAGTGGCGCGCCACCGGTGACGATCCGGAAGGGCTCGCCGGCGGTGTGGTAGTCGACCGCCGAGACGAGCGCGCGGCGCCCGCTGCTCACGGTCGGCCGTCCGTCGCCGGCTGTTGCTCGAGGAGGCGCCGGACGATCAGCTCGGCCATCGCCCAGTCCTGGGCGGCGACGCCGACCGACTTGAAGATCGTCGGACCGCCGGCGCCGCGGCCGTTCTCGTAGCCGGAAGTGGGGGCGGCGCCGGCACTCCCGCTGGCGCCCCGCGTCGGGCCGCTGCCGGGCGGCGTCCCGTCCAGCAGCTCGGCAATGCCGACCAAGCGGTCGCGGTCGATGAGACCGGCGTCGAGCGCCAGCCGGAGATCCCCGGCCTCGGCAAGGGCGGCCTCGAGCTGGTCGACGGCGACGACCCGCGCTGCGCCGAAGGCCGCCGGGGGAACTTCGCACATGTCGTGTCGGTAGGCGCCGACGGCGTTGACGTGCGCCTCGCCCTTCAGGTCGCCGCGCTCGAACAGCGGCGCAACGGCCCGCGTCGCGGTGCACACGACGTCGGCGCCGCGCACGGCCTCCCGGCTGGACGGCGCAGGAACGAAGCGCACCAACCGGTCGCCACCAGCGCGGCCGGGCGGGCCGTGACGCGAGCTCTCGATGCCGGCGGCGAGCTCCTTGTCGAGCGTGGCGCACAGCGCCGTGCTGCGCTCGAGTCGCCGGCTCCAGACGCGGACCTCGCTGATCGGCCGAACGGCGAGGACCGCCGCTACTTGGTCGGCGGCGAGGTCGCCGGCACCGAGCATGGCGAGCACCGCCGCGCCTTGCGGAGCAAGTAGCGACGTCGCCAGCCCGCTGGCTGCGGCGGTGCGCAACGAGGTGTGGGCGGCGGCGTCGATCAGCGCCCCCAGCCGCCCGGTGCCGGCCTCCAGCCACGCCACGACGCCGTCCATGCTCGGGCGGCCGTGCGAGTAGCCGTCGGCGTCGAGGCTGATCAGCTTCACCACCGCAGAGCCCGAGACGTGCTCGGCGGACATGAGCAGCGCCCGCTCGCGCGACAGACGCGCCCGGCGCGGGCTGTCGAGCTCGCCCCGGGCGAGGGCGCGAAAGGCCGTCGCGCTCGCAGCGATCGCGTCGCGGATCGGGACGAGCCTGCGCAGCGTCGCGGCGTCGACGAAGCTCGGTTGGACGGCGTTCACGCCGTCCCGGTCTCCTCCACGCCGGCCCAGATGCCGCGGGTGTGGTGGAGATGGTGGGTGAGCAGCTCGGTCACCGTGCCGGCGTCACCGGCACGGATCGCCTCGACGATACGGCGGTGCTCGTGCGCCGAGGACTGCAGGCCTCCCTCGCGGGCGAGGCGCGCCACGCCGTACAGGCGCGCCTGGTCGCGCAGGCGCGACACCAGCTCGACGAGGCGCCGGTTGCCCGTCTCCTCCAAGAGCGCGAGATGGAAGGCCCGGTCTGCTTCGAGGAACGACGCGCCCTCGCCCGCCTCGGCCGTACGCTCGATCTCCCCGGCGAGGCGCACCAGGGTGCCGAGCTGCTCCGCGGACAGGCCGCGCGTGGCAAGCTGCGCGGTCGCCGGCACTTCGAGCAGCAGCCGCAGCTCGTAGATCTCGTCGAGGTCGCGCGGCGTCAGCTCGAGGACCCGGAAGCCGCGGTTGGGTACCGCCTCGACGATGCCTTCTGCGGCCAGGTCGAGCATCGCCTCGCGAACGGGGGTCACCGAGACGCCGAGCGTCTCGGCGATCGAGGGGACCGAGTAGATCTGGCCGACGGCGATCTCGCCGGAGTTGATGCGGCTGCGAATCGAGGCCTTGGCGAGCCCGCTCAACCGGCTCGGCCGGACGAGCTCGCCTTCGGCGGCGGCGTGCGTCATCTTCAGCTCGCCGGGATCACCGGGAGCACGAGCCGGGAGGGGCGCTCGGCGTCGTGGAACACGGTGTTCTCGGCCACGACCACCGTCGTGTCCGTGGCGATCGGGGCACCGGTGTTCAGGTTGCGGTTGTACTTCGGGAAGGCGGAGGAGCTCACTTCGAGGCGCACGCGGTGCCCGGCGAGGAAGACGTGCGAGATGCTCCACAGGTCGAGGTCGAACTCGGTCGCCTCGCCGGGGGTGAGCATCCGCTCGGGGCTGCGGTAGCCGTCGCGAAAGCGCGCCCGCACCATCGAGTCGCACAGCCGCTGCACGAACCCGTCGGGATGGACGTCGAGCAGCTTGCCTGTGAAGTCGGTGTCGAGCGCAGAGCTCGACGCCCACAGGCGAAGCCGCACCGGCCCGGTCACCTCGAGGTCCTCGCTCAGCTCGGGCGTCGAGTACACGAGGACATCCTGTCGGCGCTCGACCTCGGCGTAGTCGTCGGGGCCACCGATCTGCGACGAGGAGGCGTGGTCGCTGATGAACGGCACCGGGTCGGCGGGGTCATAGCGGTAGCGGTCGGAGCCGGCGCCCGCCGTGGCGCCGATCCCCGACGTGGCGCCGTTGCCCGGCGCCTCGGTGCCCGGCGCCAGCGTGCTCAGCACGCCGTCACCGGCCGAGCTGTTGGCGTGGCCCCCACTCGACAAGTAATACGCCGTGTAGGCGGTGCGCGCCAAGGGCCACTCCTGCTCGTCGCGCCACTCGTTGCGCCCCATCACGAAGATCCGAACCGGGGCGCTGCCCGGGCGCTCGCCGGCGAGGGCCGCAGCGAGCCACTCGCGCTCGAGGGCGGGCAGGTCGACCTCGGCGCCGGGGCCGAACTCGACCCGACCGAGGCGGCGGCTTCGGCTGCGGGTGCACTGGTGGTCCCACGGGCCGACGATCATCGACTGCTTGGCGCGCACCCCCGCGTCCACGCTCGGGCCCGTGAGGGCGCTGAAGGCACGGATCGTGCCCGGTTGCACGTCGTCGTACCAGCCGGTGATGTGCAGCACCGGCAGGTCGACCTCGGTGATGCGCGGCAGGAAGCGCACAGGATCCCAGTACGTGGCGTCGGTGATCGGCGTGGTGAGGAAGCGCCGCCAGTGCTCGCTGCGGTAGCCGGCGTGCTCGTCCATGGTGAGCAACGGCAGGTGCCAGGCATAGCTGGGCCAGTCGACGTCCTCCACGACCTGCTGCACCCGGCCGTCGAGCATGCGGAACCAGCACAGCTCCCAGGGGATCGGCACGCCGGTCGGGTTGTCCTCGAAGGGGTCCGACGGCGTGACGTAGACGATCATCGCCTTGAGCGCCGGCGGCTTGGTGAGCGCGGTCATCCACTGGATGCAACCGAGGTAGGACTGTCCCCAGGTGATGACGTCGCCGTTGCACCACTCCTGCCGGGCCAACCAGGCGATGGAGTCGAAGCCGTCCCGGCCCTCGTTGCGCCAGGGCTCGAAGGAGCCCTCGGAGTCACCGCGCCCGCGCACGTCCATCGCCGCGAAGTGGTAGCCGGCCTCGGCCCACGCCTCCCCCCGGGCGTGGAACTCGAGGGTGTTCTTGTTGTAGGGCGTGCGGGCGAGCACCAGCGGGCGCGGCCCGGGCAGGACGGAGTGGAAGACGTCGGCGGACAGGCGCGCCCCGTCGCGCATCGTCACGCCGAGGTTCCAGCTGACGCGTACCTCGAGCGGCCGCCCCGCGCCGGGGGGCCGGCGGCCCGGCTGCGCCGTCTCCGGCGCAACGCGGGCCGTTCCCGGACCCGGTCCCTGCCCCGCCGGCGCCTCACCCTCGGAGGAGGCGCCGGCGCGCTCGTCTTCGGTCAGGCTCATTGGTCGGCGACGGTGATGTTGTTGTCGACGGCAAGCTGGGTCAGCGAGATCGAGCTCGACGCCTGGTCCATCACGTAGCGGGTGACGTCGGGGGCGGTGACCACGATGTTGCGGCCCCAGACGTAGGGCGCCCAGGCCATCACCACTGTCATCATGTACTTGTCGAAGTTCTCCCAGCACGTGTTCTGCGCCGAGCCGTAGAGCGCCTCGCAGCGGTTGATCTCCGGGTCGACGCTCGGGATGCCCGTCGCCGGGTACGGCACGTGGTCTGCTGCGGCGTCGGCCTTGGTCAGCCCGACGTTGGAGTAGTTGCAGCAACCGACCGGGCCGGCGACCGCAGCGCTGCCGAAGTTCGGCTCGGCGAAGCTGTAGGTGCCGGTGTAGTCGGCGTAGCCGCCGCCGAGGGCGGACATCGGCTCGCGGTCCTTCACCGTGAAGAGCGAGTCGAACGCCGTCGTCACCGAGAGGTCACGCGGCACGATGTCGATGCCGATCTCGGCCAGGTCCTGCTGGACGACGGTGTCGACGCCGGAGAACTGCGAGATGTTGACGAAGGCGAGGTTCTTGCACACCGAGACGTCGCACTTGCCGTCGTGGGACGGGTCGAAGGCCGAGAGGCGCATCTCCGCCTGGGCCTTGGCGAGGCTGCCCTGCTCGTTCGGCGTTGCATACGGGTCGTAGCTCGCCGGCAGGCCGCCGGGCAGGGTCGGGGTGATGATGTGGGTGGCGATGTCGTAGTGCGACGTGCCGCCCAGGTCGGTGAGCATCTCGGACTTGTCGAGCACCCAGGCCACGGCCTTGCGGACGTGCACGTCGGTGAAGGGCGGCACGTCGAGGTTCATCGTGATCGCCTCGACCTGGTTGATCGGGTCGGAGTGGAAGTACTGCCGTTGCGACGCGTTGATCAGGTACTGGCGCGTCACCGTCGCCGACGGCGGGTCGTCGTACGAGCCGTCGAGCTCGCCGCGCTGCACCTTGGCGAAGATGTCCGAGACGTTCGGATCAATGCCGATCTCGATCCCGTTCAGGTAGTTGGCCCGCGTCGTGTCGGTCGACTGCACGTAGTTCGGGTTGCGCACGAGCGTCAGGTGCGTCGTCGGGTCGTAGCCGGGCAGCGGCTTGATCGTCGAGCAGGACGAGATGTCGAGCTTGGACTCGCCCTGGATCATGTACGGGCCGGAGCTGATGAGGTCCCGGCCGTAGGTGCCCGCCGTGGTGAAGCACTTGGCGACCTCGGGTGGCACCGGGGCCGCCGCCGGCATCGCGATGCGCTTCAAGAAGTCGCCGGTCGGCTTGACCAGGTGGAAGACGATCGTCGTCGCGTTCGGGGTCGTGATGCCCGAGATCGTGTTGTCGAGCGACTTCGCCGCACCGGTGAAGCCCTTGATCACGCCGATGTAGTAGTAGGGGTACTCGGCGGCGAGGTTGACGTCGTTCATGCGCGTGAAGGCGTAGGCGACGTCGTAGGAGGTGATCTCCCGGTCGACCGGCGGGCCCCACTTGATGTCCGGCTTGAGGTGGAAGGTGTAGGTGAGCCCGTTGTCGGTCGGGCTCGGCAGGCTGGTCGCCAGGTCCGGCACGAGCTGCTCGCCCGCCGCGCCGTCGAGGTGCTTGTAGCCGACGAGCGTGCGCAGCGTTGCGTCGTAGATGGCGTAGGCATTGCCGACCTGGGTCTCGCCGACCGGGTCGAGGTTGTCGGTGAAGCCGAACGACGAGACCGCCGTGCGGTACACCCCGCCGCGCTGGACCGCGCTGGCTGCGTGCGCGGTCGCGCCGGCGCCGGAGACGCCGAGCAACGCGGCCGCGCTGCCGGCGACCACGGCGGCCGCCGCGCCGGCGCGAGCGAACGAGCTGAGCGCCCCGTGCGGCCGGCTCAGCGGCGCGCCGCCGGCGTGGTCCCGGTGCCGGCTCAGCGCACCTCTCGTGTGGTGGAGCTGTCCCATCGTGTGCCCCCTTCTTGTCGGTGTTCGGTGTGCTGCTGCAGTCGGTGCTTCCAGGCGTGGTGCGGCTTGGTCTCGGCTGGCTGCGGTGCGGTCACGAGAGGTGCACCCGCGGGTCGAGGTAGGCGTAGAGCACGTCGACGATGACGTTGGCGAGGATGACCGTGATCGCCCCGAGGATGGTGACGGCGAGGACCGAGGGCACGTCGTCGGTGCCGATCGCCTCGATCGCCCACTGGCCGACGCCGTTCAGGTTGAACACGACCTCGACGATCACCGTGCCGCTGACGAGCCCGGCGATGTCCATCCCGAGCATGGTCAGCGTCGGCGTCAGGCTGGCGCGCAGCACGTGGCGGATCAGCACGCGCCACTCCGAGAGCCCCTTGGCGCGGGCCGCGAGCACGAAGTCCTCGCCGAGGGTGTCGAGCACCGAGCTGCGCACCATCCGGGCGTACCAGGCGGCGTAGAGGAGCGCGAGCACGATCCACGGCATGATCAGGTGGCCGAGCCACGGCCCGATCCCGTACTGCCCCGGGGAGTAGTAGCCCGTGCCGGGGGCGATCCCGAGCTTGTACCAGAACAGCCACAAGAAGACGAGGCCGAGCCAGAACACCGGTGCGGAGACGAAGAACAGCGTCAGCCCGAGGGCGAGGCGGTCCCACAGCGAGCGGCGCTTGAGCGCCGAGATCACCCCGACCGGGATCCCGATGGCGAGCCAGACGAACACCGCCCCGAGGGCGAGCGTCGTCGTGACCACGATGCGCCCGGCGATCAGCGAGCGGATCGGCGCGTGGTTCACGTAGGAGAACCCGAGCCCGGGCCACCCGTAGTGGTCGCCGCCGACGAGATGGCCGAGGAACAGGAGGTACTGCATCCACACGGGGTGGTTGAGGCCCAGGTTCTTGGCCACGACGGCGATCTGCTGCGGCGTCGCCTCCTTGCCGGCGAAGAGCACAGCCGGGCTGGCGGGGGGCAGCACGAAGAAGATCACGAAGGTGATCGCCGTGACGACGAGCATGGTCACGACCGTCCAAGCGAGGCGGCGGGTGATGTAGGGCCACATCGGATCGCCGGCGCTCAGCTGCCGATCGCGTCGCGCAGGCCGTCGCCGACCATGTTGAACGCGAGCGTGACGAGCAGGAGCAGCGCCCCGGGAAAGACCATCATCCACCAGGCGTAGGTGAACAGCGACCCGTTGGTCGCGTCGGCGAGCATCTGGCCGAGCGACGGCGTGGTCTGCGGGATGCCGACGCCGAGGTAGGACAGCGCCGCCTCGAACAGCACGTTGCTCGGGATGATCAGGGTGACGTAGACGATCACCTGCGCCATCAGGTTCGGCAGGATCTCGCGGAACATCGTCGTGACCCGCGATGCGCCGAGCGAGCGCGCGGCGCGCACGAACTCCCGCTCGCGCAGCGCGATCGTCTGGCCGCGCACGATGCGGGCGATGTAGGGCCAGGTGAAGAGGGCGAGGATGAAGACCACGAGCCCGACGCCGGGCTGGATCGTGCCCGCCGCGCAGCCACGGGTCGAGATCGAGCAGACCGACGAGATGCTGATCGCGAACAGCACCACCGGCAGCGCCAGGAAGACGTCCGCCCAGCGCGAGACGAAGGTGTCGAGCCAGCCGCCGAGGTAGCCGGCGGCCATCCCGGCGCTCACGCCGACGGCGGTGGCGATGGCGGTGGCGAGCAACGACACCTCGAGCGAGGTACGCAGCCCGTAGACGCAACGCACGAGCACGTCACGCCCGTCCTGGTCGACGCCGAAGAGAAAGTGTGCGCTCGGCCCGTTCGGCAGCGCCAGGGCGGCGTTCACCTGCGAGGGGAACAGCTCGTTCGGCCCGTGGCCGGTGAGCGAGGCGACGAGCGGGGCGCAGAGCGCGGCCGCGCCGAGGAGAACGATCAGGCCGAGGCCGGCCATCGCCCAGCCGTCGGCACGGAAGCGCAGCAGGATCTGGCGCCGCTGCGAGCGGCTCGTGAGCCGTTCGCCGTCCTCGCGCCACGGAGCGCGCTCGCCGACGAAGATCGCCGTGCTCACGCCGGCTGCCGGCCCTCCCGGCGGGCGCTCGCCGCGCCCGCTCCGATGGCGGTGTTCAGCAGGCGCCGCCAGCTCCCGCCCATCACCGCGGCGATGTCCTCGTTGCCGAAGCCCCGGCGCGCCATCGCCTCGGCGATCTTCGGCAGGTCGGCGGGCCCCTCGAGCCCGGGGGTGGACCAGGCGAGGTCGCCGGTCTCGACCTGGTGGCTGCCGGAGTACAGCGTCTCGGCAAGCTCCTTGGTGAAGTCCGGGCCGAGGCCGACGTGCCCGATCCCGGCGAGCTTGGCGGCGTGCTCGATGTGGTCGACGACGGAGTCGATCGACGCCTCCTCGGCCAGGTACGGAGGGTAGAGGTTGATCCCCACCACACCGCCGGAGCGGGCGATGGCCTCGAGCTCGGCGTCGGGCAGGTTGCGATGGTGCTGGCGAAGGGCGCGGCACGAGGAGTGGGTGGCGACCACCGGCGCGCTCGCCACCTCGAGCACGTGGCGTGTCCCCTCGAGGGAGAGGTGGGAGACGTCGACGACGATCCCGAGCTCCTCCATCAGTGCCACCGCGGCCACGCCGGCACGCGTGAGGCGGCCGCCCGTGCCGTCCTCGGCGCTCCCGTCGGCGAGCGTGTTCCGCCCGAAGTGGGTGAGCGAGGCCATCCGCACCCCGAGGCGGGACAGCGTGCGCAGCAGCTCGACATCGGGGCCGATCGCCGGGCAGCCCTCGAGCGCGAGCACGACGGCGATGCGGCCGCTCCCGACCGCGGCGTCGACGTCGCCGGGCTCGAGGCACAGCGCCAGCTCGTCGGGGCAGGAGTCGAAGGTCGCGTGGGCGGCCTCGACGAGGCGCAGGGTCTGGCGCAACGCCAGCTCCGGCACCGCCCAGTCGTCGACGAACACGGGGAGCACCTGCACGCCCACGCCGCCGGCGCGCAGCTGCGGCAGCCAGTGGCGGCGGAAGTAACCCGGATCGGCCGAGAAGTGCTGGACCAGCATCAACAGGTCGTTGTGGGCGTCGGCGACCAGCAGCGAGGTCGTCCCGTTGGCCATGGTCGTGCATGATGCAGCACACATCACATTTCGTCAAGGTGAGCGCACGGCGTAGTGTGAGCCGATGTCGACGACCGGCCCCGCCGAGGCGCGAGGCGACGAGCGGTCTCCTGCAGGGGCTCCTGCCTGGGTCCCGGGCGGATCCGGGCGGGACTCGGCGACGGCGAGCGGCGGCGACGCGGCGAGCGGAGGCGACGCGGCGAGCGCCCCCTTCCTCGAGGTCCGGAACCTGCACGTGTCCTTCGCCACGCAGGACGGCATCGTGCGAGCGGTGAACGGCGCCAGCTTCTCGCTGGCACGAGGCCGTACGCTCGGCATCGTCGGCGAGTCGGGCAGCGGCAAGAGCGTCACGAGCCGCGCCGTGCTCGGGCTCAACGGCTCGAAGACCTGCACGACGAGCGGCGAGATCTGGCTCGACGGCGAGGAGCTGCTCTCGGCACCGCCGAGACGCGTACGCGAGCTGCGCGGCGCGACGATGGCGATGATCTTCCAGGATCCCCTCTCGGCCCTCAACCCGTATTACACCGTGGGCTGGCAGATCGCCGAGGCCTTCCGGGCCAAGCGCCCGGCGAGCCGCGCCGAGGCTCATGCCCGGGCGGTCGAGCTGCTCGGTCGCGTCGGCATCCCGCAACCCGACCGCCGCGCCGGCGACTACCCCCACCAGCTCTCGGGCGGCATGCGCCAGCGGGCGATGATCGCGATGGCGCTCTCGTGCAATCCCGAGCTGCTCGTCGCCGACGAGCCGACAACCGCGCTCGATGTGACCGTGCAGGCCGCAATCCTCGACCTGATCACGGACCTGCAGCGGGAATACGGGACGGCAGTGATCTTCGTCACCCACGACCTCGGCATCCTCGCCGGCATCGCCGACGAGGTGCTCGTGATGTACGCCGGCCAGGTCGTCGAGCGCGCCGCCACCGCCGAGCTGTTCGCCTCGCCCGAGCACCCCTACACCTGGGGGCTGCTCGCCTCGGCGACCCGCCTCGACCGGCCGCGCGAGCAGCGGCTGCGCGGGATCCCCGGTCTGCCGCCCGGCCTGATCGACCCACCGGCGGGGTGCCCCTTCGAGCCGCGCTGCGCCTACGCCCCGCTCGTCGCCGGTGGGTGCGCCGCAGCGCGCCCACTGCTCACCGAGAGCGCACCCGGGCATGCCGTGGCGTGCCATCTCGAGCCGGCGTTGCGGGCACGCCTGCGCGACGAGCAGGTGGTGGCGGCGACGTGAGCGAGGTCGGCGCGAGCGACGCGCCCGGCACCGGCGGCACCGACGGCGCGGCCGGCATCGGCGGCGCGGCCGGCACCGACGGCACGGCCGGCGTCGCAGGCATCGCAGGCATCGCCGGCACGGCCGGCATCGCAGGCATCGCCGGCACGGCCGGCACCGGCGGCGCGGCCGAGCTCGTCCGTGTCGAGCGGCTCACCAAGCATTTCCCGGTCACCCGCGGGGTGCTCGCCCGGCGCGTCGTCGCCCAGGTCAAGGCCGTCGACGGGATCGACTTCTCGATAGGCCGCGGCGAGACCCTCGGCCTGGTCGGGGAGTCCGGCTGCGGCAAGTCGACGACCGGGCACCTGCTCGCCGGCCTGCTCGCCCCCACTGCCGGCGACGTCGTCTTCGACGGCACGGAGCGGCTGGGCGCGCTGCGCGACCGGCGCCGTCTGAGCCGCCAGGTGCAGATGATCTTCCAGGACCCGTATTCCTCGCTCAACCCCCGCCACACGGTCGGGACGATCGTCGGGTCGCCCTTCCGCTACCAGGGGATCGACCCGCCTGGTGGCGTGCGCCGTGCCGTCGAGTCGCTGCTCGAGCAGGTCGGGCTCTCGGCCGAGCACTACAACCGATTCCCGAGCGAGTTCTCCGGCGGGCAGCGCCAGCGCATCGGGATCGCCCGGGCGATCGCGCTGCGGCCGCGGCTGATCGTCGCCGACGAGCCGGTGTCCGCCCTCGACGTCTCCATCCAGGCGCAGATCGTCAACCTGCTCACCGACCTGCAGGCCGAGCAGCACACGAGCCTGCTGTTCATCTCGCACGACCTGTCGGTGGTACGCCACATCGCCAGCCGCGTCGCGGTGATGTACCTCGGCAAGATCGTCGAGCTGGCCAGCGCCGACGTGCTCTACGCCCGCCCGCGGCACCCCTACACCCATGCGCTGCTGTCGGCTGCCCCCGTGCCCGACCCCGTCGCCACGGCGCAACGCCGCCGCATCCGCCTGCAGGGCGACGTCCCGAGCCCGCTCGACCCGCCGTCGGGCTGCCGCTTCCACACGCGCTGCTGGAAGGCGCAGGAGCTGTGCGCGACCGTCGAGCCGGTCCTCGAGGGCGACCAGACCCAACTCGTCGCGTGCCACTTCCCCGAGACCGGCACGCCGGCGGTCGCGGTTGCGGTTGCGGTCGCGGTCGGCGGCGCGAGGGCCCGTCCCGACGGTGCTGCGAGCGCGCCGGCGACTCCCTGAACTGCAGCGGCGAGTCGCCCAGCGGCGACGCTGCCCCGGGCCGCGTCACGCTCCCGGTGTCGCTGCCTCTGTCAGCACACCGGCGAGCATCCCGGGAAAGACCAGTCGGTGGAAGGGGGCAACGGCGAGCCAGTACATCCGGCCGAGGAGGCCTCGCGGCCTGAAGGTGGCCGTCTGTGTGACCCGCGTGCCGGACCCGACGGGGTCGAGGTCCCAGGTGAGCCAGGCCTCGCCCGGAAGGCGCATCTCGGCGTGCAGGCGGAGGCGCCGAGCCGGGACGAGCTCCTCCACCCGCCAGAAATCGAGAGCGTCGCCGACCGCGAGGTCACGCCGCCTGCCACGGCGCAGTCCGGGGCCGCCGGCGAGCTGGTCGAGCAGCCCACGCAGGCGCCACAGCCACTCCCCGCCGTACCAGCCTGTGTCGCCACCGATGCGCGCCAGCGCCCCGAAGACCGCCTCGGGCCGGAGCTCGGTCGTCACGGACCGTTCGTCCTTGAGCACCGTGCCTCCCGCCCACTCGGGATCGGTGGGCACCGGACGGAACACGACGAGGTCGGCGTCGACGAACGACGTCGGGACGTTGCCCTCCTCGGTCGCGGCGAGCGCCCGGCCGATCGCCTCCCGCAGGCTCATCGGCTCGACGGAGAAGGCGGCCGTCGCAGAGCGGCCCTGCACGGTCACGTCGTTGACGAGGGACTCGACGAGCTCGCGCGCCAGCGGGACCGGTACGGGTGTGACGAGGCCCACCCAGTGCGACGAGAGGCCCGGTGTGAGCAGCGGCACGCGGATCAGGCGGCGGCGGGCGAGACCGGCGATCTCGGCGTAGAGCGACATCATCTGCGCGTAGCTGACGACGTCTGGGCCGCCGATCTCGTACACGCCCTCGAGCTCGCCGGGTGCCGTGACGGCGGCGGTGAGCAACTCGACGACGTCGGTGACGGCGACCGGCTGGCAGCTCGTGTCGACCCAGCGTGGCGTCACCATGACCGGGAGCACCTCGACGAGGTAGCGCAGCATCTCGAAGCTCGCTGAGCCCGAGCCGATGATCACCCCGGCGCGCAGCTCGACGACGCTCACCCCGGTCGAGGCCAGCAAGGCGCCGACGTCGTGACGGCTCTGCAGGTGCCGGCTCAGCTGGTCGGCATCGCTGCCGAGGCCTCCCAAGTAGACGATGCGGTGCAGCCCTGCCGCTGCGGCGGCACGGGCGAAGCTCGCCGCGTCGCGCTGCTCGCGTTGCGCCCAGCCGGTTCCCTGACCGATCGAGTGGACGAGGTAGACGGCGACGTCGACCCCCGCCATCGCCGCCGTGAGGTTGCCGCCGACGTCACCGGGCACCACCTCGACCGAGTCTCGCCACGGCGCCGCGTCGAGCTTTGCCGGCGTGCGGGCGAGGCAGCGGACCTCGCAGTCACGGGCGAGCAGGCCCGGGACGAGACGACCGCCGACGTACCCGGACGCGCCGGTGACGAGCACCCGCAGCGAGCTCACCGGGGCAGCCTCGCGCGATCACGGAGGCGAGCACGCGCGCCCGCGGTGGCGAGGACGGGTCGCCTCTGTAACCGTTGAGGCACGCTGGACGGCCGTAACCGTTGAGGCACGCTGGGCGGCCATCACGAGCGCAACCCGGGGCCGCTGCTCGTTGCCGAGAGGTCTCCGTCGCCGAGACGAGCCTCAGACGGGCGGCGCCGGGTCGTACTGGATTTGCCGCCGCACGGCGCGGGCATGGTCGCGCCCGGCGAGCCTGTCGACGAGGTGCAGCGCCATGTCGATGCCGGCGCTCACTCCCGCGCTGGTGACGAGGTCACCGTCGTCGACGAAGCGATCCTCACGCCTCGGCTCGATGGTCGGGTCGAGCTCGATCAGCTCGTCGAAGGCGCTCCAGTGGGTCGTCGCCGGACGGCCGGAGAGCAGGCCTGCCGCCGCATAGACGAGCGAGCCCGTGCAGACGCTCGTGAGGAGTGGCGCCATCGCCCGTTGGGACCGCACCCAGTCGAGATGCGCCGGATCGCGCAGCAGCCGCCGTGTGCCGCTCCCACCGGGGTGGACGAGCACGTCGAGCGCGGGTGCGTCGGCGAGTGACCGGTGAGCGGCGAGCACGAGGCCTTTGGCGGCGGTCACCGGCGCCCCGTCGCTCGAAAGGCAGCAGACCTCGTAGCCGTCCTCGGGAAAGCTGCGCGCCCACGCAGCAAGAACCTCCCACGGCCCGACGGCATCGAGCTCCTCGACGTCGTCGAAGAGGAGGATGCCGACGTGCCGCGCCGGCCGCGGAGTGGATGCTGCCACGCCGCAAGTATGACCGGCAGCCACCGCTCGGGACCATGGGGGCTGCGCGACCGATGCCGAGGACGCGGATGAGGGCTGCGTACCACCCGGATCGGGTGAGGTTGGTCGGACTGCGGCCGGAGATTAATCGGACCGCGGCCGGGGATCGGATCGCGGTGAGGGACGACGAGGTGCCTGCGGAGGGCGAGCCCGTCGTGGCATCGCGCTCTGCTGACGGTTTCGGTCGCCCGTAGGTCAGACGACAGAGGAGGCGTGATGCCGTACGTCACTGTGAGCAAGGAGAACTCCGGGAGCATCGACATCTACTACGAGGACCACGGCTCGGGCCAGCCCGTCGTGCTCATCCACGGCTATCCGCTCGACGGGCACTCCTGGGAGAAGCAGTTGCCGGTGCTGCTCGACGCCGGCAAGCGCGTGATCACCTACGACCGGCGCGGGTTCGGGCATTCGAGCCAGCCGGTCGTCGGGTACGACTACGACACCTTCGCCGCGGACCTGAAGGCGCTGATCGACCAGCTCGACCTGCGAGGGATGGTCCTCGCGGGCTTCTCGATGGGGACCGGCGAGGTCACGCGCTATCTCGGTACCTATGGCTCCGACCGGGTCGAGAAGGCCGCGCTGTTCGGGCCCATCCCGCCGTTCCTGCTCCAGACGCCGGACAACCCGAAGGGCCTCCCGCAGAGCGTCTTCGACGGCTTCGAGCAGATGATCAAGGCGGACCGCTACGCGTGGTTCAAGTTCTTCTTCGACAACTTCTACAACGTCGACGAGCTTCGCGGGACGCGCATCAGCGACGACGCCTGGAACGCGAGCTTCCAGGTGGCCGCCGCCTCGTCGGCCTACGCGACCTTGGCGTGCGTGCCGACCTGGCTGACGGACTTTCGTCCCGACCTGCCCAAGATCGACGTCCCGCTGCTTGTCGTTCAAGGAACCGAGGACCGCATCCTGCCGATCGACGCCACAGGTCGGCGACTGCCCGAGCTGGTACGCGACATCCGCTTCGTCGAGGTGGAAGGCGGCCCGCACAACATCGGCTGGACGCACCCCGAGGAGGTCAACAGGGCACTCCTCGACTTCCTCGCCGGTTGAGCAGCACGACCTCGTGACGGTGGCAACTCCGCTCCACAGGGTAGGTCGTGTCGGTCCGATCTCGCCAGAGGACGCCTTTCACAGCCTGACGGACGGGCAACGGCGAGCTCTCGAGCGCGCTGAGCGCTGGTGACATCGCCATGACCGGGCAGCTTCGCGCACGTCCGGGGTCTCGATCGGAACTCCTACTGGGCGACGGACGCGACGAGCTCGCCGCGCCGCGAACGGCTGGGTCGCCATGAGCGGTGGTCGTAGCCGTCACGCCCTCGCCGACGCTCCGAGACCTTGATGCATCGCGTCGCCGCCGTGCTTGCCGCGGGGCGAGCGCCGGCACCCTCTATCGGTCAGCGTCACGTCACCGATTTAGCTGACTGGCTGACCAGGCCGAATCGGGCCTCGTTGCAGTCGTGACCGTTCCGCCGAGCGCCACGACTGCCGCGTCATCGCTCGATCAGTGCCGGCTGATCGGTCAGCGGGCCTGCGGCGTGCCGACCGGTTCCGTGATGCCCGCGCCGTTGCATCCATAACGTCGCATGCGAAGGCTCGAACGCCTCCGTCACGGTGGCGAGGAGGTCACGCTGCACGGCCGGGAGGTCGACCGCCTCGCGCAAGCGAGCGGTGAAGGAGCTGATCGTCGCCTCGGCATCGTACTGGCGTCGGTTGAAGCGGCGATCAACCAGGCGCTGGACGGATTTGCGTAGGGGGTTGAACAGCGCGGCGGCGACGAGCGTCGACGCGGCGACCCCGACCGGTGATTGCAGGGGGAGCACCTTCGTCGTCAAAGTCACCGTCCCGATGTAGAGCCCGACGAGCAGTCCCGTGACGAGGGCGTAGGTGACTGTCCGGCTCATCAATCGGTCGATCTCGTACAGGCCGAACCGGTAGACGGCAAGGCCGGTCGCCACGGCCAAGCCGTTCAGTCCGACGAGGTACCCGATCGGCCAGCTGTCCTGGGCCAGGTCCGGCAGCCTCCCCTGGAAGATGACCAATGCGACGAAGAGGACGACAACGAGGATTGCCGCATAGCCGAAGAACTTCATCTGCTGGCGGACGATCCCGCTCGAACGCCGCCAGCGCATGACGACATCGCCGACAACGATCAGGCTGAGCGCCGCCAGCACGGAAGGAGCGATCACGACGGCGCGATGGATGACGCCGCTGGCGCTTCGGAAGCCGATCGGGTTCACGTAACCGACGGCAGACGAGCCGGGCTCGAGCCCAGGATTGAACACGCTGGCAAGGACGTCGACGGCGAGGGCGGCAGCGCCGAACCAGAGGATGAGTCGGCGCCAGCGGCCGCTCACGACACCGGTCGGAAAGACCGCCATCAGCAACGGGACGGTGACAAAGGTGATAGCGGTGATCGGCGCGGTGGCAACGAGCGCTACCTGCGCCAGTATTGAAGGATGGCGCGAGTGCGCATACGCGTCGCTGGCGAACGCGGACACGGCGCGGGTCAAGGTGAACTCGGCGCCCATCGCAAGGAGCAGCCAGCCGAACAGGTGGCGCGGACGACGACTCGCGACGAGACCGCCGACGACGAGACCGCCGACGCCATCGGCGCAAGAGAGCACCGCTGACACCCGCACCCCCGGTCCTGAACCGAATCCGAGGCTCGACGGTTGCCCACGGGCGACGGCGACCATTGTTGCGATCACGCCGAGGAGGCCGAGGGTGGACAGCAAGGCGACGCCGTACCGGGCGATCCGCTTCGGCGGCACGCGGTGGCTCAGCATGGCCTGATGGCAGCAACGTAGGGATCACCGCGGCTCGTGCATCGGTCGCATCGGCTCTGCTGATGACCCATGGAGGTACATGCTCGCGCCGGAGCGTTCCGTGATCGTTACGACGGTGTCACTCCGGTCACATCGTCCTTGTCGGTGAGCCTCGGCCGACTTCCGTTCAAGAGCGCTGCACCCCTGATGGGGCGGCTTTCAAACCTCACGGATGGGCAGCGGCGCGTTCTCGACCTCGTTGACGCTCGGATCGGACCGTTCACCCACGGCCAGCACCTGGCTTCAAACCTCCCCGATCGCGAGCTGCGACCTCATCCCCGGGCTCGCGGCGGGTGCGATCATGCTCGTCGATTCACGGCCAGATATCGCACCAGGTGATCGACCACCTCACGAGCGTCGTCCTCGATCCCGCAGATGAAAGTGGACTTGCGCCTACGTAGCACGGGAAGTCCCAGGACATAGAGCCCCGGCCTGTCGATCACGCCCCCGTCGTGACGTAGCTGGCCTTTCTGATCGAGCACGGGCACGTCGAGCCACTGGTAATCGGGGCGGAACCCCGTCGCCCACACGATCGTGCGGATCTCGCCGCTGCGCAGGTCAAGCTGCAATCGGGCCGTCTCTGGCACACGGGTCGGCTCTAATCGCTCGGGAGTGCCGACGTCGGCGTCGTGCCCATGATCCCGAGCCCATGCGTCGAAGGTGTCGAGCAGGCGCCCCATCTTGAGGTCGGCGAGGGTGAACATGTTACGCAGGCCGCCCGAGAACAGGGCGCGGCCATCACGTACGTCCGCCCAGCGGCCGACGAGCTCGACGCCCATGGCGCCGAGCGCGTTCAAGTCGATCGTGTTCCGCTCGGGTGTGCCGACGAGCTGGGGCGAGGGAAGCCGTCTGGCCCGGGCCAGGTCGTCGATCTCGTCGTACCGCTGGTTCCAGATGCCCGAGGCGTCCATCCACCACAGCACGTCACGCCCACGGTAGGTACGGGGCAACCGCACGTGCTCCCCTATTGAGAGCGACACCGGGCGCCCCGAGCGCTGCAGCTCCGCCGCCAGCTGCACACCGGTGGCGGACGCTCCCACGACAAGTACGCCGCCCTCGGCCACGTGGTCCGGGTTGCGATAGTCGAAGGAAGTCAGTTGCTCGATGGAATCGGGCACCGCGTTGGCGAACGTCGGCACCGTTGGTAGGTTGCAGGCGCCGCTGGCGATGATCACTGCCCGGCAGTCGAACTCGCCACGACTCGACATGACGTGGTATCCGTCAGGCCCGGGCCGCAAGGAGGTGACGTTCGCCTCGGCAAGTACGGGAGCGCCTGTCATCTTGGCAAACGCCTCGATGAACTCGACTAGCTCTGTGCTCGACATGTAGCCGTCGGGATCGCGACCTTCGTAGTGGTGGCCAGGCAGCCGGGTCAGGCAGTTTGGCGTCAGCAGCCGCAGTGAGTCCCAGCGTTGTGTGCGCCACGAGTCCGCGACGTCTCCCCGCTCGAGCAGGACGTGGTCGACCGAACGCTCGTTGAGGAAGTAGCTTGCGGCCAGGCCAGCATGGCCCGCACCGACGACGACAGCGGCGGTACGCTCGATGTCTCGACCTCTCAGGGTCTCGACCTCTCGGGGTCTCGACCTCTCAGGCGACCTCGACGGTGACGTTCGTCGGGTTGGTCAGGGCATCGAACACCGCAGAGCGCTTCTGGGACTGGGCCACCAGCGCCTCGATCTCCTCCTTGGAGGCATCCGCGTCGATCGTGAAGGTCACCTTCACGTCATTGAACCCGTTGCGGACATCGCTGTCGACACCAAGGATGCCGCGAATGTCATGGCTGCCCTCGACCGTCGCCTCGACCGAGCGCAACTGGATACCCCGGTTTTGCGCCACGGAGGCCACCCCCGCGGTCAGGCAGCTAGCCAGTCCGACCAGGAGGTACTCAATGGGGGTGATGCCATTGTCCTCAGCCGCGAAGATCTTGGGGTGGTCGGCATCGAACACAGCCTCGGTCTTGTGGCTCTGCTCCCCCCCGAGGCCGAAGAAATCCTGAATACTTGTCTGGCTGTGCACTCCGTTCTGCCACCGGGACTTGGCTCTCCAGGTGAACTGAGCAGCCTCCGGCGCGTCCTTGAGCACCTCGCGGGCCTCGAGCAGCGCCTGTACGTTGACTCCATTGGTGACCGTGGTCATGTCGCTGATGCCCTCCCTCTGGCTTTCACGATGCCGACTTGGACAGCTTCTCTATTGCCTCGATGGGGAGACTGTACAATACGCCGCCCTGGATGGAGGGAGGCATGATCGCACCCAGAGCGGCGGCCGCGACGCAGGTGGCGGGGTCTGTCGGCGTCGTAGAGACCCAGTATCTCGACCTGCCGCGGCCTGTGCTGCTCGATTGCGGTCGGGAGCTGCAGCCGGTCCGTGTGGCGTACGAGACCTATGGCACCCTCAACGAGCGACGCGACAACGTCATCTTGGTGTGCCACGCGCTCAGCGGCGACGCCCACGCCGCCGGTGTGTCAAAGACACCGCCCGAGGAAGGCACCCGAGACGGGTTCGCCGCCGAGGCGCGCGACGGCCGGGCGGCCAAGTCGCTCGGCTGGTGGGACGGGATGATCGGTCCCGGCAAGGCGTTCGACACCGACCGATTCTTCGTGATCTCGACCAACCTGCTCGGCGGGTGCCGGGGGACTACCGGACCGTCGTCGCTCGACCCGGTGACCGGCAAGCCGTACGGCACAGGGTTCCCCGTGATCACCGTGGCGGACATGGTCCGGACCGAACGCGCGCTCATCAACGAGCTCGGCGTCTCCCGGCTGGCGGCGGTAGCGGGCGGATCCCTCGGGGGCATGCAGGCGCTCGAATGGGCCATCTTGTTCCCTGACCAAGTGGATGCGGTCGTCGCCATTGCCAGCACCCACGCTCTCCACCCCCAAGGCTTGGCCTGGAACGCGATCGCCCGTGACGCCATCATGCGCGACCCCGCCTGGCAAGGTGGCCACTATTACGGCACGGGCCGCACGCCTGATGCCGGAATGGGCGTGGCCCGGATGGTGGGCCACATCACGTACCTCTCCGCAGAGGCGCTGGGCGACAAGTTCGGCCGGCGGCTGCAGTTTGCTGACGATGTTCACTACACCATCACCGAGCCGGAGTTCGAGATCGAGAGTTACCTCCATCATCAGGCCGACTCGTTCGTCAGGCGTTTCGATGCGAATACCTATCTATACACATCGCGTGCTTTGACGTATTTCGACCTTGCTCGCCAGCACGGCGGTGGGTCATTGACGCTGGCGCTCGAACCCGTCATGGCCCGCACGCTGTTGATCGCGTTCAGCTCTGACTGGCTCTACCCACCCGTGGCGTCCCGAGAAATCGAACGCGCTCTCCTGGCGCTGGACAAGCCGGTCACATGCCACGTGATCGAGGCACCCTACGGCCACGACTGCTTCTTGCTGGAGGAGGCGCAGCAGACGCCCTATATTCGTCACTTCCTGGACGATGCCGGAGCCGGCAGGTGACTGACGCTATGAAGCCGTCGGTTGCCGGTTCCTTCCCTGAGCCCGAGGACAGCCGCGCCTTCGGGTTCGAGACACGCCAACTGCACGCGGGCCAACGGCCGGATCCGAATACGGGGGCGCGGGCCGTGCCGATCTTCCAAACGACAAGCTACGTCTTCGAAGACCCGGAATCGGCGGCGGCCTATTTCAACCTGCAGGAGTACGGGAACACCTACTCCCGGATCATGAACCCGACCGTCGCCGTGCTCGAGGAGCGCGTCGCCAACCTGGAGGGTGGCTGCGGGGCGGTCGCCTTCTCGAGCGGCATCGCGGCGCAAGCGGCCGCGCTCTTCACGCTGCTGCAAACCGGTGACCACATGGTCTCATCGTCAGCGCTCTACGGCGGGACGGTCAACCAGCTCAAGCATCTCCTCGGCAAGATGAGCGTCGAGCTGACATGGGTCGACCCTGACGACACCGACGCCTGGCGGCGCGCAGTCCGCCCGAACACCAAGGCGTTCTTCGCAGAGACCATAGGCAACCCCGGCGGCAACGTCCTGGACATCGAGGCGGTGGCGTCGGTAGCCCACGGGCACGACCTGCCGTTGATCGTGGACAATACCTTCGCCACGCCATACCTGTGCCGCCCGTTCGAGTGGGGCGCCGACATCGTCGTCCACTCGGCAACCAAGTTCATCGGCGGCCATGGGACGAGCATTGGCGGCATAGTCGTGGATGCGGGCACCTTCAACTGGTCAAACGGTCGCTTCCCCGTCGTGGCCGGGCCGTCGCCGGCCTACCATGGCTTGATGTTCCACGAGACGTTCGGGACCTATGGTTACTTGATGAAGCTGCGTGCCGAGACATTGCGCGACCTCGGTGGCGCGCTGTCACCGTTCAACGCGTTCCTCTTCCTGCAGGGCCTCGAGACGCTGTCACTGCGGATGCAGCGCCACGTCGAGAACGCGGTTGCCGTCGCCGAGTTCCTCGACGCGCACGAGCTGGCATCGAATGTCACGTACCCCGGCCTCGCCACGAGCGTGTACCGGCCGCTCGTGGAAAAATACCTGCCCCGCGGCGCCGGTGCGGTGTTCTCGTTTGACTGCGCCGGTGGCCGAGCGGGCGGGCAAGAGCTCATCCGCGGCTTGACCCTCTGGTCCCATCTGGCCAACGTTGGTGACGCGAAGAGCTTGGTCATCCACCCCGCTAGTACGACGCACCGCCAGCTCAGCGACGCTGAGCTGCAGGCGGCCGGCGTTCGGCCGGGGACGACGCGGCTATCGGTCGGCCTCGAGTCGCTCGACGATTTGATCTGGGATCTGGGGCAGGGCCTCGAGCGCGTCGCCAGCGTGGCAGGAGCAGCCACTGCGTGACCGATCTAGCCGGCTACCAGGACCCGTTGACGATCCAACGACTGCTCCGCACCTCGAAGACGATCGCCGTCGTCGGGTTGTCGAGCAACGAGCTTCGGGCCAGCTACTTCGTCGGTTACTACCTCAAGCGGCACGGCTACCGGGTGGTACCCGTGAACCCGCGCGAGACCGATATCCTCGGCGAGACGTGCTATGCCCGACTTGAGGACGTGCCCGTGCCGGTGGACATCGTGAACGTCTTCCGCGCCCCAGCGCCCTCCCCGGGATCGCCCAGGACTCCGTAGCCATCCGAGCACGTGCGCTCTGGTGCCAGTTCGGCGTCATCAACGAGGAGGGAGCGAGGATCGCAGACGGCAGCGGTGTGACGGTCATTATGGACCGCTGCATCAAAGTCGAGCATGCGCGGTACATGGGCCGGATGCATTGGCTCGGTTTCAACACGCAGCGCATCACGTCGGTGCGGTCAGGGCTCCAATAGCACGGCCCGCGACGCTGGCCAGCTCTCGGAAGTCCTCGGTCCGCCAAATGGGGCCGAGGCTCTGGGCTGCACTCCCGAGGGGATTCGAACCCGTGGTTCGCGCCTTTGCAAGCGCCGTTCTGGGGCGTCCTCGTCCTGGGAAGCAACGCGAACGGCCGGGTCAGACGCCGGCGAGGTGCGACCGAGGGTGTGCGGGAACGACTGCCCGTGCGCGTTCGATCGCGCAGGAGCGGGGGGTGCAGGTGGCGGGCTGTGTCTCGACGGTGCGCCATCCTCTCGTCGTTTAGTCTCTCCCTGCACGAGACAGCTGCAGCAGCAGCGTCGGTGGCCTACTCGAGGCCGGTGAGCGAAGGGACGAGCAGATGCCAGCAGGACATTGCATCCCACGAGCACGGGGGGCAGGTGTCACGGCAAGGGCGATGATCGCGGCCGCTTCGCTCCTCTTCGTGATGGGGGGCGCCGTGCTCGCAGCGGCGTCGACGACTGCGTCGTACTCCTTGAAGGTCACGGGGGCGGGCTCAGGGACGCTGCACAACGGGCGGTACGGTGGTTGTCTCAACGGAAACGGCCAGGTCGATGTGGACGACCTCGTCGGCACCATCACCCATTTCACCAAGGACGTGGTGAGCTGGGACCTCACGATCGACGAGACGCACAACGGCACGTTCCACTTCAGTGGCTCGCCGATCGCCCACCCGACCACCGAATTCTCCGCGATGCCGAAGGGCACGAACTTCTCCGCCGTTCAGAACGACCACTTCTTCGCCGACAAGGGCACCGTGACCATCCACGGCAAGGGCACTACGGGATCGATCTCGGCCAGCTTTACCAACACCAACAACCAGCAGCTCGAGATCACGGGACACTGGACCTGCACTACCTGAGATCGGCGAATCGGACTGCGCGCAGCCGGGCCGCTCGTCGTCGAGATCGCCGGGACCCCGCCGAGAGTCACTCGATCGTCGTGATGTAGGCGCCGACCACAATCCGATCCAGTTCGCCTTCGGGGAGCTCAGGATACGTCTTCGGTTCGCTGCCGAGCGGATGCGAGACCTGAACGGGGTGCCGTCCGGGACGGCCTGCTCGATCCGCCCGAAACGCCATCGCAGCGTTGCCCGAAGCGGTAGCCAAACCTGACCGACGGGCAGCGACGAGTCCTCAAGCTCGTTGACCAGGCCAGATAGACAGAGGGAAGTGCCTCGTGGCGAAGACGAAGACGCCCGTCGGGTCGTGCCTTGACATCGAGCCGTCCCGGCTCTACGCTACGAACACCTGTTCGACGCTTCCGGGTGTCGGGCGTCTCGCCGGTGCGAGCCGGCCATTCCGGTGGTTGCCGCGCCCTGGCGCGGCTTCGAGCTCGGCGATGCCATGTGCGTGGACCTGCACAGCCTGCGAGACGCGATCGTTACCTACGCCGCCGGCTTCGACACAAGCCTTCTGAGCTGTGCCCAGGCGGGCGAGGCGATGCTGCTGTGCGCCGAGATGGAGGCGAGCCTCGCATCGCTCAAGTCCCTGGCAGCGGCGCGCGCCGCAGAAGCGGGTTCGTGGAGGAATGACGGCTACCGCTCGGCTGTCGACGAGCTCGCCAGGAAGACAAGGACGAGCCCGTCCGCTGCCAGGCGCACCCTCGAGACCGGACGGCGATTGTCTGAGCAGCCCGAGGTCGCCAAGGCGGCGCTTTCTGGTGAGCTCTCGCCCGAGCAGCAAGCGATCATCGCCGAGGGCGCCGAGGCCAACCCCGAGAAGGCGCAGCAGCTGATCGATAAGGCCCGTACCAGCTCTCTCGGTGAGCTGAACGCGGAGGTGGCGCGCATCAAGGCCGCGGCGAGTGATCCCGAGGCGCGACGTAAGGCCATCCGCGCCCGGCGCTTTTTCAGGCGCTGGTCGGATCGCGACGGGGCGCTTCAGGCTCACCTCTACGGCGAGATCCAGGACGGAGCCAGCATGTGGCGCATGCTCGACCCGATTCGGCGCCGCCTGGCGGTGCTGCGCGAGCAAGGTGAGGTGCGCGACAACTTCGAGGCGCTCGCCTACGACGCGCTCGTGGCGATGGCCGAGATCGCCGCCGGAAAAGAAGGCGAACTCGGCCTCTTGGACCTGCTCGAGCTCGGCCTGTTCCCTCAGCTCGATCCCGAGCTGCTCGCCTGCCGGGAGGGCCGGGCCCGTGACGCACAGCCCGACGGGTCCGGGCCGGTGTCCGAGTCGTCTGGCCGCGAGTACCGCGCCGCGACCTCGAACGCCGTTTCGATCCCCGACCTGCTGTCGCTTCTCGAAGAGGACCCGGGCGAGCCGCAGACGCTCTGCCCGCGCGAGCTGGATCGATCGCCCACCGCGTCGTCTCCCGCGCCGCCACCCGTAGGTCGTGGGCCTGTGGCGCGTCCGGATGCACCGGAGGCCCCCTTAACAGGGCGCTCCTCGCCGAAGCGACGCGGCCGCAAGCTCGCCGGGAGCCCCGTTCAGGTGATGATCCGCGTCGATCTCGACACCTTGCTGAGAGGCGTCGCGATCGAAGGTGAGCTGTGCGAGATCGCCGGCTACGGGCCGGTACCGGTCTCTGTGATCGAGGAGCTCGTCGCCAACGACAACGCCTTCGTCGTCGGTGTGTTGACAAAGAGCTCTCAGGTGCTCGGTGTCTACCGCCGCCGCCGTCGCCCGAACGTCGCGCAGGTCTCGGCGCTTCAGTTCCTCTATCCCACCTGCGCGGCGAGCGGCTGTGGCCAGCGAACCGGCCTGCAGAACGACCATCGCGAGGACTGGGCGCGCATCAAGGTGACCGTCTTCGATCTGTGCGATCGGCTGTGTCCCCACCATCACCGCCTCAAGACCAACCACGGCTGGGGACTCGTCGAGGGGAGCGGAAAGCGTGCATTTGTAGCACCGGAGGACCCGCGCCACCCAGGCCGGGTCACCCGAGCCACGACGTCGCCGGATCCGCCAATGCAGAGCTGCATCGACGACGACCGCGGCGCCGACCAGCGATGACCGGAACGCACGTGCAACGCGAGGCGGAACCGCAAGTGCGCGCTCACGCCACCGTCGTGGCGTGCGACACCAGACACGGAACAGGGGCAACGAACCCATCAGACGGGAGGACTTGGATGGCGGTATGTAGCAACTGCGAACAGGAGATGCTCTCCGAGGTGAGCTGTGTCGAGGACGCGATCGTGATCGACGGCACGACGTATCTGCCGGTCCGGTACGGAACCGAACTCGGCTACCGCAGGGTCCGTCACCCCTGCGGCGACTGCGGCGTGCCGATCGGCGGCGTGCACCATCACGGCTGCGACGTCGAGCTCTGCCCCTGTTGTCGCCGGCAGTCGATCAGCTGCGACTGCTTGTGGGCGGGTGAAGAGCACCTGAGCGAGGACTGGCTCGACGAGCTCGAGGAGCGGTTCCTCCAATCGTAAGCGCGAAGCTGTGCGATGGGATCAAGGCCGCAGGTTGGCTACGTGATGGGCGATACGACGAAGCGATCGCTCGGATCGCCGCCGAGGACCCTGATCTGGCCTACCAGTAGCCGAAGTCGATGCCTCTCGGGATCGACGACCGCTGATGCTCGACGTGCTGGCGGGACGTCCGCCGGCACCCGTGGCAGCCGAGCTGGAGGCGGGCGGCTTGTTCACCACGGGAGCCTGGTACTACCGCCTGGGCCGTGCTTTCGACGCTGAAGCACCACGGCGCTTCGGTGGCGCCGGGTGAGCGGCGACTGAGCTGGAGAGACTCGATGGGCTACTGATCGCAGGGGGTGCGGGAGTGTCCATGGGCTGAGATAGTGGGGCAGATGGTTCACGACGTTGCTCTGGTTCTCGGTGGTGGTGGGGCTGCCGGAAATGCGTGGGAGATCGGCATCATCGCAGGCCTGGCCGAAGCCGGTCTCGATCTGACAGAGACCGCCGATCTGGTGGTCGGCACCTCGGCCGGGGCCACCGCGGCAGTGCAGGTGCGCAGCGGTATACCGCCGGCCGAACTGTTGGCCTCGGTACTGTCCCCGCCGGTTCGACCCGTCGGACAGAACCGGGAGCAGCCACCGTCCCTGCCGATGGCCACGGTGTTCGAGCGGATGAGGGCCATCGGCTCCGCCGCCACCTCGCCAGCCGACCTGCGACGTGCGATGGGCGCGTTCGGGTTGGAGAGCGACGCCATACTCGGACCCGGGGCGGGACAGCGGCGCGCAATCGTCGCCGCCCGGCTGCCTCGCCCCGAATGGCCGGACAGGCCGATGATCGTGGTCGCCGTCAACGCGCACACCGGCGAGTTGGCTGCGTTCGAGCGCGACTTTGGCGTCGAGCTGGTGGACGCGGTCACCGCGAGCACTGCGCTGCCCGGTCTGGTCCCCACCGTCAGCATCAACGGCGTGCGCTACATCGACGGTGGCGTGCGCTCCCCCGACAATGCCGACCTCGCCTCAGGCTATGGGAACGTCGTCGTGCTCTCGCCGTTGGGCGGGCGAAGCGGGACAGCACCGGAAGGCCAGTTCGAGGGCCTGCGCAGGCCACCGGAATGGGGCGTGGACCTGGTTAGCCAGGTCGAGGCCCTACGCAAGCAGGGCAGCCACGTCGAGGTGATCACGCCGGACGCCGATTCCCGAGCAGCGATGGGTACGAACCAGATGGATCCGGCGACCCGCATCCCCGCCGCCCGTGCCGGTTTCGCCCAAGGCAAGCAGGAAGCGACCCGGGTGACGTTCCTCTGAAGACTGCACGCCGACGCGCAGCGCTACCCGGTCATCTGTGGACCAGAAATCTGGCCTGAGCTGCTACTCCTCCTTCTCACCACATCTCGGTCGTTCGCGCCCGGTGCGCCGGGAGCAGCGACGTCTCCCGCCCCGCGCTCGGCGGCGGTTCGAGCACCAGGGGCAGGGAGGCCGACGTTCCCGGACAACCGCCCGGCATCCCCTCGGGCATTGAAGCTAGCCGGAAGGGCGATCTGCCTGCTAGCCAAACCTGCAAATGGCCGCTGACGGCGCAGACCCCGGGGCGTACCGGCGCGAAGGTTCTACAAGAGTCCATCACCGCCCGGAAGGTCTCAACATGACGTGGACAACGGGGTTCTGACGTGGGTGCCGCGGTGCTGACCATGGAGGAGCGGGACGCCATTCCGCTTCTCGGCAGATGCTGACCTCGACTACCGATCGTCGGGACCTTCCCCGGTCGTGGGCGTGCGACGCAGCTGGTCGGGCGAGACGCGGAGCGCGGCGTGCTCGAGGGGCTTCTCGACCGTGCGACGAGCGGCTTCAGCGGCGCGTTGGTCGTGCGGGGCGAGATCGGCGTGGGCAAGACGGCGCTGCTCGACCATGCGGCGGTCGCCGCGGCGCGAGCGGGGCCTCCAGGTCTGGAAGATGTCCGGCCGCCGAGTCCGAGGTCGAGCTGGGCTATGCGGGTCTCCACCGGCTGCTGCGACCGTGTCCAGACCGCCTGGAGCGACTGCCCGACCCTCAGCGCAGAGGCGTTGCAGAGCACCTTCGGCCTGCTCCAAGGCGGACCGGCCGACCGGTTCATCGTGGCACTCGGCGTGCTCACGTTGCTCGCCGACGTGGCCTCGGACCGGCCGTTGGTGTGTGTCATCGACGATGCCCACTGGCTCGATCCAGAGTCCGCGATGGTGCTCGGCTTCGTGGCTCGCCGGCTCGCAGGCCGAGCAGGTCGTGCTCCTCTTCGGAGCTCGCGACGTCGGAGCCGAACGAGTCGATGGCGCTGGCGGGAGTGCGGGAGCTCGCCGTGCGAGGCCTTGGCCGCAATGACGGGCTGGCCTTCCTCGAGTCACTCATCGTGGGTGAGCTCGAGCCCTCAGGTCGGCGAGCGGCTGGTGACCGAGTCGGCAGGAAATGCGCTCGCCCTCCGCGAGCTCGCCATCGAGCTCACACCGGCTCAGTTGGCGGGGCTCGATCCCCTCCCTCGAGCCCCTGCCGATCGGTCGCTCGCTCCAGGAGATCTTCAGCCGCTCGGTGCGCAACCTGTCAGGCTCGGCCAGACTTCTCCTCGCCCTGATGGCGGCGGAGCCACGGGTCTCGCACGCGGAGCTGTGGCAGGCCGCCGATCGGCTGGCCATCGACCTCGATCAGGGCGCCAGCGACCTGAGCGAGCTGGTCGACCAGGGCGCGGGTCCGGCATCGGCGAGCCGTTGCTTGCGCTCGGCCGCCTACCACCTCACACCGAGATCGGCGCAGCGGCGTCTCCACGGGTGTTGGCCGAGGTGATCGGAGCCAGCTGTCCCGAACGGGCCGCGTGGCACGCGAGCGCAGCGGCCGAAGGACCCGACGAGGCAGTCGCGGCACGACTCGAGGACGCTGCCGGGCATGCCAGCAGCGCGCGGCAGCTACTCGGCGGCCGCCACGTTCCTGTCACGGGCGGCCGAGCTGTCTCCGGAACCGGTGGGCGGTTGGCGGCGTCGCCTCGCCGCCGCCCAGGCAGCGCTGGCCGCCGGGGAGCTGACGCGGGCGGCTTCGTTGCTCGACCAGACGGCGGACCGTCCGGCTGACGACGTCGAGTCGGGCTTGTCCCTGCAGCTCTCCGCGGCCATCTCCACGGCGATGGGAAAGCCGGTCGAGGCGACCGGGCAGCTGCTCGATGCCGCCCGTTCGATCCTGCCGGTGGACATCGGCCTGGGCCGCGAGGTGCTGCTCGATGCCCTCGAGGCCGCGAACTGCGCCGGCCGGTCGACGGTCGACGGGCTCTGCGCCGTCGTGTCGAGATCGAGGGTCGTCCGTCGCCGTCGGATCTGCGCCGGAGCATCCCCGATCGGATGCTCTTCGGGTTCGTCTCCCGGCTGAGCGGCGAGTCGGAGCGGGCGGTCCCGCTGCTCCGGAGCGCGGTCGCCGACCTGCTCGACCCGGCCCGGCCGGACGAGGTCCGTCTGGCACGGTTCTTCGCCGGGGCGCTTGCGACGATCGAGCTGTTCGACCTCGAGGCGAGGACGGCACTCACCGACGAGTGGGTCGCACTCGCTAGGCGTTGCGGAGCGCTGACCTCCCTGCAGTCGGCGCTCTCTTTCCAGAGTGACGTGCGGACCCGCACCGGCCAGTTCGCCAAGGCCGACGACGCCAATGCCGAGCGACGCACGCTCGCCGAGGCGACGAGGAGCCCTGGTGTCTTCGGGCCCCACCTTCCGGAGCTCTCCGTGCTGGCATGCCGCTGTAGCGATGATGACGCCCGCGCCATCGGGCAGCTGGCGATCAACGACGCACTCACCGCGACGGAATGGGCGCCGGCGTCAGCCTGGCCCGGGTGCGGCTGGCCACCCTCGAGCTCGGGCTCGGGAATTACTCCCAGGCGCTCGAGCACGCCCGTGTGGCCTTCGCCGACGACCTCCTCGACTCCGGCACCATCGTTCTCCCCGAGCTGGTCGAAGCCGCCGTCCGCTGCGGACAACGCAGCGAGGCGCAGGTGGCCCTCGAGCGGTTGGCGGTTCGGGCCACCGCCAGTGGCACGGCCTTCGGACTCGGTCTGTTGGCGAGATCGAGGGCCCTGCTCGCCGACGGCGACGATGCAGAGACGGGTCTACCAGGAGGCCATCCGACTCCTGCGGTCGACGCCCGCCCTTCCCTGACCTGGGCCGGGCGCACCTGCTCTACGGCGAGTGGCTCCGTCGCCAGCGCCGGCGCACCGATGCCCGGGTCGAGCTCCAGGCAGCCCACGACCAGCTGTCGGCCATGGGAGCCGACGCCTTCGCCGAGCGAGCCCGCATCGAGCTCGCGGCCACCGGAGAGCACGCCAAGAGGCGGAACGCCGCGAACGTCGAACCGTCTGACCCCCCAGGAAACGCAGATCGCCGCGACTGGTCGCCGAAGGTCAGACCAACCGAGACGTCGCCGCCCAGCTGTTCATCAGCCCCTCGACGGTCGACTACCACCTCCGCAAGGTGTACCGCAAGCTCGGGGTGAGCTCGCGGACGCGGCTCGCACGAGTGCTGAGCGAGGGGCGGAGCGGGTCGTGAGCCCGCTCCGCCGCTCACGCGCCGTCGCGCCGGAGCCACGGCCGACGCGTCCGCGAGTGGTCGGACCGCCTACCGCGCGTCGAGGAAGGCGAGCACCGCGAGCACCCGCCGGTGGTCGTCGGTGGTCTCGGGGAGGTCGAGCTTCATGAGGACGCTGCGCACGTGCTTCTCGACGGTTCCCTCCGTCACGAAGAGCTGGTGCGCGATGCCCGCGTTCGACCGTCCCTGTGCCATGAGCGCGAGCACCTCACGCTCACGCGGCGAGAGGGCGTCGAGCGGCTCGTGCACGTGGCGTGCCGCAACCAGCTCCTGCACGAGCACGGCGTCGACGACGGTCCCGCCGCGGACGATGTGCCCCAGCGTGCTGACGAACTCGTCGACGTCGGTGATGCGCGACTTCAACAGGTAACCGCTGCGCTCGCCGCTGCTGATCAGGTCGGTCGCCTCCTCCACCTCGACGTGGGCCGAGAGGACCAGGATCGCCGTGTCGGGGAGCTCTTCGCGGATGACGCCGGCGGCGCGCAGACCTTCGGTCGTGAAGGTAGGGGGCATGCGGATGTCGACGATCACGAGGTCGGGCTTCAGCTCGCGAACCTGCTCGAGCAGCTCCGCCGGTTCGCCCGCCTGCCCGACGACCTCGAAGCCCCGGCCCGTGAGCAGGCTGGCGATGCCTTCCCGGAGGAGCACGTCGTCGTCGGACACCACCACGCGCGTCGCTTCCGACACACGCGGACAGTAACACGGACCGGCTTGCCCAGGCCCCTGGTGAATGTCGATCGACCGGAGGCGACCCCCGTTTCCCGGTACCTTCAATGCGGGGGATGGCGACGCCTGCAAAGCTGGTGGCTGGTGCCTCTCCGCTGCCTGGTCGTCGACGACAACCCTGAGTTCCTCGAGACCGCTCGCCATCTGCTCGAGCAAGAGGGAATCAGCGTCGTCGGCGTGGCCGCCAACAGCGCCGAGGCGATCGAGCGCGTGGCGGCCCTGCAACCCGACGTCATGCTGATCGACGTCCACCTCGGCGAAGAGAGCGGCCTGCAGCTGGCCCGTCGAATCGCCACGGTCGATCACGGGGGCTCGCCGCGCCTGATCCTGATCTCGACCTATCTGGAGGGCGACCTGGCCGAGGCCTTGGAGACGGGACCGACAATGGAGTTCGTCTCGAAAGCCGACCTCTCGGCGAGCGCGATCCGAACCGTATTGGGTCTGGCGCCCGACGACGAGACCGCGGGCTGAGAGCGGGGGCCAGGATGTCTCGGGCACGACGTGGCGCGGGCACTGTCCGCGCGTGACACGAGCAGCAGCGTGCGCCGCTGCTCGTCGGCGCCATAGCCGCCCTCGCCTCATGGTCAACCGCGAGCGCCGGAGTGCACACCAGCCCCACCCCAACCACCACCGAGCCTGCCCTCCACGCCTCGACCCCGGTCGTGGTGGCCTCAGGCCTCCGGTTCCCTGCGAACCTCACCTTCGACCAGCATGGCGGACTGTGGTTCACGTCGAGCTTCCGCGGCCACAATCCGACGGACGGGGTCTGGTACATCCCGCTCGGAGGCAAGCCGCGCCACGTGGTGACGGGGCTTGTGGCAACCGGATTGGTCTGGGACGGGAACCGCCTCTTCGTCGCGGAGACCACGACCCCGGGCACCGGCAGGATCACGGTGCTCGAAGGCTTCAACGGGACCCGCTTCACGAGCGAGCGCACCCGGCTCGACGGCCTCCCGGTCGGGCAACACGTCATCGGGTCGATCGCTCTCGGGCCCGACGGTCGGCTCTACATCGGTCTCGGAGCAGCCGGCGACCACAGCGGACCCCCGGGACATGTCGTGTCGTTCGCTCCGGGCAGCGGCCAACCCATTGTGAGGGCGACCGGCGTGCGAAGCGCGTTCGGGCTCGCCTTCTACGATCGGCTCCTGCTCGTGACCGACACCGGGCGCGACGACCTCGGCCCCTTCCGCCCGCCGGAAACGCTGGACGAGTTCGACCCGGTGGGCCCCGTGGTCAACTTCGGCTTTCCGGCGTGCTACGGCCAGGGTGGCGCGGCGTGCAAGGGCGTCCGCCCGCCGCTGGCCACGTTCGCCGCGCACGCCACCCCCGCCGGGGTTGCGGTGAGGGGTGACGTCGCCTTCGTCGTCGAGAACGGCTCATCGTTCGTGCAGAACCCGAGTGGGAGCGATATCCAGCGCGTCGACCTGCGTACCGGCCAGCACACCGTGTTCTGGCGCTCGCCGGTCAAGCACGACCCAGTCGGCGCTGCGATCGGCCCCGACGGGAACCTCTACGTCACGCTCTTCGCCAGCGGCGAGATCGTGCGGTTCAAGCTGTGATCAGGGCGCGGCCAGGGGGAGCACGACGGTGAGGTGAGTGCCTGCGCCCGGCGGGCTGTGCACCGACAGCGTTCCGCCGGCGGCCTCGACCCGGTCCTTGAGCCCGACGAGGCCGGAGCCCCGCGCCTGATCGGCGCCGCCGACGCCGTCGTCACTGACCGACAGCCGCACGTCGCCGTCCGTCGTGCTGACGGCAATGCGCACCTCGGAGGCTTTCGAATGCTTGGCCGCATTCGTCAGTGCCTCGGAGACGACGTAGTACGCGGTCACCTCGATGCGCTCGGAGAGCCGGTCTCCTATCCCGACGTCGAGCTCGACGGGGATAGGGGAACGGCGGGCGATCCCCTTCAGAGCTGGTGCAAGACCGCCGGTGGAGAGGGCGACCGGGTGAATGCCGCGGGCGAGCTCACGCAGCTCGTCGTTGGCCCTCTCGGTGGACACAACCGCTTCCCCGATCAGCTCTGCGACGTCCTCGGAACCGGCGTCGGCCGCGTGCCGGGCACGCTTGAGCATGAGGATCGTCTGCACGAGCCGTTGCTGGGCGCCGTCGTGCAGATCGCGCTCGACGCGCCGGCGCGTCTCGTCAGCCGTCGCCACGATCCGACGGCGCGACGCCGCTAGCTCCTCGAGGAGCACGCGGGCATCCGTCACGTCGCGCGCCGCGGCGTAGACGAGACCACGCTCGACCATCGGTCGCGCGCTCCATTCGAGCCACCGAACTTCGCCGTCGGGACGGATGTAGCGGCTCGCAAATCGCTCCGCCCCGCGTGCGGTTTGCAGCCTCGCAACCGTCGCCTCCATCGTCTGACGATCGCCCGGATGGACGAACTCGAGCAGCGGGCGCGACAGCAGCACCGCCGTGTCATAGCCGAGCGTGTGCTCGAATGCCGGGTTCACTCGCTTCAGGTAGCCGTCGACACCGAGGATGCACAGCAGGTCGAGCGAGAGGTCGTAGATGTCGTCGATCTCCCGTTCGGCGCGGCGGCGCCGCAGCATCCCGCGGCCCACCAGGAACACGACGAGCGCCGTCGCCAACGGCCAGGCGAACGCCAGCGGCGGCAGCGCCGCTTGCAATCCGGTGGGCGGTTGCGGGGCGACGTCGACCAACCAGGACTGGGTGAGCGCGTCGAAGCCGGTGCCGGCGGCGGGCTTCGCGTCGAACGAGCCGGCAAAGGGACGGCCCCCTTGGCTGACGACGATTTGGTTCTGATCACCGCCTAGCGACGAGATCAGCCAGCCAGCGGGCACGAAGACGACGAGGAAGCCGCTGCTTCCGACGCCTTGTCCGAATCGCGCGACCTTGCACGACGAAAAAGCCGCGTTGCCCGGCCACCGTCTCGGTCGGAGTCGCGGTCCCGGCAAAGACAGACGTCGGGTTGCGCAGCGTCGCGGCCAGGGCCGGCAGGCCGGACACGTCGACGCCTGGACGAAACGGCAGCCCGGTCACGAAGGTCGCCGGCAGATAGCTCGCCGCAGCCCGTGCGGGGCGCTTCCCGGGCAGCTGCGTGATCGGCGCGCCGATGCGGCGCTCGTACGCATGGCGCCCGCTGCTGCTCACCTGCTCCACCCACATCGCCTGTGTCAGCCCGACCGTCGTCGCGGCGCTGCCCTCGAGCGCTGCGAAGCGGCCGCCGTTCGGAACGCGCTCTCCCTCGAGCGCGCTCGCCAGCCCGACGGTGAACGTCTCGGCCTGCTGGAGCAGTCCGCGGACCTGCTCGGCGTAGATCTCGGCCGACCGCTGCGCGGTCGAGCTGCGGTCGGCGCCCACCGCGCGGGCGGCGACGACGAAGCCGGCAATGCTCAACAGGATCACGAAGAGCGACAGCAGCGACCCGCGCCGAAGCTATGGTGCCTAGCCAGCGCGACGGTGCCCATCTCACGCGGGAAATTATCGGCCAATATGACCACCCGGCCTGATTCGCGTCAAGGCGCTGCCGCAGCTCCAACCCCGGTGCCGGCGCGCGGTGGCGCGGATCCCGGCTTCCGACAGGTGTCGCCCGTGGCGGGTCGACGCCGGATCGGGGTCGTCGTGGGGATTCTGCTCGTGGCCGTGGCGGTCTCCGCGCCCGCATGCGGCGGCCCCGGGCAGGCCAAGCGAGCTTCCGATCCGGCCGTGGAGCGCGGCGAAAGCGCTGGTCGCTCACGCTCTGAGCACGGTCGGGAACTACAGCGGTCCGCTGCACGGACCCCCTGCGCAGCCTCCCGGCCTCGTCGTGTTCGTTGCCGCCGATCTGACCGACGGGGGAGTTGCCGGGGTGGCACGAGGCGTCGAGCAGGCGGCGCGTGCGATCGGCTGGCCGTTGCAGATCCTCGACGGCCAGGGGACCGTCGGGGGGCAGAGCGCCGCGCTCGCCGCCGCGCTGCGGCTCAGGCCGGCAGGCATCATCCTCGGCGGATTCGACGCCGCCGATCAGCAGCCGGCACTGCGACAGGCGCGGGAGCAGGGCATTCCGGTGGTCGGCTGGCAGTCCGGGGTCCGGTCGGGCCCCGATCCGAAGCTCGGCCTGTTCACGAACGTGACGACGGACCCCGCCGAGGTCGCCCTCCTGGCAGCCAGCTACGCAATCGCCGAATCGGACGGCACCGCGAGCGCGGTCATCTTCACCGACTCCGAGTACGCGATCGACACCGACAAGGCCGACGTCATGGCGTCAACGCTCAGGAAGTGCCGGCACTGCTCAGTGCTCCAGGTCGTCGACACGCCGATCGCCAGTGCACAGGTCAGCGTGCCCGCCTTGGTCGCCGCGCTCTTGGAGACCTACGGAAAACGATTCACCTACATCCTGGCCGTCAACGGGACCTACATCACCGGGGCGCGTATCGGGCTCTTGGGTGCCGGCCGACAACCCGATCAACCGCCGTTCTCGATGTCGGCCGGCGACGGCGACGCGTCCGAGCTCGGGCGGATCCGGGCCGGGGACTACCAGAAGGCGACGGTGGCCGATCCTCTCAACCTGGAAGGCTGGCAGCTCATCGACGAGCTCAACCGTGCCCGCGCCGGGCAGCCGCCCTCCGGCTACGTCGCTCCGCCGCGTCTCATCACGCAGGCCGACGTGCCGAGCGGCGAGGTCTTCGATCCCTCGAGCGGCTACCGACAGAACTATCTCCGTATCTGGCGTCGAGGGAGATCCTGAGCCGAACCGAACGCCGATGTCGGGTCGTGCTCGCGCGGTGGAGCGTCGGCGCGTCGCGGTCGTTCACGGACACTCGCGCGCGGACCAGCGTCGACGTTGGCGCGACGGCTCGGTACTGCAATCGAAGGGGGGTACGTCTAGCCGAGTTGTCAGTCTGGCTTGACAGCGAGGCGTCCTGTCAGTCTAGACTGACGCCGTGCGACAAGGTGAACTGACGGCGACCTTGATGTCAGATGACCCCGACGTCGGCCTGCGAGCGGTTGGTGCACTGCGCCGGCTTGCCGAGCAGGTTGAGGCTCGCAGTGTCCGCCTCGCGAGAGAGCGCGGTTGGTCGTGGGAACAGATCGGCGGTGCCCTCGGAGTCTCCCGTCAGTCGGTCCACGCGAAGTACGCAAAGCGAGAGCAGTGATGCCGGAACGGCTCAGGCTCGACGCCAGGGAACTCGTGTTGACTGCAGCGACCGAGGAGGCGCGCCGCCGAGGTGACCGCCGCCTTGGCACCGAGCACCTGGTGCTCGGGCTCCTGCACGACAGGGACTCCCCGGCTACAAGAGCCCTCGGGGTGTCCCTCGCTGAGGCCAGAGCAACGTCCTGCGCACTTGACGTTGCGGCGCTCGCCGCAGTCGGTGTCGAGATCGAGCCGCTCGGCGAGGGAACGCCGTCGTCATTCGGTCGACGACTTCCGCCGCTCACCTCTGGTGCACAAGCTGTGTTGAAGTCCGCAATCGACGAGGCCCGACCTTTCAGTAGCGAACGGGTCGACGCGACGCGCCTGGCCCTTGCCCTTCTGTCGCTCCAACGCCCTGACCCGGCCGCCGAGTTGCTCGGGGCGCTCGGGATCGACCCGGTAGAAGCGCGCAAGCGCCTCGGTGGTCCGGCCGGTGGACGGTTGTCGGGCTCGGCACCCAGGCAGGATGTCGCGGCGAGCCGCCTACCGGCTCATCACATCAGCCGTCCGCGCCTGACCGCTGGGTGCGTGGAGCGAGCGGATCGTTGTCGTCGAGGCCGCCGGCGGCTACGGCAAGTCGGTCCTCGCCGCCGAGCTCGTCGATGCCTGGGGAGCCGTGCCCGTCTGGGTGCTGCTCGAGGAGGGAGGTGTGACAGCTCGGCTGCTCGTCGCCCGCCTGAGGGTGGCGCTCCGTCGCGCCGGCCTCACCGACGCGGCGGGCTCGATGGCCGCCGCCGGCGATGATCCCGCCGGGCGCGATCGACGCGATGCTCGCGGCGCATCGAGGGCGAGTCGTGCGCGATCGTGATCGACGACGCGCACCACGCCGACCCCAGCGCCGCGCGCTGGTCGATCGCATCGCAAGCCAGCCCGCCCGCCCCGCAGCGGCTCGTGGTGCTGGCGCGCCACCTGCCTTCGGGCCTGAGCGGCTGAACAGCGCCGGTCCGGCGCATCTCGGCGCAGCGGAGCTCGCGCTTCGTCCCGGAGGAGACGCTCGAGCTCTGCCGGACCGGCTTTGGCCTGGAGGTGTCGGCCGAGGACGCGAGGCTGCTGGACGCGGCGACGGGCGGATGGACTGCAGCTGCTGTCCTGGCGGCGTCACGCAGCAAGCGCACGGCGCGGCCGTTGGCGGCCGTGGCGAGCATCGGGAGCGTCCATTTCGACGCGATGCAGTCGATCTTGGAGGAGGCGTTGTCGGCGGCCGGGAGTGACCGTGCGCTGTTTGCCCGGATCGCCGTGCCGCCGTTGCTCGATCGCGAGCTGCTGGCGCAGATAACCGACGAGGACGGGTTCCTGGAGCGGGCGCTCGCATGGGGCCTGCCGATGACGCGGGCCGAGGGAGGGCTGGTGGGTGCTCCCCGACCCGGTGCGCGAGCACCTGGCGGCGCTCGGGCCTGCCCGGGCCCGTCGGTGCTGCGCACCGCGGCCGCCTACTACGAGCGGCACGGGGCGTTCGGCACGGCGCTTGCAGATGCTGCTCGGCGCCGGCGAGCTCGAGGCGGCCGCCGCCGCTGCTGGACGGGGCCGACCCGTGGGTGATCGACACCGTGGACGCCCTGGAGCTGCTGTCGGTGCTGGATGCCATCCCGGACGCCGTGCTCGACCGCTTCCCGCGTGGCTGCTGAAGCGTCGCGCGCTGCTCGCCGGGCTCGTGGATGACGGCGCACAGCACCCGGCTGTTGGCCCGGCTCGATGCGATGCGTCAGCAGGACGGCTCGGCGCCCGAGCTGCGCCGGGCGCTCGACGTCGAGCTCCTCGTGCAGCTGCTTCAACTGCGGCGAGGCGGGCCAGGCGGAGCGTCGGCGCCCGGCGCGTGCCTGGCGGCGGCGTCGGCCCGGCGAGCAGCTCACCCGGGCGCGGGCCCTCACCGTCATCGGTCAGCGCACTGCGCCGGCGGCGCGACGACCGGGCGGGCTCGACGAGGCCGCGCTGGGCGAGGCGGCCGAGTATCTGCAGCGTGCGAGCGAGATCCAGCTCGGCCTCGGCAACCGGCCCGGCGGCGGCCACGATCACGATCTTCTGGGCGCTTTGGGTCGAGCTCGTGCTCGGTCGCCCGGAGAGGGCGCTCCAGGTCCTCAACTCGGGGCTAGCGCTGGCGGCCGAGCACCCGCAGGCGGTTCGCACAGATCCTCTGGTGCCGCGCGCACGTCCTGACCGAGCTCGGGCGTCAGGCCGACGCCGAGGCAGATCTCGACGAGGTGATGCAGGATCGCTCGGCCAGCTGGGCGATCGATGGATTGCCCCCGTATGTCGCCTGGGAACGGATGATCGTGCGCGTCGTTGCGCGGTGATGCTGACGCGACCCTGCGCCACGCCCGTGAGGCCAGGCCGAGGCTCAGACCGGCTACCGGTGGGAGGTCGACGGCGCCGAGTTCCTCGCCGATGCAGCCGACTGCCTTGACCGGGTCGGCTCGCACGCCGCTCGCCACCGAGTACCTGGAGCGGGCCAGGCGAGAGCCACAAAAGGCCGAGCCCCAGATCGCGATGGCCGAGTGCGCGCTGCTCGCGCGCCACGGCGATCCCGAGCTGGCGCGGACACGCTGGCTGGTCGCGGCGCCCGAGCATGGGATCGCCCCGCGCGAGCAATGGAGGGTGACGCTGTTCCAGGCCTATGCCGCCTACCGACGCGGTGACCCCGGCTGCGGTGCGCTGGCTGCCAGGGCGTTCGAGCAGGCCGCGGCGCTCGGCCAGCCGCACCTGCCCCTGCTGCGCGAGCGCGAGCTGACCGAGTCCCTGCTGGCGCTGGCCGTCGAGACGGGGCTGCCGGCGGCCAGGGCGCTCGAGCACGCCGCGCTCCCAATCGCGCTCGCCGTCCTCGGTCGCTTCGAGCTCGCTCGCGGCGGTCGGGCGGTCGTTCTCGGTGCCGGTCAAGAGGTCCGGCTGCTCAAGCTCGTCGCGGTCAACGGCGGCGAGATCCATGTCGAGCAGGCGATCGAGGCACTGTGGCCCGAGGTCAAGCCCGGCGCCGGTCGCAACCGGCTGCGAACGGTGCTCAACCGCCTGCGCGATGCCGCGAAGGAAGTGGTGTCCGCGCCAGGACGAGCGGCTCGTGCTCGGGGCTGATGTGCGCCTTGACCTGGCGCAGTTCACGAGCGAGGCACAGCAGGCGCAGGCATTGCGCGTGCACGACCTGTCCGCAGCACTGGCGATGGCGCGCTCGGCGATCGCCCGCTACCGGGGCCCGCTGCTGCCGCATGACCCCTACGAAGAATGGGCCGAGGAGCCGCGCGAAGTGGTCCGTCGGACGATGCTCGATCTCTTGGACCTCTGCGCCGAGGCGGCAGCTCAGCGAGGGGACCTTGACGAGGCGCGCCGGTTGGTCGAGCGCACGATCGCGATCGCTCCTTATGACGATCATCGCTATCTCGAAGTAGCGTCGATCCTCGACGGCCAGGGCCGGAAGGGAGCTGCTCTGAGCGTTCTCCGCCGGGCGCGCTCGGCGCTGGCGCAACTCGGGCTCAACCCGCCCCGGCAGCTCGTGGAGCTCGAGCGCCAGATCTCCGCGACGGCTCGTGAGCGTGGTGGCGAGCGAGTGTGACGCCAGTGTGACGCTCGCGGCTCACAATGGCTGCCAAACCACGGCCGTGGTCATCGGGGTCCTCACGAGCGGGCCTCGACCAGAAGACGTCCGGGAAGGGCACACAGGATGCGCACCAAGCGCCTATCGACACCCGACGGTGGCGCCGGTGAACGTTGTGCCAGCGCTGGCGGCTCCCTGCACCGGCTCATGGCCGAACGCGACCAGCGATGCCCGGACGACTGCGGGCAACTGGTCGACCGGCTCAGTGCCGGGCTGAGCGACGTCGTCCGCGCCCAGGTAGCCGGGACCTACACGGCTACGCGAAGCTGCTCCATGAACCGAACTTCCAGCCGAGTCGCGACTCCGCTCAATCGCGGTTGGCGCTCGTTACGAGGAAGACTGCTCTTCTCCGCTACGGCAGCCTGGTGCTTGATGGGTGTAGCGCTGGCGGTACCGGACAGTACCCTCGCCCGGCAGGGCGTCAGGCCTAGCCACGCGGCGCCCGTGCCGAAGTCCGCGGCCCTTCCGGTGCCCACCTGCGCGTTGCCGCTGACATATGACCCGTTTCAGGGCTTCCGAGTCGGCGTGCCGCCAGGCTGGGACGTCTCCTCGATGAGCGGCCTTATTGAGGTGTCGAGAGACACGTCGGGAACCGAAGCAGCGTTGCTCTACCCGGCTGCTCTCACCAAGGGCCTCACGCCGGCGACCTTCTTCTCCTCCTACATGCACTACGAGAAGCAAGTAGTAACGAAGGAGGGCGGAACCCTCAGCTTCACGATGGAGCCGAGCACTGCAGGGCTGCCGCAGGCTTCGATCCACATCAGCGGACCGAAGTCGTCCCTGACGGGCGAGGCGCGGGTGCTGCTACTGCCGGTCCACACTCAGTTCGGCTCCGAGGAGGTGGTATTCGCCGAGTGGTGGGCTCCGCCCAGTCGCGTCGCGGCAGACTCCCGCGAGCTGACGGCCGTCGGAGACTGCTTTCGTCCAGCGTCCGCAGAGCTGTTCCAAGTGTTCCGCGACCAGAGCTTCACCTACATCATGCCGCTGGGCTGGAAGGTGCTCGATGAGGGGCAGGACAACCTCGACCTCCGGGGCTTCGGCAACAATGCCGACGTCAGCTACCTCTTCTTCGGGATACCACCCCAGTACGACACCCCGCCACTGGCGCTTGCCCATATATTTCAAGTGGAGGGTCTGACTGTCACCAGCGTGCTCTCCCTCACCAGATTGCCAGAAGAGCAGACGTCGTCGGGGGCCGTCCAGGGGCAGCAATACGAGGAGTTCGTGGCGCGCGTCGGAACCAAGGTCCTTCACGGGCTGGTGTACATCCTCACGGACAGCGGGTCGACGGGCACGTTCGGTGTGATGCGGCTGGGGGTCGCGACAACCACCCTCTGGAACTCGGTCAACGGTGGCCTCATCGAGATGATGGGAGCAGTTCAGCACAGCTTCGTCCAGGATCTCCAGGACATCCAGCGGTTGAACCAGCAGTGGCAGGCTGAGAGCGCCCAGGAAGCCAACTTCGACGACATCATCAACGGTCAGCAGCTGGTCCAGGATCCCGGCGACGGCAAACTGTACGAAGCCCCCTATTCCTCGTACGACCCGAGCGGTCCCGACGGTGCCGGTTACTACGGCCCCAACGGTCAGCTCCTCAACCCGGTGTCCCATTGACTTCGGTTCGACGTATGTGCGCTCGTCTGCTGCTCAGCTTCCGGCCGCTCCTGGTCACCGTGGTCCTCGCCGGGTGCTTCATGACCACGGTGACGCGAGTGCCCACGCCTGCCTCGGCTGCGGCGACGACGAACTGCGCCGGGGTGACCGACTGGTACATCGACCTGCCTGCGACGAACGACTATTACTTCGTGAAGACGGGTGGCGGATGGGTTTCCAGCTTCCACGGCGATGGCTCGGATCCGTTCGGGACCATCTCGCTCTCGACTGGCGGGGGCTCCTTCCACGCCTTCAACCGCTACCTCGAGAGTTACGCTCACGACTACACCGCCACCTTCGACGGGAAGTTGGCGAGCAACTGCACGATTGGCCAGTCCACGCCGCCCGGTAAGTGGAGCTCCAACCATGGATCGGTCGGAATCTTCCTGGCGTCCCCGTTCGACCAACCGGCAGGCAAGTACGACATCGCCGGGACCGTGACCGGCCCCGACGGAGAGCCCGTCGCGGGCATCGTCATCGACGTGCGCACTGCCAGTGGCGCCGTCGTCGCCAGTGCTACCACAGGTGGCGACGGGCACTACCAGACCATCGAGCTGGATCCCGCGACGTATCTCGTCGAGCCCGCCACTGACAGCGAGGACTTCTCGCCGAGCGTTCTCCGGGTGAACCTGGTGAGTGCGTCGGTGACCGTGAACTTCGAGGAAGGATGCGGCTCCGGTTCACCAACGCCGGGCGTGACCCGTGCCGCCCGACTGAAGTCGGACACCGCAGCTGCAGCTCCCGCTTGCCCGCTCAAGGTGTTCGTCAGAGCGCTCGAACCTCTGCGATCTGGCCTCGCCGTGCACAGCCAGCCTTACAACGAGTTCCCAGTGGACTTCGTCGCGGCCGTCTCGGGGCCACCTGCGCTCCTGCCCGGGTCGTCAGAGGGCGGGAACGTGTTCCGCTGCGAGTCCGGCTGCACTGATCTGGAAGTCACCGTCATCAATCCGAAGACCCAAAAAGCCGTGCCCAAGGCGTTGGTGACCGCCTCGGTCGGCGAGATCTGGCCACGTTATGACGGCAACGAGTGGCTGTGCACGACGCTCGACAACGGACGCACGTCATCTTGCAGCACTACCTCGGCGTCGGAGAAGACCGACTCCGACGGCCACGCCTTCCTGCGCTACTGGGCCCCTGGCGAGGTCAGCACGGCGAGCACGACACTCGACGTCAGCGCCAAGGTCGCCTGCAGCCAAATTGTCTGCCGGAAGAAGGAGCTGTACGGCTCGGCTCGCCCACTGGCGCTGAATGTGAAGCCGTACTTGATCTATGCCGACGACGTCATGATCCCGGAGGAACAGGCCAAGGAGCTGGCCGCCTGGGCCGGTGGATCGAGCCCCTTTGGCCGGTTCATCTCGACAACGTCGTTCGGCGCGAAGATCATGGCGCAGGCGCTCAAATGGCAGGAAGCCAACGAAAAAGAGGCAGAGACAGCCGCAGAAGCCCTGAAGGCGGTCGAGAAGGTCGAGCGCGTCCTGTTTGTCGTGGAGGCGGCAAGGGCTTTCAGTGATCTCTGGGAACGACACGCTTTGACCGATCTCTTCCTTGAGGACACCGACCTGAGTCCCCTCGGTCTCGGAGATACTCCGACCGAAGCGTTCGTATCGGGTGCGCCGAGCAACCTCTTTTCGTACAACCTGGTCAATTTTAACGTTGCCCTACCGGGCCAGGTCGGGGCCGATGGAGCATGGTGGAAGATCGCCATGATCTTGTCGGCAGCTCAGTTCGGGGATGAGAAGTACGACAACCTCGCCGACTTCGGGATCGATCTCAAGGTGTACGAGGTCTCACACTGTGAGGCAACCAAGGATGACTGTGACCCCGGCTACCGCAACGACCCCGGCTCATCGATCGTCCTTCGCGGGGGGATTCAGCCCGAGCTGGCGTTTCAGATCACTCTTGTGTACAAGGGCGGCGTCCGTCTTGGTGACTATTATTTCGAGGTACCCTACGACGCCATCGCCTGGACGCAAAAGGCCCAACACGACCTCAAGGATGTCATAGCCGGTTAGCCCTGAGGAGGACCACGAACCACATCTCAGGTGCCATGCATTGGCGCAGCTCGCCGGCCCAGCGGCGCTACGCCGGGACCAACGGCAGCTCGGTCCGAGGCAACTGGTCGAGAGAACGTGCCTCAGCCGGCGGGGTGAGGCACGCAGCGACCTCCGCTAACGAATGGCGCAGGCAGCTTCAGAGCAGCGCCCCCAACGGGGATTCGAACCCGTGTTTCCGCCTTGAAAGGGCGACTTTTGGTGCGTCCACGGCCTGGGACGAAGCGCTTAGTGCGGGAGGCTTCGTTTGGAGCGTGAGTTCGCGCGAGCTGCCGGCCGTCTTGTCGGCGAAGGTAGGCGAGACGCAGGAATCGACCTTCGAGCTCTCTGGGCCGTCGATTGCCGAGGTCATTGTCGAGGTGCTGCGGAACCTGCAGGATCGTCTGGGCGGGCACGGCGGCCAACTGCCCCGATGTCCGCACCACCAGCACCGGCTGGCAGCGTCTCCTGCTCGCTCGGCGGGTACGAGGAGGCGCTCTGAGCCACCGCGTCCGGGGAGAGCGTCGGCGCAGCGACGCTCTCCCCGCGCCTCTTGCGTCGTGGGCTTCGCTACCTGAGCCTCGGCGTCGAGCGCCGGGGAGAGGGATGGCTCGCGCGGATCAGGCTGCCGCAGGACAGCGACGAGGAAGCCGTCCGACGAGCGCTCGACCCGATCGAGGTCCTCATTGTGCTGCGTGACCCGCCAGGTCCAAGACCACGGGCCATCGACGTCGAGCGCGCCCGCTGGTTCAACGCCCTCGCCCCCGAGGACCAAGGAGCTGACCGGCGGCTTGCTGGAGCGCCTTGGGAACGTCTACTGGGTCGTCCACAGCGTCGAGTTCGACGCTAGGGGAAGGCGCGGGGCTGACCGCTTGACTCGCAGGCCACGAGAGCTGAAGATCGCGGCACATCTGTCCGAAAGTGAGGTTCAATGGTCATGCTACGCGGCACGCGCATCGCAATCGCTTCCCTCGCTGTTCTTGGAGCCGCAGGGGGCGCGATCTACGCGACGGTTTCTACCGCAACCTCTGCAACAGGGACAACAGATCCCGCCCCGACGCTGCTCGCGTATGCCCACGTCTCGGCCACCGGAGCGGTCTCAGATTCGAGTGGCAACATCACGGTCACGAAGATCGCAGCCGGCGCCTACTGCGTTGGCGTAACAGGGGGAACCGTTCACGGCGCGGTGGCGAACCTCGACTCCTTGCCGAATGTCGGCGGGTACGTGCAAACCGGTGTGTTCGACGCCAGCGGATGCCCGTCGAACGTGTCGAACCTCCTAGTCGAGACGAGAAGGCAGAACCAAGCCGGCGGTACTCCGGGCGAGAACCGGGCCTTTTACATCCTCGTCTACTGATTCGAGCGCTGAAGTGTGGTCACGGCAGCATTGCACCGACGGATGCGGTTATGGGGCCAATGGCCAGGTCGCTCGTGTTCCGACAGCGCCATCGAGCTCGTGACGGAGGATGTCCGTGGCAGTTCTCTGGGGCGAGGGACAAGAGCTGTAGGCCCGTCTTGGCTTCCTCGGCGTCGGAAGAGAATCTCGCTCGGCGCGACAGGCTAGTCAACAGGTCGCCGAGCTAGTCGGTCCCGCCGACCACGTCGCGTGCTCTCTTCGGCACGCATCGCAGCATCGCCCGGCGTTTGAGCGTCCGGCCGACTAAATCCGGGCCATCTGCGTCATCCGTCCGACGGCACCGACGGTGGATGCTGATCGCGGAATCCCCCTTCCAGCCCGGCTGGGGAGTAATCGTCCCGTTCCCTTCGCACGGCAGCCGGGCGCTCATCGTCGTGTCCGTGCCGGCAGATAGCGAGGAACCGTGATGACCAAGAACACCGGGGCCACGCCTCTCGTGCGAGCGCACCTAGCCGGTTGTGCCGACCGCCTCAGCTTCGATGCCCAAGCACTGGCTGACGTCCAGGTCCGGCATGGGGTTGACGACCTCGCGGCGATGGCCGAGCTGCGGTACTTGGTTGGTCGCGCTGCCACGCACGGTTACTGCGTCCCCATTGACGGTGGGTGCTGGGTTGTCGGCCATCTCGGCTACGAGGCGGTGGTCAACGTCGTCACCGAGACCGTTGTCGCGTATCGAGCGCTCGCCTACCGCCTGCCGAGCCAGGTGCTGCCGACTGTGCCGGGTGATGACGTAGGGGTGCACGCGGCGTCCAGGTGAGTGAGTAATCCTGGCCCCGAGGGCTCCTCGATCTCGCCAGGGTCCCCGGGCATCTCGTCGGGTGTTGTATCCCTTGTAGACCTTGAGACGGCGGTCCCTCGCCCGCCCTGGTCGGAGGGGAGGCGCTCGGCCATGGCCGGCTGCTCCGACCTCAGCTCGCGATCATGCTGCTCCCCCCACGGCCGTCCTTCGGCCATCAGGATGCCGCGCCCCCAGGCGCGTCAGCTGGCAGGCTGCAGACCCTGCGTGGAATCGCAACTCGGGAGCTGATGAAGGAGATCGAGGCTGCCGTGCGGGATGATGAAGGCGATGAGCGTCACTCGAGGAGGTAAGGCGTGGCAGGCAACCTATAGAGGGCCGGACCGCAAGGCGCACACGCGAACCTTCGCCCGCAAGGTGGACGCCGCCCTCGCCGTCCCGGCCAACGTGCTCCCAGTGCTCGCCAAGCACCTCGACAAGCGGGTGGGGCCAGCGCCGGACTCGTGGCTGTTCGCGGCCGAGGACGGCGGTCCGATGCTTCCCGTGACTCTCAACAGGGTATGGCGGCCTGCCCGGCGAGCGATTGGGAGTCCCGACCTTCACGGCCCACGACCTGCGCCATTCGGGACGGACTTGATCGTCCGCCTCAGCTGCCTCTGTCGCCGAGGTTGATGCGCCGTGGCGGCCACAAGAAACCTCGTTCCGCCGGTCGCTACCAGCACGCCACGGAGGACCGCGACCGAGCGATTGCGGAAGCTCTTGGGACTCTCGCGATGGGGCGGGTCGTCCCGATCAGCGACGCAGAGCATGTCGCACAGCAAGGTCCCGCGGACATTGCGCGGACATCGAAGCGGTTGAGGCGTCAGCGAGGGGAGCCGTCAGAGCTTCCTGAGCAGGAACCTTGGGCGCACCCCCAACGGGATTCGAACCCGTGTTTCCGCCTTGAAAGGGCGGCGTCCTCGGCCGCTGGACGATGGGGGCCCGTCGGCGGTGCACCAGGCTACCTGGAAGGTCGCGTCCGCCCGCGAGTCGACGCCGCGGCGGGGACGACAAACCGCGGCGCTGGCACGGTGGACGAGCGCCTGCCGCCGGGGTCAGATGCCCGTCGGGCCGTTCGGCCGTTCGGTGCCGTCCCAGCGAAGATCGCCGAGTGGCTCGCCCCACGGATCCTCCGGGAGGTCGTCGCCGGCGTGAGGGACGGGCGGCGGCAGCGTCCCGAACAGCGCGTCGACGACCTCACCCTCGAGGAAGGAGAGGTAGCCGTAGAGGGCCCACTCGCTGAATCGCGGACTGCCCGGCCGCACCGCAGGTGTGTCCTCGGTCACGCCGAGCGAGCTGCCGATGACGAGCCGGAGATCGTTCAGCGCGGCCAGCCAGCGCTCGATCTCCTCGGGCGTGAGGCGGCTCTTGTCCGCCGTGTCGAGCAGCGTCTCGAGCGCCTCGCGGTGGTGGGCGGCGAGCTCGGGACGCATCAGCGAGTCGTAGCTCGCCTCGGCGCTCTCGTCCTGCAGGTACGCGGGCGGGAAGAGGCGCCGCATCGCCTCGGGCATCTCGCCCTCCTCGGGGAGCTCGTCGAGCGCTGTCGCCAGCTGGCGCGGCAGTGATGCGAGCAGCGCGCGCTCTGCTGCGGGCAGCCGGACCTCGAAGTCGCCATCGCGCAGGGCACGGATCCGGCGGCGGGTCACGAGTCTGTCTGCTCCATCGTCGCCCACAAACCGTGGCGGTGCAGGCGGGCGACGTCGAGCTCGGCGCGCTCGCGCGGTCCGGACGCGACCACCGCGCGGCCCTTGTGGTGCACGTCGAGCATCAGCTTGGTCGCCTTCTCCTTCGAATAGCCGAACAGCTTCTGGAAGACGTAGGTCACGTAGCTCATCAGGTTGATCGGGTCGTTCCAGACGATGACGAGCCACGGGCGGTCGGGGACGACGTGCTCGCCGGTTCCCGGCTCTGACCCGGGCACACGCTCGGGCGCCACGACCTCGCCCGGGGCGAGCGAGGCGCGCGCCCGGCCGGGCGGCGGTGCAGTCCAGGCGAGAGAGTCGGTCTGGGACGCGGCGGGCGCGACGAGCCGGCAGCACGGCGCGGTCACGGCAGTGCCCGCTCCCACGGGACCTCGCCCGTCACGGACGAGCTTCGCCCGGCGAGCGCCGTGCCTGTCGCGCCGACGACCTCGGCGTCGCGATCTCCCATCCCGACCCCCGTGCCGGCTCCTCTCCCGGCGTCGGGAGCGACAGCGGCGAGGGCGCCGCCGAAGTCGGTCCCCGTGACGGCGTCCGTGGGCACCACCGCCGGGTGCCGGTACAGCGAGAGGTAGAAGGCGACAACCGCGCTGAAGACACACGTCGCCCCGAGCAGGTGCACCTCGATGACGCCTGCCGCGTCGTGAAGGAAGTACTGCGTGTAACCGAGGGCGCCCTGCAAGGCCATCACCTCGAGCATCGTGCGCGCCCGCCGCTGGACGATCCGGGGCGCCTGTGCCTGGTGCAGGGCGAACACGGTGGCGAGCGTCAACCCGATCAGGAACAGCGCTACGTCGGAGTGCAGCTGGGCGATGCTCTCGAAGGCGATCGTGATCCGCTTCGCGCCGCGTCCGCCGGCGTGCGGGCCGGCGCCTGTGACGACGGTGCCGACGGTGACGACGAGGCATGTGACAGCGAGCACGAGACGGGCGAGCCAGACGAGCGTTCGGTCGACACGCGGCTCGGGCGGCGTGGGCGCTTCGCCGGCCAGGTGGTAGAGCACGATCGCGTCGGCGACGATCGCCAGGGTGAGCAGGAAGTGCAGCGCGACCAGGTAGGGGTTGAGCTTGAACAGCACGACCAGGCCGCCGAGCACGATCTGGCCGAGCAGGCCGGCGACGAGGCCGCCCGAGAGGGCGGTGAGGTCACGCCGGAAGGGGGTGCGGCGGAGGGCGGCGAGGAAGACGGCGATCGTGAGGACCGTCACGGCCACGCTGATCAACCGGTTGACGTCCTCGACGAGCGGGTGGAAGGACATCTGGGCGATGAGGCGACCGGCTGAGCAATTCGGCCAGTCGGCGCAGCCGAGGCCCGAGCCGGACAGCCGCACCGCGCCTCCCGTGACGACGAGCGCGCCGTAGCAGAGGGCAGCGGCGAGGGAGAGCCGGCGGAAGCGGCTCGGGCTGACCCGGGGAAGGGCCGGCCGGTGGCCCTCGGCCACGATGGCCTCGGTCGTGGTCACCAGCACGCCATCGTAGGGCCGACGCTCCCTGCCGTTGTCGGGCCGCCCGGTTCGGGTGAGGGGGTTTCGCCCGGCGATGCGAGAGTCCAAGCCGGCCAAGCGCGGCGAGCGGCAGCCGGGCCCCTCGCGGTGGCCAGCCCCGTCGCGCCGGGTGTCAGCGACGAGGCGTCTCGAAGCGGTAACCGAGCCCGCGGATCGTGGTGATCAGCTGCGGGTTGGATGGGTCGACCTCGATGCGCGAGCGCAGCCGCTTGATGTGCACGTCCAGGGTCTTCGTGTCGCCGACGTAGTCGGTGCCCCACACGCGATCGATCAGGGTGTCCCGTGTGACGACGCGTCCGGCGCTCGAGAGCAGCTGCTCGAGCAGCTCGAATTCCTTGAGCGGCAACTGCACCTCGTCGCCTCGCACGACGCATTCGTGGCGCTCGGGGTCGAGGCGGACGCCCCCGACCTCGAGGGCGGTCGTGCCCTCGCCGTCGGCGTCGTCGGCCGCCTCCGCGATGGGCCGACTACCCGGGGGGTCGCCCTCGGCGCTCGTGCCGCCGGCCGAGGGGGAACGGCGCAACACCGCCCGCATGCGCGAGATCAGCTCCCGCAGGCGATACGGCTTGGCGACGTAGTCGTCGGCCCCGATCTCCAGGCCGACGACGGTGTCGATCTCGGTGGACTTCGCCGTGACCATGATGATCGGGACCGACGAGCGGGCCCGGATCGCCCGGCAGACGTCGAGGCCGGACATCCGGGGCAGCATCACGTCGAGGAGCACGAGGTCGGGGGTCCGCTCCTCGAAGCGAGCCATCGCCTCCGCGCCGTCGCGCGCCACGGTGACATGGAAGCCCTCACGCTCGAGGCTGATCACGAGAGCGTCGACGAAGGACTCCTCGTCCTCGGCGAGCAGCACCTCGATGCGCCGGTCGCCGCCAAGACGCTCCGAGCTGTCCGACGACGCGGTCGGGCGCGCCGGATGGGTGCGCGCTCGCGGCGCCGGGCGATGGGTGCCCTCGCCGTTGCGCACCACCTCGTCCGGATCCGCCGCCGTGCTCACTGCCGCCGTCCCGGTGCCGGCAAGGGCGTGGCGGCGGACAAGTGCCAGCCCGCAGCAGTCGTCATTCCGCTCGTCCGTGCAGCGGCAGGCGAAGGGTGAAGGTCGCCCCCTCGCCCTCGCGCGACTCGACGTGCACGCTGCCGTGGTGGTTCTGCGCAACGTGACGGACGATCGCCAGGCCGAGTCCCGTGCCCCCCGTCTGGCGGCTGCGCCCGTGGTCGACCCGGTAGAAGCGTTCGAAGATCCGTTCGAGGTCCCTCGTCGGGATCCCGATGCCGTGGTCGCTCACCGAGATGATCACTTCGTCGTCCTTCGTGATGCCCATGCAGTGCACACGGCCTCCCTCGTAGGAGAACTTCACGGCGTTCTCCAGCAGGTTGTAGACGGCGGAGGTGAGCTGGCGCCGGTCGCCGAGCACGGCGACCGGCGGCGACGGCTCGTCCACCTCGAGCTCGACCGAGTGCTGCTCGGCAGCCGCCCGCACGCGCTCAGCCGCCTCGGCGATGACGAGGTTGACGAGCACGGGCTCGCGCGGCGGAGACTCCTCGCTCTCGATGCGCGACAGGTCGAGCAGGTCGTCGATGATCCGGCTGATGCGGAACGCCTCGGTGTGGATGCGCTGGGCGAGCCGGCGCTCGACCTCGGGCTCGGTCTCCTCGAGCAGCGTCTCGGCGAGCAGCCCGATCGCGCCCATCGGCGTCTTCAGCTCGTGGCTGACGTTGGCGACGAAGTCGCGGCGCACCTCCTCGAGCCGCCGGCGTTCCGACACGTCGTCGATCACGGCGATCACCCCGAGGGCGCGCTGGCCGTTGTCGATGCTCTGGGTGCGCACGACCAGCGTCCGCCGCGGTGGCCCGTACAGCTCGAGCGTGCGCTCCTCGGAGGATCCGGGCTTCGTCGCCGCGAGGAGCTCGTCCACCGCCTGGGCGGCGAGCGCGTCGCTGTGGCGGTTGCCCATGAGCACGATCGCCCGGGCGTTGCGGAACACGGCGCCACCGTGCTCGTCGCAGACGACGACGGCCTGGGGGAGCGTGTCGAGGGCGCGCCGCAGGCGGATCGCGTCGGCGCTGGACTCGGTGACCGTCTCGGCTGCTTGGTCGGTCGCACGCTCGACGTACTCGAGGGCCTCCTCGACGCTCGCCGGCTCTCGCTCCAGGTGCTCGGCACCGAGCCGACTGCCGAGGGCGAGCAGGCGCTGCCGCACCGACCGCTGCCCGCGCCGGTCGGCCGCGATCGCGACCGCCGCCACCAGGACGACGACGACCGCAACGCAGGCAACGAGGGCGATGGCGGACAGCTGGATCGATGCCGTCATGTCGCGAGCAGGTCCGCAGGCACGCTCCAGCATGGTAGTGCCGTGGCCGCCGGTACCGCCTTGTTGTCGGCGGCATCGTCGAGGTTGGGTCGGTCGCTGTCGTCCGCGCCTCACCCGGGGCGGTTCTGGCCGCCCGGGTCCTGCCCCGGCTCTGCCCGCCCCGTCTTGCCCCGCGCCCGTCTTGCCCGCGCCCGTCTTGCCCCGCGCCCGTCCTGCCCGCCCCGGTCTTGCCCGCGCCCCGTCCTGCCCGCGCCTTTCGCTCCGCGGCGCGAAGGGAGGTCGGCTGGTGAGCCCTCCTGTTCGTTGAGCAGGCTGCTAGTGCCTCCTAGGGTGCGCCGGCGAATCGCTGCCGCGCCTTCGGGCCGCAGCCTCCCGTTCGCGCACGTGCTGCGCGGGCGACGTCGCTGCGCCGGCCCTCGAGAGGGCTCGCCTGGCGCCGCGCCCGTGGGCGAGGAGGTCCCATGACTGCTTCCCTGTTCGCGTCTGTCGACCCGGGCGCGTGACGTCGTGCTCGCCCGCGTCGCCGCGGCCCGTTCTGCCGCTGCCGTCCCGGAAGTGCGCGGTGGAGGTGCCCGCGGCGTGGGACCAGGCCTGGCGCAGGGCCGCCTGCGCGGCGCAACCGGGACCGGAGCGACTGGGGGCGGCGCGCTCAGCCTGCAGCCGAGCACCTCGGCGCTCCCGGGAGGCGACACCCTGCACCAGCTGACCAACGGGCTCGCTGCCTGGGCGCTCATCGCCTCGCTCGTCGGGTTGATCGTCGGCGCGGCGACCTGGGCGCTCGGAGCGCACTCGAACAACTACCAGCACACCGTCACCGGGCGACGCGCCGTCCTCGTCTCGGCGATCGCCGCGCTGCTGATCGGAGCCGCTCCGACGGTGCTCAACTTCATGTTCTCCACCGGACAGGGGGCGCGATGAGCGGGCGCTTCGTCCCGCTTCCCCAGGGGCTCATCGGCATCGCAGTCGGCCCCCTCGTCCGGGCGCTGTTCTCCTACTTGACGAGCTGGGTCGCCGATGGCGCCGCCTCACTCGTCGGTCGCCTCGGCCACGCGCTCCTCGAGACGAGCGGCCCCGACCTCGGCACGCCGCTGGCCGCGCTGATGACGCGCACGCTCGCCATCGGTCTCGCCCTCACCCTGCCGCTGGTCCTGTTGGCCATGCTGCACGGCGTCGTGCGCCGCGACCTGTCCCAGGTCGTGAGCGCGCTGCTCGTGCGCGTCCCCCTTGCCGTGTTGCTCGGCGCAGCGGCGCTCGACGTCGTCCGTCTCGCCGTATCTGCCACCGACCAGATGAGCGGCTTCCTGCTCGAGTCGGCCCGTGGCCCGGTCGCCGGGCTGTTCGGCTCGCTCGCCGACGGCCTCGTGGGCTCGGGAGGTGTGCAGGGGCTGCTGCCCGGCTTCGGCCTCGTGATGCTCGCCGGCGTCGCGGCAGCAGTCGCGTTCTTGGTCTGGCTCGAGCTGGTCGTGCGCGCCGCGGCGATCGAGGTAGCGACACTGTTCGTCCCCCTGGCGCTGGCCGGCCTGGTGTGGCCGGCGACGGCGCACTGGGCGCGCCGGCTCGCCGAGACGCTCGCCGCCCTCGTGATGTCCAAGGTGGTGATCGTCGGCGTGCTCGCCCTCTCGGCGGCGACGCTGGGCTCGGGCTCGGGGGTGACCGCGGTCGTGCAGGGCATCGCCCTGCTCGCGCTCGCGGCGTTCGCGCCGGCTGCGCTGTTGCGGCTCGTACCCGTCGTCGAAGCAGGCTCGGTGTCCCAGCTCGAGGGGCTCGCCGCACGCGCCCGGCACGCCGGCACGCGAGCAGCCGTCTCGATCGCTGCCGGGCTGCCAGAGGCGGGCGCGGCCTGGGACGTCGCCGACCTCCTGCCGTCGCCGGCACCCTCGGGGGTGGAGTCGGTCGGCTTCGCCGCTTCGAGCTTCGACCCGGCCGCCTTCGCGTCCGGCACGACGGCCGAGCTGGCGTCGTTGCGTGGTGGCGAGGCCGCCGACCAGCCAGCGGAGGGCCAGCACGTGGAGGGAGGCTGAGCATGGACGACGAGACGAGGGGCGCATCACCCCGCCCGTACCGCTTCGGGCCGCGAGACCGGCGCGGCCTCGTCGCCGGTCTGCGCGCCGGTCAGCTCGTCCCGGCGGCCGGCGGATTGCTGGTCGCTCTTGGCGCGCTGCGCTCGCTGGGGCGGGAGGCGGGAGCAGGTGTCGCTCTCGTTGCGCTCGCAGCTGGTCTCGCCGCGGGGTTCGTGCCCGTCGCCGGGCGCACGCTCGACGAGTGGGCGCCATGCGTGCTCGGCTTCCTCGCGGCTCGCTCGCGACCGGGTCGAGCCCAGCTCCCCCCGGTCCCGTGCGGGCCGCGGCGGGGTGCCTTCGCCCAGCTCGACGTGATCGACCTCGGCCGGGTCGAGGGAAAGCCGGCCGGAGGGATCCGTGACCGCCGCCACGGGCGGGTGACGGCGGTGGTGTGCCTGCCCGCCGAGGGCTTTGCGCTGCTCGGCGGCCCCGAACGCGCCCGCCGCGTCGCCTCGTGGTCCGGGCTCTTGGCGTCGCTCGCCGGTCACGCCGGTGCCATCGAGCGGCTCGCCTGGATCGAGCGAACCGTCCCCGACGCCGCCACGGGCCTCGGCCACCACGCCCCCGGCGCGCCATCCTCGGCGGCGCGCTCGTACGAGAGGCTGCTCGCAGCAGAGCGCTGCGGGCTCCTTCGCCATGAGCTGCTCCTCGCGTGCTCGCTCGCGTGGCGCGGGGGCGCGCCCCGCAGCGAGCCGGCAGGCCCTGGCGCGGGCGAGCGTTCGGGCCCGGCGGGCGAGGTGGAGCGGCTCCTCGGGCGGTGCCGCGCCGCCGGCTTCGCCACAGCGCGTGCGCTGTCGCCGACCGAGGTCGACGGCCTCGTGGCGGGCTGCACCGCGGCCGCGGCCGCGGCCGCGGCCGCGACCGCGACCGCGACCGCGAGCGGTGGGGCCGGGAGCTGGCCGTGGCCGCTCGGCGTGGCGGAGGAATGGAGCTGCCTGCGAACCGACGCCACCTGGCATGCCTGTTACTGGATCGCCGAGTGGCCGCGCAGCGCGGTCGGCGACGACTTCCTCCTCCCCCTCTTGCTGGGCTCGTGGACGCGACGGGCGGTCGCGGTGGTGATGGCGCCGCGACCGCCGCAGCGCGCGTTGCGCCTCACCGAGCACGCCCGCACCGAGAAGGTCGCCGATCTCGAGCTGCGCCGGCGGCACGGTTTCGCCGTCACGGCCCGCCTGGACCAGGAGCGCCGTGCGGTCGAGCGGCGCGAGGAGGAGCTCGCCGCCGGACATGCCGCGTACCGTTTCTCCGGCTACGTGACCGTGACCGCCGAGGGGCGCGCCGAGCTCGAGCGGGCCTGCCGGACGCTGGAGCAGGCAGCCGCGCTCGCCCGCCTCGAGCTGCGCCGGCTGTACGGCTCGCAGGCCGAGGCGTTCTGCTGCACCCTGCCGGCGGGCCGGGGCTGCCGGTGAGGCTGCCGACGCACGAGGCGACGACCGCCCAGCTCGCCGCCGCCCATCCCTTCGGGGCGAGCGCCACGCTCCCCGGCCGCGGTGTGGTCGTGGGCCGCGACCTGCTCGGCGGGCTCTTCGTCCACGACCCCTTCGAGCTGTACGCCGCCGGCGTTCTGACCAACCCGAACATGCTCGTGCTCGGCCAGATCGGCCGCGGCAAGAGCGCGCTCGTGAAGAGCTATCTCTTCCGCCAGGCGGCGTTCGGGCGCCGCATCGTCGTGCTCGACCCGAAAGGCGAGTACGGCCCGCTCGCCGCTGCGCTCGGCGCCCGCCCCGTCGCGTTGCGCCCGGGTGGCGGGCAGCGTCTCAATCCCCTCGCCGCTCCCGGAGCCCCCGGACTGCGAGCCGCGCCGCCCGACGAGCTGGCGCGACGCCGGCTCGGGTTGCTGGCCGCGCTCGCCACCTCCTGCCTCGGTCGCCCGCTCACCCCCGTCGAGCACACCGCGCTCGAGCTCGCCCTCGAGGTGGCGAGCGACGGCGGCGAACCGCTGCTCGGCCGTGTCGTCGAGGCGCTGCTCGCGCCCGACGCTCGACGGGCGGACGAGCTCGGCCTCGGTGGAGGCATCCTGCAGGCCTCGTCGCGTGACGTTGCGCTCGAGCTGCGGCGGCTGGTGCACGGCGAGCTGCGCGGGATGTTCGACGGCCCGACGACGCCGGGGATCGAGCTTCGCGGCCCCGCCCTCGTGCTCGACATCGCGGCGGTGTACCGCTCGGCAGCGCTCGGCGCCGTGATCGCCTGCGCTGTCGCCTTCCTCGACAACCTCCCGCCGGCAGGATCGCGCACCGTGCTCGTCGTCGACGAGGCATGGGCGGTGCTCGCCGACGCCGGGGTGGCACGTTTCTTGCAGTCGTCATGGAAGTTGGCCCGCGCCCGGGGGGTCGCCAACGTCGCCGTGCTGCACCGCGTCTCCGACCTCGCCGCCGCCGGCGCGGCGGGCAGCGTCACGGCGCGTCTCGCCGAGGGCCTGCTCGCCGACTCCGAGACCGTGGTCTGCTACGGGCTGGCGGCGTCCGAGGTCGACACGGCCGCGGCGGTGCTCGGGCTCGACGCCGAGCAGGGGGCGCTGCTGGGCCGGCTGCCGAGGGCGACCGCGTTGTGGCGTGTCGCCGGACGGTCGTTCCTCGTCGAGCACCGCCTCTCCGAAGCGGAGCGGGCGATCGTCGACACCGACGGCGCGATCACGGGAGGGTCCGCGGCGGAGTCGGTGATCGCACCCGCCGGTCCCGCGGCACCCGTCGCCGCTCCGCCGGCTTAGTCGCCGCTCCGCCGGCTTAGCTGCCGGCTCCGGCCGGGGAGGCAGAGCTCCGAAGCGACGGCAGGCACGCCAGACCGGCCAACGCCGCGCCAGCGGTGATGGCGACGATCAGCCAGCGCGAGCGGCGCGGCAGCTCGTCGAAGGCCCACAGCGTCGCCAGCAGGTCGCCGCCGTCGGCGAGCGCGCCTGCGCCGACCCAGCCGCCCAGCGGCTCGTCGCGCAGCAGAGCGCGGAGCAGGCCCGCGCCGAGCGCGAGGTCGCGTCCCCCGAGCGTCCGGGCGAACAGGCGCGCCCCGCGCCGGCCGGCCTCGGCCGAACCGACCCAGGGGACCGCCGGCACCGTCGGCACGACGAAGGCGACCAGGCCGAGTCCGCACCGCGAGGCAGCGACGGCCGCGGCGAGCAGCCTCGCCGTGGCAGGCGGCAGCGGCGCGAGCACCCTCAGGCGAGCCGGGTCGTCGTCGGTGCCGGGGCGAGCGAGCCGGCGACGGGCTCGACCGCCGCCGCCGGCGGCGAGTGCCGGCGGTGCGGGACGCGCCGGGCGATGTTGACGGCGTGGTCGCCGAGGCGTTCGTAGAAACGGGCGATCAGCACGAGCTCGATCACGACCGGGATCGTCATCGTCCCGCCGACGAGCTCGGCGGTAAGGCTCACGTGCAGCTCGTCGAGCTCGTCGTCGAGCGCGTCGAGATCGTCGGCGACGTCGCAACGGTCCCCGTACGCATCCGCAGCCATCCGCCACATCGCGCAGGCGACATCGCCCATCCGCTCCAACAGGCCGCGCGCCCGCGCCGTCATCTCGGTCGTGATGCCGCGGCTGGCGCGGCGCGCGACGTGCTCGGCGAGGTCGCCGCTGCGCTCGACCTCGGGCAGGATGCGCAGCACAGCGACAAGATGCACCATGTCGTCGACGTCTCGGCCTTCGGCCAGCAGCCGCAACACGGCGGCGTCGAGCTCGCGGTAGCGGGCGTCGATCTCGGCATCGCGCTGCACGAGCTCGCGTGCTTCGACCCGGTCGCCCGTGAGCAGCACGGCCGTCGAGCCTGCGATCGCCTCGCCGACGAGCGCGAACAGCTGGATCACGCGCTTGTCGATCTGGGCGAGCTCCTCGCTCTGCCCGAGCGCCTTCCCGCTGTTCTCCGGCCTCGCCGCGCTGATGCCGGCGTTCGCACCCGAACGCGCCGCGAAGGTGCCGTTCTCGCCCGAGCCGTCCACCGCGCCGCGGCCCGTAGCGGCCGGGCTGGCGGAACCGGCCTGCAGCGTGTCAGGATGCGAGTTCCGGATGAAGTCGGCGATGCAGCGACCCTAGCCCGGATGCCGGGCGAGAAGGCTGCATGCCCGGCATCCCGGCGGGAACCTTTTACTGTCGCGTCATCGAGGCGACATCGTCTGTTTGCCTTCCGTTCAGCTACCTGGGTTAGGTTGCCGCGGATATGGATCTCGAGCCGGGCGAGCAAGGCCAGCGCGTCCTGACCGCGGAGATCGGCGAACCCGTCCGTTCGGAGATGCACGGCGGCGCACCGGTGATGAGCGCTGGGAACGTCTCGCTCGGCTTCGGCGGGACGACGGTCATGCAGGACATCACCGTCGACTTCCCGGCGGGATCGATCACCGCACTCGTCGGTCCGTCGGGCTCGGGCAAAACGACCTTCCTGCGCTCGCTCAACCGGATGAACGACCGGGTGCACGGCTTCTGGAAGCGGGGCACGATCTACTTCGACGGTCAGGACATCCACAGCCGCGGGATGGACCCGCTCGTCCTGCGTCGTCGGGTGGGAATGGTCTTCCAGCGCCCGAACCCGTTCCCGATGTCGATCCTCGACAACGTTGTCGCCGGCGTGAAGGCCCACAAGCTCGCCAAGCGCTCGGAGTTCCACGACATCGCCGAGACCTCCCTCGCCGAGGTCGGGCTGTGGAGCGCGATCTCCGATCGCCTGAACGACTCGCCCTTCCGCCTGTCGGGAGGTCAGCAGCAGCTGCTCTGCCTGGCTCGCGCGCTTGCCGTCAAGCCGGACGTGCTGCTGCTCGACGAGCCGACCTCCTCGCTCGACCCGCGTTCCACCGAAGCCGTCGAGGAACTCGTCCGGCGGCTGACGCCGAAGCTGACGGTGATCATCGTCACCCACAACCTCGCCCAGGCGCGCCGGCTGTCGGACAACACGATCTTCTTCTACCAGGGCCACCTCGTCGAGACCGGCCCGACGCAGCAGCTCTTCGAGAACCCGGCGCACAGCGAGACCGCGCGCTACCTCGGCAGCGAGACCTGAGCCCGACCGGAGCCACCGACCTGTTCGGGTGCGGCCGTCGTCCGGGTGGAGCAACTCGGACGTCTCTCACCACGCGGCGCGACGGCGAGGCTGCGTCCCTGACCACCGCCCCACCACACCGTCCGCAGAAAGCGGACCGGATCCGAAAGGAGCACCAGCTTCGATGCAGATGAGCCCGATTCACGGAGGGACCGCGGCGCAGCGCGGCCCAGCCGAGCCCGTCGTCGCCTCGCCATCGCTGGGGCCGCCGTCGTCGCCGGCTCGTTGGCGACCGCAGCGGTGCTTGCGCCGCTCGCCAGCGCGTCGACCCACGTCAAGGCGCAGAAGAGCAAGAGCAAAGGCGGCTCGTCGTCCACCAGCAGCCTGAGCACCCTCGAGTCCCAGCTCGCCAAGTTCCAGAAGCTGGCCCACTCCGGCGACACTGTCTCGGAGACCGGCTCGACACTGTTCTACCCGCTGTTCGTCGCATGGTCCGGAGTCAAGCCGCTCGGTCTCAGCATCAGCCCGGCCGGGACCGGTTCGGGCACGGGGCAGGCGCAGGCTGAAGCCGGGACGATCAACATCGGCGCCTCGGACGCCTACCTGCCGCAGAGCATCCCGTCCAACGTGCTGAACATCCCGATCGTCGTCTCGGCCCAGCAGATCGACTACGACATCCCGGGCCTATCGTCCTCGACCCACGTCAAGCTGAACGCCAACGTGCTGAACGACATCTACTCCGGCAAGGTCACCAACTGGGACAACTCGGAAATCACGTCGATCAACAAGGGAATCAAGCTGCCCAACCTGACCATCGTGCCGTTGCGAACGCGCCGACGGCAGCGGCGACACCTTCCTGTTCACCTCGTACATCGACTACGGGGCGACCAACGGTGGGTTCGTGCAGGCCAACATGGGCGGCCCGAACACCTCCTCGACGAACTTCCCGACCGTGTCGGGCGAGCAGGCCGAGACCGGTAACTCCGGGATGCTGCAAGCGTGCATCAGCATCAAGGGCTGCATCGCCTACATCGGCGTGAGCTACTTGCGCTCGGCGCTGTCGCACGGGCTCGGTGACGCCGCGCTCGAGAACGCCTCGGGCAACTACATGAACCTGAACCGGACGACGATCGGCAACGAGGTGGCGAGCTACCAGCACATCCCCGGCATCGGCAACTCGGACAACATCCGGCCGGGAACGGTGTCGCTCATCTACTCGCACTCCGCCAAGTACGGGTACCCGATTGCCAACTTCGAGTACGCGATCGTGCTGCAGAACCAGACGAGCTCCTCGACGGCGGACGACATCAAGGCGCTCCTCGCCTGGGGTGCGGACCCCAACGACGGGGCGTCGAACAAGTACCTGGCCCAGTTCAACTTCCTGCCGCTGGCGCCCAGCGCGCTGACGGTCACGGTGTCGTTGCTCAATACGATCAGCTGACTCCGAGCGGGCCTGCGCCCCCCCCGCACCACCGGGCGCGAACGTAGCCCCGACGCTGAGGTGCCGGGCCGGCGTCCGAGAGGGCGTCCGGCCCGGCACCGAGCCTGACCCGATCCCTTCCGGCCGAACTCGACATTCCGGCGTCGTTCCGCCGTGCCGAGACAGTTCCGCCGTGCCGAGACAGTTCCGCCGTGCCCAGACAGGAGAGTCGGTCGTGAGCTCCGACGACCAGCAGCCGAACGAGGGGTGGGTGCCGGCGGGGTCGATCCCCGACACCGGGCCAGCGGCGGGCTCGGGTGTCCCCGACGCCGTGGCGTCGGAGGAGCCCAGCCTCGAGCACTTCGGCTCACTCGTGACACCGCCAGCCGTCGCGACACCGACGGCCGCCGGGCCGATGGGGACCGTTCTCGCGACGACCGCCGCCGCGCCTGCTCCACCCGCGGACGGCGGAGGCGGCAGCTCGGTCTTCCTGCGCGGCAACGGGCGCGCCTTGGACTGGACCACCAGGGTCCTCGCCATCCTGCCCTTCGCGGCGCTGCTCGGCATCCTCGGCGTGCTGATCTACGAGGCCATACCGGCCATCCGTTACAACGGCATCGGGTTCTTCACGAGCAGCACCTGGAACGTCGGCTCGAGCTACGGCGGGGTCAGCACCGCCGGCGGTGTGCTCCACCCCATCGGGGCGAAGTACGGCGTGGTGGCGATCACCGTCGGCACCCTCGAGACCTCCGGGATCGCGCTGATCGTCGGCCTGCCGATCGCCGTCGGCGCGGCGGTGATGCTCGTCGAGAAGGTCCCGCCCCGTTTCGCCTCGATCGGCGGGCTCGTGCTCGAGGTGCTCGCCGGCGTGCCGAGCGTGGTGATCGGCCTGTGGGGGCTGTTCACGTTCGGGCCGTGGCTCGCCAAGAACATCTACCCGGCGCTCACCCACCTCGGCGGCCCCTTCGCCGGGCCGGTCGGCACGGGCGAGGGGCTGCTCACTGCGGGCCTCGTGCTCGCCGCGATGATCGTGCCGATCATCGCTGCGACCACCCGTGACCTGCTGAGGCAGGTCCCGACCGGCACCAAGGAGGGTGCCGTGGCGCTCGGGATGACCGACTCCGAGTCGTTCATGACGGTCCAGGCGCGCTGGGTGCGCACCGGGATCGTCGGCGCCGCGGTGCTCGGGCTCGGCCGGGCGCTCGGCGAGACGATCGCCGTCGCCCTCATCACGGGCAGCGGGCTCAATTTCGCCACCAACATCTACGGCACGATGGGGACGATCGCGACGACGATCGTCGAGCAGCTCGACAGCGCGCTCGGCGATCCGACCCACCTCGAGGTCTACAGCCTGGCGGAGGCGGCGCTCGTCCTCTTCGCCATCACCCTGGTCGTCAACATCCTGGCGCGGCTGATCGTCCGCCGCTCGGCCGCCGGCGCGGCGCTGCCCGTCGGGGCAGGCTTCTGATGGCCGCCGGCACGATCGCGGCGACCCCCTCCGGCCCGGGGTCGACGGTCTCGTCGTCCCGACGGGCCCGCAACGGGGTCTTCTGGGCGCTGACCGGGCTCGGCTTCCTCTTCGTCGCCATCCCGGTCGTCTGGATCCTCGTCTCGGTGGTCGCCAACGCGGCGAGCGGGTGGAAGTGGAGCATCTTCACCCACGCCGAGGGCTCCGACTACGCCGGGTTGCTCAACGCCATCGAGGGAACCTTGGTGATGATGGTCGGCGTGGCGATCCTCGCCGGCGTGGTCGGCATCGGCACCGGGATCTACCTCGCCGAGGTCTCCAAGCCCGGTCCCCTGCGCTCGCTCCTGCGCAGCGCCTCGGAGGTGCTGTCGGGCATCCCCTCGATCGTGCTCGGCTACGTGGGCTACCTGGCGCTCGTCTACGAGCTGCACTGGGGCTTCTCGCTGCTCCCGGCGCTGATCACCCTCTCGGTGCTCGTCGTGCCGTACATCGCCAAGGCCACCGACCTCGCCCTCAGCCAGGTGCCCCTCGGGTACCGCGAGGGCGCCGAGGCGCTCGGCATGCGCCGCACCCAGGTGATGGGCTGGATCGTGCTCCGTGCGGCGATCCCGGGGATCGCCACCGGCGTCATCTTGGCCCTGGCGATCTCGATCGGCGAGACGGCGCCGCTGCTCTACACCGCCGGAACGAACAGCGGCGACTGGAACGGTTCCTTCATCGGCCCGGCCGCGACGAGCCAGATGCCCTTCCTCACGTACGCCACCTGGACCTACGGGCAGATCCCCGAGGCCTCCGCCCAGGCGTTGGCGCACGACTCGGCGCTGATACTCGTCGCGATGGTGCTGGCGCTGATCATGGCGGCGCGCTTCGTCGTGCGCATGACCCAGAAGTACTCGCCCGATCGCGCGCGAGGCCGGCGGGGGCCGGTCCGAGCGCCGGGCGATGCGTCTGGCCGCATCGGCGGGCGACGGGACCGCCGTGGCGCCCACGCCCTCGTGATCCGACGACGCCTCAGCTCCGAAGTACCGTTGTCGAAAGCACGGCTACACTGGTGCCAGACCTGCTGGTGTGAGCCGGCATCCGTGAAACACCATTGGGTGAGAGGAGGGGCAACGTGCTCGCAGACATCATCGGCCCCGACATCCTGATCGTCATTGCTGTCGGCGTCGTGATCCTGCTCTTCGGCGGCTCCAAGCTGCCGAAGCTGGCTCGCGGCCTCGGCAGCGCGTCCCACGAGTTCCGCAAGGGTCTCAGCGAGGGCGACGCCGAGGCGGACGCGGCGAAGTCGACCGACGTCGCCAAGGACACCACGGCGAGCTGATCCGTGACCGGTAGCTCGGGCCGCCGCGCGGGGCAGCCCGCCGGCTCCCGGGATCCCGGCTCGGACGTCCTGCCCGGCTCGGCCGGGTTGGTCGGCGCGCCGCTCGGAGCCGCGCCGGCGGCGCCCGCCGTCCAACCGGCGCGGGCGACCGGCGGAGTTCGCCGCCGGGTCGGGTTCCTCGGGCACCAGATCGCCGAGTACGCCCTCGCAGCGGCGCTTGTCGCCGCCGGCGTGCGCGTCAGCGGCCGGGCAACGCTGCTGCTCATCGGCACCGGGATCGCGCTGATGGTGCTCGCCTCGCTCACCGACGGTCCCCTCGGTGCGCTGCACGTGATCGGACGGCGCGTGCACCACGCCCTCGATCTCGTCGTGATCGCACTGCTCGTGCTCTCCCCGCTCGTCTCGCTGCGCCATCCCGACGCCGTCGCGATCGCCATCGCCGAGCTCATCGCCCTCGTGCTGCTGCGCATCGAACGAGGCACTTCGTATGCCCCCGCCCCACCTCGCCAGCGGCCCGCCGGCGCCGCGTCGGCGCCCCGCCCGAGCGAGGGCATGTCCGTCGCCGACGCGGCCGGCGCCACGGCGTGGGTCCCCGGAGTGAGCGGCGGTGCGTCGGTCAGGGAGATGCCGGGCGCGTCCACCGCAGCTTCCCCTGCCCGGCCGTCCGCCGGCGGCCGGGTCGTCGCGTCATCGACCGGCTCGGTCTCCTCGACCGCGGTCGAGCTGGCCTCGGCGGCACGCAACTCGGCCGCCGCTGCCTCCGCCGTTGCGTCCCACCTCGCGCCGGTGGCCGCGCGCGCCGCTCATCGCGGCGCCTTCCAGCTCGGGCTGATCACCGGCGTCGCCCGCAAGGTCAATCGCGAGCGCAAGGCGCTGGCGCGTTCGAGAGAGGCCAGCGCACCTGCCTCGGGACGGCCACCCGCCGAGCGCTGAGCCGGCTGGTTGGCCCGCCGCCCGACTTGCTCACTAATGTGCCGGGGGTGACCGACTCCGCCGCCAGCGAGCTGCCACGCCCCGCAGTCGGCCGGCGCCTATGGCGCCGTCTCGCCGTCCCGGTCGTCATCCTCGCCGGCGCGGTCCTCCTCGGCGGGTGCAACGTCCCGACTTTCGGCGCCTTCCGCGGCGCGACCACGCAGGGGCACGACGAGTTCAAGCTGTGGTTCGGCACGGCGATCGCCGGCCTCGTCGTCGCGGTGATCGTCTGGGGTCTGATCTTCTGGTCGGTGATCCGCTACCGGCGCCGCCGCGGCAACGACGGGATCCCCCGCCAATTCAACACCAACCACCGGCTCGAGATCGTCTACACGACGCTCCCGCTGATCATCGTCTTCGTGCTCTTCTACTTCACCGTCGTCACCGAGAACGAGGTCGACGCCGTATCGCCGCACCCTGGCGAGGTCGTGCACGTCCTCGCCTACCGCTGGGGCTGGCAGTTCACCTACTTCAACGGCGAGGGACGCTCCCAGGGCGTGGCGATCCAGACCTCGGCGCAGCCGACGCTGCTCGCCCACCCGGCGACGTCGAAGCTGTACCCGCAGATGGTGCTGCCGAAGGGCGAGACGGTGCGCATCGTGCTCACCACCAACGACGTGATCCACGGCTTCTACGTGCCGGAGTTCAACTTCAGCCGCTACGCCCAGTCCGGGATCGTCAACAACTTCGACTTCACCCCGACCGTGGGCGGGGTGTTCCGCGGCCAGTGCACTCAGTACTGCGGCCTGTACCACTCCGAGATGCTCTTCAGCGTGCGGGTCGTGAGCCCCGCCCAGTTCGATACGTGGCTGAGCACCGAGCAGGCCAAGCAGGCCTAGCCGTGACAGGATCGAGGAGGAGCCGATGACGGTCGTTGCAGGGCGCCCCGCCTACGCGACGCCCGGCGCCCACGCCGAGGTGCACGCCGAGCACGGGCCCTCCGGCCTGGTCAAGTGGGTCACCTCGACCGACCACAAGGTGATCGGCAAGAGCTACCTCATCACCTCGTTCTTCTTCTTCTGCGCGGCGGGGCTGATGGCGATGATCATGCGCACCCAGCTCGACCTCGCCGGACAACACCATCGTCACCGAGCACATGTACAACGAGCTGTTCACGATGCACGGCAGCCTGATGCTGTACCTCTTCGCCGGGCCGTTCGCCTTCGGCGGGCTGGCCAACTACATCGTGCCGTTGCAGGTCGGCGCCCCCGACATGGCCTTCCCGCGCCTGAACGCCTTCTCCTACTGGCTGTACCTCGGTGGCGGGCTGACGATGGTCTCGGGCTTCCTCGCCGTCGGCGGGGCGGCGGACTTCGGCTGGGTCGCCTACGCCCCGCTCTCCAACGCCGTCAACTCGCCCGGAGCCGGGCCGGACATGTGGATCGTCGCGCTCGTGCTGACCGGTTTCTCGGCGATCTTCACCGGCGTGAACATCATCACGACGGTCTTCTACCTGCGCGCCCCGGGCATGACGATGTTCCGGGTGCCGATCTTCACCTGGAACATGGTCGTCACCGCCATCCTCATCCTCGTCGCCTTCCCGGTGCTCACCTCGGCGCTGGTGATGCTGTGGTGCGACCGGCACATCGGCTCGCACATCTACGAGGTGAAGGGAGGCGGGGTCCCGATCCTGTGGCAGAACCTTTTCTGGTTCTTCGGACATCCCGAGGTGTACATCCTCGCCCTGCCCTTCTTCGGCATCGTCACCGAGGTCATCCCGGTCTTCTCGAAGAAGCCGGTCTTCGGTTACCGGACCATGATCTTCGCCACGATCGCCATCGGTGCCCTGTCGACCAGCGTCTGGGCGCACCACATGTTCACCACCGGTGCCGTCCTCCTGCCGTTCTTCAGCTTCATGACCTACCTGATCGCCGTGCCGACCGGGATCAAGTTCTTCAACTGGATCGGCACGATGTGGCAGGGAACGCTGGAGTTCACGACGGCGATGCTGTTCGCCATCGGCTTCCTCGTCGTGTTCCTCTTCGGCGGCGTGACCGGGATCATCCTCGCCGCCCCGCCGCTCGACTTCGCCACCCACGACACCTACTTCGTCGTCGCCCACTTCCACGAGGTGCTGTTCGGCTCGGCGGTGTTCGGCGGCTTCGCCGGGATCTACTACTGGTACCCGAAGATCACGGGACGGATGATGCACGAAGGGCTCGGCAAGCTCAGCTTCTGGCTGATGTTCGTCGGCTTCTGGGTCACGTTCCTGCCCCAGTACCTGCTCGGCTTGCACGGCATGCCCCGGCGGATCGCCGAGTATCCGTCGGTGAACGGCTGGACGGGGCTCAACCGGATGTCGACGGCCGGGGCGTACATGCTCTTCCTCTCCGTGTTCGTGATGCTCGTCAACTTCTTCGTGTCCTGGAGACGTCCGGTGCCGGCGAGCGGCAACCCCTGGGACGCGCAAACGCTCGAGTGGGGGACGTCCTCGCCTCCCCCGCACCACAACTTCGACCACCTGCCCCCGATCCGCTCGGAGCGGCCGGTCTGGGACGCCAACCATCCCGACCACCGCGCCCCGTCGCCTGACCACCCGGAGCGCCAGCTCGAGCCGCTTGTCGGCTCGTCGGCGATGAGCCCGTCACCGGAGGCATCGCAATGAGGGTCGAGGCGCTGTTCCTGCTGTTCATCGCCGTGTTCTGCGGGGTCGTCGCAGCGATCTACTGGGGCTTCAGCTACGAGCAGTCCGGCACGGTGATGCTCATCGGGGCGTGCCTGCTCGGCCTGCTGCCCGGCGGCTACTACCTCTGGTGGTCGCGGCGGATGACCCCACGCGCCGAGGACGACCCCGGCGGCACCCTCGAGCAGGGTGCCGGGGTGGTCGGCGCCTTCCCCAGCTCGAGCGTGTGGCCGTTCGTGCTCGGGCTCGGCGTGGCGATGATCGGCCTCGCCTTCGTCTTCGGCCTGTGGACGGCGCTGTTCGGCTTCAGCCTGGTGATCAGCGCGGTGATCGGGGTGATCGTGGAGAGCCGCCGGGGCGGCCTGGTCTGACGGTCCCGTCGCCGGCGCCCTGTCGCCGGCGTTCACTGACGCCCTCACGCCGGCGCTCGTCGGCGGCTTCGCTCCGGCGCTCGTCGTCGGCCTCGCGTCGTGCCCGCCGGCTGGAACGAACGGCGAAGCGGATCACGAACCCGGCGAGCACGAGCATGAGGACGGCGAACACGCCGAAGACCACCTCGCCGGCGGCGACCGAGGTGGCCAGCACGCCCACGGCGTTCATCGGGGCGACGAGGTCGGTCGCGGCGACCACGCTCGTCAGCCTTCTACCCCGTGCCGAGGCGGGGCAGGCAGCCGGCCGGCGGCGGCACCCTCGCTGCCGCCAGCAGCCATCTCGCTGCTGCGGTAGCGGATCAGCCCCTCCTGGGCGACGCTGACGGCAAGGTCGCCGGCCCGAGTGAACAGCGACCCGAGGGCGAGTCCCCTCGCGTGCGTCGCGCTCGGGCTGTGCTGGTCGTAGAGCAGCCATTCGTCGGCGTGCGCCGGCCGGTGGAACCACATGCAGTGGTCGAGGCTGGCCCCCGCGAACCCCGGCATGGTGAAGGACAGGCCGAGCGGCTGCAGGGTCGCGTCGATCAGGCTCAGGTCGGAGAGGAACGCCATCGCCGCCGCCTGCAGCAACTGGTCGTCCGCCAGCGGCTCGTCGACCCGCACCCAGAGCCGTTGCGCGACGCCGGGGGCCTCTCGGCGCCACGGCACCTCGCTCACGTAGCGCAGGTCGATCACCGACATCAGCTCCGGCCGTAGCCCGCGTTGATCGGCGGCCGGAGCGAGCGCCGCGGCGTCGTCGAGCTCCTCGGGCGGCGGGACGGACGGTGGCCGCTCGGCGTGGTCGGGGCCGGCCTCGTCCACGTGGAACGAGCACTGCAGGTTGAAGATCGCCTCCCCGTGCTGAATGGCCACGACGCGCCGGGTCGTGAAGGAGCGGCCGTTGCGGATGCGGTCGACGGCGAAGACGATGGGCGCGGCGAGGTCGCCCGGCCGCAGGAAGTAGGAGTGCAGCGAGTGCACGGCGCCGCGGGCGACGGTTCGCCCGGCGGCGACGAGCGCCTGCGCGGCCACCTGCCCGCCGTAGACGCGGTCGTGCCCACCCTCGAAGTGGTCCGTCGCCGAGCGGAAGAGATCGTCCTCGAGGCGCTCGAGATCGAGTGCCGACGCCAGCCTGCCGACCGGACCGGTCATCGGGCAGACGGTACACTTGGTGGGTGCCTCCCACGGGAACTGTGTTCTCGAGTCGCGCCCTTCCGCCGCGTCTCGAGCGGTTCGTCCGGTCCGAGCAGTTCGGCAAGCTGTGGCGCTACGGCGCGGTCTCGGTGGTGTCCACCGTCACGACGCTCGTGCTGTTGTACCTCTTCTTCCGCGTCGCGCATCTGCGCGTGCTGTGGGCCAACGTGCTCGCCACGACGATCGCCACGCTGCCGTCCTACTACCTCAACCGGAACTGGGCCTGGGGCAAGAGCGGCAAGTCGCACCTCACCCGTGAGGTGATCCCGTTCTGGGTGATCGCATTCATCGGCCTGGTGCTGTCCACCTGGGCGGTGCAAGCCGCCGACCGCTTCGCCAAGCACATCAACGCCGGCCACGCCGTCGAGACGCTGATCGTCCTCGGAGCCAACTTCGCCACCTACGGCGTCATCTGGGTCGGCAAGTTCATCCTCTTCAACAAGGTGCTCTTCGTCGACCGGACCGAGGGCCTCGCCGACCTCGGCAGCGCCGACAGCAGCGCCGACGGACTCCTCGACGACGGCGGCCTCGACGACGGCGCCGGAGCTCAGGCGCTCGCCGCCCCCGAGGGGATCCCCTCCGGCGCGCTGCCCTTCGCCGGCCGCGACCCGTCGACGCTCTCTGCTGTCGAAGGCGGCACGCTCGGGCCCCGATCCGCAGCTCCCGAGCCCTCGGGGACGCCGGCGCCGCCGGGGCTGGTGCGCGCCGACGTGGCAAAACCCACCGTCCAGGCCGCTGCGAGGGCGAGCGCTGCGGCGCCGAGCAGCGGAGCGCTACCCCACCGCTCGTAGGGCGTCGCGCCGCTGCGCAGCGGCAGCTCGACGAGCAGCGTTGCGGGCGCGCCGAGGGGCGAGCGAGCGATCACCGCGCCACTCGGCGAGACCAAGGCGCTGTAGCCCGCTGTCGCGGCCTGCAGCACGTCGCGTCCGAGGGCGATCGCCTGCAGACGCGAGGCGGCGAGCTCTTCGGCGGGGATCTGGCTCGAGGCGTAGGACGCCGTGTTCGTCGGGACGAGCACGGCTTGCCCCCCCGCCCGCACTCCGGAGCGGCCCCGTCCGGTGAAGAACGCCTCGTAGGAGATGAGCACGGCGAAGCGGGCCCCCGGAACGGCGATCTCGCCGCTGTTGCGCCCGGCGACGGCGTCGCGCGGCACGGCGGAGAGGTTCACCAGGCGGGCGAAGAGGCTGCGCAGCGGAACGTACTCGCCGAAGGGGACCGGGTGCGCCTTCTCGACGGTCGCGACGAGCTTTCCCGAGGGGGCGAAGGCGGCGAGCTCGTTGCGGAACCGGCCACCCGGCGCGGGCTCGGTGACCCCGGCGAGCAGCGTCGCGCCGAGACGTCGCGCCGTGGCGGCGAGCACGCGGGCCGGCCCCGATCCGGGGAGCGGGCCGTCGAGCTGCACCACGTCCTCCGGCCAGAGCACGACCTGCACGCGCTTCGAGAGGTCGTCGGTGCCGACCAGCTGGGCGGCGAGCACCTGATCGGGGGCGGCGAGATCGTTGGCCGGCGCCAGCCGGCCGCCTTGCACGACCGCCACGTCGAGCCGGCGCAACGGCGGTCCCCCGGAGGGGGACAATGCCGCGCTGCAGCACGCCACACCGAGCGCGGCGCAGGCGAGCAGGCCAATACCCAGCTGCCCGGTGCTCGGTCGCGCCCCCCGGCGCCCGAGTGCGGCGGCGAGCGACGGCGCGATCTCAGCGATGGCGGCACCGAGCAGGGCGAGGCCGCCGACCACGGCGAGGGTCCCGCCGATTCGGGCGAGGCCGGCGAGCGGGCCTCCTGCCTGCCCGAGGGCCGCCGAGGCGAGCGGCATCCCGCCGAAGGGGGTGGCGTCGCGTGCCGCCTCGGCGAGCACGAGCGCTGCGGCGAAGGCCGGCACGCGACCCCGCCCTGGCGGCACGAGGGCCGCCGCCGCGGCGAGGAAGAGCGCCTCCAGCAGCACCAGCGCGGCGTAGCCGGCGACGCTGAACTCGGCAGCCCAGGCGAGGCCGATGGCCATCTGGGCCACCCCGGCGAGCAACCCCGTGACGACGCGCGAGCCGAGTGGCCGGCCGGCCAGGGACGAGGCGAGCAGCGCGCTGCCGGCGATGCCGAGCGGCCACCAACCGAGCGGCGGCAGGGAGCACGCCACGAGGCAGCCCGCTGCCAGGGCGGCTGCAGCGCGCCCCGTTGTCGCGGCGCCGGCGCGCCCTGCTGCGGTCGATGGCCCTGGTGTGGCGGCGCACCCTGCCGTGGCCGCCTTGCCGGTCGCAGGGGCGGTGCTCTGTGTTGCCGGCGCGAGCAGAGCAGTCCCGGCCGCCGCAGCCCCCGCCACCCCCGCCCCCGCCGCCGCGGCCCCGGCCGCCGCGGCCCCGGCCGCCGCGGAGCTCGGCGCCGCCTGACGGGGGTAGCGCCTCATCGCAGCGGCGGGGCCACCGTGCCGGGCAGCGGCGCGGCATTGACGAGCCCAGCCGCTCGACGCCCGTCCTCGATGCAGGCGGGGATGCCGATGCCGCGATACGCGGCGCCGGCAAGAGCGAGTCCGAGGTGGGCAGACGTGAGCTGCTCGATCCGCCGCACCCGGGCGAGGTGCCCGCTCACGTACTGCGGGAACGACGCCGGCCATCGCCGGACGAGGACGTCGAGCGGCTCGGCGCGTAGGCCGAGGACGGCGCCGATCTCGCCCAGCGCCAGCGCGCCGGCGCCGGCGTCGTCGAGATCGAGCACGCCCTCAGCGCCGTACCGCCCGAGCGAGGCGCGCACGACGAGCTCGCCCGCCGCTGCCGAGCGCGGCCACTTGCTCGAGACGAAGGTCAGCGCCGTCACGTGCTTCGAGCCGGAACGAGGAACGAGCACCCCGCTGCCCGAGGGCGGCTTCGACAGCTCGCCGGCGTCGAACGCTGCGGTCACGAGCACGACGCCGGCGTAGGCGATGGCGGCGAGCTCGGCGGCGAGGCGGTCGTCGAGCTGGCGCAACGCCGCCGCGGCGGCCGGCGCCGGCACGGCGAGCACGAGCCGGTCGGCGACGAGCGGCTGCCCTCCGCCGGACAGCTCCACGAGGTATCCCGGCGCCGCCGGGGCGCGCCGCACCTGCACCACCGGGCTCTCGAGGCGGACCGTCACGCCTGCCTCGACGCAACGCGCAGCGAGGGCGCCGACCAGGCTCGACATGCCCTGTCGCAGGCCGAGGAACACGGGCGCGGGAGCCGGCGGCTGCGCCGAGCCGGCGCCGTGGCGCCGTCGTGGCGGCGCCCCGGGGCGCAACGAGCGGATCAGGCTCGCATGGTGACCCAGCCGGCTCGCCAGCATCGGCGCCGCGGCGGCGAACGAGAGGTTGTGCGAGTCGCCCGCGTTGATGCCGCCGAGCAACGGGTCGACGAGGTTCGCCAGCACTTGGCGCCCGAGCCGGGGCGTCACGACCTCGGCGATAGTCGGGTCGGCTCCTCCCTCGGCGGCGTGCCCGACCAGCTCTGCGAGGTCTGGTCCGGGCAGCACGAGGTCGAGCGCGGCGCGGGCGACTCCGCCCGCGCCGACGATGCCACTGCGCGCCAGCGCGGGCAGGTCGACGGGCACGCCGAGGGCCAGCCCGGCAGGGAAGGCACGCAACCGGCCGCGTGCCCAGATCGCCGCCGTCCCCGTCGCCGGAGCGATCAGGTCCTCGCCGAGCCCGACCTCGCGGCACAGCTCTGCCGCGGCGGGATTGCGGGCGATGAAGGCGTCCGGGCCGAGGTCGAGCGGCCGGCCGCGCCAGGTCGTGGTCGTGAGCTTGCCGCCGAGTCTCGACGAGCCTTCCAGCAGTGTGACGTCGTGACCGAGCCGAGCCAGCTCGAGCGCCGCGACGAGGCCGCTGATGCCGCCGCCGGCCACGACGGCACGCCCGGCACACGGCGCCGTCATGGCCCTGACGATGCGGCCACCGGCGCCGTCGTGGTGGCGAGCACGCGGCGCGCGCCAGCAGAGCGGCGAGGCGTTGGTCGTCGTTGAGCGAGGCCGTTCGGGCGAAGCCGAGCCCAAGGCTCGCGGCGAGGGCGCTCGCCTCGACGTCGAGGTCGTAGAGCACCTCGAGGTGATCGGCGGTGAACCCCGCCGGGCAGACGACGACGCGCGCCGCACCGGCTGCGGCGAGGTCGCGGAGCACCTGGAGGATGTCAGGGCCGATCCACGGCTCGGGCGTCCGCCCGGCGCTCTGCCAGCCGACCTGCCAGGCGATGCCGGCGTCGTCGAGGCCGCACCGCTTCGCCACGAGCGCCGCAGTCTGCGCCAGCTGCTCGGCGTAGGGGTCACCGTTCGAGAGCACCCGGGCGGGGAGGCTGTGGGCGGTGAAGACCACGACGGTCCCGCCGTCCGCGGAGCTCCCTCCCGCGTGGCGGGGGTGCCGACGGTCTCGAGCGCGGTGTCGAGGCGCCCGGCTAGGAGCTCGACGAGGGCCGGGTCGTCGTGCCAGCTGCGCACGAACCCGCATGCCAGCCCGTGACCGGCGGCCTGCTCGGAGGCTCGCGCCACGTACTCGCCGACGCTCATCGCCGAGTAGTGCGGGGCGAGCACCACGCCGACGAGCTCGTGCGCCCCGTCGGCGGCGATCGAGTCCACCGCCTCCTCGATGCGCGGTCGGCCGTGCTTGGTGCCCGAGAACACCTCGTAGCGGCCGGGGGCGAGCTCCTCGAGGGCATGTTCCAGCGCGGCGACCTGCTCGGCAGTGCGCTCGGCGAGGGGGGACACCCCGCCGATCGCGTCGTAGCGGCGGACGAGGTCGGCGAGCTGCTCGGGAGAGGGTGGCCGGCCGCGGCGCACGTCGGTGTAGTACGCCTCGACCTCCTCGCGCGCCGCGGGCGTTCCGTACGACATGACGAGGACGGCGACGCGCTCCGGGCTCACCTCCGGGTCTCCTCGTGCACGAGCTCGACGACGCGTGCCAGGACGCCAGGGTCCGAGCCGGGCAGCACGCCATGGCCGAGGTTGAAGACATGCCCGAGCTCGCCCCCGGCATCGGCGAGGACGCGGCGGGTCTCGGCTTCGGCCACGGTTGCGCCGGAAAGGACGTGCACCGGGTCGAGGTTGCCCTGCACCGCCACTCCTGGGCCGACTCGCCGGCGGGCGGCGCCGAGCGGCACTCGCCAGTCGACGCCGACCACGTCGGCGCCTGCCGCCGCCATGAGGTCGAGCAGCTCGCCCGTACCGACGCCGAAGTGCAGGAGCGGGACGCCGAGCGGGGCGACACCCTGCAGCACGTGCCGCGACGCCGGCAGGACGAAGCGCTCGTAGTCGGCACGGCTGAGTGCCCCGGCCCAACTGTCGAACAGCTGCACCGCCGCTGCGCCGGCCGCGACCTGGGCGGTGAGCGAGGCGATCGCCCAGCCGGCGAGCCGGTCGAGGAGGGCCGCGAAGGTGGTGGGGTCGCGGTGCATCAGCGCCTTGGTGTGCTCGTAGTGGGCGCTCCGGCCGCCCTCGACGAGGTAGCTCGCCACCGTGAAGGGCGCGCCGGCGAAGCCGATGAGCGGGACGGAGAGCTCGGCGACGAGGATCTTCACCGTCTCGGCGACGAAGGGAGCGTCCTCGGCGGGCACGAACGGGCGCAGCCTGGCGAGGTCGGCGGCGCTGCGGATCGGCTCGGCGAGCACCGGGCCTGCACCAGCGACGACCTCGACGCCGAGGCCGGTGGCGGCGGCGGGGACGACGATGTCGGAGAACAGGATCGCCGCGTCGACGCCGTAGCGGCGGACCGGCTGCAGGGTCAGCTCGGCGGCGAGCTCGGGGTCGCGCACGGCGTCGAGGATGCCGCCGCCGCCCCGCCGCTCCCGGTACTCGGGCAGCGAGCGGCCGGCCTGGCGCATGAACCAGACCGGCGTGTGCTCGACGGGCTCCCTGCGGCAGGCGCGCAGGAAGAGGGCGTCGTGCGCAGGCGTCCCGCCAGGGCTCACGGGCCCGACCCTACCGCCGCGCCGACCGAGTGCCCGTGGGCGGCGCACCCCGGCCGCTGCGACGTGCGCCCTCGCCCTCGCCCTCGCCCTCGCCCTCGCCGCCGCCTCGTGCGCCGCCGCCATCGGTGCGCCGCCATCGTTCGCCGGCCCGGCGCCGGTGCCGGCGGCGACCGCGCTGCGCCTCGGGAGCCGGTTGGTGCCGGTTGGTGTCGGCCGCACCCGTTCGGCTAAGAAAGAGGCGTGAGCGAGCTGACTGCCGCAGCGGTGCCGGTTGCCGCCGGTGGGCCCGCCCACCCCAAGCGGCCGCAGCTGCTCGCCGTCGGGGTGATGATCTGGCTCGGCTCGGAGTTCATGTTCTTCTCCGGGCTGTTCGCCGCCTTCTTCACGATCCGTGCCCACGCCCGGTCTGGCCGCCGCCGGGCACCAAGCTCGACACCTACCAGGCGCTCGCCTTCACCTTCGTGCTGCTCGCCTCGAGCCCGACGATGCAGATGGGGGTCTGGGCGCAGGAGCGCGGCGAGCGCGGCAAGGCCAAGGCGTGGATCGTCGCCAGCTTCCTGCTCGGCGCGGCGTTCGTCGCCAACCAGGCCTACGAGTGGAAGACCCTTCCGTTCCGCCCGCACACCAACGTCTACGGCTCGCTCTTCTACATCATGAGCGGGCTGCACGGCCTGCACGTCATCCTCGGCCTGGTTGCGATGATCGCCCTGCTCGGCCGGCTGTACGGCCCGAAGGGTGACCCGGGCGAGACCGCCGTGTTCCAGGCGGTCAGCTACTACTGGCACTTCGTCGACATCGTCTGGATCGGACTGTTCAGCTGCCTATTCTTGCTCTCTTGACGTCTTTTGAGGTTGCCCGTGACACTGGCCCCCGCTCGACTGGTCCCCTGATCGCCCTCGTGAAGGTTGTTGTTTGCTCGTGAAGCGTGCTGAGTTGCAGAAGCGTCGTCGCCGACTCGCCGCCGGGGTGCTCGCGCCCCGCTCGTGGCGCTCGGCCTCGTCGCGCTCGCGCCTGCGCTCGCCGCCGGGGCCAGCGTCGCCCACGGCGTGGCGACGGGCCGTCCGGTGTCGCCCAGATCGGCGCTCGTCAGGCCCGGCAAGGCGAATCCGGCGCGACGCACGACCACGTCGTCGGTGAGCGGTCCGATCGTTCCGATCGACACCCACCCGAGCGCGTCGCAGCTGGCGAACGGCAAGACGCTCTTCGACGACAACTGCTCGACCTGCCACGGCAGCGAGGGGCAGGGCAGCGACCGGGCCCCGAACCTGCGCGGCCTCGGTCCCGGCATCCCGTATCTCTGGGTCTCCAGTGGCTGGATGCCGCTCGCCAACCCGACGGCCGAGCCGATCACGAAGCCCCCGCTGTTCAGCCGGTCACAGATCGTCGACATCGCCGAGTACGTCGGTTCGTTCGAGCCCGGTGGCCAGCCGATCTGGGCCGTCAACCTGTCCCACACGAGCGAGTCTGCCGGGCTCAGCCTCTTCGCCCTCAACTGCGCCCCCTGCCATACGATCACCGGCGCCGGCGACGCCATCTCCGACGGTCAGTTCGCGCCGAGCCTGCACGGCGTGACCGCCACGCAGATCGCGGAGGCGATGCGCCAGGGCCCGGGCAACATGCCCCCCTTCGCCGTCACCCAGATCAGCAACGCACAGCTCGCCAACCTGGCCGACTACGTGACACGCGTCATCCAGCACCCCCAGAACCCCGGCGGTGTCGGGCTCGGCGGTGTCGGCCCGGTCGCCGAAGGCTTCATCGGGCTGTTCCTCGGGGTGGGCGGCTGCATCGTGGCCGCGCTGTGGATCGGCGAGCGCGCCGAGGCCAAGAAGGACGGCAGCTCGGCTGGCGAGCACGCGAAGGGCTCCGGCCACGGTGCTCCGGGGGCGGCGGACTCGGGGGTGGTCCATGTCTGAGCACGGTGGGCCGACACTGCCCCGCGAGCCCGGCGACGGCGCCGACGACGGCTCGATCGTCGTCGTCGAGACGCCGCTCGGCACGGCCGTGGCGCACGTGCCGACCGCGCACGAGCTTCCTCAGCTGCAGATCGCCGCCAAGCACCCGCGGCGAGCCGAGATCACCGCGACGGTCCTGTTCGTGATCGGGCTCCTCGCCTTCGCCGCCTTCGGGGGCGCCTACTGGCAGAACGCCAGCTCGGTCTGGCTCGGCGGCACGCTCGGGGTGGGGATGCTCTTCTTCGGGGCCGGCCTCGTCGCCTGGGGCAAGTACCTGATGCCACGTGGCCCGTTCGAGGAAGAGCGCAAGCTGATGGCGGTCGAGCCGCAGCAGCGCGCCGACATCATCGCCGACTTCGAGAGCCGCGGCAGGGTGGCCGTCCAGCGGCGCGGCTTCATCGCCGCGGCGATGGGCCTCGGGGCGACGGTGTTCGGCATCGTGCTCGCCTTCCCCCTGATCCGCTCGCTCGGCCCGAAGGTGGGGGGACCCGACCAGCCCCCGACGGAGTCGCTGTACACGACCAATTGGACGAAGGGCGCGTACCTGACGACGGTCGACAACCGGCGGGTGCATGTCGACGACGTCGCCGTGGGCGGGATCCTCACCGTCTTCCCCGAGGGCTACACCGGCACTGCGGTCGATCAAGCGGTCGACCAGACGGTGCTCATCCGCCTCACCACGAGCGGCTGGGCGCCGACTCCCTATGCCGATCGCCAGCACTGGGGTCCCGACGGCTACATCGCCTTCTCCAAGGTCTGCACCCATGCCGGCTGCCCCGTGGCGCTGTGGGAGCACGAGCTCGGGAAGCTGGTCTGCCCGTGCCACCAGTCGATGTTCGTCCCCGCCGACGGGGCGATCCCGATCTTCGGGCCTGCGCCGCGCCCGTTGCCTCAGCTACCGTTGTACGTGGACGACGACGGATACCTCCGGGCGCAGGCCGGCTTCGACGAGCCGATCGGCCCAGGGTTCTGGTCGAGGGACGTGTACCCCCAGAAATGATCGAGAGCCTTTACGCCTGGGTCGACGACCGGCTCGCCATCTCGCGGAGCGGGCGCAAGATGCTCGACTACATCTTCCCCGATCACTGGAGCTTCATGATCGGGGAGATCGCCCTCTACTCCTTCATCGTGCTCCTCGCCACGGGCATCTTCATGACGCTGTACTACGTGCCGTCCGGGGCGCAGGAGATCTACCACGGCATGTACCTGCCGCTCGTCGGGCAGCGCGTCTCGGAGTCCTACGCCTCGACGATCGACCTGACCTTCGCCGTGCGCGGCGGGTTGTTGATGCGCCAGGCCCACCACTGGGCCGCCGACATCTTCATCGGCGCGATCGTCGTGCACATGCTGCGCATCTTCTTCACGGGTGCCTACCGCAAGCCGCGCGAGATCAACTGGATCATCGGTGCGACGCTGCTCACCCTCGCCATCTTCAACGGCTTCCTCGGCTACTCGCTGCCGGACGACCTGATCTCGGGCACCGGGCTGCGCATCGGCTTCTCGATCCTCGAGTCGATCCCGATCGTCGGGCAGTACCTCGCCTTCTTCCTCTTCGGCGGCAACTATCCCGGGACCGACGCGATCATCCCCCGCTTCTTCATCATCCACGTGCTGATCCTGCCGTTGGTGATCCTCGGGCTGATCACCGCGCACCTGGCGATGGTGGTCCACTACCATCACACCCAATTCCCCGGCAACGGCGCTCGCGAGGACAACGTCGTCGGCACCCCGCTGTGGCCGTCGTACTCGGCAAAGTCCGGTGGCTTCTTCTTCCTCACCACCGGGATCACCTTCCTGCTCGGCGGGCTGGTGCAGATCAACCCGATCTGGCTGTACGGCCCCTACGACCCCTTCAAGATCAGCTATGCGGTGCAGCCCGACTGGTACATGGGCTGGCTCGACGGGGCGCTGCGCGTCATGCCGGCCTGGGAGACGCACTTCCCCGGGCACATGATCCCGAACACTTTCTGGCCCGGCATCGTGCTGCCCGGGCTCACCTTCACCCTCATCTACGTGTGGCCGTTCATCGAGGCCTTCGTCACCGGCGACAAGAAGGAGCACCATCTGCTCCAGCGGCCGCGTGACCATCCGGTACGCACCTCGATCGGTGCTGCCGTCTTCGCTTTCTACTTCGTGCTCTTCGGCGCCAGCGCCACCGACGTCATCGCCAACTACCTCGCGCTGTCACTCAATTACGTGCTCGTCTTCTTCCGCTACGCGGTGGTGATCGTGCCGATCGTCGTCGGGGCGGTCAGCTACAAGCTCTGCAGGGAGCTCGCCGCCACCGAGGGCGCGGGGCAGCGCAAGCGCCACAACGTCGTCCTGCGCTCTGCCGCCGGCGGCTACTCGACGGTGCCGACACCGCCTCGTCCGGGGGACGGCCAACCCGAGATCGAGCCCGTGGAGATCGAGGACATCGAGCTCGAGCCGGCGCTCGTCGGTGCCGACGGCGGTGCCGACGGGCGTGGCGGCAACGGACGGCCGCGTGCGGGCCAGGTCGCGGGTGCACGCGCCGGAGACGCGCAGGCCGACGACGGCGACGGGGTCTACCGCATCCCACGCGACTACCGCTGAGCAGCCGGGCGGCGCCGCGCCGGCCGAGCGGGATTGTCAGCGCGACTCGCGGACGGGCCGCAGCCCTCGTTGCACGTTTGCACGTCGTGTGCCGCGGAGGGATCGAGGTGGATCGGAGCCGGTGGTGGGACTCGAACCCACGGCCTGACGATTACAAGTCGTCTGCGCTACCAGCTGCGCCACACCGGCGGGCGACCGGTCTGATCTTCCCACACCGCGGCGGCGCTACCCGTCGGGACCCCACGCCACGACCGCCGGCGGCCCCTGCGGCGCCGCGGGCCCGGGCGGCCGGTGGCAGCCGATGAAGGCCGATGGCGGCCGGGCGCCGGGGCTGGACCGCAGCGCGCTCAGGCGCCGCCGCTCGGTGCCGGCGGGCGCGGGAACACGGCGATGGTCGCCGCCTTCTCGTCGCTCGAGGAGCCGCCGCCGAGGAACGACGGGAGCGGGCCGGCCTTGACCGAGCCGGAGGCGCTGTCGCCCGCTGCGCCCGTCGCCGCCGCAGGCACGCCGGCGACGGGAGGCGCGGCCCCGAGGGGTCCAGCTCCGCCGGCGGAGCCCGAGCCGCGAGCCGGCACCGCCGCCTGACCGGCCGCCGTCCCCGCCACCGACGCCGGCTGCAACGCAACGAGTCGCGGCTTTGGCAGCGTGCCCACCTCCCCGCCGCCCGAGGGCGCCTCGAGCAGGCGCACGGAGCCGGTGGCGGCGAGCGGCACCGGGGTCGCCGCCGGGCCGGCGTGGCCGAGCGACCCTGCCCGCCCGAGGCCGGCGAGCTCGGCCGTGAGCGAGGGCGGTCGGCGGGCTGTCGCCGTACCCATCGCGCGATGGCGGGCGAGCGGGAACCCGGCGACGGCGACGAGGGTCCCGAGCCCGAGCGCGGCGAGCTCGTCGAGGGGATAGTGCGCCCCGACGTAGATCTCGGCGAAGGCGAGCACGAGTGCGACGAGCGCGCCGAGGGCGCCGGCGGCCCGTGCGCCGAGCACGAGGAGGCCGACCGCCACGGCCGCAGCGGCGGCGACTCGCAGGTCGGGCAGCGAGAAGCCCGTGCCGGGGGTGCCGATCAGCTCGATGCCCTTCAGCGAGGCGGCCGGCCGGGCGCGGTCGAGGACGTGGCCGAGCACGTCGCCGAGCCCGAGGGTGATCGCCACGGCGAGGAGCGGCCAGCTCGAGGCAGCGAGGCCGGGCCTGGCCATCGAGCGTGTCAACCGGGCCTGCGCGAGGCCGAGCACGAGGACCGCGGCGACGAGGACCAGCCCCGCCCGTCCGGCGAGCGCGCCGAAGGCGCCGTGCAGGAAGTCCGTTCGCCGCGCGAAGCGGTTCACGTCGAGAAAGATCGTCGTGTTCACGCTGGCGCCCAACCTACCCGATGAGCTGCAGCGCGCATCGGCGCTCGACTACCATTCCCCAGGCCCGATCGAGGGTGCCCGCAGGCCGGCCGGTCGCCGGAGGCAGCGGTTCCCATCGTCGTGCCACGTGCCCACACCGCGCCGCATCCGGCCCGGGGCGCGCTTGGAGGCGGCCCGACCGCTCCGCTGCGGGCGGGCGCCCGCCGTCCACCACCACACGACCAACGGCAACGTGAGCCCTGACAGACGAAAGAGAAGGAAAGAGACGCTGATGCGCATCCTGGTACTCGGCGGTGACGGTTACCTCGGCTGGCCGACGGCGCTGCACCTGTCGGCCCGCGGCAACGACGTAGGCATCGTCGACAACCTCGTCCGGCGCCACTACGACGACGAGATGGGCGTCAGCTCGATCGTGCCGATCCGCCAGCTGCAGCGTCGCGTCGCCACCTGGAAGGAGATCTCGGGCAACACGATCGAGCCCTTCATCGGCGACCTGAACGATCACGCGTTCGTGATGAACACGTTGCGGGACTTCGAGCCCGAGGCGATCGTCCACTTCGCCGAGCAGCGCAGCGCCCCGTACTCGATGATCGACCGCGAGCACGCCGTCTACACCCAAGTGAACAACGTCGTCGGCACGCTCAACCTGCTGTACGCGATCGCCGAGCTCAACCCCGACATCCATCTCGTCAAGCTCGGCACGATGGGCGAGTACGGCGCGCCGAACATCGAGATCGAGGAAGGGTTCATCGAGATCACCCACAAGGGGCGGACCGACGTGCTGCCCTTCCCGAAGAACCCGCCTTCCTTCTACCACCTCTCCAAGGTGCACGACAGCCACAACATCATGTTCGCGTGCCGGATCTGGGGCCTTCGCTCGACCGACCTCAACCAGGGCATCGTCTACGGCCAGCGCACCCTCGAGACGGCGATGCACCCCGACCTCGAGACCCGCTACGACTACGACGGGGTCTTCGGCACCGTGCTCAACCGCTTCGCCGTGCAGGCAGCCGTGGGCTACCCCCTCACCGTCTACGGCAAGGGTGGGCAGACGCGGGCGATGCTCGACATCCGCGACACCCTCGCCTGCGTCGAGCTCACTTGCCAGAACCCGCCCGAGGCCGGCGAGTACCGCGTCTTCAACCAGTTCACCGAGTCCTTCTCGGTGCGCGACCTGGCCGAGCGCGTCGCCAAGATCGGCCCCGGCTTGGACGGTGTCGCCGAGGTGAAGGTCGAGTCGATCCCCGACCCGCGTGTCGAGAAGGAAGAGCACTACTACTCGGCAGTGACGACCAAGCTCCCCGCCCTCGGGCTGCATCCGCACCTGCTCTCCGACGAGACGATCGCCCACCTGATCGAGACTGCCGTTGCGCACAAGCACCGGGTCAACGTCGAGGCGATCCGCCCGACGGTGAACTGGCGGACGACGAAGTCCGAGGTCAGCGTCAGCGGGGGCGCGGTCGGCGAGTGACGGGAGGCTGGCCGCCCCGTTCGGGGTAGGCAGCCGACCGGCCGTGCCGCCATCACGCCATGCTCGGCCCTCTCGGGCGCCCCGGGCTGTCGGCGCCCCGCCGCCCGCGGCGGCGGATCGTCCTCGTCGTGGTGCTGGCGGTTCTCGTGCTCGGCCTCGTCGTCGGCGAGATCAGCTACCAGGTCGTGCAGTCCGGTGGCGCGGCGACACGCCGTGACACCCTCACCTGGGACGCCGAGGCCGCGGCCATCGCCGAACAGTCGGCGGTGCTCGCCCAGCAGGTGCACGCGTTGCGTGGCGACGCCCGTTCGGTCTCGGCGAGCCGCCTGACCCTCGAGGCGTCGCTCGCTGCTCTCGAGCAGGCCACCGCAGCGCAACGCGCCGCCATGGCAGCCATCGCGCTGCCCGCTCCCGCCGGCCCCATCGCCGGCGAGCTCGAGACCGTGCTCGCCGGACGTGCCGCGGGTGCCCGTGAGCTGGCGACGGGGATCGGTGAGGCGATCGGTGCCGCCGGGCCGACGGGTGCGGCGGTCGCCCTCCAGGCCGCAGGCGTCGACTTCGAGCAGGCCGACGTCGCGTACGCCCGGTTCCTGCGCCTGCTGCCGCGCCAGGTCGATCCCGCCGGCAGCTCGGCGACGCAGTGGATCGCCGAGCCGGAGGCCTGGTCGACCGCCTCGGTCCACCGCTGGGCCGCGGCGCTGGCGGTGTCGCCGGCGCTGCGCGCCCGGCGCAGCCTGCAGCTGCTCGACGTCTCGCTGCGTCCGCCGCCGGTCAGCATCATCGGCCTGCCGACCACGACGACCACGACGACCAGCACCTCGACGACGTCGACCACGACGACCACGCTGCCCGGCGCGACGACGACCACCCTCCACCCGGGTGCGCGGACGGCGAGGCACAAGCCACTGCCGACGACCACGTCGAGCACGACCACGACGATCCCCGCGCCGACGACGACGCTGCAGATCCCGCCCGCCGGCTCGGTTTCGATCCTGCCGCCGACCGCCTCGATCGCGGTCGTCGCCGTCGTCCGCAACAACGGCGACGTCGCCGACGACGACGTCACGGTCGCCGCGACGCTCTCCCCGGTCGGCCCCGGCGCCGCGACCTCTGGTGGCGGCGCGGCGAGCGCCGTCGTCGCCTCGCTTGCTCCGGGCAGTGCCCGCTACCTGCGGCTCCACCCGGTGCGCGCCGGGAACGGCCGCTACGTGCTCGTCGTCACGGCGAACGCGACGGGCGCAGCGGCGCAGAGCGCGCGGATCGTGCTCGACGTGCGCGGCTGAGATCCCGGCGCATCGCCACCCGGGGACCGAAGTCGTCGTCTCCGATCGCTTTCTCGTGCTCGCGCAGCGCCGCCAGCCCTGGCGTGAGCTCATCGAGAGGTCGGAAGCCCAGCCGGCGGTAGAACGGTCCGTTCCACGGAACGTCGCGATACGTCGTCAACGTGACGGCTTCGTACCCCTGCGACCCGGCCCACTGACAGACGGCTTCGACGAGCGCGGTTCCCACGCCACGGCGACCGTGCGAGGGACGGACGGAGAGCTGCCAGAGATGCGCGAGGCCGTCGACGATCTCGACGCTCGCGAAGCCGACGGGGGGATCTCCCGCGACCAGCACGACGGCCGAGCGAGCGAGATGACCCTCGTTGTCGTCAGCAGCGAAGGGACCGATCCCGATCTCGTCGAATCGCTCGTCGGACTCTCGTTCGATCTCGAGGAGCAACGCGCCCTCGTCGGCGCGCACCATGCGGATCCGCGTCCCCCCGGTTGCGTCGGGCACGACGCTCAGCCTGCCATCCCGCTCGGCGACTCCCGGCGATCGCCGACCCGTCGTCTACCAGCGGTCCGCGGACCCGCCCGAGCGCGGCCTCATGCGGAGGACTCGGGCTCCGGCTCGGCCCCGCTGCCCGGTCCGGCAGCGGGAGGCCCGACGAGCGGCGCGCCCGCGTCCACCGCCGCCCCGGGCCCGGCCTCGGCGCGCCAGGCCTCTTCTGCCAGGCGAGCCACCTCGCGCGCCGGCAGTCCGAGGCGTCGGGCGGCGTCTGCCGCGTCGTCGTGCTCGGCCTTCACGCGGCCGGGGCTCACCTTGACGCGCACCGCCTCGCCGGCGACGTGCACCTCCTCGAGGCGTCGCGGCATCGCGTAGCGCTCGACGAGCTGGGCGCGCACGCCGAGCGAGCCGGTCTCGGTGGTGACGACGCGCCGCAGCTGGGCTCCGAGGGCGGGGTCTGCCAGGCAGGACAGCACATGGCCGGGCCGTCCCTTCTTCATCGTCACAGGCGCCGTCCAGGCGTCGAGGGCGCCGTGCTCGAACAGGGCGGCGACGGCGTCGGCGAGCTGCTCGCCCGTTGCGTCGTCGAGGTTGGCCTCGAGCAGCACGAGCGGCTGGGCGGCGGGGCGCGCTCCGGCCGGCGCGCCGGGCCGTCCGAGAACGACCTGGGTGCAGTTGGGCAGCTCGTCGAGCTCGCGCGAGCCCGCCCCGTACCCCGTGACCTCGACGGTCATCGCCGGCATCGGCCCGAAGCCCGATGCCATCGTCGCGAGGATCGCTGCTCCGGTCGGCGTGGTCAGCTCGACGCTCACGTCCATGCCGACGACGGGCGCCCCGGCGAGCAGGTCGAGGACCGCCGGGCTCGGGTTGGGCAGGATGCCGTGCGCGGTGCGCACGACGCCGGTGCCGGTGCGGACGTCGCTGGCCGACACCTCGGCGACGTCGAGCACCTCGAGCGCGGCGGCCGTCCCGACGATGTCGATGATCGTGTCGTGGCCACCGAGCTCGTGGAAGTGCACCTGGTTGGCCGGCCGGCGGTGCAAGCGGCCCTCGACCGAGGCGAGGGCGGAGAAGGCAGCGACGGCTCGGTCGTGCACCCGGCGCGGCAGTCGCGCCTGCTCGAGGATGGCGAGCACGTTGGGGAAGGTGCGCACCACCCCGTCCTCCTCGACCTCCACCACGACTTGGGTGGCGGCGATCCCACCGCGCAGCACCGGGACGACCTCGATGCTCCAGCCGCCGAGCGGCAGGCGGGCGAGCAGCGAGCGCAGCTCGGCGAGGTCGGCACCGGCGTCGAGCAGGCTGCCGAGGGCCATGTCGCCGGCGATGCCGGCGAAGCAGTGGAACCAGGCGACCCGCTCGCCTGTGGCGGCCCCACCCTCTTCGGTGCCTGCTCTGAGGCCCGTGCCTGCTCTCAGGCCCGTGCCCGCTCTGAGGCCCGTAGCGCGCCCGTGGTTCCCCATGCCACGATCGTCGCCGCCCCCAGCCGGGCCAGCCTCCCCGCCGGCGGCGCTCACCCGAGCATGCGGACCACGGCGTTGGCGGCGCCGAAGCCGTTGTCGATCCCGACGACGGTGAGCCCCGCCGCGCAGGAGCTGAGCATCGCCAGCAGAGCGGTGACACCGGCGAGCGAGGAGCCGTAGCCGACGCTCGTCGGCACCGCGACCACGGGAGCGCCGGTCAGCCCGCCGACCACGCTGGCCAGCGCGCCCTCCATGCCGGCGACGACGACCAGGGCGTCGGCCTTGGCCAGCTCGTCTCGCACGGCGAGCAGGCGGTGCAGCCCGGCGACGCCGCAGTCGGCGAGCATCGTGGGGTGAAAGCCGTGCGCACGCAACGTCGCCGCGCACTCCTCGGCGACGGGCAGGTCCGCCGTGCCGGCGGTGACGACGACGACGATCCCGTCGCGCCGGGGCGCCGGCCGCCACACGACCGTGCACAGCCGTCCGGCCGCCGGCTCGGCGGGCGTCGCCTCGCCGCCCGGGCAGCGCGCCGCCACCGTCGCCACCTGGTCGGGGTCGGCGCGGGTCAGCAGCACCGGACCGGCGCCGGCGGTGAGCAGCTCGGCGACGATCGCCGCGCACTGCTCGGGCGTCTTGCCCGGCCCGTAGACGGCCTCGGCGAAACCCTGCCGCAGCTGGCGGTGGTGGTCGACCCGGGCGAACCCGAGGTCGGCGAATGGCAGGCGGCGCAACCTGGCGACCGCCTCGTCGGCGGTGACCGCCCCGGATCGGACGTCATCGAGCAAGTGGTGCAGGTCGTTGTCGTTCATCTCGGGCATCTATCCTGCCAGCCGTGCCCCCCCGACCGGACAGCCCGCCTGTCGGGCGCGCGCCGCTGCCGGCGCCGGCGCGCATCGCCTACCTCGGCCCGCCCGGCACGTTCAGCGAGGAAGCCCTGCTCGGCGAGGCCGACCTCGCCGCGCGAGAGCTCGTGCCGATGCCGACCATCGAGGAGGCGATCGACGCCGCCGAGCGTGGCGAGGTCGACGCCGCCTTCGTCCCGATCGAGAACTCGATCGAGGGCTCGGTCAATGTCACCCTGGACCGCCTCGTCTTCGACGCCGAGCTGCTCATCCAGCGCGAGGTCGTGCTCGACGTGCACCTCGACCTCCTTGCCCGCCCGGGCACCACCGCCTCGGCGGTCGGGCGCGTCCTGTCCTTTCCCGTCGCCAGCGCGCAATGCCGCGAATTTCCTCGGCGCCCACCTTCCGGGGGCCGCGGTCGTGGCGGCGAGCTCGACCGCCGAGGCGGCGCGCACCGTGGCCGAGTCCGGTGCAGCCGGCGAGGCCGCCATCGCACCGGGGCTCACCGCCAAGCTGTACGGGCTCGAGGTGCTGGCGCACGCGATCGAGGACCACGAGGGCAACCAGACCCGTTTCGTCCTCGTCGGGCCGGACCGCGTGACCCCGCCCGACGGGGCACGACAAGACGTCCATCGTCTGCTTCCAGCATGCCGACCGGCCCGGCAACCTGCACCAGATCCTCGGCCAGTTCGCCGCGCGCAGCCTCAACCTGACCCGCATCGAGTCCAGGCCGACCAAGCAGGCCCTCGGCGACTACTGCTTCGTCATCGACGTGGAGGGGCACCTCGCCGACGAGCTGCTCGCCGACTGCCTCGAAGAGCTGCGCGTCGAGCTCGAGGACGTGAAGTTCCTCGGCTCCTACCCTGCGGTCGGAGCCGGCTCGTCGGAGGTGCGCGAGCAGATCGCCGTGCGCCGTCTCGCCGCGCGGGACTGGATCGCCGGGCTTCGCGCCAAGCTGCCGGGCGCCGGGTCGTAGGAGCGCACCACTGTGGAGAAGAGGAGGGCGGGCGTGGAGGAGCAGTACAAGGTGGTCGCCAGCGCTGGCACGCTGCGCTCGGTGGCGTCGGACGTGGTCGGGTTCCCGCACCGCTGGACGCCCGGCGGGGTGACCGTCGAGGCCGACTTCACCGGGGCTCACCTGCTCCACCTCGCCGTCGCAGGTTGCGTCCTCAACGACTGCTATCGGGAGGCGGCCGATCTTGGCATCGAGCTGGCCGGGGTGCGCGTCGAAGCGGCCGGCGGGTTCGACGCCGTCAGCTGGGCGTCGACCGGCGTCGAGTACGCGCTGGAGCTGATCACCGACGCTGAGCCGGAGCTCGTGGAGCGCCTCTTGGACAAGGTGGACGACGTCGCCGAGATCCCGCGGGCGCTGCGCGCCGGCGTGAGCGTTCGGCCGGCTCGCTGAGCCCCGCCGCGCCGGCGACGAGCGACGCCGTACCGTCCCTGCTGGCACACTGAGCGACGGAGGGATGGCAGAGCGGACGATTGCGACGGTCTTGAAAACCGTTGTCCCGCGAGGGACCGGGGGTTCGAATCCCCCTCCCTCCGCAGGTGTGAGCGCTGCTTCGTCTCGCTGCTCGCACGTCGCCTCAGTTGTCGGACTACTTCCGGACTACAATGGCGGCATGCAGGGAACGAAGGACGAAGTCAGCGCGGGTGTGTGGCGCCTGCGGGTCTACCTGGGCCGCAACGCCAAGGGCCAGCCCATCCAGCGCAGCGAGACCGTGCGCACGGGCGATGGCCGGCCGGGCTCGGGCGTACGGGAGGCCGACCGGCAGCTGGCCCGGATGGTCGCCGAGGTCGCTAAGGGCAACACGGCGACCGGTACCGAGACAGTCGGCCATCTGCTCGACCGCTTCCTGGAGCACGCCGAGTCGATCGGCCGCTCGCCGACGACGCTCCGGGAGTACCGCCGCATCGCTGACACCATCCTTCGCCCGGAACTCGGCGGCGTCCGGCTCGCCCGGTTGACTGCTGTCGACCTCGACCGCCTGTACGCCCGGCTCGTCGCCCGCGGCCTGAAGCCGATGACCGTCCGCCACGTCCACGCCCTGATCGGCGTCGCGCTCCACCAGGCCGAGAAGTGGGGCCTGATCGACCGCAACGTCAGCAAGCGGGCCACGCCGCCACCTGTGCACGCCTCGCAGGTCGAGGCTCCTGACCCCGAGCAGGTGCGCGCCATCATCGAAGTCGCCGAGGCGATCGAGCCGGCCTTCGCAGCGCTGCTCTCGCTGGCCGCCCTCACAGGAGCCCGGCGGGGCGAGCTGTGTGCGCTGCGATGGTCAGACTTCGACGCCGAGGCTCGCACGCTCCGCGTCGCCCGCTCGATCTACGAGACGCCCGGTGGTGGGTGGGGCGAGAAGGCGACAAAAACCCACGCAGCGCGCAAGGTGGGCCTGGACGACCTTGGCGTTGAGATTCTCCGACGCCACCGCGACAGATCGACACCCTGGCCCGCGACCTCGGGGTGGCCGTGGCGCCGCATGCCTTCATGTTCTAGCGCTCGCCAGCCGGGCTCGAACCGATGCGGCTCGACGTCCTCACGAAGTTCACGATCAGGGTCGCCAAGCGGGCCGGCGTGGACACCCACCTCCACGCGCTCCGGCACTTCTCCGCGACCCAGGCAATCGCCGCCGGCTTCGATGCCGTGACCGTGGGCGCTCGGCTCGGCCACGCCGACCCTTCCGTCACGCTCCGTGTGTACTCCCACGCCGTCGAGCAGCGCGACTGGGAGTTGGCCGCGAGCCTCGGCCGCACGTTGACGCTGTCTCGCTCGGCGGATTAGCACGTGCCCGCTGGATCATCGGGGCTGTTCAAGTACGGATTCTGGTCTCGGGCAAGCGAGTTGCGTGACACCTCGTGTTGGTGCGTTTCCGCTACGCGCTAATCGGCCGTTACATCGCCCACCCGGGAACCACCGTCGTCGAAGACCCGCCCGAGGGCGCGGGCGCTTGCGAGAATCGACTTCGGCGTCGAAGGGCGCCCGATACATCAACTATCACGATCTTTCACTGTGATGCGATCTGAAACCGAGATAGAAGGGGTGTCGACGATGATCAATCGCCGGAGGTTGGGTAGCTCGCCGACTGATGTTCACGACTGATCCAGACCGTGACGCCCGGTAGGGGCTTGATTCGCCAGGTCGGCGATCAAGTGCGGGTCCTTCAGCAGAACGCCGACACGCGAACCACTAGGGCGTAGACGTAGTCGTTCACCGTCCCACCCTCCAGGTGCGCAGTTGAACGCAGTACGTCGAACTCCGGTTGGGTCACACGAAAGGTCACCTGGTGGATGCGGGGATCGGGAGTACGAGGACGGGGACCTGGTATCCACCACCCTGAGGTCTGTTTCGAATACCGTAGCTTGTTACGGTAAACAGGACCAGAGCCCATAGCACAGCGGCGCACCGAGGCGGGACCCGCTGGCCACGACTCAGCGAAACATGGGAGGATGACGGCTTCCGGTGGCCGTGTCCCGTCAAGGCGAGACGGAGGATGACCCTGAGTGTTCTGAAGGACCGAGTGGTCCAAATTGCCCGTCGCGAGGAAGGGGCTCATTTATTTATAGTCCCCGGGAACTCGCCTCGGGAGCGACGAGCAAAGACTTTATCGACGGCAAGGCCGCTCTTGAAGATGGCGACGATCTCGCCCTCGTGTGCACTGCGTTCATCGAGCTTCTTGGAGGCAAGAGATATCGATTATGAGGCGGTCGGTGGTCTGACCATGGGGGCTGATGCTTTCGCACACGTTATGTCATATTTGGCGCACAAGAAGTGGTTCTCAGTGCGCAAGCAGGAGAAGCGGCGAGGAACGAACAAACTGATTGAGGGCGCCAAGGTCGTGGTGCTCCCGGTGGTCCTAGTGGATGGCGTCGTAACCTCGGGCGGTTCGATCCAACAGGCCTTCGATGCAGTTGAGAGCGAGGGCGGCCACGTAGTCGCTGCGATTACGCTCGTTGATCGTAGCGATGTTGCTGCAAAGTTCTTCGCCGATAAGGGTATTCTTTATTGCCCGCTAGTGACATATCATGATCTCTGCATCGAGCCAGTTGTACTTGATCCCGTCAGCGCTTAGCGAGTTAGCACTCGGAAGGTCTGAAGGTTTCCACCGGCGCAACTCGCGGATCTAGCGGAAAGTTGTTGGAGCTGGGCCGAATCATCCGGCGATCCGCTGTTACTACGTGTTGTTTCAAGTCCTCCACCTCGTCGCCGATGCCTGGCCGTCAGACGATAGTGGCAATGGCATTCCAGGCGAACTCCTACCAAGTCTAGAAAGTGAACTCAAGGGGTCTCTCATTGGGATTCTCGATGAGGTTGATACAGAGACGGCGAACTCCCTAGCGGTGGCACTAAAGGGACGGGTCATTTTGCTCCTTGGATCCTGACCAGGGGTGTGGCTGACTGGGGCCGACGTAGTGGTCCAGTGGTTAGCCCCACCTCTAAGCTAAGGCCGCAGGTCGGAGGCGCCCGACCTCTACCGCCTATCTGATCGCGGACCGCAATGACGACGGCCGCGTGGAGAAACAGGGAAGAGCCTTACGCTACTGGACCGAGCGGAAATGGGCGATTGTGAACGTCGCCGGGGACGACCCGACGGTCGCTAGACGGTCCCGGACGGCGTTGGCAACGACGGAGGAAGTGGTTGGGCGATCAGGTACGACCAGGCGGCTAGAAGTGCCCGGTCAACCTCTTCGGTTCCAGGGTTGCCGCTGCGGCTCGTCGGGCCCGCTTCGGACGGATGGCGGGCGATGGTCCAGGTCAGGAGCGGCGCCGTCCAGGTCTCGTCCCGTCCCGGCAAGCCGTGGCCAGACCGTCTGCCTGAGCTGAAGGCGCTGAGCACCCTCGGCACCGACCTGGTGCTCGACGGTGAGCTGGTCGTCGTGGCTGACGACGGGCGGGCGGACTTCCAGCTGCTCACCGGACGGATCAACAGCCGCAGTCTTGAGCCAGCGGCGTCGCTGTACGTCTTCGACGTGCTCGCTGTCGGCGACAAGGACCTGGTTGATCGTCCCTGGAGCGAGCGACGAGGTGTCGTCGACGACGTCGGGTTGGACGCCGCTACCGATGGGCTGGCGTGGTCCACGATCTGGAGCGAGGACGGTCAGTCGATGCACGCTGTCACGGCGGCAGTCGGAGCCGAGGGGATGGCGTCCAAGCGGATGGGGGCTCTCGGTACTGCCCCTGGCGGTCTGGAACTGGCTCAAGGCCAAGCACCGCCTCACCGGCGAGTTCGAGGTCGCTGGCTGGCGCTCTTCCACACCGGCCAGACCCGGCGGTCTGATCCTCGCCGACGGTGGCGAGCCCGTCGGGGTGGCAACCATCGGCCTCCCTGAGAGCGAGCGAAGCGCCCTCGTCAAACTGCTGCGTCGCTATGGACGCCAGCACCCGACCGGTGCTGTCACGATTCCGAAGGACTGCATCGTGGCGAGGGTCAGCTACACGTTCCGCACGCCGGCCCACGGCATCCTGCGTGAAGCGGCAGTGGACGCCGTACGACCGGGCTCGGCGAGGGACGGTTGAGCGAGCTGGTCAGTCCGTAGGAGGGCTGCTCCCTCTCGTCCGTACCGTCCGCATTGCACAGCCCACCTCGACACCGGGATGCACCTGGTGACGTTGAACCTCCGTGGCCGTGGTCACTCGACGCTCTGCAGGGTCAGGACCTCGTCGGCGAGGGCGGCAGTTGACGTGGTCGGTCCTGCGCTCCGGCCAACTCGTCCTCCCCTTCGTCATCGGCTGCGTCGTCACGGTCGGCGTCCTGCTTCGCTCCCACCGAGCATCGGGAGTGAAGAGTCTAGAGTCAAAACAATACTTACTCGAGTGAGTTGCATTCCGACTCGAGATTCCGTAGAGTCGCGGAAGACGAGCGGACGTGCCGAATCCAGCTGCCCTGCATGCCAGGGGGATCGGCGAGAGAAACGGACGGCACCCGGACCCATGGACCAACCCCTGCCCGTGCCCGCCCACATTCTGGAGGTGGAGGAGTAATGGCTATCAAGACCGTTATCGGCGGCATCGAGCTCAACCCAAATGTCGCAGCCAGTGTGATACCCGTCGGGCGCATGACCGACCTCGTCGTACCGGGCATGGCGTTCGAGATCCGCGAACGAGGGTGATCGCACGTACGTCTTCCTCGATGCCCGCTGCCAAGTTCTGCGCCCCGTGCACGGCGACATCCAACGGGCGGTTCACCACCCAAAGACCCAGTGGGTCGTGGTGGTCGACGAGAACGGCGAGGCGGTGATCGACCGAAGGACCGGTGAGCCGAAGAAGGAACTAAAGGTGATCGGCAGGGGCACTCTCACTGCGAAGGGCGAGAACGCCGAGAAGCAGCTCCGGAGGGTACGTCGAGGGCCCCATCCTCGACTACCCGCCCGCAGGCGGTCCGCTGCCGCCTTCGTCTGCACCCCCCGACCAGTCCACCGGTAAACCGTCCGGTGACTCCCACGCTCACATGGGCGGCGAGTTCCGCCTGCACCAGTTCGATCACTACACGAAATTCATGATCCTCGACGCCGAGTCCCGACACCGGGCGATAGGTTGGCGTTGGACCCCAGCACAAGCTGCCGGGCAGCAAGCGGGAGAAGCTCCGGGGAACCGAGGGAACGCTGCTTATCAGTCCACGGCGTAGGTGTCCGTGAAGCTGGACAGATTTTCGCCGACCTGACATCCAGGGCGTGAAGCTGACGGGAAACGAGGGTACTCGCCCTGAACATTCGGGACCCCTGGGTGAAATGCACAGCAGAGATACTCCACCGGCTCCGGAGTTGAAGGACGACCTCTGGCTGCAAACCGAGGGCCGCCAGACCGCCGTGGCGGCACAGGCACAGGGCGAGTACCTGTTGTTCAGCCGAGGCAGTCGAGCTTGTCCCAGCGATCGGCACCGGTAGCGATAGCAAAGCAACTGGCAAGGCGACTTCCTTGATGCGCCCGAGGGCCATAAACACCAGCAGGTCGTTAACGGCGGTGCTCGCTTTCTCAAGACCTTGCTCGACTACTTCACCGAGTTGGTACCCGAAGGGGTCGATCCGGCCCGACTGTTCATCGACCCCGACTTCGCATCCGTGCCATGCCCATCAAGGTCGCCCTCGGGCTGATGGGCCACGCCTGGGTGGAATCGGCGAACATGTCCGAACAGACCCATACCGCGACGAATTCCGCAAGATCCGATGGTCAGTCAACCGGCGATGGGACAAGATCGCTGGCAAGATCGCCCCCCAACAAAAGATCCTGACCGAGAGGTTGCCCAATGGGCGCAAGCGCAAGCACAAAGTCAAGGTCGAACCGGAGGTGCTGGTATTGGCGGCGGCCGGCGCCAAGGAGGTCGGTGCCAACGCGGTGAACGCAATCGACTAATCCCCGCTCCAACGCCTTCAAGCAGGTGCGAATCGCTAACGGCGGGGTCGACCCCGACGCGTTGGCCGAGGACCCGCTTCCTGAGCGTGAGGGCTGAACCTTGAAGGCCGAAGGGGGTCCACCCTCCGGGGTGACTCCCTTCTTGGCGTTCACCAGGATCACCGGCAACACACCACCCCAGCGGCGTGCCGCCCTGGAGGGCCCGAGGAGCGGCCTCACCTCGGAGGCCCCATCAGCCTCCTCCAGCGAGCGACGCGGCGGCGAGCTCGGTGCCGGCTCGTCGCCCGAGTCCCGGCCGAAGCGCGTGCCGGCGGCGAAACGCCAAGCCCTTCGGGCGAAGCCCGGGAAGGTGAGTGGCGAGATCCGGCCGACGGCCGAGAAGGTCAGCGTTCGCGGAACAGGTCCAGCACCCGCTCGACGACGGCAACCGCCGGCCCACGGACGAGGATGCCCAGCTCAAGGTTCAGGCCTGCCAGACCGGCGCCGGTGACGTTGGCGCTGCCGATGTAGGCGGCCCGCGAGTCCGACGTGAGCGCTTTCAAGTGCGCCCACGGAGCGTCCTCGCGGATTGCCGCGACCGACAGGTTGGCGCTGTTGCCGTCCCTGGCGATCGTGGCGCGCAGTTCGTGGAGCGCTCCCCCAGCATGGGTCGAGCGGGTGGGCAGCAGGATCTCGAGGTGGACGCCTCGGGCCGTCGCCGCCGCGAGGCCGTCGGCCAGGTGCGAGATGCCCGGCAGGTCGATGAACGGTGCCGCCAACCGAAGTGACGTCGTCGACTGGGTCACGAGCTGCACCAGGGTCTCGGCGGTCGTGCGGGTCAGGCCGCGTCGGCAGCGGCGTATTCGCCGGCAGCGAGGCGACGAGGTCCCACGGCTCAGCGCTCACGACCGAACGGCGCCCGAGGACCCACGCCGCCCCGAGGTCGCAGGCAGTGTCGATCCGCGGGCGATCACCGCCGAAGTGAGCACGCAGCACGTCGACGAGGTCGGGATCGAGACCGAGGCCGGACGCCTGCCGGCGATCGGTCCGAGGCGCGGCGAGGAGCCCCGCGAGATCGTGTGCAGTGCTCCACGGATCGGGGGCGGCGTAAAGGACGCCGCCGACCAGTTCGGCGTCGTGCACCGTCAGCGAGCGTCCAGCACGAAGCCGTGCTCACCGAAGAGCTGGGAACGGTCGAGGAAGCGATTGAACCAGCGACAGGAGGGTTCGCCCAGGTGCAGGCAGGCCATGCATGCACCGCCGCCGCTGCGACAGCCGGGATCGAGGGCACAGCGTGACTCGCCCGCGACGAAGTCCTCGAGGAAGCGATGCAGCGAGGTCTCGAAGACCGCCTGTAGCCCGCCGAGGACGAAGTCACCGCGCGAGGCGGCGTACACCACGAATCCGAGATGGTGGGGCAGCAGGTATTCGGCCAACCCGTCGCGTCGATGCCGGCGAAGGCCGCGAGCCGGCGGATGGTTCGGTGCGCATAGGAGTGGAGCAGCAACAGCACGCTCCCGCCGAGCGGCTGGTACTGCTCCTGGGTCGGCCAGGGGATGTCGAGATTCTCGAGGATCGCGAGCCGTGCCGCTCGTGCATCCACAGCCGGCGGCAGCGGGTGTCCGGTCACCGTCAGGTGATGGAGGACCGCGAGGGGATCGAGCCGGAACAGCAGCGCCTCCGTCCGACTGAGGGATGCATAGGCTCGGATGTGACCCCGATCGCGAAACGGCACCAGACGGGCGACGCCGGGGTTCATGTCGCCGCGGGTGTAGCCGAAGCCGAGGGTTGCGACGGGGAAGTTGGCCAGCAGATCGACGCCCTCGAGATGGGCGGCGCGCGTGGCGTCGTGATACGCGCCCTCGTAGAGGGTGCGCAGCGGCGGCGTCGTGCCGGCCACCATGTCGGCCACCCGGGTTCGGCCGCCCGAGACAGCGGAGGCGAGGCTCAGTGCCTCCTCCTGCGCCTTCTCCCGAACAGGGTCCTGGAGCGCGATCGGATTGGCAGCTCCGGCATCGACCTCGCCCTGCGCCGCCGCCTGGCGGGCGAGATCGTGCGCGGTCGCCTCCGACAACCCCATCTGGCGAAAGCCCTCCACGAGGCCGGCCAGGGTCTGTCGGCCGGCGGTGGGGTCGTCGGTGGTCATGCCGTCGACCACCCACTCCAGCGCGCGAGCGCCACCACCGCCGGCTCTGAGCCGGGCGGCGGTGGCCGGGTCGGGCGGGTTGACGAGGACTGCGAACCGGGGCGAAAAGACGACGGCGGCACGGTGGACGGTGACGCTCATCCCGCCGCCGCAGTTGCACACCTGGTACGGGAAGCCCTGGGAGATCGTTGCTCGACACTGAGGACAGAAAAAGCGGAGTTCGCGGGCGGTGGACGTGCCGGGCAGGTGCACAGCGACGGCGTTGTGGGTCCGGCAGGGTTGGAGGATCGGCTCTCGTGCCGCCCCGCACGTGTGGTAAGAGACGAACTGCATCTGCGCCCGAGTTCGTCCACCGCAGGGACAGCGGTCGTCACGCGAACGCAGTGATCGTGCCGCAGGTCTTGCAGCGCCACTGCTGCGGGAAAGGCTCGACGAGCACGCCGCGATCCATGTTGAGTCTCACGATGTCGACCGCGGCTCTGGCCCGCAGCTCGGCGGTCAGACCGTCGTCGTTGCCAGTGGCGGCCCACGGGGCGATGGCGGCGATGAGGGCCGACCGAACCGTGTCCTGGTCGAGTGCAGTCTGGACCGGGTCGACCCAGTTGGTGACGCGCCAGATGCGGCCCTCGAGATCCGCAGTTTGGCCAGGGAGGAGCCCGAAGAGGATCTGCGACGCTCCCCGCTCGACCCTCACGACCGACCGCCCCTTGAGTAGACCGGAGCCTGTTCCTCGACGTCCCGCAGGGACAGCATCGGCTTGCCCGTAGGGAAGAGATCGTCGACCCAATGGGCGCTGCTGGCCGGGTCGTTGAGGGCACGGAAAAACTCGCGCAGGTAGGTCTGGAGATCCTGTCTCAGGTTCTCGTCGAGTGGCCCCGTGAAGGCGAGCATCGCGACCAGTGCCGCCAGTTCCGCCGGCTCCAGCACGGGGAGGCGGGCGAAGGCCCGTCGCACCGCGGCCGGGAGAGTGAGCTGTCTGAGGTTGGCGGCGATCGCCGCAGGTTCATGGATCCCGAAGAGGCGGGCCTGGACGAGTCCAGCGAAGGTCAGCTCCAGCACCCGACGGCTCTTGGCCGTCACCGGCACGGGATCGATCAGGCGATCTGCATGGGCAACGAATGACGGGAAGGTGCGGTAGACGGCGGCGTCGCGCTCGCGGCCGATCTTGTGGAGGACGATAACGAGACCGGGGTGGGTGCGTCCGACTCGTGAGGTCGTCTGGATGAACTCGGCGGTGGCGAGCGGCAGCCCGAGCATGACCATGACGTTGAGCCGATTGATGTCGACGCCGTGGGAGAGCATCGACGACGCCGCCACGAGATGGATCCGGTCGTAGAAGTCGGCCTCGGGGTGCGTGAGACGGGCCAGCGTGGCGCGGACCTCGTCGAGCGGCGTCCGGCCGGTGAGCGTCGCGGCGTTGACCGGGCGGGAGAGCTGGATCTGGGTGTCGAAGGAACGTGCCACCGCCTCGACGTCCTTGAGCGTCGAGCCGTAGACCACATCGACGCCGTAGATCGACACGAGAGCGGGGAAGAGGTCGGTCGCCAGGCCGGTCTCGGCGGCGACGGCAGCAGGCTCGTCGATCGCTCGCCGCGTCACGCGTTGGAGCGCCTCGGTGAGCTGGTCGGTGGCGTACTCCAGCGTCACGCCACGCGGTGCGACGCCCGCGAACCGCCGGGCGAGCTTCTCCGTGTCGCGGGACCAGAACGAGTGACCGACCCGCGGGCCAGGACGGGGAAAGGTTCGTCCCTCGCGGCGGTAGAGCGCAGCCACCTGCTCGTCGTGACCGGCGAGGGTGGCCGAAGAGGCGATGATCTTCGGGGTCGAGCCGTAATGGGTCTGGAGCGCGTCGAGCAGGGCCTCGTAGTGGGCATCGACCGCCCCCAGGCTGTCGCGGAGGAGGTGCAGCTCGTCCTGCATCCGGATGGTGGGGGCGAACATCGCGGCGTCCTGACGAAGCGGGCCGGGTTGCGCCGAGCAGCCCGGGAAGAGGCATCCGGACGGGGACTTGCTCCTCGGCGCGTAGGTGTAGCCGTGCCCCTGCTGGGGGCAGCGTCCGGCCGGTGGCCCATAGAAGCCGCGCATCGCCGCCTGCATCGAGATGCTCGCCGCCTTGTCGAGCGTGCCGAGGACGACCGTCGGCAGCGAGCGGTAGATCTCCTCGTCGACGACGCGGATGAGCAACGGCCGGCCTCCCCACGGGCAGTCTGCGGCGGTGCAGACGTGGTCGAGGGCCCAGCGCTGCTGATCGAAGCGCATCTCGAGCGACGAAGAGGTACAGAAGGGGCAGCGGAGCAGGACCTGGTAGCGGCCAGGCATCTCGGCGTCGTTGGGGTCGGGCTGACCCGGCCGGTGATCGCGGGCAGTGGGGATCTTGTTGGGAGTCCCGTTGTTGCCCACGAAGAAGCCGAGCGAGAAGGGCTGGCCGTCGATCTGTTCGTCGCGGCGCACGAGTTCGGCGGCAGCGAGCACGTCGGCGAAGCGTTGCGTCTGCTGAAGCGACAGCATCCGCAGCGGGAAGCGGCCCCAGGACGTGATCCCCTCGCGCTTGCCACGGAGACGGTCGAAGAACGCAGCCGTCACCACGTAGAGGAGGTAGGTCTCGGTCTTGCCGCCGCCCGTGGCGAACCAGAGCGTGTCGACGACCTCGCGGGGGCCGTGCGGCGAATCGTCGGCGATGGAGGCGACATTGGCGAGCACGAAGCCGAGTTGGAACGCTCGCCAGCCCCCATGGGGCACGGCGGGTGACGTTGCGAAGGCCCGGTTGGCGAACCGGAAGGCGCGTCGCAGCCCCTCGTCGCCGTCGAGCAGCGTGACCCCCTGCTGGAGCCGGGCCAGCTCGTCGAAGAAGGCGGCTGCCTCCTCTGCGGCAAGCTGGCGCATGCCCTCGTCCCAGTGCTCGTGGTCGGCCCGGCCGGCGAGCACCTGATCGGACCAGTGGTGGTCACCCCACTGCGCTGCCAGGGTGACGAGGTTCCGCAGGCTCGGCATCGGGTCGTCTGCCAGGGCCGCGAAGGTGATGTCCGGCGCCGTGCCGGCCTCGTGGTCCCAATAGTCCGGCCGCGGTTGATCGCGGACGGCGACGTCGGTGGTCTGGAAGACGGTGGACGAGACCAGCTCGACGCCGCCGTTGACGCCGTAGGCCGGGACCGTCCGCTCGTACCGGAACGAATCGGGGAGGTTGTCCAGGGTGAAGGGCTCGGTCGCGCCGACATCGGCGGTCATCGACGCCTCGTAGAGGTTGGTGTCCCAGCCGTCGAGTTCCTCGGGCGAGATGTTGACCAGCGTGACGACGAGTTCGGGGCCGTCCTTGCCGAACTCAAGTTCGGCGTGGAACTCACAGCTCATGCCAACAGCCCCGTTGCCGGCGAGCGCCCGCTCGAAGGCATCGCGGCCGGCGGACGTTACCTGGGCGATGGCGTTCGGGATCGGCAATGTCGCGGTCACCTCGATGGGCTCGCTCTTGCGCCACTTGTCGGCGTCCGGCTGATCGCCGCCGTCGAACTCGCTCCAGACGACGAACTGAGCCGAGCACGAGACCGAGCGGCCATCGATGGCCGAGGGGCGAACCCGTATACCGACCTCGCACGGCTCCAACCGTTCGCTTCGCTCCCCCAGTCGGCTGTTCTGGACCACGATCTCCGGGGCGAGCCGGCCCAGCCAGAAGCGACCCTTGGGGGCGACGGGCAGGAACTGCATGCGGTCACCCCGCGCCTCGGCGACGACACCGTCGAGCATCCACGAGACGAAGGTGGTGCAGTGGGCAGAACTGAGCTGATCGGTCACGTGCTCTCCAGTCGTCCCAGCAGGGTCAGCGGCACCCGTTCCTCGCAAGGCCGGACTTCGAGGACAACTGCCTCGATGACAGCGTCGCGGAGGTCGGCGATGGATAGGCCGGTGTCGGGATCGACGCGACGCTGGTCCCCGACGAGGGTCGAGCTTCGAGCAGCCTCGGCGAGCGCCCGGCCGGCGGCCCGGCGGAACACCCGACGGCGCTGGACGCAGGCGAACAGTTCACCGATCTGGACGTCGGACATACCGAGGTCGAGCGCCACGCACAGCAGCCGCAGGTCGCTGAGATCACGAGGCGCCATGATCCCGCCCTCGGTCACCCAGCTGCGGACGGCGAACGCCGTCTTGTCGCACCCGAGCGCCTCCAGCTTGCGGTGGAGATCGGCGATGCTGAATCCCGACTGGGCGAATCGGGCGCGGACCAACTGGTGGTAGCGGTCGAGGAGCATCCGTGCGGCGAGCAGGTCGGGCCGATCTCCCAGTCGTTCCTCCAGGGCTTCGAGCAGGCCGACCCGGCCCTGCCGGCGGCCGATGAGGAGGACATCGCCATGCAGGAGCTTGAGCGGCCGCCGGTCTTCGATCTTGGGACCGACTCGCACCTCGACCGATCTTGCCTCCTCGAGCAGCACCCGACCCCTGTCGGTGGTCACGACGACGGCGGCGACGGCGGCCGCCCAGTCGCCGTCGTCGAGCTGGCGGGCGAGCTGGGACGTGGGTCCCTCGTCGCCGATGTCGAGCGGATCGAGGTCGAACAGGGAGTCGAAGGGCTCGAAGGGGTCGGGTTCGGCACCAATTCGGCGCCGTCGAGGACGAGCGCCGGCGGCCTGGCGGCGACGGGCGCCGGGGCTGGCGGTGGATCGGTGCCGAGCAGCGTCCGCCAGGTCCTGCCTCGGATCTCGGGGCTGCCCCACCGTTCCCGGGCGGCGCGGACGCTGTCGACGCTGGCGGCGCAGGTCCGACCCGAGGCCTCGCCGAGCGCCAGAACGGTCACCTCGATCGAGAGGCCGGACAAATCCGATGCCAGTCCCACGGCGCCGGTTCTCCGACGACGACCGCCCGAGGCCACGTCCCGTGTCGGTGCAGACGGCCGATGGCACACACGCTGAGCGGGCCGACGGCGCTCGCGTCGGGGTCAGCTCCGAGGGCATCGAGAAGCGCCCGAGAGGCGGTCTTGGTCTTGGTCACGACGAGCGCCGCGGTGTCGCCCCCGGCCAGCTCGGCGACCGCCGATCCCAGTGGGTTGACGGTGTCGAGGGCAGCGCGGAGGTCGCCGATGTCGCTGGCCAGGAGGGTGGCGATCTCCGCCTGGTCGCCGTCGAGAGTGCGTGCCCAGGCGGTCAGCTCTGGCTCGAAGGTGCGGGTCGCACGAGCAGCCCACGGCGGCAGCCCCGCGAACCGGTCGAAACGGCCCGGTTCACAGGCGAGCGAGGTCAAGGTCGAGAATGGTGCCAGGCGGCCGACAGGCCGCGCTCGACGTGGCGGTTGGAGCGCTCGGGGGTCAGGACTCGCAGCAGCCGCAGGTCCTCGCGGACCCGGGCCAATGCAGCCTCGGCGTCGGCGTGGTGAGCGACGGAGATGGTGACATCGACCCCGTGGGCGATGGCGCTCAGGCGCTCGGTGGCGACCGAGAACGGCACCGTGTGGTCGGGTGGATCTCAAGGGCATCGTTCCATCGGGCGAGGTCGGAGTCGGCCCATCCCCAGAGCAGTCGGCCATCGTGCTCGGCCCGACGGAGCGCTGGGTCGAGAGGGTCGGCGAAGACCTCGACCGACGCCTGTCCGCTCGGAACACTCACCAGTCCCGCGAGGTGGTCGACGACAAGGCAGTCGACCGGCCAGCCGGCGCACGCCTGGCCGATGATGATGCCGGTGAAGCGCCGGCCGCCGACGGGGCTCTCGCCGTCAGGTCCAGCGCGGAAGCACGCGAAGACCTCGTCGATCGGGGCACGGTCGCCCAGCGTCGCGATCCGGAGCTGCTTCCAGACCCGCTCGGCCATGGTGGGGTCAGCGGTGACCAGTCCGAGAGACGGCGAGGGAGCCCCCTCGCACCGCGGGTGGCCAGGAACCGACCGAGCAGGAGCTGAGCCGCGAGGAGCACGGCGACCGTGCCCGCAGGGGCGGGATACACCAGGTCGACGCTCTGGCCACGCCGGACAGCCAGATCGACCAGAGCGAGGGCGGCCTCGTCGACCCAAGAGAGGTCCACCCAGTGCGGCCCATGGGCGTCCTCCAGCACGAGCCTGCGGTCGCGAGCGATGGTGACGAGGCTTGCCCCGCCCTCGTGCTCAAGCAGCACGGCATCCCAGGCTGCCCTCGGTTCGCTCGTCGTTGCGCTCACGCTGGTGATTCTCGCGGACGGCTGTGCCGTCACACGGAGTTGGGCTGGCATGGGCGCGGTATGGAATGGGGGGTCGCCACAGCGCCCCGATCCTCAGCGACGCCCGGCGATCTCCCCTCGGACTACGGCGACCACCTTGGCGGCCGACTCGACCGGATCATCGTGTTCCCAGAACCGCAACACGGTCCAACCGGCCTCGGTGAGCCTCGCATCGGTGTCGGCGTCCCGTGAGCGGTTGGTGTCGAGCTTTCCTTCCACCACTGGCCGTTGCTCTTGGGCATCGTGCCGTGGACGGCAGCCATGCCAATAACAGCCGTCGACATAGACCGCGACCCGGGCACCTTTGAAGACGATGTGGGCTCGCCCCCGGGTGCCATCCACGGGCTGATCGACCGCGTACCGCATGCCTCGGCGGTCCAATTCCGAGCGCAGCAGCAACTCGGGTTTTGTGTCCCGTCGCCTGGTCGTCCTCATCCGTTGCAGAATCACCTCGCTCGACCCTGCGGGACCCGGCAATGCGGGGGAGGAGTCCGTCATCGGGGGGGGGATGCGGTCCTTTTTGGGCGGGAAGAGGGCGGACGGCGGTGGCATGCCGACGTGGACCCCTAGCAGGGGTGGCACCGCGTTGCCGATGACGTGAGCCCAGGTGCCCCGTGTCTTCTTAGCCCGAGGTCGAAGAAGTCCGGCAGCGTCTGGAGCCGGGCTGCCTCGTGGGGAGTTATCGTCCTGGCCTCTGCGGGATGGACATAACGGCCCTGGCCCGGGGAACCGTAGCCGGTAGTGATCGTCTGTGCAAGCCTCCAATCCAGTCGGCCGTACATTGACGCGTAGCTGTGGTCGTCGTGGTGGACAGTCGGTCGTCGCTTGTTCGGCAGGTCATACTTGCGTTGGCGACAGCCAGTGCATCCGCTTCTGTTCTCGGCGTTTGCAGTGCTCGGCGCGTTCGGGCCGGTCGGCGAAACGCCCCCAGGAGGTCGCGGATCGCCCATGCCACGCCTCGGGACTTGTGGTCGCAACAGGCGATGGTGGTCCCGAGTATGGCGTCGGGTCGATCCGCTGGTCGCGGAGGGCGAGCAACAGGTGGCGGCGACGGCGCTGCGGAACGCCGAGTTCGGTGAGGTCGAGGACCGCCGTCGCCACGCGATAACCGGCCTTCGAGGGCCGGGCTCGCGGCCGGCACCGACCCGCGATATCGTGGTGCACAGCGGGGACGTTCTCGATCGGCAGCCAGAGGGCTGAGGATTTCGGCCGCCCGGGCAACTCGCACGTAGAGCCCGTTACGGTGGTCGTCTCTGCTGGTGTGGTTGTTGAGGTCCGAATGGCCCTGACAGGGTGGACCCGCGAGCAGGATATCGACCTTACCGATCTCGGCCGACCGTTCCGTCTCGCTGACGGTGGACGGCCGCCGGCCGCACCATCGAAGATAGCGGCGACGTCCTGACGGGTCACCGTGGCGCCGGGAAAGTTAGGTTCGGCGTCGGCGGCGTCGAACCTGTCCACGGCGGCCGCGATCTTGATCCCGCGACCGATCCGCCTCGCGGCCTCGGCGAAGCCGAGACTGAGGCCTCCCCCGCCGCAAGAGGTCGGCCGCCCGTAACCTCGGGGTGAGGGATTCATAATCCGGCCGGCGCGCCATGTTGATGAAATCGGCATCCGCAGCACAGACCGGGCATCCCTCCACGACCCGATCGTACGAGGACGGCATGTGTCCCGGCACCCATCTCCGCGAGTTTGGCCTTGGTGGGTCCAAGCTCCCGGGGTTGGAGCCCCACTGCGTCGTACGATTCCGTCATCGACAGGGACTACGAGGATCGCCTGCGGGTGGCCGCCATGGCATGGCTCGACGAGCGGGTCGCCACCGGCCGCGAGGTCCTATCCTTCGACGAGCTGGCCGAGTTCAGCTTCGAGGGCCGGCGGATGCCACTAATGGACCCGCAGCGCGGCATCCGCAAGCCGGCCCACATGACGGTGGCTCTGTCCATCCGGACCCGCTTCCCCCCCGGGCCAGGCCCCACCCTACGAGGATGCCGAGGGACCGGACGGGCTGCTCCGCTACAAGTACCGAGGCATCGATCGTTCCCACCCCGAGAACGTCGCTCGGCAGGCGTTCGACCACGGTCTGCCGCTGGTGTGGTTCGTGGCCGCCGCGGCGGGCCGTACGTGCCCGTCTACCCGATCTGGATCGTGGGCGACGAGCCCGCTCAGCTCCAGTTCGTGGTCGCCTTCGACGTGGCGCAGCGCCTGGTGTCCGTCGGCGATGTCGGTGACGAGACGCAGCGCCTTACATCGAACGGCTGACCCGCCAGCGGCTGCACCAGCCGGTCTTCCGTATCGGAGTGTTGACCGCCTACGCGAACCAGTGCGCCATGTGCCGACTGCGGTACTCGTCGCTGCTCGACGCCGCCCACATCCTCCCCGACGGGCACCCGAGGGGCGCACCGATCGTTCCCAACGGGCTGTCGCTGTGCAAGATGCACCACGCTGCTTACGACGAGAATCCACTTGGCGTGCGGCCGACCTGGTGGTGGAGGTGCGCTCCGACGTCCACGCCCAGATCGACGGACCGATGCCGCTCCACGGACTGCAGGAGATGGCCGGGGTCCAGCTGATCCGGCCCCGAGCCTCGCACGGCCCGACCGGACCCGGAGCGGTTCGAGGAGCGCTACGAGGAGTTCCGCCGAGCAGGATAGCCGCTCGGGATCGCCGGACGAATCGGCTGCCTGACCCCATCCGAGGCGTCGGGGTCACCGGGGATGAGGCATCCTTGGCTGATGCCAGACGACGTGCCGACCGCCGAGGACTCGCACCCGTACACGATGAGGCTCAGCCTAAGCGTGTCGACCATCTCGGGCTCAACCTCTACAGCAACATCCCGGCTGTCCTGTCCGAGGTAGTCGCCAATGCGTGGGATGCCGACGCCGAGGAGGTCGAGATCGTGATCGACGTGGACTCCAGGACGATCTCGGTGGCCGACGACGGCATCGGAATGACGCCGAAGGATCTCAACGATCGCTTCCTCTACGTTGGGTTCGAGCGGCGCAAAGCAGGGGCCTCTGTCACCGCACGGCGCCGGGCCGTCATGGGTCGAAAGCGGATCGGCAAGCTGTCCCTGTTCGCTATCGCTGACACGGTGCAGGTGGAGAGCGTCAAGGGGGGTCAGCGGGCCGAATTCCGATCCTCCGGACGTCGGACATCCGCGCTCAGATGGGCGAAGGCGAGGGGAGTTACCACCCGACACCGATGGATGCTTCATACGTTAACCTGGAGCGGGGCACGAGGATCACTCTCACCGACCTCCGGCTGCGTCCCACGGAAGGAACGCGGTCCGCGCTCCGCCGTCGGCTCGCTCGCCGGTTCAGCGTGATCGGTCCCGAACACGGCTTCGTCGTGTCAATCGACGGGTCCGAGATCAGCGTCAGCGATCGAGACTACTTCTCCAACATCGAGTACCTCTGGTCCCTCGGTGACGTCGGAGACATCTACGCCGGTCGTTGTGTCAATGCCAAGAAGAAGGAGACGATCACCGGCTCGGTCTCGGCGACTAGGATGGGCCGTGACAGGATGGGTCGGCACCGTCGACGAGCAGCGGAACATCGACGACGAGACGAACGTCGTGCCCCATCCTGGCACGCGGGAAAGCTCATCCACGAGGACCTGCTCGCACTGGTGAAGCAGGCGGGAGTGTTCGCCAAGTACCTCATGGGTGAGATCCACGCCGACTTCGTGGACTCCGACGACGATCCGGACATCGCGACGAGCGATCGCCAGAGCCTCAAGGAGGACGATCCTCGCTTCGAGGCACTGACCCAGTACCTCGCCAAGACCGTGCTCCTCGAGGTGGGCAACAAGTGGCGGGACTGGCGTCGCGCAACCACTCCCTCGACAAGGCCCGCAAGAATGCCGTGGTCGAGGAGTGGTACTCCTCACTCGGGGCGGACCAGAAGACCTACGCCAAACGCCTCTTCGGGAACACTGGGAAGCATCGCCCTCGAACGAGAGGCGGATCGGCTCGAGCTGTACAAGCACGGCATCCTCGCCTTCGAGCGGCTTCGGTTACGGGACCTGCTCAGCGAGGTCGACAAGCTCGACGAGACGGCCCTCCAGTTCGACGTGATCGGCAAGGCATTCGCGACCATCGACGACATCGAAGCCGCCGAGTACGGACAGATCGCCAAAGGTCGGGTCAGCGTCATCAGCTCCTTCGCCGACCTGGTCGATGCCGACGCCAAGGAGAAGGTGATCCAGACGCACCTCTTCGACCACCTCTGGCTACTTGACACTTCGTGGGAGCGGGCTTCCACCAACGAGCGCATAGAGGAGTCCGTGCGCAAGGAGTTCGACGAGATCGACGCCGGGCTCAGCCCGGAGGAGAAGGCCGGCCGCGCTCGATATTCGCTACCGGACCGCTGCGGGCAAGAACATCATCATCGAGCTGAAGCGCTACAGCGTTATCGTCACGACGGCCGATTTGGTCGCGGACAGATCGGGAAGTACCGTGTGGTACTCCAAAAGTGTCTCGCGGAGAGTTTCCCAGACGAACCACACGAGATCGAGTGCATCGCCGTACTCGGGAAGCCCCCGAGTGACCTGAAGCCGGAGGAGGTGACTGCGACGCTCGCCGGGATCAACACTCGCGTTGTCACCTACGACACGCTGATCGCCAACGCAAAGCGCAGTTACCAGGGACTACCTCGAGAAGCACAAGGAGGTATCACGCCTGGCTGACCTCATCGACCGCCTCGAGGCATCGGCCAGTGACCGACCGGCGGCTGCTGCGCCGGCCGGAGCCTTGGACTCGGGAGACAGTAAGGGTCCAGCTTCCCAGCAGTCTGCGCAGTAGAAGTCACCATCGTCGGAGTAGTGGTGTCCGTCCGGGTGGACGAGGACGGTGTCGACGCTGCGCAGGAGGGAGTGTCATCAACGAACGGTTGCTTCATGCCGCCTGGGAGCGGCTACAGGGTCCGTTTCGCTGCGCCGCAGTCGTGAGCGCTATCTCCGTGCCATAACGAGCTGCCTCACCGTTTGTGCTACACTGAGTTTAACATGACCAAGCCCAACGGAGACCTCATCGGGTACGCCCGAGTGAGCACCCTCTACCGGGACCCCGCGCTCCAGCTCGACGCCCTCAAGGCTGCCGGCTGCACCCGCATCTTCACCGACAAGGCCAGTGGCGCCCTCGACCGTCGGCCTCAGCTCGACAGGTTGCTCGACCACCTCCGCGAGGGAGACGTGGTGGTTGTCTGGCGGCTCGACCGGGCTGGGACGGTCCCTACGCAACCTCATCGAGCTGGTCGGCGACTTGGAGGCTCGTGGGGTCGGGTTCCGCAGCCTCACCGAGTCCATCGACACCACCACCCCAGCGGGAAAGCTCGTCTTCCACATCTTCGTGAGCCTGGCGGAGTTCGAGCGCCAGCTCATACGGGAGCGGACCATGGCGGGGTTGGCGGCGGCACGTGCGCGTGCGGTCGTAAGGGTGGTCGCCCGGCGGTGATGACCCCCGAGCGGGTCAAGCTGGCCCGGCAGCTCTACGACGCTAGGGAGCAGTCGGTCGAGAGCATCGCCAAGACGCTCGGGGTGAGCCGGAGGACGCTGTACCGGCACCTCGGACGGCCAGTTGCAGTTGGCTCGGCCTCTCCTTGATCGCCTTCGCTATCCGCTCCTCGCCACTGCGGGCGTGCTGCTCTTCGTGCCGAGCTTCCTGTTCCTCTCGGGCTGGTTCGTGTTCACGCCCGAGCGCCCCGGACGGCTGCGTCACGCTGTCGTCGACTGGGCGTGCCCACGCTGCCATGTCTGGGCGACCGCATACGTCAGCAGGTTCTGGCGCGACGGGCTCGTCGGCGGGCGTTGGGGATGCTGCATCGGCGGCTGTCGCCCCGGTGCCCGGCAGCGGACGGCGAGCTGCTGATTCTGAAGCTCGGGGAATATGCTCGGTCCTCGTGCGGGCGTTCTGGCTGCTCCTTGCCGTGGTGCCGGCGACAGTCGGCATCGGGGTCGGGGTCGAAGCTGCCAATGGCCCCGGTGTCTATGGTCCGTCGGCACCTAGTTCCCGCGCCGCGTTCCCAGCTGCTCCTCACGCCAAGGTGCTGCGGTCAGGCTCGCAGGTGCTGGCGGTCTACAGCGTCACCACGGCTTCGGGCACGTTCATCGTCGAGGTTGCTGACCTCGGCGGTAGCCCGAGCGCCAGTCGCAACCCCGGCGCAGTGCCTGCAAGAGAGACCATGCGTCGGGCGGACCCGTTCTTCTGCGGCTGGACCGGCTCGCCCCCTTGCATGCCGTCTCGACACCGAGCCTCTGCGAGCTTGGCTTGTCCGTCTGCAACGGGGGCGAGTTCTTCGAGAGCAAGGAGGGCTGCCGGTCATCGATGGAGGACGTCCGAGTCGACGACAGCGACGCCATGGAAGTCTTCGGCTACGGCAAGTTCGGCACGGCGACCGTCCTATCGTGCTTTGGCAACATCCTGACCTTCGCTGCTCACGCGATGTGGAGTGTGTTCGCGGAAGGAACGTCGAGCGCCGTGACTGAGTTCGTCGAGTCCTTTGCCCCAGTCGGCTGAACGCGGCGTGTCGGCGGCAGTCGCACAACGCACCAGCATCATCGAGTTGTCCTCGTCGCCATGTCGCCCTGCACGGGCAGGGCGACCGTCTCGCTCGTCCGGGTCAGCCAGCTTCAGTCACCTTCCAAGACGCGGACGAACCGAACCGCATCGACCATCACGCCGTGAATCTTCTCCAGCCGCCGCGCTCCATCCGCCTCCCAGCCGTCGGACCGGTAGAACCGCTCGGCACGGTCGTTGCCGACCATCGACCACAGGTGAGCGAAGCTGAACCCCTGATCGGCAAGCCGAGCCCGAGCGTCGATAATCAGCAGCCGACCGATGCCCGAGCGCCAACGGGTGGGGTCGACGTAGATGGCGTAAAGCTGACCGTTGCTCGGAAGATCATCGTCGAGTGACCGCCCGATCGTGGTGAACCCACGAACCACCCCGCCGTCGACCGCAACCACCGTGATGGGCGACTCGGCGTCGTCCTGGTCGAACCGGTAGGTGCGAGCGTGGTCCTCGGGTTGCAAGGCGTCGAGGTAGTCCTCGGGGAGGAGACCGTGGTACGCCGCTTGCCAAGCGCTGACGTGGACCTCGGCGACCTGCAGGGCGTCAGATGCCTGGGCACGCCGGAGGAGCACGGTCCAGTGTCGCGCCGCCGGGCATGATGCACCGATGACGCCCGAGGAGTTCATCCAGTTCCTCGCGCGACACCATCGAGAGCACCGCTGAGGGAACGGTCATTGTGTTGCGTGACCCGCCGGGTCGAAGACCATGGGCCATCGACGTCGAGCGGCGCCCGCCGGTTCAACGCCCTCGCCCCCGAGGACCAGGCGATGGTCGAGTCCGTCATCCGCGGCGGAAATGTTCCAGGTCCTGTTCAACGTCTGCTACTTGCTCGACGACGCCTACGACCTTGACGACGGCTCGCTCAGGCTCAGCTACGTCGCCCCAGACGGCAGCGGGACGGTGTTGAACGACCCCCAGCCATGCGAGCTGCACGCCGAGCTGCGTGGCGACGGACCGCCGCCGTGAGTGACCGAGGCGTATCCTGAGCGATGTGGGTGGGATCTCGAAGCGTTCAGGTCCGCGATAACTCTGCTCAGCGCCTTGGTTTGGTTCTCCCCGGCGAACAGGCCGGGCCATCCAGGTCGATAGCGCACCGCGTGCAGCTCGTTCACGGGATTCGGCTCCGCCGTCGATCAGCTCGAGGAACCGTCTGTGGGTCGGTTGACTGTGACGTCGGCTCGGCGAGTAGCCTCTTCGGAGCGGTACGACGCTGCGCTCCTCGATCGGTCGGCAGTGATGGGGGGACAGTTCCCTCACTCGGATGGCAACCGGCGCCTCAGCGTGGCGGTCCGAGGAAAGGTGGCCCGAATGTCCGTCGAGTCGCGTGGGGACCATGCAGCAGAGCGCGGGTTGACTCGACGCAAGCTGATCAAGGCGAGTGCAGTCATTGGCGGTTCGGTTCTGGGTGGTGCCGGTCGCGGAGAGCTTTGTGTGCCAAGCCGCGGCAACATCGGCCGCGGCTGGTCCAATGACGTGGACGGAGAGCACCCCTGGCGTCTATCAATTCCCGGTGACAGCCGGCACGGCCTACTTTTTTCTCATTGCTGGCGGTCAAGGCGGCGGTGCGTCGGGAGGGCCATATGAATCGGGTGAGGTGCCAGGATATGGTCAGCCAGGATGGTTATCCGGAGAGATTACGGCCCTTGTATCGGGCACGCTCACTGTCGTTGTAGGCGCCGATGGCGAAGATGGGACAGCTGGTGGAGCCGGGGGCTTGGGATACGGCAACGGAGGAGCGGGAACGCCTAACGGTGGTGGTGGTGGTGGTGGTGGCACCGCGATTTTGACGGCGGGCGGGAACCCACTCGCCGTCGCGCCCGGAGGGGGCGGCCTCGGAGGCGGTAACGGCTACGTCGGAGGCGGCGGAAGCGCAGAGGCTGTCGCCACGGGAGCCGTCGTTACCTCTGACGGAGGCGGCACCTTCGGACTGATCCCACTGTCCAACGGTGGGACGGTGGGTGGCCCCTCCGGTCCTGGTCTTGGCGGCGACACCTACAACCGGCCCAACAATCCACCACCTCTCCCCACCGCGCAAGCCGCGTCCGGAGCAGATGGTTCTGGTCACGATGGTGGTGCAGGTGGGAGTGTGTCCGGTGCGGGTGGCGGCGGTGGTGGTGGTGGCTACTTCGGCGGCGGCGGGGGAGCTGCGAGTAACAACGGCGATGGCACAGCAGCTGGCGCCGGGGGGCGGAGCCGGCTCCTACTGGACTGGTGCGGATCCAAGCTACGAAATCACCAGCGGTGAAATCATTCCCTATTCCGACAAATTCGTCCAGGATCTGCCGTATTTTCGTGGAACGGCGCCCCGCTGCCGTGGTAGCTGGCGACGGCCTCGCGCCGACCAGTGCTTCCGCGAGCGTTCCAGTTCGGTGCGTGCCCGAGGCCGCAGCTCGATCAGCTCGCTAAGCAGCGCCATTGCGTCCTCACGAGCGCTTCGAACGCGCTCTCGATCCGAGACGCTCCCTGTCGTTCGGGCGGACGCCATGAACCTGCTCAGCTGGACGGTGGCGACTCTCGGGGGGTCATCGCCTCCCTGCGACCTTGGGTACCGGGATGCGGGCGCAGCGGTGCCCGTATCCGTCGGCCCACGACCTGACCTCCTGCTGCCACTCGACGCCACACGAGTTACAGCGCCGCCAGACGAGTCGGCTCGAGCGCGGCGTGTAGTTCTGCGGCGATAGCTCATTGCGGCTCGACCATTCGCCGACCTTGACGATCCCGAGATGGCCGAAGGACCTACCGGGTGACGGCACGAGCCCGGCGCACGCCGGGCATCCGGTACCACGCCGAGCCCGGTCACGAACCGCGGCACGCCATTCGTGGCGACACCTTCGGCACCGCCACCACACCTGGAGGTGGCTCTCAGCGGCGACCTGGCGCGGCGAGAGAGGCTCATTGCGCTCCCTAAGCCATTCCTTCGCCAGGCAGGAGTGCGTGGTGGCGAGGTCGTCTACGCCTCGAAGCGGCTGCTTACCGGCGCAGTGCGGACATCCCGTTGCATCGACCGTCCTGTCGACGACCTTCGCGCACCAGTCAAAGCCGCAACTCGGAATGCCACCACGCGTGACGATGACTGCCGGCGCTGACCTGTCGAGAGGTGAGGTCACGATTCCGGCTCGGATGCCACTGCGCTGCCAGCTCGGAATGCGTCGTGACCAGGTCGTTCATGCCTGCGGCAACCGCCTTGCCTGTGCAGTACGGGCAGCCGCTCCGACAGGCCGTGAGGTCGTTGACTCGTGCCCGCCACGGCGGATGGCCCTCTGCGCAGCGGAACCAGCGTCGCTTACCGGAGCCGTAGCTCACCTCGTCGGGGGTGTCCTCGTTAAGATCGGGGTCCCACAGAGCGCCGATGCGGCCACGATCTTCGCCTCTCTCGCACGACTGGTCCCACTGCTTGAGGCTGACCGTTCCGCGGCCCGAGGCGAGAGACCGGCGCGACGCGTGGCGCGGTGCCGGAACGGGAAGAGTGTTACCCATCGGCTCGCAGTATGACCTCCTACGGCTCGTGCTGCTGGCGGACCACGGTTCGGCGCTTGGCGTTCAAGGGACAGCCGACTTCCTCACCGATCCACGAAGCGGTCGAGGTAGCGCGGGCGAGAGGTAGGCCGATCGCTGCCAGCACGAGGCAGGCAAGCGCCAGGATCACGAGACCCCCCTCCGCCACACCGATTACCGACCTAACGTCACAGGCTCGCGTCACGGTAAGGGCGACCGCGACCGCATGGCACGCCGACGACGCGTGGCGATGAGGGATCAGCGTCTCATGATCTGCAGCTCTCGGACGCCGAGTCGATGACATGCATGTTCTCAACAGTGGCTGAGAACATGACGTCCAAGGTCCCGTCGGCGAAGGCGAGCCCGAGCATCTCGGGCGCCGAGCACTTCGTCGGCATCGCCGTCGGGGATCCGCGATGACGTGACCGTCCTCGCCCTCGGCCACCGCCACCGGCACCAGTGCTAGGGCGTGATGGATGTGGAGGGCGTCAGCGTGGACTGGGATGCGAGCGCCGTGGGGTCGGCGCCGGTGGTGAGGAGATCCCTGAGGTCATTCCGACCGGCGAGCTGACGGAACCGGGTGAGGCTTGCCCGATGCAGTCGCACTCGGGCTGCCCGGTCGTAGGCCGGCCCCGGCAATTGCCAATGCTTACGAGAGGCTCCGGCTGCCGCAACGGAGCGCCTTCAAGCGCCGCCTAAGCGCGTGAGTGCGGCTCCGTATTTGCAGAGCAATTCGTCTCGAGTCACTGCGTCGAGCTTGACCAGTCGAGCGGGATCGAGGTTGTCGTGGACGTCTGCCAGCTTGACCAGCAAGGCGGCTGGGTCTGACCGGACCCTGTCGAGGTAGTCGGCATAGGACTCGCCATCACGGTGCGTCAGTACCTCGACCAAGGCGACAGCCTCGTCAGGCACACCGCTCGCCCTGAGCCATGCTGACGTGGCCGCAGTGTCCTCGAGCGTGTCGTGCAGGTGGGCGGCAGTCACCTGTGCCGAGGTCCCACCGGCCAGGCCAACCGACCGAGCCACCCGGTTTGGGTGGTGCCAGTACGCCTCGCCGGCCTTGTCGGTCTTGCCGGCGTGCAGGTCTTGAGCCAGTCGCAGTGCGTCAACCACGACCATGAAGCTAGCGTCAGCCAGGGAGGCCCCACCTCCCAACCCAGGCCGCAGGAGTGAGCGATGTTGGCACGACGCAACTCCCTTGGACGTGACGAGGTGGCGATCGTCTCCTTGCTGATCGGCGCCGCGGTGTTCGGGGTCGGCTGGCTGTTCGGGCTATGGCTTGTGGACCAGCCCCAGCTGGACCGAGCGCGAGAAGTGCGCCGGCACGCTGCTCTTTCCCGGCGGGCTCATCGGGGCCTACGCCTGGCTGGTCACCCCGACCGCCTCGAAGATCTGTGAGGGAGTCCTCGGCCATGGGCACCTCACCTGCACGACCGCCGGGTTCCTCATCCCGCTCGTGCCCTGGATCCTGGTCGAGGTTGTGCTCGTGCTCGTCCCTCTCGCCGTCGCCGCCTATCTCTACCTGCGCGCCCGCGCCGCGTGAGCAGCGAGGGGTCACCCGGGCCCGCTGCGAAGATCCCTGGACGATCGGGGCAGTGGCGATCTGGGCATCCCGCGCCCGTGGGTCGAGGGGAGGCCCAGCCTCCCCGCGTGCTAGGAAGCGTGCCGTGATGGAGCTGTTCGCCCGCCATACCGTCGACCACTGTGGCACCGTGCGGCCGGTTGACGGGGAACACTCGCGGATCGCGGAGCTTCGCGAGCAGCTCCCGTGGGTGGCAGTCCCGGTGGGCAAGCCAGTAACTGTTTGCAAACCTTGCAGGTTGCGTGAGAATAGCGGACAATCAGCGGGTCACGAGACACAGGAGGCGAACCCGCAGACCGCTACAGCAACTTCACCAACTACCTCGTCAGCCGCACCGCTTCGTTCGTCGTGAGCCTCGAACTTCGCCGGATTGTTGACCTCCCGCCTTCGGCCATGAAGCACCCGGCCTGGTGGGCGAATACCCGCAACTCCCACGCCCACGCTGCCTCTGGCCGGACGCCCGGTACATCGCCAAGGCGGATTTCAACGCCGGCACGGTGCGGTTCGAGCGGGGCCGGGACGCGGGCGGCCGTAGGCTCCTGCCCACGCCTCGGCCGCGCCCAGCAGCCGACACCACGTGCGCTGTAGGTGGCGAAAGACACGACGCTAAAGCTGGCGATACATGTTTAGCGCCGGCGACGACTCCTGGCGTGGCTCGTCGGGCGGGGCGGTCGACCCCCAGCCGGCCCGTGGCGACGGCGACCATGTGCCGATATCGGGAGACCGTTTCGACAAGACGACGAATAGCGGCCAGGTGGCGAGATGGTCGACATTGTCGTCGCCGCTCCGCACGCACGCCTCGAGCGGGCGACCGTCGCGCCCTTGTCATTGAGGAGCGCTGCCTTCGCGACCTGGTACCGAGGGTCGGGCGCCTGCCATGCCTCAATCTCCGCCCGCAAGGCCTCAACGTTCTCACCGAGTTCGCGGCGGCCCATCCACAGATTGACCTGCAGCTCGTAGCGCTCGTGGCCGGCGGGACGACCCGCAAGTGCGGCCTCGGCGATGAGCCTCGCCTCGCGCCAGCGCCGGCGCCAAGGGCGTGGAACGCGGATTCCTCTGGCGAGCGTGGCGGTGTACTCGCCCGCCGGCGCGAGTGCGTGAGGACAAGCAGCGCGACGTCGTCGCTAGCCAGTCGAGGCGATCGATCGCCCTCGTGACGTTAGGACGCGTCTGTGCCCAATCGGGTACCGAGGAGGGCATCGTCCTCTTCGGCGCCCAAACGGGCCAGGTATTGGCGGTCCATGCGCCCGCCGCGGTGGACGACCGCATTAGGCGAACAGCTCGAGCACCGGCGGAGTGGTCCGCAAGCGAGACGATTTCGATGTGCAGCTCGCTGACGCGGGTCACCCATCGAGGCGGGCCGCCATCGACGAGCCATCGACTAAGCCATCTATCATCAGGCGGCGCAGATCTCTGGCGTCGTAGTTGAGTACGTCCTCACCGGGCAATTGGCGGCGCTGGGCCGAGCGCTCTCGGTGCAGCGTCGCCCACAGACGGGCGAGCGCGGCGATGGCCTCCTCGAAGCTCGCGACGAGGCGTGCCAGCAATGTCTCGGCGAGCACCTCTGATGCTGGGCTCTGGGAACCCATCCGAGGTAGGCGAACGGGCAGCGCAGAGTCATCGTCTCCCCGCCGCAGCGCCCGATCAGCTCCTCGTTCAGCGACTGCAGACCGAGCGGGCCGATCTGCACGAGGGCCAATGCGACGAGCTGCTCCGGTGCCCAGGGGTGTCAGGTTGACCCCGGAGAGCTGTCCTCGGCCGGTTCAGGAGACCTGCCGAAAGCAAGCTCGACCTCGCGCTCGAAGCGGGGTCGGAGATCGTCGACCGCCTCCTCGGCACGGCGCCTGCGATCGGCCCAAGCTGATCGCCGAGCCGCCTCAGCTCGGGCGGGCGGTCCCGTTCACTGCCGGCTCGCCCGACGGCGCGAAGTAGCGTCCGGTACTCGCCAAGTTCAATGGGAAGCGCTGGAGCGCTCCGTGTACGACGGCCGCGATGACATCGTCCCTAGAAATCTTGGGCTGCGGGCTCGGGGCCACGCTCGCCTCCGATGTGGCCTCGTCCGCCGGATCGGTCACGCCTCCTCCGGCGGCTCATCGTCCAGGACGGCATGTGATCCTCACTGGTCGCTCTCGGATGACTGTGCACCGGCGGCACCCGTCATGGCACGTTCCGCCGGCGTGATCAGGTTGCCGGCCCTGGGGCCAGCACGACGGCCCGCACGGTCGACGGGTACCATCGCGCCCCGCCATGAGCGGTGGGAACACCTTCAGCATTGAGTTCGTGGGCAATGGCCGACCAACCCCCGCCGGCCTCGTGTGCGGCGACGATGCGTGCGACGACCTCGGCGGCCAATCTGACGGGCGACCGAGGCGGACACCCTGCGCCGTTTGACGGCCAGCGCGTCGCGGGTGCGTTGGCCGATGATCCGCCGCTCCCACTGAGCGGCCGACGCCATGACGTTGGCCATGAACTCCCCGGCGGCGGTGGTGAGGTCGATGCCGAGGTCGAGGGCGACGAGGTTCCACCGACCGGCTTGCGCTCTGGCCATGAGCGAGGCGAAGTCAGCGAGGAGCGGGAGAGCCGGTCGAGTTTGGCGACGACGATCGCCGAGGCGGCGCCTGACTCGACGGCCGCGAGAGCGGCGGCCATGCCGGGGCGGTTCAGGGTCTTGCCGCGAGAGGGCATCCTCGTGGACTGCGACGAGGGTCCATCCCCGCCGTGCGCACTCCGCCTCGATGGCGCTCGCTGGGCGGCGAGCCCGAGCCCCGAGTCGGCCTGCTCGTCGGTGCTCACACGGACGTAGCCGACGACGGCCGTAGGGTCTGCGGTCTGCCGCCGTGCTCTCGCCATGAGCAGATCTTACACTAAGTGTCCGTATCGTGTAAGTCGAATCAAGGTGGGCCTGAGATCTGCTCACCGACCAGATCGCTCACGGTAGGCATCCGTCCGTCAGCGAGCGCGGAGACGACCAGAAGGGCACCCTCCAGTCGGGCGGTGCTCATGGCTGACGCCTCGATCTCCCCGCCTTCGATCTGGTCGAGGAGTCGGCGCAACGACGATGCGACGGTTCTCAGCTCTGAACGGCTGAGGAGCTGCTCGGGAAGGCGGCGCGGCGGCTTGATCACCCCGATCATGCTGGCACGTCGCTCGCCTCTCGGTCGCCATCGAAATCGACTGGTCGCGTGCTCCGTGCGCTTCCCGCATGCCGAACGCCAGGCAGCAACGCAGCCGGCCTGCCGGCGCACGAGGCCCGCGTAACAAGGAGACGGTCAGGCTGGAACGGGAACTCGGCCGACCGATTTGCGGCTACCCCGTCTGGGGTCGGCCCTGCACGTTTCCCTTGGATCACGCCGGGCCAGACGGGGTAGCCGCAAATGTCTCCCCTCCCCGGACGGCCGATGCGCTCACTGCCGCTAGGATGCGCATTGTCCCCAGAGGGACGCCCAGTGGACGACCCTGTTGTCGCCGCTTCAAGCTTGACGCCTCTCGTAGCGAGAGGAAGTCATGAGAACTTCGCCCAAGATCGCGATCGCGCTCGGAGGAACTGTCGTCGGCCTTGTCATAATCGGCGCAGCCGTTGGCTCACCGGCCCAAAGCCGCCACTCCGCCAGCTGCGACTTCGTCAGTACCGCTAGAAGCGGCGCCTGCGACCACCGCAGTGCCGACCACCGCAAAGCCACCTCCGACCACTACGGCACCGAAACAGACGCACACCCTGAACGCTACAGATCAGAACGGGAACAGCCTGACTGTGACGCTCAACGACCTGATGGAACCGGCACAACCCGCCTCCTCCTACGATGGCGCGAGTGGAGGTTACGTCTTGGTGGCGGCACAGTTCACGCTGACGAACACGAGCGCCGCAAACGAGAATAGCGACGCCAACAACGACGCCAATGTGGTGGGATCGAATGGCCAGGACTATACGGCGTCTTTCAGCAGCATTGCCGGTTGCACGAACTTCAACAGCGGTGACTGGTCGCTGAACCCTGGGCAGTCGCTGACGGGCTGCGTTGCCTTCCAGGTACCAGCGGGCGTAACGGTGAGTCAGGTCGACTTTGCCCCTTCGATGAACATGGGCGGCTCCGACGCAGAGTGGACGATCACCTGACCTCGAGACCTGACGGCCGTGGCCATCCAAGCGCCGTCCGACGGATTGCGGCTAGTTCCCCTGCCCTCGAAGCCCAGGCGACCGCTGAACGATCTCGACCAGCCGGACAGAACGATCGACGTGACTCGGCGCTCCGTCCTAACGGCGAGGAACGGTGGCCCGTCACACGATCAGCCTGATCCGGCGGCGAGCAAGGCCAGCGCAGTCTGAGTACCCCGCCGCCGCAGCGTCGGTCTGATCGTCATGGGCCCCGGTCGGGAAGGCGCACAGCTCTTCGACAAACCCGTCGTTCCAAGGTCCACGAACCAGGATGACGTTGCGGGCACCGACTTGACCGGCGAGGGGCATGGCAGCGCGTGACCTTGTCGCCGGCCTGCGGGTAGCTGTCGGCGTCGAACTCGGGCCAGATTTCCCGGAGGAGGTAGGCGCGCTGAGCCTTCCCGGCCTGGCCGGGATCCTGGGGGAAGCGGATCCGATGGGCACCGAAGACGCCGGCGTCTCGCTCTGCCGTGTCAGCGAGGAACCGCTCGGTGTCGTGCACTTCGGCCCGGATGCGCACGACGTCAACGACCCAGGTGAACCCGTCATCGTCGCGACCCATCAGCACCCCCACTGTCCAGTCCGGGTCAGTTGATCCCGATCCGGCAGCGGTGGCAGCGAGGTCCCAGTAGCGGGTGAGCTTCAGGTCTGCCCGAGCGGCGTCGGCGAGCACGAAGTCGGCCCGCTTGAAGATCCCGCCCTCGGAGGGCCGGGGGGCGTTCTGGTACAGCGCTTGGAAGGCGATCGGACCGACCCCGTCCGAGCCATCGCGCAGGGCGAGCAGCGCTGACCGCTCGTAGCGCTCCGGGCATAGAGCTTCGCCCGGGGCTCGACCTAGCGGGTCCGGATCGATGAGAGCGGGGTCAGCGAGCGCCGGCAGGTGCAGGGTCTGGAAGCTGTCGACCTGGCCTTCGTCGTCCGACCAAGTTCCCTCGCTCTCACGGCGAAGGAGACGGCCAACGAGGTCGTCATCGTGCCACCGGCTCATGATCAGCACGATCACCCCGGTCGGCTCGAGGCGGGAGCGGAGATCGAACTGCCACCACCTCCAGAGCTTCTCTCGATACGTCGAGGAGTACGCCTCCTCGGCACTCTTGATCGGGTCGTCGATGACGATCAAGTGACCACCGCGGCCCGTCGGCGGGTTGCCGACGCCGACTGCAACCAGTCCACCGCTACGGCGATCAAGGTCCCAGCGGTCTGCTGCCGCCGAAGTCGGCGAGACCGCCACCCCGAACAAGGCAGGGCCCCAGTCGTGCAGGACGTCGCGCGTCGCTCGACCGAAGCTGGCGGCGAAGTCAGCGTTGTGTCCGGACAGGATCACCCGCTCGTCGGGGAACGTGCCGAGCCACCACGCCGGGAGGTATTTGGAGCTGAGTTCAGACTTGCCGTGCCGGACGGGGGCCTCGACGATCAGGAACCGAATGCGTCGGGCGGCACACTCGACCAACTTGCGGTTCAGGAGGGCCACCCACTGGTACAGGCGCCAGGGGTTAGGCGTCCCCTCCGTCGCCAAGATCGCCAGATGCGCCGGACTGGCGACCAACAATGGCGACGCGCTCAAGAGCGGCGAGAGCGTGCTCGGCGGCGATCGGATCGTCGACGATGGCGCGTACGATGGCACTGTCACGGCTTTCCTCCCCGGCGCGCTGAACCTCGATTCGATTGCCCGCCAGCCCGCGGGCTTCCCGCTCGATCCGGACGGCGACCTCGAACCAACGGATCAATTGGCCGGGGCCGAGATCCTCCCCGTTGAACGCGCTCAGACGCCGAACGACCCGTCCCTTGACGGCCCTAGCCACGGCGATGTCTTGTCGGACCATTTCTTGGATCGCCTCGTCGGCGGCAGCCCGGCGAATCCGGTCCTGGTGTGCGTCAAAGGCGGACGCCCGATCCACCCAGCTGTATGCAGCCGAGAGCTGGACGACTCGATCCCGGGAGACGCCGGTCTCAGTTGCAGCGGCAGCCAGCGTCCGAGAGGGTCCGAGGTCGCGGAACACAGCGAACTTCGCGAAAGCCTTTGGCGGTTCGTCGGGCTGTCGATCCCAGGGTTGCCGGTCATCGAGGAGGGGGATGCTCACAGGAGGATCAGGGGAGCCCCGCATCGACCTAGCATCGCAGCTAGAGCGCGATCGAACGGCCGGATCGTCCCGCAGGAGCATTTCGCCTCTGGGCGAGGCTGGACAACTCCGCTTCGCGCTTCGTGACGGTGATCGCCCCGTCGGACCGCAGCACTCGCCGGCGCTCAACTTGAGGCAGCGTGGGCCGCCGGCCTTGATGACTACCAGCTCGTCCAAGTCGCGATCGTGCCGCTTCCGATGAATCCGTCCGCCGACTCCATCTGACGTCCGCCGACTCCGTCTACTCGCGAGAGGTCATGGCCCTGGCTGTTCGGAGAGCACAGGCTCGTAACTACCCAAGTGTCATCCCTCATCGGTCCTTCCGTAGCGTCGCGACAGGTCGCCTCGATGAGGCGGAGGCTGGGACTGGAACCTCATCGCGTCACGCCAAGCAGTTTGGCGTCCAGCTTCGCCTCCGAGCACGAACGACAGACGGTCGACCAGCCGTGCCTGAGGGACGCGGGTGCTGGCACGACCAGGGCGCCGCAGATGACGCAGCGGTCGAGGTGAGCAATCGGTAGAACGCTGGCGCAGACCTCGCCCTCGACGACCTCGCTGTCTGGAAAGGCGCGCCGAAGCCAGGCCCGAGCGTTTCCGGTTGCGTCGACATCGTCGGACACCTGGAGGGCGCGGTCGCGCGACACGCCGGCCTGGCTGGCCGTGACGCCAAGAGTCCGAGAGGGCCCGAGGTCGCGGTACGCCGCTAACTCCTGGAGCGCCTTCGGGGGTTCGTCGGGCTGTCGATCCCGAGCCTGTGCGTCGTCGAGATGGGGAATGGTCACGGGAGAGTCGGGGGAGTCCAGCATCTGGTCAAGGCCCGCGTCTGGCTGATGTCGTCGTTGCTCCCGAAGAATGGAATGCTCGCTCGCTTTACCCACACGGTCATCGTCCGATCCGTCGTCCAGGCTGGCATCGGCACCACTGGTACGCCTGATGGTGACCGTCTGGCCGGTTGTTGTATTGGCTCGACCTCTCGAGACGCCATGCGACCCGTAGCGATGGCTGTTTGCCAGCGAGAAACCCGATCCCAGCTCGGGCCAGTACATGTGGCGACTCGGCCACCCCGGTTCATTCTGAGTAGCCCACTCCTCCTCCGGAATCTCTCCGCCCATCATCACGATCGCCGCCTCTCGGGCTTCCTCCATGTTCGTGGCGGACCCACTGATGACCTCCGGCTTGAACCCCCTACCTGTTCGATACCGGTGACCCGGCAGACCGTACGCTCCCTTGAAGCCCTTGGTGATGTACCCGGCCAGAGAACGAATCGACGAGAATTTATTCGGTGGTCTTACGTCGACAGAACCACGTCCACCCCAAGCATGACGGATTACGTTGCAGTCGCCGAACCCGAGCAGTACATGAATGTGGGGTCGGCTGCCCTGGTCTTCGACGACTGCGACGTACGGGAACGGAGTTTGGACGTGTCGTTTCAGGCGGCGTACGAAGTTCGCGACATCCTTCCAGAGGCGCTCCCGGTCCAGGGCGACGACGTCGCGGTAGGTTAGGGTGACTAAGTACCTAAGGCCGTTGGCAACGGCGTATCGTCTGACCTCCCTGTGCCCTCGCCGGGCAGCGTCCTCCGCCAGATTGTCAAGGGGACTGGGCGCTCTGGAAGTCCTGGACACGCGTGGCTTGCTACGTCGGCGGGTGACGGTCGCCTCTCGGGCAGTAGGGACGACGCTGAACGAGACCGGGTCCCAGTGGTCCGAATTCGTCTGTAAGTCAAGGTCCCCAAAGGCGCCCCGAGGCGCGGGAGTTGATCTCCGGGGGTTGAAGGACCCGCGACTCTGCGGCGCCTCCAGGACTCGGGGCGCCGCTGGCTGGCTGTGCGCAGCGCTTCGATCCTGGTAGGTGATGTGTCGAGTGGTATCGGGTCCGTAGGCCCGGGGGAGTTCCTCGCCTGCAGAGCGACCGGAGTTCGGTGCGCTCCGCTTTGGCGCCCGCCCGTTCACCCTGACCTCGCGTCGGACTCGATCCCATGTACCTCACGCAGGAACTTTGGGACCGATATGCGCCACTCGCGCGCCTACTCGAAACGCGCCCGGGATCCGCCCGAGTGGCGCTAGGCGGTAGGCGGTTGAGATGCCTATGCCCAACTGCTCGGCAGCCCAGGGCAGTAGCTGGACGTCCGCTGGCAGTGAACGCCGTGAGTGACGCCCTGCCGCCGGGACCGTCTCATGCTCAGTCACGGGCCAACGCTGGTCTGCTAGATCCAGCGCTAGCCGGTGAACAGGTCCAGCAGCCCGTCAACCAACCGGGATGGTTGTCAGTGCCGATCGTCCGCGGGCGGCACCGAGTGGGTCGCTCGCAGGCAGGGCACGGTCGGTGCCAGCCGCGATGCGCCAAAGGGACTCCCAGAGCCCGCATGTCAGCCGGCCGGACTACAACGCGACTACAACTCCACGCCAATGGTCGCGAGGGTCGGTGATCGCTGGGAACGTTATGCCTGGTGAGCGTCTAGATTGGTCAAGGCTGACGAACGCTGGGATCGCCGGGATGAGTCTTGAAAACCGTTGTCCCGCGAGGGACCGGGGGTTCGAATCCCCCTCCCTCCGCCGGTGTCCTGGTATTTCGCACCCCTCCCTCCGCCGGTTCCATCTGGCACGTCACAGAACGGCGCTCGGCGGTGCTGATCGAGTGGTGAGGACAGCAGCAGAGGTCGTGGCGACCGTGCCCGGTGAGCCGGAGCAGCCCGTGCACCCCGTCGCCGAGGCGGGCCGTTGCGCCGCCGAGGCAGACGATGAGTCGGCGCTGTCCGTGCGCTACCTCGCGGCGACCTCGTGCGACGAGGGCTTCGAGCGGTTCTTCAAGACGAACTATCCGGCGGTGGTGCGCATCGCCTACGGCGTGCTGCGCGACGCCCACCTCGCCGAGGATGTCGCACAAGAGGTGCTCATCGCGGCCCGTCGGCGCTTCGTCGCGCCTGGCGGGTCCGACGCCGATCACGCCGCGGGATGGGTGCGAGTCGCCGCGGTGCACGTCGGGCTCAACGAGCTGCGCGGCCGTCGTCGTCGGGAGGATCGCCACCGCCGCGACGGCAGCGGCGCCGCCCCGCCCGGTCCGGAGGAGCTGGTGCTCGGTCGCGAGCAGGAGTCGGAGGTGCGCGCCGCGCTGGCCAAGCTGCCGCGCCACTCGGCGACGGTGCTCGTGCTGCGCCACAGCGGGCTCAGCTACCTCGAGGTGGCGCAGGCGATGGGTGTGAAGGTCGGGCAGGTGGGGACGATGCTGCGCCGCGCCGAGGCGGCGTTGCGCAAGGAGGTGGACCGTGCAGCACGCGCCTGATGGCTCGTTGCGCCGGCTGCTCGACGATCCGGTGGCGGTGAGCGACAACGAGGTCCGCCATGTCGAGCGCTGCGAGCGCTGCCGGCGGCGCTCGCAGCAGGTGGCCCGGGACGCATCCCATTGCGGGCAGCTCCTCCGGGTGCGCGCCCCGGACGTGCTGGCTGCGGACCTCGACAAGGCGTGGGCCGAGTTCCGCGCTCGCCTCGGGGAGCAGCGCAGCGAGCGCGAGCGCCCGTCGTCGCTGCGCCAGCGCCGGTGGTCGCCCCGAGAGCGCTGGTCGTCGCTGCGCCAGCGCTGGATCGGCCCTCGCCGCCGCTGGCGCCTGGCCGGCACGACCCTCGGCAGCGGCGCGACGCTCGCCGGCGCCGGGCTCGTGCTCGCCACCGTCGCCGCAGCCGCGACGCTGAGCACGACGGTCTTCGCGCCCACTGCGGTGGCTCCCGTGCCGATCAGCGCCCGTGACCTGCAACCAATCGCCTCGCTCCTCGGCGTCGGTACGGTGTCGGAGCTGCAGGACGTCCGTCAGCCGTCGGGCTCGCGTACCCTGCCGTTCGGGACCCTCACGTGGACCTCGTCGGGAGAGCCGAGTCACGTTGCGTCCCTCGGTGACGCCGAGACGGCGACGGGGGTCACTGTGGCGCTGCCGAGCACGCTGCCCGACGGCGTCGGCGCCCCCGATTCCTTCCTTGCCGTCCCGCAGGTGACCGCGACCGTCAGCTTCGGCGCCGGCGCCGGACCGCTCGCCGGCAGCACGTTGCAGGCGACGCTCGGCCCGGCGGTCCTGGTCGGTTTCGCCGGCGAGGGCGACGCCGCCGTGTCGCCGCTCGTCTTGCTCGCCTCGGCGCGCCCGCTCGCCACCTCGAGCGGAGCCACGACGAGCCAGCTCGAGAGCTTCGTGCTGTCCCAACCGGACGTGCCGGCCGACCTGGCCGAGCAGTTGCGCCTGATCGGCGACCTGCGAACGACCCTCCCCGTGCCAACGCCGCAGGGCTTCGCGTCGAGCACAGCGGTGATCGACGGCGCCCCGGCCGTCGTGGTCGACGACCCGTCCGGTGGCGTGTCCGGAGCGGTGTGGGAGGACAGCGCCGGGATCGTGCACGTCGTCGGCGGCCTGCTGGACGAGGAGGACCTGCTCGGTGTCGCCCGGCAGCTCGGCTGACCCGAGGGCGGGCAGGCCCTGTTCGGTGTCGCCCGGCAGCTCGGCTGAACCGAGATCGGGCACCCGCGGGTTGGGCCGGCGGGCGTCGTGGCGCTGGACGCACGCGGCCCGGCCGCTGCCGACGGCGCCATGCCCGTGCCCTCCGCCGCCGACGCCGAGGCGGCCGTGCGGTCGCCGCAGCCTGTGAGCTCGCCCGCCATCTACACCAACGAGCTGCGGAAGGACTACAGGTCCACCACGGCGCTGCGCGGGCTGACCATGACCGTCGGGCGTGGCGAGGTCTTCGGCTTCCTCGGCCCGAACGGCGCCGGAAAGACGACGGCCGTCAAGCTGCTGCTCGGGCTGATCCGGCCGACGGGCGGCGAGGCGATGGTGCTCGGAGCGCCCGCCGGCGACCGGGAGACGCGCCGGCGCGTCGGCTACCTGCCCGAGCTGTTCCGCTTCCAGGGCTGGCTCGAGGCGCGCGAGGTGTTGGCGCTGCACTGCCGCCTGCTCGCCCTGCCGCGGCTCGAGCCGCGAGCGCCGCAGGCGAGACGCTCGCCATCGTCGGGCTCTGCCGGTCGTGCCGGCGACAAGGTCGCAACCTTCTCCAAGGGGATGCAACAACGCCTCGGACTGGCCGTGGCACTGCTCGGCGAGCCCGAGCTCGTGATCCTCGACGAGCCGACGAGCGCGCTCGACCCCGTCGGCCGGCACGACGTGCGCCAGATCGTGCGCAACCTGCGCTCTGCGGGAACGCACCGTCTTCCTCAACACCCACCTGCTCGAGGAGGCCGAGCAGGTCTGCGACCGAGTCGGCGTGATCGACCACGGCCGCTGCATCGCGACGGGCACGCTCGCCGAGATCGTCGGCGGGGATGCCGTGGTGCGCCTCCGCGTCGGTGGCCTGCCACCGGGCTGGTGGCAGGGCTTGCACGAGTTCGGCACCTTCGTCGAGGACGGCTCCTGGCTTGTCGTCGAGCACGCCCGGCTCGATCGGGTCCCCGAGATCGTCGCCGCGATCGTCGCGCTCGGCGGCTCGGTACACGCCGTGGTCCCCGAGCACCACTCGCTCGAGGAGCGCTTCCTCGACCTGCTGGGGTCGGCGTGAGACCGGTCCTCATCGTCGCCGCTCTCACCGTGCGTGAGGCGGTGCGGCGACGGCTCGTGGCGGCGTTCGCCGCGATCACCCTCGGCCTGGTCGCGTTGAGCGCCTGGGGCTTCTACAAGCTCAGCCACGGACGCTCGCTCACGTCGGGAGAGGTCCAGGTTGCGCTACCGCAGGCCTTCATCCTGTTCATGTTCATGTTCAGCTTCGTCGTCGCGCTGAGTGCCTCGGCGATGGCCTCGCCGTCGGTCTCGGCGGAGATCGAGTCCGGCGTGCTGCAGACCATCGTCACGCGCCCTGTTTCCCGGAGTCAGGTGCTGCTCGGCAAGTGGCTCGGGCTCGCCGCGGTGCTCCTTGCGTACGCGGCGGCGGTCTGCGCGCTCGAGGTAGGCGTCGTCGACTGGGTGAGCGGGTTCGTCCCGCCGAACCCGGTCGTCGTGGCGCTGCTACCTCTTCGCCGAGGGCGCGATCCTGCTCACCGCTGGCGTTGCTGCTCTCGACGCGGCTCTCCGCGCTCGCTGCCGGCGTGGTCGGCATCGCCCTGTTCGGCACGGCGTGGCTCGCCGGCGTCGTCGGCTCGCTCGGACTCGACCTGCACATCGGCGCGATGCAGGACGTCGGGCACGTGGCGCGTTACGTGCTGCCGACCGACGGCCTGTGGCACGGCGCGATCTACTACCTCGAGCCGCAGTCGTTCGTCACCCAGCGGCTGGCCAATGCTCCCGAAGCCGCCGGCAACCCGTTCTTCGCGCAGACCGCTCCGGGCTGGGGTTACCTGATCTGGGTCGTGGCGTGGTTCGTCGTCGTGCTCGCCGCCGGACTGCTCAGCTTCCAGCGGCGCGAGCTGTAGCGCTGTGCCCACGCTTCCTGTGATGAACCGGACGCGCGCCGCCAGGTCGATCACGTGGTTCCCGTCATGACTTGCACCGACTTTGACGCGACGGGCTGCGAGACCGGAAGGTGAGCAGCGACCTGGCGGCGCGCTTTCTCGCCCTGCACCGATCGGGTGCGCCGCTGCTGATGCCGAACCCGTGGGACTGCGGGTCCGCCCGGGCGATGTCCTACCTCGGCTTTGCCGCGCTGGCGACGACGAGCAGCGGCCTCGCGGCCACGCTCGGCCGCCTCGACGGGAAGGTCAGTCGCGCCGAGGCGGTCGACCATGCGGCGCAGATCGTGGCTGCGGTGGACGTCCCGGTCTCGGCCGACCTGGAGAACGGCTACGGCGACTCGCCCGGCGACGTGGCCGCCACGGCCGAGGCGGCGATCGGCGCCGGGCTGGCCGGCTTCTCGATCGAGGACTGGAGCGGCGACGCGATCTACGCGCCGGCGCTGGCACGGGAACGGGTCGTTGCGGCGGCCGAGCGCGCCGCTGGGCGCGCCGTGCTCACAGCGCGGGCCGAGAACTACTTGCACGGACGGGCCGACCTGACCGACACGATCGAGCGCCTGCAGTCCTTCGCCGAGGCAGGAGCCGACGTCCTCTACGCCCCCGGGCTCGTGCGACCCGCCGACATCGCCACCGTGATCGAGGCCGTCTCGCGCCCGCTGAACGTGTTGCTGTTGCCGCAGGGGCCGAGCCTCGCCGAGCTCGCCGAGCTCGGAGTGAGCCGCATCTCGCTCGGTGGGACCCTCGCGTTCGTTGCCCTCGGCGCGCTCGCCGGCGCTGCCGGCGAGCTGCTGGCCGGGGCACCGTGCACCTTCTGGGACCTGGCGGCCGACGGTCGCCGGCTCGCCACGACATCCTTCGTCGACGACGGCGGCAGGGCGAGCGACGGCGGCAGGGCGAGCGGGAGCGGCAGGGCGAGCGGCGGCTCGGCGGGCGGTTGAGCCCGACCGACCGGCGAGGGGGCGCCGAGCACAACGAGTGCATGCCGCCAGCGCCGGCCGATCAGGCCCTCACATCCCGACGGTCACGCTCGTCGCCGTGATCGTGCTCATCTCGAGCGGCCCCTTCACGGTCACCTGGTCCCCGGGCGCGAGCGCCGACAGCTTGGCCGCCTTGCCGTCCACCTTGACGTGGGTCATCGCGTCGACCTTGACGACGTAGTGCTTGCTCCCAGCGGTCATCGTGAACTCCGTCGTCCCCATCACCTTGACGACCTTGCCCATGACCGTGACCGGCGCCATCGCCGAGGCCGCGGCCGGAACCGTCCCGAGTGCCTCCGCGGTGGTGGCGATCCCGGCGCTCAGCGCAGCGGCGAGCGTCGCTCCCGCCAAGCCGACGCGAAGACGGGCGCTGCCCGGACGTGACGTCAAGACACTGAGCATGTCAGTTTCCTTTCGGTCTGCCCGCGCCCGCGATCGTGCCGCGCGCGATCAGCGGGCAGCCGAGGTGCTCCGATCCCTGGCGACGGGAGGTGTGGTGGTTCCAGCTGCACAGGGAGACGCCGGCACGCCCGGATCGATTGCAGTCCACGCGGGAGCGGCCGTTTGGTGGGGCGCCGTCTGCGGCGCGGCCGCGTGCCGTCTGCGGCGTGCGCGGAGAGCTGCGGGTCGTGGGACGCCGGCGGCTTCTCGACGCGAGGCCTCAGGAAAGGGCGCGGTAGGCGGCGTCCTGCAGTTCGAGGTGGACTTGGGGCAGCTGAGCCGTGTCCCACATCCGCTGGGTGAGGACGATGACCACGAGATCACGAGCCGGGTCGACGAGCCACGACGTGCCGAGCCCCCCGTCCCAGCCGAACGCCCCGGCGCGCTCGCCGGATGTGGCAACCGCCTGGCAGAATCCCCAGCTGCGGTCGCCGAGGAAGGGCCCACTTCTCGTGCGTTGCGCCGGCGTGAGATGGTCGCGTGGCCATGAGGGCGACGTCATGTTGCGTGAGCACCGGCTCACCGCCGCGGAGCAAGGCACGGGCAAATGCCAGCAGATCGTCTGCCGTGGAAAGAAGGCCGGCCGCCCCGTCTCCGAAGGCCGGGGGCCGGGCCCACTGGCCGTCGGGTGCATCCCAGACCGAGAGGCCGTCGGGTCTCGGCGCGGTAGGCGGTGGCGAGCCGGTCGGCCTCGGTGGTGAAGAACGCCGTGTCGGGCATGCCGAAGGGCTCGAACAGGCGCGTCCGCAGCACCGTGTCGAGCGGCTGGCCGGCGGCGCGCGCCAGCAGGACCCCGAGCACCGACGCGCCGGTGTTGTACAGCCATCGCTCGCCCGGCTGCGCGAGCAGCGGCAGCGATCCCAGGGCCTCGATCCAGATGTCCGGTTCCGGCTGGGCGGCCGGGGCGGGTGGCCCGAGCGTGCACAGCGAGAGCTCCTCGCTGGCGGCCACCACCGGCCACGGTTTCTCGGCGCCGAACATCTCCACGGCCATGCCGAACCCGAAGGTGAAGGTCAGCAGGTCGCGTGCGGTGACCGGCCGCTCGGCCGGCACTGTGTCGTCGAGCGGGCCGTCCATCCGCCTCAGCACCCGGCGGTCCGCCAGCTCCGGCAGCAGCCGGTCCACGGGCTCGTCGAGGTCGATCAGGCCCTCGACGCGCCAGCGCCATCGTCGCTGCGCCGGTGATCGGCTTGCTGGTCGAGGCGATACGGAACAGGCTGTCGCGCCGGACCGGCGGCCCGCCGACCGAGAGCGACCCGAGCGTCTCGACGTGCGCCTCGTCGGCGCAGGCCACGAGCGCCACCAGGCCGGGGATCGCCTCGTCGCCGACCTGGCCGGCGGCGACCTCGGCGAAGCGTTCGAGGCCCTCGTCGCTCAGGCGCTCAGGCATGGCCGCCATCATCGCCGATGAGAGCGGGCGGCGGCCCCCGTCTCTCCTCCCGATGGCTGATGTCGCGCTGGATCGGGCACCGCTACGATTCGCCGCGGTGGCGGCGACCGGGACCCTCTCTTCGCTGCAGCTCGAGCCCTACCGGCGCGAGCTCACCGGCTACTGCTATCGCATGCTCGGCTCCGGCTTCGAGGCCGAGGACGCCGTGCAGGAGACGATGCTGCGCGCCTGGCGCCATGCGGACTCATTCGAAGGACGCTCCAGCGTGCGATCCTGGCTCTACCGGATCGCAACGAACGTCTGCATCGACATGCAGCGCCAGGTCCAGCGCCGGGCCCGCCCGATGGAGATGGGCCCGTCGTCGCCCCCCGACGAGTCCTTCCTCGGGCCGCTTCTCCCCGAGTCGAACTGGGTCACGCCGCTCGCCGATGCCCGCGGCGGGCCCCGAGGCGACGACCCGGCGGCGATCGCCGAGTACCGCGACTCCATCCGCCTCGCCTTCGTCACCGCGCTCCAGCACCTGCCGGCCCGCCAGCGTGCTGCGCTGATCCTCTGCGAGGTGCTGCGCTGGCAGGCCTCCGAGGCGGCAGAGCTGCTCGACACGAGCGTGGCGGCGATCAACAGCGCGCTGCAGCGGGCCCGCGCCACGCTCGGCGGGCCTCACCGCCGAGGTGCACCCGAGCCGGCTCGACGCCGGCGACGCCGAGCTGCTTGCGACGTTACGTCGAGGCCTTCGAGCGCTACGACATCGAGGCGCTCGTTGCGCTGCTCCACGAGGACGCCGTGCAGTCGATGCCGCCGTTTGCGATGTGGATCCGCGGCGCGCAGGACATCGGGCGGTTCATGCTCGAGCCTGCGCCGAGCGGCTGCCGTGGCTCGCGCCTGCTGCCCGCTGCGGCGAACGGGTGCCCCGCCTTCGGGCAGTACCGGCGCAGCCCCGACGGCGGCTACTCGCCCTGGGCGCTCCAGGTGCTCGAGATCTCCGACGGTCGCATCGCCGGGATGAGCTTCTTCCTCGCTCTGCTCGACCCCGTGCGGCTCTTCCCCGCGTACGGCTTGGCGCTGCGCCTGGACGCCGACGGACGGCCGGTCCCCACCGAGGGATCCGACGGAGCCGACGGAGCCGCAGTCGCCGGCGGCGAGCCGACGGCCAACGGCCGCACCGGCGTCGGCGCTGACGATCCGGCAACCGAGGACTCCCACGCCCGGGCGGCCCGTCGCGCCGAGCTCGACGCTCACCTCGGCCGGTCGCCCTCCTGAGCTTCGGTCACGGTACGGGGGCAATGGCGCCCAGGTGCGACGAGGTGAGCGAGCCCGGTGAGAGCGAGCAGCTCGGCCATCGCCGGCGACGTCTCGTCGAGCACGAGCGCGCCGCCGAGACGTGTTGCGTGCAGGGCGAGCCGGGCGAGCTCGTCGACCGTGGCGAGATCGGGCTCGCCCGGTCCCTCGAGCACGTGCTCGGCGAGCGTCGAGCCGTCGGCGCGACAGACGGTCGCCCGGCACCAGCGGCGCATCTCGGCCATCGCCTGGTGGACGGGGGGCGCAGGTCGAAGTCATCGTCGCGTGGGCGCCGCGCGACGATGATTCCGGCGGCCGGCCCCCGTCGGAACCGGTGAGCGTCCGTGAGATCTGCTCGCCTGACCAAGGAGGAAGCGACATGACGACCCGTGACCACGCCCCGGTCGGGGCCCCCTGCTGGGCGGACCTGTGGACCTCCGACGTCGAGGGGAGCCGCCGCTTCTACGGCGAGCTCTTCGGCTGGAAGGCGAACGATCCTGACCCGGCCTACGGCGGCTACTTCATCTTCGACCGGGACGGCGCGCCCGTCGCCGGAGCGATGGGCGACATGGGCGAGCTGAGGGCCGACAACCGCTGGAAGGTCTTCCTGGCCACGGACGACATCGACAAGGCGCTCGCCGCTGCCGAGGCCGAGGGCGCGAACGTGCTCTTCCCGGCGATGGCCGTCGGCGAGCTCGGCAAGCAGGCGGTGCTCGTCGACCCGACCGGCGCGAGGCTCGGCGCCTGGCAACCCGGCGCGTTCCACGGCTTCAGCGTGCTCGAAGAGCCCGGCGCCCCAGCGTGGTTCGAGCTGCACACGCGCGACTACGCCCGGGCGATCGCCTTCTACCGCTCGGTGTTCGGCTGGGAGACCGAGACGATGACCGACACGCCGGAGCTCCGCTACACGGTGCTGCGCAATCCCGAGGGCGAGGGTCACATGGCGGGCATCATGGACGCGGCTTCGGTCCTGCCGGACGGCGCGCCCTCGCCAGTGGTACACGTACTGGCAGGTCGAGGACGCCGACGCCGCGACAGCGACCGTCGAGCGGCTCGGCGGCAGCCTCGTGCAGGGCGTCGACGAGACGCCGTTCGGACGTCTCGCGACCGTCGCCGACCCGGCCGGGGCGTCGTTCAAGCTGATGCAGCGAGCGTTCGGGTGATCTGATCCGTAGCGGAGCGCTCAGCCGGGCTGCCCCGGTGCTAGCGCCAGTGCCACCGCCGCCTCGGCATGCAGGCGGGTCGTCGGGAAGACCGGCACCTCGGCATCGCTCGGGCCGAGGATCAGCTCGAGCTCGGTGCAGCCGAGCACGACGCCCTCCGATCCGCCCGAGACGAGGTGGGCGACCACCTCGCGCAGCAGCCGGCGCGACCCGTCGTCGACGACGCCGAGGCACAGCTCCTCGTAGATGATCCGGTGCACGAGCCGGCGGTCCGCTTCCTCGGGCACGTCGACGGTGAGCCCGTGGGCGGTGAGACGGTCGCGGTAGAACGGCTGCTCCATCGTGAAGGCCGTGCCGAGCAGGCCGACACGGGCGAGCCCACGGGCGCGCACGGCGTCGGCGGTGACGTCGGCGAGGTGCAGCAAGGGGATCGGCGTGGCCTGCTCGACGGCGCCGGCGACCTTGTGCATCGTGTTGGTGCACAGCACGAGCACCTCGGCGCCCGCCGCCTCGAGGCTGCGTGCCGCGGCGGCGAGCACCTCGCCCGCCTCGTCCCAGGCGCCGGCCACCTGCAGCCGCTCGATCTCGGCGAAGTCGACGGAATAGAGCAGGCAGCGCGCCGAGTGCAGGCCGCCGAGACGGTCGCGCACGAGCTCGTTGAGCAGCCGGTAGTACTCGGCCGAGGACTGCCAGCTCATCCCGCCGATCAGCCCGATCATGCGCATGATGCGATCCTGACAGGCCGGACCCCCCGCGGCGCACGCGGGGCGCCCCTCCTCCTCGAGCCCGTCAGCCGAGGGGCGCCCGGGCCCGCTCCCGCCCCGGTCGCGCCATCCCGCCGAGAGTCCGCCCGAGCCGGCGGTAGACGGCCTCGAGCCGCGGGTCGACCTCCCGTCCGAGCGCCAGCTCGTCGACGGCGTCGACGGCGGCGAAGAACTCCGCGTCGAGCGCCGCGGCATCCTCCCGCGCCGCGGCGAGGCGCAACGCGACCTCGCGCAGCGGCAGCGCCTCCGGTGAGATGACGCGCCCGCGCTCGATCGCCCAGGCGGCGTCCTCCAGGCTGTGCGGGTACGGGCAGTGCTCGATCGACAGTGTCGCCATGGCGTGTGCAGCGCGAACGACGTCGGTCTCCAGCTCGACGAGCAGCTGCTCGGCGTCGAGCCAGTCGTAGCGGGCGGCGACGGCGTCGTCCGAGCAGGGGTAGCCGTCGCCGATGAGCTCGAGGGCGACGCGCAGCGTCTCGATCGCACGCACCGGCTCGCCGGCGCGCTCGAGCGAACGCCCCACCGCGGCGATCTCCCTGAGGCGCAACCAGTCGCAGCTCACGGAGTCGTCCAACGTGTACGGCTTGTTGCCGTGGGCGACGGGGAAACGGTGCGAGCCGAGGACGTTGCGGGTGTGGGAGGTGGCGTTCCACACCGTGCGTGTTGCGTGGCTCTCCTCCCGCTTGTAGCGGCCGAAGACGTCACGCAGCTTGCTCGTGGTCGCCCGGTGGCCGTGCAGGGCGAGGTAGGCGACCACCTGCACGACCTCGGGATGGAGCTTGGACGGGTCGACCTCGCCGACGAGGTCGGGAACCGGGCGCAACAGGCGCACCTCCACCGCCCCGGCCGCCGGCAGCTCGGCGTCGGGAGGTGGCAGCCCGGCCGGCCGCTCGGGCGGGACGGTCGGCAGGGCGCTCGCCGCCGCGACGAGGCGCTCGATCGCGGCCAGCTCGCCCTCGGTGGGCACGAGCGCCGGGATCGTCAGGCCGAGCGGCTCGACTGTGACGCATCCCTCGTCGTAGCAGAGGATGCGGTCGGCCTCGAGCATGGTGCCGACGACCGCAACGATGCCCGGCGCCGCGGCGCGCACCTCCGCAGCGAGCCCCGGCTCGGCGGCGAAGACGACGGGCTGGCTGTCGGGCAGGCCGGCGCGCCACAGCGGGGATCGCTGCATCGCGCTGTCGATGCCGGCGACCATCTCGACGGTCAGCTCGACCATCTGCTCGGATCCGGGGAAGCCGGGCGGCCCGACCCGGTAGCAGGCCACCTCGGCCCACGGGGCGCTCGCCAGGTGCGCCCAGATCGCTCCGAGCCCGAGGCGCATCTCGCTTGCCGCGCCGCGCACGGCGAGCGACTCGCCCGGGCCGCAGGCGACGAGGTAGCTGCCGTCGGCGTCCTCGCCGATCGGGACGAGCACGGCGAGGTACGGCTGGGCGTCGCCGGCGGCGGAGCGCACCTCGGCGAGCGAGCGCCGCGGGTCGAGCCGCCAGCAGTGGCCCTCGTCGGCGGCGACGAACCCCTCGGGGGCGTCGGCTCTCGGACGGTCGAGCAGGATCTCGACGCCGTGGGGCCCGGCGCGCACGACGCCGACCCGTGGCGGCTCGAGCGACGGGTTCGCAACGAGGCGGGCGCACAGCAGCCGGTTGGCGGCGTCGATCCAGGCCGGCAGCTCGAGGGTGCGCAACGGCCGCAGCTCCGCCTCGACGACGGCATCCCCGCCCAGGAGCGCCGGTGGCCGCCCGCCGACCGGTGAGCGCATCAGCTGATAACGGCGCAACCTGGCGAGGTGCGCCGCCAGCAGTCCGCCCCCGAGCACGCCCAGCCCGAGGAGCGCCAGGGCCGCCTCCGGCGCACGCGAGGCGATCCCCGCATCCGCATCGGCCGCCACGCGGCGCTCGCCGGCGTCGGCCGGCTTCCGCTCGCCGGCGTCGGCCGAGCCCGACGGCTTCCGCTCGCTGGCGTCGGCCGAGCCGGTCTCGGCGGAGCCGACCGAGAGGTCGAGCTGCATGCCCGGCGTGCCGGCGACGGCTGTGACCACAGGTGCCGTCACGGCCCGTGCGCCGGGCGCAGGATGGGCGGCGGAGTGGCTCGACAAGGCCAGGACCAGCCCGACGATGGGCCCGGCGAGGGCGGCGGTCCATGCGTAGCCGGTGCGCGCCCGCACGGGCTCGTCGCTCGTCGCCTCCTCGACGCCGGCGCGTACCTCGAGGTAGAGCAAGCGGGTCCCGTATGCCCAGGCACAGAGCACGACGGCCGACAGGCCAAGCGCGCTGTAGATGCGCGCGTGGTGTGCCGGGAGCGCCAGGCGGTCGGCGAGGTAGCCGACGAACCAGCCGACGAGCAGACCGAGGCCCACCCAGAGCGCACCGAGGACGGCGACGCCGAGCGAGCGCAACCGCCCCCCGGGCTTCACGGCGCCACCTCGCGGGTGAGGAAGACCGTGTACGAGATCACCTCGTCGGTCTGAACGGCCTCGGACAGCTGGAGCGTGCAGGTGCCGGCGGGCGCCGCCAGCGTGACGAACAGGCCGTCGGCGGCGATCTGCTCCGCGGACGACCCGCCGCAGACGAGATCGGCGCGCAGCGTCGCCTGGCCGGACCAGCTGACGTCCGCGCTCGACCTGTCCCGCCGCGGTGTGGAACGTGACCGTGGTCGTGGTGAACGGTGGAGCGAAGCGGCCGCTCGTCGTCGAGCTCTCGGCGGTCGCCGCAACCGTGGTGGTGGTCCCGCCGACCGGCCGCGTCGGCGGCGCAACCGGAGCCGTGGTCGTCGTCGGCGGCACCCACGTGGTCGTCGTCGCCGGGCGCACCGTGGTCGTCGGCGCCGGTACCGGCGTCTTCGGCACAGTCGACGGGGGCGAGGACGTGGGCGCCGCCGTGGTCTTCGGCACCGACGTGGTCGTCGGCGCCGCCGTGGTCGTCGGCACCGACGTGGTCTTCGGGGCAGTCGTGGTCTTCGGCATAGTCGGCGCCGCTGTGGTCGTCGGCGCCAGGCCCCTGACCGAGCGTGCCGCTCGGGTCGTGGTCGGCGCCGCCGTGCTGGCCGGCGTGGATGCGGTTGGCGTCCTGGCGGGTCTCGTCGTGGCCGTCCTTCCCCTGGCGATCCCTGTGGTGGTTCTCGAGGGCGACGGGCGGATCGTCCGAATGACGGCAGGCGCGACGGACTTGCGTGTGGCCTTCGGGGAGGCGGCGCGGGTCCGGATGGGGCTCGTGTTTCCCGCGCGAGCCGGCGGTTTGGGAATCGGGACAGCCCCGCGGTGACGATCGGCGGTGGCGCCGCGTGCCCGTTTCCCGGTCGTCGGCCGGATGCGAAGGGTCGTGCTCGACGCCGGCGGGCCCGTTGACGTGGTCCTCGCGCCCTCACCAGCTACGAGCGTGGTCGCAGAGCCAGCAGCCGAGCCGGAGCTCGCCGGTGAGATGGTGGTCGAAGGCGAAGGCGAAGACGAAGACGAAGACGAAGACGAAGACGAGATCGACGTCGGAATCAGAGTCGAGGTCGAGGTCGAGGTCGAGGTCGAGGTCGAGGTCGAGGTCGAGGTCGAGGTCGAGGTCGAGGTCGACGAGCTGCTCGTCGACGTGCTCGTGGTCGAGGAGGTGCTCGTCGAGCCACCCGCAATCGTGCTCGCCGGCGCTCCGCGCCCGTGACGCACCTCGGAGGAACCACGAGTTGACGACGCGCGGTTGGCCGGTGCTTCGCCGGCGCGGCCGGGGCCTCCGGATGAGCGCGCCGAGCGTGACGTGCTGTGTGCCGAGCCGGACCTGCGGCTCGCCGCCAGTCGACCGGAGGGATCGCTGTGGGTAGCGGCGGACCGAGGCGTACCCGTCGAGGCGGCCTGGTCGGTCGTGACACGGTTGGTGCGGATGGAGCCCACGACGACGGCAATGAGCACCACGCCGACCACGACGCAGAAGATGACGACGGCGATCGGTCGACGCCGGCTCGCCCCGGGCGCAACGGGCACCGCGACCTCCATGCTCACGGCCACGACCCGCCCGGCCGCCGCCGCTCATTCTGCCGCATCTCGTGCAGCGGAGCGCAGGGAAGTGCGCATGGTGGCACATCGGCCACTTCGTGTGCGCCCTGTGTCAGGCGCACAGCAGCGCCTCGGCGCGCCCCCGACGGTGCTCGAGGGTCCGCCGGCAGCCGTGGCCCCGCTCGACGAGCTCGGCGATCGAGTAGCCGAGCACCCGCGTCTCGAAGATGAGACGCACGTCGTCGCGCGCCACCGTCCGGTCGTCGATGCGGGTGAGCGCTGCCGCAAGTGACTCGAGGGTCGAGCCTCGTCTCGGCTCGCTCCACGCCCCGAGCGGTCGGTCGAGCGAAGCGGCGAGGCTCTCGTCCTCCGTCGGGGCCTCGCGCCGCGACGCCTTCTGGAACTGCGCCCTGTGGTGCGCTAGCCGCCGGCGCAGCCGCTCGATCACGGTCCGCTCCGGGTAGGTCAGCGTCGTGCCGCCCACGTCGCGCAGCACGAGCCACGTCTCGCTGACGAGGTCGGCGGCGAAGGCTTGAGCGTCGGGCCACGGACCGCCTTGGCCCCAGTCGAGCCGCTTGGCGACGCCGAGCAAGCCGGGGCTGAGCGCGGCCACCAGTCCCAGGCCGATGAGCTCGTCGGTGTGGAACTGGCGGATGAGGCCAGCCACAACCTCCCAGTGCGGCGTCACCGGGCGGGAGCTCGTGTCGAAGCCGCGATCGGGCCGTCCCTCGAGCCAGCCGAAGAGCTCGTGCAGGCTCGCGGCGCGGATCCCGGCGAGGACGGGCTCGACAGCGACGAGCCGCTCGAGGACGGCGGCGGCCTGCGGCGAGCGTGAGCGGGTCGCCCACTCGCAGCGGACGCTGGCGATGGCGTGTGCGTGCATGGGCGCAAGGGTCGGAGACCGACTTCCTGATCGGGTTACCGGATCGCGCCAGTCTTCGAGCCGACTTACCGATTCACCTAACGATGCAGGTCCGGCATGCGACACCGCGGCGTGATCTGATGGCGAGAATGACCGACACCTGGGACCCGACGACCTACCTGCGCTTCGCCGGCGAGCGGGAGCGCCCGTTCTGGGAGCTCGTCGCGCGCGTCCCGCTCGAGGCGCCACGCGACGTCGTCGACCTCGGGTGCGGCCCCGGGACGGCCACCGCCGGACTGCTGCAGCGCTGGCCGCAGGCCCGCATCGTCGGCGTGGACAGCTCGCCGGCGATGGTCGACCAGGCCGAGGCGCGTGCGGTTCCCGGCCGCCTCAGCTTCGAGCTCGCCGACGTCGAGCACTGGCAGCCGGACGGCGATCTCGACGTCGTGCTCTCCAATGCCACCCTGCACTGGGTTCCCGGCCACCTCGACCTGTTCGAGCGCTGGCTCTCCTGGCTGCGCCCGCACGGAGTCCTCGCCTTCCAGGTGCCGGGCAACTTCGACGCCCCGAGCCACCAGCTGCTCGCCGAGCTGGTGAGCTCACCGCCGTGGCGCGAGCGCCTCGCGATCGCGGGCGAGCCGCGCCACGTGCACCCGCCCGAGGAGTACCTGCGCCGGCTGCGCAGCCTGGGCGCGTCGGTCGACTGCTGGGAGACGACGTGTTACCAGCTGCTCACCGGGCCGGATCCGGTGCTCGAGTGGACACGCGGGACGGCGTTGCGCCCGTATCTCGCCGCGCTCAGCGAGGATGAGGCGGCAGCCTTCTGCGCCGACTACGCCACGAGGCTGCGCCAGGCCTACCCGCCCGAGACCACCGGCGAGACCGTCTTCCCGTTCCGGCGGGTCTTCGTCGTCGCAACCCGGTCGTGAGCCGGCATCGGGTAGCGGGCGCCGGGTAGTGGGCGCCCGGCTTCAGGGCACGACCCGGTAGACGGCGCCGGCCTGGTTGTCGGTGACGTAGATCGCGCCGCCGGGCCCGACGACCGCGTCGACCGGGCGTCCCCAGCGTGACCCGTCGCCTGCCTGGAATCCCGAGAGCACGGGCACGGGTGTCCCGAGCAGCCGGTTTCCCCTATCGAAGGGCAGCCACAAGAGCGCCGGCGGCTGCGGCGGCTGGCGGTCCCACGACCCGTGCACGGCGAGCAAGGCGCCGTCCCGCCAGGGCGAGGGGAGTGAGCTGCCCTCGAGGAAGGTCAGCCCGAGGGGAGCGCTGTGCGCCGGCAGGCCGCGCTCGATCGGCTTCAGCTTGGCGCAATCGAGCGAGCGCCCGTCCGGATTGAGCACGGCGTCGGCCACGAAGCGGTCGTCGCTGAAGCGCAACGGTGACCCCGCCACGCCCGGCTCCACCTCGGCGGTGGGATTGCAGAACGGCCAGCCCAGGTTCCGGAGCTTGCCGACGATCGCCACCTCGTCGACCGGGTTGTCGTTGACGTAGGACTGGATCACCTTGCCGAAGGCGTCCTTCAGCCCGCCGAACGCACGGTGGAAGGGGTAGGCGACGTTGTCGCGCTCGTTCACCGCCGCCCACAGGGCGCCGTCGGGGGCGACGGCGAGGCCTTCGGCGTTGCGCACGCCGATCGCCAGCACGCGCAGGCCCGACCCGTCCGGGCGCACCGCGAGCACCGAGGCACGGGGCGGGTAGGAGGCGAGATCGGCCGTGTCGACGTTGGCGGAGCTTCCGATGTCGAAGTACACGGTGTGGTCGCGCCCGATCGCCAGGCTCTTCAGCGGGTGGTCGTCGCTGCCTTTCGGCGCCTGCCAGGCGAGGTGGCCGACGAGGACGGTGCGCGCCGAAGGGCCGCCGACGCCCCACAGGTAGCGGTCGATCTCGTCGGCCTCGGCGACGTAGAGCACCTCCTTGCCGCCCACCCGGTCGAAGGCGAGGCCCTGCGGTTGCAGGAGGCCGGACAGCACGACCGAGAAGCGCGGCACAGCGCGCGGGTCGCGCTCCGGCCGAAGCTCGACCACGTCGCCGGTGGTGGGCACGCTCACGAGCAGGTCGCCCTGCGGCGTGACGGCCTCGAAGCGCGCGCCGCCGAGGCGCGCCCAGACCTCGACGCTCCAGCCTGCGGGGACCTCGAGGCGCCGGGGCACGTCGAAGGGGGCGCGCCCGTTGCCCGCCGCGACGCTCACGCTCACCGAGGCGAAACCCTGCCCCGCCTGCCCTCGCTCCGCCGCCCCGGCACGCGCCGCGAACCCCGCAACGAGCACGCCGCCGAGGAGCATCGTCGCCGCCCAGCGCGTCGCTTTCACCCGACTCCTCCTCGTGTGGCGAGCATAGGCCGGGGCTGTGTCATCCCACGGACCGGGCGATCTTTTACGGGCGGCTCGCCCACGGCGCCGCAACGCCTGCGAGCGGCGTGTAGGTTCGGTCGTTCCGGCTCCTTCGCCGGACTGCCCGAACGAGACCCGGACCGCCCGACCACGGACCGCCCGACCACATGGAGCGACCCCTGCACACCCGACGCGTGCTCGCCCCGGCCTGCGTGCTGCTGCCTCTCCTCGCCCTCGGCACGCTGGCGCTCGCCCAGTCGCCCTCGGGCGCGACCTCGACGAGCCGGTCGCCGGCCGGCCCGCGGGCCATGCCGCGGGCCGCGGTGCTCGGCATCGTCCCGCCTGCCGCCGTCGGGCTCGGCCTCGAGCCACCGACCGACTCCACGCTCGGCCTGCCCGACATCGCCACAGGCGTGCAAACTCCCGCCGTCTACCACGGCGGCCCGGTCACGGGCCCCGTCGAGGTGCACACCGTCTTCTGGAACCCCGGCGGCGTCAGCAACTTCGACCCTTCCTACGAGCGCAGCCTCGAGACGTTCTTCTCCGACGTCGCCGTGGCGTCGGCGGCGCCCGGGCCGAGCAACATCTTCACCGTCCTCGACCAGTACGGCGACGTCGGCACGCCGGGGTCGTACTCGATCAGCTACCAGCCGACCGACCCGACGGGCCACGACGACCTGATCGCCACGAGCGACCCGCTGCCGGGCGGGAGCGCTGCTGAGTGCGCCTCGCCCGAGGGCTACGGGCTGCCCACCTGCGTGACCGACGACCAGCTGCAGGCCGAGCTCGCCCACCTCGTCGCCGCCGGGGGGCTTCCGACCGGTCTCGGCAACGTCTACGTGGTCTACCTGCCACCCGACGTCGACACCTGCGTCGGCCCGAACGCGTGCGGCACCAACGCCTTCGGCGGCTACCACAGCCTCTCCGACCTCGGCCAGGGGCCGGGAACGACGGCCATCTACGCCAACATCCCCGACCCGGGCATCGAGTTCGCCGCCACGGTGGAGAACGGCGTCTACCCGCCTGTCAACGGCACCCCGCCCGGCGGCGACGCCGGCAACGCCATCGACGTCTCCGCGCACGAGCTGATGGAGGCGATGACCGACCCGACAGGCACCGGCTGGCTCGACCCGAACGGGAACGAGGTCGCCGACCGTTGCGAGCGGGCGCCCTCGACCGGGGTGCCCCTCGGGACCGCGACCAACGGCGCCAACTTCGACCAGGTCATCAATGGCGACGACTACCTGCTGCAGGAGATCTGGTCGAACGCGGACCGTAGTTGCGTGCAGGGCTCGACGACGACGAGCGACGGGCTGCCGCTCGCGCAGGTGCGCCTGAAGCAGTTCTCCCCGGCGGTCGGTGGGACGATCCCGAGCGGCGCGAACGGGGTCCGCGTCACTGTCGGGCTGGTGCGCGCCGGGACCCTGGTCGCCTCCGCCTCGACGCGGACACGCGCCGGCGGCTCATGGTCGCTCGTGCTGCCCGGGCACGCGGTCGGCGACGACCGCGACGCGATCGAGGTCGACTACGCCGGCGCCGGGGCCCCGTCGCCGCCGCAGCAGACGATCCTCACCGGCAACGGCGGCAACCCGGCGGCCGAGGCGGGATGGACCGGCTGGAGCGACCTCGATTCCGGGATCACGGTGCTGAGCGTGCACAATCCCCAGCATCTCCACCCCGGCGTGCTGATCCAGACCTGCTTCCAGACCGGCGTGCTCACCGTCGCGCTCGACGGCCGCGCGCTCCCTCTCGGCGTCTGCGACACCGAGACCAACGCCGCGCTCACGCCCGCGACGGTGCGCGCCACCGACACGGTGACGGTCAGCTCGGACGACAACCGGGCCTTCTTCGCCGGTGGCAACGGTCGTCCGGCCGACTTGGCCGGCGGTCTGGTGCAGCTCACGGTCACCGCGCCCGAGCCCGGCGCCGGCGGGTACCCCACCTGCACGGCCGACGTCGAGCTCGGCGCGCTGAGCTGCACGGGCCTTGTCCCCAAGGCGACGTACTCGCTGGTGCGCGGCCGCGCCGGTGCCGCGCCGCTCGCGCTGCCAGCCACGACCGACCCGACCGGTGCGCTGCGCGCCGTCTTCCCCCGCCCGCACACGCTGACCGGCGGCGACCTCGTGCGCGTCGTCAACGCCGCGGGGCGTGCCGTGACTGCGCTCCACGTGGCCGACCTGCGTGTCGCACTGAGCGGCAACGCGAGCACGGTGACGAGCGGCACGTGCCAGCCAGGCGAGTACGTGGGGGCGCCGAGCACGCTCGGCACGACGAGCTCGAGCGCCGGCACCTTCGGCAACGGCGGACCTGCGGGCACCGACGCGATCTGCCCGCCGAGCGGCTCGGCGGCCGGCTTGCCGGTGAGTGACCTCTCGCAGACCGACGAGTGGAGCGGCGGCCAGACGGTGACCGAGGTGCCGGTGATCACCACCACGACGCCGGTCGACGGGGAGGTCGTCGACGGGTCCTTCCACCTCGTCGCCACCGCGGCGCTGCCCGGCCCCGGCGGCACGAGCATGCCCGTTGCGGCGTCGGTCGCCGTCGTGGTCCGTCCCGCCGCGGGCCACAAGCCGGTCGTGCGCGCGGCCAACGCCGCCACGCCGGCCGGGGTGGCCGTGGCCGGCCTGCCCCCCGGCGCCTACACCTGCACGTGGTCGCTCATCGACGCGAACGGCGACACGCGCACCATGACGACGCGCTTCGTCGAGGAAGCCGCTCCTTAGCCCCGCCGTGCAGCTCGAGGCCGGGCGGCTGGTCCGCCCGGCGCCCGGCCTCGTCGCGGCTGCGTGAGCAGAGACGGGTGGCGGAGCACAAGACTCGGCTGCGGTGCGGTCATTCGTTGCGGGCGACCTCGGGTCCCGTGATCCTGTTGAGGAGCGGGAACGTCGAAGCGACGATCGCGAGCGACGCTGCGAGCCCGCCGAGCACGGTGGCCCAGTAGGTGATTCCCGGGATGCTGAACGCGATGCCGACCTGGGAGTGGAGGTAGAGGGCAGCCGATACGAGGCCGACCACGATCGACACCGCCGCGACAAGCAGGAGTGGCAGTGCACTCTCCAGGGCGACGACACGATGCAGGAGCGCGGTGGGGACACCGGTCAGCCTGAGCAGGCTGAACGGGCGCTTGCGCTCGCCCAACCCTGCGACGACGTTCACAGCGAGGCTGCAGGCGGCGATGATCAGGCTCGCCACGATGATCACGTCGGTCATGTCCTGAATCATGGCGAGCAGGCGTGCGCTCGACGGATCGAGCGCCTCGACTGTGACCGGTGTTCCCTGGAAGGGAAAGGCCCGTTCAAGCACAGTCCGTGTCTCTTCAACGGCACTCGACGACCCGTTAGTGGCCACGACGACCGCGTCGACAGGAAGACGAGCGGCCTCCGCCAGTGACAGGTGAGCCGACGGCCAGACCGTGGACGACGCGTGCGAGTTGTGACCGAGGAGGTTCGACAGGAAGTAGCCGATGCTCGCCACGTTCGCTGCGGCAGCGCATTTGCCGATCGCCGGCGTCCTTGCCAGCTGGTCGCACACGACGACCCCCGACGAATTCCACGGCTGAGCTGGGGACGGGCTCTGATGGACCACCGTCACAGCTGCGCACTCCGGACGTCGTGTCGAGCTCGGCAAGGACCTGGCCCGGGACGGAAGGGACTTCGGCGGAAGCGGGACAGTTCGACGTCGAGAAGCTGCAGAACGGTTCCGCGAGCGTGTCGTTCCCTGCGCTTGCTCCCCCGGAGCCGTGAGCGGCGGCGATCGAGCTGAGCGCCCCGATCACGGCGGTCGCAACGAAGAGGGCGATCACGAGCCCACTCACGAATCGGAAGCCTGCCTTCGGATTGTCGAGGAGCCGGCGCCCGGCGATGAGCGTGGCGGGGCGACCGGCCCGCTTCACCATGAGTCGAGAACCCGCGGTCGTGAACCACGGTCCGGCGAGAACCAGCCCGACGACGAGGAGCGCGAAGCCCACGAGCAGCTCGAGAAGCTGGCCGCCGATGGCGCCGGGCTTGCCGACCGCGTCGAAGTACGCGAGCACGGCGATGCCGGCGAGGAGTGGCACGATCCGTACGACCCGTGGTGGGCGGGAGGACGCTCGGCGGTTCACGCCGAGCGGCGATATCAGGACCCTGCGAAGCGCCAGGCGGGCGGATAACACCGCGGCGACCGGGACGCCGATCACGGCGAGCGCCACGTCGATCCAGTGAAGCGAGAGGTCGCCCTGAGCGAGGGGCGCTCCGGTGAACGGCACAGAGTAGAGCAGCGGTCGGAAGGCGTAGAAGAGTGCGAAGCCGAATGCGACGCCCGCGACCGCCGCGACCACTGCCTCCACCGCGGAGACCACAGAGATCTGACGCGGCGTGGCGCCGACGAGGCGCATCGCGGCGAAGCGCTCCTCGCGCCTGGCGGCCGACAGCCGGCTGGCGGTCGCGATCAAGATCAGCACCGGCAGCACGAGCGCGACGGCTCCGCCGGCCAGGATGAACTCCAGAACCGGTCCGCTCCCGATGGAGTTCTGGCAGGCGTAGCAGTTGGCCGGCGTGCGTTGGATGGCTCCGACCTCGACCGCACCAGGCGCCTCGGAAAGCTGGCGCGCGCTGTGGCCGATGACGATGATCAGCGAGTTCGGGGACGGCAGCGCCGCTGCGCCGATGATCCCGATCTGGTGCCCCGGATACCGGTCGCGTAGCTCGTTCGCCGGTTCGGTCCTCAGAAGGGTCGTGAGGGCGGGCGAGGCGACGTAGTCACCTGGTCCCGGCAGGTGGGAGAGCCCCGGCGGGACCGGAGCGTTCGGCCCGGTGGCGGCAACGTCGATCCGATCGATCGCCAGCTTGGCGAACTGGTCGGTGCTCGACAGCCACCACAGCCGGTCGGATGTCGAGGTCGGTGGTGACGCCTGGGCGGAGGTGTCGAGCCACGCGCCACGGTCGGTCTGGGCGTGGAGCCCATTGACTCCGGCCAGGGAGGCCAGCAGCAGGCCGACGCCGAGGGCGACGGCTGCTGCCATGACGAGGACGCGCAGCGCGGCTTCACGTCCGCTTCCGAACGTCAGTCGGAGACCAAGGCGGATCACCGCAAGGCACCCGCGGGAGAGGCGACCTTGCCGTCGCGCACGATGACCTCGCGGTCGGCGTAGGCGGCGACTCGAGCTTCGTGGGTGACGAGGACGACGGTGGTCCCTTCCGCGCGCGCCGCACCGGTCATCAAGCCCATCACGAGCTCGCCGGTGAGCGAGTCGAGCGAGCCGGTCGGCTCGTCCGCAAACAGCACGTCCGGATGGGCGACGAGACCGCGTGCCAGGGCGACGCGCTGTGCCTGCCCACCGGACATCTCGCCGGCGCGATGGCGTTCCAACCCGTCGAGCTCGAGCCGTTCCAACCAGGCCCGCGCGCCGCGCAACGCCTCCTCGCGCCGTGTTCCGCCGAGGAGAAGCGGCAGCGCGACGTTCTCCTCGGCGGTGAGCTCCGGGACGAGCTGGCCGAACTGGAAGACGAAGCCGAAACGGTCCCGACGGAGGCGGCTTCGCTGCTGCTCGCGCATCGTGTCGAGGCGCTGACCGTCGAAGAAGACCCCACCGGAGTCTGGAACGATGATTCCCGCAAGGCAGTGCAGCAAGGTCGACTTGCCCGAGCCGCTCGGGCCCATCACGGCGAGGACCTCGCCGCGTTTCACAGACAGACTGGCGCCGCGCAGCGCCGGCGTCTCTCCGAAGGAGAGCACGAGGTCGCGTGCCTCGATGATCACGCTGCCGATCAGGACCGCGGAGGATGTGCTCGTGCCGCTCACGACGCCACCTCCTCGGCGAGTGCCGCGAGCCGCGCCGTGGTGAGGTCGATCCAGCGGAGGTCGGCCTCCAAGTGGAAGAGCCCGTGGTCGGCGAGGAGGGCGTCGACGAGATTGCCCGCTTGCTTGAGCTCGGTCAGCTCGCGCATCCGCCGGAGGTGGGCGGCGCGCTGGATGTCGAGGTACTCCTCCGCTGGCCGGCCGAGCATGAGGGACAGGACGACCTTCACGAAGAGATCGGTGTGGAGGTAGGGCTCGGCCGGGATCGGCTCAGAGAGCCACGCCTCGACCTCGCTCTTCCCCGCCCGGGTGATCGTGTAGCGCTTGCGATCGGGACCGGCTCCGGCCTCGGCGTCCCCCGCGGTCGCCTTTCCGTCCCTCGCGAGACGGGCGAGGGTGGCGTACACCTGCCCGAAGGGAAGGGGTCTGCCCCGCGGCGAAGTAGGCGTCGTAGTCGCGCTTCAGGTCGTAACCGTGGCTCGGTTCGCGGTCGAGGAGCCCGAGGAGGGCCATCGGTACACTCATACCTAAGAGCATACGCTGGATGTATACGTGCGGTCAATAGGCCGCAGCATCGGCGTGACGGCTGAACCTGCGGAAGGCTTCGAGCCTCCTCGTCGCACCTACCGCTCAGTCATCGAGCACTGTCCTTCGTCTCGGTCGAGCCGTTGTCAACGCGTTCGGGGTCGGCTTGTGGGGTTCAGGGCGCGCGCCGGCGGACGATCCACACGGTGACGGCGATGAGCAGCACCGTCAGCGCGAGCAGCCAGCCGGCCTCGATCGCTTGGAACGGCCAGAACCGGCTGGCAGGCTGGTAGGTGGTCAACTGCGTGTACCCGTGCTCGACGAGGTACCGCCACACGGTGAGGGACTTCGGGATCCCGCCTTTCCCGAACAGACTTCCTGGTGCCCCCTGCAGAACCTGGCTGAGCACTGAGCGGCTCACCGGCTGACCGCGCGTGCTGAGCCACTGCTGACTGAGGATCCACGCCGAACCAGGCACGTTCGGCTTCCTCGTGACCAGCACCGTCAGGTAGTGCTGGCGTAGGAACCCGCCGGTCGCGAAGGCGAGCCCGGCGTAGGCGACCAGTGTCGCGACGATCGCCGGGACGACCCGGCGGATGAGGATGCCGGCCAGGGCGCCGATCGAGAAGGCAGCCAGCGTCCAGGCGGCGAACGCGACCCCGCGCAGGTCGAACAGCCCGGGAGCGAGCGGGGACGACTCGCTCGAGGCGACGGCTTGGTGTCCGGTGGCGAAGTACGGCTGGTAGTACCAGGAGAACAGCACGCTGAGGGCTCCGGCGGCGGCGGCGGTCGCGAGCCCGAGCGCGACCAGCTTGGCGAGCGTCCAGCGCCACCGCCCGAAGCCCTGGGTCCAGGCGAACCGGAAGGTGCCGGTCTCCAGCTCGCGGGCGAGCACCGGCGCCCCGACGAAGGCCCCGACGAGCGCGGGAATGGCCTGCAGCAAGAAGCCGTTCGCCAGAAAGCCGTCAAAGCCGATGAGGTTGCTCGCCAGCTCAGTGCAGGCAATCGACGCTGTCGGGTGGCACGTGATCGCCGTGGCGTAGGCGTCATGCAGCTTCACGCCGGTGATCCACATGTACACCGCCACCGCACCGAGCAGCACGGCCGCTCCGGTCAGCGCGACTCGATGCTGCCGCCAGGTGACCCAGGTCATCCGCCGCCACGGCAATGGCCGCAGTGTCGCGTCCTCGCGCGGGACGCACGGGCGCCGTCAGCGTGATCATCTCATCAGCTCCGACGGTTCGGCGTCCCGGTCGCGGAACGGGCCGGGCAGGGCCGCGGCACCCGCCTCGCGTAGGTAGGCAAGCGTCAGCTCTTCGAGCGTCAACGACTGTGCCTCCCATCCCGGCGGTACGGGATCAGAGGTGCCGTCGCAACGGACGAGCAGATGCGCTTGTGTTGCGGCACGGCTGGCGTGCACGACGTTCCACTGCTGCGCATACCGTCCGGACTCCGAAGCCGGGCCGGTGAGCACGCGATGGCGTGCGAGGAGATCGTCGACCTCGCCCACCATCTGGATGCTGCCGCGCGAGACGAGCACGAGGTAGTCAGCAACCCGCTCGAGCTCGGCGAGGACGTGCGACGACAGCACGACCGAGACGCGCTCGTCCGCGACCGCTGTCATCACCGTCGCCATGAAGTCGTGCCGGGCGAGCGGATCGAGCATTGCCATCGGCTCGTCGAGCACGAGGAGCTGCGGCCGGCGCGCCAGTGCCAGCGTCAACGCGAGCTGGGCCTGCTGTCCGCCGGACATCTTGCCCGCCTTCTGCCGCAACGGGATGCCGAGCTCGCCGAGGCGCCGCTCGGCGTAGACCTGGTCGAAGCGGCGGTTGAGGTTGCGGGTCACATGCAGCAGGTCGGCAGCCGAGAGGTTCTGGTACAGCGGCGTGTCCTGAGCCACGAACGCGATGCCGTCCAGCGCGGGCAGCGAACCGGCAGGTCGTCCTCCGAGCACCGTCACCTCACCGGTGGTCGGTGCTGCGAGCCCGACCGCGATGCTCAGCAGGGTCGACTTGCCCGCGCCGTTCGGCCCGACGAGCGCGACCACGTGCCCATCGGGGATGGCCAACGTGCAGTCATGCAGTGCTCTCGTCCAGCCGTAGGACTTGCCGAGGGCGTGGGTCTCGATGACGTTCATGCCACGCCCGCCGCCTCGTCTCGCCTTGCGCCGCGTCGGCCGGCAATGTCGCCGCGAGGCTCACGAAAATCCCGCAGCACGTTCGCGACGAGCGCTGCGATCCCGTCCTCGTCGAGACCAGCCGCGTCGGCGGCCGCCACCCAGGAGACAAGGGAGCGGCGGAGCTCGGTGAGCTCGGGCAACGCCACCTGGCCGAGCGTCGCGACGATGAACGTCCCCTGGCCAGGTCGCCCGACCGCCAGGCCCTTGGTCTCCAGCTCCCGGTAGGCCTTGAGCACTGTGTTCGGGTTGATGGCCAACGAAGCGACCACGTCACGCACCTTCGGGAGTTGATCTCCGGGCTCGAGGTAGTCGAGCCGCAGCGCGTGCTCGACCTGGTGGACCAGTTGCAGGTAGGTCGGCACCCCGGAGGCGAGATCGAGCCGGAACTCGATCGGCGAGACTCGCTGTGGAGTCGCGAGCTCGCTATCCGCTTTATCTACTGTCATAGGACAATGTTACATTAGAGGAGGTTGCTGTCAACCGCGTCGCAGCGCCGGCCCTTACGGTCGCCGACGACCTCTGCGCAGACAGCTGCTGTAGGGCGAAGCCTCCCCGGCGGCAGCCTGAGTGCTTCAGGCGCGCACGGCGGCGACGGCACGCGCCACGGCATCGACCGAGCGACGCACGTCCTCGCCGTCGGTCGACCAGTTGCTCACCGAGACACGCACCACGTCCCGGCCGCGCCAGCGCGAGCCCGACATCCACACGGTTCCGTCGGCGATCAGCGCCGCCGCAACGGCCCGGGTCGTCTCGTCGTCCCCGAACGCAGCACACACCTGGGTGTAGACGACATCGTTGAGCACCTCCACACCCTCGATCGCCACCAGCCCGGCCGCGATGGCGCGGGCGTTGGCGACGAGACCCTCGACGAGGGCGGCGACGCCGGCCCGGCCGAGCGAGGCGAGCGCGGCCCACACCGGCACTCCGCGCGCCCGGCGGGAGAGCTCGGGCACGGTCTCGAGCGGGTCGGCGCGGCCTGCCGCGTCCTGGATCAGGTAGCTGGCATGCACACCCATCGCGCCGCGCAGCGCCGGTGCCTCGGCGACGATGGCGACGCCGCAGTCGTAGGGGACGTTGAGCGTCTTGTGGGCGTCGGTGGCCCAGGAGTCGGCCTCGTCCACGCCGGCGGCGAGGTGGCGCAACGCCGGCGAGGCGGCCGCCCAGAGGCCGAACGCGCCGTCGACGTGCACCCACGCGCCGTGCAGGTGGGCGAGGGTGATCGCCTCGGCGAGCGGGTCGAAGGCACCGGAGTGGACGTTGCCAGCCTGCAGGCAGACGACGAGAGGCTGGGCCGGGTCGCCGGCGGCGAGGGCGTCGGCGAGCTCACCGATCTCGATGCGCCCCTGCTCGTCGGCGGCGACGGGCTCGGGCGTGCCGAGGCCGAGGTAGCGCAACGACAGGTCGATCGTGTCGTGGCGCTCCGCCCCGACGAGGACGCGCACCGCCGCTGCGCCGGTGAGCCCGTCGCGCTCCACGTCCCAGCCGACACCGGCCAGCACAGCGTGACGCGCCGCGGCGAGGCAGGTGAAATTGGCCATCGTCGCCCCCGTGACGAAGCCGACCAGCGCGTTGCTCGGCAGCCCGAGCAGCTCGAGCAGGAATCCTGCGGCCGCCTCCTCGAGCGCGGCAGTCGCCGGCGTGGCGAAGCGCAGACCGGTGTTCTGGTCCCAGGCGCTGACGAGCCAGTCGGCAGCGAGCGCGGCCGGCAGCGTTCCGCCCATCACCCAGCCGTAGAAGCGGCCGGACCCGATCGCCATCAGCCCGGGCTCGGCGATCTCGGCCAGAAGGTCGACGACCTCCTCGGGCGGCAGTGGGGCAGCGTGCAGGGTCGCGCCGAGCCGGTCGAGGAGCTCGTCGGCGCCGGCAGCGGGCGCGACGGGACGCTCGGGGAGCGAGTCGAGCCAGGAACGGGCGTGGTGTACCGCCCGTTCCAAGGGCTTCTCGTACGGGCCGTGGTCGACCGACATTCGGCGATCCGCTCCCGCTAGTGGGCGGCGGCGGGAGCCTGCGCTCCCGGGCCGGGGTGCACGAAGTCCTTGCTGCGGATCAGCACGAATGCGAGCACGGCCGAGACGAAGCTCAAGATGGCGGCGACGAGCAGGATCTCGTTGAGGGAGCTCGTGAAGCTGCCTCGCAGCACGACGGTGAGCACGCCTTGCTCGTGATGGGGAACGAGGCCGTAGAGCTTGATCACCTCGCCATTGCGCAGCCCCGAGGTGATCTCAGCGGCGCGGGTCGCCAGCGGAGTGCGTGCCGCCAGCGAGGCCACGGCGCTGCCGAGGTGGTTGCTGAACAGCGTGCCGAGCAGCGCGATGCCCGTCGCGATGCCCACCTGGCGGAAGGTGGAGTTGATGCCCGAGGCCATCCCGGCGCGCTGCGGTTGGACGACGCCGACGGCGGTGGAGGCGAGCGGCGGGTTGATCAACCCGACGCCGATCCCCGCGAGGATCAGGCCGGGGATGAGGTGCGTCCAGGACGAGAAGGCGTCGAGCCCGCGCATCAGCATGAGACCGACCCCGACGATGGCGAGCCCCGGGCCGATCAGCCAGCGAACCGGGACTCGGGAGGAGAGGCGCCCGGAGATCCCGCTCACCGCCAGCACGCCACCCGAGACGAGCAGCAGGCGCAGGCCGGTCTGCAGCGCGCTGTACCCGAGCACGTCCTGCAGGTACAGCACGAGGTAGAGGAACATCGAGAAGATCCCGGCCGACATCCCGAACGCGGCGATGGCGCCGCCCGAGAAGGTCGGCAGGCGGAAGAGCGAGAGATCGAACATGGCCTCGTCGTTGCGTGACTCGGCCACGATGAAGGCGGCGAGCAGCACGCCGGCGGCGACGAGGCAGGCGATCACCGACGTCGAGCCGAAGCCCCAGCTTCCCGATTGGATGAGGGCGTAGACGAGGCTCGCCAGCGCCGCGGTGAAGAGGACGAAGCCCGCCCAGTCGGGGCGCCGGGCGCGCTCGGCGCGGGACTCGACGACGCGGGTCACGCTGAGCACGAGGGCGACCAGGCCGACGGGCACGTTGACGAAGAAGATCCAGCGCCACGACAGCCCGGTGACGAGGGCGCCGCCGACGATCGGGCCGACCGCCACGGCAACGCCGGTGATCGCCCCCCACACGCCGAAGGCGACGCCGCGGTCCTTGCCGCGGAAGGCGTTGGCGAGCAGCGCCAGCGAGCCCGAGAACATGATCGCGCCGCCGACGCCTTGCAGCCCGCGGGACAGCTCGAGCATGAGCGGCGACTGCGCCGCGCCGCACAGCGCCGAGGCGCCGGTGAAGATCACCAGGCCGATCACCCACAATCGCTTGCGGCCGTACATGTCGGCGAGCGAGCCGCTCGTGAGCAGGAGGGCGGCGAGGGTGAGGGCGTAGGCGTCGACGACCCACTGCAGGTCGGAGAAGCTCGAGTGCAGCGAGGTCTGGATCGCCGGCAGCGCGACGTTGACGATCGTGATGTCGAGCAGGAGCATGAACGTGCCGAGGCAGACGGCGGCGAGCGTCCACCACTTGGGATCGGCGCCAGCCCGCGCCGGCTGCAGATCTGTCGGCCGGGCGTGCTCGGGTGCAGGGCCGCGATCGGCGGGTGCAGGGCCTCGCTCGGCGGTTGCAGGGCTGCGGTCGGTCATGCCACGAGGATAACGGACGGTGTGTACGCTCGTACACAATGTCGCAGAGAATTTCGCTGCAGAGAACATCGGGAGCCCCGCCCCGCGACGCCGAGCGCACGCGTCGCGAGCTGGTCCACGTCGCCCGCAGCGCCTTCGCGCGCCACGGCTACGACGGGACGACGGTACGCGCCATCGCCGCGGCCGCCGGGGTCGCCCCGAACCTCATTACCCGCTACTTCGGCGGCAAAGCCGGTCTCTACCGCGCCGCCACCGCGATCGAGCTCGACGTCGCCTCGATCCTCCCGGGGCCTTGGTCGACGCTCGGCCATCGCATCGCTCGCAAGGTGGTCCGCCGCTGGGAGGGCGTCGCGCCCGAGGACCCGCTGCTCATGATGGTGCGCTCGGCTGGAACCTCCGACGAGGCGGCGCAGGCGCTGGGCCGTTTCTTCGACGAGAAGGCGGCAGGCCCGACCGTCGCCTACCTCGTCACAGATCTCGGCTGCACGCCGGAGGCGGCGACGGACCGCGTCGCCGCGATCGGGGCGCTGATCATGGGCGTGGTCACGATGCGCTATGTGATGCGCAGCGGGCCGCTCGCCGCGGCAAGCTCCGCGGCGCTCGAGGCGTGGCTCGGCGAGCGGCTGCAGCGGATGCTCGACGAGCCGGCGCCTCCGTCGCTCGCCGGGCCCGGCGGCGCCGACAGCGGTGACAGCGCCGACGGCTGCGAGCCGGCGGATCCCCAGGCCAACCCGGACCCGCAGACGCCGGCACGCGATCGTCGAACCGCACCCGTCCGAAGGCGGAGTCAGCGCGGCACGACCACGCCGGCGTCGTAGGCGATCACGACGAGCTGGGCACGGTCGCGCGCCCCGAGCTTGGCGAGCAGCCGGCTCACGTGGGTCTTCGCCGTGGCGGCGCTCATGTGCAGCTCGGCGGCGATCTCGGCGTTCGAGCAGCCCTGCGCGACGAGGCGGAGCACCTCGCGCTCGCGCGGCGTCACGCCGTCCGGCAGCGGCTCGCTCGCCGGAGCGGCCCGGCCGACGAACTCGGCGATGAGCGTCTTCGTCACACTCGGCGCGAGGAGGGCGTTGCCGGCGGCGACGATACGGATGGCGTCGAGCAGTTGCTCGGGGGGAGCGTCCTTCACGAGGAACCCGCTCGCACCCGCACGCAGCGCCTCGTAGACGTACTCGTCGAGCTCGAAGGTGGTGAGGATCAGCACCCGAGTCGGCCCGGCGCAGTCGGCGAGGATGCGGCGCGTCGCCTCGAGGCCGTCCATCTCGGGCATGCGGATGTCCATCAGCACGACGTCGGGCCGCGTGGCGCGCACGACGCGCACGGCCTCGCGCCCGTCGGCGGCCTCGCCGAGCACCGCCAGGTCGGGCGAGGACTCGATGAGGACGCGGAACCCGGCCCGCACCAGCGTCTGGTCGTCGACGACGACGACGCCGATCACCCCGCCCCGACCCGGTCGAGCGGCAGGCGGGCGAGGACGCGAAAGCCACCTTCTGGGCGTGCGCCGGCAGAGAAGCTGCCGCCGAACAGGGCAACCCGCTCGCGCATCCCGACGATCCCGTGGTGGGTCGCCGGCGAGTGGCCGTTGCTCGGGTAGGGCGCCAGCGTTCCCGCGGGGGCGCCGTCGTCGAGCACCTCGACCACGAGCGCGCCCGGTTCGTCGCGCAGCTCGACCACGGCCGACGCCGGACCGGCGTGTTTGACGACGTTGGTCAGCGCTTCCTGCACGATGCGGTAGACCGACAGGTCGGCGCTCGGCGAGAGTGCCGCCGCCGAGACGCTGTCGAGGCGCAGCTCGACGGGGATGCCGGTGGCGCGCACCTGCTCGACGAGCTGGGGCAGGCCACCCACTCCCGGAGCGGGGGCGAGCGCCGCCACCTCGGACTCGCCGCTGCGCAGCATGCCGAGCATGCGGCGCAGCTCGTCGAGGGCGGCGCGGCTCGTCTCTTCGACCGCCGAGAGGGCGCGCTTGGCCTCTCCCGGTTTTGCGTCGATGACGTGGCGTCCGACGCCGGACTGGATGGCGATCACGGTCAGGCTGTGCGCGACGACGTCGTGCAGCTCGCGGGCGATCTGCAGCCGCTCCTCAGCGACCGAGCGCTGGGCGCGCTCGAGGATCTCCCGCTGGCGCTGAGCAGCCTGCTCGGCAAGCCCGGCGGTGTAGACGCGCCGCACGCGCACGCTGTCGCCGATGAACCAGGCGGCGACGGCGATCATCACGGCAATCGTCGAGGCTCCCTTGTTCTCGAGGGTGCTGATCACGCCGAACACGACGAGGGCGGCGGATTCGACGGCGAGGACCGGCAGCGACACGCGGCGCGGGCGCGTCGCTGCCACCTGGTACATGGGCAGTCCGATCAGCACGGCGGGGACCGCAGCGAGATGCGAACCGAGCGTGACGGCGATCGCCACGGTGATCAGCGCCAGGGCGACGGGCGGGTTGCGCCGGCGCAGTGCGATCGACGCAGCGCAGAGGGCGAAGGCGCCGCTCCCCACGAGCACGGAGCCGTCGTCCGGCGTCGAGGAGGCGCCGAGACGAGTCACGTGCAGCACTGCCATCAGGGCGAGCGCGCCGGCGATGACGAGGTCGACCACCTCCAGCAGGTCGGGAGGGACGCGATGCAGCAGGGGCGGTCGGGGGCCGAGGCCGGCCCGCTCGGCCTGCTCGCGCGCGCTCACCACGCGCACCCTAGCGAGCCGCCGGAGCTGCTGGCGTCGGCCTGCGGTCGTCGTTCTCGGCGGTCCCTGTACGCCCCGAGTCGTACACGAGACGACCCCGCGGGGCGACGACGCGGCGGCCGATTCCTGTCACGCTCCTTGCGTGTGCCGCCACCACGAGGAGAGAGCGATGAAAGAGCATCGGCCATGATCGAGGCGCGAGCCCTCAGCAAGCGCTACGGCGACAAGCTCGCCGTGAACCAGCTCAGCTTCACCGTGCGACCAGGCGTGGTCACCGGCTTTCTCGGCCCGAACGGCTCGGGGAAGTCGACCACGATGCGCATGATCATGGGTCTCGACCTGCCGAGCGGCGGAGGCGCGACGATCAACGGGCGCCCCTACCACCAGCTCCGCTGGCCCTTGCACGAGGTCGGGGCGCTGCTCGAGGCACGGGCGATCCACCCCGGCCGCAGCGCCCGCGCCCACCTGCAGATGCTCGCTGCGACGAGCGACATCCCCGCCACGCGGATCGAGGAGGTGCTCGAGCTGGTCGGGCTGAGCGAGGTCGCCGAGCAGCGCGCCGGCAAGTTCTCCCTCGGCATGGGCCAGCGCCTCGGGATCGCCGCGGCGCTGCTCGGCGACCCGAGCGTGCTGCTCTTCGACGAACCGATCAACGGTCTCGACCCGGACGGCATCCGCTGGGTGCGCAACCTGCTGAGGGGGCTGGCGCGCGAAGGCCGCACCGTCTTCGTCTCGAGCCACCTGATGAGCGAGATGGCGCTGACCGCCGACGAGGTGATCGTGATCGGGCGCGGCCGGCTGATCGCCGAGACCTCGATCGACCAGCTCACGGCAGCGAGCTCGCAACGATTCGTCACGGTCCGCACGCCCGAACCGGGACGCCTCCGCGAGGCGCTCGAGGACCACGGGGCGAGCGTGCTGCTCGAGGACGACGGCGCGATGACCGTGCGCAGCCTCGAGGCGAGCGAGATCGGCGATCTGGCCGGAATGCTCCCGGTCGTGCTGCACGAGCTGGCGCCGCACTCGGCGTCGCTCGAGGAGGCCTACATGGAGCTCACCGAGGACAGCGTCGAGTACCGCGGCGAAAACCGGGTGAGCGCGAGCAACGGAGGTGCGAGATGAGCGTCGCCCAGCTGAGGTCCACGACCGTCGACCGGCCGGTCGCCGGGGTGCCGAGCCTTCCCCCGGGTCGCTACGGCATGCGGGGACTGGTTCGCTCCGAGTGGATCAAGCTGCGCACCGTGCGTTCGACCACATGGTCCTTGGTGATCCTCGTCGTGATCGGTGTGGGCCTCGCCGCGCTCGCCTCGGCCGAGACGCGCGCCCACTGGGCGCCGAATCAGGCCTTCGGATTCGACGCCACGCGCACGAGCCTGATCGGCGTCTTCTTCGCCCAGTTGGTCATCGGGGTGCTCGGCATCCTGGCGATGAGCGCTGAGTACGGCACGGGGACGATCCGCGCAACCTTTGCCGCCGCGCCGCGCCGGCCGCTGGTGCTGCTGGCCAAGGTCGCGGTCTTCGGCACGGTCGCCCTCGTCGTCTCGGAGGTCGTCGCCTTCGCCTCGTACCTGCTCGGGCAGGCGTTGCTCACCGCCCCGGCGCCGCACACAACGCTTGCCAACGCAACGGCATTGCGGGCCGTCGTCGGAAGCGGGCTCTACCTCTGCGTGCTCGGGCTGCTCGCCCTCGGCCTGGCGACCATCATCCGCCACACTGCCGGCGCCATCGGGGCGTTCGTCGGCGTCGTCCTGCTGCTGCCGATCATCTCCTCGGCGCTGCCGACCTCGCTCGACAACGACGTCGAGCGCTTCCTCCCCCTGACCATCGGCAGGCAGATGATCTCGGCCGGCGGTCACCCCAACGCCTTCTCGCCCTGGGTCGGCTTCGCCGTGCTTGTCGCCTACGCCGTCGGGTTGCTCGTGATCGGCGGCATCCTCCTCGTGCGGCGCGACGCCTGAGGCAGTCGCGGCCCCTCGCGGCGCCTCCGGCCGCGGCGTCCGGTCTCGCTGGCACACGGGGCACGGCAACGTACGGCACGCCGCTCGGGCCGGCGGTCACCGCTGGGCGAGGCGGCGGTCGGGCACGAACCAGATCATCGCCACGAGCGCGAAGAGGGCGTAGGAGATGAACGGGTCGACGAAAGCCATCCCCGTTGCGGCCAGGTAGATCACCGGAGACAGCCGGCCCTTGAGGTTGCGACCGATGGCTCGTGCCACCTGCGAGTCCGGTCCGTCGGTGCGGATGATCATCGCCACGAGCAGGCTGAAGGCCATCGCCGCGGCAAAGGCGACGATCCCGTAGGTCGCGGCCGGCAGATGATCTTTGTAGTCCTGGTCCTGGCCGATCCACTCGGTGAGCACGGGGATGAGCGACAGCCAGAAGAGGAGGTGCAGGTTGGCCCACATCACCCCGCCGCTGATCCGGCGCGCCGAGCGCAACAACTGGTGGTGGTTGTTCCAGTAGATGCCGATGAAGACGAAGCTCAGGATGTAGATCAGCAGCGCCGGAAGGCGGTGGCGCAAGGCCATGAGGCTGCCGTTCACCGGCGGCTTCAGCTCGAAGGCCATGATCGTGATGATCACAGCGAGGACGCCGTCACTGAAGGCCTCGAGCCGAGACGTCTCGCTCTCGCCCGAACCTCCTGCCGCCGGCACGGCAGGCAGGCTCACGACAGCACCCGGCACGGCACGCTCGTCACGCACGCCGACGCTACCGCTCCAGTCGTGTGGCGAGCGGTGGCGTGCCTCAGCGGCCGGACGAGACCGTCAGCACGAGCACCGTCGTGGCGTCGCTGCCGGCCATTCGTCGAACCGGCGACGCCGAGGTTGTAGAAGTCGTCCCCCGTCGTACCACCACAAAAGCTGGACGACGGGCTGCCCGAGGCGAAACAGATCGACCCTTCTCCCGATGCCGACGCCGCCGAGTACAGGTCGACTTGCTGGCTCGGCGACGTGCCCTCGGCGAGGTTGACCGGGTAGCCCGGACAACTCCTGAAGCCGAGGCTGGCCTGGCTGCAGCTGCTCGACGGCGAAGCGAGCGCGCAGGTGCTCGAGCAGTCACAGACCGTGCCGGGCGCCCGAGGAGGTGAAGGGGTGAGTGGCGAGCGGGTCCGGGGAATAGAGTGGCATAACGTCGCCGACCGGTCGCCGAGCTGTGGAACACGCGCTCTGGTCGGGTTCCATTGCGAAGGGGAGTCGCCCTCTCGGTCGTCGATGGCACTGGCCATCTCGGCACACCGCGTCGCTGGGGGCGAGGGTGTCAAGAGGGCGGGCTCGTCGAGAACGAAGGACTGAGGTTTCGAGAAGGTTGGCCGGCGCCACGCCCAGGAAACCGGCGAGCGCTGTTCCGAAGCGCTCCTCAGATCTCGAGGGCAAGTGAGAGTCAGACCGCGATGCGACTGTGCACGTCGAACTCCCGGCCGACCCGACGGTGAAGATGCTCGCGTGTGGAACTCCCAGGCCAGTGCCGACTCTCGAGGATTGAGGTGCGACCATGGACGACCGGACAGTGCCCGGCGCATGCAGTCCTGAGCCACCGCCGGAACGGGTGCGTGCCGACCCGATAGCCGGAGAGCTGGTCACCGAGACGCTCGACTACGACGGAGGTCGGCAGGTCACGGTGTACGTCCCGCCGGATCCGCCCGAGGCCGTCGTGTTCGCCGGTGACGGTCAGGGCATTTCCCAATGGGGCGGGCTCCTCGAAGCGGCCGACGTACCATCCACGATGATCGTCGGTGTGCACGGGCTGGCCGAAGAGATGCCGCGACTCCATGAGTATTCACCGGTCTTTGACGCGGGACGGTTCGCGGCGCACGAGAGGTTCTTCGTCGAGGACGTCCGCGCATGGGCGCGGTCGCGTTTCGGAGTCGCGACGCCCAGAGAACGCACCGCGGTGTTCGGTTACTCGGCGGCTGGAGAGCTCGCGCTTGCCCTTGGGCTCCGGCATCCGGTCGCCTACGGTGCGGTCTTCTCCGGCTCGCCAGGCGGAGGTTACAAACCGCCTGGCGTGATGCCGAGCCCGCTTCCGCGGGTGTACCTCTTTGCTGGCACGCTGGAGCCGTTCTTCCTCGACAACGCGACGCGCTGGGCGACCGCGCTGCGCGATGCAGGTGCCGACGTAGCGATGAGCGAGCGGGTCGCGTCGCATGGGGCCGCGCGCTGGCAAGGAGAGTTCCCGCTGATGGTGGCGTGGGCCTTTGGCCGATGAATCATCGCGGTGTTGCCAGGTCCGAGAAGCCCCTGCGGCGTAGTGCAGCAGCCAGTCGGGCATGGTCTGTCGCGCGACTCCTGAGCGGCGCGACGTCGCTACTCGCGGCTGGAAATCGCGGCGTTTCCCTGCTCGGGACGTCGGTGCTTACGCTGCGTGAGGAAACATCCCGCCGTCGTCGACAGCAGGGAGGGGCCATCTCATCGGGGAGGGCCGGCTCAGAGCGGCGCGCGATCCGGATGCGAGCTACGAGGCGCCGCTGCCGAGATCTTTGGTGCCGGAGTCGCCAGTCTGGCCGTGAAGGTCGGCGACCACCCAGGCACCGCCTGGCTCGTCGCCGAGGAAGCACACCATGTGGCGGCCTTGCGTCACGATCTGCTGGTAGGCCCCGGGAGGGACCGACGACGGCCAGATGGCGAGGTCGATCGTCTGGGCGAGGGCGAACCCGGGCAGTGGCGTGTCGACCTCGGTCCAGTCCACCACCCCGCACTGCAGGATCCCAGACTCGGTCGAGAACGCGTAAGTCGGACCCGGGTCCGCTGCGTAGGTGAAGTTGTCGCTGTACCCGTGCGCGGCGGCGGTGCTCGCCGGCAGGTACACGCTCGACAGCAGCCCGCCCGTCCACTGGTCGTCGGCGATCCCCGTCCCGGAGGGGAACGTCCCGTCCATCTTCATCGACTGGTAGATCGTCGCGTAGCCGGCGAGCAGGCTCGACGTGGACGACGAGAGGTCCTGTGGGGGCTCGTAGCCGTTCGACAGCGTCGGCGCCCAGCTTGTGCTCGAGGCGAGGAACGCGATCGTCCACGGATCACCTTCGGCCGACTGGGTCGCGACGAAGACATCGATGCACGGGGGCTGGTCGGCGTCGCAACCGGCGGTGTAGGTGGCGATCGCGAGGAAGCTCGCCGGCCAGGCGGACTGCTGCGGCACCGCTACCTGCATACCGCCGAGCGGCGAGTCCGCGGGAGAGGGCAGGCCACACTTGCACTGCACCTGGTCGACCGCGAGCAGCGGACCGGAATCGACCACGGCGAGGGCAGCGGGGTCGCGGTCGTGGCGGGCAAGCTCGCGCTCGTTCCAGAGCGCCGTGGCTACCGTGGTCGCCTCGGCCGGGTCGACCGACACGCCGGCGGTCGTCGGCGACGCGACGACGGGGCGCACCGACCCAGGCGGCACCTTGGCGGTGTGGACGGCCGACGGGCCATCGGACGCAGTGATGCCACCGTTCGACACGGTGACCAGCAGGCCGGCGATGGTGGTCGCGACGCACATCCTCGCGGTCGGGCAGGAGAGGGAGCCCGGCGAGTTGATCTGTCCGGGGTAGCCGAAGTAGGTAGGCTGCCAGATGCGACCGCCGTCGGCCGTGCCGACGAGCGTCAGGTCACCCGAGCCGGCGGCCCAGCAGGTCGACTGCGAATCGCAGCTGAGGGCGCTGATCGAGCCGTCATCCGGACCCAGCACAGAGCCCTGCCAGCTCGCGCCGCCGTCGTTGCTCTCGAGAACGACTGGGGTGTTGCCGCCGAGCGACCCGCCCGCGTCGCAGCGTCCCGTGCGCGGCACACACGAGACGGCACCGAGCGGCTCGAGCTCGTCCAGCGCGACCGACGTCGAGGCGGTCCAGTCCTTCCCGCCGTCCACCGTGCTCAGCACCGTCGCTATCCCGCCGACGCCACCCACGGCGACGCAGCGGGACGGCGACGCACACGAGATCGCGTCGAGGCCGTAGTCGGTCGCGCCCGACAGCCCGCTCGGTACGGCCGACCAGCGCTCGCCCCCGTCGTGCGAGACGGCGACCGTGGCCCCGGTCGTGCCGGGAGCGGCGCTCCCCCGCCCGACGAGCCAGCACGTCTCTGCGCTCGGGCAGCTGACCCCGCTCGCTGCCCAGGCGGCAGTGCGCCAGGACCGCGGCGTCCGGTCGGTGAAGGTGCGCCCCCCGTCGATCGAGACGGCGACGACCGCCGAGCCCGCCGCCGACGCCCCGACCAGGACGCAGCGCGTCGTGGTCGGGCAGTCGATCGCCGAGGCGGACGCGAGCCGAGCTGGCAGCGTCCGGTACGCCGACCAGCCCACCAGGTCGGGGCTGACGACGACGCCGAGGCCGAACGAGCCGGTGGGTGACCGACGGGCGGTGTCGACGACGACCGCGACGCAGTAGAACGTGCCAGTCACGCAGCTCACCGGCTCGGTCACCCCGGGCGACTGGTTCCCTCCTACGACGACGCCCCGCGGCAAGGCCGGGACGAGCCAGCCCGAGCCCTGCGCCGCCGCGGGCGCGACCCGCGAGATCAGCGCCAGCGGGACAAGGACGATTGTCGCGACGAGCGTGACGAGCCCGACCGCAACGGACCGGCGTGCCGGCGGGACCCGACGAACCATGGCGCTCACCTGCCGTGGGCTTGCATCTCGCACCACGCGACGTGCAGCCTCTCGCCTCCATCGTAGCAAGCGAGAACAGTAGCGTCATCCCGCGCGAAGTCGGATCGAGGCCCGGGCACCGACGCTCGGTGGCGACGCCGAGCGCACACTGCCGTCGCTCGGGCGCGATCGCCGTGAGGCGGTTCTTTCGCTCGCCGGCACGCGGATCGGGGCAATCTGTTACTGCGGACGTAGTGGTGCTCGGATGCATCGGAGCCCCGCCTCGTCGGGTGTGCTAGCTAGCAATGTGTGGGGCCGCGCTCCGCGCAATCACCCCGATGAATGGACGGTACACCCGTGTTTGTTACAGTCATCCACCGAATCCATGACCCCGAAGGCTTTCAGGCCGCCGAGGCCAAGGCACTCGAAGCTGGGCTTCCTTCCCACGTTGCGCTGCCGATCCATGCGGCTACCAACGATCACGGGCTCGGCATCTGCATCTGGGAGGGCGAATCGGTCGACGCTGTGCGTGAGGTGGTTGAAGGTGCGGTCGGACCATGGGCGACCAACGAGTATTACGAGATGCACGTGGACGGACTTACGCCTCAGCTCGGAAAGTAATCGGCTAATCGCCAACCCGGATCTGGCGTTGTGACCGTGATCCGTGATGCGTCAGCGCCTGGTGAGGTAGAACCCGGTCCGTTGGTCGTGTACGCCGGCGGCTCGACGTAGAAGTAGTTGGCCAAGCGCCCACGCGTCGCTGAGACGTAGAGCGTCTCGCGTGTCGTGCCGGCCCCGACGGGAGTGTGCGCGACCTCGACCGTCGAGCCTGGATGCGATAGGCGGTCGAGGCACCTCGCCGGAACGACGGCGGCTCGCACCGGCGCGGCGACCCGCGAGCTGATGGCACGCCTCGGCCACTGGGCGCCGTGTGCGGCGCTCATCTACCGGCACGCCACCGAGGAGCGCGACCAGGCCATCGCGGCCGGGATCGACGCCATGCTCGCCGCAGAACAGGACCGACCGGTTGTTGAGCGGTCCGGCGCTCTCAGGTAACGAGCAAGGTGCTTGCCGTGCCTACCCCATCGCTGACGCGCTGCAAAACGAGACGCCGTGGATGAAGGTGGAGGTGCACGAGGTACTGCCTTCCTGCCGCCGTCAGCTGAAGCTTGACTGTCGAGTTGCGGCTCCCTGGGATCGAGAACGTCGCCGTCGCCAGCACGACCATCTCGGACCGGGACACTCTCTTGCGGGAACGGCCAGTTCGCACGACGATGCGACCGCTCAGCTGCATCGACCCAGAGCACGACGCCTGCCAGCAGGTCACGGGGACGCCGATCACACCCTTGCTCATCGAGACCGTACCGGCGTCGACGGTGAGCAGCGAGCTCCGCGGCGGCGCTTGTGGGACCGTCGTCATGATCGAGGGCCTGGTCGTCGTCGGCGCCACGGTTGTGGTGGTGACGAGCGAGAGACTCGTCGAGGGCGTAGAAGGAATCGTCGTCGACGGCCTCAGCCCAATCGTTGTCGACGAGCTCGATGGGAAGGTGGTCGACGAAGTCGGTGGGCGGGTAGTCGTCGTGCTCGGTGCTGGCGTGGTCGTCCAGGTCGTGGTCGTCGGCGCTGCGCCAGTCTCTGGGACGAGCTCGACCACGCCGTTGCGGTCGTCGGTAACGAAGACGTCGTCGGAGCTGTCGACAGCGAGCCCGATCGGCCTGTCGAGGTTGGAGAAGGGCAGCACGACCTGTTGGCTCGATCCCGCCGGGAGTTCGAGGACTCGGTTGTTCCCGCTGTCGGCGACGAAGATGTCGCCAGCAGCATCGACCGCGATTCCCATCGGGTCGGAAAGTCCCGAGAAGGGCAGCGTGATCGGGTTCGTGGTGCCGGGCGGCAGCTCGAGCACGGTGTTGTTTACGCTGTCGGTGACCAAGATGCCGCCCGACTGGTCGATAGCGAGGAACTGCGGCTCGTTCAGCTCGCCGTCGAACGGTAGCTCTTGGCCGTATCCTCCAGAGCTGAGTCCACCGGTCATGACGTAGGGCTGCATGACGTAGTACATGGTTCCCGAGCTGAAGGCGACGCCGACTTCCCCGGATGAATCGAAGGGGTAGTCGATCACTTGGCTGCCGGCGGTGAGCTCGGTCATGCCGTTGAAGTAGTCGGTGACGTAAAGATCGCCTGCTGCGTCGAGAGCCACGTCCTGGGGATCGGAGCTGGGCTTGGTGAAGCTCACGACGACAGATTGCTGACCGCTCGAGCTGAGTTTCACGACGTGCTTGTTCAGGCCATCGGCGATGTAGACATCCCCGGCAGAGTCGACGGTGAGGCCCCCCGGGTTCCCAAGGCCGGGAAGAGGAAGTGTCGTGTAGGTCGACCCGCCGGGTGCGATCTCGGCGATCTCGTCCTCATTCGGGATGCCCACGTAGAGGTTGCCAGCCGCATCGAGCGCGACGCCTTGCGCATCGTTGAGCGAGCCGAGCGGCAGGGGCGTCGGGTTCGAGGTTGTGCCGGCGGCCAGCTCGTAGGCAGGTGTCCGCGCCGCACCGACGGTGAAGTAGACATCACCAGCGGCATTGAGTGCAATGGCCGTTACCCACATATTGAAGGAGTCCCTGACCGGCGTGCTGGCGCCGACTGCCAGCTCCTCGATACCCAATCCGCCGCCGACGTACAGATCGCCGCGGCTGTCGACAGCGACCGCATTCGCGTACGTCAGCCCACTGAGCTGCGTCATGACGCGCGAGCTCGTGGCGCCAGCTGGTAGCTCGACGACGTCGTCGGCTTCGATATCGGAAACGAAGACGTCGCCACTCGCATCGACGGCGATTCCTGACGGGCTCTCCAGTCCACTGAAGGGCAGCTGACGCGAGGTGTCGCTCCCGACCTGCAGCTCGAAGGCGGCCCCCTGGCCGTTCGAGTCGACGGCGAACACGTCACCTGCTGAGTCCAGGGCGACCGCCGTCGGGTGCTGCAGGCCGGCGAAGGGAAGGACCGCGACGTTGTGCGTGCCGGCGAGAAGCTCGACGATCCGGTCGTGGTTGGCGTCGGCCACGAAGATGTCACCGGCCTCGTCGACTGCGACCCCTGAGGGTGAGCTCGCAAGACCGAGGATGCCCAGCTGAGTGCCGTAGACGGGGTCGGAGGTAGCGGTGGCCGGTCGGCTCACCGCGCCGGCGATCGTGCCGCCCCCGATGAGGCAGATCAGCGCGAGAAGCGCTCGCAGGTCGAACTGGCGTCTGGCCAGCGACAGGGGGCGCGAGCTCCGCTCTCCCACACCAGCCACCGTCCCTTCGCCACCCCTAAGGAAGCGCACCACCCCTCCGTTGACCAGTCGACCAACGGCACGGTGGACCAGAATCTCAAGTGTCAGGCGGGACGTGGGAGTTCGGTTGCACGCCCTGGCCACTCTCGGCGCCGTCAGACTCGGCGCGCAGCCCCCAGGAAGGAAGGGAGAGAATGCAGCCGGGCGCGAGTCGCCCTAGCCGAATTATCCGTCGCTCATCGGTGTAGCCAACACGAGACAAGTGCTCACCGGCCAAGCCGCCATGTCATGCTGATGGGTGTCTCGAGGAAGGAGTAGAGATGTCGAAGGCGACCCCGAACTCGAAGGCCTGGACGGTGGTCGACGAAGGCTGGGGTCGCAAGGCCGTGGACTTCTCAGCGTTGAGCGAGCCAGGCAACTGCAGGGAGTATGTCGCGCTGCACCATCTCCTTCGCGTCGACAACGGCGATCGGCTGCTCGACGTGGCCTGCGGTGCCGGCCTCGCCATCGAGCTGGCACGTCTGCGCGGAGCGCTCTGCGCCGGGATCGACGCCTCGCCAAGGCTGGTGGCAGTCGCTCGGTTCCGCAACCCTGACTGCGACATCCGGGTTGGCGACATGCACGACCTGCCCTGGGACGACGGCGCCTTCGACGTGGTCTCGAGCTTTAGGGGTATCTGGGGCACGACACCGGACGCGGTAGCCGAGATCCGCCGTGTTCTGCAGCCCGGTGGCCGGCTCGGACTGACGGTGTGGGGCCACCTCAAGGTGTCCCCTGGGGTGTGGGCTCTGGCACCGTTCCGGCTGGCGTCTCAGAACAAGGTCGATAATCAGGCAGCCATGGTCTCGCTGGGCCGGCCTGGCGTTGGCGAGAGCCTGCTCGAGTCGTGCGGGTTCATTGACATCCGCCGCGTCGACGTGCCCTTCGCGTGGGAGTTCGCCGACCCAGACGTCTTCGCACGGGCGCTTGCTTCGACGGGGCCAGCCTACGAGGCCATCCAGAACGTCGGCGAAGAAGCCTTCCACGATGCGGCGGTCGACCAAGCCCGCGAGCACGTCCGTGATGGACTGCCGCTTCGAGCTGAGATCAACGTCGTCGGGTACCTAGCCCGCAAGCCCGAGGAGAAGATGCAGCGATGACCGCCGGGTTTCTCGAAGAACCTCCGATCAGTCCGCAGGCACAGGAACTGTACGACGAGGATGTGGCAGGGAGCGGCTACGTAAGGAACGTGTCGCGACTGTGGGCCTACCAGCCGGACACTGTAAAGCACCTCTTCGAACTCATGTCGCAGGTATTCAGGCCCAGCGGGCTGGACTTCCGCCAACGTGGCATCCTGGTCGCCGCCGCGGCGTCGACGCTCGGTGACTCCTACTGCTCATTGGCCTGGGGCGGGAAACTGTCCGGCGCGTCCGACCCCACCCTCGCCGCGGGAGTCCTCAACGGCAGCGAGACCGGGCTGACCGACCGGGAGAAAGCCATGGCCTCCTGGGCGCGCAAGGTGGTCAGGGATCCCAACGCCACCACCCCGGAAGACATTCAGGAGCTTCGTGACGCCGGGCTCACCGACCAGCAGATCTTCGCCGCCACCGCGTTCGTCGCCCTTCGGGTGGCCTTCTCGACCATCAACGACGCCCTCGGTGCAAGTCTCGATGCCCAACTCGTAAAGTCGCTACCCCAAGCAGTCACAGCGGCGGTGACCTACGGCCGACCGCCCGATTCGAGCGCACCGTGACAGCGCCCCGCCCGGGCCGTGTGGAAGCGCCACCGCCCCCGCCCATAGGCCGCGACCCGAAAGTCCGCGAACGTCTGGTCGCGGCGCACAGAACGAGGTCGATCGAGCTCGAGCCGGAGGTGAGGGACTGGATCGAAACACTGCCAGCGGCGAGCTTCGCCACCGTCGCCCCTATGTCGACCGCTTGGCAGAGCGGGGTCCGGAACTGCGGTTGCCCCACTCGCGAAGCCTCGGGGAGGGGCTGTTCGAGTTGCGCTTCGACCTCGAGCGGGTCGCGCGCCGCATCACCTACTTCTTGCCCGGTGACGGTCGCATCGTCTTGCTAACGGCCTTTCGCAAGCAGCGGGACAACGAGCGGCGAGAGATCGACCGTGCCCGAATCGTCCGGCGCCGGTGCATCGGCGAGGGACATCGAGTTGAGGATGACGAAGAACCATGAGCCGCACCAGCTGGACTGACCTGAAGCAGCAGCGTGTCGCGGCGATGTCCGACGCCGAGCGCGCCGACGAGCAGGCCTACGCCGAGGCTCGTCTTGCCGCCGAGGTCGGCGAGCGCATCCGGAGCGCGCGTGAGGCCGCCGGGCTGAGCCAGCGCGACCTGGCGCGACGAATGGGAACGAGCCAGGCGGGGATCGTGCGCCTCGAGGCCGGCGGGGTCGGCGCGACGCTGACCACGTTGCAGCGGGTCGCGACGGCGCTCGGGCTCGAGGTGAGCGTCGAGCTACGGCCCTCGGCGTGAGCACGCAGCATTGGCGTGGTGCGGCACCCCACGCGCCGCTAGCCCCGGGCCGAGGCCCGGGGCAAGCGTCGTCCGACCGTCGAACGGCGGGGGATCGAGCTACTCGCAGTAGGGCAGCGAGCCTGTCCAGCAGTGGCCCGTCGTCGTCGCCGTGTAGTTGATCTGGGCGGTGTAGCCGCCGTAGAACCACTCGAGCGGGGTGGGCAGGTGCGCCGGCGGGCTGCCTGTCACGGGGATCAGGTTGTTCGTCTCGAGCGTCTCGTAGTTGTGGGTGCTGGGCCCCGGCGAGTAGTCGGTGTACGCCCCCGGGCTCAGCTTCCTTGCTGTGCAGAACACCGAGTAGCCGATGAAGCCGTCGTCGTCGAGGCAGCTCGAGTCCTCCATCGCGATCGCCTCCTCGGTGCCGCTGAAGAGCGCTTCGGAACCGTTGCCGAGGCCGAGGATCGAACCGCTGCTGTTGTTCCAGCGGTCGTCGTTCTCGAGCCCGTAGCGGTCCGGCACCTCGACGGCGATGGCGGTGCCGTTGCCGGGCGAGGCCGCCGCGGCCATCAGCAAGCCGCCCCACGCCGTACCCTCGACGAGCTCGACGTGGTCGCCGGTCAGCACGTCGGCGCAGTTGGAGATGTAGTTCTGCGGCGGGATGACGATCTGCCAGACGCAGACGCCGTTCAGCTCGCCGAGGATCCACGGCTCCGATTGGTCGGTGAACTGCACGCCGTCGGGCTGTCCGTTGTTGCCGGTGAAGAAGGCGTTGTCCTGCAGGCTGTAGGCGTTCGAGCCGGCCCCGCTGTCGCTCTCCGAGCCGGCTTGGCCTTCGACCGGCATCGCGGCTACGACGCTCACGTCGATCGGGCCGGACGTCTTGAGCGAGCCCGTCCCGATCCCGGACAGCACCTCGGGATGCGGGAAGTGACGGCTGATGAACCGGGGAGTGGCGCACTTGGCCTGCTGCCAGCCCGCAGCGGGGCCATAGCGCCAACACCCGACCTCATGCGGCGGCGGAGGGATCTGCGGGCTGCTCGCCGGCTTTGACGCCGCGCCGCTGGCGCCGCTCGCACCGGTCGGCGACTGCGCCGCCGAGGACCCGCTGGCGCCGACCGGCGCCTGGGCGAACGTGGGAGCCGCCGCCGTCGAGGCGGCGATGGTCGTGACGCCTGCCCCTGCCAGGGCGAGGACCGCTGATGCCAGAATCTTGCGCATGATGTTCCCCTTTACGATCACGCAGCGAATGCTGTCGGGGAGCGATCGCCCCTCGGCACAAGAGGCCCCGATCCTCGGATGCCTCCCAACGAGTGGACCGCTGCTCGAAGCCCCCCCGCTCTGCAGACGAGGGTACGAGCGCACGCATCCAGCAACATCGCGGCAAGGATGTAAACGGGTGCCGCGAAAGGTTCACACCGTGGCGCGCTCGCGGCGCGCTGTCATAACTCGTGCGCGATCTGTGTGTCCGTGTGAGCGGAGCGGTCATGGCTGTGATGAAGTTTGGGTTGGCGACGAGACGCACGCGACGCTGGGGCGATGTGCGCTCGGATCGGGATCGTCGGCCCGGTCCCGCGGGGGTCGAGGCGGCGGGGTTCCTCGACGACGAGCGCGAGGTGACCCTGTTCGAGGAGACGACCACGTCGGCGGTCACGCATCGACGGTCGAGGTCCTCGCCGAGGAGCTCGTCGGCGCACAGCGCGAGGAGCTAGCAGGCGTCTCCGCGGGGCAGCGCTATCCGATGGACAGCAGGCCGGAGTTCCTGGCGTCCCGGCCGTGCCCGACGAGGTTGCGCTCCTTTGCGCTGCTCGGCGGGGCGCTGCGGGGTTCCGATCACCGTGAGCTTGTTTCACACCCGGATGGGGCGGACCCTGCTCCCTCCCCCGTTGGTCAGGATGGAACGGCCGGCTCCGGCCAGCTCGTCGTGGATCAACCACCCAGCGAGCCGATGGTAGGAGCCACATGCGGAAGCAAAGCTTTCCGCCGGTTGGTAGTGCTGACCGAAAGGAGCCGACCGCTCCATGTCCAGTATCCCAAGATCCGACCTCAGCTGGGTCGGCCTCGACGTGCACAAGGACTCGATCCACGTCGGGCTGATCCGCTCCGGGAGCGACGCGGTCGAGTTAGGAGGGGGCGTGTCCGGATGGTCCGCGTTCTGGCCGAGGACCTCCGCCAGCTGATGGACTTGAGACGACTGCTCGAGCACACGCCCGACGGCGCGACGCCTCGATGCGACCAGTTCGGCCTCGAGGAGTGCTGCGCTCCGCCCCGCCACACGTCCGACTGACGAAGGGCTCTTCTACCCGATCGCGCTCTCGGGTTGCTGTGCCGAGCTGGACGAGTTCTGTCAGTATTCGGCCCACACCGCAATGAGCTACCTTGAGGGCCGAATCGTTGGTCGGCTCGCCTGTCAGCTCCGACGAGCAGTGCTACCTGGCGTCACACTGAGTGGCAGTCGGCCGCTGCGGTATCCGTCGTTCGGCGACCCCGACGACTCGGTGGCCGGTGGTGTTCTGCGTGACCGTTCTGAACGGCCCTGAGCGGCACCTCGGCCGGCCGATCCTCACTGCCGGCAGGCCTCGTTGAGCCGCGTGCGCGAGTTCGGAGTGGCGTTCCACCATCGGAGAGCGGGTCGTAATCCACCACCTCCACAGCCCGTCAGCCGATGGTTGCTGCCAACTCTTGATAGGCGGGGAAGAGTTCGTCGAACCGCGCTTTCGAGTCGCGGCGCTCATGCCCGGCTACGTGGTCTGCGAGATCTTCGACATGGATCTGTATACCCGCTCCGTAGGCAGCGAACAGGTCCTCGGGCATACCCCGTTCTTCCCAGACCACGATGGTCTCGTCGCCCTCGGCGGTCAGCGTGATCTCGATGGGGCCCTCGTCCGCCTCGTCTGTGCCCTTGGTCACAACCAACAGCCGCTGCGGCGGCTCACACACTTCGACGCGCCCAGTGCCTTCCCATCCACTGGCATAGAAGCGTGCACGGAACACACCACCAAGGTGCAGGTCGCCCTCTACCTCGCCGAGCCAGCGGGCGAGACGGGGCGGATCCGTGAGTGCCGACCAGAGTTCGTCGATGCCGGTGTCGAAGCGGTCCTCCATGCGTACTACGCCTTGGTTATCGGCTGATCGCAGGCTGCCCAGGATCCGGCGACCCCCAGGTGCGTTGCTGGTCATCTGGGTGCTCCTCCGTTCGGTCCGTCTTTAGTGAGCGATTCACTACCGGCTATGACGTAGCCCCGATACGCAAGTCATCGGTCCACAGTCGTCGAGCGTGTCACGGGGGCCGCGGGTGACCACGACTGCCGAGTCGCGGGCGCACAGAATGACAGCCCCAACCCGCTCGTCACGGCACGCATACTCGGCGATCACGAGCATGTCGCCCCGTCGCGGGGGGCCGGATAGATGCGAGCAGAATGTTCATCACTCGGACCGGGCGATCTGCCCGCTTGTTCGGCCTCCGCTTCAGCGACGTAGGCCAGGTGGCAACGGGGACTATCGAGCTCTCGCTATCTCGCGTGGTCGAGGCACCTCCCCAGGCGAAGCCCCGAGATGGGCATACGGAGCACCACGTGCGAACAGTCGTGTGCGCTCGACGGCGGACGCCGCACTGCCTCCGTCGCCGCCAACCGCTCCGAGCCAGCGCCCCGTAGGCTTCGACCGTGTCGCTCCGCCGCCGCGTAGTGATGCCGGAGGAAACGACGATCGCCCGCAGGTTGACTCGAACCGCGGCATTGCTGCTCGTCGCTCTCGTGTGCTCGACGAGCGTCGGCGTCGGCGCCGCTTGGCTGTCGGGCGACTCGGCGGTGGCTCACCAGCAAGGCGCGCAGAGCGAGGCCGACAGCACCGGCGCGCCCTGCGCGGCTCGGGCGGACGCCCCGCCGTGTGTCATGGCGAGGGAGCTCACCTCCTTCAGTCCAGCCACGCCTGCGACACCGGTCGAATTCGGCGTCGCCGCAACCGGTGGTCGAAGCGGCGTCGGAGAGGTCGGCGGGTCGAGCTGTGGGCGCAGCTGCCACGGGATCCTCGCCATCACCAGCGACAGCGGGCGGTCCTGGCAGCTGCGCTCGACGGGGACGACCGTGCCCGGCGAAGTGTTGTTCCCAACGCCCTCGCAGGGCTACGTCGCCGCCTCGCCGATCGACCCGGCCGAGCAGGGGGGCGCGGCCTGCGGCGAGGACGCGCTGTCCCGGCCGTGTTCGACCATCTTGTTCACAGACGACGCCGGCGTCCGCTGGACGCGAGTCGCCCGCTCGCTCCCGCCGGTGTTCGACATCGAGTTCAGCTCACCGAGCTCCGGCCTCGCCGCGCTCGACAGCTGCGCGTCGAGCTGGCCTCCCGCCAAGCCACCACCTCCGGGCGACTTCGAGGACTCCTTGCCGCCAGCACCGTGTGGTGGGTCGATCGCGCAGACGCGCGACGGCGGGCGCAGCTGGAGGACCGTCGAGAGGACGAGCGCGCCCGTCGTCGCCATCGCTATGTTCGGCCAGCTGGTCCTCGCCCTCGAGGTGCGGATGGGCGGGCTGCGTGTGAGCCAGCCCGGCTGGCTCGCTGTAGTGCGCAGCGACAATGGAGGTCGCAGCTGGCAGCCACCGGTTCGCCTCGCCGTGTCCATTCCACAGGAGCTCACGGGTCAGCTCAGCGTGCAGCTGCTGCTCGCCTCGGGAAGCGTCGGGGCGGTCCCCATCTATTCCACCCAGCCCTGCAACGTGTGCAGCTTCGCCTCGCTGTTCACCACCGCCGACGGAGGTGAGCGCTGGAACCTCGCCCACTCGCCGGCTCCCGACGTGCCGCCCGTGCTCAAAGGAAGCAAGGTCTCGGCCTGTGGCGCGCTTCTCCCCGTCGCGCTTGCCTATACGAGTGCGATCAAGCTCGTCACCCTCGACGAGCAAGGTGGGTCCAACGCCTGTAGCGAGCCGGGTGTCCAGCTCGACGGGACGACAGATGGCGGGACCCGCTGGCAGGTACTGCGAGCCCTTGGTGCTGGGGCGGACCCGGCCTCGCTCGTCCTCGAGGCGGGCGGAACCGGCTTTGCCGCTGGCCCCGGGCTGCTCGTCACCTCCGACGACGCCAGGCATCTCACCCAGGTGCTGCCCGCACCTGTCCCGGGCGGGAATCTCGACTTCGTCTCGGGCAACATCGGCTACGGGACCGGGACGCCCTCGGACCCTGGAGCTGTCTTGGCGACGGCCGACGCGGGCCGCAGCTGGCACACCGTCGGCGAGCTCGGCGCCGACCCCGTAGCGCTCGATTTTGCCGACGCGTGGCGCGGCTGGGCGCTTGTCTTGACATCGCAGGGCTTCGGCGGGTCGACCTACGCCATGCTCGTGACGAGCGACGGCGGTCGACACTGGCGCACGACCGCACCACTTCCTGGGAGATTCTTCTCAGCAGCGACCAACTCACCAGTCCTCGCCGCGAGCTCGGGTCGCGACGCCACGCTGTTGCTCCCGCCCCCGTACTGGACGGGCCCGATCCAAGGGTGCAAGCGCGCCCTCGCCGCGGCGCCTGGCCGTGCCGCCTTGCTCACGACCGACGATGGCGGCCGCAGCTGGCAGGTGAGGACGTCCCTCGTCCCGGGAGCAGCGACAGGGACCTCGGCGGCGGCGCTGCTCGGTGACGGCGCCACCGTGCTCGTCGTCGGGGGCGAGATCGCGTGCGGCCCCCCGCCGCATCTCGTGGTCAGCGCCGACGACGGCCGGGACTGGCGAACCCTGGCGAGCTGGCCTCAGCTCTCGCCGCTCCGGATCATCGACGGCGAGGACGCCGACTTCTTCCTCTCCTCCGGCGGATCGACGAGCATCTGGCTCTGGATGGGAATCCAGCCGTCGGGGGACTGGGCGGCTCCTTCGAGCGCGCCACCGTCGGCGCAGCTGCTGCACAGCGTCGATGACGGCAGGTCCTGGACGAGCCTGACGCCGTTGCGATCAGTCTTCGTGGCCGACGTGCCGGTGATCGCCCCGAAGGGGCTGATGGAAAACGCCTCTGTGCAATTCCTTGGGCGTGACGGCTGGCTCTACTGTTCCGGAGCCACGGACGATGCGCTCTGGCATACGACGGATGCGGGCAGGCACTGGTATGAGGTGGCGGAGGCGGGAAAGCCATCGCTGCCGTGAGCCTCTGCGGTACGCGGATTGCATTGTCGGGGTCGAGAGCCAAGAGCGACGTCGGCGTCGCGGAGGAGGGCCTCACCGGGTGGGGGTCGTCGACCTCAACAGTGGACCAACTGCAGCGCGGCCGTCTCAGCGGGTCGGACGAAGGGAGGGGGCCTCGTACTCTGGGCGCGATCTGGGCGCGATCGGGCGCGCGTGGTCAACAACGGTCACTGACGGACAGTCAGAAAGGAGGCCCTGAACAGGGAAAACTACAGAAATCGGAGGGAGCGGGCGACGGGAATCGAACCCGCGTTCTCAGCTTGGGAAGCTGATGTTCTGCCTCTGAACTACGCCCGCGTTCAACGACGCCGGCCCGGCTGCTCCCACGGACCCCGCCTTGAATGAACGAGCCTACACCAGCCACTCGACGGCCCACCAGGCGCTGTCGCTTCCTTGGTCGTCGAGGCGATCGCCGGGCGGCCGGGCGCGCACCTGCCCGGCCACCGTGGGGGACCCGGGTGACCGGGGCAGGCTCCTCGGGCACGGACTGAGCCGCGCCGCGTGATCCGCGGCCGTGGCGGCAAAGGGGGGATTCGCCGCCACGGCCACGGAGCCGCTGCCGCTGCGGTCACCCGCCCGGCGGTCTGACCTCGGACATGTCGATCGGCGGTGACATGCTGCCCACCCCGAGCCCCGCCAGGTCGAGTCCGGTGCGCACGCCGATCGCCTCCTCGGGGAAGCCCTCTTCGTCGTGGATGGCTGCGTCGCCGACCATCAGGATCTCGTCCTTGTAGCGGGCACCTCGTAGCAGCAACCCGATCACCTTCATCAGGATGAAGGTGATCAGCGCCGACCAGATGATCACGAAGATGGCTGCTCGGAACTGTTCCCACAGCTGGTGGAACGAGCCGTTGTACATCACACTGCTCACCGAGAAGGTAATGCAGCTCTTCGAGCTCGTGGCGTAGGCAGCGGCCGAGGTGTTGATCACCTGACCGGCCGAGTTCAGGTGGCCGCAGCCCAATTCGAGCATGTTCGGATCGGCGAAGAGGCCGAGCATCAGGCCGCCGAAGAACCCGGCGATGCCGTGGGTGTAGATCACCCCGAGAGCGTCGTCGACCTTGCTGAACGGCCTGACCTTGGAGAGGTAGTTCCAGGCGAACCAGACGATGCCCGTGTCGATCAGGCCGACGAGGATGGCGCCCCAGCCGTTGACCCAGCCGGCACAGGGCGTGATCCCGACAAGGCCGCAGATCATGCCGTTGACCCCGCCGAGGAATGTGGGTTTCTTCGCCTTGGACAGCAAGGCGTCCATTCCCATCCACGTGAGCACACCGACCGCGGTGGCGAGGTTCGTGTTGACCACCGCGGCGGCCATGTCGGACCCGGCGTAGTAGGGGTCCCCGCCGTTGAAGCCGTTCCAGCCGAGCCACAGGATGCCGGCACCGACCGCGGCCATCACGAGGTTGTTGGGCAGGAAATGTTGTCGGTCCCGCGCCAGCCGGGGACCGAGCACCCAAGCGGCGACGAAGCCCGACACGCCGGCAGACATGTGGATGACGAAGCCGCCGGAGAAGTCGAGTGCCCCTTCTTGGGCGAAGTAGCCACCGCCCCACAGCAAGAAGGCGTCGATGCCGTAGACGAACGTCGACCACAGCGGGACGAGCAGGCACCAGGCACTGAACTTGATCCGGCCGAGCACGCTGCCGAGGAACAGCAGCGGCGTGATGGCGCCGAAGACGAACTGGAAGTAGGCCAGCGAGTCCGTCGGGAAGTGGAAGGGGACAGCGGTGTTGGCTGCCGAGACCGCCTGGCCCTGTTCACCCACGCTGTTGAGGATCTGGCCGGGCTTGCCGACGAAGTTCTCGAAGAAGTGCTTGAAGAACCCGCCGGTCGACAGCTTCAGGTTCGCCGGGCACGAGGTTCCACCTCCGACCCACGTCTGACAGCCGTTGTGGACGCCGCCGCCGAGCGAGGTGGAGCCGAAGCCCATCTTGTAGGTCCACAGCACCCAGGCGACGAGGACGAGCGAGAAGCCGGCGAACATCATCGCCAGCACGTTCACTGCCCATTTCTTCGGGACGATCGACGCGTACAGCACGGCCAGCGCCGGGAGGCTCATCAGGCCGACGAACGTGGCAGCGGTGATCTGCCAGGTGTTGTCGCCGGTATTGAGCCAGCTCGGATACGGGACCGGTACTGCTGCTGCTAGCAGGTGCACCACGGCTCGAGTACTCCTCCTGTGCGGTCGTTCCCCGGGCGCCACACACGGACCTCTGTTCGCACGCAGCGGTGGGTGCGTCGAGGCCGTAGCAGGCGAGTTCGCCGGCCAGGATGCAGGGTCGGAGTTTCTGCATCGTCACGCCCGTGTTACCTCTGTGTGAACTGGGAACCGGGGTACCCGCTCCACCAGCCGGGATGACCGCAGACGCTGCGAACCAGGGAAGGCCGTAACCCCGGCCGGACGTGCTTGGCTATCATCCGCGCAACCCGGGGCGCCTCGCCCCGCCCGCCGCGTCGTGCCGCCGCAATTCGCCTGGCGTTCGCAGCAGCGGGCCCGTCGCACGCAGGAGCGGGAAACCTCACCGGTGATCGTCGACCAGCCGATTCCTCCCGGGCCGCCCGGCAGCGGCCACCCCATAGACCCGCCACAGCCGCCAGCGCCAGGTCCGCCTCGGCGCACGCCCGGTCAGGTGTCGCCCGAGCCGGTGACCCGCCTGCGTGGAGCCGCCGTCGAGGTCGATTCGCGCCGAGCTGCCCAAGCGATCATCGCCGTCCTGCTCGCCACGCTGGCGGCCACCGCGAGCGTGCTCACCGTCGCCGGCGCCGACCGGAACGCCCAGATCGACCAGCTGCGCCGCAGCGGGGTGCCGGTCGCGATCACGGTCACGGGCTGCCGCGGCGACCTCGGTGGCAGCGGCAGCAATGCCGCCGGCTACACCTGCCAGGGGACGTTCCGCCTCGCCGGCCGCAGCTACCCGATGTCGATCCCCGGCTTGGGCCACCAGGTGCCGGGCTCGAAGCTGCGTGGCGTGGCGGTCCCGGGCGATCCGGCGCTGGTCACGACCGCGACCGTGCTCGCCGGCGCGCGCGCCTCCTGGCGGGTCTTCCTCGTCCCGGTCGTCTTGTGGGCCGTGCTGGCGCTGCTCGCCTCGGCCCTCGTCCTACGGCGCCGGCGCCGGCGCCGTAGGCTGCGGTCAGACGGTTCGCCGCCGCCCCGCCGCTTGCCTGGCGCGTCCCCCGCCGGCGCGCGCTGAGCCGGGCGGCGTATAGCGCTTGCTCGTCCCCGGGCGGGCGCCGTAGCCGCCGGCCGAGCTCGAGCTGAACCGCCCGTCGCCCTTCGCCTCTTTGAGGTCGCGTTGCAGCCGGTAGGAGCGGACGAGCAGCCAGGCAGCGCACAGGATGAACGGGATCCCGAAGCCCCACCAGTGCAGGTTGAAGATCGCCAGCCCGTACAGGGCCGCGCCCATCCCGAGGAACAGGCGCTTGCGCAACAGCGCCGTGGCGAGCATGAGCACCGACAGCCCCAGCAGCACGAGCAGCAGCTCGTGGTAGAGCCCGATGCTCACGTGGAGCTTGTTGATCCCCCCGTCCGCCAGGCGCGCCGGCGGATCGTTGGCGATCAGCGCGTCGATCACGAGGAAGCCGATCGCCGCCGCCAAGGGGGCGGCGACGAGACCGATCAGGCGCTCCTTGTCGTCGGCGTACTTCGACGCCGCCTCGAGCTCCTCGACCGAGCGTGGCGCGCTCGATGCGGGCGGGGCCGCACCGGGCTTCGGCGGCTTGAGGAAGGCGGCACGCAACCGGTCGCCCAGCGCGCCTCGCTCCCTGGCGCGTGCGCTCACCGGCCACCTCGGCTACCGGAAGGGCGTCGCCGAGCAGCGGATCGCCGACTGCCGTCGGCCGCGTTGCGCCGTGCGTTCACCGGACGAGGGTAGCGCGCAGGGCCGGGCGGCGACGGCTCAGATCGCGTCCGCACCCCGCTCGCCGGTGCGGATGCGTACGACTTCCTCGATCGGCACGACCCAGACCTTGCCGTCGCCGATCGTGCCGGTGCGCGCCGCGGCGACCACCGTCTCGACGACCTCGTGGACGCGTGCGTCGTCGACGAGCACGTCGAGGCGGATCTTCGGGACGAGGTCGATCTTGTACTCCGCACCGCGGTAGGTCTCGGTATGGCCGCCCTGGCGCCCGAATCCCTGCACCTCGGACAGCGTGAGGCCGGCAACGCCGATCCCCTTCAGGGCGTCTTTCACCTCGTCGAGCTTGAACGGCTTGATGACGGCGACGACCAGCTTCATCGGTCCCCTCCCAGGGTTCCATCCGGCAGTGAATCGCAGATCCAGACCCGGCGCGTCGTCGACCACTGCTCCCATGGTCCTCCTCGGCGGGGCGCGGGCGCTGCGGGTGATCGCCCCGGCAGGCTACGGACGCTCCGTTTCGCCGCCGTGGCCGGCCCGCGAAGTACGTGTTTCCGCAACGTGAACGGCGTGTGAACACAACCAGGGCCAGCTCCGCCCGGCGCGATCCCGGCGGGACGGGCCCGTCCGGCGCGCCACCCCGTGGGCCACGTCGCGCTGCGCTCAGCCGGCCTGGCGCCGGACCGCCTCGGCGGCAGCCCGGGCGGCCTCCTCGTCGCCGAGGTAGCGCGCGCTGATCACCTCGAGCTGGTCGTCGAGCTCGTACAGGCGCGGGATGCCCGTGGGGATGTCCAGCCCGGCGATGTCCTCGTCGGAGATGTGCTCGAGGTGCTTGACGAGAGCACGCAGGCTGTTGCCGTGGGCGACGACGATCACCGTGCGACCGGCGAGGAGCTCGGGGGCGATGGCGTCGTCCCAATAGGGCAGCAGGCGCTCGACGACGTCCGCCAGGCACTCGCTGGCCGGGAGGGCGCTGCGCGGCACCAGCTTGTAGCGCGGGTCGTGCACCGGGTGGTTGGGGTCGTCGAGGCTGACCGGCGGCGGCGGGGTGGCGTAGCTGCGCCGCCAGAGCGCCAGCTGCTCGGCGCCGTGCTTGGCGGCCGTTGCCTTCTTGTCGAGGCCCTGCAGCGCGCCGTAGTGGCGCTCGTTGAGCCGCCAGTGGCGCCGGACCGGGAGGTAGGAGACGCCGGCGGCGGCCAGCGCCAGGTCTGCGGTGCGCACGGCGCGGGTGAGCACCGAGGTGTGGACGACGTCGAGGTCGAGGCCGTCCTCGGCGGCGAGCAGGTGACCGGCGCGCACCGCCTCCTCCTCGCCGGCGGGCGACAGGTCGACGTCGACCCAACCGGTGAACAGGTTCTCGCGGTTCCAGGCGCTCTCACCGTGACGCAACAGGACGAGTCGAGGCACGTCGTCCACCGTACCCCCCGAGCCCGCCACCGAAGGAATGACGCGCCTCGAAGGGCCGGGCGACCGTCCGGCAGAGCGGCACCTGGGGTTCGGGCGGCGGAAACACGGCCGTCTCCGGCCGGCAACTCGCCGTTCACCCGGGCTGCGTAGCATCGCAACTCGTGGCGAGCTACGTGATGCGGGTGTGGCTCGCCGACCGTCCCGGTGCCCTCGGCGCGGTCGCCGGCCGCATCGGGTCGGTCGGCGGCGACGTGACCGGGATCGACATCCTCGAACGCGGCGAGGGCAGGGTCATCGACGAGCTGACGATCGACCTGCCGAGCGACGAGCTCATCCCGCTCATGCTCTCGAAGATCCGCGACCTCGACGCCGTCGACGTCGAGGACGTGCGCCAGGTCGTCGGCGGCCTCCCGCACCCGTTGTCCGACGCGCTCGAGGTCGCCTCGGACCTCGTCGCCTGCCGTGCCGTCGGGACGCTGTTCGAGGTCCTCGTCGCCGGCGTCGGCACTGCTTTCTCCGCGGAGTGGGCGTCGGTGGTCGACACCGAGGCGCCGACGGTGATCGCCGCCTCGCCGGACGCCCCGCCGGCGACCTGGATCGAGGCGTTCGTGAGCGGGACGCGCGCCGCGGCGATCGAGCCGGGCGCGGCGACGACGGTGAAGGACGTTGCGTGGGCGTCGCTCGAGGTGTCCGGGCTGGCGCTGCTCGCCGGCCGGGGCGGGCGTCCCTTCCGCGCCCGCGAGCGCCGGCAGCTGGCGACGCTCGCCCGGGTCGCCGACTGCCGCTGGCGCGAGCTGGTCACCCGTGACGGGATCCGCGCCCACCCCGCCGGTTCCACCTGACCGCCGCCGTCGCCGGTCAGCACCCAACTCGACCGGGCCGTGGCCCGCCGTAGGCAGCACGTAGCCGCAAGCGCAGCCCGTGCCCGTACTCCTCGATGGCGTGCGCCAGCCACCCCGCCGTGCGAGCCACCGTGAAGATGGCCTCGGCCGAGCCGGGTCGCATCCCCGCCGCCGAGACGAGCACGCCGAGCGCGAAGTCGATGTTGGCGAAGTTGGGGGAGAGGCGGGCGGTGATCGCCCGTGCGGTGTCGAGCAGCGGCTCCTCCGGCCAGGCCTCTTTGATGCGCAACCAGAGCGCAGCTGCCCGCGGGTCGTACGCCCGGTAGAGCGGGTGCCCGAAGCCGGGCACGGTCTCACCGCGTCGCAGCCGTTCGTCGAGGACGATCTCGGCGACCGAGCGCGACGCCTCCCGCAACAGCTCGGCGACCCGGTCGCCGGCACCCCCGTGCAGCGGCCCTCCCGCCACGGCGAGCCCGGCGCAGACCACGAGGTAGGGGTCGGCCCACGTCGAGGCAGCGACCCGCGCCGCCAGCGTCGAGCTGGCCAGCTCGTGGTCGGCGAGCAGCACGAGCGCGGCGTCGAGCGCCGCCACCTCGTACGGCTCGCCCGCCCGGCCGGCAAGCGCGAGGAACAATCGCTGCGCGATCGACCCCTCGCCCTCCCCGCTGTGGCCGGCGGCGGCGACCTCGATCGCCAGGATGCGCCTGCCTGCTGCAGCGATGCCCTCGGGGCTGCGGTCGCGGCGGGGCGGGTTCACGACCGAGGCGGCGGCGACGGCGACGCGCATCTGCTCTGCCGGGGACGCCGCCCGGCCGAGCGCAGCCACCGCCCGCAGCGCGGCCGAGCTCAGCTCGCCGGGGGCCTCGAACGGCGCCTCGACGACGCGGTGCCCGGTCCAGAGCAGCTCCGCCACCTCCTCGAAGGAAGAGCTCCTGGCGAGCTCGGCGGCGTCGAGACCGCGGTAGTACAGCCATCCCTCCGGATCGACGAGCGTGATCGCCGAATCGACGACGACCTCGGGGCGGTCCGCGCCGCGCCGAGCCTGGGACTGCCCGGCAAGACGCGCCACGTCGTCGGCGTCGAACCAGCTCTTGCGGGTGCCCGGTGCCTTGTGGCTCGTGAGCAGGCCGCGGCTCACGTAGGCGTAGAGGGACTCGCGCCGCACACCGAGGCGCCTCGCCGCCTCGGCCGTGTCGATGCGCTCCGCCATGAAGGCCGAATCTATATTGATTGATCAACATTGACAAGTTGTTGAGCCAGTGAACAAGATGTTCGACGTGCCCGCGCCTTCACGTCCGGTAGCCCTGACCGTGGAGCCCGCGCCGCGCGGCCTCGAGGGTGTCGTCGCCACCGACACGGCGCTCGGAGGGGTCCGCGGGCTCGAGGGCTTCTACCACTACCGCCAGTACTCGGCGGTCGACCTGGCGCGCAGCAGCTCGTTCGAGGACGTGTGGAGGCTGCTCGTCGACGGGGCGCTCCCCGGCCCGGAGGAGGGCGCCGCATTCCGCGCCGAGCTGCGTCCGTGGCGCGCCGTGCCGTCGGCCGTCGCCTCGACGCTCCCGAACATCGCCGCCGCCACGCCGGGCTCCGAGCCGCTGCGCCAGCTGTCGGCGGCGCTGTCGGTGCTCGGCGCCGCCGGCGGCTTCGCCGCGACGACGGACCTCGACCCTGCCGGGGTGCGCCGGGACGGCATGCGCGTCGCCGCGGCGCTGCCGGCGCTGGTTGCGTCGCTGTGGCGCCTCGGACGCGGCGAGGAGCCGGTCGGGCCGCGTCCCGAGCTCGGCGTCGCGGCGGACTACCTGCGCCAGCTCACCGGCACCGACCCCGAGCCGGAGCAGGTGCGAGCGCTCCAGCGCTACCTCGTCTGCACGATCGACCACGGCCTCAACGCCTCGACGTTCACCGCCCGCGTCGTCACCTCGACCGGGGCCGACGTCCCCTCGGCCATCTGCGCCGCGATCGGGGCCCTCTCGGGGCCGCTGCACGGCGGAGCACCGAGCCGGGCCCTCGACGCCCTCGACGAGATCGCCGAGCAGGGGCGTGCCGAGTCCTACGTGCGCGAGCGCGTCGAGCGAGGCGAGCGGATCATGGGCTTCGGCCACCGCGTCTACAAGACGCTCGATCCGCGGGCCGAGCTGATGAAAGAGACGGCGCGCCAGCTCGGCGGCCCGCTGATCGAGCTCGCCGAGCACGTCGAGTCGACGGTGGTCTCGGTGCTGCGCGAGCTCAAGCCCGACCGTGAGCTCTACGCCAACGTCGAGTTCTACGCCGGGGTGGTCATGCAGCAGTGCGGCATCCCGCGCCCGCTCTTCACGCCGACCTTCGCCATCGGCCGGGCGGTGGGGTGGTGCGCGCACATCCTCGAGCAGGCGTCGGACAACCGCCTGATCCGCCCGACCTCGCGCTACGTGGGCCCGCCGCCCCCGCAGCCGGTCCCTGCCTGATTCCCGGTCACCACGGCAGCCGCTCGGTACGCTGAGCGGCCGCGCCGCGGCCCGCATCGGAGCAGCCGCTCGGTGCAGGAGGCGGCGTGAACGGGCTCGAGGTGCTGTTCATCGGCGGGACCGGCGTGATCAGCTCGGCGTGTGCTCGCCGGGCGCTCGAGGCCGGCGTCGAGGTGACCCTGCTCAACCGCGGGCTGACGTCGCTGCGCGAGGTCCCGCCGGGTGCGCGGCACGTCTCCGGCGACGTGCGCGAGCGTGGGACGCTGGAACGACTGGTGGCCGACCAAGGTTTCGACGTCGTCGTCGAGTTCGTCGCCTACCTCCCCGAGCACGTCCGGCTCGACGTCGACGCCCTCTCCGGCCGCGTCGGTCAGTACGTCTTCATCAGCTCGGCGTCGGCCTACGCCAAGCCGGTGCCACACCTGCCGATCACCGAGTCGACCCCCTTGCGCAACCCGTTCTGGCAGTACTCCCGGGACAAGATCGCCTGTGAGGACCTCCTCGTCGAGGCTTTTCGCGAGCACGGCTTCCCGGCGACGATCGTCAGGCCCTCGCACACCTACGACCGGACGCGGATCCCGGTCGTCGGTGGGTGGACGGCGGTCGAGCGGATGCGGCGGGGCAAGCCGGCCGTCGTCCAGGGTGACGGCACCTCGCTGTGGGTGCTCACCCACCACGACGACTTCGCCCGCGCCTTCGTCCCCCTGCTGGGCGACCGTCGGGCGATCGGCGAGGCGTTCCATATCACCTCCGACGAGGCGCTCACCTGGGACCACATCGCGTCCGAGCTCGCCGCTGCGGCGGGCACCGAGGCGCGGCTCGTGCACGTCACCTCGGAACGCATCGCCCGCGCCGTGCCCTCGCTCGGCCCCGGGCTGGTCGGCGACAAGGCGCACTCCGTCGTCTTCGACAACTCCAAGATCCGGCGCATCGCCACGGGATGGCACGCCACCATCCCCTTCGCCGCCGGCGCGCGCGAGATGCTGGCCTGGCGCGACGCCGACCCGTCCCGACAGGCGATCGACGAGGAGCTCGACGCCGCCTTCGACGCCCTGGTTGCCGCCGAGGACTGACCGGCGGCGTCGCGGTCCCGGGCGGAACTCGCCGGGGCGCCGGGGAGGCTGGCACCCGCGGCCGGGGCCGGCGTCCGTAACGTTGCCGGAACGTCCCAGGCGTACGGTTCCCCGCGCAGCGCTCGGCGGCCGAACGAGGGGGCCATGGAGGAGAGCATGACGGCACGCGCGGAGCGCGCCCGGTGGCGACTCGTCGCCCGCTACCCGGCTGGTGTGCTGGGTGCCATCGTGCTCGCGCTCGGCGTGGGTGGTGTGCCGATCGCCGCCCTCGCCCACCCCGGTGTGCGTCGGCGTCGCCATCTTGCGCTACCGGCTCTATGAGATCGATCGCCTCGTCAGCCGCACGCTCTCCTACGTCATCCTCAGCGCGGCCCTTGTCGGGGTGTACGCCGGGATCGTCACCCTCGGTACGCGCGTGCTCCCGTTCTCCTCGTCGGTCGGCGTTGCGGCCTCCACGCTCGTCGCCGCGGCGCTGTTCAACCCGTTGCGCCGCCGGGTGCAGGGTGCGGTCGACCGCCGCTTCAACCGTCCCCGCTACGACGCCGAGGCGACCGTGGCCGCTTTCGCGGCGCGCCTGCGCGACGAGGTCGACCTCGCCGCGGTGAGCGACCAGCTGGTCGAGGCCGTCTGCCGCTCCGTGCAGCCCGCCCTCGTGTCGATCTGGATCCGCACCGCCGATCCGGGGTGAAAGCAAGTGCCTCGGGAGGCGATGGTGACAGGCCCCGCCCCCCGAGGCACCCCCGTGGAGAGCGAGGGCCCCCTTGAAGTTCCCTGCTCGTGGAGCTGTGGACCGGGCCCGTGCAACGCTCGATCGGCGTAGCCCCAATGCTCTCCGCGAAGAAGAAGCACTACCGGACCGCAGGCTACTTCGGCGCCGCCACAGTTTGCTCACACGCTAAACCCAGCATCTCCGACCCAGCTTTCCCGCCGCGACGCCTCCCGGCCCACGAGTCGCAGGCCGCAGGTCCGGCAGCGTCGCGTAGGTTGCTGGCAGCATCCGACCCTGACAACACCGCGCTCAACTTCCTTATACTGCTGATCGACGGCCGGCCCCCGGGCACGGCACGAGGATCGCCGCCAGCGGTCCGACCGATCGTGTGACCGGAGCAACACGACCGGCAGCGGTCAACGACGGCAACGACAGCAAGCAACGAGAGCAGCGACAACACATGAGAGGAGCCTCCATGGCGAAGGCGGTCGGCATCGACCTCGGGACGACGAACTCGGTCGTCAGCGTGCTCGAAGGTGGCGAGCCCACGGTGATCCCCAACGCCGAGGGCAGCCGCACCACCCCTTCGGTGGTCGGGTTCGCGAAGTCCGGCGAGGTGCTCGTCGGCGAGGTCGCCAAGCGCCAGGCGATCACCAATCCGGAGCGCACGATCCGCTCGGTGAAGCGCCACATGGGAACGAGCTGGACGATCGACATCGACGGCAAGAAGTACACGCCGCAGGAGATCTCCGCGCGCATCCTGCAGAAGCTGAAGCGGGACGCCGAGGCCTTCCTCGGTGACACGATCACCCAGGCGGTGATCACCGTCCCGGCCTACTTCGACGACGCCCAGCGCACCGCCACCAAGGAGGCCGGCACGATCGCCGGGCTCGAGGTGCTGCGCATCATCAACGAGCCGACCGCGGCCGCGCTCGCCTACGGGCTCGACAAGGAGGGCGCGGACCAGACGATCCTCGTCTTCGACCTCGGCGGCGGCACCTTCGACGTCTCGGTCCTCGACATCGGCGAGGGCGTCTTCGAGGTGAAGTCGACCGCCGGCAACACCCACCTCGGCGGCGACGACTGGGACCAGCGGGTCATCGACTGGCTCGTCAAGACCTTCAAGGACACCGAGGGCGTCGACCTCTCCAACGACAAGATGGCCACCCAGCGCCTCAAGGAGGCCGCGGAGAAGGCCAAGATCGAGCTCTCGGCGGTGCAGGAGACGACGATCAACCTGCCGTTCATCACCGCCACGGCCGACGGGCCCAAGCACCTCGACGTCAAGCTCACCCGTGCCAAGTTCCAGGAGCTGACCGAGGACCTCGTCGAGGCCTGCCGTGGGCCGTTCGAGCAGGCGATCAAGGACGCCGGCATCGCCACCTCCGACATCCACCACGTCGTGCTCGTCGGCGGCTCGACCCGCATGCCGGCGATCCAGGACCTCGTGCAGAGCCTGACGGGCAAGGAGCCGCACAAGGGCGTCAACCCCGACGAGGTCGTCGCCATCGGCGCGGCGATCCAGGCCGGAGTGCTGAAGGGCGAGGTGAAGGACGTCCTCCTGCTCGACGTCACCCCGCTCAGCCTCGGCATCGAGACCAAGGGCGGCATCATGCACCGCCTCATCGAGCGGAACACGACGATCCCGACCAAGCGCTCGGAGGTGTTCACCACCGCCGAGGACAACCAGCCGTCGGTCGAGATCCACGTGCTGCAGGGCGAGCGCGACATGGCGATGTTCAACAAGACGCTCGGCAAGTTCCAGCTCGTCGACCTGCCACCCGCCCCGCAGGGCATGCCGCAGATCGAGGTGACCTTCGACATCGACGCCAACGGCATCGTGCACGTCTCGGCCAAGGACCGGGCCACGGGCAAGGAGCAGTCGATGACGATCACCGGCCAGTCGTCGCTTCCGAAGGACGACATCGACCGGATGCTGCGCGACGCCGAGCAGCATGCCGAGGAGGACCGCCGCCGCCGCGAGGAAGCGGAGGTCCGCAACCAGGCCGACTCGCTCGTCCACCGCATCGAGAAGCTGATGAAGGACGCCGGCGACAAGATCACCGACGACGAGAAGTCCAATGTCGAGTCGGCGGTGAAGGCCGTGCGCGAGGCGCTCGCCGGCAGCGATGTCGAGGCCGTGAAGACGGCGACCGACCGTCTCGCCTCGACGAGCCAGACCCTCGCCGAGCGGCTGTACAGCCAGTCGTCGCCCGGCGGCGCCACCGCCAACGGCAACGCTGCCTCCGGCGGCGGCCAGCAGGCGGCGAGCGACGACGAGGTCGTCGACGCGGAGATCGTCGACGAGCCGACCGGCGAGCGCTCATGAGCCCGAGGGACCACGGGTCGCACGCGGGGTCCCGGCGCTCGTCCGAGCACGGCGGCTCGGGCGGCGGCTCGGGCAACGGCCATCGAGACAACGGGAGCGGCGGCGAGCCGTCCTGGGGTCGCGACGCCTACGTGCGCGACGACGAGGAGGCCGAGGCGGCACAGCCCGACCTTTCCGACGCCATCGCCGCGGCCGCTGCGACCGCGGTGGCGACCGAGCGCGAGCCCGCTGCCGGCGCTACCGCCCACGGCGGCGCTGCCGGCGGCGTCGCCGGCGAGCAGCCGGACGGCGTGGCCGACGGCACCTTCGGTGACGACGGCCCGGCGGCCGACGGCGGCGACGGCGCGCGCACCGACGACGAGATGGACGCCTTCTTCCCGAGCGTCGCCCGCGCCGCGGCGACCGGGCAGGACATCGGCGCGGCGCTCGACGAGCACCTGCTCGTGAAGGCGCTGGCCGAGCGCGACGAGTACCTGGACGCGTTGCGCCGCCTGCAGGCCGACTTCGAGAACTTCCGCAAGCGCACCGACCGCCAGCTCGCCGAGGTGCGCTCGCGCGCCAGCGAGTCGCTGCTCGAGCGGTTGCTTCCCGTGCTCGACGCCCTCGACCTCGCCCTGGCGCACCTCGGCGCGGGCGGAGCGGCGAGCAACGGTGCCGCAGGCGCAGGCGCCGGTGGCGCGGACGACGGCGAGACCACGGCGCAGCCGGCGGCCGGCGAGGCGCGCTCGGCGCTCGTCCAGGTGGGGAACCTGCTGCGGGACACCCTCGCCAAGGAGGGCCTCGAGCGCATCGACGCCGTGGGAGTCGCTTTCGACCCCACGGTGCACGACGCGGTCGCGCACGTGCCCGAGCCGGCCGGCGAGGCCTCGGGGGAGCACGATTCCGGCGAGGCCGTCGTCGACGAGGTGATGCGCGCCGGATACCTGTTGAAGGGGCGGGTGCTCCGCCCGGCGATGGTGAAGGTGAGGGGCTGAGCTGGCGCCTCAGCGTGAGTGGTTCGAGACCGATTACTACAAGGTCCTCGGAGTCTCGCAGCAGGCGAGCGAGAAGGACCTGACGCGCGCCTACCGCAAGCTCGCCAAGCAGTACCACCCCGACACCCACCCGGGCAGCGAGGACCGCTTCAAGGAGATCTCCGCCGCCTACGACGTGCTCGGCGACCCCGCCAAGCGCAAGGAGTACGACGAGGTCCGCCGCCTCGGTCCCGTCGGCAACGTCTTCGGTGGGGGCAACGGTGGCCCGAGCGCGGGCTTCGGCAACTTCCGGGTCGAGGACCTCGGTGACCTGTTCACCGGGATCTTCCGCCAGCCCGGTGGCCCCGGGCGGCGCCGCCAGGCGCCCGGCACGGGGCCCCAGCGCGGCGCCGACCTCGAGGCGGAGCTGCACCTCTCCTTCGACGAGGCGATCGAGGGGATCGTCACCTCGGTCAACGTGACCAGCCACGCCACTTGCCGCACCTGCGGGGGCAGCGGGTCGCGTCCGGGCAGCGCACCGGTGACCTGCCCGCGATGCGGCGGCACCGGGGTGCTCAACGACAACCAGGGCCTGTTCTCGCTCTCCTCGCCCTGCCCGGAGTGCGGGGGCGCGGGACCAAGATCGTCGACCCCTGCCCGACGTGCTTCGGGACCGGCGTCGAGCGCCGGCAGCGCCAGGTCAAGGTGCGCATCCCGCCGGGCGTGGAGGACGGCCAGCGGATCCGCGCCAAGGGACGTGGCGAGCCGGGGCGCAACGGCGGCCCAGCCGGCGACCTCTTCGTCACGGTTCGCGTCAAGGCGCACCCGCTCTTCGGGCGGCGCGGGCGCGACCTCACCCTCACGGTGCCGGTGACCTTTGCCGAGGCCGCCCTCGGGGCGACGATCACCGTGCCGAGCCTGGAAGGCCGCTCGGTCAGCCTGAAGATCCCCGCCGGCACGACGCAACGGGCGTACCTTCCGCGTCCGCGACCACGGGCTCGGGCAAGGCAACCAGCGCGGCGACCTCCTTGTCACCGTCGAGATCGCCGTGCCTTCGCCCTCCCAGCTCACGCCCCAGGAGCGCAGCGCTCTCGAGGCGCTCGCCGCGGCGACGCACAGCTCGCCGCGTGACTACCTGCAGGTGTGATGCCGATGAGTGCCAGATACGACGACGGTTTCGCCGCAACGAGGGCGGTGTACGTCATCTCCGTCGCCGCCGAGCTCGCCGGCGTCCACCCCCAGACCCTGCGCATCTACGAGCGCAAGGGGCTGCTCGACCCGGCGCGCACCATCGGCGGGACGCGGCGTTACTCCGACTCCGACATCGCTCGCCTGCGCAAGATCCAGGAGCTGACCAATTCCGGGGTCAATCTCGAGGGCGTGCGTCGCATCCTCGCGCTCGAGCGCCAGCTGGAGAAGCTCGCCGGCGACCTGCAGCAGGCCGAGGAGTGCGGCCGCGCGCCGCGGTCGACGCGACGCACCGCCAGTACCGCCGCGACCTGGTCCCGGTGCGCGCCGAGCGCCTGCCGGCCCGCTGGCGACCGTGACGGTCCCGCCACCCACGGCCGGGACCCGACCCCGATCACTCTTCCGAAAGAACCGACACTGACATGGCACTTGACCCGAACCGCTGGACACTGAAGACCCAGGAGGCGCTGCAGTCCGCCTCGCAGATGGCCGAGTCCTCCCATCATGCCGAGGTGGACGCCGCAGCACCTGTTGCTCGCCGCGCTCGGCCAGGATGGCGGGGTCGCGGTGCCGATCCTCGACCGGGTCGGCGTTGCGCCGCTCAGCGTGCGCAACAAGCTCAACGACGAGCTCACCAAGCTGCCCAAGGCCTACGGCGGCGACCCAGCCGACGATGTCGCGCCGGTTGCGCGACGCCTTCGACAAGGCGCTTCGAGTTCCAGCGCGACCTCGGCGACGAGTACCTCTCCGTCGAGCACCTGCTGCTCGCCCTGGCGCCCGTGATCGGCGTCGAGCAGGACAAGCTGCTCGCCGCGCTCCGCGAGGTCCGCGGCAGCCACCGCGTCACCTCCCAGCAGCCCGAGGAGCAGTACCGCGCCCTCGAGCGCTACAGCCGGGACCTCACCGAGCTCGCCCGCCAGGGCAAGCTCGACCCGGTGATCGGCCGGGACGAGGAGATCCGCCGCGTCATCCAGGTGCTCTCCCGCCGGACGAAGAACAACCCCGTGCTGATCGGCGAGCCGGGCGTCGGCAAGACGGCGATCGTCGAGGGGCTGGCCAACCGCATCGTCGAGGGTGACGTCCCCGAAGGCCTGAAGAACAAGATCGTCGTGGCGCTCGACCTCGCCTCGATGGTCGCCGGGGCCAAGTACCGCGGCGAGTTCGAGGAGCGCCTCAAGGCAGTGCTGAAGGAGATCACCGACTCGGAGGGCGAGATCATCACCTTCGTCGACGAGCTGCACACCATCGTCGGCGCAGGCGCCGCCGAGGGGGCGATGGACGCCGGCAACATCATCAAGCCGATGCTGGCCCGCGGCGAGCTGCGCCTCGTCGGCGCCACCACGCTCGACGAGTACCGCAAGCACGTCGAGAAGGACGCCGCCCTCGAGCGCCGCTTCCAGCCGATCTACGTCGGCCCGCCGAGCGTCGAGGACACGATCGCCATCCTGCGCGGCCTGAAGGAGCGCTACGAGGTGCACCACGGCGTGCGCATCCAGGACGCCGCGCTCGTCGCGGCTGCGGTGCTCTCCGACCGCTACGTGACGGGCCGTTTCCTCCCGGACAAGGCGATCGACCTCGTCGACGAGGCGGCGAGCCGGCTGCGCATCGAGATCGACTCGATGCCGACCGAGATCGACGTCGTCTCGCGTCGCATCCGCCAGCTCGAGATCGAGCGCGTCGCGCTGGCCGACGAGACGGACGTCTCGGCCCGCGAGCGGCGGGAGAAGATCGAGGAGGAGCTCGCCAACCTGCGCGAGCAGCTGAACGCGATGACCGCGCACTGGAGCTCGGAGCGCGAGGCGATCACCGCCATCCGCAACCTGAAGGGCGAGCTCGAGGAGCGCCGCGCCCAGGCCGAGCGCGAGGAGCGCGAGGGCAACCTCGGCGCAGCCGCCCAGATCCGCTACGGCGAGCTGCCCGAGCTCGAGCGGCGCATCGACGAGGCCACCCAGCGCCTGGCGCGCCTGCAGGCCGAGCAGCGCATGCTGAAGGAGGAGGTCGACGCCGAGGACATCGCCGAGGTGGTCTCGCGCTGGACGGGCGTGCCCGTCACCCGGCTGCTCGAGTCCGAGCTCGCCAAGCTCGTGCGCATGGAGGACGTGCTGCACGAGCGCGTCGTCGGCCAGGACGAGGCCGTGCACGTCGTCGCCAACGCCATCCGCCGCAGCCGGGCGGGCCTGTCGGACCCGCACCGGCCGATCGGGTCGTTCCTCTTCCTCGGCCCGACCGGGGTCGGCAAGACCGAGCTCGCCCGGGCGCTGGCCAACTTCCTCTTCGACGACGAGCGCGCCATGGTGCGCATCGACATGGGCGAGTACCAGGAGAAGCACACCGTCGCCCGCCTCCTCGGCGCGCCCCCCGGCTACGTCGGCTACGAGGAGGGCGGCCAGCTCACCGAGGCGGTGCGCCGCCGCCCCTACGCCGTGGTGCTGCTCGACGAGATCGAGAAGGCCCACCCCGACGTGTTCAACGTGCTCCTGCAGGTGCTCGACGACGGGCGGCTCACCGACGGCCAGGGCCGGACGGTCGACTTCACCAACACGGTGCTGATCATGACCTCCAACCTGCAGGGCGAGCCGATCGACTACTTCAAGCCGGAGTTCGTCAACCGCATCGACGAGATCGTCCGCTTCCAGCCGTTGCGGCGCGAGGACCTCGGCAAGATCGTCGACATCCAGCTGCGGGAGCTCGCGCAGCGCCTCGAGCAGCGCCGGCTCGGCCTCGAGGTAACGCCCGAGGCGCGCGAGCTCTTGGCCGAGCGCGGCTATGACCCGGTGTTCGGCGCCCGGCCGCTCAAGCGGGTGATCCAGCGCGACCTCGGCGACACCCTCGCCATGGCCGTCTTGGAGGGGACCTTCCACGACGGCGACACCGTGCTCGTCGAGGCTCGCGACGGGCAGCTCGTGATGGGGGCCAAGCCCGGGTCGACCGACTGAGCCCCGCGTCGGCCTCGGGCGGGCGGTGCAGCACCGCCCGCCGGCGGCAGACGCTTCGCAACCTGCCGCCGTCAGGGGTGCTGCACCGTGTCCAGGCCACGCGCCGATGAGCGGCGAACGGTTGCGCCGTCTACGGAGCCGGGACCATTCGGCACCAGAGGAACCTTCGGGATCGGCCGAACCTTCGGGACCAGACAACCTTCGGGACCAGACAAGGAGAACGACATGCCGATCATCACGCCGATGTTGTGGTTCGATACCCAGGCCGAGGAGGCGGCCGAGTTCTACGTCTCGGTCTTCCCCAACTCGCGCATCACGAGCGTCTCGCACTACACCGAGGCCGGACCGCGCCCCGCCGGAACGGTGCTCACCGTGCAGTTCGAGCTCGACGGCGAGGAGTTCGTGGCGCTCAACGGCGGCCCGCAGTTCCACTTCGACGAGGCGATCTCCTTCGTCATCGGTTGCGCCGACCAGGAGGAGGTGGACTACTACTGGAAGCGGCTCACCGACGGTGGCGAGGAGAGTCAGTGCGGCTGGCTGAAGGACCGCTTCGGCCTCTCCTGGCAGGTCGTGCCGGCGGGATTCGTCGAGCTGATGAGCGACCCGGACGAGGGCCGCCGGACGCGAGCCATGCGTGCCCTGCTCGGCATGAGGAAGCTCGACCTCGCGGCGCTGCGAGCGGCCGCCGAGGGGGCGTAGGCCCGGCCGCTCGGCAGTGGCCGGCCCCAGCGGGGCGGGACCGCTCCGGTCCACGGGTACGATTCGGCGTCCCGAGCGCCGCTTGGGCGGAGCCGAGCGGAGGGACCGATGCAGCACACGAGCAGCGCTCGCCGGCTCGCCATCCACGCACCGGCGCACCCGGTGAAGGTCTGAGGAGGGGCACGGCGTGCCTGCGACCGTGGTGGTCGGGACGCAGTGGGGCGACGAGGGCAAGGGAAAGCTCACCGATCTCCTTGCTGCCGACATGCACATGGTCGTGCGCTACCAGGGGGGCCACAACGCCGGGCACACGATCGTCGTCGACGGCGAGCACTTCGCGCTCAAGCTGGTGCCATCGGGGGTGCTCTACCCGCACATCGTCCCGGTGATCGGCAACGGCGTCGTGGTCGACCCGGCGGTGCTCGTCGCCGAGTGCGACGCGCTCGAGGCACGCGGCGTGGACACGAGCCGCCTCGTCGTCTCCGGAAACGCCCACCTGATCATGCCGTACCACTACGAGATCGACCGCGCGACCGAGCGCTACCTCGGGAAGAACAAGCTGGGCACGACCAAGTCCGGGATCGGCCCGACCTATGCCGACAAGGCGACCCGCGTCGGGCTTCGCGTGCAGGACCTGCTCGACGAGAAGATCTTCCGCCAGAAGCTCGCCGTGGTGCTGCGCGAGAAGAACGCCGTGCTGGCCAAGGTCTACAACCGCCTCGCCCTCGAGGAGAGCGAGATCCTCGACCGCTACCTCGAGCGAGCTCGCCCCTCGCCTCGCGCCGCGGATCACCGACACGGTGAGCCTCGTCCACGAGGCCCTCGAGGCCGGCCAGCACGTCATGCTCGAGGGAGCGCAAGCGACCTACCTCGACCTCGACCACGGCACCTATCCCTTCGTCACCTCCTCCAACCCGACGGCGGGCGGCGCCTGCGTCGGGGCGGGCATCGGGCCGCGCGACATCACCCGCGTCGTCGGCATCGCCAAGGCCTACGTCACCCGCGTCGGCGCCGGCCCGTTCCCGACCGAGGTCTTCGGCGAGCTGGCCGACCGGCTCGTCGAACGCGGCCACGAGTACGGCACGAACACCGGGCGACGCCGGCGGCCCGGCTGGCTCGACCTCGTGATGTTGCGCCACGCCGTGCGCCTGAACTCGCTCTCCGAGATCGCCCTCACCAAGCTCGACGTCCTCTCGGATCTCGACACCCTGCAGGTCTGCGTCGCCTACGAGGACGGGGGCGAGCGCCTCTCGCGCTTCCCCTACCACCAGTCGGTGCTGCACCGGGTGCGCCCGGTCTACGAGACGCTGCGCGGCTGGCGCGAGGACCTCTCGGCAGCGACGAGCGCCGGTGACCTGCCGCCCGCGGCGCGTCGCTACGTCGAGCTCGTCGCCGAGCACGCCGGGGTGCCGGTCACCTTCGTCGGCGTCGGCCCGGGCCGCGACCAGTTCGTGCGCGTCGCCGCCTGAGCCGTGACCGTCTGCGTCGTCGGCTCCGGAGCGCGCGCGAGCACGCGCTGGCGCTCGCGCTGGCGCGATCCGAAGACGTCGTCGTCGCCCCCGGCAACCCGGGCACCGAGGGCCGCTCGCCGCAGGGCCAGCGCATCTCGCGCAGCGACGCCTCGCCGCTCGAGATCCGCGCCGACCTGTTCGTGATCGGCCCCGAGCAGCCGCTCGTCGACGGCCTGGCCGACCAGCTGCGCGCCCTCGGGCGGGTCGTGCTCGGCCCCGGGGTGGACGGGGCGCGCCTCGAGGGCTCGAAGGCCTTCATGAAGCGCCTCTGCGACGAGGCCGGCGTGCCGACCGCGCGCTACGCCGCCTTCGGCGGCGGCGGCGGCGTCGGCGCCGGCGGCAGCAGCAACCCTGACGACGAGATCGAGTCGGCGATCGCCTTCCTGAAGAGCCTGCCCGGTCCCTACGTCGTGAAGACCGACGGCCTTGCGGGCGGCAAGGGCGTGCTCGTCACCGAGGAGCTCGGCGAGGCGGTGGCAGACGTGCGTGCCAAGCTCGCCGGTGACGCCTTCGGCGAGGCCGGGCGGCGGGTCGTGATCGAGGAGGCCCTGTCCGGCCCCGAGGTGTCACTGCTCGTGCTGTGCGACGGGCGCCGCCTCGTGCCGCTCCCGCCGGCGCAGGACCACAAGCGCCTCGGCGACGGGGACAGCGGGCCGAACACCGGCGGGATGGGGGCGTACTCGCCGGTCCCTGTCGCCGGGCCGCGGGTGGTCGACGAGATCATGGAACGGATCGTCGAGCCGACCGCGGCGCGCCTGCGCCGGCTCGGGATCGACTACCGCGGCGTGCTCTACGCCGGGTGCATGCTCACCGAGTCGGGACCGAAGCTGCTCGAGTACAACGTCCGCTTCGGCGACCCCGAGACCGAGGTGGTGCTCGGCCGCGTCGCCGGTGACGTCGCCGCGCTGCTGCGCGGCGCAGCCGAAGGGCGCGTACGCGACCCGGAGCCGTCGCCGCCGAGCGCCTCGGTGTGCGTCGTGCTCGCCGCGCCGGGCTACCCCGAGCATCCCGAGACCGGCGCTGTCGTCGAGGGCATCGAGCAAGCCGGTACGGTCGAGGGGGTGACGGTCTTCCACGCCGGCACGGCCCGCGATGCCGAGGGCGTGCTGCGCACCGCCGGCGGTCGCGTGCTCGCGGTGACCGCCCTCGCCGCCGACCTCGCGACGGCGCGGGCTCGTGCCTACGACGCCGTCGGGCGCGTCGGCTTCGACGGCGTGCAGTACCGCACCGACATCGCCGCAACGGCGCAGGCGCAGGCGCAGGCCGCGCACGGCGGGCCGGGCGCCGCGGGCGGCGCCGGCGTCGGCGGCCCGGGCGCGCCCGCCCCCGGCGGGACGCAGGCCCGCGCCGGCGCACCGAGGGAGCGCTGGTGATCGCTCGCTACTCGCTGCCGGAGATGGCGGCACTGTTCACCGACGAGGCGCGCCTCGAGCGCTGGCTCGAGGTCGAGATCCTCGCCGCCGAGGCGCTCGCCAAGCTCGGCTACCTGCCGCCCGAGCACGCCGCGGCGATCCGTGCGCGCGCGCCCGCGCGTCGATGCCGCCTTTGTCGCCGCCGTAGCGGCGCGCGAGCAGGTCACCGACCACGACGTGGCCGCCTTCGTCGACGTCGTGCAGGAGGCGATCGGCCCTCCCGCCGGCGCCTTCGTGCACTACGGCCTCACCTCCTCCGACGTCGTCGACACTGCGCTCTCGCTGTGCCTCGTGCAGGCGGCGGACCTGCTCGTCGGTGCGGCGGGCGCCCTCTACGACGCCCTCGCCGAGCAGGCGAGGCGGCACGCAACGACGCCGATGCTCGGCCGCACGCACGGCATTCACGCCGAGCCGACGACCTTCGGCGCCAAGATGGCGCTGTTCGCCCTGCAGGTCGACCGCGACCGTGATCGCCTGCGCCGGGCGCGGGCGGCCGTCGCCGTCGGCAAGCTCTCCGGGGCGGTCGGCACCTACTCCAACCTCGACCCCCGCGTCGAGGAGCTCGTCTGTCACGCCCTCGGGCTCGAGCCCGTCCCCGCCAGCCAGGTGATCGCCCGCGACCGCCACGCCGAGTACCTGTACGCGTGCGCTTCGTCCGGGGCCACCGTCGAGGCGATCGCCACCGAGCTGCGGCTATTGCAGCAGAGCGAGATCGGCGAGGTCGAGGAGGCCTTCGGCACCGGGCAGAAGGGCTCCTCGTCCATGCCGCACAAGCGCAACCCGATCACGAGCGAGCGGCTGTGCGGCATCGCCCGGCTGCTGCGCGCCAACCTCCAGCCCGGGCTCGAGGACGTCGCGCTCTGGCACGAGCGTGACATCTCCCACAGCTCGGTGGAGCGGGTCGTGCTGCCGGACTCGAGCCTGCTCGCGTACTACGCGTTGCGCCGGGCGGCGCGCCTGATCGACGGGCTCGTCGTGAACGAGGCACGAATGCGCCAGAACCTGCTCGAGGGGAGCCTCGGGCTCGTCTTCTCCCAGGCCGTGCTGCTCGCCCTCGTCGAGGCCGGGGCGAGCCGCGACGGCGCCTACCGCGTCGTGCAGCGCGCCGCCGCGCGCTGCGTTCGAGCGGCACGAGCCGCTGCGCGCCGTGCTCGCCGCGGACCCCGAGCTCGCCGGGCTGCTCGGCCATGACGCGACCGCAGCCGTGCTCGAGTCGGCCTTCGACCTCGCTCGCAGCCTGCGCCACGCCACGCGCGCCGTCGAGGCGCTCGAGCGGCACGAGCCGGCGCAGGCCGGCGGGTCGGACGGGCCGGGCGGGTCGGACGGGCCCGGCGCGGCGCACGACGGCGAACGCGACGAGCCCAGCGGGACCCGGACCGGCGAGCGCAACGGCGAGGGCGGCTGATGCTGGCCCTGCTCTACTCCGGCAAGGTGCGCGACGTCTTCGACGCCGGTGGCGGACAGCTCGTCATCGTCGCCTCGGACCGCATCTCGGCCTTCGACCGGGTGTTCGCCGAGCCGGTCCCCGACAAGGGGCGGGTGCTGACCGCGATGACGGCGTTCTGGTGCGCCGAGCTGTCCGACGTCGCCCCCAATCACCTCGTGTCCGCCGACCCGGCCGACCTGCCGCCGGAGTCCGCCGAGATCGGCGACCTCGCGGGGCGGGCGATGCTCGTGCGGCGCGCCGAGATGCTGCCGATCGAGTGCATCGTGCGCGGCTACCTCGCCGGATCGGCCTGGGAGGAGTACCGCCAGAGCGGCACCGTGCACGGCGAGCCGCTCCCGGCGGGCCTGCGCGAGGCCGACGCCCTGCCGGTACCGATGTTCACCCCCTCGACCAAGGGAGGCGAGGGCGAGCATGACGTCAACCTCTCCTTCGCCGAGGCCTGCGAGCTCGTCGGCGAGGAGCTGGCCCGCCGGGCGCGCGACGATCTGCCTGGCGGTCTACGGGCGCGCCGCGGCACGCGCCGCCGGGCGGGGCATCGTCGTCGCCGACACCAAGCTCGAGCTCGGTGTGATCGACGAGGAGCTGGTGATCTGCGACGAAGTGCTCACGCCGGACTCGAGCCGCTTCTGGCCGGCCGAGGGCTGGAAACCCGGTGCCAGCCCCCCTTCGTTCGACAAGCAGCCGGTGCGCGACTGGGTCGCCGGAACCGGCTGGGACAAGCAGTCGCCGCCACCACCGCTGCCGCCCGAGGTGGTGCGCGCCGACGCGCCAGCGCTACATCGAGGCCTACGAGTTGCTGACCGGGCTGCCCTTCGGGGACTGGTGGGGGGTCGCGCCGCGATGAGCCGCTACGCCTTCCGTGCCGAAGTACGGGCCAGGCCGGGTGTCGCCGACCCGGCGGGGCTGGCGATCGAGCGGGCGCTGCCGGCGCTCGGCTTCGCCGGCGTGGCCGAGGTCGCCGTCGGCAAGGCGATCCGCTTCGTCGTCGAGGCGCCCGGCCCGCTCGAGGCGCGTGCGGTCGCCGAGGAGCTGTGCGAGCGCCTGCTCGCCAACCCGGTGATCGAGCGCTTCGAGCTCGCCGCGCTGAGCGGGAACGAGCCCGGCGAGCCGGTGGCGGGAGCTTCGGCGTGATCCCCGGCGCAACCCGCCCCCGCATCGCCGTCGTCGTCTTCCCCGGCTCGAACTGCGAGCACGACGTCGCGTCGGCGCTCGAGGCCTGCGGGGCCGAGCCGGCGCTCGTCTGGCACGACGTGGAGCGCCTCGACGGCTACGGCGGCGTCGTCCTGCCGGGCGGCTTCGCCCACGGCGACTACCTCCGGCCCGGCGCGATCGCCCGCTTCTCCCCGGTGATGGCGGCGGTGGCGGTCCTCGCCGAGGCGGGCGCGCCGGTGCTCGGGATCTGCAACGGTTTCCAGGTGCTCACCGAGGCAGGCCTCTTGCCCGGTGCCCTGGCGAAGAACGCCGGGCTGCGCTTTGTCTGCCGGACCGTGCCCTGCACGGTCGTGTCGAGCGGCAACGTGCTCACCGGTGGCCTGGCGCCGGGAACCGTGCTGCGCCTGCCGATCAACCACTACGAGGGCAGGTTCACCTGCGACCCGGCGACCCTGCGCCGCCTCGAGACGACGGCCCGGGTCGTGTTGCGCTACGACGGCGACCCGAACGGCTCGCTCGCCGGCATCGCCGCGGTGGCCAACGAGGCCGGCAACGTGGTGGGCTGCATGCCGCACCCCGAGCGGGCGATGGACCTGCTCGTGGGCTCGGAGGACGGCAGGCCGGTGTTCGGCTCCTTCGTCGCTGCCGCGAGCGCGTACGCGAACGACGCCGCCCGTACCGGCGTGTCGGCGTGAGGCGGCTCAGCTCACCGAGCTGCGCTGCACGCCCGCTTTGCGCAGCACGTCGGCCGGTACGCCGGCCTCGCGCCACGTCGAGTAGTCGATTCCCTTGCGAGCGCCATATTCCGAGGCAGCCTCGATGAACGCCTTCTCGAGCCCGGAAAGGTCCTCGGTGCCGTCGTCGGCGGCGAGGCGCACCTGCAGGCTCTTGCGCTGCTGGATGAGGTGGAGTCGCTTCAATGGATCCGCATCGTGCAGCTTCGTCTCGACGTCGTCGAGCTGGCGCTGCAGTGAATCGCTGCTCGGCCTCCTGCCACGGCGCGGACGGTTCCGCTCCAGTGCTTCGAGGTATCGCCGCACCGCCAGGCCCTGTGCTCGGCCGGCGGCGAGCGCCGCCTTGTGCTCCGAGGTCATCGTCGAACGCTTCTTCGGGGGTGCCATGTGAACATCATCGCTCAAATCAAAATGAAATGCAAAGCATCTGCGCTCGCCGGTGCGCGGCGCCGCGCTGTGCCGGATCAATGAGCGACGACACAGCCGAGGCGGCGGCAATGCAACCACCTGGGACGGACAAAGCACCCTCCGGCGAGGCACCGCGGCGCCCTGAATCGCCACATCGCGAGTTGGGCCTCACCGACAGTGAGATGGAATCGATCGTCCGGATCCTCGGCCGGTCGCCGAGCGACGTCGAGCTGGCGATGTACGCCGTGATGTGGAGCGAGCACTGCTCGTACAAGTCGTCGCGAGCCCATCTCGGTCGCTTGCCGACCGAGGGGCCGCACGTGCTCGTCGGACCCGGGGAGAACGCCGGCGTCGTCGACGTCGGCGACGGGGTGGCCGTTGCGCTTCGCATCGAAAGCCACAACCACCCCTCCGCGATCGAGCCCTATCAGGGCGCGGCGACCGGCGTCGGCGGCATCCTGCGCGACATCTTCACGATGGGGGCACGCCCGATTGCGCTGATGGACCCGCTGTTCATTGGCCCGCTCGACGACGCGCGCAGCCGCTACATCCTCGACGGGGTGGTGCGCGGCATCGCCGGTTACGGCAATGCCGTCGGGGTGCCGACCGTCGGCGGGCAGCTCGTGCTCTCCGACGGCTATCGCGCCAACCCGCTCGTCAACGTGTTCTGCCTCGGCGTGCTGCCGGCCGACCGCCTCGTGCTCTCGGCGGCGAGCGGGCCGGGGAACCTCGCCATGCTGCTCGGTTCACGCACGGGCCGTGATGGCATCGGCGGTGTGAGCGTGCTCGCCTCGGCCGGCCTCGGCTCGGAGGGCGAGTCGAAGCGGCCGAGCGTGCAGGTCGGCGACCCGTTCGAGGAGAAGCTGCTCATCGAGGCCTGCCTCGAGCTCGTCGAGCGGGGCCTCGTGGTCGCCGTGCAGGACCTCGGCGGTGCCGGGCTGTCGTGCGCGACGAGCGAGGCGGCTGCCCGCGCCGGGCTCGGCATGGAGGTCGACGTCTCCGCGGTGCCACGACGCGAGCCGGGCATGTCGAGCCGTCGAGGTGATGACGAGCGAGAGCCAGGAGCGGATGCTCGCCGATCGTCGAGCCGGAGCGGGTCGGCGATGTGCATCAGGTGTGCGCACGTTTCGGCGTCGAGGCGACGGTGATCGGCACCGTCGTGGCCCCTGACGCGGACGGCGTCGGGCGCTTGCGCGTTCGTGAGGGGCGTGACGGCCCGCTCGTCGCCGAGCTTCCCGCCGCCAGCCTGTCCGCCGGCGCGCCCCGCTACGAGCGCCCGATGTCGCCGCCGCGGGAGGCCGAAGGCCTCGATCCCGCCGGGCTGCCGGCGCCGGACTGCGCGGCCGACCTGCTCGAGCTCGTCCTCGACCCCGCCTGGGTGTATCGACAGTACGACCACCAGCTGTTCTGCAACACGGTGATCGGGCCGGGTGAGGGCGACGCCGCCGTGCTGCGCCTCGCCGCCCCCGGCGTCGCCCCGAGCACGAAGGCGCTCGCCCTCTCGACCGACGCCAACCCGGGCTGGTGCCGCCTCGACCCGCGCCGCGGCACGGCGGCGACGGTCGCCGAGTCGGTGCTCAACGTGGCCTGCGCCGGGGCGCGCCCGCTCGCCCTCGTCAACTGCCTCAACTTCGGCAACCCCGAGCACCCCGAGGTGATGTGGCAGCTCTCCGAGGCGATCGACGGCATGGCACAGGCCTGCTCGGCGCTCGGCGTGCCCGTGGTCGGCGGCAACGTGTCGCTCTACAACGAGCACGACGGGACCGACATCGACCCGACGCCGGTGGTCGCCGTGCTCGGGCTGATCGAGGTGCTCGCCACCCGCCCTCCGGCGCTGTCGATGGCGCCTGGCGACGAGCTCGTGCTGCTCGGGCGAGGCGAGGCGCTGCTCGGTGGCTCGGCGTGGGCGCAGCTGCACGGGGCGCACGGGGGCAGGCTGTTCGCCCTCGACCTCGAGGCGCACCGGGCGCTCGCCGAGCTCGTGCGCGGGCTGGTCGCCGCCCAGACCGCCGGTGGGGCAAGGCGCGTGGTGAGCGCGCTGCACGACGTCTCCGGTGGCGGGCTGGCGATCGCCCTCGCCGAGCTGGCCGTCGCCAGCGGTTGCGGCGCCGAGGTGACCGGCGTCGGCTCGCATGCCGAGCTGTTCTCCGAGTCACCCTCGCGCGTCGTCGTCGCCACCCCCGACGCTGCGGCGCTGCTCGAGCTCGCGGCGGCAGCCGGGGTCCCCGCGGCCCGACTCGGGCGTGCGAGCGGCGAGCGCCTTGTCGTCGAGGGCCTGCTCGACCTCCCGGTGGCGAGCATCGCCGAGGCGGCGCGGCGGCTGCCGCTCACCCTCGACCTCGCTCCCGTCGCGGCCGGCGACTGATCCCGTCGGGCACGCGCGCAGCGTGGTGAGCCGAGCGCTTGGTCGTCCACAGATCGGGCGCGGGCTGTCCACAATTGTGGACCGGTCGTGTACGACGCGTGACTACGTAGCGTGCGGGTCAGCCACGCTCCGTGCTGGTTGGTGGGCGGTGCGACGCTCAGCGCTGCGGGACGTCCGGCCTGCGCTCCAGCGGGGGGCTGCGCCGCGGCGACACCGCGGGTAGGACGGCCACGCTCAGCGGTAACGGGTGGCCATCAGCGCCGCGAGCAGGATGGCCAGGATGCCGCCGACGAGGTAGCCGCTGTTCGGGCTGCCCGGCGCGACGTAGGTGTAGTTGAGGATGATCGACAAGATGCCGATCAGCAGCAGGCCGATCAGCAGCCAGGGGTACCAGCGGGGGGAGCGCTTGACCGTGCGGGGGATGGGCGGGGTGTAGCGGCCGCCTCCCGGCTCGTGCGAGCGCTTGGAAGGCGTGACGCGCCCGTTGCCGCGCGCCGAGCCCTCGCGGCTGTCGCGCGTTCGGCCCTGGCGGGATCGGGAGGTGCTCGCCGGCATGGCCGACAGGATACCGACCTACCGTCGGGGCGCGCTGGCGCCCGGTAGCCTGCCCGGCATGAGCCGGCGGGTGCTCGTGGTCGACAACTACGACAGCTTCGTCTACAACCTCGTGCAGTACCTGGGCGAGCTCGGGGCCGAGCCGGTCGTCGTGCGCAACGACGACTCCAACGCCGAGGACCTGCTCGCCGCCGGCTTCGACGCCCTGGTGGTCTCGCCCGGCCCGGGCCGGCCTGAGCAGGCCGGCGTGAGCTGCGAGGCGATCCGCTGCTTCGGCGAGGCCGGGCGGCCCGTGCTCGGGGTCTGCCTCGGCCATCAGTGCATCGGCGAGCTCTACGGCGGTGAGGTGGTGCGCGCCCCGGAGCTGATGCACGGCAAGACCTCCCTCGTGCACCACGACGGCCGGGGGGTCTTCGCCGGCCTGCCCGACCCGCTGCGGGCGACGCGCTATCACTCCCTTGTCGTCGAGGCATCGAGCGTGCCGGCCCGCCTCGAGGTGAGCGCCCGGAGCGCCGACGGGCTCGTGATGGGCCTGCGGCACCGCGAGCTGCCCGTCGAAGGGGTCCAGTTCCACCCCGAGTCGATCCTCACCGCCGCCGGCCACGAGCTGCTCGGCAATTTCCTCGCGATGTGTGGCGTGGGAGCCGGCTCGGGGTCCTGACGCAGCCGGACTGCCGCCGGACCGCCGCCGCACCGCCGCCGCACCGCCGCCGGTCCGGTCCGTCGCCGTCGGCGCTGTGTGCGTCGAGCTGCTCAGTGTTCCGGCGACCTACCCGGCGTGGGGTCCGTGCCGGCCCGCTCCGTGCCCGTGCGCGCGGTTGTCGCCCGATCGCCCCGGAGGACCCTGCCCTGCCGGCCCGCGACCGGGCGGCGGCTGGCCCGGCGCACCCGTCGACCCCGCGCCCGCGCCCGGACCCGGCGGCGTCGCCCCGTTGCCCGGTCCCGGAGCCGGGCCGCTCACCACAGTCACCGCGGCGGCCGCCGTCGCCTGCGTCGTCCCCGTCGCGCCCGTGGAGCTCGTCGCGCCCGTGGCGCCCGTAGAACCGCCCGCTTGCCCGCCGGAGGAGGCGCCGGTCACCCCCGTGCCTCCCGCCGTCGGCCCCGTCGAGCCGGCTGTCGTCGGCCCCGTCGTACCGGTGGCCCCCGATCCGCTGTTCCCCGTGGTTCCCGATCCGGTGCTGCCCGTCGCCCCCGATCCGGTGTTGCCGGTCGCCCCCGATCCGGTGTTGCCGGTCACCCCCGAGCCGGTCGAGCCGGTCGTCCCGCCGGTCGCGCCCGCCCCGCTGTTGCCCGTCAGGCCGGTCGGCGAGGTCGCCACCGTGGTGGTCGGGGCGAGCGTCGCCGTCGTCGGTGGCACCGGCGGAGTGCCCTCGAAGATGCCGACCTTGGTGTACCAGTTCACGGTCTGCCCGCTCGCGGGGTTCGTGTAGCAGACGTAGCCGGCGCATCCCGGCCTGGTCGGGGGGACGACGCGCACGAGCCCGGGGACGAGGTGGTCGCTGTACAACGTCTGCTCGGCCTGTGAGACCGATTCGCCGAGCAGGTCAGGCACCGTCGTCGAGTTCTCCGCCTCGGTGAGGGTGATCGTGACGCCGAGCAGCTGCTTGCTCCCCGCGGGGGGGTTGGTCGAGATGACGTCGCCGGCGGGGATCGACTTCGACAGCGCCTGGGTCGGGTTGGGGTTCACCGCGAAGCCGTCCCTCGTCAGCGTCGCCGACGCCTCGGCGACGGACTGGCCCGAGACGTTCGGAACGGGCGTCCCGGCGGCTCCCGACATCACCGTCAGGGTGATCTTCGTGCCGGGGAGCTGGGCGCCGAGCGGGCTCTCGATGAGGACGGTGCCCTGCAGCTTGGTCTGTTGGATGCTGTGCTGTTTCTCGATCTTCAGTACAGTCCCGAACCCTGCGGCGGTGAGCTCGGAGCGCGCCGTCGCGTACGGCAGGCCGATGACGTGAGGCACGGCCTTGTCCGGCGGCGGGTTGGGCACCTGCAGGGTGACGAGCACCTTGGCGCGCACGCTCGTCCCCGGGTTCGGCGTCTGGTCGACGACCAGGCCCGCCGGCCCGCGTGTCGAGGGCACCTTGGCGATCGCCACGTCGAGGCCCTTGGCGCGCAGCTCCTGCTCGGCGGCACCCTCGGCCTTGCGCGTCACGTTCGGCAGGTCGAAGTACTTCGAGCCGCCGAAGTAGCCGAAGCTCGCGCCCGCCGTACCAGACGCAGGCGCCGATGCCGCACAACAGCAGCACCAAGGCGAGCGCCCAGCGCCACGTCGTCCGCCTCACGCGGGGCGCGCCGGCCACGGCGCCGGGCGTGCCGGGAAGTGCCGCGGTCTCCGGCAGCGGGGCGATGATGCCGGTCTGGGCAGTCTGCGCGCCCGGCGAGCCGGTCGGCGGGCGGGCCATCACCGTCTGGCCGCGCACGAACCGCTCGAGGTCGGCCTGCAGGTCGTGAGCAGTCGGGTAGCGCTCGGCGGGCAGCTTGGCCATCGCCTGGGCGACGATCGCCTCGAGCGCCGGTGGCACGTCGGGGACGAGCGAGCGCAGCGGCGGCGGCCGCTCGCGCACGTGCTGGTAGGCGATCGCCACCGGGGTCTCGCCGGTGAACGGCGGGCGCCCGGCGAGCATCTCGTAGAGCACCACACCGAGGGCGTAGACGTCGCTGCGCGCGTCGACGGGCAGGCCCTGGGCCTGCTCGGGCGAGAAGTAGGTGGCGGTGCCCATGACGAGGCCGGTCTGTGTCACCTGCTCGTCCGAGCCGATCGCACGGGCGATGCCGAAGTCGGTGACCTTGACCTGGCCGTCGGCGGTGATGAGGACGTTGCCCGGCTTGATGTCGCGGTGCACGACACCGTGGCGATGCGCATAGGAGAGCGCCTTGGCGATCCCTGCAGCCACGGTGGCCGCTTGCAGCGGCGGCAGCGGAGCCTGGGTGCGGATGATCGAGGAGAGCGCTTCCCCGTCGACGTATTCCATGACGATGAAGTAGGTCGACTCCGACTCGCCCCAGTCGAAGACCGGGACGATGTTGGCGTGGCTCAGGTTGGCGGCGGCCTGGGCCTCTCGGCGGAAGCGCTCGACGAAGGAGTGGTCGGCGGAGAGCTCCGGGAAGAGCACCTTCAGCGCCACGAGGCGGTCGAGGACTAGGTCCCGGGCGAGATAGACCTGCGCCGTGCCGCCGCGGGCGATCTGGTTGCGCAGCTCGTAGCGACCGTTGTAGACGGGTGGGCCGCCCGGGGACGCGGAGGAGGTCATCTCGCACCGAGCCTAGGCGAGCGTCGTCGCGCGACGACTGGCGTGCGGCGCGGAGCGCATCGCCTGCGCCGCGAGCGGGGTGTGTTCAGGGGGCGGGAGCTCATAACCCGTCGGAGAGCGCGCTCGAGAGCACGCTCGAGACGACCGGTCCGGCCTGCCCCGCGCCGGTGCCCTCGCAGACGAGGGAGGGCTGGTCGCCGAGCACGACTGCGGCGACCGCGACCTTGGGCACCTGGCCCGATGCCGCCGGCGCCGTCGCGATCAGCCAGTCGTCGGTGCAACCTCCCGTCGTGGTCTCCGCTGTGCCGGTCTTGGCCGCCACGGCGATGCCGGCCGGGAACACGCCCCGCGCCGTCCCGTCGCTGTCGGCGGTGACGCCGAGCATCAAGTTGCGCACCTCCGCGGCCGTGGTCTCCGAGGTGGCATGGCGCCAGATCGTCGGCTGGTAGGTCTTGATCACCTGGCCCTGCGGCCCGATCACCTTGTTCAAAAGGTGCGGCGCCATGATCGTGCCGCCGTCGGCGATCGCGGCTGCGACCAGGGCGTCCTGCAACGCGCTCTCGGCGACGTCGAACTGTCCGATTGCCGAGTACGCCTGGTAGGGCGGTGCAGCGAGCTGCGCCGCGCTCGGGAAGCTGGTCTTGGCGACGTTGGGAAGATCGATCGGGGCCACCGAGCCGACGCCGAACGCCTTCGCCTCCGCCGCCAGGTTGGCCGCCCCGAGCTGCATGCCGATCTCGCCGTAGGCGGTGTCGCACGACACCGCGAGGATCGTCGCGAGGTTCCCGCCGCAGTACTCGTCGGCGAAGTTGTGCAGCAATTGGTTGGAGTCCGGCAGCGGGATGAACGAGGCGTCGGGGACGTACTTCGTCACCAGCGTGGGGTCGTGGTCGAACATCGCCGAGGTCGTGATCACCTTGAAGGTCGACCCCGGCGGGTAGATCTGGGCGTCCGCCCCGTTGACCAGCGGCGAGCTCGACGAGCTCGGGTCGAGCGACTCGTAGTACTTCTCCGACGCTTGGTAGTTGTGCACGGCAAGCTTGTTCGGGTCGTAGGTCGGGTTGGCGTACATCGCCAGGATCGCCCCGGTGGTCGGGTCGATCGCCACCACGGCGCCGAGCTTGCCACCGAGCGCGGCGGCGGCCTGGGCCTGCAGCTTGGCCGAGACGGTGGTCGTGATCGAGTCCGTCCCGCTCTGCTCGTCGAGGATCTGGCGCAGCGTCGTCGCGGGCGTCGTGTGCTCGCGCAGGTAGCCGTCGTACTCGGACTCGAGACCGTCGGCGACGTTGAACGCCGTCGAGTCGACGTAGCCGGTGATGCCGGCGAAGAGGGACCCGTCCGGGTAGACGCGAAGCTCGCCGTACTCGTCGTCGGTCGCAACGGACTTGGCGAGCACGACGCCGTCGGCGCTGATGATGTCGCCGCGCGGCAGGGTCAGCTCGTTGGGCGGCGCGGTGCTCGGGTTGAGCGGGTTGTTCGACAAGGCCGTCGCCTGGCGCACCTGGAAGTTGTTGAGCTGCACGAAGATGAGCGCGAAGCAGGCGATGATGAGCACGGCGAGCACGCTGATACGGCGGTCCATCACGTCCCTCCTGCACGCCCGGGCGCTGCGCCCGGGGGGGCCGTCGGCGTGGTCGCTGCCGTGGCGGCGGCGGCGCCGGCCAGTGCCGCCACACCCGCGACGCCGCGCGGCGATGCGCCGGTCCTGCCCGGCGCGGCGGCCCTTCCCGGCCCCGTGGGTCTCTTCCCCGGCACGGTCCCCGTCTTGCCCGAATTCCCGCCCGCCGGAGCGACCGTTGTCGCCGGCGCCAGCGGCACCGTCGGCGGCGGCAGGGTAGCCGCGGTCGGCACCGGAGAGGAGATCGGCACCAGGGTCGACCCGGTCGGGACGCCGTCGGCCTGGCGCGTGCTGCCCGTCGGCAGGGTGAGGTACGCCGAGCCGTTCGCCAGCTGGGTGACCACGCGCCGGGCCGCGGCGAGCGACGGCTGCTCCATCCCCGCCTCGAGGTAGGAGCGCGTCGGCGCGAAGACCTGCGTCTCGGCGAGCGTCGTGCGCTCCACCAGGGTCGGCTTGAACCACAAGAAACCGCCGGGACGTCCCTCGAGGATGGCGACCCGGCCGTGGACGACGCCGACGAAGTACGACGCCCTCACGAACCAGCCGACGAATCCGGCGACGCCGGCGAGCACGCCGGCGAGCAGCACGACGAACAGCGCCACCCGCAACGTCATGATCCGCTCGTGGCGGATGCGCACCACCGAGGGCGGCTGGGTGCCGACCGAGCCGGGCGGCACGAGGGCACGTGGTGCCTGCGACACGGCCCGCACCGGGGCCCGCGCCGCCGAGGTGACCGGGACGGCCGCCGTGTCGGTGGCGCTGCCGGCCCCGCGCAGCGCGCGGACCGACGTGGTGGGCGGGCTGCGTCGGGCGCGGTCGGCGGCGCCGGAGCGCTCCTCTCGCGGGGCAGGTGCGGCCGAGCGGCCAGGTGTGGCCGGCTGCGCCCTGGTCGCGGGCTCCCCGCTAGGCCGGGCCGCAGCGGCCGTGCGCGACACAGCGGCGGTCGGCGGGTCAGCGCCGCCGGGCGTGGCGCCACCCCCGAGCCCGCCCGCCGCCGCCGGGCGTGGGTGTGGCGCGATCCCGGAGGCATCGAGCTCTGCTCGACTCGCGTCGCGCGAGGTCAGGTCCGCCGACGCGCCGGCAGGCGCCGCGGCGCCGTCCGCGACTGGTGGCGCGGCCTGCGGTGCCGAGTCGTCCGGTGCCGCATCGTCCGGTGCGCCGGCGCCGCCCTCTGCGGTTGCAGTGGCAGCTGCCGACCCGCCGGCGCCCTCGCCATCCTCGAGCAGGTCGACGACGACGACCGTGACGTTGTCGCTCCCGCCGTGCGCCAGCGCCCGCTCGACGAGCACCTGCGCCGTTTGCTCGGGTGGCATCCGGTCGCCGAGGATCTCCGCCAGTTCCCCGTCGTCGAGCTCGTTGGTCAGGCCGTCGCTGCACAGCAGCAGCCGCGCCCCCTGCTGGGGCTCGAGCTCCCAGGCGTCGACCTCGATGTCCTCGTCGATGCCGAGGGCCCGCGTGACGATGTGGCGGTGGGGGTGCACCGCCGCCTCCTCGGGCGTCAGCTCGCCGCGCCGCACCATCTCCTCGACCAGGCTGTGGTCCTCGGTCAGTCGGGCGAAGCCGGAGCCGTCGAGCAGGTAGGCCCGCGAGTCGCCGACGTTGACGATCACCACCTTGTCGCCCGAGCGCTGGTGCACGACCGCAGCGGCGGTGAGCGTCGTGCCCATCCCGCGCAGGCTGCGGTCGTTCACCGACTGGTCGTAGACGGCGCGGTTGGCCTGCTCGACGGCGGCGAGGAGGCCTTTCACGCTGCGATTCCGGACAAAGGAGCTGCGCAACGCCTCGATCGCCGTCGTCGCGGCGACCTCGCCCCCGGCGTGGCCGCCCATCCCGTCGGCGACGGCGACGAGGTCGTCCGCGACGATCGCCTTGTCCTCGTTGACCGCGCGCACCCGACCGGGGTCGCTGGCGGACGCGGCCTCGAGGCGCAGGGCGCTCACGCCCGCCGGCCGGCGCGGCCGGCGGTCATCGGTTGACCTCGAGCACCGTGTTGCCCACCCTCACCCGGTCGCCGCGCTGCAGGCGGGTGGGCGCGACGAGCCGCTCCTCGTTGAGGAAGGTGCCGTTCGTGGAGCCGAGGTCCTCGAGCCACAGCTCACCGTTGCGCTCGAAGACGCGAGCGTGCACGCCGGAGGCGAACCGGTCCTCGAGATGGACGATGCAGCGTGGCGAACGTCCGAGCGTCACCTCGGGGCCGAGCTCGTAGCTGCGGCCGCGCCGCTCGGGCGGCTCGACGACGCGCAGCTGCAGCGGGACCCGTCGGTCGACCGCGGGCGCCGTCGGCACCACCGCCGCCGGCTCGGCGACGAGGACGGGCCGCTCCGAGCGACCGCGTCGAACCTCGACGTAGACCATCCGTGCGGCGTAGAGGAAGAAGAGCCACATGAGCCCGAGGAAGAAGTACTTGAGCACCTCGAGCAGGCCGTGCGACACGACCGCGACCTCAGCCCGACTCGAAGCGCAACGTGGTCGTCCCAACCGTGACGAGGTCGCCGTCCTTCAAGCGCTGCTGCTGGACCGGGGTGCCGTTGACGCGCGTGCCGTTGGTCGAGCCGAGGTCGACGACCAGCACGGAGTCGCCGCTGCGACGCAGTTGGGCGTGGCGGCGCGAGACGTTCGGGTCCGTCACCGGGATGCCGCACTCGGGGAGGCGGCCGATCGTCAGGTCGTCGTTGGCGATGCCGATGCGCCGGCCGTCGGGCAAGACGATCCAGTCCGCGGGGGTGTCGTCGCCCTCGACCACGGCGCTGGTCACCGCGAAGGTGCTGCGTGCCAGCTCGTCGCTCCAGCCGATCTGCACCTCGACCGGGCCGAGGAACTGGTAGCCCTCGCCGTCGGCGTGCTCGCGCGCCGCGTCGGCCAGCTCGCGGGCGAGCAGCTCGACGAAGCCTTCGAAGCGCTCGTAGTCCTGGGGCGAGAGCACGATCTCGAAGGAGTTCGGCGCGATCACCGAGCGCACCGCGACGGCGCGGTTCAGGTCCATCTCGCGGGTCAGCCGCCGTCCGAGCTCGACCGGCTGCAGCTCGCCGCGGAACGCCTTGGCGAACGCCCCCTCGACCAGTCGCTCGAGCCGCTGCTCGAACTGCTGCAGTCCCATGACGGCATCACAGTACCTGTAGGCACGCTCGTGGCGGTGCCGTGGGATGCCCGAGGGCTGCTCCGTGGGGTAGCGTAGACAGCCCTCCGGGCGAGTGGCGGAATTGGCAGACGCGCAGGATTCAGGTTCCTGTGTCCGCAAGGACGTGGGGGTTCAAGTCCCCCCTCGCCCACCTCCTGAACAGGTCTTTTGTCGCCTTCACGACCCGCCAGCAGTGGGTCGGGCCATCTTGCCATGCGCGCTGACACGCCGGCCCGACGTCGTCGTCGCCCGGGCGCCGATGCCACTTCACGGCTCGTGACGAACCGGGGGCGGGCGGCGGGCGCCCTACGGCCCGGACGAGAGCGTCAGGGTGATGGCGAGCGAGCCGCTTCGCCCTACATGCGCTCCGGGGCGACGATGCCGAGCAGGTCGAGCCCGAGGGCAAGGGTGCGGGCGACGAGCTCGCACAGCAGCAGCCGGCTGCGCCGCAGCGCAGCGTCCGGCGCCTGCAGCACCGGGCAGGCGTCGTAGAAGGCGGTGAAGGCGCCGGCCAGCTGGGAGAGGTACAGGCACAGCCGGTTGGGCGCCGACTGCGCGGCGGTCTCGCGCACCGCCTCCTCGAGGCCGAGCAGCGCCAAGCCGAGCGCGCGCTCCTCGGGCGCCTCGAGCAGCGGCGCAACCGGTCCCTCCCGGTCGGCGACCTCGCTGCGGCGCAGGATGGAACGGCAGCGGGCGTGCGCATACTGCAGGTAGGGCCCGGTGTCGCCCTCGAACTGCACCATCCGCTCGAGGTCGAACACGTAGTCCTTGCGCCGGTCGTTGGAGAGGTCGGCGTACTTGAGGGCGGCGTTGGCGATGAGCGGGGCGAGCGTCGCCTGCTCGGCGGGGTCCATCTCCGGCCAGCGGGCGGCCACGGCCTCGGCGGCGCGGGCGTCGGCCTCGTCGAGCAGGTCGACGAGGCGGACGGTGTCGCCCGAGCGTGTGCGCAGCACCTTGCGGTCGGCGCCGAGGACGCTGCCGAAGGCGACGTGCTCGGCGCGCGTGGTCGCGGGCAGCCAGCCCGCCATCGTCGCCACGGCGAAGCACATCTGCAGGTGCTGTGCCTGGGGTGACCCGACGACGTAGCAGATCCGGCCGGCGCCGATGCGGTCGACGCGGTCACGGATCGCCGCCAGGTCCGTCGCCGCGTAGCCGAAACCCTCGTCGTGCTTCTGCACGATCAGTGGCAGCGCCTCGCCCTCGCGGTTGGAGAAGCCCGGCGGGAACACGCACAGGGCGCCCGCGTCCTCGACGAGCAGGCCGGCGGCGTCGAGGTCGGCGACCACGGCGGGCAGCATCGGGTTGTAGAAGCTCTCGCCGACGACGTCGTCACGGGTGAGCAGCACCCCGAGGCGCTTGTAGACCTCGTCGAAGTAGGCCAGGCTCTCGTCGACGAGGATGCGCCACAGCCGAATGGTCTCGGGGTCGCCTCGCTGCAACAGCACGACGCGGCGCCGGGCGCGCTCGGCGAAGGACGGGTCGTTGTCGAAGGAGACCCGCGCCTGGCGGTAGAAGGTGCTCAGGTCGCCGACGGACAGCTCGCGCACCGCCTCGTTCTCGCCGATGTCGAGGAGGTGCTCGATCAGCATCCCGAACGGCGTCCCCCAGTCGCCGACGTGGTTCTCCTTGACGACGTCGTTGCCGAGGAAGCCGAGCACGCGCACGAGGACGTCGCCGATGATCGTCGAGCGCAGGTGGCCGACGTGCATCTCCTTGGCCACATTGGGCGCCGAGTAGTCGACGACGACGACCGTCGGGTCGGGCGTCGCGGCGACGCCGAGGCGCTCGTCGCCGGCGAGTGCCGCCACCTCGGCGGCGAGCCGTGCGGTGGAAACGGTGAGGTTGACGAAGCCGTTCCCGCTCACCTCCGCCGACTCGCACAGGTCGGCGAGCTCGACGCCGGCGAGCACGTCGCGTGCCAGCTCGAGCGGGTCGCGCCCCAGCCGGCGCGCCAGCCCGATCGCCCCGTTGACCTGGAAGTCGGCGCGGTCCGAGGGCCGCACGACGGGATCGGCGCCGGGCAGCAGCGCGTCGAACGCCGGGCGGAACCGTTCCTCGATCTCGGCGCGCAGGTCCATGACCCACCATCATCGCGTCCCCGGCGGCCCCACTGTTCTCCTGGACATGCGACGAGGACGGTGGGCGTCTCCTGGACATGCGACGAGGACATGGCTCGCCGGCTACGTCCCGTGGAGACGGGCCAGCACCTCCGTTCGTTGCTCGCCTGCCGGGGCATGCCGATCGAACGGCGTGGCGAGCACGATGGCGGCTGCCCCTCGAGCCCAGCTGTAATCGTCCCACTCGTCGACCTCGACGGCGACGTCGCGCAGCGCATGCGGAAGCCGGCGCACCAGGGTCCTCCGGAAGGCCTGGTCCCAGTGTCGCCAGTGTGTCGTTCCTTCGCCGCCGACGATGATCACCTCGGGATCGAGCGCAGCGATCGCCGGAGCGACGGCTGCGCCGAGACGTTGTCCGGCGCGGGCGAGAACCTCTCGCGCCTTGGCGTCGCCCCGGTCGGCCGCAGCGAGGAGGCGGTCGAAGCCCTGACCGGAACGGATGGCCCCGACGTCGCGAGCAGACGACAGCAGCCCGTCGGCTCCGACGTAGGCCTCGAGGCAGCCACGCGAGCCGCAGGCGCACGCCGGGCCGTTGCTCGAGACGACCACGTGCCCGAGCTCACCGGCTCCGCCGTGTGAGCCTCGTTGCACCACCCCCTCCGAGACGCTGGCGAACCCGACGCCGCGCCCGATCGTCACCACGACGAAGCTCCGGCGGCTGCGACCCAGCCCGAACAGCCGTTCCGCAACCGCGAGCGCCTTCACGTCGTTCTCGATGAGCACGGGGACCCCGATCGATCGGCGCAGGTGGCTTCCGAGCGGCAGTTGGTCCCAGCCCAACACGTCGGCGACGACGTCGCCGACGTCCGGACGGCCGACAAATCCCGGCACGCCGATGCCGATTCCGAGCAGGCGAGTTCCGCCGCCGCGGACGAAGGTCTCGAGCGCAGCGATCAGGTCCTCGACGGCAGAACGGGCGCGTGCGTCGTAGTCGTCGGTTCGGGTGGCGACGACGGTCCCGTCGAGGCGAACGTCGACGAGCGCGAGGTGGTCGAGCGCAAGCTTGACGCCGATGGCGTGCCCGGCGCCGGCGATCAGGCCGATCAGCTGACCGGGGCGGCCACCTTCGGAAGGCTCGAAGCTCAGCGGTTCGACGAGCTGTTGCTCGATCAGGCGTCTCGTGACCTGGGTGACGGTTGCCGGGCTCATGTCGAGCTCGCGGGCGATGGTGGCACGCGAGGCAGGGCCATCCCGTCCGAGCAGCGCGAGAATGGCCATCCGGGTGAGGTCACCGCCCGAGAGTTCGTCGCCGTCCATCGTCACCTTCGTTCGGGGTCGCGGCAAAGATAGCGGCCCGTCTTCCCCTCGGCAGTCTTGGCTCCTTGACAACCGCTGTGCCTCGAGCTTACTTTAGTGACAGTACGAAGGAATCGAGGGGCGGGTGCAGGCCGTAGGTGATCCAGCCGCGCGAGTACCGGTATCAGTCGCGGCGATCCTTGCCAATCAGGATCGTGGGGGGGCGTTTGTCGCGTCGCCTGACTTCGGCCAGTACCTGTACTGCTGGCTACGCGACGGCTCGTTCATCGCCCACGCGCTCGACCGAGCAGGCGAGCTCGAGGGATCAGCCCGTTTTCATGGCTGGAGCGCCTCGGCGGTGGGCTCGGTGGCGCCGCTCATGGCTGCAGCGCTGGAACGTCATGCCGCAGGCAAGGAGCCGGACGCAACCTCGATGCCGCCGGCTCGCTTCAGCCTCGACGGCCAGGTCGTGAGCGACGAGTGGCCCAACTTCCAGATCGACGGCTACGGCACCTGGCTGTGGTCGCTTCGCGAGCATCTGACCCGAGCGCGACAAGGTCTTCCGGCAGCGTTCGAACCGCCGGTGCGCCAGACTGCCCGCTACCTCGCAGAGCTCGGCAGCTGTCCGTGCTTCGACGTCTGGGAGGAGTCCGGCAACTCGGTGCACACCTCGACGCTCGCCGCCGTCTACGCAGGCCTGCGGGCGGCCGCCGAGCTCCTCGAGGACAGCACCTATGAGGAGCGCGCCGAGGCGCTGCGCGGCCGGATTCTGGCCGGGGCCGAGGGCGACGGCTACTTCCACAAGTCCAATCACGACCGGCAGGTCGACGCCGCCTTGCTGTGGCTGTACCGCCCGTTCGACGTCGTCGGCCCGACCGATCCGCGCTTGGCCGAGACCGTGCGCAAGATCGTGGGTGACCTCGAGCACGAAGGCGGCCTTCGTAGGTACCGGAGCGACACGTATTACGGCGGCGGGGTATGGCCGGTGCTGACCGCGTCGCTCGGCTGGTACTACGCGTCGCTCGGCGACCTCGACGAGGCGCGACGACGCCAGCGTTGGATTGCCGAGCGCTTCGACGACGCCGGCCGGCTCGCCGAGCAATTCGATGGCGAGCGCATCAACCCACCCAAGTTCGCCGAGTGGGTCTCGCGGTGGGGACCGCCCGCACGGGAGCTGCTCTGGTCCGCACGCGATGTTCATCGTGCTGAGTGACGAGCTCACGAGCAGCACCGACGATGCACCTGTACCTGCAATACATATGACATGAAGCTGTGACATGAGGCAACCTCAAACGGAGACCGACAGAAGGGAGCACACAATGGGGGGCACGACCGGAAGGGTCAACACGCGGCGCGCCGTCGCGACGGCCTCGCTCGTCGCGACACTGGGTGTCGGGACGGGCATGGTGGCCGCAGCGGTGCCGAGCGGAGCATCAGCAAAGCCGCAGGCGACGGTGACGCTCAAGTTCTGGAACGCGTACAACACCGTGACGGAGACCCCCGTCCTCAACAAGATCGTCATCCCCGAGTTCGAGAAGCTGAACCCCGGGATCAAGGTCCTCGACGTGAACCTGCCGTACGCCGGCCTGCTCGACAAGTTCATCGCCGCCTCGGCAGCAGGCGATCCGCCGGACCTCATGCGCTCGGACATCGCCTGGGTGCCCCAGCTCGCCTCGGAGGGCACGCTCTACGAGACCTCGGGTGAGTCCTGGGCGGCGCCGATCCTCAAGGCGGCCTTCCCGGGGCCGCTCTCGACCAACGAGTACCATGGCTCGTATTACGGCGTGCCCGACGACACCAACACCCAGGTGCTGTTCTGGAACAAGGCCGACTTCGCCGCCGCCGGGATCACCGGGCCGCCGACGACGCAGAACCAGTTGTGGGCCGACGCGGAGAAGATGACGATCCCCTCGAAGGGTCAATTCGGGCTCGGGGTGGACAGCACCGACATCTGGGACGTCAGCCCCTATGTCTGGAGCGCCGGCGGCTCGTTCACCAATACGTCCTACACGACGGCGAGCGGGTACATGGACGGCAAGGCGACGCTCACGGTCCTCGCCCACCTCGTGGCCTTGGACAAGGCGGGCGTCATCGGATCGGACTTCAAGGGCGGCTCCGGGGCGATCTCAGGTGAGACCGGGTTCCCGAAGGGCCAGTACGCGATGTACTCGGACGGCCCGTGGGCGACGACCACCTACAAGCAGGCTGCGTTCAGCGGCTACGGGACGGAGGTGGAACCCGCTGGTCCTGGTGGACACCGATCGGTCGTCGGTGGCGAGGACCTCGTGGTCGCCAAGGGCGGCAAGAACCTCGCCGACACGATCAAATTCGTGCAGTATCTGACCTCGCCCTTTGCTCAGCTGGCGATGGCCAAGGCGGGCGACATGGCGGCCTACTCCACAGACGGCGCGGCCGAGGTGAAGGACAACCCTTCACTTGCGATCTTCGTCCAGCAGCTGAAGACTGCAGTGGCACGCCCCGTGGTCCAGGGCTACCCGCAGATCGACACGGACTTCTCGAACCAGCTGTCGGAGGTCCTGGCCGGCAACGAGAGCCTGAGGACCGCCATGGCCGCCGCGGCCGAGGAGGCCAACCAGGCCCTCGCCCAGCATTGACGACACTGAGCATTGACCACCACTGAGCATTGATCACGACTGAGTCGATCGAGGGACGCCCGGTGCTCACGACACCGGGCGTCCGCTCGCGCCCAGCTGCACGCTCGAGCCGTCGCCGACGCGTGGCCATCCCGTACCTGCTCCTGGCGCCAGCGGTGGCGATGTACGCGATCTTCACGGTCTATCCGATCTTTCGTCAGTTCGATATCAGCTTCTTCGATTGGCACATCTTCCCGGGAGCATCCAACCCCTTCGTCGGTTGGTCGAACTACAGCCAGATCTTCCGTGACCCCGTCGTCCGAACCGCTGCGTTCAACTCCCTGCTCTTCATCGTCATCACCGTGCCGCTGCAGATGATCCTGGGGCTGTTCGCCGCAGCGGTCCTCACCGACCGCCTGCCCGGGACGACGTTCTGGAGGGCGGCGGTGTACATCCCGGTGGTCACCTCCTACGTCGTGGTGAGCTGGGTCTTCTCCTACCTGTTCAGCTCGCAGGGAGGTATCGCCAACGCGGTCGTCGGCTTCTTTGCCGGTCACACGGTGAGCATCGACTGGACGGCGCAGACCTGGACGGCAAACGGTGTGATCTGGATCCTCAGCATCTGGAAGGGCTTCGGCTGGTCGTTCATCATCTTCCTCGCCGCCCTCGACGGCATCCCGCGGGAGCTGCTCGAGGCGGCGCGCACCGACGGCGCCACCGAGCGTCGGGTTTGGCGCCACGTCGTGATCCCCTCGATCCGCGGCGCGATCACATTCGTGCTCGTCCTGCTCGTGATCGGAGCGGCCCAGGTGTTCATTCAGATCCTGGAGATCACCAAGGGAGGACCGTACAACTCGACCCAGACCCTGATGACCTACATGTACCAGCAGGCCTTCTCGTACTTCGCCTTCGGCTACGCCGCGGCGCTGGCGTCGTTGCTCGCCGTGGTGCTCTTCGGCTTCAGCTGGGCCGAGATCACGTTGCTGCGCCAGCAGAACGCCTGAGGGACGGCGACCGTGGCGCTCGTCACCGCTCACCGTGCCCTGCCCGCGCCGACCACCGGGCCTGGCCTGTTCGGCATGCGCCGGCTCACCCGTTCGCGTCTCGTCATCGCCGCGCTGCTCGCCCTCGTCTCGCTCGGCCCGCTCTTGTACATGGTGTCTCTGTCGTTCCAGTCCAACAGCGAGCTGCTCGGTCAGACCGTGCTCCTCCCCACCAGGCCGACGACCTCGAACTACGTCCAGGCGTGGACGGAGAACAGTTTCAGTAGCTACTTCTTGAACAGCTTGGGCGTCGCGCTGGCGACCGTCGTCATCACCGTCGCCCTGTCCTCGCTCGCCGCATTCGCCTTTGCTCGATACAGCTTCCCGATGAAGGAGCTGATCTTCTACGTCTTTCTCGCCAGCCTGGCGGTGCCGGGGTTGCTGCTGCTCATCCCGCAGTACCTGCTGCTCCAGCGCCTCGGGCTGATCGACTCGCTCGTCGGGCTGACCTGTCTCTACGTGAGCTCGAACCTGCCGTTCATGATCTTCCTCCTGCGCAGCTTCTTCCAGGCGATCCCGCGGGAGTACGAGGAGTCGTTCCGCCTCGACGGCGCAGGTACGCTTCGCGTGCTCGTCGGGTTGATCGTCCCGCTCTCGCTGCCGGCGGTGGCCGTGGTCTCGATGTTCACCTTCAGCGCAGCCTGGGACGAGTTCCCGGTCGCGCTCACGATGATCAACTCGCCTTCGCACTTCACCCTGCCCGTCGGGCTGGCGGAGTTCATCGGTGCCCACACCGTCGCCTGGGGTCCGTTCTTCGCCGCCTCGGTGATCGCCACGGTGCCCGTGATCGTCGTGTTCCTCATCACTCAGCGCTGGTTCCGAAGCGGGGTCTCCCTGGGCGGGCTGCGCTGAGCTCAGCTGTCGCCCCGCTCTCACTGCCCCGCTGAACCGAGCGCCGCACCAGCGGCGTGACCATGACGAGACCAAGGAGCACGATGCCTGAACGCGATCCCAACCCTCGCGGGAGTCGAGGTCTGTCGGCGGTCGGAGGGCTGCGCGCCTTCTACCCGGCAGCCGACGACGTCATTGTCGACGAGCTGCCTGACGGGACGACGCGACTCTGCTTTCGGCGAGCGAGCGGGGAGGTGGTGGCTGCAGCAGCTGTCGATGGAACGGCGCGCCTCGAGGGGCTCGGCGGCGGTACCTACGCCGTGGAGGCGCTCGACGTCGGTGGGGAGCGCCTGGCCGAGGACTTCGCGACGGTCGGCGAGCATCCTGGTGAGCGTCCCGTCCACGGTTTCGCCACCTCGTTCCAGGACGACGACCTACCTGAGATCGTGGGCTGGCACCGGGCGCTCCGTTCGACCGTGGTCCAGGTGTACGACTGGATGGAGAGCTACACGGCTCCGCTCGGCCCTTCGACGGGATGGCTCGACCCATCCAAGCGCCCGGTGTCCTTTGCCGCCCTGCGAGCGCTCTCCTCGCGGCTCGGGGAGCTCGGGGCAGTTGCGCACGCGTACGCGCCGATCTACGCCGTCGGCCTGGCCTTCGCCTCCGAGCATCCCGAGATGCTGATGTACGAGGCCCCGGGCCAGCCCGTCCGCTTCCTCGATCAGATCATCCTCGCCGATCCGGGCAACGCGTCGTGGCAGCAGCACTTCGCCCGTACCTACGGGGCAGCAGCCGACGCGATCGGCTTCGGCGGATTCCATGTCGACACCTACGGCTACCCCCGCGTCGCCGAGGACGCGAGCGGGAATCCGATCGATCTGCGGGGCGCGTACCGTTCGTTCCTCGACTCACTGCGATCGGCGCGACCGGCCGACCTGATCAGCTTCAACCAGGTCGACGGCGTGCCGTCGGCAGCCGTCCTGCCCGCCGGTCCCGGGTTCCGGTACTGCGAGGTGTGGCCGCCGAACGTCCGGTGGCGCCACCTCGAGGGCCTGCTCGACCGCAGCTCCGGGCGGGCGGGGATGCTCGGACAGCGACCGGCAGGTGAGGTCGTGAGGGGATCGGTCGCGTGCTATCCCCCGGTGTGGGGGCTCGACGATCGGAGCGAGCCGGTCGTCGGTGCTGCACGAGCCGACGCGCTGCGGACGGTGCTCTGCACCGAGGCCGTCGCGACCATGCTCGGGGCGTCAGCGTTGCTGTACGGCGACCGCACCGCCGCGCTCTGTGACCCCTATTACCCCAAGCACGCCCGTTTGACGGCCGATGAAGCGTCGACGGTGCTGTCGTGGCGTCGATTCGCCCTGCGTACCCGCGATCTGTTCATCGAGGGCGAGGACACGAGCTGGTACGAGATCGGCGACGAGAACGGCGCGGTCTCGGTGGAAGGGAGCGCCGGCGTGTCCCCCGAGCCCGTGGGCCGTTCGCTGTTCAGCCGTGTCGTGCACACCGGCGATCGCGTCTGCGTGGGTGTGCTCGACCTGACGGGCAGCGAACGCGGCTCGTGGTCCGAGCCGACGACCCAGGGCTCGGCCAGCGAGGTCACGGTGCGCGTCCTCCTCGCCCATCCGGAGCGCTGGACAATCGATGCTGCAGTGCTCGGTCGCCTTGACGGCCGGTTCCAGCCGCTCGCCGCCCAGGTGGTCGCGCACCGGCAGGGCCGCGCGCTGGAGGTTCGGGTGCCGCTCGTCGACGGGTGGTCCGTCGTTCGGATCAGCCCGTCGAGCGACACGGGCGCTTAGCCGGGGGTTGCGGCGCCGGCGCCGTAGGCGGCGAGCAGCTCGGCGCCGAGCCGGGCGAGCCGCTCGCGCGCCTCGGGCGGCGAGAGCACCTCGACGGCCGGGCCGAAGCCGGCGAGGCGCACGACCATCCCCTCGACGCTGCGCCCTCGCAGCGTGATCCGCACCCGACCGTCGGGAAGCTCCTCGCCGGCCTCGCACTGGCCCTCGAAGACCCAGCGCAACGGCGGCAGGTAACCGGGCAGGGCGAGGAGGTCGAGGCGGGCCGGGTTGCGCAGCTCGTCGACCCGCTCGACCACCGAGGCCCACGTGCCGGCGAGGTCGAACCCCTCGGGCCGCACGACACGCTCGCCGGTTCGCTCGACGGAGCGCACCCGAGAGACCCGGAAGGTGCGCAACCCGTGGTCGGTCGACGCCAGCAGGTACCACACCGTGCCCTTCAGCACGAGGCCGAGCGGGTCGAGGGTGCGGGTGCTCGGCGCGCCGTTGCGGCCCTCGTAGTCGATGCGCACCTGCTCACCCTCGGCCGTTGCCGCCTGCAGCTCGTCGAGGTGCGCCGGCCGCACGACCTGGCGCACCTCGCCCCAGGAGCCCGGGTCGACCACGACGGCGGAGGCCGCCGTCTCGGCGCTCGCCCGGAAGGGTTCCGGCAGGGCTCGCACGAGCTTGCGCAACGCCGCCTTCAGCTCCGGAGTCGCCTCCGACTGCGGCCCGGCGACGAGGAACAGGGCGCGGGCCTCGGCCGAGGTGAGCCCGGAGAGGTCGGTGCGCCCGCCGCCGAGCAGGCGCCAGCCGCCGCCGCGCCCGCGCTCGGAGTAGACGGGCAATCCCGCGAGCGCCAGCGCCTCGAGGTCACGACGCGCGGTGCGCTCGGAGATCTCGAGCTCGGCGGCCACCTCCGCCGCGGTGACCCGTCGGCGGCTCTGCAGCAGCAGGAGGACGGCGACGAGGCGGTCGGCGCGCACCTCGCGATCTTCGCGCCGAAAGCGGCCATCAGATGACCGGTTTGGTGGCGCAGCATCGGCCCGTCGGCCACAGCACCGACGAAGCACGCGGCCCGAGGGCCGCTCGAGACCCGAGGAGAGGACCATGCCCGGAATCGCCGAACTGCGCCCCGACGAGCGCGAGCAGCTGCTGGCGTACCTCGCGCAGCAGCGCGACGCGTTGCGCCTCGCGGCGCACGGCCTCGACGACGACGAGGCGCGCCTCACGCCGACGGCGAGCGCGCTCAGCGTCGGCGGGATCATCAAGCATGTGAGCGACGTCGAGGCGTACTGGATCGGTCTCGCCGCCGGGACGCCCCGAACGGCGGGGGGCGACGGTGCCGCCGCGGACTCCTCTCGATCCGGGTTCCGCCTCGGCGAAGGCGAGGGCCTCGACCGGACGCTGCAGCGCTACGCGGCCGTCGCCGAGGAGACCGAGCGCGTCGTGCGCAACCTGCCCGTCGACCACCCCGTCCCCGTGCCCCGTGACGTCCCGTGGTTCCCCGCCGACGTCGAAGCGTGGACGTTGCGCTGGGTGCTGCTGCACCTGATCGAGGAGACGGCGCGCCACGCCGGTCACGCCGACATCGTGCGCGAGTCGATCGACGGCGCTACGGCCTACCCGTTGATGGCGGCTGTGGAGGGCTGGGAAAGCCCGTGGGTCACGCCTTGGCAGCCGCGGCGGCGAGCCGGCGCCGGACCGGGGTGAGGCGCCCCTGCGACACGGCAGCGCCGAGCAGGATCACGAGCCCGCCGACCGGCTCGTACCACTGCAGGTGCTCGTGCAGGAAGGCGATGCCGGCGATGGTCGAGAAGACCGGCACGATGTAGGTGACCATCGACGCCACGCTCGACCCGGCGGCGCGCACGATCGAGTGCATCAGCACGAAGGCGATGCCCGTGCCGAACACGCCGAGCAGCACGACGCTTGCCACCACCCGCGCCGGCAGCGCGGCCGGGGCGTGGGTGACGAAGGGCACCACGAGCGCCATCTCGAGCGACGCTGCGAGCAGCTGGCCGCAGGCGAGGGCGACGGCGCTGTCGCTGCGCCCCGAGAGGAAGCGGCGGGCGTAGGGGTTGCCGATGCCGTAGCTGCACGCCGCGCCGAGGCACAGAGCGCTGCCCTCGAGGCTCGACCCGCCGAGCCCGGTCCAGATGCCGAGCACGACGAGCACGCCGGCGAAGCCGATCCCGAGGCCGGTCATGCGGGCGCGCGTCGCCCGCTCCTCGGAGACGAGCAGCACGGCCACCGGCAGCGTGAACAGCGGCGTTGTGGCGTTCCAGATGCCGGCGAGCACGGTCGAGACGTGCGTCTCGCCGTAGGCGAAGAGGGTGAAGGGCAGCGCGTTGAGCAAGAAGGCGGCCACGGCGAGGTGGCCGTAGGCGCGCCAGTGCGGCAGGCGGTCCCGGGTCACGGCGAGCAGGACGAGGAGGACCGCGGCGCCGCACACGATGCGCCCGAAGGCGACCTGCAGCGGCGCGAGGTCCTCGTCGCCCACCTTGATGAACAGGAACGAGCAGCCCCAGATCGCACCGAGCACGAGCATGCGCGCCGGCCAGGCGGCGAACGGCCCGCTCCCCGTCCCGGCGCTCCTGCGGCGGGCGCCGCCGGGGGGCGAGGGCGCGGCGCTGCGGCTCACGGTCGGCACCCCGCGATGATCCGTCCTCCGCATCGTTGAGTACAAGCGGGAATCGGACGCCGATCTTTCAGCGCAGCTGAACCGTCGTCCGGGCGACGCGACAGGGGAGCGGCGCGCCCGGCGATCTCCCCGAGGCTGGCGGCTCCACGGGCGGCGCAGCCGGGCGACGGCTCAGGAGACGGGCGCCGGCTCAGGAGAGCAGCTGGTCGACGAACGCCTCGAGCGAGGCTGCGTGGGCGTGGCTCGTGTCGGCGCACAGATCGTCGTAGGTGACGTGCACGGGCCTGATGCCGGCGGCGCGAGCGCCGTTCACGTCGAAGTGCACGGTGTCGCCGACGTAGACGCAACGTTCCGGGCCGAGGCCGAGCGCCTCGAGGGCGAAGTCGAAGATCGCCGGGTCGGGCTTCTCGATGCCGACGAGGTGGGAGTCGACCACGATGGTCACCGTCGCGGCGTCGCCGCCGCGCACCGAGCAGATCCTGTGCGCCTCGAGCTGCTCGGCGACGGTGCCCTGGGCGTTGGAGACGACGGCGAGGGCGAGGCCCGCCTGTTGCAGTCGCAGCAGGGCCTCGGCCGCGCCGGCGACGGGGACCCACGGCTCGCTGCGGAAGACGACGGTCACGGCATGGGTGGCGTCGTCGAGCACCTCGTCGTCGGCGCCGAGGAAGCGGGCGATCGCCCGGTCGGCGCTGGCGAAGTCGGCCACGCCGAGCCGGTCGACCTCGGCGAGTCCCACGTAGTGCGCCCTGTGGCAGGCGTCGTCGTCGGGGGCGAGCCCGAAGGGGGCGAGGTGCTTGCGAAAGGCCTCGGGATCGGGGATCAGCAGGACGCCTCCGGCGTCGAGGACGACGGCGTCGAGGTCGGGGTCGAGTCGCACCCGGCCGACCCTACCCGGGGCGTCCCTGGCCGGCCGGCGCGGGCGGGTTGCACATGTGCCACGCTGTGTGGCAGCTCGACAGCGAAGGGAGAAGCCGTGCTCGACCGTCCTGACGCCGCACCGCTGATGGGCAGCGAGCGACCACCCAAGCCCGGAGCCCACTCGCTCGGTGCCGCCGACCCCGATGCACCCGTCGAGGTCACCGTCTACCTCCGGCCGCGCCCGCAGAGCGCCCCGGCGCCGGGCGTGACCGCCGAGGAGGCACTGGCGGAAGGCGCCGCCGGCCCCGAGGCAAGCGCTGCCCTGCCCCGGCTGTCACGCGAGGAGCTCGCCGCGCAGCGGGGGGCCGACCCGGGCGATCTCGCCCTGGTACAGCATTTCGCCGCCGAGCACGGCCTCGAGGTCGTCGAGACCGACGCCCCCGGACGGCGCGTGCGCTTGCGCGGTCCCGCCTCGGCCATGGGCGAGGCGTTCGGGGTCAGCCTCGAGCGCTTCGACCATCCCGACGGCGCCTACCGCAGCTACAGCGGCTCGATCCAGCTGCCGCCGGAGCTGCAGGGCGCGGTCGTCGCCGTGCTCGGGCTGGACGACCGCCCCCAGGCGCGCCCGAAGTTCCGTCGCCAGCCCAGCACGCCGTCGAGCCCGCTCACCCCGCCTGCCGTCGCCACGGCGTACGGGCTCGCCTCCGGGGCGAGCGCCGCCGGCGTCTGCGTTGCGCTGATCGAGCTCGGCGGCGGGTTCGAGCAGGCCGACCTCACCGCCTACTTCCAGGGGCTCGGCGTGCCGGCGCCCGACGTCGTCGCCGTCCCGGTCGATTCGGGGAGCAACGCCCCGACCGGCAGCGCCGACGGTCCCGACGGCGAGGTGATGCTCGACATCGAGGTGCTCGGCGCCGTGGCGCCCGGCGTGAGCATCGCGGTGTACTTCGCGCCGAACACCGACCAGGGCTTCGCCGACGCGATCAGCGCTGCGGTGCACGACGCGACGAACAAGCCGGCGATCATCTCGATCAGCTGGGGCGGCCCGGAGAGCACCTACACCGCGACCGCGACGTCCGCCTTCGAAGGCGCCTTCACCGACGCGGCGCTCGTCGGGACGACCGTGTTCGTCGCCGCGGGCGACTCGGGCTCCACCGACGGCGTGAACGACGGGCTCGCCCACGTCGACTACCCGGCCTCGAGCCCGCAGGTCGTCGCCTGCGGCGGCACCCGTCTCGTCCTCTCCGGGACGACGATCGCCTCGGAGGTGGTCTGGAACGACCTTCCGGGTGGGGGCGCCACGGGCGGGGGCGTGAGCGCCAACTTCCCCGTCCCGGCCTGGCAGCAGCAGGCCGGCGTTCCGCCCTCGGCCAACCCCGGCGGCGGCACGGGCCGCGGCGTGCCCGACGTCGCGGGCGACGCCGACCCCGACACCGGCTACCAGGTGCGGATCGACGGTCAGGACACCGTGGTCGGCGGCACCTCGGCGGTGGCCCCGTTGTGGGCCGCGCTCACGTCTCTCGCCGTCGCCCAGGCCGGCAAGCCGCTCGGCTTCATCAACCCGACGCTGTACGCAAGCGCCGCCTCGGACTTCGACGACATCACGACTGGCAACAACGGCGCGTACTCCGCGGGGACCGGCTGGGATGCCTGCACGGGCCTCGGGACCCCCCGCGCGGCGTCGCTCGTCGCGACGCTCGTCGCCGCGGCGGCGTCCGTTCCCGCTCCCGCCGGCTGAGGGCGGCCGGCTCGCCGCCCGCGGCCGAGCTGCCGCCGGGCGCGCTTCAATCTCGGGGTGCCACGAACCTCGCCCCGAGCTTGTTGCGCCCTGCTGGTTCCCGCGGTGACGGCGGCCCTTCTCTCGCTGTCGACAGCCGGAGGCGCCGCGTCTGCTGCCCCGGCGCCGGCGGCCGCCGCGTGCACGGGTCGCCCGCGCCAAGCCCCCGTCGCCGCCGGCGATCCCCCAGCCGAGGGCGGCCCACCCGCTCACCATCGTCGAGGTCGGGGACTCGCTCGGCGAGGACCTCGGGATCGGGCTCACCGCCGAGCTCGCCGGCGCGGCCCACGTCCGCCTCGAGGCCCTCGCCGCCGGCGACTCCGGGCTTGTGCAGACGGCGTACTTCGACTGGCCCGCCACCCTGGCCAGATACCTGCAGACCTATCGCCCGCAGCTCGTCGTCGTCATGCTCGGCGGCAACGACTGCCAGTCCTTCTACTCCGGGCCGCAGCTGCTCGAGCCGGGGACCGCAGCCTTCGACCGGGTGTACTCGTCGCGCGTCGGGGCGTTCATGTCCGAGGCGACCGCGGCCAAGGCGCGCGTGTTGTGGGTGGGCATGCCGATCATGCAGGACCCGGCCTTCTCCTCGTGCATGGTCGAGCTCGACGCCGACTACCGGTCCCAGGCGGCGACCCGTCCCGGGGTGACGTACTTCTCGTCGTGGCAGCTCTTCGAGGCCCCGCACGGCGGGTACACGGAATACCTGGAGGTCGCCGGGCACGAGATCGAGGTGCGCGACGCCGACGGCGTGCACATCGACCCGCCCGGGGGCACCGACCTGATCGGCCGCGCCGTGGTCGGGGCGATCGAGGCGACCTACCGCATCCACCTCTGACGGAACCTGTGACGGGGTGGGCGACCTCGGCGACCGACCCGGTGAGCCGCCGCCGGCGCTGCACGCGCCGCTGACGCAGGACCTGTCAGGCCCGCGCCGCCTCGCCGCTCCGGCGCGGCGGGCGATCGTCCCCGCCCGTGCCGACGCCGGCGGCCGGGCCGTCACCCGTGCCCGTGACCGCACCCGCGCCGTTGGCCGCGACCGCACCCGCCTCGGCGCTGTTGGCCGCGACCGCACCCGCCTCGGCGCTGTTGGCCGCGACCGCGCTCGCGCCGTTGCCCGCGCCGGCGAGCGTGCCCGCGCCGGTGACGACGTCTGCCACGGCAGCTGCCTGCGTCACATCGATGTCCGCGGCGGCGAAGGTGCGGCGGAACTCGACGCGGGGCAGCAGCAAGGTGACGAAGAAGGCGAGCACGGCGATCGGCACGGCGATGAGGAACACCACCTGCAGAGAGGTCGAATAAGCCTCGACGATGCCATGGTGCACCGCGGCCGGGAGCTTGGCCAGGAGCGCCGGAGAGATGCTCGAGCTCGTCACGCCCTTGGGCAGCCGCTGGCCGTGCAGGTCGACGACCAGCCTGCCCACGAAGACGTTCGAGAAGACGGCGCCGAAGATCGCCGCTCCGAACGAGCCGCCGATCGAGCGGAAGAACGTGGCACCGGCCGTCGCCACGCCGATCTCGCGCTGGGGGACGGAGTTCTGCGCCACGAGCACGAGCACCTGCATGACCGATCCGAGGCCGAAACCGAGCACGAGGAGGTCGAGGTACTGCACGTAGGTCGGCGTCGTCGGTGTGAGGCGGGACAAGAGGAACAGCCCCACTGCGATCACGGCGGTCCCGGCGATGGGGAAGGCCCGGTACTTGCCCGTCTTGGTGATCACCTGGCCCGAGAGGATGGACATGATGAGCAGGCCCACCATCAGCGGGATCAGCCGCAAGCCCGAGTTCGTCGGCGTCGCACCGAAGACCTCCTGGTAGTACAAGGGCAGGAACGTCAGCGCGCCGAACATGGCGAAGCCGACGATGAACCCGACGGTGCTCGAGGCCGAGAAGGCACGGATCTTGAAGAGGTGCAGCGGCAGAACCGGCTCCTTCGCCGCGCGCTCGACGAGGGCGAAGGCGGCGACGAAGACCGCGCCGACGACGGCGAACACGAGGATCGGCGCGGAGGACCAGGCGTAGGTGGTCCCGCCGAGGCTCGTCAGGAGCACGAGGCTGGAGACGCCGATGGTCAGGACAACGATCCCCAGGTAGTCGATGTTGTGGTGCACCCGGCTGAGCTTGCCGGGGACCTGCGTGGCGATGACGAGGAGGGCCACCGCGCCGACGGGGATGTTGACGTAGAAGATCCAGCGCCACGACAGGTCGTCGACGAGGACACCGCCGAGGAGTGGGCCGATCACGCTCGCCACGCCGAAGATGGCGCCGAACACCCCCTGGTAGCGGCCGCGCTCGCGCGGTGGCACGACGTCGCCGATGATCGACTGCGCACCGACCATGAGGCCGCCGCCGCCGAGGCCCTGCACGGCGCGACAGACGATGAGCATGAGCATGCTGGTGGAGAGGCCGGCGAGGATCGAGCCGATCAGGAAGAGCACGATCGCGAGCTGGAAGAAGCCCTTGCGGCCGTACTGGTCGCCGAGCTTGCCCCACAGCGGCGTGGAGACCGTCGCCGCGAGCAGGTATGCGGTGACGACCCAGGAGATGTGGGAGCCGCCGTGCAGGTCCGAGACGATGGTCGGCAGCGCCGTCGAGACGATCGTCTGGTCGAGCGCGGCGAGCAGCATCCCGAGCGCCAGCGCCGCGATGATGACGTGGACCTGGCGCCGGGGCAGTTGGAGCGCCGTCGCGGCGCCGCCAGCGGGGGCATCGGGCATTCAGCGAGGCTACCCGGGCCGGTCTGGACGGCACGCGGACGCCACGCGATGCCGAGGAAAGCGGAAGGCCCCGGGCGATCAGGTCCGGGCGGTCAGGTCCGGCGGTCAGGTCCGGGCGGTCACCGCCGGGTGATCAGGTCCGGGCGGCCCGGAGCCGCGCCCAGCTCAGGTTCGCGGGCCGGATTCGCCGGCGCGCTGCTGCCAGGCCGCCCGCGCGGCGCGCGTGCTCGGCGACGCGTCGCGGCTCGCCGGCGGGTGATCGCCCCCGACGGTCACCCAGTACTCGGCGCCGCGCAGGAGCACACCCCGCGATGCCTGCCAGATCGCCGCCATGCCGTAGCGCTGCCCAGCCGGATCGACGACCAGGACCTCGGCGGCCGCGGTGGTCTCGCCGGGGACGACGGCCGTCACAGTGAGCTCGCCCCACGGCTCGGGATAGCCGGACTGGAAGGCGAGGATCGCCTCGCGCCCGACGAGGCGCTCGGCCGTCGCGGGCATGTCCACCTCGGCGGCGGGGTCGAGCAGCGCGGCCGCGGCTGCCCAGTCACGTCGCTGGTAGGCCCCGTAGAGCAGGCGGACGAGCTCTCCTGCGCGACCGTCGCTGGTCATCTCCGCCGAACCTCCGGCGCAGACGCCGTGATGCCGGCTCGCACCGGAGCGGGACGCGTGACGGCACGCACGGTCTCAGAAGGAGCCGTGGGTGTCGAGCGCCAGCTGGGCGCCGAGCGCGGGTGTGAGGTAGGACGCGTACGTGGCCGAGATGTGGTTGTCGTCGCGGTAGGCGACCATCCCGCCGATCATCGTCAGGCACCTCGACGCGGTGCAGAACCAGCGCTGGGTGTCGACGTAGGTGCCGCCCGCCCGGCGCACCACGGCCTCCTCGGCGGCCACCCCGGCCGCGTCGTACCACGGGGCGCGATCGGGCATCGAGCACTGGGTCGGGTCGTCGAGGTACTGCGCGAGGCAGTCGGGGACGACGAAGGGCGGGTAGGGCACGGGGCCGATGACGACGACCGCGCGCCCGGTGGCGCGCAGCGTTGCGATCATCTCGGCGAGCCCGTGCATCCAGGCGGCGCCGTAGACCGAGACGTGGTCGTTGCCGACGCCGTACTCGCGCGAGAAACCGAGGATGACCACGCCGGGGCGCAGCTCCTCGATGCGCTCGATGGCCGCGGCGCGCCAGTCGTCGCACTGGGAGTACCACTCGTCGAGATCCGGGCTGAACACCTCGAGGGCGAGCGGCGGGCACGTCGCCTTGGCGAGCGCGACGAGGTGGACGTGTCGCTCCTCGGCGATCGCGTCGACGGCGGGGAACCACATGAGCGCGTGGCTGTCGCCGAAGAGCACGACCGAGCGCGCCGAGGACGTGTCGCCGTAGTCGCAGGCGTGCACCTCGGTGTCGGTGAAGCTGTCGAAGCACCCGTCGTAGAACGGGGCGGGCTCGTCGGCGCTCGCCTCGGCCAGCGGTGGCTGCACGTCGGCGGGCACGGCGCGCGCCCCCGCCGAGGCAGCGACCATGGCCTCGACGCCGGCGGTGGCGTCGGCCGCGCGCCGGCGCTGGGCGCGCCGCACGGCCTCGATCCGGCGCAGGCGCGGCCCTCCCGAGCCTCCGGCGCCCGAACCCGATGCCCCGGAGCCGGTCCACCCGGTCGACCCGGTGCCTGCCGAAGGTCCCGACGGCGCCTCGGCGCCGAGGGGGGCGGGCGAGGTGAGCGAGGCGAGCCGAGCCGGGCTGGCCCCGGCGAGCGACGGGGCGGAGGTGGCGACGAGCACGGCGATCGCGGCGGCGGCGCAGGAGAGCGCGCCGCCGGTGAGCGCCGACAGGTCGCGCCGTGCCGCCAGCCACGGCGAGAAGCGGACCGGGCGCTCGACGAGGATCGTCGTGAGGACGGCGAGCGAGAGGGCGAAGCCCACCGCGACGCAGCTCGCCAGCGGGTCGAGCGCGCGGTGGATCACGTCCGGTGCCAGCACGAGCACCGGGTAGTGCCACAGGTAGAGGCTGTAGGACACGCCGCCGAGCCATTGCAGGGGGCGCCGGTCGAGCAGCAGGCCGGCACCTGCTGCCGGGGCGGCGCAGCCGGCGGCGAGCACGGCCGCGGCGCCGAGCACGGGGGCGAGCACCGCCGAGCCGGGAAAGGCCGTCGCCGGCCCGAAGCGCAGCGCCGCGGCCACGACGAGCACGAGGCCGACCCAGCCGGCGGGGGCGGCGAGCTCGCGCGGCAGGCGTGCGAGGCGTGGCTCGGCGAGCGCCACGAGTCCCCCCGCGGCGAGCTCGAAGGCGCGGCGGCGGCAGGGCGTAGAACGCCCACGGCTGGTCCACGGCGGTGAGGTGCCAGCACAGCGCGAACGACGCCAGGGCGAGCAGCGCGATCGCCACGGCGGCGACCCGGCGCGACGGGCGGCGCCCCCGCCGCCAGGCGAGGGAGGCGGCGAGCAGCACGAAGGGCCACACCACGTAGAACTGCTCCTCGACCCCGAGCGACCAGTAGTGCTGGAGCGGGGAGAGCGGCCCGGAGGCCGTCAGGTAGTTGGTCGCCTCGGCCGCGTAGCGGTAGTTGGCGACGTAGAAGGCGCAGGCGACGGCGTCCTTGGCGATCGCCGTGATGCGAAGCGGCGACAGCACGAGCGCCGAGGCGACGCACGTGGTGGCGATCACGAGCGCCGAGGCGGGCAGGAGGCGCCGGATGCGCGCGGCGTAGAAGCGCCGCGGCGAGATCGAGCCGCTCTGCTCGAGCTCGCGCCACAGCATCCGCGTGATGACGAAACCGGAGACGACGAAGAAGACGTCGACGCCGACGTAGCCGCCGCTCAGCACCGACGCGTGGGCGTGGTAGACGACGACGGCGGCGATCGCCACGGCGCGTAGTCCCTCGACGTCCCGGCGCCGCGACGTGCCTGCGACCAACGAAGTGCTCATCTCGAGCGCAACGGCTGCACCGGCGAGATCTTCTCATCTCAGTGGCCGCAAACGGCGCCCGAGATCCCCACCGCGCGCGCGTCGCGCCCGTGAGGCTCCCTGCCCGAGACGTCCGTGACGCGACTGCGACGTCCGCGCCGCGGCGGGCCGCACGGCGCAGGCAGTCGCGTGATGGCGGAGGTGGACGGGAATCGAACCCGCCGGACGGGGGTCACCCGTCCCGCCCGCTTTGAAGGCGGGGAGGCCCACCAGGCGCCCAGACACCTCCGGGAGCCGCAGGCTATCGGCACCGCCGAGAGAGCGGCCACCTGGGTACGAATCAGCGCACGATCACGACCGCGTCGCCACGCCGCGGCACGAGCTCGCCGACCACGGGATGGCCGGGCAGCTCGCCGGCGACGAGCAGGCCGCCGGAGGTCTGTGCGTCGGCGAGCAGTAACAGCTCGTCCTCGACGCAGGAGGAGCTCACATGCGGCCGCACCCACTCCAGGTTCTGGCGGCTGCCCCCGGGCACGTACCCGGCGGCCAGGCTCTCGCGGGCGCCGGCGAGCACGGGCACGGCGGCGGCGTCGAGCACCGCGGTGACGCCGCTCGCCCGGGCGAGCTTGTAGAGGTGCCCGAGCAGCCCGAAGCCGGTGACGTCGGTGGCGGCCCGCGCCCCGCGCCCGAGTGCGGCACGTGACGCCGCGCGGTTGAGCTGCACCATCACCGCAACGGCCTCGGGGAAGAGCTCGCCGGTCGCCTTGTGGCGATTGTTCAGGATGCCGAGCCCGATGGGCTTGGTGAGGGTGAGGGGATCGCCGGCGCGACCGGCGTCGTTGCGCAACAGGAACCTGGCGTCGGCGACACCGGTCACCGCCAGGCCGTACTTCGGCGTGTCGTCCTTGATGCTGTGCCCGCCGGCGAGCACGCACGCCGCCTCGTCGGCGATCGCCCGCCCGCCTCGCAGCACCTCGGCGGCCAGCTCGAGCGGCAGGCGCTCGGCCGGCCAGGCGAGCAGGTTGAGCGCGCTGAGCACCTCGCCGCCCATCGCCCAGACGTCGGACAGCGCGTTGGCGGCGGCGATCCTGCCCCAGTCGAAGGCATCGTCGACGACCGGCGGGAAGAAGTCCGTCGTGGTGACGATCGCCCGGTCGCCGTCCAGTCGCACCACGAGGGCGTCGTCGCCGGACTCGAGACCGCAGATCACCTCGGCGGCGCCCGGGGCGCCCGGGGGGCCCGGCGGCTCGCGCCCTGCCCCGCCGCTGTGCCCTCGGACGCTGGCGTCGTCGCCGGACGCCGGCGTCCCGAACGCGGCGGCGAGCAATGCCTCGAGCTGGGCGGCCGGCAGCTTGCACGAGCACCCGCCGCCCGCGGCGGTGGTCGTCAGCCGGATCGCTGTATCGGTCGCTGTGTCGGTCATCGGATCGTTGCCTCCTCTGCGGCGAGCTCCTGCAGGCGCGGCCCGGCGATGCGCAGGTCGCCGCGGCGGCGCGTCGCGCCGACCGCGTCGAGGTGGGCCAGCAGCGGAAGGGCGAACTTACGGCTCGTCCCGAGCGCCTCGCGCACCGCCGAGGCCGTGACGCCGTCCGGCTGGGCGACGAGCAGGACCGCCAGGCACGAGGCGGCGGCCGGGATCGCCGCCGCGGCCACGATCACCCCGCCGTCGAGCCGCACCACCTCGCCGGCCCGCACCAGCGCGGCGAGCTCGGCGCGGTCGACGCCGCACTCGTCGGGCCCGGGCGGGTTGAACAGCCGCTGCTCGAGGGCGACGACGAAGGGGTGCTCGCCGCCGCGCCTGCGAGGCCGCGGCGTCCGCCGAGCGGGCACGGCCCGAGACGACGGCGACGTCGCCCATCGTGTCGAGGACGGCCCGCTCGATCGGGCCGAGCACCGCCACGTCGAGCCCGAGCGGGCCCGCATCGCGCACCGCGGCCTCGATGCGCGCCCGGCTGGCCGCCAGCGCGTCGGGGTCGGCGACCCAGCGCCCGCCCAGCTGGGCGGGCACCCGAGTCCCGGTCAACCGCTCGAGCACATCGGGCTCGATGAAGCCGCGCTCGCGCACGACGCGCTCGATCGACCGGTCCGGCCGGGCCTTGGCGGCCGGCAGCACGGGCGCGACGTCGAGCACCTCGCCCCCGCCCACGGTCTCGGAGCGACCGACCTCGCGCAACACGTAGCGGTCCCCCGGCAGCAGCGGCAGCGCAACGGGGAGCCTCAGCCGCACGAGCCCGCTCCCCCCCGCCTCGATCCGCTCGCCGCCCAGCACCCGCAGGCGCGCCGGGTAGGCGCCGGTGCCGACGAAGGCCTGGTAGGCGCCGCGGCGGGCGACGTCGTGGTCGAGCGTGGGGAGCACCTGCAGTGTGGCGTCGAAGGTCGAGGCCGGCGCCCACTGGTCGGGGCGGACGAGCGCCTGGCCGCGCCGTACCTCGTGGTGGGCGACGCCGGTCAGGTTGCACGCCAGCCGCCGCCCGGGGCCGCCCGCTCGACACGTTCCCCGTGGCTCTCCAGCGCGCGGATGCGCAACGGCGGGCCGGGCCCCCGCCCCGCCGGCCCGGGCAGGATCGCCACGGCGTCGCCCCTGGCGAACGAGCCACCGCCGAGCGTGCCGGTGACGACGGTCCCCGAGCCGCGGGCGGCGAAGGCACGGTCGACCCACAACCTCGGCCGACCGCGGTCGGCGGCGAGCGGGGTGCTCTGCAGCAGCCGCTCGAGGGCAGAGACGAGGTCGGCGAGGCCCCTCCCACTCAGCGAGTCGAGCGTGACCAGCTCGGCGCCGTCGAGGAAGGTGCCCTCCAGCCGCTCGGCGACCTCGAGGCGGGCCAGCTCGAGCAGGGAGTCGTCGCCGAGCGCGTCGGCCTTGGTCAGCGCGACCAGCCCGTGGGCGATCCCGAGCAGCTCGAGGATGCGCAGGTGCTCCTCGGACTGCGGCTTCCAGCCCTCCGTCGCCGCCACGACGAACACGCAGGCGTCCACCGCCCCCACGCCGGCGAGCATGTTCTTGATGAAGCGCACGTGACCGGGCACGTCGACGAAGGCGAGCTCGCCACCGGATGGCAGGGTCATCGCGGCGAAACCGAGGTCGATCGTCAGGCCCCGCCGGCGTTCCTCCTCGAGGCGGTCGGGGTCGGTGCCGGTGAGCGCCCGGACGAGGGACGACTTGCCGTGGTCGACGTGCCCGGCGGTGGCGACGACGTGCATCAGCCCAACACGGCGCCGTCGACGCCGGGCCCGGATGCCCCGGCCCGGGCCACGCAGCTCACGCGGTGGCGGCGCGCAGCGCCGAGGCGAGCAGGAGGTCGTCGTCGGGGTCGACGCTGCGCAGGTCGCACACCGTCGCGCCGTCGCGCACACGGGCAACGACCGGCGGGTCGTGGCGGCGCAGCGCGTCGCTCACGTCGCCCTCGACCTGCACGCCCGCGGAGGGCAGCTCCCGCCCGGGCAGCGAGCCGGCGCCGGCGAGCGAGCTCGTCGTGACCACGCGCCCGCCGGAGAGCGCGGCGATCGCCTCGGCTCGCGCCAAGAGCGCCGGCAGGGTGGCGGTCGCCATGCGCCAGAACGGTATCGACAGGCCGTCGCGGCGCAGGTAAGCCAGGGCGATCTCCTGCATGGCCTCGAGCACGAGCCCGCCCGGGCGCAGAGCGCGCATCAGCGGATTCCTGGCGCAGGCGGCGACGAGGTCCGCCCTGCCCGCGATGACTCCGGCCTGCGGGCCGCCGAGCAGCTTGTCGCCCGAGAAGGTGACGAGCGCCGCTCCGCCGGCAAGGGTCTGGCGAGCCGCCGGCTCGCCCTCCAGCCAGGCCGGCGGCCCGTCCGCCAGCCAGGGGGCGGCGGCGTCGAGCAGACCCGACCCGATGTCGGCGACGACGGGCGGACCGAGGCGGGCGAGGCGGCCGACCGGGACGGACTCGGTGAAGCCGACGAGCCGGTAGTTCGACGGGTGCACCTTGAGCACGAGCGCGACCCGCCCGTCGAAGCCGCCGTGGCGTCTGCCGCCAGGGCGCGCTCGTAGTCGGCGAGGCGCGTGCGGTTGGTCGTCCCGACCTCGACCAGCCGGGCGCCCGATGCCTCGAGCACCTCGGGAATGCGGAAGCCGCCGCCGATCTCGACGAGCTCGCCGCGGCTGACGACCACCGCCTTCCCGGCGGCGTGTGTCGCCAGGACGAGCAGAACGGCGGCTGCCCCGTTGTTGACCACGAGCGCGTCCTCGGCCCCCGCCGACCGGGCGAGCAGGCGCCCGACCGGTGAGCGGCGCTCGCTGCGCCGGCCGGACACCAGGTCGATCTCCAGGTTGGACGCCCGTGCCCGGCGCGACACGGCGAGCGGCGCCCGGCCGAGGTTGGTGTGCAGGAGCACGCCCGTTGCGTTGACCACGGGCCGGAGCAGCGCCCGCTCGACCGCCTCGGCCCGCCGGCGGGCCGACTCGGGCTCGCCCGCCGCGATCGCGGCACGCGCCGCGTCGACGAGCAGCGGTGCCGGCAGCCCCACGTCGCCGATCGAGCGCGCCAGCGCGTCCACCGCCGGCGGCGGTGGCGCTGCTGCGACGACCTGTTCGCGCCGGTTCACCAGCACTGGCCCCTTCGCGCTCGACGGTGCAGAACATCATTACCGGGTCCGGCGCAGATCGGCCCGGGCAGACAGCGAGCGTCGGGAGTGCGGTGTGTCAGTCCGGTCAGCCGCCCCAGGCGACGGTGACGTCCTTGCGCTCGGGCGAGTGCCGCGAGGGGGAGAGGTAGGGCACGCTCCAGGGCTCCTCGGACCAGTCCGAGCGCGCCGGCGGCGCCGCCGTGCGAGCACACGTACGCGATCGCGACCCCGTCGAGCCGCCCGGCGGCGCCCTGGGAGATCTGGCATCGCACCCCGCCGGCGAGCTGGAGCAGCCACCCGACACTCGGCTGGCTGGCGCGATCGGCCGTCGCCCGTGGCAGCGGCTGCTCGAGGCGCAACAAGGTGAGCGACGACCACGGAGACCCGCAGGCCAGCTCGCGAGGCCGGCTCTCGGCCGGGGGCGCGAAGCAGGGGTCGAGGAGCCGGTCGCCCGCCAGGCAGCGCCAGGCGTGCGGGTCGTCGACGGAAAGGGAGCCGACGAAGCAGCTCCCGGACACCGTGCCCGAGACCCGAAGGGTGCGATCGAGGCCGTTGCCGACCCAGGGCTCGAAGAACTCGACCGCCGTCGCGCCGCTCGGCACGCCCGCCGGGACCGTGGTGCTCGTCGTCGAGGCCGACGTCGACGTGGTCGTGGTCGGGCTGCTGGTGGTGGTCGCGTCCTGGAGCGCACGGGGTGCCGCGCCGCGCAGTTGTGGCTGCGCGGCAACCGGGACCGCGGTGGCACGCGGCACCGCGACGGCGAGCGCAGCCGCTGTGCCGGCGACGACGGCGGCGAGCACGGCGAACCGGAACACAACCCGGTCTCGCCGGGACGATACGGCTGCGTCTCCGCCGAGCCCGAACGAACGCCCACCGCGCATCACACGCAGTGTCGCGCCACCGCGCCACGCGTGTCGGCTCACCCCCGACGGCGTGATCTGCCGAGATGCATCTTGCTGCACACGAACGCCACGACTCGTTCGCGTCCCGCAACGTGGGCCGCTACCGCCGGCGCCCTGCCAGGTTCAGCGCCGCGTCTCCCGCCCGGGCTTCAGCGCCGGCTCATCCGATCACGCTGACGATGGTGCCGTAGGCCAGGTACGGCCAGGCCTTGGCGGCGTCGGCGAGGCTGAGCTCGATGCAGCCGAGGCTCTGCGGGATGCCGTAGTCGGCGCGTGCCAGGTAGTGCACGGCATCGCCGCCGTTGAAGTACGCGACGTACTGCACGGGGTCGGCGTACTTCTGGCCGTCGGGGTTGGTGCCGTGCATCACCTGCGAGCGGTAGCGGGCGAACACGTTGAAGTTCCCATCCGGGGTCGGGTCCGCGGCGACGCCGGTGTTGGCAGGCGCCTTCAGCACGACGGTGCCGTCGTGCCAGATGGTGAGCGACTCCGGAGCCTGCTTGTCGCCGAGGGCGTAGTCGTAGCCGCCCGTGTTGCGGTAGCCGAGGGTGACGGCGCGCAGCAGGTCGTTCCACAGCCCCGGCGAGCGCTCGCCGTTGACGATGAGCAGGAAGTCGGCTTCGAACTCCATCACGAGCCCGCGGGTGAAGACGTTGTAGATGCCCGGCCTCCACAGCGAGGTGAGCTGAGCCGGCCAGCCGTGGTCGCTCCATGACCAGGTTCCGGCCGGCGGCTGGTACATCGCCGCGATCTGCGCTGCGGTGTCCGACGCCGGGATCGGCGTGCCCTGCTGGGTGAACCCGATCGGTGAGTAGGCGAGGATGGACAGCAGTTGCTGCAGGCGGACCGTCGAGCCGTCCTGTACGTGGAACAACGTGCTGACGGGCTTGGCGAGGCGGGCGCCGGAGGCGGCTTTCACGCCGGCACGCCCCCCCGGCACCGTCACGGTGACCACGCTGAGGGGGATGAACGGGACTCGCGGCCGGAAGACGAGCTTGTCGCCCTGCACCGCCCAGGAGCCCGCGGTCGAGGGCTCGAGCTGCGGCAGCGGGGTCGCCGCGGCGAGCGGAGCCGAGAAGGTGAGCACGATCGGGGCCGTCGCGCCGACGCCGCTCGTGCCGGCCGCCGGGACGACCGAGGTGAGGCCGAGCGCCGCCGGCGGCTTGGGCCTGCTCGCTGTCTCTTCAGCTGCGGCTGCAGCTGCGGCTGAGCCGCCTGCTGCGCCCGCGGCGGTGAGGCTCGTGCGGGCAGCGGCCGTGCGGGCAGCGGCTGTCGCCGCGGCGGCCCCGGCGTCAGCGGCGGGGACAGCGAGGGCCACCGAGAGCCCGAGCAGCGCGGAGCCGACCCGTCGCAGCCACCTTCCTGTCGTGTGCCCGCCCGCCGTGTGCCCGCCCGCCGTGTGCCCGCCCGCCGTGTGCCCGCGCGCAGGGCTCTCGCTGATCGCCGTCATCTTGCTCATCGCGCCACGATAAGTGAGGGCGATGACGGCGTCGGGTCGGCCAGGAGGCTCCCCGCCTGCGCTCGTCGGCCGGCGGGGCGCGTCAGGTCGCCCGCTTGTAGGCGCGCACCGCCACGGGGACGAACACGAGCAGGATCCCGAGGATCCAGGCGATGCTCTCGATCAGGTGCGGCATGAGCGGGTTGCCCGGATAGGGGTAGGTCAGCGCCCGCATCGAGGCGACCACGAGCGTCACGGGGTTCGGCCGGGCGACAGCCTGCAACCAGCCGGGCATCGACTGCACCGGCACGAAGGCCGCCGAGATGAACGTCAGCGGGAACAACCAGATGAGCCCGAAGCCCTGCACCGCCTCGACGTCGCGCATGGACAACCCGATCGCCGCGGCGATGCAGCACACCGCCAGCCCGAAGCCGATCGCGAGCAGCGCCATGCCGATGGCCGGCCCGATGCCGGCCTCGAAGCGGAAGCCGACCGCGTAACCGATGCCGATCAGCACGGCTACCACTGCGGTGCTGCGGATCGTGTCCGAGGTGAGCCGGCCGAACAGCACGGCGAAACGGGCCGTCGGCATCGCCCGCACGCGCTCGATCAGGCCGCGGCTGCGGTCGATGTTGAGCCCGATCGCCGTCCCGAACGAGGAGAACGACGCGGTCTGGGCGATCGCCCCGGGGATCATGTACTCGACGTAGGAGACGTGCGGCACGTGGATCGCGCCACCGAAGACGTAGCGGAACAACAGCACGAACATCACGGGCTGGATCAGGGCGAAGCCGAGCACCGACGGGACCCGCCACAGCTGGAGCACGTAGCGCCGCGCCATCACCGCGACGTCGCTCGCCGCCCAGGCGACGCGCTGCCCGAGGCCCGGCTCGACGCTCGGCGGCCGCCGCCCTCCGATCGTCGCGCGGGTGGCGACGCCGCCGGCCGCGCTGCTCATCGCGTCCCTCCGGAGTCGCCCGGCGCCGCCGAGGTCGCCGGTACCCCCCGGGTACCGCGGCCCGGCCGTCCACCGCCCGGCGTCGCGCTCGCGCCGTCTGCGTCCGTCCGCCGGCCGGTGAGCACGAGGAAGACGTCGTCGAGCGAGGGCCGGTGCAGGGCGAGGTCCTCCACCGTCACGCCGGCGGCGTCGAGGCGGCGCACCGCTTCGGCCAGGACGCCCGAGCCCGCGCTGCCGATCGCGAGGCGAACCCCGCCGGTGAGGCGGTCCACCTGTGGCGCCCCGGTGGCGAGCGGCGCAACCGCGGCAACCGCTGAGTCCAGCGCCGCGGGCGAGGGGACTCGCAGCTCGAGCACGTTGCCGCCGACCGTGTCCTTGAGCTGCGCCGAGGTTCCCTCGGCGATGACACGGCCGTGGTCGATCACCACGATCCGGTCGGCGAGCTGGTCGGCCTCCTCGAGGTACTGGGTCGTGAGCAGCAGTGTGGTGCCGTCGCGCACCAGGTCGCGGATCACCTCCCACAAGCTCAGGCGGCTCGGGGGGTCGAGTCCAGTGGTCGGCTCGTCGAGGAAGAGCACCGACGGCTCGCCGACGAGGCTCGCCGCGAGGTCGAGGCGGCGCTTCATGCCGCCGGAGTAGGTCTTGGCGCGGCGGTTGGCCGCATCGGCGAGATCCAGCCGCTCGAGCAGCCGCTCGGCACGTTGCCTGGCGACGGCGGGGGGAAGGTGGTACAGCCGGCCGGCGATGACCACGTTCTCGAGGCCGGTGAGGTGGTCGTCGACGGCGCTGAACTGGCCGGCGAGGCCGATCGAGCGGCGCACGGCGGCCGCCTCGCGCACGACGTCGCGCCCCTCCACCAGGGCGCGCCCGGAGTCGGGAGGGAGCAGCGTCGTGAGCACGCGCACGAGCGTCGTCTTGCCCGAGCCATTCGGCCCGAGCAGCCCGAGGATCGTTCCGGGCTGCACCTCGAGGTCGAGCCCGTCGAGCGCCCGCACGGTTCCGCCGAACACCTTGACCACGCCTTCGGCGACGATCGCCGGCCCCGCGGCCATCGTCGGGCGCGGCGCCGTCGACGTCATCTCTGATGCAGGCCGGTTGCGATCTGAACGGGTTGCGATCAGAACCAGTGCAGCCAGGGATGCCCGTGCCGCCAGACGACGACGAAGACCTTGCCGACGATGTACGAGGACGGCACGAAGCCCCAGGCGCGGGAATCCTCCGAGTTGCCCCGGCAGTCGCCCATCACGAAGTAGTCCCCGGCAGGGATGTGGGTCGTGCTGATCGCGTAGGCGGCTTGCGGGCAGCCGGCGCCGGTCGTGCTCGGCAGCCACGACTCGTTGAGCGCCCGCCCGTCGACGTAGATGGTGTCGCCTTTGGACCAGATCGTCTCGCCGGGCAGGCCGATGACCCGCTTGACGAGGTCGGCGTCCAAGGTCCCGGTGTCGCCGGGCGTGCGGCGGAACACGACGATGTCGTAGCGGTGGATCGGCCCGTGCAGCTTGTTGACGATGATCCGGTCCCCCACCTGCAGTGTCGGCAGCATCGAGCCGGAGGGGACGTAGAAGGTCTGCACGACGAAGCTGCGCAGCACGACCGCCACGAGCAGCGCCACCGCGGCGACGGCGACCCACTCGACGAACTGGCGCCACCACGGACCGGAGCGCCGCGGCGCCGGCCCCCGCCGGCCGCCGGCCGTGTCCTCGCCGGGCGGCAGCCCGCCGGGCGGCGCCACCTCGGGCGCCGGCGGCGCCTCGTCCGCCGTTTCCGGCGGCAGCGCGTCGGCGACGACGCCCGAGCCGTCGATCGCCGCGTCATCGGGGGTGGAGTCGGCAGAGCGCGCCGCGGGCGCGTCAGCATCGACCTCGCTGGAGGGGGCCTCGGGCACTGGCCAAGGCTACCCACTCGGCCGCCCGTCTCGCCGGGCGGCCCGGGTGCGGCAGCGGGCACGTGCCGGCCGGGCGCTACACCCGCTGGCGTGCGGCGAGGCCCTTCTCGACGAGGGTGGCGGCGAGGGCCCTGGCGAAGGTGAGGGCGGTCTTCGGGAGCGACTCGAGGAAGCTCGGCGTGAACACCCCGTGCGCCTGCGCGTCGAACGCGCCGTGCGAACCGTGGTCCTCTCCGGCGTCGACGGGTTCGTAGAGGTTGCCGGCGCGGTCGGCGATCTGCTCGCCTGTGAGCTGGGTGTCCCACGCCCCGATCGCCGCATAGTGGTTGCCGAGACCCGGCATGAGCGACGCCAGCACGACGAGCAGCTTGTTCCACGAGCCGACGATCTTGCAGCGCCGCTGGTCGAGAGCGGTCTCGACGATGAAGCGGGCCGGGACCTCGGGCTGGTAGATCGGCGGGACCGGCTGGGGATGGCGTCCGAGGTGCGTCCTGCACCAGTCGAACTGCGGGGTGTTCACCGCCGGCAGGTGCACCATCGACAGCTTCACCCTGCTGCCCTCGTGCAGCAGCTCGGCGCGTGCCGACTCGAAGAAGCCGCGGCAGGCGAACTTCGAGGAGCAGTACGCCGCTTGCAGCGGGATGCCGATGAAGGAGAGCGCCGAGCCGACGTTGACGATCGAGCCGTGGTCGCGCGGCTTCATCCGCGACAGCGCAGCCTGGGTCCCCCACACCTGGCCGAGGAAGGTGACCTCGACGGCACGGCGGAAGTCCTGCGGGCTCACCCGCTCGAGCGGATCGAAGACCGTCGTCATCGCGTCGTTGACCCACACCTCGATCGGGCCGAGCTCTGACTCGGCGCGGCCGGCTGCGGCGTCCACCTGCTCGAAGAGCGCCACGTCGCACTCGATCGCCAGCGCCTTGCCGCCGGCGGCCTCGACCGCCTTGGCCGCCGCCTCGAGCCCGGCCCGGCCGCGAGCGAGCAGGGCGACGTCGAAACCCGACTCGGCGAGCCGCACGGCGGTCGCCCGCCCCACGCCCGCGCTCGCGCCGGTGACCACGGCGACGCGCCGGCGTCCTTCCCCGCCCGCCGGCGGACCGCTCGCCGGCAAGCCGCGCTCCAGCCTCCCGGGTCCGAGGCTCCCCGCGACCCGGTCGACCAGCCCGAGCAGCTGTGCCCGTCCGTCCCGTTCGAGGGAACCGAAACTGTGGTGCTGAGGTGCGTCCTGTTGCGACATGGAGCGGCTCTACCCGGCCGCGGCGCAACGGACCCGCACCCCGCCGCAGCGCGACGGCTCCGGCGCCTCGGCGCTGGCCGTTTCGTTCCCGCAACGTGCGGGTAGCTCCGCCGCCGTGGCCCGGAACCGCACCGAGGTCCGCAGCGACCCGGAGGGACGGAGCTGGGGGTTGCTCGCCTTCGTCGCCCTGCGGCTGTGCTGGGGCGCCGCCCTGCTGTTTGCCCCCCGCCTGGTTGCGCGCGCCGCCGGCCTGCCCCCACGGAGCGCTCCCGACAGGGCGATGTCTCGCGTCGAGCGCGCCCTCGGCCTGCGCCACGGTGTGCAGGCCCTCGCCGAGGCGGCCCTCGGCGCGCGCGCTCTCGTGCCCGGAGCCGCCGTCGACGCGCTGCATGCCGGCAGCATGGTGCTGCTCGCCCGCCTCGACGGCGCTCGACGCACGGCCGCCGAGCGGGACGCCGTGGTCGAAGCGGCGTTCGTGGCGCTCGGGCTGACCCTCGCCGGGTCGATGCGCCGCACCGGAGCCAAGGCGAGCGAGGACCCGGCGGGCCCTCCGGCGATCCCGGCGTGACGCCACGGCAGCCAGCGCAGCGTGACGCGACGGTGAGCGAGCGCAGCCGCTCCTCGTATCGCAACAAGGACGCGCCGCGTCCCCACGTGCTGCGCGACTACGCGCTGATCGCCGACGGCATGCGCGGCGGCCTCGTCGACCCCGACGGGAACGTCGCCTGGATGTGCTTCCCGCGCTGGGACAGCCCGGCGGTGTTCGCGGGGTTGTGGGGCACCGGTGGCTTCTACCGTGTGCGGCCGGAGGGACGCGGGTGTGGGGCGGCGCCTACGACTACGGCTCGCTTGTCTGGGTGAGCCGCTGGGAGACCGAGACCGGCTGCGTCGAGTCGCGCGATGCGCTCGTGTTCCCGGGTTCGGCCGATCGCGCCGTGCTGCTTCGGCGTGTGTGCGCCGTCGCCTCGCCGCAGGTGGTCGTGGTCGAGCTGCAGCTCGCCGGCGACTACGGGCGCCAGGCGCTCGAGGAGTGGAGCCACGAAGGCCCGCTCTGGCGGGCGACCCACGACTGCTTCACCGCCTGGTGGACCCCGGGCGGCCCGGTGCGGGCGGCGCGCGCCGGCGGCCGGCAGACGACGCTGCGTCGCCGGCTCGTGCTCGAGCCGGGCCAAGCCGTCGACCTCGTCCTCGAGCTCGCTACGCCGCCGGCCGCCGCCGCCGGCCCGAGTCCCGTGCACGCCGACACGTGCTGGGAGCAGACCGAGCGGGCTTGGAGCCTCACGGTCCCCCCCGTGGTGCCCGCGGTGGCCGCGCGCGACGTGCGTCAGGCCGTCGCGGTGCTGCGCGGGCTCACGGCGCCGAGCGGGGGGACCGTCGCCGCGGCGACCGCCTCGCTGCCCGAGCACGCCCGGGACGGCCGCGACTACGACTACCGCTACGTCTGGATCCGCGACCTGTGCTTCGTCGGTCAGGCCGGGGCGCGCCTCGGAGCCGGTGGCGAGACGATGGTCGACGACGCCGTTCGCTTCGTCGTCCAGTGCCTGCAGGCCGACGGCGCGGCGATCAAGCCCGCGTACACGATCGACGGCGAGCCGGTCCCCTGCCAGGAGCACCTCGACCTGCCCGGCTACCCGGGCGGGCACGATGTGGTCGGCAATCACGTCCGGGAGCAGTTCCAGCTCGACCAGCTGGGCGAGACGCTGCTGCTGTTCGCCGCCGCAGCACGCGGTGGACCGCTTCGACGCCGACGGCTGGCGAGCCGCCGAGGAGGCAATGTCGGCGATCGAAAAGCGCGCGGACGAGCCCGACGCCGGGCTGTGGGAGCTGGACAACCGCTGGTGGGCGCACAGCAGGCTCGCCTGCGTGGCGGGGATCAAGGCGATCTGCGCCGCTGGGGCGCCTGCGAGCTGGTCGAGTCGCTACCTCCCCTTCGCCGACCAGCTTCTGGCGCGCACCGCAGCGTCCTGCCTGCACGAGAGCGGCCGCTGGCAGCGCGCCTCCGACGACGAGCGGATCGACGCGGCGCTGCTCCTGCCGGCGATTCGCGGCGCGCTGCCCGTCGAGGACCCACGCTCGGTGGCGACCACGCGGGCGGTCGCCGGCGAGCTCACCCGCGACGGCTATGTCTTCCGCTATCGCCATGGCAACGGCGTGCTCGGCGAGGTCGAAGGGGCGTTCCTCATCTGCAGCTTCTGGATGTCGATGAGCTGCAGCCTGCTCGGCGAGCCGGTGGAGGCGGCGCGCTGGTTCGAGCGCGCCCGCGCCTCGTGTGGCACGCCCGGACTGCTCGCCGAGGAATTCGACGTCGAGCAGCGCCAGCTCGCCGGCAACCTGCCGCAGGCTTTCGTGCATGCCGCGCTCATCGAGGCGGCCCACCTGCAGGCCGACCCCGGCGCCCCGACCGGCCGGCACGCGTCGGTCGGGCACCCCGGCGGTCGTTGACCCGCGGGCGGCGGGGTCCCGATTCCCGAGCCGTAGGGTGAGCCGAACACGGGCGCGGGAGGACTCCCTTGGACGTTGCGGTGATCGGCACGGGGTTCATCGGCGGGATCCTCGGCACGTCGCTTGCCAGGTCAGGCCAACGGGTGACCTTCGGGTCGCGCCGTCCCGAGGACGACGACGTCGCCGCGGGCGTCCCGGCGAGCGTCGCCTCGGTCGGCGACGCGCTCGGCGCGGCGGACGTGGTGATCCTCGCCCTTCCGGGCACGCAGGTCCCCTCGCTCGTCGCCGAGCACGGCCCCGCGCTCGTGGGCAAGCTCGTGATCGACGCCACCAACCAGATGGGCGCGCCGGTCGCCAACGCGCGGGCGGCGCTGCCGCCCGACGTGCGCTACGCCCGGGCGTTCAACACCCTCGGCGGCGAGAACATGGCCGACCCGGTGTTCGCCGACGGGCCGGCGGACATGTTCTTCTCCGCCCCGGAGGGGGACCGGGCGGCGGTCGAGACCGTCATCGAGGGCGTCGGCCTGCGCCCCGTCTACGTCGGCGCCGACGAGGAGGCGCTGATCGATTGCCTGTTCCGGCTGTGGGTCGCCCTGGCGATGAAGCAGGGCCGGGGCCGGCGCCTGGCGCTGCGGCTGCTCCAGGGCTGACCGCAGCTCACCCGCTCACCCGCTCACCCGCTGCAGTCGCTCAGGCCTCGCAGCCGGGCACGTGCTTGGCGGCGAGCACCTCGGCCGCCGCCTCGCGCAGCGACGCGGGGGCCAGCCGGCCCGTGCTCACGGCCGCCAGCTCTGCCTGCACGATCGACGCAGTCACCGCGCCCACCCGGTCCGGGTCGGCGTTGAAGAGCACCAGGTCGGCGCCGGAGGCGATCGCCGCCACCGAGGCCGCCGGGACGGAGTACCCGAGGTCGGAGAGCGACTTGGCCGAGAGCGAGTCGGTGACGACGAGCCCGCGGAACCCGAGCTGATCACGCAACAGTCCGTCGATCGCCGCTCGCGAGATGCTCGCCGGCACCGACGTGAGGCCGGGGACCGTGGCGTTGGAGACCATCACCGCCGGTACGCCGGCGCGGATCGCCGCGACGAAGGGCCGCAGGCCGACCCGCTCCAGGGTGGCGAGCGGGGGCGTCGAGGCCGGCTCGAGATCGGTGTTCCCCGTCGCTCCGCCCAGGCCGGGGAAGTGCTTGACCACGGGCACGACGCCGGCGCGCTCGAGGCCGGTTGCGAACGCGACGCCGTCCGCGGCGGCGATGGGCTCCTGTGCCGAGAACGAGCGCGTCCCATCGGCGTCGGTGGCGTTCGGGCCGGCGCCGCCGTCGACGTCGAGCACGGGGGCGAGGTCCATCGTCACGCCGGCGGCGCGAAGGCGCCGGCCCGTGACGAGCGCCGCCTGTTCGATCGCCGCCGGCGTCATCGTCGCGCCCATCTGGCGTGCCGACGGGATCGACCCGACCAGGTTGGCGAGTCGCTGCACTGCGCCGCCCTCCTCGTCGGCCATGACGACGGGTGCGATCCCGCCCGGGGCGCGTGACTCGAGGGTCCGCAGCTGTGCCGGCAGGGTGCTCGGCGCGACCGAGCCGAACAGGATGATCCCGCCGACGCCGCCGGCGACGGCGGCCGAGGCGGCGGACACGTCGGTCTCCTCCTCGGGCACGACGATCGTCTGCTCGGCAAGCCGGCTGAGCGGCCAGCCGAGCGCCGGGCAGGTGGGCATGCGGCCTGGGGTCGCGGTGGCGGCTCCGGAACCGGCGACGCCGAGCACGGCGACGATCGCCGTCGAGGCCAGGACCGGCGCCAGGCGAGCGCCACCAGAACGCAGTCCGCCAGAACGCAGACCGCGCCCGGGCGTTCGACGACCTCGACCGGCCGGTACGTCCGATGGTCGGCGAGCGCGGTCGGTGAGCACGGCGGGCGAGCATCGCACGCGCTCTCGCCGGCCGCTGGTCGGCAGGCCGCCCCGGGCCGCCCGGCGGACGGCAGCGTGCGGGTCGCGTTGACCGTGGCGAATATTGCTATTGCTTCTGGCAAAGTTCCGGAGTATTACTAGCGACATGTCGACGAGCGAGCGTGAGCAGATCCTCGGCATGGTGGCGGCGGGGACGATCACCGTCGAGCAGGGCGTGCAGCTGCTCGACGCTCTGGACGCCGACCCCCAGCCCCGGCCGTCCCGGCGCGAGCCACCCCCCCAGTCGCGGGGCCTCGGGAGCTTGATCGAGGAGGTGCTGACGAGAGGGCTGTCGAGACGCCCGGCGGAGGACCATTGGATGTCCCGATCGCCGAGAGTGCCGCGGCCGCCCCGACCACCCCGCCCGCCTCGCCCTCCTCGCCCGCCGCGCACGCCCGGATGGGGGCCTGCCGACGACAGGGGCCGCTCCGCCGGAGGCCGCCGGACGGGGGGGTCGTCGCGGCAGGGGCTGAGCTTCGAGGACCTCGTCGAGCTCAACAGCCAGGGTGTGCCGAAGTCCTACATCGACGAGATGGGAACCCTTCTTGGCGGCCCCGACCTTGGCGACCTCCTCGAGTGCTGGGACGGCGGCATCACCCCTGGGTACCTGCGCGGCATGCAGGAGATCTTCGAGGACCTCGAGCGTTGCAACGTCCTCGAGATGCACGAGGGCGCCGTGAGCGTCGAGTTCGCCCGTGGCATGCAGGAGGTCTTCGGGGACCTCGAGGCCTGCAACGTCCTCGAGATGCACGAGGGCGCCGTGAGCGTCGAGTTCGCCCGTGGCATGCAGGAGGTCTTCGGGGACCTCGAGGTCTGCAGCGTCCTCGAGATGCACGAGGGCGGCGTGAGCGTCGAGCTCGCCGCCGCATTGCGCCGGAGGTTCCCCGAGCTCGACCCCAGCGAGATCGTCGAGGCCGCCTCCAACGGCGTCAACGAGCGCGACCTCGACTACTTCGTCGAGGGCAGCTACGTGGACGAAGCCGAGGGCAGCTACGTGGACGAAGCCGAGGGCAGCTACGTAGAGGAAACAAACGGCGCTGGCCACTCGAGCGGGGACGAGACAGACGGCGAGAGCGACGAGGACGGCGCGGCGGGGGCGTGAACCGTCTCCTCACCCGCGACCCGGCAAGCGGTGGCGAGCTCGTGGTGACCCGCCTGTGGAGCCCGGCGAGCGGGGTCACGATCGAAGGCGAGTTCAGCCTCGGCTGGATCGGCAAGCTGACCCCTGAGCAGCTCGATTTCGTCGGCGTGCTGCTGCGCTGCCGGAACAATCTTCAGCGCTTGGCGGGCGACCTCGGCGTCTCGTACAACACGGCGCGCTCGCGCCTCGACGAGATCGTCAGCGCGCTGGGCGGTGATGCTGCCGGCGAGGACGGCCGGCGGTCCGAGGCGCCTCCCGCTCCTCAGCCTGGGTCGGCGCCTCGCTCGGCGGCCACCGTGCCCGACGGCTCGGGGCGGGTCGGCGCGCAAGCCAGACAGCGGGTGCTCGACGAGCTCGCGGCGGGCGAGATCACGCACGAAGAGGCGTTGCGGCGCCTCCGGCACTGAGCGCGAACCCTCAGCCGACGAGCTCGACCGGCACGAGCGTCACCGTGGCGGCCGCGTCGTCGCGCACCAGCTCGAGCTCGAGCGGGCGGCCGACCGCTCCCTCGTCCATCAGCCGCTGCAGATCGCCGGCGTTGTGCACCGGCGTGCCGCCGAGGCAGACGATGGTGTCGCGTGGCGTCAGCCCGGCGAGCGCGGCGGGGCTGCCGGGCACGACCTCGATCACCCCGACGCCGGTCCGGCGGTCGAGCCGCTCGCGCTGGCGGGGCGGCAGCGGGCGCTCGGAAGCGACGAGCCCGAGATAGGCGCGCCGCACCCGACCGTCGCTCATCAGCGCGGCGACGATGCGTCGCGTCGCCCGGTTCACCGGCACGGCCAGGCCGAGGCCGATCCCGGCGACGGCGGTGGTGATCCCGATGACCCGTCCGGCGCTGTCGGCGAGCGCTCCGCCGGAGTTCCCGGGGTTGAGCACGGCGTCGGTCTGGATGACGTTCTCCACGACCCGGCTCGCCGAGCCGGCGCGGGTCGGCAGCGAGCGGCCGAGGGCGCTGACCACGCCGGCCGTGACAGAGCCGGCGAGCCCGAGCGGGTTGCCGATCGCCACGACGAGCTGGCCGACGCGTACCGTCTCGGCGTCTGCGAGCTCGGCGGCGACGAGGTCGTCGCCGGCGGCGCGAAGCACCGCGAGGTCCGACAGCGGGTCGGCGCCGACGACCTCGGCGTCGAGCTCGCGGCCGTCGACGAGCGCCACGGACAGGCGGCCGCCGCCGGAGAGCTGCCGGTCGGCCCGGCCTTCCCGACGCGTGCCGGCCGGAGCGCTCGCCGGCAGGCCGGCGACGACGTGCGCCGCGGTGAGCAGGAAGCCGTCCGGGGTGATCACGACCGCGCTCCCGGCGCCGCGGCGATCGCCGCGCCCGGCGCGCAGCTCGACGCTGCCGACCGATGGCCGCAGCCGCTCGGCGACGGAGACCACGACGGCGGAGTAGGCGTCGAGCGCCGCCGCCTCCTCGAGCACGGTGCTCACAGCGAGCGCGGGCCTTCGGCGCGCACGCGCCGCACACCGACGAGCGCCTCACGCAGCTCGGCGAGCCAGTCGGACTCGTGCTCGCCGACCAGGCGCACGCACCAGGCGAGCGCCTCGCTACGGCTGCGGGCGACGCCCGACTCGACGAGGGTGTCGAGGACCTCGCGCTCGGGGAGGCGCAGCCGCGTCATCACCGGGACGCTGAGCGTGGTGAACAACGTGCGCGTGCCGCCGCAACGCGCACCCCAGGACACGTTCCGCCCGAAGAGGTGCTCGGCCTCGCGGGCGATGATGATGCGGCGCTCGCGGGTCGATTCGCGGAAGGCGGTGATCGCCGCCGCCTCGTGCACGGCCGCGTCGCCCTCGCCGTCGCCCGCGGGCTCGGGCAGCCGGCCGATCACGAGGACCTCGTCGTCGTCCTCGAGCACCTCGACGGGCTCGCTGAACCAGCTCGGGTCGATCTGCTTGCTGAACCACTCCTGCATTGCTGTTGCGGTTGCTGTGTTCGTCATGAGAGGAGATTACACCATTACAGAGAATCGTCAGCGCGTCGATTACAGGACCAATGGCCCCCACTCTGAGCAGGCTCTTTCCACAAGTCGCCGACTAACGTTCGGTCGCGCGCTCCGGTTGGGGCGTCGCAATCGACTAGCTGGAGGCAGCGTGGCGCGAGGTGAGCCGAAGGAGGCCCGGCGGCCCGTGAGCGGGGCGATCGGCGCCCGTCGAGGCGCGGACCGCGCCAGACCGACGCGGCGGTGCCCGCCCACGAGGGCCCGGTCATGAGGCTCGGCGTCCCCGTCGAGCGAGCCGCCGGCGAGCGGCGGGTCGCCCTCGTCGCCGACGCCGTCGGGCGCCTCGCCAAGCGCGGCGTCACCGTGCTCGTCGAAGCCGGGGCGGGTGAGCACGCCGAGGTCTCCGACGAGCGCTATGCCGAGGCCGGGGCGACCCTCGCCGGCGAGGCGGAGGTCTGGGGGGCCGACCTCGTCGCCGTGGTGGGGCCGCCCTCGCCCGAGCAGGTGTCGCGCATGCGAAGCGAGTCGGTGCTCGTCGGGTTCCTGGCGCCGCTGACCGCCGGCGAGCTCGCCAAGGCCCTCGCCGAGGCGAAGGTGACCGCCTTCGCGATGGAGTCGGTGCCGCGCATCAGCCGGGCCCAGACGATGGACGCGCTCAGCTCGCAGGCGACGATCGCCGGCTACAAGGCGGCGCTGATCGGCGCCGATCTCCTGCCGCGCTTCTACCCGATGCTCATCACCGCCGCGGGTACCGTCCCGCCGGCGCGCGTGCTCGTGCTCGGCGTCGGCGTGGCCGGGCTGCAGGCGCTGGCGACGGCCAAGCGGCTCGGCGCGCAGACCACCGGATACGACGTGCGGCCCGAGGTCGCCGAGCAGGTCCGCTCGGTGGGGGCGAGCTGGCTCTCGCTCGGCATCGAGGCGGCCGGCGAAGGTGGCTATGCCCGGGCGCTCACCGAGGACGAGCGCGAGGAGCAGCAGCGCGCCCTCACCACCGAGACGAAGAAGTTCGACGTCGTCATCACCACCGCCCAGGTACCCGGGCGCACGGCGCCCCGCCTGGTCACCGCCGAGGCGGTGGAGGGAATGAAGCCCGGTTCGGTGGTGATCGATCTCGCCGGCGAGTCCGGCGGCAACTGCGAGCTGACCGTTCCCGGGGAGACCGTCGTGCGCCACGGCGTGACGATCGCCTCGCCGCTCAACCTGCCGGCGACCCTTGCCGAGCACGCGTCGCAGCTGTACTCGAAGAACCTGCTGGCGCTGCTCGACCTGCTCGTCGGCAAGGACGGCGAGCTCGTCGCCGACCTCGACGACGAGGTGCTCGCCAAGTCCTGCCTCACCCGCGGCGGCGAGATCCTCGCCGGCCCGTTGCGGCCGATCCAGCCACCCGGAGGTGCGTCATGAGCTTCTACACGAGCCTGGCGGTGCTCGTGCTCGCCGGCTTCGTCGGCTATGCGGTCATCTCCAAGGTGCCCAACACGTTGCACACGCCGCTCATGTCGGGCACCAACGCCATCCACGGAATCATCATGATGGGTGCGATCATCGTGCTCGGGCTCGACGCCGGCGGGGCGCTGAACAAGGTGCTGATCGTGATCGCCGTCGCCTTCGGCACGATCAACGTCGTCGGCGGCTTCCTCGTCACCGACCGGATGCTCGAGATGTTCAAGCCGAAGGCCAAGCGACCGCCTGCCGGGGGCACGCCGGCCGTCGGCCCCGGCGGGGCGCCGGCCGCCCCCGCTGCGACCGCGGCTGCCGCCGCGGCGGCACCGACGAACGGGGCGGCGCGATGAGCGAGCTCGCTTCGCTGCCGAACTACGTCCAGCTGCTCTACATCCTCGCCTTCTCGCTCTTGATCTACGGGATGACGGGCCTCACCGACCCGCGCAAGGCGGTCCGGGGCAACCGGATCGCCGCGGGCGGGATGGCCGTTGCGCTGCTCGCCACGCTGCTCATCCCGCACATCACCAATTGGGGCCTGATCGTGCTCGGCATCGCCATCGGCACGGCGGTGGGCATCCCGGCTGCACGCCAGGTGAAGATGACCGCGATGCCGCAGATGGTGGCGCTGTTCAACGGCGTCGGCGGCGGGGCCGTGGCGCTGATCGCCTGGGTCGACTTCCGCTCGACCGGCGGCTACGTCGGGATCGCCAAGTACATCGCCGTCTTCAGCTTGATCGCTGCCATCATCGGCTCGGTCTCGTTCTGGGGCTCGAACATCGCCTTCGGCAAGCTGCAGGGGATCATCTCGGGCAACCCGATCTCGATCGGCAAGGCCCAGGTGTACCTCAACTTCCTGCTGCTCGCCGCGGCGGTCTCCTGCGCCGGCGCCATCCTCGCCGGCAACCACAGCGGCTGGCTGTTCGCCGGCGTGCTCGTCTTCGCCGCCCTGCTCGGCAACGCCGTCGTGCTGCCGATCGGCGGGGCCGACATGCCGGTTGTGATCTCGCTGCTCAACGCCTTCACCGGGCTGTCGACGGCCTGCACGGGCGTCGCCCTCGGCAACACCGACCTGATCGTCGCCGGGATGATCGTCGGTGCATCCGGGACGATCCTCACGCAACAGATGGCGATCGCCATGAATCGCTCCATCCCCGCGATCGTCGCCGGTGGCTTCGGCGGCGCCACGACGTTGCCCGGGGCCTCCGGCGACGGCACGGCGCACGTGGCGCGCTCGACCAACGCCTCGGACGTGGCGATCCAGCTGGCGTACGCCGACCGGGCGGTGATCGTCCCCGGCTACGGCATGGCCGTGGCACAAGCGCAGCACAGCGTCACCGAGCTGGCCAAGCTGCTCGAGTCGCGCGGCGTCGAGGTGGAGTACGCCATCCATCCCGTCGCCGGGCGGATGCCGGGCCACATGAACGTGCTGCTCGCCGAGGCGGGGGTCCCCTACGAGCAGCTGCTCGAGCTCGACGCGGCCAACGAGCGCTTCAAGCGCACGGACGTGAGCCTCGTGATCGGCGCCAACGACGTCGTCAATCCGGACGCCCGCCGTGCCGACAGCCCGATCGCCGGGATGCCGATCCTCGACGTCGACGAGTCCAAGTCCGTGATCATCCTCAAGCGCTCGATGAGCTCGGGCTACGCGGGGATCGACAACCCGCTGTTCTACGAGCCGCAGACGGCGATGCTCTTCGGCGACGCCAAGAAGAGCGTCGACGACCTCGTTGCCGAGGTGAAGGCGCTGTAGTTACCCTGCCTCCGGGCGACCTGTCTCCGGCGGCTCGGTTTCGTGCTCGTGAATTGTCGCTGGGCTGACCGAAACGCCCAGGTCGGTCGGGCGCGTCCAGAGCACACCCGGACAGTGGTCATGTAGCGTTCCGTGCCGTGGCCGAGCTGCGTGTGCACGAAGGAAAGGCGCCATTCCGGGACTGGAGCACGTGGTACCGGGTGACCGGTGATCTCGAAGGGGGCGCCACACCGCTCGTGGTGCTGCACGGCGGGCCGGGCTGCACGCACGACTACGTGCTCGCCCTCGCCGAGCTCGCCTCGACCGGCCGGCCGGTGATCCACTACGACCAGATCGGCGGCGGTCGCTCGACCCACCTCCCCGAGAGGGGAGCCGACTTCTGGACCGTCGAGCTGTTCCTCGCCGAGCTCGACAACCTGCTCGGCGAGCTTGGGATCGCCGGCCGCTACCACCTGCTCGGGCAGTCCTGGGGCGGGATGCTGGCCGCCGAGCACGCCATCCGCCGCCCCACGGGGCTGGCCTCTCTCGTCATCAGCAACTCGCCGGCGTCGATGGCGCTGTGGGTGTCCGAAGCCGGGCGGCTGCGCGCCGAGATGCCCGAGGACGTGCGCGACGCGCTCGACCGCCACGAGGCCGCGGGCAGCACCGAGCACCCCGAGTACCTCGCTGCGACCCAGGCCTACTACGACCTGCACGTCTGCCGCGTGGTGCCCAACCCCCCGGAGGTGCGGCGCACGTTCGAGCTGCTCGCCGAGGACCCGACCGTGTACCACACGATGAACGGCCCGAACGAGTTCTACTGCATCGGCACGCTGAAGGACTGGTCCGTCGTCGACCGTGTGCAGGAGATCTCGGCACCCACGCTGTTGATCTCGGGCCGCCACGACGAGGCCACGCCGGCGACCGTGCAGCCCTTCGCCGACGGCATTCCCGACGTCCGCTGGGAGATCTTCGCGGAGTCGAGCCACATGCCCTTCGTCGAGGAACCCGAGCGTTACCGCTCGGTCGTGTCGGCCTTCCTGGAGGAGCACGACTAGACGGCGGGCCCGAGCGGCGCCGCGCGCTTCGCACCCGCCGGGGCGGCCGGCGCGCGGCGAGCCCGCGGAGGACGCGGTGGTCAGGCCTCGGGGGAGCGCACTGAGCCCGCAAGCGGGGCAGCACCGGAGACAGGGACACCGAAGGATCGTGACATCGGCAGCAATGACAACGAACAGGGGGCAGGCGATGGTGCAACGAGGGAGCAGGACGATCGGGGCAGCGCTCCTGGTCGGGGCGGCGACAGCCGGGCTGGGCGCAGCAGCCTCGGCACAGCCCGGCCGGCACGCCGTCCCGGCGCTGAGCGGCGCGAGGGGCTTCGAGGCCCAGCACGCCGGCGGGACGGTGCACCTGCTGGCCCAGACGGCCGGCGGGACGCTCGACCCGCAGGTCAACTACACGCTGCAGTACTGGCAGCTCTACCAGGCGACCTACGACGGGCTCGTCTCGTTCCACAAGACGAGCGGCCCGTCCTCGTTCGACGTCGTGCCCGACCTCGCCAGCGCGATGCCGACGATCTCCGACGGTGGCAAGACGTACACCTTCAAGCTGCGCTCGGGGATCAAGTTCTCCAACGGCCAGACCGTGACGGTGGGCGACGTGGTCGCATCGATGCAGCGGCTGTTCAAGGTCGCCAACCCCAACGCCGGCACCTGGTACAGCGCCATGGTCGGCAGCCCGGCGTGCCTGACCAAGCCGTCGACGTGCGTGCTGACGGGTGGCGTGGTCGGCGACGCCTCGACGAGCACGGTGACCTTCCACCTGCTGCACCCCGACCCCGAGTTCCTCGACCAGCTCGCCGTGCCGTTCGGCTCGATCCTCCCGGCGAGCACGCCAGGCTCGGACCAGGGCACGACGCCGGTACCCGGCACGGGGGCCTACTACTTCGCCAGCTACAACCCGAACAAGGCGCTCGTGCTCAAGCGCAACCCGTACTTCCACGTCTGGTCCTCCGCTGCCCAGCCGCAGGGCTACCCCGACGAGATCGAGATGACCTTCGGCCTGCCGGTCGAGTCCGAGGTCACCTCTGTCGAGAACGGCCAGGCCGACTGGGTCTTCGACACCCTGCCGTCGGACCGGCTCACCGAGCTGTCGACCAAGTACGCCGACCAGGTGCACGTCAACCCCTTGACGGCGATCTGGTACCTGCCGATGAACGTCAACATCGCGCCGTTCAACAACCTGAAGGCGCGCCAGGCGGTCAACTGGGCCATCGACAAGAGCGACGCCGTCAAGTTCTACGGCGGGTCGATCCTCGCCCAGCCGGCGTGCACGATCCTGCCCCCCGGCTTTCCCGGGCACGTCGACTACTGCGACTACACCAACGGCTCGGGCATGACGTGGAACGGGACGAACCTCGCCAAGGCCAAGCAGCTCGTCGAAGAGTCCGGCACGAAGGGGATGTCGGTCGGGGTCGTCACCCAGAACGACACGGTGAACGAGTCGCTCGGCACCTACGTCGTCAGCGTGTTGCGCCAGATCGGCTACAACGCCACGCTCAAGCCGCTCTCGGCGAACATCCAGTTCAATTACATCCAGAACACGAAGAACCACGTGCAGATCAGCCTGACCCAGTGGTACCAGGACTACCCGGCGGCGTCGGACTTCCTCGACGTGCTGCTGAACTGCACCGGCTTCCACCCCGGCAGCGACAACTCGATCAACATCGCCGGGCTGTGCGACAAGAAGCTCGACAGCCAGGAGGCCGTGGCCGAGAACCTCGAGCTGACCAACCCGGCGGCGGCCAACGCCCTGTGGGGCAAGCTCGACAAGTACACGATGTCCAACGACGCCCCGTGGGTGCCGCTGTTCAACCCGAAGCTGATCGACTTCGTGTCCAAGCGGGTCGGCAACTATGAGTTCAGCCGGCAGTTCTACATGCTGGTGGACCAGCTCTGGGTGCAGTGAGCGACACCGCCGCCCGGGCCCCGCTCGCAGCGGGGCTGGGCGGCGTCGGCGGTGCAGCTGGTGCGGAGGAGGTCGGCGCCGTGGTGGCCGAAGGCCCCTGGCGCGCCTCCCTGCGCCAGCTGCTGCGCAACCGGCCGGCGATGGCAGCGCTCGTCGTGCTCGTCCTCGTTGTCGTCGTCTGCCTGCTCGCGCCGGTGTACGCGAGCGACATCGCCCACACCAACCCGTTCATGTCCAACCTGTCGGGGACCACGGTGGTCAACGGCAAGGTCGTGGCGGTGCTGCAGCAGAACACCCAGGGCCTCGGGCTCGGTGTCACGCCGATCGGGCCGACCTGGGACCTCCACCACTACTTCCTCGGCGCCGACAACCAGGGTCGTGACGTGTTCGCCCGCCTGCTCTACGGCGGACGCACGAGCCTGTTGATCGGGACGAGCTCGGCGCTCATCTGTTGTGTCGCCGCGGCAATCCTCGGCGTCGTCGCCGGCTACTTCGGAGGAGCGGTCGACTGGCTGCTGTCGCGGCTGTTCGACCTCGTGTGGGCCTTCCCGATCTACCTGCTGGCGATCTCGCTCTCGGTGGTGCTGCTCACGAGCGGGCTGCACCTCGGCTTCGTCACCGTCAGCGCCGGCAGCCTGTGGCTGCCGATCATCATCATCTCGATCGTCTACGTGCCCTACGTCGCTCGCCCGCTGCGCGGCAGCGTGCTGTCGCTTCGCGAGCGGGAGTTCGTCCAGGCGGCGATCGGCGCCGGCGCCTCGGACGCCCGCATCCTGCGCCAGGAGATCCTTCCCAACGTCGCCCCGAGCGTCATCGTCTTCTTCCCGTTGATGGTGGCCCTGAACATGCTGACCGAGTCGGCGCTGTCGTTCCTCTCCATCGGCGTGCAACCACCGAATGCCAGCTGGGGCACGATCATCAACGACGGCATCAACCTGCTCTACACCCGCCCGGCGGTGGCGATCGCGCCAGGCCTGGCGATCGTGCTCACCGCCGGGATGTTCAACGTCCTCGGAGACGCCGTGCGCGACGCCCTCGACCCGAAAGCCAAGCTGCGGGGGTCGATCTAGTGCCACGCCGGGAGCCCCGTTCGGCCTCTGCCCGCCCGGGGACGCGTCGCCCATGATCGGCTTCGTCCTGCGACGCTTCGCCGCGGCGATCGCCGTGCTCTTCGCGATCAGCGTCCTCGTGTTCCTCATCTTCTTCGCCACGCCCGGGGTCGACCCCGCGGCGCGCATCGCCGGCCGTAGCGCGACGCCGCAGATACTGGCCCAGGTGCGCCGCGAGTTCGGCCTCGACCGTCCCCTGCCGATCCGCTACCTGCTCATGATGGACCACCTCTTCGTCAAGCGGGACTTGACGAGCTACGTCAACATCGGCGACAAGGTCATCCCCCAGATCCAGGCGGCGGCGCCCGTCACGCTCTCGCTCGTGATCGGCGCGGCCGTGATCTGGCTCGTCGTCGGGGTCACCGGCGGTGTGATCGCCGCGGCGAACCGGGGCCGGTTCGTCGACCCGCTGATCATGTTCCTCGGCATCGCGGCGGTCTCGATCCCGGCTTACTGGCTGGGTGAGGTGGTCAACCTGATCACCCAGGACGAGCTGCACCACTCGTTGTTCTCCTGGGTGCCCAGCCCCGGCTACGTCTCGATCTCCGCGGGTGTCGGTTCCTGGGCGCTGCATCTGCTCTTCCCCTGGCTCACCCTCGCCGCCCTCTACGCCGGGATCTACGCCCGGGTGCTGCGCGCCGAGCTCGTCACCGCGCTCGACGAGGACTACGTGCGCACGGCGCGCGCCAAGGGCCTGTCCGAGCGCCGCATCCTGCTGCGCCACGCGCTGCGCTGCTCGCTCATCCCGATCGTGTCGCTGTTCGGGCTCGACTTCGGCGCGCTGATCGGCGGCGCCGCACTGCTCACCGAGGTGGTCTTCGGCTTGCCGGGCGTCGGGATGCTGACCTACACCGCGCTGCAGAACCTCGACCTGCCGGTGATCATGGGCTGCGTGCTGTACGGGGCGTTCTTCGTCGTGCTCGCCAACGCCGTCGTCGACGTCTGCTACGCCCTGCTCGACCCGCGGGTGCGCCGTGCCTGAGTCGCCCGTCGCCGCGGAGTTCGCCGAGCCACCCGACCCGGGCGACGACATCGACGCGCCGGCCAGGGTCGTCGTCGAGCCGGCCTCCGGCGCGCCGGGTGGCCCGCTCCCCGGCGCGGCGGGCGAGCCGCTGCTCTCGATCGAGGACCTGCACGTGAGCTTCCGCACCCGGCTCGGCGTGGTGCATGCGGTCGACGGGCTGTCGCTCACCGTCGGCAACCAGGAGGTGCTCGGCATCGTCGGCGAGTCCGGCTCGGGCAAGAGCGTGGCGATGTACAGCATCCTCGGACTCGTGCGCCACCGCAACGCGACCGTCGAGGGTCGCGTCGTCTTTGCCGGGCGCCAGCTGCTCGGGCTGCCGGACAAGCAGCTGCGCGACGTGCGTGGGCGGGAGATCGGGATGGTCTTCCAGGACCCGATGACGGCGCTCACGCCCGTGTTCACGGTCGGCTGGCAGATCGCCGAGCAGGTGCGCACGCACACGGGCGCGACGCGCCGCCAGGCACGCGCTCGCGCCGTCGAGCTGCTGGGGGAGGTCGGGATCCCCGACCCGGCCAGGCGCGTCGAGAACTATCCCCACGAGTTCTCCGGCGGGATGCGCCAGCGAGTCGTGATCGCGATGGCGCTGTCCTGCAACCCCAAGCTGCTCATCGCCGACGAGCCGACCACAGCCCTCGACGTCACCACCCAGGCGCAGATCCTCGACCTGATGCGGCGGCTTCAGGCGAGCCACGGCTCCTCGATCGTGCTCATCACCCACGACATGGGGGTCATCTCCGAGCTCGCCGACCGGGTCGTGGTGATGTACGCCGGCAGGCCGGTCGAGGTCGGGCCGAAGCGCGAGGTGATCCGCTCGCCCCAGCACCCCTACACCTGGGGCCTGCTCGGCGCCGTCCCGCGTGTCGCCGGCCGCCGTCACCGGCTGGCGACGATCCCCGGCACGCCGGGCTCGCCCTTCGTTCAGCGGGAGGGCTGCGCCTTCGCCCCGCGCTGCGCACATCGCGTCGAGGCCTGCCAGCTGCGGCCCGAGTTCGCCGGCGAGCGCGACCACCTCGACGCCTGCCACCTGCCCCGCGAGGGCCGAGAGCGCCTGCGGCGCGCCGATCTCGCTCGCGCTGCCGAGGGCGCGGCCGAGACCGCGGAGCCGGCGGCGACGCCGGCGATCCCGGTCGAGCCGTCCGCTTCGGGCACCGGTGCCGGCGGGTTGCTGCGATGAGCGAGGTGCTGCTGCGCGCCGATTCGGTCGTCAAGCATTTCCCCGCCCGGCGCGGCGGCAGGCGCCGGGGCGTCGTCGAGGCGGTCGGCGGGGTCTCGCTCGAGATCCGCCAGGGCGAGACCCTCGGGATCGTCGGCGAGTCCGGTTGCGGCAAGTCCACCCTTGCCCGGTGCCTGGTCCGCCTGCTCCCGCTCACCTCCGGGCGGGTGAGCTTCCGCGGCCAGGACATCACCACGCTCTCGCGCCGCGAGCTGCGCCCGTACCGCCGGGAGATCCAGCTCATCTTCCAGGACCCCTACGCCTCGCTCAACCCGCGCCGCCGGGTCGGGGACATCGTCGCCGAGCCGTTGCGCATCCACGGGCTGGCCTCGGGCACCGAGGCGAGGCGGCAGGCAGCCGAGCTCTTCGACCTCGTCGGCCTCGCCCCCTCCTACCTCGACCGCTACCCGCACGAGTTCTCCGGCGGCCAGCGACAGCGCATCGGCATCGCCCGGGCGCTCTCGCTGCGGCCGTCGCTCGTCGTCGCCGACGAGCCGGTCTCCGCGCTCGACGTCTCGGTGCAGGCCCAGGTGCTCAACCTGATGGCCGACCTGCAGGAGCGGCTCGGGCTGACCTACCTGTTCATCGCCCACGACCTCGCCGTGGTGCGCCACGTGTCGGACCGCGTCGGGGTGATGTACCTCGGCCAGCTCGTCGAGCTCGCCGCGTCCGAGTCGCTCTACGCCGCGCCGCTGCACCCCTACACCGAGGCGCTGCTCTCGGTCGCGCCGGAGCTCGACGACGGCGAGGCACCGCCGCGCCGCTGGATCGTGCTGAGCGGCGACGTGCCCGACCCCGCGCACAAGCCCTCCGGATGCGCCTTCCACCCGCGCTGCCCCGTCGCCCAGCCGGCGTTGTCGCGTCGAGGCCCCCCAGCTCAGCGAGCCGCTCCCCGGACGCGTCGTCGCCTGCCACTTCCCGCGCAACCTCGCCGAGGCGGGCGCCTCGGGCCCCGCGGCGCCCGACGTCGCGGGCCACCCGGAGCCTGCCGGCGTGCCCGGGCTGGTGGGCTCTGCGTCCTCGCCGGCAGCAAGCGGGCCTTCCGCGCGCTTCCCGCCGCCGCCGCCCGTGCCCGGCGAGAGCTGAGCATCAGCGCGGTCGCGGGTCGCTCACCGAGCACCTACGATGGCGCCGGCGTCGCTGCAGGCTGGCCGGTCGTTGCCGGCCACCGTGCCGGCCGTCGCCCCGCCCGGGTAGCTCAGTGGCAGAGCAGCGCACTCGTAATGCGCAGGTCGGGGGTTCAAATCCCCCCTCGGGCTCCACAAAACCCCAGCTCAGCGATAGAGCGCGCCCATCTCCTCCTCCCTGTCACAGCAATCGTCCCGACAGCTGTCGGGACGGGCCAGGGGAGGGGCCAGGACCTGCTCGTCAGCCATCAGCTCGCTCCCAAGTCGGAATGTCGGCCAAGGTGACGGCTCGCGTTATCTCGCGGGGTCCGGTCACCGATTGGCGGGTTGCGCGGTCCACCCAGCGCCCAGGCGGGATGACGACGCGCCGCTCTCGGGCACCAGGCTCGATAACGGGCGCGACGAGGATGTTCGTTCCCAGGAGGAACTCATCGTCGACGTGCTCATAACCGGCGGCGGGGTAGGCAGAAGCTAAGTGGCGCACGATCGGCTCGCCAGTCCGAAGCGCCTCTGCGGCGAGCTCGCTGCGCACCGGCCCGAGCTCGAGGAACCCTTGCGCCGCGTCGCGCACGAGAGCCAACTCCTCTCCCTTCAGCATCCGCCATGGCGCGGCTGAGAACTGCATCATGGGCAAGGCAGAGCTGAGCTGGGCATACCGTACGAACAGTTCAGCATCGAAGGTCCCTCCGTCGACGGAGGCGAGGAAGTCACGATATTCACCACCTCCGACCATGTCCGCACAGTTATAGGGGTAACCCAACAACCCCTGCATCAACGCCCGGGGGATGAGACTAGCCAACCCCCCTCGCCCCCACGAGTGGAGGGTGTCTTGCTGACGTTGCGCGAGCGGCAAGCCGAAGGCGTTCCAAGACTCGCGGTATTCAGCAAGTGGGTAGCGAAGCCCGATGTTGGTCCACGCCATCGTAAGACGCTCCGCGTCCAGGACACCCATCCGTCGGTAGAACGCGGCATCACCGCCGTCAAACTTGAACCCATCGACTCCGTACTCCTCGCACAGGCCGTCCAACTGACCGACGAGCCACTCGTTCGCCCTTCGATTTCGCAGATCCAGCGCAGCGCTCCATCCGTCCCACCACTCGCCGATCGCCGGCTTGCCATCGGAATTCATCACGAGCATGCCCCGATCGCGAAGAAGGCGGTATGTTGGTGTGTCGCTCGTGACGAACGGCGCCACCCAGAGCATCGTGGCGAAGCCGAGACCCTTCAGCGTCTCGACCATTGCGGCCGGGTCAGGGAACCGCCCGCTATGAAACCGCCAGACACCGAACTCCTCGTGCCACCGGGCGTCGATGATCAACACGCCCGGGGGGAACCCCGCAGCGATCGCGTCCCGCGCATAGGCCAAGACGCCGTCCTGGGTCGGCTCGAACAACTGCTCAACCCAGAGGTTGTACTGGGGGGCGTCGATCAAACGCGGGTCTATCGGTCGCTCGGTCGGCTCATAGTTCTGCGCGGCGAAGGGTCGAGCCTCCTCGGTGAAAGCGGCATGGCGAGCTCCCCTCAAGCCACCCGATACGCCTCGCACGACGACCGGGGCTGCGCACTCGATCACTAACTCAGTATCTGTCACAGTTACCGTAAATGGTTCCGGGGAGAAGACATATCGTCCGCCAGACGAAAGCAGCAAGGAGGCGCCTTGATTGCCTCCGAGGTCGTGGAGGTCGCGTGCGTAGCCGGCCCTCAGCGGCATGACGTCCGCGTCGACGACCGCTCCGCCCCACCATCGTTCGGAGGCCAGAATGGCAACCGTGGTTAGCTGCATGTTCTGCACCAGTCTCCAGGTTGATCTCGCGCCCCAGGGCGACGTCCACCACAGCTGGGGTGCAACGCTCATGTTGCGACCACAGCCGTGACATGCGCCCTGGGGAACGCGAGGTTTAGTTGACTAGCTTGCCGCCCTAGCCCTTGGTGAAAAGAGCATTGATGGTGCTGTTCAAGGTGGAGAGCACGGTCGCCGGATTACCCGATCCGCGCAGAAGCGTGTCATCGAACGCGAGCGTCGCGGCGTTGTTGATCTGCGTTCCGTAGTTGGTGATGGGCCACGCCACGAGATCCGCGGGCGCGGAGAGCTCCCTGACAAAGGGCGCTACATTGATCCCGTGAGCTCTGTCCGCGGCTGCGACGACGCTCGCTTCGGACGGAATCGAGGGAAACACGTCGGCCTTCGCTGCCACAAGGCTCTGGCAGCCCTTCGAGCCCACGAACTCCACCCACTTTGCGGCATCGGCCTTGTGCGTACTCACTGACAGCACCGACTGAGCGAGCGAGTTGGAAATCGTCATCGCTCTGCCATTCGGCCCAATCGGCAGGGATGCCCAGGCGTAGCTCTGGGTCTTGTCCGCTGCGGCCGAGTAGCTGTTGATCGTCCAGGCGCCCTGGAAGGTCATAGCCGCGAGGTTCTGGTCCATAACTGGCGTGATGCCAAGAGACGCTACGCGAGCGATGGGTGCGATGTAGCCATCATTGTACATCGACTCGATCCACGAGAAGACTTTCACCAGCCGAGGGTCGTCCATATTGTATTTCGTTGCGAACGGCTTGTTCGGCGACGTCCAGTACCAGCCCATATCGAGGGCGAAGGTCGCCCAGGAAGACTGACCGGCGATCCCATCACCGCTCTCGAACGTGAAGCCGTACGTTTTGACGCTGTTCTTGTCGAAGCCAGGCTGGTCGCCACGAACACCCTTCGAATCTACGGTCAGGTGCTTGATGAGCGCGCCGAACGTGCCGCCATTCGTCGGGTTCCAAGTCAGATCTGCGACTTGGTGTGCCCCCACATCCTTGGTGTTGTACAGCAGCCCCACTGCATCGCGGTCCTGCGAGATGCCGTAGATCTTGCCGTCTCGCTGCCACAGGCCATTCGTCGTGATCCCCGAGCTTGCCACGTCATAGCCGTCGGCTTTGAAGTACGGTGTGAGGTCGACGAGTTGGCCGCTGCTGACCAGCTCCGGGTAGTAGCCCACATGGTCGGTGATCACATCTGGGCCCTTGCCGGCAGCTAGCTCGACCAAGAGGTTGTTCCAGTACTGCGACCACGAGGTCTGCGTCAGCTTCACGGTGATTCCCGTCTTCTGTTCGAAGGCGTCGGCGCATGCCTGGTATGAGGCAACCTGGGTAGGGTCCCAGAGGACGGCCTGAAGAGTCACGCCGCTCGGGCTGACGGCTTCCGATGCAGCCGTGTTGGACCCAAGCATTGAGTCATTCAGGCTGCTGCCACTGGCGTAGCTGGCAACGGCCACCATCGTCGATGCGAGGAACACCCCGGCAACGCGCTTCCTAAAGAACATGGGCATTGCATCCTCCAATCTGTCAAGCGAACCCGGCCCTCAGACCAGGTCAGCAACGTTCCCAGACATGCACATAGGTGTTGGTCCTGCTACTTGCTTGCACTCCCCAGCTGCAGATTCGTGACCAACTTCCTCCCGAACGCCAGCATGAACAGGACGAGCGGGATGACCGTCAACGTCGTCGCCGCCATGAATCCAGTCCAGTCACGTGCTACCCCTGGCGTGTTCAAGACGAAGAAGGACAGTGCAACAGTGAGCACCTGGGCGTGGCTACCGTTGGTGATCAACTGAGGCCACAGGTATTCGTTCCAGGCGAACACCGCCTGGATGGTCAGCAAGGTGCTGACGGGTGCCCTGCTCATCGGTAGGCATATGCGGCGGAAGATGCCCCATCTGCCCAAGCCGTCAAGCCGGGCTGCTTCCTCGATCTCCTGGGGGATGCTGAGGAAGAACTGTCGTAGGAAGAAGATGGCGAACGGGCTCATCAACACGTAGGGGGCGAGGAGGCCTTTCCAGGTGTATACCCAGCCCAGTTGCTTCATCAGGATGAAGTTCGGGAGAACGCCGAAGATGGGTGGCAACATCAACGCAGCGAGAAAGACGCCGAACACCGTGTTGCGGCCACGCCAGTTGAGCCGGGCGAATGCGTAAGCAGCCAGCGAGCTGGAGGCCACCGATCCAAGCGCCACCACGGCGGTGAACACCACCGAGTTGATCAGGTTCTCGATGAAATCGAGGTGGACCAATTGGTTCGGGAACTCGGCCTGCTGTTCGGCCGGGCTGGCCAGGCCGAGCACCCGCTTGAAGTTGACGATAGTCGGCTCGTGCGGCCATAAGCCGAAGTCGCCGAAGAGGTCCCGGTTGTGGGTAATCGCCTCCTTGAACATCCACCAAAAGGGGAACAGAGTGATCAACAGCAGGAGAACGAGGACCCCCCAAGCGAGCGCGCGCCCGGGGTGGGACTGAACGCGTCGGAGCCAGGATCTCCTGGGCTCTCGAGCTGTCACCCGTGTCGTGATCACCTCAAGTCCGATCGAGATGCACGCAGCAGGCGCAGCTGGAGAAACGTCAGTGTCCCAAGGATGGCAAACAGCACGACGGCTATCGCGGAGGCATAGCCCATTCGGCCCTCACCGAAGGCGACGGTATAGATGTAGTAGTAGATGACGTTTGCCTGCGGTAGCGGCGATGTGCCATATACCACGGAGACCGTGTCATAGATTTGGAACGATCCGATGACTGCCACCGTCAGCACAAGGGCGAAGACCGGTCGCAGCAGCGGCATCGTTATCGAGCGGAACATTCTCCACTCGTTGGCACCGTCGATCCGCGCTGCTTCGTAGAGGTGCTTGGGGATGATCTGTATACCTGCGTAGAGCAAGAGCCCGGTATAGCCGACGTTGCGCCACGTGTTGACAAGTGCGACTGTCGCGATGGCTTCGTGGGGGCTTTGATAGAAGTACTGACCGGGTAGGTGGACGGCGGCGAGTACGCGGTTCACCACGCCCACCGTTCGGTCCAGCATGAATAGGGAGATGGTCGCGACTGCCACATTCGGCACGAGCCAGGGGAACACGAGGGCACAGCGGATGACGATGGAGCGAGTAAGTCGATCCATCAAGACTGCGATCAGCAGCCCGCCGGCCATTTGGGTAGAGATATTTATGGCGACATATTCGACGGTAACTTTGAGAGAGTTCCAGAAGATGTCGTCGTGAAGGAGGCTTTGGTAGTTCTGGACACCTATGAACGTCGGTGACTGAAGGATGTTGTAGTCGGTGAGGCTATTGTAAAGCCCACGTACAAGAGGTATGAGGTAAAATACGACCAAGCCCACCAGGGCCGGGAGTATGAAGAGGAGTGCAGCCCGTCCGTCGCCCTGCGCTCGACGGGGGCGGCTCGGCACGTGTTCGCTCGACGGCGGCGCGTGTCTGCCCAGCAGGGGCGTTGTCCTGCCCAGCAAGGCTGTCACGGTCGTGACCGCACCAGGGGGATGAGCCGCCCGGGCCGAGGATCGCACTCCGAGCAGTCGACGGCGTCTCCCTGGCCACCCTTCTGCGATCCGCCGGCTACGCACCTGTGCGTCGCGTTCACTAGGACCACGCAAGCTCTGAGCACCACGACGTTCCCCCATGTGGCCTGGCCGATACGTTCCCCCGTACGACCGAGTCGATACGTATGGTCGATACGTATCGACTACTGGAGAGAAGTTAACAGCTGTCAGCAAGCCTGTCAAGGGTCCACCGCAGAGCCGACGGTCTCCCTCCTCGACCGCCGGTGGCGCCGGAAGACCGTGAGAGCTACCGTCGTCACGGGGCCAGTGGAAAGGAGGGCAGGAAGTGGCGACCATGGTCGAAGTGGCATCACGAGCCGGGGTCTCTCCGAGCACTGTGTCCTACGTCTTGAGTGGCAAGCGGCCCATTGGCGAGCAGACCCGGCTGAGGGTTCTGGAAGCAGCCCGCGAGCTCGGATGGGGGCCCCACGCGGCGGCGCGTGCCCTCCGTAGCTCGCGGTCCCAGCAACTGGCTCTTATCGGTCCCCGACGTACCCACGCCTATCCCGAGGTCCAGGGCGCGCTGATCTACGACGTGGCCACGGCCGCGGAGGACCTCGGGTACGACCTCCTGCTCAAGACCGGGGTGGACGATCCCGAGAGCCTCGCTCGCTTGGCCCAGTCCGCGGTCGTCGACGCCATCCTGCTGAGCGACGTCCTACTGAAGGACAGCCGCGTGGACCAGTTGCGGGCGTTGGACTTCCCAACCGTGTTGTTCGGCCGGACCGCTCGCTTGCCAGACATGAGCTGGGTGGACTTCGACATCGGCGGTGCTGGGCGCATTGCCGTCGAGCGGTTAGCTGACTTGGGGCACCAGGTTATCGGCTTTCTCGGACCACCGGCCTCCGCCTACGATCAGCGAGCCGGTTACGCTGTACGTTGCCTGCAGGGCGCACGGAAGGCTGCCGCGGCGCGCGGAGTCCATCTGGTAGCCCCACGAACCGGTGAGAAGCTCGATGAGTTTCCCGCCGAAGTGAGTGGGCTCGTGAGCAGCAGCCCAGATATAACCGGCATCGTCTTGCAGTACGAGCCTGCAACAGCCTTGATAACGCAGCTCCTTGCTTCCCTAGGGCGGCGCGTCCCTGATGACATCTCCGTCATCACGATCGCTCCGGGGGTGATGGCGTCCGCATGTCAACCGCCACTGGACTACATACCCCTGCCACTGCGCGCGATGGCGCAGTTTGCCGTAAGAGCAGCAGTTGACCTCATTGAAACCGGACAGCGCAGCTCGCTGCTCATTCCTGCACAATTCGTGGAGCAAGCGAGCACTCGAGCCCTTTCCAGGGGCCGTCGTGGAAGACCATCTCGGGCCTTGTAAAGGCCTATAGACGCCGACTCGGCTAGAGCATTACCGCAGCTTTGAACGGCCCGGGGCGCTCTCTGGGCACGCCTCGAGACGCGAGGATGTCCCAACAATGGGTCCAGCCGCCTCGCAGCGTGCCGGTCGAGAGCCCGGCGGCCGGGTCAGTCGAGCTCCGCCTCGGTCCCGCTGCCGATTGGAGGTGACTGGTAGCCCCGAGTCGGAGGCAGCCACGAGGCAGCCGACGACAAGCATCGATGTCCAGACGCTCAGGTACACATGGCGTCGTCGCCCGGGCACGGCAACGGTGTTCTGTCCGGAATCCGAAGTACCGGGTAACCGTAGACCGGTGCTCCGCCACCGGGACTGGCAGGGCCGCACCGATTGCCCCTTCGGTGGCGCGGCTCTACCGAGCCTGGGGCGCGTCCAGGCACCCGGAGCGACGGTGCGGTGCTCGTCCGGTAGCTGCCTCGGTCTGGCGCGGCCGCTGAGCCTCCGCCCGCCGTCACGGCATCTACATTGACGTCGTCGACGCTCTCGTGCGCCCGGACAGCCTGCGGGCCCCGCGCCGCGCGGGTGCCGGGCGCCGAGGAGCGAACCGATGGAGCTGTACGTCCTGCCACTTGGCGAGTGCTGTTGCAACTACGAGGTCGTCGCCCCGGGGGTGCGTGACGGCCGGCGGGTCCACCTGCCGGTGAGCTCCTACCTCGTCCGCCTCTCCGACGAGCGGCTCGTGCTGATCGACACCGGGATGAGCCGGTTGCACATCGACGACCCCGAGCTGACCTGGCGTGGCACGCCGACCAGCTCGGCGTTGCTGCCGGTGATGCGCCCGGAAGACAGCTTGCTCTTGCGCCTCGCCCAGCTCGAGGTGGCGCCGCAGGACGTCGACTTCGTGATCAACACCCACCTCCATTTTGACCACGCCGGCAACAACGACCTGCTCGGGTCGGCCACCTTCTTCGTCCAGCGCGACCAGTACGAGAACGCCAAGAACAACCCCGCCTTCCCCAACCAGTACTGGAACCTGCCGAGCCTGAGCTACGAGCTGCTCGACGGGGCGATCCAGCTGTTCGACGGTCTCGAGGTGCTGGCGACTCCCGGCCACTGCACCGGCCACCAGTCCGTCGTGCTCTCTCTGCCCGAGACCGGCAGCGTCGTCATCTGCGGCGATGCCGTCTACTGCCAGGACAACTACGACCACGACGCCTGGGACGGGCAGGCCGATCCCGAGCTCGCCCGGGAGAGCGCGCTCATGTTGCGTCAGGTCGCCGGCGAGCGGGACGCGCTCGTGATCTACGGGCACGACCCCGAGCAGCTCCGTACGCTGCGGACCGTTCCGTACGACTCCTACCGCTGAGGCGGCGAGCGTTCTTGTCGCTGGCTAGTGCCGTCGAAGGGCTCGGAGCCAATCCGGGGCGAGACGGCCGACTCGGTGCTCGCCTGCTCCGGAAGGCTCGGCTGTGGGACCGGGCGTCGAGTGACCGTTGCGGGGTCGCATGGGTGTGACGAGTCATCGACGCGCACGTGGCTCGATCATCGGTGCAGCCGTCGGCGTCGTGGGTCATGCGGTGGCTACCGGGCGAACCCCCCGAGGCACGCGCCTCGGCGTAACCTCTGAGGGTCCGGTTGGCGGAAGTTGGAGGGGCCATGGCTGAGCCGCAGGAAATGAAGGCGAGCATGCTTCACCAGCTCCGGGCGTCGGACGCTGAGCGAGCCGAGGCGGCGGACTTGCTGACGAAGCACTTCACGGCCGGCCGCCTCGACCGTGCGGAGCTCGACCAGCGTCTCGGCGTCGCCCTCACTGCGAAGACGCGCGGCGAGCTGACGGCGCTCCTGTTCGACCTGCCCCGTATCGCCGCAACCCGATCTGTGCCCGCCCAGGGCCGTCGAGCTCGGCGGCACAGGTCGCCACTCGCGCTCCTCTGCCTCCTCGGCTGCCTCGTGATCGTTGCAGCGAGCTCGCTTACGACGAGCGTCCGCCGTGCTGCCGTCGCACACGCCGGGATCGGCGGCCAGCAGGTCATCATCCACAGCCAACGCGTCTTCTCGGTCGCGCCGGTTCTCGTGGCGGTCCTCCTCGTTGCGATGGTCTGCCTCGCCGTCGGCTTCTTGCGCCGCAATCACGAGGTCGAGGACTAGCGCGTCTTCGTTCGAGAAGACGAGCCGCGGCTTCCGACTGCGCGAGAACGTTCGGTGCAGCAGCTGGCACCTCGAGCGTCGTCTCGTTGGTCAGCGCGATCGTCGACTCGGGGCGGGTGCGTTACCTAGGGCATGCGGAACAAGGTCGTGTCCTTCTGAGCGTCGTGTCGTGAGTGCGATCTGGCGCCACAAGCTGCCCACTCAGTCGCGATGGAGCGAGAGCGCCAGCCTGGGAACGACGAAGGACAAGAGAAAGATCGGCAAGATGCTCTTTCCGCTGCATCGGAAACTGGCGATGTCAGCTTCGGCGACGTCGAAGGTCGAAGTTCGGCTGGCGTTTCTGCCACTGCGGACTTGCAGGGTGTGACGTCCGGGTTCGACCGGAATGTCGATGGTCTCGTTGAGTTCAAGGGTCCCGGCGGGCTCGCCGTCCACCACGACGTCGTACGTGCCGCGGCGGATCTCCACTCCGATGGTTTTGTGCGTCAGTCTCAGCGTTGCCGACATTGCTGATCGCCTCCTGTTGTCCGTCCCATCCCACCGACAGGCGGCTCCTGGAGGCGACGATGAGACCCCTTCCGCTCTGCCATCATCGTCTCTTCTTGCACGTTGCGAAGCGGCACACCGGCATCGCGCGCGGCGGAGATGAAGGCGTGACGCATCGTTTGCGGACCGACGGGCTTGCTGATCCCGGCTCTGCGAGCCACCCGTCGCAGCGTCGAGCAGCTCGCGGAAGGCAGCTGGCGAACAGTCCTCGTCGGGGTTGATCGTGATCACGATTGCGTCGCCGGAGGGCTCGAGGCGCTCCTCGCGGCCTGGCGCGCCGACCTCGCAGCCGGCTCGGCGCGCCGTCATGATTGCGACGGTTAACGCCGGCGTCGCAGAGCTGAACTTCCGGGCGCGAGCGGCGCGCCCTCGCCGCCGGCGCGGTGAGAGCCGTCGGCGTCGCGGCCGCCGCGGATGCTGTCGCCGGCGTCGGCGACCACGTCGTCACCCGCGGGCGAGCCGCTCTTGGCTTGGCGAGAGCGCACCTTGTTCACGGGACGCGACCGATGCCCTCCACACCCTGTCGGCTACACCGTCGGGGTCGGACGGCGTAGGAAATGTGACCTCGACCGAGAGCCCACCGCCTGGCGGGGCAGAAGCCGTGACGGCAGCGCCGTGGGCGGTGGCGATGGCCTTGACGATGGACAGGCCGAGGCCGTGGCCATTCTTATGGCGGTTGCGGCGCCCATCGAGGCGTTGGAAGGGCTGGAACAGCCGGTCGACTTCGCTTGGCGGGACGACGCGGCCGGTGTTGGCCACCGACAGCACGGCCTTGTTCTCCTTCACGCCGGTCGAGATCTGGACCTGCCCACCGGCGACGTTGTGCCCGATGGCGTTGTCGACGAGGTTGGCGATGAGACGTTCGAGCAGCACGGGGTCGCCGTCGAGCGGCGCTGGTCCGATAGCGGTCTCGACGTGCAACCGGAGGCGGTCAGCATCGGAGCGTGGACGCGCCACCAACACGCTCTGGCAGACATCCGCCAGGTCGGTCCGCTCCCGCTGGTCGAGTCCACCTTCGCTGCTCGCCAGAGTGAGGAGGGCCTCGACGAGGGTCTCTTGTTCCCGGTTGGAGGCAAGCAGCTCCTGCGCAGTGGATCTCCACGCATCCGAGGTGGTGGAAGGATCGCCGAGGGCGACTTGCACCATGGTTCGTTCTCGGGTGAGAGGGGTTCGAAGCTCATGAGAGGCGTTGGCGACGAAACGCCGCTGCGCCTCGAAGGCTGCCTCGAGGCGTGCGAAAAGGTCGTCGAGGGTGTCGCCAAGCTGTTTGAGCTCGTCCTCCGGCCGGTCGAGGGCGAGGCGCTCGTGCAGGCTGGTCGAGGAGATGCGTCGGGCCGTGCGGGTGATGGTCCGGATGGGTCGCAGGATCCTGCCGGCAACGAGCCAGCCGACGAGGATGGCGAGGACCGCCACGATGGCCAGAGCGATGCCCGAGTTGACGACGAGCTGGTGCGAGTCGACGGCGCGCTGTGCGGCTTCGACGGACCCTGCCTGTGCCACCTGATGGACGGCCTGTGCTAGCTGAAGCTGGGCCTGCGCCAGCTGTTGCTGAGCCTGCGCCACGGGAGGCACAGCCTGTGCCACCTCGTGCACAGCACGTGCCACTTGATTCTGGGCCTGCCCCAGCGGCTGCAGAGACAGCGCCAGCCGATTCGGAAATCGAGCCAGCTGATGGTAGGCCTGCGCCAGCTGCTGCTGGGCCTGCGCAAGGGAAGGCTGAGCCTTTCCGTGAGGAGGCAGAGACTGCGCCGACGGCTGCTGGACCTGCGCCAGGGGAGGCAGAGCCGTTCCCTGCGGAGGCAACGCCTGTGCCAGCTGATGCTGGGCCTGTGCCAGCTGCTGCTGGGCCTGCGCCAGCGCAGGCTGCAGATCCCCGATGGCGGGAGTGTGAGGGACCTTCGGCAAGCGTGGCGTTCTGTACTCGGTCGCCCGTCGAAACAGGACGTAGGTGGCAGCGAGCAGCGCGCCGCCGGAGGCGAGGAACAGCCCGCCGTAGAGGATGGTGAGGCGGAGCCGGGCGCTGCGACGGGGTCGCCGCAACCAGGAGTTCGCGTGCGAGCGGGGCGTGGGACAGACGCATCATCGCCCTCCGATGCGGTACCCGCTCTCGCGGACGGTCTCGATCACCGGTGGATCACCGAGCTTGGCTCGCAACCGGTGGATGGTGGACTTCACGGTCGCGGTGAAGGGGTCGGTCTGCGTCGTCCCACGCTGTTTCGAGCAACTCCTCGGTTGAGACCGGCTTCCCCTCGGCTGCGAGCAGGCACTCGAGCACCGCCAGCTCCTTGCGGGTGAGCGCAAGACGCAGTCCGGCGCGAAAGGCGACTCGCCGCAGCGGATCGAGGCTCAGGTCGCCGTAGGACCAACTCGGCCGGCGGCGTGGCCGGGCGTCGAGCTACTGCCCGGATCCGGGCGACCAGCTCGGCGAACTCGAAGGGCTTTCCCAGGTAGTCGTCGGCACCGAGCCCGAGCCCCTCGACGCGGTCCTTGACCGTGCTCGCGGCGGTGAGCATCAGCACCCGGCTCGCCGAGCGGTCTGCGACGAGGGTCCGGCAGACGTCGTCGCCGTGGGTGCCGGGCAGGTCTCGGTCGAGCACCACCACGTCGTAGTCGTTGATCTCCGAGCTGGGTGAGGGCGTCGTCACCGTCGAGGGCGATGTCGACGGCCATGCCTTCGCGGCGCAGCCCGACCGCCACCGCCTTGGCGAGCACCTCGTCGTCCTCGGCTACGAGCACTCTCATGTCCCGATCATGACTCCCGCAGCCCTGGTGCTGCGCGGGCGGGCGCGCCCCTGGACGCGGGCCGAAGCCGACCATCCAGTTGCTGAGGATGGCAGGTCGCAGGTGACAGCCAGGTAACAGAGTTTGTCACCGTGGTGTCACCTGGTATTTCGTACAACTGCTCTGGACGCTTCGACCACGGAGAGAGCAGATGAAAGGCAACGAGGAACGCGCTGACGGCGCTCACCGCGCCGCCCGCAGGGCGCATGACGGCTTCCGGCCCGAGCGCGAGCAGGGACCGTTCTGCTGGTCGCGGCGATGGCCGCGGTGGCCTCCGGTCTGTCGGCGTGCGGGGGCGGGCCCACCGCCAGCCCAGGAGTGGCGGCTGCGCCCCCGACGACGACTCAGCCGCCAGCTTCCGGGGGAGGGTCCTCCAACAGCCGAGGAGTGGCGGGCGGCCCCACGGCGACGCCAACGAGCGCTGCTGTCGGCGGCGCTGCGACGCCGCCGCCCTCGGCGACCTCTCCCGCAGCAGGACGCGCTCGAGTTCGCGGAGTGCATGCGCTCGCATGGCATCACCGACTTCCCCGACCCGACGAGCGGAGGCGGGTTCGAGTTCCCCGCGGGCGGCGACGTCAACCCAGCGGGCCCTCAGTTCCAAACCGCTCAGAGAGCCTGCCAGAAGTACCAGCCACCCGGCCCTGGCTCGGGCCCGCCCCCCTCCGCACAGGCGTTGGCAAAGATGCTGAAGGTCTCGCAGTGCATGCGCCGGCACGGCATCTTCGACTTCCCCGACCCGAGGAGCTCGGCTCCGCACCTCTCCCCTGGCATCGGCGAGATCAGCGACATCGATGGCGTGATCCTGGTCTTCCCGAGCGCGCTCGACCGGCAGTCGACGCAGTTCACGCAGGCGGCGGCCGCCTGCGGGTTCCCGCTGCACAATCACTGATGGGAACAGCGGTCGACGCGGGGATGCGGTGTTCCCGAGCCAGAGCGCCCGGCCGTCCGGCGGTCGCGAACCCTCCGCGCCGGCGGCCAATCGCCTCGGGCTCCAGCTCGGTCGCCTCCGAGACCGGGGTCCGGGATACCCGTGCTTCACTGTGCGGATGGCACCGGACGACGGGGCGGGGACCCACCATCTGTTTCGGCGGCGCACCGATGCCAAGATCGTGGCTGTGGCCCGAGACGTTGTAGCGATCGCAGGTTGCCGGCGGACGGCCGACGGCGACCCGACAGACCTCTATCCCGATCCCGATGCCGAACCGGTGCAGCGCGCGCTCGTCGAGGCCGGCGCGACGTCGCGATTCGTGTCCTGGGACGACCCGGCTGTGACGTGGGAGGAGTTCTCTCGGATCGTGGTCAGCAGTACCTGGGACAGCGTCGATCGACCCGCCGAGTACCTGGGTTGGGCGCGCCGGGTGGCCCCGACGTCGGTGCTGATCAACGATCTCAGGCTCATCGAGTGGAACCTCGACAAGCACTACTTGCTCGATCTCGAGGCCGCTGGGGTGCCGGTCATCCCCACGACCTGGGTCGCGCCCGGCGAGGCGTGGCGACCGCCGCAGGATGTCGAGTTCGTCGTCAAGCCGGCGATCTCCGCCGGCGGGCGCGCCGCGGCGCGTTACCGCGGTGCAGACGAGCGAGCGCTGGCCCACGTCCGCGCCCTCCACAACGAGGGCCAGACGGTCATGATCCAGGACTACCTCGCCTCGATCGATCACCTTGGCGAGATCGACCTCGTTTTCTTCGGCGGCACCTTCAGCCACGCCGTGAAGAAGGTTCCTACCCTCGAGCTCGGACGAGGAGTGCTCGAGCGTCCCTGGGAGCACATGGCGTGGGAAGGCCAGGTCGAGCCGGAGCGGCGCCAAGTCGAGGTGGCGCAGGCCGTGCTCGAGGCGGTCACCGCGGCGACCGGCTGCCAGCCGGTCTACGGGCGTGTCGACCTGATCAGCTCGGACTCTGATCAGCTCGTGCTCGAGCTCGAGCTGATCGACCCCTACCTCTCGCTCGACACGGTGCCCGAGGCAGCACAGCGACTCGCCGCCGCAGCCCTTCGGAGGTAGGGACCGGATGAGGCTACGAGTAGCGCTGGGTGGCGAAGCCGAGTGTCTTGGCGGTCTGGCTCCCGATGACGTAGAGGATCGTCGTGGTGCCGGCGTTGAAGCCGTAGCTCGTCGGACCGACCACCACGGTCGTCGTGCCGTTCAGGTCGACCGAGACCGAGTCACTGCCGGACGGAACGACGAGCACAGCCTGGTTCGCGTTCGTGAGGTTGGTGACCTCTCGCGTCGAGCCGAAATAGACGTCGATGCCGGGTGCGCTGGCCACGTGGCGGATGATGACCCGGGCCTTTCCCGAGGCGATGCTCGACGTCGGGTTCGCGATCAGCCAGAGCTTCTTGATACCGGTCGTGGTGAATCCCGCGACGAGGGTCGCGTTCTCGCCCGAGGTGAGCACGGCGCCCTTGATGAGGGTGAGCGGCACGGACGAGGACGACGATCCGCGAGGCCGGATCGCAAAGGCGTAGGTCCCGGGAGTCAGGCTGATCGGTCCGTCCACCGTTCCGGTGTCCAACCGGTTGATGAGGACGGCGTTGTTCGCGTACACCGACACCGCCGAGGTCCCCGGGAGGGCGTGCACTGCGGTGAGGCTGGCGTCGGTCGACCCCTGTGCCGTTGCAGTGAAGGCCGATAGCCCAACGACAGAGAACGCCGTGGCGACGGACAGGGCGGCAAGTCCCTTCTTCCGCAGAGGGAAAGCAGTACGCATCGAGAGACGTCCCTTCTCGGTCAAGGCCCGCGATGGTGGCTGCCCCGCCTTGGCGCCAGCCCCCTTTCGGGACGGTTCGACTCAGGCCGGCGCGATGCTCCGCGCCGGACCCGCGTGACAGGCGATCACGCTTGGACCGTAAGTCCGGAGCGAGCCGGTGCGCATCCTCCGATGCAGGCGATCCTGGCCCCCACGAGCCGCGGCCAGCTGCCGTGGCCCGCAGCCGCCGGGGTCACGTCGGCGATCGTCAGGCTGTCGGAGCGGCGCAGCAGCGCGTCGCGGCTCGGTCGCGGCGAAGCGAAACCGAACGCGAATACGCCGCCGCTCATCCCTCTGCCCTCCTCGGCCGTATCTGTGCCGGACCGGGCGCGCGCCGCTCGGAGAGCTCAGATCGTCGGCGAACTCCCCGAGCCGGCACGCAGCCGCGACGCGCAGGCTGCCAGCCGTGGACGGGACCGCCGGCGCCGGACCGAAAGGCGTGACATGCGATCGCGAACACGATGTGGATTGCTTCTCGGCGCGTTAGCCGTGCTGGCTTGGCCCGTGGCGGCCAGCACGGCCAGCACGGCCAGCACGGCCAGCACGGCCAGCACGGCCAGCGATATCTCCACCGCTGCGACCCCCGCGGCGAGCTTCGTCGGCGGCCTCGGGTCGCCTCAGCGGGTCGCCTCGACCGTCCCTGCCAACGGCGACCTCAATCCCTACGGGGTGGCGAACGTGACGGAGTCGTCAGGCCACCTTCTCGCCGGCGACACGCTCGTCAGCAACTTCAACGCCAAGTCCAACGTCCAGGGAACGGGGACGACGATCGTCGAGGTCTCGCCCACGGGCAAGACGACGCTCTTCGCCGACCTTGCCCATCTCGCCACGGGGATGGCCTGCCCGGGTGGGGTCGGCCTGACAACGGCGCTCGGGATCCTGCCTGGCGGGTGGGTCCTCGTCGGCAGCCTTCCGACGACCAAGGACGGATCGCTGCCACCAGGCGTCCCGGTCGGTTGCCTGATCGTCCTCGACCACGACGGGCACGCCGTGACGAGCATCTCGAACAGCGACATCGTCGGGCCCTGGGACCTGGCGGTCGAGTCCGGCGCGAGGACCGCCACGGTCTTCGTGACGAACGCGCTCGGCGGTGACACCTCGACCGCACACGGGCTTCCCGTCGCCGGCAAGTGCACCGTCGTGCGTCTCGAGTTCGCGCTCCAGCCGAGCGGACCGCCAGTCCTGTCGAGCACGACGATCGTCGGTAGCGACTACCCCTGGCGTGCGAACAAGGCCGCTCTCGTCCTGGCTCCGACTGGCGTCGCGCTGGATGCCGACGGGACGTTGTACGTCGACGACTCCTTGACTGACACCGTGTCGGCCATCCCCCATGCCGCGACGCGCTCGACCGCCGTCCCCTTCGGCACCGGCACGATCGCCATGAAGGGTGCGCTCGACGCGCCGCTCGGGATGGCGGTCGCCCCGAATGGCGACCTGGTCGTGGTCAACGGCAACGACGGCGACGTGGTCGAGCTCGCACCGCAGGGCCGCCAGGTAGCGGTCAGGTCGCTCATCGACGGTGGTGCCGGCGACCTGTTCGGGATCACCATCGCCCCTGGGGGGCGTGCTCTGGTCTTCGTCGACGACGGCGCGAACACCCTCGAACGCGCCGCCTCTCGAGCAGAATCGCCGGCGATCGTGAAGGGAAGCCTCGCGGCCGCGCTGGGAAGGCCGGCCTCGGCCGCACTGGCCCGTGCACGCGCCGGGTCCCGCAGCGAGATCGTCGTACACACCGAGAAGACCGCCAAGTACGGCACGGTGCTCCTCGACGCAAAGGGCTTCGCCCTCTACACCTACACGAAGGATCGCAACAACCACTCGGAGGTCTCGGGCCAATTGCTCAGCTTCTGGCCGGCACTCGTCGTGCCGCACGGTGTCACACCACGTGGGAGGAACGTGACCGGTCTCGGCATCACCGTGCGCTCCGACGGTGCGCACCAGGTGAGCTACCACGGTAGGCCGCTCTATCTCTTCGCCGGCGACGCCACGAAGGGCGCGGTCACGGGTAACGGCGTGAACGGCTTTGTCGTCGCCACCGTTGCGTCGGGCACCTCGACCTCGACCGGGTCGGCCTCGACGACGAGCACGAGCGTCGCGACGACGTCGACCACCGTCGCGACCACGACGCCGGCGACACCGACCACGGCGACACCGACCACGACGCCGGCGACACCGACCACGACGCCCAGCACTTCCCCGGGCGGCTACGGGTACTGAGCGCCTCCCGGCGCCGGAAGCATTCCACGGCATCGATTTCGAAGTGCGACCGATTTCGAAGTGCGACCGATTTCGAAGTGTGACCGATTTCGAAGTGTGACCGATTTCGAAGTGTGACCGATTTCGAAGTGTGACCGATTTCGAAGTGTGACAGGGAGGATGAGCGCGATGGGTTGGAGAGCGTTGCGGTGGCCCCGGCGGTGGCTCGCAGGCCGCGCCCCCGGTTCCGGGCGCCGCGAGCGCGCCATGAGCGATGGTTCCGGCACCGAGCGGCTGGTCGCCGACATCGAGACGTTCCTGTCGGGCCGTTATCTTGCCGAGCTTCGCGAGCGCGGGGAGCCGGTGCCGGACTGGGCATGGCTGAATCCGTTGGCCCACGGCGACGTGGGAGAGCTCGAGCAGCTGCGCCATGCCGAGGTGCTGGCGATCCGGCCGCGGCGCAGTTGGCCGGAGCAGGCCTGGCGGACTGCGCAGCGGCTGCTCGCCAGGGATCTCCTGCAGATCGTCGGCGACGACGCCGACGCCTTGCGATGTGTGCAGCACACGGTGCTCGTCCCCTTCGAGCTCGAGCTCATGGAGAGGCGGTCGATCGACGGGCTGAGCGCGCTCGAGCTCGTGCAGTCGATCCGTGCAGTGTTGCACGCCGCCATCTGGTAGCCGGCGACGCTCGTGCTCGGGAGGCCACGACGACCTGAGCAGCGCGCTCCGCAGCCCCGGCGTCAGCCGAACACGGCGGCGACCGCGCCGAGGTCGCCGCGAGAGAGCGCGTACGCGCCCGCGTCGAACCACGTCACGCTCTCGATGGCCGGCATCGCCGCCAAGGCCTCGGGAAACTGCTCGATCCACTGGCGGCGGCCGGCTCCCGGTCTGCCTCGAGCGGCCACCGACCCGGTCTCGGCGACGACGACAGGCTTGCCCGGGGCGAGGGCGACCAGCTCGGCGTAGGTGCGACCGAACAGCTCGAGCGGGGACGTCCAAGGTTCCCCGCCGCGGTTGAAGCCGTCCATCGCGAGCAGGTCGACGAACCGGTTCCCCGGGTAGAGCGGGGCGAGCGGCGGACCGCCCGTGTAGAGCACGTTGGGTGACCAGCAGAAGCTCACCTGGCTCGCGCCGTTGCTGCGGAAGATGGCGTGCACCCGCCGCCACATCGCCACGAAGGACGAGGCGCTGTTGGCGGCGCCGCTGGCAGTCGCCCGCCCCGGCGACCACGGCGACCACGACCCGTTCATCTCGTGGTCGAGGCGCAGCACGACAGGAGCTGCGAGCGCAGCAAGGACGCGGGCACATGCCTCCACGTAGCGGTCCTTCGAGCCGGCGGCAATCTCCGCATTGGACGAGCCGAGCGGCACGGTCCGAGCCATCTGCTCGAGCGTCATCCAGGTGAGCATCGGCCGGAACCCGGCCGCGAGCACGCGCCCGCACTCGGCGGCGAGGGCGGGCGGGGAGGCGTAGCGGGAGGTCCACGCCTCGTACCACAGCACGCTCGCCGGTGCCGCGCCGGCCTGTGCGGCGAGCTGCTCGATCTCGGCCATGTTGCCCGGGGCGCCCGCCCGGTAGACGCCCCACTGCGCCCGCGGCCTCTGAGGGGTGCAGGGCTTCGCGGGCGCTCCCGGCAGGCCGGCGAGCACGCGGCGACGCGGCACGACGGCAGCAGCGCCGCCGAGGAGGGCGGCGCGCAGCACGGCGCGGCGCGACCAGCCGGCTGAGGCTCGGTCGCCCACACCGGCCTAACGACGCGCCGCGGCCATGGAGGAAGAGCTCTGCGCCCGCCCTATCCTTCGGCCATGGCGCGCCCGGCACGTACTTGCGCGAGCGGCGACGCGCCCGGCAGCGTCGCTGCGCCGCCCGACGCGGCTGGCCGGCTCGTCGTGCGACCCGAGGATCCGAGCTCGCCCGAGGTCCTCGCCCTGATCGGGCGGCACCTGGACTTCGCCCGGCGGCTGTCGCCGCCCGAGCACGTGCACGCCCTCCAGGCGAGCGGCCTCCTCGACCCGGCGGTGACGTTCTTCGGCGCGCGCAGCGGCGGCCGGCTGGTGGCGATCGGCGCGCTGCGCCAGCTCGACGAGTCCCACGGCGAGCTCAAGTCGATGCACACCGCCGAGGAGGACCGTGGCGGCGGCGCCGGCCGGGCGATGCTCGAGCACCTGCTCTCGGTGGCGACGCAGCGCAACTACAGCCGGGTGAGCCTGGAGACGGGCACCCAGGAGGGCTTCGCGCCGGCACGGCGCCTCTACGCCCGCGCCGGCTTCCGGCCGTGCGCTCCCTTCGGCGAGTACACGGTGAATCCCTACAGCGTGTGCATGAGCCTCGAGATCCCCGTCGCCAAGTGAGCCGGCGGCAGCGAGCCGGCGGCAGCGAGCCGGCGGCGACCCCGGCGCGCCCCTACGCTCGCCGGGAATGGACAGACCGGGGATGGGACGGGCGCGCTCGATCTCGAGCGGCGAGGCGCGACGGCTGGCGATCGCCGCCCAGGGCCTGGGCGCGCCGCGGCCGGCCGGGGACGGGGACGGTCGCAGCGGCGGCGCCGGGCTGCGCCGGGTGATGGACCGCGTCGGGACGATCCAGCTCGATGCCGTCAACGTGCTGGCGCGAACGCAGTACCTCGTCCCCTTCAGCCGCATCGGCGCCTACGACCCGGGGTTGCTCGGCGCGTTGAGCGGCCCCGGCGGGGAGTGGTTCGAGTACTGGGGGCATGCCGCGTCGCTGCTGCCGATCGACCGCTATCCGCTGTTCCGCTGGCGGATGGAGCGCGGCCGTGAGGACCTGACCGGCGGAGCGTCACAGGAACGCCGGCGCGCCTGGCGGGCCGAGCACGCGACGTACCTGGCGCAGGTGCTCGAGGAGGTCACCGAGCGCGGGCCGCTCACGGCGGCCCAGCTGAGCGAGCCCCGGCGGCGGTCCGGCACCTGGTGGGACCGGCGCAGCGACGGGCGGCGTGCCCTCGAGCTGCTCTTCGACGAGGGCGTGCTCCTCGCCTGGCGCAGCGCGTCGTTCGAGCGCGTCTACGACCTCACCCAACGGGCAGTCCCGAGCGACGTGTTCGCCCGTCCCAGGCCGAGCGAGGACGCGGCGCAACGCGAGCTCCTCCTCATCGCGGCACGCTCCCTCGGCGTCGCCACCGCAGCCGATCTCGCCGACTACTTCTGGCTGCGCCCGGCCGTGGCCAAGCGGCGCATCGGCGAGCTCGTCGAGGACGGTCGCCTCCTCGAGCTGGCAGTCGAGGGCTGGTCCGTGCCGGCGTACAGCCTCGCCGACGCACCGCTGCGGGCACGCCTGCGGCGCACGCAGGCCACGGTCCTCTCCCCCTTCGACTCGCTCATCTGGAACCGGCCACGCGCCGAGCGGCTGTTCGGCTTGCGCTACCGCATCGAGATCTACGTCCCGGCGGCACGGCGGACGCACGGCTACTACGTGCTTCCCGTGCTGCTCGGCGAGCGGATCGTCGCCCGGCTCGACTTGAAAGCCGACCGCCAGGCGCGGGCGCTTCGCGTCCAGTCGGCCTTCCTCGAGGACGGCGAGCAGCCCGTGCCGGTCGCCGAGGCGGTGCTGGACGAGCTCGAGCGGCTGCGCGACTGGCTCGGCCTGGAGCAGCTCGCCGTCGCCGGACGGGGGGACCTGGCGCCGCTCCTCGCCGGCGCGGCGAGCTGCAGCCGCTGACGCGCGCTGACGCGCCGTGCGGGGGCTCAGCTGGCCCGGGCCTCGCCGAAGCTCGCCGCCGTTGCGTGCTCGAGGCCGGCGGCGAGGGCGGCGATCCCGCGGCGGGGAACGATGATCTCGTCGATCAGGCCGTAGTGGCGCGCCTCGTCTGGGGTGAGGAAGTAGTCGCGGTCGATGTCCTGCTTCACCTGCTCGAGCGGGCGGCCGGTGTGGAAGGCGATGATCTCGGCCATCCGCTTGGTGAGCGCGAGCACCTCGCGCAGCTGGATCTCCATGTCCGAGGGCGCGCCGCGGGCGCCGGCGCTGCCCTGATGGATCATCACCTTGGAGGAGGGGAGGGCGAAGCGCTTGCCCGGCGCCCCGCCGGCGAGGATCATCGCCGCGGCGGACATCGCCATGCCGACGCAGGTGGTCGAGACCTCGCAGCGCACGTGCTGCATGACGTCGTAGATCGCCATCCCGGCGTAGGCGACGCCGCCGGGGGAGTTGATGTACAGCGTGATGTCCTTCTCGGGGTCCTCGGCCTCGAGGTAGAGGATCTGGGCGATGATCAGGTTGGCGACGTCGTCGTCCACCTCGCTGCCGAGAAAGACGATCCGCTCGCGCAGCAGCAGCGAGAAGATGTCGAAGGCGCGGTCGCCGCGCGCCGAGGACTCGATCACGGTCGGGATCACGGAACGCCAGTCGCTCATAGCAGCTATGATATACCAGCGATGAGATGGCGGGCGCGAGGCCGGCGGAGACCGGCGGGGTCGGCACGTGGCTGAACGGCGTCACGAGCCGTTGCTGCCCGGGTTCCGGGACATGGCCGAGCGCAGGCGCCGCCTCGCCGGCGAGCTCGCGGCGCGCCGCCAGGAGCTCGGGCTGTCCCAGACCGAGGTCGCGGCGCGGATGCACACGTCGCAGTCGGCCGTGGCGCGCCTCGAGTCCGGGGAGCTGGACGTTCGGCTGTCGACGATCGAGCGCTACGCCGCGGCGCTCGGGCACGACCTCGACATCGTGTTGAGCGACCGGCGGAGCGACCGGGCTGGCGGCGCGGGCGCGCCCGGCGCGAAGGGAGGTTCGTGAGCACCGACAACTTCTCCACCGGCGGGTTCGCCGAGGCACTTCGCGGCAGGCTGCTGGACCGCCGCGTAGTGACCGTCTTCGGCTTCCTCGACGACGCGGCGGTGAGCGACGCGGCGGCTCAGCTGTGGGCGCTCGACGCCCTCGGCGACGACCCGATCACGCTGCTGCTCTCCTTGAGCGGCGGCGGGGTCGACGCGACGGCGACCTTGGTCGACGTGCTCGACGTGGTCGGGGTGGAGGTGACGGCCACCTGTCTCGGCGGTATCAGCGGGCCGGCGGTGGCGGTGCTCGCCGCGGCGAGCCGGCGCGTCGCCGCGCCGAATGCCCGCTTCGTGCTGCGCGACGAGCAGGTCAGGCTCGAGGGGCGCTTCCAGGACCTGCAGCGAGTCGCCGAGCAGCACCAGCTGCGCCGGTTGCACGTGCTCGGCCGTCTCGCCGACGCCACGCTGTGGACGGCGCTCGCTCGGCGACGTCATCGCCGACTTCGAGCGCGGACGCACCCTCGACGCAGAGGAGGCGCGCCGCTACGGGATCGTCGACCGTGTCGAGCAGCCCCGCGACGGCGTCGTCAGCCTGTTGCGGACCGCGCCGCACCTCGGGTTCCGCCCCGGTGGGCACACCTGACGAGCGCCGGGACGGCTCAGCGGCGCGAGAGGACGACGACGCAGCAGTCGTCATCGGGCGTGCAGCTCATCGAGTCGATCACCCGCTCGGCGAGCTGCGCCGCGTCGAGCGCCCCGTGCATGGCCACAGCGCTGCGCAACCCGTCCATCCCTTCAGTCAGCCCGCTGCCCCGGCGCTCGACGACACCGTCGGTGACGAGCACGACGGCATCGCCGGGCTCGAGGCGCATCTCGTGCTCGGGCGGCTCGTCGCCGGCCGGCCAGCCGAGCGGTGGATGGATACGGTGCTCGACGTAGGCGGCCTCGCCGTCTCGGTAGCGCAGCGGCGGCAGGTGGCCGCAGGACGCCCAGACGATCGAGCCCGAGCCGGCCTGGAGCACGGCGTAGAGCGCCGTGGCGAAGCTGTCCTCGCCGGTGTCGGCGGCGAGCTGGGTCAGGCAGCGCAGCAGACGCCCCGGCCGCGCGCCGTCGAAGGCGAGCGCGCGGGCGCCGTTGCGCAGCTGCGCCATGAGCGCCGCGGCGGCGATGCCGTGGCCGCCCGCGTCGCCGACCCCGACGAGGTAGTCGCCCGACGGCAGCCTGGTGACGTCGAACCAGTCGCCGGCGACCTGCGAGCCGGCGGGCAGGTACTTCGTCGCGACCTCGTAGCCGGGGATCGGCGGCACGCTCGGTGGCAGCAGCGCCTGGGTGAGGAGCGCCGACGTGGCGCGCTCGTGCTCGAAGCGCCGGGCGTTGACGAGCGCGACGCCGGCCCGCCCGGCCAGTCCTTCGGCGGCGAAGAGCACCTGTGCGGTCGGCGAGCCGTGCCAGGCGCCTGACACGAGGCTCATCGCGCCGATCACCTGTCCTCCGGCCCGGATGGGCACGTTGACCGACGTGAGCTGGCGCGGGCCGCCCTGGGCCGCCATCACCCGCGCGGCAAGGGGCTCGCCGTAGACCCGGCGGATGATGTCCTCGGTGACCACGGGCACCACCTGCACCACGCCGCTTCGGAAGGCGCGCGCCAGTGGCACGGCGGCGTCGACGTCGATCGCCTGGACGCTGCGCAGCTCCTCGGCGAGCTCGCCGTCTCGGTCGATGGCGACCGCCACGCGGCGTAGCCGGCGGCCTTCGGCGACGTAGACCGCGCACCACGGCGCGAGGCGTGGCACGGCGAGGCGGACCAGGCTGGCGAGCACGCGCTCGGGCTCGAGGGCGCTGACCATGAGCCGCGTCCCCTCGCTCAACAGCTCGAGGGTCTCGCGCTCGGCACGGCGCTCGTCGTCGATGCGCGCCCAGTCGACCGCCAGGGCGCATTGGTGAGCGACCGCCCCGAGCAGTGCCTTGTCGGAAGGCCGGAAGCGCCCGGGCTGCCGCCAGCCGAGGACGAGCACGCCGAGCGCGGCGTTGCGCACCGCGAGGGGGAGGATCGCCCAGGACTGGTTCTCGGAGGGAAACCCGGAGAACTTCGGAAAGGCGCGGTTGCGCTCATCGAGGGTCGTCCAGAAGAGCGGCCGGCACTCCTCGAGCACGACGGTCGCCGGCATGGTGTCGTCGAGCTCGATGGGCTCGGCGACGAGCGCTCCGCTCGGGTCGGAGAACCCCTCGGCCCGCACGGTGAGCAGGCAGCGGTGATCGTCGCTGACGGTCGCGACCAGCATCGCCGTCGCCCCGATCGCGTCCTTCACCGTCGAGGCGACGACTGCAGCGACCTCGGCGACATCGCGGCTGCCGGCGAGGCGCTCGGCGACGAGCTCGACGAGCGCGAGCCGCTCGGCGGTGGAGAGCCGCTCGGACCGCTCGGCGGTGGAGAGCCGCTCGGACCGCTCGGCGGTGGAGAGCCGCTCGGACGCCCCCCGCTGCTCGCCCAGCTCCACTCGGTCCTCCCACCGGCACCGCGCCCCGTCGCGTGGTGGCCGCTCTCCTGCACCAGATGCTAGCAAGCGACCTCACGAGCGCCCCAAAGAGAGCACGCGCGTCAGCGATCGCGTGCAATCGGGATCTGCGTTCGTCCTACTCGACGGGGAGATTCAGTCGATTCGAGAGCCGGGTGATCCGGGCCTGCGGCAGCTTCGCGAACGGTCGGTACACGACGCCACCGGCGGCGTGGCGGTGCTCGTCGACGATGACGGGACCAGGCGCGTTGAGGTGCCCGTTTCGGATCCACTGTCGAAGGTCACCGATGGCGAGGACGCGCTCGCGAGCTCGGCGACTGTGAGGCGGACGTCCTCCTCAGACGGCGGTGATCTCCCCGCGACGGCGACGACGGGTCAACACGACGCCGAGCCCGAGCACCGCGACGCCCGACCCGGGAATGAGGACCGCCCTCGGCGCCTCCGGCACGTTCTGAGAGGGTGTCGGCGCGAAGCAGACATTCCAGCTCGAGATGTTCGGGCCACGGCGCGTTGCGTGCCACCGGCCGCGGCCGCAGCCGAATCGCTCACTCACTGAGCGCGGTCAACCGGGTACGTTGCGTCCTTTGGCAGGTGCTCAGGCGTCTCTCGGAGATCGAATGGCGTAGGCGATCGCCCGCCAGCGGGCGAGCCTCGGCGGCACAGGCTTCGTGTTCTTTTGGATCGGTCGATGCACCCGTGGTGCGTGCATCAGGTCGCCGGTCGTCTGCCACCTGCCTGCAGGGCGTCGAGGTCCCGCTCGGCGAACTGCCGATGATGCCATTCCTCGTTGAGGACGACCCGCAGACATGTGCGCACCGGGAAGCTCTGCGGCGGCGGCCAGCCTGCGCCCTCTACTGGCTCGGTGTGGGCGGCGAGGGAGTCATCGGTCAGGCCGTCGACGACGGTGCGCACGGTCGACATCCGGTCGCGGCGCAACGCCACGACCTCGTCGAGCGAGGGGCGAGCCTGGCGATCCCGCGGAATTCCCGGGGTGTCCCGCATCTCGTCCCACGGCAGGCCCAGCCGGTGCCACGGCGAGGGGTCGCCGAGGATGGCCCGCCGTACCCACGCGTCGGTGGCGAACACCAGGTGGCGCAGGGTCTCGATGAACGACCACTCGCCGTCCACGGACTCGTGCAGGATCCCGGGGTCGAGGCGGCGAGCCCGGTCGACGGTCTCGTCCCAGCGTCGCTCGACGATGCCCCACGCGGTCCGGAAACCGTCGGGGTCGGTGGGGCGCATCTTGGCCCGGTCGGGGTCGCGCCGGTCGAGCTCGGCTTCGACGAACGGCGCCACGTCGACCCCGTTGATCACGAGGCTCCGGATCTCACCGTCGATCCGCGCATCCACGAGCTCGACGCCACGCATCACGACTCCGCTCAGGTCGACTCCGCGGAACCGGGCATGGGAGAGGTCGACGGCCAAGAGCTCGGTGCCGGTCAGGTCGACGCGTTCGAAGCGCGAGCCGCGCAGGTCGTCCCCTGTGAACTCAGCCATCGCTGGACCCTACCGCTGTGTCGACCACCCTTCTGCTGCTGCGCGCGTCTCCGCCGGCGGCGCGCGCCTGCGGCATCCGAAACACGCTCGATGTGTCTCCGTCGCTTCGTGCAGTACGATTCGTTCGCTGGTGCCGTCCCGTCGGCGGTCGAGCCCACCACGACAGCGACGGCACGATTGCTCGGATGCTCTCGGAGTCCGTGCTCCCCAGGCGCCCGCTTGCTCCAGCTTGAACTTGAACAGGTAGCGACCGGAAGGACCGCCACGTGGATGAGGGACGCCCGATCTCGTACGAGGCGCTCGCCGTCGGCACCCCCGTCGTCACCTCGACGGGAAGCGAGTTCGGCAAGGTGCATCATGTCCTACAGGTCCCTTCTTTGGACCTGTTCGACGGCATCTCGGTGAAGACCCGCCACGGGCTGCGTTTTGTCGACCGCGATCAGATCACCGAGATCACCACCACGGTCGTTCGTTGCGCACTGACCGATGATCAGGTTGGCTCGCTTCCTGCGCCGACGGGTCCCCCTGTCGTCGAGGTCGACGTCGCCAAGGACGAGGGCCCATCGCTGACCGCACGACTCGGTCGGCTGTTCGGCCGCCCGTACTGGAAGAACATCGACGAGTAGCAACCGAGGACGACGGGGCGCGCCATGGGCCAACCTGAGGGTACGCCTCTGGCTATCGCCACCCAGCCACGGTCGCTAACGGATCGTCGACCGCAGGAGTCGCTTCCTCCGGCGCCAGACGTGCGCCGCCAGGTAGACCACGAGGACGAGCCCGGCGTCGAGATGCCACCTGGAGAAGGGCTCGGGGAGCGGCAGCTGGATTGGTTCGCCGCGGCTCCAGTCGAGGATCCCCGACGCCAGCACGTTCAAGGTGATGACGAGGAGCAGGAGGTCCGAGGCAGCGAGGCGGATCCTCCGTTCGGCGAAGGTGAGGGTCCGGACGAGCTGGTCGGCCATGCGAGCGATGGTCCGGCGGCGCTGGGCCAGGTGCACGACCACCAGTCCGACGAAGACGAGGCCGACGTCGGTGTGGAAGGCGATCCGCACGTGCAGGAGCTGCAGCGTGCCGAGTGCGGCCGCGGCCGAGCACAGCAGAGCGACATGCACCGCCCAACGCGATCGGGCGCGCCACGCGCTCCCGCGGCCGGCGGCCCGCTCGAGCGACGCCCCGGCCGGTGACTCGAGCCGCGCGTCAACCACCCGGCACCTGCCGGCGCCCGCGTCGCGCCCGGGCCGTCTTGTCACTCATGTAGCGAAGACCGGGTACCAGCTCGCGGTGGTGCTCACTCGATCGCCTGGTGCGCCATCGCCGCGGGCTCGCGACCGGCGAAGAGCCAACCGACGATCGCCGCGAACGCCGGCATGCCGAGGAGGATGAGGAGGAGGTCCGCGACGGGAATGTTCCCGAGCGCGGCGATCCCGCCGTTCAGCGAGTTGCTCCGCAGCCAACCGATCATGCCGATGTAGCCGCCCACCACCCCGAGGAGCGCACCGAGAAAGCCGAGCGCGCCGGCCGTCACGGCGGTCAGCGTGCGCCGCGTGTAGCTGGACGCACCGGTCGCCGCGAGCGTGCGGAGGTCGCTCGCCGTCTCGCTCCGGACGAGCCCGACCGACATCCCGAGCACACCAAGGGCGATGACGATCCCGAAGATCGTCGCCCAGCCGATGACGGCGGACGAGGTCGGCTGGTCGTTCTTCGCCTCGACCGAGAGCTGCGTCGTCGACGCGGCGAGCTCGGCGCTGCTGATCTGGGCGGCGGTGAAGGGCTGGGTTCCCTGGACCAGCCAGTCGGTCGTGCTCGCCGTGGATGTGGAACTCGCGCATCGCGTGCTCGGTGATCACCGTGTTCGGCGCCGATGTCCCGGTCGGCAGTGCCCCGATCTCTTGGATCACCGGGTGCGCGAGACAGCCCGTGGCGGCCGTACAGCTCTGGAGGATGGTGCCCCACCGGGAGCGCCTGGAGCGCTTGCGGACTTGCCACCCGATGCGTAGTTGAGGACGAGACCCGAGACGCCCGAGAGACCGGGACGTGAGCTCAAGATGTCCGCGTTCGGGTCGATCTCGGAGGACGTGATCCCGAACGCCCGCAGCAACTGCGGTGTCGCGACGTAGATCGCTCCATCCCACTGCCGACCCAGGTTGGTCCCGTTCAATCCCGCATTCGGCGTCTCGAGGGCGATGAGCTGCGCGCCGAGCCCCTTGGCGATCGAGCGCGGCGCTGCGTCGCCAGCTGCGCGGGTCGCCGTCTCCGCCGGCTGGTCGTCGGCTGCTGGACGACCTGGCTGCCGTTCGGTCCCGTCACGATCGTCCCCGGCGGTGGTGGCGTGTTGGCGTGGAGGGCGAGCTGGTTCGAGGCGAGGTTCGGGCCCGCGTAGTCGAGGACGTTGCCGTAGCGGGACGGCGGCGGCGAGCATGACGATCACCGCGACGAGCACGCCGACGCTGATCGCCGCCAGCGCCGAGCCCGAGCGCGCCCGATAGCGGGCCAGATCGCGCAGCGCGAGCCGGGTCGCGATCGGCGCACGGCGACCGAGGCGCGCGGTCAGCGACAGGAAGAACGGAGCGAGCAGGATCAGCCCGGGGATGAGGAGGACGATCCCGAAGAGGAGCTCCGGCGCACCACCGCTCCCGTTGCCGTGGTTCGTGCCACCGGAGTACCCGAGCAGCAAGAAGGCGAGCGACGAGGAAGACGATGCCCGGGAGCGCGGAGCGGTGGATCTGACGAGGCGGCGCCGGTCGGCCCGACAGCGCCTGGACGATCGGCACCTTGGTGATCGCCCGCGCCGGACGGGACGCCGCGAAGAAGGCCGCGACGACCGCGAGCACCATCGCGGCGATCGACCACGGTCCACGAGAGCGCGAGCACCCCGATGACGTGGTGCGAGCTCTGCTCGAGGCTCGGGCGGTAGGCGAGCCAGACGACGAGCCCGAGGACGAAGCCGAGGATCGCACCGACGACACCGACGACCGTGCCGTTGGCGCTGATGACGAGACGGACGTGGCGGTCCGTCGCGCCGGTCGACTCGAGCATCCCGATCGAGCGGAGGCGGCGCTGCGCGAGCACGGTGAAGCCGCCGACCGAGACGAGCGCGATGAGCAGCATGCCGAGGACGAGTGCGGCGAGCGAGATCGTCTCGGGGTTGAGCGGGTTCGACTGCGCGACCGAGGCCGGGGTCTCCACCTGATTGCCCTTGATCGAGCTCAGCGGAACGCCCGGCGCGTCGAACAGCGCCGTGACGCCCGTGGGATTCGTCACCTGCCCGGGTGCGACGAGCGCGAACTCGTCGAGGAGGCTCTGGGGGTTCTCGACGATGCCGACCACCTGGCGCTCGACGCCGCCGACTCGCCAGGTGGCTCCCACCGCTCAGGTGGAACGCCGACGCGACGCCGCTCGTCACGGCGACCTGGTCGGCGCCCGACGGGATAGCGCCCGGAGACGAGCGAGAGCATCGGACCGCTGAAGGGTCCGTGCGGGTCTTGCGCACGGAGCTGATAGGTGTTGATCGATCCCGGGATCGACTGCGTCTCGTTCTCGATCACCTCGACGCGGCCGAAGCGGTGCTCCAGGCTCGCGATGACGCTCGCCGTGTGCGCGTCGTAGGTCGTGAAGGACACGGAGTCCTGCGCCGTGCCGAAGCCGGAGTTCTTCGGCGGCGGGTTGTTCGTCGCGACGGCCGAGCCGACGATCGTCGCCGCGACCGCGACGGTGATGAGGGCGAGGATCAGGAACTGCTGACGCCACTCGCGCCGAAAGAGGCGCCAGGCCCAGCGGACGACGGCACGTCGGGCCGGCGCGCCGCCGTCGGCGGGGCGGGCGTCGGCGAGAGGTGCGAGGACGGCGGTGGTCATCGTGACTCCTCCAGAGTCTCGTGCCCGGCCACCCCGTTGCTGGCGCCGAGGACGCAGAGCGAATCGGGAGCGTCGGGCGCGACGTGGTCGACGATGCGGCCGTCGCGGAGGAACACGACCCGGTCGGCCCACGAGGCGAGGTGCGCGTCGTGGGTGACGACGACCGCGGCGACGCCCGCGCTCGCAGGCGTCGCGGATCATCGCCATCACCGCCTCGCCGTTCGTCGAGTCGAGCGCGCCCGACGGCTCGTCGGCGAGGAGGAGATGGCGCTCGCCGACCACGGCGCGGGCGATCGCGACCCGCTGGCGCTCGCCGCCGGAGAGCTGGTCGGGGTAGTGGTCGGCCCGGTCGGCGAGCCCGAGCTGCTCGAGGGCGGCGATGCCCGCCGGCTGCGCCTTGCGTGCCGGGATGCCGTCGAGCTCCAGGGGCAGCGCGACGTTCTCGGCGGCGGTGAGGCCGGGGAGGAGGTTGAAGTCCTGGAAGACGTAGCCGATCGTCCGCCGCCGAAGCCGCGCCTTGTCGTTGCGCGACATGCCGGACAGCGACGTGCCCGCCGATGCGCACCTCGCCGCTCGTCGGCTCCTCGAGGCTGCCGGCGATCGTGAGCAGCGTCGACTTCCCCGAGCCGCGACGGGCCCATCACCGCGACGAGGTGGCCCTCGTCGACCGAGAGGTCGATGTCGTCGAGGGCATGGACCTCGGTCGCGCCCTCGCCGTAGGACTTCGAGATGTCGTGGAGTTCGAGCAGGCTCATCTGCGCCGACCGTCCTTTGCCGGCAGCCCGGCATCGCAGTTGGGTAGGTCACCCGAATACATACTGCAGTATCCTACTGACGCGAGCTACGGATGTCAAGAGCGCCGATCGTCGCGCGTCGAGCTGCCGGTCGAGACGGACGGTGCTACCGGCGGGGGCTCGGCGCGGGGAGCTCGGCGAGCGAGCGACTCGGGGCTCGGCGGCGGCACCGTCTGGTCCACGATCCGGCCGTCGCGGATGAAGACGACCCGATCGGCCCACGACGCCAGCTGCGCGTCGTGGGTGACGACGACCGCGGCGACGCCCCGGCTGGCAGGCGGTGAGGATCATGCGCATCACCGCCTCGCCGTTCGTCGAGTCGAGCGCGCCCGAGGGCTCGTCGGCGAGCAGCAGACGACCGCTCGCCGACGACGCCCGCGCGATCGCGACCCGTTGGCGCTCGCCACCGGAGAGCTCGTCGGGGTAGTGCGTCGGCCCGATCGGCGAGCCCGAGCTCTTCGAGCGCCGCCATGCCGGCGAGATGCGCCTTCTTCGCCGAGAGCGCCGTCGAGCTCGAGCGGCAGCGAGACGTTCTCCGACGGCGGTGAGCCCGGCGAGGAGATTGAAGTCCTGGAAGACGTAGCCGACCGTCCGACGACGAAGTCGCGCCTTGTCGTTGCGCGACATCGACGACAGCGACGTCGCCGTCGATCACGACCTCGCCGCTCGTCGGCTCCTCGAGACTGCCGGCGATCGTGAGCAGCGTCGACTTTCCCGAGCCGGACGGCCCCATCACCGCGACGAGCGAGCCACGCTCGACGGCGAGGTCGACGTCGGAGAGCGCGTGCACCTCGGTGGCGCCGGCCCCGTAGCTCTTCGAGACCTGGCGCAGCTCGAGATAGCTCATCGCCGGGCGACCAACCTCCGCCGGATGAGCGGGCCGGGCTTGGCGGAGGGAGCCTCGAGCGCGGCGCGCTTCAACCGACCGTCGGCGGTGTCGAGCCAGCGGACGACGGAGTCGAGCCGGAAGAGCTCGGCGTCGACGACGAGGGCGAAGGTGAGATCGAAGTCCGCTTCGTCCTCCTTGAGCCGCGTCCACTGCTGCATCAGCTCGACGAGATAGCGGCGATGGACCTGGATCACGTCGTGGACCGAGACGCCGGGGACGCGAAGGGCAGCCAGCACCTTGATCACGAGCTCGTCACGGGGCGGCTCGGTCATGTCCGGTGGCGTGTTCAACCAGGTGTCGAGCTCCTTCCGGCCGGCCTCGGTGATGCGGAACACCTTTTGCGGCCCGGCTTCCTCCCCGCGGTCGTCGGACTCGATCAGCTCGTCGCGCTCGAGGCGCTGGAGCGTCGTGTAGACCTGCCCGACGTTGAGGGGCCACACCTCGCCGGTGCTCTCCTCGAACTCCTGGCGCAGCTGCAAGCCGTACTTCGGGCCTTCGCTCAAGAACGCGAGCAGCGCGTGGCGGACGCTCATCGCTCCGCGCTCGAACCACCTGATTCGTACCATACGCAGTATCCTACGATGCTCGAAACCGGCCGGTCAAGGCCGCTCGAAGCGACGCGTTGCTCGACTCGTCCGGCGCCGCTTGGGACGGGGCGAGCGGCGCAGGGGTCGCGACGCGGTTGCGCCCAATCAGCGACGGGGTCTACGGTCACGCCACTGTGGGTTCGAGCGCGGGTTCAGCGTTTCACGCTCGCGTCGCGCGCTCGCTCACGGACAGGTCCATCATGACGCGGCATGCTCTGTTGCGGTTGCCCGATCACCGGTTCGCGCCGACCGCGGTTTCGGGCACCGATGCTGATCCCGCGACTGGACGGATGCATCGCGGCGGCGACGTGTCAGCAAAGGGCCGCTGATGCCCGGGAGCACCCGTGGCCGAACGCCAGCGCGAACGACGGCCGCGGCGGAGGAGATGGACACTCCGGCCAGCCAATTGGCGCAGGAGTCCGAAGTCCCCTACGCCCAGACCTCGGCAATCTTGCAAATGGCGCGACGGGGCGGGCTGCCGCCCGAGGTGGGGCGAGCGCAGATACTCTTCATCCAGCGCGCCGCCGGCAACCGGGCAGCCCAGAGGCTCCTCGGACCGGGCGCTGTCACGGTCCAGCGGAAGGGCCCCTCCGTCTCCGGGTTGAAAAAAGCTGTCGGTCTCGGAAAAAGCGCGGGACTGCCGCGAAGGCAGAGCAGGCGGGAGCAAAGGCGAAGTCTGCCAAGATCGTCACGGTCGCCGACTTGGAGAAGCAGGTCACGACGCTCGAATCGGCGACGCGCAAGCTCGTGAAGGCTCACAAGCCCGGTGACACGGCGAGCCACATGGCGGCCTTCCAGCTGCACGCGGCGGCCCAGAAGATCCACGGAAACCTGCCAGACCAGGACTCGAAGGCGTCGAAGCTGCTCGGCCGAACCTATCCGAACCAGGTGAGACGGCTCGGGTGGATCATCGACGAGACCCAACTCATCCTCGACGAAGTTCGGGTCGAGAACACCCGCCGTGAGGCGCAGAACGTCTACCTGGAGGCGGGGCGTACCGAGACGCGCGGCCAAGGGGGCGCTCTCACGAAGCTGAGCGTCAGGAGCGCCTTCGACAAGGACGTCGCCCCGCCGGCCTCCAACCCGAGATTGCTCGCCCACCTGGGCCAGCACGGCTACGCGACCTACGAGGAAGCCTTCGACGACGCCGAGGCGCAGCTGAACGCCAATCCCAGATCGGACGCCGTGAGTCAGCTCCGCGGACTCCAGCCGGAGCGCTTCGGACACGAGGAGAAAACCCGGAGGCGGGCTGCGGGCCGTGCCCTGGGACTCTCGGCGGCCGAGCTCGCCGCGGTCCAGACGTTCACCGCGGCAGGATTATCGGTATATCAACCCGGCCACGGCTAACGACCCGGCGTGGCTGGCCAAGAACTATCCCGACCTTGCCGACAAGGCGGACAAGGACGAGGAGGATTGGCAAGAGCTCCAGGATCAGCTCGCTGCCGCCGGTCAGACTCTGGACCAGCGGATGGCCGATCGCCGCAAAGACCTCACCGCCCTTCGGGAGGAGGGCGGGTTGCACACGGGCGTGGCGCTGCAGGGGCTTCTCAAGATGCCGGTGTGGAAGGGCACCGCCTACCGCGGCGAGAAGATCGGCTCCGATCGATTCGACCCTCGGTTCGTCAAGAAAGGCAACGGCTTCGCCCCCCGGGAAGCAACGTTTACCTGGAAGACCATCACCAGCATCTCCAAAGAGAGAGGCATCGCCGAATCGTTCGCGCTCCAGGGGGACGGGCTGTACTCCGTGATCTACGAGTTCAAGGTGATCAATGGCCGTGATATCGAGGACGTCTCCCTCGCCCGCCGCGAGCGAGAGGTCGCGATCCTTCCCGGCGCGGAGTTCGCCTACGAGCCCATCGAGGTGCTGCAGGAGGGCAAGCACGTCGAGGGATTCGGCCAGGTCCCGTGGAAGCTACGGATCAGGGCCAAACAGATCAAGTAGCCGTCGCCCCCCACAGGCGGAAACTCGCAGGTCTCGGCCCCGGACCCGGGAGGGGTCGAGCTGCTGATCGATGGACGAGGCGATCCCCGCGTCGTAATGGGCCGACGCAGGGTGGAGCGCTCGGTGTCGCCGCTTCGTGACCGCTAACGATTGGTCCCTTTGCGGCTCTGCTCCTTTTCCTTCTTCGCTTGACGCTTCTCTTTGAGCGTCTTGCCGGGCTTCTTGGTGTCGGTCTTGCGGGGAGACTTGTCAGTCATGTCAGCCCCCTTTCGTGCCTCGAGCGTAGCCCGTCCCGCCCACCCTGGCGTGCGCCGGGCCCCGGCCCGGCGAGACCCCGACTGGTGCGTCGAGCGAATCGATCCGCAGGGACTGAATGGCGACACGTCTCGACTCGGCGCAGGTCTAACAGCTCACGGGCGGGTCGTGGTGGGCGAGCTCCATCGCACTGTGCGGCTTGTGTGCGCCGAGCCCGCCGGGTTTCGCCGCGGCGGCGTAGCGACGGCCGAACGGGGCATTCTGTCGCGGGCAAGTAGGGTTGATCCCGTCCCGACCTCGTCTACGGGCAGGGGGAGTGGATCGGCGGTGCCCAGGCGGGACGTCGGATGAGGCAGAAAGGGTGCCCGGCCGGGTCGGCGAAGACGTGATCTCCCGTCGCGAGCTGAGTGGCACCGAGCGCCAGCACTTGGCGCTCGGCGACGTCCAGGTCGTCGACCATCACGTCAAGGTGGAGCTGTTGCGGTCGGGAAGGATCTGGCCAAGCCGGCTTCTGGTGATCGAGAGCCAGCTGAAACGCGAAGCCTGAGGTCCGATCGTTCTCGGCGATGACGACCCAGTCATCCGACGTGTAGGTGATGGGTAGGCCGAGCAGCTCGGAGTAGAACTCGGCGAGCGCCCTTGGGTCGGGAGTGTCAATGACCACGTGGTGCCGACGACCGATCATCTTGCCGTCTTCGACGGCAGGCGCTGGATCATGCGCACCAGCTCATCGCGCTTGTGGCCGAGGCTGTCGGCGAACGAGATGAGCTCGCGGCTCCTCGATACGAGCAATCGACGCGTCGACGGGCTGACGGCAACTCCGCAATCGCGCCACCGCCGGTGAATGCCGTGGTTGCCGCCCGACTTCGAGAAGCGTTCAGCCTCGCGACGCAGCTCGGCTTCCCGCGCTCGCGCCATCATCATCGCTATCGCCGGGCTCAGCATTGCGTCACCTCCGTCCCGTCTCCGAGGTTCGTACCGCGGCCGGTCTCGCTCGGTCTTCGGGCAATGAACCTGAGGTCGTCGTCCACGGCGACGGTGATGCAGGTAAAGCCGAGGGCGAGGAGGTGAGCGAGGAGGCACGAAGGAGCGATCGGGTTGTAGATGTCACCGTCGTGGAAGTCGCGCAAGTCGTCGCTCGCGAGGCTGTCCGAGCCGATGAAGACGCCGCCCGGCCGCAACACCCGGAACGCTCCGGCCAGGAGATTGCTCTGCGCTTCGGGCGTTGGAACGTGGTGGAGCATGGTGAAGCAGCCCACCGAGTCGAAGGAGCAGTCAGCAAAGTTGAGGCTGGCGGCGTCGGCGACGACGACCTCGACGTTGGTGTCCGTGTATCGCTTCGTCAGAGCGAGTGCGGCTCGCTCGTCGACTTCGACGGCCGTCAGCTGTCGGACGCGGTGACGAAGCCACTCGGTCGCAGCGCCCGGGCCCGGCCCGAGCTCGAGCATCTGAGCGCCGAGGTCGACGTGGCAGGTGAGAGAGGGCAAGAGCTCGTCGGTGATGTAACCCGTCCACTCAGGGCTCGAGCACAGCTGCGCGTGGTTCTCGTTCATGCTCTCTACGGTAGGGAAGGTCGTGTTCACGGCCAAGGTCGTAGACTGACATTCGGTGTCGAGGGCCGGACAACCTTCGCCGAACACGACAGGGCCAGCTCACGCGGCGGACGTCTGCACCTTTGTGATGCCATCCGGGCTGGTATTTGACTGGCACACACACGACGACCACCAACTGGCCTGGGCCCCGAGCGGGGTGCTCACGGTCCGCACCGATCGCGAGGCGTGGGTGCTGCCGCCGACACGAGCCCTCTTCATCCCGGCCGGCATCCGCCACGAGACCCTGTCTGCCGGCAACGCGACGATGCGCGCCGTGTATGTGAGGCCCAACCTCTGCCCAGTCAGTTGGCGGGAATGCACGCCCGTCGCCGCCAGCCCGTTGCTCGCCGAGGTCATCGGGTACCTCGAAGATACCTCGCTCGACGCGCAGCGACGCTCCCATGGTGAGGCGATGCTTCTCGATCTGCTCGAGCCCGTCACGATGACTACGATCGATGTTCGGATGCCGACCGACGAGCGTGCAAGGGCGGTGGCGCAGATCCTGTTCGACAACCCGGCCGATGGGCGGACGCTGTCAGACTGGGGCCGAGACGTGGGGGCGAGCGAAAGGACTCTGGCGCGGGCGTTTCTCGCCGATACCGGACTTTCTTTCGGACAATGGCGGGGGCTGCTGCGCCTTCGGGTGGCGATGGTGGCGCTTGCCACTGGCGAACCCGTCGCCAGGGTGGCCCGCGAGGTGGGATATGAGTCGACGAGCGCGTTCGTCGCCGCGTTCCGCCGCGCGACTGGCTCAACGCCAGCCGCGTACTTTGCCCATCCTGTCGAGGCACAACAATGAGGTCCAACGCATCGACCACCCGGCGGGAGCCCGCCTTTGGGTCCTCGCCGGTGATTGGCCGCTTGCGAGCGGCGGAGATCGCAAGGTTGCACAGCCGATTCGCAACAACGACGTCCGGACGGCTATCGGCAACAACGACGTCCGGACGGCGCTCGCGGGCCTCAGCCAAGAGCGTCCTCGCGGTCGACCTCGTCGTAGTAGGCGTCGAGGTCCACGACGACGCGCCCGAGATCAACTGCCGATCCTGGTCCGTAGGCCGACCACGCCGGGATACGCTCCGGCCCGGAGAACATCGCGACCTCGATCCGCCTGACGGTGGGCTCGACGAGCGTGTACTGCCGCAACGATGGCAGGCGGCCGTACGCCTCCAGCTTCTCCCGCTTGTCGGTGGAGCGGGTGCTCTGCGACAGCACTTCCACGACCAGGATGGCATCCGCCTCGTAGTGCTCGTCGGCCCTGGGTCCACACACGACCAGGATGTCCAGGACGTACGCCGTGGCCGCGGAGACGCGGAGCAGGCGGTTGCCGTTGTACGGCCTGCACCCCTCCTCGAGGGCTGACTGGCGGATCAGCGTCATGAGATACTCCGACGCCAGGTCGTGGCGGCTGGTGCCGCTGGACATGGCGTACGCTCTGCCACCGACTAGCTCATGGCGGGCCGGACTCCCCCCTCTGACAGCTGCAGGAAAGCCTCCCACGACAGCCACTCGACGGTCTCCTCGCTCACCCCGGGTCGCTCGTAGTGGTCCCGGCGATGATCGGCTAATGCGTCCTCATCGTCGCCTCGTGCATCCCGATGGCCGTGCGCCGGTTTCCGACGGCGACCTCGTCGTGACCCCCAGGGATCCTGCCTTCGTTGCCCACCGCACGGCGACGTCGCAACCACCGTGTGAGGGGACGGCGTGGACCCGTTGTCGGCCGGGCGAGCCGGCGTAACTCGGACTGGTGCTGGCGGGCGAGCGCGAGCGCCTGCGTCGGCTCGAGGGGCCTCATCACCTCGACGCCCGTTCCCCGGCGGGGTCTGCGGCTGCGACGCGCGAGCGTTGCGTGACCGCGACGCAGCCGAGCACACCGAGCGCGACGAGCAGGGTGGAGATTCCCACCGGCTCGCCGAGGAGCAGGGCAGCCCAGGCGATGGTGAGCAGCGGCTGGGCGAGCTGCAGCTGGCTGCCGCGGGCGACCCCGGCCGTGGCGAGGCCGCGGTTCCAGGCGAAGAAGCCGAGCAGCATCGAGACGAGCGAGACGTAGGCGAGACCGCCGAGCGCCACCGGGGTCGGGTGCTGCGGTGAGGCCAGCGCGGCGAAGACCGAGACGGGGAGCGAGACCGGCAGGGCGAGGAGCAGCGCCCAGCAGATGACCTGCCAACCCGGCAGGTCGCGCGATAGCCGGCCGCCTGTGGCGTAGCCGATGGCCCCGATCGGGACGGCGACGAGCAGCAGCCCGTCGGCCGCGGTCAGCCGCCCGCCCCCGCGGCTGATCGTGTACCCGACGACCAGGAATGCCCCCGTCGAGCTGGCCGCCCAGAACGCCCGGCTCGGGTGCTCGCCGCTGTACCAGGCGGCGACGATCGCGGTCCCGATCGGCAGCAATCCGCTCATCACGCCGATGGCGGCGACCCCCACCTCGGGTAGCGCCAGGGCCGAGAGCAGCCCGAAGCCGATGCCGACGCCGCCGGCGACCGGGATCAGTCTGCGCCGGTCGCGGCGGCCCGGTAGCGGCGCCCGACGCACGATGAGGCAAGCCGCCGCCCCGACCGCGGCGATCACCGAACGCCCGGCGCCGACCAAGGCGGGGGAGAGCCCCTCGAGCGCGAGGTGCGTCGCCGGGAACGTGAAGGAGAATGCCAGCACCCCGAGCGCGATCCACCCCGTGCCAGGCTCGAGCCGCATCCGTGCCGGCGAGGCGAACGCTACCCGCCCGATCCCAGTAGCGCTATTCTCTGCCGTCATAGAAAAGGATAGCAGTACTGCCGTGCTCGTCGAGGTCCTGCGCCGCCACATCGCCGGCTCACGTCCCGGCGAGATCCTTCCGTCGACGCGCCTGCTCGTCGCCCGGCATCGCGTCAGCCCGGTCACGGTGTCGCGGGCGCTGGCCCAGCTGACGGCCGAGGGCCTCGTCGTCACCCGGCCGGGCGTGGGCAGCTTCGTCGCGGCGCGCCCGCGACCGAAGCCCGCCGACATGCCCGACACCGCCTGGCAGTCCGTGCCGCTGGGCGACCGGGCGATCGACACGAGTCGTCTTGCCACGGTGCTGCGACCAACACCGGACGGCACGATGTCGCTCGACAACGGCTATCCGCATCCCTCGTCCATGCCGATCCGGGCGCTCGCGGCGGCGGTTGGTCGGGTCAGCCGGCGCCCCGACATCTGGGAACGCCCACCCTCGGCGGGCCTGGCGCGACTGCGAAGCTGGTTCGCCCGCTCGCTCGGCGCGGCGGTCGACGCCGCCGACGTGCTGATCACGGGCGGCGGCCAGTCGGCGATCTCGGCGACCTTCCGCTCGATCCTCCCGCCCGGCGCGCCGCTGCTCGTCGAGTCTCCGACGTACTCCGGGGCGCTCGGTCTGGCGCGTGCCGCCGGCCTGCGGCCCGTGCCCGTGCCGATCGATCGCGATGGCCTGCAGATCGAACAGCTGCGCGCCGCGTTCGAGGCGACGGGCGCGCGTGCGCTCTACTGCCAGCCGACCTTCCACAACCCGACCGGCAGCGTGCTCGCCGCCGAGCGGCGCTCGGCGCTGCTCGCCGCCGCGGCGGACGCCGGGGCGTTCGTCATCGAGGACGGCTTCGCACGGTGGCTCGCCCACGAGCACCCGGCTCCCGCCCCGCTGCTCGCCGACGACCGTGACGGACGCGTCGTGCACATCTCCTCGCTCACCAAGGTCACCTCGGCGAACCTGCGGGTCGCAGCGATCGTCGCCCGCGGCCCGGTGGCCGAACGGCTGCGGAGCCTGCGCATCGTCGACGACTTCTTCGTATCGCGGCTCCTGCAAGAGGTCGCGCTCGAGCTCGTCGAGAGTCCCGCCTGGCCGCGGCACCTCACCGCGCTGTCCGCCGGCCTGTCGCTCCGCCGGGACACGCTCGCCGCCGCGCTCGCCGCCCGCCTCCCCGAGCTGCGGGTCTCGAACCTGCCCGCCGGTGGCACGCACCTCTGGACGCGCCTGCCCGAGGGGCTCGACGACCTCGAGGTCGCCGACGCCGCGGAGCGCGCCGGTGTGCTCGTCGGGCCGGGTCGGCCGTTCTTCCCAGCAGAGCCGCCGGCTTCTCACCTGCGGTTGTCCTTCACCGGTGTGGCGCACGCCGAGGAGCTCGGGACGGCGGTCGTCGCGGCTCGCCGGGGTCCTCGACCGGCTCGCCTGAGCGGTCCGCCCGCCGCGATACCGGTCAGCGCGCTCGGGGTGCCTCGGTGCCGGGGGAGCTCCTCCTCGTGGCCCCGAAGCACTCGCAGCACCGAGACCGTCGATCCGCCGATCGTCTCAACGGGTCTACGGAATTCAGCGGAGTGTGATCGTCGCGAGCGGCTCCCAGTTGGGCTTGCCGGCGTCGGAGCGGTAGTCCCATTTCGTACGCCGATTGCGTGACCTGTCCAGGGGGTGTCGGACCGACCGTGCGTGTCAGCGTTCAAGCTCCTTCGCCGCTCGCGCGACAAGATGCGCTGCAGCCCGAACCGCGGAACGTGCTTTCGTTGCTGACACGATTACCACGCCGTACGAAGCCACTACCTCTGCCACCAGCGTCGACGGCGAGGCAGCGGAGGTGGGGGTGGCCCGGAGTCCCGCCGCGCCGAAGGCCGGGGCGCTGCGAGCCGCTCCCCGGTCAGCGCCCTCTGCAGCGCCGCGACGAGCTCCGCACCGCTCGGGAACCTCTCGTCGGGCTGCTTGGCGAGCGCCCGCACGACGAAGGTGTCCGTCGGCAGCCAGCCCGTGCCCGGCACCGGCTGCTGCGCGTGGGCGACGAGCAGAGCAGCGAAGTCCGTGCCGGGATACGGCGGCGTCCCGGTGAAGCACTCGTAGGCCACGCAGCCGAGGGCGTACAGGTCGGCGCGCCCGTCGAGCGGCCCGGCGCGGGCCTGCTCGGGCGCCATGTACTGCGCCGTGCCGAGCGCGCCGGTCGTGTACCGCCCCGCGCTCTGCACGGTGGCGGCGATCCCGAAGTCGGCGAGCCAGACTCGACCCGGCTCGAGCAGCACGTTGTCGGGCTTGACGTCGCGGTGCACGATGCCCCGGTCGTGCGCGTGGTCGAGCGCCGCGGCCAGCGCCGTCACGACCTCGAGGATGCGCTCGGGCGACAGGCGGCCTTCCCGCTCGAGCTCGTCGGTCAGCGACCAGCCGTCGATCAGTCGCATCGCCAGGTAGGCGTGGCCCTCGTCCTCGCCGGCGTCGTAGACCGGCACGATGCAGGGGTGATCGAGCTCAGCGGCCCGGCGCGCTTCCTCGGAGAAGCGACGCCCGGCGAGCAGGTTGCGCGCCACGATCGGATCGAGCACCTTCACCGCCGCGTGCCTACCGAGCTCGCGGTGACGAGCTCGGTAGACCGTCGCGAAGGCTCCGCGACCGATCACGGCCTCGATCTCGTAGGCGCCGAGGCGCCGGCCGAGAAGGGCGTCGTCGTCTGCGGCACCGTCAGCACCGTCGATCAGGGTCCCGACAGTACTTTGTCAGCAGCCGGTGATCGTGAAGGTACCGAAGTCCCCCTGGTCACCGTAGTTGCTGAAGGGGCCCTGCGGGTTCGCCAGAGCATTCGCATCCCAGGCGTAGGCCGACCACGTGCTGGAGCCGTGGCCGGCCAGGCACAGACTGGCCGGTGCGGAGAACGTGTAGAGGCTGCCTGGCGACACACCGCCGCCCATCAGGCCGCCGGGGAGCACGAACACCCGGGCCGTTCCGTTGACGAACATCACCTGCTCGAGCGGTGAGCTGAGCGGCGCGACGACGCCGATCGTGATCGTCGTGCCGGCGGGCCCGAAGCACGGGCCCATCTCGATGCGGAAGTACGTGTTGTCGTAGCACGGACGAAACGGGCTGGCCGCCGGTGACGTCGTCGGCGTGGTGGGTGCCGGCGGGACCGTGGGCGTCGTGCGGACCGGGGTGGTCGGTACGATCCCTCGCCCTCCCGATGCAGGCTGGCCCTCGACCTGGGCGAAGCCGGCGTCACCGGACTCGGTGTCGTAGGACCACGTCGACGGGCTCGAGTCCCAGATCTGCCATCTACCGGCAGGGAGAGTGACGTTGAAGCTCGCCGTCCAGTTGGCATTGCGTACGCCCCCCTGACCGGAGGACCCCTGTGCCTTGGCCTCGGCAGCGATGGGGTAGCCGCGCCTCGGATAGGTCAAGTAGATCGTCCCGGCCGAGACGGTGCCGCGGCCGCCGTTGAAGTGGTAGGTCCAGACCGAGGTGATCGTCTCGGGCCTCGTCAAGGTGAAGATGGTCGCGGCCGGTGGGGTGGGGCGACCCTGGGTGACGCCTCCGCCGTTCGAGTTGTTGAAGATCTCGGTGGCGCCGAACGCGCCGCTCGAGCCGACGAAGACAGACCCGGCAGTGGCGAGAAGGCCGAGCGTGGCGGCCCCGATCATCTTGCGCAGCATGGTGGGCATCGGATGCACCTCCTGTGTCGCCGGCGGCGATCGCCGGACGACGTCAGGCTGCGCCGCGGACGTGAAACGAACGTGAGACCAGCTGGCGTGCAGCATGCCCCTCGACCCGTTCCCGACGGTGGACGCTCCGGCGAAGGAGTGTCGTTCGAGCCGGCGCGATGTCGACCGTCGGCGTTCGCTCCTGCCTGCGCTCGTGCCGCCAGCGAACGTCGAAGCACCTGCTGATGGCATGTTTCATGGTACTTTCGCACCCGCCTCGGACGATGCTTCGACGACCCGCCGCCCGGGCTGGTCGCACGTAGACGGAGGTGTGCCGTGTCGAGCTCTCAGATCTTGGAGCCCGCAGATCTTCCTGCTGAGGATCTGATCCGCCTGCACGACGAGCTCGAGGGCGATCCCGCGTCGGCTGCGTACCATGAGGCGTGGCGCCGTTGGCACGACTGGGTCGCCGAATTGGCGCGAACCGACGACCGAGCTCAGCACGCCCGGGCCGGTCGCATCGCCGGCTACATCGAGGCCACCTTCGAGCCTCCCGAGCGATCGTCGAGCACCAAGGCCGCCGGGATCGCCGGCGGCGCAGGGCTCGGCGGTGCCGCCGGCTACGAGATCAGCCGGGCCGCGTCCTCGACCGGCTCCGGGACGATCGAGTCGGGTGCGTCGCAACCCGACGAGCTCGACGCGTCCCGAGGGGCTGTACGGCCCACCAGACGTGCGCGCAGCGGCCGGGAAGCCGGCGCGCCGAGCCGGCGGCGAATCGTCCCCCGCTCTCGTACGACCTGGTTGATCGCGGCCGCGGCCGTGATCGTGGCTGCAGCGTCGGTCGGCGTCGGCCTTCGCGTCGGGGGCGGCGGCTCGCCGTCGCTGTCCGCGCCGTCGAGGGCGGCGGGCAGCGAGACCGGCTTCGACTATCTGGCTGCCGAGGCAGCCAACCTGCACGAAAGCGAAACGGCGATCGTCGCTTTTGTCACCCGTGACGTCGCCACCGACGACTACCGAGGCGAGCTACGGGGGCCGGTCGGGACCTTGTGGGCGATGAGCGGCGATCAGCTCGATCGCTGCCTGCTGCTGCAGGGGCTGCTCGCCAAGGCAGGAAAGGCGAGTCGTCTCGTGCACGGCGCGGCCTGGGGTGTCGAGCTGTCGACCAGTGGTGGCCGTTACCGCTATGTCGGGCCGAACGCGGCGAGCGACCCGCGGGCGAGGCCGCTTCGAGCCGTGCCGTCGGATCAGGTCGACACCCTCGCCGTCACCGTGCGCACGACGATGCCGGGCGGTCGTGTCCTGGCGGAGCCCGCCGGCACGTTCTCGACCGGACAGCTCGCTGGCCACGACCTGCACGCCTTCTACGAACGTCAGGGTTCGAAGACGGTGCTCGTGGTGAGCGGCCCGGGCTCGACGCAGCCAACGGGTGCCGACGCCACCCGAGCGGTGAGCCAGGATCTCGTCTTCAGCGTGCGCGGCCCCGGCCAGAGCGGCGCTCCGATCACCCGCGAGCTGTTCACGAAGGCCTTCCACGACTACCTCTCGATGTTCAACGCCGCGAACCGATACGACATCACGGTCACGACCGGCTGGGTGCCCGGGAGGGTGCGCAGCCACGAGGTGGCGGCCGTAGCCCCGCTGCTCGCGAGGACCAGCACGGCCAGCGCTTCGCCGCCGGTCGAGGACGCCATCGGTCACACCGTGGCCTACACGTTCCTTGCTCAGTCCGACGCCAACATCGAGGCTGCCGCAGCGCAACAAAGGATCCGCGCCCACGTCGTCGTCCCCCGCATCACCATCGTCGCCGACGAGGTCGACCCCGAATCGGGTGCACACGATGTGTCGCTCGACCTGCGCAGCGACGCCCTGGCGGCGAGCGGCCCGCTTGCTCAGACCGTCGAGCTGAACACGATCAACTCCCTCTACGACTCCTCGCTCGAACCGAACGTGCTGCAGTCGGTGGTCGGCGGGTCGGTGATGTCGGCGTCTGACTCGCTCTCGGCCGCCATCAACGACCAGCCGAGCACGCTCGGCGATCGGCTGTCCACCTCGGCCCAATCACTCAACCGGCTCTTGACCGACCCGCTGGTCGACGGCGCCTCGATGTCGATCTCGCCGAAAGGCGACGGGAGGTACTCGCTCACCTTCGAGCGCCGCGGCCAGGCGCTTGTCGTCTCGGTCAGCTCGGCGGTGCGCGCCGCGTTGGCGCGAAGCGCTGACCCTGAGGTCCGGTGGATGCTCTCCTCGCCGGCGGTGCGCAGCTCGCAGCTCAGCCGCGCCGTGCTCGACACCGAGGTGGTGCTCGCCGACTCGGCGAGGGTGCCGATCGATTACCAGGCCGACTACCGTTTCGTGCCCACCCCGCGCTGGTACACCGACTTCGATGTCGTCAATCCGACAGATCCGACCCAGGACGTCTCCGTCGCCGCCGGCGCTGCCGGTGTCACCGTCCAGCTCCCGGGATACCCGACGGGCAACCAGCCCTTGCCGTCCAACGTGAAGCCGAAGCCGGACACGATCTTCGTGAGCTCGTCGGACCTCGCCGGCGCCACGACCTACCAGGAATGGTTCCAGGAGCCGACCGACAACTCACACGGCTACACGATCGAGATGCTCAGCCGCAAGGTGCTCGCCGAGCTCGACGGGCGCGGCTGGGCGATCGTCAGGTACCGCTATACCGACGGCTCGTTGAGCGATCCGCTCAAGCTCTACGTCATCAACCACATCAGCGGCCCGGTCGACGTGAGCGGAGTCACCAAGACGCTGCCCCTGCTCGACCTCGGGGGTGGCTTCGCCAAGCAGCACCTCCCCAAGCCGAAGAGCGACAAGGCCGTGAAGGCGCTCTACGACCCCACGGACAAGAATGCCGGGGCGATCAACGAGGTGCAGGTCGTGGACGACCCGGAGTACCCCTTCATGAGCGGGATCGTCGGCGGGCCGGAGCTGTTCCAAGCCGACGTGCCGGGAACCGTGTTCGACGCCTCGACGGGTGAGGGGGTTGCCGGTGCGACGGTCACCCTCGTCGGGTCGGCCGTCTCGGCGACCTCCTGGCCGGGCGGGGCCTTCGACCTGCCGGCGTTCTCGCAGCCGTTCGCGAGCATGCACGTGAGTGTGCAGGCCCCCGGCTACGAGACGCTGACCACGACCGTCGATCTCGCCAAGCGCGGGGCGGTTCCGCTGCACCTTTCCCTGAGGCCCGTTCCGGTCGGCGCTACCTGGGTCGACCGGGCAGACCTCGATTCGACCCTTTCTCGCCTGCACCTCTCGGATCGCAGCCGCTTCCTCATCCGCCAGGCGATCACGCAAGATCCGGCGATCTCGGTCCTCGTGCCCGCACAGCCGGTGCTCGACGCGATCGGCCCGATCGACGGCTGGCTGCAAGTGAACGGCCACACCGGCGAGATGTTCCCGATGCTCGAGGACGGCCTGTACGGCGCGTCCAGCCTGCGCGACGTGACCGGCGCGATCGGCGGTTTCGTCACCGGAGCGGCGAAGAAGGGCGCCGGTTGGGCGACGGGCAAGGCCAAGGACTGGGTGAACGAGCAGATCGAGAAGCCCTTCGACGCCCCGCACGCGACGGTCGGCGCTCCCATCTCCTTCTTCGCCGGCCACATCGCCGGGTGGTATCTCTTCGCCGCCGGAGCGTTGACTGCGGTCAGCGTCAACATGAGCAACCCGTCGCTCACGATGTGCCAGTTCCACCAGATCACGGTGTCCACGGCCGTCGCTCTGGTGAAGGGCGGGTGGGTGAGGACAGGTGTCAACTTCGGGCTGAAGCAGGCGCTGAAGAAAGCCGGCTACCCGGGCTTTCCGTTCCTCAACGGCAGGCTGTACAGCAAGGCGATGCAGTACGGAGCGCTGAGCGCCATCCACGCCCTTGCCCTGCTCACCAAGCACGAATGGGGGCTGGCAGGAACGTCCTGCTGAGGCTCACGGCCCCGACGTCGCACTCGCGGCGGTCGTGGAGGAGGGCGACGTTGAGGTCGCCCTCCTCACCCACACCTGGGTGAAGCCGAGGCCGTGCGACTGCGAATTCTGCGACCAGGTCGAGGGCTGCGAGTCCGAGACGGTGTAGGTGCCGTCGATGACCACCGGCGGTGTCGCCGGCAAGCTGGCCACCCAGTTGACGTTTGCGGCCTCCCCGGCGGTCGTCCGGACACGGAGCGGGCCGACCCGACGGGCGCCGGGGCCCCTCCCGCCGCTCAGCACGACAGTGCCTGCCGACGCGCCCTGGCCGTTGTTCCAGTGGTAGGTCGTCACTTCCACGAGGCAGTAGGGCTTGCCACCGGTCGAGAAGCTCGGAGCTTTCCCACCATTCAGCACGCCGCCGACGTTGTCGTTGTCGAACAGCTCGATCTCAGCTCCTGTGCAGCTGAGTTGGGTGTTGACCGCGGCCTGCGTGCGGACGGTGGAGGTCGTCGTCGATGCGGTGCCCGTCTGGCGAGCGGAGCGATGCGGCGGCGCGCTGTTGGCACCGAGGACCGCCCCGGCGGCCACCGCGCCGGCGACGACGACCGAGCCTCCGATCCACCACGACCTGCGAGAGAGCGAGACGCCGCGGCGCCCCGCTCTGGTGCCGACGCCGCTGTCCGTGCCACTGCTGCCACCGCCACCGCCACCGCCCACGTCGACGCCGCTGCCGCTGCCGCTGCCGCTGCCGCCGCCGCCCATGCCGCTGCCGCTGCCGCCCGTGCGGCGGATGCCCCCGCGGGCCGGGTCGGCGCCCGACGTGGCACCGGGATCAGCGCCGAGCACCTCAGGTCCGCTCGCCGGCGCCTGAGCGACCGAGGCGGCGCTGGCCGCCGTCTCGGAGCCGAGCTGGCCCGCCTCGTAGCCGGCGATGCCGCCGGCGCCGGCGATGCCGGCGATGCCGGCGGCCTTGGCGCTCGACGACCGTTCCGGCGGCTCGAACGTGGCGACGATGTACGAACCGATGCGTTCGGCCCGCGCCCGCTGCGCCGAATCCGTGCCGGTGGCGAGCTCGGCGAGCCAGGCGTGCCAGCGCTGCCAGGCCTCCCTGTGGGCGCTCGAGGTGGGATCGCCCTCGAGCTCGTCGTGCAGGCGGATCATCTCCGCAGCTGGGAGGTCTCCGGGCTCGAGGATGTCAGGCGTCGGCATGTCACACCCCGTAGGTGGCGGGCTGGCGCGGCGGCCAGCCAGACGTCTCGTCGTTCCAGCTCCGGTGGGTCGCAGGGTGAAGCTACTCTCGGATTGAAACCAATGACCGCCATCGTGCACCGGCGGCCCCGGCACGCCCCCGCTACGAGCGGTCAGCTGATTGACCCCGTCCGCCGGCATCGCGATGCTGTGCGCCCAGTGGATACCGCCCATCGCTCGGCACCCGCCACCTTGATCCGCCGGCCCCGGATCACGGGCGCGCTCGTACGCCCCAGGCTGGAACAGCGCACCGCGCCCGGCGTGCTGCTGGTCGGGCCGGCAGGCGCGGGCAAGACGGTGCTCGCGGCGCAGCTCGCCGCCAACGCGCCACGCTCGGGCTGGCTGCGGCTCACGCCCGGGCGCGCCGGGGCGCGCGATCTAGTCGCCCTGGCGTCCGCATCGCTCGGCGCCCCGCCGGCGCCGGCAGGCGCCGACCTGCTCGAGCTGGCCGGCCACCTCGTCGAGCTGTTGGACGATCCGGCGGTGCTCGTCGTCGACGACTACGGTCACGCCCTCGGACAGGAGTGCGACCCGCTGCTGGCCGAGGCGATGCCACTGCTCTCGCCCGAGAGCACGATCGTCGTCTGCAGCCGCACGCGCCCGCCTGGCCTCGTCGGCCGAGCGGCGGCCGGAGTCGTGCGCAACGTCGATGCGTCCGAGCTGGCCTTCACGCCGGCTGAAGCCGAGAAGCTCTTCTTGGCCGTCGGGGCGAACCCCACCGGAGCGGCGCGGGCCTGCGCCGAGCTGCGCGGCTGGGCCGCCGGGATCGCCTTCGCAGCCACCACCGGCTACCCGGCAAAACCGGGAGCCCTCGCTCCGCTGGTGGCCGGAGTGCTCGGCAGCGGCGAGCTGATCGAGGCGCTGGCGGTCCTGCCGTATCTCACCACGGTCCTGGCTGAACAGCTCGCGGTCGGCGACGCGGCCGCACTCGAGGCACTCGGCGAGCGCTCGATGCTGGTGATCGAGCAGGGAGGGGAGTGGCGCTTGACGGCGGCAGCGGCCGAGGTCGTCGCCCCGACCGTGGCCGAGGATCGCCGTGCCCGCTGGCGGCGGCGGGCGGCGGCCGCACTGGCGGCGCTCGACCCGGCAACGGCGGTCGACCTGCTCGTGGACGACGGCGAGTACGCCGAGGCGATGGCGGTCGCGAGCCAGCACATCTCGACCATCCCCGCCGAGCGCGCCATCTCCTGGCTCTACAAGATCCCGGCCGAGCTGCGCCGCCAGTTCCCTCCGGTGCTCGCGGGCGGACGCGCCACCGTGGACCTCGACGCGGCGACGACTGCGGCCGAGGAGGCGGTGCACCGCGCCCCTGACGACTCGTCGCGCCGGGAGGCGCTCTTCGCGCTCGGCTCAGCCCACCTGCACGCAGGGCGGCTGACCGAGGCCGCCGCCGCACTCGAGACCGCAGGGGGCCCGGGAAGTACACGCCAGCTGGCGGTGAGAGCTGCGTCATGGCTCGCCGCCGCGCGTTGGTGGGCCGGCGACCTCGCCGGCGGCGCTCGCGGCGGCTTCCTCGGGCGAGGGCGACCCCGTCGCCGCCTGGGTCGACGCCGAGGTCCGACTGGCGCGGGGCGAAGCGCTCGGTGCGCCCCCCCGGCCGCGCCTTGGCGGGCTCGCCGTGCAGGCAAAGGCGCTCCTTCTGAGCGGCGACCTCGCCGGCGGGCGGGTACTTGCCAGCAGGGCATACGAAGAGGCAGCCGAAGAAGGCGGATTCGCCCTGGCGGTGGCTGGGCCCGTACAGGCCTGGTACCTGATCGCCGATGGAGATCTCGAGGCCGCCTCTGCGGTCGCCGACCTCGTGAACCGCCAGACCGCGCGCCACGACACCTTCGCGAGCCTGCATGTCTGGCTGGTGCGTCTGGCCGTCGCCACGGCGCGGAACGACCGGGCGGGGGCTGACGAGGCCGCACGACGCGTGGCGCGCATCCGCCAGCTCGGCTTCGCCCCGATCGAGGCCCAGGCAAGAACGCTCCTCGCCCTCGGACGAGCGCCGGCGACGGGTCTCGAGGTCGACGTCCTCGGCACCGTGCGCCTACGGGTAGACGGTGCCGAGGTCGGGACGGCATGGCGGTCGCTCAAGGCGCTCGAGGTGCTCGCCTTCCTGGCGGTGAGAGGCGAACGGGGCGCGGGGCGGGAGGAGGTGATCGAGGCCGTTTGGCCTGATCGGCCTCCCGACAACGGCCGAATGCTGTTGCGCGCGGCGCTGAGCGAGATCCGGCGCCGCCTCGAGCCCGAGCGCCAGACCGGCGAGCCGTCACGTTTCGTCGTCACCGCAGGCGACCGTCTCCGCCTCGTCGCCGCCGTCGACGCCGCGGCGGTGGCGAGCGAGGCTCGCCAGGGCCGCTCGTTCGAGGCGCTGGCTCGATTCCGGGGCGAGGCGCTCGAGGACATGCCGTATGTCGAGTGGGCCTTCGACGAGCGGCGGGCGCTGGCGGTGCTGCGTGCCGAGCTGGCCGGCCGGGTCGCCGGCGACGAGCAGGCAGAGCCTCAGGCACGAGCCGGTGCCCTCGAGCTGCTGATCGCCGAAGAACCGTGGCGTGGCGAGCTCTACGACCGTCTCGCGGCGCTCCATCAGGCGGCGGGGAACGAGGCCGGCGCGCGCTCGGCGGTGCAGCGCAAGGCCCACGCGGGCGCAAGTTGACTCCCGGACCGGCACGCTCCGGGCGCGCCGGAAAGGGGCCGGAGCACCCGTGGGCTCCGGCCCCTTTCGGCTGGCGCGTCAGGAGCGAACGGCTCGGGTCAGCAGCCGGTGACGGTGAACTGACCGAAGTCGCCCTCGTCGCCGTAGAGGCTGTATTTCGGGTTGGCGAGCCCGTTCGCATCCCACCCGTATGCCTGCCAGGTGCTCGATCCCCGGCCGGCGAGGCAGAGCTGTGCCGGGGCGGGGAAGGTGTACATGCTGCCGTTGGCCAGGCCACCGCCCATCAGCCCGGTGACGGTCACCCGCGCCGAGCCGTTGACGAAGAGCACCCTGACGAGCGGGGAGGGCAGCGTCCCGACGACGCCGACACCGATCATGGTCCCGCGAGGACCGAAGCAAGGACCCATCTCGAGCGGGAAGTACGTGTTGTGGAAGCACGGCCGGATGGTCGAAGGCAACGACGTGGTGGGAGCCCCGGCGGGATTGCCGCTCACCACTGCGAAGCCGGCCCCACCGGACTGCGCGTCGTAGGACCAGGTCGTCGGGCTCGAGTCCCAGACCTGCCACTGGCCCGCCGGGAGAGTGACGTTGAACGTCGCAGTCCAGTTGGCGTTGACGACGCCGGACTGGCCCGGCGAGCCCACTGCTTGGGACTGTGCCTCGACGCGCCCGCCGCTGTGCGGGACGAGGATGTAGATCACGCCCGGTGCTGGCGTTCCCCGGCCGTTGTCCCAGTGGTAGGTCGAGATCGACGTGATCGTCTCGGTCTGGCTGAGCGTGAAGAGCGTGTAGGCCGGAGGCATCGGTGCGCTCTGGGTGACGCCGCCGCCGTTGGTGTTGTTGAACACGGGAGCAGACGCCGAAGCGATCGTGCTGGAAAGCAGCACGGAGCCGCCGGCGGCGATCAGGCCGAGGGCGCCGACTGTGACGAGCTTGCGGAGCATGGTGGACATGACGGACCTCCTGGTTCGTTCCGGCGACGCTCGCCGGATGTCGACACCATGTGCCCGCGCCGTGAAACGAGCGTGACACCGCGTGCCGGCCGGCGCTGGGCGCGAGACGGCCTTGCGTTCGCGGCGCGCGATCGCAAGACTGCTCCGATGCGCCGTAGGACGCCCGTACGCTCCGCCGTCGTCTGCTCGGCCCTCGTCACCGGGTCGCTGCTGCCCGTCGCCGGGTTGCTGATCCCCCCGGCCGCGGCGCAGACTTCCGACAAGGTGCTCGCGGGCAAGATCGACCTCACCCGCTCGGACCTGCCGGGGTCGGTGAAGTGGACGAGCTCGGCGAACATCCCGAACACGCCGAGCCAGACCGCCGAGGCCGAGCAGGCGATCGCCTGCGTCGACCACGGCGCCGGCGGCGCCAAGCTGAGCGGCGATCCGTTCGGGCTCACCGGCAAGGTGGGTGGCACGGTCACGGCCGACGTCGCGTCGCCGATGTTCGCCGAGAGCAACCAGCAACAGCTGCCGGGGTTGAGCTCGGAGGTCACGATCCTCACGACTGCCGCCGCGGCGACGAATGACCAGAGGGCGCTGAGCAGCAAGGCGGCTCTCCCGTGCCTCGCCACGCTGTTTCAAAAGGTCACGGCCGCCGCAGCCAAGTCGTCGGTCACGGCCACGGCGACCTTCGTGCCGGCGCCCCCGCTCGGGACGGGCAACCGCGGCGTCGACGTGCGGATCGCGCTCAAGGTCACCGGCCTCAGCGCTACCTTCTACCAGGAGGAGTACCTGTACGTCCAGGGACGTTCCGAGGTCGCTTTGACCTTCGCCAATCTCGCTTCGCCCTTCCCGGCGAACTGGATCGGACCGATCCTGACCCGGGTCATGGCACGCGCCAAGGCGCTGGTGCACTAGCGAGGCACCTCTCGCTCCCGGTGTCACGGCTGCCCTACCGCCGAACGACGGCGAAACGATGTCCCCCGAGGAGCGGCTCGTCGGCGCGCGAGCAAGGCAGCACCGCGTGGCCGCCGAGTACCGGCGAGCTCAGCCCCCCGGGGGCATCTCTCAGCGTGCTTCGATCAGCAGACCGAGGCCCTTCGGCCCCTCGTGCAGCGAGCCGGAGCCGATTGTGTAGACGTACCTGCTCGTTTCAGTCGCGGGGCGGGAGGCGACCAGGACAGCGAGGTCGAGCGGGGCAGTCGCTCCGTCCGGACGGACCACCGTCAGCGTGACGACAAGCGGCGTCCCCTGGGCGAAAGAGCGATCCAACTCGATCGGCGACTGCATGGACGGGTTATAGCTGGCCAGCAGCTGCGCCTTCTCGGCCAGGAGTTGCTCGTAGTAATCGACGAAGGGCCAGTAGGTGTTGTACATCATGATCCGCCGGGTGTTGTACAGCAGGGCGGCGGCCTCGAGCTTGAAGTAGTTCTCCCAGGCGGCGCGTTCCCGGGAGTTGAGGTACACCTTCGCCCCCGCCTTGGCCACGTCCCGGGCGAAGCTGGCGGCGATGTCGGTGCCACCGTTGAAGCCGTAGGCCTTGACGCCCTTCTGCGCGGTCTGTCCGGTCATGTACTTCAAGGCCGCGTCGTTGTTCTTCGACCACTTGAGGAAGTCCTTGGCTTTGGCGAGAAGCTTCCCGAACCCGGTCGTCACCGGCGCGCTGCCCGCCACCCGCCGGAGGATCGGCAGGTCCTTGTAGAACTTCTGATACAGCGCGACGAGCCCCTTGTTCACCAGTCCCGAGACCTGCTTGCTGACGACCTCCTTGAACGGCCGGCCGCTGACCAGACTGGGCAGTCCCTTGGCGTTCGTGCCGTAGATCTTGTCGACTTCCCGCGTGATGTCGTCTTGCAACGTGGCGACGAACTGGTGGTCGAATTCGGGGATGTCGACACTCTGCTTGGTCGAACCGGCCGGGCCGAAGAGCGCGTTCTTGCCGATGACGAGACTCTCGTACACAGTCCCGTACTTCTCCCAGCCCTTCTTCGCCGCCGCGCCGAGCGCACCGAGCGGCCCGCCCTTGGCGAAGCCCTTCAGCACGTCATAGCCGTAGTCGACGGTCGTGATCGTGGCTTCGGCCCACATGTTCTGCAAGATCGTCGTGGCGGTGTCACCCAGCGCTGCCGACGCCGCCCGCTGCATCGCCTGGACATGTTGGTTCGTCGCCCGGTACTCGGCGGTGAGATCGGCCAGGACGGGCGTCGCATCGGCGATCTCAGCGTCGATCGCCTCGAGAGCGAGCTCGTTGCCGAGCAGCTTCGCCTTGAAGACGGGCGAGCCGTTCGCCGTCACGCTGACGGCGGTGACCTGGAAGTCTGCGTTCAGCAGCTGTTCACCGTCGGCGTCGAGCTCGCGGTCGAGCGCGGCCCGCTGGTCGATCGCCTGCTGCAGCGCCTGGTTGGCCTGGTGGCGCACCAGCACCGCCTGTGCCTGCGCCTGCTCGAGGGCGTAGACCTGTGACTGGATCGAGCGCAGCTTGGCCACCCAGCGTCCGATCACGCTGTCGACGCCGCCGTCGCGGCCCGCCAGTGACTTGTCGATGATGGCCAACCGCTCCCGTTGTGTGGAAAGATCAGCCTTCAGCGTCGCGACCTGCTCGCTCTGGCCGGCCTGCTCCGCCTGCACGACCCGGTCCTCGAGCTGCTGCACCGTCTGCTCGAGTGAATCCTGAGCCTGCAGCTCTGCCCGTACCGAGCTCGGAAGGTTGTCCTCAGCCGTCTGGATCTGGGCGAAGAAGCTGCGGGTCTCGTCGAGGCTCGCCACCAGCGGCGGGACCTTGGCCTGTAGCGAGCTGATCTCGGCATCGGCCCCGGCGACACCCTGCTCGAGCGACGGCATGTCGGTGTCGAGCCGGTACTTCGCGGTCGCCGCCGCGTAGACGGCCGACCGCAGTTGCTCGATCAGCCGCTGCTGGCGTTCGGAGTAGTTGGCGGCGGCGGTACCGATGTGCAGACGGGCGACGAGCGGGCCGTAGTCCTCGTGGTAGATGATCGGGACGCCCTCGCCGCGCGACGCCTCGGCGGCGTCGCCGATGCTCCAGATCCGGCTGTCCGTGCAGCTCACCGAGGCGTGCGGATCCGGCCAGCCCGGGGGCGGCTCCTGGGCTTGTAGCTGGATCAGCGCCGACGGCTTGAACTTCGGGTCGAGCAGGTTCTTCACGGGCTCGAAGAGGAAGCTGAGCGGCACGCCGACGGCAAGGTCGGCTTCGCTCGTGCCCGGGACACGCGTCGGCGTGAAGCTGCCCAGGTTGACTGGCTGGGGCATCGCCAGCGCGCCCGCCGGCGAGTCAGCCGTCTGCGGGATCTCGACTCCGGGCCCGCCGGTCACGGTGATCGTGCCGGCGCCCGTGTCCCACGGGCTGCCGCCCGGGGTCACGCCGGGCAGCGATCCGCCCGTGCCGCCGGCGACGACGTGCAGCACGTAACGGGCGCCGTCGACCGCCACGCCCGGTACGGGCGCCCACCCGTAGCCGGTCTCCACGACGGGGACCGGACCGCGGGGAGGGCTGCCTCGACAAGGCCACGGTAGACGGTGACCGTCGAGCTGCCCGAGCCACCGTCGGTCGTGACGCCGAGCGACGTCGGTCCGTTCGTCTGCAGCAACCATGGTCCCTGCAGGGCCTGTCGGTACTGGCTCTGCCACTGCTCGATCTGACCCTGCGAGGGAAGCAGGCCAGGAGACGACGAGTCGGTCATGTTGCACGTGCTCTGCGGCTGGGCCTTGGCATCGTTCTCGGAGTACACGACCGTCGCCGGCACGTAGGCAGCACGTCGCCAGCCCATCGCCCCGAGCACGGCCGTGATCTGGCGTTCCTCGGCGTCGGGGCCGGCGCCCGGCGCCAGCCACGAGGTGTTGCCGGCGCTCTGCTGCAGCAGCGCCGGCAGGAGCCACGCGTTGCCGGTCGTCGGGTCGACCGAGAAGTCCTGGTAGGAGGTCGCCACAGCCGCGACGTCGAACTGCAGGTCGGAGAACGAGACTGCCTGCTGCTGCGGCAACTGGCTGTCCGGGGTACCGCTCATCAGGTCGAGGCGGGCGAGCACCGCCGAGACGAAGTCGGCCGGAGCCGGTGCGTCCTGCGCCTCGGCGTCGCTGCTGATCGTCGCGGTGAACGTCGCCAGTGTCGCGCCCACGAGCGCGACGCGCAGGATCGGTCGTCTGAACATGTCGGTATCCTTCCTCGCGAATGCCGTTATATATCGGCAGGTGCGGGCATGATTCCAAGGCGCTGTGAACCGGGCGTGAAACGCCGGACGAGGCTGCCGGCGCGCGACGAGGGCGGAGCCCGTCGGGGCTCCGCCCTCGTGTGTGGCTCGCTCGTCGTCGCGGCCGCGCTCACCGGATCCGGAACGTCGCGGCAAGCTCTCCGAGCTCGGGGCTCGAGCCCGTCAGCGAGATCCAGTAGAAGGTGCCGTTGGCGCCCAGGCCGTACTGGGTGGCGGCAATGTTGCGCTCGCGCCCCGCAACCTCGACGTGGGTGATCACGGACACCTGTAGCGCCGTGGTGTGGTCGAAACCCACCGTGCGCACGCCGAGGACCGTCTCGCCCGCCTTGACGTACGCGGCGAGCACTTCCGCCTCGAGCTTGCTCAGGTCGCTCACCGTGAAGCCAGGAGCCGAGGTGACGACGACGTTGACGTTCGGCGGCTCGTCGTCGTGGACGTCCGTGCTGTCGACGGCGATGAACCGCACCCCACGTGCCGCCAAGTTGCCGGCACTGGTTCCGAGTACCTGCGCCAAGCGCGGGCTCTTCCTCAGGAGGCTCTGGAACGCCGCGTTGATGTTCGGGGCCGCGGGGTCGACGGTGAGCCAGCTCGACGGGGCGGCGATCTGGAAATGGTCCTTCGCGTCGACGAAGGTGCGGAAGCCGGCGGGAGCTCCTGCAGAGGCGCTGGCGGCGTCCTGCGGCGTCTCGCCAAATGCTGCTTTGGCGGCGACCATGCCGGCGGCGTAGCCGGCGACGATGCAGACAGCGGTTGCAAGCACCCTCAACGTGACCCGGCGGCGAGGCGCCGGCCTCTCGCTGGTGCTGAGGTTGCGCTCCAGGCTGATGCTCATCTGCTCGGACATCTCGGTCCTCCTCGATTCTTCGCCCCGGCCTCGTGCCGAGGTGCCGAGGGCATCGTCGGGGAACGGCGTGAACCAGTCGCGAAACGCGGGCTGGCTGTTGAGCTGGCGGGAACGAAGCGCTCGACGTCGAACAGGAGCGAGCGCCCCCGACCACCGGGCCCGGACATGGACGTGCTCGACGCCGTCGACTGAAAGGGCGGCGCACCCGACGAGCTCGGGATCGACCCCGTCCATCAGGCGACCGACCACTTCGCTCGTCACCTCCCAGCCGACGTGGACGATGAAGGCCGTGACGAGAAGACCGGCGACGCCGTCGGCCCAGTCGACACCGAGCGCCACGCCGACAAGGCCGAACAGCGCTCCGCCCGAGGCGATCGCGTCGAGCCAGGAGTGCTTGGCGTCGGCGACGAGGGTCATCGAGTGGATTCGCGTGCCGACCTTCTTCTTGTAGCGGGCGACGACCTGGTTGCCGACGATGCCGATCGCTGCCGCGAGCATCCCGATCTCGAGGTGCGAGGTGTGACCGTGTGCGGTTAGCTTGTGGACGCTTACGACCCCGGCGAAGACGGCGCTCGCCCAGATCCCCAGGGCGACGCCCAAACCGGCGAGGTCCTCGGCACGATCGAAGCCATAGGGGTGGTCAGGCGTGGCCGCGCGGCGCGAGTAGCGAAGCCCGACGAAGACCGCGATCGACGTCGACACGTCGGAGAGGTTGTGCAGCGCGTCTCCGAGCAAGCCGACCGAGCCACTCAGCACCGCGGCGGTCAGCTCGAGCGCTCCGGTGATGGCGAGCCCGACCGCCGAGACTGCGACCGCCCGGTTGGCTGCCGATCGCTGCTCCGCGTCCTCCGGCGCCTCGGTTGGCGGGAAGGAGTTCCAGGTCTGACTGCCGCGGAGCTTGTGCATCCGTCCACTTCGCGTGTCCGCCACATTGTCCCGCCAACGAGACGATGGTGCACGTTGCGACCGTGTCGCAGCTGTAGCGCATTCGCTGATCACACCGTGTCGGGACAACGCAAGGACGAGATGGGGCCAAGTGGTCGCGTAGCCGGACGCCGGCACTCCCATGATGGCGAGCTGCTCGCCAGTGCAGCGCCCGCGGCACGGGGTCGGTCGAGCGTCACGAGAGGCCGTCGCGTCCCGTGTCATGATGGATTCCTGGCTGTAGATGTTCATTAGGACCGGTCCATCACGACCAAAGGAGCAATGCGATGAACGACCACAACATCTACAACTACATCCCGCACCACCGGACGAAGACCAAGCTGGAGGGAATGGCCGCGGAACCGGTCAAGGTTGCGGACCAACTCCCCACGGGCAATGCCGCTGCTCGGTTCAACGCGTGGCTCGCGGTGAAGGTGACCAACGGGGTCGGCACCATGTGGTGCGCCTACGCCTTCGCCGTCATCGCATTCATCAGCTTGCCCCAGGCCATCAGTTCGCATAACGCCGTCACGCTGGTGTCTTGGGTGTCTCAGACGTTTCTCCAGTTGGTCCTGCTGTCAGTGATCATCGTCGGCCAGAACGTGCTGGCGGCCGCCGCCGACAAGCGATCCGAGGCCACCTACAACGATGCTGATGCGGTCCTCCACGAGGCAGTGAAGATCCAAGAACACCTCCTCGCGCAAGACCAGGTACTTGCTGACCTAATCGAGCGTGACCGCTGAAGGCGAAAGGTTCAGCTCGCGTTGATCCGCAGGCCCAGCCCGGACGGCCCCTCTTGCAGTCCATCGGCCGAGATCGTGTACTGATAGATGCCCGTCTGGGTCGCCGGTCGACCCGCCACGAGCACGCCAAGGCGGAGGCGAACCGTCGCACCCGGCGGTCGGGTGACGCGGATCGTGACGACGAGGATCGCGTTCGAGCGGAAGGTCCTGTCGAGCAGCGTGTGCGAGTGGGTTGTCGGGTCGAACCCCTCGAGGATCCGGGCCTTCTCGTCGAGCAGGCTGTTGTAGTAGTCGAACGCCTCCCAGTATCTCGCGCTGGCCCCCTGGTAGAGGGGGAAGTACATCTGGGCGATGAGCTCCTTCTCGAAGTAGTCGTTCCACGCCGCTCGTTCTTGTTGATCGAGGTAACCCTTGAGGAGCACCTTGCTCAGGTCCTTCACCAGGCTGCCAGCTAGGTCGGCAAACCAAACCGGCTTGAACGAGACGCCCTTGCTCAGGTTCCGCAGCTGCAGCGAGCGGCTGTTGAACCCGTTGACGAACTGGGTGATCTCGGACTTGAGGCGGGGAACCACCTGCCAGACCGGCGGCGTCGCCGGGCCCGACGCCACCCACGGCAGCGACTGGCCGGGGTAGAACTTCTTGAACAGCAGCGCCCCGAACTCGCTGTTGAGCTTGTCCCGAGCCGGCTTGAGCAGCGTGGCCTCTACGATCCGCTTCTCCCCGGCGGTGAGCGCCTTGTCCTGGAGGCTGATCACGCTCGCTAGGCCGGTGCTGTAGTCGGCGTCGAACTCGGTGGCACCCCCTGATCCGCGCAACGCGGTCACTGCCTCGGGAACGGCGTAGACGAGCTTCTTCAGGAACTCGGCCCCGGCGCCGACAACGCCACCCTTCGAGGTTGCCCACGCGATGTCCCAAGCGTTGTACGCCAACTCGATCGCGAACTTCTTCTTTGCATTCGACCAGATCAGCTGTGAGACGCCCGCCAGAGCGGCACGTGACCTCTGCTCGGCGGCGATGAAGTCGCTCTTGGCCGTCTGACGCACGACGTTCATCTGTTCGACGAGCCCGGCTGCCGTCTTGATCGCTGCGTCCAGCTCGTCGAGTCGGAGGTAGGGACCGAGGACGGTCCCTCTGAACACCTCCAGCCCGCCGACCGAGACGGAGACGTTGTCGATCACGAAGTCGATGTTGGCCAGCTGCTGGGCGACATCGAGAAGTTGCGCGTCGAGCGCGGCTCGCTGGCCCTGGGAAGCGGCGAGCGCGTCGTTCGCTTGGACCTCGGCGTTCTCAGCTTGGCCTTCGGATCGCCGCAGGGAGTACAGCTGGTTCTGCAGTGCGCCGACACGGTCGATCCAGGTGAGGAGCAGCTCGTCGACCGCGCCGTCGTGTCCGGCCAGGGCACGCCGGACACGAGAGAGCTGAGCTTGGTAGTAGCTGATACTCGATCGCAGCGCGCCCGCCGTGTCGCTCTGGCCCGACTGCTCGGCGGCGACCTCCTGGTCCTGGAGGCGAGCGATCTTGTCGATCAGTGATTCCCGTGCTTGCAGCTCGGCCTGGACGGCGCTCGGAAGGTTCTCCTCGGCGTGCTCGATCTGCGCCAGGAACGACCCGGCCCTTGCCAGCTGCGCGCTCAGCGGGCCCACCGGGGCCTGGGATGTGATGAGGTTCGTCTGAGCCTCTGCGAGCGCCGCAGTCTCGCTGACGATCGTATCTTCGAGACGCTGCTTAGCCTCGCTCAGCTGCGCGACCTGAGCTTGCAGCAGCGCAGCCAGGTGGGCCAGCCTGTCGGTCGCCGTCAGGGCGACGGTCCCGATGTGAGTCGCCGCGGGGACCGGCACGAGCGGCGGCAGTGTCTCCCGGTAGATGAGGGTTGGAGCGCCGAGCGTCGCTCCCGCTCCCCAGTAGCACGATCCGATCAGCGTGGACGGTGGCGGGAAGCCGTGGGGTGGCTCGGGCATCTTGAAGTTGAGCAGCAGCCCCGGCTGCAGCAACGGCCCCCTCTTGGCTGTGTTTGGCTGCAGGATGAGCTGCGGCGCGACGTTGAAGTCGGCGTCGAAGCCGGCCGCCACCTGACGTACGCCGACGGGGTCGAGTTCGGTGCCTGAGAGCTTGAAGTCGCTCAGGCCGACCTGTCGGTCAGCAGCGACGGCCTGGCCGATCGCAAACAGCGGCTGCAGGTCGTGGACCGAGACCACCTGATTCTCAGTGGAGCCGAATTCGCGCTCCTGTGTCTCAGGAACGATGAGCTTCGCCGCTCCGACGGGAAACCCGCGCAGCGGCGAGTACGGCGACAGGGTCAATCGCCAGACGTCACGGTCGACGAGGATGCTCGCAACAGGTCCGGCGATCACCGTTCCGTTGAATGTCCCACCCTGGACTGACCACCCGGCGACGGTCCCGAGCTCGCCGCCGCCCGCGGTCGTCGATCTGAGTGCCGCGCCGACGAGATCCCTCCATGTGTCGTCGAGCGCCGACGTCGGCGCGTACCCGTCGGATCCGTTCGGACAGTCGGGCGCGTGCGCGAACGCCTGACGATACAGCGTTGACTCGCCCGTCGTCCCATATCCGGCGAGAGATGCGACCCGCCAGACGAGCGCCGCGGCAACCTGTTCGATCTGCTGTTCGCGAGCAAGCGGCGTGGCGGTGCTGGCGAGCCAGGTCGAGCGGCCGGAGGCTGCCTGCAGCAGGCGTGCGAGAGTCCAGGCTTGCCCGGTGGTCGGATCGACCGCTCGGCCTCCTGTGAGGAACACTGCGATTTGGTTCTCCAGGTCGGCGAAGCTCATGTCCACCGGCGCTGCGGTTGAGCTCTGCCCCGCAAGAAGCTGCAGCCGGCCCAAGACGGCCACCGCGAATCCCGGGGACGGCGGGCTATCGGCGCTGGCTGATCGTGCCTGAACAGTGACCGCCGCTGCCAGAAGACAGCCGACCACGACAAGCGTGACGCTCGCACGTACCGTGACCCGGCGCAGTCGTAGCATCCGGGATGTCTACACCTCGATCCGCGGCTGCACAACTCGAAGCGGCTTCGTTCGAGCTGAGGCGAGCCGGTCGTCTCCGGCCATCATCGACCGAGGCGACCTCCGTCCCGCGAAGGATGGCGAGGTGCCACCTCGGCTCCCTCAACTGGCCGGTGCACTCCAACACGCGGGTGCGGGGCTGCGGCACGCAGATGACCAGCGAATCGGGTTGAGGCCCGAAATTGGCGGGACGGTCGCAGCGGTCACCTCAGATCGCGTCGGCCTCAACCAGCCGGTAACCGGGCGATCGACGACACGACCACCAGGATGTCCCCATCAGCGCCGTACGACTCTCAGGATCTCCCAACGAGGACACTCCAGAACGGCGTGGCGGGTACGCGGACCATGGCGCTGACCTCCGCCGTGATGATGACGTCGGGAACATGATTTGTGAGCAAACTTCCGGTTCCCATGTAGGTGAACGTGCTCGTCGCATGCAGAGGAACCGGAACGAGGCGGCCGCGCGGGCGCTTCAGGCCACCGGCTCGACCGAGCGGGGTCAGCACGGCCCAGGCGACGTAGGCGTGTCGGATGGGCGTCGTGTGCAGGGTGGACGGCACGGGCACGTCCGAGGCAGTAATGCTCAGCTCATAGCTGTCGGGTCCCAACTCGTGCACCGTCGCAACGCCGTGGGCCAGGGCGGCCATTCTGGTGCCTGCCAGGGGGAAGGTTGTGCTGGTCGCGGCAAACTGCCGGGCCGGCCGGCAAGCATGCACAGGGCGCGAGGACACTCGTAGCCATGAGCAGCAAACGAAAGCGAGACATCTGCGCACCTCCGAGCGAGTCAGCGGATCGGGCCCATACTTATCGTAGGTAGTCGCTTTGGGACGAGCTCGGACCTGGAAGGGCCTCGTCGCGGTGATCGGCTCGCTCGGGGACTCGTGGGGGCGGCGGCCGTGCAGCGAGGTCTGGCGAGCACGCGCAGTCACCGAGCCGGGCGTCGTACCGCGCCGGCTGGATGGTCTCGGCAATTCGCAGAGTAAGGCGCCGTGGTGGGAACCCGCCGATGATCCGCGTCGCGCCTCCGGTGATCAGTCGATGCCGTCGACGATGTACATGCGCCCCCTCGCTGCCTTCTCGCGGAGCGCCCGGGCGGCCGTGTAATCCTTGCCGTTGTACCAGTTGAGCGCCGCCTCGCGATCGGGGAATTCCAGGATTACCGTTCGCCCAAGGGGCGCCTCGCCCTCGAGGACAGTGATCGCGCCGCCGTGTACGATGAAGCGACCGCCGGCCGCGGCGATCGTTGCGGGCGTCGCAGCGCGGTAGCGCTCGTACTGGTCTATGTCGGTGATCTCCGCCTGGAAGATGACGTACGCCGCCACTGGCCCCTCCTCCGTGTAAGTCTCTCAAATGTGAGCGCCGTCTGATCGATCGGTGTCGAGCCGACCAGCCTATGTTGCGTGGAGCGCCAACAGACGCCGAGTTGGCGATGCGCGCGGGCGCCCACTACGACGTGACCGCCTTCGGCGCGCTTGCCGAGCACGCCGCCACGACCCTGTCCCAGGTCGACCGCGTTGTCGTCACCGGCAGTTCCGAGGTGCGAGATGACCAGGCCAAGAATGGGAGCACTCAGAAGGCCACGGGCATCCTTGCTGACGCTCTCGGCCCCGACCTGCGCTGGGTGACCGTCACACTCGCCCGCTGGTGCCCTTACGACGATCGCGGACAAGGGCCGCCGGTACCCTGAGGCAGCTCATTGGTGTTCGCCTCGCTATCTGTCTCGACTGCCACGGCACCTACCCATTCCGAGGCGCCGAGTCGTGGTCCGTCGCAGAATGGGCTGGGTACTCGCCGGCCCCGCGCATCGGATTCGGCCAGATGGCCTTGGAGGTCACGGACCATCGCGCCGAGTTGGCCTGATGCGAGGAGCCCGGGTCCGAGGGGGCCTGACGAGTTCTCGCCCACTGGCGGGAGGGCACGCAGGGCGGCCCGGACCGCTGGTGTCATGTGGTTGAGCTGCCAGCTGATCTCGTCGTCCACGACTTCCGGCCGGTCGGGGGCCGCCAGGCTGGCGGCTTTGAGGGCATACGCGGCGGCGCCCAGTGCGTGCGCGCCCATGTGGCAAACGGCCACGGCTTGACCGGCCGCTCGAGCAGCGGCGACGGCCGCGGGAGCTTTCACCTCGCCAGGGGACACACCGCCGACGAAGCGACGACGAATCTCCTCGCCAGTGTTCAGCTCTCCTCGGGCGAACGCCCGAGTGCGGTCGATGGCAGCGCGAGGGCGATCGTCATCTGGGGCTTCGGTCTCGAACAATCCCAGCACCCGCTCTGCACAATCGGCAGCCCATGCGGCGACAAGACGCCGGTCGGCCTCGCTGAGCGTCTGCGGCGATCTCATCATCCGTACTCTAAAGTTGCCGATCAGCCACCCCCTCGCTCACGTCCGCCCGTCGCGCCGAGGCCCGCGGGTCGTGCCCGCTGAGCCCCACGGGCGCCCTTGCGGCCTTCAGCGCCCCGCGGCCGCCGGCCGGGACCGTCTTCGAGCTCGCCGGCCAGCTCGTCGACGAGGGTCTTCTCTGACACCCGCGGTCAGCCCTCGAGCACCGCCAACGTGGGAATCGCACTATCGTGACGGCCCGAGAGCAGGCCGTTCTCGTCGAGGAGGTCGTTGCGATGCCGCTGTACCTCTGGCAGGGTTCCTACACCGCCGAGTCGCTCGCCGCGCAGATCAAGGAACCCCAGGATCGCATCGAGGCCGTCAGACCGGCGCTCGAAGCTCTCGGGGTCAAGATCATCACCGGCGGCTTCTCCTTCGGCGAGCACGACATAGCCGTCGTGTTCGAGGCGGCAGACGACGTCACCGTCGCCAGCGTCGCGCTGACTCTCGGCGCTGGCGGAACAGTGGAGGGGGGGAAGACTACCCGGCTGCTCAGCGGGCAGGAGTGGGTCGAGGCCCTGCAGAGGGCGCAGGGATCGCAGTACCGCCCGGCCCGCTAGCAGCCGGAGAGCTCCCCGGTCGCCTTTGCTTCTCGCGACAGGACGGTCTCATTCCGACTCCTGGCTCGCGCGATCTCCGGCGTGGAGTCGCGGGAGACGCGAGAGGAGTGGCTGGAGCTGTGGCGAGAACCAGCGATCAGTTTGCCTCCTCTCGCCGGCACCACGCCCAGCTCGTCCGCGTCCGCCCCTCGCGCCAGATCTGTCCGGCTACGCCGAGCCCTGAAAAGTCCTACGCAGGCGAGGGCACACCTGTCTCAAGCAGACCGTGATCGCCTTGCGGTGCTGGAGGTCATCGCTCAGCTGGAACCGAAGCTGCGCCAGTCGCCTCCGGAGAACATTGCCGCCGTGAGCGGCGTGCCACACAAGGCCGTTCGAGACTTGTTGGCGTGAGCGCAGCGTGACGGGCGCTTTCAGTTCGTCTTCTCCCAGAGGCCGCGTCCTCATCGTCGCGTCGTGCATCCCGATGGCCCTGCGCCGATTTCCGCCGGCGACCTCGTCGTGACCCCCAGCTGTGAAGGTCACCTCGCCCCTCGACCACGACGTGATCGGAGTTCACCTCTGCGTCAAGGGCCGGTTCGGGTTTCCAGTTCGCCCCAAGCGCCGCCCGAGAGCAACTAACGCCCCCGCGACGACGTTCTGATGGACGACCCGTCCTTACGATGAGTTCCGCGTGAGCTCCTTGGAAGGCACGTCGCCGTCCGCCCCTTCGGCGGCCTCCGGCTGCTCGACGGCAGCGGGCCCTGAAGGCAGGCGCACGAGCGCGAGCAGGGCGCCGCCGGCGGCGACGGCGGCGGCGACGGCCATCGAGACGTCGACTCCCTGCATGAAGGCCAGGCGGGCCACCGCAGCGAGGGCAGAGCCGAGTGGCCCGGCGAGATGCGAGGCGACACCGAGGGCACCGCCGAGCGAGCCGAGGATGGCGTGGCGGATCGCCTCGGGCATCGCCTCACCTGCCAGCTTGGCTGAGAGGTAATCCTGGTAGCGGGTGGCGAGGACGCTGCCGACGACGGCGACCCCGAACGAGCCGCCGACCTGGATCGCCGTGCTGTTCGTCCCGGCGGCCACCGCGCTCTCCTCGGCTGGGACCGAGCCCATCACCGAGTCCGTCGCCGCCGGCATCGACAGTCCCGCCCCGATACCGATCAGCATGATCCAGGGCAGGAGGTGGAGGTAGCCGTCCTGCACCCCGAGCAGCCCGCAGCGCCACAGCCCGAGCGCGCACACGCCGAGCCCGGCGGCGACGACGAGCTTGGTGCCGATCCGGCGGACCAGCGCCGGCGAGGTGACAGAGGCGAGCGCCAGCAGCAAGGCGATCGGGGTGATCCGCAGCCCGGCCTGCAACGGGCTGTAGCCGAGGAAGAACTGCAGGTACTGGGTGAGCACGAAGAAGGCGCCGAAGAGGCCGAACATGACGAGCGCCAGCGAGAGGCTGGCGGCGTAGAAGCGCGGCCGGCGCAGCAGGTCGAGACGCAACAGCGGGTGGCTGCTGCGGCCCTCCCAGAGAACGAGCAGGCCGAGCAGGGAGACGCCACCGATCAGGCTGGCCAGCACACCCAAGGAGGACCATCCCCAGCTCGGCGCCTCGATCAGTCCCCACAGGACGAGGCCGAGACCGGAGATCGCCAGCGCGGCCCCGGGGAGGTCGGGGCGACGGGCGTGCTCGTTGCGAGACTCGGGGACGACGAGGAAGGCGCCGAGGATGCCGAGGGCGGCGATCGGAACGTTGACGAGGAAAACCGACCCCCACCAGAAGTGGGCGAGCAGCCACCCGCCGACGAGGGGCCCGATGCCCAAGCCGACGCCGCTCGTCGCCGACCACAGGCCGATCGCCCGCCGGCGCTCATCGGGCTCGCGGAACATATCGGTGATGATCGCCAGCGTCGCCGGCATAACGAGCGCCCCGCCGACGCCCATCACCGACCGTGCCCCGATGAGCAGTCCGACGCTGCCCGAGAAAGCCGACCAGGCCGAGCCGCCACCGAAGATGGCGAGGCCGCCGACGAAGGCGAGGCGTCGCCCGTAGCGGTCGGCCGCGCCGCCGCCGACGAGCACCAGGCAGCCGAACACCATGCTGTAGGCGTCGACGATCCACTGCAGGTCCGTCGACGATGCGTGCAGCTTGTCGGCGATCGTCGGCAGCGCCACATTGAGGATCGTCGTGTCGAGCGACACGACGAGCAGCGAGAAGCAGAGCACACCGAGGGCGATCCAGCGCCTCGGGTGCGACTCGTGGTGGGCGGGCCGTGCGGCCGGGGGGCCGGTGGCGGGACGTCCCCCGCCTGGCAGGGAAGTCGGCGCGTTCCGGCCGGCCACGGCCGCCGCTATTCCACGTCCCACTAGCCGGCCGCCCCCGTCGGTCGCACCGACTCGAGGAGGTGCCGCCTCTCGAACTGTCCGAATGCAGATTCCATCGTGCGCCTGACGGGCCGACTCGAACACAGCCTGCGCCCGTCCCCGAGGGTCGGCCAGAGCCGAAGGTCCTAGTACCTCACTGAGCCCGAGCGGCACGATGCGTCCCACACTCGGTCGGCTGGTCGGCTGGTCGGCTGGCGGGACCACGGGACTCACGGATCGTCGACATCGCACACCGAACGACCTTTTGTGAGATGCCACGTCGGGGGCGCTGTTACCGGCGTTGGGGCTGGCTACGCTTTCGTCACCCGAACTCGCTGCTCGGGGCGCTCGGCGGCGAGCTTGGCCCCGAGCCGAAACGCCTCCTCGTCGAGCGCGATCAGCTCGCCTCTGCCCGCCAGCGACCCGCCGATCGCCGTGAGGAAGCTGTCCTCGGGAAGCAGCCTGGTCGCCCCCTGCAGGGCGCCGAGTGCGACCAGGTTCTTTACGAGCACGTTGCCGAGATCCCTCGCCACGCTCGTGAACGGGACCGCGATCGACCGCACCCCCGGCGCCAGCTCCTCCGGGGGTGCGGCGATCACAGAGCAGTCGTAGAGAACCGTGCCGCCGGGGCGTACGGAGCCGGCGAAGCGGGCCAGGCTCGGCGCGTTGAAGGCGACGAGGACGTGAGGGTGCGGGGCGGCCGGTGAGAGGACCGCGTCGCGAGCGACGTGGACGTCGGCGTAGGACGTGCCGCCGCGGGACTGGGGGCCGTAGCTGGGAATGTGCGTCGAGTCGAATCCCTCGTTGATCGCGGCGCGGGTGATGAGCATCCCGGCGGTCTGGGCCCCGTCGCCGCCCGAGCCGGCGAGCTTGATGCTCACGTCGAGCGGGTCGAGGTGTGCGGGGAAGCCGGAAGCGAAGCGCGGTGGGCGCTCGCTGCTCGCGCCGACCGCCGCCAGCATCGCCTCGGGCTCGAAGCGCCCGAGCGGGATCTCCGGGAAGGGCGGACCGCCCGCCACGTCCTTCTTCACCCCGAGCGGGAAGACCGGCTCCATGCGCTCGCGCACCCAGGCCTCCGCCGCCTCGGCATCGAGCCCGAGGTGGAGCGGGCACTCGGCGAGGACCTCGACGAAGGCGAAGCCCGCGCCGGAGACCTGGAGCTCGAGCGCTCGCTTGATCGCCCGCTTGGCGTGCGTGCGGCGCCGGTTGTCGTAGAGGGCCACCCGCTCGACGAAGACGGGGCCGTCGAGACCGGCGATCAGCTCGGCCATCTTGAGTGGCTGCCCGGCGAGCAGCGAGCGACCTGCTGGCGTGGTGGTCGTGCGCTGGCCGATGAGCGACGTCGGCGCCATCTGCCCGCCCGTCATCCCGTAGGTGGCGTTGTTGGCGAACACGACGGTGATCGGGATGCCGAGCTGGGCGGCGTGCACGATCTCGGTTAGGCCGATGGAGGCGAGGTCGCCGTCGCCCTGGTAGCAGATCACAACCGAGTTAGGGTTGGCCGTCTTGTGCCCGATCGCCACGGCTGGGGCGCGTCCGTGCGCCGCCTGGGTGTTGCCGACGTCGAAGTAGTAGTACGAAAAGACGGCGCAGCCGACCGGAGAGACGAGCACCGTGCGGTCCTGCACGCCGAGCTCGTCGATCGCCTCGGCGAGAAACTTCTGCGCCACCCCGTGCCCGCAGCCAGGACAGTAGGTCGTCGTATACGCGTTCGTGCCCTCGCCGTGCTCGTGGCGCTCGAATCGGCGATAGAAGACTGGGCTCGTCACCGCTGCGCCTCGTCCGGCGTGCTGCCCGCCGCGCCGGATCTGCCGGCGGCGGTGACGCCGCCGGCACCGCCGGCGCAACCGGGCAGGGCGAGCACGTGCTCGACGATCTCTTGTTGCGAGGGCAACATGCCGCCCATGCGCCGCACGTGGCTGATCGGCGGCGGGGTGTGCCACTCGGCATGGCTGAGGGCGAGGCGCAGCTCGTCCTCGAGCTGCCCGCTGCTTGCCTCGACGACCACGAGCTGCGCTGCCCGCACCAGAGGGGCGCGCAGCCCCTCGATCGGGAATGGCCATACCGTGATGGGACGGAACAGCCCGACCGGCACGCCCGAGGCGCGCAGCTCGGCCACGGCGCCCTTGGCCAGCTGCGCCGGCGTATTGCAGGCGACGAGGAGGACCTCGGCGTCCTCGCAACGGTGCAGCTCGGACCGTTGCTCCTCGGCGGCGATGCGCCGGTAGTTCTCCTCGAGGTGCAGGTTGTGCTGCTCGAGCCCGGCCTCGGAGAGGTCGATCGAGCAGATCAGGTTGGCGCGGTGGGACCGGTCGCCGAAGACGGCCCACTCGGGCACGCCCGGCATGACGGCGCTGGCGGGCAGGCGCACCTTGCCGGTCATCTGGCCGAGGTAGCCGTCGGCGACGATGACGACCGGGTTGCGGTAGGTGAAGGCGAGGTCGAAGGCGAGCATCGTCAGGTCGAGCATCTCTTGCGGCGTCGAGGGGGCGAGCACGACGGCGTGGGTGTTGCCGTGCCCGAGGCCGCGGCAGACCAGCTTCAGGTCCGCCTGCTCGGGACCGATGTTGCCGAGGCCGGGGCCGCCGCGCATGATGTTGACGAACACCGCCGGCACCTCGGCGCCGATCAGGTAGGAGATGCCTTCCAGCATCAGGCTGAAGCCGGGCGAGCTTGTGAAGGTCATGCAACGCCGGCCGGCCCCGCCGGCCCCGTACATCATGCTGACCGTCGCCACCTCGCTCGGCGCCTGCAAGAAGATGCCACCGAGCTCGGGCTGGACCTTGGCCATCAGCTCAGCGCCCTCCGTCGAGGGCGTGATCGGGTAGCCGAAGACGTGGCGGCACCCGGCGAGCACGGCACCGAGGGCCGAGGCGTACGTCCCCTTCAGCACGAGCGGCTCACGTTCGGGCAGCGGGAGGCGACGGTCCGCTCGGGGCGCGGGCCCTGCCGGCACGTCGCGCTCCGCCGTGCCGGGCGGAGGTGCCCCCGCATCACGAGCCGGCTGCTCGCTCTCCGGACGCAGCCCGTACGGCTCGGGGCACGCCTCGAAGCACAGCCCGCAGCCGTTGCACACGCTCGAGGTCGATCACGACCGGGACGAGCCCGCTCTCGGGATTGATCTCGGTGCCGAGCCGGATGCAGTCCTTTATGCACGAGCTGATGCAGCGTCCGCAACCCTTGCAGAGCTCGGGTACGACGAACGGTCGCGGTCGGTCCTCAACCCTGACCATCCCACCACCTCCCGGCGCTCGCACGCCCGGGCGGGCCACGCTGCCCGCAACCTCATCTTCGACCCGCCCGCTGTGCCTGGCAAGGGCATTCGGTGTCCTACCCGTAGGGCCGAAAGACCCCTTTCTCGCTGCCAGTCGCCGCCGGGTGCTGCGACCCGCCGGCGGCCGCCGACATCCCGGCCGGCCCTCGGCTCGGCTCCCGGGCAGGACGTTCGTCCGGGCCGTCCGCCGCCCAAGTGCGGGTCGGTGCACCCCGGTGTCTCCTTCAGGCCGGCTGCGCGACGACCCCGACCGTCACGAAGCTCGGCGGGCCGACGACGCCGACCGAGGGCGTGCATGTCGGCTACACAGCTGTGGTCGACCTGGTTCCCGCCATGGGCACGTTGAGCTTGACCGAGACTGCTGACCAGATCTCCGGCTCGACGCGTTAGCGCGTCACGGATCACCCGTTACCGCGTCACGGATCAGGCGCTACGGAAGTGTCACGCGCCAGCCGTGGTTCCTTCACGGAGCTGGTGGGCCGCGCGGGTCTCGATCCCGCCACCTTGGGATTAAAAGTCCCCTGCTCTGCCCGATGAGCTAGCGGCCCGGAGGAAGCGTACCGGTCACGTACGCTGCGACCCGAGCCCGGGGCAGGCCAGGACGGAGCGACGAACCTCGTCGCGGCAGGTGGGATCGCAGGCCGGCGACGCCTCTACACTCCGCCGGGTGGGCGATCTGCTACCTCCCCCGCACGGAGAGAGCGACTGGCTTGGGGTCACAGGGCTCGACCTGCCCGTGGGCGAAGCGCTCGCCTGGGCGAGCGATCCCGGATGTGGTGCGCTCGTGGTGTTCTGCGGGGTCGTGCGCGATCACGCAGAGGGACGCCCGGGGGTGGTGGCGCTCGAGTACGAGGCCTACGACGAGCAAATCGAGCCTCAGCTGCGAGCGATCGCAGCGGAGGCACACGCCCGCTGGCCGAGCCTTTCCCGCCTGGTCGCCATCCACCGAGTCGGCGCCTTGGCGGTCGGCGAGGTCGCCGTCGTCGTCGTCGCCGCCACCGAGCACAGGGACGCCGCGTTCGAAGGAGCGCGCTGGACGATCGACACGATCAAGTCGAGCCTTCCCATCTGGAAGCTCGAGACCTGGCAAGGGGGTCGTGCCTGGAGCGAAGCCTGCGAGCCGCTGCGCTCGCCCGACCGGCTCGAGACCGTCGAGGTCGGCGATCCGGGCGGCGGCGAAGCAGCCCGTGTTACGGCGCCCGGCTCGAGCGACGCCGCGCCGGCGCGGCCATGATGCGCCGAGCCCGAGCCCGAGCCCGAGCCACCACGATCGATTCGTGAGCCAGTCCGACCCGCAACAGAGGCGATCGGGCGTCCGCGTCCGTTTCTTCGGGCCGGCACGCGACGCCGCGGGACGGTCGACTGACGTCGTCGACGGCACGACCGTGGCCGAGGTGCTCGACGCCGCGATCCTGCGCTACGGCCCGGGCTTCGCCACCCTGCTCGGCTCCTGCCGCATCTGGGTCAACGGAGAGCAGGCTGACGGGCACCGCCCGGTGGGCGCCGGCGACGAGGTCGCCGTGCTGCCGCCGGTCTCGGGCGGCTGACGACCTGCGAGGGTCGAGGCGTGCGACGGCTGAGGCCCACGGCGGCTCAGGTCCCCGCCCGCCCTTGCCCGTTGAGCGAGGTCAGCCGCCGGCGAGGAGACGGTGCAGGTCCGCGGCGAAGGCCTCGCAGAGGGCCTCGAGCGCCCGCAGGCGCTCGACGCGATCGTCGAGCTCGAGCAGGCGCTGCGCGTCGAAGGGGGTGAGCGGCGCCAGGCCGCACAGCCGCCAGGCGATCTCGTCGGCGCTGGTGCCGAGCCGCGTGTCATAGGGGAGGGCGGCGGCCTCGCCGAGCTCAGAGAGCAAGGCTCGCGCCCGCCGGACCGCCTTGAAGGTGCGGTCGAGCAGCTCGTCGCAGGAGACGAGGGGCTCGTCGGGAAGCTCCTCGATGAGGGCCGTCGGGTACGGCTCCTCGCCCATCCAGCGCCGCACGCGGAAACGTCGCGTGGCCTCGGTGACGAGCGACCAGCGGCCGCCGTCGAGCGGCGTGGCCGAGTCGATCTTGGCCAGCGTCCCGACCGAGGCGCGGCTGTCGCCGCCGCCCACCTCGGGTCCCCGTTCGATGAGGACGATCCCGAACTCCCGGTCGTCTGTCAGGCAGTCCGTCGTCAAGTCCTGGAAGCGAGGCTCGAAGACGTGGAGCGGAAGCTCGCTGTACGGAAACAGCACCGTCGACAGCGGGAAGACGCCAACCCGCTTGAGCTGGACGTTTGCCGGCATCCGAGATTGTACCCGGCTGGCCACCGGTTACCCCTCTCGGACGCGGAGAGTGCTCGGGAGGTCGCGTTGTGCGTTCGGAGCGATCGCCGTACCGGCGGCGGTGCCGTGGTCCACGGCCTTCGGACACCCGCCGCGAAGCGGCCGAAGCTGGGGCCAGCCCATCCCAGCGGCGCGGGGATCTACGAGGGCTGCTCTTCCTCGAAGTCGAAGACGCTGGTCGGGCCGCCCGGCGGCGGGCTCGCCGGCGCGGTGATCACCGGCACCCCGACGGTCTCGTCGTCCGCGACTCTCGGTTTGGCCGCGCGCGGGCGCTGGACTCGCACCGGGGACTCGTATCGCTCGTGGCGGGGCCGCGGCTCGGCGGTACCGGCGTGCTCGGCGGCGTCGAGTGCCCATTCCCGCGCCGCGACGCGCCCCGCGGGCGTCGCGGCTAGATGGCGCGGCGTAGCCAGGCCCGCCCCCGTCGGTCGTTGCACCCCCCGTCACGGGCTCGCCTGACAACTCGCTCGATTCCTGCACGCCGCTGGCAACCCGCACGGCGGCGGCGTGGGCGGCGTCGCCGTGCGCCTCCTCGAGGCGTGCCGAGGCATCGGTGTCAGCCTCGGCGGCGACCTGGCCGGCGCCCCCGAGGTCCTGGACCGCCTTCTCGATCATCGCGCGCAGGCGCAACAGCTCGCCCACCGCGTCCACGCGCTGCTGGTGCAGATGGGCAATCTGCGCCACGGCGCGTGCCCGATCCTCTTCGAGGCGGGCGTTCCAGGCTGTTCGCCGCCGCTCGATCTCGGCGTCGATCGCCGCGGCGCGCCGCTCGGCGGCCGAGACGAGCGCGGCGGCTCGTTGCTCGGCGTCTGCCATCGCAGCGGCGGCCTCCCCGGCGACCTCGGCGCGTAGCGCCGCTGCCTCGGTCTCGGCCTGCTGGCGGAGCGCGTAGGCGCCTTCCCAGGCCTCTTGCAGGATGCGCTGCACCCGCTCACCGAGGGCGTCGAGCGGCGCCGGCTGGGGCGAGCGGTCCTCGCTCTCGAGCACCGCGACGCGGCGGTGCAGCTCGCGCAACTGACCGACAGCGGCGGCGAGCTTGCGCTCGGCTTCCGAGGCGCGGGTGAGCGCCTCGTCGAGGCGGCGCTGCTGGTCCGCCACGTACCGGTCGACCTGTACGGGGTCGTAACCCCGGCGGTAGGCGGTGAAGATCGGCGTGGCTTCGAGCGCTGCGCTCTCTGCGTTGCTGGTGTCCATTCGAGCCTTACTCCGTCCCTCGGCGCAGCTCGGGTGCCGGTGCCTGCCGGCGCCCGCGCGGCGGGTTTTGGCGATGGTAGCGACGGGGTCCGGCGAACTCGTGGATCCCCTCTGAACAGGTTGTTTCCCGTAGCCGGTCGCCACGACACCGCCGGCCGCGCCGAGCTCGCAGGCGCCGGCATCCCCCGGCCAAGCCGAGCAATGGCTCGCCGCGTCGGGCAGACTTCGCCTGCGGCGCGGAATCCCGCACCGGGCGGGACGGCACGTCGGGAGGACACCATGAATGCAGAGATCAAGGGCACGACGCTGCCGGTGCTCGAGATGATCCTCGAGCCCGGCGAATCGGTCGTCTCGAGCCACGGCGAGCTCTCCTGGATGAGCGCCAACATGCAGATGAGCCAGACCACCGCGACCGGCGGGGGCGGAGGGTTGATGGCCGGCCTGAAGCGCGCCGTCGGCGGAGGCGGCATCTTCCTCACGCGCTACCAGCCGTCGGGCGGCACCGGCATGGTGGCCTTCGCCGCCAAGATGCCCGGACGGATCATCGCCTTCGACGTCGAGCCGGGGCAGGGCTACCTGTGCCACCGTCACGGATGGTTGTGCGGGACACCGGGCATCAACCCGACCGTCGGGATGCAACAGAGCTTCCGCGGCGGACTGTGGGGCGGTGACGGTTTCGTGCTCGAGCGGCTCGAGGGCCAGGGCACGGTGTGGGTCGAGCTGGCCGGAGAGATCATGAACTACGAGCTCAACCCCGGCCAGACCCTGCTCGTGCACCCGGGCCACGTCGGAATCTTCGAGGACCGGGTGAGCTTCCAGATCACCCGGATCCAGGGAGTCGGCAACCTCGTGTTCGGTCGCGACGGTTACCACCTCGTCTCCTTGACGGGCCCGGGCCGGGTGTGGCTGCAGAGCATGCCGCTGCCCGTCCTCGCCGGCGCGCTGGCTCCCTACCTCGGCGGCCAGACCCAGGACAACGCCGCAGCGGGCGTGGGCGGCGGCGTGGCCGGCAGCATCCTCGGGGGGATCCTGCGCAACAGTTGAAGCGTGTCAGCGAGCGCGGGCGAGGAAACGCTCGCGCTCGACCGAGACTCTCGTCACCTTGCCGGCACCGACGAGCCCGGCCAGGCCCGTCACGGTGACCACGAGCTCGAGCCTGCGGCTCTCGACGCGATCGAGGACCGCCTCGGCGACGACGCTGCTCGCCACCGCCACCGCCACCGCCACCGCCACCGCCACCGCCGTCGGCGCCGCCGAGCGAGGTCGAGACCGCCACGAGGTGGTCGAGTTGCACGCGCTTGGCAACTGTCTCCAACCGGGCGGCGACGACCCCGCGGCCGTCGGCGTCGAGCCTCCTCGCAGAACGCGATGAGGCGGGGGCGCCCGAGCACGGGAACGTCCCCGCAGCGCAGCGACTCGTCGGTGTCGGCGGGGGTGACCTCGAGCTGCACGCGTTCGCTGAGGCCGGCGGGCGCCTCGCCCCGGCGCGGGGTCGTCGTTACGATACGACCGGCTGCCTACCGACCGCGGCCGGTCGAGGTGGCCCGACCCGCTCCCGGGGCGAGCGAGTGACCCGTACCGCGCGTGACGCCGGTACCGTCGGACGTGAGACCCGCAGGGCGCGCCGCCTGCTCGTGACGCGGGATGCCGGCCGAGGCGCGCCGGCCTGCTGCGGCGGGCGCCGGGAGGTCGGCCGGCTGCCGCGGTCCCCCGACGCCTGCGGTGCGGGGCGGCCCGGGCACCGGTTCGCAGCGCCCGAAGGACAGGAGCCAACAGTGAGCATCACCGAGGAACCGCTTGTCGAGCCCGCCCTGCTCGAGCGCACGCTGGCGGCCGCGCTGCGCCACGGGGGAGAGCTGGCGGAGGTCTTCGTCGAGGACCGGCGCTCGACGGCGATCCGCCTCGACGACCGGCGCGTCGAGGAGCTCTCGTCCGGCCACGATCGCGGTGCCGGGGTGCGGGTGATCGTCGGCGACACGACAGGTTTCGCCCACACCGCGGACCTGAGCGGGCCAGGTCTGCTCGCCGCCGCCGAGGCCGCCTCCGCCGTGGCCCGCTCGGCCGGCGGGGGCGTGCGCCAGGTGGCCCTCGAGGGCCGGGTCGCCGGGCGCGCCGAGCACGTCGAGGTGCTCCCCGAGACGGTCGCCAAGCAGCGCAAGGTGGAGCTGCTCGAGCGCGCCGACGCGGCCGCCCGGGCGTCGGGCGCCGGGATCGTCCAGGTCTCGGCCGACTACTCCGACACGCGGCGCCGCTTCGTCGTCGCCAGCTCGGAAGGCCTCTTCACCGGCGACGACCAGGTACGCACCCGGATCGGGGTGCACGCCGTGGCGTCGGGCGACAGCGGGATGCAGACCGGCTTCGAGAGCCTGGCGCACACGGTCGGCTTCGAGCTGTTCGACCGCCACCGTGTCGAGGACGTCGCCGAGGCGGCGGCCCGCAGGGCGATCGGCAAGCTGGCGGCGCGGCCGGCGCCCTCGGGGGTGGTGCCGGTGGTGATCCGGCGGGGCAGCGGCGGGATCCTCTTCCACGAGGCATGCGGCCACGGGCTCGAGGCCGACCACGTCGTCAAGGACAGCTCGGTCTACACCGGCAAGGTTGGGCAGCTCGTCGCCAGCCCGCTCGTCACCCTCGTCGACGACGGCACCGTGGCCGAGAGCTGGGGGACCGCCGCGGTCGACGACGAGGGCCATCCCACCCGGCGCAACGTGCTGATCGAGGACGGCGTCCTCGCCGACTACATGTGGGACACGACCCGTGCCCGCAAGGAGCACCGGTCGTCGTCGGGCAACGGCCGGCGCCAGAGCTACCACCACCTGCCGATGGTGCGGATGACCAACACCTACCTGCTCGCCGGCACCGACGACCCCGAGGAGATCCTCGCCCAGACCCCGTACGGGGTCTACGTCGCCAAGCTCGGGGGCGGCTCGGTGAACACCGCCACAGGGGACTTCGTCTTCGGCATGGTCGAGGCGTATCTGATCGAGGACGGCAGGATCACCGCGCCGCTGCGCGACGCCAACCTGATCGGCAACGGGCCCGAGGTGCTGCGCAACATCGACGCCGTCGGCGACGACTTCGACATGAACCCGGGGACGTGCGGCAAGGACGGCCAGTCCGTTCCCGTCGGGTGCGGCCAGCCGACGCTGCGCATCGGCGCCGGGGTGACGGTCGGAGGGACGGCAGGTGCCTGAGTTGCTGCTCGCCCTCGCCGAGCGCGTCGCGTCGGCTGCCAAGCCGGGCGAGCAGGTCGAGGCGTTCGTCGCCCGCCAGCGCGAGACCGACGTGCGCGCCTACGAGGGCGAGGTCGAGTCGCTCTCGGTCGCCGAGACGGCGGGGGTGGGGGTGCGCGTCGTGCGCGACGGGCGCCAGGGTTTCGCCTGGGTGGCCAGCCTGAGCGAGGCGGCGGCTGCCGAGGCGCTGGCCGAGGCGCGCGACAACGCCGGCTTTGCCACGCCCGACGAGCACGCCGGCCTCGTCGAGCCCGACGGCGTCGCGCCGGCGCAGCTCGAGCTGTGGCACGACGAGCTCGACTCCGTGCCGACCGCCGCCAAGGTGGCGCTCGCGCTCGAGCTCGAACGCCTCACCCGGGCGGCCGACCCGCGCATCCGCCAGGTGACCCGTGCCGACTACGGGGACTCCCTCGGCGAGGCCGCGATCGCCGCCTCCACGGGCATCCGCGCCGAAGCGCGGCAAGACCGTCTGCTACGTCGGCACCGAGGCCGTCGCCGGCGACGTCGCCGAGACCCAGACCGGCTACGGCTACAGCGTCGGGCGCGACGCCGGCGCGCTCGACCTCGACCGGGCCGCCGGCGACGCGGTGTCGCGTGCCATCCGCATGCTCGGTGCCAAGAAGCCGCACAGCGAACGGCTCACGGTGGTGCTCGAGCCGAGGGTCAGCTCGACGTTGCTCGCCGTCATCTCCGGCACCCTCTCCGGCGAGGAGGTGCTGAAGGGGCGCTCGCTGTTCGCCGGGCGGCTCGGTGAGGAGGTCGCGGTGCCCGCGTTGCGCCTCGTCGACGACCCGACGAACCCGCTCGCCTTCGGCGCGAGCGTCTTCGACGCCGAAGGCCTCGCCTGCCGGCCGAACGCGCTCATCGAGGGCGGGCGCCTGGCCGGGTTCCTCTACGACGGCTACGCGGCACGACGAGCCGGGACCGGCTCGACCGGTTCGGCGGTGCGCGCCGGGTTCCGTTCCACGCCCGGCGTCGGGGCTCGTGCGGTGTGCCTCGCACCGGGCGAGCTCGACGCCGAGGCGATCTACGCCGCCGTCGGCGAGGGCTTGCTCGTGCAGAGCGTGAGCGGCATCCACTCCGGGGTCAACCGCGTCTCGGGCGACTTCTCCGTCGGTGCCGAGGGGCTGATGATCCGCGACGGTGCGCTGGCGGAGCCCGTACGCGAGCTGACCATCGCCTCGAGCATCCAGCGCATGCTGCAGCATGTTGCGTACATCGGCAGCGACCTGCAGTGGCTGCCGAGCGTCGCCTGCGGCATGACGCTGGCGATCGACGACATCGCGATGAGCGGTGCCTGAGCCCGGGGCGGCCGCGCCGGCCGAGCCTGCAGTCGCCGACGGCGAGGACAGCAGCCCGGAGCCGGACCACACCCGCCTTCGCCGTCATCCCGAGCGCGCCCGTGAGGGATTCGACGCCCTCGCCGCGGTCCTCGACGCCGGGCTCGTGTGCCATCTCGGGCTCGAGATCGACGGTTGGCCGGCCGCCGTGCCGACGCTCTACGGGCGTGCCGGCGAGGAGCTGTTCCTGCACGGCTCCGCCGCCAGCAGGGCGCTGCGCACGGCGCGCCACGGCGTCCCGGTGTGCGTCACGGTGACCCTCGTCGACGCGCTGGTGCTCGCCCGCTCGGTCTTCTCGCACTCGATGAACTACCGCTCGGCGATGGTGTTCGGCCGCGCCGAGCTCGTCGAGGAGCGTGCCGCCAAGCTCGAAGCGCTGCGCACGATCACCGAGCACGTCGCCCCGGGACAGTGGGACTACGCCCGCCAGCCGACCGACAAGGAGCTCGCACAGACGAGCGTGCTGCGCGTCGGGCTCGAGCGGTGGTCGGTGAAGGAGCGCAGCGGCTCCCCGGGCGACGGTGACGGGCCCGACGCCGTGCTCGGGCTCTGGGCGGGGGAGCTGCCCCTTCGTCTCGTCGCCGGTCGCCCCGTGCCGGACTCGACGGGACCGGTCGGGCCGTTGCCGGCTCACCTCGCCTCGCTCGGGGAGCTGCTGGCGCGCCGCCTGGCTCCCTGACGCGCCATACCGCGGGGGTCACGAAGAGTTCACCTGCTCGCACTTGACGCGCCACGTTTGCCGCGATTGGATCATCGCCCACACCGCTTGCCATCGGCGGCGTAGTCGGCGCGCGCCGTCGGCGTCGCGTGTGCAGTGTGCATCAGCCCGAGACGCAGCCGCGTCGTCCTCGGCTGCGAAGGAGGGTCATGCTGGCACGCGGGGCGGGTACAGGCCGCAGGAGGGCCGCTTCGCCGGCCCGCGCCGGCGGCCGGTTGCGCTCCGCGACGGCAGCAGCAGCGGCAACCGTCGCGCTCGTCGCCGGCGCCGGCGCCGGCGCCGGAGCGGCGGGGCTGCTCGCCGGCGCGCCGCCGGCCGCCGCGGCGACCCGCGTCCCCCATCCCCCTGACCGCGGGCCGCGAGCAGCTCACTGTTGCGCCTGGCGGTTCAGGCTGGGATACGCCGTGACGCGGAGCGTGCTGCCCTCCCGCTCGGGCGGGCCTTCCGCCTCAGCGCTCGCTGCCGCGACGCGGCCCGCTACTGTCCAGCACCCGGCCTCGCCGCTCGTCGCCGCGCCGCGGCCGGCTGCGCTCCAGCGCTCGGCCTCGCCTCGTCCGGCTGCCGCGCGCCAGGTCGGTGCGGCGCTGCTCGCCGGCGGGCCGGCGCTGTCGAACACCGGCGTGATCGACTGGGGCGACGACTCCGAGGGTCAGATCGGTGACGCCACGACCGGGACCGTGGCGCCCGACCCGACTCCCGTCGACGTGCCCAACGGGGTGAGCGTCAGCCAGGTGGCCGAGGCGGCGCAGACGGGATACGCCCTCGACGCCGACGGCAACGTCTGGGCCTGGGGCAACGGCCTGGACGGCGAGCTCGGCGACGACAAGACCGACGTCTCCGATCTCCCGGTGGCGGTCGACCTGAGCGCGCTGCAGGCCAAGGGCGTCACCGTCTCGGCCGTCGCCGCAGGCCAGGACACCGCCTACCTGCTCGGCTCGGACGGCAACGTCTGGTCCTTCGGCGACGGCGCGGAGGGCCAGCTCGGCGACGACACCTCCGGTGCAGGCGACGTCGAGGACGCTCCCGTCCAGGTCGACCTGGGCAACCCCGGCATCACCCTGCCGATCACGGCCATCGCCGCCGGCGGCCACACCGCCTACGCCCTCGACTCGGCCGGCAAGGTCTGGGCATGGGGCGACGACACCCTCGGCCAGCTCGGCGAGGGCGGATTGGGCGACCTCGCGGACGCGCCGCAGCATGTCGACCTGCCCGGCGGCGCCGACGCCGTCTCGATCGCCGCGGGCTACGACGACGGCTACGCCCTCGACGCCGACGGGACGATCTACGCCTGGGGCGACGACAGCCTCGGCCAGCTCGGTGACGGCGGGTCCGGCGCCGGCCAGTTCTCCAGCACGCCGGTCGACCTCGACCTGCCCCCTGGCGACGCGACCTCGATCGCTGCGGGGAGCAACACCGGCTACGCCATCGACGGGCTGGGCCAGGTGTGGGCGTGGGGCGCCGGTGCCGACGGCGAGCTCGGCGACGACAGCAACTCCGCGACGAGCGGCCCCGTGGAGGTGAGCGGGCTGGGCAACGCCGTCGAGGTCGCCGGGTCGGCCGCCGACGGTTACGCCCTCGACGAGCAGGGCGACGTCTGGGTGTGGGGCTCCGGCGGCAACGGCGAGCTCGGCGACGGCTCGACGGGATCGGACGCGCTCACGCCCCAGCAGGTGCCGCTCTCCGGTGTCCAGGTCGGTTTCCCGATGCTGAGCGGCGTGCCCGTGCTCGCCGCCGGCCCGAACGCCGACACCCTCGCGCTGATCGCGACGGGGACGATCGCCGAAGCCAGCGTTGCGGCGCCCAACCCCGAGGCGCCGGGAACGACTCCCGGCCACCACGGCATGCTCGTGGAGTTCCGCGGCAACGGCAGCGACTTCGACTCGACCGACCCGCTGCACGCGGCGAGCGACTCGGCGGACACGCTCTTCGCCGGCCCGTGGCCGACGGCCGACGCGTTCGACAACGGGGAGTCGACCCTCGACTACGTCGACGCCGACCCCGGCGGCGACGCCTTCGACTTCGGCTCGACGCCTCGCGACGTCGGCTCCTCGACCCTGCAAGGCCCAGGGTTCGCCGACGACGCCGAGGACCCCGACTTCGCGATGGAGGCGAGCGGCTACCTCGACGTCCCGACGGGCGGCGACTGGGTCTTCGACGTGCGGACTGCGGACGCTTTCCAGCTGAGCATCGAGGGGACGACGATCCTCGAGCAGGACTCCTTCGCCGCCGAGCCCGGTGAGCAGAGCGTCCTCGTCACCGGCCTGCAGGCAGGCCTGTACAGCTTCGAGGTCACCTGGGCGCACGACACCGACCCGGAGAGCTTCTTCCAGCTCTCGGCGAGCGCCCCCGGCGGCCCGGAATACCTGGTCGGCGACCCGACCGCCGTCGGCAACGACGCATCGAACGCGATCGCGGTCTACCAGGACGTCTACGGCCTTGCCGGGGTCCCGGCGGGCAGCGGGTACGGGGCCGTCGTCACGCCGGTCTCGGGCAACGTGACCGGCGACAGCGCCAATTCCGGCAGCCTCGTCGAGTTTCGCAAGGCGGCCCAGCCCTTCCCCTCCGTCGACGACCCGATCTCGCCGAACGGCTTCGGCCCCCAACAGCACGAGGACCCGCTCGGCGACGTCGCCGCGTTCTTCCAGCTGCCCGTCGGCGACCCCGGCGTCGCCGCCGCGGCGACCGACAACGGTGTGGCGACGATCAATTACGCCGACTACGACGAGCCCGACGACCCCTTCTACGCCACGCAAGCCGACGGCGGGCAGATGACCTACCCGAACGGCCGCGACGTCGGTGCCGACACGCTCGCCGAGGAGCCGGAGGCGAACGGCAACTTCGACACCGACGCCGAGGACGACTACTTCGGCATGGTCGCCAAGGGCGACCTCTACGTGCCGAAGGCGGGAGACTGGTCCTTCGACGTGCGCAGCGACGACGGGTCCGAGCTCCAGATGGGCTCGCCGCTCGTGCCCGTCCAGATCGACGACAACTGGCAAGGCCCGACGGACACGACCTTCACCGTGCCGATCCCGCAGGCCGGCTACTACCCCTACCAGCTCAGCTGGTTGCAGGGGCCGGCGAGCGCGCTGTGCGAATTCTCCGCCGAAGCGCCCGGCGCCAGCTCCTATGACCTCGTCGGCGACCCCACCGGTCTGCTCGACGACCCGAGCCAGACGATCGCTGTGTACGAGGACGTCGTTCCTGCCGCGCCGGTGCAGGTCACGCCCGAGGCGGCCAACGGGCAGCTCAACGAACCGGGCGCGGCGGTGGAATTCCGCGAGTCGGCGAACCCGTTCAGCCTCACCGACCCGCTCGGCAGCGTCGACGCCCTGTTCGCGCTCTCGCCCGGAGACCCGGGGATCCTCGCTGACGCCATCGACAACGGTGCGAGCGAGATCAACTACATCGACCTCGGGCTGACGAGCCCGTCGCTGCTCACCTTCCCGCCCGGTGAGGACGTCGGTACGCCACCCCTCACAGCCCTGACGGGCACGTTCACGCCCGATGGCCCGGACGTCGAGTTCGGGATGGAGGCGACCGGCTACCTGCAGATCCCGCAGGCCGGCGACTGGACCTTCTCGATCAAGAGCGACGATGGCGCCCGGCTCGTGATGGGGACGAACAACGCCGTGGTCGACCTGGCGAACTACCCGCGGGCGGTCACCGAGGACGACGTCGTGGTCGAGGTCCCGCGGGCGGGCACCTATCCCTTCACCTTCACCTGGTTCCAGATCGCCGGCGGGGCGCTCGGCGAGCTGTTCGCCACCGCCCCGGGGAGCAGCACGCCCTACCTCGTCGGCGATCCGGCGCTCGGCATCCAGATCTTCCAGCAGCTCGGGCCGCCCCAAGCCGTCCCCGAGGCGCCGCTTCCGGTGCTGCTGCCGGCGATCGCCGCCCTCGTGGCCGGTGTCACGATTCTCACTGGGCGCCGACGCCGGCGTCGCAGCGCGCTCGGCATCCTGAGCCGATCGCACGCTGCGCCCGTCCGCCGCCCCCATGCGGCAGCCGGGCCGCCGCTACGGGCGCGTCGGCGCGCCCTTCAGCGGCGACGTGGTGCCGCGGCGCCGCGGTCAGGACGCGGCAGCAGCCGGGGCGGGGGACGGCGACGAGCTTGCAGCGGTGGTCGAGCTGCCCGCCGCTGCCGGGGCCTTCTCGCCCGACGAGCCGCCCGGCTCGGTTGCCGCTGCGGGCTTGTCGCCACCTGCCTTCTCGCCGGCCTTCTCCGCCGCCCCGTCTGCGCCCTTGGACGCCGACGGCGAGCTGCGGCTGTCGGTCTTGTAGAAGCCGCTGCCCTTGAACACGATCCCGACGTTGCCGAACACCTTGCGCAGTTCGCCGCCACAGACCCCGCACGTGGTCAGGGGGTCGTCGGTGAAGGACTGCACCGCCTCGAGGTGCTCACCGCAGGCCTTGCACCGGTACTCATAGGTCGGCATCGCCGCCCGCCTCCTCGCCTCGTCGCTCGTCAGCCGCTTGCCGGCCGTCCCCCCGATCGGGTTGCTCGGCTGCGCAACAAGCCACCCGTGCGCTCCGCCGGCGTCCCTCGGGCTCCGGGCGTGCGCGCCAAGGTGCTAGCACTCAAAGTTGTCGAGTGCCAAGTATAGGGCGACCGCGGGCGGCGGGGGCGTGGCCGCCCGCCGGCGGCCTAGACTCGGACAAGTGGCAGAACGCAGCCTCACGCATCTCGACCCCCTCGGCAGCGCCCGCATGGTGGACACCGCCCCGAGCGCCCCGACGCCGAGGAGGGCGCTCGCGGCGCTGCAAGGTGACGATGCTGCCCGAGACCACGCTCAAGGTGGCGAGCAACGCGATCAACAAGGGCGACGTCCTCGGCGCGGCACGGATCGCAGGCATCCAGGCGGCCAAGCGCACCTCGGACCTCATCCCGCTCTGCCACCCGCTGCTCGTCGGCAGCGTGTACGTCAACTTCACGATCGGCGACGACTACGTCGAGATCGAGACCCAGGTCGAGACCGTCGACCGCACCGGCGTGGAGATGGAGGCCCTGACCGCTTGCGCCGTCGCCGCGCTCACCGTGTACGACATGTGCAAGTCGGCCGATCGCACGATGACGATCGGCGAGCTGTGCCTGTGGGAGAAGACCGGCGGCCGCTCAGGCAGCTGGCGTCGCCTCGACGCGCTGAACGGTGGCGGCCGCTGAGGCTGGCGGCGGGCCGTGCATCGGCCTCCCCGAATGTTGTCCCCAGAGTCGTGTGACGATCCCCAGCGGTCTCCCCAGGTAAGACCCAGTTCGATCCCCAGCTAAATCCCACGATTCACCACCCCGGCCCGGTATCCTGCGCTCCCAACACGCGTCCGACAGGGTGCAGGTTGGGAGGGCAGTCCGCAGCGATGGTGGTACTGGTGCTGGTCGTGGTGTGGGTGCTCGCGCTCACGCCGTACGCGCTGCGCAAGCTCGGCGAGTGGCAGGTCAGCTCCGAGCTGAACCGCTTCCGGCGGGGTCTCGGCGCGCTCGGGCAGTTCGCCCCCGACCAGCCCGACGACGCCGAAGGGCTCGCCGCGACCGTGGCCGGCTTCAACGACGGGTGGCACGCCCGCCAGCCACCGGCCGTCGGCCCGGCCCGATCCCCGCTCCGCCGCCCCTCGTCGGAGCTCGTGATGCGCCGCCGCAGGACCCTTGCCTGGCTGCTCGGCTCGCTCGTCGGGTCCTTCCTGGTCGGGGCGATCCCGTGGTTCCGCCCGCTGTGGGACCTGAGCGTCTTCGTTCTCGTGCTCACCCTCGGCTATCTCGGCGCGCTGGCCTACCTGCAGTACCACGCCCGGCTGGCCGCCGAGCGTGCCGCCAAGGTCGTCCGCCTGCGCTCGGTGCGGACCGGCGACCCGAGGCGGACGTCCTCCTCGGAAGGCCACACCGGTCCGCCGGCTGTCTCGGCCGCCGCGGCGGTTGCCGTCGCCGCGGGTGGCGGCGGAGGCACCCGCTCCGAGCGCTCGGTCGTCGTCGCGCTGCCGCGGCGCCCCTCGTTCGTCCTCGTCGACGCCCCTTCCTGAGCAACCACAGGCGCCCCTCGGCGGGCTCGAGGCGGCATCGGGTCGCAGCCCCTGCGGCCGCGTCGTGCCCGGCCGGTGCCGGGCGCGGCCGGGCGTCCGCATGGCGGGGTCGGGCTATCCTGGGACGGTCCGCCTGCCCTGCAGGGCAGCCCGGGGGTGTAGCTCAGCTGGTAGAGCGCCACGTTCGCAACGTGGAAGTCGGCGGTTCGAGTCCGCTCACCTCCACACCGACGTCCACGTGCCCCGCAACTTGCCACTGGAACTTGTCAGGGCGTTCTGGAATGGTTGGTAAACGATCGAGTCCCTGCGATACCCCGCTCATCGGGGACCGCTGAGCGCGACGTCTCGTACGCTGCGTCCGTGGGCGAGCGCGAACCGTTCCTGCTGACTCCCGGACCTCTGACCACGTCGCTCAGCGTGAAAGAGGCGATGCTGCGGGATTGGGGCTCGCGCGACGAGGCCTTCATCGCGCTGAACCGCGAGCTGCGCACCCGGCTCCTCGCGCTGGCGGATGCCTCCGCGACCCACGTCTGCGTGCCGATGCAGGGTTCAGGCACCTTCGCGGTCGAGGCCACGATCGGCACCCTGGTGCCGCGTGACGGCAGGCTGCTCGTGCTCGTCAACGGCGCCTACGGGGCACGCATGGTCGAGATCGCCCGGGTGATGGGCCGCGCCGTCGACCGCCTCGAGTGGCGAGAGGACGAGCAGGTCGACCCGGCGGCGGTCGCCGAGCACCTTGCCTCGCACCCCGAGGTGACCCACGTCGCCGTCGTCCACTGCGAGACGACCTCGGGCATCCTCAACCCGCTCGAGGAGGTCGCCGGCGCGGTGGAGGCCGCCGGCCGTCTGCTCATCATCGACGCGATGAGCACCTTCGGGGCGCTCCCGCTCGACGCGCTGGCGGGTCGGTTTCGTTGCCGCGGTCGCATCCTCGAACAAGTGCCTCGAGGGGGTCCCCGGCATCGGGTTCGCTCTCGTCCGCCGCGACGTGCTCGAGGGCTGCAAGGGGAACGCGCACTCGCTCAGCCTCGACTTGCACGAGCAGTGGCGGGGGTTCGAGCGCAACGGGCAGTGGCGGTTCACCCCCCCGACGCACGTCGCCGCCGCCTTCCTGCAGGCGCTCGACGAGCACGCCTCCGAGGGCGGCGTCGCCGGCCGCCAGGCCCGCTACGCGCGCAACCACGAGGTCCTCGTGAGCGGGATGGAGGCACTCGGGTTCCGATGCCTTCTCGCGAGGGACGTGCAGGCTCCGATCATCGTCACTTTCCTCATGCCGGCCGACCCACGCTTTGTGTTTCACGAGTTCTACGAGCGGTTGAGCGGCAAAGGGTTCCTCATCTACCCGGGCAAGCTGACCGTCGCCGACTCCTTCCGCGTCGGCTGCATCGGACGGCTCTCGGAGTCCGAGATGCGCGCCGCGGTCGCGGCGATCGCGGCGGTGCTCGAGGAGATGGGCGTGCGCAGCGGCGAGCCGGCCGTGGCCTGAGCCGCGGTGCGCGGTGCGCGGTGCGCGGCCGCGCTGGCCGTGGCGGTCGCGACGGCGGTGATGACGTCGGTGGCGGACCCTCGCCTGAGCCCGATCGAGGCAGGCGCAGCAAGGCGCACGCGTCAGGTTGTAACCTCATCGTCAACGATCGGTCGAGGGGGAATCGGACATGGGTCACTCGTTGCGTCGCGCCCCGCTGCTCGTCGTCGTGCTGGCGTTCGGCTGCATGCCGGCTGCGTTCTCGGGCGTCGCCTCGGCGACCTTTCGCGGGGCCGTCACGGCCCGTCCGGCGCTTCCTCCTGGTGCCGTCGTCGGCACACGGGGGAAGGTGCACTTCAAGTTCCTCGCCGTCGTCGATCGCCTCGCACACCCGGGGCCGCCGGCGAGAGAGGTCGAGGACCCAGGTGACGACGACGAGACCGAGCCGGCGGGCTCGCCGCGCACGACCGGGGTGGTGCCGCTCGTCGTGGCAAAGGTGGCCCGTAGCCACGCGATCGGCGATCGAGCGCAGCTCGTCGCCCACCCGAACCTGACAGTCCTCTCGACCTTTACCGGTGAAGGCGCCGGCTTTCCTCCAGACACCCAGCTCGCCGCGGGCCCGGACGAGGTCGTCGAGTTCGTCAACTCCAACGCAGAGGTCTGGACCGACCAGGGAACCCAGCTCGCCGACTTCAGCCTCGACTCCCTCTTCGACGGGAGCGGGCCGCACAATGGCTGCTGCGACTCGAGGGTCCTCTACGACCCAACGAGCGGCGCCTACTTCGGCAGCTACCTCGCCCACGCCACGCCGCACGGCGGCCCGAGCGAGGTCGACATCGCGGTGACGCGGGACCCCGCGAAGGCTTGGGCCGTCTACGACGTTGCCGACTCCCCGGACCTGCAGGACCAGCCGAAGCTCGGGATCAGCTCGGACAAGGTGACGATCGCCTGGAACCGGGCGGAGGGCACCCAGGTCTTCGTCATCCAGAAGGCGGGTCTGCTCGCCGGCGAGGCCGCCGTCCCTGACGACTACTGGCAGCCCGACCCCACACGCTGGGGTGTCGCGCCGGCGCTGCAGCTGTCCAACAGCTCGATCGCCTACGCGCCGTTCCACGACCTCGGGACGAGCGCTTTGGGCTTGCTCAGCTACTACGGCGTGCCCGGCGTCTCGGCGTCGGTGTACTACCTCGAGAACGACTTCACGGTGCAACAGACGCAGAGCCCACCCAACGCGTCCCAGCCGCCGACGAAGAGCGGCCCGCCGGCGATGCTGCTCGACACCGAGGGCGACCGCCTGCAGGACTCCGCGTGGTACAAGGGACAGCTCTACCTCGGCCTCGACGACGCCTGCGAGCTACCAGGCGACACCCAGACGCGAGCCTGCCTGCGCATCTTCCACATCGACACAGCGGACATGACGCTCGTCCAGGACGTGGACTTGAGCATCTCCGGTGGTTACGTCAGCTTCCCGGCGATCACGATCGACCACGCGGGCAACCTCTGGCTCTCGTACACCGCGTCCTCGACGACGCTCTACGCATCCTCGGTCATCACCGAGGTGCCCGGCGGCGTCATCGGTGCCGAGGCCGGCTACGACATCTACTACTCCGGCACGGGGTCAGTGAGCGGCTGCTCGGGATGGCAGCAGAACAACGACGACCGATGGGGCGACTACTCCGGTATCTCGGTCGACCCGAGCCGGCACATCTGGGCCGCCACCGAATACGCCGAATCGGGCTGCAACGCCGGCACGGAGATCGGCTCCTTCAGCTCCTGAAGCGGGCGCACGCTCCGGCTGTCTCAGCCAGCGAGCGTAAACTGCCCGCTGGATATGCATAGCACCCCCGAGGTGCAGGACATCGAGGGGCGCTCGGGAACCGTCGCAACGCGGAAGTTGGCGGTTCGATCCGCTCACCTCCACAGACAGTCCAGCTCAGAGGCTGAGGACACTGCTGTGTTGGTGAGACAACTTCTCGCCGTGACTGATGGGACCCTGTCGGGGAGAACCTACCCGTTTGTCGGGGTTGCCCACCGGGTCGACGAGGTCGTCGTCGGTGTCACCGGCAGGCGGAATCAACACCCGTTCGCCACCGCATCAGCGGCCACCGAGCCGGACGTTGCCATCGAGGAGCTCCCTCGCGAGGTCCAGATGCCCTGCATGTCGAGCCGTTTCCTCGATCATGTGCAACACGACCCAACGAACATTCGGCGGCTCGTATCGCCCGTGCCTCCCGCGTGGCGGCGCCGAGAGCGGAGTTGTGGCGAGCACGGACTCTGACTCCGCGCACTGCTCGCGGTAGAAAGCCAAGACCTCTGCTGAGGGCGCATCCGTCGCGAACACCACCGACATGGGGTCGTAGGGCGGCTGATCCTCATCGACGTCGCCTGGCAGCTCGGGTTGCTTGCCCGCCACGACCCCCTGGAACCAGTGCCACTCGGCGCCGCCCAAGTGCTCCAGCATCCCGGCCGGTGTCCAGCCCGTAGGCACCACCGAGCGGTGCCACGCCTCCTCGCTGAGCCCCTCGACGATGGCCAACACCGACTCACGCTGCGCCCGTAGGAAGGCCCGCAGCATTTCGTCGCTGGCTTCGACTACGTGATCTGCGTTGCTGCTCATCTGAGTGCTCCATCCTTCGTCGTTCTTTCAGTCAGGGTCCGCCATGGCTATGCCGTGGGAGTCTGACTCATCGATCCGAATCGTTGCACGTGCCACCGGAAGCCGCCGGTGATCCGCGAGCCAGCGCGAGCGGGCCAACCCCGCGAGAATCCGCGGAGATCGGGACGATCGATCAGCACGGGTACCTCCGACCGGGTGCAGCAAGCAGCGCCCCGTTTCGGCGCGATCCCGGAACTCCGCTGGCTCTGCTCGTGAACGCCGGCGTCGTGAAGCGTCTGACGGTCGAGCTCGAGGGGCGAGTTCGACGAGATGCTCGTCGTCGCAGTCACGAGCAACATGCATGGCCCGCGGTGGAGCGCGAGCTCCACAGACGGTGGGTGTCGCCAACTTCACGCTACGTGGCTGCATCCGGGTTCCGCCGATCACCAGCGAGGGCTCACGTCCAGTCCGAGATCCCAATGATCAGTTCCGCTCAGGCGGAAGGACCCCTTTTCTCGTAGGCTGCCGCGTGCAGATTCGGGTGCTGTGATGCTTTCGATCCCCCGCCTCCTGAAGCTCGGGCGGAGCGGGGCGGTGACGGCGGGAGGTCGAATGTCGGTGTTCCAGCGCTGGCGCCCGGGAGGCTCGCCGTCGGCGAGGTGGCCCCGGGCAACCGGGCGCCCGCGCCCGGCGACGACGCGCGCCGACACAGGACGACGCAACGCGCGCCGCGCCGCACGCTCCGTAGCGCTCCTCGTCCTCACCGCCGCTGCGGTCCTCGTGCCGCTGGCCACCCCTGCTCCGGCGACGACGGGGGTGACGTACGGCGCCCAGCAGACCCTGCTCTACCCGCAGCCGACGCCGGCCGGCCTCGCCATGGACGCGACGGGTGACCTCTTTGTCGCAGACGACACCGGCAACCAGGTGCTCGAGCTCGCCAAGTCGGCGACGAACGCCGTCCAGCTGCCCTTCACCGGGCTCAAGCAGCCGGGCGGCGTCGCCGTCGACGCCGCCGGGGACGTGTACGTCGCAGACACGGGTAACAACCGCATCCTCGAGCTGCGCTTCGGATCGGCCGTTCCGCAGGTGCTGCCGTTCACGGGCCTGCTCGGCCCCGAGGGCGTCGCCGTCGACTCCCTCGGCGACGTCTACGTCACCGACAGCGGCAACGATCGCGTCGAGGAGCTGTCGAGCTCGAGTGTCCAGACGACGCTCGGCTTCAGCGGGCTCTCGTCGCCCTGGGGCATCGCCGTCGATGCGCAACGCGACGTGTACGTCACCGACCACAGCGCGAACAGCGTGCTCGAGTTGCCCGTCACCGGGCCGCAGGCGACCCTCGCGTTCAGCGGGCTCGACCAACCCGAGGGTGTCGCCGTGGACAGCAACGGCAACGTCTTCGTCACCGACAGCGGCAAGGAACGCGTCCTCGAGCTGGCGCACGGCGCGAACCTCCAAAGCGTCGAGACCTTCACCGGCCTCAAAGCTCCCGACGGCGTGGCGGTCCTGGCGGCTTCCGGCAGCGACGAGGTCGTCGTCGCCGACCACGGGAACGACCAGGTCCTCGAGCTTCCGCCGGGCTCGTCCACCGAGCAGGCCCTTCCCCTGGTGGGACTCGGCTCGCCCGGCGATGTCGCCTTCGACAGCACCGAGGACCTCTTCGCCACCGGTGGCGGCACCACCGGGGAGGCGCTTGAGGTCGACGCAGGCTGGACCGACCCGATCCAGCCCGGCAGGCCGATCGTGCCGAGCGTGCTCAGCGACTTCGGGGCACTCGACGACCCCACGGGCATCGCCGTCGACTCGAGCGGCGACGTCGCTCTCGTCGACTCCGGCAACCAGACGGTGCTCGAGCTGAAGGCCGGCGCCGCCTCGCCCACCGTGCTGCCCTTCTCCGGTCTCGGCGCCTCGGCGCAGGGGATCGCCTTTGATCCCACCGGCGACGTCTTCGTCACGGACACCTCCGACGGGCGCGTCCTCGAGCTGAAGTCCGGCGCCGGCTCGCCGACCGTGCTGCCCTTCAGCGGCCTGGTCAGCCCGACCGGGATCGCGGTCGACAAGAACGGCGACGTGTTCGTCGTCGACAGTGGCGCCGACGACGTGCTCGAGCTCGCTTCCGGGGCGAACTTCGCGACGGTGCTCGCCTTCAGCGGGCTCGACGATCCGCACGGCGTCGCGCTCGACTCGCTCGGGGACGTCTTCGTCGCCGACACCGGCAACAACCGCATCGTCGAGCTCCCCGCCAACAACGCGCCGGAGCTCGTGCCGCCGCTCGCCGGCCTCGTCTCGCCGGACGGCGTCGCCGTCGGGCCGAACACCGGCTCGATCGCGGTGAGCGAGCCTGGCGGCGTCGTCGAGCTGCCCGCCGGCGCCGGCCTCGAGCCGGGTGCTCCGACATTCTTCGCTGCCCAGCCGTGGAACGGCGCCGTCAGCCTGTACTGGTCCCAGGCGTCGGGAACGGTGACGACGTACCGCATCTACCAGAGCACGACCGCGGGTCACGAGGTGCTCGTGGCAAGCGTCGCCTCCTCCGGCCAGCAGTACCCGACCTACCCGACGTACACGGTCACCGGTCTCACCAACGGGGTGCCGTACTATTTCGACGTCCGGGCGGTGAACGGCCAGGCGGTGAACGGCGGTCTCGTCGGTCCCGCCTCGAGCGAGGCGTGGGCGGCACCCTCCAGCGCCTATCCCCCCGGGTACGGCTCCTCGGTGGCACGCCTCGGACCGTCCGCCCAACCGTCGTTGTCGACGGACCTGACGGGGGTGGCCGTCGACAGGACCGGTGACCGCTTCGTCGCCGACGCCGGCACACCGCCGTTCTTCCCCGCCAAGGTCGTGGAGATCCCGGCGGGCTCGCTGTCCCTCAACACCCCTGCCGTAACGCTGCCCTTCGGCTCGCTCGGCGAGCCGGGCGGCGTGGCTGTCGACGGTGCCGGCGACGTGTACGTCACCGACACCGCGAACAATTGCGTCTGGGAGTACGAACCCGCCGTGAACAGGGTGAGCAAGCTGCCCACGACTCTGCTGAACGATCCGCAGGGGATCGCCGTCGACTCGAGGGGCGACGTGTACGTCGCCAACACCGGCGCCGACGACGTCCTCGAGCTGCCGAACGGCCTCGGATCGTGGGACGAGGTCGCCTTCACCAACCTCCAGGCGCCGGCCGGCGTCGCCGTCGACAGCAGCTTCGACGTCTTCGTCACCGACCAGAGCAACGGCGGTGAGGTCCTCGAGCTGCCGGAGCCCGCGCACAGCACCCAGCAGTCCCTGCCCTTCGGCTCGCTCGACGATCCGAGCGGCCTGACAGTCGACGCCTCAGGTCACGTCTACGTCGCAGACATGGACAACCACCGCGTCCTCGAGCTCGCCAACGGCGCCGCGGCGCCCTCGACGCTGCCGTTCCACCTCAACTACCTGGCCGACCCGACCGACGTCGCCGTCGACAGCTCGGGCAACGTCTACGCCGTCGGCCTCGACGGGAACGGCCTTGCAGAGCTGCCGGCCGGGGCGAGCGCGCCGCTCTCTCCCTTCCTCGGGCTGTACAAGCCCGGGGGCGTCGCCCTCGACTCGAGCGGGAACCTCTACGTGGCGAACACGTCGGACAATCAGATCGTGGAGCTGCGCAACGGCACCACCACCCCGAGCGTGCTCACCTCCTTCGTCGGCCTTGCCGAACCAGCGGGCGTTGCCGCCGCCAACGGCAATGTCGTCTCGACCCAGACGGGACCTGCGCCGGACCTGGAGGTCGTGTCCGGCTCGCAGGTGGCGACGCCGCTCCCGGGCCTCTCGGCGGGTTCCTCGGCGGCAGCCTTCGATGCCAGCGGGGACCTCTTCGCTACAGTCGGCGACCAGGTGCTGGAGCTGGCCAGGGGGGCGAACACCGCGATCGTCGTGCTGACGGTGCCCGGAGCGACCTTGAACGGGGTCGCCGTCGACAGCCTCCGCGACATCTTCGTCACCGACTCGTCGGGCGTGCTGGAATTGCCCGAAGGATCGGTCACGCTCGTCGTGTTGCCCTTCACCGGGCTGCAGGATCCCGACGGCGTGGCCGTCGACGCGCTCGGGGACGTCTACGTGGCCGACGGGAACCAGGTGTGGGAGCTGTACCCGGACGACACGAGCGCCCCGCAGGTCCCCGTGCCCATCGAGTCGAGCGCGCCGGTCGGCCCGGTCGGCGTCGCCGTCGACGCCAGGGGCGACGTCTACGCCGTAGGCGGCAACGGGCTCTACGAGCTGCCCGTGGCGACGCCCGCGCCTCCACCGACCACGAGCGCGCCTCCCCCCCCCGACACGACGACCAGCACCACGACCAGCACCACGACGACCACGATCACGACGGTGCCGCACACCGTTCCGAATCTGCCGCGCAGCGCGCTGCTCACCATCGATGCCGGCACGGTGGACGTGAGCAAGGGCATCGTGCCGGTGCCAGTCTCGTGCTGGCAGTCAACCTGTAGCGGATCGCTGCAGCTTCGTGGGCGGGTGCTCGTACGGGTCCGCAAGGGCCACAAGCGCGTCCGCCGGAGCGAGAACGTCGTGATCGCGAAAGCCGAGTTCTCGATCTCGGGCAACCGCAGCGCCACCGTGAAGCTGCATCTCACGGCGGCCGGTCGCTCGCTGCTCGCGCACGCTCGCACCCATCCCCGGCGCCTGGTTCTGCAATTGGACGACAACGGCGTCGTGACGACGAGCTCGCTTCTCGTCACCTGAACCGCTCGAATCCTCCCGAGCGCGCCGCGGCCCCCTAGGCTTTGGACCGATGTCGATCGCCGAGCGCCTCGCCTTCCTGGGCATCGAGCTGCCACCCGTTGCCCCTCCCGTCGCCAATTACCTCGGCTGCGTCGTCGACCACGGGTTCGTCCACGTCGGCGGGCACGGCCCGATCGCCGGCGAGGAAGTCGTGCGCGGCAAGGTCGGACGTGAGCTCACCCTCGAGGAGGGGCGCCGGGCGGCGAGGATCACCGCCCTGTCGATCCTGGCCACGCTGCGGGCCGAGCTCGGCGAGCTCGACCGGATCGAGCGCATCGTGAAGGTCTTCGGCATGGTGAACGCCGCGCCGGGCTTCGACCGCATGCCCGAGGTGATCGACGGGTGCTCCGACGTGCTCGTCGAGATCTTCGGCGAGGCGGGGCGTCATACCCGCTCGGCAGTCGGCCTCGCGGAGCTTCCCTTCGGCATCGCCGTCGAGATCGAGCTCGTCGCCCGCCTGCGCAGCTGAGGCGACGCCGGCGGCGCAAGTGCGTCAGCGTCGCCCGTCGAGCCGGATCGTCCACGGCTCGACGGACTCGATCACGAGGTGCGTGCCGGCCCACGGGTCCGCCGCGAGCAGCGAGCGCACCTCGTCGCTCGAGCCGGACTCGACGGCGAGCATGACGCGGTGCTCGTCGGCGAGCGGGCCGCCGAGCACCACGGTGCCCCGCTCGACGAGCGCGTCCATGAACGCGGCGTGCGCCTCCCAGCCCGACTGGCGCTCCATCGGCTCGCCAGCGCGCCAGGCCGGCCCGCAACGGGTCAGCTCGACGAGGAACATCACGGCACCGAGGCGGCGGCGCTCGCCACCGCGGGCGAGACGGGGAACGGGCGCTGCGTGCCGTTCGCCAGCGGCGCGCTCGGCGGTGCGAGCAGACCGCTGATCCCTCCGTCGCGTCGCGCCGCCATACGTCTCGAGACTACGTCCCCGTCCGGACGCGAGCCTGCCCCCGGGCGAACCGGGGGCAGGCAAGTGTCACGTCACCTCGGGCGGACCCGGCCTGCGTGCAGCCGGGTCCGTGCCGGGGCGGTCAGCTTCTTGGGGAGAGGTGCAGGAGGACGACCTCGTTCGTCGGGGTCGCCGGCTGCGCCGACTCGTAGGGGTTGCTCGCCGAAGGCCAGCCGGTGAACTGCTGGCCGTCGATCTGCGACCACGCCGCGCCGTACACGAGCGGGATGAGCGGCACGTTCTGAGCCATGTACTGCTCGATCGGCAGCAGCGCCATCGCCTCGGCGCTCACCGACGAGGCGGTGGCCACCTTGGCGAGGTCGGCGTTGAGCGCCGAGCTGTTGAGGTGCTCGTAGTTCCCGCCGTTGTTGATCAGCGAGGAGGCGAACCACCCGTAGTACGGGCTGTAGGGGTTGACCCCGCTGTTGGCCCAGTGGATGATCGAGTCGAAGTTGCCGTCCGTGGCGTCCTGCGCCCAGGCAGTCACGGCCTGGCCGTTGAAGCTGACGTCCATGCCGACCTTCTTCAGGTCGCTGGCGATGATCGTCGCGTCAGCGGCGTAGTCGGTGTAGGAGGTCGGGTCGCTGATCGTGAAGGCCAGTGTCTTTCCGCCCTTCTGGAAGTAGCCGCCCGATCCCATCGTCCACCCGTCGGCCTTCAGCACCTTCTCCGCGGCGGCATCCTGCGGCGTCGCCGAGATGGCGTACTTGGACAGCGCCGGTGAGTTGTACGCCGAGTAGATCGGCAGGGTCAGGCCGTCGGCGTTGGTCGCCGGCGGCTCCTGGCCCGACTCGCCCTGGTTGCTGATCGCCGTGCGGTCGACGGCGAGGCTGATCGCCTGGCGCACCGCGAGGTCGTTGAGTGGCCACTTGGTGAGGTTCGGTTCGAGGGTGACCGTGCTGTTGGCGAACTGCCAGGCCTGGTTCTCCGGCGACTTGTTCAGGAACGTCTTCACGTTCGGGTAGAAGTTGCCGGCCCAGTCGAGCTGTCCGCTGATCAGAGCCTCGAAGGCGTTGGTGTTCGAGGCGTAGGCCGGGAACGACACCGTGTCGACCTTGACCTTGGACTCTTGCCAGTAGTTCTCGTTCTTCCGCATCACGATGCCCTGCGGCGTGAACTGGCTGACCTCGTAGGGGCCTGTGCCGACCGGGTTCGTGTCGGGGTAGGTCGACGGGTTGCCCACCGATGCCCAGATGTGCTTGGGGAGGATGTAGGCCGCCCCGGCGATCTGGTACAGGTAGGTGTACTGCGGCGTCGGGAAGCTCAGCGTCACGGTGTCGCCCGAGGTGCTCACGCTCGAGATCTGCAACCCGTTGAAGTTCGTCGCCGGGTACTTCTTGAGCAGCTCGTAGCTGAACGCGACGTCGGCAGGCGTCATCGGCTCGCCGTCGTTCCACTTCACGCCCTTGCGGATGGTGAAGGTGATCGACTTGCCGCCGTTGGACCAGGCGTAGCTCGTGGCGAGCCACGGGTAGATGATTCCGGCCTTGGCGGTGTCGAATTGCAGCAGCGGCTCGTAGACGAGCGACGGCCCCCCGACGGAGTAGAACGACGAGGTGTTGTTCAGCGGGTTGAAGTCATCGGTGAAGGTCTGCTGCGGGCTCGACTCCATCGTGAGCAAGGTGTTGCTCGACGACGAGGCCTTGAGCGAGTGGCTCTGTGCCCCGAAGGCGCCCGTGGCGCCGGCGAGCACGCCGGTGCTGAGTAGGCCGGCCGCGATCGCGGCGAGCGCTGTGTTGCGGAACTTTGGTCTCATGGCTTGAGTTGTTGACCTTTCTGGTCGTGGTGTGGGAGCTCACCGCACGTCCCTGGCGGAGCGCCGGAGCGGGCGGGTTCTGCTAGGTGCTGCGGGTCGTGCCGTGTTGCGCTCGGAGCCCGGCCGCAGGCCATCCTTTGCCCGGGTAGGGCAGAAGGTCGTACCGTTTCCGGCCGGGCGACTGTTCAGGTCTCCATCACCCCATCCCCCCTTTCGTCGGAAAAGCCGCGGTGCACCCCGCACTATCGTGCAACCGGTTACACCACTTGGCAAGGGTCGAACGTCCCGGTCGGCCCGCTGTGCGGGCCGATCCGTTGGGCGGCGTCATCGCGCCACCTCCCCTGATCCGCCCTGCGCCGCCGGCATTCCCGGCGTGCCCGCTGCCGAATGCGCCGAGCCGCTGACGGCCGTCCCGCCCTGCGCCGCCGCGGCGAGCACGCCCGGGGCGGCCACGTCGAGGTGCCAGCAGGCCGCCGCGCGCTGGCGGCCGATGCGATGCAGCGGCGGCGCCTCCTCCTCGCAGCGCTGCGTGGCGAAGGGGCAGCGGTTGTGGAAGCGGCACCCGGTCTCGAAGGTGACGTCTGCTCCCGAGCTCGAAGCGGCCTTGCCGGCGCCGTGCTTGAGGATGCTGCCGAGGTCGTCGGGGTCGGGCGCGGCCGAGACGAGCAGCTGGGTGTACGGGTGCGCCGGTTGCTGGGTCAGCTCCTCGGAGGGGCCGCGCTCGACGATCTCGCCGGCGTACATGACGAGGATCTCGTCGGCGAAGTAGCGCGCCGAGGCGATGTCGTGGGTGATGTAGAGCTGCGCGAGCTGGAACTGCGAGCGCAGGTCGTCGAGGAGGTTGAGCATCTCGAGTCGGATCGAGACGTCGAGCATCGACACCGGCTCGTCGGCGAGCAGCACCGTCGGCTCGGCGGCGAGCGCGCGCGCCACCGCCACCCGCTGGCGCTGACCGCCGGAGAGCTCGTGAGGGTACTTGTCGAGGAATTGGGCGGCAGGCGTCAGTCGCACCTGCTCGACGAGGGCGGTGAGGCGCCGCTCGAGGTCTTCGCCTCGCGGGTTGTGTTGGTGGATGCGCAACGGCCTCGACAGGTGGTAGCGCACGGTGTGCACGGGATTGAGCGAGGCGAACGGGTCCTGGAAGACGTATTGGACCAGACTCTTGTAGGAGCGGAAGGCATGCCGGCCGCGGACGTGCACCGTGTCGCCCTGGAGGCGGACCTCGCCTCGCGTCGGCTGCTCCTGGCCGGCGAGCAGCTTGGCGACGGTGGACTTGCCTGAGCCGCTCTCGCCGACGAGGGCGACGACCGCGCTGGCGTAGAGATGGAACGAGACGGCGCGCGACAGCCGAGAGCACGCGATGGCGCCCGAGCGCGTAGTCCTTGCTCAGCTCGACGGCCTCCATCACGAGCGGCCCACGCGCCGCGGCGGGGGAGTCGACCACCTGGCCGCGCGCGGCACCCGTCTGCCCGGTCGCCCGGCCGTCGAGGATCTCGGCGCTGCTCATGAGCGGTCTTCCTCCGCGCCGGCGGCCTCGGGAGGAACGGTTGGAACGGGCGGGACGTGCGATGCGGGTTGACCGCCGGGGGCGCCTGCCGGCGCGGCGCCCGCGATCGCGGGCGGTCGCCTGGCGCCGCCGCCCGTGGCACCGGCGGGCGCGAGCGTCCCGGGCAGCACGAACGGGCACGCTGTGACGTGGTGGGGGCTCGCCCCGCCCTCGACCGGCAACAGGCGCATGTCGATCCCCCGGCAGCGCTCCGCCGCCCAGCTGCAGCGGTCGTGGAAGGGGCAGCCAGGAGGCAGCTGGCGCAGGTCGGGCGGCGACCCGGGGATGCCGGCGAGCTCACGGCGCGGGCCGCGCAGCGAGGGGAAGGAATTCGAGCAGGCCTCTCGTGTAGGGGTGCGCCGCCTCGTGGAGGATCTCCTGCGACCGCCCGACCTCGACGAGGCGGCCGGCGTACATCACAGCGACACGGTCGGCGAGCTCGAGGAGCAACGAGAGGTCGTGGGTGATGAACAGCACGGCGAAGCCGAGGCGCTTCTTCAGCTCGACGATCTGGGATAGGATGTCGCGCTGCACGACGACGTCGAGCGCCGTCGTCGGCTCGTCCATGATCACCACCTCGGGATCGGTGGCGAGCGCCATCGCGATCATCACCCGTTGACGCATCCCTCCGGAGAGCTCGTGCGGGTAGCTGCGAAGGCGCGATGGGGGGATCGACACAAGGTCGAGCAGCGAGACGACGCGGTCGTGAGCCTGCGATCGAGCAAGGCGGAGATGGGCGTCGATGACGTCGAGCAGCTGGTCCTCGACCGTCAGCACCGGGTTGAGCGCGTTCATCGCGCTCTGGAAGACGATCGCGATCTCCCGCCAGCGCAGGGCGCGCAGCTGCTCCGGGCTGCGGGAGAGCACGTCGACGGGTACAGGGTTCCGCCGGCCGTGGTAGGTCACCGTGCCTCCCGTGATCACGGCCGGGGGGCGCAGGAGGCGGCAGGCAGCGTACGCGAGCGTCGACTTGCCCGACCCGCTCTCGCCCGCCAGGCCGACCACCTCGCCGGCGTGGAGCACGAGGTCGACGTGATCGACCGCCTTCACGTCGCTGCCGCTCGTGCGGTAGACGACCGAGAAGTCCTCGAGCGAGAGCACCGGCCGGCTCGGGTCGCTCGACGCCGTCTGGCCGGCGAGGTCGGGCTCGCCGGCGGTCACGGTCATCGCCCCGCCCCCGCCTGCGGCCCACCGGCGACGCGATCCCTGTCGCCGTTACGGCCGTGTGCGCCGCCGGCCCCGTTGCGCTCGAGCTCCGCGGTGCGGCTGAAGGAATGGGCGAAGCGGCCGAGCGCGGTGCGCGGGACGAGCGGGGCGCCCGCCAGGGCGACGGGAGTCGGGTCGGCCGGGCGCCAGCGCCGCCCGCCGATCCGGTAACCGCCGGCAGCCTCTCGCAGGCGCGGGTTGCCGAGCTCGTCGATGCCGAAGTTGAGCAGCACGAGGCCCGTGCCGATCAGGGCGACCTCGATCCCCGGCGGGATGAACCACCACCAGTAGTTCGAGAACACCGCGCTCTGGCTGTTCGCCCAGTAGAGGATCGTGCCGAGCGTCCAGGTGTTGACGCTGAGCACGCCGATGAAGGCGAGTGCCACCGAGGTGCCGATGGCGTACAGCACGGTGCTCACGAAGCTGGCGGCGATCAGGCTGATCTCGTTGGGCATGATCTCGAAGAGGATCAGCCGCATGGAGGAATCGCCGGTCTCCCGGGCGGCCGCGACGAAGTCGCGGTTCCGGAGCGTGAGCGTCTGGGCGCGGATCACCCGCGCCCCCCACGGCCAGCCGAGCAGCCCGAGCACGAGGATCACCGGCAGGCTGCTGGCGTTCTTGAAGTAGCCGAGCAGGACGATGAGCAGCGGCAGCGCCGGGAGGACGAGGAAGACGTTGGTGATGAGCGAGAGGGCCTCGTCCCACCACCCGCCGAGGAAGCCGGCCGAGATGCCGACGACGACCGCGAGCACGGTGGCGATCAGCGCCGCGAAGATGCCGATCTCCACGGTCTGGCGCGTGCCGACGAGCATCTGAGAGAGCACGTCCTGGCCGAAGGTGGTGAGGCCGAACAGGTGCGCTGCAGTCGGATGCAGCGTCACGTTGGCGACGGAGTGCTGCGCCGAGGGGTCGTCGGGGGCGAAATACGGGCCGATGAGAGCCACGAGGCCGAAGAACACGCACAGGTACGCGCCGACCTTGGCCTTTGGCGAGAGCTGGCGCCAGGTGCTGAAGCGATGGCGCTTGACGACGGCGGCGCCCGTGGTGCTCGGCAGGTTGAGGGTGACGGCCATCAGCTGACCGTCCTCGCCCGCGCGCGCGGGTCGGCGAACACGTAGACGACGTCCATGATGAGGTTCGCCAGCAGTACCACGAGGGCGATGATGAGGAAGATCCCTTGCATCATCGGGTAGTCGTCGGATTGGACGGCGCTGAACAGCTGGAATCCGATGCCGGGGTAGTTGAAGACGATCTCCATGAGCAGCGCGCCGGAGACCACGAAGCCGAGGGCCAGCCCGAAGCCGGCGAGCTGGGGCAGGATGGCGTTGCGCGCTGCGTAGGTGAGCACGACTCGCCTCGACGACAGCCCCTTTGCCTGGGCGGCGAGCACGTAGTCCTCACCGATCGTCGTGATCATCACGTTCCGCATCTGCAGCATCCAGCCGGCCATCGTCGTGGCGATGATGGTCAGCGCCGGCAGGACCGAGTGGTAGGCGGCGTTCTGGATGAAACCCCAGTTCCAGCCGGGCACGTAGGGAGGGAAGTCGTAGCCTCGCTGGCTCGGGAACCAGTGCAGATGCAGGGCGACCGCGTCGACGAGGAGCAGCGCGAGGAAGAAGTAGGGCGTTGCCTGCAAGAAGGTGAGGCCCGGGAGGACCCGGTCGAGCCAGCCGTTCCTCCGCCAGGCGGCGAGGATACCGAGACCGGTCCCGAGCACGAAGGAGATGACGGTGGCGGTGCCGACGAGGATCATCGTCCAGGGCAGGGTCGCCCCGATCAGCGTCGTCACCGACGCCGGGTATTGGCTCGTCGAGAGCCCGAGGTTGCCGTGCAGGAGGTCCCACAGGTACTGGCCGTACTGGTGCAACAGGCTGCCGTCGTGGCCGATCCCGAACTCGGCCTCGATCGCGTGCAGCGCGCCGGGCTGCAGGTTCTGCATGCTCTGGAAGATCGTCTCGGCAGGATTGCCGGGCACGAGGCGAGGGATGAAGAAGTTCACCGTCACGGCCGCCCAGGCGGCGACGAGGTAGAACACGACTCTTCGCGAGGAAACGCACGGCTCCCGCCTAGGCCTTCGCTGTCCGGGCGGCGCCGGACCCCAGTCTCGGTGAGAGCCCCGCCGGCGTGCGCAGGCGCCGCGCCGGCCGGGTGGCGCCGGCGAGCGGGGGCGCGACGAGGCGGCGCTCGTCGGTGCCGGCTGGGCAGCCGCAGCTCGAGCGCACCACGAGCTCGGTCGCCAGCACCTGCACCGCCGGCGGCAGCGCCGGCCCGGCGAGGCGCGCCAACAGCCGGTTGCAGGCCTGCTCGCCGAGTTGGCGCATCGGTTGGTGCACGGTCGTGAGTGGAGGATGCTGCAGGCTGCCGGGGTAGATGTCGTCGAAGCCGACCACCGACACCTGAGCCGGGACGTCGAGGCCGGCGCGGGCGAAGCACTTGAGCACGCCGATCGCCATCTGGTCGTTGGCGCACACGACGGCGTCGGGCAGCTCGCCGGCGTGCTCGGAGAGCAGGTACTCGCCGGCCGCCTCGCCGCTTTGCACGCTGAAGATGCCCGAGAGGCTGCCGACAAGGCGCGCCCGGCGGGAGGTGGCGAGGACCTCGTCGAGCGCGGCACGCCGCTCGCGGGAGTCGGGGGCGCTCGGCGGCCCGTCGACCGCGAAGAAGCGCAGGCGACCGTGCTCGTGCACGAGGTGCGCGACGAGCGCGGCCGAGCCGGAGCGGTTGTCGGCCGTCACGACATCGACTGCCTGCTCGGCGGGGCTCCCGGCGATCACGACGATCGGGACGCGCTCGGCGAGTCGCGCGAGCAGGTAGGAGGGAACGATCCCTTCGCCGATCAGCAGCCCGTCGACCTTGCCCGACAACGCCTGCAAGCGGCGATAGCCGCGCTCGTCGTCGGCGGCGAAGCACGAGATCAAGAGCGACCAACCGGCATCTCGCAGGCAGGCTTCCACACCGTGCAGGATCTCGTCGTAGAAGAGCAAGCTCATGCTCTCGACGTCGTACTGCTGGGACTGACGCTCCAAGGTGACGAGGCCGATCACTTCCTTGCGACGGCGCGACAAGCTCTGGGCCGAGCTGTCGGGGACGTAGCCGAGCTGGTCGATCACCGCCTCGACCCGATCACGGGTAGCGGGGCTCACTCGGTCGTGGCCGTGCAGGACGCGTGACACCGTCGCCGTGGACACTCCGGCCAGGCGCGCGACGTCGTAGAGCGTTGCCGTAGAAGCCCCCCTTGTATGAACACCGACTGCATGGTGTGAATATCAGCTGCATCTAACCGCTTACAGCTAAGCGCTTACATTAGGGAGCGCCGCACCGCGCGTCAAGCGCGGCGCCAACCCGGCGTTCCGCTCGTTGGTAGGGTCCGGCGGCGTGCACCCCCCGTCTCCCGACCCGGCGCACCAGGCCGGCGAACCGTTGTCGGGGCCTCCGACCGGCGCCACGCAGGTCGTCGGCGTGATCGGCGACCCGGTGCGTCACTCGCGCTCTCCGGCCATCCACAACGCCGCCTACGCCCAGCTGGCGATGGACTGGGTCTATGTCGCGTTCGAGGTTCCGGCAGGCCACGCGGTCGCAGCGATCCGCGGCGCGCAGGCCCTCGGCGTGCGCGGCCTGTCGGTGACCATGCCGCACAAGCAGCTCGCTGCGCAGCTTGCCGACGTCCGCGGCCCCGAGGTGGAGCTGCTCGGCGCCTGCAACACCCTCGTGCTTTCCCCCGAGGGTGTCGTCGCGCGGTCCACCGATGGCGACGGTTTCCTCGCCGACCTGCGCGGCGGGCTCGGCTTCGACCCCGCCGGCCAGGTGTGCGCCGTGCTCGGCACGGGCGGCGCGGCGCGGAGCGTCGTGCTCGCCCTCGCCGGGGCTGGCGCGGCGTCGGTGCTCGTCGTAGGCCGCGACGCCGGGCGGCGCCGCGGCCGCGGCCGCGCTCGCCGGGGCTGCGGGCGCGGTCGCGGGTGCGGGCGACCTCGCCGGTGCGGCCCTCGTCGTCAACGCCACGCCGCTCGGTATGCAGGGCGCGTCCGCCGGCGCGTTCCCGCCCGAGGTCCTCGCCGCGCTGCACGGCGGGCAGGTCCTCTACGACCTCGTCTACCACCCCCTCGTCACGCCCTTCGTGCTCGCCGGCACCGAGCGCGGCGCACGCGCCCGCAGCGGGCTCGGCATGCTCGTGCACCAAGCCGCCGAGCAGTTCCGCCTGTTCACGGGAAGGACCGCCCCGCTCGAGGTGATGTGGCAGGCCGCCGGCGGGCCGTAGGCTGCGCGTATGCCACTCGAGGGAGAGTACGAGCCGAGCAGCGAGCAGTGGGTGCGCGACCAGGTGGAGGCCTACGAGGCCTCCGGCGGGCGCGAGGCGGCCACGCTTCGTGACACGGGCCTGCCGGTCGTCATCGTCACCTCCCGCGGTCGTTCGAGCGGCAAGCTGCGCAAGACGCCACTGATGCGCGTCGAGCACGACGGCAGCTACGCGCTCGTCGCCTCCCAGGGCGGGGCGCCGACGCACCCGAGCTGGTACTTCAACCTGATTGCCGATCCGACGCGTGACGCTGCAGGACGGGCCCGAGCCCTTCGAGGCCGAGGCGCGCGAACTCTCGGGAGACGAGCGCGAGCAGTGGTGGCGGCGCGCCGTGCAGGCCTACCCACCCTACGCCGACTACCAGCAGAGGACCGAGCGCGTCGATCCCGGTGTTCCTCGTCACGCGCCCCGCCTGAGGAACCGCCCCGCCGCTCCGACCTCCCAGCCTCCCCCGGCCGCCAGCGCCGCCCGGGCGCACCGCTTGCAGGGCGGCCCGTCGCGGCGGCTCGAGCGTGGTGCCGCGCGCGCCGCGCCGGCGTTGCGACGGGGTGGGCGAGGCAGTTGAATGCCGGTTGTGCAGACAGCGGGCGAGGCCGGTCGCCCCCGGCTCGTGGTGCCCGATCCGCGGCTGCGCCCGTCGTTCCTCGAGGCGATGGCAGAGTTTGCCGCCGAGGGCCGGGGGGGCCCGGAGGACGACTCGATGATCGGCTACGAGATCCGAACGTACGGCCCCGCCTGGTCGACGAACGACGGCTTCGAGGAGTACCTGGCTCGACTGCGCGCCGACGCACGGCCAGACCTCGTGCGGCCCGGGCGGGTGCCCTCGACGACGTGGTGGTGGGTCGAGCGCGACACCTACCTCGGCCGGATCGCGGTGCGCCACCGCCTCAACGACTGGCTGTTCGAGGTCGGCGGCAACATCGGCTACGACGTCCGCCCCTCGGCACGTCGGCGCGGGCACGCCACCGCGATGCTGCAGGCCGTGCTCCCCGAGGCCAAGCTCATCGGCGTCGATCCCGCTCTGGTCACCTGCGACGTCACCAACGTCGCCTCGCGCAAGGTGATCGAGCACGCCGGGGGCGTGTTCGAGGACGAGCGCCGTGGCAAGCTGCGGTTCTGGGTGCCGACCGCCTCCTGAGCCCTCTCCCGCCTGGCCATTCCGGGCTTTAACCGTTCGTCGTCGTCGTACACGACGCGAGGTGCATGCAGGCTGACATCAGGACGACGGAGCGATGACCGACGCAGTCGGCGAGTCCGTCCCGCCCGACATCGCGCTCAACCCGATGCTCTCGGGGCTGGCGGGACTGCAGGTCATGTAGATCAACGCCCTCACGGCGCGCATCCACGACATCGCCGGTCGCCTGACCTGCTTGTCGCGGGAGAGCTCGGCGCCGTGGTCGCCGGCGCCGCGCTGGCCGGCGCCGCGGTGGCCGGCTCCGCGGTGGCCGGCGCCGTGGTGGCCGGCGCCGTGGTGGCCGGCGCAACGGGCATCGCGCACGCTCCCGGGGCGCCGGGCCCGGCATCCCCGCCGCCGGCGAGCCACGTGTCGCCCCACGCCGCACCGCCCCACGCCTCGTCGGGTCGAGCCGGGCAGGACCGGCTCGACGCAGGGCCTCGCGACAGGCTGCTTGCGTGTTCGAGGGCTAACCGCTTACATTGCCTGCTGTCGGCGGAGGCAGCGCGCATGCGTCCGGGCGCCGTCGCGGACAAGGAGATGGAGCGAGATGGTCGGTGACTCAGGCCGCGGCGGGGGCGGTGTCGCCTTTCCCGACGGGTTCGTCTGGGGTGTCGCGACGGCTGCCTACCAGACCGAAGGGGCGGTCGAGGAGGACGGACGCCAGCCGTCGATCTGGGACACGTTCAGTCACACGCCGGGCAAGGTCTATCGCGGCGACACCGGTGACATCGCCTCCGATTCGTACCGCCTGCTCGACCGCGACCTCGACCTGTTGAGCGAGCTCGGCGTCCGCGCCTACCGGTTCTCGATCGCCTGGCCGCGCATCCAGCCCACGGGCAGCGGAGCGGTGAATCAGCCCGGGCTCGACCACTACCGCCGGCTCGTCGCCGGGTTGCTCGACCGTGAGATCGAGCCCGTCGCCACGGTCTACCACTGGGACCTGCCCCAGCCCCTCGAGGACGCCGGGGGCTGGCCGGTGCGCGAGACCGCCGAGCGGTTCGCCGAGTACGCCGCGATCGTCGGGCGCGCTCTCGGCGACGCAGTGTCGCGCTGGATCACCGTCAACGAGCCCTGGGTGGCGGCCAATCTCGGTTACGGCATGGGCGTGCACGCTCCCGGCAGGACCGACCCGCCGCGGCGACCGCCGCGACCCACCACCTGCTGCTCGGTCACGGGCTCGCCCTTCAGGCGCTGCGCGCCGAGCTGCCGGCCGGGACGCCGGTCGGCATCACCCTCAACATGACGACCGTGCGCGCCGCCCACCCCAAGGCACGGCGCGCAGCCGAGGAGAGCGAGGCCGCCCACAATTGGCTCTACCTCGACCCGGTGGTGTCGGGCCGCTACCCGACCGAGGTGCTGCCCCCCGAGAAGCTGCCCCCTGCCGAGCTCGTGCTCGACGGCGACCTCGAGACGATCAGCGCGCCCGTCGACTTCCTCGGGCTCAACTACTACAACCCGCAGACCCTCTCCTGGCGTGACCCGGGCGACGAGCTGCGACGCGGCGAGCAGCGCCGTGACGACCATTCCGGGATCGTCGAGGTCATCGGCGACGAGGTCCCGCTGAGCGCGTCGGGCTGGCCGATCGACCCCGAGGGCCTCTACGAGCTGCTCGTCACCTTGCACAAGCGGGCGCCCGGGCTGCCCATCTTCATCACAGAGAACGGCATGGCCGCCGACGACTACGTCGACCCCGAGGGCGGCGTGGACGACCTCGAGCGGATCTCCTACCTGCACGGCCACCTCGAGGCCGCAGCGCGGGCGATCGCAGACGGCGTCGACCTGCGCGGCTACTTCTGCTGGTCGCTGCTCGACAACTTCGAGTGGGCTGAGGGCTACTCCAAGCGGTTCGGGCTCGTGTTCGTCGACTTCGGCACCCAGACCCGCACGCCCAAGGCAAGCGCCCGCTACTACTCCGAGGTGGTGCGAGCCAACGCCCTGCCGGCGCGCTGAGCGGCTGCGGGCGACGGCGCGCCAGCGGCCACGCCGGGCCGGGCGGCATCTCGAGCCGGGCCGAGGCGGCCGGCGCCCGTCCCGGTGCCGGACATGGCAGCGCTCGCAGCGACGAGGGAGAGCGCCCGCCGCGGGCAGGCGCCGACCACGCGCCGTGCAAGCTCGAGCAGCTCGCCCTCGAGCAGCTCCCCGTCGAGCACCGGGTAGCCCCATTCGTCGAGGCTGATCCGTTCGGGTAGCAGCTCGGCGCACCACCCGAAGCCGTCGCAGGCGATGGGATCGAGCCGCAGTCTTGCGGCCACGTCAGCGCACCTCGGCGAAGCGGTGCCCGCCGGCGGCGGGGAGGCCGGCAGCGCGAACCGCGCCGGCGGCAGGGCAGGGACATGCGGCGAGGTGGGACGAGAGGTCGGCGGCGAAGACGCTGAGAGCGCTGCGCACCAGGCGCGCCACGCCGTCGGGGTGGCGGCACGCTCCCGCGCCCCTCGACCAGGTCGCAGCGGCGCAACAGGCGAGCGTGCGCCTCTCGCGCCGTGTCCCCCCCACCGTCGGGCGCGGCGATCGTCGCCAGGTCGGCGGCGATCGCAGGCAGGCCGAAGGCGCACGGGCCGCACTGGCCGGCGCTCTCGCCCGCCATGTAGGCGGCGATGCGTGCCGTCTCGGCCAGCCCGCAGCGTTCCCGCCCGAGCGCCACGAGCACGCCGGCGCCCGGGGAGGCGCCGTGCGGCGCGAGCCCGGCTGGCGACCACGGCGCAGCGAGGGCCGAGGGCGGCAGCCACGTGCCGCCGTAGCCGCCGACGAGCACACCGCCGAGCCCGCTCGAGATGCCGGCAACGCGGAGGATGTCGCCGAGCGGCGTGCCCGTCGCCACCTCGAGCACGGCTGGGCGAGAGATCGCTCCCGACACCGTGACGAGCGCCGTGCCGGGGTGGCGGGTGTCACCCGACACCGCGGAACCAGGTTGCGCCGTGGCGGGCAATGAGGGCGAGGTGGGCCAGCGTCTCGGCGTTGTGCACGAGCACCGGGCTGCGGCCGATGCGCAGGGGAACGGACTTGTCGGCGCGGTGCGTGGGCAGCGCGGGGCCGCCGCCGCGCCGGCGACGAGCGCCGACTCCTCGCCGGCGACGTAGCGGCCGGTGATCGGGCAGACCTCGACCGAGGGCCCTCCACGGCGAGGCTCTCGGGCGAGGCGCCGCTCGGCGATCGCCTCCTCGATCAACAGCGCCGTGCCCGGCCGGTCGGCGGCAAGGCAGACGAGCACCCGCGTCGCTCCCGTCGCCACCGCAGCGAGCTCGGCGCCGTCGAGGACGAGATGGGGGACACGACGCAACAGCACGTGGTCCTTCCTGCTCGCCGGCTCCCCTTCCATCGCGTTGACGAGGATCGTGGCCGCCCCGCCGTCGACGGCCGCGCCGAGCTTGCGGGCGCTCGGGAATCCGCCGCCGCCCCTGCCGGACAGCGACGCGCCCTCGACCTCGTCGAGCAGCCAGTCCGCCCAACGCCGGTCGCCACCGGCCGGCGTGCCGCGCCCGCCGGCGGGGAGCGCGAGCGGCCCGTGCACGGCGACGTGCTCGCGCAGGCTCGCTCCCATGCCGCCGAGCGGCCCGGCCAGCAGTCGCGGGGCGCAGGTGGCGCCGAGGGCGATCGAGCCGTCGACCGGTAGCGCCGGGCGTGGCTTCGGTGGGCGAGGGGGTGCTGCGAGCGAGGTCGGTGCTCCGAGCGAGGTCGGTGTGGTTGCGAGCGAGGTCGGCATCTGAGTCTCCTGTCGACACGGTGGCGGGTCGGGTGTCGGCCGGCCCGGCGGCGGCGTGGCGCCCCTCGCGCAGGGTGGCGATGCCCGCGCTGTGCCCCAGGCGGTAGGCGGCGAGCGGCCTCACCGCGCCCTGCCCGACGGCGGGGCACGCCCTCCGAGCCCACCGGACGCGGTACGCCATCGCCGCGAGCACGGAGGCGACGCACACGGCGACCAGTGCGTCGACGAGGGTGAGGCGCATGTCGCTGCCCATCCCGACGGCGTGCGCCACCGCCACGGGCCAGCTGCCGTAGGCGAGCCAATGCAGGGCACGCCACAGCCGGGCGGGGATGTGGCGGCGCACCGCGCTCGAGACGATCGACCGCGACGAGCAGGTCGACGCCGACGGTGCCGAGCCCGGTCCAGAAGCGGTGGTAGCCCGAGTCGAAGGGCAGGACGATCGAGGCCCAACCGACGGCGACGTAGGTGTCGACCACGCTCGTGAGGACGTGGATGGCCAGGAAGACCAGCGTCGCCGCCGAGAGGCGCTTGTGCAGCTCGGCGCGGGCGAAGCCGGGCCAGCGCGGCGAGCTCGTCCTGCCGGCGGTGAGCAGGCCGAGCACCATCGTCGCCGAGAGCAGGCCAGCGCGGCGATGCCCGTGCACGCGTCGTGTACCACAGGTCGATCGAGCTCATGGCAGCGCTCCCTCGCCCCGCTCGCCGGCGGGCCAGCCGCCGAGGACGGTCACCGTGCCGTCGGCGGCGACGAGGCGCGCCGGAAGCCGAGGCCGGCGAGACGATCGCGGGCCTCCGGCGCCCCAGACGATCGCCGCGGTGCTCGCCGCGTTGGCGAGCAGGCAGCTCGGCGCGGCGACGCTGACGAGGCGCCACGACGCGGCGGCAGGCTCACCGGTCCAGGGGTCGACCACGTGGTGCATGCGCCGGCCGCCGCGCGACCAGCGGCGCACGACCGTGCTCGAGCTGGCCAGGCCGCCGCGCTCGATGCGCACCGCACGGCGGGCGTCGCCTGGCTCGCGGTCGCTTCGCTCGTCGATCGAGACGTGCCAGCCGTCGCGGGGCGGGTCGCCGGCGACGGCGACGTCGCCGCCGAGGCTGACGAGCACCCCGCGCCGCATCGCTGCGCGAGGAGGTGGGCGGAGCGGTCCGCGGCGAAGGCCTTGCCGGACGAGCCGAGGTCGAGCACGACCCCGGCCGGCACGGACACCGTGCGCCGAGGCGGGTCGACCTCCACGGTCCACCAGCCCGCCGGGATCGGCGGAACGCCGCAGGGCGCCGGCCCGAACGGGACGACGTCGGCGAAGTCGCGGTCGTAGCCGAGCCGGCTCAGTGCCTCGCCGACGGTGGGGTCGACCGCCCCCCTGTCAGCTCCGCCGCCTCGCAAGCGGCGCGCACCATCGACATGAGCAGATTCGCTCGACCTCGAGCGGCTTGCCGCCGCCGCGGCGAGCCGCCACACCTCGGAGTCGAGGCGGAATCGGCTCGCCGCGGCGTCGACCTGCGCCAGCTCGTAGGCCAGCAGCTCCGACGCTTCGGCGAGCGCGGCAGCATCGGACGTCGACACGACGGCGAGCGAGCCGAGCGCAGCGAAGCGGGCGCTGGCGGGCGGTTGCGCCGGGGCGAGCGAGCCCGTGCCGCCGCCGGCGGAGTGCCGGGCCGGCTCGCCGCGCCCTGCGGCGGACGCCGTGCGGATGGGCATCTCAGCTCCCTCCCGACGTCGCCGCGCTCGAGGACGTCGAGCCCGTGCTCGGGGCGGTCGTCGTGGTCGTCGTGCTGCTGCTCGACGACGTGCTGCTGCTCGACGACGTGCTGCTCCGCGGCGAGGTCGTACTGCTCGGCGAGGTCGTGCTGCTCGGCGAGGTCGTGCTGCTCGAGCCCGTGCCGGAGCCGGAGGTGACCGTGGCGGCTCGCGCCGAGCGCTTGGCTGAGCTCTCCGCTGGCGCCACGGTCCGGCTCGTCGTGGTGCGCACTGTCGCGCTCGAGGTCGTGCCCGGGATCGCCGTGGCGACGGCGAGGCCGAGCGCGACGGTCGCTGCCGAGGCACCCGCTGCGAGCGCAACGGTGGTCCGGCGCAACCGCCGCCGCGCCGGTCTCGCAGCTCGCCCACGCTCCGGTTCGGTTCGAGTGCGCCGGGGACGCTCGATGCTGTTCCATCTCGTCCATCTCGTGGCTCCCGTCCTCAGGTGACGTCCCCAGTGGACAGCGCGCCACTGGCCGCCGGCCGCGACCCAGACCGGGAGTCCGCTGAGAATCGGCTGGACACGGCGGCGCTCGGTACACTCCCGCCGCCGGGCCGCACGCGGGACCGATGCGGGCCCGGACCGCGTCCCGCACGGCACACGAGGACAGGAACCGGGCCACATGACACAAAGCGAGCAGCGAGCGCGTGTCCTCGTCGTCGACGACGAGACCTCGATCCTCGACTCGGTGGCGACGATCCTTCGCTACGAGGGGCTCGAGGTGGACACCGCCAGCCGCGGCCTCGATGCGCTCGCCAAGGCACAGAACGGTCGCTACGACCTCGTCGTGCTCGACGTGATGCTCCCCGACCTCGACGGCCTCGAGATCACGCGCCGGCTGCGCGCCGACGGCGTCAAGGTGCCGGTGCTCTTCCTCACCGCACGGGGCGAGATCGACGACCTCGTCGCCGCCCTCGGCGCGGGGGGCGACGACTACGTCGCCAAGCCCTTCTCGCTCGCCGAGGTCGTGGCGCGCACCAAGGCGCTGCTGCGCCGGTCGTCACCGCCCGAACGTGCGGCGCCGCGGCTCACCTTCGCCGACCTCGAGATGGACGAGGAGACCCACGAGGTGTGGCGCGGCGGGACGACCGTTCGCCTGACCGCGACGGAATTCAACCTGCTGCGGCTCTTCATGCTCAACCCGCGACGGGTGCTCTCCAAGGACCAGATCATCGACCACGTCTGGCACTACGACTTCGGCGGCAACCAGAACATCGTCGAGACCTACGTCCGCTACGTGCGCCGCAAGCTGGAAGCGCTCGGCCCGCCGCTCATCCACACGATCCGCCTGGTCGGCTACGTGCTGCGCGAGCCGGAGGCGCCTGCGGGCTCGTAGCGGACCGGCGCCGAACCGTGGCGCGAGCCGGCGGGCGGTACCGTGCCCGCTCGTGCACCCGGACCGTCGACGCTCCCGTCCCGCGGCGAGGATCCCGGCGGCCGCCTAGCCGGACGCCTGCCTGCGATGTCGCTTCGCGCCGGCTCGTGCTCACCGTGAGCGTGGTGGCCTTCCTCGCGCTGCTCGTCGCCGACCTCCTCACGTACGGGTCGCTTCGCGCCGTGCTGGTCAACCAGGTGGACGCCAACCTCGAGAGCGCGCACATCCCGATCGAGCGCACCCTCGCCGGGCAGTCGCCGCAGGGGGCGGGCGAGCCCGACAGCGACGACAGGAGGGCGGGTGCGTCGGGGGGGTCGGGTGGGCCGGTGCCGCCCGGCCCGCGAGGCGCACCCGGCGGCGGGCCGCGGCCCGGTGCTCCGTCGTCCTCCGGCCCGCCGAGCGGCGAGCAGCTCTGCAGGCAGAGCAGCGAGAGCGGCGATGCCCCGGGGGCCTTCATCGAGGTGCGCACGCCGGAGGGCAGGGTGGTCGACGGCGACTCCTGCCCCGCCTACGAGCCGGGTGCGGCGCCGTACTCGCCCAAACTGCCCGAGCGCATCACTGGCTTCCATCCCGACGGCCCCGACCTGGCCGCGTTCTTCAGCGCTCCGCCGGCTGAGGCCGACGGCCCGCCGTTCCGCGTCCGCGCCTCGGTCCTACGGGAGGGCCCGCTGAAGGGCGATCAGCTGGTGCTCGCCCTCCCGCTGCGGGGGACCGACAGCACCTTGGGTCGTCTGGTCGACATCGAGCTCGCCGTCACGGCGGGGGCGCTCGCGGTCGCGCTGGCGCTCGGTTGGTGGCTGGTCTTCCGCGAGCTGTTGCCGTTGCGGCGCGTCGAGTCGACGGCGGAGGCGATCGCCGGGGGCGACTACGACGACCGCGTGCCGGGGGAGAACCCGCGCACCGAGGTCGGGCGCGTCGCCCGCGCCCTCAACGCCATGCTCGCCGCGCATCCAGCAGGCCTTCGCCGAGCGGGACGCCACCGAGGGCGAGCTCCGCGCCTCGGAGGAGCGGCTGCGCCGCTTCGTCGGCGACGCCTCGCACGAGCTGCGCACGCCGATCGCGGCGGTGTCGGCCTACGCCGAGCTGTTCGAGCGCAGCGCCGGGCACGAGGAGGACCTGCCGCGCCTGATGCGCGGGATCCGCGTCGAGGCGGCACGCATGGCCCGTCTCGTCGAGGACCTGCTGCTGCTGGCCCGCCTCGACGAGCACCGGCCGTTGCGCCGCCAGCGGGTGGAGCTCGTCGACGTCGCCGCGGGGGCGGTCGAGACGGCGCGCACGGTCGGGCCGGACTGGCCGGTGCGCCTCGAGGCGTCCGACGCCGTCGAGGTGCCCGGCGACGACGTGCAGCTCCGTCAGGTGCTCGACAACCTGCTGGCCAACGTGCGCGCCCACACCCCGCCGGGCACGCCGGCGACCGTGCGGATCCGCAGCGAGGGCGACGAGGCCGTCGTCGAGGTGGCCGACGAGGGCCCGGGTCTGACCGCCGACCAGGCGGCGAGGGCCTTCGAGCGATTCTTCCGAGCCGATGCCTCGCGCGCCCGCTCGAGCGGGGGCGCCGGCCTCGGCCTGGCGATCGTCCGGGCGATCGCCGAGGCGCACGGTGGGAGCGCCTCGCTGCGATCGCCTGCGGGCGGCGGCGCCACCGTCGTCGTGCGCCTGCCGCTCGCGCCACCCCGCTCCGAGGGCACGCCCGAGCCGCCTCCCGACCCGGGCGTGGCCCCGGCTCAGCCTGTCGATCCTGGCGACAGGTCGTAGACCGTCACCCCGTCGACCGTGCGGGCTGTGAAGTGCGCCTCGACCCAGGAGGTGATCTCGGCCGCCACGTCGGTCGTGCTCGTGCCGTTGGCCGCCGGGCCAGCCCCGCCGCCACCGGCGATGAACCAGTGGATCTCGCGGTCGCGCACGTCGCGCTCGAACTGCGTCAGCGTCGGCGCGGGGTCGGTGCCGTTGAACCCGCCGATCGCCATCACCGGGTCGTCGCTGGCGAGCTGGTAGCCCGCCGCGGTGTTCGACCCGACGGTCGCCGCGACCCAGCGGTAGCCCGAGGCGTCGCCCTCGAGCAGGCGGACGAGCGCCTTCCCGGGAGTGCTCGCGGTGAGCAGGCCGCCCGCGCCCGACGCGCCGCGCCGCCCGCTCCCTCCGCCGAAGCCGGCGCCCGGACCGCCCGCCGGCGCGCCCACGCCGCCGGCGAAGGTGCCGCCCGGGCCGGTCCCGCTCTGCCCGGCGCGGCTCGCCGGCGCGCCCGGCGCGCTGCCCGAGCCCGATCCGGGCGGACCGGGCAAGGCCCTGCCGCCGGCGGCACCCACGGCGCCGCCCGGGCCCGCGGCGCCGCCCGGGCCGCCGCCGCCACTCGCAGCACCGAAGCCGCCGCGCCCAACGAGGCCGTTGCGCCCAGCGAAGCCGCCCCGGCCAGCGAAGCCGCCCGGGCCGCCGAAGCCGCCGGGTCCGCCGAAGGCCCCGGCGAGAGCCGGCCCGGCGGAGGGCAGGGCCCCGCTCGAGGGCGTGGCGACGGTGTCGAGGGTGTACGCAACCGGCCCGGCCAGTGCGCTGGCCATCCCGCACGAGGCGAGCAGCAACCGCCAGCGACCCCTCAGGCGGTGCGCGATAAGGAGGGCGAGCGCCGCCGCGGCCCCGGTGGCGAGCACGGCGACCCGCAGCCACGGCAGCCAGGACGGGCTTCGGTCGAGAAGCACGAAGGACCACGCCGCGGTGCCGGCGACGAGGGCGGCGAGCAGCAGCCGGGCGGTGAGGCGGTGTCGCTGCTCCCAGCACCGCGTCACCCCGATGGCCACGACCGCAGCGATCGGAGGGGCGAGCGCGACGCTGTAGTAGGGGTGGATGATGCCCTGCCCGAAGCTGAACACGAGGTCGGTGACGAGCAGGCTGCCGCCGAAGAGCACGAGCGCGGCGCGCAGCCGGTCGGTGCGCGGGCGGCGCCGGGTGACCCAGGCGCCCGCCACGACGAGCGCCAGGGCGGCGGGCAGCAGCCAGGAGATCTGGCCGCCGAAGCTCGAGAGGAACATGCGGTCGATCCCGGTCGGGCCCCACACGCTCCGCGACGTGACCGCCGACCCGATCCCGGTGACGCTGCCGGTCTCGTTGCCGGTCAGCCGGCCGAAGCCGTTGTAGCCGAAGATCAGGTTGAGCTCGCTGTTGTCCGTCGATCCCCCCACGTACGGCCGGTCGGCGGCCGGGGTGAGCTGCACGGCGGCGACCCACCAGCCCGCCGAGACGACGAGGGCGAGCCCGCCGGCGAGCAGCTGCCGGACGCGACGGCCGAGGCGGTGCGGCCCGGCGAGGAGGTAGGCGCAGCCGAGGGCGGGCACGACGACGAAGGCCTGCAGCATCTTGGTGATGAAGCCCGTGCCGAGGAAGGCACCGGCGAGCAGCAGCCAGCGCGTCCTGCCGTCCTCGATCGCGCGCACGCTCGCCCAGGTCGCGGCAAGGAGCAGCAGCACGAGCAGCGAGTCGGGGTTGTCGTAACGGAACATGAGGGCGGCGACCGGTGTCGTGGCGAGCAGCGCTCCGGCGAGCACGCCGGCTCGCCACCCGAACCAGCGTCGGACGATGCGGTAGAGCAGGAAGACCGAGGCGACGCCCTCGAGCGCCTGGGGCACGAGGATGCTCCACGAGCTCAGCCCGAACAGGCGGGCCGAGAGCTCCATCACCCACAGCGAGGCCGGCGGCTTGTCGACGGTGATGAAGTTCGAGGAGTCGAAGGAGCCGAAGAAGAACGCCTTCCAGCTCTTCGTGCCGGCCTCGACCGCTGCGGCGTAGAAGGAATTGGCGAAGCCCTGGCGATCGAGCCCCCACAGGTAACAGGCCGCCGTGGCGGCCAGCAGCCCCACGACGGCGAGGGACTCGGCGCTCGGCCTTCGAACCAAGGCGCGCCGGCCAGGACGCGGGCGAGCCGGCTCGCCACCCCGTCGCGCCGGGGAACTCACGCCCGGCGGCATCAGATCGGTCGCTCCGCCGACCATCTCGTCGCTCACTGCCGTCGACATCGACTCCTCCTTGGCTGCCGGGCGTCCGGGTCGTGCCGGCGCGTCGCCGGCGATCCGCACGCGACCGCGCCACGGCCGTGCGCCGCGGTTGCCCCACCCTCGACGGGCGCGCTCGAGCGCGCGCGCTGTGGCGGGAACGCGGCCGAGCTGTGACCTGCCGCCGCCGGAGGCGGGCGGCCGGCAGTCACGCCCGGCGCACGTGAGCCGCACAGCGGCGACCCAGGGCGGCAACCGAGCCTGCTCGCATGACCACGACCGATCTCGACCCTCCGAGCGCGCTCGGGGACGACCGGGCCTCAACGCCGGCGCAGCGCGCCGCCGTGCCGTTGCGCCGGCTCGCGCCGCCGCCCGCCGGCACGGTCGCCCCGCCGGCCGGGCTCGGCGTGCCGGTGCTCGACGTCGTCGTCCCCGTCCACGACGAGGAGCGCGACCTTGCACCCTGTGTGCACCGTCTCCGGCGTCACCTCGACCGCACCATCCCCTTCCCGGCGGTGATCACCGTCGTCGACAACGCCAGCAACGACCGCACCTGGGAGGTGGCGTCGCGACTGGCCGCCGAGGTGCCCGGCGTGCGGGCGATGCGCCTCGAGCGCAAGGGCCGGGGACGGGCGCTTCGTGCCGCGTGGTCGGCGAGCGAGGCGGTCGTCGTCGCCTACACCGATGTCGACCTGTCGACCGACCTGAAGGCGCTCTTGCCGCTCGTCGCGCCGCTGCTCTCCGGTCACAGCGACGTGTCGATCGGCAGCCGGCTGGCGCCGGGCGCCCAGGTGCGCCGCGGGCCGAAGCGGGAGGTGATCTCGCGCTGCTACAACGCCCTGTTGCGCCTCGTGCTGCGCAGCGAGTTCTCCGACGCCCAGTGCGGCTTCAAGGCGATGCGCGCCGACGAGGCGCGTGCCTTGCTGCCGGCGGTGCGCGACGAGAGCTGGTTCTTCGACACCGAGCTGCTCGTGCTCGCCGAGCGCAACGGGCTGCGCATCCACGAGGTGCCCGTCGACTGGGTCGACGACCCCGACTCCCGGGTGCGCGTCCTCGAGACCGCGCTTGCCGACCTGCGCGGGGTGCTGCGGCTGCTCGGCGCGCGGCTGAGCGGCGGCGACCGCCTCGAGGGGCTGGCCCACCGCCTCGACCCGGCGCTCGCCGAGCGACCGGCCTCCGGCGCCTCGCGGCTGCTCGCCCTCGTCCTGCTCGTGCTCGGCTTCCTCGCCGCGAGGGTGCTCGTCGGCACGCCGGCAGCTGCGGTGCTCGTGCTCGCCGGGGCGTGCCTCGCTGCCCCGCTGCGCTGGGCCTGGCGCAGCAGGCGCCGCCTGCCGGGCGACCCGGGCGCCTGAGCCCTCAGCGCACCAGGTCGGCGATGTCCAGCCCGGGGCGCCTGAGCCCTCAGCGCACCAGGTCGGCGATGTCCAGCCCGGGGCGCCTGAGCCCTCAGCGCACCAGGTCGGCGATGTCGATCGCCATCAGCGCCACGACGAGGGCCATCACCGCGAGGTAGATCCCCGCCATCGCCCAGCGCGACTTGTGGTTGGCGAGGAAGAAGCGGCGCATCCCGATGACGTCGAAGCCGAGCGCGACCACGGCGAGCGGCAGCCCGATCGCGGGCGCCAGCCCCGTGGCGACCCCGAGCAGCGGGGCCACGATCGGCAAGAGGACGTAGGTGAGCAGGCAGCGCAACGCGGAGAGCAGGATGCCCGTCGAGAAGAGGCGGTGGACGTCGCGCCGGCGTGCCGGTGGCGTGTCGGGCACGAGCAGGATGCGCCGCATCACGAGGTCGGCCCGGCTCAGCCGCAGCGCTGCGGCGCCGCCGGCCGAGATCACCTCGGACGGCTCGGCGGGGGCGGCGCGCACGCGCTCAGGCTACCGCCCGGCACGTCGCCGCGGCCTACGGTTGCGCCGTGCGCGTCCACCTCGTCGACGGGACCTACGAGCTGTTCCGCTACCACTTCGGCAGGCCGCCGCACGAGTCGCGCTCCGGGCGTGAGGTGTCGGCGACCGTCGGGGTGCTCGGTTCGGTGCTCACGATGCTGGAGGAGGGCGCGACGCACCTCGGCGTGGCCACCGACCACGTCATCGAGTCCTTCCGCAACGAGCTGTGGCCCGGCTACAAGGACGGCTCGGGTGTCGACCCGCTGCTCAGCGCGGAGTTCGGCCTGCTCGAGGAAGCGCTCGGCGCGATGGGCGTGCGCGTCTACGCGATGGTCGAGTACGAGGCCGACGACGCGCTCGCAGCGCTCGCCGCCGCGCGCGGCGGGCGAGGCGGCCGTCGAGCAGGTGCTCGTCTGCACGCCCGACAAGGACCTTGCCCAGTGCGTGCGGGCCAAGCGCGTCGTCCAGCTCGACCGCCGCAGCGGGACGGTGCTCGACGAGGACGGCGTGCGCGCCCGCTATGGCGTCTCCCCGGCCTCGATCCCCGACTGGCTGGCGCTCGTCGGGGACTCGGCCGACGGCTTCCCGGGCCTGGCGGGCTGGGGCAAGCAGTCGGCGGCGAGCGTGCTCGCCACCTACGAGCACCTGTCGGCCATTCCCGACGACGCCGGAGACTGGGACCCGGCGCTGCGCCGCCGGGTACGCAGCGCGCCGGCCCTCGGCGCGACGCTGCGCGAGCACCGCCCGCTGGCGGAGCTGTTCTTGTTGCTCGCGACGCTGCGTTGCGATTCGGTGAGCCTCGGCGGGGTGGGCGAGCTGACCTGGACCGGCCCGCAGGCGGACTTCCCCGAGCTGTGCGAGGAGCTGCGCGCCCCCCGCCTCGCCGAGCGGGCGGAGCGCGTCGCTGGACGCAGGATCACCCCTCGGGGGTGAGGCCCTCCTCCAGTGCCACCGCGACGGCGGCGACGTTGGAGCGCACGCAGAGCTTGCGCTGGATGTTGCGAGCATGGGTGCGCACGGTGTTGAGCGATAGGTACATGCGCGTCGCGATGGAGGAGTTGTCGAGGCCGTCGGTCATCAGGCGCAGCACCTCGAGCTCTCGCGGCGCTGAGCGCCGCCAGCCTGCCCGACGAACGCGTGCCGCGAGCCCTCGTGCCGACGTCGTCGATGAGACGCGGCAAGAGGCTCGGGGAGGCCCACATCTCGCCTCGCGACGCCCAGCTGATCGCCGTGACGAGCTCCTCGAGCGGGGCGCGCTTGAGCACGAACGCGCTCGCGCCGGCGGCCAGCAGCCGGCCGACGTCGCAGACGCGGGCGTCGCCGACGAGGGCGACGACGATCGACGCCGGCTGCACCTTCTTCAGCCGGGCGACGACCTCCGCGCTCGTCACGCCGGCGAAGCTCTCGCCGAGCACGACGAGCCGCGGCCGGTGGCCGCTGACGAGGCGCTCGAGGTTGGTGAGCGACGTCGCCGTCCCGAGCACGCGGAGTCCGGGCACGTGCTCGAGGCAGGACGAGAGCCCGTCGCAGAGGACGGGGTGGCCGTCGGCGAGGACGAGGGTGACGTCGGCGACCGGGCGCGTCGCCGGCGACGGGCTGAACCGGCGCAGACCGACGCCGGACTGCTCGCGGGGAGCCACCGTCGGGCGCGACAGGACCGGTTCGAGAAGGTCGGTTCCACTCGGCATGTCACTGCATTCTCCGCAACACGTTCGGAACAATCGTGTGGTGGCGGGGGCTAATCGGCCCATAACAGGAGGGGCACGGATTGGCAGCATCCGACGAGAGGGTGGATGCGGGCGGGCCGGATGAAGCAGACAGCGCCTCGGCGCGGCCCCCGGCCGCACGGTCGCGGGTGCCAGCGGGTGCGCCAAGTTGCTCACCCATGGGCCATTCAGCGGAAGCGGCAGACCGGCCCGGGCGTGCGGCGCCCACCGGGCGGCGGGCGCCGCGGCAGCGGTGCCGCAGGGGTCGGCCGGCGCCGCCGGGGCCGGCGTGTGGCGGGACTAGGCGAGCACCCAGCGCGGGCGCGTCCAGAGCTGCCAGTGCTCGAGCAGGTCGAAGCCGAGCGCGCGGTAGAGGCGCTGCCCGGCGGGCGAGGCGATGAGCAGGCACTCGCGAGCGCCCCGCGCCGCGACATCGCCGAGCGCGCCGGCGAGCAGGCGGCGGCCGTAGCCGCGGCCCTGGAGCTCGGGCGGCGTGGCCATCGACCAGACGCAGACGCTCTCGCCGCTGCGCACGAGCGCCGTGCCCGAGACGAGCGACCCGTCCTGGTACAACCCCCATGCCTCGAAGTCGGGTTCGTGGGCGGGGTGGTCGGTCGCCGCGGTGTCGGGCAGCGCCAGCTCGGCCAGCTCGGGTGGGACGCAGAACGCGTCCTCCATCGCCCGGCGCAGCTCGCGCACCCCCTCGAGCCCGAGCAGGATGGGCGCCGCGGCGTCGCGCTCGCCTGCCGGCTCGCCGGCGCCGTCGCCGTCCCGCCGCCGCCGTCATGCTCGAGGCCGAGGCGCATGAAGGGGTCCGTGCCGATGCACACCCAGCCGGGTCGGCGAGCACCGAGACACCGCCGAGCGCGGCGCCGGCGACCATCACGATCGCCGGGCGGCGCAGCTCGCTCAGCTCGGCGAGCGAACGCTCGAGGTCGGCCCGGTCGGGACCGTGGCAGCAGGCGACGTTGTAGTCGACGGCGGCCCTGCCGCTCAGGGTCAGCCACCGCTCGGGTTCCACGCTGTGCCGGCCGCCGCCGCTCCACAGCCGGCTGCTGCGCCCGAGCTCGCTGCGCCAGGCGGCCAGCGTGGCCTCCGTCGGCGTCTGCCGGCCGTGGCGTGGCGCGGCGAGGACGCTCACCGTGCCGCCGGCGGTCGGGGCTCGACAGCCGGGGGACCCTCGACAGCCAGGGGACCCTCGACAGCCGCAGGGAGACCCTCGACCACCGCAGGGGGAGCCTCGACGACCGGAGGGGGAGCCTCGACCACCGGAGGGGGCGGCTCCGCAGCCGCAGGGCGCGGCCCGGCCGGGGCGGCGGTCGCCCGCGTCGGCGTCGAGCAGTTGAGCGGCCGGACGAGGACACGGGGCGGCTGGGGGAGCGCCGCGCCGGCACGGGCCTGCTCGTCGTCGGGGACAAGCAGGAGGCGGCGAGACGCGCCCGGGAGGAGGTCGAAGAACGAGTCCTCGGCGCGGTAGCCCTCGGCGTCGACCTCGACGAGCTGCGCGAAGCGACGGCTCGACACCTCGAGCACGAACCTGCCCGTCGCCCGCCGGCTCGGTCCGGGCCTCGAGGCCGAGGTCGGGCTCGACGGCGCGCGCGCAGCCCGAGGGGGAGGTGGACGAGCTGGGCGATCGTCGAGCCGCCGCAGCTCACCTCCACGCCGATCACGTCGTGCTCGGCCGGCCCGAAGCGATAGGCGAAGGTGAGGTCGCGAAAGCCGGGGAAGAGCTCGTCGACGGCGAGCGACAGGGCGCCTCGACCCGCCACCGAGACGGTCCGCTCGCCCGACTCGAGCAGCCGCTCGCCCTCGGCGAACCGGGTGGCGACGACGCGCGCCTCGAGCGGTTCGGGTCGGTCGTTGCACAGATGCAGGTGCAAGCCATTCAGACCCTCGTCGACGAGCAGGCACCCGACGGGCGCGAGCGCCCGCCGCACGGCGTACCAGGTCGACTTGGGACTGCCGAGGCTGTCGAGCAGCCCGAATCCCGGGCCGAGCAGCTGGTCGCGCCAGGTGGTGAGCACCGCACCGGCGCAGCTCGAGCCGGGACGTCGCCACTCGGCGAGCACGCGCTCGAACACGACGGCGGTCGTCGCGCGCTGCAGCGCGAGGTAGCGCTCGGGGTCGTCGCCGCGAAGCGCTACGGGGTCGAGCCCGAACAGCTCGCGGAGGTAGTGGTCCGTGACGTCGGCGAAGTCCCACGCCGTGCCGGGGTCGTGGGGGACGGCGGCGAGCCAGCGCGGGTCGCGGATGGGGTGCACGGCACCGGTGAAGCGGTCCGTGGCGGCCCGCCCGGGAGGAGCGCTGAGCGCGAGGCATTCGCTGGCGAAGCGCACCGACGACAGCCGGGCGTCGGCCAGCGGGCGCCGGTAATGGCCGACGCCGAAGTAGTGGCACGTCCCATCGCCGGGATAGAAGGGCTGCGTGCCACCGCTCGGGCTCGAGCTCACGACGGGCACCTCGGGGAGCAGCCGGGCGGCGGCAGCCGGCAACAGGCGCTCGATCAGCTCGAGCTCGCGCCCTGCCGTCGCCAGCCCGAGCATCGCCGGCTGGGACTCGCCCTCGTTCGACCCGCACACCAACGCTAGCGAGGGGTGGCGGGCCAGGGGTGTCAGTGCATCCTCGAGCTCGCGCCCGACGAGGGCGGCGAGCTCCTCGTCGGCGGGAAGGTCGAGCGTCCCGAACATGAGGTCCTGCCACACGAGCAGGCCGAGCTCGTCGCAGGCATCGAAGAACGCCTCGTTCTCGTAGCAGGTCCAACCGCTGACGCGCACGAGGTCGAAGCCACTGGAGGCGATCTCGGCGAGCCCGCTGCGCGTCGCCTCGGGGGTGGCCGCGAGGGACACGGGATCGGCGGGCCACCAGGCGACGCCCCGGCAGAACAGGCGCGTGCCGTTGCACGACAGGGCAAAGGCTCCGTCGCGCCGGTCGAGCTCGACACGGCGGAAGCCGACCCGCCCGAGCGGGACGACGCGCTCGCCGAGGACGAGCTCGGCCTCGTGCAGCGCCGGCTCGCCGTGCGGCCTCGGCCACCAGGGTTCGACCCCGGCGAGCCGCATCGACGCGGTCAGCCGCCACGTGCCGTCGTCGGTGCGTTCCAGCCGGACGGGCGACTCGTGGCCCGCGGCAGGTGAGCACGGACCGGTCGCCCGGCCCGGGCACGCCGGCACCGGGGCCGTCGTGCAGGCGCGCCGAGAGCTCGAGCTGCCCGGCCCCGTCGAGGTAGCTGGCGGCCAGCCAGCCGACCTCGAGCCTTCCCGGGCTGAGCGGCTCGATGCGCACGGCTCGCCACGGCCCGACGGGAGCGCCCGTCTTCGGCCAGACCGGGACGCGGCCGAGGAACGACGTGCGCCAGCTGCGCAACCCTTGGTGCTCGACGAGGCTCGACCGCCACCGCGCCCGTGGCCCGCGTCGGGTGAGCATCGGCGCCAGCGCGGCGCAGCGGATGACGAGCCTGCTCCCGGCTCTGAGGTTCCCGAGGGGAACCTCGTGGCGCACGAACATGCTCGTCGAGTGCACGAGGTGTCGGCCGTCGAGCCACACGTCGGCGCGCGTCGCCAGGCCGCCGAGCACGAGCAGGTGCCGGCCCGATCCGCTCGCCGGCACGCGACAGGAGAACCACCAGTCCTCGGCGTCGAAATCGTGCTCCTCGCCGATGGCGAACAGCCCCGCGTCGCGCATCGCGCCCGCCGCGGTCCCCGGCACCCTCGCCGGCCGCCACAGCAGGTTGCCCGGCAGGGCGTCGGGGTGGGTGACTGCGCCGGGGGCCGTCGGGGCGCAGAACCAGGATGCGCCCGCGAGCAGGTCGCCGGCGCGGCGCGGGCGCCCCGACGGCTGGGGGCGCGACGGAGCGGGCCGCCGGGCCCACAGCGCCTGGTCGGCGACGGTGGTCACTGCGTCACCAGCCCGGAGACGAAGGACTGGATGGCCGCCGCGACGGCCGGGCGGCGCCACTCCTGGTGCATCGCGTGATCGATGTCGGGGATCTCGACGAGCTCGAAGCCACCCGAGGCGAGCGCCGCGGTGAGCCGCCGAGCGAGCCGGTTGCGCAGGTACTCGAGCCCGTCGTCGCCCTCGGCGAAGCACAGCAGCACCTTGGTCGGCCCGGCGATCAGGTCGTCGAGCCAGCGGCCCTCGACGTTGCGCAGCCCTATCAGGTCGCACAGCGTCCACCAGCCCGTGCGCCTCCCGAGCTCCTCGCGCCGGCGCTCCGGCGCGCGGCGGACGCGGGTGTCCTTGAGCAACGCCTCGAGCGGGTCGCCCTCGCGGTAATAGAGCTGCGGGTTGATCGCCACGACACCGCTCACCGGCTCGTCCAGCACGGCGCGAAGGGCCACCCAGGCGCCGGCGCACAGTCCGGCAAGGACGATGTGGCCCTCGCCGGCGCGCTCGAGGCTGCGCACGATCTCGATCGTCGCCTCGCAGCAGGCTTGGTCGTAGGGCCGCCCGAACGGCCCCGGCGTCTCGCCCCAGCCCGGGAAGTCGACGCGAAGTGCCGCGATGCCGCCGCGCGCGAGGTCGCGGGCGTACTCCACCCAGGACCGTCCCGGGCCGACGTGCGGCTCCGAGCCGGAATTGAGGAAGACGACGGTTGCGGCGTGCCCACCGCCCGCCGGCGCCGTGCGCAACGCGGCATAGGGCGCCCGGGTCAGCGTCACCACCTCTTCGATCACCTCGCCGCCCGCCCAGGGCATGCGCACCGCCGTCGCCCGGGCGGCCAGCGCCTTCCCCGGCCCGTCGGCGGTGCCGGTGTGCTCGACGAGCCAGGCCGCCAAGGTGCCGACGAGCTCGCCGGGTACCTCGCCGTCCTCGACGGGCACGTCGAGGACGCGCTCGGTACCGGGGAGGACGAGATGCTCCACCCGGGCACCGAGCTTCTCGAGGTGCGCTACCAGGCCGCACTGCGCCGGCCGCTCGGGTCGCTCGAGCACGAGCACGTCCCCCGGGGCACGCTCGAGGCGTCCCAGGTCGAGCCCGTTCAGCGACTCGAGGGTCTTGGCAGCAAAGCCGAAGCCGGCGAGCACGATCCCGCCGCGCGCTGCGGGGCGCTCGTCGTCATCGGGCACGCGCATGCCGAGCAGCTCGAGCTCGCGGCGGTACCGGCGACCCGAGGCGACCGGCGCCCAGCAGGCGACCGCCTCGGCACCGACGGCACTGGCCTCCAGCAGGGCGAGCGAGGCGCCCAGGCGCAGCCCGGCGAGGGCGAGGCTGGAGACGCCGAGCCCGCGCAGCAGCTCGCCGGCGTGACGCACGGACGCTCGCCACGCCCCGAGGCGATCGGGATCCCAAGAGCCGCCGGCCGAGTCTGCCGTGCCGTCGTAGTCGAAGCGCAGGGCGGCCACCCCGCGCCCCGCCAGCGTCTCGGCGAGCTCGCGGAGGCTGCGGTGGGCGCACCAGTACTCGTAGCCGACCGGCGGGCAGATCACGACCGCAGAGCTGGGGACGGCGAGCGGCTCGGGCGGGGCGTGACCGGTCCCCGCGCCCGTCCCCGCCGGCAGGCTGAGCCAGCCCAGCAGCGGGCGTTCCCCCGGCCCGAACCAGCAGGGAACGGTGACCACCGGTCGGTCGGGCGAGCCGAATCGGGGCATGACACCGACGCGCGCTCGCGCGAGCAATTGCGCGCCCATAGCGGTTGGTCGATTCCCTGGCTCTGCGGGGGCCAAACGGTTCCGCAACGCCGGTCCGCCCCGCCGGCCCGGGAGCCGGTGCGCCCCCCGGCCCGAGCGCGCCACGGTTTTGACGCGCGTGGTGAGGGGGCAGGGATCGCGCACGGCGATCTGCCGGGTGGACCGGCGCGGGCAGGCCGAGGAGCGCAGACCATCGACATGGAGCAACGACCTGAGCGGCCTGCAACCGCCGAGCCGGTCTGGTTCGGGCCGGCGCGCAGGCCGCTCTTCGGCTGGCTGCACCGCCCGGCCGGCGACGTCGCCCGGGGTGGGGTCGTGCTGTGCCCGCCGATTGGCGTGGAGCGGCTCTCCGCCGACCGGGGGCTCTCGGCCCTTGCCGACTCGCTCGCCGGCGCCGGGCTGCTCGCGCTGCGCCTCGACTACGACGGCACCGGCGACTCGAGCGGCATGGAGGACGACCCGGACCGGCTCAGGTTGTGGATCGCCAGCGTCGGCTGTGGCCTCGCGTTGCTGCGCGACGCCGGCGTGCAACAGCTCGCTGCCGTCGGCCTGCGGGTCGGGGCCCTCGTGGCGGCCCTGGCCGGGAGCTCGGACGGCGCGCTCGACGCCGTCGTGCTGTGGGATCCCTCCTCGAGCGGGCGTTCCTTCGTGCGCGAGCAGGCAGCACTGCGAGCCGTGAGCATCGGTCCGCCGCCGCTGCACGAGGCGGCCGCCACCGGCGGCACGCTCGGATCGGGCGTCGCCCCGGGCTCGGAGTCATCCCAGGTCGAGATCCTCGGTTCGGTGCTCTCGCCCGCACACGTCGCGGAGCTCGAGCGGTTGGAGCTGACCTCGATCGACGGCCCGGTGGCCAAGCGCGTCCTCGCTGTGCTGCGGCGCGAGCGGCCGCCCCGCCGTCCGGTGAGCGAGCACCTCGCCGCCTGGGATGCCGACGTGCTGGCGGTCGACGGCCAGCCCGAGCTCGTCGACGCGTTGCCCGACTCCTCTCAGGTGCCCGTCACCACAGTCGAGGCCATCACGAGCTGGCTGGCCGGCTGTTTCGCCGGCGTGCGCCCTGTGCCGCTTCGGACGCCAGAGACCCTCGGGGACTCGGTGGCCGTCGAGCGCGAGGTGATCGAGCGGCCGCGCCGGCTCGGTCGAATCGGCCTCTTCGCCATCGAGAGCGCACCCTCCGGCCGGTCGGACGGCCCGACGGTGGTGTTCCTCAACGCCGGCCTGATCCAGCACACCGGGCCGTCGCGGCTGTGGGTGACCCTGAGTCGCCGCCTCGCCGCGGCCGGCATGCGGGCCGTTCGTCTCGACCTGAGTGGCCTCGGCGAGAGCCCGGCGCGACCCGGGCAGCGACCGCACCTCGTGTACCCCGTCGAGGCGCTCGAGGACATCACCGAAGCCGTTCGGGCGCTCGAGGCGGAGAACCCCGATGGCGTGGTCCTCTCGGGCCTCTGCTCGGGCGCGTACCACTCGATCGAGGGCGGGATCGCCCTGCGGGTGCGCGGGGTCGTGCCGATCAACCCGTGGATGAGCTTCGATCCCGAGGAGGTGCGTCAGGGCGGCGAGCTGGCGCAGGGCCGCACCGCGGTCCGACCCTACGACGGGTGGATCAAGCCGCTGCTGCGCTTCCGGCGCCTGGCCGACGTCGGCGACCGGCGCGCCCCGGTTCTGGTTCTGGTGGCTGCTCACCAAGCTCCGCCTCTACACCAATCCCGCGGACGCGATCGAGCGCCTTGCCGAGCGGGGCGTCCCGACGATGCTGATCTGCGGCGACCTCGAGGGCCGGCAGTTCACCCGTCGCGGGCATGCCACGACGTGCCGCCTGCTGCGCAGCGGTCTCGTCCGCCTCGAGCTCCTGCCGGGCAGCGACCACACGCTCTTCGGGGCGGCGGCGCGCTGCCGAGGCGAGCTCGATCTTCCTCGAGTACGTGCTCGGCACGTTCGGCCCGGGCACCACCCAGAGCTACGAGGCGCCGCCGCCCGTCGCCGCGCCGCCCGTCGCCGCGCAGCCGCCGGTCCCCGATCGGGCGCACCCCGCCGCGCCGCCCTCCGCCGCGCAGCCGCCGGTCCCCGATCGGGCGCACCCCGCGGCGCCACGCGGCCCCGACGCGCCGCAGACCGGAACGATCGACGCCGCGACCGTCTCGGCGACCGGGCCCCTCTAACTAGCTAGCTACGAGGCCTCGGCGCCCACCTTGGCGCCAACCTTGGCGAGCTTGTCGACCAGGTGCGAGGGCACCGGGTCGTAGTGGTCGTGGGTGGCGACGAAGCTGCCGTAGCCGCCCGACAGGGCCCGCAGCTCGATCGCGTAGCGGCGCAGCTCGGCGGTGGGCACGAGCGCCACGATCAACTGGTCGCCGTCCTCGTCCGGCTCGCTGCGCAACACGCGGGCGCGCCGGGTGTTGATGTCCCCGAGCACGTCGCCCTGGAAGCGCGACGGCACGCGCACCTCGAGGCGGGAGATCGGCTCGAGGGGCACGGGGGCCGCGTTGCGCAGCGCATCTGTGAAGCCGAGAGCACCGGCCATCTCGAAGCTGGCCTCGGAGGAGTCCACGGGGTGGAACTTGCCGTCGTCGACGGTCACCTTCACGTCGACCACCGGGAAGCCGAACGCGCCGCCCTGGCGCATCGCCCGGAGCACGCCCTTCTCGACGGCGGGGATGAACTGGCGGGGAATCACGCCGCCGACGATCTCGTCCACGAACAGGAAGCCCTCGCCGCGCCCGAGCGGTTCGAGGCGCAGGTGGCAGACGCCGAACTGGCCGTGGCCGCCGGTCTGCTTCTTGTGCCGTCCCTCGGCGTGGGCGGCCTGGCTGATCGTCTCCCGGTAGGGGATGAGCAGGTCCTCGCGCTCCACCTCGACGTGGAACTTGCGTGCCAGGCGCTCCTCGACGACGGCGAGGTGCGTCTCGCCGATGCCGCTCACCACGGTCTGGTGCGTCTCGTCGTTGCGCACGACGGCGAGCCCCGGATCCTCCTCCTCGAGGCGGTGCAAGCCGGTCATCAGGCGGTCCTCGTCGCCCCGGCTCTTCGGCCGCACGGCGACCGAGAAGCTGGGCCGGGCGAGCGTCGGGAGGGGCACCTCGACCGGGGTCCCCTTCGGGGCGAGCGTGTCGCCGACGCGCACGTCGCCGAGCTTGGGCACAGCGACGAGGTCGCCGGCGCGCGCCTCGCTCACCGGGGTGGCGTTCTTGCCGACCATCGTCTCGAGCACGTGCAGGCGCTCCTCGGCCCGCGTACGCGTGTCGACGAGCACGACGTCGGGACGCAACGTGCCCGACACCACCTCGAGCAGGGACACCTTGCCGATGAAGGGGTCTGTCGTCGTCTTCACGACACGTGCAAGTGGCTGCCCGGCGGGATCGCGGGTGATCTGGAGCTCCTGGTCCCCGGCACGGGCGTGCACCGGCCGGTCGTGGCCGATCTCGCAGATGAACGAGGCGAGGCGGCCCACCGCCACGCCGGTGAGCGCCGAGCCGCACAGCACCGGGAAGACGCTGCTGCTCTCGATCCCGACGGCGAGCGCCTCCTCGAGCTCGGCGACGCTCGGGACGTCGCCCTCGAGATAGCGCTCCATCAGCGCGTCGTCGGCGACGACGATCCCCTCGACGAGGTTGTCGCGCAGGCGGTGCTCGAGGTCGGCCATGTCGGGCGGGATCTCGCCCGTGCTGGCGATGGGGGGCGCGTCGCCGTTGCGGGTGTAGGTGATCGCCTCGTCGGCGAGCAGGTCCGCCACGCCGACGAACTGGCCGTCGCGGACGATCGGGATCTCGAGCGGGGCGAGCCCGCCGCCGAAGGCGTCGCGCAGCTGCCCGAGGGTCCGCTCGTAGTCGGCCCGCTCGTGGTCGAGCTTGTTGACGAACACGAGACGGGGCACGCCGGCGGCCTTGGCCATCCGCCAGATCACCTCGGTCTGCACCTGCACGCCGTCTGTGGCGCTGACGACGAAGACGGCGAGGTCGGCGGCGTCGAGGGCGAGCTGCACCTCGACGACGAAGTCGGCGAAGCCGGGGGTGTCGACCACGTTGACCTTGTGCTCGCCGTAGTCGAACGGCGCCACGGCGAGGGAGACCGACACGTGCCGGCGCAGCTCCTCGGGCTCGAAGTCGCACACCGTCGTCCCGTCCTCCACCCGGCCCGGGCGCGGGACGACGCCGGCCAGGTACAAGAGCGCCTCGGCGAGCGTGGTCTTGCCGGCTCCCCCGTGGCCGACGAGGGCAACGGTGTGCACCCGGGCGGGCATGCCAGCGGTCATACGACCACCTCACTTCGCTCGTCGCAGCGATCCCCTAGCTGCGCTCCCTCCTATCATGGCTCCCGAGCGACCGGCCGGGAAAACCGCGACGGGTGACCGTGGCGCCCTCGCCCGGGACCGGTCGGTACCGGCTGCCGGCAGGTCGCCTGCTGGCACGCGGACCGACGGGCAGGGCGGAGGCGGAGCGACCGTGATCATCGTCAGGATCGAACGCTGGCCCGACGACGCCGACCTCGACGACCCGCGAGCAGGCACGGCCGCACACGAACATCGCCCGCGCCGTGTTGCGCAACGACCACCTCGGCACCGACGAGCTCGGCAACTACGACGTCGAGCTGTACGACCCGCCGCCGTACAACCCGTGGTCGGGCGAGACGCTGCGCGGCCGGGTCGAGGGCTTCCCGCGCAAGGAGCGCGGCGCGTGGGACCTGATCTACCGGGCCCTCGCCCAGCTCGTCGGCGAGCGCAACGGGGACGGCACGCCGAGCGAGTGACGCCGCCAGGCCGGCGTCGCGCCCCCGGCGGCGCCCCGGCTGCGGGGCCCCGGCGTGACGCCGCGGCCCACGTGGGTGGGCTCAGCGGTCTGTGCCCGGCGGGGTGTGCTCGGCGCGCACCTTGCCCACGAGCTCGCTCAACGCCTCGCTCGAGCGCGGCGCTGAGCGGCTCGGGGTGCTCGAGGTCCCGCGCCGCCGTCGGCAGCTCGACGAGGTCCGCCTCCAGCCGCCGGCGCTGCCACGTCGAGCGCGGCGGCCGGCTCGGGGCGCGGCCGGGAGCGCCGGCCGCCGCGCGATCACGGTCTCGAGCAGCGACCGGCTCGCGGAGGCCCGTCCTCCTCGCGCAGGGCGAGGGTGTCGACGAGCCCCGTGCGGCGGAAGACCTGCTTGGCTCCCGGCAGGCTGGCCTTGCCGGTGGACTGCTTGGCGACGGGGCGCCCGTCGTACTCGACCAGCTTGTAGACGCTCTCCAGGTAGGGAGCGTCGTCGCTCACCGCGAGTCGTGTCCCCACGCCCGCGGCGTCGACGGGGGCGTCCCCGGCCACGAGGTCGGCGAGCACGTGCTCGTCGAGGTTGCCCGAGACGAAGATGCGTACGCCGGGCAGGCCGGCGGCGTCGAGGCGCCGGCGGGCGTCCGCGGCGAGCGCGGCGAGATCGCCGCTAGTCGATGCGGACGGACGCCTGCCCGTCGAGACCGAGGCGCCGGATGGCCTCGATCGCGTGGTCGACGCCCGAGCCGCGTGTCGTAGGTGTCGACGAGGAAGGTCGAGCGCCCGGGGAACTGGGCGCCGAAGGCGAGGAACGCCTCGAGCTCGGAGGGGAACGACTCCACGTAGGAGTGGGCCATCGTCCCGGCCGCGCGAGGCCGTAGCGCGCCGCTGCCTCGACGTTGCTCGTCGCCTCGAAGCCCGCCAGCGCCGCTGCGCGGCTCGCCGCCATGCCCGCCTCGAGCCCGTGCGCCCGGCGCAGACCGAACTCGACGAGATCGATCCGCCCGCCTGCAGCGATCCGGCAGCGAGCCGCCTTGGCGGCGACCGCCGACTGGTAGGTGACCTGGTTGAGCACGAGCGTCTCGACGAGCTGGGCCTCGGCGATCGGGGCGGTCACCTCGAGCAGCGGCTCGTCCGGTGCGAGGATCGTTCCTTCCGGGACGGCGACGACGTCGCCGCTGAAGCGCAGGCCGGCGAGCTCGTGCAGCGCCGTTGCGGGCAAGCCGATCCGTTCCAGCGCTGCGAGGTCGTCCTCCGTGCAGGCCAGGCCCTCCAGGTGGTCGAGGACGTCCTCGAGCCCGCAGGCGACGAGGAAGCCGCGCTCCGGGGGGAGGCGGCGGACGAAGCAGCTGAAGGTCGCCGTGCCGGTCATCCCCCGGGCGAGATAGCTGGCGGCCATGGTCAGCTCGTAGAGATCCGTCGCCAGGAGCTCGCTGCGCACGGCGCCAGTCTGCCAGCGTCGCGCCGAGCCGCTTCCGGGGCGGCACGGGCCACCTGAGGCGGCGGGCGACCCGGTCCGGAACCGGGCCGCCCGCTCCGCTCCCGACAGCCGGGACCGCGCCCCCGAGGCGGTCCGCAGGCTGGCGAGGCGACCGTCAGCGGTGCCTCGCACACAGCATGCCCCACTCCCGTGATGAAGTCGAGACCCAATCGTCATAACTTCGTCATGTGGGGCCGCGGCCTCCCGCGGGAGCGCAGCCTCAGTGGTGCCGGAGCGCCCTGGCGAGCTCGTCCCCGGTCATCGGCGAGCGACCTTCGATGCACCGGGCGAACGCTGCTTGAGCTCGCTCACCTGCTCGCCGAGCTCGTCGACCCGCTCCTCGTCGAGCGAGGCGCGCATCTTGGGGAAGATCTCCGACTCCTCCTCCTCGACGTGGTGCTCGACCGCCGTCTTCATCTCCTGCATCAGCCTCGGCGTGTCGTCGCTGCCGAAACCAGCCGAGCGGACACGGGCGATCAGGCCCCCGACCGCGTTGTGCTCGCCGCGGGCCTCCTGCTCGAGCTCGGAGCCATCGGGCACGTCGCGCCCGAGCACGGGATAGACGAGCTGCTCCTCGAGCGATGTGTGCAGGGTCAGCTCGCCGCAGATCTGCTCGGCGAGCGCGGCGTCGTCGGACTGCTCGTACTGCTCGAACAGACGCTCGACGAGGCGGTGGTCCTGCTCGAGGACATCGAAGACATCAGGCACTGGTCTCTCCCGTCGACGACTGCGTGCGCAACCGCGCCCAGCCGAGGCGAGCTCCCGCCGGCGCGTTCTGCGGCGCCGGTGGTCGCCCCCCGGCCGAGGCAACGGCCTGTGGGTGATGCCCTGCTGTGACGGGGCGAAACTCAGTCGTCGGGGCGCGTCGCCGTGTTCCGGTCCGCCTTGCGCTGGGCGGTGGCGCGCTTGGCGCGAAGCCGCGCCTCGACCGCCGAGCGCGGCGGCAAGGTGGCGCGCCTGTGCCGTCGGGGGCGCGCCGCGGACTCGATTCGCAGGGCGAGCCGCCGGCGGGCGGCCAGCCGGTTCTGCAGCTGCGAGCGCTCGCTCGCGGCGACGACACGCAGCTCGCTGCCGAGCGCGGCGCGCACCCGCTCGAGGGTAGGAGGCGGGCCCTCGAGCGCGCCGAGGTCGGCCGTCAGCTCGACGCGGCTGTCCGAGGTGTTGACGTGCTGACCCCCCGGTCCGCCGGCGCGCGAGAAGTGCCAGCTGAGCGCGCCGGCGGGGAGACGCATCCCGCCGGCCATGACGAGGTCGTCGTCGGCGCCGGCGCTCACCGGCGGGGGCTCACCCGCCGGCGCCGAAGGTGAGCAGCTCGACCTCGTGCGGCTCGAGGCGCAGGCTGGCGGCGGCGACGTTCTCCACGAGGTGCTCGACCGACCCGGTGCCGGGGATGACGAGCATCATCGGCGAGCGGGCGAGCGCCCAGGCGAGGGTCACCTGGGAGGCGGTCGCGCCATGGGCGTCGGCGATCTGGCGCAGCGCCGTGTGGTGCGCCGCGTCGCCGATCGGCGCCCACGGCAGGAAGGCCATCTGCTCCTGCTCGCACAGGTCGACGAGGCTCTCCGAGGAGCGGTCGACGACGTTGTAGCGGTTCTGGATCGAGACGACCGGGGTCAGCTGCTGGGCGCGGCGCAGCTGGTGCTCGTCGACGTTGGAGAGCCCGATGTGGCGGATCTTTCCTGCGTCCTTCAGCTCGACCAGCGCGCCGATCGACTCCTCGAAGGGCACCTTGGGGTCCGGGCGGTGGAACTGGTAGAGCGGGATCTGGTCGACGCGCAGGCGTTGCAGGCTGCCCTCGCAGGCCTCGCGCAGGTGCTCGGGGCGCCCGTCGGGGTCCCATCTCCCCGGCCCGGGGCGCACGAGGCCGCCCTTGGTGGCGATCACGAGGTCGTCGGGATAGGGGGCGAGCGCCTCGCCGATCAGCTCCTCGGACACGTGCGGCCCGTAGGAGTCGGCCGTGTCGATGAGGTTCACGCCGAGCTCGACGGCGTGGCGCAGCACCGCCTTGGCGACCTCGCGGTCGGGAGGATCGCCCCAGACGCCCTGTCCGGTGAGGCGCATCGCGCCGAAACCCCATCCGGTTCACGGTGAGGTCGCCCCCGAGATCGAGGGTGCCGGCGAGGCTGGCGTCGGGCTGCAGGGTGTCGGTCATCGTCACGCTCCTTCGGCCTGGGTTGCTCGGGCGGGAGACCGGCGCGCGTCGAGCACGGCTCGACCCGGCGCACCGGACGCTCGCGCCCGAAGCTACCCGCCGGATCGGTCCTCACCTGCGGTGACCGCACGATCTCCGCGAGCTCGGGTGTCGGTGCCGTCGTCGCCGGGCTCTGTGCTGCTCCGGACCGCCGCGTCGTCGCGCCGCGCATCGCCCGGCGCCGCCGCCCCCGTTCCGAGCACGACAGCGGCCGTGTCGAGTGCGTCGACCATCTCGTCGGTGGCCGCCAGCGCGGCGAGGCCGGTCGCCCGGCCGCGGAGCGCGTCGGCGAGCTCGGAGTGCAGGCTGCGCAACGGCGGCAGCGCCGGCCCACCCTCCTCCCCGCCCCGGCGGATCGCCTGGCCGATCGACCGCAACGCGTCGCTGACCGCTCGGGCGAAGGGCGCGATCTCGGGCATCGGACGCTCCACCCCGCCACGTTCGACGTCGGCGCGCAGTGCGTGGACGGCGAAAGCAAACCTCCGCAACGCCGCCAGAGCTCCCGAGCTCGTGGCGGGGTCGATGCGCCGGGGCGCCGGGTCGGCGAGCGCCCGGCCGACGGCGTCCTCGGCGCGGGCGCGCTCGCGCCGGGCTCGTGTCCCGACCTCGTGCAGCGCCGCCTCGTCGAGCGGGCCGGCGACGGCGAGCGAGCCGAGCACGGCGCGGGCGTAGGCACGTTGCGCCGCGACCAGACGTACCAACTGGTACGTCGCGTCACGAGCCGACCAGGTCGGCCAGATCGCCATGGCGGCGAGCGCGATCGCCCCTCCGATCACGGTGTCGAGCAGCCGATCGCCTGCCGTGCCGATCGTGTCGGTCGTGACGAAGCCGAGCAGGACGACCACGAGGGCCGTGAGCGCGCAGGTGAACAGGGCGTAGTTGGCCTGGAAGACGGTGAACGCCACCCACGCGAGGACGCCGACGAGCGCCGTCTGCGCCGCATGGCTGGGATGCGCCAGGACGAAGAGACTCGCAACGCCGACGCCGAGCAGCGTCCCGATCACCCGCGTCACGCCTCGCGTCACGGTCGCGGTGAAGTCCGGTCGCAACACGACGCCCGCCGTCGAGCGCGATCCAGTACCCGCGCTGCAGGGGCGAGAGCACGGCGATCACCTCGCACAGCGGGAGCACGACGGCGAGGCGGACGGCATGGCGGAACTGCGAGGACCGGGGGTCGAGGTCGGCGCGCAGCGCGTCGCGCCCCTCGTGTGCTCCGGTCGCGAAGCGCGCCCGCAGCACGCCCAGCCGCCCGGCGAGGCGCGCCGCACCCAGCCGCCCGGCGGGTGCGTCCGCCCCCGGCCGCCCGGCGGGTGCGTCCGCCCCCGGCCGCCCGGCGGGTGCGTCGGCCCGCGGCCGCCCGGCGGTTGCGCCCGGGCCGTCGCCGGTGTCACGGCGCCCGCCGCGTCGCGACTGCATCGCCGGTAGCAACGGCCGCGCACCCGTTGCCTCGGCCGCCAGCCTGGCTGCGGCACGCAGCTGTCCGGCGAGCGCCGCGGCGCGCCCCGAGGTCGCGACGCGAAGCGAGTGCGCGAGGGCGGAGTCGTCGCCGCCGAGCGGTACGCCGGTGACAGACGCCGCGTCGCCGGAGACCGCCGCGTCGCCGGAAGCCGCCGCGTCGCCGGAAGCCGCCGCCGCCGCTGTGACAGCTTCCCCGTCCGAGCGGGACGGCCCCGCCTCCCCGGCCGTCGCGGCGAGGAACGCCCGGGGACGGCCGCGCCGCAGCCCCGCGGCGATGTCGTGCAGCGCCGTTCCGGCGAAGGAGAGCTCGTCGTCGAGATGCTGCCCGTCGCCCGCGAGCTCGTGACGGTGCAGCTGCACCGAGAGGCTGGCGAGCGCGGCGATCTCGACACGCAACCGTTCGCCCTCGTCGACCAGGGCCGCCAGCGGTCGTGCGGCTCGCAGGCCGAAGAGCGCGGGAGAGGCGAGGTAGCGCGACGCCGTCTCCAGCGCCGCACCGGCGGGCAGCGCCGAGCCCTGGGCGATGCTCCCGCCCGCTCCGGCCGTGGTGAGGTTGGCGAGGGCGTCGTAGGCATCGGCGACCAGCCGCCGCTGCTGGCTCGTCCCGCCGGCGACGCTCGTCAGCGACGCGGCGAGCGTCTGCGCGGCGCCGCCTGCGGTGACGTAGGCGGCGAGGACGAGCGCGCCGCGCGGCGACTCGGCGAAGTGGCCGAAGACGATCATCGCCAATGCGGACTGCAGGCCGACGGTGCCGGCCTCGCGGCTGAGCGATCCCGACATGCCCGCCACGAACGCCCACGGCACGAGGATCGCGATGTGCAGCGCCGGGTCGGAGCCTGTCGCCGAGCCCACGAAGGTCGCCAGCGCCATCGCGGCCGTGACGGCAGCGGCCGTGGGGGCGGGGCGCGGGCCGGCGAGGAGTGTGGAGACGCCGACGAGCAGGGCACCGACCGCCATGCTCACCGCCGCGCCGACGTCGGAGGCGCCGAGCCCGATCGCCAGGACGGCGACGATCGGCACGGCGGCACGCAGCGCGCGCAGCGGGGAGAGAGCACCGCGATCGAATCGCCAGGCGTCGGCGGCAACTCGCTGCCAGAAGGACGGCGTCGACGGCGCCGGAACGCTGCTCACTGCATGGATGATCGCCGATCGGCGGCCGTTCGTGCCGCCGGCGCCGAGCCGAGGTCAGGCCTGGTCGGGACCGGAGGCTGGGCCGGCGCCGGCGCCGGTGCCGGCGCTGCGCGCCGGCGCAGCCCGCTCGCCGGGGACACGCAGCACGGCGTCGGCGAGGGCGGCGGCGGAGGTGATCGCGGCGAGGATGACGAGGGCGCGCACGGCGGTCTCGTCGTGGGCGAGCGCCAGCCCGAGCGTGACGAAGACGCCGAGCGAGAAGCTCGCCGCGATCGCATACGCGAGGGTCTCGAGCCGGCTGGTCGCCGGCAGGAAGCGGCGCAGCGCCAGACCCGGACCGAAGGCTGCGAAGGCCATCACCAGCGCGAGGCGCAACGGGACCGGGCCGTGCAGCATGTCGAGTGCCAGCACGACCCACCCGGACGCGGCGATCACGGCGTCGAACCCACGTCGTCGCAAGCCGGGGCGGGCCGCCCGCACCGGCGCGGCCTCGAGGGGGGCGCGCTGCGCCGCCACCGCGACCACCTCGGGCCGTGGTGGCTGGCGAGCCGCGAGCCGCCCGAGCTCGGCCGCCGGCCGTTCCGGCGGTCGCGCCGGCGCGCTGCCCGACTCGGGGTCCTGAACGTGCCGGCCGCCGGCGAGGGTGCCTGCGCCGTTCGGCCACGAGCCGAGGCGGTCTGCGCTCACCGGCCTGCCAGGGTGACGACCCGCACCCCGCCCCCGCGGACCACGACCCGGAACAGCGGCGAGCGGAGCACGTTGCGCTCGATGCGCGCGTAGTCGCCCTTCGGCATCGCTCCGGTCATCTCGACCAGGGCGCCGTCGCTGCGAGCGAAGACGAGGTACGAGGGCCTCGGCCCCCCGAGGTCGCGGGCGAGAGTGGTCACCGGGTCAGCCTCGATCTCCTTCACGACCGACGCACGGTCGGTGGTGAACAGGTAGTTCTCGTAGCCGCTGTAGTTGCGCAGCGGCCAGGGGACGTTGCCCGCGGCCGAGACGATCAGCGAATTCGCCGGGATGCTGTCGTAGAAGGACTCGATCGTTCGCACCTCGGCCGGCGAGAAGTAGTTCGAACGCTCCTTGCCGTAATAGGAGACGGCGAAACCTGCCAGCAGCGCCAGCACGACCGCACCGCGCGAGAGGTCGAGCAGCACGCCGGAGCGCCGGGCGGTGCGGCGCTCGAAGAGGCTGGCGGCGAAGAAGGCAAGGAAGGGCAGCGCGAACAGGTACGACGCGGAACACCACCTCGCCGCCGTAGTTGTTCGCCGCCAAGGCGACGCAGGGTGCGGCGATGAGCAGGACTGCGGGCAGCACCGCTCGCCAGCGTCCGGCCCGCACGCAGCGCCACAGCCCGAGCAGCGCGAGCACGCCGACTGCCGCTGTGTACAGCCGGTCGACGTCGGCGATCAGCAGCTGGTCGTGGCTGGCGAGCCCGGCGTTGTACTTGGCCACTGTGGCGTTGGACAGCAGGTTGCCGATGCCGGTGGTGAAGACCGAGAAGTTCTCGCGCACGAAGGTGCGCGCCCCGATCGCCATCCAGCCCACCGCCGCGACCACCGAGAGGACCGCCAGCGAGCGGTAACGCAGACGCCCGAAGAGCGAGAGCAGGACGAGGGCGAAGACGAGCATGAACGGGGTCAGCTGGTGGCTGACGGCGATCGCCCACATGCAGACGACGACGAAGACGAAGCCGAGGATCAGCTCGCGCCGGCTCGCACGCGACTCGCCGGCGGAGGGGTCGGCGACGCCGAGCAGCGGCCCTGCGGCGGGGGAGGGTGTGGGCCGCAACGTTGCGAGCGAGCTGGCCTGCATCGGTGCGCCGAGCAAGGAGGCCCCGCTCGCGCCGCCCAGCGATCCGGTGCCGGTGCCGGCGGGGGCCCCGGCTCCGGCGCCGGCGAGCCGGCGTGGGCCTGTGCCGGCGAGCCGGCGCGTCCCCGTGCCGAGCAGGCGGCTCACCGGCGCGAGAGCGGATCCGACCGGCGACCAAGCTCCGGCGGTGCGCCGTGAACGCGACCGCCGGCTGGGGCCGGGTCGCAGCAGCGGGCGGGGCCCGAACCCCAAGCGGCTCCCGGGTACGGCCGGCTCGAGGAACAGCCGCAACACGACGGCGATCACGACCAGGTAGAGGAAGAAGGCGAAACCCTGCGGCGAGAAGTAGTCCTGCCCGATCCAGTTGCCAAGGTAGAAGATCCACAAGGCGCTCCAGCGGACACGCGGGTCGCCGCTCAGCTGGCGGAAGATGATCATGAGCGGCAAGCCGTACAGCGCCTCGCTGACGAAGGGGGCCCAGGAGGCATAGCTGAGCGGCGAGGACAGCCCCGAGGCCCCGGTGAGCAGTGCGTTCCAGGTGAAGAACCCGGGCCAGTCCTGGTAGGCGACCATCGTCGCGTTGCCCAGGCTCAGGTCGACGCCGTGGTGCCCCATCACGTAGTCCGTGATCGCCACGTGCTTCCAGGCCCACTGGTAGCGCAACGTGTCGTAGAGGATGGCGGGCGTGGCGTGCAGCATCGCCAGCAGCAGCGCAACGTGGGCGCCCAGCACGAACGCGCTCGCCGTCCCCCGCCGGACGAGCACGCAGAAGCTGACGCACAGCAGCACGAGCGCGATCCAGAAGCGTGCCGGCAGCACGCTGATCAGCCCGAGGTCGGTCATCGAGCCGAGCGGGACGTTGCCGAGCAGCACGCTGACCCACAGCGCGAGCGCCGCTGCCGGGGCGAGGAACCCGAACGCGAGCGAGCGCGCCCGCGAAGCGGCGTCCCCGCGAGCCGTGAGGTAGCCGAGGACGGTCGCGGCGAGCCCGGCGACGATCGCCACGGCCTGCAGGACCGAGCGCGGCCGCCCGCGCACGCCGCCGGCGATCGCGCCGGCCACGCCGCGGGGAAGCGTCGAGCGCACATAGGCGCGCTCGGCCGACAACCCGGCGCCCGCGCCGGCGAGTGAGGCGACTGCCGCCTTCGAGCGGCCCTCGCCGAGGCAACGGCGCAGGAAGTACCCCCACGTCGCCCGAGCCGGGGGGACACGATGGTGCACCTCGGCCCGCGGGTCGTAGAGCACGATCGCGTCGAGGCGCGCCGCGCCGGCGCGGATGCACAGCTCGGTCTCCTCGCAGCCCGCCGTGTCGGCGCCGGTGCGCCCGAGCGAGCTGGCGAAGCCGCCGAGCTCGAGGAGCACGTCGCGGCGCAGCGACATGTTGGCGCCGACCAGGTTGCGCACGGGTCGCGGGTCGGAGGGCATGCCCGCGTGCGAGCAGCCGACGACCCAGTCGAACTCCGCGGGGAACCAGTCCGGGCGCGGCTCGACCCACGCCGGCGAGACGAGGCCGCCGGCGGCGACGACGCGCCGGTCCTCGTAGTCGGCGGCGAGGCGCGCCAGCCAGTCCGGCGCGGCGACCGCGTCGTCGTCGAGGAAGGCGACGACGTCGCCGCGGGCGGCGTCCACGCCCGTGTTGCGGGCGCCGGAGAGCCCCTTCGGCCCTCCGCTCTCGACGACCGTGCAGCCCTCGAGCCCGGCGCGGGCGCGCGCGGCGAGCTCGGGATTGTGGTCGATGACGAGCAGGCACTGGTAGGCCGGCCGCGTCTGGAGGGCGACCGACTCGAGCGCGGCGATGATGTCGAGCCAGCGCTTCTCGGTGTAGGCGCAGATCACCACCGAGATCCGCACGCCGGCGGTCTCCGCCGGCGCCGCGGATCCCGCCGGGGTCCGGGAGCTCACCGGCGCGCCTCCAGGACGAGCGCGAGCAGCCCGGCGAGGCGCCCGCCGTGCAGGGCGACGAGCGTCTCGAGGACGCGCAGGTGCCCGGTCAGGAATTCGCGCCGGTCGTCCAGGTGGCGCCGCGCCCGCTCCCGGCTCGGCAGCTCGGCGATGCGCAACCCCGCCATGGCGGCACGAACCGCGATCTCGGCCTCGATCTCCTCGCCGGGCGAGGTGAGATGGAGGTGGTCGAGGAACTGCCGCCGCACGCCGAAGTAGCCGTAGCCGACATCGCTCAGCTTGGTCTCGAACCAGCCGTTGGCGAGGAACAAGAGCGCCTTGGCAACCAGCCGGCGCAGCGGGCCGACCTCGATCGAGGCTCCCCCGGCGACGAAGCGGGAGCCCCGTACGAGGTCGAAGCCGCGCTGGAGGAAGTACACGAACTGGGGGATCTCCGCCGGCGACATCCGCCCGTCGGCGTCCATCGCCACGATCAGCTCGCCGGTCGCCGCCTCGAGCCCGGCACGCAACGCGTTCCCCCTCCCGGGGATCGGCTCGACGACGACGCGCACGTCGGGGGCCGACGGGTCGAGCTCGGCAGGCAGATCGGTCACGCCGAGCACGTCGCTACAGGAGGAGCCGACGATGATCACCTCGTCGACACAGGCCGGCAGCGTCGCGAGCAGGGTGCGCAGCGCCGAGACCGACTCGGGGCGCGTCAGCAGCAGGCTCACCGTCGGGCGCGGCCGGGCGGTGCCCTGGGTGGCGGCGTGGGCCAACGCAGCATCGGCGGGCCTGTCCGGCAGCGAGGAGGTCATCGTCGCGCCGACCCGCAGACGTTGCGCGCGGGCGCGGTCCGTCCTCGAGCGCACATGGGGACCAGTCTCCGTGCGCTCCCGGCGCGCCGACCACGCAAGCCACGGGTCGTGCCTACGCCGCTTGGTGGAGGCCGCTCGACGGTGCCTCCACGCGGCACCAGGGAGATCGCCGCGGCGCAGATCGCCGCAGCGCGGGGCGCGCCGCCCCCCGCACGGGCCCGGCGGTACCATCGGCCCCCCCGGGCAGGCCGGGGCGGTGACGGAAGGGCGCGGCCGGGCGTGGGCAGAGCACGGGGAGCGGTCTCGAAGCTGGTGATCCTCCCCGTCGTGGCTCTCGCGGTCATGTCCGTCGTCGCCGTGGCGGCGCTGCTCCTCTCGGCGGACGTGGGCCACTCGCCGGGTCGCTCCGGAGAGCAGCGCGCCGTGGCGGCGGCCGTCGCGCCGCGGCTGCTCGCCTTGCGGGTCGCCAAGGCTCCCGCCGGCGCCCGGGCGACGGCCGGCGCGGCGGTGCCCGACGTGCTCACCTGCAGCGGCAAGGTGGTGGTCGAGCCGAAGCAGTTCATCCTGGCCTGCGCCGACGCCAACTCCTACTTCGTGGCGTTGCGCTGGATGTCCTGGACGGCCGCCGGAGCGGTCGCCGCCGGCACGTACCGGGAGAACGACTGCCTGCCCAACTGCGCCGCGGGGCACTTCCACAGCTACCCGGGCACGTTGCGATTCATGGCGCCGAAGCGGACGGCGTCGGGCGAGCTGTTCAGCGAGGCGGTGTACAGCTACACCACCACAGAGAGCCAGTCGCTGCCGACGCGGCCCCTGCGCTGATCGAGCCGCTGCCGCGGCGCGCCGGAGTGGCCGATGGGCCGTCCGGCGGGCTGCTCGTCGCCAACTTCAACGTCCACTGCGGTGTCGACGGCTGGGCGCATCGCTTCGACGTCGCGAAGGCCTGCGCGGTGATCGGGGCCGATGTGCTCGTGATGCAGGAGAACTGGGCCCCCGACGGCGAGCGGTCCGTCGCCGCCGACGTCGGCGATTCGCTCGGCTACGAGGTTGTCGAGGTCGAGCTGGCTCGAGCGGGCGTCCTCGACGAGGACCCCGTGCTGGCCCGGCCGAGCAGTCCGCAACGATGGGCGCCTTCGCCGTACCGGCGCGACCTGCCCCGGGCGCTCCTGCTCGAGGGCTCCCGCCGACGAGGCTCCCTCCCCGCCCGGCGGCCGGCGGCGCGCCGTCGCCGGCCGGGCAGCTGGGGGCTGGCTGTGCTCTCGCGCGTCGGGCTGCGCCGGGTCGAGGTGATCGAGCTGCGGCCGCTGTCACGCGACCCGGCGCAGCGGCGGGCGATCGTCGCCGAGGTCGACGGTGGGATCACCGTCGCGGGCGTGCACCTCGCCCACCTCGAGCACGGCTCGGTGCTGCAGATGCGCCAGCTCGCGGGCGAGCTCGGCCGCCGCGGCGGGCCGATCGTGCTCGCCGGGGACATGAACTCCTGGACCCTCCCGCTGCTCGCCATGCTGCCGGGTTGGCGCAAGGGCGTGCACGGCCGCACATGGCCGACGGGTCACCCGCACAGCCAGATCGACCACCTCCTCGTGAACGGTGAGCTGCAGGCGAGTGACGGCGAGGTGCTCGGCCCGCTCGGCTCGGACCACCGCCCGATTCGAGCGAGGGTGACGCCGCGCTGAGCCGGCCCAGGCGCGGGCGGCCTCAGGGCGCGGCGGCCTCAGGGCGCGGCGGCCTCAGGGCGCGGCGGCGAGGACCTCGGCCACCACGGCGGTCACGCGCTGTGCAGTCGGCACGTGGAGGAACTCGTTCGGGCCGTGGGCGTTGCTCTCCGGTCCGAGCACGCCGGTCACGACGAACTGCGCCTCGGGCAGCTGCGCCCGCAACGTGGCGAGGAACGGGATCGTGCCTCCCTCGCCCATCACGCCCATCGGTGCGCCGAAATGGGCGAGCGAGGCCGCTTCGAGGGTCTCGGCGAGCCAGGGCTGAAGCGGCGGCGAGTCGAAGCCGGCGGACGGCTCCGACACCGTGCAGCTCACGCGCGCCCCTCGGGCGGGTCGGCGGCGAGCGCCGCCTCGAGGGCCCTCGCCCCGGCCTCGGCCTCGACCCCGGGTGGGATGCGCAGCGACAGCTTGGCCTCGGTGAAGGGGCGCAACACGTTGCCGGCGTCCCGACGGCAGGGGCGCCCCGGCAAGCCCGGTGACCTCGAGGGCGGGTGCCCAGGTGTTGCGCACTACGCGGCCGGCGAGGTCGTCGCCCCCGGCTAGAACGAGGCCGGGAACGGTCGGGAAGGTCCCCGCCGATCCCTCGCCGAGCAGCTCGACGAGGCGAGCGATCTCGCTCATGCGGTGCTCGGGCACCGCGACGTGCAGCTCGGGGAGGAGGATCTCGCCGGTGGCCGAATCCTCGACGCGCTCGATCAGCCGGCGAAGGATTCGGAACGAGGAGGGGACGACGCCGCCCGCGGCGCCCGAGTGCACGCCCTCCTCGAGCACCTCGACGCGAAGCGTGGCGATGAGGTTGCCGCGCAGCGAGCTCGTCAACCACAGCCGCTCGTAGTCGGCGGCGCCCGAGTCGAGGCAGATCACGAGCGACGGCTCGCCGAGGCGTGAGGCCAGCAGCTCGAGGTAGGCGTCGAGGTCGCAGCTCCCGCTCTCCTCGCTGCCCTCGATCAGCACGACGACGCGCCCGTGGCCGACCGCGGCGGCCGCGAGGGCCTCGAGCGCGGTGAAGGCGGCGAAACCGGAGTACCCGTCGTCGGCCGTCCCCCGCCCGTAGAGGCGGTCGCCGCGTTGCACGGCGCGGAAGGGGGCGAGGCCCTCCTTCCACTCGCCGAGCGCCGGCTGCTTGTCGAAGTGCCCGTACACGAGCGTCGTGCCGCTGCGTGAGGGGTCGGTGGCGGGCACCTCGCCGAGCACGACGGGGGTGCGGCCGGGGAGGGCGACGACCTCGACCTGAGCACCGGGCACGTTGCGCTGCCGGCACCAGGCCTCGAGCAGCGAGGCGGCGCGCCGGAGGTGCCCGGAGGCCTCCCAGCCCGGGTCGAAGCTCGGCGAGAGGCACTCGATCGCGGTGTAGCCCGACAGGGCGGGCAGCACGTCGGCGGCGAACGCGGCCGCGACGTGCTGCGAGAGCGCCCGCGACCGCCCCTCCGCACTGGTTGCGTCGCCGGTCGTGGGCCCGTCGATGGTCGCGTCGGTCATGGCGCTGTTGTAGCCGACCGGCGCCGGGCGCGGGCGAGGTGCGAACCAGGCGTGGACGAGGCGTGGGCGAGGTGCGAGCTCACCGCGTCCGGATGACGCACCGCGTCCGGATGACGCACCGCGTCCGGATGACGCACCGCGTCCGGATGACGCACCGCGTCCGGATGACGCACCGCGTCCGGATGAGCAGTCTGTTGGTGTCGTGTGCAGATCCTGGGGATCTCGCCCCCGCGCGGGCACCGGCCACGCGAAGGGGTGAGAATGGGGGCATGCCCCGTCGTCCGCTCGCTGCGATCGTGCTCGCTGCCGGCGAGGGGACGCGCATGCGCTCCTCGTTGCCCAAGCCGCTGCACCGGCTGTGTGGCCGGCCGATGGTCCTGCACGTGCTCGACGCCCTCGCCGAGCTGGCCGTCGACCGGGTCGTCGTCGTCGTCGGCCACGACTCGGCCGAGGTCACCAAGACGCTGCAGGCCGAGGCCCCCGCCGGCCTCGCGCTCGAGTTCGTCGAGCAGCCGCGCCCGCTCGGCACCGGCGACGCAGCCGCGGTCGCCCTCACCGCGTTCTCCCAGGTCTACGCCGGGGACAACGACGACGGCGACCTCGTCGTGCTGCCGGGCGACACGCCCTTGCTGCGACCGGCGACGCTCGCCGCCCTCGTGCGCACGCACCGCTCCTCCGACGCCGTCGCCACCTTGCTCACCGCGCGCCTGCCGGACCCGTCGGGCTACGGGCGAATCGTCCGCGCCAAGGACGGGCGGGTCGCCTGCATCGTCGACGACGCCGACACCACCCTCGACGAGCGCGACATCGACGAGGTCACCACCTCGATCTACTGCTTCCGGCACTCGGTGCTCGCCCCGACGCTGCGACGCCTCTCGCCGGCCAACGCGCACGGCGAGTACTACCTCACCGACACCGTCGGCGTGCTCTACGCCGCGGGCTACCCGGTGGTGTCCTACGTGGTGCCCGACCCGATGGAGGCCGCCGGCGTGAACGACCGCGCCCAGCTGGCGGCGGCGGAGGCGGAGCTGCGCCAGCGGATCAACGAGCGCTGGATGCGACGCGGCGTCACGATGACCGACCCCGAACAGACCTACCTCGACGCCTCGGTGGTCCTCGGGGTGGACGTGACGCTGCTGCCGGGCGTCGTCCTCGAGGGCACGACGCGGGTCGGGGCGGGAGCGGTCGTCGGCCCGTTCTGCCGCCTCGCCGACACCGTCGTCGGCGCCGGGGCGCGCGTCGAGCACACGGTGGCGAGCCGCTCCGTGATCGGCGAGGATGCATTGGTCGGGCCCTTCGCCGTCCTCGAACCGGGAACGAGGCTGGCGCCGGGGTCGCGCACCGGCCCGTTCTCCAGCGGGCCGGCCTAAGGGAGGAGCGGCGATGGAGCTGGTGGCGAGGCGACGCCTGGAGCTGTTCAGCGGGCGGGCGCATCCGGAGCTGGCCGAGCAGATCGCCCGGTGCCTCGGCGTCGAGCTCGGCGAGGCCAACCTGCGCGAGTTCGCCGACGGCGAGATGCACTGCCGCTTCGGCGTCTCGGTGCCGCGGCGCGGACGTCTTCATCATCCAGACCCACGCCGAGCCGGTCAACAAGTCGATCATGGAGCAGCTGATCATGATCGACGCCGCCAAGCGGGCCTCGGCCAAGCGCATCACCGCCGTCTGCCCCTACTACGGCTACTCCCGCCAGGACCGCAAGTCCACCGGCCGCGAGCCGATCACCGCCAAGCTCGTCGCCGACCTGCTGACCGCCGCGGGCGCCAACCGCGTGATGAGCGTCGACCTGCACTCCGGGCAGATCCAGGGCTTCTTCAACTTCCCCGTCGACCACCTCGTGGCCGTCCCGGTGCTCGTGGACTACCTGCGCAAGCACGAGCCCGAGCAGCTCTGCGTCGTGTCGCCCGACGCCGGGCGGGTGAAGGTCGCCGAGCGCTTCAGCCAGCCGCTCGGCGTCGAGCATGGCGTTCGTGCGCAAGCGGCGCCCGAAGGGCTCGCAGAACCAGGTCCAGGCGCTCGTCGGTCATCGGCGCGGATTCGTCGAGGGGCGCCGTTGCGTGCTGATCGACGACATGATCGACACGGCCGGCACGGTGTGCGCCGCTGCCGACCGGCTGATCGAGAGCGGGGCGAGCGAGGTCTGGGCGATCGCCACCCACGGGGTGCTCTCCGGCCCGGCGATCGACCGGCTGAAGAACTCGGCCATCTCCCGGGTGATCCTCACCGACACCTTGCCGATCGCCGACGACAAGCGCATCGACAATCTCGAGGTGCTCTCGATCGCCCCGCTCATCGCCGACGCCATCGACGCGGTGTTCGAGGACACGTCGGTATCGAAGATCTTCGGAGGGGAGAACCTGGCTTAGGCCGGCGCGCTGCCCCTGGCGTGCTGGCGCGGGGCGCCGTGACGGCACGGCGTCGCCGCAACGAAACAGCGGCGCCGCCCTGCCGGCACGGCCCTGCACCATCGGGCCGGCCGCGGGGTACGGCGCGTCCTGCGCGGTGCGCGACAGGTTGCGGACCGCCGGCGTATTGCACGTGACGCTTGACGCGGTGCGGGGGTGAGGGGGTGCGGCGGGCTTCTACACTGGTGGCATGCCCGAGACCACGCTTCAGGCCGAGCCGCGCGCCGACATCGGCAGCGCCGAGAGCCGCCGACTACGCGCCGCGGGCCGTGTCCCTGCCGTCGTGTACGGCCACGGCGCCGAACCCCTCCTGATCAGCATCGACGCCCGGGAGCTGCGCCACGCGCTCTCCGGGGCCTCCGGGTCGAACACGCTCGTCGACCTGCACATCGGCGCCTCGCGTCACCTCACCATCGCCCGCGAGATGCAGGTGCACCCGGTGCGACACACCGTGAACCACGTCGACTTCCAGGTCGTCTCCCGCGACGAGGTCGTCTCGGCCGAGGTGTCGTTGCAGCTCGTCGGCGAGGCGGTCGAGGTGTCGCGCGCCGGCGCGACCGTGGAGCACGTCGTGCAGAACCTCACCGTGCACGCCCGCCCCGGCGACATCCCGACCGTGATCGCGATCGACATCTCCTCGCTCGCCGTCGGCCAGACCCTGCACGTGAGCGACCTGCCCGAGATCCCCGGCGTGCGCTACGACGCCGAGCCCGACACCGTGATCGTCACCGTCCCGGCGCCGCGCGGCGCGCCGGGCGAGGGCGAGGAGGCCGGTGCCGGTGCCGGCGAGGTCGCCGGCGGCTCCGAGCCCTGATCTCGCGCCCCACCCTGCGGCTCGCGGGCCGCGACGCCGAGCGCACCGGCGCTGCAGCCGACCTGCTCGCCGTCGGCCTCGGGAATCCCGGGGCGGAGTACGAGCACACCCGGCACAACGTCGGCGCGGACGCCGTCGAGCTGCTCGCGGCGCGCCACCGGGCGGCGCTCAAGGCCGAGCGCGGGACCTCGGCGCGGCGTCGCCACGGCGCGGCGTCGGTGGGCGCTCGCTCGTGCTGGCGGTGCCCCAGACCTACATGAACGAGTCGGGGGCGCGGTGCGCGCCCTCGTCCGGCGCTTCTCGGTCAGCGAGCCGGCCCAGCTCGTCGTCGTGCACGACGAGCTCGACCTGCCGGTGGGCACGGTGCGGGTCAAGCTCGCCGGCGGCACGGCCGGGCACAACGGCCTGCGCTCGATCGAGAGCCACCTGCACACCCTCGACTTCGTCCGCGTGCGGATCGGGATCGGCAAGCCGCCGGGGCGGATGGCGGGAGCGGACTACGTGCTGCACCGCCCCTCGCGCGCCGACGCCGACCTGCTCGCCGTCGCCGTCGAGCAGGCGGCCGATGCCGTGGAGCTGCTCCTCGAGCGTGGCGTCGAGGCGGCGATGAACGTGGTGAACGCCCGGTGAGCCCCCGCTCGTCGCTCGCCCAGCCCGGGCGCTCGAGCCTGTACGGCGACCGGCAGGGCCGCCGCGGCGCCCTGCGCTCGCTGGCGCGTCACCTGCGCGGCGAGCCGGCGGTCGCCGAGCTGCTCGCCGGCGAGGGCGCGGTCGTCGCCGTGCCCGACGCCGGGCGCGCGGTTGTCCTGGCCGCCCTTGCCGACCTCGGCACGGCCCCCGTGATGCTCGTCGTCACCCCGACCTCGGCGGAGGCCGAGCGGCTCGTGCACGACCTCGCCGCGTTCGCCGGCGAGGAACGCGTCGCGCTCTTCCCGGCGTGGGAGACGCTGCCCTTCGAGCGCGTCTCACCGGCCACCGAGACGATGGGCCAGCGCGCCGCCGTGCTCTGGCGGGTGCGCGACGCGCACGCGACCGGTGGCGAGACGACCGCGCTCGTCGTGGTCGCCCCCGTGAAGGCGCTCCTGCAGCGCCTCGCCCCGGGCTCCGACGTCGCCGAGCCGATCACGGTGCGCGCCGGCGACCGCCTCGAGGCCGACCGCCTGCTCGCCGACCTCGTCGCAACCGGGTACCGGCGCGAGTACCAGGTCGAGCACCGCGGCGAGGTCGCCGTGCGCGGCGGGATCGTCGACGTCTTCCCCTCGACGGGCGACTGCGGGATCCGCATCGACCTCTTCGGCGACGAGGTCGACCGGCTGACCGAGTTCGACGTCGCCGACCAGCGCTCGGTGCGCGACTTGGACGAGGCGACGGTCCTGCCCTGCCGGGAGCTCGTGCCCGACGAGGCGATGCGCGCCCGGGCGCGGGAGCTGGCGCGCAGTGAGCAGTTCGCCGCCGAGCAGTTTGCCCGCATCGCCGAGGGCGAGGTGTTCGACGGGATCGAGTCCTTCCTGCCCTGGCTGGACCCCGACCCCGAGGGTCGGGTGCTCCCCGACCTGCTCGGCCCGCACCGATCGCGTCGTGCTCGTCGAGCCGCGGCGGATGCGCGACCGCGCCGTCGAGCTCGCCGAGGAGGAGGCGGCGCTCGCCGGCTCGCTCTCGACGACCTGGGGCCTGTCCGACGGGGCGGCGTCGGCTGCCGCGCCTGCACCTGCGCCTTCGAGCGGCTGCTCGAGCGCAGCGAGGCCCGCGCCGCGACTGTGCTGTCGGCCTCCGAGGACCCCGAGACGGCCGCGGTGCGCGTCGCGGGCTGGCCACCCGCGCTCGGGGACGCCGCTGTCGTCGCGCGCCGCATCGGCGAGCTCGTCCGCCGCGGCTGTCGCGTCGTGGTCGCCTCGACGGCGAGCCGAGCGCACGGCGGGTCGCCGCGCTGCTCGAGCAGGAGGGCCTGACGGCTCGCCTGGTCGACCAGGCCGGGAGCACGCCCGCCGCGGCCGTCGTCGAGGTCGTCGTCGAGCCGCTCGACCGCGGCTTCGTCCTCGAGCCCGCCGGGCTGGCCGTGCTCGCCGAGCCCGACCTCACCGGTCGCCGCCGCCCGCACCGCGTGCCGCGCGCCCGCCAGCGTGCCGTGGAGGGCTTCTTCGACGACCTCGCGTCGGGCAGCTACGTCGTGCACCACGTGCACGGCGTCGCCCGCTACGGCGGGATGGTGACGCGCGCCATCGGCGGCGCCGAGCGCGACTACCTCCTGCTCGAGTACCGCGGCGGCGACAAGCTCTACGTCCCCTCGGACCAGATCGACACGATCACTCCCTACTCGGGCGGCGAGCAGCCCGCGCTCAACCGCCTGAACGGCGGCGAATGGCAGCGCAGCCGTGCCCGGGTGCGCGCCGCGGTGCGCGAGGTCGCGCAGGAGCTCGTCGTGCTCTACCAGCGGCGGCTGGCCACGCCCGGCCACGCGTTCGCCCCCGACACGCCCTGGCAGGCCGAGCTCGAGCAGACGCTTCCCCTATCCCGAGACGCCCGACCAGCTGCGGGCGATCGAGGACGTGAAGGCGGACATGGAGCGGCCGGTGCCGATGGACCGCCTGGTGTGCGGCGACGTCGGCTTCGGCAAGACCGAGGTCGCCGTGCGCGCCGTGTTCAAGGCCGTCCAGGACGGCAAGCAGGCCGCCGTGCTCGTGCCGACGACGCTGCTCGCCCAGCAGCACTTCCAGACCTTCGCCGAGCGCTACGCCCCCTACCCGGTGCGCGTCGAGATGCTCGTCGCGCTTCCTCACCCCCGGCGAGGCCCGCCAGGTGGTCGGCCGGGCTGGCCGACGGGTCGGTCGACGTCGTCGTCGGCACGCACCGCCTGCTCGCCGGCGACGTGGCCTTCAAGGACCTCGGCCTGCTCGTCGTCGACGAGGAGCAGCGCTTCGGCGTCATCGCACAAGGAGGCGATCAAGCAGCTCTCGCGTCGGCGTCGACGTGCTCACCCTCACCGCCAGCCCGATCCCGCGCACCTTGGAGATGGGCCTCACCGGGATCCGCGACCTGTCGCTGATCGACACCCCGCCCGCCGCGCGCCAGCCGATCCTCACCTACGTCGGCGAGCTCGACGAGCGGGCCGTCGCCGAGGCGATCCGGCGCGAGCTGCTGCGCGAGGGCCAGGTCTTCTTCGTGCACAACCGGGTCCACGACATCGAGCGGGTCGCCGCGCGACCTCGCGCGAGCTCGTGCCCGAGGCGCGCATCGTCGTCGCGCACGGCCAGATGGACGAGGGAACCCTCGAGCAGGTCGTGCTCGACTTCGCCGAGGGTCGCTACGACGTGCTCGTCTGCACGACGATCATCGAGTCGGGGATCGACATGCCGACGGTGAACACCCTCGTCGTCGACCGCGCCGACCTGCTCGGCCTCGGCCAGCTGCACCAGCTGCGCGGCCGCGTCGGGCGGGCCGGCCAGCGCGCGTACGCGTACCTGTTCTACCCGCGCGACCGGGTGCTGACCGAGCAGGCCTACGAGCGGCTGCGGACGATCGGCGAGCAGACCGAGCTCGGCTCGGGGTTCAAGATCGCGATGCGCGACCTCGAGATCCGCGGCGCGGGCAACCTGCTCGGCACCGACCAGTCCGGCCACATCGCCGCGGTCGGCTACGACCTCTACGTCCAGCATGGTCGCCGAGGCCGTCGCCGAGCTGAAGGGCGAGCCGATCCCCGAGCCGGCCGAGGTCAAGCTCGACATGCCCGTCGACGCCCACCTGCCGGCCGACTACGTCGAGCGCGAGGACCTGCGCCTCGAGGCCTACCGGCGGCTCGCCGCGGTGCGCGAGCGCGCCGAGGTGGACGACATCGCCGCCGAGTGGCTCGACCGCTTCGGCCCCCTGCCCCCTCCCGCCGCAGTCGCTGCTCGCCATCGGCCGCCTGCGTGCCGAGTGCGTGCGGACCGGGGTGCGCGAGGTCAACGCCGTCGCCGTGCGCCCCGGGGGCGGCGGGCTCGGTCGCCCCGGCGAGGTCGTGGCACGCCTGTCGCCGGTGCGGCTGCCGGCTTCCTCGCGCGTGCGCCTGGCCCGCGTCGCGCCACGGGCGATCCTGAAGGACGACCCGCCCGAGCTGCAGGTGCCGTTGCGAGGCGGCGCGGGGCTGCCGGGTGCCCTCGCCGGGCTGCTCGGAGAGCTGTTCCCCGACGACACGGCCCCTGACGCGGGCTCGTCCCGGCCGGCCCCGCCGGACGGCGCCCGGGCGACGGGCTCGGGAGGCGCCCCGGCGTCGGGCACGGGTGGCGCCCCGGCCGGCGACGTCCGGTCCGGTGCAGGCGGGCTGGCCGGCGCTCGGCGCCGCCACTAGCGTCGCGCCATCGTGCGCAAACTCGTTCTCCCCGCCGCGCTCCTCGCCGTCGCCCTGCTCGCAGGTGCCTGCGACGCCAACCTCGGCGGCGACGCGGCCAGCGTCGACGGCACCGCGATCTCCCAGTCGACGCTCACCTCCAACCTCTCGGACGCCGCGTCCGACTCCATCTACACCTGCGAGCTGTCCTCCTCGGGGACGCTGACCGTCGCCGGCTCGGGCACCAAGGTGACCGGCGCGGGCTCGTCGACCTACACCTCGCCCTTCGTCGCCGCGGTGCTCAACCAGCTCATCCAGGTCACCGCCGTGCGCAACGAGCTCGCCCGCCTGCACCTGAGCGCGAGCTCCTTCGCCCGCCAGGAGGCGACGCTCCAGCTCGAGAGCGAGCTCACCCCGCCGACCTCGTCGGCTACCGGCGCGAGCGGCACTCCGACCTGCAGCGGGACCGGGGAGGGCGCGCTCAAGGCTTTCCCGAAGGCCTACCGCAACCAGCTGATCGAGCTGCAAGCCGGTCTCGACGTGCTCGCCGCGCACCGCGAGGGTTTCGCTCTCACCCCCTCCGGCGTGCGCGCCTACGCCGTCAAGCACGGCGGCCTGCCGCAGGAGCGCTTCGTCAGCATCATCGCCACGCAGTCCAAGGCCGAGGCACAGACCATCGCCGCGGCGATCAACCAGGGGGCGAGCTTCGCCTCCGAGGCGAGGGAGCACTCGGTGGACAGCCAGAGCGCCGCCAACGGCGGCGCGCTCGGGCCGATCCCCGACTCCGAGGACGCCGGCTTCGTCAAGCCGCTCAACACCTTGATCCCCTCGCTGCGCACCGGCGTGGTGAGCGCGCCGGTGGCGGTGACGACGACCTCGGGCCAGAAGGTGTGGCTCCTCGTGCTCGTCACCAAGGTGCAGAGCATCCCGCTCGCCGACATCGCCTCGGCCTACCTGCCCACCCTCACACAGGGTGAGACCGAGGTCGCCTCGACGGCGCTGCACGGGGCGCGGGTGACCGTGTCGCCGGCGTACGGCAGCTGGAAGAACGAGCACGGCGTGTGGGAGGTGGTCCCCCCGAGCGGGCCGCCTGCCTCGCTCCTGCCCAACCCGTCAGCCGTCGGCGCGAGCGGCGCCTCGGGCGTGCTCGGTTGAGCCGGCGGGGCGCCTGAGCACCACGCCGACCGCCGCCGGCCGCGCCGTGGCGCCGATCGCGGCCGTGCTCCCCGTCGTGGAGGTGGTCGGCCTCGGGCCGGCCGGCCCCGAGCTGACGACTCCGCAGGCCGCCGCCGTGTTGGCCGCGGCGCCTGAGGTGCTGCTGCGCACGGCGCGCCACCCGGCTGCCGCACCCTGGCTCGCCGCCGGCGCGACCCCGCTCGACCACTGCTACGACGAGGCAGGGAGCTTCGACGAGGTCTACGCCGCGGTCGTCGAGGAGGTCGTCGCTGCCGCAACCCGGCACGGTTCGGTCGCCTACGCCGTGCCCGGTTCGCCCGTCGTGCTCGAGCGCAGCGTGTCGGCGCTGCGCGCCGACACCCGCGTCGTCGTGCGGCTCGTGCCGGGCCTCTCCTTCCTCGAGCTGGCCTTCGACCGCCTCGGCCTCGACCCGGTGGCGAGCCGGGTGCGCCTTGCCGACGCCGAGGAGTTCGCCACCGCCGCGGCCGGCGACCCCGGCCCCTGCTGCTCGGTCACTGCTGGTCGCGCCAGGTGCTCTCCGACGTCAAGCTGGCGCTCGACGAGACGCCGCCCGAGCGGGTGACGATCCTGCACCACCTCGGGCTGCCCGACGAGCAGGTGCTCGAGGTGCCGTGGGTCGAGCTCGACCGCACGCTCGAGCCGGACCACCTGACCTGCCTGTACCTGCCGCGCCTCGCCGACCCGCCCGCCGCCGCGCTGGCTCGCCTCGTCGAGACGGTGCGGGTGCTGCGGGAACGCTGCCCGTGGGACCGCGTACAGACCCACGAGAGCCTCGTGCGCCACCTCGTCGAGGAGTGCTACGAGGTGGCCGACGCGATCGAGGAGCTCGGCTCGCTCGCCGGCGCCGGCGCTGCCTCGGGCGGTTCGGGCACGGGGGACGCCGCCGAGCCGATCGAGGCCGAGTCGTGGCGAGCACCTCGAGGAGGAGCTCGGGGACCTGCTCGTCCAGGTGCTCTTCCACGCCCGCCTGGCGGCCGAGGAAGGGATGTTCGACCTCGCCGACGTCGCCGCAACGGTCAACGACAAGCTCGTGCACCGCCATCCCCACGTCTTCGGCGCCCCCGGGGAGGGGACGGACGTCGTGACGGCGAGCGACGTCGAGGGCCGGTGGGAGCAGATCAAGAAGCAGGAGAAGGGGCGGGCGAGCCTTGTCGAGGGGATCCCGGCCGCGCTGCCGGCGCTGGCGCTCGCCGCCAAGCTCGAGCGCAAGCTCGCCAGCGTCGACCTCGGCTGGGAGCAGACCGGCGTCCCCGACGACGTGCTGGCGAGAGGGCTCGCCTCGCTCCTCGCGGGTCAGGACGCCGACCGCGACGCCGGCGAGGACGCCGGCGACGACGCCGACCACGATGCGGGCGACGACGCCGACCACGACGACGCCGACCACGACGCGGGCGACGACGCCGACCACGACGACGCCGACGCCGACCGGGCCGCCGGTTCGGGTGGCGCCGGCGGAGCGCTCGGGCAGCTGCTGCTCGCTCTGGCCCGGCGCGGCGCGCACGACGGGGCGGACCCGGAGGAGGCGCTGCGCCGGGCTGCGGCCGCGCTGCGCCGGCGGGTCGTCGCCGCCGAGCGCAACGCCACGAGCGCCGGCGCGGACCTCGCCGAGCTCGAGCCGATGGAGCGCCTCGACGCGTGGCGTGCCGGCGCAACAGACTCCGAACGCCTCTGACCTCACCGCCGCCGGCGCAACAGACTCCGAACGCCCCTGACCTCACCGCCGCCGGCGCAACAGACTCCGAACGCCTCTGACCCACCGCCGCCCGGCGCGTCAGGATGCCTGTGGCCGCGCCGCGGCTGACTGCTACCATCAGTCACTCCAGCAACAGGAGCCACAAGATGAGTGAGATCATCGAGCTGGACGCCCGTGAGGTCCTCGACTCGCGCGGCAACCCGACCGTCGAGGTCACCTGCACCCTCGACAGTGGCGCCTCGGGGAGCGCCATCGTCCCCTCGGGCGCGTCGACGGGCAGCTTCGAGGCCACCGAGCTGCGCGACGGCGGCGAGCGCTACGGCGGCAAGGGCGTCTTGCAGGCCGTCGCCAACGTCGAGGGCGAGATCGCAGCCGAGCTGCTCGGGCGCGACGCGCTCGACCAGCGCGGCGTCGACACGATCATGATCGACCTCGACGGAACACCGTCCAAGTCCCGCCTCGGCGCGAACGCCATCCTCGGGGTGAGCCTCGCGGTGGCCAAGGCGGCCGCGGACGAGCTCGACCTCCCGCTGTGGCGCTGGGTCGGTGGCGCGGGAGCCTGCGTCCTGCCGGTCCCGATGATGAACGTGCTCAACGGCGGGGTGCACGCCGACAACAACGTCGACTTCCAGGAATTCATGATCGTCCCGCTCGGCGCGCCCTCCTACGGCGAGGCGCTGCGCTGGGGGGCCGAGACCTACCACGCGCTGAAGAGCTTGTTGCGATCGAAGGGGCTCGCCACCGCGGTGGGCGACGAGGGTGGCTTCGCCCCCAACCTCGAGTCCAACGAGGCGGCGCTGGTGATCCTCGACGAGGCGATCGGCTTGACCGGACGCGAGCCGGGACTCGACGTGGCGATCGCCCTCGACCCCGCGGCGAGCGAGTTCTACAAGGACGGCTCGTACGTCCTCGCCGGCGAGGGGCGCAGCCTCTCCTCCTCGGAGATGGCCGCATTACTGGGCAGACCTGTGCGATCGCTACCCGATCGTCTCGCTCGAGGACGGGATGGCCGAGGAGGACTGGGACGGCTGGGCCGAGCTGACCTCGCTGCTCGGGTCGCGCATCCAGCTCGTCGGCGACGACCTGTTCGTGACCAACGTCGAGCGGGTCGCCCGCGGCATCGCCGCCGGCGTCGCCAACTCCGTGCTGATCAAGGTGAACCAGATCGGCACGCTCTCCGAGACCCTCGACTGCGTGGCGCTCGCCACCCGCTCGGGCTACTCGTGCGTCTTCTCGCACCGCTCGGGCGAGACCGAGGACGCGACGATCGCCGATCTCGCCGTCGCCACGAGTTGCGGCCAGATCAAGAGCGGCGCGCCGGCGCGCTCGGACCGCGTCGCCAAGTACAACCAGCTGCTGCGCATCGAGGACGCCCTCGGCGAGTCGGCCCGCTTCCCGGGGTCGGGCGCCTACCCGCGCACCTTCGGGGCGGAGGCCGGTTCCGCGCCGTGAGCTCGCGCTCGCACTCGCGCGGCACGGCGCGCCGGGCGCTCGCCCGGTGAGCGGGCGTTGCGCCGCGCCCGGCTCGCGCTGGTCGCCGGCTCTGGGCTCGCCGTAGCCATCGTGCTCACCCAGTTCCCGATCGGCGAGATCCTCGCCCAGCGCGGCCAGCTGCGCGACGTGAGCCGGCAGCTCGACCTGCTCGACGAGCGCAACGTCGCGTTGCGCAGCGAGAACGCCGCCCTGCGCCAGCCGGCCACGGTCGCCGCCATCGCCCACCAGGACTACGGGCTCGTCCGGCCAGGCCAGCAGGCATACGTGATCCTGCCGGCCACCGGCGCCGCCGACCCGGACGCCGCATCGCTCGGGACGCCGGTGATCTCGCGCTCGCAGATGGTCTCGGCGAGCGCCTCGGCGCTCACCGGCGTCGCGCCGGCAGGGATGTCAGGTGCTGGTCCGGCGGCGGGCGACCACGCGGCAGGGGCTGGCTCGGCGGGCCAGGGTTCGCTGCTGGCGCGCACGCTCGACCATCTCGCCTTCTGGCGCTGGGCGTTCTGACCAGGCTGGCCCGCTGACCACGCCGGCGCTGCCGCCCGGCGCGCCCCTGGCGGAGGCGGTCAGCTGACGAGCACCGGCTTGCTCGTGGTCGTGGCGCCGATCAGCGAGACCTGCAGCGTCTCGTGCAACGGGTGCTTGGCGACCTTGGCGAGCACGGTGTGACCGGTGGGGCTCAGGGCGAGGGCGAGCGTCGCCGACTTGCCGGCCGCGAGGCGCAACGAGGCTCCGGCGAGGCTCACCGTCTCGGTCTTGACCACCTTCTTGTTGCCGTGCTCGACGTGCACCTTCACCATCTCGACGAGGCGCACCGAGCCGCGGCAGGCGCGGTCCTCACAGGTGACGCGCACGGTCGCCTTCCCGCTCGAGACGACGAGGTGCGTGGTGTGCACGACCAGCTCGGGCGTCTTGGAGGCCGGCACCGTAGTCGTAGTCGTAGTCGTGGACGCGGCGACCGCCGAGACCGTGAGCGAGAGCGTGACGGAGGCAGCCACGCTGTCGGCGTCGGTGACCGTGATGACGACCGACGACGTTCCGGTCGCGGTCGGCGTTCCGGCGATGATCCCAGTCGCCGGCGCGATTGCGAGCCCCGCCGGGAGCCCGGTCGCCGACCACGCGTAGGGCACCGCTCCTCCCGATGCGACGACCGTGGTGGAGTAGGTCATGCCGACCCCAGCCGCCGGCAGCGAGCTCGTGCCGACCGCGAGGTCCGACACGATCGCCAGCGTGTGGGACGCCGCGGGACCGATGGCGACGGCGTCGATCGTCGTGCCGCTCGGCAGCGAGACGATGGCCGGTGTCGGGTTCGGTGTCGACGTGCCGGCGTCGGTGGCCGTGCCGAGCTCGCCGAGGGCGTTGTCGCCGAAGGTGTACAGCTGGCCGCTCGAGGTGACCGCCCGGCTGGAGGAGTTGCCCGCGCTGGCGACGACCACCGAGCCGACCGCGCCGGGAAGGGTGACGATCGCCGGCGTCGGGTTGGCGGCATTCGAGCCGGTGTTGGTGCTGTTTCCGAGCTCACCGTCGTAGTTGTTGCCGAAGGCGTAGAGCTGCCCGCCCGAGGTGACGACGAGCCCGTGCGTGAGACCCGCCGCCAGGTCCGTCACCGTGCCGGACTCGCCGGGGAGGGTGACGAGCGTCGGCGTCGACACCGGCGTGATCGTGCCGGCGTTGGTGCCGATCCCGAGCTCGCCGTAGTAGTTGTCGCCGAAGGCGTACAGCTGGCCGCTCGAGGTCGCCACGAGGCTGAACGTGCCGCCGGCGGCGATGTGGGTCACCGAGCCGATCTCACCGGGCAGCCCGACGAGGGTCGGTGTGGGATTCGGCATCACCGTGCCAGCATTGGTGGCGATGCCGAGCTGGCCGTCGACATTGAGGCCGAAGGCGTACAGCTGCCCGCTCGAGGTGAGCACCAGGCTGAACGAGCCGCCGGCGGCGACCGCGCTCACCGTCCCGACCTCGCCGGGAAGCGTGACCAGCGTCGGCGTCGGGTTGGGGTTGGTGGTACCCACGTTGGTGCTGTTGCCGAGCTCACCGTAGTAGTTGTCGCCGAAGGCGTAGAGCTGCCCGCTCGAGGTGACGACGAGGCTGTGGTCGACGCCGGCGGCGACCTTGGTTACGGTGCCGATGACGCCCGGCAGCGCGACGAGTGCCGGAGTGGCGTTGGGATTGGCCGACCCGCTGTTCGTCGACAGCCCGAGCTGGCCCTCCTGGTTGTCGCCGAAGCTGTAGAGCTGCCCGCTCGAGGTGACGGCGAGGCTGAAGCCCTGGCCATTGGCGGCGGCGGTGACCGGTCCCGTGGCGTTGGGCAGCGTGGCCAGACCCGGTGTCGGGTTTGGCGTCGTCGAGGCGGAGCTCGATCCGCTGCCGAGCTCCCCGTAGCCGTTCGAGCCGAAGGCGACGAGCCCGCCCGCCGGCTCGGCCGCGCCGGAGGTGGCAAGCGGCGGGACGGCCAGCGCCGCCGCGAGTCCCGCGGCTGCCACGAGGGAGGAGACGACAAGGGCGCGCTGGAGCCGGGTTCGTCGCACCGCCGCAGCCTATTGAACGCGGCGCGCGATTACCTGGAATGTGACTCCCGTCGTATCGGGAATGTGACTCCTGTTGCGGGCGCTATCGGGCCGCCCTGCTGAGCGCGAGGAGCCCGGTGGTAGCGTGCCCACGTCGTGATGGAGTGGCGTTGAGCGATTGGGGGCCCGCGGGCGTGCCGCCCGCAGCCCAGGCACGGCTGGAACGTGCGCGCCGTTCCGGGGTGCGCTCGAGCCTGCTCACCGTGGCCGGCCAGGCTGGCATCGACTCCATCGGATTCGAGGCCGTCGGCGAGGTGATGGGCTGCATCGTCGAGCACATCGGCTTCCAGGGCTACGGCGGTTGCGGCTGGTACCCCGGCTACGGGGCTGGGGGCTACGGCGGCGGCTACGGCGGGGGCCAGCGCTACGCCGGCTGGACCGGCGGCACGGTGACGAGCGGCTCCAACCGCGGCGGCTGGTCCGGCTTCGGCCCGCTCGTCGACGCCCTCTACCGTGGCTGGGACACGGCGCTCGTGCGCATGCTCACCGAGGCGCGCGAGCTCGGCGCGGACGGCGTGGTCGGCGTGCGCATCACCGAGCAGCACCTCGGTGAGGGCAATCGCGAGTTCCTCGCCCTCGGCAGCGCCGTGCGCGCCGTGCGCGGGCCGCACCTCGCGCGCCCGTTCTCGACCACCCTCGAGGGCCAGGACGTCGCCAAGCTCATCCACCGCGGATGGGCGCCGGGGTCGATCGTCGTCGCCGTCTCGATCGGCATCCGCCACGACGACTACTACACCCAGATGGCGAGCCGGCAGTGGTCGGGCAACGCCGAGGTTCCGGGGTACACCGAGCTCGTCCAGGACGTACGCAACGATGCCCGGCAGGAGCTCGCCCGGCGCAGCGCGGCAGACCGGTGCGGAGGGAGCGATCCTCACCCGGCCGATGCGTCTCGAGATCCACGAGCTCGAGGCCGGCGAGGGCCACCGCGACCACGTCGGCATGGCGACGGTGGTGGCCACCTCGGTCGTCGCCTGGCGCGATCGCCATGGCCACGACGCTCACGGGCGGCCGGGCGGCGCTGTCGCCGGTCCCTCGGAGCACCGGGCCGGGGCCGGCACCGTCGTCGAGGGGCTCGGGGGTATGCAGATGGTGCTGCCCCTCGCCGGCCCGAGGGCACGTTGAGCCGCCCAGATCCCCCGAGCCGCCCGGCGGCTCGACACCGGACCCCGAGCCGCCCGGCGGCGGCTTGATCCAACGTTGACAGGAGGAGCGATGAGCGGGCAGGACGCAGACATCCAGGCCGCCGCGGCGCCGGCGGTGACCGGCATCCCCGAGGACGCGATGCGGCGCCTGGCCGAGATGCGGCCCGGGTCACCGCGGGCATTGTTCACCTCCGACCTCACGGTCAACGAGTTCCTGCTCGTCCGTGAGGCGGGGTTCCGCCCCGTCGGCCTCGTGCTCGGCTCGAGCGTCTACCACGTCGGCATCCAGATCGGCCGCTGGAGCCAGAACATGGAGATGGACAAGCTCTCCCAGGCGATGTACCACGCCCGCGAGCTGGCGATGAGCCGGATGGAGGCCGAGGCCAACGCCCTCGGCGCCGACGGGATCGTCGGGGTGCGCCTCGACATCGAGTTCAAGGAGTTCGGCAACGACCTCGCCGAGTTCATCGCCGTCGGCACGGCCGTCAAGGCGGACACGGGAAGCTGGCGCAACGACCACGGCCTGCCCTTCACCTCCGACCTCTCCGGCCAGGACTTCTGGACCCTCGTCCAGGCCGGCTACGCGCCGCTCGGGATGGTGATGGGCAGCTGCGTGTACCACATCGCCCACCAGCGGGGCTTCTCCGCGCTCGGCAACGTCGGGCGCAACGTCGAGATCCCGCAATACACCGAGGCCCTCTACGACGCCCGCGAGCTGGCGATGAGCCGGATGCAGGCCGAGGCCGAGGAGCTGCACGCCGAGGGCATCGTCGGGGTGCAGCTGCTCTCGCTGGCGCACAAGTGGGGCGGCCACACGACGGAGTTCTTCGCCATCGGCACGGCGGTGCGACCGCTGCGCGCCGATCACATCATCGCCACGCCGCAGCTCGTCCTGCCCCTCATCGACTGATCGGCCGTGAGCGACCCACAGCTCCCCTCCGACGAGCAGCCCGGCTCGCACCCGTCGCAGCCGGCCTTCCCGCCCGAGCCCGTCGCAGGAACGCCGGTCACGCCGGCACCCGCGGCACCGCCGGCGGAGGTTTCCGACGCCGAGGCGCTGGGCGTGGTGGGCAGCGTCGACCTGCTCGCAGCGGCGTTGCGTGCCGACGCCTCGGACCTCGAGAGCTACGAACGGGTGCTCGTCGCCACCTTCGCCGACTCCTTGCCGGCGGGGATGGTCGAGATCGACCGCGAGCGCTCGCTCGGTGACCGGATGGCCGGGCGGCCGGGCAAGGTCGCGGCGATCCGCGTCCGGCTCGGCGAGTCGACCCTGGAGCTGCGCTCCGGGCGCGGCGGGATGACCGGCGTGCTGGCGCGGGGCGTGCGCGGGGTGACGATCAGCCGCCAGGAGGTCCCGGTTGCGGAGTGGACACGCCTGCTCGCCGAGCACCTCCAGGCCCTCGCAGCGCAGAACGCCGAGGCGCGCGCCGCCCTCGGGAGGCTGCTCGGCGCCGAGTGAGCCAAGGCGCCCGCGCCCCGGCTGCGCCCTGCGGGTCGGGATCCACGTCGGGTGCGTGCCGTCGTCGCCGGCTCAGACCGGCCGCGCGGTCGTCAGCCCAGGCCGAGGATCGCCGAGCACTCCGGCCAGGAGGACCACCCCGACTCCTGGTAGAGGCGGTAGGCAGCGGCGTCCTGGACGGCAGGCGGCGCCTGGCTCGGCAGGCCGCTCTCGCCGACCCCGAGCCAGGTCGACTCGCTGAACTGATAGGCCCCGTAGTAGCCGTTGCCGGTGTCGAGGTCGTAGACGCCGCTCGCCTCGCAGCCGCGTAGTCGAGCGAAATCCTCGCTCAAGCTGCCGGCGGGGATGGGCGAGGTCGAGACGCTCTCGATCCCCTGCGGCGACGGCGGACCCGCCACGGCGGCGCCGCTCGCGTGCACGACGGGTGCGGGATGCACGACCGGTGCGGGATGCACGACGGGTGCGGGATGGGTGGTCCCGACGTGCAGCGCCGCGGTGGCGAGCGCTCCGGCGTGGGCGGCGGCGGCGCCGAGCAGGCCGGTGCGCAGCGAGCGCCGGGCCGCGGCCGCAGCCGCCGCCTCCTGCCGCGCCGCGGCGAGGCGGGCTGCTGCTGCTGCGTCGGCCTGGCGGGTCGCGGCGGCTGCTTCGGCCTGGCGCACCGCTGCGGCTGCGGCTGCCTGTCGGGTCGCGGCGGCGGCTGCGGCAGCCTGCGCGGCGCGCGTCAGCGCCTGGCGGCGTGCCACGACTGCCGCCCGGGCCTGCGCCGCCGCCTCCTGCCGGCGCTCGAGCGCTGCGGCGGCGGCGAGCTGTCTGGCCTGTGCCGCCTCGGCGGCGGCGAGGGCGCGGGCCCGCGCTGCCGCGGCACGTCGTTCGGCGGCGGCCTCCTGCTCGGCGACGAGGCGCGCCAGCTCGCCGCGCACGGCCTCGAGCGTCTGGCGCTCGCGCTGGACGACGGTGAGCACGGCGCGGCGAGCGAGCGTCGTGCGCAGCATCGCCGCCTCGGCGCCGGCGAGGTCGGTTCGCTCGGCGGCGAGGTCGAGGGTGCGGCGCTGCTCGGCGCGCTTCAGGGTCGTCACGTCGGCGGTCAAGAGGCCCGCCGCGGCGCTCAGGTACGTCTGGGTGGCCTCGGCCTTGTTGGCGTCGTTGTCGAGGAGCGCGCCGATCGGCCCTTCGTTGCCGGCGCTCACGTAGGCGAGGACAGCGGCATGCCGCAGCGCGGCGCGCCGGCTCGCCACGGCGAGGGCGTCGGCGGCGAGGCGCGAGCGCGTGATCCGGACGGCGAGCTCGTCGCTGCGCCGGGAGGCCGACTCGCTGAGGTAGCGCTCGCTGAGCTGCAGCAGGCGCTGCTCGTCGGCCGTGACTGCCGCGGCGATCCGCCCGGCCTGCGCCCGCAGTGCGGGGGTCGAGGCACCCGCCGGGCTCGCCCCCGCCGCCGGGCTCGCCCCCGCCGCCGGGCTCGCCCCCGCCGGCGGGCTCGCCGCGACGGGTGGACCGGCGGTGGGCGCAGCAGGGCTCGCCCCGGACGGCGCGCCGCCGACCGCCGAGGCGGCGGACGCTGCGGGGGCCACGAGAACCACGCCGCTCGCCGCGATGAGCGCACCCGCGGACAGAATGGTGGCCACGATGCGCAACGACCGGCCGGGGAGGCCGGTGCGAGCAGGCATAACGCAACAACGTACCGTCGCGCTGCCATGATCGGCAACCCCGACGTGCAGTTAGTCGGCTGGCCTACCAGGTGGCGGAGGCACGGCTGCGCCGGCTCGGGCCAGGTCGAGGACCAGCTCGAGCTCGTCGCGGATCGCGATGCCGTATCGGCCGACGAGCGGGATGGCCGGCTTGGCGCGACGAGCGTCGTCCACGGCCCCCGGCCGCAGCGCGCGTAGCCGCAGGCCACGGCGCTGGTAGAAGCGAAGGGCGTCGAGGTTGTCGTTCGTCGTGACGAGCACGAGGCGCTCGCTGCCCGCGTCGGCCGCGGCGCCGGCGACCGCGCTGAGCAAGGCTGTGCCGACTCCCGCTCCGCTGGCCAGCGCGTCGAGGGTGACGAGCTCGGTCTCGCTGCCGTCGTGGAGGTAGGTCGCCAGGCCGAGCGGCTCCCCGCCCGACGCGGCGACCATGGCCGGGAGCTCGAGGGCGTCGTGCAGCCGGCCCCGGCTCGCCACCACGGTGGCTCCCCAGCGTTCGCCGAGCAGCGCGGCGATCCAGGGCCGGTCCGCCGCTCCGGCCGGGCGGACGTCGAGTGCGCCGGTGCGCCGCCCTGCGCTCCCGGTCACCGGGTCACCGGGTCACCCGGTCACCCGGTCACCCGGGTCGCCCGGTCACCCGAGCGCCAGCGCGGGGAGGATCGTGCCGCTGACCTCGCCCAGGCCGAGGTCGGCGCGCCCGGGCCCGGGTGGCACGCGCCCGGTGACGACGACCTCGTCGCCGTCCTCGAGGAAGCTGCGCTGCGTCCCGTCAGCGAGCCGGAGCGGCTCGGTGCCGCCCGAGGTGAGCTCGATCAGCGAGCCGAGCGTCGTCGGCTCCGGCCCGCTCACGGTGCCCGAGGCGATCAGGTCCCCGGCGCGGATCGCCGCGCCGTTCACCGTCAGGTGGGCGATCATCTGGGCCGGGGTCCAGTACATCGCCCGGTACGGCGGGCGGGAGAGCTCGCATCCGTCGAGGCGCAACGAGAGCTCGAGCTCGAGCCCCCACGGCGCCGCCCCCGGGTCGGCCGCGTCGTCGAGATAGCGGGCGAGCGGGACGTCACGCTCCGGCGGCGGCACGCGGGCGGCGTGCAGCGCGGCGAGGGGCACGACCCAGGGCGAGACGGAGGTGGCGAAGGACTTCCCGAGGAAGGGTCCGAGCGGGATGTACTCGAAGGCCTGGATGTCGCGTGCCGACCAGTCGTTGACGAGACACACGCCGAAGAGGTGCTCGCCCGCCTGCCCGAGCGGGACGCGCTCGCCGAGGCGCGTCGGGTTGCCGAGGACGAAGCCGACCTCGGCCTCGACGTCGAGGCGCAGGCTCGGCCCCGCCTCGATCGCGCCCGAGGCGAGCCGGCGAAGCCCCGCCGGGCGGCGCACCGGTGTGCCCGAGACGACGACGGTCCCAGCCCGGCCGTGGTAGCCCATCGGGAGGTGCTTCCAGGCCGCTGGAAGCGGGTCGCTCCCCGGCCGGAACAGCCGCCCGAGGTTGGCGGCGTGGTGCTCGGAGGCGTAGAAGTCGACGTAGTCGGCGACCTCGACCGGCAGGTGCAGCGACAGCTCGCCGAGCGGGGCGAGGTGCGGCTCGATCGCCGCGCGGTGGCGCTCCTCGCCGAGCCAGGACGTGACCGCGGCGCGCAGGCTGCGCCAGGTGGCGGGGTTCTCGCCGAGCAGCGCGTTGAGCGTCGGATGGGCGACGAGCGGCTCGAGCGCCGGCGCGAGCCGTTGCGAGGCGGCGGCGAGGTCGAGGGCGTAGTCACCGATGCGCACGACCAGTCGCGGCTCGTCCCCCGCTGTGGCGCGGCTGCGCCACAGCCCACCCGGGCGGCGCGGCGACGCCGACCCGTAGGGCAGGTTGTGCAGGCCGAAGGGATGGTCCTCCCCGGCGCCCTCGACCCAGCTCGGCGGGCTCACGCCCGCGGCGCGTGCCGCCCGCCGGCCCAGCTCCAGGCGTAGTGCGGATCATCGACGGCGAGGCCGCCCTCGCCGAGACCGAGCGGGCGGAAGGTGTCGATCATCACCGCCAATTCGTTGACCGCCTGCGTGCCGGGTGAGGACTCGTAGGCGCCCGGTTGTGGCCCGTGCGGGAATCCGGCGGGATGCAGCGAGATCGAGCCGAGGCCGACGCCGCTGCCGGCCCGCGCCGGCGTAGTCGCCGCCGCAGTAGAACATCACCTCGTCGGAGTCGACGTTGGAGTGGTAGTAGGGGACCGGGATCGCCAGCGGGTGGTAGTCGACCTTGCGTGGCACGAAGTTGCAGATGACGAAATTGGCGCCCTCGAAGACCTGGTGCACAGGCGGAGGTTGGTGCACCCGACCGGTGATCGGCTCGAAGTCGGCGACGTTGAATGCGTACGGGTACAGGCAGCCGTCCCAACCGACGACGTCGAAGGGGTGCGACGCGGCGACGTGGACGGTGCCGGTGACCGCCGCGCCGGCCTGGGCTGTCGCGCCGGTCCCCGCACGGTGCTTGAGGAACACCTCGACCCCGTCGCCTTCGATCCCGCCGATCCCGCCGATCCCGCCGACCTCGCCCTCCTCGCCCTCCTCGCCCTCCTCGCCCTCGAGCGGGTCGCCGGGAAGGCGGAGGTCGCGCTCGCAGTAGGGCGCGGACTCGAGGAACTGGCCGGAGCGCGACAGGTAGCGGTGTGGCGGCGCGAGGTGGCTCGCCGCCTCGATGCAGTACGCACGCATCGGCCCGTCCCCCGACGGCACCCAGCGGTGCGTCGTGCCTCGGGGGATGACGACGTAGTCGCCCTGCCCGGACTCGAGCGAGCCGAACACCGTCTCGAGCGTCGCCGAGCCGGACTCGAGGTAGATGCACTCGTCGCCGAGCGCGTTTCGGTAGAGCGGGGACGGCTCGCCGCAGGCGACGTAGGCGATGGTCACGTCGGCGTTGCCGAGCGCCACCCGCCGGCCGGTGACGGCATCGAGGGCCTTCCAGTCCTCTCCGGCGAACAGCTCGTGCAGCCGCAGGTGACGCGGGACGAGCGGGTGGTTCGGCACCAGGCCGTGGTCGGGGAGCGGCCACGGGCGGGCGTCGAGGATCGCCGAGGGCGGGCGGCGGTGGTAGAGCAGCGACGAGTCCGAGGAGAACCCGTCTTCGCCCATCAGCTCCTCGTAGTAGAGGCCCCCGTCGGGACGGCGGTGCTGGGTGTGGCGCTTGGCCGGGATGCTGCCACGTCGCTGGTAGTGCGCCATGTCGCCTCCTTCGGGCAGGCTACTGCGAGCGGCGTCGCCGGGACGCCGGGGTTGCGGCCGTGAGGCGGGGTGAGCCGTGGTGGTGCAAATCAGGGACGCGACGGCAGGCGACTGGCCGGACATCTGGCGCATCGTCCGGCCCGTGATCGCCGCCGGCGAGACCTTCTGCTGGGATCGCGAGACGCCCGAGGAGGCAGCGCGCCGGTCTTGGCTGCACGAGCGGCCCGGCCGCACCTTCGTCGCGCTCGACGACGGCGGCACCGTCGTCGGGACGGCCGAGAGCCACCCGAACCACGCCGGCCCGGGCGCGCACGTCGCCAACGCCGGCTTCATGGTCGACCCGGCGCGCCGCGGCGCCGGCGTGGGGCGCGCTCTGTGCGCGCACGTGCTCGAGCAGGCGCGAGCCGACGGCTTCTTGGCGATGCAGTTCAACGCCGTCGTGGAGACGAACACGGTCGCGGTGGCGCTGTGGCGCTCGTTCGGCTTCGAGGTCCTCGCCACCGTGCCGGGGGCGTTCTGCCATCCGAGCGCGGGATACGTCGGCCTCCACGTGATGTACCGCCCGCTGTAGGTTCGCTACAGGTTGCCGCGGCGCTGCTGCTCGCGCTCGATCGCCTCGAAGAGTGCCTTGAAGTTGCCCTTGCCGAAGCCGAGCGACCCGTGGCGCTCGATCAGCTCGAAGAACACCGTCGGCCGGTCGCCCACCGGCTTGGTGAAGATCTGCAGGAGGTAGCCGTCCTCGTCACGGTCCACGAGGATCCCGCGTCGCTGCAGCTCCTCGATCGGCACGCGCACCTCACCGATGCGCGCCCGCAGCTCGGGGTCCTCGTAATAGCTGTCCGGCGTGGCGAGGAATTCGACTCCTCCGGCGCGCAGCTCGTCGACGCTGGCGAGGATGTCGCCCGTGGCGAGCGCCAGGTGCTGCACCCCCGGCCCCCGGTGGTACTCGAGGTACTCCTCGATCTGGCTCTTGCGCCGCGAGAGCGCCGGCTCATTGAGCGGGAACTTGACACGGTGGTTGCCGCTCGCCACGACCTTGCTCATGAGCGCCGAGTACTCCGTGGCGATGTCCTCGCCGACGAACTCGGCCATGTTCACAAAGCCCATCACGTCGTGGTAGAAGGCCACCCAGTCGTCCATCCTGCCGAGCTCGACGTTGCCCACGACGTGGTCGAGTGCCTGGAAGGCCCTCGGCGTGCCCCTGTCGGGCAGGCCCGCTCCGCCGGGGCCGCCGGGGCCGCCGGGGCCGCCGGGCGCCGAAGGGCCGGCGGGGACGAAGCCCGGCAGGTGCACGCCGCAATAGCGGGAGCGGTCGACCAGGCCGTGGCGGGTGTCGCCGTAGGCGGCGATGGCCGCGACGCGCACCGTCCCGTGCTCGTCCGTCAGGTCACGGGGCTCGTCGAGCACCGTCGCGCCGTGCAGTCGGGCGTGCTCCACGCAACGGTCCACATCGGCGACCTGCAGCCCCACGTCGCGCACGCCGTCGCCGTGGCGGGCGTGCCAGGCGACGAGCGGGCTGTCCGGATGGACGCCACCGGTCACGACGAAGCGGACCGCACCGCTCGAGAGCACGAAGGCGCGGTGGTCGCGGTTGCCGGTCTCCGGCCCGCAGTAGCCCACGAGCCGCATGCCCCAGGTCGTCTGGTAGTGCAGGGCCGTCTGGGTTGCGTTGCCGACCACCCAGACCATCGCGTCCCACCCGGTGATCGGGAAGGGGTCACGCGCCGGATCGTGATCGACGAGACCGATCAGCTGGTGCAGGTCGGCCACGCTCAACCCAGCGAGCCGCTCGTCGAGCGTGAGCGCCCCCCCACCGGGCTCGCCGTGCCCGAACCACCCACCGGTGCGCTGCTCTGCGATCGTCATCGCCCGTCCTCCCACTCGCCGCGCCTTCCGCCCGGGGCGCGCCGCGCGCGCCACCGCCCGGGCCCGCCAGCGGACGCCTTACCCGTTACTCATGCGCAGCGGGTACCTGGTTGGCAAGTGGGGTAGTTGCGACCCACCGGATCGCCTTCTGTGCGGGCCAACCGACGCCTTGAGCTGAGCATTTTGCTAATGTTTGGTGCACGGAGCTCGACGCGCTCGACGTGACCCTCATCGAGATTCTGACCGAGCACCCGCGGGCCGGTGTGCTCGAGGCGTCTCGTCTCGCGGGCGTCGCCCGAGCCACGGTGAGCGCCCGTCTCGCCCGGCTCGAGGCCGCCGGCGTGGTGACGGGGTACGCCCCCCAGGTCGACCTCGCGGCGGCCGGCTACCCCGTCCAGGCCTTCGTCACCCTCGAGATCGCCCAGGGACGCCTCGAGGAGGTACGCGCCCACCTCGAGGCGCTCCCCGGCGCGCTCGAGGCACACGCCATCACCGGAACCGGCGACGTGCTGTGCCGGGTCGCCGCGGCGTCCAACGACGAGCTGCAAGCCGTGCTCCTCGAGCTCGACCGGTCGCCAGCGGTTCGCCGCTCGACGAGTGTGATCGCCCTCTCCGTGGTCGTCCCCCTGCGGGTGCTGCCGCTGCTCAAGATGCCCCAACGGCGGGAGCCTCGTCGCACGCCCGGCTTCGAGAACCGGCGGGCTCGCCGTAGCCTGCCCGAGTGACCGTCGCCGCCGTCGTCCTCGCCGAGCCGGCACGGGGTGACGCCGTCCGCCGTGGCACGGCACCTCGCCGGTCGCCGGTCGCTCGGCGCCAGGCGATGAGCCCACTCGCGGCCGTCGCTGCCGCGGCGACGGCCGCCGGGCTCGACGACGTGGTCGTCGTCGTCGGCGACGAGGAGCAGGCCTCGGGCCTCCCGGAGGAGGCGACGGTGCTGCTCGACGGCTCGTCGGAGCCCAGCGAGAGCGCTGCCCTGCGCGCGGCGCTCGACTGGTGCGGGCGCAACGGGCACGGCGCGGTCGTGGTCGCCGTGTCCCCGCTCTCGGGCGGCGCGCCGCCGGCGCTCACCGACCCGGGCCGGTGGCGGGCAGTCGCCGACGCCTCGGGGGGCCCGGTCGTCGCACTCGCCGCCCGGCTTGGTGAGCGCTCACCGGTGCGGCTCGACGCCACCGTGTGGCCGCTTTTGCCTCTCGGCGGGGATTTCGCTGCGCTGTGGCGCAGCCGTCCAGAGCTCGTTACGACACTCGATCCCGCCACCGCCGTGCCCGCGCCGTCCGTGCCTGCGCCGTCGGTGCCTGCGCCGTCCGTGCCTGCGCCGTCGGTGCCCGCGCCGTCCGAGCCCGCGCCGTCCGTGCCTGCGCCGTCCGTGCCTGCGCCGTCCGTGCCTGCGACGGAGCTGGTCACGGGCGCCGCCGGCGGCGCGGACGTCGAGGCGGTGACGGCGCTGCTCGGCCGCCCTCCGGCCGGCGCGTTCAGCGTGGCCGTGCGCGATGCCGCAGGCGCACCCGTGGTGATCGAGAACGCCCCGCTGCTCGACGACGGCACGCCGATGCCGACGCGCTGGTGGCTCGTCGGGCGGGCCGAGCGCGAGGCGGTCTCCCGTCTCGAGTCGAACGGCGGGATCGCCGAGGCAGAGGCCGCCGTGCCCGCCGAGGAGGTGGCCGCCGCGCACGCCCGCGCCGCCGCAACGCGCGACGCGCTGCTGCCGCCCGACCACGCCGGCCCGGCACCGAGCGGCGGGGTCGGCGGCACGCGTCGCGGCGTGAAGTGCCTGCACGCGCACCTGGCGGCGTACCTGGCCGGGGACGGCGACCCGGTCGGGCGGTGGGTCACGTTGCGCCTCGACGGCGAGCTCACCGGCGCCGTCGCCGCCGTCGACTGCGGGACGAACTCGACGCGCCTGCTCGTCGCCGGTCCGGATGGCGCGCAGATCGAGCGGCGGATGACGATCACCCGTCTCGGCGAAGGCGTGGACGCCGACGGCGTGCTCTCGCAGGCCGCCGTCGACCGCACGCTCGAGACGCTGCGCGACTACCGGGCGGTGATGGACCGTCACGGGGTGGTGCGCCTGCGCGCCACGGCGACCTCGGCGGCGCGCGACGCCTCGAACGCGTCGTCGTTCTCGGAGCCGGCAACGGCCGTGCTCGGCGTGCCGCTCGAGATCCTGAGCGGAACCGAGGAGGGCGCCCTCTCCTATGCGGGTGCGACCGCCGGGCTCGACCTCGCCGATGGTCCGCCGCTCGTCGTCGACCTGGGAGGCGGCTCGACCGAGCTCATCGCTCGCGACGGCGGAAGCGGCGAGCTCGCCGTCGCCTCGATCCCGGCAGGTTGCGTGCGGATGACGGAACGCTTCTTGCACCACGATCCGCCGCAGGCCGGCGAGCTGGCTGCGGCGCGCAGCGACGTGCGCCGGCTCGTCGCCGGTGCGCTCGCCACGACGCCGGAGCTGCGGGCTCCGACGTCGTTGGTCGGCGTCGCCGGCACGATCACCTCCCTCGCGGCGCTCCACCTCGGCCTCGAGTCCTACGACCCCTCCCGCACCCACCACTCGACGTTGTCGCGAGACGACGTGGAGGGCCTGCTCGCCGGGCTGGCCGCCCTCGATCGAGCGGGGCGGCGGGCACGCCGGCCGCTCGAGCCCGGACGGGCCGACGTCATCGTCGGGGGCGCGGTCGTGCTCGCCGCGCTGATGGAGGAGCTCGGCCGCGAGCATCTCGTCGTCTCGGAGACCGACAGCCTCGACGGCCTGGTGGCGACCCTGCTCGGCTCCTGATCCCGCCGGGGCGGGCGAGGCTCGACGGCGTCCCGGCCGGTCTCCGGACGGGGTCGGCACCGGCTCGGGTCTGCTCGCCGAGCATGGCGAAGTCTGCTCACCGAGCGTGACTAAGTCCCCGCGGGTGATTCACGAGTTGCTCACACACTTCGCACAGCTTGGTCTGGTCATGGCCTGTGCAGACGTGCTTGGATGGGACCCGTGGACCCGTCAACGCGGACGGCGATCGCGCACCTCTACCGGCGTGCCGGTTTCGGCGCGACCAAGGACGAACTGAACGAGGCCGTCCTGCGCGGCTTCGACACCTGCGTCGACGAGCTCGTCGCCGGGCTGGACGGCGACGGCCAGGCCGGCTTGCCGCCGGCACCTCACATGTCCACGCCGTCGCACCCGAGCAACAACACCGGCAACGAGGAGCCCGACCTCATCAACTGGTGGGTCGACGCGATGATCTCCACGCCCATCCCGCTGCGCGAGAAGCTCGTCCTGCTGTTGCACAACCAGTTCCCGACCGGCATCTCCAAGGTCGGCTGGGCCTCGATGATGCACAACCAGAACCAGATCTTCCGCCAGTACGGCCCTGGGCCCTTCGACCAGCTCGTGCACCGGGTCGCCAAGGACCCGGCGATGCTGATCTGGCTCGACGCCGCGTCCGACGTCAAGCAGGACCCGAACGAGAATTCGCTCGCGAGCTGATGGAACGATTCACGATCGGCATCGGCCACTACACCCAACAGGACGTGCACGACGCGGCTCGAGCCTTCTGCGGGTGGTCGCTCAGTTCGGCCGGTCAGTTCGCGATCGCCGACTACGCCGTCGACGACGGGATCAAGACGGTCCTCGGCCACACGGGCGACCTCGACGGCGACGACGTCGTCACCATCGTCACCCACGATCCCAACTGCGCCCCCTTCGTCACCGCCCGGCTGTGGAGCTGGCTCGCCTACCCCGTCACCCCGGCCAACCCGGTCGTCGCCGAGCTCGTCAAGGCCTTCGCCAAGGACCTGAACGTCGGCAACCTCGTCGCCGCGATACTGCGCCACCCGAAGTTCCTCTCCGACCAGGCGATCAACGGGCTCGTCAAGCAGCCGACGGAGTACCTCGTCGGCACGATGCGCCGACTCGGCATGACGACGGCCACCTTCAAGGACAACAACGGTGCGGTGATGTCCTACCTCACGAGCCTCGGCCAGACGTTGTTCGACCCGCCGAACGTCGGGGGCTGGGGCCTGAACGAGTACTGGTGCTCGACGGCGACCTCGCTCGCCAGGCTGCAGGTCGCCATCTCCATCGCCCAGGTGGCGGACCTCTCCGAGATGGAGGCCGAGCCAGCATGGGCGCGCCTCGAGTGGGTGCAGAACCGTCTCGGTGTCGACCACTTCTCTGCGGCGACGACCCGCACGCTGACCGAGAGCGCCGACCAGCCCCAACAGCTGCTCGCCCTGGCCATGGTCACGCCCGAGTACACGGTGAACTGAGGGAGTCGCCAATGGCCCGCACCTTCAGCCGCCGCGATCTGCTCGGCAACGCCGCGCGGCTCGGCGCGCTCGGGCTCGGCGCCGGAGGGCTGCGCCAGCTCACCGACGCTGGCCGCCTCAGCCGGATGCTCGCCGAGGAGCGGGCCAACCCGGCCCTCGCGCCGGCGACGCCGGCGCCTGCTTCGCGCCGCCTCGTGCTCGGCACGCTCTACGGCGGCAACGACGGCCTCAACACCCTGATCCCCTACGACAACCCGACGTACATTGCCCAGCGGTCCGCGATGCGCATCATGCCCGAGGCGGTGCTGAAGCTCGGCCCCCAGCTCGGCCTGCACCCGTCGCTCGTGGGGATCAAGGCGCTGTGGGACGCCGGCCATGTTGCGATCGTGCAGGGCGTCGGCTACCCGGACCCGAACCTGTCGCACTTCGCCTCGATGGCGATCTGGATGGCGGCGAGCACCGACGCCGAGGTGTCCACCGGCTGGCTGGGGCGCTGGCTCGACGCCACCGGGACCGACCCGATGCGGGCGCTCTCGGTCGGCGCCAGCGTGCCGCAGGCACTCGTCGGCAACCTGCAGCAGGCGAGCGCGCTGGCCGACAGCACCGAAGGCGCCGCGCAGACCGTGTCCTGGGACCCCGTGTTCCGCCAGCTGTACACGACCGTGCAAGAGCTCGAGCTCGCCGGTACCCCGCTCGAGAACCTCGTCGCGCACACCGGGCTCAACCTGATCCACGTCGGTGAGGTCGCCTCCGAGGCTCTCGCCCGGCAGCGGCCGCTCACCGTCCCCAAGGCCGACGCCAGCGACATGGCCACTCAGCTCAGCATCATCAGCGAGCTGATCATGGACGGCGTGCCGACCAAGGTCTACCAGGCAAGCATGGGCGGCTTCGACACCCACTCCGACGAGCTGTCCACCCAGGCTGCGCTGTTCAGCCAGCTCGACGCAGCCGTCACGGCGATGTTCAACGCGCTCGGGCGGAACCCGAACGGTGCCGGCACGGTGCTCGTGCTCTACACCGAGTTCGGCCGGCGCGTGCTCGCCAACGCCAGCGGCGGGACCGACCACGGCGCAGCCAACGTCGTGTTCGTCATCGGTCGGGGTGTGAAGGGCGGCCTCTACGGGGACTTCCCGAGCCTCAGCCGTCTCGACCCGGACGGCAACCTCGTCCACAACGTCGACTTCCGCTCGGTCTACGCCACGCTGCTCGAGCACGTGCTCGAGGTCGACTCGAAGTCCTTCCTCGGCGGCTCGTTCCCCACCCTCGGCTTCATGCACTGAGCAAACATCGCGCCCGTCGAGCTCCGCTCCCTACCTCCTACGCGTGACGCCGGCCACCCGGGCGGGGTGGCGAGGATCAGAAGGTGGAACAAAGGCTCGCTTGCCGCTGCCCTCGACCAGTTGCCATCCGTGGTTGGTCTTCAACCGGTGGTGATGGGGGCATAGGCGGTCGAGCAGGTCGAAGACGGTGAACTTGGTGCGCGCCCAGTCCTCGCGATGGTCGGACTGAAGGCCCGCTTTCGAGCTGCAGCCCGCTGCGGCACAGGAGGGATAGACGAACCGCAGCGCCGAGATCTGATGGGCGTTGGGACGACGGCGGGCGTGATAGATGCCGAGGACCTGTTTGCTCTTGGTGAGCACGCCGACGACAAAGGCATTGTCGTTGGCGGCGAGCTTCTCGATCACCGAGACGGGCACCGGCCCGTAGCCGGCGATCTCGCACAGCTCGCCGTCGATCGCCACACCGCGCAGCAAGGTGTCGAGGTCGACGCGGACCATCACCTGAAGGGGGCTGCCGGCGAGCTTGCGTCTGCGCTTGGGCGACGAGCCGCTCGGGGCAGCAGATCCAGCCCCGGCGCTCGGATCAGGCACCTTGCTAGGTCCCTTGCCAAGCCCCTCGCTGAGCCCCTCGCTGAGCAAGGAGAACAGATCGGGGCTCGAGGTGTCGCCTTGACGAGGTGGATCGGGGTCAGCCCCTGCGCCCGGGGCGTGCACCGGCACCGATCGGGCGACGGCGCCGCCCGGCTCAGGTGCTGGCGCGGTGGGGTCCGGCACCGGTCCTGGCGCGCCGGCCTCCGGCGAGGCGGCCTGCGAGATCGGCCCAGGGCGAGCGGCCCCGGCGCTCGGGGCCGGGCGATGCTCGCGGCCGGCGAGCATCTCGGGCTCGAGCTGGGGGAACAGCCCGAGCTCGAGCAGGTCGGCAAGGCAGAGCTCTCCCTCTTTCCCCGAGGCGATCTCGGTCATCGCGACGAGCGCGTCGTAGTCGAGCGCCTGGAAAAGATCGCGCTCGGTGCGCTCGGAGCCCTGCTCTCGCAGCGCGGCGAGGCGACGCCGGATCGGGTCGAGCACGCGCCACATGCTGGCGCCGTCCTCGAGGTGACCGTAGAGGTGGGCCTGCAGCGCCCCGTCGCGATCGGACCAGCGGCGGAAGAACCGCCGCTCATGGATCGCCTTTTGGCGCGCCTCGGGGTCGGTGGCGGCGGCCTTGACGCGCGCCACCTCCTCGTTCAGCTCGGTCAGCGACGCCGTTCGCGCGCGTGGTCGAGCAGCTGGCCGGCCTTCTCGGGGTTGGCCTCGACGCCTTCTGTCACGATCGCGGCCTGCTCAGGCGACAGCTCGCCCGAGAGCGCCGCCTTGGCGACCTCGGGCTGGTTGTTGAGCCGCCGCCCGGTCTCGAGGGTGCGCCTGGCGGCCGACGGGCTCGTCTTGGTCGTGTGGGCGAGCTCGTCAGCAGCCGAGCGGTAGCCCTCGCTGCGCCACGAGTCGCCCTCGGCGGCGCGGGCCGCAGCAAGGGCCTTGATCGAGGCCACCGAGGCTTCGATCTGCCGCGCACGCCAGCACCGCCTCACCCGCCTGGGCGCAGCTGAGCACGCTCGCATCGAAGCCGGAGGCGTAGGCGACAACCGAGTGTCGCAGCGTTGTCAGGTCCAGGCACATGCCATCACCGAGCTCGAGCCGCGTAGAACAAGCGGCAACCGAATCTGCGAGGCCGGCTCGTGCCGACGAGACCGTTCGACGCCTCGCGGCACCGAACGTACGTTCGTAGGATAGGGCGTGGGTGTCTCGCTGTCAAGCCCGGTTGGGGCCCGGCGGGGGGCTCAGTGCCACATGAGGGGCTCAATGCCACCTGAGCTGCGCTGCGCAACTCGCCGCCCCGCCCGCACTTCGACGGCGCCTTCTCGCCGTTCTCGCTCGTGGCGGTTCGTCCCGCCGTCGCTCAATTCTCATATCGTTTGTATCTACCTGTCCGAGATGTTGCCATCCTACAGAGATTGCTTGGGTGAGGCTCCTGATCCATCGGTGTGGCTCCTGACCGATCCGTGTGACAGCGAGGACAGCTCGCACCACAGGATTGCGCGCCTGAGCACCATCGGCCATCGTGGAGCGGGCCGGCGCGAGCCGCGGGCTCCCGTGCGTTCCGCGTGCGCCGCGCGCCAAGGACGCGAGCGACCGGTCACGAGAGACGAGAGCGACCGGTCACGAGAAGAGAGGCAGACGCCGATGCTGGCCATGGTGTACACCGCCCCGCTGGAGCTGCAGATGCTCGAGGTGGACGACCCCGTGGCCGGCCCGGGAGAGGTGCTCGTCGAGGTCGCTGCGGCAGGCATCTGCGGGTCCGAGCTCGAGGGATTCCGCTCGAGGAGCCCCTTCCGGGTTCCTCCGCTGATCATGGGCCACGAGTTCTCCGGGCGCCGGGTCGACACCGGCCAGCCGGTCGTGATCAACCCGATCGTCTCGTGCGGGCGCTGTGACCTGTGCCGGCGGGGCCAGCCCAACGTCTGCCGCCGCCGGCAGGTCGTGGGGATCCAGCGGCCTGGCGCCTTCGCGCAGCGGGTGGCGGTGCCGGAGGCGAACTGCTACCCGATCCCCGCCGAGATGGCTCTGACCACCGCTGCGCTCGTGGAGCCGCTGGCGAACGCGGTGCACGCGCTGCGCCTCGCGCTCGGGACCGACGCGATGCCGGCGACTGCCGGCGTGATCGGGGCCGGCCCGCTCGGTTTCTTCAGTGCGCTGGTGGCCAAGGACCACGGCGTCGGACACGTCAGCATCGCCGACCTGGCTCCCGAGCGACGGCGGCTCGCCGAGGCGACCGGGGCCGACGTCGTGGCCGAGTCGCTCGAGGGCGAGTTCGACGTCGTCTTCGACGCCGTCGGCTCGGCGGGGACCCGCGCCGAGAGCGTGGAGCGGTTGCGCCCGGGCGGGACCGCCGTCTGGATCGGGCTGCACGGGCCAGACGCCGGCTTCGACGGTCAGGCGCTGATCCGCCAGGAGAAGCGCGTGCTCGGGACCTTCGCCTACAGCGAGATCGACTTCGCACTGGCGATCGAGCGTGCCGCAACGCTGGCGCCGGACTGGCTCGCCACACGCCCGCTCGCCGAAGGCGTGGGCACGTTCCACGCCCTGCTCGACGGGGACCTGCGCGCCGTCAAGACCCTGCTCGTCCCCTGACCGGCTGCGACGGCGGGGCGTCCCCCGGCTGGCGCGCTGTCGCCCGTCCGGCCGCGGCGGGAGACGCCCCCGCTGCGCCGGCCAGCTCGCGCCCGAGCACGAGGTTGGCCATCCGCTCGACGAAGTCGTCGATGCGGCCGTGCGTGGCGCGGGCGTAGGTCTCGCCGCTGCGCGACAGCGCGAGGTGCAGGCGGTCGTCGGCCAGCGCGCCGAGCTCGTTGACGAGCTCGGCGTGGTCGGCGTACCACAAGCCGCCGTCGCCCGCTTCGACGTGCGCCTTGGCGGCGCTGCCGTCGGGCACGACCGAAGGCACGCCGAGCATCATCGCCTCGATCGCCTCGCGTCCGACCGGCCCGGGCGGGCGCACGTCGACCACCGCGTGCGCGTGCGCGAGCAGCCGCCACAGGTTGACCCGGCTCGGCCCGACGGGCAGGTCGAGGGTCATCGCCTCGTCGGTGATCCGCCAGCGCACGCCGTCGACCTCGGCCACCGACAGCGGCGCGACGACCTCGCGCAGCACCTCGTGGGTGATCGACCGCTGGAAGCGGGCGCTGCCGGCGGGGAAGCGCCGCAACAGCACGACGTAGCGGCCGAAGCGCCGCACCCCGAACAGGCGGTGCTCGGCGCTGCCGCGGTTGACCGACGAGCGCGAGGTCGACGGGGACGACCGGCGGGCAGGTCTCGAAGCCGGGGGCCCGGAGCTGCAGGAGCGCCCGCAGCTCGCCGGGGTGCACGGTGGCGACGGCGTCGGCGTGCTCGAAGAGGCGCAACACGATCGGCGAGCGCAGGTAGCGCACGTCGCCCGCCATCGGCATCACCACGACGCGGGGGCGTCCGGGTGCGCCGGGGCGGCCCAGCACGTCGAGGTTGTAGGGCTGCTCGGAGCCGGCCAGCAGCACCGCATCGGGCTGCAGCAGCTCGATCAGGCGCGGCGCGTCCGGCGCGACGCCCTGCAGGCGCTGCTGGACGTGGGCGCCGAGCTGCGGCACCCGGAAGCCCCCGTCGTGCGCAGCGAGGGCGGCCTCGAGCAGCCGGGCGCGGCGGCGATCGCTGTTGTACACCGGCACGTCGTGCACCTCGAAGACGCTGTCGAGCGACGCCTCGGGCACCGGGCGGCCGGCGAGCCCGGGGTCGAGGTGGACGACCTGGACGCCTGCTCGCCTGGCCAGCGCGCCGGCGATGAGGCGCGTCACGTCGGAGGCCTCGTCGCCACCGTTCCAGTGGCGGGTGACGACGACGACGCGAGCGCGGCCTGCGGCAGGCACCGCTCAGCTCGTCCCGCCGGACTCGATGCGCCCGTCGACATAGCGCGCCAGGTCCAGCAGGTCATCGCGCACCGCCGAGAGCAGGGCCTTCATGTCGGCGCTGGCGACCTCGTCGACGCGGTAGGCGACGGCGTCGACGGACTGGGCGACGGCGGCGCGGAAGGACTTCTCCTCGACGAGATAGCTGTCGAGCTCCTCTCGCACGATGCGTGCGACGTAGCGGCGAAACCGGGCCTTGAGGCCGCGCCCGGCGGCCGCCCCGGCCGCCCCCGCCGCGCCGGGCAGCACGTCGTCCATGTTCCAGCGGTGGTGCAGGTGGTGCAGAGCCGGGTGCCTGTGGATCGGGTCGCGGTCGGCCCGGATCATCAGCTCGTCGAAGTTGGCCTGGGGCAGCCAGGAGCGGGAGAACGAGCGGGGCGAGGTCCTCACGAGCTCCCGGAGGTGCTCGACGACTCGCCGTGCGTCAGCACGGACGTCTTCAGATAGACCGTCCATGTTGCATCCTCCTGTGGGGTGGACAGCGGGCACCAGTAGCGCCAGTGGCTCAGGTGTGGGCTCACGTAGGGGTCGCCGGCGGCGATCGCCTCGCTCCAGCGGTCGAGGATCCGCTCGGTCTCGGCGACGTCGTCGGTGTGGCCGCGGCTTCGCGACTCGTGGTGGATCAGCTCGGCGAGGGGTGCGTAGACCACGAGCAGCCCGCGCTCGCCGAGCTTGAGGCAGAAGTCGACGTCGTTGAACGCGACCGGCAGCTGCTCGTCGAACCCGCCGACGGACTCGAACACCTCGCGCCGGACCATCATGCACGCGCCGGTGACGACCGAGCAGTTGCGCGTCTGGATGGCCATCGAGGCGTAGCCGGGGTAGCTGCCCGGCAGGCCACGCAGCACGTGCCCGGCGATCCCGCCGAGCCCGACGACCACGCCGGCGTGCTGGATCGCTCCGTCGGCGTACAGCAGGCGCGCCCCGACCGCTCCCACCTCGCGCCGCTGGGCGTGCCCGATCATCGCCTCCATCCAACGCGGCGTGCGCGCCTCGATGTCGTTGTTGGAGAACAGCAGCAGGTCGCCCGAGGCGACCGCGGCGGCCGCGTTGTTGATCGCCGGCCAATTGAACGGGCCGGGGGCGGCGACGACGCGCACGTTCGGCTCGGCGGCGAGCTCGTCGAGCAGCGCCGCGGTCTCGGGCAGCTCGGAGCCGTTGTCCACGAGGACGAGCTCGTAGCGGTCGTAGCCGGCCGTCTCGCGCATCGAGGTCGTGCAGGTGCGAAGCAGCGCCGGCTCGTCGCGGAAGGGGATGATCACCGAGACGAGCGGCTCGTCGCGCACGTGGCGGCGCACGTGGTAGCGGCCGGGGAACTGCTCCATCATCGTCACCTCGGCGGGCTCGCCGCGGCGCTGCATCGCGTCGTCGAGGGCACGCCGGCCGGCCTCGAAGGCCCACGGCTTGGCCTCGGCACCCGCCGCGGTCGAGCCGGGGATGCTGCGCCAGTGGTAGAGCACCTCGGGGACGTGCACGACCCGCCGGGCCCGTTCCGAGACGCGCAGCGCGAGGTCGTAGTCCTGGCTGCCGTCGAGCTCGGGGCGCAGGCCGCCGAGCTCGAGCACGAGGCTGCGCCGCATCACGGTGAGATGGGCGGTGTAGGCGTAGCTCGTCAGCAGATCGGGCGACCACGACGGCTTGAAGAACGGGTCGAAGCGCTCGCCGTCGGCGTCGACCTTGTCCTCGTCGGAATAGAAGAAGTCGCCGTCGGGATGGGCGGCGATGCTGGTTGCCATCGAGGCCAGGGCGTGCGGCGGCAGCTCGTCGTCGTGGTCGAGGAAGGCGACGAAGGGGGCGCCGGCCAGCTCCAGCGCGCCGTTGCTGGCGCGGGAGATGCCGCCGTTCTCGCCGAGCGCGGTGACCTTGATGCGTCGGTCGAGGCGGGGCAGCGAGGCCAGGTAGGCGCTGAGCTGCTCGTCGCCCGACGCGTCGTCGCAGATGCACAGCTCCCAGTCGCCCATCGTCTGGGCGAGCACCGAGCCGACGCAACGTTCGAGCGCCCAGCGCGGGGTGCGGAACACCGGCACGAGCACCGACACGAGCGGGTCGGTGTGGCGCGCCGGGTTGGTGTTCGCCTTGCGCGTCACGGGGGTGCCGATGCCGCCGAGACGCACCGGCAGGTGCCGTGCGCGCAGCCACCGGTGGTAGGCGCGGCGGTCCTCGCTGGCGTTGAGCGGGTAGGGGCTGTCGGGCGCCGGCTCGGGCGAGGCGTCCTCGTCGACGCCGAGGTCCGGTCCTCGCCGCCCGTAGCGGATGAACTCCTCGCTGCGACCGGTCTCGACGCCCTCGATGTCGAGCAGCGGCCGCAGGCGGGCGACGGCCCACATCAGCCCGTCGAAGGTGTGCTCGAGGTCCTGGTCGAGACCGAGCAGGGCGGTCGTCCACGGGCTCTCCGGCGCGAGCGCCGGGCGCCCGAAGGGAGGGCCGTCGAGACTTGTGCCGGTGCCTTCCGTTGCGGCGAGCCCTGCTGAGGGGCTCGAGCGGGCGCCGGAGAAGCCTGTGGCGTCGAAGCGTTGGTGCGCTCCTGCCAACGCCACGAGGCTGTCGTACAGCTCGCGCTGGCCGGGCAGCACGAGGCCGTCGGCGAGGTGCGCGGCAGGCTCGTGGCGCTGGTGGCGCAACACGGGGTCGAGGAAGTCCGAGGCGTCACCGGTTCCCGGGATGCGCACCGGGCCGAGGCCGGCGACGGCGAGCAGCTCGTCGACGCCCTTGGCGACGCCCGCCGCGTCATTGACGACCGCCGGGTAGTCGACGACGAGGACCGGCATCCCCTGCAGCGAGCGCAGCGCCGAGCGGAGGTACCGCTCCCACAGGGCAACGCCCTTGACGAGCGGCATGGCGTTGCGGGCGAGCAGCGAGAGCGCCACCTCGACGGGATCGCGCAGCACGAGCACGGCGATCAGCGGCTCGGCGAGGACGCGCCGCCACAGCGGGAGCAGCAGGCACAGGCGCGGGTCCTTCCACACCGCCGGACCTGCCGGATCCTCGAAGGCGCGAGTGAGCACGCCCGGCGCCGCGGCGAGCAGGTCGTCGAGCGCGCCGTCGAGCTCCCAACCGGGCTCGAGCACGGGCGGGCGCTCCCAGGAGCCACCCAACCGGGCCAGCACCTCTTCGTCGAACGCGGCGAGCGATCGGCTCTCGTAGTGCCCGCGCGGGTTGTCCCACAAGTCCTGCATCAGATCATCCGGACGCGGCGGCGCCCAGCCCAGCCGCGCCAGGGCTCCGGCCACGGCCGAGGTGCCCGAGCGGTGCATCCCGAGCACGAGCAGGGTCGTCCCGGTCCGTTCGGGCTGAGGGAGGGCGCGTGGCGCGAGCGGCCGCTCGTCGGTCATCTGGTGCGTGGGCCGCGTGGGCGACCGCACCCGGGCCAGGAAGACATCGCCGCAGTGTACGGCAGCCGTCCTCGGCCACCGGGTCAGCGGCGCCTCGCCGGGCGGCTGCACGGACGTGCCGTTTTCCGTCCCCGCCCGCTCGCGGTGCATGATGGCGGGGAGGGGTTGTCGCTGTTGCCGGTGGACGGAGCTCGGGCGCTGGGCATGGCTTCGTGGATGTCGACGGAACTGGCGGGCCGGCGCATCCGGCTGCGGCCGCTTCGCGCCGAGGACTTCCCCGCCTGGCAGGCGGTGCGGGTCCGCTCGCGCGACTGGCTCACCCCATGGGAGCCCCGCCCGGCGGGCGCCGGGCACCTGCCCGAGGACCGGCCGGCCTTCCTTTCGCGGTGCCAGATGCGCGAGCGGGAGCGGCAGCTCGGGATCGGCTACGGCTTCGGCATCTTCGTCGGCGGGCAGTTCGCCGGCGAGATCAACCTCACCGCGATCCAGCGTGGCTCGTTCCAGAACGGCTACGTCGGGTACTGGATCGACGTGGACCAGGCCGGCAACGGCTACGTTCCCGAGGCCTGCGTCCTGCTCTTCGGCTTCGCCTTCGAGGACCTCGGACTGCACCGCCTGCAGATCGCCATCGTCCCGCGCAACACGCCGAGCCGGCGTGTCGTGCGCAAGCTCGGCCTGCGCGGCGAGGGCATCGCCTGCCGCTACCTCGAGATCAACGGGCGCTGGGAGGATCACGTGCGGTACGCCATCACCGCCGAGGAGTGGGTCGAGCGCCGCGCCAGCTACCGCGAGGAGTGGCTCGGCGTCTCCGCCGGCGAGCTCTACCGCTGACCGCCCGCCGCGGGCATCAGGGCTCTCCCGCGCCGACGAACCCGCCGCGGTAGAACGGGACGTAGGAGACCGTCTCGCCCGTCTCCGGCGCCTGGATCACCGTCGCCCCGCCGAAGGGACCCGAGCCGACGTACATCGCGACGTGGCTCACCGGGTCGGTCGTCCCGTCGTGGGGGAAGTCGTAGAACAGCAGGTCGCCGGGCTGGAGGTCGTGCAAGCTGACCGGCTTGGACATGAGGTACTGGTACCAGGCGCTGTGCGGCAGCTGCACGCCGGCGGCTCCCCAGGCGAGCATCGTCAGCCCCGAGCAGTCGAGCCCTGCGCTCGTCGCCCCACCCCAGAGGTAGGGCACGCCGAGGAAGCCCTGAGCCGTGGCGACGGCGAGCTCGCCCGCCGCGTTCGAGCCGTCGGGGCGCAACGGGACTGAGCCCGCGGCGCCGGCGGACGCCGCCGACCCGGCCGCGTCGGCGGCGTCCGCCTGCAGCTGGCTGCTCTTGTCGGCCGACGACACCGCCTCGGCGACCATCGCCGCCTGCTCGGCCTGCACCGCGGCGACCTGTTGTTTGGCCGCCGCAGCCTGCGCGGCGGCTTGCTGGGCGGCAGCTGCCTGCTCCGCTGCGCGTTGCTCGGCCTCCGCTGCGGCGCGTGCCGCAGCCGCTTGCGCACGCTGCCGGGCGAGCGCCGCGGCGCGCGCCGCTGCCGCAGCCTCGGCACGCGCCCGGGCGATCGCGGCCGCCCGGGCCGCAGCCTCGGCGCGTGCCCGTGCCGCCGCCGCCGCCGCCGCTGCGGCCTCCTGCTCGGCGACGAGGCGCGCCACCTGCCCGCGCGCCTGGTGGAGCGCCGCCGCCGTCGCCGTGTTGGCGACGACGGCCTGCTGGCGTGCCGCCGCCGCGGCTGTGGCCTCGGCGTCCGCCCGGGCGAGGGCGGCGCGCCGCAACGCGAGCTCCCCGACGAGGCGGCGCCGCGTGCTCTCGAGCGCACTCACGGCCTGCTCGAGGCGGCGCGTGATCGCCCCGGAGTAGGTGTTCACCGTGTTCAGCTGGTCGGCGCTCGTCGTCACGAGCTGCCCGATCTGATCCGCGTCAGAGGCGCCCGCGACGTAGGCGGCGATCGCCGCGTTGCGCACGCGGGCCGAGGCGGCGGCGACCTGCCGGTCCGTCGCGACGATCGCCGACTCGACGCTGGCCACCTCGCGGCGCGCCTGCCCGAGGCGGACCGTCGCCTGGTCGAAGCGCTCCGCAGCCTCCTGCTCGGCGACGCCGTCGGCAGCGAGCTGCGCAGCGAGCGAGGCGGCCTGCTCCCGCGCCGAGCGCACCGCGCCGCCGCTCGGTCCGGTCGGCAGCGTGGTCGCGGTGGCGGCCCACGCCGCTCGCGCCACGGGCCGGCCCGCCGCCGCGCTGACGCCGTCGCCGAGCCACGGCCCGCCCGACGCGGCGAGCGAGGTGACGGCGAACAGCAGGAGGCCTCCGCGTGCCCTGCGCGGCCGCGCCGAGGCGACCCGGGGGCGGGCAGGCCTCCGCGCAGTCGCCAGGTTGCGCACGCTCACCATCATCTCCTGCAACGTCCTTTTACTTTCGCCACAGCAGCATCGCATGTCAATGCCCATTCGCGGGCCCATTCGCGGGCCCATTCGTGGCCTCGTCCCGCGCTGTGCTCGCTCGGAGCGCTAACGGCGCGGCAGGCTCCCCGGAATGCGTGCGAGCGTGTGTGGGGCAGGGGGCGGTAGGTTCCGAACGGCCCTGCTGTGGCGGCGGCCCGGCGATCGGGCTTCAGGTTGCGGTGGTCGAGAGGAGCGGGCGTGGACGGTGCGCGAGCAGTCGTCGCGACGAAGTTCGGCGCGGTGCGCGGTGTCGAGCGCGACGGCATCTGGAACTTCCTCGGGCTGCACTACGCCGCGCCACCTGTCGGAGCGCTGCGGTTCCGCCTGCCCCGGCCGCCTGATCCGTGGTCGGGCGTGCGCGACGCCGTCGAGTACGGGCCCCTCGCGCCGCAGCCGGCCGCCGGGGCCGGATACATCCCCAACGACCCCGTCGCCTCCGACGAGGACTGCTGCACGCTGAACGTCTACACACCGGCCTGCGACGGCGAGCGCCGGCCCGTGATGGTCTTCCTGCACGGGGGCGCCTTCCTCGGGGGGACCGGGTCCTCGACGATGTACCGCGGCCTCGCGCTGGTGCGGCGGGGGGTGGTGCTCGTCACCGTCGAGTACCGGCTCGGCGCGCTCGGCTTCCTCGCCCATCCCAATCTGTACGACGAGGATTCCGGCGGGTTCGGCAACTGGGGCCTGTGGGACCAGCTGGCCGCCCTCGCCTGGGTGCGCGACCACATCGAGGGGTTCGGCGGCGACCCGGCACGGGTGACGCTGTTCGGCGAGTCGGCCGGAGCGATGAGCGCCGCCGACCTCCTCGGGGCGCCGGCAGCCAGCGGACTGTTCCACCGGGCGATCCTGCAGAGCGGCGCTGCGCTGGCCGCCTTCCCTCCGGCGGCGTCCTCCGTCGCCGCGCAGCTCGCCGGCGTGCTCGGGCTGCCCGAGCCGACTCGCGAGGGCTTCAGCGCCGTGCCGGCCGACGACCTCCTCGCCGCGCAGGACGAGGTCTCCTCGACCATCGACCGCGGTCGCGGGCAGCCGTTCCAGCCGGTCGTCGACGGGGGCCTCTTCGCGCGCCACCCCTCGGTCGCCATCGCCGCCGGGCAGTCGGCGGCGGTCGACGTGGTGGCCGGCACCAACCGCGACGAGTTCCGCTTCTTCTCCTTCTCGGTTCCCGACCTCGCCGACCTCGACGAGGCGGCCGTCGCGCGGATCATCGGCGCCTACCTCGCTGGCTCGGGGCTGTCAAGCTCGCGCCTGCCGGCCGGCGAGATCGTCGCCGCCTACCGCACGGCGCGCTCGGCGCGTGGCGCCGACATCGCGCCGCGCGAGCTGCTCGAGGCGATCGCCTCGGACTGGCTGTTCCGTCTCCCGGCGACCCGGCTGCTCGACGCCCACCGCAGCGTCGGGGGACGCGCCTGGTCCTACCTCTTCGACTGGGAGTCGCCGTTCGCCGGCGGGGCGTTGCGCTCTTGTCACGGGCTCGAGCTGCCGTTCGTCTTCGGCACCTTCTCGCACCCGGTGATCGGGTTGTTCTCCGGCGCCGGCGAGGACGCGGCGCTCCTCGCCGACGCGATGACCGGCTCGTGGACGGCGTTCGCCGCGACGGGGGACCCCTCATGCGAGGAGCTCGGCTCTTGGCCGCAATACGCCCCGCCGAGGCGGGCGACGATGGTGCTCGGGGCGCGGCGAGGGGTGGAGGACGCCCCGTTCGAGGGTGAGCGCCGCTTCCTCGACGAGCGGCTCGGTCGCTACGGTGTCAGCGGACCAATCGAGGCCGCCGAGCCGCAGAGCGTTGCGCTGTTGCTCGAGGTGGGGGCTTCCCCGGAAGCCGCGATCGCCCGCCCGGGTGGACCAGGGGCTCTCCCTGACGGGTCCGCGCCCGGTGGCGCGACGGGGGGGTCCGCCTCCGGGACGTGAGGGGCGCAGAGGGGGACGTAGCCCAATTGGCAGAGGCAGGGCGCTTAAAACGCTCACCGGTGAGGGTTCGAGTCCCTCCGTCCCCACCAAAGGTCCCCGTTCGTTCCCTGGCTGTTCGAAGCCTGGCTGTTCGAAGCCTGGCTTCGGCGGCCTGCGGGCTCGCCGGCCCTCATCCGATCCGGCCGCTGACGTGGCGTCGCCCAGAACGGCTGGCAGCGCACCGCAGATTCGTCAGCAGCCGCCGGCTCGGCCCGTTGCGGGGCCGGCGTCGACTCGCGCTCGAACAGGATGCCGACGGATACGGCAATATCGGTCCTGTGGCGGGTCAGGTGCCGACGTACGCCGCGAGGTGCTCGCCGGTCAGGGTTGAGCGGCCGGCGACGAGCTCGGCGGGTGTGCCCTCGAAGACGATTCGCCCGCCCTCGTGACCGGCGCCCGGACCGAGGTCGATGATCCAGTCGGCGTGCGCCATGACCGCCAGGTGGTGCTCGATGACGATGACCGACTTGCCGGAGTCGACGAGCCGGTCGAGCAGGCCGAGGAGGTGCTCGACGTCGGCGAGGTGCAGTCCGGTGGTCGGCTCGTCGAGGACGTAGACGGTGCCCTTCTCGGCCATCTGGGCGGCCAGCTTGAGTCGCTGCCGTTCGCCGCCGGACAACGTCGTGAGCGGCTGGCCGAGGCTCAAGTAGCCGAGCCCGACACCGGCGAGCCGGTCGAGGATGGTGTGCGCGGCCGGTGTGCGCGCCTCGCCGGCGCCGAAGAACTCCGCGGCCTCGGTCACCGACATCGCCAGCACCTCGGCGATGTCGCGGCCGCCGAGGTGGTGCTCCAGCACCGATGCCTCGAACCGCTTCCCCTCGCACTCCTCGCAGGTGGTGGCGACGCCGGCCATCGTCACGAGGTCGGTGTAGATGACGCCGGCGCCGTTGCATCCGGGGCAGGCGCCCTCGGAGTTGGTGCTGAACAGCGCCGGCTTCACGCCGTTGGCCTTGGCGAACGCCGTGCGGATCGGGTCGAGCAGCCCGGTGTACGTCGCAGGGTTGCTCCGGCGCGAGCCGCGGATCGCCCCTTGGTCGATCGAGACCACGCCCGCGCCGGCGGGGATGGACCCGCGCACGAGCGAGCTCTTGCCGGAGCCGGCGACGCCGGTGATCACGACGAGCACCCCGAGGGGGATGTCGACGTCGACGTCGCGGCAGGTTGTGAGCCGTCGCGCCGCGGATCTCCAGCTTGCCGGTGGGCGTCCGCACCGTCTCGTTGAGCGCGGCCCGGTCACCGAGATGGCGGCCGGTGAGGGTGCCGCTTGCCCGCAGCCCCTCGACAGTGCCCTCGAAGCACACGGTGCCGCCCATCGCTCCGGCGCCCGGGCCGAGGTCGACGACGTGGTCGGCGATGGCGATCGTCTCCGGCTCGTGCTCGACGACGAGCACAGTGTTGCCCTTGTCCCGAAGCCGCAACAGCAGGTCGTTCATCCGCTGGATGTCATGGGGGTGCAGGCCGGCCGTTGGCTCGTCGAAGACGTAGGTGACGTCGGTGAGCGAGGAGCCGAGGTGGATCATCTTGACGCGCTGCGCCTCGCCGCCCGACAGCGTGCCCGACGGTCGGTCGAGCGAGAGGTAGCCCAGCCCGATCGCCACGAATGAGTCGAGGATCTGTTGCAGCCTGGCGAGCAGCGGCGCCACCGACGGCTCGTCGAGGGCGCGGACCCACTCGGCCAGGTCGCTGACCTGCATCGCGGACGCGTCCGCGATGTTGATCCCCTTGATCTGTGACGACCGGGCCCCCTCGTTGAGCCGCGTGCCGCCGCACTCCGGGCACATTGTGAAGGTGACCGCCCGGTCCACGAAGGCCCGGATATGCGGCTGCAGCGACTCCGGGTCCTTGGAGAGCATCGACCTCTCGATCCTCCCGATCAGCCCCTCGTAGGTCACGTTGACGCCGTTGACCTTCACCCTGGTCGGCTCGCCGTGGAGGAAGTCGTGCAGCTCTTTCTTGGTGTAGTCGCGAATCGGCTTGTCCGGATCGAGGAAGCCCGACTCGATGTACGGCCGTACGTTCCAGAAGTTGTCCACGGTGTAGCCGGGGATGATGATGGCACCCTCGGCGAGCGACTTGGAGTCGTCGAAGAGCTGGGTGAGGTCGATGTCGGACACCGTGCCCCGGCCTTCGCAGCGCGCGGACATGCCGCCGGCACGGGTGAAGGTTTTCCTCACCGTCTTGCCTGCGCCGCGCTCGACGGTGATCGCACCGCTTGCGCGCACCGAGGCGACGTTGAAGGAGAAGGCGTTGGGCGAGCCGATGTGCGGCTGCCCGAGACGGCTGAAGAGGATGCGCAGCATCGCGTTGGCGTCGGTGGCGGTGCCGACCGTAGAGCGGGCGTCGGCACCCATCCGCTGCTGGTCGACGACGATCGCGGTCGTCAGCCCGTCGAGCACGTCGACCTCGGGCCGCGCCAGCCTCGGCATGAAGCCCTGCACGAAGGCGCTGTAGGTCTCGTTGATCAGGCGCTGGGACTCCGCGGCGATCGTGTCGAACACCAGCGAGCTCTTGCCCGAGCCGGAAACACCGGTGAACACCGTCAACCGCCGCTTCGGGATCTCGATGCTGACGTCCTTCAAGTTGTTCTCGCGCGCACCGTGCACGCGGATCACGTCGTGGCGATCGGCAACGTGGTGCGCAGGCGATCGCGTGTCTGTCCTCGTGGTCCTGCTCATCGTCTCTCCATCTCTCGGGCACGCTCTGGCTGGCCCCGCCTGCTCGGTCTCCGTCGGCGTCGGCCGAGGGTCAGCCCAAGCAGCAACGTCGTGAGGGACAGTCACCCCGCTCCCGGCCCAGCGAGCAGCACCAGGTAAGCGCGCCGCCCGCCGAGGCACTTGCCATCCGGAGGTCGACGTCGTGGGTCAACCGATGCTCGGTGCCGCGACGACGCGGAGCGCGGGAGCGGGGCTCCGCGCTCACCGGTCCTGGGACAGCCCGAGGACGTTGCCGTCGGCGTCGGAGACGGTGGCCACCAGGCGGCCGCCACCGACGTCGCGCGGCAGGCTCCTTCACGGTGGCACCCGCGGCGGTCACCTCGGCCAGCTTTGCCTCGATGTCCGGCACGTGCCAGTAGGGCACCGGCGAGGTCATGGCCTGCGGCCCACCGCCGGGCACCAGCCCGATGTGCTGGCCCGCGGCATCGAAGCCGACGTAGTAGGGCGCGTCGTGCTGAGGCGGTGCACCGAGCAGCGCGGTGTACACGGCCTTGGCCGTGGCCAGGTCGGACACGGGAATCAGCACGGTCTTGACGCCCTCGGTGGAAGAGTCGGTCATGTTCACTCCTGTCGTCGTGGGTCACATCGACCCGGGGTGGCCCGTCAGGAGTATGACGAGAGCGAAGATGAGGATGTGACCGTGAGCGACCGCGACCTGCTCGCCCAGCGCTTCGAGACCCACCGGGGGCACCTCCGGGCGGTCGCGCTCCGGATGCTCGGGTCGAGCCACGAGGCCGACGACGCCGTCCAGGAGGCGTGGCTGCGGCTCAGCCGCGCCGACGCCGAGGCCGTGGACAACCTCGGCGGATGGCTGACCACCGTCGTCGCCCGGGTCTGCCTGGACATGCTGCGCTCCCGGGCCACGAAGCGGGAGGTCCCGCCCGGGGCGACTTCCGAGCCGGCGACGGTGACCTCCCCCGAGGACGAGGCGCTGCTGGCCGATTCCGTCGGCCTGGCGCTCCTGGTGGTGCTCGACACCCTGGCGCCGCCCGAGCGGCTGGCGTTCGTGCTGCACGACATGTTCGCCGTCCCCTTCGAGGAGATCGCCCCGATCGTGGGGCGGACGCCGGTCGCCGCCCGGCAGCTGGCCAGCCGGGCCCGGCGGCGGGTGCAGTCGGACCCGGCCTTCCCTCGACGCGCCTGCCGCGACCCAGCGCGAGGTGGTCGCCGCGTTCCTCGCCGCCGCTCGCGAGGGCGACTTCGCAGCGCTGCTGCGGCTGCTGGACCCGCACGTGGTGCTGCGGGCCGACGCCGCGGCGGTGGCTCTGGCGGCGTCGAGACGGGAGCACGGAGCGCCCGAGCTCGCCCCCGAGGTCCACGGGCGAAAGGACGTGATGACGACCTTCGCCGGAGGGGCCAAGGCTGCCAGGCTCATCCTGGTCGACGGCCTCGCCGCAGCGATGGTGTCGGTCGGCGGCCGGCCGCTGGTGGCGTTCTGCTTCACCGTGCGCGGCGGCCGGGTGGTCGGCATCGAGCTGCTCGCCGACCCCGAGACCCTCGACGTCCTCGAGCTGGAGCCGGTGCGGGAGTGAGCCTCGGTGGCTCGGCGAGGTCGCCCCGGGCCTCGCTGATCGACCGCGGTGCTGCGCGGCACGAGGCATGACGAATCCAGACGGTTAACGGCTTGCGACTTCATCGACGCAGGAAGGTGACATCTGGCGAGCTCGTTGACGGGACAAGGCCAAGTACCTGCCCGGTAGCTCGGCGTCGCCCGGCGCCGAGGACGAGGCGGGCTGTTCAACCCGCCCGCATCTGGGCTACTCCTGACACATTTGTGCTGACACAATTGCTCGCCGGGGCAGAAATTTAGTCTGGCACCGGAACGTGAGATCCTGATTGACTACAGGCGTGAAACGAACCGGCGACCGCGCCCTCGCGGCGCGGTCAGGCGTACGCGGCTCACGGCGAACCACCGCCGGACCGGTTGCCGCGTTGCCGGTCGAGAACCGGTTGCATCGCAGTTGTCGACGAGCGTGGCCACGCGTGGAGGTGCACTGAATGGCATCGAGACTCCGACTGAAGGCACGACGGCAGGCTCACAGCGCACGACCACAGGTTCAGCTGTCGGAGAGCCAGCTGATCTCCCACCTGTACCAGCGGGCCGGGTTCGGCCTCACGAACGCGGAGCTGCAGTCCTGCCTGCCGCTCGGCTACGCGGGCTGTGTCGACCAGCTCATCGAGGGTCTCACCGCCCCCCTCACGGGCGTGGTGGCCAATCCCCCGGCACTGCAGCGCCTGAACGCACAGAACCAGAGCAATACCGCCAACAACAACGGCGCCGAGTACAACAACCTCGTCAACTGGTGGATCAACTCGATGATCGCCGTGACGCCGCAGACGGCGCTGCGCGAGAAGCTCCCCCTCCTCCTGCACAACCAGTTCCCGACGAGCCTCACCGGGGTCGGTTGGGTCTCGATGATGTACGACCAGAACCAGCTCTTCCGCACGGCGGGTCCAGGGCGCTTCGACGATCTCGTGCACGCCGTGGCCAAGCAGCCGGCCATGCTCTTGTGGCTCAACGCCGGCCAGGACGTGAAGAACAATCCCAACCAGAACTTCGCTCGCGAGCTGATGGAGCGCTTCTGCATGGGCGTGACGAGCGGCTACACCCAGAGCGACGTCGAGGCCGGAGCGCGGGCCTTCACCGGATGGAACCTCAACAACAACACCGGTCAGTTCGAGTACGTCGTCGGCAACGCCGACCGCGTCACAGAGGACACCTTCCTCGGCCAGGTCGGCATCTTCGACGGCGACCAGGTGATCGACATCGTCACGCAAAATCCTCACTGCGCCCCGTTCGTCATCTCCCGCCTCTTCACCTGGCTCGCCTACCCCGTGACGCCGACCGACCCGGTCGTGGCTGACCTGGCGCCGGCCTTTGCCGCCAACATGAGCATGAGCGACCTGCTCCAGTCGATCTTCAACCATCCGGCGTTCGTCTCCCCCCAGGCGCTGAACGGTCTCGTCAAGCAACCGGCGGAATGGCTCGTCGGCGCGATGCGCCAGCTCGGGCTGACGACCGCGAGCTTCGCCAACCCCAACTTCCCCTACTGGACCGGCTCACTCGGCCAGCAGCTGTTCGAGCCACCCAACGTCGGTGGCTGGGCATACAACCTGTACTGGCTGTCGACCTCGACCGCGCTGATAAGGATTCTGATCGCCTCCGCCCTCGCTTCGGCGAGCACGCTCGGGGGCACGCTCAGCAACATCGCCTCGACGGCGCAACGGGCCGCCCTGATGGCGCAGACGCTCAACGTGAGCGCCTGGTCGACGTCCACCATGAACGCGTTCAACGCCGACACCAACTGGCAGCATCAGCTCACTCTCGCGCTCGTCGCGCCCGAGTACGTCGTCAACTAAAGGAGCGACGAATGGCACGCACCTTCAGCCGCCGGGAGCTGCTCGGCAACGCCGGCCGGTACGGGCTCGGCGCCTTGGCGGTCGGGTCGCTCACCGATCCGGCACGCCTCGCGCGCGTGCTCGCCGAGCAGCGCGCCGCCAGGGCTGTTCGGCCGATGTCCTCGTCGCCGCTGGGGCCACTCGTGCTGGCGACCATGTACGGCGGCTACGACGGCATCAACCTCGTCGCGCCCTACCAGAACGCCGGCTATCTCGCGGCGCGCCCGTCGATGAACATCAATGCCAACGCGCTGTCGCTCAACGTGACCACCGCCGCCGGCGATGCCCTCGGCTTGCACCCGACCTGCGTGGGGATCAACACGATTTGGCAACAAAACAACACCGGAAGCGCCAACGTGGCGATCATCCAGGGTGTCGGCATGCCCAACCCGAACTACTCGCACTTCTCCTCGATGGCGCAGTGGATGGCCGGCAGCGAGGACCTCACGGTCAACAGCGGCTGGGCCGGCCGATGGCTCGACGGCGCGTGGGGAGGGGGCAACCCGGAGCTGCTGGCGCTCAACATCGGAGCCGGCATCCCCCAGTTGCTCACCGGCAACAGCCAGGTGGCCTCGGGGGTCGGCGACACCGACGTGGCGGCCAACCAGTCCGTTCCGGGCGGCGCGGCAGTTCCAGGCAGCCCTCGGCTACGCCCAGGACACGAGCGCGTACACCAACCCTCTCGAGATCGCGGTTGCCAACTCCGGCGAGTACCTGATCGATGTCGCCACCGAGGCCACCTCGGCGCTCACCGTCTCGCCGAAGCTCAGCTTCCCGCGTAACGCCGGCGACTTCGGCCAGCAGCTGGAGATCATCGCCCAGCTGATCCGGGCGGGTTCCCCGACCCAGGTCTACCAGGCGAGCATGGGCGGCTTCGACACCCACTCCGCCGAGGTGGCCGGGCAGAACTCGCTGTTCTCCCAGATGGACTCGGCCGTCTCGGCGTTCTTCACCTACCTCGGCAGCGACTCCGCGGCGGCGGGAACGATCCTCGTGATCTACACCGAGTTCGGGCGGCAGTTCAAGGAGAACGGCAGCTCGGGCACCGATCACGGCAACGGGAACATGATGCTCGTGATCGGGCAGCCGGTGAAGGGTGGCCTCTACGGCACCTACCCGAGCCTGACGAGCCTCGACGGCGCTGGCGCGCTCCACTACCAGGTCGACTTCCGTTCCGTCGAGGCGGCCCTGATCGACAACGTGCTCGGTGCCAACTCCTCGACCATCCTCGGCGAGGTCAACTCCGGCTACCCCTTCCCCGACCCTGACCCGCAACTCGCCAACCTCATCAGCTGATCGGCCGGAGACCAGTGCGCGCTCAACGACATTGTCCTTACCCTCAAGCGGGCGCGTTCGAGCGTCGACGGCTGCGGCGCAGCCTGGTCACGCTGCTCGCTGCCGTGCTCGCCGGCACCGGTCCGCTGCTCGGTCTCGAGTTCGCCGCAGCTCCGCCGTCCTCGGCCACCGTGACACCGGTCATCACCACCGTCACCGGCGGCGCGCAGCCCGGTCCCCTGCCGGCGAACAACGTGGCGATGGCGCCGAGCGACGCCGTGTTCGCCACCTTGTCGGGCCAGCAGTCCGTGGTCGTCGCCGACAGCCGTGACGACGTGGTACGGGCGATCAACCAGTCGACCGGGGCCGAGACCGTTCTCGCGGGTGACGGCGCGCACGGCCCGACCGCCAACGGCTACAGCGCCACCGACGTCGCGCTCGACGACGTCACGGGGGTCGCGGTCGACTCGAACGGCGACCTCGCCATCGCCGACACCGGTGACGACACCGTCGAGTTCGTGCCGGCGTCGAGCGGAACCTACTTCGGCCAGACGATGGCCAAGGGCGACATCTACACCGTCGCCGGTACCGGTACGGCGGGCGACGGCGGCGAGGACACGCAGGGTCCGAGCTCCGCGCTCGATCAGCCGCACGGCGTGGCCTTCGATGCCGCGGGCGACATCGTGATCGCCGACACCGGCAACAACCGGGTGCGCGTCCTCTCCGAAACCGGCTGCTCGGCGGCATGCCCGTTCGGCTACCCGAGCACCATGGCCGCAGGCGAGATCGACACCGTCGCCGGCAGCGGCACGGCCGCGTACGGCGGCGACGGGCACCTGGCGAGCTTCGCAGAGCTCGACCAGCCGACGGGCGTCGCTGTCGACCTGGCCGGCGACGTGGGGTCCGGGTCGCTGGCGATCGCCGACCGTGCCAACGACGTCGTCCGCCTCGTCGCCGGCGCGAGCTGTGCCGCCGGCAGCTGCCCGCTCGGTTTCCCGGCCGCCTCGGGGGCGATGACCGCCGGCGACATCTACACCGTCGCCGGTGGCGGGTCGAGCCCCTCGACTTGCGGCGGCCACACCGACTCGGTCGGCGACGGCTGCCAGGCGCTGCAGGCGACCTTCGACCAGCCGGCTGGCGTCAGCTTCGACGCGAGCGGCAACCTCGTGATCGCCGACAGCGGCGACGCCTTGATCCGGCTGCTGCCCGCCGCATCCGGCACGGCCGAGGGGCAGAGCGTGACCGAGGGCACCCTGCTCGCGCTCGCCGGCTATCTCCAGCCGACCTCCTCGCCGAGTCCTGACGGCACCGCCGCGACGAGCGCCGGGCTGGACGCACCTCTGGCCGCCGCGGCGGACAGCTCGGGCGACCTCGCCATCGCCGACACCTCCGACGTCGTCGTCAGTTACGTCCCGGTCTCCAGCTGCGCCGCTCCGACGGCGCCTGCCACCTGTCCCTTCGGCGAGACCGTCGCGCTCACTGCAGGTGATCTGTACTCGATCGGCGGCGAGTCCGACTCGGGTGACGCCGGGGCGATCGACATCGGCAACGGCGATCCGGCGACCCAGGCGATGCTTGCCAGTGGTGGACCGCTCGGCGTGACGACCGATGCTGCTGACGACGTGATCATCGCCGACAGCCGCGACAACGTCGTCCGGATGGTGGCGAGCGCCAGCTGCGCAGCCGGTTCCTGCCCGTTCGGCTACCCGGTTCTTCTTGGCGGCATGACCGCCGGCGACATCTACACCATCGTCGGGGGCGCAGCCCAGATTTGCGCTCCGGCGAGCGGAGGCAATCCCGGGTCGATCGACGTGATCGGCGACGGCTGCTTCGCCACCCAGGCGATCCTCAGCCAGCCGACCGGCGTGACGGTCGACCCGGCCGGCAACCTGCTGATCGTCGACTCTCGCGACGCGCCCAACCAGTCCGGCGACGGCGTGATCCGGGTAGTCGCAGCCTCGACCGGCACCTTCTACGGCCAGTCGATGGTCGCAGGCCGCATCTATGCCCTCGCCGGCTCCAACGGCACGCTCGGAACCACCTGCGGCGCAGCCACCGATGCGCTCGGCGATGGCTGCCCGGCGATCGATGCGATCTTCAACGGGGCGATGACCGTCAACCTCGACAGCTCGGGCGACCTCGTCGTCGCCGACACCACCGACGGGCTGGTGCGCCTCATCGCCGAGCACAGCTGTACTACCGGCTGCCCGTTCGGCTATTCCGGGTCGATGACCTCCGGTGACGTCTACAGCGTGGCCGGCTACTGGAACCCCGCACTCAACGGCGGGCTCGGCGGCCCGGCGTGCGGCGTGACGAGTGGCAGCTCGGCAACTGCAGCCTCCGATGGTCTCTGCACCGTGTACGCCGCACAGAGCGACGCAGCGGGGAACTTGATCATCGACGGCGGGCAAGGGCCGATGCCCAACGCAGCCGGCCAGATCCTCCTCGTCGCCGGCTCGAATTGCGCTGCCGGCTGTGCCTACGGGCTCGCCGCCCCGCTCGTCGCCGGTGACGTGTACATCCTCGCCGGCGACGCGAGCGTGGCTCCGTACAACAGCGGCACCTCGGCCGCCACAGCCGGTCTCGGAGATCCCGAGGGACTCGTGCTGGACAGCAACGGCGACATCCTCTTCGGCGACACCGGCGCCGGTCTCGTCGACCTGCTACCGGCGGTGGCCTGCGGCGGGGCGAGCCCGCAGCCGGCGTGTGACTTCGGGTTCACAACGATGGCCCCCGGCCACATCTACATCGTCGGCGGCGGCGCCAGCGATCTCGGTGACGGGAACGCGCCGAACGGTGCGTCGCTCGGCGAGGGGTCCGGAACGGCGAGCAACTCCTTCGCGCTCGGCTTCGACCAGGGGAATGCCTTCCTGTTCGTCGCGTCGGGGGCCCAGACCCGGGTGCGCCTGATCACCGAAGCCGTTCCGGCTGCGCCGATCGGGCTCTCGGCGAGCGGCACCGCCCCCAACGTCACCGTCACCTGGACGCCTCCGGGACCGGCTGGGACGATCACGGGGTACGAGGTCTACCGCGGCCCCTCGGCGGGAAACCTGGGGCCCGGCATCGCTTCGCTCGGAGCCGGAGCCACCTCCTTCACCGATCCCAACGCGACCTCCAATAACGTCTACTACTACGCGGTGACTGCCGAGGACTCGCTCGGGTTCTCGCTCAAGTCGACGCCGCTGTACGTCGACGTGAATGGGAGTGGCGTGGCGGTGACCACGACCACGACCACGACCACGTCGACCACGTCGACCACGTCGACCACGTCGACGACCACCACGACGTTGCCCAAGGCCAGCACGACCACCGTCGCCGCCGGAGGCGGCGGAGGCGGTGGCAGCGGAGGAGGGGGCGGCGGCGGTGGCGGCGGATCGTCCGGCGGGACGAGCGCCACGACGACGACCTCGGTAGCAAACTCGTCGACGACCACGACGACCAAGCCTCCGGCCAATCCGGGCGCGCACGCCTCGCTGCAGATCAGCGACGCCCGAGTGGCGCCCACTGGTGACGTGGAGTTCCAGCTCGCCTGCACCGGTGCCCCCTGCAGCGGCACGGCGACCGTGTACGGACGCATCCACCTCAGGGTCGAGGTGACGGTGACCAACAAGCACGGCAAGAAGCACACGAGGAAGGTCCGGCGTCTCGAGATCCTCGAGCTCGGCTCGCTCGACTTCTCGCTTGCCGCCGGTGCTCAGCAGAGCGAGCAGATCCCCCTCGACAAGATCGGATCGAAGGCGCTCGCCAAGGCGGGCCCGAACCACCGCCTCCACCTCCAGCTTCGAGTGAAGACCGGCAAGATCGTGCGGGTCTTCGCGTTCAAGGTGGTGTGAGCGAGCCTCGAGCAAAGACGGGCGAGGCCGGCGGGTCACTCGCCATCGGCTCCCGACTTCTCGTCCGGTCATCGGAGAGCAACCGACCCGCTGCGGCGGGCGGGCGAGCGCCCTCAGGTTGGGTCGCCGGGGATCAGGAGAGGTGGACCGTGCGTGTGACGGTCCCGCCTCCGTGCACGCTGACCTTCACCTTCACCTCGACAGGATGCGCGCGCACCTTGCCGAGCAGCTTCGCGGCCTTCGCCGTGACCTTCAGCTTGATCGTCTTGTCGTGGTTCTCGGCAATCGAGTAGGCCGACTTGGCGACGTCCACGGATTCGGCGCGGGTGTGCTTCTTGTGCCCCTTGCCCACCGAGACGGCAAACGTCCTGCTCAGTGTGATGGTGCCTGAGCACGAGGCGATCGTGCAGGAGAGCTTCAGCTTGACGTGATGTGACGAGACCTTCGCGCTCCCCGAGAGGATCCTGATCCGGGGCGTCGCGACCTTGACCGGCGCCGTCGTCACCGGTGCCTCGATCGTGGTCGTCGGGACCGCGGTCGTCGCGCCGGTCGGCGCAGCCGGGGGGGTGGGCGGAAGGATCCCTCCGACCGGGTCGACGACGATCGCCGTGGGCTGGGCACCGGCAGCGAGGGGAGAGTCGTGCGTGCCCGTGGCGAGGGTGACTCGATCGACCTGCGCGTTGAGATAATCGCTGACGTAGGCCGTCGAGCCGTCGGGGGAGATGGCGATGCCCATCGGCTCCGGGGCGATACCGACCACCTCTGCCCCAGCTTGCTGGTTGGCGAGAGTGATGGGAGTGAAGCCTCCGTCGCTGTAATCGTTGACGTAGGCGGTCGAACCGTTCGGCGAGAGCGTGATCGCGGACGGATTGTGGCCGACGGGGATGGGTGTCTCGGCGGTGTCGGACGCCGTGGCGATCGGGGTGACGGTTCCGTCGCCGTAGTTGACGACCTCGACGAAGGATCCGTCCGGCGTGACGGCGATCGCGGTCGGTTCCGAGCCGACGCTGATCGCCGGTTCCACGGTGCCGGTGGAGAGCTTGATCGGAGTCACCTGGTCCGTCGAGTAGTCGGTGACGTACGCCGTCGAGCCGTCCGGCGTGATGGCGATGCCGCGTGGCCCCGATCCGGCCGGGAGGCTGATCGGGCTTCCTGCCGTGTCGTCGGCGAGATCGATCGGCGTCACCGAGCTCGAGCCGAAGTTGGTGACGTAGGCGGTGTGCCCGTCAGGGCTGACGGCGATGCCCCACGGCTTGGTGCCGACGGGGATGAGCGTCCCGACGGCATCGGTCTGCACGTTGACCGGCACGACGTCGCCGTTCGGGGCGAAGGGGAACTGCAGCACGACGTAAGCCGTCCCGCCGTCCGAGCTGAAGGCCGCCGCCCAGGGAGTGCTGCTCGAGGATCCGACCGTGACCGGCGGGTAATCGAGCCCGGATCCGATGTCGATCGGCGTGACGGTGCCGTCTCCCGAATCGACGACATAGGCCGTGACGTCCGAACCGCTCGCCGAGGCGGAGATGCCGCTCGAGAGCGCGGCAGGGACCACGCCGCACAGAACCACGAGCGCGACGAGGATGGCCCTGCGGGGGATGTTGGCCAGCTGCATTCGGCGTGCGCGCATCCCTTCATCCTATTGGACGGAACCCAGCTCGAATGGGTCAATCAGTCGAGCAACCAGCCGGCGGCCTCACCCCGGAACGAGCTGAAGTGCCCGCTCCGGGCACGCCGCCACCGCCCGGCGCGCACGGCGGAGGACCGCGCGCTCGGTGATGACCGTGGCGTCGACGGAGGCGTGGCCCCACTCGTCGAGGGAGATCCGCTCGGGGCAGAGCAGCGCGGAGATGGCGTGCCCGTCACATGCCACCTGGTCGACGACGATTCGCTGCGGGGCGGCGACCATCCGGTTCAGCACCTCGGATCGCCCGGCACCACAGAAGACGGTGGTCGAGGGACCGGGAACCAGCCGGCATCGGCGGCTCCGCCGCAGCCGCGCCCGTGCAGATGGCAAGCAAGGTCCTCGGCGAACACCGACAGCGCGCTCTCGAGGAGGGCGATCGAGCCATCAGGATGGGCGCACGCTCCCTGGCCGGCGATCGACAAGCTTCGCCGGTGGAGGCGCCTCAGCGCCCGGCGGCCGGGGCGCCCGGCGAGCAAGCCCTCGAAATCGGCGGCAAGTGCCGGCAGGCCGAAGGCACAGGGGGCGCACTGGCCTGCGCTCTCGCCGGCGAGGTAGTCGAGCAGCCGCAAGGTGGTTGCCAGCCCGCAGGCCGCCTCTGGTAGCGGCGCCACGACGCCGCAGCCGAGCCTGATGCCGGCAGCGCGGCAAGACCCCGCGATCGAGCGGCATCGCACAGAACGTCGGGCCGCTGACCCAGTGCCCGAAATAGCCGCCGACGAGCACCGCCGGCGGCTCGACCTCGAGCCCACCGAACTCGGCGAGCAGCTGGCCGGCCGGCATCGGGGCGAGCACCTCGACGACCAGACCAGGCACGGCGACGTCGCCGCCGAGGGTGACGAGGCTCGAGCCGGCGCACTCCGCCGAGCCGGCCTCGGCGAACCAGGCGGCCCCGAAGCGGGCGATGAGAGCGAGATGGGCGTGTGTCTCCACGTTGCCGACGACGGTCGGTCGGCCGCCGGCGCCGCTCGAGGCCACGGGGACCGTCCGACGGTACGGGATGGCCCGCCCGCCCTCCAGGGCGGCGACCACCGAGCCCGACTCGCCGGCGACGTAGGTCCCTGGCGAGGCGAGCACGGTGATGGACAGGTGATACTGCGCACGCTGGCGCGCCTCGATCGCTTGGCGAACAGCCGGCCAGCTCGCAAGGGAATCGGGACGCAGATAGACAACGATCTCGCTTGCGCCGCAGGCTGCGGCTGCGACCGTTGCCCCGTCGAGCACGAGATGCGGGCGCAACTCGAGCAACGTTCGGTCCTTGCGGCTCGCCGGTTCGCCTTCGGCGCCGTTGACCACGACGATCGGCGCGCCCGGCGCGCGGTTGGCAGCAGCAAGCTTCTGCGCCATCGGGAACTCGCCTCCGCCACGACCGCGCAGCCCGGACGCCTCGATCGTGGCGAGCAGCCATGACCGCTCGTCACTGCCGGCGGCTCGGACCGCCGGAGGCAGCGGTCCGAGCCGTTCGAAGTGATCGAGGAGTGACTCGGCGCCAGCGCTGGCGGGGGGACCGGCGAACAGGCGTGCCGCCGCGTCACCGGGCAGCGCAGCGAGCGGCGAGCGGCTCGCCACGACGGGGTCGCCGGCGCCGTCGATCGGGTCCGACGAGTCGGGAGACGGGAAGGGGTGGGCGGCGCGATCGGGCGTCGGCGGCAGTGCCGCCGTGCTCATCGGCCGCTCGGCGGGCGCTGCACCACGGTGGCGCCTGCGTTGCGCCCGGCGGACCGGCTCGCCGCAGGAGAGTACGGACGACCCAGTCTGCTGGTGAGATACGTGGCGACCACGAGCGCGCCCGTCGCCCCGTAGGCGACGCGCAGCGTCGGGGTGTCGGTGCCGGCGAGCACGCCGTGGCAGAAGACAGCGGTGAACAGCGGAAGCGAGAGACGGTGGATCGGCAACCATGCCCGGCCGATCAACCTCCCGCCGAGTCGTGCCGACGCGGCGATCGCGATCAGCAGCCATAGCGCCACGACGCCCACCCCGACGGCAACCGGGCGGTAGGTGGCGGCGCCCGGGACGAACACTCCGATCCAGCCGACGCCGGCGTAGCGGTCGAGGGCGAGCGAGATGACGTGTCCGGCGAGGAGCACGATCGTCGCTGCAGCGAGCGAGGCGTGCAGGCGGAGCGCCGTCTCGGGGTGGACAACCGGCCGGCGCCAGCGCCACGGGTGACGCAGCCACAGGCCGATCATGCACATCGCCCACATCGAGCAGTACGCCGCGAGTCCCATGCCGCGACCGATGATCCAAGGAAAGTATCTGCTGTGGACGAGCGGGCTCGTCAGCCGGGCGAGCACGAACCCCGAGCCGGCGGCGGCGACGAGCACGACCGGCGCCCAGGACAGCGCAGCGTGCTTGCGAGGTTGGCGGCTCATGTCAGGGCGCCCGAGCATGTCCTGGCGGATGCACGCTCTGGGGCGGCGCCACCGTCCCCGCCCGCGGAGCCGGCTTCCGAGCGCGCCGGTGCGTCGGCGCGCCAGCGAATGAAACGCTCCATCGCGCGGCTTGCACCCAGACCGCCGTCGCGTCGGACCCACAACGCGGCGATGGAGCGCCGCTCGGCCAGGGCCACCATGTCCGTCGGTCCGGCAAGGAGCAGGCTCTTGCTCCACACCTCGGTCCACGCCGGGTCCCGTTCCACGACGGTGACAGCCGCGATGGGACCCCCGCCGGGCAGGCCGGTGCGTGGATCGATCAGGTGGTGGACAGCGCGGCCGCCTGCCGTCCACTGCCGGACACGGATCGACGACGTGGCGCAGGCGTAGCCGGAGATCGCGAGCACGGCGACCGGGGACTGCTGAGCAGCGGGGTCCTCCACGCCGATCATCCACGGCCCCCCTCGCGGCGCCTCGCCCTCGCACAGGCAGTCGCCACCGGCCTCGATCAGGAACGAGGCGATGCCCTTGCCAAGGAGCAGTCCGCCAGCCAGGCGCACGGCAAGACCCTTGCCGATGCCGCCGAGATCGATCGGGTGCTCGCCGATGCTCACCTCTCCGGCGCGGAAGCGCGGCCGCCAAGCACCGAGCCTCGAACGCCGGTGGGGCACGTTGCTCGTCTGGACGGCGCCCTCCGAGAAGCGCAACGAACGGTCGTAACCGAGGCGAACGAGGTCGTTGAGCACCCGTGGGTCGAACAGGCCGCCAGTTGCTTGGTACGCGCTGTGCGCGAGTCGGATCGCAGCGAGGCACTCCGGCGGCACCCTGTGGAACTGCCGCGGCGCGGCGTTGGCCCGCATCAAGGCGCTCGCCGGGTCGAAGCGCGTGCAGCTTCGCTCGACCTCGTTGAACACGGCGAGCGCCGCACGCGCTGCCTCGGCGGTCGTCGGGTCCCCGGCGCCGCCCGGGATGCGCAGGCGCGGCTCCATCGCCATCGCCCTTGTGCTCGCTACCGCCTCCTCCGGCCCAGGAGTCAACGCGCCGTCGGCGCTCACCTTCAGGCTCCCGGCGTCGCCCCGGTCGTGCCGTCGACCGGCGGGGCGGTCGTCGCCGGTGCTGCCGTCGTCGCCGGTGCGGCCGTCGTCGCCGGTGCCGCGGTCGTCGCCGGTGCGGCGGTCGTAGCCGGCGCAGCGGTCGTAGCGGGTGCAGCAGTTGTCGCCGGCGCGGCGGTCGTCGCCGGCGCGGCGGTCGTCACCGGCGCCGCGGTCGTCGAGGGTGCAGCGGTCGTTGCCGGCGCAGCGGTCGTCGGGGCGGTGTTTGCTGCCGTTGGAACTGTCGTCGTCGTGGCGGTCGCCGCCGCCGGTGCAGCGGTCGCCGCCGCCGTTGAAGCGGTCGTCGCCGCCGTTGCAGCGGTCGTCGCCGGGGTGGCGCGCGCAGCCTTCGGCGCGGCAGTGGCCGGCGGTGCGGTCGTCGAAGCGGTGATCGCAGTCGAGGCAGGGTGGGAGCCTGGCTTGGGCCCGTTCCCGGTTGCCCCGGCTGTGGAGGAGGCTGTCGCCCCGGCCGGGCTGGCGCTCGAGCCGCCCCCAGCTGCGGCTTTGCCGCCTCCGGGTTCGGACTGCCTGCGGGGGGCGTGTGGCGCGGGCACCGAGCTGCCGGTGCTGTGATGCCCCACGCTCGCTCTGTCACGGGAGGCCACGACCGCTGAGCCACTCGCAGTGTCCCGCTTTGTTGCGACGGGGCCCGACGCCGCGATCTTGGCACCCTTTTCGGCTGCATCGGAGGAAGCCCGCGCCGGGCCATGACCAGAGCCCGATCCGGAAACGGGGGAACGGCCGGCGGCGTGCACTGTGACGCTCGCTCCGCCACCCGCCGCACCCGAGCGCGATCCGACCGCGCTCGAGCGCGATCGGGTCACTCCGGCTGCACCAGATCGCGACCCGGCCGGGCCAGCCGAACCCGAGCGCGATCCGGCCGCGCCCGAGCGCGAAGCTGCCGCGCCTGCCGCGCCCGCCGTGCCCGCCCGCGGAGCCGCCGCGCCCGAACGCGAAGCCGCGCCCGAGCGCGGAGCCGCCGCGTCGGCCGAACCCGCGCGCGATCCGGCCGCCTTGGCCGCGCCCGAGCGCGAAGCTGCGACGCCGGCCGCTGCGGATCGCCGTGCTGCGGCAGCTGCGTTCTGCGCCCCGGAGATTGCTTCTCCAGCAAGCGAGCCGAGGGCGTCGATCTGCTGCTGATCGGTGTCGAGCGAAGCGTTGACCCGAGTGAGCACTTGCACCTCGGCTGCATCGGGCGAGGTCGTGGTCGGATCCGGCCTCGGCGGTGCGGGCGCCGTGGTCGTCGAGATGGGCGTCGTGGTCGTCGTCGTGGTCGTGGTCGTGGCCGCGGTGGTCGTGATGGTTGACGCGACCGGCCGGGGGAGCTGCTGATCGACCCAGGTTGCGGCGAGACCACCGCCGAGGAGCATCGCCGAGCCCGCGGCCAGAGGAGGGACGATGCGACGCCGCTCGCGGGCGCTGGCGATCGCCCGCGCTGCCCGAGCACGCTCGTCGAGCCCGCGCTGTTCCTCCGCACGCCGCTCGGGGTCGTCCGGCGATTTCGCTGGCAGCTGAGAAGGGTTCCCGCTGTCGCTCACCGCGCCGCCTCCGTAGCCAGTGCCATCTGACCCCTGCGTCCCGTTTGGGGCGAGCGGGCCTGCGCTGGTGCCGCGGCCGCGCCGTGCTGAGTTTTTGCGGTCGTGGTCGAGTGGACGACCGTGGTCGAGGTTGCGGCGCTGCGCGCTTCACGCTCTTGTTGCTGCTGAGTGGTCAGAGCTGCCGCCTCTGCGCGGAACTGTGCGCTACGGGTGGCCATAGCCGCGGTCTCTGCGCGCGAACTGCGCGCTACGGGTGGCCAGAGCCGCGGTCTCTGCGCGCAACTGGACGCTGCGGGTAGCCAAGCTCCGCCGCTCGGTCTGCAGCTGGGCCTGCTCGGAGCTGAGCTGCTTGGCCCGCGTCTGCTGGGCTCGATGTTGGGCGGACAGCTGCGCGGCGTACACCTTGAGCTGCCCGCGCTCGGCGGCGAGAGTCGTAGCTCGCGTGGCGTGCGCCGCGGAGAGCAGGGCTAGGGCCGTGTTCAGCTGCTGCTGCGTCGCGATGATCGAGCTTTGCAACGATGCCGCCTTCTGTCCTAGGGCGTTCACCTCGGTGATCAAGGCTGCCTCGGCCGGCGAGGAGGCAGGCGGCCGTGACGGGGCCAGGGTCGTGGACGTCGTGGACGTCGCGCTCGTGCTCGTGATCTGGGTTGTCGTTGACGGGGGGGTGCTGCTCATCTGGCGGACGGCGACCGCTGCGGTCGACGGCCGCACCGGCGACGAGAGAACGAGCGCTACGGCAGCCCCGCCGGCAGCAGTGATGGCGGCCAATCCGGAGAGCCATCGGTTAGAGCGCACTTCGCCCTCCGGTTCAGGATCGACCGCGGTCGTGATCGGCCGACTTGCGCTTGTTACAACATGAGGGGCTCATGAGACTCTATCTCACGCTGTCAACGCTCCCGAACGGTCTCTCCGGTGCGCGCCCTGCCTACCTTGCAGACGGCGCGTTGACGGCGCGCCTTGAGGCATAAGGGTGGCAGCCGCCAGGGTGGTGCCGGCGGACCGGGTCGAGGTAGCTCCGGTGGTTGACCCGGCCAAGCAGCAGGGGGGATCGCGCGTGTGCTGGTAGGCCTGGGTCTTGACGCGATGTGCGACGAGCTCGACCGTGATGCGGTTCCGGCCGATCTTGTACACGTCGACCACAGGGGCCGACGCAGGTCCTCGACTCAGGACTTGAAGTAGCACGAGATTCGCCGGGATACGTCGCGTCCGGAAGGAGCTCGTCGGCGGCGTCGCCCGGCAGCGCCGGAGCGGGCGCTGCGCCCTTCGGCATGGGGACCGGCTGCCCGCTGCAGGAGGTCGCCAAGACGTCGCGCTGCGTTCACCCGGCTCCGGTCTGTTCGCTCCTACCCTCGGTGTCCGCCGACAGCGGCGCCAACCACTTCGCCCTTCGACCGGGGGGCGCGCGGAGCTACCGCGCGTTCACGGTCATAGTGATCAACCAGCAGAGCCGGTGCGGGTGGGAGTCTGCGCTGCGCGCCTCTCACCCGGAGGGGCCGACGGTCAAGCGGCGAAGTGGACCGTCCCGATGCCGGTGAGCGAGCCGTACTGCGCGACCGTCGGAGCGTTGCTCGACGTGTTGCACTGGCCCTTCTTGGCTCCGCTCGTGTACCGGCTGCCGATCCCGGCGAATTCCTCCGTGATCGTGATAGTCCCGCTGATCCCAGCGTACATGCCGGTTCCCTTGTAGACCGTGACCGGACCCTTGCCGACGAAGTAGACGGAGCACGTCTTGAGGTTGAACATCGTCGGAGGGGCGCTGTTGAGCTTCTTGTTGAGGGAAACGCTGTTGACCATGAACGTTCCCTTGGTCAACTTGATCGCGACGTATCCGCCACTCGGCTGCGGTACTCCAGAGGCGGTCTCGCTGGTCGCCGTCCCGTAGTCGCCGATCGCGCCGGTGATCACGATCTTGTCGGTCGACGCATTTGGTGCCAGATTCGGCGTGACCCAGATCTGGACGGCACCACCCGTCGGCGTCGTGCTCGTCGCCGCGGCGGCGATCGCCGGCATTCCTCCCGCCAGGCCGACGCCGAGCACGGCCAGCAATACCTTCCGCATGGCGTTCCCTCATTCTCGAGTTGGGCTGTGTCGTAGTTACCCTCCTTTGCGGCTGGGCAAGCCTTCGAGTTGTGCCAATAGTGGCGACCAATCAGGCCGCTTGGCATTTCAACAATGCTTGTGTCGCGAGGAGATCGGTACGCGCGTCGCGCCTCGTGTCCCAAGCGAGAACCGATCCCCGGATCGAAGCAGATCCGCCTGGAGTGAGCTCGCCCGGATCGAATGAGTCTCGGCAAGATCGGTTTCGAGGCTCGAGGACCCGGGTGCCGGCGACCTCCGGAACGTCCCAGCGCGATCCTCGTACACTTCGCACGTGCACGTGTCTCGGTCCAGCATCCGGATCGACGCGCCGCGTGAGACCGTGTGGGCAGTCGTCACCGAGCCCGCTTACGTCAAGCAGTGGCAGTACGGCAGCGACCTCGAGACGGACTGGACGGAGGGCTCGCCGATCCGCTTCAGGAGCGAGTGGCAGGGACAGACCTTCGAGCAATGGGGCACGGTTCTCGCCGTGGACCCGCCGGTGGAGCTGCGCTACGAACTGTTCGCGCCTCGGCCGGGTCTCGAGGAGAGCTCCGAGAGTTCCTTCACGATGACCTACACCCTCGAGGCGGATCAGGAAGGGACGACGCTGACGATCACGCAGGAGGACCCGCGAGAGCACGACGTGCAGGCCCCGCAGGGCGAAGCCGATCCCGCGTCCGAGAGCCCGGTGCTCGTCGCGCTGAAGCGCCTCGCCGAGTCGGTGGGCCGACCGGCGCGGCTGAGCGGGCATGGAGCAAGGCCGCCGAATCCGGCAAGGTGGGGGCGATGAGTAGGCGAGCACGTCATCGAGGCAGCCGCCAAGCTCGGCGAGCCGTCTGGCTATGAACCCCGTGCCGTGAGCGAAGTGTCGCAGGGATCGGGGTGGTGGATCGCCTCCGACGGTCGGTGGTACCCCCCGGAGCTTCATCCGTGGAACGGCCGGACCCGTCCCGAGCTCGACCCGCCGGCGGCCGATGGAGAGCCGCCGCCCAGCACAGAGACGGTGGCGGGACTGCCGGCCCGCGATGTCGAACTGCTGCCCGCTGACGGAGCGGTCCCACAGCCGTCCCGCGACGAACCACTTGACTGGCTGGACCCCTCCGCCCCGGCGACCTTCGCAGCACAGGTGCAGACGGCCTGGGCGTCTCCAACGGTGCCCCCTGTCTCCCCGCCTCCCGCCGCGCCCGGCTGGTCGTCGCCGCCCGCTTCGACCGTCGAGGCGGTCGGCTGGTCGTCGGCAATGCCCGCTGCGCCACCTCGGGCAACGGGCTGGCTGCCTCCTTCGTCGTCCGACTGGTCGCCGGTGCCGCCCGGTTGGGCGCCCCCCACCTCGCCGGTGCCGCCCGGTTGGACGCCTCCGACCTCGCCGGCTAGGGCGCAACCGGCGTGGCCAGCGACGGGCCAGCCGGGCGCCGGAGGAACTGTCCCGCCTGCGTGGTCTCCGCCGGTTCCGCCTCGCTGGCCCGACGGTCCGCTGCGGCCCTGGCCGGGTGACCCGCACCATCCCCTTCAGGCGCCGCCGCCGAGGCCCGGCTGGTCCTCGCCGGCTCCACCCCCACCGTCCGCAGCAGGCGTGGTCGAGCTGGTCTCGACGGTCGAACCGCCGCGACGGCTGCGCACGAGCACGAGGCTCCTGCTGGCGATCGTCGCCCTGATCGCGGTCGCAGCGACGGGAGGCCTCGCCTACAAGGCAGGCGGCTCGTCGTCGGTGGCGATCGACCCGGTGACCGGTCCGGTCTCGCCCACGCAAGGCCGCATCGTGTTCCAGGACGACTTCAACGGGCTCCTGCGCGGCTGGCCCACGACGCCCCTGCCCTCGGGCACCACCTTCGGGTACGAAGGCGGGACCTACGTGATCGACGCCAAAGGCGATCTGCACCACTTCGCGTACGCGCCCTACCGGGTCCCGACGGCCGAGCTGAGCGCCGAGGTTTCGGCTACCCAGGACCTCGACGCGCCGGCGCGTGCCGGTTTCGGCGTGCTGTGCGTCCTGCCCGCCAACGACCTGCGCTTCGAGTTCCTCCTCCTGGCCCGGGCGGGCTGGCGGATCGAGGAGGCGACCGGAGTGCCCGGCGAGGCCGGCGATCTTCCTCCCCGGGTCCTCGCCGGCGGCGACGCGCGCCAGCAGCCGGGGGTGCAGCAGGTGACGGTCGAAGGGGTGTGCGACACGCAGGCCGGTGGGGCGATGACGCGGCTGGTCATGTTCGTCGACGGCACGAAGGTCGCAGACCTCGTCTCGTCGAGCCCTGGGGCGTCCGCGGGCTGGTTGGCGGGGATCGACGCTGCCAGCCGGTCGGGCGCTCCATCGGTGGTGACGGCGAGGTACTTCGCCGAGCGCGACACCGCACCGCCGCCCGTGTCGCCCACCGGGCGGGGCTGACGCACCCGGCCGGACTTGCGGGGCTGCAAGGCGGGCCTCGGCTCGGTCGCCGGTCGGTAGCCTCCGAGCGTGCCGCGCCGTAGCGCCGGATTGTTGCCCTTCCACGTCGAGACGAGCGAGCTGCTCCTCTTCATCGTCCACCCTGGTGGCCCGCTGCATGTCAACCGTGACGAGGGCGGCTGGACCATCGCCAAGGGCGAGTACGGCCCGGACGAGGAAGCCCTGGCAGCAGCGCGGCGCGAGTTCGTCGAAGAGGTGGGCCGCCCAGTGCCCGAGGGGACGCCGATCCCGCTCGGCGAGATCCGCCAGCCCGGCGGCAAGCTCGTGGTCGCCTGGGGGATCGAGGCACTCCCCGGTTCTCTCAGCTTCGGCGGAAGCAACCTGTTCGAGATGGAGTGGCCCCCCCGTTCGGGGCGCCGGGCCTCGTTCCCCGAGGTGGATCGGGGGGAGTGGGTGAGCGAGGAGCTCGCACGCCGCCGGCTGGGAAAGGGTCAGGTCGCCTTCGTCGATCGCCTGCTCGAGCATCTCGCCGCAGGCGACGCCCCAGTCAGCTCCGGGGAAGCTCCCCGCTGACGCGGCGCCGCGAGCCGAAGGTTTCGGCCACCTTGGCGAGCTCGCCCGGCCCAGCCTCGTCCTCGATGGTCTCGGCGGCGACGACCGCCCAGTCGTCGCTCACCGGCTTGCCGGTGCGGAACACGATCAGCTGGTAGGCGAAGAACTTCGCCACCCACAGCACGAGGTTGATGAGCGGGAAGCCGATCCCGACGACCGCGACGTGGGCCGCGCCGCGCTCGGGAGAGTGGTGGGCGATGAACCCGGTCCCGAGGCTCGTGATGGCGATCGAGACGATCGAGATCGCCCAGTACATCGCCACCTGCCGGCCGGTGCGCCGGCGATCGGCCTCTGGCCAGATCCAGTAGCGGCTGATCAGATACGACGGCAGGACGCCGACCAGGCTGGCGATCGCTGCCGCGACCGTGGCGCCCGTCAGGTGCATCGCCACGATGACGAGCAGCGTGATCTCGCTGATGCCGAGCGCGATCACCGAGGTCAGCCCGTAGCGCACGAGGCGCCCGATGGTCGACCAGGTGAGGCGGGAGCGGACTCGGTCAAGCCGCCGCGCAGGCGCGGCGGAGAGCGGATCGAGATCCATGAAGCACCCAATCTACACGAATCCTCTGGGGGGCGCGTGTGAGGGAGCGAAGAAAAATCCGCGACACCGTACGCGATTTGCCCGCCTGCGCCATTTGCAGGAGGTGGCGGCTCGCAGGCCGCCACGGGTCGGCCACCGCGCGGCCGGGGGACTCAGGAGGTCATGGCGATGACGAGCGGCGAATCCGAGCAGGAGGGCGGCGAGCCGGGCGCGGGGGAGCGGCGCGCGGGAATCGCCGGGCCGAGCACGACGCGTACAGTCGCGGCCAGCTCGTCGGCGGGCCACGGCACCGAAGGGTCGGGCGTCGGCGGACGGCGTCGCAGCATGCTCGCCCGGCCGGCCGTCCTCCTCGGCGCCGCCGGCATGCTCACCGCCGCGACGTGTGCCGGCCTGCTTCTGAGCGGTGAAAGCGCCGCGTCGCCGGTGCGCCACGGCGCCGCTTCGCTTCCCAGCATCCGGGCCGGGGTCGGCGCTGCCGCGCATGCCCGCTCGACGGACAGCTCGACCCCCAGCCCGGCGACGGTCACCGTCGTCGGCTCGGCCACGGTCACCGGGGCGCCGGACACCCTGACGCTCAGCATGGGCGTCTCGGTCAGGGCGGCGAGCGCCACTGCCGCCCTCGACACCAGCTCGACCGAGCTCGACGCACTGCAGAAGGTGTTCATCTCCTCGGGTGTGGCGCCGAAGGACTTGCAGACGAGCTTTCTCGATCTGCAGCCGAACTACAGCTCGAACGGCCGTGTCACGGGCTACGAGGCCGACGATCAGCTCACCATCACGCTGCACCCCATCGCCAAGGCCGGCTTGGTGATCGACGCCGCCGCTCACGCCGTCGGCAACGACGTCCGCATCAACGGCATCTCCTTCTCGATCGCCGACACGACCCCGCTGCTCGCCCGTGCCAGAACCGCGGCCGTGCACCAGGCGGCGACCGACGCCGCTCAGCTGGCGGCAGCGGCTGGGACCACCCTCGGCCCGATCGTCAGCGTGACCGACGAGACGAGCCAGCCGACCGGGCCCTCCGGTGCGAGCGGCACGCTCGCGTACGCCTCCGCCGCCCCGGCGTCGACCCCGGTACCGGTGCGCTCGGGCATCGAGCAGGTCACGGCCCAGGTGCAGGTCGTCTACCAGCTCGGCAGCTGAACCGGCCCGGACGCGAGCAGAGACGCCGACATGGACGAGCTCAACGACCTCGGGAAATTGCTCGACGACGGCGCTCCGACGGCGAACCAGGCGACGCTGGCGTCGATCGTGGCCCGTAGCGAGCGACATCGCCGGATGCGGCTGGTCGGCACCACCGTCGTCGCGCTCGTCGCCGCGGTCGCCGGGGCGGGGGCGGCGGTGGCCGAAGCGATCGTTCCGGTCGTCGCGCCTGCCGCGTCGCGCTCGGACATCGCAGGCCTCCGTCCCGCCACGGGCACTACCGTGCGCCCGGGGAGCGTTCCGGCTCGAGCGGGCACAAACCAGCCGCGTCCTGGGGGGGCGGCGCAGGTGCCGCTCCGCAGCGAGGCCGGGTCGGCGCCATCGAGCACCGTCGGTAGCCGGTCCTCCGACAGCACCCCGGCGACCGGACCCGCGATCGGGGTCGCGCCCTCGACGGGCTCCGCCGGGACGGCGGTGACCCTTCCCGGCGGCGTCGCCGGGGGCGACTTCTGCATCGTCGGCTGCCCCTGCGGCACCGTCGACTGCGGCGGCACGTGGACGCACTTGTTCACGCGCAGTGCCAACGGCGTCGACGTGCGCGCCTACGAGGTCGCCCCGCCGGGAGCCGCAGGGCCGAGCGGCGCGTCGGGGTCGACCGGGAGCGGCACCAGCGCCACGGGCGCGAGCGGCGCGACCGGTGCCACCGGGGCGAGCGGCACCAGCGCCACGGGCGCGAGCGGCGCGACCGGTGCCACCGGGGCGAGCGGCCCGACCCACGCCACGGGCGCGAGCGGCCCGACCCAGGCGCATCCTGAGACGGGCGCGGTCGGCGCGGCCGGCTCGGCGGCCGCCGTCGCGACGACGGTTCCCGCTGAGCCCGCCCCCTCGACCACGACCTCCACGGCCCCGAACGGCGCGACCGGTAGTGGCACGACTGGGAGCGGCACGACCGGGAGCGGTCCGACCGGCAGCACCGGCAGCACCGTGACCGGCAGCACCGTGACCGGCACGACCGGCAGCACCGTTACGACCGCGCCGGCGACCGTGCCGCACCCCGTGTCGTCGCCGCCGATCGAGCCGCTGTGCCGGTTCGGCGGGGAGCTGCAGCTGGAGCTGTCGGACTCCGGCGCGGTCGGCACCGTCGCCCTCCCCGTCTCCGAGTCGGCTGTGCCCGTTGCCGGTCTCGCGTTCGAGGTGATCGACCGACAGGAGCTCGGCGACGACGAGCACAGCCCGATGGTGGTCGTGGTCGCCCATGTCTCGACCGACGTCACGTCGGTGTCGGCGACCTTCGGCGACGGCGCAACCGACACGATGAGCCCCGTCGACGGCTGGGTTGCGCTCGTCGACGCGCCGGCGAGCTCGAACGCCGGCACGCCGCTCGGCGTGCAGCTCACCGCTGCGGGCACGTCCGGCCAAACTGTGACGATGACGCTCCCGACCGACGATGCCGGCGAGCCGTTGCCCGCCCAGTGCATCACGTTGCCCGTGCCGGTTCCGCAGTCGGGCGGAGCGGCTCCTCTTTCGGGCGCCTCCGCCGCCCCGTCGTCCGGCTCCTCGCCGGCGCGCCCGTGACGCTGGTCCTCGACGACGACCCCGCGGCTGGGCACGGCGACGGCAAGACTGCGTGCATCACCGGCGCAACCACCGACGACGCGTCCGCAACAGCACTGGCGGCAGCCGACGTCGCCGCCGACTTCGTCGACTGCTACCGCAGTCACTACCCAAGGGTGGTGCGCGCCCTCGAGCTGTCGGGGACCTCACCCGGAGCGGCCGAGGATCTCGCCCAGGAAGCCTTCGCGCGCAGCTTCGTGCACTGGCGCCGCGTGCGCCGAGGGACCAACCCGCCCGGCTACGTCTACCGCGTGGCTTTCCGCCTGGCGCGCCGCAGCCACCGCCTGCCGCTCGAGGAGGCGCTCCCGCCCGAGGAGCGCGGCGCGCAAGCGGGTGCTCCCGATGTCGCCGAGGAGGCCACGTTGCGCACGAGCGCAGCCTCGGCGATCGCGGCCATGCCGGCGGCACGCCGGGCGTGCGCCGTGCTGTGCCTGCTCGCCGGCCTCCCGACCCGGGAGGCCGCCCGGGCGCTCGGGATCAAGGAGTCGACCGTGCGCAAGCAGCTCGAGCGCGCCCGCGCCGACCTGCGCCGGGCGGTCGCCTACGCGCCGAGCACCCCGCTCGGGCAGGACACGCCCGTCCCGCCAAGACCGCAGTAGCCGTTCGGGTTGGCCGCCAGGTACTGCTGGTGGTAGCCCTCGGCATAGTAGAAGGGACCGGCCTCGCTGATCTCCGTGGCGATGCGCCCGTACCCGGACGCGGACAGCGCTTGCTGGTAACGGTCGCGAGCGGCGAGGGCGGCGGTGCGCTGCGCATCGCTCGTGGTGAAGATCGCCGAGCGGTACTGGGTGCCGACGTCGTTGCCCTGACGCATCACCTGGGTGGGGTCGTGGCTCTCGAAGAACCGGGCCAGCAGGTCCTCGTAGCTGACCTTCGCCGGGGCGAAGACGACGAGCACGGCCTCGGCGTGGCCGGTCCGCCCGCTGCAGACCTCCTCGTACGTCGGGTTCGCCGTGTACCCTCCGGCGTACCCGGCGGCGGTGGTGTAGACGCCCGGCAGCTGCCAGAAGATGCGCTCGGCGCCCCAGAAGCAGCCGAGGGCGAACTCGGCACGTTCCATGCCCTCGGGGAAGGGTGGCACGATCGGCGTCCCGAGCACGAGGTGCTCGGCGGTCACCGGCATCGACTCGCTCCGCCCCGGCAGGGCGTGCTCCGGCGACACCAGCTCGGTGCGCGGCGCGAACAGCCTCATCGGAGCTCACCGTCCCCGCCGGCGGGCTCGCCCGGGTCGAGCTCGAGGGCTGCGGAGTTGATGCAGTAACGCTGTCCCGTCGGGGCCGGGCCGTCGTCGAAGACGTGGCCGAGGTGGCCGCCGCAGCGGCGGCAGACGACCTCGGTCCGCACCATGAAGTGGCTGACGTCCCGGCGCAGCTCCACGGCCTCGGCGACGGCGGGCTCGCTGAAGCTCGGCCATCCCGTGCCCGAGTCGAACTTGGTCGTCGAGCTGAACAGCTCGGCGCCGCAGCCCGCACACCGGTACACACCGTCGTCGTGGCAGTCGAAGTACTTCCCGGTGAACGCCCGTTCGGTGCCGCGCCCGCGAAGGACCTGGTACTGCTCGGGGGTCAGCTCGGCGCGCCACTGCGCGTCGCTCTTGCTCGTCTGGTCGGCCATGTCGCACCTCCACCGTCTCCGGCGCACCCGTCTCGGGTGCGCCCGTCTCCGGCGCACCCGTCTCCGGCGGCACCCGTCGCCGGCGCACCCGTCGCCGCCAGCAGCGACCACCCGGCGGCCTGCCGGCGCCCTCGCCGGGGTGGCCGTTCGCAGTGCGTGTTTCACGGTACCGCCGAAGGGAGCGGCGGCCGGTTACCTTGGCAGGCCATGGCCGTCGTCGAGCGCCAACCGGGCGTGCCGTCGGGGACCCCGGCGCCGGGCCCCGAAGCCGTCTCGGCGCGCCCGGCCGAGCCCGCTCCGCCGGCCCCCGGATTCACGCCGGCCACCGGCGTCGCGCCGGCCCCCGGAGTCGCGCCGGCGCACGGCCGAGAGCCGGCGCCTCCCGCTCCGGCACGCCCGGCCGGGGGGCGCGACGCGCTCGGGGCGCGGGTCGAGCGGCCCCCCACGGCCGAGGACGCCGGGCGTCCCCGCTGGCCGGACGGCACCCCCCGCCCGTCGCGCCGGCGGGCAGACGCCGTGGCGCTGTCGGTCCTCGTGCTCGTGCCTTTCGCCGTCACCGTCCCGCTGGCGGCGGCGGGACGTGTCCTGATGCTCGGCGACGACTTCGACCAGAACTACCCGTTGCGGGTGCTCGCCGGCCAGCTGATCCGCGCCGGACACCTCCCGGGCTGGGACCCCTTCCTGTGGAGCGGCACGCCGCTGCTCGACGGCTGGAACGCCGGAGCGATGTTCCCCTTCACGTGGCTGTTCGCGCTGCTCAACCCCGTCGCGGCCTGGACCGCCGGCCTCGCGCTGACCTACGCGCTGAGCGGGACGAGCACCTACCTGCTCGCCCGGCGGCTGTCGTGCCGTCCCGCCGGGGCCTTCGTCGGCGCGCTCGCCTTCAGCTACCTCGGGTTCATGAACGGTCAGGTCGTGCACATCGGCCTCGTCCAGGGCACCGCCCTGCTGCCGCTCTTGCTGCTCGGGGTCGACGGCCTCGCCCGCCATCCGGCGCGCCGCCGCGGCGGGCAGGAATGGCGAACCGCCGGCTTCGTCGTGCTGAGCGCGATCGCCGCCGCCCTCATCGTGCTCGCCGGCGACCCACGTGCCATCACCACCGCTGCCGTCGTCACGGTCGTCTACCTGCTCGCCTGTGCCTGGACCGCGCCACGCGACGCCGGCCGGCTCGTGGGTCTCGCCCTGCTCGCCGCGGGGCTCGGGGCCGCGCTGTCAGCCGTGCAGTGGCTGCCGGGCTTCGCGTTCCTGCAGGCCTCCCAGCGCGGGGCGGGGGCCTTCTCCCAGTTCGGTAACGGCTCCATCCCGCTCGGCGAGCTCGGCCAGCTGCTCCTGCTGCCCTACGCCCTCGGCGGCAACGACCGCCTCGGGCTGGCACGCTACGAGGGTCCGCAGAACCTCGCGGAGCTGGCCGTCGGCGTCGGGCTGCTGGCGCTCGTCGCCTTCGCCGTCTACCTCCCCGAGGTCGTGGCGCCCGTCCTGGGTTCGGTGCGTCGTGCCGCGCGGGCGGTGGGGAGGGACGGCCGCTCGCCGTTGCGCCCGCGGCCGTTGACGGGCCGTCACCTCGCGGCGAGCTCGCGCGGCACGGCGGCGCCCGCAGCGGCTCCCGGAGCGGTCACCGACACCGCTTCGGCGGCCGACGACGAGGACTGGGCGGCAGGGTCGGCCCGGCTGGCGGAGTACTGGAGGGCCTACGACCGCGCTGCAGGACTGCGCTCGAGGCGCCGGCTCGGGGTCTGGTACGTGCTCGCCGTGCTCGGCGCGCTCCTCGCCGCCGGCACGACGACCCCGCTCGGCAGGGTGCTCGCTCACGTGCCGCTCTACAACGGCGAGCGCCTCCCGGGACGCAACGTGGCGATGCTCGACCTCGCCCTCTGCCTCCTGCTCGCCTTCCTCGTCGACGACGTCGTGAACCGCCGTCCCATCCCCCTGCCGCGCCTGGTGGAGCAAGGCGCTCGGCCTGCTCCCGCTGCTCGCCGCCGCCGGGCTGGCGCTCGCCGCCCGCCTCGACCCGTCGGTGGTGCTCGGCTCGTTCGGCTTGGTCGGCGGCCCGGCCTCCGACGACTTCCTGCCCCGCCAGGACGTGTACTTCGCGATCATGATCGCCCTCGCCACGCTGCTCTCGGCCTTCGTGCTCGTCGCGCACCGCGGCGCGGCGCGCCAGCTGCTCGCCGCCGCGCTCGTGCTCGACCTCGGCGTCACCGCGGCCGGCGCCACCTTCGTCACGGTCCCGACGTCCTTGCTCGCCAGCTCGACACCGCAGTCCAGCGAGATCGCCCGCCTCGCCGCCGGCGGCCGCTACGCCCTCTACAACGCCTACATCCGCAGCATCCTCGCCGAGCCGAGCTACATCACCGACTCGGGGCTGACCGACCTGAACGTGCTGCGCGACCTGCCGAGCGTGCAGGGCTACGGCTCGGTGGTCGACGGCACCTACGACCACGCCACGGGGACCCACGGTCTCGAGACCCTCCAGCGGGCCGCGTTGGTCAACGGCACCTTCGACGACCTCGACCTGCGGGTGCTGCTGACGTTGCCGATCTACCTCGGCGAGCCGATCAGGGTGCACGCCGCGATTCCCGTCGCGGGGGCTGCGGCGGCGCCGGCGAACGACTCGACGGGCGTCGGCCAGGACGCCCCGAACCCCGCCCCGCTGGCGAGCGGCCCGTGGCCCGTCGGGCAGGGCGGCACCCGCGTGTTCCGCCTGCCACAGGTGCGCACGGTGCTGCGCGTCATCGTCGTCGTGCGCTCGGCCTCCGGCCCGCCGCCGGCGAAGGTCGGCGTGGCGCTCGCCAGCGGCACCGGACTCGGCGGGCCACCCCCGACACAGAACGTCGACGTGGTGAACGGGCAGGCGATCTACTTCCTGTCCAACCCGGCACGGGGCGAGATGGTCGTCGTGCACAACCCGGGGCGCACCGCGATGGTGATCGGGGCGGTGCTGGCGGTCACCTCGCACCCCGACCAGCGCATGCTGCTCGACGGCGCCCTGCAGGGCTACCTCGCGGCGGGCCACTGGCGCTACGACGGGAGGATCGGCCCCGACATCGTCTTCATCGACGATGACGCTGCGGGTCAGGCGTGGCTGCAATCCCTCGGATCTCGCGCGCCGGACCCCTCGGCGCGCGCACCGGGCTCGGTACGTGTCCTCGCCGGCAGCGCGACGCAACCCGAGCGGGACCTCGTGCAGGCCCCCAGCCCAGTCGAGCTCGTGCGCAGCGAGACCTACGAGCCCGGCTGGAGCGCCACGCTGGTCCCGCTCGGCGGCGGCCAGCCGCTGAGCGAGCCGGTGCAGCACCTCGGCATCGTGGAGTCGATCGAGGTGCCAGCCGGACGCTGGCAGGTCAGCTGGCGCTACGCCCCCTCGACGCTCGAGGAAGGGGCGTGGACGAGTCTGGCCGGCGTCGTGCTCGTCCTCGGCTTCTGCCTCGTGGCGCTGGCGAGGATCCTGCGCCGCAGCCGGCATTCGGGTCGCCGCGCCCGCCACCGCCGGGGGGTCGCGGCGACGTGACGAGCGACGTGACCAGCACCCCGGATGCTGCCGGCTTCCGTCGCGTGCGGGTGCTCTGCCAGGACGAGGCCGGCCGCGTGCTCGTGTTGCGCTGGCGCGACCCCTTCGACGGCCGGGAGTTCTACGAACCGCCGGGTGGCGGCATCGAGCCCGGAGAGACTCCTGCCGAAGCGGCGCGTCGCGAGCTGCTCGAGGAGACGGGGCTCTCCGGGGAGCTCTCCGAGCGCTTCGTCGCCGTGGAGCGACGCCACACCTGGAACGGCGAGCACCGCCACGAGCTCGAGCCGTTCTTCCTCGCCACCTTCGACTACCCGGTGGTGGCGCCTGCCGCGCTCACCGAGTCCGAGCTCGCGACGCTCGTCGGCTGGACCTGGGCCGGGACCGCCGAGGAGCTCGACGCGGCGCTCGAGCCGCCCGACACCTTCGAGGTGCTCGCCGAGCTGCGCGTCCTCGCGTCCCGCCTGGAAGGCGAGCGCTGACGTCCTCGCCCGCTCACGGCGCCGCGAGGACGGCCCGCATCGACGTCGCTCCCCCTCGCCCGTGCGTCAGCGACGCGCGGCGACGATGCAGTACGTGGTGTGCACGAGCTCGATCGTTCCACCCTCGGCATCGAGGAGCTCGCGCAGCGAGGCGAACAGGCGGGACCGCGCGCCGGCCTCCAACAGCCGGTGGTCGCTCTGTGTGGCGAGGCGGTCGAGCCAGTGCTGGATCGTGAGCGACTCGCCCCAGTGGTACGTGCGGACCTCGCAGGGGCCGAAACGGCCGCAGGCCTCGATCGCTCGGGCGTGCCCGGCGATCCCGTCGCTGTAGTCGGCGGCCCCCACCGTCCCACTCTTGGGCAGCAGCGAGGGCGCCTCGTGGCGGTAGATCTCGGCCGTCGCGCGCACGACGGGAGCGTCGGGATCGGGAGCGGGGTCGCGGTGGTTCCAGAACGGCGCCAACCGCCCGCCCTCGCGTAGTACGTCGGCGGCGCGCGCCGGAGCGACGGCCGGGTCGACCCAGTGCCAGGCCTGTCCGGAGACGACGAGGTCGAAGCGGCGTCCCGCGGGGTCCCAGCCTTCGAAGCTCCCGACCTCGACCTCGACGCCCGAGGCACGTGCCACCTCGGCCATCCGCTCGTCGATCTCGACGCCGAGCACCCTGCAGCCGCCGGCGAGGAAGGCCCGGGAGGCCTTGCCGGTGCCGCAGCCGACGTCCAGCACGTCGAGCGCCGCTCCGCCGGTGAGGTCCTGCACGAGGGTGGCTGGGTACTCCGGGCGGGCGCGCTCGTACAGGGCGGCGTCCTCGCCGAAGGACTCGGCGCGGTGCCGCTCGGTGTAGGTCACCGGCGCGCCGCCAGCGGCGCGGCCCGATCGGGCCCCGCGGCCCCGGGTGCCGCGCCGGCCAGCCCGCCCTCGCCGGACGGCGCGCCGGCCAGCCCGCTCTCGCCGGGCGGCGCGCCGGCGGGCACGACAGCCGTGGAGCTCGCGCTCGTGGGCTCGACGTCGGCCGGGGCGGCGCCCGACAGGACTGCGGGCTCCGACCCACCTGCGGCTCCATCGGCGTCTCGGCGCGCCGCCGGGGCCCACGGGTCGGGGACGCTCGCCCCTGCTGTGGCGGGGGTGCGCCGCCACAGCAGGGCGGCAGCCGCGAGCCCGACGGCGAAGAAGGCGAGGGAAGCGACCTCCACGGCGTCGGTGCCGTTGTCGTGCGGCAGGAAGACGAATTCGTCGAAGAAGCGACTAAGCCCCCACAGCCCGGCGGTGACCGCTGTCACCGCCCCGACGGGGCCGCCGTGGCGGCGAACCGCAGACTGCACGCGCAATGCGACCAGGTAGACGACGAGGCACTCGAGCGCCTGGAAGACGGGGACGGGCAGCCGCTTGCCGACCTCGCCCGCGTAGTACATGCCGAACCACGCGCTCGTCGGCTTGCCCCCGCCGGCGATCATCAGCTGCGGGCCGAGCAGGCGCCCGAGCGCCCACGCCGCGGCGAGGACCGGCGCCACGAGGTCTGCGGCGACGAGCGTGCGCAGCTGCGGGCAGCGCCGGTGGGCGCTCCACAGCCCCGCAGGGACGCCGAGCGCGAGACCTCCGAAGGAGGACAGTCCGCCCTGCCAGATCGCCAGCACCTTCGCCGGCTGGCTCTCGTAGGCGGAGAGGTTGGCGAGCACGTGCACGGCGCGGGCGCCGACGACGGCGGCGACGACCACCACGACGAAGGTGGTGCCGAGCCAGCCGTCGGGGTAGCCGTGGGCTCGCAGCCGCCGGGCGAGGTAGCGGTAGGCGAACCAGAACGTGATCGCCAAGCCGATCCCGTAGGTGTGGACCTCGAGCGGGCCCAGGTGGAAGGCGACGGGCACCGGGCGCATGGCGAGACCAGTATGCCCGGCCGGCGCCCGCAGGGGTCTCCGGCGGGCCCCGACCGTAAGATTCGGCCCCCGTGGATCGCCGAACGTTCCTGCGCCGGATGGCGGCGCTCGCCGGCGCCGCGGCCGGCGGGACGGCGCTGCAGGCTTGCGGCTCGTCGGGCGACGCCGCCCGCCGTGCCACCCCCGGCCCGGCGGCCGGGCGCCTCGCGCCCCCCGGCCCGACCGCGCCCGCCCGCCGCAGCCCGGCCGTCGCCCCCGAGCATGCGGCGCCGACCACGACCGTCGCGCAGGTGCACGACCTCGACGGGCTGCCCGCTGCCGACTGGGTCCTCGCCGAGAACCGCCGGCCCGGGACCACGGCCTGGGTGATCCTCCCGCCGCAGCCGGAGCCGCCTGCCATCGAGGGCTTCGTCAGCCCGGCGAGCGTGCAGCGGGGTGAGCGTCTCGTCCTCTACGTCGACTGCGCGTCGGCGCGCTTTTCCGCCCAGGTGTTCCGCATGGGCTGGTACCAAGGCCACGGGGCCCGCCTCGTTCATGCCACCGGGGCGCTTCGCGCCAGGCAGCAGCCCGCGGCGCGCTTCTCGGCCGGTACGAACACCGTCGAGTGCGAGTGGCGGCCGTCGGTCACCTTCGAAGTCGGCGACGACTGGCTGCCGGGCCACTACCTGATCCTGCTCTCGGCCAGCAGCGGCGGGCAGCGCTACGTCCCCTTCCTCGTGCGCGACGACTCGAGCAAGGCGGCGATCGTCGTGCAGAGCTCGGTCACCACCTGGCAGGCCTACAACCTCTGGGGCGGCTACAGCCTCTACGGAGGGACGCCGCTCGACGGCGCGAGCGAGTACGACAGCCGCTCGCGCGTCGTCTCCTTCGACCGCCCCTACGGGCCCAACCTCGACGCCAACGGGTCGGGGGACTGGCTCGGCAACGAGTTCCCCTTCGTCGCGCTCGCCGAGCGCCTGGGGCTCGACGTCACGTACTGGAACGACGTCGACTTGCACACCCGCCCGTCGCTGCTGCTCGCACACCGCTGCCTGGTGAGCCTCGGCCACGACGAGTACTGGTCGACGCCGATGCGCGACGCAGCGTCGAGAGCGCTGGCAGCCGGGGTGAACCTCGCCTTCCTCGGCGCCAACGCCTGCTACCGCCAGATCCGCCTCGAGCACTCGCCGCTCGGCGCCGATCGGCGCGTCGTGTGCTACAAGGACGCCGCTGCCGACCCGATCCGCTCGAGCGACCCTGCCCTCGCCACGGGCTTCTGCTGGGCCACCGATCCCGTGCCCTGGTACGAGAGCAGCCTGATCGGGGTCATGTACCAGGCCTTCATGCCCGAGGGGGCGAGGTTCGCCCCCTTCGTCGTCGCCGACGCCTCGTCGTTCGTCTATGCGGGGACCGGTCTTCGCGACGGCGACTCGATCCCCGGCGTCGTCGGCTCGGAGTTCGACGCCTACGCCCCGCAGGCGGCGCCGGCTGGCGTGCAGATCCTCGCCCACTCGCCGGTGCAGAGCGTTGCCGGGGCGGGCTTCTCCGACGCCACCTGGTACACGCGCCCCAAAGGCGGGGGCGTGTTCGCCACGGGCACGGCGAGGTGGGTGACCTCGCTGTGGGACGGGCCGTCCTCGACCGACGACGCGTTGAGCTTCGCCGTGGCCGCTGCGGAGCCGGCGACGGTGGCGATCACGAAGAACGTGCTGCGCGTGCTCGCCGCCGGGCCGGCCTCGGCACGCCAGCCGTCACGGACCAACTGGCGTCGTTTCTACGCCGCCTCGCAGCCGCTCGGGAGCGGCCAAGACGTGAGCTGACGACGGCTCGTCGCCGCTGCGCTGCTCGTCGCCGGTGCGCTGTCCATCGCCGCTGCGCTGTCCATCGCCGCTGCGCTGTCCATCGCCGCTGCGCTGTCCATCGCCGCTGCGCTGTTCATCGGCGCTGCGCCCGGGTCGTTAATGCACAGGATGGCTCGAACGGGGATGCGCTCGCGTGCCGATCGTTGGGCCCTGTGGTCGCTGGCGCTGCTCGCGGTCGGTTGCGCCGCGTCCGCCTACGCCGCGTCGGCGTGGCGCGCCTACGTCGGGGAGAGCTCGACGCGGGCCTTTGCGGCCACGGCCGGTGCTGCTGGTGCCGCGCTTGGTGACGCGCTGCAGCGTGACGCCGACCTCGCGAGCACCGCCGAGACGCTGATCGAGATGACCCCAGAACTCACGAACGCGCAGCTCAACGCCTGGTTCGGCACGTTGCGACGCTCGGAGACCTTCCCCGGCAACTACGGGATGATCTACGTCGAGAAGGTCGCCGCCCCCCGATTGCCCCACTTCTTGCGCACCGTGCGGCGGGATCCGCCCTTCGGGATCCCCGTCGGTGCGCCCGGCATCACTCGCTCGGCCAGCTCGGCGAGCTACTGCCTGACCCGCTTCGGGGTGGCCGAGCTGCCCAGTGATGTCACCGCCCTCGTGCCCGGGGTGAGCACGCTGCTCGCTGCCACGGCACGGATCGATTTCTGCCGCCTGGCGCTCGATCCCCTGCTCGACGAGGCGGCGGCGAACGCAGGCACGACGGTCGCTCCGCTCGCCTCGCTGCTGGCGCAGGTTCCTCGCCGCCAGTCGACACCCGCGGCGGGCTCTTCGGCGCTCTACAGCGGTGGCCTGACTGTCACCGTCGACCCCGTCTACCGGCGCGGCGCGGCGCGGGCCACAGCGGCCGAGCGGACGCGGGCGATCGCCGGGTGGACCGTCAGCCTGTACTCGCTGGACCAGATCCTGGCGCCGCTGCTCGCCGCCGACCGTGGCAGCGCCATCGCGCTGGCCTTCCGCAACCCCTCCGGCCGGGTCGTCACGGTCGATCAGGTGGGGGCGCTCGGCGCTCACGACCTCACCCAGCGGCTGGCGGTGGACGCTGCCGGCACCTGGGAGGCGGTCTTCTCCGCGCCGTCGATGACCTCGCAGGCCTCCGCGCTGCTCCAGTCGACGGCTGTGCTTTCCCTCGGCTTCATCCTCTCGCTGATGCTGTTCGTGCTCGTGCGCACCCTCGCCCGTGCGCGCCAGCGCGCGCTGCAGCTGGCGGACGCGCGCAGCGGCGAACTGCGCCACCAAGCCCTGCACGACTCGCTGACCCTGCTGCCCAACCGCGCCCACATCTTCCAGCGCACCGGCGAGCTGCTCGCCCGGGCCCGCGACGTCGGGTCCTCGGTGTCGATCCTCTTCGTCGACCTCGACCGGTTCAAGGACGTCAACGACACCTTCGGCCACCTCGTCGGCGACGAGTTGCTGCGCGAGGTCGCCTGGCGCTTCCGCGAAGCGCTCGACGGGCTGGCCACCGTCGGGCGCCTCGGCGGTGACGAGTTCGTCGTCCTGCTGGAGCGCTCGGGAGGCGGCGTGGAGTACCGCGCGGCGCAACGGCTGCTCGACGTGCTGCACGAGCCGTTCCTGCTCGGCGGCGCCCGCCGCCTGCAGGTCGCCATCTCGGCGAGCATCGGCATCGCCACGGGGTCGTCGGTCTCGGCCGACGACCTGCTGCGCGAGGCCGACATCGCCCTCTACGAGGCGAAGTCGCTCGGCCGCAGCCGTTTCGTCGCCTTCGAGCCGGCGATGCACGACGCCTTGCAGCACCGTCTCGGGCTCGAGTTCGACCTCGCCAGCGCGCTTGCCGATCGCGAGCTGTTCATCGAGTACCAGCCGCTCGTGGACCTCGAGGGTCAAGGCGTGCGCGGCGCCGAGGCACTGCTGCGCTGGCGGCACCCCGGTCGTGGCGTCCTACCACCGGGGGAATTCGTCCCGTTGCTCGAGAGCTCGGGCTCGATCGTCGAGGTCGGCCGGTACGTGCTCGTCGAGGCGTGCGCGCAGGCCGCCCGCTGGCACGCTGCGGGGCACCGGCTGGAGGTCTCGGTCAACGTCTCGGCGCACCAGCTCGACGCCGCCGGTCTCGTCGACGCCGTGCGCGAGGCGCTCGCCGTGTCCGGCCTCGACGCGGCCTACCTCGTGCTCGAGATCACCGAGACGGCGATGATGCGCGACACCGACCGCTCGCTCACTGTGCTCGAGGCGCTCCGCGGCCTCGGCGTGCAGCTCGCCATCGACGACTTCGGCACGGGCTACTCGTCGCTCTCCTACCTGCAGCGCTTCGCCGCGGACTCGATCAAGATCGACCGGTCGTTCGTGGCGGCGATGCTCGCCTCGGGCGAGAGTGCGGTGCTGGTGCAGACCCTCGTCCGGCTGGGCAAGGCGCTCGGGCTGCGCACCATCGCCGAGGGCGTTGAGGATGGACGGCAGCTGGCCCTGCTGCAGGCCGAAGGTTGCGACCTGGCTCAGGGCTTCCTGTTCTACCGGCCCCTCGAGCCCGACGGCGTCCTGGACCTGCTGGCCGCCCCGGCCGCCGTTGTGTCAGGCGCGGCCGCTGCGCCTGCCCTCGGCCCCGGGTGACGGCCTCCCGCGGAGACGCGTTCCCGCGGAGACGCGTTCCCGCTCAGACGTTCCCGCGGAGACGCGTTCCCGCGGAGACGCGTCGGTCGGAGCCCGGGCGCGGCACAGCCCCGGCTAGCCGGTCGGCCGAAACCGACGCGGACTCTCCGGGACTGCGCTCAGCGGCGGTCAGCGACCCGCCCGGCCCTTGCGGACCGATCAGGTGAGGCGCTCTCGCACCCCGAACCGGCTCGACTCTGCCCCGAGAGGCAGCGCCGGACCGGCACCCCTGCACACCTACCAGTGTCGCCCGCAGCTCTCCTGTCGGAGGCCTCCCCCGCCTTGCGGCGTTCTCGGCTTCGTCCGGTCGAACCACGTACTTGCTGGTGAGACGCAGTAAATACCCTCTGCCGGCACGGGTCAAGCGGGTTCGCGCAAATCCAGTGGTTGTCGACAGGGAAGTGCGATTTTCCCCCGATCGTCCCCAGGACGCGCCCAACTTCGTCCACAGACCGGCTGCGCGGGGCCTCCTCGGAGCCGTTCGGCGGCAGGGCATCAGCTGAGCCGGTGGGGCTCAGCCGCGCATGCGGCGGGCGTACCAGGCATGGAAGTTCGCCACGTTGTGCTCGAGCGATGGCGAGAGCGGCCCCGGGCGATAGCCGAGGGAGCGCACGCCGCGTTGCTGGCGGCCGCAGATCTCCCAGTCCTGCTCCGAGGTGAGCTGCCAGAAAGGCAGCAAGCGTTCGAGGTCGTAGTCGCGACCCTCGACGGCCCGAGGGTGGACGAACCAGCTCACGACGGCGCGCGTGGTCGCCGGACCGGCGGGGAGGAGCTGGGTGGTGACGGCGTGGTCGACGCTGACGTGAGCCCAGAACGAAGGCAGGACGCGCAGTCGCAGCGTTCCGGGCTCGCCGGCAGCGCCGGCGCCGGCGCCGGCGCCGGCGCTGGCGGCGGCGAGGGACGGGGCGACCGGGGTCCCGTCGATCGACTCGGTGACGAACGGGGGTCGCAGCGGCGAGCGCGTCAGCGACCACCACTCGAGCCCGGCCGGGTCGGGGAACTCCGCCAGCCCGCCTGGAACCGGGTCGCCGGGCCGTGGGTGGTCGTAGTTGGCGAGTACGTACTGCGGATGGTTCGGGGCGCAGTGCAGGCACTCACGGTTGTTCTCGAGCACGAGCTTCCAGTCGGCGGCGATCTCGTAGCTGCGGCGGGCGGCGACCCGAGCGGCGGCGAGCGGCTCGGCCTCGGGTAGGGCGCTCAGCGCCCGCTGCCACGGCGCGGGGTCGGGCGGCGAGGGCGCGAGGGAGACGAGCACGAGCCCTCCAGCCTCCACCGCGGCCAGCTCGCCGAGCGCCAGCGTGTCGCGCTCGACCCCGTCGGGTGCGCCCGGGCAGGCCTGCAGTGTGCCGTCGAGGCGGTAGCTCCAGCGGTGATAGGGGCACACGAGGAGCGGCGAGTGCCCGCTCGCCGCGGTGACGACGAGCGAGCCGCGATGGCGGCAGACGTTGTGGAAGGCGCGCACGCCGCCGTCGAGCTGGCGCACCACGACGACGGGCTCGTCACCGACGTCGAGGCTCAGGTGGTCGCCCGCCCGGCGCAGCTCGCCGGAGTGGCCGGCGAAGACCCACCCGGCGTGCCAGATCGAGGCGAGCTCGAGCGCGTACAGCTCGGGGTCGGCGTACATCGAGCCGTCGAAGGCGTACCCGCTGCGCTGCGAGGCGACGCGCCCACGCAGCACACCGCCGGTACTGCGGCTGCCCTCCGCCCCGTGCGCCGGTGCCCCGTGCGCCGGTGCCCCGTGCGCCGGTGCCCCGTGCGCCGGTGCCCCGTGCGCCGGTGGTTCCTGCATCGGTGCGCCGCCCGAGCCGGCGGGAAGGGGAGGCACCGGCGCCGGCGACCTCAGATCCCGAGCAACGCCGGGAGCTCGGCGACCGAGCCGAGCACGTGTGTCGCGCCGGCGGCATGCAGGCGCTCGGCACCGTCGGCCCCGGTGAGCACACCGGCGACGAGCGAAGCGCCGGCGCGACGGCCGCTCTCCATGTCCGCGGCGGTGTCGCCGGCGACCGCCACAGCGGCGACCTCGCTCGCCCCGAGGCGCAACAGCGCCGTGAGGACCAGGTCGGGGAAGGGCCGCCCCCGCCCTGCCTCCGAGGGGCACAGCGTCAGGTCGGCGATGTGCTGCCATTCCAGTGCCGCCACGAGACGGTCCCGTGTCGCGGCGGAGAAGCCGGTGAGCAGCGCCACCTTGCGGCCGGAGCGGCGGATGGCGGCGATCGCCTCCTCGGCACCGGGGATCGGGTGGGCCGCCCCCTCGCCGAGCAGCTCGTCGTAGGCGGCTTCGAAGGCGCGGTTGGCCTGCTGGGCGCGCTCCTCGTTACCGAACAGCGCCCGGAAGACCTCGATCTTCGAGGTGCCCATCGTCTCGCGGACGTAGCCGGTCATCCGCGCCCGCTCGGCGCCGTCCTCGACGTCGAGCGCGGACATCGCCGCGTCGAAGGCGGACTCGACGAGCCCGTCGTCGGCGACGGTCGTGCCCGCCATGTCGAGGCAGACGAGCTCGATGTCCCTGCCGGTGTTGCTCATATCTCGGTACGGGTCATGTGAAGGTCTCCTTGCCGATCGCCGGCGACGCGGTCATGTGAAGGTCTCCTCGGCGATCGCCGGCGACATCGTCATCCCCCGGCCTCCGGGCCCGGTGACCACGACGACTCCCGGCGCGACCTCGGCGCGGAAGTAGAGCGAGTGGTCGGTCACCTGGCTGTAGACGCCTGCCCAGCGGCGCTCGACCGGCGGCAACGGCCCGAGCAACGACTCGGCGACGCCGAGCAGGTGGCGGTATGGCGCCTCGTCGACGTCGAAGGCGAAGGGCTCCTCGTAGCTGTGCGTGTCGCCGATCGTCAGGTGACCGGCGAGACGCTGCACGAGCAGCAGCTGGGCGGCCCAGGCCGCGCCCGCTGCCACCTGCGGCTCGAGGCGCTCCCGGGGAGCGCCCTCGTAGGTGGGGTAGTAGCGCAGCGAGTCGGCATCGGCGAGCGCGGCGGGCACCTCGCCGGCGAAGGGCTCGGTCTCGAGCATCTGCAGGCGCACCCGGCGCAACGGCGCCCCGCCGAGCACGTCGGCGAGCAGCCCGCCGGCGCTCGCTCCCGGGCAGCAGACGACGAGGTCGCCGTCGTACCACGTCCCGGCCGCGTCGCGCACACCGTGCGGGCGGCACTCGAGCACGGGCCGAGACGGGAGGAAGCGGTACTGTCCCGTGGCACGCAACATCTCACGCAGCGCCCCCGGCACGAGGCGAGGCTCGACGGCGGCATCCTGCGCGCAGAGGAGGGCGCCGAGGAGGCGGCTCTCTCCCGCCGCGTCGCCGAGAGCGGGGGCGATCTCCGCTGCCTCCTTGGCCGACAGCAGGCGGAAGCCGCGCTCGCCGGCGCCCGGTGCCAGCATGGCGAGCTCGAGCGCCTCGAGCTCGTCGGGCTGCCGGGCGCACGTGAGCGAGCCGCAGGCGCGAAAGCCCGCCGCCGGGCACTGCTCGCCGATCTCGCCCCACAGCTCGCGGGCGCGAAGCGCCAGCTCGAGCTCAGGCCCGACCGAGCGGCCGCTCACCCAGACCAGACCGAAGTTGCGCACGGATGCGCCGCGGGGCGCGACGTCGCGCTCGAGGTGCACCACCTCGTAGCCGCGGCGCACGCCGTGCAGGGCGTGCATCGTGCCGATAACCCCGGCGCCGACGACGACGAGGCGGGGCCGCCCGGCGGTCACGCTGTGCCGGCCTCGCCGCTACCGGCGAGAGCCTCGGCGATGCCGAAGGGCGCGGGCCAGACGAGCACGCAGTTGCGGTCCGCGGCTGCCCCACGGCCCCACGGCTCCTCGGGGCGCGAGCGGCCCTGCCAGGCGTTGGCGGCGAGCTCGCGCGACCAGCCGGCGATCGTCGCCGGCTCGCCGGGCTCGCCGTGACGCGGGTCGACGAGCCCGGCGTGGTCGATCATCTCGGTCACGACGACCACCGCGCCGCTCTCCTCGTCGAGGACGAGCTCGACAAGGCGCGCCTGCTGCGGCCAGTCGATGTGCGACCCGGTCGTCACCTGCCAGAAACCGCCGCTCGCCGTGACGCCGTCCGAGGCGGGACCGCCGGTCGTTGCCGCACCGCCGTCGGGACCGCCGGTCGTTGCCCCACCGCCGGCGGAGCCGCCGGTCGTCTCAGCGCCGGCGGGGAAGGCGCGCACGGCGTGGATGTGGGTGTGGCCGTTGACGAAGGCGACCACGTTGCGGAAGCGGGCGAGGAGCCCGAGCAGGTCGTCCCCGAGCAGCCGGCGCTCGCCGCTCGAGGAGTACGGGTTGATCATCGTCTCGATGCTGTGGTGGGCGAAGAGCACGAACAGCCGGTCGGGGTTGCCCGTGAGCACCTCGTGTCCCGAGGCGTCGAGATGGCGCGAGTGGCCGGCGACGAGCTCGGCCTCGAGCCAGGCGAACTGCTCCTCGTCGAGCGAGCCCTGCCAGCCACCGTCACGGTTGACGCTGTCGAGCACGACGAGGCGCACGATGCCGGCATCGAGCGCGTAGTGCGCCCGCCCGAGGCGGGCCGCCTCGGAGGTGAAGCCGTGCCCCTCGGGCCGGCCGGGCGAGTCGAGGTGTGCGCCGATCCACTCGCTCGCGCCGACGAAGCGGCGCGACGCGTCCGGCGTCACCTTGTGCATCGCTGCGTGCAACATCCCCCAGCTGGCCGGCGACGGGGCGGTCCCCGTGCCGGCGAGCAGCTCGAGCGGGTCGACGGCGGGGTCGAGCAGCACCGGCTTCTCGGCGCCGGTCGCCAGCTCCGAGAGGGCGCGGTCGGGCGACTGCGTGCCGCCGAGCAGGCGGTCGTGGTTGCCGTACACGGCGTACCAGGGCAGCCCGAGGCCTGTGGCACGAAACGGCTGGCGGCAGCGCTCGAGCAGGCCCGGCACGGTCGGGAAGCCGTGCCGGCGCCGCGGCAGGTCGTCGTCCTGCCCGGGCGGGGTGCCGTCGGGGTGCCAGTAGCGCTCGTCGTACCACTCGGGCGCGCCGACGCCCTCGTAGCGGGCGGGGTCGCCGGAGTCCGGGCGCACCTCGCTCCCGCCGTCGAGCAGGGCGAGGTAGGCGTCGAGCTCGTTGCGCTGGCTGTTGTCGATGTTGTCGCCGGTCGAGATGGCAAAGGCGAAGGGGGCCCCGGTCGCCGGGCCGCCGGCGGGGAGGACGGCGCGCACCGCTGCGGTCATCGCCTCGAGCACCTGGAAGGTGAGCGCCTCCTGGGCGCGGTAGGTGCCGACACGCCCGAGCACGGCGGCATACGGCGAGTCCTCGTCGCCGAAGCGGTCGAGGAACTCCGCCCGCGCCGGGCTCTGGACGTCGGTGACGTGCAGGTCCGAGAGGTGCACGAAGGCGAGCAGCGAGCGCAACCGAGCTCTGTCCGCCGGGGCGCTCCCCCCGAGGTCGCTGCGCGCCCGCAGCGGCTCGCCGGGCGACTCGACGAGGCGGCGGTAGCGGCCGGCGTCCGGATCGCCGGGGCGAAGCGTCCGTGCCGAGGTGCCCGCGGCGCGGGGACGCACGCTCACGGAGCCGGCGGGCGGGGGACGACGAAGAGCGCCTCGTCGAGCAGCTCGACGTCCACCGAAGCCCCGGCCGGCAGCGAGGTGCCCTCGCTGGCCGGCAGCGTCGAGGCCACCTCGGTGCCGTCGGCGAGGACGGCCACGACCCGCACGAACGCCCCGAGGAACGACGCCCGTGCGACCACGGCAGGGCCTCTGGGGTCGGGTGCGATGCGGATGCTTTCCGGGCGGACGAGCACGTCGACCGGGCTCCCCACGGGCAGGTCGGCTCCGGTGCCACGCGTCACGGCGACGTGCCGGCCGAGGAGCTCGACGACGCCGGGGGCGGTGATCTCGCCGGGCAGCCGGCTCACGGATCCGACGAACTGGGCGACGAACTCCGTCGTCGGGCTCGAGTAGACCTCCGCCGGCGGGCCGAGCTGCTCGAGCCGCCCGGCGCGCATCACCCCGACGCGGTCGGACATCGAGAGCGCCTCCTCCTGGTCGTGGGTGACGAAGAGGGTGGTGATGCCGAACTCGAGCTGGATGCGCCGGATCTCCTCGCGCAGCTGGTGGCGCACCTTGGCGTCGAGAGCGGACAGCGGCTCGTCGAGAAGCAGAAGTCGGGGCTCGGCGCACAGGGCGCGTGCCAGGGCGACGCGCTGCTGCTGGCCGCCGGACATCTCGTGCGGAAAGCGCCCCCCGAGGCCGGTCAGCCGGACCAGGTCGAGCATCTCGCCCGCCCGTTGGCGCCGGCGCGCCGCCGGTACCTTGCGCACCTCGAGCCCGAAGGCGACGTTGTCCAGGGCGTTCATGTTCGGGAACAGGCTGTAGGCCTGGAAGACCATCCCGAGGTTGCGCTTGTGGGCCGGCAGCCCGGTGATGTCCTCGCCGCCGACGAGCACCTTGCCCTCGTCGAGCTGTTCGAGGCCGGCCACGGCCCGCAACGCCGTCGTCTTTCCGCAGCCCGACGGCCCGAGCAGCGCCACCAGCTCGCCCGGGGCGATCGAGATGGAGAACCCGTCGAGCGCCCGCACCTTGTCGAAGTCGCGCCGGCACCCCACGAGATCGAGCCCGGCGCCGGCGGCGCGCCGCTGCACCTGCTGTGCGGTCGGAACGGTGCGGGCCGCCTCGGTCATGCCGGTCTCCGCCGTGGTCATCGGGCCTCCGGGAGCTTGGTCATGCGAGTGCGCCGGCCTCGCGCGGGCGGCGATGTCGGCGATCTGCAGCTCCGGCTCCTCCGGCTCGACCGCCGCGCCGGAGCTGCGGCGGCGCCCGGAGCCGAGGACGGAGACGCCCGCCAGCAGGCCCCACGTGACGACCAGGGCGATCACCGACAGAGCCACGGACAGGTAGACGCCGACCGTCTCGACGCCGGCGAGGAAGACGGGGAACGTCGGCGTCGTCGGCAGGATCAGGTTGGCGATGGCGTACTCGCCGAGCGACAGCGCCACGACGAGGAAGGACGCGGCGAGGATCCCCGAGCGCAGGTTCGGGAACAGCACACGGAAGAACAACCTGCCCCAGCCGGCGCCCATCGAGCGGCCCGCCTCGACGAGGGTGTGCAGGTCGATCGAGCGCACGCCCGCGTCGATCGCCCGGTAGGAGTACGGGAGGGCGAGGATCACGTAGAGCAGGGCGAGGATCACCGGCGAGACGATGATCCAGTTCGGCAGGCTGTTGTAGACCCCGAGCACCCCGACGACGATCACGACGGAGGGGACGCCGAGCGGCAGCAGCGAGAAGGCCTCGAGCCAGGGCCGCCAGCGCGGCAGGCGCAGGTTGACGTAGATGATCGTCGGCACGAGCAGCACGAGCGTGATCGCCATCGCGCCGAACGACACCTCGATCGAGGTGACGATGCTCGAGCCGAGACCGGGCTGGGCGAGCGCCTGACGGTAGGCGTCGAACGAGAGCTGGCCGTGGTTGCCGCCCTCCAGGCTGAACTGCACGGTCGCGTACATCGGGATGACGACGTAGAGCCCGATCAGGCCGAGGGTGACGTAGCGGAAGGTGCGGTTGCGGATCACGCCGCCCGCCCATCCGGAGCCGATGTGGATTCCAACGCCGTCATCGCAGCCATTTCGACGTCCGGCGCTGGACGACGACGTAGAGGGCGCCGGCCACGAAGACGACGACGACCATCCCGAAGCCGAGCGCGTCGCCGAGGTGGACCTGGTCGGCGACCGCGTTCCCGGCGAGGAACTGCCCGATCGCCAGCGGCACGAGCGGGACGACGCCGGTCGTGAGCACGTCGGCAGTGGCGTAGGCGGCGAAGGCGTCCATGAAGAGCACCATCAGCGTGGCGACGAACGGCGGGGCGAGGACGGGCAACCCGACCTTGCGCCAGTAGGTCGCCGAGCCGGCGCCGAGCGTCGAGGCGGCCTCCCGCCATTCACGCCGCAGCGCCTCCACCGGCGGCAGCATCAACAGCATCGTGAGCGGGAGCAGGAAGTACAGGTAGACGATGACGAGCCCTGTGAACGAGGAGACGTTGAAGCCGTGATCGTAGGGGTTGAACCCGAGCCGGGCGAGCAGGTCGGTGATCACCCCGCTGTTGCCGATCGAGGCGATGAAGGCGAAGGCGAGCGGGACCCCTCCGGTGTTGGCGAGCACCCCGCAGGCGGTGGCGACGAGCAGGCGCACCTTGCGGTTCGGGGCGCTGACGAGCGCCACGGTGCCGACCAGGCCGACCACGCCGGCGACGGCGGCCGAGATCGCCGCCAGCTCCAGGCTCGTGACGTAGTCGTTCAGGTACGGCTGGCTCGAGTCGACGAGCGTGCGCAGGTTGGAGAGCGAGAGCTGGCCGTTGTTGTCGCGGAAGGCCTGGACCATGACCGACGCCGCCGGCACGACGAGGAAGAGCGCGACGTAGACGATGAAGGGGGCGACCCCGATGACCGCCAGCAGGCCGCGCCGGCGGGCGCGGCGCGGGGCAGGGCCCGCGTCCTCGACGCGGGCCCTGCCACCGCCGAGCGCGGTCGGTGCGTCAGCGTCAGCCGACTGCAGACGCCCATTCCTTGATCGCAACGTCCTGGCCCTTGGTGACCTCTTCGGGCGTGGCCGTCACCGGCGTCTGGCTGAGCGCCGGGACCGCCGCCTTGGCGGCCGCGGAGGCCGTGCCGGCCGCCACCATGTGCGTCCAGGTGACGGGGAGCGCGCCACCCTCGGCCCACATGTTCTGGCCCGTGGCCGAGTAGAGGTACTCGAGCCACAGCCGCGCCGCCGCGGGGTGCGGGGCGTACGCGCTGATCGCCATGCCGTAGTACTGGGCGTAGGGCTTGCCCGCCGGGACGACGATCTTCCACTTGATCCCCGGGGACTTCGCCAGCTCCTGCTGCCACGACAGCTGGTTGTAGTTCCAGTCGATGGTGGCGAGCACGCTCTTGTCCGCCATCGGCCCGTCACCGGCTCCGCCGGCCTCGATCGGGTTGAAGTTGCCGATCGAGTTCAGCTTCTTGAACCAGTTGATGCCGGGCTGGACGTTGCTCGTCGTCCCGCCGGTGTTGATGTTGACCGCCATCAGCGCACCGAACCCGGCGCCGGAGGATCCCGGGGCGTTGTCGAGGCCGACAGCGTCCTTGAAGGCCGGGTTCATCAGGTCGTTGAAGCTCTTCACGGGGAACTTGATCACGCTGGCGTTGTAGCCGATGGTGGCAAGCCCGGCGTAGTCGTAGGCCCAGTAGCCGTGAGGGTCCTTCCAGGTGGCCGGGATGATGCTCCACTCGGCGGTCTCGTACGGGGAGAAGATCGGGCCCTTGAACACGCCCGGCTCGCCCTTCACGGCTTCGGTGGCGTAGGTGATCCCGATGTCGAGCACGTCGGGCTCCGTCGGCTTGCCCTTGTCGCCGACGATCTCCTGGATCTCGTCGGCGCTGGTCCCGTTGGGGTTGGTGTCGAGGATCTTGACGCCGTACTTGGCCTGGAAGTCCTTGATGATGTTGCCGTAGTTCGCCCAGGTCGGCGGGTCGGTCGTGACGGTGAGGTTGCCCTCCGCCTTGGCGGCAGCGACGAGCGCGCTCATCCCGCCGCACGCGCTGGCGGTGAGCGCCGTCGCCCAGCAGGCGTCCGAAGATGCCGTCTGGGCACGGGTGACGCTGGCGCCTGCGCCCGAAGCTGCCCCGACCCCGGCCACGAGGGCGGCGACGGCGGCTGCAGCGGCGGACCAGCGAAAAGCGGTTCCCTTCCGCATGCGTTGGTTTCCTCCTCTGTCCCTCTCGGGACGTTCTCGCCGCGGCGCGACCCGGCCGCGGTCCGTCGAAACGTATTGGGCCGAAGTGACGCGCCGATTGCGTACAGCTGTCTCGCAGGGAACTCGATCCGCACAGTTGGGTGAACTGGAGATGAACAGTGAGGGCTGAGGGTCGCCGGACTACCGGGTGTCGCCGTCGCGCCGGCCCTCCGGCCCGTCCGGACCTCCGGGCCGGGCTGCGGGCCGGCCGCTCAGCTACCCTTCGGCGCCATGACGGGAGCCGTGACGATCTCGGCAAGCTACGGCGCCGCCGGCGGCACCGTCGGGCCCGCCGTCGCCGAGCGCCTCGGGCTCGAGTTCTACGACCGTGCCGTGCCCGTCGCCGTCGCCCGCGAGCTCGCCTGCGAGATCGAGCGCGCCGAGGCCAACGACGAGCGGCCGCCGGGCCGGCTCGACCGCCTGATCACGGCCCTGGCCAGCCTCGCCGTGCCGATCGGGCCCGACGTGCCCAGCCAGTTCGTCGACGCCGGGAACGACTTCACCCGCGCCACCGAGGAGGTGTTGCGCCGCATCGCCGACGGGCGGGGCGGCGTCGTGCTCGGCCGGGCGGGGATGGTCGTGCTCGGCGGTCGCCCCGACGTGCTGCGTGTCCGCCTCGACGGGCCGCCCGAGGCCCGCATCGAGCAGGCGGTGCGGATGCAGGGCGTCGGCGAGGCGCGGGCCCGCGCCGAGCAGCGCGAGACCGACCGCGTCCGAGAGGCGTACTCGCAGACCTTCTACGGCGTCAGCCAGTCGGACCCCTCGCTCTACCAGCTCATTCTCGACTCGACGAGCCTGCCCGTCGAGCTGTGCGTCGACATCGTCGTGCTCGCCGCCCGGCAGGTGCTCGGGCTCGCTCCCGCTCCCCCCGCCCCGGCGTTGCGCTGAGAGCCGGCCCGCCCGGATCGCTTCCCGGCGCGGTCGCTGCGGGGGAGGGTGGTTTCGGCTGCCCGCGTGCGGGGAAGATCGGCAAGGCTCGTCGAGGGGACGGTGACGGCGTGCGATCGCGCCTCGCCTGCGGACAAGGAGGAGCCGAATGCCGATGCGACTGTGCCCGGAGTGCGGCGAACGTCTGAGCGAGCACAGTCCCTTCGACCCCGAGCTGCTCCGGCGCGGCCTGTTCCGCGCCTGGCGGGCGGTCTATACCTGTCGTTTCTGCGGCTACCTGGACTGGGACCGCTCGAGCTCGGCGTGGAGGTTGCGCTCGGCCCGCTGACCTGGAGGCTGCGCCGCTGACCGGTCACCCGACCGGTCAAAGATCCACCGTCGCGGGTCGTTACGACTTGCGTGCCTCGGCATGTCACGTCGCTCCGATCTGCAGCCGGTCTCGGGGCGGCGTTGCTGACCGCGGCCGCGTTGGCCGCAGCAGCGGCGGGATCTCCGCCCGCGTCTGCGGCGGCGAGCCACCGGGACACCGCGGCTGCTCCTCAGCGCTTCGCCACACCCGCCGAGACCGGCAGCGCGTGCATCGGGAAGCCGCAGAACCCGAAGGTGACCAACCAGTCGGTGACCTTCCCCTTCGCCGCGTACGGGGTGACGACAGGGCGCATCCGCCAGACGTCGCCCACCGTGGCCACGATCGGCAGCGGAGCCGGCGAGGAGACCATCGTCGCGTTCGGCGACGAGGACGGCGTGCTTCACGTGATCGACGCCGCGACCTGCCGCGAGCTGCCGGGCTGGCCGCAGCGTCTCGCCGTGCCGCCCGGTAGCCCTGCGGGCACCCACGCCGTCATCGAGTCGACCCCGGCGATCGGGTGGCTCGACGGGCCCGACGAGCCGCCCTCGATCGTCGTCGGCGCCGGGTCGACGTGGGTGAACACCGGGATCGGCGAAGTCGAGGCCTTCTTCCTGAACGGTGACGAGCGCTGGCTCCGGGTCGTGCGCGCCACGCCGGGCAACGACAACGGGGTGTTCTCGAGCCCGTCGATCGGCGACGTCGGTGGCGGTGGCCAGCAGGACGTCGTGTTCGGGTCCTGGGACTACCACCTCTACGTCGTCGACCGCGACGGCAAGTCGCTACCCGGGACTCCCTTCTACAACGCGGAGACCATCTGGTCCTCGCCGGCGCTGTTCCAGATGCCGGGGCACACGACCGACGACATCTTCATCGGGCTCGACAAGACCCAGACCGACAAGCCGGGCGGCTGCGTGGGCGGCTTCGTGGCCGACCTGCACTACGGCATCGTCCCCGGGACGGCCTCGCGTGGCCTCTACGTCGTGCACGAGAGCGGCTGCCAGGGCCGAGTCGGCTCCCAGCGACACGGCCAGGCGGTGTGGTCGAGCCCGGCGGTCGGCTACCTCGCCGGCACCAACCGCGACCCGGTGGTGGCCATCGGGACCAGTTGGTACGACCAGCCCTTCGGCTACGGCACGAACGAGCTGTACGTCTACGACGCGACGACGATGCGCGAGCTGTGGTCGGCGACGACCGACGGGCCGGTGTTCGGCTCGCCGGCGATCGGCGTGCTCGCCGGCGGGAGCTCCTCGGCATCCGCCCGCCGCGGCATGCCGGCGGTCGTCGACACGTCGTTCGTCTGCTCCCAGCCGATCGCGCTCGACACGCTGACCAACTGCTTGAGCACGAACGTCTCCGAGGTCGACGCCTGGTCGGCGAGCGGCACGCTGTTGTGGCAGCAGCGCCTGATCGGGCCGACGGACCTCGGCTCGCCCGTCCTCGTGCCGTTGCAGGGGGAGTCGGGCAACGACGTGCTCGTCGGCTCGTCCGACGGCCTCTACCCCCTGTCCGGCGCCGACGGCGGCTACCTCTACGGCACGAGCAACCTCGGGCCGCAACGAGCGGTGCACCCCGGGTGCCGGCTGTTCAATTCCCCGGCGGTCGCCGACGTGGTGGGCGAGGGCCCGTACGCCGGATGGCACGCCTTCGAGCTGTGCAGTGACGGCACGGAGCAGACCGGTGGGCTGTACGCCTTCCCGCTGCCCAAGGCACCGGGAGGCGCGCCGGCGTGGCCGATGTTCCGCGCCGATCCGAGCCACTCCGGGGTCGCCTACACGACGCTGCCGCAGGACCCCCTTCCGCCGGGGGTGCTCGGCCCTTCGGGCCCGCCAGCCTTGCCCCACCCGCTGGCGGACCCGGCGTAGCCCGACCCGCTGCCCGTTCCCGGCGCCGGAGGTGGCCTGCGCTTCGGCCAATGAGCACGCAGCCGGCAGGAAGCACACAACTCGCAAATGAGCACGCAGCTCGCGGGTTACCGGAACTATGCCCTGACAGCCCGATGACAGCGGGCTAATTTGCATGCGCGCTTTCGCGATCGCGGGGCGCGACCGAGGGCCGGGCCGCGCCGGGCCGCTCCTGCACGAGGGGGACGGGGTCGATGGATGAGCACCAGCAGCTCGGCTGCATCCAGGTGAGCTCGAGCGCCCCCGCCGCCGGCGCACCGTCCGGCCCGTCCGTGACCCGCACCGCGCCGGGCGGCGGTCCCTCCGGCCGCCCCCGGCGCGCCCGGCGACCAGTCAAGCTCGGGGCGTGCGGTCTTGCCGCCGCCGCTGTGGTGTTGTGGCCGTCGGCGGTGCAGGGCTCTCAGCCCCAGCAGGCGAGCTCCCCTGCGGGCGCGACCAGCGACGTCTACCTGGTCACGTCGAGCACGTGCACGCCCGAGAGCGCCTTCGCCGGCTCTGCCGCCTCCAAGTCAAAGGGCTGCGGCTACGAGGAGCTCTCCGATTTCTCGCTCTCGATCGTCGCCTCCGGCGCGCCGGCCGCAGTCGGAAGCTCGATCATCGCGGCGCACCCCGACGCGACGCTCAACGAGGCGACGGCCACGATGAACGCCGACGACCCCAGCCTGGCGCTCTTCAAGGACGTGGCGGCCGGCACCCGCGAGCCCGCCTGGGAGGTCGACTTCAAGCAGCCGGGAACCGGCGGATCGCCCGACGTCTATTTCGAGCTGCGGTTCCAAGAAGTGTCCCTCACGAGCTTCACCCTGAACGACACCGCCGGTGACACGTCGGTCTCGATCACCTTCTCCTTCCAGAAGGTCGAGGAGACCACCTACATGAGGGACACCGCGAGCGGAGCGTTGGGCAAAGTCGGGGGCGGGGGCTACAACCTGAACACAGCGAAATCGGCCTGAGGGGCGGACCGAGCGACAGGGCGGAAGCGCCGGAATGCGGCTTCCGGCAGCGCACGGCGCCAGCCGCCGGCGGCGGGCATTCGGCCTGACGCTCGCCGCGCTGCCGCTTGCCCTGGCTGCTGCGGTCGCCGGCCAGCGTGCGCTCGACTCGCCCGGAGGCGGGGGGATCGCCGAGCTGTCGCTCACGGGCTCCTCGGGCGCGTCGCTCGACGAGGCGCTACGCGCCGTGACGATCTCGGCGAGCCGGCCGGCCACCGGGGGCTCGCCCGCGGCCGAGGGGAGGTTCGGCCGCGGGGCGGGGGGTCAGGTCGCCTACCGCGCAACGGCGACCATGGCCGCCGACTCCGTCTCGGCGGGGGGCCTTCTCGTCGACCAGTTGGAGGCCACCCGCTGGCTCGGCGCGACGATCGCGCTGCACAACGTGCAGGGCTCGCCGAGCTACGCCTTCACCGACCCGAAGCTGACGGCCTACCTGCTGCAGGGCGGGATCGAGGGCGACGAGGTGCAGATCACGCTGCAGGCCGGTCTCGCCGTGCCCGTCTCGCCGGCGTCCACCCCCCTGACCGCGACGAGCGTCCCGCCGACCACGCTGCCCAAGCCGGCCGAGCAGACCTGCGTGCGCAACCCGCAGAAGGTGATCGTGCCGCACTCCGCTTTCCCGCTCGCCTCCTTCGAGGTGCCAACGGCGGGCACGATCCGCCAGAGCTCGCCGACGCTGGCCACCGTGACGGTGGACGGCCAGCGTGAGACCGTCGCGGTCTTCGGCGATGAGGACGGCTGGCTGTACGTCGTCGACGCCGCCACCTGCCAGCTGCTGCCCGGCTGGCCCCAGCAGCTGGCGGTGCCGGCCGGCCAGCTGCGGAAGGGGTTGGCGGCGAGCAACCGCCACGCCGTGATCGAGTCGACGCCGGCGATCGGCTGGCCGGACGGCACAGACGGGCCACCGACGATCGTCGTCGGGGCGGGCTCGACCTGGGACAACACCGGTGTCGGCGAGGTCGAGGCCTTCAACATCTCGGGGCAGGAGCTGTGGGACTTCCCGGTGCAGGGCTCGCCGGTGAATGCCAACGGCGTGTTCTCGAGTCCTTCGTTCGGGCCCGTCGTGCCCGGGACCGGCGTCGACGTCGTCTTCGGCGCCTGGGACCACTACCTCTACGTCCTCGACGCGCACGGCAACGTGCTGGCCCGCTACTACAACGCGGAGACGATCTGGTCCTCCCCGGCGCTGTACCGGCTGCCCGGCCAGGACAGTGACGACATCCTGATCGGCCTCGACAAGACCCAGACCGACGTCATCGACGGGTGCGTCGGCGGGGAGTTCGCCGACCTGCGCTACGGAACGATCCCGTTCGGCTTGCCAGGCGACGCCGGCGCGACGGGCGCCGGTAGCACCTACCTGGCGCCGAACCTGCACGCTGCGGCGATGGCGGCGCGCCAGGGGCTCTACGTCGTGCGCGAGAGCGCCTGCCAGGGCGCCTCCCTCACCGGAACCGCCACCGGGCGCGGCCAGGCGATCTGGTCGAGCCCGGCGATCGGCGAGCTCGCCGGCCACCTCGTCGCCGCGATCGGCACGTCGTTCTACGACTCGCCCTACGGACCAGGCTCGGACCGGCTCTACGTCTATCCGCTCGAACCGGTCGGCGGAGCCTTCCTCTGGCGCCCGTTGTGGGAGGGCGTTGCTCCGGGACCGGTGCTCGGCTCGCCGGCGATCGGGGCCGTCACCGTGCCGGGATCGCCCGATCCCGTGCGGGCCATCGTCGACACTTCGTTCGTCTGCCCGACGCAACCGGAGACGCAGTTGTCCTGCCAGCAGTCCCACCTCTCGGCGGTACAGGCCTGGGTGCCGCCGGCCGATCCGGCGAGCCGGCTCCTGACGCGGCTGTGGATGCGCACGCTGCCTGGCGGCGACAGTCTCGACTCGCCGGTGCTTGTCCCGCTGCAGGGCGAGCAGTCCAACGACGTGCTCGTCGGCTCGGGCGGCGGGATGTTGCCGCTGGCCGGGGGAACGGGAGCCTTCATCGACGGGACGGGTATCTCCCCGCCGCAGCTCGCCATCCACTCGGCGTGCATCCTGTTCAACACGCCCGCCATCGCCGATGTGAGCGGCTCCGGTCCCTACGGTGGCTGGTACGCCTATGAGTTGTGCAGCTACGGCGGCTCGGCGTCCGGCGGCGGGCTGTTCGCCTACCACCTGCCCGACCCGCCGGCCGGCGCGCCGGGTTGGCCGATGTTCCGTGGCGATCCGTCGCACTCCGCTGTCGCATGGCCGACGCTCGGCCAGCCGTTCCCGCCGGGCGACCCGACCTGACCGCGGACCTCCCGCCAGTCCCGACCCGAGCTCACCGACTCTACCTAGCGATGTAGTAGGATAAACGGGGTAGTACGAGCCGGAGCGAACCGCGCGGCGGGTCGGGAACCGAGGAGGCCCGGGTGCAGGTCGATCCGTACATCGTGCTCGGGAGCGCCGTCGTCGGCTTCCTCGTCGGGATGACGGGAGCCGGCGGCGGGGCGCTCATGACGCCGATGCTCATCCTGCTGTTCGGGGTGAAGCCGTCGACGGCGATCTCGAGCGACCTCGTCGCCGCGGTGCTGATGCGGCCCTTCGGGGCGGCCGTGCACCTCCGCCGCGGCACGGCCAACCTCCGCCTCGCCGGCTGGATGGTGACCGGCTCCGTCCCGGCGGCCTTCCTCGGCGCGTACCTGCTGCATCTGCTCGGGAGCTCGAAAGGTGCCGAGGACCGTGTCGAGATCGCCCTCGGCGCGGCCCTGCTGACGGGTGCGGCGGCGATGCTCCTGCGCGCGGTGCTCGACCGTCGCGCCGGCCGCCGGCGCTACGCCACGGTGCGCGAGCTGACGTTGCGCCCGCTGCCGACGGTTGCCATCGGCGCCGTCGGCGGCGTGATCGTCGGCCTCACCTCGGTCGGTTCCGGGTCGTTGATGATCGTGCTGCTGCTCTTCCTCTACCCGCTGATCGGTGCCAACCAGCTCGTCGGCACCGACCTGTGCCAAGCCGTGCCGCTGACGCTCGCCGCCGCCCTCGGCGCACTCGCCTTCGGCCACGTCGAGTTCGCCGTCACCGCGTCGGTGGTGATCGGCAGCGTGCCAGCGGTGGTGCTCGGCGCGCTGCTCTCCTCGCGGGCCCCCGACGGCCTGGTCCGGCCCGTGATCACCTTCGTCGTCTTCGCCTCCGGGCTCAAGTACGTCGGGGTCGGGACGACGGCGCTCGGCTGGGTGCTCTGCGCCGTGCTGATTGGCGGCGGCGCAACCTGGGCCGTCCTCGCCCGGCCCTGGGCGTCCCGCTCGGGCGCCGACCCCTCACCGATCGGGCCGGATGCCGGCGGGCGCGCATCGCCGGCGCTCGCGGCTACCAGCCGACCGCGCCGTCGATGAGCTCGCGGATCAGGTCGGCGTGCCCGTTGTGGCGGGCGTACTCCTCGATCATGTGGTTGTAGATCCAGCGCAGCGAGACCTCCTCCCCCCGGCGCAACCCGGTGTCCTCGAGGCCGTGGCCGGCGGCGGCGGCGCGGCTCGCCTCACACTCGGCGTTGAAGGCGATGAGGTCGGCGGCGAAGTCGGCGTCGTCGAGGGGGACGAGCTCGCTGTCGGGGACTGCCGGGTCGTACCAGATCGGCGGGGTGCCGCTCTCACGCAGCAGGCAGCGGGTGAACCAGTTGCGCTCCACCTCGGCCATGTGGCGCACGAGCCCGTGCAGCGAGAGCAGCGACGTCGGCACAGGCCGGCGCTTCAGCTCGTCGGCGGACAGTCCCTCGCACTTGAGCACGATGGTGACACGGTGGAATTCGAGCCAGGACTCCAGCATCTCGCGCTCGGGCAGCACGTACGGCGGCTCGCTCCGGCGCGGGTCGACCAGGTCTCCGACCACCGGTCACGCTCCCTCTCTCTCTCGTCCTCTGGTTCGGTTCTCTGTGACCGTGCTCCGGCGCTCGGTCGCCGGATGGTACCGGCGTCTCCGGCTACGGCGCCGCGGCGTCCCTTCAGCCTGCGAGCTCCTTCACCAGCTCGCTGCGCGCCGCGAGCAAGCGCCGGCGCTCCTGCGGATCGGGCTCGGGGTAGCGGGGGTCGAGCTCGGTCAGCGCGTCGACGAGCACCGCCGCTGTGGCCAGGCGGGCGTACCACTTGTGGTCCGCAGGCACGACGTACCACGGCGCCACGTCCGTGCTCGTCGCCTCCAGCATCGCGGTGTAGGCCCGTTGGTAGTCGTCGTAGTAGCGGTGCTCTGCGATGTCGGCGTCGGAGAACTTCCAGTTCTTGGCCTCGTGGTCGATGCGGGCGAGGAAGCGCTCGGCCTGCTCGCGGCGAGAGATGTGCAGCATCACCTTGACCAGTCGTGTGCCGCTGCGGCTGAGGTGACGTTCCCAGTCGTTGATCGCGCGATAGCGCGCGTGCCAGGTCGAGTCGTCGGCACGCTCAGGACGGCCGCCGCCCTCGCGCGCGAGCAGCTCGGGATGGACGCGCACGACCAGCACCTCTTCGTAATGCGAGCGGTTGAAGATGCCGATCCTGCCTCGCTCTGGCGCGGCGATCTGACAACGCCAGAGCCAGTCGTGGGCGAGCTCGTCGGCCGAGGGCTGCTTGAAGCTGTGCACCTCTACGCCCTGTGGGTTCACCCCCGACATCACGTGTTTGATCGTCCCGTCCTTGCCCGCGGCGTCGAGACCCTGGAGCACGAGGAGCACCGAGCGTTGCGCCTCGGCGGCGAGACGCTCCTGCAGCTCGCCGAGCAGCTCGATCCCCTCGGTTAGGCGCTCCTCGGCGTCCCCTCGACGTTCCACGCCGGGGGTGCGGTCCGGCGCCCGCTCGCCCTTCAGGTCGACGCGGCCGCCGGCCGGGACCCGCAGCCGGCGCGCCAGGTCGGACGCGAACCGTGTGCGCTCGTCCACCTGCCGCCTCCAGTTCCCCTGCGCACGCTGCCGGTGCCCGGTCCCGCGAGGGGCCGGCCGGGCCCACCCCGCGCCAGCGCCAGTGCCAGTGCCAGTGCCAGTGCCAGTGCCAGTGCCAGTGCCAGTGCCAGTGCCAGTGTGCCATGGGGGTTCGCCGAGCCGAGCCGAGGCGAGCCGAGCCGAGGCCGATCGACGAACGACGAACGACGAACGACGATCGCCGAGATTCTCAGGGAACGTACAGCCGGCCCTCAGAGCGGTGGAAGGGCGCGCCGGCATGATGTCGTCGTGGCCCCGGGGGCCATCCAATCGAGAAACCGATCGAGAGCGAACCAAGGAACAGTCAGCGGAGGCGACGATGGACGACGAGGTGTTCTACACAGAGCGGTCCCAGGGAGACACGAGCGGGGCCGCGCATCAGCAGCCGGGCGCCCAGGACTGGGTCTACGCCGGGTACGGCGCGCACGCATATGCCGGGACGGGCGCCGGTGGCGCAGAGCAGACCGGCTCGGACGGGAACCGCGGGGGGCCGACCCGGCGCCGGGGCACGCTGATCGCAGCGACGACTGCCGTCGCCCTCGCCGCAGGCGGCCTCGGAGCGGGGCTCGGTGTGGCGCTGTCGGGGTCCTCGGCGGCCACGGCCGCCGGCTCGGCGCAGACGGGCCAGACGGTGACGGTACCCGGTGTCACCGAGACGAGCGGGCGATCCCTGTCGACTGCGGCGATCGCCGCCAAGGTCGACCCGGCCGTCGTCGACATCAACACCGTGGTCGCCAGCCCGAGCTCGGAGGGCCAGGAGGAGGCCGCCGGCACGGGGATGATCATCACCAAGGGCGGGGAGGTGCTCACCAACAACCACGTTGTCGCGGACGCGACGCGCATCTCGGTGACCATCCAGGGACGTAGCGGGACCTTCGCCGCCAAGGTCATCGGCGTCGACCCGACCGACGACGTCGCCCTCCTGCAGATCGAAGGCGTGAGGAACGCCCTGCCGACGGTCGAGCTCGGCAACTCCTCGAGCGCCGTGGTCGGCACCAATGTCGTCGCCATCGGCAACGCGCTCGGGCTCGGTCACCAACCGACCGTTGTCACCGGGCAGGTGACTGCGACCGGCCGGACGATCACCGCGTCGGACGAGGGCAGTGCATCCAACTCCGAGACGCTGCACAACCTCCTCCAGACCGACGCCGACATCGTCCCGGGAGACTCCGGCGGCCCGCTGGTCAACAGCGCCGGTCAGGTGATCGGCATGGACACCGCGGCCACCTCGAGCGAGTCGGGCTCGACGACTGGCTTCGCCATCCCGATCGACTCGGCGATCAACCTCGTCGACCAGATGGTCAAGGGCCAGACGGGTAACGGCGTGGTCTTCGGCGAGACGCCGTACCTCGGCATCTTCGAGTCCGCTACCGCCACCAACAACAACAACCCGAACGGCTACGGCGGCGGCTTCGGCGGCTTCGGCTACAGCGGTGCCTCGGGCAGCAGCGGTTCGTCGGGCACCTCCTCGGTCTCGGGCGTGTACGTCGAGGACGTGTCGCTGAACGGCCCCGCCTACAACGCCGGCATCCGCGGCGGCGACACGATCACCGCGTTCAACGGCAAGGCGACCACCTCGCTCAGCGCGCTCAAGTCGGTGCTCGACTCGCTCAAGCCCGGCGCCAAGGCGAGCGTCACCTTCGTCGGGCAGACCGGCGCCAGCCAGACGGTCACCGTGATGATTGGCCAGATCCCTCAATAGGTCCTCCCGGTCCTTCCCCGGTGCACCGCCTCCGGCGCCCGCACGGGGTGCTCCGGGACGCGGCCCTGCGCAGTTCCCCCCGCTGCGCAGGGCCCAAGAACTGATCCTGCGCAGTTCCCCCCCTCCTGCGCAGGATCAGGGTCCTGCGCAGTTTCCCCCTGCTGCGCAGTTCGATGGGCCGGGCGCTCTGCGCCCGGCCCATCCGTTTCTCGGCGCCAGGCGGTCGGCGGCAGTCGCCTGCCCCCGGTCCGTCCTCGCGAACTACCGGCGGTCCTCGTCGGCGCCCGCTCGCACCGCCGCATCACGTGCGGCGTGCCGGCTGGTCCCTCGGGTCACGCGGTCGGCTGCCGTGCGCACGCGTGCCATCACTTCGACGCAGCGCGAGCAGCGGGCGACGCGGCCGTCGATCCTGACCACGACAGCTCGCTCGCCCATCGCTGCCCGGCGCATCACGCTCACGAAGCCGATGACCGAGTCGGTTCCCTGGAGCCGCAGGTGAGAGAGACGGACGCCCCCTCCCGGGATGCGCAGGCTTATCCCGGGACGAAAGCCCGAGCCGTCGACGACGATGCGCACGCCGCGCGACCCACGACGCAGCTGATCGGGGGTGACGGAACTGACCCGCAGCGAGCCGTGCACCGTGTCGCCTCGGGTCGAGCCCGTACCCGCCTTCGAAGATCCGGGACCGCTCCCCGAGCCGTTCCTCGCGGAGCTGTCGGCCCCGGTCGGGGTCGGCGTGGAAGCCCCGCTCGAGGCGCTCGTGGACGAGGTCGACGCATCGGTCGTAGTCGAGGACGACGCCGACGGTGCCGTGGTCGAGGCCGGCACGAGGCTCGTCGTCGAGGAAGGTGGCGTGCTCGTGGTCGTCGGCGTGCTCGTGGTCGTGGTCGTCGGCGTCGAGGACGTGGTCGACGTGGACGATCTCGGAGTCGATGTGGTCGTCGGAGTCGATGTGGTCGTCGGCGTGCTCGTGGTCGTCGGAGTCGATGTGGTCGTCGGCGTTGAGGACGTCGTCGGCGGGGTCGACGTCGTCGGGGTCGACGTGGTGGACGTCCCCGTCGAGGCCCGGGGGACGACCAGCAGGGTGATCGAGCTCGCGGGGAACGTCACGGTCGTCGTGCCGCCGCTGACGGTCTGGTCGGGCTGGCGCACGATCGCCGAGAGGTCGGAATCGTCGTAGGTGTAGACCTGCGCCGTGTCACCGGCGTCGAAGCCGTTGATCGAGACGGGGCTCGTCAGATCGTTCGCGGTCTTGTTGATCACCATGACGGTGAGCGCGCCGTCGCTCGAGCGCGTCGCGGCGTAGACCGACATCTCGTCGCGGTCGGCGCTCGTCGCCTCGACCGAGGTGTCGCCGAAGCCGTTGCCGGAACCGTCGTAGTTTCGGTACATGGCGAACGCGAAGGCCCCGGGCTGGCCGAGCGTCGGCGGCGACCACAGCGAGGCCAGCCCGACGCCTTCGGCGCCGAAGATGCCGAGCACGTCGGCCTCGGTCAGCGCGCCGTTCAGCGAGTCGAGCGCGCCGAAGCTGTACTCGCTGATCGCGACCTTCGTGCCTGGGTAGTACTGATTCACCCAGCTCTGCATGCGCGGGATGAGGTCGATCGCGCCGTACCACTGGCCGATCCAGTCGTCCTCGACGTAGGTGGGGTCCCACAGCGAGCGGGTCGACTCGAGGCGCGCAGCCTGGGTGTCCGCGTCGCCGGCCTCGCAGAGGGCGATGCAGTCGTCGACGTTGCTCGGCGTGGTCGGGTAGTAGTGCTCGTCGAAGTAGTCGAGCAGGCGCACGCCATGCTGCTGCTGGTAGGCAGCCATCCGCTCGAGGTAGTACTGAGCTTCCCAGATCGAGCCGCCGTGGCTGGCGCGGTCGTCCCCGGGCGGACCGGCGTCGACGTAGGCGGCCCAGCCGAAGTCGCCCGGACCGTCCACCGCCGCGGTCGGGTCGGCCTGCTTCACCGCGGCGGCGTACTCCTCGGTGTCGTCGACGAGCTCGTCCCAGCCGGTCTGCAGCGGGTGCACGTCGCGATGGGTGTTGTCCCAGCCGGACGGCTCGTTGTCCATCTCGTAGATACCGACCCCGCCCTGCGCGGCATCGCCGAATTTCGACACGAGGTGCTCGACCCACTGCGCCTGGAAGGTGGGGGAGTTGGCCATGTTGTTCGACTCGATGTCGTCGTCGGTGAGGGCGTCGCCGGTCGCGGCGTCCACGCCGTTGCCGCACCTCACCGTCCCGTCGTCGAGGGTCACGTAGGGGTTGTACGACGTCTGTGCCGGATAGGGCGGGGTCGGGAAGGAGCAGTTCGTCGCCGAGGAGCTGTTGATCCACGGGATGATCGGGATCGTCATCAGCGTGGTGCCGCCGATCGACTGCGCCTGGGCCTCGAGGGCGTCGGGCCCGGCGCTCGCGACCGGGTCGGTTTCGCCGTCGCCGCTCATGAAGTACCAGTCACCGCCGGAGTTGGACGAGTCGGCCTGCCAGTTGTAGCGGGTCGTTGCGTCCCCACCCCAGCGCTGGATCGGGATGCGCAGGGCTGAGGTGACCGCGGAGCTCGCATACGCCATGCCGTAGATGTACGGGCTGATGGTCTGAACGTCGGCGCCGGTGTCGACGCTGAGCGCCGGCCCGACGGAGGCGGCGAGCACCCCACCGGTCCCGACGGCGCTGGTCGCGCACAGCACGCCAGAGCCGACCACGACAGCGATCACGACCGGCCGGGCGCGCCGCACCCTGCAGCACCTCGCTGCAGGGTGCGTGCCCGATCCCTCGGCCATGAAGGTCGCTTTCTGTCCCGTGGCGGCGCAGCGCCACGCCGCCACGCTCCGGCGAGTCCGACCGTACCGCAGCCCGGCGCGTCATCCATGACACGTTCGTGCCGCCGCGGGCGACCTTCCCGCGGGGTTGGGGGTCGCGCGCGCTACGGGCGCCGCGCTACAGGCGGAACCCCCGAGAGCGGGGACGGACGAGCGTGACGGTCTCGAGCAGCGTGTAGTCGGGGGTCGGTGCGCCCTTGGCGCCGGTGGTCGGGTTGACCGGGTCCGCGCCGGGGGCGTGGAAGTAGTTGACGGTGATGCTCGGCGCGTCGTCGCCGAAGCCGCCGGGGTCGACGTCGAAGACGGCGATGCCGTAGCCCGTCGTCGTGTCGCGCATCGCCGACCAGATCGAGTCCTCGCGGGCGTCCGCCGCGGGGCGCACGTAGGCGCCCGGCGTCGTGGTGCTCGGTGCCGGTGCGTTGCGGAACGTGAACACCTTGGCCTCGCTGTCGCCGTCGGTGGTGTCGAGGCCGTAGTCGTCCAGGTTGGCGCTCGTCCCCCCGCCACCGAGGATCAGGTGCACCGTGCCCTGGCTCGTGTCGAAGGTGGACGACGGGACCGTCGTCACCGGGTGCGGCCGGCGAGTCTCGACGGGGGTGGAGGGGTTCGCTGCGCTCCAACCGGCATTCGGGTCGTAGCCGCGCACCGGGAACGAGCGCTCGTAGTCGTGGTCGTGTCCGCAGAGCACGAGGTCGACCTCGTACTGGTCGAACAGCGGGAGCCACGTCTGGCGGATGCCGAGGTCTGAGCCGTTGCCCGTGATCGAGGAGCTGAGCGCGCACTCGTGCATCTGCACGACGATGAAGTCGATCGAGCGGTCGCGCCGCGCCGCGGCGAGGGTCCACTGCAGCCAGCGGGTCTGGGCTCCGTTGGAGTACCCGGGGACGTACAGCGAGGTCCCGGGCGGGATCGGCGGGTTGTCCGTGCTCGCCACCGGGACGAGCGGGCTCGGCCCGGCGACGAAGGCGGAGCAGTCCTGGTAGATGACGTCGTCGGCGTTGAGCGAGACGAACAGCACCGACCCGATGCGGAAGGAGTACCAACGCCCCGAGAAGCCGGGAACACCGTTGTCGGGCAGGCTGTAACGCGTCAGGTAGGAGTTGAGCCCCTGCGGGCCGTTGTCGAACTCGAGCTCATGGTTGCCCGGGCAGGGCATCCAGGGAAGCAGCGACGCCGAGCTCTGGTTGTTGTTGCCGAAGTCGCGCCACACCTCTGGCTGGGACAGCGGGTTCAGGTTGGCGTAGCACAAGTCGCCGTTCAGCAGGTGGAAAAGTGGCTGCTGGGCGTTGACCTGCTGAACGGCGTAAGCAGACTGCCCGTACGAGAGCACCCAGTTCGTGTTCGGCGTGGCGAGGTCACCGAAGCTCGTGAAGCGGAACGGCCGACGGCCGAACGGCGCAGTGCGGAACGTAGCAGCGAACGGGTCGGCCGCGTTGCTGTCGTTGTCGGCGGTCACACGGTAGCTGTACTCGGTGTCGGGGAACAGCCCTTCGAGGCGGGCGTGGTAGGTGAAGACGGTCTCGCCGTTGATGCCGTCGGTGTACGTGCGCTGCACGGCCGGCACCGTGCGCGCGAAGCCGCGCCGAGTGAAGGACACTCGGGGATTGGCCGACTGCGCCATCGACGCCCACGAGACGAAGACGCCACTCGTCGGGTCCTCGGTCCAGCCCAGGTGGACCTGTTCTGGGGTGCCGTCCGGCGAGGTCGGCAACGTCGAGGCAGCAGCTCGGCCGACCAGCCCCGGTGCAGCGGAGGCGAGGCCGATGGCGCTGGCACCGGCGAGGAAGGATCGACGTGAGAAGCGACTGTCCGATCGTTCGGTCATGGGGGCACTCTGACACCACGACTTGAACGGCTGATGACCCTCGCACCCACCGTGAGTGAAGATGCGGCGTCGAAGTGGTGACGCTGCGCGCGCCTGTTGATGACGAACGGCGGCTCTCACTGCTCCGTGCGCGAGCTCGTGCGGTCCGATTCCCAGCGCGGTGCGTGTCGAGCGCGGTGGTTCCCGGCGGTGGTTCTCTGCGGACGTTGCGAAACGCATCACCCGCTGAAGGTGGGACCCCACTCGCCCGTGTCGGGTGAGGGCCTCCACCGCGCCAACGCTGGAGGCCCTCACCTCGACCACGACGAGCGGCTGACCGCCCCTCGGCGGGCTGTCGCGTGCCAGTCGTGTGCCGCGACGCCGCTACGGGGTGACGAGTGCGGCTACGGCTCGACGACGAGCCGGTTGACCACGCTGTACACGCCCGGCGCCTGCCAGGCGGTGTCGACGGCCTCGTCCATCGCCGTCCACGAGCCGACGGTGCCGTCGAGGTACACCGTGTGATTGCTGTCCGTGACGGTGATGAGGGAGTCGTCGATGATCGCGTTGCGGCGGAAGGCCCGGTTGATGCTGGCGGCCACGTCGGCCGCCGTCGCGTCGGAGCTGATCAGCACCTCGTCGGTGATGCCACGCACGCCGTCGACGCGCGAGACCACGTCCTCGGCCTCCTGGCGCTGGTAGTAGTACTCGACGTTGCCGCGCAGGGTGACCCACCCGTTGGTGACCTCGACCGAGACGGCGCCCTCGGGGACGAGGCTGTTCGCGTCCAGCGCAGCAGCGGCGTCCTCGGCGATCGCCGCGTCCGCGACGGAGTCGCCGAGGGGCCCGACCAGCAGCTCGTTGTCGACCGAGCTCACGCCGCCGACGCTCCAGGCGTCCTCGCCGGCAAGGACCATCTGGTAGTAGGTCGGTACCGCCCCGGAGAGGGTGACCCGTCCGCCGTTCGCCGTGACCGTGATCCGGCTGTCGTCGAGGACCGGGTCCCAGGCGAGCTCTTCCCTCACGTCCAGCTCGAGGACGCTGTTTCCCTTGTGCATGATGCCTTCCTTTCGTGGATCGCGTTGCGGACGACCGACATCGGCCTTCTGTGGTCAAGATCGCGCTCCTCCGGTCGCTCGCCATCCCGCGCCCGCGTGCCGTCCCTCACGAGCGGGCCGACGATCAGGAGCCGGTTCCTCGCCGCCCGACCTACGCGTGCGCGGGATGGGCGCACGACGAGCCGGCGCGAGGTTGCGTAGAGAGCACGGCGGCCGGGCCCAGGTACGCCAAGGGAGGTGCCGCTCGGTCGCCGGCGGCGAGGAGCTCTGAGATGTCTACCGACAAGCAAAAAGCTACCGCCCGGCGCAACATCGAACGGGCACGCGAGGTCCGAAGCGAGCGCGCCGAGGGCGAGGACGTCCCGCGCCCCTCGTCCGGGATGAGTACCGCCGAGCAAGATCGGCTGCCCGACGAGCAGTTCGCCTTCCCGAGCGAGCGCAAGGAGCCGATCAACGATGCCGCGCACGTCCGCAACGCCATCGCTCGCTTCGACCAGGTCGAAGGCGTGACCGACGAGGAGCGCGACCGGGCCTGGGAACGGATCCGAGCGGCTGCCGCCAAGTACGACGTTCACATCTCAGAGGGCGACTGGCGGGATCTCTACGTCGGGGGCAAGGAACGCACACGCTGAGGCTGGCATGAAACCGGTCACAGTGGAGGGTGGGGTCCCGGCCAGTCCTCTGTGTCGAGCAGCGCCCGGGCGAGCTGCACCCGGCCCGTGATCCCGAGCTTGCGGTACACCTTGCGCAGGTGGTAATCGACCGTCGCCGAGCTGATGAAGAGCTTGGCGCCGATCTCCCGGTTGGACGTGCCCTGGCCGGCGAGCTGCGCGATGCGCGACTCCTGCGGTGTCAGCTCGTCCTGCGTCTCGACGTTGCGTTCCCGAGCGTGCTCTCCGGTGGCCTCCAGCTCTGCGTGGGCGCGGCCGGCGAAAGCGTGCATGCCCATCCGCTCGAAGAGGTCGAGCGCGGTCCGCAGCTGCTCACGCGCATCCCGCCGGCGTCGCCGGCGGCGGAGCCACTCCCCGTAGACGAGGTGCGACCGCGCGAGCTCCCGCGCGCACCGGCATTGGCGGAGGTGCTCGACCGACCGGACGAAACCCGCCTCAGCCTGCTCGTCGTCGACGAGCAAGGCCCGTCCGCGGGCGACGAGCCCGAGAGCCAAGTTCGTCCCGCTCGCCAACGCGAGGGGCGAGAACCGCTCGAACGCTTCCCCGGCCGCTCGCCGGTCTTCGCAGCGGGTGCCTGCCTCGATCACCTCCATCGAAGCTCCATAGGACAACACGCTGCGGTCGTCGAAGCGCTCGAGCGCGAGCCGCAACGCCTCGCCGTAGTTGCCGAGGCCGATCTCGAGCATCGCAAGCGCCTCGAGCACGAGGTTCACCCCGCTGCCGTCCCCCTGCCGCGAGAACTCGTCCTGCAGCTCACGAGCGAGCGCGCGGGTCTCGGCTTCCCGGCCGCGCAGTGCCAGCACGTGCAGGCTCCCGCACCTGAAGCCACCCAGGTGGGCCCGGTACCCCGCCGCCTCGGACAAGGCGTGCGCTTCGGCGAAGTTCACCTCTGCCGCGGCGAGGCGGCCCTCCCAGAGCTGGTTGTACGCGAGCGCCGGCAGGGCGAAGAGCAGGGCGGCGAGCGCTCCCCGCCGGCGGAACTCGGCGATCCACCGGTGCTCGACCTCGTGCCAGATCGAGTCGTCGTAGAGGAGGTTGGCGGCCATCGACATCCCCATGAACCGCGGCAGCGCGTCGTCGGGGAACGGCTGGTCGGCCGTGAGGGGCTCGATCGCCCGGCGAAGATGCTCGACGCCGGCCTCGTAGCGCTGCTCGGACAGTGCGGCGAATCCCTCGAGCAGGAAGTCCCCGACGGTCGTCTGCGAGTCGTCCATCTTGCGCGTCGAGCGGACTGCCTTCAGGACCTCGCCCGTCTCGACGCCGTAGCGTCCCGAGAGCTGCGCGGCGGCGAACGCGTCGGCGAGGGTGTCACGCGCGGAGCGCAGGTCGTGGGGCTCGAGCATGCGCGCCGCCTCGAGCAGCGTGGACGTCGCCTCGGGCAGCGCGCCGACCGCGCGTTGCGCCAGCCCCTCGAGTCGCCTGGCCCTGGCCTGATCGAGCGGATGGATCAAGTACGGCCAGGCGCGCGCGAGCAGGACCTGCGCGGCCGGCGCCTCGCCGGCCACCAGTCGTGCCTCGGCGGCGCCGAGTCGCCGCTGCGCCTGACGCCGTGGGTCCGCGGTGAGCTCGGCCGCCCGTTCCCGGAACGCCGCGCCGCTCGCCCAGCCGCTGCGGCTGCGCGCCCGGTCCGCCGAGCGTTCCAGCTCGGCGGCCACTGCTTCGTCCGGCGCCACCGCCGCCTCGGCAAGGTGCCACGCTCGCCGATCGGGGTCGCGGCTGGGGTCGCTCGCGGCGGCCAGCGCTTCGTGGGCGCGCCGGCGATCGTGGGGGGACGCGGCGTAGTACGCGGCGAAGCGCATCAGCGGATGGCGGAACTGGACGCGCGGTCGCCAGGTCAGCAGGCGTTCGATCTCGGCCAGCTCGGCAAGCTCGGGCGCGAGGCCGAGCTCCTTGATGGCCCGCTCGAGCTTGTCCGGGTCGCCGAGCTGGTCGGCGGCCGCGACGAGGAGCAGCAGCTGGGCCTCGCGTGGCATCTCACGCACCCGGGACAGGTACAGCGCCTCGAGCCGACCACCGAACCGCATCGGTCGGGCCAACGGTGCCGCCCCGGCCAGCTCCTCGGCGGTCAGCTCCCGTGCCAGCTCCACGAGGGCGAGCGGGTTGCCGGCTGTCTCGCCGAGCAGCCATGCCCGGACGCGGCGGTCGAGCGGCCGGTCCACCGATGCCGCCAGCAGCTCCGAGGCCGCTTCCCCCGGTAGCCCGCCGACGGCCAGGACCGCCAGTCCCTCGAGCAGCTGCGTTCGCTCGTCCTCACCGTCGCGGGCGGCAAACAGCATGCCCACGTGGTCCGCCAGCAGCCGGCGGGCGACGAAGGCCAGCACGCCGATCGAGAGACCGTCGAGCCACTGCGCATCGTCGACGACGCAGAGCACCGGCCGCTCCATCGCCGCGTCGGTGAGCAGCGTGAGCGTCGCCAGCCCGACGAGGAACCGGTCAGCGGCGCCCTCGCGCACGCCGAGGAGCACCTGGAGCGCTTCGCGCTGGGGGGCCGGGAGTCGGTCGATCCCGCCGGCGAAGGGCACCAGCAGCTGGTGCACACCGGCGAAGCTCAGCTCCATCTCCGACTGGACGCCGGCGATGCGGGCGAGCCGCATGTCGGCCGCTTGCTCGATCGCGTGCTCGAGGAGCGCCGTCTTGCCGATGCCCGCTTCCCCCCGGAGCACGAGCGTCCGGCTCGATCCTGACCGGACGGCGTCGAGCAGCGCTTCCAGCGCCTGCCGTTCCTCGACCCGGTCGACCAGCACCCTGATCACCCCCCGAGCCCGCTGGTGTCGACGCGGGCCCGCTCGGTTCGAGGCCCGGTCGATGACGACGGGACCCCGAACGCCCTACGAAGCCGACCTCGGCGCTGGCAGCGCCGGCGCCCTGCACGCAGCGTTCCTCCCGTACGCGACCTCGAGGACCTCGTCGGCACCTCCTGCGCTACGAGATCCGGCACAGACCATAGGCCGCGTCGCCACGGCAGCGCGACGGCCGGTCTCCCGCGCGGGCGACGACCCTCGTGACGGCGTGGTGCTCCGCCCCGACGATCTCACGCCATATCCCTGCCAAGTCCCGAGGCGGCGGGCCGGATGCACGCGACTCCGTCATGTCGGATGTCACCCGCCTGTCGTACCGTGAGCCGGCTCGCTAGGCGCGCCCGGAGAGGTAACCGTGGGTGACTCGCTCGTGGCCCGCGTGGGCCGCTCGTTCAGCTCGTCAGTGGGAACGATCGTCTTCGGCATGGAAGACGGAACCGTCTCGATCTTCGGGCTCGTGTTCGGCGTGGCCGCCAGCGCGCCGAGCTCGCACACCGTGCTCGTGGCCGGCGCAACGGGCGCGGCTGCCGCCGCTGTGTCGATGATGGCCGGGACCTTCCTCGACGTCCAGTCGGCCAACGATCAGGCCCGCGTCAAGCGGTCGGCGCTGAGCCAGCAGGCCGAAAACGACCCGAAGGCGGCCGACGAGACGCTCCGTACCCGCCTCGTCGCCGCAGGGTTCTCCTCGTCGGACGCCCAACTGGTTCTCGCCGTGGTCGACGCGCACCGGGGAAGCGGGCGGCAGCGTTGGAGGTCGTCGAAGGGGGCGGCGAGTCGCAGTCGCCGCAGAATCCGGTGGTCCAATCGCTCTGGATGCTGGTGACCGACCTGTTCGCCGCATCCGTGCCGGTCGTGCCCTTCGCTCTGCTCGGACTGTCCGCCGCCCGGCTCGCATCGCTCGTGGTGACGCTCGTCCTGCTGATCGGCCTCGGTGTCGGCCGGGCGCTCATCGGCCACCGAGGCATCCCCGCGACGGTCCTGCAGACCACCGTCATCGCCGCCGCGGCGGCGGGAGCCGGCATCGGGATCGGCAAGCTGGTGGGTTGAGGTCGCCGGCCGGTCAGTCGTTGGCCGCTCTCCCGCGGCGGGCGCGGCGGGGTGGCCAGCTGGGCTCGTCCTTCCGAGGGCGGCGATGGCCGAGCCGGCACGCGTGCGCGTGATGGCTGGCTGCGAGCGCCGACGCGATGCTCCTGGCAGGGTTCGTGGGCCCGCGTTCAGTGCACCACTGGGCTCGCAGCCACCTGTGACCCAGTGGAGTGCAAGCTCTGGGAAAGCGGGAACAAGCTCCGGGAAAGCGGGAAGGAGCGTCATGCAGCGCAGAACTTTCGACGTCCTCGTCAGCGCCGGCGGGCTCGTCGTCGTCGCCGTGCTCGTGGTGGCCGGCGCGCTGTTGATGTGGGCGCAGAGCTTTACGACCTCCAACGTCCACAACCAGCTCGCCGCGCAGCAGATCTACTTCCCGCCCAGGTCGGCCTGGGCGCATGCCAAGCCCGGGACCGAGATCACGCCGCAGATGATCCCCTACCTCGAGCAGTACTCCGGCCAGCAACTGCTCACCGGCCAGCAGGCGGAGGCTTACGCCGACCACTTCATCGCCTATCACCTCGCCGAGATGCCCTACGGCGGCGTCTATTCGAAGGTGAGCGCGGCCTCGCTCGCCGAACCCAGCAACACGGCACTGGCGACGGAGGTGCAGACGGTGTTCCGCGGCACGACCTTGCGCGGCCTGTTGCTCGAGGCCTACGCTTTTGGGACCCTCGGAACCATCGCTTTCTGGGCCGGGATCGCGTCCTTCATCCTTGCAGCCATGATGATGGTCCTCGTCTTGTTCGGCTTCTACCACGCACACAGGACGGCGCCCGAAGAGGAGCTGTTGGTCCGGTAGCAAGAGGAGTGGCCATGGCAGCGGAGATGCCCGTCTGGCAGGCCGGGACCCTCGGGGACAACCTCGACCGGGCCCGCGTCTCGCGGCGCGAGTTCCTCGGATTCTGCGCCAAGATGGCGGCCGTCTTCGCGCTCGGACCTCCCGTGATCGGGCTGGAGGCTGGGCGTGCACGCCCCGCGCCGAGCGCGCAGGAGATCGCGGCGAGGCTGCTTGCAATTCGCAAGCCCAATGTCATCTGGTTGCAGCTGCAGGAGTGCACCGGCTGCCTCGAGAGCACCCTGCGCTCGGGTGGCACCACGATCGAGGACATCGTGCTCAACCTGCTCTCGGTGAACTACATCGAGCTCTTGATGGCTGCCGCCGGTGGGGCAGCCGGCGCCGCGCTCGAGCAGACGAACCGGGAGCCGCACGTCCTGGTGGTCAACGGGTCCGTGCCGTTGAACGCCGGTGGCGCGTACACCGTCATCGGGGGGAAGTCCGCCAAGCAGGTGCTCGAGGAGTCGGCGGCGAACGCGACCTCGGTGCTGGCGGTCGGCGTGTGCGCGGTGTGGGGCTGCGTGCAGGCGTCCAACCCGAACCCGACCGGCGCGGTCGGCGTCGATTCGATCGTCACCGACAAGCCCGTCGTGAACGTGGCCGGATGCCCGCCGATCGGCGAGGTGATCACGGCCGCGGTCACCTACCTGCTCACCTATGGCGAGGTTCCTGCGCTCGACGGACAAGGTCGGCCGACGTTCGCCTACGGCCAGCGCATCCACGACGCCTGCCCACGCCGGGCTCACTTCGACGCCGGTGAGTACGTGACGACCTTCGACGATGACGCCGCCCGTCTCGGTTGGTGCCTGTACGAGGTCGGATGCAAGGGTCCGGACACCTTCAGCCCCTGCCCGATCATCAAGTGGAACCTCGGCACCGACTTCCCGATCGGCGCCGGTCACCCGTGCATCGGCTGCACCGAGCTGGACTTCTTCGACCGCTTCACGCCCTTCTACCACCAGCTGCCCGGGGTGCCGGGCCTCGGCGTCGAGTCCACGGCCAACGAGGTCGGCGTGGCGCTGCTCGGCGCGACGGCGCTCGGCGTCGGGCTGCACGCCGCGGCGACGGCAGGCACCCGCTGGTGGCGCGACCGCAAGACACGAGCGGAGGAACCGTTGGCCGTCTTCGGCGACGCCGAATGGGTGGCACTGGCTCCACCCGCTCGCAGGCCGGCGGCGCCGGCCGACCCCGGCGCGGGCGACAAGACCGGTCGCACCGACACGGCCGGCGAGGGCGAACGGGGCGACTCCTGATGGCCACGCGGCGGGTGGTGATCGATCCGATCACCCGCATCGAGGGCCACCTGCGCATCGAGATGGAGGTGGACGGGGGAACGATCACCAACGCGTGGTCCGAGGTCACCCAGTTCAAGGGCGTGGAGCTGGTGGTGAAGGGGCGTGACCCCCGTGACGTGTGGGCGTTCACCCAGCGCATCTGTGGCGTGTGCACGGTGGTGCATGCCGTCGCGTCGATCGTCGCCGTGGAGGACGCGCTCGGCTACCCGCCCCCCGAGCAGGCCGAGCTGATACGCGACATGGTCCTCGGCAGCCAGATCGTGCAGGACCACGTGATCCACTTCTACCACCTGCACGCGCTCGACTGGGTCAACGTCAAGAGCGCGGCGGCGGGCGACCCGCAGGCCGCGGTCGACTTCGCCGACAGCATCGGGTCCACCTGGCCGGGCAACTCGCTCGGGCGCATGCAAGAGGTGAAGGCGACCCTGCAGGGGGTGCTCGAGAGCGGTCAGCTCAGCATCTTCACCAACGGCTACTGGGATCACCCCGACTACCGCCTGCCACCCGCGGCCAACCTCATGGCGGTCGCCCACTACCTCGACGCTCTCGAGTTCCAGCGCAGCATGATCCGCATCAACACCGTGTTCGGCGGCAAGAACCCCCACCCCAACTTCCTTGTCGGCGGCATGGCGTGCTCGATCAACCTCGACAACGAGGCGACGATCAACCAGGTGAAGATCGACCAGGTCGGCGCCTGGCTGCAGCAAACGGTCGACTTCGTGAGGTCCTGCTACCTCCCCGACGTGCTCGCCATCATGGGCGCCTACAAGGACTGGTTCGGCATCGGGGCGTCTGCGCCGAGCTTCATGGCCGTGGGCATGGCGGGCGCGACCTACGGCGGCGACCCGGCCGTCGCCAGGACGCGCCCTGCCCTCAGCCCGATCGCCCCAGGCCTGCTGCTCGACGGCGACCTCAGCACGGTCACGGCCTTCGACCCGGCCAAGATCGAGGAGTACGTCTCCTCGGCCTGGTACAGCTACGAGGAGGGTGACGAGATCGGCCTGCCCCCCGCCCGCGGCGAGACGAACCCGGACTACAGCGGTCCCGACCTGCCGTGGAGCTGGGTCGCCGGAGGCGACAAGTACTCCTGGTCCAAGGCACCCCGCTACGACGGCAGGGTCGTCCAGGTCGGTCCGATCGCGCGCCTCCTGCTCGCCCACGCCCAGGGACACGCGCCGACGAGGGCCCTCGTGGACGAGTCGCTCGCCAAGCTCGGCATCGGCCTGGCGCAGCTGAACTCGACCGCCGGGCGCGTCGTCGCCCGGGCGATGGAGGCCGTCACGCTCTCGGAGATGCTGCTCGACGTCGTGTTCACGCGCTTCGTCGCCAACATCGGGGTCGGGCAGACCGACGTGTTCAACCCCGACAAGTGGGAACCGTCGACCTGGCCGGATCGGGCGAGCGGCTACTCCTTCGCCGAGGTCGCCCGAGGCAACCTGAGCCACTGGTGCACGGTCGAAGGTGGCACGGTCGCCCGATACCAGTGCGTGGTGCCGAGCACCTGGTCGGCCGGCGGCCGGGACCCGAAGGGCCAGCTCGGCCCCTTCGAGTACTCGCTCGCCAACGGCGGCAGGCACCCGCTGCTGATGCCCGATCAGCCGCTCGAGCCGCTGCGGACCATCCATTCCTTCGACCCTTGCATGTCCTGTGGCGTCCACGTGCTCGACCCACAGGGGGGCGAGCTGTTCTCGGTCGTCTCCCCATGACCGCGCCCTGGCGCGACGACGGCGGCGTCGCGACCCTCGACCCCGAACGCCCACATCCCGACCGGCGGGGGCGGGGTCGCATCGAGATCGGCCAGCCGGTGACGCTGGGCTCGATCAGCGCCGCCCGGCTGATGGCGCTGGCCGCGGCGGCCGCCCCCCCGGCATCCGGCGATCCGGTCGACGTCGCCTTGGCCGCTGCGGCGAGGACGATGCCGGCGGAGGCCGAGCGTCCTGCCGCCACCGTCGAGGACTTCGAGCCCGCTGTTCCCTCGCGAAGGCTCAGCGTGACGCTGCTCAGGGAGGGCGCCCGGCCAGACGGCGCGCCGGGCGCGGAGCTGAGGATCCTGAGGGGCGAGCTTCGTTCGGTCATGTCCGCGGCGGGCCTCGGGCCCGACCGGCGGCTCGTCTTGAAGAAGAACGCGGGAGCCTTCGAACGCCGCGGGTACCGTCCCCTCGGTGTCGCCTCGGCCCCGGTGCTGGCGGACGGTTCGTCCGGACCCATCGAGGTTCACGGCTTCGTGCCCGTGCGCACGGTGCGCGCCAAGGGGTTCCGCGCCGATGCCACCGGCAGGCCCGAGGACTGGGTGCGCGTCCCGGTCTGGCCGGCCACCTTGCGTTGGCTGCACTGGCTGAACCTGGCGGCGATCGTCGTGCTGACGATGACGGGCTTCTACATCGCCGATCCGTTCCTCGGCTCCTCCTCGCCGGCCAGCGCCTCACCCGGGTACTTCATCGGATACGTCCGGCTCGTCCATTACACCGTCGCCTTCGCCTGGATCACGATCGGCGCGATTCGCTTCTATCTCCTGTTCTTCTCGCGGGACCGCTACGTCCGATGGTCGACCCTCTTTCCGTTGAAGAGCAGGAAGGACGTGCGCAACCTCAGCAAGACCCTCTCTGCCTACCTGCTCGTGCACCCCGACGAGGCCCCCACCTACATCGCGCACAACCCGCTCCAGCAGCTGACCTACAGCTTCGTGTACGTCATGGCCCTCGTGCAGGTGATCACCGGTCTTGCGCTCTACGGCCTGTACAACGCGCACAGCGGGTTCTGGAGATGGTTCGAGCTCCCGGTGTCCTGGCTCGGGGCTCCCGATGTGCGGCTCGTCCACTACCTGATCATGTTGCTCTTCTGGGTGTTCGTGGTGCTCCACGTCTACATCGTGATCAGGGCCGACACCATCGATCGCGACGGCGGTCTCTCCTCGATGGTGAGCGGCGGGATCTGGCTTCGCCGGGGATCGCACCCCGTCGACGATCCCTCGCTGTGACGGGCGAGGCTCTGTGACGGGCGAGGCTCTGTGACGGGCGAGGCTCGGACCCGGCGAGGCACGACGGTGCTCGGCATCGGCAACCCGATCATGGGAGACGACGGCATCGGCATCGTCCTGCTGGAACAGCTGATGGCTGCCGGTCTCGAGCATCCGGTGGAGTTCGTCGACGGCGGCACGATCGGCATGTCGCTGCTGCCCCTGCTGGAGGACGCCCGCTCGCTGCTCGTGCTCGACGCCGTCGCGGGCGACGGTCCGCCGGGAACCGTCGTGCACTTGTGCGGGGACCAGCTGCCGCGTCTGCTGCGGGGAAAGCTCTCCGCCCATCAGGTGGGGCTGTTCGACGTCCTCGTCGCCGCCCGCCTGCGCGGCACGGAACCGGACCGCGTCGCGGTGGTCGGCCTCACGCCTGGCGACATCGACCTTCGCGTCACCTTGAGCCCCGCCGTGGCGGCGGCGGTACCGGCGGCCGTTGCGCTGGCACGAGAGGTGCTGCGGTGCTGGTGGGCAGACGACGATGCCGGTGGGATCGGCCGGCCTGCGCAGCGGGGGGGTCAGCCGTGCTCGGGCACGTCCAGCTCGACGTAGGCCACCTCGAGTTCACGGCCACGTACCAGATCTCCGGTCGGGGTGCCGCACACCGGGCAGCGCAGCGCGTAGAAGGCGTCGATCTCCTGCTCGCCGGCGCACGCCGGGCAGAAGACCGCTGCCGGCACCGCCTCGACGAGCAAGCGCGCCCCCTCCACCGCGGAGCCGGCGGTGGCGAGCTCCCACGCTCCTTCGAGGCCGTCGGGCGTGACGCCGGCGAGTGCCCCGACGCGCACGGCGACGACCGTCACCGTCGACGCCCCGGCGTCCGCGAGAGCCTGCGCAGCCAGCGCGCACGACGGGGGCGAGCAGCCCTTGTTCGTGCACCGAATCAGTCTCGCATCATCCGGCCAGGGCAGGGCCGAGCCGACGGTGGAGGGCTGAATCGTGTGCCTCGCGCTGCCAGGACGCATCGTCGCGCTCGCCGGCGGACCGGGGCTGAGAACCGGAACGGTCGACTTCGCCGGCCTGATCCGGGACTGCTGCCTTGCCTACGTGCCCGAAGCGCGGGTCGGCGACTACGTGATCGTCCACGTCGGCTTTGCCATGGCGGTCCTCGACGAAGAGGCCGCTCTCGAGTCTTTGGCGCTCTTCGCCGAGCTCGGCGCGCTCGACGACGAGACTGGCGAGCTGCCCGGCGAGCTCTCGGGCGGCGGACGTGGTGGCTGACCGGCCGTCGACGTGCTGGCGTCGACGTGCTCCGTCCAGTCGGCGCCCTGTCGACTGCCAGGAGCGCTGTCTATGCACCGACCCGGTCGCTGATCTGCGCGAGGTCGATGTGGCCGCCCTCGACGGCGAGGGGCTGTGAACCGCGGCCGCTCGCCACGATGTGGCCGCCGACGTGTGCCGTCTTGACCTCGCCCTGGATCTGGAGCGTCGTCACGTCGTCGCCCGACGTCACGAGCGATCCCCCCACCTCGAGCTCGTCGATCTCGCCGGTCGGCTGGATGCTGATGGCGTAGGCCGGCAGTCGGGTCACCTTGCCCTTGACGAGCGTGTCGCCGGCGCCTCCAGCGGTCCGGACGTCAGCGTCGATCGTCAGCTTCCTGATCTTGCGGCTGATCTGGATGCCGACGCCCGCGTCGGCGTGGGTCGTGATCGACTCGAAGCGCGCCTCGTCGAGCGAGCCGTCGTAGACGTTGAAGCCGCGCGCGCCCGTCCCGAAGGTCTCGATCGGCGCCGCGACGTGAAGGCTTCCCAGCTCGGCGAACTGGACGAAGCCGATGCCGCTCGGACCGTAGGAGGTGATCGGCGACCGGGCGATCCAGCTGCGCACGCTTCCCCAGTTGTCGAGGACCATGTCGTTCGTGCCGTAGGTCGTCACCGGCCCGAGGTTCTCGACCTCCTCGACGATCCCGGAGTAGATGACGAACACCCCGCCGCTGATCAGGTCCGGCGTGAGCGGCGGGATCCCGCCGTCGGCGTGGATCTCCCCGGTGGTCAGTCGCGAGACCCGGACCTGACCACCTCGTGACTTGCCCCGCCAGTCGCCTTGCCCGCCGACGAAGACGCCGCTGCCTCGCACCGGCCGATCCTTGGAGCCTGCGCTGATTCGCGTCAGCTCGGCGGTCAGCTCGCCGGAATCCTGCAGGTTCCACAGCGTGAATGCCCCTTGCAGGACGTCGACCCCAAATCCGTGCGGCCTCAGCTCGCGCCCGCGCAGATCCGCCGCCGCGACCACCAGGCCCTCGACGAGGACTCGCCCGGCACGCGTCGCATCGCGAGCGCACAGCAGCGCCTGGCCCTCGGTGCGCACCTCGCGCAACGAGAGCGTCCCGAAGTCGGGAACCGAGGTGTCGTTGAGCACAGCACGCTCGTGCTCGGGGCAGAGGATGGTGATGTCCTCGAGCAGGTTGTCGCGCGTCAGCCGGACGCCGCTCGCGCCGAAGCGCAGCGTCCCGCCGCTCAGGCGCTGGCCCTCGCCGAGAGTGACCATCGGCATGCCGGAGACCTCGCCGGTCACGACGATGTGCGCGGCGCGCTGATCGATCGCACGCTGCAAGTCCGTTGCGTCGGAAACCCGCACGACGCCGGTGCTCATGGGACGACCTCCTTGAGGATTCGAGGCTCCGCGACGGAGGCCGTTCGTAGATCCCGCCTCGGCCGAGCCAACCCGATCCGCCTTCAGCCGAGCTGAAATCCAGATCCAGACGCTCGCGCCAAGCTCGCGCCACGACATCACGCGCCCGCGTGCAGCGTCCGCCCACAGCGCGAGCGCACGCGGGCGCGGGATGCCCGTTGCGACCGCCGAGCCCATCCTTTCTGCGAGCTGGTCACCCCGCCCGGCATGGCTCGAACGGTTGACGACGGGAACGGTTGACACGTACGCATACCGACGTTCCGGCAAGGAGTGTGGCGAGGGCACGACGTCGCGATCGTGATCGACGCGCGCCGAGTCGGCGGATGCGTCCCGGTTGAACAGGGAGCGATCGAGATGAAGGCCGTGTGTTCGACGACACCCGCACGGTGAGCGTGCACGAGGTTGGTGATGCCGAGATGCAGGAGCAGACCGACGTCGTCGTCCGCGTGACCTCGAGCGCGATCTGCGGTACGGATCTGCACATGTACGACGGCCGCTCGCGCTCACGTCGATCGCGATCGGCCTTCAAGCCGCCGCAATGCTCCACGTCGGCACCACGTTGTCGACCACGTATCTCACCGGCACCCTGACGACCGCGGTCGCGAGCTTGGTTGCGGGTGGGGGTCTGCACCAGAGCGGGCCAGCAGACCCGCGAGATGCTCCTCCACGAGCCGTGGCTCACGGCGGTCGATCCGACCATCACCCCGAGGCCATGGGTGAAGTGGGCCTACGAGCCCGTGCGTGCGCAGGACGTTCCTGCGGCGATGGTTCGGGCCTTTGCCGTCGCGTCGGCTCCGCCACAGGGACCTGTGTTCCTCTCCCTGCCGCTCGACGACTGGTCCCGACCTGCGGAGGACTCGTTCCCGATCCGCAAGGTCAGCACGACGGTCGCTCCCGAGGGTGGCGCGATCAGCGCTCTCGCCGAGGAGTTGCGCGCGGCAGCCAACCCGGTCCTCGTGCTCGGCGGCTCGGTCGAGCGTCTCGGCGGCTGGGACGCTGCGCTGCGCGTCGCCGAGCTGCTCCAGCTGCCGGTGTGGTCAGCCCCCAGCCCCGAGCGGATCTCCTTGCCCGAGGACCACCCCCTCTATCGAGGGCGCCTCACCTTCTCCCCGGCCAAGCTGGCCGACGAGCTGGCGGGCCACGACCTCGTCGCGGTGTTCGGCGCCCAGGTCTTCCGCTACTACCCCTACGAGCGCGCGCCGGCGCTGCCCGCCGGCGCGCGGCTTCGCCAGGTCACCGACTCGCCCGACGAAGCCGCCAAGGCCGTCGTCGGCGATGCCATCATCGGGGACCCCGCGCTCGCGCTCGGGATGCTGGGAGAGCAGCTGAGCGGCTTCGAGCCGTCCTGGAGCCCTCCGCCCCCCCGGCCGGCGCCGCCCCCGCCCGTTGCTGGCGGGGGCGAGTTGAGCGCCGATCAGCTGTTCGAGCGGCTGGCGGCACTGGCCCCCGCCGCGACCGTGCTCGTCGAGGAATCACCCTCCAACTCGAGCGACCTGGCTCGGCGTTGGCCGATCCGCCAGCCGGCGAGCTTCTACACCTTCGCCAGCGGCGCACTCGGCTAGGGGCTTCCCGCTGCGGTCGGTCACGCCCTGGCGGAACAGACCTCCGGCCGAGCTCGCCCCGTTGTCGCCGTCATCGGCGACGGGTCCCTGCACTCGACGGGTCCCTGCACTACAGCATCCAGGCACTGTGGACCGCGGCGCGGGCTTCGCTCCGCCTGATCGTGATCGTCCCCGACAACGCCGAGTACGCGATCCTCAAGGCGTTCGAGGTGTTCGAGCAGACTTCCGGCGTGCCTGGCCTCGACATTCCGGGCATCGACGTCGTCGCCATCGCCCGCGGCTACGGTGTGCAGGCCGAGTCCGCCGCGACGCTCGACGCGGTCGAGGCGGCATTCACGACTGCGCTCGGCAGGTCCGGCCCCTCGCTCATTCGTGTGCCCATCGCGCGCCGCGGTGCCTCCGCTGATGTGACGCACGGCAGCCGCCAACGCCGTTCAGAGCGGATCCGCGGAGATGGCCAGACGGGCCGCCCGGTCGATCGCCGCTGACGCTTCGCCGCAACGCTCGCGGCCTGCGATCGCTCGGTCGCCGGGGGTGGGCGCGAGGGCACCGACGGTGTCCGAGCTCCTCAGCGTCATCCGAACTACCGCGGATCGACATGGAATCGAAAAAAAAATCCGGACCGATCAGCGCAGCTCAGGCGGTTCGTTGCCGCCTCGGAGAGCTCCGGGCGCGTGCTCGACGACTGCCCGATCGGGTAGCACATTGCGCCCATGAGGGAAAAAAATCTGCCCTATCGACGCGTGAGCTCAGGACGCGACGGTGCGTCGAGCTGTGGATCCTCCAAGCGTGGCCGACTCCGAAGACTGGCCGCGGTGACGGCGGCACTGCTGGCCACGACCGGCGCCGGCGTCGTCGGGGTCGTGGGCAGCGCCGGAGCATCCCCGCGCCCGCAGTTCATGCGCCTCGGAGTCGCTCCGGCGATGCGTGGCGCCCGCTTCGCCGGTGCGGTCGCCACCGACACCCGTCTCGACCTCACCGTGGTCCTCCGGCCGCGCGACCCCGGCGAGCTGTCGGCCTTCGCCAACGCGGTCTCGAACCCGTCCTCGCCGCTGTACCGCCACTACCTGGCGCCGGGTGAGTTCGCCGCGCGCTTCGGCGCCGGCCCGAGCGAGGTGAGCTCGACCGAGGCTGCGCTGCGCGACGAAGGGCTGCGGGTGGCCGGCGTCACCGCGAACCACCTGGCGATCGCGGTGCGGACGACCGCCGGCGCCGCCGAGCGAGCGTTCGCCACCGGGCTGTCCCGCTACGACCTGCCGAGCGGGCGGACGGTCTTCGCCAACGCGTCAGCCCCTCGTCTGCCGGGCGCGATCGCGCCTGCGGTCGAGGGCATCGTCGGGCTCGACTCCATCGCGCAGCTGACCTCGCCGCTGCAGCGCGTCTCGCCTCGGGCCAGCCGACCGCCGCTTGCCTCCCCGACCCTGCGCGCTGCCGACGGCTCGGTGGCGAGCAGCTGCGAGTCGAGTGAGCAGGCCAGCATGTTGAGCCAGTACGGCGCAACCTGGCGATCGAACCAGCTCGCCTCGTACTACGGCTTCGACCCCTACTACGCCGCAGGCGATGACGGACAGGGCGTCACGGTCGCCCTCGCCGAGCTCGATCCCGACCTGCAGAGCGACGTCAGCACCTACCTGCGGTGCGTCGGCGCGAGCGGCCCCCAGCCGAGCGTGAACTACATCGCCGTCGACGGAGGGCAGGGCCTCGGCGGCGGCTCGAACGCCGGTGCCGGCGAGGCAGCTCTCGACATCGAGACCGTGGCCGGCCTGGCGCCCGGCGCAACGATCGACGTGTACCAGGGCGCCGGCGACAGCATGCAGGACGGCTACGACGTTCTCAGCGCGATCGTCACCCAGGACAAGGCGCAGGTCATCTCCAACTCGTACGGGGTTTGCGAGAGCGAGGTGCCCACCTCGGACCTCACCGCCGAGAACACCCTGTTCCAGCAGGCGGCGTCCCAGGGCCAGACGGTGCTCTCGAGCTCGGGCGACTCCGGTTCGGCAGGCTGTTACGACCCGTCGTCCTCGTCCTCCTCTTCGGACACCTCGCTCGCCGTCGAGGACCCGGCGAGCCAGCCCTACGTCACCGGCGTCGGTGGGACGAGCCTGCAGTCCACCGCAGCGGTGACCACCGGCTCGCCGACGGGGGAAGGTGTCTGGAACGACGGCGAAGAAGGCAACGGGCACGACGGTGCGAGCGGGGGCGGGGTCTCGAAGGCCTGGCCGATGCCGTCCTACCAATCCGCTGCCTCGAGCGACGTCGGCGTGATCGGTTCCGAATCGAGCGGCGCACCGTGCTCGGCGTCGTCGGGCGACTGCCGGCAGGTTCCCGACGTGTCGGCGTCGGCGGATCCCGCCTGGGGCTACCTGATGTACTACAGCGGCCAGGGCGGTGCGGCCGGTGGCTGGCAGCCGGTGGGCGGGACGAGCGCTGCCTCCCCGCTGTGGGCCGCCATGATCGCCCTCGGCGACTCGTCGACGGCGTGCACGAGCAATGGTGGATCACTCGGCTTCCTCAACCCGTCGCTCTACCGGCTGGCCGGCACCGACTACGCCGAGGCGTTTCACCAGCTGTCGGTCGGCAGCTCCGGCAATCTCGCCTTCCCGACGGACAACGACTACTCGGGGCTGAACGGCGGCTCCTACCCGGCGGTCGCCGGCAACGGCTACAGCATGGCAACGGGGCTCGGCTCGCCGATCGCTGCCAACGCGGCGGGGACCGGCCTCGTACAGCAGCTCTGCGCAACGGGGCGGGCGACCGCGGCGTCGAAGACGCCCGCCACGACAACGGCGTCGTCGCTGTCGCTGCCGATGCCGCTCGCACGGGTCGCCCTGACGCCGGCGGGATACGTCCTGTTGCCGCTGGCCTGTCATGACCCGCGTCGAAGCGCTTGCAAGATGAGTGTCGTCTTGAGGTACACGACGACCGTCCGAACGAAGGCGTCGGCTCCGCACGGGGCTCCGTGAAGCCGGGTGCGCGGGCGCCGATCCGCGTGGCGCTCGACTCCCGGGGGATCTTCGCCGTGCGGCACCGCATGGGGGCCGTTGCGATCGTCAAGCCGGCGGGCGGCAAGGCTCTTCGCCACCACGTCGTCCTCACCGCCGCGGGATGACGAGCGAGCGGGCGTGTCGAGTGCCCCGGCGGGCGGCGGGCGGCGGGCGGCGGGCGGGACGGCGGCGCGCTCGATCTCGCCTTCGGCGAGATCACCGCACCCAGGCTCAAGATCACCACATTCAGGCTGAAGATCACCACATTCAGGTGATACCTGACGCTCGAAGAGCTGGGAGCCTATGACGAGCCGACATCGGCGTCGCAGTCGAAAGCTGCGACGCCGGGCGGTCGCTCGACCGAGGAGGCCAGATGAGTCAGGTCACAGAGCAACAGCTCGAGGACATGGAAGCACTGTTCGTCCAGACCGCGGCCAGGATGACCAGCGACAAAGGAAGCATCAGGTTGCAGGGCCTGTCGCCGTCGACGCTGTACTTCGCCGATCGTCCAGGGCGGGAGGTCGGCCACCTGTCGTCGCGCCAGTTCGTCGAGAACTGGGGGGAGGGCGAGAACAGCTTCGCGAAGAACCCGCCGAACGCAGTTCTGTCCTTCGCCGAGCCCGGTGACCGGCCTCCTCAGGATGCAGTGGTTGTCATCCGGGATCCTCAGCTGAAGGCGGACGTGCTCAGCTACGACATCGAGCTCCTCGAGGGCAGCGTCCCGAGCGCCAGCGGCCCCTGCGCCCTGTTCATCGATCCCTTCGGTCGCCCGCTGTCGCCGGTCTCGGCGGCCGGGATGCACCGGCGAGAGCGGCGGCGCACGCGTTGAGCGCCGCGAGCGCTGCAGCTCGCCAGTCCCTCGAGCTGCAGCGCTCGCGCACGGCGCGCCGCTCGGGCGGGCGCTCGACCATCGCGAGGCCGTCTCGCTCGAGCGAGTGTCCCTCGGTGTGTTCGATTGCTTACTCCTCGTGGCTTTCCGCTCGCCGAGGACCAATTCCACCGTTTGCCGAGCGATTCCCGCTAATGTGCGCGTCCGTGCAACCGATGCAGTCTCCGGCGTGCTCCTCTAGACGACTGTTTGCACCCCGCCATCAGATCGACGGCCACGAGGGATCTCGGCTTGTCCGGCACGTTTGCGCTACGGCTGAGCAAGTCGACCATGCGCGGCTGCCGACGTGATTGCGCGTCATCAAGCTGCTCTGCACAGCTGGCACTAGCACCGCCACCGGTCTAGCGTCCCCGTCGCGAGGTACTTGCCCGCCCGCACGTCTCTCGACCGACGCCAGCTACCCATCACCGTCGATGGTGTCGTCAGGAGAAGGTCCGGAACCGCATGATCCAGCCTCGGCCCAGTGCCCGCCTCGGGACGCCGGCATGAGTCGCGAGGCTGCAGTTCTCCGCTCGCTCGTGGAGGTGGCTCGCGCGCTCTCCGGCGTCTTCGACGTGGTCGAGTTGCTGACGGGGCTCACCGAGCGCGCGGTGAGTCACCTCGGAGTCTCCTCTGCTGGTGTCGTGCTCGCCGGCCCCTCGGGTCAGCTGCGTCTGCTCGCGTCGTCGAGCGAGGAGACACTCTTGCTCGAGCTGCTCGAGCTGCAGGAGGGCCCCGGCCTCGAAGCGTTCCTCACCGGCGAGAACGTCAGCCACGATCGTCTGTCGGTGAGGGGCACGCGCTGGCCGCGCTTCTCGCTGCTCGCCCTCGCCGCGGGGTTCCAGTCGGTGTGGGGTCTGCCGCTGCGTCTGCAGCAGAACGTCGTCGGCGCGCTGATCTTGCTGGGCGCTCGGCCCAATGCGATGGACGAAGACGACATGGCGATCGCGCAGGCGATCGCGGATCTCGCAGTCGTCGGCCTCGTGCACTCTCAGCGCATGCTGGGCGGGAGGCCGATGGATGAGCAGCTCAATGAAGCGCTGGCCTCGCGCGTGCTGATCGAGCAGGCCAAGGGCGTGATCTTCCAGTGCGCAGGTGTCGACTTGGTAGAAGCCTTCGTCCGTCTGCGCAGATATGCGCGCCGCAACGACCTCCTCTTGTCCGAGGCGGCGCGTCGTGCCATCGATGGCGGGGTCGACCCGCGGGTGTGGACGACGAGGTCGCTCGGCAGCCCCTGATCGGCGGCCTGCGAGCGGTGGCAGGGGGCCCTCAGCGGCGTTGCCCGAGCCCGCAGAGGAGCAGCGCGGCGGAAAGCGCGGTAGTCTCTTACCATGGTTGCTGACCTGCGTGGTCGCATCTTGGCGGAGCTCGCGGCGGGCGAGGACGGCGGACCATCGGCGAGCCGCCTGTGCGAGGTGAGCTCGGAGTTCATCGGCGTCTCCGGCAGCGGCGTCATGCTCATGTCGGACGACAAGCATCGAGGGTCGCTTTGCACCGGCAACGCGGTCAGCGCGCTCATCGAGGAGCTGCAATTCGCCCTCGGCGAGGGTCCGGGCGTGGACGCATACCACTGCGACCGGGTGGTGAGCGAGCCAGACCTGGTGGATCCGGTGACGCCGCGCTGGCTCGCCTTTGGACCGAAAGCGGTCGACTGCGGCGTACGCGGCGTCTTCTCGTTCCCATTGCGGGTCGGTGTCATACGGCTCGGCGCCCTCGACCTCTACCGCGACCAACCCGGAGTGCTGAACGCTGATCAGCTTGCTCGTGGGCTCGAGATGGCCAAGGTCATCACCCATTGGGTGCTCGACGTCCAGCGAGACGCCCCGAGCGGGGCGCTCGCCGACGAGCTCGAGTCGGGCACCGAGCTCCACCTCGACGTGCACAGGGCTGCTGGTGCGGTCTCGGTCCAGCTCGGCGTGACGATCGCAGAGGCGATGATCCGGCTACGCTCCCACGCCTTCGTCCACGACCGCCCGCTGAGCGACGTCGCGAGGGAGGTGCTCGCGAGAACCCTCCGGTTCTCCTGAGCTGCACGCCGGCGTTCAGACCGTCGCCGAGCGAGCGATCCCCTCGACCGGCAGCACGAGCCGTGACGCCCGGGCTGCACCGTGGTGAACCTCGTTGATCGCGACCCGGGGCTCGGCGAGCTCGTGCGGCAGCCCGAAGCGGTTGAGGCTGCGGGCGAACCACGGGAAGTCGCTGCTCGTCACCGTGACCCGTAGGCGGTGACCGGGGAGGAAGACGTGGTGCGTGGGCCACAGCTCGATCGCGAAGCGCTCGACCTGGCCGGGCACGAGCGGCTCCGGTTTCTCGAGCGAGTTTCTGCACGCCGCCCGCAGGCAACCCTGGGTGACACGCAACGACCTGCCGTCCGGGGTGACGTCGGTGAGCTTGACGTGCCAGTCGGTGTCGTCGCCGTCTGAGGAGGCGAAGAGCTCCAGGCTCGGCCAGCCCGAGACCGTCAGCGCCTGGCCGAGCGGCGCGCTCGTGTAGCACAGCACGTCCGGGCGCGCCTCGTTCTCGGTCTGGTCGAGGGCGATGTCCTCGAAGAAATAGCGACGCACGTCCATCGTCGTGCGCGCCGGGTCGAGCGGGTCGTAGCGATACGCCTCGCTCGATTCGCTCTCCGGCCGCTCGTCGAGCAGCGAGCCGGGGGCGAGGTACCAGGAGGCGACGCCGTCGGAGAGCGGCCACGCCGACGCGCCCCGCCAGAGGTTGGTGCCGGGCTCGAAGATGCGCACCCGGTCGAGCTCGCCGACGCCGTTGTCCACCCCCTTCAAAAAGTGGTCGAAGAAGCGCAGGTGCTCCCCGTCCATGTCGTAGGCGGCAGCGGGGCCGAACTCCACGCCGCCGCACTCGTGGTCGGGGTAGCGCGACTTGACGTGGCTCCAGGGCCCGACGAGCAGGTACTGGGAGTCACGCGCCGGGGACGCCTCGATCATCTTCTCGTAATGGTGGAAGGCGCCGAGGAGGTCCTCCTGGTCGTACCAGCCGGTGACGTGCAGGCAGGGAACGTCGATCTCGTGGTAGCGGTCGTCGTAGCGCAACGACCGCCACAGCTCGTCGAGCGTCGGCGTCCCGCTCAGGATCTCCCAGCTCGGCCCGCTGCCGTCGATCACCTCGCCGATCGCCCCGAAGGGCAGCGTCAACAACAGCGCGTCGATGTCGAGCTGCTGGCGGCGGTGCGCGTCCTGGATACGCCGCCGCGTCGTCACGCACCACCAGGCGAAGTACATCTGGAAGATGCCGTTGGTGTACGGGATCTCCTGCTGCCAGCGGCCGGCGGCGGAGGTCGAGACCATCGCCGCGAGGTGCGGCGGGTGCTCCGAGGCGCCGGCCCACTGCACCCAGCCCATGTAGCTCAGGCCTGTGGTGCCCACCTTCCCGTTGCACCACGGCTGGGCGGCGGCCCACTCGATCACGTCGTGGGTGTCCTTGGCGTCGTTGACCTGCGCGGCCCACTCACCTTCGGACTTCCCCCGGCCGCGCACGTCGACGACGACGAAGACATAGCCGTTGGACTGGTAGAGCTGCGAGTCGTCGGCGAACAGGACGGCGTTGCCCTTGTCGTAGGGGGTCACCTCGACGATCGCTGGGACGCCGTCGCTGGGAAGGTCCTCGGGGAGGTAGACGTCGGCCGCCAGCTCGACCCCGTCGCGCATGGGCACGCCCGCCTCGAAGACGCGGCGGGCGGCGATCTGCTCGGCGCGGGCGACGAAGCGTGCGAACGGCGTCAGCTCGCCCGGCTGGGCCGCGTCCTCGGTCGTCTGCTCGGTCATCGGGCCGCCCCCCGATCAGTCGTAGGTGTAGGGGACGGCGGCGAGCGAGGCGGCGACCTGCAGCATGACGCGCAGCAGCCGGTAGAGCTCGGGATAGCTGCTCGAGGTGTACTCGACATCGCGGCTGGCGACCCGCTTGATGCCCGGGATGTCCTCGCACATCGCCGCGGTGGTCGTCGAGCTCCAGCTGACGCGCAGCGTCGTCGGCGACTCGACGCGATAGGGACGCAGCTCCCCGAGCCGCGACAGGGCACGCTGCGTCCCTTCACGGATCAGCTGCTGGGCGCGGATGGGATGCAGCGACGCTGCGGCGTACTTGTCGATCGCCTGCTTGACCTCCACGGTCTCCACGTCGCCGAGGCAGTCCCGCGCCTCCTCGCAGACCACGTCGTCACCGGTGACGAGGGCGACGGGCACGCCGTGCCAGCCGGCGAGGGCGGCATTCAGCCGTAGCTCGCCGGCGGGCTCGTCGTTGAGGAAGACGCCGAGCACGTCCCGGCTACGCATCGTGTGGTTGAGCACGCCGTCGCCCCGCCCCGCCGCAGCGTGGTAGCCGACGAACAGGGTCGTCGCGGTGTCCGCGTCGAGGCCCTCGAGCATGCCGAAGTGCTTGGGCCTGCCGCGGATCACGCGGGCGCGCAGGTCGACGTCCTCCTGCACGAGGTTGAGCATCGTCCCGTGCGAGTCATTGACGAGTACCTCGCTTGCTCCTGCGTCGAAGCTCCCTTCGATCGCCGCGTTGCACTCGGCCGTCATCAGGCGACGGCAGTACTCGTAGTGCGGCGCGCCGAGCGTCGTGTCGTGCGCCGCGGCAACGCCGGCGATGCCCTCCATGTCGACGGAGATGTGCACCTTCACAATCGATCGTCCTCCTCGTCGTACCGGACCTGTTCGCCGGCCCGGTGGCTCATCCGTGTCCGCGGTCCTGCTGCAGGCGCACCTCCAGCATGTCGCGCACGGAGTCGCCCAGCAGGTTGAAGGCCACCACCGTGATGACGATGCACAGCCCCGCCGGGTAGACCTGCCACCAGTAGCCGTCGAAGATGTACTGCAAGCCCGAGGTGAGCATCCCGCCCCAGTTGACCGCCGGCGGCTGGGGGCCGAGGCCGAGGAAGCTCAGCGCGGCGAGCAGCAGGATGGCGTTGGCGACCTCGAAGGTCGCCTGCACGGCGACTGTCCCGACGACGTTGCGCACGAGGTGGCGCAACACGATGCGGGCCGGCGTCTCGCCGACCATCTTCGCCGCCTGCACGTAGTCCAGGGTGCGCAGCACGAGCACCTCGCTGCGCACGAGGCGGGCGGTGATCAGCCAGGAGACCGCCCCGAGCACGAGGATCGTCGTGAGCACCGTCGGGGTGACGATCGCGGCGAGCAGCAGCACGAGCAGCACGGTCGGGATGGCGACGAAGCCGTCGACGATGCGCATCATCACGGTGTCGAGCCAGCCGCCGACGAAGCCCGCCAGCGCCCCCCACAACGTCCCGATCAGCACGGCGATCAAGGCGGCCGCCAAGCCGACCTCGAGCGAGGGCTGGCCGGCGACCATCAGCCGACCGAGCTCGTTGTAGCCGACGGAGTCCGTACCGAGCGGGAACGCGCCGCTCGGGGGGAGGTTGATCTGCAGCAGGTTCGTCGCAGTCTGGTTGGTCGGGTAGACCAGCGGGCCGACGAAGCTGAAGAGCGCCATGAGCACGATCAGCGCCAGGCCCACCACACCGAGGCGCTGGCGGAGGAACTGGCGGACGAGCAGCAACGAGCCCGATTCCCGCACGTGTGCGGGGGCGCCGGCGTCGTCGACCACAGGGTCCGCGGAACCGAAGATCGCCGCCGTCATGGCGTGGAGTACTTGATCCGGGGGTCGAGCATGGCGTAGGTGACGTCGGCGAGCAGGTTGCCGATCACCGTGGCCGCGCCGACGACGACGGTGAAGCCCATCAGCACCGGGTAGTCGTGTGCCCCGGCTGCGGTCCAGAACAGCCAGCCCATCCCGGGGTAGTTGAAGATCGCCTCGACGACGACCGCGCCGGAGATGACCGCGGGCAGGCTGAGACCGATCAGGGTGACGATCGGCAAGAGGCTGTTGCGAAGCAGGTGACGGATCACGATCTGGCGCTGGGGCACTCCCTTGGCCCGCGCCGTGCGGATGTAGTCGTGCAGCAGGTTGTCGATCGCCGACGAGCGCACGAAACGGCTGAACTGCGCCACGGTGACGATCGTCAGCGTCGCCACGGGAAGGACGAGCGCTCGTGGCTCGTGCAGCACCGCGGTCACGCTCGCCCCCTGCGGCCCCTCCGGCGGCACCCAGTGCAGCTTGATGGAGAACGCGATCACGAGCAGCATGCCGAGCCAGAACGTCGGCATGGAGTAGCCGATGAACGACAGCGTGGTGAAAGCGTGGTCGATCGGACGGTTCCGCCTCAGCGCCTGCACGAGGCCGACCGGGACGGCGATGAGCAGCGCCAGCACGTAGGAGGTCCCGACGAGCAGCGCCGTCTTCGGCAGGTCGAGGGAGAGCAGCGAGCCGACCGACTGGTCCAGGTGGTAGGAGAAGCCGAGGTTCCCGTGCAGCAGGTGGTCGACGTAGAGCAGGTACTGAACCGGCAGGGCGCGGTTGTAGCCGTTCGCCTGATTGAAGGCGCGTATCGCCCCCGGCGTCGCGTGGATGCCGAGGAGAGCGCGCGCCGGGCTGCCCGGGAGCAGGTGCAGGATCGTGAAGACGATGATCGTCACGATGACCAGCACGGCGAGCGTGTGCAGGCTGCGACGCAGGATGTAGCGAGTCACGGCGCCGGGGTGATCAGTTGCTGCGGCCTGCCGTCGCGCCGGCCGGCGGGCACCGGGGAGGCGCCCGGCGAGCCCAGCGCTGTGCGCTGGTCGCCGGGCGCCCTGCCGGTGGGTTGTTGCACGACGGACCTACCGGTCTTCCCTCACGACTTGAGATGCCAGAACGACGGGTAGATGTGCGCCGTCGAGTCCTGAGCGAGGACGCCGCCGAGCTTGGAGGAGATCGCCGAGATCTGGTAGGCGGCGTTCGGGAACCAGAGGACGGGGAGCTGCTGTGCGACCAGAGCCTGGTACTTGTAGAAGGCCGTGATCGACTGCGGGTCCGGCAGGGTCGTCAGCTGCTCGATCAGATGCTCGACCTGCTGATTGCAGTAGTTCCCGGCGTTCGTGGCACCGCCGCAGCCGAAGAGGCTGTCGCCGTCGGGGTAGTAGATCGGCACGTAGGTGTACGACGGCGTCGACAGGTAGCTGAGTGCCGTCGAGCTCGCCGGGCACTTGGCAGTCGTCTCGCCGATGCACTCGTAGCCGTCGGAGAGCACAGTGTTGAAGGGCGCCTCCGCCAGCACGAGCTTGATCCCCGCCGAGGCCATCGCCGAGCGCAGCACCTGCACCTCGTCGCTGATCTGGGTGAAGCCGCTCGAGTAGAGGAAGGGGATGGCGAGGGACGTGCCCTTGGCGATCCCGGCTCCGCACTCGTTGCTGCCCGAGCCGGGACGCGCGCAGGTGTCGGTGCCCGACGACGACACGGACCATCCGTGGGACTCGAGCAAGCTCTTGGCCTTGCCGGGGTCGTACGGATACGGGTTGGTCTTCGCCGAGGGACCGAGGAAGCTCGACGGCGGGAAGACCGGCACCGGGCTGTAGGTCGGCGTCCCGTCGCCGGCCAGGATCGCCGAGATGTAGGCGGGTTGGTCGATCAGGCTCTGCATCGCCTGGCGGACGTACAGCTGGTTCTCGATCGGCGCGTACTTCGGGTTGGAGAAGTTGAAGACGGCGAAGGTGATCCCCCACTCGTACCACGGCTCGATGGCGAATCCGCTCGCCTTCAGCGATCCGACCGCACCGGTGTCGGTGGAGGGGATGTAGCCGTAGTCGATGTCGCCCGCCTCGAGGGCGTTGAACTCAGCGGTGTCGCTGGTGAACGGCAGCTCCTCGAACTCGCTCACCTTCGGCTTGTCGGGTCCGGAGTACTTCGGGTTCGGGATGAAGATCGTCTGCCCGGTCACCTGGAAGCCGGTCTTCGGCTGGAGGTGCCACGGTCCGTCGACGACCTGCCACAGGGGATTGGTCGCCCAGGTCGATAGCGACATCGACGCGCTGTTCAGGTAAGCGTAGACCTTCTTCGCCCCCGCCGCAGTCATGTCGTAGTTCCCGACCGGCGCGCTCGCCGAGGTCTTGTCCCAGGCGGCCTGTGGGATCGGTGTGATCGTCGCCAAGCCGTTGTAGGTCAGGTATGTCGGGTTGTAGCTCTGCGTCAGCTTGAGCACGAAGGTGTACGGCGACGGCGCCGAGTAGCTGGCGACGTGGTCCATCCAGCCGCCGGGGACGTACGCGGCGTCGTTGTTCTTCTCGTTCAAGCTCACGTTCATCCAGAACACCAGGTCGCGCGCCGTCACCGGGTTCCCGTTGGACCAGGAGTACCGCTTCAGCTTGATCGTGACGGTCTTGTTGCCGTTCGAGAAGACCGGGGGGTAACCGATCGACAGCGGCTCGTTGACGGTCGCGTCGGGGGAGTCGTTGTGGCCGAACCAGTACAACGGCAGCCACATCAGCGGCTGCAGGTAGGTGATGTTGTTGTTCCCCGAGTTGGCGCCGTCGTACAGCGGGAAGATGTAGGTCGGGGGCGAGCCCGGCTGCTCGGCGAAGGTCATCACCCCCCCCGACGACTGCGGCCGGCTGGCAGCCGCACCGCTCGCCCCTCCTGCCGCGCCGAACAATCCGAGCGCGACGAGCAATCCGCTGAGCGATGCGACGAGCACTCGCTTGTGACCCCTCATGACGATGTGCCTTTCCGTCCGGGACCGTCTCGACGACGGAGCTCGGGCTCTCGACGACTGCGAGGCGCGTGCGCGCCTGCGACCTGGTGCTGCTGCTCCTGTTCCCCTGCCGGCGAGCTCCCCTGCTCTCTGCCGTCGAGCTCCCCGGGCTCCCATGATGCCACCATGCCGCCGGGAGGCTAGTGCTGGTCGGTTTCTTGCAGGTTGCCGGGTCATTACCCGAGGGTTTCCGACTCGACGGCGTTCGGCGCCGCTCATCAACGGACCCAACCCACCGAAGGACTACGAGATGGCGCGGCGACGCGCAATGTATCCGGTAGGGCCTCCTTCGAGCGAGCTCCGAGCCGGCGCGACGGCGCCGACGGCTGGTGTCGACGAGCTCGTGGAGTCCGAGGACGCCGCGTGCGAGCCGACGCCGGGAGCGCAATCGACCGGCAGGACCGAGCCGACGCCGTAGCCCACCCGGAGCCGCCGCCCCAGGCGGTGCCGACAGGCTACGCGCGACCTGCGACCGGCTCGCGAAGGAGCCGAAGCCGTCTGGCTGCCGGCGCACCAGTCACGAGCGCCACACGCCAGTGCCGACCCCGTGGGGGAGGGAGAGAGCCGCTCGTCGTCGCCGAGGTTCGATTCAGGGTCCCAGCGGCACGGCGTTCGGCGCGCCGAGAGCGTCGACTACGACGTCGTGGTCGTGCTGCTCGACGTCGTGGTGCTGCTCGACGTCGTGGTGCTGCTCGACGTCGTGGTGCTGCTCGGCGTCGTCGTGCTGCTCGACGTCGTGGAGCTGCTCGACGTCGTGCTCGGCGTCGTCGTGGTGGTGGTCGGCGTCGTCGTCGAGGTCGTGCTGGTCGGCGTCGTCGTCGTGGTCGGCGTCGTCGTGGTGGTCGTCGAGACGACGGGCGTGCTCGCCACGACCCGGTACGCGAGGATCAGCCCGAAGCGGCGCGTCCCTTTGACGATCAGCGGGTCGCCGTGCCTCAGCAGCCTCAGCCGCACCGGGCTGCCGTTGAGGGTGATCGTGGTCGACGAGGTGACCCGGACGGTGTACCTCTTGCCGGTCGAAGCCTGCGTCATGCGGAACTCGCGGAACCTGACGGCGCGGTCGAACCTGCCGGCCACGGTGACGGTTCTCGAGTGCGTCCTCGCCTCGTGGCTGCGCGTGCTCACCTCGTGGCTGCGCGGCGAGGCGACTGCGCCGCCGACTGTGCCCGCAACCGACCCTCCGATGACGAGGGCGGTGACAACGGCAACCGAGGCGGTCAGCCGGTGGCCCCTCAGTACCCGCGTGATCCGTTGCATCGCAGCTCTCCCGCTTCTCGATCTCGTGGGGCTCGCCCGGCGCGAGAGCGGCATCGGCCTCGTGTCGACGGCCCACCGACTCGGCTTGACGAGCGACGCCCGGTCAAGATGTCCACGCGCAGCGGGCGGCAGCGTGCCTCATCGGCTCACGGGCCGCGGCGCCCGACGTCCCTTAAGCTTGCGTGTGTGCCGGTTCGAGCGTCATCACCCACCCGGGGTGAACGGCCCACGACTCCTGCGCTGCCCCTCGCCCTTCACGCGGTGCCGCGTGCGGGGCACGGCTTGGCTGCGGGCGGCTCGCCTGTGGACGCCAGCGCTCTCACCCTTCGGGGGACGGTTCCGAGAGGGACTTGCTCAACGACTCGATGTGGGCCTGGTCGGCGGTGGGCAGGAGCTTCTGCTCCGAGGGACAGAGGTCGACCAGGGCGACGGCGTCGATGGCGTTGAAGGTCCTCACGCTCGTCGGGAGGTGGGTGTGCGACTCGACGCTCCGGGCCCCGATCACCACCGATTCCATGGCGTCGTCCACCCCGCCGCCCCGCTTCAAGAAGGCGCAGAACGCCGAGCCGTCGGTGAGCAGCGCCTGCAGTGCCGCTCCCTGGTTCGAGGTGACGTAAGCAGAGAGGGAGGGGTCGACCCTAGCCAGGTCCTGGAAGTATCTGGTGTCCTCGGCGTAGGAGGTCTTGGGGGCGACGAGCGGCCCCGTCGACGCAGCTGTCGGGCGGGTCGCGGACTGGCCGGCGGACGTGGAGCAACCGCCGGCCAGCGCCGCGAACGACAGGACTGCCAGGAGTGTCTTGGCGCTGACGGTGATGCGGGCTCGGCCGGTCAGTCGTTCTCTACCTGGTTGTCCCACTTGGCAACGATGTTATTGCCGTTGGGCGCCCAACGGACAAGGTCCTCGCCGATTGGCACCACCGCACGCAGCTCGAAGGTGACCTGCTGGCCCGCGGAGACCTCCTTCGGCATCGTCGTCCCCGGCGGCACTCGTAGGCGGTACTCGTTGCCGAAGTGGTCGATGCTGTCGAAGTCTGCGGCGGCGAGCGGTATGTGGCCCTTCACGTCCCAGATGTGGACCGTCCAGGTTCCCGTGACGAAGCGCGGCTGGTAGCTGAAGCCCTCCCCCGGCACGAGCGGGCCTGTGACGACCGCCGAGGCGCTGAAGGTCGGGGTCTTCACACGGACGTCATCCCCGGCGACCGTGATTGCCGGGTCGGCGTAGGTGCCGGCGACGGTGTGGTCGGCCGGCCGGTCCAGCTGCTCGGCAAGGCGCGTCGCCGGGCCGCCGCCGCGGGAAACCATCCCGTAGAGCCCGTAGGAGAGGACGGCGAGGAGCGCGGCAAAGCCCGTCGACAGTCAGCGCGGCCCACGCCCGGCGGGAGCCGGGCCTGACGGCCCGGCTCCCTTTCGCGCCCGAGGACGGGGTGGTGGCGATCAAGAGGCGACGGCCCGCGCCCGCCGGCGGCGCACCACGACGAACCCGAGGATGCCCATCCCGACCAGTGGCAGGGCGACCGTCAGCGGGGACTCGGGCACGTTCTGCTGAGGCTGCGCCGTGAAGACGTCCGAGCCGAAGTCGGCCAGGTCGGTCTGGGCGGCGTAGCCGATGTGCCCGTCCCCGTCGAGGCCACCGCACACCGTGCCGGCGGTCAGGGTGATGTCCGAGGCGGGGTTGACGCAGCTGCGGACGTCGAAGAGGTCCTCGAGCGTGCGCAGCGTGCTGTAGTGGTTGTAGTCGACCGTGGTCACCGTGCCCGGCGTGATGTACGGGCTGATCAACACGGTGCCTGTGTCACCGCCGCCGGGGGTCGGGTCCAGGGCATCGAAGAGCGGGTCCGGCGTCTGGTTCGCACCACAGGTCGACGGCAGGTTGGTGCCGGCGGTCGGGCTGGTGACGGCGGGGTCGCACTCGCCGCTCAGCGTGACGCTCGTCACCGTGCCGCTCGTCGGCGTGACGGGGTTGCCGCTGTCGTCGATCATCTGGAACGAGCCGCCGAGCAGCGTCGAGCCGCCGCTGTTGGTCGGGAAGGCCGGACCGCGCTGGGTGACCTCACCGACGTAGACGGCGTCCCCGCTCGGCAGCGGTGCACCATTGACCTGGAAGGCGGCGTCGTAGGTTGCAGCGTTGCCGGCGATGCTGACGACGTTACCCCCGACGGTGGCGCCAGTGATCTCACGGCCAGTGTCGTCCGCCACGATCGAGTTGTCGGTCACCTGGCTGCTGCTGTTCGAGATGTTCGAGTTGTCGGTCCGGGGAGACGAGTTCGTCTGGCCGGCGTCGCCGAGCACTTCGCCTGCGACGCAGTTGGCGGTGCCGGCGTCCGAGCCGCCCGCGCAGACAGGCGGCCGGTTGATGTCGAGGTTGAACCCAGGCCCGGGGTAGAGCTGGTAGCCGTTGCCGTCGGTGGCCAGCGGCGAGTTCGGGCCGAAGGGCTCGCTGTTCACCGAGCTGACCGTATTCGTCCCGGAGTCGTAGAAGCTCTCACCGGCTGAGTCGCCGAAGAGGTCGTCGGCCGCGAACTGAGAGTCGGCGCCCGGGTTGGCCGTGCCAGGACCGTAGGCGAGGCTCTCGCTCGGGTTCGTGGCGGGGCTCGCCGGGTAGATGACGGCGCTCGAGCCGTTGTCCTCGGGTCCGGTACCGCTCGGGCCGGCAGTCCCTTCGCCGGTGTTCGGGCCGGTGGTCGGGATGTTGTTGAAGGTGTTGCCGCCGTAGACGAACGACGGCTCGCCCTCGTCGAAGGTGACGTCGATCAGGCCGTGCTGGTACGCCGCCGACTGCTTGATCAGAGGCACGTAGTAGGCGAGGAACAGATCGGCGGCGTAGGTTCCGCCCGTGTAGTCGCGGGGCGTCGTGGCCTCGGGGTCGTAGCTCGGGATACTGCCGCAGTTCCCACCAGTCTGGCTCACACCGACGGTCCCCGTGCAGTTGGCCCCCGAGGTAGTCGACGGCGAGTAGATCGGGTCGTTGAGGTTGATCGTGCCGTCGGCGTTGAGGCCGAACGCGCCGGACAGGTTGTTGCCCTTGCAGCTGGAGTCGTGGCCGTCGCTGCAGTTGCCCGGTGTGATCCAGCTGAAGTTCGGGACGTTGTTGCTCTGCAGGTCGTGGACCAGGCCGTTGGCCGGGCTGTCGAGGTTGGCGATGTGGTTGGCGTCACAGTTGGCGCCACCGTTCGCCGGCTCGGTAAGGGCGGTCGTGCCACTGCCACCGACTCCGGTGAGCGACTCGAACCAGCGGGAACGGGAAGTGCTTGGCGACGTACTGGTCGGAGTACTCGGGGTTGTTGGCGCTGTAGGCCTGGCCGTCCGGGCCGGTGCCGCTGCCGGCGACGAGCGAGGCGGCGGTGTAGGTGCTCGTGTCCACCACGCCGATGACGTAGGTCGACGTCGAGTCGGGCGCCACGACTGACTGGCCCGGCAGCGCCTTGAGAGTCACCGTCACGCTGCTCGGCGGGCCGGGGTTGGTTGCCGAGATGGTGCCGAACTCGCCCGCGCCCGTGCCACCGGTGATGACCACCTCGTCTCCGTTGTACTGGCCGGAGGCCCAGTTCTGGTTGCTGTCCGACAGGCTGGTCGTGCTGCCGCCGGTGGCCGTCGATGACACGAGGTTGCTGGCGATCGGGAAGCCACCGTTGCCGTTCAGGTACGTCGGATTGCCCACCGGGTTCGCCTGGCTCTCGTCGGGGTTGCCCGGGGCGCCGCAGACGCTCAAGTCCTCACGGCCGGGCACGGTGTTGGCCTGGAACGAGGTCGAGCCGATCTGCTGGGCGCCGCCGAGGTCCTGGGCGTAGCCCTTCCAGGTCACGCCGGCCAGGTTGAACTGGTCGAAGAGGGTGGCGACGTCGGTCGGGTAGGTGCAGCCGTTGGTCTTGGTCGCGATCGTACCGGTCGGCATGGTTGGCGCCGAAGCTCGACACCGCCTGGCCGAAGGTCCAGTTGCGTGTCACCACCGACCGACGGAGCCGGAGTTGACGATGCCGCCGCTGCCGCCGGCCGCGATGCCGGTGTTGCTGCTGAACTGCGAGTTGACGTCGCTGCAGTCGTTCTGCACGTCGTGCTGGGGCGCCTGGCCGGACACCAACGTGATGTAGTTGTCCTGGCTGGTGTGGCCCGTGCCGTGGTAGTTCTGCAGCAGGGCGCCCTCTGAGGGCAGGGTCTGCCAGAGGTAGGTGTCGTCGTTGACCCCGGAGAACTCGGAGTTGTACGACTTGTTCTCGAGGATGATAAGCCACACGTGGGTGATCGAGCCCGGCGCGAGGTTGGCCGTCGTGGTGTCCCCGAGGCTGGCGGAGAGACCGCCGAGGTTGGAACCCGGCGAGGTGGCACCGGCTACGGCGCTCCCGACGATGGTCATGGGCACGACCGCGCCCAGTGCTGCAATCGAGGCCGCTGCGAATGCCCTCGCAGCGGGCCGGCTTCGATGACGATTCCTGCGCAGTGAGGTCATATTCGCGGGTCTAGGGCAGGATTTGACCGGATGCAAGCGTCCCCGAGTGGCCGGCTCATGGCACGGCGATGAATTCTCCATGACGTGAATGTGTCATCGCAGGTGAGGCTCGGATACGGACCCCCGTCGACGCGAAAGCCGGGTATCGGGTCAGGCCTCGAGACGTCGCCGTGCGTTCAGATAGTCATCGCAGCGACATCTTCCCGTCCCCCTCTCGATTGCGCTGTGATTCCAGAAGATCGCTCTGCCGTCATGATCCGTTCACCACCGTCTCTTAGATGAGATCGCTGAGAGCACATAGTGGTGTGCGACCGCGTTACGTGTTCACAACGGCACTACGCGTCCCCCGCCAGACACCAGCGTGTCGCATCGAGCTCGCCCAGACGGCCACTCCTGAGACCAGCCACAGCCGCGATCGACGCCCTCGTGAGGCGCGGCCGCCGAGCACTCGGCGATGAGCCGTGTGACGCGACGGTCCCGGCACCTCACCACGAGCGACCTTGAGCAGGTCGCTGGCGAGGTCGTCGAGCTCCTCGGCCAGGACGTCGGCGAGCACCGCCACCGGCGGCCGGAGCACCGACGACGTCGCGCAACCCGGCATCGGCACCTTCGTCATGAGGACCCCTAAGCGGTGACTCGCTGAGCCGTTGCCGTGCGTGCCAGGTGACACCCTGGACCGGCGGAGCCTGAGCCCGTCCCCGCTACTACGAAAATGGCAGCGGCGCAGTATGACCATGACCTGCGGCTGGAGGAACGAGAGCGCTGCGAATCGAAGATGCTATTGCTGAAACGGCACGAAAGGGTGTGCCCGTGTCGCTCTCATCCTCTCGCAAAGAGCCGGCCGGTGTAGAACACCACCGGAAGCCGTTCACCTTGCGGAGAGCGTCGAGGAGAGCATCGAGCGGTTCCTCGGTGGAGGGCCGCATCTGCGCGCCGTCAACTCGAGCGGAGCTCGGACCGGATCGCCCGACGGCCTGGGCTCGTCGCCGGCATGACGCGTCGCAACGGATGTGACCGACCGGCAGCCTGCCGGATGGACTCCCGCTCCCTCAGCGGCATGGCCAGTCGATGGACCCGAGCGGCGCCCGAGTTGACGTGCTCACCCCGCAGCAGGACCTCGATCGCTCTGCGGCCGAGCTCGTAGTGCGGGATGGCGATGCTCGTCAACCCCGGTCGCAACCAGGACGCGACGGGCTCGTCGTCGAAGGACACCACTGACACCTCCTGCCCGACCTTGATGCCGGCGTCCTCGAGCGCCTGATAGGCACCGACCGAGACGCGGTCGTTGAGGCAGATGAGGGCTCGCGGCTCGACCTTGCGGCGCAGGATCCGGCGCGTCGCCTCGTAGCCGTACTTCGGCTGCCAGTCCTTCAGCAGCACCCCGCCGGCGAGCTCGGTCCCGGCCTCCTCGAGCGCCTGCCTGATGCCGTGCAAACGCTCCTCCGCGGCCACCACGCCACCTGGCACCTCGGTCGGTCTTGCCCCGACGCCGACCACGTAGATGCCGTCGAGATGCCCTCCCTGGAGCAGCGCCCGCGCCGCGGCCCGGCCAGCTTCGGCTTCGTCGGGGATGACCGAGTCGATCGCGCACGGCTTGGACGGCAGCGCGTTGAGCAGCACGCTCGGCCCATCGAGCAGACCTCTCGGGATGGCGGCCCATCGCGTGTACATCGAGGCGAGCACGATGCCCTCGACCTGCCGGTCGCGCATCGTGTCGATCAGCTGCCGCTCGAGCTCGGCATCGCCCTCGGTCTCGGCGATGAGCAGTAGCCGGCCGTGCTCTCGCGCCGCGTCGAGCGCGCCCCAGATGAGGTGTCCGGCGTGGGCGGTCGTGGCAACCGTGTCGGAGACGAAGCCAATCGTGTGAGTCGTGCCCGTGCGCAAGCTGCGCGAGACGACGTTCGGGCGATATCCCGTCTCACGCACCGCCTGGAGGACGCGCGCCTCGACGTGAGCCGAGATCCGCATCTCCTCCCGACGGCCGGTCAGCACGAACGATGCGGTCGTCTGCGACACGCCCGCGCGCCGCGCCACCTCGGCAAGGGTCACACGACCCGATTCGGTGCCCGACGTTCGTTTCACCACCGTGGCCGGCATCGTAACCCGATCCCGCCGACCCTTGACGCCTCGCGAGCCCTATGGCATCATCGCGCTGCGCTAATCCGATTTAGCACGCGTGGGGGGGAAGGGAGTGCCAGCTTCTCGGCCTGTCTTGCCGGGGGCATGATGACGTTCACCCTGCGTTGGCTCACGACCAAGCCCAACAAAGGAGGATCGTGGTGAAGACTGCCTTCGGCTGGAAGAAGCGCCATTCGGTGGTGTCGGCCTGCTCGTCGGTGGCGGCGACCCTCGTGGCGACCGGCCTCTTGGCGAGCACGTCGACGGGTGCGACCGCTGCGGCCGCCGCCACGTCCGGCGGACCCGCCAGCTTCGCCGCCAACTGCGGTACGGCGCCCGTCACGATGCAGGCATACTTCGAGACCGGCTTCCCGGACCCGATCGACCTGACCAAGCTGTTCACCAAGCAGTACCCGAGTGTGACCTGGAACATCAAGCAGGACCCGTTCGCGGTGATCACCCAGGACGCGCCGCTCACGCTGTCGGGCCCCAACCCGCCGGACCTGATGCGGATGCCGCAGATCTCGGGGCTCGTGAAGGACCACCTGCTGAAGAACCTCAACGGCTACTACAAGATCTTCCATTGGAACACCTTTCCGGCCGGCGACCTCTCGCAGCTGCGCGTCGACCCGAGCGGAGCACCGCAGGGCGTCGGGCCGTTGTGGGCGATGGGCCTCAACTACTCGATGACCGGCGTCTTCTACAACAAGTCGCTTGCCGCCAAGATCGGGATGACCACGGCGCCGACAACGCTCACCGAGCTCGACGCCGACCTCGCTGCGGCCAAGGCCAAGGGCGTCCTGCCCGTCGAGCAGTTCGACAGCGCCGGCAACGGCGGCCTCATCTTCCCCCTCCAGTACCTCATGGCCGACTACAACATCGCCCAGTACGGGTCGGTGAAGAAGATCAACCAGTGGGTCTTTGACCAGAAGGGGGCGACGGTGGTCAACTCTGCCAACCTCGCTGCCACCGAGCACCTCGAGACCTGGATCAAGGATGGCTACTTCAACCCCGACGCCAACGCCGTCTCCTACTCGACGATGATGGGCCGCTTCGAGCACGGGCAGGGAGTGTTCATCTTCGACGGCGACTGGGAGTCGGGCAACCTCGACCAGAACTTCCCGCGCAAGTTCGGCTTCTTCCTGTTCCCGCCGCTCAAGGCGGGCGGCGACCAGGGGGCGATGTCCGCACCGCTCACCTATGGCATCCCAGCGACGGCCAAGCATGCGAACTGCGCGGCGTTCTTCCTCAACTGGGCGGCGACCAACCCGGCGGCGAGGGCGCTCAACGTGGCCGTCGGCGGGTCGAACCCCGGTGGCCCGGCGAGCCTGCCGATCCCGGCCGTGAAGCCTGGGACGGTGACCGCCCAGACGCTCGCCGCCGGGCAGGTGATCGCCAAGGAGAACGGTGCGATGGGATTCATCGCCAACGCCACGGGAGCGATCGACGCCGAAGGCTGGACCCCGGCGGTGCAGAAGCTGTTCGGAGGGCAGACGACGCCGTCGGGCGTGCTGTCGAGCGTGCAGTCGGCCTACCTCCAGGAGCTGGCCACTCCGTAGTGACGCGGAAACGACCATGACGCGCACCGCCTCGTCGGCACGGCGCGGCGGGGCGCTCGCCGCTCCTGCTGGCCCGCAGTCGGTGGCGCCGAGGACTCTCCGGGCACGGAGGGCCGTCGGCGCCACCCTGCGCGGCTGGACCTTCGTCGTGCCGGCACTGGCCGTCTACGCCGCCTTCGTGCTGTGGCCGATCCTCCAGACCGTGCGCTACTCCTTCACCAACTGGGACGGCGTGGCCGCCCCCCAGCGGGCCGGCTGGTCGAACTACCTGACCGTGTTCTCCAACGGCCAGCTCCTCGGGGTGATCGGCCACTCGTTCTACCTCATCATCTTCTTCAGCGTCGTGCCGATCGTGCTCGGGCTGGCGGTGGCGACCGTGATGCGACGACTCGTCTCCTCCCGGATCGGCGCTGTCGCCCGGGTCGTCCTGTTCCTGCCACAGGTGGTGCCGCTCGTCGCGGCGGGGATCGCATGGAACTGGATGCTCTCGACAACGGGCTCGGTGGACGAGGTGCTCGACAAGGTCGGGCTGTCGAGCCTCGCCCAGTCCTGGCTCGGCGACTTCAGCACGGCGCTGCCCTCTGTCGGCGTGATCGGGGCCTGGGTGCTGCTCGGGCTGTGTACGGTGTTGCTGCTTGCCGGCATGACCAAGATCGACAACTCGCTCTACGAGGCTGCCCAGCTCGACGGCGCGGGTCCGTTCCGGGAGTTCTTCTCGATCACCCTTCCATCGCTGCGCCAGGAGGTCGGGGTGTGCGTGACGGTGACCGTCATCGCCGCGCTCTCCGCCTTCGACATCGTCTACATCTCGACTCAAGGGGGGCCGGGCGACGCCACGATGGTGCCCGGGCTCGAGATCTACCAGCTCGCCTTCTACAACCGTCAGATCGGCCTCGCCTCCGCACTCGCCGTCGTGCTCGTGCTGCTCGTGCTCGTCTGCATCCTCCCGATCCAGTGGTGGGCGAGAAGGGGGTCCGACCGGTGATCGTCGCGCGCCGCAGCACCTATGTCGGTTGGGCCCTCCTGGTTGTGCTGATGGTCGTGACCGTGCTGCCCTTCGTCAGCATGTTCACGAGCGCGCTCTTCCCCTCCGGCAGCTACCCGCTCGGCATCTCCTGGCCGGCGCATCCGCAGTGGGGTAACTTCGTCACCGCCTTCCAGACCGCCGACATGGCCAAGATGCTCGCTTCGAGCGCCCTCATCGTCCTCGCCGTCGTCCCTTTGTCGCTGCTGCTTGCCACTCTCGCCGGCTTCGGGCTCGGCCACCTCAAGGTGCGGGGCGGCCAGTTGGCCTTCGTGTTGTTGCTCCTCGGCCTCACGTTGCCGCTCGAAGGGGTGATCGTCCCGATCTACTTCGAGATGCGCAGCCTCGGGCTCCTCGACACCCGATGGGCGATCATCGTGCCCCTGATCGGCCTGTTCATGCCCTTCGGGGTGTACTGGATGCGGGCACACTTCGTGAGCACGCCACGCGAGCTCTCCGAGGCGGCGCGCGTCGACGGGGCGACGACCTGGCAGCTCCTCTGGCGCGTCCACGTCCCCTTGGCTCGCCCGGCGCTCACCTCGCTCGGGATCCTGCTCACGGTGTGGACCTGGAACCAGTTCCTGCTGGCGATCGTGCTCGTCTCGGACCCGACACAGCGGACGATGGCCGGCGCCCTTGGCGCCTTCCAGGGCCAGTGGGGCACCAACATCCCGCTGCTCAACGCTGGCTCGCTGCTCATCCTCGCCCCGATGGTCATCGTCTTCATCGCCTTCCAGCGGCACTTCGTCGCGGCCCTCCTGCAGGGCTCGGTCAAGGGATAGCCGGTCGCACGACGTGTTCGCTCTGTCCGACAAGTGGGTGTGGGACTTCTGGTTCGCCGAGCACGACGGGGACCATCACCTGTTCTACCTGCAGGCTCCCCGGGCACTCGGTGATCCCGAGCTGCGCCACCACCACGCGACGATCGGTCACGCCGTCTCGACCGACTACCGCTCCTGGCGCGTCCTGCCGGACGCCCTCGGACCCGGTGATCCCGGCAGCTGGGATGACCTTGCGGTGTGGACCGGCAGGCGCGATCCAACAGGGCGAGGGATGGTCGATGCTCTACACCGGCGTCAGCTGCGCCGAGGGTGGCCTCGTGCAGCGGATCGGTCTCGCCACCTCGAGCGACTTGTTGCATTGGGAGAAGCACTCCTCCAACCCGGTGATCGAGGCCGACCCGCGCTGGTACGAACAGCTCGAGGAGGGCCGCTGGCGGGACCAGTCGTGGCGCGACCCGTGGCTCTTCTGGCTCGACCACGATGAGCGGTTCCACGCGCTCATCACCGCCCGGTCGCTCTCGGGCCCGCCCGACGGCGCGGGCGTCGTCGCGCACGCTCGTTCGAGCGACCTCGTCGCCTGGGATGTCCTGCCGCCGCTGACCGACCCAGGTGAGTTCGCGCAGGTCGAGGTGCCCCAGCTCGTCGAGCTCGGCGGGGCGTATGTCGTGCTCTTCTCGAGCCTCGCACAGGATCACTCTCGTGAACGTCGCCGGCGTCTCGGACTCCCCGGCCAGACCGGCACGTTCGCCTTCCGCTCCAGCGAGCTGTTCGGCGCGTACCGGCCGAGCGACGGTCCGATCGCGCCGCAGAGCCCCACCCGGGGCCTGCTCTATGCAGGCAAGATCGTCGATACGGAGCCGGGCCGTCACGGCTTTGTCGGCTTCCGCATGGACGACGGGCGAGGCTTCGTCGGCGAGCTCGACGGTCCGCTGCCGGTTCGGGTCAACGGAGCGTCGAGCATCACCGTGGCGACCGACTAGCGCGCCGGCGATGACTGTACGCGGGAGAAGCCGTCTCATCTCTCGACACGACCGCGAGAGGAGCCGCGATGACGACCAGAACCTCACCAGCCAACGGAGTGTGGTGGCGGGCCGATCTCCGGACCTCCGACGTCCAGGGCGGCGACGGCTTCTCCGGGGTCCAGCTCGAGCTGCGGGCGAACCATGGCTGAGCCGACGATCGCCGTATCGCGTGACATCCCGGCGTCGGCCGGGCGGATCTTCTCCGTCCTCGCCCGCCCCGCCGCTCATCCCGACGTGGACGGAAGCGGGATGTTGCGGACGGCGATCGGGGACGTGGTCATCTCGAAAGTTGGCGACGTCTTCGCCATGAACATGTTCAACGACGAGATGGGCGACTACGTGATGGAGAACCGCGTGGTGGAGTTCGAGCCGGAGCGGCGCATCGTGTGGGAGCCGATCATGCGTTCGATCGGCAAACCCGAGTTCCAGTCCGACGTCGGTCAGCCGGCGCATCACCAGTGGGGATGGCAGCTGGAAGCGTTGGGCCCCGGTCGCACCCGGGTCACGGAGCTCTTCGACTGCAGCCGCTCACCCGATTGGCTGCAGAAGGCGGTCAAAGGGGGCGAGCGGTGGCGGCCCGAGATCGAGGCCAGCCTGGAGAACCTCGAGAGGCTGGTCGCCGGGTCCTGACCGGTCCCCACGGGCCCTCGGCGGCGGGTCCGCGGCGATCCCGTCGACGGCAACAGATACTCCCTGACGTCGCGAGCACCGCGAACGAGCGGCCGCGCCCGATCCGGGTGCCGTCCTCGCCGCCGTCGGGTTCGGCCCGCTCGTGCCGTTTGACGAATCTGTGTCCAAGCTGACGCATTGTGGTCAAGCATTCACAGAGAGTGGCTGCTTGGATGCCGAGCGTGATATCGAGCAGGCGCCAGCTCGTCGCGCATCTCTACCGGCGGGCCGGCTTCGGCCGCACGGCCGACGAGCTCGACGAGGCGGAGGCCAAGGGCTTCGACGCCTGCTTGGAGGAGCTGCTCGCCGGCCTCGACCCGGCTGCCGATGTGAGCACGCCGCCACCGCCTGGCCTCACCCCGCTCCGCTACGTCAAGCAGTCGACCGATCTGTGGGGCGAGTTCATCGAGCTCGTCAACTGGTGGATCGACACGATGGTGACGGCGACGAACCCCTTGCGCGAAAAGCTCGTCCTGCTCTTGCACAACCAGTTTCCGACGGCGTTCTCCAAGGTCGCCTACGCCTCGCTGCTCCACACCCAGAACCAGATCTTCCGCCGTATCGGGCCGGGACGCTTCGACGACCTCGTGCGTGTCGTCTCCAAGGACCCGGCGATGCTGCTCTGGCTCGACGCCAACTCCGACGTCGCGCAGGACCCGAACGAGAACTTCGCGCGCGAGCTCATGGAGCGCTTCACGATGGGGATCGGGCACTACGGCCAGCGCGACGTGCACGAGGCGGCGCGCTGCTTCTGCGGCTGGAGCCTGAACTGGCAGACCGGCGACTTCGAGATCGCCCAGTGGGCCGTCGACGGCGGGTTGAAGACGGTGCTCGGCCACACCGGCCATCTCACCGGCGACGACGTGATCGACATCGTCACCCATCATCCGGCGACGGCGACTTTTGTCACCTCGCGGCTGTGGAGCTGGCTCGCCTACCCGGCCGGTCCCGACGACCCGGTCGTCCTCGAGCTCGCCGCCGGCTTTGCCAAAGACCTCTCGATCGCGAACCTCGTCGCTTCCATGCTGCGCCACCCGACCTTCCTCTCCCCGCGGGCGAAGAACGGACTCGTCAAGCAGCCGATCGAGTACGTCGTTGGCGCAATGCGCGCCCTCGGGCTCACCGCCAAGCAGCTCGGCAGCCGGGGCACCCTCGACTGGTTCCTTGCCAACCTCGGTCAGGAGCCCTTCAACCCCCCGAACGTCGGCGGCTGGGGAGAGAACCGGTACTACCTGTCGACGGCGACTGCGCAGTTCCGCCTCTTCTTTGGCGGGAACCTCGCCGGCGCCCGTCGGTTCGGTCAGTTGGAGCGTGCCGACGCCAAGGACCGAATCGCCCTCGTGCAACGACTCCTCGGCATCGAGTCCTTCGCCGAGCCCAGCCTCGAGGCGCTCGAGCAGCAGACCGAATCCCTGCCGGCGCTGTTCATGCTCGCACTGGCCAGCCCCGAGTACGTCGTCAATTGAGCGCCGCCGTGCGAGCAGGAGTCTCTCGCCGCCCATCCTCGCCGAGACCGGAGCCGCGATGAACCGATCTGAGCCCGTCACTGCAGGACGCGGGCGCACCTTCACCCGCCGTGAGCTGCTCGGCGCGGGGGCACGTCTCGGCGCGGGGTCGCTCGGCGCGCTCGCGCTGCCGTCGCTCACGGACGCGCGACGGCTCGCCACGATGCTCGGGGCCATCGGCCCCCAGGCGGAGGCTATGAAGTCGCCACCCCGGCGACCGACGCTCGTGCTCGGCACCCTCTACGGCGGCAACGACGGGCTGAACACGGTCGTGCCCTACGGCGAGCCCGCCTATGTCGAGAATCGCAAGGCGATGCGCATCTTCCCCGACGAGGTGCTGCCGATCGCCGACGGTCTCGGGCTGCACCCGGCGCTCGAGGGGATCAAGGCATTGTGGGACGCCGGCCATGTTGCGATCGTCCAGGGCATCGGCTACCCCGAGCCCAATCTCTCCCACTTCGCATCGATGGCGATCTGGATGGCGGCAAATCTGGATGCGGACGAGACGACGGGCTGGCTCGGCCGCTGGCTGGACGCCACCGGGAGCGACCCGCTGCGATCGCTCTCGATCGGTCCGGTCGTCCCCCCGGTTCTCGTCGGGGCGCGGCAGCAGGCCAGCACCCTCGTCGACTCGACGACGCCGAGCCACCAGCTGCCGCCCGGGGATTCCGCATTCCAGTCCGACTTCACCACGAGCCAGCGCCAGTGGCAAAGCCGCGGCGAGCTCGAGAACCTCGTCGGCCAGTGCGGGCTCGATCTCGTGCAGATCGGGTCGGTCGCGGCGCAGGCGCTGTCGAAGGAAGCGCCGCTCTCGGTCCCCGGGCGCGACGCCGGCGACTTCGGCACGCAGCTCTCGGTGATCGGCGAGCTCATCCTTGCCGGCCTGCCCGCCAGCGTCTACCAGGCGAGCATGCAGGGATTCGACAGCCATGCCGACGAGCTCTCGATGCAGAGGACGCAACTGAGTCAGATGGACGCCGCCGTCACGGCCCTCTTCAACGGGCTCGGGCACGAACCGGCCGGCGCGAGGACCGTGCTCGTCCTCTACAGCGAGTTCGGCCGGCGAGTGCTTGCCAACGCCAGCGGGGGCACGGATCACGGGGCGGCCAACGTTGCCTTCGTCATCGGCCTGCCCGTGCGCGGCGGGCTCTACGGCGAGATGCCGAGCCTGACGAGGCTCGACGAGAACGGCAACCTCGTGCACAACGTCGACTTCCGCTCGTTGTACGCGACGTTGCTCGACGAGGTGCTCGGCGTCGACCACCGTCCCTTCCTCGGCGGCACCTGGCCGACGCTCCGCTTCATCTGAGCCACCCGAGGAGACTCCGTCGCCGAGTCCACGGCCGGCATCAATCGTGATCGAGCGGCGCCCCGCGCTGCTGCTCGTGCTCACCGTTGCAGCACCGGTGGTGAGCGGCGGCAGGTCCGTCCAGCCGTGGCAGGTACGACCGCGGCATGAACTTGTAGCCGAGTTCGGGTTCGAGGCCTGCACCGATCCGGGCGACGCCAGCCCGAGCGCTCAGCGAGCGTCCGCTGACGACCTCCAGCGCCGGTGTTGCTCTGCACCAACGCGCTCGCGACGGGATGGCAAAGAACCGACGGCCGCGAGGGTGGTGGGTGGACCCGGCTATCCGAAGCTCGTTGTCGGGAGAGCGCTCACCGACCGGCCCTTGATCACGAACACTCGTTCTGCGCGAGCTTGGGGTCCCCCGTTGTTGCTCATGGTCTGTCCGGTGAACACCTGGGCAACGGAGGTCCCGGCCTCGTCGGTGAGTGTCAACGTCACGACGAAGCGTCCTGGCCGGGTGTACGTGTGCTGAACTACCGGAGAGTCGGTGGTGAGCCCTGTGCCGTCACCGAACTCCCACTGATACGTGGCGATGGGACTGGTGGATGATGTCGAGGCACTTGCATTGAAGGTGAAGGAAAGGCCCGGCCGCGCGAGCTGGCCGCTGAACGCGGCCACCGGCGCTTGATCGGGGGCTACGGCCACGGCTGCAGATTTGTACCCCGTCCGGATGGGTGGCTCGGCCTTGTTGGTAGCCATGTTGATGGGGATCACCCAGCCGGCGGCTTGATCGGCGACATAGGCGAAGCGACTGTCGGGGGAGATCGCTACGTCCCAAGGCTCAGAGATCGCTCGGCTGCCACCAGGATAATCCGGAGCAATAGGCGCGCCTGCGGTGTGCGTGGTCAAGTCGATGGGAATGACCGTCGACCCATGGCCTGACGAAGGTGTTGGATCTGTCACGTAAGCGCTGAGGCCGTTCGGGGCTATGGCGATACTCAGCGGCGCACCCTGCGGGCTGCCGCCCAACGTTATGGGGGTGCCTGCTTTGCCGTCAGCGAGATCGACTGGGATGACCTCGTTCGGGGTCTTCCCCAAGAACTGCTGGTTGATCACATAGGCCGTTGATCCGTCGGGGGTGATGGCGATTCCTGCCAGGTAGCTGCCCGTGAAGGGAGAGGTGATCGGAGAGATGGGGCTCTCGGGCTTGTCGGTCGCTAGGTCGAGGGGAGTGAGGGAGTCAGTGATCTCATTGACGACATACGCGGTCTGCCCATTGGGTGTGATGGCGATCGCGACTGGACTCAGCCCCGCCTTGATTGCTGGACCGGGAACGTTCGTACTGGTGTCGATTGGTACAACGTAGCCGTCGTCAAGACTCTGGTCCCAGGTCAGTACGTAGGCGGTCGCTCCATTTGGAGCGACCGCAATAGCCTGGGGCCACTGCTCGCCCAGATTGATGAGGCTGCCGTTCATTCCGGTGGCGAGGTCGACCGGGACAACCGAGTCGGTCACGTCTTGACCAACGTAGGCGGTCTGCCCATTGGGCGTGATGGCGAGGACACTGTCATCGAAGCCACGCGAGATCTTCACCGGCGTCTCGAGGCTCCCGTTGGCCAACGAGATGGGGATGAGAGGTGCCCCTTCTGAATCGCCGAGCACCCATACAGCTCCGGGAGCTGGAGCCGGTGTCGTGCTGAGGACGCCGCCTCCCAGCGCGACCGGTCCCCCGCCTACCAATCCGAATGCCGCCACCACTGCGGCGGAAAAATACTGCACGAACTTCAAGCTTTACCCCCCACCTGATATTGCTCCAATGAACCGGTGGCCCGTCGCTGAAGTTTTCAAATCCGCGACCCAATCGTAGCATTCGGGATGGGGTGTCCTCCGGATCGACGGCGGCTCGACCCGCCGCCACCGAGTTCAGCGGCCGGACGAGGTGGCGCCATGAAGAACCCGCCGCGCGAGTCAACGGCGACGCACCGCGCACCCGCGGCCGAGGCGCAGGAGACCTCGAGGAGGGTCCAGATCGAGGAGGCGAGGTGTCCGAGGTGTTACCACGCACCGCGATGCCACTTACCGGTGCCACCTACCGCGCCACGACCTCGTTCAAACCTTGGACACAGCCTTCCGAGATGGTGGCGCGGCGGTCTTCCTCGCTGCAGACGCGGGCTCGTACGTCGCGGGGTCCTACGCGTCGCGACGACGGGGCCGGTTCGCCGCCGAGCCCGTCGAGTCACCGACATAGCGCCTTCTCGGCATCTCACTGGTAGGCTGCGCACAGGTCAGTGACGAGCTCGACCCAGGAGCTGGCCTCGGGAGCGGCTGGCACATGACGGTCAGGGCATCTCTGCGCTGGAGGCTGTGGACGTTGGCTCTGTTCGGCGGCATTGCCGGCGCCACCGGCATCGTCGTCGGCGAGGCAGGTGCGACGTTGCCACCACCCACCATCAGCGATCTGCACGTCACGAACTTCGACCCCTTCCTCGATCCCTCCGGCGCCAGCTACGACGCGACGACCGGCACCTTCGATACAGCGGGCGTCGTCGCCTTCGACTCACAGGGGTTCGATTTCGTCAACCAGTTCACCAACGGGCAATTGTCCGTGACGATCGGCGGGCACAACCTGGACTTCGTGCACACGTACGGGCTCTGTGGCGGGATGACCTATGCGGCGCTCGACACCTTCCTCGCCGGCAACGGCACGACGACGCCCGCCGGGTCGCAGGCTTCGAGCTCGGGACCGGGTTTGGCCGTTCCGCCCGAGAGCGGGCCGGTCTTCGACTACCTGTACGCGCGGCAGCAGAACAGCCTGGAGAGCGACAACTTCTCGGCGCTGAGAGAGATGCTGCACATGATGCTGGTGGATCCCTACGAGTCCGAGCGCGAGCGGGAGACGAGCCATTACTTCGGCGCCATCACGGCGTCGATCGCCGCCGGTCAGCCCGTCCCGCTGATGCTCGTCGAGGCGCTGAGCCTGGGGCAGGTGTTCGAGAACCACCAAGTGCTCGCCACGGGCTACTTCTATCGCGGCGGCCCGGCGGGCCAGCTCGTGCTGCAGGTCTACGACCCGAACTTCCCCGGCCGCTTCATGTACCTCAACACGCACAACACCTACGGCGACATGGCCGAGTACCCCAGTGAGATCGAGACCTACGACGCCACGGGCAACGAGTACTCGGGGGTCCATTTCTACGGCTTCTTCACGACGCCCTACAGCTACGTCGCGCCCCCCTGGGCGCACGCGGCGCCGACGGGGAACCTGCTCGAGGTCCCCGGGGCCGACTGGGCCGACTCCAGCTGGAACCTGACGACCGATGCGAGTGGTCATCCGCCGGGGACCGTGGAGAGTGGTCATCCGCCGGGGACCGTGGAGACGCCTGAGACCGGGCTCGGCGCGGTCGCCGGCACGGCGTCGGTGGTGACTCCTCCCGACTGGAATCCCGTCGGGAACCTCACGGCGGTCCAGTACGTCCCGATCAAGCGCTTGCGACCACCCGGGACAGGCCCTGCGTTTCTCACCGCCGTCGACTCGACGGGCATCGCCGGCGACGAGAACTACTTCGCTGGCGGGCCGAACAACAGCTGGAGCAGCGCCGTTCAGAGCATCGACTTGACGAGCGACTTTTCGTTGGACGCGGCGATCGACGGTGGCCAGCAGGAGGCGACGTTGAGCGGCGACCTTGGCGGCAGCGGCAGCGAGCCGGCGGCGATGGTCGTCACGGCGAGCTTCGAGAGTGCCGCGGGTATCCCGCTCCCCGGCGCCGAGGAGACGCTCGGCAAGGTCTCGATCGGCCCCGTGAGCGCCGCCGACCGCAGCGACCACACCGAGCTTCTTGCACAGAGCGCCACCGCTCTCGTCCCGAAAGGAACGCGCACGATCGAGATGACGATCACCGCCAACGGCCAAGGCGACACCAGCCAGTACAACACCGCCTTCGCCGACAACCTCTCGCTCACGATCGCCCCGAGCACACACGTCCCCGTCCCGCTGCCGATCGACAAGATCCCGGTGGCCACTTCCTAAATTCAAGAACCGACCGCCCTCCTGGACAAGGGTGACGGGCCTCGATCAGCGCGACCCTGCGCCAGAAGCCCATCGTCGCGACCCCGGCCACCGGTGGCCGAAGGAGCAGGTCGACGCACTCGTCGACCACCCCGGCTCGTCGCTCGCGAACGTGGGTGAGCCCCATCGAGCCGCTGACGAGCTCGACGAGGCTCGGCAGCGGCCGCGGCGCCAGCGGGTTCAGTCGACGCGCCAGCAGCTGCCAGCCGGACAGCCCGACGGGGAAGGGTCGGCCGTCATCGGCTCCACCTGGGGGACACGTCGACCGCGACGATGCTGCCGCTGCCGACCAGCCCGCGCGTCACGTCGATGGGCACCTCGTCGAGCACGCCGCCGTCGACAAGCAGGTCTCCGTCGGAGTAGACGCGGCGCGGAGACGTTCCCGTGTCGAGAACGCCGGGTCTGCGGTGCCCCGACTCGATTCGAGCGACTGTCGACTGCGCGACCCCGGCGCGGGCCGCGAGCCCGCGCTGGCTCAGCCCCGGCGCGTACCCGTGCGCTCGTCAGCAATCCCCCAGCGACCGTGGTGCGTGGGATCCGCCGCGGGACGAAGCGGTGACGGTCAGCCGTTGCCGGCCGACGCGGCCTCGGGCGCGAACAGGGCCCGGGAGAGTTGCACGCGGCTCGTCACGCCGAGCTTGCGATATACCTTGCGCAGGTGGAAGTCGACGGTGGCGGCGGAGACGAACAGCTTGCTCGCGATCTCCCGGTTGGTGCAGCCTTCGGCGGCGAGCAGGGCGACCTGGCCTTCCTGCGGCGTGAGGGTCTCGGTCGGAGTGGACTCCCGGCGCGGGGTCGAGCGCTCGCCCGTGGCAAGCAGCTCCGCCTCGGTGCGCCGGGCGAAGGCGGCCATGCCGAGGCGGTCGAAGATCTCGCCAGCCCGGCGCAGCTCCGCTCGGGCCTGACGGCGGCGACGCTGGCGGCGCAGCCATTCGCCGTAGAGGAGATGCGAGCGCGCGAGCTCGGGGATGTACGGCGTCTCCTCGAAGAGCTCGATCGCCCGGGCGAACCCGGACTCGGCCTCGTCGTCCCGCTCGGCGAGCAGGGCGCGCGAGCGGGCGAGCAGACCGAGGGAGTAGTCGCTCCGGGCGCTGCCGAACGGCGACGCCGCGAGCTGCCGCAGCCGTTCGTGCCCCACGTCGGGCTCGCCTGACCGCGCCGCCGCCTCGACGACGTCCCACGGCGCGATCGCCGGCACGGCGAGATCGTTGCCGGCACCGGCGAGCGCCTGTGCCAGGGCCAGCTTGTAGTTGCCGAGCCCGAGCTCGAGCGTGATCATCGCCCGGTCGACGAGGCCGACGGCGAAGGCGTTGCCCTGCTCGGAAAGCTCCGGCCGCAACCGCTCGGCGAGGTTGCGCGCCTCGTCCTCCTGCCCGCGGTAGGCGTAGAGGGTCAGCTCGGCGTCGGCCTCGAGGCCGGCGCGGATCCCGGTCGCATCTGCCAGCGCCCTCGCCTCGGCGATGGTTGAGGCCGCCCCGGTGAAGCGACCGGTGAAGAGCTCGAAGTAGGCGACGGTGACGAGGGCGGGGACGAGGTCGCTGAGGGCGCCGCGACGGCGCAGCTCGTCGACGACGCGCCCCTCGAGGTCGGACAGCACCGAGGCGTCGTACAGCGTGTTGGCGGCCATCGTCAGCGGGTAGAAGCGCCCGATTATCTCGTCGCTCAGCGATCCCTCGTCGCCGAGCGGGGCGAGCGAGCGGCGCAGCAGCCCGACGCCGTCCTCGACGCGGTGCTCGGCGAGCGCGACGACGGAGCCGAGCAGGAGCTCGGCAAGGCCTGCCTCGGGGCCGGGTTGCGGTGCGGCCCCGAGCACGCGCACCACCTCGGCGATCGTGCGGCCGAGCTCGCCTGCCAGCCACGCCGAGCCGAGCGCGTCGAGCAGCGTGTCCTGCGCGAGGCGGCGGTCGTGCGGGGCCGACATTGCCGCCGCCTCGACGAGCGTGGTGGTCGCCTCGCGCAACCTGCCGTCGGCCTGCAGTCCGATGCCCTCCAGCCGGCGCGCCCGGGCACGGTCGAGCGGATCGCCGAGCTCGGCCGAGGCGCGGGCGAGCAGCGAGCGGGCCGCGTCGCGCCCGCCCGCCAGCAGCCGGGCTTCTGCGGCACGCAGCTGGCGTTTGGCTCGTTGTGCCGGGTCGGGCGTCAGCTCGGCGGCCCGCTCGAGGAACGCCGCTCCGGCGGCGATCCCGGCGCGGCCAACCGCCTGCTCGGCGCAGCGCAACAGCTCGCCTGCCACTTCCTCGTCCGGCCCGGTTGCGGCTGCGGCGCGATGCCAGGCACGCCGGTCGGCCTCGCGATGCGGGTCGCTGACTGCGGCCAACGCCTCGTGCGCGCTGCGACGGGCCCCGGGCGACGCCGCGTAGTAGGCCGCCGAACGCAGGAGCGGATGGCGGAATTGAGCTGGTGGTCCCCAGCTGATGAACCCCTCGAGGTCGAGGTCGTCGGCCGAGCGCAGGTCGACGCCGAGTCGCTCGGCGGCGCGCGGATCCGTTCGGGATCGCCGAGCGTGCTGATGGAGGCCAGCAGGAGCAGCGTCCGAGCATCTTCCGGCAGCGCGCCGATGCGGGCCCGGTACCGCTCTGACAGTCGCCCCGCCGAGCGCAGCGGCCGTCCCGGCGTCTCTCTGCCGTGCGCTGCGACGTCCGTCGCCAGCTCGAGGAGGGCCAGCGGATTGCCGCCGCCCTCGGCGAGCGCCCGCCGGCACACGTCCGGGTCGATCGGGCGACCGATCGTGGCCGAGAGCAGCTCGGCGGCGTGGTCGTCGGGCAAGCCGGCCAGCTCGAGTCGGGGGAGGCCGTCCCAGCTCGACAGCGCCGCCTCGCCGTCGCGCAGCGCGACGAGCACCGCGACGCGGTCGGCCTGGAGCCGGCGGGCGACGAAGCCGATCAGCTCGACCGAGGGGTCGTCGATCCACTCCGCGTCGTCGACGACGCAGAGCATCGGGCGGCGCGCCGCGGCGTCGGTGAGCAGGGTCAGGGTCGCCAGCCCGACGAGGAAGCGGTTCGGGGCCGAGCCCTCGTCGAGTCCGAGCACGGTCTCGAGAGCACGGCGCTGGGGAGCCGGCAGGGAGCTTCTCGAGGGCAGCAGTGGGGTGAGGAGCTGGTGCAGCGCGGCGTAGCCGAACTCCCTCTCGGCCTCGAGCCCGACAACGCGGGTGAGCTGCATGCCGGCTTGCCGAGCCCGCTCGACCGCCCAGCCGAGCAGAGCCGTCTTGCCGATGCCCGCCTCGCCGTGCAGGACGAGTGCGCCGCTGGTGCCCTCCGCGGCGGCGAGGAGGGCGCGCTCGATCTGCTTCGTCTCCTCGACCCGGTCGACGAGCATGGTGGGAACCTCCCGACGCATTGTGGAGGCTAGTTCTTCCTCCTGGTTCACCGGTCTCTGGATCTTGTGGCAGGTTTCACGCTGGGCCTCAAGTCGTCGGTGGGGAGCACCGAGCCCACGCGTTTGTGACCTCGTCGCGACGACGCGCTCGATCCTGGTAAGGGCGTGCCGCAGCGCAAGCGGTGCCGGCTGTCGGCCTCGAGCATCGGCCAGAGCGGGCGCGACCTCAGCTTGGTGCAGAAGATGGCGACGCGAAGGCCCTCAGGCGTGAGATCGCCGCATCGCGCTGAGCGCGTTGGTCGAGGTCCGTCTGAGCACTGCCGAAGAGCTGACGTCCGGGCAACGAGATGCTGATCCGACGGGCTGAGGAGCAACCCTCCTCGTCATCCCCGGGCGGGGCTGCGAGTCGTCCTTCTCGGCCGTCGCTAGCCGGGGTGTCGTGGGGCCTACGAGATCCGCCTCTGCGCACTGGCTCACGAGAACCGGCAACGATGGGTACGAGGTGCGAGCACATCGCAGGCGCCACGGGGACATACCGGCGCAGGAGGCACCGCGCCGAGGCGGCGGGGCCCGCAGGGATCGCCGACTCCCTCCAGGGCGGGGGGTGGGCTCTTCACCGCTCATGAGCGAGTTCGGACCAGCTGCTCGAGCCGTCCCCTACTGCTCGCTCGTCGAAGCTATCCCGCCTTGTCGTGACCGCCGGGACGCTCGAGGACCCGCCCGTCGCGTAGCACAGCGACCGGTCCGTCCGAGCTCACGACGACGACCGTCGCCGAGGGGTCGTCGTGGCTGTAACGAAGCCCCGAGGTGTGACGGGTCCCCCTCAACGCCGGCACGGTCCGCTCGGCGAGGGCGCTCGGTACGAGGCGCACGCCGAGCTGGCGCGGGAATCCGTCGGCATCGAACAGCGCCGCTCCGTCGACTTGGGCGAGCGCGTGTCGCAGCGGCGCGAGGTGGGCGGGGACGCGGATGCGAAGCGGCGGAGGCGGCGCCAGCCGCTCCTCGACAAGGGGTCCCGGTCCGGAGTCGGGGCGGTACACGAGCAGCGCACCAATTCCCAACGAGCCGAGGTCGTGCACGGCAAGGCGCAGCAACGCCTCGACGACCCGCAGGTCGCCGACGAAGCGGCCCGCGCTGACGACGTCGAGCCAGCTCGCGATTGGAGGCTCGTGGTGCCACTCGAGCCCTTCCCACCTGAGGACGCCGAAGCGCCCGACGATCCGGACCACCCCGGCGGGGTGCCGCTGCACAATCGTGGCGTCGAGCGCGTCGGCGAGCACCACGAGGTCCCGTTCGGAGCCGGCGGGGCGGTCGAACAGCATCCACTCGTTCTCTCTTCCGTCGGACCGCCGCAGCAACCAGCTGGACAAGCCGTCGACGAAGCGCCGCCAGGGAGCGAGCGATCGCTCCTCGAGGGCGTTGCGGGTGAGCTCGAGCCCCGTCAGCTCGGCCCAGGTATGCGGATCGGAGGTTGGATCGAGGATCGTTCCACCACTTGGGACGTAGCGCTCGTGGACACCTGGGCGCAGCGCGTTGTCGACTTCCTCGAGGAGGATGGCGGCGGCCTCGTCGGTCGCGCTCGGAGGAAGGCCCGCGTCCTCGAGCTCCTCCCGCAGGCGCTGCAATCTGCGGATCGGCATGCCACTACGAGGCTAGGGCCGACTCGGCACCGAGGCGAGTCGGCCCTTCGAGAAGGTGCCGGTCTGCGCTGACGCTGCGGCCGCGACCCTCGTCGTTCTGTCGTGGCGTTCGGCGTACTCGAGAGCTACACGGCCCTGCAGCGCGCGATCAAGGTAGCGGCCTCGAGAGCGCCTCAGCGTGCCGATCTGGCACGTACCATCGCCACTCCGCTGGCATTCGGTCGCGCCGTTCTGCAGCCCGTCCGGGCGCGCGCGAGACCGCCAAATCACCCTCGGCTCAGGTGCCCCAATCGTCGGGTGTGGTGTTCATTCCTCTGAGAGGTCGGAACTCAAGCTTCGACGAGCATCACGAGGGTCTCGGGCAACACACCGTCGTGGTCCATGGCCTGGGCGGCATCCTCGGACTGCATCGCACCCATGAAAGCGTCCAGGTCGGCAACGTCCATGAGCACGGCCACCCGAGTGCGGTTCTGTGGGTCGACGAACGTTCGGATGTTGGTGACGCCCAGTGGCCCGAAGAACTCTTCGCGCTTAGGCGATGCAAGCCAATGATCGGTGTTCTTCACATTGTGGTGTCCGATGACGGTCGGCATTGGCGATCCTTCGGGTTTTCGGCCGGCGCGGTGCCGAACTCGATACCGCCACCCTACACGTCGAACTCCAGGCGGCCTGCAGTCAGCAGCTTCCCGGAAACCAAGTACGGACTCCGCGCCGTCCGGGCGGCGGGCGCGAGCCGATGGTCTCACACCGAGCGCCGACTGCCTCGTGTTCAGGCTCAACATACGAAGCCACGGCACCGCGCTCGGCCCAGGACCTCGAACGAATCGGCGACAACGAACAAGGCACCGGCATGCGATGTGCTCGGACTTGCCCATATGCGCTCCTGCGCGGTCCCGAATGGGGTTATCGATCGTGTGTTCTGGAACACCGATCGGCGCTTCGAGGTCCGAGGCGGCCCGGATCAGACAGGAATGCTGTCCGCGATGCCGTTACGCTCATCGTTTATCGTAGCTGTGGATCCTTATTCCGGCGTCTGGACCGAGCGAGCGCCAATTGATTCCAACCAGTCGATCACATTGTTTTGTCGAGTCCCGAGACCCTTCGCGGCGTCCAATGCAGTGCCCTGCGCATAGTCCGGTTCCCAGTTGAGATCAGCGCCCGCGCTCAACAAACGCTCGGCTGCTCGGCGTTGACCGGCGCCGCAGGCGTGCCAAAAACCCTGTGAAATCTCCTCCGGGTCGATCTCGGGCACGAGCAGCTCGTCCAATCGTTCGAGCATGCCGAGGGCAGCGGCGTGCCAAACCTTTTCGACTCGAGCGCCACGGGCAACGAGTAAGCGAGCGACGTGCCAGCAGGCGTATCCGACCGCATTGTCGAGGGGCGTTCCGATAGAGCCGCCGGGAGTTTCAAGATCGGCGCCTCCGTCGATCAGCGCCACCGCGACATCGACGTCGTCGCTGCTCGCGGCATAGTGCAACGGCGTCTCCGAGCCGGGTCCGGGCGTCAGCGGCGACTCTCTTCCGGTGGTGCGAGCGTTCGGGTCCGCTCCGGCATCGATCAGCAAGGCTACGATCGTGGGACCGTTCGAAAAATAGCCGGGCCAATCGGTCACCATGTGCAGCGCTGTGCGGGTACCGCCGCTGCCCCCGATCCTCGCCCGGACCAGATCAGGGTGCTCCGTCACGAGGCGCCGCACGACGTCCACGTCACCGCCGCGCACGGCGGCCAGCAACTCGACAACTGCCGGGGCATCGTTCGGGAGCGTGACAGTCGTGCTCGGGTCACTCATGACCACGATGATCGCAGGCGAGCGAAGGCCTGACGCGAGCGGCGATGATTTTCCGGTGGATCAGGCGTCTGCAACGGTAGACGATGATGCGGACGCCCAGCGGCGTCCCGACGAAGGAGCCCGCTATGGCGCGAGTCAACACCTACCTCAACTTCCAGGGCCAGACCGAGGACGCGTTCAGCTGCTACGCCAAGATCTTCGGCACGGAGGTCACGATGCTCAGCCGCTTCTCGGACATGCCTGCCGCAGGGCCCGAGGAGCTGCCCGCCGAGGAGCGGGACCTGGTGATGCACGCCGAGCTGCCGATCATCGCCGGCCACGTGCTGATGGCGACCGACATGCTCCGGTCGATGGGCCACGAGACCCGCATCGGTAACAACATGACGATTTGCCTGGATGTAGACAGCAGGGAAGACGCGGACCGCCTGTACGGCGCCCTGTCCGAGGGCGGCTCGGAAGGGTCGCCGATGGCCGACATGCCTTGGGGCGCGTACTGGGGCGTCATCCTCGACCGCTACGGCATCCGCTGGATGATCAACCACGCCCCGGCATCCTGAGCAGCCGAACGCTTCCTCCGGATTCTCCCTGCCCGCGGAGCCAGCTGCACCCGAACGACGCCCACGACGGCTCGGCGGTCCGATCGAGCCGCATACGGGCCGGCGATCTGCACCGGTCATGCGGACCCTGGGTGTTCGCCGCCGCTTCAGCTCAACCGAACAGCGCCGCCCCGATTTGGTCGGCGGCATCCCACTGCGTGGTCTGAGTGACGTGGCTGTACTCGTCGGTGGCTGGGTGGTGGCCGCCCGCCGCCGGCGGCTCGCTGTCGGCTGACCCGACTGGCGCCCGGCCGATCGCTTCCTCCCGCCCATTGGAACCTGGACGGCCGGTGCAGGCCCACGTTCCCCACACGACCGGCCCGGTCGGCGCCACCTCGCGCCAGACCGGGCCGGTGCCGTTGCGCTCAGCGCGGTCTCGGTGCAGACGCCGCGCTGGGCGCTGCTCGCCTACGGCTGTGCTGCCGCAGGTGAATGTGCGACGGGGCCGCCAGGAGCGACGGGCCTCGAGATGGTGGAAGAGTGAGCGACGTCGACGACGACCTGCTGCTGATCGAGGAGTCGGAGCCGCTCGCCAGGGAGGACGCCGCCGAAGTGGCGCCGCGTGACAGCGAGATCGACTTCGACGACGAGCCCGGCGACGACCGGCTGCGCTCGACGAGGTCGAGTCGCAGGGCGGGTCGACCCGTCCTGGCGGGACACCAACAAGACGTCTTTTCGCATGTTCTGCGCCGGGCCCGGTTGGTGGCGTCCTTGTGATGGCAGCGAGCGACCTGAGCTGTCAGCACGCCCGGCCGAACTGCTGGCAGGTCACACTGGCTCGGCATGATCTATCGCCCGTAGCCACCTCGACACCGCGCCAACCGCGAAGCCCGACGATCACCTGGAGCGCTAACGTCGTGCGCGATGGCTGCTGCGGGGTCGACGACACAGTCGCTTGATCTCGGCTGGGTGTTCGGCGGGGAGTACGCGACTGGCAGCGAAGCGCCTGGGTACTCCACGTCGAGCTGGCCTGAGGTCAGCCTCCCTCACTGTGTCGTCCCGCTCTCCTGGCGCAACTGGGACCACACGACATGGGAGAAGCGCTGGATCTACCGCCGGCAGCTCAACCTGCCGGCATCGCTCGACTCGCTGCGGCTCTTCCTCGACTTCGACGGGTCACTGACGAGCACGACGCCGTACCTCAACGGCACGGCGCTTCACGAGACGCTCGGTGGCTACCTTCCGTTCTCCTACGAGATCACCTCGCACGGCGCCCCCGGCCCGAACCAGCTCGCTGTCGTCGTCGACGGCATCTGGCAGAACGTGCCGCCCGGCGTGGTCCCCGGCGACGCGACGAAGATCGATTTCCTGCAGCCCGCCGGCCTCTACCGCCACGTCAACCTCCGCACAGAGCCGGCGCCCGCCTTCCTCGACGAGGTGTTCGTCGATCCGTCCGCTCCGGCGAGCGGTTCCTTCGCCCCCTCGGTCGCCGTCACGATCGACACCTCGGCGGCGATCGACGGCTACCGCCTCGAGGTCTCGCTCTCCCCCTCGGGCAGCACGGACATCGTGACAAGCGCGCAGGCCGACGTCCCGACATCGGGCGCGGGCACGGTGACGGTGACCGTCGAGCTGCCGCCCCAGGACCTCGGGCGTTGGAGCTTCGACGCCCCGAAGCTGTACGAGGCGAGCGTCAGCCTGCTCGACCGCACAGGATCGGTGGTCGACACGGCGACGGTGCGGACGGGCTTTCGCCAGGCGGCCTTCCTCGACGGCGGCTTTTTCCTCAACGGCGAGCGCGTCCTGCTCTTCGGCCTCAACCGCCACCAGCTCTATCCCTTCGTCGGGATGGCGATGCCCGACCGAGTCCAGCGCCGCGACGCCGAGATCCTGAAGAGCGAGCTGAACTGCAATATGGTCCGCTGCTCGCACTACCCGCAGGCTCCGGCCTTCTTGGACGCCTGCGACGAGCTCGGCCTGGGCGTCTTCCAGGAGACACCCGGCTGGGGATTCCTCGGCGACGACGCCTGGGACCAGCTGTGGTTCGCCAACGTCGCCGGCATGGTGGGGCGCGACCGGAGCCGGCCGTCGGTGATGGTCTGGGGCGCCCAACCGAACGAGACGGAGCCGGGCGCTGGTGTGGCGACGACGGCGCGCAACACGGCCAAGAGCGCCGACGCCAGGCGCCAGACGTCGGGGACGATGAAGATCTACGACTACAACCCCTACGTCCAGGACGTCTACGCCTACGACGACTACCCCGGGTCGGATTACGTCAAGGGTGTCTGGACGCGCCAGCTCAAGGAGCCGATGTCGGGCAAGCCGTACCTTGTCACCGAGTCGGTCGGTGCCCTCAACAACTTCAGGATCTTCCGCAGGACCTCGAACCAGGTAACGCAACAGGGCCAGGCCCACCTGCACGCCGTCGCCCACGACCAGGCGCAGAGCACGGGAAGCACCTACGCCGGCCTGCTCGGCTGGTGCGCCTTCGACTACGCCTCGGTACTCGCCGGTTCAGCAGCGGTGTGGGACGCGATGAAGACCGCCGGGGTCGTCGACACCTTCCGGGTCGTCAAGCCTGGCGCCGCCTGCTACCAGTCACAGGTCGACCCGGGCAAGCAGGCCGTCGTGCAGCCAGCGTTCTTTTGGGACTTCGGGCCGACCTCACCGGTCACGTCGCTCGGATCCTCGGCGCTCATCTTCTCCAATTGCGAGCAGCTCGAGGTCTACCTCGACGGGCAATTGAGGGCGACGCTGCAGCCGCTTAGAGACCAGTTCCCCCACCTCGGATGGGCGCCTTTTGCCCTCGACACCTCCATTGTCGACGCCTCGCAGAAGCCGGAGCTGCGCCTCGACGGCTACCTCGGCGGCAAGGTCGTCGTCTCCCACCGATATTCCGGCGACACGACTGGCGACACCCTTCGGCTCGCGGCGGACGACGACGAGATCGCCGCCGACGGCTCGGACGCCACGCGCGTCTGGTTTCTCTCCGTTGACCGCTACGGGATGCCGCGACCCTACGTCTCGGGCGTGGTCAGCCTTTCCCTCGACGGACCTGGAGTGCTCGTCGGCGACACCCTCGTCGACCTCTCCGAGACAGGAGGCTCGGGAGCAGTCTTCGTGCGCGGCGCCGCCGGCAACCCCGGCCAGCTCGTCGTTCACGCCAGCCACCCGACCCTCGGCGCCAAGCAGGTCGTCGTGACAACCCAAGCTGGCGCGGGAACACCACCGCCGTTCCCGCTCGGCAGCGACTACATCGGTGTCTCGCACAATGCCGACAACCCTGCCGTGCGGACCTGGCAGCAGCACATGAGCAGTCTCGGACGGATCATCGCCGTCGACGGGATCTACGGACCGCAGAGCGAGGGCGTCTGCCGCGCCTTTCAGGCATCGGCACGGCTGAGCATTGACGGCCTCCTCGGGCCGCGGACTTGGCGTGCCTCCTTCATCCCACCGAACTGAACGATTTGAACGTCCCCGCGCCGCATCCGAGTGGACGACCTGTCCGACGTACCGTGCAGGCGGTGCTACTCGGTCGTTGCGGATGCTCCGGGCGGTCGCGAGCCGAGCCCATCCGGCTGCGTGCCGGGCCGCGCCGAACGTTCGCAGGCCTCCCGGAGAGCCTTCGAGTCGAGCGATCGCCGCAGTCATGCAGCTCTCCGACTTCATCGGCTTCATCAGACGCGCTCCACGGATCGGAGAGCTGCACCAGCTCGAAGCCGGCGCGTCGGTTTCGGACAGCCAGTCGCCGAGGAAATGAGCAGGAGGTGGTCCAGCTGGCGGGTCGACCCTCGACGAAGCCGACGATCTCGCTCCAGCCGGCGTCGACGGGGCTCGAGTCCACCACGGCAAACGACACCACGTGTTGACCGGAACTCCGCGGGCAGAGGGACTCGACGAGCCTCCCCGTCGGTTCCGTCGCTTCTCCGAGCCGGCTTGCCGCCGTCGACGGTGTCGCTCTTGTGCAGCGCGTCGATCGGCGTTCCGCGAGCGATTGTTCGAACTTTCGGTGCTGTCGGGACCCGGGCCGTCGGGACCCGGGCTGTCGGGACCCGGGCTGTCGGGACCCGGGCAGTCGGGACCTGGGCGCGTCCGAGGGATCGGTTCGTACAGCTTCGCGGTGGTGATGCTTCCTACGCCTGACACCTCGAATCGGATGGGCCTGTGAGCCGACAGCGCTATCGCCGGACAGAGACACCAGCTCCCCAAGCAGCCCGCCCGGACTTCCCGCCTCAACGGAGACGGCCTACGCCGACACACGGGTCTAGCATCGTGCAATGGCCGCTGGACGCACGAGCGGGGGCAGGAACAGGAGTGAACTTTTCCGGTCGTGGTGGGTCCTCTTGGCCGCGGTGCCACTTGGCTTCACCACCTGGGCTGCCTTCTTGTATATCGGGATCAGGACGAAGCGGGCGGTCCTGCTGGCAGCAGCGGGGCTGTACGCGGCCATGTTTGTCGGCTTCGCGATACTCGACGCCCCGAACAATCCGAGTTCGACGGCGAAGGGCGTCGCGGCACTCCTCGCCATCGGAGCTTGGATCGGCGGCACGGTGCACGCCCTCGTCATCCGCCGCTCGGTGAACGATCGTCTGGCTCTTGCAAGCAGTGCTTCGGTGTCGAATGCCTCGCATGAGCTCGCCCGTCGCGCCTACGGACGCGAGCTCATCCGCGCCAAGCCTGAGCTCGCCCGCCAGCTCGGTATTGGCCGCCCAGACGTGCAGGGCGCCGACAGCTTTGGTCTTGTCGACATCAACCACGCGAATGCCGCGGCTCTGGCTTCACTCCCTGGTATCTCGCCAGAAGCTGCGGCACAGATAACCACGTTCACCGCAAGTGGCGGTTCCTTCATATCCGTGGACGACCTGGCCCTGTTCCTTGACCTGCCCCCTCGAGTGGTCGAGGAGCTGGACGAGCGAGCCGTGTTCGTTGCGGATTAGCCGGTTCGCGAGTTCACTGCGCCGTTCTACTTCGTATGCAACGTCAAGGTGAAATACTACGAGGGAGTAATCAGCGGGCGTGGCAACGGAGGTCCCAGGCTCGTCGGTGAGGTCAAAGTCACGACGAAACGCCGTGGCCGGGTGCACGTTTGTTGAACCGGAGAGTCGGTGGTGAACCCCGTGCTCGTAAGGACAGGTCAGCTCATTTAGCCGCAAAAGTATAGACGGCGAGCACCGACAAGACCGCGCTCGACGACACCGAGGCTGGCCGCAAGCGGTTTGGGCCAAACCCTCTTCCGGAACCCTTGACATGTATGCTGAACTACCGCATGCTCGTCGCATGGCCAGGTTAGCTCTGTCGCGGCAGTCGCCTATCTTGGTTAAACGAGGGGTTGTCGAGGAGCGGTCGTCCTGGGCGCGATTTGTCGCCCTGCCCTTGGCTGCGATCATGCTGCCTGTCGTTGGTGTTGGCACCACCGTCGGCGTCGGCCCAAAAACAGCTGGGGCGGTCGGTCTGGCCAGCACAGCGCTTGGGGCGCAGGTCAAGCCCCATTTCACCAGCTCGTTGAGCATTGCAGTAACAAGAGGCGAACTCCGCACATTCACGGTCACCGCAGCGGGCAAGCCGACCCCGACGGTTTTCGTACCCTCGGGAGATCTCCCCCCAGGGATGCTCTTTGGCGGCGGGGCGGGCGGCAAGGGCACCCTGATGGGCACACCCACCAAGCTCGGCCCGACCTCGTTTGAGATCGGGGCGGCCAGCGTCGCGGGGATATCAGTCCGAAGGATGAACGTGCGCACAAGCCCTTCCCCCGGAAAGCCCGTCACCAGCTACAGAGCCTTGAAGGGTGAAGCCTTTCGGCTCACGCTGCCCAACCCCACGTTGATAGCGCCGTCGACGGGCAGCATCAGCTGTAACGGCCACTTGCCCCCGGGGGTGGTTTACGCCAGCGGTCCCGGTGGGTTAGCCGGGGTACTATCCGGTGACCCACAACGCTCGGGCCGGTTCTCGATTGCTTGCAGGGCTCGCGACCGCTCGGCAGGGACGGCCGAGCGTTGGGTGCTGATCCTCGTAGTGGGCACAACGCGCACGCCACCAACCTGCCTGAGCCTTTCTAAAGACGAGGTCGCCGGAGCCCATTTCGCCTTGACGGTGCAAGTGCGGGGAACGCCCACCCCCTCCGCGGTGCAGTCAGGCGCGTGGCCTCCGGGAGTCAACCTCGTCGATAATGGCAACGGTACCGACTCCATCTCTGGCGTGGTTGCCATGCCCGGTTCCTATCGCTTGCACCTAGCCGAATCAAACGCCCCGGGCCGGTGTTCCGATGTCATTGATCTCATCGTGGCTCGGAAAAAACCGACGTTTGAGAGCCCCGCTTCGGTGAGCGTACCCGTTCATGCCCTTATGGAGTTCCCTGTGATAGCCAGTGGCATCCCTACGGCGAGGATCAGCATCGTTGGCCCATGCAAAGGGCAGGCCTGCGCCCAGTGGCCCACCTTTCCTTCACCACTGAAGATCAAAAGCAACGATGAGGTTCCTATCCTGGTCGGCTCCCCCCAAAGGACAGGGACGGTGAGGTTTGCTCTGAAGGCTACGAATGGCGCCGGTACCGCCACCGAGACCTTCACGCTGACCGTGCTTGCCTCGTCAACAACTACCACCTCGTCCACCACGACGTCCTCGACCACGACTTCGTCCACCACCACCTCGACGTCGTCCACCCCGACGTCGTCCACCTCGACGTCGTCCACCTCGACGTCGTCCACCACGACGTCCTCCACCACGACGTCCTCCACGACCACGCCGACGTCGTCCAGCTCGGCGCAGTGCGTGACGCCCTCTGGGATCATGGCGCTTTGCCGAAACGTGGACGGGCAGCTGAGCGCATTCCTGGTCGGCAAGAACGGGACGCTCTACCGCTACGACAAGGCGGCCTCCGCGGCCTGGGGGCCGGCCCAGTTGATGGTGCGCACGGACGAGTGGCCCGACACGGTAGCGCCGGTTGTCGTGGCCAACCAAAGTGGGGAGCTCAGCGCGTTCCTGGTCGGTGTGGACGGGGTGATGTACCGCTACGACCAGGCTGCCTCCGAGGCCTGGGGGCCGGCCCAGTCGATGGGTGGGGACTGGCCCGACAAGGTGCCGCCGGTGGTGGTGACCGACCAGACCGGGGAGCTCAGCGCGTTCTTGGTCGGCAAGAACGGGGTGATGTACCGCTACGACCAGGCTGCCTCCGGGGCCTGGGAGCCGGCCCTGTCGATGGCGGGGGAATGGCCCGACACGGTAGCGCCGGTCGTCGTGGCCAACCAAAGCGGCGAGCTCAGCGCGTTCCTGGTCGGCAACAACGGGGTGCTGTACCGCTACGACCAGTCCGCCTCCGGAGCTTGGAGGCCGGCCCGTTCGATGGGCGGGGACTGGCCGGACAAGGTGCCGCCGGCGGTGGTGGCAAACGAAACTGGGCTGCTGAGCGCGTTCTTGGTTGGCAACAACGGGGTGCTGTACCGCTACGACCAGGCTGCCTCCGGGGCTTGGGGGCCGGCCCAGTCGATGGGTGGGGTTGAGGACAACTGGCCGGACACGGTGGCGCCAGTCGTAGTGGCCAACCAAAGTGGGCAGCTGAGCGCGCTCCTGGTCGCCGTGAACGGGGTGCTGTACCGCTACGACGAGTCCGGTCCTGGGGCTTGGGGCACGCCCCAGCCGATGGGTGGGGACTGGCCGGACAAGGTGCCGCCGGTGGTTCGTGCCAACCTCGGTGGGCAGCTGAGCGCGTTCTTGGTCGGCAAGAACGGGGTTCTGTACCGCTACGACCAGGCCGGTCCTGGGGCTTGGGGTGCGGCCCAGTCGATGGCTGGGAGCTGGCCGGACACGGTAGCGCCGGTTGTCGTCGCCAACCAAGGTGGGGAGCTGAGCGCGTTCCTGGTCGGCAACAACGGGCAGTTGTACCGCTACGACCAGGCCGCCTCCGGCACCTGGGGGTCGCCCCAGTCGATGGGTGGGGACTGGCCGTGAACCTGCTCAGCAATTCTCGTTCAAGGGTGCACCGCAGCTGGTCGTTGAGCTGACCGGAATCGACCGGGAAGCGGTCGCGGCAGCAGCGAAGCTGGCCCCAGGGGCGCACGCAGGCTTCGTCATGAGCAAGCGCCTTGGTGCCCCATCGACGAGCTCGAGGGCCGCCGCCTTACGAGCTGGTCTCCGAATCACCAAGGGGATTTGGCACCACCTACCGGCCGTCGTGGCGGGAGGCCACCACGAGCGCGATCCAGATCCACCCGCGCCTCGGCCGGCACCGGCTCGAGGCCGGTCAACGTCGAGATCTCACCCCCTCATCGGAGGCGCGCACGGGTGATTCCCGGGACCGATGACGGTCAGGCTGAGGCGATGACCGAACCGAACTGGAGGGCATCCAAGGTCACGCCGGGTGCCGTGGCACCCTCGGGAGGCGCAGCCGCTCGGGCCTGCTCTTCGGTCTCAAACACCTCGATCGAGACACCGTGCGTGTCATCGACGGCCACGAAGTATGCGCCGAGGAATCCGGGGGCTCCCTTCACGCTCGGTATGACCTCTTCTGCGAGTCCTCGCTTCGCCTCGGCCAAGTCAGTGATATTGGCGTGGATCACAATGGCGTGCATGGCTGATCTCCTTGCTGCCTCGGCGAGCGCAAATCGGACGCTGGCTCACCCATTCTTACATGCAGGGCATGGGCCAGCATCCAGTGCGACAGAACAACGAGGGTCTCTGCGCTCCGGGCGACCTAGACGGTTCATAAGGCGGGGCGTCCACCACGTACGCTGCGGGTACCGAGTCGCGCCGCTCGGCGGCTCGGTCGCTGCTCAGCGCGCTCGGAGGGAGTCGAGCCCTCAAACCTGTGATCCGTCGCAAGATCGCACTAATCATTGTGCTCCCCTGCGTTTCGCAGCTCGCCGGCTAGCGAAACGTGCCGAATGAGATGCTATTGCGAAGGGCCAGGTCAGAGACCCGACGACGCAAGTCGGCCGATTGACTCCTCTCCGTCACACGGTAACGATCGCGATCGCGTCGACGGCGTCGCCTATGCCAGCCCGCCCCGAGAGCGCCCCTGCTTCCTGGCCCAGGCCTTTGTGGCCGTCGACGCGCCTTCCACGACTCCGGCGCTGCCGGGGTGTCGCTCATCTCGACCCACACTCCACACTCCGGTCGATCGAACATGCGGCGCTTCCCCACCAACGTCACAATCGACGGCGTCAGCGAGAACGACCTGCTCGGCCGGATGGTGAGCGTCGGCGGATGCCTCCTCGCCGTCACCGCGCGGATCGGTCGCCGTGTGATGGTGACCCGTGCTCAGCCGGGTTGGCGCGGGACCTCGATGCGCTGAAGACGCCCAATCGCGAGCGCCGCCCTTGCCTCTCGGTCGATGCGCTCGTCGAGCAGTCCGGGTGCATCGCCGGGCTGAACGCCGATGCGCATACCGGGCAGACAGCGCCAAGCGAGGACAGGTCTGAGCTACGCGTCCGGGATCCAGTTGCCGTGGAACCCCTGAGGCACCCGAGCCGGCAGCTGCACTCGGGCCACTGGCTGTCCGGTGAAGTCCTGCGCTGCGACGATCACGAGGTCGTTCGCATCACGGTCGGGGTCGTAGACAAAGCCGATGACGAAGCCGTCGTCTTCGGCGGCGTCGGCTGCGGTGGGGACGAAGACCGCCTCCCCGGCGGTCGCGGCATCTCCGAATTGGTGGACTTCGACCGTCCCAGCGGCGAAGTCGCGCTTGAGCCAGGCGTTACCGAGCGTGTGGGCGGTGACACCGTGCTCGATTGAGATCGTGGCCGCAACGCCCTCTCCGATCACCGCCGTGTAGCCGAAGCGGTGTGGTTGACCGATGCGCCGGTCGTCGACTCGTGGGAACTCTTGAGGGTGGTCATCGAGGCGACTCGTCGTCACCTTTCCACCGACGGGGTCGATCACCCACCTGTCCAGGGTCACCGGTCCCGGGCCGGTCATCGTGGCGACGTCGTAGGCGCGCTCATAGGGGATGAGGTCGACTACGACTCTGTCGGCGTCGTCGTAGCCGTTGAGGGTGTGAAAGACGAAGCAGGGGTCTAGGTCAAACCAGCGAACCTCGTCCGACTTGCCGTGGCGCGGAAGCAACCCGACCCGAGCTGGGTGGTCCGGGTTCCAGGTGTACGGAAGCTCATCTCCAGCCGAGACTGCGTTCATGCTGAAGGTGACGGGCAGGTCCAACAGCACGACATAGTTTTCCGTGAGCGCGAAGTCATGCATCATGGGGCCGCCGGCCACGGGGATGTTGGTCGTGCGGCTCACCTTGCCAGCGGGGTCGATGACGACATGCTGGACGTAGTCCCATCCCCAGAAGTACGCGATGGCGTGCAAGTCGCCTGTCTGACCATCCAGCTTGGTGTGGGCTGCGAATCCGCCTGGCAAGGTTCCACCGAAGTCACAGGGTCCCACCGTGCCGAGCTCGTCGGTCATCTCATATGGCAGCGGGCCGGCCTCGACGGTGGCGAGGATCCGGCCGCCGTGGCGGATGACATGGGTGTTGGCACCGAAGTCATTGCCGGCGTGCACCGGCCCTTCCGGCCACTTCTCCCCGAGCTTCTCGGCAACCTCTTTTGAGCGGACCCAGCGGTTTCGATACCATTCCGCTCGACCACCGCGTAGCCGCACCCCGTGCAGCATGCCGGTGCCCAGGAACCAGTGATAGCGCGGGTCGTCGACGCTCATCGGGTTGGGTCCGTTACGGAAGTAGCGCCCGTTCAGCTCAGTTGGCACGCGGCCGGTCACCGGCAGGTCGGCGACCGTGACCTCCTTGCTGACCGGGGCGAATGGACCCTGAAGGAAGCGGTTCTGAGCGGGCATGGTCAGAGGTCCTTTCAGGTTCGCTGATCGGCACGGGACCCCGCCTCGGTAAGCCACCCGAGCACCTAGCCTCTAATATCCGAACGGCCGTTCCTGCAACCAATGCCAGGCCGGAGACGCCCCGATTGGGACGTTGCGCCGGAACCGCAGCGGAGACAGCAGATTGTCCTGACCCCACGGCCGCCAGATGGCCGCTCGTGCAGATCGTCCCGTTGCGCTCGACCTCCTGCTTCGTCGAGGAGGCGGGACGCCCGGGCCCAGGTAGTGGCGTCACCCTGACCCGCGCGCTCGTGGACGAGCAGACTGCGGCGATGCTTGCCCGCCGCTACGGCGCGACGGTGCTCGCCTACGGCTTCCCCTTCACCGCTGGCGCTGGCGAGGTCGCTGCCAGCGCGGCGAAGGCCAGCCGAGGACCCGCCGAGGGCTCCAAGGCGCCGTGTGCCGACCTCGACGTTGCGCGACGCCGCGCGTACCCTGCTCGCCGGGTCGCGCGGCGATCGCCGGCTTCCACCTCGTGCAGGTCGTCTTTCGGAACACGCTCTCGCCGTTGCCGAGCGCCGAGCTCGTCGAGCGCTTCCACCCTCGCGGCCGAGCGACGGGCGGGAGTTCACCGGGCCTGAGGCGCCGGACACCCGTGCTCCTTCAGAGGAGCTGCTCGGCTTTCGGGCCGAGCACCCTGTAGTCGCCCACCCGGTGATCGCCGGAACTTATGACGACTCGTCAGCGTCGGGCCGGCTGCCTGTTCTTCGAGGCTGCCCCGCCGAGGAGAACGGCACCGAATAAGCCTGGGCGCACCGCGGCGGTCATTTGCGCGTGCGCCGAGTCGGTGATCCCCGTGCACCGACTCGAGCGCAGAATGCCGCGCCGGAACAACCGCCGCCTCCAGTGCGCGAGTGGCGCAGATCGACACTTTGGGGACAGCGCTGCGATGCTCCCGTCCGAGCAGCCGATTCCGACACTCGAGCGCCATCAGCTGTGCGAGTGTGCAGCGGTGCGTGCTCGGAGTCAGATGCTGGACGAGCGCTGTGCGCAACTCCAGCGTTGGTCCGGTCCTGCTCAGGGCCGGTTTGCTCAGATGCTGCTGGTGGCCTCACCATCGGAGCCGCCGACGGTGCTGCGAAAGAAAGTCCTGCTCACATGGGGTTTCGCGCGCTCGGAGGGACTCGAACCCCCAACCTTCTGACCCGTAGTCGGCTCGAATTCGTCTCGGTGCGTCGCACCCTCGCAGGTCGCGCGAGCCCCACTCGACCGATCGTGCCTCCCCGTGCAACGGCTTGAGACAGGCTTGGACGCCATTGTTGGGTTTGGTGTTGGGTTTCGCGAGCGGCGGCATCCCCACGCGAGCAGACGCCAAATCGCACTGCTGGTACGATTGGCCCATGAGCAGCGGGTACTCGAAGGTCTCGGTGAGCCTCCCGGCGCCCTTGCTGGAGCGCATCCGGGAGCGGGTCGGCAGCCGAGGTGTCTCCCGCTACGTCGCCGAGGCGCTCGAGCACGAGGAGCGGCGGCAAGCGCTCCGTGACTGGCTCGCCGAGCAAGAGCGCGAGCACGGGCCTGTTCCCGACGAGGTGCTCGAGGAGGTGCGTCGGGAATGGCTCCGCGCCGACGGCCGCGCATCCTGAGCCCGCGTGGCCTTCCCGACGCGCTCGTCCTCGACGCCGGCGCGCTGAGCGCCGCGGCCGGCGGCGAGGCCCGCGTCCGAGCGGAGCTGGGCCTTGCCGAGCAGCTCGGCGTCGAGGTGCACGTGAGCAGCGTCACGCTCGCTGAGACCCTCCGCGGTCACCTCCGGGACGCCCGTCTTCATGCCGTGCTTGCCGGCATGGCGAAAGATCCGGTCTCGCCCGAGCTCGGAAGACGGGCCGGGGAGCTACTCGGCCGATCGCGACGGGACGACACCGTCGACGCGATCGTGGCGGTGAGCGCCGAGGCGCTCGGGGCCCGAGTCAGGCTGCTGACCGGCGATCCGAGCGACCTGAGAGCGCTCACCTCGAGCATGTCGAACGTGACCGTGGTTCCGATCGGGGGTCGTCGCTGAAGCGCTCTCCGCCGGAGCGGCCTCGCGGCTGGGAGCCAGCGCTCCTGGACGGGTGATGCGACGAACTTCGCGGCCGCTGACAACTCACCCGGCGCGCCCCGTAGCCGTCCTATGCCCTCTTCGCACTCGCGCCGCCTCCCGTCAGGCGGCTCCTCAGATGATCGGACCTGTTGGACTTGGCTAGGAACCCCACGTATCTGGTTGACGCCGGCTCTCGTGGTGTCCTACTGTCCTATGACACTGAGTCCTAGGACACTGGAGCATCGGCATGATCAGATTCCGGGTGGACGGGCGGTCCGGAGCGCCGCCCTACCAGCAACTCGTGCAGCAGGTGCGACAGGCGTTGCGGATGGGGGTGCTCGCCGTGGGCGACCAGCTTCCGAGCGTGCGGGAGGTAGTCGCGGCGACGGCAATCAACCCCAACACGGTGCTGAAGGCTTATCGCGACCTGGAGCGCGAGGGCCTGGTCGAGGCGCGTACCGGGCACGGCACCTTCGTGCGGGCTCTGCCGCCAGGCCCTCCGCCTGACACGCACTCGCGGCTCGGCCGGAAGCTCATGACGTGGGTGCGCGAGGCGCGCGCCGCCGGGCTCGACGACGAGGCGATCGAGTCGCTGCTGCGAGTCGCACTGCGGGGGCGGGCCGAGGAGGACATCGCATGACCGACGTCGTCGAGACGAGCGGACTGACCAAGCGGTACCGACGGTTCACCGCGCTGAACGACTGCACGATCAGCGTTCCCGAAGGCCGGATCTCGGCGCTTGTCGGTCCGAACGGCGCTGGCAAGACCACGCTGCTGCGGCTGCTTGTCGGGCTCGCCGCGCCGAGCGCAGGCCACACGGTTGTGCTCGGCGGCCCGCCTCGCCAGGACCCCGCGTTCCTCGCGGAGATCGGCTTCCTGGCACAGGAGATTCCGCTGTACCGGCGACTGAGTGCGAACGAACACATCGGTATCGGCGCACACCTCAACCCGCGCTGGGACGGCGAGTCGGTGCGCGCCAGGCTCGACGCTCTGCAGATTCCGCTGGACCGAGCGGTGGGCACGCTGTCGGGAGGCCAGCGTGCCCAGGTCGCGCTCGCGCTCACGCTGGCCAAGCGGCCGAGACTGCTGCTGCTCGACGAGCCGCTCGCCGCGCTCGACCCGCTCGCCAGGCGCCACTTTGTCGGCACGCTGGCCGAGGCGGCGGCGGGTGGCGAATTGACGATCGTGTTGTCCTCACACGTGATCGCCGATATCGAGCGGGTCTGTGACCACCTGATCCTGCTGGCCGGCTCCCGGGTGCAGTTGTGCGACGAGATCGAGACGCTGCTCGGCCAACACCGGGTCCTTGTCGGTCCGCGCAAGGAGACAATGGCGATCGCGCGGACGCACACCATCGTGCAGGAGGAAACCACCCCGCGCCAGACCTCCCTGCTCGTCCGGCTGGACGGCCCGGTGATCGATCCCGCCTGGGCCGTCGATGACGCGAACCTTGAGGAGATCGTGCTCGGCTACATGAGCCAGGACGAGACCGAGCGAACTACCGCTGCTCGGCCTTCCAGCTTGTCAGCGATCGGAGGACAGCGATGAGCTGGGTCACCTGGCGGCAGTACCGCTACGAGGGCGCCCTCGCCGCCGGACTGCTCGGAGCGCTGGCAGTCCTGCTGCTGGTCAGCGGGTTGCACGCGGCATGGGTGTGGCACTCCGCGCTGACGAGGTGCACGAAGGACGCCACCTGCGCCGGCCTGGAAGGCTCGAATCTTTCGCTCGCCAACCCCATCGTCGCGGGGCTCGTCGTCTGTACGGCTGCGGTGCCGTTACTGCCCGGGCTGTTCTTGGGCGCCCCGATGGTGGCGCAGCGAGCTCGAGACGGGAACGAACCAGTTCGCCTGGACGCAGAGCATCACGAGGCGGCACTGGCTGGCGGTCAGGACCGGATGGCTCCTGCTCGGCGCAGCGGTGCTCGCCGGCGCTGTCTCGGCTCTGGTCACCTGGTGGTCAGGCCCGGACAACGCCCTGCAGGCCGACGCGTTCCAGGTCAACAGGTTCGACATCACCGACATCGTGCCGGTGGGCTACGCGATCTTCGCGATGGCGCTTGGCATCTGCGCCGGCACGCTGCTGCGGCGCACTCTCCCGGCACTGGCCGTCACCCTGGCTGGCTTCATCGGGCTTCGGGCGCTCATCGCCCTGTGGCTCCGCTTGCATTACATGACCCCGGCCACCGCGTACTACGAGCTCACGACGCAATTCGCGCCAGCGGGCTCCTACCTGAGCATCGGTCAGGGCATGATCGGCCCGAACGGCAAGGCCGTGCCGACTGGCTTCTACGGCACCGTTGCCAACGGTTTGCCGGTCCCATCCGCCTGCCAGAACGCCATGGGCAGTGGCCCGGGCAGGGTGATGGCTTGCATGGCAGCGCACGGCTACCGGGGGTACCTGACCTACCAGCCGGCCAGCAGGTTCTGGACCTTCCAGGGCATCGAGATCGGCATCTTCGTGGTGCTCGCGGCCGCCCTGCTCGGCGTCACGTTCTGGGTGCTCGAGCGGCGGGACGCGTAACGAGACCCGGCAGGGCAGGACCCCTGTTCAAGAGGGCCGACTGGGTGATGACCTGCGTGCTTCAGCTGGTGGGCACACAGGCGCAGAGGATGCACTCGTCATGGGCGCTATGGCGTCGAGGGTGGGACCGTCAGGTTCACGACGAGTTGTAGCAGAGCGGTCGCGGCTCGAACGAAGTTCGACGCGATCGGGTCAGCCATCATCTGCTGCTGAGGACCCTGCCCGAAGTGGGGTCCGCTTGGGGTCAACACCATGATCCGCATGTGGCCAGGAGGCACGGCAGGCAGCGGGGGTGTTCCCAAGGTCCGGTTGCTGTCGCCAGAGAACGGCCGACGTCGAGCCACGCTCGGACCGCAAGCTGCACCGTCTCGATCGACCGATTCTCGACTACAGCCGCGCTGCCCGAGTGGTTGAGGAAGCGGCACGATCCGTCGTCATAAGCGGCGAGTACGTCATGCTCATCGTTGACTGGCATCTCCACGACCGCGCCGAGTGCCCTGTTGGCCTCGCTTGCAGGGGGCTGGTGACCAGCCTGGCGAAGGAAGGTCCATGCCTGGAGATAGTGACGCGACTCCAGTCCAGGGCTTGCGGCAATGCCGCTCCAGATGAGAACGGCAGCGGCTGCGTCGGCCCGATCGACCGCAGCCCTGGCAGTAGCAAAGCGAACCCAGGGGTCGCCTTCGCCCGTGCCGACCCCCACCGTGCCACGGCAACGTCGCCGTACAGCCGCGGCCCGAGGGTTTCTGCGGCACTCGATCCATTCCCGCCGCTGTCACCGAAGGGCTCGGGTCGGCGAAACGCGCTCCGAAGGTAGCCCGCTGCGGGATTCGCGGTACCCTGTGTCGGAGTGCAGTTCGCTCGCGCCGCAAGCAGCATCTGAATTTTCATCAGCCATGATCGGGGCAGAGTTGCTGAAGACGCCCAGCTACGGAGCGCGTCGCCGCGAGCAACGACCGCAGTCGTCTTCAGACCCAACACGAAGCCCAACAACGTACCGGCACGGCGCGAGCAGGGGAATGGTCAAAAACAAGGCCTGAGCTGGTAGGATGCAGCGCGCTCGGACGGACTCGAACCCCCAACCTTCTGATCCGTAGCAAGAAGGCACTGAGCGCTGTGACCACAAGCGTTTCCGCAGGTCGCTGGCGAGCGAAACAAGCCGAATCAGATGCTATTGCGAAAGCGCAGGTCACTCGAGGTCGTCCCCGGCACCCCCATCGGCCATCGGGGTGGTCAGCGCAGCGGGGCCGGGTCCGCGGATCGGTCGCGGTACACGGCGTCGCGCAGCGCCCTGATGTACCCGAGGGCGTACAGCCGCCCGTAGTCGGAGTAACCGGGCCGCTCGTTGCTGTCGCCCTCGACGGTCGGGACGTGGTCCGGGCGAAGCGGGCCGTCGAACCCGACGTCGCGGTATGCCTCCATGCAGGCGACGAGGTCGGTCTGTCCCTCGTCGTGCCAGGTCTCGACGAAACGCTCAGCGCTGCCGCGCACGTCGCGCAGGTGGACGAAGAAGATCTTCTTCTGCCGACCGAAGTGACGGATCACCGCGGGCAGGTCGTCGGTCATCAGAGTGAAGTTGCCCTGGCAGAGGGTGATCCCGTTGCACTCGCTCGGGACGAGCTCGAGGAGCCGCTCGAAGTTCTCGACGCTGCGCATGATCCGACCGACGCCGCGGATCGGCGACAGCGGCGGGTCGTCGGGGTGCATCGCTAGGCGCACGCCCGCCCGCTCGGCGACGGGCACGACGACGCGCAGGAAGTGCTCCAGCGTCTGCCATAACGTCTCCTCGCTGAGCGCCCCGAGCTCGCTCGGCGGGGCGTCGGCGAGCTCGGCGGCGTCGAAGCCGGTGACAAGCGAGTCCCCGCGCCCGCGCAGCGCAGTCGAGGTCCTCAGCCAGTTGAAGTCGGCCATCCACTCGTAGCACCAGATCGGGATCCCAAGCCGTCCCATGTTCTGGAGCAGCGTGCAGACGGTGGCGATCTCCTCGTCGCCGCCGGGCAGCCCGCGCTTCGCCTTGTTGAGCGGAGGTCGCGCCTCGATCACGACGAGCACGAACCCGCCCGCCGCGTAGTCCTCGCGCATGCGCAGGAGGGGTAGGTAGTCCCACGGCTGCTCCGCGCCTGCTGTGCCCGTCTCGGTGACCGGGAGCGCTCCGACCGCGTAGTCGACGCCGGCTTGGCGACAGATGCGATTGAGGCGGCTCGGCTGGGGCGAGACGAGGGCCTCGGCGATCTTGAGCACGGCTCATGCTGCCATCGCCGGCCGCCGCCCGCCACCGCGAACGGTCGTCGGGACTATCTTGCCGCTCGATGGCGCCGCGTCCCTCTGTCCTGCATCGTTGCGACCAGGAGCGGCGGCGGTGAGGATCCAGCCGTCGCGCGACGACCTCGTCGAGATGACCGCGCAGTGGCAGGGACCGCGCTTCGCCGACGGGCGTCCACGCGTCGCTGACGAGGTGCTCGCTGCGATCGCCGCGGCGACGACCGAGCAGGCGTGGCAGGTCCTCGGCGCGCACGGCTACGACCGGCAGTTCGCCGGCGGGTGGATGCAGACCCATCCCGGCCGGACGATCGCCGGGCGGGCGCTCACCGCGCAGTTCCTCCCGCACCGCCCCGACCTCGACGCGGTAGTCGCCGCCGCCGGGACGAGGGAGGGCCATCTGGAGGGCGACCGCCAGAACTCCTGGGTCATCAGCCTCCTCGGCCCCGGCGACGTGATGGTCGTCGACGTCTTTGGCAAGGTGGTCGAGGGCACCGTGATCGGGGACAACCTCGGGACCGCCGTGGCCACGCGGACCGGCGTCGGGGCGGTGATCGACGGCGGTGTGCGCGACCTGCAGGGCCTTGCCCAGCTCGAGGGCGTCAACGTCTTCATGCGCGGTGTCGACCCGACGCCCATCCGCCACGTCACCCTCGCCGGGGTGAACGTCCCCGTCCGCATCGGCGTGGCGACGGTGCTCCCGGCGACGTCGTGCTCGGCACGCCGAGCGGGGTGATCTTCGTCCCGGCGCACCTCGCCGCCGACGTTGCGGAGTCCAGTCGGGAGATCCAGGTGCGCGACCGCTTCGGCAAGCTGCGCCTCGCCGAGGGCGTCTACGCGAGCGCCGAGATCGACGTCGCGACGTGGTCGGCGGCGATCGAGGCGGACTTCGCAGCGTGGCGCGCCGCCGCGCACGACGAGTGATCCGACGGTGGCGGGCGTCAACCGCCGGGCACGCTCGAGCAGGCTGGGCATCACCGATCTGTGCGTCGCCCGACCTTGCCGGTGTGTCGTTCCGCTCGAGCATCGTGCGCATCGACACGAACTAGGGCCTGAGCGGCTATGGCGAGGTGCGCGACGGCGCGAGCGTCCCCCTGACGGCCAGGGGCACGCCAGAGGGGGTACCTGGCGCCGGTTGACGGGTCGACCTCGACAATCGGGCTGACCGCCGGCCAGCTGGCCCGCCGGGATTCCGGTCGGCGAAGATGCCGCCGCTTGGCGCGACCGCCACACCGTCGCCGCCGGTGAAGGCGAAGCAGTAGTGTTGCTGAGAGCTGTCGTTCGATGTCGGTCTCAGCTGGTGGCAGCTTGCCGGATCACCGCTGCGCGGCAGCGTCGATCGCCGCTTGCGGCGCGGGCCACGGGCTCAGGAAGGCCATCGGCGGGATCGTTCTGGGCAGCTCCGTCTCGCCGTCGCTTCGTGCGATCTGGGCCAGCACGTCGATTCCGTTGAGGTGCTGCCGGGCGGCGGTGGAAGAACGCTGCCGAGCACGACGCAGGCATGGGAACCTCTCGAGGCTCTTGTTGCCGCCCCAAGCTAAGGGGTGAATACCTAGGGGCGGATCGGCTCTCAGCCTGGGATCAGAGTCGAGACTTTCACGCCATTGATGTAGACGTCGCAGTGCGCCAACGGATGGGCGAGGCCGCCCGGACACTTGCTCTCGCACAAGCCGTCCGAGTCGAAACAGGCGCCTGTGTAATTGCAGCACGCGGTGAGCTTGACGCTGCACACCCCCGAGCAGAGCAGCTCCCCGGCCTTGTCCTCCAGCTTGTCGAGAAGGCTCTGTCCGGTGAGCTTGTTGATCGCGTAGTTGACCAGCTTGCCTGTGTTACCGGTGTTGGCGAGCGCCGAACCCGCCTGGCCGAGCATGAAGGTCCCGAAGGCGAAGGCCCAGCCGACCGGGGTCAGCAGCTCTCCGACGAGCAGGGGCTGGAGGGCGAAGAGGATCACGTCCCAGGCGACCTTGCAGGTCGTGGCGCAGCTGGCCACCTCGGGAGTGCCCTGACGCTCAGCGGCGTGGCCGGAACCCGTTGAGCTGCTCGGCAGCGTGGGCTCGACCGGCACGGCGACGCTGACGAGCGCGCCGCTCGAGTCCACTGTGATCACCGACATGATCCTGCCGGCGGGTCGAGGATCGCCGCCGAGGCGCTTCCCCCACTGTTGGTCAGCCCATACACGAGCAGCGCCTTCGGGCTCGTCGCCGACTTGCTCGTGAGGTTCGTCACGGTCCCGAAGTACGTGAGCGTGCTGCCCTGGGCAAGCCCCGCAGCTTCGGGCTCGCCACTCTGGGTGTAGCCGTTGGCGAGCAGGTAGGCGGCGATCTTCTGGTAGGCGGGCAGCGTGTTGGCGTAGCCTGCGCACAGTTTCTTCGCCGAGCACTTCTGCAGGCAGGGGCGACAGGTCATGCTCGTCGAAGAGGGCCCGGGCTGCTGGCAGATCACGCAGCTGCCGCACGCCGGGCAGACCACGCCCGATGCCCGGCCCTCGAGGCGGGCCGCCACCCGCCCAAGGGGCGTCAACCTCGGCACGAGCACGGCGACGGCCGAGGTCGTCGCTGCCGTCAGCGCCTCGCGCCTCGTCCAGTCCCGCTGCTCGCGCGACGGAGCCGCCGCGACGAGCGTCCCGCGTTGCCGCTTGGTACCGAGGAGGGAGGGACGGGTCGCCCCTTCGAGCAGTGACACCACGAGCTCGGCGCCGGCAGCGATCGGCTCGACCCTGCCGGCGACGATCGCCACAGCTGCCGGGGTGGCCTGCACTCCGCAGGCGCCGGCGAGCGATCCGTCCTCGTCGAGTATCACCCGGCGCTCGGGCACGCCGGCGAGCAGCGCCCGGTTGGCCTCAGGCGCTCCTCGGGTGACGACGAGGAGCCGCTCCGCCGCAGCGTCACCGGCGGAGTCGGCACTGCCCTCGCCGCCGAGGCGCTGCCGGAGGGACGGCACGACCGTGCGGCACGGGCCGCACGCGGGGTCGATGAAGACCAGCGTGGCGCCGCCGTAGCCGGTACGCCCAGCGAGCGTGGCAGTGGAACCATCGAGGGTCACCACCGCTCGGTCGAGCAGGTGGCGATCGCGGCGCGGCAGGCGGGCGAGGGCGACGAGGCCGGCCAGCCCGACGAGGAGGGCGACTGCTCCCACGACGGACGCCGCTGAGCCGGCCGCCACGTCGGCGCGCAGGGCCCCAAGAGGCGCCTGGACGCTGCTGAGGGCGACGAGCAGCGAGGCCGAGAGGAGCACGGCGTTGCGGACGAGCGCCCGGGAGGCGGTGGGCGCTCCGCCGAGGCCGCCGAAGCAGTTGCATCTGGCGTGCACGCCGCGGTGCAGGTTCCTCACGAGCAGCGAGGAAAACAGGGTGAGCAGTGAGAACGACGCCGTGCCTGCGCCGCGGGCTGTCGCCGACATCAACAAGCCGACAGCAACGGCGAGCTCGACAACGGGCAGGGCGCGGGCGGCTGGGGCAAGGCGCCGGTCGAGGCCGAACGTCTCGAGCAGCAGCCGCGAGCTCGACCGGCTGGTGAGCTTTCCCGTGGCCGCGACCGCGAAGACGAGCGCCAAGCCGATGCGGACGAGCAGCTCGGCCTGTGCCATTGCTCGGACCTCCCTTCACGCCGAGCGTCGCGACAGCTCAGCCCGCCGCGCCGGCGTCCTGACGCTACAGCCCTTCAGCGTGTCGATTTCGGGCACCGTGGCTCCCTGAGCCGCCCGGATCGAGGGCAGGCTCGAGACCTCGTGCCGGTGCGCATCAGGCGGAGCCTTCGCAGCATCGTCAGCGGACTCCTCGCGTGAGTCCGGATCGGTCGAGTTGTAGAGGCGCTCGGAGGTTCCCGGTGCCGTCCGAACGCGAGGTAGCCGATGCCGTCCCCGTCGAAGTTGTACTCGCCGATCGCACAGTGAGCGCAGCGTTTGACATGGTTGCTACCCGCCACTCACGCCAGGTCCCGCTCAGCCGGACGATGAACGACGCACCGATATACAGCTCGCCGTTCGGTCCGATCGCGAGCCGGCTCATGGAGTGCAGGGCCACCGAGCGGGCGGGGCACGAGCTGGCTCGGCGGTCGGGCAGGGCGTGGCCTGCCGCCGCCGGCGACGGTCTCGATCGAGCCGTCGGGGAAGATCTCACGCACCCGCGCGTTGCCGTGGTCAGTCAAATATACGGTGCCCGATCGACGCCTCGATGCGGCCGCCGACCCGCGGCTCGGCGTCGACCTCCGGTCCGCTGTTTCCCGAGAAGCCCTCCTTGCCGTTCCCAGCGACGACGGCGAACCGCCCTCCCCGGTGTAGGCGAGCACTTGGTCGCGACCCGGGTCCAGGATGGAGAGCGCCCCGTTCGGCGCAACAGCAAGGGCGTGCGGCTCGTCGGGTACGACCTCATGGCTGACAGAGAGGACGGGCGGGGCGGGCAGGACCGGCCCGGGCAGCGCCAGGCGCCTCGGCGAGACGTCGCTGCTGCAGGTGGTCTCGGCGTACTCGACGTCGGTTGTGGCGAGGGGAACGGACGCGATCTGGCTCGTCAGGAGCGGCTGGAGCATGACCGGGGTTGGCATCTCCAAAGTCGCGCTCGGCTGGGCGCGAGACGTTGCCGACCTGATCGGCGCCGCTGTCGCGTGGCTGGCGGGGCATGTCCTGGAGTTGCCGTTGCCGTCCCGCTCCTTCGCGCTCCTGTTGCAGCCCCCGGCGCTGCCGAACGCGGCCGCAAGCTGGGACAGTCGTAGATCGGTCCGAGTCAGGTGTGCACGGAGAGGTCCCGCGCGCCGTTGGTCTCCTGTGAGCCGCCTGGTGGTACAGCACTGCCAGCAGGACGGCGTGGAGCAGCTGCGGGTCGTCGACGAGGACGGCAGCACGGCGGCATGGCTCGATCTTCGCTGGGGCTTTCTCACTGTCGAGCAGCGCGGCGCCACCGCCGAGGTGCTCGCCGCGCTCGCCGCCAGTCCCGAGGCGGTGCACTGGCTGGCCGGCGTGCTGCCGGCGGTCGGCACCGCCGACCGGCCCCAGGGTGACGATGGACCGCAACTGGATTGCCGGGCCTTGTCGTCACCGCCGCTTGAACCGAGTGATCAGCCACTGGGCGCACCGGCCCTCGCGCAGCGGACCGGGGACCTTGTGGTGCAGGTCGCAATGGACGCGGCTGATCCGTCACCAGTCACACGCACCGAGTCGGAGGGTCTCGCCGGAGGGCGCGCTTCGCGACCCGAGCGGTCGCACTCCGGCGCGGGACTCTCGCCGCATCGGGAGGGGACCGCCCGCCCGCACGCCGCCGCCACACCGCCACCCCTCGGTGCGAGGGTCCCGCCGGCGCCCGAGCGGGCGCCTGGCGACACACCATCGCCAATGCCGAGATCGAGTGCGATCCCGACCGCAATGTTGGGGCCGACTCCGGTGGCTGCGACGCCGGCCGCAGCGAGGTCCGGTGCGCAGTCAGGTGACCGAGGCGCCGGGTTCACCAGTGCGCCGGGGAGAGGATCGCCCGTCGCCGGTGGGCCTGTGGCGAGAATGAGCGTTTCTGAGCTCAAGCGGCCGCCCAGCCGCCCGGGCGGGGACGAGCAGGCCCGCAGCGAGGAGCTGTTTCGCCTGCATCCGCATACGACCATCGGACGCGCTCCTACCCCCGCCCCCGAGCAGCCCTGTGGGCCGAACGGCACAGAACGCGACTGCTGCTCCAGCCCGCCGCGCGAGCCGCGCGGCCGCAGCACGCAGCAAGGGCCCGTGTTGGACCTCGCGTGGCGCGGAGAGGCAGCCGGATTGGCCGCCTCGAATGCGCACGGTGACCGCGATCTCGCTTCACTGCTCGAGCAGGCAGCCGCGGCTCGCCTCGCGCAGCTTGGCGTGTACGGCTGGCGGGAGCTGCACAGCTTCGCTGCGGGGCGCTACACGGACGAGGTGGACTACCTCCTCATCGGTCCCGGCGGCGTTGTGGCCGTCACGACTCTTTGCCGGCCGGAGGCCCGCGTCTGGGTGGCCCAGCACAGCGTGCTCGTCGACGGCCATCGAAGCGACCATCTACGCCGTGCACGCTCCGCAGCCCGCTACGTTTCCGAGGTGCTCGGTGAGCGCCTCGACCGTCACGTCCCGGTGAGACCAGCGCTGCTCGCCCTCGTCGGCTCGCTGATCATCGACGAGCGCACCAGTCGCGACGCCGCCGACGTGCTCGTCGTCGCGCTCGCCGATGTGCCCGGAGCCTTCCTCGCCCTGCCGCCAGGCCTCGGCGAGCCGGAGATCGTCTCTGTGGCGGCGGCCGCGCAGCTCGCCGACACCTGGCACTGACCTCGACGTCTCGCCGCGGGCGCACCCACCGGCGTCGCTTATGTCCTGCAAACCGATCGGTGGGAGTAAGGCGTTTGCGTCGCCTTGGGACTGGAGTTGACCCGGTCCAGTGGAGACGGATGGTTAGTTAGGCGGCACTCAAAACGACACGTCGGGGCAGCGCAACGCCCCTGTCCGAGCAGCCCATTCTGGCACTTGAGCGCCCTCGGCTGTGCGAGTTTGCAGAGGTGCGCGCTAGGAGTCAGATGCCGTACGAGCGCTGTGCGGAACGCCAGCGCTCGTACGGCCCTGCTCAGGGCCGGTTTCCTCAGATGCTGGTATGCTCGTCGCCGTCCGAGCGGCCGACGGCGTTGAAGAAAAAGTCCTGTTCACAACAGGTTTCGCGCGCCCGGAGGGACTCGAACCCCCAACCTTCTGATCCGTAGCAGGGTCGCACTGAGCGCTGTGCCCAGCTGCGTTTCCGCAGGTCGCCGGCGAGCGAAACGTGCCGAATCAGATGCTATTGCGAAACAGCAGGTCAGGTGACTGCAGCGCTACGAGGTGGTGCCGGCACATCCGTTCGGGTGTGTGTGCCCTGGCTTCCCATCATACTTATACCTCTGGAACGCAGCGTCGTCCGACGCCGACACTCTCGTCCCCATCAAGCTCCTTAGCCTATGAATGAGGTTGTTCTCATCGTCCGGAGAGTAGTGAACGATCTCGATCACGATGGCAAGCTTTGAGTCGAAGGAGTACCCGCTGGAGTTGGTTCCGCTCGCCTGTTGGTAGCACTCGATGTCCAACTCGTGACCGCCCTTCAGCAGGCCGGCTACGGTGAGCCCGGAGTAGGCGTAGATCGGACCTCCGGCGAAATTCTCGAGAAGCCGGGCATTGGGATAGCGAGCAGTCAAGGCGTCGTATGTCGCTTGCTCGACGGTACCAAACTCGATGCACGCAGGCCCAAGGTTGTCAAGCGGACGACCGAAATCCATGTTCGCCACGGGGTCGGTGAGGCTCGGAGGGGGCTGGTACCACGGTGCGAGCTCGCCAGCGCCAGTAGGACCGAAGGCGAACGCCGTGTTGGGCCCACGCGGATGAGTGGCAGGGCAGCCGTAGGGCTGCCCTGAGAGAGTTACCTGGTTGTCCTCGCCCACAAACCCCTCTGCCACCCCCGCGAGCGACGAATAGACTATTTGGCGGGCCCCATCCGCGGGCTCCAGCTTGGCGAGACCCTCCCCCTCGCCATCCATGACGAAGCGGTACCAACCCGTCGGGGACGGATTGGTACGCGAGCTACGCGGGTAATCACCTTGGGCAGTTTCGTACACGCTGATGGTGAGCAGGTAGCAACAGGCCGAGTCAGTCGCCGGCACCGGGCGTGCGGTGGGCTGTGGCCCGCTGGCGAACGCTGACCCGGTACCGGCCATGAGCACCCATGCCGTGCATAGCAACGCGGCGAGCACGCCGAGGGGCCTGCACTGACGGCGCAGCCTTCTTCCTTCGGGCCGCGATTTCTGTTCCAGCCTCGACGCTCGCCTCGTGTGGTGTCGCACGCCGTGTGACGCTACAGCGTCGGAGGCGCTCATCGAGGGCCGCCCTGCGCCAACCATCTCCGTGCCCGCAGCCAAACGGTCGATGCTCGGCCAGACAGGGCGTCTGACTGTCTCACACCCTGTTGACGGAAGCGTTACAGGCGGTGGTCACGGTGGGCGTTCCGACAGGGTCGCTCGGGTCTGCCTGGAGGGAGACGGATTCGGCCTGACCTGTCTGATCTGGTCGAGCGAGAACAGATCTGCGTCCGCGGTCCTGGGTGGCGAAGTTCGAGCGCGCAGCGCGGATTCGGCAGGAATCTCGCGCACCGGCCTTGCACGGAACGTCGCGCCAGAACATCGGTCACTGCCGCGGGTCGGGCCACACCGATCCGCACGTCGGGGTCGTCTCTGGTCAACGTCGACAACCCCTGACGGACTGGTTCCTCATCATCACCCGTCACCGAAAGCTCGGTCGAGCAAGCGATCGGCGAGCATGTCGATCAACCGGGCGTTGACGTCCTCCACGGTGTGCGTACGCAGATCCTCGGCAATGCGCATCAAGTCGCCCACGATTCCGCGATCTCGTCGAGGGTGAAGCAGATGAAGCGGCTGGACTCGGTCACCCGTGGCCGGCAGCGGCCACAGCGCGCACCTCCTCCGGGCGGAATGCGTGGACACCGGGGTAGACCTCGACGGTTCCAAGACGGCCGTTGCGGACGGCGGCGATGAAATCCTGCGGTGTGAGCCCGGATTCTCGCAAGGCATCGACCGGCGAGAGGTAACCTTCGGGCACCGCCTCTCGGCGCGCGATGGACCTCCGCCTTGCTCGTACGACGTTCGGCTGTTCTATGCCGCCGAGCAACTCGCCAATCTCGCGCGACGACATCCCTGCCCGATGCGCCTCCACCATTGCCGAGTCGCGGATCAGTCGGGTGACGTAGTCGTCCGTACGGGCCCGGCGGTACTCGGTTTCGGCCTCGATCAGGTGCTGCCGAGCTGTCTCGACCTGCTCAATACTCTCCTCGTCGCTCACATATATCAGTATGACATGCCGGCTCGAGTGTCGTGACGGTAGCCGCTTCTCAACGCCGAGTCCTCCTGCGCCGCCCAGCCAGCCAGTACGCCTCAGCCAGAGCGGACCGTTCGCACCAGACCGCCGTGAGTGCTGAACCTCGACGAGCGCTCTTGCTTCACGCGCTGGCGACCTCGGGCCAGGCGGACAGACCGCACCGAACGCGCGCGCCGAACCACCTCTCGACGGCCCGAGGCAGGCGCACCGATCGGCACCTCAGGGGCAGGGCAACGCCGCCGTCCGAGGGCAGATTCGGGCACGCGATCGCCGTTATCTATGCGGCGGTGCGCGCTCGGGTCAGATGCTGTACGAGCGCTGTGCGCAACTCCAGCGCTGGTCCGGCCCTGCTCAAGGCCGGTTTGCTCAGATGCTGCTGCTCTGCCACCGTTCGGAGCCGCCGACAGCGCTGCGAAAGAAAGTCCTGTTCAAACGGGGTATCGCGCGCTCGGAGGGACTCGAACCCCCAACCTTCTGATCCGTAGCAAGAGCGCACTGAGCGCTGTGCCCACCAGCGTTTGCGCAGGTCGCCGGCGAGCGAAACGCGCCGAATCAGATGCTATTGCGAAACCGCAGGTCAGAGCGCTAGCCCGCATGAGCATCAGCTCTCGTCTCGAGCGATCGCCCGCCGGGCGCGCCTGCGACGCAGCCCGTCGACGAACACCATGAAGCCTGCCGCTCGTCCCTCGCGGGAGGATAGGTCGCGGTCAGCAAGCCTGCGAGGGGTATCGGCCCGAGCGGGTCGCCAGCCTCGGCGCCGGAGTCGTCGTCGGCGAAGCGGCTTCGCACCCTCCTCTCCAGCAACCTCAGATCGGCGTCGAACTCGTCTGTCGGCTGGTCGTCCCAGCGCAGGATGCCGATCGCCGCCTTCGCAGCACCAGGAGGGAGCGCTACGCCCGCACTGCGAATCACCTCGAGAGCCTCCTCGAGGTCGGCCTCCGTCGTGCCCTGCCCGCCTCCTCGCAGGTCGTCGGCCACGGCTGCGAGTGCTGTCGACAGCTGCACGCCAGCAGTGTGGCGGGCCGGCAACCCAGCATTTCGGAAGTTGCAGGCGCGGCGGCTGAGCGACCGAGTCGCGAGCTGCCGTTCTGCGTGTCGCCGACGGACCATCGAGGCGTCCTTCTGCGCCGCCCTTCGGCGCGCGTGTTCTACCTCGAGATGGTGGGGTTGCGCCTGTTGCTCGAAGCACGACTAGAACCGGGTGACCCAGTCGCGGCCGGACGGCGCTACCGTGACGGCGACGACGTCGGGCTGGAGGAACGGGGGGCATGACGTGCAGGTCGGCGGGCTCGCCGATGCATGCTGTGCGGCCGACGACAACAGGGAGGGTTCGTGCCGGACGTCTTCCTCTCCTACTCACGCCGGAACAGCGCCTTCGTCACCCGCCTCGCGGACTCGCTCGCCGCCCGCGGCAAGGACGTGTGGGTGGACGTCCAGGGCATCGCCGACGCTGAAGTTTTCTCGGAGGCGATCCGCCGGGCGATCGAGTCGTCGGAGGCGTTCCTTCTCGTCATTACGCCCGAGTCGGTGGCCTCGCCCTATTGCCGCCAGGAGGTCGAGTACGCGAACGAGCTCGGGAAGCGCATCGTCCCGCTCCGTCGTGCCCCGGTCGCCGAGGATGCGCTGCCGGCACCTGTTCGTGAGCGGAACTGGATCCCCTTCGAGGACGACGAGCACTTCCAGCAGTCACTCGAGCGCGTCGTCACGGCGCTCGAAACCGATCTCGACTACCGGCGCGAGCACACCCGGTGGCTCGTCAAGGCGACGGAGTGGGAGCGGGAAGGGCGCGACCGCGCCTTCTTGTTGCGTGGCAGCGAGCTCGCTGCCGCCGAGGCCTGGCTTGCCGGCGCCGGTGCCGGGGCCGAACCTGCGCCGAGTGAGCTGCAGCGCGTCTACCTGCTCGACAGCCGGCGTGCCAACCTCACCCGGCAGCGTCGGCTGGCCGGCGGGGGGCTCGGAGTCGCGGCGGTCGCCATTGCGCTGCTCGTCTTCGCCCTCCTCTCGCGGAGCCAGGCGGTGTCCGCGGAGCACCGCGCCGTCGCCGCGCAGCACAGTGCCGAACAGGCCGACAGGACCGCCAGCTCGCAGGCCTTCGCCGCCGAGAGCGAGAACCTGCTTACCACCGACCCGCAGAGCTCGGTGCTGCTCGCGCTTCGTGCCTTGCACGAAGCGCCCACCTCGCAGGCGATGTACGCCATGCGTGAGGCCCTCGACGTGTCGACGGTCGTTCGCGCCCTTCCCACCGCGCCGGCTGCCTGCCAGCCGCTCTCGGACTGGGACACCCACGACGGCGAGATCCTCGAGGAGACCGCGCAGGCCGTGATCGGCTTCGACGCCGCCACAGGCCGACGGCTGTGGTCGACGCCCGTCGACGTCACCACCAACTGCTCGGTCGCCGTCGATCCCGCCGCCGATCTCGCCGTGGCCGCCGACGTGCCGTGGCCGGTCCTCCTCGATCCCCGCGACGGGCACATCGTCGGCCGGCTGGCGAACCCGCCCGGCCCGCGGCGCGGGCCGCCCGGTTACAACGAGCAGTACGCCTTCAGCCGGAACGGCCGCTACCTCGCCGTGCGCACTCTTCCGCGGGTCGAGCTGTGGAACATGAGCACGCGGCGCGGGCGGGTGCTGGCGATCTCGCCCGGCGTCGTCACCACGTCGAGCGACCTGGCGTTCAGCGCCGACAGCTCGCAGCTCTTCGTCGTCACCTCGCTTGGCACGATCGCCGTCGTCGACACGGCGACCGGCCGGCTCATCCGCACCGTCCGCTTCGGCAAGCCGCACGCCACGACGATCGCCATCGCCGTGTCGCCGAACGGCGACACGGCGGCCGTCGCCACCCAGGCACTCGTCGCCTGGGCGCCGTGCAAGCTGAGCCTGTTCGACGACCGCACCTGGCGACAGGAGGCGGCGATCTCGTCGTTCGGCCCGATCCCGGTCACCGACCTCGCCTTCTCTCCCGACGGGAGCCGGCTGGCTGTCGGTCTCGACGACGGCGCTGCGTCGCTGTGGTCGGTCGCCACGCGCATGCAGCTGCTGTCGTTCCTCGGCCAGCTCGCCTTTGTTGCCAACCTGGCGTTCAATCGTGACGGCTCGCAGCTCCTCGTCTCGGGGTCGGGCTCCAATCGCGTCTTTCGCTCCAGCGGGCCGGCTCTTGCCACATTGCAGATGCCGCGAGCGCTCTACGCCTCGGGGCCTGACCTCGTCGTCTCGCACGACACGCTGTCCGCATTCGTGCTCGGGCTGGAGGGATGCAGCTCCGACTGCGAGTGGGACACGTGGAGCTGGCCAGGTGGGCGGCTGCTCGACCGGCGCATCGTCTCGCGTGACGCCAACCTGCAATTCAGCCAAGACGGCGCGGCGATCGCCTACTTCCAACTCGTCCGTCCCGGCGGGAACGACTGGGACGCAGCGATCTGGTCGCTCACCGAGCAGCGGTTGATCCGGACGGTACGCAACCTGCCACTTGGCACTGTGAACGACTTCGATAGCGATGGCACGGACGCCGAGCTGACCGACGACGGGCAGCGCTTCACCGTCATCATCTCCGGGCCGCCCGGTGCCGGCGCCGGCGTGACCGCCGCTGTGCGCACGTACTCGGTCGCCACCGGCGCCGTGCTGGCGAGCCGGACCGTCCGGGTCACCCCACCGAAGGGTTGCCCGATCGATGACGACTCGATCGACGAGCTCGGCACGGGCATCGCCCTCTGGGACGAGTGTGGCCAGATCTACGGCGCCTTGCTCGACTCGTCGCGCCCCCCCATCGTCGTCGACGTCGGACCCGGCGTGGCGTCGGTGGCCGCCGACGACGCGGGCACGCTCGTGGCAGCGGCGAGCTGGGACGGGTCGGTCTCGGTGTACAGCGGGCGCAGCGGCAAGCGGCTGTACCGCGTCTTCGTCGGCACCGACGAGGTGTCGAGCGTGATGTTCTCGCCCGACGGGCGCTACGTCGTGACAACCACGCTGAACGGCGACGTGCAGACCTGGGACGCGGCGACAGGAGCGCTCTTGCAGACCCAGCACGATCCCTACGACCCCTCTGTCTTCGCCTTCGCCTCCGACGGCGACCCGCTCACGGAGGATTCCGACTCGAGCGTGCGCGCCTGGGATCTGTGCACCGACTGCCAGAACGCCGTCGCGCTGGCTCGCCTCGGCGCCCGCGCCGTGGTCCGCCCGCTCACCCCGGCCGAACAGGCCCAGGCGGGGTAGCGCTGACGTGACGGCGGGCGGTGACCCGGTCGTGCCCGCGGCCAGCTGGGTGGGGGCGGTCCGTGACGCTGAGCGGCGCGGCGAGCTGCTCGCAGCGTTCGACCTCGCCTCGCGGCGCTCGAGCAGCATCCCGAAGATCCCGAGCTGCGCTTTCGCGCCGTGCTGGCGCTCGCCCGGACCGGGTCGACCGCCGAGGCGGCGCGCCAGTTTGCCGCGCTGCGACTGTCGGAGATCGACAGCGAGGACACCGCTTCGTTGGCGGCCCGTCTGCAGAAAGATGTCGCGCTGGCCGCAGAGGGCGAGGAGCGCCGCCGGCTCGCCGCGCTGGCCTCGACAAGCTACTCCACGATCGCCGCTCGCACCGGCGGCTACTACCCGGCGATCAACGCCGCCACGATGGCGCTCGTCGCCGGCGAGCGGCAAGGTGCCGTCGAGCTCGCCCGCACGGCGCTCCAACTCGTCTCGATGGCCGACGCATCGTCGTACTACCCAGCGGCCACCGAGGCGGAGGCTTGCCTCTTGCTCGGCGAGGTCGCAGCAGCGCGCTCGGCGCTGCAGCGCGCTGCGGGTGCGCACGGCGGGGACTACGGGGCAATGGCGAGCACGCGCCGCCAGCTGCGGCTCGTCTGCAGTCTGCTCGGGCTCGACGACGAGCTCCTCACCGAGCTGGCAGGCCCGATCGTCGCGCACTACTGCGGGCATCGGATGGCCGCAGCGACAGAGCGCGGTCGCTTCGCCGCCGAGCAGGAGACGGGGGCGGCGACGTGCATCGCCGAGGTGCTCGACCGCAACCCGGTCGGCGTGGCCTACGGGTCGCTGGCGAGCGGCGGCGACATCCTCTGGGCCGAGGCGCTCCTCGCCCGAGACGCAGAGCTGCACGTCGTGCTTCCCTTCTGCGAGCAGGATTTCCTCGGCGTCTCCGTCGCCCCGGCAGGCTTGGCCTGGGTGCGGCGCTTCCGCTCCTGCCTCGCGGCGGCGTCTTCGGTCACCTACGTCACCGATGACGCATTCCTCGGCGACGAGAGCCTGTTCGCATACTGCGCCGGGACCGCGATGGGTCTGGCACTGCTACGAGCCCGGTTCCTCGACGCCGAGGCGAGACAGCTCGCCCTGTGGGACGGGGAGCCCGCCGCCGAGGAGGTCGGGACGGCGGCCGACGTCGAGCGGTGGCGAGCGACCGGCCGGCCGGCCCGCGTGGTGCGACCCGACGGCTCATCGGCGGACTCCACAGCCACGGTAGGTCTGGCGGCCAAGAGACCCCGCGACGCCGGTGCCGTGCAACGCGTCGTTCGGGCGATGCTGATCGGCGACATCCGCGGATACTCCGCGCTGAGCGACACTCAGCTGCTGGTCTTTCACTCCTGCATCCTCGGCACCGTCGCCGAGGTGTTCAGCACTCACGACGCCGAGCTCGAGTTCGTCAACACCTGGGGCGACGCCGTCTTCGCCGTGCTCGGCACTGCCGGCGCGGCGGCACGCTGCGCCCTCGAGCTGCAAGAGCGCTTCGCGCTCATCGACCTCGAGGCGGCGGGGTTGCCGGCCCAACTCGCCCTGCGGCTCTCCGGCCACGTCGGACCCGTTTTCCCCATCGTCGACCCGGTGCTCGGCCGCCCGGCGTTCATCGGATCGCACGTCAGCCGAACCGCACGCATCGAGCCGGTGACGCCGCCAGGAGCGGTCTACGTCACCGAGGCGTTCGCTGCCGATCTCGAGCTCTGCGGTGTGAGCGACGTGCGCTGTGACTACGTCGGACACCTGCCGACGGCCAAGAACTACGGCAAGCTGCGCATGTACCGGATCCGCCGGCCGACCACCCGCCAGCCGGCCGCTACTAGCTGACCGCCTTCTCCTTGCGTGAAAGCGATCTCTAACTGACCTGCCGTCGGCCGTTGCGCCGAGATCGGAGGTGACAAAGGCCGCGGGTGCCAGAAGCGTGTTGTGTCGTCTCGCGCACCCATCGTCTGTCGCGGACGCAGTGGATCCCGGCCCAGGCACGGCTCACGATGAGCGTGTTCAGGTCCACGCTTGACACGAGGAGGAGAGATGAGCCGCTCGGGACGCCGTCGCCTGGTCAGCACTGCTCTTGGCTTGGCGCTCACTTGTGGGTTGACCGCCTTTGTTGTAACCGATGCCAGCGGGTCTGTTCCGCCGGCGAGCAACCAAGTCACGAATGGACCCATTGGCCCTTCCGCAGTCGTGACGCCGCCCCCGGCGGTCACCGTTGAGTATCTCGGTTAGCGGCGCGAGCTCTCGGACTGCGACGCACGGGTTCTGCTCAGCTGCCCTAGCATCTTGCGGAGGAAGTGCGATCATCGACGCCGGGGGTGGCGCCTTGCGGGCTCCGACGGACGGGAATCAGATGCTGTATGAGCGCTGTGCCCGGCTTCCGCGAGCCTCAGTCGCTGTTGAAGGCTCCTCAAGGTCGAGTTTTGCCTGCTCAGCGCGCTCGGAGGGACTCGAACCGCCCACCTTCTGATCCGTAGACGGCCTCACGCCGTTCCGGGACGTCTCAATAGGTCCCATGTCGTCGCGTCTACGCTGGTCGCAACGTGGCGAATCGTTCAGTCGGGACTTGCAGTGGGACGCCTTGAAACGCGGTGCGACGACGTTGTTGGGTTTGATGTTGGGTCTCATCTCTGCGATGGGGCCCTGATCGGCTGCGGTGAGAGTCGACAGCCGGGGTGGTAGGTCACCAGCTGCGGTCGACTCGGATGAGCCGGTTCCCCCGTCGGCGCCGACGAATCACGGCGAGGGCTCCGACGCCGAACACCCCGGCGGTGCGGATCGGCAGCGCCGCGACGTCCGGTGCCTCTGGGACGTTGGTCGGTGGAGTCGAAGCGACCACGCTGAGGATCGTGCCGTCGAGCTCGCTCACCGACGGCGTCGAGGACGAGGTGAAACCTAGACAGCCGTTGTTGTCGAGGGTGGCGGGCGGACTGGTGAGCTCCCACGTGTCGGTGGTCTGGTCAAACCATTCGAGACCGGTCCCGTTGTCGGTGTTGCACTCGGTGATCTCAATGGAGTCGAAGTTGCTGCCCGGTGATTCCTCGACGTCGAAGTAGACGCCGTTTGCCTGCAGAGCCGCTTGTGATCGTCGGGTCGCCGCCGTAGGACTCGACCGTGATCGAGCCCGTGCCCTCGCCGGTGGCGGACGCCCCTCCTGCTGCCGCCGAGGCGGGGGGCGGCTGGTCGGCCGCGGCCGACGTCGCCGAGGAGAGAACGGTCGTGCCATTGATGTTCGGGTAGGGCCCGACGACGGGGTCGACGAAGGGCTGGTCGTCTGGACTGATCGGCGTCGTGTCGTTCGAGGTCAGGACGGCCACTGAGGCCGAGCTGGTGCCGCACGCGCCAAGGCCGAACTCGCAGATCCCCCTGGATGCTCCCCATCGTCGCGCCGGTGTCAAGGTACCCGACGGTGGTCTGGTGGCAGTCAACGCTTCCGCAATTGACTTCCTGGGGCACCGCGAAGCCGGTGTCGACGTAGTCGTAGGCAGGGTCCTGGTCGATGTCCAGGTCGATCGTCGTGGTGCCCTGGGGCAGGACGACAGTGGGGAAGATCCAGCTCGAGCGCTCGTCTTGCTCCTGCGGCGAAAGACGGCTGATAGGCAGCGGCTGCCTCGCCGGCACTTGGGAACAGTGGCTCGGTGTTGGAAGAATCGAGTAGGGCCAGGTCGGACTCGTTGCTGATGGAGGTGAACATCGTGTTGGCGATGTTGACCACGGATGCTGGAAGGTCAGCAGAGAGGGTCTGCTCTTCAGTCCAGGCGATCGCGCTCAGTCCCAGTCCCACCTTGAGGCCGAACTCCGAGACGTAATCGATGTACTCGGCGGTCAGCGGAAGGTCGACGATGTTCTCGACAGCCGAAACGGCGTCCGGCGATAGGTAGTCGTAGCCGCATCATTCATGAACGGCAGGCCTCTCAGGGTGACGCCCTGGGTGAGGAGCTGGGCCTCGATGTCGGTGATGAGATTCACTACCTGGGTGTCGTGAAGGGCCAGGTAGTAGCTGTTGCCGCCGGTGAATGAGCTGCCGGGCGCCAGGGAGACGCCGAGGTCGTAGGTCGAGGGGCTGGCGGCGGGCTGGAGCTGCAGCCAGACGTTCATGTCCGAGAGGCCGCTGTCGGTGGCGTTCGGAGGAGCGGAAGTCGACTGCCAGTTGACTCCCGTTGGAGGCGAGCTGCTGGCCGTCGACCTCCGCGGTGGCATCGACGGTGTCGGTGCCGGCCACCGAGCTTGAGTAAGAGAAGACCGCGATCCCTGAACTGTCAGACGTCGCCGAGCTGACGAGGCTGGTCGGCGTGCCCGGGTCGAGCCGATCTCTGACGTGGTTCTGACGTGGGACGGCGGTCAACTACGGTCAACTGCGGGCACCAACGGTAGGATGAAAGCCCAGCTGAACGACGCTTTCGTGGGTCCCGGCGTGGGCAGTGGCGGCGAGCCGGCCTGTAGACGGGGTACCGGACCCCGTTTGACGACGAACGGCTCGGCGCGCCGAGGCATCAAGCCCGCTGCGGCGCTGGGACGCCGACTCTGCAAGCACGCCTTATCTCAACCCGCGACGGCGGCTGCCGCTGGCAGGTGTTGACGAGGCCGCCCGATCTCGGACAGCCGCTACCGCCGAGCTTGGTCGTGAAGGGCGCGGTACTCGACGAGCCCGACACCGCCGATCTGTGGCTGCTCGAGACGGCGGAGACGCCAGCAGGCTCAATCGACTCCCGGCCTGCTGCTGCAGAGCGCAGACGGCGCTCCACCTGGACAAGCCTGACGGCTACCGGGCGTCCGTACTCTCGGCGAACCCGCCCGGAACGAACGTCTCGAGCGCCCCAGGCTATCCTCCCTGTCAGTGACATCTTCCGACGGACAACCCGTGACCAACGACGTGCTGAGTCAGCTCGCAGCATTGCGGCAGCTCGTGGACACACAGGCGCTCGAGATCGCCAACCTGCGTGCCGATGTACGCCACCTCGAGCTCGGTCGTTCCGGAGCGCCGCAAACGAGCGCGACCGCTGACGTTCCGGACGAGCGAGGAGGGAAGGCTCCCGAGCCGACCCTGAGCCGTCGGGCCTTCGCCCGACTCGGCGCGATGGCGGGGGTCGGGGCTGCCGCTGCGACGGTCGCGGGATTCGGCGTCGACACCTCCCCGGCGGCGGCGATGGAGGGTGCCGACGTGCGACTCGGCAAGGACAACCGCGGGGCAATCGCGCGGACCGGCATCTTCGGAGCCGGCGCTAGCACGTTCGCGACTCTTGCGGACCCCAAGGTAAATGTCAGCGAGATCCCGCCCGCCGACGCCGGCGTGGTGGGCAATGGCAGCATCGGGATCCTGGGCTGCGGGGTCGGCGCTGACGGCTACGGCGTGCTCGTCACCGACGGGCCGATCAACGGCTCGCCAGCAGAGGGATCGGGACTGTGCACGGGCGTGTCAGTGACGCTCGAGGGCCCGGCCAACAACAATTCGGCGGTCAATGCGTCGACCTACGGCACGGGCGTGTGCATGGCTGCCTACGTCTTGTCGCCCTCGAGCATTGCTGAGACGATCGTGGCGGCCAATCTCGGTCAAGGCGCTTGCATCCTCGTGCAGGACTCGTCCGGCAATCTTAAAGAGTTGCTCGCAGGCGACCAAGCAGTCAAACGACCCCTCGGGTTCGGCCCCGGCCTCGTCGCTCAGCTCGAGAACCCGGACAACTTGTCCCCCGCAGTCGCCGCCCACACGCTCGGATCGGGCCCCGGCCTCGATGCGAGGGCCACCTCGGGCGCGGCCGTCTCGGCGTCAAGCGTCACCGGGCCGGCGGCGGAACTGTCGTCGGACGTGGCCCACCTGCGCCTCGTGCCCGGCCCGGGCGAGCACCCGGCCGAAGGTGCGTCCGGCGATCTGTTCGTCGATGCTGCTGGACATCTCTGGTTCTGCAGGGATCCTGGCAGCTGGGTCAAGCTGGCCTGAGACCGAGCAGATTGCCGTGATCTTTGAACGAGGGAGTGCCTAGAACTTCTTGGTCCTCCAGTTCCTGCCCGGCGACACGGCCGACGGCTGGCTGTTGTTGTTTCGTCCGGACCGGTCGTCCGGCTGTGGCGCACGGCCGATGCGGGGCCACTAAACTAAAGGAATACGCGCTGTTCTGTCTCGCCGCTGTCGGCGACGATCGAGGGTGGGAGGATGTGCTCTCGTACCTTGAGCGCCGACTCGCTCGCGCCCGCTCCTCGAGGTATCACGAATCTTCGCCTTCCCCGCCGGTCGTCTCGGTCGACTATCTCCTGCGTCACGCCGGGTCCGACGAGAACAGACACCGACGATTGCACGAACTCCTGCACAAGCGATGGGCCCGTCTGTCGCAATCGGATCTGGGCTGATTGTCCAGCTTCTGGCCAGACGGCGTGCCGAACTTCTGCGAGGCAGAGATGTCGGTCCCGTCGGAACGGTTGATCGACTGGAGCAGCGAACCGCTCTCCGGTCGGGCATGACGCTCGCGTACGTGGTTGCATGAGTCGAGTGCGCGGACCCGTCGCTCGGAGGGGCTCCTCAAACCAACGCCTTCTGCTGCACTGCCGAACCCGAAGGGCGATCTGGCCTGAAGTGATCCTGTGGGCGTGGAGCCCAAGGAGCCCGCGAGCGTTAGCGAGAACGCGGATTCGCTTTTAGATTTACGTTGGCCCGTCCGTCGGGCAGAGGGGAACGCCGTCGAGGCGTTCGAGAACGAGCAACGAAGGCGACTCCGGCACCGCGCATATCACCGCCGGCACCGGAACGGCGGCCTTGCTCGCGAAGCGAAGGACAGCGAGCTCTCGCTCGTGCTTGTCCAGTGAGGTCTCGACCTTTACGATCACAGGACCCTGAGGAGCCTCCGGTTCCCAACACGGCCCGTTCCAGGTGTTCCACGACCTCGCTCACGGATGCCGGGTCACGCCATCTCAGACTGAGACGTCCTGCCGCGTTCTCGACTAGGCCCATCGCACCCCTTCGACGGCGACTGTTCCGATGATGCCCGTTCGGCGCGAGCTGCCGTCACGCGGCAGGTTGTCGATGTGCGCAAGCGCGGCGAGCAAGTCATGTCCCGTCGTTCGACCCGTCGCGTAGGGGGCCTGCGTGCCAAACTCCCATTCGGATGCTGGTGCCCAAGAACGGACCGGCGGACCTTAGGAGCACTGATCGACGGTGTTGCGCCCCGACGAACTGACCACAGGGAGTGGCGCAAGCCGCTTCCAGGCAGGCGGCCATCGAGTGGGCAATGGGTGACCGTCGGGTGGTCGCGCTGCTGGATTCCGTCAACGGGTGGACGTTTCGTTGTTGCCATTCTGAGCCACCGATACAATCGTCGAGTGGTCGTAGGGCGAAGCTCGACGTCTGAGGAGGAAACTAGCAGTCGCCGTGATCACCGAGCCGTCACTGATTGCCCTCGCCTCGTTTCTCAAAGGCCCCGCCGAACGTGGTCAGCGCGGTTTCCGGCCCCGGGACGAAGTTTGCTCGTGCTGGTTCTGGCTAGTGGGTTCATCTCATGTGCTGAAGGCCAAGCCGGGGCAGCCCGCGCGCGCACCGGAGCCGCCAAGGTACCGATTGCGGCTCGAGGCGATCAGGTCCCGGCGTCTGGCCCCTCGAGCTCGGGATACTGGCTAGTGGCGTCCGATGGCGCGATCTTCACGTTCGGCGACGCCGAATTCGACGGCTCCACCTCCGGTGTGACCCTCGCCAAGCCCATCGTCGGCATGGCCGCCACTCCGGACGGGAAGGGGTACTGGCTGGTGGCGTCCGACGGCGGGATCTACGCGTTCGGCGACGCCCACTTCGACGGCTCCACCGCGACCGTTGCCCTCGCCAAGCCCATCGTCGGCATGGCCGCCACTCCGGACGGGAAGGGGTACTGGCTGGTCGCGTCCGACGGCGGGATCTTCGCGTTCGGCGACGCCCACTTCCACGGCTCCACCGCCGGTGTGACCCTCGCCAAGCCCATCGTCGGCATGGCCGCCACTCCGGACGGGAAGGGGTACTGGCTGGTGGCGTCCGACGGCGGAATCTACGCGTTCGGCGACGCCCACTTCGACGGCTCCACCGCGGCCGTTGCCCTCGCCAAGCCCATCGTCGGCATGGCCGCCACTCCGGACGGGAAGGGGTACTGGCTGGTCGCGTCCGACGGCGGGATCTTCGCGTTCGGCGACGCCCACTTCCACGGCTCCACCTCCGGTGTGACCCTCGCCAAGCCCATCGTCGGCATGGCCGCCACTCCGGACGGGAAGGGGTACTGGCTGGTGGCGTCCGACGGCGGGATCTTCGCGTTCGGCGACGCCCACTTCGACGGCTCCACCTCCGGTGTGGCCCTCGCCAAGCCCATGGTCGGCATCGCCGCGACCGGTTTGCACAACCAGCCGGTCTCGCTCGATGACATCGATGGCCACCACAACCTGGTCGACGTGTCCTGCCCGACGAAGGGTTGGTGCATGGCCGTCGACGGCTCGGGCAAGGCCATCAACTACAGCGGTGGCGCCTGGCACACACCGGTGCTGGTGGATCCCGGCAGCACCGACCACGCCGACCTCGGACACGGCGAGTTCGACGCGGTGTCGTGCCCCACGACCACCTTCTGCATGGCGATCAGCAACCTCGACGGCTACAGCATCTACAACGGCGCCAGTTGGTCGACCATCCAGTTGCCGCCGAGCGGCATCGGTAACACCTTGCACGCCGTGTCGTGCGCCTCCCCGACGTTCTGCGACGCCGAGGTGGACAACTCCGGTGACCAGGCCCAATGGAACAGCGGGACCTGGTCCGAAACGACCGCGGACCAAAGCCTCAAGGTCCGCATCGGCCAGGGACCCTCCAACCTGTCATGTGCACCCTCATCGACTGCCCGGTACTGCGTCTACGTCGACAATTACGACCACTATGCGGTATATGACAACGGGACCTGGGTAAATAGGGGCTCGAAGCTCTTCGCCAAGAGCTACGTTCAGGCCGAAGTGTCCTGCTACGCAGTCGACCGATGTGGCGCCATAGATGACAATGGTGATGCCATTACCTACAACGGGTCGTCATCGTCATGGTCCACCTCAACCCTCGTCGACCCACTCGGGGAGCAGGCCGGTGCACCCGCGGACCTGTCGTGCGTGACTGGCTTCTGTGCCGCTGGAACTTTCGGGGGCGACGTCCTCTACGACAGTGCCGGCTCCTGGTCTGGGCCTCTGGGTGTCGACCGTGCACAGATCACCGCCGTCTCGTGTGTCTCCAGCACGTTCTGCGTGGTGGTCGACTTCTCTGGTCACGCCCGGGTGCTCAACCCCGCAAATGCCTGAGCACGCCATCTACTGGGCACCGCTCTTACGCGGCCAGCAGGGACGTTGGATCGCTGCGACAGGCTGCCAAGCACGAGGTGCCAGCGCGAGCGATTCGAATACAGCTCGCCGAACAGAGCTTCTTCATCCTCGGTCCACGCCACCGCCCAGTCCGAAGCGTGACCGCCTCGCTCATATCTGCGATCGGACCGTCGACGCCGGCGCGATCGCTCTCGGCGAGCGCGCGCGAGGAGCTCATGACAAGCAGCGTGGTCCCCGTAATTGCCCCGCACCGCGCGCTACGCCGCTCCGTCGTCGAGAGCCGATTATGCCACTCTCCGGGGTCACATGAGCGCGACAGGTGGCGTTCTCGTCCGGGCTCACTCGCCATACGCTGACTCGCCGAGGTCATCGGGAGGCAGCTCGCCGGCCAGTGGTCCGAGCGCAACGAGCTCGCGCCGAGCGACTACACGCCTCGCTCGAACTGCTACATCTGGCGGTGCTGCCTCGAATGCGGCGAGGAGTGGCACCAACGCCTGGAGGGCTGGACGCGTGGCTACGGACACGGATCCGCAGCTCGCCGCGCCTTGAGCCCTCGACGCCCGCATTGAGTGGTGCCACGGCTGCTCGCTGTGGCGTGTTTAGTCGCTCGTGCCACGAATCGGGTGGGAAAGGACCCGTTTGGATCATCACCGCTCGGTCCACTGCGCCGATGCTGTGAGTGACAGCACACCATGCCCGGATGGGGAAGAAGCCCCCCTTCGCCCTTCGCCCTCACACGGCATCCGGGCACCTGACGACTTCCTCAAGTGGCGGACACGTGCGAGCGGAGGCAAGAAACGATGGACCGTTTGGCCAGCCTTGAGCGCTGGCACGCCAGACTCGACAAGACCCTCTTCAAAGACACGAGTCTCATCGCGTTCGTCCGATCAGAGATACAGGCTCTGCAAGCTCAGCGAGAGGTCACCAACTCCTCCGGCCCTGATCGCGACAACCTGTTCCTGGCGCCTTCCAACGCGCAGTAACGCCATCACAGCGCCGGTAGATGCCCACCGCTGGTGGACGCTCGGGCTTGTCGTCCGCCCAGCGCCGCAGCTCGATCAGCTCGCTGAGCAGGCCCATCGCTTCCTCCAGTGCGAGGGCCGGCGTCTAGCGAGAGCTAGCAAGGGAACAACACCGTGAGAATCGACTCCGGTTCGGCCGTGTCGGGACCGCAGAAGGGACGGAGGCCGGCGTCGAGCCAAGCGCAGGCGGGGCCATGACCCGGCTCTCGGCCCGGTGTGGAAGACTCACGGCTTCTCAAGCCATTGGAAGGATCACTCCATGAAGCGCACGATACTGGGCCTCCTCTGCTGCCTCGGATTTTCAGCAGCCGCGATTGGCGTTCCGCTGGGGGCGATGGCGGCGACCGCAGCGACAAGCGGCACGTTCCACGTCTACTCGTATGGCATTGGGAACGGGAGCTCGCCGGTCGTGCTCACCGGGGCGATCGGGGACTCAGGTAAAGGGGTCGACGTCAACGCCAATGGCTCGCCGAATTCGAACGGCAATTACGTGAAGTTCGAGCTCAAGCAAGGCACGATCTTGACCAACACCACCAAGATCAACGCGGCGTTCAACAAAGCCAACCCGATGGTCAATGCCAACAACTGCTCGGCTGAACTCACGATCAACGTCTCCGGGCTACCGATCGTGAGCGGCACCGGGGCGTACAAGGGGATCATGGGCAGCGTGACGAGCCTGACGGTCACCTATGCGTTCATCCTGCCGAAGTTTGCCAGCGGCGCAAAGAAGGGCGCCTGCAACGAGTCCAACAGCGCCAATCCGATCGCAGCCATGGCGATCTACTCTGGCAGCGGCACGGTCACTGTCCCCGCCGGCTAGCCCACCTGGTGCCTTGGCGACTGCCCGTAGAGGAGCAGTGCCCTGCCGACCGCAGCCAGCAGAGATCCGCTGCGGTCGGTGGGGCGAGCCGCCGGCAAAATGGGCATCGGCGCCGAGCGATCGACGTGTTCGTCCAGGCGGCTCGACCCCAGCGCTGCGATCTCGCTGGTAGCGATGCTTCGTTTGTCGCTGCAGTAGATCCGCCCGGACGGCACAGGCCTCTTCGTCCGTGCTCCCCGCCTCGTCTTCCCCGCCGGCCCGGGCGTGCCGCCCGCGGTTTAGGGTGACGCCCCGGTTCCGGCCTGCCGGGCTGGGACCGCCTCACCACCCGCGCGTCTCGCCACCAGCAATCCCAGCTCGGCCACTTTCGCCCGTAGCGCCAACTCCGCCGGCTCACGTCCCCGCTGACCCCCACAAGCGCCCACGTGGCCTCTCAGGCGCCCGGCATTTCGAGCTGAGCTTCGCCCTCGAGCTCGTCCGCCAGGTCTCTCCCGCTGCGCCTCTCCCGGCGGCGTCCGTGCGCTCCGGCGGCTCCCGCTTGTGGCGGGCCGCCCGGCCGCCCGGCCGCCCGGCCGCCCGGCCGCCCGGCCGCCCGGCCGCCCGGCCGCTCTGGGCCTGTCCCGTCCGCCCGCTCGCCCGCCTTGCCGGGTTGCCCTTTCCGCTGCTCCCGCCGTTTCGCGTGGCGGTTTCCCTGCGCATCCCCCTCTTTCCCTGGGGGTTTGCAGCGCGCTCGGAGGGACTCGAACCCCCAACCTTCTGATCCGTCGTCGGCTCGAATTCGTCTCGGCGCTTCGCAACGAGTCTCGGGACGTCGCGTCTGCGCAGGTCGCGAGCAACCCAACGAGCGAGCGCGCGTCGCAGTGCGACGCGTTGAGAGATTTTGGCACGGCCTTGTTGGGTTTTGTGTTGGGTGTTGTGTTGAGTCCGCGAGCGGCGGCGTTGCCACGCGAGCAGGCATCCAATCGCACCGCTGGTACGATTGGATCGGGAGCAGCGAGTACGCCATGGTCACGGTGAGCCTCCCCGCACCCTCGCTGGAGCGCATCCGGGAGCGGGTGTCGGTAGCCGAGGTGTCTCTCGCTATGTCGCCGAAGCACTCGAGCACGAGGAGCGACGCCAAGCGCTTCGTGACTGGCTCGCCGAACAGGACCGTGAGCACGGGCTTGTTCCCGACGAGGTCTTTGAGGAGGTGCGTCGGGAATGGCTCGGCGCCGACGAAGCGGTGTCTTGAGCCCGCGTGGCCTTCCCCGACGCCCTCGTCCTCGACTCCGGTGCGCTGAGCGCAGCGGCCGACGGCGAGGCACGCGTCCGAGCGGAGCTGAGGCTTGCCGAACAGCTCGGCGTCGAGGTGTACGTGAGCAGCGTGACGCTCGCTGAGACCCTCCGTGGTCATCCCCGCGAGCGCGCCTTTACGCCGCCCTTGCCGGCATGGCGAAGGATCCGGTCTCCCCCGACCTCGGCAGACGGGCGGGGGAGTTTCGCGGCCATTCGCGACGGGACGACACCGTCGACGCCATCGTCGCGGTGAGTGCCGAGAGCTCGGGACCCGAGTCAGGCTGCTGACCGCCGATCCGAGCGACCTGCGAGCGCTGACCTCGAACATGTCGAACGTGACCGTGGTTCCGATCGGCCGCCGTCGCTGACGCGCTCTCCGCCGGAGCGGCCTCGCGGCTGGGAGCCAGCGCTCCTGGACGGGGTGATGCGACGAACTTCTCGGCCGCTGACCACTCACCGGGCGCGACCCGTAGCTGGAGACGAACACCAGCGGCGTCGTTCTGGGCAGCCCGTCGTGGCGGCTGGCCACCTCGCCGGCTCCCTTTACGACCGTCCCTGTCGTCGGCACCCCACTGGTGACATTGCATTTCCATGACGAACAGGTTACTATCAGCTCAGCACGCCGTAACGGGGTGCTGGAGTGACGCAGTTGGCGGGGCGGAACCGAAGCCTCGGGGTGGTCCGCCGCCTCACCACTGTGGATTTGGGGGGGGACGGCTGTAGGGGGCCCCGCGATCGTCCGGATCACGCGATCGCCCGTGGTGGGCTCCCTGCACCGCTCGGCATTACGGCAGGAGGGTCGGTACATGTCAGAGCATCGGCACTGGGATCCCAATGTGGGCATGGACGTCGTTCGTTTCGATCGACGCGTTGACGGTGCATGCGACCGGTGCGGAGCGCCACTGGACGCATCTGACCGTTGCTCGAACTCGAGCTGTCCGTATCACGAGCTTGAAGCCGGTCGCGCCTATCTCGTCGGTTGATTGTCGTTTGCTAGCGGGATGGGGACGACCGACGCGGCGCGCGTTGGTGCGATCCCTCGGCGACCTCAGCCGCGCCGGATGGCATTGCCGCGCGACGCCTGGAGGACCAAGTCCTCGAACGGAGACCACACCGGATCGCAGGTGCCATCGTCTGGTACCAGCGGCAGCGACGAACGCGGAAAGGTGACCTGATCAAGCCAACCGTAGGAGGTCATCCCCGGATGGCGGCCGCGCCGGCCGAACACGGCCGCGACCGGGCCTTCGAGGCGCTGGCTCGTACTTGCTGCCGCCTGCGTAACTGGCGACACCGGCGATTACGAGCGCGCATCGTCGCCGCCGCGCGCTCATCCTCCAGTTTGACCGGTCCGGGCCAGCGCGCCGGTGCAAGGGACTTGAGCTGCCAGCCTGAAGCTGTTATCCAACTGGAACAAACGCTCACAACTCCACCCCACCTGACCTGCTCGTTCCTCGGCTCTTGGATCTTCCCGAGGTAGGTTGGTCGCGTCAACGCCGGTCGAAAACCGACCCCCTTCCACCGGTCGGAACGTGGGCCGGCCTACGTTGACTTCATGAGCACGACGCCCCGCTGGTTCAGCGACACCGGGCCCGACCACTCGCAGGGGTACATCGAGCGGTTCCGGCGGATGGCCTCAGAAGGGGTTGACCTCGCGGGCGAGGCGCGCCTTGTCGACGCGATGGTGGCGCCGGGCTCCCGGATCCTCGACGCCGGGTGCGGTCCGGGGCGCGTCGGAGCAGAGCTCGCCGCACGTGGCCACGTCGTGGTCGGTGTCGACATCGACCCGGCGCTCGTCGCGGCGGCAAAGGCCGACCACCCCGCCCCGACCTGGCTGGTCGCGGACCTGGCGAGCCTCGACCTCGCCGCCGAGGGGTTCCCCGAGCCCTTCGACGCGGCCGTTATCGCCGGCAACGTGATGGCCTTCGTCGCCCCGGGGACCGAGCGCGACGTGCTGGTCCACGTCGGCGCGCATCTTCGCCCTGACGGCATCGTCCTCGTCGGCTTCGGCACCGACCGCGGCTACCCGGTCGCGGACTTCGACACCGACGCGGCGGCTGCAGGGCTTCGCCTCGAGCACCGCTTCGCGACCTGGGACCTGCGGCCCTGGAGCTTCGACGCGTCCTTCGCGGTGAGCGTGCTGCGCAAGCCGTCCGCCACACCCTGAGCAACCAGCATCCGAGATCCGATGTTTTCCGCCAGCACCTTCTCGGGTCCGGCATCGACCATTGGAGTGGCGAGGTCTATACCAAGGGCCGTAGCCCGTGGTCCACCTGTTTGGCCCGACAGGAGACCGACCCGCTCACGACATCGGCGTGGTCGCGCCGCCGGCATCCGGCTCCCACACTGCCCAGCCGCGCATATAACGTCGACTCGGGCGCAGCTCGATGGCACGGCCCCGGCCTTGCGCGGGGTCGTTCTGGGCGGGCGCGTCGTCGGGCGGTAAGATCGCGGTTCGGTGCGCGCATTCGTTACGCGTTCTCCCGCAGATTCAGCGGAACTTGGCGTACCAGACCCGTCGGTCTGCGCTCGGAGCCCCGACGCTGAGCAGCCGACCCGCGAGCACCCGTAAGCACATTATTCACGCTCCCGCGTGGGTCCTCGACTCTCGGAGGCGGCGCCGTGGTGACCATGATCAGCAAGGTGCTGCCGGGACCGGGGCCAGACGATGGGCTCTTGACCGCCGACGAGGACAACCTGAGGCTGCTCGCCACGACCAAAGACAAACGGCCCGTCGTCAGCAGAGTGCTGCTGCTCGACGCCGGGAAGCTTGCCTTCGTGCTCGACGATGAACTGTCCTGCGCGGTCGACACCGACCTCGGCCCGCTCGCCGACAGCGTGTGGCCGTGCGGCGAAGGCGGCCTTCGAGGCAACCCGGGCCTTCGCTGATCAGCGCTCACTCGACCGAGCGCCACACCGTCGATCAGGGCGGATGGGAGCCGTCGCGACGGCTTTGCTGACGGGCGCTCGAACTGATCTGTCGCCAGTTCCATCCCTATCTGCCTAGTCGGTCCCGAACGTCCTGCGGGGCGACGCCGAGTCGGCGCATCGACCGCTGCGCGCCGGGTGTTCGGCGCGCCCGATGGCGCCATACAGGTTCGAGCCAGGCCGAAGTTCATCGCCCGTGCAGTAGCCGGCTCGTATCGGCATGACGGAGCCGGGACTATCTGTTGCGACCGCGATCCGACGAACCACCCTCCCCGGAGGACGTTGTCAGCACCTGGCCTGATGCTCAGGCAGCCATGTCGAGCGCGAGCAGGCGCTCGCCGACGGGAACGTGCCCCGCCGCGGTACCGAAGGTCTTTGCCGCGCCGCCGAGCGCTACGCCGTAGCCGGTGGTTCCCTTGTTGTCCGCAATGCCGACGAGCTGCCCGCCGTTGAGGGCCTTGGTGTAGGTCCAGCTGAATGCCGTCGGGCCGACGGACGGAAGGGAAGTGAAGATGAGCTTCACGCCCTTGGCGGACTCAGCGGCGATCCTCGCCTCAGCTGCGGCTCTGGTGGCGAGTTGAGAGGCTGGGATACCGGGCTCCTTCGAGATGACAACCTCGTCGATCGGGTGCGCGGCAGAGGCCGCCACTTTGCCGAAATAGATGCACTCGATCGTGGTCTTCTCTAGGACGGCCTCAAAGAGCGAGACCGTTGACCCGATAGTCGAGGAGACCTTCGAAGCTGGGAGATGTGAGCAAAACGTCGATGCGGGCGAGCTGGTTCCCGGTGTGGTGGGCTGGTCAGCCCCTGCCAGGGTTGGGAACATAACCATAGAAGCCACGCAGCTGCCCGTCGCGAGTACGAGGCCGGCGTAGCGGCCTGCCCGGGTTCTGCGTTCGATCGAGAGCGTTGAGGCGGTGCGCGATGCGAGGGCTCTTGAGGTGTTCATGTTCCCCGCTCCTTGGCTAAGGGTTGATCGGTTGCTCTGGGAGTGTGGCACGCCGATGCATCCGGCCCTCCAGGTTGAACGACGGCAATGATAGCTGCGGGGCAAGGTCTCCAAAGTCGGCAACAATCCTTACGCCGCTGCAAGCCTCCCTGTCGGACCTCGTCCGAAGGAGCGTCCTTGGACGGAGCCGACGACAGGCGGGCCAGGTCTTGGCTGGTCCCGGCGCACTGCTGCTTGGCAGAATTGTCAGGTTGGGACCGGGCGGCGGGAACGACGCGTCGCGCTCAGGTGCGACAGTAAGAAATGTCCCGGCTCGTGACAACGGGTGGTACTCGGCTATCCTTGTTGCCGCGTGCAGAGCGCGCATCTCAAGCACGCGTCCAGCGAAGCGGGGTTGGAAGAGGAGTGGTGGCGATGAACGCTCGACGGATTTCGATGCCGGTGAGAGCCTCGGGCTTGATCGCGAGCCTGTGCGTCTTCGGTGTGCTGTGCGCGACGGGAGTGGCACCCTCGGCAGCGAGCGGGATCGGCGCTCTCCGCCCGCAGTACAAGTGGTCATCGGGAGTCGCCGTTCCGAAGGTGCAGACGGCTGACACGGTGGCGGTGGAAGGCTGCTCCGTCGGCCCCAGGTGCTCGAGTACTGGAGCGACCGTATATTGGCGGGCCCTCTCGGACGACGGAGTTTGGTATTCGTCGTCGACGAAGCACGACTCTCTGAGTGGGACGTGGACCGCCCCGAAGGCGGTGCCGCAGGCGGGGACGCCGGCCGGGCCAGCGGCGACAAGCTTCTACGACAGCGAGTCGAACCAAGGCACCTTCGTCGCCTGGCGCGATCTCGCGACCGACTACCTCTACTACTCGGTCAACACCTGCGGAACCTGGACGAAGGAGGGTCTGATTCCCAATACGTACGTCCCGGTGGGGACGTACGCGGCAGTACTCGCCAGCGGCCTTTCTGCCCTACCAGCTCTACGTCGTGTTCGTCGCATGGGTGGGCAGTAGCGGGAACATCTGGTACTCCTATGGGTCGCCGAGCGGAGCTTGCTCGCTCGTCTCGTTCAAGTGGTCGGCCCCGGCCGAGATACCGACAGCGCTCACCGGCGCCGCACCGTCGATCGCCGAACTCACCACCGGTCCGAATGCCGGCCGTCTCTACGTCTTTTGGAAGGGCATCAGCGACGGCGGGATCTGGTACAGCTCGACGCCCGACCCGCTCACCTGGAAGACCGGACTCACGTGGGCGCCCGAGAAGTCGGCGCCAAACACGAAGACAACGAGCAGTCCGGCGGCGATGCCCACCGGGAGTGGGGGACCCCTGCTCGTCGCCTACAAGGCGAATTCCTCCGACGACGTGCTCTACAGGAAGCTGAGCGCCTCGGGCGCCTGGAGCAACCAGCACAAGGTCCCCGGTGCGCAGATGGTCACCGGCCCGGGCATCGCAAGCGGGATCTTGGCGGCGACGACGAGCAGCGGGACGGTCGTTTTGCATGCTTTTCGCTAACCTCGATCATTCGTGCGGCCGGATGTTCGTTATGCGCTGACGCGTGGTCCCCGGCGGTCGTGGCGGTGCGAAGTGAGTGCTTGGTGCTGCGCTCGATGCTTCCTAACACTTGCAACTTGAAGAGTAAGGGTTCCATAGGTAAGCGGGGTCAGTCGACGACGCTCTGACAGTGGTCGGACGACACATAACGGATAGTCGGCGCCCACGACGCGAGTCGGCGACGAGCCCGCAGAGAAGCGCCTATTCGACGTTCCGCGTATTCAGGGGATTCCGCAGCGACTCGCATATTGCCGCACATAATGTTCGCGAGCGCGACCCAACGGCGGAGCGGTGTTATGCGCCCGCTTCCGTCAGTCCATCCAAAGCTGGCTCACCTTGCAGATCGCCGAATCCGGCGTGGCAGCCATGTGTTCGAAAGGTCAACGTGCCGCCCAACAGAGCGTTCTGTGCGCCCCGATCCCGGCGGTAGGTGACGCCCGCGCGGCCAAAGCGCGGCGCCCGACGCACCAGCGCCGGTGGACGGCAGAAGGGACTTACTACCCTGGCACGACCCCCAACGTCGTTGCCAAGATTAGAAGCTCTCTAGTTCGTTCCCGCGTTGACCGCGCTCATGAGCAAGGAGCCGACCATGAAACTCAGGACGCGTGGCCGCCAGCGCCTCGCTGGCACCGCACTGGCCTGCGCAGCCCTGCTGCTCCCGGGAGTCGTCTTCGTCGCGTCGGCACTATCGAGGACGCCGGCCGCCGCGGCGACGGTAGCAAAGTGCGCCACCGCCAGTACTCGGATCTGGGCGGCGGACGAGGGCGTCGGTACTGCCGGCACGACCTACTACGAGCTCGAGTTGAGCAACGTCGGGACCAAGACCTGCATACTCGATGGTTGGGCGAGCGTGTGGGCCGTCGGCACGGGCGGCGAGCAGATCGGCCAGCCCGCGTCCCACGAGGGGACCCCGAACATGGTCACGCTCGCTCCCGGCGCGACTTCACATGTCGTCCTCGGTGTGGGAGACACGGGCGCGATCTGTGGCAGCCGAGGTGTGACGGCGGCGGGGTTGAGGGTCGTTCCTCCGGGCCAGAGCCTTCCCAGCCCGGCGGGCGAAGCAGACGAGATCGAGCACTTCTCGTTGCAGGTCTGCCCCCATCAGTCCTCGATGCACGTCCTCCCGGTCCACTCCGGCACGGGGATACCGAACTACACGTTCTCCTGAGCCATGGGCCATGGGCTGAGATCTCGACGATCACCACCGCCGTGTGCGTCGCCCGCATCAAGGAGAGCCGACAACCTTGTGACTTGCGAAAGGTCCAGCGTGTCTCGCAAGTGCGGGTAAGTGGCGGTCGCGAAACAGAACGCACGCCCCGAACTTCGAGCTGCCTCGACCCCGGCCCGAGCGCCGATCGACGTTATCTCAAGCCCTCGGGCGCCAGTTGCCCGGCGCGGCGTCGGGATGTCGCGCCAGAACGTCAGCGCAGATCAAGCGACCGAGCTGACGCCGGCGTTGGCGCGGCCGGGCGACGGATCGGCACGTCGGCCTCTCTCGTGGCGAGCGAACGGCGGTCGAGCCCTGCTGGGTATTTGGCGCGAGCAACCATCTACCGTGGGCTACCGCTCGCCGAGCGGGCGGCGTCGGGCGTCGGAGTGCAGGTCGCGCGGTGGTACCCCAACGAGCATCTGATTGGCTCTCAGCCGCCGGTGGAGGATCAGCCGCGGGAAGCTCCAGCTATCGGGAGCGCTGCGGCCCGCAGGAAGACCGCTTCGTCAGCAGACCCAACCCGAAACCCAACAAAACTCTCGGCATATGATGAGCACTAGATTAGACATAAATAGGGTCTGAGCTGGCACGATGTAGCGCGCTCGGAGGGACTCGAACCCCCAACCTTCTGATCCGTAGTCAGATGCTCTATCCAATTGAGCTACGAGCGCAGGCCCCGGCGGCTGACCCGGCGCCGACCCGAGCTCACGGCGCGGACCAGCCCGGAAACTGCCGAGCAGACCCCGCAGTCTATCCCTCGGCCGGAGCGGCAACGGCAGGCCCGTGCCGCAGCCCGGAGCGGTAACGGCAGGCCGCCGCGCCGCAGGCCACCCCCGCGCCGGACACGTCGTCCGATCCGTCGGGTAAGGATGGCGACGTGGGCGAGGTGCCGCTGAGGGAGCTGCTCGACCTGCGGGCCTGCGTCGATCCCGACGACCTCGTCCCGGCCATCCGAGAGGTGTTGGCCGGCGCAGCGCTGCGCGACGCCCGCTTCTACCTTGCCGACTACTCCCAGCACCGCCTCCAGCCCCTCGCGACACCGGGCGCCTCGCTCGACATCGACGCAACGGCGGCTGGGCGCGCCTATCGCCAGCTGGCGCCCGTCCGTGGCGAGGGGGCGGGGCACACGCTCTGGCTGCCGCTGCTCAATCACGGCTCGCGCCTCGGTGTGCTGGGCGCCTCGATGTCGACGATGCCGACGTGCCCGAGCCGGGCGACCTGCGCCGTCTCGCCGAGCTGGTGACGGTCCTGCTGATCAGCTTCTTCCCGTTCACCGACCAACCAGACCACGCCAAGCGTGCCGCGCCCCTCGAGATGGGCACCGAGCTGCGCTGGGACTTGCTCCCTCCACTGACGCTGCTCGCCACGTCGGTGTGCATCGCCGGCGCGCTCGAGCCGGCGCACGAGGTCGCCGGCGACTCCTTCGACTACGCGCTGAACGGCGACCTCGTCCAGCTCGCCGTGCTCGACGCCGTCGGCCACGGACTCGAGGCGGCGCGCATCGTCAACCTCTCGATCGGCGCCTACCGACACGTGCGCCGCGAGGGCGCAACGCTCGCCGAGAGCTACCGCCGAGTCGACGAGGTCCTGCTCAAGGAGTTCGCGGCGGAGAAGTTCGTCACGGCGCACCTCGCCGAGCTCGACGTGAGCTCGGGCCGGCTCTCCTGGATCGCGGCCGGGCAACCGCCGCCGCTGCTGTTGCGCCACGGGCGCACGCACGACTTGACCGGCACCGTCGCCACCCCGATGGGGATGGGCTTCTCCTCGGAGCCGGTGGTGTCGGCCCGCCAGCTCGAGCCCGGTGACGCGCTGCTCTTCTTCAGCGACGGGGTCACCGAGGCGCGCTCGTCGGGGGGCGAGGTCTTCGGCCGGGAGTCGCTCGCCGAGCTGTTCGTCCGCTCGGCCCATTCGCGCGAGCCGGCGCCGGAGCTCGTGCGCCGGCTGGTCCATGCCGTGCTCGCCCACGTCGGCGCGCCGTTGCGCGACGACGCCACGATGCTGTTCGTGCAGTGGCGGCCGGACGCCGGCTGATCGGGCCGGACGCCAGCTGATCGCCCGGCCCACCTGGGGCGCCTCACGCCCCGCTCAGACCAGGCGACGCTCGCTCGCCCAGCGGGTGAGCTGGTGGCGGTTCGACAGCTGCAACTTGCGCAACACGGCCGAGACGTGGCTCTCCACCGTCTTCACCGAGATCGACAGCTGGCCGGCGAGCTCCTTGTAGGAGTAGCCGCGGGCGATCAGGCGCAGCACCTCGCGCTCGCGCGGCGACAGCTGATCGAGCTCGGGATCCAGGCTCGGCGCGGACTCTGCCGGCAGCGCGGCGAACGCGTCGAGCACGAAACCTGCGAGTCGGGGCGAGAAGACGGCATCCCCGCTCGCGACTCGGCGCACGGCGTCGACGAGCTCGGGCCCCGAGACGGTCTTGGTGATGTAGCCGCGCGCCCGGCGCGGATCACGCCGATCACGTCCTCGGGGGCGTCGGAGACCGAGAGGGCAAGGAAGCGCACCTCGGGATGCTCGCTGTGGAGGGCACCGATCACGGTTGCGCCGCCGCCACCGGGCAGGTGGACGTCGAGCAGGACCACGTCCGGCAGCCGCTCGGCGATCAGCTCGATCGCCGGCTCGACGTCGTCGGCCTCCCCGACGACCTCGACGGCGTCGCCGAGCGCAGCGCGCACCCCGGCACGCAGCAGGGCGTGGTCGTCGACGAGAAAGACGCGGGGGAGCGGGCGCCCCTGACCGATTGCGACCGGGGTGCTCACCGCCGCTCCATCGACAGCGTCACCTCGGTGCCCTCGCCGGGGCGGCTGCGAACCTCAGCGGTGCCGCCGTGGCGCGCCATGCGGCCGCGGATCGACTCGCTGAGGCCCCTGCGGTCCGCGGCGACGTCGTGCTCGTCGAAGCCCTTGCCGCGGTCGCGCACGTACATCGCCACGCACCCGGGCTGCACCTCGGCGAACACCGACACCTCGCTCGCCCCCGACCACTTCGCGGCGTTCACGGTGGCCTCGCGGCCGGCTTCGAGCAGGGCGCGCAGGTTGTCGTCGAGCTCGCAGTCGCCGACGACCACCGCCTCGACGGGCACGCCGTGCTGGGCCTCGACGTCACGCTGGATCCGCTCGACGGCGGCGGCGACGGTGGCGTCGTCCTCGCCGATCGCGCCCGGGGCGCGCCCACCGAAGAGCCAGCCGCGCAGCTCGCGCTCCTGGGCGCGGGCGAGCTTGACGACCTGTTGCGGGTCATCGGCCTGGCGCTGGATGAGGGCGAGCGTCTGCAGGACCGAGTCGTGGATGCGCGTCGCCATGTCGGCACGTTCCTCGGCGTGCGCACGTGCCTGGCGCTCGCCGACGAGGTCGCGGGCGACGTTCAGCCACCAGGGGCCGAAGACGACGACGGCGGCGACGGCGAGCGCCACGACGCCGCCGATCGGGCGGGCAAGACCAGCGCGGTCGTGGTCCGAGGTCAGGACGGCAAGGCCGATTCCGGCGATGAGCAGCCCGACCACGGCCCGCACGACGACCGCCCGCCAGGAATGCGTCTTGGTGATCCCGAGCGTGGCGAGCGGGCCGAGCACCGGCTCCAAGCCGGCCCGCTCGTCGTCGTCGACGTTGCGCAGGACGAGGACCATGCCGCCGGCGGCGATGAACAGCGGCCAGGCGAGGCTCGACAGCCAGCCCGCGCCGAGCGTCGAGGCGATGACGAGCACGACGATGAGTGCCGGCACGAGGGCCAGGGCGAGGGCGATCCCGCGCCGATCGGTCGCCGCTCTCGAGGCGATGGCGGTCGGCTTCCCGTCGGCGGGGACGAACAGCCAGGCGAGGACGTAGACGGCGATCCCGATCCCGCCGGGGAGCACGGCGAGCAGGAGCGCGACCCGCACCACCGTGGTGTCCAGGCCGAGCCGCCCGGCGATGCCGGAGGCGACGCCGCCGACCAGGCGGTCGTCGAGACGACGGCGCAGCGGGCCGGGACGCCGCTCGGCCCGCCACCAGTGGTGCTCCCAGGCCGGCCCTGCCCCGGCACCCGCCGCCCCGCCGACGAAGGGGCCGCCGTTGCCGTGCACGCGCTGCCAGTGCCCGGCGCGCCAGCGACCCCCCGGGCCCCAGGGGCCGCCGTGACCCCAGGAACCGCCCTGACCCCAGGAACCGCCCTGACCCGAGGTGTCGTGGGCCCGCCACGGGCCACCGTGCGGGCCGCTGCCGGGGTGTGGGGCCGCCCCGCCCTGTGGCGGCGCAGTGCGCTCCTGCTCGGTGCCGGTCGGGTTCTCGATACCCCGATGATCGCGCTGTCGTGGCGTGACGAGCATCCGGGACGTCCCCGACCACGGCGCCGAGCGTTCAGGGTCGAATCCGGGTGCGGTCCCGATGTGCCGTGGCGCCGCGGGCCGGATGATCGGGGCATGACCGATCACCACACCACCACCCAGGCAAGCGAGCGGCCGCTGCGGCGTGCCTGCTCGGACCGGATGCTCGCCGGCGTGGCCGGCGGCGTCGCGGAGTACCTCGACGTCGACCCGACGCTCGTGCGGCTCGGGATCGTGGCGCTCACCGTCCTCGGTGGCGCCGGCATCCCGCTCTATGCGGCCGCCTGGCTGCTGATCCCCGAGGAGTGCTCCGACGAGTCCGTCGCCGAGCACCTCGTGCATCAGCGCCGGGCCGCCTGACTCGTACCGGACCGCAACACGACCGGCCGGCGACCCCGACGGCGCCGGCCAAGGAGGCAACCACGATGTGGGAGGACGACGTCCCGACGGGACGGCAGGGTCTCGGATGGCCCTTCGGCTACGGGCCGCACGCCCACGGGCCGCGGCCCGGCCAGGGCGGTGTGCCGCCGTCGCAGATGCGGCTCTCCGACGCCGAGCGCAACGAGTACGCCGAGGCGCTCTCCCGGCACTTCGCCGACGGGCGGCTCGACCAGGCCGAGCTCGACGAGCGGATGAGCAAGGCGATGTCGGCCAAGACCCGGGGCGACCTCGCCGGCCTGCTCGACGACCTGCCGCCGCTCCCGCCGCCCCCGGGAGAGCCGGGCGCGATGCCCGTGCCCGGCCCACCGCCCCTGCCGGCAGCGCACCACCGGCGCTCGACGGTGCTGCTCGCCGTGATGATCGCGTTCCTCGTGCAAGCTTCGATCGGCGCCTGGTTCTGGCACCCGGCGGTGCTCTGGGTCGCGATCATCGCCATCGTCGTGCTGTTCAGCCACCGCTCGCGCCGTCACCACATGGCGGGCTACGGACCGTGGTACCGCTCCCGCTACGGGCCTCGCGGCTGGTGAACCGACCGCCGGCCCGCCGCCGGCGTTGGCACGAGCGGGGACGTGTGGCACGAGGGGCGGCGGAGCGCGAGCCTGGGATCATGCCCACGACGCGGAGTGAGACGATCCCGCTCCCAGACGGCGAGGAGTCCGGTGCCACCCTCGTTGTCCCCGACGCCGGGCGCGGCCCGGGCATCGTGCTGTTCCAGGAAGTCTACGGGGTGAACGACTTCGTGCTCGCCAAGGCCGAGGAGCTCGCCGGCCTCGGTTACGCCGTGCTCTGCCCCGACGTGTTCCACCGGGTGCAGCCCGGCGTTGCGCTGCCGCACACCGAGTCGTCGACGGCCGAGGGGATGTCGCTCGTCGGGCGGTACTTCGGCGAGCTCGACCACGAGACGCGCCTCGCCGACCTGCTCGCCGCCGAGTCCCGCGTGCGCCGGCTCGACGAGGTCACGGGCAAGGTGGCGACGCTCGGCTACTGCCTCGGGGGCACCCTCGCCTACGCCCTCGCGGCCCGGGCCGAGCTCGACGCCTGCGTCTCGTACTACGGCTCGGGGGTCGCCGGGCTGCTCGACGCCGGCGAGCGTGTGAGCTGCCCGACCCTGTTCCACTTCGGCGGCTCGGACCCCTACCTCCCCTTCGAGCAGGTCATCCAGATCATGGAGGCCTACGCCGAGCAGAACAACACCGAGGTGCTCGTCCAGCCCGGCGCCGGGCACGCCTTCGAGAACCTCCTCGCGCCGGCCTTCGCCAACCCCGTCGCAGCGGCGCGCTCCTGGCCCGTGACCCTGTCGTTCCTCGCAGCGCAGCTCGCTCCCTAGAGGGCACCGTCGCCGGTCAGCCCGGCGGCTGCCGGCCACCCGCACCGAAGCGGCGCATCGCAGGGCGCAACGACCGGTCAGCCCGGCGGCTGCCGGCCACCCGCACCGAAGCGGCGCATCGCAGGGCGCAACGACCGGTCAGCCCGGCGGCGCACCCGCCGGCTCGAGGAACTGTGCCGCCCAGCGGCGGTAGAGGGCGATCGGGCCGTCGCCCTCGGCGAGCACCGGATGGGGGACGTGGCGCTTGCTGCGCCAGATACGTCGATCCTGGCCGACGTCGGCCCGCAGCAGGAGGGATGTGAAGTCGCGCACCGCCGTCGCGGCGAGCCCGCCGGGCAACAGGGCGAGGGCGGGAGGTGCGCCCGGCGCCAGCTCGCGCCGGGCGGACACGCCGAGGCGCACGGCGACCGTGCCCGGCCCGGTCGGCGTCGGCAGGACGAACAGCCGCAGCCGCGCGCCGAGGGTGAGCACGGAGAGCTCGACTCGCGAGTAGCCGAGGCCGTGCACGACGACGTCGAATTCGGTGCGCATCGCCGGCAGGGGGACACCGAAGGCGGGGCGGGCCCGCGTCATGGCATAGCGAGCGCGCAACACCGGGCCGTCGACCTCGGCGGGAGCGAGCACGGCGACGTCGGCATAGCCGTGCAGAAAGCTCAGGTGCCCGACGTCGACGGAGTTCTCCGTGACCTCGAGCGGGTGGCCGACGAAACACGCCGCGTGCCAGCGGATCGGCGTCCAGCCGGCGTCGTCGAGCTCGGGCAGGGACCACGTCGGCGAGCGGCCGGCCGGGTCGAACCAGGTGAACAGCGCACCGCCGGTCTCGACCACCGGCCAGGTGGCCAACGCGGCGCGCCCGGGCACCCGCCCGCCGTAGGAGGTGGCGCGGCAGGTGCCGTCGGTGCCGAAGCAGAAGCCGTGGAATCCGCACTCGAGCAGCTGGCCGCGCACGCGCCCGACCTCGCCGAGGTGCGCCCCGAGGTGGGGGCACCACGCCGTGGCGATGGCCGGGGTTCCGTCGGCAGCGCGCCAGACCACGAGCTCGTGCTCGCCGAGGCGCGCCGGGCGCACGCGCCCGCGTGGAGCTCGCCCGAGGTGGCGACGGCGAACCAGCCCGACGGGGTCGGAAGCTCGGTGATCGGGATCGCCGCACCGGCGGCGCGTCGACCCGCACGAGGGCCGCTCACCCGATCGACCAGGTCCATCTGCGGCAAGCTACCGCACCGTCAGCTCGACGCTGCCGGATCGTCCCGGCCCGCCAGGACCGGTGCCCGGGACATTGACCGCAGGCTGAACGATGTCGCTCGTCCCGCGTTGCGGTCTGGCGGCCCCGACGTTGACCCTCGACGTTCTCGCTGCTAGACCCGCGGTGTGGGTCGCCGGTCGAGTGAGCGGCGATCCCGCGCCCGGAGCGCCGGTGGTGCGGGCGCGCCTCGGCTGATCGCGCTCGCCGCCGCCGTCTCGGTCGCGATCGCCGCACCCGTCGGTCTGCACGCAGCGGCGGCCGTCTCGCCCGTTCGCCATGGGCTTGTGACCGCTGCCAGCGCGTCCGACGCCGCGCCGCACGTTGCGTCGCGCGCGACGGGTGGTGAGCTCGAGGCAGTGGGCGTCGCCGTCCCGGGAACCGGCGCGCCGCCGATCGGCGCGCTCGGCCTGCGCCGCCTCGGCTCGCTCCCCGTGGCGGCGCAGCTGCAGGTCGGGGTGGCGTTGCGCCCGCGGGACGCGGTCGGCCTGGCCCGGTACGCCGCCGGCGTGAGCACACCGGGCTCGGCGGAGTTCCATCACTTCCTGTCCCCGCAGCAGCTGGCGGCGCGATTCGGACCGAGCTCCGCGACGGTCGCCGCGGCCGTGCGCGTGCTGCGGACCGACGGGTTGCACGTCGGGAGCCTTCCCGCCGACCGCCTCCTCGTCCCGGCGACGGGCACGGCGGCACGCGTCGAGGCGGCGTTCCACGTCGAGCTGTCGCGCGAGCGGCTGCGCTCGGGCGCGCTCGGCTGGTCGGCCTCGGGAACCCCGCTCCTGCCGTCGTCGATCGCGCCCTCCGTCGCCGCTGTGGTCGGCCTGGACCAGCTCGCCCAGGCACAGGCGCTCGGTGTCGGTGGCGTCGCCGTCGGGCGCGCCGGGTCCGCCGCCGGCACGACCGAGGCGAGCCGCTCCGGCGAGACCTCCGGCGGCGCCGACGGATCGGTGCAGGCGACCCTCGTCGGAGCGTCCGGCAGCAACACGCCGGGGCTGCCGTCCGCCTGCCAGGCCGCGCTTGCGACCGCCGTCGGCGCCGACGGGTGGACCGACGACGCCATCGCCAACGTGTACGGCTTCGCCCCGCTGCTCACGGGTGGCGACCTCGGGGCGGGCGAGACGATCGCCATCTACGAGCTCGAGCCGTACGAGCAGCGGAACATCTCGGCCTTCGAGCGCTGCTACTTCGGGCGGGCCAAGCGTGGCCAGGTGCGCGCTGTGCGCGTCGACGGGTTCGGCTTCCGCGGGCCGGGCCTCGAGTCGACCCTCGACGTCGAGGACGTCGTCGCGCTCGCCCCGAAGGCGAGGATCCTCGTCTACGAGGCGCCGAACACCGAGTACGGCCAGATCGACGAGTACAACGAGATCGTCTCGCAGGATCGGGCGAACATCGTGACGACGAGCTGGGCGGAGTGCGAGACCCAGGCGGAGGTGGGCGCCCCGGGCAGCCTGCAGCTCGAGAACACGATCTTCGAGGAGGCAGCCGCCGAGGGCCAGACGATCCTGGCGGCCGCAGGGGACACCGGGTCGGACAGCTGCGCCTCCACCCAATTCGGCTCGACGACGCCGGCTACCCCCTACCTCTCCGTCGACGACCCGGCGAGCCAGCCCTACGTCCTCGGCGTCGGCGGGGTCTCCCTCGATTCGGCGGCGTCCCCGCCCGACGAGACGGCCTGGAACGACGGCGCCTCCTCGGGGGGCGGCGGGGGAGGTCTTTCCAACACGTGGCCGAGCCCGCCCTGGCAGATGGCGTCGGGGATCCCCGGGACCGGCCTTGCCAGGCGGGAGGTGCCCGACGTCAGCGCGTCGGCGGACGAATTCCGCGGGAACACGATCTACGCATCGACCGGCGCCTCCAGCGCCGCCGGAGCGGCCGCGGCCGGGTGGAGCGTGATCGGCGGGACCTCCTCCTCGACGCCGCAGTGGGCGGCCGCGCTCGCCCTCGCGGCCGCGTCGCCCGCCTGCGCCGCGCTGCCGCGCACCGCCGGCGGGCCCGACCTCGGGTTCGCCGCTCCGGAGCTGTACGAGGTGGCGTCGGACCCGAGCAGCTACGCCGCGTCGTTCACCGACGTCACCTCGGGAGACAACGACGTCTTCCACCTCGGCCATGGCTACGCCGCCGGCCCCGGCTACAACCTCGCCACGGGGCTCGGGACGCCCGTGCTCGCCGGTCCCTCCGGCCAGGCGGGGCTCGCCGCGAACCTGTGCCGCGGTCGCCCTCGGCAAGCCGCTGAGCGGTCCGACCGTGCCGGTCGTCACCGGCGTCAGTCCCGCCAGCGGGCCGCTCGCCGGCGGTGGGACGGTGACGCTCAGCGGCAGCGGGTTCCCCGCTACCGGCGTCCCGCGGGTGCTGTTCGGTTCCGTGGTGGCGAGCGTGCAGAGCACGAGTGCCGACTCGATCGTCGTCACCGTGCCCCCCGCGCACGTGCCGGCACGGACGAAGGCGTTCGCCGGGGCGGCGACCGTCGACGTCTCCGTCACGGATCCGGCGGGCAGCGCCGGCTCGGGCGAGGTGAGCTCCCTGCCGAGCCCGGCGGCGCGCTACGAGTACCTCGCCGTTGCGCCGGGAGGCGGCAGCCTGCCGACGGTGACCGGGCTCGCCCCCCAGGGTGGCGTGCCCGCAGGCGGGACGCGGGTGATCGTCTACGGCGACGGCTTCCGCGCCGCCGGCGGCGTGACGTCGGTCACCTTCGGCGGCGTGCCGGCCAGCTTCAGCGTGGTGAGCGACGGCGAGATCGTGGTCACGACGCCCCACCAGCAGGCGTCGACGTCGTGCAGCAGGGGTGCCGGGTTCGACCCGGCGCAGAACTGTCAGGTCGAGGTCGTGGTCAGCGACGCGCAGGGCGCGAGCTCGACGGCGCCGATCGCCCCCGCCGTCTCGGGGGCGATCCGCTACGACTCGGCGGGGCTCGTGCGGGCGCGGCGCGGCCGTGAGATCGCCGAGTCGAGCACGGAGTACGACTACGCCGCGCTGCCCGTGATCACCTCGATCACTCCCGATCCGATCAACGTCCGCTCGAGCGCGCCGGTGACGATCCGCGGTCGCAACTTCAGCCTGCTCACCCTCGAATGGGTCGACTTCGGTCCCGTTGACTCGACCGACAGCCAGCAGGTGAAGTTCACCGACGTGTCGTCGGACGAGATCGTCGTCTACCCGCCGCCTGCTCCTGCGCCAGCGGGCGCCACGCCCGAGCGGCTGCCCGGCGGGGTGACGGTGCAGACCGTGTCGGGACCGAGCAACACCGCCGCCTTCTCCTACAGCGCAACCAGCTGACCGACCGCTGAGGAGCCGCACGCCGGCCGGACGGACGGCGGAGGCAGCGCAAGGGGCGGCGTCTGCGGGGCCGCCGGCTGAGGAATCCCGCCACTGCGTCCCCCGGTCGGCCCGCCCCCGTTCGCAACACGCCTCGGGTCACCCCGATCGGGTGGGGCGGCCGGTGTCGTGCGCGGATACCCTCAGCCCCGCGCGTAGGCGAGCCTCGGGAGGTCTCGAGTGCAGCTGATCGATCGCTCGAAGGAGCTCGAGCTGCTGGAGGGCCTCCTCAGCCGGGCTGAGGAGGGCTACAGCGCCGCCGTCGTGCTCCGTGGCGAAGCAGGTGTCGGCAAGACCGCTCTGCTCGACGCCGTTGCTGCCCGCGCCGCCGCCGGCGGCGTGAGGATCGCCCAGGTGACCGGGGTCGAGTCCGAGGTCCCGCTCGGCTACGCCGCGTTGCACCGCCTCCTGCTGCGGTTCCCCGAGCTCGTCGACCGGCTCCCGCCGCCACAGCGTGACGCGCTGCTCGCCACCTTCGGCTTGATCAGCGGTCCGCCGCCGGATCGCTTCCTGGTGGCCCTCGCAGTGCTCACGATGCTCGCCGAGCTCGCCTCCGCCGCTCCGCTCCTCTGCATCGTGGACGACGCCCAATGGCTGGATGTGGAGACCATGGTGGTGCTGGGCTTCGTCGCCCGGCGACTCCACGCCGAGCGGGTCGTCATGCTCTTCGCCGTGCGCGAGCTGAGCGAGGTGACCTCAGCCTTGCGCGACGTCCCCGAGCTGTGCGTCGGCGCCCTTGCACACGACGACGCAAGCGCGCTCTTGTCGTCGGTCACCGGACGGCGGCTCGATCCGTACCTCGAGACGCGTCTGCTGGCCGAGAGCGGCGGGAACCCGCTCGCCCTCGTCGAGCTGGCCAGCGCGCTCACGCCCGAGCAGATGGCCGGATCGTCGGTGCTGCCCGAACCGCTGCTGGCAGCCGGCTCGCTGCAGCAGCTGTACCTGAGCAGGCTGCGCGAGCTCCCCGCAGACGCCCAGCTCCTGCTGGCGGTGGTGTCGGCGGAGCCGGCCGCGTGCGAGAGCGACCTCTGGCGCGCCGCCGAGCGTCTCGGCGTGGACGCCCCATCGGTCGTCCCCGAGCTGACCGGGCTCGTCACCCTCGGGGCCGAGATCCGCTTTCGCCACCCGCTCGTGCGCACGGTCGCCTACCACAACCTCCCCGCGGCGCAGCGACAGCGCGTGCACCGGGCCGTGGCTGAGGCGATGCAGCCGACCGACCAGCCGGACCGGGTCGCCTGGCACCTGGCCATGGCTGCACGCGGGCCCGACGAGGCCATCGCCACACAGCTCGAGCGTGCAGCGGGCCGTGCCGGCGAGCGCGGCGGGTACGCGGCGGCGACGGCCTTTCTTGCCCGGGCGGCCGACCTCTCCGGCGACCGGGTGCTGCGCATCGATCGACTGCTCGCTGCATCCGAGGGTGCGCTCATCTCCGGGCAACCCGACCGGGCGCGTGCACTGCTCGAATGGGCTCGGTCCTCTCCGCTCACCGAACGCCAGTCGGCGGCGGCGATGCGGCTGGAAGGGGAGGCCTGCTTCGCTGCTGGACACACGGTGCAGGCAGCAGGTCTGCTCCTCGCGTCGGCCCGTTCGCTCCTCGACCTCGACCCGGCGCTAGGACGGAGCACACTGCTCACTGCCTTGACGGCGGCCAACTTCGCGGGTCGCGAGGCCTTGCAGGCCGTGCGCGCCCTCGCCACGCGCTGTCCCGAGCCCGACCCGGCTGACGAGCAAGCGCCGAGCGTCGCCGACTGCTTCCTGTTCGGGTTCCTCCACCGCCTCGCCGGCGAGCACGTTGCGGCAGCGGGGCTTCTGCGGCGCGCGCTTGCCGCTGTCGAGGATCCCGCCAGCCTCGACTCGGTGCGCGCAACCCTGCCGCCGGTGGTCGCCGCGATCGCCGGGAACGAGCTGCTCGACGAGCGCGCCTCACCTGCGGCCATGACGGTCTATGTCGAATTCGCCCGGCGCGCCGGCGCGCCGACGGTGCTGCCGATGGCGCTCACCGTCCTCTCGTTCATCCACATCCGCCAGGGCCGCTTCGACGAGGCCGAGGTGGCCGGCACCGAGGCTGGCCACCTCGCGGAGGCGACCGGGGCGCCCGGCGGCCCGGACCTCACGGCAGCGAGCGAGCTGTCCCTTCTGTGCTGGCGCGGACGCGAGGCCGAGGCGCGGGCGCTGGCAGCCGCGATCAATCCGGCCTGCCCGGACGAAGATCCCGGCCACGGTGTCGAAGTCGCGATGGCGCTCGGCGTGCTCGAGCTCGGCCTCGGCCGGTACCGCGAGGCCTTCGAGCAGCTCGAGCCCGTCTTCGTCGCAGACCGCGTGGGCGCGGGAACGCTCGTCCTGCACGACCTGATCGAGGCCGCCGCCCGCTGTGACGAGACGAGCGTGGCGCGCCTCGCGCTCGAGCGGCTGGCGGCGCGGGCCTCTGCGGGCCGGGCGAACTGGGGTCTGGCTTGCCTGGCACGCTCCCGCGCGCTGCTCGCGCCGTGCGGCGAGGCCGAGCCGCTCTACCGCGAGGCGGTCGAGCTGTCGGCGGCTGCCGGCCTGTCGACCGACCTTGCCAGGAACCACCTCGTGCTCGGCGAGTGGTTGCGCCGGCGCCGGCGCCGGCGTGACGCCCGGGTCGAGCTCACCGCGGCGTACCGGCTGTTCAGCGGCATGGGCGCCGAGCTGTTCGCCGAGCGGGCCCGGGCCGAGCTCGAGGCGACGGGTGAGCACGTGCCGCGGCGCAGCTTCGACACGACCACGGTCCTGACGCCCCAGGAGGCCCAGGTCGCCCGCCTCGCCGCCGAGGGCGCCACCAACCGTGAGATCGCCGCGCAGCTCTTCGTCAGTCCGGCGACCGTCGACTACCACTTGCGCAAGGTGTTCCAGAAGCTCGCGATCAGCTCGCGGACGCAGTTGATCCGGACCGTGGCTCGCGAGCAGGCTTCGTCGTCCGAGCAGGGTCGGGCATCCGAGCCGGCGTAGCGCGATCGTGGCCGGCCACGGCCTCCTGGGCTATTGCGGGGGACCGCTGCCGAGCTTGACCGTCGCCGTGTGCAGGTGACCGTGCGAGTCCATCCAGCGGATCGGGACCGACCTGCCGGGCCTCTCGGCGAGCAGCTCGTCGGTCATCGCGGCGGGCGAGGAGGCGATCCTGCCGGCGAGTGACACGATCACGTCGCCGTTGGTGAGGCCCGCGTGCGCGGCCGGCCCCCCGCCGATGACGGACTCGACAGCCACGCCGGTCGTCTCGATCCCGTCGGGCGCCTGGTAACGGGCGCTCTCCACTGCGACGCCGAGGAACGCGGTCGGCCCGACGTGGATCGTGCTCGACGAGTGGCCGTGCTCGATCTTGGCCGCGATCGCCGTTGCCGTCGCGATCGGGATGGCGAAGCCCGCCGCACCGCCGGACAGCGAGTAGCCCTCGGCGCCGGCTGTGTCCACGCCGACGACCTTGCCCGTGCCCGTGTCGACGAGCGAGCCGCCGGAGTCGCCCGGCTGCAGGTCGGCGCTCGTCTCGATCATCCCCGACAGCTGCTCGTCGCCGAGCAGCTCGTCGCTCGCGCTGATCGACTGGTCGAGCGCCGTGACCTTGCCGGTCGCGGCGCTCGGCGTGCCGCCCACGCCGCAGGCGTTGCCGAGCGCCATCACCCCGGTCCCCTTCGAGAGCTTCGAGGAGTTCCCGATCGGCGCCGTCCGCAGGCCCGACGCCGACTCGAGCCGCAGGACGGCGACGTCGGCGCTGAGGTCGTACCCGACGACGTCGGCCCGGTACGACCGCCGGTCGCCGAGGTCGGTGACCTCGACGCTGGTCGCCTCACGGATGACATGGTTGTTGGTGAGGACCTCGCCCTTCGACCCGAGCACGATGCCGGTGCCGGCCGCCTCGGCGCCCTCGTAGGCGAGAACGGTGTCGACGTCGACGAGGTCTGCGTCGACGGACGACGCCAGGTGCCGCAGGTTCGGCGGCGGAGCCTGCGGCGACTGGCCCGACGAGCCCGAGAACCCCGACGCTCCCGAGAAGCCCGACGGCCCGAACGGCCAGCCGAACCCGGGTAGGCCTCCCGAGCCGCCACTCGCACCAGATGCCCCGCTGCTGCAGCTGATAGCCGGGCGGGGGGCGCCGGCGGGCGCCGCAGCGGTGGTCGTGCGCAGCGCGGGCGGCTCGGAGGCGTGGACAGAGGCCAGGTAGCCGGCGAGCGCGGGAGCCGCCAGGCTGCCGGCGATGAGAGGTCGAAGATGACGCATCGTGTCTCCTCGTGGAGGTTGGCTGACAGTGATCGTGCCGGTTACAAGCGAGGAATGGAGCGGTCCTCGTCACCCGATACGCGCACGCGTGTCCGCTCGCGGTTCGCGGCCGGTCGACTGTGGTCGGCCATGGCGGCTGACCCCGAACGTGGAGCCGGGCGAGCGCGCCGGGCCGTGCGAGCTCAGTGGTAGAAGATCGCCAGCAGGATGCCCGTCACGATCAGCGACACGGCGATCGAGCCGAAGCAGCCGAGGCGGCTCGAGAAAAAGACGAACATCGTGCTGATCCCCTTGCATGCGCTGCCCCGAGCGGGCTGCGGCACTGCACAGAGTGCGGGCCACGCCGGTCGATCGCATCCCGTGGCCGCGTGAGCCCCGCAGCGGGTCGGTGGCTCAGCGGCCTCGCGGGTGGTGCCGGTGCAGCGGCATCGGCGCCTTCGCGACCACGAGGTCCGGCCGGCGCGCAGAGCGCCCGCGACAGCACGACGTCGATGTGGTTGTGGAGGATCTCGTCGCGTAGGTGGTCCGGGACGAGCACCGGCATCAGGACCACGATCTGGACGTCGCTCGTCCGGCGCTGCTCGTCGATGTACCCGACGAGCGGGCGGACGACCGAGGCGTAGTCGGTGCGCAGCACGACGAGCGGGACGCCGGGTCCCCACGCGTCCCACGACTGCTGCAGGTCTCGGGCGACGCTGTCGCCCTCGGCCCCGCTCTGGACCACGCTGACGACGACCACGTCGCGCGACAGCGAGAGTGCCTCGCACAGGGTGTGCTGGATGAGCGTGCTGATCCCGGTGAGCGAGCTCACCGGGACGATGATCCGTGTCGGCTGCGTCACCAGCCGGGGCGGGGTGGCGCCGATCGCCAGCTGGGTTGCGACCGCGCCGTAGTAGGCGTGGATACGGCGGAACAGGACGATGAACGCCGGGATGGCGACGAGCACCACCCATCCTCCCTCGAGGAACTTTGTGACGATGAAGATGCAGGTGGCGCCGGCGGTGACCGTGGCGCCGAGGCCGTTCAGCGCGGCGCGCCACTGCCAACGTGCCGGGCGCTCGCGCCACCAGTGCACGACGAGGCCTGCCTGGGCGAGGGTGAAGCCGGTGAAGACCCCGATGGCGAAGAGCGGGATCATGCTGTTCGTGTTGCCGCCGCTGACCACGAGCAGCGTGGCGGCGAGCACGGCGAGGGTCCAGATGCCGGAGGCGAACACCTGGCGGTCGTCGCGCAATGCATACAGGCGGGGGAGGTACCCGTCGCGGGCGAGCAGGCTCGCCAGGATGGGGAGGCCACCGAAGGAGGTGTTCGCCGCCAGGGCGAGGACGACGGTGATGGTGAGCGAGACCACGTAGTACAGGGCGTGGCGGCCGACGGAGATGCCCATCACCGTGCTCAGCACGGTCTGGCCCGAGCGCGGCCCGACGTGCCAGCGCACGACGAGCACGGCCAACCCGGCGAGCATCGTGCCGAGGATGGCGCCGAGCAGCACCTCGGTCCGCTTGGCGCGTCGGGCCCGCGGCTCTTTGAACAGCGGTACGCCGTTGGCGATCGCCTCGACGCCGGTGAGGGCGCTGCACCCGGCCGAGAACGCCTTGAGCACGAGCAGCACGCTCACCGTCTCGAGCGGGTGAGCCGGGACGAGGGAACGCCCCGGCAGCGGCGCGTTCAGACCGAGCGGGTGGATGAGGCCGATGGCGATGATCGTCAGCAGCCCGACGATGAACATGATCGTCGGGAGCAGGAAGGCGCGAGCCGCATCGCCGAGGCCACGTAGGTTGAACAGGGTCACGACGGCGAGCACGCCGAGGCAGATCGGCACCGTGTAGTCGAGCAGGGACGGGAAGGCAGAGGCGAGCGCCCCGACCCCTGCGGCGATCGAGACCGCGACCGTGAGCACGTAGTCCACGACGAGCGCAGCGCCGGTGAGCAGGCTCAACCTCGCGCCGAGGTTCGCCCGCGTCACGGCATAGGCGCCGCCGCCGTTCGGATAGGCATCGATGACCTGGCAGTAGGACGAGACGAGCAGCACGAGCAGCCCGATGATGGCGATCGTGATGGGCAGCGTGAGGCTCAGCGCGCTCCATCCGGCCGCCGCGAGCACGACGACGATCGCCTCGGGCCCGTAGGCCACGGAGGTGAGCGCGTCGAGCGAGAGCGCCGAGAGCCCCTCGACCGGGGAGATCCGCTGCCTGGCGGACTGCAACCGGGAGACGGGGGCGCCGACGAGCGCCTTCCAGACTGACTGGACGAGGCCGCCCCGTCCTGCCGCCACGCCGCCGGAGGGATCGCCCCCGCCGGGCTTGCCCACGCCGCCGGGCGCGCCGTCGCCGGGGTGGCCCCCGCTGGCGGGCTCGCTCCCGCCGCCCTTGCCGAGCTCGCCCCCGCCGCCCTTGCCGGCGCCGGAGGGTTCGTTCCCGTCGGAGGGCGTGCTGCTCACGAAGCCGCCTCGGGCGCGGTCACCGTGCCGCGCCCGCAACCGGTCCTACTGCCGTGCACGCCCCCAGCGACGCTGCACCCAAGGTGAAGGCGGCCGATGGCGGAACCTTACCCACCGGCTGGGCGCGCGATGGGGTTCAGGCGGACTTCGTGATGGGGATCGTCCCCGATTGGTCCCCGTCCTCCTTGGGGAGGGGGACGATGACCTCGAGGATCCCGTCGCGGTAGGTGGCCGTGATGTCCTGGCGCTTGACACCTCGCGGCAGCGGCACGTCGCGCACGAACGAGCCGTAGGCGAACTCCGAACGCAGGTGCGCCTTGCCCGAGAGCTTGGGGTCGATCTTGCGCTCGGCGCGGATGTGCAAGACACCGTGCTCGACGCTCAGGTCGACGTCCTTGCTCGGGTCGATTCCCGGCAGCTCGCTGCGGATGACGAGGCGGTCGGCATCGTGCTCCTCCTCGACCCGCAATCGGCCTGCACCCTCCTCGAGAATCCATCTGAGGCTGCCTGGCAAGTCGTGTCGGCTCGGCTGGTTCGGCATCGGGGACCTCCGCTCGTCGTTGACGCTCTCCGCCAGCCTCGCCTGCGTCGGGCACGATCGCATCGCCCGATCGCGTGACCCCGACCGGGATGTCGCGCCGGGCGGCGGCGATGCGTCGAGCGCACCTGCGATGGATGTGGGCGAGCTGCCGGGTCGGGTCCGGCTTCGTACCGGCCCGAGCGCAGGCGTTGCAGCCCCGACCGGACACGCACACGCGTGATGCCCGGGGCGAAGCGTTGGCCGACGATGTGTGAGACCAGAAAAACTTCGAACCCCGGATGGTGAAAGATGCACAAGCTCAACCGCACCCTCGACTCCGACGTCAAGGACGCGCTCCAGTACGACCCGTACCTCGACGCGCGCCGCATCGTCGTCAAGGCCGACCACGGGAACGTCACACTGACCGGTGCGGTACCGACGTACAGCGACCTGCTCGAGGCGGCCGACGACACCTGGCGAGTCAGCGGTGTGATCACCGTTGACAACGAGCTGCTCGTCGGCCTCGAGGGCGAGGCGCTCGACGACGCCGCCGTCGTGTCGGCTGCTCAGAACGCGCTCGACCGTGACCGGTTCGTCCCCAAGGGCTCCGTCACCCCCGTCGTGGTCAACGGCTGGGTAACGCTGACGGGGCAAGTCAAGCACCACTTCGAGCGCCGGTCGGCCGAGCGCACCGTCGGCAAGGTGGCCGGCGTCCTCGGTGTCACCAACGACATCGTGTTGAGCGGCGACCCGATGCCGACCGACGTCGCGGACCGGATCAATGCCGCCTTCCGGCGCAACGCGATCATCGACGACTCAATGATCGAGGTGACCACCTCGGGCCGCACGGTGTACCTCGACGGGACGGTCGGCTCGGGCTACGCCATGATGGAGGCCGTGGACACCTCCTGGGCCGCCCCCGGCGTCAGCGAGGTCGTCAACCGGCTCGTCGTCGTTCCGTAGGAGACGACGTTCTCCAAGACGGCGCCTGGTGGCGTCGCGCTGTCCACCCCTGCGGTTCGGGGAGCGCCCTGCGCCCGCGGTCCGGCCCGAGCATCGGCGGCCCGGACTGCGGGCAGCGGCGCGCCCGAGCACCGGCGGCCCGGCCCGAGCATCGGCGGCCCGGACTGCGGGCAGCGGCGCGCCCGAGCACCGGCGGCCCGGACTGCGGGAAGCGGCGCCCCCGAGCACCGGCGGCCCGGACTGCGGGAAGCGGCGCCCCCGAGCACCGGCGGCCCGGACTGCGGGAAGCGGCGCCCCCGAGCACGCATCCGGGGGACGTCGTGCGGTCACGGTGGGTCGGAAGGCTCCCCTCACGTGCCAGATGCGCTGGGCAGTGGGGGGCACGTGCCACACCGACGCTGTTGTGCTCGCTCGGCCGTAGCTCAGCGCGTCGTGAGCAGGCCGCGCAGCACGACCATCGAGCGCGCCCCGACGGTGATCCCGCTGCCCGCAACGAGCTCGAGCGAGCGGTCGCTGTCGGTCGGTCGTGACGCGTCGTACGTGTCGAGCTCGACGGTCCAGCGCTGGCAGGGACGGGCAGCGGGCAGCGTGACCTCGAGCGCCTCCCACCATCCATTGAACACGAGCAGGAAGTCGTCGTCGACGAGCGGAGTCCCGTCGTCGCCGAGGTCGGGGTCGTCCGAGCCGTCCAGGTAGACGACGAGGCTGCGCGCCAGCGGGTTTGCCCAGTCCTCTCGGCTCATCTCCGCCCCGGCCGGCGTGTACCACCCGAGCTCGCTGGCTTCTGCCCCGAGCAGGAAGCGTCGCCGGCGGAACACCGGGTGCGCTTTGCGCAACGCGATGACGCCGGCGGTGAAGCTCGACAGCTCCTCGTCGGTGTGGGCCCAGTCGAACCAGCTGATCGCGTTGTCCTGACTGTAGGCGTTGTTGTTGCCGCGTTGGGTCCGCCCGAGCTCGTCTCCTCCGAGAAGCAGCGGCATGCCGAAGGAGAGCAGCAGCGTCGCCAGGATCGCCCGCCTCTGGCGCGCCCGCAGGGCAATGATCGCCCGGTCCTCCGTCGGGCCCTCGGCGCCGCAGTTCCACGAGCGGTTGTCGGAGCTGCCGTCGCGGTTGTCCTCACCGTTGGCCTCGTTGTGCTTGTCGTTGTAGGACACGAGATCGGCGAGGGTGAAGCCGTCGTGCACGGTGACGAGGTTGACCGAGGCGGTCGGGCGGCGACCGCGTCCCGAGTAGAGGTCGGCGGACCCGGTAACGCGCGTTGCGAGCTCGGGCAGCATCCCGTCGCGGCTGCGCCAGAAGTCGCGCACTGCGTCACGGTACCTGCCGTTCCACTCCCGCCAGGGCGGCGGGAAGCGCCCGACCTCGTAGCTGTCGAACTGCCCGACGTCCCATGGCTCGGCGATCAGCTTGGCGCGCCCGACGACGGGGTCCTGCTCGACGAGGTCGAAGAACGCCGCAGCCTCCTCGAACGACCCGTCCTGGCGGCCGAGGGTGGTCGCGAGGTCGAAGCGGAAGCCGTCGACGTGCATCTCGCTCATCCAGTAGCGCAGCGAGTCCATGATCAGCTGTAGCGCCACGGGGTGCCCGGCGTTGAACGAGTTGCCGCATCCCGTGCTGTCGAGGTAATAGCGCGGGTCGTCGACGACCAGCCGGTAGTAGGCCTGGTTGTCGAGACCGCGGTGGCACAGCGTCGGCCCGAGGTGGCTGCCTTCGGCGGTGTGGTTGAACACCACGTCGAGAAGGACCTCGATACCGGCGGCGTGCAGCGCGTTCACCATTGCCTGGAACTCGGCCACTTGGCCGCCGCAGCGGCCGCTGCGCACGGCCGCCGAGTAGCCGTCGTGCGGGGCGAAGAAGCCGATCGTGTTGTAGCCCCAGTAATTGGTGAGCCCACGCTCGAGGAGGAACGACTCGGGAACGTGCTGGTGCACTGGGAGCAGCTCGACGGCTGTGACCCCGAGCTCGAGGAGGTGGCCGATCGCCGCCTCGTGCGCCAGCCCGGCGTAGGTGCCGCGAAGGGCGGCAGGGACGCCGGGGTGGGTCATCGTGAAGCCCTTGACGTGCAGTTCGTAGAGCACGCTGTCGGCGTCGTCGTGGCGCGGACGGGCGTGATCGGTCCAGGGAAAGGCAGGGTCGACGACGATGCAGCGCGGGACCTGCCGGCCGGAGTCCTCCTCGCTGGCTCTGTCGGGCTCGTCGGGGTCGTGCCCGAGCAGCGCCGTGCCGTAGCAGACCACGCCTCGGGTGGCCCGTGCGTACGGGTCGAGCAGCAGCTTGGCCGGGTTGCAGCGGATGCCGCTGCGCGGCGAATACGGCCCTGTCGCGCGGTACCCGTACTCCTGGCCTGCGCCGACGCCGGAGACGAAACCGTGCCAGACGCCGTCGTCGCGTTCGGAGAGGGCGATCCTGCTCTCGGCGCCGTGCTCGTCGAGCAAGCAGAGCAGCAGCCCGTCGGCGTGCGAGGCGGTGACGGCGAAGTTCGTCCCGTCCCCGCACGGCGTGGCGCCGAGCGGGAAGGGAGATCCCGGTCGGACCTTATATACCATAGCAAATGACAATACATGACGGTGGGCGCCACGGGCATCACCGAACCGCGTGAGCGTTCGATCCTCTGCGCGTCGAGCCCGCCCGCCGGCCACCGCGCCGATGCGCCCAGCACGGCGTCGCTGCGGTGTACGCGTGTGCGTGATTGCCCGGCAGGAGCTCCCGGGAGACTGTGTCTCGACGGAACGCCTGTCGCGGCACCGGCCTCCGGCGAAGCTCGCCGGCGCAGCCACGCGGCAACCGTCGCGCCGGCGGGTGCCACGACAGGGCAGCCCACGACCCTGGAGGAGCAGTGATCAAGCCAGACAAGCTCATCGAGTCCGAGGTCGTCACGGCCTTCTCGAACGATCCGGTGCTCGACTCGAGCCGTGTGATCGTCAGCTGCGAGCACGGCGTCGTCGCCTTGAGGGGAGCCGTTCAGACCCACGAGGAGCGATTGCTCGCCGGCAGCGACGCGGCCGACGTCGTCGGCGTTCGCCGCGTCGACAACGAGCTTCTGGTGGGCCCTCTCGGGGAGCGCATGGCCGATCAGCAGGTGGCCGAGGATTGCCAGCAGGCGATCGACGCGGCGCGCTCGCTGCCACGCGGTGCCGTCTCGGTCAGAGTTGCCGGCGGCTGGGTCGTCCTCACCGGCAGGCTGCGCAACAGGGTGCAGCGCCTCGAGTGCGAGCGAATCGTCCGACGAGTGCCCGGTGTGCTCGGGATCACCGTCAACATCATGATCGGCGAGGCGCCCACGCTCTCCGAGCCGGGAGCTGACCCGGGAGACTCGCTCTACTCCTGATCCGTGCCGTCGCCGGTCATCTGCCGGTCATTCGGGGACGGTGACGAGGCGAACGGCCTGCGTCTCGAGGCATGGGCCTTGTGCCTCGCAGCAAGTGGCATGCGCCTCGCAGTGAGCGCCATGGCGACGGCCGGGCTCACGTCGAGCAGCACCGCACCGCCGCCGCCCGCCTGCGCGTCGAGCGTGGCGGCGGACAGCGCCGCGGCGCCGCGCCGGTCCACCCGCTGGACGCCGGAGAGATCGAGGAAGACCGAACCGATGCCGAGGCCGGCGAGACCTTTCGTCTGACGGTACAACTCGGCTCCGACGCTCGCGCCGAGCGGGCCCTGAAGCGTGATCAGCACAGAGGTCTGCAGTGCGGGCAGGACCGCCTCGCTCTCCGCCGGCTGGTCCGTGCGCGTGCTCGTCGTCGTACCGTGTGCGTCAGGTGCGTCCGCGCCGCCCTCGAGCAGGGTCAGCCGTCTCGTGCTGCTCATCTCGTCTCCTCGTCCGCAAGATCGTCGTTTCAGTCGCCCGGTCACCGGCCGACGCCGGTGCGCCTGGGCGTTCTCGGGGGTTCAGGCGCGCAGGCGCTCGGCTGCCGGCGCGAAATGAGCCTCGTCGGCGAGCGAGGACGCCCGTCGCTCGAGCACGACGCTCGCCAGCGCCACCCTCGAGCTCAGGCCGAGCTTGGCGAAGATGTGCCGCAGGTGGGAGTCCACGGTGTAGCGCGACATGAACAGGATCTCGCCCACCCGCCGGTTGGTCAGCCCGTCGGCGACGAGCTCGGCCACGCTGAGCTCGGTGCTGCTCAGGCTCTCCCACCCGAACTGGACCTGCGAGCGCCGCCGCCCCGACGGGGACTGGCCGAGGCGCCGCAGCTCCTCGCGCACACGGCGTGCCCCGAGATGGGCGCCGGCGATCTGGTAGAGGTGGGCGGCGCGACCGAAGTGGTCAGTCGCCTGGTCGCTTGCCGAGCCCGCTGCGCAGGCGCGGCCGGCGTCCTCGTACGCTTCGGCCTCGGCCAGCCGGCGCGGGCCGGTGCCGAGCAGGGAGGCGGCCTTGGCGAGCGCCGCGGGGTTTGCTTCGAGCAGGCCACGCGCCTGTTCGACGGCGATCGCCAGCCCCGTGCACTCCGGGGCCCGCTCGGCGAACTCGGTCGCCCAGGACATGATGTGATCCGCAGCCCCCGGTGTGCCGGCGCAGACGGCCGTGCGCGCGATCCAGGGCAGCAGGCTCGGCTCGAGCACGAGCGACGCCGACCAGGCGGCAGGTCGCTGCAGGGCTGGAGCGACCCACCACAGGGCGCTCGCGGCCTCGCCGGCAGCCGCAGCGAGGCGCCCACGGGCGATCCTCAGCTCACGCTCGAGCAGCCGCGACGGGGGTGCGCTGACCGTCATCGCAGCAGCCCGCACGTGACGCTGGGCCTCGGCAAGCGAATGCTGCTCGGTCGCGACCCGGGCCACCACGACGTGCGCCAGCGCGGTCGTCAACGGCGAGGCGGGGCGCTCGCGCGTGCCGTCCAGCACGACGCGGCAGGCACGGCGCGCCTGGTCGAGGGCGCCGGAGTACAGCAGTCGGCGGAACTCGGCCCGGCGCAGGGCGTCCATCGACTCGCGTGCTTCGGGCCCGCCGTTGCGTGCCAGGCGAGCCGCGATCGCGGACAGGGTCTCGAAGCGGTCCATGGCGAGCGCGGTGAGCGTCTCGTGCTCGGTCTGCTTCGCTGATCCGATCAGCGAGCGCTCGAGCGACGGAGCGGTCTCCGGCGCGGGCTGGACGAAGTCGTCCTCGCGGTGGAGTCGAAGCGCAACGATCTTCGGACCGTGCTCGTCGCAGCTCTGGGGGTTCACGGGTGAGACGGGGCATGCGCACGTCATGGGTCGAGCTCCTTGTTGCTCTGAGATGTCTCGGCGTCCGACGCCTGAGTGCTGTGACCGTACGACGAGACGCGCTTCGCTCGAATCCCGTGAGCGCCTAGTTGTACCCGGCTACGTCTGTCTCTCGACTGCGTGTCAATTGACTGCGGCGTCGAAGTGTGTGACCAGGTCGAAGAGCGCACGCGCCGGAGGGAGCCGTCTGACGGCTGCGCCTGTCTGCGCAGGTCGGGACGGGCGGCTACGCGCCGCGCGGCGGGCCGCTACTACGCGAGCCGCCGCCGACTACGCGAGCCGCCGCCGACTACGCGAACCGCTCCGGACTACGCGAGCGGCTTGGGACTACGCGAGCCGTTTCGGACGAGGCGAGCGGCGTCGGACTACGCCAGGCGAGCTGCGTCGGACTACGCGAGGTCGTGCATGTCCACATGATCGGCTCGCACCACGCGAGCGGCGCGATCTCTGAACGAGCCACCTCCTCGGAGATGGGTGAGATCAGGCCGAACCGCGGGTCACCCGATCGGGGCGATGCGATGCGTGCGCGCAAGCACCCGGACGGTGGGGACGCGTTGCCGAGAACCTCGAAACGCCGAGGACTGAAGCGCAGGGCAGAGAACGCAGAGGGCTGAAGCGCAGGGAGAGGTTGCAGGGGAGAGGTTGTCGAGGTGGCCGAGGAGAAGTCGGTGGGGCCCACGCTCAGCCGGGCGAGCGCGTTGCCCGCCCGGCCATCCGGCCGGCTCAGCCCCGCCGCGGGCGCCGGACGGTCACCGGCACGAGCGCCGGAACAGGCCTGCGGGGTAGGGCGAGCGCGGCGGTGGCACCGGCGGCACCGCCGAGCCGCCTGCCGAGGCGCTCGGCGAGCGAGCGCGCGACGCCCCGGTATCGCCGGGAGCCGCGCAGGCCCGTACGGCCTGCCGTCGTGGCCAGGAGGGTCGTCGCGCCGTCCCCGCCGCGGTGGTGGCGGGGACGGGGCGCGGCGGTGGCGCGCCGGCCGATCACTCGCTGGCCGATCACGCGCAGGCCGATTACGCGATGGCCGACTCGCCGCCGTAGACGACGAGCGCGTAGACGACCATGACGCCGAGGATGATGTAGATGATCGCCCACACGGGGTAGAACGGCATCAGCCAGATGGCGCTGATGGCGGTCAGCGACCCCGCGAAGATGCCGATCCAGCGACCGACCTGCGAGCCGGCGAGCACGCCGGCCGCGGCGGCGATGAGCACGATGCCTTCGACGATGTAGATCCAGCCGTAGGTGCTCAGGCTCGTGCCGAACACCGCACCCTGCAAACCGCTCGGGACGCTTCCGTGGTAGTCGAGCGCCCAGACGCCGTCGAAGATCCTCATGATCCCGGCGATGCCGAGCGTGATCGACGCGAACAGCACCCAGCCTTCAGCCTTGCCGTCCATCCTCGAGCCTCCTTGTTGTCGTATTCGGCCGCTCAGCGGCCGTCGTGCTCGGTCGGGTCGGCCTTCCTCGACACGCGGTGTGCGAGCATCGCCGCGGTGAGGGTGCCGGCTCCTGCGGCGAGGGTGCGGACGTGGCGGCGAGCCTGCTCGCCGGCCGTGCGGAGGTGCTCGCTCGTGGCGTGCGCCCGCTCGAGCTTGTCGAGCGCGCCGCGCAGGCCGTCCAGTGCATGCTCGGCCTTGTCCAGTCGGTCCTCGGCCTTGTCCAGTCGTTCTTCTGTGCTCATGTCGCTGCTCCTCCGTGTCGGGTGTCGGTGCCGGCACGGTTGGCCGGCCCGGGTCGCACACAGCATCGAGGCACCGGCGCAGCGTGCCATCCCGCGGCCGCGTGGGCCGTGGCGCCTCGCACGGCGCGCCGGCTCGGCGGCCTCTGGGCCCCGCCGGCGGCGCTGGTCATGCCGTCGCCCGGGCGAACACGAGGTGCAGGTCGAGGTGGGCGACTTCGGCGGGGACGAGCAGCGGGTTGCAGCTCCGGCCGTGCATCGCGTGCTGCACGTCGACGGCGGCGTCGACGGTTGCCCAGTGATGCAACGGCTCGATGCCCAGAGTCGCCTCGAAGCACAGCGGCGTGTGGCGCTCCGCAACGGTGAGCGCCCCGAGCACGAGTCCGCGATCGGGCCACATCAGGTGCATGTCGCAGATGTCGAACACGATGTGGGGATAGGCGGCGGCATCGAGGAAGTCGGGCGAGCGCAGGCGTGCGTCGCGCGCCCGCAGGCCCGTCGACACCGAGGCTGCCTCGACGGTCACCACACCGAAGACCGAGCCCGACTCGGTGATGTCGACGATTCCGGCGATCCCCTCGAAGCGACCTCGCACCGTCTTCAGACCCCAGAGGTGCTTGACCGAGAGCGCGATGCGCGACCGGATCGGGTCGAGCTGCCAGATGCCACTGGCGACGCCGCTCTGCAGGAGGGCGATCGGCGTCGTGGACGGGTTCGTCGGCGTCATCTGAACGGTTCAGGGCAGCGACGCGACGTCGCGGCCGCCCGATGGTCGTCCCGCGCCGGCGAGGTCGAGCGGTCCCGCCAACGGCCGCGCCGGGCGCTGACACTCCCGGATCCACGACCTGGTGTTGGGCGCCGCCAGCCAGCACTCGAATCGCAGGCGCGCCAGACGGACGTTCTCGGCAAGCACGTCGTAGGCGCCCATGCAGAACCAGGAGGGCTCCGTCTCCACGAGCAGGCGTGGGTTGTGACCGGCCTCGGTCATCGGGCGGCCTCCTTCGTCGGTGAGAACGTCAGCTGTGGTCTCGCGCACCATGCGCCCAGTGTTCGACGGGTGAGGGCGGGGCGCATCCCGCGCACGCGGGGCCCGCCGCGGGCCGCTCAGTCCTCGTCGGTGAGGAGGAGCGAGATCTTGCCGGGCACGCCGGAGGCGAACGTGTCGAGCGCCTCTCCGGCCTGCTCGAGCGAGTAGACGCCCGCGATCGTGCTGCGAAGCCGGCCGAGGTCGGCGAGGCGGCTCAGCTGCGCCATGACGAGCGCGTCGGCCACCTCCATGATCTCGCCGACGATCACGCCAGCGCCGAAGGCGGCGCCGCGTGCCAACCCTCGGGTCGTCACCGCGCGCCCACCCGGTCGCACGAGGTTGCTGAGCGCTGCGAAGTCGCTCGCCGCGCTGGCGAGGTCGATGAGGCAGTCGACGCCGCTCGGATGCGCGGCGAGCGTGCCCTCGATCGCGCCCTCGCGGGTGTCGGGGACGACGCTCGCAGCCCCGAGGCTGCGCAACCGGCGCTCGTCGTGCTCGTTCGAGCTGGCGATCACCTCGGCGCCACACCCGGCGGCGAGCTGGACGACGTAGCCGCCGGCACCGCCGGAGGCGCCGACGACGAGCACCCGGTCGCCCCCGTGCAGCGCAACGGCGTCGACCGTGCTGAGCGCCAGCCCACCGGCGGCAGGAAGCACCGCAGCCGGCAGGTAGCCGAGCGAGCCCGGCTTGTGGGCGACCCCGCCGTCGGCCGCGACGAGCACGAAGTCGGCCCAGGCGCCATCCGCCGCCGGGCGGCGGGGCGGCAGGCAGCCGAAGACCTCGTCGCCCTCGCGGTAGCCGCGGGCGAGCTCGCCACATGCCGCCACGACGCCGGCGAAATCGCGCCCGAGCACGACCGGTTCGGCGTGCTCGCCATCGGGCGGGTGCCCGCAGGCGAGTCGCTCCAGGTCGCTCCCGTTGACCGACGAGGCGCGGACGGCCACCAGCAGCTGGCCGCTCGCAGGCTCAGGAGTCGGCAGCTCGAGCAGTTCGGCGGCGCGCTGCTCGTGCTGCACGACGATGGCTCGCAACGGTCACCTCCCGGCTGGCCAGCGCCCGCTCGCGACGCGTGGCGTGGGCCAGCGGACGGTACGGCGGGCACGGCCGTGGTCGCATCCGGAGATCGCGTAGTCCACGACCCGGGCACGACGCGCCGGCCTCAGGCGACGACGTCGGTCCGGTTGACCACCTCGGCGACACCGGGCACCCCGAGCGCGGCGAGCTCGACGACCCCGCGGGCGGCGGTCGAGCCGACCACCCCGTCGAGGTAGACCGTCCTGTCGGCGCACGAGACCTCGATGACCGCTCCGGGCACGAGCGCGGTCCTGGCGAGCGCTGCAGCGATCCTGCCAGCGACGTCCTCGGGCTGGGGCTCCGGCGTCACCCTGACGTCGTCGACGATGTCGACGACGCCGTTCACCGAGGCGACAGCTCGATAAGCCTCGAGGCGTTGCGCGCCCGTCCGCACCTCGCCGGTGAGCACCACCCGACCCGCCTTCGAGGTGACGGCGACCACGTCGGGTGGCAGCGAACCCAGCCCCGCGAGTGCCTCACGGCAGGCGGCGGCGAGCTCGTCGTCGTCGACGTGCCCGTCGGTGGGCTCGACGGAGAGCAGGTCGCGCACCTCGCTCACACCCTGGACGCGCTCCGCTGCGCGCACGGCGAGCTCCGCCTCGTGCAATGTCGGCACGCTGCCGCGCAGCTCGACGCATCCCTCGACGGCTACGACGGTGACGCGGCTCGCATCGAGTGATCCTTCGAGCCCGAAAGCCAGCTCGATGTCGCTCTGCACCGTGCCGTTCGACCTGCGCCGCGTCATCCGGCATCACCTCCCGCACGAGGCGGCGCCCCGGCGGCGCTCTGCCCATCACCGGGCCGTGTGCTCTCCACGCCGTGGCGCTGTGCGTCGACGGGCGCAACGGCGATCTCGTTGCGCACCGACCTCACCCCGGTCACGCGCGAGGCGCGGTCAGCGGCCCGCTCGCGCTCGCGCGCCGTGTCGACGACGCCGCTCAAGAAAGCCGTCCCGTCGCTCGTCACCGTCACGCCGATGCGGCTCGAGTCGAGGCGCGACTCCGCAGCCAGCTCCGCCATCACGTCGAGTGCCAGCCGCGCGTTGCTCACGATCGGTCCTTCCCGCAGCGGGGTTGCTTGCGGCCGCTAGCTCGCGCCTGTGCCCGGGGACGAGTCGCTGCTGGTGCCGGCGGACGGGCTGCCGGTGCCGGCGGACGAGTCGCTCCGGGTGATCGCGATCTTCCCGGCCTCGTCGGGGCTCTCCGGCGGGAGCGGGACGACGACCTCGAGCACGCCGTCGCTGACCGTTGCGGTGATGTCCTGGCGCTTCACGCCCTTGGGCAGCGGGATGTCGCGCACGAACGACCTGGAGCGCAGCTGCGAGACCAACCGCGAGCCTTGCCCGCCCTGGGTCTGCTCCTCGTGCTGGACGCGGATGTGCAGCACGCCGTGCGAGACGCTCACGTCGAGGTCGCGGTCGGGGTCGATGCCCGGCAGCTCGCTCCGGATCACCAGCTTGCCGGGCTCGTGAAGCTCGTCGACCCGCAGCAGGCCGAGCCCTTCCTCGAACATGCGCCGGAACACCGACGGCCAGCTCTTCGACTCGTCCTGGACCGACATGGTACACACCTCCGCTCGCCAGTCGCGGCGGTTGCCCGTCGCGCCCTTCCTGCCTGTCGCGTCCTTACCGATCCAGCGTGCGTGGGGGCGAGGCTGCGGCCATCGCACGATCGCGTACGTCACGTTGCGGACCGTTCGCTCGCTGCGGGCAGCGGGCGGGGGCGCCCACGAAGGCGCGGGATGCACGCCGGGTCGGCGGCGCACAGCCTTGGCTGCGTGCATGGTGACGACACCGACAACGGCCGGCAGTGGCTGCGTGGCCAATCCCCGCGGAGATCGCCGCGCTCGCTCCTGCTGCCGTGCATCTGGGTGGCCGCCGGCGGCCTGATCCTCGCGTTCGGGCTGAGGGCACGCCAGCCGGCTCGTACCCTCGCCTTCTCACAGCTGCTGCAGGCCGTCGAGCACGGCGAGGTCCGCACGGCGGTCGTATCGGCCGACGGGGCCGTCGCCGGCGCGCTGCGCAACGGTGGGGCGTACACCTCGCAGATCCCCGTCGCGTTGCGGGACTCGTCGCTCACCCCCACGTTGATGGCGCACGGGGTGACGATCGCCGGCACGGCCCCCGGAGTCGACTGGTTGGCCGCCGCGGGCACACTGCTGCCGATCCTGCTCGTCGTGGCGGCGATGGTGTTCTTCGGTCGTCGCGCTCGTCAGGTCGTGACCAGCGACACCAGCAGGCTCACGTCCGTGGCCGCAGCAAGTGCCAGGGTCTACGGCGCAGAGCGTCCCTCGACGCGCTTCGCCGACGTCGCCGGCTACGCCGGGGCCAAGCACGAGATCACAGAGGTCGTGCACTACCTGCGCGAGCCCGAACGCTACGCACGCGCCGGCGCGCGTGGCCCACGTGGCGTGCTCATGGTCGGGCCTCCCGGCACCGGCAAGACACTGGTCGCACGCGCCGTGGCGGGAGAGGCGGCCGTACCCTTCTTCGCGCTCGCCGCTTCGTCCTTTGTCGAGGTGTACGTCGGCGTGGGCGCGGCACGCGTCCGCAGCCTGTTCGAGGAGGCGCGCTCGCGAGCCCCGGCGATCGTGTTCATTGACGAGATCGACGCCATCGGGCAGCGACGAGGCCGGTCGGCGCTGAGCAACGACGAGCGCGAGCAGACGCTCAACCAGCTGCTCGCCGAGATGGACGGGTTCGAGCAGGCGAGCGGCGTCGTCGTGCTCGCGGCGACGAACCGACCGGAAACCCTCGACCCGGCGCTTCGTCGCCCCGGCCGTTTCGACCGTGAGGTCGTCATCCCGCTGCCGAACCTGAGCGACCGACTGGAGATCCTGCGTGTCCACGCACGGGGCAAGCAGCTGGCACCCGAGGTCGACCTTCTCCTCACGGCGCGGGCGACGCCGGGATTCTCCGGAGCGGATCTGGCGAATTTGCTGAACGAGGCGGCGATCGGCGCCTTGCGCTGCGATCGGGTCGTCGTGTGCCCCGCCGACCTCGTCGAGGCGCGCACGAGGGTCACGCTCGGCAGGCGAGAGGCCGCGAGCGTGCTCCTGCCCGACGAGCAGCGTTCGGTGGCCGTGCACGAGGCGGGTCACGCGCTCGTCGCGGCCTTGTCCGATCACGCCGATCCGGTCTCCTCTGTGACGATCCTCCCCGCGGGGCGCAGCCTCGGGGCGACGGAGCTGCTGCCGCTCGAGGAACGCCATCTGCACTCACGCAGCTACCTCCAGGACGGGCTGGCGGTGCGCCTCGGCGGGCGGGCGGCCGAGATCCTCCTGCTCGGGGAGCCCACCACCGGGGCTGCCGACGATCTCGCCTCCGCCACCGAGCTCGCCGGACGCATGATCTGCGACTACGACATGAGCGAGCGCTTCGGTCCGCTGCGCCTGAGCACGGCCGCGCCGTCCTTCCTCGGGGACGACGATCGTTCGGTCGGCTGCGCCGAGGCAACCCACCGCCAGGTCGACCTCGAGGTGATGCGATTGCTGCGCACGGCAGAGCAGCGCGCCGGCGAGCTGCTCGACGCCCACCGCGAGCAGCTCTGGCGGCTCGTCGAGCTGCTCCTCGAGCACGAGGTGGTCGACGGAGCGGACGTCTACGCGCTCGTCGGCCGGCCGAGCCCGCGCTGATCGCAGCGACGCGGGTGAGCGAGACGGATGCGGCGGCGCGTGGCTGCGACTGGGACGCGTGCGAGCACGCGGGCGCGGGATGGTGCACCGGCGATGGCGGCGGAGTATCGGTGACGCGACGACAGTCGCGGCGAGGTGACGACGAGAGCGATGTGACGACGAGAGCGATGTGACGACGAGAAAGGTGCAGACCATGTCCGAGCTCACAGAACGACTGCTGGACGCCGAGGAGCGCCTCGGGAAGGCCGAGACGGCACTCGACGCCATCGCCAGGGTGCTCGGTGCTGCCGAGCGGGCGCACGACGCCGCCGAGCGTGCGAGCGCGCACCTGCGGACGGTGAGCTTCGTGCTCGGCGGCATCGCCGTCGTCTCGATCGCACTTCTCGCATCGCGGCGATCCGCCTGACCTCCCGCCGTCGCCTCCGGCGCCGCCGGGCCGCGCGCCCGGCGGCGAAGCGGCCCTCGGCGAGGGCTGCACGGCTCGCCCGCGAGAGAGAGCAAGGCCGCCCGTCGAGCACCTCGGCGGGCGCGCCTTCGGCGAGCCCCCCGACGCCCTCCGGCTCCACGCCGTCGTGGCGGTCGCCGACGCGCTCCAACGCCACGCCGACGTGGCGGTCGTTGCTCAAGCGTGCCGTCCCGCTGTTCGCCTGCGGCGCCACGCTGTATCTGCTGTTTCCCGTGCTGCTGCGGGTGCTCTCAGCCTGGCCACGGCTCTCCGGGCTGCAGCCCTGGTGGATGGCCGCCGCCGTGGTCGCCGAGGTCGGCTCGTTCACTTGCACCTTCGGCCTCAAGCGGCTGGCGTTGCGCACGAGCGCGTGGTTCCCGGTCGTGACCGCGGGCCTGGTCGGTAACGCCGTCACCAACGTGTTCCCCGGTGCCGACGCCACCGGAGCGGCGATGGAGTACAAGCTCCTCGCCGGCGCCGGGATCGACAGCGGCGACGCGGTCGGTGGCCTCACGGCGAGCTCGGTGCTGCAGACCGGCAGCTTGCTCGCCCTGCCGATCCTCGAGCTGCCGGCAGTGCTGCTCGGCACGCAGGTCCGCCCGAGTCTGGTCCACCTCGTCTACCTCGGCCTCGTCGTGCTGGTCCTGTTCGTCGCAGGCAGCCTGCTCATCTTCCTCACCGACGGCCCGCTGAGCCTGGCCGGCCGCTTCGTTCAGGCAGTGCACAACCGGGTGCTGCCCAAGCGTGCACCGATCACGGGTCTGGACCACAAGCTGCTCGCCCAGCGCGACACGACTCGTGCCGCGCTCGGCCAACACTGGCGAGCGGCGCTGCTGCTCTCCTCGGGACGGGTCATGCTCGACTTCGGCTGCTTGCTCGCGTCGCTCGCTGCGACGGGAAGCACGCCCGAGCCGTCGATCACCCTCATCGCGTACTCCTCGACGACGATCCTCGCTCTCCTGCCGCTCACGCCGGGCGGGCTCGGGATCGTCGAGGGCAGCCTGACCGGGCTGCTCGTGCTCGCCGGCGTGCCAGCCGCGACGGCGGCGCTCACCGTCCTTGCCTACCGCCTCGTGTCCTACTGGCTGCCCACCCTGGCCGGGGCGCCGGCCTATCTCGCCTATCGCCACCGTTACGCCGGGCGGCACGCACGGGCGGCGTCGAGCACGGTGGCGAGTCGATGAGCTACGAGCCGCCGCCCGGCGACACCGCGAGCGCAGGGAAGCAGGATGGCCCCCGGCTCAGCGAGGATGAGGTCGGGCGCCGCGTGCTGCGTCGCGCCGCGGCCTACGGCGTGCCGCTGCCGACGATCCTCGTCGTCGCGGCCGTCGGCGTCGTCGTCTATCTGGGCGGCAAGCTGCTCTACACGATCCGCGACGTCGTGTTCCTCTTCCTCACGGCGTCCTTCATCGCCGTGCTGATCGACCCGCTCGTCGTAGCCGTCCAGGGACGGGTCAAGCGGAGGGGGATCGCCGTCGCCATCGTGACCCTGTGGGCGGTGATCGTCTTCGCCGGCCTCGCCGTGCTGTTCGGCTACCCCCTCCTCACGGGGCTGACGCGGTTCGCCGCGGACCTGCCGCGCTACGTCGCAAGCGCTCAGCACGGGCGCGGCTTCGTCGGCCACCTCATCCGGCGGTACCACCTCGTCAGCTGGTTCCAAAAGAACCTGCCGAAGTTCGAGACCTTCATCCACGACCTCGCCGGACCGGCGGTGCGCGTCGGCAAGGGGGCGGTCGCCCTCGTGGTCGAGATCGGGCTCGTCATCGCGCTCGTGCTGCTCCTGCTGCTCGAGGCGCCGAAGATGCGGACCGCGCTTCTCGAAAGCCTTCCCCAGGAGCGCGCCGAGCACCTGAAGCAGCTCGGCAACGAGGTCAGCTCGTCGCTGTCGGGCTTCCTCGTCGGAGACCTCATCACCTCGGTGATCGCCGGCGTCGTCATCTTCATCACCCTGGAGCTGCTCGGGGTGCCCTACCCGGCCCTGTGGGCGACCTGGGTCGGCCTCGTCGACTTCCTTCCCGAAGTGGGCGGCGCGCTGGCGGGGATCCCGACGGTCTGCTTCGCGCTCGACCCACTCGCTCTTCGCCGGTGTCGTCACGGCAGCCGTCTTCCTCGGGTACACCATGATCGAGAACCACCTCCTCAACCCGGTCGTGATGAGCCGCACCGTCAAGATCAACCCGCTGCTCGTCTTCACGGCTGTGCTCGTCGGCGCGGACTTCGGCGGCATCATCGGCGGGCCGTTCAGCGGCTTCGTTGCCGCCCTCCTCGCCATACCGATCGCTGCCGCCCTGCAGATCGTCGTCCGTGATCTGTGGCTGCGCGGCCACACCGACCGCAGCGGCGCCGGATCCTTGCGCGGGAATGGGCCGCCGGGCAGCGCCGGATCCTCGAGCAGCGACGGCAGCTCGAGCGACGCCGGGGTGCCCATCGCCAGCGCGGTCGTCGTCGTCAACACCCCTGCGGCGGATGCCGCTGCCACGCCTGACGAGGGGCTGCCTCCCGGCGCCGCGGTGCGTCCCTGACGAGGGCAGTCCATGCCGTTGGTCACGAGGTGGCCCTCCTCCAGGGCTCGCCTCGCAACGGCCGGGCGCGGCATGCAACGTGTGCTCGGCATCCCGCTGGCTGAGCCGTGCATCCGGCTGTCGGGCTCGGCATCCGCCGGCTGAGCTGTGCATCCGTCGAGCTCGGCATCCGCCCGGCTGAGCTGTGCATCCGGCTGTCGGGCTCGGCATCCGCCGGCTGAGCTGTGCGTCTCGCGGCATTCGGCGGTCGAGCGCGGCAACCGGTGGCCGAGCTCGCATCCGGTCTCGAGCCGAGCGGCTGCGGCACGCCTCGGGTCGTGATGCGCCACGACGCGGCCCCTCGGGGCCGCGTCGTGGGTGGAATGGACCGAGCTGTCTCCGGGTGATGGCGACCCGGCGCTCCCGCCGCCGGCGCGATCAGTCACCGCCCGGCGCGTCACCGCCCGGCGCGGCGCCCCTGGTGGTGGCGCCGCGCCGCGGCCAGACTACGACGCCACGCGGGAGTTGACCGACTGCACCTGGAAGCCGAGCACGATGTCGCTGATTCCGCGGAAGATGGCGAAGATGCCGACCCACAGGATGAGAAGGGCGGCGCGAGCGGGGATGTACTGCTGGGAGGCCCAGAAACCGAGCCCGATCTCGAGGACGCCGGCGATGAGGCCGAGCCACCACACGCTGTTGACCGGCGAGGACGCCACCGAGTAGGCGATGTCGAAGGCGCCCATGATGATGAGCAGGATCCCGAGCGCTGCGGCGAGCGACCAGAAGGCGTCGAACGGAGCGATGAAGCACCACACCGCGCCGCCGATGAAAAAGATACCCAGCAGAATGCGCAGGAAGCTCCAGCCGCTGGGATTGTAGGCGGCGAAGACGAACTCCTCGATGCCGGAGACGAGGAAAACCACGCCCAGCAAGACCCCGATCGTCGCAACCGACGCGAGGTCCATTCGCAGCACGACCGCCGCGATGATCAGCCAGGCAACGCCGGCGAGCAGGAACACCCACCAGCCGTCCGTGAGGTCGGCCGCAGCTTGGCGAAAATCGGAGTAGAGCACGAGCGTCTCCTTTGTCCTGTCTCGGTCCTGGTGAGGGGGTCGTCCCGGCTCTCGGGTGCTGACGTCGGCCGCATGTGCTCGGCCGACCGGTACGGGAGATCCGATCCGGCTGCCCTTGGCTTAGTTGCCGCCGCGGTGACGGGCGAGGGTAAGCATCGGGGAATTGGCCGATCAGGGGCATCACGCGGGCGCGTGGACCGTGCAGGACGAGGCTGCGGGGCGCCCGGCGGCTGCCGCCTGCGGACGCCCGAGAGCGACCCTCAGAGCGACAGGAGCGACTGGACGAGGACGACCAGGGAGAGCGCTCCGACCACGGCGACGCACAGGGTCGCGACGACGCGGAACACCGGGCCGTTCACCGCCGGGCCGAGCACGCTGCGACGGTTGGCCATCACCAGGATGTAGACCAGGAGGAGCGGGGAGATGATCCCGTTCAGCACCTGGGCGTTGATCACGAGCGCCACGAGGTTGCCCGGCGCTAGGGAGACGGCCGCTCCGACGACGACCTGCACGGTGAAGATGCTGTAGAACAGCGGGGCCTGACGGAACTTGGTGGTCAGCGAGCGCGGGGCGCCGGCGGCATCGGCGATCGCGTACGCCGTGGACAGTGGGACCACCGACGCCGCGAGCATTGACGCACCGAGCAATCCGGTGGCGAAGAGGTACGGCGCGGCCGGGCCGGCGACCGGTCGCAGCGCCAGCGCGGCCTCGCGTGCCGTGGCGAGCGGGCCTCGTCCGCCGATCGCCGCCGCGGTGGCGACGATGATGAAGAGGCTCACCACGTCGCTCCAGATCGCCCCGCTCACGGTGTCGATGCGCTCTTTGCTGTAGTCCTTGGGCGTCACGCCCTTGTCCACCACGGCCGAGGCGACGTAGAACTGCATGTAGGGCGTGATGGTCGTGCCGACGAGGGCCACCGCGAGCACGAGGAAGCTGCGCGAGGCGAGGAAGTGCGGCCACAGCAGGTTGCTGAAGACCTGCTTGGCGTTCGGATGGCCGAGGAACGCGGCGAGCGGGTAGGCGAGGAAGGTGAGCGAGAGGATGAGGAAGATGCGCTCCGCCTTGGAGTACGTGCCGAGGACGGTGAGCGCCCAGATCGCCACGGCGGCGATGGGGATGCAGATCTCCCTCGAGACCCCGAAGATCTCCATCGCCGCGCCGATGCCGGCGAACTCGCTGACGGTCAACCCGGCGTTGGCCACGAGCAGGAGGATCAGCGCAAGCGCCGAGCTGCGCAACGAGAACTGCTCGCGGATCAGCCCGCCGAGGCCCTCCCCGCTGTAGGTCCCGAGCCGGGCGCACATCTCCTGCACCACGACGAGCCCGACCGTGACGAGGACCATCAAGAACAGTGTCCGGTACCCGAACTGCGCGCCGGCGCTGGCGTAGGTGAGGATCCCGCCGGCGTCGTTGCCGGCATTGGCGGAGATGAGTCCGGGACCGAAGATCGCCAGGATGGCGGCGATCTTCACGATCACCCCCCGCTTGGAGCGACGTGCAGTCGTGGGCGGTCCGACGCGGTCGTCGAGCGCGGTCATGTGCCGCTCCCGTCGAGCAGCGCGCGCAGGCGGGCTTGGTCGTGCTGGTCGAGCTCGCCGAGCAGCGCCTCGAGCTGGGCAGGCTCGAGCTGGCGCAGGGCGTCCACCACCGTCGAGGACTGGCCGAGCGCCGCGGTGAGGGCCGCCTGCTGGTGCCTGCCGAGCTCGCCGAGCAGGGCGGCGACGTCGCGCGCCTTGAGCGTGTGCAGCTTGGCTGCCGGCGAGGAGAGTTGCACTCGTGTGGCCGCAGTCGAGGCGTTGTCCCCGCCCGGATCGCCCGGCCCTGCCGCGCCGGCAGCGAAGGGGCCGCATTTGGCACGTGCGCCGCCATCAGGGCCTCGGCCCTCGGACGCGAAGGCGTGCAGGTCGGTCCAGTCGATCAGACGTTCCGGCGGCGGGCAGCCGCGAGTACGTGGAAGGAGCCGCCGCACCAGGCTCCACGGCCCGACGTCCACTCCGGCGAGCTCCCAGACGTCCCCGAATCGCACCAGGTAGACGTCGGCGGCGCGCACCACCTCGATGCCCCGTACGTCGATCACCTGGTGGTCGAGGACGTTCTGCGCCAGCGCGAGAACACCGCTCGGCCACGCGGGATCAGAGAGCACGTAGTCGGCAACGTTCAGGTGAACTGCCGACTGGGTGAGGGTGACCTCGCCCGCTGCGAGGAGTGCGTGGCCCTTCCCGAAGCTGGCCAGCACTGAAACGACCGGAGGGTGGTCTTTGGCGGCCGGGCGCACCGCCACGTCCCGAACCTTTCCGACCTTGCTGCCGGAGAGGTCGAGCACGGGCCGCCCGAGCAGGCCGGCGAGGGAGATGAGCTCACCCGCCAGCGCGCGCCGCACGGCGAAGGCCTGCCGCGCGACCAAGCGATTTGCTCGAGGGCGGTGGCGGGAGGTCTCAGGGGTTCCGTCGGCGCTCGCCTCCGCGTCGCGATCCATGTCGAGGGCCTCTCGAGGAGCGCCGTCGGATGCCCCCGCGCCCGGCCCCGTCCCAGAGGGCTCGGGGCCGGGCAGCGTCCTGTTGGATCGGAGGGGGGCCGGCGGGAGGGCTAGGGAACGATGATCAGCCGGTTGACGACGTCCTCGACGCCGGGCGCGGACCACGCCGTGTCGACAGCCTCTTCCATCGCGAAGCCCGAGCCGACCTCGCCATCGAGGTAGACGGTGTGGTCATTGGTCGTGACCGTGATGAGCGAGTCGTCGATGATGGCGTTGCGCTGGAACGCCTGGTTGATGCGGTTGGCGACGTCGCTCGGCATCGGGCCGCCGCTCACGACGACGTTGTCGGTGACGCCGAGCACGCCCTTCACCTTGCCGACCGCACGCTCTGCTGCGTGGCGCTCGTAGTGGTGGTGGACCTGCCCGCTCAGGGTGACCCAGCCATCGACCACGACGAGCGAGATCGAGCCCTTCGGCACGAAGCGGTCCTTGTCGATTGCCTCGGCGGCCTCGCTGGCGATGACGGCGTCCTCGATGGCCTCGCCATCGAGCCCGACGAGCAGCTGGTTGTCGACCGCGGTGACGCCGCCCACGCTGAACGCGTCGTCGGTCGCCTCGAGCAGCTCGTCGTAGGTGTACACCGCTCCTGTGAGCGTGATCCGCCCGCCGTCAGACTTGACGACGATGCGGGAAGAGTCGACGTAGGGATCCCATTCCAACGCGTCCCGTACGTCCTTCTCGAGGATGTTGTCCGGCTTGCGCATGTCTTCTGCCTTTCCGTGGGTGGACGATGCCGCTTTATCGTGCGGTGCGCCGGAGCGCCTCACATCACGCGACTGCGGGTGATGTGCCTCATCCGTCGATCACGAGGCGGTCGACTACCGAGACGACGCCCGGCGCCTGCCAAGCGGAGCGTTCCACTTCCTGCTGCTCGGCATAGGAACGCACGAACCCTGTCAGGGTGACCACACCCTCCTCGTCGCTGACATGCACCCGTCCGGCGTCGACGAGGGCGCTTCGCTGCAACGATTTGGCAATCTGTTCCGAGACGTTCTTGGCGGGGTCCCGGGAGACCGTCACCTTGTCGGTGAAGCCCCGAAGGCCGCGCAGGTGCTTGACGACGTGCTCGGCCGCCTGGCGCTGGGTGTGGTGGGCGACGTTGCCCTCCATCGTCACCCAGCCGTCGTACACCGAGACGGTGATCGAGTCCTTGGGCACGAGCCGGTTGGCGTTCAGGCCGCCCACTGCCGCCGCGCGCAGGTCGTCGTCGAGGACCTGTTGGTCGCCGAGGTCGACGACGATGTCGTTGTCCACGGCCTGCACGCCTCCTACCCGCCAGGCGTCGTTCTCGGCGGTGAACCTGTCCCAGTAGGTCGGGACGGTGCCGCCGAGCAGGACCCGGCCGTTGTCGCACGACACGTTGAGGTGTGAGGAGTCGAGGTCGTCGTCCCAGATGAGCTCGTCGAGCACATCGCTGGCCAGTGTTGCGTCCGACACGGTGGTCGCTCCCTTCGGTCGGGGCCGCCGTGAGCGCGACGGCGCGTTCAGTCGGTTGGGCGACACCTCATGGCGTGCCCGCGCCCCACCAGCATGGAGCCGGGCGGAACCGCCAGGATCCCGCGCTCGCGTGCCACCCCCGGGTCACGCGAGCACGGGAAGCCCCGTAGCCGCGACGCAGCCTCAGCTGGCGGCCCCGTCGAAAAGTGCTGCGAGATCGAGCGTGGGAACGTGCTGACGTGTCGCCAGCGACACCCACGAGCGTGCCAGCGTGTCCTTCCCCGCGCCGAGAACGGTGCCGATCATTCCGGCTGCTTCGACGACGTGCTCCGGCGCCAGACGGGCGATCACCACCCGCCAGATGGTCTCTTCCAGCACGTTGAAGGCGGTCTGGACCTCGGCGATGTCGTACCCGGCTGTGAAGCGCTCTTCGGCGACACGCTGCGCGTGCGATGCAACCGGGACAAGCGTCCGTCCTCTCAGGCAGACCAGCACGAGGTCGAACAGCGCGCTGACGCGTTCAAACGACCCCTGCGGCCCCGCGGCGTCGTAATGCGGCAGGTGGGCGCGCGTCAATGCCCGAGACGCGTCCCGCACGACCTCGTCTCGTGACGACTCGAGTGAGCTCACCAGCTCCATGACCAGGTCCTCGCTCGTCTACTCCTCCGGCCTCACCACCGGCCGACGCGAGGAGGGTATCGGCGGCCGGCTCGACCGGGATCAGGGTCCCGGTCGGCGGCCTTGCGAGCTCGCTGGATGCTGCGCCGTCCCCGTTCGGACGCGCCGCCCCAGATGCCGTCGCAAATCCGGTTCTCGATGGCGTACTCGAGACACGCACGACGCACGGAGCACTGAGCGCACACCCGCAACGCCTCGCTGGTCTCTTCGTCCTTTTCAGAGAAGAACATTCCTGTCGGCACGTCACGGCAGCCTGCCAGTTCCAGCCACTCGTCGCCGACGGGAACACGTTGCCACCGTAGAACGCCGGGGTCCGACTGTCCCGCAGACCCGACGAGCGACACGGGATCAGCGGTAGATGCCAGCCCAGCGTCGGGACGCTCGCAGACTTCGTGCATGACGCGCTCCGATTTGACGCAGGCAATCACGGGACCGTCGCCCGGTTGCCCGAGCGGGCTGCGCCCCAAACTTTGATGTTGCCCGGGTCCGCCGACCAGAGTCCAACGACTCTTCTCGGCCTCCTCCTCGCGACCTTCGACTGTGGCCCGTCGGCCCGTCGGCCTGTCGGCCTATCGGCGAGTCTGATGGTCGTGGAAGCGGCAGGTCGAAGCCGATCCCGGCATTGTCGGCCGTGCCGCCCGCGTGCCGGGATCGATGGCGGTGACAGCGGCGGCACAGTGCCGGCTGACCGCTGACCGCTGACCGCTGACCGCTGACCGCTGACTCGAGCGCGAGCGCGATTCGTCGGAGGTCGCGGATCACTCCCTCGATGGCGTCACAGGCTTGAGGAGCTTTTCCTGCCGGCGCTGCGGTGTTCGACCGTTGCGTCCGCCGCCGGGAAGAACAGCCCCTCGTGACCGTCGAACTGCCAACGCACTCGGTAGGGCGGTTCCCCGTCCTTGCCCTCGACAGCGATGATCTCGCCGTCCCGATTCGGGTCGCCGAGATGGCGACCCTTCACCACGATCTTGTCTCCCGCAGCCGCTTTCATCCCACGTCGCTCCTGTTCCTGCTCCTGCATGACGGTCCCGAGCTGCCTCGGGCTCACTGGCAACGGCAAGGTCGAGCTCGCCGCGTGAGCGCTTCTCCCGCTCAGCATGTGCTCGCGTTGAACCATTCCTCCTCGGCGAGCATGGTCGCCAGCTGCTCCTCGGTGAGCAGCCCGGCCTGGGATCCGAGCTCGTGCGAGACGCTCATGAAGTTCACCGGTGCTCGCCGAAGCGCCTCGCGCAGCGGAAGACCGCGCACCAGACCAGCGAGGACCGTCGCGGCGAAGGCGTCGCTCGCCCCGGTCCGGTCGAAGGGCGCAGTCGAGTCGGGGAAGCGCGGCACGCGGTATCGCCCGCTGTCATCGAGGGCGACTGCGCCTCCGGTCTCGTTGACCAGCACCACTCGGCGCGGGCCGAGGTCATGGAGCTTCGCTAGCAGATCGAGGTCGTCGCTGGCGGTGTTGTCGGCGATCTCGGCGCCCTCGGCGAGGGTGCAGACGAGCAGATCGGCACGCTCGTACATGCGGGCGAGCCGCTTGGCGCCCTGCTCGATCTGGAACGTCCCTGGTTGCACCGCGAGCCGGACTGTCGGGTTGTCGCCGAGCCAGTCGGCGAGCTGGTCCTCGTACTCACCCGCGTCGGGACCGAGCGAGGTGAGATGGATCCACGTCGGGACCTCGCTCGGCCGCAGGTGCGGCCAGTGGTAGCCGAAGGAACCGTGCCGCACGAGGATCGTGCGCTCGCCGAGCAGCGACAGCACGAAGTCGCGATTGGTGTGGGCCGGCGAGTCCACGTGCATCAGCCGGGTGTCGACGTGCTCGCAGTGCAACGCCGAGAAGAGGTCACGTCCGATCTCGTCGTGTGCGAGGAAGGAGGCAAGGGCGACGCGAAGACCCTGACGGGCGAGACCGACCGCCACGTTCGCCGCGTTGCCGCCGGCTGCCACCGTCGTCTCGCGCTCGTAGGGGATCTTCCTCCCGAAGGGGAGCTTGAGCCAGCGTCCCTCTGCGTCGGTCTCGTCGCGCACGCGGTCCACCGGCAAGGTGATGAACACGTCGGCAGCCACGTCACCGACGCAGATCACGTCGAACCGCTGGGCGTTGGTCGCGTAGGGCATCGCGCACCTCCTAAGTGCGACGGCCGGGCCGATCAGCACGCGCCGGACAACCGAGGCACTACGACCAGTGTGCGCCTCCGAGAGCGTCGGACCAGAGTCGATGGTCCTCGGAGATGACCTTCAGTCCTGGACCCGCGCCGCTGCGGCGCGCACATGGAAGGGAGGCGAGCCGAAGCCCTCGCCGGCCGCGGCGGGCCGCGACCCGTCCAAAGGTCGGCTCGAGAGTCCGATGGTCGAGATTGGGAGTGGGAGAGGGAGGAGCCCGGCGATGAGCATCCATCCCGTTGGCACCATGCAAAGCCGATCGTGGTCGGGATCGACGGGTCGGACGGCTACAGGCCGGCGCTGGCTAGGGCCGCACGACGGGCTGAGCTCACGGGGACCCGGCTCTACGCCGTCACCGTCGCCGCGCACGTGTCGATTCCCCACCCGTTGTCCGAGATCATCCCCCGCAGCTGGTACCTCGAGCAGCCCGACGTCTGGGTGCAGCCCCGTCCCACCTGGCCCACCTGGCAAGCCGGCGCGCGCTCGATGCTCGAGGGGTCGGTGAACGACGTGATCGGCGTGCACCTGAGGGACCTGGTCCGACTCGACGTCCTCGAGGGTCACCCGGCCGGCTGCTCACGTCGCTCTCTGGCCGGGCCTCGCTGGTCGTCGTGGGAAGTCGCGGCCACGGCGGTGTTGCAGGTCTGCTGCTGGGGTCCGTCGGCGAGTACCTGACGGCCCACGCTCGCTGCCCGGTCGTGGTGGTCCGACCCGACAGGGCGCGTCGCGCAGCCTGATCGCGATCACGATCGCGGCCGAAGCGGGCCGGTGCCGCCTTCCGCGCCGTCATCTCGGTAGCCGACGCGCGAGCTGTCGAACGGCGAATCAGCGGCGGCCGCACGCTGAGGTGCGTCCGTTGCTGACCGACGCTGCGCCCACGGGTGTGTCTCGAGTCCCGTGACGCGCGCCGGCGGCTGACTGCCAAGGGCCCTCCACGTAAAGCAGGCGGCCTCAGTGCCGCCGGGACTCTCGATGACGGGGGTGACGACGCGGGGTGGAGATGTCGCCGACCTCCGCAAGTTGAGGAGGTCCGTCGCGTCGGCTCAGCTGCCCTGCCTCGAACGCCGCAAGGAGCGCTTGTAGGTCTCCCACGAGCCGAGGATGTGCGCCGTGACGGCTTCGGTGGTTCCGTCGGGGTCCCGGGCGAGCAGTCGCTCGTAGATGGCCACGTGGCCGCGGTGCGAGCGGAGGTTGTCCTGGCGCGTCCGGTGCGTGGCCCCGTAGTACGAGTTGGCAAGGGCGATCGGCTGCACCGTGTGCAGGATCGACCTGGCGAGCACTTGTCCGGAGAAGCGGGCGATGGCGTCGTGGTAGGAGAGCTCCGCAGTGGCGTACCCCGGGGGGTCGTCGAGCAACGCCTCGAGCCCTTGGAGGTGCGCGTCCAGCTCCTCGAACTCGGCCTCGGTCAGTCTCGTCGCCGCGTGCCGCGCCATCTGGCTCTCGAGGGCCGCACGGATCTCCATCAGCTCGTCGTAGACGCCGAGGCTGCGGTCGTTGCGAATGAAGGCGTCGAGCACGAGTGGGTCGAGCAGGCCCCAGCGGTCCACCGCCAGCACCGTCGTCCCCTGCCCCTGGCGGGCGACAACGAGCCCTTTCTCCTCGAGCAGCTTCACCGATTCGCGGATGACCGAGCGGCTCACGTTGAAGTCCTGGCAGAGCACCGGCTCGGGCGGGAGCGAGGATCCTTCCGGGTAGGCGCCGGAGACGATCTGCTCGATCAGTGAGGCGACCACGAGCTGGCCGAGGCGAGCCGGGCGGGAGAACAGCGTCGAGGGAATCTGCGATCGGGCTTCGGGCCGCCGGGCGCCGGGGCGTGCCGCGCCGTCCTCGGCTTGGGGGCTCGAGTGAGCGCGTTCCACCTGCGTCCCGACCCGTCGGTTCATGCGACCGCCATGTAACCTAGAGGTTAGCGCTCATCGTTGGCTCCGTCGTGGTGTCGGCCGGCGAGCTGGAGCGAGGACTCGCTGATCGAGGGTGTCGACCGCCGGCTCCACCGTCTCGCTTGCACTGACCACTGTCGTCTGTCATCATAGGCCAGTCGTAAGATGTATAACGTCGGGGGGCGGGGTGAAGATCGACAGCGTCGAGGTGCACCGGGTGCTCATCCCGGCCGCCGATCCCCCGTTCTTGTGGCGACGCGGCCTGCCGGGCAGCCCGCCTGAGGGGTACGGGGCGGTGCTGCAGATCCGCACCGACGACGGTTGCGAGGGCGTGGCGTTGGCGCCCCGCTACGGCTCCAGCGCGATCCTGCCCGACATCGTCGACCGCGTCCTACGCTCCCGCCTCCTCGGCGAGGACCCGCTGCGCCGCGAGTGGCTGTGGCACCAGTTGTGGGAGCTCGACCGGGTCGAGGAGATCCCGCTCTACCTGCTCGGCACGATTGACATTGCGCTGTGGGACCTCGCCGGGCGAGCTGCCGGGCTGCCGACCTGCCAGCTGCTCGGCGGCTTCCGCACCGAGATCCCCGCCTACGCCTCGACCACCACGTTCTCTGACTTGAAGGAGTACCTCGAGGTCGCCGACCAGTGCCTCGAGCTCGGCTACCCGGCGATCAAGCTGCACGCCTGGGGCGACGCTCGGCGGGACGCCGAGCTGTGCATTGCCCTTCGTCAGCACGTCGGCGACCACGTGCCGCTCATGTACGACGGCTCGGCCGGCTTCGATCTCGCCGACGCCGTGTATCTCGGCCGCGCTCTCTCCGAGGCCGGGTACTTCTGGTACGAGGAGCCGATCCGCGAGTTCTCCGTCACCTCCTACAAGTGGCTGGCCGAGCGCGTCGGCGTGCCGCTCCTCGTCGGCGAGACCTCCGACGGCGCGCACATGAACACCGCCGATTTCATTGCCTCCGGCTGCGCCACCTTCGTGCGAACCAGCGCCGAGCTGCGCGGCGGGATCACCGGGGCGCTGCGCACCGCTCACCTCGCCGACGCCTACCGCTTGCGCGCCGAGCCGCACGGGCCGACGGTGACCTCGCGCCAGCTGTGCATGGCGATCCCCAACTGCACCTATTACGAGTCGCTCGTCACCTCCAACCCGGCGCGGCGCGAGTGGGGAATCGACGACCGGGGGATCGTGCACGCGCCGACCGGGCCGGGCATCGGGCTCCAACCCGGGCCACACTACCCACCAGAGCTCGAGCAGTACGTGGTCCCGACGGGCGACCAAGAGACGCCACGTCGAAGCGCTGCGAGCGAGCAGCCACTGACAGCCTTTACAAGGGAAACGGAAGGAGAGAATCAGCCGCTATGACGTCATTTATCAAAAGCCACGTCTCGCGAGGCCGATCGCTGAGGGCCTGTGTCGGGTCCGTCGCGATCGCCGCCCTCAGCATCGGGGGGGTCTCGACGCTCGGCGTATCGGTGGCATCCGCGAAGACCTCTCACGAGAGCTCGAGCCCGCCACTGGTCGTCTGGTACGACACGCCCCGCGTTCCCTACAAGAACGCCTACATGAAAACGCATCCCGGTGCCAACATCGACTGGGTGCTCTACAACGGCAACTCGAATGGCACCGGCGTGCTGCAGTCGAAGTTCGCCCTGTGGAACCGCACGGGGTGGCCCTCGAATGCACCGAACGTCATGTTCGACACGCAGAACTCCGACGCGCCTCAGCTCGCCTCAGCGCCGTATAATGACCTTCTCAACCTCAAGCCCTACGTCCCGGCAAGCGTCCTCGGCGACTACGCGGGCCAGAGCCTGCACCAGGCCTGCGGGGTGGGAACACAGATCATCTGCCTGCGGAACGACAACGCCGGGGACGTTCTGTGGATCAACACGCAGCTGTGGAGCCAGTTCTTCCCCGGTCAGGCGCCCCCGACCACGTGGGCGGGGATCCTTCAGGACAGCGTGACGCTCCAGAAGAACCACCCCGGCTACCTTTCAGGCGATGTCGGCGACAACTTCGACGAGGACCTGCTCCTGTGGGCCAACGAGTGCCCGCTGAACAAGGTCATCGGCGTGGACACGATCGAGATCAACCCGCACTCGTCCAACTGCACGACGATCTCTAAGATGATCGACAGCGCCGGCGTCATCGGCAACTCGTGGTCGACCGCCAGCGTCTTCAGCTCGAACTTCCCGCTGACCAAGGTCGTCATGATGGTCGGACCGCTGTGGTACGGCGTCGACCTCTTCCAGACCGGCGCGACCGGCTCGGTGCCAAAGGGCGTCATGGCGGCGTACCCGCCGCCGCCGGCAACCAACGGTGCGAAGGTGACCGGAGCCCTCGGCGGCGGCCTCTGGCTCGTGGCGAACCACACCCCGTCGAGCCTGATCAAGCAAGCGGTTGCGTTCGCGCAGTACATGTCGACCAGCCCGGTGATCCAGAACCCCAGCGTCGACGCAGGCCTGCCGGACTACGTGCCGGACCAGAAGGCCTACGTAAAGGGGCTGAACTCGGTCTTCGCCCATCCTGCGACCACAGAGTCGGCCTGGATCACGGCAGCAGCCTCGATCTGGCCCGGTTGGAGCCCCGTGCCGTGGAGCACCGACGCGGTCTGGGCGGAGACGGCGCTGGCCAACCTCGCGAACCACCAGCCGTTCGCTGCGCAGCTCGAGCCGTACGCCGAGAATCTCGCCAACCAGGCCCGCCTCGCCGGGTACACGGTGAAGAGCCCCGACAAGAACGTCCTCGCAGGCGGCTAACCCCCGGCAGCGCTCAACTACGGACTAACCTTTCACACACATGACGATCCCCCTGGGCACGGTCGCCTCCGATGAGCGCCTGAGCGTTCCGTCGTCGGCACCGGGCCCGGGGGAATCGTCGCGGCGGCCGACCGGTCGGTTTCTCGCGCAGGGCGGGTTATCTCTTCGTCAGCCTCTACGTCCTGCTGCTCCTGGCATTCGGCATCGCACCGACCGTGTACGCCCTAGCGCTGGCGTTCAGCACACCGGGGGGCATCGGTTTCTCACACTTCGTCAGCACGTGGGACTGTTTCTCTTCACGCCCGCCTTCGAGCACGTCTTCGAGTTCGAGGCCATCTGGCTGGTGGGTCAGACGCTGTTCGTCGTGACGCTGGCGCTGATGGTCCACACCCTGGCACGTTATGTGGGCCGTGCCTTCCTGTTCCTCTTCTACCTGCCGGGCGCGATGGCCGGTGCGGCGAGCGTCGTCGTCTGGCTGTTCATGTTCGACCCGCACACCAGTCCGTGGGCGTTCATCCTGCACGGGTTCGGCTTCGGCTTGCTGTCACAGACGGTCGCCTCGAACAATCTTCCCTACATCTTCGCGATCATGGCCTTCTGGACCGGTGCCGGAGGATGGATCCTCGTCATGTACGGCGCGCTCAACAACATCCCCAACGAGTTGATCGAGTCTGCCGAGATCGACGGGTCGAAGCGCGCTTCAGATGGCCCTATGGATCAAGCTCCCCCTGATCCGCAAGTGGATCGTGTACATGCTCGTCCTGTCGTTCGCGGCGGGTTCGCAGCTCTTCGTCGAACCGCAGATCCTGAGTATTGCCGCCTCGGGTGCGATCAGCCCGCAGTGGTCGCCGAACCAGCTCGCCTATTACGAGGCATTTTCACTCGACAACTTCAACAACTCCGCCGCGATCTCCGTCGACCTGCTCGTGATCGGCCTGATCGTCGCGGTGCTCTTCGTCTGGCGCGGAAGGCTCTTCGAGGTCGAGTGATGCTTGCCCGACGCTACTTCTATCGCATCGTGGGGCTCGTCGTCTTGCTGGCCTTCGCTGCCTTCTTCTTCGTGCCGATCATCTGGCTGATACTCGGTCCGACGAAGACGGACTACCAGATCACCCATCTGTCCCCGTTCGCCTTCGGGAGCTTCACGACGTTCGGCAGCACGTTCCACAAGGTCATCACCTTCGACGGCGACTTGATGCTGACGTGGCTCAAGAACTCTGCGATCTACTCGGTCGGTGGCACAGCACTTGCGCTCCTCGCCGCGATCCCGGCGGGATACGGACTCGCGCTGACGCAGTTCATCGGGCGCCGGGTGCTCCTCTCGATCACCCTCGTCGTCATGATCATGCCGGCCGCCGCGCTTGTCCTGCCGATCTTCCTCGAGACGACCGCCGTGAAGCTGGTCGGGACCATCTGGTCGGTGGTCCTGCCGTTCGCCTTCTTCCCCTTCGGTACCTTCCTCGCCTACATCTACTTCTCGTCGACGATCCCCAAGGACCTGCTCGCTGCCGCTCGGATCGACGGGGCCGGCGAGTGGAGCGTGTTCCGTCGTGTCGCGTTGCCGCTCGCAGGGCCGATCGTCGGTCTCGTCGGCTTCTTCGCATTTGTGGCGGACTGGAACAACTACTACCTGCCGTTCGTGATGACCTACCAAAACTCGCAGTACCCGCTCCCGGTCGGGCTCCAGGTTCTCATCTCCTCGGCGGCCGTCTTCAGCCCCGTTGCTGCGGGCAACGCAGGCACCGCGATCTACCGGCCCGACCTCGCGATGGCCACGATCATCTCGATCTTGCCGGTGCTCCTGGTGTTCATCTTGGCCCAGCGCACGCTGGTCAGGGGAATGCTCGCCGGCGCGACCAAGGAGTAGGTTCGTTGCCCAGGACATGGGGTTCATCGGCCTCTTTGTGCTCGGCCGAACGTCGGGATGCGGCGCTATAATTCTCTCATGAGTGTTCGCCTGGCAACGGGCTGCGCGCTCCGACGTCTCGTGGCGTGAAGATCGGCCCTCGCCTGGCACCCCGCGGGTCGCGCGCCTCTGGCTATGTGTTCGTCGCCGGCTATGCCGCGGCGCTCATCCTGCTCGGCATCGTGCCTGTGGCCTACGCGTTGCATCTCGCGTTCACCACCTATGGCGGCAGGGTCACCACCGGGAACTTCGTCGAGGCATGGCATGACGGGTTCGCAGTGCCGGCCTTCGTTCACGTTGGCGAGTTCATGGCCCTCTGGCTGGTGTTCATGGTGATCTTCGTCGTGGCGCTCGCCCTCGCGCTCCACGGCGTGGCGCGGCGGGTGAGTACGGTGCTTCGCTTCCTGTTCTACCTACCTGGCGCGCTCGCGGGGGTGGCGAGCGTGGTCGTCTGGCTGCTGGTGCTCGATCCGGGCACGAGCCCGGTCGCGTTCTTGCTGCACTGGCTTGGTTACCACCAGCTCCTCGGCACGCTCCAAGCGAGTCACGTCCCGTTCATCCTCGCCATCATGGCGTTCTGGACAGGCGCCGGCGGCTGGATACTGATCATGTACGGCGCCCTCAGCTCCATTCCCCGCGAGCTGCTCGATGCTGCGGAGCTCGACGGGGCTAACTCCTTCCAAACGGCGATCCGGATCAAGTTGCCGCAGATCCGGCGATGGGTGGCGTTCATGCTCATCCTCTGCTTCGCAGCCGGCACGCAGCTCTTCGTCGAACCGCAGGTTCTCGCCGAAGCGAATCCGCACTTCACCAACAACCCGGGCTTCGTCAACAACCTCTGGTCCCCCCTTCAAGTCGTGTACCAGCTGGCGTTCACCTACAACAACTTCAACGAAGCTTCTGCGATCTCCGTCGTGCTGCTCGCTGTCGGCTTGCTCGCTGCTGTGCTCGTCGTCTGGCGCGGCAAGCTCTTCGAGGTCGAGGAATGAGCCGGCGTCATCGCTCAGCAGGCCGCCTCTTGGGCCTGCTCGTCCTGCTCGGCTTCACCGCGTTCTTCTTCGTCCCGGTCATCTGGCTGGTTGTCGAGCCGAGCAGGTGGCATGGCTCGTTCGGAGGTGTGAGCGCCTGGGGGCACACATTCGAGAGGATGACGAAATTCCAGGGCGGCATCCTGTTCACCTGGATGGAGAACTCCGCGATCTACTGCTTCGGCGGTTCGGCGCTCGCGCTCGTGCTTTCGGTCCCCGCGGGCTATGGCCTGGCGCTGACGCAATTCGTCGGACGCCGGACGTTGCTCGTCGCCACGTTTGTCGTGATGATCATGCCTCTCAGCGCCCTCGTCCTCCCGCTGCTCCTCGAGGCGCAGGCGGTCGGTCTCGTCAACACCGTCTGGTCGATCATCCTGCCGTTCGGTCTGTTCCCGTTCGGTACCTATCTCTCGTACATGTTCTTCTCGTCGGCGATTCCGAAGAAGCTGCTCGCAGCGGCAAGGATCGACGGCGCAGGCGAGTGGCAGGTGTTTCGCCACATCGCACTCCCACTTGCAACGCCGATCATCGTTCTCGTCGGGTTTTTCGCCCTCGTGACGGACTGGAACAACTTCTTCCTCCCGTTTGTGATGACGACCTACGATTGGACCTCGCCGCACTACCCCCTACAGGTTGGGCTGCAGCAGCTGGTCGAGGAAGGTATAACCGGCGCACCAGCGGACGCCGCGATGGCGACGATCATCGCCGTCGCGCCAGTGGTTGCCGTCTTCCTGGTCGCTCAGCGCATGCTCGTCCGCAGCCTGCTCGCCGGCGCGTCGTCGAAGGAGTGAACCCGCCGGCGGCGCGGCGTCCGCGGTGGAAGGCGATCGTGTGTACCCGCTGCTCGCCGGCTACAAGCGATCGCTGCGCGTGGACGGCCCCTCTGGACTGACGGCCTCGGCGACAGTCGCGACGTGTGATTCCGACGGTCTGGGTCGCGGCCCGCAGCGACCGGTGACACTGTCCTGAACCCGCAACCAGCGCCGCTAAGACGCCGTACCCGAACACGCCGTGCGAGTACACCCCCGCCATGTGGCGGGGGTGTTTCACGTCTGACTTCACGTCGGATCTCTCAGCATCACGGCCCATCCCGCTGACCCGAGGTCGCGGGCGGGCGTCGGGTACAAGCCGGCGCCGCCCGGCGTGTACTCAGGCAGCCAGGAGTCGCTCGAAGAAGGAGCGGTAACGTTGGAGAGCGACGCGCAGGTCTTCGGTCGACGCGTCGGTGCCAGCGTTCCAGGCACCCTCGAGGTCCTCGCGCTGTGAACGGAAGAGATTGTTCAGGCGGTCCATCATCTCTGCCACGGGGTGGTCGGCATCCTCTACGGCACGCCTCGGCTCGTCGACAAAGGCAACCTGCACCGATTGCCAGCGCGCGGACAGCTGCCCTGCGTCCTCGAACAACGGCGCGCTGACCGTGTTCGCAGTCGTGAGCCTGTCCGCAGTCGTGAGCGTATCCGGTGCGGTGTCGGCGCCGCGAGCCGGGGTCGCGGCCGCACCTGCAGCCCGGTCGGATCGGTCGGTCGATGTGCCGAGCGTGCCGTCGGCGCCATTGGCGCCGACGCCGCCTGCGGTCCCAGGCCGTGCCGTCTGCGCCGACGTCGCGACCGCGGGCTGCCCCCCGCCGTCGGCACTCGTGGGGTCGGGCTCGAGCTCGAGATCACTCTCGCCCTCACCGAGCATGGCCTCTTCGTCGGCCAGGGGAGAGGTGACGCGGTCGCGGGTGATGTTGCTGTCCGTCATCAAGCAGCTCCTTGGTTCGTACGGGTGGGGTCATCGGCGCTGCGGTCATCCTGGCTACGGTCGTCGAGCAGCTCAGCGAACAGGGAGCGGTACGAGACGAACCCGCGCCGCATGTCCTCGGTCGACGCGCCCCCGTTCACGCTGGCGAGATAGACGTCGTGCCCTTCCCGGTAGTGCTCGACGACGCCGGGGTGATCGACCTCGCCGTGCACGTGTGGACGAGTGACGACCCGTTGGAGATGGCCGGCTTGCTTGACGCCGGCGTCGACGGATCATGACCGACCGCCCGAGCGTTCTCGCCCGGGGCGCTCGCCGAGCGCGGGTCGCCCGGCGACCCGCTTGAGGCTCAGGCGGTCCCATATGGCTGCCGGGGCGCGATCTCGCCCGAGCCACGCTGGACGAGCTTGGCCTTCACGACATGCTCTGTGATGCCCGTCCGGTCGCCCGCGCGCCTCCGGAAGAGTACTTCTGCGGTGAGACGCCCTTGTGCCCACAGATCTTGCGCCACCACCGTCACACCCGGCTCCAGCAGCGCCGCGGCGTCGAAATCGTCGAAGCCCACCAACGCCGTGGCGTGGCTCCTGCCCGCTTTCCTCAGCGCGCTGACCGCTCCGATCGTCAGGCTCGCCTGAGCCGTGAACAACGCGGTGGGTGGGCTATCCAGGGTCAGCAGCTCCAAGGTCGCAGCCTCGGCGAGCTTGGGGGTGGCGAGGTTCTGGCGCACCAACTCCTCAGCCAGTTGTACTCCGCGGCGCCGGAGCGCTTCGCAGTAGCCGGCATAACGCTCGCGGTTTGTCCACCCACCCGCTCCGGGCCAGTCGAGGTCGCGGTAACCGAGGTAGGCGATGCGCCGGTGACCGCCGCCAAGCAGGTGCGCCACCCCTCGTGCTGCGGCGCGGCGATTGTCGACCACGACGCTGTCCGCGGCCAGAAAAGAAGGAGGGCGGTCCAGGAACACCATCACGGTCCCCAACATCTGCTCCGCCTGCAAGTAGCTTTGATCGTCGCCCGCCGGCATGATGATGAGGCCCTCGACGCGCCGGGCGATCATCCTCCAGACGATCTCCTGCTCACGCTTGGGATCGTCGGTCCCGCTCGCAGTCAAGAGGTCGTAACCCTGAGCCTCGGCCACCTCTTGGATGGCCCGCGCGAAGATTGCAAGCGCGGGATTGGACAGGTCGTGGAGCAACAGCCCCGCGGTGAAGGAACGGCCATCCCTGCGGAGCAGGTGGCTGGCATTGAAATGCGGCCGGTAATGCAACTGCTCGATGGCGGCAAGGACCCGGGCGCGACGCGGTTGAGCGACCATCGTGTCTCCACTGACAACCCTCGACACGGTGCTCACGCTGACGCGAGCGAGTGCGGCGACATCGCGCATTGTTGGGCGGCGCGCGACTCCTCCAGCCCCATCCGTATCACGCACGATGACGCAGCCTATGCGTCCTCGAGGGGGCAAGCCAGACCTCGGCTCCGGTGAGAGAACGTTCCCTCGCCGTGGTCACCTCACGTCCGCCGTCAGCGAGCCCCTGAATCCCTCCCGCGGAGCTCTCGGCGTGGCAGCCGGTTCAAGACGTTCACGCAGCTCACCGGGCCAGACGCAAACCCAGACGATAGTCATCAGACGTCTTACGCAAGACCTTGACAACCACTTATCTCGGCGCTACTCTCACGCGTGCTGAATACGTTTGCATCCGGCCCTCGGGGCCGCCACGTCCCTGCGCGGACGCTGAAGGATCTAGCTGAGACGAGGGGTGGAACACGGCCGGCGCGGCCTTGTCTCGCCGGACGGAGGGGGACATAAGGGGGCGCGGCGTCCCGCTCCATCGACGCGTCACATGCCAAAGAGTATGAGCGAGAATCTACACCACACTGCCTGGCTCAGAGAAGCTCGGTTCGGCCTCTTCATTCACTGGGGCATCTACGCGGTGCCGGCTCGCGGTGAATGGGTGAAGCACCATGAGCGCCTCACCGACGCTCGCTACGACCAGTACTTCGAGTTCTTCGAGCCAGACCTCTACGACCCGACGATCTGGGCGCAGGAAGCCGTCGATGCCGGGATGCGGTATTTCGTCCTGACGACCAAGCACCACGACGGCTTTTGCCTGTGGGACTCCGACCTCACCGAGTACAAAGCCCCGAAGTCGCCTGCAGGGCGGGACCTGCTCCGGCCCGCAATCGACGCCTTCAGGGAGGCGGGTCTCAAGGTAGGCCTGTACCACTCGCTGCTGGACTGGCACCATCCGGAGTTCCCTATAGATGGGCTCCACCCTCAGCGCGACGACGACGATCTCGAGCGCCTCAACTCGGGGCGAGACATCCTCAAGTACCGCGCGTACCTGCACGGTCAGGTGCGCGAGCTGCTGACCCGCTACGGGCACATCGATTACCTGTTCTTTGACTTCTCTTACGGTCCCCGCCAGCACCCGGAGATATGGGGCGGCAAGAGCCGTGACGACTGGGGATCGGAGCAGCTGATGGAGATGGTACGGGAGCTGCAGCCCGGGATCGTGGTGAACGACCGCCTCGACCTGACCGGCGACGTCGCCAGCCCGGAGCAGTACCAACCTGCCGTCCCACTTCAGCTGAGGGGCACGCAGGCGATGTGGGAAGCGAACCAGACGCTCAATGGCAATTGGGGATACGACCGCGACAGCGGCGACTGGAAAACTCCCGAAGTAGTCGTCAAGATGCTGATCGACGGGGTCTCCAAAAACGGCAACCTGTTGCTGAATGTCGGGCCGACCGCCCGAGGCGAGTTCGATGACCGGGCTGTCGCGCTCCTCCGAAAGATCGGCGCGTGGATGCACCTGCACGGCAATGCTATCTACGGCTGCGGCCCGGCGCCGTACGCACCGCCGCCGGATTGCCGTTACACGGCCAAGGGCGACCGCTTGTTCCTCCATGTCTTCTCATGGCCGTTCCGCCACCTGCACTTGAGCGGATTGGCCGGAAGAGCGCAGTTCGCCCGCTTCCTGCACGATGGGTCCGAAATCCGCACGACGGAGCTGGACAGCGCGCAACAAGCTAACACCGTTCGGATGGCCGGGATGCCACCGGGGACCCTGACGTTGGAGCTGCCCTTACGAAAGCCAAATGTCCTCGTGCCGGTGGTGGAAGTGGCGTTACATCCCCCTCTGTCAGGCACTCCCCGTTGAGCACATCACTGCCGCAAGATGTCCTAGTCGCAATCACCAACAGAGAGATGACAACAACTATCACGGTCGAAGACAAGACAAAGGAGATAATGATGAAATCGCCGATGCCATTATTGCCTCGCGCCAAGCACCCGAAAAATCGTTTCGCGGCGGCAGCGGTATCCGCGTCGGTCCTCGCGGGCCTCGGGGCTGTCGCGGTCACCTCACCGGGAGCAGGCGCCCAGCTGGCGAAGGGTAACTACACCCTGACGGTGTTTCTGGACCAGGGCTGGGTGCAGCCCGCCGAGGAGCAGCTGGCCAAGCAGTTCCAGCAACAGACGGGTATCACCGTCCAGTACGACCCCGTGCCGGACAGCACCTACCAGACGCTTCTCACCACGAAGCTCAACTCAGGCCAGATGCCTGGGGACATCTACATGGGCCAACCAACACAAGCCGGCCTGCAGCTCACGTACGAGGTCGAGCAGCACGCGGTTGACCTGTCCAACCAGCCCTGGGTGAGCCGAGAGGATGCGCTGATACGCGCCCAGTCGACCATCGGGCGCAAGCTGTACGGACAAACCATCTGGGACACCGTGGGCGGCGACTGGGTCATCGACTACAACAAGAACGACTTCGCGAAGGCGGGGATAACCAGCGTCCCGACCACGTACGCTGGGTTCGTGGCCGACTGCGCCAAGCTCAAGGCCGCAGGCATCGACCCGATCTACGAACCGCTCAGCGACGGCTGGCACCAGACCCTATGGTTCTTCGAGGCTGGCCCACAGATGGAGAAGCTCCACCCCGGCTTGGCCGCTCGGCTCAACGACAACAAGGCGACGTTCGCGGGCACCCGAGTAGCGCTGGAAGCCATGAACCAGATCAATACGCTGCACACCGACGGGTATTTCGGACCTACGCCTGAGACTGACACGGTTGCAAATGCGCCCGCGGCGCTGGCGAGCGGGAAGTACGCCATGTTCGTGTGGAGCGTCGCCTACCCGTCCGTGATCAACGCCGCTTACCCGAAGGTCCCGGTGTCGCGGTTCGGTTTCTTCCCGATGCCGATCCTCAACAACCAGTTGATCCCGGCCAATCCTCAGGCTCCTACCAAGTTCGTCTACAAGGGCGGTCCGCACGTCGCGGGAGCTCTGGAGTACCTCGATTTCCTGGCAGAACCGCAGAACCTCAACTACATGATCCGGCACACGTCCACGTTCCTCACGCTGGACTTTTCCGGCGTGAAGTCCAAGTGGAGCCCGGCTCAGGCGGCGTTCTTCAAGCAGTACCAGTTGTCGCCGATCGCCACCTACCAGGTCTCGGTCAACTACGCGAACCCACAATGGGGTAATGTCGCTACCGATATCACAGCCATGTTCACGGGTCAGTTGACCCCGTTGCAGGTGCTCAAGAACATCGACATGCGACGAGCGCAGGAAGCCCAGGAGGCCGGCGACCCGCACTGGTCTTGACGACCATCGACTGACTGTTGCTCTCCCTCGGCGAGAAGTTGTTCTCTCCGCAAGGCAGGCCGGGCAGAGGCCCGGCCTGCCTTCGCGGCCCGGACAGCATTCCTGAAGGTTGAAAGGATCCGCCGAAGTGGCATCACTGACGCTGCACGACCGGGCGCTGCGCGGCAGCCGGGCCCGACGCGCGGCCTCACGGCGTCATCGACGGGCGCGTATCGCTCAGCGTGCCTACCCGACCTGGTTCGCGGGTGGGGCGCTAGGCCTGTACTCCCTCTTCGTGCTCCTGCCCGGGCTGCTCGGTATCGGCCTCTCGTTCACCAGCTGGAACGCCTACTCGACCAGGCTCACGTGGGTCGGACTTCGGAATTTCGAGACGCTCTTCCAGCCTCATTCGTTTTACCTCACGGCGATCGAGAACACGCTGATATTCACCTTCGCGACCATCATTCTCAAGACCGCTGTCGGGCTCGCGCTGGCCATCCTCCTCACCAGCGGCATCAAGCGGCTCTCGGCGCTCTACCGAGCCCTCATCTTCATCCCGAATCTTCTGCCGATGGTGGCGGTGGGGATCGTCTTCAAATCGATCCTCGACCCTGAAGTGGGGCTGCTCAACTCGACGCTCCGGGCGCTCGACCTCGGCAGTCTCGCGGAGGATTGGCTAGGCGATATCCACCTCGCGCTCTGGAGCGTGATCGGCGTCGACACCTGGAAGGGTGTCGGTTACATCATGGTGATCCTGATCGCCGGGCTGCTGGCGATTCCCCGCGAGTTCTACGAGGCAGCGTCCTGCGACGGCGCCTCCCCATGGCAGTCCTTCTGGCACATCACCCTGCCGATGCTGAGGCCCGTCCTCGCCGTGACGACCGTGGTCAACCTCGTGTACGCCATGCGCGTGTTCGATGTCGTCTATGTGCTCACCAACGGAGGCCCTGGCTACGCCACCCAGACCGTCTATACGACCATCTTCAGTGTCTTCGGTCTCGGCCAGTACGGCCTCGCCACGGCCTTCTCCAGCGTGTTCCTGATCGTCATGCTCGCCATGAGCTTCGTAGTGATTCGGCTCATACGCCGGCCCGGGGCTGTTCAGAGATGAGGTCCTTACGCGCGCCATCCAAGCCACGATCAACCATCTGATTGCGGGTGGTGCGGGGGTTATTGCGCTGGCGCCGATCTACGTCGTCGTCGTCAACTCATTGAAGACAGCGAGTGCGGCTGCCTCCATGTCCCCCTCGCCGCCGTCACACCCGCAGTGGGGCAACTTCGCAGCAGTCAACGCCCAGGCCCATCTGCTGCAGGCCTTCTTCAACAGCCTCCTGTACTCATTCGGGTCCACCGCGCTCGCCGTCCTGCTGGCCGCTCTCGGGGCCTTCGCGTTGGCTCGGCGCCAGAGCCGCGGGCACATCGTCATCTACTTTCTCCTGATCATGGGTATCGCTATCCCGACGAACTACGTCACCCTGACCAAGGTGATGCAGTTCACGCACCTGCTCGACACCCAGGTCGGGATCATCCTGGTCTATGCGTCGCAGATGATCCCCTTCGATGTCTTCCTCATCTACGCCTTTGTTGACTCGGTGCCGCGGGAGCTCGACGAGTCTGCCTTCATCGACGGGTGCTCGCCGATGCGCACGTTCCTCACGATCATGCTGCCGTTGCTGAGGCCGGCGCTGGTCACGTGCGGGATCCTCAACGTGCTCAACGTGTGGAGCGATTTCATCAACCCCCTCTACCTTCTCGGCAGCGCGTCCAACTGGCCGATGACCCTCTCCGTGTACAACTTCTTCGGCACGGCCGCATCGGTCATCAATTCGAACTGGGCTCTGGTGTCCGCCGATGTGCTGATGACGATCCTGCCCGTCATCCTCATCTACATCGCCGCGCAGCGCTGGATCATGTCGGGAATACTGACCGGAGCGGTCAAGGGGTGATCTCGTTGATTCGCCTGGCGAGCGTGGTGCTCAGCGCCGCGCGACGGCCGGGCGCTCGAAAAGTGCCACTGACCTGCAGCGGAGAGGGAGGGATTTGAACCCTCGGACCCAGTCTCCCAGGTCAACTCATTAGCAGTGAGTCCGATTCGGCCGCTCTCGCACCTCTCCGTGGTTGCCTGCGCAGCTCTGCCCTCGAGCAGCTCCGCACCGCGTGCCGCGTCACATGGTACTGGGTCGTCGCGCCGGCGACCACAGTCGGGTGATGCAGTGACGTCGACCGTCAGTTGGGGCGCGGCTGCAGGTCCGGCGGGGCACCACGCCGTGACGCGGCGGCGGCAGTTCTGCCCTGTCACTAGTGTCGTTGGCGCCATGAGCACAGCGAGGCGCGCCCGGCTCGCCACAGTGCGCGCCGCGGCGGCGACGGCGACGGGTGCGGCCTGGCTTCGTCTGGAGGGTGTCGACCGCGGCGACCCGACGTACCTCCACGAGCAGGTGGCCGCCGAGATCCGCCGTGCGATCGCCGAGGGGGAGGCGAGGCCGGGCGAACGGCTGCCGTTGGCCAGGGACCTCGCCGCCGTGCTGGGCGTGAACACCAACACGGTGCTGAGATCGTTGCGCATGCTGCGCGACGAAGGGCTCGTCGAGATGGGTCGCGGCCGGGCGATCCGCGTGGCGGGAACTCCCGAGCGGGGCGCAGTGGTCGAGAAGGCCAAGGAGCTGCTCGAGCTCGCTCGGCGCAACGGCTACCGCCGCGACGAGGTCGTCGCCCTCCTGCAGCAGCTCCCCGGGTAGGCGCTCAGACGTGCCGAAGTACACGCTCGAGCGAGCCACGGTCGCGCGCTACCTCGTCGAGCGCGGCCTGCTCCCGTCCGGCAGCACCGAGGTCGAGTCGCTCTCGGGAGGCGTCTCCAACGACGTCCTCTCGGTGAGCGCCGGAGGTGTCGAGCTCGTGGTGAAGCAGGCCCTTCCCCGCCTCCGTGTCGCGGAGGAATGGCTGGCGACACCGGACCGGGCAAGCCGCGAGGCGCGCGCTGCTGGAGCTGGCTGCGACGATCTGTCCTGGTGCGGTTCCCGCTGTGGTGCAGCTCGACGGCGACTCGCATCTCCTCGTGATGACTCGGGCGGCCGGCGCCGCACGCACCTGGAAGGCCGACCTGCTCGCCGGTCACGTCGACGACGAGGTCGCGGCGAGCGTCGGGTCGCTGATCGGGCGCTGGCACGCCGCGACGTTCGGCGACCTGCACGCGGAGGAGGCATTCGGGGACCTCGAGGCCTTCGTCCAGCTGCGCGTCGACCCCTTCCACCGCACGCTCGCCGGCCGCCACCCGGCGCTCGCCGGCCGCATCGAGGACCTCGCCGGCGCGCTGCTCGACGACGGTCGCCGCTGCTGCCTGGTGCACGGCGACCTCTCGCCGAAGAACGTCCTCGTCGGCGCCAGCGACGCCTCGGTGTGGGTGATCGACTGGGAGGTGGCGCACTTCGGCAACCCCGTCTTCGACCTCGCCTTCACCCTCTGTCACCTCGGCTGCAAGGCGGCCCACCGGCCGGCGGACGCTTCGCGGCTCGCCGGCACGTCGACACGGTTCCTCGACTCCTACGCAGAGGCCGCGCCGGCCCTCCGGGCGAGGATCCCGGACGGCGAGCTCGTGGCGCACACCGCCTGCTTGATGCTCGCCCGGGTCGACGGCAAGTCGCCTGCCGAGTATCTCGACGAGGGGGAGCGGGATGCCGTGCGGAGCCTTGCCACGCACCTGTTGCGCAGCTCGGACCTCGGCCTCGACGCGATCTTCCATGCCTGAGGCTCCCGTGCCGGGGTCCTCCGGACGACAGCCGGCCGTGCGCGGGGCGCGCCGTGGCTGACGCCGCCCGCTTGCGCAAGCCCGACGAGCTCCGCAGGTCGACCCGCATCGCGGAGCTGTTCGCCTGGGAGGCGCTCGACTCGCGTGGGAACCCGACCGTCGTGTGCGAGGTGCAACTCGCCGGGGGCGCCAGCGGATCCGCCGCGGTCCCCTCCGGTGCCTCCACCGGCAGCCACGAAGCTGTCGAGCTGCGCGACGGGGTGAGCGCTACGCCGGTCGCGGTGTGCGCAACGCCGTCGCCAACGTGTCCTCGCTCCTCGCCCCCGCGGTGCGCGGCCTCGACGCCGTAGACCAGGCGGCGGTCGACGCGGCGTTGCGCTCCGCCGACGGAACGAGCGCGCTGTCCCGTGCCGGCGCGAACGCGGTCCTCGCCGTCTCGGTGGCGACTGCGCTCGCCGCCGCCGCCGCCAGCGGCGAGCCGCTCTACCGTGCCGCAGCGTCGCCGCCGGCGGGCGCGCCGGCCCAGGCGGGCGCGCCGGCGCAAGCGCCCGGAGGGGTCCTCCTGCCGCTGCCGATGGTCAACATCCTCTCCGGCGGAGCACACGCCGGCGGTGCCCTCGACATCCAGGACGTGCTCGCCGTGCCGCTCGGGGCGGGTTGTTTCGCCGAGGCGATCGAGTGGGCGTGGCGGGTGCGCCGCGCCACGGCGGAGCTGCTCCGCGCCGAGGGCTTGCCGACCACCCTCGTCGCCGACGAGGGCGGCCTCGGCCCGGCGCTCGGGTCGAACGAGGCGGCGCTCGAGTGGCTGGCCCGCGGCATCGAGTCCGCCGGCCTCCAGCCCGGCACGGACGTGGCGATCGCCGTTGACGTCGCGGCCAACCGCCTCTACGAGCCGCAGACCGGCCGCTACGTGCTGGCGACCGAGCGGCGCTCGCTCGAGCCGGGGGAGTGGGCCGGGGAGCTCGCCCGCTGGACGCGGCGTTTCCCCGTGGTCTCGCTCGAGGACGTGATGGCCGAGGACGACTGGGACGGCTGGCGGCTCGCCGCGACGGCACTCGACGGCGTCCAGCTGCTCGGGGACGACCTCTTCGTCACCGACTCGGGCCGCCTGCGGCGCGGCATCGACCTCGGTGTGGCCAACGCCGTGCTCGTCAAGCCCAACCAGACCGGCACGCTGACCGCGGCGCGCGCCGTCGTCGAGGAGGCGCAACACGCCCGCTTCGCCACCGTCCTCTCCGCCCGCTCGGGCGAGACCGAGGACGCGTGGCTGGCCGACCTCGCCGTTGCGTGGCGGACCGGTCAGATCAAGGTCGGCTCGACGATGCGATCGGAGCGCACGGCGAAGTGGAACCGGCTGTTGCGCATCGAAGCCGAGTGCGGCGCGGACGCCCGCTTCGCCGGCCGGGCCGCGCTCGCGCCGCTCGCCGCACCGGCCTGAGCGGCGCTGCGGCTGGCCCTCAGCGGTCGCAGCCGCCCTGCCGGTCGGGCCGCAGGAACGGCCGGTGGCGCTCCTCGATCCCCTTCCAGGCGTAGGGGTCCTCGCCGGCGACGAGGACGATGTCCCGGTCGTCGACGATCGCCATGTGCTCGCCGTCGCGCGGGTTGCGCCAGGGCAGCAGGGAATGGGCGCTCATGTAATGGTTCGCCACCGCCCGGCGCAGCCCGCGCTGCGCCCGATTCGGCAGGCTGCGGTGCAGCAGGTGCCCGTCGAACACGACCGCTGCCCCGGCGGGCAGCTCGACGGCGAGGGCGTCGTCGTCGCGGTAGGGGAAGCGGTAGGCCTCGTGGGTGCAGTCGAAACGCTCGTCGTCGATCTGCCGTCCCGGATAGATGATCCCCGGCCGGTGCGAGCCGGGGAGGACCCACAGGCAGCCGTTCTCCACGGTGGCGTCGTCGAGGGCGATCCACGCCGCGGTGAGCGAGCGGTCGCGGGTCGGGATGAAGTACTCGTCCTGGTGCCAGGCCTGCCCCGGCTTGCCCTCGGACTTGATGAAGAGCATCGACTGCATCGCCTTCACGTCGGGGCCGATCAGCTGCACGAGCACGTCCACGAGGGCGGGGTGGGCGAGCAGTCGGGCAAGGCGCGCCGACATCTTGTGGGGGAAGTGCACGCACAGGAAGCGCCGCAACACGTCCTCGTCGTCGCCGTCGCCCGGCAGCGCCGGCTCCGCACCCTCGATGGGGCCGAGGTCACCCCGGCAGATCGCCACGCTCTCGGCGCGCAGCTCGTCGAGCTCACCGGCGTCGAGCAGCTCCGGCAGCACGAGATAGCCGTCGCGGCGGTACGCCTCGACGTCGGCTCGGCTGGCGACGTCCGATGCGGTCATCCATTGCCTCTCGTGGCGTCGAACACCATGCTCGTGAGGGCTGCTGGGCCCTGCGGGGAGGGGGCCGTGCCACTTCCCCCGCGTTGACCCGCAAGCGTATGCCCTGCTAGAACCATACCGATTCCGCAACCGGGCAGCCGTGCCGGCACGGCGGCTAGCGGATGCGGCGGGGTGGACGGGACCTCCACTGCCGCACCCAGGCAGTGAGGAGGACGCATGCAAGCAGCGAGCTCGATCCCCGGCTCGGCCCGCTCGTTTCGCCACCAGCCCTTCGGGGCGGTACGTCTCGCCGTCACGGCGGGGGCACTCGGGCGCGGCGGCACCCGCGTCGGCGGCGCGCGGCGTCGCTCTCGCCTTCCCGGTGCTCCGCTGCTGGCCACGGTCCTCGCCGCGGCGATCGCCGCGCCGATCGTCCTCGCCGAGACGTCGTCGAGCCCGGCGGCCCACCCGGCCGTCCACTCGGTGAGCTCGAGCCGGCCCGCCGAGGGCGTGTCCGCCGCCGCCCCCGGAGCGGCGCTGGCTCGCCAGCTCGTCGCCGTCGGGGCAGCGGTCGCCGTGCCGGAGGGGCTGGAGCGGCTCGGTGCCCTCCCGGCCGAGGCGCCGATGCAGGTCGGCCTGGCGTTGCGCCCGAGCGACCCGGCGGGTCTGGCTGCCTACGCAGCGGCTGTGAGCAACCCGGCGTCGCCGGCGTACCGTCACTACCTGACTCCGGCCGAGATCTCCGCCACGTTCGGGCCGAGCGAGTCGAGCCTGCAGCAGGCGGTGCGCGCGTTGCGCAGCGGCGGGCTGAAGGTGGGCGCCCTGCCCGCCGACCGGATGTTCGTGCCGGCGTCGGGCACCGCCGCGCAGGTGGAGGCGATGTTCCACACCGGCATCTCGGGCTATCGCCTGGCCGGCGGCAGCACCGGATGGGCCGCCTCCGGCGCGCCGCTGCTGCCGCGAGCGCTCGCCACGTCGGTGAGCGCCGTGCTCGGTCTCGACCAGCTGACCGCCCAGACCCCGCAGGACCTGTCGCCGCAGCTGAGCGCCACCGCAGGCGCGAGCGCAGGCAGGACGGCAGGCGGCTTGCCGGGCCCGGGCTCCGCCCCCGGCGGCTCGAACGCGTCCCGCCAGCTCGCCCTCGCCGGCGCCGGCGTCGGCGGCGCCAACGGCCTCGCGGGCGCCAAGAGCTCCTCGTCGAAGCTGCCCACCGCGTGCACCGCGGCGGTCGACACGGCGCTGTTCACCGAGGGCTGGACCGAGGACTCGATCGCCAACGCCTACGGCTTCTCCGGCCTGCTCACCCACGGCGACCTCGGCCAGGGGATCACCATCGCGTTGTTCGAGTCCGACCCCTACTCGCTGAGCGACATCGCCACCTTCGAGAAGTGCTTCTTCGGCCAGTCGCGCACCGACCAGCTGAAGCTGGTGCGCGTCGACGGCTACCGCTACGTCGGCGCGGGACCGGAGGCGACCCTCGACATCGAGGAGCTCGTCACCCTCGCCCCGGACGCCAAGATCCTGGTCTACGACGCCCCAGCGACAGCCGATTCCGACATCGACGAGTACGACACCATCGTCTCCCAGGACCGGGCCAACATCCTCTCGATCAGCTACGGCGCGTGCGAGACCCAGGTCGAGGACGAGGCGCCCGGCGAGCTGCAGGTCGAGGACGCGATCTTCGAAGAGGCGGCCGCCGAGGGGATGACGGTGCTCGCCTCGTCGGGCGACAGTGGCGCCGACACCTGTGCGCGCAGCCAGTTCAGCCAGGGCAACTCGCCCGCCGCCCCCTACCGCTCGGTCGACGACCCGGCGAGCCAGCCGTACGTGGTCGGCGTGGGCGGCGCCTCGCTCGAGACCGACACCACGCCGCCCGAAGAGACGACCTGGAACGACGGCGCGGAATGGGGGCAGGCGGCGGCGGCAACTCCAACGCCTGGAAGAGCCCGGCCTGGCAGGCCGACTCGGGGGTGGCGGGCACCAAGGACGGCCCCCGCGCGGTGCCCGACGTCGCCGGCGCGGCCGACGACTTCCGCGGCGTGGTGGTGTTCTCCAAGGCCTTCATCGCCTCCTCGGGCAGCGCCCGCATGCGGCCGGTCCTGCACCTGCCGAGCGAGCTCGGCGGCCGTGCTCGCCTCACGAACATCGCCGCGTCGAGCCCGGCGCTGCCGGGCGCGCTGCGCGCCGGCGCCGGTGACCCACGCGCCGGCAACCGGCGCGCCGGGCGCCCCGGAGCCCCGGCCGGTGGCCGGCGCCCCGGTCGGTGCCACCGGGCCGAGCGGCGCGAGCGGGCCGAGCGGCGCGAGCGGGCCGAGCGGCGCGAGCGGGCCGACCGGGCCGACCGGCACGAGCGGCCAGAAGAACCCCCTGCCGCCGGGCTGGATCGTGATCGGCGGCACGTCGGCAGCCGCGCCGCAGTGGGCCGCCGCGCTCGCCCTCATCGCCGACTCGCCGGGCTGCTCGAAGCTGCCCTCCAACGCCGGCGGGCACGACCTCGGCTTCGTGCTGCCGGAGCTGTACCAGATCGCGGCCGAACAAGAGCGCCTACGCGGCGTCCTTCACCCAGGTGCTCTCCGGCGACAACGACATCTTCGGGCTCAACGACGGCTACTCGGCCGGTCCGGACTACAACCGAGTCACGGGGCTCGGCACGCCGGTCCTCGTCGGCGCGGCGGGGCAGCCTGGCCTCGCCGCCAACCTGTGCGCGCTCGCCACGGGCCACGCCACGAGCGGCCCGAAAGTGCCGGCGGTCACCGCCCTCAGCCCGCACACGGGCAGCGTCGCCGGAGGCACGACGGTGACGATCAGCGGCACGAACCTCCCGGCGTCGAGCGCCGGGCTCGTCGTCGACTTCGGCTCGACCAAGGCGACCGTGGTCTCCTCGAGCCCGACCTCGATCGTGGTCACTTCGCCCGCCGCGCCGACCACGCCGAGGGCGGCGCCGCTCGCCTCGCCGACCACGGTCGACGTCACGGTGTCGGAGCGCTCGGGCGGCGTGCTCGTGACGAGCAGCCCCGCACCGGCGTCGGAGTTCGGCTACGTCGCGCCGAGCACGACGGCCGGCGGCACGCCGACCGTGTCGCTGATCGGCCCCGACGGCGGCAACCTGCGTGGCGGGAACACCGTGGAGATCCACGGCGCCGGCTTCCAGGCCGGCGGGGCGGTCACCTCGGTCACCTTCGGCGGCGTCGCGGCGACCGAGGTGCGCGTCCTGTCGGGCAGCGAGCTGCTCGCCAGGGTGCCGCCGGAGGTGGCGACGACCTCGTGCAGCACCGGGACCGGTTTCGACCCGAGATCGGACTGCCAGGTTCAGGTGGTGGTGAACAGCGCCGGTGGGGCCAGCCCGACCGACCCGATCAAGCCCGGCCTGTCCGGAGCGATCGTCTACGAGGCCGACGGTGTGCCCGTCACGCCGCCCGAGACCGAGGCGATCGAGTCCGCCACGGAGTACGACTACGCGGCGACGCCGGTGATCACCTCCGTCACGCCGAACCCGGCGTCGGCCGCCGGCACCTCGCCGGTCGTGATCCGCGGCAGGAACCTCGACTGGCTGCTCGTCGGCAACGCCGGCTGGGTCGACTTCGGGCCCTGGAACGACCCGAACAGCCAGACCTCGACGCCGTACCTGTACGAGACCTCCCGAGAGATCGAGATCATGCCGCCGGCATCCCCGGCAGGCCCGCTGCCGGGCGCCCTGCCGCAGCAGCTCAAGGGCGGGGTCACCGTGCAGTCCTTCGGGGGCAAGAGCAACACGTCGCCCTTCGCCTACGCCGGGATCCCCACCGTCACGGGGATCTCCAAGACCGGCGGGCCGCAGACCGGCGGCACCGTCGTCACCGTGCACGGCAACGGCATGTCCGACGTCGACCTCGTCGGCGTCGAGGCGATCGCCTCGCCGGTCTACGAGTTCTCCATCGCCGTCGTGCTGCGTCACATCAACGACCACGAGCTGACCGTGCGCCTGCCGGCGTACCTGCCGGGCCCGGCCGTCGTCATCCCCTGCACCCTGAGCGGCTGCGGGCACGTCAACCCGAAGACCGACACCTTCGTCTACTACGACACCGGGCACCCGACGCTGCTCGGCGCCAGCTCGGCCAAGGGGCCGGCCTCGGGCGGCACCCAGGTGCTGCTCGTCGGCTTCAACCTCGACAGCGCCACCGCGGTGTACTTCGGGCCGAACAAGGCGACGCTGCTCAGGCTGCCGATCCCGACGTACTACCCCGACGGCGACCCCTTCCTGCTCGGCGTCGCGGCAGCCCCGGGCAAGCCCGGGACGAGCGTGAAGATCACCGTCGTCACGCCGTCGGGCAGCACGAGCACGGCCCGGCCGGTGTTCTCCTACGAGGCCAGCGCCCCGAGCCCGCCCGCCTCGGCGAGCGTCAGCTCGAGCGGCACGACCACCGTGCTGCGCTGGGTGCCGCCGCTCAGCGACGGCGGCTCGCCGGTCACCTCGTACACGGTCAATGCCCTGCCGCTCGACGGCGGCCGGCCGGCCGGGGCGAGCGTGCCGGCCACGGATCGGTCCTACGCCTTCCACGACCTCTCGGCGCTGTCCACCTACGCCTTCACGATCACCGCCTCGAACAAGGCGCACGGGCCCGGCCCCTCGGCGACCGTGGCGACGCTGCAGATCCCCTACCGCAACGACGGCTACCGCGTCCTCACGAGCGGCGGCGCCGTCCTGGGCTTCGGCGCGCTGCCCTCGCTCGGCGGCGTCGCCGGGCCTGCGGGATCGGCCGCGGTCGGCATCGCCACCACCCACGACGCCGAGGGTTACTGGATCGCCCAGGCGGACGGGACGGTGACGAACTTCGGCGACGCGCCGCCGTTGCGCTTCGAGAAGCCCACCTCGGCGGTGGTCGGCATCGCGTCGACGGGGAGCGGCCTCGGCTACTGGCTGCTCGAGTCCAACGGCACGGTGCTCGGCCTCGGCGACGCGAAGGGCTACGGCAACACCAGCGGGCTTTCCGCCGCCGACCCTGCCATCGGCATCGCTGCTGTGCCCGGCGACAAGGGCTACGTCGTGATGTCCGCCAGCGGCAAGGTGTTCGGCTTCGGCTCGGCCGCCGCCGTGCACGGCGCGGTCAAGCTGCCCGCGGGCAGCCGGGCGGTGGGCGTCGCCCTGGAGACCGGCGGGCTCGAGGTCCTCGCCTCGAACGGTGACGCCGTCAGCTGGCCGAGCAACAAGGCGCACCACGTCCTCGCTGCCGGCTCGGGCGCCCCCGTGGCGATCGTCGCCACGCCGGACCTGCGCGGCGACTGGGTGCTCTCCTCGAGCGGCAAGGTCGTCGCCGAGGGCGACGCCCAAGCCGAAGGCGGGGGCTTGGAGGGCGCCGTCGGCACCGCGGTCTCGATCGGCGCCGCCTAGACCTCGAGTGCGCCGGAGCCGGACGGCCCGCGGACTTCGAGCCTGCGCCGCGGTCGTCGCCGGGTCGCTCGCGCTCGTCGCTGCGGGGCGCGCCGGCGCGTTGCGGCGGGAACGCCCGGCGCAGCGCCCGGCGCGCTGCCCGTGGGCGACGCCCGCCGGCGAGCGCAACCGCAGCCCGGCTTCCCTCGCTTCGGAGGTCCTCGCCCGGATGGATCTCGCCGAGAAGCTCGACCTCGTCGTCATCCGCTACCACGGGCCGTACGAGAACCAGCTCGCCGGCGTCCCGGCGCTGTGCATTCCGCCGCTCGTGCTGCAGGACGGCGCCGCCGGCATCGCCTACCACGCTGACAACGTGACCCAGCTGCCCGCCCCGATCGGCATCGGGGCGAGCTTCGACCCCGCCCTCGCCGAGGCCTACGGCCGGCTGATCGGCAAGGAGGCCAGGGGCAAGGGGATCGACGTCGTGCAGGCGCCGAGCCTCAATCTCGTGCGCGTCCCCGAGGCCGGCCGCGCCTGGGAGAGCTTCGGCGAGGACCCGGCGCTCGCCTCGGCGCTCGGGGTGGCCGAGGTCGACGGCATCCAGTCGACCGGGCTCGCCGCCGAGGCGACCCACTTCACCGCCTACACCCAGGAGACGGACCGCACCTCGATCGCGCAGTCGGTGTCGCAACGCGCCCTCGAGGAGATCTACGACGCCCCTTTTCGCGCCGTGGTGCAGCAGGCGCACGTCGGATCGGTGATGTGCGCCTACGGCGAGCTGGAGGGCGTGCGCTCCTGCCAGAACGTCGCGCTCGTCCGGCAGCTCGCCGGCTGGGGCTTCGACGGCCTCCTGCGCTCGGATCTGCGCGCGGTAGACGACCCGGTTGCCGCCATCGACTCCGGCGTCGACGCGATCAAGCCGGCGTCGGCGCGGCGTGCTCGGGCGCCTCGTCGACTCCGGTGCGCTGCCGCTGTCCCGCCTCGACACCGCGGGCGCGCACGTGCTCGAGACGATGTTCCGGTTCGGGCTGGTCGAGCACCCGCCGCCGTTGCGCCCAGGGGCGGAGGTCGATCGCCCCAGCCACGCCGCCTTCGCCGAGCACGCCGCCGAGGAGTCGATGGTGCTGCTGCGCAACCAGGGCGGTCTGCTCCCCCTCGTCCCCCACCCGCGCTCGATCGCCCTGATCGGCGCCGGCGCCGGCCCGGCGGCGACGACGGCCGGGGAGGGCAGCGCGCACGTCACGGCGCCGTTCGCCAGCACCCCCCGCGGCGCGATCCGAGCCCGGGTCGGGCGGGCGACGCGCGTCGACGATGTCGGCGGCCCGTTGCCCGGCGTCCCCCTCCCGGCGATCGCCGGTCCGGCGGTGGTCTCGAGCGACGCCGACCTCGTCGCCACCACCGCCCTCGGCCGCCCAGCGCCGACGCCGAGCGCCGCGACGGGCGGTGACCGGGCGAGGCCGGCTCCTGCGCGGCCCGGCGGGCGCCGCAGCGCGCCGCGACTCAGCCGGGCCGAGCGCGCCGCCCGGACGGTGCTCGAGGGGCTCGTCCGCGACGGCGCCACCGGCGTCGGCTCGATCCCGCCGCGTGACTTCGCCGACCTCGACCGGCTGCGGCTCGTCGTCGATCCCCCGACGAGCGGCTGGTACGCCATCTCGCTCACCGACCGGGGGGACGCCTGGCTCGACCTCGACGGCCACCTGCTGCTGGCCGACGGCGGGCAGCACGTCGGCTGGACCTGGCAGGTGGCGGCGAAGCTGCGCGCCGGGCACCGCTACCGAGTGACGTTGTTCTGGTTCCCGCTGGTCGGGGCAAGCCCGCCCCGCCTCGGCTGGCAGGACGAGACGCCCTCGATCGAGCGCGCCGTAGCTGCCGCCCGTGCGGCCAGCGTGGCGGTGGTGCTCGCCGAGGCTCCCTCGAGCGAGGGCGCGGACCGGCCCGATCTCTCGCTGCCCGGCACGCAGGACGCGCTGATCGCCGCGGTGGCCGCCGTCAACCCGCGCACGGTTGTCGTGCTCGATACGCCCGGGGCGGTGCTGATGCCGTGGTTGTCCCGCGTCGGGGCGGTGCTGGAGGCGTGGTATCCCGGTGAGGAGGACGGCGCGGCAACCGCCGCCGTGCTCTTTGGCGCAAGCGACCCGTCCGGGCGCCTGCCGGTGACCTTCCCGGCGAGCGGCGACGGGGTGCCGACCGGCGCCTTGTCCGCCTGGCCGGGCGTGGACGGCACCGTCGAGTTCGCCGGGGGGCTTCAGATCGGCTACCGCTACGACGCGGCGCATGGGGTTCGACCGCTGTTCCCCTTCGGTTTCGGGCTCTCCTACACGAGCTTCGGCCTGAGCGGGCTCTCGCTGAGCCGTTCGCCGGGCGGAGTCACCGCGACGGTCCGCGTCGAGAACACCGGCGGCCGGTCGGGAAGCGAGGTCGTGCAGGCCTACCTCTCCTTCCCGGCCGCGGCGGGCGAGCCGCCGATCGTGCTCGCCGCCTTCGGCCGGGTCGAGCTGGCGCCCGGCGCGTCGGCCGATGTCGCGCTGGATGTCCCGACCTCCGCCTTCGAGGCCTTCATCGGCGGGCGCTTCCGGCCGGTCGCGGGAGACTACACGCTCCATGTCGGTACATCGTCGATGGATCTGCCGCTCGCGGTGCGGCTCGTCGCGCCATGAGACGGCGGCCCGCCCGCCCGCGGCTCGTCGCGCCCTGAGACCGCAGCCCGCCGCTCGGCGCGCCGTGAGACCGGCGGCCCGGCCGCTCGGCGCGCCGCGAGACCGGCGGCCCGCTCGCCCCGCGGCTCGTCGGGTGGGCAGGTCCGGCCGTTGCCGAATAACGTGAGGCAAGGCGGCGTCGGGCCGCGGCCCGACCGGCCGAAGGCGAGGAGCGGGACGTGACGACGATGCGGGTTGTCGAGCTGCAGCGCTATGGCGGCCCGGAGGAGCTGCGCCTCGCCGAGCGCCCGCTCCCCGAGCCGCTGCCGACCGAGGTGCGCGTCGCGGTGCGCGCCGCCGGGCTCAACCCGGTGGACTGGCGCACCCGAGCCGGCGCGGGCCAGGCGGACGTGCTCGGGCCGCCGCCGCTCGTGCTCGGCTGGGACGTCGCCGGGGTGGTCGACGCCGTCGGGTACGGGGTGACCCGGTTCGATGCCGGCGACGAGGTCTTCGGGATGCCGTGGTTCCCGCGCCAGGCGGGCTGCTACGCCGAGCACGTGGTCGCGCCGTCCCGGCAGTTTGCGCTCAAGCCGGCCGAGATCGGCTTCGTCGAGGCCGCCGCGTTGCCGCTCGCCTCGCTCACCGCCTGGCAGGCGCTCGTCGACACCGCCGACGTGCAGCCCGCGCAACGCGTGCTCGTCATCGGGGCAGCGGGCGGCGTCGGGCACCTCGCGGTGCAGATCGCCAAGTCGCGCGGCGCCTACGTGATCGGCACGGCGCGCGCCGAGGACTTCGACTACCTCTCCGAGCTCGGGATCGACGAGCTCGTCGACTACACCGAGCAGCCGTTCGAGGAGCAGGTCGACGACGTCGACGTGGTCCTCGACCTCGTCGGCGGCGAGTACAGCGAGCGCGCGCTCGAGGTGATCCGTCCGGGCGGCATGCTCGTCGCCACGCCGCGGCTGCCCGAGGGGCTGGCGGAGCGGGCGGCCGCTCGCGAGGTCGGGGCGCCCGCCTTTCTCGTCGAGCCCGACGGCGCCGCGCTCGACGAGATCGCCTCCCTCGTCGAGGAGGAGGCGCTGCACGTGTCCGTGGCCGGCACCTTCCCGCTCGCCGAGGCGGCCGAGGCGCACCGCGTCGGGGAGCAGGGCGGCTACAGCGGCAAGCTCGTGCTCGAGGTCTGAGCACACGGCGGAGCGGCATCGGGCGCGTGTGGCGAGGCCTCGCCCGCCTCTGGTCGCCACCTGCCGTTCACCTTCCGGTTACGCTGCGTTCATGTCACGGAGGCTGACAGCGCATCCCGCCGGGCGCTCGCGAGCGCGCCGGCGCGCCCGCTCGTGAGCGTCGACCCGGCTGCCGACCCGACCGGGAGGTCTGCGCCGGGCAGGACGCCGGGCACGGCTCCGGGCGTCGAGGCCGGGGAGCACGCGCGCGAGGTCTCGCCTGCCATGGCCCGCCTCCTCGGCTACGGGCCACTGTGGATGCGCAACTTCGGCGACCTGAGCCTCGAGTGGCGCCGCTGGTTCGCCGAGGCGCTCGGGACCTTCTTCCTCCTCCTCGCCGGCGCAGGCTCGGCCGTCGTCGTCGCCTCGTATCCCGGGGTGATCTCCGCGCCGGCGCACTACGTCGTGCCGGCGATCATGGTCATGGCGCTGATCCTCGCGACCGGCGCGCTCTCCGGCGCCCACTTCAACCCGGTCGTGACGATCGCCTTCCTGCTGCGTGGCGAATTCCCGCTGCGTCGTGTCCCGATCTACCTCGTCGCCCAGCTCGTCGGCGGCTACCTGGCGTGCCTGGTGGTGCGCGCCCTGCTCGGCTCGGCCGGCAACCTCGGCGCCACGCTTCCCGGGCGTGGCGTGAGCGATGTGGCGGCGATGGGGATGGAGGCCCTGCTCACCTTCGGGCTGATCACCGTGGTTCTCGGCACGGCGTCGGGGGCGCAGAACGTGGGCACGCTCTCGGCCGTCGCCGTCGGGGGGTACATCGCGATCGCCGGCATCGGCTTCGGGCCGGTGAGCGGTGCCTCGATGAACCCCGTCCGCTCGCTGTCGCCGGACCTGGTTCGCGGCGACTACGCCCACCTGTGGCCGTACTTCGCCGGGCCGGTGATCGGGATGCTCGCCGCGGTAGGAGCGGCGATCGTGTTGCGTGGGCGGGGACGTGACCCCCTCGCCTCGCTCGCCGCGCAGGGCAACCTCGGCTCGTTCCTGCAGCGGATCGGGACCGCCCCGCCCAGCACCGGGGCAGGGGGCGACGGGGACGGCGGGGCGACCGCCGGCGCCGCAGCTCCCGACGCAGCCGCTCGCCAAGTCTCTCCGGTGACCGGTGCGAGCTCGCCAACGGTGTGACGAAAGGGGGCCTCGATGCCCAAGACTGCCAAGAAGGTCAGGAAGTCGCTTGTGAGCGTGGGCGTACCGGGCACCGACGGGGCGGCGCTCGACGGGGACGCCACCGCGGAGGCGCCGGCGCCCGGCGACGCCGCGGGCAAGGGCGGCAAGCCTCTGCGCTCGGTCGCCCCCCCACCTGAGCGCTGGAAGGAGGAACCGGACGAGCACGACTACCCTGCGGCGAAGGACTACCTGACGCTGCTGCTCAACGACGCCGCTGCGGAGCACGCCGTCGCCGCGCTGGAGCGCGCACCGCTTGTCAAGCGCAAGGCGAAGGACCTGCTGCGCGCGAGCGCGCTGGCGCTCTTGCCCTCCGACAACCCCGCCGTCGCCCGCGACCTCGCCAAGGTCGACGCCGGGAACCGGCTCTCGCCGGTGCTGGCGCTGCGCGGCCGCCTCGGCACCGGGGTCCACCTCACCGTCGCCGACGGCTACCACCGGATCTGTGCCAGCTACCACCTCGACGAGGACGCCGACATCCCGGCGCGACTGGCGGACATCGCCCGCCGCTGAGGCCGCCTCCGGGCTCAGGGCGCGGGCGTGGCGCCGGCGAGCAGCGCGTAGAGGGCGGTCATCCCGGCGGTGGTGTTGAGCTGAAGCTTGCCCGTGCGGAACAGCCCGTTTCGGTCGCGCTGGTGCTCCCAAGCCCATTGCGCGAAGCGTGCAATCTGCCCGACTCCGGTCGCGACCGCGGCGTGGTCGGCGAGGAGCAACAGGTTTCGCAGGTAGATCGCGAGGAACTCGGGAGGCTGCCCGACGAGGACCTCCCAGGGCTCGAGCCAACTGGCCGCCGCCGCGGCGATCGCCCGTGCTCCCTCGAGGAACGCGGCTTCACCCGTCGCCTCGAACAGCAGCACATTGGCGCCGAGCATCGTCCCCTGGTTGTAGGCCCACAGGTCGCGCCGCACCGTGCCGTCGGGCTCGACCCGATCGAAGTACAGCCCGCTCTCGGAGCGCAACGTGGCGTCGACCCAGTCGACGATCCGCCGCGCCCAGTCGAGGCGCCCTGGCTCGTCGCTCCGCAGGTGGGCGAGCGCGGCGGCCTCGGCCGCAGGGGCATTGGAGCAGGTGTTGCGGGTGGTGCTCCAGGCGGGCTCGGCCCAGCGGATCCCGCCGGGACTGGCGAGGGCGGGGTCGTCGCTCCAGCCCGAGAGGACGAAATCGAGCACCCGGCGCGCCAGCGCGAGGCAACGGGGGTCGCCGGTGAGGTCGTGCTGGGCGAACAGGTCGAGGGCGACCCAGGCGTTGTCGTCGTAATAGGCGTCGCCGCGCCCGCCCGGCGGGTGGAAGGTCGCGGCCTCGAGGCGCAGTGGAGCAGCGTCCGCGGGGTCGAGCGGCGTGCCCGGCAACGCGTACGGCCCGAGCGCGCCCATGTGGGCGTCGAGCACCTCCCGCCAGCTCGCGCCTTCCGCGGAGCTGCTGTCGCCGGCGCTCGCGCCGGGATCGGTGCCGCCGCCGGCCGGCGGCTCGAGCGTGGCAAGGGCACGGGTGGCCGCCCAGGCGTTGGCAAAGGGCCACAAGGAGGCGACGCCGCGGCGCCCCACGCGCCGTCCGAGTCCCGGCAGCCAGGCCGCCAACCAGGCCGGCACGTGGTCGGCCGGCGCCGGCTCGTGGTACAGCCCGCTGCGGGCGTCGCACAGACGGCGCATCGCCAGCCAGGTGTCGTGCGCCCGCGCCGCGTTGGCAGCCGCGTCAGCAGGTTCCACGAGCGACACGCGCTACCGAAGGCCCGGCGTCAGCCGCGCCGCTCTGCTCGCTGGAACGGCTTCAGACGCGTGTGGCCTGGTGGCGGGTGTCGAAGATGATCGCGGTGAAGATGGCGAAACGGAGCACGGCGGCGATCGCCGTCCCGGCGACGAGGAAGCCGAGCGCGGCGAGGAGCGAGCCGGGGAAGAAGGTCCCGGCGACGAGCAACCCGAGGCTGGTCATGAGCAGCGACGAGCCGAGGGCGAGCATGATGCCGCCGAGCGCAGAGAGCAGACGGGACCGCTTGTCGTCGTGGAAGGTGTAGCGGTAGTGCGCGACGAGGTTCGCCGCCGAGGCGATGAGCAGTGCCCAGAGGCTCGCCAGGTACGGCGGGCTCACGAACCGGAAGAGGAGGAACAGTCCGAGGTAGACGAGTGTGCTCACCACGCCGACGCGGGCGAACCGTGCCCGCTCCGAGGTCTCGTCGGGACGCCGCGACACGCTGTCGAGCCGGTCGGCGCCGCGCAGGCGGGCGCCGAGCAGGCGCCTGACGCCTTTCAGGTCCTCGATCACCGTCTTGGTGATGTGCACCCGTGAGTCGGGGTCGTCGGTCCAGTCGACGGGCACCTCGTGGATACGAAGGCCGTTCCGCTCGGCGAGCACGAGCAGCTCGGTGTCGAAGAACCAGGCGTTGTCCTTCACCGCCGGCAGCAGCGCCTCGGCATGGCTGCGGCGCAGCGCCTTGAAGCCACACTGCGCGTCGGTGAACCCGTTGCTCAGCACGGAACGAAGGATCAGGTTGTAGATACGCGAGATGAGCTCACGCTTCGGGCCACGCCGCACCTGCGCCCCGCGCGCCAGCCGCGTCCCGATCGCCACGTCGCTGTGACCCGAGAGCAACGGCGCCACCAAGGGCAGCAGGGCGTTCAGGTCCGTGGAGAGGTCGACGTCGGTGTAGGCGACGATATCGGCCTCGCTCTCGCTCCACGCCCGGCGCAGCGCCCGCCCCCGCCCCTTCTGCTCGAGGTGGATGGCGCGCACGCCGGGCACCTGCTGCGCGAGCCGCTTGGCGATAACCCAGGTCCCGTCGGTGCTGGCGTTGTCGGCGATGGTGATCACCGCCGGCACCGGGATCGTCGTGTCGAGGTGCTCGCGCAGCCGCCGCACGCAAGGCTCGAGGTCGCGCTCCTCGTTGTAGACGGGGATGACGACGTCGAGGCTCGGTCGCACCCGGCTCGGTGCCTCTTCCAGCGCAGTCACCGCAGGCCCGTCCTGGTCAGTCTGAGTTTCGGTCGCACGCCGTATGGCCCGGAGAGGTTAGTCGCTCAGACGTTCGCCTGGTCGAGGCGGCGGCGGCGCAGCAGGAGGACGATGCCTCCGGCCAGCAGGCCGACGCCCGGCAGCAGCACGGGGTACGGCGACTCTGGCACAACCGGGCCGGGGAGGGGCTGCCAGTCGGGCTGGCTGTTCTGCGGAATGCCCATCGTGAGCGTCAAGTCGGTGGCGACGTTGAGTGGGTACTGCGGGCCACCGATCGAGTTGGTCACGAAGTAGTCCTGGACCTGGACACCGGCGTGCGTGACGGGCTGGGTAAAGGCGATGCCGTTCCCGTTGGGGGAGTAGACGGGCTGGGTCGCCGAGTTCGGGCCGCCGACCTGGCCTGCCCAGAGTGGGGTGATCTGCACCGCAGGCAGCGCCGAGAGGTCCATCTTCCAGATCTGGTGGCCGCCGCCGCGGGTCGAGTCGAACACGATCCCGGTGCCGCCCGGGTTCCAGTCAGGGTCCTGGTCGCTGTAGTTGCTCGTCCAGCTCGCCGGCGAGCCCGCCGGCACCGTCGCCGCGGCCGAGAGGTCGGTGTCGGTCAGGTTCGAGTTCGCCGCACACGGCTCGCTGTTCGTCGCCAGGCCGCTCAGCAGGTGCAGGTGGCCGTTGGAGTCGGCGTACACGAGCTTGGAGGGATCGGCCGGGTCGAAGACCGGGCGGCTGTCGGAGCCGTTGTCCGAGGACGCCTTGAGGCCGTTCGGCGGCGTGTAGAGCAGGCACACCGAAGCGGGGACGTTCGCCGCCGTCGTGTCGAGGGTGTAGAGCGCGGTGTTGTCCCGGTTGAACACGACGTACTTGCCGTTCGGGGAGACCGTGGGGGCGTAGTCGTCGTGATTCTCGGAGCCCGAGACCTGCGAGAGCTCCGCCGGGGTGGTCGCCGGCTCTTGTCCGGTCTGGGGGATCGAGTAGATCACCCAGTCACCCGAGCGGTTGCTCGAGAAGTAGACCATGGTGCCGTCGGCCGAGTAGAAGGGCTCGGCGTCGTCGCCGCTCAGCCCTCCATCGGTGAGCGTGGTCGTCGCCGCCTCGTCGCCGGCAACCGTGCCGAGGTTGGCGGCGTTCGGGTTGACCTGGTAGACGGCAACGGCATTGTTCCGGGTCGAGACGAAGGCAATATCGCCGTTCTGACCGGGGAAGGCCGCGGAGGCGATCGGGGCTGCTGCGAGCCATGCGCCGAAGGTGACTGCAGCCACCCCGGCAGCGATGAGTGAGCGGTGGGGAACCGACGAACTCAGGATGCGTCGCGTCATGTGACAGAGCGTGACAGACCTGGGGCACGCCTGCGCAACCGCCGTGTCGCAACAGCGCGAACTTTCGCTTCAGCCAAGTAAACTTCCGATGACACATCAAGGTCAGGGCGCGGACGACTCGTTCGAACGCAGACCGAAGGCTGGCCGTACTGGGGCCGATTTTCCGGCTCGGCACACCCTCCTTGCGGCTTCTGCTGTGCGTGTGCTCACACGCCAGCTCTCGCCGTGCACGATGCGAGCACACGACGTGCCCGGCATTGGTCGTGCCACCTCGCGGGCGGAGGACGGCGTGCCGAAAGCGCTCATCTGCAACGCAGCTGCTCTCGTCGCCAACTGTTCACCTGGCCAGCGTTGCGCGCTCATGAGAACGACGCGAACCTGTCGCCCCGATGACTGGTCGTCGCCCGGGCGGTGCCCTGCTCGCACGGGCCCTGGTGCTCGCCCTCGCCATCGGCGCGGTCCCGGCCGCCGCGGTGGCCTCGGTGTCGTGGCACGGCGTGGCGACCTCCGACCGCGCCGAGGTGTCAGTCGCCGGCTGGCGCCAGGCAAGCGTCGGCCGGCCGCCCGCCGCCTCGGCCACCGTGTCGGTCGAGCTCGTCCTGCGTCCACGGAACCCGGCCCGGCTGGCAGCGCTGGTCGCCGCCCAGCACGATCCGTCCTCGCCGGACTACCACCGCTGGCTCACCCCGGCTGAGTACGGTGCGGAGTTCGGGCCCGACGGCACCGCAGCCGGGCTCGTGCGGGGCTGGGCCAGCCGTGCCGGCCTGCATCTGAGCGGCGCGGACGGCGAGCTGGCGCTGTCGGGAAGCGCCTCCGCGATGGGCCGTGCGTTCGGCACGAAGATCCTCTCGGCGAAGGGGACGTACGCGACGACCTCGCCCCCCTCGCTCCCCGCCGGCGTCGCTTCCGAACTGAGCGGGGTCGTCTCGGGCGACCTGCCCGCGCCCGTCCCACTCGTGGTGCCTGCTGCGCCGCGGGAGCAGGTCCGTGCCGCGCCGGCGCTGCCCGGTGCAGCTGCAGCCGCGGCGCGTCTCGCGTCGTCGGGGCGCAGCGCCGGCCGCGTCGCCGGCTCGCTGCGCCCCTCCCGGTCCGTCCGTCCGGCGACCTCCGGTGGTCCTCCCACGCCGTGCGCGGCTGCGGCCGCAGCCGCCAGCTCCTCGCTCAGTGCCGCCGGCGCGCACTACGGCGTCGCCCAGCTGCAGTCGGCCGGCGACCTCGGACAGGGCGAGACGGTCGGGATCTACGAGGCGTCGGGCTTCTCGATGGGCGACATCGACGCTTACGAGGCCTGCCTCGGGGTGAGCACGCAGGTCACCGCCGTGCAGGTCGCTGGGGGCGGCGATCCGGGGGTGTCGGGCAGCCTCGAGGCTGACCTCGACATCGAAGAGGTGATCGCCCAGGCACCCGACGCCCGCGTCGTCGTCTATGACGGAGGCGGCACCTCGACCGACTCCTCCGGGGTCGCCGAGGCGCAGTCGGAGACCTGGCAGGCGATCGTCGACGGCGCCACCGTCAACGGCTCGAGCATCGTGCTCTCCGCCGACGGCTGGAACCCCGACCCGAGCCTCGGTGTCGGCACCGTCCTGCCCCCGCCGCAGATCGTCTCGACCTCCTGGGGCTGGTACTGGAGCCAGGGCGTCTCGGCGATCTCGCCGATCGCCGAGGTGCTCGACCCGATCTTCGAGCAGTCGGCGACCGAGGGGACGAGCCTCTTCGCGGCCTCGGGGGACTCCGACGACCGCGGAGTCGTCTACCCGGCGGATTCCCCGTACGTGACGGGTACCGGCGGGAGCGTGATCGAGCCGAGCGGGCCGGACCAGGGTTGGGTCGACAGCACGGGCGGGTTCTCGCCCTACGAGAGCGAGCCCGCCTTCGAGAAGTCCGTCGAGACCGCGAGCAGCGCCCGCGGTGTGCCCGACGTCGCCGGCGACGCCGAGAACCTGACCGTGCTCGACGAGTCGCCGCCGCTGTTGCTCTTCGGCGACGAGACGAGCGGCAGGTGGTCGGTCTCCGACGCCGGCAAGTTGCTGTCCTGCCAGTCGCTGCACCTGAGCAGCGGTTGCGCCGGGGCCGCGCCGGGGAGCAACGACACCTACACCGTGTCCTACGCCGGCGCGTCGGGCGCCGGGCCCTCGAGCGTCGTGATGACCGCCGACGGCGCTGCGACGACGGCGATCGAGCTCGTCGAGGCCGAGCAGGACACCACGCTCTACGCCTACGTCGACGAGCCGTTCGCGCTCGAGGACGGCCAACCGCTGCCCGCCGTGGGCGGCACCGTCTCGTTCGGCGACGCCGACGGCGACGTGCCCGCTGCGTGCTCGAGCGAGCCGGTCGGCGTCGGCGGGGTGGCGGTGTGCGCCGGCGTCAACCTGGCGACGATGGCCTCCGCCGGCGACACCCTGAGCGTCTCGTACTCCGGATCGACCACGTCGGGCCCGTCGTCGGCAAGCGCAGGTGCCTCTGCCGGCACCGGCCAGTCCGCGTACACCTCGCCGGAGGTCGTCTGGTTCGGCGACACGACGCCGAACGCCTGGTACCTCACCGTCTACCCGATCGGCGACAGCGGCGACTGGCCGTTCGTCGGGGGGGTCGGGGGGACGAGCGCGGCGGCGCCGCTGTGGGCCGGTCTCGTCGCCGACGTCGACGACACGTGCTCGGCTCCCATCGGTGAGGTCGCCGCCGGCATCGACGAGCTGTACGGGCGGGTCGGCAACGGCCTCTACGGCACCCTGCTCGACGGCGTCGTCGCCGGCACGACCTCCTCGGACGGCTACACCACCACCGCCGAGGGCTGGAATGCCGTCACCGGTCTCGGCACGCCGCTGGCGACCGGCATGGTCTGCCCGCAGCTGACGGGCATCAGCGAGAGCTCGGGGCGGCCCGGCGACACGGTGACCGTGAGCGGCACGAACCTGTCGCTCGCCACGTTCTCATTCGGCGCCGCCGCCGCCAGCGTGACCAGCCAGACGGCGACCTCGGCGACGCTCGTCGTGCCGCCTGGGTCCGGACAGGTGCAGGTCAGCGCGGCTGTGCTCGGAGCGGGCGACGGCGTGCCCTTCGGCTATCAGCAGCAGACGACGACCTCCTCCTCGACGTCCTCGCCAACGACGACGCTCGGCACCGGGTTCACGACGACGACCCGCCCGCCCACGACCACGACCCACCCGACCACGACCACGAGCTCGCCGGTCACGACCACCTCGCTCGCCACGACGACCTCGTCGACCAGCACCACGACGTCCACGACCAGCAGCACGAGCACGCCCTCGACGAGCAGCACGGTGCCGGCGACCACGTCGACGTCGACGTCGTCGCCGACAACGACCACGTCGCCGGTAACAACTACGACGACGTCGTCCACGACGACCACCTCTCCCGCGGCAACGACGTACGCCACCGCGACGTCCCTCGATCCGAGCGGCATCCAGACGCTCGCCACGCTGCCAGCCGACGTCGTCCTCACCGCCACCGTGACGGTGCAGGACGATCCGGGATCCGGCTTCCCGACCGAGGGCGCCGTGCAGTTCCTCGACAACGGCGAGCCCATCTCCTGCGGCGGCATCGGAGCCGACGGCAGCTACGTCAAGCCCGACTCCGCCACCGGCGAGGCGACCTGTACCGACGCCATCATCAGCCAGCCGAACGCGGACACCGGGCAGCCGCTCAACAGGGCGATCGTCGCCAGCTACAGCGACAACGGAGCCGACGGCGTCTCCACCGAGACCGGACGGTTCCTCGGCAGCGGCTCGAGCCACACCGACGAGCTCGTGCCCGGCGGCTACGCCGGCTTCAGCGACCTGACGACCGGCGCGCTGCGAATCTTCCCGAACGAGGTGTCGATCGACCGCGCCGGGGGCTCGGACGACACGCTGGCGATGATGGAGCAGCTGAGCGAGCTGTACACCGACGCAGGGTTGTACGGCTGCACGCTCGATGTGACCAACGGCGCCTGCGCCGCCGCCGACGTGGGACCCAACCACGCCGGGCCTGACCCGGCGACGACGCAGGATCTTGACAATTACTCCCGGACGGAGGAACTGCAGGGTGTGGACGTGGCCACATCGGGCGCCGTCCAGGCGATGCTCTGTCAGAACCAGTCCAGCCCGCTGCCCTACGACCTCTCGAGGAACAACCCGTCGAGCACGCCGGCTTCGCCGATCCTCGACTACGCGCGCTCGGACCTGCCGGCGTCGGCCTGCCCGGGGCTCGTCGGGCTTCCCTACGCCGAGGACGAGGTCGACCCCACCGTCTGGACCGACGTCAACCCCGGCGTGAGCTACCACGCCTACATCGACTGCCCGGCCAGCTTCGGTCCCGGCGCAGTCAACACCGCAGGTCCTGACGGGGCCACCCTGCTGTGCGGCCAGGAGGCGGGCTACAACGCCGCCTACTACGTGGCGCCGAATACGGCGATGCCCGCCGGCGACGTGCTGATCGACTCGACCACCGGGGAGACTGCCGCGAACCAGACCTCCGGGTCCAACGGCGCGGTGGCCGAGGGGAACGTCCCCGACGGCTGGCTGCCCGGCGACAACCCGACCTGCAGCGCCGCCACCTGTGACGGCGCGTCGCTGCAGAGCATCGACAACCAGGCCGAGACCGCCGGGAACTACGGCCAGAACTACTACGAGAACGGTGACCCCGCTGCGGCGGTGCCGAGCTCGCCGGCCATCCCCACGCCGACCGAGAACGGGGACGGGACCAACGCCGTCTCGTACCGCCTGTGGTGCGAGAGCACGCCCTATACCCCCGGCAGCTGGAACGCCGCGACGAACACGGGCACGGCGGCCAACCCGGGCGCGATCCGCGACTGGGGCAACCTGACGGACCTGTACACCGGCGACAACGCCACCTACAGCAAGCTCGCCTCTGACAACGTCGGCTACGGGGTCAACATCGGCGTCCCGGTGAACGTCATCGGCGTGAACACCGCCTCGGGCACATACGCCACCCTGCGGGGCTTCGCCGGGCTCGCCAAGAACAGCTGCGGTGGCCTGAACGCCAACTCCAAGAGCGACGAGGTGGCGACGATCGACAACAACGCCGCTCAGGCCGGCGTGCTCATCGCCGCGGACTGTCACCAGCACGACGCTGCCCTCCCCGACGCCAACCCCCCCGGTCTTGGCCTGGTCGGTGCGCAGCTCGCCGACGCCGACGCTGCCTGCACCGCCTCGCAGCTCGGGGCCTCGGTGTACTTCATGGCCAATGGGGTCTACGCCACCAACGCCTATGCCCGCACCTCGTCGATCACGTTCGACGGGGTGACCAAGTCCTACCCTGTGAGCGAGGTCAACCTCGACGACAACGCCACGGGCCCGGGGCTGGAGAGCGTGGTCAACCAGAGCTTCTCGACCTTCCGCCTGCTCTCGAACATCTACCAGCCGAGCCAGGTCCGCCTCTCGACCGCGGACTTCCTGAACTACATGTGCGACGACGGGAACCACCTGTACACCAAGGGCACCGACTACAACACGGGCCTCAACTTCGATCACGAGATCACCGACGTCGTCGACAACGAGTTCGGGTTCTACCGCATCGGCTGCGACATCGTGAATGCCGGCAGCTACAGCCCGGCGATCACCGCCGTGGCGGATCCGAACAGCTGAAAAGGTTGCCGCCGTGCCGACGATGAACGTGCCCGTGCCGCGCGCGCCCGAGCAGCAGTCGAGCCCGCGCCACCGGATCCCGCCGACCGGGGTCCGCCGGCGCGTCGACCGCCTGGTGCAACGCGTGCTCTCGAGCGGGCAGGAACGTTGGGCGCGCCTGTCGACCTTGGTCGTCGTCGCCGGCGCGACTGCCTTCGTCATCGCCCAGATGCACCCCGGGCTTCTGTTCCTCAACACCGAAGACATCGGCGGCGACACCGCAGCGCACATCGCTGCCCCGTACTACCTGATCCACTACCTGCTGCCGCATGGTCGCATCTCGGGCTGGGACTCGTGGTGGTTCGACGGCTTCCCGCTCTACGTCTTCTACTTCCCGCTGCCGGCGCTGTTCGTCGCCGCGTTCAACGTCGTCGCCCCGTACGCCGTCGCCTTCAAGCTCGTCACCGTGCTCGGGACCGTGACCCTGCCGCTGTGCTGCTACGCCTTCGGCCGATTGAGCGGGCTGGAACGGCCGGTCCCGGCACTGTTCAGCGCCGGGGCGGTCGTCTATCTCTTCAACAACTCGTACACGATCGACGGCGGCAACGTCTTCTCGACCATGGCGGGCGAGTTCTCCTTCTCGCTCTCGCTCAGCTTCGCCATGCTGTTCCTCGGCACGTTCGTGTACGCGTTGCGCACGGGGCGCCTGCGCTGGCTGGCGGCGATCCTGTATCTCCTCACGCTGCTCTGCCATGTCGTGCCAGCCATCTTCTGCGCCGGCATGGCTGTGCTGCTCGCGCTCGCGTACAACGGCACTCGCCCCGTCCGTCGTGTGCTCATGCCAGTGGGGCTGGCCGGAGGGCTGCTCTCCGCTTTCTTCCTGCTGCCCTTCGCCAGGTACACCCCGCTCTACTCCTCGAGCATGAACTACGGCCCGGTGCCGGGAAGCTTGTGGGCAAACATCCTCCCCCACAACGGCATGCTCGTGGTGATCTGTTTCGCGCTGGTCGGCTTCGGCCTCGGTGTCCGGCTCGCCAGTCGTGCCGTCACGACGCTCGGTCTGGCGGCGCTCGGCTGCGCCGCGATGTTCGAGTGGGGCCCGCGCGGCCTGGTCTACAACGGAAGGTGGCTGCCGTTCTGGTTTCTCTGCGTGACGCTGCTCGCCGGCTACGCCGTCGCCGAGCTGGCCCGCATGGGCTTCTCCGGGCTGCGTCGCATGTCCTGGTACGCGCCGGTGACCGGCCTGTTCGGTGGCGGGCTGGCGGTGTGCCTGGTCGCTGCCTGGCTCGGGGTGATGCCCTTCGGCCTCAACATCGAGCTGAGCCAGCGCAACGAGGCCGACGGATGGGTCGAGTTCAACTACCGGGGCTACCAGGAGATGTCCGGCTGGCCCGAGTATCACCAGTTGATCACGATGCTCGACGAGGTGGGCGCCCGGTACGGCTGCGGACGCCTCGACTTCGAGTACACGGGGAACGACACGAACTGGTTCGGCTCGACGCTCGTCGACATGACCTTCCCGCTCTGGACCGACGGCTGCATCGACGACACCGAAGGTGTCTACTTCGAGTCGGCGACGACGACGCACTTCCATTTCCTCGACATGTCCGAGCTCTCGATTGCTTCCTCAGACCCGGTCGGGGGGCTGATGGACGGCGACCGGTCCGCCTACGAGGCGACGAACGTCGCCGACGGCGTGAGGCACCTCGTCCTGCAGGGCGTGAACTACTACCTCACCAACACGCCCCAGCTCGAGGCGCAGGCCAACGCCGACCCCCAGCTGATGCGCCTCACCCTTCCGAACGGGCCGATCAAGCCCGTGCCGGCCGACTCGCAATACGTCGACTTCGATCCCTCGACCGAGAGGCCGCCGTCTCAGGCGGAGTGGGACGTCTACCTCGTGAGGGGCGGCTCGAGCCTCGTCGTCCCGTTGCGCTACGACCCGGTGGTGGAGGACGGTCTCGACGTGACGAGCATCGCCAACCTCGACTCGCCGGCCGGCGTCGCCTTACGCTGGTACGAGCGCGAGCAGTACTGGGACGTCCCGATCGCCGCCTCGGGGCCAGCGTCGTGGACGCGCCTGCCGCTCGGCCACCTCGCCGCGACGAGCGCGACGCCGCGCCGTCGGTCCGACGACGGTGAGCGACGTGCGCCACGACAAGAGCTACTCCTGGATCTCCTTCCACGTCGGCCGCCTCGGCAGCCCGGTCGAGGTGAAGATCCCGTACTTCCCTAACTGGCAGGCGAGCGGCGCGATCGGCCCCTACCTCGTCACGCCCAACCTGATGGTCGTCATCCCGACCTCGCACGACGTGCGCCTCAGCTACGGCACCACGACGGTCGACTGGCTCGGCAGGGCGGGCACGATCGCCGGGATCGGCGTCGTGGCGTTGAACGTCCGTGCCGCGCCGCCGCCGGAGGCGAGCCTGCTCGAGTCGACGCCCGGCTCCGCGCCGGACAGCGGGCCGTTGGGCGTCGCCGGCGAGCCAACCGCGAGCGACGAGGACGAGCTCGGGCGTGAGGAACGCAGCAACCCCGAAGGCGACAGCGGCGAGGACGGCCGATGACTGGGCCGCACGCCGACCCGCACGTCGCGGAGGAGCCGCCCGAGCTCTCGATCGTCCTTCCGGCGTACAACGAGGCCACGATGCTCGGCTCGACGGTCACCGACCTCGCCAAAGGCCTCGACGAACGCGGTCGCAGCTACGAGCTCGTCGTGGTCGAGAACGGCTCGCGCGACGACACCTTGCAGCTCGCCCGCCTCCTTGCCGACCAGTTCCGCGGCGTGGAGGTGCTGACACTGCCGGTAGGCGACTACGGCGCAGCGCTGCGCGCCGGCTTTCATGCCGCCCGGGGCGCTGTCGTCGTCAACTTTGACGTCGACTACTACGACCTCTCCTTCCTCGACCGTGCGCTCGAGCTGCTCGAGGAGACGAGCGCCGCCGTGGTTGTGGCGAGCAAGCGCGCTCCCGGCGCCGACGACCGTCGGCCCCTGCACCGCCGCCTCGTCACCTTCGTCTTCACGACGCTCCTCAGCCGGTTGTTCGGCCTGCCCGTGACCGATGCCCACGGCATGAAGGCGATGCGGCGCGAGGCCGTCGCCCCCGCGGTCGAGGCATGCGTGATGACGCGAAGCCTGTTCGACGTCGAGCTCGTGCTGCGAGCCGGGCGCGCCGGGTTGGAGGTGCTCGAGGTCCCGGCGTTCGTCGTCGAGCTCCGCCCGGCGCGCTCGGCGATCAGCCGCCGCGCCGCCGAGACGGTGCTCGGGCTGGTGCGCCTCGCCATCGTGTTGCGGCGGACGCCGCCTGTCGCGCCCGCCCGGCCTCAATCGGCCGACCCGCCGGTACCGCCGGCCGACTCCCGTCGCGATGCGGAACTGCCATCCGCACCGGCTGCCGACAGCCGGCGAGCTGACGCAGCGCGTTCTCGGAATGGCGAGAGCGGTCGTCTTTCCGGCTCGCCGTCTTCGAGCTCACCAGGTGACGCGAGCGGCAGCGAGATGGTCACTGAGGGCTGAACGCCTTCTGTCGCGACCCCTGCAGAATGGAATCGCGCGACACGAGCCCACCCGGCGGCGCTGGACCGGCATCCACCCGTCGGGATCCGGAAGGTTCTGGACCGAGGCGCGCACCGCGAGACCCGGCCTTCGGCTCCGCTCGGCGTCGGTGTCGCCACAGCGGTGACCGGCGGGCCGGTGAAGGCGGCGAGACGGGCTCAGGAGGTGGCGGCGACGACCTTGACCGCCGAGACGCAGGTCTCGTTGGCCTCGATCTGCAAGGTGAGCGTTCCGTGCACGTCCGCCGAGGTGACGCCCTGGTCGGCGAGGGTCCACTGCTGGACGATCGGCTCAGGCGTCGCTTTGCCACCTGCGCTGAGCACGTAGATCTGGAAGGCCTCACCGGCGCGTACGCCGCTGCAGCTGTAGGCCCAGCCGACCTGCCAGCTGCCGCTCGAGACCGTGAAGCTCGCCGTCGACCAGGACCCGCTGGCCTGTGCCTTGGGCACGAGGACGCCCCCTGCCGGGGCGGCAGCCGAAGCCGCCGTGATGGTGGGAGCGGCGGGGCCGACCGTGTAGTCCTGCCCTCCCGCGACGATCGAGGTCGATACGCCTGCGGTGGGCCCGCCTCCGGTCCCTGGCGGTTCCGACGCGGCGGGCAGCGTGGTCGAGGGTCCGGGAGCTGTTGTCGTCGGCACGGCTGCCGAAGTCGCCACGGTGCTCGTGGGTGTTCCAGCGGCCGAGGCCTTTGTCGTCGCGCTGACCGAGGCGGCAGCGGACGGGCTCGAAGCGGACGGCGAGTCCGGGCTTCCGGCGGGGGCGGGCAGCGTGTAGGCGTTGGTCACCGGCGCGGCGTTCCGGCCGCCGCTGTTGCCGATGACCATGCCGACGACCAGGGCAATGGCGAGGCCGACGATCAGCTGCCAGGTCCTCCAGGAGCGTCGTTCACGAATCCTCAGCTCACCCGGAGCGGGCTCGTGGGCTCGCCCCCGGGCCGCCGAGGGCGGATGGGTGGACATCGACACGTCGGGCGCCTCCTTCGGGCTCCGCGGCGCGGCCCTCGCTCGGGCATGCCGGCGCGCCACTTACATGAACGAACTATGAACTCAGAATGACCTAACGATGACTGCCGCTCGATTGGGTGAACGACTCATGCCAGGTAAGCGCTCCTAGCTGGGCGAATATAGCGGCACGGGGGGACCAGTATGAGTCGGCGGCCACAGTTCGCGCGGCGGACCGACTGCACGTTTGGTCTGGGCTGCTCACAAGGGCAAACGGGCCAGACATCGTGCAGATGACATGGAGGCAAATTCTTTCGCGCGCCGCCGTTTGCACTTGTTGACTGCACAGTTGCTGGTCAATACTGATGGCGGCCTGCGGCGCCTGTTGGGCGCGTCCGACGGTCACCGTACGAGTCATGCATCGTCGAGACCAAGGGAGAACGATCGCCACATGAGATTCAAGAGACAGATCGGCGCCTTCGCCGTAGCCGGGTGCCTGGGCCTCATGTCCGTCACCGCTTTTGCGGTCGCGGCTGGGGCGGACAACTTCTCAGCGGGGATCGCCGGACAGCCGACTCCGGAAACCCCCTACACCAACCCCGTCGGTCCCTCGTGCACGGGAGGCAACACCAACCCGTGCGTGCTGAACGACGGCGAGTACGTCAACGTCACCCTTCCCGCTAGCTCGTTCGACGTCTCAGGCGGGATTCCGTCGGTCGCCGTGCTCGAGTGCGCGGACCCCGACGGCTTGGCGTCGAACCTCCCGACGAGCGTGAACGGCTCCGGACCGGGCACGGGCTGTGACACCGTCACGCTCAAGGTCTTCCCCGGAGGCGTCAACGGCGTGCAGCCCGACGGCAGCTTCAACACCGCGGCCGTCTACCACGCGAACAGCCACGCGCTCGTCGCCGCGGCCTACCAGGTGAACTCCCTCCCCTACAACACGGACCCGAACTCGGCCATCACCTGTGACGCGACGAACTACTGCTCGATCTTCGTCGGGCTGACCCAGACGGACTTCACCCAGACGCACTTCTGGTCGGTCCCCTTCCTCATCCCCAACGGGCCGAACGACACGACCACGACCACGACCACCACGACGACCACCACGACGAGCACCACCACCACGACGCTGCCCGTCACCACGACGACGCTCCCCGTCACCACGACGACCCAGGGGCCCGTGGTTCCGGAGGCTCCGCTCGCGGCCGGCCTTCCGCTGGCGGCGATCGGTCTGATCGGCGGTGGCTACGTCCTGTTCCGTCGTCGCCGGCAGCACACGGCCTAGCGACCGGGAAGGCGCGACCTGCTGACCGGCGGGCCGCCTGAAGCGGCAAAGTCCCCGGCCGGCGTCGAGAGCGCCGGCCGGGGACCGCAGGTCCGGCAATGAACGCCGGTACCGCAAAGAAGAAGTCCCCGGCCGGCGTCGAGAGCGCCGGCCGGGGACCGCAGATTCTGACAACGCGAATCGACAACTAACTATGAGTTGTGTTCACGTCATCACTCAGCGAGAAAGAGAGCATACAACCGTGAAGCACATCGGCTTGCGGACTGCGGCGCTCCTCGGAGCGACCCTCAGTCTCGGGACGCTGGCGAGCATCGTCGGCCTGGCGGGCGGTCCCGCATCAGCGTCGCCAACCATCGCCACCACGACCGTCGTCACCGTCCCCTCCCCGACAACGAATGCCCTCCCCGCCAACGTCACCTTCACCGCGACGGTCTCGGCACCCGCATTCGACAACGGCGGCAGCGTCACCTTCACCGACAACGACGCCGCCGCGACCTGCACCGAGACCGGCACCAGCACGGGCTCCGCCCTGGCGGGTGGCGTGTCGACCTGCACGATCGCCTACGCGGCGCCCGCCTCCGGAAACCCGCTGAACCACGCCATCCAGGCGACCTACACCGGTGACGCCACTTTCATCGGGAGCACGAGCAGCTATGTCGACGAGTACCTCGTCGGCGCATACCACAAGTACACCGACCCGAACACCGGCACGGTGCGCTATTACCCCAACACCGTTGACATTATCCGCGACTCGGGGTCGGACACGACGATCTTCATGATGGGCGACATCTCCCAGCAGTACACCAATGCTGGCCTGTACGGCTGCGCGCTGGACAGCACCGGTGAATCCTGCAGCGACGACGACTACGGCAGCAGCACAACGAGCAATCCTTCGACGACCCAGTACGCCGACAACTACGCCCGGACCGAGATTGACACGGGCGTCGACGTCGTTGGCTCGGGGGCAGGCCAGAACCAGCTCTGCGGCGGCACCGCCGGCAGTTCGACGAACCTGCTTCCCTACCGGCTGTCGGTGAACAACCCGAGGAGCACACCCCCGCCCCCGTCCGGTGGCCCGCGGCTCGACTTCTCGCGCTCGTCCAAGCCGCCGGCAAACCCCTCGCCCTGCGACATGGTCGGCCTGGCCTACGCCCAGGACGAGGTCACTCCCGTCGTCTGGGCGAATGTCAACCCGGGCACGGCGTACAACGCCTTCATCAACTGCCCCGCGGCCTTCGTCGCGGCGGCGGACAACAACATCGGCAATGCCTGCAGCAACGAGGGCGCCGGCAACTACGTCGCGCCCGGCGCGGCGATGCCCGCCGGTGACATCCTGATCGACTCGACCACCGGTGAGACGGTCCCATTCGCGGGCTCCCCGGCTGTCCAGACCGCAGGGCTCAACGGCGCGGTGCGAGAGGGCAACGTCGTCCAGGGCTGGGTGCCCGGCGACAGCCCGTCCTGCACTGCGGCGACCTGCGACGGCCTGTCGCTGGCGAGCATCGACAACCAGCCCCCGGCCAACCTCGCCTCAACGTACGCCACGACCTACTACGAGAACGGTAACCCGGCCGCGGCGGTGCCGACCTCGGCGGTCATCCCCACCCCGACGGAGAACGAGAACAACGCCAATGCGCCCTCGTACCGCCTGTGGTGCACGTCCACGGGCTACACGCAGGGCAGCTGGAACACCGGGACGATGAAGGGCACGGCGGCCTTCCCCGGCGCGATCCGGGACTGGGGCAATCTGACGGACCTGTACGCCGGCCAGAACGCCACCTACGGCAGCCCCGCCACTGACAACGTCGGCTACGGCGTCAACATCGGTGTCCCGGTGAACATCATCGGCGTGAACACCGCGTCGGGAACCTACGCCACACTCGAAGGCTTCGCCGGGTTGGCTCCCCCCGCTTGCACGACCCTCAATGCCAACGCCAAGGCTGACGAGGTGGCGATCGAGAACAACGCCGCTCAGGCCGGCGTGCTCATCGCAGCGGACTGCCACGCCAACGACTCGGCCATGGTCGGCCTCACCCCTGCGCAGCTCGCCGACGCCGACGCCGCCTGCACCGCCTCGCAGCTCGGGGCCTCGGTGTATTTCATGGCTAATGGGGTCTACGGCACCAACGCCTATGCCCGCACCTCGTCGATCACGTTCAACGGCGTGACGAAGAGCTTCGGGACGACGCAGGTCAACCTCAACGACAACCCCACCGGGCCGGGGCTCGCAAGCGTGGTCAACCAGACCTTCCCGACCTTCCGACTGCTCTACAACATCTACCGGCCGAGCCAGGTCCGTCTCTCGACCGCAGACTTCCTGAACTACATCTGTGACTTCCACAACACCTTCATCACGAAGGGGACCGACCTCAACACCGGTCTCAACTACGACGTAGAGATCACCAACCTGATCAACAACAAGTACGGCTTCTACCGTCAGACTTGTGACCAGACCAACGCCATGGGGACGCCGATCGCGCCGGCCATCAACTTGGACACGGTCGCGGACCCGAACAGCTAGGAGCACCGCACCAGTAGCTCCACGCAATTGATTGCACCTCGGACTCCGGGGACCGGGCGGAATCACCGCCCGGTCCCCGGTCCGCATTTTGCAGAGGAGTAGCGCGAGAGTTGGCGCCTGTGCCGCACCTCGCGCTACCCGTCTTGCGAGAGGTCCACTAGGGTGAAAGCAGCTGGATTGCCTCCGTTGCAGTAGGAGTAAGGGGCTTCTCGAATGACCACCAAGGGCCGTACCCGGCTGCTGCTGCGCGCCATGTCGAGGCGCCGACGCGTCGGCCAGGTCGTGCTGCTCGGCCTCACCTCGACGCTCACGATCCTCTTCGCCGTGCTCGCCGGGATCACGGCAGCCGGAGGGCAGTCCCCGACGACACAGGCGCAGATCACCGGACAGCCGACCCCGGAAACCCCTTACACGAACCCCGCCGGCCCCTCCTGCACGGGCAACAACACCAGTCCCTGCACTCTGAACGACGGCGAGTACGTCGACGTCACCCTTTCCGCCGGCTCGTTCGACACCTCAGGCGGGCTGCCCAACGTCGCCGTGCTCGAGTGCGCCGACCCCGGCGGCGACCCGGCAAACCTCCCGACGAGCGTCGATGGAAGTGGCCCGGGTACGGGTTGCGACACCGTCTCGGTCAAGATCTTCCCCGCCACGGTCAACGGCGTACAGACCGACGGCAGCTTCAACACCGCTGCCGTTTACCACAATCTCAGCCACGACCTCGTCGATGGGGCTTACCAGGTGAACGCCCTCCCCTACAACACGGACCCGAATTCGGCGATCACCTGCGACGCCACGAACTACTGCGTGCTGTTCGTCGGGCTGACCCAGTCGGACTTCACCCAGACGCACTATTGGTCGGTCCCCTTCCTGATCCCCGCCGGGGCGAACGACACGACCACGACGACGAGCAGCACGACTACCACGACCACGCTGGCAGCTCCGACGACCACCTCGGGCGGCACGACCACGACTCACGCGCCGACGACGACCTCGGGCCCCACGACCACCAGCTCGAGCCCTCTGGTCTCGAGCACGACGACCTCGAGCCCCACGACCTCGAGCACGACGACCTCGAGCACGACGAGCACGACGAGCACGAGCACGACGACCTCGAGCCCCACGACCTCGAGCACGACGACCTCGAGCCCCACTACCTCGAGCACGACGACCCCGAGCACGACGACCCCGGGCACGACGACTCTGGCTGGCGCCGCCGCGACCACGACCACCGGCGGAGGCGGCACGACCACGACGACGGCGCCCATGCCCGGTTCGACGGGTTCCCCCACCGGAGCCTCTGGAGCGGTGTCGACGACGGCGCCCGTGCCCGGCTCGACGGGTTCCCCCACCGGAGCCTCCGGAGCGGTGTCGACGACGGCGCCCGTGCCCGGCTCGACGGGTTCCCCCACCGGAGCCTCCGGAGCGGTGACGACGACGGCACCTCCTGGCGCGACCGGCTCGGGCCCGACCGGCCCCTCCCCAGGCTCGGCCGGACTGCCTGACGGGTTCAGCGTGGTGACCCACGATTCGCTCGGATCCTCGGGAGGCACGGTGACCGCCACGGTGGGCTCTGCGTCGGTCACCGTGAGCGTCCTGCCGGGCACATTCTCCTCACCGACGGACGTCGTCGTCCTCGAAGGGTCAGCGAACGGAGTCCCGTCGCTTGCCGGGCACGACACGGTGGTCGTCATCGCGATCTCCATCGAGCGGAACGGCCAGAAGGTGACGGGGACGTTGGCGAATCCCGTGTCGGTCACGATCACCGATCCGTCCATACAGGACGTTGACGAGCTGCTTGTCTACGACCCCTCGAGTGGCGCCTACGAGCCGACCGCAGAGTCGACGACGATCTCGGACATCAGCGTCTCGACGGGTGCATTGAGTCTCGACATCCTCGCCGACCCTGCTGTCGCCGTCGTGTCCCCACCTGCCTCGTCGCCCGCTGGCGGGACGACGGTTCGGTCGCCGAGCGGGGTTGTCAGCTCGCCGGTCAGCTCGAACGCTTCGAGCGGGACGAGCCCGGTCAGCTCGAACGCTTCGAGCGGGACGAGCCCGGTCAGCGGCAGCTCGAACACGAGCGGCCCGAGCGCAGTCTCCGGTGGTGACGGCTCGAGCCCTGCCGCGGTCAGCGTCGGAGGCTTGTCGCCGGGACCAGACGCCTCCAACGCCTCGGGCCAGACGCTCGCCTACACCGGGCCGCCGGTGACGCTCCTCATCTGGTTGCTGTGCGCCGGCTGCTCGCTCGTGGCGACGGGGGTCGTCGGACGACGGCTGGTCCGCTCGCGCGCTCGGTGACCACGCTCGAGGGTGCAAGCCCACTCGTCGGACCGCTCCCGGCTACGGGCCACGACGAAGGCGAGCAGCCGGTGGTCCCCCGCGCTCAGCGCAGCGGGCCGGACTGGGCGTTTCGCTCGCTCCTCTTCCTCGGCATGCTGTCGATGATCCTCGCCCTAGCCGGCGTCCTCGTCTTCCTTGCGGTGAAGAGCTGGCCAGCCCTCCGATTCGGCGGACTGAGCGTCTTCTACAAGGACAACTTTCATGTGGCCGCGTCCCGTCCGACCTTCGGCCTGGCCGGGGCGCTCGCGGGGTCGTTGCTCATCGGAGTCATCGCCCTCGTCGTCGCGCTGCCGCTTTCGCTGTCGACCGCGCTCATGGTCAACGAGTACGCCCCAGCGGTGGTCAAGCGTGTGCTCGTCGTCTTCATCGACCTTCTTGCCGTCATCCCGGGCATCGTTTTCGGGATCTGGGGCTTGAACTTCTTCGCCTTGCACACCGCCGGGTTCCAGGCCTGGCTCGCGACCTGGGCGAGCTTCTTCCCGCCCTTCCGCTCGCCGGCGGCGCAGAACTACAGCGACTCGATGCTCGTCGGGGGGATCCTCGTCGGGATCATGATCATCCCGACGGTCACCGCGATCGTGCGCGAGGTAATGGCACAAGTGCCGCGGGAAGCCTGCGAGGCAGCCCTGGCGCTCGGGGGAACGCGCTGGGGCATGATCACCGACGTCGTCCTCCCCTTCTCCCGCGGCGGTATCATCGGCGGAGCCCTGCTCGGCCTCGGCCGGGCGGCGGGCGAGACGATCGCGGTCGTCTACATCCTCGGCGGCGGTCAGAGCGCCGCGTTCCCGGACCGGATCCTCGGGCCGGGAGGCAACTCGGTTCCGGCGCTCATCGCCGAGGTCTTCCCGACTTCGAACGGACTCACGCAGAGCGCACTGACCCTTGCCGGTCTCGCGCTGTTCGCCATGGTGATGGCTGTCAGCCTGGTCGCCCGCCTGGTCGTCGGTCGGGTCGGGTCGAGGGCAGCGGCGTGACGGCCGGCGCATTCCCGGGCACGCTCGCCGAGCCCGCGCCGGCGGCGGCCGACCGGCCGAAGCGACGCCGGGCCAGCGCGCGCAGCGTCGGCGAGCTGTTCGGCCCGCTGGTCTCGTCTTTCGCCCTCGTCTGGCTCGCCTTCCACCTCGCCGGGCTGGACGCCCCCTTCGGATTCTTCGTCTGCTGGTTGTTGGCGTTCCTCGCCATCTTCACGGTCGTCGCCTGGCAGTCGTACGGGCCGCTCGGCGTGAAAGACCGGCTCGCCACCGTCGCCGTCTCGATCGGCGCGCTTGCGGCGATGTTGCCGGTCGCCCTCATCTTCTGGCTCACCATCTCCAAAGGCCTGCGGGTTGTGCTGGAGGACTTCCCGCACTGGCTCGTTGCCGACTACTCGCGGGCCAGCCCGGGCTCACCGGTCACCAGCGGCGGTGTCGGGCACTCAATCGTGGGGACCGTCGAGCAGGTTGGCCTTGCCGGCGCCATGTCCGTGCCGGTGGCGCTGCTCACCGCGCTCTTCCTCGTCGGCGCCACCGGTCGTTTCGCCGGCTTCGTCTCGTCGCTCGTCGACGCGATGAGTTCGATCCCGACGATCGTCGCCGGGCTGTTCATCTACCTGGTGTGGGTCCAACCGCGCAAGGAGGCCGGGTTCTCCGGCTTGGCCGCAGCCTTCGCCCTCGCGCTGCTCATGTCGCCCGTCGTCACGAGCGGCGCCGAGCAGGTCCTGCGGGTCGTGCCGGGGTCGTTGCGCGAGGCGTCACTGGCGCTCGGTGCGAGCGAATGGCGCACGACGCTGCGGGTCGTCGTCCCGACCGCTCGCGCCGGCCTGATGAGCGCGGTGCTGATCGGCCTGGCTCGGGCACTCGGAGAGACGGCTCCGGTGCTCTTCACCGCGTTCGGCTCGTCGCGCTACAACCTGGACCCCTTTAACGGCCCGCAGTCCGACCTCGTGCTGCAGATCTACCAACTGCGCGGCGAGTCGGGCGCCAACGCCGCTCCCGAGCAATGGGCCACCGCAGTCGTGCTGATCGTGTTCGTGCTCGTGATCTTCACCCTTGCCCGCCTCGCCGGCTCAGGTGCGCTCAGCCGTGTGTCGCGGCGAATGCGCGCCCGCTTGCATCGCACGACGATCTCATAGTCAGGAGACCACAATCCCATGTTCATTGTCCCGAGAGGCCTGCGGTCCGTAGCCGGCGCCTCGTTGCTGCTCGCGGTCGCGCTGGCAGGTCTGCAGCTCGTCTCCTCGACTCCATCGGACGCGTCGTCCGGCCTGATCGGGGCGGGCTCCTCATTTGCCGGCAACGAGGTCACCGCCTGGGTGGCGCAGACCTCGATCAGCCCGTACAACCTCGACGTGCAGTACACCTCCTCGAACTCTGGAAGCGGTCGCTTCGAGTTCGCCGGCGGGACGATCGACTACGCCGTGAGCGACATCCCCTACCAGCCGATAAACGACGCCAGCCCGCCGACCTTTCCCTTCATCTACATCCCGGTCACCGCCGGCGGCCTGGCGTTCATGTACAACCTGCCCAACCTCAGCTGCCAGGCGGGCAAGACCTGCGACACCCAGCTCAACAACCAGGTCACCTTGCAGCTGTCGAGCTACTCGGCCTGTGCACTCCTCACCGGCGCAGTGACGAACTGGGACGACCCGGTCATCCAGGCGGACAACCCCAACGTCGTGCTGCCCAACCTGAAGGTGACCCCGTGATCCGCACCGACGAGGCCGGGACGAACTTCGTGCTGCAGGAGTGGTGCATCGACGAGCAGCCGGCGCTGTGGACGGCCTTCGTCAACGGGCCCGGCGTCACCCAATACGGACAGGGACAGGTGAGCGACCTCTCGACGACCCAGCCGCGCTCGGACTGGCCGTTGTTCAACGCCGCCGACCAGGTGAGCGGATCGGCCAACGCCGCCGACCAGGTGACTAACACCCAGGGCGCGATCACCGCCGTCGAGACCTCCTACGCCATCCAGCGCAGCTTCCCCTACGCCGCGGTGAAGAACGCCAGTGGCGACTACACCCTGCCGACGCCGCTCGGCGTCGACTCCGCCCTCGCCTACGCCAACCAGCTGCCGAACGGCACTCACGTGCTGAACTTCGGCGGCCAGGGCCCCTATGTCTACAATCCCTCGACCTACTCGTACCTGCTCACCCCGACCACGGGCTGGTCGACGGCCAAGGGCGCGATCATGAGCGCCTTCGTCAACTACGCCCTCACGATCGGCCAGCAGCCGGCTCCGACGGGATACGCCGGCCTCGGCCTGTCGCTCGAGCACTACGGGATCAACGCGGTCAACGCGGACGTGCCCGGGGCCGTCCCGCTTACCGCCGACGAGCAGACGCACTTCGCCGACGGGGACTTCACCCCCGCCGAGGTGCAGGCGGGCGACACGAGCCCCACGCAAGGTGAGACCAATACCACGCTTGCCCCGCCGACCACGACGCAAGCGAGCGTGCAGTCCACGAGCTCGACGACCACGACCCTCGCCCCGACGACCACGGTCCCGACGAGCTCAGCCGTCACGACGACCGTGGCTGCCGCCGCGGGCAGCCCGACGACGACGATTGTCGCCTCGCACAGCTCGACGACGACGACCGTCGCCTCACGCAGCTCGACTACCTCGCTCGCCGCTGGCTCGACCCAGACGACGGTGGCGTCGCACGCCGCTGGCACTCCGGGCTCCAGCGAGGTCGCCCCCGCGACCAGCACGCCGGCCGCGAACTCCGGCTCGGGCTCCTCGTCGGGCTCGGGCTCCTCGTCGGGCTCGGGCTCCTCGTCGGGCTCGGGCTCCTCGTCGGGCTCGGGCTCCTCGTCGGGCTCGGGCTCCTCGTCCGGCTCGGGCTCCTCGTCCGGCTCGGGCTCCTCGTCGGGCTCGGGTGGCTTCGGCGCGGTCGCCCCTCGAGCCGTCCCGTCGGCCTCGGCCGGCTCGTCGCCGGCGGCATCATCCGGCACGGCACCGACTACTGTTCCGGGCTCGGCCGGAGCCGCCGCGGGAGGGTCCTCCGCGGCGAGCGTCGCGGGCACAGGCACGTCGACGGCAGGGCAGGTCGCCTCGTCCCAGACGGCGTCGTCCTCACATGCGGCCACTGCACCGGCTGCGAGCTCTGGCCAAACGTCGGTCTCGTCCACGGTCGCTTCCTCGTCGCTCGGCACGGACGTGCCATCGACCTCGCCGTCGAACTCGGTGGCGACCTCTGCACAGGCGTCGTCGGACGCGGGAACAGCAAGCGCGGGAGCGACAACAGCGAGCGCCGGAGGGGCGACAGGAGACGCCAGCGCGGCCGGCGTTTCCGGCCAGAGCCCCGCTGTCAGCGTGAGCGGAGGCGATACCGCGTCGGATGCCGCGCAGGGCACTTCCTCGAGCGGCCTCGCCAGCACAGGCCTCGACGCGCTCCCGCTCGGCGCTGGCGGCGGCGCGCTGCTAGTGATCGGTGAGGCGGCACGACGCCTGGCGCGAAGGAGGCGGACGTGACCGCTTCGAGAAGGCGCGGGGCGGCAGTCGTAGCGCTCCTTGTCGGTGGAGGAGCGCTCCTCGCCGGCGTCGCCCAGAGCGCGCGAGCGGGCGCCGACCCTGGCACCTTGCTTGGTGAAGGTGGCACCTTCGCCCAGCCGATCGTCAGCAAGTTGTTGGGCGACGCGAGCTTGGCGCCCACGAGTGCCTTCAGCGGGCTTGCGAACGGCGCCACGTACTTCGCCGCCGGGGACGTCAACAGCGGTCGCGCCGATTTCGCCAGCGGCGCTGCCGACTTCGCCGTCTCCGAATTCCCCCTTGATGCCACCGATGCGGCGACCGCGGCCACCAATGGGCGCTCGTTTGCCTACGTGCCCTTCGCCGCGATTCCCGTCGCGGTGACCGCCCTCCTGAACAGCAACTCCGGCACGCTGACCTTGGCCTCGCAACTGGCGCTCTACAACGATCTCGAGCTCAGCCCTTCCCTGCTCGAGCAGGCGCTCACCGGGGGCGTCACCCTCTGGAACGGCGCGGCGGGCTCGGGAGCGATGAACACCCTGACAGCGAACAACGAACCGAGCGCCGTCTACCCGAAGGGCAATTACAACAACATCAACCCCGAGATGGCGGTGAACGCCTCGGCGACTAGCTACGCGATGATGCAGTACTTCCTGAGCGACCCGACCGCCAAGGCCGCCTGGAACGCCAAGTATCCCTCGCTCGACTCGACCCCGTCCGAGGACTGGCCGCAGGCCTATCCGGTGAACAATGACCTCAACCTGACCCAGTTGCTTGTCGGGTACAACGACCAGACCGACTTGCCCGGGACGTCCGCGCAGTCCTGGGACCTCGGCGCGATCGCCGCGCTACCAGCGGACTGGCTGCCGGTGCCCGGACCTGCTTCGGCCTTGCCGGTTCAGTCGCTGCCGACGGTGGCGCTCGAGGACGACGGCAGCTACGTCTCGCCTACGCTCGCAGCGACGCAGGCGGCCGAGAACGACGCCACCTTCAACTCCCAGACGGGTCTCGTGAACAGCGGTGAGCCGATCGTCACGACGAACGACCCGAACGCCTATCCGATGGTGGCGATGAGCTACCTCGTCGTCCCGACGACGGGGCTGTCACCGGCCAAGGCCACTGCGCTCGCCAACCTCATTCAGTTCATCGTCGGCGCGACCGGCACGGCCGACGTCGAGGACCCGGTCACGTACCTGCCCGGCTCGGACTTCGCCGCGCCGGTGACCTCGGCGATGCAACAGTACGACGAGGGCGTCGTCGCCGAGCTGCAGCACGAGGCAGCGACCGACGCTACGACGACGACCAGCACGAGCACCTCGACGAGCAGCACGAGCACCTCGACGAGCAGCACGAGCACCTCGACGAGCACAACGACCTCGACGAGCAGCACGAGCACCTCGACGAGCACGACGACCTCGACGACGTCGACCACCACGCCGACGACGACCACCACGAGCGCGCCGACCACCACCTCGAGCACGACCACGCTCGCCCCGACGACGACCAGCACGAGCACGACCTCGACAACCCTTGCTCCCACGACCACGAGCGTGATCGGCACGACGACGACGCCCTCCACCACCAGCCCTGTCCCGTCGACGTCGACCACCACGACGACGCTCGCCATCCCCGGGGGCGGTCCTCCGGGGACGACCGTCGCCGGGAGCTGGAGCGTGCCGTCTAGCGGAGGGTTCTTCCACGCCGTGGTCGGCGGTTTCGAGGTGACGATGGACGTCCCGGCCGGCGACATCGCCGGTGACGAGCGCCTCGAGCTCGTCACCGCTCCGGTGAGCGACGTGCCGTCCGGCGCCGCGCCGGGCAGGCACACGGTGTCTGTTCTCGGCATCGAGTTCCTGCGTGGCGGGACGGCGATGTCGACTCCCTTCGCAGTGCCGGTGCCGGTCACCATCACCGGTCCAGGGATCGAGGCTGGGGACCAGCTGCTCGTCTACGACACCGTCCGCCACCTCTTCGTGCCGGCCTCGTCGATGCCCTCGCTCGTCTCAGACGCCAGCTTCGGCCCCAGCGGGCTGCAATTCGAGCTGCAAGCCGATCCGCTGCTCGCCGTCGAGGCGCCTGCGGTGCGCACGACCGTCACTCCGGCGAGGGTGACCACGGTGACGCCTCACCGCGCCCTCGTTCGGCCCACCCGACCCTCTGTGCGGTCCACCCAACCCGCTGTGCAGCATCACGCGGTCGTGCGGCTCAGGCCGCGCCGCGTCGTGCACCGACTTGCCCGGCGGACGGCACGCCACCACGAGACGCGCGCTCCGGCGACGGGGAGCGTAACGGCGGCGGGGTCGAGCTCCCCGGACGCCCGCGGGCAGCTCGCCTACACCGGCTGGTCTCCGTGGCCGCCGCTGACCTTCGCCGGCCTCGCCGTGGTCGTCGCGGAGAGTGCTCGACGCCGCCTGCGGCGACGGGCGCGCCAGGCATGAGGGACCCGCGCCGACTGTGGCGGGAACGGCGGCGACCAGGACGGGATCGCCTGCGCTGCCGCCTTACCTGCCGCGGTAGGGTGTCGCTGGCGTCGACCGCTCGCCCGCTTGTTCGTCGCGGGTGCCACGACCTCGAGGTTCGCGCATGATCGGTGCCTTCGCGACGACCCGGCAGCAGACGTTCGCGCCGGCCGACGGCGCGCATGCCCCGGCGCGGCTGGTCGCCAGCGACGTGAGCGCGTGGTTCTCTGGCCACAAGGTCCTCGAGCGAGTCAGCCTCGCCATGCAACCAGGTCGAGTCACCGCGCTGATCGGGCCCTCCGGCTGCGGAAAGTCGACGTTCCTGCGCATCTTGAACCGCATGCACGAGCTCGTCCCGAAAGCCGCGCTGTCCGGGAGCGTCGAGCTCGACGGGGTCGACATCTACGGGCCGGCGCTGCGCGTCACCGAGACCCGGCTGCGCATCGGGATGGTGTTCCAGAAGCCCAACCCGTTCCCCTCGATGTCCATCGCCCAGAACGTGCTCGCTGGCCTGCGGCTCAGCGGGCTAAAGGTGGCCAACCGCGACGCCCTCGTCAAGGAGTGCCTCGAGCGAGGCGGCCTGTGGGAGGAGGTGCGGGACCGGCTCAACCAGCCCGGGATGGCGCTCTCCGGCGGCCAGCAGCAGCGGCTGTGCATCGCGCGCTCCCTCGCCGTGCGCCCCGCGCGTCCTGTTGATGGACGAGCCCTGCTCGGCACTCGACCCGATCTCGACGGGGATCATCGAGAGAACGATCGAGGACCTGTCTCAGGATGTGACGATCGTCATCGTTACCCACAACATGCAGCAGGCGAGGCGCGTGTCGCACGACTGTGCTCTCTTCCTCGTCGATGGCCAGGGCAGACCGGGACACATCGTCGAGTCCGGGCCGACCGCGCAGCTGTTCGAGGATCCCCAGGACCCGCGCACTGCCGACTACGTGCACGGGCGCTTCGGATGAGCGCGACCCGTCCGCAGGCTGAACGCGGGACAATGCACGAGACCATGCAGACGTGACCACCACCGGAACTCAGGAGAGCGATCGCTGATGGCACAGAGCAGCTTGAGCATGACACCGGGGGACCCGTCGGGGTTCCTCGATCCGCGGCAATGGCTTCGCGAGGGCCAGCGCTGGTGGCAGCAGGCCCCCCCGCGCGTCCGGCTGACCGTGCAGGTCGGAGTGTTGCTCCTCGCTGTGATCGGTGCCTACAACTACTCCCTTCTTACCTTGTGGCAGAACGTGGGCCTGGAGACGCCACTTGCGTACGTCAGTCTCGTGCCGGCGATCGCCCTCGGCTTGGCGGCCGTGCGCGCCAAGCCGACCCGGCCCGAGCCGGCGATCCACGACCGCCAGGTCGACTACATCGTCGGGCTGCCGCTCATCGCGGCGGCGCTCGCCATCAACCTCACCATGCCGCACAAGCTCTCGGTGATGTTCTGGGTGTGGCGTCTCGACCTGCTCTCGCTGCCCCTCTTCGTCGCCGGCGCGATCTCGATCATCTTCGGCACGCGGGTGCTGTGGCGCCAGCGCCTGGCGGTCATCTACCTCGTGGCCGCGTGGCCGCTGCCGTGGTCCGATGTCCTGCTCGGGGTGCTCAACGCGTTCACCAACATCACCCTCGCCGCTCTGCACGGGCTCGTCCGGGTGCTCGACGTCGCCACCGTGCTCCCCGGTGACGGCTCGATCTTCTCGATCGTCCACAACGGCTCGTCGTTCCCGCTCAGTGTCGTCTCCGCCTGCTCGGGCGTGAACGGCGTGGTCGGCTTCGTGCTCGTCGGCGCGGCGTTCGGGGCGATCGTGAAGGGGCCGAAGTTGCGCAAGACGCTGTGGCTGCTCGGCGGCATCGTGCTCATCTGGTGCATGAACCTCGTGCGCCTGGTCTTCATCTTCTGGGCCGGCAAGGAGTGGGGCGAGCACGTCGCCATCTCGATCCTGCACCCCTTCGTCGGTCTCGTCACCTTCGGCATCGGCGTGATCCTCATGATGCTGTTCATCCGGCCGCTCGGCCTGTCGATCCTGCCCCCCACGCCGACCCTGCCCCCCATGGCGACCGGCAACCCGTCACCGGCAGCCGGCGGCGGCAAGGGATCACTGCTCGCCGTGCCCAAGATCTTTGCTGCGGCGATCATCGTCGTCGCGGCGGCGTCCGTGCTCGGCGTGGCCGATTTCCACTTGCGTACCTACAACCTGGTGGCTAACTCATCCGGCGAGCCGACCCTCACGGCGCTCACCGGCCTCGACAGCCGCATGGCCGCCCCGCACGGGTGGAGGAGCAGCCTCGAGGCGCAGTACACATGGGCAACGCCCTATTTTGGTGACGACTCGACGTGGTTCCGCTACCTTTACTACGCAGAGTCGCCGACAGCCGAGCCCTACACGTCGCTCCCGGTCACGGTGGACGTCATCAACACCACCGACTTGAACAGCTTCTCCGCCTACGGCATCATCGCGTGCTACCAGTTCCACGGCTACCAGCTGCAGGACGTCGCCGACGTCGACCTCGGTGGCGGGATCACCGGCCAGACGCTGTCGTACACCACGGGAACACACGGCACCTGGTCGATCGTCTACTGGATCGTGCCGGTGAAGAACGGCACTACGACGCATTACGAGCGTGTCGTGGCCTATCTGGACAACACTGACACCGGTGTCGTGCGGGTCCCGAAGGGCACGCCGGAGGCGCAGAACCTGTCCGGATCGCTCGGCCAGCTGAGCCCCCAGGACCGGATCCTGGTTCGCAACCGCGCGTTCCTCGTCGCGTTCGCTACGTCGCTCATCCAGAGCCAGGCCAAGGGCGGAGCCTTGCTCACGGCGAGTGGGCAGGCCAGCACCAAGGCGGCTTGATCGCTTGGTGACCTCGACCGAATTGCCGGAGGCACCGTCCCGGACGGGACTTCGCGCACCGACTCTCGACGAGCTTCCCGGCGGGAGGCTGGCACGCCTCGGCGCGATCGAGATCGTCGAAGCTGCGCTGCAGGAGCTACGTGACGCTCGGATCGATCCGCCGATCGTCGACTGGGATGCCATCTTCTCGGCGGGCGAGGACGCGGTCGACGACAGGCAGCGGCTCGGCAGAGTTATGGTTGCCGCAGGCGAGGCGGCCGCCAGGCTGGAGCGACTGCGCCCTCCCCCCGCCGTCGCGCCGGCCGAGCCCGGAGCGGTACGAGCCTTCACCTGGGTGCGCAACATCGGTCTGCTGATGCTGCTCTTCGTCGTGTGGCAGCTCTGGGGGACCTCGTTCTCCGAGCACCACGCCCAGTCCAACTTGGCGAGCCAGTTCGCCGCGGCGACGAAGAGCAGCTCGGCGAGCAGCACCACGCAGAGTGGGCCGCCAAGCGCCGTGGCGACCGTGCCGGTCGCCACGGCGCCTCCTGCAGCAGGGTCGAAGCAGGTCGCGCCGACGACGACTCAGCCCGTGCCGCTGCCCGTTGGCAGCGTCACGCCTCCCGCGACGGGCGAGGTCGTCGGCAAGATCCAGATTCCCCGTATCTCGCTCACCCAATACGTGGTCGAAGGAACCGACGAGTCCCAGCTCGCGCTCGGCCCGGGTCACTATGGGGGCACGCCGCTGCCCGGCGAACAGGGCAACGTCGCGATCGCCGGGCACCGCACCACCTACGGCGCCCCGTTCAACCACCTCGCCGAGCTCGCCGTCGGCGACCCGATCTATCTCACCTCGCTCGACGGCACGCGCTACCGCTACGTCGTCTCCCGCCCGCCCTTCTCCGTCCTGCCGACCAACGTCGCCGTGCTCGACGACTTCGGCGACAACCGGCTCACCCTCACCACCTGCACGCCGGAGTTCTCGGCCGCCGAGCGCCTCGTGGTGGTCGCCGAGCTGGCGCGACCGAAGTCGACGCCGCCGACGGCGACGTCGACAACGACAGCGCCGCCTGCCACGCACGGCTCGACTCCAGCGACCGCGACGGCGAGCAGCCCCGGCGAGGCCACCACGGCGAGCCCGAGTCACCCCGTCCCGGTGCATCTGGCCGAAGCCGTCGCGGTCGGCTGGGACCCCGCCCGGTTGCCCGTCGTGTTGATCGTCGGAGCCGTCCTCGTCGCGCTCGGCCTGGCATACCTGCGGGTGCGGAGGTTGTTCGGCACCCTCGGGTCGACGCTCTTGCTGGCGCCGATCTGGGCGGTCGGCGTCTTCTTCTTGTTTCAAGCTCTCGGGTCCGTGCTCCCCCCCAACCTGTGAGCTGGACCGCTCGTCGCTGAGCACACGCTGCGGCCACAGGCGGCGACCATCAGCGAGTCGGGCATCGCCCCGTCAGGCGGTCGAGCTCCGGCGCTCGTGGGTGGCGACCGCACGACGTCGAACATTGATCGCAGACAAGGTGAACGGTCGCCGTACGGCGGCTGTCTCAACTCAACCGTCGCGGGCGCAGAGTCGGCGACGACGGTTCACGACGTGGTCCGATGCGCCGGACTCGCGCTCGTACGACAGCCTTGAGCTGCATCTTTGTCGTGCAGCCTGAAGAGGGCGCACTGCTTCGACCGATTCCGACGCGAGGCGCTGATGCGGAGCGTACAGAGTGCTGCGCGCGTGGGGTCATGCAGAATCCTCGACTAGCTTGCTTCGCGTGATGTCGGGCGCACCGCTGTTGCCGGCCCCGAGGGAGGCTGACGACGACACGCGTGCGACGAGCGGGTCGAGTGCGCTCGTGCTCCACGCGCGTCTCAGCGACCGACGCGACGCGATCGCCGAGTTCATTCGTGATCACGCAGCTTCCCAGCGAGCGCTGGTTCGGGGTCTCAACGCCGTTGCCGGCGCTGTCAGCGATGTGGTCGCCTCCGCGGCGCCCGGCGAGACGGCTCCGGCCGGCGCAGGACGGGTGGCTGAGGTCCTCGGAGTTCCTGGGCGCGAGCCCCCGCGTAGGGCGACGCGCCGGCATAGTTACAACTGGTTGGCGGATCTGCAGCGGCAGATCGATGACCTTCACGCCCATCCCCCACTCGTGCCGGTCGAGATCGTCGAGGAAGGCGAAGTCGCTCCCCGCCGTCTGTCCGAGGATTGGTACACCACCGATTCGGCCGTGTGACGAGGTCGCGCGGGACTCGCTCTCGGGTCAGAAGCGTCCGAGCGGGTCCTTCGTCTCGAGCGAGCGCTTGGCGAGCACGTCGACCAGCTCGGAGACGCCGGCGACGAGGGAGGCGTTCGTGCGCGAGAACTCGACCAGGGCCTGGCGAAGCGCCCGCACCTCGTCGGCCGGCGACTCAGCTGCCGACATCGCGCCGGAGATGGCATCGGGGCTGAGCTGCGGCATCTCGAAGCGGACGTGAGGCAGGCCCACGCCCGCACGAACGCGACTGGCCTCCTCCGCCGCTGATGCCACGATGTCCTGCGCGAGCTTCCGAGCTTCCTCGACGGTTCGCTGAGCCGTCCGCTCCGCCTCGGCGAGCAAGCGCCCCATCTGCTGCTCGCTCAGCTCGAGCGTGCGCTCGCGTGCTGCCCACTCGTTGACCTTGCCGAGCTGCTGGTTGAGCTCGTCGACCAACGCCGCCGCGTGCTCGACGACCACGCTCACTGCCTCGACCGGTCTCCTGCCCTCCCCGTTCGTCGCCGCAATAGCCGCGAGCTCGGACACAGAGGGGTCGCGATGGACGTCGTACTCGCTCATGAGGCCGAGTCTACGAGGGACTGCTCAGGTGGCGGATGGCTGTGGACGGGTGACGGCCCGGATCGTTGGCACCCGACGCCCGCAGGTGAGGGGTCGGTGCGAAATGCGAGGGTCACACCGGGTGCACGCGGGTGTCGGCGCCGAGACCGTGCACGGTCTTCTCCCAGTAGTTCGGGTTGGCCGTCAGCTGCCAGAACGCCTTGAACGCAGCGACTGCCATCATCGCCCAGTACAGCGGCACCAGCAGCGCCGCCCAGAGCAGCGACGGGCGCCTGATGAGCCGGCAGGTCACGACGGTGAGGTACGCCATCAGGAAGTTGCCGAAGGACCAACAGATCAGGCCGAGGTAGTAGATGGGAGCCGGGAACACCGCCTGGATGAAGCTGGGGTGCCCGATGAACCAGATCACGGTCAGGCCCCAGAACACCGGGTTGATCAGCGCCAGGATCGGCGTGCCGCCGACGAAGAGGCAGAACTGCACCGCAGGCCACCAACCGATCTCCTCGGCGAACGTTCGGGGATTGCGGAGGTGGATGAGGAAGGTCTGGAGGTACCCCTTGTACCAGCGCGAGCGCTGCTTGGCCCAGTTGACGAAGTCGCTGTTCGCCTCTTCGAGCGTGTAGGACTCGAGAATCCTCACCTGCACCCCCTCCCGACGAAACCGGATGCCGAGGTCGGCATCCTCGGTCACGTTGTAGGGGTCCCAGGCGCCGAGGGCGACGAGGACGCTACGCCGGAAGTGGTTCGAGGTCCCACCGAGCGGGATCGGGGCGCCGACCGAGGTCAAACCGGGCAGGAAGAGCGAGAACCACATCGCATACTCGATCGTGAACCACTTCGTGATGAGGTTTTGCGAGGGGTTGTGATAGTCGAGCTTGGCCTGAAGGCAGCCGACGTCGGGCCCGAGCCGCGCGAAGGCGACCGCGGCCCGACGCAGCTGCAGCGGCTCGGGGGCGTCCTCGGCGTCGTAGATGGCGACGAGCGAGCCGCGCGCCAGGGTGAGCCCGAAGTTGAGAGCCTTGGGCTTGGTGCGCGGCTCGGCCGGCGGGATGAGCACCAACTCGAACTGGTCGCCGGGCTCCGCCGCGTTCACGGCATTGATCGACTCGTCGTCGTCGGCCTCGACCAGCAGCTTGACGTCGAGCTTGCTCGCCGGGTACTCGAGGGCGGTGATGTTGCGCAGCAACTGACCAACGACCGAAGCCTCCCGGTACAGCGGGATGAGCACGGTGTAGACCGGCAGCTCGTCACTCGTGACCGAGCGCGCCTCGTCATCGCTTACTTGCATCAGCCCCGGTGCGTGCGCCGAGCGCGAGAACAGCACCACGCGGTAGACGGTCATCGCGACGTAGACGACGACGAAGAATCCGAAGATGACACTCATCGTCTCGATCGGCGAGATCACCAAACCGATCACGAAGAGCGCCAAGACCACCCCGATCGCGATGCGTTGCTGGTTCGGCACCAGGCGCCTAGCGGAGACCTCGGGTCCCTTTCTTGCTAGTCCCGACACGCTCGCGTCGAGCCGGAGCCGTGCCTCCGCGTCGAGCATCGAGGCGCGTCGCATAGTCCGAGCGTAACCCGATCAGCTCGGAATGTCACTCCGCCGCCCTCGAAGCCGACCGAGGGTTGCGGAGGTGGCGGATCGCTCGACGACGGGTGGGAGGGCGCGTTCGAGGAGTGCTACTGCACCCCCGATGGGCGGCATCGGCCAGGTCAACATGGCGCTCTGCGCAGGTTCCCCAATCGACGCCGAACGTGTTGCCGCGAGGCGGGCGAAGCGTAGATCCGAGGAGGACGGTGCGGACCGCCAAACGCGGGGCACTAGGAAGTTGTCTGGGGCGTCCTGAGCACCTTGTAGAGGCGGAAGTCGCCGCACGAGCCTCCGGCTGGAAAGTCCTTGACGAGCTTCCCGACGCCGCCACCGTCCGCCCAGATGTTGGGATAGGCCGTGCTCACGGCGTTGATCGAGTTCGTGCCCTCCGGCTGTGGCACGAGGAAGTAATGAGCATGGAAGGTGAGCGGCGCGGCCAGTGTTCGCTGGAACGCCCGATCGTTCGGGATGACGAAGAGCCGTGGCTGATCGGACTGAGTGACGAGGTCGGGGCCACAGAGAGCGAAGTTGTCCATGATGATCTGACGATTCGGCAGATGGAGATGCGCGAGATAGTTGTCGATCTCCTGGACGTGTTGCCAGTGAGCCTTGAAGCTGAGGTCGTACGCGGAGGGATGGCTGCTGAAGATGAAGCCGAGGCCCTGTTGCTCTTGACCTCCGAGCTGAGGGTTGATCATCGCGAGCACGGTCGTGGGAAAGGTCGGAAGGCAGAGGGTGGCAGCGATCAAGGCACCGACGACGCCCCGATGCGCCAGATTCCAGCCCCGGCTCTGTGGCCTGGCGTGCACGGCACGGCGCGACGAATCGGCCGGCGATGACCAGACCGAGCGCCGACCGGGCTGGCCGGCAAAGAGCGACCCGACGAGGATGATCCCCAGCGGGATTGCCAGGATGTAATAGCGCAGCGCGTACGAGATGCTGTTGGCGAAGTAGGAGCCGACGTCGAACAGGAGCCCACCGCCGATCACGGCAATCGGGGCGATCACTCCCAGGTCGCGGCGACGGATCGCGACGACGACAGCGGCGACGAGGAGCACGACGAGCAGCGGGGCCAGGGCTTCCACTGCCTTTATCTCCTCGAGCAGTCGGCCGGCGTGAGTCTTGACACCGTTGGGCTCGACCTTCAGCTGCGCCGCTGTGCCGTAGATCGAGCTGAATTGCTGGAAGAACTGCTTGGTGATCACATAGCTGGCGATCGCCCATCCGGCGAAGGTCGTGATCACCGGTGAGAGGAAGATGACCCCGTCGGTGAGCGCACTCATCACCCGCGTCTGACGCAGGCCGCGTGACGTTCGGTAGGTGATGAACATCACTGCGGGGCCCGCCAGCACCGCCGAGCCGACCGCCTCGTTGCGGGCCAGGTAGGCGACGCCGAGCGCGGCTGCCGAGTACACGAGTGACTGGAGATCGCCGCGGCGCAGCCAGCGCAAGAGGTAGCGACTCGTGAGGATCATGGTGAAGAGGTAGAGCGCCTCGCTCATACCGTTGCCGCTGAAATACACGATCTCCGGATTCGAGCGCGAAGCACGTGGTGAGAACGAGCCGTGGAGCGCGCGCGACGCCCCAGTCGTTCAAGAGACAGCGCAGCTGGTACACGGCTCCGGCCATGGCGGCCGCGCTGGCGATGCTCGCCGAGTACATGTCGTGCACGAGCGCCGGCCACGCGGACGTGAACAGCAGGATCGGGAGCTGCACGAGCGAGGGCAATGGGTTCCACACGAAGCCGAGCGCGGCGAGGTGCGGGTCGCCCGAGTGCAGGACGTAGAACGCGTTGGCCATCCGTGCGACGGCGTCGCCGATCCAGCTGTGGTACTCGAAGTCGAGAAGGGCGCCGACGATGAGGTACGCGACGAGTGGGAGCGCAAAGGCGGCGAACGGCTCGCTGAGCAACCGGCCGGCACGTAGGTGGCGGCGCTGGTGTGCCGGCACGCACGCGCCGTCGAACGCGCCGGCAGGACGTTCCGAGCTTGCCGGGTCGCTGATTCGAGCACTGCGACTGCTGCACGACCGCTGAGCCGACGGTCAGCTGGCCAGGTCGAAGCGCTCATGTGGGACAGCCCGACGTGGATCGTGCGCCCGCTCGGGGGGCTGCAGGTCGGGAGGCCAGGCTGCGCCCGACCTCGTCCATGCGGGCGCGGGGCACGATGGCGATCGTATCCTGCTCACGGGGAGCTGTCACCTCGCGCCCGGCGGCGCCACGTGCGGCGGGCGCTGGATCGAGGGACGGCCGGCTGGTCCGCCGGCTGGTCCGCGCTCTACGGGGCGGGCCGAGTCGAGCCCAGCAGGTGCAGCAACGGGTCGCCTGGGTAGGTATCGAGGCTGCATGTCGAGTAGTAGCGCTCGGGCTGCCAATTCCAGAACAGCGCCCCACTGCTACCAGCGGCGAAGGTGGCGTCCAGTTTGGCTCCAATGTCCGCCGCCCGCTTGGCCAAGGAGACGCAGCCGCCTGTGCTCGACCCGGCGACGGCCTCGATGCCGAGCTCACCGACGATCATGGGCTTGTCGAGCGCTCTCGCCTGTGCAAAGCGAACGGCCAGCCCGTTCCACTGATCGCCCCCCAGCGTGTCATCGGCGGGGTAGTAGTCGTGCACCGAGAGCACGTCGATGCCAGGGCTGGCCGAGACGTACTCGTAGTCCGAGCCCTGAGTTCCGCACTGTCCTCCTCCGAGGAGGCCTGACTCGACGAGATGGTTCGGGTCGAGGGCGTGGATCTGGCCACCGACCACGTCGAAGAAGTGCCGAAGCGCGAGTGCAGCAGCGTGCTCGTCCGGACACGTTTGATGACCGCTGCAGTCGACGGGCTGGAACTGGGCGGGACAAGTGGAGGCCTCCGCCTCGCTGATCGGCTCCCACATGCCGACGGCTGGGGAGTCGCGGTACCGGGTCACGATGTCCTGGACGTATTGCCAGTAGGAGAGCGGATCGAGAGCACGGCCGTTGGAGTCGGACGAATCGTTGAAGACGTCCATAAAACCGCCGCTGTACCAGGACGGGTCCTGCCAGTGCCCGCCGTCGCACATGTTGCCCTGGCCGCCGAGCACGAAGATCAGCCGCTGGCCGTACGCCGCGGCGGCGTTGACGACGCGGTCGAGGGGGGCGAAGTCGAGCTGGTGGGTGGCGTCATTGGTCGCCAGGTTTCCTTGGAAGGCCCAGAATCGAACGAGCGTGTTGGGCGGGAGGGATGCGAAGAACGAGTCGAGCTCCTGATTGCTGAGCATCCCTCCACAACCAGCGTTCACACCCCAGTCAGTGGCCAGCTCGTAAGCGTTGACACCGAAGAAGCGGTACGGTTGGCCGTAGAGCATGAGCTGGTTGCCCTCGGACTCGACGAGATCGGGCGAGAGTGACGCGGGGCGGCGACCCCCCGCCGCGGTGGCGAGATGCTCGCTGGCACTCGCAGCCGCAGCCTCGGCCAGCTGCGCGGTCGGGGACGCCACCGGCAGCGCCTGGCCGACCGTGCCGAGGTGCGTGGCTGTAGCCACGTCGCTGGCGAAGGCCGTCCCTCCGAGCCCAGCCGACACGCACAAGACGGCCGTCGCGACAACTCGCCTAGATGGGCGCCGCGGGTGTCGCCGTCGCCCCAGCCACCTGATCCTCGGAACCTGTTTCACGTTGCGTGGCCGTCCTGTCCTGGATCAGCTTCGAGCTGTTGCCTCCGTCTCGTGCACCGGTTCCAACGTCCCATCCGTCCGCGTCGAGATCGTCCGTTCGGCGGTTTGTTCGATGGGGCTTTCGCGGGTAGCACCCGTGGTCGCGGCACAGGCCGACACCGCACGCGAGCCGCATCTCACGGGCAATCTCCGCGGACGAGTGACTAGCGCATGTTTCGCCCGTCTAGCCCAGCTTTGGTGAGGTGCCGGCGTGGACGGAGAGGGAACGTCCCGTCAGGGCGCTCGAGGACGCCACGACGAAGTGCTGGCCCGTCACCACGCCGACGGCGGTGGTGACCGCCGGCGAGCCCCTCACGGGGTCACCCTCCGCGTCGCAAACCGACCAGTTCGTCGCGCCGACGCGCTGCGTGACGTGCCCGTTCGGGTACACCTCGCCGAACTGATCGAGCGACGGGCACCACAGCACCGCCGAGAGCGGAACTGGCAGAAGGCGGCCGGTGGTCAGGTTCACCGAGTGGGCGTTGCCGTCTGTCCCATGGACCACAACGGTCGCGCCAGAGGAGAGGGCATAGCCGGTACCCAAGAGGAAGCGCTGGACGTCGCCGACGCGGAACCGCCACCGCGTGCGTCCCGAGCCGGGATCGACCCCGACGAGCGCGACGCTCGCGCCGCGCGACAGGGTCGGTTTGCTCGTTCCGCTTGCCCCGCGCACTGTGCCCGTCTCGTCGCAGACGTAGGGCGCGCTGATGGGCAGTGCTCCCTCACAGCGGTAGCTGCCCGGCACGCGCCAGCGGACCGTCCCGGTCGCTGCGTCCACGGCTGCCGTCAGCGCGGTGGAGAGCTGAGCCGTGGCCCCGTCTGGACGAGCCCTCACGCTCACGAGGTAGTCCGTCCCGATCCGGTCGATCGACCAGCCATAGTCGAGGTCATACGCCCGGCTGGCGAGTAGCGCGTCCAGCGGCTTGCTCCACAACACGCCGGTGGGAAAGGAAACACGAACCAAGTTCGGCGAGCTTCCCCCCGACTCGTACAGACCGTCGGCGAGTCGGTGCGTCACGTCGCTGATCTCGCTCTCGATCTTGCCGGTGGTCGCGTCAATGGTTGCCAGCACCACCTTCGATGTCGGCGACTCGGACAGGACTAGGCAGAAGTAACCCGCGCCACCCGGCCCGGGACAGACCGTCGGCGGGTCGAGGACGACGAAGGTCCCCTTCAGGCTCCACACTTTCCGGCCGGATGCGGTGTCGATCGCCTCGACGCCGGCACCGAAGCCGTTGTCGACCTTGGGGCTGCCCGAAACGAGGGCGAGCGTGATCGCGCCGATCACCGGCGGAGGAGCCGGGGTGCCCGGCGGGATGACCGACATCGTCACCGGGACCGTCCACAGCCGAGCGCCGTTGCGCGCCGAGATCGAGTACAGCGTGAGGTTGCCCTGGTCGTAGGTGACGGTGAGCACGTCGCGTGAGAGCGGCGCGGCGACCGGTCCCTCCACGATGTTCAAGCGGTCCGTCCAGCCTGGTTCCGCGCTCGACGCGAACCGAGCCCTGGCAGCGACGCGGACCACGGGCCCTGACACCTGCCGGTGCACGTTCTGGGCACCCGCGGCGGTGGGGGACGGGGGCGCGCCTACCGCGCACCAGGCCGCCGGAAGCAGTGCAAAGGCGATGACGAGGGCTCGACCGCGCCACACGCGGGAGCCCTGACGAATCTGTGCGGCGCCGCGGCGCCAGATGGACGCGCCGTGACGGAGCGCCGGTGTACCGTTCGGGCTCTCCACTGCCTGCAAGCTATCTGCCCGCTTCGGGGCGCGAAGGTGAACGCAGTCCCGTCGCCGGGAAACGGAGTCTTGACACGAGGTGAACAGTCGCCGACAGGATGGGGCCGACGGTTCACCGCGCGGACCTGCAGCACGGATGCGGGCGGCCCTGCAGTCAACTCTGCAAGCCTGCGTCCGAGCGCTTCTCCCCATCGGTGCTGTGCTCGTCGCCGCGAGCCTCGCCCTTGCCGCGGCTCCTGTTTCCGTCCCTGCGGTCGCAGCCGCTGAGGGCGCACGGTCGGCCGCTCCTCGCACCCACCCGGCGCAGCGCGTGCCCGGTAGTTCCTGGATCGCGGTGCATGTCCAGCAGGCGTACTCCCCGCTCGCGCAGACAGCCTGCGTTCCCGGGGCGCCGCTCTGCGTCGCGGCGCTCGACGGGCCAGGCGCCAGCCCGACGATCGCCACAGACGACACGGGACGGTGGTCGTTCGGGTCGGCGCTGCCGGGCACGGCGACGTTGAACGCGCTCGGATGTGCCGCCGGGGGCGTGTGCATAGCGCTCGGCACGTCGCAGTCGGGCTCGGTGGTCCTCGACCGCTCGGTCGCCGCAGGAGCCGGCTTCAGCGAGTTGACGACCCCGCTCGGCCTCCCGCCCGGGGCGTCGTTCGCCGGCCTCTCCTGCTCGACGGACCTCGACTGCGTCGCCGTCGGCGAGGGGCCGGGAAGCGGCATCGCGCTCGTGCGGTCGACGGTCGACGGAGGGTCGATCTGGACGGCGGGGACGACGCCCGCTGGGTCCTACGAGCTGAGCGCGGTCAGCTGTCCGAGCGAGTCCCATTGTGTCGCCGTTGGCGAGACCGCGGGCCCTTCCGGTGGCGGCGTGGTGCTCACCAGCTCGAATGGCGGCAGGACCTGGCAACAGATGCCGGCGATCGCAGCTCGCGTTGCGTGGCGCCTCGACGGCGTCTCCTGCGCGGAAGCGACCTGTTCCGCGGTCGGCACGCTGCCGGCGGGAGGACCCGTCGTCATCGACTCCCGCGACGGCGGGACGCGCTGGTCGTCGGCGACCGCCCCGGCCCGCATCGAGACCCTCGACAGCGTCGACTGCCCCGACGAGAGCGACTGCTTCGCCGCTGGGTTGCAGCCCGATCCCGGGCAGCCGGCGGTCATCGCCTCGGTCGACGGCGGGGTGAGGTGGGCGACCCAGCGCGTGCATGCAACCCGCGGGACGCCGGCGTCGATCGCCTGCGCCTCGGCCGCCTCCTGCATCGCCGAGGCGGGTGGCGGTCTGTGGCAGACCTCCGCCGGCGGGGGGGTGGCGCCGCCGACTCGGGCGAGCCTGTACGTCGTGCCACGGCAGCCGATGGCGGGTCAGCTCGCTTCGTTGGTCCTGCTCGTCGACTCCGTGCAGCCGGGAGCGCTCACGCCGACCGGCTCGGTCAGCTTCAGCTCCGGCCGGTCGGTCCTGGCGGGGTGCTCCGCGGCGCCGGTCGTCCCCGCCCGACAGCTCGGCGCGTCGAGCAGATTGGCGATAGGCGGCTCGCTCTCCTCGGCGGCCCTCGCCGCGTGCGTGCTCGCCTGGCCGTTCGCCGGCCGGCGCACCGTGGACGCCACCTACACCGGGGCGTGGTCGAGCTCGACGGCGAGCGCGCCAGTCAGAGTGCACGATCCCGGCTACCGCGTCCTGTCCGTGGGCGGAGCCGTGCGCGGGGTGGGGTCGGGCTTCGTCGCCGGCGACCAGCCCGGGCACGGCGCGACGACGGCAGGCCTCGCCAGTGACTTCGCCACCGGCGGCTACTGGACGCTCGCCGCCGACGGGACAGTACGGGGCCTGGACGCGCCCCAGCTCGGATCGCCACGCAACGGCCACGATCCTGGCAACGTTGCGGTGGCCATCGCTGGCACCCTGACCGGCGGCGGCTACTACGTGCTCGAGCGCGACGGGGCGGTTCTCGCCTTTGGTGACGCCCGCCGGCGCGGTGACCTCTCCGACCTGCACGGTACGCAGGCGGTGACGATCGTCCCGACGCGCTTCGACACCGGCTACTGGCTGCTCGATTCCGCTGGCGCGGCCCACGCCTTCGGCGCGGCACCGCGCCTCGCCGCACCGGGAGGCGGTCTGCCCTGCACGCAGCGCGACGCGGTCGGCCTCGCCGTGCTCCCCGCCGACGGCGGCTACGTCGTCGCCTGCGCCGGCGGCCTTCTCGTGGGGGCCGGCGTGCTCGCCGGACTGCGCCGGACCGTGCCGCTCGAGCGGGGAGAGCGCTTGGTCGGTGTGGCGTTGGACCCGGCGACGACGGGCCTCTGGCTCGCTACCTCCTATGGGCGCGTGCTCACCTTCGAGCCGAGCGGTCGGCTTCGCGCGAGCTCGCTCGGCATCGGGCGCCTCGTCGCCATCGCCGCTGCGTAAGGTTGAATCCTCGAATTTCTCATAACATTCGCGCGCAACAGCCGTTGCGAATGTTCACTCTCCGTTGCGTTGCGTCCTTGTGAACGGATGAGTTTGACTGGCGAACATGGCTCACGGCGTGGCACGAGTGCGGCGCAGCGTCCTGAGCGGGCTCGCAGTTTGCGCAGTCGTCCTTCCCCTGTGCGCGTTCCTCGCGTCGCCCGCTGGTGCCGACACGCCTCCCTCCAGCAACACCTTCCTCTACGGCAACGACCGAACGGGCTTCGACGCCTCCGAGACCGCGATCAACGCCGCGACGGCCTCGCAGCTCTCGCTCGCCTGGACGAACGCTTCTGGCGCGTCGACGACCAATCAGCCGGTGACAGCGGACGGCGACGTCTACTGGTCGGATGGAAACGGCATGCTGCACGCGACCAGCATCTCGACAGGAGTCGACAACTGGACCGCGCAGCTCGGCACGGAATCGGCGTCGTGCTCGCCGGACACCTGGCCGGACAGCTCGGCGACCGTGGCCACAGTCAACGGCACGCCCACGGTGTTCGTCGGGGGGGGCACCTCGCAGTTCGTCGCGCTCAACGCTCTCACCGGCCAGAAGCTCTGGACGACGCAGCTCAGCACGAACCCGGCTGCATTCGTTTGGAGTTCGCCGGCGCTGGTGGGCAACAACATCTATGTCGGCATCGCATCCCAGGGTGACTGCCCGCAGATTCGCGGCGAGCTGTTCGAGCTCGACGCCTCGACCGGGGCGATCGAGCAGACTCTCTACACCGTGCCCGCCGGCTCGGGTCCAGTCGGCTGCGTCGGGGGCACCGTGTGGAGCTCACCCACTGTCGACCCGACGACTGGCGACCTCTTTGTCGCCACCGGCAACGCCGAGAGCGATTACGACGTCAGCGAGGGGGCCGACCCGTCCTGTGATGGGCAGCAGAACGAGCCCTACTCCCAGGCGATCTTGAGGATCGACCCGACGACGTTGCAAGTGCTCGACTCGTGGCAGCCGGCGGCCAACGGCGGCGACGCCGACTTCGGCGCCACGCCGACGTTGTTCGGCGCGACCGTTGACGGCGCGCCGACGCCGATGGTCGGCGTGGAGAACAAGAATGGCTTCTACTACGCCTTCGAGCGCTCAGACCTCTCGGCCGGCCCGCTCTGGACCTTCCAAGTCGGGATCCCCGGTGTCACCGGCCCGGCGAATGCCGAGTACATCGCTTCGTCTGCCTACGACGGCACCTCGCTCTTAGTTGCCGGCGACGAGGGCCAAGTCGAGGGGCAGACCTGCGCCGGCACGCTCAGCGCACTCGACCCGGCGACCGGATCGCCTCGCTGGTCGGACTGCCTGGCCGGACGGGTACTCGGCTCAGTGATCGCCGCGCCCGGGATCGTCGAGGTCAACGCCGGCGATCAGGTGCTCGTCGACGACGCGTCGACCGGCGCCAACCTGTTCACCTACGCCGAACCGAGCCAGAACGTGTTCTGGGGCCCCGCGGAGATCTCGGACGGCACGCTCTATGTCGGCAACATGGATGGCAACATGCTCGCCTTCCGCCCCGACCCGCCAGCTGACACGCCCGAGTCGCCCGCCACGCCACTGCTCGCCGTCGTGGCCGTCGTCGTGCTCGGTGCCGGCCTGTTCGTGGCACGTCGCAGAACCGCACTGCGAAACTCCGCCTAGTGTCGCGATGTCCCGCCAGCCCCCCGACGACGCCCGCGACCGAGGAGCACCGGATGGAAGTCAGCTCCGTCGAAGCTGCCGGCATGAGCGATGGCGACAGCTCGAGGGCTGCGGCCAGCATGGGTGACCATGCCGCCGAGGGGGTCGCAGTCGCCGCGATCGCACAAGAGGTCTTCGACGCCCACGCTCACGAGTACGTGGGCGAGGTCGACAAGTCGGTGGCCTTCACCGGCCGCGACTCGGAGTTCTTCGCCGGGCGGAAGGTCGACCTGCTCGGTGAGGTCGTCGGTGGCCGGATCGGCGGCCTCGACCGCTGCGCCGTGCTCGACGTCGGCTGCGGTACCGGCACGACCGACAAGCTGCTCGTCGACAAGTGCAAGTCGCTCAGCGGTGTCGACGTCTCCGAGGAGATGCTCGTCGAGGCGCGCCGGAATGTCCCCGGCGTCGACTACCGCTTCTACGACGGCGCAGAGCTGCCCTTCGAGGACGGCTGCTTCGACGTCGTCCTGGCGATCTGCGTCCTGCACCACGTCGAGCCCCCGCAGCGTCCTGGCTTTGTCGCAGAGCTCGCCCGCGTCGTCCGCCCCGGCGGCCTGGTCACGATCTTCGAGCACAACCCGTTCAACCCCCTCACCCGCCGGGCGGTGAGCAGCTGCCCGGTCGACGTCGGGGTCACGCTGTCGTCGCACCGCCGCACGGTGGGGCTGCTGCGTGCCGCGGGCATCGCCGACGCCCAGCCACGCCACTACTTGTTCAGCCCGCTGGGCGGGTCCGTCGGCGCGGCGATCGACCGGCTCTTCACCTGGCTGCCGATGGGTGGCCAGTACGTCGCGTACGGCACGCCGGCTCGTCGCCAGGCACCCGCCGGCGGGGGGTCCGTCTCCGAGCAGGCGCACCCGAGCCGCGGCTCTTCCCGGGCGACCGGAGTCGTCGACGAGGAGGCCTCGGTCGACAGCGACGTCGGCGCCTGAGCGCCGCGCGGCGCCTCCGGGTGGCCAGCCCGAGCGAGGAACTAGGACACGCTGCGATCGAGCGCGTCGAAGGCGGCCCGCCCGGCGGCCTGCGGGTCGTAATCGGGCTCCCGCTCGGCATCGTCGGCGCGCCGCAGATCCGTGTCGCCGGTGCTCGACGGCGTGACATGGAGCTCCACCGGCTCCCCGGAGGGGGCCTCGGCCGGCGGCTCGTCGGAGGACTCCACGTCCCCATCCCTCACGAGTCGCGTCGGCTGACCCTGGGAGAACCAGCGAGCCTCGTGCAGCCCGTACGGGTCGGTGTACCAGCCCTCTTCGTCTGCCATGCGCTCAGCCTCTCCGACGACCTCGGATCGTACTCCCGAAGAGGAACGCCAGGGCGACCAGCGGCACGACGACGATCGCCGCCACCCGGTCGTGGCGCAGCCCGAATGCCGTCCCGATGATCGCCAGGGTGCCGACGAACAGCTCGGGTGTGTCGCCGACGAGGAAGTCCCACCAGAATCGCCCGAAGGCGACCGCGTAGCGCTTCAGCGCCGGGTCCTCCCGGCTCGCCATGTCCGCGCCTCCGCGCTCAGTGCCGGCCGGCCGTGGCCGGCGCCGACGCGGAGGGTGAGGACGGCCCCGAGCCCGGGGTCAGCCGGCGCATCGCCGCGATGCCGATCACGGTGGCGGTGAGGAACAGCGCGACCAACCACAGGATCGACAGGTCGCTCCCCGGCCAGCGTACGCCGGCGCCCTCGCCGACCCAGAACACGCCGAAGCTCGTGAGCATGATCCCGACCCCCATCTTCAGCGTGTTCTCCGGCACCTGGGAGAGCTGGCGGGCGACGACCGCCCCGACGATGCCGACGACCACGATCGCGGCCGCAGCGGCGGCTGCGGCCAGGCCGAGCTCGTGGGCTGAGGAGCCGAGGCTGATCACGATCAGCACCACCTCCATCCCCTCGAGGAACACGCCCTTGAAGGCGACGACGAAGCCGAGGCTGTCGTGCGGCTGGGCGCGAAGCGCCGTGAGCCGGCCGACGTGCGCCGGCGTCGCGCCGGCTCGCGCCGGGAGTCCGGGCGTGCTCAGCTCGGCCACCGTGCGGGCGTAGATCGCGTCCTCGTCGTGCAGCGCCTTGTGCCCGCTGGCGCGCAGGATCGCCTTGCGCAGCCAGCCGAGGCCGAGCACGAGCAACAGGCCGCCGATCACGACGCGCAGGGTGGAGATCGGCACGAGGCGCACGAGCGGCACGCCGACGACGCCGACGAGCACGCCGAGCACCACGACCGCCACGGCGCTGCCCTCGAGCGCCGAGCGCCAGCCCCGCGTCGTGCCGGCGGCGAGCACGATCGTCAGGGCTTCCACCATCTCGACGGCGCTGGCGGCGAACACCGCCAGCGCCAGCAGTACTGCTGAAGTCGTCAACTCCGGACCCTTTCCACGCTCGGCGCGGGTGCGGCGTCGCTCGGGCGCATCCCGTGCTCGGTCGGCGGTCGATCGAGCACCGGGGAGCGACCCGCCCCGGGCGCCTCACCGGGGAAGACGAGGCATCCCGAGGCCTCCAGGCGCAACCCGACGCGTTCGCCCCGTGGCACCCGCCGCTCGGAGAACACCCCCGTCAGCTGCGTGCCGTCGGCCAGCCGAACGGCGTGCTCGTAGCCGCGGCCACGGAAAGCGACGTCGGCGACCAGGCCGAGGAGATGGTAGTCGTCGTCCTCGGGCGAGCCGAGCCGGGTCGCCGCCGTCCTCACCGTGAGCAGGCCGAGGGAGCCAGGGGAGACGCCCGCCGGGCCCGTCCCGACGCCAGAGCCGGCCGCGCCGCCACCGGGCGGCCCGGCGAGGTTGGCGACGACCGGCCGGCGGTGCTCGACCGCGGGCACCGTCTCGACGAGGCCGTCGCCGAGCGGCTCGCCGATGCGCACGGCGAGCTCGCCCGCCAGGCCGGTGAAGCGGGCGACGAAGGGGCTCGCCGGGCGGAGGTAGATCCCCTCGGGGACCGAGAACTGCACGAGGCGGCCGCGCTCGAGCACGCCGACGAGGTCGGCGAGGGCGAAGGCCTCCGACTGGTCGTGGGTGATGTACACGGCCGTCGCCCCCGCCTGGCGCACGAGGGCGGAGATCTCGATGCGCATCCGCTCGCGCAGGTCGGCGTCGAGGTTGGACAGCGGCTCGTCGCAGAGGACGAGCCCGGTGTCGGCCACCAGCGCTCGTGCGAGGGCGACGCGCTGCTGCTCGCCGCCCGAGAGTTGCGTCGGGTAGCGCTCGGCCAGGGCGTCGAGCCCGACGCGTTCGAGCATCGCCTGCGCGTGGTGGCGCCCCTCGTCCTTGGAGACGCCCCGCCGGCGCATGGCGAAGGCGACGTTGTCGCGGGCGACGAGGTGCGGCCAGAGGGCGTAATCCTGGAAGACCATCGACAGGTTGCGCTGCTCGGGCGGGAGATGCACCCGTCCGTCGGCGACCGTCGTCGACCCCACCCGGATCGTGCCCGAGCTGATCCGCTCGATCCCCGCCAGGCAGCGCAGCATGGTCGTCTTTCCCGAGCCCGACGGCCCGAGCAGGACGAGGAAGGTCCCCGGGTCGACGGCGATCGAGACGTCGTCGAGGGCGGTGTTGCCGCCGGGATAGGTCTTGGTGACGTGCTCGAGCTCGATGCGGTCACCCACGAGCCGACCCTCCGATCCGGCGCCAGCCCGCCGGGGCGAGCAGCCGGTAGCCGCCGAGGACGACGCCCACGGCGAGGAAGGCGATCGCCGAGGCCGAGACGGTCTCGGCCATCGCCAGGCTGTAGTGGTAGGTCGCGTCGTTCTGGATCTGCACCGAGAGTGGCGGCGCGTTGAACGGCTCGAGCAGCTCCGACAGCGGCAGCTCGAGGAAGACGCCGGTGAAGGTGAGCAGCCAGGCCATCATCACCGGGCGGGAGACGGCGGGGATGACGCCGTGCGCCCAGGCGCGGATCGTCCCCGCCCCGTGCACGCGCGCCGAGTCGTGCAGCGAGGGCTGGATCTGCGACACCGGCCCGACGAGGATGCGGGCGTTGGTCGGCAGGCTCGACGCCGTGTACGCGAGCACGAGCAGGGTGACGGTCTGGTAGAGGTCGAGGCCCACCCGCGACAGCGCCGGGAGGTTGTAGAAGAGGATGTAGCCGGCCCCGAACACCACGCTCGGCAGAGCGACGACGGCGAGCAGCATGAAGTCGAGCACCTTGGTCGAGGTGGTCTTCTGCTTGGTGAGCAGGCGCGCCGCGATGAACCCGCCGACGACGGTGATCGAGGCCGTGATCAGGCCGTAGATCAGGCTGCGCTCGAACGGCCCGTACTGCACCGAGCTCGTGAAGGTCTCCTTGTAGTAGCTGAAGGTCGGGCGCAGCGAGCTGACGATGTCGGGCAGGACCGACGCCGACACCGCCCCGAAGGCCGGCACGCCGATGGCGAAGAGGTAGAAGACGCCGATCAGGCCGAGCGCGCCGGCCTTGCCGCGCCGGGTCAGCTCCTTGCGCTGCACCGGGCGGGTGCGCCCGGAGAGCACGGCGTAGCTCCGGCCGCGCAGCGCCTTGGCCTGGATGGTGAGCGGGATCGCCACCGTGGCGACGAGCAGGATGCCGATCGCCGCGGCGACGGGGAAGTTGCCCGGGAAGTTGCCGATGTTCTGGTACAGCTCGTAGGTCGCCATGCGGAAGCCCGAGCGGTTGGCCAGCGTCGCCGCGACGCCGAAGTCGCTGATCGTCTCGGCGAAGCCGATCGCCAGTGCCGAGAGGATCGCCGGTGCCAGGATCGGCGTGACGAGGCGCAACGCCTGGGCGCGGTTCGCCCCGTGCGTGCGCGCCGCATCCTCGAACTCCTGGCCGAGCCCGCCGAGCGCGGCGGTGACCGCCAGGTAGGCGAAGGGCACGGCGCGAAGGCCGAGCACGAGGACGACCCCGAAGGGTCCCATGATCAGGCCCGTCATCCAGCTCGCGCCGAGGTGCGCCCGGAACAGGAGGCTGTCGGGGGCCACGAGGGTCACCCAGCCCTCCGAAGGGACCCAGGAGGGGACGATCAGCACGAGCCACATCGCCCCGCCGAGCACCCGCCGGAAGGGGACGTCGGTTCGATGCAGGAGCCAGGCGATGGGGAAGCCGATGGCCAGCCCGATCACCGCCGCGGCGCAGGCGACCCAGATCGAGTTGAGGAGCGAGGTGATCTCGGTCCCGCTGAACGCCTCGGCGAAGTAGTGCCAGGTCCAGTCGCCGGCGATCCACCAGTGCGGGGCATCGCCCGCCGGCACCTGGTCGAAGATGCGCGGTGAGAAGGCGGTGATGAGGAAGCAGACGCAGGGGGCGAGGATCGCCACGCCGAGCAGCAGCCACAGCGCCGGCTGCGCGGTGCGGCGCAACGCGTCGCTCGCCATGCGCGCTCCGGTTGAGGCGCGCAACCGCTGCACGGGGCCGGGCCTGCCGGGAGGTCGCGCCGCGCGGGGCGGCGCGACCTCGGCCGGCGGCCGGAGCAGACCCGGGGAGGAGCTCACAGCTGGTGAGCCTGCCTCGCCGGGGCTGCCGATGCTGGCGTGCGGGTCGTGTTGCGATTCGGCACGTGGTTTGCGGTCAGGACGGGCGTGCGGTCAGGACGTGATGTTGCTGTCGAACCAGCTGTTGACCGCGCTCTCGACGCGGCCCCCAGGCGTAGGGGTTGATCGTCTGGGTCTTCACCGAGGAGAGCGAGGGCAGCGCCTTGAGCGGCTTCACGCCGGTCAGCACCGGGTAGTACAGCGAGTCGCCGGTCGGGTCGCCGGTCTGCATGATGTGCTGGCCCTTCTTGGAGAGCACGAAGTCCACGAACTGCTCGGCCTCGGTCTGCTCCTGCTCGGGTGCCTTGGCGTCGATGCCGATCGCGCTCGGCAGGAGCGTCACCGGGTCGAGGTACTTGAGCCCGAGGCCCTTCGAGGTGAGCTTGGCGCCGATGCCCGCCGAGGACTGCACGAGGGCGATGTTGATCTGCCCCGATCCGAGCGCTGCGAGGGTCGGGCCATTGGTCGGGTTGATCACCAGGCCGTTGGCCTTCAGCTGCTCGAAGTAGGCCTCGCCCTTGCTGATCCCGCCGAGGTACTGCATCATCCCGGCGATGAAGGGGAAGGTCGGCCCCGACTGCGAGGGGTCGTTCATGCCGATCTGGCCCTTCCACGTCGCAGACGTGAGATCCTGCCAGGTCGTCGGCGGGTTCGGCACCTTGGACTCGTTGTAGACCATCGCCGCCATCAGCGTGATCCCGGTCGGGATGAAGCTCCCGTTCTTCGGCACGACGGCCGTGCCGAGGGAGTTCCAGCTGACGCTCGGCTCGAAGTGGCGCAGCAGCATGCCCTGGGTATCCAGCGAGGCGAACGCCGTCGCCCCGTCGACCCACAACAGCCCCCACTTCGGGTTGTTCAACGTGGCCTGGATCTGGGTGAGCAGCGGGCCGGTCGAGTTGTCGTCGAGCTTGACCGGGATGCCGGTCGCCTTCTGGAACGCCGTCGTCATGGCCTTGTCGTAGCCCTGGGCGGAGTAGACCACGAGCGGCACGTCGCCCGACGCCGCCTTGTGCGTGCTCGCCGAGGCGCCGCCGGCGGCGACCGTGCCGGCAGCCGCCAGTGCACCGAGCGCGGCGAGGCCCGGTGCAACCTTCCTGGACAGGCGCCCGCTGGTGCGGTCGCGCGGGGTGGAACGCGTCATGTGCCCTCCGGTTGTTCGTCGGTGTGGCTAACAGCCGTTAGCTACGGTACGAATCGACGGTTACACCGAGCTGAACCGAGGGTAGCCGGAGGCTGAATTTCGTCACAACATCCGGCGACCTCGTGCCAGTTAATCCGTTCGTCAGGATGGTGAGCTGGCACGTTTGGCGGTGCCCCAAGGTTGGGCACTTTCCGCTGCTTTCCTCGGGCTGCTCAGTGCCCGAGCGCTTGGGGGCCCTCGACCTCTTCGGCGTAGACGCGCGCCGCGTACTCCTCGAGCACCCGCTCGCAACCGGCCAGGGCCTCGTTCGCCGCCGCCCACCCGCTCGCCCCGAAGGCGTCGCGGCCGCGCACCTTCTCCAGCCAGCCGCGCAGCTTGGCCAGGTCGACGTCGTTCTCCTCGAGCTCGGCATAGGTGAAGTGGTGCGCGTCGTACTCCTTGTGCACCTGGGCGAGGAAGTCGTCGCAGCGGTCGACGATCTCCTCGTACTCGTCGTTGCGAGCCGCGTTGAACAGCTCGAGCAGCTGCGCCTGGCCGGCGAGGACCCCGGCATCGAGGAGGAACGCGCTGCCGCCGAGCTCGCCGATCTCGGCACGCAGCCCGCGCATGGCTCGCTCGGCCGCCGGCGAGGCAGGCAGGGCGGCCACGCTGTTCTGCACGTAGATCGCCCCGAGCCCCTTGATCTTGCGCCACACCCCGGCGCGAAGGCGCGTCGGCTCGCTCGGGATCCGGTAGACGAGCAGGAGCCAGCGCGTCACCGGCGGTGGTGTCGGCTCCTCGGTCACGTCGTGTCCTCGCTCGCCTGCTCGGCCTGCACCAGGCCATCGTGGCGCTCGCGCCGCCGGGCTTCAACCTTTCGCCCGCGCCGCCCTCGCCGGCCGCGCCGCCCCCGCCGCCCCGCCGCCCCCGCCCGGTCGTCCCGCAGGTGCACGCCGGGTGAACCAAAGATCACGCCCTGCTCACGCGAAGTGGCCATACTGTGTCGTGATGGTGACGAATACGCGTCAACATGAATTCTTGTCTACGGTCACCACACGGTACGTGCTGCCGGTCGTGCTCGCCGTCGCCGGCGCGGTCTCGTGGACGGCCACAGCCGCCGCCGTGCCGGCGGGCGCAGCGCCCCGCCCCGTCGCCTCCCGGACGCCGCCTCACCACCCCGAGGCCTCCCGGGTGAGCGACGTCGCGTTCCAGGCCGACGCCGCCCACGACGGTGACCTCGCCGGCGCGACGCTGCCGGCCGCAGCGATCCCGCTGTGGCGCCTCCATCTCGGCCGCAGCGTCTCCTATCCCCTCGTCGTCGGCGGCCGCGTCTTCGTCACCGTCGCCGTGCGCCACGAGCGAGGGCCGCTGCTCGAGGCGCTCGCGATCACGACCGGCACGGCGCTGTGGCACCCGTTGAAGCTCGGCGGCAGCGTGGCCCGGGCGACGATCGCCTACGGCGGCGGGCGCGTCCTCGCGCTCGGTGCCGGCGGCCGGCTCGAGGCCGTGGCGGTAGCGACCGGCAAGCGGGTGTGGTCCGTCGAGCTCGGTCCGCAGTCGTTCACCTCGCCGCCCGCCGTCGAGGGGGCCGCGGTGTACGTCGACGGCAGTGGCCGCGCCGCGTCCGGCCGCAAGCCGGCCGTGCCATCCGCGGTCTATGCCGTCTCGCTGCGCAACGGGGCGGTGCGCTGGAAGGCTCCCGCGCCCGCGGGTGGTCTCGGCTCGCCGGCGCTCGGCGCGACGCGGCTCTACGTCTCGGGCGCGTGCGGATCGACCGACGCGCTGAAGACGCGCACCGGCAAGCTCGCCTGGGCGGCGGCGCTGGAGTGCCCGGGCCACGCAGCGGCGGCGGTGGCGCGACGCGGCTCGACGGTGGTGCTGCACGGAGCGACGCTCGACGTGCTGCCGTCGGGCGCCTCGGGGTTTGTCCTCTCCGCCGCAACGGGAGCCCGCCGCGGCAGCTTCGCGTCCTCGACCTCCCCGGCCTTCGCCGGCGCCCTCGAGCTCGTCGTCCAACGCCACCGCCTCGTGGCGCTCGTCGCCGCCACGCGGGCGAAGCGGTGGCGCGACAGCGCCGACGCCGGCATCGACACTGCCCCGCTCGTCGTCGGGTCGGCCGCCGTCGCCGCGTCCTCGTCAGGGACCGTCTGCGCCCGTACCCTGCGCAGCGGCGCGCTGGTCTTCTGCGCGCGGGCCGGCGCGCCGATCGCCGCGCCCGACGAGCAGGGGACCTCGAGCGAGCTCGCCGGCCTCGGCGCGGCGGGCGGCGTCCTCGTCGTGCCGGCGGGGGGCTGGCTCGTCGCCTTCGGGGCGCCTCGCGCCCCGGCGGTGGTTCCGCCGGTCGCCGGCGGTACCACGCCGGGGGCCGGGCAGCCCAACCCTTCCGGCGGCCAGACGCCGGGCGGCGGCACGACCACCACGACGCTCGGCGCGTCGAGCACGACTACGACCGAGCCGGCGGGCGGCAACCCCCCGCCGGCGCTGCCGGAGGCGCCGGCGCCGATCCTGCTCGTCGTGCTCGCCGTCGTGATCACCGGGGCGGTGCTGCTCACGGCGTCCCGCCGCCGCGCCTGAAAGGGCCGGCCGCCTCGCCATCGCGCCCGACTGCGGTGGGACGCCGGATCCCGGATATCGCGGTCACGACGATCACGAGCACGGCGATCCCCCACATGGTGAGCGCTTCGCCGGCCCACGCCTGGAACACGATCCGGCGGTTGTCCGTCGAGATCGGTTCGAAGGACGCCACGACGTGCCGCGTTCGGCACGATGTGGGCGATTCCCCAGAGACCTGTAATCCCAGCGGCAAGATACGCGAGCGACGCCGCGGATGATGCGATCGTCGTCCGCCGAGCGTCTGCGGGCCAGAGTCGTAGGCCCCGATCGCTTCGGAGCCGGACGGCCGTGGAGCTTCAGGGGCCGCCGCGGATCTTCACGAGCCGAGCAGGCGCTCACCCGAAGGTCCGACGAGCCGTTCGACGGTGCGCTGGGCCAGGGCGCGGATGTTCGCCGGGAGCGGCACGTAGGAGTTGGCTGCCGCCGCGGCCTGGCCGCTGTGCGAGAGCCACTCGCCAAGGTTGGCCAGCGCACCGCCGACTGCGGCGCTTCGTTGGTGCTCGCTGAGCAGCATCCAGCTGTAACCGACTATCGGGTAGCTGTTGGCTCCCGGCTGGTTCACGATGGAGAAGTCCGTCGAGGAGATCTGCGGCTTCATGGCCGCGGCGTCGGCGATCGCCGTGAAGGTCGGGTAGACGAAGTGGCCGGCGCGGTTCTCCACCGATGCGGTCGGCAGCTCGTGGCTCGCCGCGTAGGACAGCTCGAGGTAGCCGATCGCTCCCGGGACGCGGGCGATCAACGGGTAGACGCCCTCGTTGCCCTTCCCGGCGATGCCGACCGGCCAGCTGATCGACTTGTTCGTCCCCGGTCCGTTCGCCCAGGGCTCTGAGACCGTGGAGAGGAAGTTGGTGAAGATGTAGGTCGTCCCGCTGCCGTCCATGCGGTGTACCGGGACGATCGGCAGGTTGGGCAATGACAGCCCCGGGTTCAACGCCGCGATCGCCGGGTCGTCCCAGTTGTTGATCCCCCCGAGGTAGATGTTGGCGATGACGGGACCGGAAAGGTGCAGACCGGTGCTGATCTCGGGGTCGTCGAGGTTGTAGGCGAGGACCACGCCTCCGAGCACGACAGGCACCTGGACGACGGGGCCGCCCTGCGCGGCCGATTGCTCCGCCGCGGTCATCGGCACGTCGGACGCGCCGAAGTCGACCGACCCGGCCGAGAAGCGCTTGATCCCGAGGCTGCTCCCGACCGCCGCGTAGGTGACCGAGACGCTCGGATGCAATTGGTGGTAGATGGGGAAGGCCGCGTCGAAGAAGGGCGCGTCGAAGGTCGAGCCCGCTCCCGAGAGCTGCACCGAGCCCGCCGGCGACTGGGCGGGGGCGAGCCTGCCGCGCCCCTGCGCTGCCAGCGGCGCCGAGCCGACACCTGCAAGGACCGCAGCTCCTCCGGCGAGCGCGACGAGCAGCACCGTTCGCTGCTCGAGAGCTGAAAGTCGCATCCTCATGAGTCCCCCTCCTCCTCGTTGCAACGGCAGGAACGTTTTACGCATGCGCCAGGCGCTGGGTCTCTCTCACCCAGCTTTGCGCACCGTACTGCAGCGCGTCCCAAGGCGATCCGAGCGGCGGCGTGTACGAGAGGTCCAGCTCGTTCAGCCCTTCGACAAGCGTGTCGTGGAAGATCGCCGTGGCGACGATGTCGATGCGTTTGGCGATCTCGGCATGGCGGTGCCCGAAGAGCTGCACGCCGAGCAGGCGGCCGCTCGCCCGGTCCCCGGTGAAGCGCATGGCGATGCGGTGGCTGCCCGGGTAGTACGCCTTGTGGTCGTCGGCCTCCGAGCCGACGGTCACCGGGTCGAACCCCGCGGCTCGCGCCTCGTGGTCGCGAAGGCCGGTGCGCGCCACGGCGGTCTCGAAGACCTTGACGACCTGGGTACCGAGGATCCCGGCGAAGGGGCGGGTCCCGCCGAGGGCGTTCTCGCCGGCGATCCGCCCTTGCTTGTGGGCCGTCGTGCCGAGGGGCAGGTAGGTGAGGCCGAGCAGGCGATGGTGGGTGGTCACGCAGTCGCCGGCGGCGAGCACGTCGGGCAGGTTCGTGCGCATCTCGCGGTCGACGAGGATCGCGCCGCGCGCGCCGAGGACGACCCCGCCCGAGGCGGCGAGCTCGCTGTCGGGACGCACGCCGACGACGACGAGGACGACATCGGCGGGATGCGTGTGCTCGCCGCGCTCGTCCTCGGCGTGCACCTCGAGGCGCGCCGAGGCGCCGGCCGGCGCCCGTGTGATCGCCGTCACGGCCGTGCCGGTGCGCACGTCGACGCCGGCGGTGCTGAGCTGCGCGTGCACGAGAGCGCCGAGCTCGGGATCCACGGTCGGGAGCACCTCGGGGAGCTGCTCGATCTGGGTCACCGAGAGGCCGCGGGCGGTCAGCGCCTCGGCCATCTCGAGGCCGATGTAACCGGCGCCGACGATCACGGCCTTGCTGGGCGAGGCTTGCTCGAGCGTGGCCATCAGCTCGAAGGTGTCGCCCATCGAATGCAGTAGGTGCACACCGTCGGCCGGGGCGAGGGCCTCGGGGCCGCTCAGGCCGGCGATCGGCGGGCGAACCGGCAGCGCCCCGGTGCCGACGACGACAGCGTCGTAGGCGAGCAGCTCCTCGTGGCCGTCGGCGTCGGTGACGAGCAGCTTGTGCCCACCGGCGTCGATCCGTCGCGCCACGGTGTCGAGGCGCAGGTTCATGCCGGTCGCCTCGAGGTCGGCGATGCTGCGATGCGCCAGGCTCTGCCAGGGACGCACCTCTCCGGCGACGTAGTAGGGAATGCCGCAGATCGAGAAGTTGGGGTAGCGGTCGGCGACGACGACGGTCACCTCGGCCCCCGGGTCGAGCTCTCGGGCGCGCAGCGCCGCGCTGATGCCGGCGTCGCTACCTCCGATTGCCACGAGGTGCACCTGTGCCTCCTTGCGTCAAGCCGGTCCTGGACGGACCGGCTGGTCGAGGGCTGTCGGTCTGCTGGCGTCGCCGTCTTGCTCCACGGGACGAACGGCGGTCGCCGTCGCGGCGTGCTGGCCGTCGAGGAGGTGGTGGGGGACGACCACCTCTGCTGCCTGGGCAGCGCTGACATGGGGGTAGAGCGCCCGGATCACCGCCACGGCGACGATCCCGCCGAGGACCTCGGCGCCGACGAAGAGCGGGACCGAGGACGGGGCGATGCCGGCGAAGGTGTCCGAGAACATGCGCCCGACGGCGATCGCCGGGTTGGCGAAGCTGGTCGAGCTCGTGAAGAAGTACGCCGCGCCGATGTACGCGCCGACCGCGGCCGGAGCGGAGCGGCCGCGACCCGTGCGGGCGAGGGCGAAGATGACGAGCAGCAGCCCGAGGGTCGCCACGACCTCGGAGAGGAAGTGCGCTGCCGAGGCGCGGTGCTTGGTCGAGATGCTGATCGCGGCCGTGCTGAACATCAGGTTGGCGACGACGGCCCCACCGATGCAGCCCGCCACCTGGGCGGGCAGGTACGCCGCGGCGTCGCGCCACGACAGACCGCCGAAGCTGGCGTCGACGAACGAGACGACGGGGTTGAAGTGCGCCCCCGAGATCGGCCCGAACATGAGGATGATGACGAACAACCCGGCGGCCGTCGCCGCGGCGTTCTCCAGCAGCTCGAGCCCGATGTTGCCCGGCGAGAGTTGCTGGGCGGCGATGCCCGAGCCGATGACGACGGCTGCCAGGAAGGCGCTGCCGAGCAGCTCGGCGAAGAGCCGCCGCCACAGCGGTTGCTCGGCAGTTGCCACGATCGACTGTCCCCTCGAGGTCGCGGCGCCGGCCGCTCAGCAGCAGCTCGACTCGGACGACGCAGCGCGGTCCGGCCGGCTCGCGCAGCACGCCGTGCCGGTGGGCTCCTCGCTGCGCAAGTGCCCCGCCGGCATCTCGGCGTCGGCGAGCACGGTGTAGATCTCCCACGGCTCCCCGCCGGGGCCGTCGACCCAGACCTTGTCCTGCAGCGCGTAGCAGCACTCGACCTCGTCCTCCACCGCCGTGGCAAGACCGGCCGCCGACAGGCGCTTCGTCGCCGCGGCGACCTCCTCGGTGCTCGCCACCTCGACGCCGAGGTGGTTGAGCGTGCCCGGTGCCTTCGTCGCCTCCTCGATCAGCACGAGCTTGAGGGGCGGGTCGGCGATGGCGAAGTTGGCGTAGCCGGGACGGACCTTGGCCGGCTCGGCGCCGAACAGCTTGCTGTAGAACTCGATGGCGGGCTCGAGCTCACTCACGTTGAGGGCCAGCTGGACACGCGACACGAGTCGCCTCCTGTTAGATTGACGCTGATCGATGTTCAGTGTGGACTACATATCGACGAATGTCAATCTCCCGACAGGTCCGCCCATGACGAGCAGGAAGCCCGAACGAGCAGGAGGCCCGGCCGAGGAAGGCCTGTGCTGCGCGTCGCTCGTCGACGCCCCGCTCGACGAGGACGAGGCGAGCGAGCTGGCCAGCGTGCTCGGGGCGCTCGCCGACCCGGTGCGGCTCCGCTTGCTCTCGCTCGTCGCGTCCCGGGTGGAGGTGTGCTCGTGCGATCTCGAGGCGCCGTTGCGCCGCAGCCAGCCGACCGTGTCGCACCACACCAAGGTGCTGGCCGAGGCCGGGTTGATCGTGGGCGAGAAGCGCGGCCGCTGGGTCTGGTGGCGGGTCGAGCCCACCCGCCTGGCGGCGGTGCGCAAGGCCCTTGGGGCATAGCCAGCGCTATGGCGATGGCGTCCTCAGCGGCGGCTACCGGTCGCGGTTGTCGACCAAGTGCTCCGCGAGCCGCCCCGCACGTGTGGAGCAACTGGCCGCGCCCGTCGCGCACGAACGTCGATCGTTGCGTGCCGGATCGGCGAGCGGCTCACAGTCCGAGCACACGCCGCAGCCGGCGTCGACCTGTGCCATGAGCGCGGCGGGCAGCCGGCCGACCGGCCCGTCGAGGTCGCTGTTGTCCACCGTCGCCACCGCCGTGACGTTCGGCACCGAGTCCGTCAGGCCGCTGGGCGATCACCAGTCGCCGGGTTCGCTGGCGAGCCGGCGTCGCCCGGCTTGCACAGCGTCCCGCCACGAGTCGTCGTCGCCTGCGGGCCTCGGGAGCGGCGTCGATCTGGCCCGTGACCACCTCGTCCTCGAGCTCGTCCAGGTGGCGCGTCACAGCGACCGGGAACAGCTGTGACCTGCTCATCCCGAGCTCGGCTGCCCGAGTCGTGGCGCGTTCGAAGGTCTCGTCCGGCAGCGAGATAGCGGTTTTCACGCCCGCAAAGTAGAACCTGGTAATACCGATCGAGATACCGCGATCCGCTCCGCACCCGTGTAGCAATTTCCGCGCCCCTCGCGCGCGAAGGCGAGCAGCGTCAGCGACAGCCTCGTCGCGGTTGCCACCGCAAGGCTCGAGGGCGCCGAGACAGCGACGAGGATCGGGATGCCGGCCACGGCGGCCTTCTGCACGATCTCGAAGCTGAGCCGGCCCGAGACGACGAGCACCTCGCGGGAGAGCGGCAGCCGGCGCTGCAGCGCAGCCCATCCGATCAGCTTGTCGACGGCGTTGTGCCGGCCGATGTCCTCGCGGACGGCGAGCAGCTTCCCCTCGGCGTCGAACAACCCGGCGGCGTGCAGCCCGCCCGTGCGCTCGAAGACGGCTTGGGCGCGGCGCAGCTCGTCGGGCAGGCCGAGCAGCACCTCGGCAGGCACCACAGGACCGGGCGCCACCGCGGCGCAACGGCGCTCGAGCTGCTCCAGGCTCGCCGTCCCGCACAGCCCGCAGCTGGCGTTCATCGCCAGGGCGCGCCGCCGCCCGTCGAGCTCGACCGGATCGTCGACTTCGACGGTGACGACGTTGTAGCGCTGCTCCTCGCCCTTGCCGAGGACGCAGTAGCGGACGCGGCGCAGCGCGGACGCCTGTTCCACGATGCCCTCGGTCAACAGGAACCCCGCCGCCAGCTCGAAGTCGTTGCCCGGGGTGCGCATCGTCACGCCGATCGCCTCGGGCTCGCCTCCCGCCGCGGCGACGCGGATCTCGAGCGGTTCCTCGCCGACGAGCGTCTCCGGGCGCAACGTGGCTCCCCCGTCGCGCAGCGCCAGCACCCGCGTCGAGACGGTGCGGGCGTGGCCGTCTGCCTGCACCACGCCGATCGCCATCGGGTCAACCGGCGACAGTCCAGCCTCCGCCGGCGGCCCCGACTTCTCCGCCGGCAGCGGCGCCTCGACCTGCGCCGGCGCGGGGCCGCCCGGCGACCGCCCCGACTCCGCCGGCGGCCGCACCGTCATGGCGAAACGGTACCGAAGCCGAGCGGTCCGAGATCCAAGCCGAGGTCGAGCTGCAGCGACAGCCCCGACCCGAGTGTCAGCCGTCCCGCGCTCGCCCGGCCCCAGTCCGCGCCACCGCCGCTTCCCGCGCCGGCGGCTGGTGCGGTACCGGCGAGCTCGAGGCCGAGGGCGGCCAGGTCCTCGGGGGAGTCGGCGTCGGCGAGCGTCGCGAGCTCGGCTCCGAGCTCGTCCGGGCCGAGCCAGGCGATGCCGCCCCCGTCGCCCTCGGCCGCCTCGCCCAGGGCACGCAGGTCACGCCGCCCCTCGGCGGCGAGCTCGGCGGCGCGCTGCAGGCAGGCGTTGGAGTAGCGGGCGCAGCACCACTGCGGGCGGCCCTCGAGCACCGGCACGGCGCTTCCGTCCCCCGGCCACGCGGCGAGCCGGCGCAGCGCGCCCGCGGAGAGCAGCGGCAGGTCACAGCCGAGCACCAGCGCCGGCAGCTCCGATCCGATCCGGCGCAGCTGCCGCCAGCCGGTGACCACCGCGAGCAGCGGCCCCTCGCCCGGATGCTCGTCGCGGACCGCGAGCAGGCCCGAGCTGCCGGGCCCGACCTCGATCACCGGGGCGGCCACCGCGGCGAGCAGCGCCGCCGCCCGGGCGGACCACGTCGTGGGCTCGCCCGGCCCCACCGCGGCGCCGGCCGGCGGCGGCTTCGACGGCGACGCCGCCGGCTGCGGCACCCGGGGCGTCGACGAAGTCGGCGCCGGCGGTACCCAGGGCATCGTCGCCTTGTCCCGTCCCATCCGCGAGCTTCGCCCGCCCGTGAGCAACATGCCGGCGAGCCCGCCGCGCGCCCCGGCGCTCATGACGTCCCCATCTCGCTCGCCCGCGCTCATCGCGTCCCCGCCTCGCGCCAACCCGCCAGCAGCATCACCTCGACAGGCTCGAACGCCTCCTCGCTGGTGGCGCGCAGCGGCGTGTCCACATCGATCATCCACGAGGAAACCGTCATCTGGCCGTCACCGTACGCCCCACTACCCGAGGCGCGCCGGCGTGTACTCCTCCGTCCGCGGTACAGGCGCGAGCCATATCGCTGTGCGGGCGGCTGCGCTGCACTCGGGCAGCGCCGGACCGGCCGAGCACGTGCCAGGCCGACGAGCCGGCGCCCGGGCCCGAGCGGCCTGCGTCGGCGCTGGATCGCCGCGATCAGCCGTTGCCGCGTGTCGTGCCGTCCTGTTGGGGAACGTGAACGGCGCCGCGTGAGGTCGGGAGGCAGGTCCTGGCGACGTGGAGCTCGGCTGGGGAGAGCGAGTGCGGGTTGATCCCGGTACCGGCGAAGTTGAAATTGCCCTGGCTGTCGGGGTCGGGGAAGTTCGAGATGCCGTGGTTGCGCACGCAGCGGGCGAAGGCGAGCAGGTTCTGGATCTCTCGAGGGCTCGCGGCCGCGTTCGGACCGCCCTGGAACCCTGCCTTCTCGAGGGCGGCACGGCAGACGTCGACCGCCTGGTTCACCACCGTTTCCGGGTACGAGCGAAGGGCCTGCTTGTCGAGAACTGCCTGGCCCTGCGCCGGGCCCGACGTAGCGATGAAGGGATCTGGCAAGTTGGGCAGGCCGTGCTGTCGGAGGCAGCGTCCGGCGGCACGCAGGGCCTGGGTACCCGAGGTGGTTGCGGCTGACCCGGCAGCGCTCGGAACCGTCGAGGTGGCGGCAACGCTCGCAACTCCCGGCGAGCCCGCGCCGCCGCAGCCGCCCGCGAGCAGCGAGAAGGCGACAACCGCGACGATCGAAGCGAGGGTGCGTGCACGGCGGCAACGCATGGTGTTCGGTTCTCCTTTCAGCCCGGCGCCAGAAGCCTGGTCGATTCCGAGGCCAACGACGCTGCGATCTGTGGGGCGCCCGGGCCTGGCTTCATTGCCCCGTGCTCGGGGGCCCAAGGCCGGCAGCCTGACCGAGTGAGCGGCAGGCCCGGAGGGCTGCGAGGACGCGCGGGGAGCTCCTGTCGATGCCGGCAGGAGTGGTGAGCTCGCCGGTGATGGGATCGGGGTCGGGAAAGCTCGGCACCCCGTGGGCGCGCATGCAGCGCGAGACGGCGAGAAGCTTCTGCAACTCTTGGGCGCTGACCTGTGCGGGCGTTGTCGCCGGCGGGCCGTAGTACTTCGCACAGGCGCGTTGCGCCGCCTCGAAGCTTGGCGAGGAAGCCTCACTCTTGGAGATGTGAGCCATCTGACCCTTGGCGGCCTTGATGGCATCCGATGACCCGAAGGAGGCCGAGTCGGGGAAGCTCGAGACGCCGTGCGAGCGCATGCATCTGGCGTACTCGACGAGCTCTCCGCCCGAGGACGCTCCGCCAGTGGCCGCTGCACCAACCGGCGCCAAGGTGGTGGCCGTACCGAGGCTGGCGATGCCCGCGTTGGGCGTGCCGCTCCCGCAGGCAGCCGCGGTGAGGGCGAGGAGAACGACAGCTGGGGCGACGAGCAGAAACCGCCGGCGCAGAGGTTTGCCCAGAAGCATCAAGAGCGCAGGACGTGCACTCACGTAGTGCGCCGTGTCCGCACGCTGACGGTGGCGCGTACCATACGCAGTATGTTACCCGAACGGAAGACCCCGCCGCAACATCACCCGGTCCGGTGCCCGGCACACCCGAATCTGGTGCCCGCTGCACTCCCGTGCCGGGCCGCCAGCGTGTACCCCTGCGCCCGCGGTACACGGCGGGGGGTCATGTCGCTGTGCGGGCGGAGTCGACGAGCCGGCCAGCAGCCCGGCCGCAGCGCTTGACATCCGCTGGCGACGTGGGGGTGGCGCTATAGGCGACGCGCGTCTTCGCGCTCAGCAGCAGACTCAGGTCGTCTGCCGATGAAGCGTCCACCCGCCGCAACAGCGCCACGGCCTCGGCATGGTTCTCGCCGTGCGCGTGCTCGCCGAGCCGCAGGCAGCAGATGACGTCCGCTGCAGCGATGCAGGCATGAATGCACAACGTGACGTATGCGGCTCCGATTCGCTGATCCTCGACGTACTCGTCGATCAGCTCCGCGGCGCGCCAGAACTCCGCGGACTTGAGGAGTCGTCCTTCGATGGTTGCACGCGTGCACGGAGTTGTGCGGCCGCCGGGTCTAGGCACGGCGGTCCCGCGACGAGGAGCGACGACGCGGCAGCGTCCCACCGAGGGCGATGCCGTCGGCCTGCAGGCTGACCAGAAGCGGGTCGGCCGCCTTGAGTGCCGCGCCGACCTCGGACTCGCTCATCTCCAGGAAACGCGCGTCGTTGCCAGTCCAAGCGGTGACGTCGAGCGACAGCTCGTTGACGAGCTGTCGCCAGCGGACGTCGTCCACTTCGACAGTGTCCGGGCGCACGACGAACAGGTCGATGTCGCTGTCGGATCGCATGTGGCCGCGCGCCGCGCTCCCGAACAGCGCGGCGTAGCGCGGCGCCGGCGACCATTGTCCGATGTGATCCCGCAGCCGGGCGACGAGCTCAGCCTTCAATCGGGCAAGGCCTTCGATATACGGCGCCGCAAGGTGGCGCCGGTTCAGCTCGTACATCTTCGCCTGCCCGGCGCGCCGGACCGAGACGATGCCCTGTTCGACGAGACGGTCCAGCACCCGGCGAACCCCGGGCTCGGAACGCTCGCCGATGAGTTGCTGGACGCGACGCCCGGAGAAGGACGCGTCGGCGAGCGCGAGCACAGTGAGCACGTCAGAGTCGAGGCTGGGGGTCACGGTCCGCAGCGGACGGTCGAGCTGCACCTAGCAATAATACTGCGCATATAGAAAGAAAACTAGGTATCGCGCGAGAGTGACGCGCCTGTGCGGTCGGCGCCTCGTCGCGGACTGCTCCATCCCGCCGGCGCTGGGCGGGTGCTCGCACCCGCGCCGGCTCAATCCTGCCGGGGAGGTCGGCGTCGAGGGCGTTGCCGACGAGCCCGCTCGCCTGCGCGAGCTGGGAGCGCACCGTCATCGTGTCCCGAAGGAAGCCGGGGATCGACCGGTGCCGGCGCAACGGCAGGCGCGAGGCCATCACGACGTATTCCCGTGACGGCTCGATCGCCTGCCGGCTCACCCAGGGGAGCGGGGTCATCGTTCCGGCCTCGGTGCGGCGACGCCGCGCATGCACATGTCGAGAAGGTAGGTGCGCAGCGCCTCGCGATCGCCCCAGGGAAAGTACGGCTTGGCGATGAGGAGCGCTGCGAGGCCGTGCACCGCCGCCCACAGCGCCTGCGCCACGCGCACGCTGTCCTCGCCGGGGTCGATCGCTCCGGAGCGCTGCGCGGCGGCGAGCACCTCGAGCACGCGGGAGAAGCCGGCCAGGCTCTGCAGCTCGGCGTCGGTCGGCTCGTCGAGCTCCGCAGATGCCCGTGACATGAACATCACACGGTAGTGCTCGGGCCAGTTCAGCGCGAAGTCGATGTAGGCCAGCCCGATCGCCCGCAGCGCCTCCATCGGATCGGTCACACCCGCGATCGCCGTCGCGAGGTGGCTGTCGAAGCTGGCGAAGGCCTCGACGCACACGGCTTCGAGCAGCGCCTTCTTGTCTTCGAAGTGCAAGTAGATCGAGGGTGGGGTGACGCCGACCCGGTCGGCGACGGCGCGGATCGAGACGGCGTCCTCGTTGCCGGTCTCCGCGAGGAGCGCGGCGGCGGCGGCGAGGATCTCGTCGCGCAGACCCTCGCCTGCCCCGCGGGGCGAGCGCCGCCGCGCTTGGGTCGCGCTCACCGCGCCACCGGCGTTCCCATCGCTGGGCCAGTCCTCGTGGCGGCAGCGCCGGCTACGGGCGCCGCCCCAGCGCCGGCCATCGCCGGCGCGGGCACGGCGCCGGGCGTGAGGCGGGGCGCCGGCGCGGCGGGCTCGGCCAGGCCGTGCCGCTCGTGCCAGCGGCGCAACGGCGCCGGCGCCCACCAGTTCCACGGCCCCGCCAGGCGCATGAACGCCGGCACGAGCACGCCGCGCACGAGCGTCGCGTCGACGAGCACGGCCAGTGCCATCCCCAGCCCGAGCAGCTTCAAGAAGGTGACACCGCTCGTGACGAAGGTCAGCCACACCGCGGCGATGAGCACGGCGGCGGCGGTGATCAGCCGCCCGGTGCGCTCGAGACCGATCGCCACCGCACGGCGGTTGTCGCCGGTCTCGAGCCAGGTCTCCCGGATGCGGGAGAGCAGGAACACCTCGTAGTCCATGGAGAGCCCGAAGGCGACGCAGAACATGAGCAGCGGCATCGACGTGTCGATCGTCCCGGTGACGATCGGATGGCCGACGAGGAAGAGGAGGTGCCCCTGCTGGAAGATGTAGACCATCGCCCCGAAGCTCGCCGACAGGCTGAGCAGGTTGAGCGCGAGCGCCTTGAACGGCAGCACGACGCTTCCGGTGAACAGGAACATCACCACGAGCATCGTCAGAGCGATGATCAGGGCGGCGAGCGGGAGCCGGGAGCCGATCGTGTGCTCGGTGTCGAGCAGTTGCGAAGCGGCGCCGCCGACGAGCACCGGCGCCGGCGCAGGGGTGTCGCGCACGTGCTCGACGAGGGCCTTGCCTGCGTTCGAGTACGCCTCGGCCGTGGAGTCGAGCTGCAGCCAGGTGCCGTGCGGGCTGAGGTACGTGGCCGCCTGAGGCCCGGGCGGGGTGATGAGCCTGCCGTCCGAGTACGTCCCGGCGGCGGACTGCACCGCCAGCACGTGGTCGAGCCGGGAGAGCGCCCCGGCGTACGAGGCGATCGCCGCGTCGCTGAGCGGGCGCGAGGGGTCGACGACCTGCACGGCGTCGGAGGCGTTGCCGGGGAAGTCGGTGCGCAGGACCTGCGAGGCCTGTTGCGCCGGGTTGGAACGAGGCAGGACACGGTCGTCGGGCAGACCGAAGCGAATCGAGAGGAAGGGGGCCCCGAGGACGAGCAGCACCACGAGCACCGCCCCGCCGGCGAGCACCGGGCGGCGCATCACCGCCTCGGCGAGCCGGCGCCAGAAGCCGTGCTCGGCGTCGGCCGGGCGGCGGCGGAACACCGTGAGGGCGTCGATGCGCGGCCCGAGCACGGCGAGCAGCGCCGGCAGAACCACCACCGCCCCGACGGCTGCGACGAGCACGACGGGGATGCCGGCATAGGCGAAGGAGCGCAGGAAGTAGAGCGGGAAGACGAGCAACGCCGAGAGGCTGAGCGCAACGGTGAGGGCGGAGAACAGCACGGTTCGCCCCGCGCTCGCCACGCTCGCCACGAGCGCTTCCTCGACGTTGCCGCAGCGGCGCAGCTCCTCCCGGTAGCGGGTGATGACGAACAGGCTGTAGTCGACCGCCAGCCCGAGCCCGAGACCGGTCGTCAGGTTGAGCGAGTACACCGAGACTTCGGTGAACCCGCTCAGCACGCGCAGCACGAGCAGTGCGCCGACGATGGCCAGGCCGCCGACGGCGAGCGGCATCAGCGCGGCGACGAGCCCGCCGAAGACGAGCACGAGGAGCACGAAGGTGACGGGGAAGGCGATCAGCTCGGCGCGGGTGAGGTCGTGCTGCACGCTGTCGGTGACCGCGGCGTAGACGACGCCGCTGCCGGCGGGGAGCACTGGTGAACCCGTCGTGGCTGCCGCGGAAGACCCTGGCGAGGGTGCGCGAGCGGGTGGTCACCTGGTCGTCGTCGCCGGCGACGACGGCGGTGACGAGGGCATCGTCGCCGTTCGTGGAGCGCATCGTCGCCGGCCGGCCGGCCGCCCAGTAGGTGAGCACGTCGCTCACGTGCGGCTGGCGGGCGAGATCGGCGGCGACGGTTGCGCCTTCAGCGGCGGCCTGTGGCGTGTCGACGCTGCCGTGGCGCTCGAGCACGAGCACGAAGTTGGGGCGCCCGGCGTGGAACTCGCCCGAGAGGGCGTTGGCCGCGAGCTGCGACGGGCTGCCGGGAGGTGTGAAGCCCCCGCCGGAGAGCCGGGAGACGACCGAGCCGCCGAAGACGCCGGCGATGGCCATCACGGCCAGGGCGACGACGAGCACCAGCTTCCGCCGGGTCAGTACGACACGTGCCATCCTGACGAGCATGTCGCCTCCTCTGTCTCGACCTAACGTCGATAACTTATCGCCGATAAGTCCCAGGAGTCAAGAGGCTCGGTCGTGACGACCGCCCTAGTCGCAGGGTCTCGTCGGCGTCGAGCGCCAGGCCCGTTCCGACGCCCGTGAGCCCCGTCCCCACGCCCGTGAGCCGGTTCCCCCACGCCCGTGAGCCCGTTGCTGCGCCCGTGAGCCGGTTCCCACGCCCGTGAGCCCCTTCCTGCGCCGCCGTTCGCACGGCGACGCCGTGGCGGTGCACTGCGTGGAGCACGAGGTGGACCTCCAGGCGATGCGTCGCTTCGTCGCCGACGGGCGTCCCGCCGGCACCGCCGCTGCGGTCGAGGCGATCGCCTGGGGCGAGTGCCCGGCGTGCCTGCCGCGCGATGTGGCCGGCTGGTGGGGCGTCGAGGATGTGGTCGCCGAGGCGGCCGGCGACGCCCATTCCTCGCCCGACGGCGACTCCGAGCCCGCCCTCGAGGCGTCGGCTTCGGCTCCCGGCGCCGCCGCCGATTCGCCGCGCCGCAGCGGCGCGCTGGCGCTGATGGCGCGACCCTGGCCCCGCCCGGGCGGCCCGCTCGAGTGCGAGTGCTGCGGGAGCGCCTGGGACCTCGGACCGCAGGGCTGGGAGTGCGAGCCCGGAATGGGTCTGCGCCTGCTCGCCGCCGGCTCCCGTCGCAACAGGCTGGACAACCGCGAGATCCGATCACTCGACTACCGCGAGATCCGCCCGACGAGGATCGACAGCGGGGAGTACCGGGTCGAGCCGATCGACGTGCGCGACGCCGCCGGTGTTGCGCTGTGGCTCGAGTTCGCCGCTCTCGAGTCGATGTCGGAACGGCTCGAACGCGACGACCTCGTCGACGACGTCACCGAGTCGATGGTGGCCGCCTTCCTCGGCAACGCCGACGAACGCGCCGAGCTCGCCCGGATCTGCCTGGAGCATGAGCTCGACGGAGATCTCGCCGACGTCTGGCGTCGCTCGGCGCGCGCCGCGCTCGGAGTGTTGCACTCGGTCGCGGCGGTCTGGGCGGCCGACAGCCGACGAAGGCCGACCGCCCGCAGCGCGGGCGCGGTCGAGGGCGCCGGCCCGGTCGCGGGCGCCGGCCCGGTCGCGGGCGCCGGCCCGGTCCAGGGCGCCGGCCCGGTCCAGGGCGCCGGCCCGGTCGCGGGCGCCGGCCCGGTCCAGGGCGCGGGCCCGGCGCAGGGCGCCGGCCCGGTCGCGCCCATGGGCGAGACCGAGCTCGACGCCAAGCGGCGTGGGATCGAGCTCGACGCGGGGGATTTCGCCGGGCTCGTTGCCTCGGTGCTCGACGAGCTGCCGCCGGCGCTGGCGAAGCCCCTGGCGCAGACGCCGGTGATCTGCGAGGGCGAGCCGCCCGCCGACCTCGGCGGCCGGGCCGACCGCTTCGCCCACTTCGAGCGCGGCCGGCCGTCGCGCGGCGGGCGGGTCGGACTGGACCGACTGCTCGTCTTCCAGGGACCGATCTGCCGAGCTTGCAGCAGCGAGGCGGAGGTGCGCGACGTCGTCGGGCGCATCGTCACCGCAACCCTCGTGCGGCGGCTGGGCGCCGATCGGCAGCGCCTGCGCGAGCTCGGCTGGCGCTGAGCGCGCCGATCTCGAGCACCCGACGCACGTCACGTGCCATCCTGGCCGGGATGACGCCTGCACCGCCGGCACCTCGGGGCGCTGACTCCTCGCTGATCAGCTCGACGCGTCACGTGGCCGCCGCCGCAACACCACCGCTGAGCATCCGAGCCGCAACCACCGGCGACGTCGTCACAGTTGTCGCCCTCGTCGAGTCGGCGTATCGGGGGGAGTCGAGCCGTGCCGGCTGGACCACCGAGGCGGACCTGCTCGACGGGCAGCGCACCGACGCCGCTGAGGTGGCGGCGCTCGTCGCCGGCGGTGACGACGGCACGGCGGTCGTCCTCGTCGCCGAGGAGGGAGGGGACGCCGGCGCCATCGTGGCCTGTTGCGCCGTCGACGGAGGAGCGGCCGGCGCGGCGCACTTCGGGATGTTCGCCGTGCGGCCGGGCCTGCAGGGGCGAGGGATCGGACGCCGTCTCGTCGAGGCCGCCGAGCGCCACGCCGCCGAGCAGCTCGGCGCTGTCGCCATGCGCATGGAGGTCATCCGCCAGCGCGACGAGCTGATCGCCTGGTACCGCCGCCTCGGCTACGAGCCGACGGGCGAGACCGCTCCCTTCCCGTACGGCGACGAGCACTTCGGCCTGCCGCGGCGCGACGACCTGATGTTCGTCGTGCTCGAGCGGCGCCTTGCCGGTGCGGAGCCGACACCCCGGGACGATCACTCGTAGCGCGTCCATCGAGAAGCCTACGAGTCGACCGCCACCGCGACGTATCGGACCGGGGATCCGAGCGTGCCCCCACCGAGGCGCCGCCTCGTGGTTTCGTGGGCGTGCTCGCTCTCGTCGACCAGGACGAACCGGCGACCGCTTGCGAGCGCGACCGCGCCCAGAGTTCCGCTTCCTGCGAAGAAGTCGAGGACCCAGTCGCCCTCCGCCGAGCTCGCCTGGACCATCCGGCGGATGATGCCCTCGGGCTTCTGGGTCGGGTAGCCCGTCTTCTCCCTCCCAGTCGTCGGCACGATGGTGTGCCACCAGACGTCGGTCGGCAGCTTGCCGCGCTCGACCTTCTCAGGGGTGACGAGGCCCGGTGCCATGTACGGCTCACGGTCGACGGACTGGCCGTCGTAGTAGTACGCGTCCGGATCCTTGACGTAGACGAGCACGTTGTCGTGCTTGGCCGGCCACCGCCTCGTGCTGCGGGCGCCGTAGTCGTAGGCCCAGATGATCTCGTTCAGGAAGCAGTCGCGGCCGAACATGGCGTCGAGCAGCACCTTGGCGTAGTGCACCTCGCGGTAATCGAGGTGCAGGTAGAGCGTCCCGTCGGGGCGCAGCACGCGCCAGGCCTCGTCCAGTCGCGGCTCGAGGAATGCCCAGTAGTCGCCGAAGACGTCGTCGTAGCGAACGACGCCCTGCCGCACGGTCTCGTAGGTCTGGCCCTTGAACCCGACGCGGCCGCCGTCGCTCGAGCGGGTGGTCCGCAGCGTCTCGCGACGCTGGGCCCGACCGGTGTTGAAGGGCGGGTCGAGGTAGATCATCCTGAAGGTGTCGTCGGGCAGCTTGGGGAGCACCGCCGCGTTGTCGGCGAGGTAAACCAGGTTCGGTCCGTCGGGTCGCCAAGCCGCGTCGTGCACGTGGCTCCCGTCGTCCCCGTGGCTCCCGTCGTGGCCGTTCCCGCCGTGACCGGCCCCGCCGTGCGCGTCCTCGCCCTGCTCGCCACGGCGGCGCTCCCGCCGGCTGGAGGCGGCCATCCCGGTCGGTGGGGCGCCCCTCGCTCTCAGGCCGTGACGAGCGCGAAGGTGAGCCCGTCCCAGCCCTTGGCGCCGAGGGTCTGCAGGGAGGTCGCGACGACGTCGGAGCGAGCCGCGATGCGCTCGTTCATCTCGCGCACGGCCTGCACGTTCTCGTCGCCGCTCGCCGGGTCGGCGACCTTGCCCCGGCGGATCACGTTGTCGATGACGAGCAGCGTGCCGGGCGCGCTGAGCCGCATCGATGCCGAGAAGTAATCCGGGTAGCCGGTCTTGTCGGCGTCGATGAAGACGAGGTCGAACGGGCCGGCGCCCTCGGCCTCGAGCGCGGCGAGCGACTCGCTCGCAGGACCGACGCGCACCTCCACGCGGTCGGAGAAGCCGGCCCGTGCGAGGTTGGCTCTGGCCACCTCGGCGTGGTGCGGGCTCAGCTCGAGGCTGAGAAGGGTGCCCCCCGGCGGCAGGCCGCGTGCCATCCACATCGCGCTGTAGCCGCCCAGGGTCCCGATCTCGAGGACGCGACGCGCCTCGCGCAGGCGCACGAGCAGCTCGAGCAGCCGGCCTTGGGTGGGCGAGACCTGGATGTCGGGAAGGCCGCCCTCGCGTGCCGCGTCGAGCGCGGCGTCGAAGTCGGGGTCGGAGGGGACGAAGACCTCGCCCAGGTAGCGGTCGACGTCCTCGGCAGTGGGTTCGGACATGCCACATCATCGCTCAGACCCGGACGCGCGAGAGCGGACCCCGGCCGATCGGCCGCAGGCCCGCTCTCGAAGGTCGTCGTGTCTGCCGCTCGGCGGTCTGCCGCTCGGCGGTCTGCCGCCCGGCGGTCTGCCGCCCGGCGCCGACTCGAGGCGCAACTGCCCCGTCTCCCGGGGCCGCGCCGCCTGCGGTCAGGCGGTGATCGTCTGGTGCTCCGTCGGCGCCTTGACCTCGATGCGTCGAGCCTTGGCGTGCGGGGCGACGGGGATGCTGACGCTCAGCACGCCGCCTTCGTAGCTCGCCTCGATGCGCTCGGTGTCGAGGTTGTCGCCGAGGAACATCTGTCGGGTGAAGGTTCCGTACGGACGCTCGGCGATGAGCGTCTCCACGCCCTCCGAGGGCGCCGGCGCCGGCCGCTCTGCGCGGATGGTGAGGACGTTGTCCTCCACCGTCAGCTCGATCGAGTCGACCTTGATGCCCGGCAGGTCGAGCTGGACGAGGAACGTGTCGCCCTTGCGCCACGCGTCCATCGGCATGGACATGGACGTACGACGTGAACCGGTGTTGTTGACGCCCCAGAGTTGCTGCATCAGCCGGTCGAGCTCCCGGAACGAGTCGCTGCGAACGAGAGCCATTGGTCTACACCTCCTGGTTCGGCGGTTTATGGTCCTGCGCCACGCAGTTTAGCACTCTCACCCCGAGAGTGCTAACGAGCCGTGGCCGATCCGGCCGGCGCGCCGGTCACGCCACGCGGCGGGCGGGAGGTTCGGCGATCAGGTCGGCGGGGTCGAGCAGCCGGACCCCGGCGCTCACGAGCAGGCTTCCGGCGCGCCGCCGCAGGGCGCGCGGCCGGAGGGCGCGCACGACGCGGTGCCGACCGGGGACCTCGGAGAGCAGGACCGCCCTCGCCCGTGCGAGGTCCGCCTCGTGCTGCTGCAATGCCGCCATTCGAAGGCCCTGCCAGGTGTTCATCGCGCTCACGCTCCCGTGTCTCGTGCGCTCGCACTGCACCGATCAGCATATGGACATTCGGAGTTGATTTCAACCGTATATCTGTTTATAGTCTCATCTGGATGAAAGGAGCCAGGCATGGCGGTTTCGGGTGACGAGCACGACGGCCAGCGGATGCAGTTCGTCGTCTCCACGAGCGTGGAGCTGTTCTGGGCGCTCCACGCCGCCGGGAAGCCGGCGACCCGCGGCCTGCATCGCGAGCTGGAACGGTTGTTCTCGTCGGACCCGGCACTTCGCGCACGCGTCGGTGAGTTCTGGCCCGACGGCTCGTCCTGCTACGACGAGCTGCTCGTGCTGGCCGAGCGCGCCGGCATGCTGCGCGGGGTGTGGCCGGGAGCGGCGCTCGCCGAGGCCGTGGCAGACGCCGGCGCGAGCGGTGCGCTGCCCCCGCTGATCACCGAGAGCGATGACGACCGGGAGCGCATCCTTCGCCGCCTCGAGGCGCTTGCCGGCGATCGCCGGCTTCGGGCCCGCTACCGGGAGCTCCTGGCCAGCGTGTGGGGCGCGCTCGAGCAGGACTGGCGAAGCGCCGGGTTGGCCCGTGCCGAGGCGGGGTGCCGTCGTCTCGCCCGCCGGCTCGAGGAGGGGTCGAGCCTTGCGGAGCTGTTTCCCGTCGGTTGTCAGCCTTGGGCGCGCCCGACCGAGGAGCTGCTCGCCCTGCGACCGGGTCCGGTCACCGTGGCCGTCTCCGCGTTCGGCGGCCGGAGCCTCGGGATCGATCTCTGCGGCGGCTTGCTGTTCGGTCTCACGGCTCCGCTGGCGGGCCTTGCCGAGCAGGAGCGCACCGCCGAGCTCGGCAGGCGCCTGCGGGCGGTGGCAGATCCCACGCGCCTTGCCATGTTGCGAGTGCTCGCCGATGGACCGCGACGGGTCGGCGAGCTGGCGGCCGACCTCGAGCTCGCGCAGCCCACCGTCAGCAATCACCTGAAGGTGCTGCGGGAGGGCGGCATCGTTCGCTCGTCGCGTCGTGGTGGCGATCTCGCCCTGGACAAGGCGGCAGTCGAGGCCTTGATGAGCGACGTGCGCGACCTGCTCGGCACCGCCGAGGCGCGCTGACCGAAGGGGTCGGCGCCCCTCGCCCCGCCCGTAACCTGCCTGGCGCAGGGCGCCGACCGGCCCGGCACCGCGCGGGGCGAGAGAGGATCGAGCCCGACGGAGCGGGCCCGCGCGCGGCGGAGGGCCACGAAGGCACAGGGCAGAGGGCACGCAGGAGGTCCCATGGAGTACCGCCGGCTCGGCAAGAGCGGGTTGCGCGTCTCGACGATCGCGCTCGGAACGATGACCTTCGGCGGTAGCGATTCGTCCGCGGTCGGCGCGACGGAGGTGGACGAAGCTCGCCGCATCGTCGACATGGCGCTCGACGTCGGGGTGAACCTGATCGACACGGCGGACGTCTACTCGCACGGGCGGTCCGAAGAGATCGTCGGCGAGGTGATCCAGGGCCGGCGCGACTCGATCGTGCTGGCGACCAAGGCGCGCTTTCGGATGGGGGAGGGGCCGAATGACGAGGGGCTGTCGCGCGAGCACCTGGTGCGCGCCTGCGAGGACAGCCTGCGCCGGCTGAACACGGACTACATCGACTTGTACCAAGTGCACGAACGCGACGGGTCCGTGCCCGCCGAGGAGACCCTGGACGCGCTCGACACGCTGCTCCACCAGGGCAAGGTCCGCTACGTGGGCTGCTCGAACTTCGCCGCCTGGCAGATCATGGAGTCGCTGTGGACCTCGGATCGCCACGGCATGGTCGCCTACGTGAGCCAGCAGATCTACTACTCGCTCTTGAACCGCGAGGCCGAGTACGAGCTCGTGCCGCTCGCCGTCGACCACGGGGTCGGCGTGCTCGTCTGGAGCCCGCTCGCCGGCGGCCTGCTCTCGGGCAAATACCGGCGTGGCCAGCCGCCGCCCGAGGGTGCTCGGCGAGCGGCGGGATGGGGCGAGCCGCCGATCTACGACGAAGAGCACACCTACGACGTGATCGAGACCCTCGTCTCGGTCGCCGAATCCCGTGGCGTCTCACCGGCGCAGGCCGCGCTCAACTATCTCATCGGCAAGCCCGCTGTGAGCTCTGTGATCGTCGGCGCACGCAACGAGGGCCAGCTGACGGACAACCTGCGCGCCGCCGACTGGACGCTCTCGGCCGAGGAGCGCGCCCGCCTCGACGAGGTGAGCCGGCTGCCGCTCATCTACCCCTACTGGCATCAGAGCGCCATCCCCGCAGACCGCCTCAGCCCGGGCGACGAGACCTTGCTCGGCCAGTACCGCGATCGCGCCGACGCCGGCTGACACCAGCGTCCCGCTCCGTGCGGCCGACCGGCGGTCCAGGCGGCGTCAGCGCCCTGCGCGCCGGGCGGGAGGAGGGGGCTGCGCGCTGTCGGCGGCCCCGCCGCCGGCGGGTTTGCCGACAACCGCAGAGCACACATTCATTTCGCGCGGTCAGCGATCCGTCAACATTGATTGATCAACATTGACGCAACGTCCGGGGCGCAAACAAGAAGGCCGATCGCGCCACGCGCTCCCGGTGTCCGATCGCGCCACGGCGCCAGTGTCGACGTGTCGCTGATCGGCGGTGCGGTCTCGGGCCGCGCCGCGCTGCGCGCTCGCCGCCCCGCGCTCAGCCGCTGAACGACGAGCCCGGGCCAGCCGGCGGCGCCCACTGCTGGTTCGACCCGTTCGGCGGGCCCGGCGGCGCCCACTGCTGGTTCGGCTGGCTCGGCGGGCCGTTCTGCGGGCCTTGCAGCGGCGCCCACTGCTGTCCGCCCGGCTGAGCCGGCGCGCGCTGTCGGGCGTAGGCGATCGCCGTGGCGATGGTGTCAGCGTCCCACCAATGCGAGGTGTACATCGAGCCTCCGGTGATCGCGCCGACGTGCTCGGGGCGCTCGAACACCGACTGCACGGCGATCCGCCCCGGTCCGTGGCAAGCGAGCCAGACCGTCTTGCCCTGCCGCCGTGGCGAGTTGAACCAGTACGCGCCGGCGGGGACCTCGAAGTGCAGGCGCATGTCGACGCTGCGGTCTTTCCAGATCAGGCTGCTCGGCTGGATGAGGATCCGCTCGCCGGGCGCGAGGTCGCGCATGAAGGTGTTGCCCGGGGCGTGCAGCAACAACAGCCCCGGCCCCTGGAGCGCCTGGAACAGGTCCATCGTCGCCCCGAGCGGGTAGTGCAGCTCGGTGTCGTCGCCGCTGCCGGTCTGGAACCAGACCCCCGCCGACTCCCACTGGTAGTTGACGCCGGTCGAGCCGGCGAGGAAGCGGTGCTCGACGACGTCGACCGCCTGCCCGTTCTGCAAGGGCACGGCGATCGTCTCCCCCGGATGGTCGGCGCTGAGCGCCACGTGACCGGGTCCGTCGCGCGCTGACCATGATCAGCGGCATGCCGGCCAGGCGGCGGTTCCAACCGGATGCCATCTTCACGGCCTCGAGCCGGACGGCCGGGTCGAGGTGCAGCAGCACGTGATGGGAGAAGTAGACCGAGTCGGACGGGTCGAGGTTCATCTCGGCGACGGGCACGTAGGAGCCGCTCACCTGGCAGGTGGAGCGACCGAAGTGGATCCGAGCGAGGTCGCGGATCGGGGGCAGCTCGACCCAGCCGGAGTCCGTCGTGCGCCTGCGCACGTCGACGGGAGCACCGCAGTGCGGGCAGGAGACGGCCTCGCCGTCGCCCTCGACGCGGCAGTACGGGCAGAGGTACGACCCGGATGCGCTCACTCGGTGCCGTGGTGCACGTACATCGACTGGATGCCGACCCGTCCCGGCCCGGACATCTCGGCGAGGTACATCCCGTGGCGCGCGAGCCCGGTGCGCAGGTTCTGCTGCACCGTGTTCATCGTCACCGACGAGTCCTTGTAGAGGAATCCACCGGGCTCGACGAGGATCTTCTCGCCGGGCTGGAGCGTCTTCTGGAACACGTTGCCGTACCCGTGCAGCAAGAGCAGTCCGGGCTCGCCCTGGGTGACGAAGCGGTCCATGTACATCCCCTCGCCGCCGTGCATGACGTTGGCCATCCCCTTGACGCGCACGAAGGAGTAGGTCAGCGAGTGCGTCCCGGCGAGGAAGGCGTGCTCGCGCACGTCGAGCTCCATCGAGGGGTGCAACGGGAGCACCACCACCTCGCCGGTGGCGTCGCGGGAGAAGGCGATGCGCCCCGGCCCGTGGGCGGTGGAGATCATGTGCGGCATCCCGCCGAGCATGCGCTTGACCCCGCCGCCGACGTTGAGCGCGGCGAGCGGGACGCTCGGCTCCTTCCACAACATGACGTGGTGCTCGAAGAACACCGAGTCGCCGGGGGCCAGTGCCATCTCGGCCACCGGCACGATCTCACCCTCGATCTGGCAGGTCGAGTTGGAGAAGCGGAACTCCGTCATGTCCCGCAGGCGCGGCGCCTCGCTCCACCCGGAGTCGGTGACCCGGTTCGCCTGGTCGAGTGGGGCGCCGCAGAGCACGCAGCTCGTCCGGCCCGCGTCGTTCTGCGCCTTGCACCATTGGCACTCGACCCGAGACAACGTGTCAGACACTACGACCGCCCCAGCTTCCGGGTTTGGGAGGCGCGCTCTCGTAGGCACCGGAGGTGGCGGTCGTGCGCGAGATGCGCACGATGTTGACGACGTCGAGCGGGGCGCCGCAGTTGTCGCAGGTCGTGCGATCGGCGTCGTTCTGGGTCTTGCAGAACTGGCATTCGATGCGGTCCATAGCTCGTTCCCCGGTCAGGCGCCGGCGGGCGGGGCGACGGGGGTGCCGCACTCGCCGCAGAACTTGGCCGCCGAGGCGAGCTCGGCGTTGCAGTTCGTGCAGTGCTTCTGCATGGCGCTGCCGCACGAGTCGCAGAACTTGGCGCCGGCGCGCACCTGGCTGTGGCAGTTGGCGCACTCGACAGTGGCGATTGTCTCAGCTGCCGGAGCGGCGACGGGAGGAGCGACGGGAGCCGGCGCGGCCTGCTGAGGGGGCGGGGCGTAGCCGGCGCCGCCGCCGGCGAATCCCGGAGCCGGTGGCGGCGGATAGGGCGCGGCCTGGGCGGGCGCCTGCATCATCTGCCCGCCCATCCCCATGCCGGCGGCGAGGAACATCGGCGTAACGGCCCCGCCGCCCTGGGCCATCCCCTCGCCGGCGCCCTGGAGCGCCTCGGCCTGGGCGGCCTGCAGGAAGCCGCCGGCGAGTCGGCTGTAGGCGGTGTCGCCGGCCAGCTTCTTCAGTCGTGCGCTGTCCTCGTCGGCGAGGCTGACGTCGAGGTTGCCGAGGCGCGTGATGGCGATCCCGTAGTCGGTCAGCTGCTCGTTGGCCAGCGGTGTCGCCGCCACCTCGATCTCGGGGCTGTGCGCCGAGAGCCCGAGGATCGACCAGGCACCGGTCGTCAGCTGGGTGGTGACGGCGGTGCGCGTCACCTTGAGCAGCTGCTGGGAGACCCAGCCGGTGATCGCCTCGTTGTTCGTCACGTCGACGGTGCCGACGAGGTTGAGGATCAGCTTCTGCGGGTCCATCACGCGCACGGCGTACTCGCCGAAGGCGCGCATGGTGACGACGAGTCCCGTCTGGGGGTCCTGCACGTCGTCGAGGCGCCCGCCGAACTTGCAACCCGGGAACTCGCGGGTGGCGAGGAAGTAGATCTCGGCCTTGAAGGCGTTGCCGCCGCTCGCCCAGTCGACGAACATGCCGAGGAAGGGCAGCTCCTTGGCGTCGAGGGTGTGCTGGCCGGGAGGCAGGACGCCCATGATCTGACCTTGGCTCGTGAAGATCGCCACGGCGTCGGGCTCGACGATCGCCCGGGCGAACTTGCGGATGTTCTGGTCGGGCCACTTGTACACGATCTGACGCTTCGCGCTGTCGGGAGCAGCGACGAATTCATGGTGGAGGATGGCCATCGGCGCGCTCCTTTGCTCGTCGCACGCACAGCGCCGCCGTGGTGTTTCCACCGCGCAGCCTGCGTGCGTCCTGCCAGGGGGGAATGGTACCGGAGGTACCGTTCACTGTCAGGAGAGCCCATGAGCGCGAGCGGCGACGACCACTACGTACCGAGCGAGGCCGAGCGTGACGCGGCGCAGGTCGCCCTGCGCAGCGCCGCGGTGGACGGCCGTCTCGGGCTCGAGGAGTACCTGCGCGCCGCCGACTCGGTCGCTGTGGCGCAGACCCGTGCCGAGCTCGTGGCGGTGACGGCCGGCCTCGAGGCCGCCGTGCCGCCGGCAGCCGCGACGCGGCTTCGGCGGCGCTGGTGGGTGCCCTTCGGCAACCGGGTCTACCGAGGGCGCTTCGTCCTCCCCGAGCGCACGAGAATCCTCATCGGAATGGGCGAGGTGCACCTCGATCTGCGGGGCGCCACGCTGGTGGGACCGTCGCCCACGCTGCGCCTCACGGTGCTCGTCGGGACGCTGCGCCTGCTCGTCCCGCCGGGGGTCACCGTCGAGATCGACCAGTCCTCGTACTACGGCGGGCGCAACCTGCGTCGCTTCGGCGGCGAGCCGCTCCCCACCCGCCCGCTGATCCGCGTGCGCATGCGACACATGATGGGCAACGTGCACGTCACCGACGATCCCGCCCGCTGGAGCCCCGTGGTTGTGCCGGCGAGCGAACCGCCGTCGACCTGGACGCCTCGGCCGCTCCCGCCTGAGGCCACGGGCGAGAAGCGACCGGGCGCACCGGGCGGGGGCTGAGCCGCCGAGAGTTCGTGACCGTGGCCTGAACGCGAACCGTCTGCATGTCACCGGCTCGCCCTCGGCACCTACGATGCCGCGGTGCGCGGCTTCCCCGACGGCTTCACCACCCGCCCCGAGCTGCGCGGCAGCTTCGGGATGGCCGCCGCGTCGCACTGGCTTGCCGCGCAGTCGGCGATGGCGATGCTCGAGCGCGGGGGCAACGCCTTCGACGCCGCCGCCGCGGCGGGCTTCGTGCTCGAGGTGGTCGAGCCGCACCAGAGCGGACCGGGCGGCGAGGCGCCGATGGTCCTCTTCTCGGCGACCGACGGTGAGGTGCACGTCCTCGACGGGCAAGGTCCGGCGCCCGCCGCGGCGAGCGCGCGGGCCTTCGAGGAGCTCGGGCTCGAGCTCGTCCCCGGGACCGGCCTGCTCGCCGCCTGCGTGCCCGGCGCGCTCGGCTCGTGGCTGTTCCTGCTCGAGCGCTTCGGCACGATGCCGCTTCGCGAGGTGCTCGAGCCGGCGATCGGCTACGCCCGGCGGGGTTTCCCGGTGCTCGCCTCGCTCTCGCTCGTGCTCGCCGAGGTCGCCAGGTCCCAGGCACCGAGCTGGCCGACCACGGCCGAGCAGTGGCTCGGCGGCGGCGTGCCGGTGGCGGGGGCACCGCAGCGCAACGAAGCGCTCGCCGACACCTTCGAGCGCATTCTCCTCGAGTCCGAGCGCGCCGGCGGCGACCGCGAGCGCCAGCTCCGGGCGGCGCGGCAGGACCGTGTACGAGGGCTTCGTTGCCGAGGCGATCGACGCCTTCGCCCGGCAGCCCGTTGCCGACGAGATCGGCGAGCACACCGGGCTGATCACCGCAGCCGACCTCGCCGGCTGGCAGCCTTCGCTCGAGCCGCCGGCGCGCCTCGCCTACCGCGACCTCGAGGTCTGCAAGACCGGTCCCTGGGCGCAGGGCCCGGTGCTGCTCCAACAGCTCGGTCTGCTCGCCGGCATCGAAGTTGCGTCCCTCGGGCTCGGCAGCGCCGAGCTCGTCCACGTGCTCACCGAGTGCACCAAGCTCGCGTTGGCCGATCGCGAGGCCTGGTACGGCGACCCGCGAATGGTCGACGTGCCGCTGGTCGACCTGCTCTCGCCGGCGTACTGCGACGAGCGGCGGCGGCTGGTCGGCGATCGGGCGAGCCTCGAGCTCCGCCCCGGCCGCCCCGGCGGGCGCGAGCCGCGCCTGCCGGCGTTGCTCGCGGGCCTCGTTGCAGGCGGCAGCGAGAGCGCCGCCGGCGGACCGGGGCCGGGGACGAGCGAGCTGCTGCACCTCCCGCCGGACCTCCGGGGGCGGGCGGACGGAGGCGCCGGGCCCGCCGACGGTGCCGCAAGGCCTGCCGACCGTGTCTCCGGCGCTGCCGACGGAGTCGCCGCGGCCGGCGACGCGGCCGGCGACGCAGCCGGCGCGGGTCGCAACCGGGGCGACACCTGCCATGTCGATGTGGCCGACCGTTTCGGCAACATGATCTCCGCTACGCCGAGCGGGGGTTGGTTGCAGGGCTCGCCGACGATCCCCGGTCTCGGCTTCTGCCTCGGCACACGCGCCCAGATGTTCTGGCTCGAGCAGGGCCTGCCGAGCTCGATCGCGCCGGGCAAGCGGCCGCGCACGACGCTCAGCCCGGCGCTCGCTCTTCGCGACGGCCGCCCGGCGCTCGCCTTCGGCACCCCGGGAGGCGACCAGCAGGACCAGTGGACGCTGTCGTTCCTCGTGTACCACCTCGACTTCGGCCTCGGCCTTCAGGCGGCGATCGACGCCGCCAACTGGCACACCAACCACGCGCGCCTCGTCGTTCTTCCCCCGACGTGGCCGCCTTGGCGAGCTCGTCGCCGAGGCGTCGCTCGGGGCCGAGGTGCTCGCCGGGCTGCGCGCCCGGGGGCACCGTGTCGTCGAGTCGCCGGCGTGCTCGCTCGGACGCGTCACCGCGGTCGGCGTCGACGCCAAGGGGATGCTCGTCGCCGGCGCCGATCCCCGCAACGCCCAGGCCTACGCCGTCGGCCGCTGAGCTTCTGCCGCGCGCGACATCGGCGCGACGCTGCAGCGTGTGGGAGGATCTCGCACGATGCCCGCACTCGACTTGTGGGGAACGATCCGCAGCGAACGTGAATCGCTCGCCTCGGACCTCACCCCGCTCAGTGATGAGCAGTGGGAGACGCCGTCGCTCGCCAAGGGCTGGACCGTGCGCGACGTGCTCGCCCACATGACGGCCGCGGCGCGCACGAACCCGCCGCAGTTCTTCTCCCGGCTGATCGGCTCCGGCTTCTCCTTCGACGCCTATCAGGCCAAGGGCGTCGCCGCCAACCTCGGCGCGACGCCGTCGGCCACGCTGGCCGGCTTTCGCGCCGTGGCGCCGTCGCGCACGCACCCGCCGGGGCCGAACGACACCTGGCTCGGCGAGGTCATCGTGCACTGCGAGGACATCCGGCGACCGCTGACCATCTCGCACGACTATCCGATGGCCGCGCTGTCCGAGGTCGCCGACTTCTACAAGGGCTCGAACCTGATCATCGGGAGCAAGCGCCGGATCGCCGGGTTGCGCCTCGAGGCGACCGACACGGACTGGTCGACCGGGAGCGGGCCGCTCGTGCGCGGGCCGATGCTCGACCTGTTGCTGGCGATGACGGGACGGCCCGTCGACGGCCTGAGCGGCGACGGCGTGGAGACGTTGCGCAGCCGATGAGCGGGCTACTCCGCTGGTCCAGTTCCGGCGGCGAGCGACACCGCCTCGCGAGTGACGCCCGGGCGCCGGCCGGCGGCGGCGGTCAGGCCGGGTCGGGCTCGAGGTAGCCGGCGACGACCTCGTCTGCTGCCGAGCGAGTCGCCGGAAACCCGGTGACGAGCAGTACGAAGGGGTCCTTGTCCAGCGCGTACAGCAGGCAGGCGGTGCGCGCCCGCACCGTCGCGGCGCGCGGGGCGCTGCGCACGAGGGCGAGCTCGCCGAAGCCGTCGCCTCGCGTCGCCCGGCCGACGACCACCCCGTCGCGCACGTAGTCGAGCTCGCCGTCGGCGACCACGTAGTAGCGGTCGCCCTCGTCGCCCTGGCGGATCACCTCCGTGCCAGCCTCGACCGGCACGCGCACCAGCTGGCGGGCGACGCCCTCGAGCGCCGGCGGCGGCAGCGAGGCGAACATCGGGATGGCGCGCAGCAGCTGCACCTGCACCTGGGGAATGGTGGGGTGCTCGTCCATTCCGCGGATCGCCCGCCAGAACGAGGCGACGACGAGCAGCAGGACGGCTGCAGCGGCGAGCAGGGCCGCTCGCGGCCCGCCGGCGACGGTGGCACGCACGAGCAGGGCGCCGGCAGCGAGGCCGATCGCGCGTTGCGCCTCGAGCAGCGAGAACACCCCGGCAAGGGCATGGGGCGGGGCGACGCGCATGAACAGGGTGCGGCCGCCCATCTTGAACACCGCGCCGGCCAGGCCGACGAGCCCGATCAGCACGAATGCGCTGGAGACGCTCGGGAACGAGCCGAGCAGCGCCAGCGCCGCGCCGGCGGCGAGGGTCGAGGTGGCGAGCGCGCCCGCGAGGCGCCGCCGGCTGAGCATGACGATCGAGGCGCCACCGGCGAGCATCGCCCCGGCGCCACGCGCCGCGGCGAGGTACCCCGCGCCGGACTGTCCGAGGTGCAGCACGCTCACCGCGAGCACGACGGCGACGAGGTCGAGCGTGCCGACGATGAGGTAGTTGACGAACTGCAGCAGCAGCATCACCCGCGTCGAGGAGTGGTGCAGCGCCGTGGTCACGTTGCGAAGGGCGCGCTCGGCGAGCCGGCGGCGCTGCTGCACCAGCCGACCGGGGGGGCCTGGTCCTGACCCGCGGGACGGCGTGGGACGGCGCGCGGCGCGGTGAAGCGCCGCTGTTGCGCCCTGACGACCCGAGGGCGCGGGGCGGTGGCCCGCCGCGGCCTCCAGGCGCTGGCCACGAGCAGCGTGCAGGCGACGGCGATGGCCGAGCCGAAGGCCAGCGAGCCGGCGATCCCGCTCCACGCGATCGAGCGCGCCCGCCAGCGCGGGACCGGCGACCGTCGCCACGCCCTCGAGCCATCCGGTCGTCACGCTGGCCGCGCTCAGCTCTTCCGGCGTGCGTGCCATCGCCGGCTGCAACGCCGCCTGAGCCGGGCGGATGGCCGAGAAGGCCATCGCGCTGAGCGGGGCGATGGCGAACATCACCCCGGGCGCCGCGCCCGGGCCGCGACGCCGGCGAGGGCTGCTGCCGCCAGCGCCTGGGCGACGAAACAGGCGAGCAGCACCCGCCGCGGCGAGCGCTCGTCGGTAGCCGCCCCGACGAACGGGCCGGCGAGCGCGCTCGGGACGAGCTGCACGAGCGCGATCAGCACGCTGCCGTCGAGGCCGTAGCGCGCGTAGGCGTACACGAGAAGAGTCACCCACGTCGACTTCTCCGCGGTCGCCGCGAGCGCGTAGATGGTGCCGATCCGCCGCAGGTCGTGGTTGACGTAGGCCGCTTTGACGGCGGCGATGGCGTGCGCACGGCGCGTCGGCACGGGCCTCCCTTCGGGTGTCGTGCGATCGTAGGGGGCGCCCCCGGCCGGAGACGATTCGCCTCGCGGCGCGTCGAGCGTGCGGGGATGGCGGAGGCGGCGCCTCGCCGCGCCGTGCGGCCCGTTCGTTGCGCCATGCTGTCAGGATGCCGCCCGCAGCCGACGACGCACGACCCGACGTCCCCGCGCCGGAGCTCCCGGCGCGCGACGCCACACCCGAGCACCCGACGACGGAGGAGCTCGAGGCGGCGCTCGACTGGGTGCGCAGCTCGCCGGCCGACGGGGGCGCCCTCACGCTGATCGTCGCTCGCCCGTCGGTCGGCGAGCGGGAGCTCCTCGCGGTCGGGGTGCTCGACCCGGGCTGCGGGCTCGCCGGCGACAACTGGGCGACGCGCCGCAGCGCCGCTGCGCCCGACGAGCTGCCCGAGCCGGACCGCCAGCTCACGATCATGAGCCACCGAGTCGCGTCGCTCGTCGCCCGCAGCGACGAGCGCGTCCCCCTGGCAGGGGACCAGCTCTTCGTCGATCTCGACCTGAGCCACGACAATCTCCCGGCGGGCTCGCTGTTGCGGATCGGCGACGCTCTCGTCGAGATCAGCGCGCCGCCGCACAGCGGCTGTGCGAAGTTCACGGCGCGTTTCGGGAGCGACGCGATGCGCTTCGTCAACTCGTCGCTCGGGCGGCACCTCCGCCTGCGCGGCGCGAACGCCCGCGTCGTGGCTGGCGGGCGCATCGCCCTCGGCGACCTCGTGCGCAAGGCCGGAGCCGCCGAGTAGCACCGAGTTCGCAGAGCCTTCGCGACATCTGCTATCCCATGATTCAGCAGGCGCCGATGCCATGCTGGAGGAATGGCTCAGGCGTCCGTGCCACCCGAGACCCGGCGGGCCCGCCTCTGGCGCGCGGCGGAATCGAGAGGCATCCCGCTACGGGCGATCCTTGCGACCGTGGGGGTCGTGGTGCTGACCTACCTCCTCGGCAAGCTCGTCTACCGGCTGCGGGACGTCGTCCTCGTCGTCCTCGTCGCCGGGTTCGTCGCCGTGATCCTGGACCCTCTCGTCGTGGCCTTGCAACGCTGGGGGATCAGGCGTCGCGGGTGGGCCGTCACCGTGGTGACGCTGGTGGCCCTGATCGTCTTCGTGGGGCTCGCAGCGGCCTTCGGCTACCCGCTCGTCAACGGGCTGACCCATCTCGCCGACCAGCTGCCCGTGTACGTGAACAAGGCCGAGCACGGCAAGGGCTGGATCGGGCACCTGGCCCGCCGCTACCACATCGAGGCCTGGGTGCGGCGAAACGCGCCCAAGTTGACGTCGTTCGCCAAGGGTCTTGCCAAGCCGGCGCTGGCCGTCGGGAAAGGCGCCCTCACGCTGCTGCTGACGTTGTTCACCGTGTTCATCCTCGTGCTGCTGCTGCTGCTCGAGGCGCCGAAGTTCCGTGTTGCGCTTCTGGATTACATCTCGCCCGAGCGACGAGTGATCTACACGCGAGTCGCCAGCAGGGTCAGCCAGTCGGTGACGGGCTACATGCTCGGGGACCTGCTGACCTCGGTCATCGCCGGCCTGGTCGTGTTCGTCACCCTCTCGGTCCTCGGCGTCCCCTTCCCATTCCTCTGGGCGTTGTGGGTGGCCCTGGTCGACTTCATCCCCCTGGTCGGCGGCGCGCTCGCCGGTATCCCGACCGTGCTGTTCGCGGCCACGCACTCGCTCACCGCAGGGATCGTCACGCTGATTGTCTTCCTCACGTACACCCAGATCGAGAACCACGTCCTCAACCCCGTGGTGATGAGCCGGACGGTGAAGGTCAACCCGCTGCTCGTCCTGCTGTCGATCCTCGTCGGTGCGTCGCTGGGCGACTGGATCGGCGGCCTGTTCGGCGCCTTCGTGGCTGCGCTGCTCGCCATCCCGATCGCCGGCGCGATCCAGGTGGTCGTGAAGGAGCTGTGGCAGGACACGGCCGAGGCGCATCCGCCGGCTTCGATCGGTCGGGCGAACCCGCCACCGGGGTGAGCCGGCACCGTCATCGGGTCGGGCGCTTCACTGCAGTGGCAGGGAACCCAGCTCGCAGGGCGAGGGCGTGGCCCGGAGGCCCGTGTCCCCGAGACGCTCGTCGACGCGACGGGAGCTCCCTCAACGGCGAGCGAGTCGGCGGCCGCTCTCGGTGTTGGGCGGTGTGTAATTCAGCTCGAAGTGGTGATACAGCTTGGACTCGTCAGCCTGAGAGAGCTCTTCGCCGTGCAGTGCGATCTCGGGCGCCGAGCGGACCTGCTCCTTGGTTGCCATGACCTGCAGGTCGTCGGGACCGATCTGGATTCCGCCCAGCGGCACGAACGTCAAGTGACGGTCGAAGAACCCTTCCTTGACGGTGCCGAACTGCGGCTCGTCGGTCTCGACGTCGACGTAGACGTCTTGCAGCTTGCCGATTCGCTCGCCGTCGCGATCGATCAGCATCTTCCCGCGCCAGTCGCCCACATTCCACTGCGCCTGGGACTGACCTGCCGCCTGTGGCTCGGCCGGCCCTGGATCCGCCGCTTCCTTCGGCGCTTGATCATCGGTCATATCGATCCTCCTTGTTCCGGCGCTCGAGAGCACAGCCCGAGCGGAGGGCACTCCGACACTTCCCGGTGTTGGCGATGCGTGTGCGTATCTGCCGGCCGACGCTCACCCTCGCAACCTCAGCGCTGCTCAACGCCACGAGTGGACGTGCCGGCGAGCTGGCGGACGCTCAACGTGCCGTCGAGGACGCTCTGGCAAACGGCCGTCAGCCGTCGGTTGTGGTCGCGGGCGTAGTTGCGGATCTGAGCGAAGGCGTCAGCGATGCTCAGTTGTGCCCGCTCTGCGAGCATGCCCTTGGCCCTCTCGATGAGGAGCCGGCTGTCGAGCGCCGCTTGCAGCTGTGCTGTGAGCAGCTGGGAGTCGTGCAGCGCGCGCTGTTGCAGGATGGCAATCGCGGTGGCGTCGGCGAACGCCTGAGCGACCAGCACATCGAGCGCATCGAGGGCCCCAGTGTCCGCGCGGAACAAGTTGAGCGCTCCGATCACCTGTTGGCGCAGACGCACCGGGAGGGCGTGGACGGAGTGATAGCCGGCGCCGAGCGCGACCGGAACGAAGCGGGGCCAACGACCGTCGACGTGCGCCAGGTCATCGTTGATCACCGGCTGACCACTGCGGTAGCAGTCGAGGCACGGTCCCTCTTCGGCCTGGACCTCGAAGAGCTCGACGATGCGGAGCTGGTCGCTCGAGGAGGCGAGGACTCGCAGGTTTCCGTCCGGGTCGGCCAGCATCAGCCCGGCGGCCGTGGCGTCGAACAGCTCGACGCAGCGCTCGACGAGCGTCTGGGTCAGCTCGACGAGGTCGAAGTCGTCCACCAGCGTGTCCGCTAGCTCGACGAAGGTACGCGCCAACAGTTGTTCTCGCTCCACTCTCACCTCTTATGACCTCGATGTTGGAAAGGCGGGGTTCTTCGGGCTCCGCGACGAGCGATGTCGACCTCGGCAGTTCACTGCTGCCCTCCGGCGTGCGACGCGTCGTCGACGTCGAAGCGCAGCTCTCGGTTGACCACGGCCGTCGCCACGACGGCTGTTGGCACGCCCTCGGCAACGGCGCGGGCTCGTAGGCGCAGCAAGGCTTCCTCGACACCGATCTCGAGCTGGGCGGCGATCATACCGGTGGCCTGATGGACCACGAGGCCGAGCTCCGGCTCGCTCATGATCCCGTCGGCGAGCGCGCCCTGGGGCGCGCTCGCCTGCATGGCGAGGATCTCGCACGCGATCACATCGGCGACGACGAGGGCATCAGCCAGCTGCTCACCGCTCAGCGGACCGGGCCGATCGCGGTACAGGTTGAGCGAGCCGATGCAGGCCCTGCCGGCGCGGAGAGGAAAGCCGAACACGGCGACGGCCCCGGCTGCGAGCGCAGCGGGCGTGAATCCCGGCCACCGCCCTGTCGTCAGGTTCGCCAGGTCCGGCTCGCTCACAGCACGCGCCGTAAGATACGCGTCCACGCAGGGACCTTCACCCAACGCCAGCTGCAGGTCCTCCATCACCTGAGCGGTGCGGTCCGAGGCGCACACCGTCGTGCGCGACTCACCGTCCCGGTTCATCAGCGTGATGCCGGCACCCGAGACAGCGACGAATCGCGCCGAGAGCGTGCACAGCCGAGAGCTTCCCGGTCCGTCGGTCAGACCCAACGCCAGCAAGACGCGTGACCTGCGGTCGTCCTCATCCAATGTTCGCCCTTTCCTCGGGCTGAAGCACGATCGGTTGCCGCTCGGCATCCTGACGAACCAACGGCCGATCGTCATCGGTCACAGCTCGTCGGTGTGCTCTCGGACGTCGCCTGCAGCTCGCGGTCCTACACCCGACAGCCCAGCCGCGGTGCGCAGTCCAGGATCGAACCGGGGCACCGTGACCGCGAGACGAGCCGGCAAGGTCGCTCGTCCTCGCGCGTCGTCGACGCAGGGGAAGCGCATGGTGCTCTGAGCGACCGATCCTCGGCGCACCGCCGCACCCCGTCTCCGGACATCCTCGTGTGTATCCCACCGGGGTCCGGGGCGGTGTCGCCAGGAGCGACCCGCGCAGTCTACCCGGTCGCGCTTCACGCGCGTGCGCCGGTGACGTTCGAGCTTTCGCATCCTCGCTCGGAAGAGCTGACCTCGACGCGGCCGGCGCCACGCCTTGACTGCAGTGGTATAGTCATTGCATTCGGAGCGCTGTCTCCGAGAAAAGGGTGCCGCTCCCGACCCCGGTGGCTTCCTCGTGCAAGAAGCGAGGTTGCGAACGGGATGATCTTTGACTACTGGTTGCGGTTCGCCGCGTGCAGAGGCGAAGAAACCGATCTGTTCTTCCCCGCGGTACCGAAGAACACAGCGCCCGCAGTTGCGATTTGCTCCTCGTGTCACGTGCAGACGGTGTGCCTCGACTATGCCTTGGACCACCCCGAGTTGATGGGCGTCTGGGGCGGCACTTCGGAGCGCCAGCGAAATCGGATGCGCCGTCCCGGTCTTCGAGTCGTCTGATCCTGCGCTTCATGGTCGTGTTGGCGAGCTGTGCTCGCTGCATCTCACGGCGATCGTAACGCCTCATAGGTCCTCGAGCGGACGAGCTACGCGATTGTCGGCCCTCCACACCCCGTGTCATGATTGTTCTGGCATGACGTTTGCGACTGAAGAGGTGCACAGGCCAGGGCCTCCAAGCGATCAGGCCCCGCTGATCAATGACCGCGCCTCTGCGGGGCCGACTACGAGATCGTGAAGATCGCCGCCTACCTCGAGTCGACCCGACTGTTCGATCCCGCCGACCTTCACCGGCTCGAAGCCGGCCGTTCGGATCAACCGCTCGACTTCCGCGCCGGCACGGTCGTCGTCGGTCGTGTAGAAGAGGACGGCCGGCTCCGGTGACCGGTTGCTCGAGGACTCGAAGAGATCGGCCGACATGGTCCCGAACGCCATGGCCAAGCGCGCCCTCGCCGGCAACCAGCCCGCCACAACCTCGCCAGAGGATTGCCCTTTCGGCAGGAGACGTGAGACGTTACCCTGTGCGTCGATGCCGAACGGGTTGCTCGGAACGACCACGAGCTTGTCCGCTGACAGGTCGGCGATCTCGTCGATGACGCCCTTCAGCGCGACAAACCGCAGCGCGAGGACGACGGCATCGGCGCCTCGTAACGCGTCGCGGTTGTCGACGGCGACGACCGCAGCTCGCCCGATCCTTGCAGCCAGCATTCGTGCCGACTCATTGTCGGCGCTCGAGAGCCGCAGGGCCTCGCCGCCCGCGGCGAGCTGGCGGGCGATGGCCGATCCGATCTTTCCAGTGCCGATGAGCGCGGTGGTCATGACCGAAACGTCCTCAGCGCCGCGGTGCGAGCAAGGGCGGCCCGCCGCATCGCCGGCCCGAGCGGCCTCGCCACGGCTCGCCGAGTGGGAACGGGGAGGAGGCGCTGTGAGGACGACAGTCCTCCGCCGTCCTCGGTGAAACGCGCCTGATCCCGTCGGTATCCTCGCGCATTGCCGGTTACAAGCCCGAGACGAGCTCGGCCACGATCTCTGCAGCTGATTGTGGCTGCCTGGCGAGCGCGACGCTCTGTCCGGCCCACAGTGAGAGCGCTTCGATATCACCGGTGGTGCCGACCATCGGCGCCGCCGGCTCGTAGCGGAGAATTTCTTCGCCGGAGGCGAAGTGTGCGATCACATCGCCCTCTCCCGGTCGACTCCCGGGAGGGGGCCGGCCAGCGGCCTCCCACACCTCAGCCGTCGAGTTACGGAGGGCCCGGTGGGACGCGTCCGGCCACCCGACCTCGTACAGGTTGGCGTACCACTGCGCATCGGTCTCGGCAGCGTCCGTCAGGCGACGGCGATACTCCTCGTGGATGGGCATCTCCTGAGCGAGCAGAAACCGGGTACCCAGCCACGCCGCTTGAGCGCCCAGCGCCAGCACGGCCGCCACCCCGCGAGCGTCGCCGATCCCGCCGGCGGCGATCACTGGCACCGGTGCCACCGCGTCCACGACAGCTGGCACCAAGGGAAGCGTTGCGACCTGACCCCGCACGTGCCCGCCAGCCTCCCAACCCTGCGCCACGACCACATCGACTCCGCGGTCGGCTGCCCGCCGCGCCTCTTCAGCGCTGCTAACGGTGTGCAGAACGACTCCGTTGGCGTCGTGGACCTGCTCGACGTAGCCGGCGGGATCTCCCCAGAACAGCGACACGATCCGCATACCGGCTTCGAGGGCCTCGTCAAGGCGACGGTGCTGGTCGGAGCTGAGAATCAGGTTGCCGCCAAAGGGACGATCGGTGAGCGCCGCCGTCTCACGAACCACGTCTCCAGCGGGAGTGGACCACGTCAGGGCCAACATGCCGAGCGCGCCGGCATTCGAGACCGCGGCCGCCAACGTTGCGGCACCGCCGACATCGGGGCCTGGACGATCGGCTGTTCAATCCCGAGCAGCTCGCAGACCGGCGTCCGCACCAATGCTCACCTCCCCCTTCGCTCGGGCTCGCAGTCCGAGCAACCAGCCTCGACGTGGACCCGTCTGCCCGGCGCAAGGCTCAGCATTCAGCTACGACTGATACGACGACGGCTTCGACTCAGGAGCCCGCTTGTTCCATCCGTGAAAGTTCGAATAATCGCCCGCATCCCAGGCCTCGCGCAGCCCCGGTTTGCTCAGGTCCCAGTCGGGGCGGATCTCGCTCGATGCAGCGCAGAGGTCGAGCCATAACTCGTAGAACGACGGGCGTCCCCAGAACCAGTAGCCGTTGTAGACACTGTGAATGACCAGTCCCGGCTTGAGCACCAACGTGTGGGGGATCATCGGGTCGTGCTCGGGGTCGGTGTACTCCTGGATGTCGAGGTCCTTTTGGATCGTTCGTGCGGGATCCGAAAGGAAGGTCCATCCGGCGCCGACGGAGGCGCGGAACTCCTGCAGGGTGTGATGGTCGTCGGTGGCGATGGTAACGATCTGGGTGTAGGCCACCGCCACCTTCGACTGGTTCGCCGCCAACTCGAGATGCTGCTGGTGCTCCTTCGGACAATAGTTGCCCCGCGCCAGCGTGAGGACCAGCGGGTCTTCGCCTTGGAGCTCGCTGAGCCTGCGCACCGTGTTGGTATGGTCCGGCAACGAGTAGTCGGGGAACACACCGCCCGGTTTGATGTCAGAACGCATGAGAGACCGCCTCGTTCGTGGCCCTGTCGGACATGGGTGGTGGGGATCTCATCTCAGTGCTCGGGGTCCGGCCAACCTTCGATGTGATGAATCTCCGGTGATCTCGGCATTCACCCGGACTCGCCGCCGGACGTGGTCGACGGCCAGTGAGCGGGAGACCAGTCGCCCTCTGGGTCCGTGGTCTGACCCACTTCGATCAGATGACCGTCGGGATCACGCATGTAGCAGCGGATCTCGTACTGATGCTGTTTCGGCGGCGTCAGGAAGTGAGCGCCCCTGGCGCTCCATTCGGCGTACACGGCCTCGATGTCTTTGACGCGGATGTTGAGGAAGCTGCTGACCCGGTTGGGGTCGCGTGGTGTCTCCAGGGTGACCGTAGGCTTGTCGTCGGTCGGGCCTCCGCCGACATTGATGATGATCCAGCTGTTGGCGAGTGCGACATAGGTCAGCCCCCCGGGGCCGGAGAAGGCCACCCTGCCACCGAGTACTTCTGTGTAGAAGCGCCGAGAGCGCTCGACATCGTCCGAGACGATGAAGTGGGCCAGCACAATTCCCTCGGGGGGCGCTGGGAGCTCGGCCATCTGGCACCTCCACTGGTTGGGTCGTAAGCCTCGGTCACGACGGGTCTTCAGCCGATGTGGTCATGGTTGGATTCCATCTCGCTCCAGGGCACTGCTAGTGCTCTGTTCGATTCACTGGGCTCCTCGTCGCAGGAGTTCCACGAGTTAGCACGGTGTTCCTGTTGTTCGATTGCTAGCGAAGCGACCGGAAGCCAGCGCGCACCTCTTCCGTAAAGAGCTCCGGCTCCTGCCAGGCCGCGAAGTGGTTACCCTTCTTCACCTCGTTGAAATAGATGAGCTCGGGGTAAGCCTGCTCCGCCCAACTCCGCGGCACTTGATAGATCTCACGCGCGAAGGTGGAAACAGCAGCCGGGACCGAGACGCCCTTGACGTCGAAGAAGCCGAGCTTGTTCTCCCAGTAGAGACGAGCAGAGGAGATCCCGGTGTTCGTGAGCCAGTAGAGCGTGATGTTGTCGAGGACCTCGTCTCGTGTCAAGCCGTCGACGGGCTTGTCATCGACGAACGCTTGGGCGATGTCGTCGTAGCTCCGCGCGTCGTGATCGAGCATCCAGGCCGCGAGTGCGATGGGCGAATCCGCCAGGCCGTACAACGTCTGCGGGCGTTGGATCATCTCGACTCCGTAGCCGGCGCCCTTTGTGAAGAAGAAGTCGAGCTGGTCGTACGTGCGGCTCTCTCCGTCCGAGAGACCCGAGGGGCGCGGGTCGCCGGCACCTAACACGTTGGAGGCGAGCACCCTCGAGACCTCGGGCGGAACGACTCCGGCCATGTTGGAGTGGATGGCGCGCAGCTCGGGAGGAGCCTGTGCACCCATCTCGTCGGTGATGATGGCGCCCCAGTCGCCGCCCTGGGCGACGAAGTGCTGGTATCCCAGGCGCTTCATGAGCACGACCCATGCACGGGCGATGTGGACCGGATCCCAGCCGGTAGTGGTGGGCTTGCCCGAGAAGCCGTAGCCCGGCATCGACGGTAGCACCACATGGAATGCATCCGCCGCCTTACCGCCATAGGCCGGCGGATCGGTCAGCGGGCCGACGACGTTGAGCAGCTCGATGACCGATCCGGGCCAGCCGTGGGTGATGATCAGCGGCAGGGCGTTCCCATGGGGCGACTTGACGTGGATGAAGTGGATGTCGAGACCGTCGATCACGGTCACAAAATTGGGGATGGCGTTCAACCGCGCCTCGAGCCGATGGAAGTCGTACTCGGTACCCCAGTAGCGAGCGAGTGCCTGCATCGTCTTCAACTGCACGCCCTGCGACTGGTCGGCAACGGTCTCGGCGTCGGGCCATCGTGTCGCCTGGATGCGCCGCTGGAGGTCGACAATCGCGTCATTGGGGATCTCGACACGAAACGGACGAACCGCCCCGTCCTGGGTGGTGCTCTTGCCCGCACGGGTCGCACTGGTCATGGTGTCCTCCCGGCTCGGTGTCGGTCACGGCCGATTCTCTTTGGAGCATGTGATTCCGATCCAGCCCGAACGAGTCGCGAAGTGCTACGAACTCACGCGACATTGACTGAGGACCACTACCCGGCCTCTCCGGGAAGGGAACCTCGAATCCCCCGAGGCCCGGTCCACGGGCTTCCTCCCTGCGAGCGGGGGGTGCCCGCAGACTTCGGTCGGAAGGAGCTGCTCGCCTGGCTCGTGGGCGGCTCGGAGGCACCAACTAACCCGGGATCATCCGAACGTGAACACGAAGGCCTGGAGGATCGGGTCGAGGAATTCGACCGTGAACAGCTGGTCGGCGACCGGCCCGGGCTGGCGAATCAGCTGGTACAGGCGCTGGTAGTCGGCGACGCCGTTGCCCTCCTCATCGACGTCGATGCCGTGCGCCAGCCCTACCCGATCTCCGTTGAGGGTCACCTGGAAGCGCACAGTCCCGTGATGCAACGGGGGGCCCATCACCAGGTGCAGGTCGCGGGCGTGGAACCGATAGGAGATGGAGCCGCCAGCCTCGTGTAACCCCACCGGGACCCCTCCGACGCGCCAGTCCCCTGACAGCGCCCACTGGTTGCGCTGGAGGACGGCCGGCGACGAGTAGACGTGACGCTCGTCCGGTACCGCACCGCCGGGCGAGGCGAAGCCGGCGGCCCGGCGGTAGCCGAGGTAGGTCTCCGCCGAGCCCAAGCTGTACCAGTCCGCCGCCGCCTCGACGCCATCCGGCGTGATGCTCACGAGGCCCTGCTCGACCTCGGCCCCCGCTTCGCGCAGGAGCAGCTGCAGGACCATCTCGGATTCTTCGTACTGACCCTCGCCGAAATGGTGGTGGCGGATCCGACCTTCAGCGTCGACGAAGTAGAGCGCCGGCCAGTAATGGTTGTCGAACGCCTGCCAGACCGCATAGTCGTTGTCCACGACCACCGGGTAGCGGACGCCCATCTCGTTGATGGCCCGCTCGACGTAGCCGAGCTCGCCCTCGAACTCGAACTCGGGCGTCTGGATGCCGATCACCACGAGGCCCATCGCCGCGTACCTATCCGCCCACGCCCGCACGTAGGGAAGCGAGCGAATCCAGTTGATGCAGGTGTAGGTGCCGAAGCTGGCCAGGACGACGTGGCCGGCCAGTTCCTGTGGCGTCAGAGGATCAGAGTTCAGCCACGTCGTCGCCCCGTCGAAGCTGGGCAGCACGCCTTCGACGGGGAACTCATCGCGATGACGAAGCATCTGTCACTCACCTCGGCGCGGCGAAGGGAACGCCGTTCGCAACGGCTATGTGACGCACGTCTCGCAGATCCATCCCACGCTCCTCCCAATCTCAGCGGTTTCCAGAGAGGCACATCGTCCCGCCACCAGACAGGACGACGCTCCAGATCGGCTACCACCACCGCAATGGCCAGACCGTAATCAAGGCAACTGGGATTCACGAGACAGACCACGGCCAGTAGCGGTGAGGTCGCTGCGGCGTCGAGTACGGAAGTAACGGTTCCGACAACTTCCAGCGGAGGTGTCCGTCCTGCCAAGGTGGGGGACCCGGTTTGCCCGACGCGTAGCCGTCATCTACGTCCCACCGACACTCGCGCCCAACGCCGGCTGGGAAGGTCGTGCCGGGCCAAATTCAGCCGAGGGTGTCCGCTCACCTCGCTCGCCCTCAACTCCCCGGTTTCTGGGAGCGGACGAAGTCGCTGTAGGGCTTCATCCCCTCGCGCGCCCCGCTGCGCGGCGCCGGCCACTGGAAGAGGTCGAGTGCGGCAGGCAGCCCGCGGCCGGCGAAGTGACGGTACAGGGCGTCGAGGTCGAGCTGGCCGCGACCGGGAGGGTAGTGGAACTCCGAGGTCACACAGTCGGTGTCGGCGTAGTGGATCTCGTTGACGGCGTCGGTCACGGTGGGCGTCAGCCACTCGAGGAAGTCGCCGCCGTGCGCCACGCCGAAGTGGCAGAAATCGACGCAGAACCCCGCCCCCACCTCCGGCAGTCGCTGAGCCAGGTCCTCCAGCCGATGCTGCGCCAAGCCGAAGGTGAACGGGTGCAGCTCCACAGAGACCGAGAGCTCTGCGGCGGACGCGCCTGCGACGTCGCGCGCCCGGCCGATGCAGTCGGTGAGCTGCGCCGCAGCGCCGGCCGGGTCGTCCCCGACGCCGAGCTCGCCGTCCCAGATGAGGATGCCGGGTGCCCCCATCGCTGCTGCGTGCCGCAGATGCTCGGCGAGGCGCTCGGCGCTGGCCCGCCTGCTCTCCTCGGAGCTGAACGGATCGAACAGCGGTGCGCCCTCGATGCAATTGAGCGTGGAGACCTCCAGCCCGGCGTCGCGAACCACCTGACCCGCCGCGGCGTAGTGGCCGTCGAACACCCGCGCCGGGATCAGCCTCGAGCCGACCTGGGTGAACAGCAGCGCCAACGCTTCGAACCCCAGCCCGCGCATGGTCTCGCAGGCCTGCTCGACGTCCTCGAGGGCGAGCCACGCGCTCATCCCGATCAGCTTGCCGGTGTCATCTCTCATCGCCGCACCTCGTTCGTCGTGTCATTGCCGGTCGTAGCGGTGTCGCCGCCCTCGCCCTCCAGACTCGCGCCGGCGGCCGGGCCTGCGCCGGCGAGTGGGGCAACGCCGGCGGGCGTGGGCGCGCCCGCGGGAGACGGCAGTGCCACCGAACGACGCGCCGCCCGCTCGACGATCTTGCGCCACACGCTGTCGTCAATCTCCACGCACGTTGCGGCGATCCGCCGCTCGTTCTCGAGCGCCCCGGGAAGCATCACCGGCACGTCGCCGCGTGGCCGCGAGCTGAGGACATACTCCGCCATGCGTTGTGCTCGGGCGGTGTACGCGTCGTCGACGGCGATCGCGATCATCGCCACGCTGTTCTGCGAACGTGAGTCGTCTGCGGTCTCCTCGCCGGCGAGCAGCGTGGCGAACGCCTCGACGAGCAGCCCGAGGGCGTAGCCGCGGTGACCGAGGCGGGCCCCCCCGAGCGGGAGGATCGAGCCCGGCTCGGGGGCGTACAGCACTCCGGGGTCGGTGCTCGGGCGGCCTTGGCCGTCGAGGAGCGTGTCGGGCGGCGCCTGCAGGCCGAGGTTGAACAGGTCGCGGATGCGACCCTCGGGCGACGCGGCCGTCGAGAAATCGCCGACGATCGGGACCTCGCCCGTGGGGATCGAGTAGGCGATCGGATTCGTCGACAGTCGCGGGTCCCGTCCGTTGAAGGGCGTGACTCGATGGCCCGAAGGGGCTCCGCTGCAGAAGAGCAAGCTGAGCAACCCCGCCCGCCCGAGCTCCTCGGCGTAGGCGCCGATCCGGCCGGCGTGGCCGATGCGGTCGACGTTGACGAGGGCGATCCCGCCGGCGCGAGCACAGCGGATCGCCTCCGCGACGCCTCGGCTGCAGGCCGGCTGCCCGAGGCCGCGCCGCCCGTCGACACGGATCCGGAACCCGCCGGTCTCGAGCAGCGCAGGCTCGGCGGTCGCGTCGACCTCGCCGCTCAGCATCTCGTCGACGTACTGCGGCACCCGCAACAGACCGTGCGATCGCACGCCGCAGAGCTCGGCGTCGACGAGATGGTCGGCGACGATCATGGCGGCGGGGCGTGATGCGCCGTAGGCGTGCAGCACATCGACGACCATGCCCCGGGCCGCCTGCGGCTCGAATGTGACGGGACTCATCGCTTCCTCCATGCACACCACGCCGACCAGCCGACGCGAGCGTGTGCGTTCTATGCACAATATTCGAAGCTCTTGCGCTCCGAACGCCCGAGATATTACGCTGCTTGCACGCATCGGACCAGATTGGTGCGTTTAGCGCAACAGGAGGGGGGTATCATGGTAAGAAGTGCCAAGCGCGGACGACTTCTGAAGGTGGGGGGTGCGTGTGCCGCTGTCGGGCTCGCCGCACTGTTGAGCGCCGCCGTCACGGTGCCCGCAGGGGCAGCGTCGAGCCACCGCCCGGCGGCGGCCAGCGGCGTGATCTACGTCATCGGCTATCAGCAGAACAACGCCTTCTGGGTGACCGAAGGCAAGGGCGCGGCCGCGGCCGGAGCACAGTACGGGGTGACCGTGCGCTACGAGGCCCCGTCCACGTCTTCGGACGCCGGGATGATCGCGCTCATCGACGCCGCGATCGCGACGCATCCGTACGGCATCGCCATCGACTACACCGACAAGACCATGCAGGCGCCGGTGCTGAGAGCGCTCGCCGCCGGCATCAAGGTGATCCTGTACAACAACAATCGCTTCGAGGCGCAGTCCGGCGGGGCGACCACCGACCCGGCGGTGACCACTCTCGCCTTCGTCGGCCAGGACGAGCACCATTCCGGAGACGTGCTCGGCGCGGCCTTTGCCAACTTCCTGCCCAAGGGCGGCGGCACCGTGCTGATCGTCAACCCGTTCCCGGGCGCCTACGTGCTGACCCTGCGCTACGACGGCGTGAAGGCTGCGCTCACCGCGGCCGGCTACACGACTGACCTCCTGACGGTCAACGGCAACGACCCCGAGACCACCGTCGAGGCGACCGAGGGCGCGTACCTGCAGGCGCACCACTTCGTCGGCGTCGTCGGCCTCGGCGACCCGGGCGCGAGCCCCGCGGCCAAGTACCTCGACCAGCACGGCATGAAGATCCCGTCGCGACGTTCGACATCGACACCGAGACCTACTCGATCATGACCTCGCACCCGAGCGACGAGGTGCTGGCGCTCGACCAGCAGCCGTATCTGCAGTCCTACTTCGCCGTCGAGGACCTCGTCCTCGAGATGAAGTACGGCTTCCAGCCGGTCAGCGTCAACACGGGGACCTTCCTGGTCACCCAGAAGAACATCAGCCTCGTCGGCCAGCTCGTCGCCCAGGGCCGGGACTGACCGCTCCCAGTTGGGGCGCCCGCTAGCGAGCCCCGTGGCCACCCGCGGGGCCGCCCAGGCCGCCTCGGCAATCGGCAGACACACCGTCCAGCCCCCCGCCAAGCAGACGACCGGCGGGGGGCTGGACGCTACGACGAGGCAGAATTCGCCATGACCGCACAGATCACAGCCGGTGACCCGGCAAAGGCCCCCCGACGTTCGCCGCCCGCTACGCCCCGCTGCTCAGCCGCACGCTGCAGGCACGGGCGTTCGGGGCGATCGCCGCGATCGTCGTCCTCGGCGCCATCTTCCAGGGAATGTCGGGCGATTTCCTGACCACGAGCGAGCTGGCGGGCATCTTCACCGTCGCCGCCCCGCTCGGGATCACCGGCGTCGGGGTTGCCCTGCTGATGATCTCGGGAGAATTCGACCTCTCGGTCGGCTCGATGTTCGCGATCGTGCCGATCGTGATGGGCGAGCTGATGCAGAAGGCGTCGCTCAACATCTGGGCGGCCTTCTTCGTCTCCTTGCTGCTGCCGCTCGCGTTCGGGCTGCTGCACGGCGTCATCACGACGAGGACCGGGATCCCGTCCTTCATCACCACCCTCGGGTCGTACTTCCTGCTCGACGGCGCCGCCTTCGTCATCACGGGCGGCGACCCGGTCATCGACACCAACCACAGCACCTTGTTCTCGCTGCTCGGGGGGTCGTTCGGCTCGAGCGGGTTCTCCGCGCCGGTCTTCTGGATGGTCGGCTTCACGGCGCTGCTCGCCGTGGTGCTCAACTTCACGGCGTTCGGCAATTGGTGCTTCGCCGCCGGCGGTCGTGCCGGGGTGGGACGGGCGCTCGGCGTGCCGATCCGGCGGGTGAAGACGATCAACTTCTGCATCTGCGCGCTGCTCGCAGGATTCTCGGGCTGCTGCGTGTTCGCCAACGTCGGCAGTGCCGCACCGGGCAGCGGCGCGACCAACAACTTGCTGGCGATCGTCGCCGCCGTTCTCGGTGGCACCTCGCTGTTCGGGATCGAGGGTTCGATCGTCGGCACCATGTTCGGCGCGATCATCCTCGGTGTGCTCGACACCGGCCTGGTCCTCGTCGGAGCGCCCGGCGATCTCTACGAAGCGATGATCGGTGCCATCTTGATCGTCGCGGTCCTCGTCAACGTCCGGCTCAACCGGCTCGGCGTGCTCCTCGCGAGGCTCGGAGCGGCACGGTGACCGCCGGCGAAGCCCAGGTCCCGCTCGTCGAGCTCGTCGACGTGAGCATGGAGTTCGGCGGCATGCGCGCCCTCGACCACGTCGATGTGAGGGTGATGCCGGGCGAGGTCGTCGGCCTGCTCGGCGACAACGGCGCGGGCAAGTCGACGCTCATGAAGGTGGTCACGGGGTACTACCAGCCGACGAGGGGAACCATCCGCGTCTTCGGCGAACCTCGGCGCTTCGCCTCGCCGGCCGAGGCGCGGCGCCCTCGGCATCGAGACGGTGTATCAGGATCTCGCGCTGATCGACGAGCTGAGCGTGTGGCGGAACTTCTTCCTCGGCAAGGAGCTGCGCCGCCAGTACGGACCGTTCAAGCTGCTGCGCCGCAAGGAGATGCGCGCCGTCTCCGAGGACGAGCTCTCGAGGATCGGCATCCGCCGGGTGCGATCGGCCGACCAGCGCGTGCTCGGCCTCTCCGGCGGCGAGCGCCAGTCGCTGGCGATCATCCGCGCCGTCTACTTCGGCGCCCGGGTGCTGCTGCTCGACGAGCCCACCGCGGCGCTGTCGGTCCGCGAGACCGAGCACGTGTTCGCCGCCATCCGCGCCGCCAAGGCCGCCGGGCACGGCGTGCTCTACATCGACCACAACATCAACCACCTGCACTCGATCGTCGACCGTGTCGTGATCCTCGAGCGCGGCCGGGTCGCCGGCGACGTCCCCAAGGAACTCACCTCCGTCGAGGAGCTCGTGCGCATCCTCGGCGCGGCCGAGCAACGCGAGGGCGCCATCGAGGCCGACGAGGACGACGAGGACGACGAGGACGACGAGGACGACGAAGACGACGAGGACGACGAGGACGACGAGGACGACGAAGACGACGGGACCGACGGGGTCACGCAGGGCGGCGGCGCCGGGACGGTGGGCGGGGGCAGCTCGCCGCGGGTGTCCGCGTGAACGACATCGGCAGAGCGCAGCCGGAGCGGAGCAAGCAGCGCTCTCCTCTCTTGCGCGGCCTTCGCCTGCTCGAATTGCTCGGCGACGGCCCGCTCGCCGTCGCCGACGCGGCACGGGCCCTCGGCGTCAACCGCAGCACCGCCCAGCGGCTGTTGAGCGAGCTCGAGGACGCCGGCTACGTCGCGCGGGCGAGCGGGTCGCGCAGCTTCGAGCTGCGCGCCGACGCGCTGCGTCGGCCCGGCTCTGGGCGGGCCTTCGACGGCGCCGAGGTCGCCGACGGCGCGGCGCCCGAGCACGAGGCGGCCACTGGCGACTGGGGTCGCCCGCTGCACCAGGCGCTGCGCGAGCTGCGCGACCTTGCCGGCGAGTCGACGCTGTTCGCCGTGCCGGCCACCGACCGCATGCTCTACGCCGCCTATTTCCCGACCGACCACCTGGTCGGTGTGCGCGAGTCGATCGGCAGCGCCCGGCCGATGAACGCCTCGGCGGTCGGCAAGGCGTACCTCTCGGCGCTCGCCCCCGGGACGCTCGATGTCGTGCTCGGCCGGCTCGACTACCACGAGGGCACGACGCGTGCGGCTGAGGGACCGTTCCAGCTGCGCGACATGCTCACCGAGGTCCACGAGCGCGGCTACGCCCTCGACGTCGACGAGACCTTCGTCGGCGGCTGCTGCGTCGCCACGCCGGTGTTCGTCAACGGCAACATCCTCGTCGGGGCCGCCGGGCTGACCGGCCCGACGCACCGCGTCGTCGACCGGCTCGACGAGTTCGGCAAGCTGCTCCTCGAGCGCATCCGGCACATCGAGGCGCGATGACTCAGCGCCCGGGGGCGAGGAGCCGGTGAGGGCGGCGCTGCTGACGGCGATCCCGTCGCGCGGCTCGCCCTCGACGAGATCCCCGAGCCGACACCGGCCGAGGACGAGGTGCTGGTCGCCGTCTCCACGTGCGGGATCTGCGGCACAGACCTGCACATCATGGCGGGCGAGTCGTACCGTCCGGACGTCCCCTTCGTGCTCGGTCACGAGCTCGCCGGGACTGTGATCGCCGCCGGCGGCGCGAGCGGCGAGGCCTTCGTCGGTGAGCGTGTCGTGCCGACGCTGTTCCGGGGGTGCGGGGTCTGCGATCCCTGCCGTCACGGCGACGAGCGGCTGTGCGAGCGTGGCGCGGCGATCCGTCGGCGTCGACCGCCTGCCGGGCGGCTTCGCCGGGCTCGTGCCCCTCTCGGTCAAGCAGCTCGTGCGTATCCCACCCACCCTCGACGACGCGGTCGCGGCCAGCCTGGTCGATGCCGGCGCCACGGCACGCAACGCGGCGCGCGTCGCCGCCGGCGACTGGAGCTACGGCGGCAGCCTTGCCCTCGTGCTCGGCGCCGGACCGCTCGGGCTGATGGCCGCCCAGCTGCTGCGCTCGGCAGGGCGCGAGGTCGTCGTCGTCGAGCCGAACCGCGCGCGGCGCGCGGTCGCCGAGAAGCTGGGCTTCAGCGGGACGGCGACGTGCGCCGAGCTGGAGCCGAGTTTCGCTGTCGTCCTCGACTGCGCCGGCGACCCCGCCGCCGTGCCGGGGGCGATCGCCCTGCTGCGCCCGCGGGGGGTCTACATCTGCGCCGGCTACAGCAACCTGCCGGGCTTCGACCTCGCGCCGCTGGCGCGGCGCGAGCTGACCCTGCGCGGCGTGCGCTCGGGCGCGCGCGCCGACCTGGAGGACGTGCTCTCGCTCGTCGCCGCAGGTACGGTCTCGCCGCCGCCGATCTCGGCCTGGCCGCTCGAGGAGATCAACGCCGCGCTCGACTCGCTGCGCAACGGCAGGGTCCCGGGGAAAGCCGTGATCCGGCCGTCCCGTTGAGCTCGTGCACCCCTGACACGAAAGGAAAACCAACCCGGATGGACGACCTGATCATCACCGTGACCGTCGACTCGTCGATGTCCTACCCAGGCAACCCCTACATGCCCGCGATCGAGGACACCGACGCGGTGGCAGCCGAGTACGTGCGCGCCATCGACGCCGGGGCGTCGCTCGTCCACCACCACGGCGTGCACTACCTCGAGCGGTCGATCAGCCCCGACGGCAAGCAGCTCTCCAAGATCGACTTCGAGGGCTGGAAGAAGCTCACCGACACGATCCGCTCAGAGCGTGACCCGATCATGCAGTTCGGCATCGCCAGCGCGCGCCTCGATGAGAAGATCCGCCTGATGGACCTGCGGCCGGACATGATGTCCTACGCCTTCAACGTCCACGACGAGTACTTCCGCCCGGACCCGGCCTACCCGGCCAACGAGATGTACTCCCTGCACCCCCGTGACGAGCTCGTCGCCTTCTGCGCCGCGGCGCAGAAGCATGGCGTGAAGCCGGAGATCGAGTGCTTCTACTCAGGTGCGTTCTGGAACCTCGAGTTCGTGCGCAGCCAGGGCCTGCTCGACGACCCGATCTGGGCGACCTTGCTCGTCGGCTGGCCGGGTGGCGCCTGGACCCCGCCCACGCCGGACTCCATCCTCTACCTGCACCACCACCTGCCCGAGGGTGTCAACTGGAACCTGAGCGTGATGGACCCTCCGACGCAGTGGAAGCTCTTGTCGCTCGCGATGTCCCTCGGCGGCCACGTCCGCGTCGGCTGGGAGGACAACCCGTACCTCCCCGATGGCAGCCCGGCCCGCTCGAACGCCGAGCTCGTCGACGTCGTCGTGCGGATGGCCGAGTGCATCGGCCGGCGCGTGGCCTCGCCGGAGGAGGCGAGGCGGATCGCCGGCATCGCCAGATGAGCGCGCCGGCCGCGGCGAGCGGGCGGCAGCGGGGAGCCGAGCTGATCGCGACGTGCTCCAATGCCGGCCGGTGGGGCGATGACGACCAGCGCGGCACGCTCAACCTGATCGACGCCGCAGCGGTGCGCCGGGGCCTCGCCGCGGCGCGCGCCGGGGAGGTCGTCGCGCTCGGCAGGATGCCGGCGCCGGAGCCCTTCCAGCGCGACGACGCCCGAGACGGCGCCTCTGTGCGCCTGCGGGTCTTCGCCTCGACACCCGAGGGGCGCGACGCTTGCGACACCCTCGCCGTCTCTCCGCACGGCTTCGACATCACCCATCTCGATGCCGTCGGGCACAGCTACGTTCACGGGCTGGCTTACAACGGGCGGCGCGCCGAGCAGGTGGTGCAACCCGAGGGGCTGAGCTTCGGCGGGATCGAGGCGATGGCCGGCGGCATCGTCACCCGCGGCGTGCTGCTCGACGTCGTCGCCAGCCGTGAGAGCCCGGCGCCGGCCGGCGGCGAGGTGACCGCGGCGGACCTCGACCGCGCCGAAGAGGCGTCGGGCGTCGGCGTGCTGCCCGGCGACGCCATCGTCGTGCGCGCCGGCGTCGCGCCGGGCGATGCGGGCGGTGTGAGACCGCGGCCCGGGCTTGTCGCCGACGCCGTGGTCTGGCTGCACCGCCGCCAGGTGGCGGTCTACAGCGGGGACTGCATCGAGCGCATGCCCGGCGACGACCCCGAGATACCGATGGTGCTGCACCAGGTGGGGCACGTCGCGATGGGGCTGGCGATCCTCGACAACCCCGACGTCGAGCGCCTGGCAGAAGCCTGTCGTCGCAACGGGCGCACCACCTTCCTGCTCGTCCTCGCCCCGCTCCCGGTCGCGGGCGCGACGGGCTGTGCCGTCAACCCGATCGCCGTGTTCTAGACCGCCGTATCCCAAGGAGCCTGCATGACGAGTGACACCAGCAGCAACGGCAGCGACACCTCGGCGACGCCGGCCGGGCCAGGCCCCGGCGCGGCGCGCGTCGGGGCCTGGTCGATCATGGGCCATCGGGTCGGTGTCGAGGCGATGTGCCGCCTCGGGGTCGACTTCCTCGGCGTCGACTCCCAGCACGGCTTCTTCTCCTTCGACGGGGCGAGCGCGCTCATCCAGGTGGCGAACCTGTGCGCGATCCCCTGTCTCGTCCGCGTGCCGGCCGAGCACCTCGACTGGATCCCGCGTTACCTCGACGCCGGCGCCGACGGCATCGTCATCGCCATGGTCGAGACGGCCGAGCAGGCGCGCCGGGCCGTGGAGCTCGCCCGCTACCAGCCGGCGGGATGCCGCAGCTACGGCGGCGGCAAGCGCAACGGCGTCGGCGATCCGGCCGGCGCCGGGCTGGTCGGCCCGCCGCCCGAGATCGTCGCCATGGTCGAGACCGCCGGGGCGGCGAGCGACATCGAGGGCATCTGCTCGGTCGAGGGACTGAACGGCGTCTGGGTCGGCCCGACCGACCTGGCGCTCGCCGTCGGTGGGCAGTACCCGCTCGTCGACGACCGGCCGTGGCTGGCCAAGCTCGACGAGGTCGTCGCCGCCTGCGAGGCGCACGGCAAGCGCCCCGGGATGTTCGCCACCGACGGCGACGACGCCCGGCGCTGGCTGCAGCTCGGCTTCACAGACGTCGTCCTCTCGAGCGACATTTCCCTGTTGCGCCGGGCGCTGCACCAGCAGCTCGAGCTGGCGCGCCGGCCGGCCGAGGCCGGCGAGCGGCCCGAGCCGGCACGGGTGTCGGCGCACGACCCTTACGCCGGGCGGTGACCGACACCGGCCTTCGGGGCGCCGGCGCGCTCGTCACCGGAGGCGCTTCGGGAATCGGCCAGTCGATCGCCGTGGGCCTCGCCGCCGAGGGAGTGCGCGTCCTCGTCGCCGACCGCCGGCCCGCCGAGGAGACGGTGGGGGAGATCACCGCCGCCGGGGGGACGGCGAGCTTCGCTGTCGCCGACCTGCGCCACGAGCAGGAGATCGAGGCCCTCGTCGAGGCGGCCCTTGCCGGGCTCGGCTCGATCGAGCTGCTCGTCAACGTCGCGGGCATCTACGCCGCCGAGCCGGTCACCGAGATCTCGCTCGAGCAGTGGAACAACCTGATGGCCACCAACGCGACCGCATGCGCACTGCTCTCGCGGCGCATCGGCTCGCACATGATCGACCGCGGCAGCGGTTCGATCCTCGTCGTCGGCTCCACCGTCGTCTGCGCCCCCTCCTACGCCGGCGGGGCCTACCGCGCCTCGAAGATGGCGCTCCGCTCGTACATGGAGACGCTGGCGATCGAGCTCGCGCCCTTCTCGATCCGCGTCAACATGCTCACGCCCGGGCCATTCCCCACCCGCCTCAACGACGAGCTGCCGGCGGACCAGCGCGCCGCGAGCGCCCGCGAGGTCCCGCTCGGCCAGCGCGAGGGGCGCCTCGAGGAGGTGCGCGGGGCGGCGCTGTTCCTTCTCTCGGACGCGCTCGCCTCCTACGTCACGGGAACGGAGGTCTACGTCGACGGCGGCTGGCACCTGCGCCCGGCCTACCTGGGGCCGCCGGAGGAGGTGCGTCAGCTCAACCAGCCCGAGCACGCCGGCTGAGCTGTGGAAGGATGTCACGCTCGAGCGACGGGAGGGAGGTGCTGCATGGCAGACATCCCTGTGCGACCCGGCGGTCTGCGGCGCGTCCGGCGCATCGTCATCCGATGAGCACGCCGAGGGAGGCCGACGCGGCGACCACCCGACCGGCGGCGATGCGCCGCCTCGTTGCCGCCATCTTCGAGGCGACGGGCGCGCCGGCAGCCAGCGCCAGCGAGGTGGCCGATCACCTCGTCGATGCCAACCTGGCCGGCCACCATTCGCACGGAGTCATCCGCACGCCCGAGTACCTGCGGGACATCGCAGCGGGAGCGCTCGACCCCCGCGCCGAGCCGGCGGTGCAGCCAACCTCCCCGGTCGCGGCGGTCGTCGACGGCTGTTGGGGGTTCGGCCAGGTGGCGGGGAGGCGGGCGACGCAGGTGGGCGTCGAGCTCGCCCGCACCAGCGGGATCGCCGCCGTGGGGATCACGCGCTGCCACCACCTCGGCCGGATGGGCGACTACGTCGAGCGGGCCGCAGAGGCGGGTTGCATCATGCTGGCGACCGCCGGCGGCCACCCACCGATCGCTATCGCCCACGGCGGACGGGACCGGCTCTTCGGAGCCAACCCGCTGGCGGCGGGGTTTCCCACCCGCAGCGGCGGTTCGCCCGACGCGGGCAAGGAGGCGTTCGTCCTCGACATGGCGACGACCTCGGTCGCCGCCGGCAAGGTCCTCGTCGCCGCCGCCCGCGGTGAGCAGCTCCCCGCGGGTGTGCTCGTCGACGCCGAGGGTGCGCCGAGCAGCGATCCTTCCGCGCTCGCCGCGGGAGGAGCGCTCACGCCCTTCGGGGGGCACAAGGGTTCCGCCCTCGCCGTGCTCGCCGAGCTGCTGGCGACGGCCCTCGTCGGCACCCCCTCCGACGGTGGACCGCTCGGAGGCATCTTCGCCAGGCAGGCTGCGCTCCTCGTCGTGCTGCGCGCCGACCTCTGGCGGCCGCTGGACGACGTCACTCGCTCGGCCGCCGCCACCCTGTCGGCTGTGCGCGCGGCGTGCCCGGTCGAGCCGGGCGTTCGGGTTCGCGCTCCCGGCGACCCCGAGCGGGAGGCGAGGCGGCTGCAGGCCGACGGCCTCACGATCGACGCGGCGACCTTCGATGCGCTCCTCGCAGCCGCGCGACAGCTGCAGGTCGAGGTTCCCGATGACTTGCTCACCGCTGCAACGCAATGACAAGCCACCCGCCGCGCGCCGTGCGCCGCCGCGCGCCGCCGGGCGAGCGGCATCGCCTCGTCCACGCCAGGATTCGGCATCGAGTGAGGAGGTAGCCGCCGTGTTCAATCCATTGGTCGAGAAGCTCCGCTCCGGCGCCGTGACGCTCGGGATGTGGATCACGCTCGAGTCGCCGTCGATCGGCGAGGCGGCCGTGGCGCTGCAGCTCGACTGGGTCGTCGTGGACATGGAGCACGGGCACCTCGACGGCGGCGAGGTGATGAACCACGTGCGCGTCTTCCGCGGCGGCGACACCTGCGTCCTCGTGCGGGTCCCGAGCCACGAGCCGTCCTTCATCAAGCGGGCGCTCGACGTCGGAGCTCACGGCGTGATCGTGCCCCTGGTGCGTTCCCGCGCCGACGTCGACGCGGCGATGGCGAGCGCCCGCTATCCGCTGCAGGGACTGCGAGGCCTCGGGGGGGAGCGCGCGGTGCAGTGGGGTCTGGCAAAGGACCGCTACCTCGAGGTCGCCAACGAGGAGATCCTCGTCATCCCGCTCATCGAGACCCGTGATGCGGTCGAGAACATCGACGACATCCTCGCCGTGGAGGGTCTCGAGGCCATCTTCGTCGGACCGGCCGACCTCTCGGCGAGCTACGGCTATCTCGGACAGTGGGAGGGCCCCGGGGTCGCCGAGCGCATCCTCGACATCGTCGATCGCGCCACTCGAGCGCGGGATCGGTTGTGGGGTGATCGGCCGCGGCATCGACGACATGAAGTCGCGCGTCGAACAGGGCTTCCGCCTGATCGGACTCGGCTCGGACATGGGACTCATGATCAGCGCAGTGCTCGAACGCCAATCGGCGATGGGTGTCGCGTCGCACACCGACGCCTGGTACTGAGACCCCGGCGACGGCGACCACGAGAGGGAGGAGTCTTGATGGCGGAAGATCCGGCGACGAAGACGAGCGCGAACGACCGCGCCGTGGGCGATCTCGAACTGCTCCGACGCAGCCTCGAGAGCCTCGGAGCGCATGCGTCGCTGCTCACCAAGGAGCAGGAGCATCAGCTGGACGAGCTCGGATACGTCATTCTTCCCGACCTGCTCGGAGCGGACCAGGTCGCTGCGCTGTCGCGTCGCTTCGACGAGCTGGTCGCCGAGGAGGGCGACCAGGCGGGGATCGAGGTGCATCAGGAGGCGGGCACAGCGCGTCTCGCCAACCTCGTCAACAAGGGCACGGTCTTCGACGTCTGCTGGAACCACCCGAGGTTGCTGGCATCGGTGGCGCACATCTTCGACTGGCGGCCGTTCAAGCTGAACTCGCTCAACGCTCGCGCCGCCTTACCTGGCCAGGGCCACCAGCGCCTCCATGCTGACTCCAACCCTCCCGAGGTTGCGGGCGAATACCAGAACTCCAACTCGATCTGGATGCTCGACGACTTCACCGAGCGCAACGGCGCGGACGCGCATCGTCCCTGGATCCCACCTGTGGGGCCACCTGCCCGGCGACGTCATGAGCAATCCGACCGACCCGCATCCCGACGAGATCCTCCTCTTGGGGCGAGCCGGCACCTCCGCGATCTTCAACGCCCACCTCTGGCACGGCGGCACGAAGAACACCACGGACAGGCTGCGTCGCTCGGTGATGGGTGGCTTTGTCCCCCGGCACGCCGTTCAACAGACCGTGCAGCGCGAAGCACTGAGCGCGGCGACACTCTCACGGCTGAGCGAGGCGCAGAAGTATGTGCTCGATGCGTGAACTAAGCAGCCTGCGAGAAAGGGATCACCATGGACGAACTCTACCCGTTGCGACGCAATCGCTTGCGGGAGCTGCTCGATCGGGACGAGCCGAGCCTTGGGACGCACCTGATGAGCTCCTGGCCGACGATCACCGAGATCGTCGGCCAGACCCGTGCCTTCGACTACGTCGAGTTCGTCGCCGAGTACACCCCCTGGACGATGCACGACCTGGACAACCTCGGACGGGCGATCGAGCTGTTCCCCGATTTCACCGGCATGATCAAGATCGAGCAGGACACCCGCGGGCACCTGGCGATGAGGGCAATCGGGTCCGGCATCCAGAACGTGCTCTTCGCCGACGTCCGTACCGTCGACGAGGCTCGGCAGTGCGTGCGGTCCGTTCGGGCGGAGCACCCCGATCACGGCGGCCTGCACGGCGTCGGGCTGCGTCGTGACGTGCGCTCGGTCCTCTACGGCGGGTCCGACGAGTGGATTGCAGCGCTGGCCGGCTCGGTCGTGGCGATCATGGTCGAGAAGCGGCAGACAATAGAGAATCTGGACGCGATCCTCGACCTCGAGGGTATCGACATGGTGCAGTTCGGCCCTGGCGACTATGCGATGAGCGTGGGCCTGTCACTCAGCCGCGACCGCGAGCGCATCCGTGAGGTCGAGCGGCACGTGATCGCCGCGGCGCTTCGTCACGGCGTCGCGCCGCGGGCCGAGATCGGCCATGCCAGCCAAGCCGACTACTACCTCGAGCTCGGGGTCAAGCACTTCTGCATCGGTCACGACGTGCGGATCCTGCACGACTGGTTCACCGAGCAAGGCGGGCAGATGCGCAAGCTCCTCGCAGCGCTTCCCGCCGGCGGGGAGCGCCGCGTGGAGGCAGACTCCCCCGAGGTGAGCAGCGATCAGGAGCGATGACTCAGCAGCGATGACAACCTGGCGCTGCCACGCGTCGCGCTCGTCGAGCGGCGCGGCCTGGCCAGCCGGGCGCCAGGGCGCCTGGGGAAGGTGACCCGGGCGCGATCACTGCGGCTCGGCGGAGAGGGTGAGCGGACCGAGCATCGCCACGAGCTCTTCCGCCAGGATTTGGGATCTCCAGCGGATCATCATCACGGTGCCGTCGCGGGGCGACTCGACGAGGAGCGGCTGCTCGTCGCCGGGGATCCAGAGCCGCGCGATCACCTCGCCGCGGCGTACGGCGTTACCTGCTCCTACTTCGGGGATCAGGCAGCCGCCCACCGGGGCCCGCAGTCCAGCGTCCACGTCGCCGGTGTCGCCGTGCAGCTCGCTGCCGTCCACCCGTCGCGGAGCGTCCTGCCCGGGCGTCATGTGGAGGTGCGCCATCACGGCAAGGACGCCGGTGACGTAAGCGTCGACGTCGTGCCCGCTGAGCGACCCCCCTCCGCCCGACTCGACGTACACAGAAGGAATCCCGCGATCCCAGGCCGCCGAGATCGTCCGCCCCGGGTTCATCGCATCGTGCAGCCAGGTGAGCGGCGCGGCGAAGGCGCGGGCCGCCGCGGCCGACGCAGCGCCTGTCGGCGAACCGTCGTCGACGGCGCCGGCGAAGAAGGGCATCCGGTAGTCACGACCAGCGGCGTGCAGGTCGACGAGCAGGTCGCACGCCGCGATGACCCTCGCCGCGAGCAAGCTCGCCAGGCGCTCCGTGGCGGTGCCGGTCGGGCTGCCGGGGAAGGACCGGGCGAGATTGCCGCCGTCGAGTGGCGACAGACGGGTGCCGGCGGCAAACGCCTCCGGGGAGGCCACAGGTACGATGAGCACGGTGCCGTGCAGCTCTTGCCGCTGTATCTCGGCAAACAGCCGCCATGCGGCGAACACGCCCTCGGGCTCGTCGCCGTGCACGCCGCCGAGGACGGCGAGCGTGGGTCCGGGCTGCGATCCGACGACGCGCAGCAGCTCGACGTCCGACGAGCCCGGTACCTTCAACAGCTCGCGCTCGACGATCATCGCATTCAGCTTCTCCGTTCTCTGCTCTGCAGGATGACGACGTGCAACTGAGCGATCGGGTGTTCCTCCTCGGCAGCGGCCGTCTCGGCTCGAGCCTCACCTCGGACCTCGATTGCAATGTCTATCTCGTGAGCGGGGGACGCGACAGCGTCGTGATCGATGCGGGCTGCGGGACTCATCCCCGGCCTGCTGAGTCCTCGAGGATGCCCCGCAGCGCAGATCGGATCTCGCCGGGATCGATCGTCGCCGGCGGCGCGGTGCCGGCGATCCGCTCGAGCGCGCTCGCCAGCACCTCCTCGAGCGCGGCCTGCGTCGCCGCCGCGTCGTGTCCGAGGCCGCGCAGCAGGACCAGGTGCGCGCCCGTGGCCGTGATCTGCAGCGCCTTCTGCGGAAGCGTGTCGGAGAGCCCGAAGACGACGAGCGTCCGGTCGGCGCGCGCCGCATAGGCGGCCATTGCCGCGCCGCCGTTGCCCGACGAGGTCCCGACGCAGGTGGAGATCCCCCGTTCGGTCATGATCGTCGCCGCCACCGCAGCGATCCGGTCCTTGAACGAGCCCGAGGGGTTGGCGGACTCGCACTTGATCCGCACCGTGGGCGACCCGAGCCGAGCTCGCGTCCGATCCGTGAGGCCGATGAGCGGGGTGTCGCCTTCGCCGAGGCTGACCGCCCGTGACGGCCCGCCGATGGGCAGGCGATCGGCAAAGCGGAAGATCCCCCGACCGCCCGCCGGGGCGGCGCCGCACGGCTTGGCGTACCGAACGACCAGCTCGCCGCCGCAGTGCCCGCACCGCACCGGGATCGGGCCGTCGCCGGCGGGCCCGCCGCAGCAGGCGCAGTGCAGCCAGTGCGTCACAGCAGCCGCATCGGTTCACACGACCGTGGCAGCGCCCGCGGGTCGAGCGGGCAGACGCCGGGCGTGTCCACCTCGATCACCTCCTTGGCGACCTCGCCGTACGCGGCGCGCCAGGCGTGGGCCCCCTTTGCGACGATGACGTCGAAGGACGAGGGATCGAGACCGAGCGAGGTCACCTGCTCGGCGTGGAAGGGCGGTATCCGCCGCTCGGTGACGACGACGACGATCCCCCCGAGGTCGAGCACCGCAGTGGTGCCCATGTCGAAGACCTGCCCGGTCATCCAGCTGCCGCTGGTTCGGTACCTGCCGTCGCTCGCCCCGATCACCGACGCCACCACGTCGAGGGGCGCCCCGTGCCGGTCGTCGGTCTTGCCCCCGAGAGGCCCGCGGTAGGTCCCCGGCGCAGCAGCCGCCGCCGCACGGGCCACCTCGGCGTCGGCGATGATCACAAGCGCGCTGCGACAGCCCTGCTTGACAAGCTCGGAGAGCAGCGCTGTGCCGTCGCCGGCGCTACCCCCGCCGACGTTGTCGGCCACGTCGGCGAGGACGACCGGCCGCCGGGTGGACGTCATCGCTCTGCGCACTGCGGTCGCGGGATCGTCGCGACGCAGCGTGAACTGATCGGCCACGCTCTCGACGTCGCGCACGGTCTCGTCGAGCACGGCGCGGGCCTCGTGTGCGGACTCGTCGCGGTGGACGACGAGCACACTGATCCCTGCCCGTCGCACGTCGCTGTAGGCGAAACCGCCTGCGACGCTGATCCGATCGAGCCCAGCAGCGCGGGCCCGGGCGAGCGCACGCTGCTGCAGCCCGCGCATCGGCTCGTCTGCGGTGGCGAGCGCGAGCGGAGTGGCGAGCAAGGGCAGCTTGGCGACGATGGTCGAGAAGCGCTCGCCGCCGCGCAGCGAGCGCCCGAGGAGCTCCGCCGCCTCGCTGCCGCGTTCTCTCATGTCGACATGGGGGTAGGTGTCGTAGCTGAGCACGATGTCGCAACCCGCGACGAGCTCGGGCGACGGATTGGCGTGCAGGTCGAGCACGGCGGCGATCGGCGCATCGGGATGACGCTCGCGAACGGCGCGCACGAGGCGCAGCTCCGGATCCTCGACGTCCTCGGCGACCATTGCGCCATGGAGATTGACGAGGACGCCGTCGACGTCATCGAGCGCGTCCAGCCGGTTGACCATCTCCTGATAGATGTGCCGGCTGGCGTCGGCGGTCACGGTCCCGCTCGGCCAGGCTCCGGCCGACACGCACATGGCGAGGTTCAGCTCGCCGTGGTCGAGGAACCCGCCGATGACCGAGCCGACACCGGCATTGCGCTCCCCGATCTCGTCACCGACGGCGAGCTCGAGCTGGCGGAACTCCTCGAGCGTCGTCGGCTGACGGGCGAAGGTGTTCGTCTCGTGCCAGAGACCGAGGACGGCGACCCTCGGTCCCGTCATCCCGCCGCCCAGTCGAATTGTCCGGAATTCACCCCGGTGGCGAGCGCCTTGGCGAAGCGGTCGAGCGTCCAGTCGAGCTCGGCATCCGCGTGCTTGGCGGAGACGAACCAGATTCCTCGACTCGTGGTCCAGATGCCGAAGTCGGCGAGGAGCTTGGCGAAACGGAGCGTCCGCTCGGCGCTTGGTCGGCCGCCGTCCTCGGTATCCGCGGAAGGTGCCACGAGGAAGGCCATGGGCAGACCCTCCACGCGGAGGCGCACGCCGGCCGCGTCGGCCGCCGCTCGCAGGCCGTCCATGAGCGCGCTCCCGTAGCGCGTCATCCGCTCGTAGGGAGGGTCGTGACGCAGCTGCTCCAGCGTGGCGATCGTCGCTGCGCATGCCATGACGGACCCGTTGAAGGTGCCGGAGTGGTTCACGCCGCTGCCGAAGAGGTCCATCAGCTCCGCACGGCCGACCAGCGCGGCCACCGGCCAGCCGCCGGCGATCGCCTTGCCGTAGACGGCGAGGTCAGGGGTGACGCCGAGGTACTCGGCAGCCCCCCCGAGCGCCAGGCGGAACCCGGTGATGACCTCGTCGAAGACGAGGACGATGCCCGCCCGCGAGCAGAGATCACGGACCAGCCCGAGGTAGCCATCGCTCGGGAGGCGCGCCCCGACGTTGAACATCACCGGCTCCATGATCAGCGCGGCGACCTCGTCTCCGTTTCGCGCCGTCTCCGCTTCGAGCGCGTCGGCATCGTCCCAGGGAAGGAGGATCACGTCCTCGAGTGACGAGGGGCTCTGTCCGGGGGAGCCGGGCCGAAGTGCGGCGGCTTCCTGGTCGATCAGCATGCTGTCGATCCAGCCGTGGTAGTGGCCGGAGAAGCGGATCACCTTGCGCCGACCGGTCGCGGCCCGGGCGACACGCAGCGCCGCCTGGACCGCCTCGCTGCCGGTCATGCAGAGCCGCACCCGCTGCGGCCAGGACGTGGCGGCGAGGATGGCGCGCGCCGCTTCGATCTCCAGCGGGTGCTGACCTCCGAAGACCATGCCGGTAGCGCAGGCATCGGCCACGGCCCGCGCGATCGTCGGCTCGGCGTGCCCGAGGATCATCGGTCCCTGGCCCAGCACGTAGTCGACGTACTCGTTGCCGTCGACGTCGAAGAGGCGCGCGCCCTCTCCTCTGGTGAAGAAGTAGCTCGAGATCGCCAAGCGCACGTTCGAGTTCACCCCGCCGGCGATCACCTCGCGGGCGCTCTCCGCGAGCTGGCGAGACTTGCTCCTGTCCAGTTCATTCATCCTGCTCGTCTCCCGTGCTGGTCGAAGTCTGCTCCGAGCTCGCGCCACCCGGCTCGCTCGCGGGGCGATTGATCGGAAAGCGGCGGACGCCTGGTTTGGCGCCTCGCCGTTCGAGGAAGGCGTCCGGCAGCTCGGACAGGTCGACCTCGACCTCGTGCCCGCTCCGCGCCGATTCGTACAACGTGTCGACGATCGCCTGGACGACGAAGGCGTCCTCGGGCGAGACGACCGTGGTGCTGCCTGACCGCGGCCACTCGAGGATGGCACTCCACGCTCGCCGCACGGAGTCCGCCAGCTCGCGGTCCGGTGCGGGGAGCACGGAGTCGTCGGGCCCTTTTTCGGGCCGGGACCCCGGCTGCTCGCCGGAGAAGAAGGGAACGAAGCGGATCCGGGCGCGATCGCCGACGAGCTCGAGCTCGTGTCGCAGCGCAGTCTCGCCCGCGATCCACTCGGCGTCGAGAAGCAGACAGAAGCCGTCGAAGCGGACGACGGCGCACGCCGCGTTCTCGCAGTCCCAACCCGACGGGCGGGACTGGCCGGACTCCCGCAGCTCGGCCTGCGGCAGATCACGGGTGACGAACGCCGAGACGCTGGTCGGGCGGGGTCGACCTGCGAGCCAGCGGACGAGGTCGATGCCGTGCACGGCGGATCCGGCCAGCACCCCGCCGCCCGAGACCGCCGTCACGTGATGGCGACCCCAGCTCGGGAAGCCGGAGCTCGACCAGAGACGTGCATACGTGGGCGTGCCGATGCGGCCGTTGGCGATCAGCGATGCCACCTGCTGTGCCGACTCCGTGAACCGCAGGTTGAAGCCGACCGTGATCGCGCGATCGGCCTCGACGGACGCACGCAGCATCGCCGCGGCCTCGTGGCGGTCGAGCGCGAAAGGCTTCTCGCAGAACACGTCCGCTCCGCTCGCGAACGCCGCCGTCACGATCTCTTCGTGGGTGTCGGGCATCGTGCAGATGACCGCGAGATCGATCTCCTGCCGGGAGAGCAGGTCCCGATAGTCCTCGTAGGCGAACGGGATCTTGTGCTGCTCCTGCACGAGCTGCAGCGTTGGGCCGTCGCGGTCGCAGATTGCACGGACGGAGACCCCTGGGATGCGGCTGAGCGCATCGATGTGCAATCGCCCCTGCTGCCCGCATCCGAAGACCGCTACATGCATGCTCAGTCGTCGCAGCTCGTCGACAGCAACGCGTCGACATCCTGAATGCGCCCGCCCTGATCGGACGGCGGCGCCTGGCTCGCCGCGTAGCCCCGCAGCGTCAGCCGGCTCGAGACCAGATGTTGAGCGGCTTCGCCAAGAAGGGTCTTCTCGTTTGCGGAAATGGGCACCCGACCAGGATATCCATCGTCGCGCACCCCGGTCACTCGACGGTCCTTGGCGAGCGACTCCACGTAGCGAGGTAGCCACAACGGATCGGCGATCTGGCGAACACCTCCCCGCACCACGACAAGCTCTGCATCGACGAGGGCGTCCGACGCCTTCTTCACGGATGACGCGTTCGCCAAGCCAGTCCGGCGAACGAACTCTCCTGAGCCAGGCATTGCCGTCGATTGCTCGGCGAGCTGGCGGAGCACGCGGCGCTGCCCGACGCTGAGCAGCCCGTAGACGTCGAAGTAGATGTTCTCGAGCCGGCTGAGGGCGGTCACCAGCCCGACGTGGACGTCGGTCGAGGTGATCTCGGCGGTGCTCGTCGCCTCGAAGGACTCATAGGCGAAATGTTGGATGTCGTCGGGAACTGGTCCGGCGAGATGCGCCACGAGGCGCGCTGTGGCCAGTGACATGGTCTTGCCGGCTGCCGCTGCACGTCGCGAGAGGAATTCGACTATCTGCTCGTCTGGGAGCGGTCCAAGTGCGATCCGCTCAGCGGTGTTGAACAGCTGGAGCGTTGCGCTCGACGAACAGTCGCTCTATGAGATGCTGCTTGGAGCCGGCAGTCACCAGGCTGACCGAAGGGTGGGTGTCGACCATCGCCTTCAATACAGCGGGGAGGCCGTCGTCGAGATCCACGACGGCTTGAAAGTCGTCGAGCACCAGGGCTGCTGGCGCCTGCACGGACAGCTTGGCGAGAAGTTCGAAGACGTCGGACACGACCGGATCGATCTCCCGGCCGACGAGACCGGCACCGAAGGAGAACTGTGGCCGGCCGTCGTCGCCGAACTCTACATTGGGCCGCAACTGCGGGCGATGCAGGAACTCCGGCACGACCTGGCGCGCGCGATGCCACCGGCCGCGGGGGATGGCGAAGGCCGCGGTCGCCAGCGCGCCAGCTAGCCCGGGGGCCTGGGTCACGGTGCGCTCAGAGATCCTCGAGCGCATCCCTGCCGGCCGGTGGGGGAGGGCAGAGGACATCGCCGGCGCGGCGCTCTTCCTCGCCTCGGCGGCCTCCGACTATGTCTGCGGCGTCCTGCTTCCCGTCGACGGCGGCTGGTTGGCTCGCTGAGAGCCGCTGCCTCGCAGTGGCGGTCGCGGTCGACGACGAGCAGGGTCGGCCCTGTCCTCTCGTGTCAAGTACCGAGCAGCCGCGGCGACGACGAGAAGCGAGAGTCACGGCGACCTCGTCCCTTCCCACACCCTTCCCGATCACGACCGCAAACGACGGGCGTGAGCGGACGAGCGGTCAATCGGTACCGCAGATCTCCGCAGAGACGCCCTATTCAGAGCCGAAATACGAGCGCCCCCGGCAAGACTCGAACTTGCGACACGCGGTTTAGGAAACCGCTGCTCTATCCCCTGAGCTACGGGGGCGGGGACTGCGCCCCATCCGGCACGGGAGAACTGCCCACCGGATGGCGCCGGCGCACAGGCTACCGGACGGCGCGCCGAACGGGCACCAGCCGAGCACGCTGGTGCTGCGCGGGCCGCCCCGCTCGGACGTGGGGAGGTCCACCTGGCGGGCGGCCGGGCCGCCCACAGCCCGTCGCGTCGGAGCTCGATCAACCGATCATGCCGCGCCGCCTCGTCTATCCTCGCCGCATCTCGAGCGAGTACTCCTTCTCCACGATCATCGAGCCGTTCCGCATCCATTCCGTCGAGCCCCTGAGGATCACGACGGTCGAGGAGCGCCGGCGGGCGCTGGAGGAAGCGGGCTACAACCTCTTTACCATCCGCGCCGAGGACGTGATCATCGACCTGCTGACCGACTCGGGCACCGGGGCGATGTCGCGGGACCAGTGGTCGGCGCTGCAGCACGGCGACGAGAGCTACGCGGGGTCGCCGTCCTGGTACCGCTTCGAGGCAGCGGTGCGGAGCCTGTTCCCGTTCACGCACATCATCCCCACCCACCAGGGGCGCGCGGCGGAGCGGATCCTCTTCGCCGTCGTCGGCGGACCGGGCAAGGTCGTCCCGAACAACACGCACTTCGACACGACCCGAGCCAACGTCGAGGCGACGGGCGCCACCGCGGTCGACCTCGTCATCGGCGAAGGGCGGGATGCCGCGCTCCTCCACCCGTTCAAGGGCAACCTGGACTGTGCGGCGCTCGAGGTCCTGTTGCGTGAGCGGCACGAGGACGTGCCCGTCGTCTTCGTCACGATCACCAACAACTCCGGCGGCGGACAACCCGTCTCGCTCGCCAACATCCGCCAGGCGAGCGAGCTGTGTCATCGCTACGGCGTGCCCTTCTTCCTCGACGCGTGCAGGTTCGCCGAGAACGCCTGGTTCGTCCGCGAGCGGGAAGCGGGGCAGCACGACCGCGAGGTCCGCGACATCGTGCGCGAGATCGCCTCCTACGCCGACGGGATGACGATGAGCGCGAAGAAGGACCCGATGGCGAACATCGGCGGGTGGCTGGCGCTGAACGACGACGCCGTCGCCGCCCGCTGCCGCGAGATGCTCATCCTCACCGAGGGCTTCGTCACCTACGGCGGGCTGGCCGGGCGCGACCTCGAGGCCATCGCCCAGGGCCTCGAAGAGGCCGTGCAGCACGACTACCTCCGCTACCGCATCCGCTCCACCGCCTATCTCGGCGACGCCCTCGCCGCGGCCGGAGTGCCGGTCGTGCAGCCGATCGGAGGGCACGCGGTGTACCTCGACGCGAGGGCGCTGCTGCCCCACGTCCCGGCCCTCGAGTACCCCGGCCAGGCGCTCAGCGCCGAGCTCTACCTCGCCGGCGGCATCCGCAGCTGCGAGATCGGCTCGGTGATGTTCGGCCGCCAGCCCGACGGCAGCGAGAGACCGGCCGCCATGGAGCTGGTGAGGTTGGCGATCCCCCGTCGCACGTACACCCAGAGCCACATCGACTACGTGATCGAGGTCGTGGCGGCGGTCGCCAAGGATGCCGACCGGATCGGCGGGCTGCGCATCGTCGAGGAACCCTCGTCGCTGCGCCACTTCTCGGCACGATTCGAGCCCGTCCGTCACAGCACGTGAGATCCAGCGCGCGCCCGGTGGTTTGAGGGTCCGAGCGGCGCAACTGTTCACCGGTGGGTCACCTGAATTCTCTTGCTCGTCCGCCGCAGAGGCTGGGACGATGGCACGGGCAGTGCAGTGGCCACGCGGTTCGCGGCGTGTGCTCGTCAGCGGGCCGGCCGTGGATCGCCACGACGAGAGGGGGCGGCCATGACGGTCAGGACGTGCGCACGTCGATCCCGTCTGCTGCTGGTGCTCGGCGCGCCGGCCCTCGTGGTGGCCGTTCTCGCCGCCGGCCCCTCTTCCCCGGCCGGCGCCCAGCCGACGCCCGCCGTGGCAGGGCCGCTCTCCACGGTGGCCCCGCCGCCGGCCTTCGGCCTCTACTGCCCCGACGTCGACTTCACGGGCACCCCGGTGCTCGACCCGGTCCCGGGAGGACCGAGCTTCCTGCCGACGACGGCCACCTGCGGGATCGTCGCCGGCCCGGCGCTCGTCGGGGTCGGCGGCGGCGCGCAGATCATGGTGCCCCTCGACGACGGCGGAGCGGTGTGGATCGACCAGCACGGCCTGGTCGTCCGCCTCGATGACCCCTCCGGGGATCTGCTGCCGGTCGGCGCCGGTGCGGATCCGACCAGCTTCGGCGACGGGACCGACACCGCCGCGTTCAGCTACGACGCCGCCGGTGAGCTGACGACGCTCACCGAGACCGGTCCGTCCGCCCCTGCTGCCGGGGACGTCACCACCTTCATCTACGACGCCGACGGCAACCTCACGAGCGAGACCGGTCCGGCGGGGACGACGACGTTCGGCTACGACCCGGCCGAGTTGCGCCTCACCAGCGCGGCGACGGGGAGGGGGAGCTTCACCTTCACCTACGACGCCCTCGGCGAGCTCACCGGTTCGAGCGACGGCACGAACAGCGCTGCGCTCGGCTACGACGCCGACGGCCGCCTCCTCGGCGACGACGAGACCGCCGGCAGCTACTCCTTCACCTATGACGCCGACGGTCGCCTCGCCTCGGCGTCGGACCCGAGCGGCGCCAACGACCAGTACACCTACGACGGCGCCGGCGAGCTGGCCAGCGCGGCGCGCGGCGGCGAGCCGGTCCCGGCGACCTACGAGTACAACCTCGACGGCGAGCTGACCGCCACCTTCGCCGGCGGCGCCGGTGGCATCGCCTACCGCTACGACGCCGCCCGGCGTCTCGTCGAGCAGCAGTTCGTCGGCGAGGGCGGGGTCGCCTTCGACACGACCTTCACCTACGACGCCGACGGCGACGTGACGGGCAACTCGTCCTCCCTCCCGGGCAATGCGGCCACCGTCACCTCGTACACCTACGACGCCGACGGCCGGCTGACGAGCGCCGTGCAGGGCTCCCACGCCGGCGACAGCATCGGCTACGGCCTCGCGGGCACGCCGCTCGCCCTCACCCCGACGGCACTGCCGTGCGCCCCGAGCGCGCCGTCGATCCTCTCGCCGCTTCCCGCCTCGGAGTGCCCGCCCGATCTCGGCAGCGCGGACGTCGGCATCGCCGGCCAGCCGGGGGACTGGGCGGCGCCGGCCCGCAGAGCGACGCCGGCGATACCTGGGCGCTCCGTCTCGGAACCGACACGAGCGGCGAGCTCGGCGGCGGGGTCGGCGCCGGCGGGGGCCTCTCCGGTGGCGGTGGGCTCGGCAAGCCGGCGGGGCACGACCAGTACACCGCGATCACCTTGCAGCGCGGGGTCACAGTCGACCCCAGCTTCAGCGGCTGGCTCGGCTCGGTGAGCGGATCGACGCCGTCCACCAGCGTGCTCGACGACGGGTCGCTCACCACGAGTGGCGGCATCGACAACGGCCAGGTCTGGTTCGCGGTGGGCGAGAACGGGTCCGTCTCGCTCTACGACTCGCTCGGCAACGCCATCTCCGACGGCAGCTCGCTGCCGAGCAGGATCACCGCGCCGAGCGGCGCCACGCTGGCCACCCTCGGCTACGACGCCGAGGATCGCGTCGTCTCCATCTCTGACGGGGCGGGCGACACGACGCGCGTTGCCTACGACGCCGGCGGGCGTGTGGTGCAGGTCACCGATCCGCTCGGGCTGACGACGCGCTACGCCTACGACGCACGCAACCGGCTGACCGCCGTCACCGAGCCCGACGGTGGCACGACCGGCCTCGGCTACGACCCCGCCGGCGGCCTGCTCGATTCGATCACCGACCCGCTCGGCAACACGACGACGACGAGCTACGACTCGGCCGGCAACCTCCTCAGGGCCCGCGACGCCATCGGGCGCGAGACCGTCGTCGAGTACCTCGAGGGCAACCCCGACTGCCCCTTGCAGGTGCAGACGACCGACCCGCGTGGGCTCGTCACGACCTACTGCTACGACCAGCACGACCGGCTCGTGTCGGTGACCGACGGCGACGGCGCGCGCCTGCAGCGCTACACCTACGACTCCGGCGGCGACGTCCTCACGAGCACCGACGCCCTCGGTCACACGACGCGCTTCACCTACGACTCGAGCGGCGACCTGAACGCCGTCACCGACCCGCTCGGCATCACCACCCACTACACCTACGACGCCGGCGGCGACGTGCTCTCGGCAAGCGACGGGCTCGGCAACACGGCCACCTACGCCTACGACTCGAGCGGCGACCTCGTCACGAGCACCGACGCCCTCGGCCGCACGACGACCTACGACTACCTCGCCGGCGGCCCGCCGCCGCAGCTGCCGGAGTCGCCGTCGGTCGTCGCGCTCGCCGGGCTCGGCGCGCTCGTGATGGTGGCCGTCGCCGCTCGGCAGGCCGCCAGGCGGCGCCGCGCCGTGCTGTGACGCCGTCGCGCCCCGCTCCGGGGGCGGGCCGGGGCCTCGGGGAGGCCGCTCGGTCGCGCCGCGCTCGCGAACTGTTCACCGTCGCGTCACCTGGACCAGTTGCCCTGTGTCACAACCGGCGCGAACATGTGCCGTCACGGTCGATGCAACCGGCACGGCCTGACGCCGATGCACAGGAGCGGAACGGGCAGTCAGCGCTAACCGGCAGCGCCGATGTCGGACCGTGAGCCGCCACGCGGCACGGCGGAGGCGCCGACCCTGAGGGGGAACGCGATGGGCACGCGCCACCACGCTTCACGGATCGCCGCCACGGCGGCGCTCGCCGCCGGTCTGGCCGTCTCGCTCGGCCTGACCGTGGCCCCGGCCACCGCCGGAGCCACCGGGGGCGGCTCGCAGGCGGCGGTCGGGATGTCCTGCCCGAACGCCCCGGTGACGGTCGACCCGCAGCTCGACCCCAACCTCGGCTCGCCGCCTCTCCGCCCCGTCTCGACGACCTGCCAGTTCGCCACCCCGCACGTCGTCGTGCTGCTCAATGGTGACGGCAGGGTGCACGTGCCGCTCAACGACGGCTCGGTCGTCACCTTCAACCTGCACGGACAGGTCGTCGACTACGACCCGACGGCGGTCGAGCTGCCCCTCTGCGCCAGCTGCGGCGTGACGAGCATCAACGACGGCACCGACACCGCAACGTTCACCTACGACGCCGGCGACCAGGTGACCCAGCTCCTCGACACCGGCCCCGGTACCGGACCCGGCGGCAACGCCGTCGCCTTCGGCTACGACGGCGATGGCAACCTCGTCTCGGTCAACGGCGACGGGGTGTCGATCATCGTCGTCTGCGACCAGGCCGCGAAGCGCGTGGCGAGCGTCGTCGACGGCGGGACGACCGACGACTTCAGCTACGACGCACGCGGGGACCTGGTGAGCGCCGGCCCGAGCGGCTCGCCGACGATGCTCGCTTACGACGCCGACGGCCACCTCGCCGGCTTCGGCGCCGCCGCCGATCCCTCGGCGACGAGCCTCGCCTACGACGCCGACGGCAACCTCACCGGCTTCAGCGGGCCCGGCGGCACGGTGCTCTACGCCTATAACGCCGACGGGACCCTCGCCTCGGTCGAGGAGTCCGGTGGCACGGCGACCTACGCCTACGACGCCAACACGGGCCTGCTGGACACCATCGCCCTGCCCAACGGGACGGGGATCTCCTACTACTACGACCACGGCGACCACGGCGAGCGGCTGATATCGAGCTCCTCGGGCACGGCGTCGGGGCCGCAGACGACGCACCAGTACACCTACGACGCCGACGGCAACCTGTCGAGCGACGTGGACAGCGGCGGTGGGAGCACGACCTACACCTACGACGCCGACGGGCGGGTGACCGCTGTCGCCGTGTCGGGGGGGCCGACGGTGACCGTCAACTGGGGTGACGAGAACGGCGGACTCGTGCTCACCGGGGGCGCCATCCTCCACTGTGGCCCCTCGGCGCCCGGCCTCGTGCCGCCGAACTGCAACGCCGGGCTGTCCGGCGGGATCGAAGGCAGCGGCCAGCTCCAGATCGGGGGCAGCTCCGGAGGCAACATCCTCTCCGGCCCGGTGCTCACCCTCGGCGGCCTCGACGCCAACGGAGGTGGCGGCGGCGTCGGCATCGGCGGTGGTGCCGCCCTCGGCGGCGGGCTGTTCAACGGCGGTCAGCTCGGCGGAGCCGGCTTCGGCGGCGGCTTGCTCAACGGCAACGGCCAGCTCGCCGGCTCGCCCGGCAGCGCCGGCGGCATGGGCAGCGGAGGATCCGGTCTCGGCGGTGCGATCTTCGCCGGCGGCGGCTTCGGCACCGGCGTCGCGCAACAAGGCGGCCAGCTCACCGTCGGCGGCGTGCTCACCCTCGGCGGCTCGCCGTTCGTCCTCGTCACCCTCCCCTGGCTCGCCAACGTCTCGTGCTGGATCTGCGACCCGCTCGGCGGCGGCGGGATCATCCTCGCCGACAACGGCGCGCTGCACCCTCTACGACGCCGACGGCAACGTGGTGACGACTGGCAGCAACGAGCTCCCGGGCACCGTGACCGGACCGGGCAACGTCCCCCTCGTCACCTTCGCCTACGACGCCGACAACCGGCTCGTCTCCGTCGGCGACGCCGCCGGCGACACGTACACCTTCGACTACGACTCGGGTGGGCGCCTCGACGAGGTCAGCGACCCGCTCGGCCACATCACCCGCTACGCCTACGACGCGCAGAACCGGCTCGTCGCCGAGACCCCGCCCGACGGCGGCACGGCCACCTTCACCTACGACCCGGCGAGCGGTGACCTGAGCCAGGTCACGATGCCACCCATCCTCAACGGACCGCCCCCGACGACGACGTTCACCTACGACCAGAACGGCAGCAGCTGGGACCTGAGCTCGACCACCGACCCGATGGGCCGGACGACGACCTACGGCTACGACGCCGAGAACCGCCAGATCTCGACCATGGACAACCTCGGCAACACGACGAGCTACAGCTACGACGCGCGGGGCTCCATCGACTCGGTGACCGACCCCGACGGCACCCGCACCGCTACGTACGGCTACGACGTGGCCGGGAACGTCACCTCGGTCACCGACCCGCTCGGCCACGCGGTCACCTACGGCTACGACGCCCTCGACCGCATGACCAGGGTGACCGACCCGATCGGCAACACGACGACCTACGACTACTCGGGCAGCTCGACCGCGCCGTCCTCGGAGCAGGACCCGCTCGGCAACCTCGTGCGCTACAGCTACGACGCCGACGGGTCGCTCGGCTCGATCACGGCTCCCGGCGGGCTCACCGTGACGTACTCCTACGAGCCCGGGTCGCCGCCGCCGGTCCTGCCGGAGGCGCCGCTCACGGTGCTGCTCGTGCTGCTCGCGCTGGCGCTGATGGGCGGGACGGCGCTGTGGCGCCAGCGGGTACGGCCTCCCGCCGCGGCCGCCGTCCGGTCCTCCGCGGGTTCGCGCATCCGACGGGGCTGACGTCCGGGCGCGGCGCTGCCGGGCCGAGCGTGTTGCCGCCCGGCAGCGCGCGCCGTGCCCGACGGCGGATCAGCCGGCCGCGAGCAGACGTCGCTTGAGCTCGGGCGGCGCGAAGCTCGCCTCGACGCTGCGCCGGGCGATCCGCGCCAGCTCGTCCGTGCCGAGCCCGAGGTGCTCGCCGACGCGCCGGTACTCCTCGGGCAGGCTCGTGGCGAACATCGGCGGGTCGTCGCTGCCGAGCACGACGGGCACGCCCGCCTCGAGCAGCAACGGGAGCGGGTGCTCGGCGAGGGAGGGGACGACTCCGGTTGCGACGTTGCTCGAGGGGCACACCTCGAGCACCACGTTGCGCTCGACCAGCTCCTCGAGCAGCCGGGGATCGCGTCGCCGCGGCGATGCCGTGCCCGATCCGCTCGGCGCCGAGGGCGTCGAGTGCCGATCGGACCTCCTCCGGTCCGGCGCTCTCGCCGGCGTGGGGCACGCTGTGCAACCCGGCGGCGCGGCGCCGCGGCGAAGTGCGCGGCGAAGGCGGCCCGCGGCGCGCCGGCCTCGGGACCGCCGAGGCCGAAGCCGACGAGCGCGCCGGGTGGGTGGTGCAGCGCTGCGTCGAGGGTCAGCTCCGCCCCCTCGGGGCCGTCGCCGCCGGAGATGTCGTACACCCAGGCGAGCTCCACGCCCCGCCGGCGGGCCCTTGCCGCCCCGAGGTCGAGCGCGCTCGCCAGCTCGCCGGCCGGGATGCCCGCCCGCAGGTGGGTGACGGGCGTGACGGTCACCTCCGCGTAGGCGGTCCCCTGCTCCGCCATGTCGCCGGCGAGCCCGGCGACGAGCGTGACGACGTCCTCCGGCGTTCGCACGAGCGCGCTGACCACGGTGTACACCTCGAGAAAGTGGGTGAAGTCGCGGAACTCGTAGAAGGCGCGCAGCTCGCCGGCATCAGCTGGGACTCCGGCCGCCGGGTGGCGGGCGGCGAGCTGCGCCACCGTGGCCGGCGCCGCCGAGCCGACGAGGTGGACGTGCAGGTCCGCCTTGACCAGTCCGACGAGATCGTCCATCGCGGCGCCTCCGTGTTCGGAGGCGCCCTTGACCGGTGACGGTGCCTCGGGCCGAGCGTGGCGGGAGGTCCCGTCGCAGCGCCTCTCGGCCCGGCACAGAGTCTGCCACGCGGGTCGTCGCGTTCAGCGTGGTGCAGGCTGCTCGGAGCGGCTCGCCCGGCCGCTCACGGCGTCGCTCGTGCTGCTGGCGCTGGCGCTGATGGGCGGCGCGCTGCTGCTGCGCCAGCGCGCCCAGCGCCGGGGCGCCCTCGCCGTCCCGGCAACCACCAGTTCGCCCGCCCGAAGAGGCTGACGAGGGCAGGAGCGAGCAGCGAGCGGACGACGAACGCGTCGAGGAAGATCCCGGCCGCGAGACCGGTGGCGAAGACCTTCAAGAAGGTGAAGGGGTTCCCCGCCAGCGACACGAAGCCGAAGAAAAGGATGAGCGCCGCGCCGGTGATCAGCCGGCCGGTGCGCGCCAGGCCCTCGATCACGGCCTCGTCGGTGGAGCCGGTGGCGTCGTAGCGCTCGCGTACGCGTACGAGCAGGAAGACCTCGTAGTCCATCGAGAGGCCGAACAAGAAGGCGAAGACCATGAGCGGGATCCAGGAGGAGATCGCCGCCGTGGCACCGACGCCCCAGATCAGCGAGGACCCGTGCCCGTCCTGCCAGACGAGCACCATCACCCCGTAGGCGGCGGCCACCGAGAGCGCGTTCAGCGCCAGCGCCTTGATCGGGAGCAGCACCGAGCGCAACGCGCGGAACAGCAGCAGGAACGTCAGCACCCCGATGAGGGCGATCATCAGCGGGAAGTTGCCGTAGACGGCGCTCGTGAAGTCGACCGAGCTCGCCCCGGGCCCGCCGACGGCGACGCCGGGGAGGGACGCCACGGCGTTGCGCACCTCGCGAACGACCCCCGGTCCGGCCGGTCCGGTCGTGTCTTCCCGAGCCACCACCTCGACGAGCCGTTGGCCGCCGCTCGACCAGCCCGGGCCGGAGGGCGCGACGGCGAAGGCGACATGGGGCAGACGCCCGAGGCGGGCAGCGAGCGCGCCGGCCGTGCTGCCGTCCGGCACGAGCACCTCCACGGGCGAGACGACGCCGGGTGGGGCCCCGGCGCTGGTGAGCACGTCGTAGCCGGCGCGAGCCGGCCCCCCGCTGGCGAGCGAGGTCGACTGCTCGTTGCCGAGCTGCAGCCCGAGCGTGGCGAGGGCGAGCGGCACGAGCACCGCGAGCGCGACGGCGAGGGCGATCCACCTGCGGCGCACGACGAGGTGGGCGAAGCGCTCCCAGGGGGTGAGGGCGCGCCCACCGGCCCCGGCCGGCTGCTGGCGGGAACGGCGCTCGGCGCGGCGGGTGGCGCGCCGGTCGAGGCGCGCCCCGAAGCGCAACACGAGCACCGGCAGCAGCGTCAACGACGCCACGATCGAGACGAGCGGGATGAACAGCCCGGCGAAGCCGAGGCTGCGCAGGAAGGCGACAGGGAGGAAGACGAGGGCGAAGAGGGAGATGGCGACGGTGACCCCGCTGAAGACGATCGCCCGCCCCGCGAGCTCGGTGGCACGGCGCGTCGCCTCGCGGTCGTCCATCCCGGCGGCGCGCTCCTCCCGCCAGCGCGTGACGAGCAGCAGCGAGTAGTCGATGCCGACCCCGAGGCCGATGATCCCGATCAGGAACTCGGCGACGAAGTTGACCTGGGTTGCGAAGGTGAGGAGGTAGAGGAGGAGGAAGCTGACGAGCACGGAGACCCCGGCGACGGCGAGGGGGAGGACCGCCAGCGCCGAGCCGAAGACCGCAACGAGCACGACGAGGGCGGCCGCCCCGGCGAGCAGGGTCTCGGTGAGCACCTGCGGCCCGCCGGAGGACCCGCCCTTGGCCTCGGAGAGCACGGGCGTGCCCGTCACCCAGGCCCGGGTGCCCGCTGGCAGGTCGGTGGCGAGGCGCCGCTGCAGGAGCGGGACGATCCCCGCCGGCGGGTAGCCGCCCGGGGTTGGCGCGGTGAAGACCTCGGCGTAGCCGACCCGCCCGTTGCCGACGACGAAGTTGCGGTCGCCGGCGCCCGTCCCGCTCGTGCCCGTCCCGCCGGCGCCCGTCCCGCCGGCGCCCGTCCCGCCGGCGCCGGTCGCGCCGGCGAACGAGACGCTGCGCAACCTGGGCAACGCCAGCGCCTGCGTCAGCCCTCGGGCGATCCCCGGCTCACCGACCTGGTGCCCGGCGGGCGCCTCGACGGCGACCACGAGCGGCGCCTGCGAGCCGCCCGTGCCGAACAGCTGCAGGATGCGCCCGTTGGCGACGTAGGACGCGGCCCCGGGCTGGTCGAACTGCTGGGAGAGCCGGCCCTGGACGTGCGGCACGACCGCGAGGGCGGCGACGAGCAAGGCGAGCCAGGCAAGGACGACGACACGTCGCCGCTCGAGCACGAACACGGGCGATCGCGGGCAGCATCCGGCGAGTTTGCCCGATTCACGTCCTTGCTGATGCAGCCGCCCAGTCCTGTGCGCTCAGTACCGGCTGACCGGCGGTGCGTCGTGCTCGATCGTCTCTTCGCGTACCGTGGTCGGCATCCCCGCGGTACTGTCCACGACCCGCCGGGACGTGCGCGAGCGGTACGACCACGGGCCGAGCACCGTCATGCCGAGGATCAGGCCGATGATTCCCACGATCATCAGGATCACGCCGATAGCGTGAACCGAGAAGTCGTTCGAGCTCCACGAGATCGCGAAGCGCAGGATCGCTCCTACTGCAATCAACAGAATGCTGGTTCCGATTGCCACCTGAGGCTCCTTTGACCCATGTGAGCGAGACCCAACCCGTCGCCGCCACGAATGCCCGCCCTGCGCGTGAAACAAACCTCACGCCCGCCACCGTCGCGCCGCTGGAACGGTTCGACCTCGATGACCTCGGCCGCCGCCGCTCGGCGAAGTGGCGCCGCGACGAGCCCTCCGCGATCGCCCTCGGCGTGGCGGAGATGGACTTCCCGCTCGCCCCGCCGATCCGGCTCGCCCTCGGCGACCTCGTCGAGCGCTCCGACCTCGGCTACCCGACGACCGAGCTCGCCGACGCCGTACGCGAGTCCTTCGCCGCCCGCTGGCGCGACCGCCACGGCGCGCCGGTGGACCCGGGTCGGGTCGTGCTCGCCACCGATGTCGTCAACGCCATCCACTGTTGCCTCGCAACGTGCAGCAAGCCCGGCACGAGCGTGCTGATGCTGACGCCCGCCTACCCCCCCTTCTTCAGCGCCGTCACGGGCACGGGGCGGCACGTCGTCGGATGTGACCTCGTCGCAACCAGCGCCGGCTACCGCCTCGACCTCGACGCCCTCGAGCGCGCCGGCGCGCCGGAGCGAGGCCGGCGTGCTGCTGCTGTGCAACCCGCACAACCCGACCGGGCGCGTGTTGCGAAGCGACGAGCTCGAGGCGATCGGAGAGCTCGCCTGCCGCCTCGACCTGCTCGTGATCTCCGACGAGATCCACGCCGATCTCGTGCTCGACGGTCGCCATCTGCCGATCTCGGCGATCGGCGACGAGGTCGCGGCGCGCACGGTGACGCTCGGCTCGGCGAGCAAGTCGTTCAACCTCGCCGGGCTGCGTTGCGCCCTCGCCGCCTTCGGCTCGGACGAGCTGCTCGCGTCCTACCAGTCCGTCCCGGCGGCGCAGCGCGGCTCGGTCTCGCTGCCCGGCCTCGTCACCACACTGGCGGCGTTCGAGGAGGGCGACCCCTGGCTGGCGGCGGTGATCGACTACCTGCGGGCCAACCGCGACCTCGTCGCGGCCACGCTGCGTGCCGAGCTGGCGCAGGTGGGCTTTCACCCGCCGGAGGGGACCTACCTCGCCTGGCTCGACCTGCGCGCCACCGCTCTCGGCGACGACCCCGCCGAGCCGCTCGCGGGCGCGGGGATCCTGCTCGCGCCCGGACCGCACTTCGGTGACGCCGGGATCGGCCACGCCCGGCTCAACTTCGCCACGCCCCGTCCCGTGCTGGAGGAGGCCCTCCGCCGGCTCGTCGCCGGCTGCACCAGCGGCGAGCCCCGCTCCCCGGCCTTCTAGGCTCAGCGTCCTAGGCGAAGCGGCGGAGCCACTCCTCGGCGGTGCGCGGCACGAGCACCGGGTTCCGCAGACGCAGCTCGCCGATCGGCGCGGAGGATGCCGGGTCGTAGGCGTGGCCGGCGAAGACCTCGGTCTCGGGCGGCAGCTCGGCGAGGCGCATCAGGCTCTCGTACAGCGCCTGGGGGTCTCCCCCGGGAGGTCGGTGCGCCCGCACCCGTTGAGGAAGAGCGTGTCGCCGGTGAGCACGGTCCCCCCGACGAGCACGCACTGGCTGCCCGGCGTGTGGCCCGGCGTGTGCAGCAACTGCACGGTCGCAGCGCCCACGGCCAGCGTGTCGCCCGGCTCGTGCAGCACGAGGACCGAGGCGTCGAGCCCGGCGCTGAAGGACAGCCACTCGCGCTCGGGAGCCTGCACGTGGATCGGCACGTCCATGAGCTCGAGCAGCTCGCGGGCGCCGGTGACGTGGTGGTCGCCGAAGTCGCCGCCGGCGTGGTCGGGGTGGTAGTGCGTCAGCACGACGCCCGTGAGGCGTAATCCGCCGGCCTCGAGCAGCCCGACGAGCTCGGCGGGCGACCAGGCGGGGTCGACGAGCAGCGCTTCGTGCGCCTCGGGGTCGACGAGGGCGTAGACGTAATTGAGCATCTGCGTTGCGGCCGGGTCGCCGGCGGCGACGTCGCGCCCGGCGAGCAGCTGGCGCACCTCGATGCCGGACGGCACGGTCAGCGCTCGACCGGTGTGCGACGCGGCAAGCGGGTCGGCCGAGGCGCTGCGTCAGCCGCCGGCGACGGTCGCCGGGGCGGCAGCTGCAGCAGCGGCCACGGTCTCGGGGCCGGCGCCGGTCAGCTGAGCGAGCCGCGGGTCGTTGGAGAAGACCTCGATGAAGGGCTCGTCCAGGGCGAGGCGCCGCTGCAGACGCCCGACGGCGAGCTCCTGGTCCCACAGCACGAGGGTGACCACGACGCCGCTCGAGCCGGCACGCGCGGTGCGACCGGAGCGGTGCAGGTAGGCCTTGTGGTCCTCCGGCGGGTCGTAGTGCACGACCACGTCGACGCCCTCGATGTCGAGGCCCCGTGCCGCGACGTCGGTGGCGACGAGGGCAGGCAGGCGGCCCTCGGTGAAGTCGAGCAGCGCCTTCTCGCGCAGCCCCTGGCGCAGGTCGCCGTGGATCGGCGCGGCGCGCACCCCGGCCTCGCGCAGCTCGCGCGACGAGGCGGTCGGCGCCGCGCTTGGTGCGCACGAAGACGAGCGTCTTGCCCGCCCCGGCGATGATCGCCGCGGCGACGTCGGGCCTTGTCCATCTGGTGGACCTTGAAGAAGACGTGGTCATCTGGTCGACGGTCACCTGCTTCGAGGCGACCTCGTGGAACACCGGGTCGACCAGGTAGCGGCGCACGAGCTGGTCGACCGCCGAGTCGAGCGTCGCGGAGAACAGCAGCGTCTGGCGCTCGGCCGTCATCCGGCGCAACAGCCACTCCACCTGAGGCATGAACCCCATGTCGGCCATGCGGTCGGCCTCGTCGACGACGAGGGTGCTGATGTCGTCGAGGCCGATGGCGCCGCGGTCGGCGAGGTCGATCAGGCGACCTGGCGTGGCGACGACCACGTCGACGCCGCGGGCCAGCTGGCGCACCTGGCGCTCGAGGTCGGCGCCGCCGTACACGGCGCGGACGCTGCCGGTCGACCGCCTGCCCGAGGTGCTCGAGCACCTCGGTGACCTGGACGGCGAGCTCGCGGGTCGGCACGAGGACCAGGGAGCATGGATGCTCGGGCTCCGCCTTCGGCGTGCGCATGAGCAGCGGCAGGCCGAAGGCGAGGGTCTTGCCCGAGCCGGTCTTCGCCTTGCCGCAGACGTCGCGCCCGGCGATCGCGTCGGCGATCGTGAGCGCCTGGATGGGGAAGGGATGGACGATTCCGGAGGCGGAGAGGGCGGCGACGAGGCGCTCGTCCACTCCGAGCTGGGCGAAGGTCGGCGACGCCGGCTCGAACCCCGCGTCCTGCGTCACCCGGGAGGGGACGCGGCGGGTGGTGGTGGATGCTTTCACTACCTACATTTTGCCACCGCGAATCATCCGTCCTGCCGTTTTTGCCCTCCGCACCTTCCGGTTTGCACTCCAGACCCCTCCGAAACCGACCGGCGAGCCCTGTGTATCCTCGGCTGGCCGGGTCGAGGCGACGGAAGGGGAGCAGGCATGGCGAAGCTCGCAGCGGGGGACACGGCCCCCGCCTTCACCCTGCCCGACCAGGACGGCAAGGCCGTCTCGCTGTCGGACTTCGCCGGCCGCCAGGTGGTCGTGTACTTCTACCCGGCCGACGACACGCCCGGTTGCACCAAGGAGGCCTGCCAGTTCAACGACCTCCTTGCCGACTTCGAGGGCCTCGGAGTGGACGTGCTCGGCATCTCCCCCGACGGCGGGGACTCGCACCGTCGCTTCCGCCAGCGCTACGGCCTCGAGGTGCGGCTGCTCTCCGACCCGGCGCACGCCGTGATGGAGGACTACGGCGCGTGGGGCGAGAAGACCCTCTACGGCCGCACGAGCATGGGCGTGATCCGCTCGACGTTCCTCGTCGACGGCCGGGGCAAGGTGACCAGGGCCTGGTACAACGTGCGCGCTGACGGCCACGCCGCCAAGGTGCTGGCCGAGATCGGAGCGTGAGATGACAGCCCACGCCGCCAAGGTGCTCGCCGAGATCGGAGCCTGAGATGACCACGGACCGGCCTGCCACCGAGGGCGACGAGCCCGCCGCCGGCGATCCCGGTGACACGGGCGCCGAGCCCGCCGCGGCGGCCCGAGGGAGCGCACGCCCCGCGCCGCCGGCGAGCGACCGGCGCGCGCCGGTGGCCCGGACAAGCCGCAGTGGGCCGAGCTGTACACCGAGGTCGTCACCTCCGGGCTGTGCACCGGCTGCGCGGCCTGCATCGTCGTCTGCCCCTACGACGTGCTCGGCTACGACGACGCCGAGGGCCGCTACCAGCCCTTCCACGTCGAGGAGGACGGCGGGCCGACCGACTGCACCCACGGCCAGCGCGGCTGCACGCTGTGCACCCGGGCCTGCCCGCGCTTTCGGGACTGGGAGCCGGAGATCGACACCTTCATGTTCGGGCGAACGCGGACCGAGGAGGAGGTCTTCGGCATCACCCGACAGATCGTGCTCGCCCGGGCGACCGACCCCGAGCTGCAGGACGAACGGCCAGGACGGCGGGCTCGTCTCGGCGCTGCTCGTCTACGCGCTCGAGCACGACGTCGTCGACGCCGCGCTCGTCTCGTACCTCGAGGGCGACGGCACGAGCTGGAAGGCGGTGCCCGGCGTCGCACGCAACCGCGCCGACGTGCTCGCGCTCGGCCGGGTCCCGCTACACCTACTCCGCGAACCCGCTCGCCTACGCCGAGGCCACCGCCGGCGGGGCAGAGCGCCTGGCGCTCGTCGGGATGGGCTGCCAGACCTCGGCGCCGGGGGCGATGTCGGCGCGGCGGGCAGGCAAGGTTGCGCGGCGCTTCGCCCTCACGATCGGGCTCTTGTGCTCGAAGACCTTCGACGACGCGATCTTCGAGGAGCTACTTCCTCGACCGCTACGGGCTCGCGCGCGAGCAGATCGCCAAGATGAACATCAAGGGCGTCTTCCAGCTCTGGATGCGCGACGGCGCCTACCACGAGCTGCCGCTCAAGGAGGCGCACGCCTGGACCCGCGAGGGCTGCAAGCGCTGCCCCGACTTCGCCGCCGAGCACGCCGACATCTCCACCGGCGGGATCGGCGCGTTCGCCGACTGGACGCTCACCCTCGTGCGCACCGGAGAAGGGCGCCGAGCTGATGGACCAGGTGGTGAGCTCGGGCGCCGTCGAGCTGCGCCCGATCGACGACGACCCCGGGGCGGTCGACCTGCTGCGCAAGCTGTCCCGCGTCAGCCGGCGTCGCTGGCCCGGGAGCGACGGCGGCGACACCCGCAAGCGCATCCCCGTCACCATCGCCTGACGAGCTCGCGCGGCTTCGGCGGCCTGGACTGCGCCGGCCGGCTCGTTCGTCACGAGCGGAACGCCTCGCTCACGTAGTCGTCATGGCGCGTGCTGCCATCGGAAGCTCCGGAACGGAACCGACCGACGACCCTGAGGGCCTGGTCTCGGCGACGATCGGCAGTGTCGACGCGCAGGCTCGCCTCGACGGCCTCGCGTACCAGGGCGGCAACCGAGGTGCGGCGCTCTGCGCGCCGGGCTCGCAGCTTGGCGAGCTGGTCCTCGGTGAGCTGAACGTGCGTTCGGATCACGATGCCAGCATGCCCGCATTCACTGCCATCGTGCTTGCTCGGACTGCGTCGTAGCGCGTCAGCTGCTGAGCCGGCGGGCGCGGGCGAGCACGGCGTCGAGCATCTCGGCGGTGAACCGGCCGGTGAAGGTGTTCTGCTGGCTCGGGTGGTAGCAGCACAACAGCGTCCGCCCCTCGCCGAGGGGAACCTCGAGCCCGTGCGCGAAGCGTGGCCGTGGGGGGCGGCGGGGTGGGGGGAACAGCACCCGCCACAGCGCCTCGTAGGCGAACCCGCCGAGGGCGAGGTACACGCGGGCGTCCTCGAGCAGCGCCAGCTCCGCCGCCAGCCACGGCGCGCAGGTGTCGCGCTCCTCGGGGGTCGGGCGGTTCTGAGGCGGGGCGCACCGCACCGCAGCCGTGATGAACGCCCCGAGCAGCTCGAGCCCGTCGTCCTTGGACACGCTCGCCGGCGCGCTGGCGTAGCCGGCGCGGTACAGGCCGGCGAAGAGGAAGTCGCCGGAGCGGTCCCCGGTGAACACGCGCCCGGTGCGGTTCCCGCCGTGGGCGGCGGGCGCCAGCCCGACGACCACGAGGCGGGCGGCGGGATCCCCGAATCCCGGCACAGGGTGCGCCCAGTACTCCTCGTCGCGGAACGAGGCGCGGCGCGCCGCGGCCGACCTGCTCGCGCCAAGCGACCAGGCGCGGGCAGCGCCGGCAGGCGACGACCTCCGCCTCCACGGCGGCCAACGCGAGGGACCGCCCCTCCCCAGCCTGCACGCCGCCGCCGGCCGCGGCGCCGGGCGTGAGGGAGGGGCCGCCGGCCGCGGCGCCGGGCTTGGGGGGCTCGTGCACCGCGCCGCAGGCTATCGACGCGTTCAACGAGCAGACCAGTAGCTTGTCCGCGTGCCGCAGCGCCGCCGCCCGCAACCGCCGCCGGCCGTGACGCGCGTCTGCTGGGTGCGCCACGGCACGACGCCGACGACCGGGAAGATCCTCCCCGGGCGGGCCCGGGGCCTGCACCTGTCCGAGCGCGGCCACGAGGAGGCCGACCGCGCCGGCGAGCGGCTCGCCACCATGGGCCCCATCACCGCGCTGTACTGCTCGCCGCTCGAGCGGGCGCGGGAGACGGCAGCCGGCGTCGGACGGCGCCTCGGGCTGAAGCCGATCGTCGAGCGCGGCCTGCTCGAGTGCGACTTCGGCGGCTGGACCGGGGCCGAGCTCGCCGAGCTGCGCAAGCTGCCGGAGTGGCAGACGGTGCAGCTGCACCCGAGCGGCTTCCGCTTTCCCGGCGGCGAGTCCTTCGTCGAGGTCCAGGCGCGCATGGCCGCCGTCACCGAGCGCCTGTGCGCCCGCCATCCAGGGGCGACCGTGGTGGCGGTGAGCCACGCCGACCCGATCAAGATCGCGCTCGGCGACGCGCTGGGCGTGCCGCTCGACCTCGTGCAGCGCACCGTGGTCTCGCCCGCCTCGGTGAGCGTCGTCGTGTACGGCCCGGCCGGCCCGAGCGTGCTCGCGGTCAACTCGACCGGCGACCTCACGCCCTTCGCCCCGCCTCCGGTGAACGGCACGAAGCCCGGCGCCCGGGGGCGCCGCGCCGCGGCGGGCGAGGACGCGGGCGCCGGCGCGGACACGCCGTGAGCGAGTTCTTCGAGATCGGGTCGCCCGAGCGCGTCACCGTCGGCACCGTCGGGCCGGTCGGGCAGCGCACCTTCTACCTCCAGGCGCGCGCCGACCAGACGCTCGTCACGCTCAAGCTGGAGAAGCAGCAGGTCGGCGCCCTCTGCCAGCACCTCGGCCGCCTCCTGCAGGACCTCGCCCGGCCCGGCGAGCTGCCCGGCGACGAGGTGCTCGAGCTCGAGGAGTTCGACGAGGCATCCTTCGCCGTCGGGGCGCTCGCCGTCGCCTACGACGCCGCCAACGACCGGGTCGTGCTGCTCGCCGAGGAGGTCGTCACCGACGACGACGAGTCCGACGAGGAGGACGAGAGCGGGGAGGCAGGCGCAACGGGCAGCGAGGCGCGTTTCGCCCTCACCCGCGAGCAGGCGGCGGCGCTGGCGATCCGCGGCACGGCGCTCGTCGAGGCCGGTCGCCCGCCGTGCCCGCTGTGCGGCTTCCCGCTCGATCCGAGAGGTCACGTGTGCCCGCGGACGAACGGTCACGAGCCGCCGATCCCCTGAGCCGCGACGACTGGCGGGCGCTGCTCGAGCGCGGTGACGCCGACGTCGAAGGCCGGATGCCGTGGAGCTCCAACGTCACCCTGCTCGTGACGCTGCGCCTCGACGGCCTCGAGCGTCGCGCCATCTACAAGCCGAAGGCGGGGGAGCGGCCGTTGTGGGACTTCCCCGACGGGCTGTTCCGCCGTGAGGTGGCCGCCTACGAGCTCTCCCGGGTGCTCGACCTCGACCTCGTCCCCGAGACTGTGCTGCGACACGACCTGCCGTACGGGACGGGATCGCTGCAACGTTTCGTCGACGCGGACTTCGAGCAGCACTACTTCACGCTGCTCGACCGACCCGCTGCCGGCGACTCGTTGCGTCGGCTGGCCGGTTACGACCTGCTCCTCAACAACGCCGACCGCAAGGGCGGCCACGTGCTGATCGACGCCGAGGATCACCTCTGGGGCATCGACAACGGGCTGTGCTTCCACCCCCAGCCCAAGCTGCGAACGGTGATGTGGGACTTCGCCGGCGAGCGCCTTCCGCCCGAGGTCGTCGCCGCCTGCGAGGCCCTCGCCGGGCGGGTGCCGGGCTCGCTCGAGCCGCTGCTCTCCGGCGCCGAGCGCGCCGCGTTGCGCCAGCGGGGGCGCCGCCTGCTGTCGTCGCGGTGCTTCCCCGAGCCGGACGAGGACTCCCGCGCCTACCCGTGGCCGCTCGTCTGACGACTGCCGTACCATTCCTGCTCAGGGACCGTTTCGGCGTCGCCGAAACGGGTTGCGTGGCGATGCGCGCAGGCCGCGTGGATCGTCATCCAACTGCAATCCTGCCGCGTGCCCGCCGTCGCAAGGCGACGTCATGATCCACATGTGGATATCAGCAGGATCGTCGGACACCTGGAGACCGGGCAACCAACGGGCCCAGTCGAGATCATCGCGGCCCCCGTCCTCGGGACGGACGACGTGCCGGCAGCGGACGGCTTCCTCGTCCTCGAATCGTGCCACAGCACCTGGCTGTTCGACACCGAGAAGCACCGGTTCCGCCGGGTGCTCAAGGGGTCGCTCGGCGACTCGTCGGTGTCGACGGAGTGGCGCACGTACCACCGGCTGGTGCTGCACCCGGAGTCCGACGCGTTCGTCGTGTTCCTCGATGCCTCGGGCACGCGGCTTCTCCGTTCGTGGCGGCACACCGCACACTGCGACCAGTGCGGTGGCGACGCTGCGAGCGGCCTGTCCCTCGAGGACTTGCGCCGCGTAGCGCGCGCCTGAGCGGCGCTCCCCCCTAGCCGCCGCGCGCCTCCCCCGGCGCCCCGCTCGCGGGGTGCCGGGGGGGCCCTCTCACGAAGCTCCGACGCCGCCGTCCCGACCGGGACCGGCGGCGTCGGCGCTGTCCGGCGGGCGGCGCCGGCGTCCGACCGCGGCGTCGGCGTCCGGCGGGCAGCGTCCGGCTCACGGCGGGTGGCGTCGGCGTCCGGGGTCGACACCGGGCGGAGGTGCGACGGGAAGGCGGGAGGGGCACAATCGGTCCACGAAGCGCGCGCGCCGCGGTCGCCGCCGGATGGGCGGGCGGCTCCGGCCGAGCAGCCCGACTCTCGAGAGGACGCCTGATGAGCGACGCCACGAACGACGACCGACCGCAGCTGCTGATCGTGACCGACGAGGACGGCTCGGGCGGGCTCGGCGAAGGCGGCCGCCGGGACGGCAGCGGCAGCGGCGAGGTCGAGGTCGTCGAGGCCGTCGAGCAGCCAGCCAAGGTGATGCGGATCGGCTCGATGGTCAAGCAGCTGCTCGACGAGGTGCGCCAGGCGCCCCTCGACGCCGCCAGCCGGCAGCGGCTGAAGGACATCTACGAGCGATCGCTGCAGGAGCTGGGGGAGAGCCTCTCCCCCGACCTGCGCGCCGAGCTCGCCCGGCTGGCACTGCCCTTCGGCGACGGGGAGCCGAGCGACGCCGAGCTGCGCGTCGCCCAGGCGCAGCTCGTCGGCTGGCTCGAAGGGCTGTTCCACGGCATCCAGGCGACCCTTTTCGCCCAGCAGATGGCCGCCCGCTCGCAGCTCGAGCAGATGCGCGGGCGCGGCCTGCCTCCCGGCGCGACCCAGGGCGGCGCAGACACTCCACACCCGGGTCAGTACCTGTGAGCCCGAGCGCGCCTGCAGGTTCCGACGGACCGGAGCCTCCTAAGCCGCTGACCTGCGCCGGGGTGCCGATGCCGTGGCCAGTGAGCGGCTGACCTGCGGCGCGGCGCCCGAGAGGGCCTTCGAGCGGGGACGCCGCGGGCTGCCTCGGCGAGCGACCTCGCGCTATCGTGACGGGCCTCGGAATGACACGTCTGTAGTTCGTCCACAGCTGTGGACGGAGCTTGTGGAGATCTCCACGAAGGTGAACAGGTGAGCGCAACAGCGGGCGGCTCGTTCGCCCACCTCCACACCCACACCGAGTACTCGATGCTCGACGGGGCGGCACGTGTCGACGACGTCGTGGCCTGCGCCGCGGCGGACGGCCAGCCGGCGCTGGCGATCACCGACCACGGCAACATGTACGGCGTCCTCGACTTCTACGACGCCTGCCGCAAGCACGGCGTCAACCCGATCGTCGGCACCGAGGCCTACATGGCGGCCAACTCGCGCGACGAGCGGCCGGTGCGGCGGGGCCGGATCGACGACACCGGCGGGGAGGGGGAGCGCGGCGAGAAGCTCTACTACCACCTCACGCTGCTCGCCGAGTCGACCGCTGGCTACCGGAACCTGATCAACCTCTCCTCGGAGGCCTATCTCAGCGGCTTTTTCTACAAGGCGAGGGTCGACTGGGAGCTCCTCGAGCGCTACCACGAGGGACTGATCGCCACGACCGGCTGCCTCGGCGGCGTGGTGCTGCAGTCGTTGCTGAACGGCGACTTCGACCAGGCGGTCAAGCTCGCCGGCCGCCTGCAGGACATCTTCGGGCAGAGCAACCTCTTCGTCGAGTTGCAGGACCACGGCCTCCCCGAGCAGCACCGCACCAACCCCCAGCTCGTCGAGCTGGCACAGGCGATCGGCGCGCCGCTCCTGGCCACCAACGACAGCCACTACTGCCGGCGCGAGGACGCCGTCGCCCACGACGCGCTGCTCTGCGTGCAGACCGGGGCGACGATCGACGACCCGAAGCGTTTCAAGTTCGACGGCGAGGAGCACTACCTGAAGACCGCGGCGGAGATGCGCCGGCTCTTCGCCGAGCTTCCCGAAGCCTGCGACAACACGCTCTGGATCGCCGAGCGGGCCAACGTCGAGATCGAGCCCGGGCTGCCGACGCTGCCGCAGTTCCCCGTTCCCGAGGAGTTCCTCGGTGCCACCTACGACGAGTCGGCGACGGCCTACCTGCGCCACCTCACCTACGAGGGCGCACGCGAGCGTTACGGCGAGCCGCTGCCCGGGGCGGTGGTCGAGCGCCTCGAGTACGAGCTCGGCGTCATCGCCAACATGGGCTTCTCGGCCTACTTCCTCGTCGTCTGGGACCTCATCGCCTACGCCCGGCGCAGCGGGATCCGGGTGGGACCGGGACGAGGCTCGGCGGCGGGATGTTGCGTGGCGTACTGCCTGCGCATCGTCGACCTCGACCCGATCCGCTACGACCTGCTGTTCGAGCGCTTCCTCAACCCCGGCCGCAAGCAGATGCCGGACATCGACATGGACTTCGACGAGCGCTACCGCTCCGAGATGATCCGCTACGCCTCCGAGCGCTACGGCTGGGACCGCGTCGCCCAGATCGTCACCTTCTCGACGATCAAGGCCCGTGCCGCCGTGCGCGACGCGGCGCGGGTGCTCGGCTACCCCTATGGGCTCGGCGACCGGATCGCCAAGGCGATGCCGCCGCTGATCATGGGGCGGGACACCCCGTTGCGTGCCTGCCTCGAGAAAGAGGACAGGTACGAGGACGGGTACGCCAACGCAACGGGACTTCGCGAGATGTACGACGCCGACCCCGACGCGAAGAAGGTCATCGACGTCGCCCGCGGCCTCGAGGGCCTGCGCCGCCAGGACGGCATCCACGCCGCGGCGGTCGTGATCACCCACGAGCCGCTCACCGAGTACCTCCCGATCCAGCGCAAGCCCGACCCCGGCGCTCCCGCCGGCGACGCCCCGATCGTCACCCAGTACGAGATGCACGGCGTCGAGCGCCTCGGGCTGTTGAAGATGGACTTCCTCGGTCTGCGCAACCTCTCGGTGATCGAGACGGCGCTCGACCTCGATCGAGGCGAGCGACCGGGGATCGCCCGGACATCGACAACGTCCCGCTCGACGACGAGGCGACCTACGAGATGCTGCGCCGCGGCGACTCGATCGGGGTCTTCCAGCTCGAGGGCGGCCCGATGCGCTCGCTGATGCGCTCGCCTCGCGCCGACCAGCTTCGACGACGTCGCCGCCCTCGTCGCCCTCTACCGGCCGGGGCCGATGGCGGCGAACATGCACCGCGACTACGCCGATCGCAAGAACGGCCGCAAGCCGATCACCTACCTTCACCCGGACCTGGAGCCGGTGCTGGGGCGACACCTACGGGCTGATGATCTACCAGGAGTCATTGATGCGCGTCGCCGCAGCACTTCGCCGGCTACTCCTTCGAAGAGGCTGACAACCTCCGCAAGGCCTGCGGGAAAAGAGACGGGCGCTCATTGCGGCCGAACGGGAGAAGTTCGTTGCAGGCTGCGTCGCCAACGGCTACGGCCAGACGCTCGGCACCGAGCTGTTCGACATCATCGAGCCCTTCGCCGACTACGCCTTCAACAAGTCCCACTCCTACGGCTACGGCCTCGTCGCCTACCAGACCGCCTGGCTGAAGGCCAACCACCCCGTCGAGTACCTCGCTGCGCTCCTGTCCTCGGTCAAGGACGACAAGGACAAGATGGCGGTCTACCTCGCCGAGTGCCGCACCCTCGGCATCGAGGTGCACGTGCCCGACGTCAACGTCTCGGCGAGCGACTTCACCGCGACCGCGCGGGCGAGCCCGGCAGCGGGCCGGGGACGATCACGTTCGGCCTCTCGGCGGTGCGCAACGTCGGCGAGGGGATCGTCGCCCAGATCGTCGCCGAGCGAGAGAAGAACGGCCCCTTCGCCGACTTCCACGACTTCTGCTGCCGCGTCGACCCGGCGGCGCTCAACAAGCGAGCCGTCGAGTCGCTCGTCAAGGCCGGCGCGTTCGACTCCCTCGGCCACCCCCGCAAGGGACTGTGCCTGGTCTTCGAGGACATGGTGGATCGCATCCTCACCCGCCGGCGAGAGGAGGAGCTCGGCATCTCGACGCTGTTCTCGCTGCTCGAGCCCGAGCCGAGCCCAGCCGGGAGCGACGGCACCGGCGGGGGCGGCCCGTTCGAGGAGGCTCGCCTCGCCATCCCCGAGATCGAGTTCGACAAGTCCGAGCGCCTCGCCTTCGAGAAGGAGATGCTCGGGCTGTACGTGAGCGACCACCCGCTGATGGGGGTGGAGGCCCCGTTGCGCCGCCTCGCCGACACGACGATCCGCGAGCTGCTCGACGCGGTCGGTGGCTCGGCCGAGGTCGGACCTGCCGGCGCCGGCGCCGAGGACGACACGAGGCCGGACGCCGGCTCAGCGGCCGTCCTCGCGGGCGCGGCCGGCGCGGCGAGCGGCGCGGCGCCCGGGGCCGGCGGGGCGGCCGCGCCCGGGGCGGCCGGCGGCTTCGCCCGGTCGCGCTCCTCGGCGGCCGCCGGCTACGGCGGCGACTCGCCGCTCTACGGCTTTCGCACCGTCGGCGGCGTCGTGACGAGCCTCTCGCGCCGCTACACGAAGAAGAACGAGCTGATGGCGACCTTCGTGCTCGAGGATCTCGAGGCGGCGATGGAGGTGTTCGTCTTCGCCAAGGTGATGGCCGAGTACGGCGGGCTGCTCGAGGAGGACGCGATCGTGCTCGTCCGCGGCCGCCTCGACATGCGTGACGACCAGCCCAAGCTGGTCGCCGCCGAGATCCGCCGCCCGGCGCTGGTCCCGGACGGCCACACCCCTCCGCTGCAGGTCAGCCTGCCGATGCAAGCTCTCACGGAGTCGGTGGTGGCACGGTTGCGGGAGCTCGTCGTCGAGCACCCGGGGCCGGTGCCGGTGCACCTGCACCTCGGTTCGAAGGTGTTGCGCCTGCCCGCCGAGTTCAACGTGCAGCCGGACGGCGGCTTCGTCGGCGCGCTCAAAGAGCTGCTCGGCGCGAACGCCCTGGTCTGAGCCTCGAGCGGCGACCTCGGCGAGTCCAACCGGCCCCGGTCGACCCGGCAGCGCCTGCTTGGCGGCACTGTCTCCGCGTCCCGTAAACTGATGGAACCGTCCGACCGGGGTCCGGTGTGTCGTGCCAGGCCCGAAGCGACCCGGCCGCCGCAGCCTCGACCGGGGCGTACGAGCCTGGGTCGAGCCGGTTCGCCGGTCCGACGCCGACAAGTGCAACACAAGGGGCCCGAGGCATCGTGATCGACGTAGAGACGAAAGACACCACCGCACTCAGCGACTCGGAGCTGGCGGAGATGGCGGACCTCTCGGCCGCCGGGACCGCCGGCTACGAGGTCGGCTTCCTCTCCAAGCACCGTGAGGAGTGGGTGCTCGTCACCCAGGCGCGCGACGACGGCCGGCTCGTCGGGTACGCGTTCAGCACCCTCGAGCGGATCGGCGGCACGCCGAGCCTGCTCGTCGGCGCCGCCTCCTTCATCCGCACCGGCCCGGCCGACCGAAGCCCTGCGCGCCGTGCATGCGTGACCTCTTCCGCCGCGCCGTGCTCGCCTTCCCCGACGAGGACGTTCTGCTCGGGACGCGGCTCGCCGCACCCTCCGCCTTCGCTGCCTACTCAGGTCTCGACGAGATCGTGCCCCGACCCGGCCACAAGCCGAGCGGCGAGGAGCGAGCCTGGGGACGGCGCCTCGCCAAGCGCTTCGGCGTCGAGAGCAGCCTCGACGACCGGGTGTTCATCGTGCGCGGCGACGCCAACCCCACCGGCGTGCTCGACTACGACCCCGAGCCCGGCGCCGGCGTGGAGGTCGACCCCGAGCTCGCCGCGCTGTTCGCCGAGCTCTCGGCCGAGCGCTACGACTGCCTGGTCGGCTTCGGCTGGGCGATGGCGGAGGACCTCGCCGCCGGCTCGCTGCCAGCCTGAGCTTCGCTCCCTCCCCGCCGCCCGCCGGCCGAGACTCAGGGCGCCAGCGCCGCGAGCACGACCTTCGGAGCGTGCCCGCCGCGCACCACCCCGAGCCCGACGAGCAGCACCGAAGGCTTGCCGCCGAGGGCGGCGGAGAGCCGCCCGCCGGCTAGCGAGTGCGGCGCTGTGGCCAGCACGGCCGAGCGCAGGCGGGCATCGGCGACCCGCAGCTGGTGGCGCGTCCCCGACCACGAGAACGCCAGCGCCGCCTCGCTCGCCGAGAGCGCGAACGCCTCGAGCGATCGCGAGGAGACGGCGATGAGCATCAGCGAGGGCGCTGTCCCGTCGAGGTCGACGTAGGGGATCGACGGGCCGTGCGTGCCGAGCAGCGTCGCCCCCGGCCGCTCGGGCGAGGCCAGCCGGCGCAACACGCGCCGTGCAGGCCTGCGCCGCATCCGCCCCAGCCGCTCGGGCGGCTGCTCCCAGACGATCGTCTCCGGACGCGCCGGGTCGAGCGGCTCGTCGTCAGCGGCGATCCGGATCCGGGCGACGTCGTAGGTGCCCCAACCGTCCCCCGGCGCGCCCTCGACCGGCGCCGCCCCCGCCGGCGCCGCCCCGGCCGGCGCCGCCCCCGCCGGCCCGACCGTGCCATGCGTCGACCCCGCCGTGCCGTGCGCCCGCGCACGCAACAGCGCCCCCGAGGCCAGGTCCACCGCAGCCCACTCCTCCGGCCCCGGGGCGAGCACGAGACAGTCGAGCACCGCGCCCGGGCGAGACTCCCGCGGCGTGCCGGCGCGCACCCGCCGCAGGGTGCGGACGCGTCGCGGCGGCCGCCGGCGTCGCCCGGAGCCGCGATCGTTCACGGACGGGCGCCGGTCCAGCCGCCCCGTTCTGCCGTCTCGAGCGTCGCCAGCAGGTCCTCGACGCTCGACGAGGGAGCGAGGCAGGTCCCGCCCCGGCAGACGAAGGCCATCCCGGGCGGGCGTCCCTCCCACAGCGGCCCCGGCCCGGGCTCGCCCCAGGCGAGCACACCCTCGGGGGTCCAGCGCCGTTGCAGCGTGCCGACGAGATCGGAGCGTGAGCCGGTGACGACGAGCTCGAGCGGCCCGGGGTCGAGCAGCACGGCCGCGGCGACCAGGCGCGGGAAGGCCCCGGGCGCCCGCACCAGCGCCTCGCCGCCGGCGGTGACGCTCGCCCTGGCACGCTCGACCAGCCGCTCGTCGCCGGCCAGCGCCCCGAGCCGTGCCAGCGCCACCGCCGCCACCGAGCCGGCCGCCGGCGTCACCCCGTCGTAGGCCTCGCGCGGCCGCACGACGAGCGCCTCGGCGTCGGATCCGGTGGTGAACCAGCCGCCGTCGGGCGCGCCGAACAATGCGAGGAGGCCGGAGGCCGCCGCGAGCGCCTCGTCGGTGAAGCGCCGCTCGCCCGTGGCCTCGCCGAGGCGGGTGAAGCAGTCGACGAGCCACGCATAATCGGTGGCAACGGCGAGGTGGGCGGCGCGCCCGGCCTGCCACGAGCGCAACCAGCGTCCGTCGTTCCGGCGCGCCTCGCCCAGGAGCATCGTCGCAGCGCCCGTCGCCGCCTCGAGCCAGCGCGAGGTGCCCGTGGCTGCCGCCGCCTCGGCGAGCGCCGAGACGGTCATCGCGTTCCACTCGGTGAGCACCTTGTCGTCGATACCCGGCCGCACGCGCCGGCCGCGCGCCGCGAGCAGCTCGAGCCGGCACGCCTCGACCTCCGGCGGGCGCACCAGCCGGCCCCGCTGGACATGGGGGATGCTCCGCCGGTGCTCGAAGTTCCCGGCGGGGGTGATGCCGTACCAGCCGGCGGCGAGCCGGGCACGCTCGGGTCCGAGCACCGCCTCGAGCTCGGCGGGCGTCCAGGTCTGGTAGCTGCCTTCGACCCCGCCGGCGTCGGCGTCCTCGGCAGACCAGAAGCCACCGGAGGGGTCGCGCATCGTCGAGCAGACGTAGTCGAGGGTCTCGGTGAGGACCTGCAGCCAGCGCTCGTCGCCCGTGAGCTGCCAGGCGTGCAGGTAGAGCGGGGCGAGCATCGCCTGGTCGTAGAGCATCTTCTCGAAGTGCGGCACCTGCCAGGCGCGGTCGACGCTGTAGCGGTGGAAGCCGCCGCCGAGGTGGTCGTACATCCCGCCCGAGGCCATCGCCTCGAGCGTCGTCGTCAGCATCTCGAGCGCTCGGCCCTCGCGGCCGCTCCGCCGGCCTCGCCCCGCTGCCTCGCCCGCCGGCCGGGTGCCGCGCGCCGCGCAGCGCGGGCAGCTGTCGGCGACCCCGGCGACGAGCTCGAAGGTCGGCGTTCGGGAACTTCGGGGCGCGGCCCATCCCGCCGTCCTCGCGGTCGTAGGTCGCCGCGCACGCGGGCGAGCGCGCCGTCGAGCAGCTGGCGTGCGAGGCGGCAGCCCGTCCTCGCCGGCGGGGGGCGGCGCCAGCCGCGCCGCAACGGCGGCAGTCAGCTCGTCGGCCTGCCCGAGCAGCTCGTCGCGCCGCGTCGCCCACGCGTCGGACACGGCGTCGAGCACGTCGCCGAATCCGGGCATGCCGTGGCGCGCCGCGGCGGGAAGTACGTCCCGCCGAAGAACGGCCGCCCGTCGGGCGTGCAGAAGACGCTGAGCGGCCAGCCGCCCCCGCCGGTGAGCGCCTGCACGGCGTCCATGTAGATCGAGTCCACGTCGGGCCGCTCCTCGCGGTCGACCTTGACCGGCACGAAACCAGCGTTCAGCTTCGCCGCGAGCCCCGCGTCCTCGAACGACTCGTGCGCCATGACGTGGCACCAGTGGCAGGCGGAGTACCCGATCGAGACGAACAGCGGGCGGTCGGACTCGGCCGCCGCGGCGAGCGCCTCCTTGCCCCAGGGGTACCAGCCCACCGGATTGTCTGCGTTCTGGCGCAGGTAGGGGCTGGTCTCGCCGGCGAGGCGGTTGGTCGGGGGCACCCGGCCGAGGCTAGTTGCGCGCCTCGTTGCGAGCGCCCGTGCCCGACTCGGCGCCGTCGATCGGCTCAGCGCCCGAGCGTCGCCGCAGCGACGCCAGCTCGGCCCGGCGGACCTTGCCGATCGCCGTGCGCGGCAGCGAGTCGACGAGCACGAGCTCGCGGGGCGCCGCCCACGGCGGCGAGCTCGCCGGCGACGAGCTCGCGCAGCTCGCCGAGCGACGGGTCATCCGCGCCGGCGCCGCGCGGCACGACGTAGGCGACGACCCGCTCGCCCCACTCGGGGTCGGGCGCGCCGGCGACGGCGACCTCGGCGACGGCGGGGTGTTGCGCCAGCACCGCCTCGACGGCAGCCGGCCAGACGTTCTCCCCGCCGGTGATGATCAGCTCGCGCAGGCGGCCGAGGACCTCGAGCCGGCCGTCGGGCCCGATCCGCCCGGCGTCGCCGGTGCGCAGCCAGCCGCCGGGACCGAGCGGCGAGCTGCCGTCGCGGTAGGCAGCGCAGCAGCATCGGCCCGCGCAGCTCGATCTCGCCGGCTCCGGCGCCGATGCGCACCTCGACGCCGTCGAGCGGCTCGCCGTCGTAGACGACGCCGCTGCCGGTCTCGGTCATCCCGTAGGTGGTGACCACGTTCGGCGGCAGCTCCGCCGGCGGCGCCGACCCGCCGAGGACGATCGTGCGGTAGGCCGCCGCGCCCGGGCCCGATCCGGCGCAACGTGGTCGGCACGAGCGACACGAGCGTCGCCCCGCGCCGCGTGCCGCGGCGAGCACCGCGTCGACCTCGAAGCCGGCAAGCACCTCGAGCGGTGTGCCCGTGACGAGTGCACGCGTCACCACCGACAGGCCGCCGACGTGGGCGAGCGGGAGGCAGCAGCACCAGCGGTCCGCGGCCGGGATCGACCCCGAGGCGCGCGCTGGTCGCCTTCGCCGAGGCGGCGACGGCGTCGTGGGTGAGCACGACGCCGCGTGGCTCGCCGGTCGTCCCGCGAGGTGGCGACGACGAGCGCGTCGCCCGCCTCGACCGGCTCGCCGTCCAGCCGGGCGCGCTCGCCGGCGGTGGGCACGAGCACCGAGGGCGCAGCGCCTCGAGCAGCCGCCGGCGAGCCGGCGCCGGCAGGCGCGGATCGATCGGCAGCACCGCGTCGCCCTCGCTCCAGGCCCGTCGCAGCTCCTCGACGAAGGCCGGGCCGGGCTCGAGCTCGATGGCGACCAGCTCGCGCACCTGGCGAGGGTACCGCCGCGCCGTACCGTCAGGCGGTGCCGTCAGGCGGTGCCGCCGGACGGCGGAGGGCCGCCGGGGCGTGCCGGAGGGCGGATGCCGTCGAGTACGACGCGCACGAGCGTGTCGGCGAGCTCGGGCTCGAGCGGCTCGTGCCGCACGGTCAAGCGGTAGTAGAGCGGGCCGTAGAGGGCGTCCATCACCGCGGCGAGGTCGCAGTCGGGACGGACCTGTCCCCGTGCGATCCCTCGTCGCAACACCGCCTCGGTCACCGCGCGGCGCGGCTGGACCCAGCGTTGGCGCAGCGTCGCGGCGAGCTCGGCGTCGAGTTGCGCCTGGGAGATGAGCTGCGCCATCACCGCGCCCGCCGGCGTCGAGAACGTGGTGATCAGCTCGCGCATCTCCGCGGCGAGGTCGGCGGTGACGTCGCCGCTGTCCCCGATCGCGATCGTCTGGCGGTAGCGGTGGAAGTAGGCGTCGACGGCAACCGCGTCGGCGACGGCCACCACTTGTAGATCGTCACCTTGCTCACCCCGGCCCGGGCGGCGATCGCCTCGATCGACGCCGCCTGCAGGCCGCCCTCGACGAGCAGGTCCGCCGCCGCTTCGAGCACGGCCAGGCGGGCGCGCTCGCTGCGCGGGCGCCCGGGACGGGTACCCACCGACGCAGTTCCCGAGGCCATCGGGCGAGCCTATCCGCCGGCCCGGAATATCTGTACGCACCGTACAGTTGGTCATGTTGCACGACGCCGCAGCGGGGGGCGAGTGGGCGGACGATCGATCGTGCAGAGTTCCGGACGGAGGCCAAGGCGGATGGCGGCGGTGATGGAGCAGGCGAGAGTCGAGCCCACGAAGACGGGGATCAGCCGGGGAATGGTGCTGCTGATGGCGGTGGCGTGCGGCGTTGCCGTCGCCAACCTCTACTACGCGCAGCCCATCCTCGACACCCTCGCCCACGCCTTCCACACCAGCGCGGCGACGGCGGGCCTCGTCGTCACCTGCTCCCAGATCGGCTACGCCGTCGGGCTGGCGCTGCTCGTGCCACTCGGCGACCTGCTCGTGCGGCGCCGCATGGTGCCCGCCATCCTGCTCGTCACGACAGGGGCGCTCGTCGCGTCGGCGCTCGCGCCTTCGATGGTGGTGCTCGATGTGCTGGCGCTCGTCGCCGGCACCGGGTCGGTGGTCGCCCAGGTGCTCGTGCCGCTCGCTGCCAGCATGGCCGACGAGGGACGTCGCGGCCGCGTCGTCGGCGCGGTGATGAGCGGCCTGCTGATCGGCATCCTGCTCGCCCGCACCGTCTCGGGGCTCGTGGCGAGCGCCTTCGGTTGGCGGACCGTGTACGTCCTCGGCGCCGTGCTGAGCGCGGTCCTCGCCGCCGTCCTCGCCTGGAAGCTGCCCTCCGAGCAGCGCAGGCGACACGTCGGGTACCGCCAGCTGCTCGCCTCGGAGGTGCGGCTGATCCGCACCGAGCCGCTGCTGCGCCGCCGGGCGCTGTTCGGCGCGCTCGCCTTCGCCTCGTTCAGCGTCTTCTGGACGACGATGGCTTTCCTGCTCGCCCGGCCGCCCTACCACTACAGCGACGCGGTGATCGGGCTCTTCGGGCTCGTCGGTGCTGCGGGCGCGCTGTGCGCCAATGCTGCGGGGCGCTTGGCCGATCGCGGCCTGACGCGGGCGACGACGATCTTCTTCAGTGTGCTCATGTGCGGCTCGTATGCGCTGTTGTGGTTCGGCCGCACCTCGCTCGGTCTGCTCGTAGCCGGCATCCTGGTGCTCGACGTGGGCTCGCAGGGCCTGCACGTCACGAACCAGTCCCTCGTCTACCGCCTCGCGCCCGAGCTGCGCAGCCGCCTCACGTCGGTGTACATGGTGAGCTACTTCACCGGCGGTGCCCTCGGCTCGGCGCTCGCCAGCGCGCTGTACGGCGCCGACGGCTGGGCGGGTGTGTGCATGCTCGGAGCTGCGATCGGAGGTGCCGCCACGCTGCTCGCGCTCGCCGACGCTCGTCGACGCGTTGAGAGCCGGAGCTCGACGAAACCCGCAGCGGTGAAGTCGTCGTCGAAGGCGAGCGCCTGACGGATCCGGCGGCTGCGCATCACGACGAAAGAGCGCCAGCGCGGCGCTGGCGACCCGACGGTACCCTGAGCCCGTGAGCCCCCACCAGCCCGTGCACGGCGCAAGCGTGGCGCCGCCCGAGATCCCGGCGTGGAAGCCGTCCGGCGAGTGGCGCGACATCTCCTACGAGACGGCGGAGGGGATCGCCAAGATCGCGATCTGCCGCCCCGAGGTGCGCAACGCCTTCCGCCCCCAGACCGTCGCCGAGCTCTCCCGTGCCTTCGACCTCGCCCGCGACGACCCCGACGTCGGCGTCGTGATCCTCACGGGGCAGGGCGAGCTCGCCTTCTGCTCCGGCGGCGACCAGCGCATCCGGGGTGACGACGGGTACCTGGGCGACGACGAGGTTGCGCAGCGGGGGATCGGCCGGCTGAACATCCTCGACGTGCAGATGCAGATCCGCCGCCTGCCCAAGCCGGTCGTGGCGATGGTCGCCGGCTATGCCATCGGCGGCGGTCACGTATTGCACCTCGTGTGCGACTTGACGATCGCGGCCGACAATGCCCGCTTCGGCCAGACCGGGCCGCGGGTCGGCAGCTTCGACGCCGGGTTCGGCGCGGGCCTGCTGGCGCGCACGATCGGTGCCAAGCGCGCCAAGGAGATCTGGTTCCTCTGCCGCCAGTACGACGCCGAGCGTGCCTACGAGATGGGACTGGTCAACACCGTCGTCCCGCTGGCCGGGCTCGAGGCCGAGACCGTGCGCTGGTGCCGGGAGATGCTGGCGCTGTCGCCGATCGCGTTGCGCATGATCAAGGCCGGCTTCAACGCCGCCGACGACGGGCTGGCGGGGGTGCAACAACTCGCCGGCGACGCGACGATGCTCTTCTACATGACCGAGGAAGGCCAGGAGGGGCGCAACGCGTACAACGAGAAGCGCCGCCCGGACTTCTCCCGCTTCCCGCGTCGGCCCTGAGCCGCCCGAAGCCGGAGATGAGCACCGCGCCGCCGTCGGCCGAAGCGGTCGCTGGCGCCCCGCAGCACCGCCCGACGCTCGGCGAGTGGGTCGCCGGCGCCCGGCCGCGCACGCTGCCGGCCGCGCTCGTCCCCGTCGCCGTCGGGATCGCGCTCGCCGCAGCGCTGGCGAGCGTCGCCTGGTGGCGGGCGGCCCTCGCGCTCGTCGTCTCGCTCGCCATCCAGATCGGCACCAACTACGCCAACGACTACTCCGACGGCGTTCGCGGCACCGACGAGGCGCGCGTCGGCCCGGTGCGCCTCGTCGCCGGCGGCCTTGCCCGGCCGGGGGCGGTGCGTGCCGCAGCCGCGGCCTCCTTCGGCGTGGCGGGGGCGGCGGGGCTGGCGCTGGCGATCGCCGTCTCGCCCTGGCTGATCCTCGTCGGCGCGGCGTGCATCGCGGCTGGCTGGTTCTACACCGGGGGCCCGCGCCCGTACGGCTACGCCGGCTACGGCGAGCTGTTCGTGTTCGTCTTCTTCGGCCTCGTCGCCACGGCGGGCACCGCCTACGTCTGCGCCGGCCGCTTCGAATGGCCCTCGGTGGTCGCCGGCGTCCCCGTCGGGCTCTTCGCCGTGGCGCTGCTCGTGGTCAACAACCTGCGTGACATCGCCACCGACGCCCGCTCGGGCAAGCGCACGCTGGCGGTGCGGATCGGGGACGGGCACACCCGCGTCCTCTACGCAGCGTGCATCGCCGGCGGCGGGGCGAGCTGCGCCGGGCTGGTCCCTTGGCGGCCCCTCGCGCTCATCGGAATGGCGGCGATCGTGCCGGCGCTGCCAGCGTTGCGTCTCGTGCTCGGCGGCGCCGACGGGCCGGACGCTCGTGGCTGCGCTCGTCAAGACGGGGCTGGCGCAGCTCGCCCTCGGGGCACTGCTCGTCGTCGGCCTCGTCGCCTGAGGCGTCGCGCTCAGTGCCGGGTCAGCCACAGACGAATCAGCTCGGCGAACCGGGCGGGCTGCTCGAAGGGCGCGGCGTGACCCGCGCCGGCGATCACACCGTCTGCTGCGTTGTCCCCGATCGCACCGGCGATCTGCCGGGCGAGCCCGCGGAACTTGGCGTCGTTGCGCCCGGCGACGAGCAGGACGGGCATCGCCAGCTCGCCGAGTCGCGGCCACATCGCCGGCTCGGCCCCCGTCCCGAGCGTGCGCAGCGCCCACGCCAGCCCCTCGGGCGTGTTGGCGAGGCGCGCCTCGCGGCCGGCCTGCTCGGGCGTGAGGTGGGCGAAGAGCGGCCCGGCGAGCCACTCGTCGAGGAAGTCGGCGAGCTCCATCTGCTCGAGGCGCGCGGCGAGCGCCTCGTCGGCCTCCCGCCTCGCGGCGCGCTCCTCCTCGTCGGCGAGGCCCGGCGTCGCGCCGACGAGCACGAGCGCCTCGACGAGCTCGGCCCGGTCGAGGGCGAGGCGCAGGCACAGCCGGGCGCCCATCGAGTAGCCGACGTAGATTCCGCCCCCGGCCCCCTCGCCCACCACCACCGCCGCCCCCGACAGGCCGGCGGGGCGGCTGGCGGCCGCATCGCCGTGGCCGGGCAGGTCCGGCGTGAGCACCTCCGCGTCGCACGCCTCGGCGACGAGCGGCGCGACGCGCTCCCAGGAGCGTCCCGTCTGGGTGAAGCCGTGGACAAGCACGAGCCGGCGCACGAGCGGTGAACGTACAGGCCGATCTGGTCGCCACCTTCGCCGACGAGTGGGCCCGCGCCGGCGTCGCCCACGCCGTCATCGCGCCCGGCTCGCGCTCGGCGCCGCTCGCGCTGGCGCTGCTCGGCGCCCCCGGGCTCGAGGTGACCGTCCGCCTCGACGAGCGCTCGGCGGCCTTCACCTGTCTCGGCATCGGCCTGGCCACCGGCGTCCCGGCGGTGCTCGTCACGACGAGCGGGACGGCGGCTGCCGAGGCGCACGCCGCGGTGGTCGAGGCCGACCTCGCCGGCGTGCCGATGATCGTCTGCACCGCCGACCGCCCGGTCGAGCTGCAGCGCGTCGGAGCACCGCAGACGATCGACCAGCGCGACCTCTACGGGCGGTCCGTGCGTGCCTTCGTCGACCTCGGCCCGGCGATGAGCGCCGAGCCCGCGGCGCGCGCCGCCTGGCGCTCCCTCGCCTCCCGCATCGTCCTCGACGCCACGAGCGGGCCGGCCGGCCCCGGCCCGGTGCACGTCAACGTGCCGCTCGCGCGAGCCGCTGCTGGCTGCTCCCGGCGCGCTTCCGCCGGGGCGTGCCGGGGGTGCGCCGTGGCACGTCGCGGTGCGCGGTCCCGGCGCGTCTGCAGACGCAGTCGACGCATTCGCCGGCGAGCTCGCCGCCGCGTCGCCGCGTGCTGATCGTCGCCGGCGCAGCGACCCTCGGCGCGCCTGCGGCAACGCAGTACGGTTCCGCCGTCTCGGCCTTGGCTGCCCGGTTGCGTTGCCCGGTGCTCGCCGACCCGCGTGCCTTCCCGCGGGTCCCCGCCCCGAATCTCGTCGCCCACGCCGACGCCGTCCTGCGCAGCGCCCGCGCCCGCGATGCCCTCACGGCCGACGTCGTGGTTCACCTCGGGGCACCGCACGCCTCGAAGGTGCTCGCCGGCTGGTGGTCCGAACCCGCCGGCGCCGGCACCCGCCATCTCCTCGTCGACCCGTGGGGCCACTTCGCCGACCCCGAGCGTCGTGCCGACCTCGTGGTGCGTGCCGAGCCCGCCGAGCTGTGCGCCGTGGAGGCCGCCGCGCTCGACCCGCCCGACGAGCCCCGACCGGGCGACGCCGCCGACTACCTGGGCGCGTGGTGCGCCGCGGACGAGGCGGCGGCCAAGGCGATCGCGGCGCTGCTCGCCGACGCCGTCCCCTGCAACGAGCCGGGTGTCGCCCGCCGGCTCTTCGCCGAGCTGCCGCCCGGCTCGGCGCTCGTCGTCGCCTCGTCGATGCCCGTGCGTGACGTCGAATGGTTCGCCGCGGCACGGCCGGGCGCCCCCCTCGTCCTCGCCAACCGCGGTGCCAACGGCATCGACGGCGTCGTGTCGAGCGCGATCGGCGTTGCGCTGGCACGGCGCCGCTCGGGGGCGGGCGGCCGCACCGCCGCGCTGGTCGGCGATCTCGCCTTCTTGCACGACCTGGGCGCGCTCGTGCACGGCGCTCGCGAGGAGGTTCCCGACCTCACCCTCGTCGTCGTCGACAACGGCGGCGGCGGGATCTTCTCGTTCCTGCCCTACGCCGCCGAGCTCGACGAGTCGCGCTTCGAGCGTGCCTTCGGCACGCCGCAGGCGGCCGATCCCGCAGCGGTGGCCGCGGCGCTCGGGCACGAGGTGGTGGAGATGAAGGACCTCGGCGAGCTGGCGACGACCCTCGGTAGCGCCGGGCGACGGGGGCTCCAGGTGCTCGTCGTGCGTACCGACCGCAGGGCCAACGCCGCGCTGCACGCCCGCCTTGCCGACGCCACGGCGGCCGCCGTGGACGCCGCGCTCGACGGCTGAGCTCGTCAGTTCGACGCCCCTCTGACACTTGACTGGCGGCGCTGGTGACGTCATAGTGACGTCGTGGAGCTGTCGAGGACGGTGCAGGCGATCGGCGAGGACCTGCGCCGGGCCGGGGCGCTCGGCGGGGAGGAGACCGCACGCGTCGCGGAACTGCTCGTCGCGAGCCTCGAGTCGACCGTGCGCCTGCACCTGCTCGAGGCGCTGCACGAGGCGGCGCGCGAGCTCGCCGAGTCGGCGCCGGGGGTCGAGGTCGACGTGCGCCTGGTCGGGCGCGAGCCCGTGCTCTCGCTCACGACCGCGCCGTTCGAGGACGATCGGGAGCGCGCCGACACGGACGCCACGATCGACCTCGCGGGCGAGCTCGCCCGGCTCACCGTGCGCCTGCCCGAGGGGTTGAAGGACCGGCTCGAGCGGGTGGCCAACGCCGCGGGCGCCTCGGTGAACTCCTGGGTGGTCGTGGCCCTCGCCCGCGCCCTGGACACCCCGCCCTCGCCCGGCGTTCCCCGCCCGTCGAGGCGGATGCCCCGGCGCATGACCGGCTTCGTGCAGGGCTGAGCGCCGCCCGGACGCGAGACACAGGACTGGAGGAGCGCAACATGGAATGGACGTTCTCGAGCCCCGGCCCCGTCGAGGCCCACGTCGAGGTCCCGGCCGGCGACGTCGAGGTGCGCCCGAGCCCGGACGGGCAGGTCGTCGTCGTCCTCGAGCCCGCCTCGGGGCGGGCGCGCCAGCTCGTCGAGTCCGCCGCGGTGACGATGAGCGGGGACCGCCTCGACGTGCGCGTCCCGTCGAACATCGTCAACCGGGGCAGCGTGCACTGCGTGATCACCCTCCCGGACACGTCGTCGATCTCCTACCGCACGGCGTCGGCGGACCTGCGCTGCACGATCGAGCTCGCCAGGCTGGACGCGAGGACGGCGAGCGGCGCCGTGTCCGTCCCCGCCGTTGGCGGCGACGTGTCGCTCACCTCGGCCAGCGGGGACCTCGACTGCGGCGAGGTGGGCGGCCGGCTGACGGTGAAGTCCGCCAGCGGCGACGTGCGCGTGCAACGCCTCGGCGCTCACGGCGTGGTGTCACTGGCGAGCGGGGATGTCGAGGTCGGCGAGCTCGCCGGCTCGTTGCGGGTCAACACCGCCTCGGGCGACGTCTGGGTCCGCCGCGCCGGCGCCGGGCGGGTCGACGCCAACACCGCCTCGGGCGACATCGCCATCGGTGTCGCCCCCGGAGTCGGCGCGCACTTCGACGTGACGAGCATCTCCGGTGAGATGCAGTGCGGCCTTCCCGTCGAGGAGGCCGAGCTCGGTGCGGCGCAGCTCGAGATCGTCTGTCGCACGGTGAGCGGCGACGTGCGCATCGGGGCGGCGGCGCAGTGAGCGGCTCAAGCGGCGCAGTGGGCGGGCCGGGCATGGCAGCCCAGCTGGCGAGCGGTCGTGGCGCAGAGCTGCTCGCCGAGGCCGCGCGGGCGCGGGCGTGCCGCGAGGCGTGCGCCACCGGCGCTGGGGCAGGCGGGTCGATCGGAGGTGAGCCGGCGTTGCGTGGCTCCCGCTCCCGCAGTCGCGGTGCGCGCCGGCGAGCCGGCTACGCCCTCGTCACCGTCGGGCTGCACCTGCTCGCCACGTCGGCCTGACGCACGGGCGTGACGTCCGGGCGACCGAAACGGGCCTGCACGCCGGGCGAGAAGCGTGGTCGCAGCATCGGCCCGGGGGGCGTCACGCCGCCCGACTGCACGAGGTCGTCGTCGAGCTCGACCATCTCGGCGGCGCAGAGCGGCGCCAGCCCCGTTCGGGCGCGGCCCGGTCAGGCGAACCGGCGCGCGTCGCTGGCGGCGTACTTGGCGACCGTCGTGTCGATCCCCGCCGCACGCTCCACCGCCTCGACGATCCCGCCGAGCTCGCCCGCCGGCAGGGCGCAGGTCATCTCCTCCGGCGTCATCCCGGTCCGGGCGCGGCTGAGCGCGCAGCCGACGCTCGCCGCCGGGATCCGTTGCTCCTTGGCGAGGGCGACGATGTGGCACTGCGGCTTGCCCTCGATGCGCAGCCCCGGCAGCGCGTCGGAGAGCACCATCAGCTGCCGGCCGTTGACCCGCAACAGCACGACGTCGGGCGATACCGACGCCGGCGTCTCGGCGAGGGGCCCGTACGTCACCGCCCCGGGGCGCTCGCTGACCGCGGGGATCGAGCCCACCGCCTCGGCGCTCACCCAGCCGGACCCGAGCAGCTCGGCGACGTCGCCGTTGCCCGCCACGTCCTCGAGCGAGGCGAAACCGTGCGTCACCGAGCCGACGCTGCAGTTTCCGTGGTCCTCGGCGACGGTGGAGAAGGTCTGCGCCGGGGCGCGCACCCAGAACACGCACCCGGCGGGAGCTCGCCCGCGGCGGCCGTCGGGTGCCGGCTCGCTCATCGGCTCGTCGAAGGCCGCCACGCCTGCTGGGCGCTCGGCCGAGAAGCTGATCGCGATCGGCGGAACGGCAAGGTGCAGCGTGCCTGCGAGTCGCTCGGCGAGGCCGCCCCAGTCCAGTGGCGCGTCCTGAGCTGCAGCGGTCATGCGTGCTCCTTCCGAGCCGGTGAGGCTCACGGCGACCTGACGTGCCCGGCACACCGCCCGCCGCGCGTGGACAGCGAGGGCCCTCCTGGGCGAAGGCGAGCGTAGGGGAGGCGGCGCGGCGCCTGTGACAGGTTCTCGTGACAGGCTGTCGCCGTGCGGAGGGTGTCCCGGGCCGCGGCGGCCGCCGCAGCCGCCGGGCTGGCAGCCCTGCTTTTGGCCGGCTGCTCGGGCGGCACCGTCGCGGAGTGGGCGAGCGGGAGCGGCGCGGGAGCCAACGATTACCGGCTCGTCAGCGACGCCCAGCACCTGCGCGCCGGCATCCGGCTGCACGAGCTGCAGCCGGTGCGCACGGCCTGCGAAGCCTTCTCCGCCGATGCCTCGACGGCCTACGGCGAGCTGCCGACGCCGGACCACACGCTCACCGACGAGCTGGACACCGCCTACGAGGACGACGAGGTCGCCGGTGAGGACTGCTACGCCGCCTCCTCGATGGACTCGGCGAAATTCCGCCGTTTCGAGCAACTGCTGTCCGCCGGTTCGTCCGCGCTGGCCAGGGCCGAGCAGCGACTGGGCCGGCTCGCCCCCGGCGCCAACGCGGCAACGGGCGGGTCGGGCGGCTCGACGTAGGAGGTGATCGGGTCGCCTGAGTCACGCGGCCGCAGGCCGCCGCGGCCGCGTGGCCGATCACGAGAGCCGCCGGGCAGTAGCTTCGCTGATCATGGCGCACGCCGAGCTCGTCGGGCCCTTCCCGCCGGGTGTTGACCCCGGTGCCTACGACCGTCTCCGCCGGCGGGCGTGGTGGAGCATGCCGAGCGGGCTGTACGTGCTCGGCAGCCGCGCCGGCGACCTGCGGAACCTGATGACCCTCAATTGGGCGATGCAGCTGGCCCTCCGACCGAAGCTGCTCGGTGTCTCGGTGGAGGCGACCGCGCTCACCCACGGCCTGGTTCGCGACGGGCGGTGCTTCACCCTTTCCCTGCTCGCCCGCGAGGACCGGGCTCTCGTGCGCAGGTTCGTCAAGCCCGCCGTCGACGACCGCGGGGCGTGCACGCTGAACGGTGTCGCCTACCGCGACGCCGATGTCACCGGCGCCCCGCTCCCGGCGGCGGCGCTCGCCTGGCTCGACTGCCGGCTGCACCAGGAGCTCGACTGCGGCTCGCACACCCTCTTCGTCGGGGAGATCGTCGACGCCGGCTGGGCAGACCAGAACGCCGACGTGGGCTCGGCAGAGGAACGGCCCGCCGCCGGCTCGGCCACCGGCGCCGGCAGCGGCGCCGGCAACGGCGCGGCCGGCGGGAGCGACGCGGCGAGCGTGGCAGAGCCCGGGGTGCTGCGTATGGAAGACACCCGGATGAGCTATGGCGGCTGAGCGCGAGCCGCCGCCCACGGCCTCCGGCACCGGCGCGTCGCGTGGCCGGGCGTCCCACCGGCTGATCGACGAGCCGGAGGCGCTGCGCCGCCTCGTCGCCGAGCTCGCCGGCGCCGAGCGCTACGGACTCGACACCGAGTTCCACCGCGAGCGCACCTACTTCCCCCACCTCGCGCTGCTGCAGGTGGCCTGGCCCGGCGGCATCGCCCTCGTCGACCCGCTCGCCGTCGACGTCGCGCCGCTCGCCGAGGTGCTCGCCGGGCCTGGGCTGGCCGTGTTGCACGCTGCCGACCAGGACCTCGAGGTGCTCGAGCGGGCGTGCGGGCGCGTGCCCTCGCGCCTGTTCGACACCCAGCTCGCCGCCGGCTTCATCGGCTTCAGCTCCCCCTCGCTCTCCTCGCTCGTCGAGCGCGTGCTCGGTCGCCGCCTCGAGAAGGGCGACCAGCTGACCGACTGGACGCGCCGCCCCTCACCGCCGAGCAGACCCGCTACGCGGCGAGCGACGTCGCTTACCTGCTCGAGCTGCACGACCACATCGCCGCGGAGCTCGACGAGCTCGGTCGCACCGCCTGGGCGGAGGAGGAGTGCGCGCTGATGCTCGCCCGGGCGCGCAGCGCAACGGTGCCGGAGGAGGCGTGGTGGCGCCTCAAGCACGCCCGCCAGCTGCGCGGCGCCGAGCGCGGCATCGCTCAGTGCGTCGCCGCGTGGCGCGAGCGTCGGGCCCAGACGCTCGACCTGCCCGTGCGCTTCGTGCTCTCCGACCTGGCGCTGCTCTCTATCGCCCACCGGCCGCCGCGCACCCGCACCGAGCTCGACCAGGTGCGCAGCCTCGACACGCGCCAGCTCGGCGGCGGCGCGGCGAGCGAGCTCCTCGAGGCCGTCGCCGAGGGTCGCAGCCTCCCCGCCCGCGCGCTGCGCCAGCCGACCAGCCAGGCGAGCGGCGCGCCGGTCCGCCCGGCGGTCACGCTCGCCGCGGCCTGGGTCGCCGAGCGCGCCCAGGCGCTGCGCATCGACCCGGCGATCCTCGCCACCCGCGCCGACCTCGTCGGCTACCTGCAGGAACGCGCCGAAGGGCGCCTGGTCAATTCCTGGCGCAACGGTCTGATCGGCGAGCCCCTCGCCCGCCTCGCCGCCGGCGAGCTCGCGCTCGCCTTCGGCGCAGACGGCACGCTGGTGCTCGAGGAGCGCTCGCACCGACCGGTGCAGCTCGACTACACCCCGCCGCAGCGCCGCGGTTAGCCCTCCGCTCGGGCCTCGGGTGGGCGCAGGTCGACGCGCAGGGTGAGCACGCCGTCGTCGAGGCTGGCCGCCGCGTCGCCGAGGATGGCGAAGTCCATGTAGTCGAGCTGCATCTGCTCCATGATCCGGCGCCGCTCGTCGCCCTCGACGGGCGGCAGGCCCCGCCGGCGGACCGCCGCGGCCCGCTCGCGGAAGCGGGCGATCATCGCGTCGACGTCGAATTCGTCGGCCACGGCGGCAACGGTAGCCCCGCGGCCGGCGAACCCCCTCGCTGCGCCCCTCGCTGCGCCACCCTTGCGCCGCCCGTCGCGCCACCGCCGCGCCGCGGCTCGTTCCCGGCGGCCCCTATGGCCCGCGCGGCGGTATGCTGCGGGGTCGATACGCAGGGTCTTGACGTGAGGTCGGCCGAGGCCAGCGCTCGCCCGGCCCACGCAGCCGGCTCGGGTGCCTTCGGCACGACCTCGAGCGGGGAGCGGCTCGTGAAGAAGGGACGTCATCGGCGCTTCGAAGAAGCGCGCAGCCTCAAGCGTGCAGTCGAGGTGGTCGTCGAACCGTGCCCGGAGTGCGGGGCCGACCCCGAGGACGATCACGCGAGCTGGTGCCTGTACGAGGAGGCCGAGCTCGACGAGGAGGACGAGGACGCGGAGGACGAGCCTGTCCCCGGCCTGACCGGCCCGAGCGGGAACGGCAACGGCGCCGAGCCGGTCTGATCCCGCCCCGCCGCCCCGCCGCCCCGGCGTAGCGTCAGCCCGGCGTCGAGCGTCAGCGGTCGCCGAGCAGGGCGCGCAGCCGGTCGATCACCAGGTCGCCGCACAACGCCCGCAGCTCGGCGTCCATCCGTTCGTAGAGGGGCGTCGCGGCGCGGTGGGCGGCGGGGTCCTCGCTGCACCACCAGCCGAACTCGAACCCCGCCGGGCCCCAGTGCCGGCGCTGCCACTGCGTGACACGCGACACGACGTGGCCGTTGGTCTCCACCTCGTCCTCCCGGCGCAACGGCAGCTGCCAGCACACGTCGGGCTTGTAACGCATCGGGTCCATCCCCTCGGCCAGCGCGGCGAGGTGCAGCGCGCACCCCGCGCCGGCGGGAAAGCCCGGCCGGTTCAAGAAGATGCAGGCGTCATCGGCGAGGCGAGTCGTGATGGGCTTGCCCGGCGCCCGCTTGAGCGGCCCGCTCGTGCCATCGGCGCGCCGGCGCAACGCCCGGGAGCGAAACTGCCACTGCTCGGGCCCGAGCGCCGCGGCGAGCTCCTCGATGCGCCGCGCGTCCTCCTCGCCGGTGAAGTGCGCGCCGTAGGAGCAGCAGCCGAGAGCGAGCTCGGGCGCCGGCGCCGTGAGCACCCCCTGGCAGCCGTGACCGTAGAGGCAGCTCCAGCCGCCCGTGAGGAAGGTCAGGTCGAACAGCCACGTGCGGTCCTCGTCCGGGTCGGCGAAGCTCAGCCATTCCCTGACGTCGTCGGGGCGCACGTCGTCGGAGCGGGCGTCGTCGGGGCCGCGCACGGCGACACCGTACGCGCCAGCTGCGCGCCCGTGGGCTCCGCGCAGCAAAACCAGGCTTCCGTGAGCCTCGGTCGCCGCGTCCCCGGCACGGTCGAGCGCGCCGCCTGGAGCGGCTCGGGGGCGCCGGGGTCCGTGCTGCCGAAGGCGTCGAACACGAGCCGGCGCACCGCCGCGTAGGTCTCGGGGGGCGCCTCGGCGGCGGCCTCCGCCTTCTCCACGAGCTCGGCGAGCGCCAGCGCCACCTCGTCGAGCAGCGGGTCGGCGTGCGCCCAGCGCAGGCCGAGCGCCAGGGCCAGCTCGTCCCCGTTGTCGGCAGCGGCGCGCGAGCCGGCGGCGAGCGCGGTGGCCAGCACGGGGTCGGCGTCCTCGAGCAGCAGTGAGCCCTGCGGGAGGAGCAGCCGGATGCCCCACTGCACCTGGTCGAGGTTCCACACGAGGTCGTACGCGGCGACGAAGTCGAGCAGCTCGACGAGGTCGCGCCGGGTCGTCCACGGCGTGAACGGCAGCAGCGACGGGCGAGGCTCGATCCCGCAGCGGCGGAGGAGCTCGACGGCCTCGCCGGCCTCGTGCGCCCGGTGGCCCTTGTCGAGGCGCTCGAGGACGAGCGGGCTGAGCGACTCGACGGCGCTGACCACGAAGGCGCAGCCGGTCGCGGCCAGCTCGGGCCACATCGTGCGGTGTCGCAGGACGTGGCTGACCTTGACGGTGGCGTCGTAGCTGAGCGCCGGATGGCGCTCGTGCAGCGCCCGCACGGCGGCGAGGGCGTGGGCGGGCCGGTTGAGGAAGTCCGGGTCGGCGAAGTGCACGTGACCGGCGCCGAGCTGCACGAGGTGGTCGACGTCGGCGAGGAGGGCGTCGATCTCGACCGCCCGCGTCCGGCCGCCGTAGACCACGGGCACGGGGCAGTGCCGGCAGCGGTGCGAGCAGCCGCTCGTCGCCTCGACCGTGCCGACGAGGCGCTCGCCCTCGCCCGCCGGCCCCCCGACGAAGCGGGCGTAGCGGTCGAGTCCCGGCAGGCCGCCCCGCTCGGGCACGAGCGTGCTCGCCACCGCGTGGCCGAGCTCGACCCGCACCGCCGGGGCGCTTCCCGCCGCGGACGTTTCCGCGGAAACGTCCGCGATCCACTCGAGGAGCGCGTCTCCCGCCTCACCCGCAACAGCCAGGTCGCCCGCGCCGAGCACGCCGGCGGCGGCGGCGACCGGCGCGTACAGCCCGTGCAGCGCCACCGGCACGCCGGCGACGCGCAGCCGCTCGATCACCGGCACCGCGAGACGCAACGCGGTGTGCATCGGCACCGACACCCACGCCGCCTGCGCCCAGGCGACGTCCTCGTCCGCGAGCGGATCGAGCGAGAGGTCGCGGCAGCGGACCTCGTGGCCGGCGTGCCCGAGCAGCGCCGCCGGAAGGGCGAGGCCGAGCGGCTGCGCCCCGAGCTCGTAGGTGGAGACGAGCAGGACGCGCATCAGCTCGCCGCCGACGCGGCAGTCTCGGGCTCTGAATCGCTGCAGGCCCCCGGCCGCCGGGCAGCCGGCTCGCTTCTCTCGACCGGCTCCACCCGCACCGTGAGCATCGCCTTCGCGGCGCGCAAGGTGGTCTCGACACCCTCTGGCGACGCCGCCCGGGCAAAGACGAAGCCGAGGTAGCGATCACCCTCCGGCAGGGCCTGCACGATCGAGCCGCGGGGAATCGTCAGCTCGACGCCCGACACGCCGGGCATCGCCCGGACGTCGTCGACCCCGTCCACGCCCGCGAGCCGGCCGCTCTGCGGGATCGGGATCATGAGCACCCCGGCGGCCGACCCTTCCCGCTCGGGCAGGCGCGGCGCGTCGATGCCGAGCGCGTGGGCGACGACGAGCTCGTCGAGGCTGGCTCCCGTTGCGAAGCGCAACGCCTTGGCGCAGCGCCCGCCGATCGTGCGCGCCGCCACCTCGATGACCACGACCTCGCCCTCGCCCTCGGCCTCGCCGCTCTGGGCGTCCTCGCGCACCCGAGCTTCGGCGTGGACCGGGCCTTCACGAAGCCCGATTGCCCGGCAGGCAGCACCGAGGACCTCTCTGGCCTGGGCCTGCGTCCAGGTGGGCAGGCGGGACGGCGTGACGTAGATCGTCTCCTCGAAGAAGGGGCCGTCGAGCGGGTCGGGCTTGTCGAAGATTGCCAGCACCTCGAGCACCCCGTTGCGCAACAAGCCCTCGAGCGCGATCTCCCGGCCCGGCACGAAGGACTCGACGAGCAACGGGGTGCTCGCCGGCTCGCCGGCCTGTCGCAGCACGGCGCGGGCGCGCCCCGCGGCGAGCGCCGCGCCGGGCTCGTCGTCGGCGCGGATCACGCCGCGGCTGCCCGAGAGCGTGGGCGGCTTGACGACGACCGGGTAGCCGAGGCGCGCCGCCGCGGCAGCGACCGCCACGCCCTCGGCACCGTCGCCGCTCTCGTGGGCCGCAGACACAGGCACGACCGCGAACTCGGGCTGGGGGACGTGCGCGGCGTCGAGCAGGCGCCGCATCGCCACCTTGTCCCGCGTGGCCGCGACCGCGGCCGGGTCGGAATGGCGCAGGCCCAGTCGCTGCGCGGCAACCGCTGCGGTGAGCAGGCCCTGGTCGTCGACGGAGAGGACGCCCGAGACGTCCCCGGCGGCGACGATCGCCTCGGCCGCAGAGTCGGGGTCCTCGAGGTCGACCTCGAGAAAGCGCTCCGGCCGGCGGGAGGCGAAGGCCTGCCGGCGCTCGCTCACGACCAGCACGTCGACACCGAGGCGCGCGGCGGCCTCGAGCAGCTCGGCGGCGCGGTAGCTCGCCGTCGGCAGCACGAGCGCGAGGCGGGGCACGTGCTCCATGATGCCGGCGCCGGTCCGCTCGCCGTTCGGCGCTGTCCGGTCGGCAGACCGGCCGCGGTGTCGTAGTCTGGCGAGGTGAGCTCACCCTTCGGGCCCCGGGCCGGCGACGCACCGGTCGGGCCGGTGATCAGCCTCACCGACGAGGCCGCCCGTTTCGTCGCCGACGCCCGTGCGGGCGAGGGCGACGCCGAGCGCCTGGCGCTCTTCGTCGAGGTGAGCGGCACGAACAACGGCTCGTACGCCTACGACATGTGGTTCGAGGCGCTCTCGGACGCCGCGCCCTCTGACGAGGTCGTCCGCCACGGCGACCTCGCCGTCGTCGTCGCTGCCTCGAGCATCGACCGGTTGCGTGGCGCCACGCTCGACGTGCGCGAGGACCCCGCCGAAGGGCCGGGCCTCGTGATGCTCAACCCGAACACCCCGCCCCTCGCGCCGGGCAGCCGGCCGGTGCCGGAGGCGGACCTCTCCTCGCCGCTGGCGCAGCGCGTCGCGGCGGTGATCGAGGACGAGATCAACCCGCAGATCGCCATGCACGGCGGGCGCGCCGACCTCGTCGCCGTCGACGAGGGCACCGCGTACGTTCGGCTGTCGGGTGGATGCCAGGGTTGCGGGCTCGCCGCCGTCACCCTCGGGCAGGGGATCTCGGTCGCGATCAAGGAAGCCGTGCCCGAGATCACCGACGTCGTCGACGTCACCTCGCACGAGGAAGGCTCCAACCCCTACTTCGAGGCCGCCAAGAAGTAGCGCCGGCCGCGGCCAGTAGATTCGGCCCGATGCTGCGCTTTCTCACCGCCGGCGAGTCGCACGGCCGCGCCCTGGTCGTGATCGTCGAGGGCCTGCCGGCGGGCCTGCCCGTGACCGCCGAGATGGTCTCCGCCGAGCTGGCGCGTCGCCGCCTCGGCTACGGGCGCGGCCCGCGGATGCGCTTCGAGCAGGACGAGGTGACGCTCGTCGGCGGCATCCGCCACGGCCGCACGCTCGGCTCGCCGGTGGCGATCGAGATCGCCAACACCGAGTGGCCGAAGTGGGAGGACGAGATGTCCCCCGCCCCGGGGCGCCCGTCCAAGGTGCTCACCCAGCCCCGGCCGGGCCATGCCGACCTCGCCGGCATGCAGAAATACGGCTTCGACGACGCCCGTGACGTGCTCGAGCGCGCCTCGGCGCGCGAGACCGCGGCCCGGGTCGCCGCCGGCAGCCTGGCCAAGGCGCTGCTCTCCCACCTCGGCGTGGACGTGCTGAGCCACGTCGTCGCGCTCGGCGCGGCGCGCGCGCCGCCCGGCGTGCGCCCCGGGCCGGGTGACCTCGCCCGGGTCGACGCCTCAGAGGTGCGCTGCTTCGACGACGCTGCGGCACAGGCGATGGTGGCCGAGATCAAGGCGGCGGCCAAGATCGGCGACAGCCTCGGCGGCGTCGCCGAGGTGCTCGCGTACGGCGTGCCGGTGGGCCTCGGCAGCCACGTGCACTGGGACCGCAAGATCGACGGCTTGATCGCCCAGGCGCTGATGAGCATCCAGGCGATCAAGGGCGTCGAGCTCGGCGACGCGTTCGAGAACGCGGCGCGGCGCGGCTCGGAGGCCCACGACGCCGTCTACTGGGACCCCTCGAGCGAGAGCTACCTGCGCCGCACGAGCCGCGCCGGCGGGGTGGAGGGCGGGATCACCACCGGCGCGCTGCTCGTCGCCCGGGCGTTCATGAAGCCGCTGGCGACGCTCAACCGTCCCGTGCTCGAGACCGTCGACGTCGTCACCAAGGAGGGGACGGTCTCGTTCAAGGAGCGCACCGACGTGACCGCGGTGCCGGCGATGGGTGTCGTCGCCGAGACGATGGTTGCGCTCGTGCTCGCCTCCGAGGCGTTGCGCAAGTTCGGCGGCGACTCCCTCGCCGAGCTGCGGCGCAACCGGGACGGCTTCCTCGCCGCTCTGCACGAGACGCCGTCCGCCGCCCGCCCGGCCGACCCGGCGATGGTCGAGGCGTGATCTCGCACGGCGCACCGGCAGCCGCGCCAACCGCGGCGATCACCGCCGAGCGGCCGCACCCCGGCTGGCACGTGCTGCTCGTCGGGATGATGGCGACGGGCAAGTCGACCCTCGGCAGGCTGCTCGCCGAGCGCCTCGGGCGGTACTCCGTCGACACCGACGAGGAGGTGGTGCGCGACGCCGGCCGCACGGTGAGCGAGATCTTCGCCGCCGAGGGCGAAGCGGCGTTCCGCCTCGCGGAGAAGCGGGCGCTCGCCGAGGCCGTCGCAACGCCCGGCCCGGCGGTGATCTCCGTCGGCGGCGGCGTCGTGCTCGACCCGGAGAACCGCCGCCTGATCGCCCGCTCCGGTCAGGTGGTGTGGCTGCGCGCCCGCCCCGAGACCCTGGCCCAGCGCGTCGGGAACGGGCACGGCCGGCCGCTGCTCGAGCACGACCCGGCCGGAAGCCTGCACCGCCTCGGGACCGAGCGCCACCCGCTCTACGAGGAGGTGGCCCACCTCGCCCTCGACGTCGACGACGCCGGCCCGGACGAGCTCGTCGAGCGGCTCGCCGACGCCCTCGTCTCGCGCGTCCACGTCCCGCTCGGCGCCCGCTCCTACGACGTGCTCGTCGGTCCCGGCGCCCGCCACCGCCTCGCCTCGCTCGTGCCCCCGGCGGCGCGCCGCGCCGTCCTCGTCACCCAGGCGAACGTGCCCGTCGAGGTGGAGACCGGACTGCCCACCGAGCGCCTCGAGGTCCCCGACGGCGAGCGCGCCAAGACCTTCGCCGTTCTCGAGCGGCTCACCCGCGACTTCGCCCGCCTCGGGCTGACGCGCCGCGACCTCGTCGTCGCGCTCGGCGGCGGCGCGGTCAGCGACGTCGGCGGGATGGCCGCCGCGCTGTGGCACCGCGGCACGGCGGTGATCCACCTGCCGACGACGCTGCTCGGCCAGGTCGACGCCGCGATCGGCGGCAAGACCGCCGTCAACATCCCCGAGGGGAAGAACCTCGTCGGCACGATCTGGCAGCCGCACGCCGTGATCTGCGACACCGACGTGCTCGCCACCCTCCCGCCGGCGGAGTGGCGCTCGGGCCTGGGGGAGATGGCCAAGTGCGCCTTTCTCGGCGTGGGCCACCTCGACCGCCTGCCGCTCGCCGAGCAGGTGCGTGCCTGCGCCGCCCTCAAGGTCGACGTCGTCGCCTCCGACGAGCGCGAGGACGGTCGGCGTGCCGTGCTCAACTACGGCCACACCCTCGCCCACGCGCTCGAGGCGTCGGGTCTGGCCGAGGACGGAGCCGGCGCGTTGCGCCACGGGGAGGCCGTCGCCATCGGGCTGGTCTTCGCCGCCCGCCTCGCCCGGCGTCTCGGGCGCATCGGCGACGACCGTGTGCTGCGCCATGTGGAGGTCGTCTCCGGCTACGGGCTGCCGACCGAACTGCCGCCGGGCGTCGACCCCGGCGAGCTGCTCGCCCTGATGGCGCGCGACAAGAAGGCCGTCGGCGGGGGACTTACCTTTGTTCTCGACGGCCCCGCCGGCGTCGAGACGGTGAGCGACATCGACCCCTCGGTCGTCGCCGAGGTCCTCGACGGCGCAACGTGAGCCCCGCGATCCTCCTCCTCTCGGGCCCCAACCTCGGGCTGCTCGGCCAGCGCCAGCCCGAGATCTACGGCCTTCACACCCTCGCCGATCACGTCGGGCGCGCTCGGGCGGTGGCGTCCGAGCTCGGGTTCGAGCTCGAGCACCTGCAGTCCGAGCACGAGGGCGAGCTCGTCGCAGCCGTGCACGCGGCGCGCGGCCGCGTGGCGGCGATCGTGGTCAACGCCGGGGCCCTCACCCACTACGGCTGGTCGCTCAGCGACGCGCTCGGCGACCTTCGAGGGCCCGGTCGTCGAGCTGCACCTCTCCAACCCCGACGCCCGCCAGCGCTGGCGGCGCCAGTCTGTGATCGCCGCGGTCGCCGACGGCACGGTCGCCGGGTTCGGCGGCCTCGGCTACGAGCTCGCCGTGCAGGCGGCGGCGCGTCTCGCCGCCCCTACCATCGCAACATGAGCCCGCGCGCGGCCCGTCGTCCCCCCGTCCCGGTTGCGTGAGCCCGGCCCCAGATCTCGCCAAACTCCCGCCGATGGACGTGGCCGGACGCATCGGCCGCCTTCGTGAGCTGCTCGCCGCCTCGGCCTGCGACGGCGGCGCCACGCCGGGAGGGCTGCTCGTCACCAAGCAGCAGAACATCCGCTACCTCACCGGGTTCACCGGTTCGGCGGGGATGCTGCTCGTGCTCGCCGGAACCGGCGCGCCCGCCGGTCCGCACGGCCGCGCCACCTCGCGGGCTGCAGGGTCGGGCGGGGCGGCGGGGTGCGTGCTGTTCACCGACGGCCGCTACCGCGACCAGGCCGCAGCCGAGCTCGCCGCGAACGGCGTGGACGCCGAGCTCGAGGTCGACCGGCTGCCTCGGCAGATCGCCGCCCTCCGCCAGGCGACGACCAAGGTGCGCACCCTCGCCCTCGAGGCCCACGCCGTCACCTGGGCGTTGCAACGCCACCTCGTCGAGGAGCTGAACGCCACGCTCGTGCCCTCGGGCGCGCTCGTCGAGCAGCTGCGCCTCGTCAAGGACGCCGGCGAGCTGGCGCGGATCGAGGCGGCCTGTGACATCGCCGACGTCGCCCTGGCGCAGGTGAAGGAGCAGATCGCCTCGCGCCCGAGCGAGAGCGAGCTCGCCGCCGAGCTCGAGCGGGAGATGCGCCGGCGGGGTGCATCGAAGGCGGCGTTCGAGACGATCGTCGCGAGCGGGCCCAACGGCGCCCGGCCCCACGCCCGCCCGAGCGAGCGCGTCATCGAGCGCGGCGAGCTCGTCGTGATCGACTTCGGGGCCGTGGTCGACGGCTACCACTCCGACATGACGCGCACGTTGTGCGCCGGCGCGCCCGGTGACGAGTGCGCGAGCTGGTCGAGGCGGTGTTCGCTGCCCAGCGCGCCGGCGTGCGCGCCGTCAAGGCGGGCGTGACCGGCGGCGACGTCGACCGCGCCTGCCGCGACTCGCTCGAGTCGGCCGGCCTCGCCGAGGCGTTCTTGCACGGCACCGGCCACGGCGTCGGCCTCGAGGTGCACGAGGCCCCGTCCCTGAGCACGGGATCGGCTGACATCCTGCTCGCCGGCTCGGTCGTCACCGTCGAGCCCGGTGCCTACCTCCCCGAGGTAGGTGGCGCGCGCATCGAGGACACCCTCGTCGTCACCGAGACCGGGGCGCGGGCGCTCACCAAGTCGACCAAGGACTACACGGTCTGACGGGACCGCACGCCCCGCGGCTCGCGAGCAGGGCGAGAGGCCTGCGCAGGAGCCTTCATCCGCCATGGAGCGTGCCAGGTGTCGTGCCGTTGAGCCGGTGTGGCCACTGGCTGCTCCTGCTGCGCGCGCCGACTGCTACGAGTCGTCTCCGTCGTGCTGCTCGCCACGTGCGGCCTCGTCGTCGGCGTCTCGCCGGCCGGCGCGCTCTCGACGGCGCTGCTCGCCTGGAGCCAGCTCTCGTCCACGACCAGCCCGCCGGCGAGGGACGTCTCGGTGATGGCCTACGACCCGGCCACCGCCCAACTCGTTCTCTTCGGAGGGTTCGCCGGCACCACGCTCTACAACGACACGTGGGTCTGGAACGGCTCGACCTGGTCCCAGGTCGACGACTCCGGCGACGCCGGCTGCACCACGAGCTGCACCTCGAGCCCGCCGGGGCGGTACGGGGCGGCCATGGCCTTCGACCCGGCCACCGGCCAGCTCCTGCTCTTCGGGGGTTCCGTGCAGGGCGGCAATTACTACGACGACACCTGGTCCTGGAACGGCTCGAGCTGGTCGCAGGTCGACGACGCAGGCGACGCCGGCTGTGGCAACGGGTCCAGCCCCTGCTCGTCGAGCCCGAGCGAACGCCAGTCGCCGATGATCGCGTACGACGCGGCCACCCAGCAGCTGGTGCTCTTCGGCGGCGTCACCGGGTCGACCAGCACCTACCTGGACGACTCCTGGACCTGGAACGGCTCGAGCTGGGCCCAGACCGACGACTCCGCTGACCCCGGCTGCACGAGCGCCTGCACGGCGAGCCCGCCCGGGCGCCAGGCGGGGGCGCTCGTCTACGACCCGGCCACGGCCCAGCTCGTGCTCTTCGGGGGCGCCGCGACGTCTGGCCTCGACGACACGTGGCTCTGGAACGGCTCGAGCTGGTCCCAGGTCGACGACTCCGGCGCGCCGGGCTGCACGAGCACCTGTCCGTCGAGCCCGGTGGGGCGCGACCGGGCGGGCGCCGACTTCGACCCGGCTGTCGGTGCGATGGTGCTCTTCGGCGGCCTCGGGGCGAACGTGTACGACGACACATGGACCTGGAACGGCTCGACGTGGACGCAGATCGACGACTCGGGCGACGCCGGCTGCACCACGAGCTGCACCTCGAGCCCCTCGGCTCGCCAGGTGGGGGCCTTCGCCTACGACCCTGCCAGCGCCCAGCTGCTCGTCTTCGGGGGTCTCTCCTCGGCCAATCTCAACGACACCTGGGACCTCGTGCCGCCCGCTCCCACCTCGGCCGGCTGGGCGCAGGTCAACACCACCGCCGCCCCGCCGGCGCGGGGCGTGGCGGTGATGGCGTACGACCCCGCCACCGCCCAGCTCGTGCTCTTCGGAGGCAACACCGACGCAGGGGCCTACAACGACACCTGGGTCTGGAGCGGGACGTCATGGACCCAGGTCGACGACTCCGGCGACCCGGGCTGCACGACGAGCTGCACCTCGAGCCCCTCGGGCCGCTTTGCCGCCGCCATGGCCTTCGACCCCGCCACGGGACAGCTGCTCCTCTTCGGCGGCAACGGGAGCTCGGCCTGGGGCAACGACACCTGGGGCTGGAACGGCTCGACCTGGACCCAGCTCGACGACAGCGGCTCGCCCGGCTGCCACAACAACTGCCCGACGAGCCCCGCGGCGAGCCAGTCGCCGATGATCGCCTACGACCCGGCTACGGCCCAGATGGTGTTCTTCGGGGGCTCCACCGGCAGCGTCTACGAGAACTACACCTGGACCTGGAACGGCTCGATCTGGGGCCAGGTCGACGACTCCGGCGATCCCGGCTGCACGAGCAGCTGCACGTCGAGCCCTCCGGGACGCCAGGCCGGGGTCCTCGCCTACGACCCGGCCAGCGCCCAGCTCGTCCTCTTCGGCGGGTCGGCGGCCGCCTACGACAACGACACCTGGACCTGGAACGGCTCGAACTGGACCCAGGTCGACGACTCCGGCGACCCCGGCTGCACGGCGAGCTGCACCTCCAGCCCGCCGGGGCGCACCCGGATGGGACTGGACTACGACCCGGTCACCGGCCAGCTCGTGCTGTTCGGAGGGGTGGCCGGCAGCTACTTCGACGACACCTGGAGCTGGGGCGGGACGTCCTGGTCCCAGGTCGACGACGCCGGCGACGGCGGCTGCACGGGCAGTTGCTCCGCCAGCCCCTCGGCGCGGACCAGCACGGCGCTCGCCTTCGACCCGGCGACGGGCCAGCTCGTGCTGTTCGGGGGTGGTGGTAGCACTGCGGACTTCAACGACACCTGGGACTTCGACCTGGTGCCGCTTGTCCTCACAGCGCCGTCGGTCGCGTACGCGACGACCTTGAGCGGCTACGACACCAGCTTGACCTCGGCGGTCACCCTCGAGGTGGCGAACGAGGGCTCGAGTGGTTTCGACCTCACCGTCTACGCGAACTACAACCCGACCTCGGGCACCAACACGCTCCCGGCCGTCAAGATCAACGGCTCGTCAGGCTCGGCGAGCTCGCCGACGGCACCGGTGGCGACCTGCGTCGGCACCTGCCTGAGCCCGAGCGGTGACTCGGTGACCTATCCGGTCTCGCTCCCCGTCTCCCAGAGCTCGGCTGCGAGCATCTACACCGCGAACGCCGGGAGCGGCATCGGCGACCTCGACCTGGCCACCGACTGGTGGGCGTTTGTGCCGGCAAAGGCGATATCGGGCACCTACCAGTGCTCCGTCACGGTCACCCTCTCCTACGGGCCGTGACCGGGCCCCGCTGCGGGCGGTGACCGGGCCTCGCTACGGGCGGTGACCGGCCTCGCTATCAGCCGTGAGCGGGCCTTGTCCGCGGTCGGGCTGGTATCCTGCCATCGGCTCGGCGGCAGCCGCCGAGCAGGCCCGCCGGACCGCCGTCCGCCGCCCGACCGGGGGTGGGCGCGCCTCGAGGACGTCCTCGTCGTGACCGGGAGCGGCGCGCGGGCGCTCGACAACTCGACGAAGGACGACACGCTCTGATGGCGCTCTCCACCAATGACCTGCGCAACGGCATGGCCCTCGACACGCCGGAGGGCCTGTTCAGCGTCGTCGAGTTCCAGCACGTCAAGCCCGGCAAGGGTGGCGCCTTCGTTCGCACCAAGCTGCGCAACTTGCGCACCAAGGCCGTCGTCGAGCGCACCTTCCGCGCGGACGAGAAGGTCGAGCAGGCGGTGATCGACAAGCGGGAGATGCAGTACCTGTACCGCGACGGCGACGCCTACGTCTTCATGGACAACGCCGTCCTACGACCAGACGAACGTGGCCTCCTCGACGCTCGGGGCTGCCGCCAATTACTTGAAAGAGGGCGATTCGGCGATCCTCGCGCTGTACGGGAGCGAGATCGTCGACGTCGAGCTCCCCGCCGCCGTCGAGCTCGTCATCGCCGAGACCGAGCCGGGGGTGCAGGGCGACCGCGTCTCGGGCGCCCGCAAGCCGGCGACGCTCGAGACCGGGCTCGTGGTCCAGGTGCCGCTCTTCGTCAATCCGGGCGACCGGATCAAGGTGGACACCCGGTCCGGTGAGTACCTCACGAGGGCCTGAGCGGGCCGGCTCCCCTCGCGACGCCTCGCGCCGGCGCGGCCAGCCGGACGCCCCCCGCCGGCCACCTCCCGCCGGCGACGTCCCGCGCCTCCCGCCCGGCTCGACCGGCCTGCGCCGCCAGGCCCGCGAGCGCGCCCTGCACCTGCTGTACGAGGCCGAGGCGAAGGGGGAGACCCCCGCCGGGGTGCTCGCCGAGCTGCCCGTCGCCCCCGACCCCTTCGCCGCCAGCCTCGTCACCGGCGTCGGTGAGCGGGCCGGTGAGATCGACGGCCTCGTTTCCGGGCACGCCAGCGGCTGGGCGCTCGGGCGGATGCCGGCAGTGGACCGCCAGCTGTTGCGCCTGGCCACCTTCGAGCTGCTCGCCGAGCCCGAGGTCCCGCCGGCCGTCGTGATCGACGAGGCGGTGGAGCTCGCCAAGGAGTACTCGACCGAGGAGTCGGGCCGCTACGTGAACGGCGTCCTGGCGGCGATCGCCCGCACGCTCGGCCGGATCGACGCCCTGCCCGCCGAGCCCGTGGCGCCGCCCGCGCCCGAAGCGCCCGCGGCTCCCGCGCCCGCGGCCCCCGCGCCCGAGGGCCCCGCGCCCGAGGGCCCCGCGCCCGCCGTGCCCGAGGCCCCCGCGCCCGATGCTGCCGCTCCGGCGCGAGCCCGCCCCGGGGCGCTCGGCGCGGTGCGCCCCGCCCGGCCGCGGTGAACGGGGCACAGCCTTCGCCGTCCGGCGAGGCGGGCTCCGGCGATGCGGGTCCTCGCGAGCGGTCCGGCGTGGCGGCGTCGCACAGTGGGGCCGAGCCGGACGCCTACCGCCTCGCCGGCGTCGACTACGCCACCCTCGACGCCGCCAAGCGCGCCGCCCAGCGCGCCGCGCTCGCCACCTCGCCCGGCCCTCGTTGTCGGGGAGCCACGATCGACGACGCCACCCGCGGTGAGCCCGCGACCCTGCTCGAGGTGGACGGCACCCTGCTCGCCGTGGTGCTCGAGTGCCTCGGGACCAAGTCTCAGATCGCTGCCGCTGTCGAAGCGATGACGGGGGACGGCCACTGGGACGCCGTCGGTTACGACACGGTCGCCGCGGCGGTGAACGACTGCTGCTGTCTCGGGGCGCTCCCCCTCGCCGTCAACGTGTACTTCGCGACCGGCTCGGCCACCTGGTACGACGGGGCCCGGCACGGAGCACTCGTCGAAGGGTTCCGACGCGCCTGTGAGGACGCCGGCGCGGCGTGGACCGGCGGGGAGTCGCCGACGCTCGGAGGGGTCGTCGCGCCGGGGGCGATCGACCTCGCAGCGAGCGTCCTCGGGCGCGTGCCCGCCGGCTGCCGCCCGTGGCGAGGCGAGGACCTCCGGCCCGGCGACGAGATCGTCCTCGTCGCCTCGAGCGGGCTGCACGCCAACGGCGCCTCTTTGGCGCGCCGGCTCGCCGGCGAGCTCCCGGCGGGGTACGCCACCGTGCTGTCCAGCGGGCGCAGCTTCGGCGACGCGCTGCTCGAGCCGAGCGTGATCTACGTGCCCCTCGTCGAGGCGCTGCTCGCCGCGGGCGTGCCGGTGCGCTACGCCAGCCACATCACCGGGCACGGGTTGCGCAAGCTGATGCGCGCCGAGGCGAAGCTGACCTACCGTGTGAGCGAGCTCCCCGCGGTCCCCGAGGTGCTTGCCTTCCTCGCCGAGCACAGCGGGATGGTGGCGCGCGACGCCTACGGCACCTTCAACATGGGAGCGGGCTTCGCCCTGTTCTGCGCCGCCGGCTCGGGCGCCGCCGCGGTCGGGCGGGCGAGCCTGCTCGGTCTGGCCGCCCTGGTCGCCGGGGTGGTCGAGGAAGGCCCGCGCCGCGTCGTGCTCGAGCCGCTCGGGATCACCTACGAGGGTGGCGATCTCGACCTGCGCTGAGCAGAGCGCGGCGCCGGTCGCCGTGGAGCGACGTGGTCCACGTGTCGTTTGACTGCGGTGGACCGCGCGCCCCGAGCTGTTGGTCCACGCCGAAGGCGTGGACGGGCGGCGGCCGCGTGGGTGCTCGCCGTCGGCGCCGCCGCCAGCGCGCTCGCCAGCGCCGCCGCCAGCGGCGCGCCGGCGAGCGCCTCGACGAGCACCGCCCTCGTCGCCTGGACCCAGCTCACCCCCTCGGCGAGCCCGCCGGGGCGCGCCAACGCCACGCTCGCCTTCGACGGCGCGGTCGGGCAGTTCGTCCTCTTCGGCGGCACCGGCTCGAGCTCCGCCCTCGACGACACCTGGACCTGGAACGGCTCGACCTGGGCCCAGGTCGACGACGCCGGGGATGCCGGCTGCACCTCGAGCTGCACGCAGAGCCCGCCGGCGCGAAGCGCCCAGTCGATGGCCTACGACCCCGCCACCGGCCAGCTCGTCCTCTTCGGCGGGACGACGGGCGGCGCGACCCCGAGCGTGCTCGACGACACCTGGGCCTGGAACGGCTCGACGTGGTCCCAGCTCGACGACTCGGGTGATCCCGGCTGCACGACGAGCTGCACGACGAGCCCACCGCCGCGCTACGGCGCGTCGTTCGACTTCGATCCCGAGACCGGTGGCCTTGTCCTCTTCGGCGGGACGTCGACGAGCGGTAGCGCGCTCGAGGACACCTGGGAGTGGAGCGGGACATCCTGGACCCAGGTCGACGACACCGGCGACGCCGGCTGCACGACGAGCTGCACGCAGAGCCCGCCGGCGCGGTCGGGCGGCTCCTTCGCCCTCGACCCCGCCGACGGTGAGGATGTCCTGTTCGGCGGGCTCGGCGCAAGCGCCAGCGCGCTGAACGACACCTGGACCTGGAGCGGTTCGACCGCTGTCTGGGCCCAGGTCGACGACACCGGCGACGCCGGCTGCACGACGAGCTGCACGCAGAGCCCGCCGGCGCGCTCGGGCGCTTCCCTCGTCTACGACGACTCGATCGGAGAGCTGCTGCTCTTCGGGGGGACGGATCGAGCGGGAGCGCGCTCGACGACAGCTGGGGGATGACATCCTCGGGGTGGTCCCAGCTCGACGACTCGGGCGACGCCGGCTGCACCGCGAGCTGCACTTCGAGCCCCGCGGCGCGCGCCGGCGTCGTGCTCGCGCTGGACCAGGCGAGCGGCCAGGTGCTGCTCTTCGGCGGCATCGGCACGGGTGTCGACGCCGACACCTGGGTGTTCGCCCCGCCGCCGCCGACGTCCGCCGGCTGGGCGCAGGTGAAGAACGCCCCGGCGCTCAACGACCACGAGGCGGCGATGGAGGCCTACGACGCCGCGACCGGCCAGCTCGTGCTCTTCGGCGGCGCCCAGCCGGGCGGTGCGCTGAACCAGACGTACGTGTGGACCGGCTCGGCCTGGACCCAGGTCGACGACTCCGGCGATCCGGGCTGCGTGACGACGTGCACCTCGAGCCCGCCGGGCGCGCTGTCGGGCGCGATCGCCTTCGACCCGGCGACCCAGCAGCTGGTCCTCGTCGGGGGCGACACGGGCGCCGGTTTCTCCGACGCCACCTGGCTCTGGAACGGCTCGACCTGGAGCCAGTCCGACGACACGGGCGACCCCGGCTGCACGACCTGCACTTCGAGCCCGCCGGTCGGCCAGGGCGCGATGCTCGCCTTCGACCAGGCGACGTCCCAGCTCGTCCTCTTCGGCGGCGTCGGCCTCTCGAGCACCTTCTTCGACGACACGTGGCTCTGGACCGGTTCGACCTGGACCCAGGTCGACGACTCGGGCGACCCCGGCTGCACGTCGAGCTGCACCTCGAGCCCGCCGGCGAGCGAGGCGGGCGGCCTGGTCTACGACCCTGCGACCGCTCAGCTGGTGCTGTACGGGGGCCTCGGCTCGGGGAGCACCTATCTCGACGACACCTGGCTGTGGAACGGGTCGTCCTGGAGCCAGACCGACGACTCGGGCGACGCCGGCTGCACGACGAGCTGCACCTCGAGCCCGCAGGGGCGCTGGCGAGCCGTTGCCGACTTCGACCCGGTCACCGGCCAGCTCGTGCTCTTCGGCGGCTCCGGGTCCTCGTACCTCAACGACACCTGGATGTGGAACGGCTCGACCTGGAACGAGGCGTCCTTCGACGGCACCTGCTCGAGCACCTGCGTCGAGGGCCCCCAGCCCCGCATCGGCCCGACGATGGCCTTCGACCCGGGCACCGGCCAGATGATCCTCGAGGGCGGCGAGGACGGCCCCTGGTTGACCGACACCTGGGACTTCGACCTCGCCCCGCTCGCCCTGGCGCCGGCGACGCTGTCCTGGTCCTCCACGCTCACGGGCTACGACGCCTGGGTCAACGCCGGCGTCGTCGTCGAGGTGGCCAGCGAGACGTCGCAGGGTTGGGACCTGACGGTCTCGGCGAACACCGGGACGCTGCCGCCGCCGAAGCTCAACGCCTCCTCGCTCTCCGCTGCATCCTCCGTCGGCCCGACCGCGACCTGCCTGCTCACGACGTGCGTTGCCCCGACGGGCAACTCGGCGGCGTACCCGGTCACGGCCCCGGCCAGCCCTGCCGACCTCTACAACGCGAGTGCGGGCACCGGCGTCGGCGACTTCGACCTGTCGCTCGATGTCTGGGCGTCGGTCCCCGCGAACACGCGTTCCGGCACCTACGGCTCCACGATCACCCTCACCCTCGACTTCGGGCCGTGACGGCGGGCAACCTCGGGCCGTGACGGCGCCTCCGTGCACCCTGATGCCGACGGTGTCGTTGGAGCACGGTGGGCTCTGATCGCGCGCGCTCCGGTGGCCGCGGGCGCCGTCCTCGCCGGCGCGTACGCCGCGCCGCGGCGATCTGGCTGCTGGCCGTGGCTCCCGCGCTCGCCTTCGGCCTCGCAGACGCCCCGCCGAGCGCAGCGATCAGCACCGCGCTGCTGTCCTGGAGCCAGCTCAGCCCCTCGGCGAGCCCGCCGGCGCGGGCCAACACCAGCCTGGCCTTCGACGCCTCGACCAGCCAGCTGGTGCTCTTCGGCGGGACGAAGAGCGGCGGCGCCGAGGTCGACGACACCTGGACCTGGAGCGGGGCCAGCTGGAGCCAGGCCGACGACTCGGGCGATCCCGGCTGCCTCGTGACCTGCACCCAGAGCCCTCCGGCGCGTACGCAGGGGACGATGGCCTACGACCCGGCGACCGGACAGCTCGTCGTCTTCGGCGGGCTGACCAACGGGTCCTCGAGCAACGTGCTCGACGACACCTGGACCTGGAGCGGGACCACCTGGGGCCAGGTCGACGACACCTCCGACGCGGGATGCACGACGAGCTGCACCCAGAGCCCGCCGGCGCGCTACGGCGCCACGATGGACTTCGATCCCCAAACGGGCCAGCTGCTGCTCTTCGGGGGCACATCCTCGAGCAGCGGCACGCTGAACGACACCTGGGCCTGGAACGGAACGAGCTGGAGCCAGGTCGACGACTCCGGCGACCCGGGCTGCAGCTCGACCTGCACGCAGAGCCCGCCGGCGCGCTCCTCGGCGACGCTGACCGACGATCCCGCCCTCGGCGAGGCCGTCCTCGCCGGCGGCCTGTCCTCGGGTTCGAGCTCGCTCGACGACACCTGGGCCTGGACCGGCACCTCCTGGAGCCAGATCGACGACACCGGCGACGCCGGGTGCAGCACGAGCTGCACGCAGAGCCCACCGGCGCGCTGGGCGGCGGCGGCGGCCTTCGACGAGCGCAGCGGCCAGCTGGTGCTGCTCGCCGGCACCGGCGCCGGCGGCAACGCGCTCGACGACACCTGGGCGCTCGGCTCGAGCGGCTGGAGCCAGATCGACGACTCGGGCGACGCCGGTTGCACCTCGAGCTGCACGTCGAGCCCGGCGGCGCGCTCTGGGGCGGCGCTCGCCTACGACCCGGCGAGCGCGCAGCTGCTCGCCTTCGGTGGCCTCGCCGGCGGCGGGAGCGACGACGCGGACACCTGGTCCCTCGTCCCGCCGGCGCCGACGTCGCCCGGCTGGGCGCAGGTCAACACCGCGGCGGCGCCCTCGCAACGCGGTGTCGCGATGGAGGCCTACGACCCGGCGACCGCCCAGCTCGTGCTGTTCGGCGGCTCCGGAGCCGCTGTCTACAACGACACCTGGACCTGGAGCGGCACCAGCTGGACCCAGGTCGACGACACGAGCGACCCCGGCTGCAGCTCGACCTGCACGTCGAGCCCCCCAAGCGCTACACGGGGGCGATGGCCTACGACCCGGCGACGAGCCAGCTCCTCCTCTTCGGCGGGCAGGAGTCGGGGACCTACGGCAACGACACCTGGGACTGGAACGGCTCGAGCTGGAACCAGCTCGACGACAGCGGCGCGCCGGGGTGCGTCAGCACCTGCCCCTCGAGCCCGCCGGCCCGCCAGGGGGCGATGATGGCCTGGGATCCCGCCACCTCCCAGATGCTGCTCTTCGGGGGTTACACGACGTACCCCTCACCGTCCAACGACACCTGGAGCTGGAACGGGTCGACCTGGACCCAGATCGGCGACGCCGGCGATGCCGGCTGCCTGAGCACCTGCTCCTCGAGCCCCTCCGCCCGCCAGGCAGGAAACCTCGTCTGGGATCCGGCGACCGCCCAGATGGTGCTCTTCGGCGGCGACAACGCCACACAGAGCTTCAACGACACCTGGCTGTGGAACGGCACGAGCTGGAGCCAGACCGATGACTCGAGCGACCCCGGCTGCACGACGACCTGCTCGGCAAGCCCGCTCGGGCGCGAGCGCGCCCTCGGAGCCTACGATCCGGCGACCGCCCAGCTCGTCCTGTTCGGCGGGGCCGGGACGGGCACCTACAACGACACCTGGACCTGGAACGGCTCGTCCTGGTCGGAGATCGCTGCCGACGGCGGCTGCTCGAGCAGCTGCCCGGCGAGCCCGAGCGCCCGCACGGACGAGTGGGGCGACTTCGACCCCGCCACGGGCCAGCTCGTGATCTTCAGCGGCGCCGGCTCGGCCGACACCTGGGTCTGGGACGACGCCCCGCTCGCTCTCGTCTCGGGGAGCGTCGCCCTCTCGACCACGCTCACCGGCTACGACACCACCCTCTCGAGCGCGGTCAGCCTCGAGGTCGCCAACGAGGGCTCGTCGGGCTGGGCGCTCACCGTGCAGGAGAACCAGCTGCCGACGAACGCCCAGGGGCACACGCTTCCTGCGCCGAGCCTCAACGGCTCGGCGGCCTCGGCGAGCGCCAGCGTTGCGCCGGCGCAGGCCTGCATCGGCACCTGCGTCCCGGCCAGCGGGAACGCCGTCACCTACCCGTTGACCATGACCTCAGGCGTTCAGTCCCTCTACACGGCGGCGGCCGGCAGCGGGATCGGCGACCTGACGCTCTCGCTCGAGTACTGGCAGTTCGTCCCGGGCGGTTCGTATGCCGACAGCGGCTCGAACTTCTACGCAACGGCGATCACCGTCACGCTGTCCTTCGGGCCCTGATCGGCGGCGCTCCTCAGCCGCGGCGGTGCAGACCAGTCAGCCGCGGCGTGTGTAGGCCGGCGGTGCAAGGGGTGGCGGCATGGGTCGGCGCGACGACCGGCCGCGCCGTGGCGGCGAGGGTGCCGAGCGGCACCGAGGCGAGCGCCAGCACGACCGCCGCGGCGCGCACGGCGGCGCCGGCACGGCGAGCGCGTCGCTCGGCGTCGATGCGGGCGAGGATCGCGGGCGCGAGCTGCGGGGCGGTCTCGGCGCGGCTGCTGCGCAGCTCGACGGTGAGCGTGTCGATCGCCGCCGCGAACCGGCGGCAACCGACGCAACCGGCGAGGTGCCGTTCGAGCGTCTCCTTCCCCATCCCGGTCGCTTCGCCGTCAAGGCGCGCCGAGAGCGCTTCGCGCGCCTCGCTGCAGCGGGAGCGTGTCTCGGCCATCAGCCCGAGGACCCGTACTCGATGGGGGCGGTCACCCGTTGGCCGGCGAGCCAGCGCTGCGGGCGCGGGTCGAGGCGGTAGCTCGTCATCACCGAGCGCGAGACGGCCACCGCCACGTCGCCGCGCGGTGTGAGGGCGACCGCCTGCGTGCTGCCGGGCAGCGGCGGGAGCGTCGACCACCCGGCGCCGCGCGCCACCTCGGTCGCGGCGACGAGGCGGGACGCGGCGCGGTAGGTGACGACGAACGACCCCGCCGGACCGAGACCGGTCGAGGTGAGGACGGCTCCGGCAGGAAGGCGCAACCGGGTCGACATCGTCCAGCTCCCCGACCCCCCGGCCGAGCGCGCCGCGACCAGCTCCTCGCGCCCGGACGCGGCGGCGCTCGGTGTGAGGGCGATCAGCGCAGCGAGGCCGAACGGCCCGCTGTCGAGCCGTAGGACGCTCGCCGTGGAAGCGCCCGCTCCGGGCGGCCACGGCGGGCCGGCCAGGTGCCAGCCCCTCGGCCCGTCCTCGAGCAGGCCGACGGTGCCCGGCCGGGCGCAGCTGGCGCCGAGCAGTGGTGCGGAGCCGGCGAAGGCGACCGCGGAGAGGGCGGCGACGCCGCAGGCGCGTCCGGCCGCCGACGATCGCAGCGCAGCGGTCGTGGCAAGCCGCCGCCACGCGCCGAGCCCGGAGGCGCTGGCGTACACAGAGCCCCCCCCGGCGCGCTCGAGCGCCAGCGCGGTGCCGCCCGACGAGACGGCGAGCGCGTCCGGCCACGCCGCGAGCGGTCCGGGCAGCGGTTGGGCGGCCACCCACGAGCGCCCGCCGTCGTGCGTGGTCGCCAAGGGCGAGAATCCGAGCAGCTGGCTCGTCTCGAAGCCGACCGTCAGCGTGCCCACCGTCCCGGGCGCACCGACGAGCCCGCCGTTGTCGGCGACCCCCGGCGGTGTGGCGAGGGACCAGCGCGACGAGCCCTCCGAGAGGACGAACAGCTGCCAGAAGGTGTTGTCCGGCTGGTCGAGCAGACCCATCGGCACGAGGGCCCAGGTCGCCGACGCCGTGGTCAGCGACGCAGCGAGCGGAGCGCCGAGGCTGTGCGCGGCCGCCGGGCGAACCGCGGGGCTCCCCCCGTCGACGGCGCGCCGCCCGGCGGCTTGGGCCCGCGCGGCGGCTGCGACCGGCGGGGAGGCTGCGCCGGGCAGGGCGGCGAGCGCCCCGGGCAGGAGCAGTGCCGGGAGGGCCGCCAGCAGCTGCCGGGCGAGCCTCACCGGGCGAGCACGCTGCGCAGCTCGCCGGCGATCACGCCGGCGAAGGAGGATTGGGTGGCCGCCGCGCCGTCCCCCGGGTCCGAGTCGATGTAATAGCGCTCCTTTCCGTCGGGACCGATCACGTAGGCGGCGTCGTTGTGGGCGACCATCGCCCCGCCCCCGACCACGCCGACCTGGATGCCGTAGTCGTTCCAGGCGCGCTGCAGGGCGGCCGCCGAGCCGGTGAGGTACAGCCAGTTGCGGACGCCGCCGAGGCCCTCGGCACGGGTGAAGGCGAGGGTGTACGCCGTCGAGCGGTAGATCGGGTTGGCGACGATGGCGACGATGTCGACGCGGGAGGCGTCGCTCCCGAGCAGCGTGTCGGCCTGTCGCAGCTCGTGCGCGATGAGCGGGCAGTCGCTCGTGCACACCGGGTCGAGGAAGGTCAGCGCCACCGCCTTGGCGCGCAGTGAGGCCAGGGTGATCACCTGCCCGTGCTGGTCGACGAGACGGAACGGCGGGGCCGGCTGGTCGAGGTTGGCCGCGTTGCCGTCGACGGCCTGGGTGAGGATCGGGTCGGCGACCGGGTTGGCCGAGGCGAGCGCCATGGGCACCACCCCGACCAGCACGACGACGACGGCGCCGAGGCCGGCGAAGGTGCGCAGGGCATACCCCGGGTACGCCCCGAGCCGCAGCCGCACGCGGCGCGCCCGCTCGGCGAGCGACCGCGCCGGCAGCTCGGTCGGGACGGTCACCTGCGCCGGAGCGCGTACGAGGGCGACGTAGCCGGCGACGAGGACGAGCGCCATCGGCACCATGCTGTTCGGGTCCGTTCCCACACCGCCGAAGAAGCCGAAGTCCTGCACGAGCACCCAGTCGGCGAGGCAGAGCAGCACGCCGGCAGCCACCGCCCAGCGGACGATCGCCGGGCGAGCCGTGCACAGCGCGGCGCCGATCGCCGCCAGCGCGACCACGACGACGAGGTTGACGGCGAACCCGTGCGCCGCGTCGAAGCGGGCGAAGGCCCCCAGCCAGCCGCTGAGGAAGGCGGGCTGTGGCGTGGTCGCCATCGACACGATCATCGAGACGAGCGGGCCGCCGTCGGCGAGGCTGTGTCCCGGAAGGCGCCCTTGCCAGAAGCCGCGTCCGGGCCATGCCTGCAAGAGCGCCATCCCGAGGAAGAGGACGCCCATCACCCGCAGCAGCAGCTTGCCGAGGCGCGGCCCGACGAAGGCGCGATCGGGCAGCGCGACGAGCCCGCCCGCGAGGCAGTAGAAGAGCACGGCGCCCGGCGCACCGAACATCCAGGAGAGCCCGGGTGCGAAGATGCCACCGAAGGACTCGCCGAACACCCAGACGACCAGGCCCCAGGCGAGGCTGCCGAGGCCGGCGAGGCGCGACCACATGCCGCGCGGCGCGACGAGCAGGAACAGGCCGATCCCGACCTGGATCCACACCGTCGCTGCGGCAGCGGTCACCGGGTGGTGGGTCCAGATGCGGGTTCCGCCTTCCACGAGGTGCTGCACCCAGGGCGGGGAGCTGGATGCCGTCGGCTCGATCACCTGGCTCGGCATGCCGAGCGGCATCGCCACTTGCGCCTGCAGGAGCCCGTCGAAGATCCAGATCAGCCCGAAAGCGATGCGCAGGAGCCGGCGAGCCGGCGGCTCGGGCGTGAGGAACGGCGAGGCGGCCAGCGGCTCGACCACCTCGCCGCGCCCCGCCGCGCCGACCGCGGCCACTGCGCCCGTCTCGCCGGCCGCGGCGGCCGCGGCGGCCGGATCCGCAGGGCCCCCGGCGGCGATGGCGCGGCGCAGCTGCGCGGCGCGCAGCAGGTTCCAGGCGACCCCGACGAGGGCGAGGACGAGCAGGACGATCGCTCCCTGGTGGAGCAGCGCCGTCTTGAACGCCGAGACGATGGTCGAGTTGGTGGCGCCGAGCCCGCTGCCCATTCCCGGCATCTGCGCCGCACACCTCCCGCCGGGGCCGGGAGCGGCGCGCCGTGCGCCGGGCCGGCACGCCCGTCACCTTGGGTAGTGCCTGGCCGGCAGGACGCGGTTCCCGGTAGGTTGCGGCGCGTGGGCGCGACACCGGTGGGCGAGGCACGTGACGAGCTGACCAGGCTGCTCGTCGCGGCCCGAGACGGCGAGCGCGGCGCCCTCGAGGCGTTCATCCGCGCCACGGAGCCGGAGATCCGCCGCTTCTGCCTGCACATGGTCGGGTCCGCCGAGGCCGACGACGCCACCCAGGAGACCTACCTCGGCGTGTGGCGCTCGCTGGGGTCCTTCCGCGCCGAGTCCTCCGCCCGCACGTGGCTGTTCGTCGTCGCCCGCCGCACCACCGAGCGCATGCTGCGCCGCCGCCGCCGCCTCGCCGCGCTCGACGAGCACGTTCGCCCGCCGCGGCCGTCGCCGGCGCCCGAGCTGGCGGGCGAACCGCTCCGCCTGCTTGCCGCGCTCGACCCCGACCGCCGCGCGGCGATGGCGCTCACGCAGCTCATCGGCCTCTCCTATGCCGAGGCCGCGCAGGTTTGCGGCTGCCCGGTCGGCACGATCCGCTCCCGGGTCGCCCGCGCCCGCGACGAGCTGCTCGCCGCCCGTGAGCAGGAGGCGGCCGCCCCGCGCACGGGCTGACCTCCCGCGCACGGGCTCACCGCCGGCGCACGCGCTGACCGCCGGCGCACGCGCTGACCGCCCGCGCCACGCCGCCCGCCAGCGTGGTGCCCCTGCGTGCGGGTACGATTCCCGCCCGGACGTGAAGCGGGCCCTGTGAGACCTGTACGTCGGAGGGATGCCGTGGAGGAACGCGAGCGCCGTATCGGCCGACGGCCGGGCGCCGTGGTCGTCCCCCGTGCGCAGGTGATGACCGGCGACGACGTCGCCCGCGCCCTGCGGCGCATCGGCCACGAGGTCGTGGAGCGCAACCACGGAAGCGCAAGCCTCGTGGTGATCGGGCTGCAACGTGGCGGCGTGCCTCTCGCCGAGCGCCTGGCGGCGGTGATCGGCGAGATCGACGGCACGTCGATCCCGTGCGGCTCGCTCGACGTCGCCTTCTACCGCGACGACATCGGCATGCGGCCGGTCCTCGCGCAGTCGGTCACCCGCATCCCCGTCGACCTCACCGACCGCACGGTGCTGCTCGTCGACGACGTCCTCTACACGGGCCGGACCGTGCGCGCCGCCCTCGACGCGCTCGCCGACCACGGGAGGGCGACCGCGGTGCAGCTGGCGGTGCTCGTCGACCGCGGCCATCGCGAGCTTCCGATCCGGCCGGACTTCGTCGGCAAGAACCTGCCGACCCGGCGCGAGGAGCTCGTGCAGGCGACCCTCGAGGGGGTCGTCATCGCCGACCTCGTCGACGAGGCAGGCACATGACCACCCAGCTGCGCCATCTGCTCTCGGTCGCCGACCTCGGGCGGCGCGGGATCGAGGACCTGATGGTGCTCAGCGCCTCCTTCGTCGAGGTGTCGAGCCGCCCGATCCCCAAGGTGCCGGCGCTGCGCGGCCGCACCGTGGCAACCGTCTTCTTCGAGCCCTCGACGCGCACCCGGCTCAGCTTCGAGGCCGCTGCCAAGCGCCTCTCGGCGGACACGATGACCTTCACGGCTGCGAGCTCCTCGCTCAGCAAGGGCGAGTCGTTGCGCGACACCGTCGAGACGCTCGAGGCGATGGGCGTCGACGCGATGGTCGTGCGCCACGCCAACGCCGGCGCACCGCAACGTGTCGCCGGCTGGGTGCGCGCCGCGGTCGTCAACGCCGGCGACGGCCAGCACGAGCACCCCACCCAGGCGCTGCTCGACTGCTACACGATCGGCGAGGCGCTGGCGCTCGGCGACTGGCAGGAGCTCGCCGCCCGCCGCGACGGCGCCTTCGCCGGGCTGTCGATCCTCGTCGTCGGTGACGTCGCCCACTCCCGCGTCGCCCGCTCGGACGTGCTCGCCTTCGCCGCGCTCGGGGCGCGGGTGACCATCGTCGGGCCTCGCACGCTGCTCCCGCCCTCCACCGAGGGCTGGCCGGTGGAGGTGTCCCACGAGCTCGACCCCCTCATCCCCGACGCCGACGTGGTCTACCTGCTGCGGATCCAGCACGAGCGCCTCGCCGGGGCGCTGCTGCCGTCGCTTCGCGAGTACAGCTCGATGTACGGCCTCAATCGGGAGCGGGCGAAACGGATGTCCAAGGACGCCATCGTCATGCACCCCGGACCGATGAACCGCGGCGTGGAGATCGAGGCGGAGGTGGCCGACCTGCCCCGCGCCGTGATCGTCGACCAGGTGCGCAACGGCGTCGCGGTGCGCATGGCCGTCCTGTTCCGCATCCTCGGAGGCGAGCTTGACTGACGACGCGCGCCGGCCGGCGGCCCTGCTCGTCCGCGGCGGCGAGGTGGTCGAGCGCGGCGGCACGCGCCGCGCGGACGTGCTCGTCGCCGACGGCATCGTCACCGTCGTCGCCGAGGGGATCGACGCCCCGGCCGGCGCGGTCGTGCTCGACGCCGGCGGGTGCCTGGTCACGCCGGGTCTGGTCGACCTGCATGCCCACCTGCGCCAGCCGGGCGGCGAGGACGCCGAGACCGTGGAGAGCGGCGCGCGCGCCGCCGCGCTCGGCGGCTACACGGCGGTCGTGGCGATGCCCAACACGGACCCCCCGGCCGACTGCGCGGCGGTGGTGCGGGAGGTGCTCGAGCTCGGCCGGGGAGCGCTCGCCGAGGTAGCCGTGGCCGGCGCGATCACGCTCGGGCGCGCCGGCTCGGCGCTCGCCCCGCTGGCCGAGATGGCGGCGCTCGGCGTGCGGCTGTTCACCGACGACGGGCGCGGCGTGCAGGACGCGGGCCTGCTGCGGCGCGCCCTCGAGTACGCCGGCCCGCTCGGTGTCGTGCTCGCCGAGCACTGCGAGGACGAGGCGCTCGCCGCCGGCGGGTCGATGCACGAGGGAGCGTGGTCGAGCCGCCTCGGCCTTCCCGGTCAGCCCGCGCTCGCCGAGGAGGCGATGCTCGCCCGCGACCTCGCCCTCGTGCGCCTCACCGGCTCGCCGATGCACTTCCTGCACGTCTCGACGGCGGGGTCGTTGCGCCTGCTCGCCGCGGCGCGCGCCGAGGGCTTGCCCGTGACTGCGGAGGTGACGCCGCACCACCTGGCGCTCTCGGACGGTCTCGTCTCGAGCTATGACGCGGTGTTCCGGGTCAACCCGCCGTTGCGCACGCCACAGGACGCCGCGGCGCTGCGCGCCGCGCTCGCCGGCGGGCTGCTCGACGCGGTGGCGACCGACCACGCTCCTCACCCCCAGGAGCGCAAGGAGGAGCCCTTCGAGGCCGCCCCGCCGGGCATGCTCGGCCTGGAGACGTCCTTCGCCGTCGTCTGGGGCCTGATGGCCGAAGGAGCCGAGCCGCCGGTGCCCCCGTCCTGGGCGCAGCCGGTGCTGGCTGCTGTCGCCGATGCCGCGACGGCGCGGCGCTGCCCGCCCGAGATCCTGCTCGAGCGCCTGAGCGCCGCGCCGGCGCGCATCGCCGGCCTGGACGCCCGCCACGGCGGACCGGTCGCGCCCGGACGCCCGGCGAACCTGTGCGTCTTCGACCCGTCGCACCGCTGGACCGTCGACCCGCAGCACTGCGCCAGCCGCAGCCGCAACACGCCCTTCGCCGGCTGGACCTTCACGGGCAAGGTCCGCCACACGCTGCTCGCCGGCGAGCCCGTCGTGATCGACGCCGAAGCCCAGCGCTGAGCCGGCCGGCGTGCCTCGAGCCGTCCCCAAGGGGCGGGGCCCTGGCGGTCGGGGCGAGGCGCCGGGCGAGGTGCCGGGAGGGGTGCCGGGCCCGCCGGGCCCGCCTGCGCGCCAGTAGGCTCCGGGCGGTCGATGCGAGCCCGCCGGGCTCCTCGGGAGGACGGGCAGGGAGCGTGGGCGAGGACGAGCGCAGGACCTTGGCCGGCGCGGCGCTCCCCGCACGGGTGCGCCCGCCCCGGCGCCGCGAGGCGCTGCTCGTGCTCGCCGACGGCACCGTGTTCGAGGGGGAGGCGGTCGGCGAGCGCGACGCCAGGTTGCGAAGCGGCGAGCTCGTCTTCAACACGGCGATGTCCGGTTACCAGGAGATCCTCACCGACCCCTCCTACGCCGGGCAGGTGATCGCCTTCACCTATCCCCACATCGGCAACTACGGCGTCGCGCCCGCCGACGACGAGAGCCGCCGCCCCTTCTGCCGCGGCGTGGTGCTGCGCGAGCTGCCGCCGCGCCCGAGCAGCTGGCGGGCCACCGAGGACCTCGAGTCCTTCCTCGCCCGCCACGGCGTCGCCGGCGTCGCCGGCCTCGACACGCGCCGGCTCACGCGCCACGTGCGCGAGGCGGGCTCGATCCCCTGCGCCTTCGGCACGGCCAGCGAGGCCGAGCTGCTCGCTGCAGCCCGCGTCGAGCCCGGCACCGACGGGGCCGACCTCCTCGGCGAGGTGACGACCGAGCGTGCGTACCGCGTCGCCGGTGGCCCCTGGTCGGTGGTCGCCTACGACCTCGGCATCAAGTCGACGATCCTCGCCAACTTGTCGCGCATCGCCGACGTCCTCGTCGTTCCCGCCTCGACCCCGGCGGAGGAGGTGCTCGCCCTCGAGCCCGACGGGGTCTTCCTCTCCAACGGGCCGGGGGACCCGGCCGCCCTCGGCTGGTTGACCGAGACCGTGCGCCGGCTGCTCGGCGCCGTGCCGGTCTTCGGCATCTGCCTCGGCCACCAGGTCCTCGCCGGGGCCCTCGGCGGGCAGACCTACAAGCTCCCCTTCGGCCACCACGGCGCCAACCATCCCGTGCAGCGCCTCGCCACCGGCGCCGTGGAGATCACGAGCCAGAACCACAACTACGCCGTCGCCGAGGAGGTCCCCGGGGCCCGGGTCACCCACCGCAACCTGAACGACGGCGTCGTCGAGGGTCTCGCCTGCGATGACGTCCCGGCCTTCTCGGTGCAGTACCACCCCGAGGCCGGGCCCGGCCCGCACGACGCGCGCGCTACCTGTTCGGCGAGTTCGAGCAGCTGATGCGCCGCCGCGCCGGGAGCAGCCGGCGCCTCGCTGCCGTCTGAGGGCGGGTGGGCCGCACCGCCGAGTCGCCCGGTCAGGGCGGGAGCGCCTCCTACCCGCGCGACGTCGACGGGACGGCGGCGCGCAGGAACGCGGCGCGCACGGCGGCGCCGTAGGTCGTGGGGTGGCCGGCGGTATAGCTCGTGATCAGCGCTCGACACCCCTCGTCGGTGTCCCACGTCCAGGCGAGCGACGACAGCTCGTGGGATTGCGCCCAGGCGAGGAAGCCGGTGGCGAAGCTCCCCCTGCAGTCGTTCTCGCCGAACTCGGTGGCGACGACGGGAACCCGGTGTGTCAGGGGCAGCACCATGGCGTCCCAGCACGAGACCGAGGAGCACGGGTTCCCCGGGTAAGTGTGGAAGCCGACGACGAGCTGGTGGTCGGGGTCCGCCGGCAGGTGGGCTTGCATGCCCGCCAGGTCGTTCGCCCAGTCGAGGCCGTCGACGATGACCGGCTGGCCGGCCCCGGCGGCTCGCACGGTGTCGAGCAGCTGCTGCATGCCGACCGCCCGCCACCCTCCCGGCATCGTGCAGCCCCACTCCCAGCACCGCCAGCTGACACCGTGCGGCTCATTGAACAGCTCGAAGATCACGGCAGGGTCGTGGCGGAACGCCGCTGCCACCGAGGTCCAGAAGGCGGTCGCGTGGTCGGCGTCGGGCATCGCCTCCTGCCCGAGCGCCGGCTCGTCGCCGGCTGCACCCCACTGCAGCTCGAGGATGGCGTAGAGGCCTGCGGCGTCGAGGCCGGCGACGAAGCGCTCGACCGCCGACCGGTAGCGGGCACCGGAGTAGGTCGGGGGCACGTTGACGCCGAGCCAGCAGTCCTCGTTGAGCGGCACCCGCACGGCGTTGGCGCCCCAGGAGGCGATCGCGGCGATCGCCTTCGGGCCGACGGGCCCGTCGAAGATGCCCCAGCCCTGCGCGCAGGCGTACTCGGTCCCGGAACGGTTGACTCCGATCAGGCGCAGCGGGGTGCCGTCGCCGGCGAGCAGCCCGACCTTGTTGACCGAGACCCGCAGCGGCGACTGCGACGGCGCGGCGGTGGCGGCCAGGACGAGGCGGACGCACAGCGCGCCGACGACGACCACGACGGCGCCGAGAACGAGCAGGCGACGGCGCGTGGCGTCCGGCCGGATCACACCGACCGCCGGGGGAACGCGGCTGCGCGGGTCGCGCCGACCGGGTGCACGGCGAAAAGCGGGCGCAACGGCGTGTCTCCCGGTCGGCGGTCGCGGTGTGCACCCGCGAAGCTACAAGGCGTCCGCCGCCGGCCGCCGTCGGGACTCGCCCACCGGGACTCGGTCAACGCGCGCCGATCCTCGCTCTTCGCGGTCGGCGGTAGGCTCCGCCGGCACGCGACGCGGGTCCTGTCAGGCCCGGGCGGCCATCGAGGGAGCGGCGTGGTGGCATGTGACGACGGGGGCCGGCGCGGCTGCCGGCGCCGGCTGGCAAGGCCGCGCTGATGCCGCGACGAGAGGACATCGAGAGCATCCTCGTCATCGGCTCGGGGCCGATCGTCATCGGCCAGGCCTGCGAATTCGACTACTCCGGCACGCAGGCCTGCCGGGTGCTGCGCGCCGAGGGCTACCGGGTGATCCTGGCGAACTCCAACCCGGCGACGATCATGACCGACCCCGAGCTCGCCGACCGCACCTACATCGAGCCGCTCGATCCCGCCGTGCTCGCCGCGATCGTGCTGCGCGAGCGGCCCGACGCCGTCCTGCCGACGATGGGCGGCCAGACTGCGCTCAACCTCGCCGTCGCGCTCGCCGAGGGCGGCGTGCTCGAGTCCGCCGGCAGCGAGCTGATCGGCGCCAAGGTGGAGGCGATCCGCACCGCCGAGGACCGCGAGCTGTTCAAGGCGGCGATGACCGAGATCGGGCTGAAGGTCGCCGACTCCGGCTTCGCCCACAGCCTCGAGGAAGCCCTCGAGGTCGCCATTACGATCGGCTTCCCCCTCATCGTGCGCCCGTCGTTCATCCTCGGCGGCAAGGGGACGGGCATCGCGCACGACCGGACGACCTTCGAGCGCCTCGCCGGGGAGGGCCTGGCGGCGAGCCCCGTGCACCAGATCCTCGTCGAGCGCTCCATCGCCGGGTGGAAGGAGTTCGAGCTCGAGGTGATGCGCGACCGCGCCGACAACTGCGTGGTCGTGTGCTCGATCGAGAACGTCGACCCGATGGGGGTGCACACGGGGGACTCGATCACCGTTGCGCCCGCACAGACCCTGTCCGACGTGGAGTACCAGCAGATGCGGGACTCCGCCTTCTCCTGCATCCGCCGGGTCGGTGTGGAGACCGGCGGCTCGAACATCCAGTTCGCCGTCGACCCCCGCGGCGGTGAGCAGCTCGTCATCGAGATGAACCCGCGCGTCTCGCGCTCCTCGGCGCTGGCTTCGAAGGCCACCGGCTTCCCGATCGCCAAGATCGCGGCGCGCCTGGCGGTCGGCTACACGCTCGACGAGATCCCCAACGACATCACCAAGAAGACCCCGGCGTGCTTCGAGCCGACGATCGACTACGTCGTGACCAAGGTGCCCCGCTGGGCATTCGAGAAGCTTCCCGGGATCCCCGACCGCTTGGGTACGCGTATGCAGTCGGTGGGCGAGGTGATGGCGATCGGGCGCACGTTCCCCGAGTCGCTGCAGAAGGCGATGCGCGGGCTCGAGCACGGCCGGTTCGGGCTCGAATTGCGACCCGGGCGAGGCCGCCTACGACGGGCTGTCCAGCGACGAGCTGCTCGATGCGGCCTCGGTGCCGACGCCCGAGCGCGCCTTCCAGGTGGAGGCGGCGATCCGCCGCGGCGTGAGCACCGACGAGGTGGCCGCGCGCACGGGCATCGACCCGTGGTTCCTCGACCAGATCGCCCTCGTCTCGGCGCAGCGCGGCCTGCTCGACGACCTTGCCGCCGCCCACGCCGGTCCCGCCCCGGCAACCGGCGGCCCGGCAACCGGCGGCCCGGCAGCCGGCAGCCCGGCAGCCGGCGGCCCGGCTCCCGGCGGCCCGGCTCCCGGCGGCGCCGAGGCCGCTCCGGCCGCGGCGGGCGGCCCGCTCGACGCGCTGGGCCGCGCCGAGTGGCGCCGGCTGAAGCGTCTCGGCTTCTCCGACGCCCAGGTGGCCTGGCGCCTCGGGGTGACCGAGGCCGAGGCGCGCGCGGCGCGCCTTCGTGCCGGGGTGCGCCCGACCTTCAAGACGGTGGACACCTGCGGCGCGGAGTTCGCCGCCGAGACGCCGTACTACTACTCCACCTACGAGGACGAGGACGAGGTGCGGCCGGCGAGCCGGCCACGCGTGCGTCATCCTCGGCTCGGGGCCCAACCGCATCGGCCAGGGGATCGAGTTCGACTACTGCTGCGTGCACGCCTCGTCGTCGTTGCGTGCCGCCGGGTTCGAGACGGTGATGGTCAACTGCAACCCCGAGACGGTCTCGACGGACTACGACACCTCGGACCGGTTGTACTTCGAGCCGATCACCGAGGAGGACGTGCTCGCGGTGATCGAGGCCGAGTCCGGAGCCGGCGGGGGAGGCGTCGCCGGGGTGATCCTCGGCCTCGGCGGCCAGACGCCGCTCAAGCTGGCCGGCCGGATCGACCCGGCGCTCGTGCTCGGGACGAGCGCAGCCTCGATCGACCTCGCCGAGGACCGGGAGCGCTGGGCGGCGCTGTGCCGTAGCCTCGGCATCCCCCAGCCCCCCGGCGGCACCGCGCGCAGCGCCGGCGAGGCGAGGGCGATCGCCGAGGGTCTCGGCTACCCGGTGCTCGTCCGGCCGAGCTACGTGCTCGGCGGCCGGGCGATGGAGATCGTGTACGACGATGCCGGCCTCGACGAGGCGATGGCCGCGCTCGCCCGCTCCGGCTCGCTCGGGCGGGAGGGCGGCCTGTCCGCCGAGCGCCCCGTGCTCGTCGACCGCTTCCTCGAGGACGCCGTCGAGGTCGACGTCGACGCCGTGCGCGACGCCACCGGGGAGGTGCTCATCGGGGGCGTGATGGAGCACGTCGAGGAAGCCGGCATCCACTCCGGCGACTCGGCCTGCGTCATCCCGGCGCCGACGCTCGGCGCTGCGATCATCGCTCGGCTCGAATCACACACCCGCGCGATCGCCGAGGCCCTCGACGTGCGCGGGCCGTGCAACGTGCAGTACGCCGTGAAGGGCGGCGAGGTGTTCGTGATCGAGGCCAACCCGCGCGCCTCGCGCACCGTGCCCTTCGTTGCCAAGGCGACCGGGCTTCCGTTGGCCAAGGTGGCGGCCCGGGTGATGGCCGGGGCGAGCCTGGCGGAGCTGCGCAAGGAGGGCCTGCTCGACGAGTCGGTCCGTCCCGACGGCCCCGCGCAGGTCAGCGTGAAGGAGGCCGTGCTGCCCTTCGACCGCTTTCCCGACGTCGACGCCCTGCTCGGGCCGGAGATGCGCTCGACCGGCGAGGTGATGGGCATCGGCGCGACCTTCGGGCTGGCCTTTGCCAAGAGCCAGATCGCGGCGGGCAACCGGCTGCCCGAGAGCGGCACGGTCTTCGTCTCCCTCGCCGACCGCGACAAGCCGGCCGGCCTCGAGGTGGCGCGCAGCTTCCGCGGGCTCGGCTTCGACCTCGCCGCCACCGCCGGCACGGCGGCCTACCTGCGCGAGCACGGCGTCGAGGTCGCCCTCGTGGTCGCCAAGCTCGCGGTCGACGAGGACCCCGACCTCGCCGGCTCCCCGGCGGCACCGGAGCTGATCGCCGCCGGCAAGGTGCAGCTCGTCGTCAACACACCGCGCGGCCGCGGGCCGCGCGCCGACGGCGCCTACATCCGCCGTGCCGCCTCCACCCACGGCGTCCCGATCATCACCACCGTCGCCGCGGCGCGCGCCGCCGCGTCGGGGATCGCCGACTGGTCGAGCCGCGGGCTCTCGGTCCGCAGCCTGCAGGAGCACCATGCGCACGGCACGCACGCGCGTCCGGCGCACTGACGCGCCCGGCGCAGGGGTGGCTCCGCCCGCAGCGACGCCTCCCCCCGCCGGCGCGCCTCCCCCCGCCGGCGCGCCTCCCCCCGCCGGCGCGCACGGTGCTCCAGACCGGCCCAGCCGAAACGCCGGCCCGCTCGGGAGAGCCGCAGGCCGGGCCGCACCCGTCGGGGTCGGGCTGGGCACCTCGCTCGGGCGCCTGCACCTCGCCGCCCCGGTGCTCACCGCGGCCGGCACGAGCGGGCACGGCGCCGAGCTCGGCGCCTACGTCGACCTGGCGCAGCTCGGCGCCGTCGTCGTCAAGTCTCTTGCCGCCTTCGAATGGCGGGGCAATCCCGCGCCCCGCGTCGTCGGCGTCGACGGCGGGATGCTGAACAGCGTCGGGCTGCAAGGTCCCGGCGTCGCGGCGTGGATCGAGCACGACCTTCCGCGGCTGGCCCGGGCGGGCGCGACGGTGATCGCCTCGATCTGGGGCCGCACGCCCGAGGAGTTCGCCGCTGCCGCCGAGCTGCTCGCCGGAGCCGATCCGTGCCTGGTGGCCGTCGAGGTGAACGTCTCCTGCCCGAACCACCACGACCGGGCCGGCGCCCCGCCGGCCCCTGCGGGCGCCGACGGCGTCGCCGCCGCCGGCGGCGAGGACCGCCGCAGCCGCGCCGGCGGGTGGCGCATGTTCGCTCAGTCCGCCTCGGCGACCGCCGATGCCGTCGCCGCCGCCGCGGCATGCCGCCTGCCGCGCTTCGCCAAGCTCTCGCCGGCGGTCGCCGACCTCACCGAGATCGCCGCCGGAGCGCTCTCGGGGGGCGCTGCCGGCCTCGTGCTGGTCAACAGCATGCCGGCGATGTCGATCGACCTCGACCGCCGCCGGCCGACGCTCGGCGCCGGCTTCGGCGGGCTGTCCGGGCCGGCGCTGCGCCCCGTCGCCGTGCGCGCCGTCTGGGAGTGCTTCGATGCCTTTCCGGGCGTGCCGATCGTCGGGGTCGGCGGGGTCGCCCGCGGCGAGGACGCCGTCGAGCTGATGCTCGCCGGGGCGAGCGCGGTGCAGGTCGGCACGGCGACCCTGCTCGACCCCCGCGCCCCGTTGCGTGTCCGGAACGAGCTCGAGCAGTGGTGCGCCCGCAGCGGCATCGCGGCCACGTCCGACCTGGTCGGCGCCGCGCACCGCTGAGGCCGCCGGCACCGCGCAGCCTGCGGGGTCGCGGCGCGAGGTTACGATCCCGCTACGGTCAGCGGCTCCGCCGGAACACGGGACGACCGCCGGGGGAGATTGGGGGATGGCCGTCGAGGAGGGGCAGTGACAGCAATCCGAACGCGGGGGGTGTCGCTGCGGGTCGCTCTCGCGGCTGCCTCGGCGTCCGCGCTCGGCGTGACGGCCTGCCTGATCGCGCTCGCGCCCGGCACCGCCTTCTCTGGCGCCTTCTCGTCCGGGCCGAGATCGCTCGGCGCCCACCCCGGCGCGCCCTCGGGCGCGATCGCCGGCGGGACGGTGTACTTCGCCGAGCCGGCGGGGAGCCCGCCCAGCTTCATCTTCCCCTTCATGAGCTCGCGCTTCTACGGCACGGTGAACACCTCGGACTTCCAGTACCTCATGTACCGTCCGCTGTACTTCTTCGGCCAGAACGGCAGCCCGGTGCTGAACACCGGGGACTCGCTCGCCGACCCGCCCTCGTACGCCAACGGGGGAAAGACCGTCACCCTCACGCTCAAGGACTACAAGTGGTCCAACGGCGAGAGCGTCACTGCCCAGGACGTCGAGTTCTGGCTGAACATGGACAAGGTGGAGAAGCTCGTCTGGGCGGCCTACTCCAAGGGGGCGTTGCCCGACGACGTCGCCTCGGTGAGCGTGCGGTCCTCGCGCAGCCTGACCATCCAGCTGACCGGTGCGGTGAACGAGGACTGGTTCACCTACAACGAGCTCTCCCAGATCACACCCTTCCCGATGGCCTGGGACGTCTCCGGCTCGGGCGAAGCGGCCGGCTCTCAGGCCTGCGGCACGGCCTCGTACCAGTCCGTGACGGTGAGGGAGAGCTCCGCCGGAACCGACGTGCGCCCGCTGTCCGCAGCCGCCCGGTCCTGCGCGGCGGTGTACGCGTACCTGGAGAAGGAGTCGGGCTTCGACCCGAGCAAGCCGGCGGCGCCGAACAATTCGATCGGCAGCTACGCCACCAACCCGCTGTGGGGCGTCGCCGACGGCCCCTTCGAGCTCTCGTCGATGGACGCCAGCGGCAAGGCGGTCTTCGTGCCCAACCGCCGCTACTCCGGCCCCGTCAGGCCCATGATCTCGCAGTTCGTCGAGCTGCCCTACGCCTCGAGCACGGCGGAGTTCAACGCCCTCGCCGCCGGCCAGCTCACGGTCGGCTACCTGCCCTACGACAAGGTCACCTCACCGGCTCCCGCCCCGATGACGCCGGGCGCGAACAGCTCGCGCCTTCGTGCCTTCGAGATCGCGCCTTGGTACGGCTACGGCATCAACTACACGGCGCTCAATTTCGACTCGGTCGCCGACGGCGGCGAGGCCGGCAGGTTGTTCGGCCAGCTCTACTTCCGCGAGGCGCTGCAGCTGCTCGTCGACCAGCCCGCCGAGGTGCAGACGGTCTACAAGGGGTACGCGCTCGCGACCTACGGGCCCGTGCCGTCACTGCCGCAGTCGCCATTCCTTGCCGCCGGCGACGAGCAGGGCGCCTACCGCTACGACCCCGCGGCGGCCGTCTCACTGCTGAAGGCCCACGGCTGGACGGTCAAGCGCTACGGCACCTCGGTCTGCGCCGCCGCCGCCAAGTGCGGCGTCCCGGCCGGCACCCCGGCCGCCTTCAGCCTGCAGTACACCGGCAGCGGTGGGCAGCTGGCCGAGCTCGTCGCCGGCGAGCAGGCCGCCTTCGCCGAGGCGGGGATCACGGTGAGCGCGACCAGCAGCGGTAGCGGCGCGACCCGCTGCGCTGGGTCCGGTTGCACCTGGGCCGCCGAGGAGTGGGGCAGCGGCCCGCTCTACATCCCCGACCACTACCCGAGCGGCGAGAACCTGTTCGAGACCGGCGCCGTGCAGAACGTCGGCTCGTACTCGAGCCCGAGCGTCGACGCGCTGATCGCGCAGACGGATTTCGGCTCAGCGGACCTCACGCAGTACGCCGACGAGGTCGCCGAGCAGCTCCCCGTGATCTGGCAACCGGAACCCACCTACCAGATCACCGAGGTCCAGAAGGCCTTGCAGGGTGTCGTCCCGCAGAGCCCCTACCTCAACCTCGACCCCGAGGACTGGTACTTCGCCAAATCCTGACCGGGCCGCGGCGGCGTGAGTAGCCTGTCGCCCGGCCAGCTGGCCGGCTATGAGGTTTGCCGGTCATCGGCGCAGGTGAGCAAAGGTGAGTAGGCTCATGAGGGTTGGGTCATGTGTGCTCCGCGCGCTGGCGCACGCGGGCTCTGCGCCCGGTGTCGGTAGGTTACGATCAGGTGACGAAGCGGGAGACGTGGCAAGCACGTAACCCGGGACATCCCGACGGGAGTGGTCTCCCGGGGGTGCATCACGACAAGGAGGGGGCAATGGCAACGATCCGAAAGCGGCCGATGGCGGTACGAGCAGGCATTGGCGCCTTGGCGGTGACGACCGTGGCGCTCGGGGTCGGAATGACGGCGACGGAGGCGTCGGCGCACTCGGTGCGGCCCCAGCAGGGGTCTGGCACGGCGAGCTTCGCCCTGCCGGCGGCAGGAGGTCCGACCTTCATCTTCCCGATGGAGGGCCCGCAGACCTTCACGGTGCCCAACCAGCAGTACTTCAGCTGGCTTCTGTACCGGCCGCTGTACTTCTTCGCCGACGGCGGCCAGATCCAGCTGAACAGCGCGGACTCGCTGGCGGCCGCGCCGGTGTACTCGAACGGCAACCGCACCGTGACGATCAACCTGAAGGGCTGGAAGTGGTCGAACGGCGAGACCATCAACGCCAAGGACGTCCTCTTCTGGATCAACATGCAGAAAGCGGTCGACGGGATCGGCGGCTACGGCGGCTACATCCCTGGCACCTTCCCCGACGACGTCAGCTCGATCTCGGCGAGCGGCAACACCGTGGTCATGCACCTCACCGGCGGCGTGAACGCGAACTGGTTCACCTACAACGAGCTCTCCGAGATCACGCCGATGCCGATCGCCTGGGACGTCACCTCGCTGACCGGCGCGGCCGGCAGCGGCGGCTGCTCGTCGGCCTCGTTCGCCTCGGTGACGGTCGACAAGACGGGCAAGCCAGCGTCGGCCGCGGCCAAGGCGTGTGAGGCGGTGTTCGACTTCCTCTCGATCCAGTCCGGCTTCAACCCGACGAACAGCTCGACGGTCGGCAGCGCCTCGGCGTCGTGGCCCACGAGCCCGATCTGGAGCGTCGTCGACGGCCCGTGGAAGCTGCAGTCCTACAGCGAGACCGGCAACATCGTCTACGTCCCGAACACGGCTTACTCCGGCCCGACCAAGCCGAAGCTCGCTCAGTTCGTCGAGCAGAACTTCACCTCGAACTCGGCGGAGTTCTCCTCGCTGCTCTCGGGCAGCACCGACTACGGCTACCTGCCCGCCGAGGACGTGAAGTCCCCGGCCCCGAGCCCGAGCCAGCCCGGACCCAACTTCCCGGCGCTGGCGGGCAACTACCAGCTCGTGCCGTGGGCGGCGTGGGAGACGCACTACTGGGTGATCAACGAGAACTCCAACGGCGTCGCCGGGCCGGAGTTCAAGCAGCCCTACATCCGCCAGGCGATGGTCAGCCTGATCGACCAGCCGCTCTTGCTGAAGACGATCTACAAGGGCTACGGCGTCACCGACGACGGCCCCGTGCCCCTCTTCCCGCCGACCCCGTACTCCGCCGCCGAGCGCAGCAACCCCTGGCCGTACAGCCCGTCGACGGCGCGGCAAGCTGCTCACCTCGCACGGCTGGACGATCAACCCCGGCGGCACGGACGTCTGCGGCGCGAGCGGCGGGTGCGGCAACGGCATCCCGAAGGGCAGCCCGCTGTCGTTCAACATGCTCGCCGAGGCCGGCTCGACGTCGTTCGCCGAGCGGGTCACCTCCGAGGTCGAGTCGTGGGGGAGCCTGGGAATCCACGTGACGCCGAAGTTCGAGGCCTTCTCCGTGATCATCTCCAACACTGCGGTGTGCAAGCGGGGCACGTCGGCCTGCGCCTGGCAGATCGGCGCCTACGGCGGCTGGCTGTACGCCCCGGACTACTACCCGACGGGCGAGGACCTCTTCCAGACCGGCTCGCTGGCGAACAACGAGGGCTACTCCAACAGCATCGCCGACAGCCTGATCAAGGCCACCGATTTCCAGGCCGGTACGCAGTTCTTCGACAAGTACGTGCGCTTCATCACCGAGCAGTCCCCGGTGCTGTGGCAGCCCGGCACGTTCCAGCAGCTCTCGGAGATCAAGAACGGCTTGCACGGCACCAGGCCGCAGAACCCGCTGATCGCCCTCACCCCGGAGAACTGGACCATCTCCGGCTCGTAACCGCCACCGCCCCTCGCTCCCGTCGGGCGCGACGGGGTAGTCGTGACCGCTGTCCCTGGTTCCCGGATCGCCCGGGGACCAGGGGCACGGCACGGGGTGCGCAGGCCGGAGCCAGACGGCCGGCGGCTAGGGCACCGCACGACCACCCTCACTCACGACAAGGAGCGCATCACGCTCGGGTACCTCATCCGCAGGCTGATCCAAGCCCTGATCGTCATCATCGGCGTCGTCTTGCTGATCTTCATCCTGTTCCACGCTGTCCCGGGCGGACCGGCGCGTGCCACGCTCGGCACGCGGGCCACGCCGGCGGCGATCCAGAACTTCAACCAGGTGAACGGTTACAACCTTCCGCTCTGGGACCAGTTCTGGCGCTACCTACGCCAGTTGGTCGTGCATCAGGACCTCGGCTACTCCTACAAGTTCAACCAGTCGGTCTCCTCGCTGATCGGCCAGCGGCTGCCGAAGACCTTGCTCCTCGTCGGCTGCTCGCTGGTGCTCACGCTGATCGTCGCCATCCCGCTCGGCATCCTGCAGGTGGTGAGGCGGAACACGGTCGTCGACTACTTCTTCACCGGCGTGTCGTTCGTGCTCTACGCCATGCCGAGCTTCTTCGTCGGCCTCCTGCTGATCGAGGTGTTCATCATCAAGCTGGGCTGGTTCACGATCAGCCAGCCGAACAACAACAACGTCAGCGGGATCATCGCCGACCCTCGTTACTTCGTCCTTCCGGTGCTGACCCTGTCGGCGATCACCATCGCCTCGTTCAGCCGGTACATGCGATCCTCGATGATGGAGGCGCTCACCCAGGACTACGTCCGCACGGCGCGCGCCAAGGGGGCGAGCCCGCGCCGGGTGCTCTACAGCCACGCGTTGCGCAACGCGCTGATCCCGATCGTCACGCTGCTCGGACTCTCGCTGCCCCCATCGTCGGCGGGGCCGTGATCACCGAGACGGTGTTCAACTACCCCGGGATGGGCCTGCTCACGGTGACCGCCGCCGAGCAGATCGACATCCCCACCCTGCTCGGCACGACGCTCGTGGCGACGATCGCCACGGTCGCCGGCTCGCTGATCGCCGACCTGCTCTACGCGGTCGTCGACCCGAGGATCCGCTATGCCTGACCCGGCAGCGAGGACGAATCCGCCGGACGAGCCGGTGGTGACGACGTGGTACTGGTGACGACGTGGTACTAGAGCCCGAGGAGCTGGCGCTCGAGGTCGAGCGGGAGTCGATCGAGCCGGCGCAGAGCCTGACCCCGCCCGAGGGCGGCGAGGCTGCCGAGACCGGCGGCCTGGCACGGATCATCACGAGGACCTTCCTCGAGAACCGCCTCGCCGTGGTCGGCGTCGCCGTCATCGTCTTCATGGTGCTGTTCTGCTTCGTCGGGCCGTTCTTCTACCACACCAACCAGACCGACACGAATGCCGCGCTGGCGAGCGCGACTGCAGAACAGCCCCCCCAGCGCCGACCACCTCCTCGGCACCGACGCCACCGGGTTCGACTTGCTCGGGCGCCTCATGTTCGGCGGCCAGAACTCTCTGATCGGTCGGCTTCGCCGCGGCGGCCCTCGCCACGGTCATCGGCGTGCTCTACGGCGCGGTCGCCGGGTTCTTCGGTGGCGTGGTCGACGCCGTGCTGATGCGCGTCGTCGACATCCTGCTCTCCGATGCCGGTGCTGTTCCTGCTCATCACCCTCACCGTGATCTTCAACAACTCCCTGCCGCTGCTCATCCTCGTGATCGGCTTCCTCGCCTGGCTAGTGCCGGCGCGCCTGGTGCGCGGCGAGACGCTCACCCTACGGACGCGCGAGTACGTGCAGGCCGTTCGGGTGATGGGCGGGCGCAGCCGGCGAATCGTCGTGCGGCACATCATCCCCAACGCCGTGGGCACCATCGTCGTCAACGCCACCTTCCAGGTCGCCGACGCGATCCTCTACCTCGCCGCCCTCGGCTTCCTCGGCCTCGGCGTCCAGCCGCCGCAGACCGACTGGGGCTCGATGCTCTCCAACGGCGTGACGACGCTGTTCAACGGCTACTGGTGGGAGATCTACCCGGCGGCACTGTGCATCGTGCTCGTCGTGGTCGCCCTCAACTTCATCGGCGACGCGCTGCGCGACGCCCTCGAGGTGCGGCTACAGCGCCGCTGAGCGGACGCCGCGGGCCGGCCGCCGGCCGCCGGCCGTGGTTAGGACGCGGAGCCGGTGCTGGCGGCGCCCGCCGTCGCCCCGACCGGGACGCCGGTGGGGTTCTGCAGCGGGAAGTGGCATGCCGCCTGATGACGCGGTCCGAAGGGGATCATCGGCGGCTCGACCTCGGCGCAGACGTCCTGGGCGAGCGGGCAACGGGTGCGGAACCGGCAGCCGCTCGGCGGGTTGATGGCCGAGGGCAGCTCGCCGCGCACCGCCTCCCGCCGCCGGGCGCGGGCGAGCACGGGATCGGGCATGGGGATCGTGTCGATCAGCCCCTGGGTGTAGGGGTGAGCCGTGCGCGCGTAGACCTCGTTGGCCGGGCCGACCTCGACCAGCTTGCCGAGGTACATCACCCCGATGGTGTCGGCGAGGTACTTGATCACGGCGAGGTCGTGGGAGATGACGACGTAGGTCAGCCCGTGCGTCTGCTGCAAGGAGCGCATCAGGTTGAGGATCTGCGCCTGGATCGACACGTCGAGCGCGGAGACCGGCTCGTCGGCGACGATCAGGTGGGGATTGAGGGCGAGCGCACGGGCGAGCCCGATCCGCTGGCGCTGGCCGCCGGAGAACTCGTGAGGGTAGAGCGACGACGAGCGCGAGGCGAGGCCCACCTCGCCGAGCAGCTCGTTGACCCGCGCCCGGCGCTCCTGGCGGGACCCGATCCGCTGCACGACGAGCGGCTCGCTGACGATCGAGCCGACGCGCATGCGCGGGTCGAGCGACGCGTAAGGGTCCTGGAACATGAGCTGCAGGTCGCGCCGGCGCGCCCGCAGCTCGGCGCCGTGCAACGACGAGATCGTCTGCCCCTCGAAGCGCACCTGTCCGGCCGTCGGGCGCTCCAGCGCGACCACGAGCCGGCCGATGGTCGTCTTGCCGCACCCGGACTCGCCGACGAGGCCGAAGGTCTCGCCGCGGTGCACGGTGAACGACACGTCCGACACCGCCTTCACGGTGCCCACCTTGCGCTGCACCACGGCACCCGAGGTGACCGAGTACTCCTTGACCAGGTGGTCGAGCTCGAGCACGACCGGCGCGCCGGCGAAGGGGTCGTCGTCGCCCCCCGGCCACCAGCCGCCGGCCGAGCCGTTGCCCCATCCGGGCGGCCGCTCGGCGACGTACGCGACGCCGGCCCCGCCGGTGGCGCTCGCAGCGAACGCGCCGGCCACGGCGCTGAAGGTGTCCTCGTCGCGCAGCATCTGCCCGGCCGCTCCGACCGCAGCGTCATCGAGCGGGACGGCGGCTGCCGGGGCTGCCGCGCCCGGCGGGGCGGCCGGCGCGAGGGGGGTCTCGCCCGGCAGCTCCACCGCCACGTCGAGCGGGTCCCCGGTGAGGCTCGCCGCTGGGTCGGCGCGCCCGAGGCGGTCGAGGGCGGCTGCGGCGAGACCGGCGCCGGCCCCGCCCACCGCCGTTGAGACGCCCACGGGGTGGAAGCACGCCACGACGTGCTCGCCGGTCGGGTTGGCGCCGAGCACCGAGGGGGAGGCGGTGTCGCCGACGCCCGAGCCGGGGCTCGGCGCGACCAGCCCGGGGGCGAGCAGCGGCTCCTGCTGGCGGCACTCGTCGGTGGCGTACCGGCAGCGCTGGGCGAAACGGCAGCCGACGATCTCGCTGGACAGGTCCGGCGGCAGGCCGGGGATCGAGTACAGCCGCCGGCTGCGGTCCTGGGTGAGGCGCGGGATCGAGGAGAGCAGCGCCTCGGAGTAGGGGTGGCGCATCGCGGCGAAGAGCTCGTCGGTGCTGGCGCCCTCGACGATCTTGCCGGCGTACATCACCATGACACGGTCGGTGCGCGAGGCGATGACCCCCATGTCGTGGGTGATCAGCAGCACCGCCATCTTGAGCCGCTGGCGGAGGTCGTCGATGAGGTCGAGGATCTGCGCCTGGATGGTGACGTCGAGCGCCGTCGTCGGCTCGTCGGCGATGAGCAGCTTGGGGTCGCAGGCCAGCGCCATGGCGATCATCACGCGCTGGCGCAGACCGCCCGAGAGCTGGTGGGGGTAGTAGTCGAGGCGCTCCTCGGGGCGGGGCATGCCGACGAGGGTGAGCACCTCGAGCGCGCGCTCGCGTGCCTGCTGCTTGCTCGCGCCGCGGTGCAATCGGACGGGCTCGGCGATCTGGCGCCCGATGGTCCAGGTCGGGTTGAGCGACGTCATCGGGTCCTGGAAGATCATCGCCACGTCGTTGCCGCGCAGCCTGCGCATCTCGGGCTCGGGCAGCGGCACGAGGTCCCGCCCGCCGAGGCTGGCCGAGCCCGCGGTGATGTGCCCGACGTTGGGCAGCAGCTTCATGATCGACAGGCCGGTGGTCGACTTGCCACATCCGGACTCGCCGACCAGCCCGACGCACTCGCCTTCGCCGACCGAGAACGAGACCCCGTCGACCGCCTTCACGTTGGCGTCACGAAGGTGGAACTCGGTTCTCAGGCCCTCAACCTCGAGCACGTTCGCCACGTCGTCCTGCCTCCCTCGGCCCCCCGGCCCGAACCTCGAGCGGCCGGCTCCCGCCGTGCCGCAGCCTCCCGCGTGCGCCTCACCGAAGGTTCGACCGCGGACCGCTCATCCTCACACGCGCGCCGATGGTCGTGGTGTGCGGCGATGACCTGCGCTATCGTACCTGGCCATGCCCCAACCTCCCACTCTCACACCCGAACAGCGGAAGGCAGCGCTCGACAAGGCCGCCAAGGCCCGTAAGGAGCGCGCAGAGCTGAAGGACCACCTGAAGACCGGGCGCGTCAGCTTGCAGGAACTCCTTGGCAAGGCCGACAGCGACGAGATCGTCGGCAAGATGAAGGTCCTGGCGGTCCTCGAGTCCCTCCCGGGTACGGGCAAGGTGAAGGCTCGCCGCCTCATGGAGCAGGTCGGGATCAGCGAGACCCGGCGCCTGCAAGGACTCGGCGGCAAGCAGCGCGAACAGCTGCTCGAGGCTGTCGCCCGACCCTGATCTTCGTCGTCATCGGCCCGGGCGGCGCCGGCAAGGGAACGCTCGTCCGGCGCCTTGTGGAGCGCGACCCGCGGCTCGTGCTGTCGCGATCCTGGACCACGCGCCGGCCCCGGCCCCTCGAGACCGAGGACGACTACGCGTTCGTGGACCGCGCCACGTTCCTCGAGCGGGCCAAGGCCGGCGGCTTCCTCGAGTGGGCGACGGTCCTCGGGGAGTATTACGGCTCCCCGAGCCCGGAGGTGGCCGAGGGCGAGGACCTCGTCCTCGAGATCGACGTCCAGGGCGCCGAGCAGGTGCTCGAGCGCACCCGTGGGGACTGCGCCGGCGACGTGCGTGTCATCCTGCTCCTCCCGCCCTCTCGCGAGGAGCAGGAGACACGCCTGCGCGGCCGCGGCGACAGCGAGGACCACGTGCGGCGCCGCCTCGAGCTCGGCGATGTGGAGGTGGAGCGCGGCGCAGCGCATCGCCGACCACGTCGTGGTCAACGACGACCTCGGGCGCGCGCTCGACGAGCTCACCGCTATCATCGAGAGTTCGCGAGGGGGCCGTTCGATCTGACGCGCCCACGCGCCGGATGAATGGCCGGCTCACCACGGACCGGCCGGCCCAACCCGGCCCGCCCGGCTCAGCCTAGGAGCGTCATGGCAGATCAGCGCAGCACGATGATCGACCCACCGATCGAGGTCCTGCTCGAGACGGTCGACTCCAAGTTCACCCTGGTCACCCTCGCCTCGAAGCGCGGCCGCCAGATCAACTCGTACTTCAACCAGCTCGGTGAGGGTCTCGGCGCGATCGTGCCTCCGCAGGTCGCCTCGGTGGCCCGCAAGCCGTTGTCGATCGCCCTCGAGGAGATCGCCGCCGGCAAGGTGCAGGCGGGAGCGCCCCGGGTGGCCCCCGAGGAGGTCGTCGACGACGCCGAGGCCAACGAGCCCTTCGGAGCCCTCGGGGCCGACATGAGCGAGCTGCCCCCGAGCGCCACGGTGGCCGAGCTGGTGCTCGAGGCACACGACGGCGCACCGGCGGACGGCGACGAGGGCGCCGGGTCCGAGCCCGGCGACCCGCAGGAGTAGCCCGCCGGGACGGCGCCTCGCGCCACGCGGCGAGCGCCAACCCGTGACCGGGTCGTCCCGAGCCGTCCCGACCCGAATGACCGTCCCGACCCTCGCGTCGCCTGCGACATGTCGCGGCGCGGGACGGCCCGGTACGGCTCGATGACGGCCCAAGGCGGCGCCGACGCCGGCGGAGCTCCGCACGGCCTGCGCGGCGCCGTCGTCGTCCTCGGGGTGTGCGGCGGCATCGCCGCCTACAAGGCGGTGGAGGTCTGCCGGCTGCTCGTCGACGCCGGCGCCCACGTCCTGCCCGTGCTCACCGAGGCCGCGACCCGCTTCGTCGGCGTCGCCACCTTCTCGGCGCTCGCCACCGAGCCGGCGCGCACCGAGCTGTTCGAGGCCGCCGACCCCATCCCGCACACCCGCCTCGGCCGGCGCGCCGACCTCGTCCTCGTCGCGCCCGCGACGGCTCGCCTGCTCGGCGAGCTGACCTCCGGCATCGCCGCCGACCTGCTGGGGGCGACGTTGCTCGCCACCCGCGCCCCGGTGCTGGTCTGCCCGGCGATGCACACCGAGATGTGGGAGCACGCCGCCGTGCAGGACAACCTGGCGACCCTCGCCCGCCGGGGCGTGCACGTCCTGCCGCCGGCATACGGCCGCCTCGCCGGGGGCGACGTCGGCGCCGGGCGCCTGCCCGACCCGGCCGAGATCGTCCTTGCTGCGGGCGAGGTGCTCGCCGGGCACGGCGTCGAGGGCGTCGTCGCGGCCCGCCCCGGCGCGGGCGCAACGCCCGCCGGCGCGCCCCGGCGCGACCTCGCCGGGCTGGCGCTGCTCGTCACCGCCGGCGGCACCCGCGAGCCGATCGACCCCGTTCGCTTCATCGGCAACCGCTCGTCGGGCAAGCAGGGCCACGCCATCGCCGAGATCGCGCTCGGGCGCGGCGCGAGCGTGACGCTCGTCAGCACCTCCGACCTGCCGGCACCCCGCGGCGCAACGCTGCGCCGCGTCGAGACCGCGGCCGAGATGGCCGACGCCGTCGCCGAGCTCGCGCCCAGCCACGACGTCGTCGTGATGGCCGCCGCGGTCGCCGACTTCCGCCCGAAGGAGCAGGCTGCGAGCAAGCTGCACAAGTCCGACGGCGTTCCCGAGCTGGTGCTCGAGCCGACGCCCGACATCCTCGCCGGCCTCGGCCGGTCGCGCCGTCCCGGACAGGTGCTCGTCGGCTTCGCCGCCGAGACCGGCGGGGCAGCCGAGACCCTCGCCCGGGCTGCCGGCAAGCTCGAGGCCAAGGACCTCGACCTGATCGTGGCCAACGACGTCGGCGCACCCGGCGCGGGCTTCGCCCACGACACCAACGCCGTGACGATCCTCGGGCGCGACGGCTCGCGTCGTGAGATCGCGCTCGCCCCGAAGCGTACGATCGCGGGCGCCGTCCTCGACGCTGTCGTCGCGCTGCGCGCGCGGGGCGGCACAGACGCTCCGGCGGGCCCGCACGGCGCGGAGCTCGCCGGGCCCGGTACGCCGCCGCACGAGCACGCAGCGGACGACGCCGGTGGCGACCACGCAGGCAAGGTGCAACCATCACGCGGCCCGTAGGCGAAAGGCGAGGACGATGACGAGCTACACCTTCACCTCGGAGTCGGTGACCGAGGGGCATCCGGACAAGATCGCCGACCAGATCTCCGACGCGGTGCTCGACGCCGTCCTCGCCGAGGACCCGATGGGACGGGTGGCCTGCGAGACGCTGCTCACCACCGGTCTCGTTGCGGTGGCAGGCGAGATGACGACGACCACCTACGTCGACATCCGCAGCCTCGTGCGTCAGACGATCTGCGAGATCGGCTACGACCGCGAGGACACGGGCTTCGACGGCAACACCTGTGGCGTGATCGTCTCCATCGGCGAGCAGTCGCCCGACATCGACCAGGGCGTGACCCGCGCCCTCGAGGCGCGCACGGGCGCCGCCGGCGAGGACCCGCTCTCGGCTCAGGGCGCAGGCGACCAGGGGATGATGTTCGGCTACGCCGTCGACGAGACGCGCGACCTGATGCCGATGCCGATCTGGCTCGCCCACCGCCTCGCGGCTCGACTCGCCGAGGTGCGCAAGTCCAGGCTGCTGCCCTACCTGCGCCCCGATGGCAAGACCCAGGTGAGCATCCGCTACGAGGACGGCCGCCCGGTGGCGGTCGACACGATTGTCATCTCCACCCAGCACCAGGGCGGCGTGGCGATCGACTCCCAGCTCTACCCCGACCTCGTCGCGCACGTCATCGAGCCGACGCTGCCCGAGTCGCTCGACACGAGCGAGATGCGCCTGCTGGTCAACCCGACGGGCAAGTTCGAGCTCGGCGGGCCGCGCGCCGATGCCGGCCTCACCGGCCGCAAGATCATCGTCGACACCTACGGCGGCGCCGCCCGCCACGGCGGCGGGGCCTTCTCCGGCAAGGACCCTTCCAAGGTCGACCGCTCCGCTGCGTACGCGGCGCGCTGGGTGGCCAAGCACGTCGTCGCCTCCGGCGCGGGCGCGCCGTTGCGAGCTGCAGGTGGCCTACGCGATCGGCGTCGCCCGTCCGGTGGCGATCATGGTCGACACGTTCGGCACCGAGGTGGTCGACCCGCTGAAGATCAGCTTCGCCCTCGACGACCTGTTCGACCTGCGGCCGGCGGCGATCATCCGTGACCTCGAGCTGCGCCGGCCGATCTACAAGCGCACCGCCGCCTACGGGCACTTCGGGCGCCACGAGCCCGAGTTCACCTGGGAGGTGACGAACCGGGTCGACGAGCTGCGCCGGGCTCTCGGGCTCTGAGGTCGCCGGGCCCGCCGGCGGGCTCGCCGGGGCCGCCGGTGGCGGTCAGGCGCTGTCGACGAGGCCGGTGAGCTCGAGACGAACGGCGTTGCCGGCGACGGTGAGCTCGATCGTGTCGAGCGAGATCCGCGACTCGCCGGTCGTGAAGTCCCACAGCTCGAAGACAGCGGGGCTGCCGCGGCGTCGTGGCAGGTCGACCATCAGGTACAGCGTCGCCCGGCCGGCGCGATAGTCCGACAGCTTTCGCGTGTGGTCGACTCGGCGCGTCGACGGCGAGGCAACCTCGACGACGAGCAGGGGCGGCGGCTCGAGGCCCGCCTCACCGACGCGACGCCAGCCCGGCGCGACGACGGTGGCGTCGGGAACGTTCACGTACCCCTTGCCCTCGACGGGCTGCCACGCCGGGCTGTTGGACCGGACGCACCCGGCCGGCAGCTGAAGCTGTTCGACGAGCTGGGCGTGCAGCACGGCGATCGCCGTCTCGTGCTCGTCGCTGGCCGGCGTCACGATCAAGCTCCCCCACGGATCGAGCTCGAGGTGTACGAGGCCGAGCTTGGACCTGAGCTCGACGAGGTCGTCGATGCCGTAACCGGCAGGTGAGGCCGCAACCGTCACGATCGCAACCCTACCTGCGGGCTGTTTCACCGGCACGCAGTCACCGGCAGCACGCAGGCCTGGGAGTACCGTCGAGGTCTGTGGACCGGGGGCGGTGACGGCGCGGGGCAACGACGGGGCGCTCGCCACGCCGCGCGCCGCGGCCGTCCTGCCGGACGTCTCGGGGCTCGACCGGGTCTTCGACTACGAGGTGCCCGAGGCGATGGCCGCGGCGCTCGCCGTCGGCGGCATCGTGCGCGTCGAGCTGCGCAACCGGCGCGTTCGCGCCTGGGTGCTCTCCTTCTCCCGGGAGGCGCCGGCGGACTCCGGCGCCCTCAAGCCGGTCGCCGCGATCGTCTCGGCGGGCCCCCCTGCCGCGGTGGTCGAGCTTGCCCGCTGGGCGGCGTGGCGCTACGCCGGACGGCTGCGGCCGTTCCTGCTCGCCGGCTCGCCGGGCCGCATCGTGCGCCCCCGACCGGGGTTCCCGCCGGACAACGGCGCTCCGATCCCCGCCGGCGCCGCGGCGGCTCGGCCGCCGGTGCCGGCGCCGGCCGCGGGCCTGCCCGCCGCCACGGTCCCCGAGGCCGTGCGGGCCGGCCTGGCCGTCGGGGCCGCCTGGCTGCGCCTCCCGCCGGCGTCGCGCCGCCTCGAGGTCGTGGAGGCTGTGCTGTCCGAGCTCGGCGGGCCGGACGGCGTCCTCGTGCTCGTGCCCGAGCGGCACGACGTCGACGTGCTGAGCGGCCTGTTGCGCCGCCGCGGCACGCCGGTCGCGCCGCTCCCTGACGACTGGGAGGCGGCCGCCTGCGGTGGCCGGGTGGTCGTCGGCGCTCGCGCCGCCGCCTTCGCTCCGCTCCCGCAGCTACGGGCGGCCGTCGTCCTCGACGCCCACGACGAGGCCTACGCCGAGACGCGCGCCCCGACGTGGTCCGCGCCCGTTGTCCTGTCCGAGCGGGCCCGGCGCGCCGGGGCCACGCTGCTCCTGGTCAGCGCCTGCCCGCCGCTCGAGCTGCGCCACCTCGGTGTCACGGTGGCGGTCTCCCGCCTCCTCGAGCGCTCCGGCTGGCCGCCCGTCGAGGTGCTCGACCGGCGCGCCGACGACCCGCGAAGCGGCCGCTACTCGCCACGCCTCGCCGAGCTGATCCGAGCCGCCAGGCGCCGGCAGCCCGAGCTTCCCGTGGTGTGCGTGCTCAACCGGACCGGGCGCGTGCGGCTCCTCGCCTGCGGCGAGTGCGGCGAGCTGACCCGCTGCACGGGCTGCGGGTCGGCGATGCACGAGCCGGCGGCGCCGGCGCGGCAGGTCGGCTCGCCCGGCCTCGAGTGCCCGGCCTGCGGCGCCAGCCGGCCACGGGTCTGCGGCTCGTGCGGGTCGGGCAGGTTGCGCCGGGTGCGCATCGGCGCCGCCGGCGCCGCCGAGGAGCTCGCCGCGCTGACCGGGCTCCAGGTGCTCGAGGTGGCCGGATCACAGCGCGACGCGCCCGAGCTCGAGGGCGCGGGCGTCCTCGTCGGGACCGAGGCCGTGCTGCACCGCGCCAGGCGGGCCTCGCTGGCGGTGTTCCTCGACTTCGACCAGGAGCTGCTCGCCCCGCGGCTACGCGCCGCCGAGCAGGCGCTCACGCTGGCCGCGGCGGGCGGCGCGCCTCGTCGGCGGCCGCGGTGGCGCCGGCCGCGGTGGCGCCGGCGGCGGTGGCGCCGGCGGGGGCGGCGCCGGCGGGATCGGGAGCGGCGGGGGTGGCGCCGGCGGCGGTGGAAGCGGCGGCCGCCTCGTTCTGCAGACGCGCCTTCCCGAGCACGACGTCGTGCGCTCGCTGGTGCACGGTGACCCCGGCATCCTCGCCCGGTCCGAGGACGAGCGCCGCGCCCGCCTCAAGCTCCCCCCTACGCCGCGCTCGCCCTCCTGAGCGGGCCGGAGGCTGGGGAGCTGGCGTCGAGGTTGCGCTGCGAGGGGCTCGAGGTGGGGGAGGCGGCCGGCGGCGGGCACCCGCCGGGGTCGCTGCTCGTGCGTGCCGAGGACTCGACTGCCCTTGCCACTGCCCTCGCCGCGGCGGGTAGCGCGGCGCTCGACGTGCGCGTCGAGGTCGACCCGCTCGACGTCTGAGCCGCCAGACGCGTCGGGGCGGGGCGGCGCTACCTTCGCACCCGGTGGACCTGCGCTCGATCGTGCCCTCGGTCCGGCCCTCGTTCGTCCGACGTGCCGCCTACGCCGCTCCTCTCGCAGCGGTCCTCGCCGCGGCGGGCGCCGCGGCGTCCTGCGGCGGGTCGGCACCCGCCGCGACCAGGCTGCCGCCCGCCAAGGTGCTGAGGGTCGACGCCGGCACGCGCTCGGTCGAGCTCACGCTCACCGCGAGCGACACGAGCACCTACGGCGGCTTCAACTTCGACGGCTACTCGACCGGGGCGATGACCGTGCACGTCCCCGCCGGCTGGAACGTGGAGGTGAGCTGCTACAACGCCTCAACGGTGCTCACCCACTCCTGCGCGGTGATCGACGACGTGGCCATCGCCCCCTCGGGCGGCCCGATCGCCTTCGCCGGTGCCTCGACGCCCGAGCCCGTCGACGGCATCGCGTGCGGCGCAACCGACGAATTCAGCTTCGTCGCCTCGCGTCCCGGCCGCTACCGCATCGCCTGCCTGGTGAGCGGCCACGAGGCCGACGGGATGTGGGACTGGCTCGTCGTGACCGCCGGCGGCCAGCCGGGCGTGAGCACCTGAGCTGCTATCCTGCCTGCGTCGACCACGGTCGATCCGACCGCGGCGTTTGCCGCGGCGGCCGCACGTCCGCTGAGTGGCAGTGATGCCCGCCGCCGGCGACACCGTTCTCCACGAAGGTCACCATCGCGCATGCCTGACAAGACGGCGACGATCGCCGAGTACCGGCTCCACGAGACCGACACGGGCTCGCCCGAGGTGCAGGTGGCGATCCTCACCCAGCGGATCAACCACCTCACCGAGCACCTGCGTTCCCACCGCGGCGACCACCACACCCGGCGCGGCCTCATGAAGCTCATCGGTCATCGTCGCCGCTTGCTCGACTACGTACGGGCGAACGACGTGGACCGTTACCGCTCGCTCATCGCACGCCTCGGCATCCGCCGTTGACCGCCTGACACGAGCCGCACGCCGGTAGCACCCGCGGACGCGGGCTGCACCGGCACCGGGGCGGTCGGCCTGGCGCTCGGCTCGCCGCACACCCACCCGGACGGGACCCGCAGGTCGGGAACCCCATCGAGCGCCCCGACAACCGGACGGTCGCCAGCGCCTGCGACGGCCAGCTGCCAGTCGCCGGGTCCCCGGCCCGATCGGGTGCCCGCCGACTGGGAACTGGTCTCGAGCGCCGGGCGCCGAGACCAGAAGGAGACGACATGGCCGAGGCCATCACCGTGTCGGCCCCGATCAGTGGGACCGACCGAACCCTGTCATTCGAGACAGGCAAGCTCGCCCAGCAGGCAGACGGCGCCGTGCTGGCGCAGTATCGGCGACACGATCGTGCTCGTCACCGCCACCGCGGCGCGCAAGGTGCGCGAGGGGCAGGACTTCTTCCCGCTCACCGTCGACATCGAGGAGCGGATGTACGCGGCGGGCAAGATCCCCGGCTCGTTCTTCCGCCGCGAGGGCCGCGCCACCGACCAGGCGACGCTCACCGCCCGCCTGATCGACCGCCCCCTGCGCCCCGCCTTCGACGAGGGCTTCCGTAACGAGGTGCACGTCGTCGGGCACGATCCTCGGCGCCGACCAGGTCAACCCGCACGACGTCATCGCCATCAACGGCGCTTCTGCCGCCCTCATGATCTCGGGCATCCCCTTCGAGGGCCCGATCGGCGCGGTCCGCCTGGCGTTCTCGACCGACGGCCGTTGGATGCCCTTCCCGAGCTACCAGGAGGGCGACGACTCGACCTTCGAGCTCGTCGTCGCCGGCCGCGAGGTTCCCGACCAGACCACCGCATCGGGCGATCCCGAGGTGGCGATCATGATGGTCGAGGCCGGCGGCACCGAGGACGCCTGGCAGTACTACCAGGACGGCGCCCCGAAGGTCACCGAGGAGGTGATCGCCGAGGGCCTCGAGGCGGCCAAGACCTGGATCCGCGAGTCGATCGCCCTGCAGCGCGAGCTCGTCGAGCGCGCCGGGTCGAAGCCGACGATCCACTACGAGCTCTTCGTCGACTACGGCGACGACGTCTACCAGCGGGTCGTCGCCGTCGGCGCCGACGCCCTCGCCAAGGCCAACGCGATCACGGGCAAGGCGGAGCGCGGGTCTGCCCTCGATGCCGCCACCGACGAGATCGTCGCCACCCTCGGCGAGGAGTTCCCCGGGCGCGAGCGCGAGATCAAGGCCGCCGTGCGCGCCTACACCAAGAAGATCGTGCGCAAGCGCATCGTCGAAGAGGGCGTGCGCATCGACGGCCGCGGCCCGACCGACATCCGCCCGCTGTCCGCCGAGGTCGGCCTGCTGCCGACCGCGCACGGCTCGGGTCTGTTCCAGCGCGGCGACACCCAGGTGCTCTCCGTCGCCACGCTCGGCATGCCGCGCATGAGCCAGATGCTCGACACGATCGGCGTCGAGGACACCAAGCGCTACATCCACCACTACAACTTCCCGCCCTTCTCCACCGGCGAGACCGGCTTCATGCGCGGCCCCAAGCGCCGCGAGATCGGCCACGGCCTGCTCGCCGAGCGGGCGCTGTTGCCGGTGGTGCCGTCCGAGGAGGAGTTCCCGTACACGCTGCGGGTCGTCTCCGACGTGCTCTCCTCCAACGGCTCGACCTCGATGGCCTCGGTCTGCGGCTCGACCCTCTCGCTGATGGACGCCGGCGTGCCGATCAAGGCGCCCGTCGGCGGCATCGCCATGGGCCTCGTGTACGCCGAGGGCAAGTACACGACGCTCACCGACATCCTCGGTGCCGAGGACGCCTTCGGCGACATGGACTTCAAGGTCGCCGGCACCGCGCGACTTCGTGACGGCGCTGCAGCTCGACACCAAGATCGACGGGCTCCCACGCAGAGGTCCTCGGCCAGGCGCTGCTGCAGGCCCGCGACGCCCGCAACATCATCCTCGACGTGATCGCCGCGGCGATCGCCGAGCCCGCCGCCAGCGTGAAGGCCAACGCCCCGAAGATCGTCAGCTTCGAGATCCCGATCGACAAGATCGGCGAGGTGATCGGCCCGAAGGGCAAGGTGATCAACACCTTGCAGCAGGAGACGGGCGCCGACATCGCCGTCGACGACGACGGCACCGTCGGGCGGGTCACCATCGGGGCCAAGGAATCGAGCGCCGTCGACGAGGCCCGCCGGCGCATCGAGCTGATCCTCGACCCGCCGAGCGCCGAGGTCGGTGCGACCTACCAGGGCCGGGTGGTGAACATCACCAAGTTCGGCGCCTTCGTCAACATCCTCCCCGGCCGCGACGGCCTGCTGCACATCTCGCGCCTCGGCGGCGGCAAGCGCGTCGAGCGCGTCGAGGACGTGCTCAACCTCGGTGACGAGGTGACCGTGGTCGTCCAGGACATCGATCCGCAGGGCAAGATCTCCCTGGCGCTGATCGGGGAGGACGGCCAGCCGGTCGGCGGCGCGCCCGCCGGGCGCGACGGCGAGGAGGGCGGCGCGCCCCGCGCCAGCCGCTCCTCGCAGGACCGCCCGAGCCGCAACGGCGGCGGCGAGCACGACACCGGGGCCGCCACCGGCGGCGAGGGCGCCCCGCGGCGCATCTCCTTCGAGGACGAGTTCGCCAGCCAGCTCGAGCGCGACTTCGGCGACCTCGGTCCGGGAGAGAGCGCGCCGGCACCGAGCAGCAGCAGCAGCCGCAGCGCCCCGGGCCGTAGCACCGGCCCGCGCCGGCGCGGGACCCGGCGCTGAGCGCCGCGGCGCGCCGGCCGGGCGCTCGGTTCGAGGGCGGGAGCGGCGCGTGATTCGCTTCTCCCGCCTCGACAGCGGCATCGAGCTCGTCACCGAGGCGATGCCGGGCGTGCGCTCGGCCAGCCTCGGCTTCTGGGTCGGCACGGGATCGCGTGACGAGTCCGAAGAGCAGGCCGGGATCTCGCACTTCCTCGAGCACCTCTTGTTCAAGGGGACGCCGGACCGCAGCGCGCGCTCGATCGCCGAGGACATCGACGCCGTCGGCGGCGACATGAACGCCTTCACCACCAAGGAGTACACGACCTTCTACGTGAGGGCGCTCGCCGACGACCTCGAGCTCTCCTTGGGCGTGCTGTGCGACATCCTGCTCGACCCGGCGTTGCGCAGCGACGAGGTCGACTCCGAACGGCAGGTGATCCTCGAGGAGGTGCTGATGCACCTCGACGAGCCCGCCGACGTGGTGCAGGAGCGCTTCTCCGAGGCGATGTTCCCCGAGCATCCGCTCGGGCGCGAGGTGCTCGGCCTGCCCGAGGTGATCACCAACGTCACCGTGCCCGAGATCCGCTCCTTCTTCGAGCAGCACTACCGCGCGGGCAACGTCGTGTTCGCCGCCGCCGGCGACGTCGACCACGATGCGCTCGCCGAGGCCGTCCAGGCGCGCTTCGCCGGCCGGCCGGCCGGCTCGGCGCCGCAGCGCCTCCCGCCCGGTGACGAGCTCGTCACCCTCGACGTGACCTCGCGTGACACCGAGCAGGCCCACCTCGTGCTCGGCGTGCGGGCTCCCAACCGGCGCGCCCCGGAGCGCTTCGCCCTCGCCTGCCTCAACCACAGCCTCGGCGGCGGTCTCTCCAGCCGGCTGTTCCAGAAGATCCGCGAGGAGCGCGGCCTTGCGTACTCGGTCGTCTCCGACCGGGCGGCGTACGCCGACGCGGGGACTCTCGCCGTCTCGGTCGGGACCGCGCCCGAGCGGGCCCAGGAGGTGCTCTCGCTCGTCCTCGCCGAGCTCGACGACCTCGCTGCGCACGGCGTGACGTCCGCCGAGCTCGACCTCGCCAAGGGGCACCTGCGTGCCGACACCGTGCTCAGCCTCGAGGAGTCGGGGAGCAGGATGTCGCGCATCGGCGCGAGCCAGCTCTTGCACGGCGAGGTGCTGAGCGTGGAGGAGATCGTGCGGCGCATCGAGTCCGTGACCATCGAGGAGGTGAACGGCCTCGCCGAGCGGTTGCTCGGCGGCCGGCGTGTCCTCGCCGTCGTGGGGCCGTTCCAGGCCGCGGAGTTCGCTGGCGCCCTCGTCTGAGCGTCGCCAGCTCCGGCCGCACGCGATCCCGGTTGACTGCACATCAACGGCACCGATTGACCATGGCATCCTGCGAGGAGTCCCGCCGTTAGAGCGGTGGAACCCGAGGACGTCGCCCGAGGAGGTCGCGCGGTGGGCCGCACGAGCCGTCTGCAGCTTCGAACCGTCGCAACCTGTGTCGCGCTGTGCCTCGCGTCTGCCCCCGTCGCGTTGGCCGGCTCGTTGCTGCTCGACGCCGCGCCGGCGCAGGCCGCCGCCTGCTCGACCAGCGCCGGGGCCGCCGCCTGCTCGCTCTCGACGAGCATCTCGGTCATCCAGGGCACGACCCAGGTGCTCGCCGCCTCCAGCCTCTCGTGGAGCTTCGTGCTCAACGGCTACGACCAGTGGGCGAGCGGCTCGGCCACCGTGCTCTCGGGCTGCAGCGCCGCGGCCGGCGGGACGAACTGCAGCGGCGGCTCGCGCCCCGTGCTCGAGGTCAACGACAGCTCGGGGACCGGGGCGGGCTGGGCGCTCAGCGCCTATCTCTCCAATGCCGACCTGCCGTCGGGATCGGTGCTCACCTTCGACGGCACGGGCTCGCCGACGATCGGCGACTCCACCGTCGCCCCGATGGGCAACGACCCGTTCTCGGCGACCACGCCGGCCAACGAGTGCGACTACCAGGCGAGCGGGTGCGTGGTGGCCACGCCGGCGACGACCTGCAGCCACGGGCCGCTCGGCTTCTCGAGCTGCCCGACCTACCCAGTGGTGATCCCGGCGAGCTCGAGCGCGACGAGCCAGGTCGACCTGTACTCGGCGGCGGCCTCGACCGGCGAGGGGGCGATCTGCTTCGCCGGCGGCTCGCCGACGGGCCCGCAGTGCGCCGGCACGGTGCCCGACGATTACTTCAACCTCGGCGTCCCCTCCTCCACGACGGGCGCCACGGATGCCACGACCCAGGTCAACCTGACGGCCTCGAGCGGCCCCTAAGGCCCGCCCCCCGGGGCGGCGCAGGTAGCCTGCCGCGCCGTGAGCGCCACCCGTGTCGCGGTCCTCGGCGCCGCTGGGCGCATGGGCTCGGCGGTGCGCGCCGCCGTGCAGGCGGCGCCGGGCCTCGAGCTCGTCGCCGCCGTCGACCCGACCTACGCCCCCGGCACAGCGCCGCCGAGCACAGCGCCGCCGAGCACAGCGCCGGGGGCGGTCCGGGCGGTTGCGGCGCTCGGCCAGCTCGGGGCGGGTGAGGGGATCGACGTCGCCGTCGACTTCACCACCGCGTCGGCCGTGCTCGCCAACGCCGAATGGAGCGCGGCCCACGGCGTGCACCTCGTGTGTGGCACGACGGGTCTCGGTGACGCCGGCGTGGCCCGCCTCGTCGAGCTGTTCGGGCACGGCCGGGGGCCGAACTGCGTGATCGCGCCCAACTTCGCCGTGTCGGCGGTGCTGATGATGCGCTTCGCCGAGCTCGCCGCGCCGTTCTTCGACGGGGCGGAGATCGTCGAGCTGCACCACGATCACAAGACCGACGCCCCCTCGGGCACGGCGATCGAGACCGCGCGGCGCATCGCCGCCTCGCGCATCGCCAGTGGCGCCGGTCCGTTCGTGCCCGACCCCACCGAGCAGCAGCTGGCCGGGGCGCGCGGCGCAGCGGTGTCCGACGGCGAGGTGATCGTCCCGGTGCACGCCGTGCGCCTGGCGGGGCTGGTGGCGCACCAGGAGGTCGTCCTCGGCGCGACCGGCCAGAGCCTGACGATCCGCCAGGACTCCTACGACCGCTCCTCGTTCATGCCGGGCGTGCTCCTCGCCGTGCGCGAGGTCGGCGGACGGCCCGGCGTCACCTTCGGGCTCGAGCCGCTGCTCGGCATCTGAGCGCGGCGTTGGGGCGGGGCCACGGCGGGGGCGTAGCGGCACGCGAGCGCCGGCGGTAGGGTCGCGGCGCGATGGCGGCGACTGCACCCCGGCCCGGGGCGAGCTTGCGCAGGGCGCGTTTCGGCAGGATCGTGACCGCGATGGCGACGCCGTTCGACGAGGCGGGCCGGGTCGACCTCGACGGTGCCGCCCGCCTGGCCCGCTTCCTCGTCACCCACGGCAGCGACGGGCTCGTCGTCACGGGGACGACGGGGGAGGGCCCGACCCTCGACGACGGCGAGCGCGTCGAGCTGTGGTCGGCGGTCGCCGAGTCGGTGGACGTGCCGGTGCTCGCCGGGTCGACCTCGAACGACACAGGCCACTCCGTCGAGCTCACGGCGCGGGCCGCGGCCTGCGGCGTGGCGGGCATCCTCGCCGTCACGCCGTACTACAACCGCCCCTCGCAGGCCGGCCTCGAGGAGCACTTCCGGGCCGTCGCCGCGACGAGCGACCTGCCCGTCGTGCTCTACGACATCCCCGTACGCGCCGGGCGGCGCATCGCCCGCGAGACGTTGCTGCGCCTGGCGGGCGAGGTCCCGACCATCGTCGGGGTGAAGGACGCGACCGGCGACCCGGCGGGCACGGCGAGCCTCATCGCCGTGGCGCCCGAGGGCTTCGAGTGCTACTCGGGCGACGACGCGCTCACCCTGCCGCTGCTCGCCGTCGGCGCCGTCGGCGTGATCAGCGTCGCCGCGCACTGGTGCGGCAGCGAGATGGGCGAGATGGTCGCCCGTTACCTGTCCGGCGACGTCGCCGGGGCGACCGAGGTCAACGCCGCGCTGATCCCGAGCTACGGCTTCGAGACCGGTGACGAGGCGCCCAACCCGCTGCCGACCAAGGCCATGCTGCGCGTGCTCGGGCTCCCGGCCGGCCAGTGCCGCCTCCCGATGGGCGACGCCCCGGCGTGGCTCGAGGAGCGCGCCAAGTCGGTGCTCGCCGATCTCGAGCACTGGCGCGCCGGGCGTGGCTGAGCAGGTCCGCGTCGTCTTCCTCGGCGGGCTCGGCGAGATCGGTCGCAACTGCGCCGTCGTCGAGCACTCCGGGCGCTCCCTGGTCATCGACTGCGGGGTGATGTTCCCCGACCCGGAGATGCCCGGCGTCGACCTCGTCCTGCCCGACTTCTCCTACCTGCGCGAGCGGGCCGACGCGATCGAGGGCGTGGTGCTCACCCACGGGCACGAGGACCACACGGGGGGGCTGGCGTACCTGTTGCGTGAGGTGCGTGTGCCGCTGTTCGGCTCGGCGCTCACCCTCGGCCTGGCGCGCAGCCGCATCGAGGAGGCGGGGCTGCTCGGCGCGACGACGATGGTCGCGGTGGCCGACGGGGAACGGCGCAACATCGGCCCTTTCGACGTCGAGTTCATCCCCGTCACGCACTCGGTGCCGCGGGGCCACGCCATCGCGCTGCACACGCCCCAGGGCGTCGTGCTGCACACCGGTGATTTCAAGCTCGACCTGACGCCGGTCGACAACCGCCGCACCGACCTCGCCCGCATCGGCGCGATCGCCTCGGACGAGGGCATCCGCCTCTTGCTCTCGGACTCCACCAATGCCGAGGAGCCTGGCTTCACCCTCAGCGAGCGCAGCGTCGGCCAGTCGTTGCGGCCGATCTTCTCCGAACGCTCCGGCCGGAGGGTGATCGTCGCCTGCTTCGCCAGCCACATCCACCGCATCCAGCAGCTGATCGACGCCGCGGCCGCCAGTGGGCGGCGGGTGGCGCTGCTCGGCCGGTCCATGTTGCGCAACACGGCGCTCGCCCGCGAGCTCGGCCTCTTGCACGTCGACGACGGCGTGCTGATCGACGTCGAGCGCGTCGACGACCTGCCGCCCGGCGAGGTCTGCGTCATCTCGACGGGCTCGCAGGGTGAGCCGATGTCGGCCCTGGCGCTGCTCGCCTCGGGTGAGAACCGTCGCCTCGAGGTCCGCGAGGGCGACGTCGTCGTACTCTCCAGCCACGCCATCCCGGGCAACGAGTGGGCCGTCGCCAAGGTGATGGACGGCCTGGCGCGGCGCGGCGCCGAGGTCGTGCACTCGGGGATCGCCCACGTGCACGAGACCGGGCACGCCAAGCGCGGCGAGCTGGCGACCATGCTCGCCGTCGCCAGGCCGGAGTCCTTCATCCCCGTGCACGGCGAGTACCGCCACCTGCTCGCGCACGCCCGGCTGGCGATCGAGATGGGCGTGGTCGACTCCGAGGTGCTGTTGTGCGAGGACGGCTACGCCGTGGCGCTCACCGACGAGGGGATCGACTTCGACGGCGACGTCCCTGCCGGCTACCTCTACGTCGACGGGGTGGTCGGCGACATCGGCGCCGGAGTGCTCGCGCGACCGGCGCGTGCTCGCCGAGGAGGGCGTCGTCGTGGTCGTCGTGGCCGTCGACTCCCGCTCGGGGGACGTGGTGACCGGCCCGGAGATCATCACGCGGGGTTGGGTGCACGCGCCCGAGTCCGAGGAGCTGATCGAGCAGGCGCGCTCGGCGGTGCTCAAGGCGATCGACGAGGCGGTGGGGGACGGGTCGTGGGACCCGGACACGTTGCGCCGTGTGGCACGGCGGGCGGTGGGTCGCATCGTCAGCGAGCGGACGCGCCGGCGCCCGATGATCGTGCCCGTGGTGATGGAGGCCTGACGAGCCGCAGGCACGGGGAAGGGCCGCCAGCTCGCCTCCGGTCGAGGGCCCGGGTCAGGATGCCGGGGCCTGGGGGCTGACCGCGCTCCACCAGGCGCGTGCGGTCGACCCGCCGGGGACGAAGACGCGCACCTCGACGACGACGAGCCTGCGCGCGCCGGCAGCGTGGAAGCGGAACAGCCCCGACCCGACCACCGCTCCCGGCGTCGGAGCATCGCTCCCGGGCACGGCGAAGAAGATACGCAGGTTCGTGACGCGGCTCGGCGTCGCTCTCGTCCAGCCGAGCATGGGCTGGGCCAGAGCGTCGGCCCAGACCTCGGCGAGCAGCTGGCGGTTGCAGCGCAGGCGCACCGTGGCGACGTAGAGGCCGGGCTCGACCTCGAACTGGTCGCCGGCGACGAGGTAGGCGGCCCGGCCGTGGCTGGACAGGCTCCAGCGCGCCGGCGGCCCGGCGGTCTCGGCGACGACGCCCGGATCGGGGAACATCCAGACCGGGAACGGCGCGCCGGGCCAGCCGAGGGCGATGCGGCGCGTGCCGCCGCGCGGGTGCCAGCGGTAGACCCAGACGCCGGCGTCGTCGACGTGGAGGGCCTGCACTCCCGGCAGGTGGGCGACGGTGTTGATCGCCTCCAGCGTCTCGGCGCGCGGGGCTGTCTGGATGCCGGCGCTGCTCGAGAGCACGAACCAGACCGTGCGCCGGCCGACGGGGACGACGATCGGCTTGGTCAGCGCCTGCACCTCGGCGCGCCCGGAGAGCGGGCCGACGAAGCCCTGCGAGGCGACCACCTGGTCGCCCGGTCCCGCTTCGCGCGTGACCTGCGCGACGACCGCCGCCGCCGCCGGGCTCACCCTGACGAAGTTCCTCACCGAGGGAAACCATGCGTGGAGCCAGCCGATCGCGTTGGCCGCCATGGCGATCGCCAGCACCACGCCGAGCGCCCATGCCCTGCGCCGGCGCAGCAACGCCGCCACGACCGCGACCGAGCCGACGGCGAGGGGGCCGTAGACGACGAAGTTCTGGAAGCCGGGCTGGCTGAATGTCTGAGTGTCCAGCAGGTTGTTGGGCAGCATCGGCAGCGCGGCGAGGAAGAACGCCGGCGTGAGCAGGCCCACCAGGCCGCTCGGCGAGGTGTTGGCCCACAGGTTCCAGCCGTGGCTGCTCACCACCCGGGCGGCGGTCGCCGGGTGCTCGAGCACCCCGAGGAGGACCTGCGCCGGGCCGGGCGAGGCTCCGGCCGCCGCGCCGGTGAGGTAGGCGTACCCCGAGCCGTCGGCGCCGACCGTGGCGTGCAGGGCGCCGAGGGCGACGAGCCACACCACGGCGGCCACGCTCATCCCGAGGGGCCACAGCGCCGACCGCGCCGATGCCGACGACCGGCGAATCGTTGCACGCGCTCGCCACGAGAGGATCGTCGCGGCGGTGAGGCCGACGGCGATGAGGTAGACGAGCGACGGGCCGCCGCACAGCCCGACGAGCACGCCCCAGACGAGCGCGCTGCGGCGGCCGCGCACGGCGGCGCGCAGCGCGAGCAGGGCAAAGCAGGAAGCGAAGACCTCGAGGTGCACGTCGAAGGTGGCCGTCGAGTAGACGAAGGGATTGGCGACGACGAGCACCGTGACGAGCACCCGGCTCAGCGCGGCGGCGGCCTGACGGCGCGCCGGGTCCCCCGGCTGCCACGGGATCCCCTCGACGACGAGGCGCAGGCAGGTCGCCGAGACGCCGGCGATGGCGAGATCCTGCAGCCACAGCAGGCCGAGCGGGTGGTCGGGGAACAGCCACCACAGCGGGGCGAGCAGCCAGACCAGCAGCTCGCCGTCGTCACGGGCGTAGGCGATGCCGCCCTTGAGCGAGCTGTGCGGCCACAGGTTGCCGTGCGCGATCAAGTACCACGCCTGGTAGTTGATTCCGAAGTCCCACGTCAGGTTCTCGCGGGACGCGACGTGGGCGCTCCAGAGGAGGAGGCCGGCGAGCTGCGCCACGACGGCGACGGCGCAGACGCCCATGACGACCACGCGGGCGAGCTTCCAGGGCTCTCGCAGGGTGAGGTCTCGCGAGGCGAGCGGCGACGGCAGCGCGACGATGGGCGGAGACTACGCGAGGGGACGTGGCGGATTGCGACACCTGCCGCAAAATGCAGTCCGTTCTGGGCTGTTCGTACCAGATGCAAGCCAAGTGCGCCACGCAGCGTCGCACATCGGCCACGACGCGTGCATATATATGTGGTCGACCTAGCGGAAGCGCGGCTCGCCCATCGCGACGAGGCTGTCGTGCTTGTGGATCCGCTCGTCATAGCTGATCTGGCGGAAGAGGTCTGCGACCGATCCGACCGGGGCGTAGTCCTCGGTGAAGATGCTCTCGACGGGCTCCTCCTCGAATGCGGGGTGCTCGTCGACGAAGATCGCGTACTCGTGCTCGGCGTGGTCCTCGAAGTCCGCGTTCAGGCGGTAGCTCCACGCCGGCCGAATCACGTAGAGCAGCCACGACAGCTGGTAGTAGACGAAGGCCAGCGCCTGGGGAACGAGGACATGCCTGAGCCAGCCTTCGCGCAGCCCCCTGCGGGCGATCATCTCCTGGAGGATGAGCAGATGCCACTGCTCGTTGTCCTGCTGAGCGCGGGCGGTCGCGACGCGCTCGACGATGCGGCGGGCGAACCCCGGGCGGCCGGAGGTGTGGGTGATGGCGACATAGGCCACCTGCTCCCAGGCCTGGTACGGGACGCGGGAGACGAGCTCGAGCACCTTGAACTTGGGGAGGGTCCGGCGCTTGCCGTAGACGAGGTCGAGGAGCGCGAACAGCACCCGGGCGCCGGCTCCGTAGTCGCGTCGTGGGGTCGCCATCGTCTGGCGCTGTGACGCGACGAGCTCGTCGTGGTCGAGGCGACCCATCGCGCCCCGGGCCGGTGCGGCGGCCGTTCCTGAGGGGTGTACTTGCGCGTGGTCGGACACAACGTACTTTTGCCCCGCTCCGTGCTATTCCACCCGTCCGGTCGCGGAGCCACGGGGCGGGCGGCCGGCAAGGTCAGCGCGCTCGGCTGCCCACCACCGTGAGCGGCCCGAGGTCCGGTTCGATGTTGGCACTGGGGCCGGTGTTAGCGTTGTTCGTATTGTGGCCAGTGCTCGGAGCTCGCCGGCGAAGCCTGCACGCCGCGGCGCCCGCGCGGGCGGCGGCGGCGACACGGCCGCGAGCCGGCGCGACACTGCGGCGGCCAGCCCGGCGGCGCGCCCGGGCGCCGCAACGGCGCGCCCGGGCGCCGGGAGGTCGCGGCTCGGGAGGAGCGCGCACGAAGGAGCCGTCGAGGCAGCACGCTCCCGCCCGGCGGGCCCCGCGGAGCCGGGAGGCCCGCCAGCCGCGAGTGACCCTCGAGTCGGTGGTGATGCGCGCCGGTGCCTTCGTCCGCCGTCAGCCGGACGAGGTGTGGGGCTGGGTGCTCGTCGTCGCCGGCCTGCTCTCGGCGCTGGGGATCCATCTCGACCTGCTCGGCTACGCCGGGCACGAGCTGCGCCGCGCCGGTTCGTCGTCGCTGGGCTGGGGCGAGGACGTGCTCCCGGGCGCCCTGCTCGCAGGCGGCATCAGCCTGATCGCCGGGCGTGCCCGGCGGGGGATCGGCGGCGTCGTGGTCTCCCTCGTCGTGCTCGCCGTGGCGGCCGGCGGTCTCGCCGACCTGGCCGCAGGCGGCCCGAGCGTCCACGAGCCGCTGCACGTGCTCGGTGGGGCCGGCGGAGTCGTCGGTTCGGTGGTCGGCAGCGGGCTGCGCTCGTTCCTCGGCGTCGTGGGAGCGTCGATCCTGCTGTCGGCGTGCGTGCTCGGCGCAGGCTCGGCACTGGTCGGCGTGCCGTTGCGTGCCGTGGCGGTCGGGGCGGGGCGGTCGCTCGCCGCGTGCTGGCGTGTCGGCGCCAGCCTCACCGAACGCCGGGACGCGGCGGGCTCGCCGGCGCCCGCCGGCGCGACGACGCAGCCCGCCGTGCCGGCGCGATCGGTGGTCGCCGGCCGGTCGCCCGTGGCGCTCGGTGCCTTCGACGACGACCTCGACGCCTTCGACGAGCGCGCCGGCGACAGAGCATCGGGCGGTCGCCGGTCCCGCGGGGACGCCGGGGACGATCTCGTGCGCAGCGGCTTCGTCGCCGTGGATGGGATCGCCGTGGATGGGATCGCCGTGGACGGGGTCGCCGTGGACGGGGTCGCCCTGGACGGGATCGCCGGCGAGCATGACCCGGCCGTGCCCGGTCGCGAGGGCATCGCGGGCCCGAGTGGTGCGATCGCCCGCGGCGCAGCCGCCGCCGGCGAGCGCGCACCGGGCGGGAGCGGGGAGACGGCGGAGGCGGCGCGCCGGCCCGTTGCGGCAGCGGGGATGGTCGGCGAGGGGGCCGATGGCACCGGCGACCTCGCCGGCGCGCCGGGGGGGATCGAGCAGCTCTCGCTCGGCATCCTGCCCTCCGGCACGCCGTGGCGGCTGCCTCCGGGCAAGCTGCTCAAGCGCAGCCAAGGCCCAGGACTCTCGACAGGGCGGCGATCGAGGAGCGCGGCCGGGTGCTCGAGCGGGCGCTCGCCGCCCACGGCGTGGAGACCCACCTCGTCGGCTACACCGTCGGGCCGACGGTGACCCGCTTCGAGCTCGAGCTCGGGGCCGGGGTGAAGGTCGCCAGGGTGACGAGCCTCAACCAGGACATCGCCTACGCGATGGCCTCGGCCGACGTTCGCATCCTCGCCCCGATCCCCGGCCGCTCGGCGATCGGCGTCGAGGTGCCCAACCGCGACCGCCAGCTCGTCACCCTCGGCGACGTCCTCTCCGCCCCCGAGGCGCGCCGCGCCACCCATCCGCTCGAGGTCGCCCTCGGGCGGGACATCGCCGGGCGGGCGGTGATGGTCAACCTGGCCGAGATGCCGCACCTGCTCATCGCCGGCGCGACCGGGCGCCGGCAAGTCGTCCTGCATCAACTCGCTGATCACCTCGATCCTGATGCGCTCGACGCCCGAGCAAGTGCGCCTGATCCTCGTCGACCCCAAGCGAGTCGAGCTCGGCCAGTACAACGGCCTGCCGCACCTGCTCACTCCCGTCGTCGTGCAGCCGAAGAAGGCGGCCAACGCGCTGAGCTGGGCCGTTGCGGAGATGGAGCGCCGCTACGACCTGCTCGCCGAGGTCGGCATGCGCGACATCACCGGCTACAACGCGGCGGTCGACCGCGGCGACTTCATCGAGCCCCCCTTGGTGCCGGACCTGCGCGTGCCCGACCCTGGCGTGGCGGGCGATGCTGTCCCGCCGCCCGAGGCGGTTCAGGGCGCACCGCCGCTCGGTGCGGCCGGGGAACCGGCAGCGCTCGTCGTCGGGGAAAGGGGTCAGCTCGCTGAGCCCGTTTCTCAGGCGTCGCCGCCGCGCCTCATGGTCGAGACCGTCCGCGACGGTGACGCGGCCGACGTCCCGGCCGCGGCGCTGGAGGGCGAACGGCGCCCCGGCGCCGGGGAGCCTGCGGCTGCGCCGGCGACCGGCGACGAGGCGCCGCCGTCCGACGTGTCCGTCGCGGAACCACCGACAGCGGCGCCGCACAGCCGCTACCAGCGCCTGCCCTTCGTCCTCGTGGTCGTCGACGAGCTCAACGACCTGATGATGGTCGCTGCACGCGACGTGGAGGAGTCGATCTGCCGCATCGCGCAGATGGCGCGCGCCGTCGGCATCCACCTTGTCATCGCCACGCAACGACCTTCGGTCGATGTCATCACCGGTGTCATCAAGGCCAACGTGCCGTCCCGTCTCGCCTTCTCGGTCTCCTCTCTCGCCGACTCCCGTGTGATCCTGGACCAGCCCGGTGCGGAGCGGCTGATCGGGCGCGGTGACCTGCTGCTGCTCACGGCTTCGTCGAGCGTTCCCCGCCGCCTGCAAGGTCCTTGGGTGAGCGAGGACGAGGTGCGGGCGGTGGTGGCGAGCTGGCGGCGCCAGAGTGCCCCGCGCTACCTCGACGGCGTGGTCGGGGAGGACGAGGTCGGTGTCAGCGGAGGGGTTTCCGAGGACGATGATGACGAGCTGTTGCATCAGGCACTGGAGCTGGTGGTTCGCACGCAACTAGGCTCGACCTCCATGCTGCAGCGCAAGCTTCGGGTGGGCTTCGCTCGCGCCGGTCGCCTGATGGACCTGCTCGAGCGGCGTGGCGTGGTCGGCCCGTCGGAGGGCTCGAAGGCACGCGCCGTGCTGATGACGCCGGACGAGCTCGACGAGAGGCGACCCTGAGCCGGCGGATGCCGGCCGCGGGAAGCCGGGCGACGGCCAGACCCGATCGGAGCGGGGCGCACCGTGCCGGCCCTCCGGCGAGCGTTGCGATGACGCCGTCCCCGGACCCGCGTCCGCCCGAGCGCGAGGACCGCGCCGAGCTCGCGCCCGACCCGGCTCCGGCTCGCCCGCCCGTGCCGGACGCGGCGCCGGCGCGCCGGCGCAGGCCGGGGCGTCCGTCGCGGCACATGCCTGCCGCCGGCGCGCCCGCCCATGCTGCCGGTGTCGGCATGGGTCGCCTGACGTCGATCCAGCGCGAGGAGCTGCGCCGCCGGCGCCGGGCCGCGCTGCGCCACCGCCGCATCGCCGTGCTCGTCTGCTTCGCGGCGATCGTGTTCGGCATCGTCGAGGTCGTCTCGTCCGGGGGAGCCCATCCGGCTGGCGCGACGCGCGGCGCCGACGCCGGGGCGAGCTCCGGCGCGCCCTCGGCCAGCGACCTGGCGGCGTCGCAAGTCCCGCCCGTGGCGCGACTCGTCGTCGGCGCGCCGCGTGCCGTGACCGTGCCAGGCGCCAAGCCGGCGATCGCCTGGCCGCCGACGGGTGAGGCCGCCGTCGGCGTGCTCGGCATGGGCGTGATGGCGGCCTCGAAGGCGGAGCGCTCCGCGCCGATCGCCAGCATGACGAAGATGATGACGGCCCTCGTGGTGCTGCGCGACCACCCGCTCGCGGTCGGGCAGCCCGGCCCCGAGCTGACGATGACGGCGGCGGACTACGACGACTACGTCCACGCCAGCCAGTCCGACGACTCCAACGTGCCCGTGCGGCGGGGCGAGCGGCTCTCCGAGCTGCAGCTGCTCGAGGCGCTGCTCATCCCGTCGGGCGACAACATCGCCGACACGCTGGCGGTCTGGGACGCCGGCAGCGTGAAGGCGTTCGTCGCCAAGATGAACGCCACCGCCCACGCCCTGGGGCTTCGCGACACCCACTACGGCGATCCGGCGGGGCTGAGCGTCGCGTCCCGCTCGACGGCATCCGACCAGGTGGTGGTGGCCGAGGCGCTGATGAGCGTGCCGGCGCTGCGCTTCGTCGTCTCGCAGTCCCACGTCGCCTTCCCCGTCGCCGGCACGATCTGGAACTTCAACCCGGCGCTCGGCGTGGACGGGATCGTCGGCATCAAGTCGGGCTTCACCCAGCCCGCGCAGGGGTGCCTGTCGACCGCCGCCTACGAGGTCGTGGGCGGCCGCAACGAGCTCGTCGTCGCCGTCAGCCTGCACCAGCCCGACGGCCTCTACGGCGCAGCTCAGGCCGACGAAGCGCTGCTCACCCAGGCCGATCGGGCGCTGCGGCCTGTGGCGGTGCTCGCCGGGCACGTCGCGGTTGCACCCGTCGTGGTGCCCTGGAGCGGTCGCCGGCTCGAGGCCTTCGGGCCGGCGGGGGTGGTCGAGGTCCCGGGGTGGGGCGGGTTGCGGCTCCTCGAGCAGGTCGTCGCCGGGCCCCTGCTGCACGCCGGCGTCCCTGCCGGCGCCTACGCCGGGCGGCTCGTCCTCACCGCCCCTGCCGCCGCGCCCGTCGTCGCGGTGACCGCACCTGCCCTCCTCGCCGGACCGCTCACCGCGGCATCCTCGCCGGCCGCGCCGCAGCCCAAGGTGGCGGGCGGAACGCCGGCGACCGGGACGGGGGCGAGCGCGACTGCGGCGAGCGGAGCGGCGGCGAGCGCCGCGGTCGCCAGCGTGGTCCTGCGACTCTCCGGGCCGGTTCCGGCGCTGCCGGGCAGCGCACCGCAGCCGGTGCGAACTGCGGCCACCACGCCGAGCACGACGCCCTGAACCCTGGCATGCGCGCGGGCGCCGGGCTCGAGCGCCAACCTAGGCCCGGGTTTCGATGCGCTGGCGTTGGCGCTCGACCTCGCCGTGGAGGTGACGATCTCGCCGGCGTCGCGCCTCTCGTTGCGTAGCGAGGGCGACGGCGCTGAGCTGCCCCAGGACGAGACGCACCTCGCGGCGCGCGTCGCCGTCGCGGTCGCCGGTCACGACCGCTTCGAGATCGTCGTCCGATCCGAGCTCCCGGTCGCCCGCGGGCTCGGGTCCTCGGCTGCCCTGGCGGTGGCCGCGGCGGCTGCCGCCGGAGCGCCCGACCCGCTCACCGTCGCCGCTTCCTTCGAGGGTCACCCCGAGAACGCCGCAGCGTCGGCACTCGGCGGCCTTGTCGCCGCGACGAGCTCGCCCGGCGCCTGCCGCCGGTGGCCAGGCGCCTCCCGCTCGACGAGCGGCTCGGCTTCGTGCTGCTCGTTCCGGATCGGCCGCTTGCCACGAGAGCGGCGCGGGCGCTGTTGCCCGCCGAGGTGCCGCTCGCCGACGCAGTGACCAACCTCGGGGCGATGGGACTGCTCTGCGCCGGGCTGGCGCGGGCAGCGCTGCTCGTGCCCGAGGCGGGGATCGACCGGTTGCACCAGGATCGCCGTGCCGTGCTCTTCCGCGAGGCGCCGCAACTGCTGGCGCGACTTCGCGAGGCCGGGGCCGTCGTCGCCTGCTGGTCGGGGGCCGGCCCGAGCCTGCTCGGCATCTGCCGCGACCGGGCCTCGGCGAGCGCGGTGCGCGAGGCGGGCGAGGCGGCGCTCGGGGAGGCGGGAGTCCCAGGACGGGCGCTCGAGCTCGCGCCCGACCTCACGGGCCTTGTCGTCGAGCCCGTATAGACCGCCGATCCTGCCGAGCCCCGCCCCCCGGGGGGCACGGTTCAGGCGCTCGTTGCCCTCCCGGCCGTCTCGCCCTGCACGCCACCCGCCGGCTCGCCGTTCAACCGGTCTGGCGACCCGTCCTGCGCGTCGGCCTCCGCCTCGGCTTCCGCCTCGTCCAGCGCCTGGGTGAGGGTGTTCCAGGAGAGCGTGGCGCACTTGATGCGCACCGGGAACTTGACCACGCCCTGCAGCGCGGCCAGCTCGCCGAGCGAGGCGGGGTCGGGCAGCGCGGGCTCGGCCTCGGCGCCGGCCCGGGCGCCCTCCGCGCCGTCGCCCGACCCGCCGCTGGCGCCACCCGCCCCGGCCCGAGGACCATCGCTGCCGAGGGCCGCCTCGTGGATCGACATCATCGACTTGAAGGCGCGCACCAGCCGGCGGGACTGGGCGATGCTCTGTCCCTTCACGGCGGCGGACATCATCGAGGCCGACGACTGGCTGATCGAGCAGCCCTGCCCGGAGATGCGCACATCGCGCACCACCCCGTCCTCGACGAGCAGGTAGACCACGATCTCGTCGCCGCACAGCGGATTGAACCCCTCGGCGCGGTGCGCCGGCGGGCTCGCCAGCTCCCCGCGGTTGCGCGGCGAGCGGTAGTGGTCGAGGATGATCTCGCGGTAGAGGTCCTCGAGGTGACTCTCGCGGTAGACGTCGTCGAGCCCTGCCATGTCCAGTCCTTCCTCGGTCGCCTCTGCCGGTCGTTGTCCCGGTCGCCGGTGCGGTCGCGTGCGCTCAGGCGAAGAACTCGTCGACGGCACGCAACGCCGAGACGAGCGCGTCCACGTCCGACTCCTCGTTGTACAGGTACAGCGAGGCCCGCGTCGTCGCGCTCACCCCGAGCCGGCGCATCAGCGGCTTGGCGCAATGGTGCCCGGCGCGCACGCAGACGCGCTTGGAGTCGAGCACCTGGGCGACGTCGTGGGGGTGGATGCCGCCGAAGTCGAACGAGATCGTCCCGCCGCGCAGGCCGGTGTCCGGGTCCGGGCCGAAGATGCGGATCTTGTCGCCGAAGGCGTCCTGCAGGCTCGCGAGCGCGTACGCGGTCAGCTGCTGCTCGTGGGCGCGCACGGCATCGATGCCGACGCCTGCGAGGTAGTCGATCGCCGCGTGCAGGCCGATCGCCTCGGCGATCGGCGGCGTGCCGGCCTCGAACTTCCACGGCAGCTCGTTCGGGGTGAACCCGTCGAGGCGCACGTCGCGGATCATCTCACCGCCGCCGAGGAAGGGAGGCATTGCCTCGAGCAGCTCCTCGCGGCCGTAGAGGACGCCGATCCCCGTCGGGCCGAGCATCTTGTGGCCGGTGAAGCCGAGGAAGTCCACCCCGAGGGCGGCGACGTCGACGGGGCGGTGGGGTACCAGCTGGGCGGCGTCGGCGAGCACGAGGGCACCGGCGGCGTGCGCCGCATCGACCAGCGGGCCGAGCTCGACGATCGTGCCGAGGACGTTGGAGGCACAGGTCACCCCGAGCAGCTTGGCGCCGTCGAGCAGGCGCTCGAGGCCGCTCGTGTCGAGCCGGAAGTCCTCACCGAGCGGGAGGTAGCGCAGCTCGATCTGGCGCTCCTCGGCGAGCATCAGCCACGGCACGATGTTGGCGTGGTGCTCGATCTCGGTCAGCACGACCACGTCGCCCTGGTGCAGGTTCCGCCGGCCCCAGCTGTAGGCGACGAGGTTGATCGCCTCGGTGACGTTCTTGGTGAACACGATCTCGGTCGCCGGACGCGGCGCCCCGATCAGCCGTCCGGCGGCGATGCGCGCCGCCTCGAAGCGCCGCGTCGCCTCCTCGGCGATGCCGTACACGCCGCGGTGCACGTTGGCATGGGTGGTGCGGTAGTAGTCGTCCATCGCGTCGAGCACCGCCTGCGGGTGCTGCGAGGAGGCGGCCGAGTCGAGGTAGACGAGCGGACCGCCGGGCCGGTTCGCGTCGAGCAGCGGGAAGTCGAGGCGCAACCTGGCCGGGTCGAGCCCCACGCCGGCATCCCCCCCACGCACGTCTCTGCTCGCGGCGAGACCCGCCGTGCCGTCCGTCGTCGCCCCGGTGCTCGTCACGTTGGTGCTCCTCGTCCCGCGGCTCGTCACGCCGGTGCCCGTCGTGCCGCCGCTCATCGCCGCCAGGCCTCGTAGCCCTCGCGCTCGAGCCGGTTGGCGAGCTCGTGCGACCCGCTCTCGGCGATGCGGCCGCCGATGAGCACGTGGACGCGGTCGGGGACGAGCAGCTCCAGCAGCTTGGCGTAGTGGGTGACCACGACCACACCGAGGCCGGGCCGGACCTTGCGCACCTCCTGCACGCCTCGTGCGACCACACGCAACCCGTCGATGTCGAGGCCCGAGTCGGTCTCGTCGAGCACGGCCAGCTCGGGCTCGAGGAGGGCCATCTGGAGGATCTCGTTGCGCTTCTTCTCGCCTCCGGAGAAGCCGTCGTTGAGGTAGCGCTGCTCGAAGCTCGGATCCATCCCGAGGCGGGCGAGCCACTCGCGAAGCGCCACGCGCACCTCGAGGACCGAGACGTCGCCGCCCCGGCGCGCCGCCACCGCCTGGCGCATGAACTGTGCCACCGAGACGCCCGGGATCTCCTCGGGGTACTGGAAGGCGAGGAAGATGCCGGCCTTGGCGCCGCGCGTCGGGCGGCCAGTCGGTGATGTCCTCGCCGAGGTAGCGCACCCGCCCGGAGGAGACCGCGTAGACGGGGTTGCCGAGCAGCACGCCGGCGAGGGTCGACTTGCCCGACCCGTTGGGGCCCATGATGGCGTGCAGCTCGCCGCGGCCGACCTCGAGGTCGACGCCGCGCAGGATCTCCCCGTCGGGGGTGCCGGCGTGGAGGTCCTCGACGGCCAGCAAGGGAGCCGGCGTGGTCACGACCGCCATGTTAGGGCGTGGCGCCGATTAACACTACCTCGATAGTGGAAATCCGGAAGGCCCGACCCGACCGCGAGCGGCCGGCGAGCGCCACCGTCACCAGCCTCGCCCCACCCACTCCTCGAGGTGGGGCCGCTCGGCGCCGATGGTGGTGTCGTCGCCGTGGCCGGGCAGCACGATGGTCTCGGACGCCAGCGGCGCGAACAACCGGCGGTCGATCGACTCGATGATCGTCGGGAAGTCGCCGAGCTCGGTGGCGGTGTTGCCCGGGCCGCCCGGGAACAGGGTGTCGCCGGAGAACACGAGCGGCGCTCCCTCGACGAGGAAGCACATCGAGCCCGGGGTGTGGCCGGGGGTGAAGATCGTGCGGACGCGCAGCTCGCCGACCTCGATCGTCGAGTCGTCCTCGAGCAGCAGGTCGTAGGAGGGCAGCATCCCGGCGTCCTGGGCGGTCACCGCCACCTCGTAGCCGGCGTCGCGCATCGCCGGGATGGCCTGGATGTGGTCCCAGTGGCCGTGGGTCTCGACCACCCGCCGCACTCCGAGACGCCTGGCGAGCGGGAGCAGCTTGTCGTGCTCGTTGGCGGCGTCGATCAAGAGCGCCGCACCGCTCTGCTTGCAGCGCAGGACGAAGACGTTGTTGTCGATCGGCCCGACGACCAGCTTGTGGACCTCCAACCGGTCGTCCTCGTAGTGCGCCATGTCGCAGATCGTAGGCCCGGGCGCGTCGGGCCCGGCGGTTGGACGGGCCCGGCGGTTGGACAGGCCCGGCTCGCGGATCGTCGGCCGCGTTGTGCCGCACATCTCGCCGCCGCCTGGGTAATGTGTGGTCACCAGAGAAAGGAGGTGGTCCAACTGCACGATCAACGTTTTGGGACCCTGGAGGTGGCTGGCCGCTAGGCGGCAAGCTGGGACCACCTGGTGACACCCAACCAGACACCCTCGATGGGCCCGGTCGGGAGCTCGTCCCCCCCGAAGCAGTCCGGCTCACCGAGCCTTTCCAGCAAGTCTGAGCTGCTCAGGCAGCGGTCGAGGGGCGCTCCGGCGCCCCTCGACCAATTCCCGGCCGGGGCGCGCCCCGCGTGGGTCCCGAGCTCAGGACGGGCGCGAGCGGCCCGTCCCGGCGGCGCGGGATCGCCGCGTGCCCGTCTCGGGCTTGCCGGGGCGGCTGGCCACGAGGCCGCCGTGCTCGAGCGCGGCCCGCGACTTGGCCGCCGCCTTGAGGTCGGCTTTGTAGGCCCGCACCTCGGCCAGCGACTCGGGACCGTCGATGTCGGCGATCGACATCCGCGTGCCCGGCTCCCCGAACCGCCCCGCCGCGTCCTGCCACCCCGGCGGACGGACACCGAGCTGCTTGGCGAGCAAGGCGGAGAAGATCCTGGCCTTCTGCTCACCGAACCCAGGCAGCTCGCGCAGGCGGGCGAGCAGCTCGGCGCCATCGCGTGCGCCCATCCAGATGCTCGCCGCGTCGCCCCCGTATCGCCGCAGGACGAGGCGCGCCAGCTCGCCGACCCGGTCGGCCATCGCCACGGGGAAGCGGTGCAGAGCGGGGCGCCGGGAGAAGGCAGCCGCCAGGTCGCCCGGATCCATGGCGGCGAGGTGCGCCGCGTCGAGGGGAACGCCGAGCCGGCGGGTGAGCTCGAGCGGAGCGGCGAAGGCCCGCTCGAGCGGGATCTGCTGGTCGAGGACCATCCCGACGAGCAGCGCCATCGGCTCCTCGGAGAGGAGCCGATCGGCCTCGGCGTCCTGGCTCAGGTGCAACATGGGTAGTTGCACGATAGCGGTGGGGTCCGGGGCGGGCGACCCGCTCCGGTGGCGGACGACCCGTTCAGGCGGCAGACGACCCGCTGGGCCTCGACCCGGGCGGCCCGCCGGCGAAGCCGATGATCACCGAGGTGGCTGTCTCGACGCCGTTCGAGGTGGAGCCGATGACCGCCACGCTCTCCCCGACCTTGATGTCGGAGAAGCCGGCGTGGGTCACCGTACGGTCGCGGTAGGTGGTCGAGCTCGTCACCTTCACCGTCAGCGTGGAGCCGGACGCGGTCTTCAGCGTGAAGCTGTCGTGGGAGGCGTCGACGGTGGTCACCTTGCCGAACGTGCCACCGCCGAAGCCGCCGACGCCGGAAGGCAGCCCGATGGTCACCGACGTGGCGGTCTCGACCCCGTTCGAGGTGGAGCCGGTGACCGCAACGCTCTCGCCGACCTTCACGTCGGAGAAGCCTGCGTTGCTCGCGGCGCGATCGCGGAAGGTGGTCGTGCTCGTCACCTTCACCGTCACGCTCGACCCGGACGCTGTCTTGAGGGTGAAGGTGTCCTTCGAGGAGTCGACGGCCGTGACCGTGCCGAAGGTGCCTCCACCGAACCCGCCTCCGCCGAACCCGCCTCCGCCGAAGCCACCGGGGGTCCCGATGACCACTGACGTCGCAGTCTCGACGCCGTTGGACGTCGAGCCGATGATGACGACCGTCTCGCCGACCTTCACGTCGGAGAAGCCGGCGCTGCTCGCCGCGCTGTCACGGTAGGTGGTCTTGCTCGTCACCTTCACCGTCACCGTCGAGCCGTTGAAGGTCTGCACCTTGAAGCTGTCGTCCGAGGAGTCGACCGAGGTCACCCGCCCGAAGGTGCCGCGCCGGCCGAACCCGCCGCCGCCGAAGCCACCCCCGCCGGCCACCTTGTGCCCGATGATCACGACCGACGCGGTGTCCACCCCGTTCGACGTCGAGCCGATCACCGCCACGCTGTCGCGGACCTGCACGTCGGCGAAGGTCGGCTTGGAGACACCCGACTCGCTGTAGCTCGTCGAGCTCGTCACCTTCACCGTCACCCGGCTGCCCGAAGAGGTCCGGATCACGAAGGAGTCGGCGGAGCTGTCGATGGAGACCACCGTGCCCTGGGTGCTGCCGCTCGCGGCGGGCTTGTTGCTGCTGGCGGCGGCGACGCCCGCGGCGCCCGTCGCCAGCAGCCCACCGATGAGGGCGGTCGCGCCGGCGGCGGCGCCGAGGCGCTTCAGCCGCCGGCCGCCACCCTGGCCGGAGGAGCTCATTTCGCCTTGCTCGTCACTGCGGGTCGTCTGCATCTTCCTCACCCAGGTCTCGGCTATTGCCACGACGGTACCAAAGACGAGCTGTGAATAGGCTGGGTAAGGCGTTAGGAGCAGGTGGGTCGGCGTGCTGGCCGGGCTATTTGCGCGTGAATGGAGTGCCGCAGTAGCCCGCTGCTGGCGGTCGTGTGCAGCAGCCGACCGTCCGTCGTCCAGTCACGAGCGCAGCCCTGTTCGCGCCGTCCGCTCAGGGTCGTCGCTCGGCAGGGCGACGCAGTCGCCACGGAAGATGTGAGGCGGCTGCCGCTCAGGCGTCGCGGGGGTCGATCGCCTCGGGGTCGATCCCGTACGCGGCGATGGCCGCCGCGACCTCGTCGGCCTTGGCCTCCCCGGCCGCCGCGAGCGCGGCGAGCACGGCGACGACGACGTGCTCGGCGTCGACCTCGAAGTGGCGGCGCAGCTCGCCGCGGGTGTCCGAGCGCCCGAACCCGTCGGTCCCGAGGGGGGTGAAGGGGGCGGGCACGAAGCGAGCGATCTGGTCCGCCACCGCCTTCAGGTAGTCGGTGACCGCCACGACGGGGCCGGTCGAGCCGGCCAGCTGGCGGGCGATGAAGGGCTGGCGCGGCGCCGAGGCGGGGTGCAGCCGGTTCCAGCGCTCGACCGACGAGGGCGTCCTCGCGCAGCGCCTTGTAGCTCGTGAGCGACCAGGCCTCGGCCGAGACGTCCCAGTCGTCGGCGAGCAGGTCGCGGGCGCGCATCGCCGCCTGCCACGACGGTGCCGGAGAAGAAGATCGTCGCCTGGCGGGCGGGCCGGTCGTCGCCGCCCGGGGCGACGGGGGCCGGCGGGGCGAAGCGGTACATCCCGCGCACGACACCCTCGCGGACCCGCTCGGCGTCGGCGGGGTCGAGCGGCGGCATCGGGTAGTTCTCGTTGTAGAGGGTGATGTAGTAGAGGTCGTCCTGGCCCTTCGGGCCGTACATCTCCTCGATGCCGGACTCGACGAGGATCGCCATCTCGTAGGCGAAGGCCGGGTCGTAGGCGCGTACCGTTCGGCACGACGGAGGCGAGCAGGTGGGAGTGACCGTCCTCGTGCTGCAGGCCCTCGCCGTTCATCGTCGTGCGCCCGGCGGTGCAGCCGAGCAGGAAGCCCCGCCCGCGGGCGTCGGCGCACTGCCAGATGAGGTCGCCGATGCGCTGGAAGCCGAACATCGAGTAGTAGAGGAAGAAGGGCAGCATCGGCTGCGACCACGACGACGTAGGACGTCGCCGCGGCGATGAAGCTGGCCATCGAGCCGGCCTCGGTGATGCCCTCCTCCAGCATCTGGCCGCTCGCTGGACTCGGCGTACTGGAACATCATCCCGGCGTCGACGGGCGTGTAGCGCTGCCCGCCCGCGGCGTAGATCTTGAACTCGGAGAACATCGCGTCGAGGCCGAACGTGCGGCCCTCGTCGGGGATGATCGGCACGACGAAGCGGCCGAGCTCGGGGTCGCGCAGCAGGTTGCGCAGCAAGCGGGCGAAGGCCATCGTGGTCGACACCGCCTGGCCGCGCGAGCCGACGGGGAACTCGGCGAAGTCCGACGCAGCCGGCCGGGGCAGCCCGCCGAGACCCCTCGCCGCGGACGAGCCGGCGCGGCAGCGACCCGCCGAGCAGGCGCCGGCGCGCCGTCAGGTACTCGAAGGCCGTCGATCCCGGGTCGGGGCGGTAGTACGGCGGTGCAGCCGCGTCGAGCGCGGCGTCGGGGATCTCCTCCTGCAGGTGCAGCCGGTCGCGCAGGGTGCGCAGCTGGTCGTGGGTCATCTTCTTGATCTGGTGCGTGGCGTTGCGCGCCTCGATCTCCGGCCCGAGCGTCCAGCCCTTCACCGTCTTGGCGAGGATCGCCGTCGGCGCGCCGGTGTGCTCGACGGCGGCCTTGTAGGCGGCGTAGAGCTTGCGGTAGTCGTGCCCGCCGCGCGGCAGCGTCTGCGAGCTCCTCGTCGGAGAGGTGCTCGACGAGCGCCCGCAGCCGCGGGTCCGGGCCGAAGAAGTGCTCGCGGATGTAGGCGCCCGACTCGGTGGCGTACTTCTGGAAGTCGCCGTCGGGGGTCGTGTTCATCCTGTTCACGAGCACCCCGTCGACGTCGCGGGCGAGCAGCTCGTCCCAGCGCGAGCCCCAGATCACCTTGATGACGTTCCAGCCGTTGCCGCGGAGCTCGGCCTCGAGCTCCTGGATGATCTTGCCGTTGCCGCGGACCGGCCCGTCGAGGCGCTGCAGGTTGCAGTTGACGACGAAGACCAGGTTGTCGAGCTGCTCGCGCCCGGCGAGCCCGAGACCGGCCCTCGTCTCGGGCTCGTCGAACTCGCCGTCGCCGACGAAGCACCACACCCGCGCCCCGCTCGTGTCGACGATGCGCCGGTTGAGCAGGTAGCGGTTGAAGCGGGCCTGGTAGACCGCCGAGATCGGCCCGAGGCCCATCGAGACCGTCGGGTACTCCCAGAACTCCGGCATGAGGCGCGGGTGCGGGTAGCTCGACAGGCCGTGGCCGGCGACCTCGAAGCGGAAGTTGTCGAGGTGCTCCTCGTCGAGGCGGCCCTCGACGAAGGCGCGGGCGTAGATCCCCGGCGAGGCGTGTCCCTGGAAGTAGACCTGGTCGCCGGCCGAGCCGTCGTCCTTGCCGCGGAAGAAGTGGTTGAAGCCGACCTCGTAGAGCGAGGCGGAGCTGGCGTAGGTGGAGAGGTGGCCGCCGATGCCGGGGTCGCGCATGTTCGCCCGGGTCACCATCACCGCCGCGTTCCAGCGGATGTAGGCGCGGATGCGGCGCTCGAGGTACTCGTCGCCGGGGAACCATGGCTCCTCGTCGGCGGGGATGGTGTTGACGTAGGGCGTGGAGACCGTGGCCGGGAAGCCGACCTGGCTGGCTCGCGGCCCGCTCGAGCAGCTTCATGAGGAGGAAGCGGGCACGTGACTTGCCGCGGCTCTCGACCACGGCGTCGAAGGAGTCCAGCCATTCCGTCGGTCTCCACCGGGTCGATGTCGGGCACCTGGTGCGAGAAGCCGTCGAAGATCACCCCGACAGTCTTACCGATCGGCACGCGCCCGATCACGCCGGCGCCGCCTCGCGAACGCGCCGGCCTGCGGTTCTCGTCGGAGCCGGCGGATGTCTAGCCTGTCGCCGATGATCGGACCTGCCACCCCGTCTCGCGGCGCGCGGCTGCCCTTTCCCGAGGCCTCCGCTCCCGGGGTCGCGGCGCCGGCGAGCGGCTCCTCGGACCGGCGCGCCGTCGGGCTCGCCGACATGCCGACCGTCGTCTTCACCGACGGGGCCTGCCTCGGCAACCCGGGCCCGGGCGGCTGGGCCTGGGCGGTGTCGGCGGAGCGCTTCGCCGTCGGCGCCGAGGCGCGCACGACCAACCAGCGCATGGAGCTCACCGCGGTGCTCGACGCGCCGTCGGGGCGCTCTCCGGGCCGCTCGAGATCGTGAGCGACTCCACCTACGTCGTCAACTGTTTCCGCGACCGCTGGTGGGCGGGCTGGCGGCGCGCGCGGTTGGCGCAGCTCCAAGGGCACGCCCGTAGCGAACCGTGACCTGTGGGAACCGCTCGTCGGCGTGGTCGTCGACGAGCGCCCCGGCCAGATCAGCTTCCGCTGGGTGAAGGGCCACGCCGGCGACGTGATGAACGAGCTCGTCGACAAGCTGGCCAACGATGCCGCCCGCGCCCAGCCCTCCTCGCCCGTCGGCCGCTGAGGCCAATGTTGACTAGTCTGGTCCGGATTTCGATGAGCCTCCGCCGCCTCCTCTCGTGACTCGCCTGTCGCGCCTTGCCGTGAGCGAACCAGCTCAGCCACCTCGACGCGCTCGAATCCGAGGCGATGCAGGTCATCCGCGAGGTCGTCGCCGAGTTCGAGCGGCCGGTGCTGCTCTTCTCGGGGGGCAAGGACTCGGCCGTGCTGCTGCACCTCGCCGTCAAGGCGTGCTGGCCCGGGCCGGTGCCCTTCCCGGTCGCTGCACGTCGACACCGGGCACAACTTTCCCGAGGTGATCGCCTTTCGCGACCGGCGCGTCGAGGAGCTCGGCGTGCGTCTCGTCGTCGCCTCGGTCCAGGACGCGATCGACCGCGGCGAGCTCGTCCGAGGACCGCCGTCCGGGGGCCTCGCGCAATCGGCTGCAGACCCACTCGTTGCTCAAGGCGATCGAGCACGAGCGCTACGACGCGGTCTTCGGCGGCGGTCGGCGCGACGAGGAGAAGGCCCGCGCGAAGGAGCGGATCTTCTCGCTCCGCGACGAGTTCGGCCAGTGGGACCCGCGCCGGCAGCGACCGGAGCTGTGGAGCCTGTACAACAGCCGCCGGCGCCCCGGCGAGCACTTCCGGGTCTTCCCGCTCTCGAACTGGACCGAGCTCGACGTCTGGCAGTACATCGAGCAGGAGGGCCTCGAGCTGCCGTCGATCTACTACGCGCACGAGCGCCAGGTGTTCCGCCGCGACGGGATGCTGCTCGCGGTCGGCCCCTACACCGCTCCCGGAGCGCTGCCCGGCGACGAGGTCCCGTTCCGCGCGACGGTGCGCTACCGGACAGTCGGCGACATGACCTGCACCGCGGCGGTCGAGTCGCCGTGCCGCTGACCCGGCGAGCGTGATCGCCGAGACGGCGGTCGGCCCGCGTCTCCGAGCGCGGGGCGACCCGTGCCGACGACCGCTTCTCGGAGGCGGCGATGGAGGATCGCAAGCGCGAGGGCTACTTCTGATGGAGCTCCTGCGCTTCGCCACGGCCGGCTCGGTCGACGACGGCAAGTCGACGCTCATCGGCCGGTTGCTGTACGACTCGAAGTCAGATCTTCGAGGACCAGCTCGAGGCGGTCGAGCGCACGAGCCACGCCCGCGGCGACGAGTACGTCGACCTCGCGCTGCTCACCGACGGGCTGCGCGCCGAGCGCGAGCAGGGGATCACGATCGACGTCGCCTACCGCTACTTCGCGACACCCCGGCGCAAGTTCATCATCGCCGACACGCCGGGGCACACCCAGCACACGCGCAACATGGTGACGGGCTGCTCCACGGCCGACCTCGTCGTCGTGCTCGTCGACGCGCGCAACGGGATCACCGAGCAGACGCGGCGCCACGCCTACGATCGCCTCGCTGCTGCGGATCCCGCACCTCGTGCTCTGCATCAACAAGATGGACCTCGTCGACTACGACGAAGGAGCGCTTCGAGGAGGTCCGCGCCGAGTTCGAGGTCATTCGCGGCCCGACTGCGACATCCCCGACCTCACCTTCATCCCGATCTCGGCGCTGCGCGGCGACAACGTCGTCGAGCGCTCGAGCGAGATGCCGTGGTACGAGGGAAGCGTCGCTGCTCCACCACCTCGAGGACGTGCAGGTCGCCGCCGACCCGGGAACCATCGGACCTGCGCTTCCCGGTGCAGTGGGTGATCCGCCCGCGCAGCTCGACCCACCACGACTTCCGGGGCTATGCCGGGCAGGTCGCGGCGGGGTCGGTGCAGCCCGGCGACGAGGTCGTCGTCCTGCCGTCGGGGCTCACGCACCACGGTCGAGTCGATCGAGACCGCCGACGGGCCGCTCAAGGAGGCCTTCTCGCCGATGTCGGTGGTCGTTGCGCCTCGCCGACGAGCTCGACGTCTCGCGTGGCGACCTGATCTGCCGCCCCGGCGACCTGCCGACGGTCGGCCAGGAGCTGAGCGCCACGCTTGTGCTGGATGGCCGAGCAGCCACTGCGGCCGGGAGCGCAGCTGGCGATCAAGCACACGACGCGCTGGGCGAGAGCGCTCGTGCGACACGCTGCGCTACCGGCTCGACGTCAACTCCCTGCAGCGCGAGACCGACGCCGGCGAGCTGGCGCTGAACGACATCGGCCGCGTCGACCTGCGCACGACGGTGCCGCTTGTTCTACGACGAGTACCGGCGAACTCGCGCTGACCGGCAGCTTCATCCTCGTCGACGAGCAGACCCACGCCACGGTCGCCGCGGGGATGATCGAACCCCCCGGCGATTGACGCCGCGTGATCGAAGCGGGGAGGCGGCGGGGGGCGACGATCTGGCTGACGGGGCTGTCCGGATCGGGGAAGTCGACGATCGCGGGGGCGCTCGTGCCGGCGCTCGGCGCGCGCGGCCACCGGCCGTTGCTGCTCGACGGGGACGACCTGCGCGAGGGGCTGAACGCCGATCTCGGCTTCAGCGCCGAGGACCGCACCGAGAACGTGCGCCGGGTCGGCGAGGTGGCGCTGCTGCTGGCGCGCAACGGCCTCGTCGCGCTCGCCCCGCTCATCAGCCCGTACAACGCCGACCGGGCGCGCATCCGCGCCCGGCACCTCGCCTGCGGGGTGGTCTTTCTCGAGGTGCACGTCGCCACCGCGCTCGAGGAATGCGAGCGGCGCGACGTGAAGGGCCACTACGCGCGGGCGCGGCGTGGTGAGCTGGCGGTGTTCACGGGGATCTCGGACCCCTACGAGGCGCCCGAGCACGCCGACCTGGTGATCGACACGTCCGGACGTGCCGTTAGGGACTGCGCCGGCGACGTGATGGTGGCCTTCGAGGCGCTGATCAACCGCGAACTGCCCCCCGCCACGCTCTAGGCTCAGCCCGCGGCCGAGCGGGCCGGGCGGAGCGGCCCGGCGCGGACGCAGGAACCGGCCGAGGGCCGGCGAGCCGCCCCGGACGCACGAGGCAGAGGCCGGGACGGCCGACTACGAGGAGGTGGGGGCGATCCCCGAGGAAGCAGAGGTGAGCGGCCGCTACGACGTCGTCGTGATCGGCGGCGGGCCGGGCGGTTATGCCGCCGCCCTGTACGGGGCGGCCGCCGGGCTCTCGATCGCCGTGATCGAGAAGGCCAAGGTCGGCGGGACCTGCTTGCACCGCGGGTGCATTCCCGCCAAGGAGCTGCTCGAGACGGCCAGCGTGTTCCGCACCGTCGCCGGGGCCAAGGAGTACGGCGTGCTCGCCGCGCAGCCCGGCGGTGTCGACCTGGCGGTGAGCATGGACCGCAAGCAGCGCGTCGTCGACCAGCTGCACCGAGGCCTCGAGGGCCTGATGCGTTCGCGGCGCATCGAGATCATCGCCGGCACCGGGCGACTGCTCGCCGGCCGCATCGCCGAGGTGACCGAGCCCGACGGCAACGTGCGCCACGTGAGCGGCCGCCACGTCGTGCTGGCGACCGGATCGGTGCCGCGCGACATCCCGGGATTCGCCCCCGACGGCCGGCTCGTCCTCACCTCCGACGACGTGCTCGAGCTGCAGGCCCTGCCGCGCTCGGTGGTCGTGATCGGTGGCGGGGCGATCGGATGCGAGTTCGCCTCGATGCTCGCCGATCTCGGCTCCCAGGTGACGCTGCTCGAGATGCTTCCGAGCCTGCTTCCCGGCTGCGACAAGGACGTCGCCGACGTCGTCGCCAAGTCGTTCCGCCGCCGCGGCATCCAGGTGCGCACCGGCGTCGCCGTCCAGGGCCACCAGCCCTCGCCGCTCGGCGAGGGCACGAGCGTCGCCTTCGGCGACGGCGAGCACGCCGACGTCGACGCCGTGGTCGTCTCGGTCGGGCGTCGCCCGCTCTCGGACGGCCTGCTCGGCGGGGGCACCGAGGTCCGGCTGGACGGCCGTGGTTTCGTCGAGGTGGACGAGTGGATGCGCACCGGCGCCGAGAAGATCTGGGCGATCGGTGATCTCGTGGCCACGCCGCAGCTCGCCCACGTCGGCTTCGCCGAGGGCATTCTCGTGATCAAACAGATCCTCGAGGAGCCGGCGGTCCCCGTGAACTACGGCGCCGTGCCGTGGTGCATCTACTGCCACCCCGAGGTCGCCTTCGTCGGGATGACCGAGGACGGCGCCCGCGCCGCCGGGCACGAGGTGCTGGTCAAGAAGGACCCCTTCGGCGGCAACGGGCGGGCGCGCATCCTCGGCGAGACCGAAGGGATGGTGAAGGTGATCTGCGAGCGCCGGCCCGACGGCCGCGCCGGCCGCCTGCTCGGCGTGCACATGGTCGGGCCGTGGGTCACCGAGCAGCTCGGCCAGGCCTACCTGTCGGTCAACTGGGAGGCGACCCCGGACGAGATCGCGCAGTTCATCCAGCCGCACCCCACGCTGTCCGAGACGTTCGGCGAGACCGTGCTCGCCCTGACCGGAAGGGGCCTCCACGTTGGCTGACGTCACGATGCCGCAGCTCGGCGAGACGGTCACCGAAGGCACGATCATCCGTTGGCTGAAGCAGGTCGGCGACGCAGTGGCCCAGGACGAGGCGCTCTTCGAGGTCTCGACCGACAAGGTCGACTCCGAGGTGCCCTCACCTGCGGCCGGGGTGCTCACCGAGATCATCGTCCAGGAGGGCGAGACGGTCGACGTCGGCGCCCGCCTCGCCGTGATCGGGTCCGCAGCCGCGGCCGGCGCGCCCGGCCAGGCTCCGCTCGCCGGCGCCGGGGCGCTGGACCTCGCGGCGGCCCCCGTCGCGCCCTTCGAGCAGCCCGCGCCGCCCCCCGCCTGGGACCAGCCCCCCGCGTGGGAACAGCCCGCGGCTGCGCCCCCGCCGCCCCCCGCCTGGGACCAGCCCCCCGCCTGGGAACAGCCCGCCGCTGCGCCCCCGCCACCCCCCGCCTGGGAGCCAACCGCTGCACCCCCGCCGCCCCCCGCCTGGGAGCAGCCGGCCGCGGCGTCCGAGGCGCCGCCCGCGTCGGGACCAGCCCTCGGCTACGCCGCCCGCGCCGCCCGCACCGCCCGCCTGGGAGCACGTCCCCGCCCCCGCGGCACCTGCTGCCTGGGACCAGCCGGCTCCGGCGCCAGCACCCCCCGCTCCTGCCTGGGAGCCGGCCGCCGCAGAACCGCCCCCCGCCTGGGACCAGCCCGCTGCGGCAGCGCCGCCGGCCTTCGAGCAGCCGGCCTTCGGGCAGCCTGCGGCTCCGGCCCCGCCTCCGCCGCCGATCTGGGACCCCGCCGCGGCGCAGGCGCCGCCGCCTCCTCCTCCCTGGGAGCAGCCGAGCCAGCCCTCGCCGGCTTTCGACCCGGCCGTCGAGTCGGCACCGGCATGGTCGAGTGAGCAAGCGGCGCCCGCGGACCCCTTCGCAGGTGTCGCGGTGGGCAGCGCCCCGCCGGCCGCATCAGCCTGGGGCCAGGACGACGCCGGCGCCGCCCAGGCGACGGCGCCCGCCACCCCCTTCGCCGAACCGCAGGCGTCACACTGGAGCGGCGAGCCGGGCTCGTTCTCCGAGCCGCCGCCGCCGTTCGAGGCCTCCGTCGCCGAAGCCCCGCTCGCCGAGGCTGCGCCGACCGAGTCGCCGAGGAGCGAGCCCGTGACCGCGGCATCCGCGCCGGGCGAGCCCGAGCCCTCCGCGGCCGAGACCGGTTGGGCCGGCTCGCTTGCCGACACCGTTCCCGTCGGCGACCTCGCCGAGTCGGCCGCCGCCGGCGGCTCGGCGATGGGCAACGGCGCGTCCGGAGGCGGTTCGGGCAGCCGCGGCGCGCTGCTCTCGCCCGTCGTCCGCCGCCTGATCAGCGAGCACGGGCTCGACCCGGCGCAGATCCCCGGCACCGGGATGGGCGGGCGGATCACCCGAGAGGACGTCCTGCGCTACCTCGACGCCCGCGCCGCAGCGGCGCCGGTCGAGGAGGTCCCCGCTCCCGCCCCCTCGCCCACCGACGTCCCGGCTCCCGTCACGCCGCAGCCCGGTGTGGCCGAGCCGTTCGCTTCGCCGGCTCCGGTCGACGAGGCGCCGGCTGCGCCGCCTGCGCCGACTGCCGCCGAGGAGCACGCGTACACCGCCGGATCCGAACCGGTGGCCGCGGCCCAGGCCGGCCCGGAATCGGCGGCCTCCGGGCAGGCGGAGTTCCCCCCGCCGGAGCAGCCGGTGCGGTCGACCTCGGTCGCTCCGACCGCTGCCGCCTCGCCGCCGGCAGCGACCTCGCCGGCTCCGGTGGAGGAACGCCGGCTGCCGGCGCCGGCCGTCGCACCGGGGCTGCCGGCGCGCGACGAGGTCATCCCCTTTTCCACGATCCGCCGTGTCACCGCCGAGCACATGGTTCGCTCCAAGCAGACTGCGGCGCACACCCTCGTGTCCAACGAGGTGGACTTCGAGAACGTCGACCGGCTGCGCAAGGCGCTGAAGGACCGCTTCAAGCAGGAGGAGGGGGTCAGCCTCACCTACCTTCCCTTCATCGCCCGGGCGGTCATCGACGTGCTGCGCTCCTACCCTCACCTGAACGCCTCGGTGGCCGACAACACCCTCGTCGTGCACCACGACCTGCATCTCGGGATCGCCGTCGACCTCGACCGGGAAGGGCTGATGGTCCCGGTCATCCACCACGCCGACGGCCAGTCGCTGCGCGGCTTGGCGCGTTCGATCGCCGATCTCGCGGCGCGCGCCCGCTCGCGCAAGCTGACGCTCGAGGACATCAGCGGCGGGACGTTCACGATCACCAACCCCGGCCCCTTCGGGACGCTGATGACCTACCCGATCATCGCCCAGCCCCAGGTGGCGATCCTCTCCACCGACGGGGTGCGGCGACGCCCCGTCGTGGTCACGCTGCCCGACGGCACCGAGACGATCGGGATCCACTCCGTCGGCATCCTCGCCCTCGCCTTCGACCACCGGGCCGTCGACGGGGCGTACGCGGCAGCCTTCCTGCATGACGTCTCGCAGGTGATCGAGACCCGGGACTGGCAAGCGGAGCTGGCGTCGGGTACGAACTGGGCGTGAGCCTCGACACGACCGAGCCCGTCGCGCCGCCGGCGGGCGGCGCCGCCTCGCACCGGTCGCCGCTGCGGGCTCGTTGGCTCGGCCGCGTCGGGTACCAGGAGGCGCTCGACCTGCAGCACGCGTTGCGCCGCAGCGAGGGCGAGTACCTGCTCCTCCTCGAGCACCCCCACGTGTACACCCTCGGGGTGCGCGCCCGGCCGGAGCACCTGCTCGTCGCGCCCGAGCGGCTCGAGGGCGCGCTGGTGCGCGCCGACCGCGGAGGCGACGTCACCTACCACGGCCCTGGCCAGCTCGTGGGCTACGCGATCCTCGACGTGCCGCTTCGCGAGGGCTCCATCCCCGCCCACGTGCACGCCCTCGAGCAGCTCGTCATCGAGGCCCTCGCCGACCTCGGCCTGCCCGGAGCGGGGCGGCGCGACGACCAGCCCGGAGTCTGGCTCGAGCCCGACGGCGCCGCGGCACGCAAGATCTGCGCCGTCGGCGTGCGCGTCAGCCGCGGCCGCTCGATGCACGGCTTCGCCCTCAACGTCACCACCGACCTCGCCCGCTTCGCCACCATCGTTCCGTGCGGGATCGCCGACAAGCCGGTGACCTCCCTCGCCGCCGAGGGTGTCGGTGCCAGCGTGGCCGATGCCGTCGAGGCGGTGCTCGGGCGCTGCGGCGCCGCGTTGCGAGCTCCCGACGGGACGGCGCGCGCGTCGAGCGCCAGGGCGTCCCGGCGCGCCAGGGTCTCCCGAGCCCCCAGGGCGCCGACGCGAGCCAGCCCGCCGCCCACGGGGCCGAGCGCACGCCGTCGTCGACCACCCGACGGCCGCTCGAGCTGCGCCTGGCCGCCGCGGGGGTCGACCCGTCGGGGGGACTGCCGATCGCCGTGCGCAAGCCGCCGTGGCTGCGCGTCGAGGCGAAGATGGGCGAGGACTTCCTCGCCCTGCGCCGCACGATGCGCGACCTCGAGCTCGTCACCGTGTGCGAGGAGGCCGGGTGCCCGAACATCTTCGAGTGCTGGGCGGACGGCACGGCGACGTTCATGATCAACGGCGAGCGCTGCACACGGGCGTGCGGCTTCTGCCAGGTGGACACGCGCCACCCGCTGCCACTCGACCCCGGCGAGCCCGGGCGGGTCGCCGACGCCGTCGTCTCGATGGGCCTGGCTCACGCCGTGGTCACCGCGGTGGCCCGTGACGACCTCGACGACGGCGGGGCGGCCGCGTTCGCCGAGACCATCCGCCTCGTGCGCGAGCGCTCACCGGGCACCGCCGTCGAGGTGCTCGTGCCGGACTGCAAGGGGGACGAGGGAGCGTTGCGCACGATCTTCGCCGCGCGCCCGGACGTGCTCAACCACAACCTCGAGACGGTGCTGCGCCTTCAACGCGCCGTGCGCCCGTCCGCCTCTTACGCTCGCTCGCTCGCCCTCCTCGCCCGCGCCGCCGCCGCCGGCCTGACCACCAAGTCGGGGATCATCCTGGGCATGGGCGAGACCTACGACGAGGTGCTCGGAGCGCTTGCCGACCTGCGCAACGTCGACGTGCGCATCGTCACCCTCGGCCAGTACCTGCGCCCCTCGGCCAAGCACCTCCCCGTCGCGCGCTGGTGGCACCCCGAGGAGATCGCCGGGCTCGGGGCGAGCGCCCGGGCGATGGGCTTCGCCCACGTCGAGGCCTCGCCGCTCACCCGATCGAGCTATCACGCCCGGCGGGCCGCCGAGCAGGCCGCGGGCGCCACGCCTGCAGCGACGGCGCCGTCAGCCACGGCGCCGCGATGAGCGCGACACAGGCTGGCGGACGGCGCGGACCGCGCGACGAGGCGCAACGGGCAGCTGAGCCCGGCGGGAGCGTCCTCCTTGGCAGAGACGCCGCCGGCGGGCCGTGGCAGGCGCGCCGGGGCCGCTTCGAGCGAGCCCGCGCCGCGATGGCCGCCGCCGGGATCGACGCCGTGCTGTGCTCGATCGGCGCCGAGCTGCCCTGGCTCACCGGCTACGAGGCGATGCCGCTCGAGCGCCCGACGGTGCTCGTGCTGCCGGCCGACGGCGAGGCCACGCTCGTCGTGCCGCGTCTCGAGGCGCCGCGGGTGGAGCTCCCGGGCTCGGGCGAGGGCGAGCTCTTCGCGCTGCGGCCGTGGCTCGACGGCGAGGACGCCGTCGCCCTCGTCGCCGGGCTCGTCGGCACGCGCCGGCGCCTGGCGATCTCCGACCGTGCCTTTGCCGGGCTGCTCGTCGATCTGCAGTCGGCGCTTCCGGCGGCGTCGTTCACGCGCGCGTCGAGCGTGCTCGGCCCGCTGCGAGCAGTGAAGGACGCGCAGGAGCTCGCCGCGCTGCAGGCCGCGGGAGGCGTAGCCGACCGCGTCGCTGCGGCGTTGCTCGCCGGCGAGATCGGGCTGATCGGGCGCAGCGAGGCAGAGGTGTCGCGCGAGATCGGGGCGCGCCTGGTCGCCGAAGGGCACACCCGGGTGAACTTCGCCATCGTCGCCAGCGGGCCGAACGCCGCCAGCCCGCACCACGACCCCGGGCCACGGGTGATCGGACCGGGCGAGACGGTCGTCTGCGACTTCGGGGGGACGCTGCACCTCCCCGGCGACGCCGGGTACTGCTCGGACATCACACGTACGGTGGTCACCGGTCCGCCGAGCGCGCAGCTCGGCGAGCTCTACGCCGTGCTGCAGCAGGCACAGTCCGAGGCGTGCGCCGCCGCCGCGCCGGGCGTGCCCGCCCAGCAGGTTGACCGCACAGGGCGTGCGGTCATTGCCGAGGCCGGCTACGGCCCGCAGTTCATCCACCGCATCGGGCACGGGATCGGCATCGAGGAGCACGAGGACCCCTACCTCGTCGAGGGCAACGCCACGCCGCTCGAGGTCGGCAACGCCTTCTCGGTCGAGCCTGGGATCTACCTCGAGGGCCGCATGGGAGCGCGCATCGAGGACATCCTCGTGATCGGGTCAGACGGTGTCGTGCCGTGCAACCGGGCTGACCATTCCCTGCACGTCGTCGAGGCGTGACGCCCCTCCGGCGACGCGCCCTCGACCCGGAACCCTCGGCGCTCTCGGGCCTGCGGGCGTTTTCTCGGGGTGTTCGCTGCGGCTGAGGCTCTGCACCTCAACGTGCCGTTACTCTCATGGTGATGCCACCCCGTCTCGTGGAGGGCGTCGTGCCGCCGGAGCGGCCGGTGCTGGTGCTCGCCCTGGAGGGCTGGATCGACGCCGGGTTTGCCGGTGCGACCGCCTCCGGGGCGCTGCTTTCGACGATCGACACCGAGCTGTATGCCACCTTCGACCCCGACGACCTGCTCGATCAGCGGGCGCGCCGGCCACGCATGACCGTCGACCACGGGGTGGTCACCGGCGTGGCCTGGCCCGGGCCGACGATCCGGGTCGGCGCTGATCGCAACGGTGCCGGCGTCGCGCTCCTCGTCGGCCCCGAGCCCGACTACCACTGGCGCGGCTTCATCGCCGACGTGGTCTCGCTCGCCAAGGCGATGGGATGCCGCCTCGTTGCCGGGCTCGGCGGCTTTCCCGCCGCCACCCCGCACTCGCGCCCGGTGCGTCTGGCATCGACGACGACCGATCCGGCCCTCGCGGCGAGGGTCGGCTTCGTCCCCGGCACGATCGAGGCTCCGGCCGGCGTCGCCGACATGATCGCCCATGCTGCTGCCGAAGCGGGCTTGCCGGCGCTCGGCTTGTGGGCCCGCGTGCCGCACTACGTCTCGGCGATGCCCTTCCCCGCGGCGGCGATCGCGCTGCTCGAATGCCTCGAGAACCTGAGCGGGCTGTCGCTCGACTTGAAGGAGCTGCGCGAGAGCGCCGAGACGACCCGCGAGAAGGTCGACAGACTGATCGCGCAGTCGAGCGAGCACGTCGACATGGTGCGCCAGCTCGAGGAGCAGGCTGACGAGGGCATCGAGGACCCGTTCGTCGAGCAGGGCGAGCTGCCCTCGGGCGACGAGCTCGCAGCCGAGCTCGAGCGCTTCCTGCGCGGCGAGATGCAGTAGCGGGCGGAGCGGCGTGACCACCGCGCGGGCGGCCCGGCTCGGTCGGGTCGCGGTGCGCTACCCCCCGGCGCGGGCGTGCATCTTCGACATGGACGGCCTGCTCGTCGACTCCGAGCCGTTCTGGCAGGCGGCGCACATCGAGGTGCTCGGCGAGCTCGGCGTGGACGTGCGGCCCTTCGTCGCGACCGGGCTGACGACGGGGATGCGCGTCGACGAAGTCGTCGCGCTGATGGCGCGCCCACCAGGGCTGGGAGGGCCCGAGCGACGAGCAGGTCGCCGGGCGCATCGTCGCCGCGGTCGCTGCCGGGATCCGCGAGCGGGCGGTGCTGCTGCCGGGAGCGCTCGAGGCGCTCGACTTCTGCGAGGAGCGCGGCCTCGCCCTGGCGCTCGCCACCGGCTCGACCGACCCGGTGGTCGAGGCGGTCCTCGACCGGTTCGGGATCCGTGACCGGTTCGCCGCGGTCTGCTCGGCGCAACAGGACAGCCACGGCAAGCCGCACCCCGCCATCTTCCTTCGCACCGCCGAGCTGCTCGGCCAGCCGCCGGCCCTGTGCGCTGTCCTCGAGGACTCGATCAACGGGGTCATCGCAGCCAAGGCGGCGCGCATGCGCGCCATCGCCGTGCCGCCGGCTGAGCTGGCCGACGACCCGCGCTACGCCATCGCCGACGCCGTGCTCGCAAGCCTCGAGGAGATCGACTCACCCGAGATCGCCGAGCTCCTCGGCCTGAGCGCCAGCTGAGATCCTCCGCCGGTCGGTCCCGCCTGGCGGCGACACGGCGCAGACGGGCCACCGGTCGTGCACCGGTGGCCCGTCACGCAGGCGGTCGCTGATGGTTGCTCGAGCGGTTTCGCTCGAGTCGTCCGCTCAGGGGGTGACGAGCTTGAACACCCCGTTGAAGGCGTGCACGCCGTTTCCGCTGCCGGTGGCGGCGAAGCCGGTGCTCGTGAGCGCGATCTTCTCGAAGGCGAACAGGTAGAGCTCGTGGCCGCCGTAGGTGACCTGCCGGTCACCGTCAGGGCGCCTGATCGCCCCCAGCTTGCCCACCGAGAGCGAGCCGTCGACGCCCGGCCGGCCGCTCGTCAGCACCGGTGGCCACGCCACCGCGCACGCCCCGGCGCACGCGCTGGCGTGCGCCCCGTCGCTGTTGAAGGAGTAGACGGGGAAGGGCTCCCAGCCGGCGCCGGTGAGCATGAACGCGGCGAGCACCCGCTGGTGGCCGATCGTCACGGTCGTGAGCATCTGCGGCCAGGCGACCGCCGCGCCCGTCGGGGTCATCGCGTACCACACCCCGTGCCAGGGCGGGAGCGTCGGCTCGTCCCAACCCTCGCCGGTGATCTGGCCGGGACCGCTGTCGAACAGGTAGAGCGGGTGCCCGGCGTAGGTGACCTGCATGCCCACCCCCGGCTTGGTGACGGTCCCGAGCATGCTGGCGCTCACCCCCGGACCGGCGACGGGCGTACCGGTCGTCGTGATCGCCGGCCACTCCGCCGTTCTGTTGCCGGGCGCGCCGGTGCAGGCGATCGTGCCGAACGGGAGCTTGTACACCTTGGCGGTGCAGGTCGAGGTCGTCGTCGTGTCGCTCGTGAGGAAGTACGCCGTGTAGCCGGCGAGCTTGCCCGAACCGACGACGAGCATCGGGCCGAACGGCCCCGGCGCGGCGGCGATGACGGTCCCCGAGCTCGTGGCAGCGCCGGCGCCCGCCGCGCCGACGAGCGCGGCGAGCCCGCCGGCCGCCAGCGCTGCGGCTGCGACGGCGAGACCGGCTCGCCTGCTGATCCCCTTGCCCATGCGATGCTCCCTCCTGTCGGGCTGCCGTCGCCGGCAGCGGGTCAGACGGCGCACGGTCATCGCCGCGACGAACCGCCACGGATCACGGTATGGGGCGAGCGTTCCCAGATCGTTACGACACGTGTGAACCGAAGGAAAATCGGAACGCTGTTCGCCCGCTGTGGGGGAGGCGGTACGGTCGGTCGCCGGCGGTCGCCGGGAGCTCGGGTCAGCGCACGACGTTGACGAGGCGCGGCGGGACGGCGACGACGCGAGCCGGCGGGTTGCCGGCGAGCAGCTCGAGCACCTTCGGCGAGGCGAGGGCGAGGCGCGTCGCCTCCTCCTCGGAGACGTCGGCCGCCACCTCGACCCGCTCGCGCACCTTGCCGTCGACCTGGACGACCATCGTCACGCGCGACTCGACGAGGAAGCGGTCGTCGGCGACGGGCCACGGCTGCTCATGGATGTGCGAGCGCCGGGTTCCCGGCCCGCCCCCGGGCCCGGCGACAGCGGCGCCGGCGTCCTCGCCCGAGTGGCGGCGCTCCCACGCCTCGGCGGCGAGGTGCGGGGCGAAGGGCGCGAGCAGCAGCAGCAGGGTGTCGGTGGCTCCGGCGATCGCCTCGTCGCCGGCTCCGGCGCGCGCCTCGTCCTCGATGGCGTGGCGAAGCGTGTCGAGCTGGGCGACGGCGGTGTTGAAGCCGTACTGCTCGAGGTCGGCGGTGACGTCGCGGATCGCCCGGTGCGAGGCGCGCATCAGGCGCTCGCTCGCCATGGCCGCCCCCTCGCCTCCCGGGATGCGCGCCGAGGGGCCGTCGAGGGACAGGCGCCATACCTGGCGCAGGAACCTGCCGCGTCCCTCGATGATCTCGTTGGTCTGCTCGCTCCAGTCGACGTCGTCGGTCGGTGGGGCGAGGAAGCAGTGGGCGAGGCGCAGCGCGTCGGCCCCGACGGTCTCGAAGTACTCGCCGGGCGAGACGACGTTGCCCCGCGACTTGGACATCGCCCGGCCGCCGAGGCGGATCATGCCCTGGGTGAACAGCTGGGTGAAGGGCTCGCGCAGCTCCTGCGGCCCGAGCCCAGTGTCGCCCAGCGCCCGGGTGTAGAAGCGGGCGTAGAGCAGGTGGAGGATGGCATGGGTGATGCCGCCGATGTAGCGGTCGACGGGCATGAAGTGGCGCGCCGCCTCGATCCCGACGGGCTGCTCCTCGTTCCAGGGGTCGCAAAAGCGAAGGAAGTACCACGACGAGTCGACGAAGGTGTCCATCGTGTCGGTCTCCCGCGTCGCCGGGCCGCCGCAGATCGGGCACGTGGCGTGCAGGAAGCCCTCGTGGTGGCGCAGCGGCGACTCGCCCGTCGGGGTGAACTCGACGTCCTCGGGGAGCAGCACCGGCAGCTCGTCGAGCGGGACGGGGACGATACCGTCGGTCGGGCAGTAGAGGACCGGGATCGGGCACCCCCAGTACCGCTGACGGCTGATCAACCAATCGCGCAGGCGGTACTGCACCGAGCGCTCACCGATTCCGGCGCGCTCGAGCCACTCGATTGCCGCCTGCTTTGCTGCGGCGATCTCCATGCCGTCCATGAACCCGCTGTTGATCTTGCGGCCCGAACCGCTGTAGGCGCCGCCCTCGAAGCCCTCCGGCGGCTGCACGGTGCGCACGACCGGCAGCCCGTAGGCGGTGGCGAAGGCGTGGTCGCGCTGGTCTTCGGCGGGCACGGCCATGATCGCCCCGGTGCCGTAGCTGGCGAGCACGTAGTCGGCGATGTAGATCGGGACGCGCTCGCTGTTGAACGGGTTGACCGCGTAGGAGCCGGTGAACGCGCCGCGCTTCTCGAGGCCGCCCTCCTCCGAGAGGCGCTCGAGGTCGCTCTCGTGCGAGACGCGCTCGATCAGCTCCGTCACCTCGGCGGCGTGCTCGGACGTGGTCAGCTCCGGGACGAGTCGGTGCTCGGGGGCGAGCACGACGTAGGTGATGCCGAAGCCGGTGTCCGGACGGGTGGTGAAGACCTCGATGCTCGTCTCCTCGCGTCCGGCGACCGGGAGCCGGAGCACGGCACCCTCGGAGCGCCCGATCCAGTTGCGCTGCATCGTCTTGACGCGCTCGGGCCAGTCCAGGGTGTCGAGCGCGTCGAGCAGCTCGTCGGCGTACGCGGTGATCCGCAGGAACCACTGCTCGAGCTGGCGACGCACGACGACGTCGCCCGAGCGCTCGCAGGTGCCGTCGGGGTTCACCTGCTCGTTGGCGAGCACCGTCTGGCAGCCCGGGCACCAGTTGACCGGTGCCTCGGCGCGGTAGGCGAGGCCCGCCGCGAGCAGCCGCTCGAAGATGACCTGGTTGAAGCGCATGTAGTCCGGGTCGTGGCTGCGCAGCTCGCGCCGCCAGTCGTAGACCGCGCCGAGGCGGCGGACGCTCGAGCGCAGCTCGGCGATGCGCGCCTCGGTCCAGTCCCGCGGGTTGGCCGCCCCGCCCTTGATCGCCGCGTTCTCCGCCGGCAGGCCGAAGGAGTCGAAGCCGAAGGGGCTGAGCACGGCACGGCCGAGCATCGTGTTGTAGCGGACGAGGACGTCGCCGAGGGTGTAGTTGCGGATGTGGCCCTGGTGGGCCGGGCCGCTCGGGTAGGGGTACATGCAGAGCACGTAGTACGCAGGGCGCGGGTCGTCGAGGTCGACTTGGTAGGTGCCCCACTCGTCCCAGCGCTGCTGCCAGCGCCGCTCGACCTCCCGGAAGTCGTACTCGTCGGCCATCCCCCCAGGTTAGGGCCCCGCCGAGACCCCGATGGCCCGAGCGGCGGAAACCGGGATGACCGGGCGCGAGGCGTCAGCCGGCAGCGGCTTCGATCTGGGCGAGCGTCTTCGCGCCGGCGGGAGCGGTGATGTTCAACGTGGCCGGATAGGCAAAAGCGAGATCGGCGTGCGAGCTCGACGTGCCGCCCGTCAGCTCGACCGGGAGCGGCGGGCCGTTCAGCGACAACCAGAGCGTGCCGCCTTTGCTCGAGTGGATCGGGAGCGCGTCGACCCCGTGGACCACCTGCGGCGTGCCCTTCGTGAGCTTGCCGGTCGAAGAGGTCAGCTCACTCGCCAGGCTGGCCGGATTGGTGAAGCCGCTGAACTCACTTTCGACGGACTTCGCATCAGAGGGGGGCAGCTCGATCCACTGGTTGACGATCACGGCGAGGATCTTCTGGCGCTGGGCTGCCGTCAAGCCCGACTCGGCAGCGAAGATGCGCTCCCAGAAGGTCGATCCCCCCTCGATGTAGAACGTCGGCCCGATCGTCACGAAGTGGACGGTGCCGAAGAACCCGAGCGTGGCGCTGTGCGAGACGAGCGTGCCGGCGGCGTCGGTGCCCTTCCTGGCCGACTCGATGTGGAGCCCGAGCGTCGCGCCTCGTTCGGAGACGAGACCGGTGATCACGAGATTGGGTGCTTGGCGGATCGCCGCGACGCTCGCGGCGACCGCTTGGGTAGCTGACATCGAACCGATCCCGTTATCCGCCCATGCCGAGGCCGCGAGTGGGCCCGCCGAGAGCGTCACTGTGGCAACCGCCCCGGCTAGGACCGGGATGACCGATCGCCGTGCCGGCCTGTCCTTGCGCACTCGCATCCCCACCATGGTCTTCCTCCTCGGCGCTCGGCGACTGCCCGGCGGCCCGCGGAGCGTATCCGTCCTTCGCGTCAGGCGGTGGCCCTTGGCCGGGGTGCAGGCCCGACCCGGCCGGGCGAAGCCCCGGCACCTGCGAGCACGGGGTCGGTGCCAGCCAGCCGGTACCGACGCCTTGGGGCGCCGGAGGTACCGCTGACGGCTGCTGGTAAGCTGAGCGCTCCTTACGGGGGCGTAGCTCAGTTGGTAGAGCGCTTGACTGGCAGTCAAGAGGTTCGAGGGTTCGAGTCCCTTCGCCTCCACCCGTAAGAGCAGGTCAGGGCGTTGTGGTCGCCCGTGGAAAGCGACCGAGACAGCCCCGTGAGAACATCGTGAGAACCAAAGGTTCTCACGGGAGGTTCTCGGGATTGCCTGCGACACCCGAAGGCGTGTACGCCGACAACCGCGGTCAGTGGTACTTCAAGGTCACCCTCGGCCGCGACACGCTGACGGGCAAGCGCGACCAGATCACCCGCCGGGGTTTCCGCACCGCGGCCGAGGCCGCCAAGGCGCGACGGGAGCTCCTCGAGCGGAAGGATTGCGGGCAGCTTCGACCGGCGCGCGGGGTGCTCACGGTGAACGAGCTCCTCGACCTGTACCTTGACGGAATCGACGCCGACGGGCGGCTCTCGCCGAAGACTCGTCACGGCTACCGGGTGCTCGCCGACACCTACGTGCGCACCCTGCTCGGCACGCGCAGGGTGCGGGACGTCACGCCCGAGGTGATCCTCACCTGGCAGCGGCGGCTGCTCAAGGAAGGGACTCACGCGGGCGGCAAGCCGCTCGCGCCGAACACCATCCGGCTCGCCCGGGCGCCACTGGCCGGTGCCTTCAAACTCGCCGTGGAGAGCGGGATCGTCTCGATCAACCCGCTGCTGATGACCCGCCAACCGAAGGCGCGCCGCTCGGTGCCGAAGCACTGGACACCCGAGCAGGCCCGCGAGTTCCTCGGTCTGATGGAAGGAGACCGGACCTATCCGCTGTGGGCCTTCCTCATGGGCGCCGGGCTCCGCATCGGCGAGCTGGTGGCGCTTCGCTGGCCGAACGTCGACCTCGACGCCGGCGTCGTGCGCATCGTCGAGTTCTCCACCTACCTCGGCCACGACGTCGTGGCGTCGTCGGGCAAGAGCCATGATGCCGTGCGCAGCGTCGATCTCGACCCGGGGCTCGTCGGCGTGCTGCGCGCCCAGCGCGCGCGCGCCAAGCCGCTGAGGAGCTGGCGGCGAGCAGCTATGAGGAGAGCGACTACGTCTTCACCAAGCCGGGCGGCGGGCCGTACCACCCGCAGTACCTGTCGCGCCTCCTCGGCGGCATCACCGAGGAACTCGGCCTGCCACGGCTCACGGCGCATGGCCTGCGTCAGACCGGCGCGACTTTGATGCTCGTCAATGGCGTGGCGCCGAAGGTCGCCGCCGAGCGCCTCGGGCACTCGGACCCGTCGCTCTTCATGAACCTCTACAGCCACGTCACGCCGACGATGCAGCGCGACGCGGCGACGAAGATCGGCGACGCACTCTTCGGGAAGGCATGACGCTGTGCTCGGATCGCGGCAAAGAGGTCGCGCTTTTCGTGCAGATGTGCACTTCAGGGCTCGAGAAATATCCGGTTAACTGAAGCCTGTTGAACCACAATCCGAGTCCGCAGGGGTGCGTCGAAGGCCAGGATGGGCCGGCGTCAAGGCCGGCCGCTCGGCCGCACGTGCGCTTGGCCTTGACGCTGGTGCGACCAGGTGGTGAGCGACCACAATGGAAGAGGTTCCCCGCCAGGGGAACCTGACTGCAACCCTTTTGTCGTTCTGTCGTACGGCTCGCACGATGCCGCTGTTGAGCGTCGCCGGATGAGATCCGACGCGTCAGGCAACAAAGCCCTGAGCGAACTATGCATACACCGCCTACGCCGACAACTCTGGCTCTGGGCGTAGACACAATGCGTCGAGCCGTCGGAAGGTTCGTCGTCGGTCGGTCGCCATGGAACCGTCGTCGCGGCTACGAACGACCGCGCATCACGTCGAGAGTCCCCGTGACACCGTTGGATCGGATTCACGGAGTGCCTCTAGTCGGCGACCTCGAGATCGAGCTGCGCCAGGCGCTCGACTCCGCGCAAGGCGCTCGAGAGGACCGGAGCCCGGTAGCGCGGTCTCTCCCCGCCTCGTCCGCTGAAGGTCCGGTGCTGTTTTCCCGATGGTGGAGTCGGCGAACGGCTTGCCTCCGAGGGCGACGTCGTGGCTCTCGGAGGCACCTCACGGAACGAGCCGAGCCGATGCGCACCGGGGAGACGGTCTGTTTCCCGTTGAGAATCCCTCAGCCCGCGCCCGAACCTGTGACCTGCCACACTGAGTGGTGTCAACGCCGCGACGGAAGGCGCGAGAGCCGTCGCTCTGCTCGCCTTCCAACGCCAGCAGCCGATCGTTCGCAGCGCCCCCGAACTGGGCGATCTGCTTGCCCCACCTGTATCGGTGCGTGATCGGCGGCTACTACGCCTCGCCTGCGCCCAGATGCAGTCACCATTTCTCTCCTCGATCCGCCAGCCGAAGTACGAGCTCGGCTGCGCGGTTGGCGAGCATGCTGCCTCGACGATCCCGGGCGCCCAGCAAGGAGCAGCGCGTCGTGCGCTGCGCCGCCGGTGGCGACACGACCACCCCGAGATGCGCCCGTGCGGGTCCGGCGACGGTCGCGTCCGAAATGCTCGCGTGGAAGGCGTGCTCAGGACGGGCGCGCGATCGCTTCGTAGGCTGTGGATATGGCTGGCGAGGGTAGGTCCGACGTGCTGGGCGAGCAGGTGGCGTATTACCGCGCCCGGGCCGCCGAGTACGACCGCTGGTTCAATCGCGAAGGTCGCTACGACCGCGGCGGCGCCGCCAACGCCGCCTGGTTCTCTGAGCGCGACGAGGTGCGCCGAGCGCTGCGCTCCCTGCCCCTCGACAGCGCGGACGTGCTCGAGCTCGCCGCCGGAACGGGCATCTGGACCGCCGAGCTGGCGGGGTGGGCGGCACAGGTCACGGCCGTCGACGCGTCACCCGAGATGATTGCGCTGAACCGGGAGCGTCTCGGCGCCCTCGCGGCCCGGGTCGAGTACGTCGAAGCGGACCTCTTCGATTGGCGGCCGCCGCGACGTTTCGACGCCGTCGTGTTCTGCTTCTGGATCAGCCATGTCCCCGAGGCGCGCCTCGACGGGTTCCTCACTGGCGTCGCGACCATGCTGCGCGACGAGGGGACAATCTTCTTCCTCGACGGCCTGCCGGATCCGACCTCGACGGCGGCCGATCACGTCCTGCCACGTGCGGGTGAGGAGACGATGATCCGTCGCCTCGATGACGGCCGGGAGTTCCGCATCGTCAAGGCCTTCCGCCCGTCTGAGGAGCTCGAGCGGCGTTGCCACCGTGCTGGGCTCGAGGTCGTCGTGCACGAAACCGCGACGTACTTTCAGTACGGCGGCGGAACGAAGCGGCGCGCTACGGGGAGCTGACATTCGCCCGCTTCCCAAGGCGATTCGCGCGCGACCTGCCACCGTGGATGGCGCCTGCCCCGCGGCGGGACGCCCACGCGAGCGCCGGCCGCCCCCAGCAGTCGCAGCGTCTCGTCCTCGGAGGGAGATGGAGATCGAGGGCCAGCAGGACGTGGGGGACCCTTACGTCGTAGTAGCGATATACTACGGCACCGTGCCACCAGGTATGGGCCGCGCCTCGGATCTCGCCTGGTCCTGCGGCACGGACGAAGGCCCTCTTGATGACGCTGCTACGAGTGACGCCGCGTGATGCGGCCATCCCAATCCCGTCTTGCATGCCTCCCCAGTCGCGACAGAACCTGACGGCGCTTCTTACACGATCGAGGCAGCGCATGAGTACGTCGGATGCACTACGGATCATGAACTTCGGCACATGATGAGTAGGATTCCCTACCCGTATGACAGGCATGCGCGCGAACACCGTCATCGTAAGCGGTAGCGCGCCTCCATTAGAGGTACCGAAGTTCATTTCCCTTGCTGCCTCAGAGGTAGGTACGCATCAGGCTCGTCTGCGCTCGCGTTCGAAGGACGTCATGCTGTACCGTGATCCGCAGCGATGGCGGGACCGCGCACATCATCCGACGATGAGGGATCGCCACCCGAGGGTGCCGGTCGCCCGGGGAGCCCCCCTCCCTCTTCTCTCGCAGGCTGCGCGAAGGACAGCAGCAACCTCGTGCTCGTTGACGAGCACGAGCACGGCGCGCCGACCCTGTCAGATGGATCGAACCAGCCCCTTGGATCGCGACTCGTCCAGCGCGTCGCACGGCGGCCCCTCGACACGACACTTCGTCTTGCCGCACTCGTCGCCGCGTCGTTGCAATTCGTCAACCTGCTCGGGCGTTCCGCCGCCCAGTACGAGGACTACGCCCTGACGGTCGACTTCGCGCTGTTTCATCAAGCGTGGTGGGAACTTGGCCAAGGCAACCTCGACCCTTACTCCACCGTGACCAGAAACCCCTTCTGGAAGGTTGAGTTCAATCTGACCTTTTGGCCGCTGGCCCTGCTCCACGTCGTCTCGTCCTCGCCTTTCACCCTGCTCGTGGTCCAGGACTGTTGCATCGCGCTCTCGACGCTGATCGCCGCGCTCTGGGTCTGCGACGCCGTCGCCCTGCGACTTCCGACCCGCAGGTTCACCGCGGTAGCGATCGTTCTGGGCACGCTCCTTGCGCTGTTGCTCGACCCCTTCTCGTTCGAGGCTGCGTATTTCGACTATCACGCCGAAGCGATGATGCTCGTATTCCTGCTGCTAGCCGGACGCGCGCTGTGGAACAGCAGGCGTCGAAGCCCTGTTGTTTGGGCCCTGCTCGCATGTCTCACGGCCAGCGTTGGAGCTCTGCTCGCCGTTGGCCTAGGGCTCGGTGCCGCCGTCAGCGCGGCTGGTCGCCGCCGAAGCGGTCTCGTCGTGGCCGTCACCGGCCTGGTCATGATTGGCGTGATCGCGGCACTCGGCGCGAACCAGGCGACGCTGCTCGGACCCTCGTACGGCTACCTCACGGGAGACACGGTGACGGGCAACGGGCTGTCGGCGGCCTTCACGATCGCCGCGGGAGTCGTTCGCCATCCCAGTATCGCAGCGAGCACGTTGTGGTCGAGGCGAGAGGACCTCGGGTCCATCTTCGCATCCGGCGGCGTATTGGGGGTGCTGAGCGGCTGGGCAACAGGTGTGGCGGTGCTCGGCCTGCTCGCAAATGCGTTGAACGTCACAACCCTCTTTGTCCAGTTGACCTCTGGGGGGTTCCAGAACCTTCCGATTGTTGTCTTCCTGCTGGTCGGCTCGGCGCTGTCCGTAGCTTGGCTGACGGCCTGGGAGGGTTGGAGCTCCCGTCGGGGCATCGGATCGGCCGCTCGAGGTGCCGGGCGCCTGCTCGGTCTCGGCGCGCTCACCTCGAGCCTGCTTGTGGCCTCGATCGACGATCCGGGAATCGGTCATCGATGGATGTCGGTCTGGCCGCCCGGGGCGCAGATACTCGCCAGGATCAACGCCATGATCCCCGAGAACGACCAGGTGGTCGTTTCACAAGGAGTGATCGGGCGGTTCGCCGGGCGACGAGAGGTCGTGCCCTACATCGTCCCCAACCAGGCCGTTCCGCTGCGCGGCAGGGTGACCTGGTTCGTCATCTCCCCACCGGTCGGCATCGAGACCATTCCGGTCGACATGGGTTGGCAGGCGCTGTCCGCGCTGCAGACGCGCTACCACGGCGAGCTCGCCGCGTCCGACGATGGCGTGGCTGCCGTGATCGTCCACCGATCGGAGGTGCCTGGCGGCGTCGTTTACCTTCCGCCGACCAGTCAGCCGTAACCGCGCCGGAGCAGCTCGATCGGCGGAGGCTGCTGCGAGGCGGGAGGGGTTCCTCGCTGCGGCCCGGGCGCATGGCCCGCTCACGGCATGGGCGCGAGGTCTACTGGACCTCTGGCGGGCTGAGCTAGGGCCGCTTCTCTGGCATTTGGGATTGAGCGGGGTTTCGAGCTCTGGTCAGTAGTGAACTCGACGCTGTCTACCTGCGTCGAGGCTTGGGTAAACGACCCCGTTGGCTCGAAGGTCTTGACCGCGGCGATGGCCGAGGCGGTGCGTGGGACGGCGGCGGGCACTCCGAACTCGCCGAACAGGAGCCCCGCGGTGCCCAGGCTTCGGATGGGGTCGAGACGAAGGTCGGTCTCCACCTTCTGCGCATCGGCGAGGAAGCCGGCTCTCTGAATGGCGGGAGGTGCGGTTGCGTCACCTCCGGTTGGATGACCTTTCTTCGCACGGACGAAGCGGACGTCCTCGCGCCTTATTCGCGCCTCACCTTAACCGAGTCAAGCACTGGGCTGAGCGGCATGCCGAGGCCCGGCGAAAGATCACATCGCGGTCACACCTGTTCCCTCGGCGTGACCTCCGATCGGGTATAAGTGCTTCTGTGCTCGTTGAGGTGAAGGCAACGAGGAGGCCGGTCACCGAGCGCCTACGCCATCTCGTGGTGCTCGCAGTCCTCCTCTTGGGCGTCGGCCTGCTCAGTGCTGCGTGCAGCGGCTCTCCCTCGGCTGGTGTCGCCAGCCTCGGTTCGACGACGACCACCGCACCGACGTCGTCCACTCCGGCTGGAGGAAGCATCGGCCACGCCACCGCGAAGTACCGTGCCGCCCTCGCATACGTCGACTGCATGCGCTCGCACGGCGTGCCCAACTTCCCCGACCCGAGCAGTGACGGGGAGATCAACGTCAACTTCGCACACGGCGGAAAGGATGGTTCGCCGGCATCGAGCGGCATCGATCGCAACTCACCGCAGTACATCTCGGCTGATCAGGCGTGCCGACATCTCCTCCCAAGCGGCGTGCCGACCTCCGCGCAAAACCAGCAGACCCTCGTTCAGGGCCTGAAGCTCGCGCAGTGCATGCGCAGCCATGGCGTGCCGAACTACCCCGATCCGAATCCGAGCGATCCCAACGCGGTGCACCTCATCGGCGTCGATACGAGCTCTCCGCAGTTCCAAAGCGCGCAGAAGGTGTGTGAATCCCTTGATCCAGGAGCCGGCTCCAAGTGACGCGGCGCGCGACTGGTTGCCCGGACCGGATCAAGGCTCGCTCTTGCGCTGGTCGGAATGGTCGGTTGACTGAGTTCCGCAGCGACCTTGGTCGTGTGAATCGGTTCACGCCTGGTCGCCACCATCGTGTCGGTCTCCAGGGCCCACGGCTGTTCTGTTCACGCACTCGGATGGCTCGGTATTGGACGATCTGCGTGCACGGGCGGTCAACGCCTGAGGCCCCACTAGGGGCGCGGAATCGGCGATCGCGCGCCCCGTCAGGTCCGGGACGTCGATGCCGCCGGCGCGCCAGAATGCTCTCGGGCGTGAGGAGCGATCTGGTCGCGCGTTCGCCCCTCGAGCAGCCACGCCGCCCCTACTGGGCGGCGAGCACTACAGCGTCGATCTGTATCTGAGCGGGGTTCGGCGACCAAGCGAGGTGTCCCGCTAACGAGTGGACCTTCTGCGCCGGGCGGGTGTGCTTGCCATGGGCCCGCGGCAGGGTCAAGAGCTTGTCGAAGGTCAGGGCAGCTCGTCGGGCTCGGTGCCGGCGATTACAAAGTCCTGAGTCCCGAGCGACTATCGGCACGTTGCTTACACCGCGAGCGGTACCATCCGGCCGTGTCCGACAGCAGCGCCGTGACCACAGACGCTCGGAGCGTGAGGATCGGGCCGGCCCGACGGGTGATCGCGTCGCTGTTCGTTTCGCTCGGAGCGGTCGGCTGCGTGGTCCTCGTCCTATGGGCAGACGATCGCCGGGTCCTCCACGCCGGTCGGGCCGGGCGGCCCGTGTTCACACTCGCTGTCTGCTTGCTGATGATCGCTATCGCCGTCGTTGGCGTCATCCGAACCGTCCGCATGCGGCTATCAATTGAATCCAGCGGGGCCACGAACGTTGGACTGTTCCGCAGCAGAACCTTCTCCTTCGATGACCTCGACCATGCTGGCCTCGCCGCGACACCTTTCGGACGAACGCTGTATGTGTACCTCAGAGACGGCTCGGTTTTCGTGAGCCACGCAGTGTCCGCCGGGGCACGTGGGCCAACCAGCATGGCTGAACAAGTCGCGCTGGATCTGGCGCGACTCGCGGAAGACCGAGGAGTGACGCTGAGCCGCTGGGCTTCGGATCCACTGCCGGAGATTCCTGTGGCGCCAGTGAGATTCTCTCCGGCGCCGCCCCCCGGCACACGCGTCGTCTCGCGCCTAGGACCCGACCCGCAGATGAGGAGATGGCTCGTAGGCCTTGCTGGTCGATATCTTGTCTTGTGGATCCTCATGGTCGTCTTTGCTCTGGCGATCCAGCTTCTCGTGCCGAAACCAGATTCGCCATGGGTCGTCGTCGCCGCGGCGTCGTGGGGAGGATTCGTATTCCTGCTCGTGGCGATCATGTGGTTCAGGCTGATTCGGATGCTAGAGATCGGTGTTGCCGATGGTTTGATCGCAGCGCGCAGTCGCTTGGGTTGGCGCGTCATCGACCTCGGTGGCCTGAGGGGGATCGGCGCCTCGGAGCAGGTGCGCGAGGTCGGGCTGTTGGGTCAGATCGTTGTTGGCCGCTCCCTCGTGCTTGCGGATCGCGACGGCGGACGGATCAGCCTGCCCGAGGCAGCGGTCTCCGGGGGCGTCGGAGCGGAGCTCCGGCGTCATCTCAACGACGCTGTACTCATCACCAGCACCGCTGCCGCCATGCTCGAAAAGGGCTACCTAGGTTCGAAGTAGCTCGGAGCGCCGTCGGGTGATTGGGCCTCGGTCGCGGCCATTGACACGGTCCGACGCCATCCCACCGATCCCCAGGCAGCGCTCCTCGTGGCGCCGTGCCAGAACGGATAATCGGCGCCAGACGACAGCTGAGTGCTCGAATGGCGCAGGCGCGCCCGAGTCGGCGATCGGCGTGCTCCGCCGGTCTGCGTCTGCCGGGGGCGGCCTGCACAGATCGACAGGCGGGCCGATCGCGAGCGCACCCAGGTCCGGCGCGTCGGAGCCGGGCTCCCAGCTCAACCAGCTTCGGGCGGGGGGTCGAACAATGCCAGCTCTGATGCGTCGGGGGCCTGGAAGATCGCCACCCACTCGTCGAGGTCAGCGCGGGTGATCGGCTCGCCGTCCCAGGGCGGTGCCGAGTTCCGAACCTCGATGCGCCGCCAGAGTTCGTCGGCAGGCACTTCGAGGTAGTGCAGTTCAACGCCCACACCGAGGCCACTGGGCTACGGATCGCATTTCATCACGTTCAGCCCGGGCCCATAGCCCGAAGTCAAGCACGACGCTGAGGCCTAGGCCCAAGATCTCCTGGGCCAAGCGCCAGAGCTCCTGTTCAATCCTCTTCCCAGCGGTCCTGTCCCACGGCGTGGAGCCAAGGGCCCACTGCCACTCGTCTTTCGTGAGGCGCACCGCTTTTCGTTCCGCGGCGAGCCGAGCTGCGAGCGTGGTCTTGCCTGCCCCGGGCAACCCGCAGGTAAGGAGGAGTCGGGTCTCGCTCACGGCGTGTAAGTCAAGCAAGTCCCGCCGCGTGGCGGCGAGCAGAACGACGACGCCTCCGAAGTTGGCACCCGCTTCCACGGCGCCCGTACTCGGCGATATCCCGGGTGCATCGGGACATGCGCCGGCGACAGATCATGCCGCGAGTCCTGGCGACACCTCTTCGGGTTCCTCCGGTGCGATGCTTGTCCTGGTGCGCAGGCTGGCGTTCCTGCTGGTGGCGGCGGTCGTCTCTGCTGGAGTCGGCTTCGCCGTGCAGACCGCGGTCAGGTCGCCGGCGTCCACATCCGCTCCGACAGCGACGTCCCTCGCGAGCTTCCTCCGTCTCGCCGAGCATGGCATGGCAAGCAACTACGAGGCGGCGTACAGCGTGAGCTCGCCCCCCGGGTATCCCGGTGCTTCCTGGACAGTGACGGTCGCCCACCGCGAAGGCGCGGGCGAAGGCGGTTGGATGCTCGACGGCGGTCAGTGGTCCTTCGTCGTTCACGTCCCCGACTACATGGAGATGCAATGGGTCGAGACTGGCGGTCGCTACGAGGACTGCTTCGCCTTCCACCTCGTTCGCAGGCGGCAATGTGGCGAGGGGACCACCGAGACAGGCAACGGCTTCATCATGGCGACGCTGCCCTTTGTTCCCGGCACGGCGCTCGACGACTTGAGGGACATCAGCGATCCGCTGCTCGGGCCACGCGAGCACCAAGTGACGACGTTCACAAGGGGCGTGTCTTCGGAGTTCGGCCAGCCCTTGTGCCTAGTCGTTCGCCGGTGGTTCACGACGCGCTACGGGACGCAAGACGCCTCGTCGGCGGCGATCTGCTACACCCCGAGCGGGTTGCCCGAGAGCCTCGCCGGTGCTGGCGCGTCGTCTCCGATCGTCACATGGACGTCAGTCCTGCTCGTGAAGCTGCGGATGACGGCACCTGCGAAGGACTTCGAGTTGGTGTCCAAGCCGTCACCAGGTCCGCTGCTGCCGCCGATCTGATCACGACGACGACCATCTGCCGCGCCGTCTCCATCGCACCAGCGATCTGGTGCCGCTCCTCCGAGCCCGATATCGAACATTCGGTGCATGTCGGGCGAGGAGATCGACCGGAGCCCCGGGAGCGCATACTCGGCGATCTCGGTGCCCGCCGTCGAGCGCGAAATCCGCCGTCCGGAGTTGCACCGCACGACGCCGGCTGGGCGCTGATCCGTCTGCGCGGGCACCGATAGAGTACTCGGCACCATGCGAGCGAGACTGTCTCGTGCCCGACGCGATCTTCGCTGACCCTCGACTGGCTGCGATCTACGACGCCCTCGACACCCCGCGTCACGACCTCGAGGCGTACCTCGCGATTGTGGAGGAGTTTGGGGCGCGTTCGGTTCTCGACGTCGGATGTGGGACCGGCATCTTCGCCTGCCTGCTCGCCGAGCGAGGGCTGACCGTGACCGGCATCGACCCAGCCGCCGCCTCGCTTGCGTCAGCGCGTGAGAAGCCCCACGCCGACAAAGTAACCTGGTTGCTGGGGACGACTAACGCCCTTCCACCGCTTCGGGTTGATCTCGTCACGATGACCGGCAACGTCGCGCAGGTGTTCCTCGCTGACGAAGACTGGTCCTCGACACTGAAGGCGTCTCGCGGCGTGCTCAGCCCGAGCGGCGTGCTCGTGTTCGAGACGCGCGACCCATCATGGAGGGCTTGGGAGGAGTGGAAGCGCGAGCAGAGCTACCGACGCATCGAGATCGTCGGTGTCGGTGTCGTCGAGACCTGGGTGGAGTGACCGAGGTCTTCCTGCCATACGTCTCGTTCCGGCACACCTTCGTCTTCCACGCCGACGGCGCGGTACTCACCTCGGACTCGACGTTGCGCTTCCGATCCGGGGAGGAGACGAGGCACTCGCTTCTCGCGGCGGGCTTCGTGATACAGGAGGTGCGTGACGCGCCCGACCGACCAGGTCGGGAGCTCGTATTCATCGCCCGAGCGAACGGGACCTGAGCGCGCGGCAAGCGGTTCGAACGTGCCGAAGGGGGGTGATCAACACACAGTGCCGCCCCAGAAGGAGTAATCGGCGCTGCTCGTGTGGCAGAGCACGCGGAAACCGCACCAGCGCATAGTCGGCGGTCTGGCGCACTTGTGGCACTGCAAGCGGTCACACGCGCTGCCGCCCCGAACGACGTCGGTCAGCGCAGGCCGAGCACAGTCAGGAGCGCGTCGTCGACGCCCCACAGTTCCTCGTGGGTGAGATGTCCGACGAGTTCTCCGAGCCTGCTGGTGTCGACGGCACCGATCTGCTCGACCAGGATGCGGGTGGTCTCGCCGGCGATCTCAGCCTCTGGTCGGAAAGATGCTGGACGTGCGCTTCGCGACGTCGGGGCAACGATTACGACCGACCTCGGTAGGAACTCGTCGGCTTGAACCACGACAGCGAATCGGTCGCCGTGCTGTTCGTGGCCAGGGCTCTTGGGCAGTCGGAAGCGGTGGACGTCACCTCGGAGCACGAAGGGCTTCCATCAGCTCTGCGACAGCCAGCATCTCCTCCCGATCTGCGTCGTCGGCTTCCAGGGCAGCGGCCTCGGCGGCCAGCTCCTGGCTGCGACGGCGGTGGCGGACCTCCCCGAGCAGGGCCGTTCGGATGGCCTCGGACTGCGTGAGGCCCGTGGCTTCGAGCGTTCGCAGCGCCTTATCGGCCTCGTCGTCGAGCCTGACGGAGATCGCCCTGGCCATCCTGTGGATTGTATCACGATTCGTAGGACACCGCGCACCGAACGACGGTGGACCTTCCACATCTCGGTGATCGCCGAGCAGCGCCGAGTCGGCGATCGCGCGGGCAAGCTGCGTCATGCCCGGCGACATCGACCGCGGCAGAATGCACCGGGTTTCGCCGGGCGCCGGTCTGCTCAGGCGCACGCGTCAACTGCCAGATGTGCTGGAGCCAGTGGATTCGGTCCTCCCTCCGCGAAGGGAAGTCAAGAAGCGACCGCTACCTCGGTCGTGGCTCCGCCGCCGAGCACCACGCAGTGAAGGCCCGAGCTGCAAGCAACGGCCGAGTAGCCCGGATACCCAATTGCCTGAGGCCAGGAGAAAACCGTGCCCGGTGCCTGGAAACCGCCAGACGTTGCCAGGAGCGACGGCAGCGACAGGCGCGACCAGCTGCGACCGTCATCGGTGCTCATGAAGGCCGCGGCGCGCGGCAATGCGTCACCGACGGTTCCGGCCGCGATGCACACCTTCGCCGAGGGGCAGACGAGCTCGCTCGAGCCCGAAGACAATGCCGGAGCGGCGGCGGTGACGAAGTGCGCACGCATACCGGCGCCGACGAGCTCCCAGCCCCTGCCGACGCTCATCGCCACGCAGTGCGACACGCTCGAGCAGCTGAGCGAGTCGATGTAATCCGGGTCGAGCTGCTGCCAGGTGCGCCCGCCATCCTCGGTCGCCATTAGACCGGATGGACCGCCTGCCCAGCAGTCCGAGACACTCGGGCAGGAGATGTCGCTCAAAAGGACGCCAGAGGGGTGAGCCGGCACCGCCTCCTCGTGCCAGCGCAGCCCGCCGTCAGTGGTGGCGAGCACGGCATCCGAACCGTCGGCGTCGCCCGTCACTGTGTCGCCGACGGCAGAGCAAGCGGCCAGGTTCGGGCAGCTGATCGCGCTGAGCGTGACGATGCCCGGCGCTTGGCCGACGCGCCGCCACGTTCGTCCGCCGTCGAGTGACTCGAGCACGACGGCGATCTCGTCGGTGAGCATCGTCTGCTGTTTCGGTCGCAGCATGGCAAGCCCGGTCGCGTAGCAGCGACGCGTGCTCGGACAGCTCACCGCGTCCAACCCGAGGACACCGGAGGGCGAGCGCTGCTCGACCCAGCTCCAGCCGCCGTCGATGCTTGTCATCACCTCGCCGAACATCGGGGGCTCCTGGCTTGGTCCACCTCCGATGGCCACGCAGTGGACTGCGTCGGGACAAGAAATGGAGGTCCACTCGCCACCGACGCTGTGCAAGCCGACAGCGACCATCCTCGAAGCAGTCGTGCTGGCTCTGAGGCCGAGCGAGGCGATGACGCCCCCGCCGTCGAGGGCCGTACCGACGACCAGGCAGCCTACCGAGGCCGCGCAGGTCGCGCCGTCGAGGGACTCGAACTGCCTGCGTCCGCTGCTCACGAGGCTCCACCGCCGCCCGCCGTCTCTACTGAGCGCGATCGACCCAATCTCGCTCACCGCCACACAGTCGCTTCCGCTGCTGGAACAGCCCGCACCCGTGAAGCCGGGGTACTCCATCTGCGAGTAGCCCTCCTGCACAAGCGCGCGCTGCCAGCGCTTTCCTCCATCCGTCGTCGAGACGTCGTACAGGGCCATCCAGGGGAACCCGCCGTCAGGGCGCAGCGGTCCGACGTCCTCGCCAAGTCCGATGCAGCGCCTCGTCGTCGCGCAGATGATGACCGAGAGCGGCAGCCGGCCGGCAAAGCCCACCGAGTCGCGCTCGGGCTGCCAACTGAGGCCTTCGTCTTTGCTGAGTGCCAGTCCGGACGGGCCGCCGACGGCAAAGCAGCGCGTGATGCTCGGGCACGAGAGCGCCCCGAGGCTTCCCGGCGGCCCGCTCGATCGAGCGACCCAGGACTCTCCACCGTCAGAGCTGCGCAGGAGCAGGCGCCGACCCGGTCGGCCGCGTTGCTCGGCGCTCGCGAAGCAGACCGTGGCCGTCGGACACGACAGCCCAGCTAACCAGAGCGGCGCCGGCGCGCTGGCTCGGCGCCACGAGCTGCCAGCGTCGCTGCTCAGAAGAAGGGCGTCGGGCGGGGCGGCGAGAGCTTCTCGCCCAGTACCGACATCTGCTGACGGGACGGAGGGTGAAACTGGAGTCGCGATCGCCAGGCAGCTCCGGGCGCTCGGACAGGTGAGCTCGTCGGGAGTGAGGCCGCCAAGGCCGTGGTCGTGTGAGAGCCTCCAGCTGCGTCCGCCGTCCAGGCTCGAGGCCTCCCACCCGTCAGGGCCGAGCGCGATGCATCGCATCGGAGTTGCGCAGGACACCGCGGAGAAGACGTCTGGACCGAGGTCACGGACGCCGAAGGAGGATCTGCTCAAGCGAGTTGACCCCGACGAGCGGGTCGCCGGCGGTGTCGGCCTCGAGTCGAGTCCCGGTCGAGACGGCGGGCGGCCCACGGCGAGACTCGCTCCAAGCCCAGCGACGCCGGCAACCACCGCCGCCAAGGCGATGGCGATGCTGCGCCGCACATCGGCATCGTCGCGCGCCAGGGCGCGGTCGAGTATCGCGGTTCGCTGATCGCATCGCGGCGGCACGCCTGCGGTCTCACGAAGCGGCCCAGCCGCCGACTCGCCGCCGTCGTTCGCGTCGGCCGCTTCACCGTTGTCTCGGCTACACGGCAAGCGGCTCGAAGTGGGGGTGGCTGCCACCGACGATGGGCTCACGCGCGCGCTCTGAGCGCACGAATGGTGAGACGATCCTCAAGATGCGCCTGCTGTGCCGCTATGTCACTGCGATGGCGGTGGTGACTGTCCTCGTCGGCACCGAGGGGTTGCACTCGTCGCGCCTGGAGGGTTCCGCCGATGTCGCCTTCGCCGCCCCGCACGAGAGGATCCCCTTGACGTGGTCGGTCGTCGTGAAGAGTCCCGGCATCGAGTCGATCGGCGTCCTTCACTGCCCGGACCTGACGACCTGCATCGGGTCGGATCGCGTCTCGCTGCTTCGTCTTGTCCGTGCGGGCGCGAGCTGGACACGCGCCGGTGAGCCCGCCGCCCTTCTCGGCGAGGGAGACGTCAGTGATCTGAGCTGCCCGGCGACCGACTCCTGCTTCGCGACATCGCCGGGCGACGGCGCTCCGGCGGTCCTCGCCACGACCGACGGGGTGTCGTTGCGGCGGGTGACGATGACGTCGCCGAGGCCGATCGCGACGTCGTCGATGCCGAGCACGGTCCGCGTCTCATCGAAAGCTCCCGTCTCGACGCGTCGGCGGCGCACGGCTTCGTTGAGAGCTGCGGCTTCGTCGTTGGTCGCGACGGTGACAGCAGAGCGCCTGCGGTGATGCGGCGCTGGCAGCGACGCGCTCGGCGATGGCCTCGATCGCCTCGGACTCCGAGTGGTGCACCACCACCGCGCCACGGGCGATCAGCTCGTCGACGAGCTGATCGGGCTCGCTTCCCTCGCGCAAGCGAAGCGAGAGCTTCGAGTAGTCGACGTCTTCCACGACAACGCCTGCGCCCGTCTCGTTCAGCTGGCGACAAAGGAAGCGATAGACCTCGTCGAGCAGGACCGGCTCGGCTGACCAGCGCGCCGCGGTCTCCATTAGCCCGCCGCGACCGACGGCGCCGAGTTGGCGTAGGTCACCGACGATGCAGAGCGACGCGCCGGAGGAGGCGACGAGCCCGATCAGGGCGTTGGCCTGGTCGACGGTGACCAGCCCGGCTTCGTCGACGACGAGCACCGAGTCCGGGTCGAGCGCGTATCGCTCGACCGGGCGGCGGTAGATGCTGCCGGTGGCTGGATCGGTGTCCCCGGGTGCAAGGCGGCTGAAGCGACCGAGCTCGTCCCAGCGCCAGCCGTTGGCGTGCAGCAGCTTGTGCAGCGAGGACGTCTCGGCATGAAGCTCACTGGCGGCGACCTGGGCGGCCTTGAGCGTCGGGGCGACGACGACGAGCCGGCGGCCCTCGACCTCGAGGTGCTCCTTCGCGACGACCGAGCATCGTCGTCTTCCCGCTGCCGGCCGGGCCGATCACGATCTCGAGCCTGCGGGTGCTGCAGAGCGCCCCGACTGCCTCGGCCTGGCCGGCGCCGAGTCCCGCTGCCCGGGCCTTGGCGGCGCGCCTCCTCGTCTCGTTTCCCCTCGCCGCCGGCGAGACCGGCAAGGCCGAGGTTGAGGTGAAGATCGGCCTCGCGCACCTGCTCGGAGCTGAGATGACGCGACATCGCCGTCGGTGCCTGTCGCGCCGGATCGAGCAGCGAGCTGCAGCGCTCGAGCGCTCTCGCGCCGACCTCCTCGGCGAGCTCGGCGACGGCCTGCTGGTCATCGACGACGCCGCTTGTGGCGACCGTTCGTTCGACCTCGGCGGTGAGCTCGGCGACGCACCAGGCGCTCTTCGTGCTCGAGAGCACGGCGACGGCGTGCTCGGCCAGATCCTCGCGCTGCACCTGAGCGACCGACAGCGACCTCTCCCTCGCCGTGATCGACCGCCGGCCGGGCGTGAAGTCAAAGCCTGCCGCGCCGAGCTCGTGACGGACCCGCTCGGACAGCTGCTCGGGCGTCTCGGCTCGCCCTTCGGTGGCGCGGCCTTCTGTCCAGGCCTGGTGGTCCCAGGCGTTCAGCTGCCGCTGGCTCGGCTGCTCGCCGGGGTGCTCGGCGCGCCAGGCTGCCTCGATCCGCTCCCGGTTGGCGACGACCATCGCGGCGCGCTTGGAGAACAGCGCTACAGCACCGCGGGCCTCGTTCATCTCGCCGTCTTGGCCGAGGGTGTAGCCCTCGGCGTGAAGGACCGCCCGCAGGTTGGCGTCGGTCATGAGGATGCGCGAGCCCATGGCGTTGACCGCGCCGATGTGCTGGCGGAGGGCGGCGGAGTGAAGGCCGTGCCAGGTGCCGTCGGGAGTCATCACCCGTGCGTTCAGCATCAGGTGGATGTGGCGGTGCGGGTCGCCCTCGCGGCTTGTCAGGTGCTTCACCCGCGCGGTCTCGACCCTCAAGTTGCCGACCTCGCGCTGGGCGCCGCGGGGGCCTATCCGCGTCACCGCCACGCGCGACAGGTACCGCGCGATCTCGTCGGCCTGGCGGGAGAGCAGCGCATCGTAGGCGGAAGCGACGGCCGGGTTCTGGCTGGCGATGATGGAGAGCGACTTCGGGTTGTTCACCACCATCTCGACAAAGCGGAGCGGCTGGCGATCCTTGCCGCCGGCGCGGATGATGCCTTTCACCTCTCCGGTGACCGGGTCGATCCCCTCGACCCATCTGGCAAGCTCGCCGGCTTCTGCAAGGCGCGTCGTTCCGAGGCGCTCGCCTGAGCGCCAGGTGTCGATCTCGACGACGGCGCGGGCCTGCTCTATGTAGTAGGCCTCGGCGCCGCGGTGGCCCTCGTCGAAGTAGCGCGCCGCGCCGGCGCCAAAGCCGCGGTAGAAGTGCATGCCGCCCTTCATCGCCGCGCCGCCCCACCAGGAAGTCCGCGGCCGTACTCGGGCGCGCAGAGTGCCGAACTTACCGAATCGCCCGAGGCGCCAGGTCTACCGTCGGTAGCATGCGTGCCGAACACATTCGCTGGTAAGACACCCTGCTAGAGGATTGTAAAGCGGATTCTATGAAAGGGTAAATGACGGTCAATAGTGGTCAATGGCGGTAACAACTAGAGGCGAATGCTGGCGAGGAAGTGGGGACGCCGGGGTGCGTGATGACAGCGGCCGACGAGCAAGCCAACGGTCACGATGCGGCCGAGATGACGCAGCGCGGCACTGGAGGAAAGCCCGAGGGGATGCCGTGGCGGGCGGTGGATCGGAGTCATCGACAGCGATGGGGGGAAGATGCGTTGATGGGAACTTGAGCCCACCAGGAGGGGAAGGAAGAAGGCAGGGAGCGGCGCGGATGAGCTGAGTCGGCAGCGACGCCGGCGAGTTGCGCCGACACGCGACTGTAAACGGAACGTCATGAGTCATCGGTGCGGCGATACCGGGTGACACGCCGGGACTCAGGTGGACACAGGTGGACGCAATCGCCCGTAACAATCGGCGACAGAGGCCGATCTCGGGCGCTCGCGGTCACGCCATACTCGCATCGAGCGAGGAGGGCACATGGCGGACAGACCGAGGATGGAGCAGTTGCAGTTCCCCGAACTCGTCGACATCGAGACGATTGCTTCATTGCTCGGCGTCGGCGAGCGCCACGTCCGCCGGCTCGTCGCCGAGCGGCGCATCCCGTACCTGAAGTGGGGCCACCTCATCCGGTTCGATCTCGGTGCCGTGCGCGAGTGGCTCGAGGCGGCCAGGCGGCCGCCGCGAGGCGGCGTCTGACGCAGTTTCACTCGAGGTAGCGGAATCCGCAACGTACGACCCGCACCATCGGGTCGCTCGACGATCGTGTCGGCGTGGGCTCTCATTGAACGAGTCGTGCCAGCACCACGAAGCTGCGAAGCCCACGGTCTTTCGAGAGATGACGGAGCAGTTCGTCCCGGCTGGACGCCCGCCAGCGGCGCGTGCGCACCGTCTCGATCGCGTCGTTCACCGCGTCGCGCTCGCTGAGCAGCATCACCGACAGGAAGGCGCCAGGACCCGCCCGACGGACGGCGTTGGCCGCCATCGCGTCCCCGCCGAAGCCACGACGGTCGGCGGAGATGATGTAGCCGCTCTTCGATACGACCGCAGCTGCCAGCACGTGCCGGTCCTTCGGGTGGTTGTCAAGCCCGTTCTCGTCGGCCTCGGTCGTGTCGACGAGCGCGGCGGGGAACGCGGCGTTCATCCGTGCGATCGTCCGTCTCTCGAACTCGGCTCGGTCGACCTGCAGTCGAGCGGCGACGTTGCGTGCGACCTCGTCCAGGATGCGCGGCGACCACCTGGGCTCGTACAGGTCCCGGGCCGCCAGTTCGAGGAGCAGGTCTCGCAGGGCGTCGGGATAGAGGACGTTCGCGTCGAGCACAACGGTGCCACCGATGAGGCCCGGGTAGAGCCGAAGGCCGGCCCGCGAGGTCAGCGCGCTGAGCTTGGTGTGCCTCTCAGCTGACGCCAAGCGTGCGCTCTTCGTCGGAGATGGCGTCGAGCAGCTTGGAGCGTCGCTCGCGTTCGGCCAACATCTCCCTCACTGCCTCGGCGGGAATCCGACGGTGGCTGCCGGCGAAGCTGCAGGGCAACTTGCCCTGCTCGCACAGCCGCACGACGAAGGTCCTCGACAGCCCGAGCACCCGCGCCGCGTCCTCGGTGGTGAGCTGCGGTTCGATCGCTACGAGCTCCTTGCCGGCAGCAAGCTCGTCGAGGGCGCGGCTGACCACCGCTTGCACGTGTCTCACGGCCCCCGTCTCGTTCAACTGCTGCTCGATGGCGTCGCGCACCATGGGTACGGTGTCGGCGACCGCGCGGCGTTCCTCGTCGCTGTCCAGCTTGATCGACTCGCTCTGCGCCACACTCCCATGCTAGCCGTAATCGACACAACCGCAACCAGCCGCGGGGCGACCAACCGGCGAGAGCTGGCGTTGCCCGGATTGGCCCCACCATCAGGCAGGGATCCGCCGCTCGGCGATCGGGAAGCCGGTCGGGCGAACGGTACCGTCCGAAAGTGGCGCGCGTCAGGGTCGACTACAGCCGTTGGTTGCGCTCGCCGGTCGTCGAGAGCGCGCTGCCGGCTCGCGAGCGTGCCGCACTTCGGGTCGGCGACGTGGTGGTCGTCGAGGCTGAGGACGGCATCGCCGAGCGAAGGGCACGGGGTGTCTAGATCCTCGACGCCGTCGTCCGCCTCGAATCCCTCGAGTCGATCTCGAGCCCAGGCGCGGTATAGCTCGACTCAGCCGACGTTGGCCGAACGTGCGGATCGCTCCCTGACCACGGAAGGTGACGGCCCAGAAGTGGCCACGGAACGTGGTCGACACGGAGTCCTCGCGGCCCACGAGGTTGTGGACGGCACCGATCTGTGAGAACCACCGTGAGAACCAAAGCTCGGCGAAAGCCGGTCACGGGCGGTCAGCAGCGGTCAGTCAGCAACCGACGAACGTCCAGCGTGCCGGCACTATTCGACGATGTCCCCCAGCTTGTTGAAGTGAGGCGGTGGTCCCCTGCCTGAGACCTGCCGTGTGGTGTCGGGCGATTCCGCCAAGAAGCACCCACAGGAAGGGGACCACCGTGAAGAAGAAGGTACCTGTTGTATCGGTCGCGCAGGCGCCCGAGGCCGCGAGGCTCGCCGGGCTGTCGCTCGAGGCGACCGTGGCGCTGTCGGATGTGGCCGGCGCGATCAAAGACGGGCTGTTGGCCTTCGCCTCGGCCACGGGCCTTGTCGTGATGGAGCAGCTGATGCAGGCCGAGCTCAGCGAGGCGATCGGCCCGAAGCACGCCAAGCTCGCCCCCGGCGAGCGCGTCGGCAACTGGCACGGCACGGCGAAGGGCTCTGTCGTGCTCGGCGGCCGACTCGTGCGCGTCGAACGGCCGCGGGGACGAAGCCTTAAGGGAGACGAGATCGCCCTTGAGAGCTGGAAGGTCTTCAGCGCGTCCGACCTGCTCAGCTCCCTCGTCGTCGAGCGGATGCCCGCCGGAGTGGCGACACGCCGCCACGGCGACGTCGCCGAGCCCGTCGGCGCCGATCTCGAGGCGCGCTCGAAGGGCACGTCGAAGTCGGCGGTCTCACGCCGATTCGTCGCCGCCACCGAGCGGGCGCTCTCCGAGCTGCTCGTCCGGGACCTCGGCGGTCTCGACGTCGCCGTCGTGATGATCGACGGCGTCGACGTCGCCGGGCAGTGTCTCGTCGTCGCCCTCGTGATCACGACCGACGGCACCAAGGTCCCCGTCGGGCTCTGGCTCGGCGACACCGAGAACAAGACGGTCGTCACCGCCCGCCTCGCCGACCTCGTCGCCCGCGGCCTTCGCTTCGAGCAGGGCCTGCTCTGCGTGATCGACGGCGCCAAGGCCCTCGCTGCCGGCGTGGCGAAGGTCTTCGGCGCCTCCGCCAGGGTGCAGCGATGCACCCTCCGCAAGCGGAGGAACGTGGCAGGCCACCTGCCAAAAGATCCGTGACAGTTCCGCGGGATGTCCCGAACGGGCACGATCGGGCTGTTGGCCCGCAACAGGCGCCATTAATGACTAATGGGGCGCGGCGATACCCTCGACGTGGTCTACACCTTGACGCCAAGGTACCCCCACTACTGGCAGATAGCGGCGCCTTTGGCGCCGGTCAGCGCCGAGCACCGCCAACCTCGTGTGGTGCCGCCCGGCTGGGTCGCTCCGGTAGCGATGACCACGTAGTCGTACCGGCCGATATAGGTGGGGTGGTTCGTCTTGGCAGTGCTGGTCGACTTGAAATGGAACGTGACATGAAAATCGATGGTCTCGGTGGACTGGTAGGCGGCTTTCCATGTCGCCTCACCGGTAGCGTGCGAGATCGTACCGTGGATCGCCTCACCCTGGGGGCCTCCGAAGGTCCCGGTGATTTCCGATGAGCCCGGTCTGTTCACGATGTAAAATGTCCACGTCGCACTCGTTTTGGAACCAGCTCCAACCCATCCGTACCAAACACCATTGACGCTCGGGACCGTAGCCGCGTCGGCCGTGCCAGTCACGGCTAGCGACGAAACGTTCAGAATCACCAAGCTCATGACGGCGCCCAGCAGGTGTCGGGTTTTCATGAGTCGTCCTCCAGACGTGTTGGTCGGATCATGGCACACGTAACGGACTAGCGCTAGTGCTAGTGCTAGTGCGGGACCCAAACGCGAGCCAAGACAAGCGACCGAGGGCTGCTGCAACGGCTGTTGCGCCAAAGAAGTGGCTGCGCAACCTCGGTGTTGCGCCGGTAATCGGCTGGTCGACGCCGCGGAGAGTCGTAGGGTGTGCGGACTTCATCTCGGTTCGAGGTCTCGTGACGATCGGTCCATGCGCCCAGGAGGTTGAGCGCGTCAGCGTCCGCTCACCGACCCGCTTCCACGGTCGCGACGGTGGTCGTTCTGGCGCGACGTTCGGTGCCTGCTCAGTGCGCGTTGTCGCCGACTCTTTTCGCATGCTTCCCCGAGGTAGAAGGACTCTTCCCAATGAGCTTGGGCAAGTGCGACGAACTGACTACCGAGCGATAGACCATCCACCACTTCGTCGAGGGGCCCTCGCCATTCTCGTCGCTGTCTGACGGCTACGAGGAAGGGAGGCCCCTCGGTGGGTGACGGTAACGGCTTCGACGAGCTCCTGCTCGGACTGGACGGCATTGTCGTGACGGGCGTGGTCGAGGACGGCGACGAGCTCGTGCTCGGGGTCGAGACCGAGCTCCGGGTCACCGGCTGCCCAGCCTGTAGGGTGATCGCCCGCAGCAAGGACCGCCTCGAGGTCGAGTTCCGCGACCTTCCCGCCTTCGGTCGTCGCGTGCCTGGTCGATCAGGCGCCCACTGCAAAGAGGTTCCACACTCCCGGCACACCCTTCATTTCGTGTTGACCTCGGTCTACGAAGGCGATACCGGATCCAGCGACCAGGTCGACCACCGTGCGGGATACGAGAACCTCGGAGCGATCGGCCAACGCAGCGACACGCGCGCCGATGTGGACGGCGATCCCCCGGATATCGTCCCCAGCAGTGACGATCTCTCCCGTATGAAGCCCCGCCCGGATGTCGATTCCGAGACGATGCAGCCTGTCGCGAATCGCCAACCCACACTGGATCGCCCGTGCGGGGCCATCGAAGAGCGCGACGAACCCGTCGCCCGCAGTGTCGACCTCCCGCCCTCGGAAGCGTTCCAACTCCCCGCGGACGACTTCGTGATGGGTCGTCAACAGCTCGTTCCATCGGCTATCACCCAGCTCGGCCGCCATCGCGGTCGATCCGACGATGTCTGTGAAAAGGACGGTCGCTAGGACACGGTCGAGCACGGGACCTGGTCGGACGCCGGTGATGAACTCTTGTGCCTCGTCCAAGATCTCCTCGGCTCGACCGGCGAAGAGAAAGTTGTCGTCTCCTTGGAGCTCGACGAGCCTGGCATCAGGGATCTTGGCTGCGAGGAAGCGGCTGTGTTGGGGTCGGACGTGGCGATCTTCACGTCGACTGATGAGCAGCGTGGGTGCTTGTATTGCCGGCAGAACCTCGGTCACATCGCTATCCATGAAGGCGCGGGGTATTGCGACGCGATCTGGGGTTGCTGAGAGGCGTTCGGCCCGCCCCCAGCGCTGCCGCGCCTCATGGTTTCGGACCATGCTCGGCGCAAGGGTCTCGGTCACGGTCCCGCTTCCCCAGGCTGCCTTGATCATCTCGACATAGTCGGGCAATCGATCGGACGGAAGCCCCCAGGGGCACTCGCTGCCGCGAAGGAACCGAGCGTAGGCGTTGACCAGTACCAGGCTGGTGACACGCATCGGATAGGTGGCAGCGAACAGCACCACCGCCGGGGTGTACTCCCCCCACGAGAGAAGGGACGCCTTGTCGGAGCCGGCGGCGTCCATGACCGTGCCGAGATCGTCCATCCACGTCTGGACGGCAGGAACACGATCAGGGTCCACCCCAGCTGAACTGCCAAAACCCCGAGGGTCGAAGATGATGAGCCGACTGAAGGAGGCCAGCCGGCGAAGACCGGAAGCGATGGCGGGTTCCTCCCACACCAGATCGATAGGAAAACCGCCGTTCATCGGAACCACCAGGTCCACCGGTCCGTTGCCCAAGAGCTGGTAGGCGAGGTACGCGCCCTCCAAGCTCTGGGCGTACGTCGTTGCTGGAGGGTCCGCCACTCAGTCAGTCTGTCCGAACAACGCTCGGGTAGCTACAAGCTGGCGCGTCCGGGGCTCGGGCGAACCGAACGCGCGCCCCGATGGGTCCGTCGGTCCGCCGCGATGTCATACGCAGCAGAACGGCACCGGAGAGGGACCGCCGGGTGAACAGCTGTGGCGCCCGAGCCGGCGCTCGGTGCAGTTGCCCGACCTCGGGCCACGGCCAGGATGGCCAGGCTCATAGCTCCGAGTGCCCTCCAGCTTCGATTCCGAGTCCCGTGACTGGTGGAGGCGCATGGTCCAGGACTGTGGTCATGGCGAACCGCCCCCGGCTATTGCCTCTGCCGGCGCGAGGTCCCCCAGCTGAGCTGCCACTTCATCAGCAGCGAGCGCAGGCTCCTCGTCGTCGACAGCCGCTGTTCGCGACGGTAGAAGCGCGAGGACTAGGAACACCCCGCTCACGGCCACAACAGCACCGACAGCGAGCGACAACTCGTTGCCGCTCATGAAGGCGGCACGCGCCGTGCGAGCGAGCAGAGGGCCGGTAGCGCCTCCAACGTTTTTCGCCACAGCCAGGGCGCCGCCTAATGAGCCGAGGATGGTCTGCGTAGCCGAAGTCGGCAGGTGCCGGCTGGAGAGCGCCGCGCCCATGTGGTTCTCGTAGCGCGTCGACAGCACGCTTCCGATCACCGCGACACCGAGCGCCCCGCCGAGCTGGAGGGCGACTGTATTGCTCGCCGATCCGATCCCAGAGTCGCCTTGAGGGACCGAGCCGACGACCGAGTTCGTCGCCGTAGGCAGCAGGAGCCCCGCCCCGAGCCCGACCAACAGCAGGCCGGGAACGACATCGCCATAGGTAGTGTCGAGTCTCGACGCTGCCGAGATCTGCCACAGGCCAGCCGCTATCGCGGCTAGTGCGGCCGCGATGGTCAACTTGATCCCGACGCGGCGTGCCAACCTCGGAGACGACGCTGCGCCGAGGACGATCATGGCGGCGATCGGCAATATGCGCAGGCCGGCCTCGAGGGGTGAGTACGCGAGATCGAACTGCAGGAACTGGGTCTGCACGAACAGTGCCCCCATCAGACCGAAGACTCCGAGGCACTCGGCTGCGAGTGGCATGGAGAACCTACGTTCACGGAAGAACTCGAGGGGCAGCATCGGATGAGGGCTGTGACCCTCCCAGGCGACGAAGGCGCCGAGCAAGAAGAAGGCTGCCAGCCCGACACCGACGACGAGCCCCGAGGTCCAACCGTGGGACGGAGCCTCGATGATCGCCCAGAGCAGCAGCCCCAGGCCGGCTATCGACAGAACCGCCCCGACGGGATCAGACTGCTTCGCGTCCTGGTTCTTCGAGTCGGGCACCAACACCACAGCACCCACGAATCCGACCACCGCGATCGGCACGTTGACAAGGAAGATCGATCCCCACCAGAACCTCGACAGCAACAGGCCGCCGGCGATCGGGCCGATGGCGATACCGATCCCGATCGTCCCGGCCCAAGCCCCGATCGCCCGGGCGCGCTCGCCCGGATCTCGGAAGATGTCGTTGATGATCGACAACGACGCAGGAATCGTGAGCGCGGCACCTGCGCCCATGACAGCTCGAGATGCGATCAACAGGTGCACGGAGCCCGAGAAGGCCGCGCCCATCGACCCGGCGGCGAAGATCGTCAGCCCGAAGAGGAAGAACCGCTTGCGCCCGAACCTGTCGGCCAGGCTGCCGCCGACGAACAGCAGTCCCGCGAACACCATCGCATAGGAGTCGACGATCCACTGGAGCTCGCTCGAGGTGGCGTGCAGATCCCGCACGAGAGTGGGCAGTGCCACGTTGAGGATGGTGTTGTCGAGGTTGATGATCAGCGCGGAGACACAAATCACCACGAGTGCCGCCGCGGGATGGGCACGTTGTCCACCTCGCAGCGCCGCAGCCGCCCGCATCGACAGGTTCATCGGTTTACTGCGGTTCAGAGCGCGCTGCGACGAGTACGACTACCGCGGTTCATGCGCTCATCCTCGAACTCCCTCGCCTCAGTCACGCAGCACTTGGGTGCGCGACCAGGGTCCGGAGGGGCGCAGTCGATCCCACTGCCACGGGATCGCGCGGCGCGGCAAACCGCGACGCCCAGCCGATGCTACCCGGAAGTCTCAGCAGACCAGGTTGGGGGCCGGAGCGACAGTGCCGGCAGCTGGCTCATGCCGGCACCCGCGCCGACACCACGCGGTCGACCAGGTCGCGGTAGCACGCGCCGACCACCGGCCACAGCAGTGGCGCCGCGACGCGCCGGGCCGAAGCGGCCATCTGGTGGGCGAGCCCAGGCTCGTAGAGCACGCGCTCGAGAGCGTCGGCCATCGCTTCGACATCGCCGTGGTCGACGAGCATGCCAGCGCCGCTCGCGAGCAACTCGACAGCATGGGGGAAACGGGTCGCGACGACCGGTTTGCCCGACGCCAACGCTTCGACCAGCACGCCGGAGCTCACCTGGTCGTGCGAGTCGTACGGCAGCAGCACCACCTCGACGCTGCGCACAAGGGCGCGCAGCGAGCGCCAGTCACGGTACGCGTTGTCGAAGACGACCCGGTCGCGCACGCCGAGGGTGCGGGCCTGACGATCGAGGGATTCCCGGTAGCGCTCGCCCTTGGCGAGAAGCACCTTCGGGTGGGTCCGGCCGGCGACGACGTACGAGGCCGAAGGAACGTGGGCCCTCAATCGTGCAAGTGCGGCGATCCCGTGCTCGACACCCTTCCCGGGGCTCAACAGCCCCCAGGTGAGCACCGTGGGTCGCAGAAGTGTCCCGAGCACCGGTCCAGAGAAGTTCTCGGCCGCGCCGTGCGGGATGACGACGACGTCATCAGGACACACGTCGTGCACGACGATGGTGCGCTGGCGTGCGGCCTCGCTCTGCACGACGACCGCCGCCGCTCGGCGCATCACCGCCTCGAGCACCTCCCGCTGGTGAGCACTCGGTTCGGACAAGACCGTGTGCAGCACCGCCACGAACGGCACCTCTAGACCCTCGACCAAGGCGATCACCTCGTCGCCGTCGCTCCCGCCGTACACCCCGTACTCGTGCTGGACCACGACGGCGTCGAAGGTGTTGAGCACCGCCTGCGAACGACGCAGCGATGCCACGTCACCGGCCACCAGCTGCTCGACGACCGGTCCTGACAGCGGGGGTTCCCAGTCCTCGAGGAGGCGCACCACTGCGGTATGCCAACCCGAGGGACCCATCGTGATCGCCGATTGCAGGTTGCTTGCGAACGTGGCCAACCCGCAGGCCGTCGGAGGGTAGGTGCTCACGAGAGCGACCGCCCTCGGGTTGTTGATGCCAGAGTCGTCAGCCGACGGCGGCGTCATCCAACCCAGATGGCCGTGCTCAACAGCATGTCGTGGCGTCCGAAGGCGAGATCCACCCGTTGGACCCGACCGGGGCCCGTCAGCCGGCGACATCGTGCCATGCCCGGACTGGCCAACCGTCACCGGGCCAGCCTCTGCTCTCCACCGATGACCGCACACGGGTCGAGGGTCACTTTCAACTCCGGTCATCCAGGGAACCGGGCGTGAGAAGGTGCGTGAGCAGCTTCACGAGCACCTACGAGATGCTCGGATGCAGCGCCGCCCGAGTGGATTGAACTAGCTGCAGCGCGCTCAGCCCGACGTTTGCTTCAGTGCCGATCAGCTCGAGCTCGAGCGGAACGAGCACGGTGCGCTGAACATGCGACAACGACGCGGCGTCGTTGGCGATCAGGTCGAGAAGCTCGTCGGCGAGCAGGACCTCGGCACTCCTCCAAGCCTCCTCTGACCGGCTCGAGGAGCGCGCCGGCTTCATGTCGAGCGAACGCCGAACCTGCGCGATGCGGGCGATGTCGCCGTGAGCGAGCCGGTTGAGCCACGCCCATCCCGGGACGGGCTCGCCCCTGCGTCGCAGGCCATCGGCGTAATGACCAGACAGGAACGCCTCGGTGTCGGCGATCAATCGATCGCTCGTCGACGTGGAGAATCGACTGCCTCTATTTCGACGTCCGGCCCAGCTCGCGGCGAGCCTCGCTTGTAACCACATGGACGATTTCAACCTCCCTCCTTGCCGATGAACGACTGCCAGCGCGCAGCGTCGGCGCTCTTCTGTCAATGCCGACGGGCTGCCGCCTCGCTGATCTTCTTTACGAGGGGCACAGCAGACAGCTGCGCCCGAACTGGCACGAGGGCGGCAGATCGGTCGCGGTGGCGCTGATCGTTGACCCTCGACAAGACCGCCACGGCGAGAGCCGCGAGAACGCCGGAGGCGAGGACTGAGCTGAGAACGACGGGCATGAAACCTCCGTGGGCCCCGGGTGCCGGGGAACGAGGGCTATCGGCGAGAGTTCTTCAATACTGGCATCGAGTTTCCGGGACCACGGCACCTCCCCCTAGGGCCGAAGGTCATCTGGTGCAATCAGGGCTTGTCGGGCACCTCGCGGTCGTGGTTCCACATCTGCGACGGCCATCAGATGGGTACCCGCCACTCCAGCACCGTGCCGGTCGGATCACGTCGCGTCAGCGCACAGGTGCCGTCGAGGTTTTCGGCCCGCGTCAACATGTTGTGTAGGCCGAGGCCCGCACTCGGCCCGCCGGCGATTCCGACGCCGTCGTCGAGGACCGAGAGGGCGAGCCACCCGTCCCTAACGACGACGACGACCTCGACACAAGAGGCAGCCGCGTGGCGGGCGACATTGGAGAGCGCCTCGCTCAGCACCTGCAACAGGTGATCGCTGACCCGGGTTGGGACGACGGTGTCGACCGGGCCGTGAAACGCGGTCCGCGGTGTGAACCCCAGCTCCTCGCGGTACTCGTCGGCGAGACGAAGCATCTGGTCACGAACGCCCGTCGCGCTCGCGCTGCGACGGGGGAGAGCAAAGATGGTGGTGCGGATGTCGCCGATGACGGCGTCGAGGTCGGTGATCGCAGCCTCGATCCGCTCGCGGAGGACGCCCGACGCCATTCGTTGTGCCGACTGCATCGCCAGTCCGATCGCAAAGAGCTGCTGGATGACGGTGTCATGCAGGTCGCGGGCGATCCGCTCGTCCTCGGCGACAATGCCGTGCCTCTCGAGCTCGGAACGAACCTCGCTGAGCTCGATTGCCGCCGCGGTCGCGCTGGCGAAGACCTCGGCGAAGGCCACCTCGACTGGCTCGAAAGCCCGAGCGCTCCGCACACGGCCGAGGACGAGCAGGCCGAGCCGACGCTCGTTGGCGATGAGCGGCACGTAGAGCCCGGGGCCGAGGCCGAGCGTGATCGTCGCGGCCGGGACGTCCGCAGCGGCCGAGAGGTCGTCGATCACCTCCGGGTTCCCGGTGTGCATCACCTCAGCTGCGTGGCTCGTGGTAGCCGAGAGCACCGATCCGAGCAGCGGCTCGGTCCCGGCACCGTCGACCGCGACGATCTGGAGCTCGCCAGAGGAGGCCGGCGTCACGATCCAGACCGCGTCGGCACTGCTCAGCCTCCTCGCCCAGCTCGCCACAAGGGTCAGGATGTCTCGTGGCCGAGTCCCCCCGAGCAGGCGCTGGGTGATCTCGTTGATCGCATTCAGGCGCTCAACGCCCCGCTCGTGCTCGTGGGCATCTCGGACAAAGGCCGCCGCGTAGCGTGCGCCGCGGACCTCGAACGGCGCGAGCCTGACCTCGAGCGCGAGTTCCCTGCCGTCGAGGTGGCGCCCGGTGAGCTCGAGGCCGGCATCCGTTGGGCGTGCTCGTGGCGCCTCGAAGCAGCACTCGAGTTGGCTGGCCTGGGCCGCCCGGCGAGCTCTCGGGACCAGGACCTCGATCGGCTCGCCGACCAGCGAGCCTGGGTCGTAGCCGAAGAGGGTCGTCACGGCAGGGTTGGAGAGCACGATCCTCTGCGAGTCGTCGATGACGACGACCGCGTCCGGGCTGGCAGAGAAGATCGTCTTGAGCAGCTGCTCGGGCTCACCTCCGGCGATCGCGCTCGGCGAGTCCAGCGTCCCGGCCGATTGCCTTGTCGAGGTGCGGGGCTAGCTCCAACGCTTCGGCGCCGGCTCCGTCGGGCCCGCCCGTCGCAACGAGCGCGACGTGAATGGCCTGGCTCGCCTCGATCAAGCGAAGTTCGCGCTCTCCCCAGCCCAAGCCGGCTCCGCGCTCGTCTCGCAGTCCGTCGACGAGGCTGGCCGCGCCATGCAGGAGGGTAGCGAGCTCGTCGAGCACCGAGGAGAGCCCCGTCGATCCTCGAGCGCGCTGAGGGAGGTCATCAGGCTCTTCGATCCCGACGGCCGACACGGGGGTCACGGTCGCGGTTGCCTGACGGTGCTCTCATGACGCGCCGAGGCGCTGGCGCACCTCGTCGAGCGGGCACCCGCACACCATCGTGTAAGGGCACGACAACACTGCAACTGCGCCGGTGCTGGGCCTGACATCGCTGCCTCCTCGATGGGCGAGTCCGAGCCGGAGAGCTCAGTGCTGCACCACCAGGGTCCGGAGTGGCGATGTTGCCGGCGAGAACATGGTGCGTTCTAGAGCCGAGGCTAGCGCTCCAATTCATACCATTCGCGTCTACCGGCGAGCAAGGCTGCGAGAGACTGGGTTCGCGGTGGCTCGCCGGGAGCGCCCGGGCCCCCTCTCTCAAACAAGGCGCCTTCCGCGTCTGTCGGACCGGATGGCGACCAAGTCGGGTTATGGCTGGCGGCCGGTCACCGGTGTTGTCAACTCCGACGGGGGGCGACGAGGCGCTCAGGACCCGACACGCAGGGCAAGAACATCGGGCTCACACCCAGCCGGCACGACTGTGCAGTGGCGAGTATCAACCTGAGGGAGCCCGCGCGGCCCCGGAATGAAGGAACTTCAGCGCACTGACGCCAATACGACGGATTCGCTGGCGATGTCAGGTCTGAGCGCTTCGGCCGGTCTTCAACGCGCCGCGCCGATGCGCTCGACGCGCACAGTGTTCGTCGTTCCCGCCTGTCCGATCGGCGTGCCCGCGAGGATGACGACCTGATCGCCGGCCTTGGCCCGTCCCGAGTCGACGAGGGCTCGCTCGACCTGGGCGACCATCTCGTCGGTGGTCGCCACCGGGGAAAGCACGAAGGTCTCGACGCCCCAACAGAGCGCCAGCTGCTCGCGCACGATCGGCACAGGCGTGAAGGCGATGATCGGCATCGACGGGCGGTGGCGGGCGATCCGGCGTGCCGTCGCGCCGGTCTGGGTGAAGGCAACGAGCGCGCAGGCCCCGACATTGCCGGCGGCCTCGACGGCGGCCTGCACCAGTGCGGTGCCAGCTGTGTCGATTGCAGGAGCGATCGTCGGCGTGTGCCCGACGGCCTCGGTCTCAGCCGCCTCGATGATGCGGCCCATCGTGAGCACGGACTCGAGCGGATGAGCACCGACGCTCGTCTCCGCCGAGAGCATCATCGCGTCCCGTGCCCTCGAAGACCGCCGTGGCGACGTCAGTGACCTCGGCTCTTGTCGGGCGGGCGTGGTCGATCATCGACTCGAGCATCTGGGTGGCGACGATGATCGGCTTGCCGGCCAGGCGCGCTGCGCGAATGGCGCGCCGCTGCACGAGCGGGATCTGCTCGAGGGCCATCTCGACTCCAAGGTCGCCGCGGGCGAGCATGATCGCGTCGAAGGCGTCGACGATCTCCGAAAGGCGCGTTACCGCTTGGGGCCTCTCGATCTTGGCGATCACCCCCGCCTTGGAGCCGACCTCCTCGAGCACGCGTCGCAGCACGGCGCAGTCCTCCGGACGCTGGACGAATGAGAGCGCCACCATGTCCACCTCGAGCTCCAGGGCGAAGCGGAGATCCTCTTCGTCCTTGGCGGTCAGTGCCGGGAGGTCGAGCTCCCGGCCCGGGATCGAGAGTCCCTTGTGATCGCTCACCGATCCGCCGTCGACGACGCGGCAAGCGACATCGGTCGTGGTCGTCTCCACCACTTCGAGCGAGAGGTTGCCGTCGTCGACCAGCAACCGGTCGCCGGGGTGGACTGCGGCGGGTAGGCCGAGGAAGTCTGTGGCGACTCGCGACTTCGAGCCTGCCGCGGCCTCGATCGTCAAGACGACCTCGTCGCCCGGAGACCAGGTCACAGGTCCGTCAGCGAAGGCGCCGAGGCGGATCTTCGGTCCCTGCAGATCGGCTACCAGGGTGATGGCACGCCCGGTCGCCGCTGCTGCGTCCCGCACCGCGCCAGCGCTGCGGGCGTGCTCCTCGTGGGTTCCGTGGGAGAGGTTCAGCCGCGCCACGTCCATCCCCGCCTCGGCGAGCGCGAGGATCTCGGCGCTGGTGCCGCTCGCTGGACCGAGGGTGCAGACGATCTTGGCGCGTCGGCTCACCGGTGGCTGGAGGAGCAGCGATCGACATTCGGCCGCGAAAGGACGCGCATAGGACCAAGGTTGCACCCAGAGCCCGAACGGTTGCAGAGCCGAAGGTCCCGACCCCGATCAGGCAGCTCCGGTGCGGCCACTCGCGAGCATGTCCCGAGCTCGCCCGCTGGGCAGCAGGAGGCGCCGCACCAGACCAAGCGGAGATGATTCCGACTCGCAGAGGTCAGCCGCCGCGTCGAGCCGCCGAGAAAGGACAAGTGGCTCGCGAAAATAGGTCACGGGTGCGCACCGCGAAAGGGCGCGTCCGACACGACGGCGATCCATCCAGTGACGCGCGCTCGTTCTGTTCGCTCACTTCTCGCACCTGACACTGTTTGCCGGGCGCTTTGAGAGCCCGTCCCGTCACCACGGTCCATAGGCGGCGACATTTGCCGAGCGCAGGGCCGCCACGTAGCCGGCGCGCTCGTAGGCAACCTCATCTGAGTCGTGCGGCACGGCGAGTCTGCCGCGCAGTTCTTCGACCGTGGCGAAACCCATGCGTTCCATCCAACCGGACAGGCCATCGAGCAGCACTGTCGCGTGTTCGGGACCGTGGCGCAACAGCGACGACGTGGTCATGACGACATCGGCGCCAGCGAGCAGGTAGCTGGCAACGTCGTCGGGGCCTTCTACGCCCGTCGATGCGGCGAGATCGGCGTTCAGTCGACGGTGAAGCAGCGCGATCCACGTGCGCGGGAGGCGCGCTTCGGCTGGATTGGACAGTCCGACGCCGGGCAGCACGCCAAGCGACTCGGGATCGATGTCAGGCTGCAGAAAGCGATTGAAGAGCACCAGAGCATCCGCGCCGGCCGTGTCGAGCTGTTGGGCCATCTCTCCGGTTGAGCTGAAGTAGGGGCTCAGCTTGATCGCCACGGGGAGGTTCACCGCGCCCTTGACGAGCTGCAGAATCTCGACGTGGCGCCGCTCCACCTCGCGGCCCGAGACGTCTGGGCGACCGGGCAGGTAGTAGACGTTGAGCTCGATCGCCGCGGCACCGGCATCTTGCATCGCCTTCGCGTAGCTGGTCCAGCCACCGGGCGTGACGCCGTTCAGGCTGGCGATGACGGGGATCTCGACGGCGGACACGGCGCGCTCGAGAAGGCTCAGGTAGCGGCGTGGACCGGGCTCGTCTCCCGCGGCCTCGGGGAAGTACGAGAGGGCCTCGGCGAAGGCGTCGGTACCCGCCTCGACGAGGCGCGCATTGCGTGCTGCCTCCTCGGCCAGCTCCTCTTCGAACAGCGAGTACAACACCACCGCTCCCACGCCGCCGTCTGCTAACCGACGAACCCCGTCGAGGCTGTGGGAGAGGGGAGAGGCCGAGGCGACGAGGGGGTTGCGCAACGCCAGACCCATGTAGCTGGTCGAAAGGTCCATCACCGATCCTTGCGGGCGTCGGCCGGGAAATCCCGCGCGGAGCGAGTCGCCATCTCCTCGTAGGTGGCCCAGCGCCGGCTGACCGCTTCCTGGGCGAGTGCACCCAGGCGCTCGGCTTCGGGCGGATCGGAGTTGAACAGGCTCGAGTAGCGAAGCTCCTTGCCGGTGTACTGGCGGAGCTCGAGTCGCGGTCGTGGCGAGTCGAGCAGGAATGGATTACCGCCCGTGGCACGAAGCTCTGGGTCGTAGCGGATGAGCGGCCAGTACCCACTCGCCACCGCGCGGTACTGCTGGCTGAGCCCGCTGCGCATCTCGATGCCATGGGCGATGCAGTGGCTGTAGGCGATGACGAGCGAGGGGCCATCGTAGGCCTCGGCCTCGCGAAAGGCGCGCAGTGTCTGCTCGGGGTCCGCGCCCATCGCCACCCGGGCCACGTAGACGCTGCCGTAGGCAATCGCCTGGAGGGCGAGATCCTTCTTCTCGACGGTCTTTCCCGCCGCGGCGAACTTGGCGACCGCACCGAGCGGCGTCGCCTTGGACATCTGTCCGCCGGTGTTGGAGTACACCTCGGTGTCGAGCACGAGCACGTTAACGTTGTGCCCGCTGGCAAGGACGTGGTCAAGGCCGCCATAACCGATGTCGTAGGCCCAGCCGTCACCACCGACGATCCAGACGCTGCGCCGGACGAGGTGGTCGAGGACGCTCGACAGGTCGAGCGCCGCCGGACCGTCCAGCGCGGCGAGCCGCCGCTCGAGCTCCGCGACGCGGACTCGTTGGGCCGACAGCTCCGACTCGGTGAGTTGCGGTGCCTCGAGCAGCGCGTCGACGAGGTCGCCACCGAGCTCGTCGCGTAGCTCCGAGCAGCGCCGGCGGGCGAGCTCGAGGTGGCGGTCGGCGGCGAGGCGAAGTCCGAGGCCGAACTCAGCGTTGTCCTCGAACAGCGAGTTCGACCACGCCGGCCCGCGGCCCTCTGCGTTGCTCGTCCAGGGCGTGGTCGGCAGGTTCCCGCCGTAGATCGACGAGCAGCCGGTGGCGTTGGCGATCACCGCCCGGTCGCCGAACAGCTGGGACAGCAGCTTGAGGTACGGCGTCTCGCCACAGCCCGCGCACGCTCCGGAGAACTCGAACAGCGGCTCGAGGAACTGGGTGCCGCGCACCGTTCCAAAGTCGACCCGCGAGCGCTCGGCAACCGGCAGGGTCTCAAAGAACGCGATGTTCTCCCGCTCTGCGGAGACGACCGGCTCGAGGGGCGCGAGGTTGATCGCCTTGTGGGAAGGGTCGTCGGCAGCGCTCACCGGGCAAGCCTCGACACAGAGCGCGCAGCCGGTGCAGTCCTCCAGATAGACCTGCAACGTGAACGCGGTGTCGGGAAGCCCTCGCGCGTGGAGCGGCGCCGAAGCGAAGGTACGTGGCGCTGCTGCCAGCTGGGTGCCGGCGTAGTACTTCGAGCGGATCACGCTGTGCGGGCAGACAAAGCTGCAGTTGCCGCACTGGATGCACAGCTCGGGATCCCAGGCGGCCACGAGCTCGGAGATCCCGCGCTTCTCGTAAGCCGCCGTGCCGCTCGGCCAGGTCCCGTCCACCGGCAGGGCGCTCACCGCCAGCTCGTCTCCGCGACCGGCCATCATCATCGCCGTGACGTTCTTCACGAACTCCGGGGCGTCGGGCGCAACGAGCGGGGACGGCTCGGTGATCGAGGTCGCCTGGCGGGGCAGCTCGACGCGCTCGAGCCCCCCGAGGGCGTGGTCGACAGCCTTGAGGTTCGCCTCGATCACCGCGGGCCCTCGCCGCCCGTAGCTCTTGGCGATCGCCGCTTTCACCCGCGCGATCGCCACCTCGCGCTCGAGCACCCCCGAGATGGCGAAGAAACACGTCTGGAGGACCGTGTTGACCCGGCCGGCGAGACCGGCCTCACGGGCGATCCGTCCGGCGTCGATCACCCACAGATCGACCTGCTTACCGAGGAGCTGCTCCTGCACCGGGCGGCTCAGCGCGTCCCAGACCTCGCTTGCGCGATAGGGCGAGTTGAGCAGCACGGTCGCGCCCTGCGCGGCGCGGCCGAGCACCTCGGCGCGCTCGAGCATGGCGAAGTGGTGACAGCCGACAAAGCCCGCCTGGCTGACCAGGTACGGGGCTCGGATCGGCTCCGGGCCAAAGCGCAGGTGCGAGACCGTCTGTGACCCGGACTTCTTAGAGTCGTAGACGAAGTAGCCCTGAGCGTACAGGTCCTCCTCGGCACCGAGGATCTTGATCGTGTTCTTGTTCGCCCCGACTGTCCCGTCTGCGCCGAGGCCGAAGAAGACCGCCCGCAGCGTGCCGGGCGCCTCGATGTCGAGCGAGGGGTCGCAGGACAGGCTCAGCCCGGAGACGTCGTCGGTGATGCCGACGGTGAAGCGCGCCCGAGGGCGCTCTCGTCCGAGCTCGTCGAATACCGCCGCGAGCATGCCCGGCGTGAGCTCCTTCGAGCCAAGGCCATAGCGCCCGCCGACGACACGTGGCATGACCGCGCGCTCGCCGCCCGAATGCGCTTCGGCGAGCGCGGTGAGCACGTCGAGGAAGAGCGGCTCGCCGAGCGAGCCAGGCTCCTTGGTCCGGTCGAGCACGGCAAGGCGCGACACGGACGTGGGCAGCGCCGTCAGCAGCGCCGCGGTGGGGAAGGGACGGTAGAGGCGCACCGTCACCACCCCCACACGTTCCCCCCGTGCAGCGAGATAAGCGGCGGTCTCTCGCGCCGTTTCGGCGCCTGAACCCATCATCACGACGACTCGCTCGGCTTCAGGGTGCCCGGTGTAGTCAACGAGCCCGTAGCGACGCCCGGTGCGCTCGCCGAGGCGCTCCATCGCCTGTTCGACGAGCCCCGGCGTACGGGCGTAGAAGGGATTCGAGGTCTCACGGGCCTGGAAGTAGACGTCGGGGTTCTGCGCGGTGCCGCGGATGAAGGGGTGCTCGGGCGAGAGCGCCCGTTCACGGTGGGCGCGCACGAGCTCCTCGGGCACGAGATAATGCAGGTCGTCGTCGGAGAGCAGCTCGATCGTGTTGAGCTCGTGCGAGGTCCGAAAGCCGTCGAAGAAGTGCACGAACGGCACTCTCGTCGAGAGCGTCGCCAGCTGGGCGACCGCCGCCAGGTCGTGCGCCTCCTGCACCGAGGAGGAGGCGAGCATCGCAAAGCCCGTCTGGCGCACGGCCATCACGTCGGAGTGGTCGCCGAAGATAGACAGACCCTGGGTGGCAAGCGCTCGGGCAGCGACGTGGAGCACCGTCGGCGTCAGCTCGCCGGCGATCTTGTACATGTTCGGGATCATGAGCAACAGGCCCTGGGAGGCGGTAAAGCTCGTCGAGAGCGCCCCGCCCTGCAGCGACCCGTGCAGGGCCCCTGCGGCGCCAGCCTCGCTCTGCATCTCGATCACCGTCGGGAGGCTCCCCCAGATGTTGCGCTGATGCTTGCTCGTCCACTCGTCGGCTAGCTCAGCCATCGGCGAGGCAGGTGTGATCGGGTAGATGCAGCAGACCTCATTCAACCGGTAGGCGACCGACGCAGCCGCCTCGTTGCCGTCGATCGTCACCCGCATCAGGATTCCACCACCATCTCGATCGCGTGCACGGGGCACTGCTCACAGCACGCCCCACAGCCCGTGCAGCGGTCGTAGTCGAAGCGGTAACGATGCCCGACCCCGAGCTTGATCACGGCGTCCTCCGGGCAGGCCCCGAGGCAGCCGTCACATTCGAAGCAGTTCCCGCACGACAGACAGCGCGCTGCCTCATAGCTCGCCTCGTCCATCGACAGACCGCCGATCACCTCGGCGAAATCGGCGACACGTTCCTCCGGTTCGAGCTCGGGCTGGCGCCGGCGTGCCGCGTCGCCGAAGTACCACAGGTGCAACCCGTTGAAGCTCGCCCTCTCGTGCTTGGCCAGCGGTGAGACCGTGGCGCTGCTCAGCCACGCGTCGATGTGCCGGGCGGCCTTCTTGCCGTGCCCGACGCCGACGGTCACGGTGCGCTCCGCCGGGACCATGTCCCCGCCGGCGAACACCCCCGGGCACCCGGTCATCATCGAGCTCGACACCACCACGGTGCCATCGGCGGTGAACTCCACGCCCGGCGTCGCGTTCAAGAACGAGGTGTCGGCCTCCTGACCCAGGGCGAGGATGATGGTGTCGGCGGCCAGCTGCTCGAAGCGCCCGGTCGGACGAGGAAAACCGCTCTCGTCGAGCTCCATCGCCTCGACGGTGAGGCTCGGGCCGTCGAAGGCGGTGATCGTCCGCAACCAGTTGATGCGTACCCCTTCGCGCTCGGCGTCCTCGGCCTCCTCCTCGTGGGCGGGCATCTGGGCGCGGGTGCGCCGGTACACGATGAGGGCGTCGTCGGCGCCGAGCCGGCGTGCCGTTCGGGCGGCGTCCATCGCCGTGTTGCCTCCGCCGTAGACGGCGACCCGTCGACCGATCGCCGGTCGCTCGCCGGAGGCGACACTTCGAAGGAAGCTCACGGCGTCGACGATCCGCCCAGCGTCGCGGGCGGGGATGTCGACGCGCTTTGAGAGATGGGCTCCCACCGCGACGAACACGGCGTCAAAGCGGCCCTCGTCCCGCTCGGCGGCTAGGTCCTCGACCCGGTGCCCGCCAGTCATCTGCACCCCGAGCGCGGCAATGCGCTCGAGCTCGGCGCCGAGCACGTCGCGAGGCAGGCGGTAGGCCGGAATGCCGTAGCGCATCATCCCGCCGGGCTCGTTCCCGGCATCGCGGATCTCGACCTCGTGGCCACGGCGCGCCAGGTGATAGGCGGCCGAGAGCCCGCTCGGCCCGGCACCGACGACGAGGACTCGCTTGCCGCTGCGCTTCCCCAGCTGACTGAACGCCCATCGTCGTTCGAGGGCGAGGTCGCCGAGGAATCGCTCGACACCGTGGATCGAGACCGCGCTGTCGAGCTCGACACGGTTGCACGCCCCCTCGCACGGGTGATAGCAGATGCGTCCGTGGATCGCCGGCAGCGGGTTGTCGACGACGAGCGCGCGCCACGCCTCTTCGTGCCGACCGGCCTCGACGTGCGCCAACCACGCCTGGATGTTCTCGCCGGCCGGGCAGCCGGCGTTGCACGGTGGCAGCAGGTCCACGTAGACGGGCCGACGGCTGCGGACCGGTCCAGCCGTCGAGCGACCGTGGGCCAGGTCCGGCAGCGGGGTGAGGTCCCGGGTCACGTCGACGGGTCTGGGTCGTCGGACATCAGCGAGCCCACCTCGATGTCGATGACGTGAGTGTACGTTGCCACCAGAGCGGATCAGGTTACACACGTCGAAGCGGGGCGGTCATGACGCGCCCAGCGCAGCTCTCGCGCTGGCGGCGCTCGTCGGCTCGTTCCCGATGGAGCGAGCGAGCCTCCCGACGCCTCCGAGGGTGCCGCGCTTTCAGTCGACGGCGTCGACCATTAGTTCGGCCCGTCCAGCTCGGCGAGGCGCTCGTGATCGATGCTCCTTTGTTTGTCAAGACCCAGTTTCAAGGAGGGCGTGCCCGGTGGGCGCGACAGGGAGAGGGCCCGGCAGGGACAGGGATGAGCACACAGTCCGTGCAAGCTCCTATTAGGCCAGGGCGTCCCGCTCGCTGTCGCGAGAGGTGATGCTGGCGGCGGGTCGGCGAATCGTTCTAAAGACATCCCCGAGAGGCGTCAGCCGATTATCGAGCCAGATCCGCCGCCAGTTCGTTCCGGCAAGCTTGCGCGACGGTGAGGCTCAGGTGGTGGATCCTCCATCGGGGGCGAGGGTTCCCTGCTGCGGCATTAGCTCGCTCACCGAGTTCGACGCGTTGAATGGAGCATTGTGCAGAACCTCTCGGGCGGGCTCGTTCGACTTCGACGGAGCCCGAAGCTCTTGCCAATCCGAGGTGACGGCCCACCGGATGCGCAATGATACAGGTACAAACATTGCTCGAGCGGAACGAAGGGTTACCTTCGCCGGAACTTGGAGGTTGTCGGATGAGGATCGTGGCCCACGCTGATGAGCGATCGGTTCACCGCCGGGGCTCCCAGCCCCCGTCTCGGATGGTGTTGGCCCTCGTGATCGTGGGTTGGATCATACTGGCCGACGGGGGAAGCGCCGACGCACACTCAACGAACAGCGGCGCACGGCCGGCGACGGTGTCCCACGTGACGATCGTATCGGCCTCCACGAGTGCACGCTTCGCGCAGGGCATCCAGTTGACCTCCCCTAAGGGCGGCACCAACGACGCCACGATGCACGTCACCGTCATGGCGACGGTCGAGGAGGAATACGAAGCGGTGCCGCCGACTTACGAAGACGGAGGGGTCAAGCTGATCTCCTGGAAGCCGACTATTACGGTCACCGGCTCCCTCGACTCGAGCTGCCATCCGTCCCCGGATCCGCAAATGCCGGGACCCTGCGACATCGGGTATTTCGGCCCGGCCTATCAGAATTTCACCTGCCTCGCCGCGGCCGTAGACCCCTCCGAGTTCCCGAGCCCAGTGACTAATCCGTTACACGCCGACTTTCCCCTGGACCTCGCCTTCCAGACCTATCCGTCCGAGCAGACCGCTGCTGTGGTCCCAGGCGGAACTCTGCCTTACATGGACCTCTTCCAGTGGGAGGGCGGCCCGGACTGCAAGATGCTGGACCACAACGAAGATGGCGGCAAGCTCCTTGCCGCGCACTCCCTAGGGGCCGTACCGTTCGGTTGCTCCCGAACCGACGAGGAGGTCAAAGAGACACGCTTCGGGGACAAGGAGTACCCGCCCTGCTCGAATAGTGCGACTGAACACGTCGCCAACGATGGCCTCGGCGACAGCGGCAACAGGACCAACGACTGGACGATGTCGCTGAGCATCATCCACGTAAACCTCGCTCCCGCTAAGTAGGGACCGGCGCTGACGCTCTAGGTCCTCGACGCTCGTCACTGGATTCACCATATACCCGAACGTGTGTTCCGTCTGATCCGAAAATGACTGTAAGTGATGCACAACCGTGGGCACGCGAGAACGGGGTGCGGGGCAGAGCCCCGCTCGGGACGTAGTCCCAACCTGGGGCGCTCAGGCGACGGGGCTGAGCGTGACGCGGTGGCCGAGAACCTCGAGCTGGTGGACGAGGTTGCGGATGCGGCGCTGGGAGGTGGCGCTTCGTGCGTAGAAGTCCGGTCCGAGGTCGCGGAAAACGCGCCCTCGGGTCGGCGAGGAGGTGCCAGACGATGACGAGGATCGAGCGCGAGATGGCGATGATCGCCTTCAGCCGTCCACGGCGCCTGACGAGACGTATTCTGCGAAGGAGCCCTTGGCGATGCCGAAGACCTCGTCACCGACGGCGAACCTCGTCACCGATGACCCGATCGCCACGACGGTGCCGGCGACGTCGAGTCCGAGAACGAGGTTCGTCGGAGTGCGCAAGCCCGACATGAGCCGGATCGGGTAAGCGAGACCGGTCATGAAATGCCAGGTGCCCCGATCAAGGCCTGCAGCGTGCACCCGAACGAGCACCTCGGCGTCGCCGATCGCTGGTCGGTCGATCTCCTCCATGTGCAGCACCTCGGCAGAGCCGTAGGTGCGCCGTACGATGGCTTGCATCCTGTCGGTGCCGTGGCCGCTTCTGATGCTGGACGCGCCGTCATCTCCGGCGCTTCGCGGAAGATCGGAGCCTCGGCGCGCCGGGTCGGGCTCACCCGTGGATCAGCCGTCCTTGCCGCCGGCGAAGGGACGGACGGCGACGACGCTCGCCTCGCGGAGGATCCCGCGTGTCGGGGTCCGGGAGGTGCAGGGGATGGTCGCGGTAATGCAGTGCTTCGGATCTGAGCGGGGTCGGGAGACCATCCGCGACGCGAAACGGAGGCTCTGCCAGTCTGTAGGTGTCTAGCGCCAACAGATGGAGAGCCCCTGTGGAACGCGATCCTACGCGCATGTGCGAGCTCCTTGTCGGTCTTCCATCGGTGGCCACGCTCGGGCATCGTGGACGGACCGACGACCCGCTCTACCGCTGCCGGCGCCTGCTGACCAAGGCCGACGAGCGCCTCGAGGAGCGTGGGCGAGAGAAGCTGCTCGGGGTGCTTCGCGCCGGGGACCCAAACGGCGAGGTGGCGACCGCCTGGCATGCAAAGAAGCCATCCGTGAGATCTACACCCACACCAACGCCGCCCTCGCGCGCACCTTCGTCGAGCGCCTCGCCGACGACATGTGCGATCCGGACCATCCCGGCGAGGTGCGCAGCTTCGGCCGGACGCTTCGCCGCTGGAAGGCGCAGATCATCGCCTGGCACACCGCAAAGGCGAGCAACGGCCGAACCGAGGCAGTGAACAACCTGATCAAACGGCTGAAACGGGCAGCCTTCGGGTTCATGAGCTTCAGGAACTACCGCATCCGCTCACTGTTCTACGCCGGCAAGCCCAACTGGGATCTGCTCGCGACGATCGCGCCGCGCTGAAACGAAGTGGCGTATATCGGAAGCCGAGCCGGGGTATACGAGCCGGGGTATGTCAGGGGTAAACAGGAGTAGTTCTCTCATCGGAGGTGGCGTGATGGACGATCTCTTGAGAGTCTCTACCACCGTGGCAGTGAGTGGGCCGTCGCAAATGTGGCCGGTGCAACCGAGAAGCTTGAGGCTCAGACGCTGTGCGATAGCTGGGACGTCCGGACTCTGATGAACCACATGCTCGACACGCAGCGCTACTTCGTGTGCTCAGCACGGGGTGAGGAGGTTGCGCCTCCAGCGCCGAACCCACCGAGCATCATCAGCGACAATCCGATCGCTGACTTCGAACGGGCACGTGACGAGACGCTGAGGACGTTCGGTGATCCCGAGGTTCTGGAAAAGACGGGCCCCATGCTCGGCATCGCACTCTCGGACCAACTCCTTCACACCTGGGATCTAGCAAAGGCGACGGGCCAAGGCGCGACCATGCCAGAAGGTTTGCCTGAGGCGGCATACAACGCGATCCACGGCCGCTTTACGGACGAGCAGAGAGTCGGTGTTTTCAAGCCCGAAGTCCCAGTAGCCCCTGAGGCCTCTTCCCAGGACAGACTGCTTGCGTACACAGGACGAGACCCTTCACTCTGACCCCGACCAGCGCGCAATCTGCTGGGTTGTGGCTGCCTCCTGCCGCCGGAAGGGTGGGACGCCGCTCGCGCCTCCGCAGGTACCTGACTTGCTATCGCGAGCGCGGCACCCCGCTCATTTCCGAAGTACCGGTAATGCACTCCTCAGGGATTGCGACCGCGCCGTCGGGTGCTGGAACCCGCAACGGCACAGCCGGTCTACGACCGCCGTTCGCTCCGCGTCGTGTAGGGCGAAGCTTGCTATTCCGATCGCGACGCCTTCCTCGACGATGATCAGCCCGCCGGGGCGCTTCGGCGTTCTATTTGATGTCATTGGAGAAGACGGTTATGAGGACTCCGTGTTGTGTAGCCGACGTAGATCACACAGTCTCCAGCGTCTACAAAGGCGTGACAGGTTCGTACAACGACTTGGCCAGGGCCTCTACGCGACGTCGGACTCGAGGACCTCGACTGCCGCCCGCCGAGCCTCGATGCGAGCGGGGATCGCCGAGAGAAGTCCGATCACTGCAACGACGCAAAGGCACGTGCAGGCGAGCGAGAGTGCCGACGGCGTCGTGGCACGCGATCCGTGACTGGCGGCTGTCACAAACAGGAGCCCGAGCGGGATGCCAGCGATGGCGCCCGGAACCGCAGGAATGAAGCAGGGCAGTCGACAGCCCTGCGCTCAGCTGTTCGTCGTCGCACCGAGCGCACGAGCGACCCCGAGTGGCTTTCGGGAGTCCACCGACGTCGCCCAGGTGATGACGAGAGCGTTCACCAGGCCAAGAGTACGAGGACCACGGTGATGACCAGCAAGATCGCATCGGTGTTCGCCGTGTTGGGGTTGTACGGAATCGAGAATTGCCTCGGGGAGACGCTCGGTGCCAGACCCTCGTGGGCGTGCACCGACAGCACTGCCACGAGCGTCGTCGTCGTGATGGCGACGCTCACGAGGGTCAACAGCATGCGACGTGGCCGCCGGGCGGCCAGCCGCAGCCCGAGCAGCAACGGCACCGGCAGGTGAGCGGCTGCGCCGACGAGGAGCGGCCGGCGCTTCGGGATCCGCGGGGAGTCGGCGAGCGCCGACGGTGGTGCTCGTATGAGCCGCACGGATGGACGGGATCCAGGCGGCCAACACCGCAAGCGCGACGGCCAACGCCACGACGAAACCCACGTCGGCCCAATTCACCGACGCCGCCCCGACACTTCCGATGAGCCCGGCCCCGGGGTTGGCGACAAGCGGTGCGGCGAAGTACCCCGCCGCGAGCCCGACGCCCGCGCCGACGAGTGCCAGCGTCAGGTACTCGAGCAGCAACACACCCGCGACGAGCCGTGGCGTGGCGCCGACCGCCTTCAACAGGCCGACACGCCGGGTGCGCTCCGCCAGCCTGCCGCCGACGATCACGGCCAGGCTGGCAATGGCGAGCAGATCGAGGAGCGAGCTTGCGATCAACAGGCCGCGCTGGAACGGCTGCGACTGCTGCGCCTCGACCTCGCTCACGTTCTGCCACGACCACACGGAGAGCGTGTTGGAGTTGGAGTACGTATTCGCGAAGGCCGAGGCGCTGGCCGGGTTCGAGAGCTTCAGCTCGAGGACGTAGTTGAGCGGCGCACTCGGGGTCGCAAAGCTCCTGGCGATGGCATCGGTCGCCCACACAAGACCCGTCGCTTGGTTCCAGCCGCCGACCCCGTTGTCGAGGATCATGTCGAACACCGTGGACGGATATGCGGGAACGGCGGCGGTGACGGCGATCCCGTCCACTCTGAGCGAGCGCCCGCCGAGGCTCACGTGATCGCCTGGGGTGAGGCTGAGCTCCTGGGCGAAGCTCCGCTCGATCACCACCCCACCGGGTCGCACCCACGTACCTTCCGTGACGTAGGGCTGATCGATCGGTGAGCGCGACATACTGCGCCCTTCGACGATCGCAAGGACTTTCGACCCCTTCGCCTCCATCGTCGCGTCGCTCACGGGGAACGGCCCGACGTGACTGACCACTCCGGAACGGTGCTCCAGGGCATCGAGCTGTGCAAGGCTCGATGGCGAGGCGTTGTCCGGCATCGCGGCAACGTCGGGTCCCGAAGTGAGAGCCCGGGTCGTCTGATACGGGTGAGCCGTCACGTCGTGGAGGGCCAGACCCAACATGAGCGTTGTCGTCGCCGCAGCGATCGCCACCACAGTCAGCACGACTTCGGCCGGTCGCCGGCGAAGGCTGCTCGCGACCAGGCGGACACAGGAGCAGGGCGCGCCCACGCATCTCAGGCCTCCAGCTCGACGGCGAACAGCGCGCCGAGCCGTCGGGACGAACAGCCCGACAGGCGGGCGGCGAGTCGACTAAAGAGGAGCACGTGTCCCATCAGGCCGCCTCGGCCTGGAGGACCTCGGCCGCTGGCTGACGAGCGCCGATCCGTGCCGGGACCATGGTGAGCAGCGCCATCGTGAGCAGTGTCCCCACGACCGTTGCGGCGACCCAGAGCCAGAACTCAGGCGCAACCTTTCCACCATGGACCGCGGCGAGGAAGAGCCCGATGCCAAGAGGGACGCCGGCGATCGCGCCGGGCAACGCCGAGAGCACTTGTGCAACGACGAGTCCCTCAGTCACCTGTCGGACCCTCGCGCCGAGCGCCCGCATCAAGGCCGCGGCACGTCGTGCGTCGAGGACGGTCGCCCAGGTCGTGAAGAGGGCGTTCAGCACCGCGAGGGTGACGAGCATGATCGTGATGATCGCCAGCATCTGCTCGTCGCGGTTGACGACAGGATTCGACAGCCCGCCAGCCGTCAGCGCTGTCGCCCCGGGGAGCATGTCGTCGGCGAAGGCGTGAAAGGCGAGCACCGCCACGATGCCCATGACCGTGACAGCGACGTTCGCCGCGCTGAGCAGCGCCCGGCGCGGTCGACGCGCGACGAGACGGAGCCCGAACAGTGCGGGAACGGGAAGCCGCCCGGAGATCCTGATGAGGAGCCCGCGTCGACGCTGAGGGCGTGCGACGTCGTTCAGGGCGGCGACGGTGCTGCTCCGCGCGGTCCGGATGGACGGGACGAGGGTCGCGGCCAGCGCGACGGCGAGCGCCACGGCGACGACCTCCACTGCAGTGACCGCGGAGAACGACGGCGCGCCCGCGGTGCTGATGAGGGCCTCACCGGGTTCGGTGACGAGCGGCGAGGCGAGCCATCCGGCGAGGAGTCCGACAACGGCGGCGAACAGCGCGAGTACGAGGTTCTCGGCGAGGAAGGTTGCAGCGACCACGATCGGCGTGGCACCGACGGCCTTCAAGAGACCGACCCGGCGCGAGTACTCCGACAGCCGGCGCCCGACGAGCACCGCCACGCTCGCGATCGCGAGCAGCGCGAGGAGCAGCGCCCCCGGCTCGATCACCCCGTGCCCGTCTTGGACCAGGATCGCATCTTCTGACGCGAGCCCTTCCCAGGTCGACACCGCAAGCGGGTTGTACCGGAAGTGCTCGTAGGCGAACGCCTGGGACTCGCCGGGGTTCGTGAGCTTCAGGTCGAGGGCGTAGGTCGTCAAGGGGTTCGTTGTTGACGTAAGGCCGATCGCGTCCGCCGGAGTCATCCAGATCAACCCGACGTCGTCAGAACTACTGAGATCCCGGCCTCCTGGCAGCGAGAGGAACGGGATGTTGAACGACGGTGGGCAGGCGTTCGAGAACTTCGACGCCGCTGCAGTGCCCGCCAGCAACGTGCCGTTGCAGAGGTTCGGATAGGGCGACTGCGCGGCGGTCACCGCGATGCCCGCGACGGCGAACAACTTGCCGTCCAGGCTGACATGGTTGCCCACTGCGACGCCGAGCGCGTCGGCGAAGGTGCGCTCGATGACGACACCGTCCGGACGTACCCAGCTCCCTGCCGTGACCAGCGGCTGGTCGACCGCTGCCGACGCCGTGCTGCGCCCCTCTGCGAAGACGTCGGCAATGCGCCCGTCGAAGCGGATCACGCCGGAGACGACCGGATACGGGCCGCTCGAGGTCTTGACCCCGGGTGCATGGGCGAGCTTGTTCGCCTGAGAGGCGGACGTCAGGTAGGCGACGAGGTCGGGGCCCTTGGTCGCGGCACGCGTCGCTGCATAGGGCCGCTGGATGGTTACCCCGTTCATGGCGAGCCCCATGGTGAGCGTCGCGGCCGCAGTAGCGATGGCGACGACGAGGAGTGCCGCCTGCGCGAGGTGGCGTCGCACGTCACGCGCTGCGAGGCGCAAGACGAGGAGCGCGGTGCCCATCGCTATCGCTCCAGGGTCACGAGGTCGCGGAGGTTGCCCCGCGTCCCGCCGGTCAGTCGGGTCTCGTCGACGAGGGCACCGTCACGCATCGAGACGATCCGGTCCGCGGTGGCAGCGACGCGCTCGTCGTGGGTGACGACGACGAGCGTCAGCCCCGAGGCATGCAGGCGGTCGAAGAGCCGCAGGACCTCGAGCGTCGCCGCGCTATCGAGGTTGCCGGTCGGCTCGTCGGCGAGCACCACGAGGGGCTCGTTGACAAGGGCCCGGGCGATCGCGACGCGCTGGCGCTGGCCACCGGAGAGCGCTGAGGGAAGGTGGCTGGCGCGGTCGGCGAGCCCGACCTGATCGAGCAGTTCGAGGGCGCGCCTCCGGGCGCCGCGGGGCGAGCGACCGGCAAGGAGCGAGGGGAGCTCGACGTTCTCCCGCGCGGTGAGCTCGTCCATCAGGTGGAACGCCTGGAAGACGAAGCCGACCTGGCGGCGTCGGAGGTTGGCAAGGCCGCGCTCGGAGAGGCGGTCGATGCGCGTTCCGTCGAGCCACAGCTCGCCAGCCGTCGGGCGGTCGAGGCCGCCGAGCAGGTGGAGCAGCGTCGACTTGCCGCAGCCGCTTGGTCCCATGATCGCGAGCGTCTCGGCGCGGGCGACCTCGAGGTCGACGTCGTCGACGGCGCGGACGAGTCCCTCGTCCTTGCCGTAGTCCTTGCGCAGGCCCTGGGTGCGCAGCAGCACCGCTTCCACGTTCGTCACTGCCTCCTCCTTCGAGTCGTCCAGTTCGCCTCGCAGGCCTCCAGCCAGCGGAGGTCCGCCTGCAGTCGGAGCACGATGCCTTCGAGCAAGAGCCCAGCGTCCGAACCGTCCGGCTCCTCCATCTGGGCCCGCTGTACGTCGCGCAGTCGCCGGAGCAGCTCACGGCGTTGGGCGTCGACGATCCCGATCGGGTCGGCCAACCCGGCCGCGGCAGCGGCGATGAGCTTCAGGTGGAATTCGGCGAGGTCGGGCTTCGGCCAGCTGACCTCGGCGAGCCACTCGTTGACGCGCTCTTGTCCCAGCGCGGTCAGCGTGTAGGCCTTGCGCTCGCGGTCGTTGGTCGCCGTGTGCTCGTCGAGGCCGATCAAGCCGGCTTTCTCGAGACGTCCGAGCACGACGTAGATCTGGCCGGCGTTGAGCGCCTCGCCGAGGGGACCGAGAGCGTCGTTCGAGCCGGGCGCGCAGCTGGTAGCCCTGCGAGGGCTCTTTCGCGAGCATCGCCAGTACGACTTCCTGCTGCATTGCACCTCCGTATAACGGTTATTGCGAGCATAACGGTTAGACGAGGGCGTGTCAATGCCCGTTTGGGCCTGGGGCGGCGCAGGCACAACACGGGAGGCCGAGTCCGAACGAGCCCGCGGGCGGGAAGTGGTCGAGAACAACAACACCTCGCGTGCAGCAGAGCCCGTGCGCCTCGGCTTGGTCATCGAGCTCTGCGCATGGCGTGCCGCCCGGAAGGGGCTGCTCCGCCATGTCGTGAACCCCCCGGCCCGGGTATCACTGGATCAAACCCGTTTCCCGAGCACGGCAAGGATGACGCCGCCCGGGATGGCCTGGCGTTCGATTTGATGGGATTGGGCAACGCCAACACCCTGCTCAGGGCTGCGGTTCTTATGGCCGCCGTAGATCACATAGATCGCTCAGCCGGGCGATGGCGAGTGCGTTGGTTCCGCGTGGTCGGCAGTGTCGCCGGTGATTCTAGAGAACCGTTACTAGTAATCGCAAACTGGCGTATACTGAGGAGCAGTCGTTCGATGACCAGCGGTCGCAGACCGCTGGTCGCGCGAGCGTCAGCGAAAGGATCCAGCCATGTTGTTGCGATTCGAACCGTTCCGTGGGTTCGACCAGACCACCGAGGAGCTGCGCGGCGAGCCCCGAGTTCGACAGATCCCTGTCGACGCCTACCGAGAGGGCAACGAGTTCAAGCTCCTTCTCGACCTGCCCGGCATCGACCCCGGCTCCATTGAGCTCACCGTGGAGAAGGACGTCCTTAGCGTGCGGGCGAGGCGCAGCTGGCCGGGGAGTGAGGGCGTTGAGTTCCAGGTGGCCGAGCGGAGCCACGGCGAGTTCGGCCGCCAGCTGTTCCTTGGGGAGAGCCTGGACCGCGAGCACATCACCGCCATCTACCACGACGGCGTGCTCTTGGTGACCATCCCCGTGAGCGAGAAGGCAAAGCCTCGTAAGGTCGAGGTCCTCCACGTCGGGATCGCGCCCGATGCCTTCGAGGTGGCTGCAGCAGGCGTGTGAGCAACCCTCCTACCAGGGCGAAGCGACGCGTTCGGTTGTCGCTTCGTCGGGTAGGAGGCCGGCGGTCTACCGTCAAGCGACCGCACCCGCAATTCGGCAGCGCCGCCAAGCCGATCAGCCGCGCCGTTTGACATAGGAACGAGAGATAGTCCCGCGCCGTCGGGGACACTGCCATGCCTCGACACGGGTTGCCAGATCGAAAGCGGTGACGATCTCGAGCGGGTAATGGTCGGTGTCGAACCCTCGGTCCACGGCGAGCAGGGGCGACATGGCCTCGATTGCGGCGCGGATCGCGATTGCCATGACGAGGGATCGAATTCGGTGGGGAGCTGGCCGGCTGTTTGGAAACCAGACAAGCCGTGCTCGAGGGCTCAGACCGAGTCGACCACGTCCGCGTCGCTGTAGAAGATGCGGGTCGCCGCGATCCTCCACAAGGAGCTGCGGGCCTACCGGCTCAACCGCTTCGCCATCGAGACGATGGCGATGGTGCCGTGTTCTTCGGCATCCCGCCGATGATCCAGCTGCTCGCAGCCAACGCGACGGGGAAGGACCTCAGAGGTGATTGCCCGGCTCACCCTGGCCTTCGGTTGGCCGACAGGCTGATCTCACGCTGAGGACCTCGTGATCGTCGTCTCGCCAGCGTTGTCTCGATGGGGTAGTACCCAGCTTGGGCGCGGGAAGTGGCAGGTGTATCCGCTTGGGTAGCGCTCGAGATAGTTTTGGTGGTCCGGCTCTGCCTCCCAAAACGGACCTGCCGCCTCAAGTTCGGTGACTACCTTGCCAGGCCAAAGCCCCGATGCGTCGACGTCGGCAATGGTGTCTTCAGCGATCCGGTGCTGCGCGTCATCCAGGTAGAAAATTGCCGACCGGTAGCTGGCGCCAATATCGTTTCCTTGTTGGTTCAACGTCGTCGGGTCGTGCACCTGAAAGAAGAACGCGAGTAGCCGGCGGTAAGAGATCCGCTGCGGATCGAAGATGATCTCGATCGCCTCGGCGTGCGTGCCGTGATGTCTGTAGGTCGCGTTGGCGACGTATGAGATCTTGCATTCCCCAGAAGCAACCTCCAGCAAGGATCGCTGTTTCCGTCGTACCGTCCATTGTGATGGGTTCCTCCTTCGTTCTCGCCCCGTGCTACTTGTCGTGGACCGTCCTCGAGGTGTCGACCGTACGGCGAAGGATGCGACCGCGCAACCTCGCTCGGCGTGCCGCACCAGGAAGGCTCCTTCGGGCCTCCGACCCCACCCTCACCCGATGTGGGTGATATCGGGATCCTGAGCCCCGGATGCCGACTGTCTCGGCAGGTCGCGGGGCTGACCCGTCTGGGCTAGGTGGTCGTAGAAGGAGCTCCCCTCGGCGATCCACACCCTCGCGCTTACTCTGTCCGCGGAGGCGGTAAGAAGGTGGTGGTACGAAGGTGATCGAGCGCCAAGCGATGGCTGTGTGAGGGCTGTCTTCGTGACCTCTCGCCTTGCGGTGGTCGCGCGGTGCCCGCTAGGGACATTGGTAAGCGAGCGGGGCTCTGCCAGTGTCGGTTGACCGGAGAGGCGTTGTCGGAACAGAGGGAGAGAAGGGTGTCCAATCCCTTGAGCGGAAGCTTCAAGTTCCGCGGTGACGACGCCCGGCTGGATCTGACCGACCTGTTCGGCCTTCGGTCTCGCCCGACGACCCTCCAAGACGGTGCTGAGCATCGAGGGCGACCCCTTCCTGACGGCACCGGCGTTCCATCCCGAGGCCGTCGGCGACCGCGGGACCCTCCTGTTACGGGATTCGCACTTCGGCCGGGCCACGACCACGTCCACCCCGCAGGCGACTACCCGCCGCGATGGCCGAACACGTGGGCGCGCATGTGGTCGTGCACGGCGAGTATTTGAGGCTGTGTGCTCAGGCTTGCTCATGAGGCGCGGTCGTGCCGATCAACGAACCTGAAAGGACCTCTGACCATGCCCGCTCAGAACCGCTTCCTTCAGGGTCCATTCGCCCCGGTCAGCAAGGAGGTCACGGTCGCCGACCTGCCGGTGACCGGCCGCGTGCCAACTGAGCTGAACGGGCGCTACTTCCGTAACGGACCCAATCCCATGAGCGTCGACGACCCGCGCTATCACTGGTTCCTGGGCACCGGCATGCTGCACGGGGTGCGGCTACGCGGTGGTCGAGCGGAATGGTATCGAAACCGCTGGGTCCGCTCAAAAGAGGTTGCCGAGAAGCTCGGGGAGAAGTGGCCGGAAGGGCCGGTGCACGCCGGCAATGACTTCGGTGCCAACACCCATGTCATCCGCCACGGCGGCCGGATCCTCGCCACCGTCGAGGCCGGCCCGCTGCCATACGAGATGACCGACGAGCTCGGCACGGTGGGCCCCTGTGACTTCGGTGGAACCCTCCCAGGAGGATTCGCAGCCCACACCAAGCTGGACGGTCAGACAGGCGACTTGCACGCCATCGCATATTTCTGGGGTTGGGACTACGTCCAGCACGTCGTCATCGACCCCGCTGGCAAAGTGAGCCGCACGACCAACATCCCCGTGGCCGGCGGCCCCATGATGCATGACTTCGCGCTCACCGAAAACTATGTCGTGCTGTTGGACCTGCCCGTCACCTTCAGCATGAACGCAGTCTCGGCTGGAGATGAGCTTCCGTACACCTGGAACCCGGACCACCCAGCTCGGGTCGGGTTGCTTCCGCGCCACGGCAAGTCGGACGAGGTTCGCTGGTTTGACCTAGACCCCTGCTTCGTCTTTCACACCCTCAACGGCTACGACGACGCCGACAGAGTCGTAGTCGACCTCATCCCCTATGAGCGCGCCTACGACGTCGCCACGATGACCGGCCCGGGACCGGTGACCCTGGACAGGTGGGTGATCGACCCCGTCGGTTGAAAGGTGACGACGAGTCGCCTCGATGACCACCCTCAAGAGTTCCCACGAGTCGACGACCGGCGCATCGGTCAACCACACCGCTTCGGCTACACGGCGGTGATCGGAGAGGGCGTTGCGGCCACGATCTCAATCGAGCACGGTGTCACCGCCCACACGCTCGGTAACGCCTGGCTCAAGCGCGACTTCGCCGCTGGGACGGTCGAAGTCCACCAATTCGGAGATGCCGCGACCGCCGGGGAGGCGGTCTTCGTCCCCACCGCAGCCGACGCCGCCGAAGACGACGGCTTCGTCATTGGCTTTGTCTACGACCCCGACCGTGATGCGAACGACCTCGTGATCGTCGCAGCGCAGGACTTCACCGGACAGCCAGTGGCCCGAGTGCAGCTGCCGGCTCGGGTGCCTCAGGGGTTCCACGGCAACTGGATCCCGGACGCGTAGCTCAGACCCGTCCTCGCTTGGCGCTGTCTGCCCGGTATGCGCATCGGCGCTCAACCGGTCGGTAACAGACAAGGCGCGCGTGGCCGCGCAGAACGACGCCGGAGGCTGCTCAGCGAGTGCCACTGAGCCGCGACCGTTGACAGCGCCGCAATTCGGCGAGCAACGAGCTAACTCACCTGGCCCGGGTGACGACTGGAAGGCACCGACGCGGGAAGCTGCCCGAGCGAGTCGTCCCACGCTCGTCGCGGGGGCGATATCGAGCCCGGCCGAGACCTGCATCGTCGGGCCGGGTGATCCGGTGTGGGTCCCGAAGATCGCACACGACGAGATCGACTACTAGGGCGAGCTTGGCGTTGTGATCGGACGGCGGTGCAAGAACGTCTCACCTCTTCGGGGTGGACAAGGAGATCCCGCCGATCTACCACGGCCTGCTCGATCCGAAGGTCCGGCGGCACTCGCTGCGTGCGCCTATCGGTAGCCGGCGGTGGCCCGGTGGATCAGTCGGGGCCGGGAGGCGCCTCGATCGGCGGATTGACCAACGGCGTGAACGACGGCAGCTGGTCGACCTCCGCCTCGGCGGCAAGCAGTTCTGGATTGTGCTCAGCCGCTTCGAGTGACCCGGGATCGATCGGCCTCGGCGGTCGCTTGTCTCGGCGTCGGCGGAACCACACTGAGCTGACCCTAGCGAGACGAGGATGAGCGAGGGACCGCGACCATCATCGTGGGCGTCCGCCGCGCTGTCGCCATGCCTGTCCGCCTCTCACCGTCCTTGTTTCGATTGCCGTCCTCCGATGACGGTCCACATCTCGCGGCTCGATCCGAGCGCCACGGTCGCCCGCGACGTCACGCACCATGTGCGGCCGCGCAGCGCGGCCGGTATTCGCCAACCTGGCCGCCGACCGGGATGGTGCCGAGTCGGCAGATTGTCAAGGTTCGGGTGTCGATGCGAGAGCGGCGAGAGGGGCGCCGACTGACCGGAGTCGCGAAAGAATGTGGCGTTCCCAGAGCAACAGCTACTCATAGCCGACTCGTTGTGTGCAGGATGATCTCGGATGTTGCAGCTACCGCCAGCTGGGCCACGTCGAGGCGGCTCGTAACGGCACCGGCCTCGCGGTCCCATCGACTCGTACCCCAGGCGCACGGCGTGAGCCGGGGACACGAGGGTCAAGGGATCTGGCGTGACCGCTGGCGCCACTAGGGGGAAGGCGGGGGGTCACCGTCCCTGTCGTGACGCAATTCGCTCTCTCCCGGCCGAAGGGCCCACCATCGCAAGTCGAGCAGCAAACGCTTCAAGATCCCTCGCAGAGCCGACGGCCGTTCCAGGCTCAGGTATATATGCAGCTCGGCGTGAATAATCGCCGGGCTGCCGTCAGGTGTGCCGAGGAGCTCGGTATGTTGTCGAGGAACCGCGCAACTTGAGGCAGACTCGCACGCCGCACAGAGTCCGGCTCGAGATACGGCGTCGCAGGCACGGTCCGGCAACTCTGTCGGCAGGTGAAGACGAGGTCGGCGACTGACGACCGTGTCGCTCCTGCGACGATCGCCCTCCTCTACGGGTCAAGCGGCATCCGGTACGGAGATGACGAGCTTGCCTCTGGCACGCCCCGCCACCAGGTGACGCATCGCGTCGGGCACTTCATGGAGCTGGTAGGTCCGCTCGATGCTCGGAGTGAGCTGGCCCGCCTGGATGAGTTGTGCGAGCCGCTCGAGGTCGGCGAAGTTCTCTTTCGGAGTCTTCATGGTGAGCCGCTGATGCACGAACGGTGAGAGTGCGATCGCCCGCAGCTGGCGGCCCATACCGCCGGTGAAGCGCCCGGCGTCCTCGCCACCGACGATGACGAGCGCTCCGCGCTTCGTGAGCGCGTGACGTAGCCGCGACAGCGAGGCGTTTCCTCCGATGTCGAGAATCAGGTCGTAGTGCTCCGAGCCGTCCGCGAAGTCGTCCTTCGTGTAGTCGACGATGTGGTCGGCGCCGATCGATCGGACCAGATCGATCTTCCCCGTACTGCAAACGCCCGTGACCTCTGCTCCGAGGGACTTTGCGATCTGTACGGCGAAGGTGCCGACGCCTCCCGATGCACCGATGATCAGGACATGCTGGCCAGCTTCGAGACGACCGACGTCCAAGAGCGCTTGAAGGGCGGTGAGCCCGGAGATAGCGACGGCTCCAGCCTGGTCGAAGGTGAGGTTGGAAGGCTTGTGCGCGAGCTTGTCCTCCCGGGCGCTCGCGTATTCGGCGAAGGAGCCCTTGGCGATGCCGAAGACCTCGTCACCGACGGCGAACCTCGTCACCGATGACCCGATCGCCACGACGGTGCCGGCGACGTCGAGTCCGAGAACGAGGTTCGTCGGAGTGCGCAAGCCCGACATGAGCCGGATCGGGTAAGCGAGACCGGTCATGAAATGCCAGGTGCCCCGATCAAGGCCTGCAGCGTGCACCCGAACGAGCACCTCGGCGTCGCCGATCGCTGGTCGGTCGATCTCCTCCATGTGCAGCACCTCGGCAGAGCCGTAGGTGCGCTGCACGATGGCTTGCATCCTGTCGGTGCCGTGACCGAGAGGCGTTGGCGGCGTCGTGTGGTCGAAGTGTTGCTTCTTCTTCGGGCTCTCCGTTGTCGTTTGATGATCGGATCGGCGCGATCTGCGACGATCCGCTGCGTCACGCTGAAAGCGAGTAGGGCGGGTAGGACTCGACGAGTGAGGCGAGGTAAGCAAGGAGTCGGGCCTCCCACCGGACGACGCCGCGTTGGAAGTTCCAGAGACTCTCGGGATAGTGCTCGGTCACAAGGATCGAGACCGCCGCGATCATCCAGACGATCCAGCTTGCGATGCCGATCAGGAAGAGGACGAGCGCGCTTGGGATCGCCTTCACGATTCGCAGGAGAGCCGAGCCCACCGTGGGTGACCCGGTCCGAACGATCTCGAAGCGGACAGCCTGACGCGTGCCGCCCGGAAGCTCGTCGGTGAGCAGGGCAAGGTAGGCGAGGACGCCGACGACGAAGGCGAGCCAGCCAGTGACGCGAGCGCCGTCTTCGATGACGTAGCGGTCACCACCCTTTCCTGCGATGAGGATCGCGGCCCCAGCTGGGACAGCGAGGTAGAGCAGACCGACCCATCCGCCTGAGCCGCCGATCCAGGACGCGAGGAGGAGCAGCACGATCCGCAAGAACACCTGCGCACGGCTCATCGTCTCCGGTCGTTCGAGGTCGAGGCTCACGGGGTAGGCGACGGCGTTCATCGTGCGACGACGATCTGGCTGTCGAGGGATCCCGAGTCGCGCAGCGTGACGCGGCGTCCGAAGCTGACGAGCCACAGTGCCAACAGGAACTCGCCGACGAAGGTGAACGAGGAGACGGGAGTCGAAGAGCCATGGGTGAGCGCCGCGCTCAGGCTGTCGAACAGATAGCCGAGACCTGCGACGGCGAGCAGCACTGCGAGAGCCTTTGGCACATAGCCCGACCGGTACGCCAGGTAGGCGATGACGAGCAGGTGCAGGCCGAAGAGCACGAGCCCGGCGTCCCACATGTTCGTGAAGCTGTTGATCCGTCCGAGCACCAACGCGTGCTGCTGGTTCGTGGCGAGCAAGCCTGGCACGTCGAGGAGGCGACTGATGGCGATCACGAAGATCCCGGCGTAGGCGATCCGAAGCCCGCCGGCGAGCTTGGAGCTGGCTTCGCTCACCGGCGTGAACACTCGGTAGAGGGCCCAGGCGACGACAACATCCAGTGCAGCCACGAAGAACAAGCTGACGATGCCGAATCTGAAGAGGTCTTCGTGGGCAGCGACCTTCTCGGCTGTGCGCGCCGCGTTCCCCGGCGTCGTCAGCCCCTTGACGGCGACGAAGTAGCCGAATCCGGAAAGCGCTGCCATGAGCAGGAGGCCGGCTCCGGCGGTGATGCTCGCCTTGCGAACCGAGGTGGATGCGTGTGTGGCGCGGCCGACCGGCGTTGCCATCCGTCCGATCTTCTGTGCGCCTGGGGCTGCCTCGGCCGCCTCGGTGGTGGCGATCCTTCGTCTCATCGATCGGTCCAGCGTTGCTGTCGTCATGGCTGCTCCTCGTCCCGTTGACTTACGATGTAAGTATCCTATACTTACGCCGTAAGGTTGTCAAGGGGACCTGGAGAGATCGATGGCACCGAGGACGAAGCCGGCTACGGAGCCCCGGATCCCGCTCAGTCGTGAGCGGGTGCTCGGTGCGGCTGTCGCCTTCGCCGACGAGAACGGCATCGCTTCGCTCAGCATGCGCAAGCTCGGTGATGCCCTCGGCGTAGAGGCGATGTCGCTGTACAACCACGTCGCCAACAAAGATCAGCTCCTCGACGGTATGGTCGACCTGGTCTTTAGCGAGATCGACCTGCCCTCGGGCGGAGACGACTGGAAGACGGCGATGCGACTGAGGGCGCAGTCTGCCCGCCAGGCGTTGGGGCGCCATCCCTGGGCGATCGCACTGATGTCGACGCGGACCTCACCCGGTCCTGCGACGCTGCGACACCACGACGCCGTCATCGGCAACCTGCGAGCGGCGGGATTCTCGATCGAGTTGACGGCGCATGCCTTCTCCGCCCTCGACAGTTACATCTACGGCTTCGCGCTGCAGGAAGCGACCTTGCCGCTCGGCGAGACCGAGCAGGAGACCGCGGAGGTGGCGCGGATGATGATGGAGCAGTTCCCGCGTGAGCTGTTCGCCAGCCTCTACGAGTTCACCGTCGAGCACGTGTTGAAGTCCGGCTACGACTACGGCGCCGAGTTCGAGTTCGGACTCGAGCTGATCCTCGACGGACTCGAGCGCGCACACGACGCCGCTTGACGCCGCGACCTCACCGCCGGCAACGCGCCCCCCCGAGCCTCCAGCTGGCGTCGTTCGGGAAGCGAGGGCAGCCGGTGGGCCCGGTCGAGGAGCTCGAAAGAGCCGCCGGTCTGGGGTGAGTGCTTAACGAGGGCGGCTTCCCTGTCGTCGATGGCACCGAGCTGACCAGCGTCTCCGGCGTCTGGGCGACCGGCAACACGGCCGACTTCCGCATCGAGGTGATTACGTCGGGCCGGCGCCGGATCGGCGGCGGCAATCGCCATCAACGCCGACTTGGTGTTGCAGGACGTCGACCGGGCGCTCGCCGACCGGGACGGCCGCCCGCGCCCCGCCGCCTAGGGCCTGGGGAGTCAGGTTTGCGCATTCAGGACGGGTGCCGAACTCTCGGCACGAGAAACCGCAGGTCAGACCCAACGGGGCGTCGTGCGGATGCTTTTTAGCCCCCCGCGAAAGACCCTCACGCACGGTCGAACCGTCCGCCGTCCGCCTACGCCGGTTCGTCAGCACCCCCGAGGAGAGCGATTCGTCGGAGGCGGCCCCGAGCAGCCCCCGGTCGACGGCGAACCAGCCCCGCGCGCCCCTACAAAAACCCTACAAACGACCCCGCGAGCGTCGCAGGTGGGGGAGTCGGCTTCCGCGAACGTGCAGCTCAGGTAGGGTACAGTCGTCCCGGTTGGTGCCGGTAGACGATTTCCAGATGACTGGCAGTCAAGAGGTTCGAGGGTTCGAGTCCCTTCGCCTCCACCCGTTTCCGCAGGTCAGGGTGTTGTAGTCGTCGGCGTGGCTTCTTATTGAACGAGTCGTGCCAGCATCACGAAGCTGCGCAGCGCACGGCCCTTCGACAGATGACGGAGCAGCTCGTCCTGGCTGGACGCCCGCCAGCGGCGCGTGCGCACGGTCTCGATCGGGTCGTTCACGGCGTCGCGCTCGCTGAGCAGCAGCACCGACAGGAAGGTGCCAGGACCCGCCCTCCGGACAGCGTCGGCCGCCATCGCCTGCCCGGCGAATCTACGAGACTCGGCCGGCGAACGGAGCTGAGCGGACGGAGCAGGTGCAACTCCAATCGACTACGCTGTAGTCGATGCCACGGCGCACTCCGACCCCGGTCCGCTTCGAAGACGAGGTTGCCAAACGATTGGCGGCCTTTGCCTCCTCGCGCGCGGGCTTGTCACTCTCCGGTGCGGCGAACCTGCTTGTAGACGAGGGCCTTCGTATGGTGGAGCATCCCGGCATCGTGTTCAGAGATGGCCCGAGTGGACGCCGTGCAGGCTGCGCCAACGGCCCTGACGTCTGGGAGGTCGTCCGGGCAGTGAGGTCAGCCCGCCGGGAGAACCCGACCCTTGCCGACGAGCGGGTGCTGGAGCTCGTCGTCGCCAACTCGGGCGTGCCGATGCGAAATGTCCTCACCGCGCTCAGCTACTGGGCCAGCTATCCCGAGGAGATCGACTCGGACATCGAGTTCGCCGACGAGGCAGAGCGGGCTGCCGAGGCGGCGTGGCACCGACAGCGACAGCTGCTCGCCGGTGGTTCGTGAGCTCACCGCTACTGCTCGACGAGATGCTCAGCGGGGCGATCGCCGACCAATTGCGGTCGCGACAGCACGACGTCGTTGCCGTAGTGGAGGATTCGTCGATGACGGGCTTGTCCGACGACGAGATTCTCGCCAATGCGGCCGCACTCGGCCGTGCGGTGGTCACGCTCAACATCCGCGACTTCGTCGTCCTCGGAGAGCGCTGGCGTGCCGCCGGACGTTCGCATGCGGGGCTCGTGCTCGTCTCGACGAGGACCTTCCCGCAGGACAGCGCCTTTGTTGGCGCGCTCGTCACCGCTCTCGACAAGCTCCTCGTCGACGATCCGACGCGTCCTGACACCGTCTCCTTCCTCCAACGCTGAGTCGAGCGGCTCTCTCCCTGGCAGGGTCTCGAAGTCAGTGGTTCCCCTTACCGGGTGAAGTCCTCCCACCACGCGAGGTCCGGACGGAACGGCGCTACAGGCCTGCCGGTGGCATCAGTTGTCACTCGGTAGACCAGGCCTGCCGCCGGATCGGAGCGACGCTGCTCATCGGACCATCCCTCTGTCGCTGTCGTGACGAAGAGCCGCTGCAGGCCGGGGCCGCCGAAGGCACAGCATGTGCAATCCCGGGCCGGGATGGGGTACACCTCGCGCAGCGAGCCGTCGGGTGCGTAGTGGTTGACCCGCCCGCCGCCGTAGATCGCCACCCACAGGTCACCGGCTGCGTCCACCGTCATCCCGTCCGGCGCTCCGACATCTTCGGGTACGGTGACCAGGACGCGCCCAGCCGAGATCGTGCCGCGATCACCCTCGAACGTGAACGCGTGGACGACCCGTGGGCCGCTGTCCACCAGGTACATTGTTCGGCCGTCGGGACTCCAGCCGAGTCCGTTGGAGATCGTCAGGCCCTCGAGCATCACCTCGGTCCGTCCCGTCTGGTCCAACCGGTACAGCGCGCCCTCCCCCGGCGTGGTGGTCCTCAGCGAGGGTCCCGCCCCAGAACCTGCCTTGGGGATCGCAGGCCCCGTCGTTCATGCGGGTCCCGGCCGGCGACACCTCCGCGATGGTGCGCTGGCTGCCGTCGAGCGCGAGATAGACGAACCCCCGCCCGGCCCCGAGCACCCAGCCGTCGTCGCCTTGCACGGGAGCGATCATCCCGACCGGGACCGGCAGCTGGTAGACCCCAACGCGCTCGATGGAGTCGTCGTCGCGAACTCGGCCTCGTGCGACCCGCCCGGCCAGAATATCGACTGCCAAAAGCTCGCCGCGAAGGCCGTCCCAGCGAATGCCCTCACCGAGTTGGGCCTGCTCGACAGAGCACGCGACGGCACGGCAGGGTCGCTCGATTGTCTCGATTGTCTTTGCCATGTCAGCCTCCTGTTCGTTGCTATGTCAGCCTCCGAAGCCCACGATGACCTTGATGTCGTCTGGCCCGCGCTCGGGGTTGCCATCAAGACGAGGTGACGTCCCCGGCGGTGAGGCGATCCCTCCTTCAGCACTCAGGCGACAGTCATCCTGGGGCGAATCAGAGCGCCGATGACCGCAAAAGATCAGCAGGAAAGTCCCGATGATGAACATCGCCCAGTGACCCTTCCTGATCGAGATCACGCCGAGCCTCACGAGGAGGAGGGAAGCAGATGACGCCAAACATCCAGTACATGTCCGAAGTTCCCTACAGGGGTCAACGCGCCCGGGTCAGCCCGGTTGCGACGACCACCGCCAACGTACGGTTCTCGCGCGCGGCCGTCGTCACCCGGATCAGATGAGCGACAAGCCGGTTCCGCGGACGCCGAGGTTCACAGACGGCGGACGGTGGCGGCAACTCGCGGACGTTGAGCCGACCCAGCAAGCGCCAGTAGCGGCTCGGGGGCGAACGCGACCAAGAGCAAGCACACCATCGAGAAACCATACGCGTCCGTGCACGCGTCGCAGATGCCAAGATCTTCAATCACCGTCGAGCGGAACAGCGACGATACCGACGACGAATGCACTCATGGGGCCCGGTTTGCCCGAGGTCCCGCCAGATGGGGGCTATCGTCCGCAGCCGCCGAGATCCCATGACCGGACACATGGCTGATCATCAGCGTGGCATGTCGTCGCTCAGGCGGGACCCGGTTTGTACCAATCGCCACCGACCTCCACGCCTGTTGGTCCCCGGAGCGGAGCGAGCGGCCAGCTCGATACCTGGGACGAATGGAAGATGCCCGCCGAAGCGACGACGGTCGGCGGAGACGATGCAGTCTCCTCCTTCCAGGAGACATCGTCTCGCGCAGGGGTCAGCTGTCCGCGGATCCCGGGTCACCCCAGTTGGTGCTGACCCGGCGCCGGCGCACAGGTGGGCGGGTCCCCGCCGGCGAGTTGGGCGAGGTTGGGCAGAGAGGGGCCGGTGAACTTGGGTAAGGAGAGGAAGGCGTGTCGGCCACGCCGCGAGCGTGGAGGTTGTGATGAACGATGGTGCTGGTCAGGGCAAGGCCCCGGGGCTGAACTCATTGCGTGTGGACCGCCGGCTGCTCGCCTCGGCGGAGATCCTCGCCGGGGCGGGGGCCGTGCTGTTGACGGCAGCCTCGGTCGTCGGCATCGCCGCCTTGCGGCGCGCCATGCAAGACTGGGTCGAGCAGATCGACCAGTCGCCGACCGAGCTGGCCCTGAACAAATTGCAGCAGTTCGCCCACGCCACCACCGCCGGCGCCAACGCTTACCGGAGCGCGGTCCGACCCGGGGTCTGAGGTGCTCGGTGTGACCGGCGACGCGTACGTTCACCCCGCCGGGGTGAGGCTGCGGCGTTCGATCACGCCTCGGCACGCTCCGGCGCGGTGACGAGCGGGTAGACGACCTCGCGCAGCACGCGTCGCACGAAGGCCCGATCGGCGAGCTCGCCGCTCAGGGTCATCCTGATCTGCACGAGGCCGATGAGGATGTCGGGTATCAGCTCGAGGTCGCGGCCGGCCGAGATCTCGCCGCGGGTCGCCGCGTGCTCGAGCACCTCGCGCAGCACCCGCCGCGGCCGCTCGAGGGCGGTCGCGGCGAGGGCCTCCCGCAGCTCGGGATCACGGCTGGCTGCGGTGAATAGACCGACGAACAGCCTGACGTGCCGCTTCGCCGCGTCGTCGAAGTCGGGGACCTCGTCGGCGAGCGCATCGAGATCTGCCGCGAGACTTCCCGTGTCGGGCACGGTGATCGGAGCGAGCTGCTCCCGCCAGGCCACGACCGCGTCGACGATCAGCGCCGCCTTGGAAGCCCATCGCCGGTAGAGCGCGCCCTTGCCCACCCGGGCGCGGGCGGCGATCTCGTCCATGCTCAACCGGTCGTAGCCGACGTCGGCGAGGCCTTCGAGCGCCGCGCGCACGATCGCCGCATCGAGGGCCGGGTCGAGCGGTCGCCCAGCATCCGATCCCGCTCGACGGCTGCGGGCCGCGCCTTGCGTCATGCGTTCCAGTTACGGTACGACACCGTTCCGTACTGTATCATCGAACCCGTGGCCGACCGGATGATCGACGTCGAGCGGGTGACGAAGTCCTTCGGGACGAGCGTCGCGCTCCGCGAGGTGACCCTCGCCGCCGAGCGAGGTCGGATTCTCGCGCTTCTCGGCCCGAACGGCGCCGGGAAGACCACGCTCGTGCGCATCCTCACGACCCTGTTGCGGCCGGACGGGGGCCGAGCCCGCGTCGCCGGCTACGACGTCGTCGAGGACGCCGAGAGCGTGCGCTCGACGATCGGCCTGGCCGGCCAGTACGCCGCCGTCGACGAGCTGCTGACGGGCCGGGAGAACCTCGAGCTGGTCGGCCTGTGGTACCACCTCGACAAGTCGGAGTACCGCCGGCGCGCCGACGAGGTGCTCGAGCGGTTCTCCCTCGCCGAGGTCGGCAACCGTCTCGTCAAGACCTACTCGGGCGGGATGCGGCGGCGCCTCGACATCGGCGCGAGCCTGGTCGGCCGCCCGCCGGTGCTCTTCCTCGACGAGCCCACGACCGGGCTCGACCCGCGCACCCGCAACGACGTGTGGGCCTTCCTCGAGCAGCTGGTCGACGACGGGACCACCGTCTTGCTCACCACCCAGTACATGGAGGAGGCGGAACGCCTCGCCGACCACATCGTCGTGCTGGACGCCGGGAACGTGATCGCTCGTGGGACGGCCTACGAGCTCAAGCAGCAGCTGGGCGGCAGCGTGCTCGAGGCCCGGGTGGCCCGACGCGACGATCTCGAGCAGACGGCTTCGCTCCTCGGCGAGCTCGGCGGCAGCCAGCCCCACGTCGATGTCAGCCAGCTGACCGTGAGCGTTCCCACCAACGGGGGGACCGAATTCCTGCTCGAGGTCGGGCGCCGCTTGTCCGAGCAGCAGATCGCCCTCGACGACCTCGGGATCCGGCGACCCTCGCTCGACGACGTCTTCCTCGCGCTGACGGGCGACGCCGCGGACGGTGCCGGCGCGCCCGCGCCCGCAGCGAGCGGGGAGCGGCGATGACCGACGTCCTCCTGGCTCAGCGCAGCGCCCCGCCCGTCCGGCTGACGCCCCGATTGGCGCTGCGCGACACCCTCGGCGTGACGAAGCGGAACCTGCTGCGCATCGTCCGGACTCCGCAGATGCTCGTGATCGGCGCCATCCAGCCCGCCCTCTTGCTCGTGCTCTTCCGCTTCGTGCTCGGCGGCGCGATCGACATCCCCGGGGTGAGCTACGTCAACTACGTCGTCCCCGCCGTCTTCCTCGAGGCGGTCCTCATCGGAGGCATGACGACCTCGATCAGCCTGGCTCAGGACCTGAAGAGCGGCATCATCGACCGGTTCCGCAGCCTTCCGATGTCGCGTTCGGCGGTGCTCGCCGGACGCACGCTCGCCGATTTGAGCCGCAGCGTGCTCTCGCTGGCGATCATGGTCGGGCTGGGGCTGGCGGTGGGTTTCCGCTTCGAGAACTCCGGCGGCGCCGTCCTCGCCGGACTGGCGCTCGTCCTCGTGTTCGGGTACGCCTTCTCCTGGGTCTACGCCGTGATCGGCCTCGCGACGAGGGATCCCGAGACCGCCCAGGTAGCCGGCATCCTGCCGTTCTTCGTGCTCATGTTCGCCAGCAACGCCATCGTGCCGCTCGCCAGCCTGCCTGGCTGGCTCCAACCCTTCGCCCGCAACCAACCGCTCAGCGTCACGATCGCGGCCGTCCGTGCGCTGCTCGAGGGTGGCCCCGCAGAGCACTGGGTCTGGCAGTCGCTGGCGTGGTCGGCCGGCCTTTTCGTCGTCTTCTTCGCCATCGCGCTGAGCTTGTACCGCACGGGCACCTCGTAGCCGGACAGCCGCTGACGTTGTAGCCGAACTGCTGACGTCGCAGCGGGTGCGGGCCGAGCACGGCCGGGTAGGGAATGCACTGTCACTCGGCGCGGTTGGGCCGTTCGAGCAGCGATTGGTGCCTCAGGGCCGACCGCCGCCTCTTTCAGGGAGAACGCTGATGAGCCCTGCCGCCGTCCCGATCCGCTCCGAGGACCCCACCCCTGGGCTCGATCCGCGCCGCTGGGGCATCCTCGCCGTGGTCATCGTGGCCCAGCTGATGGTCGTGCTCGACGCATCGATCGTGACCATCGCGCTGCCCTCGGCGCAACGGTCGCTGCACATCTCCGTGGCCAATCGGCAGTGGGTGATCACGGCGTACACCATCGCCTTCGGCGGGCTGTTGCTTCTCGGCGGCCGGATCGCCGACTTCGGCGGCCGCAAGCGCATGCTCATCATCGGGTTGCTCGGCTTCGCCACCGCGTCGGCGCTCGGCGGGCTCGCCGCCAACCAGGCGATGCTGTTCGCCGCTCGGGCGCTGCAGGGCGCCTTTGCCGCGTTGATGGCGCCGGCGGCGCTCTCGATCCTGACGAACACCTTCCGCGCCGACCCGAGGGAACGGGCCAAGGCGTTCGGTGCCTATGGCGCCGTCTCGGGCGCGGGCGGGGCGATCGGCGTGCTCGCCGGCGGCGTGCTCACCGAGTACGCCTCCTGGCGCTGGTGCCTGCTCGTGAACGTCCCGATCGCCATCCTCGCCGCTGTGGCCGCGCTGCGGGTCGTGCCCGAGAGCCGCTCGAGCGGGACGACCAGCTACGACCTGCCCGGGGCGGTGCTCTCGACGGCAGGCCTCGTTTGCCTCGTCTACGGCTTCACGAAGGCCGACTCGGACGGCTGGGGAGCGCCGGTCACCGTTGCGCTGCTCGTGGCCGCCGGCATCCTGCTGCTCGGCTTCATCGTCGCCGAGACACGTTCCACCCACCCGTTGCTCCCGCTGCGGGTGGTCGAGGACCGCAACCGCGGCGGCGCCTTCCTCGCCTCGTTGCTCACCGGCGCGGGGCTGTTCGCGATGTTCGTCTTCCTCAGCTACTACCTCCAGGGCGTCCTGCACTACTCGGCGCTCAAGGCCGGCGTCGCCTTCCTGCCCTTCGCCGGCGGGGTCGTCCTTGCCGCCGCGGCGTCCACGGCGATCGTGCCGCGCATCGGGCCACGCCTGCCGATGGCGGTCGGCCTGCTGCTCGCCGCGGTCGGGCTCGCCTGGCTAACCGGCATCGGCGTGCACACCTCGTACTGGACCCACGTCCTGCCACAGGAGATCCTGATGAGCGTGGGGCTCGGGCTTGCCTTCCCGGCGCTCAGCAGCACGGCGCTCACGAAGGTGCAGGAGCACGACTCGGGAGTCGCCAGCGCGCTCGTCAACACCACCCAGCAGATCGGCGGGTCGCTCGGGACGTCGCTGCTCAACACGATCGCGGCCACCGCCACGGCGGGCTACATCGCCGCGCACGGGCATGCCGCCTCGCAGGCCGGCATCGTCCACGGGTTCGCGGTCGCCTTCGCGGTCGGGGCGGTGCTGCTCGCCTTGGCGGCGATCATCAGCTTCGTGTTCGTCACGGTCCGCCGCGGCGAGGCGCCCGTCGGCGTGATCGCCCCCTCACCGGCGAGCGCCTGAGCTCAGCGCGCCGCCGACCAGGCGCTGACGCCGGCGAGCACGACGAGCACGATCGCTGTGATCGTGCGGATCGTCGAGACGCTCAGCAGGCGGAGCAGCAGCTTCCCGCCGGAGGTCGCCAGGGCGGCGACGGCGAGCAGCGCGGCGAGCGAGCCTGCTCCCACCGCCAGCGGCGCCCGGTAGCGGGCGGCGAGGTCGGCGATGATCAGCTGGGTGAGGTCGCCCCACTCGGCGAGGAAGATGACCACGAATGCGGTGATCGCCACCCTGCGGCGGGAGGGCTCCTGCACGGCGCGGCCGGGACCCTCGTCACGGCGTTGCCAGAAGGCATAGCCGGCGCCGGCGAGGAACAGCCCGGCGACGACGGCGTCGACGGCCCGGCGGGGGGCGAGGGCGACGAGCGTCTCGCCGACGGTGACGGCGATCGCCACGTGGACGAGGAACGCCCCCGCGGCGCCGAGCCAGACCTGCATCGGCCTGCCCCGGGTCGCCATCACGAGGTTGGCGAACATCGTCTTGTCGGGCAGCTCGCCGAGGAAGACGAGTGGGAAGCAGACGAGCCCGACCGAGAGCTGCGTCACGTCCGCCCTCCCTTCCTGCCGGAGCGGTGGGACCACCGTCCGGCCGCGACGTCCCGGCCAGAACGGATGGTCTCGCCCACCTGCTCGCGCAGGCCCGGGGACCGGGCGCTCCCGCGCCAGCATGTCGATCTCCCGGCGGGAGGGCTACTCCCCAACCGGGCGCCATCGTAGCGTGGCCCGCCCGGCGTCGACGGATATACCCTGCTCAGATGACTCCCGAGCGCGTGTTCGCCGGACGGCTGCTGCGCCTCGCCCTCACCGACGAGAACGGGGTGATCATCGGCCGCGTCGAGGACGTCGTGCTCGCCCCCGCCTACGGCGAGTCGCCGCCACGGGTGCTCGGCTTCGTCGCCAACGTCCAGCGCCGTCGCATCTTCGTCAACGCCGGCAGGGTCGGCAGGATCGGGCCGAGCGGGGTCGCGCTGCGCGGCGGGTCCGTCGACCTGCGGCACTTCCGCCCGCGGCCCGGCGAGCTGTTCGTGAGCCGCATCCTCGGCCAGCGCGTCGCCGACGAGATCGTGATGGACGTCGCCCTGCAGCAGACCCATGCCAGGCTGTGGGAGGTGGTGGGCGTCGCCCTCGGCTCGCGCCGCGCCCTGTACCACCGGACCCGTCGCGTCGTCGACTGGCGTGAGGCCCGGGCATTCTTCGACAGCGGGCCGGTGGCGGCCGAGGTGGCGGCGCTTCGCGACATGAACCCGACCGACATCGCTGCCACGGTCCACTCCCTGCCGCCCAACCGCCGGGCGCTGTTGACCGAGGCGATCCCCGACGAGGAGCTCGCCGCCGTCCTCGAGGAGCTGCCCGAGGACGAGCAGGTCCATCTCCTCGAGAACATGGACCTCGAGCGCGTCGCCGCGGTCGTCGAGGAGATGGAGCCCGACGACGCCGTCGACCTGCTCGGTGCGATGCCGAGCGAGCTGCGCGACCATCTGCTCGCGGCGATCGAGCCGGAGGAAGCCGTCGCATTGCGCAGGCTGTTGCGCTACGACGCCACGACCGCCGGTGGCCTGATGACCCCCGAGCCGATCATCGTCTCGCCGGAGATCGCCGTCGCGGAGGTGCTCGCCCGCCTGCGCGACCCGGACATCCCGGCGGCTGTCGCAGCGCAGGCCTTCGTCTGCGAGCCGCCGACCGGGACGCCGACGGGCCGCTATCTCGGCGTCGTCGGGTTCCAGCGCCTGCTGCGTGAGCCGCCCTCGCGCCCGGTGGGCGGATGTGTGGAGGACGACGAGTCGGTGAGCCCGGACCTTTCCGAGGGCGAGGTCGCCGAGCGCGTCGCCGCGTACAACCTGACCGCAGTGGCCGTCTGCGACGAGGTGGGCCGGCTCGTCGGCGCCGTGACCGTCGACGACGTGCTCGACCGCATGCTGCCGGTCGGCTGGCGGCGGAGGCGTCGGTGAGGCGCCCCGCCTCGGCGCGCCGGGTCCGCCGGCGCGAGGACGTCGCCCGGCCGCGGGGCACGGGAGTCGGGCTCGGCACGCACCACGACCCCGAGACCTTCGGGCGCTTCTCCGAGGCGATCGCTCGCTACTTCGGCACGGCGCGCTTCCTCGCCATCCAGACCGTGATCGTCGCCGCCTGGCTGGCGCTGAACACCCTCGGGTTCATCCACCACTGGGATCCGTACCCGTTCATCCTGCTCAACCTGCTCTTCTCCACCCAGGCCGCCTACGCCGCCCCGCTGATCCTGCTCGCCCAGAACCGCCAGGACGCCCGCGACCGCGACAACATCGAGCGCGACCGCGAGGTGGCCACCCGTACGCAGGCCGACACGGAGTTCCTTGCCCGCGAGCTCGCCGCGGTCCGTCTCGCCCTCGCTGGGATGGCGACGACGGACGACCTCACCACCACCTTCGACCAGCTGAGCGACAGCGTCGGGCGCATGGAGGACCTGCTCGAGCGCGTCGGGCACCGGGTCGACCACCTGTCGGCGATCCTCGACGCTGCGCCGTCGGTCGAAGGCCGCGAGCCCGGCGAGGGGGACGAGCAGCCGGGCCGGGTCGCCACCGGGCGATCGGCTGTCGCCGAGGCTGCTCCGAGCGACTGACCCGGGGTCACAGGCGGCCCGCCGCTCAGGAGACGAAGACCGTCCGGTGCGCCAGCCTGCCGTTGTCGGAGATCACGGCGACGAGCTCGAGCGCCGATCCGTCGGCTCTGGTGAGCAGCCGCCTCCCTCTGCTGTTCAGGTGGACGTCGACGTCGCCCGTGGCGCCGGCGTCGAGGGAGAAGGCACCTCGGCCGAGCACGACGGTCTCGGTGTGGTGCACGGTCTTCCCGTCCCGCCTCGTGCGCCGCACGAGGCGGTCGGTGAGCTCGACGGCGCCTCGGCACGTGGCGCGCTGGCAGCTCAGCCGCAACGGCACCTCGTCGCCGCGCCGGCTCGCCGTGCCGGCGTCGAGGCGGACGACGGGTGAGCGGCCGACGGCGAGCCCTTGCGCCACGGTCGGCGTCGCGATGGTGGTCGACGTGGACGTCGTCGACGACGTCGACGACGTGACGGCGGCGGGCGCCGGGGGCGCCGCCGGCGTCGAGGCCGGCGCGGCGACCACGAGAGCCACGACCGTCGAGGTTGCCTGCGGCGGCGTCGAGCCGTCGAGGACGGTCAGGGTGACCGAGGCCGTTCCGGGGCTCTCCGGGGTGCCGCTGATCTCTCCGGTCGTCGCGTTGATGCTCAAGCCCTGCGGCAGGCCGGTGGCCGACCAGTTGTACGGCGTCCCGCCGGACGTGATGATCCCGGCGCCGCCGGACGCCTCGACGCCGGCCTGGTACGGGGCGCCTTCCGTCCCGCCGGGCAGCGATCCGGTCGTGATCGCCAGGGCCGGGACGCCCGAGCGCAAGCCGATCGTGCCGTCGATCCCGCCGACTGACGACCCGGCGGTGAGCTCGACGCCCGGGGCGCCCGGGCCGCCGTACCAGGCCGGGGCGTAGTCGCTCTGCTGGAACCCGAGGCACGTCGGGTCGAACTGGATCGCGAAGTCGCCGGGCGGCAGGTTGGCGATGGTGTAGCTGCCGTCGTTAGCGGTGAACGATCCCGTGACGAAGTAGCCGCCGCTCGAGGTCACGGCCCACACGCAGACGAAGCCGTCGCCGGCGGCGCCCGCAGCGCTGACGTCTCCGGAGATCGACGCGCCGGGCTCGAGGGTGACCTCGACCCCGGGGACGGTCGAGCCCGGGTGGCTGAAGGTGACCGTGGACGCCGTGCTCGGGTCGGGGACACCGGTCGGCACGGTCGACGACCAGTACACCATGGCGTCGTCGCTCTGCTGGGAGCCGGCGCAGGTCGGGTCGACCAGCAGCTGGTAGCTGCCGAGCGGGAGGTTGCCGAGCGCGAAGTCGCCGGAAGCATCGGTGACGGCGGAGTTGACGAGATCACCGCCGTAGGGGGCGCCCCCGATGGTGAGCGCCTCGACGCACACCCCGGCCGCGCCGCCTCCCGGCCCCGTGATCGTGCCGGTGACCTGCGAGCTCTCCAGCAGGTCGACGTCGATGCAGCCGACGAGCGCCCCGTCGACGTTCACGAGCTCGGCCTGGGACAGGTCGGTGGTGCCGTTCGCCGTGCCGTCGTAGAGCTCGATGGGGTACCTCGAGGTGGTGATCGTCCCCTCGCATGTCGGGTCGAACAGCACGACGTAGCTGTCGGCGGGCAGGCCGGAGACCGTGTAGTCGCCGTTGCTCAACGTGGTCCCCTCGCCCAGGTACCCCGTCGTCACACCGATCGCGTACACGCACACATCGGGCAGGGGCGACACGGTGGTGCCGCTGGTCCCCTGCACGGTGCCGGCGATCGAGCCACCGGAGGGCCCGCTGCCTCCGCCGAGGCCACCCCCGTCGTCGGTGACGTACATCGCGCCGGCGGTGGAGGCGAGGCAGTCCAGTGTGGAGGCGCAGGACACCTCGGGAACCTGGTCGATCGCTCCCGAGAACGGCTCGGAGAGGCTCGAGAACCCGTCGTCGGTGCCCACCAGCGCCGTGCCCGCGCCGCCGGCCACCCAGCAGGTGAGGACGGCCGGGCAGTCGATCGTCCACAGCGAGCCGCCCCCGTCGGCCCAGGCGACGATCCACGAGTGGCCGAGGTCGCCGCTGAGGAGGACCTCGTCCTGACCGGCGGGCGCGGTGATGCCCATCGCGTAGCACGTCGCAGAGCCCGCCGGGCAGGACAGGGAGAGGATCTCACCGAGCGATCCGAGCAGCGGGGCGGGCGATGCGGACCAGCTGATCCCGCCGTCGGCGCTCGAGAGCACGGTCACGTTGCCCGGGTCGCTGGAGCCGGCGGCCACGCAGTCGCTCGCCGAGGAGCACGAGACGGCGTCGAGGTCGTAGCCGCCACCACCGGGCAGGTTCGCGTCCCCGTCGAGGGTCCAGTCGGCGCCCCCGTCGGTCGAGACGGCGACCATCGCCTGGAGGGGCCCGCTCGGGCCGGTGCCGCCGCCGACGGCGACGCAGAGCGAGATCGTCGGGCAGCTGACCCCCCGTGGCCAGGAGTAGGTCGTCGAGGCAAGGCTGGCCGGTGTCGTGACGCTCCAGTCGGCGCCCCCGTCGGTTGTGAGCGCGAAGACGGGCGCGTCGCTCACCCCGGAGCCGACGGCGACGCAGTGCTCCACGGCCGGGCACGACAGGCCGAGGACCTCGATGAACTGGCTCGGCAGCGAGTCGGCGCTCCAGTGTGTGAGGTCGGTCGTCACCGCGACGCCGGAGCCGGTCTGGTCGTACACCGTGGTCACGGCGTGGCTCGCCATGACGGCCATGCAGAACGTGGTCCCCGGCGCGCAGGCCAGCGGGTCGGTCGGGAAGTCGGAGACGAACAGGCTCCCCGGCGGTGTGACCGCGTTCCAGTCCTCGTTCGTCTGCGGCGCCGCCGTCGCGGGCCGCAGGTCGGCACGGCTCTCGAGGCCTCTGGTCCTCAGGTAGATCGAGCCGGCGGTCAGGCTTGCCCGGTCGGCAGCGACCGCGGAGGGCGCCCTCGGTGCCGTGGGTGCCGCCGGCGCGGGGGAGGCGCCTGCGCCCGCAGGGGCCGTGACCGCGGCGAGTGAGCAGATCGCCGCGACGAGCGACACGGCACCCGCCGCCCGAGCGAGTCGCCAGCCGAGCCGGCCGCGGCCCGCCGTTCCGGCCCCGGATCCTGCCTGCAGCAGCTCGTGCATCTCGCCGCTCCCGTGGTCGCGCTCGAGGATCTGACCTCAGGCCGCAAGATCCGTGCAAGCATAGACCTCCGGCGGCGTGCCTGCATCGCCTTGCAAGTAGCTCGGCGCGCCGACTCGCGAACGCTCAGGTGCGCAGGTTCCGGCCGAAGAAGTCGAAGATGTGCCGCCAGCCGTCCTTGGCCGCCTCGGGGCGGTAGCTCGGGCGGTCCACGGCGAAGAAGCCGTGGCCCGCGCCGTCGCAGGTGTGGAACTCGAAGGACTTGCCCGACTTGCGCAACGCTTCCTCGAGCTCGACGACCTCGTCCGGTGCGGGGTGGCTGTCCTCGGCGCCGAAGAGACCGAGCAGCGGGCAGGACAGCTCCGGGAGGAGGTCGACGATCGGCGAGGCGGCGATCGGCATGCCCTCGGGCGGCGTGCGCACGACGAACGCGCCGTAGCAGTCGACCGCCGCCTGCAGCGGCAGCCGGCAGGCGGCGAGGAGCGACTGGCGCCCGCCCGAGCAGTAGCCGATCGTGCCGACCCTGCCATTGGAGCCCGGCAGCGCTCGCAGGTAGCCAGCCGCGCCCTCGACGTCGCCGACGAGGCGGTCGTCGGGCACCCCGCCGGCGGCGCGCGCTGCGGCCGCGGCGTCGTCGGGGCTCGCTCCCGGGGCCTCGCGGGAGTAGAGGTTCGGGCAGATGGCGAGGTAACGGTGCGCAGCGAAGCGGCGGGCGATCTCCTTGGTGGCATCGTCGTAGCCGGGCATGTGGTGGATCACCACGACGCCGCCGTACGGGCCGTCGTCGCCGACGGGCTGCGCCAGGTAGGCCTCCAGCTCCTCCCCGCCGTAGCCGATGATCCGCACACTCTCTGCCCGCATCGCGTCGTCCATGTCACCCTCCGTCGCCGACGAGCTGCCGCGTTGGGGCCCGCTGGTGCGCCGAAGGTGCGGCGCAGATCCGGGGCCGACCCGGAGGGTAGCCCGGCGGCGCGCCACGTGACCGCGGGCGCCCCGCCGCGGGGACACGTGTGAACGCGTGCCGCGGGCGCGCCGCGTGTGCCACGCGCCCCGATCTCGCCATTTGACCGCGCGCCGCAGCGTCGCTTACGTTGCCCCCACCGTGAGCATTCTCGGCAACCGTGTCCTACGCGTCGAGGACCCGCGCTTCCTCACCGTCGGCGGCTCCTACGTCGACGACGTGAGCCTTCCTGGTGCTGCGGTCCTCGCCTTCGTTCGCTCACCCGTCGCCCACGCCCGCATCGAGTCCATCGACACCTCGGCGGCACTCGCCGCACCGGGCGTGCTCGAGGTGCTCAGCGGGGAGGACATCGGCGAGCTGCCGCTGCGCAAGCCGGGCGAGGGGATGGTCCCCGACGCGATGGCGCGCCCGATGCTCGCCACGGGCATGGTGCGCTTCGTCGGCGAGCCCGTTGCGGTCGTGGTGGCCGAGTCACGCGAGCAGGCGGTGGATGCCACCGAGCTGATCGAGGTCGAGTACGAGCCGCTGCCGCCCGTCGTGCACCCGAGGGAAGCGCTCGAAGGCGAGGTGCTGCTCTTCCCCGAAGCCGGCACCAACGTCGCCGCCTCGGTCGGGGGCGAGCTCGATCCGTCGTTCTTCGACGGCTGCGAGGTCGTCGTCAGCCGGGACATCGTCAACCAGCGCCTCGCCCCCTGCCCGCTCGAGGTCCGCGCCGCGGCGGCCGCCTGGGGCGAGGACGGCCGGCTCACCCACTGGTCGACGACGCAGACCCCCTTCGGGGTGCGCGCCGCGCTGGCCGAGGTGACCGGCCTCGGCACGGACGCGATCCGGGTGATCGCACCCGACGTCGGTGGCGGTTTCGGCGCCAAGCTCGGCGACACCCCCGAGGAGCTGCTCGTCGGCTGGCTGGCGTACCGCCGGCGGGGTGCGGTCCGCTGGTGCGAGACGCGCAGCGAGAGCATGCTCGGCCTCGGCCACGGTCGCGCCCAGCTCCAGCGGGTCACCATCGGCGGGTCGCGCGACGGCACCGTGCGCGCCTACCGCCTCGAGGTGATCCAGGACTCCGGCGCCTACCCCTGGCTCGGCGCGGTGCTGCCGGCGATCTGCACGGCGCCGATGGTCACCGGCACCTACGACATCGAGCGGGTCGAGTTCGTCTCGCGCTCGGTCGTCACGAACACCTCGCCGATCACGGCCTATCGCGGCGCCGGCCGCCCGGAGGCCGCCGCGGCGATCGAGCGGGCGATGGACCTGTTCGCCGCCGAGATCGGTTGGACCCGGCCGAGGTCCGGCGGCGTAACCTCGTCGGCGGCCGACCGCTTCCCGTACACGACGCCGACCGGGACGGTCTACGACAGCGGCGACTACCGGCTCGCCCTCGACACGCTGCTCGACTCCGCCGGCTACGAGCAGCTGCGGAGCGAGCAGGCGGCGCCGCCGTGCCGCCGGAGACCCGGTGGCGCTCGGCATCGGCATCGCCTCCTACGTCGAGATCACCGCGCTGGGCGACCCGGGAGAGTACGCCTCGGTGGAGGTTCTCGAGGACGGCACCGCCGTGGTGCGCACCGGCACCTCCGCCCACGGGCAGGGACACGCCACCGCGTGGTCGATGCTCGTCGCCGACGCCCTCGGCATCCCGCTCGAGAACGTGCAGGTCATCCACTCCGACACCGACCTCGTCGCCCGCGGCGTGGGCACCTTCGGCTCGCGCTCGCTGCAGACCGGCGGCGTGGCCACCCAGCGTGCCGCGGTCGAGGTGGTCGAGCTCGCCAAGCGCCTCGCCGCCGACGAGCTCGAGGCCGACCCCGCCGACCTCGTCGTCGACCCGGCGGGCGGGCTGCACGTCGCCGGCACGCCGGCGGCGCGCCGTAGCTGGGGCGAGCTCGCCGCGCTCGCAGCCGGGCGTGGGTCACGCCTGGCTGCCGAGGTCGATTTCCGCCCCCCGAGCGCAACGTTCCCCTTCGGTGCCCACCTCGCCGTCGTCGAGGTCGACACCGAGACCGGCGCGGTGGCGTTGCGTCGCATGGTCGCCGTCGACGACGCCGGCCGCATCCTCAACCCGCTGCTCGCCGAGGGGCAGGTGCACGGCGGCCTGGCGCAGGGCATCGCCCAGGCGCTGCTCGAGGAGTTCCGCTACGACGAGGACGGCAACCCGCTCACGGCCAACCTCGCCGACTACGCCTTCGTCTCGGCCGCCGAGCTGCCGAGCTTCGAGTCGATCCGCATCGAGACCCCGACCCCGGTCAACGCGCTCGGGGCGAAGGGGATCGGCGAGTCGGGGACGATCGGCTCGACGCCGGCCGTGCAGAATGCCGTCGTCGACGCGCTCGCCCACCTCGGCGTGCGCCATGTCGACATGCCGGCCACGCCCGAGCGGGTCTGGAGCGAGATCGCCGCAGCCCGCCGGCGGTGAGTCACGGGCATTGTGATGGCGGCCGGCCCGTCGTAACCTCCAGGCACCTACGGGGATGTGGCGCTGCCCGGCGGTGGGCAACGGCACTGGCGCCGACGAAGGGGGGCCGATGAGGGTCACGGTTTCGGTCAACGGCACGCGCCACGAGCACGAGGTGGAGCCTCGCCTGCTGCTCGTGCACTATCTGCGCGAGGTGGTCGGCCTCACCGGCACCAACGTCGGCTGCGACACGTCGTCGTGCGGCGCGTGCACAGTGCTCGTCGACGGGGAGTCGGTCAAGTCCTGCACGGTGCTCGCCGTGCAGGCGGACGGCACGGCGATCACCACGATCGAGGGGATGGCCCACGAGGGCGAGCTGCACCCCATCCAGGAGGCTTTCCGCCAGAATCACGGCCTGCAGTGCGGCTACTGCACACCCGGCATGGTGATGGCGCTGGCGTCCTTCCTCGCCGAGCACCCGAGCCCGACCGAGGCCGAGGTGCGCGAGGGCCTGGAGGGCAACCTGTGCCGCTGCACGGGCTACCACAACATCGTCAAGGCCGCGCTCGCCGCCGCCGGCGCGCTCGGCCTTGGAGCCGACAGCCGGCGTGCAGTGACCGCGGTCGAGGACCCGGCCCCGCCGGCTGCGGGCAGCGCGGCGACCGCCGAGGCGGGGGAGCGGCGGGTGCTCGGCACGCGCCGGTTGCGCCGGGAGGACGCCGCGCTGCTCTCGGGCGAGGCCCGTTTCGTCGCCGACCTCGCCGTCCCCGGCGCGTTGCACGCCGCCTTCGTCCGCTCGACCGTCGCCCACGGCCGCGTTGTCTCGGTCGACCTCGCCGCCGCCCGATCGCGGCCCGGCGTCGTCGCCGCCTTCTCCGGAGCGGACCTGCGTGAGGCGTGGAGCGCCCCCCTGCCCTGCGCGTGGCCGGTGACCGAGGACATGAAGTCCCCCGAGCACCTGCCGCTCGCCGTCGAGCGAGTCAACCACGTCGGCGACGCGGTCGCCGTCGTCGTCGCCGAGACGGCGTACCTGGCCGTCGACGCGGCGGGCGACGTCGTCGTCGAGTACGAGCCGCTGCCGCCGGTGCTCGACCTCGAGCGCGCCCTTCACGGCAACGAGCTCGTGCACCCCGAGCTCGGCAGCAACGTTTCCTACGTCTGGGAGCTGTCGCCCGACCCCGAGGCTCTCGAGCGCGCCTTCGCCGCTGCGGCGCACGTCGTCTCCGAGCACTACATCCAGCAGCGCCTCATCCCAGCGGCGATCGAGCCGCGTGGCGTGGTCGCCGTCCCCGAGGCCTTCGGTGGCGACCTCACCGTCTACTCCTCGACGCAGATCCCGCACATCCTGCGCACTATGCTGGCGATCACCTGCGGCGTGCCCGAGTCCAAGCTGCGCGTCGTCGCCCCCTCCGTCGGGGGCGGCTTCGGCTCCAAGCTGAACGTCTATGCCGAGGAGCTCGCCTGCGTCGCGCTCGGCGCGCCGGCTGCGCCGCCCGGTGGCCTGGGTCGAGGAGCGCATGGAGAGCACCCAGGCGACGATCCAGGGACGCGGCCAGCTGCAGCACATCGAGCTCGCCGCCGACGAGTCCGGCACGCTGCTCGCCGTGCGCGCCGACGTCGTCGCCGACATGGGGGCGTACCTGCAGCTGGTGACGCCGGGCATCCCGCTCCTCGGCGCCTTCCTGTACCACGGCTGCTACGACACGCCGCTGTACGCGTTCCGCTGCACCGGCGTGTTCACGACGCGCACGCCGACGGACGCGTACCGCGGTGCGGGTCGGCCCGAGGCGACCTACGCCATCGAACGGGCGATGGACGCGCTGGCGCGGCGCGTCGGGGTCGACGCGGCGGAGATCCGCCGGCGGAACTTCATCGCCCCGGAGCGCTTCCCGTACGCCTCGGCGGCAGGGCTGACCTTCGACAGCGGCGAGTACCTGCGCGCGCTGGAGCGCGCCCTCGAGCTCGGCAAGGTCGACGAGGTGCGCAGCGAGCAGGCGGCCCGGCGTGCCGCCGGCTCGACGCGCCACCTCGGCCTCGGTCTCTCCAGCTATGTCGAGATGTGCGGGCTGGCGCCGAGCCGCGTGCTCGCCTCGTTGCGCTACGCGGCGGGCGGGTGGGAGGCGGCCACGGTGCGCGTGCTGCCCACGGGCAAGGTGCAGGTCGTCACCGGCACCTCCCCGCACGGGCAGGGCCACGAGACCTCCTGGTCGATGATCGCCGCCGACCGGCTCGGCGTGGATCCCGACGACGTCGAGGTGCTGCACTCCGACACCGCGATCTCCCCGGTCGGGATGGACTCCTACGGCTCGCGCTCGCTGTCGGTCGGCGGGACCGCGGTGGCGCTGGCGTGCGACCGCGTGGTCGACAAGGCGCGGCGCATCGCCGCCCACCAACTCGAGGTGGCCGACGAGGATCTCGTGTTCGAGGGCGGCAGCTTCGCCGTGCGCGGCTCGCCGGAGCGCACGATGTCGATCGGCGGCCTCGCCTTCGAGGCATTCAGCGCCCACAACCTGCCCGACGGCGTGGAGCCCTTCCTCGAGGCCGCGGTCACCTGGGACCCGCCGAACTTCACCTTCCCTTTCGGCACGCATCTGGCCGTGGTGGAGGTGGACGAGGAGACCGGCGGCGTGCGCCTCGTCTCCTACGTGGCCGTGGACGACTGCGGCAACCAGGTCAACCCGATGATCGTCGAGGGCCAGGTGCACGGCGGCGTTGCGCAAGGCGTCGCCCAGGCGCTGTGGGAGGAGGCCGTCTACGACGACGAGGGCAACCTGCTCACCTCGACCCTCGCCGACTACCTCGTCCCATCCGCCGCGGAGCTGCCGAGCTTCCTCCTCGATCACACCGTGACGCCGTCGGGCACGAACACCCTCGGGGTGAAGGGCATCGGCGAGGCCGGCTGCATCGCCGCAACGCCGGCCGTCGTCAACGCCATCGTCGACGCCCTCTCGCATCTCGGCGTCACCGACGTGGCCATGCCGGCGACGCCCGAGCGCGTCTGGTCGGCGATCCAGCGGGCGGCGATCCAGCAGACGGCGATCCAGCAGACGGAGTCGGCCGGCACGACCGGAGAGGAGCAGCGATGATCCCCGCAGCCTTCGACTACCAGCGGCCGTCGTCGGTCGGGGAGGCCCTCTCACTGCTCGCCGAGCACGGCGACGAGGCCAAGGTGCTGGCCGGTGGGCACTCGCTGATCCCGCTGATGCGCCTGCGCCTGGCCACACCGTCGCTGCTCGTCGACATCGGGCGGCTGTCCGAGCTGTCCTACGTGCGCGACGCCGGCGACCACCTCGCCGTCGGGGCGCTGACCCGGCACCGGGCGATCGAGACCGACCCGCTCGTTGCCGAGCATGCCCCCGTGCTCGCCCGCGTCGCCGCGCAGGTGGGCGACCCGGCGGTGCGCCACCGCGGCACGATCGGCGGCTCGATCGCCCACGGCGACCCCGCCTCGGACCTGCCGGCCGCCGTACTCGCCCTCGGCGGGACGATGGTGCTCACCGGACCCTCGGGCAGCCGGGAGGTGGCCGCACGCGACTTCCACCACGGCTTCCTCGAGACGGCGCTGCGCTCCGACGAGCTGCTCACCGAGATCAAGGTGCCCAAGCTGGCGGGCGCCCGCTTCGGGTTCCAGAAGTTCAACCGGCGGGCGCAGGACTGGGCGATCGTCGGCGTCGTCGCCGTGGTGAACGGGACAGCCGGCGTGGCGCTGGTCAACATGGGGCCGGTGCCGTTGCGTGCCGCGGCGGTCGAAGCAGCGCTCCACGGCGGCGCCACCGCCGCCGAGGCGGCCGAGCACGCCGCCGACGGGCTCGAGCCGCCCGCCGACCTGAACGCCTCGTCGGCCTTCCGCAGCCACCTGGCGCGCGTGCTGGTCCGGCGGGCGCTCGAGGAGGCGGGGGCCTGAGCGTCACCCCCGAGGCGCCGCCGGCCTCGCCCGCATCGCCGGACGAGGTCGCCGCGGCGCTCGCCGCGCACGGCTACCTCGCCGACGAGGGGCTCGCCACCGTCGTCTTCCTGGCGCTGGCGATGCACCGCCCGCTGCTGCTCGAGGGGGAGGCCGGCGTCGGCAAGACCGAGGTGGCCAAGGTCCTCTCGCGTTGGACCGGCGGCGAGCTGGTCCGCCTGCAGTGCTACGAGGGGATCGACGCCGCGCAGGCCGTGTACGAATGGGACTACTCGCGCCAGCTCCTGCACCTGCGGGCGGCCGAGCTGCGCCACGACGCGCCGAGCGAGCAGGTCGAGGACGAGCTGTACTCCGAGCGCTTCCTCGTCCGCCGGCCGCTGCTGCGGGCCATCGCCGACTCGGACTCGGGCGCGGCGCCGCCGGTGCTGCTGATCGACGAGATCGACCGCGCCGACGACGAGTTCGAGGCATTCCTGCTCGAGATCCTCTCGGACTACACCGTGACGGTCCCCGAGCTCGGCACCTTCGCCGCCCGCCGCCCGCCGGTCGTGGTGATCACCTCCAACCGCACCCGTGACGTGCACGATGCGCTGAAGCGGCGCTGCCTGTACCACTGGGTGGAGCACCCCGACCTCGAGCGCGAGGTGCAGATCGTGCAGCTGCGCGTCCCGCAGGCCGGCGCCGAGCTCGCCGGCGAGGTGGCGGCGGCGAGCGCCGAGCTGCGCCGGATGGGCCTGTACAAGCCGCCCGGCGTCGCCGAGACGATCGACTGGGCGGAGGCGCTCACCGTGCTCGGCGCCTCCCGGCTCGACGAGACGACCGTCGCACGTACGCTCGGGAGCGTGCTCAAGTACCGCGAGGACGCCGAGCGCGTCCGGCGCATCGGTATCGCCGAGCTGGTGCGCGCCGCGGTGCAGGGACAGCGGTGAGCCACACCGCGGCGGAGCGTTCGGCGGCCGGGGGCGACCCCGCCATCGACGCGCCCCCGCCGGCCGGCGCAGCACAACGCCTCGCCGTCGCCTTCGCCCGGGTCCTGCGCTCGACCGGCCTCGACGCCTCCCTCAGCTCAGTGCTCGACTTCGCCGAGGCCCTCTCGTTGCTCGGGCTGGCCGACCCCGACCACGTCTACTGGGCGGGGAGTGCAGTCTTCGTCCGCCGCCCGGAGGACGCCCCGGTGTACGCGCGCGCCTTCCTCGCCTTCTTCGGCGGTCACAGCGGCGTCCCGCCCGCCATCGACGAGCCTCTCGTGCCGGTCACCCTCGCGCTCGACGACGGCGACGCCGGATCTGACGGCATGGAGCCCGCCCCGCCGCGCGACACCCTCGTCGTGCGCTACAGCGCGGCGGAGGTGCTCGCCGAGCGCGACTTCGCCAGCCTCGACGCCGAGGAGCTCGCCACCGTGCGGCGACTGGTTGCCGCGTTGCGCCTGCGACCGCCGCTGCGGCGCAGCCGGCGGATGCGCCCGCAGGCCGGCCGGCGCGGCGAGCTCGACCTGCGCCGGACGGTGCAGGCCGCGTTGCGCTCGGGCGGCGAGCCGGCTCGCCTCGCCCGGCGGTCGCCCGGATGGCGGCCACGGCGCATGGTGCTGCTCGTCGACGTGAGCGGGTCGATGCAGCCCTACGCACGGGCCTTTCTCGAGTTCGCCCACGCCGCGATCGTCGCCCGGCGCCAGGTCGAGGTGTTCACGCTCGGGACGCGCCTGACGCGGGTCACGCGCGAGCTCTCCTGGCGCGACCCCGACGCGGCGTTGCGCCGTGTCGCTTCGTCGGTCGCCGACATCTCGGGAGGCACGCGGCTCGGCGAGGGCCTGCGTGCCTTCAACCAGCGCTGGGGCGTGGCCGGGCTGGCGCGCGGCGCCGTGGTCGTCGTGCTGTCCGACGGGTGGGACCGCGGCGACCCGGGCCTGCTCGCCGAGGAGATGGCACGCCTGCGCCGCGTCGCCCGCCGCGTCGTCTGGGCCAACCCGCTCAAGGCCACCCCGGGATACGAGCCGCTGGTGCGAGGGATCGCCGCCGCCCTGCCGTACGTGGACGAGTTCGTCGAGGCGCACTCGCTCGCCTCGCTGCGCCGCGCTCGTCGAGCTGGTGGCGGGGTGAGGGCCGTGAGCGAGGCGCGTCCGGGGCGCGCGCCGGCGGGCGCGCCGGCACGATCAGGCAACGACGAGCCGGTCGTCGTCGACCGGGAAGGGGTGGCGGCGAGGTGGAGCTGAACGACGAGTTCACGGTAGAGCTGCCCGTCGAGCGGGCCTTCGCCCTGCTCTCCGACGTCGAGCGGATCGCGCCCTGCTTGCCGGGGGCCGAGCTGCAGGAGGTCGACGGCGAGGAGTACCGCGGCACGGTCAAGGTGAAGGTCGGGCCGATCACGGCGCAGTACAAGGGCGTGGCGCGCTTCCTCGAGCAGGATGCCGGCGCGCACCGCATGGTGCTGCGCGCCGAGGGACGGGAGACGCGGGGCAGGGCAACGCCAGCGCCACGGTCACCGCCCAGCTCGATCCGGCCGGCGACGACCGCACTCGCGTACGCGTCACGACGGACCTCTCGATCACGGGCAAGGTGGCGCAGTTCGGGCGCGGCGTGCTGGCGGAGGTGAGCACCAAGCTGCTCGGTCAGTTCGTGGAATGCCTGGAGAGCTCGGTGCTCGCCGCTGGCGGGGCACCGCCCGCGGCCGGGGTGCCGAGTGGTGAGCATCCGTCGTCCGGCGCAGAGTCGACCGGCGCAGAGTCGACCGGCGCAGAGTCGACCGGCGCAGAGTCGACCGCCGCGCCGACCGGCTCGGCCGGCACGCCCGCGACCGACGCGGCTCCGGCGCCGGGCGAGTCGTCCGCCGGCGCCGCCACGACGCGGGCGCCGACCGGCGCCGATGCGGCAGCGGCTGCGCCCGTCGACCTGATGCGTGTCGCCGGTCCCGCGCTGGCAAAGCGCGCCCTCCCGTTGCTCGCCGGGCTCGGCGCGCTCGCTGCGGCATGGAGCGCGCTGCGGCGCGGGCGCCGGCGTCGGGAACGGCAGCGCCGGGAACGGGAACGGCGCCACCGGCGCGGTCGGTTCGGCCGGCGCCATCGCTGAGCGACGGCCCGGGCACCACCATCGGTCACGGTGACGGGCTGGGTCTGCCGGATCGGCGCCGCCCGTACGATGACGCCAGCCGTGCGGTGCGCCCGACGGTGCGCCCCGTGAGCAGGGAGGGCAGATGGGCGAGGATCACGTAGAGCCGCTCGAGACCGGCGCGCCTGTCCCGCAACGCCGCCAGCTCGTCACCGAGATCCCCGGGCCGCGCTCGCGTGCCCTCGCCTCGCGCCGAGCCGCCGCCGTCGCCCCCGGGGTGAGCAGCACGCTGCCGCGTCTACGTCGCAGACGGCGCCGGGCGCGATCGTGCGTCGACGTCGACGGCAACTGCCTGATCGACCTCGGCTCGGGCATCGCTGTCACCGGGATCGGGCACGCCGCTTCCGGCCGTGGTCGAGGCCGTTGCGGAGCAGGTGGCCCGCTTCAACCACACCTGCTTCATGGTCGCCCCCTACGAGGGCTACGTCGCGGTCTGCGAGCAGCTGACCGCCTGACGCCCGGCAGCCACGAGAAGCGTCGGCGCTGTTCAACTCCGGCGCCGAGGCCGTCGAGAACGCCGTGAAGATCGCCCGGCGCGCCACCGGTCGTGCCAGGCCGCCGTCGTCTTCGACCACGCCTACCACGGCCGGACGAACCTGACGATGGCGCTCACGGCCAAGAACATGCCGTACAAGGACGGCTTCGGGCCCTTCGCCCCCGAGGTCTACCGGGTGCCGATGTCCTACCCCTTCCGCGACCCGGACGGGATGACCGGGCGCGCAGGCGGCGGCGCGGGCCATCGAGCCCAGATCGAGACCCAGGTCGGCGCGGCGCAACGTTGCCTGCGTGCTGATCGAGCCGATCCAGGGCGAGGGGGGCTTCGTCGTCCCCGCCCCGGGCTTCCTGGCCGCCCTCGCCGCCTGGTGCGCCGAGCACGGCATCGCTCTTCGTCGCCGACGAGGTGCAGACCGGCTTCTGCCGGACCGGGGACGTGGTTCGCCTGCGAGCACGAGGGCGTCGTGCCCGATCTGGTCACCACCGCCAAGGGCATCGCCGGCGGGATGCCGCTCGCCGGCGTCACGGGCCGCGCCGAGATCATGGACGCCGTGCACCCGGGCGGCCTCGGCGGCACCTACGGGGGCAACCCGGTCGCCTGCGCCGCGGCGCTCGCCGCGATCGGCGCGATGCGGCGCAGCTCGACCTGGCCCGCTGCGGCGCGACGCATCGAAGCGCGTGGTGACGGCCGCGCTCGAGGCGCTCGCCAAGGCACGTTCCGGCCATCGGCGACGTCCGCGGCCGGGGGGCCATGCTGGCGATGGAGCTCGTCCGTCCCGGCACGACGCGAGCCCGACCCGGCGGCCACCCAGGCCGTCGTCGAAGCGTTGCCACGGCGAGGGTGTCATCGTGCTGACCTGCGGCACGTTCGGCAACGTGATCCGCCTGCTGCCGCCGATGGTGATCACCGACGAGCTGCTCGAGGAGGGCCTCGACGTGCTCGAGGCGGCGGCCGTCGAGCTGCTCGGCTGAGATCGGCCGCTCCGGCGCAGATCTCTCCGGCGCAACGAGGGTGACGACGGCGGAGCTGTTCGCCCCGGCGTCGGAATAACCGACGTCGCCGATCACGTCGGCGCAGGCGAACCACGCGCCTCCACTTGACTTCCCGGCAGCAGGGTGTAGACTACGCCTTGTTGCCGGAACTTTTCCGGTCTGTTTGTCGTGCTCGACCGGCTTGTTCGGCTGTTCTACACTGCCGAAATGGCCACCCGCGGTGAACCTCCGGACCCGTCCGACGCGCTCGCCGACGAGCAGCGCTATCTCGATCGGGCGCACCTGCTGATCGAGCAGATGACCGCTCGCGCCCGTTCCGCTGCCGACGACGCGGCAGCACGTGCCGCCGGTGACTGGGACGCCACGGTCGCTCATCTGCACCTGAGCGCCCGTGTCGCCTCGATGAGCGCCTCGGGCGGGCCGTTGTGCTTCGGGCGCATCGACGAGGAGCGCGGCCCCACCTGGCACATCGGCCGTCGCCACGTCGAGGACGACGGAGGCGAGCCGGTGGTGGTCGACTGGCGAGCCCCGGTGGCGGTGCCCTTCTACCGGGCGACCTCGCGCGACGCGCTCGGGCTGCAGCGCCGGCGCCGCTTCGTGCTCGACGGCCGGCGCCTTGCCGACGTGCTCGACGAGGACTTCGACGACCCGGCGGGTGCGGCGCGCTCGTCGGCGAGCGGCCTGCCCGACCCGCTGCTCGCCGAGCTCGGGCGGGCGCGCACCGGCGCGATGACCGACATCGCGGCGACCATCGCCGCCGAGCAGGACCGCATCATCCGCAGCCCGCTCGGCACCCTCGTGCTCGTGCAGGGCGGCCCCGGGACGGGCAAGACCGCCGTGGGCCTGCACCGCGCCGCCTTCCTGCTCTACGAGCACCGCGAGCGGCTCGAGCGAGAGGGCGTGCTCGTGCTCGGCCCGAACCGCCTCTTCCTGCGCTACATCTCCGAGGTGCTGCCGAGCCTCGGCGAGACGGCCGTCACCCAGACCACCCTCGAGGGGCTCGTCCCCGCGGCACGCGTGCGCGCCGCCGAGGCGCAGGCGCTGGCAGAGCTGAAGGGCCGGCCGTGCTGGCCGGCGCTGCTCGAGCGGGCCGCCGCCAACGCGATCGCCCTCCCGAAGCAGCCGCTCAGCGGCGCGACCCGCTTCGGTTCGGTGACCCTCGGCCACGACGAGCTGGGCGAGCTGCTCGCCGCCGCCCTCGCCTCGGGCGGCCCGATCGGCCTGCGCCGGGCGCGCTTTCGCACGGCGATCGTGCACACGGTGCGCGAGGTGCTCGGGGGGCGCCGCGGCGAGCTGCTCGACGCCGAGGCCGTGGCGACCGATCTCTCGGCCGATCGCAACGTCCAGCGTTTTCTGGCCCGCTGCTGGCCGTCGCTGTCGGCTGCCGCGCTGGTGCGCCAGCTCTACGGGCGCCCCGCGCTGCTCGCCGCCGCGGCGCAGGGCGTCCTCGAGCCCTCCGAGCAGGCGGCGATTCGCCGCTCGCCGTCGCGGGCGCTGGGGGAGGAGGCCTGGACGTCGGCCGATCTGCCGCTGCTCGACGAGACGCAGGCGCTGCTCGCCGGGCCGCCACGTCGCTACGGCCACATCGTGCTCGACGAGGCGCAGGACCTCTCGCCGATGGCGCTGCGCATGGTGGCGCGGCGCAGCCTCGACGGTCGCTCCATCACCGTGCTCGGCGACCTCGCCCAGGCCTCGGCTCCCGCAGCAGTCACGGACTGGGAGCGCGCCCTCGACGCGCTCGGGCGGCCCGCGGGCGCCAGGATCGAGTCGCTGTCGGTGGGCTACCGCGTCCCGGCTGAGATCATGGACGTCGCCAACCGATACCTGGCGGCGAGAGCGCCGGGTCTGCCGCGGACGTCCTCGGTGCGCGCCGGTGCGAACCCCCCGCTGGCGATCCCGGTGCCGCCGGGCGGTGAACTCGGCGCAACCTTGGCCGGCGAGCTGCAGGCGTTGACCACCCGCTTCCAATCCCTGGCGGTGATCGCGGTCCCCCAGACGACCGACGCGCTGGCCAGCGCGCTGCGGGCGAGCGGGCTGGCTGCCGGACGGGGGAGCGCCGCGCTCGCCCCCGGTCACGTCGTCGTGCTCGACGCCCCCGAGGCCAAAGGTCTGGAATTCGACGCCGTCGTCGTCGTCGAGCCGGCGAGCATCGAGGAGCTGCCGGGCGGAGCCGGGCTGCTCTACATCGCCCTCACCCGCGCCGTGCAGCATCTCGGCATCGTCCACGCCCGCCCGTTGCCCGCTCCCCTCCTCGCCGCCTGAGCGGCGTCCGCGCCGGCGCCCGCCGAGCGCCGCGGATTGAAGCCGCACGCGCCGGGGCATGACCGCCGGGTCAGGACACCGAGACGGGCGGCGCCGCACCCGACGAGCCGACCGAGCAGACGATGCCGAACCAGAAGGGCGGGACGCAGCCGGCGAGCGACTACGTCCCGTCCTCGGGCCCGACGACCACGACGACGTCCACGACGACCACCACCACCCTCCCCGTGGTCGGGGCAGCAGCGACCGGGCCGCGGGCCGGGCGCAGGCCGGCGACCACCGAGTCGGCCTACAACCGCCTGGCGGTTCGCCGCGAGTAGCGCTGTTGCGCCGGCGCAGCCTCAGCGCTCGACGCTGTTCCTGCGGAACCAGAGCTGCACGAGGAGCAACCCGGCGCCGAGGATCGCCATTACCGCAAGCGCATTGACCTCGTCGTAGCCGAGGTCCCCGAAGCTGCGGTAGATGAAGGTGTTCACGACGTCGGTGTCGCCGACGGGCGCGCCTTGCGGACCCTCGAGGACGTAGACGACGGCGAAGCTCTGGAAGGCGGTGACGAAGCTCAGCACCGTCGTCACGACCACCGCGGGGCGCAGGAGCGGCAGGACGACGTGCCGCAGGCGCCGCAACCCTGCGGCGCCGTCGATCTCGGCGGCGTCGAGCAGGTCGTCGGGGATCGCCTTCAGCCCGGTGGCGTAGACCGCCACCGGGACTCCGCCCCATTGCCACCAGCTGACGAGGATCACCGTCCCGAGCGCGAGGTGCGGCGACGCCAACCACTCGCGTGCGAGGAACCCGAGCCCGAGACCACGCACCGCCGGGTCGAGGACACCGATCGCCGGGTCGAGCAGCACGCTCCAGATGAAGCCCGTGGCGAGGAAGGACACCACCGCGGGCAGGAAGATCAACGTCCGGTACACCTGATAGCCGGCCGGCCGGCGCTCGATGAGCAGGGCCAGGCCGAGCCCGACGGTGTTCGCCAGGACGAACAGCGCCGCCAGCAGGATCGCGTTGTGCCGCAGCGCGGCGTAGAACTGCAACGAGGTGAAGACGGCTTCGAAGTTGGAGAAGCCGACGAAGGCGGTCGTCGTGATCCCGTTCCAGTTCGTCAGGCTGAGGGGCACGCCGGCGACGAGCGGGAGGCCGATCACGAAGCCGTAGAGCAAGCCCGCCGGGAGGAGGAAGGGACCGGCCGGGAAGGCGCGGCGGGGCCGCCGCTCGGCCGGCCGACGTGGCGGGCCGGGAGGCGGCTGGCCGCGACGAGCCGGGCGAGGCCGAGGCGGCATCGATGCACCGTACCTGTGACGGCCGGCTCGCCCCGGGCGCGCAGCCGCTCGGTACCGTGAGCACCAATGAGCGAGCCCGGCCTCTCCTGCGGCTACTGCGGCGGCCGCCACCGGCGCGCCGCGGAGGTCCGCGACTGCTGGCAGCGCTCGATGCAGGCGGGCGAGGCAGATCCCGCCGCCGTCTCGCCACTCGGGGAGGGGCCCTCCGCCGGCCTCGGCACGGCCCGCCCCGTAGCGGCCCCGGCGCCGCCCGGGCACGTCCTGCGACTGCTCGGGCGCAGCGTCGTCGTCGGGCCGGGCCAGCAGGCGCCTGCGGACTGGCAGGACTGCGAGCGCGTGCGTGGCGACCTCGACGCGCTCGAGCGGGCCTGGCGCGAGCGCGTCTCGGTCGTCGTGGAGCTCGACGGGGACCCGGCCGCCGACGAGGTCGAGCGCCGGCCCGTGTGGTCGCTGTCGCCGGGCTTTGCCTTCCCCGGTGAACGGCTCGCCCACGCCGCGTTCGCCAACTCCGCCGACGCCCGGCGCGGCTCGGCGCGCTACCCGCTCGCCGAGGAGGCAGTCCGCCTCGGTGCGCTGCCGGCAGCCGAGGGTCTTCCCGCCGACGTCGTGCTCCCCGACGGCCGGCCGGCGATCTGTGACGGGGGGCCGCTCGAGTGGCGCGCCGACCTCGACGGGGTGGCGGTCGTGCCGCGCCTCGCGCTCGCGCGCCGGAGCGCTCGCCGCCTTCGGGCCGAACGAGACTGGCGCCACCCTCGCCCCCGATCAGCTCGCCGCCGTCACCCACGCCGGCGGGGCGGCGCGCATCATCGCCCCCGCCGGCTCGGGCAAGACGCGTGTGCTCACCGAGCGGGCGCGCCACCTGTTGCGCCGCTGGGGGCTGCCCGGCCGGGCCATCACGCTCGTCGCGTTCAACAAGCGTGCCGCCGACGAGATGGTCGAGCGCACGCCCGACCTGCCCGAGCTGCAGGTGCGCACCCTGAACGCCCTCGGGCTGTCCATGCTCGGGCGGCACCGGCCGGCGACGACGATCGAGGAGCGCGAGGTGCGCACGATCCTCGGCTCGCTCGTCGACCTGCCGCGCCGCGCCAACGCCGACCCGGCTGCCGCCTGGATCGAGGCCCTCTCGGCGGTGCGGCTCGGGATGCGGTCTCCCGCCGAGGTCGAGGCGGAGCTCGACGGCGACGTCGACGGGCTGGCGGAGGTGTTCGACCGCTACCGCGCCATCCTCGCCGACCGGCGCGTCGTCGACTTCGACGAGCAGGTCTACGGCGCGATCGAGGTCCTGCTCGCCGACCCGTCGGCACGGCGAGCGGCGCGGGCGTCCTGCCGGGCGATGCTCGTCGACGAGTTCCAGGACCTCACGCCGGCGCACCTGCTGCTCGTGCGCCTGCTCGCCGGGCCCGACGGGACGGTCTTCGGCGTCGGGGACGACGACCAGACGATCTACGGCTACTCGGGGGCCTCGCCGGAGTGGCTGATCGACTACCGCCGCTATTTCCCGGCGCGGGCGAGCACGCCCTCGAGATCAACTACCGCTGCCCCGTGCGCGTCGTCGAGGCGGCGCGCCACCTGCTCACCCACAACGACCGGCGCGTCGCCAAATCGATCCTGCCCGCCCCCGGGCGGCCCGCCGCCGAGGACGAGCTCACGATCCGCAGCGGGGCGAACCCGCTCGGCACCACGGTGGAGACCGTCGCTGCGCTCGTCGCCGGCGGCGCCAGGCCCGCCGAGGTGGCGGTGCTGGCGAGGGTGAACGCCACGCTGGCGCCGGTGCAGGTGGCGCTCGTCCACCGCCGGGTGCCCGTACGGCCGGCCGTCGACGCGACGTACCTGACGCGCAACGGCGTGCAGGCCGCGCTCGCCTGGTTGCGCCTCGCCTGTGTCCCGTCCGGTCGTCTGCGCGGCGCAGACGTCGCCGTCGCCGCCCGCAAGCCGTCGCGGGCGTTGTCGCCGCGGGTGGTCGAGTGGATGGGCGAGCAGCGCAGCGTCGCCGGGCTGGACGCCCTCGCCGGCCGCCTGAGCGGGCGCGACGCCGAGAAGGTGGAGGGCTTCGTCACCGACCTGCGCTCGCTACGGGCGACGGCCGCGTCCGGCAGCACCGCGACGGTGCTGCGTGCCGTGCGCGACGACATCGGTCTCGATCAGGCGATGGAGCTGCTCGAGACCTCGCGGCGGCGTCTCGACCGCTCGGCTCAGACCGACGACCTCGACGCGCTCGTCGCGCTCGCGGCGCTGCATCCCGAGCCGGAGGGCTTCGAGCCGTGGCTGCGCGCCTCGTTGGCCGACCCCGGCTCGCCCGACGGCGTGGTGCTCTCGACGATCCACCGTGTGAAGGGGCGGGAGTGGCGCCACGTCGTGCTGCACGAGGTGGCGGAGGGCTTGCTCCCGCACCGCCTCGCCGCCGACGTGGAAGAGGAGCGCCGCGTGCTGCACGTGGGGCTGACGCGTGGCTCGTCGTCGGTGACCGTCGTCGCGGGCGAGTGCCCGTCGCCGTTCCTCGACGAGCTCGCCGAGGACCGGCCCGCCCGCCCTCCTCGCGCAGCAAGCCCGCCGGCTTCGATCTCGGGAGCCGCCGCCGGGCGCGCCGGGTCGCATGGCCGAAGCGCCCCGGCCGGAGCCGCCGCGGCCGGAGTCGGAGGCGCCCCGCCATCGGAGGTCGCCGAGCGGGCGCGCCTGGCGTTGCGTGCCTGGCGCTCGGCGCGCGCCTCGAGCGAGGGCAAGCCCGCGTACGTCTACCTGCACGACCGCACGATCGACGCGCTGGTCTCGGCGCTGCCCGAGAGCATGAGCGCGCTGTCACGGGTCGGCGGGATCGGTCCTGCCAAGCTCGAGGCCTACGGGGACGAGCTGCTCGCGCTGATCGCCTCCGCCCGCGAGACGACGTGACGAGAGCCGGCGCGGAGAGCCAGCGGGCTCAGGCGTCGCCGGAGACGACGGCGGCGGCGACGGCTGGCCTCCCACCCCCGAAGTAGGCCAGGCCCGGCGGGATCCCGCCAGGCTCGGGCGCGACCCCGTGGTCGGACAGGATGCCGCGCACCTCGCCCGGCGACACGGCGAGCCTGCTGCGGATCACCAGGCGTCCGTCGCCCGCCTTGGCGCGGTAGAGCGCGGTGTCAGCGCGCGACCACAGCTCGCGGATCGCCGACGGCTCGCCGACGGTCACCCCGGCGCTGACGGTGGCGCGCAGCCCGGCGCTGACCTCGTCGAAGGAGTGCAGGTCGACGACCCGCAACAGCTCGACGGCGCGCTCGACGGCGTCGTCCAGATCGAGCTCGCCGAGCACGATGGCGAACTCGTCCCCACCGACGCGCACCGCGAGGTCGCTGGCCCGGATGCTCTCGCCCAGCATGCGGGCCACGGAGGTGAGCACCGCGTCGCCGGCGAGGTGGCCGTGGCGGTCGTTGACCTCCTTGAAGCTGTCGACGTCGAGCAAGATGAGCGCGATCTGCCGGACGCGCTGGCGCTCGAGCGCGGCGAGGTGCTCGGTGAGCGCCCGCCGGTTGCCGATGCCGGTCAGCTCGTCGAGGCGTGCGTGCCGGCTGAGCTGCTCCAGCTGGCCGGCCTGGCGCTCGAACCCGATGAGGGCCTGCATCGCGGCGAGCGAGGAGAGACGCTTGGCCCAGTGGTGCTCGAGCTGGCGTCGCGTGCTGCGCAACCCGGCCGGTCGTTGCGAGTCGCGCACCTCGAGCTCGGTCGCCAGGTGCAGCGCGAGATCGAACAGGTGCGGCTGGGCGCCCGGGTCGAGCGCGGCGATCGCCGCCTCGGTCTGCACTACCGCGCTGGCCCGGCCGGTTCGGGCATCGCTGAGCGCGAGGGCGAGCTGCAGCACACCCAAGCTGCGGAGCTCGCCCGGGGGCGGCGCGGGCAGCTCGGAGAGCGCGGTGCGCGCCGCAGCCGAGACGTCCCGACCCGTCATCGAGGCCAGCAGCAGCCCGAGCGCGTCGAGCTCTCGACGCCAGCCGGGCGCCATGTCGAACGCGGCCGTCGCCCGCTCGGCGCGGCGCCACGCGTGCCATCGCCCGAGCACGCCGCGGCTGTCGCCGAGCTGGCGGAGCATCGCCGCCCAGCAGATCTCGGTCTCGGCGAGGTTGAAGACGACCGGCCCGATGATGAAGTCGACCGCGTCGGTAGGACAAAGGGGCTGGATCGCCAGTGCGGCGTGTGCCTGCTCGGCCGACAGCTCGAACAGCGAGCGATTGAGCAAGGCGATCTCGCAGGCCGTGTGCGCGGTGATCCGCTCGACAGGACGATCGTCCGCGCGCCCGAGCAGCACGACGGCTCGCGCCAGGTCGGCGTCGCGGCTCTGGCGTTCGCTCGGGTCCGGGTCGACGAAGCTGTCGTTGGCCCGCAACGCGAGCCCGAGCGCGACCATCACGTCGTCGCCCTCTTCCAGGCCCAGCTCGAGCAGTGCGGTCACGGCCTCGCTCGCCCCGGGCTCGCGCCGTATCCACGCGCTCACCGCACGCGCGAGCAGGCATCCGCCGACGACTTCGACCCAGCGGTGCGCTCTCGCCCGGTCGTGCAGGTCCTCGAGCCCATCCAGCGCGTCGGGGACGTCCGCCTGCACGTCGTGGACGAACCTGAAGGCGCGGACGGTCGCCTCTTCGCGTTCGCTTCGACGTGGTGGTGGCGGCGGCACTGCGGCGGCTGCGCTCCCCGATCGGACTGCTCGATGCCTAACGGCGCGCCGGGGGCAGCGCTGAAGGTGTCCAGCTGTCCGACGCATGATCGTCATGATCGTCACAGAAGATGGTTATCATCTGCACCAGCTGTTTGACAGATTGCCGCGTGCGGGCGAAGGCTGGCGTGGTCCGAACCCCAGGGAGGAGACGCCCCGTGTCCAAGTCCATCGGTTGGAACGTCAGCAAGGTGGTCGACCTCAGCGCGCCCGGGCCGCGGTCGCTCGTGTCGCCGCGCCGATCTCGTTTCGTCGCCGACGACGGAACCGTGCTCGAGGTCCGTGACCTCCTCTTCGTCGGCGCCGACCTCGACCACCACCGCTCGTTCGACGCCCGGATGCTGCTGCCCGGTGGCGTGCGTGCGCGCCGGGTCAAGGTGCAGCTCGACCTGTACCACTTCAACGGCAACGTCGGCGAGCTCGTCCTGCGCGCCCGGGGCGCCGGCCGGTCGGGAGGCCTCGACGCCGGATCCTGGCACGCCGTGGCGCACTCGCTGCTCGACGCCGTCTACGGCTCCGAGCCGGCGGCGGCGCGGGTGAGCGAGCTGACCGACGACGCGAGCGACGACGAGGCCGCTGCCTGATTCGCGCCGCTTAGACCGGCGCGCCGGGGGAGACCTCGGCGCAGTCGCGCCAAGTGCCGACGAGCGACACCGAGCGCCCGGGGACGAACGCGAAGTCGATCTCCGGGCGCAACGTAGCCTGCACGGTGCCCGATGCACCGCCGGATGAGGTGGTGACCAGCCCGGCTGCCCGGCCCGGCCCGGCCCGGCCCGGCCCGGCGCGCGCGGCGCGCTCGAGCGCGGCGGAGCGGCGAGCCCGTGTCGCAGCGCGTAGCGCGCCGCCTCGACGCGCGAGCGCACCTGCAACTTGGCGTACACGTTGGCGACGTGTCGTTCGACCGTGGCGACCGAGAGCACCAGCTGCTCGGCGATCTCCCGGTTCGAGCTCCCCGCGGCGAGCAGCGCGAGCACGTCGACCTCGCGCCGGGTCAGCTTGCCGGGCAGCGCGCCTCGCCGCGGGACCTCGCCGAGCGCAACGAGCGCCGCCCTCGCCTCCGCCCCCCGCTGGCTGTCCCCGAGCTCGACGGCGAGGCGTTCGCTGCGGCGCAGCGCGTCGACGGCTGCGGCGCGTGCCCCGGTCTCGCCGAGCGCCCGGCCGAGGCTGCACAGCGCGAGCGCGACGTCGCGCATCGTGTCGAGCTCCTCGAACAGCGCCAGCGCGTGCTCGTAATGGTGCACGGCGGCTGCGGGCCGCCCGCTGCCGAGCTCGGCGTCCCCGAAGTTGTGCTCGACGAAGGCCAGCAGCCGCCGGTCGCCGAGCTCTGTCGCGATCTGGCGCGCTTCGTCCACGAGCGGGAGGGCCGACGCCGGTGCGCCGTCGCGCACGACGGCGTCCGCGAGGTTGACCAGGCTCGAGGCGAGCGAACGGCGGTCGCCGAGCCGCCGCTTGGCTGTGATGCTCTCCTCGAGCAGCGACCGGGCGCGTGCGAGGTCGCCACCGTCGAGCACGAGCGCGGCAAGGTTGTTGAGCGCGCTTGCGATCCCGCGTTCGTCGCCGCAGGCACGGTAGGCCTCGATCGCCTCGGTGAGCAGCTGCCCCGCGCCGTCGAGGTCGCCGCGGAATCGGGCGATGATCGCCAGCACCCGACAGGAGTCGCCCTTGCCCAGCAGCTCGTCGAGCTCGACGAACCGTTGTAGGGCGGCGCGGCCGCGCAGCTCGGCGGTGGCGTAGTCGCCCTGCTCGCAACAGAAGATGGCACTTGCATGCAAAGTGCGAGCGACCGCCAGTGGGTCGCTGGCACGCAGCGGCATCGCCAGGAAGGCCTCGGCGATGCGCCGCCCTTCGCCGACGCGTCCCTTCACGAGCCACCAGTTCCAGAGCGCGGCGACGAGGCGCACCCCCACTTCGGGCTCGCCGCGCGTCTCCGCCCAGGTGAGGGCTGCCGCCAGGTCCGGCGCGAGGTCGTCCAGCTCCTCGACGGCGCTGGACTGCTCGGATCCGAGCAGCCGCGGGGCGAGCGCCTCCGCACGCTCGACGAGGTAGCCGCACCAGCGCTCGTTGGTCTCCTCGAGCTCGCCGGACTTGGCGAGCAGCTCGTACGCGTAGGCACGCAAGGTCTCGAGCATGCGGTATCGGGTCTGGCGTCCGGGGTTCGCCGGCGGTTCGGCGATCACCCAGGACGATTCGACGAGCCGGCGCAGGCGCAACAACAGCTCGTCCACGCTCACGCCGGTCGCCGCGGCGGCGTCTGCGAGGCCGAACCTGCCTCGCATCACCGAGAGACGGGCGAGCACGTAACGCTCGCCCGGCGCGAGCAGCTCGGTGCTCCACTCGATCGCGGCGCGTAACGTCCGGTGACGCGGCTCGTCCCCGGCGGCGCGCACGAGCATGGCGAATCGGTCGTCGAGTCGCTCGGCGATCTCCCTCGGTTGCAGCATGCCGGCCCAGGCGGCAGCGAGCTCGATGGCCAGCGGGAGCCCGTCGAGCATCCGGCAGACGTCGGCGATCGCGTCGATGGTCGCCGCCTCCTCGCCGACCGATGCGCCGCGCGACCGAGCACGGGAGAGGAAGAGAGCGACCGCGTCCGATGCGACCGCGCGCTCCGGTGGCGCCCCGGCCGGCGGGACCGGCAGCGGCGCGAGCGCGACAACGGCCTCGCCGGGCAGGCCGAGCAGCTCGCGGCTCGTGGTCAGGACGTGCAGCTCGGGGCATCGGGCGAGCAGGCGTGCGACGAGCGACCCGGCGGCTTCGCGCACGTGCTCGCAGTTGTCGAGCACCAAGAGCCCGGCACGCGCCGCGAACCGGGCGACGAGGTCGTCCTCGGCGAGGTTCGCGCTGCCGCGAAGGCCGAGGTCGCTCATCACCGCCGAGGCGAGCTGGTCGCCGTCGGGCACACGCGCCAGGCGGACGAAGCCGTGCAGGGTCGCGCCGCCAAGGCCCCGGCCGGCGAGCTCGACGACGAGCCGGGTCTTCCCGCAACCGGCGGGCCCGACGACGGTGACCAGCCGCTCCCGTACGACGAGCGCCGAGAGCTGCTCGAGCTCGGCCCGGCGACCGATGAAGCTCGACCCCGGCGCAACCGGCGCGCGCACCGGGTCGTCGTCGCCCGCCGGCTGGACACCGTCGCCATTGCCGGCCGGCGCGCTGCGCGCCCGACCTCCGGTCGGCGAGGCGGTCGTGGCCTGCCCGGTCGTGGCCTCCACGGCCGTTCCCTCGAGCACGGCGATGCCCTCGAGCGCGGCCGTGCCGGGTACCGTCCGTGCCCGTTCCCACCGGTTGACCGTGGCGAAGGAGACCCCGAGGCGACGGGCCAGCTGCTCCTGGCTCAGGCCGAGCGCGGCGCGCAGCGCCAGCAGGCGCTCCGGGACCGACTCCGCCGGCGGGCCTGGATGAGACGGTCGTCCAGCCACGCCGAATGCTACGCCTCGAGGTCAGCCTCGGCGCAGCCTGTGCACGGCCACGGGAGCGAACACCGCAACGATGGCGGCGGTCCACGCCAGCGCCGGCAGCAGGTAGTAGTCGAGCGGATGACCGAGCATGGCGACCGCGGCGTTTCCCTCGCACAGGATGCGCACCGAGTCGACCATCGGCGTGATCGGCTGGTGCTCGGCGAAACCTTGCATCCAACCGGGCATCGTCGCGACCGGGACGTAGGCGCTCGAGACGAAGGTGAGCGGGAAGACGAGGAAGGACAGCGACTGTGCCGCCTGGGCGCTCCCGGCGAAGAAGCCGAGCGCGCTGAACAACCAGCAGAAGGACGAGGCGAACAGCACGGCCAGCCCATACGCGCCGATCGCCTGCCCGATCCCGCCGTGCAGGCGGAACCCCACGGCGAAGCTGACCGCAGTGGTGACCGCCAAGCCCCACGCCGCCAGCGCCGTGTCGGCGAGCACCCGTCCGAAGACGATCGAAGCCGAGGGGATCGGCAGGCTGCGCAGCCTGTCGACGAGGCCGTCCTGCAGGTCCTCAGCGATGCCCGTGCCGGACCCCATCGCCGAGAACAGCCCGCTCGTCACGACGAAGCCGGGCGCGACGAAGTCGACGTAGGGGAGCGAGCCGGTGTGACCGACCGCCCCTCCGAAGACGTAGCGGAAGATCAGCAAGAACATCACCCCCGACGCCGTGCCGGCGACGAGCAGCTGCGGCGTACGGATGAACTTGCGTGCGGTGCGCAACGCCACGGTGGCAGAGGCCGTCGCGAAGGAGGCGCCGTCGTTGACCGGCGCGTCGCTGCGCGAGCGCAACCCGATCGTCGTCGCGCTCATCGCCCGGCCCCGCTCACGCCGCTTCCCTGGGGCGCAAGCTCGCGCTCCCCGTCCCGGCGAGCGCCGCGCCGCGTCGCGTCGCCCTCGGGCCGGGGCCCGGGCGGGTCGTCGTCGCGCTGCCCCGTACCGTGGCCGGTGATGGCGAGGAACACCTCGTCGAGGGTCGGCCGGCGCAACGTCAGGTCCTCGATCCCCACGCCGGCGGCCAGCAGCCCGGCCGTCGCCTCGGGGAGCCGCCGCGGCCCATCGGCGCAGGGCACCGAGCAGCGGCGTGCCGGGGCGTCGACGTCGGGCGCGCCCTCGCCGAGCGCGGCGAGCACGGCGACGGCGCGTCCGAGGTCCGCCGCGTCGTGCACGTGCACCTCGATGCGGTCCATCCCCGCTCTCGTCTTCAGCTCGCCGGGACTGCCCTCGGCGACGACCTTGCCGGCGTCGACGATCACGATGCGCCCGGCGAGCTGGTCGGCCTCGTCGAGGTACTGGGTGGAGAGCAGGATCTCCGTGCCGGCGGCGCCGAGCTCACGGATCGACCCCCACAGCTCGTTGCGGCTGCGAGGGTCGAGGCCGGTGGTCGGCTCGTCGAGCAGGAGCAGCCGGGGCTCGCCGACGAGGCTCGCGCCGAGGTCGAGTCGCCGCCGCAAGCCGCCCGAGTAGGTGCGCACGGGCCGGTCGGCGACCTCGCCGAGGTCGAGCCGCTCGAGCACGGCCGAGGCGGCGCGTCGCGCCTCGCGGCGGGGGCGCCCGTAGAGGCGGGCGACCATGACGAGGTTCTCGCGCCCGGTCATCGTCGCCTCCACCGCGGCGGACTGCCCGGCGAGACCGATCAGCCGCCGCAGCGCAGCGGGATCGCGTGCGACGTCGTGGCCGAGGACGACGAGGCTGCCGGCGTCGGGGCGCAGCAGCGTGGCGACGGTGCGGATCAGCGTGGTCTTGCCGGCGCCGTTCGGGCCGAGCACGGCAGTGATCTGCCCGGCGGGGACCGAGAGGTCGAGGCCGTCGAGGGCCCGTACCTTGCCGAAGCACTTCACGAGGCCTTCGGCGCGGATCAGCTCGGGCCCCGCGCCGGGGAAACTCTCGCGGATCGGGGTGACGTGCTCGGCGATGCTGCCGAGGTCGTTCGAGTCTGGCATGAGGCCTCTCTCCTTCGCTGTCGGGTGTCGGGTGTCGTGGTGAACACGGTCCCGTGACCTGGAGGAGCGCCTACGCTGGTGCGTGCCGCTGCGGGCGCGGGCGTCCTCTGGACGGTCGGGTTCGTGGTCGTCCGGGGCCGCGTGTTGCGCGCACGCGGCCCCGGCACGTCAGGGCGGTCCTTCGCTCAGCTCGTCATCGGGCTTCGCCTTCTGCCGCGTCCGGCGCTCGCCGTTGTCGGGCGGGGGGCTCGCCGACCCGTCGCCGGTCGTCTCGCCGGGCCCGTCGCCGGTCGTCTCGGCCGAGGGCTCGTCCAACGCGGCGTGGACCCGGGCGCGCGTCTCGTCGTCGAGGGTGAGCAGCAGGCGCGCCCGCCTGCCCTCGTCGAGCACGGCGAGGAAGCGGGCGCGCGTCCCCTCCTCGAGCTCACCGAGGGAGGCGAGCAGCGCGGCGCGGGTCTGGTCGTCGGCGTAGAAGCCGTGCCAGATCTGGATGCCCTCGAGGGACCCGCCTTCGATCTCCTTGGCGAGCTCGCGTACGAAGCCGAGCTCGGCCTCGAGCATCCGTAGCTCGTACTCGCCCTCCAGCGCGAACAGCCTGGGAAGCCCGAGCTGGGCGGCTGCCTGGGCGATGCCGCGCTGCCGGAACAGCCGCATCTCGAGCGCGGTCGCCCGCTGCCGCAGCGCGACGAGCGCGTCGTCGGGGGGCAGGGCGGGGATGAACGACAGCGCCGCCATGAACTGCGGGTACTCCTTGACCGGCACCGACACGAGCTCGGAGAGCCAGTCCGCCGCCTCGCGTGCGCCGGCGTCGGTGATCTCGTAGACGGTGCGCTCGGGCCGGCGACCCTCGCGTACGGTCTCCCGGGCGCGGATCATGCCGCGCCGCTCGAGTCCCTCGACGACCCCGTAGAGCGAGCCGAAGTTCAGCCGGACGCTCTCCTCCTTGGCCCGCGAGCGCAGCGTCTGGGCCATCTCGTAGGGGTGCATCGGCGCCTCGAGCAGGCAGACGAGGACTGCCAACGCCAGCGGATTGGAGCGCGCCCGGGCCACGAGATCAGAATATTCTGGCCCGAGTGATTGCGCAAGGACATTCAGCCGCGGCCGAGCTGGCAGTCCGATGTCACGCTTGCAACCGATCAGGCCGGCCGGCGCCCGGACCCCCGGCTTCGGCGCCGCGCCGTAAGCCCTCGGCCTCCATCCCGACGTAGCGCCTCGTCCGCGAGCCGGTCAGCGCCCCGACGAGGCCGGCGAGCGGCCCGGACTGTCGGATGCCGAGCGTGAGTCGGCTGCCGCCTCCGGCTGCGGGTTCGACGCGATGGGTCCCCTCGGTGGAGATCCCCGGGCTGGTGCAGCGCCAGCTGAAGCCGACGCCGGGCTCGAGCTCGGTGACCGTCCAGACCATCGACGGCATGCCGGGCTGCTTGACGCGCACGCGGGCGCCGAGCGACAGGACCTCGCCGTCGAGCGGCTCGACTGCTTGCATCGAGGCGGTCAGCTGCGGCCAGCGCACCACGTCGGTCAATGCCGCCCAGGTGGCCTCCGCCGGTGCGCCGACCTCGATCGTCGTCTCGTACTGCACGCCGCCTCCTTCCTGCTCGTATCGCGAGCCCGTCGCCGCGAATGAACCGAACGGTACATGTACCATCTGGTCCATGTCTACCCAGGAAGGACGCCAAGTCGGTGGCGCCCGCCGCCGGCTCGTCGAGCGCGGCGACGGACTACCTCGCCGAAGAGGGCCTCGGCGATCGTTCGCTGCGGTCGCTCGCCACAGCGATCGGCACGAGCCACCGCATGCTCAACTACCACTTCGGCTCTCGGGACGGGCTGCTCGTGGAGGTTTGCCGTGAAGCCGAACATCGCCAGCGCCTGGTGCTGAGCGAGCTGCTCTCGGACTTCGAAGGGCCGCTCGAGGCGCTGCCGGCCCGGTTCTTCGAGCTCCTCCTCGCCCCCGGTCTCGCCCCGCTCGAGCGCCTGTTCTTCGAGATCTACGCGCAGGGCCTGCAGGGCCGTGCCTGGGCGACCCCGCTGCTCGAGGACGTGGTCGACTCCTGGGTCCGCCCCTTCGTCCCGGCGCTCGTGGAGCGCGGCTGGAGCGAGCCCGCCGCCGTGACGGACCTGCGTCTCGGCGTGGCGGTGACACGCGGCTTGCTCCTCGACGCGCTGGCAACGGGCGACTACGACGACGTGCGCCGTGCCTTCGAGCGCCATCTCGCCGGCCTGCAGTCGCTGCGCCAGCCCGCCGGGCGTGCTCGTGCGCCCGCTGCGCCGCTGGGCTCGTTCGCCGTCACACGCCACAGAGGCCCGGCGTGGGACCGTGCCCGGCCGATGCGCGAGCAGCCCGGCTGGTCCGAGCACGCCGCGTTCATGGACGCGCTGGCGGACGAGGGCTTCATCGTGCTCGGCGGCCCGCTCGGGGACGGTGACCGTTTCCACTTCCTCGTCGCAGCCGGCTCGGAGAACGAGGTGCGCGCCCGGCTCGCCGCCGACCCCTGGGAGACGTCAGGGCAGCTCGCCACCGAGACCGTCGAGCCTTGGGAGTTGTTGCTCGGCGATCCCCGCATCACCGCTCGGTGAGCCGGCGGCCCTGGCCCGGGTCGCTGCTCACACCGGCGGTTCGGCGAGCTCCTCGAGCGGCGGGCAGGCGCAGACGAGGTTGCGGTCGCCGTAGGCGTTGTCGATGCGGGCGACTGGCGGCCAGTACTTGCGGGCGACACGCGCCGCCGTCTCGGCCCGCGCCGCGGCCTCGGCCGCCCTCTCTCGCCCCGGCCGGCCGGCGCGCTCGATCGACGGGTAGGCGGCGCGCTGGCGGCTGTAGGGTCGGTCCCAGACGTCGGCCGTCACTGCTTGCGCGGTGTGCGGGGCGTGCCGCAGCGCGCTCTCGCCGGCAGGGACGAGCCCCTCCTCGATGTCGCCGATCTCGGCACGGATGGCGAGCATCGCCTCGCAGAAGCGGTCGAGCTCGGCCAGCGACTCCGACTCGGTCGGCTCGACCATGAGCGTGCCCGCCACCGGGAAGGACATCGTCGGGGCATGGAAGCCGTGGTCGATCAGCCGCTTGGCGACGTCCTCGGCGGTGATGCCGGTCGCCTCGGTGATCGGCCGGATGTCGAGGATGCACTCGTGGGCGACGCGGCCGCCGTTGCCGCGGTAGAGCACCGGGTAGGCGCCGCTGAGCCGCTCGGCGAGGTAGTTGGCCGACAGCACGGCGCAGCGCGTCGCGCTCGTCAGGCCGTCCGGGCCCATCAGCGCGATGTAGGCCCACGAGACGGGCAGCACGCCGGGCGAGCCGTAGGGAGCGGCGGCCACCGCACCAGGGCCGGCACCCGCCGCCTCGGGCGCGCCCGGCTCGCCGGAGGCTGCAGTGCGGGAGACGCCGGGGAGGAACGGGGCGAGGTGGGCGCGCACCCCGATCGGGCCCACGCCCGGCCCACCGCCGCCGTGGGGGATGCAGAAGGTCTTGTGCAGGTTGAAGTGCGAGACGTCCCCGCCGATCTCGGCGAGGCGGACGAGGCCGACGAGCGCGTTCAGGTTGGCGCCGTCGATGTAGACCTCGCCGCCGGCGTCGTGCACGAGGGCGCACACCTCGAGCACCGACTCCTCGTAGACGCCGTGGGTCGAGGGGTAGGTGAGCATGATCGCCGCGATCCGGCCGGCATAGCGCTCGAGCTCGCCGCGAAGCGCCGAGAGGTCGACGTTGCCGCGCTCGTCGCAGGCCACGGCGACGACGCGCAGTCCTGCCATCACCGCGCTCGCCGCGTTCGTGCCGTGGGCGGACGTGGGGATCAGGCAGACGTCGCGCCCGGCATCGTTGCGCTCCGCGTGATAGGCGCGGATCGCGAGCAGGCCGGCCAGCTCGCCCTGCGAGCCGGCGTTGGGCTGCAGGGAGACCGCGTCGTAGCCGGAGATCTCGGCGAGCCAGGCCTCGAGGTCGCCGATGATCTGCAGGTAGCCGGCGTTGCGCTCGAGCGGCGCGAAGGGGTGGGCGTCGGCGAGCTCGGGCCAGGTGAGCGGTGCGAGCTCGACGGCGGAGTTGGCCTTCATCGTGCAGGATCCGAGGGGGATCATCGCCCGGTCGAGGGCGAGGTCCTGGTCGGAGAGGGAGCGGATGTAGCGCATCAGCTCGGTCTCGGAGCGGTAGCGGTGGAACACGGGATGGGTGAGGTACGGGCTGGTGCGCAGGAGGCAGTCGGGGAGCGGGCTCAGCACCTCGGGCTTCCCGTCGAGGGAGGCGACCTCGTCGCGACCGCCGGCGCCGTCCGCCCCCTTCCCGGCCGCGGCAAAGGTGCGCAGCACCGCCTCGACGATCGCCGGCGTGGTGCGCTCGTCCAGGCTGATCCCGATCGTGCCGGCGTCGAGCCGGCGCAGGTCGATCCCCTGGGCGCGCGCCGCGTCGAGCACGGCGTCGGTGCGCCGGCCGCTTGCCACCGTGATCGTGTCGAAGTAGCGCTCGGTGAGCACCTCCTCGCCCCCGGCGCGCAGCCCGTGGGCGAGCACGACGGTGAGCCGGTGCACGCGCTCGGCGATGGCGCGCAGGCCCTCGGGCCCGTGGTAGCTGGCGTAGAAGGCGGCGACGCAGGCGAGCAGCGCCTGCGCTGTGCAGATGTTGCTCGTCGCCTTCTCGCGCCGGATGTGCTGCTCGCGGGTCTGCAGGGCGAGGCGCAACGCCGGCCGCCCCTCGGCGTCGACGGACACGCCGACGAGCCGTCCCGGCAGCGAGCGCTCGTGCTCGGCGCGGGTGGCGAAGTAGGCGGCGTGCGGGCCGCCGAACCACATCGGCACGCCGAAGCGTTGCGTGCTGCCGACGGCGACGTCGGCGCCGAGCTCGCCCGGCGGCACGAGCACGGTGCAGGCGAGCAGGTCGGCGGCGACGACGACCATCGCCCCGGCGTCATGCGCTGCCTGCGCGACGGCGGCGACGTCTCGCACCTCGCCGTCGCTGCCGGGGTACTGCACGAGCACGGCGAAGGCGCCCTCGAGGGCCCCCGGGGGGACCGGCGCGTCGTCCCGCCCCCCGAGCTCGGCGGAGCGGATCGTGATGCCGAGCGGCTCCGCCCGCGTCCGCAGCACCTCGATCGTCTGCGGATGGCAGTGCGCGTCGACGAGGAACGTGCCGCCGTCACCGCGCACGAGCCTGCGGCACATCGTCATCGCCTCGGCAGCGGCGGTCGCTTCGTCGAGCAGCGACGCGTTGGCCAGCTCGAGGGCCGTGAGGTCGGCGACCATCGTCTGGAAGTTGAGCAGCGCCTGCAACCGTCCCTGGCTGATCTCGGGCTGGTACGGCGTGTAGGCGGTGTACCAGGCGGGGTTCTCGAGCACGTTGCGCTGGATCACCTGCGGTGTGACCGTTCCGTGGTAGCCCTGGCCGATCAGCGAGATGCTTCGGCTGTTGCGCGCCGCGAGCGAGCGCATCGCCTCGAGCACCGCCGCTTCGCTTCGCGCCGGCGGCAGCTCGAGCGGCTCCTTGGTGCGGATCGCCGCGGGCACGGCGGCGTCGATCAGCTCGTCGAGATCCTCGTAGCCGAGCACGGCGAGCATGCGCGCGATGTCGCCGGGCGAGAGGCCGATGTGGCGGGGGAGGAAGGAGTCCGAGCCGGTGAGCTCGGTGAGGCGACGCAGCGTCATGTGGGCCTCCGGTGCTTGGGCGAGGGTGTCGGCTCGACCGGCGCCGGTGGGCTGTGCTCCGCCGCCGCGGCAATCGCTGCTGCGGCGGTCCGCCGGCCGCCCGACCGGGCGCTCGCCCGGCTGGTCGTGGGCGCTTCGGGCGCCCGCCGTCCCCCTCTGTCCCCTGCACCTGAGAGCTTCGCCGACGCCCTGCCGGCTTCCCCCTTCGGTGAGCCGGACGGTTGCCGGCCGCTCTTCAGAGGCAGCCTCGCACTGCGGTCCTTCGGCCTGAGAGATTCCGGGGAGGTTGCTCCTTCGGCGTCCCGTCACGGGACTCTCCCGCCGTGGTCGACGGCTGCGCCGCTGAGCCTAGTGGCGCAGTCAGCGGTCGGGGCGCCCGTGGAACCGGCGCAGCGTGGCGCGGCGCAGCGCGGCGCAGCGCGGCGCAGAGCGGTGCCGAGCGGCGCCGAGCGGCGCCGAGCGGCGCCGCGCGGTGCCGAGCGGTCAGCCGAGCGGCGCCGAGCGGTCAGCCGAGCGGCGCCGAGCGGTCAGCCGACCGCGGCGGGGGGGCGAGGCGCGGGCCCTCGAGACGGCTGCGCCGCACCTGGCGCCCGCCACCCGCCTTGGCCCGGTAGAGCGCGGAGTCCGCCTCGGCCCACAGCTCGAGCACCGACGCCGGCGTCCCCACGGCGGCCCCGGCGCTGAGGCTGATGCGAAGTCCCGGGGCGACGTCACCGAAGGAGCAGCGCCCGAGCTGGGTGAGCAGCTCGGCGGCGCGGGTGAGCGTCGTGTCGAGGTCGACGTCGCCGAGCACCACGACGAATTCGTCCCCGCCGAGGCGCGCCGCGAGGTCGCCGGCGCGGACGTGCCGCTCGAGCTCGCGCGCGACGGCGACGAGCACGGCGTCCCCGGCGAGATGGCCGTGGCGGTCGTTGATCGACTTGAAGTCGTCGAGGTCGAGCAGGATGAGCCCGATCGAGCCGACGTCGCGCACGTTGAGCTCGGCGAGGAACTCCCCGAGCGCCCGGCGGTTGCTGATCCCGGTCAGGTCGTCGAGGCGGGCGTGGCGATGCAGGCGCTCCACCTCCTCGGCGATGCGCTCGGCGCGGATGAGCGACTGCATCGCGCCGAGCGAGGAGAGCCGCGTCCCCCATCGCTGCTCGAGCTGCCGGCGGGCGTAGCGCAAGCCCGAGCCCGAGCCCGAGCCGGCACCGGCCTCGATCTCCGCGGCGAGGAACAGCGCCAGGTCGTAGAGGTGGGTCTGCAGGCGAGCGTCGAGCGCGGCCACCGCGTCCTGGGCGGCGTGCAGGGCGTCGGCGCTGCGCGCGTCGGTGCTGCTCAGCGCGATTGCCAGCGCGAGCAGCGCCTTGCAGCGGGCGTTGCACGACCCGGCCTGTAGCCCGTCCTCGAGGGCACGTCGCGCCCGGGCGGCGGTGTCCTGCCCGGCGATCGCCTCGAGCAGCAGGCCGAGGGCGTCGAGCTCGAGCCGGATGCCCGGCGGCACGGAGAACGAGGACATGAGGCGCGAGGCCTCCATCCACGATCGCCAACGTGCCGCGACCCCTGAGGAGTCGCCGAGCTGGCGCAACATGGCCGCCCAGCAGACCTGGGTCTCCGCCAGGTTGCAGGCGATGGGCGCGAGCACGGCGTCGGAGCTGCCGGGCGCCTGCTGCTCGCCCGCGGCCAGGGCGGCGCGGTACTGCGCGTCGCCGAGCTCGAACAGCGAGCGCGTCGAGAAGGCGACGCCGCAGACCTTGTGCGCGGCGAGGTGCTCGATGGAGCACCCCTCGGCGCGCTCGAGCAGCACGACGGCCCGCGCCAGGTCGGCGTCGCGGCTCATCGCGCCGTTCGGGTCCGCTCCCGAGAAGGCCTCGTTGGCGCGGAGGCCCAGGCCGAGGGCGAGCATCACCTGGTCGCCCGCGGCCACGCTCTGCTCCACCAGGTCGGCCACCGCCGACATCGCCGTCGCCTCGCCGTCGGTGCGCCCGACCACGGCGCGCGCGAACAGGCAGGCCCGGGTCACCTCGGGCCATTCCTCCCGCTCGGCTTGTGACGCGAGCGCGCCGATCTCGCCCGGGACGCCGGGTGATCCAGCTTGCGCCTCGTAGGCGAGCTGGAAGGCACACTGCCCGAGCAGCGTCGCGGGCCGCACGCGCCTCGGCTACCGACACTTCAGCGGACCTCCGTGTGCTGTCGTCGGACTAACGGCATGCGGCGACAGTACTTCCAGCTCTCCGGCGGGGCGGCGCCGTACAACCGCAGGTCACAGGGCGCGCGGAAGGGCCGTGGAGGGAGAGCGGCGCAGCCTTTTGGCGCGCGCTCAGCCGCCGGCGATCGCGCCGACGACGACGAGGGGCTCCGCCCCGCTCGCCACCGCGGCGGGCAGCGGCGAGTCGAGCGGCTCGAGCGAGAGGTCCTCCTGGCAGGCGAAGAAACGGACGAACGGCCGCCGCCGCCGTGTGGCGGGCTCGCGCAGCGTCCCGCGCAGCTCGGGGTGCTCGAGCTCGAGCCGGTCGAGCACGGCGTGCATCGTCGCCTCGCCGCTCACCGCCAGCACGACCTCGCCCTCGATGCTGCCGAGCCGGCGCAAGCTCGCCGGCAGCACGACCCGCACCTCGCTCATCGGAGCGGACCGCTCACGAGAGCGTCTGCACCTCGACCGACAGCACCCTGGGCAGGTCCCGGCAGACCGCCTGCCAGCTGTCGCCGTCGTCGGCGGAGGCGTAGACCTGACCGCCCGTCGTGCCGACGTAGACACCGCACGGGTCGAGGCGGTCGACCGCCATCGCGTCGCGCAGCACGTTGACGTAGCAGTCCTGTTGAGGCAGCCCCTTGGTGAGCGGCTCCCATTCGTTCCCCCCGCTGCGGCTGCGGTAGACGCGCAGCTTCCCGTCGGGGGGGAAGTGATCGGCGTCGCTCGTGATCGGCACGACGTAGATCGTCTCGGGCTCTCGGGCGTGCACCGCGATCGGGAAGCCGAAGTCGCTCGGCAGGTCGCCGCTCACCTCGTGCCAGGACGCGGCGCCGTCGTCGCTGCGCATCACGTCCCAATGCTTCTGCATGTACAGCACCGACGGTCGCTCGGGGTGTGCGGTGATGCGGTGCACACAGTGGCCGATCTCGGCATCGGGCTCGGGCAGGAACTCCGAGCGCAGGCCCTTGTTGGAGCGGATCCAGGTCTCGCCGCCGTCCTCGGTGCGGAACACGCCGGCCGCGGAGATGGCGACGTGCATGCGCGACGGATCGCTCGGGTCGAGCAGGATCGTGTGCAGGCACATCCCGCCGGCGCCGGGTTGCCAGGTGCCGGCGGTGGCGTGCGTGCGCAGTCCCGGCATCTCCTGCCAGCTCGCGCCGGCGTCGCTCGAGCGGAACAGCGCGGCGTCCTCGACCCCGGCGAAGACCGTGTCCGGGTCGCTCAGCGAGGGCTCGAGGTGCCAGACGCGGGCGAACTCCCACGGGTGGGGCGTCCCGTCGTACCACTGGTGGGTGCCGGTGGTGCCCTCGTAGGCGAACTCGTTGCCCACGGGCTGCCAGCTGCGCCCACCGTCGTCGGAGCGCTGCACGAGCTGGCCGAACCAACCCCGCGACGGCGCCGCCCAGATGCGGTCGGGATCGGCCGGCGAACCGTTCAGGTGGTACACCTCCCAGCCCGGGAAGAACGGCCCGGCGACCTCGAAGTCCCCGCGCTTGCCGTCGGCGGTGAGGACGAACGCGCCCTTCGCCGTGCCGACGAGCACCCTCACACCGCTCATCGCAACGTGCTCCTTCCTGTCCGCGAGTGGCTATCTCGGCGCCGCCCGTCGTTCATGGTGGGCCGCTCCACGGTGGGATGACGGAGGCCCGGCCGCGGAGTCATCGCGCGATGTTCGCGCACGGGCGCCCCGGCATGGAACGAGGCGCGCCTCAGGCCGACGCGGCGCGCTCCACGAGCCCGCGGGCGTACGCGGCCTGGCCGGCGTGCTCGAGGTCGTCGCTCAGCACGCTGACGAGGCGGATGCCGAGGGTGACCGGGGGGTCCCACGCGTCGTCGACGACGCGGTCGAGCTCAGCCGCCGTGATGGTGCGCAGGAATGCGCGGGTCGACTCGTGCACCGCGTCGTAGTACTCGAGCAACAGGGGGCCCGGGGCGCGCACCGCGGCGACGTCGTCGCTCGACATCCCGTAGCCGTGCGCCCCGCGGTCGAAGGGCAGCCCGAAGCGTTCGTAGAAGCCGCCGGTGACGTACACCTGCTCGTGCCCGGCGACGCCGGCGACATGGTCGTCCTGCACCCGGGCAAGATGCCAGACGAGCCAGGCAATCGAATTGGCGTGCGGATCGGGCCGAACAGCGAGCTCCTCCTCGGAGAGACCCTCGACGGCGTGGTGCACGATGCCGCGGATGCGGTCGAAGGCCTCGGTCAACAGCTCGGCGACGTCCATGGCTCCGCCTTTCTTCCGGCCGGCGCTCGCCGGCGTGCTCAGCCTGCCCTGCGCGGGCTGTCGGCGCCAGCGGTGCCGCGGCGCCGGCAGCGCCGCGGCGCCGGCCGTGTTTGGCCAGCCGGCGCGCGACCTATCTTGTGGGTACGAACGTGTGGTCTTCCGATCTCGACGACGCCTACCTCGAGCACCTCGCCGAGCGGGACGTCGTGGCGCTGCTGGCGCTGACCGCCTCGGGCGCGGCACCCGCCGGCCCGGGTCGCGGCTCGGGCCGGCAGGGCAGCCGTCCAGAGAGCGGGGGCGCCTCGGCCGGGGCCCGCGACGTGCTGCGCCGGCGCGGGGTGCACCGGATGCTCGCCGCCCCGGAGGTCGCCGAGGCCGTGCTCGGCGAGGTCGCCGAGCACGAGGGCCTCGGGGCGGTGTCGCCGTTCCTCGTGTTCGCCGTCGCCGTCGAGGCGACCGCGTCGGGCCTCGCCCGGGCCACGTACGTCAACGAGTGGACCGGGCCCGGGCGCAGCACGCCGGTCTTCGAGGTCCCCCGGCTCACCGCCTTCCTCGCCGACCCGTGGCGCAGGCTCTTCCTCGCCGAGCTGCTCGCCTCCTACACCAAGGTCGCCAGCGGGTCGGTGCTCGTCGCGACCCGGCGCGGGTTGCGCCGCCAGCGATTCTCCGAGCTCGACCCGGTGCGCATGGCCGGCCTGCTCGAGTCCGTGCTGCCAGCGGAGCGCCCCGGCGTGCTGCGCCGGCTCGGCGACCTGGCGCTCTTCCTCACGGGGGTCTTCCCCGACCACGTGGCGCGCCGGGGCTTCGGGCCGATCGAGCAGGGCCGCCTGCTGCGGGCCGGGGCGGCCGGCTCGCCGGCTCCCGGTGGCGAGCTCGGCCCGCCGCGGACGAGCCTGGCAGCAAGCTTCTCCGGTGACGGCGGCGCCGTGGGCCTGCTCGACGAGCTCGGCCGCCGCTGGTACCGCAGCGCCTATCGCCTCCTGCCGAGACCCGCGCCGGCCCGCGTCGCGGTGATCGGCGAGCTCCCCGAGCACTTCGGCGAGGCGCGCCGCGTCCTCAACCACCTCACCGAGCGCTACCTCTTCCCCCGGCGCGAGCGGCTCTTCGGCACGAGCGCCTGAGCTCGCCGCGCCGACGCCCGCGCCCGCGCCGCCGCAGGCCGGCGGAAGGCCACCGGCTGCGAGGTCACGAAAGCGCCCGAGCGCAGGTCGAGCACGAGGCTGACGTGCCCAGCGGCGAGGCGGCGCGCCTGAGCGGTGGTGAGCGGCCAGCGAAGGCGAGCCTCGCCGCGGCGAGCGACGTCGTAGTGCAGCGCGCCGAGCTCGCTCGGCCGCCCGCCCGTCGCGCCGCGCTCGACCTGCTCGACGAGCGTCGCCGTGCCGCGACAGGCACGGCGGCCGGCGCAACGCAGCTCGAGCACGACGGACGGCCCCTGCGGCCCGCCGGGAAGCAGCGTGGCGCCGGCAAGCAGCGGCACGGGGGCGCCCGTGCCCGGCGTGCGTGCGGGCGCCGCCGGGCCGGACCCTGCCGCCGGCGGCGCGCCGGCAGTGCCGCCCGATCCGCCCGATCCTGCGGTGCCGGAACCGGCCCCCGAGCCGCTCGGCCCCGTCCCGCTCGGGGCCCCCGCCCCGCCAGCGGAGGAGCCACCGGTCGTGCTGGCCGGCACCGGCGCGGACGCCGGCGTGCCGCTCGAGGGGTCGAAGCTGAACTGGTCGCCGGGCGGGCTTGCGCTCGAGGTGCCGCCGGGGCCGCTGACGAGGACGTCGACGAGACCGTCGCCGTTCGGCACCTCGGCCTGGATCTCGTCGCCCGAGACGACGGTGAAGCTGGTCGCGTACAGGTCACCGCTGTCCGGCCCGCTGAAGTCGACCCGCGCGGCGCCGGTGAAGCCCGAACCGTCGATCGTCACCTCGGTGAAGGGCGCGGCGGAGGCCGGGTTCACGCTCGACACCTCGGGCGGCGACGTGTACGTGTACGTGTCTGAGCCGCTCTGGGCCGCCGTCGAGTCGCCGGCCGGCGTGACGACCACCACCTCGACCGGGCCGGCGGAACCGCTCGGCGCGCTCGCCACGATCTCCTCGTCGGAGACGACGCTGAACCACGGCGCGGGGGTGGCGCCGAAGTTGACCTGGCTCGCCTGGGCCAGGCCGCTGCCGTCGACGACGACCTCGTTGCCGCCGGCGAGCGCGCCGGCGCTCGGGCCGAGGGCGCTGACAACCGCCCCGTAGGTGAGCTCGTCGCCGGTGGCGAGCAGGTCGCCCGAGGACCCACAGTCGTCGGCGACGACCACGGTCCCGGTCACCGAGAGCGCCCCGCGGGGGAGCGGCGGCACCTGGACGGTCATCGAGTTGTCGCTGTCTACCTGGTAGGAAGTGGCCTCGATCGGGAAGAGGCCGTAGCCGAAGAGCCACACCCCGGAATCCTCGCCGTCGTAGCAGGGCGAGCCCGACGACGGGTCGACACCGGAGAAGCCCGAGCCGGCGAGGGTCACCTGCCCGCCCTGCGGCGAGACGATTGCCGGTCCGAGCGAGCTGAGGACCGGAGCGGGGAGATAGGTGAGCTCGTCGCCGTCGTCGATCGTCGAGGTGCCGAGCGGCGTGGTGACCATGACGTCCACCGTGGTGCCGGCGTTCCCCGGCGGGATGACCGCCGAGACGTCGTCGTCGTCCTCGACGGTGAAGCCCGCCGCCGGGACCGATCCGAAGTGGACGCCGGTGGCCCCGGTGAAGCCCGACCCGCTGATCGAGATCGAGTCGCCCCCCTCGGCCGGCTCGCTGGAGAAGTTCAGCGAGCTCACCACCGGTGGCGAGACAAGAAGGGTGAATTCGTCGCTCGCGTCCTGCAGCGAGGTGCCGCCCGGTGCGAGCACGAGGACGTCGATCGGTGTGGTGCTCACGACCGAGAGGTCGGCGGCGCTCGGCGCGTCGAAGCTCAGTTCGCTGTCGCCGTCGGGAGTGAAGGCCGGCACGACGTAGGGCTGTGTCCCGCACTCGCACTCGAGCTCGACCTCGCTCGCCCCCGTGAAGCCGTAGCCGCTGACGGTGACCTGCTCGTCCGGGACCGCGTCCGTCGGGTGGACCGAGGTGACCGCTGGGGCCCCGAGGGCGTTCAGTGTGAGGGCTGCAAGGCCGGAGGACGTGGAGTAGGTGCCCACGGCCGCGCAGTACTGCGCCGCGGCGCAGGAGACCGAGTTGAGGGCGACCTGCGGGTCGAGCGCCGCGTCGGGCGGGGGCGCCATCTGCTCGGCGGGCTGCCAGGAGCCGTCGATCTCGTCGAGCAGCAGCCCCTCGTTGCCCGGTGCCCCGAGGTACCAACCGACGGCGCTGCACTCCCCGACAGCGGCGCAGGAGACCGACGTGAGGTCGGAACGGGGGTACGGGCTCGAGTTGGCCGGCAGCTGCGTCTGGCCGGCGGTGGCCCAGCCGCTCGGGGTGAGGTCGACCTCGAAGGCCTCCTGGTCGTAGGAGGCGTTGTCGTACCAGCCGACCGCGGCGCACTCGTTCACCGCCGGGCAGGAGATCGAGCTGAACGAGTCGTCGAGATTGCTGGCCGGTTGCGACGAGGTGGTGAGCGTCAAGTCCGTGCCCGTCTGCCATACCGGGTCGCTCGCCGGGCCGCCCTGCTCGACGCCGAGCAGTCCGGTCGTGCCCGTACCCTGGCGGGTGTCGGTGCCGACGGCCACGCAACGGGCCACCGCCGGGCAGGAGACGGCGGTCAAGCTGCCACCCATGGCGGCTTCCGCGGTGCTCGGCAGTCCGACCGGCGAGCCGCCCTGCCAGACACCGCCGGTCTCGTCGAGCAGCATCGCCGTCTGGCCGTTGTCGTCGGTCTTGTACTCGCCGACCGCGGCGCAGTTGCCTGTCGAGGCGCAGGAGATGCCGAACATCGACACCTCGGGGTCCGAGTCGGAGACGGCGTTGTACGGCAGCGTCACCTCCGTCGCGCCGTCCCAGGTTCCGCCCGGCTGCTCGTCGAGGACGAAGCCCTGGGTGAAGAACGAGGCGTCGTACAGCGTGCCGATCGCCGAGCAGAGGCCGCCCGGCGCGCAGGACACGCCGCCGAAGGCGTCGAAGCTCGTCCCCGGCGGCAGGTCCAGCTCGCTGCCTTGCTGCCAGACGCCGCCGATCTCCTCGACGATCAGCCCCTGCTCGTCGCCGCTGCCGTCGATGTAGCTGCCGACCGCCGTGCAGTTGCCGGTGGAGGAGCAGGACACGTCGTCGAGCACGGTGGTTCCGAGGTTGCCGCTCGTCTGCGCGCCCGGGGGCAGGTCCACCTCCTCGGCCTGCTGCCAGACAGCGCCGACCTCGTCCTCGACCATCGCCTGGACCTTGACGTTGCGGTCGAAGTAATAGCCGACGGCGCTGCAGTTGCCGACCGAGGGGCAGGCGACCGAGTAGAGGTCGAGGTACTCGCCGGACTTGGCCCCGCTCGGCAGGGCGACCGGCGCGGCGCGCAACCAGGGCAGGTAGCTGAACTGGTCGGAAGCCGAGGTCGCGCTCGTGCCGCCCGGTCCGCTGACGGTGACGTCGACGGTGCCGCTCCCCGAGGGCGAGGTCGCCTCGATCGCGCTGTCCGAGACCACCTGCACGCCGGACGCAGGATCCTGGCCGAAGTCGACCTCCGTCGCCGCGGTGAAGCCCGTGCCGCTGATCGTCACCGCCGTCCCGCCGTCGGAGGCACCGTAGTCGGGCGAGACGCCCGTCACGTACGGCCCGATCGGCACCGTCGGCGTCGCCAGGGCGACGCTCACGAAGTCGTACCCCGATGCCAGCGCGTCGCCGACCACGGGCGGGCTCTGGGTGAGGTCGACCGGGTAGACCGAGCCGTTCGAGGCGTCGTTGGCGGCATACATCGTCGTGCCGTCGGCGGAGATCGCCAGCGAGGTCGTGCCGAGCGCGCCGCCGGGGAGGACGATGTTCGGCCGCACGGTCATGCCCGACGTGGCGATCGGCGTGATCACCCCGCCGGCGCCCGCCGCGTACAGCGTGGACCCGTCGGGACTGAGCAGCAGGTTGGTCGGCGGGTTGGTGACCGTGACCGGCGAGCCGATCGTCACCGTCGGCTCGTCCTCGACGCTGCCGAACGAGATCGGGAAGACCTCCTTGTGCGTGTAGTCGCCGACGTAGACCGTCGAGCCGTCGGCGGAGACGGCGATCCCGTGCAGCTGGCCGAAGGACGCGCTCGTGATCGGGGTGCCGGCGGTGTCCTCCTCGAGGTCGATCGGCTCGACGCCCACCAGGCCGCCCCCCGCGCCGGCGCAGGAGACGTAGCCGGTCGACCCGTCGGCGGTGACGACGATGTCCAGGCACTCCGCGACCGTGTCGGGGAGCGAGATCGTGGTGTCGAAGGAGATCGAGCCCCCGGAGAGGTCGAGCACGAGCACCTTGGCAGGTTCTGTGCAGGTGACGTAGGCGGTGCTGCCGTCGGGCGAGAGCGCCACGCCGTAGCAGGAGTGGCCGTCCCCGACGAAGGAGAAGTCGTCGACGATCGCCCCGGTCGCCACGTTGATGCTCGTCAAGCTGTCGAGCTGCTGGCTGACGACGTAGGCGGTGTTGCCGTCGGGCGAGACGGCGATCGTCTCGGGTCCGGCGTCGACGTCGATCGGGTTGCCCGCCCTCCCGGCGCGCAGGTCGACCGGCTGCACCTCGTTGCCCTGATTGGCCGAGGCGAGCAGGGTCGGTGGGGCCGCCTCGATGTAGAGGAAGGTGTCGGCAGCCGAGGTGGCGCTGGTCCCGGCCGGTCCGGTCACGGTGACGTCGACGGTGCCGCTGCCAGCCGGCGCCGTGGCGGTGATCTCGCCGTCGTCGACGACCTGCACGTCGCTCGCCGCGTTCGTGCCGAAATGCACCGCGGTGGCCCCGGTGAACCCCGTCCCCGAGATCACGACGGCCGTGCCACCCTCGCTGATCCCTATCGCCGGCGAGACCCCGCTCACCTGCGGAGGCGTCGTCCCGATGATCGAGTAGCGCCAGGTGTCGCCCGGACCGTTCGAGCCGTAGTAGTTGTCCCACGGGGCGCCGACGAGCGCGTAGGACCCGTCGCCGGCGAGCGCGACGGCCTCGCCGAAGTAGGACCCGTTGATCCCGGTCCCCTGCTCGTGTTGCCCGCCGTCGACGGGCGGCGTCACCTGCTGCTCGGACGGGGAGGAGAAGTTGCCCGCGGTGCCCGTCTCGAGGAAGGCGTCGCCTTGCGAAGCGCTCGTGTTGATGCGGTTGGTCCCCGCGGCGTAGCCGGTGAGCGGAGCCCCGACGAGCACCTCAGAGCCGTCGTCGGAGATCGACACGGCCGTCCCGAAGCCTTCTCCCGACACGGGGTTGGCGGGGGTGATCTCCTCGGCGCTGCTCGTCGCGAGATCGAGGTACCGGACGTCGCCGGCGGGCTGCGGACTGCTCGACCCGGCGTCCGGCTCGCCGGCGACTGCGTAGCTGCCACTCGGCGTGATCGCCACCGAGGTGCCGAGCTCGCCTCCGGCCGTGGCCCCCGTCTCGATGGTGTCGGCGCCGTAGCCCGGGGCGCTGAACTCGTCGAGGACTCCGGCGTTGGCGAGCGTCCCGCCGGAGGTCTCGGCGTAGGGCGCTCCGGCGAGGATCGTCGAGCCGTCGGACGAGACCGCCACCGAGGCGCCGAGGCCGGCCCAACGGGCGAAGCCGGATTCCTGGGAGACGACGAGGTTCGAGTCGGTGAGGGTCTGGGTGGGGCTCTCGTCGTTCTCCTCGTTGCCGTTGCCGTAGCGGTCGAGGACGGGGCCGTCGAAGACGTACACCGCACCGGTGCTCCCGCCCGAGCCCTCGTGCGGCGCGCCGACCACGGCCTCGATCGCGCCGCTCGGGTCCGCCGCGGCCACGGCGGCCCCGAAGTCGTCGCCGGAGAAGGCCGTGCCCTGCGGCTCGGAGATCACCGAGTCGAGCGTGGTGATGATCTGGTTGCCGGCGAGGGCGAGCGAGACGACCCAGGCCTCGCCGCTGCGCGACTGCTCGTAGTTGCCGTGCGGAGCGCCGATCACCGCGACTGTGCCGTCGGCGCTGAGCGCGACGGACCAGCCGAAGTCGTCGCCGTTGTTCCAGGACTGGTAGGCGTCCTCTTCGCCGAAGACCGGCTTCAGCAGGCCGTACTCGGTCAGCTGGGCCGTCGTCCAGCCCCCTGCGGTCTTCTCGAAGACGTAGGTGAGGCCCGATCCGTCCTCGACGCCGAAGTCGTAGTTGTACGTCTCGTTCGTCGCAGCCCCGACGAGCGCGACATCGCCGTTCGAGGAGATGGCGAGCGAGGTGCCCCCGAGCGAGATGAAGTTGCTCCCCGTCGAGATCGTGGGGTCGACGTCGATCGGGTAGCGGGCGCCCGCGTCGTCGATCACGATGCGGAGGGCGCCACCGTCGACGGCGAGATGGGCGGGAAGGACCCGGCCGGCGGCGTCCCGGACGTGAAGCCCCGAGTACGTGAGGTCGCTGCCCGGCCCGGCAAGGGTGACGCTCCCGGTGGTCGTTGCGCTGGCGCGCAGGTCGCCCCGGGTCTGCAGCGAGAGCACGAGCGGCCCGTCCCCGGCCGGCCTGCGCTCGACGACGAAGCGCTGCTCGAGCGAGCTGGGGCCGTTGACGAGCTGCTCGCTCACCCCGGCGCCCTGCAGCACGAGGGTGTGCGCGCCCGCCGCAGCGGCGGAGAGCCGCCAGTGGCCGAGCGGCTTGGCGGCTTGCAGCCGGCCGAGGTCGCCTCCGCCCGCGCTCCCGGGTACCGACCCGTCGAGGCGTCCGAGGAGTGTCGGCGCGAGGCCGCCCCGCGCCGCCGGACCGGGCGGGGCGGAGGCCGCCGCGCCGAGGGCCCGTCCCGCCGGCGAAGCGAGGGCCCCGGCCGAGCTTGCTCCGCCTGGGAAGGTCACGCTGAGGGCCCCGTCGGCGCCGATCGCCAGCGGCAGGCCGGCGAGGAGGGACTCGTCCCCGCCGCCGTGCAGGGGGTGGAAGGCGTAGGCCGCCGGTGCGGGTTCCAGCGCCCGGGAGATCGCCTCGCGCAGCGAGCGGGGAGCGCTCCGCCATGCGGCGACCGCCGGCGGGGTCGCCGCCAGCCCGCCGGCTGCGCCGCGAGCTGGATCGCCGCGGTGCGGCGCCGCCCGCGGGATCGGCTCGCCGGCAGGTGCCAGGAGCGCTCCTCGCCCCTTGGTTGCAGTGTGCGGTGCGGCCACCGGGATCGTTCCGGGGAGGGCGTGGGGCAGCGCGACGAGCGCCGCCGTCGCCACGAGCGCGGCGATCAGCGCCCGTCGGTCTGCACGAGCGGGCAGCCACAGGGCGGACCGCCGGCGCCGGCTCGGGTCCCGCGTCGCAGGCGGCATCGCGACGGCGATCGACACCGTCACCGGAGGTTCACCATCGGTCGGCCGACTCCCTCGTCTTCATCGCTCGCCTTCATCGCTCGCCTTCATCGCTCGCCTTCATCGCTCAGCCGACGCTTTCACCCGGCCCGCCCGGAGGCGCGCCCAGCCGCCGGCGGCGCGTGAGCACGGCGAGGCCGACGAGCAGCGTGACGACGAGCACACCGCCGATCGTCCCGCCGAGCACCGCGGCGAGGTCGCCCGAGGAGCTGCCGCCGTGGTGCGATCCGCTCGAGGGCCGGATCGCCACGCCGCTCGGATTCGTGGTCCCCGTCGTGCCCGACGCCGGCCCGCTCGGCTGGGTCGTCGCCGGCGTCCCGCTCGGCGCCCCCGCCGGCGTGGTCCCGCCGTGAGCGTGGCTCGGCGTGCGCCCGTTCGAGCCGTTCGGCGAGGAGCCGGTGCCGGTGCCGGTGCCGGTGGCCGTGGCTGCGGACGGACCGGCCGTCGGACCCGCCGTCGGACCGGGCGCCGGGGTCGCGGTCGTGGGCGGGGCGACGCTCGTCGCGCTCGGCGAGTGCGTGCCGCCGTGGCGCCCCGAGCTGACGTGAGCGTTGCCGTGCCCGGCTGCGCGTACCCGCTGCGAGCCATGAGGCGCGCCCGGCGCCGGCGTCGTGCTGCTCACCCCGGACGTCCCGGCCGGAGGCGCTGTCGTGCCCGCCGGAGGCGCTGTCGTGCCCGCCGGAGGCGCTGTCGTGCCCGCCGGAGGCGCCGTCGTCGCGGCCGGAGGCGCTGTCGTCCCTGCCGGCGGCAGGGTCGTGCCGGTGACCGCTGCGGGACGGGGAGGCGGGGCGAGGCCGAGGCCCGCCGTGCCGTTGGGGCGGCCGGCTACGGGCAGCAGGTGCGCCGGCGGGAGGGCCGGGCCGCGCCGCGGCATGGCCATCGTCACCGAGGCAGCCAGCGGCGCGGGCGCGCCGCCCACGAGCGCGTCGCTCGTCGCGTGGGTGCGCGAGACCGCGACGACGATCGGCGTGACCACGAGCAGCGGCTCGCCCGAGGCCGTCCTGCCGCGCACGACGAGGGTCTGGTCCCCGATCGGCGTCGAGAGCGGGATGGTGACGAGCGTGTCGACGCGGCCGGCTGCGTCGGCCTTGGTCGTGGCGAGGCGGGCACTGCCGAGCTCGACGCTCACGGCACTGCCCGGGGAGAAGCCTGCCCCGACCGCTCGCCACATCGCGCCCTGCCGGGCGTCGCCGAGCGGCGCGAGCGCGCTGGCAAGGCTGGCCGAGACCCAGAAGCTGGCTTCGCTCGCCTGGTCCGCCTGGTCGATCGCTCCGCAGGTGACGAGCGTGAGCCCGAGGCGGAACAGCGCCGCCGGGCCCGGGCTGCACGCGGTCTGCACGATGCCGACGCCGCCCGCCGTGGCCGGCGGGTCGAAGGGCACCGGCACGAGCGGCGAGCTGCCGTGCCCGCCCGAGCCACCGCCGGCGATGGCGGCGAGCACGAGCACCGTGCCGGGGGACTCGATGCGCGGCGCGGCGCCGGCCGGGGCCGAGCGCAGGTCGACGTCGGCGGTGAAGGGACCGGCGGTGACGCAATTGCCGACGGCGTCGCACACCCGACGGCTCGAGGTGGTGGCGGCCGGGTTGTCGTGCCCGGCGCCGACGGAGGTGGTCAGCTCGAAGCTGGCGTCCGCCGGGTCGGCGAGGCCCGAGCCGGAGTCGCTCGCGCTGCAGGCGATCACGACCTCCATGTCCTGCACCCCGCTCGGCACCGGCGCGCAGTGCAGGCTCGGCGGCTGCTGGTCGATCGCCACGCTCGGCAGGGTCGGCGACGTTGCGCAGTTGCCGACGGTGTCGCAGACCGTCTTCCGGCCGAAGGCGACCGCGCCGTCCGTCGCGCCCGGCGGGATGCTGGCGACGAGGCCGAAATGGGCGTCTGCGGGGTCGGACAGGCCGGCTCCGGCATCGCTCGCCTCGCAGTCGACCGTCACGGCGCCGGCCTGCCAGGTGGTGGGTACCGAGGCGCAGGTGATCTGCGGCGGCGCGTCGGCGAGCGAGACGGGGTACGGGCCGGCGGTGGTGCAGTCGCCGGCGAGCGAGCAGATCCTCTGAGAGCCGCTGGTCGCCGTGCCGTCGATCCCGGCGGGAATGCTGGCATGCAACGTGAAGGTTGCCGGCGAGGAGGCGGCCAGCCCCGAAGCGGCGTCGCTCGCGCTGCACGCGATGTCGAGGCTGTCGCCCCTGGTCCAGCCCGTGGGCAGCGAGCAGCTGGCGGCCGGCATCGTCAGGTCGACCCGGAAGGGTCCGACCGGACCGGCGACGGTGCAGTTGCCGACGAGGTCGCAGACGCGTACGGAATCCGTGTGCGCGGTGGCGTCGGCCGTCGCCGGCGGCACCGAGGTGGTGAGCGAGAAGGACTTCTCGGAGTCCTGCGCGAGCCCCGAACCGGCGTCGTGGGCGGTGCAGCTCACCGAGCCTTGGCTGTCGGTCCAGCCGGAAGGGGGGCCGTCGCAGTGCACGGTCGGGGGTGCCCGGTCGACCTTGGCCGTCCCGGTGTCGGGGACCGGGGTGCAGTTGCCGACCTGGTCGCACACCGGCGGATGGGCGGGGAAGCTCGCCGTGGCGTCCTCGCTGCCGGCGGGCACGGTGGTCGACAACGAGAACGAGGCGTCGGAGAGATCGGCGAGCCCCGAGCCGGTGTCGCTGGCCGAGCAGGTGATCGTGACGTTGTCGGCCGACCAGCCGCTCGGCGGGTTCGTGCAGTCGACCGCCGGGGCGGAGCGGTCGACCTCGATCGTGTACGGGCCTGCTGTTGCGCAATTGCCGGCCTGATTGCACACCCCATGCGAGTCGGTGACCGCGGACGCGCTCGCCACGCCTTCGGGGACATCGGCGACGAGAGTGAAGCTGGCGTCGGAGGCGTGCACGAGCGGGCTGCCGCTGTCGCTCGCCGTGCAGGGCACGTCGGGCGAGCTCGTCCATCCACCCGGCGGCCGGCAGACGATGACCGGCGGTGAGTTGTCCGGCGGCGGGACGTTCTGCTCGGCGAGGTCGAGGGTGAACCACGTTTCCGGCCCGTCGACACTCACATAGACGCGGCCGCTCGCGCCCGCGGGAAGCGGGAGCACGGCCTGCCCGCTGCCGCCGGCGCTCGCCGCGCCGAGCGGGGTCAGCGAGGCGAGCGAGCTGCCCGACCACAGCCCGAGGCTGATCCCGGTCGGCTCGGCGGGAAGCGTCTGGGCGGTGAGGGTGATCGACACGGGCGAGCCCGCGCTCGGGGCGGCGGGCACGTCGAGCTCGAACCACACCGACTTCGACGGCGGCGAACCACCCGGCCCCGGCTCGCCGGGCTCGGTGGTGGCGTCTGCGGTGTACCCGACGGCGGCCGGGTCGGCGCTGCCGTTGCCGGCCGCTGCCTGCGACAGCGCGCTGTCGAGTGACGCCGCGGCGGCGAAGTCGTCGTTGGGGGGCTCGCCACCGGTCGGTTGGAGCAGGTCGTAGCTGAAGGCCGCGCCGGCGCCGGAGGGGTCCTCGACCTGGATGTAGTAGCTGACGCCCTCGATTGCCGGGATGACCGCTGCGTCGGGCCGGTCGCTCGAGCTGCCGCCGACGTCGGAGGAGGAGACCCCGACTTCGGCGAGCGCGCCCAGGTTGCTCGGGCAGTCGGGCGACCCGGCTTGGGTGTACACGTGCACGTCGGTGCCCGGGCCGTCCTGCACCGGGAGCAGGTAGACCAGGCCCGGTTGGGTCGCCGTGAAGGAGAACCACACGGTCGCCTCGCCGCTGCCGTGCGGCTCGTTCGGCTCCGAGCCGGCGCCGGCGGTCGTGCCCGAGAACGTGGTCGAGCCGGCGAAGCCCGTGGTGGCGATCACCGAGCAGCTCGCCGCGTCGTCGTTGCCCGGCGCGGTGGCGGGCCGCGCCACGGTGGCGGCCAGCGACGGGGCGGCGATGGACGGGGCGGCGAGGAGCAGCAGCGACACGACGGCGCCGACGATGGCCGCGCCGGCGCGATGCGCGAGTCCCCCGCGGCTGTGGCGATGGCTGCGGCCCTGTCGGCCCGACGATGGGGCGCGACGTCACACCGGCACCGGGATGCTGAAGGCCTGCGGCAGGCTGATGCCGATGCCGAGGAACGAGAACACGCCGTTCAAGACTGCGTTCACGCCGCCGCCGAAGTCGACCTTGGGCGTCGTGATCGACAGGCTCGAGAGCTGGAAGCCGACGTTGTTGAAGCTCGGCCCTCCGCCGGAATTGAACGGCCAGGGGAGGTTGTTGTATTGCGTGTCGATGCTCGCGTTGCAGTCGAAGCTCGCCGAGGGCGCCGCGGTGTCGAAGGAGATCGATCCCGAGAAGCTCGCCTGGGCACAGACGTTCTCGTTCTTCGGGTCGTTCCAGGATCCGTCTGGCAGGCAGTAGCTGACGCTGGTCTGCGGCACGCTGATGCTCGCGGCGACGTCGTTGCCGGTGATCGTCGCCTGCAGCGTGAAGTCGTTCCAGGTGAAGCTGCCGGTGAAGCCTGCAGCGAAGCCCCACCCTTGGCAGTCGTCGCCGGAGCAGAAGTTGGCGGTGTAGCCGAAGGTCTGGCCGACCACCGTGATCGATCCCGTCCCGCTGAAGGCGAGCGATCCGTCGTTGGTGTCCACGCTCACCATCCCCGAGGCGGCGACGTTGCCGCCGTCGGCGGAGACCTTGGCGTTGGCGAACAGCCCGGCCGGCAGCCCCTGCTGGTCGCAGTCCGAGCCGGGGACGTCGCCCGAGTACAGATACGCGTACGCGCTCGAAGTGAGGTCGGGTACTTGCAGGTTGGCCGAGCCCTCGAGGCAGAACTCCACCGACCCGCTCTCGTCGGCCAGCTCGCCGTCGACGTTGGCCGAGAACACCGTCGGGTTGCCGAGGTCGACGGTCCCGTTGACGTCGATGCCGGTGAAGGGGTAGACCGCGCTGCCCAAGCCGTTGCAGCCGCCTTCGGCGTCGACAGCGACCGTCGCCTGTGCCCCGTTCAGGCTCGCCCAGCCCAGGTTCACCGAGCCAGAAGCGGTGAGGCAGGCACGGAAGGTCCCGTTGTTGTCCGACATGGCACCCGCGACCTGGAGGGGACCGAACGACGCCGAGCCGTTCACCCAGTTGCCGCAACCCGACACGTTGCCGACGCCGAGCGAGAAGGACGCCGGGAAGCCGAACACGGAAAGGCCGCTCTCGGAGCTCTCCGCCGGGAGCGTGCCGTCGGCGGGCTGGGAGGAACCCGTCGTGAAGTAGAAGTCGCCCGGCTGGGGGGTGCAGCTGTCGCCCTCGGGGTCGGTGACCGGCGGCGCGTCGGCGACGTTCGGCCCGAAGTACACCGCTCCGGCGACGCCGACCGTGCCGTTGATCGGAAGCGAGGAGGGCAGTGTCAGCGAGCCGCTGAAGGAGAGCCCGGTCGGACCGACGAAGCCGAGCACCGAGGCGGTGAAGCCGGATGCCTGGAACGAGCCCGAGACGCCGAGGCTGAGCGGGTCGGTGACGTCGCTCGCGTTGAATCCGACGCCGACGCAGGGCCCGCTCGTGGTGAGCTGGACGCTCGAGGGCAGCTGCAGCCCCATCTGGGAGACGAGGTAGCTGCAGCCCCGGCCGCCCAGGGTGACCCCGCCGATCTTCACGCCCGGCTGTGTGCTCGTGCAGCTCCCGCCGCTGCACTGTTGCTGCGCGCCGGCGACGAGGTTGGCGCCGGTGACGATCCCGAGCGGGCTCAGGTTGATCCCGCCGTCGACGAAGACGGTGTTGCCGAGCACGTTCACGGTCGCGCTGGCGCCGAGGGTGAACGACGGCAGGGCGAGGCCGCCGGCGGTCGCCTCGGCGTAGAGGTCGAGCTGGTCGAGGGTGACCGGCCCCATCGTGACGTTGCCGAGCGAGGCGCTGAAGCTGAACTGGAACGGGTTGGAGCTGTCCGACGGGCTCGCCTCGACCGTCAGGTTGCCCTCGGCCGAGGTCGAGCCGAAGTCGAAGCCGCCGCAGGCGTTCAGGTAGAAGCCGGAGGGGATCTGCGCCGGCGCGCCAGGGCAGGAGCCGCCGAGGGTCGGGGGTGTGATGCCCGGCGGCGAGATGGCGAGGGTGAACGCGGTCTGCTGCATCGACAGCCCGGCGACGGTGAAGGCGCCGACGCTCGCCTCGAGCTCGATGTACGGGGTCGGCGCGAGGGCGATCACCGCCGCGCCCGAGAAGGGCGTGCCGAGCAGCTCGCCCTGCAACTGGAGGTTGAAGCCCGGCTGGTAGGTGTAGGGCCCGAGCGTCACCTCACCGAGGGCGACGACGAGGCTCGCCTGCTCGATGCCGAGCGCGCAACCGAAGCTCTGCGAGCCCGCGGGGCAGTTCACCGGCTGCAGCTGGCCGGCGCCTGCCTCGGCGACCGGCCACAGCGGGTAGAGGAAGTTCTGCCCGTTGTCGGCGCCGAGGCTGAACTGGAACGCCGGTGCGGTGGCCGAGATCTGCACGGCGAAGGTGATCGGCGCGTGGTCTGCGGGGTTGATCCCGAGCACGTCCTGCACGGCGCTCGGGAGGCTGTCGACCGTCGCGCCGAAGCCGATCGTCGGTGTCGGGATGCCGCTGCCGAAGTCGATCCCGCCGTCGATGACGAGATCGGCGATATCGAGGCCCTGCAGGCCGAAGGCGTTGCACCAGTCGTTGGGGAAGGCAGCGCAGCCGGTCCCGGCGCCCCCGGAGAGGGCGAAGGAGGCGGTGATCGACGGGCCGTCGAGGTCGAATTCGAGCTCGGCGTTCAAATCGAGCAGCGTCGGTGCGACCGCGTTGCCGCCGCTCGACTGTCCGTCGCCCGGCACGGCGAGCTGGGCGGTCGCGCCGATGCCGAAGGTCCCCGAGAGCGAGATCTGCAGGTAGATCGAGTCGAGGGCGAGCGAGGTGCCGACGCTCTTCACGTCGAAGAGGCACAGACCCTGCTCGTACTCGCTCTGCAGCGCCGCGCTCACCCCGGCGGGGAGGGCGCAGGGCGACCCGTTGAGCTCGAGCTTGCCGGTGAGGGTGATGCCGGCCGAGCCGAGGTTGGCCGTGACGAGCAGCGCCGGCGGCGGTGCCCCGCCGCCCGAGGAGGAGAGCACGTCCTGTTGCACGAAGTCGGAGAGATTGCTCGGCAGGGCGAACCCGGCGACGAGGGTCAGCCCGTCGGAGAGGTCGATGTGCTGGTCGGGCGCGGTCGTCGAGCCCTGCGGCGGGGGCAGCCCGAGCGAGCCGACGTCGTAGCCCGGCACCGAGTCGGTGGCGAGGATGACGTGCGCGGAGCCGAGCCCGGGCAGGGAGATCCCGTCGACCGCCCCGCCGCAGGTGCCGTCGACGACGAGGACGGGGTTGTCGGGGAAGGCGTCGACGCTGACCTTGCCCTGGCAGGTGGCGCCGAAGATCGTCGCCTGGCCGGTGGCGGTGAGGGCGAAGTCCGACGAGTTCGAGTCGTAGGAGAGCGTGAAGCCGACGCTCTGCAGCTCGACGTCGAGCGAGGAGACGGGCTTCCACTCCTGCAGGTTGGCCGTTGCTTGCAGCACCCAGCTACCGGAGTCGTCGCCGGCGAGGTCGACGCACCCGTCGGCGGCGACGAGCGCCGGCGCCGCGCCACCGGGCAGGGCGATCTTCGCGTTGCCGGCGAGGACGAAGTAGAGGTCGCCCGGCGACGAGCTGCCCGAGCCGCCGGAGCTGCTGAGGCTGCTGCACGCGGTCGGGAGGCTCGCGTCGGTGAGCTCGGCGCTGAGGCCGGTGACGGTGACGCCGCTCACCGGTTGCCAGGAGCCGTTCAGGGTGAGCAGCAGGTCGGCGGTGACGTTGCCCGAGCTGTCCGAGAGCGTGCCGACGAAGGAGGAGGACGAGGCGATGCTCAGCTGTGGCAGGGGGGTCCAGCTCGAGCCCCCGCTCGCCGTCGGGGTCGCCGTCGCCGTCAGGCTCCAGTCGTCGGAGTCCTCGTAGTCGCCCGTCGCCACGACCTTCACCGCGCCCGTGAACGCCGTGCCCGTCAAGGTCACGGTGAAGGCCGATGGCGTCCAGGTCGCCGTCAGCTGGCTGAAGCCGAGCCCGCCGGGGAGGTGGGCCAGCGCCGGCGTGCCCGTGGCGGTGAGCTGTACCGACGGTGGGACCGCGCCGGTGAGGTCGATCTGGGCGTTGGCGTTCAGCACCACGCCGAGCAGGCTCAGGTTGGTGACGGTGAGCGAGGCGCACTCGTTCGAGCCGCAGCTGCCTGCACCGCTCGTGTCCGTTCCCGCGGTGTCGAGCGGGAACGTGGCGTTGATCGCGATCGTCCCGGGCCCGCCCTGCCCGCCGGGGGGGTTGACCGTCGCGCTGGCGGCGACCGAGATGTTGGTGCCGAACGAGACGGTCGTCACGGCGTTGGTGATGAAGCTCGGGACGTGCAGCACCGGCAGGCCGGCGAAGGTCAGCGCTCCGGAGAAGGTGTCGTCGTCCAGATCGATCGAGATGGGCGTGGTGATGCTGGCCGTGGAGAGGCCGAAGCTCGACGGCAACGTGAAGGTGCCCGAGGTGAACTTGACCTGGTTGGGGCTCACCGAGACCGACCCGGAGAGGTTCGTGCCGGTGAGCACTCCTCCCGAGATCGAGAACGACGCCCCGGAGAAGCTCGCCGAGCCGCTGTCGCACGCCGAGCTCTGGATGGTCACCTTGCCGAAGCTGACCGTCACCGGCCCGAGCGTGACGAGGGGGACCTGCTGCTTGTTCAGCGCGCTCGCCAGCGCGGCGAGCAGCCCGCCACAGGAGAGCAACCCGGACGCGCCGCTCGCCCCCGAGGCGCCGCTCGCCCCGGAGGCGATCGTGGTCGTCGAGCCGCCGCCGGCAGTCGTGGTGGTCGTGCCACCGCCAGCGGTCGTGGTGGTGGTCGTCGTGCTGGCGCTCGTCGGGGCCCCGGGCGGCACGCTCACCGGCGCCGGCGGGGTGCCGTCGTCGACGGGAACGACCACGGTTGCGCTGTCACCCGATGCGTCGGTGACGGTGAGGTCGAGCAGGTCGGAGCCCGTCGTCGTGCAGGGGACGGTGAGGGTCGGGCTGGCGGTGTTCGCGCCGCTCAACGCCGGCGTCCCGGAGCTGCCGCAGGCGATTGCCGGCGAGGCGATGCTCCAGGAGTAGTGGTACGGCCGGACGACGACGATCGAGCCCAACCGCGGGACGAAGGGGACTCCGCCCGTCACCGTCGGCGCCGGCAGGGTGAGCGAGCCGCCCGACGCGCCGCCGACCACCTGGCCGACGAAGCCGCTCGGCAGCGAGACGCGAAGTGGCGCCGGCGGTCCGACCGGGATGGTGATCGTCTGCTCGCCCGAGCGCCCCTCGGGCGCCGTGCCGAGGCTCGCCGACACCTCGAAGGTGAGGTCCTCGCCGACCGTCGCGTTGTCGGGCATGTCGAGGGTGACGCTGGCCCCGCCGAGGCCGTGCGCCGAGATCGCCACCGGCCCGGACTGGACGGGCTGGCTCCAGAAGAAGTCGGTGCCCGCCGTGCGCGATGCGTCGGCACCGGTGTCGGCAGCGGTCAGGATGAACGACTGGCCGGGGGCGACGGGGACCGGTGCGGGCTCGAGGGTGCCCCCCACGGTCTCGCTCACCGCCACACCGAGGGGAGCGGGGGCCGCGCCGACGAGCACGCTGTTGCTGTCCTGGGCGTGCTCGAGCTGCGCTTTGGCGCTCGAGGTGGAGTACACCGTGACGGCCACGGAGGCCTGCGCCTGCACCTGGACGAAGCTCGTGGCGGCCGGCCAGGCGAATTGCCCGAACTGGATCCCGCTCGGCAAGCTCCCGGTGGTGAGGGCGGGGCCACCGAGCTGGGGCTCGACGACGCTCCAGGTCCAGTCGATCGGCAGGCCCTCGGTGTCGCTGCCGGTCGCCTGCACGACGATCGGCATGCCGGTGGGCGGCGTGTACCCAGCGGCGAGGGGGAGCAGCGGGTCGGCCGCGGGGCCGCCGGGGCACTGCAGCCGGCCGCCCACGTCGGCAGCCGGAGCCATCGGTATCGCGCAGCGGTAGGCCGTCGGCGCGCCGACGCTCGGCGGTGCGGTGTTCGCCGGCGGGAGCAGCGTCACCTCGGTCTCGTCGCTCGAGGTGTACGAGCCGTCGGTGACGTACAGCTCGAACACGATCGTCGTCGGCGCCGAGACCACCGGGGCGTAGAAGGACGGTCGCGAGCCCCAGGCGGCCGGGCCGGCCGAGCCGCACAGGTGGCTGCCCGGCAGCAGCAGGAAGCCTGGGCTGCCCGGGCCGCCGGTCGGGGGCACGTTGTTCGGGTCCGACGGCTGACTGGTCGGCGTGAGCCAGTCGGTGATCGGGGTGGCGGAGACCTCGCACCAGGCGAACGTCTGCGGCAGCCCGTCGCTCGGGGTCTGCGACCCGTCGAGGGTGACGAGGGTCGGGGCGCTCGTCGGCGAGCCCGAGGTCGAGGAGCCGGAGGTGCAGGCGCCGCTCGAGGAGACCTGCGCCGCCGAGCAGGCCGAGGGCGAGGCGGCGTAGAGGCGCTGGTCGGCGCCGGCGTCGGCGGCGAAGCCGACCACATTGAGGGTGACGCGGTCGGGCAGCTGCGCGTCGAGCACCGAGCCGTAGAGGGCGGCTTGGCCGACGTTGCGCAGCGCCTCCTCGGCAAAGCCGAGCAGCGTGGCCGTCGGCAGCGCGTCGGCGCCGGGAACGGCGATACCCGCCGTCACGGTGTACGTGGCGCCGGCGTCGCTCGGCAGGCGGTAGGGGATGCTGATCGACCCGCCGGCGAAGTCGCGCGAGCCGCCGGGCGAGTACTCCACGCAGATCGCCGCCACGCCGAAGTTGGCCGGCTGGGAGGTCGTGCAGGCGAACTGCGGAAGCGTCAACGCGAGCAGGTTGGGGTGCAACAGCCGGTCCATGGCGTGCAGCGCCGGGGTCGGGGTGCCCGGCACCGGCGGCAGGCTCGCGGCGTCGATGGTCGTGCCGGGCGGGAAGAGCGCGGCGAAGACGATCGGCTGCAGCTCGGGCCAGCCGGGATGCCCGTTGGACAGGGTGAGCGTCACGCTCGTCGACTCGCCCTTGGAGACCGTCGTCACCGCCGGTGTGGCGGTGAGCTGCGGCTCCGGCGGCAGCACCTGTGAGGCCGGGATCGCCAGGTCGTAGCTGTAGGACTTCGAGACGACGTCGCCGGCCGTCCCGGTCGAGACCTCGTCGGAGATCGCCACCGAGCCGCCGGCCTCGAAGGCGTCCGCGGCGGACTGGCCGGCCGAGGAGCCCGCCTTGAGCACGAGCTGGAGCGCTGCTGCGTGCTGGCCGGGGGCAAGCTGGCCGGAGTCGGTGCACGACAGCGTCGTCCCGCTCTGGCTGCAGGTGAAATCGCTCGAGGTGCCCGTTGCGGTGAACCCGGCGGGGAGTTGCTCGGTGAAGTCGACGCCGGGCCACGTGGCCCCGTTGCCGTCGTTGCCGACGATCACGTCCTGCTCGACGCTGTCGGCGGGCGGCGAGGCGGCGAGGGTCCGCGTCTCGTAGAGCTCGGGACTGCCGACGCTGCGCACGGCGAGGGTGAGCGAGGGCGAGACGGCGATCGCTCCGCTCACGTCGGTCGAGACCACGTCGGCGCCGAGCTGCACGGCCGTCCCCGGGCTGACCGGGTCGTCGGGGTTGCCGGCGAGCAGCAGGTGCAACTGCAGTGCCGGCGCGCCCGAGCCTGCCGGGATCGTGCCCGCACGCGAGCAGACGAGCACGCCGGTGACCGGGATCGGGGTACAGGACCATCCCGGCCCGGAGCCGCCCGTCGCCTTCAAGGACCCGACCGGCGGGATCGTGACGAGGGTCGCGCCGGTCGTGGCCGCGTTGCCGCCGTTGCCGACGTCGAGCTGGACCGTCTCGGCCTCGCCCGGCACGATCGACGACGCGCCGACGAGCGACGCGTCGAGGATGGCGTGCTGGGTTAGCTGTACCGCGAGCAGCTCGCTCGCGGTCGGCGACCCCGTCAGCATCGCCGTGACCCGGATGCTCACCCCGCCGACGGCTCCGGCGCCGATCTGCAGGTCGAGCGGGGGCGAGGAGTCGCCGGCGGGGACCGCAGCCGCCGCCTGGCAGTTGAACACCCTGGTGCCGAAGGTCACGAAGGTCTCGCATGTGCCCCAGCCCGTCGAGCTCACCTGCGATGCGCCAGCCGCGTCGCCGAGGCCGAGTCCGGTCGGCAGCAGCACCGAGACGAGCGGTGCCCCCGTCGTCCCCGACGAGCCGCCCGCGACGGTGAGGCCGATCGTGCTCGTCGAGCCCGTCTGCACGGTGGTCGGGCCGGCGAAGTGCAGCGACGGCGGCGTCGCCGCCGGCACGGTCGTCGAGGTGCTCGTGCTGGACGTGCTGGTGCTCGTGCTGGAGCTGGAGGTGCTCGTGCTGGAGGTGCTCGTGCTCGTGCTGGAGGTCGAGGTGGTCGACGAGCCTGCTCCGGTGGGCCCCGAGGTGGAGGTGGGGCTCGAGGTCGAGGTCGTCGTCGGGCCGGAGGTGGTCGTCGGCCCCGAGGTCGACGTGGTTGTCGGCCCGGAGGTCGAGGTGGTTGTCGGCCCCGACGTGGTGGTCGGGCCGGCGCCGGTCGTGGTGGTCGCCGCCTCGGAGGTGGTCGTGGCTTGCGAGGTCGACGTCGTGGTCGCGGCCCCGCCGGACACGCTGACCGGGGTGACGGCGGACGCTTCGATCGCGTCGGCCGACCCGATCGAAGAGGTGATGTCCACGGTCCCCGACACCCCGCCGGCGATCGCGACGGGCACGTCGAGCTCGGGCAGGCTGTCGTCGGCCTGCACCGTCGTTGCAGCGGTGCTGCAGCTGATCTCGTCGATCCCGACCGAGGCGTCGGGGCAGGACCACCCGGGCGACGTCACCGGGCCGCCCACCGTCAGGCCCGGCGGCAGCGCCACGCCGGCGGTGACCGGTTCGCTCTCGTTGCCGCCGAAGTACTGCAGGTCGCCCTGCAGGTGCAGCGTCGTGCTCCCGCCGGCGGTCTCGCCGCCGTCGGTGTAGGCCGACAGCTGCAGCACCGGCTGCTGCGGCACGGCGAGGGTCGAGACGGTCAGGTCCTGCACCTCGTGCACGTCGGTGGCCGACGAGCTCGACGCTCCGAACCCGACGTACACCGTGGCCGGCCGCGGCTCGGGCAGGGGGGTGGACACGCTCGCCGACTGGCGTCCGGGGAACGAGATCGTGACGGTGACCTGCTGCTCGGCCGTGGGTGCGCTGGCCGGCGGCACCGAGACGGTGACCGTGCGCGCCGAGCCGGCCCGCGTGGTGCCGTCGCCGCGCAGGTCCTGGCCGCCGCCAGCGAGGGTGCTCATACCGAGCAGGCAGTAGCCGCTGACACCGGAGCCGGGGCCGCGCACGGCAAGGTAGCCGCCGGGGGCGTCGGGCAGCGTCCCTGGCGTGTAGCTCGTCCCGCTGCAGCCGGCGTCCTTGCCGCCCGAGTCGTCGGTGAACGCGCCGGTCTCGTCGAGGCCGACCCCGAGGTAGGCGCCGGCGATGCCGTCCGAGCCGGTGTCCGGGTCGGGGGCGTAGCCGAGCCCGCCGGCACCAACGGCGGTGGCCTCGGGGTTGGAGAGCCCGTCGAGGAGGAAGAAGGAGATGCCGTCGCCGCCGCTCCCTCCGTACATCGAGGTCGTGAATGTGGCCTGGAGCCCGGCGGAGAGCGGCAACGGCTGGTAGTCGACGAGGTCGCTCGCCTCGTCACTGCCGCTGTCGGTGAGGCGCAGCGCCCCGGACCCGGACGCTGTCCGGCGTCGGTTGGCCGCAACCGGGCACCGGGTACTCGTTGTCGGAGTTGGACGATGCGGTGAGGCACGGCGAGGTCGCCGGCGCGCCGCTCGGCCCGCTGGCGCCGCTGGCGCCCGAGGTCGCCGTGTTGTACGCGGTCGGGGAGAAGCTCTGCTCCCACGCGTCGCTGGTTGTGAACGGGTCGTGCACGAGGGTGAGGGCGTTCGCGTCCGCCGGCACGACGCCGGCGAGCCAGTCGGCACCGGCTGCCGCCGCGGCGACCAGGCTCGGCTGCGCGTCGGCGCTGTCGGGGAACGCCCAGATCCCCTGCACGCCACCGACCTCGGCGGCGGCGAGCACCTCGCTCCCGTCGGCCGACCAGACGGGCTCGCCGAGCACATGGTCGGTCGGGGAGTCGAGGGCGAAGCCCGTGAGCACGCTGGCTCCGGAGCTGCCGTCCGTCGGCGCCGTGACGAGGTTGCCCTCTGCCGGGGTGATCTCGCCATCGGCGTCGAACTGGGAGACCCAGGCGACCTGCGAGCCGTCGGCGCTCACGGCGAGGGGGCCGACGTCGCCGAAGCCGGCGCGGTCCGTGGTCGTCTGGATCGGCGTCCCGCTCGGGTCGCCCCTGTCGCCGGGCGTCACCTCGTACAGCCCGAAGCGCCCTTCGGCTGCCAAGAAGGTCGAGGTCGTGCCCGGCACCTGCACCGGGTCGATCGGCTGGCCGTCCACCGTGTCGTTGCCCGAGGTGTCCGTGCAGTTCGGAAGCGGGGAACGGCCGAGCGACCAGTACGGGGTGCCGTCGGTGAAGACACTGCCAGCGACGGGCGGGGGCGGCCCCGCCGAGCCGACGGTGGTCAGCTGGTCGAGCGGGAAGACGACGAAGTCGCAGGTCGAGCGCGCATTGTCGGTTTGGTCGGCGTACAGCGACGAGCTGGTCGCGTCGAAGCTGTAGTAGGCGATCGGGTCGAGGCCGTTCGCTGTGTCGAGCACCTCGACGGGCGGGGCGCCGGTCGCCAGGTCCTCGATGTAGACGTTCTCGGAGTCGAGGGGCTCGTCGGCCCCCTCGCGGAAGGCGAGGTACTCGCCGTTCGGCGACAGCACCGGCTCGTCGTAGTTGTCGTTGCCCGAGAGCAGGGTGACCGGCGAGCTCGAGCCAGGCGCGAGCGTGTCCACGGTGTCGCTCTGGCCGGCGATCGACGCTCCGTAGACGATCGTCCCGGGCGCGAGCAGCGCCGACGGCGGCCCGGAGTCCGCCGGGCGGGCGTCGAACTGGACGGCGACGAGCGGGACGAGCAGCACGGCGGCGGCGGCCGTGAACGAGCGGGCAACCACCCGGCGCACTCTGCACGCAACGACGCGACTCCGTGCGGGCAGGCCGCGACGAGTTCGGACGCTCCGCACGACTCGCCGGCTGTGACGCCGGCGAGGCCCCGACCGCAGGCTCAACGCCGCAAGGCGGGAACGGCAGGTCCTCGGCGCATCGCTGAAGCTTCGCGAGGCGCGCCCGGCGAGCGCTTGAGGGATTTCCCTACATTTTGGTCACGTGGCTCATCGCACCACGCTGAGGGTGGCGACTTGCCACGCTGCGTGCCGGTACTGCTTTGTTCACTCCGAAGAGCGCGCAGTGACGTCGTCGCCGTACCGCTCGCGCACGATCCTGCCGAGCTGGGAGCGGTTCGTCACGCCGAGCTTGCGGAAGGCCCGCGACAGGTGCGCCTCGACGGTCTTCGGGCTGAGGAACAGCGCGGCGGCGACCTCGAGGTTCGTCCGACCCTCGGCGACGAGCGTGGCGACGGACAGCTCCTGCGGGCTGAGCTGAACCTGGGTCGGCGAGAGCCCCGCCCGCACGCGCTCGCCTGTTGCGGAGAGCTCGCGCGCCGCCCGCTCGACCCAAGGCTCGGCGCCGAGCGCGACGAAGGCGCGATGGGCGGCGGCGAGCGGCTCGCGGGCGGCGCGCCGCTGACCGGCACGCCGGCGCGCCGTGCCGAGCGCGAGCTGCGTGCGCGCCCGCTCGAAAGGCATCGGCAGCTCGTCGTGGAGGACGAGCGCCGCGGCGAAAGCCGCCTCGCGCGCCACGTCGTCCTCTTCGAGGACCCCGGCGAGCCGGCCGGCGACGGCTCGCGGCCAGCGCCGCTCGTCGCGCTGCAGCGCCTCGCGCCCCGCGGCGAACGCGTCGGCGGCCTCGTCGCGCCGCCCGAGCATGACGAGCGCCTCGACGAGGCCGGGCAGCCACGGGGTGATCGCCTGGTCCGGCTCGCCGCGGCTGGCTTGCAGCTCGCGCAGCTCGCGATACGCCTCGATGGCCCGCGCCGGTTGACCGCGCCCGAGGGCCAGGTCCGCCCGGGCGACGAGGGCGTAGCTGTAGAGCGCCTGGTCGCACTCGCGCGTCGCCTCGATCACCACGTCGCAGTGCTCGGCGCACAGGGCGTCGCGCCCGGTGAGCGCCTCGATGCGCGCCATCCAGGCGAGACCGAAGTGGAGGATCGAGTGCTGTCCGGCGAGCTCGGCTGCCTGCGCCGCCTCGCACGCACGGGCGTAGGCGCGCGCCCAGTTCCCGGTGCGCAGGTCGAGGTCGGCGAGATGGCCGAGGGGGTAGCCGATGGCCTCGACCGCGCCCGCGGTCCGGGCGTTCTCCACGAAGCGCTCGAGGCGCTCGCGGGCGCCGTCGAAGTCCTCGGCGATGATCCGGCCGAAGCACATGAACAGGGCGACGAGCGAGCGATCCGCGTCGATCGCCTCCTGGTTCTCCTCGAGCAGCCGGTATCCCTCGGCGGCGCGGCCGGCGCAGATGAGGATCTGGCCGCGGATCGCCCGGATGATGCCGAGGCTTCCCGGCTCATCCGCCACCGTCTCGGCGAGGGCGAGCGCTTCGTCGGCGTGCTTGACCGAGACGTCGACGAGCGCGCAGCCGAGCGCGTTCATCGCCGCGTCGGCGAGCAGCTGCGACGCCACGCCCGGCGCCACGGCGCTCACCTGGTCGGCCTCGTCGGCCAGCATCTCGTGCACGGGAACGTGGCCGAGTGCCCACACCGAGCGACAGCGCAGCTGGACCAAGCGTGCGTGCTGGGCGGGCGTGTCGGCCAGTGCCGCGGCGAGGCTCGCCAGGTTCTCGCCGGCGCTGAGGCGGCCGGCCTCCGACGCGGCGAGCGCAGCCGATGTCAGGCGGCCGCAGCGATCGTGGGGCGACGCCGACAGCTCGGCGGAACGCCTCCACAGCTCCATCGCGATCTCCGGCAGGTCGAGCGAGCGCGCCGTCTCCGCCGCGGCGTCGAGTGCCGAGGCAGCATCCTCGTCGAGGCCGACGGCAGCCGCGCCGATGTGGTGGGCGCGCCGGAACGGGTCGGAGACGACCGTCGAGAGCGCGCGGTGGGCGCGCCTGCGGTCCGGTGAGGTCGCGACGTGATACGCGGCGAGGCGGACGAGCGGATGGCGCCAGCGGGCGAGCTCTCCGGTGAGCTCGATCAGGCCGAGCCGCTCGGCCTCGGCGAGATCGTCTACGGCAAGGCCGAGCACGGCCATCGCCTGGACCGCTTCGGCCAGGCGGGCCTCCTCGTCCGCAGCGAGCAGGAGCAGCGCGAGCGAGCAGGACGCCGGCAGGGCGCGCACCTGCCGGGCGAATTCACGATCGATCTCTCGCCCGATCGGCAGTGGGTCGGGGAGCGGCTCGATGCCCCTGCGCTGGCCCGGGTCGAGCAGGCGCGCGCACTCGATCGAGGCGAGCGGGTTGCCTCCGGTCGCCCGGCTGATCGCCGACGCAGCGCGCGGCGCGACGGGCATCCCGTGCGCGGCGAGGATCTCGCTCACGTCCTCGGGCCCGAGGCCACCGAGCGCGATCTCGTCGAAGCCGGCCCCGTCGACGAACGACGGCTCACCGGTGCGGCTGGCGACGAGCACGGCGATCGGTTCGGCATCGAGGCGCCGCAGGACGAAGTGCAGCGCGGCGGCCGAGGCGTCGTCGAGCCACTGCGCATCGTCGACCACGAGCACGAGCGGCGTCTGCTCGGCCGCTGCCGCGAGCGCGAGCAGCGTCGCGGTGCGCAACGAGGCGCGCCGCTTGACCGCCGGCGCGTCCGGGTCGAGCGTCAGGGCACCGGCGATCAGGTCGCGCCAGGGCTGCTCGAGCCGATCCCAGGCGGGTTGGACCGGCCGCAACAGGTCGGCGAGCGCGCACAGCGGCGTGGCGCTCTCGGAGGCGGACCCACGGGTCGTGACGACGGTCATCCCGGCCGCGTCGGCCGCGACCTGGCGCAACACCGTGGTCTTGCCGATGCCTGGCTCGCCGCGCAGCACCAGCACGCCGCTCTGCCCCGCCCGTGCCGCGGCGAGCAGCGAGGCGATGCGGGCGCGCTCCTCCGCCTGGCCCACCGGCGCGGTCGCCTGGCCCACCGGCGCGGTCGTCGCCGGCCGCGCGGAATCCTTCTCGGGCGCTCCCACGTGGGGTCAGGCAGCCCCTTCGCCGAGATACGCGGCGCGCACCCGCTCGTCGTGCAGCAGGCCCTGCGCGCTGTCGGCCATCACGAGCTCGCCGGTCTCGAGCACGTAGCCTCGGTCGGCGAGCTGCAGAGCCTGAGCGGCGTTCTGCTCGACGAGCAGGATCGTCGTGCCGCCGCGGCGGATCTCGGCGATGATCTCGAAGATCCGGGCCACGATCAGCGGGGCGAGGCCCATCGAGGGCTCGTCGAGGAGCAAGAGCCGCGGCTGGCTCATCAGCGCCCGGCCGATGGCCAGCATCTGCTGCTCGCCGCCGGAGAGCGTGCCGCCGATCTGCTTGCGCCGCTCGCCGAGGACCGGGAAGAGCGAGAAGACGCGGTCGAGCTCGCTCTTGATCGAGCCGCGCTTGCGGTAGGCGCCCATCTCGAGGTTCTCCAGCACCGTCATGCGGGGGAAGACACGCCGCCCCTCGGGGACGTGGCCGATGCCGAGGGCGACGATCTCGTGCGCCGGCAGGCGCGTGATGTCGAGGTCGTCGAAGAGCACCATGCCGCGGCTCGGGCGGACCATGCCCGAGATCGTGCGCAGCGTCGTCGTCTTGCCGGCCCCGTTCGCCCCGAGCAGGGCGACGATCTCGCCCTGATCCACCTCGAGGCTGATGCCCTTGAGGGCGCGGATCGCGCCGTAGCGGACCTCGACGTCGCGCAGCTGGAGCAGCACGGCTCAGCGCTCCTCTGGCGGGACCGATCCCGGTGGCTCGCTGTCGGGGAAGGCGATCGGCCAGGACTCGGCGGCGACGAACGGGTCGGGGATGCTGCCCTCGGCGTCGCGTTCCCCGACGTCGCCTGTGGCGGCGGGTGCGGCACGGCGCTGCGCTTCGGCGCCTGCCCGCGCCACCGTACCGTCGCCGGCGTCTCGGATCGAGCCGCCCGTGTCGCTCGCGTCGGCGCCCTCCTCGGCGGCGGTGCCGAGGTAGGCCTCGATGACGGCCGGGTTCCGCTGGATCTCGGCCGGGGTCCCCGCGGCGATCACCGCACCGAAGTTGAGCACGACGATGCGCTGCGCGAGCGACATGACCAGGCGCATGTCGTGCTCGATGAGCAGCACGCTCACGCCGAGCTCGCTGTTGACGCGCCCGATCAGCTGGGCGAGCTCGACCTTCTCGGAGGGGTTGGTCCCCGCTGCCGGCTCGTCGAGCAGCAGCAGCTCGGGCTGGGTGGCGAGTGCCGCGTGCGATCTCGAGGCGGCGCTGCGCGCCGTAGGGCAGGGACGCGGCGAGCTCGTTGGCGGCTTCGCGCAGCCCGACGAACTCGAGCAGCTCGCTCGCCCGGCGATCGCTCTCGCGCTCCTCGCGCCGTGTCCGCGGCAGGTGCAGCATCGCCCCGACCGGCCCCGTGTGCTGGCGCGACTCGGCGCCGATCTTGACGTTCTCGAACGTGGTCAGCGCGTTGAAGAGACGGCTGGCCTGGAACGTGCGGGCGATCCCGAGGCGGTTGATCTGATTGGGCTTGCGCGAACGGGGGGCTCGTTTCTGGCCGGAGAGCTCGCCGGTCGCGATCGGGTCGTGACGCTGCCAGGGGAGCGGGCGCGCCGGGCGGAGCAGCCGGACGGGCGTCGCCGCACCCCTGGGGTAAGCGTGATCATGCCCTGCTGGGGGATGTACACGCCCGTGAGGCAGTTGAACAGCGAGGTCTTGCCCGCCCCGTTCGGCCCGATCACCGCCAGGATCTCGCCCCGGCGCTGGCCGAGGGTGACGTCCGACAGGCTCGTCACCCCGCCGAAGCGCAACGTCACGTGCTCGACCTCGACGATGGGATCCTCCGACGCGACGGCCGCGCCCACGACCTCTTGGGTGGGGAGCGGCCCGGTTCCCTCCGCGGAGGCGAGCGCCATCTCAGGTCATCCCCGGGCCGCCGGGGCCGAGCGCGTCGGCAGCCCCGATCCCGTGCTCGGCGAGGCCGATCTCCCGACGGCGCCGGCGAGAGGGGATCATCCCCTGCGGGCGGAAGATCATCATCACGATGAGCAGTGCGCCCAGCCAGACGTAGAGGTCGGTCACCTCGAAGCCCGGGATCGCGGTCGGGTGCACGCGAACGAACCAGGGGAGCCACTGCAGGAACGCCGCGCCCACGATCGCCCCGATGATCGAGCCCATGCCGCCGAAGATGACGAGCACGAGGACGAGGATCGAGAGCTGCACGGTGAAATCGGCCGGATCGATGAAACTGATCTTGCTCGCGGTGATCATCCCGGCAAAGCCCGAGGTCGACGCGCCGATGGCGAAGGCCATCACCTTGTACTTGAGGACGTTGATCCCGCTCGCCTGCGCCGCCACCTCGTCCTCGCGGATCGCCGTCCAGGCGCGTCCGACGCGGGAGTTCTCGAGGGAGGAGAAGGCGAGAACCGCAATCACGACGAACGCGAGCAGCAGGTAGTAGTAGGGCAGCTGGTCGCCGCCCCAGGAGTAGTTGAGGCCGAAGAGGTGGACCGAGAAGTGCGGCACGTTGAGCACGCCGGTCGCGCCGTCGGTGATGCCGTAGGAGTTGTTGGCGGCGACGGCGATGATCTCGCCGAAACCGAGCGTCACGATCGCCAGGTAGTCGCCCCGCAGTCGCAGCGTCGGGATGCCGAGGATCACCCCGGCGAGCATCGCCGCCACGACGGCCAAGGGGATGATCCAGAAGGGGTTGAGCACGAAGGGCGGCTGGATCGGCAACGTGCCGGTGAAGTAGCAGGCCGTGTAGGCGCCGATGGCGTAGAAGGCGATGTAGCCGAGGTCGAGCAGCCCGGCGAAGCCGACGACGACGTTGAGCCCGAGTGCCAGGAGCACGAAGATGCCGATCTGGTCGACGAGCACCTCCTGCCAGAACGCGTTGAGCTGAGGAGGCACGGCGATCGCCACGGCCAGCACGGCGGCGTAGAGCCCCAGGCGAGCCCAGCGGTTGGGCAGCAAGCGGCTCGGCAGGCGCTCGAGCCAGTCGTTGACGGCTTGAGCCTGGGGAGTGAAGCGCCGGCGCACGGTCATGAGCGCCCACAGGGCGACCCCAGCGCCGAGGAAGCCGAAGATCCGAGGGTGCAGCAGCGAGGCGTCGAACCCCGAGACCGGGTCCGCCTGGGAGCCGTCGGGGCCCGTCATCACGGCGAGCACGACGAGCGCGAACAGGCAAGCCCCGAGGCGGCGCACGTCCGGGTGCTCGGTGAGTCGTCGCCACGACGAGCCGCTCGGGGGGCGGGCGCCGGGCCGAGCGGGCTGTGGCGCGTCGCGGGCGCCCTGGCGGGTATCGGTTGCGATCGTCACGCCGACCTGCCGAGGCTCTCCCCGAGCAGCCCTGTCGGCCTGAACATGAGCACCAACACGAGGATGCCGAAGGAGACGACGTCGCGCCACGCCGGACCGGTGAAGATGGTCGCCACGTTCTCGACCACGCCGAGCACGAGCCCGCCGAGCATGGCGCCGCGGATGTTGCCGATGCCACCGAGCACCGCGGCCGTGAATGCCTTCAGCGCAGGGGTGAAACCCATCGTGAAGACGACCCCGCTGCCGAGGCCGAACAGGAAACCGGCAGCCCCGCCGAGCAGGCCGCCGATGACGAAGGTCTGCGAGATGACTCGATCGATGTTGACGCCCATCAGGCTCGCCGCTTCGGCGTCCTGCGCGACGGCGCGGATGCCGCGGCCGAGCCGCGTCGTCGCCACGACGCGGTCGAGCACCACGAGCATCACGATCGGTCGCGACGGCGACGATGACGTAGTAGAGTCTGGACCGGCGCCCCGAAGAACGGTGAAGACGATCCCGTTGGTGAACGGCGGCGGCGATGACGTCTGTCAGGCGGCCGAACTCCTTGCCGGCGAGGTTGTACAGGAAGTACGACGCGCCGATGGCGCTGATGAGGAACGCCAGCCGCGGCGCGTTGCGCTTGCGCAGCGGGCGGTAGGCGACGCGCTCGAGCAGGAAGGCGACGGCGCCGCCGGCCGCAGCGCCGGCGGCGATGCCGAGCGCCACGTAGCCGACCGAGGCGGAGGCCGCTCGGCTGCGGCGATTGCCGATCACGCGCGTGGAGCACGAAGAAGCCGGCGAAGCCGCCGATCATGAACACCTCGCTGTGGGCGAAGTTGATCAGGCGGAGCACGCCGTAGACGAGGGTGTAGCCGAGCGCGATCAGCGCGTAGATGAAACCGTTCGCCAGGCCCTGGATGAGAAAGGCGCCAGAATTCGGTGGTGAAGTTGTGCCACATCGGTCGTCCCCGTCGGATGGCGGCGGCTGCGCCGCGGGTGGTCCCGCGGCGCAGCCGAACTGGGCCCGTGCTGACCGCGCGAGGCGCGATCAGCAGGCGGGCCCCGCGGTCAGCTCTAGCTGGCCGCCTTGATGAGGTTGGGGATCAGGCCGAGCAGGACGATCTTGCCGCCGTGTACACGGTACATGTCGACGGCGTCACCGACGATGTTGCCGTCGGACTGGAACTTGACCGTCTTGGTGAGGCCCATGTACTTCACCTTGTGCAGCGCGGCGACGATCGCCGAGCGGGTGATCGTGGGAGCCGAGCGACTTCATGACGTCGATGATCGTGTTGGTCGCGTCGTAGGACTCGGCCGAGTACGTCCCGACGGGGAAGCCGGCGAGCTTCTGGAACTGGACGCGGCGAAGGCCTTGCCGGCCTTGCCCGTGGCGACGGTGTCGGCAGGGGCAGCTGATGTACGTGCCAGTCGGCGACCTTCGGGGTCGGCCTGGGTCACGTAGCGCGGGTCGAGGCTGCCGTCGTCGGACATCAGCTGGCCGGTGTAGCCGGCGTCGCGCAGCGGCCTTGGCGAAGCAGAGCGAAGCCGCAGTAGTAGCCGGCGTAGAAGACGAGCTGCGGGTTGGCGCCCTTGATCTGCGTGGCGAGCGCCGGGTACTCCGAGACGTCGCCGCTGCCCTTCCTGGCACTGCGTCGTGCCCGGTGCGGTCTGGGTGCTGACGGTCACGCCGACTGGCTTGCAGCGTCGACGCCACCGCGCCGGCGAGCCCCGCGCCGTAGGTGCTGGCGTCGTTCACGACGTACGACCGTCTTGTACTTGAGCACCTTGGCGATGTAGCTCGGCGTCGGCGGGGCCCTGGATGCTGTCGTCGGCGACCACGCGGAAGAAGTTGTGCCAGCCCTCGGCGGCGAGGGTCGGGTTGGTCGCCGACGGGCTCACCGTGGCGAGGTTCGCCCCCGAGAAGCTCGGCTCGGCGGCCGCCGTGGCGCCGGAGAAGGCCGGGCCGACGACGGCGACGACCTTCGAGTTGGTGACCAGCGACTCCGCCGCGGTAGGCGACTGCGTCGGCGAGCCCTGGTCGTCGGCCTCGGTGTACTTCAGCTTGAACGGCAGGCTGCCGAAGGCTGGTGCCGGCGTTGGCCTGGTTGATCGCCAGCTCGACGGCGTACTTCATGTTCAGGCCGAGCTGCTGCGTCACCGCCTGTCAGCGGGCCCTCGTAGGCGATGTCGTAGGTCGGCTTCGACGCCGCGGCTGCGCCGCTCGCGCTGGCCAGCCCGGCCGTGGCACCCGCGCCGGCGAGGCCGAGCGTGCCGACCAGCACCGGGACGGCGAAACGCAGGCGCTTGGCTCGTGCAGCAGAATTGACACTGATCACAGAATGCCCCCTTGGCACTTCCGACGAGCGGAGCCCTCGTGGCTCCGGGCGCAGATGGTAATCCGCGCCGGCCCCACCCACGAGAACGCGGGGCCCCTGATCAGCCGCCGGCGCCGGCGCCGCTCGCGGTGGCCTCGTCGCCTCGGACCGTGGCAGGGAGGCGCCGGGCCGGCGCTGCTCAGGACAGCGAGTCGAGCGCCTCGTAGGTCGCCGAGGCGAGGGTGGCGAGATCGTCCTCGCTGATCACCAGCGCCGGGGAGACCTGCAGCGCCCCGCCGGCGATGACGCGCGTCAGCACGCCGGCGTGGCGCAGCTCGAGCACCACCTTGTTCAGCAGCGCAGCGTCGCTCGCCAGCGCCTCGGGGTCGATCTGGATCGCCGCCAGCACGCCGGTGCCGGCTCGGACCTCCGAGCACAGGGGGTGCTTGGTGAGCGGTTCCAGTGCGTCGGCGAGGCGACCCTCGAGCCCGAGGGCGCGCTCGGGCAGGCGTTCCCGCTCCATGATCGCCAGGTTGGCGAGCGCCGCAGCCGCGGCGGTGGCGTGACCGGAGTAGGTGTAGCCGTGCCGCCAGGTGACCGCGCCGGGGCGCGACCAGAAGGGCTCGGCGACCTGCGGCGCAACGAGCACGCCGCCCATCGGCAGGTAACCGGACGTGACGCCCTTGGCGAAGAGCAGCAGGTCGGGCTCGAGGTCGAAACGGCCGCTGGCGAACCAGGCCCCGCAGCGGCCGAACCCGGTGATCACCTCGTCGGAGACGTAGAGCACACCGCGCTCACGGCAAATCTGCCGCACCGCCTGCAAGTAACCCTCGGGTGCAGGCCGCACGCCCCCGGCGCCGATCACCGGCTCGCAGAAGAAGGCGGCGACGCGCTCGGCACCGACGCCGTCGATCGCCTCGGCGAGCGATTCCGGTGAGTCCCAAGCGACGCGCATCACGTCCGGGACGAGACCCTCGTAGCCGGCGCGGTTCGCCTCGATGCCGGCGAGTGCCGTTCCTCCGACGTGCATGCCGTGGTAGGCGTGGTCGCGCACCACGACCACGGAGCGTTGCGGCGAGCCGACCACCTGCCAGTACTGGCGGACGAGCTTCACCGCCGTGTCGACGGCGTCCGAGCCGCCGCTGGTGAAGAACACGACGCTGTCCGGCGTCGGCGCGAGGGCCGAGACGCGCTCGGCGAGCTCGAGCGTGGGGACCGTGGCGAAGTCGCCGAAGTTGGAGTACGCCGACAGGGTCCGCATCTGCGCCGCCGCCGCATCGGCGATCTCGCCGCGACCGTACCCGACGTTGCAGTACCACAGGCCGGCCGTGGCGTCGAGGTAGCGACGACCCTGGTCGTCCCAGACGTGGGTGCCCTCGCCGCGCACGACGACGAGCTCGCCGCCGGAGGAGACCGCTGCCATGTCGGCGAACGGGTGCCAGAACTTTCCCATGTCGTGCCGCCTCTCGTCGTGCTTTGCAGTGGTCGAGTGATCAGCCGCCGATGCGTCGACATCGAGCGGGCCGGGCGGAGGAACCCCGGCTCGTCGATGCCGTGGCCGGCGCGCTTGGCGCCGACGGCACGCGCACGAGCTCGGCGGCGAGCTCGTCGTCGGAGCCGCCGCTGCGCAACAGGTCGCGCACCGACCGCTCGTCGTCGGAGAACAGGCAGTTCCGCACCGCGCCGTCGGCGGTGAGGCGGAGGCGGTCGCAGGTGCCGCAGAAGGGCTCGGTGACGCGTGGCGATGACGCCGATCTCGCCCTCGCCGTCGGCGAAGCCGAAGCGCGTCGCCGGCGCGGTGTCGCCCGCGCCCGCGCACGCGGCTCGAGCGGCCAGCGGGCGTGGATCCGCTCGACGACGTCGCGCGCCGGGGACGACGCGCTCGCGGCTCCAGGCGCCGTCGGCGTCGAGGGGCATGAACTCGATGAAGCGCACCGGGCGCGCCGTGCGGCGGGCGAAGGCGGCGAAGTCGAGCACCTCGTCGTCGTTCACGCCCTCCACGAGCACGACGTTGACCTTCACCGGCGGGAAGCCGGCGGCCTCGGCGGCGTCCATCGCCGTCGAGCACCGCGGCGAGCTCGCCCCGCCGGCGGATGGCGGCGAAGCGGTCCGGGCGCAGCGAGTCGCAGCTGACGTTCACCCGGCTGCAACCCGGCAGCGCGCAAGTCGCCGGCCAGCCGGGCGAGGCGCGTGCCGTTGGTCGTGAGCGCCAGGTCCTCGAAGCCGATGCGCGCCGAGCCGCCCGACGATCTCGACGACGTCGTCGCGCAGCAGCGGCTCGCCCCCGGTTACCCGGACGGCGCGCACCCCGAGCGGGCGGTGCGACGGCGGCGCCACGCGCACGATCTCGCTCGCGGTCGAGCAGCTCGGCACGCGGGCGGAAGACCATGCCCTCCTCGGGCATGCAGTAGACGCAGCGGAAGTTGCAGCGGTCGGTGATCGAGATGCGCAGGTCGCCGTGGACCCGGCCGAAGCGGTCGACGAGCCGGTCCGCGGCTGCGATGCGACGTCGCCCCAGCCGGACGGGGGCCGCGACCGGCACCGTGGGGGCCGGGGTGCTCACGACGCGCCGCCGGCGCCGGTCGGCACGATCGCCCGCGGCGGCTCGCTGGGAAGCTCGGCGCCGTCGAGGAGCAGCGACCTCCACCTCCTCCCCGGTACGGACGCCCTCGCCGTCGGGAGCACGGCCAACGCATTGGCGGCGGCCAACGCTTTCAGCTGGTGCGAGCCCTGCGCGCCGGCCGAGGAGACGTGCAGCCGTCCGTCGGCGCCGAGCCGGACGCGGGCGCGGAACAGGTGCAGCCTGCCGTCGGGCTGGCGGCGCAGGTCCTCGTCGGCCATCGGCCCGGCCGGCCGGGCGGTGCAACGTCTCGTGCCCGGCCATCCGCCGCAGCACCGGCCGGACGAGCAGCTCGAAGGCGACCATTGCCGAGACCGGGTTGCCCGGCAGGGCGAACACCGGCAGGCCGCCGGGGAGCTCGGCGTAGCAGAAGGGCTTGCCGGGCTTGACGGCGATGCGGAAGGAGCGCACGTCGGACCCCTCGATGCGCTCGAGCGCAGGCTTGACGACGTCGCGGTCGCCCACGCTCACGCCGCCCGTCGTGATCACCGCGTCGCAGGTGCGCGTCGCCGCTTCGACCGCCTTGGCGACAGCCGCGGCGTCGTCGCCGACCGCCCCGAGCTGCACCGGCACGCAACCTGACGCCGACGAGCGACGCCCGCCAGGCTCACGCTGTTCGAGTCGCGGATCGCGCCGGCGCGCAGCGGCCCCGGGTCCGCGGCGAGCTCGTCGCCGGTGGAGAGCACGCCGACGTGTGGGCGTGGCTGCACGACGAGGCGTGAGCGGCCGAGGCCGGCTGCGATCCCGAGGTGCGCCGGGCCCAGCACCTCACCCGGGGCGAACACGACCTCGCCGGCACGCACGTCCTCACCGGCCGAGCGGACGAACAGCCCCGGGACCGCCGACCGTTGCACGACGACGCGCCCGGCGCCGCCGTCGGACACGGTGTGCTCGATCATCACCACGGCGTCGGCGCCGGGCGGGATCGGCGCCCCGGTCATCACACGTACGGCCTCGCCTTCGTGCAGCTCAGGACCGGGGCGTCCCCGGCCATGGTGGCGGCGATCACCTGCAGCTCGAGGGGGACCGATGCGACGTCGGCGCTGCGCACGGCGAAGCCGTCCATCGCCGAGCAGGCAAAGGGCGGGAGGTCGCCGGGCGCGACGAGCGGCTCGGCGAGCACGCAGCCGAGCGCCTCGCGAAGCGGCACGGCGACCGGCGCGAGCGGCAGGCGCCCGGAGAGCAGCTCGGCGAGGACGTCGCCGACCGGGGCGAGGCGCTCCTCGCGCTGGACCGGGTGGTCGACTTCGAGCACGAGCCATCGTACCGAGCACGCCCGCCCCTACCATCATCGACCATGGCGCTGCGGGTGAAGGTGATCACGGTGTCGACATCGACCCATGCCGGGACCCGCCCGGACGGCTCGGGCGCCGCGCTCGCCGAGCGCCTCGACCGGGAAGGCTACGAGGTGGTGGGGCGCAGGGTCGTCCCCGACGGCATCGAGCCCGTGGCCGGGGCGCTGCGCGAGGCCGCATCCGGCTTCCACGGGCTCGTGCTCACGACCGGTGGGACCGGCTTCTCGCCCAACGACCTGACCCCAGAGGCGACCCGCGCCGTGCTCGAGCGCGAGGCGCCCGGGCTGGCGGAGGCGGCGCGGGCGGTGAGTCCGCTCGGGCGACTGTCGCGCGGCGTGGCCGGCACCGTGGGCTCGGCACTCGTGATGAACCTGCCCGGCTCGCCGAAGGGCGCGATCGAGTCGCTCGAGGCCGTCCTCGACGTGCTGCCGCACGCGCTCGAGCTGCTCGGTGGACACTCCCCGCACTGATCAGCCGCACTGATCAGCGGCACTGACCGGCTGAATCGCTACGCTTCGCCGCCGTGAGCCTGGGCTGGAGTGGCCTGCCGCCGCCGGGTGGCCTGCCCCAGCTGGAGACCTCGCTCGACACCGCCGCGGGCGAGTACCGCGAGCGGAGGGAGGTGAACCTCGCCCTCGCAGCCGAGCTGCGGTCCCGCCTGGCGACGGCCGCGCTCGGCGGTCCCGAGGCCACCAGATCACGTCACGTGCAGCGCAACAAGCTGCTCGCCCGCGACCGCGTCGACGCCCTCGTCGACCGCGGCTCGCCCTTCCTCGAGCTCTCCCCGCTCGCAGCCACGGGGATGTACGACGACGAGGCACCCGCGCGCGGGCATCGTCACCGGGGTCGGGCGCGTCTCGGGGCGCGAGTGCGTGATCGTCGCCAACGACGCCACGGTGAAGGGCGGCACCTACTACCCGCTCACCGTGAAGAAGCACCTGCGCGCCCAGGAGGTGGCGCTCGAGAACCGGCTCGCCTGCATCTACCTCGTCGACTCCGGCGGTGCCTACCTGCCGATGCAGGACGAGGTCTTCCCCGACAAGGAGCACTTCGGGCGCATCTTCTACAACCAGGCGCGCCTCTCGGCGGCGGGCGTGCCCCAGCTCGCCGCCGTGCTCGGCTCGTGCACGGCAGGCGGTGCGTACGTGCCGGCGATGAGCGACGAGGCGGTCATCGTGCGCAACCAGGGCACGATCTTCCTCGGGGGGCCGCCCCTCGTGCGCGCCGCGACCGGCGAGGTCGTCAGCGCCGAGGAGCTCGGCGGGGGCGACGTGCACGCCCGCGTCTCGGGCGTCGTCGACCACCTCGTCGATTCCGACGGGGAGGCCCTCGACCGGCTGCGGGCGATCGCAACCACCTTCGCTCCGCGCCCGCCCGCTCCCTGGCAGCGCGCCGAGCCGGTGGCACCGGCGCTCGACCCCGACGAGCTGTACGGCGTCGTGCCCACCGACCCGCGAACGCCCTACGACGTGCGCGAGGTGATCGCCCGCCTCGTCGACGGCAGCCGCTTCCTCGAGTTCAAGGCCCTCTACGGCGCCGACCCTCGTCACCGGCTTCGCCCACGTCCTCGGCCACCCGGTCGGCATCCTCGCCAACAACGGCGTGCTCTTTTCCGAGTCGGCGCTGAAGGGGGCGCATTTCGTCGAGCTGTGCGACCAGCGCGGCGTGCCGCTCGTCTTCCTGCAGAACATCACCGGGTTCATGGTCGGGCGTGCCTACGAGGAGGGCGGGATCGCCAAGCACGGGGCGAAGATGGTCTCCGCGGTCGCCTGCGCACGCGTCCCCAAGTTCACCGTCGTCATCGGCGGCTCGTTCGGGGCGGGGAACTACTCCATGTGCGGGCGGGCGTACTCGCCGCGCCTGTTGTTCCTGTGGCCGAACGCCCGAATCTCGGTGATGGGCGGCGAGCAGGCCGCCTCCGTGCTCGCCACGGTGCGCCGCGAGCAGCTCGAAGCGCGCGGCGAGACGCTCGCGCCGGACGAGGAGGAGGCGCTCAGGGCACCGATCCTGGAGCGATACGAGACACAGGGGAGCCCGTGGTACTCCACGGCGCGGCTGTGGGACGACGGCGTGATCGACCCGCTCGACACGCGGCGCGTCCTCGGGCTCGGGCTGTCGGCTGCCGCCAACGCCCCGCTCGAGCCGGCTCGCCCGGTCCTGTACCGGATGTGAGCACCATGTTCACCGACGTGCTCGTCGCCAACCGGGGGGAGATCGCCGTGCGGGTGGCGGCCACGTTGCGCCGCCTCGGCGTGCGCTCGACGGGCGTGCACACCCCCGCAGACGCCGGCTCGCGGCATGTCCGCGAGCTCGACCGGGCGGTGGCGCTCGATGCCGACGACGGCTACCTCGACGCCGAGGCGATCGTCGCTGCGGCGCTGCAGTCCGGGTGCGAGGCGGTGCACCCCGGCTACGGCTTCCTCGCCGAGAGCCCGCGCCTCGCCCGGGCCTGCGCCGCGGCGGGCCTGGTCTTCGTCGGCCCGAGCGCCGAGGTGATCGAGCTGATGGGGGACAAGGTCGCGGCGCGCGCCGCCGCCGAGGCCGCCGGCGTGCCGGTGCTGCCGGGGCGGTCCGAGCCGGGGCTGTCCGACGACGACCTGCGCCACGCTGCGGGCGAGCTCGGCTTCCCGCTCATGCTCAAACCGGCGGCCGGAGGGGGTGGCAAGGGGATGCGCGTCGTGCGCAGTGTCGAGGAGCTCGACGCCGCGCTCCCACTGGCCCGCAACGAGGCGCGTGCCGCCTTCGGCGACGACGCCCTCTTCCTCGAGCGCTACCTCGCCCCCGCCCGCCACGTCGAGGTGCAGGTCCTCGCCGACGCCCACGGCAACGTCGTCCACCTCGGCGAGCGCGAGTGCAGCCTGCAGCGCCGGCAGCAGAAGGTGATCGAGGAGGCGCCGGCGCCGCGGCTGCCGCCGGAGGTGCGCGAGGCGATGTGCGGGGCTGCCGTCGCGCTGGCCCGCTCGTGCGGGTACGAGGGCGCCGGCACCGTCGAGATGATCGTGCCCGCCGGCGACCCCGCGGGCTTCTCCTTCCTCGAGATGAACACCCGCCTGCAGGTCGAGCACCGCGTCACCGAGCTCGTGTGGGGGCTCGACCTGGTCGAGCAGCAGCTGCTCGTTGCGTGCGGTGAGCCGCTCGCCTTCGCCCAGGGCGACCTGGCGCCGCGCGGCCACGCCGTCGAGGCCCGCCTGTACGCCGAGGACCCCGAACGCGACTTCCTGCCGACGGGCGGCCGGGTGCTGGCGCTGCGCCTGCCGGACGTCCCTGCGGGGCACGTCGTCGCCCCGGCGCCGGGAGACGACGGCCCGCGCGTGCTCGCCGACCGGGGCGTGGACGCCGGCGACCGCGTCGGCAGCGAGTACGACCCGCTGCTCGCCAAGGTCGTCGCCTGGGCGCCGCGGCGCGACGTCGCGCTCGAGCGGCTGGCGGCCGAGCTCGAGGGCTCGTGCCTGCTCGGCGTGGTGAGCAACCTGGCGCTGCTCGTGAGGCTGCTGCGCCGGCGCGACGTCGTCGAGGGGGAGCTCGACACGGGGCTGATCGAACGCGAGGCAGCGGGCCGCGGCGCGACCGGGACGGATCGCCCCGAGGACGACCGGACGCTCGTCGCCGCCGCGTTGGCGCTGCACCTCGCCCGGGCGGGGGGAGCGGGGGACGACCCCTGGGACGACACCGGTGGCTGGCGGGTGGGCGAGCCGGCATGGGCGCGGGTCGTCCTGCGCGGCCCCGGGCGCAGCGAGGTCGAGCTCGCCGTGCGCGGCTTCGTCGCCAGTGCCGGCAGCCCGCTCGCCGAGGGCGAGGTGGCTGTCGCCACCGGGCCGCCCCGCCCGGCCGGCGCCGCCCTCGTCGGCACGGCCGGCGTCCCGGGGAGCGGCGTGCTCACCCTCGAGATCGACCATTGCCTGACGCACCACGACGTCGCGTTCGCTGCGGGGCAGGTCTGGATCGGAGGGATCGGGCGTGCCACGGCGTTCGGCCATGTCCGGCACCGCTCGGGCGGCCCGGACATGGCTCACGCGGGTGACGGCGTGGTGCGCAGCCCGATGCCCGGCGTCGTGCGGCGCGTGGACGCCGCCCCAGGCCAGGCGGTACGCCGCGGCGAGGTGCTGGCGGTCGTCGAGGCGATGAAGATGCAGCACCCGATCCTCGCCCCGATGGACGGCGTGGTGCTGGAGCTGCGGCCCGGCGAGGGAGCGCGCGTCGAGTACGACGAGGTGCTCGCCCGCATCGGGCCGATCGAGGACCGGTGAGCGAGCCGCCCAGCCCTACGGCAGCCGAGCCTTACGGCAGCAGGATGTGGGTCTCGAACGCGGTCTCTTCCGGCGGAGCCGTGAAGCCGCCCTCGATCCCGCTCTGCATCGACGGGAACAGCGTCCCGTCGCGGAACGCTTCCCAGCTCTGCTTGGAGTCGTGCACCGCGACCACCGTCCAGCCGCCCTCGGAGGCACCTGCAGCGTGGAAGATCTGACCCGCCGGCAGCTGGTCGGTGCTCGGGTGCACAGCCGCCATCGAGGCGTCGTATTGCCCCTCGGTCCCGCCTGGGAAGAAGTGCACGATCGCGTACGCCATGGGTGATCTCCCGATTCTTCACATCACGGCCGCGAGCGCGGGGACCCTACACCCGGCCCCGGGCAGGGCAGGATGGAGGCCCAGTGAGCGGGGACCAGTGAAGGGGGACACGTGACCACGCCAGCCGACCCGCAGCTGCCCGACGAGCTCGAGCATCTGCGCGCGGTCGTGCGCCGCTTCGCCCTCGACGAGGTAGCGCCGGTGATCGGCGACTACTACGAGCGGGACGCCTTCCCCTACCCCGTCGTGGCACGCATGGGGGAGCTCGGCCTGTTCGGCATCCCCTTCCCCGAGGACCTCGGCGGGTCGGGCGGCGACCTGTTCGCGCTGTGCTTGGTGATCGAGGAGCTGGCCCGCATCGACTCCTCGGTCGCCATCACCCTCGACGCCGCCGTGAGCCTGGGAGCGATGCCGATCTATCGCTTCGGCAGCCGCGAGCAGCAGGAGACCTGGCTGCCGCGGCTCTGCAGCGGCACGGCGCTCGGCGCGTTCGGGCTCACCGAGCCCGGTGGGGGAACCGACGCCGGCGCGACGGCAACCACGGCGCGCCGCCACGGGGACAGCCTCGTGATCAACGGGAGCAAGTCGTTCATCACCAACTCCGGCACCGACATCACCGCCGTCGTCACCGTGACGGCGCTGACCGGGCCCGCCGGGAGCCGGGCGATCTCCTCGATCGTCGTGCCCACCGGGACGCCCGGCTTCCACGTCGCACCCGGCTACTCCAAGGTCGGCTGGTGCGCCTCGGACACCCACGAGCTGCACTTCGACGACTGCCGCGTGCCTGCGGCCAATTTGCTCGGCGAGGAGGGCCGCGGGTACGCGCAGTTCCTCTCGATCCTCGACGAGGGGCGCATCGCGATCGCCGCGCTGGCGACGGGGCTGGCGCAAGGTTGCGTCGACGAGTGCCTCGGCTATGCCGGCGAGCGGCATGCGTTCGGCCGGGCGATCGGCGAGTACCAGGCGATCCAGTTCAAGATCGCCGACATGGAGGTGCGCGCCCACGTCGCCCGGCTCGCCTGGCACCACGCCGCCGCCGTGCATGCCGCGGGGCGCCGCTTCAAGCGGGAGGCGGCGATCGCCAAGCTGACGGCGACGGACGCGGCGATGGCCAACGCCCGCGATGCCACGCAGATCTTCGGCGGCTACGGCTTCATGAACGAGACGCCGGTCGGCCGCTTCTACCGCGATGCGAAGGTGCTCGAGATCGGCGAGGGCACCTCCGAGGTGCAGCGGATGGTCATCGCACGCGAGCTGAAGCTGCCGTGAGGTGAGCGACGAGCTCGCCGTCGAGCTTGCCGAGGGCGTGCTGTGGCTGCGCATCCAGCGGCCCGAGCGCGCCAACGCCCTCACGCCGGGGATGCTGCGCTCGATGGCCGAGGCGTTGCGCCGGCCACCGGAGGGCGCAGCGGTCGTCGTCGTCTGCTCCGAGGGCTCACGCGTCTTCTCTTCCGGCGCCGACCTGTCGATGATGGGCGAGCAGGACGCCTTGGCCTCGCCGGCCGCCCCGGCAGCGCACGCAGCGCGGGGCGCGGTGCGCGAGGCAATGCTCGCCATCCTGTCCTGCCCGCTCCTCGTCGTGGCTCGGGTGCAGGGGCTGTGCCTCGCCGGGGCGGTCGGCATCGCGCTGGCCTGTGACCTGGTGGTCTGCGCCGACGGCGCCGAGTGGGCGATGCCCGAGATCGACCGAGGCCTGTGGCCGTTCATGGTCTCGGTGCTGCTGGCCCGTCACGTCAGCCCGAAGCTGGCGATGGACTGGATGTCGACAGGACGGCGCATCCCCGCCTCCGAACTGGCGTTCGCCGGTCTCGTCTCCCGCCTCGTGCCCGACGAGGAGCTCGACGGCGAGCTGGCTCGCCTGCTCGACGAGCTGCGGGCAAAGCCGCCCCTCGCCCTCGCCGCCGGCAAGGCCGCGATGCGCGCGGTGAGCGAGGCGAACGTGCCGGTGGCCCTCGAGGCGATGCAGGCGCAGCTGTCGCTGCTCACGGCGAGCGAGGACGCCGCTGAGGGCATCGCCGCCTTCGCCGAGAAGCGCCCGCCGGTGTGGCGTGGCCGCTGAGGGCGTGTCGGGCCGATCCCGATGGGCAGGCCCACCGTGGTCAGCACTACCCACGCAACGGGACCGGAGCTGCCAATCCTGCGCCGCGGGCGCGAGACACGTGAGCGCGTCGATCGTCAGGCCGATGTCGCAGGGGTCCCCGTCTCCGGTAAGGGCGTCGGGAGAAAGGCGCACGCCGCGCGCCGCGTTGGAGGCAGCAAGACCGGTTCTTGAGCCGGTGCTGCCTGGCGCCACGGCCGAGAGCTTTCTCCCATCCGCGCTGAACACGCCAAGCTGCCAGGCACCGGCGGTCGTTCGGTGTCGACAAAGTTCAGGTCACCAACGGTATTCGGTACGACATTCCGAGCGCAGAGCCCCGGGCACGCGCACCGTGGCCCAGCGCGGGCGCACTGATCACGGCAGGTGTCCGATGCCCTCGCGGGCCGGACTGCGTTGCTGCCAACGACCGATGCTCCCGACTGAGCCCTCCGAAGCGAACAAGCGCGGGGTACGCGGCCGACCGACCGGGAGAAGGCCCCGACGTTCGGGACGACGGAATGATCCGCTCGCCGATGCCCGACAGGCGAAGACCGTCGAACTGCTGCCACCAGTTTACGCCCGTGGGCTCGCTTGCTTCCAACCGAGAGCGTGGCGATGATCGCCCCCGTGCTTGGCGACGACGAGCTAGAGCGGGAACGCTCCTACCTCGATGCCGCCTACCACCGCGTCGTGGCCATGCGCAGGTCGGCCGAGGAGCTTGCCGCGACCGCGCGGCGGTTCACCGAGACGAGGAACACCCAGGCGCTGTTCGAGCGCGACAGCGCCATCGTCCACGCCAGCCGCCGGCTGGCCGCGCTCGGCCTCGCGAAGGACCGGCTGCTCGTTGGCCGCCTCGACCTCGTCGACGGGAGCCGCCTGTACGTGGGGCGCATGGCCGTCGCGGACGAAGATGGTGATCCGCTCGTCGTCGACTGGCGGGCTCCCGCCGCCGAGCCGTTCTACCGGGCGTTGCCGCACGACCCGATGGGTGTCGTGCGGCGACGCCACTTCCGCTGGCGCGACGGTGAGCTGGTCGGGCTGGACGACGAGGTGTTCGACGTGGGCGCCGCCGCCGAGGCCGGTCTGTCCCTCGTCGGCGAGGGTGCGCTGTTGGCCGCGCTCGACGCTCCGCGGACCGGCCGCATGCAGGACGTGGTGGCCACGATCCAGGCCGAGCAGGACGTCGTGATCCGTCGCCCCCGTGCCGGCGTGACGGTCGTCCAAGGGGCGCCCGGCACCGGCAAGACGGCAGTGGCGCTCCACCGGGCCGCGTACCTGCTGTACGCCGAGCGGGGCTCGCTCGCCGGCGCGGTCCTGTTCGTCGGGCCGTCCTCCACCTTCCTGCGGTACGTCGAGGACGTCGTGCCGTCGCTCGGCGAGGACACGGTCGTGCTGGCGACGCCGGCGGATCTGGGGCCGGACGTCGCGGTGTCGAAGTTCGACCCGCCGGCGGCGGCAGCGGTCAAGGGCGACCTCCGAATGGTCGACGTCCTCGCCCGGGCCGTCCGGGCCTACGAGCGCGCACCACGGGCGGGCATCGCGCTGTCGGCGGGCCGGTTCCGCCTCGGCGTCGAGCACGCCGATCTCGCGAAGATCGTCGCGACCGCGAGGCGACGATCGGGCACGCACAACGCCGCCCGGCCGCTGGTGGAACGCCTCCTCCTGCGAGCGCTGGAAACGGCGTACCGGAACGACCTCGAGCGCGACCACCGGATGGGCCGAATCGGCCCGGAAGCGGTCGAGCACGCGCCGCCCCTCCTCGACCTGCTCGACCGGCGTGCTCTGGCGCACGCCCTCGACACCATGTGGCCCCTGCTCGCCCCGGACGGGGTCGTGCGCCGCCTGCTCGCGTCGCCCCGGCGGCTGGCGGGCGCCGGGCGTGACATCCTCACTGCAGACGAGCTGGAGGCGCTTCATGCCTCGAGTGACGGTGCGGACGGATGGAGCGAGGCCGATGTCGCCCTCCTCGACGAGACCGAGCTCCTGCTCGGGCCCGTCCCGACGCCGCGGCGCGCCGGCGCGCGTCGACGGCGCCTCGACCACGTGGCGGAGCGGATCGTGGAGGAGCGGCTGCCCGACTGCCCGCGGTGCGGGCGCGCGCTCGACTACCTGCCGGGGCAAGCCTCGGGCCGCGACCGGTTGGAGTGCCGGGAGTGCAAGGCCACCTACGCCACGACCACGCTCATGGGCGATCCGGCCGCCAACGAGCTGCACGGCGTGTACGAGGAGCTCGCTCACCAGTTCGAGGTCGAGGACGTGCCCGTGGTGCGCCCGGCAGACGCGCGCTACGGCCACGTCGTCGTCGACGAGGCCCAGGACCTCTCGCCCATGCAGTGGCGGGCGATCGCCCGCCGGTGCCCGACCAAGTCGTTCACCCTCGCAGGTGACGAGGCGCAAGCAGTCCGCGCCGGTGCGGCGGCGGCGTGGGACCGCATCGTCGGGGCGGTCGGCGTTGACGCTGGCTCGGTGACCCGCCACGAGCTCACGGTCAACTACCGCACCCCGTCCGAGATCATGGAGCTGGCGGCGCGGCTGCTCGAGCAGTTCGCAGCGCACCTGCACCCGGCCCGCTCCGCCGCGGTCCGCCGGAGTGGCTCCCCGCCGCCTTCACACCGGTGGCCGGCCGCTTCGGGCGGCGGACATCGCCGACGCTGTTGCCGATGTCCAGCGCGAGGTCGGGGCCGGGCTGGTCGCGGTCATCACGCCCGAGTGGCTGGTGGAGGAGCGCGACGGAGGCGCTCTGCACCTCAACGCCGTCGAGGCGAAGGGACTGGAGTTCGACGGCGTCGTCGTCGTCGACCCCGAGACCATCGTCCGCGAGTCGCCGGGGGCGACGGGCATGGCACGCCTCTATGTAGCTCTCACACGGGCGACGACCAGGCTGACGATCCTCGCACCGACGCCGCCGGGCCCTCCGTTCGAGGACACGCTCGGCCGGTTCGAGCCGGCGCCCAGTCGTGAGCCGAGGCCCGACGACGGTGCCGCGCTCACGTGGACTCGTGAACGATCAGGATTGTAAAAGCACCGCCAAGCCTGGCGCTCCATCCTCACGGCCGACCGCTGGGCAGATCCGTAGCGACCGCTGGGTAGATCCGTAGGGCGACATAATGCCTCCCAATCTGGCCGTTCGAGAGGTGAGCGACCCGCTCCGAGTCGGCTATCTCGCGGGGCCAAAGGGGCTCGCTCAACCAAAGGGGTTCGCTCGCCACCTCCCGAGTCCCGCCGTCCTGCTCCGCATCGAGGACGACGAGCTCGGGGTTGACGACGTGGCCTCGAGACCCTCGGTCCGCGGCGGGATCACTCCATCTGCTGTCAAGCCACGGATCTGCTGTGCTGCTGAGTGACCGCCACGGCCGGCATACGGATGAGCAGGCGAGCAAGCGAGTCCGCGCGCCGGGTGATCTCCTCGATCACCTCGGTGCTCAACGCCTCGCTGTGGGCGAGATCGACGATGAGATGGGTGGGTTGCAGGCGGAAGACCTCGTCCATCGACTGAACGAGCTGCTCGAGGACGTCGCGGTCGAGGTGCCCGCGTAGGGTCCATACCACGAGGCCCCCCTCGACCACGAGGACGTCAGAGATCAACGAGCCGCCCTGCTCCTCTCGGGGAGCGACCGTGAGCGCATTCGGTTCTGTTCCCGTCGAACGAGAACATGCCCCGGGAATGCGTCGTCGAGAATGCATCGAGTTTCCTCCTGTTGACGTTCCTGCCGGATGCTGCATTCTCGGCTGCGCCCGGCGCTCCGATCCGCATCCGTCGGCCCGGCAAGATCCACACGGCTGGTCACTTCCATCGACGTAAGACCGAACGGCCCAGCAACTCCGCGCCTGAAGCCGTGGCACAGTCTCATCACAACCCCCTCATCCGATCCAACAAGCTTGGTCCATCCGGGTCACGCTGAGCAAGAACGCCACCACGTTGCGTGAAGATCGATGACAAGCTGCCGGGCAGGCGCGTCGGCGCGAAACGGCGGGACCGACGACGCTTGATGAATTCGTGGTCGAGTTTTGGCGGCTCATCAACGTCGGCGCCGCCGTGCTCACGCGTGCGAGCTCGTCTTCCTACTCGAAGCCCAACTCGTGCACTTTGACGCGAGAACAAGCCCCCGCGTCGCTGTTCGGAGGCTGGCCCCCGCAGTTGTTGGGCGACCTCCTACGACTGCGTAGCACGCCGCCCGATTCACGCGTCACCGAGCACGCACCGAATGACGCGCAGCAATGACGGCCGGCGCAGTCCTCGCCGTCGCCCCGAGCGGCATGCAGACGCATCTCTGCGGAATAGACTATGGGGTCGAGGAATACCGGGCCCGACCTGATACCAAGCGGAGGCCGACGTTATGACCAAACATCAAAAGATGTTGCTGGCGCTGACGGTTGTTCCGATCGAAATCGTGCTCTCTGTATTGGCCTGGCGCGACCTGGCCGGACGCACCACCGATCAGGTACGGGGCAGCAAGAACTTCTGGCGGGTGTTCGTATCAATCAACCCCGGCAATTCGGCGGTCTACTGGCTGTTCGGACGTCGCTGACCTCTCAATGGGCAAGCGGCTCTGCTCTCCAATCTTGACAAGACTTAGTTGAGGAGGCGCGGTCGCCCGTGGTACCAGCGAATACAGAGCCGCGCGACGGAACAACGACCGCAGTGCCGTAGCCGGTGGGTCAGATCGGCAAGTATGTGGCCCCATTCGGCAAGCTGTTCGCGACCGGGCGGCACTCGTGGTCGGCAAGAGGCGAGCGTTCTCCCTCGCCGCCTCCTGGCTGGCGGCGCCCGCGTAACCGGCCGCGTCAGTCGAGCCAGATATCGGCTCTGCTTCTGACGATGGTTCTCACGATCCGTCGGCAGGACAGGGAGCTCGCGACACCGTTGCCGACCGGCCGAGCCCCCACCGACCCGAGGCCGGCCGCTCCGTTTGCCGGCCGTCACTCCGACGAGTGACGGGCGGCGACGTCATGCTCTCGATCGGCGCCGGGACTTCACCGAGCCGGTGGGCCGGGGCGCCACCGCAGCCCCGAGGAGCCCAGGCTCTACGAGCGACGGCGGCACGAGCCAGACGAGCTCGCCAACGCCCGGCTGCAGATCCGCCCACGATTCGACGTCGAGATCGATGCGCGTCATCGCCGCCGTTGGCAACCTCACCCGCCCACCACCGATCAGGGTCGCCGTGAGTGCCGAGGACGTCGGCTCGTGCCCGACCACCATGGCGATGACGACCTCGGGTGCGAGCAGGCGTAGATCGGCGAGTACCTCACCGACGCCTGCGTACAGCGCGTCACTCGTACGGAGCTCGCAAGCCCAGCCTCCGGCCTCGACAGCGATGCGCAGCGTGTCGGACGCGCGCACCGCCGGCGAGCTGAGGGCGAGGTCGGGGACCTCGCCAATGCCAGAGAGGAACCGACCCATGGTCGCCGCGCTCCTCCTCCCACGAGGCGCGAGTGGCCGGGTGCGGTCGTCGCCGTCGTCGGCGTGCCAATCAGACTTGCCGTGGCGGAAGACGATCAGCGAACGCATCGGCTTCCTCCGAGCGCGACCGTCCCGTCTGCCGCTTCAAGATCGCCGAACGCGACCATGCGACGGTCGGCTGCGAGACTCGTCGGCCCTCTGAGCGGCGTCAGCGCGTCGAACACCACCTCAACAGTGTCGCGGATCCCCCCCGCATATGGAGTGCGCGCCGCTGGGTACAGACGGGTGCTACAGAAGACGACCGGGCGTGCTACGCCTGCCCGCCCGAACGGCGCGTCAGGGCGCGGCGAAGGTGAGTAGGAGCCGGGACGAATCGGTTTTTGGCGCTACACGAGATCCGCCATCGACTCGATGGCGGCCTCCATCTCGGCGACCATGCTCCCGCCGCCGTGGCCGGCGTCCTCGACCACGATGAGGCGGCTCGCGGGCCAGGCCTTGTGGAGCATCCAGGCGGTGTCGAGAGGGCCGGAGACGTCGTAGCGGCCGTGGATGAGAACGGCGGGGATGTGGGCGATGCGGTCCACGCCGGCCAGCACCTCGTTGTCGGCCAGGAAGCAGCCGTGCGACCAGTAGTGGGTGACAAGGCGAGCGAAGACCAGCTGCCACTGCGGGTCCTTGAGGGTCAGGCGAGGTCCGGCGTCGGGTGCGAGGGACATGTGGGTGTCCTCCCACGCACACCACCGCCGCGCCGCCTCGTGCCGCCGGTCCGGGTCAGGCGAGGCGAGGCGGCGCGCGTAGGCGGCCGCCAGGTCGTCGCCCCGTTCGGCGTCGGGGACGATCGAGACGAACTCGTCCCACTCCCGGGGGAAGACACGGCCCATGTCCCTCGTGATCCACTGGGTCTCCCGGAGCCGTCCAGACGTCACCGCCGCGAGCACCATGCCGAGGACCCGATCCGGGTAGCGCTCGGCGTAGACGAGGGCGAGGGTGACTCCCCACGACCCGCCCGCCACCACCCACCGGTCGATGCCGAGGTGCGCCCGGAGACGCTCGATGTCCGCGATCAGATGATCGGTCGTGTTGGTCGACAGGTCGGCGTCCGGGTCCGCCGCGAGCGGTCGGCTGCGGCCGCAGCCGCGCTGGTCGAAGAGGACAGCCCGGTACCGCTCCGGATGGAACATGCGGCGGGTGTTGGGGCCGGGAGGCGAGCCGGGACCGCCGTGCAACCAGACGGCCGGGGTGCCGTCCGGTCGACCCACCACCTCCCAGTAGACGGAGTGGCCGCCGCCGACGTCGAGATGTCCGGAATCGTTCGGCTCCACAGCCGGGTGCACGACCGAGGCTAACCCGCTTCTGCGAGGTGATCGAGGCGGGCCGCCGCGGCACGCGGGAGTCGTCAAGGTGCGGACCCATTCGAGCACGGAACACCGTGCCAGAACGACGGCCACCGCCTCTGCGCGGGCATCGCAGATCGTCGCGTCGGGGCGCGCACAGAGCCCCGTTAGGGGCGGAGGATTCCGTTCGCCCCCCGCTCTGAGGCGAGCTCGCCGGACGCTCCCATCCGTCGCGCAGCCCTGAATGCAGCGGAACACCGCTCCGCGAGCCTCAATGGCGCTGCTCACCTGCAGATTGGTTCGACGTGCGTGCGCCGCCGCGTGGGCGGCGAGACAGCGGGCGCCACCCAGTGCGATGCTGGCGTGGTGCGTGCGCTGCCGCTCACCGCTCTCGCCGTGATGGTCGCGATCGGCATCGGAGTCGGTGCTGAGGCTGCAGCCGGAACGCCGTCGGCTGTACCGCCGGCAAGTGCCGCGGCGCTCCGGACTTTGGACCAGCTCGCTGCTCGGTTCGCATCCTCGAACGGCGACCCAACGGTCCGCCAAGCAGACGTGATCCTGACGACGCGGCAGAACGCCGCCGGCGGAGACGGCGTCCCCAGCAATCAACCGGTCTTCGAGATCGTCCTCCGCGGACACTTCGCCTGCAGCATGTGCTCGCAGCCTCCGTCGAGCCCACCGATAACGGGGACCGTGATCTTCGTCACTGTGGACCGCTCGACCCTGCGGATCACCGACTGGGGCATCGGCGACCGCTTGCCGCCACCCGGCAACGGTTCGTTCACCATCGCCTTTTGATGGCCTTCCTCGACGATCTTGGCGTGCCGCCGTGAGCAAGCGACGTCGCCTCGTCGTCGGTGCTGTCGCCGCCGCCGTCCTCGTCGTTGGCGGCGTGGTCCTCGCCTGGGTCGTCTCCGGCGCCCACGAGGTCGCGCTCTCGACAGCCGGCGCGCAGTTCCTCAGCCAGTCGCACGGCCGGGTGGGAATACGCGAGCAAGGCCGTCCCCCCGAGGGCGTCTACGCCTACCACGGGTCGGGCACCGACTCGCTCTCACTGCCGCCCAAGACCCTGCACGACGGACCGCTCATCCCCGGCACGGTGACCTACGGCGAGACGGATTGCTGGTCCTGGCGGCTCGACTTCAGCGACGACCACTGGCAGTCGGCGACGTTCTGCCCGCACAAAGGCGAGCTGCTCGAGACTGCCCGCGGCGGCTGGTACCGCTGGAGCCTGCTCGCGTTGAGCGTTTCGGACGCCTCGAGCTACCGCTGCGCGCCTGCGGAGATCGCCGTCCCCGGTGAGCTCGCTGCGGGCCGTCGCGTTCGCTTCAGCTGCACCGGGACGAACGCGCCACTGCGCATCCCGCCCGTCACCTTGGCCGGATGGGTGCAGTTCGAGCGCTCGGGCGACGTGCGTGTCGGCGGGAAGGAGGTCGCGGCGGTCCGCATCCTCGAGACCGCCCGCTTCAGCGGGGGCCAGAGCGGGACCGAGGGGGAGAACACCTGGTACCGGCGCAGCGACGGGTTGCCCCTCGCAGGAAGCTGGTCGACCGACGTGCGCACCCCCTCGCCGCTCGGAGAGTCGACGCTCACCGCGTCGGGCACGTTCGAGCTGAGCAACGTCGTGCCACAGCGCTGAAAGGGGAACGATGTCCGAGGCGACCGATGTCGTCGATGCCCAGGTCGAGGCCTACCGTGCTCGCGACGTCGAGCGATTCCTGTCGTTTTATGCCCCGGACGCCTCGGTCGTGCTCTTCGACGGCTCGCCGATGATGGCGGACCGGGCGGCGATGCGCGAGCAGTATGGCAGGCTGTTCGCCGGCAGCCCCGAGCTGCAGGTGACCATCGCCAGCCGCATGGAGATCGGCGAGTTCGTGGTCGACGAGGAGCATCTGACCGGGTTCCACGTCGAGGGGATGCCGAGCGAGATCGCGGCGATCAGCGTCTACCGGGTGACCGCAGGCAAGATCTCGCGGCTGATGCTGTTGCTCTGATCGCGCCCACGATCGGGCAGGTCGCTCCTCAGGGCACCTCGACGCCGAGCCGGGCCAATCCGCTCGCCCCGAGGTCGGTGACGGACAGCGCCCGCCCGGTCGGCATGCGCCGCAGCCAGTCGAGCTCGAGCAGTCGCGCCAGCATGGCGCGGCCGAGCGGGCCGGCGAGGTGATGGCGTTGCTCGGTCCAGTCCAGGCAGCAGCGCACGTGGTCGCTCGCCGGCAGCGCGACGCCGAGCTCGGCCAGCGTGCGCCACCCGGTCGCGGTGAGGACGTGACCGACCGGGTCGAGCACGCCCCCGGCCGGCCGGGGCCCGGTCATCCGATCGAGATCGACGGTCCCGTCGTAGCCGGCGAGGCAGCCACCCTCGAGCAGCGCGGCGGCGAGCGCGACGCCGAGACGGCCCGCCAGGTGGTCGTAGCAGCTACGCGCCCGGCGAAGGGCGTGCGCCCGGGTGCCCTCGCGCAGCGAGCGCACGGGCTGCGCCGGGGCAAGGCGCGCCACGGCCTCGATCAGCTCGCCGACGTGCGGGCCGGCCAGCCGGTAGTAGCGGTAACGCCCGCGGGCGGCGACCGTCGCCAGCCCGGCGTCGACGAGCCGCCCGAGGTGGCTGCTCGCCGTCGATGCCGAGACGCCGGCCTCGGCGGCGAGCACGCTTGCGGGCAGCGACCGGCCGTCGCCGAGGGCGAGGAGCATCGCGCGCACGGGCCGGGTCGGCGAGCACGGACCCGATCGCGGCGAGATCGGCGTCCCCGCTCGCCACATCGCACCGGTGCGCCGGCTCGACGGTTCCACCGTGGACCGCAACCTGGCTCATGCTCGCGACGGTAGGGGCCCGAGACTTCGCCCGCCGTCGAAATGGCAGACGCTCGTCATCGCCGGCTGCCTGCTTGCCCCGGTACGCTCACCCGCCGCATGCGCGCGCTCGTCCAGCGGGTGACCTCCGCTCGCGTCACCGTCGGCGAGGAGCTGGTCGGCTCGATCGGCGCAGGGTCGTGCGTCCTCGTCGGCGTCGCCCACGAGGACGACGCCACGGTCGCTCGAAGGATGGCCGAACGGCTGTGGGGCCTTCGGATCTTCGAGGACGAGGCGGGGCTGACGAACCTCTCGGCCCAGGACCTCGGCCTCGAGCTCCTCGTCGTCAGCCAGTTCACGCTCTACGCCGACACCACCCGTGGGCGCCGCCCCTCCTTCGTGCGGGCCGCCCGGCCCGAGCAGGCAGAGCCACTCGTCGCGGCGCTCGTCGACGCGCTGCGCAACCTCGGCGCGAGCGTCGCAACCGGCCGTTTCCGCTCAGCGATGCGCGTCGAGCTCGTCAACGACGGCCCCTTCACGATCCTGCTGGAGCAGTGAGGCCTGCTGAGCAGTGCGCAGCGGGTGGCTCGTCGTCGGTGAGGCGGGCCTCAGCCCGGCCAGACGAGCGTCGAGCCGTGGTAGAGGGAAGCGACGAGCGAGGGGTCGGCCTCGGCGGACAGGTCGGGCGCGTGGGCGAGCAGCTGGGCGCGCACGAGGTCGGCGGCCTCCGGCTGCCACTCGGCGAGGCTCTCGACGCCGACGCCCTGCCCGGGAAGGGTGTGGGTGCTGGCGAGGTGGCTCTCGAAGCTCCACACGGCGAGCTCGTGGGCGCTCTCGTAGTGCCCGGCGCTACCGGCCGCCTGGCGCTCGATGGCGATGCAGGCGCTGGCGTGCGAGCTGCAGTAGTCGAAGGCGTGCAGCTCGGCCCGGAGGAACGACGCCACGGCAGCGGGGTGGGCCTCGAGGAAGGCACGGTTGACCACCTGGACGTTGAACGTGCCGTCGAGCCCGAACTGTGCCGGCGTCCATTCCCGGAAGGGATCGTGCAGCGCACGCAACGTGAGCGGCTCGTTCGACTGGTACGCCTGCAGGCCCTGGTAGCGCCCCTCGACGAGCAGCAGCGGGTTGTAGGTGTTGTCCGCCACGAAGTGCACGGCAGAGAGCTTGACGCCGGCCTTGACGAGCATCTCCTGCAAGATCACGGGCAGCATCGGGTGGTAGCCGACCGTCCGTCCTGCCAGCTGGCGGAGGTTGGTGATGCCCGGCGTGGTCAGGAGCGCGTAGTCGGAGGTGTCGCCGAAGGTGAGCACGCCCACGAGGGGAGGCGGAGAGGTCTTGCTGGCGGCGTTGAAGCTCATCAGGTCGGCGGCGCTCCCCTCGCCGGTGATCGTCGCCCGCCCCGCGGCGACCAGCGTCGGGGGGGAGGGAGCCGAGGGCACGATCGAGACCGAGAGGCACTCGTCGGCGAAGTAGCCGAGATGCGCTGCGGCGAAGACGTCGAGAATGCCGGCGGAGGCGTCGAACCCGAAGGCCGAGACGAAGGTGATCGTGCCGGCGGCGCGGTTGGCCGCGCACGGCGCGCCGGAGAGCGCGCTGGCCGCTGCGTCGGCATCGGCCGCGGCGCTGGCAGGGGCCGCAGTCGCCGCAGGGGCCGCAGTCGCCGATCCCGCCCCGGTGCTGGCGGCGAAGGCCGCCACGGCCGCGACGGCCGCCACGGCGGCGAGCGCCGCGCCGCGGCGGCGGTGCGAGGCACGTCGGGTACTACCGGGACTCATGGCTGCTCCTCGCTCGTCGTTGCGGGGCGCGACCGGTGGTCGGCGCCGGTGCCGACCCCGCAGCCCGTACCGGGGTGCGCCCCGCTCCCCGATGGGCGCGGTGGGCGCTGGCCGGGGGCAGCGTAATGCCGGTCCGGCACGCGACCGTCGCGCTCGACCAACGCGTGGCGTGACGGCGGTCTTGCACGCCGTCTACCATCACGTCCGGTGGACGAGCACAGGTCGAGGCCGCGGCGCGACCGGCTCGGCGCCCGCTTGGCCGGATTCGGGCTCGCCGGGCTCGGGATCTCGCTCGCTGCCGGTGTGCTCCTCGTCGGGCTGGCAGGTCCAGCGGCGGCGGCGGGCAAGCACCACGGCGGGCTGTCGCACCGCCAGATCATCGAGATCGCCGTCGCCTGCGTGGCCGCGCTCGTGCTCTCCTACGTGGCGGTGTCCATCCTGCGGCGCATGCGCTCGAACAAGTTGATCCGCGAGAGCGCTGCGATGCCCTACAACGCCCAAGCCCTGCTCGGCAGGCTGCCGCCGGGCCGTGACGTGTACGGCAACGACCTGTACTCGGCGCAGGTGCTTGCCTCGCGACCGAGCGGCGACCTGAGCGGCTCGAGCCCGCAGCCCCAGCGCAGCGGAACGGCGGGCTCGCCCGGCGCCAAGGGCTACCACGTCCCCTTCGGTGGGCAGGCCGACGCCAACATGCTCTCCTACGAGCTGGAGCGTCTGGCGGTGCTGCGCGACGCCGGGACGATCACCGACAAGGAGTACGAGGCGGCCCGACGCCGCCTGCTCGGCTGAGGCGAGCCTCGCTCAGCCGATCGCCGCCCGCACGAGGTCGCTCGCCCGTTCGGCGAGCATCACGGTCGCGGCGTTGGTGTGGCCGCGCACGATGCGCGGGATCGCCGAGGCGTCGGCGACCCGCAGCTGCGCCACGCCCCGTACCTGCAGATCGCCGTCGAGCACGCTGTCCCTCCCGAGGCCCATCGCGCAGGTCCCGACAGGGTGGTACAGCGTCTGGGCGAAGTCGCGCAACGATGCGGCCACCAGCTCCTCGCCGTCGGTCTCCGCGGGCTGGATCGTCGGCCCGGCGAGCGCGGCGAGGGGAGGTGCGGCGAGCACCCTGAGGCAGAAGCGCACCCCGGCGGCGAGCGTCGCCGCGTCGGCGCCACGCTCGTCGCTGAGGTAGCGCGGGTCGATGCGCGGCGGGCTGGCCGGATCGGCGTCCTGCAGCGCGACGACGCCACGGCTCTCCGGCTGCAGCAGCACGGCGGCGCAGGTCATGCCGTGCACCGACGGCACGGTGAGCCCCTCGTCGAGGAAGGCGACCGGGGCGAAGATCAGCTCGAGGTCGGGGGCGGGCAGCGCCGGGTCGCTGCGCAGGTAGCCGTATCCCTCGGCGACGTTCGAGGTGAGCAGGCCCCGACGGGTGAGCACGTAGCGCACGAGCTGGCGCAACGACTGGGCGGCGGCGAGTGTCACCGGCATCCGGCTCTCGACCACCAGCCCGGTCGTCAGGTGGTCCTGCAGGTTCGAGCCGACCGCGGGAAGGTCGGCGACGGGCGGGATGCCGAGCGCCCGCAGCGTCGCGGCCGGTCCGAGCCCGGAGCGCAGCAACAGCGCCGGGCTGCCGATCGCCCCGGCGGCGACGACCACCTCGGCGCGGGCACGTGCTACCTCGCGCCGCCTGCCGAGCAGGTATTCGACGCCGGTAGCGCGGCGGCCGTCGAAGACGACGCGGTCGACGAGAACGCCGGTGCGTACGACGAGGTTGGGGCGATGGCGCGCCGGGCAGAGGTAGGCGTCGGCGACGGAATGCCGCCGCCCGCGGCGCTGGGTGAGCAGCGCCGGGGCGACGCCGTCGTGCTCGTCGGCGTTCTGGGCCAGCTCGGCGAGACCGAGCGAGTGGGCGGCATCGAGCCAGGCGGCGGTGAGCGGGTTCAGCTCGCGCGGCAGCGTGATCGACAGCGGCCCGTCGCGGCCCATCGTCCCGTTCGCGGGCATGCCATCGCCCTCGGCGTGCTCCGCGCGACGGAAGTACGGCTGGACCGCGTCCCAGCTCCAGCCCGGCCCGGCGACGCGTGCCCACGCGTCGTAGTCCGCCGCCATGCCGCGCACCCACATCATGGCGTTGATCGACGACGAGCCGCCGACGACGCGGCCGCGCGGGAACAGGACCCGGCGCCCGCCGAGTGCCGGCTGGGGCGCCGTGCGGTCGCCCCAGTCGAGCCGCGACCCGAAGAGCCGGGGGAAGGCCGCCGGGATGGCGATGAACGGGTGGCGGTTCGCCGGCCCGGCCTCGAGCAGCAGCACGCGACGGCGCGGGTCCTCGCTCAGCCGTGCGGCGAGGACGCAGCCGGCCGATCCGGCCCCGACCACGACGACGTCGAACTCGCCGCCGTCACGCCCGATTCGTTCCTCGCCCCCGTCCACGCGGGGCGAAGGATGTCACACGTTCAGCTCGCCCGTGCCTGCGTGCCCGCATTGTTCGCCGCGCCGTTGCCGGCCGAGGTCGACGCGCCGGAGCCGGAGGTGTCCTCGAGGCCGACCGGGCGCATCCCGACCTGCTCCGGCTCCAGCCCGTCGTTGTGGGAGGCCGCCGTCGCGTGCGACCAGGCTTGCGCCTGCTGCTGGCGCGCCGCGATCGCCCGGATCGCGAATGCGCCGCCGACGCCCGCCGCCAGCTCGGCCACCGCCCAGCCGAAGCCGTAGTGGTACTTCTTGCGCAGCCGGTCGATCGAGATCGCGCCGGGGCCCTCGTCGGCCAGGTAGAACAGCACGGCCATCAGCACAAGTGGGTACTCGTAGCCGCCGTCGGCGTTCCAGGGGCCGTTCTTCATGTGCACCCGCTCGATGGCCGACGCCATCACGCCCGTCAGCATCGCTGTGCTGAGCGGGGTCGAGGCGCCGAGGGCGAGCAGCGCCCCGCCGGTGAGCTCGGTGGCCCCGGCCAGCGTCGCCATCGGCTTGCCGGGCTGGAGCCCCATCTGCTCGAACGCGGCGCCCGTGCCGTCGAGGCCGTGGCCGCCGAACTTGCCGAAGAGCTTCTGCGCCCCGTGGCCGGCGAACAACCCGCCGACCACCACTCGCAACACCGTTCTGCCGAACACCTCGCGCCTCCTCTCGACCGGCGTGCCGATTCCCGCCGAGTCCGTAACGGCTTCATTGCCCCACCGCAGCCGGCGGTAGCCTTCCCGCCGATGCCCGTGGTCCGACTCGTCGTCGTCGGCGGCGGGCCGGCCGGCATCGAAGCCGCGGCGACGGCCTCCCGCCTCGGCGCAGAGGTCACCCTCGTCGAGCGCGACGTGATCGGTGGCGCCGCCAACCTGTGGGACTGCGTGCCCTCCAAGGCGATGATCAGCACGGGGTCGGTCGCCGCGATCGGCCCGCGCTCCGCCCGCCTCGGCCTGTCGATCGAGGTTGCCCCACCCGACCTCGATCTGCTGCGCAGCCGGATGCGGGCGATCTCGGACAATCTGGCCGAGTCGACGCGGCGACAGCTGGAGAGCCAGGGCGTCCGCCTGCTCCGCGGCACGGGGCGCATGCTCGACGCGCATCACGTCGAGGTTCGCCGATCGGGCAGCTGGGCCGATCCCGACGTCTCCGGCGCCGCCTTCGTGGCCGCGACGGCGGTCACGGCCGAGGAGACGACCGTGGTCGAAGCCGACGCGGTGCTGCTGGCGACGGGCTCCTCGCCGCGGGTTCCGAGCTGGGCGCCCGTCGACGGGGAGCGGGTGCTCGTGACGCGGCAGGCCTACCCGCCGCGCGAGATCCCCGAGCACCTCGTCGTCATCGGGTCGGGCGTGACCGGGGTGGAGTTCGTGCACATGTTCCGCACCTTCGGGTCCCGGGTCACGCTGCTCGTCTCGCGCCAGCAGGTGCTGCCCCAGAAGGACCCCGAGGTCGCCGCCGCGCTGGAGGCGGATTTCCTGGCCAGTGGCGTGCAGCTGGCCAAGGGCGCCCGCGCCGTGGCCATCGAGCGCGAGGACAAGGAGGTCATCGTCAGCTGCGAGGACGGCCGTATCGTGCGCGGGTCGCACGCCCTGCTGGCGATCGGCTCGATCCCGTCCTCGGCGGGCCTCGGGCTCGAGGCCGCCGGTGTCGTCGTCGACGCGGCGGGCTACGTGCCCGTCAACCACCACTGCCAGACGAACCTCCCTCACGTCTACGCCGCGGGCGACCTCTCCGGCCGGCTGCAACTCGCCTCGGTGGCGAGCGCTCAAGGTCGCAAGGTCGCCGAGCACGCGGTCGGGCTGCACACCCACAGCCATCGCCACCTCGACTACGACAAGGCGGCCTCGGCGATCTTCACCGAACCGGAGATCGCCGACGTCGGCCTCGCCGAGGCCGAGGCGTTCGCCCTCGGCCGGAAGATCCGCGTCACCAAGGTGCCCTTCGCGGTCAATGCCAAGGCGATGATCGACGGCGACCCGCGCGGGTTCGTCAAGCTCATCTCGGACCCCGCGACCGGTGTCGTGCTCGGCGGCTCCATCGTCGGCGCGCATGCCGCCGAGCTGATCAGCGTCGTCGCCCTCGCCGTCTCGGCGCGCCTTCGTGTCGACGACCTCGCCGAGAGCGTCCTCGTCTACCCGGCGCTGGCCCAGTCGCTGGCCGAGGCGGCCCGCTGAGCCGCCGGTCGCGCTCGAGCAGCCAGGTCGTGCGTCAGCGGTCGGCGGCGGTGGGGGTGGCGACCTCGCTGCGCTCGGCGCGCACCACGCGCAGGCGGTGCCAGATGCCGACGCCGATCGCCACGACGGCGAGAGCCAGCGCAACGTAGCCCGCGTCGGAGAAGTCCTTCACCACCTTGTGCCAGCTGGCGCCGAGGCCGTAGCCGGCTCCGGCGACGGCAGCGGTGAACACGGCGCTGCCGGCGACGGTGAAGACGACGAAGCGCCACAGCGACATCTCCGCCAGTCCGGCCACGACCGAGACGAACGAGCGCAGCAGCGGCACCAACCGGCCGAGGAAGACGAAGGGATCGCCCCGGCGGGCCATGAACGCCTCGACACGGTCGAGGTCACGGTGGCTGAGCAGGATGTACTTGCCGACCCGGTCGACGAGTGGGCGGCCCCCGAAGAACCCGAGGGCGTAGCCGCAGAGCGAGCCGACGAGCTCGCCGGCGACGGCGACGAGGATCACGACGCCGAGCGAGAAGTGGTGATGGGTGCCGGCGAGCACGAGCCCGCTGGCCAGAGCCCCGGCGTAGGCCATCGCCAGCTCCGAACCGACCGGGATGCCGAAGGCCGAGATCGCCGTGACCAGGAACAACGCCAGGTAGCCCCAGTGGACGACGAAGGACTGCATCGCTCGAGCTCCTCAGCGGCGGACGTCAGGGATCGAGCACCTCGCGACCCGGTACCGATCTTCGCCTATCGACCTTACCGGAGCCTGAACGCCGGCAGGGGTCAGCGTGTCGCCCGGTCCCGCCAGGAACTGTGGCGACTCCCGCCGAGGGCGCGACCTCCACCCGCGCCGAGGGCGCGACCTCCACGCCCGCCGAGGGCGCGACCTCCAGCCTCGGTGCGACGAGGGCGCCCGCGGCGAGGAGCACGGCCGCGACGACGGCGGCGAGGCGCAACACGACCACGCTCGCAGCGCGCATCGCCACGACTAACGGTCCGTCACGCCAGGTGGTGAAGCCCCCGCGCTGCGTGGGTTCAGGTACGCCGCCCCATGCGCCTAACCTCGCGGCCGTGGCGCGCACGTTCTACCTGCGGACCTTCGGCTGTCAGATGAACGAGCACGACTCCGAGCGCATCGCCGCCGACCTCGCCGCCGACGGCCTCGAGCGCACGGAGGTGCTCGAGGACGCCGACGTCGTCGTGCTCAACACCTGCTGCATCCGCGAGAACGCCGACAACAAGCTGTACGGCCACCTCGGGCACCTGAAGGCGCTCGTCGAGCGCAAGCCCGGGCTGCAGATCGCCGTCGGCGGGTGTCTCGCCCAGAAGGACCGCGAGCGCATCGTCGGAGCGCGCCCCGCACGTCGACGTCGTGTTCGGGACCCACAACGTGGGGCGCGCGGCGGCGTTGTTGCGCAGCGCCGCAGCCCGCGGCACACCGGTGGTCGAGGTGCCCGACGCCCCCGGCGCCGGCGGCGACGCCGCGGACTTCCCTTCGGCCCTGCCGGTCCGCGCCGATGCCCCGTGGGCGGCGTGGGTCACGATCCAGGTCGGCTGCGACAACTCCTGCGCGTTCTGCATCGTCCCCTCGGTGCGCGGGCCCGAGCAGAGCCGACCCTTCGGCGACCTCGTCGCCGAGGTCGCAGCGCTCGCCGCCGGCGGGACGAGCGAGGTCACCCTGCTCGGCCAGAACGTCAACTCCTACGGGCGCGACCTGACGACGCGCCTGCGCGGCGAGGCGGGGACGCTCGATCGCCGGGAGGTCGAGCGCCTGGCCGGGGAACGCTTCGCGAGCGGGGAGGCGCGGGCGCGGCCGCTGTTCGGTGACCTGTTGCGTGCCGTCGGCTCGGTCGAGGGCATCCGTCGGGTGCGCTTCACGAGCCCGCACCCGAAGGACCTGCGCCCCGAGACGATCGCGGCGATGGCCGAGACCCCCGCGGTCTGCGAGCAGCTGCACCTCCCACTGCAGTCCGGCAGCGATGCCGTGCTGGCGGCGATGCGCCGGGGCTACACCGCCGAGCGCTACCTGGAACGCCTCGCGGCGGCCCGAGCGGCGGTCGAGGACCTCGCCGTCACCACCGACATCATCGTCGGCTTCCCGGGCGAGACCGAGGAGGACTTCGTCGCCACCCTGGAGGTGGTCGCCGAGGCCGGCTACGACAGCGCCTACACCTTCGTCTTCTCGCCGCGGCCGGGGACTCGCGCCGCGGCGATGGAGGACCGTTTCGTGCCCGCAGATGTCGTCGCAGAGCGCTTCGCGCGCCTCACCGCCGTCGTCGAGCGGAGCGCCCTCGCCCGCCACTCGGCGCGGGTCGGGCGGGAGGAGGAGGTCGTGGTCGAGGGCCCCTCGAAGAAGGACCCGGCGCAGTGCAGCGGGCGCACCCGCCAGGGCAAGCTGGTCCACTTCGCCCCACCCGCCGGGGCGATGACTGCGCCCGGCGCCTACGCGACGGTGCTCGTGACGAGCGCCGCGCCGCACCACCTCGCCGGCGAGCTGCTCGCGGTGCACGATGCCGGCAGCGGCAGCGGCAGCGGCAGCGGCAGCGGCAGCGGCAGCGGCAGCGGCAGCAGCGGGGCGGCGGCGACCCGCGGCCGCTCGATCCCGCTCAGCGTCGGCTGACGCTGCTCAGGCCGTGGGCCGCGTGCAGGGTGTGCACGCCGGACCTGCTGCCCGCACCGACGGGAAAGCTCCCGACGAGCGCTCCGGCGATCGACCCGGCGCAGACCAGCACAGCGACACCGAGCGCCGCCCAGCGGCGTCGCGCCCGCGGGGCCACCGGGGCTGCCGCGCACGCCTGCTCTCCCGGTTCGAGAACCGTCTGCATCGACTGCTCCGTTGGGTCCGCCAGCTGGCCCTTCGCCACTGGGATCAACGACACCGGCGGAGGCCGGATCGAGCCCGCCGGCGAGCCAGCTCGCGGGCTCTCCCGGCCTAGACTCGGCCCATGAGCGTGTTTGCGAAGATCCTGCGGGCGGGCGAGGGCAAGAAGGTCCGGAACCTCGCCTCGGTCGTGCCGCTCATCAACGCACTCGAGCCCGAGGTGAGCGTCCTCTCCGACGAGGACCTGGCGCACATGACCGTCTCGTTCAAGGAGCGCCTGGCGCAGGGCGAGGAGCTGAACGACATCCTCGTGGAGGCCTTCGCCGTCGTGCGCGAGACCGCGCACCGCGTGATCGGGCAGCGCCACTACGACGTGCAGCTGATGGGCGGGATGGCACTGCACTTCGGCTGGATCGCCGAGATGAAGACCGGTGAGGGAAAGACGCTCGTCTCCACGCTCCCGGTGTACCTGAACGCCCTTGCCGGCAAAGGCGTGCACATCGTCACCGTCAACGACTACCTCGCCAGCCGCGACGCGGCCTGGATGGGCCAGATCTACCGGTTCCTCGGCCTCTCCGTCGGGCTGGTGGTCCCCGACGTGTCAGAGCCCGCCGACAAGCGTGAGGCGTACCTCGCCGACATCACCTACGGGACGAACACCGAGTTCGGTTTCGACTACCTGCGTGACAACATGGCGCAGAGCCGCGAGCAGATGGTGCAGCGCGGGCACCACTTCGCGATCGTCGACGAGGTCGACTCGATCCTCATCGACGAAGCCCGGACCCCGCTCATCATCAGCGGTCCCGCCGAGGACTCGACGCGGCTGTACTACCAATTCTCGAGCATCGTGCGCACGTTGCGCCGTGACGAGGACTACGAGGTCGACGAGGAGAAGCGACACGTCGTTCCCACCGAAGAGGGCATCGCCAAGGTCGAGCGCCAGCTCAACGTGGCCAACCTCTACGACGGTGTCGTCGCCAACTACGTGCACCAGCTGACCAAGGCGCTCGAGGCCAAGGAGCTGTACCACCGCGACAAGGACTACATCGTGTCCGGGGGCGAGGTGCAGATCGTCGACGAGTTCACCGGTCGCGTTCTCGAGGGCAGGCGCTGGAGCGACGGCCTGCACCAGGCCGTCGAGGCCAAGGAACGGGTGCGGATCAAGGAAGAGAACCACACCTGGGCGACGATCACGTTGCAGAACTACTTCCGGATGTACGACAAGCTCGCCGGGATGACGGGTACCGCCGAGACCGAGGCCTCCGAGTTCGCTTCGACCTACGGGCTGCAGGTCGTGCCCATCCCCACGCACAAGCCGATGATTCGCGCCGACCACGGCGACGTGATCTACAAGTCCGAGGACGGCAAGTTCGACGCCGTCATCGAGGACCTCGCCGAGCGCTACGAGCGGGGCCAGCCGGTGCTCGTCGGCACCGCGTCGGTTGCCAAGTCCGAGCATCTTTCGCGCCTTCTCGAGAAGAAGGGCATCCCGCACAACGTCCTGAACGCCAAGCAGCACGCGCGAGAGGCCGCCATCGTGGTCCAGGCCGGTCGCCTGCACGCGATCACGGTCGCCACCAACATGGCGGGGCGTGGCGTCGACATCCTCCTCGGCGGCAACCCCGAGGGCCTCGCTCTCCAAGCGGCGCTCGCCGAGGGCCTCGACCCCGCGAGCGAGGAGGGCGCGGCGCGCATCGCCGAGCTGTTGCCCAAGTTCGAGGCGGAGACCTTGGCCGAGCGCGAGCTCGTGCGCAAGCTGGGCGGGTTGTACGTGCTCGGCAGCGAGCGGCACGAGAGCCGCCGCATCGACAACCAGCTGCGTGGCCGGTCCGGCCGGCAGGGCGACCCGGGCGAGAGCCGTTTCTACCTCTCGCTCGAGGACGAGCTGATGCGCCTGTTCGCGACGGGTGCGATGAGCTGGGTGATGGACAAGGCGCTGCCCGAGGACGTGCCGATCGAGGCTCGCATGGTCAGCCGCGCCATCGAGCGCGCGCAGACCACCGTCGAGCAGAAGAACGCGGAGATCCGCAAGGACACCCTCAAGTACGACGAGGTGCGCAACGAGCAGCGCAAGGAGATCTACGACTTCCGTAACCAGCTGATCGACGGCGAGGACCTGCGCGAGCACACGCTCGCCATCCTCGTCGACCGCATCGAGGACCTCGTGCGCAGCTGCTGCCCCGGTGACTACGCCGAGGAGTGGGACCTCGAGCGCCTCGTCACCGAGCTGGGGCAGTACTACCCGACCGAGTTCAGCGTGGAGGACCTCGAGCAGGCCGAGACCCTCGACCAGCTCGTGGAGAGCGTCCTCGCCGACGCGACGGAGGCCTACGAGGCGCACGAGGAGTCCTATCCGGGCGGCGCCGAGACGGCCCGACAGATCGAGCGGCAGCTGATGCTGCAGATCATCGACCAGCGCTGGCGCCTGCACCTCACCGAGCTCGACCACCTGATGGACGGCATCCACCTGCGTGGTCTGGCGCAGACCGACCCCTACGTCGCCTGGCAACGGGAAGCGTTCGCCATGTTCGGCCAGCTGAAGGACTCGATCGAGGACGACTACCTGCGGTATGTGATGCACGTGCAGCTCGTCCCGCGCGAAGAGCCGGACTTCTCGCAGGCCTCCTTCGAGGCGGCCGAGGGCCCCGTGGCCAGCTTCGCCGAGGACGCCGCGGCCGAACCTCCCGGCGGCACCGTCGAGCTCGGCGCAGCTCCCGCTGCGGGCACGGCCGCTCCCGGCGCGGCTGTCGGCGCGGCCGTTCCCGGCGCGGCTGTCGGCGCGGCGGCTCTCGGCGCGGCGGCTCTCGGCGCGGCGGTTGCGGGCGCGGCGGCGTCGAACGGTGACGCGACGGCAGGTCCCGGCGCGGCGGTGGCGCCGTCCGGGGTTCCCGTCGGCTCCGGCGGCGGCTCGCCGGCGGCGACGCAGCGGTCCCCGGGCGTCAGCGGGCCGACGGCAGCGGGCGGCGCGGCCGCCAAGCCGTCACGCGGCGCTCAGCTCGGACGACCTGCTCAACAGGCGCGACCGGGACAGGCCGGGCGCCCAGCGCCTGCGGGCCGCCCGGCCCAGCCGGGGCGCCCGACCGCGTCGCACGGTCCGGCGCCGGTCGCGGAGGCGCCAGCCTCCGCCGCCAAGCTGGGGCGCAACGAGCCCTGCTGGTGCGGGAGCGGTCGCAAGTTCAAGCTCTGCCACGGCGCGAGCTAGCGGTGTCGCCTGCTGTCAGCGCGCCGGGACGCGGCGCCCCGGGGGAGGGGCGCGCCCAGCTGTCCGAGCAGCTCGCCGAGCTGCGCCGCCGCCTCGACGCGGCCAACGACTACCTGCGCCTCGACGACCTGCGCAAGCAGCTGTCCGAGCTCGAGGTCGAGGTCGGCGAGCCGGAGCTGTGGTCCGACCCCGACCACGCCCGGCAGGTGACGACCGCCTACGGGCGCATCAAGAGCGACGTCGAGCACCTGGAAGGTCTTGCCACCGACCTCGACGAGGCCGGCGACCTGCTCGAGCTGGCCGAAGAGGAGGGCGAGGAGGTGCTCGCCACGATGCTGCCCGGGATCGAGGCGTCGCTCGCCGCGCTGGCCCGCTCCCTCGACGAGCTCGAGCTGCGCAGCCTGTTCTCCGGCGAGCACGACGAGCGTGACGCGATCGCCGAGATCCACGCCGGCGCCGGCGGCACCGACGCCCAGGACTGGGCCGAGGTGATGCTGCGCATGTACCTGCGCTGGGCCGAGCGCCACGGGATGAGCGTCGAGCTCGACGAGGCGTCTCCCGGCCAGGAGGCCGGCATCCTGTCGGCGACCTTCATCGTCCACGGTCGCCACGCGTACGGCCTGCTCACCGCCGAGCGGGGCGTGCACCGCCTCGTCCGCATGTCCCCGTTCGACTCCCAGCACCGCCGGCAGACGAGCTTCGCCTCGTTCGAGGTGACGCCGTTCCTCGACGACGCGGTGGACGAGGTCGAGATCGACGAGAAGGACCTGCGCATCGACACCTACCGCTCCTCGGGAGCGGGTGGGCAGCACGTCAACGTCACCGACTCGGCGGTGCGCATCACCCACCTGCCGACCGGGATCGTCGTCTCCTGCCAGAACGAGCGCAGCCAGCACCAGAACAAGGCCAAGGCCATGCAGATCCTCGCCGCCAAGCTCGCCGAGCGCAGTCGCGAGGAGCGGCGCAACGAGCTCTCCGCGTTGACCGGGCCGCAGACCGACGTCGCCTGGGGCAACCAGATCCGCTCCTACGTGCTCGCGCCCTACCAGCAGGTGAAGGACCTGCGCACCGGTGTGGAGACTGGCAACGTGGAGGCCGTGCTCGACGGCGAGCTCGACGAGTTCATGGTCGGCTTCCTGCGCTGGCGCCGTGCGCGAGAAGGTGGCGTCGCCACCTGAGCCACGCGGCGTGGCTCCTCGCGCGACGCGCGCGTGGACGCGTCGTGTTACCCGCATCCGGCCTGCTCGCACCGGGCGATCCGTTGCCAGTCGCGTGACGGTTGTATGACGTTCCGGCTCGAGGTGGCCTGAACTGCTACCGTGACGGCCCGACAACCGAATAGGTGCCCAAGTTGCTGCTGTGACGCCAGCGCCGGGAGCGCGGGGTACCCGGACATCGCGCGTGAGATGCGATCGTGCGGCGCAGGGACCGCGTCGTTGGTCTGTTGCAGCTGTCGCCGCCGCCCGCGGGCCGTGCGGCATTGAGGCAAGGGAGGGCGATGATCCGCTTCGACAACGTCACGAAGACCTACAAGAGCACCGTGGTCGCGCTGAACGACGTGAGCCTCGACATCAACAAGGGTGAGTTCGTGTTCCTCGTCGGCTCCTCCGGCTCGGGCAAGACGACCTTCCTCAAGCTGCTGCTGCGCGAGGAGCTGCCCGACGGCGGGGCGATCTGGGTCGCCGGGCGCGACATCGGCCACCTGGCGCGGTTGCGTGTGCCCTACCTGCGCCGGAACATGGGTTGCGTCTTCCAGGACTTCCGGTTGCTGCCGAACAAGACGGTCAGCGAGAACGTCGCCTTTGCCTGCGAGGTGATCGGCCAGTCACGCTCGGCGATCCGCTCCAAGGTGCCCCAGGTGCTCGAGCTCGTCGGGCTCGGCGAGAAGGGCGAGCGCCTCCCCGACGAGCTCTCCGGCGGCGAGCAGCAGCGAGTCGCCATCGCCCGCGCCTTCGTCAACCGTCCGCTCGTGCTGCTCGCCGACGAGCCGACGGGCAACCTCGACCCCGGCACGAGCCTCGGCATCATGAAGCTGCTCGACCGCATCAACAAGACGGGCACCACCGTGGTGATGGCAACCCACGACGTCGGCATCGTCGACACCATGCGGCGGCGCGTCGTCGAGCTCGACCGGGGCCACGTGATCCGCGACCAGGCGCGTGGGGTCTACGGGTACGGCGACGAGTTCACGAGCTCGTCGCGGGGCGTCCCGGCGGTCGCGGTCGGCGCCGGCGTGTCGGGCCGCGGCGGGGACGGGCCCGACGGCCTGCCGGCCGGCCGGGTCGCCGCCGTGCGCGCCCGGCGCGGGCTTCGCTAGCGCGCGCACCATGTCGATCGACTACGCGATGCGCGAGACCGCCACGAACCTGTGGCGGAACCGCATGATGGCGCTGGCGGCCGTGCTCACCGTCGCGGTGTCGCTGTTCTTCGTCGGTGCCGCGCTGCTCCTGCGCCAGGGCGTCAACCGCCAGATCGCCGAGTTCGGCAACAACGTCAGCCGCGCAGATCTTCGTCCAGCCGAACGCCACGAACGGTCAGGTGGCGTACATCCGCTCGCTGATCGCCCAGACCCCGCAGATCACGGGCGGCCGCTGCGCGTACCTCGACCACCAGCAGTCGTACGACCGGGCGCGCAGCCTGTTCGCCAACGACCCGGCCATCCTCTCGGTACTGACGCCGGCCTCGACACCGCCGGTGTTCCAGTGCCAGGTGCGCAGCCCGTCGGACTCGGCGGTGGTGGTCGCAGAGTTCCGCAGCGTGCCGGGCGTGTACAGCGCCAGCTATCCCGCCCAGGCGGTGCAGGACTTCGAGAAGCTGGCCAACGTCCTGCAGACGGTGTTCATCGCGATGGCGATGGTCCTGCTCGTCTCCTCCCTGGTGCTCATCCTCAACGCGATCCGCATGGCGATCTACGGGCGCCGGCGCGAGATCGGGGTGATGAAGCTCGTGGGGGCGACGAACTGGTTCATCCGCGTCCCCTTCATGCTCGAGGGCTTCGTGCAGGGCCTGCTCGGCTCGGCGGTGGCCGCGGTCGCCGTCGTGCTGGCCAACCTCGGCGTGCAACTACCTCGTGCGCACCGACGGTGCCAAGCTGCTCGCCGCCTCGAGCATGCCGACAGGTCAGCTGCTCGTCGACCGAGCTGATCGTCGTGCTGATCGGGCTCACCGTCGGCGTCGCCGGGTCCTCGGTCGCGGTCCGTCGCTTCCTCGACGTCTGACGCGCTCGCGCTCCTGGCGCCCCACCCGCCACGCCGGGTGTGGATAGCCTTCGGAGGTGCATGCCGAGATCGAGCCGGTCGGCCCGCTCTGGCTGATCGAGGGCTGGGACGTGCCCAACGCCGCCGCCGCAGTTGTCGCACGGCGCGGGGTCGTGGCCCGCTACGGCGACCCCGAGCGCCGCTTCGCCTGGGCGTCGGTCACCAAGCTGTGCACGGCGCTCGCAGTCCACGTGGCCTGTGAGGAAGGCGTGACGAGCCTCGACGCGGCTGCGGGCCCACCGGGATCGACCGTGCGCCACCTGCTCGCCCACGCCTCCGGTCTCGGCCGCGACGACTCGCTGCACCCCCTCGCCCGGCCCGGCGTGCGCCGCATCTACTCCAACGCCGCCTACGAGGTGCTCGCGGCCCACATCGAGCAGCGCTCCGGCGTGGCCTTCGCCACCTACCTGAGCGAGTCCGTGCTCGAGCCGGCGGGGATGGCCACCGCCGAGCTGGTCGACTCTCCCGCCTCGGGCGTGGAAGGCACCCTCGAGGACCTGATCGCGCTCGCCCGTCGAGCTGCTCGAGCCCAGCACGATCGCCCCCGAGACGCTGCGCATCGCCTGCAGCGTCGCCTTCGACACGCTGTCGGGGGTGGTGCCCGGCTTCGGCCGCCAGACGCCCTGCCCGTGGGGCCTCGGGCCGGAGATCCGCGGGACGAAGAAGCCGCACTGGACCGGCACCGAGAACTCCCCGGCCACCTTCGGCCACTTCGGCCAGACCGGGACCTTCGTCTGGGTCGACCCGACCCTGCCCCTCGCCTGCGCGGTGCTCACCGACCGCCCGTTCGGCCCGTGGGCCGCCCTCGCGTGGCCACGCCTCGCCGACGAGGTGCTCGGCGGGCTGGCGACCCCCGGCGGAGACGGCCCCGGCAGTAGCCTCACAGGCCGATGAAGGGCGTCCTCCTCGCCGGCGGCACCGGCAGCCGGCTCTACCCGCTGACGCGGATCACGAACAAGCACCTCCTGCCGATCTACGACCGGCCGATGATCTCCTATGCCGTCGAGGCGCTCGTGCTGGCCGGGATCGACGAGATCATGGTGGTCACCGGTGGCACCCACGCCGGGGAGTTCCTGCGCCTGCTGTCCAACGGGCACGACCACGGCGTGGACCGCCTGCTGTTCTCCTACCAGGACCGGCCGGGGGGGATCGCCGAGGCGCTCGGCCTCGCCGAGCGCTTCGTCGGCGACGACCCGGTGCTCGTGATGCTCGCCGACAACATCTTCGGCCGCAGCATCAAAGCGACGGTGACCGCGTTCGAGGAGCAGCGCAAGGGCGCCCGCATCGTGCTCGCCGAGGTGCCCGAGGAGGAGCACCTGCGCCACCTCGGCGTGCCCGAGCTGGCGCCGGACGGGCGGGTCCTGCGCATCGTCGAGAAGCCGGCCCAGCCTCCGAGCCGCTACTGCGTGACCGGGCTGTACTGCTACGACCCGTCGGTGTTCTCGGTGATCGCCCGCCTCGAGCCTTCCAAGCGCAACGAGCTCGAGATCACCGACGTCAACAACCACTACGTCACCGAGGGTGAGATCTCCTACGACGTGCTCGAAGGCTTCTGGGGCGACGCCGGCGAGTCGATCGACGCGTACTACGCGGTCAACGACCACGTGCGCCGACACGGCGCCAACCGGGAGAGCTGAGGGCCTCGCCGGCGTACGGACCGGGCCCGGGATGGCGGACGGCCCGCCATGCCCGGGGGCTCAGCGCGGCGCCGCGGGCGTAGTCCTCGAACAGCCAGCGCGCGCTCGAGGCACGCGTCCAGCGGGTGGCCGAGGTGAGCGCCACGGCGGCGCCGGCGCCCGCCGGCGTCGACATGAGCGCCGAGCACCACCTCGCCACCCTCTGGTCTCGCCCGATGGTCGCCGCCATCGCCGAGCGATAGGCCGCGGCGACGGACTGCGGCCCGGCGGCCGCGTTGCCAAGGAACGCCGCCGCCGCGGCGATCCCCGAATGCAACGCCTGCGCGATGCCCTCGCCGGTGAACGGGTCGGCCGCCCAGGCAGCGTCCCCAGCGAACAGGAGCCGTCCGTTCGCCGCGGTCAGCTCGCGCGGCGTCATGCCGGCCGGGATCGGCCAGGACTTGCTCGGCCCGAGGCGGGCGCCGGGGCCGAGCAGCGAGCGCATGAACGGCCCTTCGAGCACCTCCTCCCAGGTCGCGGCGAGCTCGTGGCCGCGCACCGTTGCGCTGCGCCGCAGGTAGACGCCGACGTTGGCCGTGCCGCCGGCGAGCGGGAACGACCAGGCGTAGCCGGGGAGCAGCGCTGGCTCGAAGCACACCCACAGCTCCGCGGCCGCCTCGGGGCCGACGCCCTCGGCGTAGGCGCGGAACGCGATCCACTCCGGTCCGCGCCTCGCGCCTGACGGCCCGGCGCCGCTCGCCATGCGCCGCAGGGGTGACCACGCCCCATCCGCGGCGACGACGTAGCGGGCGCGCAGCGCGTCGCCGCCCTCGAGGCCGAGCTCGAGCTCGTCGTTGCCGATCGCCAGCGCCGCCACCCCCTCGCCGAGGCGGGTCGCCGCCCCGCTGGCCGCGGCGCGGGCGACCAGTGCTGCGTCGAGCTCGCTGCGCCGGGCGACGGCGCCGAAGATCCCGGGCCGGCTCGGCAGCGGCACGCGCGCCAGCCGCCCGGAGGGGGCGCGGAAGGAGAGGCGGGCCAACGGGGTGAACGAGGGCACGGTGGCGGGGTCGAGGCCGAGCTGCTCGAGGTGACGCAACCCCGCCGTCGTCAGCCCGTCGCCGCAGCACTTGTCGCGCGGGAAGCGCGCCTTGTCGACGAGCACGCAGTCCACGCCCGCAGCCGCCAAGGTGACGGCGGCGGCGCAGCCGGCCGGCCCGGCGCCGACCACGACGACCTCGGCCGTGCCGGTCATGCCTCCGGGGGCGGCCGGTGAGGCCTCAAGCTGCCTGGTGCGGATTGTTGCCGGCAGCCCCGAGGGCCATCGCCGCTCGCAGCGCGTCGTCGAGCTCGGGGTGGGCGAACTCGTAGCCGCTCAGCTCGAGGCGCTTGGGCAGCGCCCGCTCGCTGGCGAGCGCGTACCCGCCGGCGTCGCGCCCGAGCGCGAGCTGCAGCGGCCCGACCGGCACCGACAAGAAGGCCGGCTTGCCGACTTCACGGGCGATCGCCGTGGTGAGGTCACGGTTCCGCACAGGGTTGGGCGACACGGCGTTGACCGGGCCGGCCACCTCCGGCCGGGAGATGGCATGCAGCAGCACCCCCACCTCGTCGTCGAGGGAGACCCAGCTCATCCACTGCCAGCCGCCCCCGATGCGGCCGCCGAGACCCTTGCGGAAGACCGGCAGCAGGAGCTTGAGGAAGCCACCTGCAGCGGAGAGGACGAGGCCGCTTCGCACGTGGACGACGCGCACCCCGGCCTCGGATGCCGGCGCCGTGGCCGCTTCCCACGCGACACAGACGTCGGCGAGGAAGCCCGAGCCGGGACGAGCCCCCTCGAGGAGGATCTCGTCGCCGCGGTCGCCGTAGTAGCCGATCGCCGACGCAGAGACGAACACCGGAGGAGGCTGGTGCAGCTCGGCCAGCACGCGTGCGATCAGGTCGGTGGTGTCGACACGGCTCGACCAGATGCGGTCCTTCTTCGCCCGTGTCCAACGGGGCGGCTCGGTCCAGCGCGAAGGGGCGAGCGGCTCGCCGGCGAGGTTGACGACGGCGTCGAGCCCCTCGAGGCTGCGACCCGGCAGCCGGCTCGCGTCGATGGCGCGAGCGGTCGTGTCGATCGACGCCTCACCGTCGGCCGGCGCACGGCGCACTAGGCGGTGCACGGTGTTCCCTTCGGCCTCGAGCCGTGCGACGAGCGCGCTGCCGATCAGGCCGGAGGAACCGCCGACGAGGACACGCATCAGTAGGGCTCCCTCATGGCGGCGGCAGCCTACCGTCCGCGGCGGAGTCGGCCGCTGCGGAGCAAAACGCCTCGTCCGGTAGGATCGAGCGTGTGACTGCTGACCGCCTCGATGCAGCGGAGGCCGCAGGTCCCGCCGCACAGCGACGCCTCGACGGGGCGCTCGGGCTCAACGCCTGGCTCGTCGAAGAGCTCTACCGCTCCTACCGTGAGGACCCCGCGTCGGTGAGCGAGAGCTGGCGCGAGTTCTTCGCCGACTACCGCAGCGCGCTCGGCGCTCCCGTACCGCCGGGCAGCACCGGCGCGCCGGACGTGGGGCCCGACCTGCCCGGCGCGGCGCCGACGACCGCCACGGCCTCGCTCGCCGGGGCGGCGGCCGCGCCCGGCGGTGCCGCCGGCGGCGGCGATGGGGGTGCCCGGGTGACCGTCCCGCCGGTCGAGGCGCCCGCCGAGCCGGCACCCGGCGCAGGCGCGCCCGCCGCCGTCCGAGAACCGACCGGCGCGCCGGCCTCGGCACCCGCCGCGGCCGAGTCGCAGGCCCCGCCCGCGCCCCCGGTTGCGGCCGCGGCCGCGCCGGGCGGCTCCGGCGGCGAGACCGAGGAGCCCGCCGTCGTGCTGCGGGGCGCCGCAGGGCGGCTCGTGGCCAACATGGTCGCGAGCTTGTCGGTGCCGACCGCGACGAGCGTGCACCCGGTCCCGGCGAGGCTGCTCGAGGTCAACCGCGCGCTGATCAACGAGCACCTCGCCCGGCGCTTCGGCGGCAAGGTGAGCTTCACCCACCTCGTCGGCTGGGCCGTCGTGCGCGCCCTGCAGGCGGTCCCTGCGCTCAACGCCTCCTTCGTCGAGGACGCGGACGGCAAGGGCACGCCCGGCGTGCGCCGCCATGCCCATGTCGGCCTCGGCCTGGCGACGGACCTGCAGCGGCCCGACGGCTCGCGCAGCCTCGTCGTGCCGGTGATCAAGCAGGCGGACAAGCTCGACTTCACCGGCTTCTTCCACGCGTACGAGGACCTCGTGCGCCGGGCTCGCTCGAACAAGCTCGCCGTCGAGGACTTCGCCGGCGGGACCGTCACCCTCACCAACCCCGGCACGCTCGGGACGAGCCAGTCGGTGCCACGCCTGATGGCCGGGCAGGGCGCGATCATCGGCGTCGGGGCGCTCGGGTACCCCGCCGAGCTCGCCTCGGCGGACCCCGGGACGCTCGCCGAGCTCGGCATCGGCAAGGTCGTGACGCTCACCTCGACCTACGACCACCGGATCATCCAGGGCGCGGAGTCCGGCCTGTTCCTCTCTCGCGTGCACGAGCTGCTCGAAGGCGGCCACGGCTTCTACGACGAGGTGTTCCAGTCGCTCGGCGTGCCGCATGCAGCCCGCCCGTGCCGAACGCGACCGCCACCCGGCCTCGCCGCTCGAGCGCGAGCGGGCCGGGCTCGAGAAGCAGCTCCAGGTGCAGTCGCTGATCAACATGTACCGGGTGCGCGGGCACCTCATCGCCCAGCTCGACCCGCTCGCCACCCATGCGCCGCCGTTGCGCTCCGAGCTCGACCCGTCGAGCTACGGGCTCACGGTGTGGGACCTCGATCGCCAGTTCCTCACCGGCGGACTGGCAGGGCGCGAGGTGATGACCCTCGGTGAGATCCTGCAGGTGCTGCGCGACGCCTACTGCCGCACGATCGGCATCGAGTACATGCACATCCAGGCGCCGGAGGAGAAGCGCTGGGTGCAGCAGGCCGTCGAGGGCGTCCCGACGTCGCTCTCGCCCGAGGAGCAGTTCCACGTGCTGCGGCGGCTGAACGCCGCCGAGGCCTTCGAGCGGTTCTTGCACTCGCGCTACGTCGGCCAGAAGCGCTTCGGCCTCGAGGGTGCCGAGTCGACGATCGCCTTCCTCGACGCGGCCCTGGAGGAGGCGGCCCGCACGGGGGTCGAGGAGGCCGTGCTCGGCATGGCCCACCGCGGCCGGCTGAACGTGCTCGCCAACGTCGTGGGCAAGTCCTACGGCGAGATCTTCGCCGAGTTCGAGGGCAACCTCGACCCCGACACGGTGCAGGGGTCCGGCGACGTCAAGTACCACAAGGGCGCCGTCGGCAAGTTCGTCGGGCGCGACGGCCTGTCGCTGCCTGTCACGCTTGCGTCCAATCCCTCGCATCTCGAGGCCGTCGACGCCGTCGTCGAGGGCATCGTGCGCGCCAAGCAGGACCAGCTCGGCGCCGCCGAGGGCTCCCTCGGCGGCGAGGGCTTCCCCGTGCTTGCGCTGCTGATCCACGGCGACGCCGCCTTCGCCGGGCAGGGCGTGGTCGCCGAGACGCTCAACCTGTCCCAGCTCGAGGGATACCGCACGGGTGGGACCGTGCACCTGGTGATCAACAACCAGCTGGGCTTCACCACGCCCCCGGCCGCGGCGCGCTCCTCGGTCTACGCGACCGACGTCGCCAAGATGGTGCAGGCTCCGATCTTCCACGTGAACGGTGACGATCCCGAAGCATGCGTACGCGTCGCGCGGCTCGCCGTTGCGTACCGCAACGCCTTCCACAAGGACGTCGTCGTCGACCTCGTCTGCTACCGGCGGCACGGGCACAACGAGGGTGACGACCCGAGCTACACCCAGCCGCTCATGTACCGCCAGATCGACCAGCACCGATCGGTGCGCAAGCTGTACACCGAGGCGCTCGTCAAGCGCGGCGACATCACCATCGAAGAGGCCGAGCGGGCGCTCGCCGATTTCGCCGAGCGCCTGCAGCGCGCCCTCGACGAGACTCGCTCGGCGGCGCCGGCACGTCTCGAGCGCTTGCCCGAGCGGCGGCCCAGCGAGATGCCCTCGCTGTCGATGCCGACCGGCGTCCCCGAGGATCGGCTCGGGCGATCGCCGAGCGCGTGCACCGCTTCCCGGCCGGATTCCAGCCGCACCCGAAGCTGGCCCGCCAGATGGAGGCCCGCGCTCGCCTGTTCGCCGCCGGCGAGGTCGACTGGGCGCTCGGCGAGGCGCTCGCCGTCGGCTCGCTGCTCGTGGACGGTGTCGACGTGCGGCTGACCGGCCAGGACACCAGGCGGGGCACGTTCTCCCAGCGCCACGCCGTCGTCGTCGACTTCGAGACCGGCGCCGAGCTCGTGCCGCTCGCCGAGCTCGACCGGCCCTTCGACGGGGAGCCGCCGGTCACCGCCGACGCACGGCCGGGACGCTTCCTCGTCTACGACTCGCTGCTCTCGGAGTACGCCGCAGTGGGCTTCGAGTACGGCTACTCCGTGGAGGCACGTGACGCCCTCGTCGCCTGGGAGGCGCAGTTCGGCGACTTCGTCAACGGCGCCCAGATCGTCATCGACAAGTTCGTGGTCGCCGCCGAGGACAAGTGGGGCCAGCCGAGCGGCCTCGTCCTCTTGCTGCCGCACGGCTACGAGGGCCAGGGCGCCGAGCACTCCTCGGCGCGCCTCGAGCGTTTCCTCACCCTCGCCGCCGACGGGAACATCACCGTCGCCCAGCCGACGACCGCGGCGCAGTACTTCCACCTGCTGCGCGCCCAGTCGATGCGCAGCCTGCACCGCCCGCTCGTCGTGATGACGCCGAAGTCGCTGCTTGCGGCGCGCCAGTCGCGGTCCTCGATCGGCGAGCTGGCGAGCGGCTCGTGGCGCCCCGTGCTCGACGACCCGGGACGCGCCGGCATCGATCCCGCTGCGGTCACCCGCCTGATCTGCTGCAGCGGCAAGATCGCCTTCGACGCTGTCGCCCGCCGCACTGCCGGCGGCGAGGACGTGAGGGCGGCGGTGGCGGTCGTGCGCGTCGAGCAGCTCTACCCCTGGCCCGAAGCCGAGCTCGAGGCCGTGCTGGCTGCGTACCCCAATGCCGAGGAGCTCGTCTGGCTGCAGGACGAGCCCGAGAACATGGGAGCGTGGAACTACGTGCACGGCAAGCTGCACGCCGTGCTACGTGGCCGCTACCGGCTGCGGCACGTCAGCCGGCCTGCTTCGGGCAGTCCGGCCACCGGCTCGCACGCGCTGCACGAGCTCGAGCTCGAGGACCTGCTCGAGCGGGCGTTCAGCCCGGAGGTGGGTGCGCACTGAGTCGTCGCCCATCCGGCCCTCTCGCGGCGCGCGGGTCCGCGCCCTGAGCGCAGCCGCATGCTTGACTGTCGCCGACATGGCTGAGCAGCACGTCGTCGTCGACGGGTCGAACATCGCCACCGAGGGTCGCTCGCTGCCGAGCCTCGCCCAGCTCGAGGATGCGGTCGCCGAGCTGCGCCGCGAGATGCCCGACGCGACGGTGACGGTCGTGGTCGACGCCACCTTCGCGCACCGCATCGACCCCACCGAGCACGACCGGTTCGAGCAGGCGGCGCTGCGCGGCGAGTTCGTGTACCCGCCCGCCGGCGCGATCGGCCGCGGCGACGCGTTCCTCCTGCGCATCGCCGAGCGAGTGGACGCGATCGTGCTGTCAAACGACTCCTTCCAGGAGTTCCACGGCGAGCACCCGTGGCTGTTCGAACGCGGGCGCCTGCTCGGCGCAACACCGGTGCCCGGCGTCGGCTGGATCTTCGTCCCGCGCACGCCGGTGCGCGGCCCGCGCAGCCGCGTCGCCGTCCGTGACGCCACCCGTTCCAAGCAGAAGGTCGAGCGGGCGATCGCCGAGGCGACGCGCGAGGTGGTCGCCCCGGCCGCTGACGTCGAGCAGGACGGCGAGGATGGCGAGCCCGTCGCGTCCGGCCGCCGCCGGCGCAGCCCGGCGACGACGGCGCCGGCGGTGAACGACCCGACGACCTTCATCTCCTTCATCGCCGAGCACCGCCTCGGCGAGGTGATCGAAGCGGAGGTGGAGAGCTTCACCTCGCACGGCGCGGTCGCCCGATACGGCGAATTGCGCTGCTACGTGCCGCTCTCCGGGCTCGGCTCGCCGCCGCCGCGCAGCGCCAGGGAAGTTCTGCGCCGCGGCGAGACGCGCGGCTTCGCCATCACCGCGCTCGATCCGTTCCGTCGGGGCGTCGAGCTCGCCCTGCCGGAGGTGGCGGTGGTCTCGGGACATCCGAGCGAGGAGACCGTGGCCGCCGAGAAGCGGATGGCGCGCCGCCACCCGGCCGGAGCCGCCGGAACCCGTCCGGCGGCGGGGCGGGAGGTACCCGCGCCCCGCGAGGACGCCGTGGCGCGAGACGGCGCAGGAGGTGGCGCGCGGCGCTCCGGGCGGCGCGGCCGCAGGGCACGAGACGGTGACGCCGGCGCGCGCCCGGACACGCCGGAGGCCGTTGCGCAGCAGGGCGCGCCGGGAGCCGGGGGCGCTCGCCTGAGCGTGGACGGTGCCGGGGCTCGCGCCGGCTCGAAGGCCGCTTCGACCGAGACCGCCGCGACCGCCGCCGCCGCCGCCGGGACCGGGGCCGGGGCCGGCACGAGCGCTCGCACGAGGAGGAGGGCCGGCGGCGTCTCGATCGTCGTCCCGGCGCCTCGGGTGGCAGCCGCAGCCAAGACTTCCCCTGCGACGAAGAAGGCGGGAACGAAGACGGCCGGCAGGACCTCCGCAGCCGCCAAGGACGCCGTCACCGCCGCGTCCGCCGCGGGCGCCCGCACGAGCGCGAGAGCGGCGAAGAAGGCGGGCGCGGCGACGTCCGCCGCCCCGGCGGCTCCCGCCGGCGCCAGGAAGCGCGCTGCCCCGCCGAAGTCGGCCGCCAATGCCAAGTCGGCGGCCGGCGCCACGAAGGCCGCCGGCGGTACAACGCGCACCAAGGCGGCTTCGTCGACCAAGACGGTTGCGCGCGAGCAAGTCCGCTCGCGTGGCGCCGGCGGTCGCCGGTGCGGCGAAGGCCGGTGCGGCGAAGGCCGGTGTGGCGAAGGCCGGTGTGACGAAGGCCGGTGTGGCGAAGGCCGGGGTGACAAAGGCCGGTGTGGCGAAGGCCGGTGTGGCGAAGGCCGCGGTGACGACGACCGCTCCGGCGGTGGTGACGAAGGCCGGTCCCAGGAAGACGGCGGGAGCCACGAAGCGGGCCACCTCGGGGTCCACCGGTGCCGTCAAGGCGGCCGACGCCGCGAAGACTGCCGGTGCCCGTACCGCCGCCGAGGTCGCCACGTCGGCTGCCGCGGCGAGGAAGGCCGGCGCGGCCGCGACGTCGATTCCGGGGCCTCGCCGCAGGGCGCGACCCGGCGAGGAGAGCACCAGCGCGTCCCGAGCGCGAGCCGCGCCGATCGCCGGTGACGTTGCTGCGCGCCGTGGCGCCCGAGACGCTCCTGCCGCACCGGCCGCCGTTCCTGCTGCTCTCGGAGATCGTCGAGCTCGAGCCCGGGGCGCGTGCCGTCGGGCGCTGGCGACTGACCGGCGAGGAGCCGTTCTTCGGCGGTCACTTCCCGGGCCGCCCGACGTTGCCCGGCGTGCTCATGGTCGAGTCCCTTGCCCAGCTCGGTGCCGCCACGGTGCTCGCCGACGAGCGGTTCGCCGGCAAGCTCCCGCTGTTCGGCGGGATCGACCGGGCCCGCTTCCGCCGTCAGGTGCTGCCCGGCGACACGCTCCATCTCGAGCTCGAGGTCACCCGCCTCGGCGGTCGTGCCGGCACCGGGCACGGCATCGCCCGCGTCGGTGGAGCGACCGCGTGCGAGGCTGACATCCTGTTCGTGCTCGCACAGGCCTGAGGACGAGACGTGCGCATCGCCACCTGGAACATCAATTCGCTCAATGCTCGCCTGCAGCGGGTGGAGACGTGGCTCGCCGACGCCGAGCCCGACATCTGCTGCCTGCAGGAGACCAAGTGCGACGACGGCGCCTTCCCGACGCTCGCCTTCGCCGCCCTTGGCTACGAGTCCGCGCACCACGGGAACGGCCGGTGGAACGGCGTCGCGATCCTCTCCCGAGTGGGGCTGGATCGGGTACGTGCCGGCTTCTCGGGCGCGCTGTCGAGCGAGGGGGACGAGGCCCGCCTGATCAGCGCTCGCTGTGGTGCGATCGACGTCGCCTCCCTGTACGTTCCCAACGGCCGCATGGTCGGTTCCGAGCACTACCAGGCCAAGCTCGACTGGCTCGAACGGCTGCGCGCCGAGCTCGACGCGGCGTACGACCCGGCGTCGCCGCTGGCGCTTGTGCGGGGACTTCAACATCGCCCCCGAGGACAGCGACGTCTGGGACATCTCGCAGTTCGCCGGCGCCACCCACGTGAGCGAGCCCGAGCGCGAGGCCCTCGGCCGCCTGACGGAGTGGGGACTGGTGGACGCAGTCCGCCGCCTGCATCCCGGCGAGGTCGGTCCCTTCTCGTGGTGGGACTACCGGGCCGGCGCCTTCCACAACGGCTGGGGGATGCGCATCGACCTGGTGCTGGTCACGAGCCCGCTCGCCGAGCGCCTCACGGCAGCCCATGTCGACCGTGACGCTCGCAAGAAGGGCATCAAGACGACGACGACGCCGTCGGACCACGCCCCGGTGGTCGTCGATCTCGTCGACTGATCGGGGCTGCTCGATCCGGAGCTTCTCGGATGGCTGCGTCCGTCGGCAGATCGACGGCGCGCGGGCCGGGAGGTGCGCCGGCGTCACGGTTCGACCGCGCTCGCTACCATCACCTCGGCATGGAGCTGCTCGCCGATGAGTCCGTGGACGCGGCGCTCGCCGGCCTGGCGTGGGAACGTTCCGGTCAGGAGCTGGTCAAGGTGGTCCGCCGTGCGGGCTTCGCCGGTGCCCTCGCCTACGTCAACGAGGTCGGCCGCGTCGCCGAGTCGGCGGGCCACCATCCCGACATCGCCATCAGCTGGGACACCGTCACGCTGCGGCTCTCCACGCACTCGCTCGGCGGGATCACCGACGCCGACCTCGCGCTCGCCGCGCAGATCGACGCGCTCGCCTGACACCGCGCCGGGCGCGCCACACCCGGCAGCCGCACGTCGGGGTTGCGCCGGGTGCGGGTGACGGCGTCGCCGCCGGCGCTCCGCTTCGTCGGTATCGACGAGCTCGACCGGCGACCGCACGTCATCGCCGACGGGGCGGCGCGTCCCGGCAGCGTGCTCACCCTCTCGCACTGGCCGGCGTCGCCGACGCCGCCGGCGCTGTGGCGGGACCTCTCGGCCGAGATCGTCTTCGCCTACCTCGACGCGCCCGAGCACTGGCGGAGCGAGGCCGAGGCGGCGAGCATCGACCACCCCGACGCCGACGGGCTCGTCTCGCTGCTCGCGCTCGTCGATCCGCCGGCGGCCCGCCGGCGCGAGGCGCTGCTCGTGGGGGCGGCGCGCACGGGCGATTTCGCCGTCGTCGAGCGGATCGACGCCGCACGTGTCGCCTTCGTGCTCGAGGCGCTGTGCGACCCCGACCGATCGCCGCTCGGCTGTGGCCCGCAGCCGGCCTCGGGCAACGGCTGGACGACCCGCTGTGCCGAGCGGATCCTCGAGCTGCTCCCGAGCATCTGCGACGACATCGATCCGTGGCGTGAGCTCTACGAGGAGCAGGAGGCGGCGCTACGCGCCTCGCGAGCGGGCCTTCGCGTCGGGCGTCGCCGAGCTCGAGGAGCTCGGTGCCGCCCATCTGGCGGTCGTGCGACTGAGCGGGCGCGTGCCCGGTGCAGCGGGCAGAGCGGGCGTCGCCGGCACCGCGGTCGGGCTGCACCCCGCGGCCGTGCACGCCCTCACGAAGATGCCGCGGGTGCTCGTCCTCGAGCCGGAGCGCTCCGTCCTGTACGACCGCTACGAGACCTGGGTGCGCTTCGTGAGCGCACGGCTCGCCCCCCGGGTGGACCTGCAGCCGCTCGCTGCGGCGCTCGCCGCACGCGAGCACGACGGGGGCTGGACCGCCGACCCGCCGGCGCGCACCCGCCCGGTTCTCGCAAGGCAGGCGGCGAGCTCGATCCCGCCGAGCGAGCTCGTCTCCCTGGTCGCCGCGCACCTCGCCTCGGCACCGCCGGCGTGGGACCCCTTCGCCGGCGCGCCGCTCAGCGCAGCGGCAGCTTCCAGATCGGGAACCAGCGGTCGAGATCGGGCTCGATGGGCAGGTCCTCGCCCAGCTCGGCCTTGAGTCGCAGCTCGGCCTCGTTGTCGCGGCGCTCCCCCCGAGGGGGACGAAGGGATAGAAGGTCCCGCGCTTGTACAGGTAGACGAGGAAGAGGGTCGCCGCGCCGGCCGCTGTCGTCGCCTCGCCGTCGCCTGACGGCTGCGCGCCGAATCCGACGACCGAGCACAGCAGCTGGCTGCTCCAGCCGTGCTCCTCGAGCGTCGAGTTGACGAAGTGGGCGCGCGTGACGAGGTTCTCGAAGTCCTCGGCCTCGAGCACGATCCAGCGGTAGCCGTACTCGTCCGAGCTCTCGGAGAGCGCGGCGCGCACCGCGCTGGACGCCGGGTCGCCCGAGCCGGTCCCACCGCCGTCGAGCGCCAGCAGGTCTCGGATCTCCTGCTCGGTGTCGCCGAACCCGGGGCCGCTGGCCGGCTTGAAGCAGATCCCTGCCTGCCCGGTCGGCAGGAGCTGCTCGCGCACCTGCAAGGTGATCTGGGCGGCGGGCAGGGCGAACAGCCCGTCGAACTTGGCCTTCACCGGCTTGGTCCGCCCGAGCAGGACGTCGAGCAGACCCACTGCTAGGCGACCTTGTGCATCTGCGCGTCGAGTCGGGCGAGCTGGTCGAGGCGCTTCTGCAGGCTGGGGTGCGTCGCGAACACCGACGAGAGGCTGGCGCCGGAGGCGATCGCCGGGGCGAAGTAGAAGGCGTTGAACGCCTGGGCGCCGCGCAGGTCCCGCGTCGGGATGCGGGACATCTCCCCGGACACCTTGACCAACGCCGAGGCGAGCACGGCCGGTTGGCCGATGAGGATCGCCCCCGAGCGGTCGGCGGCGAGCTCGCGGTAGCGCGACAGCGTGCGAATCAGCACGAAGCTGATCAACCAGACGAGCGCCGAGAACACCAGCATCCCGAGCTCGATGATCGCGAGCTGCCCGCCGCCACCCTGGTTGTTCTGGCCGCGGCCGCCGAAGAGGTCCGACCAGTAGAAGATCCGCGTCAGCAGGCCTGCCAGGATCCCGAGGAAGCTGGCGATCGTCATCACCGCGACGTCCCGATGGGCGACGTGGGAGAGCTCGTGGGCGAGCACCGCCTCGAGCTCGCGCTCGTCGAGTCGCCGCACGAGACCCGTGGTGACGCAGACCACGGAGTGCTTCCGGTCCCGTCCGGTCGCGAATGCGTTCGGCACGTCGACCTGCGCGATGGCGATGCCGGGACGGGGCATGTCGGCCAGGGTCGTCAGGCGGTCGACCACCCCGTAGAGATCGACGCCGCCGAGCAGGTGCATGGCCTGCTCTCGGGTGACCATCCGCCCGCCCATCGAGTACAGGGCGATCTTGTCCGAGAAGAAGTACTGCACGAACAGGATGCCGAGGGCGATGACCAAGATCAAGGCGATCGAGATGTGCACCGCGACGAGCACCGTCACGAGCACGGCGTACAGCACGAACAACAAGAAGACCGTGCCCATCATGCGTGCCGTCAGGCCACGGTCCACCGGGAAACGGGTTTTCGCCATCGCGGTTCAGAGCTCCTCGTGGTCCCCGGCGAGCAGTCGACGGACCTCGTCGAGGCTCGAACCGGCGGCCGGAATGGTGAGGTCGGAGGGAACGATGGTCTCCGAGCCGAGCCTGGTCGCTGCGGCGTGCACCTCGTTCACCACCGCCGCGAGGGCAGCGGCGAAGCCGACCTCGTCGTCGTCGTTCATCGCCCGGTCGAGCTCCACGTCGAGCCGGTGCAGCGCTTCGGCGGCGCTCTCGGGCACCTCGTACTGCCCGTCTTCGAGGATGCGCACGATCATCGTCAGTTGCCGAGGCTGAACAGGTCGCCGGACGCCTGGGAGGTGCCGGGCGGGGAGCCCGCGGGCGGGGCCAGCTCGCCGTCGACCGGCTCGCCGTCGTCGGCCTCGCCGGCGTCGGCCTCGCCGGCGTCGATGTCGCCCCCGATGGTGCTGGCGACCGGCACGGCGGAGGCGTCGGCGCCCTGCTGCGGGGCGCGGGTCGCCGGGTCGTCGGCCGGCACGTCCGCAGCGGGGACGCTCGCCAGGGGGACGCTCGGCGCAGCGCCAGGCGGTGCAGACGATCCGCCGGCCGCCGCAGGAGCCGCCGCGCCGGATGTGCTCGCCGCGTCGTCCCTTGGCTGCGCCCCCGGGGCGCCGGCGGCGATCGCGCCGGCGACCGGCTGTGCGGCAGCGGCGTTGGCACCGAGAGCGGCCTGTCCGGCCGTCGGGCCGGCGAGCTGGCCCTTCAGCTGCGCCAGCTCGAAGTCGACCTGGCTCTGGCGTGACCCACGGTCGAGCTCGGCCTGCAGCGGGTCGACGCTGCTGCCGGACAGGTCGTTCAGCGCGCCCGATGCGAGCAGCTCGTCGACGGCGCCGGCGCGTGCCTGCATCTGCGCGATGCGGTCCTGCGCGCGCTGCATCGCCAGGCCCGTGTCGCTCATCGACTCGGAGATCCCCGAGACGGCCTCACCGATGCGAGTCTGGGCCTGGGCGGCGGTGTAGGAGGCCTTCAGCGTCTCCTTCTGCGTGCGGAAGGCCTCGACGCGAGCCTGCAGCTGCTGGGTGGTGGCCACGAGGCGCTCCTCCTGCGCGACCAGCTGCTCGTGCTGGCCCGCGCAGCTGGTCGAGCTGGGTGGCGATCCCGGCGCGGCGCGACAGCGCCTCGCGGGCGAGGTCCTCGCGGTTCTGCGCCAACGCCTGGCGCGCCTGGTCCTGCAGCTTGGTCGCGCTGGCCTGCAGCTGCGAGGCCTGCAGCTCGATGCGCTTGCGCGCCGTGGCCACGTCGGCGACGCCCTTGCGCACCTGACGGAGCTGCTCGAGCTGCTTCTCGTAGGACAGGTCGAGCGTCTCGCGCGGGTCCTCGACCCTGTCGAGCACCTTGTTCGTCTTGGCCTGGACGATGCCGGTCAGGCGCTTCATCACACTCATCGTCGCTCCGTTCCGGTCGTTCGGTGCGCCCGCCACGATCTGCTGCGCCGCACGTCATCAAGCATAGGCGGAGGCTCTTCCAGCCGGACGGCGGTATCGCGCCCGTGTCTCGGGGCACGGCCTGCGGCGGCGGGGACAGCGAGGTTCGCCGCTGCGGCCGGTAGCGTCACGCTCGATGCCTTCGAACGATCCCCCACGCGACGACGGACGTGCGCCGCTCTGTCTGATGAGCGTGCACGCCCATCCCGACGACGAGGCGTCGAAGGGCGCCGCCACCATTGCCCGCTACCACGCCGAGGGCGTGCGCACCGTGCTCGTCACCTGCACCGGAGGCGAGGAGGGCGAGATCCTCAACCCGGCGATGGACACGCCCGAGGTGCGCGCCGACCTCGCCGGTGTCCGCCGCCGCGAGCTGGCCCTCGCCGCGCAGCTGATCGGTTACGACGTCCTCGAGCTGCTCGGCTACCGCGACTCGGGGATGGCCGGGTCGGCCTCCAACGACGACCCGCGCAGCTTCGCCAGCGCGTCACTCGACGAGGCGACGGGCAGGCTCGTCGCCGTGATCCGCCGGGAGCGGCCTCAGGTGCTGATCACCTATCCAGAGGATCAGTCCGGCTACCCCCACCCTGACCACCTGCGCGTCCACGACATCTCCGTCACCGCCTTCGAGGCGGCCGGCGACCCTGACCGCTTCCCCGAGGCCGGGCCCGCCTGGCAGCCCCAGAAGCTCTACTACAGCATGTGGTCGGTGAACCGGGTGCTCGAGCGGCATGCCAAGTTCCTCGAGCTCGGCCTCGAATCGCCCTACGCCGAGCGCTTGGAACGGTGGGCCGAGCACCCCGGCTCGCCGCCGAGCGCGAGGGTCTCGATCGCCGGTTTCGAGGACGTGCGGCGCGAGGGGCTGCTCGCCCACGCCACCCAGGTCGACCCGACCTCAGCGTTCTGGTTCGGGCTGCCGCCCGAGGTCGAGCGCTCGATCTACCCTTATGACGACTACGTGCTGGCACGGAGCATGGCCGGGCCCGTCGTCGAGGAGGACGACCTGTTCGCCGGGGTGCGCGAGCTCGCTTCGCGGTGAGCCGCGCCGCGATCCTCGGGGGCGGGTCGGCCCCGATCGGAGGCGTCGATGGCGAAGTGGCTGACCCAGGAGTGGCTGGACGAGAGCACCCGGCTCGCCGCTGACCAACCGGAGCGGCCGGGGGTGAGCGCCCGGCTGCAGTACGTGGTCACCGGAGGACCAGACGGGGACATCGAGTACCACTGGGTGGTCGTCGACGGCCGCCTGGTGGAGAACCGCCTCGGCCGTCTCGCCGACGCCGACGTGACCCTCACCCAGAGCTACGAGGATGCGATGGCGATCCAGAAGGGCGAGCTCGACGTCAACGCGGCATTCCTGCAAGGTCGGGTCCGTCCCGAGGGCGACCTCGACCGGCTGATGTCGCTCCTGCCGATCACGATGTCGCCGGAATTCCAGGCGTTCAACGCCGCGGTCTCGGAGATGACCGAGTACTAAGGGAAAGCCGGCCGGTCACTCACCGCGGCCTGAGGCCGCTGGGCGTCGGTCGCCGCGCCGCCGCAAGGGCGCGACGGCGCGCGACGATGACGCAATCAGCCCGTGCACGGATGGTGAGCAGTTCCTAGACTGTCGACTAGGCGCCTGCAGCGAGCGGGTGACGGATGTCGGGCAGCGAGCAGGTCAGGGGATCCCCGTTCCATGAGCCGCACGGTCAGATGAGCGCTGCGGGAGAAGACGGACCCGCCGCGCCTGTCAGCGTCGCCACCTACGTGCTCGGTGGCGATCCGATCTCGCAGGCCGGGCTCGCCGCACAGCTGCGCTCGATGCGCTCCTTGCGCATCGTCGACGAGCCCGAGCCGGCGGCGATCGCGGTGCTGCTGCTCGAGGAGGTCGACGAGGACGCCGCGCGGATGATCAGGCGCGTGCTGCGTGCCGGGTGCTCCCAGGTGGCCGCCATCGTCACCACCCTCGACGACGGCGGGGTGCTGCGTGCCATCGAGGCAGGCGCGTGCACGATCCTGCGCCGCAGCGAGGCGTCGCCCGAGCAGCTCGCCGCCGCGCTCGTCGCCGCGGTGGACGGGCACGGCTCGCTGCCGCCCGATCTGCTCGGGTCCCTGCTCAGCCAGGTCGGCGCCCTGCAACGGAACGTGCTGCAGCCACGCGGCATCCTGCTCAACGGCTTCACCGAGCGCGAGGTCGAGGTGCTCCGCCTGATCGCCGACGGCTTCGACACCCACGAGGTGGCGACGAAGCTGTCGTACTCCGAGCGGACCGTGAAGAGCGTCCTCCACGACGTCGTCTCGCGGTACAACTTGCGCAATCGTTGCCACGCGGTGGCCTACGCCTGCCGGGCGGGCGTCATCTGAGCGAGCTCGCCCCCCGGCTCGGAGACCGCGGGGTCGCCGGGCGCTCCGACCGACCGCCTGGCGCAAAGGAGCCGATGTGATCCACGAGATCGACGAGGCGATCGAGTCGCTCGTCAAGAACGAGGTGCTCGACGGCTCGGGAGCCGAGGTCGTCTTCGACGCACCGACCAAGGACTGGGCGTCGAGGCGGAACACGCCGACGGTGGACGTGTACTTGTACGACATCCGCGAGGACGGCAACAAGCGCCAGGTCGGTTCGTTCCGCTCGCGCAACGACGAGGGGCTCGTCGTGAGCATCAGCGAGCCGCCGCGCTTTTTCCGGTTGTCGTACCTCGTCACCGCCTGGACCCAGCGCCCCGAGGACGAGCACCGGCTGCTCTCGGCGATGCTGTACGCCTTCTTGCGCCACAAGGTGCTGCCCGACGAGTACCGCACCGGCACGCTCGTGGACTCTTCGAGCCCGATCCTGCTCGAGGTGGCGCGCCCACCCGAGGCGCGCCAGGTCTCCGAGGTCTGGTCCGCGCTCGGCGGCGAGCTCAAGCCCTCGCTCGACCTCGTCGTCATCGCCGCCATCGGGTCCCAGCCCGTCACCGCCATCCCTGCACCGCCGGACAGCTTCCGCACGCGCACCACGGGCACCGGCGGCCAGGAGAGCGAGCGCACCATGCGCCAGCCCGAGCGCCCGGCGCACGATCACGACGGCGCGGCGGCTGCCGGCGGCTCGCGTACGTGAGCGCCGCGCCGGCGCGCCGGCGTGCGAGCAGCGCTCGACCGGCCGGCGAGCCTGCGGAGAGCACGCCCGAGCCCGGCCGCGCCACCGGGGGCGAGCACCTGCTCGCCCTGCTGGCGCTGCTCGAGTCCCAGGTGCGCCACGCCGTCGCAGCGCGCCGCGCGCTCGACGACGACCCGGACCAGGCGTTCCGCGGTCTCTACCTCGACGACGCCGACGTCGACCGGCTGCTCGCCGGCGGCTGGCCGCCGCTCGCGCAGCCCGGCGAGTCGCTCGACGCCTCGCGGGGGCGCCTGCGTGCCGGCGCGCAGGCGCTGGCGTCGGCCGGCACGCCGACGCGCCTGCGGGCCATGGCCCAGCGTTTCGGGCTGAGCGAGCTCGACGTCGACCTGCTCCTCGCCGCTGTGGCCCCAGACCTCGACAGCCGCTTCGAGAAGCTCTACGGCTACCTGAGCGACGACGTCACGCGCCGGCGGGCCACGGTCGGCCTGGCGCTCGAGCTGTGCGGCGAGCCGCCGACCTCGGCGTCCGGGCGCGGCCGTCTCGACCCTGCCGCGCCGCTCGTCGTCGGCGGGCTCGTCCTCGTCGAGGAGCCCGACCGGCCGTTCCTGACGCGCTCGCTGCGCGTGCCGGACCGGGTGACGGCCCACCTCCTCGGGGACGACCGTCCGGTTCAGGAGATCGCCGCCCTGCTCGCCGTCGAGGCTCCGACCGTCGAGCTCGACGCCGCCCCCCTCGCCCGGGCACTGGGGGCGGGCAGCGCCTTTGCCTACCTGCGCGAGCGCGCCGGGTCCGCCGGGCGCGCCCTCGCAGCGTCGGCGCTCGACACCCTCGGGCTCGGCGCGCTGAGCCTCGAGCTGACGCGCCTCGAGCCGGACGTCCCCGCCTCCGAGCTGGCGCTGCTCGCCGGGCGGGAGGCACGCCTGCTCGGTGCCGGCATCGTCGCCGGCCCGCTCGAGGGCCTCGGCGAGACCGGCTCGGCCCGTGAACGCGCCGTCGTGCGGGCGCTGGCAGAGCTCCCGGTACCGGTCGTCCTGCTCGGTCGTTCCGGCTGGGACCCGCTGGTGGAGCCGGCGCGTGCCACTCGTGCTCGACGCGCCGGTGCCCGGCCTCGAGCAGCGCGTCGGCGCCTGGGCGTCGAGCCTCGACGGCTCGGCCCCGCCCGGGAGCGAGCTCGAGGAGGCGGTCGCCACCTTCCGGTTGGCGCCCGAGCAGGCTCGACGCGGCGCGGAGGCGGCACGCCTGCACGCCGCCTACCACGACACGCAACTCGCTCCCGAGCACCTGCGCCTCGGCGCCCGCTCGCAGAACGCCGCGGGGCTCGAGCGGCTGGCCCGGCGCATCGAGCCGGGAGTGGGATTCGACGACCTGGTGCTGCCGGCGGCCACGTTGCGCCTGCTGAACGAGCTCGTCGGGCGGGTGCGCCATCGCGAGCGTGTGCTCGGCGAATGGGGGATGCGCCCGGGGGGCGGCCGCGGCCAGGGCGTGACGGCGCTGTTCGCCGGGGACTCGGGCACCGGGAAGACGATGTCGGCCGAGGTCGTTGCCGGGGCGATCGGGCTCGAGCTGTACACGATCAACCTCGCCACCGTGGTCGACAAGTACGTCGGCGAGACCGAGAAGAACCTCGAGCGCATCTTCTCCGAGGTCGACGGCGTCAACGGCGTGCTGCTCTTCGACGAGGCCGACGCGCTGTTCGGCAAGCGATCGGAGGTGCGCGATGCTCACGACCGCTACGCCAACATCGAGGTGGCCTACCTCCTGCAGCGCATCGAGAGCTTCGACGGGCTGGCGATCCTCGCCACCAACCTGCGTGCCAACGTCGACGAGGCCTTCACCCGCCGGCTCGACGCCGTGATCGACTTCCCCTTTCCCGACGTCGAGCAACGCCGGCTCTTGTGGGAGCGGTGCCTCGGCCGCAAGGTGCCGCTTTCGAGCGACGTCGACCTCGAGTTCCTCGCCGCCTCCTTCGAGCTCTCCGGCGGCAACATCGCCTCGATCGCGCTCACCGCCGCCTATCTCGCCGCCGAGCAGCTGGCCGCCGGCGCCCCCGCCGGGGGCGCGCCCGCCGCCGGCCTACCGGCTAGGGCGCTGTCGATGGCGGACCTCGTGCGCGCCGTGCATCGCGAGTACCGCAAGCTCGGCCGGCTCTCGGTCCGCTCGGAGTTCGGTTCGTGGTTCTCGGTGGTCGCCGACGAGGTGGGATGACGGTGCGAGGTGGGTGCAGGACAGAGCGGGCAGCGCGCGCACGGTCGGGAGCACGCGCACGGTCGGGAGCAAGGGGCTAAGTTGCCGCGTCGAGGAGGAGGTCGCCGATGCCCGAGCGTGTGACGAGATCGGAACGAGCCGAGCGCGGCGACGGTCAGGCTCAGCGGCGTCCCGAGCGCGAGGTCGCCGAGCGACCGGGCAGCCTGCTCGGCGCGCCGCGGCCGCGGCGCAGCCTCGACGAGGCCGCGGTCCTCAACCTGCAACGCACGGTCGGCAACCAGGCGACAGCGACCTACCTGCAGCGCGAGGAGGACGACCAGCGTGCCGCCGCGTCCGAGACGATCTCGCCCGTGCACGAGGCGGTGCGGCGCAACGGCTCGCCGGTCGACGCCTCGATGCGCTCGATGATGGAACCGGTCCTCGGCACCAGCCTGTCGGGCGTGCAGGTCGTCGAGGACCGCACCTCGACCCGCTCCGTCGACGCCGGCGCCTACACCGTCGGCGAGAAGGTCGTGGTCAATCCCGACCACTTCCGGGCCGGGTCCGCCCAGGCTCAGCGCACGCTCGCCCACGAGCTGACCCACGTCAAGCAGCAGCGCCAGGGCCCCGTTGCCGGCACCCCCCAGCCCGGGGGCATCCAGGTCTCCCATCCCTCCGACTCCTTCGAGCAGGAGGCCGAGCGGACCGCCGACTCGGTGATGGCCGGGGTCCAGCGGCGCGCCCTCACCGCGGACGCGCCCGGCGGGAACCCCGACGAGGAGCCCTCCGCCGGCTGAGCGAGCGCCGCGCCCCCGCCAGGGGCACCGGATCGCACAGAACTCCTCCGGCACGCGTCAGTGTGCAGGCTATTTGCCCGTTCGTGCAGCGGAATCAGCCCAATCGCACGCCCATTGGTCGTAGCTCGCGGCGGCCGGCGTGACGCATGATCTGCCCGTTATCCGTCACAACCAAACCCCTGTACCTGCACGCCGACCGGCACCGCAACGTCGCCGCGCCACCGCGGCCGCGTTGCGTCGCCCCGTCGTGCGCCGTCCGTCCGCCGGCCCGGGCCGGCGACTGCAACGCCCGACCTAGGAGGGAGTGCCCATGCCCACGTATCTGTCTCCCGGCGTGTACGTCGAGGAGGTCGATTCCGGGTCGAGGCCGATCGAAGGGGTCGGCACGGCCGTTGCGGCCTTCGTCGGCCTTGCCGAACGGGGTCCGTTCAACAGTCCAACGCTCGTGACGAACTGGAGCCAGTACACCCAGACCTTCGGCGAGTTCGTGGAGGGGGCCTACCTCTCCCACGCCGTGTACGGCTACTTCCAGAACGGCGGCGGAGCGTGCTACGTCGTGCGCATCGGCGCCGGCGGCTCCGAGCAGCCGGCGGTCGCCGAGCTGCCTTCCGGCCAGGACGCGACGCTCGGCGCCTACAAGATCAGCGCCATCGCCGCCGGCGAGTCGGGCAACGAGATCACCGTCGAGGTCGCCGACTCCGAGGGTGGTAGCGAGGAGGGCACGTTCCGTCTCCTCGTCAAGCAGAACGGCAACGTCGCGGAGAGCTTCGACCCGGTCTCGACCAAGCGTGGCCGGACGAACGTCGTCACCGTGGTCAACGCCCAGTCGCAGCTGATCCGCCTCGAGGAGGCGACCAAGACGGCGATCGAGGCGGTGGCGCGCGGCGCGGTCAGCCTGCACGGCGGCGGCTCCGCGGCGCCGACGTCGCTCAATGCCGGCGACTACCTCGGCGACTCGGCCAGCCGGTCGGGCATCGGCGGGCTCGAGGCCGTCGACGAGATCACGATGCTCTCGGTCCCCGATCTGATGAGTGCCTACCAGACGCGGCATGATCGACATGGAGGGCCTCAAGGCCGTCCAGCTCGGGATGATCTCGCACTGCGAACTGATGGGCGACCGGCTGGCGATCATCGACCCGCCGCCTGCGCTCAACGCGCAAGGCATCCGTGAGTGGCGCGTCGAGACGGCCGGCTACGACTCGAAGTACGCCGCGCTGTACTGGCCGTGGGTGAAGGTCTTCGACCCCGCCTCGGGCACGAACGTCCTCGTCCCGCCGAGCGGCCACGTGGCCGGCATCTGGGGCCGCAACGACGATACCCGGGGCGTCCACAAGGCGCCGGCCAACGAGGTCATCCGCGGTGCGATCGCCATCGAGGTGAACATCACCAAGGCCGAGCACGACCTGCTCAACCCCATCGGGGTCAACGCGATCCGTTCCTTCCCCGGGCGGGGCATCCGCATCTGGGGCGCTCGCACGCTTTCGAGCGACCCGGCGTGGCGGTACATCAACGTGCGGCGCCTGTTCAACTACCTCGAGGAGTCGATCCTCTCGGGCACCGACTGGGTCGTCTTCGAGCCGAACGACCAGAACCTGTGGGCCAAGATCCGCCGCACGATCGCCGGCTTCCTCGTCAACGAGTGGCGCAAGGGCGCCCTGTTCGGGGGGACGCCCGGCGAGGCGTTCTTCGTCAAGTGCGACGGCGAGACCAACCCGGCGGAGGGCATCGACGCCGGGCAGGTGGTGTGCGAGATCGGCGTGGCGCCGGTCAAGCCGGCGGAGTTCGTCATCTTCCGCCTGTCGCAGTTCTCGGGCGGGACGAGCCTCGTCGCCGAGTAGCGCGACAGCTGCCGGCCGGCCGGCGGGCGGGCGCCCGCAGGCCGGCCGTGCGGCCGCCCGACGCGGCGAACGCCGCGCAAGCGTTGCACCGAACTGGCCCACAGCGAAGCGGCTCGGCGGGTGAGGAGTCCCCGAGCACAACCCCGAGGAGAGAGAGCAGCAGATGAGCCTTCCCGAATTCGATACAGGTGTCGGATGGTCCTTCGGCCTCGAGATCGACGGCATCGAGATCAAGGAGATCCAGGAGGTCGACGGCCTCAAGCTCGAGGTCGACTCGATCGAGCTGAAGCACAACACGCCTGACGGCAAGTACATCAACAAGATGCTTCCCGGGCGCAAGAAGGCGGGCGAGATCCACCTCACTCGCGGCGTGACAAGCGACACCGGCTGGCACACCTGGATCAACCTCGTATTCGAGGGCAACATGATCAGCGCACGCAAGGGCGGCCAGGTCAACATCTACGACTACATGGGCAAGACGGTGCAGTCGTTCAAGTTCGTCAACGGCTGGGCCAAGAGCGTCGAGTACGGGACCCTCAAGGCGGGCGACACCTCCGTCCTCACCGAGAAGCTGACGATCGCGCACGAGGGTCTCGAGCCCGCGTGATGCGTCGTAGCGCTGCAGCCGTCTCCTCCGGGACGGAGGAGGCGGACGCAGCCGAGCTGCTCGAGGTCGGCGCAGCGGAGCCGGTGCCGATGGCGACGCCGGCTCCGCGCGACGAGCCCTACGAGCTGCGCACGGAGTTCGACTTCGTGCTGCCGCGGGGCTACGTCGACGCGTCGGGCACGGTGCATCGCACCGGGACGATGCGCTTGGCGACGGCGCGCGACGAGCTGCTCCCCCTGCACGACGACCGGGTCCGGGCCAACCCGCCCTACCTGACCGTCGTGCTGCTCGCCCGGGTGATCACCCGGCTCGGGACGATCGAGGGCGACGCTGTCAACGCGAGCGTCGTCGAGCACCTCTTCGCCTCGGACCTGGCATTCCTGCAGGACCTCTATCGCAGGGTCAACTCGGAGGGGCACACCCTGGCGGCGGTCACCTGCCCGGCGTGCCACGAGCAGTTCTCGGTCGATCTGGCCGGTGGTCGCCTGGGGGAATCGTGACGTACGCGACCGACCGTCTCTACGAGGAGGTTGCGTACGTGGCGTATCACTTCAACTGGTCCCTCGGTGAGATCCTCGACCTCGAGCACGCCACCCGGCGGCGCTTCGTCGAGGAGATCGCCCACATCAACCGGCGGCTGTCCGGCGAACGCTGAGATGACCGCCCAGCTCGCGACCAGCAGCGACGGCGCCGGGGCGGGGGTGGCGCGATGAGGCTGTGGCCGTTCCGGCCCAGCCGTCCGGCCGCGCCTGATGCCGGCGCGCCGCGTGGCGGGAACCAGCCGGCGACGGGGGCTCCCGTGCAGCGTTCGGCGGCGGGCGCGGGCTCGCCGCGCCGGGCTGGGGCGCGCCCGTCGCCTGCGGGCACGACCGGGAGCGATGTCGCATCCGCCGGCGGCGCCGGCGGCACCGCCGGTGTTGCGCTGCAGCCGCGCCCGGCGTGGCTCGACGCCGTGCCATTGCGCCCGTCGCTTCCGCCGATGCCGCGGGTGGTCTCGGCACACTTCGAGGACGAGCTCACCGCCTGGCGTGACCCGACCGTCTCGCTCTCGCCGCTGGCTCACGCCGCCGGACCGGACGAGCCGAGCGGTGAGGCGAGCGGGCTGCTCACCATCCGCGAGCCGCTGTCGCCGCCGAGCCCTGCCGGCCACGACGCCGGCCCGGCGCTCGAGCTGGCCTCGCCCGCGCCGCTGCAGCGCGAGCCGGCGTCGGCCGGGGCCATGGCCGGCCGAGCGCAGAGCTGGCCGCGCCTCGGCCGGTCGCCGATCCCAGGTCGCAGCGTCGTCGCTGCGCAGCGGCTGGCGCGCCCGCCGGCGGCGGGCTCCACACAGCTGAGTGCCGAGCGGCGGCCAGCTGCACCTCCGCGGGCTGCCGTGCCCGAGCAGGCCATGCTCGCCGGGCCGGTCGTGGCACGCTCCTCGCCGCCCGCCGGGCATCCCGTCGCGACTCGCATTGCCGGCGACGCCGCGCTCGGGGCGCGGCCGGCGCCCTCGCTCCCCGGCGCCCCGTCGTCGCCGGGGTCAGCTATGTCGTCGCCGGGGTCAGCTATGTCGTCGCCGGGGTCTGCGGTGTCGTCGCCGGGGTCTGCGGTGTCGTCGCCGGGGCCAGGCGCGTCGCCCGCGGTGCCCCCCCGGGGGCCGGCGACGGCGAGCCCTGCGCCGGTACAGCGCGCCAGCCTGCCCGAGCCGGTGGCGTCCCCGGGCCCGCTCTCGGCTGCTCCGCGCGGCGAGCCCGCCGGCGCACCCGGCGCGGCCGCGGTTCCCGGCGCACCCGGCGCCGCCGCGGTTCCCGGCGCCGCCGCGGTTCCCGGCGGCAGCACGGTGCCGACCCTCGGCGGGCGGCCGTCGGCCGCCGCGACGAGCGGTTCGGGCGGTGAGGTTCCGCTCGGGGAGCAGAGCCCCGCCCCTCCCGCCACGACCGCACCGGTCGTCCCCGAGCTTCCACTGCAGCGCCAGCCTGCTCCGCCAGTCGCCGCCGCTGCGGCCGCCGCTGCCGCTGGCGCTGCCACCCCCGCGCCCCGGCCCGCCGTCTCGCCCTCTGCGCCGCCGAGCGTGGGCGCCGCGAGCGTGCCGGCCCGCGGCCCGGGCGCTGAGGCCAGCAACCAGGCGAGCACCGAGAACCCCCGGCCGGCACCCGCCGATTCGGGCCCGCTGCCTGCGACGCAGGCGGGCCCCGCCGCTCCGGCTCCCACACCTGCTGCAGCCGCGCCGCCGACTGCTCCCGTCCTCGGCGCCGTCGCGGCACCCGTGGTGCAACGCAGCGCCGGGACCGTCGTGCCCGAGCCGGCACGCCCCCGATTCGTCCTTGCACCCGAGCCGCCGCTCACGCTGCGCCGGCTCGGCACGGTCGAGGCGGGCGGTCTGGCGTCGGGACGACGCCGCGTCAGCCCGGCGGACCGCCCGGACCGCCAGGACCGCCCGGACCACGGTGCGAGCGTCACCCCCGGCGCCGCGCCCCCGTCGAGCCCCGCCAGCGCTCCCAGCGCGCCACGACCCGCCGTGCCACCTGCGCCAGCGCCGCCACTCGTGGCCGGCGATGCCCCGACCGTGCAACGCAGCCCGCTCGGTGCCCTGCCGTCGGATAGCGCCCTCGTGCGCCCCGCAGCCGAGCCCGGGGACACCGGATCGGTGGCCGGCCTGGTCGGCGGCCGCTCGCTCGGGTCAACGGCAACGCCCGAGAGCTCGCCGGGCCCGCTGCCACCGCCGTCGACGGAGCGAGGCGCGGCCGCTGCCCTGGCCGGGTCCGGCGTTGCGGGCGTGCGGCCGTCCACGCCGGGCATCCAGCCGCCGCTCCCGCTCGCCTCGGCGCCGACGCAGCTGCCCGTCCAACGCGCGGGCGCGGCGCAGCCCCGGCGGCGGTCACTCGGCGAGCCGATGGAGAAGGCGCCCGCCTCGAGCCGGCCGTTCTCCGCGGTGGGCGACCGCCCCGCCGCCGGCGCGCCCCCGCTCCCGGCCGGCGCCCCCGTGCAGCGCTCCGCTCCCGCAGCGGGGCTGCCCTCATCGGCCAGCCCGGCGCTCCCGTCGCCCGCCGGGGCGGCGCCGTCCGCGGTGCTGTCCGCGACGCCGTGGCGCGGCACGCCGGTGCCGATCGAGCGGTGGTCTCCGACGGGCGGCACCGGCGCGCCGGCGCCGTCGGGTCGGTCCACCGGCGAGGCGCTCGCGCCGCTGCTCGGCGGGATTCTGGCAAGCGAAGCCGCCGGCACGGAAGCGACCGCTGGCGGCGCGGGTGCCGCCGGCGCGACGGGGCCGACGACGGGGCCGACGGTGCAGCTGCGCCCGGCCGGTGCGACGCGGCGCAGCGAGGCCGAGCGGACGGCGCCCGACGTCACGCCGCCGGCTGTCGCATGGCCGTGGTCGTCGTCGTTGGCGGCGGCGACGGCGGCGACAGGTGCTGCCGCCTGGGGGTCGCCCGCGCCCCTGCCTGCGGCGAGCTCCGGCGCGCCCGGCGCACGGGCCGAATCGAGCGGCCGCCCGAACCCGGGCCGGGGGAGCGCGCCGTGGAGCTCGGCAGCATGGCCGGCGCCTTCGGTGCAGCGACGTGGTCAAGCCCCCGCCGCGCCCGCCTCGCCGACGGCGACGACCGCCGCTTCGCTCGGCGTGCCCGCCGCTCCCGCCTCGCCGACGGCGACGACCGCCGCTTCGCTCGGCGTGCCCGCCGCTCCCGCGACGCCCGGCCCTCGACCGGCGCCATCGTGGACGCGCGACCCGTCCGCGCCGTTCGGTCCCCTCCCGGGAAGCGGCGATTCGCCCCTGCGCTCCGCCGCGCCGCTCGGGCTGGGCGCGCTCCCCGTGGCGGCGCTGCGCGCCGTTCCGGCGGCGACGCCCAACTCGCCGGCGGTGACGCTGCCCGTGAGCGCACAGCGCGCCGCGGCCTCCTCGTTCCTCGGCACGCCGCCGCGCCCGGCGGCCGCTCCGGCCGGCCCCGCGTCGCCGGCCCCGGCACCCGCTGGCGGTGCGCCGTCACCGACGCTGCTCGCGTTGCAGCGCCTGAGCGGGCTGCTCCCCGCGGCGGCCGCACCACTGCGGGGTGGCGCTCCGGGCACGCCCGGGGGAGCTTCCGGCGCCGGGGCGGTCGCGCCGCGCCTGCCGGCACCGCCGAGCGCTGGCTCGGGCGGTGCGCCCGCCTGGCCGATCGCCGTCGGGTCCGCAGTGCAGGTGCCGCTGCAGCGCAGCGCAACGGCCCCGCCGTCGGCCGCGCTCGCCCTCGCCCGACCGCCGGCGCCGATGCCGGCGGGTTCGCCGAGCCCGACAGGCGCCACCGCCACCGCCCCCTCGACTCCTCCGCTGCCGGTGCAGCGCTTCGGGCTCGGTGGGATGTTCGGTGGCCTCGGTGCGCTCGAGGGTCTCAAGCGCACCGCCACCGACCCGCAGAGCTTGCAGGGTGCGCTCGGCGGCTGGCCGGCGGCGATGCTGCAGATCGCCAATCGTCCCGGCCTCGGGGAGAACGGGCAGGGCCGCCGGCCCGGCGAGACGAAGCCGCCGAATCTCAAGCCCGAGCAGGTCGTCGAGTCGGTGCTCGGGATGGAGCCGAAGAAGCTGCAGCTGCTCGCCGCGCGCCTCTACCCCTTCATCAGCGCGCGCATCAAGACCGAGCTCGTGAAGGACCGCGAGCGTGCCGGCATGATCACCGGCCTGCACCGCTAGGAGCGCCGTGACCGCCTACGACCCGACGAGCGACTCCGTCGCCAGCGTCTACTTCAAGTTGCAGATCGACGACTTCGACCTCGGCGTCTTCACGACGTGCTCCGGCCTCGGCATGCAGATGAACCTCGAGCCGTACCAGGAGGGCGGGGGCTGGATGTTCACCCACCAGCTGATCGGCAGCATCAGCTACACCAACTTGCAGGTGACCCGCCCGATCGGCCCATGGACGGCGCTCACCATGGCCTGGCTGAACATGATGGCGACGGCGGGGGACAAGGGCGTGCAGCCGACCACCGCGCTGCTGTCGGCGCTCGCTCCTGACGGAAGCACCGTGTTCGCGTGGTCATTGCAGGGCGTCGTCCCCGCCAGCTGGACCGGGCCGTCGTTCGACGCGACGAATGCGCAGGTCGTGACCGAGACCCTCGAGATCGCCTACACGGCGATCATGCTCGAGCCCGGCGACCAGTCCGGCAACATCTTCCAGGACGCGCAGCCGTGACAGCCGTGATGCGCTCGCTGCAACCACCCCCCACCTCGAGGAGGCCCAGTGTCCGACCTGCTCGGTGACGCCGGCGCGGCGCTCGACTCGTCGGGCGCGTCGGACGTCAGCAATTTCCTGAAGCTGGAGAAGGCCTACCTGCTGATCCTGCCGCCGTCGTCGCCGACCCTCGGAGGGGGCGCGGCGCTCGTCGGCGAGATCGCCGCTGCCGAAGCCGCCTCGACGGGAAGCGCAGCGCTCGAGTCGTCGGGCAACAGCGGCGAGTCCGCCGCCGGATCGGGGCTGCAGCAGGCCCAGGCTGCCGTCGGCGGCAACATGGCGAACAAGGTCACCTTCCTGTTCAACCCGCAGAGCTACAGCATCTCCAAGGACGCCAACTGGTTCCGCCTCGACGACGCCACCGCGATGGAGACCGCCACGCCCGTCTGGCGCGGCGCAGGAGCGCGCACGATGTCGGTCGAGGTGATGCTCGACGCCAGCTTCTCCTCCAACGGCGGCATCCAGCCCGACGTCGACCTGCTCTTCGCCTGCTGCCAGCCGACAATGATGTCACTGCTCATGCAGATGCCCTCACCGCCCTTCGTCATCTTCGGCTGGGGCCTGACGATCGGCTTCCTCTCCTACATGCGCAGCGTCAACGCCCAGTACAGCCTGTTCCGCCCCGACGGCACGCCGCTTCGTGCCACCGCCTCGCTCGTCATGGAGGAGATCCCGCTGAACATCCCCGCCCAGAACCCCACCTCGGGCGGGCGCGTCCGCCGTACGCGCACGGTCATCGCCGGCGACACGCTGCAGTCGATCGCCCGCAGCGAGTACGGCAAGCCGACCTTGTGGCGGGCGATCGCCAACGCCAACGACATCGACGACCCGCTGCGCCTCGCTCCCGGCACGACGCTGCTCATCCCGCCGCGCACCGAAGCGTCGGCGACTGCCTGAGAGGATCGATCGGGCGTGGCCACCAGCTGGACGAGCGTGCCGGAGATCCTGGTCGATTTCGCGCCGCTCGACCCGTTGATCTCCGACCTGCTCTTGCGCGTGCGGGTGGAGAACAGCATGCATCTGCCCGACGAGTTCGAGCTGACCTTCCTCGACCCCCAAGGCCTCGTGATCGAGGAGGGCGTCTTCCTCATCGGCACCGAGGTGGCGATCGGCGTGCTCGCCGGCGGCGACGAGCCCGCGCCGCTCACCGAGGGCGAGGTCACCGCCGTCGAGTACGAGTACGACGCTCAGGGCTCGCTCACGATCATCCGCGGCCTGGACCAGTCGAGCCGGCTGTTCAAGGGCAAGTACACCCGCTTCTTCAACGACCAGATGGCCTCGGACATCGTCGCCCAGATCCTCGGCGAGAACGGGATCGTCCCGGGTGAGATCCTGCCCACCGACGACCTCATCACCTACATCTGCCAGGCCGGCGTCACCGACTGGCAGTTCATCCAGAAGCTCGCCGCCGACTACGGCTACCGGGCCTGGATGATGGACGGGGTGTTCAACTTCGCCCCGATCGACCCGCCGGTGACCGGCGACGTCCCCGACATCTCCTACGAGACGACGACGCCGACCCAGATCGTCGTGCCACAGGGGCTCACCAGGCTGCGCGTCACCGTCCGCTCCACCGAGCAGGTCGACGACGTCAACGTCGTCGGCTGGATGCCCCTCGACGGCATGCCGATCGCCGGCGAGATGGCCCCGGCCTCGATCGGGGTGGAGATCGCCACCCAGCCCGAGGAGGTCGCCACCCTCTCGGACCCCAAGGTCTTCACCCACCTCTGGTTCCCGACCGACGACGAGGACGCCGCCGAGACCAAGGCCACGGCGATCGGCAACGTGCTCGCGGAGGCCTACGCCGAGATCGACGGCGAGTGCGTGGGCAACCCGGCCCTGCGCCCCGGCGTCGGGATCAACCTCTCCGGCGCCGGATTGATGTTCGAGGGCGGCTACACGCTCACCTCGACGCGGCACTACTTCGACGAGGACGCCAACTACAGCACCCAGTTCCACGTCAGCGGCTGGCAGGACCGCACCCTCTACGGCCTCTCCTCCGACGCCCTCACTCCCCAGCCCGAGCCCTTCCGCATCCCCGGCGTCGTCTCGGCCACAGTCGTCGACGTGCGCGACCCCGAGGAGCAAGGCCGCGTGCAGCTGCTCTTCGACTGGATGACCGGGCCCGAGCCGATCCTGTCGGACTGGACACGCTGCGTGCACTTCGGCGTGTTCGAGGGCGCCGGGACGCTGTTCGTCCCCGAGGAGGGCACCGAGGTGCTCGTCGCCTTCGAGCTCGGCGACCCGAGCAAGCCCTACGTGATCGGCTCGCTGTACAACGGGCTGTTCGAGGCGGGCGCCTCGCCCGAGCTGATCGACGAGGCGACCGGGCTCGTCAACGAGCGCCGCATCAGCTCCCGCTTCTTGCACAGCATCACCTTCTACGACGCCGAGGAGCAGCAAGGCATCCTCATCCAGACCGGGGACGAGGTGGCCGGGATCTTCCTCAACGCCGAGGAGCAGGTGATCAGCATCTACAACCTCGACGGCGGGATCGAGATCAGCGGGATGGACATCATGATCTCGGCCGAGGGCGACCTCTCGCTCGAGTCGGTCGGCGAGCTGTCCATCTCCGGCGCCTCGGTGACCATCGAGGGCGAGGGCGACGTCAACATCAACGGTGCCTCGGTGGCGATGGAGGGCGACGCCGACCTGTCCATCGACGCCCCGATCGTCACGATCAACGGCTGAGGCGGAGACGATGGCGGGCGAGTTCATCGGCTCGGGATGGGGCTTCCCGCTCTCGACGACGGCGACCGGCTCGATCGCGCTCGTCAGCGGCAGCAAGGAGATCGAGCAGGCGATCCGCCTCATCCTCTCGACCGCGATCGGCGAGCGGCCGATGCGCCCCGATTTCGGGTGCGGCATCCACGACTACGTCTTCGCCTCGGCCGATGCCACGACCGCAGGGCTCATCTCCTACGAGGTGAAGCGTTCGCTCGCCCGCTGGGAGCCGCGGATCACCGTCAACGACGTCGTGGTGAGCGTCGACTCGGTGAGCAAGGCGACGCTGTACATCGACGTCCGCTACTCGGTGCGCGGCGACGAACGACCGGCGCAACCTCGTGTTCCCCTTCTACCTCATCCCCGAGGAAGGCTGACCGTGCCACTGCCCGTCCCCAACCTCGACGACCGGCGGTTCCAGAGCTACGTCGACGACGCCAAGCGCCTCGTCCAGCAACGCTGCCCGGAGTGGACCGACCACAACGTCTCGGACCCCGGCGTGACGCTGATCGAGACCTTCGCCTTCATGGTCGACCAGCTGACCTACCGCCTCAACCGCATCCCGGACCGCAACTACGTCACCTTCCTCGAGCTGATCGGGCTCAAGCTCTTCCCGCCCTCGGCGGCCCAATGCCCGGTGACGTTCTGGCTGAGCGCGCCCCAGGACGTCCCGGTCGTCATCCCCCGCGGCACGCGGGTGAGCACCCAGCGCTACGACCGCGAGCGAGCCGGTCACCTTCGAGACCCTGCGCCCGCTCACGGTCGTCTCGAGCTCGCTCGAGCGGGCCGTCTCGGTGGGGGTCGAGGGGCTGTCGACCGACCACTCCGAGCGCCTCGGGATCGAGGCGTTCTACTGCTTCGGGGCGATCCCCATCCCCGGCGAGTCGCTGCTGATCGGACTGTCGGAGGCGTCGCCGTCGAACATCGTCGTGCTGCGCATGACCGTGCCACATCGAGGGCGTCGGCGTCGACCCGGAGAACCCGCCGCTCGTCTGGGAGGCCTACGACGGCATCGCATTGGTTCGCCTGCGACCTCGAGCGCGACGAGACGGGAGGGCTGAACGCTCCCGGCGACGTGGTGCTGCACGTGCCCGCGTCGACACGAGGCGGCCGTGATCGACGGTGAGCGCGCCGGGTGGCTGCGCTGCCGGGTCACCGAACCGGAGGAGGGCCAGCCCTTCTACTCGGCGTCGCCCTCGATCGAGCAGGTGATCGCCTTCGTCGTCGGCGGCACCACCCCGGCCGTGCACGCCACCGTGTCGACGACGAGATGCTCGGGCTCTCCGAGGGCGTGCCGGCGCAGCGCTTCGAGCTCCGCCACGCCCCGGTCGTCCCCGTCCGAGACGCCCCACGTCCTCGAGGTCGCCGCCGGCGACGGCTGGGAGGAGTGGAGCGAGGTCGACACCTTCGCCGCGTCGGGACCCGAGGACCGGCACTTCATGCTCGACCCGGTGAGCGGCGAGGTGCGCTTCGGCCCGGCGGTGCGCCTCGAGGACGGCACGGTGCGCTACTACGGCGACGTGCCGCCGAAGGGCGCTCCGATCCGCATCCGCCAGTACCGAAGCGGCGGCGGCGAGCAGGGCAACGTGGCACGCAACTCGCTCACCGTCCATGCGCACGCAGTGTCCCCTTCGTCACGAGCGTGACCAACCGCGAGCCGGCATCGGGGGGAGTCGACGGCGAGACGGTGGAGAACGCGATGGAGCGCGGGCCGATCAGTCTGCGCACGCTCGGCCGTGCCGTCACCGTCGAGGACTACGAGATCCTCGCCCACGGCGCGGCGCCGGGCATCGCCCGCGTGCGCTGCGTCGCGGCCGGCGAGACGGAGCCGAGGCAGATGGCGTACGCGTCCTCGTCGTGCCCGCCGTCGCCGACGACGAGGACGGCACGATGCCCTTCGCCCGCCTCGCTCCTGCTGCCCGAGCTGTTGAGCCTCGTCGCCGCCGAGCTCGACCGGCGGCGCACGATCGGGGCCCGCGTCGTGGTCGAGCCCCCGCTCTACCAGGGCGTCACGGTCGTCGCCCAGCTGCGCGCCCGGCCCTTCGCCGACCCCGTGCGGGTTCGCGACGTCGGCGACCTCGGCGCTGTACCGCTATCTGCACCCGATCCACGGCGGGGTGGAGGGAACCGGCTGGCCCTTCGGCCGGCCCGTGCACTGCCGGCGAGGTGTACGCCGTGCTGCAGTCGGTGATCGGCGTGGAGCTCGTCGAGGCCGTCCAGCTCTACCCGGCCGACCCGGTGACCGGCGTGCGCGGGACCGTCACCCAGCGCCTCGAGATCGAGCAGAACGCCCTGCTGTTCTCCTACGGTCACGAGGTGCGGGTGGTCGGGCCGTGAGCCCGGTCCCTCGACGCGGCGGACCGATGGTCGCGCCGGTCCCTCGACGCGGCGGCGCGTCGTGAGGGGCAGCGTGCCGGGGCTGGCCTCGCCGTACTCCTTCGGGTCGCTCCTGCCGGCGATCTACCAGGAAGACGACTTCGCGATGCGCTGGATGTCGGCCTTCGACGAGGTGCTCGCGCCGTGCGTCTCGACGATCGACAACATCGAGCACTACTTCGACCCCGAGCTCGCGCCGGGCGACTTCGTCGAGATGCTCGCCGCCTGGGTCGGAGTCGAGCTCGACGAGACCTGGAGCGAGGAGTCGCGCCGCTCGCTCGTGGCGGAGGCCGTCTCCCTCTACCGACAGCGCGGCACCGTCGCCGGGCTGAAGCGCCACGTGGCGATCTACGCCGGCGTCGAGCCCGAGATCGAGGAGAGCGGCGGCTGCGCGGCCTCGCCGGTGAGCGGCGGCACCCTGCCCGGGTCCGACCGCCCGTACCTGGTCGTCCGCGTCCGCGTCGCCGACCCGGCGAGCGTCGACGAGCGGCGGCTGTCGCGCCTCGTCGCCTCCTCCAAGCCCGCTCACCTGCCCCACCGCGTCGAGGTGAGCGGCCTCGGGGCGGAGCCCACGCCGGGCGACGGTGATTCGCCCGGCGGCCCTGGCGCCCCGCTCGGCGGCGGCAGCTCGGCCGCCGAGGCGCTCACGGCCGAGGACCCGCAGGCCGGCGAGGAGACCTTCGCCGGACCGCTCACGCCGCGGCGCCCGGCCGAGCCGGGGGAGGAGCCCGCCGTCGTCGAGCTGAGCGGGGTCCCCGTCGTCGAGGAGCCCGAGGACGAGGCCGATTCCGCCTCACTGCTCCCGCCCGAGGCTGAGCCCGACGCCGACACCGAGGACCGCGACGCATGATCGTCTGCAAGGTCTGCGGCACGCGCAACAACGACCAGGAGGAGTTCTGCACCTCCTGCGGTCGCTACCTCGCCTGGTCGGGGGAGCACATCGACGTCGCGCCCGAGGCGGAGCCGGAGCTCGTCGTCGCCGACGCGCTCCCCGAGGCGCAACCCGAGGGCTTCTTCCGCAGGCTTGCCGTCCGATTGCACCTGACGCGCCCGGCCGCCCATCCCGTCCCGGTCGTCGGCCCTCCGGCGGAGGAAGAGCACGCGACCGAGGAGCCGGGCGTACGCGTGCTCGGGGCGCTGCCCGCTTCCGCGCCGGCACGCTTGGCGGCGGGCCCGAGCGGCGCCCTGCCAGCCGGCGGCTCGGAGAGGGCGGACACCGCGGGCGCGGTCGCCGAGGGCGTCCTCGTCATTCCCGAGGTCGTCGGTGCGTCGGCTGCGGGCTCGGAGCCGACCGCGCCGATGGCTCTTGTGGGCAACGGGGACGCCACACGTGCCCTGCGGCCGCGCCGGCCCGGCGAGAGCCCGCCCAAGCTGCCCGTCCTCCCCCCTCTCCCCGGGCGCGAGCCGCCGCCGAGCGAGCGCGCTACCGTGCTGCGCCGCCCGACCGAGGTGGTCGACAAGCCCCGGTCGCGGCGGGCTCGACCGGGCTCGATCGCCGGCCTGCCCGAGCTGGCGTCCGGCCCGAGCCCCGGCGACGTCTTCTGTCCCCGCTGCGGGCAGTTCAATTCGCCCTCCCGGGTGTACTGCCGGCGCTGCGGGCTCGAGCTGGCGCCGCGGGTGCTCGCCGGTGAGGAGGTCCCCTACGAGCCGCTTACCTGGTGGCAGCGCCACCTGCACCACGACGTGCACGTCGTCGGTGCCGGCCAGCGGCCTGGTCGCTGGGGCAAGATCGTCTCCGGCGCGGGAAGCCAGGGCAGGACGCTGCGCATCATCGAGCGGGTCGGCGCCGTGCTCATCGGCGTCTCGCTCTTGCTCACCTTCATCGGCCCGTACTCGGCGCCGATCCAGAACTGGTACACCAACACCTGGCACGCGATGTACAATTATGTCGACGCCCGCGAGGTCGGCGTGAGCGCGTCCTCGGCGTCGGCCACGTCGTCGGCCCCTGGTCACTCCGCGTTCCTGGCGGTCGACGGAGCGAGCAACACCTGGTGGCAGTCCAAGACGGTGCCGCTGCCCAAGCCTCCGCCCAAGCACAAGTCGCTCTCGGCCAAGACGGCCACGACGGCAAAGACGGCCAAGACGGCCAAGACCGGAGCGCACGGCTCGACCACGGCTTCGTCTCTCGCCGGCGGGGCGGGGGCGGCGAGCGCCTCGTCCCTCGCCGGCTCGGCCACCGCCTCGTCGCTCGCCGGGGCCGCGGCGACGTCTCCCAAGCGGGGCGTCGCGTCGGCGCTCGGCCACAAGCCGGCCCACCCCGGAGCAAAGGCCACGAAGCCCAAGACGCCACCGCCACCGCCGAAGCCCGTCGTGCCGGGTGTCGGCCAGGAGCTGACGATCCAGTTCGCGGCACCGACCAACCTGAACCGTGTCGCCTGGCTGAGCGGGGTCGCCGGCACGCTCGCGGCCTTCGACGCCGTCGGGCGGCCGCACAAGGTGGAGATCTTCGTGCCCGGCCGGGCGCCCGCGACCGAGTCGCTGGCCGACATCCAGGCGTTGCAGCCCTTCAAGCTGGTGGCGAGCAACATCTCCAGCCTGCGGGTGAAGATTCTCTCGGTCTATCCGGGCTCTTCGGTGCGCGCCGTGGCGATCACTGAGATCGAGTTCTTCACCAAGCAATGAGACCCGTGCCGCCTCCTCTTCCGACGCTTCGCGCCACCGTCGGTGCCAGCCCTCGGCGCCGCCGGCTCCGCAGCGCCGTCGCGGGCGTGGCCGCGGTGCTCGCCGTGCTGGGCACGACGCTGCTCGCCGGCCCGATCGGACCGTCGGCGGCGAGCTCGGGTGGCCTCGGGGGGCTCGACCCGAGCTTCGGCGCGACGGCCGAGCCCGGGATCGGAGCCGTGGGGATCTCAGGCGGCTCGCTCGGCGCGGCGATCGCGCTCGACCCTGGCGACGCCAACTCGATCGTGATCGCCGGCTCGAGCGCGTCCGACATGGCGGTTGGAATGCTCAGCTCCTCCGGTGCGGAGCAGTCGCAGGCGACTGTGTTCTTCGGCGCCAATACCGTTGCGGTGGCCGACGCCGCCGGCATCGCCCCGTCGGGCGACGTCGTGATTGCCGGCAGTGCCGGCACCCTGCCCGCGATCGCCTTCCTCAACTCAGGTGGATCCAACCTCGACCCGAGCTTCGACGGCTCGGGGACCTACACGCTGAGCGTCCCCGGCGCATCGAACGAGACCGGCTCGTTCTCCGCCGTGGTCACCGACGGTCAGGACGTCTACGCCGTCGGGACGCTCGTGATGAACGGCGACGCCAACATCCTCGTCGCCCGCTTCACCGGTGCCGGCATCGATGCGAACTTCGGAGGCGGCTCCGGATACGAGCTCATTCCCTTTCCGGCCAACGGGGAACAGAACAGCGCCGTGAGCGCCGCCGTGCTCGACACGGCGACGCCCAACGGCGGGGACCTCGTGATCGCCGGGTGGCTGCACGTGGCGGCCGGTCAGTGCAGCGTGGACGAGGGCTTCCTCGGCGGCATCCTGCTGTCGGGCGCTCTCGACACCAGCTTCACGAGCGCGGCGACGCAGTGGTACCTCGCCCAGGCCGACCCCGCGCCGTGCGGCAACACCCGCTTCGACGCGCTCACGATCGACGACAGCGCGACCACCGGTGACTCCGGCGACATCGTCGCCGCAGGCAGCCAGTTCGCTGCCGGGGTACCCCCGTCCGGGGCGGCGAGCTCGAGCGAGGGCCTGCTTGCTGAGTACGCGCCGGCATCGGCCGGCCACGCCGGGTTCACCCTCGACACGAACTTCGACAAGAGCGGCGGTGGCAACGGCCTGCTCGTCACCGGCGGGATGGGCGGGGTCAACGAGTTCAACTCGGTCGGCCTGCTGGCGAACGCGATGACGACGAGTGACCCCGGGCTGATCGCCGCCGGTCAGCAGTACGCCGCGCCGCTCGGGGCCTTCCAGATCGCGGTGCAGAAGTACGACCTGAACGGGGTCCTCGACGCCTCCTTCGGCTCGAGCGGCACCACGCTCCTGCAGTGCGCCGACACGGGCATCGACGGCTGCGGCAGTGCGCTCGGCGTGCAAGCGACGGGGGCGATCGACGTCGGGGGCGGCCTCGACGGCGAGACCACAGGTCAGGGAGGCGGCGTGACCACGGGACTGGCGGTGGCGCAGCTGACTGACCGCAGCGTCACCATCGCCGGACCGAGCTCCAACATCGAGGACTCGGGCAGCGGCGTCACGCCGGCGGTGTTCACGATCACGGTCAACTCGCCGAGCGACCCTGGCCTCACCGGGCTCCCCAGCGGGCTCCCGGTCCAGTTCAGCACCCAGAACGGGACCGGCCGGAGCGGCAGCAACTACACCCTGGTGAGCGGCACCGTGATCTTTCCCTGCCCATCGCACAACCAGCCCTCGGCGGTCGGCTGCGTCGCCAATCAGCCCGACGCCGCGACCGTCACCGTCCCGACCGCCTATCCGAGCAACGCCACCGGCTCGGCGTCGTTCAGCCTCGTGCTCGTCAACGCGACGGGGGCGAGCATCTCGGTGTCGAGCGCCTCGGTGACCATCGACTACCCGCCGCAGACGAGCGCGCCGGCGACGACGACGACAACGGTCGCGAGGCGGACGGCGACCACCACCACGCTGCCCAAGCCACCGACCACCCCGCCGGCGGCCGGTGGCGGCTACTGGCTCGTCACCTCCGCCGGCAGCGTGTTCTCCTACGGCGACGCGTTTCTCTACGGCTCGGTCTCCTCCGGCCAGCTCAACGGCGGGACGGTGGTCGCGATCGCGGCGACGAGCGACGGGCTCGGCTACTGGCTCGCCTCCTCGACCGGTCAGGTCTTCGCCTTCGGCGACGCGCACGGGCACGGGTCGGTCGGAAAGAAGCGCCTCAGCGGGACGATCATCGCCTTTCAACCCACCACCTCGGGCGACGGCTATTGGATGGTGTCCTCGACCGGTCGCGTCTACGCCTTCGGCAAGGCGCACAACTACGGCTCGGTGAAGAAGAAGCAGCTCAACGGAACGATCACGGCGTTCGCGACGAGTGCGGGTGGGAAGGGCTACTGGCTGGTCTCCTCAGCCGGACCGGTCTATGCCTTCGGCAAGGCCGGTCACTACGGGGGGCTGCCGGCGCGCAAGCGCTCCGCCACCGTCGTGGACTTGGTCACCTCCGCCTCCCGGCGCGGCTACTGGCTGCTCACCTCGGCCGGTCGCGTCTACGCCTTCGGCAGGGCGCACAACTACGGCTCGATCCTGCACAAGTCGCTCAACGGCTCGGCCGTCTCGCTCGTGCCGACACCCGACTTCAAGGGATACTGGGTGACCTCCACGCAAGGAAGCATCTACACCTTCGGTGACGCGAAGTCCTACGGCTCGCCCGCCCAGGCCAACGTCACGTCGATCGTCGGAGCAGCCACGACATGAGCGCCAGCACATCTCGCCGGAGCGCCCCCGAGCCTCCTGCTCGCGGACGCGAGGTGACGCGCGTGCCGCGCCTGTGGTTGCTCGCGCTGCGCGCACTGCTCGTGCTACTCGGTCTCGGTGCAGGATCGCTGGCGCTGTCTCTTGCGCTCGGCGTGTCGCCGGCGTCGGCAAGCGGCCCGCTGACGGAGGCGTGCTCTGCTGGCGGCGACGTGACGATCACCGGCAACGAGGCGGGTCCGACGACGGTCTCGTTCACCACCGTGGCGAGCACGCCGACGCTCAAGATCGACGGCACGACGTACTCCGGCTGCGCGGGCTCGGTCACCGAGGTGGACACGACCGCGCTCACCGAGGAGGTCGACTTCACGACCGACGGCACTGCCGTCGTCTTTGCGTCCGACGCTGCGTCGTCGCCAGCCTCGACACTGTCGGTGAGCGGCAGCTCGGCGAGCGCCGTCGATCCCACCGGCCTCGGCGCGGCCGGCTTCGGCTCGGTGAGCTGGTCGGGTGTCGAGGGCGCGGTCTCCAACAGCGACGCGAGCGCCAAGCTCGCGCTGAGCGGCCTGGGCGGCTCGAGCGCGACGGTGAGCGCCTCGGGCGGCACGGTGACCACGGTGCTCACCGTGGGGGCCAACAACCAGCACTTCACCGGCTTCACCAACGTCGACGCCACGGGCTACACCGGCACGAGCGTGGCCTTCTCCTCTGACGACAGCGTCGCGGTCAGCTACACCGGCACCGGCTCGAACACCTCGACGATGGCCGTGAGCGGCGCCAGCGCCTTCAGCGTCACCCCGAGCGCGATCGGCGCCGCCAGCTTCGGCGCGGGCAGCTCCTACACCAACATCGAGGGCGCGGTCTCCAACAGCGACGCGAGCGCCAAGCTCGCGCTGAGCGGCCTGGGCGGCTCGAGCGCGACGGTGAGCGCCTCGGGCGGCACGGTGACCACGGTGCTCACCGTGGGGGCCAACAACCAGCACTTCACCGGCTTCACCAACGTCGACGCCACGGGCTACACCGGCACGAGCGTGGCCTTCTCCTCTGACGACAGCGTCGCGGTCAGCTACACCGGCACCGGCTCGAACACCTCGACGATGGCCGTGAGCGGCGCCAGCGCCTTCAGCGTCACCCCGAGCGCGATCGGCGCCGCCAGCTTCGGCGCGGGCAGCTCCTACACCAACATCGAGGGCGCGGTCTCCAACAGCGACGCGAGCGCCAAGCTCGCGCTGAGCGGCCTGGGCGGCTCGAGCGCGACGGTGAGCGCCTCGGGCGGCACGGTGACCACGGTGCTCACCGTGGGGGCCAACAACCAGCACTTCACCGGCTTCACCAACGTCGACGCCACGGGCTACACCGGCACGAGCGTGGCCTTCTCCTCTGACGACAGCGTCGCGGTCAGCTACACCGGCACCGGCTCGAACACCTCGACGATGGCCGTGAGCGGCGCCAGCGCCTTCAGCGTCACCCCGAGCGCGATCGGCGCCGCCAGCTTCGGCGCGGGCAGCTCCTACACCAACATCGAGGGCGCGGTCTCCAACAGCGACGCGAGCGCCAAGCTCGCGCTGAGCGGCCTGGGCGGCTCGAGCGCGACGGTGAGCGCCTCGGGCGGCACGGTGACCACGGTGCTCACCGTGGGGGCCAACAACCAGCACTTCACCGGCTTCACCAACGTCGACGCCACGGGCTACACCGGCACGAGCGTGGCCTTCTCCTCTGACGACAGCGTCGCGGTCAGCTACACCGGCACCGGCTCGAACACCTCGACGATGGCCGTGAGCGGCGCCAGCGCCTTCAGCGTCACCCCGAGCGCGATCGGCGCCGCCAGCTTCGGCGCGGGCAGCTCCTACACCAACATCGAGGGCGCGGTCTCCAACAGCGACGCGAGCGCCAAGCTCGCGCTGAGCGGCCTGGGCGGCTCGAGCGCGACGGTGAGCGCCTCGGGCGGCACGGTGACCACGGTGCTCACCGTGGGGGCCAACAACCAGCACTTCACCGGCTTCACCAACGTCGACGCCACGGGCTACACCGGCACGAGCGTGGCCTTCTCCTCTGACGACAGCGTCGCGGTCAGCTACACCGGCACCGGCTCGAACACCTCGACGATGGCCGTGAGCGGCGCCAGCGCCTTCAGCGTCACCCCGAGCGCGATCGGCGCCGCCAGCTTCGGCGCGGGCAGCTCCTACACCAACATCGAGGGCGCGGTCTCCAACAGCGACGCGAGCGCCAAGCTCGCGCTGAGCGGCCTGGGCGGCTCGAGCGCGACGGTGAGCGCCTCGGGCGGCACGGTGACCACGGTGCTCACCGTGGGGGCCAACAACCAGCACTTCACCGGCTTCACCAACGTCGACGCCACGGGCTACACCGGCACGAGCGTGGCCTTCTCCTCTGACGACAGCGTCGCGGTCAGCTACACCGGCACCGGCTCGAACACCTCGACGATGGCCGTGAGCGGCGCCAGCGCCTTCAGCGTCACCCCGAGCGCGATCGGCGCCGCCAGCTTCGGCGCGGGCAGCTCCTACACCAACATCGAGGGCGCGGTCTCCAACAGCGACGCGAGCGCCAAGCTCGCGCTGAGCGGCCTGGGCGGCTCGAGCGCGACGGTGAGCGCCTCGGGCGGCACGGTGACCACGGTGCTCACCGTGGGGGCCAACAACCAGCACTTCACCGGCTTCACCAACGTCGACGCCACGGGCTACACCGGCACGAGCGTGGCCTTCTCCTCTGACGACAGCGTCGCGGTCAGCTACACCGGCACCGGCTCGAACACCTCGACGATGGCCGTGAGCGGCGCCAGCGCCTTCAGCGTCACCCCGAGCGCGATCGGCGCCGCCAGCTTCGGCGCGGGCAGCTCCTACACCAACATCGAGGGCGCGGTCTCCAACAGCGACGCGAGCGCCAAGCTCGCGCTGAGCGGCCTGGGCGGCTCGAGCGCGACGGTGAGCGCCTCGGGCGGCACGGTGACCACGGTGCTCACCGTGGGGGCCAACAACCAGCACTTCACCGGCTTCACCAACGTCGACGCCACGGGCTACACCGGCACGAGCGTGGCCTTCTCCTCTGACGACAGCGTCGCGGTCAGCTACACCGGCACCGGCTCGAACACCTCGACGATGGCCGTGAGCGGCGCCAGCGCCTTCAGCGTCACCCCGAGCGCGATCGGCGCCGCCAGCTTCGGCGCGGGCAGCTCCTACACCAACATCGAGGGCGCGGTCTCCAACAGCGACGCGAGCGCCAAGCTCGCGCTGAGCGGCCTGGGCGGCTCGAGCGCGACGGTGAGCGCCTCGGGCGGCACGGTGACCACGGTGCTCACCGTGGGGGCCAACAACCAGCACTTCACCGGCTTCACCAACGTCGACGCCACGGGCTACACCGGCACGAGCGTGGCCTTCTCCTCTGACGACAGCGTCGCGGTCAGCTACACCGGCACCGGCTCGAACACCTCGAGCCTCACCTTCACCGCCACGGTGACGATGACCCTCACCGCCCTCGGCGCGGGCAGCTTCGGCGCCGGCACGAGCTTCGCCGGCATCGACGGCACGTTGAGCGGGACCAACGCCTCGATCGCGGTGCTGCCGAGCAGCGGCACCCCGGCGCTCTCGACGACCGCCTCGGTGACCACCTTCACGCCGAGCGGCAGCGCGCCGACCCAGCAGCTGTCCGGCTTCGGCACCTACGACGCCGGCGGCAGCGCGACGACGTCGTTCACCACCGACGGCACCGCGGCGGGCGCCGCCGCGGTCACCTACAACGGCAACAGCGCCTCCACGCTGACCCTCACCGGCAGCAACAGCCTGTCGAGCTCCGGCAGCAGCGGCACCTACGGCGTCGTCACGTTCAACAACATGACCCACGTCGTCGCTGCAGGCAACATCGCGCTCAGCCTCAGCGGCTCGCACACGAGCGTTGCCGTGCTGGTCTCCGCCGGCACCGTGACCGCCACCGTGACCGACGGCGGCAGCTCGAACGTGTACACCGGTTACGCGACCATCGACGCCTCGGGCGTCGCGCCGGCCACGCCGGTCACCTTCTCGACCGACGGCACGGCCGCGACGACCTTCACGGGCAACGGCGCCAACTCGACGCTCACCCTCACGGGCGCCAGCGCGATCCCGGTCACCTCGAGCGGGATCGGCTCGGGCAGCTTCGTCGGCTCGGCCGGGAAGAGCACCTACAGCGGGATCACCGGCTCGGTGACGAACAACGTGCACTCGAGCCTGGCGTTCGCCGCGGGGATCGCGGGCGGCAGTGCGACGGTCGCGGTCGATGCCGGCTCGCAGACCACGACGCTGACCGTGGGGGCCAACAGCCAAGCCTTCTCCGGCTTCGCCGTCGTCGACTGCTCCAAGCTGCCCGGCGCGGTGCAGTTCTCCTCCGATGGCACTGCCGCCACCTTGACCGGCAACGGCGCGTCGTCGACCCTCACCTTCACCGGCGCCACAGCGCTGACCGTCACCTCGACCGGCATCGGGGCCGGCAACTTCGGCGCCGGCACGAGCTACGCGAACATCGGCGGGGCGGTGACGAGCAACGCCAACGCGACCTCGCTCGTCTTCGGCGCCGGCATCGCCAACAGCTCGGCCGCCGTCACCGTCGACTCGACGGCGGCCGCGACCCAGACGGTGCTCACCGTCGGCGCCAACACCCAGGACTTCGACACCTTCAGGACCGTCGACTGCTCCCACATCGCCAACGGCGTCACCTTCTCCTCCGACGGCTCGACGCCGGCCAGCCTCACCGGCAACGGCGCGTCGTCGGCCCTCACCTTCACCGGCGCCACAGCGCTGACCGTCACCTCGACCGGCATCGGGGCCGGCAACTTCGGCGCCGGCGCGAGCTACGCGAACATCGGCGGGGCGGTGACGAGCAACGCCAACGCGACCTCGCTCGTCTTCGGCGCCGGCATCGCCAACAGCTCGGCCGCCGTCACCGTCGACTCGACGGCGGCCGCGACCCAGACGGTGCTCACCGTCGGCGCCAACACCCAGGACTTCGACACCTTCAGGACCGTCGACTGCTCCCACATCGCCAACGGCGTCACCTTCTCCTCCGACGGCTCGACGCCGGCCAGCCTCACCGGCAACGGCGCGTCGTCGAGCCTTACCTTCACCGCCACGGTGACGATGACCCTCACCGCCCTCGGCGCGGGCAGCTTCGGCGCCGGCACGAGCTTCGCCGGCATCGACGGCACGTTGAGCGGGACCAACGCCTCGATCGCGGTGCTGCCGAGCAGCGGCACCCCGGCGCTCTCGACGACCGCCTCGGTGACCACCTTCACGCCGAGCGGCAGCGCGCCGACCCAGCAGCTGTCCGGCTTCGGCACCTACGACGCCGGCGGCAGCGCGACGACGTCGTTCACCACCGACGGCACCGCGGCGGGCGCCGCCGCGGTCACCTACAACGGCAACAGCGCCTCCACGCTGACGATGACCGGCAGCGCGCACTTCTCGACCACGGCCGCGGGGGGCATCTACGGCGTGGTCACCTTCGACAACATGGGAGGGGGCGTTGTCGCTGGAGCCGGCAGCACCATCTCGCTGACCCTCGGAGGCTCGCCGACGAGCGTGAGCACCGTCGTTTCCGGCGGAGCTGTGCAGACGATCGTGACGACGGGCGGAAGCTCGACGACCTACAAGGGGTACACGTCCGTCGACGCCTCCCAGCTCGGCGCCGGCGTTCCGGTGTCGTTCTCGACCGACGGCTCGGCGCCGGCCGTGCTCACCGGGAACGGGTCGTCCTCGACGCTCACGATCACGGGCAGCACGACGCTCACCCTCACCGGCTACGGCCAGGGCAGCGTCGGCGCGGGCGCCAACCCGACCACCTTCTCCGCCGTCGACGGCGCGATCTCGGGTCCCGCCGGGGCGACGCTCGACCTCGCTGCGGGCATCAAGTCGGTGAGCGTGGCGGTGACGGCCTCCGCCTCGACGTCGGTCACCGCGGCGGGAGGTACGCAAGTGGTGGCCGGGATCGCCGTCGTGGACGCGGCCGCGATGACAGGGCCGGTGGTCGTCTCCACCCAGGGGATCGCGCCGATCACGGTGACCGGCGACGGCTCGCCGACGACGCTCGACCTCTCGCACGCCGCGACGCTCGGTCCGGTCACCGTCGACCTCGCCACCCAGACCGTCACCGGCCTGATCGCCGACCCGACGATCGCCGAGGTCGGCAACGTGGTCGGGACCTCGGGGACCTTCACCGTCGACGCCAGCCCCACCACGCCCGGGTACCTGCAAGGCGGGAGCGGGGTGAACACCTTCGTGCTCGTGCCCGCCGACGACGTCGTGATCGACGGTGCGGGGACGAAGGACACGATCGACCTCTCGCAGGCCAACGCGGCCGTCTCGCTCGACCTGGCCGACCCCAACGCGCAGAACACCGGCGGCGACGGGGTCGTGACGGTCGTCCCCGGCACCGTCGGCTACGTGATCGGCTCGACGAGCGGCAGCACGATCATCGGCGGGGCGACCGGCGGGACGCTCGTCGGCCAGGCCGGACAGGGCTCGGACACCGACTACCTCGAAGGCGGCTCGGGCTCGACGACCTTCGACGCGGCGGGGGCGTCGGGATCGGAGGTACTCGTCGGCGGGAGCGGGACGAACACGTTCCAGGGCGGCTCGCACATCAACTACTTCGCGCCCGGACCGGGCGACCTTGCCGCCATCTCGTCACAGCCCGGTGCCACGAACTGGCTCGACTTCGCCAGCGCTCCGGCCACGGTGGACATCAACCTCTCCGGCGTCTCGGTGACCTTCGCCTCGATCGACGGCAACGGATCGGTCAGCGTCGCGCCCGGCATCCTCGGTGGCTGGCTGCCGAGGGGGAGCGCGGCGGAGCAGAACTTCGGGATCGACAACATCATCGGCACGTCCTACGGCGACCACATCGTCGCGGACTCGAACAACGACCAGATCACCTCGGGCGGGTCGGCGGTCATCCTGCCGGGGACGGGCAACGACACGATCACCTGCACGGCGGGCTCGGACTGCACAGTCGACTACGTCAACCTCGGGCCGCCCCAACCGCAGCCGGGCGGCTCGCAGACCCTGCAGGGCATCACCTTCGACAACAACACCGTGACGAAGTGGGTGTACGGCGGCGCGGACACACTTTCTGGCGTCTCGGTCATCGTCGCCACCCAGTGGGGCAACGACGCCCTGTACGCATCCGCCGCCAACCAGACCCTCGTCGGCCTCGGTGGCAACGACCTGCTCGTCGCCAGCAGCACCTACGGCTACGACACCCTGATCGGCGGCAACGGGCCAGGTGTGCAGACCTTCGTCGCCGGGACGTCGCAGTTGAGTGACGGCTACTACCAAGGCGTCGGGCACAACACGATGATCGGCGGCACCACCTCGGACTACTTCTTCGCCGAGATGGCCAACACGTCGACCACGCCCTACCAGCTGATCGACGGCTACAACACGATCATCGCGGGAGGGAACCACGACGTGATCGAGGCCGACCCGACCGACTCGGTGAGCGGGCCGGACAACTCTCCGCTCAGCGGGGATACCACCTTCGACTACGAGGTGCTCACCGGCTTCGCGCAGAACAACCAACCCCTCACGACAGATCCCCTCGGCAACTGAGATGAACCCGCAAACGCCCTCCGGCGGCCAGATCGACGATCCGAGCAGTGGATGCCTCGGCGTGACCATGAGAGAGGTCGACCGATGACCGCAGCGGTCGTCATCATCCGCCAACCCGAGTTGACGATCGAGCCGGGCGGGACGGTGAGCTCCGCGGTGAGCGTGCACAACGTGAGCACGATCGTCGAGCAGTTCGCCATCGAGGTCGTGGGGGACACCGCCGCCTGGGCGTCGGTCGAGCCGGCGACGCTGTCGCTGTTCCCCAACACTCAGCAGGAGGTGCTCGTCACCTGGCGGCCGCCACGCGAGTGGCACGTCGCTCCCGGCCGGATGCCCTTCGGGATCCTGGTGCGCCCCGCCAACGACCGCGACGGCACGGTGGTCGAGGAGGGTGCGCTCACCCTCGAGGAATTCCAGGACATCGACGCCGAGCTCGTGCCGAGCGTCACGATGGGTCGCCGTGTCGGCCGGCTCGGCGTGGCCATCGACAGCCGCAGCAACGTGCCCGTGCCGGCGGTGGTGCGCGGGCGGGACCCGTCGGACACACTGGCAATCAACGTCCGACCCCGCCAGCTCGTCCTCCTGCCCGGCACGGCCAACTTCGCCCGGCTCCGCATCGTTCCCCGCCACCGCTACCTCCGCGGTCCGCAACGGCAAGCTCGCTTCAAGGTCACCATCGAGCCCGAGGGCGGCGACATGATCACCCTCGACGCGACGATGATCCAGCGGGCGCTGCTCCCGAAGGGCTCCCTCGTCGGCCTCGGCCTCGTGGCGGGCCTGCTCGTGCTGCTCTATCTCAACAACAAGGTGAAGAACGACGCCAAGCAGATCGCGACGAGCGCCGCCCAGCAGGCGGTCGCCCCCGTCGCCGCCCAGGCAAAGCAGGCGCAGAAGGCCCAGAAAGCCACCCAGGCGAGCCTCGCCGCGGTGACGCATCAGGTCGCGCAGGTGAACAACAGGGTGACGACGGCGATCAAGCCGAGCTCGACCACCACCTCCTCGTCCTCGACGACGACGACGTTGGCCAAGGGCGCCATCGTGCCGCCGAGCAGCTCGACGACCTCGACGAGCAGCTCGACGACCTCGACCAGCACCACGACCTCGTCGTCGTCGACGACCACCTCCTCGACCTCGACGACGACGACGACGCCACCGTCCTCGACGACCTCGACAACGCTCCCGCGCTCGACGACCTCCTCCTCCTCGTCCTCCTCCTCGACCTCGACGACGACCTCGCCGGCGAGCGGCCGGACGACGACGACGGGGACCTCGACCTCGACCTCGACCTCGACCTCGACCTCGACGACCTCGACGTCCACCTCGACGAGCACCTCGACGACGACGCTCGCCCCGACGAGCAGCTCCTCCTCGACGACCTCGACGACGACCGGGCCGTCCGGGGCCTCCGCCTCGAGCGGCACCACCTCGACCTCGACGACCTCGACCTCGACTTCGACGAGCACCTCGACGAGCTCGACGATCCCGCTCAACGCGGCGGGCAACCAGATCGCGCCCGGGCCCTACTACAACGTGATCGACCTGAGCACGGCGCCGGGCCAGACGACCCAGGGCGTCTTCGTGGTGCCGGGCGGCAACGAGCTCGACATCACCGACCTCATCCTGCAGAACGCCGTGCAATCGACGGGCAGCTTCTTGCAGGTGGGCGTCGAGACGCCGGGCTCGTCGACGCCGCGGTACTTCTTCCAGCTGCCGCTCGCGACCTTGCAGGCCTACCAGATCGCCCTCAACACCCCCTTCGTGCTCACCTCGGGCGAGACGCTGGTCGCCGAGATGAGCTGCACCGGCAGCACCTCGACGACGCCGTGCTCGGGGTCGGTCTACTTCGGCGGCACGGTGCAGCTGCTCGCGCCCGCCCCGCCGGCGGGCGCGTCGGGCACGAACTCGAGCACCGAGCCCTCCTCGACGACCACGACCGGCTGAGCGGGCGCGTGAGCCTGCTCGACGACGCGCTCGAGCTGCTGGACGGGGCCGACGGGAACTGGCAGTCGTTGCGGGCAGAGGGCACGGTCTGGGAGGACCGCATGCTCGGCCGGGCGCAACGCGCACGCGCCTCGGCGGCGGCCCGGCCCGCCCGCTCCGAGGACGCCCGGCGTACCACGCGGCGCGAAGCACGGGCCGCCGAGCTCGGGCTCGGCGGGCGTAACTGGGCTCGCGACCGCGGCGGACGCGGCGACCGTGGCGGGCGCGGCGACCGCGGCGGCGTGAGCACGACGCTGGGCGAGCGCGGCGGCGTGCCACTCGGCCAGCGGGAGCAGCACTGGCGGCTGTGGCGCGCCGGCCCGCTGCTCGTGCGCGCCGAGTACGAGATCGCCCACGAGACCGTCACCGTCGTCGCGCAGGGCTCGCGCTGGTGGCGCTGGTCGACGTCACTCGGCTCGACCTCCGGCAGCGCCGCCTCGCGCCCGCTGCGGGTCGTCCTCGGGCCAGCGGCGGTGCTGCTCGCCGGACGCGAGCTCGCGGTGCAGCTCGAGCCGGTCGATGCCGGCCGCGCCCGGCTGGCCGGCCGTGACGCCTACCTCGTCCGGGCTCGCCCGGCGCCTGCCGCGTCCTCGCGAAACGCGTTGCGGGAAGCGGGGCTCGGCGCAGAAGAATACGAGTTGCGCATCGATGCCGAGCGAGGCGCGTTGCTCGGCGTGACGGCGCTCGCCGGCGGGCGCCCCTTCCGCGCCGTCGCCGCAACCCTCGTCGGGTTCGACGAGACCTTCGCTCCGAGCAAGTTCGCCCCGCCCTCGGCTCAGCAAGGAAGATTCGTCGCTCACCTGCCACGCCAGCTCGGGCTCGCCGACCTGTCGGCTGTGCTGCCCTTCCCCGTGCTCGTGCCGGACCCGAGCCCGAGCGCCTACCCGCCGCACGTCGCGGTGCTCGCCGCCGAGCGTGCCGGCTCGGAGCTGCGGGCCGTGCTGACCTGGGCGGTGAGCGAGAGCGGCCGGCGCGGGCAGCTCGCGCGTGCAGCTCACAGCCGAGGAGCCGGCGCCCTCGGCGCGGGACCGCTGGGTGGCCGCAGGCGACGTGATCACAACCGAAGAAGATGCCAACCGTGTCGTGCGCCGCCGGGTGCGCACGTACCGCCACGGGGTGTTTGCCGAGCTCGAGTCGTCGGTGCTCGCACTCGACGACCTCGTCGCCGTCGCCCGATCGCTCCAGCCGCTGGAGCGGGGCGGCCCGGCCTGATCGGGCCGCAGCAGCCGGTTCGCCCGCCAGGCACACATCACCCGACGGGCCGGATCACCCGCCAGGCACACATCACCCGACGGGCCGGATCACCCGACGGGCCGGATCACCCGATAGGCGTGGTCACTCCACGAGGACGTCGAATTGCCCAGGGTCCTCGATCGTGATCACGCCGCCCCAGTCGCACAGGCAGATCGACAAGTCGTCGAGTGCCGGCAGCCCGCCGACGATCACGGTGTCGGCCCCGGGGAACCAGGGGTCCGTCGTGACGGGTAGGCACGGCATCGGGGTGAGCACACCGAGCGCGGCAGCGGTGGCTGCGATCACCTCGGGGTTGAGCTCGCTCATGCACATCCCGAACGGCTCGATGTTGAGGATCGGGATCGAGTCCTCGATGTTCGCCGCGGGCGTCGGGCAGAACACGCCCGTGTCGGGCAGCACGTCGAGCACCGACGGAGCCATCCCGAAGGTGCAGCTGATGACGGCGCCGGCGCAGACCTGGAAGCCCACGATGCCTCCCGCAAACGGCGGATCACCCTTGCACCGGCCGCGGCCGCCGACGACGCCCGGAGCGGGCTCAGCCTACTGTCAGCCTGCGGGAGGCGCCATGGCCGGAGCGAACGTGAGCCGTGGATGCCCGGCCTCGGTAGCATGACGTTGTGCCTCGAGCACGCTCCGCGGGCGGTGAGGACGGGTCGGCACCTTCGGCACCGTCGTTGCTGCATCTGTCGGCGGTCGTGCGCAGTCCGCTCGTCGACCGGGAAGGTGAGCGCCTCGGGCGCGTCGAGGACCTGATCGTCCGCCCGGCCGGGCGCGCCCACCCGCCGCTCACCGGTCTCGTCGTCTCCATCGGCAAGCGCGACCTCTACCTGCCGATCGAGCCGCGTCGAGTCGATCGAGCCCGGGCGGGTCCAGCTCGCCGGCGACACGCTCGACCTCAGCAGGTTCGAGCGCCGGCCGGGCGAGCTGCTCCTCGCACGCGACCTTGCGGCCCGCCACCTCATCAACTTCGTCGGCGCCCGGCTGGTGCGCGCCAACGAGATCGAGCTCGCCTGCCTCGACGGTACCTGGCAGGTCGTCGCCGTCGACCCGAGCAGCAGGCCGCTGATCCGCCGCTTGCTGCCGCGCTTCCTCGCCGACCGAGTGCGACCCGGCAACGTCATCGACTGGGCGAGCATCGAGCCCTTCGTCTCCCACGTGCCCTCGGCACGCCTGCGCATCCCGTACCGCAAGCTCTCGCGCTTGCACCCGGCGCAGATCGCCGACCTCGTCGAGGCGGCGTCGCACTACGAGGGCGAGGAGATCATCGAGGCCGTTCGGCTGGGACAGCGAGCTCGAAGCCGACGTGTTCGAGGAGCTCGACCCCGAGCACCAGCGCGAGTTCCTCGCCTCGAGGCCCGACGCCGAAGCGGCGCGCCTGCTGGCGCGGATGGCGCCCGACGACGCCGCCGACCTGATCGCCGATCTCGACCAGGAGCGGCGACTCCCCGCTGCTCGAGGCCCTCCCGCCGGTCCAGCAGTCCAAGGTGCGCTCCTTGCTCAGCTACCACCCGGAGACGGCCGGCGGCCTGATGAGCCCGGACTTCCTCGCCCTGCCCTCGACGACGCACGTCGAGGAGGTGCTCGACGCGGTGCGGCGCGCCGACATCGCACCCGAGGCGCTCGTCACCGTGTACTCCCTCGACGGAAGGCGGCGTGCTCGCCGGCAGCGCGCCCCTCGTCGAGCTCCTGAAGGCGCGATCCGGCCGCGCTGCTCGGTCAGGTGGCGCACGGCGATCCGGTGAGCGTCCGCGTCGACGCCGACCATGCACGCGATCCTGCGCAAGATGTCCGACTTCAACCTCTCCAGCCTCCCAGTGGTCGACGACGCCACGCGTCTCGTCGGCGTGGTGACCGTCGACGACGTGCTCGAGCTGCTCTTGCCCACCGGCTGGCGGCGTGACTTCGGGATGACCGCGGCCGACGGCTGAGCCGACGCGCTCTAGGTCGGCCGGGGACCTGATCGGCCGGGGACCTGATCGGCCGGGGACCTGATCGGCCGGGGACCTGATCGGCCGGGGACCTGATCGGCCGGGGACCTGATCGGCCGGGGACCTGATCGGCTCGGGCCCCGAGAGGTCATCTTGGCGCCCTGCCGGCGTCCGAGCGACGCGTGAACCCCCAGCTCCCGACGATCGGGCACGCTGCTCTCGGGCTACGCTGTAGCCGCTGAGAGCTGCGGCTCTTCCAGCGCGCGAGGTCGCCGGCTCCGTCCGGCGTGTCCGACGCCCGAAGGACTCACTCTCGCTCGCCGCTGCGGCAGGTTCGGGCCAGACCTGGGAGCGACACTGAGCACGCGCCGTCGGGAACGACATCAACAGGTCGCGCGCGCCGCCGTGCGAGGGCTGCCCCGGCCGTAGCGGTCGGACCCGATCCCCGCGGTGGCGTCGCGACGTCGAGCGCACGCCACCGAGAGCGAGGGGAGGTCGATCGGCCATGGTCGAGCACGCTGCGAACCCGCCCGGCCCCGCCGGGGACGAGACCCCGACCCAGGTCCGTCATCGCCGCATCCTCCCGATCGCGCGCGGCGGCCGCAGCGCGGGCGCGTCCCCGACAAGCTTGCGGGTCCCGGTTCGGGCGCCGCCGTGCCACCGGCGGCGGCGACAGGTGAGTGCCGTGCTCGACGAGGCGCACCTCGGGGACATCGAGGGCGCCTTCGGCACGATCCGCCTCGGCGAGCAGGCGGCCGGTCGCAGCTGGAAGCGCCGCGCTGCTCACCCTGCTCGCGATCATGGGGCCGGGCCTGATCGTGATGGTCGGCGACAACGACGCCGGTGGCGTGGCGACCTACTCCCAGGCTGGGCAGAACTTCGGCCTCAGCCTGCTCTGGACCCTGCCCCTGCTCATCCCGGTGCTCATCGTCAACCAGGAGATGGTCGTCCGGCTCGGCGCTGTGACCGGCGTCGGTCACGCCCGGCTGATCAACGAGCGTTTCGGCCGGTTCTGGGGCGCCTTCTCCGTCGGTGACCTGTTCGTGCTCAACTTCCTCACGATCGTCACCGAGTTCATCGGCGTCAGCCTCGCCCTCGGCTACTTCGGCGTCACGCCCTACCTCTCGGTGCCGCTCGCCGCGGCCGGGCTGGTGGGCATCACGCTCACGGGCAGCTTCCGCAGCTGGGAGCGGTTCATGCTGCTCTTCGTCGGCGCGAACTTCCTCGTCATCCCCCTCGTCGTCTTCGCTCACCCGCACCCCGTGCCGGTGCTGCACGGTCTGTTCGTCCCCGGGGTGCAGGGCGGGCTGACCTCGACGGCGGTGCTGCTCGTCATCGCCATCGTCGGGACGACGGTGCGCACCCTGGCAGCTCTTCTTCCAGCAGTCGAACATCGTCGACAAGCGGATCACGCCGCGCTTTGTCAACTACGAGCGAGCCGACACCGTGATCGGGTCGTTCGTCACCGTCATCGGCGCCACGCTCATCGTCGTGACCGTGGCGTTCGCCTTCGCCCACACGCGCTACGCCGGGCACTTCGTCAACGCCGGCGAGGTCGCTCGCGGCCTCGAGCATGTGCTCGGCAAGGGAGCAGGCGCTCTCTACGCCGTCGTGCTGCTCAACGCCTCGATCATCGGCGCGGCGTCGGTGACGTTGTCGACGGCGTACGCCTTCGGCGACGTGTTCGGCCTCAAGCACTCGTTGCACCGCAGCTTTTCGGACGCCAAGCAGTTCTACGCCATGTACGGGTCCCTCGTCGTGCTCGCCGCGGCGATCGTGCTCGTACCAGGCGCCCCGCTCGGGCTGATCACCACCTCGGTGCAAGCCCTCGCCGGCGTGCTCCTGCCCAGCGCCACCGTGTTCCTACTCCTCCTGTGCAACGACAAGGAGGTGCTCGGACCCTGGGTGAACAAGCTGTGGCTGAACATCCTCGCCGGGATGATCGTCGCCGTGCTCATCGCCCTCTCGCTGATCCTGATGGCGACGACGGTCTTCCCGAACCTCGGGGTGTCCTTCGTGCTCGGCCTGCTCGCCGTGGTGGTCGTCGGCGGCCTCGTCGTCTCGGCGGTGGTCGGGATCCGCCACGCCCGCCTCGGCCCGGCCGGGGGGGAGCACGTGGACCGTGGCTACCGGGACTCCTGGCGGATGCCCCCGCTGGCCCTGCTCGCCCGCCCGCGCTGGTCGCGAGGGCGTACCACCTCGATGTGGGCGCTGCGTGTCTACCTCGTGATCGCGGTGCTGATCCTGCTCGCCAAGGCGGTCGAGCTGGCGTGAGCGGGCGAGCGCGGCGCCCCCGCCGGACGGCCCGGCCGCCGGGCCTGCTTCCTCGCGGCGCGTCGGCGGTGGTGGCCGCGTCGTGCGCGCCGCCCCGCCGCCCCGCCGCCCCGCCGACCTGGCTGGCTTGCGGCGCGCCGGCGCAACGGTGAGCCTGTCGTGATGGGAGGCGCCGGCGACACGACCTCGTTGCGCATCGCCCTGCTCACCTACCGCGGCAATCCGACCTGCGGCGGCCAGGGCGTCTACGTCCGCCACCTGGCGCGCGAGCTGGCCGCGGCGGGCCAGCGGGTGACCGTGCTGTCCGGGCCACCGTACCCGCAGCTCGAGGGCCCGGGCCGGGAGCCAGCGGCGGCCGGACGGGGCGGGCAGCCGGCAACGGCCGGCACGGCGGAGCCGGCCGCGGGCAGCGTCGAGCTCGTCAGGGTGCCGAGCCTCGACCTCTATCGCCAGCCCGACCCCTTCCGCTGGCCGAGCCCGCGCGAGCTCTCCGACGCGACCGACCTGCTCGAGCTCGCAACGATGCGCGCGGGCGGCTTCCCCGAGCCGCGCACCTTCAGCCTGCGCGCCCGGCGGGTGCTCGCCTCGATGCGCGGCCGCATCGACGTCGTGCACGACAACCAGAGCCTCGGCACGGGGCTGCTCGGCATGCTCGCCGACGGCTGGCCGGTGATCGCCTCGATCCACCACCCGGTGAACATCGACCGCGAGATCGACCTGCGCCATGCCGCCCACTGGCGCAAGCGGGCGACGCTGCGCCGCTGGTACGGCTTTGTTGCGATGCAGGGACGCGTGGCGCGCCGGCTCGAGCGGATCGTCACGGTCTCGGGCGCCTCGGCCCGCGACATCGTCGCCCACCTCGGCATCGAGCCGGCCCGCATCGCCGTCGTGCCCGTCGGCGTGGACACCACCGTGTTCCGGCCTGTCGACGGCCACGCCCGCGTGCCCGGCCGCATCGTCACGACGGCAAGCGCCGACGTGCCGATGAAGGGCCTCGGGGTGCTGCTCGAGGCGCTCGCCAAGCTGCGCACCGAGCGCCCCGAGGCGCACCTCGTCGTCGCCGGGCGGCTGCGCCCCGACGGCGACACGGCCCCGCTGATCGACCGTCTCGGCCTGTCCGGCGCGGTCCGCTTCGTCGCCGGGCGCAGCGACGCCGAGCTCGCCGCCGGCTACGCCCAGGCGAGCTGCGCCGTGGTGCCGTCGCTCTACGAGGGGTTCTCGCTGCCGGCGATCGAGGCGCTCGCCTGCGCCACCCCGCTCGTGGCGACGAGCGGCGGGGCGCTGCCCGAGGTGGTCGGGCGTGACGGCGAGTGCGCGCTCGTCGTGCCACCGGGCGATCCGGGCGCGCTGGCCATCGCCATCGAGCGGCTGCTCGACGAGCCCGATCTGGCGAGGCGCCTGGCGGCTGCTGGGAAGCGCCGGGTGCTCGAGCGCTTCACCTGGAGCGCAACGGCGTCCGCGACCGTCGAGCAGTACCACGAGCTGCTCGCCCGCCACCGGCACGGCGCGCCGTGCTGACCGTCGAGCTGGAGCGGGCCGGCGTTGCGCCGCAGCGACTCGTGCTCGACCTCGGCTGCGGGGGCGGGCGGCACGCCTTCGCCTGCGTGCGTGCCGGGGCGCGTGTCGTCGCCCTCGACCGCTCCCCTGGCGAGGTGCGCGACGCCGCGGCGATGCTCGCCGCGCTCGACGAGGCAGGCGAGTCCGGCCCGGGTGCGGCCTGGGCCGCGCTGCACGGCGGACGCCGGCGGGCTGCCGTTCCCGGACGGGAGCTTCGACGCCGTGATCGCCGCCGAGGTGCTCGAGCACCTGCCCGACGACGCGGCGGCCTTCGCCGAGCTGGCCCGCGTGCTGCGCCCCGGGGGTGTGCTGGCGCTCAGCGTTCCCCGCTTCGGCCCCGAGGTCGTCAACTGGGGGCTGTCGAGTCGCTACCACAGCGTCGAGGGCGGCCACGTGCGCATCTACCGCCGCTCGCAGCTGCGCGGGCGCCTGCATGCCGCCGGCCTGCAGCTGTTCGGCTCGCACCACGCCCACGCGCTGCACAGTCCGTACTGGTGGTTGCGCTGCCTGGTGGGGGTGGAGCGCGGCGACCAGCGTCTCGTCGCTGCCTACCACCGCCTCCTCGTGTGGCAGATCGAGCGGCGGCCGCTCGTGTTGCGGGCGCTCGACCGCTGCCTCAACCCGCTCATCGGCAAGAGCGTCGTGCTCTACGCCCGGCGGCCGGCTTCGCCGGCGCCGCCGTCGTCGACGGCCGCGTCGGCCGCGGGGGCCGCGGGGGCCGCGGGGGCCGCTCCGGCCGCGTCGCTCGCCGGGGCCGCGGGGGACCCGGGCCACCCGGGCCACCCGGGCCACGCGACAGTCGCCGGCGATCGAGGGGACGTCGCCGACGAGGTTCTCTCCGGCGCAACATGAGCGCCTCCGCAGCCGACCCGGCGTCCCACTCCGGCCCGGTGGCGCACGGCGACTCGGCGGCGCACGGCGACCCGGCGGCGCACGGCGACTCGGCGGCGCCCTCGGCGCTCGCACTTGGACGTCTCGACGCCGGGGAGCGGGCCGCGACTCTCGCCTCGCTGGCCGCAGCGCAACACGCGACCGGCTTCATCCCCCACGCCCGCGGCCGACCCGGCGATCCGTGGAACCACCTCGAGGTGGCGATGGCGCTGACGAGCGGCGGACGGCTCGAGGAGGCGGACCGGGCACTGGCCTGGTCCCTGCACCACCAGCGCCCCGACGGGTCCTGGCCCGCCGAGCTCGGTCCCGCCGGCGAGCCGTTCACCGCTCGCGTCGACACGAACTGCGTCGCCTACCTGGCCGTCGCCGCCTGGCACCGCTACCTCGTGACCGGCGACGGGTCCGAAGCGGCGCGCCTGCTCCCGGCCGTGGACCGGGCGCTCGGCCTGGTGCTCGCCTGCCAGCAGCCCGACGGTGCCGTGGCCTGGGAGATCGACGCCTCGGGCCGGCCCGGTCGATACGCGCTCGTCACGGCGTCGTCGTCCATCCACCAGTCGCTGCTCGCCGGCGCGGCGCTCGCCGGCGTGCTCGGGGCCGAGCGGCCGCGCTATCTCGCCGCGGCCGCCCGGTTGCAGGAGGCGCTCGCCGGCCACCTCTCCGGCGGCCTCGCCGCCCGTCCCGCGGGAAGGCCGCGCAACTTCGCCGACAAGCGCGAGTTCGCGATGGACTGGTACTACCCCGTCCTCGCCGGCGTCCTGCCGGGCGCTCGCGGGGAAGGGCGGCTCCGCGCCGAGCGTCCACGTTTCGTGCTCGACGGCCTCGGCGTGCGCTGCCGGTCGGACGGGCGTTGGGTGACGACGGCCGAGACCGCCGAGTGCGCGCTCGCCTACGGCCGTGTCGGCGATCGGGGGGCCTCCGCAGCGTTGCTCGCCGCCACCCACCAGCAACGCTTGACCGACGGCAGCTACCTCACCGGGCTCGTCCACCCCGAGCGCAGCGAGTTCCCTCCCGGCGAGCGAACCACCTACTCCGCCGCCGCGGTGCTGCTCGCCGACGAGGCGCTCCGCGGCGGCCCGGCGGCGGTCACCTTCGGCTGGCCCGACGCGTCCTGAGGTCCCCGGACCGGCTGTCCGGGCCGGGACCCGGGCCTGGGCGTGTGCCCGGGGTCCGGCGCGACGCGGCGCAGGACGCGCAGGCTGCCCCGGCCGAGGCCGGTCTCCTCGGCGAAGTGGCCCGAGGCCAGCGCCTCGAGGTAACACTCGTACGGTGGCCGCCCGCCGTCGGCGGGGTCGGGGAAGACGTCGTGGATCGCCAGCAGGCCGCCGAGGGAGAGATGGCGTGACCAGCTGCGGAAGTCGGCCCGGGCGATCGCCTCGCCGTGGCCCCCGTCGAGCAGCACCATCGCACACGGGGTGCTCCAATTGGCAGAGACGGTGGGCGACTCGCCGACGACGGCGACGACGAGGTCCTCGGCGCCCGCCCGCTCGATCGCCAGCCGCCAGCGTCCGAGGGTGTCCATGCGCCCGGAGAGGGGATCGACCAGGCCGGGGTCGTGGTGCGGCCAGCCCGCCTGCATCTCCTCGGAACCGCGGTGGTGGTCGACGCTGAAGCAGACCGCGGCCCGCTCCGCCGGCGCCGCGGCGCACGCCGCCGCGAGGTACAGCGTCGAGCGCCCGAGGTAGGCCCCGACCTCGACGAGCGGTCCGGCCGCCTCCTCGAGCGCCCGGCAGGCCGCTGCGTGCAGTGCGAGCGCCTCCTCCTCGGGGAAGAACCCTGGCGTGCACGCCGCCGCGGCGAGCAGCTCGGTGGAGCGCCGGAGGCGGGGCGGGGCCTCGACGGGCGCCTGGATGCCCGGCCCGCCGTCGCGCACGGACGCCTGCGTGCCCGGCCCGCCGTCGCTCACCGGCATCGGTGCCGGCACCGGCCTCAGGCCGCTCCGAGCGCGCCGGGCAGCTCGCCGCGTTCGCGCAGCAGCCCCGCGAGCCGGACGTTGACCGCCAGGCGCTCGATGCTCTGCGCGATCAGCCGGCGCTTGCCGCCGCGCACGCGCTGGCGGTAGAAGGCGAGGACGTCGGGGACCGGGTCTCCCTCGCCGGAGCTCGCCAGCGAGGCGAGGCCGGGCAGCCCGTCGAGCATGCGGGGGATCGAGTTCGAGGGGAAGCGGCGCTCGAGCTCCTCGAAGCGCTCCTGCACGAACTGCCACGTGCGGGCCGTGCTGTAGCGGTTGGCGAGCATCTGGCCGAGCAGGTACGGCGCGTTCTGCGTGCGCACCTTGGTCACGCTCAGCTCGAGAACCTCCCCGACGAGAGCCGGGTCGCGCACGTTGGACAACGCGTAGAGGTGGCGCACCGCGTCCATCGGGTCGCGCTGGCGCCGCCAGCGCGCGACCACCGCGTCGAACTCCTCGCGGCGTCGCGTGGGCGACGACCACGGCGAGGATCGCCGTGGCGAGGTCGGGCTGTACCGAGGTGCCGTCGCGCAGGTCCTCGGCGGCGACCGTGCGTGCGCGGGCGATCACCCCCGGGTCCTCGGCGAGGTTGCCGAGGGCGGCGATGAGGGTCGCCCGCAACAGCGGCGTGCGGTCGTCTTCGTCCTCGCTGCGTTCCCAGCCGAGCTCTCCCAGCAGCGGCGCGAGCCGGCGCGACACGTAGCGGGCGAGCAACGGCCGGTCCGCCTGGGTCGCAACCAGGTCGAGGGTGGTCAGGGCCGAGGTGACGGCGGACCACACCTCGGGGTCACGCTCGTCGTCGAGCGCGGCGACGACCTCGATGAACGAGCGCAACGGCTCCCTGCCGGCGAGCACCGTCGCCCAGGTGTCGGAGACGACGCCGTAGCGCTCGAGCGGGCGCAGCGCGGCGAGGGAGGCGAGCAGCTCGGCCCGCAGCAGCGGGTCGTAGCGCAGGCGGTAGAAGCCCGAGCCTCCGGCGTTGGCGACCACCGGCCCGGCCGGCCGCGCGAGCACGGCCTCGGCCGGGGTGTCGCGCAACAACAGGCAGCGTCGCGCTCGGGTCGCCGCCGGCGCGGAGCAGCACGGGCACGAGCCAGCTCGGGCCGATCGCCGAGCGCTCGACGACGGCGAGCCGCTCGAAGTCCGCCTCGGGCAGGTAGCTGAACGGCTCCTGGTCGAGCGTGACGGCTGCACCGGCTGCCACGCCGGTGCCGGTGCCGGTCCCGGTCGCTGCCTCCCCACCGCCCACCGCGCCTGGGCCGCCGGGCGCCGGGGCGACCGTCACGAGCGGGTGGCCGCCCTGGAAGATCCAGGTGTCCATGATCTCGCCGGCGGGAACGCCGCCGGAAGGGTCGCTCGCTGTCGGATCGTCGAGCGAGGCGGCCTGCAGCGCGTCCACAGGTCGTGCGTCTCGGTGTTGGCGAGGCGGTGCTCGGCGAGGTACCGGCGCACGCCGTCGCGGAAGCGGTCCGCGCCGAGGTAGCTGCTCGAGCATCCACAGGACGCTGGCGCCCTTCTCGTAGGTGAGGACGTCGAACATCGCCGCCGCCTCGTCGGGGCGGCGGACCGGGTACTCGATCGGCCGTGTTGCGTGCAGGCCGTCGACGGCGAAGGCGGCGGCCCGGCTGCGGGCGAAGCCGGTGAACACGTCCCACTCGGGGCGGTAGTCGTCGAGGCAGCGCAGCGCCATGAACGTGGCGAACGCCTCGTTCAGCCAGATGCCGTTCCACCAGCGCATCGTCACGAGGTCGCCGAACCACATGTGGGCGAGCTCGTGCTCGACGACCTCGGCGAGGCGTTCGAGCTCGCGCCGCCGGCGCTGCCCGGGGTCGGCGAGCAGGATCGCCTCACGGAAGGTGATGCAGCCGAGGTTCTCCATCGCCCCGGCGGCGAAGTCGGGCAGGGCGACGAGGTCGACCTTGTCGCCGGGGTAGGGCAGGGCGAAGTAGTCGCGGAAGAAGCGCGAGCGCGTGCGCCGCGGCGTCGATCGCCGGCTGGACGAGGTGCGCCTTGCCCGGGCACGTGGACGACGCGCAGCGGCGACGCCGTCCGACGTCGACCGGCTCGGTCGCCTCGAGCGGGCCGACGACGAACGCGACGAGGTAGGTCGACATCGGCGATCGTGTCGCCGAAGCGCACCCGCCGGCCGCCGCTCTCGAGCTCGCTCGACGCAGACCTCGGCGCCGTTCGAGAGAGCGAGCATGCCCGCCGGCGCGTCGAGGGTGACCGAGAAGACCGCCTTGCGGTCCGGCTCGTCGAAGCACGGAAAGGCGCGGCGGGCGTCGGTCTCCTCGAACTGGGTGGTGGCGATCACCTGCTCGACGCCGTCCTCGTCGGTGAAGATGCTGCGGTAGAAGCCGCGCAGCGGTCGTTCAGCACGCCGTCGAAGGCGCAGGCGAGGGTGACCCGGCCCGGCTCGAGAGGCTCGCTCGTGACAAAGGCGATGCGCTCCTCGTCGGGGTCGAGCTCGACCCGGCAGGCCCGGCCCCCGAGCGGCGCCCGTTCGCCCGGGGTGGCGCCCCTGCCAGCTCGCTCGCCCGGGGTGGCGCCGCCGGCCGCGTCGCTCACCCATCCCGGGACGACGACGGCCTCGCGGACGTCGAGGTCGACGGCGTTCATCACGACCCGGTCGATCCGCTCGGTGCACCTCGAGCTCGATGCGGGCCGTGCCGGTGAAGCGGCCGGCGGCGAGGTCGGGGCGAGCCGCAGCTGGTATCGACGCGGCACCGCCGAGTAGCGGCAGGCGGTGGTCGCCGACGGTGGCGTCGGTCCGGCTCGCTCGTCAGACGTCGGCTGGTCATCGGATCGGCAGGCTAACGGGCCGCCGATCTACGCATCGCACCGGTGCCCGACCCGTGCCGCGCAACCGCCGTGGTCGGCCGCCGGCCATTCGCAGCCGAGCGCTCGTCGACGTCGTCTGCGTCGGCAACGCCTTGATGGACCACCTCGCCTTCGCCGAGCCGGACGTGATCGTCGAGCTCGGGCTCGACCCGGGGGCATGACGCTCGTCGACATCGCCACGACGGAGCGAATCGAGGCCGTAGTCGGCACCGGCGAGCAGGTGCCCGGCGGGACGGTGACGAACACCGCCGTCGGCATCGCCTCCCTCGGCGGCCGCCCGGCCTTCATCGGCGCGGTCGCCGACGACGACCGTGGCAAGCGCTACGCCGAGGACCTCGGCCGTGCCGGCGTGCACGCCGCGCTGCAGTACTTCAGCCACGACCCGGACGGTGACGAGGCAGCGACGGGGCGCTGTTTCGTCGTCGTCACGCCCGACGCGCGAACGGACGATGGCGACCGCGCTCGGCGTCGGCGGGCGCCTCGACTCCGACGGCCTCGACGACGAGCTGATCGCCGCGAGCGCGCTCGTCTACTTCGACGGCTACGTGCTCGACCTGCGCCGACGCCAAGGCGCTCGTCGCACGGCTCGTCGAGGTGAGCCGCGCGGCCGGGACGACTCGTCGCCCTCGGGCTGTCCGACGCCGCGCTCGTGCGCCGCCACCACGCGGCACCTCAGCGAGCTGGCGGACGGCCCGATCGACGTGCTGTTCGCCAACGAGGCCGAAGCGGTCGCGCCTCGACCGGCGCGGCCTCGCTGCGCGAGGCGGTCGACCAGCTGCGCCGCCCGGGCCTCGACCGTTGCGGTGACCTGCGGTCCGGCCGGTGCGCTGCTCGCCACCGCCGACGAGATCGTCGAGGTCCCCGCCGACCACGTCGCGAGGTGGTCGACAAGACCGGGGCGGGCGACCTGTTCGCGGCCGGCGTGAGTTTCGGCCTGACCGCGGGCTCGACGTGGAGCTCGCCGGGCCGGCTCGGCTCGCTCGCTGCTGGCGAGGTGATCGGCCACCTCGGTGCCCGGCCGCAGGTCTCGCTCGCCGAGCTGGCGAGGTCGCGCGGCCTCTTGTAGACCGCTCGCCGCTGCCGCTCGCCGCAGGTCAGCTGCTTGCTTCGCTGTCCTCGGCCGGAAGGGTCGGCAGGTCGAGGTCGGCGAGGCGCACGAGGCCCGAGGCGATCCAGCTGGCCAGCGACGCCGACCTGGGCGTCGATCTTCTGCGGGTCCTCCAGCACGGCCTCCTCGATCCGGTAGATGCCCTGGTAGGAGACCTCGATCGCCGCTGAGGGGGCGTCGTGGTCGGTGTCGTGGACCTGCTCGATCGTCGTGCCGGTGCGCTCGAGCGGCTCGTCGCCGATCTCGGGTGTGCTGCCGTCCAGACGCAGCGAGGACGACGCCGGATCGGGCGCACTCGCCAGCCGCTGCAGGCGCAACGCCACCTCGATCGCCAGCTCGGGCCGATCCGCCGGCGACTCGCCGATCGACCACGAGCGGTAGGCGCTCTGGCTCCAGGTCGGCCACTCGAGGCTCGAAGTCGGCCCGAACCCGCGGTGGGTTCTGCTCGCCCGGCAGGCTGTAGGAGGTCTCGAAGGAGACGTCGCCGAGGAAGACGTCGACCTGGAAGCGCTCCTCGACGGCCTGCTGCTCGAGCAGCGCGGCCTCGAGCGCCTCTCGAATGGCACCGATCACGTCGAGCAGGATGTGGTCCAACATGGGTGTCCGAGGCTACCTGCCCGGGCGGGAGTATTGTCCCGGCGGCGAGCACGCCTTCGAGCGGGCGGCGGCGGTCCGAGGGCCGTCTGCCGGGTCGCCGTGCGCGGCGTGCGCGCGGCGGTTGTTGCGCCTCGACATCGACACCAAGACAGGGGGCAGTGACAGTGACTGAAGCGATGGAGCAGCGGGTCGGCCGTGTGTCGCATCGCCGGCGCTCGCGTGCCGTACGCTGGAGCAGCGGTCGTCTCGGCCGCGGGCATGACCGCCGCGCTGTGCGCGGTGGCCACGGCGGGCACGAGCGGCGCCTCCGTGGCGCGACACGCCCCGGCGCTGGCGCGTCACCAGGCGTCGAGTTTCCTCGCCTGCGAAGTGACCGACACCGGTGGCATCAACGACCGCGTCGTTCAACCAATCTGCGTACAACGGGCTGAAGGAAGCCGCCGCAGGCGGACCCGAGCGTCAGCTACACCTATCTCGGGTCGACGTCCAGAGCGACTACGTGCCGAACATCAACAAGTTCATTGCCAAGAACTGCGGCATCATCATCACGGTCGGCTTCGACATGGGAAACGCGACGCAGGCGGCAGCGCAAGGCGAACCCGAAGCAGAAGTTCGCCATCGTCGACTACAGCTACAGCCCGAACATGAGCAATGTGCTCGGGCTCACCTACGAGACCAACCAGGACGCCTTCCTCGGCGGGTACCTGGCGGCAGCCATGAGCAAGACGCACACCGTGGGCACCTTCGGCGGCCAGAACATCCCGCCGGTCACCATCTACATGGACGGCTTCGTCGCGGGCGTGCGCTACTACGACAAGCTCAACCACGCCAGCGTCTCGGCCCTCGGCTGGACGCCCAAGCCGGGCAACCGCGCCAAGGGCGACTTCAACGGCAGCGGCGTGTTCACCAACAACTTCACCGACCAGGGCCTCGGCGAGACCGACACCAAGACGCTGATCGCGCAGGGCGCCGACATCGTCTTCCCCGTCGCCGGAGCGGTCGGCCTCGGCGCGGCGGCAGCGGTGAAGGCAGCCGGTGCGGGCCACTACATGGAGTGGGTGGACACCGACGGCTGCGTCGTCGGCCAAGCAGTACTGCTCGCTGTTCATCACGAGCGTGACCAAGGGCATCGCCACCTCGGTCGCGACGCGGTGCTCGCGGCGGCGAAGGGAACCTTCAAGGGCGGTGTCTACACCGGGACCCTGGCGAACGGCGGCGTCGCGCTGTCGCCGTTCCACGACTTCGCCTCGGTCGTGCCCGGCTCGGTGAAGGCCGAGCTCGCCAAGCTGAAGGCCGGGATCATCGCCGGCACGATCAGCGTCGACCCGACCAAGTACCCGGCCGGCTGACCGACCCCGCCCGCGACACACGAGCCGACCGTGCCGTCGTCGGCACACGTGCGCGGCGAGAGTCATCACGTCACGCCGCTTGAAGCGCGGCAGGCCGGTCCTTCGGGACCGGCCTCGCCGCGTCGGCTCGCTGCCCGTCGGGTGACCGCCGGCCGGGCGGCGCGGGGGGGCGGGGACGGGGGCCGGACTCGGCGATGAGGCTCGAGATCGTCGGGATCACGAAGCGCTTCGGCGACCTCGTCGCCAACGACGACGTCACCATCACCGTCGAGCCCGGCGAGATCCACTGCCTGCTCGGTGAGAACGGCGCCGGCAAGTCGACGCTCATGAACGTGTTGTTCGGCTTGTTGCACGCCGACGCCGGCGAGATCCGCATCGACGGCGAGGCGCTGCGTTTCGCCGACCCCGGCGACGCGGTGCGCCACGGCATCGGCATGGTGCACCAGCACTTCATGCTCGTCCCGGTCTTCACCGTCGCCGAGAACGTCGAGCTCGGCTTCGAGCCGACCCGTCCGCTCGGCTGGCTCGACCGGCGGCGGGCGCGCGCCGACGTCCGCCGGCTCTCGGCGCAGTTCGGCCTCGAGGTCGAGCCGGAGGCCATCGTCGAGAACCTCCCCGTCGGGGTGCAACAGCGGGTGGAGATCCTCAAGGCTCTCCAGCGTGATGCCCAGCTGCTCATCCTCGACGAGCCGACGGCGGTGCTCACCCCGCAGGAGACCGAGGCACTGTTCGCCATCATGCGGTCGTTGCAGTCCTCCGGCCGCTCGATCCTGTTCATCACGCACAAGCTGAAAGAGGTGCTCGCCGTCGCCGACACGATCACGGTGATGCGCCTCGGGCGCGTCGTCGGCACGACCACGCCCGCCGAAGCGGACGAGGCGACCCTCGCCTCGATGATGGTCGGGCGCGATGTCGAGCTCGTCGTCGCCAAGGAGGCGGGCCGGCCCGCGGCTCCGGTGCTGCAGCTCGAGGGCCTCACCGTCGTCGACGATCGGGGGGTGACCGTCGTCGACCACGTCGACCTCGACGTGCGCGCCGGCGAGATCGTCGCACTGGCCGGTGTGCAGGGCAACGGCCAGACCGAGCTCGCCGAGGCGATCACGGGCCTGCGCCCCGTGACGGACGGCTCGGTGCGCATCGACGGCCGCGACCTCACGGGAGCCTCACCGCGGGCCGTCCTTCGCGCCGGCGTGGCCCACGTCCCCGAGGACCGCCAGGAGGACGGCCTCGTGCTCAGCATGACGATCGCGGAGAACCTCATCCTCGACATGTACGACGATCCGCCCTTCGCCCGCCATGGGGTGCGCGACCTCGGCGAGGTGACCGACAACGGCCAGCGCCGGATCCGCGAGTTCGACATCCGCGGCGAGCAACCCCGAGATCCACGTCGGGGCGCTGTCGGGTGGCAACCAACAGAAGGTCGTCGTCGCACGCGAGCTGTCGCGACCGGTCAAGCTGCTCCTCGCCTCGCAACCGACGCGCGGCCTCGACGTCGGCTCGATCGAGTACGTGCACCGGCGCATCGTCGCCGAGCGCGACGGAGGGGCCGCCGTGCTCGTCATCTCGTCCGAGCTCGACGAGGTGCTCGCGCTCGGCGACCGCATCGCGGTGATGTTCCGCGGGCGGATCACCGGCGTCGTCGAGCCCTCGGTCGGTCGGGAGGCGATCGGGCTGATGATGGCCGGTGTCGAGGGGTCCACGCTTCCGGGAGCCGCCCCGCCGGAGGTCGCCACCGAGGGTGCCGGATGAGCGACGACGCGACCAACCCCGCCGCCGTCCAGGCTGTCCCATCCACGCCCGTCCCCGCCGCAGAGCATGAGCCGTCGCAGCCCGGGACCGGCGAGCCGGTGGCGAGCGAGGCGGCTGCCGGCGAGGCGGCTGCCGGCGACGCGGCTGCCGGCGAGGCGGCTGCCGGCGACGCGGCGACGGCGGCGCCGAGCCGCGGCCGGCCGGCGACTGGCGGCCCGGCGACTGGCGGCCCGGCGACTGGCGAGCCGTGGTGGTACCGGGCGGCGCACGCCCTCACCGAGGCGAACCCGTTCATGCTCACGTTCCTCGCGCTCGCCAGCGCGCTCGTGCTCGGAGCAGTGCTGATCGACGCAACGAGCCCGACCGTGATCCACGCCTGGAGCCACGTCGGCTCCCACCCCGGCCGCACCCTCAGCCTGACCTTCACCACCGTCGGCGACGCGTACGCGGCGATCTTCACCGGGTCGGTCTTCAGCCCGAGCGTCCTCTGGCATGCGATCTCGACGGGCCACGGCTGGAGCGCGGCGCTGACGCCGCTGTCGGAGACCGGCGTGGCGGCGACTCCGCTGATCCTCACCGGCATCGGCGTCGCCCTCGGCTTCCAGGCGGGCGTGTTCAACATCGGCGGACAAGGGCAGTTCATCGCCGGCGCGCTCGCCGCGCTCTACGTCGGCTTCGAGCTGCACCTGCCGATCGGCATCCACCTGCCGCTCGTCGTGCTCGCCGGCGCCGCAGGCGGGGCGATCGCGGGGTTCATCCCCGGCATCTTGAAGGCGCGCACCGGCGCCCACGAGGTGATCGTGACGATCATGCTCAACTACGTCTTCCTCTACCTGCTCGAGTACCTGCTCTCGGTGCAGCCCTTCCAGCAGCCGAACCAGACGAACTCCATCTCGCGCGTGATGCCCACCACGGCGCGTATGCCGCACCTGCCGGGCGGCCTGCGCGTGAACGTCGCCCTGCTCATCGCGCTGGCGATGGCGTCGCTCGTCTCCTGGTTCCTGCGCCGCAGCACGTTGGGCTTCTCGTTCCGCGTGATCGGCGCCAACCCGAGCGCCGGGCGAACGGCCGGGATGAGCCCGGCGAAGGTCACCACCCTCGTGCTCACCCTCTCGGGGCTGCTGTGCGGGATGGCGGGGATGTCGACGCTCTCGGGAACCGACTTCTACCTGTCCTACCCCTACGGCGGTAACAACGGCTTCAACGGGATCACCGTCGCCCTCCTCGGGCGCAACAAGCCGCTCGGCGTCGTGCTCGGCGCGTTCCTCTTCGGTGCGCTGCAGGTGGGGGGCCAGAACATGCAGGCGAACACCGGCATCCCGATCGACCTGGCGTCGGTCATCCAGGCGACGGTCGTCTTCTTCATCGCCACGCCGCTGCTCGTGAGCGAGCTGTTCCGGCTCCGGCCGGCGCGGGCGCAGGCGATCACGATCTCCTCGAACAAGGGATGGGGAGCGTGACCGCCCCCGCCGACCTCGGCGCGCCCTCGCCGGCCGAACCGTCGGTCGGGCAGGAGGTCGCCCCTGTCCCTGAGCGGATCGTCTCGCTCGCCCGCGTCCACGGGATGGGGCTCTTCCTCGTCGCCATCTCGCTCGTCATGCTGTTCCCCTTCGGGCTCGGCGTGTCGGCGAGCACGCAAGCGACGTTCACCCTCACCCAGGAGCCGGCGCCGGCCGTCGCGCCGCTCGTCATGTCGGTGCGGTGGGTGTCCGTTGCGCTGGCGATCGTCTGCGCCGCCCTCGGGCTGTTCCTCGTCCTGCGCAGGCGCGCCCGGGGCACGTACCTCGTGTTCGGCCTCGGCGTGATGTGCTTCCTCTGGTCGTTCCTGCTCTGGGTCGACCGGGGCGCCACCCTCAACCTCGTCGGCCTGCTCGGCGAGACGCTGATCTCGACGACGCCGATCGTCTTCGGCTCGCTCTCGGGCATCCTCTGCGAGCGCGCCGGCGTGGTGAACATTGCGATCGAGGGCCAGTTTCTCTTCGGCGCCTTCCTCGCCGCCGTCGTGACGAGCGCCACCGGCAGCCTGTGGGCAGGCGTGGCCGCCGGCGCCTCGGCGGGCGTCCTCTTCGCCTGGGTGCTCGCCTTCCTCGCCCTGCGTTACCGCGCCGACCAGATCATCGTCGGCGTGCTGATCGACGCCTTCGCCCTGGGCTTCACCAATTTCATGCTCGAGCAGGTGCTCAGCCCGCACGAGAACCTCAACAGCCCCGCCGTCTTCGTCAACGTGGCGATCCCGCTGCTGTCCAAGATCCCGATCGTCGGGCCGATCCTGTTCGACCAGAACGTCTTCGTCTACGGCGCCGCCGTGCTGCTCGTGGTGATCAACGTCGCGCTGTTCCGCACCCGTTGGGGCCTGCGGGCGCGCGCCGTCGGCGAGCACCCGCGTGCTGCAGCGACGGTCGGCATCCACGTGATCTCCGTCCGCTACCGCAACGTGCTGCTCGGCGGCGTCGTCGCCGGCATCGGCGGAGCCGCCTTCACGATCGGTTCGACCGGCGCCTTCTCCTCCGACATGTCCTCCGGCCTCGGCTTCGTCGCGCTGGCGGCGATGATCTTCGGCCGCTGGCGTCCCTACGGGGCGCTCGGCGCCGCGCTGCTGTTCGGCTTCGCCCGATCGCTCGTGAGCTTCCTCGGCGTGCTCAACGTGTCGATCCCGGCGCCGATCCTGTCGATGGTGCCGTATCTGCTCACGATCGCCGTCGTCGCCGGGCTCGTCGGTCGCGTGCGCGCTGCCGGCAGCCGACGGGGTGCCCTACAGCCTCGAGTAGGCACAGCGATCACCCGCAGCGGCTGCCGTAGCGGCCGGGGCGCGCGGCAGCGGCGGGCCTGCTCAGCGTTCTCGTGAATTCTTTGCCGACGACTTCTGCCTCGCGCTCGGAAAACGAGTCGGTGGAGGGAGGATTGACAAGCCGTTGCATACCAGGTAGCAACGTTCGTTCGGGCTCGTTGACGGGAAGGTCGTGCGGTGGCGCAGCGTCATCCGGTGCGTTTCGGCATCCAGCTGCAGGCGCAGCGAACCAGCTGGCACGCCTTCGAGGCGGCGCTGGCGGCGGTCGAGGAGCTCGGTTATGACACGGTCTTCACCTTCGACCACCTCTTGCCGGTCGACGGGCCCGCCGGCGGATCGTGCTTCGAGACCTTGACGACGCTCGCGGCGATGGCGGCTCGGACACACCGCATCCGCATCGGCACCCTGTGCGCAGGGGTCATGTACCGAGACCCCGCCACGATGGCCAAGGCCGCAGCCATGGTCGACCAGATCAGCGACGGGAGGCTCGAATTCACCCTCGGGCCCGCCTGGGCGGAGCGCGAGTTCGTCACCTACGGCCTGCCGTTCGCGCGACCCGGGGAACGGCTTCGCCGTCTCGACGAGGCGCTGACGATCATCAAGAGCCTCTGGACAGAGCCGACGACGACGTTCAGCGGGCGGTACTACAGCGTCATCGACGCGCCCTGCGAGCCGAAGCCGGCTCAGCGACCGTATCCGCCGATCATGATCGGTGGCGGACGGGCGGGGACGATGCGGCTGGCCGCCAAGCATGCCGACGCGTGGAACGGGATCGGCTCGGCCGAGTTCTGTGCCGAGCGGATCGCCGCGATCCGTGGGTTCTGCGACGAGATCGGCCGGGACAGCGACGAGATCGAATACTCGGCCCATCCCGAGATCGCCATCGCGCCGACCCACGAAGCAGCGGAGGAGCTGGCGGCCGCCGTCGCCGCCGGGCACGGCCGGCGCCTGGAGAATGAACGGAACCTGTGGATCATCGGGACGCCCGAGGAGGTCCGCGCCCAGGTGAGCGTGTACGTCGAGGTCGGCGTGACCCATCTCATCCTGGCGCTCCCGCAGCCGTTCGAGCGGGCCGGGCTGGAGCTGTTCGCGCACGAGGTTGCTCCGGCCTTTCGCTGAGCTCGGTTGTGCCGTGACGGGCGGGCGAACGCCGGCGCGCTCACCGGAGAATGGCCGGGCGAGGGGCAAGGTGCGGGTGGAGTCTCGATTGTGAGCAGTCACCGGGAGCAGTTCCCGCTCGAATCATCCCGCCGTGGAGCGACTGCGCGGTCAATCGCCGGCCACGGCGGCGAACTAGGCTGGGATCAGAGAACGTCGGGGAACGCGTGGTCCGAATCACGCACGACCTGAGACTTGCTCCTCGGGGGAGAGATGATCTTCGGAGTGGACGTATCGAGCTTCACCGACGCGGACGAGCGGGCCGGTTCGAGGCCGGACCCGCTCGTTCCCCTCGGTCTTGCCGAGCTTGCCGCTTCTCGGGATCTGAGCGCGATCGAACTGTCGGGTCACGTGCTGATGGCGCTGCCGGACGACCAGCGCGACTGCCTCCGGGAGACGCTCGAGGCGACAGGGTTGTCGTTGATCTTGGACATCGGGCAGGACGTCGAGCCCGTCGCGATCGGTGCGGCGGTGGAGAACGCCCTGCGGACCGGCGCCGAGCTGGGTGCGGTCGTCGTTCGCACGACCGTCAGCCACTGCCTCGAAGGTGATCGAAGCCCGTACGGGCTGAAGGGCTGGAAGCAGCATCTTGCAGCGCTCGTGGCGCCGTTCCAGGCTGCGGCCGAGGTTGCCGCCGACGTCGGCATACCCTTCGGCGTCGAGAACCATCAGGACCTCACCTCCGAAGAGATGGTCTGGCTGTGCGAAGAGGTTGCAAGCCCGCACTTCGGCGTGGTGATGGACTGCGGCAACGCCTTGGCCGTCGGAGAGCACCCGGCGAGGTTCGCGGAACGGGTGATGCCGTATCTCAAGCATGTGCAGCTGAAGGACTACGTCGCACATCCGACGCCGTCGGGATGGCGTCTCGTCCGCTGTCCGCTCGGGACCGGCATCGTCGACTTCCCGGACCTGGTCGAGCGTTTCGATCGCGGGGCTGCGGGGGTCCTCGGCTGCATCGAGCTCGGCGCTCGCTTCGCGCGGCACGTCAGGCTCCTCGAGGAGGACTGGTGGAGCACCTTTGACCCGCGGCCCTGGCCGGACACGTTGGCGGCGATCCGCCTGCTGCACGGCGGGGCACAGGCGCCGGGGCTCGAGTGGCGGACCCCGCACGAGCGCGGCGAGGACCCGGCGACCATCGTGCAGTACGAGATCGACCAGTTCGACGCCAGCGTCGACTACGTCCGGCGGGCGCTCGGCGCGGCCTGACGTCCTTGTCCGCAGATGACGACCTCGGCGCGACGCCGCCTCCGCTCGTGAGCGACTCGACTCCTGTCGCCAACGTGATGGACATGTTCTCCTTGGAAGGGCGCGTCGCGCTCGTCACCGGTGGGTCGAAGGGCCTCGGCCGGTCGATCGCGCTCGGGCTCGCGGAAGCAGGCGCGACGACCGTCGTGGCGAGCCGGAACCTGCAGGATTGCCTCGCCACGGCTGCCGACCTGACGGCGGACACCGGCGCCGACAGCGTCGGGGAGCAGCTCGACGTCACCGACGAGACCGACGTGGCGGCGTTGTTCGCCCGCATCGTGGAGCGCTTCGGCCGCCTTGACGTGCTCGTCAACAGCGCAGGCGTCAACGTCCGCCACCCGATCGAGGAATGCCCGCTCAGCGACTTCGACCGCGTGCTCGACGTGAACCTGCGCGGCACGTGGCTCTGTTGCCGCCAGGCGGGGCGGGTCATGGCACCGGCCGGGAGGGGCTCGGTCGTCAACCTGGGCTCGGCGCTCAGCTCGATCGGGATGCCCTCCCGGACCCCGTACTGCTCGGCAAAGGCCGGCGTGATCGGGCTCACGCAGGCCGCCGCGCTCGAGTGGGCTCGGTCAGGGGTTCGCTGCAACGCGCTGTGCCCGGGCCCGTTCCTCACGGAGATGAACCTGCCCTTGCTCGCCGAACCGGAGCGGGCCCGCGCCGTGATCGGGCGCACCGCGTTCAACCGCTGGGCGGAGCTGCCCGAGATCCGCGGCCCGGCGCTGTTCCTCGCCAGCGATGCGTCGAGCTACATGACCGGGAGCGCTCTCTACGTCGACGGGGGCTGGACCGCGGAATGACCCCCGCCTTCTCGGGCGTCGATTCCCGACTCCTGCCCGTGCTCGAGGCCGACGCCGCCCGGCCCCGCCCGGAGCTGGCGGTGATCGAGGCGCGGGAGCACGCGAGCGCCGCCCAGGCTCGCCTTCGGGCTGCCTACTACCGTCCGGGCCCCGAGCCGGCCTCGGTCGAGGACCTCCGGATCCCGGTCGACGGAGGCGAGATCCCGCTGCGCAGCTATCGGCCTGCCGGCGAGGGGCGGTTCCCTGTCCATCTCTACCTGCACGGGGGAGGGTTCTGGCTCGGGAGCATCGACGGATCGGACGTTGCGTGCCGGGAGCTCTGCGTCGCCTCGGGCGCGCTCGTCGTCTCCGTGGGCTATCGGCTCGCCCCCGAGCACCGCTTCCCGATCCCCGTCGAGGACTGCTACGCGGCGCTCTGCTGGCTGGCGGAGCACGCCGCACGGCTCGGCGGTGACCCAAGCACGATCTCCGTCGGCGGGGAATCGGCGGGCGGCAACCTGGCTGCGGTCGTGGCGATGATGGCCCGCGACCGGAGCGGACCGAGGCTGGCGCTGCAGATCCTCTCGATCGCCGTGACCGACCTCACAGGGAGCCAGCCCTCGGTGGAGCAGCTCGGGGAGGGCTACCTCCTCAGCCGGACCGGGATGCGCACGCAGCGCGAGCACTACCTCGGGGAGACGGTTGACCCTCGCCACCCCTACGTCTCGCCGCTGTTCGCCCCCGACCTGCGGGGGCTGCCGCCCGCGCTCGTCGTCACGATGGAGTTCGACCCGCACCGCGACGAGGCCGAGGCGTACGCCCGGCGCCTCGTCGAGGCGGGGGTGCTGACGGTGCAACGACGCTTCCTCGGCCACGTGCACGGCTCGGCGATGTTCACCGCGCTGCTGCCCGAGACCGGGTACTACGAGTTGCTCGCCGGCGTGATGCGCGACGCCTACCGCTGCGTGCCGCACTCGTCGCCGACCGTCGAGGTGGTGAGCACGGAGACGAGGACGTGAGCGCGGCAGCTGCCGCTCGTCATCGTGTGCGAGAACGACCTTGACACCGTGGAATCGCCGATCAGGGCGGTCAACGGTGGCGGCTCGATCGACCGCCGTGCGGAAGGGTTCGGGCTCCCGTCAGTCCTCGGGCGAACCCGCTCGGCGTCTCCGGCGGCTTACGATTTGCCGGAGACTCGACCGGGAGCGGGACATCAGATGGGCGACGTGTTGGCGAGCAGTCTCAGGGACAGCCTCGAGCGTGACGGGTATGTGATCGTCGAGGACGTTTTCGACCCGACTCGTGACTTCTCGCCGCTGTACGACGACTGGCAAGCGATCCTCGATGAGGTTGTGGACGACCTGATCGCAAACGGCGAGTCGAGCTCGCGCTTCGACTCGCTACCTTTCGAGCAGCGGCTGTTGGCGGTGACCGCCGACAGCGGTAAGAACATTGCGCGCTTTTTCGACATCTCCCTTCCCCAGAGTGGCATCCGACGCGACACTCCCGTCTGCGCCAGCGCGGCGGTGTTCGCCCTGCTGACCCACGACCGGCTGCTCGACGTCGTCGAGGAGATCATCGGACCCGAGGTGACGTCCAACCCCACACAGCACGTTCGCATGAAGCTTCCGGAGAGCTGCGAGGCTGGTCGAAGGAACGGGCTGACCGCAGGAGTCCCCTTCCATCAGGATCAAGGCGTGCTTCTGCCAGAAGCAGACGACTCCGAGATCCTCACGTGCTGGGTAGCGGTGACCGACGCCGACGAGTCGACCGCCTGTCTGTGCATCTACCCCGGAACCGAGCACGGTGGCCTCGTCGATCATTGCGCACCGGAGTCACCGGCGATGCGAAGTCCCGGCCAGGTCGGCATCCCCGGCCGCCTGTTGCCCCAGGCCGCTCCTCAGGCGCTGCCCATGCGCGCCGGAAGCGCACTCTTCTTCAACCGGACGCTGATCCACGGATCCTTCGAGAATCGCGCCGCGGACCGGGTGCGGATCAGCCTGGACCTTCGCTACCAACCGACCGGGCAACCCACGGGGCGGCCGGCCTTCCCGAGCTTTGTCGCCCGTAGCCGGCGAGACCCGAGCTCAGCCCTCTCCGACCCGGCGGCGTGGCGGGACATGTGGTACCAGGCCCGCGAGCGACTCGCCGAGGAAGGGACGCCGCGGTTCAACCGCTGGGACAGCGACTCGGCGACCTGCGCGTAGGCCGGGCGGTCGATCCGAATCCGACCGATCCGGTGGTCGGGCCGGTGGGTCCGACCGTCACCCCGCCGGGTCAGCGCTGAAGCGGTAGCCGGGGCCCGGGCGGCTCACGAGGCGAGCAACGCCCCGGCGGTCCACGCGGCGAACAGCTCGGCGTACTCGCCGCCGGCGGCGACGAGCTCGTCGTGGCTGCCGAGCTCGACGAGCTTGCCGTCCATCACGACGCCGACCCGGTCGGCGCGCTCGGCTGTGGAGAGCCGGTGCGCCACGGTGACCGTCGTTCGGTTCTGCGAGATCAGCGCAACGGCGCGCTCCACCTCGAGCTCGGTGCCCGGGTCGAGGCTCGACGTCGCCTCGTCGAGCACGAGCACCGCCGGGTCGGCGAGAGCGGCGCGGGCAAGCGAGACGAGCTGGCGCTCGCCCGCCGACAGCCGCGAGCCACGCTCGCCGACGTCGGCGAGGAGCCCCTCGGGCAGGTTGAGCAGATGCTTGTCGACGCCGAGGTACTCGAGCACGTCCCGCACCTCGTCCTCGGTCGCGTCCTCACGGCCGATGCGGACGTTGTCGAGCACGCTGCCGCGGAAGAGGAAGCCCTCCTGAGGGACCACGACAAGGTGCCGGCGCAACTCGACGAGGCTCGCCTGCTTCAGGTCGACGCCGCCGAAACGGATCGTGCCGCTCGTCGGGTCGTAGAGGCGTCCGATGAGCTTGGCGAGCGTCGATTTGCCAGCGCCGGTCGGCCCGACCAGGACCAAGTGCTCGCCGGGCTCGATGACGAGGTCGATGCCGGACAGCACCGGGTCCGACAGCGCCGGAGCGGCCGACAGGTGGCGGGCTGGCTTGGCGGGCGCAGCCTGAACAGCCCGCAGCTCCCCGTCCTCACCGGCGGGCGATTCGGACAACTCCCGGTGCTCGCGCGCCGGGTAGGCGAAGCTCACCTGCTCGAGCGCGAGCTGGCCGCGTCCGGGGAGGGCAGTGGGCTCGCTCGGGTCGACCATCGTCGGCTTCACGGCGAGCAGCTCGAACACCGTGCCGAGCGCCGCGCCGGAGGACTGCAGCAGGTCGAAGAGGTTGCTGATGCTCTGGATGGCTCCGAACAGGTTGGCGGTATAGAGGACGAAGGCGGCGACGGCGCCGACGGAGGTCAGCCCGGCGCGGATGAAGACCGCGCCGAGGAGCAGCAACAGCGCGGTCGTGAGCACGCCCGTGCCCTCGATCTTGGGGAAGAAACGCGACCCGAGCCGGACGGTCTCGAGGTTGGCTTCCAGCTGCTCGAGGTTGCGCTCCTCGAACTGTCCTTCGATGCGGTGCTCCTGGCGGAAGGCCTGCACCACTCGTACGCCGGCGAGCCCTTCGTCGAAGGTGGCGAGCGTGTCCCCGATGCGATGGCGAACCGCCGTGTACGCCCGGGTCGAGGTGACGCGGTAGTGGCCGGCTGCGACGAGCACGGGCACGAGGCAGACGAGGGTCACGCCGAACAGCACCGGTGACATCACCAGGAGAACGACGAGGCTGGCGAAGAACAACCCGACGGCGGTGAGCGTGCTGCCGATGCCGCTCTGGACCAGCGATTCGAGGACGTCGATGTCGGCGGTCATGCGAGACAGCAGCTGCGCCGAGCTCTCGCTCTCGTAGAACGCGAGCGGCTGGGCGAGCAGGTGAGCGAAGACGCGCTTTCGCAGGTCGTTCAGCACCCGCTCGCCGATGCCGGACAGCATCCGAGTTTGCACGCGAGTGCAGGCGAAGAAGATGAGCGCGACGACCACGTAGGCGATGCCCGCCTCCTCGACGACGCGCATGCTCCGGTGGCCGACGAGACCGTGATTGATCGTCCAGCTGACGATCGCGGGCCCGGCGAGCGTGGCGGCGATCGACCCTGAGAGGGTGGTGAAGGCGAGCGCGACTGCCCCGCGGTAGGGGCGGAGCATCCCCAGGGCGGGCCGCAGGATCGGCACGGCCGGCTCGCCGGGCGTCCCGACCGGAGTCTCGCTCACGCCGCGCCCTGCCCGTGTCCGTCCTGCTCCTCGTGCCGGCACCCGCGCTGCGCATCGCACCGCTCGTCGCCGCGCCCTCCCGCATCACCGGCGTACGGGTGCTCTGTCGCAGGGGTTCGCCGGGCGGGCGCCGTCCCGGCGGGCGCGTCACCGGCAGCCGTCACGACCTCGCCGGTCGCCGCGCTGGCTGCAGAGGTCGTATCGCCGGCGGCCGAGGCGCGGGCTCCGGTATCGCCTGTAGCCCCGCTGTCGCCGGTGGCCGTGTCGCCGGGCTCTTCGTCGGGCTCTTCGTCGGGGTCGTAGTCCGCCGCACCGAGCACCTCCAGATAGCGCGGGCACGAGGCGATGAGCTCCTCGTGGGTGCCGGTCGCCACGACCTCGCCGGCGTCGAGAAGCACGACCCGGTCTGCCGCAGCGATCGTTGCCGGACGGTGCGAGACGATGACCGTGGTCCGACCGCGGCGCGCGCGGGCCAAGTGGGCGACGATCGCCCGCTCGTTGGCAGCGTCGATGGCGGACGTGGCGTCGTCGAGCATGAGCACCCTCGGCTCACTCATGAGTGCCCTGGCCAAGGCGAGGCGCTGGCGCTGGCCGCCGGAGAGGGAGAGGCCCCGCTCGCCGACCACGGTGTCGAGCCCGTCGGGAAGCTCGGCGATGAACTCGTCGGCGCGCGCCAGGGCGAGGACGGCGGTGAGGCGCTCGTCGCTCACGCCCTCCCGACCGAGGCAGATGTTGGCGCGAATCGTGTCGTCGAACAGGAAGTTGTCCTCGAACACGACTGCCGTCGCGGCGCGCAGCGCCTTCAGCGAGACCCGGCGCAGATCGGCGCCGTCGAGGTGCACGGTGCCCGACCGCGGGTCGTACAGTCGCGAGATCAACGTGAGCAGCGTGCTCTTGCCGCTGCCGGTAGGCCCGACGAGTGCCACCACCTCGCCACCCGCGATGTCGAGGTCGAGGTCCTCGAACACCGGAGCGGTTGCGCCGGGGTATCCGAAGGCCACGTGCTCGAAGGAGAGGCTGCCCGGGCCGTCGGGAATTCGCTCTGCGCCCTTCGGCTCGGCGATGGCCGGCGTTCGGCGCATCACCGTGTGCAACCGGCGGGAGGAGACGATGGCCCGCTGGCCGAGCACGATGTAGCCCCCGATCGATTGCACGGGCGGGGCGATGAGCCCGACGTAGGCGTTGAAGGCAAGCAGTGTCCCGATGCTGAGCTCGTGGCGCAACACGAGCATGCCCCCGAGCCAGTTGAGCACCGCGAGCTCGAGCAACGGCACAGTGCTCACGACCGGGATGAACTTGGTGCGGAGCTCGACGAGGTCGAGCGCCCGGTCTCGCACGCGGTTGGCTTGCGTGCCGAGGCGACGATCGAGCATCGACTCGCTGCCGAAGCCCTTCACGGCCCGCACGCCGGACACGGCCTCCTCGACCACCCCGGCGAGGTTGCCCCGCTCGCGCTGCAAGTCCGTGAGCGACGGTCGGATGCGCGTCGAGAACACCTTCGAGCCGAAGGCGACGAACGGCAGGCCGACGAGGGTCACCGCACCGAGCAGCGGGTTGGTGACGATCAGGACGATGGAGACGGCGAGGACGACGATCACGTTTGCCGTCCACGCCGGGCTCGAGGACACGAACTGCTGGATCTGGAACAGGTCCGAGGTCATCCGCGAGAGCAGCTGCCCACGATTCACCTGGTCGTGGTAGGCGATCTCGAGCCGCAGCAACTTGGAGAAGAATCGCTGGCGCAGCTCGGTCTCGAGCCGCCGCGAGGCCAAGCCGTTCGTCCATCGGCGCAGCCCCGACGCCAGGGCCTGAACGATGGCCAGCAAGGCGATGATCCCGGTCAGGAGGGCGAACCTACGTTCGTCGTGGCCGATGATCCCGGCATTGACGGCCGCGCCGATGAGTTCAGGCACGGCCACGACGACACCGGTCCAGACGAGCGCGGCGACGAACGAGGCGCCGAGGGCACCCCAGTTGCGCCCGATGGACCGGAGGAGGAACTGCCAACCCTCCCGGGCCTCGACGCTCGCGGATCGCCGTGCGGCTGCCGGCGTGATCAACTCGCGTTGCATGGCAACGATCTCCCCTGTGGACGCGTTCACCTTAGCCGGTGCCGCCTCGAGGACGCGCCACCACCCGACCACCCGCACCGCACCGCACGCCTTTCCTCGAGTCTCGGGGCGGTCGAACCCGCCGGCACCGCCGGCGCGGGGCCGGGCAGCGCGCGCCGAGCGATGCCCCGCGGCGTGGCCGTGTGCCTTCGGCCGCCGAGCACGTCCCCTCTTCTGGGTGAGCCGAGCGCTGCCCTGACGCGTTCGGCCGCGCGCACCACTCGACGACCGGCCGCTGTCTTCAGACTGATTCTCGTTCTGAGCCAACGTCACGGCGGGCGCGGAAAACGAGTACGCGAACGTGACGTTCGAGATCGATGGCAGCTCCGTCGCGGCGCCCGGAGCCTCGGGCCGGTCTGATCCAGCAGCCACCCGACGAGCCCAACACCGACCGGCCGCACCTTCGTGGCGACGCCGACGGGGCGCCGTGCCCGATGCCGTGCCCGATGCCGTGCCCGATGCCGTGCCCGATGCCGTGCTCGATGCCGTGCGCGGCGCCGTGACCGGGGTCGCGCCGGCAGCCGGCGGGACCGCTCGGACCGATGATCGCCGGACCCGGGGTGTGCGGATGGCAACAGGAGCGGTGGTCGCAGCCGGCGAGGTGCTTCCGCCTGCCGACGTCGTCGATGAGCGGCCAGGCGCCGGTGGGTCGTCGAGCCGGCAGATGGCCGCCGCTACCATGCGCCCGGTGCGGTCGGGTGCAACGGCTCCAGCCGAGGAGGTGCACGGCCAGGTCGCCGCGTTGCTCGCGGCGCAGGACCAGCGCTACACGGCCAAGCGGCGGGCGATCGTCGTCGCGCTCGGCCGGCATAGGACGGCCGGTGACGATCGGCGAGCTGGTCGAGGCGACTCCCGGCCTTCCCGTCTCGACCGCGTACCGCAACGTGACCGTCCTCAGCGAAGCGAGAGTCCTCCGGCGGGTGAACGGGAGCGACGAGCTGTCCCGCTTCGAGCTCTCCGAGGAGCTGAGCATCCATCATCACCATGCCGTGTGCGAGCGGTGCGGGCTCGTCGTCGACGCCGCGGCGTCGGCCAAGCTCGAGGGTGCGCTCGGCGAGACGGCGCGGGCGATCGCCGAGGCGATCGGCTTCGACGTGACCGACCACCGCCTCGAGCTCGTCGGGCTCTGCTCGTCCTGCAGCAAGGCCGGCTGAGGCAGCTCGCTCGCCGCTCGCCGCTCGCCGCTCGCCGCTCGCCGCTCGCCGCTCGCCGCTCGCCGCTCGCCGCCGGCGCTCTCCGCACCGGGACGCTTGGAAGGCCGTCGGGGAGGACGCGGCGCGCCCCGAACTACTGTGCGGCGCGATGACCGCTCGGGGTGAGATCGACTGGGCGGCGCTGCGCCAGCGGGCCGACGAGGCCGCAACCCATGCCTACGCCCCCTACTCGGGATTGCGGGTCGGCGCGGCCGCGCTCACTGCCGACGGCCGCGTGCTCACCGCGTGCAACGTCGAGAACGCCTCGTACGGCCTGACCCTCTGCGCCGAGTGCGGCCTGGTGAGCGGGCTCGCCGCCTCAGGAGGTGGTCGGCTCGTCGCGGTGGCGGTCACCGCAGGCGACGGCCGGCCGCTTGCGCCCTGCGGACGCTGCCGCCAGCTGCTGATGGAGCACGGCGGACCGGAGCTGCTCGTGGACACAGGCTCCGGAGCCGAGGCGGACGGCATCCCCGCCGCCGGCGGCGCCGGCGGCGGCGCGCCCCGGCCGACGACCCTCGGCGAGCTGCTGCCCGGCGCCTTCGACCGCGGCGAGCTCGAGAGCCGCCGCCCGGCACAACCGCCTCCGGACCCCCCGCCAGAGCGTCGGTCACCGACGTGAGCGCCGAGTTCGACGCCGTCGACCTGATCCGCACCAAGCGCGACGGCGGCTACCTCGACGGCGCTGCGATCGACTGGCTCGTCCGCTCGTACCTCGACGGCCGTGTCGCCGAGGAGCAGATGGCGGCGTTCCTGATGGCCGTCTACTGGCGCGGGATGGACCGCAACGAGCTCGCCCGCTGGACGCAGGCCTCCATCGACTCCGGTGAGCGGATCGACCTCTCCGTCCTCTCCCGCCCGACCGTGGACAAGCACTCCACCGGCGGAGTCGGCGACAAGGTGTCGCTCGTGCTGGTGCCGCTCGTTGCGGCGTGCGGGGCGGCGGTGCCGCAGCTGTCCGGGCGCGGCCTCGGCCACACCGGCGGGACTCTCGACAAGATGGAGGCGATCCCGGGCTTTCGCAGCTCGCTCGGCGTCGATGAGGTGCTGACGCAACTCGAGCGTGTCGGCTGCGTGATCTGCGCCGCAGGTCCGGGCCTCGCGCCGGCGGACCGCCGCTTGTACGCGCTGCGCGACGTGACCGGGACGGTCGAGTCGATCCCCCTCATCTCCGCCTCGATCATGTCGAAGAAGATTGCCGAGGGCACGGCCTCGCTCGTGCTCGACGTCAAGGTCGGCAGCGGCGCCTTCATGACCGACCTGGGGCGTGCTGCCGAGCTGGCACGGACGATGGTGGGCCTCGGGGTGGACCACGGGATGGCTACCGTTGCGCTGCTCACGGCGATGGACGTCCCGCTCGGCCGAGCCGTGGGCAACGCGCTCGAGGTGGCGGAGTCCGTGGAGGTCCTGTCCGGCGGCGGCCCGCCGGACCTCGTCGAGGTGACCCTCGAGCTGGCGCGGGCCATGCTCGGGCTCGCCGGTCTCGACAGCGACCCGGTGGCAGCCCTCGCCGACGGTCGGGCGCGCGCGGTGTTCGACGAGATGGTCGCCGCCCAGGGTGGTGACCCGACGGCACCGCTCCCCCGGGCGTCGGTCGTCGTACCGGTTGCCGCCCCCCGCTCAGGAGTGGTCACCCGTCTCGACGCACGCCCGGTCGGCGTGGCGGCGTGGCGGCTCGGGGCCGGCCGGGCACGAAAGGAGGACGCGGTGAGCGCTGTTGCCGGCGTGGTCTGCGTTGCCAAGCCCGGAGAGGCGGTACGGGCGGGCGACCCCGTGCTCGAGCTGCACACCGACGACGAGCGCCGCATCGAGCGAGCCCTCGAAGCGTTGGACGGCGCGTTCGAGATCGGCGACGGGGCGCCGCCGGCGGGACCGCTCGTGCTCGAGCGCGTCGGGGACTGAGGCCGTGACCGGCGGACAGGCGCTCGGTGGGCGGACGCCGGTTACCGGTGCCCCGGCGGGTGCTGCTGCCGGTGCCCCGGGGGGTGCTGCTGCCGGTGCCCCGGCCGGTGCCGCCGGCGGCGCCGTCACCGGCCACCTCGATCGCTGGCGGGCGGCCTGCCTGGCGCTCCCCGAGGTGAGCGAACGGCTGAGCCACGGCGCGCCGACCTTTTTCGTCGGGGGCAAGCGCGCGTTCGTGATGTGCTACCCCGACGGCCACCACGGTGAGCGATTTGCCCAGACGTGGTGCGCTGCGCCGGCCGGCGTGCTGGAGGAGCTGCTCGAGACCGAGCCGGACCGCTTCTTTCGCCCGCCGTATGTCGGCACCCGCGGCTGGATCGGGGTGCGACTCGACCAGGTCGCCGCAGAAGGCGAGGTCGAGCAGATCTGCCGCGAGGCGTATCTCGTCGTCGCCCCCTCGCGCCTGGCCGCCCGAGTTGGCGGGAAGCCCGAGCCCGAGACCTGAGAACCGCCCGAGTTGGCGGGAAGCCCGAGCCCGAGGCCTGAGAACACGGCGGCGGGCGGCGGGCACAGGCGGCCGAGCGGGCACAGGGCGGCCGAGCGGGCGTCGGCTAGGCTCGTACGATGTATTCGGTGGTTCCCAGCCACGACGAGATCCGCCAGGCCCCCAAGGCTCTCCTGCACGACCATCTCGACGGCGGCCTGCGCCCGACAACGGTGATCGAGCTCGCAGGGGAGCAGGGCTACGCCGGCTTGCCGACTACCGATCCAGCCGAGCTGGCGCGCTGGTTCGTCGCGGACGCCCCGCGCAAGGACCTCGTCCGATACCTCGAAGGTTTCGCCCACACCGTCGCGGTGATGCAGACGACGCCGGCGCTCGAGCGAGTGGCGCGCGAGTGCGTCGAGGACCTGGTCGCCGATGGCGTCGTCTACGCCGAGGTGCGGTTCGCCCCCGAGCTGCACACCGAGCAGGGGCTCGAGCTCGAAGAGGTGGTCGAGGCCGTGCTCGCCGGCTTCGCCGCCGGCATGGCGCACGCCGCAGCCTCGGGTCGTCCCATCGTCGTGCGCGCGCTGCTCACGGCGATGCGCACGGCGGCCCGCTCGCTCGAGATCGCCTCGCTCGCCGTGCGCTACCGAGATGGCGGCGTCGCCGGCTTCGACGTCGCCGGGGCCGAGGCCGGGTACCCGCCGACGCGCCACCTCGACGCTTTCCAGCTCGTACAGCGGGAGAACTTCCACGCCACCCTGCACGCCGGCGAGGCGTTCGGTCTGCCTTCCATCTGGGAGGCGCTGCAGTGGTGCAACGCCGAGCGCCTCGGCCACGGGGTGCGCATCGTCGACGACATCGCGGTCGACGCCGACGGCACCGCGGTGCTGGGACGGTTGGCGAGCTTCGTTCGCGACACGCGAGTCCCCCTCGAGCTGTGCCCGACCTCGAACGTGCACACCGGCGTCGTTCCCGCCCTGGCGGACCACCCCATCGGCCTGCTGGCCCGCCTGCGCTTCCGCGTCACGATCAACACCGACAACCGGTTGATGAGCGGGGTGACGCTGTCGTCGGAAATGGCACGTTGCGCCGAGACCTTCGGCTGGGGCTGGGACGAGCTGCGCTGGCTGACGATCAACGCCATGAAGAGCGCGTTCTACCCATTCGACGAACGCCTCGCGTTGATCAACGGGACGATCAAGACGGCTTACGCAAAACTCGTCGGATGAGCCGTGTCGTCCGGTTGGTCAGCTGCGCACCCCGTTCTCGATCACTTCACGAGGCGCGTCGTAAGTCCTGTGATGGCGACACAGGCGGCGCAATGATCCGGCCAGCGATCCCGAGGGACGAGGACGAGCGCCTCGCCGCGTTGCGCCGGCTCGCGCTGCTCGACACCGAGCCCGACGAGGCCTTCGAGCGCGTCGCCCGCATCGCGCGTCGCATGTTCGACGTTCGCTGGTCCTTCGTCAGCTTGCTCGACGAGGAGCGGCTTTGGTTCAAGGCGCACCCTGGGACAGACGTGAGCGTCATGTCACGCGAGCTGTCGTTCTCGGGCCACGCCGTTGCGGCCGAGGAGGTGCTCGTCGTCGAGGACGCACGCAACGACGAGCGCTTCTTCGACAACCCGCTCGTCATCGCCGGGGGCAGCGTCGTCTTCTACGCCGGCGTCCCGATCCGCTCGCCGGACGGCTACACCGTGGGCGTGTTCTCGATCGTCGACGACCACGAGCGACGCTTCGGCGAAGACGACCTGCACGACCTCGAGGATCTCGCAGCGATCGTGGAGCGCGAGATCGCCACGCACTACCGGGCATGCTTGGACGAGGTGACCGGGGTGTACAACCGGCGAGGGTTCTTCGCCATCGGCCGGAGCGCCGTCTCCCGGGCGCTCGAGCGCGGCAGCGGGTTGGCGCTCGCGTACGTCGACGTCGACGGGCTGAAGACGGTGAACGATGCGCACGGCCACGGGGTCGGGGACCACGCGCTGTTGGCGGTCGCGCAGTCGCTGCGCTCTACGACGCGGGCCTCCGACGTGATCGGGCGCCTCGGGGGCGACGAGTTCAGCCTCCTGCTCTTCGACTGCACGCTGGCCGGGGTCGAGCCGATCCTCGCCGCCCTCGAGGAGCGCTTTCACACCGAGCTCGCCGCGATCTCGCCGGATCTTCGTCTCGGGCTCTCGGCGGGTGCGGCGGACCTGCAGCCGGGGCGCAGCCTCGAGGACCTGATCGAGCTCGCCGACGCCAAGATGTACGAGCGCAAGGCGGGCAAGACGCGGGGCTAGTCGGCTGCCCGCGCACGGCAGGCGGGCGACCGTCCGGAAACCGACGGCGCTCTCGTTCGACGCGACGGTCGCCAAGTCAGCGGTAGACCCATCCGACGGTATGTCCCACGAGACCATCGGGTTGTTCGCTCGACGGTCGTGGACACCATCGGCGCCGACGGCGACCAGAGCCGACTCCCGCCGACCGAGGCCGGCCTCGCCCTGATCCGCGCTGGGCTGGACCGACTCGGCGCGCTCGCCGACGGCGCGCTCGGTGACGGTGAGCTCCTCCTCGAGCTGTCGCGCGAGGCCGACCGCCTCGAGGCACTGGTGTGCCGTTCCGCCGCGGCATTCGATCGCTCGGGCGCGTGGATCCCCTCGGGGGCGCAGAACGCCGGAAGCTGGCTCTCGTGGCAATCGCGCCAGCCGAAGTCGATGGCCTTCCGGCGCGTGCGGCTCGGCTCCGGGCTCGCCGGGCTGCCGGCGACCGCTGCGGCTTTCGCGGCCGGCGAGATCGGCGCCTCCCAGGCCGCGCTGATCACGGCGCTCGATCGACCGGGAACGTCCGAGGCCCTCCACGAGCACGAGCCCGAGCTGCTCGACCAGGCTCGGCAGCTGCGCGCTGAGCAGTTCGCCACGGCGTGCGCCTCGTTCGCGCAGCTCGCTGATGCCGACGAGAGCGAGGAGGCGGCCGAGCGGCGCCGCCAGCAGCGCTCCGTCTCGCTGCACCGGTCCCTGCGCGGCGGGTGGTCGGGGACGATGACGCTCGACGCAGTCGGCGGGGAGATCGTGAACGACGAGCTGACGCGCCTTGTCGAGGAGCTGTATCAGCAGGACGTGCGCAGCGCCGCGGCGGAACTGGGCCGCAAGCCGACGATCCTCGAGCTCGAGCGAACCGCTGCGCAACGGCGGGCCGATGCCCTCACCGAGATGGCGACCCGGTCGGCCGCGGTGCGCGACGATGCACCACGGCCGGTTGCGCTGTTCAACGTGCTCGTGGATTTTCCTTCCTTCGGGCGGATCTGCGAGCTCGCCTCGGGCGGGGCTGTGACGCCGGCCGAGCTCGTCTCCTATCTCGATCCCTCCGTCGTCGAGCGCGCCGAGTACCGTGGCCCGTCGGAGATCGTTCTCGGGCCCCGCGCTCGCTTCTTCACCGGTCCCTTGCGGCGGGCGATCGAGCTGCGGGACCGGATGTGCGCGCATCCGGGTTGCGACCGGCCCGCCTCGCAGTGCCAGGCTGACCACATCGTGCCCTTCTCCGAGGGCGGCGAGACCAAGCTCGACAACGGAAGATTGCTCTGCCCCTTCCACAATCGACAGCGCGTGTGGCGTCGGGAAGGCCGCGAACGAGGTGGCGACGACGAGGACGACGCCGCCGCCGACGAAGCGGACGACGACGCCGATGACGACGCCGATGACGACGGCGGTGAGACCGATGGCGTCGGCGACCTCGGCGACCTCGGCGACCCGGCGACCTCGGCGACCCGGCGACCTCGGCGACCCGGCGACCTCGGCGACCCCGGAGGCGAGGGCCGCGACGGCAAGGGGGGTGACGGCGGCGGTCCGCGGCGCGGCAACGGGCCCGCTGGCTGACAAGGGCCAGGGGCCGAGCGGCGGCCGCTGAGCGCGGCGGTAGTTTGGGCGCCGATGCCGACTCCGGAGCGCCCCGTCGACCTGCGCAGCGACACGATGACTCGGCCGACGCCGGGCATGCGCGCAGCGATGGCTGCCGCCGAGGTCGGCGACGACCAGTACGGCGAGGATCCCTCCGTCAACGCCCTCGAGGCCGAGGTCGCGTCGATGCTCGGCCAGGAGGCGGCGATCCTCGTGCCCACGGGAACGATGGGGAACAACATCGCGTTGCGCCTGCTCGCCGAGCCGGCGACCGAGGTGATCGCCGACGAGGACGCGCACGTCGTGACCTACGAGATGGGTGGGCTGGCGGCGATGGGCGGCATCCAGACGCGCACGGTGCGCAGCGACCGTGGCGTGCTGGACCCCGCGGTCGTCGCCGCCCAGCTGCGCGTCGATCCGCCGGGACGCAACGCCAACGGCGAGAACTACTCGATGGTCCCCACCCGTGCCGTTGCGGTCGAGAACACCCACGTCCGCTCGGGTGGATGCGCCTGGACGCTCGAGGCGGTCGACGCGCTGGTGGCCGTCACCCGACCCGTCGGCGTGGCCCTGCACTGCGACGGCGCTCGGATCTGGAACGCCGCCCTGGCAACAGGGACCAAGCTCGAGGAGTACGGGCCGCGTTTCGCCACGATGTCGGTCTGCCTCTCGAAGGGCCTCGGCGCGCCCGTCGGATCACTCGTCGTGACCTCGGCCGACCTCGAGCCCCGGGCGCGCTACCTGCGCCACCAGCTCGGGGGGGCGATGCGCCAGTCCGGCGTGCTCGCCGCTGCGGGCAGCTACGCGCTGCACCACCAGCTCGAGCGTCTGGCCGACGACCATCGGCGCGCCCGTGAGTTGGCGACGGCGCTGGCCGAGGCGAGGCCAGGTTGCGTCGCGAACTGGCCGGTGGAGACGAACATGGTCCTTCTCGAGGTGGGCGAGTCGAACGTGTTCGCCCGGGCGCTAGCCGCGCGGGTGTCCTCACTGGAGCGCTCTCCCCGACCGTGCTGCGTCTCGTGACCCATCTCGATCTGGATGACGCCGCCATCGCCTATGCGGTCAGGGTCATCCGGGAGCTGCTCGAGCAGCAGACTACGCCGCGGGCGCGCTGACTCGCCGGGGGTGCTCTGAGCTGAAGCGGCTCCGGCCACAGCGGCAGATCAGCGCACGAGGCGGGTGGAGGGCCGAGGCAGCAGCCGACCGTCGAGAACGATGTCGACCTTTTCGTTGTAAAAGGCCAACATCCCGGCAATCGGCGCAACTGCGTGCGTCGGGAAGTCGTATACCCACGCCACGTCTTCGGTGAGCGCGGTCCCGAGCCTGGCCGACCAGTACCCGCTCGTGCGACCCTTGTAGGGGCACGCGGTCTCGGTCGCGGTGGCGACGAGGTGATCGAAGTCGACGTCGGTGCGGTCGAGGTAATAGCGCGTCGGCAAGCCGGTCTCGAAGACCGCCACCGGCGCAGCCGAGTCGGCGAGCACCGTCCCGTCGAGCTCGACACGGACGTGACGGCGCGAGCGGAGCGCGTCGACGCGGACGTACGGGTTGCGTGGGTGGACGAAGACCTCCTCGTCCTCCTCGAACCAGGCGTCGATCGCGCCCCACTCGATGCGGAACGTCCCTGCCAGCTGCCCTTTGTCGTCGTCGACGAGCAGGCGTGCCGCGCCGGGGCGCTCGAGCTCGCCGGCGCGCAGCGTGTACAGCCGGGTGTTGCCGCGGTGCAGACGTTGCGGGCGCTCCTCGTCGACGAGGAAGGCCGCGTCGACGTCGTCCGCCGGGATGTAGAAGTGCGGGTAGTACTCGTGCTCCCAGACGTACAGCGCTCGGGTCGTGTCGGCGACGACCTGCCCGCCGAGCACCGCCCGGATGCGGCGGGGCACCGGCTCGACGTGGTCGCGGGGCGTGATCGGGTGTGGGAAATCGTCCATGTCTCCTCCGGCAGCCCCAGCCGGAGGCTGCACCCAGTTCGTGCCCGTGGATCAGCGGAACCTATCTCTGCGAGTACCCCTGCTGCTCGCGGGCATCGTGCGATGGCCGAGCTGGCGGCCTCGGCGAGCCCGGACCTCGGCCAGAGGCTCGACTTCCCGCCCGAGGGCGCCCCTCCGACGTCGTGGCTCCACGGGCAGCCGCAGGACGTAGTGGACGCCGTCACGATCGGGGCCCAGCCCCGCCTCGCCGCCGAGCGCCCGCACGATGGCGACGGTCGTGGCCAGCCCGAGAGCGTGCCGCTGGCGGGGCCTGGCTCGCACACGTCGTTCCGCGAGTTGCGGGCACGTGCTGGAGTTCCGCAGCTCGATCGTCAGGTCGGCACCGGTCGTCGCGCTGAGGATCAGACGCCTCGAGGGTGCCGTTCGGCGCAGCGCATCGTCGACGAGGTTGGCGACGGCTCGCTGCAGCAAGGCCGCATCGCACGCAACGAGGCCGCGGGGCGTCCAGCCGCCCGGTGACGCGTCGAGCCCGACGGCCCGGTCTCGCAGCAGGTTCGGGCCGAGCTCGTCGATGGCCGCACGCAGCACCGACGCCGGATCGCACCAGGCGATCGTTGGCGCGAGCATCCCGCAGCTCAACGACGCCAGGCAGACGAGATTGTCCACAGCGCGTATCAGGCCCGACGGCGCGACGCCGACGCCGACGCGTTCGTGCCAGCCGGCGAAGGGCACCGGCCAGCCCGCCCATAGTCCGACCGATCGCCAACGGCCCGGCGCTGACGGAGTGTCAGCTCCGGGAACGATGCCGAGGAGGCCGTCGAGGAGGTCTGCGTCCGCCGCGCCCTCGCCGCCGCGGCTGCCGAGCGCCTCTGCGAGGGTGCGGTGGAGCTGACGAAGCCGCTCGGCGGGAGTCCCCAGGTCATGAGAGGCGAAGCAAGCTCGCTGCTCCAATGGGACGGAACGAACGGCGAAGGCGAGACGCGTGCTCTCGAGGACCATCCTCTGGTGGTAATGGACCAGGGCCTGCGTTTCGATCACGACGGCGCTCGGGGGGAGCGCTTCGAGGCGCATGGCGAGCTCAGCGAGCGCGGCGCTGATCTGCTGAGCTCGACGTGCGAGCGCAGCGTCCTTGGGTTCGTCTCGGGCGCAGCTGCGCAGCAGATTCTCGATCGCGCTCTGCTGGGCGATCGTGCCGCCGATCACCTGCACCAACGCGCCGAGCACCGACCACGCGTCCTCGTCCGGTGGCAGACGGCCGCCCCCTTCGGCGCGCTGCTGAGGGTCACGGCGAACTCGGAGAAGCACAGCCACCCTCACCAGGGTGACGGCAGTACGTCGCCGTGGTCAAGGGTCGCCCGAGGGCGAGGGCGAGGGCGAGGGCGAGGGCGAGGGCGAGGGCGAGGGCGAGGGCGAGGGCGAGGGCGTGGTGTGCAACTGGATCAAAGTCGGGCCGGCCGGGGAGGGCGGGCTCAGCGGCTCGCGCTCCGGTCGCCGAGCAGGAGAAGCCCACCGGCGCAGGTCATCGAGATACATGGATGATCTCGCCGATGACGCCGAAGCCGACCCGTTCGTAGATCCGTTGCTCCGACTCGTGAGCAGCCATCAGCCACGGATACGTCGCACCAGCACCGAGAGCGTCGGCCGCCAAGCGCCGCGCCAGGCTCGCTCCGATGCCTCGCCGACGATGAGCTCGAACCACCCCGATGGCTGCGACCTCAGTGAGGCCGTCGCGGATCGTTGAGCAGCTTCCCGCTCCCACTACCGCACCGGTGTCACTGTCCCGGGCGATGACGGCCAGAGCTCCGCAAGCGAGCGCTTGCCTGCGGCGGGGTATCTCGTCTCGCGTCGGAGTCTGCGGGTCACCGTACGCTTCGGCCTGAACGAGCGCCATTCCAAAGAAGTCGTCGTCGGACTCCGGGACGACAAGAGAGATGCCGTCGGGTTGGAATGACGGCGACAGCGATTGGGCGTCGGTGATCATGAGCGGGAGCCGGCCTTCGACGCGAAAACCCGCACTGACGAGCCGCCCCTCGACCGCCGGGGCAACCCGCGGTAGGTACTCCAACCGTGGTCGTCGCCGCCGCTGCAGATAGGCCGTCACCAAGTCCGCCACCTCATCCGCCGACGGGTCGGCGTCATTGTCGGGGATGGCGTAATTCAGGAACAAGTTATCGGTCTGAAGGTTGTACGTGGCGAGGAACGGTCCGACCTGCTCATGCGCGCGTCCGATTGGAGCTACGGCGCGCAAGTACTCCTGAATGCGCTGTTGCACGCGAATCCTTTCGAAGGACGAGTGAGAACGAGCTCCTGCCCGTCGCGTGCTGAGCGCCGACGGGTCGCGCTAGGCCGGGAGCCGGCAGCCGCGGTCAGTTGCCATCGTCAGAGTCATCCTCCGAGCCAAGGTATCGCCAACACTACCGAGGACGAGGTCCATCAGCACGTCGGACACGATCGTGTCGACCTGCAGGTCTGGGTCTCGCTGATCTGGATCATTAAGGCAATGAGATGCCGAAGGCGAGCTCGCTGAAGGCTTCTCCACCTGTACCGGTCCGGCAGGATCACATCAGAACAACCCCTATCGGTCTTGGACGGTTGCCCGAGAGACGTGTCGCGAGAACAACCTCGCACGATTGTCGCGCTGACTTTCACGCCCGCCCCAGGCGCTAGCCCACGCTTTGCACGCCAGCGTCGCTGCTGAACGAGCGTTTCCGTCGGCCGAACGCGGCGCCGGGTCCAGGGCTCGCCGACTGCGGCGGCTTGCCAAGGTTTGTGATCGATGATATTGTCGGCACTCCAATCTGCGGCATCGAGAGGCAACGGGGGTTCCATCGATGAGTTCACGGCGCGGGCATCACATTCCTCGAAGAGGCATCCTGCCGCTCGGCTTGGCGGGCGCGGTGGCGCTCGCTGTTCTTTCTCCAGTGGCTGTAGCGGCGTCGAGTCCCGCCCGTGCCGCTGCGGGCTCGGCGGTCAGCGGGGTCATCACCTTCGCAGAGCAACCAGGGGATACTCCCAATTTCATTCTGCCGTTTCCTGCGGGCGCGGACTCCTCGGTGGCAGACACTCAGCTGCAGGAACAAATGTGGCCTCCGCTGTACACGATCGGAACGGCCAGCAGTCCGAACGTCATCAACAGCGAGCTCAGTCTCGCCAGCCCACCGGTCTACAGCGACAACGACACGACCATCACGATGACGCTCAAGAACTTCAAATGGTCCGATGGCACGCCCGTCACGAGCCGCGACATCACGTTCTTCCTCAACCTGATGAAAGCCAACAAGACGATATCGGCCCGCTACACACCGGGCAATATGCCGGACAACGTGAAGAGCTGGACCGCCACCAACGCCTCGACCGTCGTCCTTCACCTCACTCATCCGTACAACCCGACGTGGTACACGGACGACCAGCTGTCCCTGATCACGCCCCTCCCGCAGCACGCATGGGACAAGACCTCCGCGAATGGAGCGGTAGGAAACGATGACGAGACGGCCAGCGGCGCGGTCTCGGTGTACAACTTCCTCAACAAGCAGGATCAGTCGGTGTCCACGTACGGCACCAACCCGCTCTGGCAGGTCGTCGACGGCCCGTTCAAGCTCCAGCAGTTCCGGACCGGCGGATACGCGTCCCTCGTACCCAACCTCGCGTATTCTGGCCCGGGCAAGCCGCACATCGCCGGGTTCCAGATGGTGCCATACACGTCGGCATCGGCCGAGTTCGACGCGGTGCTGTCGAGCAGCGTCGACGTCGGATACGTGCCCACGACCGACCTCGCTGCCGAGGGGCGCGTGCAAGCATCCGGCTACCAGATCGTGCGGTCCGAGCTCGAGGCAGCCAACTTCTTGTCGCTCAACTTCAAGAGCCCCGTCATCGCCCCACTCGTGAACCAGCTGTACGTGCGGCAAGCGCTGAACGACGTGATGGACCAGCCGGATCAGATCAAGGCGTTGCTCGGTGGCACCGCCGGCTATCCCGACTACGGCCCTATCCCGCCCGAGCCGGTTTCGCCGTACCTCGCTCCCGCCCAGCTGCACAGCCCCTTCAGCATCTCCAATGCCCGCAGGCTGTTGACGACGCACGGTTGGACGATCCCGAGCTCGGGTGGCGCTGCGACCTGCACCGATCCGGGGACGGGAAGCTCGCAGTGCGGTGCGGGCATCGCCAAGGGCAAGGCCCTCGAGTTCTCGTTGGTCTACTTGAGCGGCAGCCCTTACCTCGCCGGCGAGATGGAGAACTACAAGAGCGACGCGAGTGAGGTCGGCGTGGTGCTCAATCTTTCCTCGGAGCCGTTCAATTCGATCGTCGGATTGATCTGCGGCAACGCCTTCTGCGACAGCCCGGGCTGGCAGATCGCCAACTGGGGAGCCGGCGCCGCCTGGACCTACGGTGAGCCCGACCCGACCGGCGCCAATCTCTTCGAGGGGCACGTCGGTCTCGATAGCCCGACTCCTCCGAAGATGATCGCCCTGATCAATGCGACCGAGACCGCTCCTGCGAACCAGACGGTGTCGGCTCTGCAGGCCTACGACACGTACATGGTGGAGCAGGAGCCAGTGGTCTGGCAGCTGCTGACCTATTACATCAATGCCGTCTCCCAGAAGGTGCACGGAGTTGTCTTCTACTCGAGCGGCAGCATCGCTCCTCAGAACTGGTCGATCTCCGGCAGTTGAGCTCGTTCCGTTCGCCTGGCCGAATGACCGTCGGCCAGGCGAACGTGGGACGACGCAGGAACAGAGCACGGGCCACCTCAGTGTGGCTGGCCGTTCAGGTATGAGCTAAGACGTCGTGCTCAGTTACATCGTCCGCAGGGTGTTGCAGGCTTGCATCGTGGTGGTCGGCGTCTCCCTGATCGTCTTCATCATCATCCACCTCCTCCCCGGAGGTATTGCGCGAGCCGTCCTGGGAATTCAGGCGACACCGGCAGCCGTACGCGCCTTCAATGCGACGAATGGCTACGACCGGCCCCTGTGGGAGCAATTCTTCATCTGGTGGAGCCACCTGTTTCAGGGCAATCTCGGTTACTCCTACCAGCAGAACGCGACCGTCGCCGCCCTGCTCGGTCAGGACCTCCCAAAGACCGTTCTCCTTGTCGGGTTGGCCTTCGCGCTCGCTCTTGTCGTCGGGATTCCGATCGGGCTCTATCAAGCGGTGCGCCGGAACCATGCGGTCGACCACCTGTTGACTGCGCTGGCGTTCGTCGCCTACTCCTTGCCCGTCTTCTGGCTCGGATTGCTCGTGGTCCTTGTGTTCGCCGTGAACAGCCGGCTCTTGCCGGCCGAAGCGCCTCAGGGAGCTACCGTGGGCGCGATTCTCGCTCACCCCTCCGGGCTGGTCCTCCCGATCATGACACTCGCCATCGTGATCGTGGCAGCGTTCAGTCGCTTCACGCGCTCTTCGGTTCTCGAAAACCTCGCGCAGGACTACGTGAGAACGGCCGCTGCCAAAGGTGCGTCGCAGTTCCGAATCGTCACTCGGCACGTGCTCAGGAATTCGCTTCTGCCTCTCATTACCCTGGTCGGGCTCACCCTGCCAGCGATCGTCTCAGGTGCGGTGATCGTCGAGACGGTGTTCAACTATCCGGGTATGGGCCTGTTGTTCTGGAACGCAGCGCAGTCGAGGGACTATCCCGTCCTGCTCGGAGTGACACTCGTGGTCGGTATCGCGACGGTCGTCGGGTCCCTGTTGGCCGATCTGTTGTACGCCTTCGCTGATCCCCGAATCGTCTACACAGTCCCCAAGACTTGATCGATGATCGCAACTGACGCCGCGCCTGGCCACCCTCCGATCGTGTTCGACAGCCTCGAGGGCGTCGAATCCCCGGAGCGAAGGTCCGGGATCGCGGCGTTCGCGCAATGGCTGCTCACGCACAGGTTGGCGATGGCAGGATCGATCATGATCGTCCTGTTGTTCCTCTTCAGCTTCGTCGGACCCTTGCTGTACCACACCGATCAGGTGCACACGAACATGATCGCAGTGCATCTCGCCCCGTCGTGGCAACATCCACTCGGTACCGACGACGTTGGATACGACGTGCTCGGGCGCTTGATGGCAGGGGGGCAGTCCTCGCTCGAAGTCGGGCTGGCGGCGGCTCTGCTGGCAACCACGTTCGGCACACTCTGGGGCGCGATCGCCGGTCTCGCAGGTGGGTGGCTCGATGCCACGATGATGCGCATCCTCGACTCCCTGCTGGCAATACCCACGCTGCTGATCGTGCTGCTGCTCGGCACCGTCTTCGTGCCGTCCGTGCCGATGTTGATCATCGTGCTCGGTTTTGTCTCGTGGCTCCTGACGGCGCGGCTCGTTCGTGGTGACACGCTGTCCCTGCGGACTCGCGAGTTCGTCGCCGCCGCGGAAGTGGCTGGTGCGGCACGGCGACGGGTTCTGCTCCGGCACATCATCCCGAATGCCCTCGGCACGGTTATCGTGCAAGCGACCTTCGAGGTGGCCAACGCCATCTTGCTACTGGCCGGGCTCAGCTACCTGGGACTCGGGCCCCCACCGCCGTCGGCCAACTGGGGCAGCATGCTGAGTGACGGTTTGAATTACTTGTACGACGGCTACTGGTGGTTGATCTACCCTGCCGGTATCGCCATCGTGCTCACGGTGATGTCGTTCAACTTCTTGGCCGAAGCGCTTCGTGACACGGTTGAGGAGCGGTTGACCCGCCGCTGACCTTCATTTGCACCTCCGCACGGGGTTTCATCGGTGCAGCGAGCACGTGGAGCACGTGGAGCACCTAGCCGAGCTCCGCCGAGCTCGTGTCATCACGGGCGTTGCCCGACCTTCGGCTTCCTCGAGTCCGTAAAGGTACCATCGCACCGTCGTGTTCGGGCTCTCTGCTCGCAGCCGAAAGGATGACGATGGCCAAGCGTTGCTTCCGCCCCGAGGATGCCATCCGGCTCGTGACCGCCTCAGATCCGGACCTCTCGCCCGACGGCCGTCGCATCGCCTTCGTCGTCACCAGGGTCGACCAAGAATCGGACCGGTTCGCGGACTCGATCTGGGTCGTCTGCTCGGACGGCTCGACGTCGGAGCGGCCCTTCACCGACGGACCCTCTGACAGCTGCCCGCGTTGGTCGCCGGACGGGCGTTACCTCGCCTGGATCTCGGTGACCGACGAGGAATCTCGTCACGCCCACGTCCGTCTCGCACCGCTCGACGGCGGAGCTCCGAGGCGACTTGGCAATCTGCCTGGCCCGGTCAGTCACCTGGCTTGGTCATCGGATTCCGGGCGTCTCGTGGTCGTTTGCCGGGTGGGGCTTCCCGATGCCGAGAGCCGGAGCGCCGCGCAGCGCAACGCTCCGCGCGTGTCGTCCGCGGTCTCGCAGCGCGGCTCGACAGTGCCGGGTGGCATGACGGCCGAACTCACCTCTTCCTCGTCGACGTCGAGGACGGTTCGGCGATCCAGTTGACCCGCGGCGAGTTCGACCACGCCGACGCCATGTTCTCACCCGATGGCAGCACCATCGCCTTCAGCTCGGACCGTGACAGGCAGCACGACGACCGCCAGTTCCGCTCGGACCTGTGGGTGATGCCGGCGGCGGGAGGGCGCGCACGCCGCCTCACGAACGGCCGAGGTCGCGCCGTGTTCCCGCTCTTCTCGCCCGACGGGACCCAGGTGGCATTCGCCGGCGCTCTCTCGGAGGCATGGGACGCCGACATCCATGTCTTCACCGTCGCCGTCGACGGCAGCGGCGAGCCGGAGATGGTTGCACCGCAGACCGACCGCGGCGTCAACGTCTTCCCTGGCCTGGCTGCTCCTCTCTGCTGGACGGGCGAGCGCGAGCTCGCGCTGCTCGTCGCCGACCGCGGCGGGGTCGCGTTGCGCGGGGCGCAGCTCGGAGCAGCCCGTAGTGGGCAGCTAATCGGTGGTGATATCCAGATCGACGGTCTCGCCGGGCGGCCCGGCGGCAACCTCGTGGCGTACACGGCCTCGTGGCCCGACCAGCCGAGCGAGCTCTTCGCCTGCGACCTGACCGCTCGGCAGCCGATGCAACTGACGCACTTGAATGCCGCACTGCTCGACGAGGTCGAGCTGGCGCCGATCGAACGCTCGTCGATCACTCGCCCCGACGGCACCGAGATCGAGTACTTCACGCTCGTTCCCTCCCGTCGGGCGCGCCGGGGAGCGCCGCTTCATCTCGACATCCACGGCGGGCCGCACGCCTCATGGCCCTTCTCGAGGGCGCTCCCCATGCACCAGGCCCTGTGCGGAGCGGGTTACGCCGTGTTGCTGCCCAATCCCCGCGGCAGCGCCAGCTATGGCCAGGACTTCGGCACCTGGCGCAGCGCGGACCTCGGTGGGGCGGACTGCGACGACATCCTTGCCTGCTGCGACGATCTCATCGAGCGCGGAGTTGCCGACGCCACCCGGATGTTCGTCGCCGGCGTGTCCTACGGTGGCTTCATGACAGCCTGGATCGTGGGACACTCCCACCGCTTCCTGGCCGCGACGGCCGTCGCCGCCCCTGTCGAGCACCTCAGTCAGGCGCTGTCGAGCGACCTTACGGACATCTCCCGATTTCTCTTGGGTGGCACTGCCTGGCAGCAAGCCGAGGTCTATCGGGAGAGGTCACCGGTCTCGTACCTTCCCGAGGTGACGACGCCAGTTCTCGTTATGCACTGGGAAGGTGACCAGCGTGTACCGATCACGCAGGGCGAGATCCTCTACACCGGTCTGCGGGTGCTCGGCAAGGAAGCGGAGATGGTGCGCTACCCGGGCGGCTCGCACTTCCTGCGCACGCCGTCACAGGCGGTGGATTGGATCACACGCGTGCTGGCCTGGAACGAGCAGCACGACGTCCGCCGCTGAAACACGGGCGCTGAACACCGGCGCTGAGACCGTGGCAGAGCGCAGCCCCGATTCAGCGCGCGGTCACCGTCTGGCCGATCGGACGGTGACCGGAGCGCCCGGCCCCGGGCAGGTCCAGCCTCTCCCGCGCCACCGGCGAGCCGCCCTTGAGCACCATGAAGATCGACTGCAACGCTCCCACGTCGCGGGTCGGGTCCTCGTCGACGATCACGAGGTCGGCTAGCTTGCCGGTTTCCACGGTGCCGAGGTCGTGCCGAGCACCGAGGAACGTTGCACCGTGCAGCGTGGCGCAGCGCAACACCTCGAGCGGTGCGATGCCCGCCGCCTGCAACAGGTACAGCTCGCGGTGCATCTCGGGGCCGAGGCTCAGGTCGGTGCCGGTGGCGACGACACCACCGGCAGCGACCAGGGCTCGCAGGTTCTCCTGTGCCACCGGGGTCATCACCCGCATCCAGTCCGCCCAGCGATTGGCCGACTGGAAGCGGTGCTCGTCCACGCGCAGCCGCTCGCGTTCCTCGGCATCGATGCAGGCGGCGTACATCGGCTCGTCGACGTAGCCGGGCGAATCGGCCAGACGCGCGTAGCGCTCGCCGATGGCCAGGGTGCTCACCACGGGGGTCTGGCGGCTGGCCAGCATCCAGGCGAGCTCGGGAGTCGCCGGCGACTGGATCACCGGGTGGGCGAGCGCGTCGGCGCCGGCGCCGAGAGCCTCCCTCGCACGCAGCTCGTTCGAGGTGTGCACGGTGACGCGCAGCATCGCCTCGTGCGCGGCGGCGATGATGCCGGCGAGAACGGAGCGCTCGAGCACCGGGATGAGCGGCCGAACCCCCCAGCCGTGTTCGTCGTAGGTCACCTTGACGAGGTCGGGGCGGCCGCGGAAGTGCTCGCGAAGGCGCGGGAGATCGGCCGGCAGGTCGTCGACCGCCACGGTCCCGACCAGGCCCGTCCCGTGCCCACCGCTACAGGTGACGATGGCGCCGGCGCAGAAGATGCGCGGACCGAGGACGCTGCCGGCGGCAACCTCCTCGCGTAGCGGGTAGATCAGGCCCTCGTCGTTACCGGCGTCGAAGACGGAGGTCACGCCGCAGTACAGGTAGCTGTGCAGCCGCGAGATCACCTCGCGGCGGTCCTGTTCCTGCTCGTCGGATGGCACGGGCTCGCCCTCGCTCGGCCCGCGGTGTCTCGACCCTCGCAGATGGATGTGCGCGTCGACGAGGCCCGGCAGCAGGAAGCGGCCCTCGCAGTCGAGCGTCTCCCCGTTCGCCGCGACCTCGCTGACGGGTGCCACTTGGACGATCCTCGTGCCCTCGATCAGCACCGAGGTGTTCGGCAGGACACGGCCGCGCTCGACATCGACGAGGCGCACGTCTTGCAGCAGCAGGCTCACGATCCCGCCTCGGCCCGACCGGCGCCGGCTCGTCCGTCCCTGGCTGGCACGGCTTCGGCTGAGACCGCCCCGCCGTGGCCGGTCCCGACGTACTTGAGCCGAACGTCCCCGCCCCCCGAGACGCCGCCGTCGGCCGGCGCGGCCGGGGGCGGCCCCAGCCAGGTCACCCGCCCGCGGATCGCCACGAGGCGGGGGCGGAAGTAGGCCTCGACGTCGCGCAACGGGTCGCCTTCAAGAGCGACGAGATCCGCGCTCAGGCCCGGCGCAATCGCCCCCGTGACCCCGCCGAGGCCGATCGCCTCGGCGGCCGTCGTCGTCGCCGTGGCGAGGATCTCGCGGCCCGGCATGCCGATCTCGAACAGGACGCGAAACCCCTCGGCGTACACCTCCGGTGTGGTCGTCGGGATCCCGACGTCGGTGCCGGCGACGAAGCGGATGCCGAGGTCGTACAGCCGGCGCAGGTTGGCGAGGGCGACCTCGATCGGCGCCCAGGGTACGCCCACGGTGAGCCACCAGTTGTTCGTCGTCGGGCTGACGGGGATCCCCTTCTCGGCGATCCGCTCGACGAGGGCCTCGTCGATCACGGCCTCCTGCGGCCGGCCGGCGAAGGTCATGTGCTCGATCGTGTCGATGCCCGCCTCGAAGACGGTCGCGATCGCCTCGCGGTTCTGGGCATGAGCGGCGACGCGCAACCCGTAGCGGTGCGCCTCGTCGATCACGACCCGCATCTCCTCGGGAGAGAACAGCGGGAAGTACGGCGCAGCTCCCTCCGAGCGCACGTGGTGGATGAAGCCTCCGGAGGCCATCACCTTCACCCAGTCCGAGCCGTCCTTGACGAGCTGACGCACGGCGCGTCGCAGGCTGACCGCGTCGTCGCACTCGAGCCCCACCTGGTGCCCGTGGCCACCCGTGGTCGTGATCGCCCGGTTGGAGGTGAGGACCCTCGGTCCGTCCAGCTTCCCGGCCTCCACGGCGTCACGTGCCTGCGCCGTGAGCGTCCCAGGACTGCCCAGATCGCGCACGGTGGTGACGCCGGCCTTGACGAACCTCTCGAGGTTGGACACGATGTTCAACGTCAGGGTCGCGTCGCTCACCCGCATGTCGAAGCGCGGTCCCGAATCGCTCGCTAGATGCACGTGCGCGTCGATCAGACCCGGCACGAGCGTGCAGCCGGCCAGGTGATGATCGATCCGCTCGGCCTCGCTGGCCCGCCCCACCCAGGCGATCTTGTCCCCTTCGAGCGCGACCGCGCCCTGTTCGATCACCTCGAGGCCGCTACCTGCGATCACCCTGTCGGCGGCGAGCACGAGCGTCGTCACGACCACTCCTCGAACACCTGCGTTCCGGTCACAGGCCTCAACCTTTCGCGGCACGCACGACGTGGGCCTTGCGCCCGCGCGTGGACATTTGATCAAGTTATCAGTCGTTGGCGGAGGGGGTCCAGGGGCTGCCCGCGAAAGCGGCGACCAGGCAAGGTGAAGCCCGCTTGCAGGATGTGTCGGGGAGATTCCGCCGGGCGGCCGCGTCGGGGAGGGGGGCCGGCGTCGATCCGCGGCGAGCGCTGCCAGGCGGCATCGCGCGGGCACCGGACAGCCACCGGTCAGTCGGTCATGGGCGGCGCCGAGTCGGCGGGTCAGCGACCGATCAGCCGGCGGCTGGCCGGCCCGATCAGGCGGAGTGCTCCTTCTTCGCTGCGGGGCTCCCGCCGGGGTGGAAGACGCCGAGCACGCGCATCACGTCGCTGCCGGTGTTCTCCAGGCAGTGTGGCGAGCCCGGTGGCAGGTAGACACAGGTGCCAGGGCGGATCGGCCGGTCGCCGTCAGCCAGGTGCACGACCCCCGAGCCGGCGAGCACGAAGACGACCTCGTCGTAGGTGTGCTCGTGCACCGGGGCGCGGCCGGGCGGGATGTCGCCGACGAACTGCGTGGCGGCTTCGCAGCCGAGGTCCGGCCCGATCAGCACCCGGAACTCCCGGTCTCCGGTCACCTCCGGCTCGCACTCATCCAGCCGGACCGCGATGGCTCGATCCGGCACGCCGGAGGCCTCCGCCGGCAGGACGGTGGCCACGAGCTCGACGTCACCCTCCTCGCCGGCGACGACGCGGTACGGGCCCGGGTGCACCAGCGTGGCCGAGCAGGGAGCGAGCTCGGTCTCGCCCCGCGCGGTCGTCAGCCGCGCCCTTCCCGTGGCGACGTACCACAGCTCGCCGGCTCCGCCAGCCCGTTCGTCGAACGTGCTCCCCGCCTCGACGCGCATCACGCGCTGCACGAGTCGGGGACAGCCTCGCGAGGCGTCGAGCGTCGTGCGCACCGTCGCGGGGCCGGCCGGAGGCCCTCATCGGCCGCGCCCGCCCCGCTGGCCTCGCCGCCGAGCGAGACCGGCTCGCACGCGCCGAGCTCGCTCACCGTGGCGAACGGAGCTGCGGTCACCACTGCTCGCCGCCCGTCGTCCCGACGCTGTCGAGTCCGAGGGCCCGCGTCGCCGCGAGCACCTCGCCCGGGTGGGCGACCACGTCGCTCACCTCGAAGACCTTGACGATCGTGCCGCTCCGGTCGAGCAGGAAGCTCACCCGTGCGGCGAGCACGCCGGGCTCGCCGTAGTCCTTCAGCACGCCGACCTTGCCCGCCAGCGCCTGGCCCTCGTCGCTCACGAGCGGGAAGGCGAGCCCCTGCTCGTCGGCGAAGCAGCGGTGGCTCTCGGCGTCGTCGGTGCTCACCCCGACGACGTACAGCCCAGCTGAGGTCAACTCGGGGAGGCGGCGTTGCAGCTCGACCGCCTGGCGGGTGCAGGTCTCGGTCCCGTCCTTCGGGTAGAAGTAGACGAGCGTCGGGCCGGCGAGGTCCCCGTCCGGCCCCGTCGGGACGCCCTCGAGCGCCTCGATCGGGAAGCGCTCGCCGGTGCGCAGGCGGTGCGAGCCGCCGTCGCCGGCGGTAGCGGCCGCCCCGGCACGCCGATCCCCGAGCAGCGACGCCAGCGTCTCGTGCAGGGCGTCGATCTCCTCGAGGCTGTTGTAGTGGGCGATGCCGACGCGCAGCGCTTGACCCCAGCCGATCCGCTCGTAGAGCCCGACGGCGTAGTAGTTGTCGTGCGCCCAGACGCCGAAACCGCGCTCGGCGAGCGCCACCGACAGCTCACCCGACGAGACCCCGTCGAAGTTGACGAGGAAGGTCGGGACGCGCCCGGTCGTGCCGGCCAACCCGTACAGGTTGGCGCGCACGGGCAGCGAGTCCAGCCCGGCGAGGAAGCGCTCCGCGAGCTGCCGCTCCCACTCGGCGATGCCGGAGATCCCACCGATCGAGTCGAGGTAGGCGAGACAGGCGTTGAAGGCGGTGAGCAGCTCGTAGGGTTGGGTTCCGGTCTCGAAGCGGTGGCCGAGCGGCTCCATCGCGGCGGGTCGCACCTTGTACGGTCGCAGGCCCTCGAGCAGCTCGCGCCGCCCGTACGCGAGCCCGAGATGCGGACCGCAGAACTTGTACGACGAGCAGAGCGCCACGTCGACCCCGCAGCTCGCGACGTCCATCGCCAGGTGTGGGGCATACTGCACCGCGTCGGCCCACGCGATCGCGCCCACGTCGTGCGCGATCGCCGCCACCCGGGCGGCGTCGACGGTCGTGCCCGTCGAGTTGGCCGCCATCGGGAAGGCAACGACGCGGGTCCGCTCATTGCACAGCCGTGCAAGATCGTCGAAATCGAGGGTCGTGTCGTCGTGCACGTCGGCGACATGCACGACGATCCCCTTGTCGTGGGCGAGCTCGAGCCACGGGGCGACGTTGCCGTCGTGGTCGAGGCGGGTGACGACGACCTCGTCGCCCGCCGACATGGTCCGCGCGAGCGTGCGCGAGAGCATGAAGTTGAGCGTCGTCATGTTCGCTCCGAAGATCACCTCGTCGGTGTCGCAACCGAACAACCGAGCCGCGCCCGTCCTCGAGGCCTCGATCAGCGCGTCGAGGCGGCGGCTGGTCGCGTACGGGGCGCCGACGTTGCCGCTCGCTTCGGCGAGCTGGCGGCTGACGGCCGCCCCGACCTCGTCGGGAACCTGGGTCCCACCGGGCGCGTCGAGGAAGACGAAGCCCGACCCGAGCGAGGAGAAGCGCGATCGAACCGCCGTGATGTCCATGTTTGCCTCCTTCTTAGAGGTTAGTCATCGAGGATTCGTAGCGCTCCGGGGCATAGCGCAGCTGGCCGACCTGGTCGGGGTCGTGGCCGAAGATGAGGCTCCCTCCGCGCTCGGCGGCGATGCCGACGAGCCGCGAGGCGCTCGAGCGGGCGAGATCGGGATCCCCCTGGGTGGACCAGCTCTCGCGGTCGAGGTTCTCACGGGAGAGGATCGCATCGCCGCATATGACCACCGTCGAGTCCGGCAGCGACACGACCACCGACTGGTGGCCCGGCGCGTGGCCGGGCGTGACGACGACCTCGAGGCCGGCGGCGAGCTCGCCGTCGCCGTCGAGCAAGCGGTAGTCCAGGCCGGGGAGGTCCCAGTAGCGCGCCGGGAACGCCGGGTTGCCGGTGGCGTGCTCGCGGTGCTCCGCCTGCACGAAGATCGGCACGCCCGCGAACATCCAGTTGTTCCCGGCGTGGTCGAAGTGGAGATGGGTGTTGACCACCGCCGAGATGTCCTCGACGCGAAGGCCGGCCCGTCCGAGCGCGGCGGGCAGCGTGTCTTCGGGGCCCATCTGCGGCGTGAGCACGGCGGCGAACTCCTGGCCGCCGAAGGTCAGCTCGGGGTCGCGCACGTGGTCGACGTGCATCCCGGTGTCGACGAGGAAGCGTTTGCCGTCTGTCTCCACGACGAACGCGTGCACGGGCGCCCAGATGCGCACGCCCGGGCCGACCTCGGGGACCATGATCGCCCCCTTGTCGAGCATCGCGCCGCCGAGCGGGAGGACGGTCAGGCTAGTCATGGATACTCACCCCGATCTCGCAGCCGGCCCCCGCCCGACGGGCAGGGGTCCTAACGCGCACGGCGCCGCGAGGCGAGCACGATCGCGGCGAGCGCGACCAGTGCAGCGACGGCGGGCAGGAGCTTCGCGGCGCGGGCTCGCACGGAGGCCGAGAGGACCTTGTTGAGGTCGAGCGCGTCGAGGTCGGAGTCGGAGTCACCGGCGGCCGGACGGTTCGAGGCGGCGTCGGGTGAGGACTCGCCGGCGACGGCGCGTGCGCCGTCGCTCGAGCCACCCGCGCGTGCCGGCGCCGGGGCCGGGGCGTCGGTGCCCTCGCCGGACCGGGCGGCGCTGATCTGTCGCTCGAGCCGCGCCGAGAACTCCTCGAGGATCCGCCCGCCGACGTCCTCGAGCACACCCTTGCCGAACTGGGCCTGCGGGCCGGTGATCTGCAGGTCGGTCTCGGCGAGGACGCGGGTGCCGCCGGCGACCGGCTCGAGCCGGTTGCGCACGGTGGCGACCGCCGCTCCCTGGCCCCGCGCCTCGCGCGCCTTCATCTCGATCGTGGCTTCGTGCCGTGCCTCGTCAGTGTGCACGAGCGTGGCCTGTCCGCGGTAGGTGACCGTCATCGGGCCGATCTTCAGGCGGATGGTGCCCTTGTACGTGGCGGGAGGGACGACTTCCTCGATCTTGGCGCCGGGCACGCAGGCGGCGACATTCTCCATGTCGAGCAGGTGCGCCCACACGTGCTCGAGATCGGCGGCGATGACGAAGTCGTTGGAGAGCAGCATCAGGTCGGTTCTGGCCGACCTTCCGTCGGCGACAGCACCTCGACTCCACGCCGAGCCCCCGGCTCCAGGTGCACCAGCTCGTACACCCGCTCCCAGTGGTTGTGGCTGTCCGTGACGATCCCGCCGCCCGGCTCGAGGGCGTCCTGGATCGCGCTGCACATCGCGTGCAACGGTGCCCCGCCGCCCTCGCCCATCCCCTTGGCGCCGTTCGGCGTGAAGGGGCTGACCGACTCGATCTCGCCGCCGACGATGTCCGGGATGTCGAGCGAGGTCCCGGCGTGGTACTCGTAGAAGGATGGTTCCTGCAGCATCCCGTCCTCGTCGTAGTCGAAGGACTCCCACAGCGCGGCGGCGATGCCGTGGCTCGTCGCCCCGTGCACCTGCCCCTCGACGAGCATCGGGTTGATCCGCCGGCCGCAGTCGTCGACCGCGGCGTACTCGAGCAAGGTCACCTCGCCCGTCTCCTCGTCGACCTCGACGACGCAGGCGTGCACTTGGCTCGCGTACGTGAGCGTGAGGTTGCCGGTCTTGGTCTCCGGGTCGGGCACCTGGAACGGGGGCACGTAGACGTAGCGCGCGTTCAGGTCGACCTCGGCGAGCAGCTCATGGGGCAGGCCGGCGTTGTTGGCGTAGACCATGTTGGCCAAGCCGATGAAGGGGATCGCCCGCTCGGGGTCGTTGCGCACGCGGGCAAAGCCAGCGGAGAGCTCGATCTCGTCCTCGCCCGCCTGCAAGGCGAACGAAGCCAGCTTGACGAGCTGGCGGCGCAGCTTCTCCGCCGCGCCCATCACTGCGCCGAGCCCGGAGACGGCGAACTGGCTGGCGTAGGTGCCGGAAAACCCGACGTAGGCGTTGTTCGCCTGATTGAAACCGGTCGTCACGTTCACGTCGTCGGGCGTCATGCCGAGGATGTCCGCCGCAACCTGCGCCGCGCTCGTCTCGTGTCCCTGTCCCTGTGGCGTCGTGCCGATGTTGATGTTGACCTCGCCGAACAGGTCGAGCTTGCAGATCGCCGCTTCACCGTTGCCGGAGAAGGGCAGGTTGGGGTTGATGATCCGCGACTGGCCGAAGTTGTTCGTGCCCGAGTCGAGCGTGGAGCCGATGCCGATGCCGATGCGCTTGCCGCTCCCGGTGCCGAGCTCGCGCTGGCGGGCCCGCCAGGCGTCGGCGTGCACGAGATCGAGCGCGATGTCGAGCGAGCGCGGCAGGTCCCCCGAGTCGTAGACGCAGCCGTTGGGCGTCTCGTAGGGGTAGTCCTCGGGCTGGACGTAGTTGAGCTTGCGTACCGCGACGGGGTCGAGCCCGAGCTCGCGTGCGACGATGTCGACCACGCGCTCGATCAGCCAGAGGTGCTGCATGCGCGAGTACCCGCGGTTGGGCACCGTCGGGCACTTGTTGGTGACCGTCTCGGTGTAGTCGACCCGCACGTGCTTGAGCTTGTAGCAGCCAGGGACGACCTGGGCCCAGATCACCGCGCCGAGCGGCTCGTAGTGCAGGTAGGCACCGGCGTCGTCGAAGGCGCGCACCTTCACGCCGAGGATCGTGCCGTCGGCCATCACCGGCACCTCGATGTCGAGGAAGGTGCGCTCGTTCCCGTGGCCGGCGGTCATCATGTGCTCGGTGCGGTACTCGGTCCACTTCGCGGGCCGCCCCGCCTTCTTGGAGAGCAGCGCGAGGGCGGCGATCTGGGGGAAGAACCCGATCTTGATGCCGAAGGCCCCGCCGATGTCCTTGGTCACGAAGTTGAACTTGTTGATCGGCACGCCGATGGTCGGTCCCATCACCATCGCCGCGAACATCGGCATCTGGTAGTTGGACAGCACATCGACGGTCGCGGTGCCGTGGTCGTAGCTGACGACCGCTCCGTTGCACTCGAGCGGCGCCGAGGAGAAGCGATGGAAGTGCAGGCGGTCGATCTTGACCACGTGGTCGGCGTTCTGCAGTGCCCAGTCGACGTCGCCGTAGTCGAACACGCCCTGCCAGACGACGTTCGTCCCCGCCTCCTCGTAGAGGACCGGGGCATCGGGGTCGACGGCGCCGACGGTGTCGACCACCGCGGGCAGCGGCTCGTACTCCACCACGACGCTCTCGGCGGCGTCGCGTGCGGTCTCACGGCTGTCCGCGAGGACCACCGCGACCGCGTCGCCCTGGTAGCGCGCCTTGCCGACCGCCAGGGGCCACTCGGACATGAGCGCCCCGGGTGGCGGGGCGATGGCGAAGAACGGCGTCTGGCACATCGCCTTGGCCTCTTCGCCGGTGAGCACCGTGTACACGCCCTCGAGGGCCATCGCGGGAGCGACGTCGATGGAGACGATCCGTGCGTGCGCGTAGGGGGAGCGGACGAACCAGGCGTAGCCCTGGCCGTGCATGCCCATGTCGTCGATGAACGAGCCCTGGCCCTGCACGAGGCGCCCGTCCTCCTTGCGCGGCAGGCGCTGGCCGGACCAGGTGCCGGTCCGGGTGGCGGTCGCCTCGCCGGTAGCGCCGGGGCTCGTGGTCGTCATTGCACGCCTCCCTTCTGCAGGCTCTGCAGCTCCTCGAGCGTGTCGAGCGACCCTCCGCTGCCGCCGGCAGCGGCTCGGATGGCCTTGACGATGTTGACGTACCCCGTGCAGCGGCACACGTTGCCCCGGATGCCCCGGCGGATCTCCTCGTCGGTGGGCGCGGGGTTGTGGCGGAGCAGGTACGTTGCGCTCATCAGCATGCCCGGCGTGCAGTACCCGCACTGCAGGGCATGGTGCTCGCGGAACGAGCGCTGCAGCGGCGTGAGCTCACCGTCGCTCGCCAGGCCCTCGACGGTCTCGATCTCGACGCCGTCTGCCTGCGGGGCGAGGATCATGCAGCTCTTGACGAGCCTGCCGTCCACGATCACCGTGCACGCGCCGCAGTTGCCCGTATCGCAGCCGATGTGGGTGCCGGTGAGGCCGAGGGTGTCGCGCAGGAAGTGCACGAGCAGCTGGCGCGCCGGCACGACCCGGGCGACGGGCTCGCCGTTCACCCGTAGCGACACTGCGTGCGTCGTCCCGCGCTCTCCCATCAGGCACCCCTCCCGCTGTTCGTGCTGCCGCTGGAGCCGCCGCCGCTCGGGCCGCCGCCCGTCGAGCCCTGTGCTCCGTCGATCGCCTGCATCACGGCGCGGAAGGCCATCACCCGTGCCATGCGCCGGCGGTACTCCCCGCTGCCGTGGGTGTCCGAGACCGGCTCGAGGCCGTCGCCGATCAGCTCGGCTGCAGCGCGCACGTTCGCTGCCGTCGGAGCCGAACCGGCGAGCGCCTCCTCCATCGCCCGGTGGCGGATCGGCACGTGGGTGACCCGGGCGAGCACCACCACGGCCTCCTCGATCGTGCCGTTGCACCGCACGGCCGCCGCGGCGCGCACGATTGCCTTGGCGTCGGCGGCGACGGCCAACGATGCATAGCCCGCGCCGGCACCGGCCCCGAGCGGTGGCACGCCGATCGAGACGAGCAGCTCGCCGGGCTCCAGCGCTGTGGCGAAGTATCCCTTGAAGAACTCGCCCGCCGGCACGTCACGCACGCCGGACGGCGAGCGCAGGTGCATCGTCGCGCCGAGCGCGACGAGGATCGGAGGCAGGTTGTTGGTCGGGTCGCTGAGGCAGCAGTTGCCGCCGATGGTGCCTTTGCTGCGGATCTGCTGGTCCTCGATGTGACCGGCCACCTCAGCGAGGATCTCGTGAGCGGCTCGCACGTCAGGGGAACGGTCGAGCTCGTCGTAGGTGACACAGGCCCCGATCTCGAGGCCGCCGTCGGGCCGGCGCTCCAGGCTGCGCAGCTCGGAGAGGCGGGAGATGTCGACGAGCAGGTCCACCGACGCGACCCGGTTCTTCAACACGTTGACGAGGCTCTGGCCGCCGGCGAGCGGGGCGGCGCCGTCGTGCTCGGCGAGCAGCCGGAGCGCCTCTTCGATGGAGTCCGGCCGGACGTACTCGACTTGCTCGAGCAGCATTTGCGCCTCGCACCTCCGCTCTGCCCGTTCGGATCACCCGATGTACCGGTCCGGCGGGGCGCCGCGCTGCCCGAGGAGCACCGGGCGAGCACGGTGCGAGGCGCCGGTGCCGACCGGCCGCAAGCTAGCGCCGGTTTGATCAACTGTCAATCTGCGGGCGGGAACGCCGCTCGTCGGTTGGCCCGGTCACCACAGTGTGCGAGGGCAGGTCAGCTGGGTGAGGGCCGCCGTTCAGGCCGTCCGCACGGGCGCACCGGGGACGGAAGCCGCGGGCCGACCCGAGACGGAGTACGACGCCTCGCGCCCCTTGACGAGGCGCCACATCGCGAGGTGGAGCGGGACGTCGACCCCCCGTGACAGGCCTTCGCGAACGAGCGCGCCGGTGATGAAGTCGACTTCGGTCGGGCGTGCGGCGAGCACGTCCTCGAGCATCGAGGGCAGGTGCCGGTAGTTCCCGTGCCCGGTCTCACCGCGGCGTACCGCCTCGAGGTTCATCTCCCACGGGTCCTCGAACAGCTCGATGCCGGCGCTCTGGGCGACCGCCTTGCCCTCCTCGACGAGCTGGTGCACGAGGTGACCGAGCCCGGTGATCGATCCCTCGTCACGGAAATGGGTGTCGTGGGGCAAGACGGTCAGCGCCGAGAGGGCGTTCACCGTGGCGTTGAAGATCAGCTTGGACCAGATCGCCGGACGAACGTCGTCGAAGGCCTCGGCGCGCAGGCCGGCGGCGACGAGACGGGCGGCGACCGCCGGCGCCACGGCGGGATCGGGCGGTCGCGCCGGGGAGGGCCCGAGCCAGGTGGGCGCGTCGAGCTCGTACTCCACGCGTGCGTCGCCGTGGCGCGTGCCGCTCATGAACGTCACCGAGGACAGCACGGCCCACGGGCCGGCGCGAGCGAGGATCTCGTCCGCTCCGAGTCCGTTCTGGCACGTCATCACGACCGCCTCGGGCGAACGGCCGCCGAGCGCGGCCGCCGCCGCCTCGAGCTCGTTGGCCTTCGTCGCGATGATCGCCAGGCCGAAGGCCGGAAGCTCGCCCGGGTCGTGGGTCGCCTGCAGCGACGCGACGAGATCCGACTTGCCGGTGACGCTCAGTCCGTGGCGCACGAGGGCGGCGGCGTGCTCGGGGCGGCGGGTGAGCACCCACACCTCGCCCTGGGTGGCGAGATGCACGGCGAAGAGGCTCCCGATCGTGCCGCCGCCCACGACGAGCACGCGCTCGGAGCCATCGGCGCCCGCCGGAGGCGGCCCGGTCACGTGGCGAGCTGGTCGGCCAGGGTCATCGGGCGAGCGCCGGCAGCTGCATCACGGCGGCGGGGAGCCGGCCGGGGGCATCGCCAACCGGTCGCCCTCGAGCTGGGCGAACAGCGGCCGGCTGCCGAGCGTCGCGGCGAGCGAGTTGGCGGTCTGCGCCAGGTGGTTGTACAGCTCGAACGCTGCCCGGTCGGGGTCGTGCTCGACGCAGTTGCGCAGCAGCGCCTCGTGCAGGCGGATCCGCCTGGTCGCCTTGCTCGCCGGGCTCATCGCCAGACGGTAACGCTCACTCGACTCCCACAGGGGCTGGATGAGCCGCGACAGCCACGCCGAACGTGCGGCGCGGTACAGACCGAGGTGGAAGTCGCTGTGCGCCCGCCACGACCCGACCGAGCCGGGGGGCTCGGAGCGCAACGCCTGCAGCGAGGCGCGCGCCCGTGCCTCGTCCTCGGCGTCGAAGGAGACGGCGGCGCGGGCGATGGCCAGCGGCTCGAGGGCGAGGCGCGCCTCGTAGATCTCGCGCAGGTCGCCGATCGAGAGCTCGGTGATGCGCGCGCCCTTATGCGGCACGTTCTCGACCAGGCCGAGCGCGTCCAGGCGGCGCACCGCCTCGCGCACCGGCATCGGGCTCATCTCGAGCGCGCTGGCGAGGTCCTCTATCGGGATGCGCTCTCCCGGTCGCAGCATGCCGGTGAGGATCGCCTCGTGCAGCGAGATGAAGGCTTTTTCGGCCAGGGTGCGATGATCGCGCACTCCGGCGCTGTCACCGAGTGCGGGCCACGGCTTGTCTGCCCTGTCGGCGAGCACGGTCGTCATGGTACACGGCGACGCCCGTCGGCCCTGGTTGAGGGGGGCGGATCGTTGCGTTGATCAGTGATCAGAAGCGGGTGGGAACGGTCCGGCCGGCTACCTCGAGCCAGGGCCGTCGCGTCGCCGTGGTGAGCAGCATCCGGGCCGCTTCGTACCCCGAGACGGCGTTGAGACCCGGACCGGGCCAGGTCGCGGCGCCGATCAGCAGGAGCCCCGGAACGGGGGTGCGGTAGCCGGACATCCCGAGCGCGGGCCGCAGCAAGAAGCTCTGGCGCAGGTGCATGCTGCCCGAGATGCTATCCCCGCCGACGAGGTTGGCGTCGTGGCGCTCGAGGTCGGCGGGGGAGAGCACCGCCTTGCCGACCACGAGGCGGCGGATGCCGGGAGCGTAGCGCTCGAGCTTGTCGAGCACGCGCTCGGCGTATGGTGCAGCCGCCTCGTCCCAGGAGAGCCCGCCGAGCTCGCCGGCGGGGTCCTCGACGATGCGAGGCGGCAGCGTTCGCACCTGTACCCACGTGACGTGGTGCCCAGCGGGTGCCCGCGTCGGGTCGACGCTCGAGGTCTGGCCGATGACCAGCAGCGGCTCGAGCGGCAGACGCCCGCCGAGCGCGTCGGCGTACGTGCGTGCCAGGTCGTCGAGATACGGCGCAACGTGCACGTAGGCGTAGGACGCCAGCTCCCCGCCGGCCGCCCAGGGGATCGGCGCCGAGAGCGCGAGGTGCAGCATCATCGTCGCCGGCCCGTAGCGGTATGCACGAAGCGCCCGCTGCGCCGGTGCGGGCAGGTCCCCGGCGGTGAGCAGCTCGCCGGCGAGCGCGGTCGGGGTCACCGAGGCGATCACGGCTCGGGCGGCGGCGATGCGCTCGCCGTCCTCGAGCTCCACGCCGGCAGCGCGGCCGGCGTGGAGCAGGATGCGGCGCACCCGCGCCGAGGTGCGCACCGCTCCGCCGTGCTCGACGAGCATGCCCGACAGCGCGCCGACGAGCGTCGAGGCGCCGCCGGTCGCCACCGACATGCCGGCCTGCTGATCGGCGAAGGCCTCGAGGAAGGGGAAGACCGCACCGCCAGCGACGTCGGGGCCGAAGTCGAGGTGCAGCCCCCAGGCAGCGATCAGCGCCCTGGCCTTCTCGCTCGAGAGCGTCTCCTCGACGAGCTCGCGGCTCGAGCTCGCCAGCAATGTGGCGAGCTCGCCGGCGCCCTCGGCCCGCAGGCTCCACAGGCCCCGCGCCGCGACCCGCGCCATCGACCAGGACGGGGCGCGGGCACCGTAGAGGCCGAACAGCGTCGGCGCCACCCGCTCGAAGAGGTCGCGCAGCTGGCACCAGCCCGTTGCGTCGGCTGGGTCGTTGGCCGCCAGCCCGGCGAGTGTCTCCTCCCAGTCCGTGCTCACGCGCAGCGCCGTGCCGTCGGGGAAAGCGCTGGCGAACGGGCGGCTCGAGCGCGCCGGCACGAACCCGTGCCGCTCCAGCGCTCGTGCGTGCTCCGCGTAGAAGCGGGAGGCGAGAAAGAGGTTGAGATTCGTGGCGAACAGGTCGTGGACGTGGCCGGGCAACGTCAGCTCGCCGCTGCGCAGTGCGCCGCCTGGCTCGGCTGCGGCCTCGAGCACGAGCACGCGCCACCCGGCCTGGGCGAGGACGACGGCGGCGACGAGGCCGTTGTGGCCGGCGCCGACGACGATCGCGTCGTAGCGCTCGCTCAGGAGCGGAACTTCGGGATCACGTGAGCGGCGAACAGCTCCTGCGCCTTGATCGCCTTCCAGTGCTCCGCGCCTCCCGGGTTGGCGGTGATCGCGATCTCTGTCAGCCCCTCGCAGACGTCGATCGTCTCGCCGACGCGCTGGACGACGTCGTCGGGCGTGCCACACCAGACGATGTCGCCGGCGATCATGTCGTCGTAGGGCGTGGCAGCGAGCTGCTCCATGATCCCGCTCGCGTAGAAGCCGTAGCCGGCGGCGTCGAGCTGGTCCGCCGGCGGCGGGGTGTGCTCGGTGAGCGGCGAGGCGTTGCCTTCGAGGAAGCCGCGCAGGTGGCGCTCGGCCTCCCGCCTGGCGGTGGCGCGGTCCTCGTCGATGTAGCAGGCGTGGATCCAGACGATGTCGGGCTCGGTGCCGTACTCGGCGCACTTCTGGCGGTAGAGGTCGAGCTGTGCCTTGAGGGCGGTGTAGGGGAGCAGCGGCGGTACCGCGACGCCCCAGCCGTGCTTGGCGGCAAGGTCGTAGGTGCGGTCCGAGGTGCCGCCGAGGATCACCCGGTAGCGCTGGTCGTTGAAGGGCACGATCAGGCTGTTGTCGACGTTCCAGTACTGGCCGTGGAAGCTGACCGTGTCGTGCTGCAGGGCCTCGATGAACAGGTCGAGCGACTCCTCGTAGCGCGCCCGGCTCGTCTCGTCGAGCGGCAAGCCCGCCGCCAGCGGGATCCAGCCGTGACCGCGCCCGATGCCGAACTCGTAGCGGCCCTTGGTGAGCAGCGCGAACTCGTGGATCATCGCGGCGAGGACCAGGGGGTTGTGGTACGGCAGGATGTGGAGCATCGTGCGGAAGTTGATCCGGCTGGTGCGCGCCGAGGCGATCCCGAACAGACCGAAGACGTTGGCCGAGGCCGAGAACTTCGGGAAGAAGAGGTGCTCGATGATCGCGTACGTGTCGTAGCCGAGCCGGTCGGCGTTCTCGATCTGCTCGATCACCTCGCCGTACAGGACGTCGTAGGGCTTGCCGGGCCAGCTCTGGATCTCCGAGTAGATGCTGAATTTCAGGGCGTTCGTTGCCATCGGGATCGACCTCCTCCTTCGCTCGTGTGCCGCCGTTCTCGCACGTCCGCGCTCACGACGGCCGCGCCGGCAGCTCCGGCCGCGCCGGCCGCTCCGGCAGTTCGGGTCGCTGCTCCGAGCCGTCGAACACCCGCGCCGGGACGAGCGACAACAGCTCGGCCTCACCCGGCGCGATCCGCCACGTGTCCTGCATGTACATGCACGCCGACCCGTCGGCGCTGATCACGTGCGGGTGCACCGAGATGATCATGTTCTCGCCCAGCTCGACCTCGACGCCGTCTCCGATGCCGCGGGTGCTCGATCATCGTCATCCCGATCGAGTGGCCGGTGACGTGCCCGAGACCGAGACCACGCGCCCGGAAGGGCTCCGAGATCGCGATGTGCGCGTCGTGCGCGCTCGCCCCGGCACGCAACGCCTTCGGCGCCGCCTCGAAGTACTCCTCGTACGCCTCGAGCATCTCCTGAGTCGCCGCCGAGAGCGGGCCTCTGCTGAGTGGGCGGGTGAACTCCACCCAGTAGCCGCCCGGGCCGGCGACCTCGAGCGAGTACAGCAGCACATCGTCCGGGAGGATCTGCACGTCGTGCTCAGGGATGCGGAATTCCGGCGTCGCCGAGCCGTGGTGGCCCCACAGCACCATGTCCATCGTCTGGCGCCCCGTGCCGGCGCGGGTGAACGTGGCTTCTGCCTCGGCCATCAGCTCGGCCGTCGTGCGCCCGGGGGCGTACGCCGACTGGACGGCCCAGAAGCCGGCCTCGTTGATGGCGAGCGCCTCTCGCACCAGGGCGAGCTCCTCCTCGCTCTTCTGGGCGCGGGCGAGGTCGAACTCGTCGTCGAAGGCGACGACCTCGAACGACGAGTCCGCAAGCGCCCGGTAGTCGCGCACGCACATCACGTAGTCCAGCCCGTAGACGCCGACGCGGCGCGCCCCGTGCGCGGCGAGGTGCTCGGCCATCCAGGCACCCGGGTGGTCGGCGAAGACCTGCTCGGCGACGAAGCGGTCGCCGTGCTCGCCGACGAAGCGCGCCTCGCTCGGGAACACGGCAAAGGCGTCGCCCTCGGTGGGAATGAGCACGTAGGCGTAGCGGTGCACGATGCGAAAGCCCGAGGTGTAGCGGACGGCACCCCCGAAGCCGGTGTACTCGCTGCCCGAGACGACGAGCGCGTCGAGGTCGGCGGCGGCCATCGCGGCGCGGATCGAGCGGTAGCGGCGCTCGACCTCGGCGGCGCTCGGGTGCGGCCTCATCCTGTTCCTCCCGTTCCAGCGGTCATTCCGGCGGCGGTCCGATCCCGTAGGACGCCTCGAGCCCGTGCACGAGGGCGGCGATGGCGTCGTTGAGCGGCGTGGCGACGCCGTTGCGCCGGCCGAGCTCGGCGATCCCGCCGTTCAGCGAGTCGATCTCGGTGCGCCGGCGAGCCGCGACGTCCTGCAGCATGCTCGCCCGGTGGTCGTAGGCGACCTTGGCGGCGTGGTCGACGAGGGCCTCGGGGTCCGACTCGAGCTCGATCGCCAGTGCCGCGGCGACGGCCACACACTCGGCGATCAGGCCGCTGACGAGCGCGCGCAGGTCCGGCCGCTCGCAGACACGCCCGTGGCTGAGCCCGGTGAGCGCGCCGACGGGGTTGGTCGCGGCGTTGAACACGAGCTTGGTCCACTGCGCGCCGCGGGCGTCCGCGAGGGCGAGGGTGCGCATTCCCGAGCGCGTGAGCAGCTCGGCGAGCTCGGTCACCGCCGGCATCATCGAGCCGTCCTGGCCGTAAGGGCCGATCCAGGTGTCGCCGGTGGTGTCCATCTCGACCACCCCCGGCTCGACGAGGTGGCCGGCGGGGAAGGTCGTCCCGAGGATGACGCGCTCGACGTGCTCGGCGATCACGTCCTCGTTGCCGACGCCGTTCTGCACGCTGGCGACGTAGCCGCCGGCGAAGGCATGCGCGGTCGCCTCGATCGCCGAGCGCGTGGCGTAGCCCTTGGTGGCGACGATGCCGAACCGGCATGGGGCCAGCGAGGCGGCGTCGTCGGTCGCCGCCACCCGGCCGGTCAGCTGCGCCTTGCCCGTGAGGCGCAACCCGTGCCGGTTGATCCCCTCGACGTGCTCCCTGTTGAGGTCGTACGCGACGACCTCGACGTCGTCGAGCTGGGCGAGGTGGGCGGCGAACAAGCTGCCGACGGCGCCGCAGCCGACGATGCAGATCCGGGTGGCGCTCACCGGAAGTCGTCTCGGAACGTGCCGAGCCGCTGCGGGCCCGCGGCTGTGACGAGGTAGTCGTCCTCGAGTCGGAGCCCACCGCCGCCGGGCCAGTAGGCGCCGGGCTCGACGGCGAGCACCATCCCCTCCTCGAGCACGCCGGGCGAGAGCTCGTGCGCCCACGGCGGCTCGTGGGCGCGCACCCCGAGCCCGTGGGCGACGGCGTGGTCCGGCTGCCCGCCGTAGCCGCCCTCGGCGAGGCGGCGGCGGATCGCCCGGTCGATCTCGGCGATCTCGGTTCCGGGGCGGAGGACGGCGAGCGCGTCGTCGCGCGCCGCGAGCAGAAGGTCGAGGAGGTCCACGTAGCGCCCCTCGAGCGTCCCCGGGCAGAAATTCTTGGTCAGGTCGGTCCAGTAGCCGTCCGCGCAGACCCAGATCTCCATCAGCGTCGGCTGGTCGGCGATCACGGGGCGGTGCCCCGTGGCGGTGAAGGTCTTGATCCCCGGGCCGGACCAGACGAGGGTGAAGGCGCGGGCCATCTCGACGCGTCCCTGGTAGCCGATGCCGGTCTCGTGCACGAAACCCTCGAACATCGCTCCGACCTCGCTCTCGCGCATGCCGGGGCGGATGCGCGAGGAGATGTGCTCGAGCCCGAGCGTGGCCAGCTCCTGGGCGAGGGCCATGCGCTCGATCTCTTGCACGGTCTTGATCGAGCGGGCGCGCACCAAGAGTCCCGTGGCGTCGAGCACCTCGCGGGCAACGCCGTCGAAGGCGGAGAAGTAGGCCTTCGTGTACACCGTCGGCTCGCCGGCCATGCGGTCGGCGGCCTGCGCGTTCTGTGAGCACTCGATGCCGATGCGGCCGAGATCGCGCTCGGCGATCACCGAGAGGGTGAGCGAGAGTGCCCGCTCCGCCGGCGGGCGCGGGTCGCTCGGGTCGTAGTGCGGGTAGGTGCGGATGTCGCCGGTCCAGCCGGTGCGCGTCGCGTCCTCGAGCTGGGGGAGGAGCACGACGAGCGTCGGGTCGCCCTCGCGCGGGAACACGGCGAAGTCGAACCCCTTCATGCACCAGTAGTTGGTGAGGTAGACGATGTTGTCGGGGGCGCGCACGACGAGTGCGTCGAGGTCCTGCTCGGCCATCAGCGCGCGCACGCGGTCGAGGCGGGCCGTGTCGACGGGCCAGGTGCTCACGGCGCCGCCGCCCGGCGCGACCGCCCGCGGCCTGGCCGCGCCGAGGCGGCGCTCGACGTGACAGCTCCGCTCACCTCACCACTCCCGGAAGGGCGGGGGCGGCTCGCCGTGGGCATCCTGCCAGGAGACGACCCGGTTGCGCAGGGTGCCGACTCGGTCGACCGTGCACTCGACGACGTCGCCGGGGCGCAGGTACCACTTCTCCTTGTCAGCCTTGAACCCGGCGACGCCCGAGACCGTGCCGGTCGTGAGCACGTCGCCGGCGCTGTAGCCGAGCGGCGAGTGGTGGGCGATCAGCTCGGCAAGGGTGACGGACATGTTCCCCGAGTAGGAGTGCTGGCGCAGGTCGCCGTTCACCGTCAGGTTCATCTCGAGCGTGCGCGGGTCGCCGACCTCGTCGGGCGTGACGATCCAGGGCCCGAGCGGGCAGAAGGTGTCGATCGACTTGCAGAACGAGAACACGCCGCTCTTCATCTCGCGGCGCTGTATGTCGCGAGCGGTGATGTCGTTGAAGATGAGGAACCCGCCGATCAGCTCCTCGGCCTCCTTCTCCTCGAGGAACGAGCCCGGGCGGGCCATCACGACGGCGAGCTCGAGCTCGTGGTCGAGCTCGGTGGTGAGGTGCTCGGGGTAGACGATGTCGTCGTCGGGACCGATGATCGCGTCGACGTTCTGGAAGAAGACGATCCACGGCGCGATCGCGTGCGACCAGTTGACGTTCTTCGACTCGACCTCGTGCTCGCGGAAGTTGCCGGAGGTGTGGATCAGCTTCTTCGGCTTGATCGGCGCGCGCAGCCTGACGTCCGCGAGCGGGAACCTCCTCCCCGACGCCTCCCTCGCCGCCTCGAGATCGGGGCCGTGCTCGAACAGCTCGCGAATCGAGCCGACCCCCTCGATCGTCACCGCTTCCTCGCCGTCGACGACCCCGGGTCGCTCGTTCCCGTCGGGGTCCGTAAAGGTGATCAGCTTCACCGCTCCACCTCGCATGTCCGTGCCGCCGCCACTGCGTACACCTTCGCCGTCTTCACGAGCTCGTCCACGGCGAGGTTCTCGCCGTCGGGATGGGGAAGCCCGCTCGAGGCTCCATAGTTGACCGTTGCGATGCCGAAACGAGTCAGGACCGCGGCGTCCGAGGACCAGCGGACCGTGTCGAGTTGCGCCGGCTCGCCGAACACCTCGGCGTGCGCCTCGCCGAGCTCGCCGACGAGCGCGTGCCCGGGGTCGATCTCCGCGCCGGGGGAGGTGAGGTAGATCTCGTGGTCGACGCCCGCCTCGGGCAGCGCCGCGTGCAGGTCGCGCACGAGGTCCTCGACGCGCCGGCGGGCGTGCTGCATCGACATCGTCGGCGGGATGCGCACGTCGAGGAACAGGTCGGTCCGCTCCGGGGTGCGGCTCGCCCGCCAGGCGTGCCCGCCGCGCACCGCCCCGAGGTTGACCACGCCGGGGCCGCCGCCGTAGGCGCTCTCCTCCTCGAAGGCGTCGATCCAGGGCGCCAGACGGGCGATCAGCTCGGTCATGCGCAGGATCGAGCTCTCGTCGCGCCGAGCGCGCGAGAAGGCGGTGTGCACGAACGGGCCGGACGTGGAGAGGCGCACCCACATCGTCCCGTAGTGGCCGGTCACGATCCGGTTCTCGGTCGGCTCACCGAGTATGCAGACGTCGGCGACACCGCCTCCGTGGGTGACGAGGTAGTGCGTACCGGCGGAGTAGCCGCGGTACTCGGCGCCGCGGAAGTCCGGCTCCCATTGCGTCTTCTCGATCTCACCGGCGACCGCGGCGACCATCACGTCGCCTCGCAGGCGCACGCCCGCATCGGCGAGGGCGTTCACCGCCTCGAGGTAGCAGGCGAGCGCTCCCTTCATGTTGGCGATGCCGAGGCCCCAGATGCGCCCGTCGCGCAGGTAGGCACTCGGCTGGAAGCCGGGACGATGGCGCAGGTGCTCCTCGCGCCCGGAGTACGAGGTGTCCATGTGACCGTTGAACATCAGGCACGGCGCCCGGCCGCCGGAGCCGCCGCGCCACAGCGCGACGACGTTCGGCCGTCCGCTCTCGACCTCCTGCCAGGTGGTGCGCAGGCCGAGCTGCTCGCAGCACTCCGCGACGCGGCGACCCATCGCCTCTTCCTCGCCCGTCGGGCTCGGCGTGTCGACGAACGAGGCGGCGAGCTCGACGAGGCGCTTCTCGTCGACGCAGCCGGTGATGGCCGCCAGCAGGCCGGGGTCGAGCGGGCCTCTGTCGAGCGGACCGGGGTCGAGCGGGCCGGCGGGCTCGGTCACGGGCGGACGTGCGGGAGGACCCGCGTGGCGAAGAGCTCGATCTGGGCGTTGCGGTCGGCACCCCACAGCTCGAGCATGACGTGGGTGCAACCGGCGTCGCGGTACTCCTCGATCGCGGCGATGCAGTCCGATGGCGTACCGGCGATCGGTTTGGCGCGGTCGAGCACCGAGTCGGTCACTGCCGCAGCGGCGGCGAGGCGGCCACCCTCGCGCATCGCCTCGGCGATCGGCCGGATCTCCTCGCGGTCGAGCCCTGCCGCCTCGAGCAGCTCGTCGGCAGAGGCCTGGATGTTCTCGACCTTGTTGGCGAGGTACATCCCGGCGATCTCGCGCGCGCCCTCGCGTCCTTTCTCGCGGTCCTCGTCGATCGAGGCGACGATGGTGCAGCCGACGTCGATCGCATCCGGGTCCCGCCCGGCGCGGCGCCGCTCCGGCGGCCAGGTTCTGCCGGGCGTGGCGGACGAACGCCGGTGTGGTGATGCTCGGCGTGAGCAGGCCGTCGGCGATCTCGCCGGCCATCTGCTGCAGCCGCGGGCCGGTGCCGGCCACGTAGATCGGCACCGCCTCGCGCGGCGCCACGGCGTCGGGGCGCAACGCCGGCACGGTCGCGTCGAACACCTCGCCGTGGTAGTCGAGCTCGTCGCCGGCGAGGACGCCGCGCACGATCTCGATGCTCTCGCGCATCGTCTGCAGCGGCCGCGCCGGCGTGTGCGTCCCGACGCCGGCTTCGCGCATGAAGATCTTCGACGCCCCGAAGCCGAGCAGCAGCCGGCCCGGTCCGGCGGCCTCCTGGGTGACCCGCGCCTCCATCGCCACCTGGATGGGGTGGCGCGTGTAGGGCGAGATGATCCCCCAACCGACGCTCAGCCGGCTCGTCGCCTGGGCGATCAGCGCGGAGAGGGCCGTCGAGGAGCGCGCCTCCATCGAGTGCAGGCGCCACCACGGGTAGGCCTCGGCGAGCCAGATGGTGTCGAACCCGTTGCGGTCGAGCTGGTCGGCGTGCGCGAGGATCTCGCCGAGCGGCTCCATGGTGAGCTGCATCACCCCGATGCGCAACGGAAGCGTCATCTTCGTCCTGTTCACTCCCCACCCACGGGCGTCGCGCGCCGGCGGGCCTCTCGCCGGCCGCCGGATATTTGATCAGACCGAGCGCATTGCCCGCAAGCCCGGACGGCCGGGGCGTGCCTTTGTAGGATCTGCCGATCGCCGCTGCTGCTCCAATTCCGCACGACCGTCCGGGCACCGCCCCCGCCCGCGCCGCCAGGGCCGCGGAGGACCTCGCCGGCGCCGACGTCGTCCTCGTCGGCAGCGGCATCAACTCGCTCGTGTGCGCCGCGCTGCTCGGCCGACACGGCTGGAAGGCCGTTGTGCTCGAGCAGGCCGACGAGCTCGGCGGCGCGGTGCGCAGCGCCGAGCTGACCGTTCCGGGCTTCCGCCACGACGTGTTCAGCGCCTGGCACCCGCTCTTCGTCGTCTCGAGCGCGTATGCCGAGCTGCGCGCCGATCTCGAGCGCCACGGCCTCGCCTATCGCTGCGCCGAGGCCGTGACGGCCACGGCCTTTTCCGACCACAGCTCGAGGGTGCTGAGCCGCTCGCGGAGGAGAACGTCGTCGAGCTCGGTGCCGGCGCAGGCGATGGGGCGCGCTTCGCCGCCGATCGTGACGACTTCGACGCCGTCGATTCGGAAGCGATGGGTCTGCTCACCAGCGAGGTGGTGAGCACGGACACGGCGCGGCTCGCGTTGCGGGCGTGGCGCCGGTACGGGCGACGAGGCTCGGTTGCGCTGCTCGGTTCGCTGGCGGAGTCGAGCCGGAGCTGGATCGGCCGCACGTTCGAGGATCCGGCGACGGGCGGGCTGTTCGCTCCCTGGGTGCTGCACACCGGGCTCGGTCCCGACGCCGCCGGCTCGGGCTTCATGAACCGTGCGATCATCGCACTCCTCGAGGGCGTCGGCCTGCCCGTGCCGGTCGGCGGTGCCGCCACCCTCGTCAGGGCGCTCACCGGGGTGATCGGCGACCAAGGCGGCGCGTGCCGCACGGGGTGCGAGGTCGACCGCGTGATCGTGCGCAACGGGCGCGCCAGTGGCGTTCGGCTCAGCTCGGGCGAGGAGATCGGCGCAACGCGGGCGGTCGTGTGCAACGTGCCGCCGCCCGCCCTCTACGGCCGGCTGCTCGCGGACGCGCCCGTACCGGCCTGGGCGCGCCAGGCCGCGGCGCGCTTCCGCTTCGGGCGTGCGGGGATGCAGCTGCACTACGCCCTCTCCTCCCCGCCACGCTGGGTCGGCGACGAGCGACTCGCGTCCACCCCCTTGGTGCACGTCACCGACGGGCTCGACGCCGTGGCGCGGGCAGTCAGCGAGGCGGAGCGGGGCCTGTTGCCGGCGGAGGCGACGATCGTCTGCGGGCAGCCGTGCGCCGTCGATGCGACCCGGGCGCCACAGGGCGGTGCGATCCTGTGGATCCAGCTGCAGGAGCTGCCCTCGAGGCCGCGCGGCGACGCGGCCGGCGAGCTCGACGTCGGCGACGGCACCTGGAGCGAGTCACTGCGCGAGCGCTACGCCGATCGCATCCAGGCCCGGCTCGCCCGCCATCTCGAGGGTTTCGAGTCCTCGATCCTCGGGCGGCACGTCCTGTCGCCGGCCGACATCGAGGCGGCCAACCCCAACCTCGTCGGTGGCGACATCTACGCCGGCGCCTGTGACCTCGACCAGAGCCTGCTCTTCCGGCCGCGCCCCGAGCTCGGCGGCCACACCACCCCGGTGGAGGGGCTGTACGAGATCGGGGCGAGCACCCATCCGGGACCAGGCCTCGGGGCCGGGTCGGGGATCATCGTCGCCGAGCAGCTGTTGCGCCGTTCGCGGCGGCCGGGTGTGGCGCGAGCGGCCGGTGTGGCGTCGAGGCTCGCCGCGCCGGGAGCAACGCGTCGGGGAACTCGCGGCCGCGCGACAGGCCGGCCGGGGCGAGCATCAGGGCGCTGACGAGGAGCACCGCGAAGATGATCGTCGCCAGGCCGTTCGGCAACGTGAAGTGCAGGCCGGCGATGCTCGTTCCGTTCTCGGCGTTGTCGAGGAACGACGAGAGCGTCCCGAGCAGCGTCCCGCCGAGGGTGGCGCCCCACAGGCTCTGGGCGCCGCCGACCACGAGCATCGCGAGGGTCGAGAACGTGAGATCGAGATAGACCTGGTTGACGTTGATGCTGCCCAGCTCGTGCACGAACAGCGCTCCGGCGAAGCCGCAGATCGCCCCGGAGAGGACGAACGCGACGAGACGGTGGCGGAAGATCGAGACGCCGATACCACGGGCAGCGAGGGGGTCGGCGCGCGAGGCGCGCAACTGGCGACACGACCGCGTGTGCTGGTGGGCGAAGGCGACGACGACGGCGATCGCGCAGCCGAGCGCGCCCTGGCCGATTCCCGTCGTCACCGGGACCACGGCGAGGGTCGTCGCCGCCGGCCCGATCTTGTTCCAGAAGCCGAGCACGTTGTAGGTGATCTCGAGCACGGCGAAGGTGGCGATCCCGGCCGCCAGCCCGGACAGGCGCATCAGTGCGGCGCCGACAAGGAGCGCGAACAGAGCCCCGAGCGCCGTCGCCAACAGCAAGGACTCGAGGTTGGTCAGCTGCGGGGTGGCAAGGAACCCGAACAGCGATGGCATCTGGGAGCGCCGCACGCCGACCGGGCTCGTCAGGATCCCGGCCGCGAACGCGCCGACGGCGACGAAGCTCACCTGCCCGAAGGACATCACCCCCGAATTGCCGATGAAGACGTAGAGGCCGACGACGATCGTCGCCGTGACGAGCACGTTGACGGCGTCGGTCTGTTGCGCCGCGGACAAGTTGTTGCCGACGAGGGCGACGAGGCCGACGAGGGCGAGCGGGCCGGCGAGCTCGGCGGCGAGGCGCAACACGGGGCGCTTGCTGCCCGCCGGGACCGGGCTGCCCGCCGGGACCGGCCCGCCCGCCGGGACCGGCCCGCCTGCCGAGGCCGGGCCGCCCGCCGGGACCGGCCCGCCCGCCGGGACCGGCCCGCCCGCCGGGACCGGCCCGCTCACACCCGCTCCACGCCGGCGCCGCGGGGTGTGAGCAGCCCATTCGGCCTGATCAGTAGCGCAACGATCACAAAGAGGAATGTGAGCGCCGGCAGGAACACGAGCTGCTGCTCGGGGAGCACCGAGCCGAGGAGGGAGTTGACGAAACCGATGATGAAGCCGCCGGCCGTCGCCCTGCCGAGCCGGTCGACGCCTCCGAGGACAACCCCGACGAGGGCGACGATGAGCAGCGAGAGGCCGAAGGTGGGCGTGACTTGCGGATTCTGCACCGTGTAGAGCACGGCGACGACAGCCGCGCTCACGCCCGACAGCACGAAGGCCCAGGTCACCACTCGGTCGACGCGCACGCCCACGAGGCGGGCGGTGGGGAAGTCCTCCGCCGTGGCGCGCATCTTGGCGCCGAGCGGGGTGCGGAACAGGATCAGCCACAGCGCCCCGAACAGGACAGCACCGACGACGAGCTCGACGATGGTGATCCAGCGCAGCTCGACGCGGCCTCCGATCGTGGTGTTGTTCAGCCCGGAGAGCACGGAGACGACGTTGCCGTTGGTCCCGAAGGCGATCGTCCAGATCGCCTCGAGGCCGTAGCTCACCCCGAAGGTGACGATCAGCGTCGTGAGCGCTGACGCGCCACGGATCGGCCGGAAGATCGCGACCTGCAGCAGCAGCGAGGAGGCGATGCAGATGACGAAGCAGCAGGCGATGGCCAGCGCCGCCGGCCAACTGCGCATCAGCCAGAGCGAGTAGGCACCGAAGGCGATCACCTCGCCCTGGGCGAGGTTGACCTGGCGCAGTACGCCGAAGACCAGGCCCACCGACACAGCGATCAGGGCGTAGATCGCGCCGTAGGAGATGGCGTCGACGAGGTAGCCGAGCGCCGTCATCGCGCTGCTCCGCCGAGGCCGGTCATCGGGTGCTCCCCACCGAGCCCGCCCCGGCGCTCGCGGCCTGTCATCGGGCTCACCTTCCGAAGTATGCCGCGACCACCGACTCGGTCTCGGTCGAGCCGTCCGCCTCGAGCTGGATACGGCCGTCTGCGAGCACGTAGCTGCGCGGCGGAGAAGGACAAGGTCACCTCCGCCCGCTGCTCGACCAGCAGGATGGCGACGCCGAGCGCCCGGATCTGCTCGAGCGCGTCGAACACCGCCTGCACCGCCGTCGGCGACAGCCCGAGCGACGGCTCGTCGAGCAGGAGCAGGTCCGGGTCGGCGAGCATCGCCCGAGCAATCGCCACCTGTTGCTGCTGGCCGCCTGACAGGAGCCCTGCCGGACGCTCGGCGAGCTCGCCGATCACGGGAAAGAGCTCGCCGAGGCGGTCGTCGGCGAGGCGCGGCTCACGGCCGGGGCGGCGGGCGAGGCGCCCGAGGAGGAGGTTCTCGCGCACGGTCATCGAGGCGAACAGGTGGCGACCCTCGGGTACCATCGCCACGCCCAGCGACGCGACCACCTCGGGTCGCCCCCGCGGCAGGGAGCGCCCGGAGAGGAGCACGTCGCCGGCGGCGCGGCGCACAGCGCCCATGATCCCGAGCAGCGTCGAGGACTTGCCTGCCCCGTTCGGCCCGACGAGTCCGACCGCCTCGCCGCGCTCGACGCTGAAGGAGATGCCGCGAACAGCGCTCGCCCGACCGTAGCTGACCTCGAGGTTGCGCACCTCGAGCAGCGGCACCTCGACACCGGCGTCGCGCTCGGCGACCGCCGCCGCTGGGGCGGAGCTGCTCATCGGTCGGTGGTCTCGGCGCGTGCGCCGAAGTACGCGGACATCACACCGGCGTGATTGCGGACGTAGTGCGGCTCGCCCTCGGCGAGCACCTCACCGTGGTCGAGCACGACGACGCGGTCGGAGAGGCCGAGCACGAACTCGACGTTGTGGTCGATCAACACGACCCCCGCGCCGCGCACGTCTCGGGCGTGCACGACGAGCGCGGCGAGCTCCTCGAGCCCGTCCGCCGGCAGGCCTGCTGCCGGCTCGTCGAGCAAGAGGAAGGCCGGCTCGGCGACGACGGCTCGTGCGACGCTGACGCGTTGCTGGTCGCCGTGGGAGAGCTGCGCTGCCGACGTGGCGGCGAGGCTGGCGAGGTCGAGCTCGACGAGCAGCGCCGCGGCACGCCGCTGTGCGTCGCCTGCGGAGCACCCCACGCCGAGCGCCCCGAGCTCGACGTTCTCGCGCACGCTCAAGTCGCCGAACAGGCGCCCATGCTGGAAGGTTCGCGCCAGACCGAGCCGCGCGCGACGCTCGGGCGGCATCCCGGAGATCTCACGCTGTCCGAGCCGGATGCTGCCGGCGCTGATCCGGGCGAACCCGCTCATCGCGTTGACGAGTGTCGTCTTGCCGGCGCCGTTGGGTCCGATGAGGCCGACGACCTCCCCGCGCTCGACCGAGACGGTGACCTGCGACAGCGCCCGCAGCCCGGCATAGGCGACGGACACGGCGCTGCAGGTCAGCGCGTCGGCACCGGGAAGCGCGACGGCGGCAGCGGCACCCGTGGTCCCGGGCGGGGCGTCTCGCGCCTCCCCGCCCGGGCCGTCCTCGGTCATGTCGTCCGGCCCCGTTCCTGCTCAGGCCGTCACGGTGTGATGTCGCCGGACGGTGGCCTCGCTTCGGCTAGGCGCCCGCGGCGTACTTGCCGGGGCTGAGGATCTCGACGAAGTGCGGCTTGCCGTTGGTCACCTCGATGATCCGGTACGGCCGCCCGACGACCGAGTGGAACGTCGAGGAGAAGCTGACCGGACCCGACAACGTTGTGACGTTCTTGAAATTCTGCATGTACCCGGCAAGTGTCGCGCCGTTGAGGCTTCCGTGGGCCTCATCGATCGCGGTCACGATGCCCTGCAGGGCGCTCGGGCCGGTGACGAACCCGCCAGTAGCCGGCGCTTCTCCGGCCTTCCTCAGGCTGGCGATGAGGCCGCGCACTGCCTTGTTCGGGTCGTCGCCGAAGACCGAGGCGTAGGTCGACCACCAGATGTTGTTGGAGATCGTCGGGCTGCTCGGCTCCCAGAAGCCTCCGTCGATCGCCCAGGATCCGACGATCGGCTTGGAGTTGCCGAGCGTGCGCAACGAGGTGACGAAGGTCGAGAGGTCGGGCGTGGTGGTCGTGCACAGCACCGTCGCGTCGGCTCCCGAGCTCGCCGCTCGCTGGGCGACCTGGGCCGCGGTGTGGTCACCGGTCGTGTAAGTGAGCTGGGAGGTGATGGTGCCCCCGAGCTTCTGGAACGTCGCGGTGAAGTTCTGGCAGACGTCGATGAAATACGTGAGCAGCTGGTCGGTGACGACCGTCGCCGTTTTCCAGCCCTTCTGCATCATCAGCTCGGCGAGGACGGCACCGTCGGACTGCGGCGCGTTGCCGAAGGTGAACGCGAGCTTGCCTGCCGCGCCGAAGCGGGCCGGTCCCATCTGGTTGGTGCCGATGCAGGGCGAGATCGTCAGCAGGTGGTGGGCAAGGCCGACCTGGATCGCGGGCGTGGCAAAGTCGACGTCGCAGGTGACCCACAAGATGTTCGCACCGGCGGCCACAGCGGCCTCGGCGTCGGCTTTGGTCTGCGCCGGCACGAGCTGGTCGTTGTAGACCTTGAACTCGATCGGACGGCCCATCACGCCGCCGCGGGCGTTGATGAGCTTGGCCTCGATCTCTGCCGCGTCGAGCGCCGGCGTGTCGAAGGGCTTCATCGTGTTCGTCTCGTCGATGACCGCGCCGATGATGATCGGTTTGCCGGACGCAGCTGCAGCGTGGGAGGAGGCTCCCGCCGCCCCCGCGCTCGCTGCGCCGGCCGCCAGCGCAACGGCTGCGACACCGGCGATCGCCGGCTTCCACCATGACTTGCGAAGCATGAGGACCCCCTCCTCGTGTCGTTACCGACCCGCTCCGCCAAGCCGCATCGGTCGCGGCCCGCGGCCTGATTGCATCTCTGACATTCAATCAGATTCGCCGTGGCGCGCGCTCCGCCGGAAAGAAACGCTGCTGGACACCCTGGTGCCCGGACCGGTGGCGCGCCGTCGGCGTGCCCTGCGCGCCCTCGGCGCGCGCCGGGCTCAGTGGCGCAGGGCGGCCAGCACACGGGCCGCGCGCCGCGCGCTCGGGTACCAGGCGAGACCGGCCTCGCTGAACAGCTGCACGCTCTCGGGGCCCGGCCGGGTGTACGAGTAGACGACGACCGGCTTGCCCGCGGCGGCTGCGACGGCTCGCAGCCCTTCTCCTTCCAGGCGCAGCTGGTTTGGACCGCCGAAGCTGCCGACGATCATCACGGCGCCGATCCCGTCGAGCCCACCGAGGATCTCGAGCGGCGCAACGAGCCCGCCGGTGGCGAGCGCCCCGGCGGTGATGTCGACGGGGTTGGCCGGCGAGCCGTACGCCGGCATCAGCGCGGCCAGCTCGGCGCGCACCGCTGCGTCGAGCTCGGGCACCTCGAGCCCGTGGTCGTAGCAGGCGTCCGCCGCCCACGCGCCCCCGCCGCCGGAGATGGCGATGATCCCCACCCCACCGCTGCGCCAGCGCGGGGCGCGGGCGAGCCCCAGCCCGAGGTCGACGAGGTCCTCCTGGTCCTCGGCGAGCAGCCCACCGGTCTCGCGCACGACGCGCTCGAACGCAGCCTGGTCGCCGACGTCGTGCGCGGTGTGGGCGAGCGCGGCCCGCGCGGCGGCGGGCCAGCGCCCAACCTTGGCCAGCGCCACCGCGACGCCGGCGTCGCGCGCCCGCTGCATCGCCCCCGAGAAGCGCGTGAGATCGCGTACGCCTTCGACGAAGGCCAGGCATACCGCGGTGCGTCCCTCGGCGACGATCGCATCGAGCAGGTCGACTGCGTCCACGTCGCATTCGTTGCCGCTGCTCACGACGTGGCTGAAGCGCAGCCCGCGCTCGTTGCCGTCGTGGAACAGCGCGAACCCGAGACCCCCCGAGTGCGAGACGACCGCAACGGTGCCCGGGTCCGGCAACCGGCGGAGCGCCCGCTCGAGGTCGACCGCCGGCGAGAAGGTGAGCGGCACCCGTGCCGCCACGTTGAGCAAGCCCTCGCAGTTCGGGCCGAGGACGCGCATCCCGTAGCGCTCGCGCACCGCGTCGAGCTCGCGCTGCAGCGTCGTGCCGACCTCGTCGAGGCGCTCGGCGAAACCGGAGGAGAGCACGACCGCGTTGGCGATGCCGCGCTCGCCACAACGCTCGAGCACCGCCGGCACCAGCGCCGCGGCGACGGCGACGAGCGCGACGTCGACTGGACCGGGCAGCTCGTCGACGTTGCGATAGGTCGGCTCGCCGCCGACCGGCTCGCCGGTGGGGTTGACGAGGAACACCTCGCCCGGGTAGCCGTGCTGGCGCAGGATCGGTGCCAGGCGCCCGCCGAGCGAGTCGGCGCGGCGCGACGCCCCGATCACCGCAATGCTGCGCGGCGCGAGCAAGCGCTCGAGGGCGGGCGGCTCCGCCGAGCCCGAGCCTGCCGGGCCCGAGCCCGCCGAGCCCGCCCCCGCCGAGCCCGAGCCCGCCGAGCCCGAGCCCGCCGAGCCCGAGCCCGCCGAAACGACCGCGTCCTGCTCCACGTCGACGACCTCCTTGGCTTGCGAGCGCCGATCCTCGCGCGACTTGCCGGCGGACAGGCTCTATCGTTGATCAGCACCCTCGATCAGCGGTCACGCCGGAGCCGACCCCGCCGTGGCAGCGAGAGCCCGGCGGAAGCCGGCGAGAGCCTGGCGAGAGCCGGCGAGAGCCTGACGCGGAGACGAGTGACATGGGGAGCGCATCGTTCGACCCGACCGATCTCGTTGCGATCGGTGCAGAGCTGTCCGAGGAAGAGGTGCTGATCCAACAGACGGTGCGCGCCTTCGTCACCGACCGGGTGCTGCCCGAGATCGGCGAGTGGTTCGAGCGCGGCGTGATGCCCGTCGAGCTCGTCCCCGAGCTCGGCAAGCTCGGCTTGCTCGGCATGCACCTCGAGGGCTACGGCTGCGCCGGCACGAACGCCGTCAGCTACGGGCTGGCCTGCCTCGAGCTCGAGGCCGGCGACAGCGGCTTGCGCTCCTTCGTCTCGGTGCAGGGGTCGCTGGCGATGTTCCCGATCTGGAAGTACGGCAGCGACGAGCAGAAGCAGCGCTGGCTGCCGGCGATGGCGACGGGCGACGCGATCGGCTGCTTCGGCCTCACCGAGCCCGACGCGGGGAGCGACCCCGGCTCGATGCGCACCCGGGCGCGGCGTGACGGGGACGACTGGGTGCTCGACGGCACGAAGATGTGGATCACCAACGGCGGGATCGCCGACGTCGCCGTCGTGTGGGCGCGCACCGACGACGGGATCCGCGGCTTTCTCGTGCCGAAGGGAACGCCCGGGTTCTCCACGAACGACATCCACCGCAAGCTCTCGTTGCGCGCCAGCGTGACGAGCGAGCTCGTGCTCGACTCCTGCCGGCTGCCGGCTGACGCCGTGCTGCCCGGGGTGACCGGCCTGAGAGGGCCGCTGTCGTGCTTGAACGAGGCCCGTTTCGGCATCATCTTCGGGGCGATGGGCGCGGCTCGTGCCTGCTTCCAGGCTGCCCTGTCGTACGCGATCGAGCGCCGGCAATTCGACAAGGCGATCGCGTCGTTCCAGCTCACCCAGGCCAAGCTCGCCGACATGGCCGTCGAGCTGGAGAAGGGGCTGCTGCTCGCGCTGCACCTCGGGCGGCTGAAGGACGGCGGGCGGTTGCGTCCGGAGCACGTGAGCGTCGGCAAGCTGAACAACGTGCGCGAGGCGCTGGCCATCGCCCGCACGGCGCGCACGATCCTCGGCGCCAACGGGGTGACCCTCGAGTACCCGGTGATCCGCCACGCCGCCAACCTCGAGTCGGTGCTCACCTACGAAGGGACCTCCGAGGTGCACCAGCTCTCGATCGGTCGGGCGCTGACGGGGCTCGACGCCTTCTCCTGAGGGCGCGCGACCTGCGGCTGGCGGCTGGCGGCTGCCCGTCGCCGGCTGCGGCGGGAGGCTGCCCGTCGCCGGCTGCGGCGGGAGGCTGCCGCCGCCGGCTGCGGCCGTCAGGGTCCCAGGCTCAGCAGGTCCTCGATCGTGTCGACGTCGGCCGGGTCGCCCTCGCAGACGACCTCGGCGACCATCTCGGGGTGGGCTCGCATGACGGCGCGCGCTCCCTCGTCCCCCTCGGACGGCAGCAGGTGCCAGATGGAGCGGTCGAGCCGGACCGGGTTGCGCCGGACGCCGGCGTAGGTCGCGGCAACGATCGGCGCAGGCGGGGCCTGTGCGACGGCGCGCCACGCCGCAGCGGGGATCAGCGGCTGGTCGGCCAGCCCGACGACGGCTGCGGCGTGCCCGGCGGCGTCGCAGGCGTCGAGCCCGACCCGCAGCGAGCCGGCCTGGCCATCGGCCCACGCCTCGTTGTGCACGAGCCTGACCCCGCCCGGCAGGACGCCCGAGAGCGCAACCGCCCCGGTGACGACGACCACCTCCTGCACGCCGGCGCCGAGCGCCGACTCGACGGCCCAGCAGGCGAGCGGCCGGCCGCGGAAAGGTGCGAGCAGCTTGTGCACGCCAGCGCTGTCGAAGCGGGAGCCGCCCCCGGCGGCGAGCACGACTGCGCCGACGGTCACCGGCGAGGTCGCGCTCAGCCCGCCGTCACGGCGGCGGTGATGCCCACCGGTGAGGGCTCGTGGATCCGGCCCCGCCTGCCACGCAGCGAAGGCGCCGGCCGACCGGTGCGCAGGGCGATGATCTCGGCGCAGATGGCGACCGCAGTCTCCTCCGGCGTGCGAGCCCCGATGTCGAGGCCGATCGGCGCCATCACCCGGTCGAGCGCCTCCTCGGTGACACCCGCGTCTCGCAGGCGTGCCAAGCGCTCCTCGTTCGTGCGCGCCGAGCCCATCGCGCCGAGGTAGCCGACCTTGGTCGCCAGCGAGGCGACGATCGCCGGGTCGTCGAATTTGGCGTCGTGGGTGAGCACGCACACCGCGTCGCGCCGTCCCAGCGTCGGCCCGATCTTCTCGAGGTAGCGCTCGGGGCGGTCGACCACGACCTCGTCGGCCATCGGGAAGCGAGCCGATGTCGCGAACACGGCGCGTGCGTCGCACACCGTCACGCGGTAGCCGAGCACCTTGGCGACCCTGGCAAGCGACGCGGTGAAGTCGACGGCCCCGAAGATGACCATGTGCGGGGCCGCGGCGAAGGACTCGATGAACACCCCGACGGCGGTCCGGCGGGCCTCCCCGCATGCCCCGTAGTGGCGCGTCTCAGACAGGCCGCTCGCCAGGGCCCCTGCGGCGTCGCGGGCCACGACGGCGTCGAGCGCCTCGTTGCCGAGCGAGCCCTCGACCATGCCATCCTCGTGCACGAGCAGGCTCGCTCCGAGCCTCGTCTCGGGCGGCGCTCGCCGCTCGCCTGGTCCGTCGAGCTCGTCGCCCTCGCCGAGCTGGTCGCCCTCGCCGAGCTCGTCGCCCTCGCCGAGCTCGGCCAGCTCGACGACGGTCGCCGAGCGCGACGGGCGACTCGGAGGCGATCGCCTCCACGAGCGAGCCCCAGGGCTCGGCGAGCAGCGGGTCGATCAGCAGGTGGATCGTGCCGCCACAGGTCAGCCCGACGGCGAAGGCGTCCGCGTCGGAGTAGCCGAAGGTGCAGCGGACCGGCACGTTGCGCTCGATCGCCTGCAGGGCCTCGGTGACGACGGCACCCTCCACGCAGCCGCCGGACACCGAGCCGGAGACCTCGCAGTCCTCGTTCACCGCCATCGCCGCGCCCGGGTCGCGAGGACCGGATCCCTCGAGCTCGACGACGCGGGCCAGGGCGACGCGCTTGCCTGCGGCCCGCCAGCGCTCGACGTCGGCAATGACCTCGTTCATGCCACGTTCTCCGTCCTCTGGATCAGCTGCTCGCCAGATTAGGGCTCCTCGGGCGACCCGAGCCGCTCCTCCTACACTGCGACCCGGCACGACGAGAGCAGCGAGGTAGGGGATGGCAGAGGGCAGCGAGCGGGAGCACGGCGGCGCGCCGAGCGACGCGCGGCGCGATGTGCACAGCGACGTACCGGGCAAGGGCGACCGCGGGCCGGTCCTCGACGGGGACGCCCCGAGCGACTACGAGCGCTACCTGCGCACCGATGAGCTGCTCGCACTGCAGAAGTCACCGGCGGAGTGGGTCCACCGCGACGAGCTCTTGTTCCAGGTCACGCACCAGTCGTCGGAGCTGTGGCTCAAGCTGGCGACGAGCGAGGTCGCCGAGGCGACGCGGCGCATCGAGGGTGGCGAGATCGGCTCCGCGCGCCGGCTGCTACACCGGGCGGTGCTCGCGCTGGAGCTGGTCACCGACCAGCTCGCCATGCTCGAGCAGCTCTCGCCCGTCGAGTACCAGGAGGTTCGGCGCGTGCTGGGGCACGGGTCGGGGTTCGACTCGCCGGGCTTCGCCTCGCTGCGCCGCTGCCTGCCCGGCCTGGAGAAGGCCTTCGTGCACCGGCTGGAGCTCGAGCGGCTCGACCTCGCCACCCTGTACATCGAGGCCGCCTCACACGACGAGCTCTACCAGCTTGCCGAGGAGCTGGTCTCCCTCGACGCCCGCCTGCAGGTCTGGCGCATCCGTCACTACCGCGTCGTCGCCCGCATCATCGGCGACCACGTCGTGGGCACGCAGGGCACGCCGGTCGAGGTCCTCGGCCGGCTGATCCACGCCGTCGCGTTCCCGTCGCTGTGGGAGCTGCGCAACACGATCACCGCCAGCAGCATCGCCGGCGACTCGCCTCCGGCCTGAACGACCTCGCCGACGAGCCGTTCAGGGTGACAGCGACGCGGCGACGTCGGCACGCAGCGTCTCCATCTTCTCGCCGGCCGCGTGGCGCGCCGCCTCCAGCCCCGAGGCACCGGGCGGGGGTGTGACGACCTCGAGGTAGGCCTTGAGCTTCGGCTCGGTGCCGCTCGGGCGGACGACGACCCGAGCCGTCGGCCCGAGTGGATCCTCGGCGTCGGCGTGATCTGAGGGCGAGCCGAGCCGCAGCAACACGCCGGCCGTCGCCGGCAGGCCGGCACGAGGCTGTTCGAGGTCGATCACCTCCACGACCTCGAGGCCGCCGAGCCGTGTCGGCGGGTTGCGCCGCCAGCGATCGACGATCGCGACGAGCTCTTGATGCGCCCCCGCCCCCTCGAGGCGCAACGACCACTGAGCCGTCGCGTGCACTCCGAATCGCTCCTCGAGCCGGTCCAGCCGTTGCGTGAGCGCCCGGCCCTGCTCACGTGCCTCGGCGACGAGCTCGGCGACGAGGAGCGCCGCCGAGAGGCCGTCCTTGTCGCGTACGGCCGGGCTGACGGTGTACCCGAGCGCCTCCTCGTAGCCGAACAGCAGTCGGCCGCCGGGCACGCCGTCGGCGGCGCGGGCGATCCACTTGAAGCCGGTGAGGGTCTCGATGAAGACGACGCCCGCAGCGGCGGCGATCTTGCCGAGCAGGCTCGAGGACACGATCGAGCTGGCAACGACCGGCGTCGTATCGCCGACGGCGCGGGAAACGCCGGCGTAGCGAGCGATCAGCTCGTCGCCGAGCAGGGCACCGAGCTCGTCGCCGGTGAGCACGCGCCAATCGGCGGCTGTGGCGGCTGTGGCGGCTGCGGCTCCCGGCTCACCCGGCACGGCGACGGCGAGCCGGTCGGCGTCGGGATCGTTGGCGATCATCACGTCGGCGCCGGCCTGGGCCGCGCGCCGAGCGCGAGGTCGAGCACGCCCGGCTCCTCGGGGTTGGGGAAGGGCGCCGTCGGGAAGTCGGGGTCGGGGTCGAACTGCTGTGGCACCGGGATCGGCGGGGCGAAACCTGCCGCGCTGCATCAGCCACGGCAGCACCCCACCCCCAACCCCGTGCACCGGGGTGTAGACCGCGGCGCAGCTCGCGGGGGCCGTCGGGGCGCAGCACCGCCAGCACGGCCGCGGCGTAGGCAGCGAGCAGCTCGTCGCGCTCGACCTCGATCACGAGCCCCTCGCTCGCCGGCGCGGCTCCCGGGCGCGGGACCTGCCCGGCCAGCGCCGCGGCGGCGATCAAGCGATCGTCGGGCGGGACGATCTGCGCGCCGTCGGAGGCGTAGACCTTGTAGCCGTTGTCTGCGGCCGGGTTGTGGCTGGCGGTGATCATGACCCCGCCGCCAGCGCCGTAGTGCAGCACGGCGAAGGCGGTGAGCGGGGTCGGGAGCGGTTGCGGGAGCACGCGCACGCGCACGCCGAGGGCGGCGGCGACCTCGACGACGTCGGCAGCGAACTGTGCCGAGCCATGCCGGGCGTCACGCCCGACGACGATGCCTGCCGAGGCGACCGTCTCGCCCTGACCGACGAGCCATCGCGCGACGCCGGCCGTCGTGCGGCGGACGACGAGGCGGTTCATCCGCGCCGGGCCGGCGCCGAGCGCGCCGCGCAGCCCAGCGGTACCGAACTCGAGCGGCTCGGCGAAGCGCTCCTCGAGCGCGGCGACGTCGCCGGCGTCGAGCAGTGCGGCGAGCTCTTCGCGGGTTTCCGGGTCGGGGTCCTCCTCGAGCCAGGCTCGAACCTCGGCGACGAGGGCATCCGGGACGCCGGCACGGCCGCTCGTCGAGCCGCCGCTCGCCGTGTCGCCGCTCGCCGTGTCGCCGCTCGCCGTGTCGCCGCTCGTCGTGTCGCCGCTCGCCGTGTCGCCGCTCGCCGTGTCGCCGCTCGCCGTGTCGCCGCTCGTCGTGTCGCTCACCGTGGCGACAGCGGGAGCCGCCCGGAGAGCGCGGCGAGCATCCGACCGAGTGCGGGCGCGGCCCGCTTGCCGGCGGCGAGCACCTCGTCGTGGTGCAGCGCTGTCGGCGAGACGCCGGCGGCGAGGTTGGTCACGAGCGAGATCCCCAGCACGCCGGCGCCGAGGTGACGAGCGGCGATCGTCTCGAGGACCGTCGACATGCCGACGAGGTCGGCGCCAAGCCGGGCGAGCATCGCCACCTCCGACGGGGTCTCGTAGTGAGGGCCGACGAGGCCGGCGTAGACGCCCTCGGCGAGCCCGGTGCCCGGCGCCAGGTCGGCACCGGCGGCGAGGCCGACGCCTCCTGTGCCGTCGGCCGCCGCGCCGCCTCCACCCTGGTCCGTTGCCGCGGCCGCGGCCGCCTCGACGGCGGCGTCAGCCTCCCGAGCGAGGGAGCGCAGGGCCGGGTCATAGGCGGCCGTCAGGTCGACGAAGCGGCCGGGCAGGCCCTCGGGCGGCGGCGGGCCGGCGAGCGGCGAGCTGCCGGTCAGGTTGAGGTGATCGGCGATCAACACTGCCTGACCCGGCCGGTAGTGCGGGTTGAGCCCGCCCGCGGCGTTGGTCAGCACGATCGTGCTCGCTCCGGCGAGCACGGCGGTGCGCACGGGATGCACGACCTCGGCGGGCGAGCGGCCCTCGTAGAGGTGCACCCGGCCGACGCAGAGCAGCACGTTCCGCTCGCCGACCTCGACCGAGCGCATCAACCCGTGGTGCCCGGCGACGCTCGGCGGCGCGAATCCCGGCAGCTCGTGCGCGACGATCTCGACCGGAGCACTGCCGAGGTCGGCCACCGCTTCCTGCCATCCCGAGCCGAGCACGATGGCCGCGTCGTGGTGAGCCCGGCCGGTCCGCTCGGCGATCTGGTCGGCCGCCCGGCGGGCGAGGCCGTAGGGGTCGGGGAGCGTCGACGGCACGGCGGCTCCGGCGACGGTCACGCTCCCGACGCCGACGCCGACGCCGACGCCGACGCCGACGCCGACGCCGACGGCCTCGCCGACCCTGGCGGCCTCGCCGAAGCCGAAGCGGCGGCGCCCAGCGCCTCGCCGAGGCGCCCGGCGCCCTCGTCCGCCTCCTGCTCGGTGAGACTGAGCGGCGGGGCGATGCGCAACACGTTCCCGTGCAGCCCGCCCTTGCCGATCAGCAGGCCGCGGCGCTTGGTCTCCTCCATCACTCTGGCAGCGGCCGACGGGCTCGGGTCGGTGCCGCCGGGCTCGACGAGCTCGACGCCGATCATCAGGCCCTTGCCGCGCACCTCGCCGACGATCGGGTTGTCCGCCGAGTTGTTGCGCACGGCGTCCATCAGGCGATTGCCGACCTTGAGGGCATTGGACTGCAGGTCGTGCTCGTCCAGGTAGTCGAGCGTGGCCAGCGCCGCACGGGTGGCGAGCGGGTTGCCGCCGAAAGTCGAGATCGAGCTCGTGCGCACGCCGTCCATCAGGTCTGCTCGCGCGACGAGGCCGCCGATCGCCAACCCGTTCCCCAGGCCCTTGGCGAAGGTCATCGCGTCCGGGACGATCCCGTGCGCGTCGATGCCCCAGGCGTGCTCACCTGTGCGGCCCCAGCCGGTCTGCACCTCGTCGGAGACGAACAGCACGCCGAGCTCGTCGAGCACCTCCTTCATCGCGGCGAAGAAGCCGTCGGGAGGGACGGTGAATCCGCCCACGCCCTGGATCGGCTCGGCGATCATGCAGGCGATGTCCCCCGCGGTGGTCGTGGCGATCACGTCGCGCAGGTCCGCGACGCACGCTGCGGTGTACGCCGCGTCGTCGAGGTCGCGCCACGGCGACCGATAGCGGTAGCCGGAGTGAACGTAGCTGACGGCGAGCGGGGAGAGCGACGACGCGGACCAGCCGCGGTTGCCCGTGACGGCGACGGTGGCGAAGGAGCGGCCGTGGTAGCTGCCGCGCAGGGCGAGCACCTGGTTGGACCGCCGGGCCAGAGCGGCGAGCAGCAGGGCGGTCTCGTTGGCCTCGGTCCCCGAGTTCGTGAAGAAGACCTTGGCGTCGGGGATTCCCGAGCGCTGCGCGATGCGCTCGGCGAGAGTGATCTGGTCCTCGATCAGGTACAGCGTCGAGGTGTGGACCATCTTGCCGGCCTGCTCGCGCACCGCCTCGACGATCTCGGGGATGTTGTAGCCGACCATCGTGGTGAGGATCCCGCCGAAGAAGTCGAGGTAGCGGTTGCCCTCGGCGTCGACGACGTGGCGCCCCTCCCCGTCGACGAGGGCGATCGGCTCCTCGTAGAAGAGAGCGATCCAGCTCGGCAGCACGGCGCGGTGCCGCGCCAGCAGTTCAGCGTGACGGCTCATGGCAGTCCCCTTCCTCGTCCTCAGCGATGATGCCACTCGCGTTCCGGCATCGCAGGTCCCGGGCCGATCGGAGCCCGTCGCGGGAGGCGCACGAAGCGCAGGAGGTGGGGCTCGGCCTGCGACGGGGTGAGGGCCTCGACCGCATCGACGGCCGCCAGGACGGCGCCTAGACCGCGTCGAGGGCGGTGAGCGCGAACCTCGTCACGTCGACCAGGCCGCGATCGGTGATGCGCAGCTCCGGGATGACCGAGAGCCCGAGGAAGCTCAGCTGCATGAAGGGCTCCTCGAGGGTCACGCCGAGCTCGCGGGCGGCGACGTCGCCGAGGCGCCGGGCGTCGGCGGCGACCTCGCCGGCTGGCCGGTCGCTCATCAGGCCGCCGATCGGCAGGCGCACCTCGGCGAGGACCCGTCCCTCGAGCACGGCGACCTGACCGCCGCCGATCTCGGCAAGCCGGGCGACCGCAGCCGCCATCTCGCGCGGCCCTGTGCCGTCGATGGCGCCCACGACCATGCAGTTGTGCGCGTCGTGTGCCACCGTCGAGGCGAGCGCGCCGCGCGTGAGCCCGAAGCCGCTCACGTAGCCCAACCCGACACGCCCGGTGCGGTGGTGCCGTTCGACCACCCCGATCCGGGCCACGTCTCCGGCGCCGGCCAGTGTGCCGACGTCGAGCACCAGGTCGGTCGTCGACAGCGAACGTGAGCTCACACCGATCACCCTCGCAAGGCCGCCGGCGGGCGGTGCGAGGCCGAAATCCTCCGGCGTCGGCGGGCGCTCCAGATGGACCGAGTGCAGCATCCACTCCGGGGGCGACGCGTCGGGAACGGCTCCCGGGACGATCCGACCTCCGGCCGCCACGAGCCCCCCGGCCTGCCACACGCGGGCCGGCACGAGGCGCTCGAGGTCCTCGAAGCAGACGACATCGGCCTGGTAGCCGGGCGCCAGCCAGCCGAGATGATCGAAGCCGTGGTACCCCGCGGGGTTGCTCGTGGCCAGCACGAGGGCGTCCTCGAGCCGGGCACCGGCGGCCACGGCGAGGCGGACGCAGTCGTTCATGTGGCCGTCCTCGAGGAGGGTGTGCGGCTCGCGGTCGTCTGTGCAGAGAGCGACGCGCTCGGTACCGTGGCGGATGACGGAGGGCATCAGCGCGGCCAGGTTGCGCGACGCGGAGCCCTCTCGCACGAACAGCCACATCCCCTTGCGCCGCTTCTCGTCGGCCTCCTCGAGGTCGGTGCATTCGTGATCGGACTCGACGCCGGCGGCGAGGTAGGCGTCGAGCCGGCGGCCGCGTACGCCGGGGGCGTGGCCGTCGACGCGCCGGCGGCCGGCGGCTGCGATCTTGGCGAGCACCTCGGGGTCGCCGTCGATCACGCCGGGGAAGTCCATCATCTCGGCGACGCCGATCGCCCCGTGCTCCTCGAGCAGCTGCACGATCTCGCCGTGGCGCAGCTCGGCGCCCGGGCTCTCGAAGGGCGAGGCCGGCACGCAGCTCGACGCGCAGATGCCGAAGGTGAAGGGCAGGTGCGCCGCCGCATCCGCCAGGGCGGCGACGCCGGGGACCCCGAAGACGTTGGCGAGCTCGTGAGGGTCGGCCGCGACGGCCGTCGTGCCGAGCGGCAGCACCGTGCGGACGAACTCGCCGACCCACAGCTTGGTGGACTCGAGGTGCATGTGCGCGTCCACGAGACCCGGGGTGAGCCACGCGCCGTCCACGTCGACGACCTCTGCCGCTTCGCGAGGCCCCCAGCCGGCGATCACGCCGTCGGCCACCGCGAGATCGGTGGCGATCCATTCCCGCGTGCCCGGGACGAAGACCCGCCCCCCGCTGATCACGAGATCGGCCGGCTCGTCACCCCGGGCAACGGCCAGGACTCTCCGGCTTCCCCGCCGTGACGGCACGCTCGCAGTCTACGAGCGCCCTCCTCGTGCCACCAGGCCCGAAGGTCCCGAACGCCCCCGCTTCGAACTCCGCGACGTTCGGCTCTGACATGCCGGCCAGGATCTCCTAGCCTGGAGACTCGTGCGGGCGATTCGCAGCACCACTGGTCGTCGCGCGGGGCCCGACGCCGGCGAGGACCGAAGGGACGAGCCGAAGCGTTGAGCACCACCACGATCGTCGGCACGAGAGGCGAAACACGAGGCCGGCTGGGCGAGCGGACGCCCCGCAGCGACGGCGTGTCCAAAACCTCGGGCTCCTTCGCCTATGCGAGCGACCTCCACCGTGATGGCATGCTGTTCGGCGCGACACTGCGATCGCACCTCGCGTACACGCGCATCCGCCGGCTCGACCTGAGCGGCGCGTGGTCGAGCCCCGGTGTCGCGGCCGTGATGACGGCGTCCGACGTCCCCGGCAAGAACCGCTTCGGCCTCAACTTCGACGACCAGCCGGTGCTCGCCGAGGACGTCGTGCGCTACGCCGGCGAGCCGATCGCCGTGCTCGCCGCCGCGCAGCTCCCATGAGGCGAGGGCTGCGCTGCGCCGCATCGAGCTCGAGCTCGAGCCGTTGCCTGGCGTGTTCGACATGGAGCAGGCGCTTTCGCCCGATGCGCCGAAGCTGCACGAGTTCGGCAACGTGCTGCGACACGTGCACATCGTCCGCGGCGAGCCGGCGAGCGCGCCCGCCGAGGTCTGGGTCGAGGGCTACTACGAGACGGCGATGCAGGACCAGGCCCCTCTCGGTCCCGAGGCGGGGCTGGCGGTGCCCGCCGACGACGGTGGTCTCGACCTCTACGTCGCCACGCAGTGGCTGCACGTCGACCGCGAGCAGATCGCCCCGTGCCTCGGCCTGCCGCAAGAGAAGGTGCGCCTGCACCTCGCCGGCGTGGGCGGGGCGTTCGGGGCGCGCGAGGACATCCACATGCAGATCCACGCCTGCCTCCTGGCGCTTCGCACCGGCAAGCCCGTCAAGTTCAGCTACGGGCGCGAGGAATCCTTCCACGGCCACGTCCACCGCCACCCCTCGCGCATCTGGATGCGCCACGGAGCGACCAGCGACGGCAAGCTCGTCACGGTGACGGCACGTCTCATGTTCGACGGCGGCGCGTACGCGTCCTCCTCGCCAGCGGTGGTCGGCAACGCTGCCACCTTCGCCGCCGGGCCGTACGAGGTGCCCAACGTGCAGGTCGAGGCGACCGTCGTCTACACGAACAACCCCCCGTGCGGAGCGATGCGCGGCTTCGGTGCGCCCCAGGTCTGCTTCGCCCACGAGGCGCAGATGGACAAGCTGGCGCGGCGAGCTCGGCATCGACCCCGTCGAGCTGCGCCTGCGCAACGCCCTCGGACCCGGCTCGACCCTGCCGACCGGTCAGGTGGTGCACGGCGCTGCGCCGGTACGCGAGCTGATCGAGGCGTGCAGCGCCATCCCGCTCCCGAGCCCGAGCCGGTCGCCGGCCGCGACGCGCTCCACTACCCCGGCGGCACCGGGAACGTCACGCGTGGCGAGGGCCTCAAGCGCGGCGTCGGTCTCGCCGTCGGCTTCAAGAACGTCGCGTTCAGCGAAGGCTTCGACGACGCGGCCACGGCGCGCGTCACGTTGCGCCTCGAGGATGGAGAGCCGCAGGCGGAGATCCACACCGCAGCCGTCGAGATGGGTCAGGGGCTGTACACGCTGCTCGCGCAGATCGTGCGCACAGAGCTCGATGTCGGCGACGTCGTGATGCACCCGACAGATACCCTGGTCGGAAACGCTGGCTCGACCTCGGCGTCTCGCCAGTCGACGATGGCCGGCGGAGCGGTGCAGATGGCGTGTGCCAAGGTGCGCGAGGAGCTCTTCGCCCGGGCGCAGGCGCTGTTCGCCGCGCGCCCGCTGCCGCGCCGGATGGCGCCGCCCCGGCCGCCGCCGGCCGCGTCCCCGCTCCCGACGAGGTCCCTGCTGCGAATGGCGCGACGCCTCTGCTCGCCGACGGTTTCGTCACTGCCGGCGGCGAGCAGCTCGCCGCGCTGCCCGACCTGCTCGCCGAGCCGGTCGTCGCCGAGGCCGTCTACCACCACCGTCGCACAGGCAAGCTCGACGAGCACGGCCAGGGCGACACACACGCCTATTTCGCGTTCGCCGCCGAGCGTGCCGTCGTCGAGGTCGACGAGGAGCTCGGGCTCGTGCGCGTGCTGCAGATCGCGGCGGCGATCGACGTCGGGCGGATCCTCAACCCGCTCGGCTTCACCGGCCAGGTCGAGGGCGGGACCGCGCAGGGCCTCGGGCTCGCACTGATGGAGCAGGTCCAGCTACGTGACGGCGTCATTCGCAACGCGTCCTTCACCGACTACCTCGTGCCGACGATCCTCGACATGCCACCGGTGCAGACCGTCGCGATCGAGCAGCCGCAGCCGGAGACCCCGTACGGCTTGAAGGGGATCGGCGAGTCGCCGACGGTCGTCGCCACCGCCGCCGTCGTCGCGGCGCTCCGCGACGCGACCGGCCGCGAGCTCAACCGCGCCCCGGTGAGCCCCGACGAGCTCGTCGGGCTGGCAGGCCCTGCGGCGACAGCCGGGCCGCCGCCGGTGCCCGACGTCCCGGGGCAGGAAGCCGTCCCGTACTACTTCGCCATGACCTCCGGCCAGCAGCAGCTGATGTGATGACTATGATCGTGCAACCGAGGCAGGCATGACCGCGGCGACCTTTCTCCAGCCGGCGACCTGGCCCGAGGCGCTCGAGGCGCGGGCGGCGCACCCCGAGGCTCTCGCCGTCGCCGGGGGGACGGACGTCCTCGTCGAGCTCAACTTCGATCGCCGTCATCCCGGGGCGCTGCTCGATCTGTCGCGCCTCGAGGAGCTGCGTGCCCTCGGCCGCGAGGACGGGCAGGTCCGCATCGGTGCCGGCGTCACCTACGACGCCCTCATTCGTGGCGCCGCGGGCGACCTGCCCGCGCTCGCCGCGGCGTCCCGCACGGTGGGCTCGCCGCCAATCCGCAATCGGGGCACGGTGGGGGGCAACCTCGGCTCTGCCTCGCCCGCCGGCGACTGCCACCCGCCGCTGCTCGCCTGCGGCGCCGAGGTCGAGCTCGCCTCCGCCACGGCCAGCCGCACGATCCCGGTCAGCGAGTACTTCACAGGCCCCAAGCGCAGCGTGCTGCGGCCCGACGAGCTGATCGCCTCGGTCTGGATTCCCCGCGCCGACGGGCCGCAGGCATTCGCCAAGGTCGGCACGCGCAACGCCATGGTGATCGCCGTGTGCTCGCTGGCGTTGGCGCTGCACCCCACGACGCGCCGCGTCGGCACGGGGATCGGCTCGGCGGCCCCGGTGCCGCTGCGTGCGCTGGCAGCCGAGGAGTTCATCGACGGCCACCTCGCAGAGAGCGGTGCGTGGGAGTCGCGCGCCGCGCTCGGCGAGGACGTCTACGTCCGATTCGCCGAGCTGGTCTCCGCAGCTGCTCAGCCGATCGACGACGTGCGCGGTAGCGCTGCGTACCGACGGCACGCGCTCGGCGTGCTCGCCCGGCGCCTCTTGTCCTGGTGCTGGGAGGAGTACCGAGCCGGCACGGGGGAGGGATGATGAGGGTCTCCTGCACGGTCAACGGGCAGGCGTGCTCCGCCGGGGACGTCGACCCCAGCGAGAGCCTGCTGCGCCTCCTGCGCGAGCACCTGGAATTGTCGGGCAGCAAGAACGCTTGCGAGCAGGGAGAGTGCGGCTCCTGCGTGGTCTACCTCGACGGCGTGCTCGTGTGCGCGTGTCTGGTGCTTGCGGGTCAGGCCGAGGGCCGCGAGGTGACCACGATCGAAGGGCTCGCGGCCTCGGACCCGCGTGCAGCGGACGGGGGTTCCGAGCAACTCGACCCGTTGCAGCGCGCCTTTGTCGAGGCGGGAGCGGTGCAATGCGGCTTCTGCACCCCTGGGCTCGTGATGGCCGCCCACGACCTGTTGCGACGCTGTCCGCGATCCTGACGACGACGAGATTCGCGAGGCGCTTGCCGGCAATCTCTGCCGTTGCACGGGCTACCAGAAGATCATCGAGGCGGTCCATCTGGCGGCTCGGGGCTGACCGGCGGTCGACTGAGGAGCCGGTGCCGCGGGCCGCCGGGGGGATGCCGGGTCGGCGCGACTCCGTGGAGGCGCCACGCCGAGAGGGGCCGGGAAGGGCCGGGTCGCTCCCAATTCGGGCGGTTCCGCCCTGCCCAGTTGCCCCACGTCGGGCCGTTCGGCCCTGCCCCGTCCAGATGCCGAGCACATAACGTCGTCATCGGGGTCGCACCGACCCGGCCCATGGTGACCGCGGATCGCAAAGCGGCCCTCTCCTGAAGGAGGGGTAGCGTGATCGACACAGGTGACACTGCGTTTGTCCTCGTGTGCGCCGCGCTCGGTGATGGTGATGACCCCAGGCCTGGCGTTCTTCTACGGCGGCCTCGTCCGCCGCAAGAACGTTCTGGCGATCATGATGCAGACGTTCATCTCGATGGGTGTGGTCACCGTCATCTGGGTGGCCGTCGGCTACTCGCTCGCCTTCTCCGGCAACGTGGGCGGCGTGATCGGCAACTTCTCCTGGGCGTTCCTCCAGCATGTCGGTGCCACCCCGGGGCCCTGGGCACCGCATATCCCGGCATTCGCCCACTTCTCCTTCGAGGAGATGTTCGCCATCATCACCCCGGCACTGATCACCGGCGCCTTCGCCGACCGGGTCCACTTCAAGAGCTACCTCGCTTTCCTCGTCGCCTGGAGCCTGCTCGTCTACGTACCGATCGTGCATTGGATCTGGGGCGGCGGGTTCCTTGCCAAGTGGGGTGTGCTCGACTTCGCCGGCGGGATGGTCGTCCACACGAGCGCAGGCTTCGCTGCGCTCGCCTCCGTCTGGGTCGTCGGTTCTCGCAAGTTCGGGCCGGGCGAGCGGACCGTTCCGCACAATGTCGCGTTCGTGGGTCTCGGCACGGGTCTCTTGTGGTTCGGGTGGTTCGGCTTCAACGCCGGTTCGGCGTTCGCCGCCGACGGCGTCGCCGCCCAAGCCTTCGTCAACACCGACATCGCTGCGTCCGTGGCGATGTGCACCTGGCTCGGCGTGAGCTGGTGGCGGTCGGGAAAACCGAGCATCGTCGGTGCGTTCACCGGCGCGGTGGCCGGGCTCGCCTGCATCACGCCCTGCGCCGGGTTCGTACCCACGTGGGCGTCGTTCCTCGTCGGCCTTGGCGCCGGACTTGTCTGCTACCTGGCGGTCGCGTTCCGCACGAAGATGAAGTGGGACGACGCGCTCGATGTCTGGGCGGCGCACGGCATGGGCGGCTTGTTCGGGTCGATCCTCGTCGGTGTGTTCGCCTACCTCTCCGTGAACGCTGCGGGGGCGAACGGCCTGATCGCCGGAAATCCGGCGCTGCTCGGCAAGCAGGTCGCGGCAGCGTTGCTCATCGCTGCGTATGCCTTCGGCGCTACCTGGGTGATCCTCAAGCTGATCAACGCCGTCTCGCCGGTGCGGGTGCCCGACGTTGTCGAGCAGGCCGGGCTGGACAGCGAGATGGAGGAGCAGGACGCCTACGTGCTCAGCTGACGGCGGTGCCGGGGTACGCGGCTCGTGGCTCAGCGCGGGTCGTGCGCGAGCGCGGCGCTCTGGCGTAACGAGGTAGGCCGCCTGACGTGCGCGAGCGGGAGCACGGCGCTCTGGCGTGGCAAGTTAGGCCGCCTGACGCGCCCCTCCGGCTCAGCTTGCCGGCGGGACCGGGTCGCCTTGGGCCGGGTCGCTCGCCACACCGTCGTGCTCGGGCATGTCGTGGAACTGCGGCCAGATCGCTACGTACGACTTCGGTTGCACAGGCAAGCGATAGCTGGCGACCTCTGCCGGCAGGCCGAGGGCGACCGGTCCGCCGCAGGCGTCGATGACGTGCCACCCCGCAGCCGGGCCGGACCCGGGAAGGTCGACCAGTGCCGGCGCGTTGTTGACGGGACAGTCCGGGCCGATCGTCGAGCCGGGCGTCACGCCGTAGAGGAAGGGAAGCTTCGGGAGACGGCCCAGGCCCGGCGCGTGCTCTGGGCTCGACGAGATTGCGTAGAGCCCCGAGGCCGCGCCGACCAGGATGTCGTCGACACGCTCGCCGCGCAGTGGAACGAGCACCGGTGAGCTGAGCGCGGTCGCTCCGAGGATGCCGACCGAGCCGAGGAGGTGGCCGTTCCCGGCGACCTCGAGGACCGTCGAGTCGTTGGCGTAGAAGCATGACTGCTCATCGGCGCCATTGCAGTTCCAGCTCGTCGCCACGACGATCGGTTGGCCTTTCGGCCCGTTGCCGATCGCCGGCGAGCCCGGGGTGGGGCCGTCGGTGGCGACCGGCCAGCCCGGCACCGTCGCGCCGTCGTTGGCATAGAACGCCAGCAGCTCGGCCGAGCTCGCTCCATAGGTTGTCTCACCGAACCCGGTCCCGACGACGACGGCCGGCCGGCCGGTCGAGTTGATCACACCGATCGCCGGGCTCGACCAGATCGTCTGGTGCTCGCAATGCTGCCAGACCTTCGTGGGCGCGCCGTCGGCGTAGCTGTAGTCGGTGATGAAGCCACCGAAGCAGCCTTCCCTGCCGGATGCGTCGCTGCCGACGAAGATGTCGTCGAGGGGCGCCGGCCCCCGCACGTGGTAGAGAGCGGGCGATGACCAGATCGTGTCGAGGTTGTCGACCGGGAAGCCGGGCACGAGCGTTCCCGCCGGGGTGAGCGCGTAGAGCATGTGGTCCCAGGAGCCGAACACGATGTCGAGCTGACCGTCCCCGGTGACGTCGCCGATGGCCGGCGAGGAGATGACGCCCGTCGCCGTGCCGGGGCCGATCCGGCCGACGCGATAGACGAAACGAGCCGTCCCGTTCAGGTTGAACGCCTCCACCTCGCCGACAGTGTGACCGTGGTTCACAGACGTCGAGCCCGTGCCGACGATGATCGTCGGCGGACGGGCGGGGCCGTCGAGCCAGGCGATCGTCGGGCTCGACTCGACCGCGGCGGGCTCGGCGGCTGGGGCGGCCACGCGTTGCGGCCAGCCGGGGAGCTCCTGTCCGGTCGCGGCGTCGAGCAGCTCGACCTCGCCCGACTCGGTCCCGACGGCGACCACGTCCTCGTGGCCGATCAGGGCGGTCGTCGGCGATGACATGTAGATGTGACCGCTCGCCGCGGTCTCCCACGTCGGCCCCGACCATGTGACCGCCTTGGGGCGCGGCAGCGTGGTCGTGGTCGTGGTCGAGGTCGAGGTCGGCGGGAGCGAGGAGGGGGGCACCGCTGTCGTCGGAGGCAGCGTCGGCGGCCCGATCGAGTTCGGCGGTCCGACAGACGTGGAGCTCGGGGCAAGGGTCGACGGTGGCGCCGGCAGCGTGCTCGGGGTCGGGGACGACGAGAAGATGCCTCCCCGCAGGTGCAGCGCGATGACGACCGTGGCGGCCACGATCGCGACGACGAGCACCAGCACAGGTGCCGAGCGCGGGCCGCGGCGCGGACCGAGACGAGGTTTCGTGCTCGGCATGACTGGAGAAGTTATACGACTGGCTAACGCCCGCGGGGGTCGCTGCGGCCCGTTTTTCCGCGGAATATCGGGCTTTCAGGCGGAGATCACGTTGATCTGACTCGCCCATGCCGGATTATCGATGTATCAAGCGCGTTTTCGGCGTGTCCCGTGTGTTCCGTGCGTTGGCGCCGAGGCGAGCAGTCGCCACGTCGCGGCGGCCGGTGAGCCGACTGCAGTCCGACGCCGGACGCGAACGAGGCGGCTGCGCCGTGTAGGCCGCAGCCGCCTCTGCCGGCCCCCGGCTCCCGCTGGGTCTGGGCGGGCGAGCCGGAGCCGGATTTGCCTCCGCAGTGCGGAGCCGAGCGTGAGCTCCTAGTCCACAGTGAGCTCAGTGCCGGTCTTGCCCACCAGAGCGAGCTCGACGTGGGCGGGGTCGGTGATGATCACCCTCTTGCCGCCATGCTCGAGGTACTCCACCGCCGCCTCGATCTTCGGCGCCATGCTGCCCTTGGCGAAGTGAATCCCTTCGGCGAGGTAGGCGCACGCCTCGGCCAGGCTCAGGTGGTCGACCCAACGTTGCTCGGGCGTGCCGAACCCGAGGGCGACCTTCTCGACGGCCGTGGTGACGAGGAACAGCTCAGCCTCGAGCTCGCGGGCGAGCAGGCAGCAGCCGAGGTCCTTGTCGATCACCGCCTCGACGCCGTGCAGGTCGCCATCGTCGCCGGTGACGACGGGGATCCCGCCACCTCCGACGGCGACGACGATCACGCCGGCGTCGATCAGGAAGCCGAGCGCGGGCAGCTCGATGATGCGCAACGGACGGGGCGAGGCGACGACACGCCGCCAGCCGCGGTTGGCGTCCTCGACCACGTCCCAGCCGTCCTGCTCCCTGCGGCGCTTGGCTTCCTCCTCGTCCATGAAGGAGCCGATCGGCTTGCTCGGGTGCTGGAAGGCGGGATCGTCGCGCCCGACCTCGGTCTGGGTGACGACCGCTGCCACCGGCCTGTCGATCCCCCGCCGGCGTAGGACGTTCTGCAGGTTCTGGGCGAGGGCGTAGCCGATTGCCCCCTGTGAGTCGGCCCCGCACACGTCGAGGGGGACCTCGTGCAGCTCGTGCGCGGCGAGCTCGGATCGCCGGAGGATGAAGCCGACCTGCGGCCCGTTGCCGTGGCCGACGACCACGTCCCAGCCGTCCTCGACCATCGCCGCGACGTGCTCGGTCGTCTCGTGCGCGGCGATGTACTGGTCGCGCACGTCCTGGTGCATCTTGTCCTTGATCAGGGAGTTGCCGCCGATGGCGACGACGGCGAGCTTCCTTCGGCTGCGCGCCATCGCCCTCATCCCATCGTCAGCGCCATGACGGCCTTCTGGCCGTGCAGGCGGTTCTCTGCCTGGTCGTAGACCGCCGACTGCGGGCCGTCGATCACCTCGTCGGTGACCTCGACGTTGCGGTCGGCAGGCAGCGGGTGCATGTAGATCGCACCGTCCGCTGCGGTCGCCATCCTGCGGGCATCGGTGATCCAGTCGCTGTACTTCTCGATCAGCCTGACTCCCTCGGCCTCGTCGGTGGTGGTGAGCGCCGCTCCCCAGCTCTTGGCGTAGACGACATCGCTTCCGCGGATGCCCTCGTCGAAATCGTGCGAGACCTCGAAGGAGACGTGCGCCGTGCGGGCGAAGTCCTTCGCCTGCTCGATCAACCCGGGCATCAGCTCGAATTCGGGCGGGTAGACGAGCCGGACGTTCATCCCGAAGCGCGGCAGCAAGAGTGCCAGGCTCTGCGGCACGCTGATCGGCTTCTGGTAGCTGGACGCGCACGCCCAGCTGATCGTCGCCGTCCGCCCGCGCGGGTCGCCGAAACGCTCGATGACGGTCATCAGGTCCGCCAGCGACTGGTGGGGGTGGTAGACGTCGCACTGCATGTTGAGCACGGGCACCCGGCTGGCCCTGGCCACGTCCCGGATGTAGCCGTTGCCGACGCCCCAGTCGACGTTGCGGATGGCGATGCCGTCGTTGTAGCGGCCGAGGATCTCGCCGATCTCCTTGGCCGTATCGCCGTGGGCGATCTGGGTCGTGCGGCTCTCGATGAACTGAGCATGACCGCCGAGCTGGGCCATGCCCGCCTCGAAGGAGGCGCGGGTGCGCGTGCTCGAGAAGAAGAACAGCATCGCGAGCACCTTGTCGCGCAGCAACGGGTGTGGTCGGCCGAGCGCGCGGTCACGCTTCAGCTCGAAGGCGACGTCGAGCAGCGTGTCGATCTCGTCCTTGGTCCACTCGCTCAGGTCGATGACGTCGCGACCTCGAAGATGGGTCTGCATCGCCGGCTCCTACTCGATCGCGCCGAGGACCATGGCGAGCAGCGCCATGCGCATCACCACGCCGTTGAAGGCCTCGTACCAGTAGCGGGCGTGGCGGGTGGCGTCGACCTCGGGGGGCAACTCGTCCATCCGCGGCAGAGAGTGCAAGATGATGACGTCGCTCTTGGCCTTGCTCCGCAGCAGCTCACGTGTCACCCGGTAGGACGTTGGCGTGAGCCCGTGCTCGTGCACCTCCTCGCGTGACTTGGTGTAGTCCGGCTGCACGACCGGCTCCATGTAGATCACGTCGGCCTCGCCGATGCACTTCTCGACGCTCTCCTCCTCCCGGTACTGCACGTTGCGCTCGTCGATGTCGGCGCGGAAGTCCGCGAGCAACGACATCTCCGGTGGGTGGACGAGGGAGGCCTGGATATCGAATTGCGACATCGCGTAGAGGATGGAGTGCATCGTGCGCATCCTCATGTCCCCGACGCAGAGGACGTTCAGCCCGTCGAGCTTGCCCTTGTCCTTCCAGATCGTGTACAGGTCGGTGAGAACCTGGGTCGGGTGCTCGCCCCAGCCGTCCCCGCAGTTGATCACCGGGACCGAGGCCCACTTGGCGGCCTCCGCCGGCGCTCCCTGCTCGAAGTGACGCATGGCGATCACGTCGCCGTAGTACTCGAGCATGTGGACGGTGTCCTTCATGCTCTCCTGGTAGAAGTCGCCGGCGCGGGTCATCTTCGCGTCGGAGAAGCCGAGCACGTGCCCACCGAGACGGTGCATCGCCGCCTCCGTGGCGAGACGGGTGCGGGTGCTCGGCTGGTAGAACGCCGTCAAGAGCGTCTTGCTGGCGAGCAGGGTGCCGTTCTGGCGGCGCTCGGCATAGTGCGCGAGCTCGTCGGCCACCCGGAAGATCTCGAAGTACTCGTCGCGCTCGAAGTCCTTCAGCGACAGGATGTCACGACCTTGGAAGCTCCTCATTTCCTACCTTCTCCTTGTCCTGTAGAAGCCGTCGGGCCCAGCTGGGCCCTGATGCACTCGTCGATCCGGCCTGACAATTCCTGTCACCTCCCTCCGGCCGCCGCGTTGCTCAACCGAACGATTCCTCGACGGGTCGACCGAGCCCGTGACGGTGCCCGCAGCAAGGCTGCGCACCCTCGGCAGGCTGCTCACCGCGAGGACACCGCTCATTGCGAGAACGTGTCGATCATCAGCCGCACGTCGTCGCCGAGCGGGTACAGGATCGGGCAGGTCGCGCCCGCGGCGAGGTACTCCTCGACCTTGGCGCGGCACTCGTCGGGGGTGCCCGACGCGGTGATCATCTGCACGGCGTCGTCGGGGACGAGGCGCATCGCGGCGTGGATCTCCTCGGGCCCGGCGGGCCAGGTCAGCACCTTGCCGATCTCCTCGATCAGGTCGGGATCGACGCCGCTCGCCTTCATGATGTGCGGCTGCTGACCGAGGTACTGCGTGAGCAGCTCGCGCGCCCGGTCGAGGGCGACCTTGCGGTCGTGGTCGAGCGAGCAGACGACCAGCTGCGGACGGTCGATGTCGTCCGCCGAACGGCCGGCGCGTGCCGCGCCGGCGGCGAGGTGCGCCATCGCCTCGGTGTTGTAGCTGGGGCCCACCATGTAGTTGAGCACGACCCCGTCGGCGATCTCGCCGGCGAGCTCCATCATCTGCATGCCCGTCGCGCCGATGTAGATCGGCACGTGCTTGGGGGAGCGGTCGCCGTGGACGATGTCGATCTCGACGTCGTCGAGGTGCACGAACTCGCCGTCGTAGCTGACGCGCTCCATCGCCAGCAGCCGGCGCGTCGACTCGACCACCTCGCGCATCGCCGTCAGCGGCCGGCGGCGGTCGACGCCCACCTTGCTGGCAAGCGGCTCCCACCACGCACCGAGCCCGAGGATCACCCGGCCGGGCGCCAGCTCGTCGAGGGTGACGAAGGTCGCCGCGAGCAGGCCGACGTTGCGTGTCCAGATCGGGATCACGCCCGAGCCGACCTTGATCCTGCTCGTCACCGCGGCATAGGCCGCCATCGGCACAGTCGCCTCTCGCACGAGCCGGCTCTCCGCCTGCCAGACGGCCTCGAAGCCGCGTTCCTCGGCGTAGCGGCTGTATTCCATGCCGTCGCGGATCGGGTGCATGTCCTGCAGGTAGAGCGCGGCTCTCATCTCGTCCCCCTGGTCGTCGCTGCTGCGTTCCGGCCAGCGGCTGCTGCGCTCCGGCCCGCCGGCGAGTACTCATGCGGCGGGATCTGCTCGAGACGGCGCCACAGCCGCCGCGTCACGGCCGCCTGCTGTCGGCGGCCTCCTCCTCGTCGAGGCGGGCCGACCGGCCGTCGGCGACGACGCGCTCGCCAGCCACGTAGACGTCGCGCACGGCACGCGACGAGAGCCCGAAGACGAAGTGACCGGCGAGGTTGGCCGGCTCGAGCGGGGTCGGCGGCTCGTAGTCGAGCACGCAGAGGTCCGCCGGCGCCCCTGGGCGCAACGTGCCGAGCAGCGGCTCGCCGTAGACCCGCCCCGCCAGCCGGGCGCCCTCGGCGAGGCGGGCGAGGGGCCAGTCCGGGGCCGTGGTGAGATCGGCCTCCCTGGCGCGGAAGAAACCCGCCTGCGCCTCGGCGAGCATGTCGCCGCCGATGCCGTCGGTTCCGAAGGCGACGCGTCCGCCCCGCACGTTGAAAGGTGAGTGCCCGACCCCGTTGTTCATGTTGGTTCGGGGGTTGCAGGCGACGGTCGCGCCCGCCGACTCGATGCGCGCCACCTCGGCATCGTCGACGTGTACGCAATGGGCGAGCAGCGCCCGCTCGGTGAGCACGCCGGTGGCGCCGAGCCGCTCGACGACGCGCAGGCCGCAGCGCTCGAGGCTGTCCTCCTCGTCCACGCCGTCCTCGGCGACGTGGATGTGCACGCCCGTGGCCCTCGCGTCGGCCAGCTCGGCACAACTCGTCAGGGTCTCGTCCGAGAGCGTGAACGAGGCGTGGGCGCCGACCATGCCACGGGCGAGCGGGCGCTGTGCGGCGAGGAAGCGCCGGTTCTCGGCGAGCCCGGCCGCGGCGCGCTCCGGCCCGTCGCGCTCGCTCACCTCGTAGCACAGCACCGAGCGCACGCCGAGCGCGCCGAGCGCGTCCGCGACGACGTCGAGGGAGCCGTCGACGTAGTTCGGGGAGGCGTGATGGTCGACGATCGTCGTCGTGCCGGCGAGCAGGGCGTCGAGCCCGCCGCGCAGCGCCGAGGCGCGCACCGACTCCTCGTCGAGCGCGCGGTCGAGGCGCCACCAGACCCGTTGCAGGATCTCGGTGAAGTTCCGCGGCGGGGCGAGCGAGTACGGCATCCCGCGGGCCAGCGACGAGTAGAGGTGGTGATGGGCGCAGACGTTCCCAGGGACGATCGAGCGCGCCGTTCAGCTCCCGTCGCAGGCACCCGGCGGGAGCGGCTCCCAGCGCTTGCACGCGCCCCCGCGAGGACGACGTCGGCGCGCACCACCTCGGGCGGATCGAGGGCGACGACAACCGTCGCCCCGCACAGGGCCAGCGGCGCTGCGTCGGAGTCGATGGTGCCCGCCGACATCGCGCTCAGCGCCGTATGCCGGTGAAGAGCACCGCAGCGGTGTCGTCGGGGCCGATCGTCCCGTCCTCGACGAGCTCGATCAGCCCGGCCAGACCGGAGGTCCCGGTGGCATCGGCGTCGAAGCCCGCCTTCGACCCGAGCTGGTCGGCCGACGACAGTCGCTCCTCGCTCACCACGACCGGCCGTCCGCCGCTGGCGAGCATCCCACCGACGACCGCCAGCCAGTCGTAGGTCTCGTCGTCGAGGATCCCGTGGGCGATGCTCTTCGGTTCCTGCTCCCAGGGCCACATGTACGCCGAGCGCTGACGCGCCGCCTCGTGCAGAACCCGCGCCAGCTCCTCCTGATTCGCTGCACCCCGCTCCGTCGGGCCCTGCCCGGCGACCGAGCCGCCGAGTCGCGCCGCAACCGCGTGGTAGGCGCGCTCGAGCGGGTGCGCGCCCGTCGTCTGGACCGTGTGCACTCGCGGCGAGACTTCGAGCGCGCCGAGGGCGACGGACTCGGCGAGAGCTTGCATGCAGGCGCTGGCGAGCGCCCCACCGCCCACCTGGACCACGAGATGGTCGGCGACGACGCCGGCGGCGCGCAGCTGGGACACGATCTCGTAGCCGAGCGTCTCGCCCCCCTCGATCGCCAAGCCGTTCAGGTTGCCCTGGCAGGTGAAGGGGACCGAGCCGCGGTCGAGCGCCTCGAGCAGACGCAGGTAGCACGGATCGCCCCGTTCGCCCGAACGACGCTCGCAGGTCACGACGTCGCAGTCGAGGTCGACGAGCCGCTTGACGACCACCGGGTCGGCGTCGAGTGGGACGAACACGCTCAGCCGCCAGCCACCCGCCGCGGCGACCACGCCGGCGGCGAGCGCGGCGTTGCCGCAGCTGGCGATCGCCAGCACGGGACGGTTGTCCGACTCCGAGAGGCCGAGCCGCTCGGCTACCTCGAGGTGCAGGAGCAACCCCCATCAGGTGGCGTGCCTTGTGCGAGCCGGAGACGTTGTCGGTCTCGTCCTTGACCCAGACGCCGCCGCGCCTGGAGAAACCGAGCGTGGAGGAGAGAAGCTCGTTTCTCGCCACGGGCGTCTCGCAGAAGCCGTGGCCGTCGACGGCGGCGACGCGGTCGTCGAGCCGGCGCACGAGCGCGGCGAAGTCGTCGTCGCCGATCCCCCCGGAGCGGGCACGCTGGTAGCTGTGCAGCAGCGCCCGGTAGCGGACGAAGGGGTTGGCCTCGCTGTCACCCAGCAGCGGGAAGGCGAGCTCGGCCGTGTCGAGGACTCGCACGAGCACGTGGTCGACGTCCCCGATGCCGCGGTTCGGGCAGCGGAAGGGATACGGGTCGTCCGCGGCTGGGTGGGCCCCGCACCCCGAGCAGGACAGCCGGCTGGCGGGCCCGCTCATGGGACGGCGACCCCCGAGCGGGCGTTGAACTCGCCGATCATCTCGTCCCAGGTCGACAGCTTGGCGTGCAGCGCCTTCCAGAAGGCCTGGTCGCGCCGCGCGACGAAGTCGGCGAGCTCGACGCCCTGCTGCTCGACCCAGGTGAAGTAGCCGAGATTGAAGATGCGAGTCGCAGTCCTCCAGCGTCGTCTCGAGGAGGTGGTCGTCGCCGGCCCCGAGCATGCAGCGGCCGAAGACCTCGCCGGCGCTGGTCCGGTCGAAGCCGCCGGGGAAGTCGCGCGCGAGGATGCGCGCCCGCTCGCTCGCGTACATCGCCGCTCCGTCGGTGGCGACGGTCATCAGCACGTCGTCGGGGCCGAGGCCGAGCAGCTTGGCCGTCTTCACGGCGGCGAGCACGTTGCAGATGCTGGACAGGCCGAACGAGGTCGAGGGCATCGAGGGTGCGCTCGTCGACGTGGCGGTGGTCGGCACAGGAACTGCCTGCCCTCGGGCGTGCCGAAGAGCACGGCGAGGTGGTCGGTGGCCCGGTCGGTCACCGCCGCCACGACATCGGTGTTGTAGACGTTGTGGATGTAGGGGATGTGCTTGTCGCCGATGCCCTGGATGTTGTGCTCGCCGAAGCCGTTGGAGAGCATCGTCGGGCACTCGAGCGCCTCGACGGCAACGATGCGCGCCGCCGTAGGCCTCCTTGAGGTAGTCGCCTGCGCCGAGCGTGCCGGCCGAGCCCGATGGCCGAGACGAAGGCGCGCGAGGCGAAGAGCCGGTTCGCCTCGCTTGCATGAGCTCGAAGACGTTCGCCGAAAGCGCTGCCGGTGCACCGGTAGTGGACGAGATAGTTGCCGAACTCGGAGAACTGGTTGAAGATGACGTTCTGCGGGTCGCGCGCCAGCTCGGCGCACTTGTCGTAGATCTCCTTCACGTTGCTCTCCGTCCCCGGCGTCTTGATCACGTCGGAGGGGTCGGCGACCCAGTCTGTCCAGCCAGTCGAACCGCTCCTGGCTCATTCCCTCGGGCAGGACCGCCACGCCGCGGCAGCCCATCACCCGCGAGATGGCGACGCCGCCGCGGCAGTAGTTGCCCGTCGAGGGCCAGACCGCCCTGTCCGCTCGTCGGGTCGAACTGACCGGTGACGATGCGCGGCGCGAGGCAGCCGTAGCTGGCGAGGACCTTGTGGGCGTGGATCATCGGGAACCGGTCGCCGAAGAGCACGACGATACGGGCGTCCACGCCGGTGAGCTCGCTCGGCAGCACGACGTGGCCGGGACAACGCCGACTCGCGAGACACGGTCCTCGTCGTTGTACCAGTGCACGCGGAACAGGTTGAGCGGGTGGGCCTCGTCCGGCTTCACTCCGGCGAGCGCGGCCCGTATGGCGGCGGGAGACGAGCGCCGGTTCAGCCAGCTCGGCGAAGGTCGGGAGCAGGATGCGCAGCTCCCGAAAGCGCTGGACGGTGCGCTCGTACACAGCGTCGTCCACGATGTGATCTTCCAGTCCCAGCGTCGGCATCCCTGTCTCCAGTCGCTCGCTCTCTCGCCCTGGGTCTCGCTGTCTCGCGTTGCCCGAGGTTCGTGCTCTCGGCTGCGGGCCCTGCCTCATCCCGCGACCGATGTCGGGCGCGGGTCCCGGGCGGGCTGGTGTGCACCGCCCGGACCCGCGTCGGCTGACCGTTTGGCCGCTCCTCCTCAGCAGACCTGCTCGTCGAGCATCGCGTCCGCGACCTTGAGGAACCCGGCGATGTTCGCCCCGACGACGTAGTTGCCGGGGTGACCGTACTCCTCGGCGGCGGCGCGGACGCGGGCGTGGATCGAGCGCATGATCGAGCTCAGCTTGGCGTCGACCTCCTCGCGGGTCCAGGGCAGGCGCTCCGAGTCCTGGGCCATCTCGAGCGCCGACACCGCTACCCCGCCGGCGTTGGCGGCCTTGCCGGGCCCGTAGAGGGTTCCGGCGGCGAGGAACTGCTCGATCCCTTCCGGCGTCGTGGGCATGTTGGCCCCCTCGGCCACGCAGGTGACGCCCCCGGCGATCAGGTTGGCCGCGTCCTTGCCGTAGATCTCGTTCTGCGTTGCGCTCGGGAACGCGCACTGCGCCGGGACGGTCCACAGCGGGTTGTCGCCCTGCTCGCTCACCGGCACGAAGCGAGACCCGGGGAAGTGGTCGGCGTACTCGCGGATGCGGCCCCGCTGCACGTTCTTCAGCTCCTTCACCCACTCGAGCTTCTCGAGGCCGATGCCGGCGGGGTCGTGCACGAAGCCGTCCGAGTCCGACAACGTCACGGGGAGAGCGCCCACCTCGAGCAGCTTCTCGACGGTGAACTGGGCGACGTTGCCGCTGCCCGACACGAGGCAGGTCTTGCCGTCGAGGCTGTCGCCGCGCGTGGCCAGCATCTCCTCGGCGAAGTAGACGGTGCCGTACCCGGTGGCCTCGGGCCGCAGCAGCGAACCGCCCCAGCCCGAGCCCTTCCCGGTGAGGGCACCGGAGAACTGATTGGTGATCCGCTTGTACTGGCCGAAGAGGGAGCCGATCTCCCGGCCGCCGACTCCGATGTCGCCCGCCGGGACGTCGGTGAACTGCCCGATGTGCCGGTACAGCTCGGTCATGAACGACTGGCAGAAACGCCGGACCTCGGCATCACTGCGACCCTTGGGGTCGAAGTTGGAACCTCCCTTGGCGCCGCCGATCGGCAGCGTGGTGAGCGAGTTCTTGAATACCTGCTCGAAGGCGAGGAACTTGAGCAGCCCGAGGTAGACGGTCGGGTGGAAGCGCAGGCCGCCCTTGTAGGGGCCGATGGCGCTGTTCATCTGGACGCGGAAGCCACGGTTGATCTGGATCTCGCCACGGTCGTCGACCCACGGGACCCGGAAGATGATCACACGCTCGGGCTCAGCCAGCCGCTCGAGGATCTTCTCTGCCTGGTAGTGAGGCTCCCGTGCCAGCACCGGTACGAGGCTCGTGAACACCTCGGACACGGCCTGGAGGAATTCGGCCTCCCCCCGGTTGTGCGCCTCGACCTCGGCCAGCACCGTCTCGACGTACTCGTTGGCATCGCTGCTCATCGCTGCACTCTCCTCTCCTCGCACCTCTCCTCGCACCGCGTCGAAGCGAGCTGCGCCGAAGGGGATCGCTGGCCGGTGCGTCTAGAGCGCAGAGACGAGCTCCCGGATCGACTGCAGCCCGGCGCGGATGTTCTCGACGGAGTTCGCGTACGACAGGCGCAGGTAGCCCTCCCCGTAGGAGCCGAAGGCGGTCCCGGCCAGGCACGCGACGCCGGCCTCCTCCAGCAGGCGCGCCTGCAGGGTCGAGGCCGGGATGCCCAGCTCGCTGACGTTGGGGAAGACGTAGAACGCCCCGTCGGGCTTCGTGCACGTGACGCCAGGGATGTCGTTCAGGCCGTCGACGACCACGTCACGGCGCCGGCGGAACTCCGCAACCATCTCGTCCACCTGGTCCCAGGGCCCCTCGAGGGCTGCCTTGGCGGCGTACTGGCTGAATGCCGAGGTGCAGGATACGGAGTTGGTGACCAGCCGGGTGATCGGCTCGACGAGCTCGGCCGGGAAGACCCCGAAGCCGAGACGCCAGCCGGTCATGGCGAAGGTCTTCGACCAACCGTCGAGCAGGATCGTGCGCTCGGCCATCCCGTCGAAGTCGAGCACGCTGGCGTGCGCTCCCTCGTAGCGGATCGCCCAGTAGACCTCGTCGGTGAGCACCGTGAGATCGTGGCGCAGCGCGATATCGGCAATCGCCTCGCAGTCCGTCGCGGTCGAGCGCGCTCCCGCAGGGGTTGTGGGGGGAGTTGAGGATCAAGAGCTTGGTGCGCGGGGTCACGAGACTCTCGACCTCGGCCGGGTCGATCCGGAACCCGTTCTCCTCGCGCAAGCGGGACCGGCACGGGCTGCGCGCCCGAGAAGGCGCTGATCGACTCGTACATCGGGAAGCCGGGATCGGGATACAGCACCTCGTCTCCGGCCTCGCAAAGGGCGAGGATCGTAAAGAACATGATCGGTTTGGCCCCGGGCGTCACGATCACCCTGTCCGCGGGGGCCCGCAGCCGGCCCGTGCGCTCGAGGAAGGCGCTCACCGCCTCTCGCAGGGGTGGGATGCCGGGCGATGGCACGTAGTGCGTCCGGCCCGCGTGCAGGGCATCGACTGCGGCCTGCGACGATGTGAGGTGCCGTGGGGAAGTCGGGTTCACCGATCTCGAGGTGCACGACGGGCCGCCCGGTCGCTTCGATGGCCTGGGCTTTGGCGAGCACGGCGAAGGCGCTCTCGGTGCCAAGTAGCTTCATACGAGATACAAGCTTCATCGCGGTCATGCTCCAGCTTGGCACCTGCGCTGTCCAGGGTCGAAAGTCAATTTCGTCCACGCCGAGAGCCGACGCGTGGTCCGTGCTCCGACGGCCGGCGGGCGGCGGGCGGCGGCCGGCGGGCGGCGGGCGGCTTACCACAGGCGCCGGCACTCCAGCTCCTGTCGTGACGAACGGCACTGGCCCGCACCCTGGGCGCACGCAATGATGTGGGCGGCGACATCTCAGGGCGGAGGTTCGATCATGACCGTGCACCACCTCCAGCTCGCCGACAGGCCTCGCCGCATCGCCGCCGGCGAGGCTGAGGTCGAACGGCTCTACGACGCCGCTCTCGGCGACTTCGCCCGTCTCGAGGTGCTGAAGGACCTCGTCGACGAGTGCATCGACATCACCCTCGACTACCGCCAGAGTGGCCATCCCGGGGGCTCGCGCTCCAAGGTCCACCTCCTGCTGTCGTTGCTCTTGACCGGCGGCATGCGCTTCGACCTGCGCCGGCCGTGGGCGCGTTACGCCGACCGCTTCGTGCTCGCGGCGGGCCACACGGTGCCGCTCGTCTATGCCACCCTCGCCGTGCTCAATGAGGGCCTTCGGGCACGCTTCGACGCGACAGGACACGAGGAGTACGCGCTGCCCGCGGCGGGGCGCTTTGCGCTCACCTGGGAGGACTTGCTGGGCTTTCGCCGCCGCGGCGGCCTGCCTGGCCACGCGGAGATGGAGGGCAAGACACTCTTCCTCAAGTTCAACACCGGGCCCTCCGGCCACGGCATGGCGCCCGCCGCCGGCGAGGCTCTGGCTCTCCGACTAGCAGGCGCCGAGGAGGTGAAGGTCTTCGTCGTCGAGGGCGAGGGCGGCCTCACACCTGGGGCGGCGCACGAGACCAAGGCCACCGCATGGGGGCTCGGACTGTCCAATCTCGTCTTCTTGATCGACTGGAACGACTACGGCATCGACCCGCGCCCAGCGTCGAGCGTGGTCGCTGGGACTCCGGTCGACTGGTTCGCCCCCTACGGCTGGCGGGTCGTCGGTACCGAGCGAGGCTCGGAATGGGGGCCGGTGACGCGCGCCGTGCTCGACGCGGCGTGCGGCGCCAACCCGCAGCGGGTGCCATCGGTGGCTTGGTTCCGAACGCGCAAGGGCCGCGGCTACGACAAGTACGACGCCTCGAGCCACGGATCGCCGTGGCCGATGCACAGCGAGCAGTTCTGGACGCTGCGCAAGCGGTTCATGGACCGCTACGGCGTCGAGTACCGAGGCGTCGACCAGCCCGCCCCAGCCGACCCGACAGAGCGGCGGGCCGAGGAATCGGCGAACCTGCAGGTGACGATGGGTGTCCTGCGCAGGGACGAGGACCTCGTCAGCTGGCTCTCCGACCGCCTTGTCGCCATCGCTGCCGGCGTCCCCGACCACATGGCGGGCAGCCGGGTGGAACGGCCCGCGCGCGAGGCCGGTGCTCGTCACGACGCCGAGGCTCGCGACGACGACGGCCCCGCCTACGGGGCCGCCAACGGCGCGCGCCCGGCTGGCTCGTCGCCGCGGCCCTCCACGGACCCGCGGATCTTCGATGTCGAGGGCTACCCGTCCGAGATGTGGAAGAGACCTGGGGACAAGGCGCCCAACCGGGCGGCGCTCGCCGCGTGGGGCTCGTACGTCAACACCCTCGCCAAGGCGACCTATGGCCGCCCGCTGTTCGTTGCCTGCTCGGCAGACCTGGCCGAGTCGACGAACATCGCCGGCTTCGCCGCCGGCTTCGGCGGGGAGCCGGGCTTCGGCTGGTACGACCGCGATGCCAACCGCACCGGTTGCCTGCTGCCCACCGAGATCACCGAGTTCGCCAACGCCGGGCTGATGGCCGGGCTGGCGAGCGTCAACCTTGCCGAGGACCCCTTCGCCGAGTTCGACGGGTTCTGGGGAGCGTGCTCCACGTACGGCTCGTTCTCCTACCTCAAGTACGGGCCGCTCCGGCTGTTCAGCCAGCTCGCCCAGGACTGCGAGCTGAAGCTCGGCAAAGTGCTCTGGGTGGCCGGGCACTCCGGCCCCGAGACCGCCGAGGACTCGCGCACGCACTTCGGGATCTTCGAGACCGGCATCACTCAGCTTTTTCCCGAGGGACACGTCATCGACCTGCATCCGTACGAGTACAACGAGGTGCCCGTCGTGCTCGGCGCGGCCCTGGCCACCGACGCTGCGATCGTGGCGTTGCACCTCACGCGCCCGGCGATCGAGATTCCCGACCGCGCCGCGCTCGGCATGCCCTCACACTTCGCCGCGGCGCGAGGCGCCTACGTGCTTCGCCGCTACCGGGACGGCCAGCCGCGGGCCGGAACGGTGTTCGTCCGGGGCACGTTGCCGACGGCGAACCTCGTGCGCGCCCTCCCAGAGCTGGACCGCCGCGGGCTCAATGTCAAGGTCGTGGCGGCGATCAGCCCCCAGTTGTTCCGCCTCCAGGAGGAGGCGTACAAGCTGTCGGTGATCGCCCCGTCCGACGCGCTCGACGCGATGGTGATCACCAACGGGGCGTTCAAGCTGATGCGGGACTGGGCCGACGGTCCGATCGTGCGCGACTACTCGCTCTCCTCCGACTTCGACGACCGCTGGCGCACGGGCGGCTCCGTGGACGAGGTCATCGAGGAGGCGCACCTCGACACAGATCACATCCTCGGCGCGATCGAGCGGTTCGTCGTCGAGCGAGAGACTCGTCTCGCCGCCTGGCGCATTCTCATCGAGGACGCGACGAACCGCTGAGCGGGTGCGGGAGAGGTGGACCCGGCGGCTCGGCTCGGCTCGGCGGGCTCTGCGCTGCGCACTCGCCGACGACCGAAGCGTGGCCGGCTGGCCAGCTAATCTCTGCGCCCGACGAAAGGGCCACAGATGACCATGCACGAGCCCGGCGGCTCTCCGGCGGCTCGAGGCGGCGAGCTGAGGGTGGACGGTGACCGGCTCTCGGCCCGTCTCGCCGAGCTGGCGGAACAGGGAGCGATCGATGGCGGTGGTTGCGCCCGCCTGGCGCTCTCCGATGCCGACCGCGCCGGGCGCGACCTCGTCACCGGCTGGATGCGCGCGCTCGGCCTCGATGTGCGCGTCGACGCCGTCGGCAATGTCATCGCCACCTATGAGCCGGCCGGCGGATCGAGCGGCGACGAGCCGGTGATGATGGGCTCGCACATCGACACCGTCTCCACTGGCGGCCGCTACGACGGCAACCTCGGCGTCCTCGGAGGTCTCGAGGTGATCGAGACCCTCGTGGACGCCGGTGTCCGCCCGGCGCGGCCGCTCGCGGTCGCCTTCTTCACCGACGAGGAAGGCGCGCGCTTCGCGCCGGACATGCTGGGCTCGCTCACCTACGTCGGCGGCCTGCCGCTCGACACCGCCCTCGACACGATCGCGATCGACGGCGCGAGGCTCGGTGACGAGCTGGCGCGGATCGGCTACGCAGGCCCGAGCCCCTGCCCGGGACCGGCCCCCCACGCCTACGTCGAGCTGCACATCGAGCAGGGCCCGGTTCTCGAGGCCGAGGGCGTCGAGATCGGCGTGGTCGAGGGGGTGCAGGGCATCTCGTGGCAGGAGCTGACCCTCGAGGGCCAGGCGAACCACGCCGGCACGACGCCGATGAGCATGCGCCACGACGCCGGCTACGCGGCGGCCGAGGTGGCCACGTTCGTGCGCAGGCTGGCTCGCGAGCTCGGCCCGCCGCAGGTGGGGACCGTGGGCTCACTACGCCTGCACCCCGGGCTCGTGAATGTGGTCGCCTCGCAGGCCAAGATCACCGTCGACCTGCGCAACACCGACGACGGTGTGCTCGCCGAGGCCGAGCGACGCGTCGCCGCCTTCGTCGGGGAGCTCGCCGCCGCCGAGGGGGTTCGCTCCTCGTGGCGCCGGCTGGCTCGCTTCGCCCCGGTTGCCTTCCACGAGGAGGTGATCTCGCTCGTCGAGGCGACGGCTCGTCGCCTCGGGCGCTCGACCATGCGGCTGCCGGCCGGGGCCGGCCACGACGCGCAGATGCTGGCCCGGGTGTGCCCGAGCGGCATGATCTTCGTCCCGAGCCGAGGTGGGATCAGTCACAACCCGGCTGAGTACACCGCGCCTGAGCAGCTCGCCGCCGGTGCCGACGTGCTCTTGCAGGTGGTCCTCGACCTCGCCGAAGGAGCGCCCGCCGGTCCCGTCGAGAGCGCCGCCGCCGAGGTGACGGCCCCGTGAGCCGCACCCTCACCGTCGGGGCCGGGCAGCTCGGACCGGTCTCGCGTGGCGAGCCGCGGGAGTCGGTGGTCCAGCGACTGATCGGGCTGCTGCGCCAGGCGGCGGGGGAGGGCTGCCAGCTCGTCGTGTTCCCGGAGCTGGCGCTGACCACCTTCTTCCCGCGCTGGTACATCGAGGAGCAGGAGCAGATCGACGCCTGGTTCGAGACCGAGATGCCCGGTCCGGCTACCAAGCCGCTGTTCGAGGAGGCCTCCCAGCTCGGTGTCGGCTTCTGCGTCGGCTACGCCGAGCTCACGCCTGACGGTCACCACTACAACACCCAGGTGCTCGTCGACGGCGACGGCGCGATCGTGGCGAAGTACCGCAAGGTGCACATCCCCGGCCACGAGCAGCCCGAGCCATGGCGTCGCTTCCAGCACCTCGAGCGCTACTACTTCGAGCCCGGGCCGGAAGGTTTCGGGGTCTGGAGGGCATTCGGCGGGATCGTCGGCATGATGATCTGCAACGACCGCCGATGGCCGGAGACCTACCGCGTGATGGGCCTGCACGGCGTCGAGATGATCCTGTGTGGCTACAACACCCCGCTGCACTTCGCACCCGACCCGAGCCAGGACGTGCTGCAGGGATTCCACCACGCGCTCGTCATGCAGGCCGGCGCGTACCAGAACGGCACCTGGGTGGTCGCGACGGCCAAGGGTGGCCTGGAAGAGGGCGTGGAGTCCTTGTCGCAGAGCTGCATCATCGCCCCGTCCGGCCAGATCGTCGCACAGTCCTACACCGCCGGGGACGAGCTGATCGTGGCGCGCTGCGACCTCGACTGGTGCGACCGCTACAAGAAGACCCTGTTCGAGTTCGACCGCTACCGGATGATCGAGCACTACGAGCCGATCACCGCCCGGCGGGGAGCGCTGCCGCCGGACTGACGGACGACTCGTCGGGCCGGTCGCCGTGGCCGTGCCGGCCGGCACGCCCGAGCTACGCCGTGGCAGCTCCGAGGCCCTCCGAGGCGCTGGCTCAGCCCTCGCCCCGCTTGTAGGGCACACCGAGGGAGGCCGGCGTGCCGACGTGGCGCTTGGCCCAGGTCGAGGAGGCGCCGGCGAGGGCAACCACCGTCATGATGAAGGGCAGAGCCGAGTAGAACTCGCTCGGCAGCACGGTGATCCCCCGTGTCTGCAGCGTCGGGCCGAGGGCGGAGAACACGCCGAACAGGTACGCCCCCAGCACGAGTAGGTCGGGGCGCCAGAAGGCGAAGATGACGAGTGCGATGGCGATCCAGCCGTCGCCGGCGGTGAGCCCATCGGTCCAGATCGGCGCCAGCGCCAGGGTGAAGTAGGCCCCGCCGAGACCGGCGAACGCCCCGCCGATGATCGTGTGCACCCAGCGGTAGCCGCTCACGCTGATCCCCATCGCGTCCGCCGCTGCGGGGTTCTCGCCGACCGCCCGCAGGTAGAGCCCGGGGCGCGTGCGGTACAGGTAGTACCACACGGCGAGCGCCAGCAGCCAGGACACATAGACGAGCACGTCCTGATGGAACAGCAGCGGACCGAGGATGGGCACGTTCTTCAGTCCGAACAGGTCGCGCCTGACGAACTGGTGATGGCCTGCGATGCCCCCGATGTTCCAGACCTGGCCGAGGTACGACGACAGGCCGATGACGCCGGCGAAGATGGTCAGCGCCAGGCCCGAGACGATCTGGTTGACGCCGATGGTGATCGTCAAGAACGCATGGATCAACGCCATCGCGGCCCCGGCAGCCATCGCACCGAGCACCGCCAGCAACAGCACGAGCCAGCTCGTCAGCCGAAGCTGCTCGGAGACCTCGAAGGCGCACACCGCGCCCATCAGCATCATCCCCTCGACGCCGAGGTTGAGGACGCCCGAACGCTCGGTGAGCAGCTCGCCGAGTCCGGCCAGCACGAGCGGCGTGCCGAAGGCGATCGCCGAGACGAGCACGGAGAGGATGACGTTGTCGTTCACGTTGTCCCCTCTCGGGTTGTGGCGGCCCGGGCGAGCACTTGCGGCTCGGCCGGGGGGGTGAGCTCGGTGCTGGAAGCAGCCGGGGGCGGTGGAGGCTCGCGACGTCGGAGCCCGAAGCGGTAACGGGCAAGGATCTCGCCACCGAGCACGCTGAACAGGATGATCCCCTCCATCGTCCCGACGAGCCCGGCGGGGAACGACGGGCCCTCGAGGGCGAAACCGGCGTTCGTCAGGCCGCCGATGAGCACGGCGACGAGCACGACTGCGAGCGGGTTGTAGAGCGCGAGCGCGGCGACGACGATCCCGGTGTACCCGTACTGCGCCTGCTCGAGGCCGCGAGGGTCGAGCACGTGGCCGAAGTCTCCGATCTGGCTCGAACCGGCGAGCCCGGCGATTCCGCCGGAGACGAGCATCACCGAGACGATCTTGCGCTTGGTGCGAACGCCGGCGTAGCGCGCCGCCGCCGGCGAGTCCTCCATCATGCGCATCTCGAAGCCGTATCGGGTGGAGCGGATGACGAATAGCAACACGACTGCCAGCCCCGCCCCGAGCACGAATCCCATCGGCAGGTCGAAGGAGCCGATGTGGATCGCCGGCCAGCTGGCGTTCGCGACCAGGTTCTTGCCGCTCGGGAAGACCTTCGCCGTCGGGGTCGTAAGGTCACGCCAGTAGGAGTCGGAGTCGTAGATCAGGTAGTACATGAAGAAGCCGGCGACGTAGTTGAGCATCAGCGAGACGAGGATCTCGTTGGTGCGCAGGTAGGCGCGCAGCAGGCCGGGGATCGCGCCCCACACGCTGCCGGCGAGGAAGCCGCCGACGATCATCGCCAGGATGAGCAGCGGGCGCGGCCAATCGCCGAGGGCGATCCCGACGCCGGAGGCTCCCACCGCCCCCATGTAGAGCTGCCCCTCCCCTCCGACGTTGTACGTACGCATCTTGAAGGCGAATGCGGCGCACAGCCCGGTGAACAAGAGCGGCGTGGCGTAGACGAAGGTCGCCGACAGCGCTCCGTTCGCGGTCACAGCTGCCGAGAAGATCTGGTGGTAGGTCGAGAGCGGGTTGTGCCCGGTTGCCGCCAGGAGTATGCCGGCGATGATGGCGGCGATGACGAGGGAGGCGAGGGGCACGGCCACCTTCAGCCACCACGGCGAGTCGAGCCGCCGCTCGATGCGCACAGCCGAGATCATGCCGCAACTCCCGCCATCATCAGCCCGATCTGCTGGCGGTCGGCGGTCGGCGCCGGCAGGACGCCCATCACCCGGCCCTCGAAGAGCACCACGACGTGGTCGGAGAGCTCGAGCACCTCGTCGAGGTCTTCGCTGATGAGCAGGATGGCCACCCCCTCGCGTGCACGCTGGGCGAGCACCTCGCGGACGTAGCTCGTCGACCCGACGTCCAGGCCGCGCGTCGGCGATGCGGCGACGAGGACGCGAGGATCCGAGGCAAGCTCGCGGGCGAGCAACACCTTCTGGATGTTGCCTCCGGAGAGCTGCCGGCAGAGCGTCCCAGGCCCGGGGGCGCGGATGTCGAAGCGCTGCATCAGCTCGTTGGCATGGGCTGTCGCCTTGCGTGTCGAGATCACCGGCCCGTTTCGGAAGGCACGGCCGCGATAGGCCTTGAGGATGAGATTCTCGCTGATCGACAGGTTGGGAGAGATGCCCGTGCCCATGCGGTCCTCGGGCACGTACGCCACGCCGAGCTCGATGGCTGCCCTCGGGTCTCCCGAGCGCAACGGCGCGCCACCGACGGTGATCTCGCCCGCGTCGTAGGGGCGCAGACCGGCGATCACCTCGGCCAGTTCGCGTTGGCCGTTGCCGGCGACACCGGCGATGCCGACGATCTCCCCGGCGTGCACGGCGATGCTGACGTCGCGGAGCGCCTCGGTACCGAGATCACCCTTCGCGAACACCCCTCGCAGCTCGAGCACGGGCCGTTCCGACACCTCGCCTGTTTGCCTGGCACGCGCCTCGAGCTCTACGTCGTGCCCGACCATGAGCCCGGCGAGGAGGCGGGCATCGGTCCCCGCGGTCGGGACGGTGGTGATCGAGCAGGCTTTGCGCAAGATGGTGACGCGATCGGAGACGGCGAGCACCTCCGGCAGCTTGTGCGAGATGAAGATCACCGTCTTCCCTCCGGCCACCATGTCACGCACGCTGGCGAAGAGCTGCTCAGTCTCCTGGGGGGTGAGCACCGAGGTGGGCTCGTCGAGGATGAGGATCCTCGCCCCGCGGTACAGCGCCTTCAGGATCTCGACCCGCTGGCGCTCGCCGAGCGAGAGCTGCCAGATCTTGGCTCGCGGGTCGACCGCCATCTGGTAGTGCTCCGCCGCCTGTGCGACCTCGTGCTCGACCGACCGGCTGGAGAAGCGCAGCTGCGGGTGTGCCGACCAGCCGAGCACGACGTTCTCGGCCACGCTCATCGACTCCACGAGCCGAAGGTGCTGGTGCACCATGAAGACGCCGGCGTCCTGCGCGTCGCGCGGCGAGTGGAAGCGAACCGGGTGGCCGTCGATCCACACCGAACCCGCGTCGGGGCGGTACAGGCCCGTCAAGAGGTTGCACAGTGTCGTCTTGCCGGCGCCGTTCTCACCGAGCAGGGCGTGGACCTCGCCGACGAGCGCCTCGAAGGTGACCCGGTCGTTGGCGACCACCCCGGGGAAACGCTTGGTGACGCTGTCGGCGGCGATGGCCACCGCCCCCGGCGTGAAGCCGGGGGCGGTGGGGTCCAGCGTGCTGGCGGCAGGCGAGCCTGCAGCAGGAGCCGTGCCGTCCGCCATGATGGTCAGCCCTTCGGGTTGCCGATCACGCCCTTGACGAACCAGCTGAGCGTGTACTTCTGCATCACCGTCAGCGTCTTGCCGGCCGGGACTCCGATGCTGCCGTTCTGCTCCACGATCGGGCCGGTGAAGGGGTCGAACTTGCCGGAGACGATCGCTGCTTCCTTGGTGAGGACGGCGCTGCGCGTCGCGGCGGAGACGGACTTGCCGAACGGCGCCATGATCACGAAGTGGTCGGCCAGGCTTCCGTAGTAGAAGTGGCTAGTCCAGGTGCCGTTCATCGCCGCCTGGACTTCCTTGATGTAGTAAGGGCCCCAGTTGTAGGTCGTCGCCGTCAGCCAGGCGTTCGGCGCGAACGACTCCTGGTTGGAGTCGTAGCCGGTCCACTTCAGTCCGTTGGCCTCGGCGACCTGACCCGTCGTGGGGCTGTCCTGCCCGTCGCCGAGCACGTCGACGCCGGCGCCCACCAGGCTCTCAGCGGCCGTGCGCTCCGTCGCCGGCCCGAACCAGGTGTTCGTCCAAACGACCTTGACCGTGGCCTTCGGGTTCATGAGGCGCGCCCCGATCGTGAAGGCGTCGACCTCGCGGATCACCTCGGGAATCGGGTAGGGGGCGACGAAGCCGATCTTGCCCGTCTTGGAGGCTGCGCCCGCGGCCATGCCCGACAGGTAGTCGCCGTCCTCGCCCGCCCCGTAGTACTCGGCCAGGTTCTTCGCCATCGCCGTGCCCGTCGCCTGCTCGAAGTAGACGTTCGGGTACTGCTTCGCGGCGGCGACCATCGCCGGCTCGTAGCCGAACGATGTGGCGAAGATGATCTTCGCCCCCTGGTTCACCAGTTGGGTGATGACCTGCGAGACCTGTGGCCCCTCTGGGACGTTCTCCTTGTAGAGGGTCTTCACCTTGCTCCCGAAATGGCTGACGACCGCTAGCCGCCCGACGTCCTGAGCGTGTGTCCAGCCGGCGTCGCTCGGGGCGCCGACGTAGATCCACGCCGCTACGAACGGGGAGCTTGCTTGGCTCCGCACGGTAGCCGGCCGGGTGCTCGAGTACGCCCCCGCGGTGAGGGCCATGCCGGCCGCTAGGTTCACCGCGACGATCGCCCCGACGAACCGCTTCGCCTTCTTCATCCGTTGTTCCTCCCCTCAGGGTTGGGGACCTCCGGCACGGCAGCGTGCCGGCGCGGCTTCCCCATGGCAGCATGTGATCCGCAGCGAGGCGCCAACAAGGGCCGTTCGGCCCACGACGTACCCGGCCACGGCCCTGCCGTCATACGCCGCGCCACGACCTGGCGCCCGACCGGAGCGGCGGGTCGTCCCGGCAGCGCCCGCACCTCGTGGGCAGCGTGCGGCGACAGGTGGTAAGCAGCCAGGCGCGCCAGGCGCGTCGCCACGGCGTCGATCGAGGATGGTGAGCCGATGTCGGGTACCGCGGCCGCACGGCCGGCGAGATGAGCGACCGGCCGGTGGGAGGCCCCGCGCCCGCCGGCGGCGCGGCGGACGGCGGGCGGGTCCTGCTGCGCGGGGCGCGCTCTCCGGGCGACATTGCCGTCCAGGGCGGTCGCATCAGCGCCCTCGGCGAGGTGGCGGCGCGCTCGGGCGATACGGTGCTCGACTGCGACGGCGCGCTCGTGACAGCCGGTCTGGTCAACACCCATCACCACCTCTACCAGTGGGCGACCCGCGGCCGCGCCACGGCCTGCGACCTGTTCGGGTGGCTCACCACGCTGTACCCGGTGTGGGGTCGGCTCTCGGTGCAGGACGCCGCCTCGGCGGCGCTTGTCGGCCTCGGGGAGCTGGCGCTGAGCGGCGCGACCACGGTGTCGGACCACCATTACGTCGTGCCGCACGGCGACGACGAGATCTTCGACGCGATCGCCGGCGCAGCCCGTGCCGTCGGCGTGCGCCTCCACCTCTGCCGCGGCTCGATGGACCTCGGGGAGAGCGCGGGCGGCCTGCCGCCCGACTCGATCGTCGAGAACATCGACGCCATCCTTGCTTCGACCGAGGCCGTTGTCGCCCGCCTGCACGACGGCGACCGCGTCTCGATCGCCGTCGCCCCCTGCAGCCCGTTCTCGGTGACCACCGACCTGATGCGGGAGTCGGCCGCCCTCGCCCGCAGGCTCGGGTTGCGCTTGCACACCCACCTCGCCGAGACCCTCGACGAGGAACGCGACTGCCTGGCGCGCTTCGGGGTGCGCCCGCTCCAACTGATGGAGCAGCTCGGCTGGCTCGCCGACGACGTCTGGTACGCCCACGGCATCCACTTCGACGCCGACGAGATCCGCCGCGTCGGTGCCGCCCGTACGGGCGTGGCGCACTGCCCGAGCTCCAACGCACGGCTCGCTGCAGGCATCTGCCCGGTGCGCGAGCTGCTCGACGCCGGCGCGCCGGTCGGCCTCGGTGTCGACGGACCTGCCTCCAATGAGATGGGCGTTCTCTTGCCCGAGCTGCGCCAGGCGCTGTACTTCGCCCGCCAGCGCGCCGGGCGCCCCGACGTCCTCTCGCCCGCCGGTGCCCTGGCGCTCGGCACCGCCGGCGGGGCGGACTGCCTCGGACGGCCCGATCTCGGCAGGCTCGAGGTCGGCGCGCCGGCCGACCTCGCGGTGTGGCCGGTCGCCGATCTCGCCGACATCCCGGATCCCGTCGACGGCCTCGTCCTCGGCCCGGACCGGCGGGTCCGCCATCTGCTCGTCGGTGGCGACGTCGTCGCGCGCGACGGATCACTCTGCGGCATCGACCTCGATCGGGCGCACGCCGACCTGGCGACGCGTGCCGGCGCGCTGTGGTCCTGAGGGGAGGCGATCCGAGGTCCATCCGAGGTCCAGCGGCCACGGAGGCCGGCAGTGCGGCTCAGAGACGAGGGTTCAGCAGCGCGCCGTGGCGACGTCGGCGCCGCGCTGTGATAGGACGCCGCGCTGTGATGGGACCTTGTGCCCTGCCGGCTCGCGCGGACGCGGCGCAGACTCGCCTGCGACGGAACGGGTTGACCGCCGGCTCCCGGTGACGCGCTGCGGTGTCGCGCCTCGGGATTCCGCCGGTTGTTGCTTGGTAACATTGCGGTCGCAGCTCGCAGAAGGGCAGTGACGACCATGACGATCGCAGGGAGGGTCTCGGGGGACGTCGAGGTCACTCGGTTCGTGCTGAACGGCGCCCCGGTGGAGGTGAGCAACGAGCACCCGCACCTCCTCTCGGCGTTGCGCGAGGAGCTCGGCGTGACATCGCCGAAGGACGGCTGCTCGCCCCAGGGGCAGTGCGGGTGCTGCACCGTTCTCGTCGACGGCAAGGCGCAGGCGAGCTGCCTCGTCTCCCTGGAGAAGGCGTCGGGCAAGTCGATCGTCACGCTCGAGGGCTTCGACCCCGCCGAGCGCGAGCGCTTCTCCACCGCCTTCGCCGCCACGGGTGCCCTGCAGTGCGGCTTCTGCACCCCGGGGATCGTGGTGCGGCTGAAGGCGCTGCTCGACAAGAAGGGCTCGGACCTGACCCGCGAAGAGGCGAGCCGCCATCTCGGCGCCCACCTGTGCCGATGCACCGGGTACACGAAGATCCTCGACGCCGTCGAGGTCCTGGCGAGCGGCAAGACCCTCGAAGCCGAGCCGCCGGCCGGCGTCGGCTCCCGCGGCGTCAAGTACGAGAGCCTCGAGCACGCCCTCGGCGACGCCGGCTACGTCGACGACCTGCGCGTGCCGGGAATGTTGCATGCCGCGTTGCGCCTCGCCGACCACGCCCGCGCCGACGTCGTGCGCATCGACACCGCAGCAGCGCTCGCCGCGCCCGGCGTCGTCGCCGTGTACACGGCCGCCGACGTGCCCGGTGAGCTGCGCGTCGGCATCATCCACAAGGACTGGCCGGTGTTCATCCCCGAGGGAGGGCGCACGTCCTACCTCGGGGACGTGCTCGCCGTCGTCGTCGCCGGTTCCCGGCGCGAGGCGCGCGCCGCCGCCGAGCTCGTGCAGGTCGATTATCGGCCGCTCGCACCGCTCACCGACCCGCTCTCGGCGATGGCGAGCGACGAGGACGCCGTCTGGGAGCTCGACGGCAACGTGCTCTCCCGCTCGGCCTACCGGCGGGGCGACGTCGAGGCGGCCCTCGCCGCGTCGGCCCACCAGGTGCACGAGGTCTTCCAGACCCAGCGCGTCGAGCACGCCTTCCTCGAGCCGGAGTCGACCCTCGCCGTGCCCGCCGCGGAGCGGACGCTCGTGGTCTACTCGGGCGGCCAGGGCGTCTGGGACGACCGGGATCAGATCGCCTCCGTCCTCGGCGTGCCCGCCGACACCGTGCTCGTCGAGCAGGTCTCCAACGGTGGAGCCTTCGGCGGCAAGGAGGACATGTCGAACCAGGCCCAGACAGCGCTCGCCGCCTGGCTGCTCGGGCGACCCGTGAAGTGCACGCTGTCGCGCGAGGAGTCGCTGCTGATGCACCCCAAGCGCCATCCGATCCGGCTCGAGTACCGGGCGGGTTGCGACGCCGAAGGCCGGCTCACCGCACTCAAGGCGCGTCTTGTCGGCGACTCCGGACCATACGCGTCGGTCGGGATGAAGGTGCTCGAGCGAGCTGCCGGGCACGCGTCCGGCCCCTACGTGCTGCCGGCGATCGATGTCGAGGCAGTGGCTGTGCGCACGAACAACCCGGTGTGCGGCGCCTTCCGAGGATTCGGGGCCAACCAGGCGCAGTTCGCGATGGAAGGCGTGATGGACCGCCTCGCCGAGCAGGTCGGCATCAGCGGCTTCGAGATCCGCATGCGCAACGTGATCACTCCCGGCGTCGTCTGGGGCCCCGGTCAGGTGATGGACGAGGGGTGCGGCGGCGCCAAGGCGTGCCTCGAGGCGATCGAGCCGGCGTACGACGACGCCGTGGCGGCGGGAAAGGCGGTCGGGCTCGGCCTGGGGCTGAAGAACTCCGGGCTCGGTAACGGCCTCGTGGAGTCGATCCGTGCCATCGTGCGCTTCGGGGCCGACGGCTCCATCGAGGTCCGCCACTGCTGGACCGAGATGGGCCAGGGCGTGCACACGGTGATGCGGCAGGTTGCTGTCGAGGAGCTGGGTGTGGCGCCCGAGCGCATTCGCGTCGTCGTCGATACGAGCCGCAACTTGAGCGCCGGTCAGACGACGGGGTCGCGCGGCACGCTCATGGGCGCGGGGGCGGTCGCCGACGCCTGCCGGCGGGCGCTGGCCGACGGGTGCCGCCCCGAGGTGGACTACATCGGCGAGTACCGGGTCGACTGGACCGACTCGCTCGCTTCGGGCGTCGAGCACCCGACGATCCACTCGGCGTTCTCCTACGCCGCCCAGCTCGTCGTGATGGACCGCGAGAGCGGCACCATCGAGAAGGTGCTCGCCGTGCACGACGTCGGCCGGGCGATCAACCCGCTGCTCTGCGAAGGCCAGATCGAGGGCGCCGTGCACATGGGCCTCGGCTATGCGCTCTCCGAAGAGTTCCCCGCCGACGCCGATGGGCGACCGACGCACATGACGTTGCGCAGTCTCGGCATCCTGCGCCCGAAAGACGTCCCGCCGATCGAGCCCGTGCTCATCGAGGTGCCCCAGCCGCGCTCGCCCTACGGTGCGAAGGGGATGGGCGAGATCGGGCTCGTGCCGACCGCCGGCGCCGTGGCCGCTGCGCTGCACGAGCTCGACGGGCTCTGGCGCGCCACGCTGCCGATGCGGCGTAACGGCGCCGCCGCCGACGCGGACTGAGGCGTGCCGAAGCAACCACCTCGCGTGCGAGGTGTCTCGATCGCGCGGTGACGGGCCGGCCCGAAACCGGCGTGAGCCGTGCCCCGGCGGACCACGGGCGCGCGGGAATGGCGAGCGTATGGCCGCCGGCGAGGCGAGCATCGGGACTTTGGCCCCTTGAGACGGCTCCGCCGCGCTCGTAGCGTCTAGGAAGAGCGACACCGCCAAGCGCCGCCCCCAGGCGACCTGCGGTTCGTGAGCAGGGGGTGAGCCGGTGTCGGACACGGCTACCGGAGCTCGATTGGCGGGGCGAGCGCCCGACTGGCGCCGGTTCCTGCTCAGCTGGGTCGCCCTCCCTGCGTCGCTGGTCGTCGCGCTGCTGATCGGGGCGATCATGATGCTGGCGCTCGGCGCCAACCCGATCACCGGTTACCACGCGCTGTTCAACGGCGCCTTCGTCGGCAGCTACGCGCTCGGCGCGACAGCCGTGAAGGCGGCTCCGTTGCTGCTCGTCGGCGTCGGCATTTGCGTCTCGTTCCGCGCCAACATGCTCAACATCGGCGGCGAGGGCCAGCTGGCGATGGGCGGTCTCGCCGGGGCGGCGGCCGCGCTCGCGGTGCCGAACAACCTGCCGAGCATCGTGCTCATCCCGCTCGTGCTGCTCGCCGGCGCGGCCGGCGGCGCGATCTGGGGGGCGATTCCCGGCGCGTTCAAAGCCTACTTCAACGTCAACGAGATCCTGAGCACGATCATGCTCAACCTCGTCGCCGTGCAGATCGTGAACTACCTGCTCGCGGGGCCGATGGTCGACAAGACGCAGAACTCGACCTACGGCCTGATCCCCGAGACGCGGCTGCTCCCGTCCCACTCCTGGCTGCCGATCCTCCTTCACGGCACGCAACTGCACCTCGGGGTGCTCATCGCCGTCCTCGTCGCCGTCGGCGCCTATGTGCTCTTGTGGCGGACGAGCTTCGGCTACCGGCTGCGTGCCGTCGGGATCTCCCGCGACGCCTCCCGCTACGGCGGCATCCCGGTGAAGCGCACGATGGTGCTGGCGATGACGATCAGCGGGGCGATGTGCGGCCTCGGCGGCGCCCTGCTCGTGTTCGGGAGCATCTCCCACCGCATGGTCACCGACGGCAGCCTGACCGGCTTCACGGGCTCGGCCGGGTTCAACGGGATCGTCGTAGCGCTGTTCGGCGGCCTCAACCCGCTGTGGACGATCCTCTCCGCCTTCCTCTTCGGCGGCCTGCTCGTCGGCGGAGACGCGCTGCAGGTCGCCACGGGGGTGCCGGCGGACATGGTCACCGCGCTCGAGGGTCTCGTCGTCATCTTCGTCGTCGCCCTCGAGTACCAGCGCCGGCGCGCCCGTTCCACCTCGTTGGCAGGGAAGGCTGCGCCTCCGACGGCGATGGAGACCCCACAAGAAGACGGCGTTCCGGCGCTCGCCGGGCCCGCGTGGCGGCCCGAGGAGCCCAGCGCCAGGACCGGCAACGGTGCCGGGCAACCGTCGCAGGTGAGCGGGTGACGCGATGAGCCAGTTCCTCACCCAGGCGGGCATCACCTCGACGGTTGCCGCGGCGATCGCCCTCGCCGCGTCCTTCCTCTTCGCCGCGCTCGGCGAGACGGTGGGCCAGCGCAGCGGCGTGATCAACCTCGGCGTGGACGGGATCATGCTGCTGGCGGCCTTCGCCACCTACTACACCGCGCTCGAGACGGGAAACCTGCTCTACGGCGTGCTCGTCGGGGCTGGCGTGGGAACAGCGATGGGGGTCGTCACGGCTTTCGTCAGCGTGACCCTGAAGGCCGAGCAGGGCATCAGCGGGATCGGCGTCTACCTCTTCGGTCTGGGCTTCAGCGACCTGTTGTTCCTCAAGCTCGTCGGCACGCCGCTACCGATCTCTGAGCCGAAGGCCCTCGACATCCCCCTGCTCTCCAAGATCCCCGTCATCGGGCCGATGTTCTTCAAAGAGACGCTCATCACGTATCTCGCCTTTCTGCTCGTGCCGGCGGTCGCCTTCATGCTCAACAAGACGACCTACGGGATGAAGATCCGCGCCGTCGGCGAGAACCCGAGCGCTGCGGACAGCGTCGGCATCGGTGTGGGGCGCATCCGCTGGTCGACGGTGCTCATCGGCTGCACGCTCGCCGGCGTCGCGGGGGCCGCGCTCCTGCTCTACGACGGCATCTTCCAGGAGAACCTCACGCAGAGCGAGGGCTTCATCGCAGTCGCGCTCGTCTACTTCGGCGCCTGGCGGCCCGTCGGGGTGATGGGCGGATCGGTGCTGTACGGGCTGACGATCGCTGTCGTGCTCGAGTGGAAGTCGCTCGGGATCATCCCCCTCAGCGCCTCCGACCTCGCGGCGACGGCGCCGGCGGTGATCACGATCCTGGTGCTCCTGCTCGTCGCCCGCCGCTTCCGCCAGCCCGCAGCACTCGGCAAGCCCTACGAGAGAGGAGGTTGACGCCGTCGAGCCGGGCGAACACCGCAAGCAGCAGCACTGTTGAGAGGGAATGCAAGGAGCACGAAACCGAGAAGAGAGGACAATCATGTTGCAATCAACGTTCCGGCGTAGGGGGGTCGCGCTGCTCGCCGCGCTCGGCGTGGCGGCTGGCGTGACGGCAGCGGGAGCATCGGCCGGTGCGACGTCGAGCACACGCTCGGCTGCGTCGCTGCCTGTGCTCAAGGTGGCCCTGGTCGCCCCGAGCGCCACCAACGACCTCGCCTTCACCCAGTCGATGTATGCCGCCCTCGAGGCGCTGAAGACCTCCGAGAACCTGCAGATCGCGGTGTCGGCCAACGAGTTCGTGGTCTCCGACGCGGCGAACATCATCCGCGAGTACGCCTCCGAGGGCTACAACCTCGTCATCGCGCACGGGTCGCAGTACGGCTCGACGGTGGAGTCGCTGGCCGGCCAGTTCCCCAAGGTGTCCTTCGCCTGGGGGACCGCTGGCGCGACGTTCGGCAAGAAGAACATCTTCGCCTACGAGGCCTCCTCCAACGAGGGCGGTTACGTGCAGGGCTACATGGCGGCGATGATCTCCAAGTCGCACAAGCTCGGCGTGATCGGTCCGATCGCCACCGGTGACGCCAAGCTCTACGTCGACGGCTTCGTCGCCGGCGCGAAGGCGGCGGACGCGAGCATCGTCGACCACCCCGTGTACACCGGGTCCTTCAGCGACGACAGCCTGATGGCGACCGCCGCCAAGACCTTCATCTCCAACGGGGCGGACGTGCTCACCGGCAGCTCGCAATCCGTCGTCGGTGCGATCGGCGTCGTCAAGGCGGACAACCTGGCCTGGTTCAGCACGCAGTGGACCCAGGCCAGCCTCGCGCCGAGCGACGTCGTCTCGTCGCAGATCTACAACTGGAAGCCGGTGCTCACCCAGATGTTCACATCGATCCGCTCCGGCGTCCTCGGTGACGCGACGTACGTGATCGGCCTCGGCAACGGGGGCGAGAAAATCGCCTTCAACTCGGGTTACAGCCTGAGCCCCAAGGTGAAGGCCGCGGGGGTCAAGCTGATCCACGAGATCACCGACGGGTCGCTCACGGCTCCGCAGTAGGCCACCTTGGCAGGCGGCCGAGCTCCCGGCCCGTGGGCACGAGCCCGCGGGCCGGGCGTCTGGCCCGTCGGCGCGACGATCGTTGAGGAGCAGGACGAGCAGGAGCAGCGAGGGGACGGCACCGTGACGACGACGATGACCACGGCAAGCGGGCCCGGGAACGGCCAACAGGAGGTTCCGCTGCTCGAGATGCACGGGATCACCAAGCGCTTTCCCGGCGTGCTCGCCAACGACGACATCGACTTCGACGTGCGCGCCGGCGAGGTGCACGCGCTCTTCGGCGAGAACGGCGCGGGCAAGACGACGCTGATGCGCATCCTGTACGGGCTGTACCGGCCCGACGAGGGCGAGGTGGCGATGCGCGGCGCGCGCGTCAACATCTCCTCTCCGGCCGAGGCGATCCGTCTCGGCATCGGGATGATCCACCAGCACTTCATGCTCGTGAACACCTTGACCGTGGCCGAGAACGTCGCCCTCGGGGTCAAGTCCTCTCGCGGCCCGCTCACCGACCTCGACGCCGTCTCGACGCGGCTCGAACAGCTGGCGACGAGCTACGGGCTGAGGATCGACCCTCGGGCGATGGTCTGGCAGCTCTCGGTAGGCGAGCGCCGAGCGCGTCGAGATCCTGAGGGCGCTCTACCGCGACGTGTCGCTGCTCGTGCTCGACGAGCCGACCGCCGTGCTCACGCCGGGCGAGGTCGGTGACCTGTTCGGGGTGCTGCGCCGGTTGCGCGCCGACGGCCGGGGCCTCGTCTTCATCTCCCACAAGGTGAACGAGGTGCTCGACCTGTCCGACCGCATCTCTGTGCTGCGTGCCGGGCGCAGCGTCGGCACGATGTCACGCGCCGAGGCGACCCGTGATCGGCTGATCGAGATGATGGTCGGCCACCAGCTGTCGGCGGAGCTGCGGCCGGCCGCCGCCGCCCCGGGCGCTGCCCGCCTGCACGTGCGCGACTTGCGGGTCAGGGGCGACCGGGGGGTCGACGCGGTGCGAGGCCTCGACCTCGAGGTGCACGAGGGCGAGATCGTCGGCATCGCCGGGGTCTCCGGCAACGGGCAGCGCGACCTCGCCGAGGCGATCGCCGGCATCCGCCCGCCGGAGGAGGGCTCGGTCGTGCTCGACGGCAAGGAGCTCGCCGGTGCCTCGCCGGCCGACGTGCGTTCCGCCGGGTTCGCCTACGTGCCAGAGGAGCGGATGCGCGACGGGGTCATCGGCGACTTCTCCGTCGCCGAGAACCTGCTGCTCGTCGACAACGACAAGCCGGCGTACGCACGCTTCGGCTTCCTGCGCCAGCGGGCGATCCGCAGGCACTGCGAGCAGCTCGTCGAGGACTTCGCCGTCAAGACCCCGAGCATCGACACCCCGGCGCGCAACCTCTCGGGCGGCAACATCCAAAAGCTGATCATGGCCCGAGAGCTGTCCTGCGAGCCACGCGTGCTCCTCGTCGCCTCGCCAACGCGCGGCATCGACGTCGGCTCGGCTCGCTACATCCACCAGCGCCTCATCGCGCAGCGCGACGCGGGCACCGCCGTCCTCGTCATCTCCGAGGACCTCGACGAGGTGATGGCGATCTCGGACCGCATCCTTGTCATGTACGAGGGAAGGATCATCGGCTCGGCGGACCCGAGTACGAGCACCCGGGAGGCGATCGGCCTGATGATGGCCGGTGTTGCCGTAGCCGGGCAGGGCCCCGCCGTAGCCGGGTCGGGCCCGCCGTAACCGGTTCGGCCCCGCCACAGCCGGGAGCAGGTGCGCCCGAACCCCGACCCGAAGCGGCCGGTGACGCGTGCGGCGCAGCGGTGGAGGTCGTCGCCGGAGCCGGCGACGGGAGCTCGGCCGGTGGGTAGCATTCGCGTATGAGCCAGCTGGTGAGGATCGGCCTGGTCCAGTCGAGCTGGACCGGCGACAAGGACTCGATGATCGAGCTCGCCATGAAGCAGGCGCGCGAGGCCGCGGCGCAGGGAGCGAGAGCGGTCTGCTTCCAGGAGCTGTTCTACGGACCCTACTTCTGCCAGGTGCAGGACCCGGCGTACTACGAGTACACCGAGCCCGTGCCGGGCGGCCCGACGACCGAGAGGATGCAGGCGCTGGCCGCCGAGCTCGGCGTGGTCCTCGTCGTGCCGGTGTACGAGGTCGAGCAGCCGGGCGTGTACTACAACACGGCCTTCGTCGTCGACGCCGGCGGCGAGTACCTCGGCAAGTACCGCAAGCACCACATCCCCCAGATCGACGGCTTTTGGGAGAAGTACTACTTCCGCCCGGGAAACCTCGGCTATCCGGTGTTCGACACGGCGATCGGCAAGATCGGGGTGTACATCTGCTACGACCGCCACTTCCCCGAGGGCTGGCGGGCGCTCGGCCTCAACGGCGCGCAGATCGTCTTCAACCCCTCGGCGACGAGCCGCAGCCTCTCGCAATACCTGTGGCAGCTCGAGCAGCCGGCCGCCGCCGTCGCCAACCAGTACTTCGTCGCGGCGATCAACCGCGTCGGGCGCGAGCCGCTCGGTGACAACGACTTCTACGGGACGTCCTACCTCGTCGACCCGCGCGGGCAGATCGTTGGCGGCACGGCGTCGGACCGGGAGGACGACCTCGTCGTGCGCGAGATCGATCTCTCGATGATCGCGGACGTGCGCAACGTCTGGGCCTTCTACCGCGACCGGCGCCCGGATTCGTACGGCCCGCTGGTTGTGCCGTGAGCGCCGTCGGCGCCGTCAGCGCCGGCGGCGACACCGGCCGCCTGGCGATCACCGGCGGGACGGTGGTCAACGCCACCGGCCCCGTGTCGGCCGACGTGCTCGTCGAGGGAGAGCGCATCCTCGCCCTCGCCACGCCCGGCTCGGAGCTGGCGGCGAGCTTCATCGGTGGGGCGGATCGGGTGATCGACGCGACAGGCCGTTATGTCGTGCCGGGCGGGATCGACCCGCACACCCATATGGACATGCCATTCGGCGGCACGATGTCCTGCGACACCTTCGAGACGGGGACGCGGGCTGCCGCCTTCGGCGGGACGACGACGATCATCGACTTCGCCATCCAGCCCCGCGGCGGTTCGCTGCTCGAAGGCATGGACATCTGGCATGCCAAAGCGGACGGCAACTGCGCCATCGACTACGGATTCCACGCCATCGTCTCGGACGTCAACGAGCAGGCGCTCAAGGAGATGGACGTCCTCGTCGCTGACGGGGTGACGAGCTTCAAGCTCTTCATGGCCTATCCCGGAGTGCTCTATTCCGACGACGCGCAGATCTTCCAGGCGATGCAGGTCGCGGCCGGTGACGGCGCGACCATCCTCATGCACGCCGAGAACGGCATCGCCATCGACGTGCTCGTCGCCCAGGCCGCCGCACGCGGAGAGACCGACCCTCGCTTCCACGGCTCGACACGGCCGTCGCTGCTCGAGGGCGAGGCGGCGCACCGGGCCATCTGCCTCGCCCGCGTCGCCGGTTGCCCGCTGTACATCGTGCACATGTCCGCGGCCGAGGCGCTCGAGGAGGTAACGCGGGCGCGTGACGCCGGCTACGACGTGTGGGGAGAGACCTGCCCGCAGTACCTCTTCCTCTCCGACGCGGACCTGGCGCGGCCCGGCTTCGAGGGGGCCAAGTTCGTCTGCACGCCGCCGTTGCGCCCCGCCGGGCACCAGGCCGAGCTGTGGCGGGGCCTTCGCACCGACGACGTCTCGGTGGTCGCCACCGACCACTGCCCGTTCTGCTTCAAGGAGCAGAAGGAGCTCGGCCTCGGCGATTTCCGCAAGATCCCCAACGGCCTGCCCGCCGTGGAGCACAGGATGGACCTCATCTTCCAGGGCGTGGTGCAGAACAGGATCCGCCTCGAGCGCTGGGTCGAGCTGACCTCGACCACGGCGGCGCGGCTGTTCGGTCTCTACCCGCGCAAGGGCGTGATCGCTCCCGGCGCCGACGCCGACCTCGTCGTCTACGATCCCGCCGCCCGCCAGAGGTTGTCGGCGGCGACGCACCACATGGCCGTCGACTACTCGACCTATGAGGGGCTCGAGATCACCGGGCGCAGCGACGTCGTGCTGTCGCGCGGGCGTGTCGTCGTCGAGGACGGGCGCTTCACCGGTGAGAGCGGGCACGGGCGCTACCTCAGCCGCACCACGAACCAGCTCGTCTACTGAGCCCGGCATGCAACTCGGCGCCGTCCTGCAGTGCGACCCGCCGGCGAGCCGGGTGGTCGAGCTGGCGCGCCGCGCCGAGCAGGCCGGTTTCAGCCACGTCTGGACCTTCGACTCCGTGGTGCTGTGGCAGGAGCCGTTCGTCATCTACTCCCAGGTCCTTGCCGCCACCGAGCGCGTCGTCGTCGGGCCGATGGTCACCAACCCGCTCACCCGTGACTGGACGGTGACGGCGTCGCTCTTCGCCACGTTGAACGACATGTTCGGCAACCGGACGGTCTGTGGCATCGGGCGCGGCGACTCGGCGGTGCGCGTGCCCGGCGGCAAGCCGTCCAGTCTCGGCACGCTCGGCGAGGCGATGCGCGCCATCCGCGCCCTGGCGCGGGGCGAGCCTGCCCAGCTGAACGGCGTGGAGGTGCGCATCCCCTGGGTGCGCGACGGCGCGCTCGAGGTGTGGATGGCCGCCTACGGCCCGCGGGCGCTCGAGCTCGCCGGGCGCGAGGCCGACGGCTTGATCCTGCAGCTCGCCGACCCGTACCTCGTCGAGTGGTCTGTGAAGAGCGCTCTGGCGGCGCGGGCCGCGGCGGCGGGCGAGGGCTCGGGCGGCGCGCCGGGCTCGGTGGGCTCGCCAGGGGGGCTCGAGCGCTTCAGCGTCTGCGCCGCGGCGCCGGCCTACGTCGGCGAGGACCTCGCCTACCAGCGTGACCAGACGCGCTGGTTCGGGGGGATGGTGGGCAACCACGTCGCCGACCTCGTTGCGCGCTACGGGGCCGAGTCCGCAGCTGTGCCACGAGCCCTGACCGACTACATCGCCGGCAGGTCCGGCTACGACTACACCCACCACGGCAAGGCAGGCAACCCCCACACCGAGTTCGTCCCCGACGAGGTGATCGACCGTTTTTGCGTGCTCGGGCCGCCGCAGGCCCACGTCGAGCGGCTGGAGGAGCTCGCCTCGCTCGGCGTCGACCAGTTCGCGCTCTACCTGCAGCACGACGGAATCGACGAGACGCTCGAAGCGTACGGGTCCGAGGTGATCCCCCGCCTGTCCTGAACCGGTCAGCCGGGGCGAGCCGTGCGCCCCAGCCCCGCGACCTCGGCCGCCTCGTCCCGGTCGTCGAAGGGCCTGATCTCCCGCACGAGCCCGTCCTCGACGCGGTAGACGTGGTAGAGCGTGCGGGCCCGCCGCCCCGAGCTCTCCGGCCAGCGGACGTCGAGCCGGCAGAGGACGCCGGCGCTGCCCTCGACGAGCTCGCCGATCTCGGCGTCGGCACCCTCGGCGAGCCGAGCCGCCATCAGGGCGAGGACGTCGCCGCGGTTGCGACAGCTTCGGGGATCGTCGCCGTCGCCCCAGCGGACGTCCTCGGCGAGCAGCGGTGCGAGCGCATCCCAGTCTCGGCTCGCCAGGGCTCGGCGAAGCGAATCGGCGATGCCGCCCTGACTCGGGGCTGTCTCGGGCATGTGCACATGATCGCACTGCTCACGACGAGCATCCACGCTCGTGATGCGGATGCCACGCCGCGAGTGCCGTAGGCTCGCCCCGTGAGCGTGCCGGTCGAGCTGCAGGAGCTGGCCGAGCGACTCGGCGAGCGCGGCCCCGTCGCCTACCTCGTCACTGTCGGCGACTCGGGAAAGCCGCACGTCGTGTCGGTTCGTGCCGAGCTCGCCGGCGATCAGCTGACGATGGGTGCCGGCCGGCGGACGCTCGCCAACGTCCTCGAGCGGCCCGACGTCACCCTGCTCTGGCCCGCCGCGCCCGGCGAGGGTTACTCCTTGATCGTCGACGGCATCGCCGCTCGTGGTCCGGACGCGGTGATCTCGCAGCCTCCTGCGATCGGCGCCCGCTCCGGCGAGGGGAGTGCCGATGCCGCCGCGGCGAGCGCCACGCTCGTCGTGAGGCCCACAGCGGCCGTGATGCACCGAACGCCGCTCGGAGACCCTGCGTCGCCGTCGTGCGTGACGTTGATCGCCGGGGGGTCGAAGTCCTAGAGCCGCTCGTTCTCGGGAATCACCGGCGGTCGGCCGTCGCCGTCCGGCCCGCACAGCAAGCACGTCTCGAACGCAGCCGGCCGTGCCGTAGGCAGGACCACGAACGCCGCGGGCGAGCCGAGGATCAGGTGCCGAACAACCGGTCCCCGAAGTCGCCGAGCCCGGGCACGATATAGGCGTTCTCGTTCAGTCCCTCGTCGACTGCCGCGGTGACGACGTCGACGGCCGGGTGGTCGTCAGCGAGGCGGCGAACGCCCTCCGGGGCGGCGACCACCGAGAGCAACGTGACGTGCTCGGCGCCCGCCCGTTCGAGGGCGCCGCATGCCGCGCTCGCCGAGCCGCCCGTTGCGAGCATCGGGTCGAGCAGGAGCACGGAGCGCCCCGAGACGTCCGGGAGCTTGGAGTAGTAGGGATGCGGCTCGAAGGTGGCGTGGTCGCGCTCGAGACCGATGTAGCCGACGGTGACCTCGGGGAACAGCTCCGTGACCGCCTCGAGCATGCCGAGCCCGGCCCGCAGGATCGGCACGGCGACGAGACCGCCGAGCCGGATGCCCTCGGCTGTGGCGAGCGGGGTCTCCACGCTGACGCTCGACGTCGGGAGCTTGCGTGTGGCCTCGATGCACAGCACGAGGGCGAGCCGCTTGGCGATCAGGCGGAACAACGGCGGCGGCGTGTTCTTGTCGCGCAACGCCGTGAGCATCGACTGGGCAAGCGGATGATCGACGACGGTGAGCCCCACGGCGCCAACTCTGTCACACGCCGGCGGGCCGGCGAAGGCCCGGCGGGAGCTCAGACCCCGACCGGGTGCCAGACCGTCTTGATCTCGACGAAGGCGAGCAGCCGCCGTGTCCCGGGGGACGCCGACCAGTCCGGCTCCGGCTCCTCCGGGGCGGCGGGTCGGCCTCCGTTCGAGGCGTCCGAGCGCTGCGCACCGGCGCGCTCGCGCAACAGCACGCGCTTCACGTTGGTCGCCGCGGCGCGTTCGAGCTCGGCGAGCAGCTCGCTCGGGGCGCCGGCGAGGTCGAGGGCGTCGACGTCGCGGTGGGCGGCGAGGACGGACGCCAGCTCGGCGGTGCGGCCGGTGAGGACGTTGACCACACCGCCGGGCACGTCGGAGTGTGCGAGCACCTCGGCGAGGTCGATCGCCGCGAGCGGACGCAGCTCGCTTGCCACCACGACCGCCGTGTTCCCGCTCACCACGACCGGGGCGAGCACGCTGACGAGGCCGAGCAACGGGGAGCGTTGCGGGGCGAGGACGCCGACGACGCCGGTCGGCTCGGGCAGGGAGAAGTTGAAGTAGGGGCCGGCGACGGGGTTGGACGAGCCGGACACCTGGGCGATCTTGTCCGACCACCCGGCGTACCAGACGAGGCGGTCGACCGCCGCGGCGACCTCACGTGATGCTGCGGCCGCGCCCTCGCCCGTCGCCGCGGCGACAACCTTGGCGAATTCCGCATGCCGGTCCTCGAGCATCTCCGCCACCCGGTAGAGCACCTGGCCTCGGTTGTAGGCAGTGGCGCCGGACCACCCGGCGAAGGCCTTGCGGGCCGCGACGACGGCGTCGCGCACGTCCTTGCGTGAGGCGAGCGCGGCGTTGGCGAGGAAGCGCCCGCCGGCGTCGGTGACGACGTAGGAGCGCCCGGACTCCGAGCGGGGGAAGGCGCCGCCGAGGTAGAGCTTGTAGGTCTTGCGCACCTCGAGCCGCTGGCCGCCGCCAGCGCCGCCAGCGCCGGCGCCGCCGCCAGCGCCCGCGCCGTCCGCAAGGCCCTCGCCGGCCGCCTCACCCGGAACGGTCACGTCGGCCAGCTCGGGTCCTTCGGACGCCTCAGACATCGAGGTATGCGGCGAGCCCGTGCCGCCCGCCCTCCCGGCCGAAGCCCGACTCCCGGTAGCCGCCGAACGGGCTGGCCGGGTCGAAACGGTTGAAGGTGTTGGCCCACACCACCCCGGCACGCAACTTGTCCGCCATGTGCAGGATCAGGCTTCCCTTCTCGGTCCACACGCCGGCGGAGAGACCGTAGGTCGTGTTGTTCGCCTTGGCGACGGCCTCGTCGGGTGTACGGAAGGTGAGCACCGAGAGCACCGGGCCGAAGATCTCCTCACGGGCGATGCGGTGGGCGGGCGAGACGCCGGTGAACACCGTCGGCGGGAACCACCACCCGCGCTCGGGCAGCGTGCAGGGCGGCGACCAGCGCGTCGCCCCCTCGGCCTCGCCGTCCTCGGACAGAGCGGTGATCTTCTCGAGCTGCTGGGGCGAGTTGATCGCGCCGATGTCGGTGTTCTTGTCGAGCGGGTCCCCGAGGCGCAACGACTCGAGCCGCTTCTTCAGCCGTTCCACCACGAGCTCGGCCACCGACTCCTGCACCAGCAAGCGCGACCCGGCGCAGCACACCTGGCCCTGGTTGAAGAAGATGCCGTTGACGATCCCCTCGACCGCCTGGCTGATCGGGGCGTCCTCGAAGACGACGTTCGCTGCCTTGCCGCCGAGCTCGAGGGTGAGGTGCTTGCCCGTTCCCGCAAGGGCGCGCTGGATCTGCTTGCCGACCTCGGTCGAGCCGGTGAAGGCGACCTTGTCGATCCCTGGGTGGGCGACGAGGGCGGCGCCGGTCTCGCCGGCGCCCGTGACGATGTTCACCACGCCGGGCGGCAGATCCGCCTGCTGGCAGATCTCCCCCAGCAACAGCGCCGAGAGCGGGGTCGTCTCGGCCGGCTTGAGCACGCAGGTGTTCCCCGCCGCCAGCGCCGGGGCGAGCTTCCAGGCCGCCATCAAGAGCGGGAAGTTCCACGGGATCACCTGGCCGGCGACGCCGAGCGGGCGCGGGTCGGGGCCGAAGCCGGCGTGCTCGAGCTTGTCGGCCCAGCCGGCGTAATAGAAGAAATGTGCCGCGGCGAGGGGGACGTCGACGTCGCGCGACTCGCGGATCGGCTTGCCGTTGTCGAGGGTCTCGAGCACCGCCAGCTCCCGCGAGCGCTCCTGGATCAGCCTGGCGATGCGAAAGACGTACTTCGCACGTTCGGCGGGGCGCATCGGCGCCCAGATTTCCTCGTACGCGCGGCGTGCCGCGGCGACGGCGCGGTCGACGTCCTCGGGCCCGGCCTCGGCCACCTCGGCGAGCACCTCCTCGTTCGAGGGGTTGACCGTCGTGAAGGCCTTGCCCGAGGCGGGCTCCACGAACTCGCCGCCGATGAACAACCCGTAGGAGCTGCGCAACGAGACGACCGATCGCGACTCCGGCGCCGGCGAGTACTCCCAAGCGACGCCCTCGGTGCGTGATGCCGGGGTGACCGAGGCGCTCATTCGACGGAGAAGTCGTCGGGGCTCGAGTACTCGCCCGTCAGCTGCTTGCGCCGCTGCATGAGCAGGTCGTTGAGCAGGCTGGAGGCGCCGAAGCGGTACAGGGAGGGGTGCAGCCAGGGTGCGCCGGCCGTTTCGTTGACGACGACGAGGTAGCGCAACGCGTCCTTGGCGCTGCGGATGCCGCCGGCGACCTTGACGCCCACCCGCGAGCCGGTAGCCTCGGCGAAGTCGGCGACCGCCTCGAGCATGACGAGCGAGACCGGCAGCTGGGCGGCGGGGGTGACCTTGCCGGTCGAGGTCTTGATGAAGTCCGCGCCGCCGAGCATGGCGATCCAGCTGGCGCGCCGCACGTTGTCGTAGGTGACGAGCTCGCCCGTCTCGAGGATCACCTTCAAGTGCACCGGCCCGCAGGCCTCGCGCACCGCCTGCACCTCCTCGAGCACCTGGCCGTAACGGCCGGAGAGGAAGGCGCCGCGATCGATCACCATGTCGACCTCGTCGGCGCCGGCCTCGATCGCCTCGTGGGTGTCGGCGAGCTTCACCGCCATCGAGGCGCGCCCGGAGGGGAAGGCCGTGGCGACCGAGGCCACGGCGACGCCCGAGCCGGCGAGTGACGCCTTGGCGGTGGCGACGAGGTCGGGGTAGACGCACACCGCGGCGACCGGGGGAACCGAGGCGTCGGTCGGGTCCGGCCGGCGCGCCTTGGCGCACAGCGAGCGCACCTTGCCCGGCGTGTCGGCGCCCTCGAGCGTCGTCAGGTCGACCATGGCGATGGCCATCTCGAGCGCCCACAGCTTCGACGCGGCCTTGATCGAGCGTGTCGCGAGCGACGCCGCGCGGGCATCGGCGCCCACCTGGTCGACCCCGGGTAGGCCGAGCAAGAAGCGGCGCAACGTGGCTTCCGATGCCGTCAGGTCGGCGACCCTGCCAGCGACGAGTGCGCCCGAGGTCGCGAGCGAGCCGGCGCGCCGGGCGCTCTCTGCTTGATGTGCCGGTGCGTGCTCGGCAACCCCGCTGGTCATGGAGGCGATGCTACCGGTGGGCGGCCGAGGCGACCGAGCCGCCGGCGCGATGCGGGCCACGAGCGAGCGATCCGGGCCGCCGACGAGCGATCCGGGCCGCCGGCGAGCGATCAGCCCCCGTCCAGCTTGCGCTCGATCTCGCGCAGGCGGGTGTCCTGCTGGTCGAGACGCGCGGTGAGCGCGGCGAAGCCGGCCGTCGTCTGCTCACGCAGCTGGCCGAGCTCTCCGCGAAGCTCGCTGAACCCGGCGTGCATCTGCTCGGCGAGTGAGCGCACGAGGTCGACCATCTCCCGGACGATCCCGGTCAGGGACGCGATCGAAGCCGTGTTCTCTCTCGTCAGCTCCATCAGGCTGGCGATGTCCCGGCTGTTCTGGGCGATGTCCCGGCTGTTCTGGGCGACTACTTCGATGAGCGCGGCGACGGTTCGCTCGAGTGCTTCGAGACGTGAATCGATCTCGCGAACCCGTTCGCTGAGCTGCGCGACCTGGCCGGTGAGCTGGTCGACGCGCTCGGTCAACCGGTCGACCTGGCCGGTGAGCTGGTCGACGCGCTCGGTCAACCGGTCGACCTGGCCGGTGAGCTGGTCGACCCGCTCGGTCAACCGCTCGACCTGCCCGGTGAGCTGGTCCAGGTGCCCGGCGAGGCCGTTCACTCGTTCAGTGAGCTGGGCCATCGTCGCGGGCGTGGCGAGCAGCTCGTCGCTCAGCACGAGTGAGCGCACCTCCGCGGCGAATGTCGGGTCGCCGTGCATCGCCTCGAGGAACGCCCGGAGGAGCTCACTGTCCACGACGCGAGCCTACGTCCGACCACGTCACGCTGCGGCTACCGGACGCACCAGCTCGCGCCACGGCGACCATCCAACGCCGCGCCAGTGGGTAGACCAGCACCGGACGCCGGAGGTCTCTCCGGCCGACAACCGACAACCGACCACCGGCTACCGGACCACCCGACCACCGGACAAGGAGCGCGCGCATGTCCGACCACGACCCCACAGTCGAGCCGACCGTCTTCGTTCTCTTCGGCGCAACCGGCGACCTCGCCCACCGGCTGGTGCTGCCCGCTCTCTTCCGTCTCGCCCAGGCCGGGCTGATGCCGCAGGACTGGCGGCTCATCGGCAACGGACGCGGCGACGTCTCGCACGAGGAATTCCAAGACCGCGTCCGCAAGAGCCTGGAGGAGTTCGGTCCGAAGCCCTCCGAGGGGCCGTGGGACGAGTTCCGCACGCGGCTGCGTTTCGCCGGTGGCGGGTTCAGCGCGGAGGATCCCGGCTGCCTGCTCGACGTGATGGGGGGGGCCGAGGCCGACCTCGGGGGGCGCCCGCAGCGCGTGCACTACCTGGCGGTGCCACCGGGCGCCTTCGCACCCCTCACCGAGGCCATCGGCGCGCACGGGCTCGCCGAGCGCTCCCGCGTTGTCTACGAGAAGCCGTTCGGCACCTCCATGCAGAGCTTCGAGGAGCTCGACCGCGCCGCCCACAAGGTGTTCGACGAGCGCCAGATCTACCGCATCGACCACTTCCTCGGGAAAGAGGCCACCCAGGCGATCCACGTCGCCCGCTTCGGCAACGGGCTGTTCGCCGGGGCGTGGGACCGCAACCACATCGACAGCGTCCAGATCGACGTCCCCGAGACGCTCGACGTGGGGATGCGTGCCAACTTCTACGACTCGACCGGCGCGATCCTCGACATGCTCGTCACGCACCTGTTCCAGCTCGCCGGAGAGGTGGCGATGGAGACCCCGTCGTCGCTCGACGCCGAGCGCATCGCCAAGGCCCGCGAGGAGGTCATCGGCTGCTTCCGCCCGCTGCAGCGCGGCGACGTCGTCCTCGGCCAGTACGAGGGCTACACCGAGATCGAAGGCGTGCCGGAAGACTCGCGTACGGAGACCTTCGTTGCCGCTCGGCTGTGGGTCGACAACGACCGGTGGGACGGGGTGCCGTTCCTGATGCGGACGGGCAAGTGCCTGGCCGAGAGCCACCAGCGGGTGAGCATCGTCTTCCGGGCGCCGAAGAAGCGGCTGCCCGACCTCCCCTGCGACTGCAACGTGCTCGGCTTCGAGCTGTCCGGTGACGGGGAGATCGACCTGTCGCTCGTGACCAAGAAGCCCGGCCCGGGGCGGGACCTGGCCAGTGCCGCGGCACGCCTGCCGCTGCGTGACGTCGACGGCGCGCAGCCGTTGCCGGCCTATTCCTCGCTCATCCACGACGTGCTGGTCGGCGACCGCTCGCTGTTCACCCGCCCCGACGGGCTGCGCCACGTGTGGGAGGTCGCCGAGGGGCTGCTCGAGGGCAAGCCGCAGCCGATTGCCTACCCCAAGGGCTCGTGGGGGCCGAAGCAGGCCGTGGCGCTCGCCGGCGAGCGGGGCTGGATCCTCGGGCAGTAGCTGCTCGACGATCGCTCGGACGCGACCGCCGCGGCGCTCCTCCGAGCTTCGCAGGGGTAGTCGCGTGGCTCGTTCCGCGGCCACTGCGGCGACGAAGTGCCGTGCCGTGCCCGTGGGGTTCCTCGTGGCGAAGCGGCATCGGAGCGTCAGGCGGTGACTCCGCGGGCGATCTCAGGCTTGTTGGGACCGGGGCGGTCGTGCTCGCCTCGGACGGTTGCCGGAGGCGGCATGTCCGCTGACAAACCAGGTGACGCCTGGCTTTGGCCATGGGCGGCAGCGTGGCGTGCCCGCCCGATTGACCGAGCCAGGAACGGGACCTCGTGCGCGGACCCCGTCAGGAACCCCTCGGCGAAGCCCACCACCTCGTGCGCCTGGGCGACGGCTCTGGCGGCGTCCGCGGCGGTCGCCTCCTCGTCGTCCTCCGGGTAGCGGCCAGCGATCGCCCAATGGGTCAGTGCGGCGAGGCGAATGTGCAGGAGGTGGGCGGCGATACCGGTGGGGAGCAGGCATGTGAGCGTGACGAGGTTGGGGTTTTCGGTGGGTTGACGCCGTCGTTCAGGGCGAGCGCCTTGACCGCCTTCTCGGCGGCCTGGTGGGCGAGGGTGCATGCGATGCGCGGCGCGACCTCGGTGTCCGTGGCGTTGCGACGGGCGCCCACGAGGTCGTCCTTGGCACGGCGGAGCCAGACGAGAGGGTCACCGCTGGCGGCCCGGGGTGCCTCAGCCATGGACCTCTCTACCTTCCCTCAGCGCGAGTTGCAGGCTTCCGGGGGCGCTCGTACCTTCTCTCAGGCTCTCTACGCCGGTGACGACGATGTCGACGGGTACGGCCCGGTCGCGAAGCGACCAGAGCATCTCGACGGCCGCATCGTGGCGCCTTCCGTGCAGCTTCGGCAGAACTACGAGCAGGTTGATGTCACTGTCGGGTCCGTCGTCACCGCGAGCCACCGAACCGAACAGGATCACGCGCTCCGGCGCGAAGCCTTCGACGAGGTGGCTGACGACATCAGGCACCCATTCGGCGAGCGTCCGCCCGTCGTAGTAGGCCTTGCCGTCGCGGACCTCGTACTTCACGGCCGATATTTACCAGCGCGCATTTAACGGGGCTCGGGCATCCCGCTCCGGCGCCGGCCGCCGGTGATCGTGCACGTGGGCAGCGACCACCGGCGCGACGATCTCTAGTTGCGCTGCAGCGGCTTGTACTTGATGCGGTGCGGCTGGTCGGCCTCGGCCCCGAGCCGCTTGTGGCGATCCGCCTCGTAGTCGCTGAAGTTGCCCTCGAACCAGCGCACCTCGCTGTCGCCCTCGAAGGCGAGGATGTGGGTGGCGATGCGGTCGAGGAACCAGCGGTCGTGGCTGATCACCACCGCGCAGCCGGGGAAGTCGACGAGCCCGTCCTCGAGCGCTCGCAACGTGTCCACGTCCAAGTCGTTCGTCGGCTCGTCGAGCAGCAGCAGGTTGCCGCCGGAGCGGAGGACCTTGGCGAGCTGGACCCGGTTGCGCTCGCCACCGGAGAGCGTGCCGACGGACTTCTGCTGGTCGGATCCCTTGAAGCCGAAGCCGGCGACGTAGGCGCGGCTCATCAGCTCGCGCCCGCCGACGACGATGCGGTCGAGCCCGCCGGTGATCTCCTCGAACACGGTCTTCTTCGGGTCGAGGGCGTCGCGGGACTGGTCGACGTAGGCCGGCACGACCGTCGGGCCGATCGTGATCGAGCCGGCGTCGGGCTTCTCCTCGCCGACGACGATGCGGAACAGCGTCGTCTTGCCGGCGCCGTTGGGACCGATCACCCCGACGATGCCGCCGGGCGGCAGAAGGAACGAGAGGTCGTCGATCAGCAGGCGGTCGCCGTAGCCCTTCGACAGACCGACCACGTCGACGACCTGGTCGCCGAGGCGTGGGCCGGCCGGGATGGTGATCTCGAGCTTGTCGGCCCGGCGCTCGGCCGCCTCGGCCTGCGCGACGAGGTCGTTGTAGGCGGTGATGCGCGCCTTGCCCTTGGACTGGCGGGCGCGGGGTGACATGCGGATCCACTCGAGCTCGCGCTCGAGCGCCTGGGCGCGGGAGCGGTCGGCCTTCTCCTCCGCGGCGAGGCGGGCCTGCTTCTGCTCGAGCCAGGAGGAGTAGTTGCCCTCCCAGGGGATGCCGGCGCCGCGGTCGAGCTCGAGGATCCAGCCCGCCACGTTGTCGAGGAAGTAGCGGTCGTGGGTGACGGCGACGACGGTGCCGGGATACTCCTGCAGCGTGCGCTCGAGCCAGGCGACGGACTCGGCGTCGAGGTGGTTGGTCGGCTCGTCGAGCAGCAACAGGTCGGGCTTCTGGATGAGCAGCCGGCACAGCGCAACACGGCGCCGCTCGCCGCCCGACAGCGTCCCCACCGAGGCGTCACCCGGCGGGAGGTTGAGGGCGTCCATGGCGATCTCGAGGTTGCGGTCGAGGTCCCAGGCGCCGGCCGCCTCGATCTTGTCCTGCAGGTCGGCCTGCTCGGCGAGCAGCTTGTCGAAGTCGGCGTCGGGGTCGCCCATCGCCGCGCAGACCTCGTTGAAGCGCTCGACGAGCGCGTGGGCCGCGGCGACGCCCTCGGCGACGTTGCCGGCGACATCCTTGTCGGGGTCGAGCTGGGGCTCCTGGGGGAGGTAGCCGACGCTGAAGCCCGGGGTGAGGCGCGCCTCGCCGCTGAAGCCGTCGTCCTCGCCGGCCATGATGCGCAGCAGCGAGCTCTTCCCCGACCCGTTCGCGCCGATCACGCCGATCTTGGCGCCGGGGAAGAACGAGAGGTTGATGCCGCGTAGGACCTCCTTGTCCGGTGGGTGGACGCGTCGGAGGTTTCGCATGGTGAAGATGTACTGAGCGGTCACGGGCTCCAGTCTCCCCGAACGCGGCGATGTCCCGTGCGCCGTGGCGCCCGCCGCTGGGAGCTGGGACCTCCGGCTCGGGGCCGGGCGAGCCGGCTTCCGAGCCAGGTGCGCGACCGGAGGTAGCGTGCGGGCGTGTCGGAGGTAGCCGGTCCGCAGGGCGGCACGCCGCCGGGCGTGCCCGTCGTTCCCGGGGCCGTTGCGCCGGCGGGTGCCGTGCCGGCGGGTGCGGCGCCGGCGGACGCGGCCCCGCCTGCAGGCGGCATCCGGGCCTCCGATGCCGAGCGTGAAGCCGCCGTCGGTCGGCTGCAGGAGGCCTGCGCCGAGGGCCGCCTCACCCTCGAGGAGATGGGCAGCCGGGTGAGCGGCGCCTACGGCGCGGTGTTCCGCACCGACCTCGAACCGCTGCTCGCCGATCTGCCGATCCCCTCGAACGGCACGGTTCTCTCGCCCTCGGCCCCCACGAGCGGTGCGGTCGTGACCAGCCCGCCGGTCCGCCAGCGCGGCCGTTGGATCGTCGGCGTGATGAGCAGCCTCGCCCGCCAGGGTCACTGGCGGCTCCCGAGCAGCGCCAACGTGGTCGCCGTCATGGCTCAGGCCGAGCTCGACCTGCGCGACGCCGTGATCGACAGCCCGATCATCGAGATGCGGCTGTTCGTGTTGATGGGCGAGATCAGGATCCGGGTGCCCAAGGAGGTCGAGGTCGAGGTCACCGGGCTCGTCGTGATGGGGGAGCGCCACGTCGACGTGCGACCGGTTGCGATACGGCCGGGTATGCCGCGGCTGTTGATCCGTGTCGTGGGGGCGATGGGCGAGGTGCGCATCACCGACCACTGAGGCTGAGGCCTCCAGGGGCGCTCAGCTTCGAAGCTCAGCCGGCCTGCTTGCTCGCATGGATGACGGTGCGGTGCACGACTCTGCCGTGCACGACCAGCGAGACGATGTAGGTCCCGGGGCGCAACGCCGGGCTGACCCAGCGGACCCTCCCGTTGCCGCCGAGCCGGACGTGGCGCGCGGCGATCTTGCGGCCGTGTGACCACAGCACGATGGTCGCCCGCTTGCCGGGGGCGCGGGTGTCGAGGAAATCGACCGTCACCTGGCCGTCACTGGTGCTGACCGAGTCGGGATTGGTGCGCACCTGGTGCACCGTCGGCAGCGACGTCGTCGTGGGCGGCGTCGTGGTCGTGGTGGAGGACGACGTGGTGGTCGCGGGTGCCGCCGGCGAGCCCGACGACCCGCCCGAGCCACCGGGCGAGCTCGCCTGCGCCGGCGCGGTGGTCGTCGTGCTGGCCGCCGCGTAGTCGAAGACCAGTCCCGGGCCGGCACCGAGCGGCGTCGCGGCGCGCACGGCGACCTGGCTGCTCCCGGCCGGGACGACGACCGTCACCGAGGCGGCCGTCCGGCTGAGGACCCGTGCGGCGGTGCCGCCGAAGGTGAAGTCCGCCAGGGAGAGGTTGCTCCCCGTGAGGGTGACGGTGTCACCGGCGTTGCCGGTCGGCTCGCTGATCGTTGCGAGTTGCGGGCACGCCAGCCCGGTCGCGACGGGCGTCCCGAGGCCGGTGACCGGGTCCCACCCGGCGCTGGCCGAGTAAAACGGGGAGCCGTTGGACCCGGCCGTGACGTCCGTGAGCGCCACCCCGTACAGGGAGGTACCCGCCGTTTCGTAGAGGGCGTCCAGCTCGGGAGCGAGATCGCCGACCGCCGTCGTGCAGGTGTCGTCGACGTCGGCAGTGAGGGCAGCCCACAATGGGGCAGCTGCGCTCGTCCCCCCGACCTGCGCCCACGGCCAGTTGTCGGTCGCCGCCTCGACCTCGGCCGGCTGGAGGTACCACTCGTGCAGCGGCCCGTTCTGTTCGATGCCAACCTGCAGGCTCGTCGGAAGGCTCGGGCTCGAGCCGGCGGGCAGCACCAGCGAGGCCGACGAGGCGCCGTCGGCCGCGTCGGGTGTGTAGGTGGCGGTGATCGTGTCGCCAGCGGCCGCTGCCGCAAGGAGGTCGACATTCGCGCAGCCCGCCAGGCCGCCCGCCAGCACGGGGACCGAGGTGCACCCGGCCCCGATCTTGGCGGCGGTGTCGGTGAAGGTCACCGTGCCGTACGAGCCGGCAAAACCGAGCGGACCGGGCACGCCATAATCGAGCGGGTTCGTGCTCGTGCTCGTGTTCGTGTCGACGGGGCGGGTCACCTGGGCCCAGAGCGTGTCCGAACCGGGTGAGAAGACCAGCTCGAGCACGGTCGAGGCGGCGCCGTCCCCGTCGACGGTCATCGTGCTCTCGGCGCCGGTCGCGCCGGCCGGCGTGTACGCGACGGTGGCGGTGTTGCCCGCCGCAGGCACGGGGAAGCTGCAGCTGGCCGCGTTCGAGGCGGGCACGGTGAGCGAGCACGGCTGGTCGGCCGCGCTGTCGCTCAGGGCCACCGTGCCGCCCCCCAGGTCGGTGACGTCCGGGGCGGGCGGCGCGGACGCGTACACGCTGTAGGCCTCGGCGTCGGCGGCGACGTCGGGCACGCCACGGTCGGCATCCTGCTGCTCGACGGGGAGCTGCCAGGTCGGCTCGGTCTCGACGGGGGAGAAGCCACCCGTGCTGTACGGCCACGCGGTGTCCGGCGGCCAGGAGGCTTCCGGTCCGGAGGTGTTGACGTCGGTCCCGCCCACACCGGTCACCCAGGGCGAGTCCGCCGGGTACGCGATGCCGCCGCCGCCCCCCTCGTCGCCGCTGGCGGCGAAGATCGACTCGCCCTCGGACGCCCCCTGCTCGAACAGGGGGTCGAGGCTCTCCTGTATCGAGGCGGTCGTGGTTGGGTCGTCCTCCCACAGCCAGCCCCACGAGGTGGAGACGACCGGCGGTGGCGGGAACTGCTCGCCGACATCGAGCGAGGCCTGCGGGAGGAAGCCGTCGGGGGCGACCTCGACGCTGCTGCCGTTCACCGTGACGCCTTGCACGATCGCCTGGTAGATCGGGTAGTCCGTAACGCCCTCGTAGACGACGATGCGGGCGTCGGGCGCTTGGGCGATCGCCGCCTCCACGTCGAGCGCCGCCTCCACGGAGTCGAGTCCGCCGATGGGCAGGTTCCCGACGGGGTCGCCGACGCCGACCTGCAGGGCGGTCACCACGGTGTGCACGCCGAGGCAGGCCTCGAAGGTGTCGATGTCGCCCATCGAGAACCCGGCGAGCTCGAACAGCCCGATCGTCTCGCCCTGGCCGAGATCGCCGTCGGACTGCAGGGTTCCGATCCCGTAGTGGTCGCCGACGTCGGTGAAGGCGGGTCCATCCGAGGACGCCGCGGCGCAGGACTGGGTCGGGCCACCGGTCTGGGCGCGCAGGCGCTGTGCCGCCGGTCGCGCGGCGGCCCGCAGCGCGCTCGCCCTTCCGGCGTGCGAGGTCGCCGGCGAGGGAGCGCCAGCCTCGGCCGCCGGTGGGCGCGCCGGCTCGAGGTCGGACGAGCGACGGGCCGTGCCCGGGGAGAGCAGCGGCACGGGAGCCGGCGCGTCCGGCGACCACGCTGCGGCGACGTCGCCGTGCACGCCGGCGGGCAGCGATGGTGCCGAGGTCGTGGCGACGCCGGCGAGGTGCGCGACGAGCGTGGTGCGCAGCGCCCGCCCGACGCGCGGAGCCGGCCCTGCCAGCACGAGCTCGTCACCGTGGCGCACCGAGCTCAGCCCTTGCGAAGATGCCCAGCTCGACACGGCTGAGGCTTCCGCGGCGCTCGGTCCGAATCGGGCCTCGTAGCTCGCCGGCGTGAGCCAGCGGTGGTAGCTCGGCGATGACGGGTCGCGCTGCGCGGCGATCAGCGCGGCCAGCGCCGCCTCGTGGCGCGGTCTCAGCTCGAGGTCGAAGGAGACCGTGCCGGCGCCCGCAAGCGGCACGGTTGGGCCCGAGGTGACCTCGCCCCACCCCGCGACTGCCAGACCGACCCGCCCGGCCGAACGAGCCGATGCCGGCACGGGGCGCCGCGCGGCGGGGTGTCCCGGGCCGCGTTGGCCGCCGGACCCGCCCGCATACTGCGTGCCGGACGCGCGTGCATGCTGCGTGCCGGACGCGCCTGGCTGGCCGGCGACGGCCGGGACGACGAGCGTTGCGGCTGCCACTGCGGCGATCCCCGGCGCGCGGCGCGCCGCGCGCGCCAGCCGGACCCTGCCGGCCCGGCCCGGCGCAGGCGACATGGACGCGAGCGTACGCGAGCTCTGTCACGTAGGGGAGACGCATTTTCATGCAACATGGCGCACGCAGCGTGACCACTCGCGGCGTGACCACTCGCCTTCCTCAGGCACCGTCGCCGTCACCTGACACCGCGCCACGGGTGCGCCAGGCGTCGCGGGGCGCGGCCGCGGGGTGCGGCCGCGGGGCGCGGCGGTACCGGGAGGCTCTGCCAGCGGCGTGCTGCCCGACGCCGGGGGCGCGCCGCGGTGAAGAATCGCAGCATGGACAACCCATGGCTCGAACGGCGCATCCTTGCCTACGCCCACCAGGGCGGGGCTCGCGAGGGCCCGTCGAGCACGCTCTACGCCATGCAGCAGGCCCTCGCAGCCGGTGCCGACGCCCTCGAGCTCGACGTCCACGCCAGCAGCGACGGCGTGCTCGTCGTGTGTCACGACCCGACGCTCGAGCGGACGACGAACGGGTCGGGGCGGATCGCCGAGCACAGCTGGTCCGAGCTCGAGCAGCTGGACAACGCCTACCACTTCGTTCCCGGCGAGGATGCCCTGCCGGGCCGTGCCGATGGCTTCTACCCGCTGCGAGGCCGGGCGCCCGCCGAGCGGGGGCTCGGGATCGCCCGCTTGGCCGACGTGCTCGAGGCCTTCCCGGGCGTGCCGCTCAACCTCGACATCAAGCAGAACGCGCCCGTGGTGGCGCCGTACGAGGCGCCGCTGGCCGAGCTGCTCACCGCTTACGGTCGCAGCGACGACGTCATCGTCGCCTCGTTCGACGACGCCTCGACCGCCACCTTCCGCGAGCTGGCGCCGGAGGTGGGCACGTCACCCGGCTCGATGCTCCTCGCCAGGGCGGGTGCGGCGCTGCTCTCGGGCGGGCTGCCGGACGCCGCGGTGCGCGCCGAGCTGCAGCGGCACGTCGCGGTGCAGGTGCCGCCGAGCTACGCCGGGGTGCGTGTCGTCGACGAGCGATTCGTCGAGTACGCCCACGAGCTCGGCCTCGCCGTGCACGTGTGGACCGTCGACGACCCCGACGAGATGGTCGAGCTCGTGAGCGTCGGGGTCGACGGGATCATGACCGACCGGCCGAGCGTGCTGGCCGGCGTGCTCGCCGAGCGCGGGGCGACCTGGCGCCGGGGCGCCTGACCCGAGGGCGATCCGAAAGCGACGAAAGCTCAGGTGCCTGACCCGACGGCGACCCGATGCGAACCTGCCGTGAGCTCGAAAGCTCAGCCGCGCCCGCAGTTCGGCTTCTTGCCGTGGTTGGCCTTCTTCTTCTTGCTCAGCTTGCGCTTGGTCGTTCGCTTGGACACAAGGGTGGGAGGTTAGCCGCGCCGGGCGGTGCCCCCGGCCGGAGCCGGCGCCGGCAGCGCTACCCTTTGGCGCAGGCTGCGCCCCGACGTGGCGGCAGGCGAGTGCGGGATCGGTCGGGGTGCGCGGGAGGCGTCGGCTGATCGCTCGGAGGGTCGGGATGGCGTGGTTGCTCCGTGGGGACGAGGTCCTCGCGAGCGTCGAGGTAGCCGAGGGGCTGCCCGCCCGCGCCCTGCAGCTGCTCGGGCGCGACAGCCACGAGGGTGCCTTCCTGGCTCCCGGAGCGCGCGCCGCGCACACGATCGGCGTGCGCTTCGGCGTCGACGTCGCCTATCTGGACCGCGACCTGGTCGTCGTGCGCACCTCGACGATGCATCCCTACCGGGTCGGCATGCCCCGCCTGCGGGCACGCAACGTGCTCGAGGCGCCCGCCGGCGCTTTCGAGCGCTGGAACCTGCGACCCGGCGACCAGCTCGAGATCAAGTCGTGACCGCGGGCCGGTCGCCCGCGGGCACCGGCTGCCTGATCCTCGTCGCGACGCCGATCGGCAACCTCGCCGACCTCTCGCCGCGCGCCGCCTCTGCGCTCGCCGAGGCCGACGTCGTCGCTTGCGAAGACACCCGCCACACCGGCCGGCTGCTCGAGCTGGCGGGGCTGCGTGCCAAGCGGCTGGTCTCGCTGCACGCGCACAACGAGTCACAGCGCACCGGCGAGCTCGTCGCGGCCTGCGCGAGCGGCGAGACCGTCGCCGTCGTGAGCGACGCGGGCACGCCGCTCGTCTCCGACCCCGGCGCCCGGGTGGTCGCCGCAGCGATCGAGGCGGGGATCGAGGTGCGTGCCGTCCCCGGCCCGTCCGCCGCGCTCGCCGCGCTCGTGGTGAGCGGCCTGACGGCGGATCGCTGGCGCTTCGAGGGCTTCCTGCCGCGCAAGGGCCCCGAGCGGCGCGCCCGGCTCGCCGCGCTCGCCGCGACGGAGGAGACCTCGGTCTGCTACGAGTCGCCGCATCGGGTGGCGGCGACGCTGGCCGACCTCGCCGAGGCCTGCGGGGCGGACCGCCGGGTCGCCGTGGCACGCGAGCTGACCAAGGTGCACGAGGAGACCTGGCGGGGCAGCCTCGGCGAGGGCGCGCAGCGCTGGGCGGAGTCGCCGACGCGCGGCGAGCACGTCCTCGTCGTCGCCGGGGCTTCGGCGGACGAGACGGCCGGCGTGAGCGGGGCGGCCGAGCTGGAGGAAGCGGCGGGCAGGCTGCGAGCCGCGGGACTGAGCGTGCGCGACGCCCAGCGGGCGGTGCAGGTGCTGCTCGGGGTCTCCCGTGGTGACGCCTACGAGGCGGCGCTGCGCGCGCGGGAGCGGCCACCCGCTGGGGCGGCAGGCGAGCACGACGATCCCGCAGCGTGCGAGCGGGCTCGCCCCGGCAGCTGATCGCCGGCGACGCGGCGAACGACCGCCGGGCGGCGCGGCGAACGACCGCCGGGCGGCGCGGCGAACGACCGCCGGGCGGCGCGGCGAACGACCGCCGGGCGGCGCGGCGGCCGCGCCCGACGGCGAGCCCTCGGCTGCTGTCACGATGGGCGCGGTGCCGCAGCGAGCGGGCCGGGAAGGGGTGAGCACGATGGCTCTGCACCGGGGCGAGCCCGAGCGGGGAGGCGCTGGCGCCGGCGGGCGCGGGGGACGCGAGACGACCCGCCACCACGCCAGCCCGTTGCGCCTGCTGGACGACCCGGCGCTGGGCGAGGGCCTGCAGCTGCCGACCGAGCGGCTGGCGCCGCACACGGTGCCGGCGGAGACGGCGTACCAGCTGGTACACGACGAGCTGCTGCTCGACGGGAACGCCCGGCTCAACCTGGCGACCTTCGTCACCACCTGGATGGACCCTCAAGCGAGCCGGCTGATGCTCGAGTGCGCCGAGAAGAACATGATCGACAAGGACGAGTACCCTCAGACCGCCGAGCTGGAGCGGCGTTGCGTCAGCATCCTCGCCCACCTCTGGCGCGCTCCCGACCCGGCAGCTGCTGTCGGCTGCTCGACGACGGGCTCGTCAGAGGCGTGCATGCTCGGTGGCCTGGCGCTCAAGCGGCGCTGGAGCAAGCGCCTCGCCCCCGGGGGTGCCGCCGCCGGGGGTGCCCCCTCCAGGGGTGCCGCCGCCAGGGGTGTCGCCTCGAGCCGGCGCCCGAACCTCGTGATGGGCGCCAACGTCCAGGTCTGCTGGGAGAAGTTCTGCAATTACTTCGAGGTCGAGGCGCGCACCGTTCCGATGGAGGGCCACCGCTTCCACCTCTCCGCCGAGGAGGCCGTCGCCCGTTGCGACGAGAACACGATCGGCGTGGTCGCCGTGCTCGGCTCGACCTTCGACGGCAGCTACGAGCCGGTCACCGAGATCGCCGCCGCGCTCGACGCGCTCGAGGCGGCGAGCGGGCTCGACGTGCCGATCCACGTCGACGGCGCCTCCGGGGCGATGATCGCCCCCTTCCTCGATCCCGACCTTGCCTGGGACTTCCGTCTCGGGCGCGTCGCATCGATCAACACCTCGGGGCACAAGTACGGCCTCGTCTACCCCGGTGTGGGCTGGGTGCTGTGGCGCGACCGCGAGGCGCTGCCCGAGGACCTCGTCTTTCACGTCAACTATCTCGGCGGCGACATGCCCACCTTTGCCCTCAACTTCTCCCGTCCCGGCGCAGAGGTGGTGGCCCAGTACTACGTCTTCCTGCGACTCGGTGAGGACGGATTCCGCCGGGTGCAGCAGGCCTGCCGCGACGTCGCCATGTCCCTTGCCGAGTGGATCGGGGCGCTCGGGCCCTTCGAGCTGTTGACCCGTGGCGACGAGCTGCCGGTCTTCGCCTTCACGACGGCGCCGGGGGCGAGCGCCTTCAACGTCTTCGACGTCTCGCGGCGCCTGCGCGAGCGAGGCTGGACGGTGCCCGCGTACAGCTTCCCGGAGAACCGCAACGATCTCTCGGTGCTGCGCGTCGTCGTACGCAACGGCTTCACCCACGACCTCGCCGAGCTGTTCGTCGATGACCTGAAGCGCCTGCTGCCCGAGCTCGAGCGCCAGCCCGGGCCGTTCGCACGCCCGGAGACCTCATCGGCCTTCCGTCACTGAGGCGCCTCCGTCACTGAGGCGCCTCCGTCCCGAAGGCGCCTCCGTCCCGAACACCCCTCCGACGGGGAGACGGGCGCCTCCTCGGGACCGGTGGCATGCCGCAAGCCGGTGCGGCGGGGGCGAGCGCGGGCACCGACACCGACGCCCGATCCCCTCGGTCAGGCCCGGTACGCTGGACCGATGCCTCAGTCCCCGGCCCAGCGGTTCTTCATCACCACGCCGATCTACTACGTGAACGACGTACCGCACCTCGGCACGGCGTACGCGACCGTCAACGCCGACGCGCTGGCGCGCTGGCACCGTATGGCGGGTGACGAGGTGCTGTTCCTCACCGGGACCGACGAGCACGGGCTGAAGATCGCCCGTGCCGCGGCCGAGCAGGGCATGTCGCCCCAGGAATGGGCCGACGTCACCAGCGAGCGCTTCCGCGAGGCCTGGTCGGCCCTCGAGATCTCCAACGACGACTTCATCCGTACGACCGAGGAGCGCCACGTCGCCGCGGTGCAAGCCTTCGTGCAGGCGATCTACGACAACGGCTACATCCACAAGGGCGAGTACGCCGGCTGGTACTGCGTCGCCTGCGAGGACTACAAGACCGAGGCAGAGATCGGCCCCGAGCAGCGCTGCCCGATCCACGGCATCGCGGTCGAGTGGCAGGAGGAGGAGAATTACTTCTTCGAGCTGTCGCGTTTCGGCGAGCGGCTGCTCGCCTTCTACGACGAGCACCCCGACGCGATCGTGCCGGAGACCAAGCGGAACGAGGCACTCGGCTTCATCCGGCAAGGGCTGCGCGACATCTCGATCACGCGCACCTCGATCGACTGGGGGATCCCGGTCCCTTGGGATCCCGGCCACGTCGTCTACGTCTGGTACGACGCACTGATCAACTACGCCACCGCCGCCGGTTACGGCTCGGACCCGGAGAGCTTCGCCGACTGGTGGCCGGCGGTGCACCACCTGATCGGCAAGGACATCATCCGCTTCCACTGCGTGTGGTGGCCGGCGATGTGCATGGCGGCGGGCGTCGACCCGCCCGGGCACTTCCTCGTGCACGGTTTCTTGCTCGTCGGTGGCGAGAAGATGTCCAAGACCCGGCTCAACCAGATCGACCCGGTCGCGCTCGCCGAGGACATCGGCGTGGACGCGCTGCGCTACCACCTGTTGCGTGACGTCGCGCTCGGTGCGGACGGCGAGTTCTCCGCCGAGGGGCTGACGGCGAGATACAACGCGGACCTCGCCAACAACCTCGGCAACCTCGTCTCGCGTGTCGCCACGGTCGTGGCGAGCAAGTGCGGCGGGACCGGGCCGGCGCCGCAACCGGCGAGCACCGAGAACCGCATCTCGCGCTGCGCCGGCGAGGCCTGCGATCGTGCCGCCAAGGCCTGGCAGCGCCTCGCCCCGCACGACGCCCTCGAGGCGGCGATGCTGCTCGTGCACGAGACCAACCACGAGCTCGAGGTGGCCGAGCCGTGGAGGCTCCCCCCGGGCGATCAGGCCGACGCCGTGCTCGGCAACGCGCTCGAGGCGATCCGCATCGTCGCGATCCTCGTCTCGCCGGCCATGCCCACGGTGGCGGGGGAGATCTGGCGCCGCATCGGCCTGCCCGGCGCGGTCGACGAGCCGGGCCGTGCCGCGCCCGGTGGCGACCTCACCTGGGGCCGCTATCCCGGCGGGCTGCCGGTCGAAAAGGGCGAGCCGTTGTTCCCGCGCCGGCGCGCCGAGGAGCCGCCCGCCGCGGGGAGCGGCGACGGCGCCGAGATGCCCGGCGACCGAGGGCCGGGCGCGCCCGAGGCGCACGGCTTCCTCGCCGACGCGGACGCCCGCTGAGGGCGGGGCGGTCGCGCCGTTGCGCTGGACGGACAGTCACTGCCACCTCCAGGAGCCGTTGCAGGACCCCGCGGCGCTCGACGCGGCATTGCGGCGCGCCCTCGAGGCGGGGGTCGAGCGCGTCGTCTGCATCGGCACCGGCCTCGAGACTTCGCTCGCCGCGATCGCCCTGGCCGAGCAGGTCGAGCAGCGGCGAGCGGCCGGCGAGCCGCTTCCGCTCGTGCGCGCCACCGTTGGCTTGCACCCCCACGACGCCTCTGACGGGCTCGCGCCGGTGGCCGAGCTGCTCGCCGCCGAGATGGCCGGCCGCCTCGACGTCGGCGTGGGCGACGCGGCCGGCGGTCTCGTCGTCGGCGTCGGTGAGTGCGGCCTCGACTACTACTACGAGCACTCGCCGCGCGCCGTGCAGCGCGAGGTGTTCGCCGACCAGGTTCGCTTCGCCGCGACCCACGGGCTGGCGCTCGTGGTGCACACCCGCGACGCCTGGGACGACACCTTGGCGATCCTCTCGGCGCACGGGGTTCCGGACCCGACGATCATCCACTGCTTCACCGGCGGGCCGGCCGAGGCGGCTCGCTGCCTCGAGCTCGGGGCCTTCCTCTCCTTCAGCGGCATCGTGACGTTCAAGAACGCCGGCGAGGTGCGCGAGGCGGCCCGGCTGTGCCCGCTCGACCGCATGCTCGTGGAGACCGACTCGCCCTTCCTCGCTCCCGTCCCCTTCCGCGGCAAGCCGAACGAGCCGGCGCTCGTGACCGTCGTCGGCGAGGCGCTGGCGGTGCTGCGCAACGAGAGCGTCGCCGACCTCGCATCGGCGACCCACTCGAACGCGGCGCAGGTGTACGGGCTGGCGACGGTCGCCGGCTGACACGCCCGACCGGTGGCCACCCAGCGCCTCGGGCGCAACGAGGTGCGCCAGCTGCTCGAGTCGAGCGGCGTGCGCCCGACGAGCTCGCTCGGCCAGAACTTCGTCACCGACCCGAACACCGTCGAGCGCGTCGCGCGGCTCGCCGCGCTCGGTCCGGGCGATCGCGTCCTCGAGATCGGTGCCGGGCTCGGATCGCTCACCCTCGCGCTCGCCGACACCGGCGCGGCGGTCACGGCCGTGGAGATCGACGAGCGCCTCGTCGAGGTGTTGCGCTCGCTCGTGCCCCCGGGGGTGCGCGTCGTCGCCGCGGACGCGATGCGCGCCGACTGGTCCGAGCTGCTCGGCTCCTCGTCACCCGACGGGCCACCGGACGGGCCGCCCGGCGGGCGGGGATGGGTGCTCGTCGCCAACCTGCCGTACAACATCGCCGCCACGCTCGTGATCGATCTGCTCGAGCACGTCCCGGCGGTGCAGCGCATGCTCGTCATGGTGCAGCGCGAGGTGGGGGAGCGCCTCGCCGCGTCCCCGGGCGGGAAGGAGTTCGGAGCGGTCAGCGTGCGCGTCGCCTATTTCGCCACGGCGCGCCTGGCCGGGCGGGTCTCGCCCGAGGTGTTCCACCCGCGCCCCAAGGTCGACTCGGCGCTCGTCGCGATCGAGCGGCTGGAGCGCCCGGCGGTCGACCCGCAGGTCGCCACCTACGCCGAGATCGTCTCGCTGGTGCGCGCCGGGTTCGGCGGGCGGCGCAAGATGTTGCGGCGCTCGCTTGCGGGGCTCGTCGACGAGCGGGCTTTCGAGCTGGCGGGGATCGCCCCCACGGCGCGCGCCGAGGAGCTCGGCGTGGCGCAGTGGGGCATGCTTGCCGGGTGCCAGCGGTCGATCGAGGCGGGGCTGGCGGGGACGGACCTGGCCGGGACGGTGCCGGCCGGGCGGGCCCGCCATCCGTCGTCGCGGCGACCGGGGCGAGCCTCGTCCGAGCCCCCGCCAAGCTGACCCGGGCGCTGCGTGTCGTCGGCCGCCGTGCCGACGGCTACCACCTGCTCGAGTCCGAGATGGTCGCGCTCGACTTCGCCGACGAGCTGGAGATCGAGGCGCTCGACCTCCCCGGCGGCGACGGCTCGGCCCTCCCGCCGGGGGTGGGCGTGGCCCTCCCGCCGGGGGTGGGCGCGGCCCTCCCGCCAGGTGTGGCTAACGGGGCGGGCTCTCGGCTCGAGGTGATCGACGAGGTGCGCTGGTCGGGCCCTGTGGACCCCGGAGAGGTGCCCGCGTCGCACCGCATCCCCGAGGGCTCCGGCAACCTCGTGGTACGTGCGTTGGAGGCCGCCGGCCGGCGCGCCGCGGTCAGGTTGCGCAAGCGCATCCCGGCCGGCGCCGGTCTCGGTGGAGGGTCCTCCGATGCCGCGGCGGTGCTGCGCTGGGCGGGAGTGGCCGATCCGGCAGTCGCGTTGCGCCTCGGGGCGGACGTGCCGTTCTGCCTGGTGGGCGGGCGGGCGCTCGTCGGCGGGGTCGGTGAGATCGTCGAGCCGCTGCCCTTCGAGCGGGCGACGTTCCTCCTGTGCACGCCGCCGATGGGCGTCTCCACTGCGGCCGCTTATCGCGCCTTCGACGAGCTCGGGCCGGGCGCGCCCGACCCGCAACGGCGCAACGACCTCGAGCACGCGGCCCTCGCGGTCGAGCCGCGACTCGCGTTGTGGCGGGACCTGCTGCTGCAGGTCAGCGGCCACCGCCCCCAGCTGGCCGGCAGTGGCTCGACCTGGTTCGTCGAGCTGGCGCCGGAGGCCGGCCTCGGCCTCGTCGAGGCGCTCACCGCAGCGCTGCGGGCAGCGGGGCGCGCGCCGCGATCGCCCTGGCGCGCGCGACCGGCGCGACGGGCGGCTCGGGGGAGCCGGCGAGCTGAGCCGCGGGCGGGCGACGGGATCCGGTGTCGGGGGTCGCCGTCGGCAGCTCGGGGGAACGGGCCGGGCGACTACTTCGAACGGCGCTGCCAGCGCGTGCGCTTCAGCATCTTCTTGTGCTTCTTCTTGCGCATGCGCTTGCGGCGCTTCTTGATGAGCGATCCCATGTAGGCGGGAAGGATAGTGGCCGCGGACAGTCCGCCGTCCGGGCGGCGCTGCCGGTCCGCCGTCCGGGCGGCGCTGCCGGTCCGCCGTGCGGGCGGCACTGCCGGTCTGCCGCGCGGGCGGCACTGCCGGCCGGCGGGTGGAGAGCGCCGTCGCCGATCCACCGGCGCATCCACCCCCGGTTGGACGACCGGGCACAGCCCACCGGCGCACGATGACCGCATGACTGACACCGTGAACTACCTGCTCGACGCAGCCCTCGTCCTGATGGTCGTCTTCCAGCTCCGTGGCCGGACGCTCTCGGTCCGGACGCTGTTGCTGCCGGTCGCCATCGTTGCCTACTTCGCGATCAACTACCTGCACACCTTCCCGACCGCCGGCAACGACCTGCCGATGGAGGTGGCCGGAGCGGCCCTCGGCATCACCCTCGGCCTCGGCGCCGGCCTCACCACGCGGGTCTTCAGCCGCGACGGCGGGGTGCCGATCGCCAAGGCGACCCGGCTCGCCGCGGCGCTGTGGCTGTTCGGCATGGCCGGGCGGCTGTTCTTCCAGATCTGGGTGGAGCACGGTGGCGGGGCGGCGACCGTCGGCGCCTTCAGCGCCGCCAACGGCATCACGACCGGCGCGGCCTGGACCGACTGCCTGGTGCTGATGGCGCTCGCCGAGGTGCTCGGCCGGACGCTCGTCCTCGCCTGGCGGGGGACGCGGCTCCCCGGCGGCATCCCGATGAGCGCCCAGCAGGGCGCGATCATGGCAGCCAGTGAGCGCTGAGCAGTCACGCCCGAAGGAGCAGCCGGACGTGCCGGCGGGGCCGCAGGCCGGCCCCGCTCAGGCGCCGGCGCCGGGCCAGCCAGAGCTCCTGGGAACGGTCGACCAGCCCGGCCGGGGGGCCGGGCTGGCTGCGCTCGTGGCGCGAGCGGCCGCGGACCCCCTGCGCCGCTTGTGGACGGTCGGCTTCTGCGTGTTGTGCTCCTGGGAGCTGGCCCAAGCCCCGGCGGGCGCGGCGCGCCTCGCGGCGGAGCTCCTCGCTGTGCTCGCCGTCGGCTGCTGGCTGACCGTCAACCTCGCCCGCCAGCGTCGCTGGCCCATGCCGGCGCTCGCCGCCCTGCTCGTCGTGATGGGGACGGCGTCCGGCGTGCTCGTGGAGCAGGCTCCCGTTGCGATCGGGCTGCTGGCGACCGTCGGTGTCCTCGCCGGCTGGATGCTCACCCTGCCGCTCGCCGCGGCGGTGACCGCGACCGGTCTGGCGGCGCTCGGTGTGACGGCGCTCGTCACCTCGATGCCGGTCGGCTTCGTCTGGGGCGGCGCCGCTGCTGCGCTGCTCGGCCTGCTCGGAGGCGTGACGCGGGCCGCCAACCAGCGCCGCGAGCGCGACCGGGCGCAGCAGTTGCTGGCCGAGGAGCGGCTCGAGCTGCAACGGGGGCGCGCCGAGGTGCTCGCCGAGCGCAACCGGGTCGCCCGCGAGATCCACGACGTCCTCGCCCACAGCCTCGGGGCGCTGGCGGTGCAGCTCGACGCCGCCGACGCCCTGCTCGAGCGCGGCGACCAGGCACGTGCCGGCGAGCTCATCCGCACGAGCCGCGAGATGGTGCTCGCCGGGCTGGCCGAGGCGCGCCGCGCCGTCGGGGCGCTGCGCGAGGACGACGAGCAGGTGGAGCTCGTTGAGCTGCTGCAGGCGCTGTTGCGCCGGGAGCCGGTCGGGTCCGACGTCGGCGAGCTCGCCGTCGGGGGGGACCCGGCGCAGCTCGCCCCATCGTCGGCGCAGGCGCTCTACCGGGCGGCGCAGGAGGCGCTCGCCAACGCCCGCAAGCACGCACCCGGTGCGCGGGTCTCGGTCCGGCTCGATTTCGCCGGCGGGTGGGCGAAGCTGGCCGTGGCGAACGAAGCGGTCCGCGCGCCGGCGACGTCGCCGGCCGGCATCGGCGCCTCGGCGGGCGGGGGCGCCGACCCCCTTGCCCCGGCGCGCGCGGTCGCCGGGAACGGCGCTGCGACCACGACCACGGCCGGCGTGCTGGCAGCGACCGGTGGCGGGTTCGGGCTGCGGGCGATGCGCGAACGGCTCGAGCTCGTCGGTGGGTCGCTCGCCGCCGGCTCGCAACCAGGCGGGGGATGGCTCGTCGTGGCGTCGGTCCCGCTCGCCGGCCCGGCGCACGGTGTCCCGGGTGTGGCGTGAGCGAGCCCGTTCTGCGTGTCGTGGTCGCCGACGACCAGACCGCCGTACGCGAGGGCCTCGTCACGATCCTCGGGCTGATGGATGGCATCGAGGTGGTCGGCTCGGCCGGCGACGGCGCCGGCGCGGTCGCCCTCGCAACGGAGCTGGCGCCCGACGTCGTGCTGATGGACCTGCGCATGCCCGGCGTCGGCGGGATCGAGGCGACGCAACAGCTGCGGGCGCGCTGTCCCGCCACTGCCGTCGTCGTGCTCACCACGTACGCAGACGACGACTCCGTGCTCGCCGCGCTCGCCGCAGGAGCGACGGGCTACCTCACCAAGGACGCCGGGCGGGAGGACATCCGGCGGGCGCTCGTCGCAGCGCAACACGGCCAGCACGTCCTCGACCCGGCAGCCCACCAACGCCTGCTGGCGGCTGCCGCTCGTGCCGCGGCCTCGAGGGCGGGCGACCAGGCCGAGGGCGGCTCCGCACCTTCGGACCTGCCGCTGCCCGACGGGCTCACTCCCCGCGAGGCCGAGGTGCTCGCCCTGATCAGCGAGGGCCTCGCGAACAAGGAGATCGCCCGCCGCCTGTACCTCTCCGAGGTGACGGTGAAGACCCACGTCAACCGCATCTTCGCCAAGACGGGGAGCTCGAGCAGGGCGCAGGCGATCGTCTACGCCAGGCGGCACAGCATCGGAGCCGGCGACTAGGGCGGCCCGCTCAGCTCGACATGTCGGGTCGCGGGGGCCCGCTCAGCTCGGTGTCGTGCGACGGGGCGGGGCCCTTCAGCCGGTGGTGTCGAGGTAGCGGGCGCGATAGGCGCCATCAGGGTCGAAGCGCTCGGCTTGGCGCTCGGGGTTGAGGACGCGGTTCGGCCGGGTGTCGTTACCCGTCCCGGCCATCCACTGCCAGTTGCCCGAGTTGTTGGCGACGTCGGCATCGGTCAGCCAGCGCAGGTAGTGATCGGCCCCCTCGCGCCAGTGATGGCGGAGGGTCTTGGTCAGGTACGAGGCGGCGACGAGGCGCGCCCGGTTGTGCACGAAGCCTTCCCGGAGCAGCTGGCGCATGGCGGCGTCGACGAGGGCCACACCGGTGCTCCCGGTCTTCCACGCCTCGAGCTCGCCGTTGTCCCGGCGCCAGGCGATCGGCCGCCGCCGGTAGTCGGCGCGCCCGATCGCCGGGACGGCGCTCGTCACGGCGTGGTAGAAGTCGCGCCAGCAGAGCTGGCGGACGAAGGCGTCGATGCCCTCGTCCGGCGAGCCGGGGGCGGCCTCCACCTCCGCCGGCGCCTCGCGGCGCTCGAGCGCGAAGCGCTCGAGCTGCGCCGCCGAGAGGCATCCGAAGTGCAGGTCGGCGCTCAGCGCCGAGGTCGCTGCCGCGGCGAGGTCGTTCGAGGCGCGCGCGTAGGCCGCCGGGCCGCCCGTGGCCTGCCAGGCGGCGAGCCGCGCGGCTGCCTCCGACTCGCCGCCGGCGGCGCGCCCGGGCGACGCCGGCCCGAGCTCGAAGCCGGCGCGGAGCCTGCGGCCGACGGGATCGGCGCCGGCGGCGAGCGATGCAGGGTCGAGCAGCGTTCCGGGCTCGCCGGCTGCGGCGAGCCGCAGGTCGTCCGGCGTCGGCGCGACGGCGCGCCGTGGCGCGAGCCGCCAGGCCCGCCAGTAGGGCGTGAACACGCGATAGTGGTTGCCGCCGCCGCTCGGGCGCAAGGCTTGCGCCTCGACCACGCTGACGCCGGGCTGCAGCACGAGGCGGATCCCAGCCGCCTCGCAACGTGCGGCAAGCGCCTCCTGGCGCCGGCGAGCCGAGGGGGTCACGTCATCCGCGCAGTGCACCTCCTGCGCCCGGGCCGCCCTCGCCGCTGCCACCGCGACGGCCGCCGGGTCGCCGCGCCGCAGGTAGAGCTCGCCGCCGAGCGCCCGCAGCGAGGCGCGCAGGTCGGCGAGCGCCTCGCTGAGGAAGCCGAGGCGGTTCGCGCCCATCGTCGGGGCGGCGAGCAGCCGGTCGTCGTAGACGAACAGGGGCAGCACCGAGCCCGCGGCACTCGCCGCGGCCAGCGCCGGGTTGTCCGCGACGCGCAGGTCGCGGCTGAACAGGGCGACGGCCGTCACGCAGGGGCGTAGCGGTAGCGCGCCGCCGCCGCGGGCGGGCTCGTTCCTCCCGTGGTCACCACCTGCACGCTCACCGTCCCGCTGCCGGATGGCGAGGTGACGAGCAGCTTGGAGGGCGAACGCACCACGACGCCGGTCCCGAGCGCGGTCCCGAAGCGCACGGCCAGCACGCCGCGGAAGTCTCGGCCGAGGATCGTCACCAGGGCGTCCCCCCTGCGCGGACCGCCGGCGGGTTTGACCGAGAGGACCACCGGCGGGCTCACGTACCTGAACAGGTCCGCTCCTGTCCGGGCGCTCGTGCGGGGACCGGAGGACACCGTGACGTGCACCGCGTTGTTGCCGGACGGCACCACCGCGACGATGCGCGTCGCCGAGAGCACCCGGAAGCCGGTCGCCCGCCGGGAGCCGAAGCTGACCCGGGTTGCGCTCGAGAAACCGGAGCCCGCGATCACGATGTGCGCGCCGCCACGGCTTCGTGCCGACGCCGGGATCAGCCTGTCGACGAGCGGCGGCGGCAGGCCCGCCTGGTCGGCGGCGCGGGGACCGGCCGAGCACAACCCGGCGATGAGTCCGCCGTCGGTGCCCGACCCGGCGATCGGCGTGCCGAGGCCCGTGGCGAGGTCGTACCCGGCGGCCGCGGCGTACCTCCCGTGGTTGGTCCGCGTGAGGTCGTTGTCACCGCTCGTCACGTCGTGGAACGCTGCGCTGTAGCCGCTGCCGCCGGCGATCGCGTACAGCGCCGGGTTGGCGAAACCGAGCGCCCCCGTGGCGGCGCAGGCGGGGCTGGCGTCGGCGAGGGCGAACAGCGCGGCCCAGATCGGAGCCGCCGCGCTCGTCCCGTCGAGCGGCGTCCAGCCTCCGGCGGTGCACAGTTTCGGCCGGTCGATCGTGCAGTAGATGGCGATCGGGTCGCCGGCGTCGGCGGAGACGTCGGGCACCTCGCGACAGTCGCCGTTCGTCCCGCTCGTCGTCGCGATGGACGGACAGGCGGCGCTCGACCCGACGACGCCGAGCGTCCCGGGGGCGTCCGCCTGGTAAGCGGGCATCGGCCAGATGCTCGACACGCCGCCGCCGCCTGCGCCGGGGTTCGCGGCGTGGATGCCGGTGTTCCAGGCGATCTCGCTCCCGGTCGTGCCCGGGCCTCCTGCGACCGGGCCGCTCAGCACGAGCGTCGTGCCACCCACACCGGTGACATACGGCTGGCTGGCCGGGTCGTCCACCTGCAGGGCGTCTCCCGCCGCGCCCGCGAGCGAGCCGTAGCAGTCCTCCGATCCGGAATCACCGGCTGCGGCGACGACGGTCTCGCCCTGCAGCGCGGCGCGCTCGAAGAGCGTGCCCTCGGCCTGGACGGCGGCCAGGCCGAGCACGGCCTCGCACGCGCCCCAGGAGGTGGACAGCACCTGCGCCGCGTCGGCGGCCACGGCCGTCGAGAAGGCGTCGTAGGCGGCGGCGCTCGTCAGCTCGCCCTCGTAGACGACGACGTTCGCCGCCGGGGCGAGCCCGGCGATGAGCTCGAGGTCGAGCTCGGACTCCACCGCGCTCTCCGGCTTGGAGCCCGCCCCCGGGCCGCCGTCGACCGGCACCGTGGTGACTTGCGGCGCGACCCGGCCGTAGCACTGCTCGAAGGTGGCAAGGTCGCTCGGCTCGAACCGCGCGAACTCGATCACCCCCACCGTCACGCCGGCCCCCTGGTCCCCGGCGGCGTAGGCGGGGTCGAGGCCGTAGTACGAGGCGAGCTGGTCCATGCTGTAGCCGGCACCCGCGCTCGAGAGGGTGGCGGCGCAGGAGGCGGTGGGAGCGGCCTGTCGTCCGCCGCGCCGTACGGCGCGGGGGGTCGCCGCCCGGTGTCGCGAGCCGGGGCAGCGCCGGTGTGCTGAACGAGTCCAGGCCGATCACGCCGCCGAGCTCGGGGGCGAGCGCGGCGGGCAGCAGCGGCGCGACCTTTGCGGCGTACGCCCGGGAGCCGTCGGGGAGGCGGTAGGCGTCGAGCTCGGTACCGAAGGCGCGACCGATCGCGGCGGCGGTGCCCCGGACCCGAAGGGCCAAGCCGCCGGGCACAAGGCCTATGGTCCGAAGCTTGCGTGCGCCGAGCCACCGCTCGAGGGAGAGCACGGTGGACGTGCTCGGCCCGAAGCGGGTGAGGAACTCGTGACTCGTCATGAACCTGCGGAAGTCAGGCGAGTGCGGGTCGGAGACTTCCGAGGCGAGCGCGGCGAGGGCGGCGCGGTGGGCCGGCTGGAGAACGACGTCGAGGGCGAGCGGCGTCGCGCCCGGCAGGGGGCCGATTCGCACCGAGCCCCTCGGCGGCCTGGTCGCGGTGCCGACGCGCATCAGCGGGACGTCGAGGGCCGACCCGGGCTGGAGCCGACGGGTAGCCGTCGCCGTGGCGGGTCGGGCGGCGCTGCCCGTCGCGGCGGGTGAGCTCGCCGCCGGCGATCGCGCCCAGAAGCGTGAGCAGCGCAACGGCGAGCACGGCCCGGCTCGCCCTCGCCGGTCGGGCTGATCGGTCCCGTACCACTGTCCCTCCGCAACGACCCATGAGTTCGGGTGAGCCCGGCGGCCCGCCGCGATGGTAGGGGGGCGGTGGCGCGAGACGGCGCGACCCTGCAGCTGCGGTCGAGCAGGAGCGGGTGGCGATTCCCTGAACCTTCTCGACAAGCCATCGCCCTGCTCGGCGCCGCGCCCGAGACGCGCCACGTCGCCGTCGCGGCGCGCCGGCTCGGATCCCCGCCCAGCTCAGCCGTTTCACCGTGGACGCGTCTGTCTCCGTGGACGCGTCTGTCTCCGTGGACGTCTGCGTGGATTCGGCATACCCCGCGGCGCGGGCGCGAAGCGGCGCCGGCGCGAGCGCGAGTGGGCGGATCGACCGCAGCACCTCTGGTGACGCGTAGGCTGGGAACGAATCCGCTTGCGGGCTCGCCTCGTTCGCGAGCACGAGCAGTGCGGGTCGGTGGCGGGTAGTTCAACCGGCAGAACGCCTGACTTTGGATCAGGAGGTTGGAGGTTCGAGCCCTCCCCCGCCAGCTACCAGGACTTTTGTACCCTGGCGGGCTACGTAAGCGAAGCACAGCGCTTCTCTAGCACCTGATTCGTGGATCTAGTAGGCGGAGGTAATGCCAAGGGCTGTGCGGCTAGACATCGAGGCGCTCGACACCCTCGCCGACACCGAGGCGGAGTTCGTCCAGTCGCTGCGCGTCAAGAACCGCAGCCCGAGGACGATCGAGACCTACCTCGAGGCGATTCACCTGCTCGATGCCTTCCTCGCCGGGCGGGGGCACTCGAGGACCGTCCGGGACGTGACGCCTGCCGACATGGAAGCCTTCCAGCTGGCCGAGCTGGCGCGGCTCAAGCCGTCGTCGGTCGCCGTCCGGTTCCGGTCCCTGCGGCCCTACTGGAACTGGTGCACGCGGGCGCGCGGGTTGCCGAGGTCGCCGATGGCCGACCTCGGCGCGCCGAAGGCGCAGGACCCCGTGATCGACGTCGTGTCGTTCGACGAGATCGGAGCGCTGCTCAAGGTCACCCGGGCCGACAAGACCTTTGCCGGCTACCGGGACACGGCGCTGATCCTCTTGCTCTACCACACCGGAGCGCGGGTGTCGGAGATCGCGGGCATCATGCTCGACTCGCTGAACATGACGTCGCAGACGGTCCTCGTCGAAGGCAAGACCGGCATGCGCATCGTCCCCTTCGGGGATGCCACAGCCAAGGCGCTGCGCTACTACCTCCGCGCTCGGGAGACCCACCCACTGCGGGCGCGCTCCGAACTCTGGCTCGGCGCCCGTCCGGAGGCCGTCACCCGCTCGGGCGTGACGCAATTTCTCCGGCGTCGCTGCAACGAGGCGGGCATCCCTGTTATCAATCCGCACCGCTTCCGCCATACTCTCTCCGCCGAGTTGAAGGGCCGCGGCACGGCCGACGGGCAGCTGATGACCCTCATGGGCTGGCGCTCCACGGCGATGATCCGGCGCTACGGCGCCGTCGTCAACGAGCAGCGGGCAATCGACGCCTACCGGCGCCAGGGCGCGCCGTCGGACGCGCTGTGAGCGGTTCCCTGGCGCGCCAGGGGCTTGAGGCCTGCAACCGGCTCCAACCTAGCCTTGGCCCCGGATGATCAGTGATGGCGGCGAACAGGCTGTGGCATCCTCTGCGCGACAAAGCACGGCTCCGTGGTCAGCTGGGGGAGCGCCCCACCGTCGTTACCTCCTGCGTGCATTCTGCGTCGTCGTCGGTCGTGACACGCGAACAGACATTCCGAGTCCGTCGGGCATGCTGGAGTTGACCCGGTCTGAAATGGATGTTGCCCGGCTCGCGCGAGCAGGACTTTCGGTAGGACGCCGACGCAACTCGATCACTCTGTATCGTCGCCCCTCGCACCGCCGAAGGCCGAGACCAACGCTGGGATGAGGCATTCTGTGCGCGTGTCCACCCTGCTCGACCGTGTACAGGAGAAAGAAGCGCTCGATGAGGTGCTCGGTGCCGTTCGCGCGGGGCTGAGCGGCGCGGTGGTGTTGCGGGGCGAGCCCGGCGTCGGCAAGACCGCCCTGCTCGACTACGCGGCCGCATCGGCGGCAGAAGAGATGGACGTCGTGCGGGCCGTCGGCAACGAGTCCGAGACCGAGCTCGGGTTCGCGACGCTGCATCAGTTGGTCGTGCCGTTCCTCGGGCGGCTGGGGAGATTACCCGCTCCTCGAGCGCGAGGCGCTCGGCTCCGCGTTCGGCCTGGTCGAGGTTGCTCGCCCCCCTGACCTGTTCCTTGTCGGGCTGGCGGCGCTGACCCTGCTTGCTGATGCGGCCTCCGAGCGGCCGGTGTTGTGCCTGATCGACGATGCCCAGTGGATCGATCAGGCATCGGCTCGGGTGCTCGGCTTCGTCGCCCGCCGGCTGTTGGCGGACCGGGTCGGCATGCTGTTCGCGGTTCGGGAGGAGTCGGGGCGTCCGGCGGGGCTCGAGGGCCTTACCGAGCTGCACGTGACGGGTCTCCCCGAGAGCGAGGCCCATCTGCTCCTGACCTCTGTCGCCGCCCCGGGGTTGGAGCAGCTGGTGCGCGAGCGGATCCTTCTCGAAGCTCGTGGCAACCCACTCGCGCTGCTCGAGCTCGGCAGGGAGCTGGCCGATGAGCGGCTCTCGGTCAGCGCGTCGCTTCATCAGCCGCTTCCGATCGGCCGGAGGCTGGAACAGCGCTTCTTGTCACGAGTGCGGAGCTTGCCGGTGAAGACCCAGAGGTTGTTGCTGCTCGCTGCTGCGGAGCAGCTGGGGGATCCGGCGCTTTTGTGGCGGGCCGCCGAGAACCTGGGGATCGACGAGCACGACGCGGAGCAGCCCGAGCTGTACCGCCTGCTCGTCCTCGAGCCGAGGGTCGCGTTCCGTCACCCGCTGATGCGCTCGGCCGTCTACCAGGGCGCTTCCCCAGAGGCTCGTCGCCGGGCCCACGAGGCCCTAGCGGCAGCCATCGACCCCGAGCTCGACCCCGACCGCCGAGCCTTTCACCGCGCCGCAGCCACAGTGCGACCCGACGAGGACGTGGCGTCCGAGCTGGAGCGCTCCGCCGAGCGCGCCGGCCGCCGAGGCGGACTGGCCAGTCAAGCCGCCTTCTTCGAGCGCGCGGCTGAGCTGAGCACCGACGAGGTCTCGCGGCATCGACGCCTGGTGGCAGCCGCTGAGGCACATTCCTTCGCCGGGGAGCCGCAACGGGCCCTGGCGCTGCTCGACCGGGCCGCACGATCAGCTGATGGCTCGCTCGAGCAGGCCAAGGTGCTCGGGTTGCGGGCGACGACCACCTTCTATCTCGGTGAGACCTCCGAGGCCGTGTCGCTGTTCGTGCGCGCCGCGCTGGCCTACGAGTCGCTCGACGTGAGGGCGGCTCGCGACCTGGTCCTCGAGGCGCTGTCCTACTGCTACTGGGCGGGAGCTCAGGCGATGCACGACGCGGCGATGGCGGGAAAGGCACTGCCCGGTGTACGCGAATCCGAGACGAGCGCGATGGACCTGCTCATGGACGGGTTGGCCGACCTCTACCTCGGCGACTGGTCGGCGGGCGCGCCACCGTTGCACGCGGCGATCGCCAGGGTGCGCGCCGGCGAGCTGTCCCGGTGGCAGGCTCCCGGCGGCGGACGGATCACGCCCTGGGAGGCCTGGTGGGCGGCGATGCACCTGTGCGACCTCGAGGCCTGGCGCGAGCTCGTCTCCCGCAACATCGACTCGATCCGGCGACGCGGCATGCTGACGTCGCTCGCGGTGAACCTCGACAACCTCGGCGTGCTCGAGGGGTACTGCGGTCGTTTCGATCGTGCCGAGGCGCACCTCGCCGAGGCACACGACGTGATGGCGGCGATCGGCGTTTCGTACCTGGGCAGAACGACCTTCACAGACGTCGTGCTGCTCGCCTATCGTGGCCGAGAGGCCCAGGCACGCGAGGCCGTGGAACGCCTCGGCGAGCGGTCAGCGACCCGGGGCGAGGGCAACCGGGTGGCAATCGCGGCCCGCGCCGAGCTGTGCGTGCTCGATCTCAGCCTCGGCAACTACGCCCAGGCGCTGGCTGCCGCACAGGAGGTGTTCGTGGCCGACCCCCCCTTCATCGGCATCAAAGCGCTGCCGGACCTGATCGAGGCAGCGTGCCGCGTCGGCGAGGAGGAGACCGCCAGAGCGGGAGTGATGCGCTTGCAGGAGCGAGCACAGGCGAGCGGCTCGTCGTGGGCGCTCGGCCTGCTGGCGCGCTCGCAGGCCCTTATCGCAGACGACGGGCAGGCCGAGGAACGCTTCGGCGAGGCGCTGGCTCAATTCGAGGACAGCGGAAGCGACCTTCGATCTCGCTCGCGCCCACCTGCTGTTCGGCGAGTGGCTCCGCCGCACGCGCCGGCGCCGCGAGGCCCGCGACCAGCTGAGGACCGCGGACGAGATGTTCGACACGATGGGCGCTGACGCCTTCGCCACGCGGGCCGAGAACGGGCTTCGCGCCACCGGCGAGCGCGCCCGCCTGCGGGCGGTCGCCCCTCATGAGGAGCTCACGCCCCAAGAGGAGCGGATCGCCCGGCTGGCTGCCGAAGGCGCCACGAACCAGGAGATCGCCGCTCGGATGTTCATCAGCCCCGCCACCGTCGACTATCACCTGCGCAAGGTGTACCGCAAGCTGCACGTCCGCCACCGAGCCGAACTCGCCCGCAGCCTGATGGTCGACGACGAGCGAGCTGCCGACGCTCCGCCGCCGCGCTCCACGTGAAGCCTGTCGTCAGGCCCCACCACGCGGCGAAATAGCGTCGAGCGCTTCACTTGATCGAGGTTTCCCGAGGTCCACGGGCGGGGCGACGAGCGTGGCGGTCGTAGTACGCGAGGTCGTCCGACCCTGCCAAGAATGGTTGCTCCGCGGCTTCCTCTGCTGCGCGTTGACGAGGCATGCGACCGCCCCTATCCGGCGATCTCGGGTGACCGGCGTCTGTATGCCGAGGTGGTGGTTGTCAACGCGCAGAACACCCCGGTTACCGCACCGCGTACTGACCCGTCCTCGCACTGCCCAAGGCCGAGGCCAACGCTGGGATGAGGCATTCTGTGCGCGTGTCCACCTTGCTCGACCGCGTACAGGAGAAAGAAGCGCTCGATGAAGTGCTCGGTGCCGTTCGCGCCGGGTTGAGCGGCGCGGTGGTCTTGGTGGGCGAGGTCGGCGTGGGCAAGACCGTCTTGCTCGACTACGCGGCGGCATCGGCGGCAGCAGAGATGGACGTCGTGCGGGTCGTCGGCAACGAGTCCGAGACCGAGCTCGGGTTTGCGGCGCTGCATCAGTTGGTCGTGCCGTTCCTCGGGCGGCTGGGGAGATTACCCGCTCCTCAGCGCGAGGCGCTCGGCTCCGCGTTCGGCCTGGTCGAGGTTGCTCGCCCCCCTGACCTGTTCCTTGTCGGGCTGGCGGCGCTGACCCTGCTTGCTGATGCGGCCTCTGAGCGGCCGGTGTTGTGCCTGATCGACGATGCCCAGTGGGTCGATCAAGCATCGGCTCGGGTGCTCGGCTTCGTCGCCCGTCGGCTCCTCGCCGACCGAGTCGGCATGCTGTTCGCGGTTCGGGAGGAGTCGGGGCGTCCGGCGGGGCTGGAGGGCCTTACCGAGCTGCACGTGACGGGTCTCCCCGAGAGCGAGGCCCATCTGCTCCTGACCTCTGTCGCCGCCCCGGGGTTGGAGCGCCGGGTGCGCGAGCGGATCCTTGTCGAAGCTCGCGGCAACCCACTCGCGCTGGTCGAGCTCGGCAGGGAGCTGGCCGAGGAGGACCTCTCGGTCAGCGCGTCGCGGGGTAAGCCGCTTCCGATCGGTCGGAGACTGGAGGAGCGCTTCCTGTCGCGGGTGCGGAGCTTGCCGGTGCAGAACCAGACGCTGTTGCTGCTCGCTGCTGCTGACCAGCTGGGTGATCCGGCGCTTTTGTGGCGGGCCGCCGAGCAGCTGGGGATCGCTCAGCAAGACGCGGAGCAGCCCGAGCTCGACGACCTGCTCGTGATCGAGCCGCGGGTCGCGTTCCGTCACCCGCTGATGCGCTCGGCTGTCTACCAGGGCGCTTCCCCAGAGGCTCGCCGCCGGGCCCACGAGGCCCTGGCAGCAGCGATCGACCCCGAGCTCGACCCCGACCGCCGGGCCTGGCACCGTGCCACAGCCACACTGCGACCCGATGAGGACGTCGCGTCCGAGCTGGAGCTCTCCGCGCGCCGTGGGGGGCTGGCCAGTCAAGCAGCCTTCTTCGAGCGTGCGGCCGAGCTGAGCACCGACGACGTCTCGCGATGTCGACGGTTAGTGGCCGCAGCGGAGGCGCATTCCTTCGCAGGGGCGCCACAACGAACCCTCGCGCTCCTCGACCGGGCCGCACGATCAGCTGACGGCTCGCTCGAGCAGGCCAACTTGTTGAGGTTGCGGGCGAGGACCACCTTGGATCTCGGTGAGACCTCCGAGGCCGTCTCGCTGTTCGTGCGCGCCGCACTGGCCTACGAGTCGTTCGACATCAGAGCGGCTCGCGACATGATTCTCGAGGCGCTGGCCGATTGCTACTGGGCGGGACCTCAGGCGATGCGCGACGCGGCGATGGCGGGAAAGGCACTGCCCCGTGTACGCGAGTCCGAGACGAGCGCGATGGACCTCCTCATGGACGGGTTCGCCGATCTCTACCTCGGCGACTGGTCCGCCGCCGCGCCACCGCTGCGCGAAGCGATCGCCAGGGTCCGCGCCGGCGAGCTGTCCTGGTGGCAGGCTCCCGCTGGCGAGCAAATGACGCCGTGGGAGGCCTGGTGGGCGGCGATGCACCTGTGCGACCTCGAGGCCTGGCGCGAGCTGATCTCCCGCGGCACCGACTCCTTCCGCCGACGCGGCATGCTGACGTCGCTCGCGGCGACGCTCGACAACCTCGGCGTGCTCGAGGGGTACTGCGGTCGCTTCGATCGTGCCGAGGCGTACCTCGCCGAGGCACACGACGTCATGGCGGCGATCGGCGGTTCGCACCTGGTCAGCACGACCTTCACAGAGGTCGTGCTGCTCGCCTATCGCGGGCGAGAGGCACAGGCACGCGAGGCCGTTGTACGCCTCGGCGAGCGGTCAGCGACCCAGGGAGAGGGCAACCGGGTCGTGAGCGCGGCCCGCGCCGAGCTGTGCGTGCTCGATCTCAGCCTCGGCAACTACGCCCAGGCGCTGGCTGCCGCACAGGAGGTGTTCGTGGCCGACCCCCCCTTCATCGGCATCAAAGCGCTGCCGGACCTGATCGAGGCAGCGTGCCGCGTCGGCGAGGAGGAGACCGCCAGAGCGGGACTGATTCGTTTGCAGGCGCGAGCACAGGCGAGCGGTTCTTCGTGGGCGCTCGGCCTGCTAGCGCGCTCACAGGCGCTCGTCGCAGACGACGGGCAAGCCGAGGAACGGTTCGGCGAGGCGCTGGCTCAGTTGAGAGACGCCGGAGCGACGATCGATCTCGCTCGCGCCCACCTGCTGTTCGGCGAGTGGCTCCGCCGCAAGCGCCGGCGCCGCGAGGCCCGCGACCAGCTGAGGACCGCGCACCAGATGTTCGACATGATGGGCGCTGACGCCTTCGCCATGCGGGCGGAGAACGAGCTCCGCGCCACGGGCGAGCGGGCTCGCCGACGGGCGGTCGGCCCTCGTGAGGAGCTCACGCCCCAAGAGGAGCGGATCGCCCGGCTGGCTGCCGACGGGGACTCGAACCAGGAGATCGCCGCTCGGATGTTCATCAGCCCGGCCACCGTCGACTATCACCTGCGCAAGGTGTTCCGCAAGCTGCACGTCAACCACCGAGCCGAGGTCGTCCGGAGGCTGATGGCCGAGGACGAGCGGGCTGCCGACGCTCCGCCGCCGCGCTCCACGTGAAGCCATAACGTGGCGAAGCGACAAGCGGGTGGGGCTTGGACTTGACCCGCTTCGGGTGGGCACCTGATTCTGGCTGATGCCAGAAGAAAGGAGACCCGAGGTGGGAAGACCGTCGGGGTACCCAGAGGAGTTCCGCGGAGAAGCCGTTGTCGGTCGAGACCACGTCGAGCTCGAGCGAGGACATCTGCCTCAGCTCACGCGTCTACACAGACAACCTCTGGAGCAGTGTCATCCTTTCACCGCCCCGGAGAGCAGGCCGCTCACGATGTGGCGTTGCATGACGAGGAAGAACACGGTGATCGGGATGAGGCTGAGAACCGTGAGGGTCATGAACGCCGGCCAGTCCGTGGTGTACTGGCCGACCGCGCCGTAGACCTGGAGCACGATCGTATCCTTCTGCGGCGAGCTGAGGAAGGTGTCGGCGATGAGGAAGTCGTTCCATATCCACATCGTCTGGAACACGCCCACAGTAACGAGGATCGGCCGGCTGAGGGGCAGGACGACGCGCCAGTAGGTCTGCAGCGGGCCGCTGCCGTCGATGCGCGCCGCCTCCACAAGGTCGTACGGCAGGGTCGACATGTAGCCCTGAATCAGGAAGAAGCAGAAGATCGAGCCGCCGCAGTAGACGAGCACGAGGCCGGACAAGCTGTCGACGAGGTGAGCCTTGACGAACATCTCGTACAGCGGTACGAGCGTCGACTGGAACGGGATCGCCAGCGCCAGCAGGAGCACTGTGCTCAGGCGACGGTTGAATCGTGTCCGCCGCACAGTGACGGCGTAGGCGGCCATCGAGCCGATCAGCAGCATCGCCAGCACCGAAAGCCCGGTGACGTAGGCCGTGTTACGCAAGCTGAGGAGCACCGGTACGGTGTGGAACACGTTGGTGTAATTGGACCAGTCGAGCGAGGTTGGAAGGCTGAGCGGCGAGAGGGCGGTCTGCTCCTGGGTCTTCAGGGTGTTCACGATGATGTAGTAGAAGGGCAGCGCGGCGCCGGCCGCGATCGGCAGCATCACCACGGTGGCAAGCAGGCTGCCCAGACGTCGACGGCGAGCGCTCATCGAAGCTTCCGTTCCCGCCACCGAAGAAGCGAGAGCAGGACAAGCAGCACGCCGGCGACGAGAAGGAGGAAGAGGACGCTCAGCGCCGAGCCGACCCCGTACTGACCCTGCGAGACGCCGTACAGGACGATGTTCTGGGTTACCGTGTACGTCGAGTAGACGGGACCTCCCTGAGTCAGGGCGAGCGGCAGCTCGTAGACGCGAAGGCCGCCGGTCATGAGCAGCACGACGCTGACCGTCATCGCCGGAGCGAGCAGGGGCACGGTGACCTCGAAGAATCGTTGCCGAGCGCTCGCGCCGTCGATCACGGCGGCGTCGTAGTACTCGCTCGGGATCGACTGCAGGTAGGCGAGGTAGAGCACCGCGTGCCAGCCGGTCTGAGCCCAGACGCCGACAAGGATGACCGACAGTTGTGCCAGCTGGTCGTTGGCAAGCCAGGGGATCGGGCCGATCCCGAACAAGGTGTGCACCACCGAGTTGATCACACCGGTGCTGATCGGAGAGAAGATGTAGGTCCACACCAGCCCGAGCACGAGCAGGCTCGGCACGGCGGGGAAGAACAGGGCGGCGCGGACGATGTTGCGGCCGACGAAACGGCGGTTGAGCACCACGGCGAGCGGTATGGCGAGGACGGTGACGAGGGCGGTCGAGCCGACAGCGTAGAGCAGGGTGAAGGTGAGCCCGCTCTCCATCTGTGAGCTGGAGAAGATCGCCGAGTAGTTCTGCAGCCCGACGAAGTTGAAGTGGAACGAGTACCCGTTGAAGTTCGTGAAGCTGAGAAAAATCGAGGCGGCGATGGGAACGAGGAAGAGGCCGAGGAAGATCACGACGAGCGGGACGAGGAAGGCCTGCACGCCGAGCACGTCGAGAAGGCGGGAGTAGCGCACGCGGGCGCGCTGCGGCCCCCGCCAGCTGGGGGAGGCCGCAGCGCCGACCTGAGCGGGAGCGGCGCCGCCGACGTCAGCGGGCATCCTCGCCGCTCTCATCCGCTTCGCGCGCTTCTCATGACTTGCGGAGCTGATCCAGCTTGTCGTCGAGCGCCGTGAGGACCTCCTTCACCGTCGCCTTGCCCTGGAACATGGCTTGCAGCTCGGCGACGAGGACCGTCGTCAGTTGGGTGTCGTAGACCGACGGCCAGGAGACTCCGGAGTAGTAGTACGTGCTCTGCCGTGCGGCCGTCGCAGCGGCCGGCAGCGCGGCGTTGACGGGGTTGGAGTAGTCCGACATCGTGCTGATCGAGCCCGCCGACGTCGTGTACGCCTTGAGGCCCTGCGGGCTCGCCAGGAAGGAGAGGAAAGCAAGGGCCGCCTGGCGGTTCTGCGCCTTGGCGTTGATCGCCCAACCCTCGTTCGGCGCTCCACACCAGTACGACTGTCCGGCCTGCGGTCCCGGGACAGCACCCATGAAGAGCTGGATCTTCGGATTCTCCTTCTGCACCGCCGCGACGTCCCAGGGACCCGAGCCGAGCATGGCCAGCTGCCCGACCGCCAGCTGGCTGTCCATCTCGGTCCCCGTCAAGCCGATCACAGCCGGCGACACCAGTCCCTCGGAGTACAGCTCGGAGTAGGTGGTGAGCGGAACCTCCCACGCCTCGAGGAAGGTCAGCTTGCCGTCGAAGATCTCCGGGTCGATGTTCTTGCCGTAGGTCTTCAGGTAGTAGGAGCCGACGAGTGCCTCGAGCGCCACGCCAGGCGTGCCGGCATCGAAGTACGGCGTGACGCCGTTCTTCTTCAACCTCGCGCACATGGCCAGGAAGTCCGCCCATGTGCGAGGGATGGCGCTGTAGCCGGCTTTGGCCAAGATGGCCTTGTTGTAGATGATGCCGCCCGCCCACGAGGCCGGCGACAGCCCCCAGACGCGTCCGTTGGCGGCCATGAATTGCCGGTTCGCCGTCGCCATCCACCTCACCCAGGGCTGGTTCGTCAGGTCGACCACGAAGTTGCCCTTGTTCAACGCGGCGGCGTTCTCAGAGGTGTAGATGAACACGTCGGCTGCCGTCCCGGCGAGCAGGCGTTCCTGCAGCGTCGTGATGTACTGCGTGACCGGCGGGGCGTAGGACATCTCGACACTGACGCCGGGGTGGAGCTTCTCGAACAGCGCCACGACGGGTTGCATCACCGCCTCGGGGTCCCAGGTCATGAAGGTCAGCGTGCCCGAGGCCGACGCGTCGGCGTGCAGACTCCGGCCGGGCGTCATCTCCTCGATCCGGCGCAGCGAGGGTGCGGCCACAACCGCCGCCGCACCGAGCAGGCCGCCGCGAAGGAAGTCCCTCCGTGTCACATGACCGTGGATATCAGTTGACACTTCCATTGTTGCCTCGCCTTCTCTGTTGTTGGCTCCCTCGGATACTGGTCGCAGCAACCGCGGTCCGTGCTCGCTGGCTGCCGCTTCGCTGACAGCTCAATCGGGCAGGATCGACGCCTCGACCAGAACGAACGAGCTCGCCGGCAGCTCGAGGCGCACCAGCGCGCCCTTGACCGGCTCCTCACCGCTGTCGACGCGAGCCGGCACGACGCCCTCGAGTGGCGGAGGCGCATCACTCGCTGTCACACAGCGCAGGCGAGCGGGCCCGGCGAAACTCGCGCGTCTGAGCTCGAGATCGCACGAAACTGCGCTCGTCGAACGGTTGACGAGTGTGACTGCCAGCCGATCGCGCCGTTCGTCGACCGTCGATGCGGCGTCGACGATCTGGAAGGGCCCCAGATCGGCGACGTGGTGTGGCCACCGGGTGAGGTGCTCGGTCGGCGCATCGACCGTCTCGCCTCTGACGTAGGCGTCGACGGCAAGGTCGAGGTGGCCCTCGGAGTGAAGGAGGAACGGGTAGTAGATCGGCTGCACGACCGCGCGCTCGGGCGTCGTGACGATCGGAGCGATGGCGTTGACGAGCTGAGCGAGGTTGGCCATGCGCACCCAGGCGCAGTTGCGCACGAAGATGTTGAGGTACGTGCCGACGGCGAGCGCGTCGGCGAAGGAGTAGCGTTCCTCCAGCCCGTCGGACGTCTCGCGGTACCAGACGTTCCACTCGTCGTAGGCGAGGCGCGGCACCTTGGCGAGATCTTGCGTGTAGGCGGCGCGCCGCAGCAGCATCGAGGCCGTCGCGATCGCCCGCTCGGCAGAGTGCGGTGCGAGGACGTTGGTCCAGTAGTCGCCGGACCCGGTGTAGATGTGGATCGAGTGCAGGTCGACAACGGAGGCGAGTCCGTCGATCACCTTGCAGTCCCACTCCGTCCAGCCGGCCTCGCCACAGGAGATGAGGCACGCCGTCGGGTCGAGCATCCGCACCGCGCGCGCCCAGCGCGTGGCCTCGGCGACGTACTCGTCGGCCGAGAGCACGCCCACCTGCCACGCGCCGTAGACCTCGTTGCCGAGGCCCCACGAGCGCACGCCGAAGGGAGCATCGTGGCCGTGGCGCCGGCGCAGGTCCCCCCAAGCCGTTTCCCGCTCGGTGTTGCAGTACTCCACCCAGGCGAGCGCCTCGGTGAGGTCGCCCGATCCCATGTTCAAGCAGATGTAGGGCTCGGCGCCGAGCTCGGTGCAATAGTCGATGAACTCGTCGGTCCCGAAGCGGTTGGACTCCGTGGCTCCCCAGGCGATGTTGGTGCGCACCGGCCGGGCGTCCTTCGGACCGATGCCGTCTTGCCAGTGGTAATTGGAGACGAAGTTGCCGCCCGGCCAGCGCAAGACCGGGATGTGCAGGGTGCGGAGCAGATCGAGCACGTCGCGGCGGAATCCACGCTCGTCACTAAGCGGCGAGCCCTCGTCGTAGATGCCGCCGTAAATGCAGCGGCCGAGGTGCTCGATGAAGCCGCCGAAGACGCGGCGGTCGAGGCGGCCGAGGTCACGCCCGATGTCAACGGTTACCGTGCTCGCCCCTGTGATGCCGCTCACCGGCTCTTCCTCCGGGTCGTTACTCGAGTCGGGTCGAACGACCGGTCGCCGCCGCCCCGGCCTGTCTCTTTCCGCGCGCTGGGCGTGTCAGCGCTGTTGCTCTGCTCGTTGAGCCATCTCGTGCTGTGGCGCCGCTCCGTCTTGCACCCGCCGCGACCCATGCCGAAGGCCGCCGCTTGCGAGCTGCCCCCTCGCGGGAGCCAATCGCCAGCCCGCCGGTCGACGAGGCACGCTGGATGAGCTGCACGGGCAGCAGAACCGCTCTCGGGGCTACCTCTTCTTCGCCCGCCACCGACCACCTCAACCACCGCACCTACAGTGTCGCCGTCCTGGAACATTCGAGGCGTTGGACTACCCAGAGCGCCACGGAGCGCCTCTATGATCAGCGACCTCCCAACTGGACGATCTGTGCCAGCCGGCGATGTCCGAGACCGGTGGTCACCAGCAGCACCGAGTCGGGGTTCTGTAGGGCTTTCGCATTCTCGGCTCAATGTTGATCGCTACTCTACGCGGTCGCCGACATGGCGCGGTTGTCCTCAGGAAGGCGTGCCTCACCAGCGGAGCACCAGGCGTCAAGCCCGGCGCAGCCGCCCGCGAGGAAGGGCTTGACGCCCGGGACTTCGGCGCTAGGGCAATCGAGATCGGAAGCCCGTCAGGGGCTTCCCTGATCGCCCTGTCCGGAGCGACACCGGTCAGCGCATGCGCCGGCGCCTGCGTCGACGCGTCCCATCGCACGCGAGTAGCCGGAACTCGTCGGTCAGACCTCGACGACAGGCCCGCTCATCTCCTGCCATGGCGGCGTTGGGAGGATTGCGAGCTCATCTTGGTCGAAACAGTGCTCCCGGCTCAGAGCCGGCTCGTAAGGATCGAACCCACGGGCCTCGATCTCTACCTCGGCGCGCTCGAGCTCCTCGGCGAGCAGCTCGGCGTCACCGATGCACTCGGCGACGCGTGCGCCGATGTGCTCGAGTGGCTCTTCGTCGCTCGGCGAGGCGTCCAGTCCGGCCGCGGCGCGCTCCTCTCGCAGCCGCCGTGAAGCGGCGACAATCCCGTTGTCGTGGCGGATCTGGGCGAGCCGGTCCTCGTACAGGGCGCGAAGCTCCTGGACGCGGGCGAGCAAGCTCGTGTCGTCGAGATCGGCGTCGGCGCCGCCGTGCTCGATGGCTTGGTCGTGTGCGTTCTGAGGAGTACCTGTCGTAGCGACCGTGGCGACGGTCTCGAACAGCTCGACGAAGCGGTCGTACTCCGCCGCTGCCTCGGAGTCCTCCGGCCGGCGGCCGAGCGCCCACTCGAGGCCGGCACCGCCCGGTCTTGCGAGACCACCTGCTCACGCTCGCGGTAGATGGCGATCGCCCCGGCCGCCGCGTCCCAGGCCCGCCGTCGCTCGGGATCGCGCGGGCGCGCGCCGAGGTGGATGAGGACCTCGGGCGCCGGCTCGGCGATGCCGCGCATGCCCACCTTGCGCAGCCGCTCGCCAAGTGCCCGCTCGATCAGCTCGTGGTCAGGCCGGTTCTCGGCGCGAGCCTCCTCCAGCTGGTCAGGGTCGTGCCCGCGGCCAGCTCGCCGACGCGGGCCGCTTGGCGGTCGAGCTGGGAGGCGAGGCGCTCGCGGCGGTCGCGTTGAAGCGCACGGGCGGTGGCCTCGAGATCGAACTGCTCCTCGCGCGCTCTTGGCAGCCCGTCGTCAGGCACATCGGGCCGAACGCGGTCGTAGCGGATCGGCACGGCGGAGAGCTCGAGCTGGGGGCGGGTGAGCGCGACGCAGGTCCCCGCACGGCTGGAGGCGTCGGTGACGAGCGGCATCGCGGCGGCCATCGTCTGGCCCTGGGCGGCAAAGGTCGCGAGCGCATAGGAGTGCTGCAGCCCGCCGCCACGCCCGGGACGACCTCTCGCTCGAGGAACTCCCGGGGGACGGCGACGGTGCCCCAGCGCTCGAAGTCGACGAGCAGGTGATCCTCCCCGACCTTCGCGCAGGACGCCGGGCGAGCCGTTGCGCACCCATTGGTGCCGCCCTGCGCCCGGGGCGCGAAGGTCGTGGTCGCTGACGCGGGCGATCACCTCGTCGTTGGCCTGGAAGCCGACGCCGTCGATCACGAACTCTAGGCCAGATAGCGTACCGTCGGCCTTTAGCAGCGCCCGGGCGCTGGCGTTGAGCGCCCGGCGCTCGTGGTTGTGCTCGGCGATCATCGAGCTCGCCTTGCGGCTCGGATCGGCGACGCGCTCCTGGCGCTCCGCATACCAGGCGCAGCTCAACAGATCGAGCGCCTCTCCGAAGGACCCGGCCTCGATGATCCTGCCGTCTTCGGCAAGGCGGTGGTTCAAGAGAGCCAGCGTTGGTCTTCCTCATGCCGGTAGTCGACCCACCCGGCGAGCCCGTGGTCGATAAGGATGCACACGGACGGCCATGGATCGTCGACCCCCGGACCGAGAAAGGCTGAGACGTTCGCGAGCGTGGCGCTCCGTTCAGGGTGACTCCGACCAAGGCCGGTGTACCTGACCAGCCGGTGCCTTCCCTGGACGTTTGGGCGCAAACCAACATCAGGGTAGTGGTACTCCACCCAGGGCACCGACGTGGCCGCGGCTCGAACCTGTCCGGTGGCGCCGGCTCGAAGCCGTGGAACTGACCCTAGCCTGGCCCCTGGCCCAGCGCAGCCGGCGAGAGCCCGAGATTGCACGCGGTCGCCGCCTGCGCGAACGCCGGTGACAGCGTATTGAGCGTAAACGGGAGCAGCAGGATCACTCCGTCGTCGTCCATGATCATGCGGATGCCGACCGGGTTGGACGGGACTGAGGAACCCGGGTCCGGGAACCCGGAGATGCCGTGGCGACGCATGCACTGCGACACCTTCAGCCACTGCGCTATCGCCCGTGCGGAAGGGTGCGTCGTGGAGCCGAGGCCGGGGGGGCCACCACCGGGCATGAGCTTCCGGCACCTCGCCTGCGCCGCCTCAAGCGGGGGCGAAGTTGGATCCTCGTGCAACCTGAAGTCCCCGGCGGCGTTCGGGTCCGGGAAGTTGGGCACCCCGTTCTTCCTCATGCACGCCGCGTACTCGAGCAGTTGGGCCTGGGTGGGAGGGGAGCCCAGCGTAGTGGTCTCAGTGCTCTTGCTCCTGAGAGCGGCCACACTCGGGGTTGTCCCGCCGCCCCCACAGGCGGCCGCGACCAAGGCGACGACGCTAGCGGTCACGGTCGCCTCGACGGCTCTCAGCAGGCGCACTGCCTGTGCGCCTGGGACCGCGGCTGGCCGACGTGTACCCTTTTCCATGCGAAAATTGTAACGACCGAGCGGTTGCAGCGCCGTCACAGGCACGCTTTACCGTGTTGTTGCCCCAGACCCTCCTCCTTGCGGCATGAGGGTGGCGCTGCTCGTCGAGAACCATCGTCCGCGGGCTTGGGCAACCCCAAGTGCGGCGCGTACCCGTGAGGGGCACAGAGAAGACGGACGACGACGCGCCCCTGCGAGTCCCGAACGCCCTCTTATGTGTGGCTGAGAAACGCCCGATTGTCAACCGGAAGTCGCACAGTACGACGGATCGCGGACGGCCGCTCTCCGTCAGGTCGAGCGCAGAATGCGCACGCCGAACGTCAGCGCAGAACGACGCCTCTGCGGCGCGTCGACGGCACGCAGATCGGCACACATCCGGCGTGCGCACGCACTTCCCCAAGTCCCCGGCGCTCCAGTCGTCCGCGGCCGACACCGCGCCTCGTTCCCGTTGCTAGCCGTGAAGGCTGTGCTTGCCGTGATCGTCGGTGTCCTCGCATCCATCGACATCGGCGTCTGGATCGAAACATCGGGCGCTGCCACAGTTTACGGACCCCCAGGTTCGCAGTTCACCCGGATCTCGTATGCTGGAAACATCCACAGGAGGAGATGACCACGGCAAGCACCGCGTCTTCCCAGCAGGGAGATCTGCAACCGGACCCGGGAGAGTTTCATCGTCACCACGACCTCGACAAGGTTCTGGCCGATACCCGACCCCTCGAGTCGATCAGCGAGCTGCAGATTCGAGAGCTCGCCGATGTCGAGTCCGACGCGTTCCTCGAGGCGATCGAAGCTTGAGTCCAGGCCGCGAGGCGGTCGTGGTCGACACCGACGTCTTCGGAGCAGCGTTGACCCCGCGGCGCGCGGCGTTAGCCACGCTGTATGAGCCTCACTTGTCCGGGCGAACCCTGGTCCTGGCCGTTCAGACCGTTGCCGAGCTTCGCTTCGGGGCGCTGCTGGCCAACTGGGGGGCGGGGCGCAGAGACGAGCTCGAGCGCCGGATCGGCAGAGCCGGCGTCGCGCCCGTCGACGACGGCCTCGTCTGGGCGCTGGCTCGGCTGCGCGTCGAGTGCCGGAGGGCGGGGCACGCGCTTGCCGACGACCATCACGCCGCTGATCTCTTGATCGCCGCGACCGCGGTGCGGTACCGCTTGCCAATCGTGGCTCACGACAGGGTCTTTCGCGATACTCCAGGGCTGGACCTTCGCACCGAGTTGAACTGACGTGCTCGGCGGCGACCGGACGTCGGACGGGTCGTCGGGTACCTATAAAGTGGCACGCCGCACGGCGATGCGGTGCAGCGATCTCTAGCGCCTAACTTGTCGCTTCACGCTCGCGTCTCAGCATGTCAGATGGGTAAAAGCACACCGAACAGACGTTCCTAGCTTTGGATCAGGAGGTTGGAGGTTCGAGCCCTCCCCCGCCAGCTCGCTCGACTCCGCGGCGATCATTGCGGTGGCCTCTACCTCTACTGATACGAACTTGAGAATCACCGGAAGAGGACCGTCGTCGAGATCGAGGGCCGTCGTCCTCGCCGCTGCTTCGTCCACCCGAATGCCAACCTCACCAGCGCCATCGAAGCTTGTGGTGTTGATCGACCCGACCCAAAAGATGCCGCCGTCGAGATCGCTGGCGAGGAGCTCGTGGTAGTCGTGCACTGCGATCTTGTTGTACAGGCGGCTGCCGGCACCGGTCATCGTGAAGCCCACCGACCAGCCGAGCCCAGGTTGATCCTGAGCTGATGCCTTCGCAATGCGGCTCATGTGATCCCAGAAGTGAACGTCACGCCAGAACGACGCCTCGGCGACCCGTCGTCGGCGCGCCAGATTGGCACACACGCGTGCAGCGGCGACCATCGCCTCCCGTGCGCCGGAGCTTCGGGAACCACTACGGAAGCCAGTACACCCAGTCGCTCTCGACGTCGGGAGGATTTGCCAACAGGACGGCGAGCGCGGTGACGAGATTGGCCGGATAGGCGCTGCTTCCGCGGTGGTAGCGGCGCGGTGAAGTGAAGACGACACCGGCGTGGTGTTCCCCGGTCACAGCCCACGCCCTGACGATGCGATCGAAGTCGCGGGCGTTCTCGGTGACAACTGCCCGGCCGGATCGACTGGCGAATCGCAAGAGCTCCTCGTCAGGTAACGACGCCAAGGCGGGGTCGTCTGAGGCGGCCACCGCGTCGTGGCCCCCGGCCCGCAGGCGTTCGGCAGCAACCCGGGAGTGATGCGTATCGAGGAGCAGCTTCACCCGGCAAGCAGGTCCTGCTGGCGGTGCCAGAGAGCTTCTGCTTCCTCGGCGGCCCGGCGGTTGGCGTCGACCTGCTCGTCGATCTCTTCTGTGAACTCGGCGTAGTACGCCAAGGCAGCCTCGACCTGCTCGCGGCGAAGTCCGAATAGCTCGACGGCTCGCTCGATCCGCAGGTCAGGCGCGACGTCGCCACCCACCAGACCGTCGATGACCTCCCAGACGTCAGGTCCCCCAACCAGAGACGCGCGCCGTCCGGTGGCCCCGTCACGAAAGCACATGAGCGGATGGCGACGCACTCGCAGACCCTCGTCGATCAGCTCCTCCGCGAGTGCCGACGTGGAGGTGCCCCGCGCCGTTGCTTCAGACCGGAGCCGCTCGGCGACACGAGGGTCGTGAAAGCGAACAGAGATCGGATGCGTCATGACTACAGTGTAGTCAACTCGACGCGGCGCTGCGCCGCTGGAGTTCAGCGGCACCGAACGTCCTTGGGCGGTCCACTCGCCGCGCCGAAGCCGAACGAGCGGAGGGCGGACGCACTTCTCCGAGCTGCGGCCGATCCGGTCGTCCGCGGCCGGCGCCGGGCCTCGTTACCCTTGTCTGCCGTGAAGGCTGGACCGCTCCGGGGATTGTCATAAAGTCGCAGCTGATACGGCGCGAAGATGCAGACATCGCTAGCGCCTAACTTACTGCTCCACGCTCACGTCTGAGCAGGTCAGACGCTGATTTGCACACCGAACAGACGTTCTTAGCTTTGGATCAGGAGGTTGGAGGTTCGAGTCCTCCCCCGCCACCACTGCGGTCGCTCGCTCACGGCTGTCGTGCTCAACAGCGGCGCCAGGCGTGTCGTCGGCCGTAGTGATGCCTGTCGTCGCGCCTCCTCTCGGCACGCCGCGTGGCCGCGCTTTCCGATCGCCGGCGACCACGCTGCGCTCGCGTTGCCGCGTCGCGGCGCTCGCCCTCGTGCTCGCGGTCTCGTCGCTCGTCGTCCTCGAGGCGTCACCGGTGGGCGCCGCGCCCCCGGTCTCGATCTCGGCGGCCGAGATGCCGTTGCCGGCCAACGCCGGCGTCAACGCCACCTTCTATCCGGTACAGATCACCTGCCCGTCGGCATCGAGCTGTTACGCAGTCGGAGAGGAGAAGGCCGGGAGCACCGGGCAGTGGCCCGCGATCGCCACCTACGCAGCGGGGTCGTGGAGCACGAGCCTGGTCACCCTGCCGGCGGGGGCTGCCGGCCCGACCACGCCGAGTGACCATGACCCGTCGTTCACCGCCATCTCCTGCACGAGCGCCAGCTTTTGTGCCGCGGTCGGCAACTACCAGGATCCCAAGGGCGTCAACTGGTCCTTCATCGACACCTTGAGCTCCGGTAGCTGGACGGTGACCCAAGCACCCGAGCCGGCCAACGCCGGCACTGAAGGCGCCGGAACCCAGTTCGCGCAGCTGGAGTCGTTGAGCTGTCCGTCTGCCGGCTCCTGTGTCGCCGCCGGCGACTACGAAGTCTCGGCGAGCTCGCGGCCCGGTCTGATCGAGACGCTCTCGTCGGGCAGCTGGGCAGCGAGCGAGGCGGGGATCGTCCCCGGCCAGCTCTACGACGTCCTCGAGTCCATCTCCTGTGCGAGCTCGACGAACTGCGTCGCCGTCGGCCACGACCAGGACTCGAACGGCTTCCACGCCATCATCGAGAAGTTCGCGGCGGGGAGCTGGAGCGGCTCCCTCGCCTCCCTGCCGTCGGGAGCCAGCTCGTCGGGCTCGGATCTGAGCAGCGTCAGCTGCCCGGCAGCCGGATCCTCGCGGCGGTCGGCATCTACCCCACGGGCTCGAGCAGTTACGGGATGACCGACCTGCTCTCTTCGGGAAGCTGGACGCCGGCCAAGGCCGCGGCACCCTCCGGGTACACCTACCAGTGGTTGAACGCTGTGTCGTGCAGCTCGGCCTCCTCCTGTGTGGCGGTCGGCGACGCCTACGACCCCTCCGGCTACGAGTGGGGCCTCATCGACAGCGATTCCTCGGGCACCTGGTCGGCTCAGACAGCACCCGAGCCGGCGAATGCGGGGACCGACGCCGGCGGAAGCGAGCAGGCGCTGCTCACCGGCGTCTCGTGCGCTTCCGGCGGCACCTGCGCCGCCACCGGGTACTACTTCACCACGGGCCGGGCCCAGCAACTCGGGCTGATCGATACCTTCACCACGAGCTGGATGGGTCAGGCGGCGCCCCTTCCGGCGAACGCCGGCTCCGGCGGCTCGGGTCTGATCGCCGGCGCGGTGGCGTGCTCGGCGATCTGCGCCGTGGCGGGGCACTACCAGGATGGCAACGATCGCTGGCAGGGGAGCTTCGACCTCGACAGCTCCGGCACCTGGAGCGCCTCCGAAGCGCCGGACGCGGCAGCGCCCGACCCCGACCCCGACTTCGTCGTCTCCGGGATGAGTTGCGCCTCGCCGACCAGCTGCGTCGCCGTCGGCACGGCGACCGATGTGGGCGGCTTCCCGCTGGCGCTCATCGAGACGCTCAACGGCGGCAGCTGGACCGTGCAGGTTGCCCCCGAGCCGGCCGACGCGGGAAGTGATGCAAGTGGGACGCAGAGCTCGAGGTTGGGGGCAGTGAGTTGCGCCTCGACGAGCTGGTGTGTCGCGGTCGGGACGTACGAGTCGTCGTCGGGACAGGTTCAGGTGCTCGTCGATACCTACTCGTCCGGCAGCTGGAGCGCCACGGCGGTCAGCCTGCCGAGCGGTGGCAGCTCGCCGTCGCTGGTCTCACTCAGCTGCCCCGCGGTGGGCTCGTGCGTCGGCACCGGCAGCTTCTACGACGAGTACCTCGACGAGGACCCGCTCATCGCCGTGCTCAGCTCGGGAACCTGGTCGACGCTCGACGGGCCGGAGCCGGCCGACTCCATCGACAGCTATCAGGTCGGCGAGGGATTCGCCGCGCTCCCGAGCGTCAGCTGCCCGTCCGCCGGCAGCTGCGTCGCCGTCGGCAGCTACTACGACACGAGCTCCCACCGGCACGGCCTCATCGACACGCTCTCGGGCGGGAGCTGGAGCGCCAGCGTCGCGCCCGAGCCGTCGGGCTCGACCGACCACTCCGGCGAGCTCGCGTCAGTCGTCTGCGTCTCCTCGTCGTTCTGCGTCGCCGGCGGCGAGTACCAAGCTTCGGGCGGCGTCAACTACGGCCTCTTGGACACCTTCTCCTCCTCGGCTTGGACGGCGGCGGCAGCGCCAGAGCCGGCCGGAGCGGGGAGCGGCACGACTCAGTTCGGCGCGCTCGACAGCGTCGCCTGCACGACGATCACCTCGTGTGTCGCCGTCGGCACGTACAACGACTCGTCCAGCGCGAGATGGGGGCTCGTCGACACGCTCTCGGGCTCGACCTGGAGTGCCTCGCAGGCCACCGAGCCGGCCGGTGCCGGAACTGACGGCTCCTCGACCCAGTCGGCGACCCTCGACCTCGTCGGCTGCCCATCGACGAGCTGGTGCGTGGCGGCGGGGACCTACGAGGATGCCAACGGATACACCGACGGCTTCGTCGAGACCGGTACCGCCGGTTCCTTCAGCGTGACGGAGCTGCCCGAGCCGGCGGGTGCCGGGACCGACGCCGGCGGCGACCAGCTCGTCACGCTCGAGGTGATCGGTTGCGCCGGCAACGACATCTGCGAGGTCGGCGGCAGCTACCTCGACAGCGGCCCCGTGACTCAGGGGCTGGTCGAGCAGGTGGCGACGCCGACGACCTGCTCGGCACCCTCGGCGTGCCCGGTGATGACGTCGATCGGCGTGCAGGGCGGGACCCTCGGCGTCGAGGCGCCCTCCCAGCTGTACTGGGATGTCGTGCTGAACGGATACGACCAGTGGGCGGCGGCGTCGACAAGCAGCCTCTCGGGCTGCTCGACCGGTGCCACGGGTACGCAGTGCTCAGGCGGCAGCGCGCCCGTCCTCGAGGTGCTCGACGCCACGGGCGCGGGCGACGGTTGGGCGCTGAGCGCCTACCTTGCCTCCGACGCGCTGCCGCCGGCCTCGCTCCTCGATTTCGGCGGCGCCGGCCCGCCGACGGGGAGCTCCGTCGACGACCCCCTCGCTGCCTACCCCTTCTCCGCCGCCGCTCCCGGAACAGTGTGCGACGCAGGCAGCGAGTGCACGGTGCCCGCTCCAGCGAGCTCGTGTGCCCACGGCGCGCTCGGCATCACGAGCTGCCCGGCATGGCCCGTCGGCCTGACTGCCGGCACCGGGCCGGCCGCCCAGGTCGACCTGTATTCGGCCGCCGCCGCCTCGGGACTCGGGGCGGTCTGCTTCGCCGCCGGCGCGGCGAGCGCTGCCGGCTGCGCCGGGTCGATCCCTGACGCCGCCTTCAACCTCGGGCTGCCCGCCTCGGCGCGCAGCGGATCGTCGTCCTCGACGGAGATTGTCCTCACGGTCTCGGCAGGTCCCTGACCCGCCGCCTCCTGAGCCAGTCCGACGGTGCCTGCCCCGCCCCGGGGCGGGGGAGCTCGGCGTCAGCCGTGGCCCACGCGCGTCGACCGAGCTGTCGCGTTCATTCCGTCGGCGGGAAAGCGTCCGACTAGTCGAGGTCACGCCCGTCGGTGCTGACCTGAGCGCCGGCGCGCCGGTGGTGGCGCCGAGAGCCGGGCGACGAAGCGGTCGAAGTTCGCAAGCGCGATGCGAATCTCGCCGTAACCGACCGGAGCAAGCAGGTGGTGGTCGTCGATCAGCCGGGCCCGGGTCGGGCCGAGCTGCTTGCTCGTTCGGCCGAGCGCGGCCTGGACCGCAGAGACGGGCACCGGCCCGGGACCGAGGCGGGCCACGGCGTAGACGTACTCACGCTCGAGCCCGGAGAGCGCATCCAGCCGCGCCCGGAAGATCTCGTCCATCTGGCGGAAGGCCCGCGTCGCGCCGGCGGCGGCGGCGCCCTGCTCGATGCGGGTCGCGCCACCGGCCGCCTTCCAGGTCTCGTAGCCGAGGAGCTGGACGAGGTAGGGATACCCCCCCGACTCGGTGGCGATGAGGTCGAGCGCCTCGTCGCTGAAGCTGACACCGCGGTCGGCAGCCGGCTTGACGAGCGCGTAGCGGGTCGACTCGGCCGAGAGGTACCCGACGTCGGCGATCGGCATCCGCTCGAGATAGGTGCCGGCGCCCTGGCTCAGCCGACGGAACGACGGCAGGCCGGCCAACACGACGGCAATCGGCAGCAGGCCACGCTTCACCACGAGCTGCAGTGAGGCGGCGAGCGCCGCGAGGTCCCCCTTGTCCATGGCCTGCGCCTCATCGATGGAGATGAGCACTCCGCTGTGATGCTGGCGGGCGAACTCACCGGTCTTTCTCAGTAGCTGCTCGAGGGCGAAGGCGGGGGAGGCCTGCGACTGCTGTCTTCGCTCGCCGGCTGTCTGGCCCAGGCGCGCCGTGGCGCGCACGACGAGGAGGTTGGCCGAGACCTCGAGCTCGGCATCGAGCTCGCGCACGAGGCGTCCGGCGCGCCGCCACGTGCCACCGGCGGCGTCGACGAGCCGCCGCACGAGCACCGGCAGCATGGCTTCGCCGGGGATGACCTGGTGCACGACGACCGGCCAGCCGAGCTCGGCCTTGGTGCGTCGCTCGATCTCGTTGAGCAGCACGGTCTTGCCGATCCCGCGGTCGCCGACGAATCCTTGGCTGAAGGCCGGGTGACGAGGGCCGGCACGGGCGGCCTCGAGCACGCCGTCGATGAGGTCGTCGCGCCCCGCCAAGAGGGGCGGGTCGACGCCGTAACCGGGATGGTACGGTGGATCCTCGCTTGATAGTATCTGGCTCACGACAACCCCGTCGTCAGCTGGACCTCCAGCTCAGCACGTGATAGTCGTTGATAGTATCCGCTGCTGAGGACGGCCCGCGTCGCTGATCGAACTCTGCCACGAGACCGGCGTGCGCTACGACTCGTCGAGCAGCTGCTGCAGGCGATCGATCTCGGAGCTCGGGGTCGCCAGCTGCTCGAGCGCTTCGGGCTGGGCGGTGTCGAGCAGCATCTGGGCAAACTGTGCGTTGGCTCTCGCGATGCGCTCCCCGACGAGGTGCTTGGCGTTGGGGATGTCGCCTTCGCTCACCTTCCACACGATGTCGTCGCCGTGCAGCAGGGGCATCGTCGTCGACATCACCGAGCCGCGCTCGTCCGCGCTCAGGTTGGTGAACATCGACTTCCACTGCACCGGGACGGGTCTCGGCGAGAGGTGGAAGCTCAAGGTGATCCCGTCGGGCAGCTTCGAGTCGACCCGCGACTCGCTGATCGTGATCCGGCCGAAGTCGGTCGTCGACCTATCGTCCTCGCTCATGCTGTGCTCCTTGATGCTCGTCGACGGGCTCATGCTCTGTCGCCGAGAATCTTCTCGTACACAGCGAGGTAGTGCCGGGCCATGACCTCTGCAGCGAAACGCGCCTCCGCGTCCTCCCGGCAGCGCGCCCGCTCGATGTCGCCGATCTTGGCAACGAAGGCGGCGGCGTCGGCGGCGTCGGCAGCGAGGAAGCCGTTGACGCCTGGCCGGATGAGCTCGGGCAGCGAGCCGAGCGGGGCGGCGACGACCGGCGTCCCGCAGGCGAAGGCCTCCACGACGGCGAGCCCGAACGGCTCGGCGAAGGTGATCGGGTGGAGCAGGGCGCTCGCCGCGCCGAGGAAGGTCGCCCGATCGGCGCCCGAGAGGGCGCCGAGGTAGCTCGCGTCGGTGCCGAGCCGGGGCCTCACCTCGACGTCGAAGTACTGCTGGTCGTGCACGATTCCGGCGAGCTCGATCGGCCGGCCGGCAGCACGGGCGATGTCGATCGCCGCCGCCGTGCCCTTGTCCGGATGGATCCGCCCGAAGAAGGCGACGTGGCCGTCAGCGTCGGGATCGGCGCGGTAGGCGAAGGCGTCGAGGTCGATGCCATGGTGCACGGTCGCCGCGTAGGTGAGCTCGGGGCTGCGGTCGGCGTCACTGATCGCGACGTAGTGGACGCGATCGTCGTAGGCACGGTAGGCGGGGAGGATTCGCCGGCTGGAGAAGCCGTGGATGGTCGTGACGACCGGCGTGTCGACGAGCCGGCTCCAGGCGAGGGGCAGGAAATCGAAGTGGTTGTGGACGATGTCGTGCTCACCCGCTTCCTCGAAGACGCGGGCGATGTGCAGCGCCTCGACGACTTTCACGTCGTAGCTCGGGTCTTCCTCGTAGCCGTGCTCGACGACGCTGCGCAGCTCGCCCCGGGTCGAGGAGTCGCCGGTGGCGTAGAGGGTGACGTGCACGCCGAGCGCTACGAGGGCGTCGGTGAGCGTGCCGACGACCTGTTCCCACGGCCCGTAGCCGCGGGGCGGGGTGCGCCAGGCGATCGGCGCCAGCATCGCCACCCTGATCACGGTGTGGCCGTATGCGGGGGGTCCGAGTGCTCCCCGAGGTGGTCCAGCAGTGCCGCCAGGCTCGCCTCGGCGACGCAGACGACGCTGTCAGCCGCCCCGTAGTACAGCTGCAGCGTGTCGCCGTCGTCGCGCAGGATCCAGCCGCAGGGGAAGACGACGTTGCCGACGTCGCCGACGCGCTCGTAGAGCTCCTGCGGTGCGAAGACCCACTCGCTGCCCCGCGCCAGCACCCGGCTCGGATCGTCGCGGTCGAGCAGGACGAGCCCGAGGCGGTAGATCGAGCCCGAGGCGGTGACCCGGACCCCGTGGTAGCAGAGCAGCCAACCGTCCTTGGTCAACAGTGGCGGCGGCCCGAGCCCGATCTTGTTGGCGTCCCACCAACCGCCCTGGCGCGCTGCGACGAGGAGCTGGTCGTCTCCCCAGTGGTGCAGGTCGGGGCTGAGCGACAGCCAGATGTGGGCTCCGGCGCCGGCGATCGCCGGCACCGGACGGTGGACGAGCGCGAAGCGGCCGCCGAAGGAGGCGGGGAACAGCGCGGCGTCCTTGTCCTCCGGCGGCATCAGCACCCCTCGGCGCTCGTAGCTCACGAAGTCCCTCGTCGTCGCCAGGCAGACCAGCGGCCCGGCGGGGGAGTACCCGACGTAGACGATGTGGAAGTCGTCGCCGATCTTGGTGATACGCGGGTCCTCGACGCCCCATCGCTCCTCGAAGCACTCAGGCAGCGGATCGACGCCCGGCAGACGGTCGATCTCCCAGTGGTCGATCCCGTTCTCGCTCGTCGCGACCGCGAGCGAGGACATCCCGGTCCGGTGCTCGGTTCGCACGAGGAGGAGCGTGCGCCCGTCGAGCACGGTCGCCGCGGGGTTGAGAACGGCGTTGACCGGCCTCGGGAAGTCCCCGGGGCGCAGGATCGGGTTCTCCGGGTGCCTGCTGAACAGCTCACGCCGGCCTGCGCTAGGGCTCGTCATGATCCTCCACGAGCCTGAGCCGCCCGGGTTCGGCGGTGGCATCGCTGTACGGTGTGCCCACGCTCGAGGGACAGGAGATACCGTGCACAGTTCCGTCCCTCCGACGGAGGTCGTCGTGCGCCGCCTCGGCGACGAGCCGATCGTCGCCGCCGGGTCGATCCCCGGTTATGGGCCGGTCTTCAATGCCGGCGTCCTCTACCACGAGGATCGCTACCACCTGTTCGCGCGCGGCGTTCGCGACGGCTACTCGCGCGGGGACGGGAGCGGGCCGGCCTTTGTCGACTACGTCTCGGACATCCTCGTGCTCACCTCGGACGACGGTGAGGACTACTCGTTCGGCTACGTGCTCGCCCGTGGCGGTCTCGACGGCGCCTACGCCGTCGAGGACCCCCGCGTGCAGTGGGTGGACAGCGACGGCAGCCGGCACCTCGTCATGACCTACACGAGCCTGCCCGCCCCTGAGAGCGGCGAGCCGTGGCGGATCGGCGCCCAGATCCTCGGCTGGGACGGCAAGCGGTTCAGCTTCGACGGCGCGACGGCGAGGTTGCTCGGCCCGCCCGGGGTGGCCGACAAGGACGCCGTGATCTTCACGCTCGCCGGAGGACAGGTGGCGCTCATCCACCGCATTCACCCCGCGATGCAGCTGGCTCTGTTCGACGATCTGGACCACCTCCTGCATGCGCCCAAGAGCTACTGGGACGAGCACCTCGCCAGTCTCGACGAGCACACCCTGCTCGTCCCCGCGCCCGGCGCGCTCGGGATCGGCGCCGGGGCGCCTCCCGTTCGCACCGAGGAGGGCCTCCTGCTCTTCTTCCACGAGCGGCGCGGCGACGGCACGTATACGATGAACCTCGCCCTGCTCGACGAGGAGACAGGACGGGTGCGCGTCCGGCTGCCCGTGCCCGTGCTCGTGCCCGAGCTCGCCTGGGAGCGCGTCGGCGATGTCGACGGGGTCGTCTTCGTCGAAGGTGCCGTGCTCGACGGTGACGAGATCTACCTCACCTACGGCGCCGCCGACCGCTGCGTCGGGGCGGCGAGGGCTTCTGCCAGTCATCTGCTCGCCGTCCTCTCGGCATACGGGGCCGGCTCGCAACTGGCCTGAGCCTCCACGGCGCGCACGAGCGCCATCGTGGCGACGAAGGCGAGGCTCGACTCGGCCCCCTGGTTGGAATTGACGCCCCTCGACTCGAGGCCGTCGTAGCCGCCGCCGGTGACCGGGTCGTACATGGCCACGCCGAGATCGTTCCGGCCGAGGAACCACGACGCGGCCCGCGCCGTGGCGTCAGCCCACTGCTCGCCGCTGGTCAGGGCGTAGGCACAGGCGCAGGCGTCGGCCATCGCCCAGGCCTCGATGGGCTGCTGGTCGAAGGCGGGCCGCGGCCCACCGCGACCGCGGCCTGCGACCGGCGTGAAGCTGCAGCGGCCCTCGTGGCGCTCCTCGCCGACGAGCCAGCCGAGCATCGCGAGCGCAGCGCCGGCCTCGTCGCTGCGTCCTGTCACGCTCGCCGCGGCGAGGCGGGCGTGGGGGAGCAACGCATTCGCGTAGGTGAGGCGAGGTTCGGGCCAAGGCCACTCCGCATCGACCGCCAGGCGGCGACACAGGTCCGAGGCATCGTCGACGAGCCGCTCGGCGCCGGCGTGGCGGGGGACGGCGCGCAGCAGCTCCACGCCGCCGAGCACGGCGTACGACGTCGCCCGCGGGTGGGGGGAGCGGAACCCCGCCGCCTCGCCGAACAGCTCGAGCGCCCCCACCCGCACCGGGAGCCAGGGAGCCCATGCTGCGGCGGTGCCGAGGCCGAGCAGCGCACGACCGACCCCGTCGTCGCTCGGAGGATCGGCGGTGAAGCGGCGGTCGGCGCCGAGACGGAGGCGGAAGCTGGCGCCGCCGGCGTGCGCCCGTACGAGGAGCCCGAGTGCCGTGCTCGCCAGGCGCTCCGCATCGGGATCGCTCGCTAGCCTCGAGGCCAGGGCGAGGAGCCGCCCGGCGTCGTCGATGCAGTAACCGAGCTTGCGGCGGGGACTGGCGAACTCGGCATGCTCGACGATGCCGACCTCGTCGGTCATCCGCGCCAGGTGGCGCAGCGACGGCTCTGGCCAGTGCGTCACGCCACGGCTCGATCGGCGATGACCCGCTCGACGAGGGCGCGGTAGGCGCGGCCGACGGCGGGCCAGAGCATCGGCTCGGCGGTGCGGCGGGCTGCGGCGGACATCTCCTCGGCGAGTCCCGGCTCGGAGAGCACCCGCGCGAGCGCCCGGGCCATCGCCTCGGCGTCGCCGTGCTCGACGAGGATGCCGGCGCCCGAGGCGAGCAGCTCCTCGGCATGGGGGAACCGTGTCGCAACGACCGGCTTCCCCGACGCGAGCGCCTCGACGAGGACCCCCGAGCTGACCTGGTCGTGGGAGTCATAGGGGAGCAGCACGACGTCGACGCTGCGCACGAGCTCTCGCAGCGACGACCAGTCGCGGTACGTTCCGTCGAAGTCGACCCGGTCACTCACACCGAGGCGGCGTGCCTGTGCCTGCAGCCCGCGGCGGTAGCGCTCTCCTTCGATCGCTTGCACCTTGGGGTGGGTCTGCCCGGCGACGATGTAGCGCGGTGCGGGTGTGTCCGCACCGAGGCGCGCCAACGCGGCAATGCCGTGCTCAATTCCCTTGCCCCGGCTGAGCAGTCCCCAGGTCAGCACGGTCGGTCCCGCCACGCTCAGCGGGATCGGCCCGGCAAAGTTCTCCGCCGCGCCATGGGGCACGACGATCACGCCCTCCGGGGCGACGCCGTGTGCCGCCACGAGGCGCCGCCGAGCGGTCTCGCTCTGCACGACGACCGCTGCCGCCGCAGCCAGCACCCGGTCGAGTGTCTGGCGCTGGTGGACGCTCGGCTCGAGCAGCACCGTGTGCAGCACGGCGACGAGGGGAGGCCCGAGCGCGTCGACGAGCGCCAGCACCTCCTCGCCGTCCACGCCGGCAAACAGTCCGTACTCGTGCTGGAGCACGACCGCATCGGACGAGGCGACCGCAGCAAGGGCGCGCCGCAGCGACGTTGCGTCCCCGGCGATCCACTGCGCGGCGACCTCCTCGCTCAGCTCCGGCTCGGGACGGTCGAGCACTCGGACCACCGGGGCGACCCAACCCGGGGCGCCGACGGTGATCGCGGCGCGGAGATTGCTCGTGAAGGTCGCCAACCCGCAGGCCGTCGGCGGGTACGTCCCGACCAGCGCGATGGAACGCGCGCGCTCGACCAACGGGAGGACGAAGGGAACGACGTCATCCGGCTCGGCGGTCGTGGGCCGTCGCGTCAGAAGCGGTGCCAACTTGCTACCTCCTCGTCGATTCCCGCGATCAGCTGCGTTGCGCGGCGAAGCGCTCGGCTCAGGCTGGCCAGATCGACAACGTCGGACGAACGCAACGCATAGGCGTCACGCTTCGTGCTGGGGCGGACCGCTCGCCGCCACCTCGAGGAAGCACCCGTCCGTGCCCGGAGAGCCGGCGATTTGCCACTCTGCGCAAGTGCCTAGTGCGAGCGTCGAGCTCGGCGTGAAACCGACGTCCGATCTCCGAGGCTTGCCAGCCTGGCGAGGGAGCACTCGACGAGATCCCTACTCTACCAGAACGGCTCGGTGCACCGATCGTGCCGAAGGAGCGGTAGCGCAAAGCTCCCAATTCTGCTGGCGATCTCTCGTCTGCTGGCGATCTCCCGCGGGCGCTCCCGGATCTGACGCCGGTTGCCGGCTCTCGCCGGAGTGCCTCGCCTCCGGCGAGAGCCGCGCGCAGCTCACCGGATGTGCCGCCTCATCTCTTGCACGTGTGTGGCAATCTTCGATCGATTCCGGCGAGGTCCGGAGAGGCGTCGCGTGAGCGACAGGGCGAGCCTGTCCAGGGTGAGCCCACGCTGCGGGCCGACTCCCCTACGCGCAGCGGGCTTGATTGCCGAGGAGCTCCTTCTCGACGACCTTCGGCAGCACTCTGATCGCCGCCAGGAGCCGGGACGCCCCGTCGCGGTTGCCAGCCGGCGGATTGAGGTTGTGCGAAGCTTTGTAGGTCTCGATCAGCTGCCGTTTGCGCATGCTCGCTTCGGCGATCCCGCTCGGTGCGCACCAATAGGTCGTCGCGTGGCTCGTGAGAGTTCCCTCTTCGCCGCTGCGGTGGGACTCGAGGGCACCACGGATGTCATCCGACATCCCAATGTAGATTGTGTGCCGGCCGTTGAACAACATGTAGGTACCGGGCAGGTTTGGCGAGTGACCGATTCCGCCTGGATCGAAGGCATCCGAGTCGAGGGACCCGCCGGCGATCGGGTCGGTGCTCATCACCGTGCGGCCCATCGTGAGATGCGGCGCCCGGCAGCGTGCAACGGACCGCTGTTCTCGCTGCCGGGAGCGGGCGAGCCGTCGGCGTGCAGACGAAGCGACGGGTCGAGGTACGAACCCGGAGGTTGGTGCACGCCATGGTCATCTTGCCACCAACCGATGGGAGCTTGGACGTATCGAGTCTTCATGCTCTCTAGTCCTCAGTGGCGCTCGCAGAGGCGTCGTCAGCGACGGCAGCCCACGAGGCCTCTGCCAGTCTACTCGTCTTGGCGATACGTCTTGGCGGTGGCCCGCCCGTGCCGGCTCGGCTGAGACGCTTTCAAGCGGTCGCGACGACCTGGAAGACCTCCGCCAACCGACCCTCGGCCAGACCGTGGTCCGCGGCGTTGCGGGCGGTGAACTCGCGAATGAACGGCTCGAGGGCGTCGCCCGTGCCGACCTGGCTGACGTGGCAGCGCAGCGCAGCGAGCTTGTGCTCGAGGTGATCGGTGATGTCGACGGCGCGGTCGGCACGCGGGCTTGCCATCAGCCAGACCTCGCCGACGGTGTGGGGGTCGAGCCCCTCGTCCGCGAGCTCGGGGTGGGCGAAGGGGTTCCGTGCGTCGGGGTAGACGGCGCAGAGCGTCGCTTCACCAGCGGCCAAGTGGTCGGGATGGCTGGCCCGGATGCGGTCCCAGTTCCGCTCGGGCGACTGCGCCACGACGCGGTCGGGTCGCACCTGACGGATGACGCGGCTCAGGTCCCGGCGAAGCTCGGTCGTGACGGCGAGTCGCCCGTCGGGGTAGCCGAGGAAGCGAACGTCGTGCACGCCGAGCACGGCGGCCGCGGCCCGCTGCTCCTCCTGGCGAAGCTGCGGCAGCACCGACGGGTCGAGCGACTCGTCGGCGGCTCCGGCGCCGCCGTCGGTGACGATGCAGTAGCTGACCTTCACGCCCGCAGCGGTCCACGCCGCGATCGTCCCCGCGGCGCCGAAGTCGACGTCGTCGGGATGCGCCGTGACGACGAGCACCTGGGCGGGAAGCTCGTCTCCGGCCACGGATTCGACGCTACCGCCGCTGCCGGGCCCGTTGTGCCGCCCGCCCCCCTCCCGACCTCGGAATCGACGCACGTGCCAGCGCGCCCGGACGCGCCGGCGTGGCTCGAGTCGCCGCCCCGCCTCAGCGCGCCGTTGCCCGCGGTCCGGCGCGGACCACTCGCCTCACCGCCTCGAGCTCCAGGTCGTAGGGACCGAGCCAGCAGCACCACCACGTGGCGCCGAGGCGCGCCCACCGCGCCGGGTCGTCGTCGGGCCCGCCGGAGACGACGAGGTCGAAGCCCTCTGGGGCGCCGGCTCGCTCGAGCTCCTCTCGGACCCGGGGAAGATCGTCGGCTCCCTCGAGGCCGATCACGAAGGCACCGTCGTAGCGGGCAGCGCGGCGCAACGGCCTGCGGTGCGGCCACCAGTCGGCGATCCAGATCGGGATGCCCCCGGCGCGGTGCGGTCCCGGCGAGAAGCGGACGCCCTCGGCGCGGTAGTGCGGACCCGAGTGCTGCACGAGCTCACCGGACAGGAGCGCGACGAGGACCTCGAGCCCCTCGTCGAGGAGCGCTGCCCGCCGTATCGGGTCGGCCTCGTCGCCGAATCGTGACAGCTCGCCGACCCAGTCGTCGCCGAGCCCGAAGCCGAGCACGAGCCGGCCACGCGAGAGACGGTCGAGGGTGAGCGCCTGGCGGGCGACGATCTGCGGCCGTCGCCGGGCCAACGGGGTCACCATCGGCCCGAGGAGCAGACGTTCGGTGGCTGCGGCCATCGCGGCGAGGCAGATCCATGGATCGAGGATGGCCTCGACGCGATCGCCGTAGAGCACGTGATCCCACAGGAAGATGCCGTCCCAGCCTGCTTCTTCGGCCTCGCCGGCGAGCTCGGCCAGGAGCACCGGATCGGCCAGCGCGTCGAAGGGCGGGAAGAAGAGGGCCTGTCGCACGCACGGATCATACGAGCGAGCGCCCGGCGCAGGTGCTTGCACGTGCTTGGACGTGCTTGGACGTGGTCAGATCTGGTGGCTGTCGAGGAGCTCCCCCAGGTTGGACAGAGCGGTCTCGAAGTAGCGCCGCACCAGTGGGGCGACCGCCGGCTCGACGAGCTTGAGGAAGCCGTGACCCTCCCCGCTCACCCGGGTGTGCAGCAAGCTGCCGGAACCGGCGGCCTCGACGACGGCGCGTACGTCGAGGCGGAACGGTCCCGACGTCGTCTCCAGCGCGACCACTTGGTCGGGGACGACCTCGCTGTAGCGCAGCTGCGACTCGAAGCTGCGGCCGAGCAGGCGACCGACGAACACGCCGGTGGTCCCCACCTCCGCCGGTCCGCTGGCGGTCCCGGTTCGGCGGATCTCGAGCACGCCCGGCGTCCACACGGGGAGCTCGTCGAGCCGCCGCAGCGCGTCGAAGACCTCCGGGACCGGCCGGTCGATCGGCGTCTCGATCTCGAAGCGGTCCACGGCAAGCTCCCTGCACCGAGCCGGCCGCCGGGCGGCGATCCGGATCCCCGAGGTGACGGCGACCTTAGATCCCAGCCGGCGGGGACTTGGCCGACGCGCATCGGCCGGGCTGGTGGCGGTCGGAAAGGGGAGAGGCCTGGAGCGTTCGGACCGGTCGGTCCTAGGCGCTATCGGGTCGTTGCGTGCGGTCACCCCGGCTCTGGATGCGCGATCTGAACGAACCACCCGATCGGCGGCGACGTCGACCTCAGTCGCGCCCGTCGTCGAGCGCGGCCCGGTCGAGAGGCAGGACCTCGCTGCTCCGGTCGTCGCGGCTCGCCGGCGTGGCAGCGGGGCCCGGGCGCAGCTCCCCGACGAGCTCGGAGTCTCCGGCGGCGAGCGTGCCGAGGCTCGCGTACAGCTCGAGCTTGGCGCGGGTGTCGGCGATGTCCGGGTTGCGCATGGTCAGCTGGCCGATGCGGTCCTGCGGTCCGAACGCCGCGTCCTCGGTGCGCTCCATCGACAGCAGCTCGGGGTGGTAGGAGAGCGCCGGTCCCTCGGTCCGCAGGATCGTGTAATCCTCGCCGCGACGCAGCCGCAAGGTGACCTCGCCGGTCACCGCCGGCGCCAGCCAGCGAAGCAGCGAGTCGCGGATCATGAGCGACTGCGGGTCGAACCAGCGGCCCTCGTAGAGCAGGCGGCCGAGGCGCCGCCCCTCGTCGCGGTAGGTCGCCAGCGTGTCCTCGTTGTGGATCGCGTTGACCAGCCGCTCGTAGGCGACGAACAGCAGCGCCATGCCTGGCGCCTCGTAGATGCCCCGTGACTTCGCCTCGATGACCCGGTTCTCGATCTGGTCGGACATGCCGAGGCCGTGCCGGCCGCCGATGGCGTTGGCTTCGAGAACGAGCTCGACGGCCTCGCCGTAGCGGCGGCCGTTGATCGCCGCCGGCCGGCCGCGCTCGAAGGCGACGGTCACGTCCTCCGTCTCGATCGCCACCGCCGGCGTCCAGTGGGCGACACCCATGATCGGCTCGACGATCTCGAGCGAGGAGTCGAGGTGCTCGAGAGTCTTGGCCTCGTGGGTGGCACCGAGGATGTTGGCGTCGGTGGAATAGGCCTTCTCGGTGCTGTCCCGGTAGGGCAGGCCGTGGGCGATCAGCCATTCGGACATCTCCCTGCGCCCGCCGAGCTCGGCGACGAACGCGGCGTCGAGCCAGGGCTTGTAGATCCTCAGCGCCGGGTTCGCCAAGAGGCCGTAACGGTAGAAGCGCTCGATGTCGTTGCCCTTGTACGTCGAGCCGTCGCCCCAGATCGAGACGCTGTCCTCCTGCATCGCCCGCACGAGCAGGGTGCCGGCCACGGCGCGGCCGAGCGGCGTCGTGTTGAAGTAGGTGCGGCCGGCGGAGCGGATGTGGAAGGCGCCACAGGCGATCGCCGCCAGGCCTTCTTCCACCAGCTGCCGGCGGCAGTCCACGAGGCGGGCGTGCTCGGCGCCGTAGTCGAGGGCGCGGCCGGGGACCGACGCGAGGTCGGGCTCGTCGTACTGGCCGAGGTCGGCGGTGTAGGCGCACGGGATCGCACCGTGGTGGCGCATCCACGCGACGGCCACCGAGGTGTCAAGACCACCGGAGAAGGCGATGCCGACGCGCTCGCCGACGGGAAGTGAGCTGAGGACCTTGGACACGACCGTCCACCATAAAGGCTCGCCGAATGCCCGTCCGCATCCGGCGGGGATGGGTCGCCGCAGCGACGCGTCGCCGGCCCGTGTTGCCGAGTGCCGTAACGCCGTCCCCCGCCAGGAGCCGTCAGCAGCCCGCGCCCGGCCTGGGCGAGAGCTCGCGCGCGCCGAGCGTGCCGTCGATGACGCTGCGACACACGGCAGTGAGGTGGCGGTTGTGGTTCCGGGCATAGAGGCGGATCCGCACGAACGCCTCGGAGATGCTCATGTTGGCGCGCTCCGCGAGCATGCCCTTGGCCTGCTCGATGAGGACCCGGCTGTCGAGCGCCGCCCGCAGCTGGCGGGCCAGCAGCTGGACGTCGTGGAGAGCCCGCTGTTGCAGGATGGCGATGGCGGTCGCGTCGGCGACCGCCTGGGCGACGAGCGCGTCGGCCGCGTCGAGAGGCCCCGTCTCGGCGCGGAACAGGTTGAGCGCGCCGATCACCTGCTGACGCAGACGCACGGGGAAGGCATGGACGGAGCGGTACCCCGCTGCGAGCGCGACCGGAACGAATCGTGGCCAGCGTCCCTCGACCGCCTCGAGGTCATGGTCGATCACCGGCCGTCCGCACCGATAGCAATCGAAGCAGGGCCCTTCCTCGGTCTGGATCTCGAACAGCTCCACGATCCTCAGCTGGTCGCTCGAGGAGGCAAGGACCCGCAGGTTGGCATCGGCGTCGACCAGGAGCAGTCCCGCAGCCGTGGCGGCGAACAGCTCGACGCACCGCTCGACCAGGGTTTGAGTCAGGTCGACGATGTCGAAGTCGTCGACCAGCGTGTCAGCCAGCTCGACGAAGGTACGCGCCAGCAATTCCTCTCGCGCCATGTGACCAACTCTCCCCGCCACCCCTGTGGGCGGTCCTCCCGCCGCGCCCTGGTGTGCTCGCCGCGCCAGCGGGTAGGTGGAGCCTACTGGGCCCGATGCCGCGCGCTCGCAGGGTTCACGGGCGGCGACGACGAAACGGATGTTCTCCGAACGACTGCGGCGGTGACGCTGGCGAGCGACCTGCCTTCCGCGAAGGCCGGCGCACGAAGCCGCAGGGGATGCTTCCCGACGTCGACCTCGAGCTGCGCGGCGGTCATGCCGATGGCCTGGTGGACGACCCAGACCCGGTTCTGCGTCGCGGATGATCCCCGTCGGCCCCGCACCAGCCGGAGCGGGGCGGCACCGCCCGTGGCCGGGGCGACGTCAGCGTCGCGCGGCGCCCGAGACGCCCCCTCGCCAACTGGGGGCGGTGGTACGATGGAGGCGACACGGAGCGCTGGTCTCCGTACGACGGTCGCTGCTCCTGACCCTGGTGGCTTCCACGTCTGGAAGCGAGGTCGCGGGCGCGATGGACTTCGGTGAGAGGCTGTTGGCCGTGGTACGCGCGCGCCGTTAGTGCCGCGGGCGCACGGATGCCCCGCATGGACACCCTGCCCGGACTCGAGCCGGCTGATTCGATGCTTCTTGCACGCCGCTAACCACGAGAGCGCGACCGCGCGCGAACTGCTGCCCCGATCGGGAGAATGATCATGACGTCCGCTGTTGTCGCACGAGCGCCGAGCGACTATCGAGCGCTCGCCGAGCAGGTTCGAGCAGTCGCGTTGCTCGAGCGGCGGCCGTGGCACTACGGCGTGCGGATCGCGTTGACGGTCGCAGCGTTCGCCGCCGGATGGGCGGCGCTTTTTGTCGTGCGCGACTCATGGGCCGCCCTCGCCATCGCGCCATTCCAAGCCTTCGCGTGCACTCAGCTGCTGTTCCTCGGCCACGATGCGGGCCACCAGCAGATCTTCGCCCTGCGTCGGCGCAACCGTACCTTCGGGCTGGTCACCGGGAACCTGCTGTCCGGACTGAGCTTCGGATGGTGGGTGCCCAAGCACAACGCGCACCATGCCTATCCCAACCAGATCGGACGGGATCCCGACATCGGCCCCGGATCCGATCCGCTCGACACCGCCAACGCCGGCCCCCAGGGCCAGAGCTGGAGCCGGCTGCGGCTGACGAGGCGCATCGCCGTGTCCGTCCCGCTCGTCCTGCTCGAGCTCGGGATGCACCTCACGAGCGGCAGGCACCTGGCGCGACGACGGGATCGTGGCGCGGTGGGCGAGTGGCTGCTCATCGGGATGCATGCCGTGTTGTACCTGGGCGTGCTGTTCTGGCTCCTCTCGCCGCTCCAGGCGGTGGCGTTCATCGTGCTCCAGCAGGCCTTGTTCGGGGTGTACCTGCGGGTCAGCTTCGCCCCCAACCACAAGGGCATGCCGATCATCGAGCACGACGCGAAGGTCGGCTTCGTCCAACGCCAGGTGTTGACCTCCCGGAACGTGACCGGGGGATGGCTCGTCACCTTCATGCTCGGTGGCCTCAACTACCAGATCGAGCACCACCTCTTCCCGTCGATGCCGCGGCCCAACCTGAGAAAGGCCCAGGCGATCGTGCGCACCTTCTGTGCCGACAACGGCCTGTCCTACCGTGAGGACAACCTGGCGGACTCGTACCGCCAAGCGTTTCGGTCGCTGCGCCGTTCCGCGGTGGCGCCCCGACTCGAGGCGCCCGTTCCCGGGTGAGGGACCGAGCTCGCCGCTAGACCGGTTCGGTCGCCGACGTCCGGACCAACTGCGTCCGCGAGGCGACCCCGAGCTTCCGGTACACCTTGCGCACGTGGTAGTCGACGGTCGCCGGGCGATGAGCAGCTGAGCGGCGATCTCCCGATTCGTGCTGCGGCCGGCGGCGAGACGGGCGACCGGGTCCGCTGCGCGTGTCTCGCGAGCGCGGGATGCGTGACAACGAGCGTGGCCGCCACGCTGGCTGCGAGCGGTCGGCGTCTCTCGTTCGTCGGTGCGGTAGACGGTGTGACACGGCGCAGGGACGATCGCTTCGAGCTGGGGGGTGACCGGGGTGCCCTGGGCCGTGGACGACGTCGATCGACACCACAAAGGCCTGAGCGACGCCGACAAGCAGCTCTGGGTTGCCGTGGCCAATCAGCAGTTGGCCGAGCACGGTGACGAGGGCAGGGCGATCAGAGAGGCCAATGCCGTCGTCGACCGACGGCGCGACTGACACGTGCAGTTCGGAGACCAGCTGGTCGAGGGCGACCTCGTGCCAGCTGGGTCCGGCATGGCCGGATCCCGCGGCCTCGGGCGATCAGCTTCATCGAGGGATGAACCCCGCGCCCGACGCGGCGCCCGCATGGCCGACGCTGCTCCGCATCGCCGGCGGCGGGCAGATGGTGACCGCCGACGGCAAGGCGGGCATCATCGCTCGGGAGGCGCACCCGGCCCTCTCGGAGAGGAGAGTCCCATGAGCACCGAGGCTGCAGCTCGAGAGCCGCTGTCGTTCTCGAGCGACATCAAGCCGCTGTTCCGTGAGAGCGATCAGGCAGCGATGCGCCGCGCCTTCGACCTGTGGTCCGTCGAGGACGTGCGCACCCACGCGACGGCGATCGCCGAGCGTCTGCACGACGGGAGCATGCCCTGTGACGGGCCCTGGCCGCCCGATCGGGTGGCGTTGTTCGATCGATGGGTGGCCGAAGGCGCGGCCTCCTGAGCTGGCCGAGCGCTGATCGGCGGTCGCGGAGGCTCGCGGATCGACCGACCCGACTCGAGACGAACCAGACCGTGACCGTGCTGAGCACGCGGCCTGTGACGTGGTGGAGGTCGGCCGTGCCGCTCTCCGAACCGCGCCGGCGCCCGCCGCAGGCGGCGCCGCTGGCGATCGCGAGAATCAGCACCGTCGCCGCGGATCCATCCCGAGGCCTGCTGGCGCCGCGGCCCTCCGGCCGGCCGGTTCCTCCGCCTGGGCTCGCTCGATGGTGAGCGCCCATACCCGCGGCTCGCGTCAGGTAGACAGAACGAGTCCGTCGGAGAGGAGCAGCCCATGATCGGTCATCGACCTCGCAGCACTGCGACGATCGACGCCGGACGTGTGCTCGGCACGCTCGACCGCCGCGTCTTCGGCGGCTTCGTCGAGCACCTCGGGCGCTGCATCTACGGTGGCATCTACGACGAGGGCTCATCGCTCTCCGACGAGCGCGGCTTCCGGCGCGACGTGCTCGAACTGTTGCGGGCGTTGCACATCCCGGTGCTGCGCTGGCCCGGCGGCAACTTCGTCTCCAACTACCACTGGCAGGACGGGATCGGTCCGCAGGACGCTCGCCCGGAGCGATCCGAGCTGGCCTGGGACGCGGCCGAGTCCAACCGCTTCGGCACCGACGAGTTCATCGAGTACTGCGGCGCGCTGGGCACTGAGCCCTATCTCTGCCTGAACATGGGCACCGGCAGCCTCGAGGAGGCGCTTGCCTGGATCGAGTACTGCAACTCGGCACGCAGGACGGCGTGGGCCGATCTGCGCCGGCGCAACGGGCACGACGCTCCCTTCGGCGTCACCTGGTGGGGCCTCGGCAACGAGATGTACGGCGCGTGGCAGGTCGGCGCGCTGTCCGCCGAGGAGTACGTCGCCGAGGCCACCCGCTGGGCGCGGGCGATCCGCATGCTCGACCCCACGGCGAAGCTCGTCTCGTGCGGTAACTTGGGCTGGACCGACTGGGATGCCGGCGTGATCGACGGGTTGGCTTCTCTCGTCGACCTGCACTCGATCCACCTCTACACAGGCGCTGACGACTACTGGACCGATGTGCTCGCGCCCCACTCCGCCGAGCGTGCGATCACGGTCGCGTCGGCGCTGCTGCGCCGCGCCGCCTACAACCAGAACCTCGCCCGGGTGCCACGCCTCGCATACGACGAGTGGAACGTCTGGTTCCGGGAGAGGGGCGATGGGCTCGAGGAGCGCTACAGCTTCCCCGACGCGCTCGCCGTCGGCACCTACCTCAACATCTTCGTGCGCAACTGCGACTGGGTGCGCATGGCCAACCTCGCTCAGCTCGTCAACGTGATCGCGCCGGTCGTGACGACCCCGCAGACCGCCGTCGTGCAGCCGATCTACTACCCGTTCCTCCTGCACTCCGAGGGACATCTCGACCTCGCCGTCGACGCTCACGTCGCTGGCGAGACAGTCGACGCGCCGTCCGAGCAGCTCGGCCGTTGGGAGCACCACGTCCGCGACCTCGGGCCGTTCCAGCTGGTCGACGCCACCGCCACCGTGGACGCCAGGCGCGAGCGTCTCGCCGTCACGCTCGTCAACCGCGCGACGAGCGCCGTGTCGCTCGACATCGAGCTCGCGTGCGCCTCCTTCTCGGGGGCCGCCCGCCTTCGATTCGTCACGGCCAGCGATCGGCCCTCCGCGGTCGAGGGTGTCGCGTCGGCGAACGTCGACGACTCGACGGAGCCGGCGGGGGGCTCGCGTCTGCGGCTCGAGCTGCCGGCGTGCTCTTTCCTGCTCGTGGAAGCGCCGATCGCAACTGGCTGACCCGCCCCAATCGACAGCGAGATCCTTCTCAGTGACGCTTTCGACGGTCGTGTTGCGACTCGGCCCGCCGCGCCTTGGTGGTGTGGCGCTCGGCGCGGCGGCTGGGAGGACGAGTGGAGCTCTTCAGCCCTGAGCCGGCGCTGATCACGCGAATGGGCGATCCCTGCGACCACGACCAGCAGGACGGCAAGGACGCTGAAGATGATGACGTAGAACATGGCCGACGGAATCACATGTCACCGTGACAGGGGTCACCCGAACGGAGTGATTTGCCTGGCCAGTCGCACCTCGTTCGTCTCGTCGCCCGGGCGCACCGCTCTCTGCCGGAGCGAGTCTCTTCGTTGACGAGGGACTACGGATAGGCGGGCCTTTTCGAAGGGGACTCGACGGTCACGCGGCTTCGGGTGTGGGACGAGCCGGACCTCTCGACCTCGTGAACGTCGGCAAGGCGACGACCGCTGCGAGGGTGACGGCAGAGACCGACGCGACGACCCACCGCGCGGCCTGCTCGCCACTCGGGTGGCGACGTCCGGTTCCGAGCTCGGGTAGGTAGCCTCGCGCGTGGTGCGAAAACTTCTCGCCCGCAACGGCAACGTCGAGGCGATCCGCGCCCTCGTCGTCGCCAAGCGCTCGGCGCGCGATGTGAAGATCACGACCCTCAACTAGATCCGCCAGCTCGGCTTCACCGCTCCCGAGCACCTGCGCGCCGAGCTCGAGGGAGCCTCTCGCCACGACCTCGCCGAAGAGTTGGCTGCGCTTCTGGCAACTCGTTCCACCGACCTGGTGCTCGTGGCCTCTCGCAGCCGCACACCGAAGGCGCTCTCCCCGTCCAAATTGGCCTTGACAACCTAGGAGCATCGCTTTGGGCGCTCGGCTCTTTCGCCGCGGGAGTCCTCGGCCGACCGAACGGCCTCGTGGGCTACCCAGCTTGAGCGGCCAGCAAGGACGTATATACTTCGCCGACGGCGTATATACTGTCCCCATGAGCAAGCACCTGGTCGACCTGGACGAGGAAGCGCTGAGCGTCGCCCAAGCCCGACTCGGCACCACGACGATAAGAGACACCGTCAACGCAGCACTGCGGCGCGCCGGCGAGGACCGTGACGCCGAGGTCGCTGCCGCCCTTGACGTCTTGGGGCGCGCCAGACTCGTCGACCGCGTAGAAGCGTGGCGCTGAGCTATCTGATCGACACAAGTGTCCTCAAGCGGATGGGTCAGCCGGTCGTGCGCGCCGCCGTCGAACCGCTTGCCGCTCGAGGAGAGATCGCCCGACCGACCATCTGCGATCTTGAGGTCGGGTACTCGGCGCGAAACGGCACGGAGTGGGACCAGCTCATAGGGTCCCTCGCCGTCTTTGCCCCCACGGAGACCGCCGCGGCGCACGTTCGCCGCGCCCTGCAGGTTCAGCGCCTCCTGGCGGAACGCAGCCAGCGAGGCCGCAAGATCCCCGACTTGCTCGTCGCGGCCGCCGCCGAAGAGTTGAATCTGACGGTGCTGCACTACGACAGCGACTTCGACTTGATTGCCGCGGTCACCGGCCAGCGCACCCAATGGGTCGTGCCGGCCGGCCAAGCGGACTGATAGGGCGGACTCCAGCGAACGTTGCTGGGTCTCAAGGGGGTCAACGCACCGCCTCGTCGAGTGCTTCGGATGGTGACGAAGCCGAGGGTTTGTCGAGGCCGGCCGTTGAGCTCGGCGGCGATGGCGTCGAGCTCGTCATGGGAGACGGCCTCCGCGAGTCCGCCCCCGATCGCCCGAATCCGGGGCCGTCCGGGGCTTGCGTTAGCACCCTGTTGGCAGTTCGGCGGGCGCGGGCGGATCCGACAGGGCCAGGCGAGGGCTTTCTGACCTGCGGCGCTGCAGTTGACTGAAAAGACCGGTCCCTCGAAGCTCGGCGGGCGCCGAAGCGCGGAGCCTCGTCCGGCGGCTCAGACGTCGAGAGCGCGGGCGACGTCGCCGAGTCGTCGCCAGAGGCGCCCGCCCTCGAGCTCGTGGAAGTCGAAGTGCCGGTAGAACGCGACGGCGTCGTCGTCGATGGCGTCGACGACGATCGCCCGGGCGCCGAACTCCCGCCCCCCGCGCACGCAACGGCGCAGGGCGTCGACGAGCAGGAGCAGCTCGGCGCCGAGTCCCTGACCGCGCTCGGAACGGTCGACAACGAGTCGGGCGAGGAGGACCACAGGGACGGGATCGGGCATGCCGCGGCCGTGGCGGGATGGGACGCCCGTGCGGTCGACCGACCCCATCGCCAGCGCGTAATAGCCGACGACGTGCGCGCCGCGGCAGCAAACGTAGGTCGCTGAGGTGCCGGCGCTCGCCGCAACCCGTGCCGTCGCGACCAGCCAGCGGCTGAGCATCGGGTTGCCGCAGTCGAAGCTGTCGAGCTCGTGATGTTCGCCGAGGAGCTCGACGGGGCCGGGGCGAGCCGAAGCCAAGCTCAGGCGCTACGGCGCTGGCGGCTCGCGTGGCGACGAAGCGTGGGCATGTCCTCAGCTGGGGCATCGAGCGCGGCCACGAACCGGTCGAAGGCTTCGGCGCTCAGCTCGATGCGCTGCACCCGCTCGAGCACGGTCTCGGCGCGCTCGAGTCGCCGCGCTCGAGCACGAAGCCGGTGAGCGTCTCGCCCATCAGCTCGGCGGCGGCGCGGAGCAGTTGCCCCTGGCGGCCGCTGACGCGCATGTTGATCCTGCCGCTGCGCCCCTCTTCTTCCTAGCTCACGCTTCCAGTGTACTCACCGAGTACGTACGGCGTGGACCAGTTCCGCAGTGCTCGTCGAGAGGGATGTCCGCGCCCCGGTCCCTGTCTGTGGGCCACTCGTGCGATGCGGCTCCGACGGGCACTCCGGCGCATTCCCTGAACCGGTCAGGCCCTCGTGTTCTGTGGAGCGCGAGCAATCACGAGCGCGATGCCGATTACGGCCAACGCCGAGAAGACCGGGACAGCAAAGGGTGCAAAGCGAGGGCCGAACCACAGCTCGAACATCGGCACGTCGTCACCGGCGCGGCGCTGGAACGACCCGAGCTGACATTCCCTTGCGACTACGAGCGCAGCACCCTCGCCCGCCATCACGCAGGTCGAGCACGTGAGCCAGCGATCGCGTCTTCGGGTGAACGCGCACCACCAGATGTGCCCGAGGCAAACCAGCTCGCCGACGCCGATCGCCGAGTGGATCCGGCGCAGCAGCCGCGCTTCGCGGCTGAGAGTCGGGCGTGCCGAAGGAATCATCTGCGCGCAGGTGCTTGGACAACGGGAATCCGGCATCACTTGCCGTTTCGCCGCGCCTATCGGCGTGACTGGCGATCGAGCTCCTTGTTGATCTCGCCTTCGGTGATCGGCTTGTGCCCGAACACCATCCACGCCCGGCCAGCCAGTATCAAGGCGATGCCGCCGACCGGATAAATGATCCAGTAGTTCCAGACGTCGTGGATGCCCGAGCTCTGAGTGAAACCGTGCGTGGGCCAACCGCCGGCGTTGTGGTATTCAGACAGCGCCCAGATCAACACGAGGACGACAACGGCGACGCCTGATACGACGGCCTCCACTCGGAAGTGGCGCCTCCGCTGGATCTGCTCGATCGCCTGCTTACGAGCACTGTCCTCGGTCTCGCCGAGAGTTGCCGAATCAGACTGGGTCTGCTCGTCCTGGAACACGTGATGTAGTGACATCGATGCAACCTCCTCGCGCTACTTAGTCCGCCACCACCTAGATTCAGGGTCGCCGCCACGGCGTGAGGGCGTCCTGGTGGCTAGTTCGATATTCCGCTTCAGGACCGCCATCATCCGAGCCTGCATAGGCCACGAGAGCGAGATGAGGAACCAGGGGGCTACGAAGCGTTCGACCCATCGAGGACGGAACGTCTGGTACCCGCTAATCACGAGACGGGTGCGCCCGTCAGGAACCTTGTTGAGGAGGAAGCCCCACAGCGCCTCCATGTAGGACGACGGCCGTGGTTGCTTTGGGTCGAGCCGGCGGCCTCGCAGGTCCGTATAGCCATAGAGGCCCAGGAACCGGTTCGGATCGATGACCGCGACCCGATACGCGTCCATGACGCGCCCCAGTGCCCAGAATCTCAGCTGGTCGCCAACGGCGAGGTCCTGCCAATCCGGGTGGACCTCCGTCGCACTCCGCCGGCCCGCGTTGTCGAGCAGGTCCCAGGAGTACCAACCGCCACGGTCCCAGCCCATCTGGATGAGCCAGGGCCAGACCTGGTCGGGGGCCGCACGGATAAAGACGGCCATGGTCGGTGACCGCTTGCCCTCGGGGACAATCTCGGCGCCGGGATAGGGTCCAGCAACCTCTGCATCGGTTGCACCCCAGCGCCAGGGCCGCAACTGGCTCAAGGATCCACGGTCTGCGGCGGTCGTAGCCGGTGGATCCGGCATGTTGTGCCCGACCATCACCGACCGGCGAGGGCCGACAGGCTGAGGGCGAAGGAGGGCGTCGGCACCGTCTTCAGGCAGCTGGTGTCGAGACCCGCCGCCGTCCCGCTCTCGACGAAGGAGGCCATCAGGTTCATCACGCAGGCTCCGGAGAGATTCGGGTCGACGTCGTGGCCCTGGTCCGGCACGGCGAGCTCCAAGCTGTCCGGCCACAGCCCCTTCGCGCCCGCCATGTTGGCGGGCGGATCCTGGGGGTCTTCCTCCCCGTTCAGAGCCAGCACCGGGACCGGGGAAGGCCGCAGCACCTCCGAGCCCGCCGCGGCGCCGCCCTTCGGCACCTGCGAGCAAACGAGCTTCCACCACCTGGCGGTCTCGAGGTCGCCGGCGTACTCGAAGGTCCCGGCACCGACGAGGCGGGATGGGTCGTCGGCGGCCCACGGCTCGTTGCAACGGATCTCGAGGCTCATCAGCTGCTGGGCCGAGCTGCCACCGCCGCCGACGAGGTTCGGATGCGCCTTGACGATCTCCACCACGGCCGCCGGGCGGTTGGTGGCCGCGCCGATGGTGTGGACGATGAGGGGGATGTCGGCCTGGGTGTCGGCGTCCATCATCAGCTCGTGCATCACCGACGCCACCGTGTCGGCGTCGATCACGTCCCGCTGACGCGTGGGCGAGATGCTCGCCGGGATCACCCAGGGCGCCGCGCTGACCGAGCGCCACAATGCGCTCCAGTCGGCGGCGAGGTGCGGGAAGGCACGATGGCAGGCCGTCTGCGCCTCGCACTCGGAGAAGATCCGATCGAGGGCCAGCTGCGCGTTCTGCGGCATGTGCTCGAAGATCGGCACCGACAAGAGCGACCCGCTGAGCAGGATCATCGTCCGCACCATCTGCTGATGGCGGAGCAGGAAGACTTGCGCCGCCGTCACCCCGTACGAGGCACCGACCAGGTCGGCGGTCCGGTAGCCGAGGTCGGTGAGGACCTCGGCGACGTCGTCGGCGGCCATCGCCGTCGTGTAGAAGCGGAGGTCGGCTCCGACCTTCGCGACGCGGGAGGCGACGCGAGACTCGAGCAGCGCCGGGTCGCCGAGCCCGGGCAGGGCCGGGCAGGTGAGGTTGGACGCGCCGGTGCCACGCTGGTCGATGAACACGGCGTCCCGTGTCGGGTCGAGGCTGAGCTCGGGTATCTCCTGCGACGCGTCGTCGACGGCCGATGAGCCGGGCCCCCCGTCGAAGTAGACGAAGGGGTCGGGCTGGCGCGGCGACCCCATGGCGGGAACGACGACGACGCGCAGTGAGATCGTCGGCCCTCTGCCGGTGATGCGGTCCAGTGGCACCCGCAGCGTGCCGCAGCGGGCGGGCTCGCCACCGACGGTGCACGCCCGCATCGCCAGCCGACCGCCGGTGTCCGGCTCGCGCACGCGCGGAGCGCCAGCCAGCGCGGGGGCAGGTACGGCTACGAGGGCAAGACACCCGAGGACGAAAGCCGCGGCCAGCACCAGGACTTGTGCAGCTGTCGGGCGGGAACCCCGGAAGGCACGGCAGTCGGCCGCACCGTAGTGCAACCTCATGCGTGCAGGGTCGCGCCGCGCAGCGCTCCGCGCTAGGGACCTTCGGCCCTGCGCCCTCGCGCCCTCAACCGACGCTCGGCATCGTCCCCGCGGCGGTCTTCCCCGAGGGGCCGAAGCGCCTTGTCGTCGTAGCGCAGCTCGGAGACACGTGCGTCGAAGTAGTCGAGATCGCCACCCTCGAGCCGCCAGGCCACCTTGCCGGCGACGGGCACGGTGAGACCCCCGAGCTCGCCCTGCTCGTCGAACGAGATCACCCAGGGAGTGAGCTCGTCGTGGCGGTCGACCATTCGATGGCGCTCGGCGGCGAGCTCGCCGCTGGCGTCGACGCGAAGGATGGCGCTCACCGCCCGCTCGCGATCGGCGAGGACGACGCGAGTGGCGTCGTCGTCGAGCGGCTCGAAGCGAACGCTGTCCTCGAGCTCGGACGTGGTGGGCAGGCCAGACTGCGGCTGTCAGCTTGGCGACGACGTGAAGGAGCAACGAGCATGCGACTGCGGATCACCTATGCCAATGTGACCTCGACGCTGGCGCTCTTCTTCGCCATGGGAGGAGCGTCCTACGCAGCCGCGAACCTCCCACCGGACAGCGTCGGCACCGCGCAGCTGCAGCCGCACTCGGTCGGAGCGACGCAGCTGAAGAACCAGAGCGTCGGCACCGTGCAGCTGCAGCCGCGCTCGGTCGGGACAGTGCAGCTGAAGAACCAGAGCGTCGGCACCGCCGAGCTGCAACCGCGCTCGGTCGGGACGGCGCAGCTGAAGAACAACAGCGTCGGCAGCACCCAGCTGCAGAACGGCTCGGTCGGCAGCAATCAGCTGGCGCCGGCCAGCGTGCGCATCGACAAGCTCGCCGCCGACAGCGTCGGCTCGGCCCAGATCCAACCCGACGCCGTGACCTCGTACCAGATCGCCCCTGGGGCGGTCGGCGCTCGGGGGGTCGAGCAGGGATCGTTGCTCTACAGCGACTTCTCCACGGACGAGGTCTCTCCGAGAATCTTCGGGGAGGTGCACGCGGACGGCACGCTCGGCTCGAGCAGTGGCGTCAGCACGAGCTATCGGGCGCGCACGGGTGTGTACGGCGTGAGCTTCGATCAGGACGTGACCGGGTGCGTCGCCGTGGCGTCGATCGGACCGGCGGCGAGCAACGCCGGTGGAACGATCCCCTACCTCGTGTCGGCCTACCTCGACGACAGCCGCGACCTCTATGCCGCCGTCATCGACCCGGGGACCGGCACGCCGGAGGACGCGCAGTGGAGCTTCGTCGTCGACTGCTGACCGGCGGGCTGCTCCTACACGACGCTACGCGAAGCCGGCCTCCGGCGGCTTCGCTGTCGCCGGCAGCAGCCTCGGCGGCGGCTCGCTGATCCGCTCGAGGTATCGGTCCACCGACCGGCGAACGGCCCCGGGCCCGTCGGCGACGACGACGCGTCCCCACCAACCGCCGTAGACGCGCTCGAATCGAAAGTCCGAGACGCGCTCGCCGATCCTGCGCACGGTCTCGCCGTCGAGCGGGATGAGGTTCGGGTAGCTCCACATGAAGCTGACCCAGCGGGTGTCGGGAACGACTGTGAGCGTGTCACCGGTGAGCAGGGCGCCGCGCCCCTCGGCGCCGGCCGGCCAGTGCAGCACCGCCGCTCCCTCGAAATGGCCGCCGATTCGTGCCACGACCACCCCCGGAAGGGGCTCGACGCGATCACCGCTCCACACCCGCACCCGTCGAGTCGGGCGCATCACCCACTGGTGGTCTGCCTCGGGTACGAGGAATTCCGCATCGAAGGCCTCGGCCCACTCGTTCGCCGAGGAGTAGAAGTGGGGATGCGAGCAGCAGATGGCGGTGATCCCACCGAGCGCGGTGACCGCGGCCACGGTCTCGTCGTCGAGCAGCGAGACGCAGTCCCACAGCACGTTCCCCTCGTGTGTGCGAACGAGCAGGGCGCGCTGACCGATGGCGAAGGTCGGCACGGTACCGATCCCGATCAGCCCGGGCTCCTCCTCGCGCAGCTCGTTGCGGTGGTCGGCACGAAGCTCAACCATCGTCGTCCAGGTCTGGCCACCTGAACCGATGTACTGGCGCGGATCGAGGCAGATGGCGCACGACGCCGGAGGATCGGGGGTGTTCGGGTGCTCGATTCCGCAGGTACCGCAGATCCAGACGGCCATCGCTGATCAGTTGCCCCGCCACCCCGGTTGGAAGCTTGGCCCCAGGACCCGAGCAGCAGAAGCAGGGTACGGCTCCGCAGCCTTCCGGGCGTAGCCAGCCATTTTCTAGGTATAGCAGCGCACGGGGAGTGATACCACCCCGCCCCCGAGCACCACGCGTACGGTACCGGCGTCGCCGGCCCGGCCGGCGGGGCCCGACCGCGCCTGCCGCTACTGCCCGAGAATCAAGCCCCCCGCTCGGCGAGCCCGCGGTCTGTTTCGGGCCCCAGGAGCCCTTCGGGTAGGGGATCGGCTCGGGCTTGTCGGCGAGGAGTGCGTCGGCGACCTCCCAGACGTGGCGCAACCCGTCCGGACGCAGGAGATGCGATCGGTCGCCGACGAGCACGTCGTGGATCAAGCTGAATAGGCGGGCAGGTTGAGCACGTCGGCGAAGTCCCCGCGCTCGAGGCGCGCCGAGCCTGCGTCAGCTCGCAGCCCGGACCGGGCTTCTTGGTCACGAGCGAGAGGTGTCGCCCTGCTGGGTGACATGTCCGCGACGGACCTATTGGTCCGACTCGCGATGGCTAGGCGTGAGCCCCGCCCAGGAGCAGAGGTGTCGCGCCGAGGAAGAGCGCGTGAGGTCTCCGATCTCGGCGACGAAGATCACCCCGAGGATCGGGCCGACGCCGTTGAGCGCCTGGATCGCATCGTAGCCCTGGTGTCCCACGACGACGCGCCCGGATCCCTGGCGGCGCAACGCCGAGGCGTCGTGGCCCCATGTGCCTGCCCGGATGCTCGCCCTCACCGCCGGCAGCCACTCGCCCTGCAGGAAGACGGCGACGGTGATCTTCAACGGTGCGACGTACTCGCCACGGCGGATCTCGTCGCGCAGCTCGGCGAAGGCGTGCTCGACCTCCCGCCGGGTGCGAAAGCCCCCACGGGACACCTGGCGGCGCTTCCCGTCGGGTCCCGGGTCGAGCTGCCGGCACAAAAGTCCAGCGTGCGGGCGAGAGGGCTCGAACCTCCACCCCCGAAGGGACCGGGACCTAAACCCGGCGCGTCTGCCATTCCGCCACGCCCGCGCACGCTCAGCTTAGGTCGGGGGTAGTCCAGCCACCGAACCCGCTGCGGCCCGCCGTCGACCGGGCTGCGGGGCACCCGTCGCGCCCCGGGGACCGAGGCTGACACGACCGAAGAGGTCCGGCGGCCTGTCTCCGCCAGCGCGCTCCCCGGCCGGCGGTAGCCTGCGGGTCATGAGCTCAACGCCCCAATTCCCCCTGGTGACCGGCGCCCAGCCCGGATTGCCCGACGCCGCCTCGAGCGACGTCTACCAGCGACTCTTGAAGGAGCGCATCATCTTCCTCGGCACCCAGGTGGACCAGACCTCGGCCAACCTGATCTGCGCCCAGCTGCTGCTGCTCGATGCCGAGGACCACGAACGCGACATCTCGCTCTACATCAACTCCCCGGGCGGCTCGGTCACCGATGGACTCGCCATCTACGACACCATGCAGTACGTGCAGTGCGACGTGGCGACGGTCTGCCTCGGCCTGGCCGCCTCGATGGGCCAGTTCCTGCTGTGCGCCGGGACGCCGCGGCAAGCGCTACGCCCTCCCGCACTCGCGCATCCTCATGCACCAGCCGTCGGGTCAGATGCAGGGCCAGGCGGCGGACATCGCCATCCAGGCCGAGCAGATCATCTACCTGAAGCGCATGATGGCCGAGCGCATCGCCTTCCACACCGGCCAGCCCGTCGAGCGCATCGAGGCCGATTCCGACCGCGACCGTTGGTTCACCGCCGAAGAGGCCCTCGACTACGGATTCATCGACCAGGTCATCGACCGCTCGACGCTGCCTGCTTCGTAGTCGGCGACGCGCTGCGCGCCGCAGCAGGGGCACGGGCCCGCGCTCCTCGCAGCTGCGCTGACGTCCGGCGCAGGTGGGCCTCGGCGGCGATGGCGGGCCAGGCGACGCCGTCGTGCACAGCGTCGCCGCGCCACATCGGCCAGGGTGGCGGCGTGCCGGGCACGTCCGGGAGCGGGTAGTCGATGAGCCGCCCGGTCTTGGTGACTTCCTGAGGGCCGCCGCAGGTCTCGAAGAGCTGCCAGCTGCCCGCGACGTCGGCCACGGCGGGCGTGCTCTGCACCGAGCAGTTGTTGATGGCCGAGGTCTCGCCGGTCTGGAAGAGGAAGGCGCCGCTCGCCCCGTCGAGTGGGTACAGCCCGGCCGACGACCCGACGACGACGTCGTTGCTGCCGTCCCCCGACAGGTCGACCAGCACCGGGGAGGCGAAGTCCTGGCCTCCCTCGAGTGTCTGGGACCACAACGTGCTGCCCGAGGCCGACCAGGCATAGACCATCGACACGCCTGGGGACGGTCCGGCGCAACCGACGCACCACGACGTGTCGACCACCGCCGGTTGGCTGCTCCCCGGCAGCAGACCGATCGCCGGCGAGCCGAACGCCGGGCCGGCGGTCGTCACCGGCCATCCGGGCAGCGTCGCGCCCGTCCTGGCGTCGAAGGCATAGACGCGGTCGGTGCCCTCCTTGTAGGGGGGCTTCTCGCCGAAGCCCGTGCCGACGACCACCGCCGGCGTGCCCGACGGCCCGAGCGGCCCGAGCGCCGGGCTCGACCAGATCGTCTGCTGCTCGCACTGCTCCCAGCGCAGGTGCGGCGCGCCATCGGCGTAGGAGTAGTCCATCACCCATCCGCCGAAGCAGCCGTTCCGGCCCGAGGCGTCGGCGCCGATGAACAGGTCCTCGGCCTTGCCGCGCCCGCGCACGTGGTAGAGCGCAGGCGAGGACCACACCGTGTCCTCGTTGTCGATCGGGAACCCGGGGAGCAGCGAGCCGCCCGGGGCGAGGGCGTAGATCTTGTGGTCCCACGAGCCGAAGACGATGTCCTGCTGGCCGTCACCGGTGAGGTCTCCGACAGCCGGCGTGGAGAACACGGCGTTGTCGTATCCGCTCGGCTTGGGCTCTCCGGTCCACTCGTTGAAGGTGTCCTGGGTGTGGAAGACGAAGCGCACGCTGCCGTCGGCGCGGAAGGCTTCCAGCCCGCCGTTCTGGTTGCTCACGTAGCTCGAGCCCGCCCCGACGATGATGCTCGGGGGCTCGTGCGACCCGTCGAGGTAGGCGACGGTCGGGCTCGACTCGATCGCGCTCGGCGTCGACCCGCCGAGCGTCACCGGCTGGGGCCATCCGGGCAAGGGGTGCCCAGTCGAGGCGTCGACGACGTAGACGTAGCCGCTCTCGTCGGCGAAGACGAGCGCGGTCGTTCCGTCGATCTCTGCGACCGTCGGCGAGCTGAGCGCAACCGGGCCGACGGTGTCCTGCCAGCGCGGGCTGGGGAAGGGCTGCTGCTCGTCTGCTTGCAGGTGCTTGCCGGCAGCAGCCGCCGTGTTGCCGGGGCCGGCCGGCGCCCCGGCGGTCCGGCCGAGGGCTCCGGCGGGCACGGCGAGTGCGCCGGCGCAGGCGGCCACAGCAAGCAGGATGCTGCATCCGCCCCCGGCGAACAGGGACAGACCTGCCGCGAGCCGTGGCATACGTGTGACCGTAGCGGTCTCCCCGTGCCGCTGGAAGGCTGAACGTGAGGCATCCGGCGCACCTTCCGTGGGTGCCCGCCGTATCCCGTTGCGCTTCGTGCTGCCGCCGTTGCGAGGGCCCCGCGCTCATCGCCCGGCGTAGCATGGCGCCTCACCTGAGAGTTGGAGGTCGGCAGGTCATGCAAACAGGAGGGACGGCGCGGCTTGCCTTCGTCCCGACCCGCTACGGCGAGGGATTCGTCGGCGGGTCCGAAGCGGTGATGGGCGAGGCGGCTCGTGGCTTCGCGGCACGCGGCTACACGGTCGACGTGCTCACGACCTGCCGCGGTCAACCACTACACCTGGGAGAACGCCTTGCCTGCAGGCGTGAGCCAGGACCGTGGGCTCACGCTGCGTCGCTTCCCGACGGCCGTCACCCCGCTCACGGTCGCCCAGGCCGAGCGTGAGCACCGTGTCCTGCACGGGCCGCCGCTCAGCCTCGAGGAGGAGATCTCCTGGGTGAACGGCCGCTTCCGGGTCCCCGGGCTGTACTTCTACCTGGCCGGCCACGCCGCGGACTACGACGCCATCGTCTTCTCGCCGTACCTGTTCTGGTCGACGATCTACGGGGCGAGCGTCGCGCCCGAGCGCAGCGTGATCATGCCCTGCCTGCACGACGAGCCGTACGCCCGGTTGCGCGTCGTGTCCGACCTGCTCGCCAACGCATCCGGGCTGTGGTTCCTTTCCGAGCCCGAGCACCAGCTGGCACACCGCGTGACGCGCTGGCTGCCCCCGGCGCACGCCGTCGTCGGCGCGGCCGTCGAGGCGCCGAGCAGCTACGACCCCGAGGGCTTCCGCGAGCGGCACGGCCTGACCCGGCCGTTCGTCATCTACGCCGGGCGGCGCGAAGAGGGCAAGGGGTGGACCGAGCTCCTGCGGGCGTTCTCGGCCACGGTGCTCAACCGCCATCTTCCCTTCGACCTCGTCACCTTCGGCGCCGGCGACCCGGGCATCCCCGAGCGGATGCGCTCCCGGGTGATCGACCTCGGGTTCCTGCCCGACGACGAGGTTCCGAGCGCCCTGGCAGCGGCCGAGGCGCTGATCAACCCGAGCGTCAACGAGAGCTTCTCGCGCACGACGATGGAGGCCTGGCTGGCCGGCACGCTCGTCATCGCCTCGGCGGCGAGCGACGTGCTCGTCTGGCACTGCGAGCGCTCCGGCGGCGGCCTCACCTATGTCGACGACTACGAGCTCGGCGAGGTGCTGTCGTTTGTCGCCGAGTCGCCGAAGGCGGCCGCGGCGATCGCCGACCGCGGGCGCGACTACGTGCTGTCGAACTACACCTGGGATCTCGTGCTCGACCGCATGGAGCGTTCGCTCGAGGTCCTCCTCGGGAGGCCGTAGTCCGCGTCCTTGTCATCGGCACCGTTCCCCGGCGCGCGGTGCCGTCTCACGGCCGCTCGGCCGCGCCGTCGTCGGCCTGCTCGACGCCGGGCACGAGGTCGAGATCTGGTCGCCCGACGGGCGCAGCGCCGCCCACCGTTTCGTCGAGCTCGACGACCTCCGCCTCGCCTGGGCGTTGTGGGGCGCCGCCCGGCGCTACGACGGGCTCGTGCTGGCGATGGAGACGCGGCTGCCGTTGCGCCACGATGCCGGGCGGCTCGAACGCGCCGTCGTGCTCGCCGGGCTGGCGGCGGCGCTGCGCCGCTGGAAGGACGTCACCATCCGCCCCGTCTCGCCGATCGCCGTGCCCGGCGGGCTCGGGGGTCGCCCGGCGCTAGCGGTGTGGAGCAGCGCTGGCCGGATCGTCGTCTCCAGCGAGAAGGACCGAGACGACCTGCTCGCCGTCCCCGGCGTCGACGTCGGCCGCGTCGAGCTCGAGGCCGAGCCCAGCCCGGCGATCGTGCCGTGGAGCGAGGGATGGACGATGGGCGCCGCGCCCACCCGCGAGGCCGTGTCGCGCCTCGTGCGCGAGCGCGCCGATCGTGACCGCTTCCTCGCCGGGGCGGCGCCCCCGTGGTACCTCGCCGGCGACGGCGCCGTCCCCGCCAAGCCGCGCCCCTCGCCGCGCGCCGTGCTGCGCATCGCGCTCGGACGTGGCCGCCGGGCGGTACGCGGCGCCGGACGCCGCTTGCGCCGGCGCTGACAGCGGCCCGGCTCAGGACGCCGGGCTGAGCTCCTCGAGCACGCCGACGAGCGCCCGCGCCGCGACGTCGAAACCCTGCCGGCGCGCCATCTCGCGCGCCGCGACCGAGAGCGAGGCGCGGCGGGGCGCGTCGTCGAGCAGCCCCTGCACCACGGCAGCGAGCCCTTCGGGGGCGACGCCGGGCGGCACCTTGACGACCGCGGCGTCGGGGAGCTCGCCCATCCAGCCGAGGTCGGAGACCACGGTCGGGACGCCGCAGGCCAGGCACTGGCCGACTGCCGCCGAGGCTTCCCCGTTGAAGCGCGTGCGCAGCTGCACGGCCACCGTCGCCCGCTCGATGAAGGCGCGGAACTCGGCCGCCGGCACGGCGCCCGCCAGAACGAGCGCCTCGCCGAGACCGAGCGCGTCTGCCCGCCCGCGCAGCTCATCGGCGAGCGCGTCGGAGACCGGGCCGACGAACGCGAGCCGCGGCGGCGGTCCGTGCAGGCCGTCGCGGCGCAGGTGGGCGAACGACTCGATGAGCAGGTGCGGCTGCTTGGCGGGGTCGACGATGCCGAAATGGGCGACGAGCGGTGCGTCACCGAGCGCAGCCAGGGCGGTGGAACTGCTCGCCGAGGCGCCGTCGGGGGCGGGCGGCGCCTCGAGGGCGAAGGGAAGCAGCCGCACGCGCAGCTCGTAGCGCCCCGGGACGTCGGAGAGGGCGAGCTCGCGTGCCGCCTGCGACGAGACGAGGTAGCGCTCGCTCGACTCGATCACCTCGCGGGCGAGCAGCAGCCCGTAGCGGCGCTCCTGCTCGTTCGTGATCACGGTCCCCACGCCGACGTCCTCGGGGAGCTCCGGGCCGTAGATGCGCCGCAGCGCGTTCGGCAGGGATCGCACGGCGTGTGGCAGGTCGCCGTGCTCGGCGACGTACAGGTTGCCGAGGCGCACGTCGTGGCACAGCACCACGCCGCGCCGCCGGCGCAGGGCAGCGAGCGCGCCGAGGTGGTGATGGCTGTTGCCGACCATGTAGACGACATGGTCGTAGCGCCCGGCGAGCGCTTCGACGGTCAACAGCGAGGTGGCGGGCTCGACGGCGACCCCGTGAGGGCCGCGCTGGCCCGGCGTCGGCCCGTCGGCGAAGAGCTCGATCTCGAGCGAGCCGATGCGCAGCAGCTCCTCGGCCAGCCGGTAGCTGTAGCCGGCGACGCCGCTCGGCGACGGCGGGAGCGGCGTGACGATCGCGACGCGCCGCCGGGCGCGCCGGCGCGGGCGGCCCGGCGGGCGACCCTGCCGGCGAGCGGCGGCGCTCGAGGTGCCACCCGATCCCCCTGGCACGGTGCCGGTGACCAGGTCCACGAGGCAGGTCGTCGTGCCGGCCGCACCGGCCGCGCCAGTCGCGGCGGCTGCGCCAGCCGCGGCCACGCCGGCGGCCGGTCCCTCGTCGCGGGCCAGCAGTCGGGCGCACGCGTCGGCGCTCGCCTGCCCGACGTCGGTCCAGGTCGCCAGCGGCCGCGGTTGCCCGCCGACCGCGCCGCGATCGTCCTCGTCCGCGCCGAGCAGGGCCCGCGTCAGCGCAACGGCGATCGCCGCCGGGCTCGTCGGGTCGAACCGGCGATCCGCCGGCAGCAGCTCGTCGATGGGCGGCCGGTCCGAGGCGATCACCGGAGTCGCGCAGGCGAGCGCCTCGACGACCGGCAGGCCGAAGCCCTCGGCGAGCGACGGGAAGCACACCAGGTCGGCGGACTGCACGAGGCTCAAGTAGGTCGAGGCGTCGACGTCGCCGGCGACGACCACCCGGTCACGCATGCCGAGCCGCTCGGCGAGCAGGTGGTAGTGATGCCCCATCGTGCTCGGCATCTCGCCTGTGATGACGAGCTGGTGCGAGTCGAGCAGCCGCTGCGGCAGGCGCGACCAGGCGAGGACGAGCGCCTCGTTGTTCTTGCGCGGGTGGCTGCCGCTCGGGTAGAGCACGAACGGGCCCTCGAGATCGGGGACCGCAGCAGCGGCGGCGCGCTGCGCCTCGTCGCGCGAGACGGGCGGCACGAAACGGTCCTCGGCTGCAGCGCCGACGACGCTCACCCGGTAGGACGGCACGCCGAGCAGCCGGACCAGCTCGCCGGCGACGGCGTGCGACAGCACGAGCAGCTGGTCGGCGGCTCGCAGGAGCTCGAAGCGGGCGAGATAGCGCCTGCGCTCGATCGGGTCGCGCACGAGGCGCCCCGGGTCCTGCGCCGGGATGCAGTCGAAGACGGTGACGCTGCGCGCCAGGCCGGTGAGCGCCCGGCCGCCCCCGACCCGCCCGAGGTCCCGCTCCTCGGGCCAGCACTGCGGCAGGTGAACGGTGGTATCGAGCAGCGCAAAGGTGTGGAAGCCGATCGCCGGGGGCGGGAACGCGTCGGGCGCGTCGCGGTAGCGCACCTTGCCCGACTGGATGAGGTCCTCGGCCTCGCCGGGGAGCGGGGGCAGGTCGGGGTCGAGCAGGTAGCGCCCGATCAGGTTGGGCGCGACCTGCTCGAGGGCCCGGCACCATCCCAGCGTGTAGCGGCCGATGCCCCGCGAGCGCGTCGAGGGGCTCTGCAGGGCGCTGGCATCGACGATCAGCGCGCCGGCGAGCTCAGCCTCCGTCACCGGAGTCCGCCACCGGGCGCAGGTGGCCGGCACGGCGCTCGCCGCCCGAGCCGTGCGCCGGCGGCTCGCCGTCCTCGTCCTCGGCGTTGCCGTACCCAGCGCCGGCATAGCCGTAGCCGGCGCGGCCGTGGCCCTCGCCGCCCGAGAGGATTCGCTCCAAGCGCTCGAGGCGTTCCGCCTGGGCGCGTCAGGAACCTGCCGGTCGTCTCCACCGCTTCGACGTCGGCGTCGAGGCGTCGGTCGAGCAGGGTCTGCAGCGCCTCGAGCTGGGCCCCGACGTCGTCGACCTCGACGTGCAGCTCGTCGAGCTCGCGCAGGCGTGCGAGGTGGTCGCGCAGGGCGTCGCGCTGATCGTTGATCTTCTCGGTGAGCAGGTCGAGGCGGCTGGCGATCTCGCCGGCGCGCCGGTCGGCGTGCGCCATCGCACGCAGCTCCATCGGGCCGAGCTCGTTGCGCAGCTCGCCGAGACGCAGGTACAGGTCGGGCACCTGGAAGTTGAGCCGCTCGAGCTGCGGTTCGACGCCGAGCGTCAGCTCGCGCAACCCGCGCACCTGCTCGTAGAGGTCGTCCGCTTGGCGCTCGAGCAGGTCGGCGCGCTTCTCGATCCCGGTGTGGCGCGCCCGGAGCAACGCCAGCAGGTCGAACTGGCGGGACTGCAGCGTCGCCAGCTCTTCCTGCCGCCGGGTGAGCGCGGCCTGGTGGAGCTCGAGATGGTCCTGGCGCACGTCGACCTGGGTCTGACGCCGCTCGATCGCCGCGGCACGCCCGCCAGCGGCTCTCAGTGCAGCTTCGGCGTGATCGAGCCGTCTGTCGCTCAAGTCGAGGCGGGGCTCGACGAGGTCGACGCGAGGTTCGAGGCCGTCGACGCGAGGTTCGAGGCCGTCGACGCGAGGTTCGAGGCCGTCGACGCGAGGTTCGAGGCCGTCGACGCGGGGTTCGAGGCCGTCGACGCGGGGTTCGAGGCCGTCGACGCGGGGTTCGAGGCCGTCGACGCGGGTCTCGAGGAGGTCCAGGCGCCGCATGGCGTCTCGCAGCGCGCGAAGCCGGCGCAGCTTGCCGCTTCGGGATGGGCTCTGCTCTGCCACGGGCTGCTGATGGTACCTGGGCGGCGGCCCTGACTGGCGGCACGCCGCGCGGGTAAAGACGACGTTGGTGGCGCGAAGCTGCCCGATAGGATTCCACGGCTGCCGCCCGGGACCGTCGACGATGCCGGAGGGTCGCGCCGCTGCACTGCTGTCGCACCGCAGGTCCGCCACTGGCAGGCGCCCTGCTCGGAGAGAGCTCGTCAGGTGTCCGAGGTGGCTCGGCACCGCCAAGGGAACGGATCGCAGATGCAAACGGTGACGGAGGTCGCGAGCGGCGGGCTCGAGGAGGGCTACGTCGCCGAGCGCCCACGCGGCTGGGGCGACGACGGCCCGCCGGCGCGCATCGTCTCGGCCGAGACGAGCCTCCGCCAACGTGTGGCGGCGATCTGGGCCGCGCGCGAGCTGCTCGTCTTCCTCACCCGCAAGGAGCTGAAGGTCCGCTACCAATCGAGCGTGCTCGGCTTCCTGTGGTCGATGCTCAACCCGACCGTCGTGCTGCTCACCTACTACTTCGTGTTCACCTACTTCCTGAAGAGCGCCATCCCGGACTTCGCCCTGTACCTCTTCTCGGGCCTGCTCGTCTGGAACCTGTTCTCGCTCGGCGTGCAGACGTCGTCGACTGCCGTCGTCGGCTCGGCCGGGATCGTGAAGAAGGTCGCGTTTCCCCGTGAGGTGCTCCCGCTCGCCCAGGTCGGCGTGGCGGTGTTCTTCTTCGGCCTCCAGCTGATCGTCATGGCGTTGTTCCTCGTCGGGTTCCGCCTCATGCCCACGTGGAGCTACCCGCCGCTCGTCCTGTTCGGACTCGTCGACCTGATCATCCTCACGGCGGGTCTCGCCCTGCTCGTCTCGGGCGTGACGGTCTTCCTCCGCGACATCGAGCACCTGATCACGGTGCTCATGCAAGCCTGGTTCTGGCTCGTGCCGATCGTCTACTCCTTCTCGGACGACCTCTACTACCGTTTCTCCGGCGCCAAGCGGATCATCACCTACGTCTACCTCGCCGACCCTGTGGTTCCGATCGTCCTCACCTTCCAGCGCTTCTTCTGGGGCAAGCTCGGCCTGGCCTGGGGCAAGCCGGCGACACCGGGCGGTCCCCGCGGTGCGCCGATCGAGATCCATTTCACCTACGGCACCTACGCCGAAATACTCGCCGCCGTGCTCGCAGGCAGCGTGCTCATCTTCATGCTCGGGATGCACGTCTTCGGCAAGGTCGAGGCCAACTTCGCGGAGGAGCTGTGAGCCCCCGGTGACCACGGCTATCGCCATCGAGAGCGTGACCAAGAAGTTCCGCCTCTACCACCAGAAGCACACGTCGCTGAAGAGCCGCGTCCTGCACCCGGGTCACGTCCCCTTCGAGGAGTTCCTCGCCCTCGACGAGGTGACCGCCGGGGTCGAGGCCGGCAAGACCATCGGCATCCTCGGGCGCAACGGGTCGGGCAAGTCGACGTTGCTCAAGTGCATCGCCGGGATCCTGCGCCCGACGAGCGGGCGGGTGGTCGTGCGCGGCTCGCTCGCCGCGATGCTCGAGCTCGGTGCCGGCTTCCAGCCCGAGCTCTCCGGGCGCGACAACGTCTACCTCAACGGCTCCTTGCTCGGCTTCTCCCGCAAGGACATGGACCGCCGCTTCGACGACATCGTCGCGTTCGCCGAGCTGGAGAAATTCATCGACAACCAGGTCAAGTACTACTCCTCGGGCATGTACGTCAGGCTCGGGTTCGCCGTGGCGGTGAACGTCGAGCCCGACATCCTCCTCGTCGACGAGGTGCTCGCGGTCGGTGACGAGCGCTTCCAGATGAAATGCATGGAGCGCGTGTACCAGTTCCAGGCCGAAGGCCGGACGATCGTCGTCGTCTCGCACTCCCCGGACATGATGCGCCAGACCTGCGACGAGGTGATGGTGCTCGACCGCGGCGAGCTCATCTTCATCGGCCGCCCCGGCGAGGCGATCCGGGCCTTTCGCGACCGGCTGCACGACACGGGCTTCGTGCCCGACCCCGGCTCACCCGAAGCGATCGCGGCCGGCCACGTCGCCGAGATCCGCCCGGTTCGCCCGCGTTCGGTGCGCATCGGGGAGGTCCGCGTCGAGTACGACGGTCAGGACGATCGTCCCTACATCGTCACCGGCGAGCCGCTCACCGTGCGCGTCAAGCTCGACGTGGTCGACCGCGTGCTCGGGGCCGGTTTCAAGATCAGCGTCATGCGCGGCGGCGAGGCGGTGTTCACCTCCGACACCGGCCAGCACGAAGGCGGGCACACCCTCGAGCCAGGGCCGCAGGAAGTCGTCTTCCGCTTCGGCAGCATCCCGCTGCTCGACGGCAGCTTCGCTCTCCACCTGGACGTGCGCGACGGGGGCGGGGTGGTCCTCGACCAACGTGAGCCGGCGTGCAGCTTCGAGGTGATGAACCCCGGCCGGTCGACCGGGCTCGTCGAGCTGCCGCTCGAGGTCGTGCTGACCGAGCCGGCATCGGCGTACTCCGCGCCGGCGCCGGCGGTGTCCGAAGCTGCCGGGTCGAGCTGGTCGTGAACGACCCTGTCGTCGCGCCGCGAGGCGCCGCTCAGGCGCCCACGGCGCAGCTCGTGACCGACTCGGCTGAGGGCGAGCACAACGGCGAGCACAACGGCAGCGGAGACGCTGGCCATGCCCGTGCCGCCACGGAGCGCGCCCCGCTCGACCCTGCCCCGCTCGACGCGGCCAGGCTCGACGCGGCGCCGCTCGTCGCCGCCGCGCAGGCCGACGCGGCGGCCCTGCGCGCCGGCCCCTGCCCGCCGCAGTTCATCGCCGAGCTCGACGCGGGTTTCGAGCGCGCCTCGCGCGCCGCCCTCGCCGACCCGGCGCTCGCCGAACGGTCGCTGCGCTTGCGGCGGATCGCGAGGCGGATCGTGCCCGAGTCGATGCGCCCGACGGCACGCCAGCTTGCCGCGCATGCCGACACCGCGGCGCGCCGCTGGCCGATCCTCCTCGACCTCGGACGCGAGCTCGCCGCCCTCGCCGACGGCATGGCGAGCGAGGCGGCGGCGCTCGAGGCGCCGGCGCGGGACCTGTTGCGCCGGACCGACGCGGCGGCACGCCGCAATCCCGCCGTGCACCGGTCATTGCGCAACCTGGCCCGGCTGATCGAGAGCTCCGCGTCCCGTGGCGACCTCCCCCCGCCGGTACGCCGCGCTGCGGGCCTCGCCGACGCGGTGGCGCGCCGCCTGCGCGCCCAGATGCAGTGAGCGCACGCATGGCGACCCCCACTCGCATCGACCAGGTGATCCCCTCCTTCGTCGAGCACGACGCCGTCTCCAACCACACCGCAGAGGCGCAGCGCCTGCTGCGGGACATGGGCTTCGAGTCCGAGATCTTCTGCCGAGTGATCGGGCCGGGCTGCGACGACAAGGTCCGCCCGCTGTCCGAGCTGCCCGCCCGCGACGACGGCAGCCAGTGGCTGCTGTACCAGAGCTCGATCGGCAGCCCCGCCGGCGACGCCTTCGCCGCGCACCCGGCGCCCAAGCTGCTCGACTACCACAACATCACCCCGGCGGACCTCGTCGAGCGCTGGATCCCCCCGCTCGGCGACGAGTCGCGCCTCGGCCGGCGCCAGCTGGCCGCCTACGCCCCGCTCGTGCGCGCTGCGTTCGCCGACTCGGGCTTCAACGCCGCCGAGCTGGACTCGCTCGGCTACCGCAACACCTCGGTCGTCCCCGTCCTGCGCCCCGGCAGTCACTACGAGGCCGAGCCCGACGAGGCGGCCCTGCAGCGCCTAGGCGACGCCAAGCGCAACGGGGGCGCCGACTGGTTGTTCGTCGGCCAGGTTGCGCCGCACAAGGCCCAGCACGACATCGTCAAGGCCTTCGCCTGCTACCGGCGCGCCTACGACCCGCAGGCCCGCCTGCACCTCGTCGGGCGGGAGATGGGCAACGCCTACCGCGACGCGGTGCGCTCCTTTGCCGCCTCGATCGGCCTGTCCGAGGCGGTCGAGCTCGCCGGGGCGGTGACCGCCGGCCAGCTCGCCGCCTACTACCGCAGCGCAGACGTCTTCGTCTGCTGCTCGGACCACGAGGGGTTCTGCGTGCCGATCATCGAGGCGATGCATCGGGCGGTTCCCGTCGTCGCCTACGGTGCCGCCGCCGTGCCCGAGACCGTCGGGTGCGGGGGAGTCGTGCTGCCGAGCAAGGACCCGACCCTGGTCGCTGCCGCTGTCCACCGGCTGATCGGGGACCGGACGACCTACGAGCAGGCGCGCGTCGCCGGCCGCGCCCAGGCCGCCCGCTACACCCTCGAGCGAGCCCGGGACGCCTTCCGCCGCTCGATGAGCGGGGCACTCGCCGGCTGAGCCCGCGACGCCCGGTCGGCGGCGGCGCGAATCCGCGCCGTTGCGGGTCACCGGCGCTACCGTGGGCCATCGGCCGGCCCCGACACGAGCCTCGACCTGCGGCCGCTCCCGGCCACCTGCCGGCGGCCGCCGCCCTCGCCGTCGTGCTGGCCACGACCGTCGCCGGCGCCACGGTGGTGCCGGTCGCGCAGTTCGCCACCGTTGCGCCCGCCGCGCGCTCGGCGGGACCGGCAGCCGAGCGCATCGCGGCAGGGCGCTGGTACTTCCTCGGGCACGGAGCAGGCGACGGCGTCGGCATGGGGCAGTGGGGAGCGCTCGGCGACGCCGTCCGCTTCCACTGGGGCTACCGCCGCATCCTGCGGCACTTCTACGGGGGCACCGCGGCGGCTCACCTCGCCGGGCTCGGGATGGGCGGCGAGCAGTGGGTGAGCGTGCTCGTGCTGCAGAACCTCGACCTCGCCGACAACGAGGGCTTCGACCCCGTCGTCACGTCCTCGGTGCCCATGCGCATCGAGGACGGCGGCGCCCCCCCGGTCGCCCCAGGGCCCACGGCTTCGGTTACGGCCGCCCCCGGCGCCCGGGCGCCCGTGGAGGTGCCGGCGGGGGAGGCGGTCGATCTGCGGATGCAGCGCAACGGCACCTGGGACGCCTACACGGGCCCGACCTGCGCTGCCGCGCTGTCTGCAGGTCGTCATCGCGGCGTTCCCGTGGCCAGGCGCCTGACGGACCCCGTCGCCGTGGCCGTGCCGCCGCCGGGCAGGGGGCCCACCGGCGCCGCCACGGGCGCGGGTGCAACGCCGGCCGGCAAGGGCGTCGCCGGCGTCGGCGCCGGCTCGGTGGGCGTGACGCCCGCGGTGGGCGTGACGCCCGCGGCCGGTGTGAGCTCCGCGGCCGGTGTGACCCTCTGCCTGCACGGCGGCGGGTCACTCGAGGTCGGTGGCGGCGTGCAGGCCTTCGACCGCGCCGGCTACGAGCGGACGATCGCCGTGCTGCCGCTCGAGGGCTATGTCGCAGCCGTGACCGCCGCCGAGATGCCACCGTCCTGGGCGGCCCTCGGACCGCCCGGCCCGGGGGGCCGGCCGTACGGCTTCCAGGCACTCGAGGCCCAGGCGGTCGCCGCGCGCTCCTTCGCCGTGGCCAGCGGGCTGACCGGCGGCTGGAACGGCTACGCGACGACCTGCGACTCGACGATCTGCCAGGTGTACGCCGGCAGCGGGGCGATCGTGCCGGCCGACCTCGCGGCAGCGGCGGCCACGGCGGGCGAGGTGCGTACGCCGGCGCCGGCGCCGCTGCGGGCCTCGCGTGGCCGGCGGCCTTCCGGAGCGGCGACGGTGTCGGTGGTGGCAACGACGTATTCGGCCTCCTCCGGCGGATTCGAGCGCGCCCGGTCCCTTTCCGGCTGTCGACGACCCCGGCGACGCCTGCCTCGATCCGTCGCGGCCGGCGGCGTGCAACCCCTTCCACACCTGGCTCAGGCCCGTGCGCACCTCGGCGCTCTCTGCTGCGCTCGGCGGCCTCGGCGTGCTTCGCCACCTCGTCGTCGACCGGCGCGACGGCGACGGCGCGCTCGGTGGGCGGGTGCTTCAGGTGACCGTCGTCGGCTCCGCCGGCTCGCGCACCCTCGACGGCAACGCCTTCGCGATCGCAGCCGGGCTGCCCTCGGACTGGTTCGTCCGCGTGCGCCCCCCGGCACCCGCGGCCTCGCCGGAGGCATAACCGAGCAGCGCGGCGCGCGTCGCGGGCATCCCGCTCTGGCCGTCGCTTCCGGTGCGCACCCCGAGCACCTGGTGCACGCTCGTGCGATTGGTCTCGAAGTTGAGCGCGGAGGCCGCCATGTACAACCGCCACACGCGGGCCCGCCCGGCGCCGACGAGGCGGACCGCCTCCTCGAAGTCGGCCTCGAGGTTGCGCACCCATGCACGCAGCGTGCGTGCGTAGTGCTCGCGCAGGCACTCGACGTCGCGAGCCTCGACCCCGCAGCCCTGCATGGCGCTGACCACGGAGCCGACCTCGTGCAGCTCGCCGTCGGGGAAGACGTAGCGCTCGATGAAGGAGCCCTTCGAGAAGCTCGTCGCGCTCCGGCCGCGGCGCCCCCCGCCCGCTGCCGCGGGCCGGGGCCGCGAGATGGCGTGGTTGAGCAGCCGCCCGCCTGGTGGCAGCAGCGCTCGCAGCACCCCGAAGTACTCCGCGAGGCGCGCCAGCCCGACGTGCTCGAACATCCCGATCGAGGAGATGGCGTCGTAGGGGCCGTCGGACACGTCGCGGTAGTCCTGCAAGCGAATCTCCACGAGGTCGGCGCAGCCTGCTTCGGCGACGCGCTCCGTGGCGCACGCGCCGCTTGCTCGGCGGAGATGGTGATGCCGACGGCACGCACGCCGTGCTCCTTGGCTGCGTGGATCACCATCCCGCCCCAGCCGCAGCCGACGTCGAGCAGCCGCATGCCGGGCTCGAGCCCGAGCTTGGCGGCGATCAGCTCGTACTTGGCGCGCTGCGCCTCGTCCAGGCTCGTCGCCGCCGTCGGGAAGTAGGCGCAGGAGTAGGTCATCGTCTCGCCGAGCACGAGGCGGTAGAAGTCGTTGGAGATGTCGTAGTGGTGGGCGATCGCCGCTGCATCACGCGCCTTGGAGTGGCGGGCGCCGGAGAGGCGGACCTCCTCGGGCGGAGGCGCCGGCCGCGGACCGATGGCGCCGAGGCGCCGGGCGGCGACGAGCAGGCGTGCACGGTCGGCGGGCGCGAGGAAGAGCGCCCGATCGGCGCCTCGCTCGCGCCGGGCGACGGCGAGGTGCTCGCGCAGCGACAGACGCGGCGTAGACGTCGCCCTCGAGGTCCAGCTCCCCGCTCACGTAGGCTCGCCCGAGCCCGAGCTCGCCCGGCGCCCAGAGCAGATAGCGCAGGGCGAGCGGCGAGCGCAGCACCAGCGTCGTCGGCGCCCTGGCATCGCCGATCCTGCTTCCGTCCCAGAAGCGGATCGACACCGGCGGTGACGATCCGAGCAGACCCTCGACGATCGGGCCGAGGATCCCTGCGGCTGGCGCCTTGGAGACCATCGAGACATCACCCCCGCTGCATCCCGTTGCGGTTCGTGCGCGGCCAGATGGTATCGACCTCGTGGCCGGCATCGGTCGGCCCAGGTGGCGACGGTACGCTGCGCCGTGTCCTCGCCGCCACGGGCCGACGACTCGCCGTCCGAGCCGGGGCCGGCGACCTGGCGACCGCAGCGTGGGGCCTGGGCCCGCTGGTGGCCGGTCGTGCGCGCTGTGGGCGGCTTCGCCATCGGGCTCCTCGCGCTCTATGCCCTGAACGGCGACCGTGACGAGCTGGTCGGCGCGTCCAGCCTGCTGGGCCGGATGAACATCGGCTGGTTGATCGTGGCGATCCTCGCCGAGGTCATGTCGCTCGTCTCCTTCGCCCTCTTGCAGCGCAGGCTGCTCGGCGCGGGAGGCGTACGCGGTCTGCTCGGCTGGATGACCGCCGTCAGCTTCGCGACGCTGACGATCGCCAGCTCCGTGCCGGCCGGGCCGGCCATCTCGAGCATCTTCCTGTTCCGCCAGTACCGCCGCCAACGGGCCGAGGACGCGCTCGCCGGCTGGACGATCCTCTCGAGCATGGTGTTCGCAGCTCTCGGCCTGGCGTTGCTGGCGTCCGCAGGAGTGCTGCTCGCGTACAGCGAGAGCGCGGGCTACGACCTCATCGGCGTCGATGTTCACCGTCCTCGTCCTCACCGTCGTCGTCGACGCGATCGTCTGGCAACGCCGCTGGCTGGCCCGCATCGCCATCTTCCTGCTCGAGCTCTCCCGGCGGCTGTTCAATCGCCCGAAGCGCCGTGGCATCGAGATCGTCGAGGGCCTGGTCGCCCAGCTCGCCGCGGTGCGTCTCGGGTGGCGCGACCTCGTCTTCACCGTCGTCATGGGGATCGGCAACTGGGTCTTCGACTGCGGTTGCCTGGCGTTCTCCTTCGCCGCCGTCGGCGCGCCGGTGCCCTGGCGTGGGCTGCTCCTCGCCTACGGCGCCGGCCAGCTGGCCGAGAACCTGCCGATCACCCCGGGGGGCCTCGGCGTGGTCGAGAGCAGCCTGACGATCGCGCTCGTGGCCTTCGGCGGAGCCGAGGTTTCCACGGTGGCCGCCGTCCTCGTCTACCGGATCATCACCTTCTGGGCCTACCTGCCCGTCGGCTGGGTCGATTGGGCCGTGTTGCGCCTCGCCGAACGGCGCAACGACAGGCGCCGCGCGCTCGCCGCCCATCCCGCCGGGTCGGCGATGCTGCCGGAACCGGTGACGGCGCACCGCGGCGCTGGTGGTGCATCATGAGGGTGATGCGCCGTGCTGCGCGCTGTGGTGTGGGCCGTGGACCGGCCGCGCACCGCGGCACCGGCTCACCGCTGCGGCGCGCTGCGCCGCTCCTCGCCGCTTCGGTGCTGGCGCTCTCCGCCGCCGGCTGCGCGACCCGCGCGAGCGGCCTCGGGGCACCCGAGAGCCCATGCTTCCGGTCTCTCCCCGCGGCGAGCGTCGCCGTGCAGCATCGTGGCCGCTTCGCCGGCGTGAAGTACCTGACCAACCGCCAGCTCGTGACTGTGCTGCGCACCGGCGGCAAGGCGCCGGCGTCGTTCCTGCCGCCTGCGCTCGAGCACAGCCGCGACCACGTCTGCGTGGTCGCCTACCGCGGCCTGTACGGGCCCGCGCAGGTGGCCCATCCGTGGCCGCCGACGGTGGCCTCGGCGAGCCTCGCCCTGGTCGTCGTCGACCAGGACAAGTCGGACGTGCTCGACACCGTGCTGCTCCAGAAGCTGCCGATCGGCTTCGCCCGCGTCTTTCCTGCACTCGGTCGCACGCCTGCGCTGCGCTGAGGCGGCTCCGAGGGGTCGGGCGTCTCTCAGGTCGCCGCGGCCCGCTGGGCGTTCTTGCGCGCCCGTCCCCGGATGGACTGGTCGAGCACCACCTTGCGCAGGCGTGCCGCTGCCGGGGTCACCTCGACGCACTCGCTCTCGTCGGCCTGCTCGAGGGCCTGCTCCAAGGTGAGCTGGCGCCACGGCGGCAGCCGCACGAGCTCGTCGGCGGTCGAGGAGCGCATGTTGGTCAGCTTCTTCTCCTTCGTCGGGTTGACGTCCATGTCCTCTGAGCGCGAGCTCTCGCCGACGACCATCCCCTCGTAGACGTCCTCGCCGGGGCCGACGAACAGCGTGCCGCGCTCGGCGAGGTTGGCAAGGGCGAAACCGGTCGTCACCCCGCTCCGGTCGGCGACCAGGCTGCCCTGCGGTGCGTGTGCGGATCTCGCCGTGCCAGGGCTCGTAGCGCTCGAAGGCGTGGTGCAGCTGGGCGGTGCCGCGGGTCTGGGTGAGCACCTCGCAGCGGACGCCGATCAGGCCGCGGGCAGGCACGAGGTGCTCGAGGTGCACCCAGCCCGTGCCGTGGTGGACGATCTTCTCGACTCGGGCCCTGCGCTTGGCGAGCAGCTGGGTGAGCGTGCCGAGATGCTCCTCGGGCACCTCCACCGACAGGCGCTCCATGGGCTCGTGCAGGCGCCCGTCGATCTGGCGGGTGAGCACCTCGGGCTTGCCGACGGTGAGCTCGAAGCCTTCGCGGCGCATCTGCTCGACGAGCACGGCGAGGGCGAGCTCGCCGCGGCCCTGCACCTCGAAGGTGTCGGCGCGCTCGGTCGGGAGGACACGGATCGCGACGTTGCCGAGCGCCTCGGCCTCGAGGCGCCCCTTCAACAGGCGTGCCGTGAGCTTGGTGCCGTCGCGGCCGGCGAGCGGCGAGGTGTTGATGCCGACGGTCATCGACAGGCTCGGCTCGTCGATCTCGAGCAGCGGCAGCGGTCGGGTGTCCTCGGGATCGGCGAGGGTCTCGCCGACGGTCACCTCGTCGATGCCGGCGACGGCGACGATGTCGCCCGGGAGCCCCTCGGCGGCGGGCACCCGCTCGAGCCCCTCGGCGACGAGCAGCTCGGCGCTGCGCACGCGCTCGATCGTGCCGTCCCGCTTGCACCAGGCGATCGATCTGGCCGCGTCGCAGGCTGCCCTCCACGACACGGCAGATGGCGAGCCGGCCGAGGTAGGGCGAGGCGTCGAGGTTGGTGACGAGCGCCTGCAGCGGGGCGCCTTCGGTGTAGCTCGGGGCGGGCAGGTGCGCGAACAGCGCTTCGATGAGCGGTGCGAGGCTCGAGCCCGCTGGCTGCTCGAGGATCGGACCGTCCGGCTCCTCGAGCTGCATGCATCCGGCGCGGGCGCTGCCGTAGAGGAAGGGGATCTCGAGCTGGTGCTCGGGCGCGTCGAGGTCGACGAACAGCTCGAGGGTCTCGTTGACGACCTCGCGCGATGCGGGCGTCGGGGCGGTCGACCTTGTTGAGCAACGGGACGACGGGCAGCCCCGCCTCGAAGGCCTTGCGCAGCACGAAGCGCGGTCTGTGGGCGGGGGCCCTCCGCGGCGTCGACGAGCAGCATCGCCCCGTCGACCATCGCCAGGGCGCGCTCGACCTCGCCGCCGAAGTCGGCGTGGCCCGGGGTGTCGACGAGGTTCAGCCGGCGCTCCCCGAAGCGGAACGCCGCCTGCTTGGCGAGGATCGTGATGCCCTTTTCGCGCTCGAGGTCCATCGAGTCGAGGACCCGCTCGACGCACCTCGTCGTGCGGGCGCAGCATGCCGGACTGGCGGAGCATGCGCGTCGACCAGCGTCGTCTTGCCATGGTCGACGTGGGCGATGATCGCCACGTTCCGCAGCTCGTCACGAACCGGCACCGGCCGCACCTCCCTCCATCTCCACGTCCCTCTCGTCCATGTCCTTCGTCCCTGCCGCTCTCGTTCGTGCCGCTCTGGCCCGTGCCGCTCTGGCCCGTGCCGGCCGGTAGGTCGGTGCACGGGCCCCGCCCTACATTGGCCGCCGTGGCGGCCCGTCCGAGCAGGCTCGAACGCATCACGAATCTCGTGATCGTGCTCCTCAGCTCGTCGCGCCCGCTCTCGCTGCGCGAGATCGGCGCCACGGTCGCCGGCTACCCGTCCGAGCACGGCGCGCTGCGTCAAGCGTTCGAGCGGGACAAGAAGACGCTGCGGGACGGTGGCATCCCGGTCAGCGTCGAACCGATCGGGGGTGAGGACCAATACGGCTATCGCATTCTACCAGAGCAGTACTACCTTCCCGACCTCGGGCTCGACACCGCAGAGGAGGCGGCCCTCGCCTTCGCCGTAGCGGCGGTTCGGCTCGAGGGCGGTTTGGGGGACGAGGCCGTGGCCAAGCTGGGCCTGTCCGAGCCGCTCGGCCAGCGCCCCCTCGCGCTCCTGCCGTCCTTGCCGGCGCTCGGCACCTTGCACGAGGCGGTGCGCGAGCGCTCACTGGCCCAATTCGCCTACCGCGGCCGCGAGCGGGAGGTCGAGCCCTACGGCCTGTTGTTCCGGGCGGGCGGTTGGTACCTCGTCGGGCGTGACCGGACTGCGGCACCGGCGGGGGCCGTGCGCACGTTCCGCGTCGACCGGCTCGAGTCTCCGCCGGCGCTCGGTCCACGGCGGGCCTTCGAGCCCCAGTCCATCGACCTCGGCGCCGAGCTGCGCCTCGCGCCGGTGGTGGGCACGGGGCGACGCGGTGCCGGTGAGGCCCCGTTGCGTGCCGGCGAGGACGGCGAGGCGCAGGCCGTGCGCGTCGTGCTCGAGGTCGACGCTCGCGAGGCGCCTGCCGTGCTTGCTGCGCTCGGTCCGCACGCCCTCGAGGTCCGCCGCAGCGACGGCTCGGCGCGCCTCGCGTGTCGCGTCGCCGACGAGCCGGCCTTTGCCCGATGGGTGCTCCGCTTCGGCGACGCCGTCGAGGTGACGGCACCGGCGGAGCTGCGCACGGCGGTCATGACACTGCTCGAGCAAGCAGCGAGTCGGGCGACGCCACCGGAACGCTCCGCATCACACGCCCGGCACGGCGCCTCGGTCGCCGGCGACGAGCCCGGGGACACGGCGACGCCCGGCTTCCCGGCGGCGGCCGCCGCCGGGTCGTCGAGCAACCTCGACGCCGGCGCACGCCTTCGACGGCTGCTCGCCGTGCTTGCCTACCTGGCTCGGGTGGGCGAGGCGCCGATCGCCGAGCTCGCAGAGCGTTTCGCCATCACTCCGGCCGCCCTCGTCGTCGAGCTGGAGCTCGCGGCCTGCTGCGGCCTGCCGCCGTATACGCCGGACCAGCTGCTCGAGCTCGTCGTCGACGAGGGCAGCGTTCGGGCGTTCCACTTGAGCGCGCTCGAGCGCCCGCCACGCTTGACCGCCGAGGAGGGCTTTGCCGTCGCCGCAGCGGCACGGGCGCTGCTCGCCGTGCGCGGCGCGGAGGCCGACGGCCCGCTCGCCTCGGCGCTGAGCAAGCTCGAACGGGCGCTCGGCGCTTCCCAGATCGAGGTCGAGCTGGAGCGCCCCGAGCTGCTCGAGCCGCTGCGGCAGGCCGCCGCCTCGGGAGAGATGCTCGACATCACCTATCTGAGCCGCGCTGGTTGCGAACGTGAGCGCCGTGTGGAGCCCTACGCCGTGGTCGTGCGCGACGGTCGCTGGTACCTCGACGCGTGGTGCCATCTGGCCGGCGACTGGCGCCGGTTCCTGGTCGAGCGAGTCGCGCGGCCTGCATCCGACCGGCACGCCGAGCGCGGCCCGCACGCCGCCGGCTGCCTTTGCGGGCGCACACGCCTTCGTCGCCGGCCCGAACACGCGACGCGCCGTGGTCGAGCTGCCGGAGCAGGGTCGCGGGCTGCTCGATCGCGTGGCAGCCGGAGTCGCCGAGCCTGGCGACAACGGCACGACCCTCGTCTCGGTGGACGTCGCCGACGAGGCATGGTTCGGACGGCTGCTGCTCGGGGTGCCGGGTGCGATCGTGATGGAGCCCGTCGAGCTGGCAAGTGCGCCGGCGAAGGCCGCCGAGGCGGCGTTACGCCGGTACGGGGGGGGCGTGCCGCGCCGTCGCCCACGGAGCTGACCCTCCGCCTGCGCTCGGCGGTCGGCCGCGGCGCCCTGCGGTAGGCGCGCCGTGCGGTAGCTGCGCCAGGAGGCGCCCTTTCTACGGTCGCCCGGTGATCTCGCTGTTCGCCGTCCGGGTGGGACGCCACGGCTACTACCTCGAGACCGCGCCGGCCGGGCGTCGCCCCGGGACGGCGCTCGTCGAGCCCGACGGGACCTGGGTCGGCAGCGCCGCTGCCGGTCTCGGCCTGGCGGCATCCGTGGTCGTCCGCGACGCGCTCGGCGCCGTGCTCGCCGGGATCGACCCACTGAGCGGCGAGGTGCTGGACCGGCGGCACGGCGCCGTCCGAGTCGCTGCGTTCGACTGCACGTTCACGCCACCGAAGTCGGTGAGCATCCTGCACGCCCTCGCCAGTGACACCGTATCCACCGCGGTGCGGGACGCGCACGTGGCGAGCGTGCACGCGACGCTCGGCTATCTCGAGCGCCACGCGGCGGCTGTGCGCCGCTCGCACGCCGGCAAGCAATTCGTCGTCCCGGCGGCGAGCGGCTTGTGCGCCGCCGACTTCGTGCACCGCTCGAGCCGCGCCGGCGACCCGCACCTGCATTCGCACGTGGTCGTCGCCAACCTTGCCGCAGACGGCGATGGCGGCTGGTCGGCGCTCGACGCGCGCGGCCTGTTCCTGCACGCTGGTGCAGCCTCGGCGCTGTACTCGGCCCAGCTGCGCGCCGAGCTGGCCCGCCGTCTCGGGCTCGCATTCGACCCGAGCTCGCGCCACTACGACGTCGCCGGCATCGAGCGCCGCGTCATCGTCGCCTTCTCCCGCCGTTCGCAGGCGATCGCGGCCGCGCTCGCCGACGCCGACGGGCCGGTCTCGCCACGCGTCAGTCGCCGCGCGCACCCGCCCTCCGAAGGATCTCTCGATGAGCTACGACGAGCTGCGCGCCGAGTGGCGCGAGCGCGCCCGCTCGCTCGGCCTGGCCACCGGCCGGTTGGACGAGCTCGTCGCCGCACGGTGCGCCGCGCGCGCCGAGCGACGTCATCCCCCACGCCGTTGCGCCGCCGCTCGGGTTGCTCGGCAGGCGGGACGCGCTCGTCTGGTACGGCTGGTCGCAGCGGCACGGCGTGACCGTCGAGCAGGCCGAGCGCGCCGTCGACGAGCTCGTGGCGAGCGGCCGGCTGCTGCGCGCCGGGACGGGTCGCCCGTTCCTCGGGCACGAGCGCACCGGAGACGGCGTTGCCGGACGCACATCACGGCGCCCGCCCTCCAGACGGTTGCCGGCGGGCGTGGAGGAAGAGCTGTTCGCCTCGCCCGAGACGCTGGCGCTCGAGCAGCGCTGGCGTGACGCGCTCGACGCCGCGCCACGGTTCGTGCCGGGCGACGACCTGCTCGCCGATGCGGTGCCGCCCGTCGCGGTGCCGCCCGTCGCGGACGATTCCCGTCGCGCCGCTGTCCGTCGTGGTGGTTCCCGCCGCGCCGTTGCCGGCCGCACGTGGCATCGGCGCGCTCGTGGCGGGGCACGCCACCGAACGCCGGTCACTGATCGGCGTGCTCGCCGGCGGCAGCAGGCGTGTCGCAGGCGTGGAGGCGCTCACCGGCCTGCAGGCCGTGCCTGCCGGCGCGGAGCTGCCGAGCGTCGGCACAGCCACCCTCGTCGTGGAGGAAAGCCTCGTGCGCGACCGCCCACGGCTCGCCGAGCAGGTTCTGGCGCGGGCCCAGGCCGGGTCGCCCGTGGTCGTGCTGCGCCGCGACGCTGGGCTCGATGGGCCCGTCGCTGCAGGGATTCGTCTCGGCGACGCCGCGGCTGAGCGTGATGCGGGGCTCGAACGGCTGATCGTGTGCGGGGTGGAGCTCGTGATCGCCGGCGAAGCCGGCACCCTCGTGTCGGCGCTGCTGCACGATGCGAGAGAGCCCGACGAAGAGGGGCGTCTCCCGCTCGTCGTCGCCGGCGACCGCGCCACGGCGGGCGCGCTCGAGCCCATGCTCGAGGGGCAGGCTCGGGATGCGCAGGCCGGCACCGCCCGGGTCACGAGGCTCGAATCGCCACGGGTCGTACGCCCCGGATCGCTGCCGGCGCTGCTGGCACGCGCGCCGGCGCGCCCGCTCCTCGTGCTCGGACCGGCACGGCTGCTCGGCAGCCGGCTCGTCGACTCGCTCGGCCCCGCTGGCGCGCACAGGCGGCACTATGCCGTCGTGCCGCCGGGCCTGGAGGCGGATTCGCGCCGGTCGCTGCTGCTCGAGATCGCGGAACCCCCGCGTGATCACCGAGCGGATCGGGCGTCTCCCCGATCGCGACCCAGCCGCGCGCTCGCGCTGGCGCGACGCCGCGAGGATCGCCCGACCGGGACGCGGGGGCGAGGCGGCGCTGCTCGCCGGCTCGAACCTGCGTCGGGAGGCTCCCGATGGCGCCCCATCGCCGCGCAGCGCCGTGGCCCGCAGCAGCGGGGAGCGTTCGCGCCTCATGCCGTCGCCGTTCGAGCCGCCGCACCGCCACGAAGGCCCCGCCATCGGTCGCTGACGCGACGCGTCCCGGCGCGAGCGCGCCGGGAGCGTCAGGTGGGACGGGCCTGCCCGCAGCCTGCCGGCGTTCAGCGAGCGAGCAAGCCGAACAGACGGCCTCCCCTGCGCCGGCTCGACGGCACGGTCACGTCGCTCGCATCCCGCGCCGCCCGGGGGTCGGGCGGCGCGGCTGCCGCGGGCACGGAGAACCGCTCGATGTGGTCGAGACCTCCGGCCGCAGCGGCCGGTAGGTCGGCTCGACAGGCCTCTCGCCACGGCGACACCGCGTGGTACGGGCTCAACACGACCCTCCCCGGCTGCGTTCCGACGAGGACCAGCGCCTCGCCCGGGCGTCCGCGCCCGATCGCCGAGGGCTCGAGGAGCCGCTCGCGCTGCACCGACGCGCTGTAGCTGCGTGCCCGCCGGGTGGAGCGCGGGCCGCCGCGCTGGCGGGACACGCTCACCCGCGTGACGTCGTGATCCCCGACGAGCAGCGAGATCGCCTGCAATGTCTTCGTGTCGGCGATGCCGGGCAGCACCACCTTCGTCCCGAAGATCGACAGGAACCCGTCCGCGATGGCACCCCAGCGGGCGTGCGCCTGCGAGAGGTCCTGCAGGCTCGCCAACGTCAGCACCCCCTGGCTCGCCCCTTCGGCGGCGAGGTGCGGGAGCTCCTGCAGCGGTGCGATGTTCGCCACCTCGTCGAGAACGAGCGTCACCCTGCTGTCCTCGGCGGAATAGGCGGCGCGACGCAGATCGTGCACCAACCCTGCCACGAGCGGGGCAGCGTGGCGCTGGGTGTCCGACGGCGCGACGACGTAGACCGTGTCCTGCGAGCGAACCATGGCGACCACGTCGATCGGGGGTCGCTCGGCGCTGGCGATTGCCGATCTGGACTGGTAGGCGGCAAGCACGCTTGCAGCCGTGGACCAGATCCCGCTCTGCTCGCGCGAGTCGGTGGCGACGATGCCGCTCAGGCTGTTGAACGGGATCTCGGCGCCGTGGTCGTCGAGAACGGCCAGCGCGGCGCCCCGCATCGTGGCGGTTCACGGCGGAGAGCACCGTAGTGAGCGGCTCTTCTGCGAGTGCCGCGGCGTGCAGGAGGCAGGAGATCACTGTCCCTGCCCGTTCGGTCCAGTGCGCCGACTCACCGCGCTCCGAACCCGGACGTGCGGCAGCGGTCATGGCCGCCGTCACGAGCAACAGCTCGTCGAAGCGGGCCGCGCTCGACAGCGGAGACCAGCCGATGGGCTCGACGAGGCGCGGCGGTTCGACCAGGCCCCCCGGGTCGAACAACAGGCAGCGCCCGACGAGGCTGCGAGCGGCAGAGGTCGCCTGCAGCACGTCCGGCTTGGTCGAGGTGGTGAGCACGGCGCCCCCAGCAGCGATCACGTTCGGCACGACGATGGAGCTCGTCTTGCCCGATCTCGGCGGCCCGAGCACCAGGACGCAGTGCTCGGACGGGGCGAACACGGGTCCGCCCGGCGAGTTGCCGAGGAAGAGGCCCGAACCGCAGGCACGCGAGAGGGCACGGGCGGCGGCGAGCGCACCCGCTCGCGTCGCCGCCGGGTCGATGGAGCCGGAGCCGGTTGGTGTGTTCATGCGGCCAAGCCTTGGCTGCAGCGCTCATCACCGCTCTACCGGCGGGGCAAACCCCGCCCGTTCAGGGGGCCTCGCCGCCGGCTCGGACGCGACCGCCCCAAAAGCGCCGTTTTCCGCGCCACAGCGCCCGCACCAGCAAAAACGCAGGCGACTTGGCCCCGAAACGCGCTCCGGGGACGCCCGACGCGAGGCCGAAATTCGACATTGCTTGCATTTTCTCTTCGGATCCTCTTGTATTGCGGGGACTCGTAGTCGACCAGGAGGTGCATGTGAACAGAACAGAGCTGATCGACGCAGTGAGTGCCGACACCGGCCTCACCCGCGGCCAATCAGAAGCAGCGCTGGACTCGATCGTTTACCAGGTGACCGCCGGTGTCCGCGGCGGAAGTCCCGTCCGGATCACCGGTTTCGGTACCTTCAAGCTGCGCGAGCGGCAAGCCCGCCAGGGGCGGAACCCCCAGACGGGCGAGAAGGTGCGGATCAAGGCGTCCAAGGGCATCGGGTTCACCCCCGGCGTGAAGCTGAAGGCGGACCTGAACGCCCGCGGCGCGATCGGCAAGCCGAAGTCCCTCACCGCCAAGGCCACGAAGTCGGCGGCTGTCGACGGCCCGCGGTGCTGCCAAGTCGACCAACGGTCGGCGGACCTCGGTCGCGGCGGCGAGCAAGGCCGCCCCTGCCCGCAAGGCTGCTGCAGCCCCGGCGCGCAAGACCACGGCCAAGGCCGCTCCTGCCCGCAAGACGGCGGCGAAGAAGGCCGGCGCTCGTCGCTGACACGCCTGCCGCCACGATCGCGTCTGTCGGGCGATCGTGGAGCAGTTGCCGGTGGTGACCACGATCGCCGGGTCGGGCGCTTGCGGAGCAGAGCCGGCCGTGCAAGCAAGCGTGCCGTGCCGATGGTCGCCACGATCGCCCACGCCGGCGGTCGTGGCGATCTACATGGATCACCGGGATCGCCTGCCGAGACGGGCGGTCCCGGCGCTGGGCCTGTGCCGGTCGTGGCGATCGACCGTCGCGGCGGGCATGCACGCGGCGGGCATGAAGATGACGCCCGCCGCGTGACACGGTGCGGGGATCGCCCGGCTGCCCAGCCTCGAGCGTGTGAAGGCGAGGTCGGCGGGCAGGTCGATGTCGAGCGCGAGCCGCCAGTCGCGCACCACCGTGCAGACCAGCCCGAGACGGGAGGCCTCGTTCTGGTGGCGCAGGAACGAGCCGGCGCCGTAGGCAAAGACGAAACCGCTGTGCGACGGGACCGAGGCGACGTTGGTCCCTTGCAGCTGCCGGTCAGGAGCCAGCGTCACCTCGCCGTCCTCCCCGAAGTCGTCGAGGCCGCCGGCGAAGGGCAAGTCGGCGTGCGCGACGACGACGCGGGAATACCCTGCGGAGGCAAGGCGCCCCACGCCCGCCGTCACCGCTCCGGACAGCCCGAGCCCGGGCGTCCACACGACGCAGGCGCCGTGCTGTTCGGCCCAGCGGGCCACGATCTCGTCGTCGCAGGCGACGAATCTGGGCAACGAGCCCGAAGCGGCGAGCACGCCCGCGGCAAGGCGCCGGGCGAGGTCGGCGCGCTCGGCCGGATCGAGCACAGCCGAGAGGCGAAGCTTGGCGCGGGCGAAGGACTTGACGGGCACGAGCAGGGCGCGCTCGGCACCGCGCTCGCTCATCGTCTCAACCCTCGCTCATCGTGTCGGCGAGACGCCGAGCCGGCCCACGCGCCCAGTGTACGGGGGTGCGCTCCGCCGCGGATGCCCCGCTCCGCACTACCCTGACGCGGTGCGCATCGCGCTCGGCAGCGACGACGAGGCCGCGGTGGTGACCGCGATCGAGGCGCTGCTCGACGAGGCCGGCCACGCGCTCGCCGGTCGCTTCGTGGGGCTCGCCTGGCCCGACGCGGCGCGCGCGGTCGGGGAGCTCGTGGCCGCAGGCGAGGCGGAATTCGGGATCGTCTGTTGCTGGACGGGCACGGGAGTGTCCATCGCCGCGAACAAGGTGCCCGGCGTTCGCGCCGCGCTGTGTGTGGACGCCGCGACCGCTGCTGGTGCTCGCCGCTGGAACGACGCCAACGTGCTCGCGCTCAGCCTGCGCCTGACGACCGACGCACTCGCCGAGGAGATCGTCGGCGCCTTCCTCGCCACGCCGGCCGACGCTTCCGAGCGCGAGCTGATCGCACGGCTGGAGGAGCGACGCGACACCGAGCCGGCCCTCGCCGGTCCTGCCGCTCCGGCGGCGGGCCGCGCGACGTGAAACGGCCGACGTTCCGCCTCGAGCGGTCGCTGCTCGCCGACGGCCGCCGCACGATCGCCGGGATCGACGAGGTCGGGCGCGGCGCCTGGGCAGGCCCGATCAGCGTCGGCGTGTTCGTCCTCGACGCCTCCCGTCTGAAGCGCTTCCCGGCAGGGGTGCGCGACTCCAAGCTCCTCACCCCGGCAGCACGCGAGGCGCTGTTCGGCCCCCTCTCCAAGGTGGCGGCCGGCTTCGCCGTCGGGCATGCCAGCAACGAGGAGTGCGACTCGCTCGGGATGAGCGAGGCGCAACGGCTCGCGGCGCGCCCGCGCCTTCGCCCAGATCGACCTCACCCCCGACGCGTGCATCGTCGACGGGCGCTGGAACTTCTCGCCCCTCGAGTGCGCCCAGACGCTCGTGGGCGCGGACGCTTCGTGCTTCGCGGTGGCCGCCGCCTCTGTGCTGGCCAAGGTGACGCGCGACCGCATGATGGTCGAGCTGGCACCGGGACACCCCGAGTACCGCTTCGAGACGAACAAGGGCTACCCCTCCCCCGTGCACAGGGCGGCGATCGCCCGTCTGGGCCTCACCGCGTTGCATCGCGCCAGCTGGTCCTTCGCCCGGCCGAAGGGCGAGGTCGGGGACGAGTCGGGCGTCCCGGCCGACGGAGCCGGTGACGACGGGAAGGACGCGGGGCAGCTGCTCCACGAGGGCCTCGCCGCGGGCCTCGTCGACGACGTCGCCGAGTGCCCCCGAGGACGACATCGAGGAGGAGATCGCAGCGTCGGACCTGCCGCTCGGCTATAACGGAGCCGATGGCGATCGTGCTGGCGCTGCTCGCAGCGGGCGCGAACGCCCTCGCCACGGTGCTGCAGCGTCTCGGCGTGGAAGAGGCGACCTCGGGCCGTGGGCGGGTCTCGCTGATGGCGGCGCTGCTCCGCCGGCCGATCTGGTTCGCCGGTCTGGCCCTGACGATGGTCAGCTTCCTGCTGCAGGCGATCGCGATCTCGCTCGGCGATCTCTCCACGGTGCAACCCGTGATGGTCACCGAGCTGCTGTTCCTCGCCGTCATCCTCGGTGGTTGGTTCAAGCTGACCTTCGGGGTGCGCGAGTGGACGGGCATCGCCGGCACGGTCGCCGGGCTCGGCACCTTCCTGTTGCTCAGCGCGGCGCGCGGCGGGCACCAGCGGCCCGACCGTCTCGACTGGACGTTGTTGCTCGCGACGTGTTGCGGCGCGGTGCTGGCGAGCCTCGTGCTCGGCTCGCGTGGCGGGCGTTCCTGGCGGGCGGCGTGGCTGGGGACGGGCGGCGGGATCGCCTTCGCGCTGACGGCGGCGTTCATCAAGACCGCGGCCGACCTGTGGAACCGTGGCCCGCTCGGGATCCTGCTGCATTGGCAGACCTACGGCATCGCCATCGCCGGCGGCCTCGGCTTCGTCATCACCCAGCACGCGCTGGAGGCCGGGCCGGTGGCCGCGTCGCAGTCGGCGCTGCTCATCGTCAACCCGCTCAGCAGCATCGTGATGGGCATCTGGCTGTTCGGCGACCGGTTGCAGACCGGCGGGGGGAGGGGTCCTGTGGAGGTGATCGCGCTCGGTGTCATGTTCTGCTCGCTGTACCTGCTCAGCCATTCGCCGCTCATCGCCGACGAGGGCGAGGAGGGGAGGCTCTCGGAGAGCCGGGCCTCGGCGCAGGTGAGCCCCGAAGGGCTCGCACGGTGAGCGGGCCGGAGGGATCGTCCGCTCCTCCCGAGGCGTCGGGGACGCTGCATGCGGCTGCGGATCCGTGGGTGTCCATCTCGACGCGCATCGCCGACGCCGCAACGCTGCTCGGCCTCGACGAGGGCCTGACCGCGCAGATCATCGCGCCCGAGCGCGTGCTCGAGGTCGCCGTGCCCGTGCGCCGGGACGATGACCGGATCGAGGTGTACACCGCGTGGCGTGTGCATCACGACACGAGCAGGGGGCCGGGCAAGGGCGGCATCCGCTTCCACCCCCGCGTCGACGCCCGCGAGGTGAAGGCCCTCGCTGCCGACATGACCGTGAAGTGCGCCGTGGTCGACATCCCGTTCGGCGGCGCAAAGGGCGGCGTCGCCGTCGACCCGCGCCGTCTCTCCAACGCCGAGCTCGAGCGGGTGACGCGTCGCTACACCTACGACGTGGCGATGATGATCGGTCCCGATCGCGACATCCCGGCGCCGGACGTCAACACCGACTCGCGGGTGATGGCCTGGGTGATGGACACCGTGTCGATGTTCCACGGCGCCCCGGTGCCCGGCGTGGTGACGGGAAAGCCGCTCTCGATCGGCGGCAGCGCCGGCCACACCGGCGCGACGTCCGCCGGCGTGCTGCAGTCGTCCCGGGCGATCTTCTCCAAGCTCGGCATCCCCTTCGCCGGTTCCCGAGCGATCGTGCAGGGTTTCGGCAAGGTCGGCGGCCCGCTCGTCTACCTCCTCGCCTCGGCGGGCATGCGCGTCGTCGCCATTGGTGACGTCGACGGAACTCTTTACAACCCATCTGGTATCGACCCGGCCGCGCTAGCCGATCACGCCGCAGCCCACGGTACGGTGGCGGGCTTCGCGGGCGCCGAGCCCATCGGATCGGAGGAGTTGTTCGAGGTGGATGCCGAGCTGCTGGTACCGGCTGCACTCGGGGGGGTGATCACCCCCGAGGTCGCCGAGCGGGTCAGGGCGGGGGTGGTCGTCGAGGCTGCCAACGGCCCGACCACGCCCGACGCCGATGTCGTGCTGGAACGCAAGGGCGTCGTCGTCGTCCCCGACGTGCTCGCCAACGCCGGCGGTGTGACGGCGTCCTACTTCGAGTGGGCCCAGGCCAGGCAGGGCTATATGTGGGAGGAAGACCTCGTCGCCAAGCGCTTGCACCAGGTGATGGAACGAGCCTTCGATGCCACCTGGCAGCTTGCCGAGGACCACAAGGTCTCGTTGCGCCGCGCCGCGATCGCGCTCGGCGTGAGCAGGGTTGCCGAGGCGACGCGGGTGCGCGGGCTGTTCCCGTGATGCGCAACGTGGCGCGCACGGCGACCCGCCTCTCGCCCGCGCTCGCCGCCGTCGCCCTCTCCGGCGTGCTGGCGGCGTGCAACAGCGGCACTCCCAGCGCCTCGAACACGGGCAGCACCGGCCCCAGCGCGTCGACCGGCACGCCTGTGAGCTCCGCAGGCGCGCCGACCGGCGGAACGCCGCCGACGAGCGCGGCCCCGACGGGACCGGCACCGACGAGCACCGTCGCGCTGGCGCCCCCGTGCTCCTCGGGCTCGTTGTCGATCGCCGCAGACCCCTCGGCCACGATCAACGGCGCGGGATCGACGCACCTCGCCGTCGCGCTCACCAACACCGGGTCCGCACCCTGCAGCCTCGACGGCTACCCCGGCGTCGAGCTGCTCGGCGCGTCCGGTTCGTCGGGCGCCTCCGGATCCTCCGGCGGTTCGGCGGGAACCTCCGGCACGAGCTCGCCAGCGGCGACGACCGCCGGATCAACCGCCTCGAGCGGCGGCGGGACGGCTGCGGCCGGCGCGCCGCACCCCGGCGCGGCGGATGCAACCGGGCCGCGACAGGGTCCGTCGCTCGACGATGTTGCGCTCGGCACGGCGAGTGGCGCCTCGGGCGCCACCGCCGCGACCGGCTCGTCCGGCGCAGCGACGGCGACCGGCTCCTCGGGCGCAGGCGCCACGCAGGCGGGGGCCTCGGGCGCCTCGGCCGCCACCGCACCGCAAGGGCCGGGCGGGCTCATGCCGACGTCCGGGCCGACGACGTCGTTGCCCGGGAGCTCGGGTGGCGCGGCAGCGACGGGATCCTCGGGGTCGGCCGGGACCGGCCCGACGAGCCTCGGCGCCGGCGGCCCCGTCTCGGTGGGGGTGGCGCACGAGGGGCCCCCACCCCGGGTCGTCGACCTCGCGTCCGGGCAGGAGGCCGGTTTCTACCTCGTCTACAACACCGTTCCGGTCAACGGCGTGGCCTGTGTCGCGGTGAGCTCGGTGGAGGTCACGCCTCCCGGGGTGACGGCCCCGCTGGCGCTGGACGAGAGCCTGTCGGTGTGCGGCGGCAGCATCGGGGTCTACCCGATCGAGCCGCTGTCCGCGCTCGGGAGCTGACGGCGCGAAGATCGTGGCGCACGCGACGTCGCCCGTCCCGCTGCTCGAGGCGGTCCGGACGGCGTCCCGGGCGCTTAGCTCAGGTGGCAGAGCAGCTCGCTTACAACGAGCAGGCCGTGGGTTCGAGTCCCTCAGCGCCCACCGATCGACTGCCCTACATGGTACCCTACGTAGGGCACAAGACGAGTGTCTACCTGACTCCAGAAGAGATCGCTCGGCTTGCCGCGCTCGCCGAGCGCGAGGGGACGTCCCAGGCAGAGGTGATTCGCCGGGCGATCCGTCTGTACGAGCCCGACGAAAAGGGGACAGGAACTTCGCCCTCATCGGCATCGCCGATGGGCCCGGTGGTTCCATCGCCGATGTCCCCGAGGGCGAGCTGCTCGAGGGTTTCGGCGATTGACGATCGTCCTCGACGCCGCTCCGCTCGTCGCCGTCGCTGATCGCCGCGACCGCCTGCGTTCGGCTGTCGAGGAGGTGCTGCGGGACGAGCCGGGCGAGCTGCGTCATTCCGGCTCCCGTCACCGCAGAGGTGGACTACCTGCTCGGTCGTCGGCTCGGACGTGGTGCTCGCCTCGGCTTCATCGAGGACCTCGCCGCTGGTCGCTTCGTCGTCGCCCACCTCGAACCGGACGAGTACGGCGTCATCGCAGATCTCGAACGCCGCTATGAGGATCTCGATGCCGGCCTCGCCGACCTGAGCGTGGTCGTCGCCGCTCGGCGTCACCGGACGAGGCGACTGCTCACCTTCGACGAACGCCACTTCCGCGCGCTCCGACCCCTCGACGGCGGGCATTTCACGTTGCTGCCAGCAGACGAGCCACGTCGCGGATCCGCTCCGGCGAGCTCGACTCCGCCAGCGGGCTGATCCGCTCGGACGCGGCCAGGAAGGCCACGGGGTCAGTGCCAGGAGCGTCCGCCGTCGTTGGTGAAGGTGACCACAGGCTGGGGGGAGCCGGACGCGTCCGAGGTCCCGACGGCGACGCAGAACACCGCCGACGCGCACGAGACGCTCTCGAACCCCGTTGCGTTCTTCGGGTTGAAGCGTCCGGCGGACCAGGACGTGCCGCCGCCGGGGCCGAGATAGACGCTCGTCGTGCCGACCGCCACGCAGGTGCCCACCGAGACGCACGACAGTGCGAAGGGAGCGCTGGAGCCGATCGATCCCGCCCGCTTCCAGGTGGCGCCGGCGTCGTGGGTGGCCAGCAGCTCGTTCGGCGTGCCGGTGCCCACGAGGCCGAGGCACTCGCCCTGCGGGCACGAGATGCCCCACAGCTGGCCGATGCCGCCCGGGTAGGGCTTGCCGAGCGACCAGCTCTGGCCGGAATTGCCCGAGAGGAGGGGCTGGCCGAGCGAGCCGACGGCGATGCAGGAGAGGAATCCCGAGCAGGAGACGCTCGTCAGTACCTCGCCCGTCGTCAAGCTCGAAGGCAGCTTGGCATGCTGCCAGTAGCGGCCGGCGTCGGTCGTGAAGTAGGCGAGGGGTTGCTGGGAGGGCGAGTAGCCGACCACGACGCAGTTCTCCACCGTCGGGCAGGCGAGGCCGGTGATCCTTGTCGAGGCGACGGGAACCTGCGCGCCGAGGGTGGGGTAGACGACGAAGGGGTTCTCGTACCAGGAGTGTCCGCCGTCGATCGTCACGGCGAAGGCGAGCGTGGTGACCTGGCTCTTGCCGATGCGGGTGCCGAGGACGAAGGCGCACCAGTAGGGCGAGGTGCAGGTGACGGCCTCGAAGGTGACGATGCCGTAGGGCAGCGAGGCGAGGAACGGCGGGGGGTAGTGCGGCTGCGACGATCGGGGCGTTGGCGACGCGGGCGCGGCTCCCGCGCTTTCCGGCGCGAGCAGGGCCGAGCAACAGAGGACCGTCAGCAGCACTGTTGCGATCGAACCGGCGAGCCGGCGGCGGACTGGAGAGCCGCACGCAGGTGAGCGGGGACCCGCGGGGCGGGCGACAGGTCGAGGTGCGCACGTCGGAACGGACAGGTGGGAGTTCGTCACCTGCGCAGTTTTTCAGCCGGAGCGGGCGCACTGCGGCAATCGACGCCACTGCGAGCGGTATTCCACCCTCGGGGGGTCGCTGCGCTGCCGAGCGCTACTGCACCGGCGGAGGGTCGCTGCGCTGGCCGGGGGTACGGCGCCGGCGCGGCGCCCGAGTCGTTGGCCCGGGCCGCCGCACCGGCAGCGTGCTCGCTCAGGCGACCTTGCGGGCGCTGGGCTGCCCGGCCTCGGCGCCATCGACCGGCGCGCCGCAGCGCAGGCAGTTCTTGTGGGCGAAGGCAGCGGCTCCGTAGCCGCGGAACTCGCCCCAGGTCCAGGGCTGGATGCGCAGGGTCTCGGCGTCGTACACCTCGTGGCCGAGAACCTTGCAGCGCAACTGCCGCAGGTTGTTCATCATGGTGACCTCCCTCCCGATGTCGTCGATGGGGTTGACCCTATCATCGCTTTTCGGGATGAGAAGCGGTTTGACGATAGTTTCTATAGATAGTGTGCATCGGCATGACCGCAGTGGAGGACACGAGGCAGCACCGCCGGTAGCCGACCATGGGTTCGCACGGGACCGGCCCCGACGGTGCCCGGCCAGCACGGAGCGGCGTTGCCGGCCACAGGAGCGCAGCCCGGCTCGCCGTATCGTCAGGGGCGCCCTGGAGCGCAGGCGTAGATGGGCGGGATCGTCTGCAGCGATGGCCCTGCTGGGCTGTGCGGCGTCCCGGTGCGTGATGATCTGCGCCGTGCCGACCCTGAGCCGTCGCGAAGTCTTGCGTCGAGGCGGCCGGCTGGCGCTCGCCGCCGCCGCGTCGGGGGTTGCCGCCTTGGCGGCAGGTTGCGGTCGTGGCGGCGACGCCGCGTCGCACCCGACGACGACGGCTGGGGCTGCTTCGGAGCCCTCGACGACGGCCGGCGGGCCGGCCGGCACCGGAGGTCCGAGCGGGACCAGTGGTGCCCCGGCGACGACGACCACGACGACCACGGCGGCGCCCGCGTCGGCGCCGCGCACGCTCTCCGAGCTCGCCTCGAGCCTCGAGGGCCGGCTCGTGCGTCCCGGCGACGCCGCGTACGACACGTCGCGCCTCGTCTACGACCTGCGCTATGCCGGGGCCGCGCCGGCGGCGATCGCGTACTGCGCAACGCCGAGCGATGTCGCCGCTTGCGTCCGGTTCGCCCGAACTAGCGGACTCGCGCCGATCCCGCGCTGCGGCGGCCACAGCTACGGGGGGTACTCCACGGGCGGCGGCCTGGTGATCGACGTCACGGCGATGAACCAGGTCGGCTTCGACCCCCCGGCGGGCACCGCCCGCGTCGGCGCGGGAACGCTGCTCGTCGATCTGTACGCCGCGTGCGCCGCGGCGGGCTCGCTCGTGCCCGGCGGGTCGTGCCCGACCGTCGGGATCGCCGGGCTCGCCCTCGGCGGGGGGACCGGCGTGCTCGCCCGACGGTACGGGCTCACGTGCGACAACCTCCTCGCCGTCGAGCTCGTCAACGCGGCGGGAGAGCTCGTCACCTGCAGCGCGGAATCCGAGCCCGAGCTGTTCTGGGCCTGCAGGGGCGGCGGCGGGCGCAACTTCGGCATCGCCACGTCGTTCCTCTTCCGCACCGCACCGATCCCCGAGCTGTCCTCGTTCACCCTCGAGTGGCCCTTCGCCCTGGCGGGTTCGGTGCTGGCCGCGTGGCAGCCCTGGATGGCCGCCGCGCCCGACGCGCTGTGGTCGAACTGCCAGCTGCTCTACGAGGGAGCGGCCGGGCCGCGCGTCAAGTGCTCCGGCGTCCTAGCCGGACCCGGCGCGCTGGCAGCGCTGCTCGACGACCTCGTCGCTGACGCCGGGCCGGCGAGCTACCGCGGCGTGGGCAGCGACGGCTACCTCGGGACGATGCTGCTCGAGGCCGGTTGCGCCGGCTCGACCGTCGACGAGTGCCATCTCGTCGGCCAGACACCGTCGGGGACGCTGTCGCGTGCGATGTTCGCCGCCAGCTCCGCCTTCGTCGCTGCCCCGATGCCCGCCGCCGGCGTGGAGGCGGTGACCGGGGCGATCGGGGCGCTCGTGAGCGAGGCAGCCCAAGTCGGGGCCGGCGTGGTGTTCGACGCCTACGGCGGAGCGATCAACGCCGTGGCGCCCGACGCGACGGCCTTCGTGCACCGGGGCATGCAGAGCTGCGCGCAGGTGAGCATGAACTTCTCACCTGACGCCGACCCGGCCGGGATCGAAGCCCGCTCGGCCTGGGTGCGCTCCACCGCGGCGGCGCTCACCCCGTACGGGAACGGCGAGGCGTACCAGAACTACATCGACCCCGATCTGGCGAACTGGCAGCGGGCGTACTACGGCGAGAACCTGGCGCGCCTCGTCGCCGTGAAGCGCGCTGTCGACCCCGACTACGTGTTCGCCTTCGCGCAAGGCATCCCGCTCACCCTCTCCTGAAGGGACCAGCCTCCGAGGCTCGGCCGCCGGGCCGCAGCGGCGTCGTGCCGCCGGGCCGCAGCTGCGTCGTGCCGCCGAGCCCGCGACCCGTCCGGGGCGGCGAACGGCGATACTGGCGTCGCCCTCGTCGCCCGGACCGTCGCAGCGCGTGCGGGACGGTGAGGGTCCCCGTTCGTGCCCCTGACGCGGCGCGGGCGCACACGGCTGCGCCCGCCGCCGCCGGTGCCGTTAGACGAGAGTTCCCGCCGACCGACCGTACGGAGAGACAGTGAGCGCCTTTTTCGCCGGGGTCGGGAGGTTCTCCATCCGCTGGCGCTGGCTGATCATCGTCGTGTGGTTGCTCGGCGCGTTCGCAACGGTCCGGATGCTGCCCTCGCTCTCCCAAGCCGTCAACAACGACAGCACCCAGTACCTCCCGGCGAGCGCCCCGAGCAACGTCGCGCAGCGCCTCGCCGCCCCCTTCTACGGCAACTCCAACGACGACGACGCCGTCGTCGTCGCAGCCACCACCAACCACCGACCGCTCAGCGCCGCCGACCGCGCGGCTGTCGACCGGTTGGCCGCGGCAGCCGCGCGCCTGCCACACGCCGACAGCGCCCGCGTGAGCGAGTACTCCGGCGACGGCGAGGCGGCCCAGATCTCGGTAACGGCGTCGCTCTCGCAGGCCACGAACACACCCGACGTGCGCTTCGTCGCCTCGCTGCGCCATCTCTTCGCAGAGGTGGGAGCGCCGCGTGATCTCGATCTGCACACCGCGGGCGACCTCGCGATCGCGGCTGATCAGACCGGCCAGTCGAACGGCATCTCGACGCGCACCGAGTACCTCTCGATCCTGCTCATCGTGTTGCTGCTGCTCGCGGTGTTCCGCTCGCCGCTCGCCACGCTGGCGACGCTCGCTCCCGCGGTGCTCGTGCTGCTCATCTCCGAGTCGCTCGTCGCCGAGGTGGCGAGCTTCGGGATGAGCATCTCGAGCATCACCCAGCTGTTGCTCATCGTCCTCGTCCTCGGGGCGGGCACCGACTATGGGCTGTTCCTCGTCTTCCGGGTGCGTGAGGAGCGCCGCCGGGGACTCGATCACCACCGGTCGATCGAGCGCGCCGTCGAGCGAGTCGGCGAGTCGATCACGTTTTCAGCGGCGACGGTGATGGCGGCGCTGCTCAGCCTGCTGCTTGCCACCTTCGGGATCTACCACGGCCTCGCCATCCCCCTCGCGATCGGCATCGCCTGCATGCTGGCTGCCGGATTGACCCTCGTGCCGGCGCTGTTGGCCGTGCTCGGCCGGGCGCTGTTCTGGCCGGTGCAGCCGGCGCCGGGGACGCGGCCGAGCCGTGGCTGGGGCCGGCTTGCCGCCCGGGTGGTGCGCAAGCCCGTGCTCGCGCTGTGCGCCGGGACGGTGCTCTTGTCCGGTCTTGCGGTGTTCGCCGTCTCGTACCGTCCTTCGGACTTCGGCGGGGGCATCAGCGCCCCGCCCGGGAGCGACTCGGCGCGTGGCCAAGCGCTGCTCGTCGCCCACTTCGGTCAAGCCAGCAGCAACCCGCTCAACCTCGTGCTGCGATTCGAGCACCCGGTGTGGTCCGATCCGGACGTGCTGGCCCGGGCCGACGAGGTGCTGGCGGCGAGCCCGGTCTTCGTCGGGCTGATCTCGCCGCTCGACCCGAACGGCACGACGCTTCTTCCCGGCGAGCTCGCCACGCTGCACCGTACCCTCGGGCCCCCCGGCGACGCCCCGGCGGTGCAGCCGGGACGCGGCCCTGCGGCAGGCATCCCCCATGCGCTGTACCAGGCCTACCGGGCGACCACGCAGCTGATCACGGCGGGCGGCCGGACCGTGCAGTTCCTTGCCGCGCCACGGGCAGGCCCGGTCGACTCCAACGCCGCCATCGCCGCCGTGCCGCAGATGCGCGCCGTGCTCGCCGTGGCAGCCGGCCGCGCCGGCGCCTCGGCGCGGGGCGTGGCCGGCGACTCGCCCTCGCTCTACGACGTCAAGCAGTCCGCCGACGGCGACCTGCGCCGGCTCGTGCCCATCGCCGTGCTCGTCATCGGGCTCTTGCTGGCGCTGCTGTTGCGCAGCGCCGTGGCGCCGCTGTACCTCATCGTGAGCGTGGCGCTGTCCTATCTGGCCTCGCTCGGCGCCTCGGTGCTCGTCTTCCAGCTGCTCGGCGGGCAGTACGGGCTGAGCTTCATCCTGCCGTTCCTCATGTTCGTGTTCCTCCTCGCGCTGGGCGAGGACTACAACATCCTCGTCATGTCACGGGTGCGCGAAGAGGCGCACGACCACGGGCTGCGCGAGGCCGTCGTGCGGGCGATCGACGTCACCGGCACGACGGTCACCTCGGCGGGCCTCGTGCTCGCCGGGACCTTCCTCGTGCTCACCCTCGCCGGGGCGTCGGGCTCTGAGGGCGCTCAGATCCGCGAGATCGGGATCGGCCTGGCCATCGGCGTCGCGCTCGACACCTTCGTCGTGCGCACAGTCGTCGTGCCGGCGACGGTCGTATTGCTCGGGCGGCTCAACTGGTGGCCGTCGTCGCTGCATCGGCGTCACCGCTCGCTCGAGGCGGCGACGCGCCGGGCACGGCGAGCCGCGGCGGCTCCCGAGCTCGCGCCCGGTTTCGCGGCGAGCGGCGGCCTCGCCCCGCTCGGCGGGCTCGCCACGGATACCGAGCTGGCTCCGCTCCGAGGTCTCACCGCGACCTGGCGGTCTCACCGCGACCGGAGGTCTCACTGCGACCGGAGGTCTCACCGCCTTCGGGGGGCTCGCGACCGAGGCCGAGCTTGCCACGGTGAGCGGGCTGGCTGGGGATCCAGAGCTCGCGCCATAGGGGGCGCCGCGCTCATCGGTCCGCTCCGAGCAGGCGGCCGAGCGCGGGGCGTGCTGTCGCCGCCGCCGCCCACGGGTGCGTTCACCCCGGTGGGGTGAGCAGTGACCGCGTGATCGCCTTCAAAATCGCGCGACCGGGTGGGGAAGGAGCTCACGCCTCGGGGATGTCTACTGGAGCGAACCGTTGGCGCGAGCGGCTCGTCGCGACGCGAGCCGACACTCGAGCCCGGCTCGAGGCCACTCGGTCCCACAACGCGGTCCTCGACTCCGCGCTGAGGACGGTCCAGCTCGATGCCGACTCCGGAGGAGGCGTGCTCGCCGGGGCCGTGGCACTGCGCATCTTCCTCTTCTTGATTCCCTATGCCTTCCTCGAGACCACGCTGCTCGGGTACGGCGACACGCTTCGCGGGCAGCCGGCCGGCGAGCTCGCTCGATCGGCCGGCATCAAGGGCCTCATGGTCGAGGCGATCTCGGGAAGCGCCCATGTCTCGCAAGGGGTGCGGCTGGACATCCTCGTCGTCGCCGCGTTCGCGGTGTTCTGGGCATCGCGCAAGCTGCTCAAGGTGCTGCGCATCGCGCACGGGTTGATCTGGCACGCGCGCATCTCCCGCGCGGCACCAGAATCTCGCCGCGCTCGTCCTCGTCGCCACGGTGACCGCCGCGCTCGCACTGTCGTTCCTCGTCGGAAAGGCGCGGTCCGAGAGCCGTGTCGGCGGCATCGTCGCGACCCTGGCCTTCACCGCCATTCCTGCGGGATTATGGCTGTTCGCCTCGAGTCACCTGCCGCACGAATCGACCTCGTGGCGGGACCTCGTTCCCGGAGCACTGCTCGTCGGAGTGGGCGTCCAGGCGCTCAACCTGTTCACCATCTACTGGCTGCCGCTGCAGATCGATCGCAAGTCGACCACCTACGGCACGATCGCCACCGCGTTGGCGATGCTCACCTGGGCCTTCGTGCTCGGCCGGATCCTGACTGGCTCAGCGCTGCTGAACGCGTCCCTGCTGGTACCGACGGCGACCGGGCGGGCGCGATCAACGCGGCGAGACGAGGGCGACTGTGGGCTCGCTCGCCGAGCAGCCGAGCGGTCCGCCGGTCGAGGGCTGACGCGGCGTCCGGGCCGACTGCCCTTGCTTTCCTAGTGGGATTCGCGCTGCACGGCGTGCCCGCGCCGGCCGCGCATGAAGTCGAAGTCGACGCCTTCGTCGGCCTGCAGCACGTGCTCGACGTAGAGCCAGACGTAGCCGGAGTCCGCCTTCGACGCAGGCGCCACCCACGCGGCGCGCCGCCGGGCGAGCTCCTCGTCGCTCACCTCGAGCTCGAGCAGGCGCGCCGGCACGTCGAGGGTGATCATGTCCCCGGTCTGCACCAAGGCGAGCGGGCCGCCGAGGGCCGCCTCGGGCGCGACGTGCAGCACGACGGTGCCGAAGGCGGTGCCGCTCATCCGCCCGTCGCAGATGCGAACCATGTCGCTGACGCCAGCCCGCAGCAGCTTGGCGGGCAGGGCGACATTGGAGACCTCAGGCATGCCCGGGTAGCCCTTCGGGCCGGCGTAGCGCACGACGAGCACGTCGGAGGCGTCGACCTCGAACTCCTCGGTGTCGCAGACCGCGTAGTACTCCTCCGGCGAGTCGAAGACGAGGGCGCGCCCGCGGTGCTTGACGAGGTGCTCGGAGGCGGCGGACTGCTTGATGATCGCCCCGTTCGGGCACAGGTTGCCGCGCAGCACGGCCGTGCCGGTGCCCGGCGGCTGCAACGGCTCGTCGATCGTTCGGATCACTGCACGGTTCCAGCACACAGCGCCGGACACGTTGTCGCCGATGCCCCGTCCTGTGACGGTGATCTGCTCACCGTGCAGCAGGCCATGCTCGGCGAGCTCGCGCAGCACCACAGGCAGGCCGCCGGCGTAACAGAAGTCCTCCATCAAGAAGCGGCCGGACGGCATCAGGTCGACGAGGGTGGGCACGGGCCGGGCCAGCTCGTCGAAGTCCTCGAGGGTGAGCGGGACGCCGAGCCGCCCGGCGAGGGCGAGCAGGTGCACCACGGCGTTGGTCGAGCCGCCGATCGCGGCGACGGCGCGGATGGCGTTCTCGAACGCCGGGCGCTGCAGGATCGCCGAGGGACGGAGGTCCTCCTCGACCATCGCGACGATGCGCAGGCCGGCCTCCGTGGCGGTCTCGTAGCGGCGGGCGTCTGAGGCCGGCCAGGTGGCCGAGCCGGGCAGCTGCATGCCGAGGGACTCGGCGACGCAGGCCATCGTCGAGGCCGTTCCCATCGTCATGCAGTGCCCGTCCGAGCGGGACATGCAGCCCTCGGCGACCCAGCATTCCTCCTGGGTCATGCGACCGGCCTTCATCTCGGCCTCGAAGCGCCACACGTCGGTACCCGAGCCGATGTCACGGCCCTGGTACTTGCCGTTGAGCATCGGCCCGCCGGTGACCATGATCGCCGGCAGGTCGACGCTGGCCGCCGCCATCAGCAGGCCGGGCGTCGTCTTGTCGCAGCCCGAGAGCAGCACCAGCCCGTCGAGCGGGTTGGAGCGCATCAGCTCCTCGGCCTCCATCGCCAAGAGGTTGCGATAGAGCATCGCCGTCGGGCGCATCAGCGACTCGCCCGTCGCCAGGCAGGGGAAGGTGAGCGGGAAGCCGCCGGCCTGCCACACGCCGCGCTTGACCGCCTCGGCGACGCGCAGCAGGTGGGCATTGCACGGCGCGAGCTCCGACCAGGTCGTGGCGATGCCGATCACCGGCCTGCCGTCGAAGACGCGCGGGCCGTAGCCCTGGTTGCGCATCCAGGAGCGGTGCGCCATCCCGGCGCGACCTTCGGCGCCGAACCACGCCTGGCTACGCCGCCGCGTGGCCCCCGGCACCTCGCCCGGGTGGACCCCTTCGCCGCTGCCTGCCGGGTTGGTCCCGCTCGTCATGGCAACTCCCGTCGCTGTCGCGCTCGCCCGCCGTGCGCCCACCGGCGCATGCGATCGTTCATCGTGCCCGCCTTCGGCGCAGCCCGCCAGCGCGAGCTGCGCCCGGTCAGGCGATCGGTCCGCGCCCGGCGCCCGGCGCGCCGTCGCCGCCGGGCGCGCCCTCGCCAAGGGGTGCGTCGTCGACCCAGGCGCCGACGGCCGGGGCGCCGACCCGATAGGGCCGCGCGCCGAGGATCGGCAGCAGCTGGCTCGCCGTGCTCATTGCCGCCTCGATCTCGTCGACATCGAGCGGGGCGTCGCCGGTCAGCACCTCGACGCCGTCCGCCGTGACGACGACGGTGTCCTCGCAACGGATGTACAGCTCGTGCTCGTGGACCCACATCATCGGGTCGAGGGCGAAGACCGTCCCGGTCTCGAGGGGTGCCGCGGTGTAGTCGCCGACGTCGTGCACCGACATGCCGACGGGGTGGGAGAGGTGCCCGGCAAAGCGCAGCGCCTCGAGCGCGGCGTCCTTGTACGCCGAGGTGGGAAAGTGCAGCGCCTCGATCCGCTCGCGCATGAGGTCCGCGGCCTCCTCGAGGATGTCGCTCGGGAGCGCGCCGGGCCGGATCAAGGAGAGCAGCTTGCGGTGGTACTCGACGATGAAGCCGTAGAGGAGCCGCTGCAGCGGGCTGTACCGCCCGCTCACCGGCCACATCCGGCCGATGTCGCTCGTGTAGTAGCCGACGTCGGGCGCGTAGTCCATGAGAACGAGCTCGCCGGCTTGCAGGGCGCTCCCGAGGCGCCCGTAGTGGCCGAACCAGGCGTTGTGCCCGGAAGCGACGATGGCGTGGTAGCCCTCGCCGTGGGCCCCTCCCGCGGCGAAGTAGAAGTCGGCCACCGCGGCGAGCTCGAACTCCATGATGCCGGCCCGCGTGCAGCCCATCGCCTCGGTCACCGCCGATGCCGTCAGGCGCCCGGCGATGCGCAGCAGGGCGAGCTCGGACTCGCTCTTCACGAGGCGCATCCGGTCGAGCACGGGCGAGAGGTTCGCCACGGCGAGCTCGGGGAAGCGCTCGCCGAGCAGTCGCACGAAGCGCGCTTCGCGTCGTTCGGGAGCGTCCCAGGGGTCCGACGCCCTCGCAGCTGCGCTGCGCAACAGCTGGTCGCGCATCGCCCGCGCTCGCTCGGCCGGGCTGAACGGGGTGTAGCAGCGCAACGGGCCACGCTTGAGCACCAGCCGCTGCAGGTCGACGGCGAGCCGTTCGGACCCGGCGACGGTCTCGATCCCCGTCAGTCGCGCAGCCTCATCGGCGTCCTCGGCCGAGATGCGACGGCCCTCGCTCGACTCGAGCTGGGCGTCGCGGTGGGGGAGGTACAGCGTCGTCGTGCGCGTCCGGCCGTCGAGGAGCAGGTAGGCGTGGGGGACCTCCACGCCGCTCAGGTAGAAGAAGTCGTTGCTCTGGCGGAAGGTCTCCGAGGACGACGGCGCCGGGGCTCCCTGCAGCAGGGCGATGTCGTCGGCACCGAGACGATCGAGGAGGGCGAGTCGCCGCGCGGCGAGCTCCTCGGGCGAGAAGTTCTTCTGGAACAGCTCGGGAAGCGGCTCGAAGCCGAGCTCGTGCTGGACGGCGTCGCTCACGGGGTCCACCTCTCGCGCCGGGTGGCGCGGCGCGGTCAGGGTACTCGGCGGGCGGTGCGGAAGGAGTCGACGCGGCCCTGCACCCAGGAGAGGTGGTGCTCGACGGCGCGCCGCACCGCCTTCGGCGAACCGGTCGACAGCGCCTCGAGGATCTCGCGGTGCTCCTCGATCCCGCGCAGCACGCCCTCGGGATGCGCCTGGTGGTCGAGCGCGATGGCCCGTGCCGAGACGAGCATCGGCTCGAGCAGGTCGAAGAGCGTGACGATGAGCCGGTTGCCGCCGAGCACGAGGATCTCCCGGTGGAACTGCACGTCGTGACGGACAAAGGCGGCGCGGTCCTCGACCGAGGCCTGCATGGCGACGAGGTGGGCGTGCAGCCGCTCGAGGTCGCTCGGGCCTGCGCGCTGCGCGGCCAGCTCCGCGGCGCGCGCCTCGAGCACGGCGCGCAGCTCGATCACCTCGGCCAGGACCTCCTCGGCGGTACCGGTCTCGCAGCGAGCCACGAGCAGCTCGGGCGCGAGCTCGTTCCAGCGCATCTCGGGCAGCACGACCGAGCCCTGGCCCTGGCGGGTGCGCACCATGCCGACCGCCGCCAGGATCTTCACCGCCTCGCGCACCGTCGGCCGGCTGACCGAGAAGCGCTCGCACAGCGCCTCCTCGGAGGGGAGCCCCGCCCCCGGCGGGTAGGCGCCGCGCAGCACGGCGCTGATCAGCTCGTGCGCCACCTGCGGGCCGAGCGGTCTGGTCTGCACGGCGTCGACGTCGCGGGCCATCTCAGACCTGCGCCTGCAGCCGCACCGGCAGGCCCCAGCGGCCGAGCGCCTGCGCCGGCTGCCCGGGCGTGCCCGGCACCGGCTCGAGGGTGGGGAGCAGCTCGTAGGCGGCACGGGGCCGTGTTGCGAAGCTGCGCTCCCCGGCGGGGGAGAGGTGGGTTGGAACCGGTTCGCTGTCGAGGCTGACCGAGAGCCGCTCGGCGTCGAGCAGCACGATCGGCAGGCCGCGCCGCGAGCGCAGGGTGGCCGCCGACAGGCGGCCGCTGCGCCACGACAGGTCGAGCTCGAAGCCGCCGCGGGCCCGCAGCCCGCGCACCGAGCCGTTCGGCCAGGCCGAGGGCAGGGCGGGCAGCAGCTCGATGCCGCCGTCGTGGGACTGCACGAGCAGCTCGCAGGCGGCGCCGACGGCGCCGAGGTTGCCGTCGATCTGGAACGTCCAGAGCGGGTTGGTGCCGCCCGGCGGCGAGCTGTCCATCAAGTTGCGCTCGGTGTGGTCACGCAAGAGGTGTAGCAGCTGCCCGTAGGCGAGGTCGCCCTCCCCGAGGCGCGCCCACAGCGCGGTGGCCCAGGCCCGGCTCCAGCCGCCGGCGACGGTGAAGTTGGCGAGGCGCCGTGCCAGCGAGGCGCGCGCGGCCGCAGCGAGCGCGGGCGTCCGCCGCGGCGAGATCCCGTCGGCCGGATAGAGAGAGATGAGGTGCGAGTAGTGGCGGTGACCGGGCTCCCACTCCTCGTAGTCCTCGATCCACTCCATCAGCTGCCCGTGGCGCCCGACGCGAAGCGGCGGCAGGTCGGCCAGCGCCACGGCGAGCTCGCCGGTGAGCTCGTCAGCAATGCCGAGGATCGCTGCCGCGTCGAGGCAGCGGGCGAAGAGCGACGAGGTGAGCTCGACGTCGCCGCTGGCGCTCATCGTGAGCGCGACGCGCACGCCGCGCTCGTCGCGGTAGGCGTTCTCGGGCGAGAGGCTCGGTCCGAGCATCAACCGGCCGTCGCCGCCGCGCACGGCGAGGTCGAGCACGAAGCGGGCCGCCTCGCTCATGAGCGGCCAGGCGCGCCGGGCGAGGAACTCCTCGTCGGGGTCGAAGGCGTAGTGCTCCCACAGGTGCAGCGCCAGCCAGACGGCGCCGAAGGGCCACAGCCCGCAGTTGACGTTGTCGAGCGGCGCGCAGTCGGCCCACAAGTCGGTGTTGTGGTGGGCGACGAAGCCGCGGCAGCCGTAGTGCACCCGCGCCACCTCGCCGCCGTGGGCGCGCATCCGATCGAGCAGGTCGAACAGCGGCAGGTGCGTCTCGGGCAGCCCGGCGGGCTCGGCGCCCCAGTAGTTCATCTCGGAGTTGATGTTGATCGTGTGCTTGGAGTCCCAGGCCGGCATGAAGGACTCGTTCCAGATGCCCTGCAAATTGGCCGGCTGGCAGCCCGGCCGGCTCGAGCCGGCGAGCAGGTAGCGCCCGAAGGCGAGGTACTGCGAGAGCAGGCCGAGGTCGTCACCGGCCGAGGCGATGCGCGCCAGGCGGGCGTCGGTGGGCAGGTCCTCGAGCGCGGCGCGGGTCGGCTCGAGCTCGAGGGCGAAGCCACCGAGGAAGCGGCGGTGGTCTTCGAGGTGCCGGGCGCGCAGCTCGGCCCACCCGAGCGCGCTCGCGTTGTCGAGCGTGGCCATCACCCTCGCCGCCGGGTCCTCTGCGGAGAAGTCGGTCTCGGCGGCCAGCAGCACCGTCAGCGCGCTCGCGCCGGTGACGTGGAGGTGGTCGCCGACCCCCTCGCAGCTCCCTCCCTCGGGCAGCACGCGGCAGACGGCGACGAAGCGCGAGCCGTTGGAGCCGGCCCGGCCGCGGAACTCGAGCTCGCTCGCCGAGCGGGCGACGCTGCGCCCGTCGAAACGGCGCCACAGCTCGACGCCGAGCTCGTAGGGCGGCGGCTGCTCCGGGCCGGCGGGAGGCAGTGCCTCGAGGCGGACGGCGATCACCTGGTCCGGCGCGCTCGAGATGAGCTCGCGGCGGTGCTCGACGCCGCTCAGGCGGTAGCTCAGGCGAGCGACGCCGTCGTCGAGGTCGAGGGTCCGCAGGTAGTCCTCGGCCCATTCCTCGTGGTGCCCGAAGCAGAGCAGGGTGAGGTGGCCGAGGGTCTGGTAGGCGGCCTGCGAGCGGGGGACGCCGAAGGAGCCGAGCTCGGCGAGGAACTGGGCACGGCGCCCCTCGCCGGCGAGCAGGGCCTGGCGCACCGCCCCGAGGCGGCCGAGCGCGAGCGGGTTGAGGCGCGGGCCGACCGGGCGGGTCCACAGCGTCTCCTCGTTGAGCTGGATCACCTCCTTGTGCACCCGGCCGTGGGCCATCGCGCCGAGTCGGCCGTTGCCGACCGGCAGCGCCTCGAGCCACTTGGTGGCCGGCTGGCGGTAGACGAGGGTGCGCGACCGTTGCGCCGTCATCCTCCTTGCTCCGATCGGGCCGCCGCGGTGGCGGCGAGCTCGGCGGTCGTGACCGGGATCGAGTCGATGAGGCGCCGCGTGTACTCGTGGTGGGGGTGATCGAGCACCTGCTCGACCGGCCCGTGCTCGACGATCTCGCCCTTCAGGCAGACGTAGATGCGGTCGGCGACCTGGCGCACGACCGCCAGGTCGTGGGTGATGAACAGGAAGCTGAGCCCGAGCCGCGCCCTCAGGCGGGAGAGCAGGTTGAGCACCTGCGCCTGCACCGAGACGTCGAGGGCCGACACCGGCTCGTCGCAGACGAGCAGCGACGGCGAGACGGCGAGCGCCCGGGCGATGGCGATGCGCTGGCGCTCCCCGCCCGAGAGCGTGGCCGGCAGCCGGCGTAGGTACGAGGCGGGAAGGCCGACCTCGTCGAGCAGCTCGGCGGCGCGCTCGGCGACGCGCTGGCGATCGCAGCCGTTCACCTTCAGCACCTCGGCGATCGCCGAGCCGACCGGCTGGCGTGGGTCGAGGGAGGAGTACGGATCCTGGAAGACGATCTGCACCGCGCGGTGCAGGCCGCGCCGATCCCCCGGTGCCACCCCGGCGACCTCGATCGTGCCCGCCGTCGGGGTCTCGAGGCCGACGATGCAACGGGCCACGGTCGTCTTGCCGGACCCGGACTCGCCGACGAGGCCGACGCTCTCGCCGCGGCCGACGACGAGGTCGACGCCGCGCAGCGCCTCGGTCGGGCGGCCGTGGCGGCTGAGGAAGGTCTTCTTGAGCCCGCTCACCCGCAGCACGGCGGCGGCCGGCGCCGGCTCGTCGGCGGCGGGCTGGGGAGCGCCGCCCCGGCCGGCGAACCCGGCTCGCCGTGCCGCCATCTCGCCGGCCAGCTCGCCGGCGCGCCGGCAGGCCGAGCGGCGCCCGGCGCCGACCTCGACGAGCGGCGGCCGGCCGGCCTCGCAGGCGGGCTCGCACCACTGACAGCGCGGGGCGAAGGCGCAACGGTCCGCCACGGCGTCGAAGACCGGCACCGCGCCTTCGATCACCGGCAGCGGCGAGACCCGGTGGTGGACCGGCGGGTCCGAGCCGAGCAGGCCGAGGGTGTAGGGGTGGAGCGGCTCGGCGTCGAGCGCGGGCGCGGGGGCCGTCTCGAGCACGTTGCCGGCGTAGAGCACGAAGACGCGCGAGCAGACGCTGAAGGCGACGCGCAGGTCGTGGGTGATGAGCAAGAGCCCCATCCCGCGCCGTCGCTGGATCGTGGCGAGCAGCTCGAGCACCTCGGCCTGGGTGGTGACATCGAGGGCGGTCGAGGGCTCGTCGGCGATGAGCAGCGCCGGGTCGCGGGCGAGCGCCGCGGCGATGGCGACGCGCTGGCGCATGCCGCCCGAGAGCTGGAAGGGGTAGCGCTCGACGACGTCGGGGTCGACGATGCCGACCTCGGCGAGGCGCCTCGCCGCCTCCCCACGCAACCCTCGCCGGCCGCGCCGGGTCCGCCCTCCCGGCAGGCCCTCGGCGATGTGGTCGCCGCAGGTGAGCAGCGGGTTGAGCATCGTGAAGGGATCCTGGTAGAGGATCGTCATCCCGCTGCCGCGCAGGGCGTCCATCTCGCGCCGCCCGAGTGTCAGCACGTCGGTGCCGCAGAAGCGCACGGCTCCGCTGGCGTAGACGTTGCGCGGCAAGAGGCGCGCCACGGCTTTGGCGAGCATCGACTTGCCGCTGCCGGACTCGCCGACGATGCCGACGGTCTCGCCCTCGGCGACGGCGAGGTCGACGCCGTCGAGGATGGTCGCCACGGCCCCGCTGTCGCGGGCGCGGAACTCGATCCGCAGCCCCTCGACCTCGAGCAGGCTCGGGCCGCCCATCAGCGCCGCTCCGCGGCGACGGCGCGGCGCTCGTAGAGCCAGTCGCCGATCAGGTTGACCGCGACGGCGAGGGCGATGATCGCCAGCCCCGGGCCGAGGGCGGCGAAGGGGTTCTCGAGCAGCACCGTCTGGCCCTCGGTGAGCATCGTCCCCCAGTCCGGGGTCCCGGGCGGGGCGCCGAGCCCGAGGAAGGCGAGGCCGGCGAGAGCGACGAGGGAGCCGGCGAAGTCGACGGCGAAGTCGGCGAGCAAGATGGGCAGGATGTTGCGGGCGATGTGCCTGTACATCACCCGGGGGGCGGAGAAGCCGGCCACCCGTCCTGCCTCGACGTAGGGAAGCGATCGCTGCTCGAGCGCCGCCCCGCGCACGAGGCGCAGGTCGCCCTGCACGTTGAGCACGGCGATGACGAGCACGGCGATCCAGTAGCCGCCGCGCACGACGGTGACGATCACGATGGTGAGCAGCAGCGCCGGCAGGGCGAAGAAGAAGTCGACGACGCGCATCGTGATCGTGTCGACGAGGCCGCCGAGGTAGCCCGCGGCGATGCCGAGCAGCGCCGAGACGACGAGCCCGCTGGTGGCGATGACAGCGGGGCCGAGCAGCGCCGCGCCGGCGCCGGCGACGATGCGGGCCACGACGTCGCGGCCGAGGTCGTCGGTGCCGAGCCAGTGCGCGGCGGAGGGGGCGTAGCCCTGCTCGAGCGGGTTCAGGTTGTTGGCGGCGGCCGTCACGAAGTGCGGCCCTGCGATCGCGGCGCCGGTGACCGCGAGCACGAAGCCGATCGAGACGGCGATGCCGAGCGGTACCCGCCGGGCGCGGCGGCCTCGGCGTGCCTCGCTCGCGGCCGCCGGCAGCGTGACGACGCTCACCTCGGGGTCCTCACCGGGTGGCCCGCACCGAGTCGCCCTCGTCCGACGGCGCTCATCGTGCCGCCCGACCGAAGCTCACCCGCGGATCGACGAGCACGTAGCACATGTCGACGAGCAGGTTGACGAGCACGACCCAGACGGCGACGAAGAGCACGAGGCCCTGGATCGCCGGGATGTCGGTGTTCTCGGCCGAGGTGACGAGCATGCTGCCGAGCCCGGGGATGGAGAAGACGTTCTCGACGAACACCGTCGCCGTCAGGCTGGTGGCGATGATGAGGCCCGAGGCGGTGAGGATCGGGATCATCGCGTTGCGCAGCACGTAGCTCGCGTACACCCGACGCCGGGAGACGCCACGCGCCAGGGCGAAGGCGACGTAGTCCGTCGAGCGCTGCTCGAGCATCGAGGCGCGGCTGATCTTGGTGACGAAGCCGAGCGGGCCGAGCGCCATCACGATGCTCGGCAGCACGAGGTGCCACGCCTCGCTCGCCAGGCCGGTTCCCGTGCCCTCCAGCGGGAACACGCTCACCTTGACCGCCAGCAGGTAGACGAGGGCGATGGCGATGGCGAAGTTGGGCGCGCTCGAGAGGAAGATCCCGGCGCCGACCGAGACGCGGTCGACGAGCCCGCCCCGGCGCGCCGCGGCGGCCGAGCCGAGCGGCACGCCGATGACGAGGGCGAGGGCGAGGCCGCAGACGTTGAGCACGAGCGAGTAGGGCAGGCGTGACCAGATCTCGCTCGCCACCGACTGGCTGGTGAAGGTCGACTGGCCGAGGTTGCCGTGCAGCACCTGACCGGCCCAGTAGAGGTACTGGCTGATCAGCGACTCGTTGAGGTGGTAGCGCGCCCGCAGCGCGTCGACCGTCGCCGTGTTCGTGGCGTGGCCGCCGATGAGGGCCGCCACGACGCCCCCGGGCACGAGCTCGGCCAGGAGGAAGACGACGACCGAGAGGACGAAGACGAGCGGCACGAGCATGAGCAGGCGCCGGCCCGCGTACGCGGCGAGGGTGCGCCGCCGGCCGGCCGCCAGCTGGCGGCCGGCCGGGGCGCTGTCGTGCTGCGGCTCGGGGGCAAGGCCCGCGCCGGACAGGGGAGCCGCCGTCATCAGCGGCCCTGTCGTCCCGGCGTCAAGCTCAGCCCTGGATGTTCTCGGTCCAGTACGTCGCCGGCGTGAAGGCCTGCAGGCCCGGCAGGTGCCAGCCGTGCTGGACGGCGACGACGCCGTCGTCCCAGACGATCGGGATGATCGGCACGTACTTCGAGGCGAGGATCGCCGCCTCGATCGTGTCCTTGGCCGAGGCAGACAGGCTGGCGCCCTGGGCGGCGTTGATCAGCCCGTCGACCGCCGGCACGCGCAGGTTGGACGAGTTGTTGCCGTTCACGACCGCCTGCTGGCTGGAGAAGTACTCCCAGGGCATCTCGACGGGGTCGAGCGCGTCGGGAATGTTGCCGATGATCTGCACGCCGAGGTCCGGCTTGTGGTTCAAGATGATCTGGAAGCGCGGGCCGCCCGGCATCAGGCGCAGCGTCACGTTGACCCCGATCTGGGCCCACTCGCTCTTCAGGATCTGGGACATCGTCACCGCGGTCGAGCTGTCCTCGGGCACGTTGAGGGTCATGTTGAACCCGTGCGGCACCGACGACTGCGCCAGCTCCGCCTTGGCCTTGGCCACGCTGTAGGGGAAGACCTGGATCTGGGCGTAGAGGTCGCGCACCTCGGTGCCGGGCAGCGACCCGGCGTAGATCGCCGGCTCGTTGACCGTCGTCGAGACCTGCGCCACGCCGGCGCCGGTGGCGGCGGTGATGACGGCGCGGTTGGTGGCGTAGTAGAGGGCCCGGCGCACGTGGATGTCGGAGAACGGGGCCTGGGTCATGTCCATCGTCAGGCCGCGCCAGATGAGCCCCGAGTAGCGCTCGATCGTGGCGACGGACTCGAACTCCCTCAGCTGCGACAGGTCGTAGAGGAAGGTGCCGTCGATCTGGCCGCTCTTCAGCGCCAGCAGCATCGTGTTGAGGTTGGGGATGATCTTGAACACGATGCTCGAGAAGTGCGGCTTTGGCCCGTAGTAGTACGGGTTCGGCGCCAGGGTGATCTGGCTGTCGGGGACGTAGGACTGCACCTCGTATGGCCCCGCCCCGATCGGCAGCACCTGCGGCGTGCCGTAGTCGAGCAGGTTCTTCTCGACCGAGGCCTTCTCGTAGACGAGACCGCAGATCGTCGCCGGTAGCTGGCGGACGAGGGCGTCCGGGTGCGAGAGGCTGATCGTGATCGTGTTGCCCGAGGAGGTGATCGACTTGACGTTGGCGAACAGGCCGCCCTCCTGGGAGGCCAGCTTCGGGTTGAGCTGCAGGTTGAGCGTGTAGGCGATGTCGGTGGCGGTCACCGGGTTGCCGTCGGAGAACTTCACGCCCGAGCGCAGCGTGTACTGGTACTCGAGCGGGTTCACCTCCCTGGGGAGCGAGAGGATGCCCGGCTCGAGCTGCTCCTGCGGGCCGTAGGTGTTCATCTGACCCTGGATCAGGGTCATCAGCAGCTCGGCCTCGGAGGCGTAGTCGCTCGGGCCGAACAGCGTGCGTGGCGTGGCGCTGATGCCCCAGGTGAGCGTCGAGGGCAGCGCGGCGTGCCGTGTGGCGGCGCCGGCGCCGGCGACCCCGCCGGTGGCGACCGCGCCGGTGGCGGCGGCTCCGAGCACGAGGCCGCCGAGCGCGAGCCGGAGGCGGCGCCGGGGTCGTGTGCGGGACGGGTCGTGCAGTCTCATGAAGGCCCCCTTCGTCGACGATCGAGGGAGCGGAGGTTATCTGACAACCTGCACCCGGTCAACAAACAAGCCCGCCGTCGTCGGGGTGCCGGGCCGGTGTGCCACGAGGAGCCGATCAGCCCGATCTCCATGGGAAGTTCCCTCGATCAACTACGCTCAGCGCATCCCGGATGCAGACCCGGTGCCGAGCCGAGGCAGCTGTGCAGAGCGAGCTATCTCACAACAGCAAAGAATCGAACGAGGGCGAGGCTGCTCGCGCGAGGGAGGTGCGGTGGTCGGGTCCATCGACGGCAGCAGGGTGACGGAGGTCCGCGTTTTCGCCTACGACCTCACCTACGCGGACGGCAGCTACGTCATGTCGCAGGGCCGCGCGGTGGACGTGCTGCAAAGCGTCGTCGTGGCGGTCAGCTCGGCAAGCGGGCAGACCGGTTACGGCGAGGTGTGCCCCCTCGGTGCGACCTACCTGCCCGGTTTTGCTCGCGGGGTGCTCGCTGCGCTCGAGGAGCTGGCGCCGGCGCTCATCGGTGTCGAGGCGGCCAGCAGCGCAGCGGTCGGTGCGGCGATGGAGCAGGCGTTGCGCGGCCACGGCTACGCGAAGAGCGTGCTCGACGTGGCCTGCCTCGACCTGCTGGGCAGGATCGCCGGGCTGCCGTGCCATGTCCTGCTCGGCGGGTCGCGACAAGAGCGTTTCCCGCTGTACGTCGCCGTCCCGCTCGGGCCGCCCGGGGAGATGGCCGAATTCGCACGCCAGGCAACTGCCTCCGGCATCCATCGTCTGCAGCTGAAGATCGGGGGCGTGCCCGCCGAGGACGCCGAGCGTGTGCGCGCCGTGTTCGAGGCCACCGGCGAGGAGGACGTGATCGTCGCCGACGCCAACGGCGCGTGGCGCCTACAGGATGCGACCCTCGCCGTGCGCCTGCTCGAGCAGCTGCCACGTGTTCGGCTCGAGCAGCCCTGCCCGACGATCGAGGAGTGCATCGCCGTCCGTCGGCTCTCGTCGATGCCGATGGTGCTCGACGAGGTGATCACCGACGTCGCCGCTCTGTTGCGTTGCTACGAGGCGGGGGCGATGGACGCCATCAACTTGAAGATCAGCCGCGTCGGCGGCCTGTCCAACGCCCGCCTGATACGCGAGCTCGCCGAGCAGCTCGGCCTGCGCCTGACGATCGAGGACACCTGGGGAGGCGATCTCACGACCGCTGCGGTGAGCCATCTGGCGGCGTCGGTCTCACCCGAGGCGTTCTACGCCGCGTCGTTCATGAACGACTGGACGATCGAGCACATCGCCGGGTACGAGCCGCGCTCCAAGGACGGGTGGGGGAGCGCCCCCGACGAGCCCGGCCTCGGCGTCGAGGTGGACCTGGAGCGGCTCGGCCCGCCGCTGCGCAGCTACTCGCGGTGAGCGCTTCCTCCGGCCCCGGGGGAACCTCCGGTCCCGGGGGAGCAGAGCGGCCGAACGTCGTGATCGTGCTCGCCGACGACATGGGCATCGGTGACGTCGGGGCGTTCAACGCCGCCTCGCTCGTCCCGACGCCGAACATGGACCGGCTGGCGAACGAGGCGATGAGCTTTGACGACGCGCACTCCTCGTCGGCTGTCTGCACCCCCTCGCGCTACAGCATCCTCACCGGGCGGTACTGCTGGCGCTCGGCACTCAAGCGCAGCGTGCTCGCGAGCTACGAAGGCCCGCTCATCGAAGCGGACCGGCCGACGCTGGCGAGGTTCCTCCAGCGGCTCGGCTACCGGACCGCCGCAGTCGGCAAGTGGCACCTCGGCCTCGGCTACTCCGCCCGGGCGGGCGCCGACCTCGACCTCAGGCGGCCGCCCCCGTGGCCGGAGGCGACGCGCGCGCTGGAGGAGCAGATCGACTTCGAGCGACCGCTCAGCGGCGGCCCCCTCGAGCTCGGCTTCGACTACTTCTTCGGGACCTCGGGCTGCCCCACCTGCCAGCCTCCCTATGGCTTCATCGAGGGCGACCGCTTCCTCGACCCGCCGCGCCACTACGACGAGGACCAGCCCTATACCGGCCGGGCCGGGATGGCCTCCCCCGGATGGCGCCACGACGAGGCCGACCCGGCGATCCTCGCCACGGCGCGTGCCGTCATCGCCGACGCGGCGCGGCGCCGCGTGGACGGCTCGGCGCCGTTCTTCGTCTACGTCGCGCTCGACGCGCCGCACGAGCCCTGCACCGAGAGCGTGGTGCCGGCCATCGCCCGGAACCGCAGCTCAGCGGGCCCGAGGGGCGACCTGGTCTGGTTCGTCGACCATGCGGTCGGCGAGCTGCGCGCCGAGCTCGAGTCCGCGGGAGCCTGGGACGACACCGTGTTCGTCGTGACGAGCGACAACGGCGCCCTTCCCGGCGACCGCGTGCTCGCGCCCGACGGGACCGAGGTCTACAACACCTACGGCCACCGCCCTTCGGGTGACTGGCGCGGCTTCAAGGCGCACATCTGGGAGGGCGGGCATCGCGAGCCGCTGATCGTCTCCTGGCCCGGCCGGATCGCCGCCGGGGTCCGCTCGCACGCCCTGGTCAGCTTGATGGACCTGTTCGCCACCATCGCCGAGCTCGTCGGGGGCGACCTCCCCGACGCCGCCGAGGACAGCGCCAGCTTCGCCGCCGTCCTGCTCGGCGACGGGACGGGGCGATCACGGACCTCGCTCGTTCATCACTCCCAGCGTGGCGTTCTCGCCCTGCGCGAAGGGGAGCTGAAGCTCGTCCTCGGCACGGGCGGTTCCGGAGGGTGGCCGCCGCCGGCGGGGGGGCCGCCCGAGCCCGGCGCTCCCGGTCAGCTCTACGACTTGGGCGAGGATCCCGGCGAGCGGGACAACCTGTGGTCGCGGCGCCCCGAGGTGGTCGCCGAGCTGCGGGACGTTCTCGAACGGCTGGCGGCCGACGCCGCACCGGCAGGCTGACCGTGGCGCGCCCGATGGTCGAGCTCGGCGGCGAGCTGACGATGGGCACGCCCGAGCGCCATCCCTACGGTGCGAAGGACGAGCGCCCGGCGCACCTGGTCGTGCTCGAGCCGTTCCGCATCGACGCCACGGCCGTGTCCAACGCGCAGTTCGCCGAGTTCGTCGAGGCGACCGGGCACACCACCGAGGCCGAGCGCTGCGGCTGGTCCTTCGTCTTTGCCGGGTTGCTCGAGGAGCCCGTCGACGGTGCCGTCGAGCTCGGTAGGCCGACCTCGGCGCCGTGGTGGGTGGCGCTCGCCGGGGCCAGCTGGCGAGCGCCGGAGGGGCCGGCGTCCTCGCTCGAGGGGCGCGCCGACCACCCCGTCGTCCACGTCTCGTGGTCGGACGCCTCGAGCTTCGCGGCCTGGGCGGGCCTGCGGCTGCCGACCGAGGCGGAGTGGGAGCTGGCCGCCCGCGGCGGGCTGGAGGACCGCTGCTTTCCCTGGGGTGACGAGCTCGAGCCGGGGGGCCGCCACGCGATGAACGTCTGGCAGGGGGACTTCCCGATCCGCAACACCTGCGACGACGGTTGGTACGGCACCGCTCCCGTCGACGCCTATGAGCCGAACGGGCTCGGGGTCTGGAACATGACCGGCAACGTGTGGGAATGGTGCGCAGACTGGTATGCGGGCGACTACTACGCCGCATCTCCGTTGCGCAACCCCGTCGGCCCGGCGCAGGGGACCGAGCGGGTGACCCGTGGTGGCTCGTATCTCTGCCACGCCTCGTACTGCGCCCGCTATCGCGTCGGCGCGCGCAACGGCACCGAGCCGGGGAGCACGATGGGCAACCTCGGCTTCCGCTGCGCCTCGTAGCTCAGACGCCGGCGTCGGGCGCTGCCACCTCGCCGAGCGGCACCGGCACAGCGACGGGTCGCTTGTTGAGGTCGCCGACCTCGTCGATCGGCCGACCGGTCGACGAGGCGAGCGCCAGCTGCACGACCGGGCCGCAGGTTCGTCCCTGGCAGTACCCCATGCCGCAGCGGGTCCGGTTGCGCACGTCGCGAGCGCTCTCTGCGCCCTCGGCCAGCGCGGCTCGCAAGGCCCCCATCGTCACGTCCTCGCAGCGGCAGACGACGGTGTCGCCCGGCGCCCAGTCGAGCGCACCCGCCCGGAGCCGCCACCACGGAGCGAGGCCGGCAGCGAAGCGCTGGGCGGCGACGAGCCGCCGGCGCTGAAGCGCAACCTGCGTCGCTGCTCGGCGGTCCGCCAGCCCGAGCAGGCCGGCGGCGGCATGTCCAGCCGTCTCGCCCTCGAGCTCGGCGACCTCGGCGCCGCCGACGCCGGTGAGCTCGCCAGCCACGAAGAGCCCGTGCACCGAGGTCGCCATCGACTCGTCGCACTCGACGGTGACGGCGGGATGGCCGGCAGCAACCCTCTCTCGTGCCCCGAGCTGGCGCGCCAGCTCGAGACGCGGCACGAAGCCGAAGGAGGCGCAGACGGCGTCGACCTCGAAGCGCCGTTCCGTTCCGGGTAGCGGTCGCCAGGCCTGGTCGAGGCGGGCGACGACCGCCGCCTCGACCCGGCCTGCGCCCTCGCAGGCGAGAACGGCGCGCCCGGTGAGCAGCGGCACACGGTGCGAGGCGAGGGTGGCGAGGTAGCCGAGCGCCTCGGCCGCCTTCGCGCGGCGGCAGGCGTGGCGAGCGAGCGCGTTGCCAGGCGCGCCGGGCGCGCCGCGTCGACCACGGCGGCGACGCGGGCACCCGCTCTCGTCAGGCCGGCGGCGACGGGGAGGAGGAACGGTCCGGCGCCCGCGACGAGCACGCGCCGCCCCACCAGCACGTGCTGGCTCTTCCAGAGCGCCTGGGCAGCGCCCGCGCTGACGACGCCGGGCAGCTCCCAGCCCTCGAACGGGAGGAAGAGCTCCGACGCCCCGGTCGCGAGGACGGCGGTGCGCCCGCGCAGCGTTTGCACGCCCTCGAGGCGGGCGACGAACACCTCCCCGTCGCGGCCGATCGTCCACACGGCGGCGCCGAGCGCCAGCTCGACGCCGGGGTGGGTGGCGAGCCGGCCGAAGCGCGCCGGCAGCGACGGGCCGGCGCCCCCACCGCGCGCTCCTGGTGCCAGCCCGCCGTCGTCGGCGAGGGGCTGGCGGTGGATCTGACCGCCGAGTCGAGCGGCGGCGTCGACGAGCACGACGCGTGCGCCGCGATCGGCGGCCGCCGCCGCGGCGGCCATCCCGGCGGGACCCGCGCCGACGACGAGAACGTCGTGGGCGGCCCTCATGGTGCTCCGCCGATCGAGGCCGAGGTGCGCACCTCGTCGCCCTCGTGCAGCGGGGTGAGGCACGCCCGCACCGCCTGTCGCTCGCCGACGTCGACGAGGCAGTCGAAGCACGTGCCGATGCCGCAGAGCAGGCCCCGCGGCTGGCCGAGGACCCGCGTCGTCCGCCACGCCGCGCACCCCGTTCTCGATCAGGGCGCCGGCGATGGTCACGCCCGCGGAGGCGCGCATCGGCCTGCCGTCGAAGAAGAAGGACAAGCATGGCCGGGCGGCCGCGTCGGCCCCACGGTCGCGTCGGCCCCTCACGGCGTCGCCGGCACGACGACGAAGCGCGCCGGGCTGAAAGCCGGCACCTCAGGCGCCAAGCCCGCGAGGAGCGACTCGGCGAGCTCCGCGGTGGCCTGGGAGAGGCCGATCCCGGCGCCCTCGTGCCCGGTGGCGTGCAACAGCCCAGCCACATGGGGACTCCAACCGATCGCCGGCAACCGGTCCGGGGTAGCGGGGCGGAAACCGACGTAGGTGCGCAGCAGGCGGACTGCGGCGAGGCCGGGGAACATGCGTATCGCTCGGCGGGCGATCTCGGCGATGACCGCCTGGTCGGGAAGGGGCGAGAAACCTGCGAACTCGCGCGAGGAGCCGAGCAGCACCGTGCCGCTGACCGTCGACTCGACAACGCTCGCAAACCGCACCGGCTCGCCCGCGCCGTCGCCGCGCCCCTCGCCCCCGGCATCGTTCACCGCGGCGTCGCGGCGCCCGCCCGAGCCGTGACCTCCGCCGGCTCCGCTCCCGGCGTGGATCGTCCCGACGTAGCCGGCCTCGTAGACCTTGTGCGTCGTGAGCGGCCGCATCGGCTCGGTGACGAGAACGTGCCCGCGGCGCGGCTCAACCGGGAGTGAGGCGTCGAGGCGCGAGGCGAGCTCGCCCGACCACGGTCCGGCGGCGTCGACGACGGCGCGCCGGACGCGCAGCCGGCCCACCCCGCCGGCACCGGCGCCGCCGCCGGAGCCCGAGGTCCTCGTACGCACGGCGACGATCCGCCCGGCGGGGTGCTCGCCGTCGGGCTCGCGCTCGGCGCCGATCACCTCGACGCCGCGGGCGACGACGCAACCGGCGCCGAGCGCCTGCGCCGCCTGGAGGGCGACGACCCGCATCGGGTTGACCTGGCAGTCGTCGTCGTAGAGGGCGCCGCCGGCGAGGCTGCGCGTCAACGCCGGGTCGACCTCGGCGACACCGGCTGCATCGAGCATGCGCACGCGTGCGCCGGATGCGGCCTGTCGCGCGGCGAGTGCAGCGAGAGCCGCCAGCTGCTCGTCGTCCCAGGCGACCACGACCCCGCCCTTGGGCTCGAACTCGAAGCGGTCGCCGGCCTCCTCGGCGAACGCGGCCACAGCTGCACGCTGCGCAGCGCCAGCTCGAGCTCGGGGCCGGGCAGCTTGTCGGAGACGAGAATGTTCCCCTCGCCCGAGGAGCTCGACCCGGCGCCGGGCGAGCGCGCCTCGAGCACGCACACCTCCAGCCCGGCGCCGGCGAGGCGTGCGGCGATGGCCGTGCCCACGATGCCGGCGCCGACGACCGCCACGTCCACCTCGGCAGGCAGCGCCGAGACGCCCGTGCTCACCGCGGCGCCCGCGCGCGCGCCGCGCCCGCTGCCGCGGGTGCTCACCGCCGCTGGGTCACTCCTGCGCGGCGCCGCCGAGCAGGAAGCCGGCGGGGAACGGGTCGTCGGGGTCGAGCAGGTAGCTCGCCAGGCCTGTGATCCACGCCCGCCCGCGGACCGTCGGCACGACCGCGTCGAACTCGCCGACCGTGGTCGTCCCGACGAGGCGACCGGTGAAGCGGGTGCCGATCGTCGAGGCGTGCACGTAGTCCTCCCCGAGGGCGAGCTCACCCCGGGCGTGCAGCTGGGCCATGCGGGCCGAGGTGCCCGTGCCGCACGGCGAGCGGTCGAGCCAGCCGGGATGGATCGCCACCGCCGAGCGCCCGGCGACCTCGCCGTCCCCGCCCTCGGTGAGCAGCACGTGGTGGCAGTACGTCATCTCGGCGTGCTCGGGATGGGCGAAGCTCAGCTGCTCGTTGACGGCGTCGATGATCGCCAGCCCGGCGGCGATCAGCTCGCCCTGGCGCTCCGGTCGCACTGCCAGGCCGAGCGGGGCGGCCGGCAGGATGGCGAAGAAGTTGCCGCCCCAGGCGAGGTCGAGGGTGAGCTCCCCGTAGCCGGGGACCTTGACGAGGGCGTCACGCCGGTGGAGGTAGGACGGCACGTTGCGAATCGTCACGGCCCGTGCCGCGCCGTCCCGCACCTCCACGCTGGCCTCGACGAGCCCGGCCGGGGTGTCGAGGCGGATCACCGTCAGGGGCTCGCGAACGGCGACCATACCCGTCTCGACGAGGACGGTGGCGACGCCGATCGTGCCGTGCCCGCACATCGGCAGGCATCCGGAGACCTCGATGTAGACGACACCCCAGTCGGCGTCGTCGCGGGTCGGTCGTTGCAGGATCGCCCCCGACATCGCGCTGTGCCCGCGCGGCTCGTACATCAGGAACCGGCGCAGGTCGTCACGGTCGCGATCACGTGCTCGCGCCGCGCTCGCCATCGTCGCGCCCGGCAGCTCGCCCACGCCGCCGGTGACGACGCGGGTCGGCATGCCTTCGGTGTGGCTGTCGACCGTGCTGATCGCCAGCGAGGAGCGCATCAGGCGAGCGCCGCGCCGTAGGCGCGCAGAGCGGCGCGCACCTCGTCGGCCTCGTCCTTGGGCAGCGCGAGGCGCGGCAGCCGGACGGGCCCGCCGCGCAGCCCGACCTCGTCCTGGGCGATCTTGATCGCCTGGACGAACTCGGGTCGGCGTCCCAGCGCAGCAGCGGCAGCATCGGCAGGTACTGCGCCACGGCCTCCTGCCAGCTGCCGATCGTGCACAGCTCGACGAGGCGGACGGACTCTGCGGGGAAGGCGTTGGCCATGCCGGCGATCCAGCCCGTCGCGCCCATCAGCATCGCCTCGACGAGGGTGTCGTCGCAGCCGCAGATCACCTCGAGGCGCGGCGCCGCCTGGCGGACGGCGGCGACCCGCCGCACGTCCTGGGAGAACTCCTTCACGCCGGCGACCTCCTCGGTCTCGGCCAGCCGGGCGAGCAGCGCCGGTGTCAGGTCGACGCGCGTCGAGAAGGGGTTGTTGTAGACGACGATCGGCAGTCCGACGCGCGCCACCTCGCGGAAGTGCGCCACGACCTCGTCCGGTGTCGGCGCGTGCGACGTGGGCGGCAGGCACATCACGCCCGGGCACCCGAGCGTGGCCGCGACCTCGGTCCAGCGCAACGCCTCGGCGGCCGACTTGCCCGAGACGCCGGGAACGACTCGCGCCGGTCGCCGGCGATGTCCACCGCCGTCTGGAGCAGGGCTCGCCGCTCGTGGTCGGTCATCGTCTCGTACTCGCCGAGCGAGCCGCCCGGGACGAGCCCGCTCACCTGGCCGTCGAGCAGAGCGGTGCAGTTGGCGCCGTAGGCGTCGAGGTCGAGCACCCCGTCGTCGCCGAAGGGCGTGGTCGTTGCGACCCAGACTCCGGGGAAGCGCAGCGTCCGCAGCGAGGCCGGCGGCGAGCCCGGCCCGTCGGGGGTCGAATCGGGTGCAGTGCTTCCGCTCGGCTGGTCGGGCATCGTCGCTCCTCGTCGTCGGACCGTCCGAGGCTACGCCCGCGGCAGCGCCCCTCGCCCGAGCCGCCCTGGGTTGCGGGAGCCTCCGGCCGTCGCCGTATCGTTGGGACGATGCCCGACCGCCCCGCGCCCGAGACGGTGGGCGGTGGCGGGGTGCGGTGAAGGCGCTCGTCAAGGCCCGACCCGAGCCGGGCCTGTGGCTGGAGGAGGTCCCGGTGCCCGAGATCGGGATCAACGACGTGCTGATCCGGGTGCTGCGGACCGGGATCTGCGGGACCGACCTGCACATCTTCGAGTGGGACGCGCTGGGCGCAGGGCAGCGGTCCCGGTCCGGGCTGGTGGTCGGCCACGAGTTCGTCGGCGAGATCGTCGAGGTGGGCGCGAACGTCAACGACTTCGCCGCCGGCGACCTGGTGAGCGGCGAGGGGCACCTGGTGTGCGGGCGCTGCCGCAACTGCATGGCCGGCCGGCGTCACCTGTGCGCGCACACGCACGGCGTCGGCGTCGACCACCCCGGGCGCGTTCGCGCGAGTACATCGCGCTGCCGATGACCAACGTCTGGCACCACGCGCCCGGCATCGACCTCGACGTCGCGGCGATCTTCGATCCGCTTCGGCAACGCCGTGCACACGGCGCTCTCGTTCCCGGTGCTCGGCGAGGACGTGCTGATCACCGGCGCCGGGCCGATCGGGCTGATGGCCGCGGCGGTCGTGCGCCACGCCGGCGCCCGCCACGTGGTCGTGACCGACGTCAACCCGGAGCACCGGCTCGCGCTCGCCGGCACGGATGGGCGCCACGCGTCGCGCTCGACGTCACGCGACGGGTCGCATCGCCGACGTGCAGCGCGAGCTGGGCATGCAGGAGGGCTTCGACGTCGGCCTCGAGATGTCGGGCGAGCCCGCAGCGCGTTCCGGCGAGATGCTCGAGAACATGGCGCACGGCGGGCGGATCGCGCTGCTCGGCATCCCGACGGCGCAGATCGCCGTCGACCTCAACCGGATCGTCTTCAACGGGCTCACTCGTCAAGGGGATCTACGGTCGCGAGATGTACGAGACCTGGTACCTGATGACCGCGATGCTGCAGTCCGGTCTCGACATCGCGCCCGTGATCACGCACCGCTTCCCGGCGGCCGAGTTCGAGCGGGCGTTCGCGAGCGGCGAGCCGGCGGCAGCGCCGGCAAGGTGATCCTCGACTGGGCAGGAGCCTGGTGAGATGCCGGGCCGACGGCGATCCGGCGGAGCCGATAGCTCGAGGAGCTGCGCTCGCAGCTGCGCCGAGATCCAGGCGATCGCGCCGCCGGGCTGTTCAAGGACGAGCAGCTGCTCGCCTCGCCGCAGGGCGCCGCACGTGCGCCTCGCCGACGGCCGCGAGGTGCTCAACCTCTGCGCCAACAACTACCTCGGCCTCGCCGACCATCCCGCGGTCGTCGCCGCCGCGCGCGAGGCGCTCGACCGCTGGGGCTACGGGCTCGCCTCGGTTCGCTTCATCTGCGGGACCGCAGGAGATCCATCAAGCAGCTCGAGCGAGCGCCTGAGCGAGTTCCTCGGCACCGAGGACACGATCCTCTACGGCTCGCTGCTTCGACGCCAACGGCGGCCTGTTCGAGACGCTGCTGGGCGAGGAGGACGCGGTCATCTCGGACGCGCTCAACCACGCCTCGATCATCGACGGCGTCCGGCTGTGCAAGGCGCGGCGCCTGCGCTACGCCAACAGCGACATGGACGAGCTCGAGCAGCTGCCTGCAGCGAGGCCGCCGGCGCGCGGCGGATCCTGATCGCCACCGACGGCGTCTTCTCGATGGACGGCTACCTCGCGCGGCTGGACGCCATCTGCGAGCTGGCGGACCGCTACGGCGCGCTCGTGATGGTCGACGACTGCCACGCCGTCGGCTTCGCTCGGCCCGCACGGGCCGCGGCACGCCCGAGCCACTACGGCGTCGCCGAGCGGGTCGACATCGTCACCGGGACGCTCGGCAAGGCGCTCGGCGGCGCCAGCGGCGGCTACACGAGCGGCCGGCGCCGAGATCGTCCGCTTGTTGCGCCAGCGCTCCCGCCCGTACCTGTTCTCCAACTGCGTCGCCGCCGCCGATCGTCGCCGCGTCGCTCGCGGTCCTCGAGCTGCTCGAGAAGGGCGACGAGCTGCGCGAGCAGCTGCACGCCAATGCGGCGCCGTTCCGCAGCTGGCTCGACGAGGCCGGCGTGCGAGATCCTGCCGGGTGCGCACCCGATCGTGCCCGTGATGTACGGCGAGGCGGCGGTTGCGGTGGGGGAGGCGGAACGGCTGCTTGCCGCCGGCGTCTACGTGATCGCCTTCTCGTATCCGGTGGTCCCCGAGGGTCGTGCTCGCATTCGCGTCCAGCTCTCCGCAGCGCACAGCCCCGCGGATGTCGAGCTCGCCGCCGCCGCCTTCGCCGCCGGCCAGCGCTGAGGCGGACCGCCGCCTGCCCGTTGGGCCCGGCAGGCCGAACCCGGCGGGTCGCGTCGGTCAGCGGGCGCCCGAGCGGTTGGAGGCATGCGCGAATGCGCGCACCATGGCGGCGTTGAAGGCCGGCAGGTCGTCGGGCTTGCGGCTCGTGACGAGCGTGTTCGGCCCGTTCGTGTCCGTCACCTCCTGCTCGTCGACCCATTCGCCGCCGGCGTTGCGAATGTCGGTGCGCACGCTCGGCCAGGACGTGAGGCGCCGGCCGCGGACGACGTCGGCCTCGACGAGGGTCCAGGGGCCGTGGCAGATCACTGCCGCGGGCTTGCCGGCCTCGAAGAAGTCGCGCACCAGGCGCACGGCGTCGGCGTTCATCCGCAGGTTGTCAGGGTTGGCGACGCCGCCGGGCAGCATCACCGCGTCGTAGTCGCTCACGTCGGCCTCGGCCGTCGTGCGGGTCGCCCGGAAGGTCCCGCCCTTGTCGAGATGGTTCATCGCCTGCACGGTCCCGGCCTGCGGCGCGATCAGCTCGGGCTGGCCGCCGGCGTCGAGCACAGCCTGCCAGGGCTGCTCCAGCTCGACCTGCTCGACGCCTTCGTTGGCGACGATGAACGCGACGCGCACACCCTGCAGTTCCTGAGCCATTCGATGCCTCCTTCGCGTGGGCGGAACGTGCGGCGACTACCCGACGGTCCAGCGGGGCGAAACCGTTCAGCGCCGGCGGGCGTGCCCGACTGAGCGCGTTCTCCACCACGCAGAGTGGTCATCTCCGCGCTCAATGCGGCTTTGCGGCGCGCCGTTAGGTCGGCACATGGACACCAGCACGAGCCACGGACGACCCCAAGGCCAGGCCCGCGAGGCGGCACGTCGCCGCGTGCGTCCCGCCACCGCTCCCGCTCGCAACCCGATGCGGCCGTTCGGGGTGTCCGCCGCCCAGACCGTGCCGGCCACGACGCAGCGCAGCGAGGCGATCGCCTCCCTCGACAACCATGCCACGGCGAGGGGCGGCGCCACGCGTGGAGCCGGGTCGATGACGGCGGCGCCGATGCGCATCGGCCTCGTCGACGCCGAGGCGATGCACGCCGCCGAGCTGGCCGCGGCGATCGCCTGCGAACCTGCGCTGGAGCTCAGCGGGACGGCGAGCACGCTCGAGGAGGGGTTGCGCCTGGCGCGCTCCGGCGTCGACCTGCTGCTCGTGGACTGCCGGCTGCCCGAGGGCGGCGCGGCGTCGCTCGCCCGCTCGGTCCGGCGCGAGCTCCCGTCGGTTGCCATCGTGGGGCTGTCGAACCACCTCGACCGCTCGTCGCGCGCCGCCCTCGTCGCCGAGGGCGCGGTCGGCGCAGTTGACCGCAGGATGGCGCCCGAGGACCTCGCCATGGTCGTGCGCGAGGCTTTCGCCGGGCCCTCGCTGTTGCGCCTCGCCCACGCCTGAGCCGCCGCTCTGCGCGGTGCTCCCCGCTGCCGCTCGGCGTGGCGCTCCACTGGCCCCGTCAGCCGCGCCCGGGCGCTCCCGGGCCGTCGACCCTGCGCAAGGGAGGCCCAACATGACCCTCGTCACGGGCCAGGCCGAGCTGACCCTGCTCCCCTCACCGCCCGCCTCACCGCCCGCCGGCCGGCCCAGCCCGGTCCCCGCCGGCCGGCCCAGCCCGGTCCCCGCCGGCCGGCCCAGCCCGGTCCCCGCCGGCCGGCCCAGCCCCGCCATCGCCCGCCCGGCACGGGCGGCACGGGCTGGAACCGGGAGCTTGGTGCGCCTGCTGCGCGCGCTGTGGGGCGGAGGCGGGACCCACCGCGTCGGCCGGACGGGGGCAGGTGGGGGACGCCGTACCCGAGCGCAACACGTGCGCCCCGGTCGGGCGCTGTGGTCACCGCTCGGCGGCGGAGCGCGCTCGCACTCGCGCCGACGCTGACAGCAGCTCTGCTCAGCGCTTCTCGGAGAGCGACACGATGCCCTGGCGAGCTGCGATGGCGACCGCTTCGAGCTTGGAGTGGGCACCGAGCTTGACGAGGATGTTGCGCACGTGGTTGCGCACGGTGTGCTCCGAGAGATAGAGCTCTTCGCGGATGCGCTCGGTGGACATGCCCTTGGCGAGCATGCGCAACACCTCGAGCTCCCGCGCGGTGAGGTCGTTCGTGCCGTGCTGGGGCGTGCGGCGCAACCTGCCGAGCAGCCCCGCCAGCGCCGCCGTCGGGATCAGCGACTCTCCCCGATAGGCGGCCCGCACCGCCGAGACGACCTCGGAAGCGCCACGCTCCTTGGGCAGGAAGCCGGAGCAGCCAGCCTCGATCGCCCGGGCGAGCAGCTCGTCGCCGCCGGCGGCGGAGAGCATGACCACCTTGGTCTCCGGCCAGCGGCGCAGGATCTCGGCCGTGACGGAGGCGCCGTCGCCGTCGGGGAGGCGGTAGTCGACGAGCACGACGTCGGGTCGGAGCTCGCCGACCACCGACAGCGCCTGGCGGGCGCCGGCGGCGGTCCCCACGACGGACAGGTCGTCCTGCTCCTCGAGCAGCGCCGACAGTCCCTGGGCCACCATCGCGTGGTCGTCGACCACCACGACGCGGATCTTCGCTCGTGCGACGTCAAGTGGTTCGTCGTCGAGCATGGTTTCGTCGAGTTCAGCCATCCGTGGCACGCGCGAGCTAACGGCACCGCTCAGGGAGACCCTGAGCCGAAACCGCGCGCACGGTTGACAAGTCTGCACGCTGCGACGTCGCAACGCGCGGATCCACGCGCCGGGAGTGCCCGGCGAGTGGATCGTTCAGCCGAGGAAGCCCTTGGGACCCTCGAAGGCCTGCACGTTTGCGTCACCGCCAACCACGAGCAGCCCCTCGCCGGCGCTCGGCGCGGCGAAGTGCTCGGTGTCGACCGTCGCTGCCTGCACCACGATCGCGCCTGTGCGCGGCGAGACGCCGTAGAGCGTGCCCGAGCCGTTCACCGACCAGGCGATCCCCGCCGCGATCGTCGGCGACCCGGTCACGCCCGACGGGGCCTTCCAGGCGACGCTCAACGACGAGGTGCCGACCCTGAGCGCCGTCATCGAGTCGAAGGGGCAGGCGACGAGCAGGTCCGGAGCCGCCCAGGCATCGCCGCCCTGGGAGAAGCAGGCCTGTACCGAGGCGAGCTGGCCACCGATGTGGCCGAGGTGCTGCTCGTCGAGCAGGTATGCGGTGGTGTTCTTGCCGACGATCACGAGCCGGTTGCCGGGCAGCACGACCGCCGAGTTGGAGCCGAGATCGCCGTCGGAGGAGTTGAGCTGCGCCCAGTCCGGGGGAGCGAAGTAGTCGACGAGGCGCATGGTCGGCGTGAGCTCGAGCACGCTGTCGCCCTCGTCGTAGGTGGTGCTCGAGGCGCCGTTGCCGGTCACGGCGAAGACGTCGCCGTTCGTGCCGACCGAGACGCCAGAGGGTGCCCAGACCGCGGCCTCGCGCGTGGTCGGCACCATGTAGGCGTCGACCTTGCCGGTCTTCGTCTCGGGCGACGACATCACCCAGCCGTGGTACTGCGCGCAGTCGCCGTAATTGCCGCCGAAGCCGACGATCACGCGGCCGCCGGCGAGGGCGAGACCGGTGCGCTGCAGCTGTGCCGCGGCGGTCCACCCGGGGCGGTCGAGGTCGCGCTGCCACTGCCGCGCGCCCGAGGTCACCGCCAGTGACCACAGGTCGTGGTGGATCGCACCGCCGGCCGCGATCGAGCCCGAGACGAACAGCTGCCCGGTGCTCGGGTCGATCACCATCGTCGAGGTCACCCCCACCCCCGGCGAGATGTCGCCGCACGGGAGGTCGCCGGCGGGCACCGGCGTGCCGAGGTGGTGCTCCCACACGACGTGGCCGTTGCTGCCCGAGAGCGCGTAGACGGTGTCGTTCTCCGTGGCGACGAAGACCATCCCGTCGTCGATCAGCGGCTCGCCGTACACCCCGCCGTCGACGGCCGCCGTCCAGCGGGAGCGCAGCGGCCGCAGGGCGGGGGAGGAGGCGGTCGCCGACTGGCGCGTGAAGGTCCCGCCGTAGGTGAGCCACTGGTCGGCCGGCGCCGTCTTCGGGCTCTGCGCCGGCGTCGTGGACGAGCGTGCCGCCACGGAGCGCTGCGCCGCCGAGGCTGCCTGCACAACCGCGATCGGCAGCGCGAGCGCAAGCGATGCGCCGAGAGCTGCCTTCCAGGTCAGCTGGCCGGCAAGGTTGCGGCGACCGTCGGTTCTTCCCCCTCGCAACATGGCCGCGACGCTATCGACGCCCACGTCCCCGCGGCGTCGCGCGGCTGTTAGGAGATGTCGGTGCAGCCGCTCGGGCGGGCAGCCGTTCGGGCGGCAGTCGCTCAGGCGGGCAGCCGTTCGGGCGGGCAGCCGTTCGGGCGGCAGCCGCTCAGACGCTCGGTAGCTGCTCGGGTTCCTCGACGGTCACGGCGAGCGCGATCTCGTCGACCTCGGCCACGGCGTCCACCTGGACCACAGCGTCCACCTCGGCCACGGCCAGCGCCCGCGGGGCGAACAGCTCCTCGCGGTAGTAGCGCAGCTCGGCCACGCTCTCCCGGATGTCGCCGAGGGCGCGGTGCGAGCCGGCTTTCTTCGGGGCCTTGCCGTAGATCGAGGGGTACCAGCGTTTGCACAGCTCCTTCACCGTCGAGACGTCGACGGAGCGGTAATGGAAGGCCGCGTCCAGCGTCGGGGCTTGGCGCTGCAGGAAGCGCCGGTCGACACCGATCGAATTGCCGCACAACGGGACGCGGCTCGGGTCGCCGAGGCGCTCGCGCATGAACTGCAGCGTCTGCTCGACCGCCTCGTCCAGTGTGAGCATCGAGGCCTGCACGGCAGCGAGGAGCCCGCTCGTCGTGTGCATCTCGCGCACGACGGGGTCCATCAGGGCGAGCTGCTCGTTGCTGGCGCCGATGACCAGGTCGGGGCCTTCGGCGACGATCTCGAGGTCGTCGTCGGTGATCAGGGTGGCGATCTCGATGATGACGTTGCGGTCCGGGTCGAGCCCGGTCATCTCGAGGTCCATCCAGGCGAGCATCGAGGGATGCTACCGACGACCCGTCATCGCCGCCGCCTTCCCCTGTCGACGCCTCCCTGGACGCCCCCCGTGGCTGCCCGCCGTGGGTGCCGGCGCGGCTACCGTGCCCCGGTGCTCCAGGTGCCACTGCTCGCGCTCGACCCCGACCTGCCGCTGCCGCGCCACGCCAGGGCCGGCGACGCCGGCGTCGATCTCCTCGCCCGGGTGGGGGCACGGCTCGAGCCCCGAGGCGGCCGGGCGCTCGTCCCGACGGGCGTCGCGCTCGCCATCCCAGAGGGGTACGCCGGCCTCGTCCTGCCCCGCAGCGGGCTGGCGCTGCGACACGGGGTGAGCTGCCTCAACACGCCCGGCCTGGTCGATTGCGGCTATCGCGGCGAGCTGCAGGTGCTACTCGTCAACACCGACCCCGAGGCGGCCTACGAGGTGGCACGCGGCGACCGGATCGCCCAGCTCGTAGTCGTCGCCGTGAACGAGCTCGCGTTCTGCGCGGTGGACTCGCTGGAAGCCAGCGAGCGCGGCGAGGGCGGCTTCGGCCACAGCGGTCGCTGAGGAGAGCAGCGCCGCAGACGGCCGGTCGCGAGGGTTGGTAGAGTGCCGGCCACAACGCGGACGTGGCTCAGTTGGTAGAGCATCACCTTGCCAAGGTGAGGGTCGCGGGTTCGAGTCCCGTCGTCCGCTCTCTAGCAGGACTTTTGTCGAGAAATGTGCACCCTGGTGCCACCGCTTAGCATCACATCACCATAGTGATGCGCTACCAGGGCTCGCGAAGCAGCAGCTGAGGGGTCTGTGCTGAACTGCTTCCGCCCTGAGGGAGTAGCCCCGCGGACGATTCGTGGTAGCGCGCGCTACGACGGACTCGCTTCGAGATTCCGGCACTTCAATTCCGGCTTGGGATCCGCTGCGAGCTTCCGGATTCGCGATCGCGCCCCCTCGTCCTCCGCTGACGCCGCTGACGCCGGGCGAGCGCTCGTTCGGCCTGCCGGGCGTGGATCGCCAGCGCCTTCACCGAGGCCCAGCAGTGTGCGATCGGAGCGGGAGATCAAGCGCCGCACCGACGTCGTCGGCGTGTTCCCGAACGACGCGGCGCTGTGTCGCCTCGTCACAGCCGTCGTGGTCGAGACCCACGACCAGTGGGCCGTGGCCGAGCGGCGCTACCTCTCGGAGACCTCGATGGCCCTGCTCGCGGCTCGGCGACCAAGGCCGAGCTCGTCGTTGCCAGCAAGGGGCGACGCCGGCTCGTCAGCTGAGCCATCGTGGTGGTGATGAAGGCGTCCTTCAACGACCACGTGATCACCACCGCCACGGTGCACACCGAGACTGGGCGCGTCGTGCCGCCGGGCACGCACGGCTTTGTCCTTCGCGCTCTTCAGGACCCCGACGAGCGCTACGTCGTCGAGCTCTACCTTCCCGACCTCACAAACGCCGACGGGACAGAGCTGAGCGTCCTTAGGCCCGGCGACTTCGTCGTCGCATGAGTGCGCCAGCTGCCATACTCGCCATTGCCGAAGCTCGCTTCTCCACCACTCGGCGGGGCTTCATCCCGATCTGCGCTGGTCGCGTGACGCCGTCGGCCGCCGTTCTGGCGCCGTGTTCTGTGTTCAAGAGGTACTCGCATCGGCGGAGTCTCCTCAGTCGGCGGGAGCCGGGGGACGGCCCACAGGCCTACGAGCAGTCCGAAGGCGCCAGCTCACCGAGCACGAAGACGCCCCATCCCAGACAGCGCCGGTCCTCCTCCAGGTAACCGCGTCGTGATGCGTCGCGGATCTGGCGGACCTCGGGTGCATCCGGGTCCGACGAATGGCTCGCTAGCCATTTCGAAACGTTCAACCACTGACTGGCCGAGTACCGATCCCAATCATCAGGCGAGGCGAGAACCATTTCGACGAGGTCGAGACCCAGGTTCTCGAAGCGCCCGAGGGTGCCGACAAGGTCAGCGAATCCCTCGCCTACCACGACGTGGCGCTCAATCGTGGCTTGCGAGGGTCGGTCCATCCAGTAGCACTCCCCGAACAGAAGATATCCACCGGGCGCAAGCCAGCGCGACATGAGGGTGAGCGTTCCGGTCGCTCCGCCACCGATCCAGCTCGCACCGAGGCAGCTGACAACCTCGAACACTCCCTCGACCGCGTCGGTGTTGCTGGCATCCGCCTCGACGAAGCTCACCTTGTCGCTGACGCCGAGCGTCTCGGCGTGCTCGCGAGCGGCCTGGAGAAAAGCCGGGTGGATATCGACACCGACGCCGCAGCTACCCCAGCGCTCAGCAAAGCCCGCCAGCAGTGCCCCCTTCCCGCACGCTAGATCGAGCACTCGCGACCGGGGGTCGAGCCCACAGATCTCGCCGAGCAGGTCGAGCTTCGACGACGAAAGCGGGTTCATGATGAGGTGCGACGACTCCGAGATCTCGTGGAAGCGCAGAACGTCCACCAACTGGCCGCTCCTTCTCTCGGTGGGCCTCGGCGATCTGTAGCCGGTGCGGGCCAACCCTCCGGAGGACCTTACGCCAGTGCACGGCGCCGAGCGCTGCCTGCCACGAGCGACGATTTCATCTCCTCACTGGAGGGGCTGGTCGTGCCCGGCAAGCCCCGCGCGTGCGACTTCGAAGATCCGTGCACCAGCGTGATGACCGCGCTGATCGATGGGCCAGCGCAGCCGTCTTCGATCCGGGCGGACTGCGAACCGCATCGCCCGGCTCTCAAGCGGGCTCGTCCGCGCCCCTACGTGCCGATCTGCGTGCCGACGACGGGGGGACGAGGTGTCGTTGTGCGCTCATGATCGGCGCGGCCTCCGCGGACTTGACCCACTGCGACCTACGCACGATCGAGACTCCTTCGACTCAGCCTGATCTCAACGATTTCTCGGGTGGGCCTCCGAGTCCAACGCAGCACGCGATCCCAGTGGGCTCGACAAGTCGACGAGGGCGATTGCACTGCCGTGGCGCACGGACAATTCGGCCCGGAACCGCAGTTCACGCCTCTCCATCTCGATCGGCAGCACCGCGAACACGTCAGATGCCGTCTCAGCTCTGATCTCCTCGAGCGCTTGGTTCGTCCGTATGGTCGTTCTCAGTCGCCCATGCATCTCATTTGGCACGCCCGCAGGTGCAGACAAGCGCCACCGGCCCTCATAGGGCGAAAACCAGAGTAGGGATTGCGGCCATCTGTGGACTTCTCGGAGTCTCACTAGGCTTGCACTCAGCGAAGCGGCCGACATCGCCGCCATTCGTCGAATGGTCAGCAGCCGCTGTGGGCGGCCGGCGAATTCTTCGTGAACCCACCGACGCGGCAGGAGGATCGCGGCGGCAATGTCGTCGCATAGCTGCTCCTCTTCGTCTCCCGTGAGTCGGCGACGGTACGCGGTTGCGGGAGCTCCTGGATGAAGGAGCAGTCGATGCCCCAACTCGTGTGCGATCGTGAACTGACGTCTCGGCGCGGAAAGATCCGATCGCACGTAGATGGTCGTTGCGCCCGATCGCTGCTCAAGGCGACCGTCCTCAACCATCTGGGCTTCGGCGATCGAGACGATGCCCATGCGCTGGGCGAGCTCGACGAGGTCGATGGGCGGTTGCCCCGATACTTGGACGCGCTCGAACAGCCAGCTCACAAGGTGGTCTACCGCCTCACGCATGTCCGGTCCGGTTGCGATCGAAGCGCAGCCAGTCCTCGGGACTCAATAGTGTGAGTCGTCGTACGCCGCCGCGTGCCAGTTCGGTCCGCGCCGCCTGCTCGAGTTCGAGCGCCTTGCTGCCTGACCACTCATACTCGTCGCAGACCTGAGCGAGCGCAGCCAGCTCGCGCTTACCGAGGTCGGGAAACTGCGCTGACTGTGCAAGCGCGTCGAGCGGCACGTCAAGGGCCCCAGCGAAGGCGGTCAGTTCGGAGAGCGACGCCATTCCGAGCGCGTGGTCGCTCTCAAGAAGTTCCGCGATGCGGCGCCGATGAACTCTTGCTCTGCTTGCACCTGCTCCTGGCGAGCATCGTCGCGGCTGTCCCAGGCTTCCACGAGTAATGCCAGGAGACCTGCGAACTTAACGGCCTCACCCGCGGCGCGGCGGTCGCGATCCTCGATCACTGGCCGCTGCGATCGCAGAAACTGACGGACAGCCTCGATCAGACCGTTCGCATCGTCGAACTCGGCGACGGTCAGGTCACCAGGGGTGCCCACGATCTGGCGGCTCGCCGACTCGTTCTTCTGGTGGAGGTAGAGGACGGGCAGGCGTAGCGCCAACGCCCACGTCAACTCCTGACCGATGCCGGTGCTTCCACCGTGGACCGACAGCACGATCATCCCAGCGCAGCGGCGCACGCGGTCACTGTTGAGCTGGTAGATCTCCACAGGAGGTCGGTCGTCGCCCCGCGCCGGGTTCGACCAGAAGACGGGAGCGTGGACGGCAACTTCCCACGGACGCTCACTGTCGCGCGTGGTCTCGGTGACCGTGGCACAGATATGAGTGCAGTAGCTGTCGACGAGCTGGCGGGTGGCCTCGTCAACCGACGTGAGCGGGCACGCGAGGTACAGAAGAGGCCCGGGCTCGGGCTCGTCGCCCAACGGGAACGCCATCTGCAACGGCCTCATGCGATGCGCTCCCGCACCCACTGCACGAATGCCGCTTCAGAGGTCGTCTCGGCCGTCGCTGCGATCATCATCTCGACCGTGCGATCTTCCTCGTCGTCCTCCCATCGGCCTCCATTCCGCTCGACGAACTCGATCATCGCTAGGAACGCTGTCCGTTTGTTGCCGTCCGGCAGCGCGTGACGGCGGGCCAACCGGTAGCCGAGGACCCCGACCTTCGTCGCGAACTCCGGGTAGAACTCAACTCCAGCGAACGACGCGGCCGGTGCGTTGACCGCGACATCGGCGACAACCAAGTTCGCCATCTTCGCCAGCACCCCTGCCTCGATCTGCAGGACCCGGACGCGATCACCAAGAGATCATCGAGGCCGAGGTACTGGACGTCCTCCACAACTACGACGCAGTCAGGCCTTGGCCAGGCGATCGAGGATTCGCTGATGGCGATCCATCGAGTCCCTCAACCGCTTCTGGAAGGCCTCGTCGGCGGTTCGCTCGGCGATGTGTGCGTCGATCGCCTCTCGGATCGCGTCCGTCACCGACATGCCGTCGACCTCAGCGACCTTCTCGAGAGCCTCCGCCTGCTCGTCCTCTAACCGCAGCGTCATCGCCTTCTGGCCCATGAGTGACTCCTCTCCTCGTCGGCCCACCAGATGAGGATACTCCCGGCGGTCGCTAGGTTGCAAGGTGCCTTGGTATCTGCTGTCTGTCTACCGAGCTACCAAGCTACCCGGTCCGGTGAACGCACCGGTTCAGGGCGATGAGCAGGACGTTCACGAAGGAGAGCGAAATTCAATGAGCGACACGATCGCAACGGACGCGAAGAAGAAGTACAAGATCGTCGTCAACGGAGAGCCTGAGCGGCGCGCGGCGCACCTCGCGGCGCGGCAAAGCCGCACGCAGCGGGCTCGAGCAGTCCCAGCGCGAGACGGCAGTGGTCAGCCGCGACCGCGACGTCCTGCTCGATGAGCGCGAGTCCGCCCGCACCTACATCGCGAACGTTCCGGGAAGCGCCGCGTCTGTCGACGAAAGCGATCGTGCTCCACAGGATTCCGGCGCCCGACCGGTGGCTGCGGTCACGCCCTCCTCGGATCGCTGAGCGCGGGGGCTCGAGGCGACCCCGGCGACACGGTTCCTGTGCGCGCGCTCGCCTCGGGGCTCGTAACTCGTTCCCGCGCGTCCAAGCGCTCACCGGCCGACCGACTTCACATTCCAGCAGCTGACCCTCTCTGCCAAGACGAGAGAGAGAACCAGAAAGGGTGGTCTCTCGATGGGACCCACAAGCCAGGCCTCCAGTAGCAAAGCGTCAAGCAACGGCGAACATGGCACGCCGAGCGCGAACTACGCCGACGACTCCGCCACCAAGCCAGGTCCGCGGTCAGAGCCGAGCGCCCTTCGGGCCACTGCGTCGAGCGCGGAGTCTCGCCTGGAGGAGCGACTCGGGAGACTGCTCAGCGAGAAGAAGACCCCCGACGCCGTCATGGCCGGCGTGCTCGCCGCCGCGTTGATCCTTGGTCTCATCGGGCTGGCCGTTCACGTCGTGTGGGTCGTCGCCATCGTCGTGATGGCACTCGGCCTCGGTTTCGTCCTCGCCAACAGCCGGCGGGACCGCATCGACATCGAGAACGAGCACGCCGCGGGGCGGTCACGGACCCGATCTGGCAGCCCTGTCTCCAGGGGTCGCCCACAGCCGGTCAGCTCCGACTCGTAGGCATCTGCCTAGCGGGCAAGAAGATGCGCCGCCTTGCGCGATCACCAGGTATGTGGCTTTGTCGGGTGTCGCTGTTTTCGCTGCGCGCCGTCGGTCCTGGTGTCGCCGGCTCGTCGGTCGCCTTGTCGCCGTTCGCTCTGTCGCGTGTCGGCGGGCGGGTCCTCGGCGAGCAGATCGCTCAGTCCGCAGATCGCGAGCACCCCCCGCGAAAGAGGGGAGACCGAGCGCATCGCGAGGTCGCCCCCGCGGTTTCTCAGCATGTAGCGGATCCTCGCGATGCACCCGATGCCGCTGGCATCAAGAAAGCTCAGCTCGCGCGCGTCGAGCTCCACCGAAAGGCCCTCGAGGCCGAGCAACGGGGCCATCGCGGCGACGAGCACGGGAACCCCAGCGATGTCGAGCTCGCCTCGGAGGGCGACGTCGATCCGGCCAGCGCGAAATGGGACAACAGCCCGAAACTGGGACGCTTCAAAGGTGAGACCGGTCGGCGCTCGCGCCGCAGCGTGACCCATCGCAGGCCTCCCGTCTCTCGAAGTGATGTGCACATCACGTCACCGGGGACCGGAGCGACGAAACCGCTTCACCCACTATCGGCGATTTCGTCGCAGTTTGCAACCCCGGTTGCAACGGGCTCGGCCGCCTCAACCGGGCACGGGGAGGCGAGGTGGTCCTTTTAGGGCTGCGCTGGCGGTTTCCGGGGCAGAAGCTGCGATCCAGATAGAAGCTCGTCGGCCGTCGAGGACGCGTTGACACCTGGGTGAGCCGCTGGTTGTGGTCGCGGGCGTAGGCGCGGATGTGCTCGAAGGCCTCGCTGATGCCGAGCTTGGCGCGCTCATCGAGCATACCCTTGGCCTGCTCGATGACGATGCGGCTCGCGAGGGCTGCCTGCAGCTGGTGGGTAAGGAGCTGGCTGTCGTGAAGGGCGCGCTGTTGGAGGCTGGCAATCGACGCCGCGTCGGCGAAGGCCTGCGCGGCGAGGACGTCGAGTTCGTCGAGAGGACCGGCATCGGCCCGGAAGAGGTTGAGGGCACCGATGACCTGCTGGCGAAGGCGAAGTGGAAGGGCATGAACCGAGTGGTATCCGGCGCCGAGCGCCACGGGGACAAAGCGAGGCCAGCCAGGATCGAGGTCGGTCGGGTCCTGGTTGATGACCGGATGACCGCTCTGGTAGCACTCAAGGCAGGGGTCCCTCCATGGCCTGGATCTCGAAGAGCTCTACCACCCGCAACTGCTCACTCGAGGAGGCGAGCACGCGAAGCGTTCCATCCGGATCGGCCAACAGCAGGCCTGCCGCGGTGGCGTCCAAGAGCTCGACGCAGCGCTCGACGAGGGTCTGGGCCAGTTCGACGATGTCGAAATCGTCGACGAGGGTGTTGGCGAGCTCGATGAGGGTGCGCATCAGCAGGTCTTCTCGAGCCCTCGCGCCGTCTCTCCTGACCTCGACGAAGCGGAGTGAGCGCCAAGCGATGACGCCCGCCGAGCTGCTCGCCACCGAGCAAGCTTACGTTTGGAGTTGACACGGTCTGACGGACATCCACCAAAGGGCGCGCATCTTTCGGCTGGAAGAGCTGGGTAACGAGAACTCCGGCGGACCAGGGGCGTACCGCTCCGGCAGAAGCAGCCGCCGTGTCCTCTCGTCGAGTTCTCGACCGCTGGTCGCGAGTCCGAACTCCCGAGCTCTGTGCCGTCCCCTCGCGTCATCGGCTCGAGCGCGTGAGAAAACTGTTCGGATGCCCATCACGTCTATGACCGGCTTGCCATTCCCGCGGCTCGCTGCACCGTCACAGGCCAGAAGCGGCTAGCATCTGTCGAAGCGTCGCCTCGCGATGCCACTCGGGACCCCGGTGAACTCATTTTCCCGCCTGCCTCGTTGAGCCCGGCGGCTGAGGAGGCACCCAAGTGGTCATCCTGCTCGCATTCCTCGTCGTTGTGCTCGTCGTGGGACTCGGCTTTGCGTTGCACTTCTTGTGGATCGTCGCGGCGGTCATCTTCTTCATGTGGCTCGTCGGCTTCGCGCTCGGACGCGGCGGGAGCGGGAAGCACCACTTCTACCGGTGGTGAGGTGAGAGTCTTGCGAAATGAACGCATGAAACCCACCAGCACGCCCGCGCCAGTGGTGGTTGCGCCCCTGGATACCTCTCTCTCCAAAGAAGCGCCATTCCGACCGAGGTGGCGTACGGCTCTTTTCACAACCTCACCTCGAGGTTGCCGAACACCGACTCTTCAGGCAATGAGCAAGAAGGGGGGACCGTATGGCGACTCCGACTGGCCTCCGAACAGTGTCGGCCTTTTGCCGCTTGGTAATCCGTCGGCACGTTCGTCCACAGCTCGCGCCGAGCTGACTCGCGAATAGACCGATCCACCAATCAACCACTCCCACCGATCAGCCCGCGACGAGGAGAATAAGGAGAATGCACCATGACCACCACCGACAAGCTCAAGAACACGTTGCAGACGACCAAGGGGAAGGTAGAGAAGGAAGTCGGGAAGGCTACGAACGACCGCTCACTTGAGGCCGAGGGCAAGCGTGACGAGGTCTCGGGCCATTCAAGACAAGCCGTCGAGCATCTCAAGGACGCCGCGAAGCAGTAGCCGGCTTCCGGCGGCGGTGAGGGCCCCGGCCACTTCGGCCGGGGCCCCATCGACCTGCGACGCGATCGAGGCACCGTTGTGCGAGTCCGACGCCGAGGCATGCGTTGCGCCAGCCGGCGACACATAGGCGTCGTGCGACCCGGCGGCGATTACGGTGTCTCGGGCGACTCCAGCGTTGGCTGGAAAGGTTCTGAACCACTCGGGGTGGGCTCTTCGGCCAAGCGACGTCCTTCGGGCGCGATGCGATCGATGAGACGCTCGAGCACCACGTCCTGGGCGATGAGGTGCTCCTGAATCTGCAGGGCCTCGTGTAGGACGGCCTCGGCATCGTGGTAGGTGGCGTCTGCTCGCTGCTCGGAAGCCACTGCCTCCTCGCTTTGTCCGACCAGGATCACCGAGAGAAGAACGAGCTGAAGGAATACTGTCGAGGCCCACAATGTGTAGCGCGCGACCGCTTCGGGGAGCAAGCCCGGGAGCCCAGTCATGGCGATGACGGCGAACACATACGCGCACCACATCGTGCCGACGCCCGAGGTCACCGCACGGGCAACAGCGGCGTTGAATCTCGCGGCCAGGCCAGCTGAGCCGCGGGCGACCGATCGGGAAGGGCCTCGACGCTCAGTGACGTGTGGATGGGGAACGTAGGCAAAGATCGCCGAGCTGGGCATGAGGGCTCCCGAATCGTTGGTGAACGTCCTACGCTAACTGCACCATCGCGCATCGAGCGGACTCGCCGCTACAGAGTCAATCCGACCTGAGAGCTCGTCGCGATGCCGTACGGCTCCAGCGCAGAACCGTGCATTCGCGCCACCTGAAGCGACTCGTCAAGCTCGGCCTCGACCGCGACGGAACGAGCTCGACCGTCACGCTGGCATAGGAAGCGGGCTTCCCCGGCTGAACCTGCCGGAATCGCCAGCGACCAACGCGTCCGCTCACGACATCGCCCGCTTCGACGGCGAATCAGCAATCCAGGCGCTGTAGATCATCGACGTCCTCGCCTCCAGCAGCGCACTCGTAGCCAGGCGGCGGCCGGCGGGACGGTCGGGAGGACGAGTAACGAGCGCGGTCGTGGAGACTGGCCCGCGAACGGCTGGTCTCGCCTTGATGCGCCGAGAGCAGCGGAACTCCGCGTTGGCCGGGCACGGTGGGCGCCGAACCCGGCGGTTGGCCGTGCGAGCGGCGGGTCGGGAGACGAGGGACTCGTCGGCACTATCGTGGCATCACCTTCCAAGGTGAGTGCCAATTGGATAGTAGAGCTGGTCCACTAGTGCGCCGGGATAAACCGGCATGGAGAAGGAGACGAAAGAGCTCTACATCGAAGGGGTAGCGACCCACGATGACCCCGAGTCATGCATCGGCATTCGCAAGGGTGTGGGTGAAGCGTTGACAGGGGCACACGTAGGCCGGGCTATTGAGCCGCGTAATCAAGAATCCTCCGGGGCGCCGACGTTGTTAGTAGAACGGAAGGCAACACCGCCATCGGCGATATCGCGAGCCGATGCGGGCCCCGCGCGGTCGAAGAACCCGTGCATGCGTGGAATCTCCATGCGCGAGAACCGGGAGGTCCCGTGTCCGCCCGTCCGGTTGATCACCGAGCGGGCCGCTCAGGGAAGGTCAAGGCCGCAAGCCTGAGGTGGACGGTCACGGGAAGTCAGACAGCCTCGTACTACCTGCGAAGCCGCCGAACAAGGTGAGAACTGCGGAGGCGGCGGAGGAAAGGGGGCTGGCCGAGAGGAACACCGACGACCCGACACGTCCCGGACACAGCGCCGGGGACGACGTGCCAAGCGGGCTCGAACGTGTGCGCGAGGTAGCACGACGGGACAAGCAAGCACAGTTCACAGCGCTGCTGCACCACGTCACGATGTCGCTCCTCTACAAGGCCTACTTCGACATCAACCCGAAGGCGGCGGTGGGGACTGACGGAGTGACCTGGGCGGCCTACGGACAGGACCTCGACGCGAACCTCAAGGACCTGCTCCAACGGGTGCACAACGGCGCCTACCAGGCACGGCCTTCTCGCAGGGCATACATCCCGAAGGCGGATGGTCGCCTTCGGCCGCTCGGCATCGGCGCGCTGGAAGACAAGGTCCTCCAGCGCGCCGTCGTCGAGGTGCTGAACGCCATCTACGAGCAGGACTTCCGCGGCTTCTCCTATGGGTTCCGGCCAGGGCGCAGCCCGCATGATGCGCTCGATGCGCTCGCCGCCGGGATCTACAGGAGGAAGGTGAGCTGGGTGCTCGACGCGGACATCCGCGACTTCTTCTCCACGATCGATCAGTCGTGGCTCTTGAGGTTCCTCGAGCACCGTATTGCGGACAAACGGATCCTGCGTCTCATCCGGAAGTGGCTGAGCGCAGGGGTCATCGAGAACGGGGAGTGGTCTGAGACGATAGAGGGGTCACCGCAGGGGGCGTCGGCCTCGCCGCTGCTTGCCAACGTGTACCTCCACTACGTCTTCGACCGCTGGGTCCAGCAGTGGAGACGCCGGCACGCCCGGGGCGATGTGATCGTCACGCGCTTCGCCGATGATTCCATCGTTGGGTTCCAGCACCTTGGTGACGCCAAGCAGTTCCTCCGCGACCTTCGCGAGCGATTCGCGAAGTTCAACCTGGAGTTGCACCCCGATAAGACTCGCCTGATCGAGTTCGGACGGTTCGCCGTCCACAACCGGTCAGCCAAGGGTCTTCGGCGGCCGGAGACGTTCACGTTCCTCGGCTTCACGCATTTCTGCGCGAGGGCGAGGACCGGGGCGTTCTGGCTGAGACGCATCACCATCGCGCAGCGGCTGCGGACAAAGCTGAGGCAGGTCAAGGCCGAGCTGAAGCGACGCATGCATCTGCCCCTCCCCGAACAGGGGCGATGGTTGGCGAGCGTCGTGCGCGGACATCTCGCGTACTACGCCGTGCCCGGCAACTTCCGGGCCGTCGACCGATTCCGCACCCAGGTCGGCTGGCTCTGGCTGCGCGCGCTTCGGCGTCGTGGCCAGCGGCACCGCTTGAACTGGGCGCGGATGAAACGCCTCATCGCTCGGTGGCTCCCGCCTGCTCGCATCCTGCATCCCTATCCCGAGATGCGCTTCGACGTTCGTACTCAAGGCAGGAGCCCAGTGCGGTAGTTCCGCACGCTGGGATCTGCGCGGGGGGCCGCCCGCAAGGGCGGTCCCTACCGCGATCAGGGTGGACGAGGGCGGACAGGCTGGACTTTTTCCCGGACAGGAGAGCACGTACCGGACGTATCCGGACGGGCTGGACGGATTCCATAACCTTTGTTTTTGGCCAAGGTGATGGTCGCGGGTTCGAGTCCCGTCGCCCGCTCCAGGTCAGAGGGCTATTCCTCGCCTCAAATGCAGCGTCCTGTCCATGGATTGGCTGTCGGATGGCCATGGCCCGTAACCTCGCGTCCCGAGCCAGGATCGATGCGCCAGCGGGGTCCGAACAGCTGGCAGCTGCGCGTGTACGTCGGTCTCGACGCCTCGAGCGGCAAGCCCCGCTATGCGACTCGCACGGTGACGGGGGGAGTGCGTGCCGCCCGGCGCGAGCTCGAGGCCTTCGTCGAGGAGGCTGAGCGTGAACGCCTGCACGCCGACAGCGTCGCTGAGCTGCTCGACCGCTGGCTCGAGGACGCCTCCTCGTCGTGGTCGCCGGGCACCAAGCGTGAGACGAAGAGCCTCGTCGAGCACCCATCAAGTCTCAGCTCGGGCATCTCGCAGTCGCCAAGCTCACGACGGCCCACATCGACGCCTTCTACGGAGCGCTCTTGCGCCATGGAGGTCACGATGGCCGACCGCTCGCTCCCGGCACCGTGCACCGGGTCCACGTCGTGCTCCACCGAGCGCTCGCCCAGGCGCTTCGCTGGGGATGGATCTGGCTCAACCCCGTGAGCAGCGCCAGCCCGCCGCGCGTCGAACGGGCCAAGATCGTCCCGCCGAGCAAAGCCGAGCTCGGCTCGCTGCTCGACCAGGCGCGGCGTTCGAGCCCGGTGCTCTACCTGTTCCTCCTCGTCGCGGCGACGACCGGTCAGCGGCGAGGGGAGCTCTTGGCGTTTCTCTCGGGCGACGTCGACCTGCACCACTTGAACCTGCAGATCCAGCGCTCGCTCACCGAAGGGCCGCACGGACCGGTCCTTTCACCGACCAAGACCCGGCGCAGCAACTGCGTTGCTCTCGACGCAGCGACCGCCGGAGCCTTGGCGGACTACAAGTCCTCGCTATCCGACGACGCCGCTGATGCCGCCAGGTTCGTCTTCTCCTCCGACGACGGCCTCACACCGTGGCTGCCGAACCGTGTGACGAAAGCCTTCATCCGCTGCCGGCGAGCAGTCGGCCTCGATACCTTTCGGTTGCACGACCTGAGGCACTTCATGGCGACCGACATGTTGAGCCACGGGGAACCGATCACCGTCGTCTCGTCCAGGCTCGCTCACGCCCGAGCTTCGACGACCCTCGATGTCTACGGGCACGTGATCGCCGGCGGCGACCGTGACGCCGCGGAGGCCCTCGCTTGTCGGCTCGGGACACTCGCAGCGGCGGGCTCATCGATCGACGGAGTTGTTCGGTGGTCGGACGAGAGCGCACGGTCTGGTCGCGCTTCGCGCCAGACAGTCGGATCGTGAACGTGGCGCGCTCGGCGCACCTTCCCAGTGCGGATCAGGGTTGGCAGCCGCGAGTTGCCCAGAGTTCGTTGAAGGAGATGCTGTCATAGAAGGCGACGCCGTCGATCACCCTGTCGTCGCGGATTCGCAGAAACCACGCGTAGGTATTCTCGTAGATCGTGTCGTTGACAGTAGTACCGCGACCGTCCCAGAGGACGATGACGGTGTGGTCGTCGGCGTAGACCCCGCGAATGTTCACAGGCCGGAACGGGTCCGTGGTCGAGAACCGTCGGGCGAACGGGGCGAGGACTTCGGCGATGAACTCGCTTCTGCTGCTGTAGGAACGCGAAACAGCGGAACGGCCCTCGATGCGCCAGGTCATGTCCGGGGCGAAGGTATCGGTGATCGGGGCGCCCTCGTCGCGCCACGCCTCGAACGCGGCGGTCATCGTGGAGCGGTTCCGTTCGGTCTCCTCGAGGCTGGTCATGTGCGCTAGTCGAGATGTCGTGCGCCACTGAATGCTGGTCTCACCGTCTGAAGGTTGCCGCACCGGGTGATTCGCATGGAACAGGTTGTCTGGGTCCACCGACGCTTTGATCTGCTGCAGACGGCGATAGTTCTCTCCGGTCCAGAAGACACCGGGCGCCTGTGAGGAGTCGACGAGGTTGAGGAACATCTGGGGTGCTGTCCACGGGCCGAGCGCGCTCCTGAGCTCCTCGAGCTGGGCCTCCACCGGAGCATGAAGCTCGGGAGCCGGCGCCATGCCGACAGCGTACAGGACATAGGGCGCATCGATCGACGCCGCGGCACCGCTGCCGGGTCGGGTTCGTCCAAGCTCACCTTCGAGGTGTCTCAGCTCGAGCGACGTCAGCGGAGACGGCGTCGGGTTGGCTGCGACCTGGACCAGCGCGTCGACGGCCTTCTCGGGCAGCTCGGCGAGCAGGACCCCGTCGCCGAGGTACCCGATCGGTCCCGTCGGGTCAGGGAGCACGGCACTGAGTGTCGAAGCGGGGATCGTCTCGACCGTGTCCATCATTGGTCCGAGCGTTCGCAGAGGTCTCAGCAACTCGTCGGCCTGGTGCCGTTCCCCGACGTGATACGCCGCGACCGTCACGAATGACTTGCCGCGGACCGCTTCGGGGATCTCCTCCAGTGGCGGAAGGCTCACGAGGTGGGCGACGGTCGTCAACTCGTCGGGAGGCCCTCCCTGTGTCAGCTGCCGCCATCCATCGAGGACCTCCGCGGCTCGTTCGATCGGATACCACAGCACTCCGGCGTAGGCCTCGGTCACTGCGAACAGCTCGAACTCGATGGCGGTTACGACACCGAAGCTGCCGCCGCCGCCCCGCAGGGCCCAGAACAGGTCCGCCATGTGGTCTCGATCGACGCGAACGAACTCGCCGGTGGCGGTGACGACCTCGATGGCCTGCACGTGGTTGGCCGCCAGCCCGTACTTGCGCCCGAGGAAGCCGAGACCGCCACCGATCGTGTACCCGACGACTCCGACGTTGGGCGAGGATCCCGCCAGTGCGACAAGGCCGTGCTCGGCCGCGGCCGACACGACGTCTGCCCAGATCGCTCCCGCTTCGGCTCGCGCCGAGCGCTTGGCGGCATCTACGCGCACTCCGCGCATCCGTTCGGTCTTGATGAGGATGGTCCCGCTCAGCGAGTCGAGGGGCCCGGCGTTGTGTCCGGTCCCCTGTGCCGCGACCCGCAACCCTTCTCGACGCGCCACATAAACGGCGGCTGCGACGTCGTCGGCCGATTCGGCCAACACGACCGCTGCGGGGCGTTGGTCGACGAGGAGGTTCCAGGCTCGCCTCGCTTCGTCGAACCCGGGATCCGTCGGTCCGATCACCTTCTCGGCGAGAGCCGCAGGCAGGCTGGAGATCCCTGCGAATGGTGACATGGTCTTCTCCGTTCTGGTTGGGGTTGCAGTGTTGACGGTGGAGTTGTTGTTCTCTCTGCGCCGAGCGACGGCATCGCGCGGAAGCTGTGACGCGTCGCTGCCGGTACTCGGTGATGCGATGGCGATCGATGTCAGTGTTCGGGCGGATGGCGATGCTTGCCTCGCGGCGAACGCTGCGGATGACGTGATCCGACCGAGCGGTCAATGCGAACTTCGGGCGCAATCGGCACCGGTGCGCGAGCGCCTTGGCTGACGGGCGCGTATGCGACGGGGCGCGCCCTTGCTTCAGTGGCTCCTGCCGGGGACACCACTGACAGGTGCCGGTGCGCGGTCCACCCAGAGGGCCGAATCGGCGTGGTCGAGGGTCCAGCGCGCGATCTCGTCCTTGCGGGCCCACCACACGTCGTCTCGCTGGCGGAGGCAGGAGAAGATGCGGTCGAGCACTCGCACCCGCGACGGGTGACTCGAGAGGCGTTCGTGCAGCGCGATGACCATCATGCGGCGGCGCTGCGTGCCCTCGTCGTAGAGTTGCTCGAACTCGTCGACGAGCTGCTGCTCATAGTCGGCCGGCGAGAAGCCGGGGAAGTCGAAGCTCGCGATGTCGTTGAGGTGCACGGTGTAGGGCACCGTGGCGAAGGGTGGGTCGCTGATCTTCTGGAGGAACGGCTCATCTGACGACAGGTCGTCGATGTGGTAGATGAACCCCTGCTCCTGCAGCAGCTCGAGTGTGTTCACATTGGGGCGGATCCAGTAGTTGTTGTAGCCGACCGGGCGGAACCCCGTCACCTCCTCGATCACGGCGACGCTGTCTGCGATCCAGGATCCTTCATCGGAGCGTTCGAGTTGGTACTGGCGCGCCCAGCTGCGTCCGTGCGCTCCCGCCTCGTGTCCCCGGCGCACGATCGCGGCGGCCTGCTCGGGGTGTCGGCGGACCGCGTCGCCGATCATGAACGAGGTCATCTTGACGTCGTGCTTGTCGAACAGATCGAGCAGCCCGGCCACGCCCTCTCGGGCGCCGTACTCGTAGAAAGTGTTCTGCCCGAGGTCGGGGTATCCATCGAGGATCGGTTCGGTGATCGGTCCGCCAGCACCGCTGATCGGCTGTCCGCCCGCCTCGAGCTGCATGGAGATCGTGACGGCCAAGCGGGCTCCGTGTGGCCAGAACGCCCTGTCGGCTTCTGCCTCACTCTTCGACATCGCTGTTCTCCCTGCTCTTTGCGGATGTTGCGCCGTTGTACGCCGTTCACGTCGATCGAGCCGCCGCCTTCCTCGGCTCAGGAGAAACGCCGCCTGCGAGCGGGGTGAGTCGCGAACAGCGCGTCCCCTCCAGGGATGTGGGCGGCCTTGAGACCAGTCACAGCGACGCGGGTCGCCACCATCGCCATCGCCATGACGACGAAGCCGGCCGTCCAGGCGGAGGTGCCGGTGATGGCGTGCTGGCGGGAGAACGTGTCGATCTCGGAAGCGAACCAATGGCTCGACCCGTAGCCGAAGAGGATACGGGCGCCGATCACCGCGATCCACAGGGCTGCGTATCCCAGGCCGGCGATGGTCATCGCTCCGCCGTCACTGGCGCGGCGACGGACCATCATCAGCGCTCCGGCGAGACCGCCGAGGATCACACCCGCAGCGCCGAGGACGACGTCGAGGTCGAGGTCGTTCCCGGCGATCGGGGCACTTGGCAGGAAGACGAACCCGACGATCACGACAAGGGCGATTGGAAGCGCGAAGCGCCGAGGGGTCAGTGGTCGGATCCCGAGCCCGCTCAGCAAGACGAAGACGAGGACTCCGAGGTTCAACAGCAGCTCTCCGGTGGTCATGATTGCTCTCCTTGGTATCTGAGTGGGTCCGGGGCTTGGGCCGGGACCTCCTCGAAGGGTGCGCCAACCCCCGCCCCGAGCGCGTCCCGCGAGGCGCGTAGTCCGCGCCCCCCGGCGCGTAGTCGTTCCGGAAATGACGGCCTTGACCTGCCCATTCGAGTGCTGATGGGTTGGTCACGGCCTCGGGTCTACGCTTCGACGGTGGCTGCCGGTTCGGGCGGGGAGGGCTGAACGATGCTGCTTGGTCGGCGCGTGGAGTGTCTGACGATCACGAGGCTCCTCGAGGCGGCGCGATCGGGCTCGAGCGGAGTTCTGGTCGTGCGTGGTGCTGCGGGGCTCGGCAAGTCGGCGCAGCTGGACTTCGCCCGCGAGTCGGCCTTCGGGTTCTGCCTGGCGCGCGCCATCGGGGTCGAGTCGGAGATGGAACTCGCCTTCGCAGGCCTCCATCAGCTGTGTGCGCCGCTGCTCGACGGCTTGGCGCGTCTACCCGCTCCCCAGCGGGGTGCTCTCGAAGTGGCGTTCGGCCTGAGCGAGGGTCCGCGTCCGGACGTGTTCCTCGTCGGCCTCGCCCTGCTCGGTCTTCTGGCCGATGCCGCCCGAGAGCAGCCGCTCCTCTGCGTGCTCGACGACGTGCAGTGGCTCGACCGCGCCTCGGCGCAGGCCGTGGCGCTGGCGGCCCGCCGTCTCGAGGCGGAGCCGGTCGCCGTCCTGTTTGCGCTGCGGGAACCGAGTGAGCGCGACGAGTTCGACGGGCTCCCGGCGCTGCAGCTCGAGGGACTCTCCGACGCCGACGCGACGGAGCTTCTCGCGTCGGTGGTGAAAGGACATCTCGACGAGCAGGTGGCGGCCCGAATCGTCGCTGAGGCCGAGGGCAACCCGCTCGCACTGCTCGAGCTGCCGCGCACCCGGGGGCCAGCCGACCACGCCGGCGGCTTCGCGCTCGCGTCTGCACCGCTCTTGACGCGGATCGAGGCAAGCTTTCGCCAGCGAGCCGAGCAGCTGCCACCCGACACGCAACGATTTCTCCTACTCGCCGCCGCTGAGCCGGTCGGTGATCCGACGGTTCTCTGGCAAGCCGCGTCGATACTCGGGATCACCGATGATGCGGCGGGTCCTGCTGAGGACGACGGTTTGCTCGAGGTCGGTGCGCTCGTGCGCTTCCGCCATCCCCTCGTGCGCTCCGCGGTCTACCGGGCGAGCTCCGCCTCCCGCCGGCGCGAGGTCCACGCCGCGCTCGGCCGAGGCGACGGAACCTGAGCTCGACCCCGACCGGCGCGCCTGGCACCGTGCCCAGGCGGCTCGCGGCCTGGACGATGCAGTCGCCGAGGAGCTTGAGCGCTCAGCAAGCCGTGCTCAGGCGCGCGGTGGTCTTGCGGCAGCGGCGGCGTTCCTCGAGCGATCGGCCACGCTTACGGGCGAGCCGGCACGTCGAGCCGATCGGGCACTGAACGCGGCGCAGGCCAAGCACGACGCCGGTGCCTTCAGCGTGGCACTCGAGCTGGTCGCCTTGGCCGAGGCAGGACCGCTCGACGAGCTGCAACGGGCGCGCGCCGAGCGGGTCCGTGCCCGCGTAGCCATCGTCGAGCAGCGAGGCAGCGACGCCGTGCGGCTCCTCCTCGCCGCCGCCGGCCGCCTTGAGTCCTTGGATCCGGCGCTCTCCCGTGCCACCTACCTCGAGGCATTCTGGGCGGCGAATGACGCCGGCGGCCGTGATGACCTGCTGGCGGTGGTGAACGCGATGTCCGGGACGCCGCCAACGGAGGAGCCGGGTGCCACCGAGCTGTTGCTCGCTGGATGGGCGCGCCTGTTCACCGAGGGCTTCCCTGCCGGCACGGATCTTCTGAAACGGGCAATGCAGGCCTTTCGCAGCGAGACGAGCTCGAGCGAGAGCGATCTGCAGGGCCTGTCCTTTGCCTGTCGCATCGCCTTCTCGCTGTGGGACGACGAGAGCTGGGACGAGCTCACCTCCCGGTGGGTGCGGCTTGCCCGCGCAGCAGGAGCGCTGATTGCTCTGCCGCGAGCCTTGTGGGCGCGAAGCGACGTGCAGTGCAGGAGCGGTGACCTCGCTGGTGCGGCGGCGACGTTGCAGGAGGCCCAGGCGATCACCGACGCCACCGGCACAGCGCGAGAGACGAGTGATCTGGAGATCGTCATCCTCGGCGCCGAGGAGAAGGTGGCAAGCGCGGCGGTCGAGGCGGCCCTGCAGGACGGGGTCGAACGCGGAGACGAGATGAGGATCCTCGAGGCCCAGTTCGCGACGGCAACCCTTCACAACGCGCTCGGTCGCTACGGATCTGCTCTCGCCGCCGCACAGCGGTATTGCGCTCGCCATCCGCTCAAGGGAATCGGCTTTGTCTTCATCGAGCTGATCGAGGCAGCCTCTCGATGCGACGAGCCGGAGGTGGGGCGAGAGGTCCTCCAGCGCTTGTGCGAGCGCACGAGACTCGGCGGGACCGACTTCGCCCTCGGGATCGAAGCGCGTTCGCAAGCGCTCACGAGCGAGGGCGAGGCCGCCGAGTCGTGCTACCGCGAGGCGATCGAACGACTCGGGAGAACCCGGATGAGGCTCTACCGCGCTCGCACCCATCTCGTGTACGGGGAGTGGCTGCGTCGCCAGAACCGGAGGATCGATGCCCGCCACCAGCTGCAGGCTGCCTACGAGATGCTCGACGCGATGGGCGCCACGTCGTTTGCCAAACGGGCGCGCGCCGAGCTCCTTGCCACCGGCGGGCCCTCGCCAAGCCCCAGCCGCCGCCTGTCAGTCGAGCTCACCCCACAGGAGGCCCTCGTCGCCCGACTGGCGAGCGACGGGCTCACGAACAATGAGATCGCTGCTCAGCTGTTCTTGAGCCCGTACACGGTGGACTACCACCTGCGAAAGGTGTTCCGAAAGCTCGACATCAACGGACGTGGTCAGCTCGATCGATCCCTGCTCGACCGGGTGAGCGCCCTGGGTGCGCGGTAATGAGGTCCCATCGGGGGGGGTCAACGTGTTTCACCCTCCGCAACCGCCGTCACGTCGCTATGGCTCGATGACGGCGTCGACCAGCGCCCCGACGCCGGCGACCCGGCTCACGAGGTCCTCGCTCAGCCCGTAACGCTCGCCGAACACCGACGGCGACAGGTAGCTGACCCGCGTCGCGTTGCCATCCGCCCACACGAGGAGCTTCAGGGGTAGCGAGATGGCCGCCAGCGGGGCGGCTGCGATGATCGCCGCGCCCGACTGAGGGTTGCCGAAAATCACGACCTTGGTATCGCGGAGCTCGAGCCCGACCTTGGCGGCCTCCCCGCTGTGGTCGATGACTGCGAAGGTCTTCATCCCTTTCTCGGCCAGGATCGCAAAGAGCCGCCCGAGTGTCTCGCCGACCGACCAGGGGCTCAGCTTGGTGACGATGCCCTGGCCGGTGGCAGGGGTCTCGTCATGTTCACGACCAGTGTCTGCACTGTTCATCATCTCTCCTCACACGTCGGGTTGGCCAGGTGATCGATCGAGTGCTTTGCCATTCCGGCACCTACGGGACAGGAGTGCTCTGACCACGACCACACTGCGGCACAGCAGTCATCGAGGGCAACGAGCGCAGCGGAGACGTAGCGGATCGCGTCCTCCAAGGAGAGTAGAGCTGCGTACGGCGAGGAGAGCGCCTTCAGTGTCTCGAAGTTCTGATAAGCGCTCAACAGGTGCGCTGTTGCTTCTGCCATCGCGACGTCGGCGACGCCAGCAGTGCTGTTCGCGTTGGCCTCCTCGCGCCCGGAGGCCACGACTGCCGCCTCGGGCAGAGCGCCCGTTGACTCAAGGACGTGACTGGGGGTGCGCATGGCCGTCCTTTCTTCAGCCCATTCCTACCTACGCAACTCCTTGAGGTGATCCGGCCCGTTCGGTCGGACAGCCCTCTGCGCGGACCGCCGCGCGAGGTGACATCACGCCTGCGGCGTGAGCCCTCGTGGTCCGTGCCGGGCACCGGAGCGCCGCGCGTTGACCGACCTGTGCCAACTGGCGACCCGGCTCGCGTGCCGTCGCGTCGTCCGACGCCTCTTGGCGGCCGCGCTGCAACCCGATCACCGCCACGACGCCGGCGATCGCAAGGATGACGGCCATGACGAGAAAGACCGTCCGCGACGCGGCGGCGTAGTCCAAGCGCACGAAGTGGGGGATCGACGCCGTCGAGCCCGCGCCCTGAGATTGCGCGATCTGGCGTGCCTCACTTGCGGCGGTGGCATGGGGGATGCCGAGGCCGAGGAGAGACGAGGTCAGCCTCGAGCGGAACTCGGAGACAAGGATCGTCCCGAGGATGGCAAGACCGAGCCCGGCGGCGTAGTTGCGGACGGTCTGGGTGATGCCGGTCGCCTCGCCGTAGGCAAAGCGTGACGCCCGGTTGACCGCGTCGGTGTTTGCCTGGCCGATCATGAGCCCCATGCCGGCGCCGGCAAGGATGATGAAACCGAGCTGAGAGTGAAGGCTGAGGGTGGGCATCTTGTCGCCCCACTGCCAGAACCCGATTGCCGCCAACACGCAGCCGAGGACGACGGGTCGCTTGGCTCCGATGCGGTCGAGCATCCGCCCGCCGATCTGGGCGGCTGCCGCGTAGCCGATGAAGAAGTAGAGCAGCACGAGGCTCGCCGTTCTTGCGGGCTGATCGAGGGAGATCTGGGCGTACTCAGAGGCGAGGAAGAAGACTGGGATGAAGGCGAGCGACGCGACGAGGAGGACCAGGTTCTCGACGAAGAACGGTCGGATTTTGAAGATGCCGACCGTGACGAGCGGCGAGCTCGCCCGGCGCTCGACTTGGTAGAACGCCACGAGCAACGCCAGGCCGGCGGCGATCGACACCTCGATGACGGGGTCGCCAAAGCCCCAAATGGCGGATTGCTGAAAGCCGAAGATGCTGAGCGCGATCCCGCTTGCAAGAAGCGTCAGCCCCCGATAGTCGATGGACGTCCGCTTGTGCGCCGTCTCGGGCCGAGCGATGTGGATGAGCACGAGGGCGACGAGGGCGACGGGGACGTTCACCCAGAAGATCGCCCGCCACGTCCACTCCGCCAGATATCCTCCAGCGATCGGGCCGATGGCGGTCAGGGCTCCGGCAATGCCGAAGAACAGCGCGAGCGCGCGTCCTCGTTGGCGAAGCTCGAAGGTCTGTACGACGATGGCGAGGGCGGCGGGGAACATGAGCGCCCCGCCGGCGCCCTGAAGGGCTCGGAATGCGACGATCCAGGTCTCGGCGACGCTGCCTGTCGGGGTGAGACCGCAGAGGGCCGAGGCGCCGGCGAAAACGACCACGCCGATCGTCACGAGCCTGCGGTGCCCGAAGGTGTCGGCCAGCTTGCCGCCGAGGGCGAACAGAGCAGCGAGGGCCAGCAGGTAGGCGTTGACCGCCCACTGGATGCCCGTGCTCGAGAGGTGCAGCTCGCGCTGGATCTGGGGCACGGCGATCGAGACGATGGTCTGGTCGATGAAGGTCATCGAGACCGCCACGATCATCGCCGCAAGCACGAGGGTCCTCGAGCGACCAGATGTGGTGCCGACGGGCATCATGATGTCTCCTTGGGGGTGGACGGTTGGGTCGTGGGGAGGAACTGGCCGCGCCGAATGGCGACCACGCTGCAAGCGGTGAGCGCGAGGACGAAGAGGCTGACGAGCCCGATCGTGAGCACGGCGTAGGTCGTTGCGCCCGGTGGGTGTGTGTGACCGATCCACTCGAGCGCGTCGGTGGCTGCTGCCGCGTAGGAGAAGGCGAACGCCCAGAAGCTCGGCATGAACTCGAGCCTGCGGTAGAGCGGTACCAGGCGGAGCTGGACGAGGGCCATGAGCACGGCGTAACCACCGAGGAAGGCGGCGACCGGACCGGCGGGGCCGCCTCGCAGCGCGCTCCAGGCCAGACCAGCGACGGCTGGGGGTGCGAGCTCGATCGCCATCGTCGGGAGCAACGGTGGAGGCAATCGCGGACGGAAGAACAGCAGGTTCAGCACGAGCGACCCGAGCAGCGCCCAGCAGATGAGCCCGATGCCGAGCGAGGCCTCACCGACAGCCTCGAGGTGCACCTGTGCGGCCGAGAATGCACCTACCAGGCCGCCGGCGACGGTCGGAAGGAAGTACCCGGGGTGGGCGGCCTTCTGGTCGAGCTCGCCGAGCATCCAGCGTCCGGTCAGCCATCCTCCAAGGAGCAGCGTGAGCACGAGGAAGACCGCCACGAGGATTTGCCCGGCGCCGAACGCGACGCCGGCCAGTGCCGCCGACAACAACATTGCCGTGATCGGCGCGAGGGAGACGAAGGGCGCCAGCACGTCGTCTCGGAGGTCTGCCGAGACCTGTCGCCGGCCCTGCCGGAGGTAGGCGACAACCAGGATCGCCCAGACAAGACCCGACGCGAGGTCGATCGTGTCCGGGACAGCGCGAGGGGTCCCAAGGATCGGCTCCGCTGCCCGCCAGGCCTCGGCCAGGCCGGCAAAGCCGAAGGCGATGCCGAAGAGGTTGGGTGTAATCCGGTGAGACCGACCACGCGTCGAGGCGGTGCGGCCGTGGCGCGCCGTGATCGAACCCGGGGTCGTCGGAACGGGGACGGCGGGTGCAGGGGCGGGCCGTGGCTTCGTGATGGGCATGTGGTGGCTCTCTCCTGTTCGGCGCGAGGAGCTGACCGAGATCGCTCGGCGTGGTGGCACTCGTACGACCCAGGGTGCGCGACGCGGCATCCCGAGCGCGTCCCGCGAGCCGCGTAGTCCACGCCCCCGCGGCGCGTAGTCGGCCGCCCGATGAACTGTTCGGGCAGGAGGTTTCGATCTCATGGGGTGCCGCGACCTCAGGACTACACTTCGTCGGTGGATGCCGGATCCGGCGTGGCGAGCTGACCGATGCTTCTCGGCCGCCGCAAGGAGTGCCTGACGCTGCACGCGGTTGCTCGATGAGGCACGTTCGGGCTCGAGTGGCGTGCTCGTGGTCCGCGGCGCCGCCGGCGTCGGCAAGTCGGCGCTCTTGGAGTACGCGCTTGACTCGGCATTCGGGTTCCGAGTTGCGCGCGCCGCTGGCGTGGAGTCGGAGATGGAGCTGGCCTTCGCGGGTCTCCAGCAGCTCTGTGCGTCGCTGCTCGATGGACTGCCGCGCCTGTCGGCACCTCGAGCGCGCTGCTCTCGAGACGGCCTTTGGCATGCGCGACGGCCCTCAGCCGGATGTGTTCCTCGTGGGTCTGGCGATCCTCGGTTTGCTCGCTGACACGGCTCGGGAGGAACCGCTGCTCTGCGTTATCGACGACGCCCAGTGGCTTGACCGCGCCTCGGCCCAGGCCGTCGCCCTGGCAGGCCGGCGCCTGCAGGCCGACTCGGTCGCCCTCCTCTTCTCGCTGCGGGAGCCGAGCGAGCGGGACGAGTTCGCCAACCTGCCCGAGCTGAGGCTCGAGGGCCTCTCGGATGCCGACGCCTTGGAGCTGCTCGCGTCGGTGGTCACGGGACGACTTGACGATCGCGTCGCGGCGCGGCTCGTCGCCGAGGCGCAGGGTAACCCGCTCGCTCTGCTCGAGCTGCCGCGCACCTCGACGCCGGCCGACATGGCCGGCGGTTTCGCATTGGCTGCCGCACCACTCTCGAGTCGCCTCGAGGCGGGCTTCCTCCAGCGGGCCGCCCAGCTGCCACCTCAGACACAGCGCCTCCTGCTCCTCGCAGCTGCAGAGCCGGTCGGGGACGCGGCGGTCCTATGGCGGGCGGCCGCCATCCTCGGCATCGCCGCGGATGATGCTGCTGCTCCGGCGGAGGACGAGGGATTGCTCGACCCCGGCCCACCTGTCCGGTTCCGTCATCCGCTCGTGCGATCTGCTCTCTACCGGGCGGCCTCGGCTTCCGAGCGCCGGCGTGTCCACGCCGCGCTCGGCGAGGCCACCGAGCCAAGCCTTGATCCCGACCGACGAGCCTGGCACCTCGCCCAGGCAGCAAGCGGTCCGGACGAGCGCATCGCCGACGACCTCGAGCGCTCCGCTAGCCGCGCCCGGGCGCGTGGCGGCGTCGCCGCGGCAGCGGCGTTTCTCGAGCGGTCGACGGCGCTGACCGTCGCTCCTGAGCGTCGAGCCGAGCGCGCCCTTGCGGCGGCCGAGGCCAAGCACGAAGCCGGTGCGCCGCGGACGGCGGTTGATCTCGTGGCGTTCGCGGAGAGCGGCCCGCTCGACGAGCTGCAGCGCGCCCGGGCGGAGCGGATCCGTGCGCAGGTCGCCTTTGCCGAGGGGCGTGGCAGTGACGCCGTGCGACTCCTCGTCATGACGGCGGCTCGGCTCGAGCGGCTCGATCCGGCGCTCGCAGGAAGCACCTACCTCGAGGCGTTGTGGGCGGCATGGCAGGGAGGCAGTCTGGCCGAGCTCCGACCGGTCGCCGAAGCGATCACGCGCAGGGCAACCTCCGACGAGCAGCGGAGTGCAACGGAGCTCTTGTTGATGGGTTACGCGCGCCTCTATCTCGAGGGTTTTCCAGCTGGCACGGATCTGTTGAAACAGGCAATGCAGATGCTTCGCAACGAGCCGTTGACCGAAGAGAGCGACCTGCACGGGCTCGGCTTCGCCTGTCGCATCGCGCGTGCGCTTTGGGACGACGAGAACTGGTCTGCCCTCTCGTTACGCTGGGTGCGCCTAGCGCGCGATGCGGGGGCGCTGACGATGCTCTCTCGTGCTCTGGAGTGGCTGGGTTCGTTCCAGACTAACTCAGGAGACCTGGTGTCAGCGGCCACCACGCGTGAGGAGCAGCGCGCCATCTCCGACGCCACGGGCTGCGTACTGACGGGCACCGATGCGTTGCTGGTCGCCCTGCACGCTGAGCAAGGACGCGCCCTTGAGGACGTTGATGCCACCTTGCACGAAGCGATCCGTACAGACAACGACCTGGCCACGATGGAGGCCCAGTGGGCGCTCGCCACCCTGTGCAATAGTCTCGGGCACTACCGAGAAGCTCTCGTTGCCGCCCAGGCCTCCTGCTCACGCCACCCTTGGCGCGGAGTTGGCATCGTCTTCACGGAGCTGATCGAGGCGGCGTGCCGAAGCGGCGAGGCGGCGGTTGCGAATGAAACGCTGCAAAGCCTCGTTGAACTGACCCGCCTTGGCGACACGGACTTCGCCCTGGGCATGGAGGCGCGATCGCGGGCCCTTACGAGCGAGGGCAGTACCGCTGAAGAGCTCTATCGGGAGGCGATCTGGCGGCTTGGACGGACTCGGATGAAGCTGCATCTGGCCCGTGCGCATCTCCTCTACGGGGAATGGCTTCGGCGTCAGCAGCGACCGACCGACGCCCGAGATCAGCTGCGCACTGCCCTCGAACTCTTCGATGCCATGGGGGTGCCGTCATTCGCGGGCAGGGCGACGGCCGAGTTGCGGGCTACCGGTGAGCGCGTACGAGCCTCGAAGCATCGTGCTTCGGTCGAGCTCACGGCACAGGAGGCCGCCGTAGCGCGCCTGGCGAGCGAGGGCCTGACGAACCAGGAGATCGCCGCTCAGCTATTCCTCAGCGCGTACACCGTTGACTACCACCTGCGCAAGGTGTTCCGAAAGCTTGACATCGACGGGCGGGGTCAGCTCAACCGCTCGCTCCTGGACCACGTCATCTCGCCCACGGTTGCGCACGATGGGCGCGGGATTCGTGCCAACGATTCCGCCCGCCGCGACCGATCGAAGGCCTGACCTGCCGTCTGCTGATCCGGCAACCGCCGTTCGGCCGGCCGGGCCTCTGCTCCCTGTCGGCAGTCACGGGTCGGTGGGACCGTGGTCGAGGTTGTATAGTGGCATCACCTTCCAAGGTGAGTGCCAATTGGATAGTAGAGCTGGTCCACTAGTGCGCCGGGATAAACCGGCATGGAGAAGGAGACGAAAGAGCTCTACATCGAAGGGGTAGCGACCCACGATGACCCCGAGTCATGCATCGGCATTCGCAAGGGTGTGGGTGAAGCGTTGACAGGGGCACACGTAGGCCGGGCTATTGAGCCGCGTAATCAAGAATCCTCCGGGGCGCCGACGTTGTTAGTAGAACGGAAGGCAACACCGCCATCGGCGATATCGCGAGCCGATGCGGGCCCCGCGCGGTCGAAGAACCCGTGCATGCGTGGAATCTCCATCCGCGAGAACCGGGAGGTCCCGTGTCCGCCCGTCCGGTTGATCACCGAGCGGGCCGCTCAGGGAAGGTCAAGGCCGCAAGCCTGAGGTGGACGGTCACGGGAAGTCAGACAGCCTCGTACTACCTGCGAAGCCGCCGAACAAGGTGAGAACTGCGGAGGCGGCGGAGGAAAGGGGACTGGCCGAGAGGAACACCGACGACCCGACACGTCCCGGACACAGCGCCGGGGACGACGTGCCAAGCGGGCTCGAACGTGTGCGCGAGGTAGCACGACGGGACAAGCAAGCACAGTTCACAGCGCTGCTGCACCACGTCACGATGTCGCTCCTCTACAAGGCCTACTTCGACATCAACCCGAAGGCGGCGGTGGGGACTGACGGAGTGACCTGGGCGGCCTACGGACAGGACCTCGACGCGAACCTCAAGGACCTGCTCCAACGGGTGCACAACGGCGCCTACCAGGCACGGCCTTCTCGCAGGGCATACATCCCGAAGGCGGATGGTCGCCTTCGGCCGCTCGGCATCGGCGCGCTGGAAGACAAGGTCCTCCAGCGCGCCGTCGTCGAGGTGCTGAACGCCATCTACGAGCAGGACTTCCGCGGCTTCTCCTATGGGTTCCGGCCAGGGCGCAGCCCGCATGATGCGCTCGATGCGCTCGCCGCCGGGATCTACAGGAGGAAGGTGAGCTGGGTGCTCGACGCGGACATCCGCGACTTCTTGAAGTCATCGACACACTGCTCCTCTCGTGGATTGTGGGGGTCAAAACAGCCTGTTTTGGGGGGCTGGAGGTTCGATACGCAGGCCTTTTCTGCGGCCGCTGCTCAGATGGACCGCCCGGAGCTCGCCACGCTTTACACGTTGCATGATCGTCTGGCGCGAGACGCCATAGGTGAGTGTCGCTTCGAGCATGGCGAGCCATCCCGGCGGTGCGTCGTCGACGAAGAGCAACATGACGGCCGGGGTAAGTCGGATGCGCCACGGCGCCCCGGCGGTCAGCTGCTCGCCGGCGACAAATCCGTCGCCGATCCAGCGGTGCAACGTCGAGGGCGCGAGGCCGAGCTCTTTGGCGGCCTCGGCGACCGTGAGCAGCTCGCCGTCGTCGTGCTCAGCGGGGGCCTTGTGGCAGGGAATGCCGAAGTGGTGGCGCAGCGACTGGACCCGTCCGGCGGTGAATGGCAGTCCGCGAGCAGTCCTGCGGTGCTGACGGTTCATGATGCCGGCGATTGTGCCATCGGGGTAGTACACCGCCAGGCGGCGCAGCAGATCAACGGTGTCCTCGTCGGTGCGTATTGGCGGTGGGCGGCGCTTCAAGTCCACCGAGAGCTCGCTCGTGGCGCCGCCCTTCCAGCGCAGGACCAGATCGGCTCGCCCGCCGGAGTTGTCCCTCGCGACGGTGACGTTCACCTCCTCGAGCAGGCTGCGGAGCAGGTGCTTGCGCTCCTTGTCGGTGGTCGATACTGCGTCGAAGACGGCGCCCAGGTCGTCGCCGAGGGCGAGAATGGCGGCGCGTTCGACCTCCGAAAGCGTTCTCGGTCGTGCCGCCTCCCGGCGGGTGAGCTCCGCCTCGGCACTTGCGAGCTCTTGGAGGGCGGCTTCCCATGCGGTCTCCAGTCCACGTGCGACGAGGCGGTTCTCTGGATCGACTGCCTTGTAGCGGCGCTCAGCCTTGGCGGTGCCGTAGCGGGCGCGCTCGACCTCGCGACGCCACTGCTCGAGTGCGGCGTCGTGGTCGTTCTCGAGCTGCTCGGCGGCAGCCAGGCATGCCCGCAGAGCTGCCGGTTCCATGGCGGCGAGGAACGCGTCGATCACGGCCTTTTGGATGGCGAGGCCGCCAACGCGCATGTGGAAGGCGCTGCGGCCATTGGTCACTCGTCCGGTGGCGCAGTAGTAGCCGGACGTCGACTTGGTCGGGCCGTCGTAGTAGACGGCGAGCTTGCGCCCGCAGGTCCCGCAGGTGGCGAGCCCCTGCAGCAGCGCGCAGCCCTCGCGCACCGCTCCGGTGCCGGGCTCGTGGGCTCTTGGCCGGGTGTTGGTATCGATGAGGGCCTGGTTCGCCTGATAGCCGGCCCAGTCGATGTATCCCCGGTGGTGCTCTTCGATGAAAACCTGCCACTCGTCGGGAGGGAGCCTGCGCAGACGTGTCCTCAGGACGCCGTCCTCGTCGAGGTAGCGCTGGGCATGGGTCTTGCCGAACACGTAGGCGCCAGCGTAGGCGGGGTGGGTGAGGATCTTGTGGACCGCGGTGTAGGTGGGCTCGACCCAGGTGAGCTCCTCGTCGCCACGCAGGTAGCCGTGGCGCGCCATGGGGAGCTTGAGGCCCTGCTCGCGCAGCCACAGCCACACCGCACGTGCCGAGCCGCGAAGCGGGAGCTGCTCGAAGATTGCGGCGATCACCCCTCTCACCGACTCGTCGGGGTGCAGCGTGATCCCGCCCTCGCCCCACACGAGCCCGACCGGCAACGCGGTGCGCAGCTCGCCCCGGGCCGCTTTGTTGCGGATCCCCCCGTGCAATTTGGCACGCAGAATGTGAAGTTCTGCCTCCGACATGGTCCCCTTCATGCCGAGCAGCAGCCGGTCGTTGAACATCGCCGGGTGGTAGATGCCGTCGCTGTCAGCGATCAGAGTGTCGGTCATGCCGGCGAGATCGAGCAGGCGATACCAGTCCGAGGAGTTCCGAGCCAGGCGGGACACCTCGAGAGCGAGCACGATCCCGACCTCCCCGAGGCCCACCTGGGCGGCGAGCCCGGCGAAGCCCGAGCGGCCCGCTGTGGAGGCTCCGCTCACTCCGAGGTCGTCGTCGATCACCCGCACCACGCTCTTCGGCCAGCCGAGCTCGGTGGCACGCGCGACCAGGTTGTATTGCAGCGCCGTGGACTCGATGTTGCGCTCGAGCTGCGCGAGGCTCGACTGGCGGACGTAGACGACAGCCGGGCGGCGCAGATGCGACGCGGTGATCTTGGAGCGCTCACTCATCGCCGCGTGTCTCCGCCTTGGCCGTCGCCTTGCCCGGGAGAGTGGCGAGGGACAGCTTGGCGATGAGCGAGCCGAGCAGGCTGATCGCCTCCCCGAGGTCGTGCTCGCCCAGCACGGCGAGCACCGTCGGCGCTGGCGCCGGTGCCAGGTCGGGCAGCAGACTGAGCTGTGCAGGTTGCACGGTGGTCCTCCTTGGTCGGTGGCTTCCGTGCAGCCTGCCCCCGCCTGGCCTGAGAGCTGGGGAGCATCGCCTGGGCGAGCCGCGACGCGGCGAGCAGGTCCTCGAGCCTTCCGAGCGTCGCCGCAGGCGTCGGCGAGACGTCGTTCTTGCTGCTCTCCCAGCCGAGGTCGGTCCACGCCCGCGGGATGAGCGACTTGCTCCCGTCGTCGAGCTCGACGAGCAGCTCCTCGATCCCGTGTCGGCGCATCGTGCCGAACACGCGAAGTGTCGTGCCCTCGAGCGGATGCGCCGCCCGGATGACGGTGGCGACGAGGCGGCTCATTCAGCTGCTCCTCACCACGAGCTTGCCCGAGCCGTGACCGGCTGCGTGCAGAAGGGCACGGGCGAGTAGCCCGGCGTTGGCCGCGTCGAGGCCGCACACTGCCTCGCCCAAGTCGACCGGGACGCCCTCGGCGAGGCTCGCAGCGAGGCGCAGCACCCGCCTCTCGCTCGACGAGCACGCCAGCTTCCCGCACTCCCAAGCGGCGACGGCTGCCGACCAGTCGACGAACGCCATCAACACCTCGTCTGCGGTGCTCTCGGTCACCTCGATGAACGCGTCGACGAAATCCGTCCGCAGCAGCCAGCTGCGATGGCCGATCAGCAGCTCGACGGCTGCTTCAGTGCAGTACAGCCCCTTGGCGTGCTCTCGCAGCGCGGCCGCGAGGTTCTCGAAGCGGGTAGTAAGTGATGGAGTCGTTCTCCACGATCGATCAGTCGTGGCTCTTGAGGTTCCTCGAGCACCGTATTGCGGACAAACGGATCCTGCGTCTCATCCGGAAGTGGCTGAGCGCAGGGGTCATCGAGAACGGGGAGTGGTCTGAGACGATAGAGGGGTCACCGCAGGGGGCGTCGGCCTCGCCGCTGCTTGCCAACGTGTACCTCCACTACGTCTTCGACCGCTGGGTCCAGCAGTGGAGACGCCGGCACGCCCGGGGCGATGTGATCGTCACGCGCTTCGCCGATGATTCCATCGTTGGGTTCCAGCACCTTGGTGACGCCAAGCAGTTCCTCCGCGACCTTCGCGAGCGATTCGCGAAGTTCAACCTGGAGTTGCACCCCGATAAGACTCGCCTGATCGAGTTCGGACGGTTCGCCGTCCACAACCGGTCAGCCAAGGGTCTTCGGCGGCCGGAGACGTTCACGTTCCTCGGCTTCACGCATTTCTGCCGCGAGGGCGAGGACCGGGGCGTTCTGGCTGAGACGCATCACCATCGCGCAGCGGCTGCGGACAAAGCTGAGGCAGGTCAAGGCCGAGCTGAAGCGACGCATGCATCTGCCCCTCCCCGAACAGGGGCGATGGTTGGCGAGCGTCGTGCGCGGACATCTCGCGTACTACGCCGTGCCCGGCAACTTCCGGGCCGTCGACCGATTCCGCACCCAGGTCGGCTGGCTCTGGCTGCGCGCGCTTCGGCGTCGTGGCCAGCGGCACCGCTTGAACTGGGCGCGGATGAAACGCCTCATCGCTCGGTGGCTCCCGCCTGCTCGCATCCTGCATCCCTATCCCGAGATGCGCTTCGACGTTCGTACTCAAGGCAGGAGCCCAGTGCGGTAGTTCCGCACGCTGGGATCTGCGCGGGGGGCCGCCCGCAAGGGCGGTCCCTACCGCGATCAGGGTGGACGAGGGCGGACGGGCTGGACTTTTTCCCGGACAGGAGAGCACGTACCGGACGTATCCGGACGGGCTGGACGGTTTCCGTCACCTCGCCAAGGTGATGGTCGCGGGTTCGAGTCCCGTCGTCCGCTCCCTACCAGGACCTTTGTCGAGAAAAATACACGCCAATGCCGTCAGATGGCATCAGATCGAAGTAGTGATGCTCTACCACGGCTAGCGAAGCACCAGCTCAGGGGGTTGCGCCAGGCCGCGAGGAAGCGGTGCGCGGCGGCTTCGTCGTAGCGCGCTACCACAACAGGGTGGGAGCGCTCGTCCAGGTCGGATGACGTTGCGCTTCCGGCATCCCGTCCCTGCGCTGCCTGACCCGTCGAGCCTTCTGGTCGTGGCCACCGGGCCGGTCCCCGTCGTGTCGCGCGTTGCCGCTTCGAGCCTTCTGCTGCCGTGCTGGATCTCCGAAGGAAGTAGCGCAGTCGCGCTACAGTCCACTACGTGGCACGCCCAACGTCGTTCCGCCTACCTGAGGAGCTGCTGGGTCGCCTCGACGCCGAGGCTTCGGCCAGCGGTACCTCGACCACTGCCCTTGTGACCGGCCTGCTCGACGAGGGGCTGAAGACACGCCGGTTCCCGGGCATCGTCTACCGACCCGGTCCGGCCGGACGGCGAGCGGGGCTGGCGAGCGGGCCCGACGTCTGGGAGGTCGTCCGGGCAGTCCGCCGGACCGCCGGCAAGGGCGAGCAGCGGCTGCTGCGGGTGGCCGACGACTCCGGGCTGGCGCTCGAACAGGTCCGGTTGGCCGTCGAGTTCTACACGGCCTTCCCCGACGAGATCGAAGCCCGGATAGCTGCCGACGAGGAGGTGGCTCGCCAGGTCCGGGAGGCAGGCGAGAGGCGCCAGCGTCTGCTCTCCTCGTGAGGTGGCTCCTCGACGAGATGCTTCCGGCTGCAGCCGCAGCTGAGCTGCGTTCACGCGGCCACGACGCCGTCACTGTCGTGGAGCTTGCGATATCGGCCGCCGATGACGTGACGGTCTCCAGCCGCGCCGCCGAGGAGCAGCGGGTGGTCGTCACCGAGAATGTTGCCGACTTCGCTCGCCTGGTGCAGGAGCGTCAACGCGCCGGGTTGGCGGGTGCACCGGTGGTTTTCGTGCGCCGCGTTGACCTTCCTCGGCGGGGTGCTCTCGCCTTCCATCTCGCCCAAGGGTTGGACACCTGGGCCACCGAACACCCGGACCCACCCATCGGGCTGTACTGGCTGTGACTGCTCTCGTCAGACTGCGGCGTTGTCGATCTTGGTATTCGACGAGGTGAACTCTTCACGCTCATCGTCGCGGGGGAATCTGGCGCGTCATGCCCCGGCGGCCGGCGGCGACGAGCAGGTCGTCTTCGATCCCGGGCACAGTGCTCATCCGGGGAGCCACTACCGACGACAATGACGTCATGTCGGCCCCGGACCCGTCGGTCATCGCAGTCATGGCGGGCAACCTTTTCCGCGCCACTCGGTTCCGCCTCGCCTTCGGTCGCCGGCCCGGCGGGCGGGAGGTGACGGGAGGTGACTTGTTGGAGAGATGAGCTGTAACCGCTCGGGTTGCTGATCGAGGCGAACGAACCGGTCGTCTGTCATCCGGGGCGTCCAGTCAAGACGCCGGGACCGGTGCGGCAGGACATGGTCGCAACGCCCGCCGGCGCGCCGCCCTGCGCCGAATCTCGCCCGGATCAGGTGAGGCGGCGACGGTCGACCCGGGGTCTAGATTTGGGTGTTGGAGTCTCGAGTCGTCGAGGCCCCTTCGCCCATCGTGGGTGACTTTGCAACCTTCGCGCCTCGGGTAGCTGAAGGGCGTTGGCTCTTCCGAGATGGTGTTGGCTCTTCTGAGGTGAGAGGCGTAACCAGGCTGCGAGAGATCTTTACGGTAGCGGTCGTCGGCAAGACCACCACCGTTCGCTGGCGGGAGGTGGGCCACGGGTGGCTCAAGGGTTCGTCACGGTCCTCCCGTCCGGCGCCCCTGACGCCACCCTCAGTGGTGCGGTTCGACCTACAGGAACCCGAGTAGTCCCTACGTTGTACGATGGTCCTGGTCGGCAGGTCGCGCCATGCCCGGCCGTCGTGCAAGCAGCGGCAGACGCGGTGATCGAATGGCGTTACTCGACCTTGAGGGGCACATCTATGGGGACGCGCTCAACGTGAAAGACAGCCGGGTCTCCCTTCTGATCTGGCTTCCGAAGCTGGCGAGCTCGTCGCCGCTCGGAATCTGGCGGACTCAGCGACGTCGTCGAACTGGACGCGCTGCCGCTGCCGCTGCCGCTGTCGCTGTCGCTCGCGAGCTAGATGACGATGGAGTCGACGCCCCTCGACGAGCGCCCCTACGACCCGACGTCGCTGGCGGCATGAGCGTCGTGGGTCGGCTCGTCGCGCGGCCGTGACCTCCGGCCCCAGCGTGCCGGCTGACGGCGCGGAAGTTCCGCAGAAGGTCGCCGTCATCACCGGCGCCTCGGGGGGCATCGGTGGTGGGCTGGTCGCTGGCTTCCGTTCGTCCGGGTACGCGGTTATCGGCACTGCGCTGTCGATGCCGCCACCCTCTGAGGACGCCGACTACCTGACCGTCGCGGGCGACATCGGCGATGCCGACACCGCCGAGAAGGTTGTAGAGCAGGCGCTTGATCGCTTCGGGCGCATCGACACCCTGGTCAACAACGCCGGCATCTACATCGGGAAGCCCTTCACCGAGTACACCATCGAGGACTACGTCGCGATCACGTCCGTCAACCTGGCCGGGTTCTTCCACATCACCCAACGCGCCATCCGTCACATGGTCGGCCAGGGCGGTGGTCACGTCGTCAACGTCAGCACGAGCCTCGTCGACGACGCAGATACCGAGCGACCTGCCGCGCTCGCCGTCCTCACCAAGGGCGGCCTGGCGGCAGTGGCTCGGTCGCTGGCGATCGAGTTCGCCTCGCGAGGCGTGCGCGTCAACGCCGTCTCGCTCGGCGTCATCCAGACCCCGTTGAACGATCCGTCGTCGTACACCGCGTTGGCGAAGGTTCACCCCCTCGGGCGTATGGGGAAGATCAGCGACGTGGTCGAGGGGATCCTCTACCTCGAGCGGGCGACCTTCGTCACTGGCGAGATCCTGCACATCGACGGCGGTCAGTCTGCCGGTCACTGAGCAGGGATTCTGCCGGTCACTGAGCAGGGATTCTGCCGGTCACTGAGCAGGGATGGAGCCCGGACGCCTCGCTACCTCGTACACGAGGCAGAAGAGAATCGGGCGGCACCGGCGCAGGCGAGCTCCGGCCTGCGAGCCCGAGACATAGCTTCCCCGCGCCTCGAACACGACTGGGGACTCGCCAGCGCTTCGCCCGCAGCCGGGGCGACCTGTTGGCGGAGCTACGACGTCGCCGACCGGCTGGGGATAACAGCGATAGATCGAGCTCAACCCCGCCAGCAACGCCAGCCCACCGCGAGTCGAGCGGGCCCACCGACCAGCGCAGCACCGCTGATCCGCCTGCCGGAGCGCCTCCGTTGTTTGGGCGAGCGGCGACGGCGACTCCGCATCGCCGAGGGGCCGTGTCGGCCATGGAGAGGTTGGCGGCGGAATTGACGCTCTCTGTCTTGTGTGGCATCCCCGGTGCAGCTTCTTGTACGGTTGTTTCTCGCCCTCGATCAACCGAGAAACCGCCACAATCGGCGCGAGGTGGGTGAAGGCCTGCGGGAAGTTCCCGAGGTGCTCACCGCTGGTGGTGTCAATCTCCTCGGCATAGAGGAGCAGAGGGCCGGCGTAGGCGAGCAGCTTCCGCGCCGCAAGATTGCGACCGTGGCAACTGCTCGAGGCGCGTCTTGCAAAGCACCTGGACCTCGGCTTCGGTACGCGCAAGGAATGCGGATAGTCCAAAGCGGGGTGCAGTCCGCGCGCTTCGCTCGTGGACCCATCGACTGCTCGAACACCTTCGCGATGGCGGCTTGCTCGTTGAAGATCGCCTTCAGCTCGACCGAGTCGATTCCCGGGCGGATGATCCCCGCCTGGATCGAGTCCTTGTGGACGTCGAGCCCTATCCAGGTGAGGTCGATTCTTGAGATACTGGACATGGAACGGACCGGCTCCATTCGGTCAGCGTCTACCAACCGGCGGAGATGCTCACACCTCCGCATGCGGCTCCTGCCATCGGCTCGCCGGTGGTTGACCCACCGCAAGCTGGCCGGAGCTGGCCGTTCCATCCTGACCAACTCACCCGGTCGGGGTGACGCCCAGGATGGCACCGGTGTGGCATGCTCCGCGATGCGCAACGTGTCGACGCGCGCTCAGCGCTGCGCACACTCTCGGGCCTGACCCTCCGATCGGAGGCCGCGGGTCTGTTCGGAGCATCTCAGCGCCGACCGGCATTCACGGTTGGCACCAACGTCCAAGGCGGGAGTTACGCCATGCCCACAGTCACCACTACCGACGGGACCAGGATCTTCTACAAGGAGTGGGGCAGCGGGCAACCTGTCGTGTTCAGTCACGGTTGGCCGCTCATCGCCGACGTGTGGGATGGCTCGATGAACTTCGTCGCCTCGCATGGCTATCGGGCAGTCGCGCATGATCGGCGCGGTGGCGGTCGCTCCAGCCAGCCGTGGGACGGAAACGACCTCGACCACTACGCAGACGACCTGGCCGCGGTGATCGAATCGCTCGATCTTCACGACATCGTGCTCGTCGGGCACTCGACCGGCGGTGGCGAGGTCACCCGCTATGTCGGCAGGCACGGCACCTCGAGGGTCGCCAAGGTGGTGCTGCTCAGCGCGATCCCACCGCTCATGATCAAGACCAAGGCCAATCCCGAGGGTCTGCCGATGGAGGTGTTCGACCAGCTCAGAAGCGGCCTCCTTGCCGATCGCTCGCAGTTCTACCGTGACGTCGCCTATCCGTTCTACGGTGCCAACCGGGAGGGGTCGAAGGTCTCCGAGGGGGCGCGCGAGGCGTTCTGGTTGTGGTCGATGACCGTCGGTCTCAAGGGCGCCTACGACTGCATCAAGGCGTTCTCGGAGACAGACCTGACCGAGGACCTGAAGAAGATTGACGTTCCTACCCTGATTTTGCATGGCGACGACGACCAGATCGTGCCCATTCAAGCTGCCGCGCTCAAGTCCGCGAAGATCGTCCCGAACGCGACGCTCAAGATCTACCCGGGCGCGCCACACGGGTTGACGGGACCACACGAGCAGGAGTTCAACGACGATCTGCTCGCCTTCCTGCGGGTCGACTCGTTGAGCCGGGTGTAGCTGCAGCCAACACGGCAGCGAAGATGGAGGCAGCTGCTGTGCGCTCGGGAGTGGGCTGCAGGTTGGGCCCATCGCGTTGCCAGCCGGGAGGAACCACGGAGTCGACGGGGTGCGTCCGTCCCGCCGTCGCCAGCGTCCCTGGCAGATGAGAGAATGGTCTCTCGCGAACCCTTCTGGAAGAAGTGACCACGATGACGACACCGACACCTGCGACGACCACGCCCTCGACGATCGCGGTCGCGGACCAGATCGAGCACGCGAACAGTTCCGGACGGCGCCCCGTGGTGTTCATCCACGGGCTGTGGCTACTACCGAGCAGCTGGGACCGGTGGGCGGTCGTCTTCGCCGAGGCCGGATACGCTCCCGTGAGCCCGGGATGGCCCGACGATCCCGACACCGTCGAGGAAGCCAACGCCGATCCGGACGTGTTCGCGAAGAAGACCGTCGGACAGGTCGCGGCCCATTACAGCGAGATCATCGCCGGTCTCGAGAACAAGCCAGCGGTGATCGGTCACTCGTTCGGTGGGGTGCTGGCCGAGATCATCGCTGGCCGGGGCCAATCGGCCGCGACGGTGGTGATCGACGGCGCGCCTTTCCGGGGCGTCCTTCCGCTGCCGTTCTCGTCTCTCAAAGCCGCCTCTCCAGTGCTTCGGAATCCGGCCAACCGTCACCGTGCGGTCCCGTTGACCTTTGAGCAGTTCCGGTACGCCTTCGCCAATGCCGTCTCCGAGGACGAGGCCAAGGAGTTGTACGAGACCTTTGCCGTGCCCGCCTCCGGCGCGCCGCTGTTCCAGGCTGCTGTGGAGAACCTCAATCCGTGGAGCGAGCTCAAGGTCGATGTCGAGAACCCGGACCGCGGACCGATGCTGATCGTGTCCGGCGAGAAGGACCACACCGTGCCGCGGTCGATCTCCGAGGCGGCATTCAAGCGCGAGCGGCACAATCCCGGCGTCACCGAGTTCGTTGAGATCCCCAACCGCGGCCATGCCTTGACGATCGACAACGGCTGGCGCGAGGTTGCCGACACGGCGCTCAACTTCATTGCCCGCTTCGCCTGACGCCACACGCGCCTGAAGCTTGATCGTCGCGCCGTGAGCCCACGTCATTGTGGGCCGTCCGACTCGTTCGGGTCAGCAGCGGTGCACGACGACAGCCAACCTCCGCGTTACGGGTGCTCAGACCGACGACCGCGGGGCGCTGCAGGTCACGGCCCTCGTCAGCCGTGGTCTGTCGATGCTCGGCCTGGAGCCCGACGAGCGGTTGCTCGCGACCGGGCCGCGAAGAAGAGGATCGAGCCGCTGCCCGGCCGCTCCTCGATCCACCGCTGCCGTGTCCGCCACGGGGCTCATCACGCCCGAGAAGCGCAGACGCAAGCGCGCGGACTACAAGCGCTGGGAACCGCCGCCAACCTCGCCGCCTACGGCACACTGTGGCTCGTGCAGTTCGCGCTGTGCGGCCGGGTGCTCTTCCTCCGGGCGACGGCGTCAGCTGACGGGCGGAGGGATACCCTGGGCGCTCGCTGCCAGACGCGGGTCCCAGCCGCAGACTCTGGAAGCGTGGGCGACGACGGCGCGGCCGAACGTCAAGGCAGCGGTGTACGGGTCGTCGCTGGCGACGACGTCGTCCCAGTCGAGCACATACTCGCCGAGCGAGCCGTCCCAGCGGCCAGCGGAGGGAGCTAGCGATACGCCGGCAAAGCTGCTCGGGGCGGGGGCGGCGAAACCATAGAAGGCGGCGTGCGGGTGACGAGCGTCACCGGGCCACCAGCCGACCTCGATTTGCTCCGCGTTCGCCGAGTTGCGGGTGATGAAGTCGTTCGACGGCGGGTCCGCCGGCCTGCCGGAGTACAGCGTGGTGGCCAGGTCGAAGCTGCCCCACCAGGCGTTGACCGGGCTCGACCGGCCGCGGTAGGGCGCACGGAGCGCGGCGAGCACCCGGGCGGCGCGAACGGCCGCGGCGAGATAGGTCGCCACCTGGCGCGGGTCGTAGGTGCGGTGTTCGACGTCCTCGTCGAGAGGAGTGCTCCACGCCACTTCCTGCGGGGTGGGGTTGATCCGGACCTGCCCGGCGAGCTTGCAGACGGCGTCGAGCAGGTCACGCGTGACCTCGGCGACTGACCGGTCTGGGACGAGCGGGATGCGCAGTTGGCGACCGTCGTCGTGCTCGACCACCCCCTCGTTGGTGCGCAGGTCGAGGGCGACCACGAAGGTCCCGGAACCATCTGGCGCCGGCAGCGGTGCGGTCTCCCAACCCCGAGCGGTGAGTCGCAGGGCGGCGTGCTGCAGCTGAGGTTCGGGCGGCGCCAAGGTGACGGCCAGCTTGCCGAGCACCTGGGTATACAGATGAAGCGTGTCGCAGGTGCTGCGCCACTCTTCGTAGGGTAGGGCCGGCCAACGCAACGTCATCGCGGGCCTCCTCCAGTGCTCGGCACGCGCGACCCTACCGATGAGGCGACCTGCTACCTACGGTGCGGGGGAGCTGTGGAGGACGGTGCGCACGATACGGGAGGTCCGATTAGCGCATGACCCCCGCGGCCTGCCCCACTGCCCTCGTGGCGGCGAATCTGTGACGGTGATCCCCGACGCTGCGCTCACCGACCTCGCTGGCGTCTCGGTCCCCACGGCGCGTAGAAGCCTCCGATCCTTCTGGTCACATGGACAACACGAGGGTTCTCCGCTGCAACGAAGCAGGAACGCGAATGTCCTCGTTAGACGCAGCCATGTACAGAGGCCGACGGGCGAGCTGGCTTGCTCGCCTCGATCTGCTTCGGATCGCTGGCGCGTCGCTCGACGTCGGTGGCCGAAAACCAGTGCACCTTCCCGAGGTGCCACACCAGGTCGGCGATCCTTCAGTCGGGACAGCACCGCACGCCGAGCACAGCGCTCGATCAGGTCTTGGTGACAAGTGGTGCGGCGTCGAGCGCGCAGCTGAAGCGATCGGTCGGCGCGGCGGCGCCCTTCAACTGCTGGCGGCTCGGGTTGCGGATGCCTGCGGCGGCGAGCAGCCCGCCCGCGACACACATAGGTCGTATCCGCCGCGCGGAGGAGCGCCGATTCCTTCTTGTGATTGGCTGACGTCTGCGACTCGACCGGTGGGCTCGCAGCGAGCCAGTTCAGCCGGAGCAGGCCTTCGGCCCGGGACCGTCGGTGAGGAACGAGTCCGACGCGCCGAGCTCGAGGTAGCCGTTCCAGCCGTTGACGCGCACCTCATTCACCCAACGCGAGCGCGAGACGTCGACGACCGAGCCGGCAGCCATGTTGGCGGGGTTGGTCTCGAGCTCGAACGACTTGACCGCCGGCAGCTCGATTGTCCAGAGCCGACCCCTCGGGAGCGGGTGGCGCCCGGCGCTCCCGCAGTCGAGCTCGATCTCCGCCTGCCGGCCAGCGCGGTCGATGGCGAGCAGCCATCCATAGCCGCTGACCACTGCGAGAGTCCGATGGCTGCTGGGATCGGTATAGATCGCCGTCGTTGTGTGCGCGAGGACGCTGTAGGTGACGATTCTAGAGCGGGCGATCAGAAACGCAAGCCCGGCGGCGCTGCAGGCAACACCGTCGATGCGTGAGGTGCAGAGGAAGGGCCCCGCCGAGGTCGACGTGAGGTAGGGCAGCACTTCGGCGTTCTCCGCCGGGTTGCCGATGCAGCGCACCCCGGAGCAGGTCTTGATCCTCCCGGATGGTGACAACGTCACCGAGCGCGGCGGACTGAAGGTCTGGCAGTAGGCCACCGAGGGCAGCGTGTCGATGTGCCAGTCGATCTCGCAGCTGACGTTGCGCGACGGGGAGAGGAACTCCCCGCCATGAGCGGTCATCGCCGCGCCGGCACTCCCGGCGGCGCCGGGCGCACCCGACGCCGTGCTCGCTCCGGCTCGGGCCACCAGACTGCCGGCGATGCAGCAGGCAAGGGCCAGCGCCACGGACAGACGCGCCGCCCAAGCGGTGCCACCCGGTGCGGCGCGCGCGAGGAACGATCGGCTCGCTCTGACGCTGAAGACGCATCTCGTGAAACTAGCCGTCGCGACGGCCGCAGCGAACGAACCGGCGGCGGCCGACGAGCGGCAAGCGATGCGCGCAGTTCCGAGGCTGAGCTGACGTCTGCCGATCCACATGCTGGGGAACGGCGCGGCCCGGCGGCTTGGGAAGATGGAGGGGCCTGCCCGTGCGAGAATCGGGCGGCCGATAACGGACGCCCGGCGAGCGCCAAACGTATCCAGGACGTGAGCATGACCATGTGGGAGTACCTCGTCGTTGCGCTTCCCCGCTTCGAGCCGCCTACGCATGCGCCCGGCGCCTCTGCCGCAGTTCGTGCCCTCAACGAGGAGGGCGAGCGCGGCTGGGAGGCGGTCGGGATGACCTCCTTGGCCGACGGGAGCATCGCCGTGCTGCTGAAGCGACCGCACTCGGCGGAGTAGGGACGGGCGCGGAGGCGACGTCGCCGGACGGTGCCGCGAGCGCTTCCCTGTCGACGGGCGCCGGCAGCGCCCGTGGTGCGACGTGAGCACACAGCGACGGCGGCACTGGCGAGCGACCCGCCTGCGGTACGGTCTTGGCGAGAGAGCCCGGGCCCCCCTCTGGCCAGCACTGAGCACATGACACGGGTGACACGGGTGATAAGCTCTGCCCGAGCGAGGGTGAACGCCCTCCCGCGTTCGTAGCTGCTCCGGACCCCGGTGGCTTCTGCCAACTCTGGCAGGGGCGAGTTAGCCGGCGACTCATGTTCCTTCGAGCGCACGTGAACCCTGGCGGAGCACGGCCGACCTACCTGGGTCCACCGCCCGACGCGCACGAGCTGCGCTTCGATCCCGGCCTCCGCACGGCTCGGGAGGTAGCGTCTGTGAGGCGCGGCGCGCCTGTTTGCTCGGGGAGTGAGCAAAGCGAGCAACGAGGGTCAGCGTCCCCCTCGAGCAAGGGCGATCGGGAGCGCCGTCGAACGGCTCCGAGACGACACCAGCCCGGCCGAGGCACTCCTGCCGGCATGCGGATCGTGTCCCCGCTGGCGGCGACGACCAGGAACGCGGGTCGCTCTTTGCCTTAGCGGAACCGCGGGACGTCGTCTCGAGCGGCTCGGCGTGCACGCGGCAGTCGAGCCCGGTCTCATCGGCGCAAAGGCGAGCGACGATCTTCCGCGGTGCCATCGAGCCGAGCCTTGATGGCAACCAGGGCGGACGCTTGTCCGAAGACGATCACTATCTGTCACTTCATAGCGATCTGCCCGTGATCATTCGAGCCAGTCCAGGTCTCTGACATTCCGTCGCCGAGACTGGTGAGAACACTGCCTCAATTCGCGGTGGGGACGTACTCCTTAATACGGATCGGATCCGGAAGGTCGGCCGGCAGTTATGGCAGGCGACAAGCTTCCGACCTGTATGCTTGCTTGCGGCTCAGCTAGGGCCACAGTTCCTCCGCTCTCGGAGGGAGATCGGTGGTCCCGATGGGACCCGACACAGCAACTGCCGCTTGTGACGTCTCACTACCAGCGGGGACCGAGCTCCGAGAAGCACACGCATTAACGGGAGTTCCTCCGCTTCCAGCAGGACCCGCCTCCCGCCTCGAGCCGGTCGCGCCGCGCCGGACCGTTCGGTCCACCACGTGGGGCCCGTCCCCCCACAGCCTTGCCATCTCGTCCTTTCTCTACAGCTCACGCCCGATGAGCGGGATCTGGCTCGTGGTGCGCCTCTGGCTCGGTTACCAGTGGCTGGACGCCGGATACCAGAAGATCTGGGGAAGTGAGCGCGGATTCTTCTGGTTCGGCGGGGGAGCAGGCGTGAAGGGCTTCGCTGCCGCGGGCGTCGTCGGGTCGAGCGCTGGCAAGGGGAGCGGCGCCAGCTACGGCTGGTGGGCGGCCGTGCTGCACGACTTCGTCGTGCCGAACGCATCCTGGATCGCCAAGCTCGTCTCGCTCGGTGAGATGGCCGTCGGCATCGCGCTCATCCTCGGACTCTTCACCGGCGCGGCGGCCTTCGGCGGGCTGCTGCTCAACATGACCTACCTGTTCACCGGCTCGGCGGGTGTCAACCCGATGTACGTGATTCTCGAGGTGCTGTTGATCCTGGCCTGGCGCAACGCCGGTTGGCTCGGGCTCGACCGGTTCGTGCTCCGCACTCCTTGGACGCCACGACACCTCGGAAACCTCGTCGGACGTGTCGTCCACCGGCGAGTCGTCGTCGCACCCGCCATGAGCTGAGCTCGGCTCAGCCCACGCGGTGGCGATGTCCTGACCGACAGTCCATCGTCGTCGCCGGTGCTCGCAGCATGCGCCGAAGGGCCGGAGCGATCCGAACGCACCAGGCGACTCCTCTGCACGAGGCGCCGACAACCACAAAGGAGCTCGAGATGACGAATACACTGGGAATGAACGAGGCTGGGACGACGCAGCTCATCATCGGCGCCAAGGTGAGCTGCGAGGACGGTCGTTGCGGCGAGGTGACGCGCGTGATCATCGATCCGATCTCCCGCAGCCTGACTCATATCGTGGTCGATCCCAGACAGGGTAACCGGGTCGGGCGGCTCGTCCCGATTGGTCTGGTCGAACAGAGCTCCGAGCGGATCGAGCTCGGGTGCAGCCTCGCCGGCTTCGACAACCTCGAGGCGGCCGAGGAGTCGGAGTACCTGCCCGTGACCGGCGACTATGGGGGCTATGGAGCTGCTCATGTCCTGCTGTGGCCCTACTACGGCTACGGCGGCATGGGGATGGGCACGGGCAGCTATGGGGCCAACTATCGCGACGTCCCGCAAAAGGTGATCCGCGATGCGATCCCCTCGGGGGAGGTGACGGTACGCCGCGGTGACTCCGTCCATGCGACCGACGGGGACATCGGACGTGTCGCCGGTCTTGTCATGGATACAGCGACGCACCACGTCACCCACGTGCTTCTGCAGGAGGGTCACCTCTGGGGTCGCAAGGACGTTGCGATCCCGATTGGTGCCGTGACCCGCGTCGACACCGTCGTCGAGGTCGACCTGACCAAGCAAGAGCTCGGCGAGCTGCCGGCCCTGGACGTCGACCACCCCGCGGCGACCCAGAGGGCGTCGTGATCCTGCTCGTCGCGTTCCTGGTCGTGGCACTCGTCGCCGGCCTCGGCTTCGCCCTGCACCTGCTGTGGTTCATCGCGGCCGTGTGCTTGGTCCTCTGGATCGTCGGGGTGGCCATCGGACGTGGGGAGAGCGCCGGCCGCCATCGCTTCTACCGCTGGTGATCCGGGAGGAGCTCTCGGAGAAGATGCTCGGGGATCGCGCCGAGCCCACGGTCACCCGCGAGACCACCTCATGCGACGCACCGAGCGGTGCACCGCCAGACAACCGAAGGGCAAGTTCATGATGATCGGAATCGTCATCGGCGTCGTCGTGCTGCTGGTGCTGCTGGGGGCCGGCCTCTCGGTGCGAATCATCAAGGAGTACCAGCGGATCGTGTTGTTCCGTCTCGGGCGGGCGATCGGTACGAAGGGACCCGGACTCGTCGTCATCAACCCGGTCACCGACCGCATCAAAGTGGTGGATCTGCGCGAGGCCTACCTCGAGATCCCGTACCAGACGGCGATCACGAGCGACAACGCGCCGATCTCGATCGACTTCATCGTCTTCTACAAGGTCGTCGACCCCTCGTTGTCGGTGCTCGCCGTGCAGAATTTTGCCGGCGCCGCGCTGAACGTGGCCGCGACGACGTTGCGCAGCGTCGTCGGCGACATGGCACTCGACGACGTCCTCTCCAAGCGCGAGAGCATCAACGCCGCGCTACGGGTCCGGCTCGACGAGGTCACCGAGCGCTGGGGCGTCAAGGTCACCAACGTCGAGGTCCGGGAGGTCAACCCGCCGCCTGGCGTGCTCGAGGCGATGACCCGTCAGATGTCAGCCGAGCGCACCCGCCGCGCCGCGATCACCGAGGCCGAGGGCAAGAAGGGGGCGGCGATCCTTGCCGCCGAGGGCGAACGCCAGGCGGCGGTCTCGATCGCCGAGGGCCGCAAGCAGGCGACGATCCTGGCGGCCGAGGCGGACCGCAAGTCCGCAGTGCTGAAAGCCGAGGGCTACTCGGGTGGCCTCGAGGCGATCTTCAAGGTGGCACGCACCCTCGACGAGAAGACGATGCAGTTGCAATACCTCGACACCTTGAAGCAGGTCGGCTCCTCTCCCTCGACCAAGGTCGTCGTCCCGATGGAGCTCGTCAGCGTGCTTCAGGGCTTGCGTGGCCTGATGCCAGCTGTGGCACCGAGTGCAGTCAAGAGCAACGGCTCGACGCCCCCGTTGGCGGCTCTTTCCGCGTCGGGCGACCGAGACGGCAACGCCGGCGCTCCGGAGGCATAGCGTGGCTGCTCCTCCGAAGCTGCTCATCGTTGACGGGCGGTCACATTCCCGATCGAATCGTGCGTCGCGGTCGTCTGAGGCGGATCACGCGCTTCGGCTCGACGTCGCTCGGCTCTGCGCAGCGCGATGAGGACCCTGCACGGCACGACCTCGGCACGACCCGGTCCTCCGAATGGTCGCGGCCCAGCGCCAGCGCCGGCGCCGACGCCACCACCACGTTGGCGTATGTGGCTCTTGCCGGTCGGCATCGCGCTCACGGCGCTCCTGCTCTTCGGCCCGATCACCAGGGCGTCTCCTCCCAAGAGCTTCAGCTACTCCGGATTCGTCACAGAGGTCATCTCGAACAAGGTCTCGACCGCCAGCATCACCTCGACGGGTGCGGTGAGCGGGACTCTCGTCGGCGGGGCGAAGTACACCTCTCAGATCCCGACAGCGCTGAACGACACCACCCTGTCGCCGCTGCTGCTCGCCCACAAGGTGACGGTGACGGGAACCAACCCGAGCACGACCTCGTTGCTGAGCGTGCTGTTGTCGCTGCTTCCGCTCATCGTCATCGTCGGGATATTCATCTGGATCGGTCGCAAGAGCCGGAAGCAGCTCGCTGGTGGCCTCGGCGGGATCATGAGCTTCGGGAGGTCCAAGGCCAAGCTGTACGACGAGGAGAAGCCGTCCGTACGGTTCTCTGACATCGCAGGCTACGAGGGCTCCAAGACCGAGGTGGCAGAGGTCGTCGACTTCTTGAAGCACCCGGAGCGCTACGAGAGCGCCGGAGCTGTCGGCCCGAAAGGTGTGCTCATGGTTGGGCCGCCGGGCACCGGGAAGACGTTGCTCGCGCGGGCGGTGGCGGGCGAGGCGGGCGTGCCGTTCTTCGCTCTCAGCGGCTCGGGCTTTGTCGAGATGTTCGTCGGGGTCGGCGCGTCACGAGTACGGGACCTGTTCGCCGATGCCCGCAAGCGCGCGCCGTCGATCGTGTTCATCGACGAGATCGACGCCATCGGCGGTCGACGCGGCCCGGGCGGGTTCGGTTCGAACGACGAGCGCGAGCAGACGCTCAATCAGCTGCTCTCGGAGATGGATGGCTTCGAGCCCGGAGCGAACGTCGTGGTCATCGCCGCGACGAACCGAGCCGAGATCCTCGACGCAGCGCTGCTCCGACCGGGGCGGTTCGACCGCACCGTGGAGATCCCGCTCCCCGGCCAGTCCGAGCGGACCGCGATCCTGAAGATCCACGGCCGGGGCAAGAAGCTGGCCCGTGACGTCGATCTCGACGTGGTGTCGCGCAAGACGCCGGGGTTCTCGGGAGCCGATCTCGCTAACCTCATGAACGAGGCCGCGATCAACGCCGTGCGGGAGCATCGAAGCGTCATCAAGGCGTCCGATCTCGACGCGGCTCGCGACCGCCTCCTCATCGGTCGACGTGACGGGTCGAATGCCCTGCTGCCGGACGAGAAGCACTCAGTGGCGGTGCACGAGGCGGGACATGCCCTCGTGGCGATGCTGTCCGAGCACGCCGACCCCGTCGCCAAGGTCACCATCTTGCCCCGCGGTGCCGCGCTCGGCGTGACCGAGCAGCTGCCCGAGTCCGAGCGCCATCTCTATCCGCTGAGTTACCTCACCGACTCGCTCTCGGTACGACTCGGCGGCCGCGCCGCGGAGATCATCGTCCTCGGCGAGCCCTCGACGGGAGCCTCCAACGATCTCGCCGGTGCGACCGACCTGGCGACGCGCATGGTGCGCGAGTGGGGCTTCTCTCCGGCGATCGGGCCGATCGGCTACGGCGCTGAGGGAGCCAGTCGAGACAACCCGTTCGCTGCACGACCCTACGCCGAGGAAACTCAACGCTCGATCGACCAGGAGGTCGCCCGCCTGCTACGCGAAGCCGAGGTGAGCGCGACCGAGCTGCTCCTCGACCACCGCGAAACCCTCGATCGTGTCGTGGCGCTGTTGCTCGATCGGGAGACGGTCGACGCGGGGGACCTTGCCGCGATCACCGGCATGCCCGAGCGCCATAGCGGGCGCGACCAGGTGTGGGCTCCGCGGACGGCCGCCATGGCGCCCGCACAGATGAGCTCGAAGGGCTCACCGAACGCGACCGAGAACGGCGGTCAGGAGCGATGAAATGTCGACTCCTCGTCCGCCGCGATCGCAGCGATGCTGAGCCTCGAGGGCTATTCGGTTTGCGCTCGACGCTCGCGAACTCAGCTCTGTCGACTCCAGGGGCGTCGGGTGCGTCGTGAGGACCCACCACGCATCGCGAGCGTGCGGCGGTGAGCTCGCGACGCGCTCAGTGTCACTTCTTGCGCGCCGGTGCTCGCCATCTGTGGCGTGAGCGATCTGCTCGCCGAGCGCGATCTGCTCGGCGACACGGGTGCGTCACGACGCAGGAAGCGGGTGCGGCCAGCACTGCCGCCGACCCACCGCGGCGCTGCTAGCGGCCGAGGCGCGTCATCTCTACCTGCAACTCACGCACCGCCTTGACGAGCGCGAGGGTCGCAAGCACTTGGGCTGCCGCCGGATCCGCCCGCTTTGATTGCTGGACGACCGGGCCTCCGCCGAGCGCGTCGTGCCCGTGAAGGGACTGCAGCGCCATCTCGACGAGCTGTTCGCTGGTGTACTCCGTCTCTTCGGGGGCGTGTTGGTCGGTCATCAGGCGACCGCCTCCGTCGGTGTGCCACGCGACTCTCCCCACTTGACGACGATCCCGTCGCGTCGCATCGTGGCGGTGAAGCCGAGAATCGAGCAGGCGATCGCCCCAACGGTGAAGCCCCAGGTGATCGCCGTGCGCTCGAGCACGAAGGTCTTCAGCGAGGAAGACAAGAACAGCCAGAACACGAGGCCTGTGTTCGCGAGCATCACCGCTGCCCAGAGGAGCGATACACGCACGAAGAACTGCTGCACCCGCGGCTTGCGCAGCAGCACCGGATCGAGCGGGCAGAAATCGTGGGCGAAACGTTGGGTGAAGGGCCGCCCCAGGACTGCTGAGCCGATCAGCACAGCGGAGACGACGATGCTCCACGCCATCGGTGGGACGAAGTAGAAGGTCGGGTTGCGCGTGACGAAGGCGAGGGCGGTACGAACGGTGAGGAGTGCGACGCCGAGGATGAGCACCGTGGACACACGGCCGTTGGTCACGAGGCGCCTCACGAGAGCGGCGATCGACCAGCCGAGGGCCGCCAGCAGGGCTCCGCGGAAGCCGAGTACGACGAGGGCGAGATAGAAGACGCCGATCGGCGCCACGATCCCCTCGAAGACGATGGGCACGGCGTGCCGCAGTGCAGCCCGCGGCGCGGGCATGTGAAGGACCGACGGTGCGGTGCCCGAGTCGGTCATCGTCATGCTGGACAGACCGCGTGGAACACTGCCAGGGCCCATCGCCCTGAGAAGCTTGCGCACCAGTGCGACCTTCCATCGTCGAGGGAGGGTGACTCTGCGTGCGGGCCGCCTCTTCCGAGAAGAGTCTACCGGCAGTCGCGCCATCTTCGGCCGCGGGGTCACCGCGCCGTCGCCGCCGCCGCATCGACATCGTGATGGCCGTGCCGCCAAAGACCCCACCCGCTACTTCCGAATGACGACACTGTCCTGGTCACCCGCTCGGCGGGCAATGTGGGTCAGATCCCGAGCTGGGCTTGCAGGTCCGCGAGGGCAGCTTTCAGCTCAGCCACCTCCGAGCGGAGGGAAGCCACCTGTTGGGAGAGATCGATCAGTGAGATCGGCCCCGCGCCCGCACGGTCGGGGAGCTCTCGTCCGCTGCCGTCGGCGGGACCCGTCTGCTCCGACGTGCCGGCACGCCGAGCAAGGGCGTCATCCTCGACGAAGCCTCCCCACGGTGGCGAGGGGTGCTCGCCCCCGCCGTCCGCAGCCAGCAGCTGGGCCCACCGCTCCTCCTTCTGCCCGGGGCGCAGCGGCAACCGACGGACGAGTGGTTCGTCACCGACGCTCATGCGTTGCAGTTCGGCTTCCACGTCTGCGACGGCGTCGAACTGCACCATGCGATCGGTGCGACTCCGCAGCTCGCCGACTGTCTGTGGCCCGCGCAGGAGCAGCACCCCGATCAGCGCCAGCCGCTCCTGGCTGAGGCCCATCCGCTCCTCGAGGATCTGGCGATACCGGATCACCGAACGCCCGTGGGAGGGGTGCACGAAGCGGACCAGGCCGGCGCTCTTGAGCGACGTGAGCGTCTCGTGCAGTGTCTGCTCGTCGTAACGAACTACCGGGTCGCGGTTCGACGACTGGTTGCACGCCGCAAGAAGGGCATTGAGGGTCAGCGGGTACTGTTGCGGCGTCGTCAGCTGCTTCTCGATGAGGCTGCCGATCGCCCGACCCTCCTCGGGGCTGAGCTGCATCGTCCGATCCTAGGCGTCGTTGCACGTGCCCCGGGGTGCCCGCTGGGGACCTCGACTCGTGCCGCGGCGAGGTCGGTCCGCTCGCCACGTCGCCACGCGCAGCCGACGAGCGCCGCTCGTCCGACACTGCAGACTGATCGCATTCGATTGGAACGTATGATGCGCCGTCGATGTCGAGATTGGGCCGGCTGGCCCGGTGTCGTGCTACGGAGCGATGACGGCGGCGACCAACGCCTCGATGCCGGCGACGCGACTCACGAGGTCCTCGGAGAGCCCATACCGTTCGCCGAACGCCGACGGAGACAGGTAGCTCACCCGCGTGCGCGCTCCGTCGGCCCAGACGAGGATCTTCAAGGGCAGCTCGATGGCTGCAAGTGGGGCTGCTGCCATGATCGCCGTACCCGCCTCGGGGCTACCGAAGATCACGACCTTCGTCTCACGCAGCTCGAGACCGACCTTGGCCGCCTCCCCACTGTGGTCGATCACGGCGAAGGTCTTCATGTTCTTCTCGGCAAGGATCGCAGAGAGCCGCTCGAGTGTCTCGCCCACCGACCGCGGGCTCACCTTCGTGAGGATGTCCCGGCCGACGGCAGGTGTCCCGTCACGCTCGCTTTCGGGGTCGTCGCTGTCCATGCTGCCTCCCGTGGTTCGAGCCTTCAGGCCTTCCGGTCCTGGAGGCGGAAGGATCCACCCCTGCCCGCCGGTCTACTCGGCAGCGGTGACGTGCGCCCCCAGGCGGTGTCAGCAGCACCCCGTCGGGGCGAGCTTCGCCCGCCCGGGCAGCTCGAGGGGCTGGACGGGCCCGAGCGTCACCGAATTCCCGCAGTTCGCATGCCGCTCCTTCGACGCGTGATGGCTCATCGGTGGGACGTCGAAGTCGGCCTCCCGCTGTCCGTACCGGTGCGGCCGACGAAGCTGCGAACCGTCCTTGTGCTCGGTCGCTCACCCGTCCGGGGAGGCGCGTCGTGATCTCCTGGATCAGCCAGCCGTTGCCGTCCGGGTCGCTGAAGGAGGCGAACGACCCGTAGCTCTTGTCGTCGGGAGCGGGGCCGGGGACGCGTGCCGCGGTCCCGGCGTGGTGGAACACACCACCGGCGTCGTGGAAGACCTCGCTCATCTCGGCTCCGCCGGCAGCACGCTCGGCCCGGGCCCCGTCGATGTCGCTCACGACGAGATGCAGGCCCTGGGCTGAGCCAGGAGTGGCCGAGGTGATCCCGCTGCCGAAGATGATCGAGCACGACGAGCCCGGCGGTGTCAGCTGTACGACGCGAAAGTCGTCGCCGGCGGCGTAGTCGGCATCTTCCCGCCATCCGAGCTGGGTGTAGAAGTGCTTCGCCCGGTCGACATCGGCGACGGGCAGCACCGCGACCTCGAGTCTCATGTCCACGAGCTCGGCTCCTCCTTTGGCTCGCTGGCCTGCACGGAGGGCAGCCGGCCGCTCGTGCGCCGCGGGGTCTTGCCGTTCAACAGTCGCGCCGCCCGTCCTCGAAGTCCAGCAGCGCACGCACTGCCCCCGCTCCCGAGCTCGGGTCGCCGTGCTCGTCGTTTCCGGGCGCACCGGTCACCGGTCGCGCTCGAGCGCCCCGGAGCTTCGGTTCGTCACCGTGCCGGCGTCGCGGAGAGGAAGGCGTGCTCCATGGGCCGACTGGACGAAGCGCGAACCGTCCTCGGCCGGCTCCCCGCTGCGCCGGCAGACCGCACGCTCCCTCCTGTCGCCGCGCGGCGAGCCAGCGGCCCCGGCGGGCGTCGGACAGAGGTCTTGCGCCACGGGTTGCCCGGCGCGAGGTTAAGCCTGCTTCGAGCAACAGAGGACGGCATCGTCCCGACGCGGTCCCCGGCCCCCGGGGCGCTCGTCGGCCCCGGGAGGCGCTCGTCATGGAATACCTCGTCACGATGACCACGAATGTTCCCGATGGAACATCGGACGAAGAGATCATGGACATCCGCGCCCGCGAGGCCGCCCGCTCGCGTCGAGCTCGCCGGGCAGGGCTACCTGCGCCGCCTCTGGCGCCCACCGCTGCGGCCGGGCGAATGGCGTTCGCTCGGCCTCTTCGCCGCTGACGACAGCGCCCAGCTCGAGACGGTCCTCGCTTCGATGCCGCTCCGTGTCTGGCGCAGCGACGAGGTGACGCCGCTCTCCCCCCACCCGAACGATCCAGCTCGGGGAACGACCGAGCCGAGGCCGGTCGCTCAAGAAGCCCCAGGGAGCGAGTTCTTCACGACCTTCACCGTCGCGGTCCCACCAGGCACGCCCGACGAGACCGTCGATGCCGCTAACGCGGGGGAGGCCGAACGCGCTCGGGAGCTCGCAGCGCAGGGACATCTGCGGCGTCTCTGGCGACTCCCGGGTGACGACAGGGCGCTGGGCCTGTGGCACGCCGAGGACGCCGCAGGGATCGCCGCGATCGTCACGTCATTGCCGCTGTTCGACTGGATGAGCGTCGAGATCACGCCACTCACTCCCCACCCGAGCGACCCAGCTCTCGCCAGCAGCTAAGGAGGACAGTCGTGCTCGGCTTCGACGACGTCGCTGCGATGGCAGCAGAGCTTCCCGAGGTGACCGAGGCTGAACGCCGCGGCAACCGGACATGGCTCGTCGCCGGCAAGGCCTTCGCGTGGGAACGGCCGTTCTCCAAGGCAGACCTCAAGCGCTTCGGCACCGAGGTCCCCCCCGAGGGCCCGATCCTCGCGGTGCGCGTCGAGGACCTCGGCGAGAAGGAGGCCGTGCTCGCCGCCAACCCGGTTGCGCTCTTCACCATCCCTCACTTCGACGGCTATGCCGCCGTGCTCGTCAAGCTGCGCACGGTGACCAAGCAGGTCCTGCGGGACACGCTGCGGGACGGATGGCTCGCCTGCGCACCGCCGGCCGCCGTCCAGCGCTACCTCGGCCGCTGAGGTCGGCGCGTCCGCGAAGCTGCTCCGCCATCGCCCCCGACAACCGCCTCGGGTGTGCCGGCGAGCCGCTCACGTACCTCGGTGAGCGCGAAGCCGAGCAGGTTCCTGCCACGCCACCGGCTGGGCCGGAGCGCGGCAGCGCTCTCAGCGGCGAGCCCGATCCCCCAGATCCGGTCCCGCGGGCTCGTCTCGACGAGCACGCGAGGCGCAGTCGACTGCAGGTAGTCGCCGAGCTCGGGTGACTGGGAGAACTTCGCCACGTTGGCGCGCACCACGATCTCGTAGCGCTCCTTGCCCCAGCGGGCCACGTCGAAGCCGCGGACGGTGCGTCCGAGCTGCTTGGCGAGAGCAGGCTCCTTGGCGGCGAGGATGCGCTCGAGCGCCGCGGCGTCGCCGAACAAGCGTGCCTTCTCGGCCATCATGAATCCCTCGGCGTGACGGTAGGCGGCACCGTCGACGACGAATCGGCTCGGCCACCATTGGCTGAGGACCCACGGCCCGAGGTGCGCGTCGTGACCCGGCGTGTGCCCCCAGAACATCAGCAGGGGCAGCGCCTCGCCCTCGAGCTCGGCGCGCAGCAGCGCGGCGAGGCGCTCGTTCGGGTCCATTCGGGCTGTGTCGACCGGGCGGGCCGGGGTCGGGTCGCTACGCCTCGGACGGCAGGTTGGAGTACACCCGGGCCGGCGTGACGAGCACGGCCGTGCGGCCCTCGTCGGCCATCACCTGGTCGTAGGTCTCCCAGTCGTCGTGCGTGCCACCGGCGGCGCCAAACACCTGGCGCAGCAGCAGCCGCAATCCGTCGTCGGTCAGTCCGGGGCGGAGGTCGGCGGGGCCGAGCAGCTCGGCGGATCCCTCCACGGCGACCCACTGCCACCCGGCGCGCACGACCACCGTGATCCGCGGGTCGGCACGTAGGTTCTCGAGCTTGCGTGCGCCGCCTCGAGCGACGAACCCGACGACGTCCGCACCGGTCAGCGGGTGCGTGAGCACACCCGCGTTGACGACCGAAGCCTGCAGCGAACCGTCGGGCCGGCGAGTTGCCACGACGCTCAGGCCGTGGTCCAGGGGAACGAGCCGTGCGAAGTCCCCGAGGTCGGTCATCCTGCTCCCTCCGTGGCGGGGTTCGCCTGCCGACCGTCAGGGCTCACGGCTTGGCGACCATCACTTCGGTCGACTTGATGATCGCGGCGACCTCGTCGCCCGCCTCGAGCTCGAGCGACTCGGCAGAGTCCTTGGTGATCGCGGCGACGACTTCCTGGCCTCCGGCGAGCCGGATGGTGACGATCGACATGACGGCGCCATGGTCGACAGCGACCACCGTCCCCGGCAGCTGGTTACGAGCGCTGATTCTCACGGCGTCGACACTAGGGCGCCGCCGACGGTCCTTCCGACGGGCGACCGCCGCCGCGATCGCCGGCTCGCCCCCCACTAGCGCCAGAGTGCCTCGAGGTCGAGCTCAGCGGCGATGCCCGCCCGCACCCGGTCGTCGGCCGCGCTCGGCACGCCCGGAGCGGCCGCGGCGAGTCTCGGCGGCGGTTCGTCCTCCACCCTGAGCACCGCCATCACCGAGGCGTCGAGCCAGCGCGTCCGCTGGGCGAAGGAGTGACGGTCGTCTCCGGCGTGCCGATGGTGCGGCATGCGCAACGGCGAGTACAGCAGGAGCTCGTCGCGCGCCCGTGTGCACGCGACGTAGAAGAGCCGCCGTTCCTCCTCGAGGCCGCGTGGCGAGCGCAGGGCCATGTCCGAGGGGAAGGCGCCGTCGACGAGATGCGGCAGGTGCACGACCGGCCACTCGAGCCCCTTGGCGGAGTGGACCGTCGAGACGACGACGTAGTCCTCGTCGAGGTGCGGCGGCCCTGCCACCTCGGAGGTGGATGCGGGCGGGTCGAGGGTGATCTCGGCGAGCCAGGAGGCGAGGTCCGGACGGGTCGCCGCGGCCGCCGCCAGCTGTTCGAGATCACCCAGGCGAGCGGCGGCCTCCGCATAGCGGGCCGTGACGAGCGGCCGCAGCAGGCGCAGGACCGCCAGCGCGCGCTCGCCTGCGCTGGTCAGCCCGCGGGCCGCGTCGAGCGCGGCGAGGCTGTCGGACACGGCCACGCGGCACGCCGGAGGTGCCGCCGCCGCAGTCTCGGCCCACTGCCAGACCGCCGTCGGCCGCCTCGGTGGCAGCGTCTCGAGCAACTGGCGGGCGCGCGCCGGCCCGATCCCGTCGTGCAGGCGGAGCAGGCGGAACCAGGCGACGTCGTCGGTCGGGTTGTCGAGCAATCGCAGCGTGGCCGCGAAGTCCTTGACGTGCGCCGACTCGAGGAAGCGCAACCCGCCGTACTTGCGGAACGGCACGCGCCGGGCGGTCAGCTCGAGCTCGATGAGGTCGCTGTGGTGCGCCGCGCGCACGAGCACCGCCTGCTCGGCGAGCCGCCTGCCAGGCTCGTGTCGCTCGAGGATCGCGTCGACGATCGCCCGTGCTTCGGAGGCTGCGTCGTGGCAGCGCAACAGCGACGGGCGCTGTCCTCCCTCGCGGCTCGCTCGCAGGACGAGCGCGCCCGTCACGGGCTCGCTGCGCCGGCCCGTCACCGGCTCGCCGCGCCGGCCCGACGCCGCAGGCGCGCCCATTGCTTCGCCACCGTCCGGCCGGATGCGGTTGGCGAGGTCGAGGATCGGCTGGAAGGAGCGGAAGTTCCGCTCCAGCCGTACGACGGCGCAATCCGCGAACGCGCTGCTCATCTCGTGCAGGTGTGCGGCATCGGCGCCACGGAAACCGTAGATCGCCTGCGCGTCGTCGCCCACGACGGTGAGGCCCCGGCCGTCGGGGCGCAGCCGGGTGACGATGTCGACCTGCAGCGGGTTGACGTCCTGGTACTCGTCGACGAGCACGTGGTCGAACATCTGGGCGATCCCCGTGCCGAGCCTCTCGTCGAGCAGCGCCCTCCAGTACAGCAGGAGGTCGTCGAAGTCCACTTGCTGGTGGGCGCGCTTGCGAGCGACGTAGGCCCGGCAGAGCTTCCCGACCGCCTCGACGTGCGGCTCGCACCAGGGGTAGTCGGACGCGATCACCTCGGCGACCGTACGTCGAGTGTTGACGCAACGTGAGTACAGTTCCGCCAGCGTCGACGCCCGCGGAGCGCGTTGCTCGCGCCCGGCGAGCCCGTGCTCGTCGCGCAGCAGGTCCATTACGTCGGCGGAGTCGCTGGCGTCGAGCACGGAGAAGCCGCCCACCAAGCCGAGCAGCCCGGCGAAGGCGGCGACGAACTGGTGCGCAACGGCGTGGAAGGTTCCTCCGCGCAAGCGGCGTGACAGCTCGGCGTGACCGGTCATCGCCGCGGCGCGAGCCAGCATGTCGTCGGCGGCTCGCCGCGTGAAGGTGAGCAGCAGGATCCGTTCGGGCGGCACGCCACGCTCGAGGAGGCGGGCGACGCGCGCCGTCAGCGTGCGGGTCTTGCCCGTCCCTGCGCCGGCGACGACGACGAGCGGCGAGTCGCCGTGGGTGACGGCAGCGAGCTGGCTCTCGTCGAGACCGTCGTCCCAGGCCGTGGCGAACATATGTTCGTCACGATAGCCCACGTTCGGCCGCTTCGCGGGCGACGGCCGGCCGAGCCCTGCCCCGCGCCGCGGGTGGCCGACCGGCGCCTGGCCGGCCGCCCGCCGCTCGGATGGTCCGGCGCTTGGGGCGGGGCGATCCTGAACAGTGGGATGAAGACATGGACGAGCGGCCCGATGCCGAGCGCGTAGAGGGCGGTCCCGACGCCGACCGTGCCACCGAGCAACCAGCCGCTCAACAGCACGGAGAGCTCGATCGCGGTTCGCACGAACCGGATCGAATGGCCGCGCGCCGCGATCCCGGTCATCAGCCCGTCGCGTGGCCCGGGCCCGAGGCCGGCACCGATGTAGGCACCCGTGGCGACGCCGTTGAGCACCACGCCACCGACCATCACCGCGCTGCGGACGGCGAGCGACGAGGGCGCGGGGACGAAACGCGTCACGAGGTCGATCACCAATCCGACGACGACGACGTTGCTCAGCGTGCCGATGCCGGGACGTTGGCGCAGTGGGATCCAGGCGAGCATCACGACTGCACCGACAATGATCGACCACGTGCCGACGGCGAGCCCGAGGCGCCGGCTGAGGCCCTGGTGCAGCACGTCCCACGGGTCGAGACCGAGCTTGCCGAGCAGCAGCATGGCGTCGCTGACACCAAAGAGCACGAGCCCCGCGTACAGCTGGACGAGCCGGCGCGCCCGGGGTTGTGGCATGGCGCCAGTCTGGCCCGTCAGCGCCGCCGTCTGCGCGGCCGGCGCCCGGGTCGGCGCCGCCTGGGGCAGGGTCGGCGTCGCCGGGTCAGGACGGCGCCATCGGTGGCGTCGGCCCGTCGCGCGAGGCGACCTCGCTCCCGTCGCCCGGCCGCGCCCGGGAACCCCGTCGTGGCCCCGAGCGCGGCGAGCGGCGCGGCTTGGCACGCAGGCGTAGGTAGCGGTTGCGAAGGCGATTGTGCCGGCTACACAGCGGCCTGCCGGTCGCCTGGGTGGTCTCGCCGCCTTCGGAATACGGGACGATGTGGTCGGCTTGGCAGCGGGTGACGGCTGCGTCGCAGAACGGGTGGGTGCAGCGCCGGTCACGAAGCTCGATCGCCCGACGCGTCGCGCCAGTAAAGAGCCGGTTTCGCACGCCGACCTCGATGCGCGTCGGCGAGCGCCACACGGCGCGCTCGAGATCGGCCACGCCGAGGTAGGGAACGAGCGCCCCGCGCGTCACCACGGTGCCCGAGGCGAGCTCACAGACCCTCGATATGGTGGGGAAGTCGACGAGCACGCTGAAGAGCGGCGTGGGTCGCCGGGCGCCGGGGAGCAGCGCCGCTGAGCGCGTGGCCATCTCGACGAGGGCATCCGCGCGGCGCTGAGGGGAAGTACGCGCCAGCTCGCCAGTGAGCGGCTCACGCCCGAGGCGTTTCGTCGCCTCGGCGCGGTCGGCTCCGTAGAGCTGGCGCTCGATGCGCTCGAGCTCGTTGCTCACGATCTCACCGCCGACCGGGTCGAGGCACAGCGAGCCGAGGAACATGCCCTCGAAGCTGGCGGCGAGGTCGAAGCGGCGAAGCTCGTGCTGGCGTGCCGCCCGGCGCTCGGCACCGTCCTCGTCGGCCAGCTGTCGCCAGTACCGAACGCTTCGCGCGAAGTGTTCGTAGCGAAGGCTGCTCGCCTGACGAACGAGCACCTCTTCGTCACGCCCCAAGGTCTTCTCGGTAGCGGGACGATCGAGGGAGGCGATGAGCTGGGCTTGGGGCGCTCCGAGCTCGCCCTTCTGCCACGCGGCGCGAAGAGCCGGCAGCTTGTGCAGCAGGTGACCGAGGCGAACCCGGCGCGACGCGGCCGGCTTCGGCATGCGGGTGCGGACCGAGAGCCATGCCGACGCCGACAGCGCCTCGTCGAGGGCGTAGGCGCCGGAGTCCTCGAAGGCCGCTGCAGCCCGGCATGCCTCTGCCTCCAGCACATCGGTGAGGCGGAACAGCTCCAGCACAACGGCCGGCGCGCCGAGCGCAGCGTCGGGGCAGGCCGCGACGAGCTCGATCGCCGAGCGAAGCGCGTCGAGCGCCGGCTCGGCGTTGAGTGCGGCCTCGGCGCCCGCCGGCTCGGCGTTGAGTGCGGCCTCGGCGACCGCCGGCTCGGCGTTGAGTGCGGCCTCGGCGCCCGCCGGCTCGGCGCTTGCCCTCGCCCGATCGAACCCTTCGGCGTGGTCGCTGCCACTCACGGCGACCATCCCAGCAGTCCGGAATACCGTTCGACCTACCTCTCCACATACCGTTCGGCGATTTTCTTCGTGCCACGTCCAAGGTCGCCGGCGACAGGCGAGGGCCTGGTCAGGCACCGCTCAGACTGCAACAGCGTGGGCGAGCCGTGGGCTCGCGACAGGCCCTGTCTTCGCCGGATCGCCTCCACCGGGCCGGTCCCGCACATGGATGCCGGAAAGAGCCGGTCGGGCCGTCGTCCCGTGGTGGTTGTGCACGCGAGGTGACGGGTATTGCCCCGCCGAGCGGGCTGGCAGGGTCATTCAGGCGCACGTACGTGCGGTCTCGGACGCTCGCGTCGCGAACACCCGGAAGGACCACCGGACGCTTGGGCCGAGGAGCTTTGCGATGAGCGTGATCCCGATGAGCGTGATCCGACGTGTTCTTCAGACCGTGGCCGAGTTGCTGCGCCCCGCGAAGCGGCAGGTACCGGTGCTCGTCCCGGTCGAAGCGCGCCGGCGCCCGGCGCCCGTGGCGCGACCGGGGCGGAGGACCTGAGAGCGAGGCGGGAGGTCCTGAACGAGGAGGCGGGAGGTCCTGAACGAGGGAGCGGCGCGTTCAGCGACCCAGGCTCGCCGACGCCTGCATCGTCGCAACGCCGTGGTGGTCGAATGCAGTCATCTCGACCCCGCTGTCGCCGTCAGGCGCGCCACGAAGCAGGAGCGGACCGTCGTCGAACTTCGGACGGATAGCCCGGTAGCGCAGCTGGGAGACCCAAGATCGCGGCTCGTAGCGGCGGCAGAGCTCGGCCAGCGCCACCGCTTGCAGCGGGCCGTGGACGACGAGGCCGGGGTAGCCCTCCACCTCGGTGGCCCACGGGCGGTCGTAGTGGATCCGATGCGCGTTGTAGGTGAGCGCGGAGAACCGGAACAGCAGGCGAGGGTCGATCTCGAGGTCCCAGCGCCACGCCCAGCGCGGCGAGTCCGGACCCTCGCCACCCGTCGCGCCGAGTCCCTCGACGCCGGCGCCGGCGCCGGCATCGCCCACAGGTCGAGGCGCTGCGTCACGGTAGACGATGTCCTGCTCCTCCAGGATCAAGGCCGGCGAAGGCGAGCCGTCCTCCGGCCCGGCTGGACCGATCTCGAAGCGCGCGGTGACGAGCACGAACGGTCCCGACCGCCCGAGCTTCTCCTGCACCGAGGTGACCACCCCTCGTCGGACGAGCGGCTCGTCGACGGCGATGCGGCCGTTCGCCTCGACTCGGCCACCGGCGATCATCCGCCTCGGCAGCGGCACCGGGGGGAGGAAGCCGCCGCGCCGCGGGTGCCCGTCGACGTCGAGGTCGCGTTGCGGGGCACGTGGCAGGAAGGCGAGCCAGTGCCAGAGGATCGGCACCTCGCGGTCCGGCGCGGGCGGTGCTGCGCCGTCGTCGAGCAGGTCCTGCAGCGCGAGCACCGACCGAGCGCTCACCGCGTCCCGCTGCACGGACTCGACGGGCTGCCAGCCCGCGCCCGTGTCCTCGCCCGTGCCCGCACTGCCGGCGGGAGCTCCCGCCTCGTGACCGCCCAACGGCGCTACGTTCGGGCCCGTCATGCACCTCCACCACGTGTCGAATCCACTTGGTCGCCACGGCCGAGAAGCTCGGTCGGACGCGACCGGGAGAATGTCACTGCCGGCCGCCGAGCGTAGCGATCCGCTCCCGAGCGCGCCGGAGCCGAGCCGATGACCGACTACCGGTGCACGGCTTGTGCAGAGAGCTATCCGGTTGTCGCCCAGCTGTGGCGCTGCAGCTGCGGTGGTGTGCTGGACCTCGCCCACGACGTACCACGGCGAGCGTTCTCGCGGCTCGGCGCGCAGCCGTGGTCCCTGTGGCGCTATCGCGACGCGATCCCGGCCCTCGCTGCCCGCTCGGTCTGGCGCCAGCTGACCCTCGGAGAAGGCTGCACCCCGCTCGTCGCAGGGAAAGACGCCATGCTAAAGCTGGACTTCCTCATGCCGACGCTCTCGTTCAAGGATCGTGGATCAGTGGTGCTGCTCGCCGCCGCCGCCGAGCTCGGCGTGCGCCGGGTCGTCGCCGACTCGAGTGGCAACGCCGGCGTCTCGATCGCCGCATACGCGGCGCGCGCCGGGATTACTGCTGAAGTGTTCGTTCCTTCGTCCACCTCGGCGAAGAAGGTCGCGCAGCTGGGCGCCTTCGGGGCGACGGTGGTCCGGGTGCACGGCTCGCGCGCCGACACCGCGGCGGCGGCGATCGAGCGGGTGGACTCGACGGGCTCCTTCTATGCCAGCCACGTCTACAATCCGTTCTTCTTGCACGGTACGAAGACGTTCGCCTTCGAGCTCTGGGAGCAGCTCGGCCACCGGCTGCCTGACTGCGTCGTGCTCCCCGCCGGCAACGGCACGCTGCTGATCGGCGCGAGCCTCGGCTTCGCCGAGCTGGTCACAGCCGGCGTGGCGGAGCGCTCGCCGCGTCTCGTCGCCGTGCAGGCGGCCCGCTGCGCCCCACTGGCCGTGGGAGCGGGCACGGCGCAGCTCGGCCCGACCGTCGCGGAGGGCATCGCTATCGCCGAGCCGCCACGCCGCGAGCAAATGCTCGCAGCGATCGCCGCGAGCGGTGGAACAGTCCTCACCGCAGACGACGACGAGATCATGGCGGCGAAGGCCGAGCTCGCCGGGCGGGGGATCGACGTCGAACCGACGGCAGCCGCCGCCTACGCCGCGTGGCGGTCCTGGCCCGGTGCCGAGGCCGCGGGTCGCACCGTCGTCGCGCTCACCGGGGCTGGACTGAAGGCGCCGGCCGACACGGCGCCCGCTCAGCCCGCCGGATCGATGCCTGCTCGGCCCGCCGGCGCGAGGTAGCGCTCGACGAACGGGCCGGCGAACTTCCCGGCCGGATCCAGGCGCTCGAGGAGCGCCTGGAAATCACCAAGGCGGCCGTAGCGAGCGCGCACGATCTCGGGCGAGGTCGCGAACAGCTTGCCCCAGTGCGGCCGCGCGCCGAACGGAGCCAGTGCGGCCTCGACGTCGCCGAGCACGCCGAGCACGCCGGCGAGATCGTGCACCCAGGTGAAGTGCAAGCCGACCTTGGCACGATCGCAGCTCGGGCTCAGCCACAGCCCGTCGGGCGCGACGGAGCGCACCTCGCTCACGCGGACGAGCGGCGCCAGCCGCCCGGCCAGCGCGGCGAGCGCCTCGATCGCCTCGGGAGCACGAGCGCGGTCGACGAAGTACTCCGATTGCAGCTCGTCGCCCGCCGCGCTCGGCGGATAGTCGGCGCGGAAATGCGGCAGCCGTTCGTGCCACGGGCCTGGCACGCCCATCTGCTCGGTGCAGGACTCGGCCGACCAGCCGGTGATCGGGTGTCGTGGTCCGTCCGCCGGCCGCGCGCCGAGCACGTCCTTCGGCGCGGGAGCGAGACCGGGTTCCAACCGCTCCTTCAACCAGACCTGCGACACGTGAGGAACCGCCCACTCGACGAAGAGGCTCACGGAGTACGCGGCCGCGAGCAGCTCGTCCAGGTGCGCGATCGCCGCCGCCAGCGGCAGGCGCTCGTAGACGGTCTGGCGCATCTCGAAGCTCGGCACGACGTCGAGCTCCAGCTCGGTGACCACGCCGAGGGCTCCGCAGGCGACGACTGCGCCGGCGAGCTCGTCGGAACCGTCCTTCCGGTCGATCGTGACGAGCTCGCCGCTCGCGCCGACCAGGGTCATCCCCGCAACGTGGCTCGCCAAGCCTTGGTTGCCGTCACCCGAGCCGTGCGTCCCCGTCGCGCGACGCTCCGGTCACGCTGAGGTGCGGCAGCGAGGCGAGGTTCGCCAACGCCAGCCCGGCCCGGTGCAGTGCGGGTCCGAGATCGGCGTACCGCGCGGCGGAGTCGATGCGTACGCGCCCGCGAATGCTGTCGAGCTCGAAGAGCCTCGGCATCTCGTCGAGCACGACGAGCACTCCGCTCGTGTCGGCCGCATCGCTGAAGGAATGGCCGGCGCCGAGCGCGTGGACGCGCGGGCTCGTGGAGACGAGCCGTCGCAGCTCCTCGAGCGAACGCGGGTGCTCGATCGCGCTGGCGGCGAAGATGACGTTGCCCGCCCAGTTGCGTCGGCTCGACAGAGGGGACGCGCCACTTTGGATCACGCTCCCTAACCTGCCACACCGGCAGCACGTTCGACAGCCGGCGCGCCCGTGGCAGGTGAGACGGCCGGCGCGCCTGCGCCACGCGAGAGCGGGCGCACCGGCAGAGACGTTGAAAGCCACGCCTCGAGACGGGAACGGGACCGGCCTTGCGGCCGGTCCCGTTCACCGCAGCCCCACCGTCGACCCGCCCGCCGACGGTGGGACGATCCGTCACACCCCGTGTAGCAGCCCCACCGCCGACCCGCCCGCCGACGGTGGGGCGATCCGTCACGACCCCGTGTAACCGCCGGTGGCGAGGCCGATCACCGTCGCGTCGTAGTTGGCACGGGCGAGGTCGAGGTCTGCCTGCAAGAGGGAGCGGTTGGCGTCGAGGAAGACGTGCTGCACGTTCGGCCACATGGGAGGCGTCACGGCGAGGATCTTGGCGACGATGCCGCTCGAGTCCCCGTCCGCCTGGTTGACGAGCCTGACAAAGGCCAGGTAGTGGTTGTCCGCGTTCTTCCATCCGGGCTGGCCGACGATGCTGTTGACGGCGGCCTGCAGACCGGGCTCGTCGGCCTCGAGGCTCTGCACCTGGTGGACGATGCCGTCGGCTTCGATGCTCTCGATGACCTGTGGCGTCATCACGGCGAAGACCCGGTTGTCGACGAGCATCGTCTTGCGTGCCGCGGCGAGCTCGTCGCGAGTCGTCGCCTGCTGGACCTGGCTGACGAGGCCGTTGATGCTCGTCTGCTCGGTCGAGAGCAGCTGCTGGAGCGTCGCCGCGTCGTTGCCGAGGGTCGCGGAGTTGGATGTCACGTCGGCCGAGAGCTTGCTCAGCTGCTCGACGCGCAGCTGCAACGCGTTCTCGAGCTGCTTCTGGGCTGCCTCGAACCCGGGACGACCGACCTGGCTCTTGTTGTTCTTGCTCGACCCGCCCGTCGGACCCGCGGCCGACGTCGTGGTGGTCGTTGCGCCGGCGCCCGTCGCGCCGGTGGCGCCGGTGGCGGTCTGGCCGCCGGCGACGGCGCCCGTGAGGCCGAAGCTGCCGGCTGCGGCCGCGGCGGCGAGCACGAGCGTCCCGGCAGCCCGATTGTGACGAGAATTCGTTCCCAACATCGGTGTCGTCTCCTGTCCGTTCCGTCGGGGCGGCGGTCGCCGCACCCGTTCCCCTCCGGGACGAGAAGCCCCGTCCTCCGGTGCATGGCCGAGTTTGCAGGACGGGGATGCAGTCGTTGTAAGCGCCGTGTCATGAAACTGTCATCGTCGCCCAGCCGCCGCTGTTTCTCGCCGCGCAGCGTGGGGCGGCGACCTCGTGGCGTCCGGTCGGCTCCGCTTGGCTCCGCTCGGCCCTGCTCGGCGCCGCGCGGCGGGTCGGCGCAGGAAGGGCGGAAGCGAGGCGATCAAGGGGCCGAGAGAGGGCGCGAGGGCCCGGCGGACGGGGTCCACGTTGCGATACTCCCTAACACGAGGCACAACCACCGCAAAGCAGCCGCCGTCATCAATTGAGCCATGACGGGAACGATCGCCGCATGGCTGCGCCGGCGCGCCGGCGCGTCGGTCGGGCCTGCGTTTCTCGACGCCCGCGACGGGAGCGCGCTCGGCTGGGCCGACCTCGCCGCGTCGTGTGCGGCGTGGGAGGAGCTGGCGGCGCGCCGCGCCCTCCCGCTCTCGGCGCGGGTCGCGCTCGTGGTGGACGATCCGTTGAGCTTCGTCGCGGCATGGTTCGGCGCCGTCGCGTGCGGTCTGGCGGTCGTCCCGCTCGATCCCCGCGCGCCGCTCGCCGAGGTCGTCCGTTCGCTCCGCCGGGCGCGTGCGCGCGTCGTCGTCACCGACCGCTCCGAGGTCGTCGCCGGCGTGTCGTCGACCGGTGTCGTGGAGCTGTGGGGGGTCGACCGCAAGTGCCCGCAGCTGCTCGCCATCGCAGATCGGGCGGTGCCCGACACCTCGCCGATCGTGTTTGCCGCGCTGCTCATGAGCTCGGGCACGACGGGCGCCCCGAAGGGCATCCCGCTCACCGAGACCCAGCTCGTGGCGGCCGCACGGCGAATTGCCGCCCACCACGAGCTCGTGCCGCGCGACCGTGGGTTCAGCCCGCTGCCGCTGTTCCACGTCAACGCTCAGGTCGTCGGGCTGCTCACCACCCTGGCGAGCGGGGCGTCGCTCGTCCTCGACGGGCGCTTCGAGGCCGAGCGGTACTGGGAGGTGGTGCAGGCCTACCGCCCGACGTGGCTGAACACCGTTCCGGCGGTGATCGGTGCGTTGAACCGGCTGGGGGCCCCACCGGCGGGCGCCGTGGAGGGCGTGCGCTTCGCCCGTTCCGCCTCGACGGCGCTGACCCTCGACGCCCTGCGCCGTTTCGAGGAGCTCACCGGGATCGGCGTGCTCGAGACCTACGGGATGACCGAGGCGGCGAGCCAGGTGACCGCCAACCCCCTCGAGCGCGCCGGGCGCCGGCCGGGATCGGTGGGGCTCCCGGTCGGCCTCGAGCTGCGTGTCGTCGCCGACCATGCCGGCACCGGGACGGGGACCGGCAGCGACAGCGGCACGCCGGCACGCGTGGTGGCTCCCGGCGAGGTCGGGACCGTTCAGGTGCGCGGGGCCGCGGTGGTGGAGCACTACCTCGTCGAGCGGTGCGGGAAGGAGGAGGTCGCGCCCGCCCGCGACGCCTCGGGTTGGCTGACGACGGGCGACGCCGGCTGGCTGGACGCCGACGGCTACCTGTACCTCGCCGGCCGCACCGACGACGTGATCGACCGTGGCGGCGAGAAGTTCCACCCACGCGAGGTGGAGGAGATCCTCGCCGCGCATCCGCAGGTCGCAGTCGCCGCGGTGGTGCCCCAGCCGCACGCCCGACTCGGCCACGTGCCGGTCGCCTTCGTGCAGCTCGAACCGGCCTCGTTGCCGCCGGCCGAGTCGACGGTGCTCGAGGAGCTGCGCAGTGCCTGCGAGGCGAGCCTCTCGCCGCCGAAGCGCCCGGTCCGCATCGAGGTCCTGGAGAAGTTGCCGACCGGTCCGAGCGGCAAAGTCGTACGCGTCCGCCTGCGAGAACTGTTGCGTGAAGCGTGGTCACCGAGCCCGGACGAGGACGGCGCCGCCGGCGCAGCGGGCGCCGCCAACAACCACGGCCGAGCCTCTATCCTCGTTCGTCCGTGACCGCCACGCCGAGGCATCTCGCCGCTCGCCGCGCCGGGCGCCCCTCGGCGACGAGCGTCATGCTCGAGCTGACCGCCGGGCTGCTCCTGCTCATCGCCGCGGCCGTCGCGGGGGCCCTGTTCGTCCGCCGGCCGTGGGAGAACCGCCTCGACGTGCTGGCCTACGACCTCGTCCCGGCGAGGCTCACCTGGCGCGGCTACCTCGACGTTGCCGAGCTGGGCTCGACCACCGTGCTGTTCGCCGGCACGGCGATCTGCGCCTTCGTCAGCCTGTGGCGAGACCGGGCGCGCACCCTTGCCTGCGTGGCCGGGCCGTTGTGCGCCGTGCTGGTGACCGAGCGCGTCGCCAAGCCCCTCGTCGCCCGCCACGGCGTGCTCGGTGGGGACTCCTACCCCTCGGGAACTGTGACGGCGGTCGCCGCGCTCGCCATGGTGCTCGTGCTCGTCACGCCGCGCCTGCTCCGGCCACTCGCCGCGCTCCTCGGTGTCGTGGCGGTCGCCGCCGTCAGCGTTGCGGTGATCGGGCTGCGATGGCACTACGCCACGGACACCGTCGGAGGCACGCTCGTCGGCGCGGGATCGGTGCTCGCGCTCGACGCGATGGCTCACCTGCCCGTCATCGCCTGGCGACAGCTCACCGCCTCGCGCCCGCCGCGCCGGCGGACGCTCGTGACGGGGTAGGCGCCGCCGGCCCGCGCCGTCTCGTGCGCGTACCCGACCGCCCCGACCGCCGCGACGGCGAGCGGGTGGGCCTGACGCGGCAGCCGGTCAGCGAGCCGCCGGGCGTTCGTGCCGGGCGACGGAGAAACCGACCGCCACGGGCACGTTGATCGCCGCCAGCAGCAGCACGATCGTCATGATGACGAGCGGCGCGCCGGTGGTCTTGTCATAGGCGAAGACGTACTCAGCCATCGCGGCGAAGATCAGCGTCACGAGCACGATCCAGCGCGCGACGCTGCGGAACACCCCCCAGGCGAAGCCCGGCTTGCCACGCAACAGCGCCGCTCCTGCGATCGTCAGCACCCCCGAGGCGATCAGCAGCCCGATCGGCGGGCCGAGCGGCGCCTTGCGCGGCAGGTAGGCGGCGAGGAAGCCGACCGCCACGAACGAGGTGACGATCGCGCCGACGGTGCAGGCCATCACCGGGGAGCGGGTGGTGTCGCCGAGCCAGGGCGCGCCGCCGGCGCCCTCGCCGGCGTGGGAGGCGCCGCCGGCGGCCGGGTAGCCGGGCGCGGCCGGGTGGGCGCTCACCAGGTCGCCAATCGGCTCATGATCACGAGGGTGGCGACCTGCATCGCCCCTGTGATCCCGGCGGTGTAGATGAAGCGGCGCATCACCTTGCCGATGAGCGGCCCGTTCGGCTGCGGCTTGCGCAGCTCGAGCAGCACGATGATGTTCGCCGGCTCGAGCACGACGTATGCGATGATCGCCATCACCCCGACGACGATGAACGAGGCCACGATCCACCAGTGCTTGGGGTAGGGCACCGTCAGGTTGCCGAGATGCCGGGCGAGCTGCCACCCCGCGGCGAGCGTCGTGACGACGAGGGTGGGCATGATCAGCATCATCGCCGGCATGAACTTGCGCGAGAACGAGATGCGGGCGGGAATGTCCATCTTGCCGAGGATCGGGCCGATGACGAAGCCGACGAAGAGGTCGATGCCGGTCCAGAGGCCGCCGCTGGCGACGTGAATGAAATCGAGCGCCCAGAGCCAGTTGCCGCCGATCGCGGCGATGGTGAAGGCGAGTGCCAGGCCGACGGGGATCAGGCCCTTCAACGGGATGATCGGGCCAGCCGCGGTGGCGCTCCCGGCGCCGGCCACACCGGCCGGGGCGCGGCCGGGGGCGGCGACGGGCGCCGGGGCGACACCGATGTCGGCGGTCTGCGCAACGAACTCGGTCATTCGCCCCCTCCTCGCCGACCCGCGCCCGCTTCGCTCGCCCGGGTTGTGGCGACAATAGCCAGTGCAGGCTGGCCGCGGCGGGTAACCGCCGGGACGGGACGGGCTCCTCCCAGCCTCGGCGGTCGACGATGAGCGGTCGAGGGTCAGACGTTGAAACGGAACTCGACCACGTCGCCGTCGCGCATCACGTAGTCCTTGCCTTCGATGCGCACCCGGCCGGCGGCGCGCGCCGCGCCCATCGAGCCCGCGGCGATCAGGTCGTCGTAGCTCACCACCTCGGCCTTGATGAACCCGCGCTGGAAGTCGGTGTGGATCACCCCCGCCGCCTGCGGGGCGGTGTCGCCGGCGTGGATCGTCCACGCCCGTGACTCCTTCGGCCCTGCGGTGAGGAAGGTCTGCAGCCCGAGGGCGGAGAAGCCGAGCCGGACGAGCTGCACCAGGCCGGGCTCGTCCTGGCCGTAGCTGGCCAGCATCTCGGCGGCGTCCTCCTCGTCGAGCGAGGCGAGCTCGGCCTCGATCTGGGCGCACAGCACGACCGAGGGAGCCGGCGCAACGAGCGCTCGCAGCTCTTCGCGGCGCGCCGTGTCGGCGAGCCCGGTCTCGTCGACGTTGAAGACGTAGACGAACGGCTTGGCGCTCAACAGGTGCAAGTCGGTGAGCAGGGTCGGGTCGAGCTCGCCGGCGGCCGCGGCCGCCGAGATCGTGCGGCCGGAGTCCAGCACGGCCCGCGCCGCCTCGGTGGCCTCGAGCTGGGGGGCGAGCTCGCGCCGCATCCGCGCCTCCTTGGCCAGGCGGGGCAGGCGGTTGTCCACGGTCTGCAGGTCGGCGAGCACGAGCTCGGTGTGCACGGTGTCGATGTCGTCGGCGGGGTCGACGCGACCGGCGACGTGGACGACGTCGGGATCCTCGAAGGCGCGCACCACCTGGCAGATCGCGTCGGCCTCACGGATCGCGGCGAGGAACTTGTTGCCGAGCCCTTCGCCCTGCGAGGCGCCTCGCACGATGCCGGCGATGTCGACGAAGGTGACGGTGGCCGGCACGATGCGCTCGCTGTCGAACAGGGCGGCGAGCCGATGCAGGCGCGGGTCGGGCACGGCGACCACGCCGACGTTGGGGTCGATGGTCGCGAAGGGGTAATTGGCGGCCAGCACCTCGTTGTGGGTGAGCGCGTTGAACAGGGTCGACTTGCCGACGTTCGGCAGGCCGACGATGCCGATCGAGAGCGCCACGCCGCTAGCGCGCCTCGCCCGAGTCGGGGCTCACCATGAGCGACTGCTCGTCGACGGCCTGGAAGTCCCTGGCGGGGATGGTCTTCAGATCTTCGATGAACCAGCCGGGCCAGGCGTTGGAGGCCACGCCGGAGAAGTACCAGTTGCTGCCGTTGTCGGCGAGGATCAGCCCGTAGCGCTGGAAGGCGCGCAGCACGACCCGCACCAGCGGCGGGTACTTCCTCACGTCGAAGCTCGCCTCGAGGCGGAACCGGGCCCCCATCGGCGGGAGGGAGGGGTCGTCGCGCTCGCCGGCCTCGTGGCGGGCCGGCCAGATGTACGCCCGGTCGGTGAGCTCGGCGGTGACGCGGATGGCGTGGTCGACCTGCCCGAGTTCGACCTCGGACCAGTCGAGCAGGCCCGGCAGGATCGGCAGGCCGGCGGCGTCGGCGGAGGTCCAGCCGGCGGGGCGCAGGTCGTTGGAGCGCAGCTTCCAGATCGCGCCCGAGCCGGCGGTCGAGCCCGAGGCGCTCCAGGTCGCGTCGTAGAGCTCGTACAGGGTGCACGTGCTCGGGTCGACCATGATCGCGTGGCGGTCCCCCGCGGCGGCCCGGCCGCCCTCGATCGGGGTGCGCGGGCCGAAGGGGTACGGCCCGGGGTCGCTCTCGTCGGCGTACTCGAAGCTCACGTGCGTCCGACGCGGGTGCGGGCCGACGACGACAAAGGGGATGCCGTACGGAGCGGACGGGTCCCCAGAGGACCCCAAGTCGGGGTGCAGGTCGGTGGTCGAGGCGGCCATGCTCGCCAGCCACTTGGCGCTGTGCGGGTCGACCGGCAGACCCGTGATCGGCGTGTTCCAGACGTTGTCGGCTGGGAACATCGGGCAGCGCGGGGCGCCGGGGACGACCGTCGCCTGCGGCAGGGTGAGCGGTGAGGCGGTCGCCCCGGCGCTTGTGGTGCCGGTCCCTGCAGCGAGCGGGGCAAGCGCAACCGCAACGAGCCCGGCGGCCACGGCGCCAGGCGCCCCGGAGCGCCTGGCGCGCCTGGCACGCCGCGCGGGCGTCGCCGCTCGGGGGAGTGGGGCATCGGCCGAACTGTAGACCTCCCGCCGTCTCGGTAGGCTCGCCGCCGATGCCGGGAATGACGGGCATGGCGCCCGTCCACTTCAGCCTGCGAGTGCTGCTCACCGACTGGGAGCACAGCGCATTCCCCCTTCTCGTGCTCGCAGCGCTCATCGCCGCCGGGTACTGGTACCTCGCGCGCCGACTGGGCGCTGGCGCGTCGCGGCCGACGGTGGAGCGGCAAGCGCACGGCGTCGTTCCTCGCCGGTCTGGTCGCGATCGACCTCGCGCTGCAGTCGCCCCTCGCCTCGCTCACGGGCAGCTACTTCCAGGCCCACGTCTTCCAGCACCTCTTCCTCATGGTCGTCGCGCCGCCGCTGTTGGCGATGGGGGCGCCGATGACCCTGATCCTGCAGACGTCGTCGCGGCGCACCAAGTCCTTCTGCCTCCGCGTGCTCAACAGCAAGCCGTTCATGGCGATCAGCCACCCTGTGCCGGTGTGGTTCCTCTACTACGGCGTGATGTTCGTGTTCTTCCTCACGCCGCTGCTCGGCTTCGCCATGGAGCACATGGCGCTGATGGACGTGATCAACGTGTTCTTCCTCGCCGGCGCCACCCTGTTCTGGTGGCCGATCATCGGCCTCGACCCGATCCCCCACTGGTCGATGGGTTACGGCGCCAAGCTCGCCAACCTGGCGATCGGCGTTCCCGTGGAGGCCTTCCTCGGCGTCGCGCTGCTCAACGAGTCGAGGACCGTCGCGCCGATGTACACCCTCGCCAGCACCCACGCCGGCGGCGGCCTGCTGTGGGTGTTCGCCGAGCTGTTCGCCGTTGCGGCGATGATCCCGATCCTCGCCCAGTGGATGCGCGCCGAGGACCGCAAGGCAGCCCGCGAGGACGCCCGGCTCGACGCCGAGGAGGCGGCGCGCGCCGCCGCGTTGGCCGGCGCGAGCGTCGAGACGTCCGCCCCCCTCGACGGCCTGGCCTAGCCGCCGGACCGTCGGACGGGCGAGCGCGACAGGCGCCCGTACCGCCTCAGGACGTCCCGGTGTAGGCGAACTTGAGCGAGCCGGACGCCGCCGTGCCGTACGTCGTACGGACGCGGATCACCACCGAACCCCGCCCGGGCGGGGCGACGACGCTGACCCGGGTGGCAGACACGGCGAGCACGCGGGCGCGACGGGCGCCGAACCAGACTGCCTCGGTGCCGCCGAGGCGGCTGCCGTGCAGCACCACGGCCACACCCCCGCCCTGGGGGCCGCGCGCCGGGACGAAGCGTCTGAGCACCGGCAGCTGCCGGGGACGGCCGGCAGAGCCACCTGCGGTTGCGTGTCCAGTGCCGGGCGCCCCGGCCGAGGCGCCGGGCGCGCCGCCCGCCGCCGGCGAGCCCGAGGAGGGGGCCGCGCCGGAGGCGCCGGTGCCCGTCGTCGTGGAGCCCGACGCACCGCTGTCCGACCCGGACGGCACCGCGCCCTGGCAGAGCTGGTCGACGAGGCCGTCGTCGACGTGCTCGCCGAGGCCGGACCCGGCGAGCGGGGACCCGAGGCCCGTGGCCATGTCGTATCCGGCGGTGACGGGGTACAGGTGGCTGAAGCCGGGACGGATGCTGTTGTCGAGCGCCCCGGCGCCGGCGGTGACGTCGGTCAGCGCGGCGGAGGCCGCCCCGCCGGCCGCCGCCGCGTACAGACCCGGGTTGGCGAAGCCGACCCGCTTGCCCGCGCAGGCGACGCTGGCGTCGGCCAGGGCGAGCAGCGCCGCCCATGTGGGCGCGGCGCCGCTCGTCCCCTCCACCCCGACCCAGGTCCCCGCGGTTCCCGTCCCGGCCCCGACCGTGGCGACGATGCCGTAAGGCGCGCCGGCGTCGGCCGACACGTCGGGGACCTCGCGGCAGTAGCCACCCGGCGGTGCCTTGCACGGCGTGCCGCTCGAGTCGCTGTTGATCACCCCCGCAACGAGGCCGCCGGCCGGTGCCGAGCCGGACGGTCCGGCGGCGCTCCCGGGGCCGGCCTGGTACGCGGGCATCGGCCAGTGGGTCGACAGGCCGCCGCCGCCGGCGAAGTCGCCGGCGTTCCAGCCGGTCTCCGAGCGGGGGGAGAGGCTGAGGGTCGTCCCGCCGACCCCGGTGACGAACGGCTGGCTCGCCGGGTCGTCGACCTGCAGCGAGCTCGCCTGTCCCGTGGACGCGGTGCAGTCCTCGGACCCTTCGTCGCCGGATGCCGCGATCACGCTCTCGCCGAGCGCAGCAGCCTGCTCGAACAGCTCGTTCTCGGCGCTCGCAACCCCCGGGTCGAGGGCTGCTTCGCACAGCCCCCAGGAGGTGGACACGACGGCGGCACCGCTATCGACTGCCTTGGTGAACGCGTCGATCGAGCCGGCGTCGGTGTTCGGGGCCTGCCAGACGGTGATCGAGGCACGCGGCGCGAGGCCGAGCAGCTCCTCGACGTCGAGGTCACCCTCGATCGATCCCTGCGGGTCCGGCGGCGCGCCGCCGTCGACGCTCTCGCTCGTCACCCGACTCGCGTCGAGGCCGTAGCAGGCGGCGAAGGCGTCGAGGTCGGCCGTGACGTAGGGGGCGAACTCGACGACGGCGACCGGCACGCCGGCGGCGAGGTCGGGCGTGGGGTCGTCGTAGAGCTGGTCGAGGCCGTAGGCGGCGGCGACCTGGGCGGGGCTCAACCCCGCACCGGCTGCCTGCGGGCAGGACGAGGTAGGGGCGTTGCTGGTCGCCCGGGGCAGGCGTGCCAGGACGAGTCCGGCCGGGCGAGGCGCGGCGAGCGAGTCGAGCCCGATCACCGCACCCGTCGCGTCGACGACGTCATCGCGCACCCGGGGCGCGCCGGAGGCGGCGAACCCGGCGATGCGGCCGGTGCGACGGTCGGCGTACCGGTACAGAGTCACGCCGAAGGCGCGCTCAGCCCCGGCGACGGTGGTCGTGACGTGGAGCACGAGGTCGTCGGGGGCCAGCGAGAGCTGCGTCAGGCCCTGCGCGCGCAGCGCCAGCTCGCTGCGGCGGACCTGCGCGGCAGAAACGCCGAACCGCCGGTCGAACTCGGCGAGGGTGATCGGGTGGTGGAACAGCGCCGAGCCCGGCGTGCTCACCGCGGTGGCCAGACGCCCCAGTGCAGCCTCGTCGCGTGGGCGCAACACGACGTCGATCCCGAGCCGGTCGCGTCCCGGCAGCGCTGCGGTGCGACGCAGGCCGGCGAGACGGGCGGCGTCGCCCGCGAGGCGGACGAAGCTCCCGCTCCCGCCCAAGCTCCCGCTCCTGCTCACGGCGCCGGCGCTGCTCACCGGTCGCAGGGTCCCGGGCAGCGGCGGGGGCAGCGCGACTGCCGCCGCGCCCGCAGAGGCGGCCAGCAGCACGCCCCCGACGGCGCGCCACGCCCGTGCCAGCGCTCGCGGCCCACCTTGCGCGATCGAGCAGGCCCGGGCCTGCGTCGGAAACCACTCTGCGTGGCGACGCCAGCACGCATCCACGTTGGAACTGACGTTCGCCCCGAGCCCAGCGCACATCGGCCGAATGCGCCGCATCGGCTGCGAGCGAATGCGTCGGCGACGGGCGCTGCCGGGTCGGGCCTGCTGCGAGCGAATGAGTCGCCGACGGGCGTGGCCTGGTCGGGCTCCGGTTGGCCAATGCAGGCCGGCCTTGGGCAAATTGGGTAGGTGCACCCATCACCGCGCCCGAGCGTCGTCGTGCTCGGCTCAGGGTTCGGCGGCCTCAACGCCGCGCTCGGGCTGGCCAAGGCGCCCGTGGACATCACTGTCGTCGACCGTGACAACTACCACGGCTTCTGGCCGCTGCTCTATCAGGTGGCCACAGCGGGACTGGCGCCCGACGACATCGCCCACCCGTTGCGCGCCATCTACCGCCGGCACACCAACATCCGCGTCCGCAGCGCGACCGTCGAGTCGATCGACATCGAGGCGCGTCGCGTCGGCCTGGACGGAGGGGACCAGCTCGGCTACGACTACCTCGTCATCGCGCTCGGCAGCGCGAGCAACGACTTCGGGATCCCGGGGGTGCGCGAGCACGCCTTTCCTCTGAAGACGCTCCCGGACGCGATGCGACTGCGCAACCACGTGCTCGGCTGTTTCGAGGCGGCGGACTCCGCGGTCGCGCGGGCCGACGGTGACGCGAGCGACCTGCATGGCGGCGCCGACGACGGGCGGCTGACGTTCGTGCTCGCCGGTGGCGGCCCGACGGGCGTGGAGATGGCCGGGGCGCTCGCCGAGCTGATCGGCACGACGCTCGCCCGCGACTACCCCCATCTCGACGTCTCGCGGGCGCGCATCCTCCTCGTCGAGGCCCTCGACCGGCTGCTCACCGGTTTCATGGTGCGCGCCCACCAGGAAGCCCTGAGCACCTTGCGCGCCAAGGGCGTCGACGTCAGGCTCGGCACACCACTCGCCGAGGTCGGTGCAGCCCACGTCCGCCTCGCCGACGGGACGATGATCCCGACGCGTACCGTCGTCTGGACCGCCGGGGTGAAGGCCGCGCCCGAGCTGATCGCCATCCCCGTGGAGAAGGGCAAGGCTGGCACCGTCGCCGTCGGCCCCGACCTGCGAATCGACGGGCATCCCGAGGTCTTCGTGATCGGCGACAGCTCCGGTCGCCGCGACCGCTCCGGCGGCCAGCTGCCGATGCTCGCCCAGGTGGCGATCCAGGGTGGCCGGCACACCGCGCGCTCGATCCGCCGGCTGCTCGCCGGCAAGCAGCCCAAGCCCTTCCGCTACCACAACCACGGGATCATGGCGACCATCGGCCGTCGTGACGCCGTCGCCGAGCTCCCCGGCGGGATCTTCCTGCGCGGTACGGTCGGCTGGCTCGCCTGGCTCGGCGTGCACATCCTGTTCCTCGTCGGGTTCCGAAACCGCGTCGTGGTGCTCGTCAATTGGGCGTGGAACTACGTCACCTGGGATCGTGGGAGCCGCGCGATCATCGACATCTGCCGTTCCCGAGACCGGTGAGTGCCGGAGCGCACGCCGGCCCGTCCGCCATCCGCCGCCGCCGCACCAGTGGTGACCGTCGGCGCGGCACGATATGGCGCCGGCTGGGCGCGCTCGGTTGAAACCGTGCTCACGTCTGCTGCCGGGCAGCGGGTGAGCCTGCGTCGCTCCCCGTTCCCGCCCGCGGCGAGCCCTACGATTGCGGGCCGTGGACGACTTCCCGACCTCGACCGGGCCGGCGGCTCCATCCGCTCCGGCGCCGCGGGGCACGCGCCCCGGCTCGGTGACGATCGAGCGTGTCGAGGCCGAGCTCGAAGCGCTCGACGCGGCCCTCGGCCGCCTGCTCGAGGGCGCGTACGGTTCGTGCCGGCTGTGCGCGGCGCCGATCCCCGGCGACGTCCTCGCGGCCGACCCGCTCGCCGAGGACTGCGGGCGGTGCAGGACCCCCGCCGGCCTCGGCGAGACGGGCAGCTCCGACTAAGCCTTCTTCGTCTCCCAGAAGATGCGGTCGATCTCGGCAATGCCGGCGAGCAGCTGGTCGGCGACGGCGACGTCCATCGTCTTCTTCGCCGCGCCGGCAGCCTTGGTCGTCTTCCAGAACAGATCGCTCAGCTCGGGGTAGCGTTCCTGGTGCTCGGGCTTGAAGTAGTCGGTCCACAGCACCCACAGGTGATGCTTGACGAGGTCGGCCCGCTCTTCCTTGATGAAGATCGCCCGGTTCTTGAAGTCGGCGTCGTCCGAGGCGTTGTGCTTCTCCATGACCGCCTTCACCGACTCGGCCTCGATGCGCGCTTGGGCGGGGTCGTACACGCCGCACGGCAGGTCGCAGTGCGCATGAACCGGCATCGGAGCGGCGAGCCGGTCGAGCAGGCGGAGCAGTCCTGAGGTCAGCTTCATGCGGCGTCTCCTTCGTGGGGTGGGGGATCGCCTTCGGCGAACGCTCGAGCAGCTCGCGGTCCCCGGCGGCGTGGCCGGCTCGCACGCCGGCCGGTGTCACACTACCCGTGTGCCCCCCGCAGCCGACCTGGCCACAGCGGGCTCCGGGCAGGGCGGGAGCGGCTCGACGCGCCGGCGCGACCGTGCCTCGCGTCGTGCACGGAGGGGTGCGGCGCCTCGTTCCCGCGTCGACCGCCTCGGCCGCTTCCGCCGTCTCGACCGCCTCGGCGGCCTCGGCCGCCTCGGGTGGCGTCGCGTCGCCGTCGTCGGCTCGAGCATGGCGCCGTCGCTGCTGCCGGGGGACCGGCTCGTCGTGCTCGGCTGCGCAGGGCTGCGCCCCGGCGACGTGGTGGCCGTGGAAGATCCGCAGCGACCCGGGCTGGTCCTCGTCAAGCGCGTCGTAGCGCTCGTCGACGCCGGGGTCGAGGTCGCCGGCGACAACGCTGCCGCGAGCCGCGACAGCCGCGATTTCGGCCCGGTCCCGCCCGGGCGCGTCCTCGGACGGGCGGTGTACCGCTACCACCCGCCGCAGCGCGCCGGGTGGCTTCCACGCCCTGGCAGCGCACGTTGATCACCCCGTTCGGCTGACCCTGAGAGCTCATCCTTTGCGCTCCGAGCGCAAGGGGTGCCCTCTGAACGCAAGGGGTACAGTCCGAGCACCTGAGCGCCCGGAACTCCACTGCCGCGGGTCGACCACCTCAGCGAACCAACGACAGGAGGCTGCATGTCACGACTCAGCTCGCGTCCGCTCCGGCTCGCCGCCGGTGCGGCCCTGGCAGGCGCGCTGGCGCTCACTGCCTTCGGCGCGGTCTCCGCTGGAGCCAGCGCGCGGCCGAGCACCGGCCGCCCCGCTCAGTCGGGCGGCATCTCCGGGCAGTGCCCGGTGGTGCCCACCCGGGCGATCGACGGAGAGATCGCGCAGGCTGCTCCGGGCGCAACCGTCATCGTCTGCCCGGGCACCTACCACGGCCAGATCGTCGTCACCAAGCCGGTCAAGCTGTGGGGCGTCGGCGCGACGATCGACGCCACGGGCGCCGACAACGGCATCACCGTCGTTGCCTCCGGGGCGACGGTGCAGGGCTTCACGGTGGAGAACGCCCTCGGCGAGGGCGTCCTCGTGGTGGGCAGGCCCGGCCACCCGATCTCTCACGTCACGATCCGCGACAACGTGGTCGAGCACAACGACAAGGGCAACCCGACCGGTGCCCTCGTCTCCGGCACGAAGTACCGGGAGTGCAACGCCGGCCCGAACGACATCCCCGGCGACTGCGGCGAGGGCATCCACCTCATGGTCGCGACGTGGTCGGTGGTGACCGGCAACACAGTCGTCTCCAACTCCGGTGGCATCCTCGTCACCGACGAGTTCGGCCCGAGCGCCCACGACGTGATCGAGGGCAACACGGTCGACTCCAACCTGTACGACTGCGGCATCACGGTCGTCAGCCACTCGACCGTTGCCTACGTCAACGGCGCTACGGCTCCGAACGCGGGTGGTGTCTACGACAACGTCGTCGCCAGCAACACGATCTCCGGTAACGGGATCGAGGGCCAGGGCGGCGGGGTCATCCTCGCCACGGGCGCTCCCGGCGGTGCCGTCTACGACAACACGGTGATCGGCAACACCATCACCGACAACGGGCTTTCCGGCGTGACGCTTCACTCGCACGCTCCGGGCCAGGACCTGAACGGCAACGTCATCGAGAGGAACACCATCGGGCGCAACAACCTCGCCGGTGACACCGACTTCGCCCCGGCGATCGACATGGCAACGACGGGCGTTCTCGTGGCGTCCGCGGCGAGCCCCGTCTCGATCACGGTCACCGGCAACAGCATCGTCAATGTGACCAACGGGATCTGGTGGGTCGGACCGGTGACGCTGAACAACGGTGCCGGTGTCGCCGGCAACCTGTTCGGCAACGTCACGAACGAGGCGGTCGAAGGCTGATCGCGCCGGTCGCCCGGCAGGCGCCGGCAGGCGCCGGTGCCGGCCGGGCACCGGATGCAGCGCCGCCGACGCCGGGTAGCCTGCCGCCGTGTCGCGATTGGTCGTGCTCGGCGGCGGCAAGATGGGCAGCGCCCTCGTCGGCGGCCTGATCCGCAGCGGCTGGGCGGAGGCGGGCGAGTGCACGGTCGTCGAGCCGAAGCTCGAGCGGCGCGAGCTGCTGATGGACCGGTTGCCTGGTGTGCGCACAGTTCCGGCCCCGATCGAGTGCGAGGACGACGTCGTGCTCGCCGTCAAGCCCGCCGACGCCGAAGCGGCATGCCGGTCGCTCGCTCCGAGCGAGCACAGACGCGTCATGTCCATCGTCGCCGGCCTGCCGATCTGCCGCCTGGAGTCCTGGCTGTGGCCGAAGGCGCGTGTCGTGCGGGCCATGCCGAACACGCCGGCGCTCGTCGCGACCGGGGCATCGGCGGTCGCCGGCGGTTCGCTGGCGGAGGAAGAGGACCTCGTCTGGGCCGAGGGCATCCTCTCCTCGATCGGCGTCGTCGTCCGCCTCGAGGAGCGACTGATGGATGCGGTGACCGGGTTGTCGGGGTCGGGGCCGGCCTACGTCTTCCTCATCGCCGAGGCCCTCGTCGAGGCAGGCGTCCTGCTCGGCCTCGACCGTGAGGTGAGCCGCGTCCTGAGCGTGCAGACGCTGCTCGGTTCGGCGCGGATGCTGGCCGAGAGCGGTGAGAGCGCCGAGACGCTGCGGGCGAACGTCACCTCACCGGGCGGGACCACGGCCGCCGGGGTGCGCGCGCTCGAGGAGCGGGCGCTGCGGGCGACCCTGATGGCCGCCGTCGCCGCCTCGGCCGCCCGCTCCGCCGAGCTCGGCGCGCTCGGCTGAGCTCGCCCGCCGCCGCGCGGTCGCCGCGCACGCTTCAGCCCTCGTGATCGCGGTGGCGCAACCCGAGCTGATCGGCGAGGTTGACGAGCACGATCCCGGCCCAGCAGATGGCAAGCCCGGGGAGGTGGGCGATGCCGCCGGCGATCCCGCTGAGCGGGATGGCGGCCACGAGCGAGAACCCGGCGAAGCCGTGGCCACCGAACCGGCGCGGCCGGGCCACGACCTGGGTCGGGACCACGCGGGCCGGTCTCGCGGCCGCGGGCGGCGGGAGCGCCTCGAGCTGGTGCTCGACCACGAGCCTGCGGATCGAGTCGACCATCGCCGCGTCGTAATCGGCGCCGAGCTCGCGGCTGGCGGCGAGGGCGGCTCGCAGGCGGGCGTCGAGATCGCTGTCGCTCTCCACCTGCGCCATCCTGGCAGAGGTCGCAGCAGCCCGCTCGCCACTCGCAACGGCTGCCCGGACCGCCGAACCAGGCCCGGCGACGGCAGGCCGACCCGCCCCGGGCTCGACGCGAGTGAGCTGCACAACTGAGCTGCTCAACGCCCGCGCCCTGGCACGCTGACCCCGCGCTCACCACCCGGCACGTGCTCCCCACTTCCAACGGCCGTCACAACGGCCTAGCATGCGGAGTGGCGGAGAGGGGTGATACCACTGAGCGTCCAGTACACGAAGTCCCAATTCCTGACCGTGGCGGAGGTTGCGCGCGCCCTCAGGATCTCGAACATGACCGTCTACCGGCTGATCAGCGCAGGCCAGCTGCCTGCGGTGCGCGTCGGCAAGTCCTACCGGCTGCGCGAGGAGGACGTCGACCGCTACCTCGCAGCCCGCTTCACCGAGGCCGGCTGAGCGCAGCGGCGGGGAGCACGGGCTCGTCGCCTCGGCGGCGCCCGCCGGTCGGCGGCAAGGACGACGGCGGACGAGCCGTGGTGAACGTGCCGCGGCCCTCACGTCCCGCAGACGTCCCCGAGCCGACCGTGTCGCGGCTGCCCCTCTATCACCGCGCCCTGGCGGAGCTCGCCGCCCGTGGGGTGCCGACGGCGTCCTCGGCGCAGCTGGCCGCATCGCTCGGGGTCAACCCGGCGACGCTGCGACGCGACCTCTCCCATCTCGGCTCGCTCGGGCTGCGCGGCACGGGCTACGACGTCCCGACCCTGCTCAGCGGCGTTCGGCGGGCGCTCGCCCTCGACCGGGAGTGGCCGATCGCGATCTGCGGCGCCGGGCATCTCGGGCTCGCGCTGGCGCGCTCGGAGGGCTTCAACGTCGGGCGCTTCCGCGTCGCGGCCCTGTTCGACGTCGACCCCGGCAAGGTCGGGGAGGCGCCCGTCGGCATGGTCGTGCGCCACCTCGACGATCTCGCCCGGCTGGTCGATGCCGAGGGCATCGCCATCGGCGTGATCACCACGCCGGCCGGCGCCGCGCAGGAGGTCGCCAGCCGGCTTGCCGCGGCGGGCGTGCGCGCCCTGGTCAACTTCGCGCCCGTCGTGCTCAATCTGCCGGCTGGTACCCGGGTTCGCCAGGTCGACCTCTCGGCGGAGCTCGAGGTGCTGGCGCATTACGGCGCACGGCGCCTGGCGGGTGCCGCGCGGGGAACGAGCGACACCTTCTACACTGCTTGACCAGGCACGTCGGGGTAGCGGCCGCTTCTCCACTCCGTGACCAGGCACGTCGGTCGACCGGGCCGTCGGGCATGATCAGGGTAGGTCGGATCAGGGACGTCGGCCGAGGCCGCCCGGTGTGTCCTCGCGGGCCCGCCGGGCGACCGCGCCGGCACCAGGAGGTGGCGAGGTTCCCGTCGTCGTCGTAGGGCTGAACGAGCGCGATGCGCCGCTCGAGCTGCTCGAGCGCCTCACGGTGCCCGACCGCGAGCTGCCGAAGGCGCTCGCCCGCCTCGGAGACAGCCCGCACGCCTCGGAGGCCGTGATCCTCTCGACCTGCCTGCGTACGGAGGTCTACGCCGTCGTCGACCGTTTCCACGACGGCGTCGCCGACATCGAAGCCTTCTTCGCCAGCCTGGGCGCCTCGAGCGACCTGTCCGGCGAGCTCTCGGAGCGGCTCGTGCTCGCCTTCGACGACGCCGCGGCCGAGCACCTCTTCGAGGTGGCCGCCGGCATCGACTCAGCCGTGCTCGGCGAGGGCGAGATCCTGCGCCAGGTTCGCCGTGCCGAGGAGATCGCCCGGGCAGAGCGCGCCTGCGGGCCGGTGCTCGGCGGCCTGTTCCGTCACGCCGTGCTCGCCGGCAAGCGCGCTCGCGCCGAGACGGCGATCGCACGCGGGGTAACCTCCCTCGCCCATGTCGCGGTCAACCTCGCGGCCCGCCACTGTGGCGGCCTGAGCGGACGCCAGGTCGTCGTGCTCGGTGCCGGCGAGATGGGCGCGGGCATCGTCGCCGCCCTCGGCGCGCAGGAGGACCGCCCCTCCGTCGCGGTCGTCAACCGATCGCTCCGCGGGCGAGCGAGCTCGCCGCGCCCGCAGGCGCCCGCCCGCTGACGCTGGCCGCGCTGCCGGGGGAGCTGGCGTCGGCGGACGTGCTCATCGCTGCGGCGGGGGCGAAAGAGATCCTCGTCGGCAGCGACGAGCTGACCCCCGCGCTCGCTGCGCGGGGCGACCGGCCGCTGTTCGTGGTCGACGTGGCCGTCCCGCGCAACGTCGACCCTGCCGTCGGGCACCTCCCCGGTGTCGAGCTCTTCGACCTCGACGACCTCCGCCGGGAGGCGGACAGCGAGATGGCGGCGCGCCGCTCCGAGGTCGACCGGGTGCGGGCCATCCTCGGTGAGGAGCTGGAGCGCTACCGCGCCAACGTCCGCGGCCGGAGCGTCGCCCCGGTCGTCTCCGCGCTGCGGGCCCGCGGCGAGGAGGTCCGGGACGCCGAGCTGGAGCGCAGCCGTGCCCTGCTCGCCGCGCTCGAGCCCGAGCAGGCCGAGGCCGTGCAGGCGTTGACCCGGCGGATCGTCGCCAAGCTGTTGCACGAGCCGACCGTGCAGGTCAAGCAGGCGGCTGGATCGCCGCGGGGCGAGCGCCTCGCCGAGGCGCTGCGCCAGCTCTTCGAGCTCTGAGCGCCTGTGCCCGTGCTGCGCCTGGCGACCCGGGGCAGCCCGCTGGCCCGCCTGCAGGCCGAGCGCGTCGCAGCCCGGCTCGCCGCGACCGAGGGATGTCGCAGCGAGCTCGTGGTGATCGAGACGCGCGCCGATCGCCGTGCCGACCTGCCGATCGCCGCGTTCGCCGGCCAGGGCGCCTTCGTCGCCGAGGTCGAGGCTGCCGTCCTCGACGGGCGCGCCGATGTCGCTGTGCACTCGGCGAAGGACCTGCCGTCGGGGGAGCCCCTCGCCGGGCTCGTCCTCGCCTCCGTGCCCGAGCGCGCCGACCCACGTGACGCGCTCGTCGGCTGCCGCCTCGACGACCTGCGACCGGGGGCCATCGTCGCCACGGGGGCGGCGCGCCGGCGGGCGCAGCTCGCCTGGTTGCGCCCCGATCTCGGCTTCGTCGAGCTGCGCGGCAACATCGGCACCCGCCTCTCGAGGGTCCCGTCCGGAGGGGCCGCCGTCGTCGCTGCAGCCGCGCTCGACCGTCTCGGGCTGCGTGAGCGAGCGGCGGAGATCCTCGAGCCGGCCGTCATGCTGCCCCAGGTGGGGCAGGGTTCGATCGCACTGCGCTGCCGCGAGGAGGACCAGGCGGTCCGCGAGCTGCTCGCCGCGGTCGACGACCCTGCGGCGCACCGCGCGCTCGACGCCGAGCGGGCCTTCCTCGCCCGTCTCGGCGGTGGGTGCGATGCCCCCGTCGGCGCGTTCGCCACACCGGGCAGCTCGGGCGGGTTGCGTCTCGAGGCGATGGTCGCGGCACGCGACGGGCACGGCCTCGCCCGGGTGGCCGGGGAGGGCGAGGACGCCGAGGGCCTCGGCGCACGCCTTGCCGACGAGCTGCTCGAGCGCTGCGGGGCTGCGCTGCTCCTCGGCCGCGCAGCCGGCGCGGTCGGGCCGTGACCGTCTACCTTGTCGGTGCCGGGCCCGGCGACCCCGGGCTGATCACCCGGCGTGGCGCCGAGCTGCTCGCCCGGGCCGATGTCGTCGTGCACGACCGCCTCGTCGACCCGGCGGTGCTCGCGCTCGCCGCGCCGCGGGCGCGCCTGATCGACGTCGGCAAAGCCGCCGGCGGGGGAGCGGCCGCAGCCTGCGAGGACCAGCGGCGGATCAACGAGCTGCTCGTCGTCGAGGCGCAACGGCACGGGACCGTCGTTCGCCTCAAAGGCGGCGACCCGTTCCTGTTCGGCCGGGGCGCGGACGAGGCGATGGCGCTCGCGGGCGCCGGCGTGGACTACGAGGTGGTCCCCGGCGTGGCGTCGGCCTTCGCCGTGCCGGCGGCAGCCGGCACGCCTGTGACCCAGCGCGGGATGGCGGGATCGGTAAGCGTGCTGAGTGGTCACGACCTCGCCGAGGTCACCGCACCCGGGACCGGCGCTGACAGCGGCGGGCGCGGCGCCGCCCTCGACCAGCTCGCCGGCGCAGACACGCTCGTGGTGCTGATGGCCGGCGCGACCTTCCGCCGCCTCGCCGAGCGCCTGATCGCCGCCGGCCGCGACGCCACCACCCCCGCACTCGTCGTCGAGCGCGGGACGACTCCCGAGCAGCGCAGCTGGCGGGGCACCCTCGGTCAGCTGGCGGCGGGCCAGGCGCCGGACGCCTTCGGCAGCCCGGCATTGATCGTCGTCGGCGCAACCGCCGCGATGGCGCTGCGCTCGTACGAGCAGCGACCCCTCGCCGGCTGGCGTGTCGTCGTGACCCGCGCCGAGCACCAGGCGGCCTCGCTCAGCGCGGAGCTCGCCGCGCTCGGGGCGCGCCCGGTCGAGCTGCCGCTGATCGAGCTCATCCCTCCCTCGGACGGGGGCGCCGCTCTCGCCTCGGCCGCCGGCCACCTCGCCACCTACGACTGGGTGGTGTTCACCTCCGCCAACGCTGTCGAGCGCTTCGTCGCCCTGCTGCACGACGCCCGGGCCTTCGGCGCGGCGAAGGTGGCCGCGATCGGCTCGGCCACCGCCGACGCGCTGGCCGGGCGGGGGATCGTCGCCGACCTGGTGCCGGCGCGTTTCGTCGCCGAGGACCTCCTCGCCGCCTTCCCGCGCCCGGGGAGCGGCCGGGTGCTGCTGCCCCGCGCCGGCGCCGCGCGTGCCGTGCTGCCCGACGGCCTGCGCGGCCTCGGCTGGCAGGTCGACGTCGTCGAGGCGTACCGCACCGCCCACGCCGAGCTCTCTCCCGAGCAGCTCGAGCTGCTCGCTACGGCCGACGCGGTCACCGTGACGTCGTCCTCGACGGTGCAGGCGCTCGCCGAGCTGGTGCCGCCGGGCGCGCTGCCGCCCGTGGTCGCCTCCATCGGGCCGATCACCACGGCCACGGCGGCGGCGTGCGGGATCGAGGTCAGCGTGGAGGCGACCACGTCGACGGTCGCCGGGCTGGCCACCGCGCTCGCCGAGCACGCCCGGGCGACGGGGCGCGGGCAGAGCCGCCCCGTTAGCCTTCGCCCGTGAGCGGCTACCCGGCCCGGCGGATGCGGCGACTGCGACGCACCCCGCTGTTGCGGCGGATGGTCGCCGAGACGGTGCTCGAGACGAGCGACCTCGTCGCCCCGCTCTTCGTGCGCGAGGGGATCGACGAGCCACGGCCGATCGCCTCGCTGCCCGGCGTGGTGCAGCACACCGTCGGCTCGCTCGTCCTCGAGGCGAAACGCCTCGCTGCGCTCGGCATCCCCGCGGTCATGCTCTTCGGCGTCCCGCTCGCCAAGGACGCGACGGGCTCGGGCGCGTCGGATCCGGCCGGGATCGCCCAGGTGGCGCTGCGGGCGGTGCGCGACGCGCTCGGCGACGGGCTGGTGCTCGCCGCCGACCTGTGCCTGGACGAGTACACCGACCACGGCCACTGCGGGCTGCTCGACGACGCCGGTGGCGTCGACAACGACGCCACGCTCGAGCGCTACGGCGAGGTTGCCATCGCCCAGGCGCAGGCCGGGGCCGACGTCGTCGCGCCCTCCGGGATGATGGACGGGCAGGTGGGCGCCATCCGGCGCGCCCTGGACGACGCCGGGCACAGCGAGACGATCGTGCTCGCCTACGCGGCGAAGTACGCCTCGGCGCTCTACGGGCCCTTCCGCGACGCCGTCGAGGTGAGCATCGCCGGCGGCGGGGACCGCCGCGGGTACCAGCAGGACCCGGCCAACGTGCGCGAGTCGCTCGCGGAGGTGCGCCTCGACGTCGAGGAAGGCGCCGACCTCGTCATGGTCAAGCCGGCGCTGCCCTACCTCGACGTGATCGCCAAGGTGCGTGCCGAATTCGACGTGCCGATCGCCGCGTATCACGTGAGCGGCGAGTACGCGATGCTCGCCGCGGCGGCCGAGCGGGGGTGGGTCGACCGGAGCGCTGTGGCGCTCGAGACGGTGGGCTCGATCAAGCGTGCCGGCGCCGACCTCGTGCTCACCTACCTAGCCGGCGAGCTCGCCGAGCTGCTCGACGCGGCGCGTGCCTGAGGCCGCCCCGAGCGCGCCTTCGCCGCAAGCCGCCCCCGGCACGGCGGGACCGAGGTCGCACGCGCTGCTCGAGCGGGGCCGCGCCGTGATCCCCGGCGGGGTCAACTCGCCGGTGCGCGCCTTCGGGTCGGTCGGCGGCGAGCCCTACGCCGTCGCCCGCGCCGCTGGCGCTTACGTCACCGACGTCGACGGCGTCACCTACCTCGACTACGTGCAGTCCTGGGGCGCCTCGATCCTCGGGCACGCTCACCCGAAGGTGGTCGAGGCCGTGCGCGCCGCGGCGGGCCGGGGCACCTCCTACGGCGCCCCCACCGAGGGGGAGGTGCGCCTCGCAGAGGAGATCGTCGCAGCCGTCCCGGGCTGCGAGATGGTCCGTCTCGTCTCCTCGGGGACCGAGGCGGCGATGACCGCCGTGCGCCTGGCCCGGGGGGCCACGGGCCGGGACCGCATCGTCAAGTTCGCCGGCTGCTACCACGGTCACTCCGACGCCCTGCTTGCCGCCGGCGGGAGCGGCGTGGCGACGCTCGGGCTCGCCGGCTCCGAGGGCGTGCCTGCCGGCGCGGTCGCCGACACCCTCGTCGCGCCGTACAACACCCTGCCCGAGCTCGACGAGCGCGTCGCCTGCGTCGTGGTCGAGCCAGTCGCGGCCAACATGGGCCTCGTCCCGCCGGCCGAGGGCTTTCTCGCGGGGCTGCGCCAGGCGTGCGACGAGGTCGGCGCGCTGCTGCTCTTCGACGAGGTGATCACCGGCTTCCGTCTCGGGCGGGACGGCGCCAGCGGGCGCTACGGGGTGACGCCCGACCTGTGGTGCTTCGGCAAGGTCGTCGGCGGCGGGCTGCCGCTCGCCGCGCTCGGCGGCCGGCGGGAGCTGATGGGCCACCTCGCCCCACTCGGGCCGGTGTACCAGGCGGGGACGCTGTCGGGGAACCCGCTCGCCACGGCGGCGGGGCTGGCCGTCCTCGAGGAGCTGACCGCGGACGCGTACGCGACACTTCGCAGCCGCTCCCGGCGACTCGCCGCCGGCCTCGCCCGGGCAATCGGGGCCTCGGGGCTCGCCGTGCAGGTGCCCTGCGCCGAGCCGCTCGTCGGGATCTTCTTCGCCGGCGAGCCCGTCACCGACTACGAGGGGGCGCGCTCCGCGGCCGCCGGGGGGGTGTACGCACGGTGGTTCCGGGCCATGTTGCGCCGCGGCATCGCCTTCGCGCCGAGCGCCTACGAGGTCGCCTTCCCCTCGCTCGCGCACGGCGAGGCCGAGATCGAGCGCACGATCGAGGCCGCGCACGAGGCCGCGCTCGAGGTGGCCGCCACGCGGAGCGAGCAGGAGTAACCCGCCCAGCGGGTGACCCGGGTGCGAGCATGGGCGCGTGCGGGCCCGGTCCCTTGCCACCCTGCTCGGCTACGTGGTGCTGTCGGTGGCAGCGGCCTATCTCCTGCGCCGGGAGGCAGTCGCCTCCTGCGTCGCGCTGCCGCTCTTGTTCGTCTGCTACCTCGTCGCCGATTCCGAGATCCAGTGGCAGCGCGTGCCCGCGGTCGGCCTGGGCGTGCTCCTCGTCGCCATCCCGACGGTGTACACGCTGTTCAGCCCGGAGCTGCTCAGCCAGACGGCGGCGGGCGAGCGCGGGATCAAGAGCCTCGGCGTGCGTGCCGCGGTCGGGATCGTCTGGGGCGTCCTTGTCGCCTACGCCGTCTACCACCAGGTCCGGCGCGACCGGATGGTCGACACGGCGATCGAGGAATCGTCGCTGTCGCGCGAGACGTCGCGCCGGCTGGCCGCCGACGAGGTGCTGCGCACCATGCTCGTGCCCGGGACAAGCGGCTCACCGCCCGACTTCGAGTGGTCGGTGTACGCCGTCGACAAGTCGACCGGGCACCTGATGCCGATCTTCCCGCTCATCGCTCCGGGCCAGCTGGCGCTGCGCACCTTTCGGACCGGGCAGGGCGCGACGGGGCTCGCCTTCGCGCGACGGGGTGTCGTCGTCGTCCGTGGCGACGCCGTGAGCAACGCCGACTTCGGTCTCTCGCCGGCGCAGCAAGCCGGCTTCGCCTGCTATCGCAGCGTCGCGGCCGCGCCGCTCGTCTCCGACGGCCGGGCCTTCGGGGTCCTTTCGGCGATCTCGCGCACCGACGAGTCGTACTTCGACTCCGCCGCGGGGCGAGCCGTCCTCCAGCGGCTGGCGGAGACCGTCGCCCAGGTGCTCACGTCGATGGCCGGCATCGGCGCACCCGGGGCGTAAGCTGTGCGCGATGCCGCCGCAGCTGCTGTACGAGAGCCCCACCGGCTCGGTCACGCTCTACGTCGAGACCGACGAGGAGCGAAGCGAGCGCCTCGCCGAGGAGCTGGCGCGCCTCGAGCTGCACATCACCCCCGGCCAGGCCGCCGCGATTCGCGAGGCCGCCGGCTCCCCGGCGCACCGCTAGCCCGCTCGCCCCGCTCGGGAGGAACGGTCCGGCGCGACGTCGCCGGAGCGGAGGTAGCTGGTCGCTCCGGCCCGGCTCAGGCTCCGCGCGAGGCGAGCCAGGCGAGGGCCTCGTAGGCCGCTTCCGCCGGGCCGATCTCGTCGGGCCGCAGCAGGTTCGACATGATGCGCAGCACCCACTCCATGAGGGTGCGGGAGTACATCCCCGTCGCGACGAAGGCGCGCAGCACCTTCGGGTTGCCGAGGGCGCGCATCGAGGCCGAGGCCACCTTGTAATACAGGCCGTAGATCTCGCGCAGCCGGTCGTCGTAGCCGGCAAGGCGGCGATCGTCGCCGGCGACGATCGCCTCGCCCACGCTGGCGGCGGCGAGGCGTCCGGTCTCGTAGCCGTAGGCGATGCCCTCCCCGTTGAAGGGGTTGACCGAGCCGCCGGCGTCCCCGACGAGCAGGTAGTCGGGCCCGACGTGCGGCCCGACGGAGAGTCCCATCGGCAGGCGTCCGCCGGTCGGCGCCCCGCAGGCGGTCTCGGGGCCGAGCTGCCACGACGGCGGTGCCCAGGAGACGAAGCCCTCCATCAGCTTGGTGGTGTTCAGGTCCTTCCAGCCGTCGAAGGTCGACAGCACGCCCACGCCGACGTTGACCCTCCCGTCGCCGAGGGGGAAGATCCAGCCATAGCCGGGGATCACCGAGCCCTCCTTCGAGCGAAGGTCGAGGTGCGACTCGATCCAGGGCTCGTCGTGGCGTGGCGAGCGGTAGTAGCCGCGGATCGCCATGCCGAGGGGGAGGGACTTGTCCCGGGCGGCGCCGAGCACACGGCCGAAGCGTGAGTTGGCGCCGTCGGCGACGACCACGTATCCGGCCCTCACCTCCGAGGTCGTCCCTCGCGCCACGTCGCGCACCAGCGCTCCTCCCACCGGGGCCTGGCGCAGCCGCCCCTCAGGGGCGGCCTCTCCTGTCAGGAGCGGGGCGACAGCCTCGGCGCCCTGCCACAAGGTCGCCCCCGCCTTCTCTGCATTGGCGGCGACGATCTCGTCGAGGTCGTGGCGCGTGATCGTGTACCCGTAGCTCGGGAACTGCGGGTGGTCGGGCCAGGCGAGGTGCAGCTCCTTGCCGTAGGCGAGCGCGCGCAGCCCCTCGTAGCGGTGCTGCCCCGCCATGACCTCCGACAGGCCCATGTCGGCGAGCTGGCGCACGGACCTCGGCGTGAGGCCGTCCCCGCAGGTCTTCTCGCGAGGGAACCGCTTCTTCTCGACCACGATCACGTCGTAACCGGCGTCGGCCAGCCAGTACGCCGCAGCCGCCCCCGAGGGGCCTGCGCCGATGACGAGCACGTCGCAGCTGGCGCTGGCCGGTCGCGCCGGCAACAGCCCGCCGCCGGCGCCGTGTCCAGCCTCCGAGCCGGAGGCGGCGTCGCGGGCGGGCCGAGGCATTGCGAGGAGCGTAACGGCCCCGCCCCGGGAGGAGCCCGCATCCGCGGCACCCGGTCCCGGGTCCTCCCCGGAACTTCCCCGGGGCAGCGCCTCGGGCCGGATGTGCTGCTGAGCCGGCGTGCGTGCTAGAACCGGTTCCCGCATGGGAACCCTCGACAGTTACCTGCCGCTGTTCTTGATGTTCGTGCTCGGGCTCGTGTTCGCCGCGCTGTCGCTGCTGGCGTCCAAGCTGCTCGCGCCGCAGCGGCCGACCGCGGCCAAGGACGCCCCCTACGAGTGCGGGATCGTCCCGACCTACGAGCTGCCGAGCCGCTTCCCGGTGCGCTTCTACCTCGTCGCGATGATCTTCGTCATCTTCGACATCGAGATCATCTTCCTCTTCCCCTGGGCGGTCGTCTTCGACCAGCTCGGCACCTTCGGGCTGATCGAGATCCTCGTGTTCGCCGCGGCCGTGTTCTTCTCCTTCGTCTATCTCCTCTCCAACGGAGCCCTCGACTGGGGACCGCTGCGCCGGGTGCGCCCGCTCGAGGGCTCGGGCGAGCAGCGCACGACGGCGTCGACGGTGCGGCGCGTCGCCTCCGGCGCCGACGAGGCGGCGTAGCGACGATGGCGTCCTGGGCGGGGCTCGAGTCCCTCAGCCACAACTTCCTCACCGGCAAGCTCGAGGACCTCGTGAAGTGGGCGCGGCACTCGAGCATGTGGCCGGCAACCTTCGGCCTGGCGTGCTGTGCCATCGAGATGATGGCGGCGGGTGCCGCGGACTTCGACCTGGCGCGCTTCGGGATGGAGGTCTTCCGCCCCTCGCCGCGCCAGTCGGACCTGATGATCGTCGCCGGCCGCGTCTCCCAGAAGATGGCGCCGGTGCTGCGCCAGGTCTACGACCAGATGGTCGAGCCGAAGTGGGTGCTGTCGATGGGCGTCTGCGCCTCGTCGGGCGGGATGTTCAACAACTACGCCATCGTGCAGGGCGTCGACGAGATCGTCCCCGTCGACGTCTATGCGCCGGGCTGCCCGCCGAGCCCGCAGACCCTCATCCACGCCATTCTCACCCTGCACGAGAAGGTGCGCACGGGCGAGCTGATGCGCCGCCCGGGGCAGGGTGCGGGGATCGACCTGGCGGCCGAGCAGGGCGGTGACCACCCCGGCTGGGTGCAGCCGCTGCCCAACCCGGTTCGGGTCGCCACGCCGCGCTGATGAGCGACGTTTCCGCGCAGGCGCCCGAGGCTGCCGCCGGCGCCCCAACCGCCGCGGCCACTGCCGGATCGGTCGTCGAGCTGTTCCCCTCGCTCGGTGGGATCCCCGTCGCGTGGTCGCTGGGCCAAGAGGTGCTCTTCCCCCCGGCCGAGCGCTGGGTGGAGACCGCGGAGACGCTGCGCGACGGTGGCTTCGTCACCTGCGTCGACCTGTGCGGCGTGGACTACCTCGGCTATCTCGAGCGGGCCCTCGCCGACGGCGTGGCGCACGAGCGCTTCGAGGTCGTGGCCAACCTGCTCTCGCACTCGCTGCGCCGGCGTGTGCGGTTGCGCCTCGTCCTCGGGGGCGAGCCACCCGTCGCCCCGAGCCTGTTCTTCGTCTACCCCGGCACCGAGAACATGGAGCGGGAGGCCTACGACCTGTTCGGCATCGTCTTCGAGGGGCACCCCGACCTGACTCGCATCCTGATGCCCCAGGACTGGGAGGGCCACCCGCTGCGCAAGGACTTTTCTGTCGGGCGCGTGCCGGTGCAATTCAAGGAAGCCCCGGGCCGCGATGACGGACCGGAGCGCCACGGTGACGACGCGATGACCGACGAGCACGACAGCGACGCGCTTCCCGGCGCCCTGCGTACCGCCGCCGGCTCGGCCGGTGCCGGGGACGCCGGCGAGCGGGACGACGAGGTGCCCGAGGAAAGCGTCGGCGACGAGGACTTCGAGCAGCTGATCGAGGCCGAGACCGGCGAGGGCCCCCAGGAGCTGGCGCCGCAGTCGGCAACGAGCCCGATCGAGCTGTTGATCGAGCAGGGCGGCGTGTTGCGCATACCCGAGGACGCGGTCGTCGACCCGGACCTCGCCGACGTCGAGCTCGGCCCCGGCGAGACGATGATCATCAACCTCGGGCCGCAGCACCCCTCCACCCACGGGGTGCTGCGCGTGATGCTCGAGCTCGAAGGCGAGACGGTCGTGCGCTCCAAGCCGATCATCGGCTACCTGCACACCGGGATGGAGAAGACGGCCGAGGAGCTGACCTACGTCCAGGGCGCGACCAACGTCACGCGCATGGACTACCTGTCGCCGATGAACAACGAGGTGTGCTGGTCGCTTGCGGTCGAGAAGCTGCTCGACGTCGAGATCCCGCCGCGGGCGACCTGGATCCGGATGCTCGTCTCCGAGCTCAACCGGATCTCGTCACACGTCATGTGGGCCGCGACGAACGGCATGGACCTTGCCTCGACGACGATGATGATCTTCGGCTTTCGCGAGCGCGAGCTCGTCCTCGCCTTCTTCGAGAAGCTCACCGGGCTGCGCATGAACCACAATTACGTGCGCCCGGGCGGCGTGGCCGCGGACCTTCCCGACGGCTGGGAGGACGACGTCACGGTGATCGTCGACACGATCGGCGACCGGGTCGAGGAGTACGACGACCTGTTGACCGGCCAGCCGATCTTCCGCGAGCGGACCGAAGGCGTCGGGATCATCTCCGCGGAGCTGGCGCTCGCCCTCTCGGCGACCGGGCCCATCCTGCGGGCGGCCGGAGTGCCGTGGGACCTGCGCAAGTCGATGCCCTATCTCGCGTACGACCAGGTCGACTTCGACGTGATCGTCGGGACCGTCGGCGACACCTTCGACCGGTACGCCGTGCGGATGAACGAGATCCGCGAGTCGTTGCGCATCGTCCGCCAGATCGTCGAGAAGATGCCAGCCGGCGACTACCGGGTGCAGGACAAGAAGGTGACGCCGCCGCCGCGAGCCCGAATCGACGAATCGATGGAGGCGCTGATCCACCACTTCAAGCTGTTCACCCGCGGCCTCGAGCCGGTCGAGGGCGAGGTGTACCAGGCGGTGGAGTCGCCACGCGGCGAGCTCGGCTGCTACCTCGTCTCCAACGGGTCGAACAAGCCGTGGCGGCTGCACGTGCGGGGACCGAGCTTCGTCAACATCCAGAGCGTGCCGGCCATGTTGCGCGGCCGGCTCGTCGCCGACGCCATCGCCATCCTCTCCTCGGTGGACCCGGTGCTCGGCGAGGTGGACCGCTGATGGCGCATCTGAGCGAGGCGGGCATCGAGCGTGCCCGCCGTCTCGTCGAGCTGTACCCCGAGCGCCGCTCCGCGCTCATCCCGCTGTGCCACCTCGCGCAGTCCGAGCACGGCTACCTCACCGAGGAGGCGATGGCGGACATCGCCGAGCTCACCGGCGTCACACCCGCCGAGGTGCGCGGTACGGCGAGCTTCTACGACATGCTGCACACCGAGCCGGTGGGCCGCTACGTGCTCGCCTTCTGCACGAACATCGCCTGCATGCTGGCAGGCGCCTATGAGCTGCTCGAGCACGCCGAGGCGACGCTCGGCGTGCACGTCGGGCAGACGACGCCGGACGCGCTCTTCACCCTCGAGGAGGCCGAGTGCCTCGCCGACTGCGACCGCGCGCCGTGCGTGCAGGTGAACCACCGCTTCGTCGGCGCGCTCGACGCCGCGGGCTTCGACCGCCTCGTCGCCGACCTCGCGTCGGGCGCGCTCGACAGCGAGATCCCCCGCCACGGCGTGCTCTGCCGTGTCGAGCGCAGCGTCGGGCTGCCGGCGTCCGAGGCGCCCGCGCCAGGCGCCCGCACCTCACGTGACGGCGCGCCGGCAGGGAGCGCGTCGTGATCACCTCCGCTTCACCGATCGTCACGGCACGCCTCGCCGCCTACGAGGACTCCTACACCCTCGAGCGCTACCTCGACACCGGGGGCTACCTCGCGCTGCGCAAGGCGCTCACGATGACCCCCGAGGAGGTGCACGCCGAGGTCAACACCGCCAGCCTGCTCGGCCGCGGCGGTGCCGGCTTCCCCGCCGGGCGCAAGTGGGGGATGCTCCGTGCCGCCCCGACGACCTACCTCGTGGTCAACGGCGACGAGAGCGAGCCGGCGACCTTCAAGGACCACCTGCTCATCGAGCGCGACCCGCACCAGCTGATCGAGGGCTCGATCATCGCCGCCTACGCCGTGGGCGCAGCAGCGGCCTTCATCTACTGCCGCGGCGAGTTCGCCCTCGGGCTCGAACGCCTCACCCAGGCGTGCAACGAGGCGTATTCGATCGGCGCGCTCGGGTCGTCGGTCTTCGGCTCGCCGTTCTCGATCGACCTCGTCATCCACCCCGGCGCGGGCGCGTACATCTGCGGCGAGGAGACGGCGCTCATCGAGTCCCTCGAGGGCAAGCGCGGCTTCCCGCGCATCAAGCCGCCGTACTTCCCGGCCGCGATCGGCCTGTACGGCCAGCCGACGATCGTCAACAACGTCGAGACGATGTCCAACCTGCCCTGGATCGTGCAGCACGGCGGCGCCGCCTTCGCCGGCCTCGGCGAGGGCTCCTCGGCCGGGACGCGGCTGTTCGCCCTCTCCGGCCGCGTGCGCAACCCCGGCTGGTACGAGATCGAGATGTCCAAGACGACGTTCCGCGACCTGATCTTCGACGAGCGCCTCGGCGGCGGCGTGACCGGCGGCGGCGAGCTCAAGGCCTTCATCCCGGGCGGAGTGTCGGCGCCGTGGTTCGGGCCCGAGCACCTCGACCTCGGTCTCGACCAGGATGCCGTGGGCAAGGCAGGGTCGATGCTCGGCTCGGGCTCGATCGTGGTGATGGACGACACGACCTGCCCGGTGCGCGCCGCGTGGCGGATCACGCGCTTCTTCCGTCGCGAGTCCTGCGGCCAGTGCACGCCATGCCGCGAAGGGGCAGGCTGGCTCGAGAAGATCCTGATGCGCCTCGAGGCCGGCGACGGGCGCGACGCCGACCTCGACCTGCTGCTCGACGCCTGCGACAACATCGCCCCCGGGCTGACCTGGCCGCCGCAGCAGACCACGATCTGCGTGCTCGGGCCGTCCATCCCCTCGTCCATCGCCTCCGGGATCCGCATGTTCGGCGACGAGTTCCTCACCCACGTCAAGGACGGCGCCTGCCCCTTCCCTGCCGACCGCCTGGCGGCCCGCTCGTGACCGACACCGCCGCACGCCCGGCCGGATCCGACGTCGCTCCGGCGGACCTCGCCGTGACGATCGACGGCAGGCGCGTGCTCGCCCGTCCCGGCGAGCTCGTGATCGACGTCGCCGAGCGCGCCGGCGTCTTCATCCCGCGCTTCTGCTACCACCCGCGCATGGAGCCGGTGGGGATGTGCCGGATGTGCCTGGTGGAGATCTCCGGCCCGCGCGGGTTCAGCCTGCAGCCCTCGTGCTACATCCGCGTGAGCGACGGGCTCGAGGTGCTGACGCGCTCGGACAAGGCGCGCAAGGCGCAGGAAGGCGTCATCGAGTTCCTCCTCGTCAACCACCCGCTCGACTGCCCTGTCTGCGACAAGGGCGGCGAATGCCCGCTGCAGGACCAGTCGCTCTCCCACGGGCCGGGCGAGACCCGCTTCATCGAAGAGAAGCGGCACTTCGAGAAGCCGATCGAGATCGGGCCGCTCGTGCTGCTCGACCGCGAGCGCTGCATCCAGTGCGCCCGCTGCACGCGCTTCGCGCTCGAGGTGGCCGGCGAGGCTCAGATCGACTTCGCCGGCCGGGGCGACCAGATCGAGGTCGCGCCGTTCCCCGAGCTGCCCTTCAGCTCGTACTTCAGCGGCAACACCGTGCAGATCTGCCCCGTCGGCGCGCTCACCTCGACCCCCTACCGGTTCAAATCCCGGCCGTGGGACCTCGAGCAGGTGGAGACGACGTGCACGACGTGCTCGTTCGGCTGCCGCGTCGCGGCGCAGTCCTCCGCCGGCCGGCTCGTGCGCTACCTCGGCATCGACGCCGACCCGGTCAACCAGAGCTGGCTGTGCGACAAGGGCCGCTACGGCTTCGAGGCGGTCAATGCCGCTGACCGCCTGGGCAGCCCGCTGCTGCGCCGGTCGGGGGAGCTGGTCCCGGCGCGCTGGGCCGAGGCGCTGCGCGAGGTCGTCGCCGGGGTGCGCCAGTCGCACGCGACGGCGCCCGAAGGCGCGATCGGCATGATCGGCGGGGCGCGGCTGACCAACGAGGACGCGTACGCATGGTCGCTGCTCGCACGCTCGGTGTTGCGCACGAACTCCGTCGACGCCCAGCTCGGCGACGGCCTGCCGGCCGAGGCGGTGCTCGGGCTGCCGAGGGCGACGATCGACCAGGCCACCACGGCGCGTGCCGTGCTGCTGCTCTGTGGCGACCTGCGCGAGGAAGTTCCGGTGCTCTACCTGCGCCTGCGCGATGCCGTGCGCCGTGGCGGACTGCAGCTGGTGGAGTGCGCCAGCGTGCCGAGCGCCCTGAGCGGCATCGCCACGGCGCGCCTGGCCTACCGCCCCGGGGAGGCCGCGACCCTCGTGCAGGCGCTGCTCGGGTCGGGGCCGGCGCCGACCGGCGCCGAGGTGTGGGGGGTGGGGTCGCTCGATGCGGCACGCCGGGCGCTCGGGCTCGCCGAGGGGGCGGGGGCGACGGCGGGCGAGGGCGTGGTCGTCGTGCTCGGGCGCCCGTCGCTCGCCGAGAGCGAGGAGTCGGTCGCCGCTGCGGCAGCGGCGCTGGCCCGCGCCCTGCCCGCTGCCCGGTTCCTGCCCGCGCTGCGGCGTGCCAACGTGCTCGGTGCGCTCGACATGGGCCTCGCGCCCGGGGTGCTGCCGGGCCGGGTCGCCCTCGACGCTGGCCGGGACGCCCTCGGGCCACGCTGGGGCGAGCTGCCCGCCGCGGCGGGGCGCGACACCACGGCGATGCTGCGGGCTGCTGCCGCCGGTGAGCTGGCGATGCTCGTGCTGCTCGCCGCCGACCCGATCGCCGACCACCCCGACGCGGCCCTCGCCCGGGCCGCCCTCGAGGCGGTGCCCTTCGTCGTCGCGCTCGGCACCCACCCCGACGCCTCCAACGAGCTCGCCGATGTCGTGCTGCCGATCGCCGGCCCCGACGAGCGGGTCGGGACCACGACGAACATCGAGGGCCGCGTCAGCCTGCTCGCGCAGAAGGTCGTGCCCCCGGGCAACGCCTGGCCCGCCTGGATGGTGGCCACCGAGCTGGCCTCGCGCCTCGGCACCGAGCTCGGGTTCACCAACACCGAGGACATCTGGGCCGACATCGTCACCGTGGCGCCGTCGCACCGCGGCGCGTCGATGGCCGTGATCGCCTCGCTCGACCACCGCGACGGCGTCGTGCTGCCGCTGCCGCCCACCGCGGTCTCGATCGGCACACGCCGGCCCGGGGGAGCGCCGGCAGGGGCGGCCGGGGCCGCGCCCGCCACCGAGGCCGCCCCGGCACCCGAGGAGGCGAGCGGACCCGAGCTCGCCGGGGCGCCCGACGTCGTCGCCGCCATCGGGCAGCTGCGCCCGATCGACCCGATCGCTACGCCCGGCATCGAATCTGTCGAGGAGCAGGGGGCGCCACAGCGTGTCGGCGCCGCCATGCCCTTGGCAGGCGAGCACCACCTCGTCGGCCCGCCCCCGCTCGTCGCGCCGCCCTCGACGCCCCCGTCAGCGAGCCCGCTCAGCTGGCCGGCCGGCGAGGACGTGGCGGTTCCGGAGGTGCCGGCGCCGGCGTCGGGATCGCTCCGTCTCGTCGTGCGGCGCCGCCTCTACGACCGGGGCACGCTGGTGCAGGCCTCGCCGTCGCTGGCGCCGCTCGCCCCACCGGCCGAGCTGGCCGTGGCCCCCGCCGCGCTCGAGCGAGCCGGCGGTCGAGAGGGCGGGCTGGGCCGGCTCCTCCCGCTCGGCTCGCCGGGGCCGGCGGCGGACGAGCGAGCGGACGGGGACGGGTCCCGCGCTGCGCCCCGCGGGCCGGACGGCCTCGAGGTGGTGCTCGTCGCCGACGACGGCGTGCCCGAGGGCGTCGGGGTGCTGTGGGCGAACCTCGCCGACGCTTCCGGGCGCAGCGCGACGACGCTGCTGCGAGCCGGGGCGGCCGTGCTCGACGTGACGCTGGAGGTGCTTGCGTGATGGGCAACCTCGGTGCGGTCCTGATGGGTGACCTCGGCGACCCGCTGTTCGCGAACGGCGTGGACACCGGCGCGTTCGTCATCGTCGTCGTCAAGGTGCTCATCGCGTTCGGGTTCTTGATGGGCGCTGTGACGATGATGATCTGGTTCGAGCGCAAGGTGATCTCGGACATGCAGAACCGCATCGGGCCGAACCGCGCCGGCCCGTTCGGGACGCTGCAGACCCTCGCCGACGGGATCAAGCTGTTCTTCAAGGAAGACCTGATGCCGGCTCGCGCCGACCGCTTCGTCTTCCGCCTGGCGCCCTTCCTCTCGCTCATCCCGGCGCTTCTGATCTTCACCGTCGTGCCGGTCGGGGGCGTGGTGACGATCGCCCACCACACCGTGGAGCTGCAGGTAGCCGACCCGCAGATCGGCATCCTCGTCGTGCTCGCCTTCTCATCGATCGCCGTCTACGGCACGATGCTCGCCGGCTGGGCGTCGGGCTCGAAGTACCCGCTGCTCGGCTCGGTGCGTGCCTCGGCGCAGATGATCTCCTACGAGGCGGCGATGGGGCTCACCGTCGTCACCGTCATCCTCGAGTCGCACAGCCTGTCGACGCGGGTGATCGTCGACAGCCAGGCCGCAGCGTTCTGGAAGTGGAACGTGCTGCGGCTCGGCGTCGTGCCCTTCGTGATCTTCTTCATCGCTTCGACAGCCGAGCTGAACCGGCCGCCGTTCGACCTCGCCGAGGGGGAGTCCGAGCTCGGAGGCGGCTTCCACACCGAGTACTCCTCGATCCGCTTCGCGCTGTTCTACCTCGCCGAGTTCATGAACACGATCACCTACTCGGCGATCGTGGTCACCTTGTTCTTCGGCGGCCCGGACGGTCCCGGCTTTCACTTCCTGCGCTGGCTGTGGCCGATCCTGTGGTTCGCGGGCAAGACCACGGTCTTCCTCTACATCCAGGTCTGGATCCGCGCCTCGCTGCCGCGCATGCGCTACGACCAGCTGATGGACCTCGGCTGGAAGTGGCTGATCCCCCTCTCGCTCGGTTGGATGCTCATTGTCGCCGGGGCGATCGAGGGTGTGGCCTGGATGTTCGGGGTCATCGGCGGTTGCCTGCTCGCCGCCGGGGTGCTCTGGCAGGCGATCCGAGTGAGCCGCCAGCGCCGCATCGACCGCGGCGAGGGACTGCCGCCCGGACGTCCCTTCCTCCAGCCGATGCCCCCGCCCGAGGCCCCCACTCCGGGGGGCGCCGGGGCTGATCTCGCACCCGCGATGGCCCGGGCGTCCCACCCGGACTTGCGCCAGCTCGAATCGCCCGGCAAGGTCGGGGGCTGACATGGCGAAGTACAACCTCGGGTTCTTCGGCGGCTTCTTCCTCACCCTGAAGCAGGTCCTCGAGCCGCGCGTCACGACCGAGTACCCCAAGGAGAAGAAGCCCAAGCCGCCTCGAGTGCACGGGCGACACGTCCTCAACCGTTACGAGGACGGCATGGAGAAGTGCATCGGCTGCGAGCTGTGCGCCGCGGTCTGCCCGGCGGACTGCATCTACGTACGCGGCTTGGACAACCCGCCCGACCACCCCGTCTCGCCCGGCGAGCGCTACGGCTTCGTCTACGAGATCAACTACCTGCGCTGCATCCACTGCGACCTGTGCGTCGAGGCCTGCCCGACCGAGGCGATCACCGAGACGAAGATGTTCGAGTTCTCCTTCACCAGCCGCGCGGATGCCATCTACACCAAGCGTGAGCTGGTCGTCGACGACGAAGGCAAGGCACAGCGCCTGCCCTGGGAGGATTGGCGCGAGGGCGAGGACGACGAGACCTCGGCCTGGATGCGCGCCACGTCGCCGTCCGGGTCCCGGGACTACGAGGGCGTCGTGCAGTGGTCGGGCGAGCTCGGCTACGGCATCCGCCCGCCGGAGGGCGGCCAGAGCGACAGGCGGGACGACGTCGCGACGGGAAACATCTCGATCCGCGAGGTCAACCAGGACAAGATCCCGGCGCGCTTCGGCGGGCGGGTGCGCTGATGCTGGACGCCTCGCTCGCTCCGGCGCTGCTCGCGACGGCGACGGTGCCCGACGCCATCACCTTCGTCGTCGCCGCGGTCATCTCCGTTGGCGGCGCACTCGGTGTGATCGCCATGCGCAACCCGGTGCACTCGGCGCTCATGCTCGTGATGACGCTGTTCGGTGTCGCCGTGCTCTTCGTTGAAGAGGACGCGCAGTTCCTCGCCGCAGTGCAGGTGATCGTCTACGCCGGGGCGATCGTCGTGCTCTTCCTGTTCGTGATCATGCTGCTCGGCGTCGACCGGCGTGAGGCGCTGATGGCCGAGACGTTCCGTGGCCAGCGCCTCGCCGTGGTCGTCGTCGGGCTGTTCGCGCTCTTCGAGGTGCTCTACCTCGCCCACGACCACTGGACCACCGGGGCGCGCTCGGTCGCCGGCGTGCTACGGCCGACCGGCCCCTCGGGCGCCTCGGGCGCGACCGGGACGTCGAACACCGCCGAGCTCGGACGCTCGATCTTCACCACCTACCTGCTGCCCTTCGAGGTGACCTCGGCGTTGCTCGTCGTCGCGGTGGTGGGAGCGGTGGTGCTCGCCCGCCGCCCGGCGCGCCGCCCCGGCACCTCGGGCGGCGACGCGGCGTCCCAGACGATCCCGAGCGACCAGCCCCTCGGGGATGTCTCGCCGGCGAGCGCGGCGATCGGCGACGAGGGCGCGCCCACGGACGAGCCGGCGCCGGGCGCGCCGCTCGTGCCGGTCGGCGAGGTCAGGGCCGAGGCCAGGAGCGCGGGAGGTCAACGGTGAGCGTCCCTGGGAGCTGGTACCTCGTGCTCGCCGCCGTTCTGTTCACCATCGGCGCAGCGGGCCTGTTGCTTCGCCGCAACGTGCTCGTGATGTTCATGTGCGTCGAGCTGATGCTCAACGCCGCCAACCTCACCTTCGTCACCTTCGCCCGCGAGCTGAATGACATCGGCGGCCAGGTGGCGGTCTTCTTCGTCCTGGTCGTCGCGGCCGCCGAGGTGGTGGTCGGCCTCGGCATCATCGTCGCCATCTTCCGGCGACGGGTGGGGGCGACCGCCGACGACGCCCACATCCTGAAGGGCTGAGGAGATGCTGCAGGTCGTCTACCTCATCCCGGCCTTTCCCCTCGCCGGGTTCCTGATCCTCGCGTTCTTCGGCAAGCGGCTCGGTAACCCGCTGGCCGGATGGCTCGCCACGACGACGGTCTCCGCCTCCTTCGTCGTGAGCGCGATCGTCTTCGCCGGGCTGTTCGAACGTGCCCCGGCTCAGCGCAGCTACGACCAGCACTGGTACACCTGGTTCGCCGTCGACCGTTTGCACGTCGGCGTGGGCGTCCTCGTCGACCCCCTCTCGATGACGATGGTGGCCTTCGTCACCGGGGTGAGCGCGCTCATCCACCTGTACTCGATCGGCTACATGGGCCACGACCGGGACTTCGCGAAGTTCTTCGCCTACCTCAACCTGTTTGTCTTCTCGATGCTGATGCTCGTGCTCGCCGACAACTTCGTGCTCACGTTCCTCGGTTGGGAGGGCGTCGGCGTCTGCTCGTACTTCCTCATCGCCTTCTGGTTCGAGCGGCCGGCGGCGGCGTCGGCAGGCAAGAAGGCGATGATCTACAACCGCGTGGGGGACGCCGGGTTCCTGCTCGCCATCTTCCTCATCTACGAGCGCACCGGGAGCGTTGCCTACAGCACCGTGTTCTCGCGGCTCGGGCAGGTGCCGGAGAGCTCGCTGATCGCTATCGCGCTCCTGCTCTTCCTCGCCGCGGCGGGCAAGTCGGCGCAGATCCCGCTCTACCCGTGGCTCGCCGACGCGATGGAGGGCCCGACGCCGGTATCGGCGCTGATCCACGCCGCGACGATGGTCACCGCCGGCGTCTACCTGATGGTGCGCATCAACCCGATCCTGCACCTCGCCCCGGACGCCGCGCACACCGTGGCCTGGGTGGGGGCGGCGACGGCCTTCGTCGGCGCGACGAGCGCATGCGCGCAGACCGACATCAAGAAGGCGCTCGCCTACTCCACGGTCTCCCAGCTCGGTTACATGTTCGTCGCCGCCGGCGTTGGCGCCTACGACGCGGCGATCTTCCTCATGCTGACCCACGCCTTCTACAAGGCGCTGCTCTTCCTCGGTGCAGGATCGGTGATCCACGCGATGGACGACGAGCAGCAGCTGCGCCGCTACGGGGCGTTGCGCCGGCTGATGCCGATCACGGCCGTCACCTTCCTCGTCGCCTGGCTGGCGATCGCCGGGGTTCCACCCTTCAGCGGGTTCTTCTCCAAGGGCGACGTGCTCGAGAGCGCCTGGAAGCTGACTCCCGCGCTGTGGGCGCTCGCGGCAGTGACCGCTGGTGCTCACCGCGTACTACATCGGGCGTGTCTACATGCTCACCTTCGAGGGCACGGCGCGCTCGGCGCGACGCCCCGACCTCCGCCAGCGGCGTCGGCGGACCGGGCGAACAGCACGCCGGGGGACACGCCGGGGACCTCCATCCGCACGACCCCGGGCTGCTCATGGCCATCCCGCTCGTCGTGCTTGCGCTCCTCGCCATCGTCGGGCTGTTCATCGACGTGCCAGGCCTCGACCTGCTGGACAAGTGGCTGCGGCCGGTCGTCGGCAGCCGTGAGCTGGTCGAGCACTACACCGTCGGCGACAAGTCCATTTTCGACATCGTCGACGCCGTGCTCGCCCTCGTCGGCGCGTTCGTCGCCGTCTCGCTGTGGCGCGCCACCGCGGCCGCCCGCCGCCTCGAGCCGCGCTTCCTCTTCATGGCGTGGTTCCTCGACTGGTATCTCGACCACTTCGTCGCCCGGCCCGGCACCGAGCTCGCCACGTTCATGAGCGACACCGTCGAGGACAAGGTGATCGACGGCGCGGTCAACAGCGTCGGCTCGCTCGTCGCCGGCGCCGGCTCGGCGCTGCGGCGCCTGCAGACCGGCTACGTGCGCACCTACGCGCTCGGCTTCGCCGCCGGCATCGTGGCGCTCATCGCCTTCCTCTTGACGCGGGTGGTGGGATGAGCCCCGCTGCTGCCGCTCGCGCCGCGCTGCGCCATGTCGCCGCTGCGCACCATGTTGCCGCTTCGCACCATGGCGCGGCTGCGCACCATGTCGCGGCTGCGCACCATGTCGCGGCTGCGCACCATGTCGCGGCTGCGCACCATGTCGCGGCTGCGCACCATGTCGCGGCTGCGCACCATGTCGCGGCTGCGCACCATGTCGCGGCTGTGCACCATGTCGCCACCGTGACGCTCGCCGGCATCGCCAGCCAGCGCGCCTTCCCCTACCTCACGACGCTCGTGCTGCTCCCGGTCGGCGCGGCGATCGTGGTCATGGCGCTGCCGCGCCGGCAGCACACCCTGATCCGAGTCACGGGCTTCCTCGCCTCGATGGGGGCCCTGGGGCTGGCCGCGGCGGTGCTCGATCAATTCCAGTCCGGCCAGAGCGGCTTCCAGATGGTCTCCACGCATCCGTGGTTCGGCTCGATCGGCATCGCCTGGAGCCTCGGCGTGGACGGCATCTCGCTCTTCCTCGTCCTGCTGACCGCCGTGCTCTTCCCGATCGCCCTCGCCGGCGGATCGGAGCGAGCCAACCCCAAGGCCTTCACCGTGTGGCTGCTGCTGCTCGAGTCGGCCTGCCTGGGGAGCTTCCTGTCGATCGACGTGATGCTGTTCTTCCTCTTCTTCGAGGTCTCCCTCGTCCCGGTCTACTTCCTGATCAGTGGCTGGGGGCACGAGGAGCGCGGGAAGGGCCGCGACGAAGTTCTTCGTCTACACCTTCCTCGGCTCGGCCTTCCTTCTCGTCGGGATCGTCGCGCTCGCCTTCATCCATGAGAGCCAGACCGGTGTGCTCACCTTCGACGTGCGCGCGCTGGCCTCGACGCACCTCTCGGGCCCGGTCGGGATCGCCCTGTTCCTGGCTTTCACCGCAGCCTTCGCCGTGAAGGCGCCGATCTGGCCGTTCCACACCTGGTCTCCTTCGGCGTACCGTGAGGCACCGGCCGCGGGGTCGGTCATCCTGGCGGGCATCATGGCCAAGCTCGGGACCTACGGCGTCGTGCGCTTCGACCTCGAGCTGTTCCCGCACGCGAGCGTCGTGCTCGCGCCGCTCTTCCTCACCCTGGGCGTCGTCGGGATCCTGTACGGAGGGATCGTGGCCGCCGTGCAGCGCGACCTGAAGCGCCTCGTGGCGTTCTCCTCCCTCGCCCACCTCGGCTTCATCGTGCTCGGCCTGTTCGCCCTGAGCGGGCAGGGCGTGTCCGGCGCCGTGCTGCAGATGACCAACCACGGGCTGTACACGGCCGCCCTCTTCCTGCTGATCGCCATGATCTACCGGCGGCGCGGCACCTTCGACGTCCGCCGCATGCGTGGGCTGCAACGCGCTGCGCCGATGATGGCGGCGGTGTTCATCGTCGTCGTGATGGCCTCGATCGGCGTCCCGGGCCTCAACGGCTTCGTCGGCGAGTTCCTCATCCTCCTCGGCACCTTCCTCACCCACCGCTGGTGGGCGGTCGTCGCCGTGGTCGGCACCATCCTCGCCGCCGTCTACCTGCTCTGGGCCTACCAGCAGGCCTTCCACGGACCGCCCGAGCCGGCGGTCGAAGGCGAGCAGCCTTTCTCCGACCTGACCTGGCGGGAGGGCGCCGTGCTCGCCCCGCTCGTCGTGCTGATCGTCTTCCTCGGCGTCTGGCCCAAGCCCGTGCTCGACCGCATCACGCCCTCCGTCGACGCGCTCGTCACCCACGTCCAGCGCGCCGGCGGTGCCGTGGTCCCGCTCACCGGCCAGCCGGTGACCACCGCCGCCCGCCGTGGGCTCGGCGCCGGCGCGCGGGCGCCGCGTGGCGTGCTGCTCTCGACCTCTCGAGTGCCGCAGGCGCGCCTTGTCGACGCCCGCGGCGCGACGTCGGCGGCCGGCCGGATCACCAGGAGCGGCGATGGCGCGGCGCACGATACGGCGGCTGACGATCACCGCCGAGCTGCTCACCGGCTCTCCCCGGCGAGCTCGAGCGCAGCGGGCGTTTCAAGGAGGGGTCAATGAGTCGGGCCGTCGACGCGCTCGTGCCGAGCGCAGCGGTGCGCGCTGGCGACCATCTCAGCCTGCTGCACGGGGGATTCGGCGGCGTCCTCGGGGCGATCGGGCACCTCGCGAACGCGCCGACCATCTCCGTGCCGGCGATCAACTACACGACGATCCTGCCCGAGCTGATCCTGCTCGGCGGGAGCTTGCTGTTGCTGCTCGCCTCCTCGCTGACGCGCCGTCAGCTGCCGACCGAGACCTATGCCACGGTGACGATCGGGCTCGGTGTCGCCGCACTGATCGCCTCGCTGTTCCTGTGGCGCGACGTCACAGCCCGCGGGCCACTCAGCGCGATCGCCAACTCGATCGACATCGACGGCTTCGCCGTGCTGTTCCTCGTGCTCGCCTCCTGCATCGTCGTGGTCGGCGCGCTCGCCGCGGCCGGCTACCTGCGCCGCGAGGGCATCGGGGGCTGCGAGTACTACGTGCTCATGTGCATCTCCGCCGCTGGGGCGATGCTGATGGGCTCGGCCAACGACCTCGTGCTGATCTTCCTCGCGCTCGAGATCCTCTCCATCCCGCTGTACGTGATGGCCGGGCTCGACCAGCGGCGCGCCGCGTCGGGCGAGGCGGCGATGAAGTACTTCGTGCTCGGAGCCTTCTCCTCGGCCATCTTCGTCTACGGCATCGCCCTCACCTATGGCGCGACCGGCTCGACGAACCTCGCCGAGATCGCCGGCTTCCTCTCGCACAACGTGCTGCTGCACAACGGCGTGCTGCTGGCCGGGATGGCGCTGCTCCTGGTCGGGTTCCTCTTCAAGGTCGCCGCCGTTCCCTTCCACTTCTGGACGCCCGACGTGTACCAGGGTGCCCCGACGGCCGCCACGGGGTTCATGACCGCGATAGCCAAGGCGGGTGGCTTCGCCGCGCTGCTACGCGTCTTCGTCTCGACGCTGCCGACGCTGCGCGACGACTGGCAGCCGATCGTCTGGGTGATCGCCGTGGCCTCGCTCGTGCTCGGCGCGACCGTCGCCATCGTGCAACGCGACGTGAAGCGGATGCTCGCCTACTCCTCGATCAACCACGCAGGGTTCATCCTGCTCGGACTGCAGGCCGCGACCGCGCGTGGCGTCTCGGCCAGCCTGTACTACGTGTTCACGTACGCGCTGATCGTCGTCGGCAGCTTCGCCGTGATCGCCGTGGTCACCCCACGCGGTGACGACGACCACTCGATCGATCGCTTCCGCGGGCTTGCACGGCGCCAGCCGGTGCTCGCCACGACCTTCGCTGGTGCTGCTGCTCGCCCAGGCCGGATCGCCCTTCACCACGGGATTCCTCGCCAAGCTGTACGTGATCGAGGCTGCGGTCGCCGCGCACAGCTACGCGCTCGCTGGTGATCGCGATGGTCAGCGCTGCGATCGCCGCCTTCTTCTACCTGCGCGTGGTGTTCGCCATGTTCGGTGCCCCGGCCGACGAGACCGAGGCGGCGATCGAAGCCGTCTCGGTCGTCGTGCCCGAGCCGACCGGCCCTGCGCCGGTGTTCGCCGACGTCGTGGCGGCCGGCGGGGGCGGCGTCGCGGTCATGGCGCGGCCCGTGGCGCGGGCCGCGCTCGTCGACGAGCGCGGCACCGACGACCTCGGCCCGACGCCGCTCGCACGCCTCGGGGTGTCGCCCTGGGTGGCGACCTCGCTGTTGTGCACCGCAGGCGCCACCGTGGTCTTCGGCATCTGGGCCCAGCCGCTCGTCGACTTCGCGCACCTCGCGACGCTCATCTTCTGACCCGCCGGTCCGGCGGTCCTGCGAGGCCGGCGGGCTCGCCGCTCACTCCCGGAAGTTCCCGAACTGCAGCGGGATGCCGAAGTCCTCCGCCTTGAGGGCGGCGATCACGGCCTGCAGGTCGTCGCGCTTCTTGCCCGTGACGCGCACCTGCTCGCCCTGCGCCGACGAGCTGACGCCCTTCAGCCCGAGCTCCTTCACCGCCTTGTTCAGCCGCTTGGCGTGGTCGGCGGAGATGCCGGCCTGCAAGGTGACCAGCTGGCGAACCGTGCTCTTGGCGGCCTCCTCGACCTTGCCGTAGGAGAGGGCCTTGAGCGAGACCTCGCGCCGGACGAGCTTCTCCTCGAGCACCTGGACCAGCGCCCGGAGCCGGTCCTCGGTCGGCGCGTGCAGCTCGATCTCCTTGCCGCCATGCAGCTCGATCGTGGCGCCGGTGTCCTTGAAGTCGAAGCGCGTCGCCACCTCGCGGCTCGCCTGGTCCACTGCGTTGCGGACCTCCTGAAGGTCGACCTCGGAGCTGATGTCGAAGCTGGGCATGGCCACGACGCTACCGCTCGCCCGTCCGCCCGCTCTGCGGTGTCGGGTACTGTGAGCGGCTCGCGGGTCGGTACCCAAGTGGACAAAGGGAGCAGACTGTAAATCTGTCGCGCAAGCTTCGGAGGTTCGAATCCTCCCCGGCCCACCGCATCGTCCGCGGCCGCTCGGCCCGGCTCCGCACGTTCAGTCCTCACGCCGGACGACCCTCCACACCCCGCCGCCGGGGTGAGCGCCACCCGCTCCTTCGGTGCGCGTTCAGCGCGCCTTGACGGCGGCGGCGACGAGGGCGGCGAGGGCGTCGGCCCCCGGCCCGGGGAAGGGCAGGTGCGTGCCGTCGCTGTAGAACCAGCCCGGGTGCTTGGCCGCGAGCGCTGCCCAGTCGGCGAGGCGACACTGCCGGGCGTGCGCAGCCACACCGGCCCGCAGCACGGCATTCACCTCGCCCTGCCACGGCTGGTCCACGTGCACCGTGACGAACACGACGCGCGAGACGCCGCGCAGCGCCTGCAACATCTGGTCGAACTCGGTCGTCGTCACCGTGCCGTTCGTGCCGAGATCGATCACCACCTTCGTCCCGAGCCGGCGCGCCGCGCGCAGCTGCTCGACGACCTCGATCCCGGTGGAGAACTGGCGGCTCACCTGCGCGTCGACGACGACGCCGGGTAGATCGTGCTCGAGCGCCGTCTCGTAGTCGATCATCAGCGAGTCGCCGATCGCGCTGGTCCGCCTCGCAACCAGGCCGTCGCCGGTGGCGTCGGGTGTCCCAGGGCTCGAGGTGCGCACCGCGTCGAGGCTGAGCGCGCCCGCCGGCGCCCTCACTGCGACCACGGCCAGCAGGGGCACAGCGCCGGCCGAGACCGCCGACGCGAGGAAGGAGAGTGCCAGCCGTCTAGCCCGCCCCGGACGCATCATCGACCTCCTGCCGCCGGCGGCCGACCCGCCAGCGCGACCACGCCCATCCGACGAGCAGCAGGAGCATCACGGTGCCTGCGCCGGTCGCCGTCAAGCCGGCGGCGAGACCGGGCGCAGTGTAGGTAAAGGTGACCTTGTCGTGGCCGCGCGGCAGGTTCACTTCCTGCACCAACCCGTCGCGCTCGATGGGAAGGGGCCGCGAGGTGCTGCCGGTGCGCAGCGTCGCGTGCCAGCCCGGGATGTCGGCGACGGCGCGCACGAGCTGCAGCGCTGAGGCGGCGTCCACCGTAACGCTGGACCCGCCGGTGAGGGCCGAGACGGCCCCTCCGACGAGGCGGGACGGACCGACCGTGTCGCCGCGCCGGGCACCCTGGGCCGGCTCGAGGCGATCGAGCGCTTCGGCCCGCGTGTCCTCGAGCAGGGCGTAGGGGCCGATCGATCCGTCGAGGACCCAGTGCGGCGCCTCGACGTCCGCGGCGAGCGGGCCGTCGAGGGCGAGGCGAGCACCTCCTGTCACGAGCACGGTCACCACGACCCGCAGCGACCCTGCGCCGCGAGTCGTGGCCGGCTCGAACATGAGACCGCTGGCTCGCACGCGACGTGCGGGGAACAGCTCGACGGCACCGTGGCCCGCCCGCCGAGCCCGCAGCGCGACCTCGACAGGTCGTCCGGCCGGACCGAGCAGTCGGGCTCGCCGCGCGAGCGCGGCGAGCGCTGGCGCGGCGCCCCGCAGCGGCTCGGCGTGGCTCGCCGACGGTGGCAACCCGATGCGCAGCGCTGCCACGGGCTCGTCGGCGCCGAAGTAGCGCGTGCTCGTCGTGCCCGCCGGAAGGCTCCAGGACGGACCCGCCGCAGCCGTACCGGCCGCGTCGCGTGCAACGGGCCGGGTGAAGTCGCCGGCGACGGCGAGCAGCAGGCGCACCCCGAGCTCGTCGAAGGTTGCGCCGGCGAGGGCTGCGGGCTCCACCACGTCCTGGCCGTGGCTGCCCGTCGCCGCCTGGTACGGCGCCCAGACGAGCGACCCGTAGCCCTGTGCCGACGCGGTGTCGTCGAGCGCATCGAGGTCGGGCGCGCCGAGCTCGTCGAGCTGCTCGCCGCCGGCGCGCTGCGGGTCGACGACCACGAAACGGGCCTGTGGGCCGACGCGGGCGGCGAGGCGGGCACCGAGCGTCGCCGCGGGGTCGAGCGCCCGAGCGCGCACGGGAGCGAACGAGCTCTGATCGGCGGAGAACAGCAGGAGGTCGGCGAGCACGACGACCACGAGCAGCCGGACGCGAGCTCGTGGCGGCAGCCGGCGGTGCAGTGCCACCAGCACCAGGGCAGCGCAGGACAGTGCCGCGGTGCAGCCGAGGTAGGGAGCGACAGCGCTCACCGACCACGGGCCGACCGCCTGTCCGGCGAGCACCTCGGCGACGGTGCGGCCTCCGAGCACGAGGGAGGCGAGGAGGGCGAGCACCATGAGCGGCGGGAGGCAGGCGAGCGCGGTCGCTAGCCGCTCCGGCGCGCCCCGGGCGGGCGCGCTCCCCCGGGCGGGCGCGCTCCCCCGGGCGGGGCGCGCCCCGGGCCGTGTGCCCCGGCGCGGCGACCCGCCGGTGGCGGGACCACGCCCCGCTTCCGGGCTCGGGGAGCACCGACCCCTCCCTGCCGAGCTCGGTGGCAAAGTAGGCGAGCAGGACGGCGGTGGCGAGCGACCACAAGAGCAGCGCTCGCGACGGCAAGCGGCTCGAGCCGAGGACCGGCACGACGGCCAGGACGTGGGTGAGCCCGGTGTCGCCGCTCGTGGCGACGGCGAGCCCGAGCAGCGCCACGGCGTGCCAGATCCGCCAGCGCGACGAGCCCGCGCGGCGGCCGCAGAGCGCGAGGAACGCAGTCGCGCTCAGCGCAACGATGCCCGTGTAAGCATCGATCTCAGCGAGGTTGTAGGAGCCGACATAGGGCTCGAGGCCGATCGGGCCACCCCCCAGCACGTGGGGCGCGAGCAGCAGCGCCAGGCCGCGGTCGACGGTGCCCCCGGCGAGGAATTGGAGGGTGACGTGGCTGCGTTGCGACGCGTGGACGAAGGCGGCGCCGGTGGTGATCTGCGCCCCGCCGAGCAGCAGCGCGCCGCCCGCTCCGCCGAGCATCCAGCCGGCGAGGCGCAGCGGGTGGTCGTCGCGCCACGCGAGGTGCAGCGCGTACAGCACCCCGGCGGCCGCGGCGTCGAAGGCCACCTCGGGGCTGCCGGCCAGGGCAGCGCAGCCGCCCGCAGCCACGAGCAGGGCGGTCCATGCCGGACGCTGGCGCAGCGGCGCGTGGGCGAGCCGCTCGAGCCCGAGGAGCACCCAGGCCAGCGCCGCGCCCACCTCGACCACGTCGAGGTGGACGGCCTGCGAGGAGAGGAAGCCCCCGAGGCCGTAGGTGGCGCCGCCGAGCAGCGACGGTCCCGGCGCGAGGTGGTTGGCGCGCAGGAACAGGTACAGCCCGCACGCCGCGGCCGCATAGGCGATCGCCGCGACGGCGACCCACGCGGCGAGGTGGGGGAGCAGCCCGAAGAGCACGACGTCGGGGAACAGCGCCCCCGCGTTGATGCCGCCGAGCAGGGCAGTCCCCGAGAAGTCGAACGGATCGAGCAGCGGCAGGTGGCCGTGCACCATCGCCTCACCGGCCAGGACGCGCAGCGGGTAGTTCTGGATCACGTCGTCCCCGGTCATGAGCGGGTAGCCCGCCGCCGCGGGCAGCGCGAAGAGGAGGGCCGGCACGACGGAGAGCAGCGCGACGGCGAGCGCGTCGACGCGGCGCAGGGCGATCCCTTGTCTGCCCGTCGTCCCGGCCCGAGGCGGCGCGGCGGCCACCGGGACGCGCTGCCGCGACGCGACAACCTGCAGCATGCAGGCACGGTAGTGGTCGCCGAGGCATGCGGCACCGTCGGGTCCGCCTGCCGGCACGACCCCGCGCCGTGGCGCGTGCGACGCGCGCGCACGGTTGCGCCTCCCGCCGCAGCGGTAATGTGCTTTCATGCCGTCGCGCTGGCAGGCGCGGACCGGCGCACCCAGCCGTATCCCGCCCGCATCGCGCCGGGGGAGCACAACGGCGGGAGCCCCGAGCTCCGACGAGGACACCCTTGCGGAGGTGGAGCCAGCTCCTCGGTCGGTCGTGGTCGAGGCGGTCGCGCCCGAAGCCTTCGCCGGCTGCCTCGAGGCACCTTCGGTCGGGGTGGGGGTCGTACTGCCGCGGCGGGGGCGCCGCGGCGAGCTCGTCACCCGCATGAGGAGTGTCGCGGTCGGGCTGTGGGAGCGGACCGGCGCCGCCGACCCGGTGGGAGGGACCTTCCGGCCCGGTCTTGGCGCCGTGCGCTGGACGCTGCTGCGAGCCGGCGTGCTCGGCCTGGTGGCCAGCGTGGCGATCGTGGTCGGTGCCTCGCAGGCCAGCTCGCCCTACACGTTGAAGAAGTCGGGGGCGTGGTGGTTCGGCATCCCCGCTCAGCCGCGGAATGTGATCACGGTCGGACCCGAGCACGGCACGGGCCTGTTCCTCGGGATCGTGTCCGTCTACGCCGGGATGTTGCTGCTCATCAGGTGCTGGTACGAGGTGGTCCGGCTAGCGACGCGGTATCGCGGCATGCCGGTGCGCCTGCTCGTCCCGCTCCTCGTCGCATGGACGTTGCCGTTGCTGTTCGTGGCGCCGCTGTTCAGTCACGACCTGTACAGCTACGCCGCGCAGGGGGAGATGGTGAGCCATCACATCAACCCCTACCTCTACGGGCCGCAGCTGCTCTCCTCGGGCAGCCCCTTCGGTGCCCTCGTCGACCCGCTGTGGCAGAACGTCGGATCTCCCTACGGCCCGTTCTTCCTCGAGCTCGACGGGTTCATCGTCTCGGCCACCGGACACCAGCCGCTGGCTGCGATCGAGGGACTCCGGCTGCTCGCGCTCCTCGGCGTGGTGCTGTTCGCTGCGGCGATCCCGGCGATCGCCCGCTCGTTCGGACGTGACCCCGCCGTCGCCTTCTCGCTCGCCGCGCTCAGCCCGCTCGTGCTGCTCCACCTGATCGGCGGCGGGCACAACGACGCGCTGATGCTCGGGCTGATGGCGCTCGGTTGGGCTCTCGCCCGGCGCGGCCACCCACTGTGGGGCCTCGTGGTCGTCGGGCTCGCCGCTTCGGTGAAGGTCCCGGCGCTGATCGTGGCCGTCTACATCGGCTGGGAGTGGCTCGGCCCGCGACTCTCGCTGAGGGCTCGCATTCGTCCGCTGCTCACGGCGCTCTTCGTCTCGGTCGGAGTGATGGCCGGGATGTCCGAGCTCGCCGGCCTGGGTTGGGGGTGGATCTCGGGGTTGTCGAACCCGGACACGGTCCGCTCGTGGCTCGACCCGGCGACGGCGGTCGGCGAGCTCGCCGGCAAGCTCGTCCACACGCTCGGGCTCGGCAACCACACCCACGCCCTGATCACCCTCGCTCGGGGCAGCGGGCTGCTCCTCGCCGGGGCGATCGCTGTGTGGCTGCTGTTGCGCTCCGAGCAGATCGGCGCGTTGTGCGCCCTCGGCTGGACCCTGGTAGCCGTCGTGGTGCTCTCGCCGGTCATCCAGCCGTGGTACGCGTCGTGGGGCTTCGTCTTCCTCGCGCCCGTCGTCGTCGGCCGGGCGCGCCGGGTCGTGATGCTCTGCTCGGCGGTGAGCTGCTTCCTCGGGCTGCCCGGCGGCAAGACGCTGATCAACGAGCTGACCGTCGCCAACCCGGCGCTGGTCGCGCTCGCCGCGGCGTGCCTCGTGGCGATCTGCGTGCTCGTGCTGTGGCCGCGCTGGCGGGCGGGTGGGCCGCAGCGGCTCAGCGCCGGAGCCGCCTGAGCTTCTCCTGCCGCGGTACCTCGGGCTCGCCGCCGGGAACGGTCAGACGAGCAGTTGGAACAGCGCCACGTCGAGCCAGCGGCCGAACTTGCGCCCGACCTCGCGCTCGATGCCGACGAGCTCGAAGCCGAGCGAGCGGTGCAGGGCGATCGAGGCATCGTGATCGCCCACGATGCGCGCCATCACGGCGTGGAAGCCGTGAGCGCGGGCCAGCCCGACCGCTTCGCCGAGCAGGGCGCGGCCCACGCCCTGCCCGCGGCGCGAGCGCTCGACGTACACCGAGTCCTCGACGGTGGTCGAGTAGCCGGGCCGCGAGCGGTATGGCGAGAGCGAGGCGAACCCTGCGACCCCTCCGTCGTCGACGGCAACGACCACCGGGTACGCGCCGCGGTGCTCGGCCATCCAGGCTCGCTGGTCCTCGGCGCTGCGTGGCACGAGGTCGAAGGTGACCGTCGAGCCGAGCACCTCGAGGTTGTAGATCGACCGGATCGCCTCGGCGTCGGCATCCTCGCAGAGGCGCAGCTGCATCGGCGCCGAGACTATGCTTCCGGCTCGAGGGTCGGCGGTATCGTCCTCGCCCCCTTAGCTCAGGGGCAGAGCACAGCCATGGTAAGGCTGGTGTCGTCGGTTCGATTCCGACAGGGGGCTCCGCCCGACGGCGGCGTAGCTCAGTTGGTTAGAGCACACGGCTCATAATCGTGGGGTCGCCGGTTCGAGTCCGGCCGCCGCTACCACCGGTCGGGCACGGCTCCTCGGGCGAGAGGCGGGGTTGCCGGGCTCCCGGCCAGCACGTACCAGGAGGACGGCATGGCGAAGAACGAGAAGCGGGTCAAGGTGACCCTCGAGTGCGAGGCGTGCAAGCGCCGTAACTACATCACGACCAAGAACAAGCAGAACGACCGCGAGCGGATCGAGATGCGCAAGTACTGCAGCTTCGACCGCCGCCACACCCTGCACAAGGAGACGCGCTGAGCGGTTAGCGGCGCGGCCCGAAGGATCCGCACCATGGCCCCACAGCACGAGGACTCCGCGAGCGCCGCCGGCGTCGCCTGGCCGGCCAGCGCTGCGCGCCCCGGCGCCCCGGCGTTGGCCGACGAGCTCGCGGCACGAGCGCGCGCCGGTGACCGCGAGGCGTTCACCGAGCTCGTGCTCGTCACCTCCCCGCAGGTCTTCGCCCTCGCCAGACGGCTGGTCGGCAACGACCATGATGCCAGCGACGTCCTGCAGGAGACCTACCTGCGCGCGTTTCGCGCGATCGGTCGCTACCGCGGCGACTCCGCGGCGACGACCTGGCTGTACCGGATCACGGCGAACTCCGCGGCGACGCACCTTCGTCGCCGGCGCTGGTCCCGCCTCGCCGAGTTCGACGAGGCGCTCGTGCTCGCCGACCCGCTGGCCGAGCAGCGGCTGCTCGATGCCGCGGACGCCTCGGGGGAGCGTGAGCGGCTGCGCGCCGCGCTGGCCGACCTCCCCGACCTGATGCGTGCGGTCGTCGTGCTGCGCGACGTCTACGACCTGCCGCACGAGGCGATCGCCAAGGAGCTCGGCATCAGCCGCGGGGCGGCCAAGGTTCGGCTGCACCGGGCGAGGTTGCGCCTGCGCGAGCTGCTCCCCTCTCCGGCCGAGGCGCGGCGGGGGACAGGGCCGGCGCGCCGCGTTCCGGCCTTGCCGGCGACCGCCCCGGGGGGCGATGGCGAGGAGGTGAGCGCCCGTGCAGTCGGCTTGTGAGCAGCTCGTCCTGCGCCTGCCCGAAGCGTGTCGGGGCGAGCTCAGCCGGGAGGAGCTCGACGCCCACGCCCGCACGTGCCTGCGCTGCAGGCTCGAGGTCGCGCGCTACGAGCGCCTGTTCCGCCTCCTCGGCCAGCTCGCCGGCGACCGGGCCGAACCCCCGCCGGGTGTGCTCGCCGATCTCTTCGCCGCGCTCGAGGCGGCCGCGGCCCGCTCCGCGGCGCGCACGATCGTCACCGGGCGGCGCGTCGCCTACGTCGGCGCCTGCGTCGGTGCGGCGCTGACCGGCGTGCTCGTGGTGTTGCGTGGCCGCGGATCCAAGACCTTGCAAGCCGTCGCCGAGGCCTGACGGCACGGGCGGGCGGCCGAGCCGGGCCCAACGAGCTGGTTCGGTAGCGTAAGCTGGTCCGGCGGCGCGCCCGAGGGATCGTCGCGCACAGGGCAGTAGCTCAACTGGCAGAGCACCGGTCTCCAAAACCGGCGGTTGGGGGTTCGAGTCCCTCCTGCCCTGCTCGCCGCTCCACCGCGCCGACCCCGAGGTAGCCCAGTGAACCGAGAGACCAAGCGGATACTGCAGCGACAGGGGCAGCTTGCCGCGGACGGGACCCCGGTGGCCAGCCGGCCGACGGCGCCGCCCCCGACCACGACCACCACGACGCGCCCGCAGGACACCCGCGAGCCCTGGCCGAGCCGGGTGGCGTCGTACCTCGCGGAGGTGCGCGGCGAGCTCGCCAAGGTGCTGTGGCCGAGGCGCGCCGAGGTCGTGAACTACTCGACGGTCGTGCTCACTACTCTGGTGCTGCTGGCGCTCTTGATCTTCGGGTTGAACTACGTGTTCGCCCGGGGCGTGATGTACCTGTTCGAGTAGTCACCCTCGCGCCGGGGGCTGCTGTCGGGGACGGCGGGCGCGCCGGGCGCGGCGTGAAGGCGCCGGTCGTGGCCGGTGGTGGGCACTGGCGATGACCGTGGCGGCCAAGGTGCTGCGAGATGTTCGACGGACGAGGCTGGACGATGAGTGTGATGAGCGACAACGACGAGGAGCTCGGGGAGACCGGCGAGGGCCTCGCCGCGTCCTCAGGCAGCGAGGTCCCCGGGGCACAGGCCGACGCCGCCGAGCTCGACGCGCCGGCCGAGGACGAGGAGCTGGTCGGGCAGGACGAGGAGGAGCCGATCCGCCCGCCGAGCCCCTACGACCGGCCGGGCAGCTGGTACGTCGTGCACACCTACGCCGGCTACGAGAACAAGGTGAAGTCGAACCTCGAGAGCCGCATCTCCTCGATGAACATGGAAGACCGCATCTACGAGGTGGTCATCCCGATGGAGGACGTCGTCGAGTTCAAGGGCGGCAAGAAGGTCACGGTCCAGCGCAAGGTCTTCCCCGGCTACCTGCTGACGCGCGCCGACCTCGACGACGACTCCTGGTCGGTCATCCGCCAAACTCCAGGCGTCACCGGCTTCGTCGGGCCGGGGACCAAGCCCACGCCCCTGTCGAGGCGCGAGGTGGAGAGCATCCTCCAGGTCCGCGACGAGGGCGTCGAGACGACCAAGCGCCAGGCTCGCCCGCGGCTCGAGCACGAGCTGGGCGAGACCGTGCGAGTGCGGGAGGGGCCCTTTGCCGACTTCACCGGTCAGGTGGCCGAGATCAACGAGGACCAGCTGAAGCTGAAAGTGCTGGTCAACATCTTCGGTCGCGAGACCCCGGTGGAGCTGGAATTCAGCCAGGTGGCGAAGCTCTAGACTGGGCGGTCGCTGCTACCGGGCTCCCGCAGGCCCGGCTGTGGCGCGGGGCCCGATGGCGGCTACCACCGTCACAGCCGGACGTGCTGCTGCCGTTGACGTCGGCAGGCGGCCTTCCGCCACCCGTGGGCGACAGCACGCAGCACTCGGGTGCCGCTCCCGAGCCGGGCGCAGCAGCCCGAGCGACGCGAGCAGCCCGGAACTGGAGAGCGGCGTCCGTCATGACGAGCGTCCGCCGGACGACGACGATGGCCCGACGCAGGACGAGGGCCCGAGAGACACGAGCAGGGAGCAGCAGGGGACATGGCACGCAGGCGCGTGGTCGCAGTGGTGAAGATTCAGCTGCCCGCCGGGGCGGCGACTCCCGCGCCTCCGGTCGGGACGGCGCTCGGTCCGCACGGCGTGCAGACGATGGAATTCTGCAAGCAGTACAACGCGGCGACCGAGAGCCAGCGCGGCACGATCGTGCCCGTCGAGATCACCATCTACGAGGACCGTTCGTTCACCTTCGTTCTGAAGACTCCGCCGACGACGGTCCTGCTGCGGGAAGCAGCCGGCGTCGACAAAGGCAGCAAGCTGCCCGGACGTGAGGGCAAGGGAACCGTCACGGCCGCTCAGCTGGCAGCGATCGCGACGACCAAGCTGCCGGACCTGAACGCGAACGACCTCGAAGCGGCCAAGCGGCAGGTCGAGGGAACGGCGCGATCGATGGGCATCACCGTCGCCGGCTGAGGCCGGAGCGACGACGGCACAGGACGAAGGGGACCACACGATGGCCAAGCACGGCAAGCGCTACGTCGATGCCCTCAAGCGGCTCGACCGCGACCAGCTGTTCGCGCCGGCGGAGGCGGTCGACCTCGTGAAGAGCCTCGCGACGGCCCGCTTCGACGAGACGGTCGAGCTGGCGGTGCGACTCGGGGTCGACCCGCGGCGCGCCGAGCAGATCGTACGCGGCTCGCTGTCGCTCCCGGCCGGTACCGGACGTTCGGTTCGCATCGCCGTCTTCGCCGCGGGCGAGCAGGCCGCCGAGGCGCGTGCGGCCGGCGCCGACGTCGTCGGTTCCGACGACCTCGTGGCACGCATCGAGAAGGAGGGCTTCCTCGAGTTCGACGTGGCGATCGCCACGCCTGACCTGATGGCCCAGGTCGGACGGCTCGGACGCATCCTCGGGCCGAGGGGCCTGATGCCGAACCCGCGCACCGGGACGGTCACCACCGACGTCGCCCGCACGGTGAGCGAGTACCGCGGCGGGCGCGTCGAGTACCGGACCGACCGAGTCGGCAACGTGCATATCCCGATCGGCAAGGCGTCGTTCACCCGCGTGCAGCTGCTCGAGAATCTGCGGGCCGCTCTCGACGAGCTGCAACGCGCCAAGCCGGCCGCGGCCAAGGGACGCTACGTGCGCTCCGTCACCATCGCGCCGACGATGGGGCCGGGAGTCGCGGTGGACCCGACTCGGACGCGTATCACCGACGAGGACTTCGCGGTCTCGGCTTGACGGGCCTGCAGGTGCCCCGGGAAACGGTACGCGCAGGTCGGAGCGCGGTCGCCGGCTGACGGGCGTACCGTCGAGTACCGAGCCCCACCGTCCGTGGGCGCCTGCCGAGCGCACTACACTGCCTCTCAACATGACGGCTCGGGCACGAGCCGCCGTTGCCGAAGACATCCGGTGCGCTTCACGGCGCTCAATGGGCTCGGAGCCCGCCTGACGAGGTGACGCAGCAGTTTGGTCGTTGGCCACGCGGCTGCCCCTTGGTCGGCGCGCTCCTGCCATCCGCGGGAGGACGAGCGTGACGATCCAGGACAGGGCGCCAGTTGGCGGCGCGACGGCGGTTCGTGAGCCTCGCCCGGAGAAGGTGGCCGTCGTCGAGGATGTGCGTGGCCGGCTGGCCAGCTCGGACGCGGCGATCCTCACCGAGTACCGGGGCCTGCAGGTCGCCCAGATGGCCGAGCTGCGACGGGCGCTCGCCGGTGCCGGCGGCACGTACAAGGTGTACAAGAACACCCTCGTGCGGCGCGCCGCGGAGGAGCGCGGGCTCGACGCCCTGACCGGGCTGCTCGAGGGGCCGACGGCGATCGCATTCGTCGAGGGCGACGTTTCTGCAGTGGCCAAGGTGCTCCGCGATTTCGCCCGCACCCACCCCGCACTGATCGTGAAGGGCGGCCTCGTCGGCTCGAGCCTGCTCGACTCGCGGGGGGCTCAGGCGCTCGCGGACCTGCCGTCGCCGCGAGGTGCTGCTGGCCCAGGTCGCTGGGCTGCTGGCGGCGCCGATGCAGCGGATGGCGGCCTTGCTCGCGGCTGTCCCGCAGAAGCTGGCCTACGGGCTCCAGGCGCTCATCGATGCCCGCATCGCCGCTGGTGAGCGCCCCCGGGCGCAGCCCTCGGCCGGCGGAGACGCCGAGGCCCCCGCGGCCGCGGACGCCGCGCAGGGCGAGACTGGAGGGGCGACGGCGAGCGCGCCCGAGCCCGCCGAGCCCGAGACGGCCGAGCCCGAGACCGCCGCCGCGCCCGAGACTGCAGCGACGCCCGAGCCCGCCGCCGCGCCCGAGCTGGCCGAGCCCGAGACCGCCGCCGAGCCCGAGACCGCCGCCGAGCCCGCGCCCGAGACCGCAGCGACATCCGAGCCCGAGCCGGAGACCGCAGCGGCGCCCGAGCCCGCCGAGCCCGAGATCGCCCCCGCGCCCGAACCGGAGATCGCCGCCGCAACGGCAACGGAGCCGACGACGCCCGCGGAGGCCACCGGCAGCGCCGCCGCCGGCGAAGCCGAGGAGCCGGCGAACCCCGCAGCGGGCTGAGGCGGCCGCAGCCTTGACTGCCGGCGCCGAGCGCCGAGCGCCGAGCGCCGGGCGGCTCGGGGACGGACGCCGCAACGAGACCACCAGCGAGAGAGCCCCGGGGGACCGGAGCGACCAGGAAGGACGGACGACAGATGGCCACCACGAAGGAAGAGATCCTGGACGGGATCGCCGGCATGACCGTGCTCGAGCTTGCCGAGCTGCTGAAGGAGTTCGAGGACCGTTTCGGCGTGACCGCCGCGGCGCCCGTTGCGGTCGCCGCGCCGGCAGCGGGCGGCGGCGCCCCGGCCGAGGAGGCGCCGGAGGAGCAGGACGAGTTCGACGTCGTGCTCATGGCCGCCGGTGACAAGAAGATCCAGGTCATCAAGGAGGTCCGGGCGCTCACGAGCCTCGGGCTGAAGGAGGCCAAGGACCTCGTCGACTCGGCGCCCAAGCCGGTGCTCGAGAAGGTCTCCAAGGAGGACGCGGAGAAGGCCAAGGCGCAGCTCGAGGGCGCCGGGGCAACGGTCGAGCTCAAGTAGCGGCGGCCACGGCCTCCGCCGCACTGTTCCCGGCCCCGCTTGACGGGGCTGGGAGCAGGGCAAACATAAATCGAGGGGCGCAGAGCCTTGACGTGCAGCTGCGCTTCCCGTACCCTGCCGAAGGGCGCGCACAGCTGCGCGTTGCTTTGGCGTCTCTGCGCGCCTATACTGACTAGGCCGTGCCCTTCCCCGCGACTGTCTTCCCGACCGCGTGGTGACGCGCGCCCCGGCGCCCTACCCGGCATCCCCGGCAGTGCCCCGCCTGTCATCCTGCTCGTTCCGCACTCCGAAGGAGTGACCTTGCCTGCTCCTACCCGCACGCTTGCCCGTCCCGGCACCCCCCAGCGGTTCTCGTTCGCCAACCTCGACGAAGTGCTGCCGTTGCCCGACCTGGTCGCGGTGCAGCGCGACTCCTTCGACTGGTTCCTCTCCAAGGGCCTCGCCGAGACCTTCGCCGACATCAGCCCGATCGAGGACTTCACGGGCCAGCTGAAGCTCGAGCTCGAGTTCGACCCCGACGACCCCGACCTGCGCCCGCCGCCCAAGTTCACCATCGACGAGTGCAAGGCCAAGGACATGACCTACGCCGCGCCGATCTTCGTGCGCGCCCGGTTCATGAACGCGACGACAGGTGAGATCAAGGAGCAGACGGTCTTCATGGGGGACTTCCCGATGATGACCCCGAAGGGCACCTTCATCATCAACGGGACCGAGCGCGTCGTCGTCAGCCAGCTGGTGCGCTCGCCCGGCGTCATCTTCCAGCCGGGTCGCGACGCGAAGACGATCGTGACCGGGACGATCCACCCTTACCGCGGCGAGTGGATCGAGTTCGACGTCGAGGCCAAGCCCTCCAAGGACGTCACAGCCGGCGCCCGCGTCGCCCGCAAGCGCCGCCTGTCGCTGTTCGTGGTGCTGCGCGCCCTCGGCTACGAGGACGAAGGGCTGCTCGAGCGCTTCGTGCGCCACTTCGACTTCCTCACCGGCCAGTGGGAGAAGGAGCGCGACCTCGTGCCGACGCGTGAGGACGCGCTGCTCGAGATCTACAAGCGCGCCCGGCCCGGCGAGCCGCTCTCGCTCGAGGCCGCACGGGCGTACTTCGAGAACGCCTTCTTCAACCCGCGCCGCTACGACCTCACCCGTGTCGGGCGCTACAAGCTGAACCGCAAGCTCGGCCCGGAGATCGAGAAGGACTCCGAGATCCTCGGCGTTGACCTCGAGCGCCCCGCCGAGGACCAGGGCGTGCTCAGCCCGAGCGAGATCCTCGCCGCGTCGACCTACATGCTCCACCTCGCCAACGGCGAGACGGGCTACCGCCTCGACGACCAGGACCACTTCGCCAACCGTCGCATCCGCTCGGTCGGCGAGCTGATCCAGAACCAGGTGCGGATCGGCCTCTCGCGCATGGAGCGTGTCGTGCGCGAGCGCATGACGACCCAGGACGTCGAGGCGATCACCCCCCAGACGCTGATCAACATCCGGCCGGTCGTCGCCGCGATCAAGGAGTTCTTCGGCACGAGCCAGCTCAGCCAGTTCATGGACCAGCACAACCCGCTGTCCGGGCTGGCCCACAAGCGCCGCCTCTCGGCGCTCGGCCCGGGCGGGCTCTCGCGCGAGCGCGCCGGGTTCGAGGTGCGTGACGTGCACACCTCGCACTACGGCCGGATGTGCCCGATCGAGACGCCCGAGGGACCGAACATCGGCCTCATCGGCCACCTCGCTACCTACGCCCGGGTGAACGAGCACGGCTTCATCGAGACCCCGTACCGCAAGGTCGAGGACGGTCGCGTCACCGACGAGATCGTCTACCTGGCGGCCGACGAGGAGGAGGAGTACGTCATCGCGCAGGCGTCGGCGACCCTCGACCGCGAAGGCCACTTCGTCGGCGACCGCGTGCTCGTGCGCCGTGGGCCGCAGGGTGCCGGCGTGCGCGTCGGCGCGTCGACGACGACCTACGGCACGACCAGCGAGGTCGACTACGTCCCGCCGTCGGAGGTCGACCTGATGGACGTGTCGCCCAAGCAGATCGTCTCGGTGTCGACCGCGCTCATCCCCTTCGTCGAGCACGACGACGCCAACCGGGCACTGATGGGCGCCAACATGCAGAAGCAGGCCGTCCCGCTCCTCGTGCCCGAGGCGCCGTACATCGGCACGGGCATCGAGGCGCGCGCCGCGCAGGACGCTGGCGAGGTGATCCTCGGCGAGGGCGCGGGGCGCATCGTGGAGGTCTCGGGCGACCGCGTCGCAGTCGAGTACGACGCCGGGCAGAAGGACCGCAACGGCTACGAGCTCGGTCGCAAGGTGTACCCGCTGGCGAAGTTCCGCCGCTCCAACCAGAACACGTGCATCAACCAGAAGCTGCTCGTCGCCGAGGGCGACGAGGTGGCCGCCGGCGAGGTCATCGCCGACGGTCCCTCGACCCACAACGGCGAGCTGGCGCTCGGCAAGAACCTGCTCGTGGCCTTCATGCCGTGGGAGGGCTACAACTACGAGGACGCCATCATCCTCTCCGAGCGCCTCGTGCGCGACGACGTGCTCACCTCGATCCACATCGAGGAGCACGAGGTCGACGCCCGGGACACCAAGCTCGGTGCCGAGGAGATCACCCGCGACATCCCCAACCTGTCCGAGGACGTGCTGGCGGACCTCGACGAGCGCGGCATCATCCGTATCGGCGCCGAGGTCGGTCCCGGGGACATCCTCGTCGGCAAGGTCACCCCGAAGGGGGAGACGGAGCTGACGCCGGAGGAGCGGCTGTTGCGAGCCATCTTCGGCGAGAAGGCGCGCGACGTGCGCGACACGAGCTTGAAGGTGCCCCACGGTGAGTCGGGCAAGGTGATCGACGTCCGCGTCTTCTCCCGCGACGACTCCCACGAGCTGCCGCCGGGCGTCAACCAGCTGGTGCGCGTCTACGTGGCACAGAAGCGCAAGATCTCCGAGGGCGACAAGCTCGCCGGCCGTCACGGCAACAAGGGCGTCGTCAGCCGCATCCTGCCCGTCGAGGACATGCCGTTCCTCGCCGACGGGACGTCGGTCGACATCATCCTGAACCCCCTCGGCGTGCCGAGCCGAATGAACGTCGGCCAGGTGCTCGAGAGCCACCTCGGCTACCTGGCGCGCTGGGGCTGGCTCGAGGGCGATGTCGCCGGCGCGGCGGCCTCCTTTGCCGCCTCGGCGGCCGACGGCTCGAACGGCGCGGGCGCCGCCTCGGCCAACAGCTCGAGCGGCTCGAACGTCGTGCTTCGCGGCACGGAGCTGAAGACCCGCCCGCGCACCGACCCGGCCGTGTGGGTCTCGACGCCGGTCTTCGACGGGGCGCACTGGGACGAGGCCGACGAGGCGGGGCGCCACGCCACGATCCAGCAGCTGTTCGAGCGCATCGCCCCGGACGCCGCGGACGGCGAGGAGCGCCTCATTCGCCCCGATGGCAAGACCGTGCTCTACAACGGCCGAAGCGGCGAGCCCTACGACAAGCCGATCAGCGTCGGGTACATGTACATCTTGAAGCTCGCCCACCTCGTGGACGACAAGATCCACGCCCGCTCGACGGGTCCGTACTCGATGATCACCCAGCAGCCCCTCGGCGGCAAGGCCCAGTTCGGTGGCCAGCGCTTCGGCGAGATGGAGGTCTGGGCGCTCGAGGCCTACGGGGCCGCCTACGCGCTGCAGGAGCTGCTCACGATCAAGTCCGACGACGTGCTCGGGCGCGTCAAGGTCTACGAGGCGATCGTGAAGGGCGAGAACATCCCCGAGCCGGGGATCCCCGAGAGCTTCAAGGTGCTGATCAAGGAAATGCAGTCTTTGTGCCTCGACGTCGAGGTGCTCTCGACCTCCGGTGAGGAGATCGAGATGCGCGAGCTCGACGAGGACGTGTACCGGGCGGCAGAGGAGCTCGGGATCGACATCAGCCGGCCCGAGCGCGGGTCGGACGAGGAAGACGCCCGCCGTGCCGCCGAGAGGAGCTTCTAGTGCTCGATGTGAACGACTTCGACCAGCTGCGGATCGGGCTCGCCACCGCCGACGACATCAGGGACTGGTCCCACGGCGAGGTGAAGAAGCCGGAGACGATCAACTACCGCACCCTTCGCCCGGAGAAGGACGGGCTGTTCTGCGAGCGCATCTTCGGCCCGACCAAGGACTGGGAGTGCTACTGCGGCAAGTACAAGCGCGTCCGCTTCCGCGGCATCATCTGCGAGCGCTGCGGCGTCGAGGTGACGCGCTCCAAGGTGCGCCGCGAGCGGATGGGCCACATCGAGCTCGCCGCCCCGGTCGTGCACATCTGGTACCTGCGCGGCACGCGCTCCTGGCTCGCCTACCTGCTGATGGGCACCGAGGCGCGAGAGGAGCTGAAGGCCAAGCAGCTCGAGAAGGTGATCTACTTCGCCGCCTACCTCGTCACCCACGTCGACGAGGAGAAGCGGCACAACGACCTGCCCAACCTCGAGGCCGAGCTGGCGAGCGAGATCGCCGAGATCGAGCGCGCCCGTGACCTCGAGGTCGAGCGGCGCCTCTCCGCCCTCGAGACCGAGCTTCGCGAGCTCGAGTCCTCGGGCGCCAAGGAGTCCGAGATCCGCGCCCGCCAGCGCGCCGTGGAGAAGGAGGTCACGGCCGTCCGTGACCGCGCCGCGGCCGAGGTGGCGATGGCCGGGCGCGCCCTCGACGAGCTGCGCGACCTGCACGCCCGCAAGATCATCGAGGACGAGCTCGTCTGGCGTGAGCTGTCGGCCCGCTATGGCGACTACTTCGAGGGCGGGATGGGTGCCGAGGCGATCGCCTCTCTGATCGCACGCATCGACCTGGACGAGGAGGAGGTCAAGCTCCGCGAGGCGATCGACCCGACGGACGGTCGCCGCCCGCTCTCGGCCCAGCGCAAGCAGAAGGCGATCAAGCGCCTGAAGATCGTCTCGGCGTTCAACCGCCGCGACGAGCACGCCCGGCGCGCCAATGACCCGCGGGCGATGATCCTCGACGCCGTGCCCGTGATCCCGCCGGACCTGCGCCCGATGGTGCAGCTCGACGGCGGCCGCTTCGCCACGAGCGACCTGAACGACCTCTACCGCCGGGTGATCAACCGCAACAACCGGCTGAAGCGGCTGTTGGACCTCGGCGCGCCCGAGATCATCATCAACAACGAGAAGCGGATGCTGCAGGAGGCCGTCGACGCGCTGTTCGACAACGGCCGCCGCGGCCGTCCGGTCACCGGCCCGGGCAACCGGCCGCTCAAGAGCCTCTCGGACATGCTGAAGGGCAAGCAGGGGCGGTTCCGCCAGAACCTGCTCGGCAAGCGCGTCGACTACTCGGGGCGGTCCGTGATCGTCGTCGGGCCGACGCTCAAGCTGCACCAGTGCGGCCTGCCCAAGCAAATGGCCCTCGAGCTGTTCAAGCCCTTTGTCATGAAGCGGCTCGTCGACGTCGAGATCGCCCCGAACATCAAGTCCGCCAAGCGGATGGTGGAGCGTCGCCGCAGCCAGGTCTGGGACGTGCTCGACGAGGTGATCAAGGAGCACCCGGTGCTGCTCAACCGGGCGCCGACGCTGCACCGCCTCGGCATCCAGGCCTTCGAGCCGATCCTCATCGAGGGCAAGGCGATCCAGATCCACCCGCTCGTCTGCACCGCGTTCAACGCCGACTTCGACGGCGACCAGATGGCCGTGCACCTGCCGCTGTCGGCAGAGGCGCAGGCCGAAGCTCGCATCTTGATGCTCTCGGCGAACAACATCCTCTCCCCGGCGACGGGGCGCCCGATCACCGTGCCCACCCAGGACATGGTCTTCGGCGCCTACTACCTCACCTTGATGGTCGAGGGCGCCACCGGCGAGGGCAAGGTGTTCCGCCGCCTGCACGAGGTGGAGGCCGCCTGGGAGGCCGGCGACGTCGACCTGCACGCCAAGATCACCCTGCGCCGTGGGCCCGACGGCTACCCCTTCGCCTACTTCGGCAAGCGCGCCGGAGAGGAGGCCGAGGGGCAGGAGGAGCCCGAGTCGGTCGAGACCACGCCGGGACGGCTCTTCTTCAACGCCGCCCTGCCGAAGGACTTCGGCTTCGTCAACGACGTCATCGGCAAGCGCAACACCTCCATCGGCTCGATCGTCGAGCAGCTCGCCTCGAGCTACCCGAAGGCGATCGTCGCCGAGAGCCTCGACCGGATCAAGGAGCTGGGCTTCCGCTTCGCCACCCGTTCCGGCCTCACGATCTCGATCGACGACGTGAAGACGCCGCCGGACAAGCGCGCCATCCTCGACCGCTACGAGAAGGAGGCCGAGAAGGCGGAGACGCAGTTCAAGCGCGGCATCATCACCGACGACGAGCGGCGCCAGAAGGAGATCGAGATCTGGACCTCGGCCAACTCCGAGGTCGGGCGGGCGATGGAGAAGACCCTCGCCACGATCGCTTTCAACCCGCTCGACATGATGGTCGACTCCGGCGCACGTGGGAACCCCCAGCAGGTGCGCCAGATCGCCGGCATGAAGGGCCTCGTCTCCAACCCTCGGGGCGAGATGATCCCGCGCCCGATCGTGTCCTCGTTCCGTGAGGGCCTCTCGGTGCTCGAGTACTTCATCTCCACCCACGGCGCCCGCAAGGGCCTGGCCGACACCGCGCTTCGCACCGCCGACTCGGGCTACCTGACGCGCCGTCTCGTCGACGTCGCCCAGGAGCTGATCATCCGCGAGCCCGACTGCGGCACGACGCGTGGCATCTGGCTCGAAGGTGTGGTCGTCGACCAGGCCGGCAAGCGCAGCTACCTCGAGACCCGCGCCTACGGGCGCGTGCTGCTCGAGCCGGTGCAGCTCGCCGACGGGTCGGAGCTGCCCGTCGGGCTGATGCTCGGCGACGCCGAGGTGGGCCGCCTGGCGGCCGACCCGACGATCGAGCGCATCCGCGTCCGGTCGGTGCTCTCCTGCGAGGCCACCCACGGCGTGTGTGCGGCGTGCTACGGCAAGTCGCTCGCCACGGGCCGGATGATCGAGCTCGGCGAGGCGGTCGGCGTGATCGCCGCTCAGTCGATCGGTGAGCCGGGAACCCAGCTCACCATGCGGACCTTCCACACCGGCGGCATCGTCGGCGAGGACATCACCCATGGCCTTCCGCGCGTCGTCGAGCTCTTCGAGGCGCGCACGCCGAAGGGCGCGGCGATCCTGGCGCGCACCTCCGGAGTCGTGCGCATCGAGGAGGACGAGACGGGCCGGCGCGTGCGCATCGTCGGCGACGACGGCACCGAGGAGGCCTACACGGTGTCGCCCCGCGCGCACCTCGAGGTCGCCGAGGGGCAGGAGATCGCAGCCGGTGATGCGCTCGTCGAGGGCCCGAAGGACCCGAAGGAGCTGCTCGAGATCAAGGGCATCCGCGAGACCCAGCAGTACCTCGTCGAAGAGGTGCAGAAGGTGTACCGCGACCAGGGTGTCTCGATCCACGACAAGCACATCGAGCTGATCGTGCGCCAGATGCTGCGCAGGGTCCTCGTCGCCGAGTCCGGCGACGCGCCGTTCCTGCCCGGCGAGCGTGTCGACTCGCAGCGCTACGCCGCGGTCAACCGGGAGCTCGTCACCGAGGGCAAGCGACCCGCCGAGGGTCGTCCCGAGCTGATGGGGATCACCAAGGCCAGCCTCGCCACGGACTCCTGGCTCTCGGCCGCCTCCTTCCAGGAGACGACCCGGGTGCTGACCGAGGCTGCGATCGAGGGCAAGTCCGACCGCCTGTTCGGGCTGAAGGAGAACATCATCATCGGCAAGCTCATCCCCGCCGGCAGCGGCATGCCCCAGTACCGCGACGTCGAGGTGGAGACGCCGGAGGCTCAGCGGATGTCGTTCTGGTCCTCCGACGCCGAGTACGGCGAGCCGGGGGCCGACGAGCTGGCGAGGTGGCTGCGCGAGGGCTCGGCCTTCGGCGGCTACGAGCAGACCGGCGACGGGGAGACCTACGGCGAGGGCTACTACGGCGCGCCGGGCGCCAGCCTCACCTTCGACCCGAACGCCGTGTTCGGCAGCGACGGCGACCCGGCGGTGCTGTCCGAGGGCGAGGACCGTTACGGGGCCTAGTGCTCCGGCGGGCCCGCCCGCCCAGTTTGCTCGGAAGGCGGCGCGCGGCCGCCGGCGACGTGACGCTACGCAACACGCCGCCGGCGCACCGTACGCCGCCTTCCCGCGTCCGGGCTCGGCGCGCCCTCTCGCGGACGTGGAGGGGTTCCGCGGCCGAGGCTCGCGGCGACCTCGTTCAACCGCGGGCCCGGGCGTAGGGCTCGTCGAGCGTCGCCCGGTTCCTCGTCGCGAGGCGAAACCCGAGGTCGACGAGGGCCCAGCCGACGCCCGCTTGGGCGCGTGCCTTGGCCCGGCGCCACGAGGCGCCGCGGGCGCGTCCGGGCGCGAGCCGCTCGTCGCGGCGAGCGCGCGTCCCGGCACGGGCCAGCTCGGACTGCTGGCGAGCCAGTTGGTGGAGGATGAGGGGGTGCACGTCGTGCTCCTCGGGGCGACACTGCGGCGAGGGCGAAGACAGCGCCGCCCGCTCTGTGGCGGGTCGGCGGAGACGACGACAACGGTGGGAGCCCACCGGGGCCGGGAGGGAGATTCGGGGCGCCTCCGGTGTGGGGAGGCGGAGAAGCGGACTCGGCGCTAGCCGGCCGGGTTGATCCGGAAGGGGCCGAAGCCGCCGTGGAGAGCGATGCGAAGGCTCATCGACATCGTGCGCCACCTCCTTGCCGGACACGGGCACCCTCGAACGGGACGCCCTCCTCGCCGACTGTAGCCCATCGCCGGTCGGGCGCCGCACGACGCCTCGGGACTCGTGGTGGGGCGTTCGCCGGCCTGATTCGGTCACGCTCGCCGGCCTGATTCGGTCACGCTCGCCCTCAACCCCTGGGCGTTCCGCGCCGTTGCGATCTGAGTGTGACCACTCTCCGTGAGTATTCGACGCGGAGCGTGATCTGAGGTGGGCGGCGGGGCGGCGACGGGGCGCGATCGGCGGCTCCGTCACCGCCCCGCCGCCCTCTCCGGGGCCAGCGCCGGCGCCGACGGCGGCGGCGGCGCCGGCGAGGGCGCGAGGCTTCCGCGCATCGTCCTCGGTGTGATGCTGGTCGCGGCGAGCGCGACCAGCGTCGCCACGCGGCCCGCGAGCTCCTCGGCGGCGGACCTCTCTCCGAGCTACGGCGCCCAGGTCACGCTGCTCGGGCTCGGGCTGGCGGATCCCGATGGTGCGGCGATCGACGGGGCGGGCGATGTCTTCGTCGCCGACTCCGGCAACGGCCGGGTCGTGGAGAAGGCCGCCGGAAGCGGGGCGGAGACCGTCGTGCCGTTCGTCGGGCTCGGTTCGGTGATCGGCCCGACGAGTGTCGCGGTCGACGCGGCAGGCGACGTCTTCGTGGCCGACCCGTGGAACGACCGGGTGCTCGAGATGTCGCACGGGCAGAGCACGCAGGTCACGCTTCCCTTCACCGGGTTGGAGTACCCGGTCGGGGTCGCCACCGATGCCGCCGGCGACGTGTTCGTTGCCGACTCGGACGGCGGTGACGTCGTCGAGCTGGCGAGCGGCGCGTCCGCCCAACGGACCGTCGCCACGGGCCTGGACCAGCCCGAGGGTGTGGCCGTCGACGCGGCGGGTGACGTCTTCGTTGCCGAATCGGGCGACGGCGAGCTCGACGAGATCGCGGCCGGGACGACGACCCCGACCCCGCTGGCCTTCACCGCCGGCGCGCTGAGCGATCCGACCGGCGTGGCCGTCGACGCCGCCGGCGACGTCTACGTCGCCGACACCGGTGGCAACGAGGTGCTCGAGCTGCCAGGAGGCACAGGCCCGCAACAGGTGGTCGGGTCGGGCTGGAGCAACCCGCTCGGCGTGACGGCTGACACCGCCGGCGACGTCGTCGTGGTGGACTCGGGCGACAACCGTTGGTCGAGCTGCCGGCGGGCTCGTCGACTCCCGTCGTGTTGGCATTCGAGGGGCTCGTGGGTCCGCAAGGTGTCGCCGTCGACGGATCGGGCGACGTCTGGATCGCGGACGGCGGAGCCGGCGAGGTCGTAGAGCTCGATCCGCACGACCTCGACGCGATGACGACGTCCGCCTTCTCGGGGTTGGGCTATCCCACCGACGTGACGGTCGGGGGGAACGGGAATGCCTTCGTCGCCGACCCGGGCAACGGCGAGGTCGAGGAACTGTCGGATGCCGGCCAGACGACCGTCCCGTTCGGCCCGCTCGGCTTCCCACAAGGGGTCGCCGTGGACGGCGCGGGGAACGTCTATGCCGCCGACATCGCCGGGGACGACGTCGTCGAGTACGACCCCGCCGCTGTTGCGCTCACGACCCTCGTGTTCAGCGGGCTCGAAGCTCCGTCCGCAGTCGCCGTCGATCGCAGCGGCGACGTCTTCGTGACCGACCCGGAAGGCGACGACGTGTTCGAGCTGACACCGAGCGGGTCGCAGACCACCCTTCCCTTCGGCGGTCTCGAAGAGCCGCTCGGCGTGGCCGTCGACGACGCGGGCGACGTCTTCGTGGCGGACTCGCTCGCCGACGAGGTGCTCGAATGGATGCCGAGCTCGTCGTCGGTGGTCACCCTTCCCTTCAGCGGGCTGCGCAACCCGACCGGAGTGGCCGTGGACGCTGCCGGCGACGTGTTCGTCACCGACGAGTCGAACGGCCTCGTCGAGCTTCCGATCGCGGGAGCTTCCGGCCCGACGGGCGCGACCGCCGGCACGTCCACCACGCCCACAACCACCACGCCCACAACCACCACGCCCACAACCACCACGGCGACCGCGACCTCGACGAGTGTCATCCCGCCGAGCGACGCCTCGACTACTCCCGCGCCAGCGGGCACCGCGACGACGGGCATCCCGCCCGCCCCGAGCTCGACGACGGGCGTTGCCGGCTCGATCTCGACCGGGGCGACCACGTCGACCACCGGCTCGACCACGCCGGCGAGCGTGGTCACGCTGACGACGTCGCCGCGCATCCCGGCCTCGGGCCCGCCGCAGCCCGAGCTCGGCGGCAGCCCGCAGCTGCGGTTGCGCAGCGAGCACGTCACACTCACCCTGGCCTGCTCGAGAGGCGCGTGCAGCGGCACCCTCGAGCTGGTCGCGACCGTGTCGCGCAGCGGGGGCGCGGCGACGAGCACGGCGCGACGTTCGGCCGCGGTCGTGCGGCGCCTGCTCCTCGGTGCCACGCCTTTCGACGTGGGTCGCCGTAGCGAATCGCTGCGCGTGCCGGTCGACCCGATGGGTCGCCGGCTCGTCCGCTGCGCCGGCGCCCGTGGCCTGCCCGTGGCGGCGATCGTGCGGTTCGACGGGCGGACGAGAGTCGTCGGGATGCTGACCGTGCGCGGCTGAGCGCGTGCGGTGCTTGCCGCGCCTGGTTCCTCGGCTACAATCCTGCCGGTCGCGGCGTTTTGACGCGCCTGCGGTCACGGCTCGATTTCGTCGTCAGCAAGGACTCGCGTGCCCACCATCGCCCAGCTCGTCCGCAAGGGACGGGCCTCCAAGCGGACCAAGACCAAGACGCCGGCGCTGAAGGGCGCCCCGCAGCGCCGCGGCGTCTGCACGCGCGTCTACACGACGACACCGAAGAAGCCGAACTCGGCGCTGCGCAAGGTCGCCCGCGTGCGGCTGACGAGCGGCGTCGAGGTGACGGCCTACATCCCCGGCGTCGGCCACAACCTCCAGGAGCACTCGATCGTGCTCGTCCGCGGCGGCCGGGTGAAGGACCTGCCCGGGCGTGCGCTACAAGATCGTCCGCGGCACGCTCGACACCTCCGGTGTGCGCGACCGTGCGCAGGCCCGCAGCCGCTACGGCGCGAAGAAGGAGTCCTGATGCCGCGCAACGGTCCCGCGCCCGCGCCGCGAGCTCCAGCCCGACCCGGTGTACCGCTCGGTGCTCGTCACCCAGCTCATCAACAAGGTGCTCAGCCGCGGCAAGCGCAGCCTCGCCGAGAGGATCGTCTACGACGCCCTCGACGTCGTCGCGCGAGAAGACCGGCGGCGACCCGATCGCCACGCTGAAGCGGGCGCTCGACAACACCCGTCCCGAGCTCGAGGTGAAGAGCCGCCGCGTCGGCGGCGCCACCTACCAGGTCCCCGTCGACGTCCGGCCGCGCCGGGCGACGACCCTCTCGGTGCGCTGGCTCGTCGGCTACGCCCGCCAGCGCCGCGAGCGCACGATGGCGCTGCGACTCGCCAACGAGATCCTCGATGCCGCCAACGGCCTCGGCGCTGCGGTGAAGCGCCGGGAGGACATGCACAAGATGGCGGAGTCGAACAAGGCCTTCGCCCACTACCGCTGGTAGGCGGTGCCGTGACGTGGCCGGCACCCGCACCGTATCCGTAGAGGCCCCGGCTCGTGCGAGCCGGCTCTCCGACCCTTCGCCGCCCGGCTCGTCCTGAGCCGGTGCGGGACGTCCACCCGCTCGCGTAGCGCTGCAGCGAACCTCCGCCCACGCCGGTGACCCGATCAGCCCCGACGACCGACCCTGCCACCAGGGCCCTGCGACCCAGAGAGACCCGACACCATGCCGAGCTGCCACCACGAGAGTTCCCGCTCGAGAAGACCCGCAACATCGGGATCATGGCCCACATCGACGCGGGCAAGACCACGACGACCGAGCGGATCCTCTTCTACACCGGCGCAACTACAAGATCGGTGAGGTGCACGAGGGCGCCGCGACGATGGACTGGATGGTCCAGGAGCAGGAGCGCGGGCATCACGATCACCTCGGCCGCGACGACCTGCCGCTGGCGCGACTGCTGCGATCAACATCATCGACACCCCCGGCCACGTCGACTTCACCGTCGAGGTCGAGCGGTCGCTGCGCGTGCTCGACGGCGCGGTCGCGGTCTTCGACGCGGTCGCCGGCGTCGAGCCCCAGACCGAGACGGTCTGGCGCCAGGCCGACAAGTACAGCGTGCCGCGCTTCTGCTTCGTCAACAAGATGGACCGCATCGGCGCGAACTTCGAGCGCTCCGTCGAGATGATCCGCGACCGCCTCGACGCGATCGCCGGCGGTCGTCCAGCTGCCGATCGGCGTCGAGTCGGACTTCAGCGGCGTCGTCGACCTCGTCGACGATGAAGGCGCTCATCTGGGACGACGAGGGCATGGGCGAGAAGTGGCGACGACGAGGAGATCCCCGCCGACGCTCGCCGAAGGCCGCCGAGCAGGCCCGCCACGACCTCATCGACGTGCGTCTCCAACTTCGACGACACCGTGATGGAGAAGTACGTCGGCGACGAGGAGATCACCGCCGACGGACCTGCGCCGGCGCGTCCGCGACGGGCACGATCGCCGGCCACCTCGTGCCGGTGCTGTGCGGCTCGGCCTTCAAGAACAAGGGCGTCCAGCCGCTGCTCGACGCCGTCGTCGACTACCTGCCGAGCCCGCTCGACATCCCGCCGACGCACGGGCATCGTCGCCGCACGGCGAGACGAGCTCGAGCGCGAGCCGAGCGACGACGAGCCGTTCGCCGCGCTCGCCTTCAAGATCATGACCGACCCCTTCGTCGGCAAGCTCACCTACCTCCGCGTCTACTCGGGCACGCTCGAGAAGGGCTCGACGGTGCTCAACTCGACCAAGGACAAGCGCGAGCGCATCGGCCGCATCCTGCAGATGCACGCCAACCACCGCGAGGACAAGGACGTCGTCGCGCACGGGCGACATCGTCGCCGTCGTCGGCCTCAAGTCGACGACGACCGGCGACACGCTGTGCGACCCGAACGAACCCGATCGTCCTCGAGGCGCTCGATGTTCCCCGAGCCGGTGATCCACGTCGCCGTCGAGCCGAAGACCAAGGCCGACCAGGACAAGCTCGGCAAGGCGCTGTTCGCCCTCTCCGAGGAGGACCCGACCTTCCGGGTCCGCACCGACGAGGAGACCGGCCAGACGGTCATCTCCGGCATGGGCGAGCTGCACCTCGAGGTGCTCGTCGACCGGATGCTGCGCGAGTTCAAGGTCGACGCCAACGTCGGCAAGCCCCAGGTCGCCTACCGCGAGACGATCCAGCGACGCGGTGGACAAGGTCGAGGAGCGCTACGTCCGCCAGACCGGCGGCCGCGGCCAGTACGGCCACGTCGTCATCGACCTCGAGCCGACCGGCCCCGGCGGTGGCTACGAGTTCGTCGACAAGATCACCGGCGGCGTGATCCCGAAGGAGTACATCCCGTCGATCAACGCCGGGATCAAGGAGGCGATGGAGTCCGGCGTGCTCGCCGGCTACCCGACGGTCGACGTGCGCGTCGACGCTCACCTACGGCTCGTACCACGACGTCGACTCCTCGGAGATGGCGTTCAAGATCGCCGGCTCGATGGCCTTCAAGAAGGCGGCGCGCGCGGCCAAGCCCGGTGCTGCTCGAGCCGATCATGGCCGTCGAGGTCGTCACGCCCGAGGACTACATGGGCGACGTCATCGGCGACCTGTCCTCCCGCCGTGGCAAGGTCGAGGGCATGGAGCAGCGCGGCACGTAGCCAGGTCGATCCGCGCCCAGGTTCCACTGTCGGACATGTTCGGCTACGCTACCGACCTGCGTTCGCGCACCCAGGGCCGCGCCACCTACACGATGCAGTTCAACTCCTACCAGGAGGTTCCGGACTCGATCGCCCGGGAGATCGTCGCCCGGGCGACCGGGCGAGTGGGCGGCCGGACGCTCGGGACACGATCGGCCGGCAGCCGGCGTCAGCGTGCCGGACCCGGCCGGCGAGCGATCGGCCGAGCCGCGAGCGAACGGATCAGGCGAGAACAGGCGGGGCCACGGGGCGCCGCCACGAGAGACGGAGCTGTCGGCACCAATGGCCAAGCAGAAGTTCGAGCGCAACAAGCCCCACGTCAACGTCGGGACGATGGGCCACATCGACCACGGCAAGACGACGCTCACCGCGGCGATCACCAAGGTCGCTCCACGACCACAACCCGAACGTCGCCTTCACGCCCTTCGACCAGATCGACAAGGCGCCGGAGGAGAAGGCGCGCGGGATCACCATCTCGATCGCCCACGTCGAGTACGAGACCGACAAGCGCCACTACGCGCACGTCGACATGCCGGGCCACGCCGACTACATCAAGAACATGATCACCGGCGCCGCCCAGGTCGACGGGGCGATCCTCGTCGTCTCCGCCGCCGACGGCCCGATGCCCCAGACCCGTGAGCACGTGCTGCTCGCCCGCCAGGTCGGCGTGCCCTCGATCGTCGTCGCGCTGAACAAGGCCGACATGGTCGACGACGAGGAGCTGCTCGACCTCGTCGAGCTCGAGGTACGCGAGCTGCTCAACGAGTACGAGTTCCCCGGCGACGACACCCCGGTGGTCCGCGTCTGCGCCCTCAAGGCGCTCGAGGGCGACGCCGACGCGGCCGCAGGGCATCCTCGAGCTGATGGCAGGCGGTCGACGAGTTCATCCCCGAGCCGGTGCGCGAGGTCGACAAGCCCTTCCTGATGTCCGTCGAGGACGTCATGACCATCACCGGTCGTGGCACGGTCGTGACCGGCCGCATCGAGCAGGGCAGGTCAAGGTCGGCGACGAGGTCGAGATCGTCGGCCTGCGCCACGACGCAGAAGACGCGTCGTCACCGGCGTCGAGATGTTCCGCAAGCTGCTCGACTCCGGTCAGGCCGGCGACAACGTCGGCATCCTGCTGCGCGGCACGAAGAAGGAGGACGTCGAGCGCGGCCAGGTGCTCTGCAAGCCCGGGCTCGATCACGCCGCACGCCAACTTCGAGGCCAACGTCTACGTGCTGACCAAGGAAGAGGGCGGCCGCCACAAGCCGTTCTTCTCGAACTACCGGCCGCAGTTCTACTTCCGCACGACCGACGTCACCGGCTCGATCACCCTGCCGGAGGGCACCGAGATGGTCATGCCGGGCGACAACACCGAGATGACCGTGGAGCTCGGCAAGCCGATCGCCATGGACGAAGGCCTGCGCTTTGCCATCCGCGAGGGTGGCCGCACCGTCGGCGCCGGTCGCGTCACGAAGATCCTCAAGTAGCGAGGCGGAGCTCACGTGGCCGAGACACCCCGACAGCGGATCCGCATCCGCCTGAAGGCCTACGACCACGAGGTCGTCGACCAGTCGACGAAGAAGATCGTGGAGACGGTGCTGCGCACCCAGGCCAAGGTGCGCGGCCCGGTGCCGCTGCCGACCGAGAAGCACCGCTACACGGTGATCCGCTCGCCGCACAAGTACAAGGACAGCCGCGAGCACTTCGAGATGCGGATCCACAAGCGTCTCGTCGACATCGTCGAGCACAGCCCGAAGACGGTGGACTCGCTGCAGCGGCTCGACCTGCCGGCGGGCGTCGACATCGAGATCAAGATCCAGAACGCCTGAACTGCGCCGGGTAGGCGCCTGCGGCGACCGCGTGACGTCATCAGGGCCCCCGCCACGGCGGGGGCCCTGGCGCGAGGCGGGAGCGCCGCGGGTGCCGTGCCGCCCCGGCCGGCGGGAGCCGGCAGCGACACCGGCGCCCGGACGCCCGAGGTCGTCGGGGTGCTAACGTCACTTGCCTCGCCGGGCGCTCCGCTTGGCGGTAGAGGACGACGTCCGGGCGTGCCCAGGAGGATGGAACTCCTCGGGGACCACCCGGCAACGACGAGACAGCGCTCCGCTCGGGCATGCCCGGGCGGAGCGTGCGCGTGAGACTGGGAACGACGCGGACACGGCGTGCTCGCGCGCCGATCACACCTCGATCGGGAACGCGCGGCGCGACGCGGCCGCCAAGAGACGGGAATGCGATGGCAGACGGTGCGAAGCGCAGAGGGCGATCGTCGGAGAGAAGCTCGGCATGACCCAGATCTTCGACGCGGACAACCGCGCCGTCCCGGTGACGGTGGTGAAGGTCGAGCCGGTGCGCGTCGTCCAGGTGAAGACGCGCGAGCACGAGGGCTACGCCGCCCTGCAGGTGACCTACGGCATGCGCCGGGCGAGCACGCTCACCAAGCCCGAGTCGGGTCACTTCGCCCGCGCCGGGTCGAGCCGGGTCGTCGCCTCGTCGAGCTGCGGATCGACGACACGAGCGGCTACAGCGTCGGCCAGGAGATCGACGCGGCGTTGCTCGAGGCCGGCCAGAAGGTCGACGTCACCGCCATCTCCAAGGGCAAGGGCTTTGCCGGCGGGATCGAGCGTCACAACTTCAAGGGCCAGGGCGCCGCGCACGGCAACCACAAGAAGCACCGTGCGCCCGGCTCGATCGGCGCGTGCGCCACGCCGGCGAGGGTGTTCAAGGGCACCCGGATGGCGGGTCACCTCGGTGCTGTGCAGGTGACCACGCTCAACCTCGAGGTCGTCTCCGCGGACGCCGAGCGCCAGATCGTCCTCGTGAAGGGCGCCGTGCCCGGCCCCCGCGGCGGCCTGGTCGTGATCCGCGACGCGGTGAAGGGCGGCGCCCGATGAGCACGGCGACGGAGCCCACGACCTACTCGCGGCGCCGGCACGAGCTGCTCGAGCCGGTGGTCGTCGAGCGGCGCTCGATGAACGGCGAGGTGCTCGGCCGGGTGTCGCTCGACCCCGAGCTGTTCTCCGCTCCGGTCAACGTCCCGCTGCTGCACCAGGTGGTCACCGCCCAGCTGGCCTCTCGCCGGGCGGGAACGCAGAGCACGAAGACCCGGGCCGAGGTGGCGCGGCGGCTCGAAGAAGCCCTACCGCCAGAAAGGCACGGGCAACGCCCGCCAGGGCTCGATCCGCGCCCCGCACTACAGCGGCGGCGGCGTCGCCCTCGGGCCCAAGCCGCGCAGCTACGCCCAACGCACGCCGGAGAAGATGATCCGTCAGGCGCTTCGCTGCGCGCTCTCGGACCGGGCCTCGAACGGGCAGGTGATGCTCGTCGACGACTGGCGCTTCGAGGCGCCGCGCGACCAAGGACGCGCTCGCCGCGCTGGTCGCTCTCGGCTGCGACGGCAGCGTCCTCGTGGTGCTCCGTCGCGAGGAGCAGGACGCTGCACGCTCCTTCGCCAACCTGCCTCATGTCGCCGCCGTTCCCGCCGACCAGCTCACCGCCTACGACGTGCTGAGCGCCGACTGCGTGATCTTCACCGACGCCACCTTGCCGGGCGAGAGCTACCCCGTGGTCGAAGGGTCCTCCTCGGCGAGCTCGCGACCGCGCCGGGCGGCCGCGACCGGGCGTGCGACGGCGGGCCTCGCCGAGGCCGGGCCGGTCACCGGCCCCGCGATCGACACGACCCCGCCCTCCGACGGCGCCGAGGCGGTGGTCGTGCACGAGGACGAGGTCGACGACGGCGCGGAAGCTCCTTCCGACGAGACAGCGGACGCCGTGGCCGGCGCGGACGCCGTGGCCGACGCCGACGCCGACGCCGAGGCCGGCGCGGACGCCGTGGCTGACGCCGACGCCGAGGCCGACGAGACAGAGGAAGCCTGATGGCACACGGTCGAACGGTCCTGTTGCGGCCGATCATCTCCGAGAAGTCGTACTCGATGATGGAGCACGGGGCCTACGTCTTCGTCGTCGACCCCCAGGCCAGCAAGGTCGAGATCCGCGAGGCGGTCGAGCAGGCCTTCGGCGTGCGCGTCGCCAGCGTCAACACGATGAACCGCAAGGGCAAGCGCAAGCGCAACCGGCGCAAGGCGACCTTCGGGCAACGCCCCGACACCAAGCGAGCGATCGTCCGCCTGCAGGGCGACGACCGCATCGAGCTGTTCGAGAGCTGAGGAGCGAGCGATGGCCATTCGCAAGCGCAAGCCGACGAGCGCCGGGCGCCGCTTCCAGTCGGCCTCGGACTTCGCCGAGATCACCAAGGACCGCCCCGAGCGCACGCTCGTCGTCCCGCTCCCCAAGTCCGGCGGGCGGAACAGCTACGGGCGCAACACGGCGCCGCCACCGCGGTGGCGGCCACAAGCGCCAGTACCGCATCGTCGACTTCTGGCGCGACAAGGACGGCGTCCCGGCCAAGGTCGCCGCGATCGAGTACGACCCCAACCGCAACGCCCGCATCGCCCTCCTGCACTACCTCGACGGCGAGAAGCGCTACATCCTCGCCGCCAAGGGCCTCGAGGTCGGCGACATGCTGCAGTCGGGACAGGGCGCGGAGATCCGGACCGGCAACGCCCTTCCGTTGCGCTACATCCCCGTCGGCTCGGTGGTGCACAACGTCGAGCTGCGCCCCGGCGGTGGCGGCAAGCTCGCCCGCGGCGCCGGGATGAGCGTGCAGCTCGTGGCCAAGGAGGGCGCCTTCGCCACCTTGCGCCTTCCTTCGACGGAGATGCGCCGCGTCTCGATCGACTGCCGGGCGACCCTCGGCGAGGTCGGCAACGCCGAGGCCGAGCTGATCTCGGTCGGCAAGGCCGGGCGCAACCGCTGGAAGGGCGTGCGCCCGCAGACCCGAGGCGTCGCGATGAACCCTGTCGACCACCCGCTCGGCGGTGGCGAGGGCAAGACCTCCGGTGGACGTCACCCGGTCTCGCCCTGGGGCAAGCCCGAGGGCCGCACCCGCCCGCGCCACAAGCAGTCCGACCAGCTGATCGTCCGTCGGCGCCGCACCCGCGGCGCGCGGCGCTGACCCGGGGGAGGGTGCAGGTGCCCCGCAGCCTGAAGAAGGGCCCGTTCGTCGACGACCACCTGTTGCGCAAGGTCGACGACCTGAACGGGCGTAACGAGAAGCGGGTGATCCGCACGTGGTCGCGCCGCTCCACGATCATCCCCGAGATGGTCGGCCACACGATCGCCGTGCACGACGGGCGCAAGCACGTGCCCGGTGTACATCACCGAGTCGATGGTCGGCCACAAGCTCGGCGAGTTCGCGCCGACGCGCACGTTCCGCTTCCACGCCGGCCAGGAGCGGCGGGCGAGGCGCTGAGATGGCTCTGAAGACCAACGAGCGCCCGGGCACCCGTGCCGTCCTGCGCCACGCCCACCTGTCCAGCTACAAGGTCGCGCGAGGTGCTCGACCTCGTCCGCGGCCAGAGCTACGCCCGTGCCGTCGAGCTGCTCGACCACACCGACCGCGGCGCGGCGCCGGTCGTCGCCAAGCTGTTGCGCTCCGCGGCGGCCAACGCCGAGCACAACGAGGGCCTCGATCCGGGCGAGCTGTACGTGTCCACGGCCTACGCCGACGAGGGCACGACGCTGAAGCGCTGGCGGCCGCGCGCCCGTGGACGGGCGACGCGGATCCGCAAGCGCACCTGTCACATCACCGTGATCCTCGCGCGCATGCCCGAGGACCAGATCGTCCGCCTGCGCGCCCGCGTCGAGGCCGAGGCCGCCGACCGGCGCGCCCGCCGGGTCGCCGGGACTCGCCGGCGCCGTGGCGACGAGGAGGCGCCGCTCGCGGCGGCCGAGACCGACCTGGCGCCCGGGCGTCGAGAACGAGGCGCGGTGCCGTCGCCGACGAGGACGCTCGCGACGCTGCCGAGGTCGGAGCACGAGGCCGTGCCCGAGGACGGCTGCGCTCGAGACGCGGCGCCTCGACCGACGGCCGAGGACGAGGCCGAGCGCAGCCGACGGCGAGCGATCGCCGACGAGGCCGGGGCCTCCGGAGAGGACAGCTGATGGGACAGAAGGTCAACCCCTACGGGTTCCGCCTCGGCATCACCACCGACTGGAAGTCGCGCTGGTTCGACGACCGCGGCTACCAGGACGCGGTGATCGAGGACTGGAAGATCCGCGACTACCTCACCTCCCAGCTCGAGGCGGCCGCGGTGAGCCGGATCGAGGTCGAGCGCACCCGTGACCGGTTGCGCGTCGACGTGCACACTGCCCGCCCGGGGATCGTGATCGGCCGGCGAGGCCAGGAAGCCGACCGGCTGCGTCGCCAGCTCGGGCGCATCACCAAGAACGCCAACATGCAGCTCAACATCCAGGAGATCAAGCAGCCCGAGCTCGACGCGGCGCTGATCGCGCAGGGCATCGCCGATCAGCTGCAGCGGCGGATCAGCTTCCGGCGCGCGATGAAGCGCGCCATCCAGACCGTGCAGAAGGCCGGCGGTCTCGGCGTGCGTGTCCAGTGCTCCGGCCGCCTCGGCGGCTCGGAGATGGCGCGCCGGGAGTCCTATCGCGAAGGTCGTGTGCCGCTGCACACCCTGCGGGCGGACATCGACTACGGCTTCCGCGAGGCGCGCACGACGACCGGTCGCGTCGGCATCAAGGTCTGGATCTACAAGGGCGACATCCTTCCCTACAAGACGGCGGCGGAGGACAAGATCTCCCGCGAGGCGGCGATGGCCGTCGGCGAGACCTCCGGCCAGTCCCGGCCGCGACGCATCGTCAGCGCCGGCGGCGGACGGCGCCGGCCCGAGCTCGGTGAGCCGGGCAGCATGGCTCCCGCCGGCCAGACGCCTCTCGGTGAGGAGCCGCTCGCCGAGCCCGTGGCCACCGCCGCGGTGGTCACCGAAGAGACGCCCGGCGCCCCGCCGCGCGACGACCGCCTCGAGCGCCTCCTCGCCGAGGAAGAAGAGATCGAGCGGCGCACCCGCGACCAGCACCACGACCTGCCGCACTTCCGCAAGGAGACCGACTGACCATGCTGATGCCGCGCAGGGTCAAGCACCGCAAGCAGCAACGCGGCCGGATGACCGGCCTCGCCAAGGGTGGCGTGACCGTCGAGTTCGGCGACTACGGCATCCAGGCGCTCGAGCCGGCCTGGGTGACGGCCCGCCAGATCGAGGCCGCCCGTATCGCGATGACGCGCCACGTCCGCCGTGGCGGCAAGGTCTGGATCCGGGTCTTCCCCGACAAGCCGGTCACCCAGAAGCCCGCCGAGACGCGGATGGGCTCGGGCAAGGGCAACCCCGAGCGCTGGGTCGCCGTGGTGCGTCCCGGCCGCATCCTGTTCGAGCTCGGCGGCGTCGACGAGGCGCTCGCCAAGGGGGCGATGGAGCGGGCGATCCAGAAGCTCCCGATGCGCGCCCGTTTCGTCGTCCGCGCCGGTGCTGGCGAGGCGGCCTCCGGCACGCCGGGTGCCCCCGGCACGGCGCGACCGGCCGGCAGTGCCGCTCCGGTCGCCTCGGCAGTCACTCTTGTCCCCGCGGCGGCCAGCCCGGCGCGCGCCGGGTCGACGAGCGGCGCGCCGGCGGCCGAGCCGGCCGCAGCGGCCCAGCTGGACGACGCGAGCAGCGGGACGAGCGCGCCGGTGATCGACGTCTCCGAGCCACGCGAGGACGACGCGCCAGGGGCTGAGTCCTGATGGTCAAGACCGCCGAGCTTCGCGACCTCGATGACGCCGAGCTCGCCCAGCAGCTCGCCGACGCCGAGAAGGAGCTGTTCAACCTCCGTTTCCAGCTCGCCACCGGCCGCTTGGACAACGTGAGCCGGATCCAGACGCTGCGCCGCCAGATTGCCCGCCTGCTCACCTTGCGCACCGAGCGCGAGCGCGGCATCGAGCACCACGCGCGGGCGCCCGAGCGGCGCCCGGCGCGCACCCGCCGGGCGCGGCGGGGGAGCGCACGGTGTCGAGCTCGCCGGCGCCCGCACCGGCGGCGCGCGCCCGGCGGGCCGCGACGGCGGCTGCAACCGCCGGTGCCGGCGAGGAGCCGGCGCGCCGGCGCTCCTCCGGCCGCTCGGCCGAGCCGGTGCTCGCCGGCGAGCTCGAGACTGACGAGGCGGACGCGGAGGATGCGACGGCGGAGACGGCCACCGCCGACGCGCCGGGTCGCACGCCGGTGGGCGCGCCTCGGGAGCGGCAGCGGCAGGCGTACGCGATGCCGAGACCGACGACGCGACCGACGAGGACGAGCTCGACGACGAGATCGGCGACGACGACGAGCTCGACGACGACGAGAGCGACGACGACGACGAGACGGGCGAGGATGACGATGAGTGAGGCCACAGTGACAGCGGGCGCCGGAGGGACCGGCTCGGGCGCGTCGAGCACCGGCGCGCCGGGAGCGAGCGAAGTTGTGACACCCGCGGCGGGCGAGGCCGAGAGTCGCCCCGACCGGCGCAAGGTCCGCGAGGGCATCGTGGTCTCCCAGTCGATGGACAAGACGGCGGTCGTCGCGGTGATCGAGCGTGTTCGCCATCCCCGCTACGCCAAGACGGTGCAGCGCACCAAGCGGCTGTACGTCCACGACGCGGACAACAGCGTCTCGGTAGGTGACCGCGTGCGCGTCGCCGAGACGCGTCCGCTGTCCAAGCTGAAGCGCTGGCGGCTCGTCGAGATCCTGGAGCGTGCCCGATGATCCAGCAAGAGTCACGCCTGCGCGTCGCCGACAACTCCGGCGCCAAGGAAGTCCTCTGCATCAAGGTGCTCGGCGGTTCCCGCCGGCGCTACGCCCGCATCGGGGACGTGTTCATCGCCACGGTGAAAGACGCCGTGCCCGGCGCCGCCGTGAAGAAGGGCGATGTGGTGCGTTGCGTGGTCGTGCGCGCCAAGAAGGAGCGCCGCCGCCCCGACGGCAGCTACATCCGTTTCGACGAGAACGCTGCGGTGCTGATCAACGACCAGCTGCAGCCGCGGGGCACGCGCATCTTCGGGCCCGTCGGCCGGGAGCTGCGTGACAAGCGCTTCATGCGCATCGTCTCGCTCGCCCCGGAGGTGATCTGAACGTGAAGATCCACAAGGGAGACCGTGTCCAGGTGCTCAGCGGCAAAGAGCGCGGCAAGACCGGCGAGGTGACCCGGGTCATGCCGGCCCAGGGCCGGGTGATCGTCGCGGGCGTGAACATCGCGAAGCGGGCCCAGCGCCCGACGCGGGCCACCACCCAGGGCGGCATCATCGACAAGGACATGCCGCTCCCGGTGTCCAACGTGGCGCTGATCTGCCCGAAGGACGGCCCGACGCGGGCCGGCTACGCCTTCGACGAGAACGGCCACAAGCACCGCGTCTGCCGCAAGTGCGGGGAGAAGCTGTGAGCCCGGCGAAGCGTCCGGCAGCGGGTGGCGGCTCCTCGCGCCCGGGCGGCGACAACCGCGGCGCGCAGAACCGCGGCGGCGGCGCGGGCCGTGCGGCCCAGGGCCGTGGCAGCAACACACCGGCGCGGGCGTCCGAGGCATCCTCCTCGCCAGCCGGCGAGGCGCGGGCGAGCGGCGGCGCGACGCTCACCCTGGAGCGCCCACGCCTCAAGGTGCGCTACCAGACCGAGATCCGCGACCAGCTAAAGCAGCGAGCTCGGCTGCGCCAACGTGATGCAGGTGCCGCGTCTCGAGAAGATCGTGCTCAACTCCGGCGTCGGCCGGGCGACCCAGCAGCAGTCCCTGCTCGAGGGCGCGGTGCGCGACCTCGAGACGATCACGGGCCAGCACCCGGTCGTCACCCGTGCCCGCAGCTCGGTGGCCGGGTTCAAGCTGCGCGAGGGCAACCCCATCGGGGTGATGGTCACGTTGCGAGGCGACAGGATGTGGGAGTTCTTCGACCGGTTGATCAGCCTGGCGATCCCCCGCATCCGCGACTTCCGCGGCATGTCGCCGAAGTCCTTCGACGGTCGCGGCAACTACACCTTCGGGGTCACCGAGCAGCTGATCTTCCCCGAGATCGACTACGACCGCATCGACACGACGCGAGGGTTCGACGTCACGATCGTGACGACGGCTCGAACCGACGCAGAGGGACGGGCGCTGCTCGACGCCTTCGGCTTCCCGTTCCGACGCGACGGGCTGTGACGCGATGAACGAGACGGCAGCCCCGGCCGGGAAGGCAGCGGGGCGGACGACGGACCGAGCGGGCCTGGGGAAGCGTGCGGTCGGTGCGATCACCGCAGCGGCAGGCCCGGAGGAGAACGAGGCCCTAGTGGCGGAGAAGAGCTGATGGCGAAGAAGGCACTCGTCGAGAAGCAGCAGCGCACGCCGAAGTTCCGGGTGCGCGGCTACACGCGCTGCCGGCGCTGCGGCAGGCCGCGGGCGGTGTTCCGCCAGTTCGGCCTCTGCCGCATCTGCCTGCGCGAGCTGGTGCACGCCGGCGAGGTTCCCGGCGTCACCAAGGCGAGCTGGTGAGGGGAGGGCGCCGACCATGACCATGACCGACCCGATCGCCGACATGCTGACGCGCATCCGCAACGCCAACACCGCGATGCACGACAGCGTGCGTATGCCCGGCTCCAAGCTCAAGGTGGCGCTGGCGAACATCCTCGAGCGCGAGGGCTACATCGCCGGCTTCACCACGAGCGAGGACCCTTCGCACCCCGGCTCGACGATCGAGATCCGGATGAAGTACACCCACGACCGGGCGCGCGCGATCGCCGGGCTGAAGCGCGTCTCGACGCCCGGCCTTCGCGTCTACGCCCGTGCCGACAAGCTGCCTCGGGTCCTCGGGGGGCTCGGCGTGGCCGTGCTCTCGACGAGCCAGGGGCTGCTGACCGACCGGGAGGCCCGCCAGCAGCAAGTCGGCGGCGAGGTGCTCTGCTATGTGTGGTGAGCCCGTGATGTCCGGCGAGGTTGCCGGCACGCTCCGGAGGTCTGCCTGATGTCGCGCATCGGACGCGTGCCGATCGCCGTGCCGGCTGGCGTCGAGGTCGACCTCGACGACCGCCGTGTCGTCGTGCGAGGGCCGAACGGCCGTCTCGAGCGTGAGCTGCCCGGTCGCATCACGGTGCGCCGGGACGGCGGTGGCTCGACGCTGCTCGTCGAGCGGCCGAACGACGAGCGCCAGAACCGCGCCCTGCACGGCCTGACGCGCACGCTCGTGGCCAACATGGTGACCGGCGTCACCACGGGCTTCGTCAAGGAGCTCGAGATCGTCGGGGTCGGCTACCGCGCCATCCTGCGCAACCCGAGCCAGCTCGAGCTGGCGCTCGGGTTCAGCCATCCCGTCGTCATCGACGCTCCCGAGGGGATCACCTTCGAGGTCCCCTCCCCGACGCGCGTCGCCGTGCGCGGGATCGACAAGGAGGCGGTCGGCCAGGTGGCGGCCGACATCCGCAAGATCCGCAAGCCCGAGCCCTACAAGGGCAAGGGCGTCCGCTACGCAGGCGAGGTCGTCCTGCGCAAGGCCGGGAAGGCCGGGAAGTGACATGGCCAACGCTGAGCTGAAGCACCGACTCCGCACCCGGCGGCACACTCGCGTCCGCCGCAAGGTGGTCGGCACCCCCGAGCGCCCGCGCCTTGCGGTGTTCCGCTCCAACCGTCACATCGTCGCCCAGGTGATCGACGACAGCGTCGGGCACACGATCGCCGCGGCCTCGACCATCGAGGCCTCGCTGCGCTCGGGCTCGACGGGCAACGTCGCCGCAGCGGCCACGGTCGGCCGCTTGATCGCCGAGCGGGCCAAGGACAAGGGCGTCGAGCGGGTCGTGTTCGACCGCGGCGGCTCGCGCTACCACGGACGGGTGGCGGCGCTGGCCGACGCTGCCCGCGAAGCCGGACTGGAGTTCTGAGATGGCCGATCTGCAGTACGAAGAGCGGACGATCAAGGTCAACCGCGTCGCCAAGGTCGTGAAGGGCGGCCGGCGATTCTCCTTCACCGCGCTCATGGTGATCGGCGACGGGCAAGGCCGTGTCGGCCTCGGCTACGGCAAGGCCAAGGAGGCCGGGCTGGCCGTGCAGAAGGGGATCGACGAGGCGAGGAAGAACCTCTTCGACGTGCCTCTCGCGGGCTCGACGATCACCCATCCCGTGATCGGCAACGCCGGAGCGGGACGGATCCTGCTCAAGCCCGCCGCACCCGGCACGGGCGTGATCGCCGGCGGCGCGGCGCGCGCCATCCTCGAGATGGCCGGCGTCCACGACATCGTCGCCAAGTCGCTCGGCACGTCGAACTCGATCAACGTCGCCCACGCGACCATCGCCGGGCTGCGCTCGTTGCGCCGCCCGGACGAGGTGGCGAGGCTGCGCGACAAGTCGCCAGAGGAGGTGACGCCGATCGGCGTGCTGCGCGCGTACGAGGAGCGGCGCCGGATGCGCCAGCTCGCCCCGGAGGCCCGGCCCGAGCGCGGCGAGCGCGGCGGGGACCGTCCCGAGCGCGGCGGGGACCGTCCCGATCGCGGCGATCGCGGCGATCGCGGCGAGCGCGGCGCCCGCACGGCGGCCAGGTGAGCCCCGCCCGCCGCCGGGCAGAGGGCCCCGGCGAGACGCCGGTGGAGCGCTCTGGCGGCGCCGCGAGCTCGGCGAGCCTGCTCGTCACCCAGACCCGCTCGGCGATCGGCACCAAGCCCAAGCACCGTGCGACGCTTCGAGCCCTCGGGCTGCGCCGCATCGGCGCGAGCAACGTCCTGCCGGACCGGCCCGAGATCCGTGGCATGCTCGCCCGGGTGCCTCACCTCGTGGCGGTGGAGCCCGCCGCAGCGGCCACCCGCGGCGGACGCGCCGGCAAGCGCAATGAGGAGGCGAAGGCCTGATGCAGCTGCACGAACTGTCCCCCGCACCCGGGTCGCGCCGCGAGCGCCGGCGGGTCGGTCGCGGCACGGGCGGCAAGGGCGGTAAGACCGCCGGCCGCGGGACCAAGGGCCAGAAGGCGCGCACCCAGGTCAAGCCCGGCTTCGAGGGCGGCCAGCTGCCGATCACGCAGCGAATCCCCAAGTTGCGTGGCTTCGCCAACCCCTTCCGGGTCGAGTACAACGTCGTCAACCTCGACGTCCTCGAGGGCCTCGAGAGCGCCGGCGAGGTCACGCCCGACACGCTGCGCGCCTCCGGCCTGGTTCACCACAAGGGCCTGGTCAAGGTGCTCGGGCGCGGCGAGCTCACGCGCAAGCTCGACGTCCACGCGCACGCCTTCTCCCGCAGCGCCGTCGAGGCGATCGAGCGCGCCGGCGGGCGGACCACCGTCATCCCACTGCCCTTCGGCGACCGGCGGCCGCCTGTGCGCGGGAACGCGCTCGCCAACCGCTGAGCGTCCCCTAACCTAAGCCGCCGGGCTTCCCCGGCGGTTGTAGGCCCGAGCGATCGGAGCCCTGGCCCCGGCCGACGCCGGCGCCGGTGCGCCGGCCGCAACCGCACCGGCGTGAGGCCGGCAGAGGAGGCATCAGGTGCTTTCGAGCCTGAGGAACATGGTGAGGGTGGCGGACCTTCGCAACAAGGTCCTGTTCACCCTGCTCATGATCGCCGTCTACCAGCTCGGCGCGAACGTGCCCGGTGCCGGGCGTGAGCTACAGCGAGATCCAGAAGATCACGAGCAACTCCTCGGGAACCGGCATCCTCGGCTTCCTCGACCTGTTCTCCGGCGGTGCGCTCGCCCGCGCCGCCCTGCTCGGGCTCGGGATCATGCCGTACATCACGTCCTCGATCATCGTGCAGCTGCTCGGGACGGTGATCCCCAAGTTCGCCGAGTGGCGCGACCAGGGGGCGGTCGGGCAGCGCAAGCTGACCCAGACGACCCGCTACCTCACCGTCGCTCTCGCCCTCATGCAGTCGCTCGGGCCTTGTCTTCCTCTTGCACTCCGGGCAGCTCTTCGCCGGGACCGGTCAGGACATCGACCTCATCCCCGACTTCACCGTGCCGCGCGTGCTGTTCATCATCCTCTGCCTTCACCGCCGGCACGGCGTTCGTGATGTGGCTCGGCGAGCTCATCACCCAGCGCGGCATCGGCCAGGGGATGTCGATCCTCATCTTCGCCAACGTCGTCGCCACGCTGCCGCTCGACGTCGACGATCATCCAGGCCGACAAGGGCGCCGCCCGGCCTGGTCATCATCGGGCTGCGTCTGCGTCGGGCTGCTCGTGGCGATCGTCTTCGTCGAGCTCGGCCAGCGTCGCATCCCGGTCACCTTCGCCCGCAGGGTGCAGGGCCGGCGGATGTACGGCGGCCAGAGCACCTACATCCCGCTCAAGGTCAACCAGGCCGGCGTCATCCCGATCATCTTCGCCAGCTCGCTGCTCTACATCCCCGTGCTCATCTCGACGGTGCTGCCGTGGAAGGGCGTTGCGCAGCTGGGTGCAGGCCAACCTGCTACAGCCCGACCGGCGGCGTCTACCTCATGCTCTACGGCCTGTTCATCGTCGTGTTCACGTTCTTCTACGTCCAGGTCAGCTTCGACCCCTACCAGCAGGCCGACACGATCCGCAAGCAGGGCGGCTACATCCCCGGCATCCGCCCCGGACCGCCCACCGAGCAGTACCTCTCGCGGATCCTGAACCGCATCACGCTGCCCGGCTCGCTGTTCCTCGCAACGGTCGCCCTGCTGCCCTCGGCGCTGCTCGTCGGCCTGGCACATCACCCGAATCCCGTTCTTCGGGACGACGCTGCTGATCAGCGTCGGCGTCGCGCTCGAGACGAACAAGCAGATCGAACAGCCAGCTCACGATGCGGAACTACGAGGGCTTCCTGCGATAGGTGGTACCGGGCGCCCGACTCATCGTCCTCGGCAAGCAGGGGGCCGGCAAGGGCACGCAGTGCGTGCGGCTCTCGCACCACTACGTGATCCCGCACATCTCCACCGGCGACATGCTGCGCGCCGCGGTGCGGTCGGGGACCCCGCTCGGCCTCGAGGCGCGCCGCTACATGGACGCCGGCGAGCTGATCCCCGACGAGGTGGTGCTGCGCATGGTCGGGGAGCGCCTCGACCAGGACGACACGCGCTACCGCGGCTTCGTCTTCGACGGCTTCCCCCGCACCGTCGTCCAGGCCGAGCAGCTCGAGAAGCTGCTCGCGCCGGTCGAGATCGACTGCGTCGTCAACCTGAACGTGCGACCGACGTCGTGATCAAGCGGCTGGCGTCGCGACGGGTCTGCGTCGACTGCGGGACGAACTACTCGACGTCCTCGCCGCCGAGGGTCGACTGGACCTGCGACGTCTGCGGCGGCGAGGTCGTCCAGCGCGAGGACGACACCGAGGCGGCGATCCAGCGCCGGCTCGACCTCTACGAGGCGCAGACCGCGCCGCTGATCAAGCGCTACCGCGACCTGCGACATGCTGGTCGACGGTGAGCGGGGCGGGGCATCCGCCCGTCGTCAGCGAGCGGCTGATCAAGGCGGTCGACCATTTCCTGCAGCGGCGCGGCCCGAGCCGGCCGCCGCCGGGGCGCCCGCCGGCCGGTGGCGGAGGGGCGTCGGGAGGGTGATCCGCAACTCGGAGGAGATCGAGAAGATGCGCCGCGCCGGCAAGGTCGTCGCCGAGATGCTCGAGCGGACGCGAGCGGCGATCCGGCCCGGGGTGACGACCGCCGACGCTCGACGCGGTCGCCCGCGACGTGATCGAGCGGCGCGGCGCGCGCTCCAACTTCCTCAACTACCACGGCTTTCCGGCGGTGATCTGCACCTCGCCGAACTACGATGATCGTCCACGGCATCCCCGGGGGCTACGTCCTCGAGGAGGGGGACATCATCTCGGTCGACTGCGGGGCGATCATCGAGGGCTACCACGGCGACGCCGCGTACACCGCGCCGGTCGGGCGAGGTCGAGCAAGCTCGCCGCCCGCCTCATCGAGGTCACCGAGGCCTCGCTGTGGGCCGGGATCGAGCGTGATGCGCAGCGGCAACCGCCTGCACGACATCGGCCGCGCCGTCCAGGAGGTCGCCGAGGCGGCGGGCTTCTCGGTGGTGCGCAAGTACGTCGGCCACGCCATCGGCACGGCGATGCACGAGGAGCCGCAGGTCCCCAACTACTGGCCCGGCAGCGCGCGGCCCGCGCCTCAAGGTGGGCAACGTCTACGCCGTCGAGCCGATGGTCAACGTCGGCGGCCCGGAGACGATCGAGCTCGACGACGGCTGGAGCGTCGTCACCGCCGACGGCAGCCTCTCGGCCCACTTCGAGCACACGATCGCGGTCACCGAGGACGGTCCCGAGGTGTTCACCCTGGCGTGACCGTTGCCCCGGGGACCCTGGAGGCGCACCGGTGCTAGCATGGGCCTTCGCCTCGGGTCGCTAGGCTCGCGGCGCTGACAGACGCGTGCCGGCGACGGGCTCGAAGTAGTCCGCCGTGCCGGGCACCGCATCCGCCGACGCTCGTCACCGTAGGCCGTGCCGTGGCACGCCCCGGGTGGCGCCGCCTGCGGGGGCGACCGGCCAGCATGGCCCGGTCGCGCTGTCGTGGCCCGTCGAGGAGGAAGACCTGCCGAAGCCGAAAGAAGATGCGATCGTGCTCGAGGGCACGGTCGTCGAGCCGCTGCCCAACGCCATGTTTCGTGTCGAGCTCGAGAACGGGCACAAGGTGCTCGCCCACAGCTCGGGAAAGATGCGGATGCACCGCATCCGCATCCTGCCCGGGGACAAGGTCCAGGTCGAGATCACTCCCTACGACCTCACCCGCGGGCGGATCACCTACCGCTACAAGTGAGTGGTGCCGGCTGGCACCGGGCCCGGTGCGCCGGGCCGGGGCCCGGTCGGCGTGGGGCAGCCGGTGGAACAGAGGACGTCGGCACGGTGTTGAGCACGTGAGTCGAAGCGGTACGAGTCAGGGGACGAGACGGTGAAGGTACGCCCGAGCGTGAAGGCGATGTGTGAGAAGTGCAAGGTGATCCGCCGCCACGGGCGGGTCATGGTCATCTGCGAGAACCCTCGCCACAAGCAGCGGCAGGGCTGAGGCGTGGCACGTATCGCCGGCGTCGACATCCCCCGCGAGAAGCGGCTCGAGATCTCGCTCACCTACATCTACGGCATCGGCCGGACCACCTCCAAGCAGGTCTGCGACGCCGCCGAGGTCAACCTCGACACCCGCGTCCGCGACCTCACCGACGAAGAGGTGGCGCGCCTACGGGCCTACGTCGACGCCAACCTGAAGGTCGAGGGTGACCTGCGCCGCGACGTCGCGCAGGACATCAAGCGCAAGATGGAGATCGGCTCCTACCAGGGCATCCGGCACCGTCGCGGGCTGCCCGTGCACGGCCAGCGCACCCACACCAACGCTCGCACCCGCAAGGGCCCGAAGAAGACCGTCGCCGGAAAGAAGAAGGTCCGCAAGCACTGATGACTGAGAACCCGACGGTGACCGACCCGACCCGCCCCGGCGCCCGCCGCCCGGCGTGCGCCTCTTGCGGGAGGGCGACGCGCTGATGGCCAAGACCACCAAGCCCGGGGGGCGCCGCCCGCGCAAGCGCGAGCGCAAGAACGTCGCTCACGGCGTCGCCCACATCAAGTGCTCGTTCAACAACACGATCGTCTCGATCACCGACCACGAGGGCAACGTCATCTCCTGGGCCTCGGCCGGCAACGTCGGCTTCAAGGGCTCGCGCAAGTCGACGCCCGTTCGCCGCGCAGATGGCCGCCGAGCAGTGCGCCCGCAAGGCGATGGAGCACGGCGTGCGCCGCGTCGACGTCCTCGTCCGCGGGCCGGGCTCGGGCCGGGAGACCGCCATCCGCTCGCTGACCGCGGTCGGCATCGAGGTCACCGGCATCAAGGACGTCACCCCCATCCCGCACAACGGCTGCCGCCCGAAGAAGCGGCGCCGGGTCTAGCGGGCCTGAAGGAGAAGGAACGAAGATGGCCCGCTACACCGGACCGGTCTGCCGGCTCTGCCGCCGGGAGAAGGAAAAGCTGTTCTTGAAGGGGCCGAAGTGCGAGAGCCCGCGCTGCCCGATCGAGCGCCGGCCCTACCCGCCGGGCGAGCACGGCCGTGACCGCATGCGCCAGGGCTCGGAATACCTCACCCAGCTGCGCGAGAAGCAGAAGGCGCGCCGCATCTACGGCGTGCTCGAGCAGCAGTTCCGCAACCTCTACGAGGAGGCCAACCGCCAGAGCGGCATCACCGGCGAGAACCTGCTGCGCATGCTCGAGCTGCGCCTCGACAACGTCGCGTTCCGGGCACGCTGGGGCTCGAGCCGCTCGCAGGCCCGCCAGCTCGTCAGCCACGGCCACGTCCTCGTCAACGGCAAGCGCGTCACGGTCGCGAGCTTCCGCGCCCGCCAGGGCGACGTCGTGTCGCTGACGCCGGACGGACGCGAGCTGATCCAGGTGCGCCAGAACCTCGACCTGATCGACCGAGCCCTTCCCGGCTGGCTCGAGAGCGAGGACGGCGGCCTGGCCGTGCGCGTGCGCACGCTGCCGGTGCGCGAGCAGATCGACACCAAGGTGCGCGAGCAGCTCATCGTCGAGCTCTACTCGAAGTAGCCGTCCAGCTCGCTCGGAACAGACCAGCCGAGCTCTGCTCGAAGTAGCCGTCTTCTACTCCAAGCAACACCTCGAAGGAACACGAAAGAAGCCAGACATGCTCATCATCCAGCGGCCCATCGGTCGAGACGATCGGCGAGGAGAACGACAACCGGCAGCGGTTCGCCATCGGCCCGCTCGACCCGGGCTTCGGGCACACGCTCGGCAACGCGCTGCGCCGGACCCTGCTCTCCTCGATCCCGGGCGCGGCCGTCACCCAGGTGCGCTTCGACGACGCGCTGCACGAGTTCACCTACCTCCAGGGCGTGAAGGAGGACGTGAGCGACATCATCTTGAACCTGAAGGACCTCGTGCTCACCTGCGAGTCCGCCGAGCCGGTGACGCTGCGCGTCGACGTGCGCGGCCCGGCCGAGGTGACCGGCGCCGACCTGCGCACCACCGCCGACGTCGAGGTCCTCAACCCCGACCTGCACCTCGCCACGGTGAACGCCAAGGGCCGCCTGGCGATGGACGTCACGGTCGAGCGGGGCAAGGGCTACGTCTCGGCCGAGCGCAACAAGCGCTCCTCGACGATCGGTGTCATCCCCGTCGACGCCATCTTCTCGCCCGTGCGGCGTGTCGCCTTCACCGTCGAGCCGACCCGCGTCGAGCAGTCGACGGACTTCGACCGCCTCGTGGTCGACATCGAGACCGACGGCTCGATCACCCCGCGGGCCGCGCTCGCCTCGGCCGGCCAGACGCTGCGGGCGCTGGTCAGCCTCGTCGCCGAGCTCTCCGACGAAGGCCAGGGCCTCGAGCTCGGCGACGTCGGTTCCTCGACGAGCGGCTCGCCCGACCTCGACCAGCCGATCGAGGACCTCGACCTCTCCGAGCGCCCGCGCAACTGCCTGAAGCGAGCCCAGATCAACACGATCGGCGAGCTCGTCGAGCGCACGCAGCCCGAGCTGCTGGCGATCACCAACTTCGGCCAGAAGTCGCTCGACGAGGTCATCCAGCGCCTCGACGAGCGTGGTCTGTCCCTCGCCGGCGAAGGGATCTGAGCGATGCCCGCCACCCCGAAGAAGGGCCCCCGCCTCGGCAAGAACCCGGCGCACCAGAAGGCGATGCTGGCGAACCTCTTCGTCTCGCTCATCGCCGCCGAGGCGATCGTGACCACCGAGGCCAAGGCCAAGGCGCTGCGACCGATCGCCGAGAAGATGATCACCAAGGCGCGCAAGGGCGGCGAGCACAACCTGCGCCAGGTGATGGCCTTCACCGAGGCCGGCGGCGACGGCGACAAGCACGACTACGCGCACAAGCTCGTCAACGAGATCGGCCCCCGCTACGCCGAGCGCCCGGGCGGCTACCTCCGCATCCTCAAGCTCGGCACGCGCGCCGGCGACAACGCGCCGATGGCCCGCGTCGAGCTCGTTCGGGACTGAGCGCGCCGCCCATCGAGCCGCAGGCCGGTTCGATCGCGCCCGGGACGAGCCGGGTGGTGCTCGGCGTGGCCTACGACGGCTCGGCCTTCCACGGCTTTGCCGCCCAGCCGGGCCGGCGCACCGTTGCCGGCGCGCTCGCCGACGCGCTGGGCGTCGTGCTCGCCCTGCCGGCGCCGCCGGCGATCTGCTGCGCTGGGCGCACCGACGCCGGGGTGCACGCGCTCGGGCAGGTCGCGCACGCCGACGTGCCGTCCGCCTCGCTCGCTGCGTGGCTCGGGCGGCGCGGCGGGGACCGAGGGGGTTCCCCCGGTGACCGCCTGCAGGCCCTGGCGCGGGCACTCTCACGGCGCGCCGGGTCGGAGATCGTCGTCTGGGACGCAGCCGTCGCTGCGGCCGGCTTCAACGCCCGCCGCAGCGCCTGCGGCCGCCGTTATCGCTACGACGTCGAGCCTGCAGGGCCGCACGACCCGCGCCGGGCGCGCCTCGCCTGGCAGCTCGAGGAGCGTCTCGAGCTCGCCCCGATGCGCCTCGCCTGCGATCCCCTCGTCGGCGAGCACGACTTCGCCGCCTTCTGCCGACGTCCGCCGGACCAGCCGGACGGGCCGATCCCGCGCCGGGTGCTCGAGGCGGGCTGGTCGGTGCTCGACGGCCCCGGACTGGACCGCCCACTCTGGCGCTTCGAGATCGAGGCGGTGGCGTTCTGCCACCAGATGGTTCGCTCGATCGTCGGCTTGCTCGTGGCCGTCGGCCGCGGTCAGGCCCGGGCGAGCGACGTCGCCGACCGGCTCGCCTCCGGTTCGCGTTCGGGCAACCCGCCGGTCGCCCCCGCGCACGGGCTGTGCCTGGTCGAGGTGCGCTACCCCGAGCAACCCCTCGCCCCGCGCGGCGCCCGAGGCGCCCCCGGCGCACCGGCGTGGGCGGCGTTGTCGGGATCGGGCGCCAGCGGCTAAGCTTGTGTGCTGGCTCTTCGGATCCCGGAGGGCCGACGCTTCGAACCGGCGGCGGGCCCAGCCGCGCCAGGCGGCCCGGCCGGCCTGCACGACGGGGCGGACGCGCCCGGGTAGCGCGGGATGTCCCGCCAAGCGACCGGCATGACGATCAGGAGCATCGAACACGTGCGCACCTACTCACCCAAGCCGAGCGAGATCGTGCGGTCCTGGCATGTCGTCGACGCCGACGGCATGGTGCTGGGACGACTCGCTTCCGAGGTGGCGCGCGTCCTGCGCGGCAAGCACCGCCCGATCTATGCCCGCCACCTCGACACCGGCGATCACGTCATCGTCGTCAACGCGGCCGGCGTGCACATGAGCTCGGGCAAAGCGGAGACCAAGATCGCCTACCGTCACAGCGGCTACCCGGGTGGCCTGCGGGCCACGAGCTACGCCGAGCTCTTGTCGACGCGGCCCGAGGAGGTCGTGCGCCGCGCGGTGCGCGGCATGCTGCCGAAGGGCACCCTCGGCCGCCAGATGCTCGGCAAGCTCAAGGTCTATGCCGGCCCCGAGCACCCTCACTCCGCCCAGCTGCCCACGCCGCTCGAGCTGCCCGGCGCCGGTCGCCGCCAGCCGGCCTGACAGGAGCACAGATGCCCAAGCCACTCGTGCAAGCCACCGGCCGCCGCAAGGCTGCGGTCGCCCGCGTCCGGCTGCGCCCGGGCGGTGGCGCCGTGACGATCAACCGGCGCCCGATCGAGGACTACTTCGCCTCGGCCACCTACCGGGCGCACGCCACCGAGCCGCTGCGCGTGGCCAGCCGTACCGACACCTACGACGTCGACGCCACCATCGACGGCGGCGGCCTCTCCGGGCAGGCCGGCGCGTTGCGCCTCGGGATCGCTCGGGGGCTCATCGAGGTCGACCCGGAGCTGCGCACCGGGCTCAAGCGCGCCGGGCTGCTCACCCGTGACGCCCGCGAGAAGGAGAGCAAGAAGTACGGCCTGAAGAAGGCCCGCAAGGCGCCTCAGTACTCCAAGCGTTGAGGACGGGCCTCCACGCGTGGGGGCGGGCGCGGTCCTGAGCGTGTTGCGCTTCGGCACCGACGGCCTGCGCGGGGTCGCCAACAGCGAGCTCACCCCCGAGCTGGCGCTCGCCCTCGGGCGCGCCGCGGCCCGGCGGCTGGGCGCGCCGGCCTTCCTCGTCGGGCGCGACACGCGCCGCTCCGGCCCGATGCTGCAGGCGGCGCTCTCCGCCGGGCTGGCGGGGGAGGGTGTGCGCGTCCTCGACGTCGGCGTCATCCCGACGCCGGGCCTCGCGTGGCTCGCTGCGGCGCGCCGCCTGCCCGCGGCGATGATCTCGGCGTCGCACAACCCGTTCCCCGACAACGGCATCAAGCTGCTCTCCCCGGCCGGCACCAAGCTGCCCGACTCGCTCGAGCGCGCCGTCGAGGAGGAGCTCGAGGCGCTCCTGCTCGCGGGCGGCGCGAACGGAGACGCTGCCGGCAACGGCGTCGCCCCCGGGCGGGAGGGGATCGGCGTGGGCGAGCTCGTGAGCGACGCCGGCGCGCTCGCCGAGTACGCCGGCCACCTGCTCGGCGCCGTCTCGCTCGAGCCGCGCCACCCGCTGCGTGTCGTCTGCGACTGCGCCAACGGCGCGGCGAGCGTCGTCGCCCCGCGGGTGTTCGGCGAGCTCGGCGGGCTCGAGGCGTCCTTCCTCTCGATCGAGCCGAACGGCACGAACATCAACGAGCGCTGCGGCTCGACCTACCCCGAGGTGCTCGCCGAGGCCGTGCGCACCAGCCGCGCCGACCTCGGGCTCGGCTTCGACGGCGACGCCGACCGCATGCTCGCGGTCGACCATCGCGGGGTGCTGGTCGACGGCGACGAGCTGCTGGCGATGTTCGCCGCCGACCTCGACGATCGAGGCGAGCTCGACCAGCACGCCATCGCCGCGACGGTGCTCTCCAACCTGGGGCTGCGTCGCGCGTTGCAGGCGAGGGGGATCGGCCTGCACGAGACACCTGTCGGGGACCGCCACGTGGCCGACGCCATCGACGCCCACGGGCTCGTGCTCGGTGGCGAGCAGTCCGGGCACATCATCTTCCGCCGCCACGCCACGACCGGCGACGGGATGCTGAGCGGACTCAAGCTGCTCGAGCTGCTGGCGCGCGACGGGCGGCCGCTCGCCGAGCTCGCCGCCGAGGCGATGACCCGCCTGCCGCAGGTGATGGTGAGCGTCACGGTGCCCGAGCCGCGCCGGCTGGAGCGGGCCGCCGCGGTATGGGAGGAAGTCGCACGCGCCGAGGCCGACCTCGCTGAGCGAGGGCGCGTCCTGTTGCGTGCCAGCGGAACCGAGCCGAAGGTGCGGGTGATGGTCGAGGCAGAGTCCGAGGAGACCGCCACCGTGATCGTGCAGCGCCTCGTCGGCGCCGTGCGGGCCGCGCTCGGGGAGCCGCCGGGTGATCCCATCGCTCTGGGCTCCGACGCCACGGCCGACGCCAGACCTGGCTCCGTGGGACCGTAGGGTGTCTCGTCATGTGCGGGATCATCGGAGTGACCGGCGCCGCTGAGCCGCTGGCGCTGCTCCTCGACGGGCTCGCCGCGCTCGAGTACCGCGGCTACGACTCGGCAGGCGTGGCGGCCGTCGACGCGAAGACCGGCCGGCTGTGGCGGGTTCGCGCCGCCGACCGCACGGAGTCGGTCGAGCGCCTCGGCTCGCTGCTCGATGGCGCACCCGAGGCGATCGCGGCGGGCATCGGCCACACGCGCTGGGCGACGCACGGCGCGCCGAGCGAGCCGAACGCCCACCCGCACGTCGACTGCAGCGGTCGGATCGCCCTGGTCCACAACGGCATCATCGAGAACCACCGCGAGCTCGCCGCCGAGCTCGACGCCGCCGGGCACCGCCGCACCTCGCAGACCGACACCGAGGTGCTCGTCCACCTGATCGAGTCCGAGCTGGCCAGCGCAGCGAACGCCGACGGCGCAGCGAACGGTGACGGCGCAGCGAATGCCGACGGCGCGGCGAACGGCGACGGCGTAGCGAACGGCGAGGGCTCCCTGCTCGAAGCCGTGCGCCATGCCGTCGCCCGCGCCAGCGGCGACTTCGCCATCGCCGTGGTGCATCAGCGCGGAGCCCGAGGTGATCGTCGTCGCGCGGCGTACCTCGCCGTTGATCATCGGTCGCGCCGAGGGCCTCGGCGTGGTCGCCTCTGACATCGCCGCCGTCCTCGGCACGACCCGCGAGCTCTACCAGCTGGAGGACGACCAGGTCGCCGAGGTGCGGCCCGGCTCGCTGCGCGTCCTCGACGCCACTGGCGCGGACGTGGTCCCGCGGCGGCTCGAGGTCGGATGGAGCCTCGATGCGGCACGCAAGGGCGGCCATCCCGACTTCATGACCAAGGAGATGTTCGAGCAGCCACGCGCCGTGGGCGACACGCTCCTCGGCCGGGTGCGGCCCGACGGCACGACCGAGCTCGAGGAGCTGGCCGTGGCCGACGAACAGCTCGCAGCGCTGCGCCGCGTGGTGCTCGTCGCCTGCGGGTCGAGCTACCACGCCGCGCTCGTCGGGCGCCACGCCCTCGAGGCCTGGGCCAAGGTCCCCGCCGAGGCCGACATTGCCAGCGAGTACCGCTACCGCGAGAGCGTCGTCGAGGACGGGACGCTCGTCGTGGCGATCAGCCAGTCGGGCGAGACCGCCGACTCGCTGAAGGCGCTGCGCGAGGCGCGCCGTCGCGGCGCCACCGTGCTCGCGCTGACCAACGTCGTCGACTCGCTGATGGCCCGCGAGGCCGACGGCGTGCTCTACACCCGCGCCGGTCCGGAGATCGGCGTGGCCTCGACCAAGTGCCACGTCGCGCAGCTCGTGCTGCTCGAGTGCTTCGCGCTGCACCTCGCCCGCGTGCGCCGGGCCATCGACGAGGCGGCCGCCGCCGGCGCTGCCCGCGACCTGCTCGCCCTGCCGAGCCAGCTCGAGGGGATCCTCGCCCGCTTTCCCGACTACGCCGAGGTGGCTCAGCGCTTCGCCAGCGTGCGCAACGTGTACTTCCTCGGCCGGCGCATCGGCTACCCCGTGGCGCTCGAGGGCGCGCTCAAGCTGAAGGAGCTCGCCTACGTACGCGCCGAGGCCTACGCGGCGGGGGAGATGAAGCACGGGCCGATCTCCCTCATCGAGCCTGGCTCGCTCGTCATGGTCACAGCGACCCGCACGCCGCTGTGGGAGAAGGTGATGGCCAACGTCGAGGAGATGCGAGCCCGCGGCGCGACGGTCGTGGCGCTTGCCGACGACGGCGACAGCGAGACGGCTCGCGCCGTCGACGCCGTGCTTCGCGTGCCGCACACCGACGAGGTCGTCTCGCCGGTGCTCGCCGTCGTGCCGCTGCAGTGCTTCGCGTACACGATCGCCCGCGCCCTCGGCAACGACGTCGACCGCCCTCGCAACCTGGCCAAGGTCGTCACCGTCGAGTGATCGGGGCTGCATGATCGGGGCTGCATGATCGGGGCTGCATGGGCCGAGTGATCGGGGCCGAGTGATCGGGGTGGGCATCGACGCGGTCGAGCTCGAGCGGTTCCGCGACGTTCTCGCCCGCCGGCCGCGGATCCTCGAGCGCGCCTTCTCGGCGCGCGAGCGCTCCCAGCTCGACGCCCGCGTCGATCCCGTTCCCGGCTTGGCGGCGCGCTTCGCCGCCAAGGAAGCGGCGATGAAGGCCCTCGGCGTCGGTCTCGGGGCGGTGCGGCTCGCCGAGCTCGAGGTGCTCACCGGCCCCGGCGGCGCGCCGCGACTCGAGGCGAGCGGCCGAGCGGCGAGCCTCGCGTCGGCGCGCGGCGTGAGGAGCTGGTACGTGTCGCTCACCCACACCGAGCTGACGGCGTGCGCCGTCGTGCTCGCCGACGGGGAGGAGCGGACGTGAGGCCGGTCTGCACGCCCGCCGAGATGCGCGCCGCCGACGAAGCCGCGCAGGCCGAGGTCGGCCTCGAGACGCTCGTGCAGCGCGCCGGGCGGGCCGTGTCGGCGCGTGCCCTGTCGATGATGGCGGGCGGCTACGGCCGGCGCGTCGTCGTGGTCGCGGGACGTGGCCACAACGGCGACGACGGGCGGGTGGCGGCGAGGGTGCTCACCGGCCGGGGCGCGCGGTGCACCGTGATCCCCGCCGGCGAGGCGCCGCGGCGCCTGCCACCATGCGACCTCGTCGTCGACGCCGCCTACGGCACGGGGTTCCGTGGCAGCTACGACGCGCCCGCGCCGCCGCCCTGGGCGCCCGTGCTCGCCGTGGACATCCCGTCGGGGGTCGACGCCGAGACGGGGGAGGCCGCTCCCGGCGCAGTCGTCGCCGACGTCACGGTGACCTTCGCCGCGCTCAAGCTCGGCCTGCTGCTCGGCGAGGGGAAGGCTCGGTCGGGCGTCGTGCACGTCGCCGACATCGGCCTCGACCCGGGGCGCACCGCCGCGCACGAGGTCGAGGACGCCGACGTCGGCTGGCTGGCGCCGCTCGGGCGGGACGCGCACAAATGGCAGCACGCCGTCACGGTCGTCGCCGGCTCGCCGGGGATGCTCGGCTCCGCCGAGCTGTGCTCGCGCGCGGCGATGCGCTCCGGGTCGGGCATGGTCCGCCTCGCCTCGCCGGGCGTGGCGCCGGGCACGGTACCGGTGGCGGAGGTCGTCGCCGTCGCCGTCCCGCCCGAGGACTGGGCCCCCGTCGTGCTCGAGCAGGCGCAGCGCTGCAAGGCGCTCGTGCTCGGGCCCGGCCTCGGCACCGGCGAAGCTGCCCGGGTGGCGGTGCGCCGGCTGCTCGCCGAGGCCGACCTGCCCGTCGTGCTCGACGCGGACGGTCTGAACTGCCTGGGGAAGCTCGAGGACGCGCAGGCCGACCCGCTCGGGGCCGGCGCGATCCTCGCACGGCGCTCGGCGCCGGTGGTGCTCACGCCGCACGAGGGCGAGTTCGCCCGCCTCACGGGCCACGCCGTCGGCGCCGACCGGCTGGCCGAGGTGCGTGACGTGGCGTCGCGTTTCGGCGTCACCGTGCTGCTCAAGGGCTCGACGACCGTCGTTGCCGCGCCCGAGGGCGACGTCCTGCTCGCCGCGGCGGGCTCGAGCCGACTGGCCACGGCGGGCACGGGCGACGTGCTGTCCGGGGTGATCGGTGCCTTCCTCGCCCGTGGCCTGCCGCCGCTTCGTGCCGCGGCACTCGGGGCGCACGTCCACGGCCGCGCCGCGGGGCTCGGGCGCGCCGAGGGCCTCGTCGCCGGGGACCTCCCAGGGCTGGTCTCGGCCGTGCTCAGCACGCGGCGCGCTCCTGACCGCGTGAGCGAGCGCTATCGCCCGAATTGGCTCGAGGTCGACCTCTCGGCGATCGAGCACAACGCGCGGGTGCTGGCTCGCCTCGTCTCGCCCGCCGCGTTGTGCGCCGTCGTCAAGGCCGACGCGTACGGCCACGGCGCGGCCGAGGTCGCACCGGCGGCACTCGCAGGCGGTGCCGGCTGGCTCGCCGTCGCACTTGTCGAGGAGGGCCTGACCCTGCGCCGTGCCGGCGTCTCGGGACGCGTCCTCGTGCTCTCCGAGCCGTCGCCCGACGGGCTCGAGGCGGCGCTGCGAGCGGGTCTGACGCCGACGCTGTACACCCCGGGGGGGATCGCCGCAGCCGCATGCCTGGCCGTGACCCTCGGCGACTGCCTCGCCGCTGCGGACGGATCGCCTGTCGCCGGGTCGTCCGATGCCGGCTCGCCCGCGCCCGTGTCAGCGACGCCGCCCCCGCCGCCGGTGCCGGTGCCGGTGCAGGTGAAGGTCGACACCGGCATGCACCGCGTCGGCGCCGACGCCGCCGAGCTGCCGGCGCTCGCCGGCGCGCTCGCCGCGGCCCCGGCGCTGCGCACCGAAGCGCTCTGGAGCCACCTCGCTCTCGCCGAGGACACCGCCTCGCCGGTGACCGACGCCCAGCTGGTCGCGCTGCTCGCGGCGCGGCGATGCCTCGCCGCATCGGGGGTGGCCGTCCCGCTCGTGCACCTCGCCAACTCCGCCGGCGCCATCGCCCACCCCGAGACGCGCCTCGACCTCGTACGCTGCGGGATCGCCGTGTACGGCTACTCGCCAATCGCGTCGTCGGGGATCGATCTGCGCCCGGCCCTGTCCTGGAAGGCGCGCGTCCACCTCGTGCGCCGCCTTGCCGCCGGCGAGCGCGTCAGCTACGGGTTGGCGCGCCCGCTCGAGGCCGACTCGCAGGTGGCCGTCGTCCCCGCCGGCTACCACGACGGCGTGCCACGCCGCTTGTTCGACGGCGGGGGCGAGGTGCTGATCCGCGGGCGGCGCCGCCCGATCGCCGGCACCGTGACGATGGACCAGATCATCGTCGACTGCGGGCCGGAGGGCGACGTGCAAGCCGGCGACGAGGTCGTGCTCATCGGCTACCAGGGCGAGGAGGCGATCAGTGCCGAGGAGTGGGCCCGCCGGCTCGGGACGATCAGCTGGGAGGTGCTGTGCGGCATCGGTCCGCGCGTGCCCGCGTCCACCTCGCCGGGCGATGACCGCCACCCTCCCGCCCGAGGAGCGCCTCGTCCGCCTCGGTCGGCTCGCCGACGCCGCGGCGTGCTGTGTGGCCTGCTCGCTGGCGCGCGACGCGGACCAACGTCGTGTTCGCCAACGGCGACCCGCGCTCACCGTTGATGCTCGTCGGCGAGGGACCCGGGCGGGACGAGGACCTCGCCGGCGAGCCATTCGTCGGCAAGTCCGGCAAGCTGCTCGACCGCCTGATCGCCGAGGAGCTCGGCATCGCCCGCGCCGACTGCTACGTCGCCAACGTCGTGAAGTGCCGCCCGCCCGACAACCGCGATCCGCTTCCCGCCGAGGTCGACGCGTGCGCCCAATTCCTCGCCGGCCAGCTCGAGCTCGTCGCGCCCGCCGTGGTCGTCACGCTCGGCAACTTCGCCGCGCGCAGCCTTCTGCGGCGCAACGAAGGTGTCACCAGGCTGCGCGGCCAGGCCTACCCCTTCGGCTCGGGACAGCTTGTGCCGACCTTCCACCCGGCGGCGGCGCTGCGCAGCGGCGGCCTCGTGCTCGCCCAGATGCGGTCCGACTTCGTACGCGCCAAGCAGCTGCTCGCCCGGGCGAACGCCGCGAGGTGAGCGTCCTTCAGCTGCGCAGCGACTCGGCGCGAGCGACGCGGGCCGTGGGCGGGGCGATCGCCGGCGAGCTGCGACCGGGTGACGTCGTGCTGCTCACGGGCGAGCTTGGAGCCGGCAAGACGACGCTCGTCAAGGGCCTCGTCGAGGCGCTCGGCGGTGGGGACTCGGTGACGAGCCCGACCTTCACCCTTTGTCATCTGTACGCGACGACGCCGCCCGTCGCCCACGTCGACGCCTGGCGTCTGCAGCACCTCGGCGAGGCGCTCGACCTGGCGCTCGAGGAGGCCCTCGACGAGGGAGGCGTGGCGATCGTCGAGTGGGGGGAGGCGCTCGCGCCGCTCTACGGCGACGGCGCGCTGAGCGTCGAGCTGAGCGCGCCTCCGGGCCGGGGCGACGAGCGCCTCCTCGAGCTGCGCGCCGACACGCCCTCGTGGTCGGCGCGCCTTGCGGGCGTTGAGGCGCGGTTGCGTGACGTGGGCCTCGTGCCCTCGACCCCCCCGTGAGCGCCCGCGCCGGCGCCGGCGCCGGCGCCGAGGCGTCGGCGGAGGGCGGCAGGCTCGTGCTCGGTATCGAGACGGCGACGATCGAGGTCGGCGCGGCGCTCGCCGGCGCCGGCGGGCTGCTCGCCGCGGTGACGGCGCGACCCGGCCGTCGCCACGCCGAGACGCTGCATCCGGCGATCGAGGCCGTCTGCCGCCTCGCCGGCATCGAGCTCCGCGAGATCGGAGCCGTCGCCGTGGACCTCGGGCCGGGCCTGTTCACCGGCCTCCGGGTCGGCGTAGCGGCGGCCAAGGGACTCGCCATGGCCCTCGGCGTCCCCGCCGTCGGGCTCACGAGCCTCGAGGTGCTTGCCTTCGCCGCCTCCGGTGCCGCCGGGGGGCCCGCGCCGCGGGCGCGCTGGTCCAGCCAGGCGATCTCGCCCAGCCGGGCTCGCTCGCCGTGCCCGTCGTCGACGTGCGGCGCGGCGAGGTGGCCTGGGCGATCTCCGGTGGTCCGGCGCGGCTCGGCTCGCCGGCGGCGCTCGCCGGCGAGCTCGCCGTGCTCGGCCGTCCCGCGCTGCTCGTCGGGGACGGGGCGCGCCGCTACGGCGACGAGCTTTCGAGCCTGCTCCGAGTCTGCGGGGGGCCGGTTCCCGTGCTCGGAGGGGACCTGTTCGCTGCGCCGCCGGTGGCTGCGCTCGTCGAGCTGGCGCGCCGGCGCCTCGCCGAAGGCGGCGGGGTCGAGCCGGCCGCCCTCGTACCCTGCTACTTGCGCGCCGCCGACGCCCGCATCAACTGGTCGACGCGTCCGTGAGATCTGCCCCGGCGGGTCGTCGCGGGCCATCGTCCTCGAGGCCGTCACGCCCGGCGGCGGCACTGCCTACGATGCCACGCGTGGCGCTGCGGCTGTCCCTGCGCCGGAGCGCCCAGCCGGCGGTTCCCCCTCCGACGCCCGGCGCGACGGTACGTATCGAGCGCATGCGCCGGCGGCACGTGCGTGCCGTGCTGGCGATCGAGCAGCAGGTGTTCCCCAGGCCGTGGTCCGCGGCCCTCTACCTGAGCGAGATCTCGCAGCCTGCGACGCGTGCCTACCTCGTCGCCGTCGTCGACGGCGCCGTGGTCGGCTACGCCGGCTGCATGATCGTCGCCGGCGAGGGCCACATCACCACCGTCGGCGTCGACCCCACCTGGCAGGGCCGGCGCGTCGGGATGCGCGTCGTCTACGAGATCGTGCGCGAGGCGCGCCGCCGCGGGGCGAACGCCCTCACGTTGGAGGTGCGCGTCTCCAACCATCGTGCCCAGGAGCTGTACCGGCTGTTTGGCTTCGCACCCGCCGGCATCCGCAAGAACTACTACGCCGAGGTGAACGAGGACGCCATCGTGATGTGGGCGCACGACGTCGACGGGGCCTCCTACGAGGAGCGGCTGGCGGACGTCGCCCGGCGCCTCGGCCTGGCGTGAGCCTGCTGCTCGGCATCGAGACGAGCTGTGACGAGACGGCGGCCGCCGTCGTCGAGGACGGGCGCCGTGTGCTCTCCTCGGTCGTCTCGAGCCAGGTCGACCTGCACGCCCGTTACGGCGGCGTCGTCCCCGAGCTCGCCGGGCGGGCGCACGTCGAGGCGATCCTGCCCGTGGTCGAGGAGGCCCTCGAGCGCGCCGGGCTCGGGGCCGCCGAGCCCGGGGTCGAGGCGGTCGCCGCCACCGTCGGTCCGGGGTTGATCGGCTCGCTGCTCGTCGGCGTCTCCGCGGCGAAGTCGCTGGCGATGGCCTGGCGGGTTCCCTTCGTCGGTGTCAACCACCTCGAGGGCCACCTGTACGCCGCGCTGCTCGAGGACGCCGCCCTCGAGCTGCCCTCGGTCGTGCTGCTCGTCTCGGGCGGCCACACCCTCCTCGTCTCCATGTCCGCCCCCGGGGAGTACCGCCTCCTCGGGCGCACCGTCGACGACGCCGCCGGGGAGGCCTTCGACAAGGTGGCGCGCTTCCTCGGGCTCGGCTACCCCGGTGGGCCGGCGGTGGAGCGTGCCGCCCGGGAGGGCGACCCGCGCGCCATCCGCTTCCCTCGCCCGATGCTCGACGAGGGCCTCGACTTCTCCTTCAGCGGGTTGAAGACCGCTGTCGTGCACTATGTACGCGATCACCCCGACGTCGCCACGGCGGACGTGGCCGCCTCGTTCCAGCAGGCGGTCGTCGACGTGCTCGTGCACAAGGCGATGGCCGCGGCGGCGGCGGGCGCGGCGCGCTCGGTCTGCCTCGCCGGAGGCGTCGCCGCCAACGGCCCGCTGCGCGAGGCGACGGTGTCGGCCTGTGAGTCGGCCGGGCTGCGGGCATTCCTGCCGAGCCGGGCGATGTGCACCGACAACGCGGCGATGATCGCCTCCGCCGGCTACTTCCGGTTACGCAGCGACGGCCCCACGCCGCTCACCGCCGGCGCGGTGCCGAGCCTCGGGTTCCCGCTGACCTGACCGGCGGTCGGCCTACCTCGGCCGGCGGACGGGCTCGCCCTCCTCGGCGGGCACCGCCTGCTCGGGGTCGGGCTCGGTTGCGATGAGCTGCATGAGCTTCCAGGCCCGCGCCAGCGCAACGGCGAACGAGACGAGCATCAAGCCGGCGAGGTTGCGCGTGATGGCGGTCTCGTCGGGATGGGCGAGCAAAATTGCCCCGAGGACGACCTGGCGCTGTAGGAGACGAGGCTGGCCGCGAGCACCGAACGCCCCACCTCGAACGCCAGGCGAAGGTGCAACACGAGCGTGTAGGCGAGCGAGAGCGTCCCGAGGATCACGGCCGGGATCCCGAAGTTGGTGCCCGGCAGCAGGCCCCACAGGCTCACGAAGAAGGGATTGACGAGAGCGACGAAGGAGCTCTCGGCGAGCATCCGGTTGCGCTTGGGGGCGGTCGAGCCGAAAACCGATGCCGGGCGCAGCGACACGGCGACGAACAACAGCCCGATCAGACTCCCTGCGGCGGCGGTCGCGCCGGTGAGGTAGCCGTCGAGCGAGCGCGGGACCACGTCGGAACGCTACTGCCGGCTCCCGGCCACCCACCTGGGCGCCAGGGGTCGCCGCCGAGCGGGTCAGCACTCGCGGGGGCGGTTTGCCAACCCTTCGCCGGAGCCGCTATCCTGGCACTCGTCAACCAAGAGTGCTAGAAGCCACAGGAGGCCTCAGCAATGAGTCTGCAGCCGCTGGACGACCGCATCGTCGTTCGCCCGAGCGAGGCCGAGGAGACGACCGCCTCGGGCCTGGTCATTCCCGACACCGCCAAGGAGAAGCCCCAGCAGGGTGAGGTGCTCGCCGTCGGCCCGGGCCGGCGCGCCGAGAACACCGGTGAGCTCGTCCCTCTCGACGTGAAGGTCGGCGACAAGGTCGTGTACTCGAAGTACGGCGGCACCGAGATCACCATCGACGGCGAGGACCTGCTCATCCTCTCGAGCCGCGACGTGCTCGCCAAGGTCGGTGCCTGATGCCCAAGGTCCTCATCTACGACCAGCGGGCGCGCCGTGGCCTGGAGAACGGCGTCGACAAGCTCGCCAACACCGTCAAGGTGACCCTCGGCCCGAAGGGCCGCAACGTCGTGCTCGAGAAGAAGTTCGGGGCCCCGACGATCACCAACGACGGTGTGACCATCGCCAAGGAGATCGAGCTCGAGGATCCCTACGAGAACATGGGCGCCCAGCTCGTGCGCGAGGTGGCGACCAAGACGAACGACGTCGCCGGTGACGGCACGACGACCGCGACCGTCCTCGCCCAAGCCCTCGTGCACGAGGGCATGCGCAACGTGGTCGCCGGCGCCAACCCGCTCTCGCTCAAGCGCGGCATGGAGAAGGGCGTCGCAGCGGTGGTCGAGTCGATCCACGGCCAGGCGCGCGAGGTCGAGGGTCGCCACGAGATCGCCCAGGTGGCGGCTATCTCCGCAGCCGACGCCTCCATCGGCGAAGTGCTCGCCGACGCCATCGACAAGGTCGGCAAGGACGGCACCGTCACCGTCGAGGAGTCGAACACCTTCGGCCTCGAGCTCGAGTTCACCGAGGGCATGCAGTTCGACAAGGGGTATCTGTCGCCCTACTTCGTCACCGACCCCGAGCGCCAGGAAGCCGTGCTCGAGGACCCGTACCTGCTCATCGTCAACTCCAAGGTGAGCTCCGTGCACGACCTCGTGCCGGTGCTCGAGAAGGTGATGCAGACGGGCAAGCCGCTGCTGCTCATCGCCGAGGACGTCGAGGGGGAGGCGCTGGCCACTCTCGTGGTGAACAAGATCCGCGGCACCTTCAACTCGGTCGCGGTCAAGGCCCCCGGCTTCGGCGAGCGTCGCAAGGCCATGCTGCAGGACCTCGCGGTCCTCACGGGCGGCCAGGTGATCTCCGAGGAGGTCGGTCTCAAGCTCGAGTCCGTCACCCTCGACCTGCTCGGCCGGGCTCGTCGCGTCGTCGTCACCAAGGACGACACGACGATCGTCGAAGGCGCGGGTAGCGCCGACGAGGTGAAGGGCCGCATCGCGCAGATCAAGCGCGAGATCGAGGACACCGACTCGGACTGGGACCGCGAGAAGCTGCAGGAGCGGCTCGCCAAGCTCGCGGGCGGCGTCGCTGTGGTGCGCGTCGGCGCGGCGACCGAGATCGAGCTCAAGGAGAAGAAGCACCGCATCGAGGACGCGCTCTCTGCGACCCGTGCGGCGATCGAGGAGGGCATCGTCGCCGGCGGCGGCACGGCGCTCGTCCGCAGCCGTCCGGCGGTGGCCAAGGTTGCCGACTCCCTGACCGGGGACGAGGCGACCGGGGCGCGCATCGTGTGGCGCGCGCTCGAAGAGCCGCTCAAGTGGATCGCCCAGAACGCCGGTCTCGAGGGCGCCGTGATGGTGCAGGAGGTCGAGCGCCTCGAGGGCTCGATGGGCCTCAACGCCGCCACGGGCCAGTTCGAGGACCTCGTGAAGGGCGGCATCATCGACCCGGCCAAGGTGACGCGTTCCGCGCTGCAGAACGCCGCCTCCATCGCCGGGCTGATGCTGACGACCGAGGTGCTCATCGCCGACAAGCCCGAGAAGAAGGAGTCCGCCGGTGCCGGCGCCGGGATGCCCGGCGGCGGCATGGGGATGATGTAGCGCCCCGCTCGGCCCGCCTTTCCGGGGCGCCGGTGACGCACGACGCGTCGCCGGCGCCCCGTCCAATTGCGCAGGGTCCGCCTGGCGCCGCGCCCGTCCAATTGCGCAGGGCCCGATTGCGCAGCCGCCGCCGGGTGTACTTGCGGCGCCGCCAGCGCAGGGTCAGGCTGCGTCGCCGCCGGACGTTCCGGTCGTTTCGTCGCCCGGCGGTACGCTGCTCGTGTGGTGACGGGCTACCGGCAGCTCGTCCCGCGGCCGCCGGCGGCGGTGCGAATCGGCCCTCCACCGTGGTTGGGGTCGCCGCTCTGCTGGAGCCAGGTCGCATCGCTCGTGAGCACGTTGCCCGCCGAGGCGGACGGCGCGCCCGACTCGGCCGTCCTCGTCCCGGTGTACGAGCGGGCGGGCGACGCCGTGCTGGTGCTCATCCGCCGCTCGGCCCTGCTCCTTCGTGACCCGGGCCACGTCGCCTTCCCGGGCGGTCGCATCGAGCCCGGAGAGTCGCCGCTCGACGCCGCGCTTCGCGAGGCGAGCGAGGAGGTCGGGCTCGAGCCCGCCGCCGTCGCCGCGATCGGAGCGCTCGGCGTCTACGGCCGTCGCGAGCGCCACGTCGCCGCCTTCCTCGCCGTCCTCGAGGGTCGGCCGCGCCTCGCACCCGATCCCGGCGAGGTCGACGCGCTGATCGAGGCACCGCTCGGTCGACTGCTGGGCGAGGGCGCCTGTTGGGAAGAGCGGTGGGGCGGCGCCCCGATGTACTTCTTCGCGTTCGGACCCGATACCGCCACGCCTCGTGATCAACGATCTCCGGAGCTCGCCGGCGACCTCGTGTGGGGGCTCACCGCCGGCGTCCTCTGGGACCTGCTGACACGACTGAGCTCGGTCCCCAGCTAACGCCTCCCCCGGTGCCGCCATCGAGCTAGCCTGAACGGCCGCTCGTGCCGTAGAACTTGGGTGGTGGCGCGGCGGGCGACGTCGCGGCCAGGCTCGGGACCGAGCCGTGGCGAACGCCATGAGCAGGGCAGGACCGTGGTCGACAGCAGGACCGTGATCAACAGGGAGCCGACGACGAGCTTTCAACCTCCTCGCCCCGGGCCGACGGCTCTGCACATGCGCCGTAGCCCTGCCCACGCACCGGCGCAGCGGCCGCCGGCGTGGGTGGTGTTCGCGCTTGGCGTGCTGGCGTCGTTCGTCTGCATGGCGGGATGGAGCCTTGCGTCCCCGCTGTTCAGCGGTCCCGACGAGCCTGTGCACGTGATCCGCGCCGCCGCCATCGTGCGCGGGCAACCGCTCGGTGACTTCGTGGACGGCTCTGCGAGCCCCTTCTCGACGGTGAAGGTCCCCGCCTTCTACGCCACGAGCCGCAACATCCCGAGCTGCTACCACGGCAATCCGACCGTGCCGGCGTCGTGCGCCCCCGCTCCCTCCGGCGGTGCTTCAGACCGCCAGGTCTTCATCTACAACGGACGTTACCCCCCGCTGTACTACGCGATCGTGGGCCTGCCATCGCTGCTCGGCGAGTCGACGACGGAGCTGTACCTGATGCGGCTGCTCAGCGCGTTGCTGTGCTCGGTGTTCATCGGCCTTGCGGTGATGTCGGCCTACATCTGGTCGCGTTCACGCGCCGTGCTGCTCGGCGTTCTCGTCGCGGCGACGCCGATGGCCATCTTCCTCGGCGGGGTCGTCAACCCGAGCGGTCTCGAGATAGCGGCGGCGATCGCCACGTGGTCGAGCGGCCTCGTGCTCGTGCTCGAGCGGCTGGAGGATCCCCCGCCCGGGCTGCTTGTCACGCTCGGTGTCTCGGCCTGCGTGTTCGAGCTGGTGCGCGGCCTCTCGCCGTTCTGGCTGCTGCTCACCGCCCTGGTCCTCGTCGCCGTGGCCGAGCCGCGGGCCCTCGGCCGCGCCCTTCGCCGGCGCCGGACCCAGTACCTGCTCGGCGCGTGCGCGCTCGTCGGTCTCGCGGCAGCGGCGTGGATCGTGAAGGAGCACTCGCTGCTCGAGTACTCCCGCACGCCGCTCGCCGCGGGGACCCCGAGCTCCACGATCATCGAGAGCTCGTTCGCCCGTGACGACGGCTACCTGAAGGGCATGATCGGCGTGTTCGGCTGGTTCGACACCTACGCGCCGACATACACCTACGTCGTCTGGCTGCTGCTCACCGGATTCCTCGCCATCGGCGGCGTCATGCTCGGCCGGGTACGCCACGCCATCGCGCTCACGCTGCTCGCCGTCGCGATCGGCGTCGTGCCCGTTGCGATCTCGTGGTCGCAGGTGCACCGATTCGGTTTCACCTGGTCCGGACGCGACACCCTCCCCCTGGCCGTCGGGCTGCCGGTGCTCGGCGCCGCGGTGATCGGTCGCAGCGAGGTGGCCGCTCTCGGCAGCGCGCTCGGCGCACGGTTGCGTCGGCGCCTCGGAGCCGCGGTGATCACCCTCGTGGCCACGGCGCAGCTCGCCGCTTACTTCGAGGCATTGCGCCGCTACGCAGTCGGGACGGCGGGTCCCGACTTCGGCTTCCTCGTGCACGCCGCCTGGAGCCCGCCGATCGGCAATCTCGGTGCGCTCGGGCTCGAGGCCGCTGGGCTGGCAATCACGTCCGCGCTCGCCGGCCTCGCCCTCGGCGTCGGCAGTGCCCGAGCGGTGCAGTCGGTCCGCTTCGGTGCCCCGGGCGTGCCCGCCGGCGCGGCGGCCGGCAGCGGGGGATACGACGCGATCCCGTTCCCGCCGCCGCCCAACCTCGAGCCACAGGCGAGTGGACGCATGGCCTTCGCCCCCGAGCCGCGGGTGTTCGACCAGTCGGCCGGCGAGGACGCACCCGGCCGCGCCGCGGGTCGCGGGGATCGGCGCACGACCGAGCCCGCCACGAAGGAAGAGCGCCTCGCCGCCGCCACGGCACTGCTCAACGCCGGTGAGGACGACACGGGCGCGCGCGATCCTGACGCCGGCGTGATCCGGGCCGGCGCGGTGATGTTCGAGGACGACGCGCCGGTGTTCACGCCGCCGGCACCGGTGTCGCCCGAACCGCCGCCGCGGCCGATTCGCCGCGCGCCACCGTCACCGTTCATTCCGGTGGGGCGGCGCGACAATCCTGCGGCGGGTCGTCCCCCGCTCCCGCCACCGGTGGGGGCGCGCCAGTCACGGCGCCCCGGTCCGGACCCCGACGTCTTCGACGATCTCGACGTCTCCGCCGGTCGCGGCGGGATCGATCGCCCCGGCCCGAACGACCGCCTCGCGCTCGGCGAGCTGGCGCGCGGCACGGACCGCTTCGCTCCGGCCGAGCGGAGCGCTCCCGGCGAGCGCCCCGGTCTCGGTGAGCGGCCAGACCCGACCGAACGCCCCGACCCGGTCGACCGGTCCCTCCCCGGCGAGCGTGGCGTGTCCGGGACGCGCTTCGGTGGCGATCGCTTCGCCCCGGGCGAGCGTCGCGTGGGCAACGGGCCGTCCGCCGCCGGGGTCCGTCCGCTCGACGCCCGTCGTGGTGCGGACGACCGGCCTGCTGCCCCCGACAAGCCCGTCCCGCCAGGCCGTCGGGCGGTTCCCCCCCCGCCGCCGCCCGTGCCGTCGATCGGCTCGCTTCCCGAGCTCCCGCCGCTGGTGCGGCCTCGCGGGGGCCTGGGCGCGCGCATTCCCGACCCGCCGCCTCCTGTCGACAAAGCACCTTCCTCTGGATCAACGACGCCCGAGGCACAGGCGCCGCCGGTCGCGCTGGCCGGGGCGGTCACGGATGGTTCCCTCGCCGAGCCCGACGCAGGCCGCGACCTCCGCGAGCCGCAGGGTGACGCCCGTGCGAGCGCCCGGCGCGGGCTGCGCCGTCGATCCGGCGGCAGTGCGGGGACGCCGAGCGCCGCCGTGCCGCCGAGCACCGGCAGCGACGAGGCCAAGGTGCCCTGGTACAAGCTGGACCTGACGCCACGACGATCGAGGAAGGCGGCGGGGCGCGGCGCAGAGCGCATCGCGCTCGACGCGACGCCGTCCGACGCCCCCGACGCGGGCGAGGCAGTGCGGGTGCTCGGGCCGTTGCCCGCCGATCTGGCGGTCCCGGTCGTGTCCTCAGCGCCGCCGTCCCCGCCCGCGCCAGTGGCGGGATCGCCGCTCGACGCCGTGGAGCCATCGAGCTCGAGCGTCGCTGCACGCGTCCCTTCGCCGCCGCCGCCGCCGGCGAGCCCGCCTGCCCCCGCGGCGAAGCCGCCTGCGCCGCCGTCCTCGGCGAGCCCGCCTGCGCCAGCGCCGAAGCCGCCTGCGCCGCCGTCCTCGGCGAGCCCGCCTGCACCGCCGCCGGCGGCGAGCGTGGCCCCTCCCGCGTCCGTTGCTCCCGTCGCGGGGTCGATCTCCGGCGAAACGGCCCTCGACGCACGCGGCGCGGCCGAGGAGGGTCCTGCGGCCGTGCTCGAGCCGCGCAAGGTGCCCTGGTACCGGCGAGACCTCACGCCGCGGGCGACGGCCAGGAAGCAGTCCGAGCGGGCGCCGCAGCCGGCCGAGCAGGCGCCGCAGCGGGCGATCTCGGACAAGGATGCTCCTCGCGACGTCGCGGCCACGCAGCCGGCGCCTTCCGCCACGGCAGGGCCGCCGAGGCCGTCCGAGCCCGCGCCGACCGCGGAGCCGGCCAGCTCGGCCGCGGCCCCGTCACGCCAACCCCTCCCGGCACCCGCCCTGGCGCCTCGAACCGTCAGCGGACCGCCAGAGCGTCCGCCTGCCGCGATCCCCTCCGCGCCGGCACCCGCCGCCAGCTCCGCGCCGGCACCCGCCGCCAGCTCCGCGCCGGCACCCGCCGCCAGCTCCGCGCCGGCACCCGCCGCCAGCTCCGCGCCGGCACCCGCCGCCAGCTCCGCGCCGGCACCCGCCGCCAGCTCCGCGCCGGCACCCGCCGCCAGCTCCGCGCCGGCACCCGCCGCCAGCTCCGCGCCGGCACCCGCCGCCAGCTCCGCGCCGGCACCCGCCGCCAGCTCCGCGCCGGCACCCGCCGCCAGCTCCGCGCCGGCGGCCGCAGCCAGCTCCGCGCCGGCGGCCGAGCCCGTGCCCCCGTCGACACGCCCTGCGGCAACCGCCCCCGGGGAGCCCGCCTCCTTCTCGGCGGTCCGTCCGTTCTCTGTCGTCGCGCCACCACCCGCTCGGCTGGCCGAGCCCGCGGAAGCGCCCACGCCGCCGACGACCACCGCTGGCTCTCCCGCGGGCGCATCCGGTACGTCGGCCACGCCTGCGGCGCCCGTCGCCCGCCCCGCCGCCGCCGAGCTGCCCACGTCGGCGACTCCCGCGGTCGAGACCACGCCACGCTCCGACGCGACACCCGAACGGGCGGTGGCGGCTGCCGCGGGGAGGGTGCCGTGGTACAAGCGGAGTCTCACGCCGAGGAACACGGCACGAATCGCCGAGCGGAACTCGCTCGCGCCGGCGACCGAGCCGGCGAGCACGAGCTCGCCGACACCGCTCACGGGCGCTATGCCTACCGCTCCCTCGCCCGCCGAGCCACCCGACCCGTCCGCGGGGACGGCCGATCAAGCCGCGAAGGTGCCGTGGTACAAGCGGGACCTCACCCCCGGCGCGACGCAGAAGCGGCAAGCCAAACGCGGCGTTCGCTCGACCTCTCTATCGTCCGACATCCCGATCGCGCTGGTGCCACCGGTAGCCTCGACGGCGGCGGGGCCCGAGCTGAGCCCCCCTCCGGTGGCACCCGCGACTCCGGTCGCGCCGGCGAAGCCGGACGGACGCCCGGTGGCGCCCTCCGCGACGGCCGGTGTACCGCTCCCGCCCCCGCCGATACCGGCGTCCGCCGCGACGACCTCGGCCGTTCACGGCGCTGCGGCGCCGGCCGCGGCCGAGGTTGCAGTCCGTCCCGCCGCGGCGGCGGCTCCGCAGGTCACCGCCGTCCCCGGTCCGTCCGAGCTCGCGCCGAGAGGCACGCCGCAGCCCCCGCCGGCTCCACAGCTCGGCCCAGCGTTGCCAGGATCGGCCTCGACGCCCCGCCCGCCGGTCTCGTCCGCCCCGCAGACGCCGACCGCCCCGCCCGTTGCGACTGCACCACCGCCACTGCCTGCGCCACCCGTCGCCCCTCGCCCCAGTGCCACCGCACTTCCGACCCCTCCTCGGACCGGCGTGCCACCGGCAGCTCCGGCAGTGCCCTCGCCGCCACTCGTCGCTGCGCCTCCGGGCGCCCCTGCCGTGCCGCCTCCCCCTACGCCTCCCGTCCCGCCTGCTCCGGTGAGGATCCCCGCGGTCCCGCCCGCCGCCCCGCCGGTGGCCGCCGCCCCGCCGGTGGCCGCCGCCCCGCCGGTGGCCGCGGCCGCGGCCGCGGCCAGCGCGGAGCGGTGTGGCGTCGTCGCCTGCCGATCCGCCACAGCCGCCGGCACGGCCGACCGCCACGTCGACCGGCGGTCTCGCTGGGCCGCCGCCGGCCCCGCCGACGAGCGCGGCCGGCGCTGCTGCGCCGGGCGCTCCCGAGGCGCCATCGCGCGCGATTCCCTGGTACAAGCGGGAGATCTCGCTCGGGTCGAGGAAGAAGCGCGATCGGGACCCGCGCGGCCGAGACGTCGAGCGTCTCCGCGGTGGCTGCCGCGCCGCCGATGGGGACGCCGCCGGCGCCGCCGCCGGTCGCTCCGGCGCCCTCGGCAACCGCCCCGCAGCCCGCCGCAGCGACCCGTGTCGCGCCGATCCCTCCACCGATCCCGCCGCTACCGCCTCCCCCGCTCGCGACGCCGCCGCCCCCGGTCGCGACGGCGCCGGCGCCTCCTGCTCGAGCCGCCGCCGGAGCGGCGAGCCCGGCTGCGGCATCCAAGGTGCCCTGGTACAAGCGGGAGATCACGCCTCGCAAGCGCGGCAAGGGAGAGCCGGACGCCGCGTCAGCTGTCGCGGCGGATCCCGCCGCGGCGGGCGCGGGGGGTGCGGGAGTGGCCCTCACGGGTTCAGCGGTGGCTCAGCCGGACCTTGGACGTCCCGCCGCCGGGGCTATCCCCGGGCTGCCGGCGCCGAGCGAGGCCGCCGCGACCACAGGCTGCTCGGCGCGCCGGCTCCAGCTCCCAAGGTGCCCTGGTACAAGTTCGACCGCAGGCCGAAGAAGCCCAAGCGATCCGAGGGTTCCCGTGCCGACGTCGCCGATTTGGCCCCCCAGGTGTTGGCCGGCCCGCCGGTTCCGCAGCCGACACCGCAAGGTCCCGGTGCCGCTGCAGAGACTCCGCCAGCGGCTCCCGGGCCGGTCGGGTCTCCCGACGCTCCGGCCGCTCCGGTGGCCCGCGCAGCAGCGGGCGCTGCGCCGGCGCCACCGGCCGGCCCGCCATCGCCTGTTTCGTTCGCCACGCCCGCCGTCGTCACGCCGCTCACCTGGGCGCCCGGCTCGGGACCGCCGGCACCCGGCGAGCCGGGCGTCGCCGCCTCGCTCACAGGCGCTCGGCCGCCATCGCCCGCGCCCCCGGGCGGCGCCATCCCGCCGCCTCCGGAGCGGCCGATGACGGTCGCCGAGGTGCTGCGACGCCGCACCATCGAACGCGACGCACAGGTGCAAGGTCTCGGCGACGGGACCAGCCCCACCGGTGTGCCGCGATTGGCGAGCAGCGCGCGACCTCAGGACGCAACAGGCGCGGACATGGGCGAGCTTCCAGCTCCGCCGCCGCCTCCGGCGCCACCGCCACCGCCCGCGCCCAAACGACGCGAGCCGATCGCCGCCCGACGACGGGCCCCCGACGCGCCGCTCCCGTACCTCGAGGACGACATGCCGCCGGCGACCGTCGAACCTCTCGCGGCGCCGGTGGCACAGGCGAAGGTCAAGTGGTACAAGCTGGACACGAAGGCGGCAAAACGCAAGCGGGACGAAGAGAAGCACGCGCAGCAGATCGAGACGAATCGGCGCAGTACGCCGTCGACGGCTCGCCGCCAGCCGCAGGTTCAGTTCGAGCGACCTGCCGGCATGGAGCCGCCGCCGTTCGTGCGCCAGCTCCCGCCGCTCAACGATCCCGAGACCTTCGCCGCCCGCCGCCGGCGCGTCGCGCGCCGCTCGTTGCGTCGCCGCGCCAAGTCCTGACGAGGTGGCCGAAGCCGAGATCGGCGTCGGGAAGGCCGGCCGGCGTGCCTACGGGCTCGACGAGGTGAGCGTGGTCCCCTCTCGTCGCACGCGCGCGCCCGAGGACGTGGACCTGAGCTGGCAGCTCGACGCCTACCGCTTCGAGCTGCCGGTGATGTCCTCCCCCGCCGACAGCGTGACGAGCCCGGCCGTCGCCCGGCGCCTGTCCGAGCTCGGGGGGCTCGCCGTGCTCGACCTCGAAGGAGTCTGGACGCGCTACGAGGATCCCGAGCCCGTGCTCGAGGAGCTCGCGCGCCTGCCCGTCGAGCAGGCGGCCGAGCGCCTGCGCGACGTCTACGCCGCCCCCGTCCGACGAGAGCTCGTCGCGGCGCGGATCCGCGAGCTCGCCGGGCTGGTCGAGGTGACCTGCGGGGCGGTGACCCCCAAGCACGCCGCCGAGCTCGCGCCTGCCCTGCTCGAAGCCGAGCTCGACGTGCTCGTGATCCGTGGCATCGTCGTGTCCGCCGAGCACGTCGCCAAGGGGGCCGAGCCCCTCAACCTGAAACGCTTCATCCGCGAGCTCGACCTTCCCGTTGTCGTGGGTGGCTGCAGCTCCTACCAGTCGGCGCTGCACCTGATGCGCACCGGCGCCGTCGGCGTGCTCGTCGGGGAAGGTGGTCGCGGCGGCCTCGGGGCGTCGGCGCCCGAGTCGGCGCGGGCGCGCCACCGGCGACGTCCTCGGAGTCGGCGTGCCGCAGGCCACGGCGATCGCCGACGCGGCCGGAGCGCGCACCCGCCACCTCGAGGAAACCGGTGTGTACGTGCACGTCATCGCCGACGGTGTGCGCCACAGCGGTGAGCTCGCCCCCTCCGTCGCATGCGGGGCCGACGCCGTGATGCTCTCGGAGCTGCTCGCCGCTGCGAACGAGGCGCCGGCGCGGGGCGTGTTCTACGAGCAGGGCAGCTACCACTCGACGCTGCCGCGAGGAGGCCCCGTGCGCCTCGAGCCGCGCGCCAGCCTCGAGCAGATCCTGCGTGGGCCCGCTGTCGACGACTCAGGGACCACCAACCTGGCCGGCGCTCTGCGCAAGGCGATGGCGAGCTGTGGTTACGCGACAGTCCGCGAGTTCCACAAGGCCGAGGTCGTCGTCATCGACCCTCGATGACCTCGGCCAGCGCCACGGCGGTCCCCGGGGACCTCGAGCGGGCGGAGCCGGCGCGCGACAGCCTGCCAGGGTCCCGCCGCGGCGTGTCGCCGCGGCGGGACGGCCTGCTGCCCGACGTGCTCGCCGTCGCTTGGCTGGTGCTCGTCGCCTTCCTCTTCCTCTCACCGGCGATCAAGGACGGCCCGAGCTTCGGGCCGGGTGACCTCGGCGCAACGCTGTCGACCTTGACGAGCCCCGGCATCCATGGGCCGCTCGTGCACAACAACCTGATCGGTGACATCGCCGACCAGGACGTCGCCTGGAACACGCTCGACTGGCGCCTCGTGCACCACGGGGAGCTGCCGTTGTGGGACGGGCTGGCGGGCAATGGGCTGCCCCAGCTGCTCGAATTTCGAGTCGGCCGCCCTCGCCCTGCCGAGCCTCGTCGGCTACCTGTTCCCGCTGTCGCTCGCCTTCCTCGTCACCGTCGGGCTGAAGCTGCTCGTCGCCGGGACCGGCGCCTACGTCCTCGCCCGCCTGCTCGGCTGCCGGCCGGCCGCGGCGGCGTTCGTGGGCACGACGTTCATGCTGTCGGGGTCGTTCGCCGCCTGGCTCGGTTGGGCGATCGGCGGGCCGCTGGCGTGGTCGGGTTGGGTGGTCGCCGGTTGCATCCTCGCCTACCGCAACCGCTTCGGCTTTCGTGGCATCGCGCTGCTCGCGCTCGCCGTCGCGTTCGCGATCTACGGCGGCTTCCCCGAGACCTACGTCCTGATGGCGATCGGGCTGGCAGTGCTGCTCGTCGTCGGCACCGCGGCGCACGCCCTGACCCGCCGCCGCCTGTCGCTCAGCGGCCTGGCACGCGCCGGCTGCGGCGCCGCGTTCGGCCTGGCGCTCGCTGCGCCCTTGTGGCTGCCCGGGATCGCCGTCGTCCGCGAGTCCATCCGCGCCGGACGGGTCGCCTCCACCGGCATCCCGCTGCACTTCGGGCTGCTGGTCTTCGCCCAAGGCTACGACGGCCTGCCGTTGCAGACGCCCGCCACGCCGTCGGGAACCTGGATCGGGACGTCGTTCAATTACAACGAGACCGCTGCCTACGTCGGGGTCGTGGCGCTCGTCCTAGCCCTCGCCGCGCTCGTCGCGTGGCGCCGCGCGGCGGTGCTCGCGCTCACCACGACGGTGGTCGTCAGCGCGCTCGTCGTGTACAACCTCGGTCACCACGCCCCCGTGCAACGGCTGATCACCCACCTCGGCCTCGAAGGCGTCGCGCTGCAGCGGATGCTCATCGTGCTCGGGTTCGCCCTGGCCATGCTCGCCGGTCTCGGCCTTGAGCTGTCGTTGCGTCGCTGGCGGGAGCCCGCTGTGCAGGCTGCGCTCGGGATCGCCGTGCTCGTGGTCGCCGCCGTCCTCGCCCTCATGTGGGCGAAGTCGGCCTCGGCGGCCGTGATTCCCGAGGCGACGCCCGCCTACCCGCACGCCACGCCGCTCTCGGCCAGCTCCGTCCGCCACGACTCACTTCTCTGGCCGACCGTCGAGACCGCGGTCATGGCGCTCGCCGTGGCCGGGATCGTCGTGGCCTCGCGGCGTCGACGCCGGGCCCAGCGGGACGGCGAGGACGCCGCCCGGTGGGACGGCGAGGACGCCGCTGGGATGTTGGCGGGAGTCGGCCGGGAGGGACAGCGGTCGTGGCGACGTCCCGAGGCGCTGGCGGCGGGCACCGTGCTGGCGGTGCAGTCCGCCTTCCTGATCTTCGCCGGGGTCGGGCTCAACAGCTACGCGGCGGCCATGTACCCGACGGACCGAGCGGTCACGACCCTGCAACACCTCGTCGGTCCTCGCCTCCTCGGCCTCGACGGCCCGAACGCGACGTGCCCGGCCGGCACGACCGCGTCGTGCGGCGTGCGCCAGTGGACCGGTATCGGCCTGTACCCCGAGATGAACCTGCCCTACGGGGTCGACGAGCTGGCCGTGCACGATCCGCTCACGCCGAAGGCCTACTTCGACTCCTGGCCCGTCGCCGGCGCCGGTCAGGACGCGGGAGGCCTCAACGTGTTCGCCCCGGCCGTCGACACCCTGTCGCTCGCCCGGCGGTACGGCGTGCAGGACCTGCTCGTCCAGAAGGGCACGCCCGTCCCGGCAGGGACGCGGCCGCTGGCGACGATCGAGGGCCCGACCAAGGCGCCCGTCGAGCTCGTCACCGTTCCGGGATCGGCCCGCTTCTCCTTCCTCGGCGGGCGCGCCCGCGTGCTCGCCTCGAGCCACCCCGGCGACGCCAGCTACGACGTGCGCGTCGAGGTGCCGCCCGGCGCGCCCCAACAGCTGGTGCTGCGGATCACCGACGCGCCCGGCTGGCACGTGAGCGCCGGCGGGCGGGCGTTGCCCGTGACAGCGGTGGACGGGACGTTCCTCTCGGTGCGCGTGCCGTCCGGGACGACCACCATCGTGGCCGTGTACCGCCCGGCGCTGCTCGAGGTCGGCCTCGACCTGGCTCTCGCCGCCCTGGTGGCACTCATCGCCCTGGTGGCGCTCGAGCTCGGCGCGCCCGCCACGCTCGGCCGGCTCGTCGTCGCGAGGCGCGCTCCCGTCGTGCGGGCCGACGGCGATGCTCGCCGCGGGCAGGACGCGCCGGTCGTTGCGGAGCCGTCGGCCGGGCTGCGCGTGCCCACGGATGCCGACGGGCCGGCCGAGGCGAACGGCACGGCCGAAACGTAGCGAGCCGGCGGACGGTGCCCACCGCAGGCACCAGCGCCGGTACGCCACCGCCGGGCTGGGCGAGCCACGGCCCGGGGACGGACGCCGCGACGACTCGCAGGGCGCGCCGTCTCCCGGCCGTCTCGGGAGACGGCAGGGCGCAGCTTGACTTGGCGAACACGCGTTCGTAGGATCGCGGCGTGAGGAGTGGGCGCACGCCACCGCCCGCTCGTCCGCCAGCCGGTAGTCTCGCCCGGAAGATGCCTGATTCCCTCGTCATCCGCGGCGCGCGCGAGCACAACCTGAAGGGCGTCTCGCTCGAGCTGCCGCGGGACAAGCTCATCGTCTTCACCGGCCTCTCCGGCTCGGGGAAGTCCTCGCTCGCCTTCGACACGATCTACGCCGAGGGCCAGCGCCGCTATGTCGAATCGCTGTCTTCCTACGCCCGGCAGTTCCTCGGGCAGATGGACAAGCCCGACGTCGACTTCATCGAGGGTCTCTCCCCGGCGATCTCCATCGACCAGAAGTCGGCCTCGCGCAACCCGCGCTCGACCGTCGGCACCGTCACGGAGATCTACGACTACTTGCGCCTGCTCTACGCCCGCATCGGCCAGCCGCACTGCACCAGCTGCGGCCTGCCGGTGAGCCGCCAGAGCCCGAGCCAGATCGTCGACCAGGTGATGGCCCTTCCGGAAGGGACGCGCTTCGCCGTGCTCGCCCCGGTCGTGCGGGGCCGCAAGGGCGAGTACTCGACACTGCTCGAGGATCTCGCCCGCCAAGGGTACGCCCGGGTGCGCATCGACGGCGTCACCCACGAGCTCTCCGAGCGTGCCTCGATCGACCTCGGCCGCTACGAGACGCACACGATCGAGGTCGTCGTCGACCGGCTGATCCGGCGAGAGGGGCTCGAGCGGCGGCTGTCGGACTCGATCGAGACGGCGTTGCGCCTCGCCGAGGGCGTGGCGGCGATCCAGCTGCTCGGCTCGGGCCGCGCCGAGCGTGCCATGCTGGCCGAGGCAGGTAGCGCCGAGGCGGTCGCCGAGGCCCGCGAGCTGGCGGGCACCGGGCGCGCCGCGGCGAAGAAGAGCGGCCGGGCGCGCTCGGCGGCGGGCGAGTCCCCCGCCGACGAGGCCGCCGACGAGGAGCTGCTGACCTTCTCCGAGCACCTCGCTTGCACGCACTGCGGCTTGTCCTTCGACGAGCTCGCGCCACGCAACTTCTCGTTCAACTCCCCCTACGGGGCCTGCCCCGCGTGCGCCGGCCTCGGCACGCGCTTCGAGGTCGACCCCGAGCTGGTCGTGCCCAACCCCGACCTCTCGATCGCCCTCGGGGCGCTTGCACCGTGGGCCGGCGCCCGCACCGAGTACTTCGGCCGGATCCTCAAGGCGGTGGCCGACGAGCTGAAGGTTGGCGTCGACGTGCGGTGGTCCAAGCTGCCCAAGGCCGCCCAGAAGGCCTTCCTGCACGGGACGACGAAGAAGGTGCAGGTCTCGTACCGGAACCGCTACGGCACCGTGCGACGCTACGAGACGGCCTTCGAGGGCGTCATCCCCTGGCTGCAGCGCCGGCACAGCGAGGCGGAGTCGGACTACCAGCGTGAGCAGATCGAGGGCTACATGCGCGAGGTGCCCTGTCCGGCTTGCGGCGGGGCGCGCCTCAAGCCCGAGTCGTTGGCGGTGACCGTCGGAGGGCGGAACATCGCCGAGCTGGCCGCTGAGCCGATCAGCCGAGCCACGGTCCTGCTCGGCGAGCTCGAGCTGACCGACCGCGAGGTGATGATCGCCGCCCGCGTGCTGAAGGAGATCCGGGCGCGCCTGCAGTTCCTCCTCGACGTCGGCCTCGACTACCTCTCGCTCTCGCGCTCGGCGGCGACCCTCGCTGGGGGTGAGGCGCAGCGCATCCGCCTCGCCAGCCAGATCGGCAGCGGCCTCGTCGGCGTGCTGTACGTCCTCGACGAGCCCTCGATCGGGCTGCACCAGCGGGACAACCGCAAGCTGATCGAGACCTTGTTGCGCCTGCGCGACCTCGGCAACACGGTGATCGTCGTCGAGCACGACGAGGAGACGATCCGCGTCGCCGACTACGTCGTCGACATCGGCCCCGGGGCGGGCGAGCACGGCGGCGAGGTCGTCGTCGCCGGGACCGTGAAGGACCTGCTGGACTCGCCCGCCTCGCTCACCGGGCGCTACCTCTCGGGCGAGCTCTCGATCCCCGTGCCGGCCAAGCGTCGCCGCCCGGGCAAGGAACGCATCATCGTGAAGGGCGCCCGCGAGCACAACCTGAAGGACATCGACGCCGCCATCCCGCTCGGCTGCTTCGTCGCGGTGACCGGCGTGTCGGGCTCGGGCAAGTCCACGCTCGTCAACGACATCCTGCACCGAGCGCTGATGCAGCGGATCTACCACTCCAAGACCGTGCCCGGGCGGCACCACTCGATCGAGCGGCGCAGAGCAGCTCGACAAGGTGATCGACATCGACCAGTCGCCGATCGGGCGCACCCCGCGCTCCAACCCGGCGACCTACACGGGCGTGTTCGACAAGATCCGCACCCTGTTCAGCCAGACCACCGAGGCCAAGGTGCGCGGCTACCAGCCGGGCCGTTTCTCGTTCAACGTGTCGGGCGGGCGCTGCGAGGCCTGCGCCGGCGACGGGACGATCAAGATCGAGATGCACTTCCTACCCGACGTCTACGTGCCGTGCGAGGTCTGCAAGGGGGCGCGCTACAACCGCGACACCCTCGAGGTGCTGTGGCGCGGCCGCAGCATCGCCGACGTGCTCGACCTCTCCTGCGAGGAGGCGCTCGAGGTCTTCGCCGCCCAGCCGGTGATCGCCCGCCACCTGCAGACCCTCGTCGACGTCGGCCTCGGCTACGTCCGCCTCGGCCAGCCCGCGCCGACGCTCTCCGGCGGCGAGGCGCAGCGGGTCAAGCTCGCCTCCGAGCTCTCCAAGCGGGCCACCGGCAGGACGATGTACATCCTCGACGAGCCGACGACCGGGCTGCACTTCGAGGACGTGCGCAAGCTGCTCGGCGTGCTGCAGCGCCTCGTCGACCAGGGCAACACCGTCGTCGTGATCGAGCACAACCTCGACGTGATCAAGTCCGCCGACTGGATCATCGACCTCGGGCCCGAGGGCGGCGACGGCGGCGGGCGGATCGTCGCCGAGGGGCCGCCCGAGAAGGTGGCCACGGTGGCGGCCAGCTACACCGGGCGATTCCTCGCCCCGCTGCTCGCCCGCTCGGCCTGACGCCGGCGCCTCGCCCGGGCGGGTGCCGCCGCGACGTGTCGGGGCCCGAGGGAGTAGGTCAGGCGACTGAACGGCACCGAACGGCACCCCTACACTGCCCGCCGATGCAGCCCAGCTCGCCCCGCTCTGACGCTCGCGGCCGGTCCTCCGGCCCGTCCAGGTCCACCCGCTCTGCGGCACGCCGTCGCCGCGCGCTCCTCCGGGTTGTGCTGGTCACCGCCGCCGGCGTGGCGAGCTGGGCGGCGGTCGTGCTGCTGCCGGCCTCCGCCGAGACGGCCACCTTCTCGTCGTGGAGCGCTCCGCGCCCGGCGGCGGGCGCGCCGGTCGCCACCGGGTCGGGTACACCGATGCCGGAGATGGTCGCCGCGGCGCGGGTCGCCCTCGCTCGTCAGAGGTGGGTCCACCTGCAGGGCGAACTCTCCGAGCTCGATGCCGGAGTCGGTGTGTTCGTCGCTGTGGACGTGAGCTCGGGCCTCTCCGGGGGCACCCTGTCGGAGTCGATCGCCTCGAACGGTCGCTGGTTGCGCCTCGGCGCGGTGCTCACCCCGACGCGCGGCTACTGCACCGGCGACCCCGACGCCCTCACCGCCAGCTGCGCGATGTCGGCGAGGCAGGCTTGGGCGGTTGCCGGGCACTGGGTCTCCTTCGGTCCGCGCACCGGCGCGTACCGTGTGGTGCGGGCGAGCATCGTGCTGGGTGACGAGACGGCCGGGCTCCTCCCCGCCGGCGCCGGAACGCGCTTCCACCTGACGCGAACGCGCGCCTATGCCGGCCGACGGGTGATCGAGCTGCAGGGCCCGGCGGCACCGGCGACGGGCTTCCCGATCGGGACGATCGAGACGATCGACCTCGCGGCGACAGGCCCCGAGCTGCCGGTCGCCGCGAGGTTCGTGGATCCCGGCCGGGTCTCGTCCACGGAGTCGTTCTCGGCGTGGGGAAAGCCCTTTGCCGTGCGGGTACCCCGGCACTCGGTGGCGGCCTCGACCCTCGGGTAGCCTCGCCGCCGCGGCCGGCGCCGCGGCCGGCGCCCGCGACCTGGCGGAGCGACGAGGAGGGGGCGGCGGATGGCTGCACAGCGTGTGCGTGGTGTGGTGGCTCGCGGGCGCGGCGAGCCCGTCGGCGTCGAGGAGGTGCTCGTCCCCGACCCCGGGCCAGGCGAGGCCGTCGTCGCCGTCAAGGCCTGCGGCGTGTGCCACACCGACCTGCACTACCGGGAAGGGGCGATCAACGACCAGTTTCCCTTCCTGCTCGGGCACGAGGCGGCCGGCGTCGTCGAGGCGGTCGGAGCAGGTGTCGAGCGCCTCGAGCCCGGCGACTACGTCGTGATCGCCTGGCGGGCGCCGTGCGGCCACTGTCGCTCGTGCCGGCGCGGGCGTCCCTGGTACTGCTTCCACAGCTTGAACGCCACCCAACCGATGACCCTCGCCGACGGGACGCCCCTCTCGGCCGCGCTCGGCATCGGTGCCTTCGCCGAGAAGACCCTCGTGTCGGCCCGCCAGGCGGTCAAGGTCGACCCCGCCGCCCGCCCCGAGGCGGCGGGCCTCGTCGGCTGCGGGGTGATGGCAGGCTTCGGCGCGGCGGTGAACACCGGCGGCGTGCGCCTCGGCGACTCCGTCGCGGTGTTCGGGTGCGGCGGCGTCGGCGACGCGGCGATCGCCGGGGCGCGCTTTGCGGGGGCGCGCCTCGTCGTGGCGATCGACCTCGACCCGCGCAAGCTGGAGTGGGCCAAGGGTTTCGGGGCGACCCACGTCGTCAACGCGACCGAGACCGACCCGGTGCAGGCGGTGCGCGAGCTCACCGACGGCCACGGCGCTGACGTGACGATCGAGGCCGTCGGCAGCCCGACGACCTACGAGCAGGCCTTCTACGCCCGCGACCACGCCGGCACCCTCGTCCAGGTCGGCGTGCCGGCACCGGAGATGCACCTCGACCTGCCGCTCATCGAGCTCTTCGGGCGCGGCGGCGCGCTCAAGTCCTCCTGGTACGGCGACTGCTTGCCGAGCCGCGACTTCCCGGCGCTGATCGAGCTCTACCTGAAGGGCCAGCTCGACCTCGACGGCTTCGTCAGCGAGACGATCGGCCTCGGTGACGTCGAGGAGGCCTTCGCCAAGATGGGGCGCGGCGAGGTGCTGCGTTCGGTCGTGGTGTTGTAGCGGCTGCCGCTCGGGGCGCGGCGTCGGGTGCTCAGCCGACCAGCAAAGAGTCCACCGGGTACGCAGCTACCTGGCGGTCCGCCGTGACGATGCGTAACCGAAGCTGCACGGCCTGAGAAATGAGCAGCCGATCGAACGGATCGCGGTGCAGGGACGGCAACTCGCAGGTCCCCAAGGCATGGACGTGCTCGATTGCGAGTGGTGTCGCCCCGATCGCCCGGATCCGTTCGGGCACGAAGCGAGCGGGTTGCTCGGGGAGCTCCAGCTCGCCGATGGCGTGCTTCAGCGCGATCTCCCAGGAGCTTGCAGCGGAGACGATGAGCTCGTTCCGAGGGTCGGCGACCACGGCGAGCTCCTCGCCGAGGCGTTGCGGCTCGCTGAGCAACCACAGGAACACGTGCGTGTCGAGCAGCAGGCGCAACGGCGTCCGCGGTCAGCGCTCGAAGGCGGCGAGCACCTCGTCGGGCAACGGGGCGTCGAAGTCGTCAGGCACGACAAGGCGGCCTTGGTCGATGCCGAACCTGCGCGCTCGTGCCGGTCGCGCTGCGACGAGACGCGCCACCTCTTCGCCCCGGCGCGTGATCACGACCTCCTCGCCGGCCACGACGTCGTCGAGCAGGCGCGAGAGCTGCGTCTTCGCCTCGTGCACACCCACGGACTTAGTCACGAACTTAGTCTAGTCGATGACCTCGAAGCCCACTGATGAGGGTGCTCGGGCGTCGGGTTCAGGTGATGGCGAGCATCCGCTCGAGCGCGAGGCGTGCGTCGGACGCAACCTCCGGCGCGACGGTGATCCGGTTGCGCACCTCACCCTCGACGAGGCCCTCGAGCACCCAGCACAGGTGGGCGGCGTCGATGCGGAACATCGTCGAGCACGGGCAGACGAGGGGGTCGAGCGAGACGACGCTCAGCTCGGGGTGCTCGGCGTCGAGGCGGTGCACGAGGTGGATCTCCGTCGCCACGCCGATCACCGAGCCGGCCGGGGCGCCCTCGACGTAGCGGATGATCGCGTCGGTCGAACCGACCACGTCGGCGAGCTCGACGACCTCGTGGGCACACTCGGGATGGGCGAGGACGACCCCGGCCGGGTGGGCCTCACGGAAGGCCGCGACGTGCTCGGGACGGAAGCGCTGGTGCACCGAGCAGTGGCCCTTCCACAACAGCAGCGTCGCTTGCTTGACCGTGACGTCCTCCAGGCCGCCGAGCTCGCGGCGCGGGTCCCACACCGCCATGTCGGCCGGCCCGAAGCCCAGCTCGTAGCCGGTGTTCCGCCCGAGGTGCTGGTCGGGGAAGAACAGCACCTTGCTGCCCCGCTCGAGCGCCCAGCTGAGCACGGCGCGGGCGTTGGAGGACGTGCACACCGAGCCGCCGTGGCGGCCGACGAAGGCCTTCAGGGCGGCCGCCGAGTTCATGTAGGTGATCGGGACGACGCGCTCCACGTCGACCACGGCGGCGAGCTCCTCCCAGGCCGTCTCGACGGAGTCGAGGTCGGCCATGTCGGCCATCGAGCAGCCGGCGTTCAGGTCCGGGAGCAGGACGTGCTGGTGCGCGGCGGTGAGGATGTCCGCCGCCTCGGCCATGAAGTGCACGCCGCAGAAGACGACGTACTCGGCCTTCGAGAGCGACGCTGCGTAGCGGGAGAGCCCGAAGGAGTCGCCGCGCGAGTCGGCCCAGGCCATCACCTCGTCACGCTGGTAGTGGTGGCCGAGGATCACGCAACGGTCCCCGAGAGTGGCTTTGGCGGCACCGATCCGCTCGGCCAGCTCGTCGGGCGAGGCCGCGCTGTATCGGTCGGGGAGCAGGGTCTGGAGACGGAACACCGGCGAACGTCCGATCTTCTCGCCGCTTCGTCATTCGGCCGGCGGGGACAGCCTGGTCGCCCATCCGCGGGTATGTCGGCCCGAAGCAGTTATGTCCGCCGGGGTACCAGGCCGGCGTGAGCGCGACTGTAGTGCGATCGTCCCGTGCCGCCGTCCGGGGGGCACGCCAGCGGTGTGACGCCGTGCAATGGCCTTCCGCGCCCCGCGCCGACGTAACCTCGTCGCAGTGCTCGAGCGCCCGGCCAACATCCCCGACGCCCCGGGGTCCTACCAGTTCAAGGACGCCGACGGGCGGATCATCTACGTCGGCAAGGCGCGCTCGCTGCGCCAGCGGCTCTCCAACTACTTCCAGGACCGCTCGGCGCTGCACCCGCGCACCGCCCAGATGATGGACCAGGCCGCCTCGGTGGAGTGGATCACCGTCCGCTCCGACGTCGAGGCGATCATGCTCGAGTACACCCTGATCAAGGTCAACCGGCCGCGCTTCAACGTCCGCCTGGTGGACGACAAGAGCTACCCGTACCTGGCGATCACCCTCGACGAGGACTGGCCCCGGGCGCTCGTGATGCGCGGCGCGAGGCGCAAGGGCACCCGCTACTTCGGGCCGTACTCCCACGCCTGGGCGATCCGCGACACCCTCGACCTGCTGTTGCGGTCGTTCCCGATCCGCACCTGCTCGAACGCCAAGTTCGCACGCCACCAGCGGCTCGGGCGGCCGTGCCTGTTGTTCCACATCGAGCGCTGTTGCGGGCCGTGCACCGAGCCCGTCGAGCCGGCCGAGTACGAGGGCTACCTCGAGGAGCTGACGGCCTTCCTCGAGGGCCGCACCGCCCCGGTGATCCGCCGTCTCGAGTCCGAGATGCTCGCCGCTTCCGAGACGCTCGAGTACGAGCGCGCCGCGCTGCTGCGCGACCGCCTCGGGGCCGTGCGCCTCGCCGCCGAGCGCCAGGAGATGGTCGCCGATGCCCACGAGGACCTCGACGCGATCGGCCTGGCCGACGGCGAGCTCGAGGCGGCGGTGCAGGTGCTGCACGTTCGCTCGGGGCGGGTCGTCGGGCGACAGGGCTTCATTCTCGAGAAGGTCGAGCCGCTCACCCGGCCGGCGCTGATCGGGCGCGTGCTCGAGCAGTGCTACGGCGAGACTCCGCTCGGCATCCCCCGCGAGGTGCTGGTCCCCGATCTGCCCGAGGACGACGCCACCTACGCGGCCTGGCTCGGCGAGCGGCGGGTCGCCTCCGATCGTCAACTGCAGCCGGTGCTCGTGCGCGCCGCGGCCGGCGACAGCCACGCCGCCGGCGAGACCTACCGCCGTGCCGGCGCGGGCGAGGACCCCGGCGCCAACGGGCGCGACGCCGCGGCACGCCGCGGCCGCCCGCCGAGCGCCAAGGTGGAGATCCGCGTCCCCCAGCGCGGCCGCAAGCGAGCGCTCCTCGCCGTGGCGGCGGAGAACGCCGCCGAGCAGCTCACCCGCCACCGGTTGCGCCGGGCGAGCGACCTGACCACCCGCGCTCAGGCGCTCGAGCAGCTGCAGCAGCAGCTCGGCCTGCACATTCCGCCGCTGCGCATCGAGTGCTACGACATGAGCCACCTGCAGGGGACCGACTACGTCGGGTCGATGGTCGTGATGGAGGACGGGCTACCCAAGCGCAGCGACTACCGCCGCTTCAAGGTGAGCGCCGTGCAGGGCAACGACGACTACGGGGCGATGTACGAGGTGCTGACCCGCCGGTTGCGCCGGCTCGTGCCGCCGCCCGACGGGTCCGCCCCTGTCGCGGCCTCCGGCGCCGGCGGAGAGGCGGCCGCGGCGAGAGCGCGAGGACGCCGGGCGGGCGGCGACCGGCGGCGAGCCGGAGCCCGCCGCCGGCGAGGACGCCCGCAAGCGGCCGTCGCGCTTTGCCTACCCGCCGCAGCTGCTGCTTCTCGACGGCGGCAAGGGCCAGCTCGGCGTCGGGGTGCGCGTGCTCGAGGAGCTCGGCCTCACGGGGACTGTCGAGATCGCCGCGCTGGCCAAGCAGTTCGAAGAGGTCTACGTCCCCGGCCGGGAGGAGCCGATCCGCCTGCCGCGCGACTCCCAGGCCATCTACCTGCTGCAGCAGATCCGCGACGAGGCGCACCGCTTCGCCATCGGCTACCACCGGGAACTGCGCGGCAAGCGGATGACCAAGGGCGCGCTCGACGGCATCCCCGGCCTCGGGCCGACCCGGCGCAAGCGGCTGACCAGCGAGCTCGGCAGCGTGCGGGCCGTGCGCGCCGCGTCGCTCGAGGAGCTGCGCGCCCTCGACTGGCTGCCCGAGCGGGTCGCCGTGGCCGTCTACGAGCACCTCAACCCCGGCGCCCCGCTGCATTCGCCCGGACAGGGCGGGGCGCGACCCGATGAGCGCGAGCGGCCCCTCGAGCAGGAACGGGCGGCGGGATGACCGACGGCGACCCGCGCGCCTTGTGGGACCCCCTCGCCGACTGGTGGAAGCAGACCTTCACCGGCGGTGCCGACCCGGAGTACGAGCTGCAGATCCTCCCGCTCGTCGCCGCCCAGCTCGCCGGCTCGCAACGCGTGCTCGACCTCGGGTGCGGTGAGGGCCAGGTCGCCCGCGCCCTGCTCGCCGCCGGGAGTGCGGCGCACGTCGTGGGGATCGACCCGTCCCGCGCCCAGCTCGCCAACGCGGTGGCGCACGGCGGCGAGGCGGGTGCGGCCGAGCAGCCGTTGCCGCGCCCGGCAGGCTCGCCCGCCAGGCCCGCCTCGCCCGCCGGGCCCGCCGGGCACGCCGGGCCGCGCTACCTGCAGGGGCGGGGTGAGATGCTTCCCTTCGCCGACGCCAGCTTCGACGGGGTCGTCTGCTGCCTGGCGATCGAGCACGCCGGCGACGTCGACGCCGTGCTCGGCGAGGTGGCCCGGGTGCTCGAGCCCGGCGGGCAGTTCCTGCTCCTCGTCAACCACCCGATGTTCCAGGGCACGGGGAGCGGCTTCATCGATGACCGCATCCTCGGCGAGCGCTACTGGCGCGTCGGCCCCTACCTCGTCGAGGACGTCTCCTGGGAGCACGTCGATGCCGGCGTCGAGCTGCCTTTTGCCCACCGGCCGCTCAGCCGTTACGTCAACCCGCTCGCCGACGTCGACGTCCTGCTCGTCCACATGGAAGAGCCCGCTCCTCATCCCGACTTCCTCGCCACCTCGCTCGATCCCCAGCTCGAGGGCGCGATCCCGCGGCTGCTCGCCCTGCGCTTCGAGCTGCGCCCGCGGCCCGTCCCGACGTCCCCGCGCCGGCGCGGGGCGACACGCCGCGGCCGCAGCGCTTCGACGCGTCAGGATGGTGGCACCGAGACGTACGGCGCGGCGCTGAGCGGGAGAGGAGGCCGGCGATGGCCGAGTACCTGATCGTGACCGGTCTGTCGGGAGCCGGACGCTCGACCGCCGCAGCCACGCTCGAGGACCTCGGCTGGTTCGTCATCGACAACCTCCCGCCGAGCCTGATCGGCAAGGTCGCCGAGATCGCCAGCCACCCGGGCGCCGAGCGCGAGCGGTACTGCTTCGTCGTCGGGCGGGGAGGACCCGAGTCGATGCTCGACCTCGCCCCGACGGTGCACGACCTGCGCGCCACCGGGGCGCGGGTGCGCGTGCTGTTCCTCGACGCCTCCGACGAGGTGCTCGTGCGACGCTTCGAGGGGACCCGCCGCCGTCACCCGCTCGAGGGCGAGGGTGTGCTCGCGGCCATCCGGGCCGAGCGCGAGGTGCTCCGGCCGATGCTCGACGAGGCCGACGTGGTGATCGACACGAGCGCGCTCAACGTGCACGAGCTGCACGACCGCATCGCCGAGCTGTTCGCGCCGGGCGAGGAGACCTCGAGGATGGAGACCACCGTCGTCTCCTTCGGCTACAAGCACGGCCTGCCGATCGACGTCGACCTCGTGATCGACTGCCGCTTCCTGCCCAACCCGCACTGGGTCGAGGCGCTGCGCCCCTACACCGGGCTCGACGAGCCCGTCCGGCGCTACGTGATGGACCAGCCCGAGGCCAAGGAGCTGCTCGACAAGCTGGAGGACCTCTTCGCCTTCCTCATCCCGGCCTACGAGCGGGAGGGGAAGTCCTACCTCTCGATCGCCATCGGCTGCACCGGCGGGCACCACCGTTCCGTCGTCATCGCCGAGGAGCTGGCGACGCGTATCCGCGCCGCCGGCTTCCAGCCGACCGTGCACCACCGGGACATCGCCCGTTGAGCCCGAGCCGTCGCTCGGGTTCGGCGGCGCCTGGCGACCGAGCGGGCCGGCAGCTCGAGGGACTCGTTCGGGTAGTCGAGCGGGCCGGCAGCTCGAGGGACTCGTTCGGGTAGTGCTGTGACATCATCGCCGATGTGACGCTGGAGCTGTTGTGAGCACGACGACACCGGGCGCGCCGTCGCATGGCGTCGAGCCGCCCAGGCCGTCCGGCGCACCCGCCGGGCGTGGGCCGGCGGTCGTGGCGATCGGCGGTGGGCACGGGCTGGCCTGCACGTTGCGTGCCGCCCGGCGCTACGCCGGACGGATCACCGCCGTCGTCTCCGTCGCCGACGACGGCGGATCGAGCGGGCGCCTGCGCGAGCAGCTCGGGATCCCGGCGCCGGGGGACGTGCGCAAGTGCCTCGCCGCGCTCGCTCCCGAGGGCAGCATCCTCGGCGCAGCGCTCGGCCACCGTTTCGCCGGCTGGGAGCTCGACGGGCACGCCTTTGGCAACCTGCTGATCGCCGCTCTGGTGGCCGAGACCGGTGACTTCCTCGCTGCGATCCGCGAGGCCGGCCGCCTGCTCGGGGTGGTCGGCGATGTCCTGCCGGCCACCGCTACGCCAGTCGACTTGAAGGCGGAGGCGGAGAGCGGCGTGCTCGAGGGCCAGGTTCGCATCAACGCAACGCGCGGCCTGCGTCGCGTCTCGCTCGTCCCTCCCGACGCCGAGGTGCCCGCAGCGGTCCTCGAAGCGGTGGCTGCCGCCGACCAGATCGTCGTCGGGCCGGGCTCGCTGTACACGAGCGTGCTCGCCGCGTGCGCCCCGCCGGCGATTCGCCAGGCGATCGCCGCCGCGTCGGGCCAGCGCGTCTATGTCTGCAACGTCCGCCAGCAGGCGGCCGAGACGAGCGGCTTCGACGCCGCGGCGCACCTCGAGGCCCTCCACGAGCACGGTGTTGTGGTCGACGTCATGCTCGTCGACACGACCTCGATGCCGCTCGGTCGCCTGGCCGATGCCGGGGCCGGCGCCGGCCAGGCGGCGGGACCCGCCGGCCCCGCGCGCGTCCTCGAGCGCCGCCTCGCCGCCGCCGACGGCTTCGAGCACGACCCCGGGCTGCTCGGCGAGGCGCTGCAGGACTGCCTGCGCCTCGACTGACCGCCGCGGGCGGCGGTCAGTCCGGCGGCGAGGATCAGGACGTCGCTCGTCTCTTGGCGAGCTGTGACTGGATGATCGGCCATCCAAAGGGGTAGAACGCCACGAGCGCAGCGATCAGCCCGATGAAGGCGCCGTAATCCCAACCGATACCCGGCCCCGACGGCATCACGAAGAAGCCGAGGAGCACGAACAGCAGGTTGATCCCCGTCACGGTGGCGAAGAGCGCCTGGTCCGAGATCGGGAGCTTGAAGGGCAGCTCGGTGAAGCCGGCCTTTGCGACCAGGTACAGCACGAGTGCGATGGCGAGGATGAGCGGGATGTAGAGGTAGCCGTGGGCGCTCAACCCCGACCCCGAGTAGGTCACTCCGTCGTACTTGGCGTCGAACCACGACAGGAAGAACGAGATGAACAGCACGAGGGTCGCCCCGCCGACGATCCGGTCCGTGCGGCTCCAGCGCGTCGTGTCGAGCTTGAACGCCGGCAAGTTCGTACCCGGCATCGCCGTCGCCGGGCCGCCGACCGACACCGCATGGGCGGGGCCTCCGGTGACCGCTCCGCTGGGGCCGGGAAGCGTGCTCCCCGTGACCGGCATCGCGCTCACGGTGCTCGCCGCCGGCTCGCCCCCCACCGATGCCGTCGGCATCTGCGACGGTGCATCGACCGATGCGCCGCAGCTCGGGCAGACCACAGCCCCCTCTGGCAGTCCCGTCGAACAGCTCGGACAGTTCATGGCGCCCACCCCTCTCATGTCGGTTGCCTGCAGCTCACGTGTGCACGTCGCCATCGTCTCACATGCACCTGCTGTGAGGGTAGGAATCGGCGCGCCAGTCGTCTAGCGGGAAACCATGCAATTCGCGACCCCGTTGCGGGCAGAGGCGGCCGGATGGCGCGAGACTGTTATGAGCGCCGACGGTCCACGCCGCCCGCCGCCCCGCCCGATCGGCAGCTCAGAGAACGCCGGGCAGCTCCTCGAGCACGGAGGCGAGCCGGGCCTCGGCCGTCTCGAAGCCGAGGCCCGCGGCGACCTCGCCGATCAGCGCGCCGAAGGTCGCCACCAGGAACTCGACCATCTCCTGCAGGTAGCGCACGACCCCGGGGGGCACGGAACCGGCGTCGAGCAGCGCGGTGTAGCGGAAGAAGACCTCGCCGCGCTCCTCGAGCAGGCCGAACCCGCCGATCGGAAGGTTGGCGTTCAGACGATTGAGGAAGCGGCACATCCCCGCGCGAGCGCCGGGAGGCACGGAACAGGGGAGAGGGGCGTAGTGCTGGAGCAACCAGGGCTCCTCGAGCCCGGGGAAGAAGGCGAGCTGCAGCCACACCGGCGCAGGGCCGGCCTCGGAGCCCGTCTCCATCGCCACGAGCAGCTGGTCGGGGAGCTCGCCGTCGCCGTAGCGCAACAGGGTCTCGAGGCCGGCGTCGCGCAGCTCGCGGGCGAGCAGCTCGAGCAGGTCAGTGCGCTCGGCCTCGCACGGCGCAGCTGCCGGTGGCGCTGCCTCGCCTGGCGACGCTCCAGCGGGCGAGGCTCCTGCCGACGGCGCGCCTGCCGGCGCTCCCCGGGGCGGCGCCAACTCCGGCCGCCCGCCCCCGGACGGCGCTCGTCCAGCCCGTCTGGGCGCACCGCCCCCGGCGGGGCGTTGGCTCACATGGCCTCGGCCATCGAGAGCTTCTTCACGATCAGGTCTTGCCCCGAGCGGGAGTCGATCATCGTCGGCGAGACGTTGATCGCCTGCAGCAGTCGCGCCGCGTCGAAGGCCTCCATCCCGGCCCGCGACGGGAATTGATCGCGGGGGATCAACCACCAGGTGCGCTTGAACTCGGGGTCCTCGGTGCTCCCGCCCCAGTACCCGCTCGCCGTCTGCCACTTGCGGTAGGCCTTCTGCGCCTTGCCCATCTCGGCCTTGCCCGACCGGTAGGCCCCGCGCAGCTCGCCGGCGACCCGGCCTGTGTCCGAGGTGCGCTGCTGCACCCGGTCGGCGAGGCCTGCGGCCTTCTCCGGGTCGCCGCGCGCGGCCTCGTAGCCCTGCGGGTCCTCTTCCTGCAGCCTCTTCTTGGTCTTGCGCGCCTTGACCGACTCGGTGATCTTGCGCCCGAGCTTCCACAGTGCCATGGCGCCGCCGACGGCCGCGCCGGCGATGCCCAGTCCGAAAGCGGCGAGCGGGTTGCCCGAGAGCAGCGCCGCCCCGGCGGCCACGCCGAGGCCCCCCGCGACCATCCGGCCGAATCCCGCAGCGCCCTTGCGCACCTCTTTGCTGCGCATGAAGCTCTTCCAGCCCTTGCCACGCGAGCTGAACACCTCGACCTCACCGATCTCGCGGTACTTGCCCACCGCGTGCCGGATGCGGTGCGCGCCCTGCAGCGCGGTGATGCCGCCGCCGGCGATCATCGCCCCGCCGGCGCCCACCTGGGCGAGCGAGCCCCCCGACCCGCTGGCGCTGGCGAGCTTGAAGCCCGTGCCGACGAGGCCGGCCAGCCCGGCGGCGACGCCCACACCCTGGCCGAGGGCCTTGCGCTTGCCGAGCTTGGCACCCGACTCGTCGGTGTCGCGGTCGCGGTAGTAGCGCCGCGCCCCGCTCACCACGCCCATCGCCTGGTCGATGGTCGACAGCCCGCCGAAGACGCCCGTCGCCATGCCGCCGGACATCGTGGCGCCCTGGAACGCGCCCGAGCTCGTCCCCATCGCCGACCCGACGCCGTAGCCGGCGCCTGTCGCCACCCCGGCGAGGGAGGGCTTGAGGAGCTCGGCGGTGATGCCGCCCCGGGTCGGGAGCCGGTCGCGCTGCTCGTCGAGGCGGTTCGTCCCGGGCTGGGGCGCCGACTGCTGCTGCTGCTCGAGCGGGGTGGGCTCGCTCGACTGCTGCTCCGCCGGTGCGTGCTCGTCCAGCGGTTCCGGCTGCGGCAGCTGCTCCGGCTGCTGCTGCTCGGGCTGCTCGGACTCGTCCGACTCCTGCTCGACCCGGGCGTCGGTCACCGCCGTGCCGCCCTGGCGCTGGACGGGCAGCGGCGCCAGCAGCCGCTGCACGGCGCGGTTGCCCGCCGCACCCTGGAGGGCGAGCACCTCGGTAGCAGCCATCCTCGGGCGGGGCGTCGCCGGGCGCCCGAGCGTGAAGAGGGCCGAGCGGGGGACGGTGCGCTCGCCGCCGGCGCCGCCCCCAGCGGCGGCACGCGACTTGGTCGACGGGGACGCCGCCGCGGCGCCGGAATCGTGGCGGCCGGGGCGCTTCGTCGCCTTCGAGGCGAGCGCGTCGGCCTCGATCGAGTGGCCCGGCACGGCGGCTCAGAGTACTCGCGCGTCGGATGAGCAGGCCGTGTCCGGGCCGGCGAGCCGGCCGCGCTGGCCGGGCGTGCAGAACGTGCCCCTGCGAGCGAATAGGGTTTCGGTTGCCCGCAGCCGGGCCCGGGCGAAGCGGTGCCGGGATCGCCCGCCGCAGGCGCGTCGGGCCGGTCGATGGGTCGCGCAGCGTTGCACGCCCGGGCTCACCCAGTGGAAGCGCCCTGTCGAGGGCCCCAGTCGAGGAGCGAGGAGCGAGCGACGATGACGGTTCGTGTGGCCATCAACGGCTTCGGCCGGATCGGGCGGAACTACTTGCGCGCGGCCAAGCGCTATGGCGCCGACGTCGAGATCGTCGCCGTGAACGACCTGCTCAGCAAGGAGACCAACGCCCACCTGCTGCGTTACGACTCCACGCACGGCCGCTTCGAGGGTCTCGTCGAGATGACCGAGAAGGGCTTCAGCGTCGACGGTCACGAGGTCGTCGTGCACGCCGAGCGGAACCCGGCCGAGATCCCCTGGGGCGAGTACGGCGTCGACGTCGTGATCGAGTCGACCGGACGCTTCACCAGCCGGGAAGCGGCAGCGGCTCACCTCGAGGGCGGTGCCAAGCGTGTGATCATCTCCGGCCCGTCCTCGGACGCGGATGCCACCTTCGTCGTCGGGGTCAACGACGGCGACTTCGACCCCGACCGGCATGTCGTCATCTCCAACGCCAGTTGCACGACGAACTGCTTCGTGCCGATGGTCAAGGTGCTCGACGACGCCTTCGGGGTTGACAAGGGCTTGATGACGACGATCCACGCCTACACCAACGACCAAGAGCTGCTCGACCTTGGGCGCGACAACCTGCGCCGGGCGCGGGCCGCGGCGGTGAACATCGTCCCGACGTCGACGGGCGCGGCGCGGGCGACCTCGCTCGTGCTCACCGCGATGAAGGGGCGCCTCGACGGTCACTCGATGCGTGTCCCGGTGCAGGACGGCTCGATGACCGACTTCACCGCCGTGCTCGAGCGGGCGGTCGACGTCGCAACCGTGAACGCCGCCTTCGAGGAGGCGGCGAGCTCCGGGCCGCTGAAGGACGTGCTGGTCTACAGCGAGGAGCCGCTCGTCTCGACCGACATCCTCGGCTCTCCCGCCTCCTGCACCTTCGACTCGCTGCTCACCTTGGCGATGCCGCTCACCGACTCCTCGAGCCTGGTCAAGGTGTTCGGCTGGTACGACAACGAGTGGGGGTACTCGACCCGCCTCGTCGACCTCTCGACGATCGTCGGCAGCCGCTGAGCGCCGAGGCCCGCCGCAGGGCCGGTGCGGCGCCGCGCGAGGGCCCTTCGGCCCTGGGCGGTGCGACAGCCCGGCGGTAAGCCGAGCAGGAGAGCCGGCGCCCGGCCGGCGGTCGGCGAGGCCGGTCGCCGGCGAGGGGCGGCGCCGGCGTGCCGTGCAGGACGCGATCGCAACGGGTCGCGCCGGAAGGTTCGCCGAGCGCGGACGGCGCCGAGCCGGACGCAGGAAGGAGCGCAACATGATCGCCGGACGACTCGCCGTCCCCACCCTCGAGGACCTGCCCCCGCTCGAGGGCAAGCGCGTGCTGTTGCGCGCCGACTTCAACGTCCCCGTCACCACCGACGCGGCGGGCAACCGAGTCGTGAGCGACGACTTCCGCATCCGCTCGACGCTGCCGACGATCGAGTGGCTGCTCGCCCACGGGGCGCAGGTCACGGCGGCCACGCACTTCGGCCGCCCGAAGGGCGCTCCCGACCCCCGCTACGACGTCGCCCCGATCGCCGCCGTGCTCGCCGAGCTGGCGCCGGGGGTCGAGCTGATGGAGAACCTGCGCTTCGACCCGGGCGAGGAGGGCAACGACGAGGCGTTCGTGCGCCGCCTCGTTGCCGGCCAGGACGCCTACGTGAACGACGCGTTCGGTGCGTCGCACCGCCCCCACGCCTCGATCGTCGGGCCGCCGTCACTGCTGCCTTCGGCCGCGGGCTTCCTGCTCGCCCGTGAGGTCGAGGTGATCGGCGGGCTGCTCGAGGACCCGCCACACCCCTTCGTCGCGATCGTCGGAGGGGCGAAGATCGGGGACAAGCTCGGCGTGCTGCGGGCGCTCTCGAGACGAGTGGACACCCTCGTCGTCGGGGGTGGGATGAGCTACACGTTCCTCAAGGCGATGGGCCGCAAGATCGGCGAGTCGCTCGTCGACGACCGCTACCTCGACGAGTGCCGGTCGCTGCTCGAGTCGGGGATCGAGATCGTGCTCCCGGTCGATTTCGTCGCCCTCGGGCCGGGGGCAGCCTCGCCCTCGGCGGCGCCGAGGCCAGCGGTGAGGTCGCCCCATACGACGAGGCGATCCCCGACGGTTGGGAGTCCTGCGACATCGGGCCGGTGAGCCGCGGGAACATCGCCAACGTCGTCGCGAGCGCCAAGGCGGTGCTCTGGAACGGTCCGATGGGGGTGTTCGAGGACGAGCGGTTCCGCGAGGGCACGAGGGCGGTCGCCGACGCGGTCGCCGCCTGCCCGGGCTTCACCGTCGTCGGCGGTGGCGACTCCGCGGCGGCGGTGGCGATGTTCGGCCTCGAGGGCTCGATCGATCACATCTCGACTGGCGGCGGGGCGACGCTCGAGCTCGTCGAGCACGGCGACCTGCCCGGCCTCGAGGCGCTGCGCCGCGCCCCGAACTGGCACGGCGGCGCGCCTGCCCGGGCCGGCGGCGCCCCCGCGGGCGGGCCGAGCGGCTCGTGAGCCCAGCAGGTCCGGTGGGACCGGCCGGGCCGGCGGCCGCTGAGCGCGCCGCGAGCGGCCGGGGACGGGCGGGTGACGCGCGTCCGCTGCTCGTGAGCGGCAATTGGAAGATGAACGAGAACCACTTCGAAGCGCTCAAGCTCGTGCAGGAGCTGGCGGCGCTGTTGCGGGCGGGGGGCGTGCCGGCGGGGCGGGAGGCGAGCGTGCACCCGCCGTTCACCTCGTTGCGCAGCGTGCAGGTCGCGCTGGAGAGCGACCACGTCCCGCTCGCCCTCGGCGCGCAGAACTGTCACCACGAGGACCGCGGCGCCTACACCGGTGAGGTGAGCGCCGAGATGCTCGCCAAGCTCGACGTGCGCTACGTCATCGCCGGGCACTCCGAGCGGCGCCGCTACTTCGGCGAGACCGACGCGGAGGTGCGCGCCAAGCTCGATGCCATCTGGCGCAACGGCATGACGCCGATCTGCTGCGTGGGCGAGAGCGAGGAGCAGCGCAACGAGGGCGTGCACCTCGACGTCGTCGCCGCCCAGGTGCGCGCCGCGCTCGAGCGCCGGCCGGTCGAGCAGGTTGCGGGCGTCGTGCTCGCCTACGAGCCGATCTGGGCGATCGGCACCGGTCAGACGGCGACGCCGCAGGACGCGCAGGAGATGTGCGCGGCGATCCGTTGCGTCGTCGACGAGCTTGCCGGCGCCGGGGCTGCCGCGGCGGTGCGCGTCCAGTACGGCGGGTCGGTCAACCCGCAGAACGCGGCCGAGCTGCTCGCCTGTCCGGACGTGGACGGGGCGCTCGTCGGCGGGGCCAGCCTCGACGCGGCGGCCTTCGTGGCGATCCTGCGCGCCTGAGGGAGCTGCCGAGCGGGATGGCGCCCCGCTCAGCCGAGCAGGTCCGCCCGAACCGGGGCCGTCGCTCCCGGAAGCGGCGCCGTCGCTCCTGCGGCCCGTCCCGTCACCAACGCAACTGGGGCCGCCACCACCGCGCCCGCCACCACCGCGCCCGCCACGACCGGGGCCGCCACGGCCGGGGCCGCCACGACCGGGGCAGGCAGGGACGACGACGCAATCGGGAGGAAGCTCACCTCGACGTCGAGGCCGCCTTCGGGCCGCGTGCGCACATTCAGGGTCGCCCCGTGCGCTTCGGCGAGCGCCTTGACGATGGACAGGCCGAGCCCGAGCCCGTCGCCACGGCTGGTGCGGTCGGGGCTGAGCCGCTGGAAGGGCTGGAGGAGGCGCTCGACCTCGGCCGGTGCGATGACCGGCCCGCTGTTCACCACCGAGAGCACGGCGCAACCGGCCCGCTCGGATGTCGAGACGCCGAGGTGGCCTCCCTCGACGTTGTGGCGCGCCGCGTTGTCGATCAGGTTGGCGACGACGCGCTCGACGAGGCGGGGGTCCCCGACGAGCCGCGCCTGCGAGACGTGCGTCTCGAGGCGCAGGCGACGGCGCTCGATCTCGGCTGGTGGCGCTGCGCACCGCCTCGCCGGCGAGGACGGCGAGGTCGATCGTCTCCCGCCTCGTGCTGCCCGCCTCGCCGCGTGCCAGCGTCAGCAGCGCGTCGATGATCTGCTCCTGCTGAGCGCCGGCGGCGAGCACCCGCTCGTGGGCGAGGCGCAGCGACTCGACCGTCGCCTCGGGGTCCGAGATGGCCACCTGGGCCACCGCCCGCTGCCGGGCGAGGGGGGTGCGTAGCTCGTGCGAGGCGTGGGCGATGAAGCGCCGTTGCGCCTCGAACGAGCGCTCGAGCCGGGCGAGCAAGTCGTCGAAGGTGTCGCCGAGCTCCTTCAGCTCGTCGTCCGGGCCGGCGAGCGCGAGGCGCTGGTGCAGGTTGCTCGCCGAGATCTCCCTGGCCGTCGCGGTGATCGTCCGCAGCGGTCGCAGCACTCGGCCGGCGATCAGCCAGCCGAGCGCGATCGACAGCGCCACCATCGCGCCGAGCGCAAGCAAGGAGTACCACAGCAGGTTGCGCAGGTCGTTGGAGCGGTAGACGAAGGCAGTGGCGGAGATGGCCCGGCGGACGGCCATCGCCCCGATGAGCAGCGGGCTGCTGCTGGCGACACCGATCGAGCCACGTGCAGAGCCGCCGCCCGAGCCCTGGCCGCTCGGCGTGCCAGAACCGCTCGTGCCGCTCGACCCGCTCGCACTCGTGCCGCTGGCGGTGCCACTGCTCGAGCCGATCGGCTGGGCGCGTTGCGTGCCCGAGCCGCTCACCCCGCTCGTGCCGCCGGAGCCGAGCGCGGTGCCGGGTGGCAGCACAGCGACGGGGACGCGGGCCGAGACCGAGCGCCCCGCCGAGACGGTCCTCATGAGGACGCGCGCCTGGTCTTGGGCGGGGAAAGCAGGGCCGCCGAAGCTGAAGGGCCCGCCGCCGATGAGACCCTTGATCGTCACCGAGCCGCTCGGCCCGGTGCCGATCAGCACTCTCGCAGGCGCCGTGTTCCTGACAAGGACGTTGGTGATGACGAGCAATCCCGCTCCCGAGATCAAGAAAAGCATGCCGTATAGGCATGTCAGGCGCAGGCGGATGCTCCCTCGGGGCAGGAAGAACGAGCAGTGACGCAGCAGCAGAGCGGTGACGTGCGTGCGGCTTCCGGGATCTGCGAGCGCGCCGGTGCCGTCGAGCCGTCGCACGTCAGATCCGGTAGCCCGACTTCGCAACCGTCTCGATGACGGGGGGATCACCGAGCTTGCTGCGCAGCCGGCTCACCGTGATCTTCACGGCCGAGGTGAACGGGTCGGCGTTCTCGTCCCAGACACGCTCGAGGAGCTCCTCCTGTGACACCGTGCGGCCCTGCGAGGCGAGCAACAGCTCGAGCACCCCGAACTCCTTCGGAGCGAGGTCGAGCAGCTGTCCACGCCGCGTGGCGCGGTGTTGCGCGGAGTCGACCTCGAGGTCGCCGTGGCGAAGGACCGGCGGAATGGCCGGCTGGGCCCGTCGCATCAGCGCGCCGATACGCGCGACGAGCACCGGGAAGTCGAACGGCTTCGGCAGGTAGTCGTCGGCACCGAGGCCGAGGCCGTCGACGAGGTCCTCGACCGTTCCGGCGGCCGTCAGCATGAGAACGCGGCTACGGCTCGCGCTGGACACGAGCTGGCAGCAGACGCTGTCGCCGTGCAGCCCGGGCAGGTCGCGGTCGAGCACGATCACGTCGTAGTCGTTGATCATGGCGTGCTCGAGGCCCGACGGACCGTCGAGCGCGACGTCCACCGCCCACTGCTCGCGCCTCAGGCCCGTGGCGACGGCCTGCGCGAGCTCCTCGTCGTCCTCGATCACCAGCACGCGGACGACACCCCTCACAGTCCGGCTCGAGGCGGCGCGGGCCCCACGGCGCTCGAGCTCGGTCGTGCCGAACGGCCGACGCCGGTCGAACCGCGTCCATGGTGGCTCCGCGGGGGTTTCCTTCTCGTTTCGCGCCCGTTCCCGGATCCGGTCACGCCCAGGCTCGCAAACGGTGCTGTGATCCGCCTGTGAGTGGTGTCGCAACGCCGGATCGTCGCCAACCGCGAGCAGTGAGGATGGGACTACTGAGTACAGGACTACTGAGTATAGTACGTGGCGTCCTCCTCGACAGGGCGCCTTTTCCGAGCTCGCGGAGAAAGGTGTCGACGAAACCGTGCCGACACCGCCGGACTGCTACGAAGGTCGGCGTCACGCACCGGTCACCAGGAGTCCTCGAAAGGGGCAGGCATGAACGGAGACGAGAGCGACGCGGCCCGTTTCGCCGCCTTCGGCGCGACGCCGTGCAGGCGGTGGTACCGGCTCGGGCCGCCTCTTGCCGTCGTCGGCGCGCTGGCGTTCGTGGCCGCGGCCTGCGGCAGCGGGTCGGCTTCACGCGGCGTGGCGAGTCTCGGCACGCCGACGACGGTCGCTCCTGCCGCGGCGTCTTCCGCGTCGTCGGCCGGGAGCAGCGTGAGCGGTCAGCGTGGGGCTCAGGCGGTCAAGTTCGCCGCGTGCATGCGCTCCCACGGCGTGAAGGACTTCCCGAGCCCGATCATCAGCGGCAACCAGGTATCCATCCGTATCTCGCCCGCTCTCAGCCCGAAGTCGCCGCGATTCCAGAGCGCACTGGCCGGTTGCAGGAGCCTCCTGCCCGGCGGGCCCCTCAAGGGCGGGGGCATCACGCCGGCGGACCAGGTCGACTACCTGAAGGCCGCCCAGTGCATGCGCAGCCACGGCATCGCCGGGTTTCCCGACCCGACCTTCTCGAACGGCGGGGTCCGCTTCGAACTCCCGAGTGGTATGAACGCGAACGCGATGCCGTTCCTCAAAGCGCGAGTGATCTGCGAGAAGCTCATCCCAGCCGGCCTCCCCTACAGCAGCTGAATGGATGCTCCCAGCGCTGGCCGGCGATGCACGCGGTACCTGCCCGGGCAATTGCCCGGCACGGCGAGGGGGTCGTCTCCGACGGCGACGCGTGCGTCGCCGCGAAAGTGGCGAAACCTTGGCGATACCGCCGTGCTGATACGACGGTCCCCGCCGGCCAGGCGATCGCCAGCCGTGAGTCTTCGAGGAGCCACGATGCAGCGGAACGTCGGCAGCGCTTCGGGTACGGGCCCCGGCGCGAAGGGGGAGCGGCGGCAGCCGGGAGAGCGGCCGTGTCACCGCTGGTACCGCCTCGGGCCGGTCGCGGCTGTCGCCGCCGTCGGCCTTTTCGCTGCGGCCTGCTCGAGCGGATCGCCGGGAGCGCTCGGCGTGGCGAGCGTCACGACGATGCCGTCGCACTCCTCGGCTGGCGGTTCGGCACGGGCCGGCGCCACCGGCGGCGGCGCATCCACCGGCGGCGCAGGGTCGAACGCGGGAGTCAGCGGACGCCCGGGCTCCGGCGGCGCGATCGGCAGCGCGGGCGGGGGCAACGGGGGCAGCATCACCTCGACCGGCCCCGAGGCCCAACAGCTCGCCTTCGCCAAGTGCATGCGCGCCAACGGCGTGTCGAATTTCCCCGACCCGAACGGCCAGGGCGTGATCACCTTCCACGGCATCGACCCAGGGTCGCCGCAGTTCCAGAAGGCGCAGGGCAAGTGTGCCTCGCTGCAGGGCGGCGAGCCCCCCTCGCCCGCCCAGCAGGCTCAGATGATGGCCCAGGCGCTCAAGTTCTCGCAATGCATGCGCAGCCACGGGATCGCTGACTTCCCCGACCCGCAGAGCGGCCCCGGCGGCGGCATCCGCATCGCCATCAGGGCTCGGCCGGGCCAGTCGAGCGACCTCGACCCGCACTCGCCGGTCTTCCAGCGGGCGCAGCAGGCCTGCCAGGGACTGCTGCCCGGCCGCGGTCGCCCGCAGCAGACGACCCAGGGCAGCGCCACGAGCGGTGGGTCGGGCTCGTGAGAGGCGGCGGGCCCGGTCCCGCGGGACCGGCCGGCACAGCGGGAGCTCGATGAGCGACGAGCTGCCCGTGACCAGCGTCGTACCTGCCGTTCCAGCCGGCGGGTGGACCCCCGTCCCGCCGCGCCGCCGGCGCCGCGTGGTGATCGGCAGCGCGATCCGCGACGGTCGTGATCGCCGCTGGCGCCGTCCTCGCTGTCACTGACCCGTTCAAGGGAGCCGGCGCGGCTCCCCGCGTCCTACGACAACTCCTACCCGACCTCGATCACCAAGGTCACCGAGCAGTCGCTCTCCGAGCAGACCGATGTCGATGCCACCCTCGGCTATGCCGGCAGCTACGACGTAGTGATCCCGAGCGGCACACCTGCTGCCACGATCACCTCCGACGAGCAGTCGCTGCAGGCGGCGCGCGCCAAGCTGAGCGACGACGAAGCGGCGCTGGCGAACGCGAAGGATTTGGAGTCGAGCCAGCAAGCCGCAACGCTGCTCGCTGCAGAGGGAACGGTCTCGACTGACGAGACGACCCTCGCGCAGGCCCGCGGCCAGCTCGCCGCCGACGAACGGCTGAACTGTCCCGCAGCCTCCTCTGCCACGGTGACGACGGCCATCGGCTCGGGCGGCTCGAGCCCCGGCTCGTCCTCTCCTTCCGACTCGGGGTCGCCAAGCTCCGGATCCTCGACCCCGAGCACCTCGAGCCCGGCGGGCGCGACCGGCTCGGGGCATCACAGCCCCTCGCTCGACGTCGCCCTCCTGCCCTCCGGCGGCGGCGTGAGGCACGCGGCGAGCCACGCCGCCGGCGAGCCGCGCGCCTTCTCCCGCCCTCCGACCGGTGAGACCGGTACGGGCACGACCGGCTCGACCGGCGGCCAGGTTCCCGGGACGTCGAGCCCGCCGACGAGCAGCTCCGCCCCGCCTGCGCCCTCGAGCTCAGTGCCGGGCAGCTCGACGCCGCCGTCGAGCTCAGTGCCGGGCAGCTCCACGATGGCGGCGAGCTCGTCGACCTCGCTGCCTTCGGGGTCGACGCCGGGGTCGAGCGCGCCCTCGAGCGGGACGGGGGCGAGCTCGCCCTCGAGCCCGGCGACCTCCGCCCCCAGCTCGTCACCGTCGAACTCGTCGCCGTCCAGCTCGTCCAGCTCGTCACCGTCCGGCTCGTCGCCCTCGAACTCGTCGCCCTCGAACTCGTCGCCCTCGAACTCGAGCCCGTCCGCCGGTAGCCCGTCCAATCCCTCGGACAACAGCCCAGCGGGCTCGGGCTCTGGTACCACCACGACGACGGTCCAGCCGCCGTCGGCACCGACGGTGACGGAGTCGACCGCGTCGGACGTCAGCTCGGACGCGGCGAGCCTGTCGGGAACGGTCGACCCCGACGGCGCCACGACCACCTACCGCTTCGAGTACGGCAGGAGCTCGTCGTCGCGTTCGTTCACCCCGCCGGTGACCCTCCCGGCCGGTCAAGGCGCGGTGGCGGTCAGCGCCGAGCTGAGCGGGCTGAAATCGGACGCGACCTACCAGGTCGCCCTCGAAGCGACCAACGCCCTCGGCACGACGCTCTCGCCGGCGCAGACCTTCGACACGATGCAGTCGTCGTGCCAGGAGCAGCGACAGGTCGTCGCCTCCGACGTCGAGGCCGTCGGCGCCGCTCGGGACACCCTCGCCGCCGACGAGGCGAGCGCCGGCTCGACGGTGATCGCCGACGAGCAGCAGCTCGGCTCCGACGAGGAGCAGGTCGCCGCCGACGCCCAGGCTCTGTCGCTGGCGCAGAACCAGGCGACCAACCCCGGCACCCGCTTCACCACGCTGCCCGCGGTCGGCGACCGGATCGTGCGCGGCGACAGCGTGTACTTCCTCGACGGACGCCCCGTCCCGCTCTTCTACGGGTCGACCACTCCCTACCGGGCGATGTACCTCGGGGTGAGCGAGGGCCCCGACGTCTCCGAGCTGCAGGCCAACCTGATCGCCCTCGGCTTCGGCACCGGCCTGCGCGCCGACGGGCGCTTCGGGCTCGCCACCGAGCAAGCTGTGAAGGCGTGGCAGGTGTCGCTCGGCGTGCCGGCGACCGGAGTCGTGAGCCTGGGCGACGTCGTCGTCGAGCCCAGAGCGCTGCGCGTGCTGACCGTGACCGCGACCCTGGGTCAGCCGGCACAAGCCGGCACGGCCGTGCTCACCGCCTCCTCGACCGCCCGCGAGGTGACCATCGACCTCGACGCGGCGCAGCAGTCCTCGGTGAATGTCGGCGACCCGGTGACGATCACGCTGCCCGACAACTCGACCACCCCCGGGGTTGTGAGCTCGGTGGGCACGGTGGCGAGCACGCCGTCGAGCGGAGGCGCCGGCTCGACCGGCCAAGCGCCGACGATCACCGTCGAGGTGACGCCCACGGACCCGGCCGCCACCGGCGGCCTCGACCAGGCACCGGTCGAGGTGGCGATCACCACCGAGAGCGTGGCCAACGCACTCGTCGTCCCCGTCGACGCGCTCCTTGCCCTCTCCGGCGGCGGCTACGCGCTCGAGGAGGTGACCGGCGGGGTGCACCACCTCGTCGCTGTCAGCCTCGGCATCTTCGACGATGCCGACGGGCTCGTGCAGGTGAGCGGCTCGGGCATCGCCGCGGGACAGCGCATCGTGGTCCCGAACCTGTGACTCGCCCCGTGCGCGGCTCGGCGCCTGCGGGCGATCTGTGACGGGCGGGGCCTTCGAGCCCGGCAGCGCCGCAATCCCGTGGCAGCCCGGTGGGCCGCCGCTCGTGCTCGAGCTCGAGGACGTGCGCAAGATCTACCCTGGCGAGCCTCCGGTGCACGCGCTCGACGGCGTCAGCCTCTCGGTGTCGTCCGGCGAGCTCGTCGCCATCGTCGGGCCCTCGGGCTCGGGCAAGACGACGCTGCTGCACCTGACTGGGAGTCTTGACCGGCCGACGACGGGGACCGTGCGGGTCACCGGCATCGACCTGGCGGGGATGAGCGACCGCCAGCTGTCGGCGTTGCGGGCGACGCGGATCGGCTTCGTCTTCCAGCAGTACTTCCTCGCCGAGCACGAGCGCGTTCTCGACAACGTCGCCGACGGGCTGCTCTACGCAGGCGTGCCGATCGGCGAGCGGCGCGAGCTCGCCGCGCTGGCGTTGCGGCGGGTCGGGCTCGGCCATCGCGGCGGGGCGCGCCCGACTCAGCTCTCCGGCGGCGAGCGCCAGCGCGTCGCGATCGCCCGCGCCGTCGTCGGGCGGCCTGCGATCGTCCTCGCCGACGAGCCGACGGGCAATCTGGACCAGCGCAACGGGCAGGCGATCCTCGAGCTGCTCGACGAGCTGCACGCCGGTGGAGCGACGATCGTGGTGATCACCCACGACCGTGACATAGCTGCACGCCTGCCGCGCCAGGTCGAGATGCTCGACGGGCGAGTCGTGCGCGACACCTCGGCGGCGTTGCGGTGAGCATCGCCCCGGCCGCCGGGGTGCGGCGACTCAAGGTGCTCGACCTGCTGCGCCTGTCGACGATCGGACTGCGAACGCGCAAGCTGCGTGCCGCGCTCTCCGCCCTCGGCATCGCGATCGGCGTGGCGGCGATCGTCGCCGTCCTCGGGCTGTCCCAGTCCTCGGAGTCGGGGCTGCTCGCCGAGATCAACGCCCTCGGGACGAACCTGCTCACCGTCACCAACGGCCAGACGTTCTTCGGCCAGACCGCCCAACTTCCCAAGGTGGCCCCGGCGATGATCGGCCGAATCGGCCCGGTGCAGGACGTGCAGTACACGGGGGCGGTCACGGCCGAGGTCTTCCGCAGCCCACTCATCCCGAGCATCGACACCAACGCGCTGTCGGTCGCTGCGACGAGCCTCGGTCTGCCGGGCGCGGTCGAGACGAGCGTCGCGGCCGGCCGCTATCTCAACGCGGCGACGGCGACCGAGCCGGTCTGCGTGCTCGGGGCAGCAGCAGCGCAGCGACTCGGCATCGACCGCGTCTTCGCCGGCGAGCGCATCTGGCTCGGCGGGATGTGGTTCTACGTGGACGGCATTCTGCGACCGGCTGCGCTCGCCCCGGAGATCGACTCGTCCGTGCTCGTTGGATTCCCCGCGGCCGAGAAGTACCTCGAGTTCAACGGCAACCCCTCGGAGATCTACGTCCGCACCGTGACGAGCGAGACGCAAGCCGTCGACAACGTGCTCGCGGCAACCGCTAACCCGGAGTCGCCCAACGAGGTCGACGTCTCCCAGCCCTCGTCGGCCCTCGTCGCCCAGGCCGACGCCAAGGCGGCGCTGAACGGCCTCTTCCTCGGCCTCGGGGCGGTCGTGCTGCTCGTCGGGGCGATCGGTGTGGCGAACATCATGATCATCTCGGTGCTCGAGCGGCGCTCGGAGATCGGGCTACGCCGGGCGCTCGGGGCGACGCGAGGGCACATCCGGATCCAGTTCCTCGCAGAGGCGATCCTGCTGTCGGGCTTCGGCGGAGCCGCCGGCGTGGTGCTCGGAGCGATCTCCACCGCCGTCTACGCCCACTCCAAGGGCTGGGGCACGGTCGTGCCGCCGCTGGCGTGGGGCGGTGGGCTCGGCGCGGCGGTCGTCATCGGCGCGGTGGCGGGCTTCCTGCCAGCGATGCGGGCGGCGCGGCTCTCGCCGACGAGGGCCCTGTGGACAGTATGAGCGGGCCGACAGCATGAGCGGGCCGACGGTGTGAGCAGGCGGACGGCGCGACCAGGCGGACGGCGCGACCAGGCGGACGGCGCGACCAGGCGGACGGCGCGACCAGGCGGACGGCGCGAGCAGGCGAGGTGGTGCTACCCGCTGCCGCTGGTAGCCTGGCGCTCCGCGGCCCGGAGGGGCCGCTAGCCACCGCGGGCCCGGCGGCGGCTGAGAGCTGTCGTGCCGTGACGGCACGGAAAGAGGAGAGGACGGCGCCGTGCTCACTGATATCTGCGTCGTCGTCGAGGTGATCGCCTGCTTCGCCCTGATCCTGCTCATCCTGCTGCACAGCGGACGCGGTGGCGGGCTGTCGGACATGTTCGGGTCGTCGATCGGCACCGCGGCGGCAGGCTCGACGGTGGCGGAGAAGAACCTCGACCGCCTGACGATCACCTGCGCGGTTGTCTTCTTCCTCAACGCGATCGTGATCGGCCTGCGCTGGCACTGACGGGCACTGTGGCGGCCCGTCCGCCGACCGCCGACTGCCGACAGCGCCGGCGCTGAGTCCCCGATGACCTGCTCGACTGCGTGACCGGGCGCGCCCGGCTCGGGATCCTCCTCGCGGCGCTCGCCGGCGCCGGTGCGCTTGCGTCCCGCCCCGTCGCGCCGGCGGACCGTGCTGCTGCCCTGGTGGAGTCGGCATCGGCCGCCCGCGGCGCGGTGTCGGCGGCAGGCTCGACGGCCACGTCGAGCACGGCGGCGACGAGCTCGACCAGCAGCACGTCCACCACGTCGAGCACGGTGGCCACGACGAGCTCGACGAGCAGTACGACGACCGTTCCGCCGAACACGCCTGTCGTGCTCGCCAGCGGAGGGGTCATCACCGTCGCGGTGAGCGCCCTGCCCACCAACCTCAACCCGTGGACGCCGCCGGGTTCGAACCAGGTCAGCGCCGAGGTCGCAGCCCAGCTCTGGCCGTCGGTGTTCGTCACCGGACCCGGCGGCAGCGAGCAGCCCGAGTCGTCCTTCGTCACCTCGGCCGAGGTGGTCGGCGTGCCGCCATCGAGCAGCTTTACCGTGCAGTACCAGATCAACCCCAAGGCGGTGTGGTCCGACGGCGTGCCGATCACGGCGGCGGACTTCGTCTACTTGTGGCAGCAGCTGCGGGTGGCGGCCGACCTGCCCGCCACCGTCCCCCTCGCCGGCTATGACGACATCGCCTCCGTCGTCGGCTCGAACGATGGCCGCACCGTGACGGTGACCTTCACGGCGCCGGACGCGAACTGGGAGGGTCTCTTCAGCGACCTCCTGCCCGCCCACGTCGGCGAGGCAGGCGGCTTCGCCGGCGCCTTCCACGCAGGATCGGGCGGTGCAGTCTCGGGTGGCCCGTTCGTCGTCTCGAAGGTCGTGCCGGGCAGCTCGCTCACCCTCGTGCGCAACGCGCGCTGGTGGGGCGCGCCCGCCAACCTCGACGAGATCGTCCTCGAGGTGGTGCGCGGCTCGTCAGCGGTGATCCACGGGTTGCAGGACGGCAGCATCGACCTCGCCGAGCTCGGCCCGAGCGCTGCGCTGAACGACGACATCGCCGCCTCGAGTGACCTCGTCGCGCGCCCTGAGCTGTCGCCGCTGCTCTGGCAGCTCGTCTACAACGAGGCCGACCCGCTGCTCGCCCACCTCTCGGTGCGCGAGGCGCTCTCCGACGCCGTCGACCGGCGCGAGCTCGAGTGGGACACCGTGGGCCTCGATGACCCGGCGGTCGCGCTGGCGCGCAACCACCTCTACGCAGCCGGGGCGGCGGTCGCCGCCACCGACGGCGGCGCCTACCAGGTGAGCAACGACGCGGCTGCCGACGACCTGCTCCTTGCCGACGGCTACGCCCGCAACGGCGCCGGCCTCCTGACCACAGAGACCGGCACGCCGATCACGGTGCGCCTCGTCGGCCCGAGCGGCGACGGCGCGGCGCGCCAGATCGAGGCTCTGCTGCGCGCCGAGCTGCTCGACGCGGGCATCACGCTCCAGGTGAGCAACCTCCCGTTGCGCCGGCTGCTCGCCGGCGTGCTGCCCGCCGGCGACTTCCAGATCGCGCTCGTGCCCTACCTGCTCGCTGCCTGGCCACAGCAGAACGCGACGCTGTACACCGATCCGGTCGGGCCGATCGCCCCGGCGACGGTCGCCTCGCCTGGGGGAGCGGTCGCCGCGCCCGGCGCCCTGCTCGCTCCGGAGGTCGCCGACAGCGAACCCGGTGCTGCCGTCGCCGGGGCGGTCACCCGCGACGTCGGCGGCTCCGAGGACGCCGGGCTCGCCGCGATCGCGGCCGAGGCCTTCGGGGAGCTCAATCCCGCCAAGCTGTCGCGCCTGTACAACCGCATGGACGCCCGCATCTGGGACGACCTGCCCGACCTGCCGCTGTTCCAGGCGCCTGTCGAGCTCGTGACTCGTGACGACCTCGCGAACGTGACGTGGACGACGACCTGGGCCGGGCCGTTCTGGGACGCCGACCAGTGGGGGATCCAGGTCAGCCCGCCGCCGGCGACCACGACGTCGCTGCCCTGAGAGCGACGCGTGGGTTCTGCTCGACGGGCCGGGCTCTCGCGAGTTGAGCCACCGAGGGGAGTGGCCGCCTGTCCCGACGAGGAGGCGGCAGCGCTACGATGACCGGGCTCCGCGCCCTTGTGCGAGGCGGGCGGCGCCGGGCGGCGGCAACCACGTCGGAGTGGCGGAATAGGCAGACGCGCTAGCTTGAGGGGCTAGTGCCCGCAAGGGCGTGGGGGTTCAAGTCCCCCCTCCGACACCCCTTCTGACCTGGCCTAATCGTGCCAGTGAAGTCGTGCTGGCTGGTTGTCGTGGGGGCGCCCTGCAACCATTTTGCAACCCCGGGATGCTCGTCGCCTCCCGCTCGAGGGCCGAGACGTGGAGATCAGGGGTTCAGGACACCTCAACTTCGACCGAGCCGTCAGCTCGCGGTCTGTCAACTCCCTGCGCATTCATCTGCGGGAGGTTGACCACGTCAGCTTGTACTCGCTGGTGGGGATGGGCATCGCGATCTCGGCCGCGGCGAGGGAGTCTCTGCCGATTTCGCTCGAGCTCCCCACCAAGTCTTCGAGCGTCTGCGCCTTCGTGTCGCGCCTCGGCTTCGACCGATTCGTTCAAGAGGTCGGTGGGATCCCATGCGAACTGCCGCTGACTGCCCGACAGGATCCGAGGGACGTCCTAGTTGAGATGCGTCGGTTCTCGTCATCGGCGGAACTGACGCCCCTTCAGGACCTGCTCTGGAATCGGCTCGATGGTGTTGCCCGCCCAGACGCTCGGGAGGCCCTACTCGAGGCGCTCTGGGAGCTCGGCGCCAACGTCCTCGAGCATTCGCAGTCAGAGGGCATCGTGGCCGCTGTCGTCTTCGGCGAGCGGCGCCAGGCTCACGTCGAGTTCGCGATCGGAGACGCGGGTATCGGGATTCGGCAGTCGTTCCTGAAGGGCAAGGGGAGTTATCGTCCGAACAGCGATCACGAGGCCATCACCCTTGCGACGCGGTACCTCGTGAGCTCGACTGACGATCCTGGCCGAGGACAGGGGCTGGCAACGACCGTGGAGCAAGCAACCGGACTGGGTGGGAAGGTACTGATCCGAACAGGCACGGCGACGCGTCAGATAACGCTGGATCGCGATGCGTCCGGAGGGCCGAGGCTCCGACCGACCGCCGCCTCCGTAGCACATGTCCCGGGGACACTTGTAGCGGTGAGCATCCCATGCCGTTGAGAACTAGTGTCGGTGGTGGACACGAGGCAGGAGCCATGACGACCCTTCAGCTCGTTTCCCCGGCCGACATCGGCACCCGGGATCTCGTTCGCGCTTGGCTCGACAGCGCGTTGCCTCGCGCGCTCGAGACCACGGTGGTTGAGGTCGACTGCGGCAAGCTGCGATCGGCAACCCCGTCGTTCCTGGATGAGCTACTTAAGATCATCGTGGTTGAGCGCCACGCCGTGCGTGTCCGTCTCAAGGACGTGTCGGAACGTGCTGCCCAACTTGCCCAGCGCTCGGCCACGAATCGACGCATCCTCGATGCTGTCGAGATCGTGCCCGCAACGGTCTCGAAGGGCGGACTGCTAGAGCGGCTGCTCCGCTAGGCGCCTCGAGCGCTCAGTTGCCGATCAAAGCAGCGCCGGCCGCGGCGGCCGCCTGGTCGTCGCCCGGCAGTACGTGGCTGTAGATGGTGTTCGTCACCGTGGCGTTGGCGTGCCCGACGCGCGCGCTGACGGCGCGGACCGGTTGGCCCGCCCGCAGGAGCATGGTCACGTAACTGTGGCGGAGCCCGTGGAAGCTGATGCGGGGGAGCCCCGAGGCGGCAACACGCTGATCGAACCACTTCGACAGGCGCTCGGGGTGGACCGCTGAACCGTCCTCTCGGGTGAACACGAGGTCGAGTTCGCCGCCCTTCCATCCCGTGCCCCATGCGAGTCGCTCGGTCGCCTGGCGGGCACGGTGCGACCGAAGCGCGACCACGGTCGCGGGGTCGATCGAGATAGTGCGCCGACCGGCGTCGGTCTTTGGCTCTGAGAACGTGGGCTCGTAGTTGACCACCACCAGCGTCTGAGCGATCCGAAGCTGGCCGGCGTCGAGATCGAGGTCGCGCCACCGCAGGCCGAGGATCTCGCCGCGGCGCATACCCGTAGCGGCAACAAGACGCCACAACGCCGAGAGCCGGTCTCCCTTGTGCTCCGCGAGGAAGGCACGGACCTGTTCAGGCGACCAGACAGCCGCCTCGGGGCTCTTGGCGACGGGCGGGTCGGAGAGGTTGGCGACGTTGCGCTCGAGCAGCCCCCAGCGGACGGCGTCGCGCAGCGCTCGATGAAGGATCACGTGCAGGATCCGCACGGTCCGACGAGAGAGTCCGCCCTTCCCGTCCCGTCGGCCGGCGGTGAGGAGTTCAGCGTAGAAGGCGTTGAGCCGAGCCGGCGTCAGCGCTCGGAGCTGGATGGCGCCGAGGGACGGCACGAGGTGAGCGCGGACATTCGTCTCGTACATCGCGTGCGTGGTCGGGCGGATCACGGTGCGGATCGCCGGAAGCCACTGGCGCTCGAGGAAGTCACCCAGAGTGAGCTTGTTCGGCTCGACGTAGGTGCTCGCGTCGAGATCGCTGAGCAGCTTGGTGCGCGCTTGCTCGGCTTCCCGCTTCGTCCGGTAGCCGCTGTGCCACCGCCGAATGCGTTTGCCCGCTGGATCGCGTCCGACGTCGAGCACGACAGAGTAGGTGCTGCCTCGCTTGATGACGGTTCCGCGTGCGCTCACTGACCGCCGCCTCCTTTGCGCCGTTCCCTGATTCGCCGGTCGACGTCGCTCAGCCTGGCCGACGCAGCGCGATGCGCAGAGAGCGCCTCATCCAGCCGTGCCTTTGCCTGCTCCTCGGCGGCAAGGGCTTCGTCGCGTTCGCGCTGCAAGTGGTCGTCCCGCAGATCCATGAGTCGCCCCCCCGCGAAGATCACCGACGGCAGGTCGAGCGCGTTCAGCACTGTGTCGTTCGTGCCGGCGAGCGCCAGTTCTTCGCCCGGCGCGAGAAGCAAAAACCCCGGCACCGGCTCGCGAAAGAGGAGTGCAAGACCAAGCAGTTCGTCGACACTGACTGATCGCCGTCGCACTCCCTCGACCTCAGCCACCGTGATCCGCTTCCACGGGAAGCCAAGTCGTTCCATCTCGTCTGCGAGTTGCTGCTGCGTCCATCCGCGGTCAGTGCGGAGAGCCCTGACGCGTCGGCCGACCGCTTCCGGTATCGAGAGCATCACCCGTGCCACGATGCCTGACACTACAGCAGCGAGATGCGAAATGCAACCCATCCCAGGCTACGAGGCAGTAGGCTGCCAGCAGCAGCACGAACACGAAGGAGAAATCAACATGCCGATGACAGCCCCCGAGGCGGCGGTCCTACCCGACCCGCAGGTCAAGCCGACGATGACGATCGAGGAGGCCGGTCGGCTCTTCGGAATCGGACGATCGCTGGCCTACGAGCTCGCTGCCCGCGGCGAGTTTCCAGTGCCAGTGCTCCGGCTCGGCAAGGCCTACCGGGTCCCGACTGCACCGGCCTTGGCGAAGCTCGGTCTCGGCACCGAGCAGCCGGCGTAAGGACCGAACGCCATCAAGCGGCCCGCGGCGAACGCGTGCCAGCTCTGTCTACATCGCCCTGGACCCCCGCACCCAAGCTGACCCGAGAGGATTCGGATGACAGCCCTGAGCGCGACGAGGGCTGGCCACGCCCGGCCAGCCACCCGTCCCCACCACTGCGATCGACCGACTTCAGGCTACCAGTCACATCAGCGAGGCCCAGGTCCGCATTGAGGCGTTGATGTCTGCGAGCTGCCGAGTGCTGCTCGGTGACCTGAGCATCGAGAGTCTCGGTGACGTCGTTCGGTTGGCTAGCCATGCCAATCGTCACCTCTTGGCGGCGTCGTGATGACCTCCATCCTCGATGCGGCGACGCCCGTCGACCTCGGCAGGCTGACCGATGAGCAGCTTGCAGCGGCCCTCGAGCGGATCGCGGCCGAGCAGGATCGCCGACACGCGGCGCGGGAGCTCGATCCGGATCTGTGGTACGCCCTCCGTCGCCGATGCGACGAGCTTGAGCAGCGCAATCCGCATCTCGCCTCGGAGATCCGCCGCCTGCTCGACGAGATCAGCCCGAAGGTCGTAGCCGCCGAGTACTGGCGCGAGCTGGTGCCCGACAGGCCAGCACTTGGCCACTACCTCCGAGCGTTCCCGCGTCGGGATCTCCTCACTGCTCCGAGCGCGGACGACTGGCTACGGGCCGATCCACGTCGCCTGGCCGGGGTGGTTGTTGAAATGCGTCGCTTCTCGAACGACCTGCCCGGCATCGTGAGAGCCGTCTTGGCCCTCGCGGACGGCGCCGGGATCGACGCCGAGCTCGCTGACCGAATCGTGTGCGCTGCTCTTCGGGAGGCGGAGGTGCGCGATGTCGCTCATTGAACGCGCCGAGCGCATCGTCCAAGCGGCGAAGCCACCCGTGACCAGCGTCACGCGGGAGCGACGAGCAGTCTCCAAGCGGCTCGCCGACGTGCAGCCTGAGCAGGTCAGCTGGCTCTGGCGCGGCTACATCCCGCTCGGCAAGATGACCGTGATCGACGGTGACCCCGGCAACGGGAAGTCGACTCTCACCATTGACCTGGCTGCTCGCGTCACGACGGCCTCGCTGATGCCTGATCGGAGTCGTTCCGACCTCGACGAGCCGGCCGACGTGATCCTGCTCTCTGCGGAAGACGGGGCGGCTGACACCATCCGTCCCCGGGCCGACGCAGCCGGCGCCGATGCGAGGCGCGTACATCTCCTCACCGACGTCAGGTACTACGACGACGAGGGGAACCGGCAGCTACGGCCCTGGATGCTCCCAGGTGACCTCGAAGCCCTCAAGGAGCTGATCGAGGACGAGGACGTCAAGCTGGTCGTGGTCGACCCGCTCAACGCCTTTCTCGACGGGAAGGTGAACTCCTACAACGACCACGACGTCCGGGGTGCGCTCCGCCCGCTCGCCGAGATCGCCGAATCGACCAGTGCCGCGGTTGTCATCGTCAGGCACCTCTCGAAGTCCGGCGGAGCCAATGCCCTGTACCGCGGCGGCGGCAGCATCGGGATCATCGGCGCAGCTCGCTCGGGACTCCTCGTCGCCAAGGACCCCGACGACGAATCCGAGCGCACGCGCGTTCTGGCGGTCACGAAGTCGAACATCTCGGAGCCAGCTTCGGCCATGCGGTATGAGCTTGCTTCGGACGAGATCCACGGCTGCGCTCGCGTGCGCTGGCTCGGTGAGTCGTCACACACAGCGACCGCGCTCTTGGCGATCCCCTCGTCCGAAGATGATCGCAGCGAACAAAGCGAGATTGCCGCGCTGCTCGTCGACTGGACGGCCGACGGCATTCCTCTGGAGGTGGAGGAAGCACGGAAGCGCCTCCGAGCTGCTGGCTACTCGCCCTCGGAGACGACGATGAGGCGAGCTCGAGATCGGGCAGGGCTCACGACGACCAAGCCCGCCAGCTTCGGCGGTCGGCGGTCCTATGTTCGTCAAGGTCGCCAGCCAGACAGTCCCGTCACCCCTTCCAGTCCGGTCACTGACGGGACTGGTGGCGGGACTGGCGCGAGCAGGGAAAACGTCTCTCAGCACTCCAGTCCCGCCACCTGTTTGGAAGTGGCGGGACTGGACGGCGAAGGTCGTCACGCCCTGACCGAGTGGCGTGCCCTGACTCTCGAACGGCTCGGCGATCTTGCTATCGACTCGCCCGCTTGGGACGAGATGAAGACCGCCAAGCTCGACGGCGACCCCGACGCCTGGACGGCTGATGATCTTGACGCCATCGACGCCATTCTTCGACCGCTGGAGGAGCGGCCGTGACGGCGGTCGACATCGCCAACCGCGTCCTACATGCGATCCTGCGGGCCGGTCCGCAGCCGGCGCAGCGCTGCTACGACGTCGCAGCGAAGTGGAAGGTGAGCGCCAGGTCGCTTGAGCGGGCCAAGGCCTCCCTCGGCGTCCTCTCCCGCCGTGACGGCCCAGGATGGGTGTGGGAGCTGCCGGCGCAGGACGCGGCGTCAATGAACGAGCAGCTCCCCGAGGCCCGGGTCGTCCACGTGCACATGCCAGCCACCAGCGCCGAGCCTGCGGTGGCCACCGGGCTCCCCGACGGAGGATCCGAGGCCGTTCCACAACCTCCCGCGATTCGCCCGGTGCTCGGGGTCGTGCCGCCGGTCGTGCCTGAGTCCACTGACCTCGCCAGTGACCTCGCCTGGGCTCTGACCTTCCCCGCCGGTCGTCCGGGCTTTCGTGACGTTGCCGGACTGCTCGACGAGGCGCGTGGCCACGCGGGCAAGGAGCAGCCGACTGTGGACGACGTGCCTCGAGACGTGCTCTATCGCCTCCGGACTCTCCGTCGACGGATGGACGTGACGACGTGAGGCGGGACCGGCCAGCGTTACCAGGCCAGCTCAGACGCATCGCCATCCTCCTCGACGCCTTCGGATTGCCCGACCGCGAGCGCGCCATCGGGTACTGCTCGGCGATCGCCGGCCGCCCACTGACCACGCGCAAGGAGCTGACGGTGCTCGAGGCGAGCAGGATCCTTGACGAGCTCGAACGCCGCGTGGCCACGCTCTCGCGGGGCGCGGCATGAGCAGGCTCAAGTGGGAGGCGGCGCAGCGGCGCGACCGCGCTCGCCGATCTGTCATACAGCCACCACCGAAGCCAGTCGTCGCCCGCTTCCCCGCGACGTGCCCCACCTGTGGTGGCCGCATCGAGGTAGGCGACAAGATCGCCAGGGCGTTGCCGTCCCGGCGGTTCAGTCACGCCGGCTGTCCGACCACGGATATCCGCGGCGACTGACGTGACCCAGCCCTGCCTGCGCGCGATCGAGGATCACGAGAGGCCTGCGCTTGAGGCCCTCGGTGCCGAGCTGCGCGCTCAGAGGCTCCGGGCCGGCTACAACCGCCCAGCGTTCGCCAAGGTCGTCCAGCTCAGCCCGCGGCACCTATCGCGCCTCGAGAGCGGAGAGCGCCGCACAAGGGCCTCCACGCTGCTCAGGATCGCCTCAGCCCTCACCGAGCGGCTCGACGTGGACCGCGACACCCTCCACGCACAGCTCCTCGCCCTCGGCGGAGAGGCGATCGCTCCGGAGAGCTCGTATCCCGAGCGGGTCGAGAGCCGGCGCCTGGCGAGGCTCGCGAAGGCGACGAAGCGAGAGCAGCGTCGACAGGAGCAGGAGCTACTCGAGCGACGGGCACGGGGGTTTGGGAGGCCCTACCGACGTCGCCAGTAGTCAAGGTCGTCAAGGGGAACGGTGGCAGAGAACCCTGTCAGAGTGCAAAAGGCATACGAGGTTCGGCCGTCGCTGAAGAAACAGCAGGTCATTCGCTTGGTCCACTGAGGATTCCCAGCTGAACAACGCCGCAAAAGATCGCTAATTGTCTTCCAAACCGGGTGAGGCACCCTGTAGCTGACGTGGCGACGTTCGGCGTGGCTCAATGCCTGCTGTCGTACAGCGGGCGCGGTCACGGGTGTGTCGCACCGGGGAGGGCACGAAAGATGGTTCGTTGAGCCAGCGGGGTTTGGGCTGGCACAACGCCGATCCATCGGATCGAGACCGACCGTACTCCGTTGCCAGAGTGCATTACCTCAGGAAAACCTGGGGAATCTGACGATGTTGCTGACGGTGCGTGATCGGTCGACTACGGAGCGCCGTGCAACCGGTAAGTCGTGGTGTTGCAGTCGCACGTCTGGTGTGGCCACGGCTCTCTCGGCCGTGGCTATAGCTCTCCTGTCGTACAGACGTCAGCGTGGCCACGCAGCTGTCGTTCAGCGCAGCGACCGCATCCCCTGTGGCCACGCCCTCAGCGGGCGCCGTCTAGCACTCGGCTGATCTGAACCGGGTGCCAGCGTTCGCCACGCTTGGGTCGTAGGCCCTCCTGCTCGAGCCGCTCGGCGATCTGACGCAGCGACAGACCCTCAGCGTCGAGCTGGCGCACCCGAGCCACGGTCGTCTGCTCCCGCTCATCCTCGACGAGCTCGCCGTTGAGCGCCACGTACCCGAACCGCGGGATGCCGCCAATGAACCGACCCTCGGCAGCCTTCGCGCGCCGGCCGGCCATCATGCGCCCTCGGATCACGGCTCTTTCGTACGCGGCCACGCTGCCGAGGATGTTGCGGATCAGCTCGCGTAGCTCGTCCGAGCCCTCGACGTCCGGCTCGCTCGTCGACAGCACCCGGGCGCCGACCTTCTCCAGCCGGTCGATCACGGTGAGCTGTACGAGCAGCTTGCGTGCCAGCCGGTCGAAGCGGTAGACGACGAGCACGTCCGCCTCGTGACGCTCGATCCTCGCCAGCGCTTCGGCTAGGCCCTCCCGGTCGTCGAGCCCGTTCGACCCTGACACGCCCTCGTCGGCGAGCACGTCGACCAGCGCGAGGCCGTTCGCCTTGCAGTAGGCCGTGATCGCCCGGCGCTGGATGTCGAGCCCGTGGCCCTTGCTCGCCTGCTCGTCGGTCGAGACTCGCACGTAGCCGATCGCCCGCGGCTTGGTCATCGTGACCGCCTCTCTGTAACGTTGGCGCTAGCGAATGTAACAGACCAGCTAGAGCGATTCAACAGCTAGCGGCCCCTTGACCGCAATACGCGGAAGTGGATGCTGTTGGCATGAGACGTGATCCGGTGCTGCGACGCGAGAATCGCCGGCTACTGGCAGCCGCTGTGCTCGTCGTCGGAGGTTGGGGAACCTACGTGCTGCATGAGAACCACTGGAACATCGACCGCACGATTCGGACGACCTTCCCGGCGTCAGCGCCGACAACGACAGTGCCCTGCTATCTACCTGACGGCTGCGCACCGACCGGCGATCCAGCCTGCGACAACGTGTGGCCTGGCTGCTAGCGAGCTTGCGGCCAGCGGTCCGTTTCCCGTGCCCAGCGCTCCACCTCGGCCCATGAGAACACCGGCACGCCCGACACGATGGCCAGCGGTTCGGGCAGTAGCCCGCGCTTGTGCCACATGCGAGCCGTGCTCGGCGCGACACGCAGACGCAACGCGATCTCGCTCGGCCCCACCAGGTCCTCGTTTCGTGCCATCGGTCAACCTCCGTTCCCGCGGGCGAGCGCCCGCATCGCTTCTCGGTCAGTGCCGGTGCCGGCGTCCGCGATTGCGAACAGCGCCGCCGTCTCGTCGACCCCGAACAGCCGCGGCCTGTCCAGCTCGTCGGTCAGCCTCGGATCGAACAGCCGGCCGGCGGTAACCTCGTCAGGTGAGCAAGCGGGAACGGATCGAACAGCTCGAGGAGGCTCGCAAGCTCCGCGAGCGGATCCTGGCTGAGCGTGCCGAGCGCGAGGCATCAGATCGCCGCCGCGAGATACGCCTGGTGCGCAGCGACGAACACCTCGATGCTGCTCAGGCTCCCGATGTCGTCGAGCGCGACTAGCTCGCGGTAGCGCTCGATCGCCCGGTCGTGCTCGGGTGTGGTCCATTCCCCGGCCGTCCGCTCGTGCTCGTCGAGCTCCAGCACCAGCGCGTCAACCTCGGCCGCCCATTCGTCGTAGGTCATGGTCAGCGGTGACGGGCCGTGACGTGGCGCCGGCAGCGCTCTCACGTCAGCCTCGCCCGCCTCGTGCTGCGCCGCCAGGTAGGCGACCGCACGGGTATGCGATCCGAACAGCTGGCGCGGGTCGTAGGCCAGGTCATCGAACAGCGGCTCGCCGCCGTAGGCGTCGGGCAACGGTGAACCGTTGAGCAGCTGGCGGCCAGCGTCGACCACGCGGGTGAGGTGAATCCACCTCGACATCGCAGCCTCGACATCAGCCGAAGCGATGAGCCCACGCGCATCCATCACGTCCGCCACCTGGTCGGGTGTGCCAGCCGCGGTGTCTCCGGCCGGCGCCATCCAGCGCGCCCGCAGCCGCGCCTGCTCACGTTCGGTCAGCCGGTACAGCCAGTCGTACTCGCCACCCGCGACCGAACGTGTCTCGACGCGCCCGCTCACGAGCGACATCTTGCGCTCACGGTTCGCCGGCCGGCGCAGCTTCGGCCCTACCGCGTCCAGCTCGCGGGCAGCCTGGTCGGCCGAGTCTTCGAGCTGGACGCGGACCTCGGAGCGGATCGCCTCGACGTGCTCACGTGCCCACGCGATCGCAGCCGGTGATGCGACGTGCTCGGCTTCCGCGGGCAGCCGGCCCGTGGCGCTCGCCCACGCGTGGATGACCTGCCAGTGCCAGATCGGGACACGGGAGCAAGTGACCAGCGGCGCGGGAAACGACGGGTAGCGCGCCCGCCAGGTGGCGACCGTGTTCGCGGCGACGCTCAGCCTCGCGGCCACCTCGTCGGGTCCTACTAGGTCGAGCGTGTCCATCGGGTCTCCCGTCTCCGGTCCAGCGATCACCTTCGGGCCGGCGACCGAAGCCGCGAGCCCTAGACGTGACCGCTAGGCCGCGACCAGCTCTCCAGCGGGCACCAGCGCCGCCAGGATCTCGCCAGCGGTGCGCAGCGCCGTCTCTGCCGTCTCCGTCACGACCTTGACGCTGCCGGCCCACGTGCCCACGTAGGGGAAGCTGTAGGCGTCGCTCGACAGGCCGAGCTCCCGGCAGACCAGGTAGGCGACCGACTCCGCCTCGACCTCGAACCGTCCGCGCTCGGCGAGGTAGTCCACGCCACCGTGCAGGATCACGTGCGCCAGCTCATGCGCCAGTGTCTTCACCGCCGCGGCCGGCTCGAGCCGGTCAGCGATGGTCACGACCCGCGAAGCGAACGACGTCGAGCCGTTCGCCGGGAACAGCTCGGCGCGTCGCACGGTGAAGCCGCGAGCCTCGACCAGCGCGGTCAGCGCTTCCCACGCGCCCGCCGGGCCGTCTCCGGTGAGCAGCGTCGGCACCAGCGGCGCGGGGATCTCCCCGTCCCCGTCTGTCTGGCAGGCTGCGAACACGGTTGCCACGGTGAAGCCGCGTACCGCCCAGCGCTCATCGCCAGTCGCCTCGTCGCGGACCTTGACTCGGCACGGCGCCAGCACGCGCAGCCCGTGCTCACCCTTGCGCACGTGCCGGCCGAGTTCCAGCCACGTGCGGTACCCGGCCACGTAGCCGAGGTCATCCCACCCGCGCGATCATGGCCTGCTCGAACAGCCACATGCGATTCCCAGCCGAGTAGGCGTGCAGCTTGCGAGCGAAGTCAAGGAATGCGGCCCATTGCTCGCCGGTCGTGATCGCCTCGACAGCCGCGGTCAGCTCCGCGTGCGCAGCTTCCATGCGCTCACGGCGCTCATCGGGTGTGTAGCTCCTACGGGTAGCGTTGCTCACGTCGGGCACCTCCACTGTGCTCGGCCGGTCCCCGGGAGGTTGCAGCCTCGCCGGGGACACTCGTCGGGTCGGTCGACCCGTGATCAGTATGTGACGCAACGTCGCATCTGTCAATAGGCAGTTACCAGCGACGATGCGAGACAACCTCGCAACGAGTGAACGATGCAACGATCGCGGTGCACACGGTGACCATGTACGGTCAGTGATCCGTCAGCACGTCCCGCTGCGAGGATTGCTCGCAGTCAGCACGTCGCACGGCAGGGATGCCTTGTGAGCTGCGAGGATGCGATGACCAGGACGCCGCTACGACAGAGAGACGACCGGGTGTGTGCCCAGATGGGTGTCGTCCCTTTACGTACTATTACCCTCCGGTAGATTGTTCAATAGGCTTCAACCCGGAATAATCCCAGCCTAACCAGTGATTGCGTGTGCATTCAACGCCAAGCGTCGCAGCGATTGCGGACGAGGCGTGACTGACGCGACGGGAGGTGGAGAGAAGCCCTGGTCAGGCCCCTCTAGACGAACGTGTGTTCGCAGGCGTATCGTGCGCGGGTGACGAGCGTCGAGGATCTGGAGCGCCAGCGCCGGTCGATCGTGATGCTGGCGCCCGGCACCCCAGCCCTCGTCCGCGAGGATGCGATGGCGCTGCTCTCCGAGCTGATCGAGCTACGCCGCTGGGCCGACGACAAGCCGGACCATCCCCCTCCGGTTCCTGGCCTGCCGAGGTCGTAACAGTGCTTGAATACCACCTTCGTGGCAACCGACACTGACCACGAGGATGAGTTCGACGAAGCTCGCGGAGCTCAGCTCGCCCGCGATTTGAGGTCAGTAAGGACGCTCGAGGGCGCTATGAAGCTCCTGGAGCCGGTGTTGGCCTACTCCGTGAGCACGGTGCCGCGCCCGGACTTGCTGGCAATGATCCGCACGCTGTGGGAACACTTCGAGGCTACAGAGCTCCCTCCGTCCAACCACGGGCGCCATGTCGACGTGGTCGCGTCCGCCTGGCTTGCGTCTGCTTATCGGCACGCGAAGGCGGCCGCGGTTCTTATCGAGGAGAATCTGATCGACGCCGCTGTAGCGAACGCCCGAGTGGCTTTTGAGAATGCCATCTACCTTTCGCTCATCTCCGACGCTCGGGACGTCGACACGGTCCTCGACGGGCTCGAGCTGCGATTCCTCGGGATCTGGAACAGCGTGATCGCCACGTCGCCCGCTATGCGACCCCTGGAAAGCCTGCTCGTCGAGGCCGCGGACGACTTGAAGGCCGCGAGGAAGGTGCGCGATTGGGTGAAGGACGTCAGCCAGGTATGCCATCGGCTTCACTCAGGCGATGTCGTCTACGCTCACTATCGGATGCTTTCGTCTGAGATGCACCCCGGCTTCGGCAGTGCTGTTCCCTACATGGTCGATTCCTTTCGGTCAGGCCTGCTTGGCAAGGAGCCGGCAGACATCACCGGTAACCTCGCTCTCGAGATCGCAGTCGGCGCCTGCGTTTGGGCGGGCTGGGCGACCGATGAACTCTTCGGCATCGAAGCATTCGGGCCGGTCGTCTCCACACCAGCGAGCCGACTAAACTACACGCCGCTCAGGCGGATTGCGGACTAGCGCCGAAGATTGCGTCCCATGCCACCTCGAACGCGGCAGCGATCGCCTTCTGCTGCGCTTCGAGAGCCAGCTGCTTGCCCGTCTCCCATTTGGACCAGGCTGCCTGGCCGACCCCGCACCGGTTCGCGGCCACCGTCTGCGTCCATCCCCGCTCGTCCCGTAGCTTGCGTAGCCGGCGCCCGATCTCGGGGAGCTCGGCGTAGTACGGCCTCTCCTCGACGTGGAAGCTCATCACCGCTCCATAGAGAGCGTGCCGCGGCCGTGCCTTCGTCCAGGCCGTGTAGCAGACCTGCCCGCAGAAGGTCCACGAGGCGGCGCCTTCGCGCTCGTTCGTCTCGACGGTGACGACCGTCCGGTCAGGCGGGTTCCCGCAGTGCTCGCAGCTGTGCGCCTCCGCTGCAACCTCAGTGGCCATGAGCACCGGTTGTGAGGGCGAGCATCGCTGTCTCCGCGAGCTGAGCTGCGCCAAGGCCCATCTGGACAACGATGGAGTACTTCCTCAGGATCTCGAAGAACCTGGCCCCCAAACTGGCCGCAGCTTCATCTCTCGCCGGGTCCCGTCCGGCCGCTTCAGGCTGCACGTACATTTGCACCTCACCTACAACGTGGGCGAACGCCTCTCGGGCGGGAGTGATCCCGGCGATGGTGAAGTCATCGATCGCTCGCAGCAAGTCGTGGAGCTCGCGAGCCAAGAAGGCCGCGAGCGCCATATCGACCGGGGCGGTTCGCAGGTCATCGATCAACGTCTCTATGTCCGCCCGGATCTCCGCTATTGCATCGGCGTCGGGGATGTGCTCCGGGTGCGATTGATGCAGGTCGGCACTACAGAAGCGGAGACCGAGGACCAAGGTGGGCGTGATCGGTTGTGTCAGGTTGATGCTCGCTTGGGACCACTGGAAGTCGACAAGGCGAGCGAAGTAGGCATCGACCTCGGGGAGCAAGAGCCGGCTGTACTCAGGACGCAGTTCTGGTGCGACGGCAATGGCGTCACGCAACTGTCGAGGAAGGTTGGTGATCACGGCGAGCTTGGCGTACCACTCGGTTGGCGTGGCTGATGGGAGCCCGATGGCTCGCAGCATCGCTGCTCGCGCCTGTTGGTTCATGGGTGGCTGCCCGGCGTGCTCGGCCGCGGCGCGTTGGAGGTCGGCGAAGAAGTTCGCCATGCGTCCAGCCGGGTTATCCATCTCGGCCGGCGGCAGATCACTCATTCGCGTGAGGCTACCTTCTGCGCTCTCCGTCGCTCCCACTCGCTCGTGCAACCCCACACGCCCGTCTCACCGCTGCCGGCGGCGAGGCAGTCGTCACGTACGGGGCAGGCCACGCAGAGCCGCTTCGCCAGCGCCGTTGACCCGTTCCGCTCGGGGAAGAACAGCTCCGAACCCTTGCCGCGGCAGGCCGCCCGAGCGTGCCAAGCCGGCCGGCGGATCAGTTCGAGCAGTTCGCTTGGCAACGAGCCGTCATCGGACCGGTCCCGTACCGCGTCGCCCAGGCTCGCCACGGCGATCGAGGGTAGGCGAACGAACGTTCGGACCGATGGTTTGGTGGCACACTGCGTGGCCGTGCGGGCTCCTCGCCAGCGCCTCAAGTGGACCAGGGTCGGCTCGCTGAGCCTCGCGGAGTGGGATCGCTCTCCCGAGCGCGGCGCTGCTCGCGGACTCGTGAGAACGATCTGGGACTTCGAGCTGAACGACGACACGCCAGACGACGTGTCCTTCGGCTCAGGCAAGACCAGGTGGTTCCGGTGCCCAGGCGGTCACCCGCCCTGGCGGGCGCGCGTGTCGCGTCGATTACGACCCAGATCCGCAAGTGGGGATCGAACGGCTGCCCCTACTGCGACCACAAGCTCGTCGTCCCGGGCGAGACGGACCTTGCGACGACTCACCCCGAGCTGGCCGCGGAGTGGCACCCGACGCGCAACGGCAAGCTCAGGCCAACCGACCTCGTCGCCGGCTCGCACGTCGACGTCTGGTGGCGCTGCTCGACCTGTCGCCACGTCTGGCAGGCCAAGCCGAATGGACGTGCCTTCAGAGGAGACGGCTGCCGCGTCTGCGCCCGGCAGATCCCGGCCCCCGGGCAGACCTTCGCCGACGTCGTCAGGATCCACCGGGGCGAGTGGAGCGCTCGCAACGAGCACCGCCCGCGTGACTACACGCCCTACTCCAACAAGCGTGTGTGGCGCGTCTGCCAGCGTTGCAGTGGAGAGTGGCAGCAGCGTATCCAGGACTGGACACGGGGCCACGAGCACGGATGCAACGGGCCGCGCCCTCCCCTACAGCGAGCTACCGCTCCCGCTCGTCAGGCGGCGTCACCCGTCCAGTCTCGATCGCCCAGCGCTCGACAGCCTCGCGCTCCCACACTCGACCGGAGTGGAGCTCGACGACCGGCACCGGGAAGTCCGGCCGGCGGGTGAGCTGGTCGACGCGCTGACGGGAGACTCCGAGCATCTCCATGATCTCCGCCGCGCCAACGAGGTGGTGCACGGCGGTCAACGTAGCCCCGGTCCTTGTCACGTGCCTACCGTACCGTTGTAGGCTAGGCAGGTGCCTAGTGCCCAGCGCTAGGCAGCCATCGACCCGCTGAGAATCGAGGAAAACATGGCCGCTCCAGCCGCATACTCACGCCGCTCCTACGCGGGGGGTGGATTCTCCACCACCATCGCCGCTGGGCTCTCCAATAGCGCCACGTCGTGTACGCCGGTCAACACGACCAACTGGCCCTCGGGTTCGGGTGGTCCGTTCGCCGTTGTCATCGACCGTGGCGCGGGTGGCACGGTGGAGGAGAAGGCGTGGTGCTCCAGTCTCTCTGGTGGAGTGCTCACTTTCTCTCAACGGGGAGCCGACGGCACCTCTGCTGTAGGCCATAACCCTGGCTGCACGATCACGCTTTGCACGACCGCTCAGGACGCGGACGAGTCGAACCAGACGGCGAACGAAGTGCTCGGCATGGTCACCTCCGTCGGTGACCTGCTGTACGCCAACACCATCGGCCCTCCGAACACCCTTGCAAGGCTTGGCATTGGAATGGGCGGTCAGTTCCTCGGCGTCTCGGGCGGCAAGCCGGCGTGGCTCATCCCCTCCAACGGATTCCTCGCCCCCACGATCCAGACGACGACCTACACAGCGCAGAACGGCCAGATCGTCGTGGCGACGTCGGGGACCTTCACCGTCACGTCTCCTGCGGCGACTTCGGGCTACGTGTTCGGCGTGGCGAATCAAGGTTCGGGCGTGCTCACCCTCACTTCCGCCTCTGGAGTGTTCTACGGCCCGGGGATGGGAAGCAGCGGGGTCTCGTCCTTCAACCTCGGCTCCTACGGCGCCTACGCCGTGGCGATGCAGGATGGGACCAACTGGCACGTCTTCGACGGCGGACAGGATTCGGGGTGGGTAGCGTTCCCCTTCAACTCGAGCTATTGGGCCAACCTCAGCGGGTACACTTGCGCCTACCGCTTGCAGGGAAACCGCGTCTCGCTCAGGGGCGCCGCCAACTGCACGAATTCCGGCAACACGACAGTAGGCACCCTCCCTTCGGGATTCCGCCCTACAGAGGTGGTGAACTTCCTGACTCCGATCTACAACGGCTCTAACTGGGGCAGCACCAGCCCTGCATACGTGTCCGTTTCCACGGCGGGAGTCGTCTCCTCAAACCAGGATGCGAGCAGCGACGCGACGGCACTCGATGTGGTCACCTTCACCGTCGACTAAGAAAGGAAGCTCGCTATGCCCGATTCTCCCGCTGCGTACCGCAAGATCGGTGACACGGTGATGCTGCGAGGAACGGTGTCCGGGGGAACAGCCGCCAAGATCTTCACGCTGCCCGAGGGCTTCCGGCCCCAGGAGGAGCTGACGTTTCCGGCCTCGACGACGGGCGATGGTCTCCCGGGCCTGATCACGATCCGACCCGACGGGGATGTCTGCGCTGATCCCGTCGGTGGACCGATCTCTCTCGATCACATCAAGTTCCGAGTGTGAGGGGTTAACCCGAGGGCGGTGGGGGGCACCCCCTACCGTTCGCCGCTCACAGCCTGAAGAGTCGCCTCGAGATCGGCGAAGTAGGCATCCATCCCGGCTTGGATGCACGCCTTCGCCTGGCGGCTGTTCATCGTGGGACGCTCCAGCAGCTGCTCGGCCACGTGCTCGACGGCCGCCCAGTGCACGGGCACCTCGAGGAGGCTGCGGACTCGGACACGCAGGAAAGCGATGCGCGCCCGCGCCTCGTCCGGATCGCCGCTGTAGGTGAGCAACGACGCGAGCTCGAAAGCACGGTCGTAGTCGTAACCACCACCTTGCTCGACTCCGATGTGGTCAGAGCTGACGCGGTGGGCGGCCTCGACGCCTGCCATGTGGACCATGATCTGCTTGTCGGCGATTCGCACCGAGAGGCCCCCGAACGCCTTCGAGCTGCCTCGTGGTGGGAAGTCGTCGACGCTGCCGCGTGAACCAGGTTCGGGCACGATCGTCACCCGCAGGACGGCTCGGCCGAGCACGTGCGCCGCTACGGCGTGACCTGCCTCGTGGATTGCAACGAGCCGGCGATCCGGTCTGACCTCGGTCTCCGGGTCGTCATCCACGAACCGCGCCTCCGTCGCCTCGAAGGGAACGACCGCAGCTTACGCCACGTGATCGTCAACGATCCAAATGACGCCGTGTCGGTTCTGCGCTGCGTGAAACGCCTGGTGCCCGTCCAGGATCCGGTAAGGCATGACCAGCATTAGAGCGAATGACTAACCGGCTTTGCCCAGCTCACAGGGCATGACGACGACAGGAAACTTGTCAACAATCAGGAGTGCTGCGAGGAGTTCCTTAGGCACGCGGCTCACGGCGAGCGGCCCTCGGAATACCCCCCTTGACACGCGGAGTCATCAGCGGTTCAATCACGTGCAACCTGCGACATCAACAGGTGCGCCCCGGGCCGGTTGACACGACCCGAGGCGCTGGCCAGCACCTATCCAGGAGGTACCGACCGTGGTCCACGGTAATGCTGACGCGCCCGGTGGCGGCGCGATTGACCTGGACCTGCGCAGCCGACACGTCGCTCTAGCTGATCACCTGCGTCCGATCGTCGAGCAGCTTCGCCTGGTGTCCATCGAGGCGGCGGCACTTCACAGCGAGCGCAACGGGGCTTCCGTCGCGGCCGAGATGTCGATGCCCAGGGGCGAGTGGTTGCGCAGGGGCGAGGAGCGGTTCTACGTCGAGCTGCTCGACATGACTGGCCTGGCCGCCATCGGCGCAGAGCTGACCGAGCTCGTGGACGAGATCGTCTCCGGTGACCCGGAGAGCGAAGACCTTGCCGCCGAAGCGGAGGCCTTTTGCCGCGCAGTCGAGGGTCGGCAGATCCAGCTCGAGGAGCGGAGGATCGGACGATGACCGACGTCCGACTTGGCAGGGCGACGCAGCTCTACGTAGCTGACAGGCTCGCCCGCAGGGAGATCACCGAACGCACCGCGGTGACCTTCCGCGAGACCTTTGCCCTTTTCGCACGCTACATCGGGCCGGACCACCTGCTCTCGACGATCAAGCGTGAGCACGTCGAGGCGTATCTCAAGTCCATCAACCGCTGTGCCCCGGCGACCATCCGGCTCCGGCTCGGAACCCTCAAGGGTCTGTGGCGCTGGGCGATCCTCAACGGCCACGCGAAGACCGACCCGACCCTAGGACTGCGCGGACCGAAGCTCCCCCGCTACCTGCCTCGAGGACTGAAGGACGAGCAGGTCGCCCAGGCGTTAGCCGGCGCCCTCGACGACCGCGAACGGTTGATCCTACTCCTCATGGTCGGGGAGGGCATGCGAGCCGTCGAGGTTGCCCGCTTGCAGCTCGGCGACGTCGACTTCGAGGAGCGCACCCTGATCGCCCGGGGCAAGGGCGGCCACGAGCGGATCCTGCCCATCACCGACGAGGTTTGGGAGAGCATCGGGACCTATCTCGCCGGGCGCGGGCGCTCGGGGGGCCATCTGTTGCAGTCCTACCAGCAGTCCTACGCCAACCCCGGCGACGGTCTGACAGCCGAGGTCGTAGCGTCCCTGGCAGGCAAGGCCCTGCGCCGTGTCGGGGTGCGGTCCGGTGGCCACGCGCTCCGCCACACCTTCGCCGCGCGCCTCATCCGCGCCGGGGCCTCGCTGCGAGACGTGCAGGTCGCTCTCGGGCACGCCAGCATCGTGACGACGCAGGTGTACACCCCGCTCACGGCGGTGCCGGACCTGCGCCGGCTCATGGGCCAGAGCGGTCGTGTGCGCGCTGCTACGGCCGGAGCGGGCCGGTGAGGTGCCTCTCGCCGGCCCGGGCCGACCACAGGCCCTCCCCCGTCTGCTTTCTGGCTAGGTGAAGCTTGGACTGCCGAGCGCCCAACCGTTGACGTCCGTCAACCGCAATCGTAAGGCCACGCCTTCGCCTGCGACGTTTACCCCCATTACGACGGGGTGGGCGTTCATGAGGTGGAGGAAGACGATCGGAGAGTCGAGGGGCACCGCGTCCTGCGCCTCGTTGAACCCGTCGAAAAAGAGAGCGAACGCTGATCCGACCTCGGGATTGTTGCTGAAGTTCCGCAGCCGATCGCCTTGGTACGTGCTCCACGCCTTCGCTGAGACGAGCTGGCCCGTCCAGAATTGGCCGCCGACGACGATCGAGATCGAGATCGAGGTCGGCTCGCCTTCCGAAGCCGCAGAAAGCCTGCGAACAATGGAGATCAACGCTGCAAGAAGCGGGTCGCCATCCGAGCCCTCCGGCAGTAGCGCGTTGCCCGCGGCTTCGGGCACAGGCTGCGAATAATCGTCAGACACAAATGGTCCCTCCTTGCTATCCCACGACGTAGGTAGTGCTTCACTGCAACCGAGTCTGCAACCGGACCACTCAACATGGTCGCAGAGGCGCCAGCATAGTGTGGCAAACGTACGTTCGACAGACGGGATCTGACCAGCGGAAATGTCAGTCCGCAACATGACGTGGCACGGCGCGCGCGTGCTTGAGGGGCTAGTGCCCGCAAGGGCGTGGGGGTTCAAGTCCCCCCTCCGACACGCAGCGCCATGGTCGGTCGCGAGTTCTCATTGCCCGTGGCGTGCCACACGAACGTCAGCGCCCGATTTCAGGGCCTCGGCCTTCGCGCGTGATCGGGTCGATGGCGCGCCCAAGCGATCGTTGGTGAGCAATCCAACGATTCAGTTCCGCCGCCAGATGCGGAAGATCTGAGCGAAGCGTCTCCCAAAGGATCGAGTAGTCGATCCGGTGATAGATGTGGGCGACGAGCACTCGATTGGCGCGGATGGCGTCCCAAGGAACGGCTGGCATCTCGGACCGGACCTTGTCCGGAAGGCGCGAAGCGGAATCGCCGATGCGATTGATAATCGCCTCCCCGGCGAGCCGCAAAAGGCGGTCACGATCCCAGGCCTGTCGGCCGCGACCGACGAGCTCGGCTGCGGCGTTCGTGGCATCGAGGAGATCGCCGACGGTCTTTTCGATCCCAGGATCGTCGCTCTGGGTCACAACGGCCGCGCTGCCGACCTGATGTCGTCGTCGCGCTCGGTGAGACCGCCAGCGCTGACCACGTCGACAGAACGCCCGAGCAGTGCCTCCAGCTCTCTCCACAGAGCGACGTGATCGACGAGCGTGCGGCCAGGCTCGAAGTCGACGAGCAGGTCGATGTCACTTGCCGAATCGGCCTGACCGCGAGCAATCGATCCGAACACCCGAACGTTCTGGGCTCCGTGCGCTGCGGCAACCTGCAGGATCTCGTCACGCCGCTGCCTCAGGAGGGCGAGATCCACGACGTCTCTCGGCGAAGACCCCGACGCTGCGCTGTTCGTCGCCATGTCCACCATGGTAGGTGTGCGCGTCTGGGTGCCGTATTCACTGGGTCCAGCTGCCCAACCGCGTCGCCACCGTCAGGAGCCCTACTCATGGCGCTGACAGGCTCGGTGACCTGCCCGTCCGGGTGGCTGCCATAGGTGTTTGCTCAAGGGTCGGGTGTCGGGAAGTGCGGTCGGTCACTACGCCGGGCGTGTCCTCAACGGTGCAATCGCCCCTCCGACACTACGACCCGCTCGGGCGGTCCGCCGCGGCCCATCGCATCAACGCTCCGAACCCTCGGCGATCACATGGTCGCGCTGGGGCGGGAGATCGAGGAGCGGCTCGCTGTACCTCGAGCGGGGCCCCCGCCGCTCGCTGCTCTCCCAGGAGATCGCCCTTCAAAGCGCGAAGCCCCAGATTGGGCGCTGGCGTGAAGTTTCGCGATTCCTCGATCGTTGCGTGCGAGCAGCGCTGAGTGTCACCTGCTCTTGGCGGGAACGTCGTCGAAGGAGGTGGAGCCGGCCCGCAACCGGTGCCGCGGCACGAAGAGGTCGTGTCAGTTCGCTGCGATCGCCACCACCTGCCCGAGCACGCGAGCTCGCGGGGCGGCGGCGTAGCGAGGGGCGTCGCCGAACGCCTCGACGTGGCCGTCGGCGGTGGCGAGCCAGTAGCCCTTGCCGTCCGGCGTCGCCGCCATCGCCACGACCGGCGCGTGCAGGCTGACACGACGCGCCCCGCGCTCAACGGTTGCGTCGCCGAACGCCTCGACGTGGCCGTCGGCGGTGGCGAGCCAGTAGCCCTTGCCGTCCGGCGTCGCCGCCATCGCCACGAACGGACCCGTAACCGCCGGTCCGCTGCGGTGCGCGAGGCGGGCGTCGCCGTAGGCGACGACCTTGCCGCTCGTGCTCGCCAGCCAGTAGCCCTTGCCGTCGGGCGTGGCGACGATCGCCATCACCGTTCCAGCCCCCGTCGTGCTGCCATCTCGCGCCTCCGACGAGGCGTCGCCGTACGGGTAGACGCGGCCCGCGGCGGTGGCGAGCCAGTAGCCCGTGCCGTCCGGCGTCGCCGCCATCGCCACGACCGGGCCGGAGATCTTGCCATGAGAGCCCGGCGGGTAGAGATGCGCGTCTCCCGCAGCGCGCACCTGGCCGTTCGAGCTGGATACCCAGTAGCCCCTACCGTCGGGCGTGGAGGCGATCGCCGCCACCGGCATGGCGGTCCTTGCAACCCGGCCGGCTCGCAGCCCATTCGTTGCGCCGAGGCGGGCTACCCGGCCGCTCGGGCCGACCAGCCACAGCACCGCGGAACGCGGCAGCGGAGGGGCGGGAACTCGAGGTGCCGGCGAGGCTGGTGGCGGGGCGGAGGCCCGGGGCGTCGAGGATGTGCCGCTCGATCCGCCGCCCGAGCTTGCTGTCACCACCGTCGTCGTCGATTGAGCGCTGTTCGGGAACGGCTCGGTGTTGCCGACCTCATCGGTGGCGAGCGCGACGAAGGCGTAGCTGTGTTCGACCGATCCGGAGTAGGCGGCCGACGTCGCGGTCGTCTGCGACTGCCACAGCTCGTAGGCACCGTCGTCCTCGGAGACGTACACGTTGTAGGAGGCGATGCCGCTGCCCTCGTCGCGGCCCGACCACGACACCGTGAACGGCGAGGTCACCGTGGCGGGCAGCGCGGCGACGCTCGCCTCCGGCGGAGTGGCGTCGATCGTGTTCGTCCAGGTGTTCGTCGTGATGGCGGCGTTGTCGTCGAAGACGACCGAGGCCGTCGTCGAGAGCGTCGTGCCGGTGGCGAGCCCCGGATCGGCCTGCAGCGAGAAGCTGACATAGCCCTCTCCGTCGCCGGAGGCGTCGTCGGGCGGGAGGAAGCCGCCCGACGGGGTGCCGTCGACGTCACCGGTCGCCGGGTTGATCGCCTCGATCGTCCACTCGACCGTGTTCGTCGCAGCGTCGTAGGAGCCCGACGCCGAGACGTCGTCGCCGTTGGCGAGGCCGAGCCCGGTGAGGAAGTCCGAGAAGGAGCCGCCTGCGCCCGAGAGCGGGATCGAGGTCGAGCCGAAGCCGAACCCGGTCAGTTGCAAGCTCGACGGCTCCGTCCCCGCCGGCAGCGGCACGCTCACGTCCACGATCGTCGCCGGCGCCGAGCCGTCGTTGGCGAACAGCACCGTGTAGGGAAGCGCCGCGCCCGGCTGGATGTACTCCGCCGCTGAGCCGTCACCGGGCGGGCCGATCAGCTCGTTCGGGTCGTGCGGGTTCACCACCTGCGGGTTGAAGTGCCCGAAGGGAGCGATGACCTTGGGCGGCTGCGGCGGGGGGTACGGCTTCTTGCGCGGGCACTCGTAGCTGTTCGCCGCGGCGATCGCGCTCCTCGCGACGCCGAGGAAGTAGTTGAAGTTGTTGTACGACGCCTTCCCGTCGGCGACCGTCTTGCTCATCGACTGCATCGAGCTGACGAGGTCGTTGAGAACCGAGATCGCGGAGGTGAGGAGGTTGAGGAGCGTGTTGAGCTTGGCGAACAGCGCACCGTTGCGCTGGTAGAACGGGACCTCTTTCAAGGCGTTGTCGATCTTGTTCTTGGCCAGGCTGAGCGCCGAGGTGGTGTTGTTGACCCCGCCGTTGGCGTCGAGCTGCGACAGGCCCGTCGTCAGGTTGCTGGCGATCTGCACGCCGCTCAGCACGTTGAGCGCAGCCGTCAGCTGCGCGGCTCCTTCAGCGGTACCGACGAGCGCGGCGGCGGCACCGGTCAGAGGCAGCGCGGCGAGAGCTGCGGCGGTGACGGCGGCGACCGCCGCGACGGCCGAGGCGGCGTCACCGGCGAGCTGGAGCTTGTTCACGTAGCTCTGCTCTTGCAGGTAGCTGTAATCCCCTTGCCAGCGGTTGAGCGCCTGCGCCGCGGCGGCGAGGTAGGCCTGTGCCTTGGCCAGATACGGGTTGTAGCACGGCTTGCGCACCACGTTGAGGTAATCGTTGTAGATGTCTTGGTACGTCGTATAGGCGTTGGTCAGCCCGCCCGGGTTCTGCGGGTTCGGCAACAGCGTCGACCAGCTCTGCATGAAGAATTGCACCGACTGCCAGTACGTCGCCAGCGACGTGAACGCCGCTCGCCGAACGCCGGCGAGGGCGACGCGGGCGAGCCCGTGCACGAGGGGCTGGCCCGCGCCGGCCGCTTCGGCTTGCGGCGCGCCGGCCGTAAACGCCTGCGGCGCACCGGACGTGCCGGTCGGGGCGGGAGGGAGGACCTCGCCGCCCGGAGCCGTCACCTCGACGCTCGTGCCGCTCGCCGTGACGGTCACCGGCTCGCTCGTCGTCGCCAGCCCGAGGCCGCTCACGAGGAGCGTGTAGCTGCCCGCCTGGAGCGGCGAGAAGGTCGCCTGGGCGGCGCCGTCACTCGCCGAGACCGCGGGGCCGAGCGGCTGTGTGGCGACGGCGGTGCCGCTCGCGTCCTCGAGCGTGGCCGTGAGCGAGGGAAGCACGGAACCGGCCGAGGCGTCGAGCGACACGGTGAGGCTCGCCCCGGTGGTCGGCAAGGTCACGTTCTCGGTCGTCGTCGAGCCGGCGCCGACCGTGACCGAGCCGACGAGCGCCGGCGCGTCGCCGCTCGCGCTCACCGACAGCGTGTAGGTGCCGGCCGGCAGCTGGGCGAGCGTGTAGCTGCCGTCGGACCCCGTCGTCATCGTCTCGCTGACACCGCCCGGTCCCTCTGCGGTGACGCTGGCGCCGGCGACGTCTGCCGAGGCCGAGTCGGTCACCGTGCCGGCGATCGAGCCGCCCGGCGACATCGTCACCGCCGCGGTGCCGGCCCCGGCGGCGACGGTGACGGGTTGGCTCGCCAGCGCGTCGGAGGCGTCGCTCACCTGCAGCTCGTAGGAGCCGGGGGTGAGGTTGTCGAGCAGGGCGGTGCCGGTTGCGTCAGCCGTCGCCGAGACCCCGGCGGGCCCGTCGCTGCCCGACTGCGTGAGGATGGTGACCGTCGCCCCGTTGTCGGGCTGCCCGCCGGCGCTCACCGAGACGCTCAGCGAAGCGGTCCCCGCCTGCAGCACGGGCGCGGTGGTCGTCGACCCCGTGGCGACGCTCACGGCGGGATCGACGAGCAGGCCGACCTGGTTGCCCGAGGCGACGACGTCGTAGCTGCCCGCGCCGGTGACGGTGAAGCGGTAGTCGCCGCCGGCGTCGGTCGTCGTCGAGGCGACCGGACCGGTGCTGTCGCACAAGGTGACCTCGACGCCGGCGACGGCGTTGCCCGAGGCATCGACCACCTGGCCGGTGAGGGTTCCCGTCGGCACGATGAGCGAGACCGTGGCGGTGCGGGATCCGGATGCGATCGTGAAGCTCGCATGGGCGTCGGAGCCCTCGACCTGCAGGTCGTAGCTGCCCGGGTCGAGCCCGACGAGGCTGAGCTCGCCGTTCGAGTCGGTGACGACCTGCTGGCTCTGCTCGGGCGACGAGGCGCTCCCCGGCGAGGGACCGACGACGACCGCGCTGATCCCGGCGAGCGGTGTGGTCCCGTCGCCGGCGAGGATCGTGGCGTCGAGCGTGCCGGAAGGGTCGAGGGTCACGTCCGCGCTCGCCGTCTGCCCGGCGACGGTCGTCACCGCCGCGGTGTTGGTGAGGTGGGTGTCGTCGGGCGGCACGACGGTGATCGTGAGCGGCCCCGGCGGCAGGCCGCTCAGGGTGAAGCTGCCGTCGCTGCCGGTCGTCACCGCCCCGTCGCCGCCGTTGGCATCGTTCGTGCTGACGACCGCCCCGGCGATCGCCTGGCCGGTATCGGCATCGGTGACCTGCCCGGAGACCGACGCGTCACTCGGCGCGAGGGTGAGACCGATGCCGGGCGTCGTCGCGCCGGCGCTCACGCTCACCGACCCGGCGATCGCCGGTCCGTAACCCGGGTCCTCGGCGACGACCTGATACTGGCCCGGCGCGAGGTCGGGGATGGTGAAGCTGCCGTCGGAGGCGGTGGTCACCTGAGCGCTCGGGCCGCCGGCCGTCAGCTCGGCGTCGACCGTCGCGCCCGCCACCGCACCGCCGCCGGGGGCGTCGACGGTGCCGGCGATCGAGCCGTCGGCGGCGAGCGAGATGTCCAAGTTGGCCGGCGAGCTGCTCGACACCGAGGCGCCGAGCGCGTTCGCCGGCTCATAGCCGGGCGCGCTGGCGCTCACGGTGACCGCACCGGCGGCGAGCCCGCTGATCATGTAGGAGCCGTCGGCGGCCGTCGTCGCGTCCTGCGTGGTGCCCGAGGAGTCGGTCGCGGTGACGATCGCTCCGGCGATCGGGCTGGAGCTCGACTGATCGCTGACCACCCCCGAGAGGCTCGCCGCCGACTGGGCGACGACGCTCAGGCCCTGCGCGGTCGGCGACACGTCGACCGCCTGCAGCGAGGCCGGCAGGTAGCCCTCGGCCGACAGCTCGTAGCTGCCCGCGGGCACGTCGAAGAAGGCGAAACGCCCGTCGTACCACGACGTCGCCGTGTACTCGTCGCCGGCCGCGTCGCTGAGCACGAGCGGGACGTTGCCGAGGGGATGGGAGGTGTTCCCAAGGTAGAGCGTGCCGGTCACCGGCGCGCCCGGATCGGTGGCGAGCTCCTCGTCGAGCAGGAAGCCGATCGCGTCCGTCTCGCTCGACAGGCCCACCCCGTCGGCCTTGGCCTCGGCGAAGGCCGTCACGAGGGAGAAGGCGAAGGCACCGTTGGTGGTGCCGAAGTCGCTGCCGAACTGGGAGACGACCTGGGTCCAGTCGGCGCTCGACATGCCGTCCGGCTCGTAGCCGGCGAGCAGGCTCCCCCAGGAGATGGGCGTCGTGTCGCTCGAGTTGAGGATCGTCGCCTCGGTGTCGAGCAGCTCGTGCGCGATGTCGGCGGCCGCGGCGATGGTGAACGGGATCGTCACGGTCGACCCGCCCGGCAGGATGCCCGGCGGCGAGGGATCGAGGGCCGGGTTGTCCGAGAGGACGGGGTCGTCGACCTCGACGCTCGAGGAGAAGCTCGTCTGCGGCGAGGCGCCGGGTGCTTGGAACAGGGCGTTCGGCGAGCTCACGTCGATCACGGGCACCGCCAGGTCCTGCGAGCTGTTGTTGGTGATCGTGAGGTCGAGGTAGGTCGACCAGCCGTAGCGCAGCAACGCCGGGGCGGAGAAGCTCACCGAGAGCGCCGGCGCCACCGTCGAGGTGCTGCTCGAGTCGGAGGAGACCCCGACGCTATCGAGGAGGAAGGCGCCGGGGAGCGTGACGCTCGAGCCGCCGGAGGTGACCACCACGTCGTAGCTGCCGAGGGGCAGCAGCATCAACGTGCCGAAACCGCAGACGGGCGGTGTGGCGACGCCCTCCCAGCAGGACGGCGGCACGGCGAAGGAGGCGAAGAGGACGGTCGAGCTGGCGACCGTTACCGACTTGGCGGGATAGGTACCCGTAGAGTTGACGAGCGACACGCTCGTCCCCGGCCCGAAGCCGGAACCTTGCAGGGTAAGGGTGAGCTCCCCGTCGCCGGCCGGCGGGATCGGCGGCAGCTGGGTGTGGACGCCGGTTGCGCCGCCGGTCGAGGAGACGCTGGTCGCGACGAACACCGTCGGCACGCCGTCGCGTGAGGGCGACACCGAGCGCAACGTGAGCCCGAGCGTGGAGGCGCTGATCGTCAGCGTTGCGCCGTTCACGCCGGACCCGCTGCCGACGACCACCGTCAGGTACCAGCTTCCCGGATCGGACGCCGGCAGCACGACCGAGCCGGACTGGCCCTCGACGCTCGCCGTGCCAGGCGTCGGCACCTGGCCCTCGCTGGCATAGAGCAGCGTGCCGCTGCCGGCGGGCAGCCCGCGAAGGGAGATCTGCACGTCGGGGCCGGCCGAGACCGGCACCTCGTACCACAGCGTCTGTCCGGCGACGAGCGGGGTGCTCTGCAGCGAGCCGCCGACGTCGAGCGTGGGGATCGCCAGCGTGGTGAAGGACGGCGAGGCGGCCGGTGTCTCGTTCGTGCCGGCGAGCACGTCGGAGGAGTCGGGGACGACGACGAGGTGATAGCTGCCTGGCGCGACGTCGGGCAAGGTCAGGCTGAAGCTCTGCGCGTAGCTGCCTTGCGGCGCGAGGGACCGGGTCTCGGGCAGCCGGGCGAGGAGCGTGTCCGAGCCCGACCAGGCGGTCCCGCTGGCGCCGGGCGCCAAGTAGATCGAGTCCTGCCAGGAGGCGTTCACCGCCGCGCCGGTGTCGGTGACCGAGTACGAGCCGCTCATCGTCTGGCCGGGCACCGGCGAGGTGGGCGAGACCGCGCTCACCGACGTTGCCTCGAGGGCGGGCCGCCCGCCGAGGGCGGTGAGCACCGTGACCATGTCGTTGGTCGCCGAGAGGTCGAGCGCGATCAGGTCCTGCGTTCCCGAGGAGGTGAGCGCGCCGGCGACGATGCTGGCCGAGGTCGTCGGGTTGCCGACCGAGTACGCCCCGCCGGCGGCGAAGCTGCCGTCCCCGTTGTTGTGCCACACCTCCACCCCGCTCCCGGCGTTGTCGCCCCAGGCGATGGCGTCGGGATGGTCGTCGCCCTCGACGTCGGCGAGCATCAGGTTGCTGTTGTTGGCCGGGAGCGACTCGGGATAGGCCTGCGGCGTAGCGAAGGTGCCGTCGCCGTTGTTGAGCGCCACGTAGAGGTTGCCGTCGCACTCCCAGAGCACGTCGTCGAGGCCGTTGTCGCGCAGGTCTCCGGTGGCGACGGCACCGACGGCGTCGGGACAGGCCGTGGCGACGACGACGGGCGCGGCGGTGTCGAAGGAGCCGTCGGCCTCGCCGGGGATCACCTCGACGACCGGCGAGCCGCTCGATCCCTCGACCATCGTCACGGCGTCGATCGGGTCGCCGGGAAGGATCGTTCCGAAGGCGGCGACCGATGAGCCGTAGGGAATCGCCGTGAGCGGGCCGCTCAGCACCGGCGCGGAGAAGGTGCCGTTCTTCCACAGCCAGGACTCGAGGTAGCGCTGGGAGTTGTTGCCGGTCGCCTCGACGATGTCCGGCACGCCGTCGAGGGTGGCCGAGTCGACCGAGCAGCAGATCGGGTAGTTGGCGAGGCTGTTGTCGCCGCCGACGTGCACCGGGTCCTGGAAGGTGCCGTCGCCGTTGCCGAGCAGGTAGGTGAGCCCGCCGTCCTGGTCGGGCCAGGCGAGGTCGAGCTTGCCGTTGCCGCTCCAGTCGCCGCTCACCATGCCGATCTCCGGCTGGCCGCCGGTGGCGTTGCCGGTGAGCAGGTCGCCCTGCAGCGCGCCGAAGGTGCCGTCGCCGTTGTTCGGCAGCGTGTCGATCACGACGTCCTGGCACTCGACGGCGCAGAAGGCCGAGACGAGGTCCTGGTTGCCGGTGAGGCCGAAGTCGCCGACCGCCAGCGACGGGTCGGCGCGGCTGGCGAGGGCGCCGGCGGCGACCTCGGCGTTGCTCATCAGGCCGGTACCGCTCTTGTACGTCCCGGGGTCGCCGGCGTTCGCCGGCACGACCCACAGCCCGGGGTTTGGCGAGTCGTCGCTCGCCGGATTGTTGATCGGTACGCCGCCGACGATCAGGTCGGGTGGGCCACTCGCCGTCAACTGGGCGGCGACGATCGCCGTCGGCTGCACGTCGGGGGGGAGGACGTCGACCACGTCGTGCAGCGAGAAGGGTCCCGACCCGTTGTTGAGCATCACCTCGGCGAAGCCGGGCTCGTTCGAGCCGACGTAGGTGGGGAGCCAGAGCGCGTCGAGGGCGCCCGAGCCCGTCAGGTCGACCGGGGAATTGGCGCTCGGGCTGCGCCACGAGTCGCCGTCGAGGTACGTCGTGTCGGCGTTGGCAGTCGTGGGCGTCTCGAAGGTCCCGTCGCCGTTGCCGTGCAGCAGGATCTGGCAGGAGTCCGACTGGGCGTTCGGCAGGGCGATCGCGCCGAGGCAGCCGCCGACGAGCAGCAGCTCAGGAGGCCCCGACGGCCCGGTGAAGTTCCCCACCTCGATCCCGGTCGTGTCGTCCATGTCCGTCACGGGATAGCTCGGCGCCGAGAAGGAGCCGCTGCCGTTGTTCACGAGCACCGCCAGTGTGTCCGTCGAGTCCTCGTAGCCGTTGTTCAGGGCGTAGCCGGTGAACTGGGAGACGAGGATGTCGGGCTCGCCACCCTGGCTGAGCGGCGCCACCGCGAGGTCGGTGAGCGCGTCGTTGGCCGGGCAGCCGCTCTCGCTGGCGGTGCAAAGCGGGATCGGCGTGCCGGCGGTGAGGTGGCCAGTCCCGTCGCCGGTGAAGATCTCCACCTGGTTGTCGCCGTACGCGCCGACGCTCAGCGTGGCGACGACGTCGACGTGGCCGTCACCGAGGTTCGCCGCCGCGATGCGGGTGATGCCGAACCCGGCGGCCGCGTCGACGGCGATCGGCGGAGTCTCGAAGGTGCCGTTGCCGGTGCCGAGATAGACGAGGATTTGGGCGGTACCGGAGGGGTTGCCGCCCTCGGCGACGACGAGGTCGGTCTCCCCGTTGCCGAGGTCCGTGGCAAGGATCATCGACAGCGGGACGCCGGCGCCGACGGGGGTGAGGACCGTTGGGGTGCCGAAGGTCCCGTCGCCGTTGCCGGGCAGCACGACGACCGAGTACTGGCTGTCGCTTCCCGCCGAGTACTGGTAGGGGGCGTCGTAGGGACCCGAGCACTGCGTGCAGACGATCGCGGCCGCGTCGAGGTTGCCGCTCTGGTCGAAGTGGCCGGTGGCGATCGAGACGACGCCGCCGCCGTCTGCGGTGAGCGAGCCGACGCCGACTGGCTCCGGCGCGGCGAACAGGCTGCCCGACCCGGCGACCTGAGGGTGCGGCGAGCTCGCGAGCTGCGCGCGGGCGGCGTGTTGCAGCGGCTCGGGCGTCGCGGCAAGGCGAGCAGTGAACTTCGAGGCTTCGAGATGAACGCTCGATCGGCCGTGAGCCAGCGTGCCGAGCGAGATGCGATATGGGGCCGACCGCCGGGTCGCCCGCGGTCCCTCGCCAGCATGGCTGGCCAGGGAGATGGACGTCCCTGCAGGCGCGGTCCCTGCCGGCGCGGTGCCTGCGGTCGCGGTCGCTGCCGGGGCGGGTGACGCTGCACTTTTCGTTGCGAGCGGCAGGGCGAGGAACGCGGGCGTCGCCGCCAGCACCGTCACGAGCCAGCGCATCAGCCGTCCTCTAGACATCGCAACCCCTCCCATTCCGGCGTGCCGCGGCGCGCGTCATCCTGCAGCACCTTGGAAGCGAGGCGTCACACGAGCGTCACACGTTGTCCTCGCCGGGCCAAGCGATCCGACCTCGCCACTTGTGGTGGCGCGTGTGCAGCGAAGAGTGGGGTGCCGGGGGGTGATCCCGCGCGGGGTCGAGAGCCGCTTCTGCGCCGAGCCCGACGGCGGGCAAGGTTGGGTGCGACGACCGTTGAACGAAGACTTGCAGCCTGTTCAGGCGACGATCGATCGCTCGAGATCGAGCAGGGGGCCGGGCGGCTCGAGGCCGAGCTCGGCGAACGCCGAGCGGGCACGCCGCACGATCGCCAGCGCCTCTCCCCGCCGGCCCTGCCGGAGCAAGGTCGAGGCGGCGTGCAGGTAGCGCACGTCGTCGTAGGGCGCGAGCTCGATCGTCCGCTCGACGACGCGTCGCAAGCCGTCGAGGTCACCTCGCCGTGAAGCGTCGCTGGCGCACAGGTCGAGCAGCTCGAGCATCGTCTGTCGCGCCCGCTGGCGTGGTTGCTCGGCCCATTCCTCGTAGGGGTCGTCCGCCAGCAGCTCACCGCGGTAGCGCGCCATCGCCCCGCGCGCCAGCGCCGAGGCGAGCGCCAGGTTGCTCGGTGCGAGCGCCAGCGCCTTGCGCCCTTCGGCGAGGAAGTCGGCGAGGTCGACGCGCACGGACTCGGCCAGCATGAGCACGTCGCCGTCACGCAGCAGCACCTCGCCGGCCGTGGCGCGCAGGCGGTTGAGCACGGTGCGCAGCCGGTTCCTGCCAGCGGCGGCGCCAACCTCCGGCCACAGCGTCTCGATCACCCGCTCGGCATGGGCCCGCCCGCCGCTCGCGGCGACGAGCTTGAGCAGCTTGGCCTCTTGTCCGACGCCGACGGGGACCGGGCGGCCACCCTCGGTCAGGCTGAAGCCGCCGAGCAGGCAGAGCGAGAGCGGCAGCGTGCTCGCCCGCAACGCCAGCGCCGCCGGCTGACCCGTCTCGGCCGCCAGCCCAAGGAGCGCCTCGGTCAAGGAGCGCTCGCGGATCATCGGCAGCTGCGGCTGGCCGAGGCGTGCCGCCTCCTCGAAGGCGTGCGCGGCGAGCGAGCCGGCAGCGCCGTGCTCGCCGCGGCGGAAGGCGGCGTAAGCGCGCAGCAGGCTCACCCGCCACCGTTCGCGGAGGTCGAGCGGATGGCGCTCCGCCTCGTCGAGGCGCGCGTCGGCGAGCACGGGGTCGCCGTGGCGCGCTTCGAGAGCCGCTGCTGCGAGGGCCACGAGATGGGCTGCGTCTTTCGGCTCACGCTTTGCTCGCTCGAGGTACCCGTAGGCGAGCGCGGTATGACCGACCCGGTCGAGGTGGTCGGCGGCCTCGGCGAGGAAGTCGCCCGAAGCCTGGCCCCACCAGTTCTCGGCCCGGTGGAGTTCGGCGAGGCGGAAATGCTCGAGCGTGCCCTCTGCGTCCCCGTTGTATGAGCACAGCATGGCGAGTCGCCAGTGCCCGAAGGCTCGGAAGACCTCGTCGTCGAGCTCCTCGGCGACTCGCAGGACATCTGCTGCGCTCGATCGGGAGACGACGTCGAGGCCGAGCTCGGCGGCGATCTTGGCTTTGGTGCACTGCACCCAGGCCCAGCGCCGCGGGCGGTCGGCGACGAGGTTGAGGGCCTCCTCGAGGGCGGCCATTGCCGCCGCCGCCCGCCCGTCGGGGTAGTCGATGTAGCTCACCGCGTTGGCGATCACCGACGCGGCCGCCGAGCGCATTCCGAGCGCCCGGTACAGCTCGATCGCGCGCTGGAAGCACTGCGCGCCCTCTGCGATTGCAGCGCCGTCGCGCCGTCCTTCGGCATCGAGGCGCCGGCAGAGCGCCCGCGCCAACGCGTAGTAACAGCGTGCACGCGTGTAGCGCTCGTCGGGCGCCGCCGCGGCGAGCACCCGGCGCGCCTCGACCACGCACTCGTCGTAGGCGAAGTCGCGACAGAGGTCGTTGATGTGCTCGGCGGCGATCTGGCGGGCCAGCACGTCGTCTCGGCAGGACGCCGCGATCTCGGCCGCCTCGGCGATGACCGCCTCCCGGCGCGCGTACTGGAAGGCGATCCCGTGGCCGCGCGCCACAGGCATGAGCACGCCGGGGAAGGCGTGCACGACCTCTGGCGGCAGCTGATCGTAGATCGCCTGCAGCTCGAGGTTGTCGAGGCCTTCGAGGTCCTCCGGCGCCGTCGTCGCCAGGACGGCAGCGGCTTCGGCCGGGTCTCCGACCGCGAGCAGCAGCTCGAGCGCGGCGGCGAGCTCGCCACGGCGGCGGTACTCCTGCGCCGCGGCGCGCATCGACTCCCGGCGCACCTCGGCGAAGGTCGCCAGGTAGTCACGCACCGGGCCCGGAAGGTCCCACCATGTGCCCCGAGACGGGACGAACGGAAGGCCCGCCGCGAGACCCCGCTCGAACAGGCCGGTCGCGGTGGCCAGCTCGACCACCCGGTCGTCGAGCAGCGGCAACCGCGCAATCTGCGCGAGGTGCGCCAGGTTCGCCGCCCCGAGCGCGGCGATCGCCTCCTCGAGGATCGCGGCGAGCGCCCCCCCTGGTCGGGAGGCGCTGCTCGCCGCGACGGCCACGTTCTCGGCGTCCTCGCCGGTGCGTGCCGCGCGTGCCACGGCGAGCACCGTCGCCGCCGTCCAGCCGCCGGTCGCCCGACCGAGGGCAGCGGCGGCGTCGCGCGCCGTGGAGAGCCCGAAACCTGACCGGCAGAGGGTGAGGATCTCGTCGGTCGTGAGCGCCAGGTCCTTCGAGCCGAGGTGGAAATACTCCGCTCGGCGCAGCCGCTCGGCGCCGGGAGGAAGGTGTCGGGCGAGGACGACGAGCCGCTGGTCCCCCTCGAGCATCGCCCCGAGGTGGGCCACCAGCTCGGCGGCGTCGGAGCGGGCGAGATGGGCGTCATCGACGACGAAGGCGCAGCGCTCCTTGGCGAGCGCTGTGACGAGCGCCTCGAGGATCGAGAAGGCATCAGCCGCGCTTGTCCTCGACACCCGAGGCGGCGTCGGTGAATCCGGCCCGGGCAACGGCACTGCGAAGGCGAGCCGTCAGCACGTTGGCCGGCGTCTCGCCGTAGTGGAGCTGGACGTCGATGCCGACGGCCCACCAGCTGTCGACGAGCTCGGCGCCGAGGACGCTCTTGCCGTACCCGCCGGCGGCCTCGATGACCACGACGGGCGCGTCGGCGCAACGCTTGGTCAGGCGAGGCCGGGGGACGTGGTACGCGGGGAGGCGACCCATGTTGCCGCTAGCGGCTGGCGCGCCACATGACCGTCGACACGTGCGCAACCGGAGCCATGCTCACCTCTCGAGTTTCCCACTCTGCCGGCCTCCGCAGCAACGCACTGGCTGGCTCTGTCACCGAGACCGGTGGCAGGGGCATCTCCTCGGGGCAATCACCAACCTCGGGGGCTCCTTCTTCATGTGTTTGGCTCTCGGCATGGACACCAGCGTTCCGCTGAGAGTCCGGGCACGATGCTGTCGGGCGCCCTCGCAGGTACGGCCGCCGAAGTGGCCGACGCGCGGCTCTCTCCGGCCGGCCTGCGCCTGCGGTCGGTCCGGCTTGGTCGAGACGATCTGGTAGCTCCGGGGCTGCGATCTCGGCGATTGGACGACCCAACGCCGTCGGGGGACGACTCGCAAGGCGTGGAGTTGGTTTCGAGTCGGTGTTGAGATCGCGGGGGAGTGAGCGCTCTCGGCGCCCAGATACGTCTTCCGGCGAGTCCTACGGCATCGAGAGCGGCGCTGTCACGCCACCCGGCGAAGCTCTGACCAGCCACTATCCAGCTCGAGGGGGCGTGGAGTTCGGTTTCGAGTCGGTCCTCCGACACCGAGTTGAACCCCCACAACGTCGCTAAAACCGCAGTTCATCTACGGCGTCGAGGTGTGGGGTTCAAATCGCTGATGCCCGCGTATCATGCGCCTGCGCCGACGCATCGGCCAGCGGTAGCGGAGCCACATTGCTCCGAGGTCTCATGTTGGGCGTCTCGTCGGCGAGTACAGAGCGCCAGTCGGCAGGCATGAATCCTCAGCTCGCCAGCCTCGCGACGTCGAGCTAGCCCCTCGCTACCTCAGACGACGCCAGCGAGCAGGCCCCTGGTCGGGTCGCCGAAGTAGCGCGCGTGCGTGTTGCGCAGGGCCTCCTCGCTAGCAGCACCGAGCACGACCACCTCGATGTCGGGAGAGGCCAGCTCGAGCTCGCGCTTGATCCGCTCGCGCAGGGCCTCGTCCTGGTCGATGAATGGGCGCAGCTCAAGCAGCGTGCGCCTCGGCCGGTCGAACACGAGCAAGTAGAAGGTCACGTTGGTCCTCTCCGCCCCCCAAGGCTAGCGGGGCTCACCATTGTTGGACATCTCCCAGCATCTGGCGCACGAGGTCGCGGAGCGGACCGTAGACGGCCCACACCTCCCGATCGGCGGCGCTCAGCTCCTCAACCTGGCGCGATGGGTCTCTGCCGGCTGCGACGGCGGCGTTCTCGCCGAGCTCGAGCTCGTACAAGACGTCGCTGAACTCGATCCGCGTGGCGATGACGTCGGCGCGGCTCATGCCTGCGCCTTCCCAGGCAGGAGCCTCGGGCTCGTGCGGAAGACCGCCGTAACGGACAGCGCGGCCCCACAGGTCGCCGGCCGCCTCCATCACCTGCGCCCACAGGTTCTGATAGGGGGTCCGGAGCTGGATCTCCACAGAGCGGCCGAGCACCCGGGGAATGACGTGAACGGCCCGGTAGCCCGAGGAGGGCGTGACCCGACGATCGACGATGCGCGTGCCGGGCCACAGCGCGGCGACCCGGCTCGCGAGGCCGTCCTGTTCATCGAGGGTCATCGGTCGAACGATGCGTGCCCCGCAAGGTCTTGGATGTTCGTGAGGTCGAGTGAAGGCTGGCGGCGCAGCTTGTCGATGATCGTCGCCGAGGTCTTCAATCGCGTCGTCGGAAACACCCCGAGCTGCAGGAGCTTCGACGTGACCTCGCCCAGAGCGGCCTCGCAGCCAGCAAGCACCTCGCCAAGGAGCACGAGGTCCGAGGCGTCAGGAGTCTCGTCTCGGCGCAGGCGAGTGCTCAGAGCCCGCATCTCCGCCTTTGTCAGCGCCACGTCGGGAAAGTATGTCGTCCGGCCGTGTCGCCAGCGGGACAGCGGCCCGCTCAGCGTGGACGCGTCATGTACGGTTCGGCGGAGACGGCGATGAAATGCTGTCGGAGCGAGGTCTGCACCTCGCCAGGCATGGGCGGGGAGCTTCGCAGCAAAAACTACCTGTTCAGGCGCATAATCGCAGTGTCGTCGCGTGTGTCGTAGGTGGACAAATCGCCCCTCCGACACGGCCCGCAGAGTTGAAGCGCCGCAGACCGTTTCTCCTCGCGTTGCGTCGCGCTTGCCGGGTATTCTGTGGGGCCTGGCGGACATGGTCAGTTCGGTCAGTTCTCGCCCGAAGGTTCCGCTGCCCCTGCAGATCAGACGGCCTCGGGAGCTGATCGATCCCGCTCGACGGTCAACTCGGCAGCGCGCCGCGGGAGGTCGTCGACCTCCCCCTCACAGGCGGGGCCGCGCCGCTCTCGTGTCCCGCTCCAGCCTGCTGCCACGCGGGGGCTGCCGGGACTGGCCGAGAGGGGGCACACTGCCATCTCAGGCGAGGGCCTGGAGGCGAGCCTCCCTCTCCGAGCCCCGACCTCTCCGAGCCCGACCACCCAGCCCGCTGTTGGATGGTTGACGAAGTCACTCAGATGGGTTGCCGAATATCGACCCGCTTCTCGTGGCCACTGGATCGGCCGCGGCCTTCTTGCCCGTGGCACGCGGTGGGCGAGGATCCACGCCGAGGCAATGCCCGCAGCACTTGTCGGGTGGCGGTAGCCTCGACGTCCTCGCCTCGTTCGCTCAGCGCCGAATCTGCAACTGGTCGAGCAGGATGCCTGTGGCGGGGTTGTACTCGTAGTTCGCCACTTGCGTCGAGAGGAAGTCGGTCCAGGGCATCGTCTCGAGCACGACCCACGGCGCTTGGATGGTGACTGCACGGTCGACAGCGGACCACGTCGTTGCTGCTAGGGCCGGATCGGACGCTTCCTCCCTATCGGCAACGTTCATGAGGCGGTCGATTGCCGGATCACAGAAGAAATCGCCATTCCGTGTGTCCGAGGGGTCGTCGAGCCGGAACGAGGAGCAACGAAAGAACACGTCGAAGAAGTCCGACGGATTCGGGTAGTCAGCGCCCCAGATCCCGTCGGTCACTTGGATCCTGCGCGCGGAGTTGTTGACGGCCGGATTGAGGACAGAATCAGGCGGGCTCAGCATCGATGCCCGGTAGCCCAACTCGCGCAGGGTCGAAACGATGAACGCTCCGGTGGGCTCGTTCCAGGTGTGGCTCCAGACGACGACCTTCATGCCCTTGGTGCCCGACTCGGCGACGAGCAGGCGGGCCGCCGCCAGGTTCGGCCCGACCCATGCTCCGCTCGGGCCTGGGTCAACGGTGAAGGGGCAGTACCTGATGTAGCCCGGGATACCGGGGGGAAGGATCTGGCAGCTTGGTATCGCCCCGCCGGGACCGCCGAGCACGTTGGCGAGCGTCGCTCGGTTGACGGCGAGGCTGAAGGCCTGCCGAACGCGGATGTTGTTGAACGGCGCTACCCGCGTGTTGAATGCGACGTAGTCGATCGTGAAGTCGGGGTTCACGTGCACCTGGTCGGGGAACTGGGCGATGAGCGAGGCGACGTCTGGGACGCTGTCGTTCATCCAATCCGCCCGCCCCTGCTCGATCGCGGTGACCTCGTCGGGCACCGTCTCGCCGAATTTCCAGATAATGCGGTCGGGCGAGCCCGCCGGCTGGGCAGCGGCAGACCACTCCTTGAAGTACGGGTTTCGGACGAACACCACCTCCTTGTTGGGCACGTAGCGGCCGACCTCGTAGGGGCCTGTAGCCGGAACGGGATGGCCCCCGACGTCGTGCCAGGGGACCTCGGGTGGTACCGGGACCAGGAACGGCATGGCGATCCGGTTCAGGAAATCCGCCTCGGGGGCGATCAGGTGGAACGACACGGTGTCGCCCAAATTGGACACGGTGATGCCCTGGGAGAGATGGCAGGGCTCGCCGATGCGACACAAGGTCGCGCCGACGATCCCGCTGAGGAACGACGCTGCTGACGCGTTCAGCTCGAGGACACGCTCGACCCCGAACTTGACGTCCTCCGGGCGGACGATCTGGCCATTCGAGTAACGGATCCCCGGTCGGAGGGCAAAGGTGTACACGGTTCCGCCGGCGCTGATGGTCGGCATCGCTATGGCCAGGTCCGGTACGAGCTCGAGCCCGTCGTTCCCGCCCACGCGTTGATAGGTCACGAGCGTGTCGTAGGTGCCCTCGTAACTCAGGTACCCGACCCACGGCCACGTCACCGCCGGATCGATCGAGGGGAAGGGAACATTGCTGAGCACCCGTAAGGTGCCACCTCGGTTCGAGGGTGTCACTGGCGGCCGTGTCGCCGCCCATATCCCGCCAGCGATCGCGACGAGCGCGATCGGGCTTCCAGTCAGTGCCGCCGACCCGGACGCCTCGTCGGTCGCGGCGTCGATGCGGGTGAGGGTCGATGAGAGCCGGTTGGCGACCCAGACGGTGCCACCGGTGATGACGATGGCGTCGGGCCCGTCGCCGACGGGGATCGTCGCCGCCACCGAGTCGGTCGCCGGGTCGATGCGCGACACCGTGCTATCCAGTCCGTTGGCCACCCACAGCGATCCGAGCCCGAACGCCACGGCAGTCGGCCCGGCGCCGACAGAGATCTGTAGGCTCGGACCGCCCCCCGGCGTCAGGCGCGTGACGTTGTTGGAGTCCGGGCTACTGACCCAGACCGAGCCAGCTCCGAACGCCACCCCAAAGGGGGGTGAGCTCAACGGCTCGGTCGACTCCAGCTGACCAGTGCTGGCGCTCACAACCGACAGCGAGTCCTCCGAGGCGTCGGCCACCCAGACCGAGCCGTCGCCGACAGCGACGCCCGTTGGTTCGGTGCCGACGTTCACCGACTGGACGACCTCGTTCGTGTCGGAGCTGACACGCGAGAGCGTCCCGTTCAGGGAGTTGACGACCCAGACGTCTGATCCGGTGACGGCGAGTGCGCCCGCACCAGCTTCGAGCGGGGTCGTCTGCTCGGTCGCGCCCGTCAGCGGGTCGATGCGGTAGAGGGCCTGAGCCTCAGGGCTCGTCACCCACACAGACCCGTCCCCTGCGGCCGCGCCACCAGGGTCACCTGCCAGCGGGAGGCTACGTATGACGCTGCCGCTCGTCGTGTTCAGCTCGCTTAGACCGACGGTGAGGACGTCGGCGTGCGCGCTGGGTGCGTCGAGTACCCTCGGCAGACCGATCGCGCCGAGGGCCACCGCAGCCGCGGCGATGCCAACCGCCCCTCTCCGTCGCCGAGCGCTTGCCAAGAGGCGTCGCCGCCGTGGCTCGGCATTAGCAACCTCGACGTCACTGTGCTCGTGCCCGGTCGTCGTCGCCGGTATCGCGGGCGGCGTCGATGCTGCATGCGCTTCGGATCGATCCTGACGGAACGCCGCAGGCTCCAGTTCGGGCGCCTGCAATAAAATGGCCTGCTCCAGATCACGCAGCTCTCGGCCAGGCTCGATGCCGAGCTCGCCCACCAACAGCCGACGGGCTCGCTGGAAGGCGGCGAGCGCTTCAGCCTGGCGACCCGAGCGGTAAAGGGCGGTCATGAGCTGAGCGTGGAACCGCTCCCTGAAGGGGTCGGCACTGATCAGGATCTCCAGCTCGGACACGAGTTCGCGGTGCTCTCCGAGCTGCAGCCGGGCGTCGAACAGCGTTTCGAGGGCACCAAGACGATCGTTGTCCAATCCCTGTGCGGCGGCTGCAGCGAAAGGCGCGTCACCGAGGTCGGCAAGTGCCGGACCTCGCCACAGTGCGAGCGCCGAGGAGAGGTGCTCCTCTGCTCCTCGGAGGTCGCCTTGATCGAGCGCAGTCCGCCCGGTGGCGGCGAGCTCGCGGAATCGCAACGCGTCCACCTGTGACCGCTCGAGGTCGAGCAGGTATCCGGATCCACGTTTCACCAACACGCTCGGACCGTCACGACCGAGGGCCCGCCGGAGACGGGAGACGTAGGCCTCGATCGTGTGGACGGCCGAGACCGGCGGCGAGTCGCCCCACAGGTCCTGCGCCAGCCGGGCGGTACTGACGGACCTCCCAGCGTGGAGAGCGAGGTCGGCGATCACTGCTTTCTGCCTCGGGCCGCCGAGCGACGGGCGGTCATCGCCAACCACGAGCTCGGTCGTTCCCAGCAGGAAGAACTCCACGGACGCTCCTGTCCGACGCCGCACGCGACGCCGGAAGCGTAGTGAAGAGGCGCTGGCCGCGTCCGAAAAACGGTGGTCTAGCAGCGTTGCGAGCAGTCTACGAGGAGGTTCCGAGGTGACGCAGCGACGATCACCGCCTGCATCTGTCGACCATCTGTGACGGGAGAAGTTCCGTGAGCCTTCGAAGCGGTCGTGGCCCATCTGGTGGCAGCGGTGCCAGGATCCCGCCACGCGGCGGCGGGTTGCTCCGGCTGGCGACCAGGTACGGCACGCTGGTAATAGTGGCGAGCCTGGCGCCGGCGACGGTGGTCTCGGTGCCGGCGGTGTCCGGATCCGCCGCGGTGAGCGGGCCGAAGCTCTTTGTCCGAGCCGCCCGAGACCTGCCGGCCAGCGGGGTGCCCCTGCGCCCGGTCGTGGTCCCGCCGACGGTGGGAGTGGGGAACGGTCCTGACGGCATCGTGGTCGACCCGACGACTCATACGCTCTACACCGACAACGAGCACGACGATTCCGTCTCGGTGGTGAACGACGCAGCCTGCAATGCCGGGCAAAAGTCCGGCTGTGCCGAGCGAACGCACACGGTAGCCCTGGCGAAGGGGGCCAACCCCCAGGGAATCGCTCTGGACGCCGCGACCGGCACGCTCTACGTGTCCGACGTCGGCAACAACACGATCTCAGTCATCAACGCCACGACCTGCAACGCGACGGACTACTCCGGCTGTGGGCAGGTCCCGGCCACCGTTAAGGACCCGTACTACCCGAACACCCTCGGGGTCGACGCTCTGACCGACACGATCTACGTCGCCAACTGCGGCAGCGGGTGCGACGGTGGCTCGGGGGTCGGCGACACCGTCTCGGTCATCGACGGCGCCACCTGCAACGCTGAGAACACGTCCGGCTGCGGCGCGACCCCGGCCCTCGTGGTCGTCGGCGAGATCCCCGACGCCCTCGCGGTCGACCCATCAACCGACACGATCTACGTCGCAGAGGTGCTCGGCACCGCGTTCCCGTCGCCGCCAGGTGGCGTCTCGGTGATCGACGGAGCTACCTGCAACGCGACCGTGCACTCCGGTTGTAACCAGCGGCCGCCGATTATCACAGTGGGGGGTGGGCCGAACTGGGTCGCCCTCGACCCGGCCAACCACAGCGCGTACACCGCCAACAACACCAACAACGGGGACGCGTACTCGACCGTGTCGGTGATCGACACCGCCACCTGCAACTCTGTCGAGCACTCGGGTTGTGACCAGAAAACCGCCACGGTTCCGGTGGGCACCCAACCCTGGGCACTGACGGTCGACCCGGTGCTTCATACCGTCTACGTGGCCAACGATGATGACGACACGCTCTCCGTTATCGACACCTCGGCCTGCGAGGCCGCCGACACCTCCGGATGCAGCCACCGCCCGCCTACTATCCAGGTAGGAAAAGGCCCGCAAGCACTCACCGTCGATCCGACCACCGGCACGCTCTATGTGGCCAACACCGTTGACAACACCGTGTCGGTTATCGACGCCTCTAGCTGTGACGGCTCGGACCCGAGCGGTTGCCGTCACGAACCGCCCGTGGCTACCGTCGGTGCCGACCCGAGCGCTCTGGCGGTGGACACGGCCAACAGCTCCGTCTATGTCGCCAACGAAGCTGCCGGCACCGTCTCGGTCGTCGATGCCGCCACCTGCAACGTCATCCGGCACACCGGCTGCAAGCGCCCAGTCGCCACCGTACGCGTCGGCAACGCGCCATCGGGCGTCGCCATCGACCAGGCCACTGGCACTGCTTACGTCACCAACCTCGGCGACGGTACGGTCTCGGTGATCGACGCCATCAGCTGCAACGCCGAGCAGACCTCAGGTTGTAGCGCAGCATCGCCGACTGTGAAAGTCGGGAAATACCCGCTCGGGATCGACGTGGATCAAGCGACGGAGACCGTCTACGTCACTACCCTCGGCGCCAACGAACAAGGAGACACCGTCTCGGTGATCGACGGGAGCACCTGCAACAGCTATGACCACGCAGGCTGCGCGCAGATCCCCACGACGGTAAAGGTCGGGACGGCGCCGTTCGACCTCGCTGTCAACCAGGTGACCGACACTGTCTATGTCGCCAACACCGGCCCGCTCGGCGGGAGCGGGCCCGCTGGGCACACCGTCTCGGTAATCGACGGGGCCACATGCAACGGTACTCAGCACACGGGCTGCGGAAAGACCCTGGCTACCGTACAGGTCGGCAACTTCCCGTTCGGCGTCGTCGTCGATCAGGCGAGCAACACGATCTACGTTGCCGACAACAATGGTGGCGACGGTCCAGCCACCCTCTCGGTCATCAATGGCGCCACCTGTGACGCGACCGACACATCGAGTTGTGGCAAGACCCCGCCAGCCCTACCGGTCTCAGGGCGCGCCCCGCGCGGCATCGCCTTCGACACGTCCAACGGCATGGTGTACACCGCCAACCACGAGGACGCGACCGCGACGGTCATCGACGCCGGCAACCCGACGGCCGCGCAGATCCCAGCGAACTTCGCCGTGGGTGGCGGACCTGTCGCGGTTGCCGTCGACCCGGCGAAGCATACAGTCTATGTCGCCGATACTCTCGACGACACGCTCTCGCTGCTTCCCGGCTGATTCCGTGCGCTAAAAACTCAGCGAATCGCGTCGCGACACGTAGCCCCCGCCAGCGGTGGATCGCCTCCGAGATGTGGCCAAGCTCTCACGGGCGGATCTCGGAAGGTGAGACCGTCCTTGACGGATCGGATCGCCCTGTTTGCAGGCGATGGGAGCCTGGAGGCGAGCTTCGGCTCCGACGGAGTGGCGCAGTTCAGCTCCCCGTTGCTCGAGCAGGTGACCGCCGTGCCGACGCCTAGCGGCGGAGTAGTCGTCGTTGCTACCGATCCATACATCGAGGAACCGATCGGCGTCAAACACCAGCTCGTCCGAGTTGTCGCATTGAGCTCCGGCGGACTTGTCGAGACACTATGGCGTCGACGGGCGATCGAGCATCGAGCTTCCGTATCCGCCAGTGAGTTTCCCGCTGTCCTCGTGTCTGGCCGGCTTCCAGCTTCAAGAGTTCTGCTTCTAGCTGACAGTCGGTTTACGCACGTCCCGTCTTCATCGCCGTCATCACGGCCCGGACGACCTGCTCGGCGACGGCGATCGCCGAGATCGCGGCGCGCGTGTCGATGCGGCTCGCGAGGTCGGAGTACTCAGCTTGGTTGCGAAGCGCGCGAAGCCCGTCGGCGGCGTTGAGCGTTGCCTCATCGAGATGATTCGCAAGGGCGTAGCGCGCGTACTCGATGACGACGGCACGCGCGCCCTCCCCGCCTTGGGCCCGCAGTCGTCCAGCATCCATATAGGCGGTGATCGCCTTGCGGATGGCGTCGTGCGCTGCGGCGACGGCGAGTCGAGGGTCGCTCTCGGCGACGGTCGCAGCCGAGGCGAGGTGCCGGCGGGCGTCGTTCAACCAGAGCTCCTCTGCGGCCGGTCGGGCTTTGGCGTGCGGTAGAGCCTGTGGCTGAGAACCAGGCCCTCGATCGAGTCGAGCGACGGCGTCATCGATGCTCAGCGAGGCTGAGCGGGACGAGCGGTCCGGCCTGCAGTTCGGACAAGAAGGAGTCAGGCACGGGCTGCTCCCACTCTGGGGCCGTGCCGATGATGGGGTGCACCTCGAGCCCGATCTCCCGCTCGACGCCGGCGAGCGCGCCGTAGAGGGCGACCTGATCGGGGTCGCCGACGACGAGCAGGTCGAGGTCGTGCGGGAAGGCCCCCGGCTCGCCGAGGTAGCGCGCCGCCCAGCTGCCGAAGATCCAGGTGGACTCGATACCGGAGACCGGCAGGAGAGCTGCGCGCAGCAGTGGCAGTGCGCCGGCGGTCTGGACAAGAAGCTGGCGTAGGGTGCCGGCCCAGGGGAGGCGGTAGTCGGCACGCACCAGCTTGTTGCGACCTTCGGTCCGCGCCGCGAGCAGACCGAGACGGATGAGGCGATCGACCTCGCGCGACACCGTGGCGTCGTTGGCGCCGATGCGCCGGGCCAGCTCGGCGATTGTCAGCTCGTCGGCGACGCCGGCGAACAGCTCGGCGAGGAGCGCCAGCTGGTGCTCGCTGCGGAACAGAGGAGCGAGCGGCGGGGCAGCAGTCCTCATTGGCGCAGTATATCTTGCGCCAAGCGCAACAGTTCGCGCCAGGCCGCCGTGTGACCGAAGGCGTGGAGTTGGTTTCGAGTCGGTGTTGAGATCGCGGCGGAGTGAGCAGTCGACGGGGCCAGACACGCCTTCCGGCAAGTGTCGCGGGTCGAGGCCGGCCGTGTCACGCCACCCGGCGAAGCTTTGACCAGCCACTATCCAGCTCGAGGGGGCGTGGAGTTCGGTTTCGAGTCGGTCCTCCGACACCCCTTCTGAGCTGGGAAAACGCTGGGCGACGCGTCCGGCGTGTGTCTGTTCTGAGAACCGCGTGCAATCTACGTGCAATAGCGGATTTGCACGCGGGCTCGAACGAGGCGATGTCGACGACCGGCTCGAGCGAGGTGGCTCTCCTGTGCTCGAGCCAGAAGCCGTCGGGAATCGCGACGGAATCCTGACGGCGCTAAGGTAGTGAGCGTGCCGACCGCCTTCGTCGACGAGGCCATCCGCGTCCACAACGATGCGCATCTGTCAGACGAGCTGATCGCCGAAGCCGTCGGCGCCAAGCCGAGCACAGTGCGGGACTGGTTGAACGCCAGGAGCTCGCCGACTGGGACGCGCGCCCGGCGACTCGCCGAGCTGGCCGAGATCACCGATCGGCTCGCACGGGCGATCGAGCCGCGCTACATCCCCGTCTGGATGGTGAAGCCGATCGAAGCCCTGGACGATCGCACGCCTGTCGAGCTGATCGCCGGCGGCCGGGCGCGCGAGGTCGCCCGATTGGTGAGCGGCCTCGAATCGCCGGGCGCCGCCTGAAGGTTTGCCACTCGACGTCGATCCGATCGTCGCATCGGGTCGGTGGTTTCGCCACGTTCCAGCCGGAGCCGATCCGAAGCAGCGGCCAGTGCCTGGCGCCGACGCTCGCTGGCAACGCGGCGATGCTGTCGACGCCCTCTATCTGGCCGACAGCGAGTCCTGTGTTTGGGCCGAGTGGTACCGCTGGCTCGCCGAGGCCGGAGTGCCGCCGTCCGCGGCCTTGCCGCGCGACCTGCTCGTCTACGAGCTGGCCGACGTCGTGGTGGCGGATCTTTCCAGCACCGCTCGCCTGCACCGTGTCGGGCTTGACGCGCCGCGACCGGGAAGGCGTACCTGGGGCCCTTACCAGGAGGTCGGCGAGCGACTGCATCGCGAGGGTTGGCGAGGGCTCGTCGCGCCGAGCGCGGCGCGACCGGAGAGCCGCGTCCTCGCCGTCTTCTGGGTGCCTGGCACGGTACCCGAGGAGGTCCGGATCGTCAGCACGAGACGGATCGCTGAAGTGCCTGTGCCGCCGAGGGGGATGCGCACCTGACGCACCCGGTCGGCGGCCGGATCACGGCTCGATTGTCAAGGGACACCAAGAACTCCCTAAGGACGGACAGCTCTTCTCCCGCTCGGCGGACAACAGAATTCCGTGCCGGCGGACAGGAGTTCTCCCGTGCCGAGGCGCATCGGATAGAGATAAATCGGCGACAGGTGATGTGCAGAATCCAGCCTCCCTACACATTTCGGGAATGCCGGGATGGCACGGTGAGTGCAGGATGGTGGCCGGCGGGGCGCCTCCGCACGGCGCCGTAGCTCGCTAGCGGTGCCGGGTACGTCCGGCCGAGCTCGCCGGCGAGCGGGTGGAGGGGCCGTGCCCAGGCCCAGAGATCGGCCGGGAGGGTGTCGGGGCTCGACGACGGTCCCAGCCTGCGGCCGTCGGCGCCCACGGGGCCGACAGGGCGCCCGTGGGGCTCAGCGGCGACGCAGGAGGGGCCCGGGGCTACGGGCGGACGCGGGCGAGCTGGGCAAGAGGAAGGGCTCCTCAGTAGAGGTCGTCACGCCCGGTGACGTACTCGAAGTTCCAGTTCTCCGATCCACTGCCGTAGGTCTGCCAGTAGAAGACCAGCTGACGGTTCGGCCCCTGCACCGTGATCGCGGTGCTGTTGTTGCCCTCACCGATCGCGGGCGACCCGAAGGTCGTGCGGGGACCGCTCACTCTCTGCTCGTTCCATGCCGAGGTTCCGAGTGTCTGCCAGTAGAAGTCAAGGCTGTTGTTCGGACCCTGCACCGTGACGGCCTTGGTGTTGTTGGCGAGGGCGATGGCCGGCGGCGTGTATGTCGTGTCCGGCCCAGCGATCATCTCGTAGCCACCGCCCCCACTCCACCAGGGAATACCCCACACGAACTGCAAGCTATCGTGTGGACCCTCCCAGGCGACGTTCAGATTCAGCCCGTTGTCTACCCATTCGACAGCCGACGGCGCCGAGAACGTCGTCCCGGGACCGTCGGCGGTGTAGCGTGTCCAGTTGGCATCATCATCTTCGTTCCAGTCGAGAAGGCTCTTGCGTGGTCCCTCGACGAGGACGTCGTTGTCCCCCGATCCGTTGCCGGTCAGCGATGGGGCCGAGTACGCTGCGCCCGAGTCGGCGAGGATCTCTTTGTTCCAGTTGGGGCTACCCCACGACTGCCAGTAGAAGTCCACACTGTTCTGCGGGCCCTCGACGGCGACCTCGTTGGAGCCGTTGCCCTCGTAAATCGAGGGCGCCGAGTACGCCGTGTCGTTGCCGTCGATCTGCTCGAAGTGCCAGGGCGAGCTGCCGTAGGTCTGCCAGTAGAAGTCCAAGCTGTGATCTGTGCCCTCGACGGCGATGACGGTGCTGTTGTTGCCCTCACCGACCGACGGCGCCGAGTAGGCGCTGTCGTGACCGGCGACCTGCTCGCGATTCCAGCTCGCCTGACCGTAGGTCTGCCAGCGCCGGAGTGGAACCGAAGTTCTCTTGATGTAGTTCTGACCCTGCAGCACTCGCGCAGAACCGCTTCGCGCCGCCCGTGTCCGAAACCGTCTCTTGAGGCGCGTGTCACACCCGGAACGTATGTTCGCCGGGATGGAGTTCTGGGCTCAGCGGACGACCTCACCCCTTGATGGACGAGAAGGTTGGACGGTGGTCGACGACCGCTACGTCGAGCACGCCCGCGCTGGCGAGTGGCTGCGGGTGCTACGCGACGGCGAGGGCCGCTCGGTCGGGACGGCTCGGACCTATGCCGGGCGCATCGCGCTCTACCTCACCTGGGCGGTGGGCGCTCGCGTCGACGCGCTCGCCCCGAGCGTGGAGGAGTTGGCGGCTTTCGCCCGCTGGCTCGAGCGCACGCCCTCACGCAAGCACCGCGCCGGACCTGACCGACGTCTCGCGCCGGCGGCCGGCGTCGTGACGATGACAACGGACCGCTCGCCCGGCACGAATCGACGGCGTCTTGATCGCGGCGGTCGAGTTCGTCCGTTTCGGCGCCTCGCGCGGCTGGACCGAGCAATCCCGCGCCGAGGTGTCGACGGTGCCGTACTCGACGAGCGCCGCCAGCTCGTCGAGGCGGAGGAACCCGTTCAATCGAGGACCGCCAGCTTCTGATCGAGGTGCCCGGACTCGGCCTCGATCGACTGGAGCTTGGTCTCGTCGCCCTGCGCCACCGGCCCAGTGAACCACCTCCGGGCGCTTAGCAGCCAGTCCCGGCCGGCGCCCGGCCGGGCGGTGGCCACACTACGGCCCTGTGTACATCACCTTGAACAGGCGGTCGGTCTCCTGCTGCGCGACCGAAATCTGCTGGTTGTCGATGTCGACCATTTGCGGGTAGGTGGACCAGCCGCCGGAGTAAACGAGCGCGTTGTCGGGGGTGCCCGCGACGCAGTCGTCGAAGTAGACATCGCCGTAGCGCGGCAAGTAGCTCGGGCCTTCCTCGAAGTTCGGAACCTCGAGCATCCAACCAGCGCCTAAGGCGTATTCGCCCAGGCCATCAGAGAGCGCGCCCGCCGCGACCGGCACCGTGAAGCTGGTGCCGACGCCGGTCGTCACGTTGAGCAAGTGGATCCCTGCTGACGTCGCCGAGTAGACGCAGATCAACCCGTACATGACATCGCCGGCCGAGACGGGGAGGTTCGAGATCGACGAGGGCGGGGGGCCCTCCTCGTCGTTCGCGAGCTGTTCCTCGATATCGGGCACAGGGTCATACCAGTAGAACGGGAAGGCACGGGCCTCGTCGGCGAGCGAGACCTGCTGCCAAGTCCCCAGCCGCAGGGCTTGGAAGCCCACCCACGTTGTGCAGGCGAAGTCGACGTTCTCCTTGCTCCCGGCTGGAACGGTGACGGCGGGAATCGTCCATTGCCCGCCCACCCAGGTCACGAGCTCCGGGTAGTAGCTGCCACACCAGCCGCCGCCATAGCCGACCGGTGCGATCGAGGGGGCTTCGGCGGGCCGTGCGGAAACCCGACGCAGGCGCAGGCGGGCGTCCTCGATCACGGCGAACCTCGGTTGGACGATCGACGTCGCCCGCCCCACCATCCGATCCCAGAAGGCGCGGAGCTCCGGATGGAGCAGGGCGTCCGGCCGAGCTGGATACCCGTGCACCACGAGCTCCCGGTCGCTTGCCTTGGTCGGGTCGAAGTGCTCAGGGGGTGGCGTGAACAACCGCACCGCCGGCTCCTGATCACCGCGCCCGACGGACTCCGGTTGCCCGCCACCGCTGCCGCCGTTACGCGTCCTCACGCCGTCATGTCGACGGCCGGAGCTTTCGGTGGTCCCGTCGCCTCCCTCGTCGTCCATTTAGCACTCGTCATGCAACGACAGCTGCCGGCCGGTGTCCACCGACAGCAGCCAGGTGACGTCGTGCTCGCGGCGCGTGCCGACGACGGTCGGCAGCTTGCCGCACCTCCGTCGCCGGAATGTGCGGCCCCTCCGGGGACGTGCGCTCGACGAGGTGACGGGCCATGTGCAGCCTCCTGTCGCGCCAACCCAGCGTCGCCTTATCGTAATGCAGACGGCACGGTGCGGCACCGGCCCGCACCAATTGCATCGAAACGCGCTGGCGCTCACCGAGGCATCGCTTGACAACGTGGTCAAGGACTCCGCCGGTCTGAGCGTGGTCGGGAGCGGCCCGTGATGGCGGGCTCGTCGCGACGAAGCGCGACACGCGCAACTGCGGCGCCCCGTGCTCGGCGAGCTCGCCCGACCCGGGGACGTTCGCCGCCTCGACCTCGCCCCACTCCCGCGCCAGGGAGCCGGAGTGCTTATCCGGCCGCCGGCACGATGCGCGCCACGGCGCCGCGCGACACGTCGTAACGCCAGCCCTCGACGGTCATGCCGGCGGGCAGTGGCGCGAAGGTTCGCACCGCTGCCACGTCTGCCGCCAGCGCAGCGTCGGGGTCGGGCATCGCGAGCAACGGCGCTCCGGCCCACTCGTCGCCGGCAGCGCCCGCGGCGGCGCCTGCTGGCCCCGCGAGGGCCCGGGGCGGCGGGCGCGCCGGCTGCGCTGGTGAGGCGCTCACGCAGCTCGGCGTCCGTCGTCCCAGCCATCGCGCAACCGGTGTGGTGCATGACCAGGACGTGGTGCACGCCGAGCAGGCGGGTGGCGAGCCACAGCGAGCGCAACACGTCGGGGGTGACGCGGCCACCGGCATTGCGCAGGATCTTGGCGTCTCCCGGCCGCAGGCCGAGCGCGGGGAGCGGCTCGATCCGCGTGTCCATGCAGGTCACCACGCACAGCCCCTTCCGGGCCACGGGACCGAGGCCGCAGAGGGAGAACGAGGCGGCGTAGGCGCGGTCGGCGGCGAGCAGGCCGTCGAAGACGTCGGGCACCCGTCCATCGTGCGACGCGCGGTGCGCGACTCAATCCCACGGCGCCGTGCCTGGGCGCGCCGGTGCCCCGGGCCTTGCCCGAGGCACCGTCCGACCGGGTCCCGGTCGGCTCTTGGGGTGGGCGGTCAGCCCCCGACGTACTGGACCTCGCTCACCGCTCCGCCTTGCACCCGTACGGGCGGCTCGACCCGACCACTCCAGCCGGTTGAGCGACAGACCATTATTTAGCCTGGTCGCCATCGCTCGTCGAAGCGATCTGTGTGATTTACGTCGGGCACACAACACGGAGCCCTCACCCAGGGTCTTGTCCAATCAGATCAATAGAACCCCTGTCGACGGACGCCAGCCGACGACCTCGAAGTCCGCGGTGAGTCGGTGCTTGGACTTGACCCAGTTGCGCGAGCGCCCTGGCCGGTAGCGCGAGTCGACCCGCTTAACGGTCAGAGCAACTTCACCGATGAGATGGCCAAGGAGCTGAGCCGGCTGGTTGACGCCCAGATCATCCGGCCGCCACCGTCGGTACGGCCGCAGTCGTCTCCCACGGGGTGAGCCGCCGTCACGAGCGGCGGGAGGACCGGCGCGAGGACCGCGGCGAGCGCCGCGAAGACCGGCGCGATCGCCGTCTCTGATCCCAGCCTCAGCCCGCTGGCAGAAGCGCCTCTCGCCCGTGCGGCTTGGCCTTACCTGCGTTATCCCTCCCCTGCCCCGCCCGTCAGTCCTCTCGCCTTTCGCCTCCTCGCTGGCCGTCCGGCTGCGCCCTTCCGGTCGCTGACGGCCGGGGCGCCAAGGGCGCTGCGGGTGGGCGCGTTGGTCCTCGAGCTGCAGCACCCGGTCACCACGTGGTCTGCGCGATCGAGGTGAGCGCCTTCTCCGCGAGCGGCTGTCCTGCGACGGTGTCGAACCTCTCTGTCGCGACAAGGCCACCGGGCCAGAGCGGCCTGCCCGATACCGACCCGGCGTTCGACGTCCTGATTGATTGGGCCGAAGCACGTGGTCGGCGAAACCGCGCCGAGGCGTCCGGCATACGCCCCGTGTGCCCGGAGAGCGACCGCGTTGCCCGGCGTCCGGCGCGTCGGTCAGTACGGGGTCGGCACGCGGCGCACGCGTAACTCCGGGTCCTCGTAACCGCCCGACTCCTGTCGCTTCGGAAGCTCTACCTCGCGGCGTTCGAGGGGTTCGTAAGGGATCAGCTCGAGCAGGTGGGTGATGAGGTTGAGACGGGCGCGGCGCTTGTCGTCGCTGTCCACGACGTACCAGGGAGCCCACGCGGTGTCGGTGGCCTCGAACATCGCGTCGCGCGCCGCGAGTAGTCGTACCAGCGCGCGTACGACTCGAGGTCGAGCTTGGAGAGCTTCCACACCTTGCGTGGATCGGAGATCCGACTCTCGAGTCGTCGCGTCTGCTCCTCCTGACCGACCTCGAGCCAGTACTTGACGAGGATGATGCCAGAGTGAACCATCGCCTGTTCAACCCCGGGAACGCTCTGCAGGAAGCGAGCCACGTCTTCGGGAGAGCAGAAGCCCATCACTCGCTCGACGCCCGCTCGGTTGTACCAGCTGCGGTCGAAGATCACCACCTCGCCAGCGGCAGGCAGGTGCGGGATGTAGCGCTGGATGTACATCTGCGAGCGCTCGCGGTCGGTAGGGGTGGGGAGGGCGACCACGCGGAACACGCGGGGACTGACCCGTTCGGTGATCGCCCTGATCGTCCCGCCCTTGCCGGCGGCATCGCGCCCCTCGAACACCACGCAGACCTTGGCGCCCGTAGCCTTGACCCACTCCTGCAGCGCGACGAGCTCACCGTGCAGCCGTCGCAGCTCGTTCTCGTAATCGTTGCGTTTCATCCTTCGCACCTGCCGTCGGTCTCGAGCTCGGCCTCACGCTCGTCCGCGGGCCGAGCAGCACCGTCCGGTCCGGCAAGCTTGATCATCTCCACACCTGCATCGGTGGGAGACCCGAGACGTCGACGCACGACCAGCTTGCCGAGCTCCCACAAGAGCAACAACGCCACCGCCGGCACGAGTGCCCATCGGAACTGCCTCATGTCGAGGTCCGTCGTCCCGAGGATTCTCCTCAGGGCGTCCATCTGCGTCGTCAGCACCGCGAGGGCGAACTCGCCGAGCGCCACGATGTTCAGCTGCTTGCTGTCGAAGGTCGAAAGAGTAAACACCGTGCCCAGCTCGCTGCGGCACTCGAAAGCTGCCACGATCAGCATGAGCGCGAACGAAGTGAATGCGATCGAGCGTCCGACGGCGACGCTGCCGTACTGGGACCTGCCGACCTCGATCAGCACGAGGAGGCCGATGCTCATGGCGAGCCCGACGAGACCAACCGTGACCATCACCGACCTCGTGAGCACGGGCTGCCCGCGCGGCCGTGGCACCTGGGACATCAGCCCAACGGTCTCGCGGTCGAATCCGAGCGCGAATCCGAACGGCGCGTTGACGAAGAAGTGGATCCATAGCACCTGTGCCGGCGTGAAGGGCTCTCCGGCGGCGAGGTTGAAGATGGTTGCGCCGAGGAAGCTCAGCACGAATGCCACGAGCAGGACGAGCACGAAGCGAATGTATTTCGTCAAGTTGTCGTAGATCTTCCGTCCCTGCCGCACGGCGTGCACGATGGTCGCGAAGTTGTCGTCGGAGAGGATCATCCGGCCGGCGTTCTTGGCCACGTCGGTCCCGCTTCCCATGGCGATGCCGATGTCCGCCGCTTTGATCGCCGGGGCGTCGTTGACGCCGTCACCAGTCATTGCCACGACATCTCCGCGTTGCTTGAGCGTCTCGGCAAGGACGACCTTGTGCTCCGGGGCGACGCGGCCGACGACGCCGATCGCGTCGACGCGGTCCAGTCGCTGCGCCGGCGTGAGCGCGGCGAAGTCGCCGCCGAGAACCGTGTCGCCCTCGATGCCGACTTGCGCGGCGATCGCCGCGCCCGTGGTCGCGTCGTCGCCGGTGACCATCCGGACTCGGATGTGGGCCGCTTGAGCCGCTCTGACGGCTGCCTTCGACTCCTCGCGGGGCGGATCGACCATGGCGACGAGGCTCGTCAGCCGCAGCTCGTGCACGTAGGAGAGCAGGTCGGCTCCAGCGTCGAAAGCAGCGGGGTCGAGCTCACGCGTGGCGGCGGCCATCGCCCGGCGCCCCTCGCCCTCGATCCGCGCGAGCTCGGCGTGGGCCGACTCCGAGAGGGATCGCTGTCCACGGCTCGATCCTGCCGGCCGCGAGCGTGAAAGCCGTGCGTGCGAGGACCGCCTCGGCCGCGCCCTTCACGAAGCAGCGCACGCACGGCGAGCCGGCGTTGTCGGTACCGAGGTTGAACGTCGCCATCAGCTTGTACACCGGGTCGAAGGGCAGCGTCGCTACGCGGGGGAGGTGGTCGCGCGTCGTGGAGATGTCGATGCCTGCCTTGTAGGCGAGCACGAGCAGAGCACCCTCGGTCGGATCGCCCACCACGCGCCCGCCGACGAGTTCGGCGTCATTGGCGACGACGTAGGGCAGGATCGCCTCGTCGGTCATGGCGCTGTGCCCCGCTGCGTGGTGCACGCTGCCGGCGAGCTCGTATCCGGTCCCGCTCACCGTGTAGCGGTCGCCGGGGGTGACCACCTCGACGGCGGTCATCTGGTTCATCGTCAAGGTGCCGGTCTTGTCGCAGTTGATCGCCGAGACGAAGCCGAGCGTCTCGACCGAGGGGAGATCCTTGACGATGGCACTCCGATTGGCGAGCTCGACGCTGCCCTTCGAGAGAATGACCTGCGTCACCGTCGGGAGCGCCTCGGGAATGGCTGCGATGGCGAGCGAGACGGCGCTCACGAACAACGCGTCCCAGGCCACCCCGCGGTAGCGGCCGAAGGCGAACATCGCGATCATTGTCAATCCCGCCGCAGCGGCGATCCACAAGCTGAGGGTGTTGAGCTCCTTGGTGAGCGGCGACTCCTCGACGGCAGTCGTTGCGAGCAGGCCCGAGATCTTGCCGAGCTCGGTGTGCGGTCCCGTCGCCGTCACGATCAAGGTGCCGCTGCCGTGGGTGACAGGCGTGTTCATGAAGGCCATGTTCGCCTGGTCCCCGGGCGGGAGGGAACCGCCCGCCAAGGCTCCGGTCTGCTTCGCGGCCGGGACGCTCTCCCCCGTGAGGGCGGACTCGTCGATCTGGAGCGAGCTCGCCTCGACGATCCGCCCGTCGGCCGGAACCTGGTCACCGGCGGCAACCAACACGACGTCGCCGACGACGAGGCTCTCGGCGGGCACCTCGCACACGACGCCATCCCGGCGCACCCGGGCCGTCGTCTCGAGCATCGACTTGAGTGCGTTCATCGCACTCTCCGCCTTGCCCCGCTGACGCATGCCGACCACGGCGTTCAGCAGGGTCAGCGCGACGAGCACGACGGCGGTCGACCACTCCTTGATGAGTAGTGAGACCACTGCAGCCACCGACAGGATGATCTGCATGTAGCTGCGGTACTCGTCGAGGAACCTGCGCCACGTGGCCGGCGGATCCTCCTCGGGCAGGACGTTCGGGCCGTCGGTACGCAACAGTTCGGCGGCACGTGACGCCGAGAGGCCAAGTGCGGGATCGACGCCGAGCCGGGCGCCGACCTCCTCGGGGGCGAGGGCGTGCCACTCGGCGGATTCCTCGACGGTCCTCGACGTCGCCAGCGCCTCTGATGCCATCGTCATTGCCTCCTCGCACCCGAGCGGCCGCGCAGCGCAGCCGCGCCACCCACAGAGTCAGTCGCGTCGAGCCGACGGCGGTGCGCTACCAACCGCTCGAGGATGCGCGCCACGGTGAGGCCGCTCGCGGAACCGACGAGGGCCCCGGCGACAACGTCCGAGGGGTAGTGGACGCCGACGTGCACTCTCGAGTAGGCGACTGCGGTGGCCAGGACCTGCAGCGGCACCGCCAGCACCGGCGCCCCGTCGGCGACAGCCGTGGCGAAGGCGAAGCCGGATGCCGAATGCCCCGATGGGAACGAGGAGGACGTGGGGCGACGGACGCGTCGCGACGGCGGGACTGAGTCGCCCTCACCCCCCGGTCGCTCGCGGTCGTGCAACGCCTTCAGCCCGAGATTCACCAACGCCGACGTCACCGCAATTGCGGCCAGGCCTCTGGCCGCTGCCCGTCGGCCCGGTCCGCCCCCGAAAACCGCCAGCGCAGCGGCGACGCCGAGCCAGAGGACCGAATAGCTGGCGACCTTGGACAGGCGCCGGAGCGGGCCGTCGAGTGACGACGGTCCCTGCGCGGCGATCGCCGCCGAGATCGCCTCGTCGAGGGCCGCGAGGTCGCGCAGCTGGCGGCGCCCCGTCCAGCCGGACACCTCCGTCACGGGGCGTACCCGCGCGACAGACAGCTCGCAAGGCGGAGAGAGGTCGGCTCCGCCGCCGGGAACGGGGGTAGCCGTGATGCTCTCTTCTCTGCCCGCTTGCGGCGCCGCGCCGTCAGACCTCGGCTCGCTCGCCGTCACGTCGACGCCCCGGTGAGCGGGCGGGCACCGCGTGCGATCGCGACCAGGTCGGTGAGCTTCACCTGGCGCGCCTCGCGCCGCATGGCGATCTCGACGTTCTCCTTCGGGACGAGCAGTTGCAGGCCTCGCGGGTGGATCTGCATCTCGAGCGGCGTCTGCAGTTCGAGCGCCTCGCCGTCGACCCCGGCGTAACACCACCCTGAGCGCGACCTCACCTCGAACTGCTCCGTTGTGAACTCGTAGGCGTGCCCGCTCGGGCTCCCCCGAGCGACGAGCGTGCCGGTGACGATCTGCGCCGCCTCGGTGCCGTTGGAGGCGGTGACGGCGAAGACACCGAGGCGGCCCGAGTCGAGGCGTCGTCGCCGGGCCATGTCGAGCGAGGCCCCGAGCACGTACGGGTTGTTCGAGACCATCACTAAGAAGGTGCCGTCGACCTCTGTCCCGTCCGGCGTCGTGAACTGCAGGTCGAACGGCTCGGTCTGCCGACCGAGCAGCTCGGGCAGGAGCGTCAGCGACGTCTCCCGTTTGGCGTCGCGATAGCCCTCCTGCTGGACGATCGTGGCGTAGACGCCGAGCGAGACGTTGTTGACGAACAGCCGGTCTCCGATCGTCGCGTAGTCCACGAAGCGGACGACGCCATCCCCGAACGCGGACAGCCCGCGCCGAGGATCGTCTCGGTCGAGCCCGAGGTCGAGAGCGAAATGGTTGCGCGTGCCGGCCGAGACGCAGACGAAGGGGAGGTCGTGCTCGACGGCGACCGACGCGACAAGGGCTTGCGAGCCGTCCCCTCCGGCCATGCCGAGGCAGTCGGCGCCGCGTCGGACGGCGTCGCGCGCCAGCTGCTCGAGGTCGTCGCCCGGCTGCAGGAGCACCGCCTCGACACCGAGGCGCTCGGCCAGCTCGACGAGTCCGAACTCGTGCACCTTCCCGCCGCCTGAGCGGGGGTTGCAGATGACGACGGGGTGGCGTGGAGGCGGGATACGTCGCCTCCGTCGCCGCTCGTCATCGCGGATCTCCTCGAGCAGCGTCGCCCGGCCGGTCGTCATGGCGCCTACGAGAAGGGCCAACCCGATGATCAGGCGATACCAGCGTCCGCCGCTACCGGCGGCCACGATCGCCCAGACGATTGCCCCGATCCCGACGAGCAGCCCCACCACCCCGAGCGCGCGTCGGGGCAGGCGCTCGGCGATCGCCCACCAGCCGCCGGCGATCGCCACGAGCAGGCCGAGCAACCCGACGACGACCTCCAGCGGGTTGTTGACGAGGAAGACGATCAGGCCCACGGCGAGCAGCGCCGTGCACGCCAGCGACGCGATCGCCAGCCCACGCTCGCGCCCGGACGGCCGTTGCACCGCGCTCACGACGCCGCCCCCTTCCAGCGCTCCCTGGCGCCACCCTCGACGGCGCCCTCGGCAGGCTCGAGCGCGATCCGCAGCGAGCGCTGCCTCGATGCTCGGATAGAAGTGGCCCGCGTCGAGCGTCTGGGTGAGGCCGTAGCGCTCGACGAGATCCTGCACGCGGTCGCGTAGCTCCACGAAGGCGAGGTGCACGCCTGCGTCGTTGAGCTCGCGGTCGAGCTGTCCGAGCATCCCGGTCGCGGTCACGTCAAGGTCGGTGATCGCCTCGCCCTGCACGACGACCCAGGACGCCTCCAGCTCGCGCACGAGGCGACGGACCTGACTGCGGAATCGGCTGGAGTTCGCGAAGAACAGCGGCGCCTCCCAGCGGAGGACCACAACGCCCGGGACCTGCTCGGCGTCCGGGTAGCGCTCGACGGCGTGCCACCCCGCAAGCTCGCGGACGAAGCCGAGCACCTCACCGTGGGGCTGCCAACTCCGCCGGAAGAAGAGCAGGATCGCCAGCGCGATGGCGATGACGATCCCCTGCAGCACGCCGAGCACCACGACGCCGAGCGTGGCGACGAGTGAGAGGACGAGCGCGCTCCTGCGCACACGGGCGTAGCGACGGAGCGCGCCGAGGTCGAGAAGCGAGAAGGCGGCGACGATCAGGATCGCGGCCAGCGCCGCCTGCGGCAGGTCGGCGAGCAGGGAGTTGAAGAACAGCAGTAGAGCCACCACCACGCCGGCTCCGACGACCGAGGCCAGCTGTGACTTCGCTCCAGCTTGTTCGACGACCGCCGTGCGCGAGCCGCTCGTCGACACGGCGAAGCCCTGCATCAGGCCGGCGCACAGGTTCGCCGCGCCGATGCCGATCATCTCCTGGTCGGGTTGTACCTCCTCGCCGCGGCGTGCCCCGAAGCTCGTCGCGGTGGCGATGGTGTCGGCGAGCGACACGAAGGTGATCCCCACCGCGGCGACCAACAGCGGGGCGACGTCGGCCAGCTTGGTGAACGGGACGGACGGGACCGGCACGCCCCTCGGCAGGCTACCCACGACCTTGACGCCGTGCGCCTGCAGGTCGAGCCCGGCCGAGACGGCCGTCGCGACCACGATCGCGACGAGGACGGCCGGGATCCGACGCGTCAGGCGGGGCAGCAGCACGAGCAGGGCGAGCACGCCGAGGCCGACGAGCAGCGACGCGCCGGCGGTCTTGTCGAGGTGGTCGACGAACGCCTTCAGCTCTGGTCCGAATCCCGTCGCATCTGTCGAGAAGCCGAACAGCTTCGGCAGCTGGCCGACGACGATGACGAGCGCCAACCCGTTCATGTAGCCGACCTGTACCTCGTTCGAGAGGAGGTCGGCGATGAAGCCGAAGCGGGCGACTCCGAGGCCAACCTCGATCAACCCGACGATCAGCGCCAGCATCCCGGCAAGGGCGATAGCGCGGGACTCCCCGCCCCCGGCGATGAGCGGGAGGATGGCGGCGAAGATCATCGGCGACACCGACGAGTCGGGGCCGAGGACGAGGACCCGCGAGGGCCCGAAGACCGCGTAGCCGACGAGGCAGCCGATCGTCGTGTACAGACCGGTGACCGGGGGGAGCCCGGCGAGCTCCGCGTAGGCCATCCCCTGGGGAACAAGGATCGCCGACAGCACGAGCCCGCCCACGAGGTCTGAGGTCAACCAGCTGCGCCGGTATTCCCGTGCGGTCCGCAGCCCGGGAACCCATCGAGCGATGCCGGACGCTGGCGCTGCCGTCACGTACAACGAGCCTCCCGGAGGTGTTCGCCCCCTGCGCGCCGGGCGCTGGGAGAGCGAAACCTGCCCGCCTTCCCCGCTAGGGGCCACGTCCTCCGCGCTCGGCGGGCTGGAGCGCGCACCGCTGAACGATCGGGGCGCAGAGGCGGCCGCGCCATCACCTACAGAGGGTGATCTCCGCTCGTCAGGGATCGAGACCTGCTCTCGCGCTGGGCACTGGGTGTCCTGCCCTTTCTTGATCAAACGTGATGGCGCAGACGCGACTCCACCTGGCCCGCCGACCTAGCGGCCCGGGTGGAGGCGGTTCGGCCAGCGCGACTGAAGGCTCGTGATCGGACGTTGCCGACGACGTCACGCCGTCGCCGCGGCACCTTGGTCTGGTTCACGACCTTGAGCAGCTCCTCGACGCGGTCGGGCGCGTAACCCCAATCGCCCGTCAGTCGACGGCACGCCAAAACATGCCAGCGTGGCGGCGATGGCCGCCTGGCGGCGAGCGAACGGGCCATGCCCGATGCCAACGTGCAGAGCGAAGAGCTGGAACTGATCGTGGTGCGGGCGGTGGTCGCGCGCGGGTTTGGAACCGACCCGTCCAACGTGGCCAAGCCGAGGCCGAGGGCGACGCCGTCCGTGCCTGTCGTCAGGGCACCGTCCCCGACGCCCGACGATCCTCGACGAGGAGTGGTCCGACGGCTTTGCCCACAAGGCCTGTCCAGGCGCGGCGCGATGAGAGGCCATCGGCTATCGCGCCCCGGTGCAGTTGGGGCAGCCAGCCACCATCCTCGTACGCTGCCGGAGTCACGCTGGAGGGTGGACGGCACATCAAGGCTCCGTCGCCAGCACGCGGTCCGCCGTTCACCGGCGCCCTCGCTGCGGAGAGCATCCGTCGGACACGGCACCACCACTCCTGCCCTCCGCGCCGCAGGTCCGGGACACACAGCGGACGTCGAGCCGCCCCGTCTGTCCCGGACCGGCCCCCGTTAGCCGACTGAGAGCGGCCAGCTCAGTGACCGTCGGCAAGACGGCCTGCCGCCGTCGTATCGCCCCCATTGGGTGATGTCGAGAGGGCTGCGACTCGCGGAGACTCCAGGTGGTCACGACCGAAAGGAAGTACGTTGCCCGATCTGATTGCAATCGGCTACCCGGACACCACGACTGCGGTACAAGCCTTAGACGCTGCAGAGGCGATGGCCGCCGACCTGGTCATTCAGCCCGACGCCTTAGCTGCCATCATCCGCAGCCCGGACGGCAAGTTCCGCACGGTCACCAACCAGCACACCGTGGGAAAGGGAGCGACGTGGGGGATGTTCTGGGGGTTCCTCTTCGGCCTTCTGTTCTTTGTTCCCATCTTCGGTATTGTGCTCGGCGCCGCGTTCGGAGCACTGGGAGGCAAGTTGGGCAAGACCACCATCGACAAGGAGTTCCAGGACCAGGTTCGTGCGCAGGTCAAGCCTGGGACATCCGCCTTGTTCATGATCGTCGAGCAGATGACCAGTGACCGGGCTCTGGAACAACTGTCGAGGTTCGGCGGCACCGTGATCAAGACATCGTTGAGCAAGGAGCAGGAGGAAGAGATCCAAGAGGCCCTGCACGGCACCAAGAGCGCGGTCGCCGTGTAGAGGGCGACCCCGCCCGGACCACGCTTTGCATCCGGGCGTCGGGCCTGGCTTTGACAGCGATTACAAAGCTTCGACGGGTCCGGCCCGACGCTTTCGAGTGAGTTCTCGAAGATTCCGGAGGCATGACCTGAAGTTGTAGATCCGCCGCCTGTGCGCGGACGAGGCCTACCTTCCTCGTTGACCAAGACGAGAGGCTGGCGCTGGAACGTCGGCAAGGAAGAATCGCCGATGCTGAGCGAATGAACGACGGCGTCCGCTGCGGTGGGCTGATCCTTGCTGGACAAGATCTGCTCGCTGGACAAGATCTGCAGGAGTGGCGCGCGGGCGATGCTCGCAGCAGCGCTTGCGGCCAAGGTCGACGACCTCGCCATCTTCGCCGCCGAACGGCCAGCCAGGAGGCATTTCCTCCGGCCGTCTGCCCCCCAGCCAGGGTTACTGCCCGTCTTGCTGTAATGCAGGCGCGACATTCGGTCGGTGAACCGACTCTGGTCGGCCAGAGCACCTGAGTTCGGCTCATTCGGAGGGTCCGTGAATGCTCGACGTGCGTAATGAGCGTGTTCGCCAGCACTCTGGAGCGAAGGGTGAGCAGCTCGTCATCGAGTCTGACGGCCGATGGCTCAACTTGCGCGGTGAGGTCGACCTCGCGACCCGCCCGCAGCTCGAAGCCGCGTTGACGGCTGCGATCGATTCTGGTCATGAGGATCGATTCTGGTCATGAGAGAGTCGTGCTCGATTGCTCGGAGCTGATCTTTCTCGATTGCACGGCGTTGGTGCTCCTGCTCCGCTACGAGCGGCAGCTGGGGACGATCGGCGGTGGACTTACTTTGTTGTGGCCGTCGCGTCTCGTGCGGCGCGTGCTCGACGTCACCGGTGCCGCTGATTGCTTCACCGTGATCGAATAGCTCATCGGGCGCCTGTTCGGCGTCAAGCGGGTCGAGTGCAAGGCCGCCAGTTACGCAGCGACAAGCGTCGATCACCGATCAGGCTCGCGGATCGGGCAGGAGAGCGGTTGCTCGAACGGGCCGGGTGGACACACCGTCCCTCTTCACAGGGGGCTGCTGGCGAACCGGGCGCCCATGGCGAGGCGGACGACGTGAGCCGGACGGGGAGACCGACCGGACTGGGCCCGCCCGACCTACCGGTGCACCACCAGCCCGCGGCCTAGCTCTTCAGTTCCGGAATCGTCGGCTCGGGCGAGGCGGAGGCTCGGTGCGCACCGAACGCGCGCCCCGATCGGCCTGACCGCGCGGCGTTGGGCTGGCCGCACCGAACGACGGCGTCGGTAGCTCGGCAGACTGGCTCGAGCCGGCGGCCAACTGCAACGGAGGGCGAAGCGTCGCCCTCGTCGAGATCGAGCTGTTCGTGACTCGTCGGCCGTGCAACAGTCGTGCAATAGCGATGTGGGAAATGGTGTCTGAACGTGTCGGCTGGTGCCACTACAGGTACCTGCTGACCTGGACGAACGCTCAGAAGGGCACGTCGAGGAGGTGTCCGAACGAGCTCGAGGGGCTAGTGCCCGCAAGGGCGTGGGGGTTCAAGTCCCCCTCCGACACACCCTCTGAGCTGGGAGAAGGTCGGGCTGAGTGCCTGGCGTCGTCGGGTCCTCGCCATCCATCGCGCGTTTATCGCGCGGATGCTCATCCGTCGACGGCGCGTGGCGGCGAGACGGTTGTTGAAGGTGCCGACGCCTGAGGGCTGCACGCTGGCAACTTGGCAATACGGGCACAGACGCGCCTGACCCGTCTGCTTGATCTCCCGAGGGCGCAGGCACGCTGGCCGGAGCGTCACCGCTGACGCTTCCCCCATGCTGGCGCCCGCGAGCGCGGGCGCTACGACGGGCCCCCGTCGGCGCCGGCGGACCGACCTGTACAGCGGACCCTCGATGATCGCCCCTGGGATTAGTGGCGGACGGTAGGTAACCTTCTGCCTGCTTGTGGGCCCAGCTGGCGGGACCGGTGGGTGCCGGGAGGGAAGAGCATGAGCGAGGGCGCACCGGCGACGACCGGGACGAGCGACATGCTGGCGGCGCTCTGTCGGACTTACGGCGACCTGCTGCGTCGGCAGCGAACGGCCGAGTCGGCCTTTGCCACCTGGGGCAAGGCGACACGGCGAGCCAACGAGTTCCTGTGGCTCGGCGGCTCACGCCTGTCGAGCTCACCGTCGGCGGTTCAGGGTCCTGGGTCGTCCAGGCCGACCAGCAAGGGATCGGCCCACTTCCGGCGCCAGTCACCTCCCCCTCGGCCATCGCGGCCTGCGAGGCAATCGGTGGCACGCCGACAGCTCTGGAGAGCGGTAGCGCGACGTGCCACAACGTCCCCTACCTCGGTCCAGACGGAGCGACCTACTACGTCGACCTCCCGCTCGACACGACCGGCCCGGAGCGGGTCGATCTCTACGGTACCGGCGCGACTGAGTCGGAATGCGAGACAGGCAACTATCCGATGGGTGGCACGGGGGCAGCCGGCCGCTGGGATGGTGCGTTAGGCCTCTGCTTCCCCCCGGGTAGCTGATCGCTGAACCGACGGCGGATGCTCCGGTTTGTCGTCGGCCCACCGCCGCAGCTCGATCAGCTCGCTGAGCAGCGCCATCGCCTCCCCGCGAACGAGAGCCAGCGTGCCTGGGGCGAGCATCACTATCGACCGGCGCTGGCGCTCGAGGTCCTCGACGCTCGTCACCCGCGTACGATACGCCTACGAACGTCTGTTCGCTAACACTCAACCCGATTCCGTGGTTCCTCCGGCATCTACCAAGCCAATGTAGGGAATTGCTACGGGCTAGGTAGGCCGGACCCTTCTTTCATTTTCCGATCAGGGATGGTCCGCCAGCCTGGTAGTTCTTGTTCACAGCAGTCCTCCTCCTGGTGCGGGAGATTGTGGACGCCTGCGACGAGCTTCTCCCTGGCCCCGCTGGCGCGCTCACTTTGCTTCGGCCATCGCCAGCACGCTTAAGCCGCCAACGATCCGCCCAGCCTGGCTCTGGGTGATGTGTATGAGAGCGTTTCCCTTCGTCAGGCTGATGCCGAGGGTAAAGGGGCGAGAGCTGCGCGCCGGGATCGTGACCGGTGGGTGGCTAGCCGGCGACTTCTCCAGCTCGACTGGGTCCGCTTCGGCTCCAGCGAGGACGCCGAGGCGCTCGACCTTGCCGGGGCTCTCAAGCAGGTTGGGCCCATGGACGTGGGGAAGGAACGTTTCAATCCCCTTGAGCGGCGCTTGCCACGCCGCCACGACGAACTCATTCGCTCTGTCGGCGGCGTTCCAGACCTCGAAATGGAACGGGAGATGAAGCATCCCGCCCGCCGACTGAACGACGCTCAAATTGCGTTGAGCGACGGAGTAGGTCTGTGTCCAGGTTGCGTCACCATCCAGGAGCGTCGACGTCGCAAGCCCGCCGATAGCCTGCTCATCGTAAACCGCCGCGACCAAGCACTCGTGGCCGCCGTTTTCCAATGACGGAGTCCAGGTCGTGGCTGCTGGCAGAACAGCTGACATCCCAGCAGCAATTGTTTCGGCGATGGGAGCTCCTTGCGGGCCGAACGCGGCCATGCTGCCGTTGAGGATCTGTCCGATGTTGACCGAAGGGAGCGTGCCGGTGAACGGAGTGCCCCAACAGACGAACAGGTCCCAGCCGCCGGTATATTCTTCGGGATAGAGGTTTTGGACCTCCGCCCACACTGTGTAAGGTTTACCCACGACAGGGTTGACGACCTTTGAACCGGTGCTCGGGTCGCCTTGAGCGGTGACCCAGATGGCGGGGCTGAGCCACCACGTGGGGCTGGGGCCCTGCTGGATGAAAAGCGGTGGGCTCATCTTCGCTCTCCTCGCGATGTTCGCACTTCCCTGTCGATACTTTGAGGGACGAGCATAGAATTTCGCCGGACAGGCGCCCGGTTCAGGGGCTATGCGCCCTCGCCAAACCTACCAGGTTACAAAAGAGCAGGCCGGCGCTCGCTGACCGATGCGAAGCATGCGCTGAAGGGTTCAAGCGCAGGATTCACGGCCTGAGCAACACAGACGCAAGGTGTGCAACCTGAAGGGTGCTAGCGCAGGATTCGCTGCCTGACCAGGACGGGCTCGAGGTGTGCAACCATCGCTCCCGTGCGCTGCCCGATCACTTCTTGCTGGTCCGACAGGTTCTTAACCTTCTCGCGATCGGCCCAGGCGCCGATGAGAAGGACGTTGAGATCGCGGTGCTCCGTCACCAGCTCTTCGTTCTGCGCCGGCAGGTGGCACGACCTCGCCACTCCGCCACCGACCGAGCTCTCCTCGCGACGCTCGCGAGGCTGCTTCCTCGCATGCGCTGGGCGGTGTTCCTAGTGACCCGCGCGACCTTGCTTCGTTGGCATCGCGAGTTCGTCGCCCGGTACTGGACCTTCCCTGAAGGGTCCACAAACTCGGCGACCGGCTTGACCAGGAACGATCGGCTCGGCGATCCTCCCGGCCCATCGGCGGCCCGCTGTGCCCAGGTGGAGCCCGAACGTGCGAATAGCCACGCCGCCCCGACGCTTGCCAGGTTGTAGCCGGGGCCGCCGATCAGGGCGGTGTTGCCATCAGCGGACAGTGCCACACTGTTGCCGAAGTTGCTGTCGCTGACCGCGCCGCTGCCGGTCAGCTTGGGGCCCTGCTGGGCCCAGGTGGTAGGCCCCGAGCGTATGCCCGAGCGTGTGAACACCCACGCCGCCCCAACGTCGTTGTCTCCGCGGCCGCCGATGAGGGCGGTGTTGCCATTGGCTGAGAGCGCCACACTCGAGCCGAACTCGCCGTACTTACCGATCTCGCCCCTGCCGGTCAGCTTCGGACCTTGCTGGGTCCAGGCGCGGCCTGAACGCCTGGACGCCTCGCTGGGCACATGGGTGAACACCCATGCGGCGCCGACCGCGGCGCGGCCGCCGTCGCCGTTGTCGTCGGGGCCGCCGATGAGGGCGGTCTCGCCGTCGGAGGACAACGCCACGCTGTCGCCGAACCCGCTGGTGCCGATCTCGTCGCTGCCAGTCAGCACCGGGCCTTGCTCTGCCCAGGTGGAGCGCGAGCGCGTGAAAATCCACACCCCGTCGAGTCCAGGGTCGCTGATCAGGGCGGTGTTGCCGTCGCCTGACAGCGCCACGCTGTAGCCGAAATCCGAAGCGACGTCGGCCGGTACGCTGCCGGGGCCAAGCATCGGGCCCTGCTCGGTCCAAGTTGAGCCCGAGCGTGTGAAGACCCACGCTGCACCGACGAAATCGATGGTGTAGGGGCCGCCGATGAGGGCGGTGTCACCGTCGGCGGAAAGCGCCACGCTGTAGCCGAAATCGTCCTCGACAGTGCCAAAGGGGCCTTGGTTGGTAGTCAGGCCCGTGGGGGTCAGCTTCGAGCCCTGCTGGGTCCAGGTGGAGCCCGAGCGGGTGAACACCCACGCCGCCCCGGCGCTGCCGTTTTCACCGGGGTCGTCGAGGGGGCCGCCGATGAGGGCGGTGTCACCGTCGGCGGAGAGCGCGACGCTCCAACCGAACCAGCCGTAACCGGTCTCGCCGCTGCCGGTCAGCTTTGGGCCCTGCTGGAGGAAGGGGTCGAACTGCAGCGGATAGCGTGCACCCCGGTCCCACACCCGCACGAGCAGCCGTTGGCCTATCAGCGCGAGCGCCGCCCGAAGGTGCCGGCCCGACGCGTCAACCACGCTCAGCCCGACGTAGCGCATCCGCGCTGCACCGCCCGCCGAGACGAACTCCACACCGGCGCTCGAGGTGCGTGCCCGCAACGACCCGCCGAGCGACAGCGCCAATGTCAGCGGTCCGGCCCCGCTTCGCGGTCGCGAGGCAAGGGTGAACCCTTGCTCGAGCCCGAGCGGCCCGTTGCGATACCACTCGACGACCCCCCCACGTCGATAGCGAACCACGTTGCCAGCGGCGACCGGGACCGCCAGGCGGCAGCGTCAACCGACCGCCATAGCCCACACCGACCAGGCGCAGATCGACCGTCCCAGCTCCGACCCGCACCTGCACATCTGACCGAGCGAAGACACTGGCGATCCCGCCGCCCGAGGCCACCAACACCCCGCTCCGCCGGCCCACCGAGAACGCTTGCTCCGATCCGCCGATCGCGCGCTGCACGACTGTCTGCAATGCCAAGGACACATCCGACGCGCGCGAGGGGCCCACTACCGCCCTCCCCGACGGCTCACCCGGGGCGGCGCCGGAGAAGACCGCCGGAACCACCAACAGGGCCGCCCAAAGCACCGCAGCACCCGACATGCGCGCCAAGCGACCGCCAGCCCGGGACGCAGCCGAACCGCCCCTCGACGGCGCCTCGTCCGCACCACTCACCCCAGTGACCAAGCGCTTCCCAACTGGTGCCCGCATACAAGACCACACTACGCGCCGAACACCACGACCGCCGCCAAGGCAATCGGTCCGAACTGCAGCGCCCTTTCGCAACCACGGTCGTCGGCAACACCGCCCCACGGTGAGCTCGGTCTCGTGGTCCATCAGGCCGCCGGCATGGTCGCCGAGCAGCTCGAGATCGATGGCGAGGAAGCCTTGCTCCGGCTGCGAGCCCGCGCCTTTGCAGAGGGCGTGCCGACAGCTGTCATGGCTTCAGCCGTCGTCAACCGCGAGTCGCGTATCGACGTTGACGGCTCGTCGCACTCCGGCGAGCAGCGTTGAACAGCCGAAGTAAACTGCCCCGTCGCGGAGTCGAATATGAAGGAGCCGGGCCTTCCCACATCGAGGTCAGGAGAGTTGGGAATGGAGCGAGAGCAACTGTTGGCGCGTACCTTCGTCGAGCTCGCGGACACACTGGTCGATGACTTCGACCTCGTCGAGTTGACCCAGACGCTCGTCGAGCGCTGCGTGGAGCTGTTCGACGCCACGGCCGCCGGGCTGATGCTGGCCGACCCGGACGGAAACCTGCGAGTCCTCGCCTCCTCGAGCGACCAGCTCCGCATCGTCGAGCTATTCGAGGTCCAAGCCGAGGAGGGACCGTGCCTCGACTGCTACCGCTGCGGTCAACCGGTGGTCAACCAGGACTTGGCGCACGTCGACGGTCGTTGGCCCCGCTTCGTTCCGGTCGCGCTCGGCGCCGGCTATCACTCCGTCCACGCCCTCCCGGTGCGTCTGCGCCAACAGGTGATCGGAGCGCTCAACTTGTTCCGGGCGGACACTGGGGCACTCGACACCCTCGATGTGCTGGTCGCTCAGGCGTTCGCCGACGCCACCGCGATCGCCATCCTGCAACAGCGGGCGCTGCACGATTCCCAGCTGCTCGCAACACAGCTGCAAGCGGCGCTCGACAGCCGGCTCCTCATCGAGAGGGCCAAGGGCATGCTCGCAGAGCGGGCACATCTGAGCATCGCTGACGCCTTTGTCCAGATCCGCGGTTACGCCCGCGACCACAACCGACGACTGACGGCAGTCTGCCAGAGCGTCCTCGACGGCACCTTGAGCGTCCGCCAGCTCGCCGGCTCTTCAACTCGTAGCGTAGAGCCGGGCTGACCTTGCGCGGGGCGGGCGTTGGGGTCGAGCCGCCGGCGCTGGGCGTACGCCCATGAGTCACTGCATCACTGGCTGCTTAGGCTTGTCGTTCGCCAAGTCGACCGATCCGAGATCTGCTGACGAGTCTGGCATGGAGAGCACAGCTTGAAATTTTAAGCTCAGACGCGAGGAGCTTGGCGCTCGTCTTGACAACAGCTGCCGCGACGGCGGTCTCCCATCGAGAAGCCGGGGCAGTGCCCGGCACCGCGCTGGCGAAGACGAAGGCGACATCCCAGAACCGCAACCGCTCCCAAAAAGGCGTTTCCGCCTTACAGCGCCATCGTGGTGTGGTCGGCAGCCAGTCGCAGGAAGGCTTCCTCGTCGGGCAACGACGCGACGAGGACGAGATCCGACGTGAACGACGAGCCTCCGGCGCCAGGAGCCTCACCGGCGCACCCTCCCATCGCTCACGGGTGATGAGGCCACTCACCTCGTCGGGAGCCCTGCTGGGGACCGGGAGCAAGCATCCCCGACCCGAGAAGGTGCCGAGCGACTTCGAGGTCCGCGACTTCCCTCTGCCGTGTGCAGAGCAGCCGCGTCGGGACCCCACCTGCCCGGCGGGGCGACATCTGAAGGCGTTCGCTCCGCCGGGCAGGAGGGGTTGCTCACACGCTGGCCGCGGCCACCTCGACGGCATCGGCCATGCTGCCGACGTGGAGGACCTCGACCTTACGAGGTTTTGCCTTCTCGCTCACGGGGATCGTGAGCGAGAGCACGCCGTCGTGGTAGATGGCGGTGATGCGGTCGCGGTCCAGGCTCTCCCCAAGAAACAGCTGGCGGCCGAACTCGCCGTAGCCGCGCTCGGCGACCTGGACATCAGCGCCTTCGGCGCCCTCGGTGCGCCACGTGCGCGTCGCCCGCACGCCGAGGACGTCCTTCTCCACGGTCACCCCGATGGAGCCGGAATCGACGCCGGGCAGGTCGAAGAGAAGCTTGAACTCGTTGCCCTGACGGTAGGCGTCCACCGGGATCTGCCGAACTCGGCGCTCGCTTCGCAGCTCCTCGGTGATCGGGTCGAACGCGCGGAACGGTTCGAATCGCAACAGCATGGCTGGATCCTTTCGCTGACGCTCGCGTAGTCCTCGGTCTGCGACCGCCGACCCCGAACGTCTGTGCGACAGCATACTCTGGATCTAGAACACTAGCAATAGAGGTCTAGAAATTGCATGCTATGCTCGGCAGCGATGGCGGAATGGAGCTTTTTGACCAACCACGCCAGGGTGCTCGTGTGCATCGCGCACGACCCCGGGGTGCGACTGCGGGACATCGCCGCGACGCTCGACATCACCGAACGCAGCGCCTTCGGCATCGTTAGGGACCTGACCACAGCCGGCTTCGTGATTAAGGACCGAGACGGTCGTCGCAATCGCTACGAGATCCAGGCCCACCTGCCGCTCAAGGGGATCGGCCGAGAACTGAGGATCGGTGAAGTGCTCGACCTCATCCTTGGTACGAACGCCCCGAGCGAGCCCGAGGTGGCCAACAGAGCGTGAACGGTGCCAGCGCCTGGCCGATTCGACGCACAATCGTCCTTCACGGCGAAGTCTGCAGCAAGGCAGAGGGCCGGGGATCATGACGTGCTCATCCTGAATTGACTCGGATCCGAGTAGAACCTCATCGCTGGACAGAGCGGACGGTTTGACATATTCCGTGCCAGCAAGGTCTGGTGAACGCGCGGGCAGTAGAAAGATTGGTGCATCTCACGTAAGCGCTGCAACGTGCAGACGCGTACAACCTTGACTCGTCACGACGATGGGGAGGGGGCCGTCATGGACGACGGCTCGCGCTCGGCATGGCCCAGGACCGAGCCGGTGCCCTCGACGACGACCTCGCCGAGCTGCTCGACACGGCGTCCACGGAGGCCAGGGAGGCCCTCGCCGAGCTGCGCGAACTGGCGCGCGGGATCCACCCGGCGGTGCTCACCCAGGCCGGCCTGCTCGGCGCGATCGAGGCGCTCGTCGATCGATCGCCGCTTCGGGTCACCGTCGACGAGGTGGTGCCCGGAAGGCTGCCCGAGCCCATCGAGGCGACCGTGTACTTCGTGGTATCGGAGGCGGTCACCAGTGCCGCCAAGCACGCGCCGGGCGCGACCGTGCGCGTGGCCGTGCGCGACGAGGGTGGCGCGATCCATATCGAGATCGCCGATACCGGGCCGGGCGGAGCACGCCTCGAAGCTGGCTCAGGTCTTATCGGCCTCACCGACCGGGTGGCCTCCCTCGGCGGGTCGTTCGTGGTGACGAGCCCGCCCGGACTGGGCACGCGCATCGAGGTGTCGCTGCCCTTGTCCGACTGAGTTTCCTCGCCGCGCGGCATCGCTCCGGTAGCGTTCGTCGCACGCAGACGCATGCCTTCCTCTTTAGCGACATGGAGGGTTCGACGGCGCTGCTTCGCCGTCTGGGCGGGGCGGAGTACGGGCGTGTGCTCGGTGAGCACCACAGGGTGATCCGCGACGCGCTCGCCGCCGGGGGAGGCCGCGACGTCTCGAATGATGGCGACGGCTTCTTCGCTGTGTTCTCCACGCCGAGTGCGTGCGTCTCGCGGCGGCCCGGATCCAGCGTGCTCTCTCCGCCACGCCATGGCCCGAAGGTGGCGAGGTGCGCGTGCGGATCGGGATCCACGTCGGCGAGGCCGACGAGCACGAGGTAGCGGGCTGGGTCGGCCTCGCGGTGCATCGTGCGGCACGGGTCGCGGCGCTCGCCCACGGCGGTCAGATCGTGCTCTCCGAGGCCGCGGCGGCGCTTGCCCGCGAGTCCGTGCCCAATGGCCTGACGCTTCGCGACCTCGGTACGCACCAGCTGAAGGACCTCGGAGAGCCGGAGCGGATCTTCGAGCTCGAGGCTGAGGGGCTCGCGAGCGCGCTCGGGACGTTGCGCACTTCGGACAGGAGGCCAGGAGACGAACCCTCGAGGGATGCGACTGGTGACCCGACGTCGCCACCTGCGCTCCGGGTGGTGATCGCCGAGGACACCGCCCTGTTGCGCGAGGGACTGCGCCGGCTGCTCGCCGAAGCGGGCTTCGAGGTAGTCGGGCTCGCCGCTGCCGGCTCCTCGTTGCTCGAGGCGGTCGAGCGCGAGCGTCCTGACGTGGTCATCACCGATATCCGCATGCCGCCGACGAACTCAACGGAGGGGATCGCGGCCGCGACCGCGATCCGTGAACGGTTCCCCGGCACGGCGGTGCTGCTCATGTCCCATCACGGCGAGGCCGACGAAGTCGTCGGGCTGCTCGAGGTCGACCCCCGCGGCCTCGGCTACGTCTTGAAGGACCGCGTCGGCGACGTGGCTGAGTTCACCGACGTCGTCCGCCGTCTGGCGCGTGGCGAGGCGGTGATCGATCCGGAGGTGGTCAGCCGCCTGGTACGCCGCTCGCGTTCCGCGATCACCCGTCGAGGAGCTGAGCGAGCGCGAGCGCGAGGTGCTCGCACTCATGGCCGAGGGCCGCTCGAACCAGGCAGTCGCCTCGAAGCTGCACATGTCGACCAAGACAGTCGAGACCCACGTCGGCAGCATCTTCACCAAGCTCGGGCTTCAAGCCAGCCAGGACGACCACCGCCGCGTGCTTGCCGTGCTGGCCTACCTACGCCAGTAGGTCAAGTAGAGGTGGTTGTCCGGCTCGGTGACGAACGTCTATGCGTAGGTCACCAGTTCCGAGGTACTCGCAACGGTCGGGCCTGGTCAAGCGCACAACCGGAGCGTCGTTGCGTGTGTCGTATGTGGACAAGACGCCCCTCCGACACGGCGAACGTACGTTCGCACGAGGATGAGCAGCACGGCACAACGCCCGCAAGACTCGCACGACCGCGAGGTGAGGGCGCGGACTCATCGCACGCCCTCAGCGTGGCGGCCGTGTTCTCGGCTCAGCCTCGGTCGATCTCGTCCGACTCGGGATGGTGGTGATCGGCCGCTCGCTCCTCGCAGGGTCGGGCGAGACGCTCGTAGCGTCCACGCTTGGCGAGGAAAAGTTCAACCAACGGCAGGCAGTGGATCGAGGAAGCGGATCGTCACGCGAGGTCCATCGATCGCGAGGACCTCGGCCTTGCGGTCAGGGATGCCGTCCTCGCCTTCGGCGAGAACGATGTCGTCAGCATGCAGACCGACGAGCTCGGTCGGCAGCAGCACCAGCTCGATCACATCGGCTCGCAGGTATCGGTTGTAATCGATCGGGATGCGCTTCATCGCTTGCTCCGTTGGAAATTCTACCTGGGCTTGACCAAGCGAGGCTCGAACAGCGATCGGAATGCCGTGATGTGGGGATCGAGCGCAACCTCGACCTCCGCGATCAGGGAGGTGTCGCTGACGAGGGCGAACGGTGCAGCCAGCCGGTCGTTCTCTGGGTGCGGGAGGATCACGTCGAAGTGAACCTCTTGGAGCTCGTCGATCGGCTCGCCTGGCGACGCTGCCTTCGAGCCCTCCAAAGTCCACGCTTGGTACACGGCATACGAGCCGCTTCCGCGGTAGTAGTGCCGGACGTTGGTGGGTGGAAGGCGGTCCGGATCTTCGGTCGGCTCTCAACGGTGGGTGCCGCCACCTCCGATGCACTCTTCGGCCTGGCCCCGGGACGGCGTCAGTGCCACTCGACGGCGAGGCCGACCGCCACCCCCAGGCCGACGATCACGATGCACCAGCGGAGGACCGAGGCGGACAGTCGACGGCCCAGCCGGCCGCCGACCTGGCCGCCGATGATCGAGCCGGCGCCGATCAGCCCGACCACCGACCACGCGACATGGGTGCTGGCGATGAAGAGCACCGCGGCCACGGCGTTGACGATGAGGGCGAGGGCGTTCTTGGTGCCGTTGAGGCGCTGGAGGTCGTCGTCGATGAAGATGGCCAGCAAGGCGATGAGGATGACCCCTTGGGCCGCTCCGAAATAGCCGCCGTAGACACCGGTGAGGAAGACGCCGAGCAGCAAGACCCAGCCTCCGACGGCCCGCCGGTCGCCGCGACGCTCGAGGCGGGCGCGCAAGCGGGGTTGGAGGGCCATCAGCACCGAGGCCAGGGCGATGAGGACGGGCACCGCCGCCTTGAACACGCTTCCGGGCAGCGCGAGCAGCAGGACAGCTCCGAGCAACCCGCCGAGCAGCGACGCCGATCCGAGCTGAACGAGGCGCCGCCGTTGGCCGACTAGCTCGCGGCGGTAGGCGACGTTGGCGCTGATGTTGCCGGGAACCAGGCCGATGTTGTTGGACACGTTGGCCAGCACGGGCGGGTAGCCGAGGGCGAGCAAGGTGGGGAAGGTGATCAGCGAGCCCGATCCGACGATCACGTTGATGGTCCCGGCCGCCAGCCCGGCGGCAAAGATCGCCAGGGCATCCAGCGGGGACACCGGGGAGGTCTAGCGCCCCGGGGGAGCGGACATCAACAAGGTGCCGAGCGGCGACCGGCGGACGAGGAGCGAACCGCCCTGCACGTGCCACCGGAGTCCCGGCCGGGGGGCACGGGTCGCGCCTCCGAGGACGACTGGTCCGATGCCTCGGTGGTCGCTGCCACGCAGTGGCCGCGGCTCGGCGCCTCGTCGGGCTAGACCCGGACTGCCCGCCGGCTGGCGGAGAGTGCAGGTCAGGCGCAGATTCGTAATGTTGTCGTGTGTGTCACACGTGGACAAATCGCCCCTCCGACACAGCGAACGTACGTTCGCATACGATTTCGGGTGTCACACCGTTGCGACGAAGATGTTCCGACAGCAGAGTCGGCCGGGTCCGCGCTCCTACAGCTCCTGGGGGGCTGGACGCGCGCATGCTGACGGCCGGCGGGTCGGCCGTGCCGCGCTCGCCCATGTAGGACTACCAGGGGCGCTTCGGCGTGACCATGGTCCGGGGGTGGGCCATGAGCGAGACGAGCCCCTTCTGCGCGCTGCCCTTCGTCCCCAAGGGGACCCCCGGCTCATAATGACTTTGGAAGGGTGCGGGGCAGTCCGAAGCGGCTGAACAGGCCCCGGTCGCCGAAGCGCGTGATGGCCGAGATCTGAATGCCGGAGACGGTGAGGACCAGCATGCCGCTGGCCCGGTACAGGTCGGCGTTGGGGTCCGGGACGTAGTAGGCGAGGGCCGGTTGGAGATTGGCACCGGTCGGGACCACTTTGAAGGGCTGACCCCAAAAGCCCTGGCCGCGGTAGTAGTCGGCGATGACAGCCCGCCCGCGCAACATGGAGGGCTCGGGGGGCATGGTGAGCTTGGCGTCCTCGCTCAGCAGGGCCACGATGTTTTCGAGGTCGCGCCGTTCGAAGGCGTCGACGAACCGGCCGACGACGGCCGACGCTTCTTCTGAGCGTGGCAGCTGGACCTGGTCGGGATCCCGTGCTGGGCGGAACCCGGTGCGGGCTCGCTGGAGGGCGCTGTTGACCGACGCCGGGGTGGTGTCGAGCATCTCCGCCGCCTCCAATGCCGAGAACCCGAGGACGTCACGCAACACGAGGGCGGCCCGTTGCTGGACGGGCAGGTGCTGGAGGCCAGCGACGAACGCCAGGGCGATGGACTCGCGGATGTCGTAGCGGGCGTCGGGGCCGGGGGTCGTCTCGTCGATGAGCGTGTCGGGGTAGGGCTCGAGCCACCAGGGGTCGTCGGAGGAGGAGGAGGCGTGGGCGTAGTGGGATCGCGGTTGTGGTGCTCGGGCCGGCTGCGGCCGCCGGGAGGAGTCGCGCAGGTAGTTGAGGCAGCGGCTGGTGGCGATGCGGTAAAGCCAAGCTCGTAGGGCGCGGCCGTCGAAGCGGTCGAGTGCCTGCCATACCGACACGAAGGTCTCCTGAAGTACGTCCTCGGCGTCTTGGAACGATCCGAGGATCCGGTAGCAGTGGGCGTGGAGCTCGCGGCGGTAGGGGGCGATCAGTTCCTCGAAGGCACGGCCGTCGCCCTCCTGGGCCCGCGCGAGCGGCGAATCGGTCATCACACAGATTGCAACACCACCGATCGCCCAAATTCATCGCTCATTTTTTCGGGCCGCCCGGTGTTCTAACCACTGACAGGACACACCAGGCGACAGGAGCACGGAATGTCGATCGAGCGAGCACTTCCAGGTGTTCGGTGATGGGCGCGCCGTTCCACCCTCGGCAGAGCGAACAGCTCATTCGCGAGCGTCAGCGCGAGGCGCTCGCCGCCGCCGAGCAGTATCGCCTCCGTCGATCGCTCCACCGACGCCCTGGCTCGAGCTCCGACCGGATTCGAACGCGCGATCTCCTTGAAGCGATCGCTCAACGTATCCGACGGCGGCGCCTCTCACGCTCGCTCGCCCGCATCACGGTCGAGCCGATCGGTGCCGCGCCCACGAGCGCCTGTCCCATACGCGCGGTCTCCTGGTCTGCGGAGTGGACCTTCAGGCAACCGAAGGCTCGAGTCATCGATCTCAACCACTGGGCATACGGGCGCCGTCTCGCAGCTTCGAAGTGACCGTGCCGACGCGCGTCGGGTGCAGCGCTAGTCCCTCTGGCTAGCGCGGAATGAATGTGGAGCCGCGATTCCATTCGGCTTTCAGACGGAGCGGAGACCACCTTGAGCGTGCGCCGAAGGGTTTCTGAGGCATCCGCAAACGAGCAGTCACGCTGCTCTCGAGAGCTCTGACCAGCCACTATCAAGCGCGACGGGGCGTGGAGTTCGGTTGTAAGTCGGTCCTCCGACACCGAGTCGAACCCCCACAACCCGCCCGAGGCCGCAGGTCATCGAGGGTGGCCGACTCGGGGGGGTTCAAGTCGCTGGCGCTCCGTGCTCCCGCATGAGCGCTCAATCGAGTAGCGACTCGGGCAGCGCGATGAGATCAGACGCCCGAGGCGGCGTGATCCCGCAGGTACTCCCGAAGGTAGGGGAGAGCGAGGTCGACGCGACCGTAGCCAGCCTGCTCGATGAGGTCGGCGGCGATGAGTCGAAGTCGGTACTGGCTGGCGTAGTTGGCGTCGACTCCCATGCGCGACTGGATGTGCGCCATCTTCGAGGGTCCATCATCCTTGGCCATGGCGAGAAGGAACGACTTGTCGATGTCGGAGCACTCCGCAAGTGCCGGTGCATGCACGAGTGTCCCGAGCCGTCGCTTGGCGTCGGATGCCCCGTCGCGAGCATCGGCCATCGAGATCTCCGACTCGGTGGGGTGACGGCGCCACACCCGGTACCCGACTAGCTGGATGAGGAACGGGTAGCCCTGTGTGGCCTCGACCATCGTCTCGAGCGCCTCGCCGGGGACCTGGCGGCCGTTCTCCTCGATCGGCTCGCGTATCGCGCGCGGCAACGTCGGCGGGATCGACCGAGCCGAGATGATGGCGTTCGGCGCGCCGCAGGAAGGTGAGCACGTGGTCGTTCAACGCGTCGCTCACGGCAGAGTCGAGACCGGCACCGACGAAGACGAGCTCGCGGTTGTCCCGGAACGCGTGCTGCACCGCCGTCGCCAGCTCGCGCAGTTCGGGAACCTGATTGCGGTGGAGCTCGTCGAGGCTGACCAGCAGCCCCGACCCCCGATCTGCGAGCAGATCAGTGAGCAGCTCGATCTGGTTGCGCAGCCCCGTCTCCGCGACGTGAGCTTCGATGGCGCTCCAGGTGGCCCCGCCGGCGCCGAAAGGCGCCGTCAGTCCCGTCAGGCGCCGCTTCACGGTCTCGGGGTCAAACTGACGGAGCAAGGGTGGCAGGTGCTGACGGACCATGCGCTCGACGAAACCCCGCGTGGCGGTCTCGCTGACGACGATCCAACCGTGCTCTCTGGCCTGGTCCTCAACGGCGTTCAGCATCACCGTCTTGCCGGCGCCTCGGGCACCCGTGTAGATGGTGGCGCGTGCGGGCGATCCTGGCCCGTCCTCGATTGCCTCGGAGATCTCGTCGATCAGGGCATCGCGCCCAGCGAGGAGGGGAGGGCTGACGCCGAAGCTCGGCTTGAACGGGTTGCGCACGTGGCCAGTGTAGCAGCGTCTTTAGAAGTGTTTAGAACTCTTAGAAGTCTTTAGAGACGATTCGGCGAACGTCACGGCGGTCGCCGCTACGCAGTGGACGCGGCCCAGCGTTTCGCGGGCTGGACCGGGACTGCTGACGCCGGCGGCGGAGAGTGCAGGTCAGGCGCAGATTCGCAATGTTGTGGTGTGTGTCGTATGTGGACAAATCGCCCCTCCGACACCCCTCTGAGCAGGACAAAACGCTCGGCCGATTGGTCGGGCGTTTTCGCGTCTGACGGCGTATCGCGCGGTCTATCGCGTGGCCTGGTCAAACGGTCGCCAGCATGGCGTCGATGCCAGCGGCGATGGCCTGATCCCGCTGGGCGGCCGCGTGCTGGTAACTCCACACTGCGCTACTCCCCCGGAGCGGATGCAGACATGTGCGCTCAACACCGGAGCGTCGATGGGTGCCGGTGACAAGCTCAACTCGAGGGGACGCTGTCTTTGGTGGTCGGGATCGGGAGCTCTGCGCGCAGCCTGGTGCCGGCGCCCGGGGGGCTGTCAAGGAAGATTCGGCCGCCAAGGGCTTCGACGCGGTCCTTGAGGCCGACCAGGCCGGTGCCCTGGGTGAAGTCAGCGCCGCCGACGCCGTCGTCGCGGACTTCGATCCACAAGAGGTGGTCTTCGGCGTCGGCTTCGATGGTCACCGTGATCGCCGTAGCGTGCGCATGCTTGGCCGCGTTGGTGAGCGCCTCGGAGACGACATAGTAGGCCGCGATTTCGACAGGCTCAGGCAGCCGGCGTGCCGTGCGCAGGGCGACTTCGACCGGCACCGCGGAACGGCGGGCGAGCACCTTCAGCGCAGCCTCGAGCCCGCCTTCGGTGAGGATGGGCGGGTGGACTCCACGGGCGAGCTCGCGCAGCTCGTCCAGGGCGCCGTTCAATCCGGCTGCGATGGTGTCCAGCTGAGCGGCCAGATCGGGCGGCATGACCGCCTGCGCCATGCGCAGCTGAAGCGCCAGTGTCACCAGCCGCTGCTGGGCGCCGTCGTGCAGGTCCCGCTCGATGCGTCGGCGTGCCAGATCGGCGGCGGCCACGATCCGCGCTCGTGACGCCACAAGCTGCGACCGGCTCTCTGCATTCGCGATCGCGGTCGCGACGAGGCCGGTGAATGCCGCCAGCCGCTTCTCGGTTTCCGGCGGAGCCGGGTTCGACCCGCGCAACGCCACGCCGACCACGCCCCAGATCCGGCCCTCGACGGTGATCGGCGCGGCGACGGCGGATTCGACTCCCAGTTCCGAGTAGTAGCCCGTCTGTGAATCGATGCGCGCCGGGCGGCCGGTTTCGCGGACCTGCGGGGTGACACCATCACCGGGTTCGACGTGCCGGCGATGGCCGACCGGGAGCGGCTCGCCGGTGGCGGCCCACGAGGCGACGATGGTGACGCTCTCATCGGGCTCGAAGCGGGCCACCAGGGCGTCATCGGTGTTGAGCAGGTGGCCGACCTGCTCGGCAACCGCGGCGAACACCACCGCCGGCGCTTCGCCCTGCGCGACGAGAGTGGCCACACGCCCGAGGGCGGCCTGCTCGTCGGCGATCGTGCGCAGCTCCTCGCGGGCCTGAGCATTCGCGATCGCGGTTGCGACGAGTTCGGTGAACCCCGCTAGACGTTCCTCGGTTCCGGGTGGTGGTGGCTCCTCGCTTGTCGATACGACGGCGATGAGACCCCACAGCTCCCCCTCGACGGTGATCGGCACGCCCACGGTGGAACGGATGCCGATTTCACGCGCAGCCGCACCGGCGTCGTCGGAGTACCGGTCAACCCGAGCCGGGCGCCGGGTTTCGCGCACGGTTGCGGTCACGGTGCCCCTGACGGGCTCGGCCCGGAGACCGACCGGTATGACTTCGGCCCTCTGGCTCCACGCTGCGATGATTTCACCGCTGCCGTCCGCGAGATACCGCCGCACCGCGGCGCCGTCGACGGCGAGGAGGCGACCGACCTCCTCCGCCACCGACGAGAAGACGGTTGACGGAGGTGCCCCCTGCGCCACGAGTGTCGCCACGCGCCGCAGCGCGGACTGCTCGTCCGCGACGGAACGCGCATCTTCGCGTGCCTGCGCGTTGGCAATCGCGGTGGCGACGATCTCAGTGAAGTCGGCGAGGCGTGTTTCGGTGTCAGGAGGCGGTCGGCCGTGAGTCGTGGAGGCCGCGATGTAGCCCCACAGCCTCCCTTCGACAGTGATCGGCGCGGCGACGGAGGAGCTGATGCCATACTCGAGCGCCACAGGGTCGTCCGTGTAGTCGATCCGAGCTGGGCGCCCACTCTCGCGCACTAGCCAGCTCAAGCTCGTCTCGACCACCGGACGACGCAACCCCACCGGTAGCGCCTTGTCGGTGGCGTAGCTCCCAGCGACGGTTGTCACATTCTCGTCCGGCTCGTAGCGCACCACGAAGGCGCCCTCAACCGCGAGCAGGCGCCCGACTTCCTCGGCCACCGCGGCAAAGACCGAGGACGGCGGCGCGTCTGCCGCGACCAGCGTCGCCACCCGCCGCAGCGCGGCCTGCTCGTCAGCGATCTGACGGTACCGGGCCTCGCTCGCCCGCAGGCCGTGTTCGGTTCGCACGCGCGCCGCCATTTCGTGGCGCAACTCGCCATACCCCCGCAGCAGTACGAGGACGAGCGCAGCTGCCGCGAGCACGATCGCCGCGCGGTCGACCCGCGTGACGGTGGCCGCGAGCAGCACCGCGATCGCCGCACCGCAGGCCACCGCGGGGATCCAGACGACCGTCCCCTTGCTCACCGACATCGGGTCGGCCACGCCCGGATCGACCCACATCGACGCGGCGATCAGCAGGGTCGCAGCGGGCCATTGGATTGTGGTCACAATGCGAGTCGGGTCTGTAAAGCCCACCGCCGCAGTGAGCGCCGACCCAAAGGCAAGCAATGCGAATGCCGCCGTCATCGCCACCCACGCGGCTCCGGCGCGCGCGCTCGCGACGGTGGTGGCACCGATGACGATCAGCACGAGGACGACGAAGCCGATCGGGTACGCGAGCTGAAATGCCGAACCCAGTCTGGACTGTCCCACCTGATGGGGGACATGCGCAAGGACGAATGCCGCACAGACCGCCCCGGCACCGAGCGCCGCGATACCGCCGTCGAGCAAATCGCGCGGGTTCAGCCGCTCCCGGTCCTCTCGCGCCATCATCCCGATCCCCACGAAGGACAGCACCAGAAAGCCGAGGCCGAACACGTCAGCGACAGTCGGTGGCGGCGGCGGGGGGCCATGGAGCGAATAGAGAGTCAGGATCGTGTTGCCGATGACCGTGAAGATCAGGGCCACGCCGAAGACGAGCGGGACGTACGACCCTCGACGCCGACGCAGCCCACCGATCAGGCAAACGACACCGGCCGCCAGACGGAAGGCAGTGCCCACCCAGCCGTTGATCACCCCCAACTGCAGTGCCTGGGGCCCGCGCACGATCAACCACGCCAGATAGGCGGCTACCAAGCCACCCATGACCCCGAACACGATCACGCCCGTCCGAGCTCGTAATCGTTCAAGCAAGAACGGGCTTCCCCTGACGGCGTCCACGGCGTCGCTTGGTCGCGGTCTCAACTAACGCAGCTCGCGGGCACGTGGTTGGGTGAGCATCAAGAAGCGAGCTCGCTCGCGGAGCGCTTCGCCAAGCGCACGAGAGCTTCGTCGTCCCGCACGGCTTCGAGCCATTCGGCCGGTGTCATTCCGAGTTCTGGCTGCACGGTGGTCGCCCACGATGCGAGGACGCGCGCGTCGAAGTGCTCGAGGTGCTCACGGAAGGCTGCGACGAGCGCGACGGCGACAGGACGGACGGTTCGGTTTGACCGGTCGAACTGCCAGGTGGGGAACCACGTCACGCCTCGTCCAGGCACGCCGACCACCTTGCCGTTCCGCAGACGCTTGTGGAGAGCCTGCCTGGTGATGCCGAGGAACTCGATCACCGTGCTCGTCGGCCACCTGTCCCCGATCGCACTTTGCCAGATCATCGTGGAGAGCGCAGCCTCGGCCCCTTCGGACCCGAGTTCCTTCAGCTCCAGCTCATCGAGCCCGCGGAAGTCCAGCTGTCGCGACTTGACGAGCGCAGAGACGCGCACCCTGAAGCCCTCGACGAGGAGCGACTCGACGTCGGTCACGACGAAAGCGTAAAGCTTGGCCGATAACGCATCAACCCGTCAACCACACACCGCGGCCGGCGGCCGATCTCCCCCTCGACACGTGCGAGCTTGTGGTGGAGCTCTGGCGGCGCAGGGGCGCGTATTCACGCAGCTCATCGTCTGCGAAGGGTGATCGGGGCTCGGAATCGTTGCCCCGCACGGCGGTGTGCGCTCAGCTGCCCGGGTCGCGACACGATGCGCGCCGCTGGATTGCGCGGTCCATGGCCGCGAAATGTCCGCGAGACGCTCGAAACCAGTGCGAACCACAGCGATGTAGTTATGAGCCAAAAGTCGACGTCAGAGGCCATAGCGGCTAGATGGCGCAGCTGAGCCGCAGCCCTTCGTCACTTCCAGCGGAATTGATCCGACTCGCCGTGCGCCACCCGGGGCGCGCTCAGGCAGGCTGACGGTTCCGCGTGGCGCGAGCCCGGCCGTTCGTCGAGGTCACGCTGCTGGCAGCCAAAGGTCCGTGGCGCCGACCTCGTGCCAGGACCGGTGCCGCGAACTTTCGGGTCGAGAAAACCGCAGGTCGACGGGCTCGAGGGGGCGTGCGGAATTACATGAGTCCCCCCTCCGACACGCAATCGAGCGGGTGTTCGCAAGGCAAGCTAGGCGAAGCTGTTCACGCCGGAGCTTGTCGACGATCGTGCCAGACGTCTTCGGGCTCGTCGTCGCCGATCGATCCAGCTCTCCGAGCCGCGCCGTCACCGCCTCAAGGAGCGGCTCCGATTCGCCCGGGAGCGCCCCGAGGGAGCACGAGTACTGTACGCAGCGATTGCGTGGACCTCGATTGCTGGCCTGTCGCGCACGCTCGAGACTCTCGGGTTAGGGCGAGAGCTCGAGCGCCTTGGCAGCGCTCGCTAGGGCGCCGAGATGGCCGGCGACCCCAGCGAGGCTGACGCCCATCGTGTTGACGGTGACATGGGAGGCGCCGGCGAGGCGCCAGGACTCGACTCGCGCGGCGAGCACGTTGGCGCCGCCCTCTGCCCAGCTGACGCGGCCCTCCATCCCTATCGTCGAGGGATCGCGACCGGCCGCGCTCGCTGATTCGGCGACGAGCTCTAGTGCCTCGTCGAGTTGTCGCCCCGGTGAGACGCCGGGGAACCAGCCGTCGGCGAGCTTGCCCATCCGGCGGTAGGCGGCCGGTGAGCTCCCGCCGAGCCAGATCGGGATCGGTCGTTGCACAGGCAGCGGGAGCAGTCCGGCGGCGGTGATGTGGTCGAAGCGGCCGGAGAAAGAGACGCTGCGCTCAGTCCACAGCTGGCGCATCAGCCCGATCTGCTCCTCTTCGCGCCGCCCGCGGGTGGTGAAGTCCTGGCCGAGCGCCTCGTACTCGACCTGGTTCCAACCGATGCCAATGCCGAGACGGAAGCGCCCCTCTGCGAGGATGTCGACCTCGGCGGCCTGCTTGGCGAGCAGGGCTGTCTGGCGCTGCGGAGCGATAATGATCCCAGTGACGAGCTCGAGATTTGTGATCGCCGCGAGGAATGCGAACATGACGAGCGGCTCGTGGAAGGTCGTGTCGACGTCGTAGGGTCCGTTCCACGGCGCGTGCGGCACCGGATCAGCCCCGAGGACATGGTCGTAGGCGAGCAGGTGCCGGTAACCGAGTTCCTCGACGCCATGAGCGTAGGCACGCACGCTGGCAGCATCAGTCGGCAGCTCCGTCTGCGGATAGACCGCACCAATTTGCATGGGACAGGTCTACCTCAGCGGCGCTGGGCGTGCTCGTTCTCCAGGCCATTCAGTCCTCGAAGGCGAGCGCGCCATTACGCTTACGTTCGGCATCCACCGTCGCGAGAGCGTATCGAGCCAGCGATCGCTCTCGCCCTCGTGGGCGCCGGGCTGGCCAGACGGCACACACCACTTCGGCTGCAACCTCTGCCTCGTCGCCATTGATCGGCCGCCTGCAGGTGGGTCTCAAGGGCCGAGAGTACCGCTCGTCGAAACTTCGACTTGAGAGGCTCTGTGCGCAGATGCGGCAGAACGGGCACCCTCCGCGACGCGAGCTGCCGGCCGAGTCGACGGAGAGAACAAAGGTCGGAACAGCACTGCGTCACCGCAGCGCCGACCTCTGTCACCAGTGAATCTGACCGGACCGAGCGCCATTCTCCGCCCTCGCTCGATTGGGAGATATGAGTCCGCGGTGACGAAGGCTCCTGCGTGGTCCAGCGCGAGCCGGAGGGCGCCATGACAAAACGTCCTGTTCAGGAAACCGGCAGCCAGGTGGTCGCGCGTGTCGTACGTGGAAAGGTCCCCCCTCCGACACCCAAGGGTCCGCGGTGGCTCGAGCCCACGAGGCCACTCGGGTGGCGGCTCGGTCCCCGCTGGGGTTACAGCACCTCGATCCGGCAGGTAGGTCCGGTCGCGGCTGCCAGTCTCGAATCGGCGGTGAGGAGCGGACAGTCCAGAGCCTCGGCGAGGGCGACGTACATGGCGTCCCAGGCGCGTATCGTGTGGCTCAGTTCCCAAGCACGACCTAGCAGCAGTCTGTGACCGAAGCGTTCGCCCGGCCAGTCCTCGAGGTCCTGAACAGCCTGCTCGACGGCGGTCCGGTCGAGCTTGCCGAGCAGGTGCTCCCGCCGGATGACTGCGAGCACCTCGACGTCGATGACGTGGGGTGCAGCGTGGTCAGGGTCGGCCGACAGCCGTTGGCGAACTGTCTCTGCGCGAGCGGTGCCAGCTACCACCTCGAAGAGGCAGGATGCGTCAAGAACCAGCATCGGGCCACGGTCCGCGGTGCTCTTGGAGCGCAGCGAGCACGTCGGACCGGTCGATGTGGCTGCTTCGACGGCGCGTCCGCTCGAGCCAGCTCGACACCGACGGGCGCTTGGCGAGGCGCGTCGCCTCGGCTCGGAGAAGCTCGGGGACGGTTACGCCTTCCTCTGCAGCTCGCCGTGCGAGCGCGGCGTACACGTCGTCGTCGACGTCCCGAATCTGGATGGTCTTCGGCATCACCCGAGACTACCATGCGTGCTCGCATGACGTGACGCGTCAACGCATGAGCGAGGGTGGGCATGGCATGTGAGAGCGGTGCGACGTTGCCGGACGTGTCCTCAACGGCATGATCGCCCCTCCGACACGCACATCTCCGCAGGTCGGAGCGTAGATTCGGGGACTCCTGAGCGGGCGAGGTAACCGCCCGAACGAGCGTCGCCGCTTCGTGAAGCGTGCCGCTGCGGGGCTGCGCCGCTCGAGGCTAGCCGGCCGGGGAACGAGGTGAGCTCCTCCATAGGCTCAGTCCGCCAGTGCCCCGCGGCCCGTTCCCGCGTGCCCCAGTCCGTCCTGCTCCAGCGCCTCGTACAGGCTGGCGAGCAGCGCGATGGCCCGTGGATCGACCGGGTCTGTGTCGCGCATCTGGTTCATCGCGTAGGAGAACCCGACACGCCGCGAGGGCCACGCCCCGTGCACCGATCCTCCGGCGCCGCCGTGACCGAAGCCGTCGGGCGCCGGCCCGAACAGGCCGCGCTCGGTCTGCAGCTGGAACCCGATGCCGAAGGCGTGGACGACTCCGGAGAAGGGGTCGGCACCACCGGAGCGCTGGCGACGACCGAGCTCGAGGGTCTCGGGACGCAGCAGCCGCACGCCGTCGAGCTCGCCCCCGCGGGCGAGACAGCCGTACAGGCGCGCCAGCGAGCGCGCTTCGGCGATGCCGCCGGCGCCGGGGATCTCGGCGGCGTGCAGGTCGGCCCGGTTCCAGTGCATCGTCTCAGCCGGGAAGATCCACGGGTTGGTCCAGATCGATCGCCATAGCGGGTCCTCGTGCAGCCCCGCCAGGGCGCCGGCCTCGCCCCAGCGCGGGGCGAACTCGAGGGTGGCGACGCGCCCCTCGACCTCCGGCGGAATGCCGATCCAGGCCTGCAGCCCGAGCGGGACGGCGACCTCCTCGGCGAAGAATGCCCCGACGCTGCGCCCGTCGACACGGCGGATTACCTCGCCGCACAGCCAGCCGTAGGTCAGGCCGTGGTAGACGAACCCCGCTCGCGGGTCGCGCTCGGGCGCCTGATCGGCGAGCAGCGCAGCGAGGCGCTCGGGGTCGAGGTAGTCCTCGATGGCGATCGGCTCGGCGACCGCCGGCAGGCGCGCCCGGTGCGAGGCGAGCTCGGCGACGGTCACGCCCTCCTTGCCGTGGCGGGCGAACTCCGGCCAGTAGCGGGCCACCGGTGCGTCGAGATCGAGCTGGCCGCGGTCGGCGAGCATCAGCAGGCACAGCGCCACGAGGCCCTTGGTGCCGGAGAAGACGACCTGAACCGTGTCGCCGGCCCATGGGCGGCGCGAGTCGCGATCGGCCTGGCCGCCCCACAGGTCGACTACCGGCTTGCCGTCGAGGGTGGCGGCGAAGGCGGCGCCAAGCTCGTCGCGCTCGGTGAAGTTGCGCTCGAACTCCTCCCGCACCCCCTCGAACCCCGGGGCGACGAAGCCCTCGGTCTTCCCGGCGCGATCGGAACGCTCGGGGGTCGCGGGCGAGGAAGGGTCACCCGTCACTGGACACCTCGAACACGATGGTCTCCTCGTACGTTTCGCCGGGCAACAGCACGGCGGAAGAGAATCCTGGGTGGTTGGGTGAATCAGAGTAGTGCTCGGGCTCGAGGGCGATCCCGTCTCCCTGGCGGCAGAGGTAACCGCCACGGCCACGCACGCTCCCGTCTAGGAAGTTGCCGCAGTAGAGCTGCACGTCCGGCTGGGAGGTGTAAACGATGAGGCCCCGGCCGGAGGCCGGGTCGAGGGGCCGTGCCGCCGGGAAGTCGAGGACCGGGGAGGGCGAGTCCTCGGGGGAGGGCAGGCTCTCCGGAGACATCCGGCTCTCGGAGGAGAGGTCCTCTGAGGACGCGGGCGTCGGTTCCGCAACGCTCTACCGGCACTTCCCCAGCCGTGAGGACCTTCTCCACGCCACCTACCGCTCGGACATCGCTGCCTTAGCACGGCGTGCGGTCGAGCTCGCCGATTACTTCACCCCGCTCCAAGCACTCGAACGCTGGCTGCGTGACTATTTCGTCCCCGCGCAGGAGGAGCGCGGCGTGGCGAGCATGCTCAAAGACGCCCTGGTCTGCACCCCTCAGACCTTCTCCGAAAGCAAAGAGCAATTCAGCAATGCCGTTGACTCGCTGGTACGCGCGGCACAGTCCTCGGGCGACCTCCGCGATGACGTCACGACCCGCGACATCCTGCGCATGGCCCACGGGCATCGCGGTGACCTCACAAGGGACTCTGGACGCGCGGGAGCGGATGCTCACCGTCATGTTCGATGGGCTGCGTCGGACAAAACGAGGTGCCCGCTAGAGCGAAGCCGAATTGACCGCCCCCTTGAGCTGATCCACCCGCTGTGCCAGCCCGACGCCCAAAATGGGCTGCCGTGTCGTCAACGGTGCGATCGCCCCTCCGACACAGGTTGCTTCGCTGAACTGCTTGCATTGCGCATCCAGCGAGACTGCTGGGGTCCGGGGGAGTCCGCCCTATCAGCTCTCAAGACTGGTGTCGACCTCTTTGGTGGTCGATGGCTCGGGTGGTACCCGAGCCAGCGCGAGAACGGCCCTGATGAGCCGGAGAGAGCGTACTGGTAGGTCGTCCTCGGGATAGTGGCGCTCGAACAGCTCGATGGCCTCTTCCTCGGTCGAAGAGGAACGCGAGATCGTCGCGGTCGATCGACATGCGCCCGGCTCGGATCTTCATCGGCGCCGGATCTCGAGCGATGCTGCTCGCACGCGCGAGGCGCCCGCGACTGCGATGTCGACAGGAGCGGGATCGTCGACCAGGGGGGAGAGGTACATCGCGACGTTCGTGTTGAGCCAGTCACTGGCGAGACCGTGTACGGCGCCGACCTCCGTGATCAGCGTGCTCAGGTCTGCTGTGCAGCGAATGGTTGCGTCGACGTCGGTGATCGTCGACCTGGCGTTGTGACCGAGCGCGAGCGCAGCACCGCCGAGGAGGTAGATGTCCGCCGCGATCCCGGAGCGCTGGAGGCGGTTCAGAAGGTCGTCGAGAGCTGCACGGAAGTCCTCGGCTGGTCTGCGGATCGGCACCGTCTCAGACCCGATCGAACTCGCCGGCGAGAACGAATACGCCGTGTCTGGCAAAGGCCCGCCGCGACTCCTCCCTTGCAGCCTCCCTCAGGGTCTCGACGCCGGACGGATACCACTCATCGACGAAGCGCCAAGCGTCGTTGACCCACGGGGGCGGCTCGACGCCGACCATTTCGCAGGAGTCCTCGACGAGCGCCGCGAGCAAGGCGTCGAAACCGGGCGAGTCCGTCGTTGCGGGAGGGGCGGCAACCGAGCGGCGAAAGCTGTCCGGCGAGCTTCGCTGCGCCGCATCGACGATGCCGGCCGCACTGCGCAAGCAGTCGATGACACCGCGATTCGACAGTTCGCCGGTGTCGATCACCGCCTTGATCTCCGCGGCGACAGCAACTGCTACTCCCGTCTCAACGGGGCGCAGCTCCGTACCCAGCTCATCGAGGAGGCGGCCAAGCGTCAGCAAGGACGGCTGGACGTCGTGGCTCTCGATGCGGGCCACTTCCGCTTGGCTCACCCCGGCCAGCTTGGCGAGGGCACGCTGGGTGAGCCCGGCAGCTCTCCGGCGCTCCCGGAGTATCTCGCCAGCTGCCGTCCTCCAGTCCACGTCCGCCATGATAGCGGATGTGCTGTCAGGCAACGCCGCTCACCTCTCGCTCGGCGGCGACCGTCGAGGTCGGCGGCAGCCAGCCAGTCACCTCCAGGGGCCGTGCAGTTCGACCAGATCACAGTGGCCGCCCGACGCGGCGTCGTGTCCTCAACGGTGCAATCGCCCCTCCGACACAGCGAACATATTCGACTTACGGCATCAAGGGCCTCCGCCGAGGCGAGCCCTGGCACTTGGGAGGAGCCCTGACGTGCCGTTCGGACCTCTCGCCCCTCCCGTTTGACCGCGATGTTCTGGCGTGACGTTCGGTGCGGCCTACCCGCCGAGTCGCACGGAGAGGCCCTCGCGTGACAGCGCTGCTTGTAGCTTGGGCGACGGCGCGCGGAGAAAGTCGTCGGCGTCGAGGTGCTTGGCGGCGGCGAGAGCTTCCATTCCGAGGACGTTCAGCGAGTGGTGCTGGCGCAATGCGCCCACGCGCGGAGCGAGTTCGCGACAACGACTCACCACGCCAATGGAATCGGGCAGCTGCAAGACTGCGGGCATCGCGCGAGCTCGAGGGCTGTCCGGGAGGCTGGCGAACGGGCCGGAGAGGACACCCGCGTCCCCGGGCCTCTACGCGGCCGAGCAGCCGGCCCCCGAGGGCGCGTCCACGCTCGATCGACTCGCCGCCTTCACCGGCCGTTCGCTCTGACCTCGCGGCCGCCCGCTGCCGAATACTCACGATGCGAGAACTTCCTCGGCTGGTGCTCGAGCACTCGCCCATTCGTCCAGCGCCCGGGTACGATCGAGGAAGTCGTCGCTCCGCCCCGGCCGCCAACGCCATGATCCCAGACCCAAAAGGAGTGAGGCAATGACTCAACGCGGGGCCGATCTGGACCGTCGATCCGAATGGGACGACCTACGCGCCCGATATCTCGCGCCCGCCGATCAGCGTCCGTTATCGTCGGCACACGGTGTGCACCATCTCGCGCTGCTCAGCCGCGACGTGGAGAGCACGATCGCGTTCTACCAGAACCTGCTGGAGTTCCCGCTCACCGAGCTGTTCGAGAACCGCGACTACCGGGGCTCCACGCACTTCTTCTTCGACATTGGGAATGGCAACCTCCTCGCGTTCTTCGACTTTCCCGGGCTTGACCTCGGCGACTATGCGGAGGTGCTCGGCGGACTGCATCACCTTGCGATCTCGGTCGAGCCCGAGCACTGGGAGCACCTCAAGGACAAGCTCGGTGCCGCGGGTGTGCCCTACCTGCAAATGAGCGGCTCGTCGCTCTACTTCAACGGGCCCGACGGCGAGCGGCTCGAACTGATCCGCGATCCGCTCGGTGAGATGTACGGCACGGCTGTTCTCTGATCAGAGAGCGCGTGAGCGGCCGCGATCGACGGAGCACGTCCGCTGGATCATCGATCCCGAAGAGGGCCCTCCGCTCCTGGTTTCCGCGCTCTTCGGCAGCCCGGCATCGATCTCCCCTAGCCCGGGGAGTACCGGGCGGCGATGACGACGCTCCACCGGTGCTCGCTGATGTGCTCCGCCACAAAGCCCGACGGCGAGTTGCTACTCCGGCTGCTTGCCCGGCAGCCCGGAGTCATACCCGCAGCTCGGCGGAAGGCGGCCCTCTACCGCCATTTGTGACGATCTGTTGGCCGGTAGGGAGCATGAACAGCTGACCGACTACGACTTCTGCTTGCATTTGTGTGCAGTGGTGGTGCTGTCATACGTGAAGTCGACATCGGAGAGGTTGCTGGTGATCTCAAGGGATTGAGATGCGGGTGCATCGTTGTATCCAGACGGGTTGTTGGTGGAGATCGTCCAAGACCCGCTTTGATGCAGGCGCAGCTTGTAGTGGCCCTCCGGTCCGGTGACTGCGGTCACAGATGTGGCCGTCTTGCGCACAGAAACCGGGTGGAACAAGGCAGTAACCGTCACACCTGGATATGGCACGAAGCAGTATTCGTTGCCGGTAGTCCGCAAGCCCACGGACACCGTGCCCGTGACGATGATCCGAGCCTGCGAAGCCGAGCCGGGCTCGACAGCTGCCGTGAGGCACAGAACGAAGGCGCCCGTGAAGAGCGTACACCCGGCGAGCATCATCCGTGCGAGCAAGCCCAGCCGCCTGCCTGCCGCCTTGGCTGTTTCCTGTGCCAAGAACCCCGCGAGCTGCCCCCTGCTTTGCACCGTGGCCCCCCTCGCATCATGATCGTGTGCCACCCGTTGCACGAAGCCTATCGGTCAAGGCGGGCGCACCGTGTAAGAGGATGCTTCCCGACAGGCTCCGTGGCCTCGATCCCCGGGCAACTCACGTCATGGTGGCTCAGAAATGGGGTTTCCGGTAGTGCGGTCCGCAGCTATGCCGGACGTGTCCTCAACGGTGCGATCGCCCCTCCGACACCGAGTTGAACCCCCACAAGCTCGTTGAAGCCGGAGATCAACGACGGTGGCACGTTGGGGGTTCAAATCGCTGAGGCCGGTGCGGGCGGCGAATCGAGGAGCGCAGCACGGTTGCGCGATCGATTCAGATGCCCGAGGCGGCGTGATCGCGAAATCGACACGCCCGTAGCCGGCCTGTTCGATGAGGTCGGCGGCGATGAGTCGAAGTCGGTACTCGCTCGCGTAGTTGGCGTCGACGCCGAGGCGAGCCTGGATATCCGCCATCCTCGAGGCCCCGTCGTCTTTGGCCATGGCGAGTAGGAAGGACTTGTCGATGTCAGAGGACTCGGCGAACGCCGGCGCATGTACCAACGCCCCCAGCCGTCGCTTTGCATCAGCTGCGCCCTCGCGAGCGTCAGCCATCGAGATCTCTGAGTCGGTGGAGTGGCGGCGCCAGACCCGGTAGCCGACGAGCTGGACGAGGAACGGGTAGCCCTGCGTCGCCTCGACCATCGGCTCGAGCGCCTCGTCGGCGATGTGGCGCCCGTTCTCCTCGATCGGCTCTCGTATCGCCCGCGCCACGTCGGCGGGATCGACCGAGCCGAGGTGATGGCGTTCGGCGCGCCGGAGGAAGGTGAGCACATGGTCGTTGACCACGTCGCTGACGGCAGAGTCAAGGCCGGCACCGACGAAGGCAAGTTCGCGGTTCTCTCGGAAGGCGTGCTGCACTGCCGTGGCCAGCTCACGCAGCTCGGGAACCTGATTGCGATGGAGTTCGTCGAGGCTGACGAGCAGTCCGGAGCCGCGTTCAGCGAGCAGGTCGGTGAGCAGCTCGATCTGGTTGCGCAACCCCGCCTCGGCGACGTGCGCCTCGATGGCGCTCCAGGTCGCCCCGCCGGCACTGAATGGCGCACTCAGTCCCGTGAGGCGCCGCTTTACCCTGTCCGGGTCGAACTGGCGGAGCAAGGGCGGCAGGTGCTGTCCGGTGATGCGCTGCACGAAGCCTCGCGTGGCGGTCTCGCTGACGACGATCCAGCCGTGCTCTTTGGCCTGGTCCTCGACGGCGTTCAGCATCACGGTCTTCCCGGCGCCGCGGGCACCGGTGTAGATCGTGGCGCGCGCGGGCGAACCTGGCCCGTCCTCGATGGCCTCCGAGATCTCCTCGATCAAGCCGTCACGTCCGGCGAGGAGGGGAGGCTGACGCCGAAACTGGGCTTGAACGGGTTGCGCACGAGGTCAGTCTATCAGCCGCTTTAGAACTCTTTAGAAGTCTTAGAACTCGTTAGAGCTGATCGCGGTCGCGGCTATGGGGCGATCGCGTACTGGTGATCGCTGCGTCGCGCTATCTCACGGTCAGGTCAAGCGCAGAGTCGCAGCGTCGTCGCATGTGCCGTATGTGGAAAAATCGCCCCTCCGACACCCCTCCTGAGCAGGTCAAACGCCGGGCCATGCGCCCAGCGTTCTCGCGCCCGGAGGCCGGCGTGCAATCTACGTGCGATAGTGGAGTGCACGCGGGGTCGCTCGGGGCCCCTTCCAGACCGACTCGGGCGCGCGGCGGGCGAGGATCGCGCTTCGCTCCGGCGGCTTCGACGGCGGCTCGGTCCCTGTTCGGGTTACAGGATCTCGATCTGGCAGGTTGGTCCGGTCGCCGACGCCAGTCTCGAATCTGCGGTGAGGAGCGGACAGTCGAGAGCTTCGGCGAGAGCGACATACATGGCGTCCCAACCGCGTATCGCAGGACTGAGCTCCCACGCACGACGTAACAGCATCCTGTCGGGTCATGGTCGGCCCGATGCTCATCCTTGTTTCCCCGACGTGACACATTTCCGGTCGAGCTGTCATATACGGGTTGTGAGTTCGTGGTCCGAGCAGACAGACGCCGCGTTGTTGGCCCTCGACGACCCTGACGCCTTCGCCGAGCTCTACGACCGGCGCGTCAGTGCGATCTTCGCCTGGTCGAGCGCCCGCGTCGGGGACTACGCCGCCGACCTGACCGCCGAGGTCTTCGCCGTCGCGTGGCAGAGCCGCAAGCGGTTCCGAGACGAACACCACGGGTCCGCGCTGCCGTGGCTCTACGGCATCGCCCTGAACGTCCTGCGGTCGTCGCTGCGCAAGCGGCGGCTCGAGCACGGCGCCCGGGAACGCCTGGGCCTCCCCCTGTCGGTCGCCCACGTCGACTACGAGTCCGTGGACGACCGTCTCTCGTTCCCTTCCGCCGTCCTCCGGGCGTTCGCCGATCTCCCCGATGCAGAGCGCGAGCTGCTCGTGCTGCGCGTGGTCGAGGAGATGCCGTACCGGGAGATCGCCGACCGCCTCCAATGCACGCCCGTCGCCGCGCGCCTGCGCGTGTCGCGCTCGCTCCGTCGTCTCAACTTCAACCTAGGAGGAGCCTGATCATGTCCGAGCTGCAGCCCGAGTTGCTCCAGTTCCGCCACGAGCTGCGCGGGGCCGTCGCGGCCGACCTCGAACGGCACCGTGTTCGCCGGCGTCACCTTCGGCGAGCGGTGACCTTCGGCACACCGGGGTCGGTTCTTGCCGCCCTTGGTCTCTCCCTCGGCTTGGTGCTCGGCACCGGTGGTGGCATCAGCCCAGCTGACGCTGCCATCCTCGCCGGAGCCGAGAGCGCTCTGTCCCCGCCGCCGAACATCGTGATGCACGTGAGCGCGATGATTACGATCGGAACCGAGCCGGCGCAGGCCTACGAGCTCTGGGCCACGGACACCACCTTCCGCGTCATCAAGGAAGGCGTTGAGTTCGCCGGGAGCGTGAACGGGTCCACGGTGTCGACCTACGACGCCGCCACGAACACCATCTTCACCGGGATCTACCACCCGCCCAGCCATGCACCGGTCGATCAGCCCGCCACCATCCGCGCGCTCATCGCGTCGGGCGAGGCCCAGGTAACCGGGTCGACTGTCGTCGACGGCGTGCCTGCGGACGTCCTGTCGCTGACGAACCTGCCCGTCGGCAGCGGGCTGGTGAACGGCACCTTCGACGTGGCCAAGAGCGACTACCGCCCGCTTCTTGTTCAGACGAGCGTGGTCTGCGACAACCAGGGTGATCAATGCCCAGAGACGGTGCACTTCCTGACCTACGAGTATCTGCCCGCCACTGCGGCCAATCTCTCGCTCCTCGACCTGAGCGCCCAGCACCCGGGGGCGACGGTGGAGAGCGGTGCAGGAACCGGCGGCGCGCCGCCTTCAGCCAGTGGCGCCAGCTGACGCAGAAGCGGTCCGACGAGGCAGCGGATCCGTGGCAAGAGGCCCTAGCCCGGCAACGAGCCGAGGTACGCGGCGTCGCCCAGCCTGAAGATCCCGCCGGCGGCGCCGACGAGGACGTAGCCCCGCTTATCCCCGCTCAGCTCGCCGCCTGGGACTTCGAGGTCGGAGCCGAGATGGCAGACAACGGCGGAGTTGGCTCGGGCGAGGAGGGCAAGCCGCAGGTTTGAAAGTCGCTGCAGGCGTTTCGCATGAGGCCCGGGCCCTGCCCGGGCCTCATGCTCTGTGGGATCCCGGCCGGCGACTGCCGTCGTCGCAAGTGTCGTTGCGAACGTCGTCGCAAGTGTCGTCGCGAACGTCGTCGTCGCAGGTCAGCGGCCCGTTGCGGCAGTCAGAAGCAGCTCCACTGGTCGAGCGCGTGCGAGAGCCCGGGGTAGGAGCGGACGATCAGGCGGCGCTGCAGTTCGCCGACGAAGAGGGCGGTGAGCCGGGCGTGACCTTCGAGCAGCACGAGGTCTGAGAGGTCCGGCGTCGCTATCACGATGGCGTCGTCCGCGGACTTGGCTCTGGCCAGCTCCGCTGCGAATTCGAAGCACCAGCTCGAGCCGAGCTTCGTCAGAAACTTGGGCAATCTCCCCTCCCGCAGGGTCGCGAGGACGTTCTCCGTCGGCTAGCGGGAAGGAGCCCCCGAGAGCTCGTTCCACGAGGAGTAGTCGATGAAAGCGCACCTGTTCCAGCAGGTCGGGTGCCAGCACGTCGTGGCACCACTCCACCGACTCCGGAAGCCTCGAACAGCCCAGCATCTCGCCAGCTCCGAGCAGCAGCGAGCGCCTGACACGCTCCAGCTCACGGGCAGCCCAACCGGCGGCCGGGCGGGTGCCCGCGGTCGCCCGCCGGCCTGCCCCTGACCGGAGCGAGCAAACGGGGCACAAGCGCGAGGTCACCATCCAGTCGTGGCTGGAGATTCGCTGTTGCAGGGCGACGGCAGCTGCGTCGGCGGCGCCGAGAACACCTTCCCGTGGGTCAACCAGACAGAGCACGGCACCGTCTGGTGGAGCGATCGCCCGGAACGGGTCGCCCGGTGCAGTGACGCAACTGCTAGCTACTCGGTGCCCGTGTAGCTCACGCTGAACCCGTCCCACGACGGTGCGCTCGGGGTGGAGAGGACGACGTTGTTCTGCACGATGGCCACCGCTTCGTCGCTGACGAGGAGAAAAGGCGTAACGTTCGTGGCCAGACCGCCGAAGGTGACCGTGTCGTAGTCAGCGAAGGGCAAGAGGGAGCCTCCTGCCAAGGCGGGGTCTTCCTCGATCCACTCCGCTGTGTAGCCGCCTTCGTAGCTGAGCGAGGCGGTGGACCCCTGGCTCGACCCGACGAGCTGGTTGCCGGGGAAGGTGTAGACCGCCCACCCTCCGCCCATGATCATCGCGCCCTCGTACCCGGTGGTCACGTCCTCGAGCGCCGTCATCCACTGACCGGTCGCGGTCTGGGAGACGCTGGCCACGATGTGGTCCCCGGGCGAGATCGAGAGGCCCTGGAAGCTGACCTCGGGGACGGCAGGGACCTCCTCCCACCATCCCTCGTCGACTTGTGCTCCGGAGACGCACATATCGCGGACGCCCGTCTGCAGGAGGTCGCCGGTGATTGCACCCCCCGTGGTGCCGGCACCGCCGGTTCCCACCCACGAGGAGGCCGCACCGCTCGGTGTCTGGCTGCAATCAAGAGTGGGGACGGTCCAGCTGCCGGTGGCGTAGGTGACGACGGTCGCCGCCGACGGGAAGATGTAGCCGGACCAGTTGTACGACTCCGAGTACTGTCCCGGCGCGAGGCTCGTCGGCGGCGTGGATGGGGCGGGGAGGGTCGTCGTCGGGGTGCTGACCGGCACGGTCGTGGAGGTCCCCGTGCTCCCCGTCGGTGCCACGGGTGCGCTCGCGGCGACGAGGAACGGCACGAGGCGCTTCGCCGTTCGCTTGCCGTGCCAGACGACGAGCTCGAGCACCACGCTTTGGGTCTCGCCGGAGGTGTTCGCAGAGACGTGCACCACCCGGGAGAAATGTTGCGAGCTGCAGGGCACCACCTCGATGTCGACGCGGACGGCGAGGGTGCCGACGGAACGCAGCCGCAGTTCGCAGGACTGGGCGTGTCGCAGGGTGAAGGAGACTCTCGTCGCTCCGCCCGTTGCCGGAAGGGTGGAGTGGCTGAGGTGGGCGCTGAGGATCACCGGCCGTTTCAGCGTCGCGACCGTCCAAGCCGACTCCATGACCGCAGCCAGCGCGCCGAGCTGGACCCTCGGACCGCCGGAGACGCGGCCCCCGGGCAGCCCAACGCCCGGCGCACCGACGGCCGGCGCACAGGCGACCGATGCGCCGGCGACCGATGCACCGCGCGCCACGCCCAGGCCCCCGAGGAAGATGCACACGAGGGCGACGAACCGAAGAGCACGACAACGTGCCTGCACAGCGCCACACAATAGTCGGGGGAACGAAGGCGAACGACGTACTCAGCTTGGTTGCGGAGCGCTCGAAGCCCCTCGGCGGCGTTGAGCGTTGCCTCATCGAAATGATTGGCAAAGGCATAGCGGGCGTACTCGATGACGACGGCGTGCGCGCGCTCACCACCTTGGGCGCGCAGCCGTCGCATCCATGTGAGCGGTGATCGCCTTGCGGATGGCGTCGTGCGCCGCGGCGAGGGCGAGCCGAGGGTCGCTGTCGGCGACGGTCGCCCCCGAGGCCAGGTGCCGGCGAGCGTCGTTCAGCCAGAGCTCCTCGGCGGCGCGGTCGGGCTTCGGCGTGCGGTGGAGCTTGTGGCTGAGAACCAGGCCCTCGATCGAGTCGAGCGAGGGGGTCATCGAGCCTCGGCGAGGTCGAGCGGGACGAGCGGTCCGGCCTTGAGCTCAGCAAGGAAGGAGTCAGGCGCCGGTTGCTCCCACTCCGATGCTGCCACGACAATGGGGTGCACTTCGAGCCCGATCTCGCGCTCGACGCCGGCGAGCGCGCCGTGGAGGGCGACTTGATCGGGCTCGCCGACGACGAGCAGGTCGAGGTCGTGGGGGAAGGCCCCCGGCTCGCCGAGGTAGCGCGCCGCCCAGCTGCCGAAGAGCCACGTGGCCTCGATGCCGGGAACCACCAGCAGCGCCGAGCGCAGCAGTAGCAGCGCGCCGGCGGTCTGAACGACGAGTTGGCGGAGCGTGCCCGCCCAAGGGAGGCGGTAGTCGGCACGAACGAGCTTGTTCCGTCCTTCGGTCCGCGCCGCGAGGAGGCTGAGACGGACGAGGCGATCGACCTCGCGCGACACCGTGGCGTCGTTGGCGCCGATGCGTCGGGCCAGCTCGGCGATCGTGAGCTCGTCAGCAACGCCGGCGAACAGCTCGGTGAGGAGTGCCGGCTGGTGCTCGCTGCGCAACAGCGGAGCGAGCGGCGGGGCAGCAGTGCTCGTTGGCGCAATATATCTTGCGGCAAGCGCAACCATTCGTGTCAGCCCGCCGTCCGAGCGAAGGCGTGGAGTTGGGTTTCGAGTCGGTGTTGAGATCGTGGGGGAGTGAGCAGCCTCGGGGGCCAGATCCGTCTTCCGGCGAGTGTTGCGGGGTCGAGAGCGGCCGTCACGCCACCCGGCGAAGCTCTGACCAGCCGCTATCCAGTTCGAGGGGGCGGGAGTTCGGTTTCGAGTCGGTCCTCCGACACGCCGAACATACGTTCGTCTGATCGTACCCGCCTGCCGTCCTACGCTCCCTGGAGCGAGCGCTTCGGTCGACCTGATCGGGCAAGTCGCAGCTAGGACGTCGTAACGTGGGGGTTATCGTTCGAGGCCGCCCAACTCCTGTGCGAACGTCGTGCTGTCGTCAGCTCAGCGTCGAGCAGCCCGCCGTAGCGCGTCTCGACTCAACGGGCCGAGATGATTGCGCTCAATCAGACGGAGTCGAGCCTGCACACCGACGTGCTGGCCTCACTGGCCGAGGTGGTCTGGTTCCTGCACCGAGCGCTCGCAGCTGGTTGTCACGACGCGTGACCCAGGATGCTAATGAGCACAGTGGGACCCAATCGGGGTGGACATTTTCAACTCCAGGGCTGCCGTAAGATTCAGCTCGTATGCTTCGGCGATGCCGCCTCGGCAGCCGGAGCCGACCCTTCACCCACCGGCCGCAGACGCGCCCCGCTCGGAATGATCGCCGGACGCTCGCCGGAACTGGCGGCGATCGGCGAGCTCGTCGGCAGGCTTTCGGCCGGGCGGGGCTCGATGATCGTGTTCCTCGGCGAGCCCGGGATCGGGAAGAGCCACCTGCTGGCACATGGACGGGCGGCGGCGATCAGCGCCGGCCTGAAGACGATCGCCACCGCCTGCCTGCCCACCGAGGAGAGCCTGCCTCTCGACCCGGTATGGTCACTGCTGCGCCAGCTCAGCAAGCTGACGCCTGCGCCGCCCCCGTACCCGCCACTCGATTCGAGCGCGGAGGTCCTTGCCGGGGCGCTCTTCGAGCGACTGGAGTGGGTGGGACCGGACGCGCCGTTGCTCGTGGTCGTCGACGACCTGCACTGGGCCGGGGGCGCGGCGCGTCAGATCCTGCACGCCGTGGCGGTTCACCTCGCCGACCTGCCGATCGCCTGGTTGCTTGCTTCCCGCCCGGTGCCCGCGATCGAGGAGCTGGCCCACCGGCTGAGCCGGGCTCAGCAGGTGCTGAGCGCGTCGCTCGGCCCGCTTGGCAGAGACGACATCGCCTCGCTTCTCGCCTTCGAGACAGCTCAGGAGGTCTCCGAGGAGCTGGCCACCGCGGTCCTCGAGCGCACGGGCGGCAATCCGTTGTTGTGCGTCTCGCTCGTCCGCGCCGGGCTCGTCTCCGAACCCTCGCTGCTCGCCGAGTGGGGGAGGGAAGAAAAGGGCCTGCTCCGTCCCATTCTCGCTGACTGGCTCGATCATCTCGACGCCGACCTCGTCGAGGCGCTGCGTGCGGCGTCGGTCCTTCCCGAGCAGATGCGCCCCGAGTGGCTCGAGGCGATCAGCGGGACGAGCGTCCCGGACCAGCTCGCGCTCTCCGGTCTCATCAGCCCGACCGAGGAAGGGTCCTGGCGGTTTCGTCACCCACTCATCCGCGAGGCGCTCTACGACAGCCTCTCGGCCGGCGAGCGCCGAGGCCTGCACGCCAACGCCGTACAGGCCATGCACGGCGAGGCCCCCCAGCTGCTTGCTCCACAGCTGGCCGGCGCCGGTCTTCTCGCCGAGGCGAGCCATGCCCATCTCGAGGTCGGGGAGACGATCTACGAACGAGGTGGCGGCGAGGACGCCCTTGCTCCATTCCGCCAGGCGATCGAGCTTGCCACACGAGGCGGCGAGGCGGCGAGGCGGCGCTGGCGCGTCGCGGTCGTGCCGGGCTGGCACTCGCCTTGTTGCGGGCCGGTCAGCGCGCCGAGGCCGAGGCGACTGCGGGACAGCTGCTCGTAGACTTCGCCCGATCCGGCGGGGAGGAGGAGCGCCTCCTCTTCGTCTCGCGCTTCGCGCTCGGGCTCTGGCACGAGTGCTCCGATCTCGACGGCGCTCGTCGCTTCCTCGACGAGTCGCCCCCGATCCTGCCCACCGATGCGAAGAGCTGGCCTCGGCAATCCCCTCCCGAGGCGGCCGGGCGCGGACGTGCCGAAGCCGCCCTCGCCCAGGCGACCCTCCTCGACATGGCCGGTGAGCCGGCTCGTGCGCTGCCCTTTGCCGAAGCCGCGCTGGCCGAGGGCACCGCTCTTGGCGATCAGCGACTAGTACTGAGGGCTCAGAACCGGCTGGGTCTCGTCCTCGGAGAGACGTCGGGCTGTGCGGAGGGCATCGCCGTGCTGGAGCGGGCGCTGACCGACGCGCTCCGTGCCGGGTTCGACAACGAAGCATCGCACGCCCTCCTCAACCTCTCCTTTCTCTCAGAGCTCGCCGGCGATGCCGCCAAAGCCGAGCACTATGTGCGACGAGGCCTCGAGCTCCCGCACCTCCCGCCGGCGAGAGAGGCGTTGCTGCGGTCCAACCTCTCGGCCGCCCTCATGAACCGGGGGGATCTCGACGGCGCCCTCGCCCACCACCTCGCCGCTCGGTCGATCGCAGCCAGAGCTGGAAGCGCCACCGAGGACCGCGTCGTCGTCGCGCTCGCCCGCGACCATATCCTGCGTGGCGAGCTCGACCTCGCCCGCGAGCTGCTGAACAGCGTGGGCTTCCGGCGCGGTAGCCAGGCGGAGCTGCAAATGCTTGGTGCAAGAGCGATGCTCTTCGAGGAGGCGGACAGGCCCGGCGAGGCGCTCTTCCTCTGGGAGCAGCTGAGCTCTGCCCCCGATTTCCCGGGAACGCCGTGGTGCCTCGCCGGACTCGTGAGGACTGCAGCGCTCGTCGGCGACCTCGTTGCCGCCGAGAGTGCTGCGCGCCGACTGGCCCTCCTCGTCGATCGATGGCCAGCAGCGGGGTGGCTGAGCACGGCGAGTCGGGGCTACCTCGCTGCAGCGGCCGGGGAGACCAAGGAAGCAAGCCAACTCTTCCTCGAGGCCGCCGACTCGAGCCCCGAGGCCTTCGAGGAGCAGCGACTTCGACTGGAGGTATCGCGTCTTTCTGCTGACGGCGAGGGCATCCTCGCCTGTGTTCGCGCCTACGACTCGATGGGCGCTCGGCGGGCCGCGGATCGGGCCCGGCGGATCGCACGCCAGCTCAACCTCCCCGTCAGCCGCCAACGGGGGCGCGTCGGTGGGCTCACGCGACGAGAGCACGAGGTCGCTCTCCTCATTGCCTCAGGCAGGCGCAACAGCGAGATCGCATCCCTCCTCTACCTGAGTGAGCGAACCGTGGAGCGCCACGTGAGCAACGTTCTCTCCAAGCTCGGCCTCCGCACGCGTGTAGAGCTCGCAAGCCTCGTCGCGGCGGGACGACTGCCGGGCTAACGGAACAGGACAGGGGATCCTCCGGGCGACTGTGACAATTCGGGTGTTTCCACCCATGAACTCCCGAGCGCTCATCGCCACACTGAGCACGGTGGCGAGAGACGCGAGACGGAAGCCTGCGGACGCCGCAGGGCAGGGCGGGCTGGGGCACCGTTTGATGCGGCAGTTGCATGCCACTTGCTGGGTGACCGGTAGCAGTCCAGGCGGTTTAAGCGATAGTTCCCGGAAGGAGAAACACCATGGTGAGAAGCGGCCGGCAAGATCGATCCTGGGGAGTCACGGCTCTCGCCGGCTTTGCCGCGATGGCCGTGGCGACGCTCAGCCCGCTGGCGATGACGGCAGCTGGAGCGACCACCTTCCTAAGCGACACCAACGGCAACACGGTGCTCGACGCCCAGACCAACGGCGGAAGACAAGTCGAAGGGAGCCAGATCTACTATTACGCAGGGTGTGGTCCCTACGCCCTCGCCCGGGAATGGACCGGCGACGGAAGTGACCCGTACCAGAGCACAGTCTATGACTACGTCGGCGACATCTGCTGGGCGGGAGACCACCTCGTCGCCGTGTACGGCTCGTTCTCGACGTTTGGCAGGACCTCGCTCTACGGCGTAGCAGGGATCATGACCGGCTACCCCGTCAACGACACGGTGTACTGGTTCGGCACCGCCTACGTCGTCATTGACGGCTGAGCAACGGAGCCGTCGGCGCAGCTTGGCGCTCGGTGAAAGGCCGGTGCAGCGCGACGTCGTTCTCGGCTTCTCCCCGGTTCGGTTCCCGGCGAGGAGCATCGCGATAGGAGCATCGGTCCTCGTGGCAATGCTTGCTGGCTGCGGTAGCCCCGGCACGCCGAGCGCGGCGCCGACAGGCCCGTTGGCCGCAGCACCTCGCTTCACCGTGACCGAGCTCGCGCTCAGCGAGGTGGCGAGCACGGGGATGCAGCCCCCCGGCTCGAGACCTCCACATTCGAACGGCGCTTGCTCGAGCAGAGACCGCTGACCGCGGCCGATTACCGAGACGCGCTCCAAGCGATGGCGAACTGCGTCAAGCGCAGCGTCGCCGGTGCGAGAGTCGTCTTTTCCCGCGACCCGCAGCTGCCCTTCATTCTCGACGTCAGGATCGAGGGCGGCTCTCCACCCCGGTCCAACGACGCCGTGCCGCCTGTCGGCTACGCCGCCGCCGTCTGCGAATCGCGCGACTCAGCTGTCGTCGAGGCAAGCTGGATCTACCAACATCGGCTCACAGACGCCGCGCTGGCGGCGACGCGGGCACCGTTCCTGCGCTGCGTGCATGCCGCCGGCGTGGTTATCTCGCTCGGGGCCTCCCTGCGGGAGGTCAGGGCGGTATTCACGCACACCGGGTGGTGGGCGGGACTCGATGGGCGTCAGACGGAGGCGGCGAACACCTGTCTCGCCAGGTACGCAAACTTCGTCAACTCGTTGTCACTCTGAGGTGCCCAGCGGGGCGGCCGTGGAACGCCAGATGTTCTGGTGCTTCGGATCTGAGCGGGGTCGAGAGACCATCCGCGGCGCGAAACAGGGGCTCTGCCAGTCTGTAGGTGTCTAACGCCAACAGATGGAGAGCCCCTGGTGGAACGCGATCCTACGCGCATGTGCGAGCTGCTTGTCGGTCTTCCGTCGGTGGTCGTGCTCGGGATCGAGGACTTGCCCGGGGCCCGGCTTCGCGTCCAGGTGTCAAGCAGCGTCGCCCGTCCGTTCTGTGAGGGCTGTGGGCTGGCTGCGGTGGTGAAGGACCGGCCCGCGGTCGAGCTCGTCGACTTGCCGTGCTTCGGGCGGGCGACGCGCCTTGTCTGGCCCAAGCATCGCTGGGCTTGCTCGGACGACGAGTGCCCGGTCGGCTCATGGACCGGCGAGGACGAGCGCATCGGGTTCTCGCGCCTGGCGATGACCGACCGCGCCGGCCGCTGGCTCACCGAGCAGATCGGGCGCTACGCACGCAGCGTCAACGAGGTCGCGATCGAGCTCGGCTGTGACTGGCACACCGTGAACGACACCCTCATCGCATTACGGCACCGCGCAACGGCCACGGGAGGCGACCGAGGCCGCCCAGGAGGCACCTCCGACCCCTGGCGACAAGCGGCCCGGCTCCGCGGTCCGGACAAGGTGATCCGGCCGCGGCCCCGGGCCGCGAATCGACGATGCGAGCCTGCGCCGCATCGGCCTTGTCGGCGGCCTAACTACTCAAGATCGTCTTGATCTGCGCCTGTGCGGTGCTGAGCGCTGACTGCACGGGTGCCGAACCGGAAAGTGCAGCTTGGATCGCCGTCCACACAGCCTCAGAGATTTTCGGGTACTTCGTGCCCAAGCCCAAGGTGCGTGGATGTGCGAAGAGCGTCTGGTTGATGAACACGCTCCACTCGGGGCCTGCTTGTGCCAGGTAAATCTTCGCGACGGCTTCCTTACCGGGCAGGTAGCCAAAGGCCTTCGCGAAGGTCAGCTCTTCGGAAGGCGCCTGCAGCCCCTGGATGTACTTGAAGGCCATCTGCTCGGAAGCACTGCCGCCACTGTTACTGATCATCCAGTCTTCACCACCGAGCGGCACGACAACGTGCTGCCCCGTCGCGTGAACCGGTATGGGAGCGACCCCAAACTGCTTTCCGTAGCTCCAATGCTGCATCGCTGAGAGTCGGGAAGTTCCAAGGGCCGTTGAACATCATGGCGGCCTTGCCGGCAAGGAACTGGCCCGTCACGGCGGGGGTTCTGGCTCCAGCTGAGGCAGGCCTTCGACGCTGACCCATCATCGATGAGCTGCTTCCAGAGGCTCAGGGCCGCCACGCCCGGAGCCGAAGCGATCGACGAGAACTGCCCGCCGTCGCTCCAGAAGAATGGCTCCCACTGCCAGGTCGTGTCCTCTGCAGCCTCGCAGGTGAGCGCAACTCCGTAATGTTGTGGGGTCGTCAGCGCCTTGGCGTCGGTCACCAACTGTGCCCAGGTCGTGGGGGGGCTGATGTGTGCCGCCTTGAGCATGGGGATGTTGTACATCAATGCGATCGAGTTGGCACCCGCCACTGGATAGCTGTAGTACTTGCCATTGGACAGGCCTTCCTCGATGACGGCCGGGTAATACCCTTGAGTGCTGAAGCCACTGAAACCGCTGACCGGCACCATTTCGCCCGTCGAGATCATGGTCGGCACGAAGGGGTTGTCGACAGCCAACAAGTTGGGCAGGTCGTGACCGGCGGCCTGCGTCAGGAGCTTCGTGTCCAGGTTGGCAAACGGCACATACTCCCTGGTGACGGTCACTCCGGGGTGGGCGGCTTCGAATTGCTTGGTGTACGCGGCCAACCCGGCGAGCTGGCCGGGAGTATTGAAGTAGTCCTCCTCGGTGAGGGTGATACTCGTCGCGCCTGACGTGCTCACGTGGGACAATCCCATCACCGAAAGTGTTGCAACACCTAGGGCTGCGAGCCCCCGCTGCCGCGTTCTCTTCCAGATCTTCACAGGTGTGCCTCCCTTGTTATTGATAGCAGGCAATGATTTGAGCCAATAGTTCCAAGGCAGAACTTGTCAACTTGCCACTCTCCCGTTATCAATCACCCCCTCCATCCCGCCGATGAGTCGGCTTACGGTTCTTGATCCAGACCTCCTGCCGCGGCAGCGTGGGCTTCGCTGCTAGCCCACCACCGATCCCGCCGTGAGCCCGCTGGCTATGTAACGCTGTGCCACCAGGAGCATGATCGCGGCCGGCACCATCGCCACAGCCGCAGAAGCCATCACCGCACCCCAGTCCGTCGAGTAGTTGCCGAGATAGGTGTAGATGCCCAAGGTGATCGGCTGAATGGTCGTGCCGTTGAGGATCGTCAAGGCGAAGATGAAGTCTCCCCAGCCGTTCAAGAACGCGAACACGGCGACGGTGATCACGGCCGAGCGCGCGAGCGGGATCACGATTCGCCGGAACGTCTGCCACTCGGAAGCTCCGTCAACTCTGGCCGCGTGCATCAACTCGTTCGGCAAGCTGAAGAAGAACGCCCGGAGCACAAGAATTGCGAAGGGGATGGCGTAGGTGCCGTCGGCGATGATGAGGCCCGGGTACGAGTTCACCAGGTGGACCCAATGGAAGATGATGAACAGTGAAGTAGCGAGCACAATCGAGGGGACGATCTGGCAGATGAGCAGTGCGCTCACGAGGAGTGCGGTCACCCGCAAGCGGTACTTCGACAGTGCGTAGGCAGCCGGCACGGCCACGACCAAGGCCAAGGCGGCTGTTCCGATACCGACGATAAGGCTCGTCAGGACGTTGCCCGATTGTGCCTGGATCACCGTCCGGTAGTTGGCCAGTGTCGGGGACGCCGGGAGCCAGTGGTAGGTTCCGCTGAACAGCGTGTAGGTGCTCTCGAACGAGGCGACGACGACCGCGTAGACCGGGAACAGCACGACCACCAAGGCGACGGCCGCGGCGAGGGTGCAGAGCCACCGAAGGGTCCTCGACCGCTGCAGCCGAGTCATCGCTCTGCTCCCGAGCTGCGCCGTAGGGTGCCGCGGCTGAGCAGAAGGTACAGAGGCGAGCAGATCAAGGCCAGCACCAAAAGCACGTTGTTGAGCGCCGCGCCTTCGCCGAAGGAGAACTCCTGAAACGACAAGTTGTATGACCAGGTCGTGATGAGCTGCGTCGCGTTGGCCGGGCCTCCGCCCGTGAGGGCGATCACGAGGTCGAAGACCTTGACGGTGAACACGAAGCCCAGTAGCAGAGTGACCTCGATGACCGGCAGGATGATCGGCACGATCACACGGCGCAGCCTCTGCCAAGGACCGGCACCGTCGATGAGTGCCGCTTCCTTCACCTCCACGGGCACGTCTTGTAGGGCGCTGTAGAGCAGGAGAGTGAAGAAGGGCACCCCGAGCCAGATATTCGCGATCAGGATGGTTATGAGCCCGAGATGCGGGTCGTCGAGCCAGTCGATCGGATGGCGAGCGAGACCCACGTCCATGAGGAGCTGATTGACGGCTCCACCTTCGAGCTGGAAGAGGAACTTGAAGATGACCCCGGTCACGATCAGCGGCAGCAGCCACGGCACGATCACGAGCGAGCGCCCTAGCGTCCTGCCCGGGAACCGGAGACTGAAGAGCAGGGCGAGGGCGAAGCCGACGACGAACTGGCCGATTAGCGATCCGGCGGTGAACTCGAACGTGTGGATGATGGCTGCGCGGCTCGTCGGGTCACTGAGGATGAAGCGATAGTTGGCGAGCCCGGCGAACGGCGCGGTGAAGTTCGCGATCGTCGCCGGAGAGGTCTGCTCGAAGCTCAACATGACGTTGTAAACGATGGGCAGAGCGAATGCGAAGAGGATGTACAGGATGGCCGGGGTGAGGAAGAGCCAGCCTGCGATCCGCCGCCGCCGCCACGCAGAGAGCCCCGTCCTCGACCTGTTCGTGGCGTGCACGTCCACCCTTACCGCGCCCGAACGTCGGGGCGCGACCACCGTCCCCGTAGGACCGGTGTCGTCCGTGATGTTGAGCTCCGCCACCTGCGGGGACCTCCCCCTGTGGGCCGCCTACGGCGGCACCTTTCCCCCGTCCTGCTACGCACCGCCCTCGGCCGCCAGGCTCTTCAGCGACCCCCCCTGGCGCAGGTACACCGGGATCCGCTCGAGCGGGGCTGCGGCCGTCGTCCAGCCGCCACCCGCGAGCGGCTCACCCGTCCAGGCGTCCAGCCAGGATGCCCCGCTGGGCAGGTAGACGTCGCGCCGGCGCGCCCCGTGCTCGAGGACGGGAGCGACGAGCACGTCCGGGCCGAGCATGAACTCGTCGTCCACATCCCAGGCGGCCTGCTCGTCCGGGAACTCGAGGAAGAGCGCTCGCATCGGAGGCAGCCCGGACCGGCTCGCTACCCCCATCTGCTCCATCAAGTACGGACGTAGCCGCTCGCGCAAGGCGAGCTGCTCGACGATGATCGAGTACGCTTGCTCGCCGAAGCTCCACACCTCGTTCGGCGCCCCGGTCTGGCCAGAGCCAGCGAGCGGCCCAGGCTCGCGCACCCCGTGCAGGCGGAAGATCGGGCAGAACACACCGTACTGGAACCAGCGCACGACGAGCTCGCGGAAGTACGGTGTCGTGGGGTCGCCGCCCTGGAAGCCGCCGATGTCGGTGGTCCACCACGGGATGCCCGAGATCCCCATGTTCGAGCCCTGCGGCCACCTGGGCAGCGAGCGCCTCGAAGCTCGAACGGATGTCGCCCGACCACACCGCCGCGCCGTAGCGCTGGCTCCCCGCCCACGCCGAGCGGCACAAGAGCAGCCCCCCCTGCTCGCCGCTCTCGGCGAGCCCCTCGGCGAAGCCGCGGGTGTGCTCGCGGGGATAGACGTTCTGCACCGCGCTGCCCGGGCCGAGACGGTAAAGGCTGCTTTCGGGATTCTCCGGGCGCATCTCGGGCTCACATGCGTCCAGCCAGAAGGCGCGGATGCCGTAGCGGCCGTAGCCCTCGCTCACCTTCTGCCAGACGTAGCGGCGCGCCTCGGGGTTGGTCGCGTCGTAGAAGCGGACGAAGGTCCGAACCCCGCTGCCCTTGTCCCAGAAATCGAGGTGCAAGGGCAACCCACGCGTGCTGCCGACGAGCAGGCCGAGCCGGTCCATCTCGGCGTAGTTGGCGCTGTCCGGGTTGACCGTCGGCCAGACCGACACCATCAGCTCGACGCCGAGGGCGCGCAGCTCGTCCACCATTGCCTGGGGGTCCGGCCACTCCTCGGGGTCGAAACTCCATTCACCCTGGCGCGTCCAGTGGAAGTAATCGACGACAATCACCGAGAGCGGCAGCCCGCGTCGCTTGTGCTCACGGGCGACCGCCAGCAGCTCCTCCTGCGTGCGGTAGCGCAGCTTGGACTGCCAGAACCCGGCCGCCCACTCCGGCAGCATCGGGGGCAGGCCGGTTGCCACCACGTAGCGGCTGACGATCTCCGCCGGCGTGCGTGCCGTCGTCAGCCAGTAATCGATCTGGGGCGCCCCGTCGGCGACCCACCTCGTCCGGTTGGCGCCGAGCTCGACACGCCCGACGGCGGGCACGTTCCACAGCAGGCCGTAGCCGCGGTCGGAGAGGGCGAAGGGCACAGAGACCTCGGTGTTGCGCTGGATGAGGTCGATCACGGCGCCCTTCTGGTCGAGCAGCCCGTGCTGGTGCTGCCCGAGACCGTAGATGCGCTCGTGCCGGTGGGCCTGAAAGCTCACCTCGCAGCGGAACAGGTCCTTGCCCACCGGACCGTAGCGTCGTTGCGGGGGCGAGGAGAAGTGCGGGACCACCTCGCTCAGCAGCTCGCCGCCGTCGGCGCGCCGGAAACTGATCCGCGGCGGGAACGCGACCATCGAGTGCCCGGGGTTCTCGGACACCTCGACCACGAGGTCACCGTTGCGCAGCACCGCTCGCTCGGCCGAGATCTCGACGTCGACCCCGGACGGTGCCGGCTCGAGCAGGGCGCTTCCCGGGGTTTCGATGACGCTGCCGCCGAGGCACGCGCACGCGCACGCTGTGCTCGCCCCACGCCTCGATTCGGAGCCGCTCCTGGCCCTCGACGACATCGATCGAGGACGGTCCGGCGCTACTGGACGCCACGGTCGTCTGCCTCTATCTCATCCGCCCGGCCGGTGGTCATCGAGCACGTCGGCACCCAGACGCGCATCGCGCCCGAAGGCCGGTGCCCACGGGCGAAGTACGGGACGAAGGTGAGCGCGACGCGGGCGGTGACGGGCGGCACGGAGCCTTCCTCGGCATAGAGGTCGCGGGGCGAAGCGACGAGCCGCTCGCCCCCGGCACGCAGCGCGACCTGCACGTAGCCCTCGAGGCCGGCGGGTACCTCCGCGACCGTCTCGGGCGCGACGGCGGTGTCGAGCGCGACGTCCTCGACGGGAGTCGCGTCGGGCAGGTCGTCACCTTCGAGGCAGTACACGAGGGGACCTCGCGCCAGCGCGGCGCAGCCGCGGACGGCGTCGAGGCGCCGGCTCGGGCGCAGGACACGCGCCGGCATCGAGCTCCTGACCCGCAATCGATCGCCCGGCATCCAGCGCCGCTCCAGCGTGACGTACGGCCCTGAGTCCGGCGGCTCCACTTCCTCGCCGTTGAGCTCGACCCGCGTCCCGTCCTTGGCGCTCCACTCCGGCAGGCGCGCTGACAGCTGCCAGCGCGCGGCGGAGTCGCAGCTCGTCACCTCGACGTCGAGCTCGCCCGTCCAGGGATGGCCGGTGCGCAGGTCGAACTCGACGCGACCGCCGGGCACGGCGGTCGTCACTCGCCCGCCGAAGGGCAGCTGCACCTGCAGCCCCGACCCGTCGCGAGACATCACGTAGCACTGCAGGCTCGCCATCAGGCGTGCCAGGTTGGGTGGGCAGCACGCGCACTCGTACCAGCCGAGGCGCTGGCGCGGAGCGTCCTCGTCCGTGCCGTCGTGCCCAGTACGCAGGTGCAAGGTGTTGGAGTAGAAGAACGCCTTGCCCTCGCGCGAGACCGCTCCGGCGATCGTGTTCCAGAGCACCTGCTCCATCGCCGCGGCATAGCGCGCCCGCCCGGTGGCAAGCAGCAGCCGCCAATTCCACTGGAACGCGGCGATGGCGGCGCAGGTCTCGCCGTAGGCGCGATCGCTCGGAAGCTCGTACGCGTCGCCGATCGACTCGTCCCGGTGACGCGAGCCGTGGGCGCCCGTCACGTAGGTCTTCGTACTGTAAAGGTCCTCCCAGATCGCCTCCGAGGCCTCCAGCAGCTGGTCGTCGCCCGTCTCGACGGCGACATCGACGACTCCGGCCTGCAGGTAGAGCTCTCGTACGGCGTGTCCTGTAGCCACTGTTCGCTCTCGCACGGGCAGGTGGTGCAAGAAGTAGGAGAGGGGGAAGCGGCGCCCGTCGAGCACGCCCGACTCGGGCAGGCCGACGTCCGGCCGACCGCGCAGTTCGACCTGCCGGCTCGCCAGGAGCAGCGCCCGCAGATCGCCGCTGAGGCGGTAGTGCTCGACCAGGGCGGTCTCCACCTCCGGGTGGCCGCACACGCCGAGCAGCCGCCCGTCACCGTCCTCGAGCGAGAACGTCGACAGCAGGTGCTCGACGACCTTGGCCGAGACGGCGAGCAGGGTGCGGCAGCTCGCCGTGCCGCGCGCCCGCCACCGCCGCCTGCAGGAGGTGCCCGGCGCAGTACAGCTCATGGCCCCAGCGGAGGTCATTCCAGGCGAGGTCCGGATGCTCGCCTTGCACCCAGGAGTCCAGGTAGCCGTCGCCGCGCTGCGCACGGGCGACGATCGAGCTGGCGCGCTCGAGGAAGTCCCGCGCCGGCGCCGACGAGCCGCGCAGGCTGTCCCAAGCGGCAGCCTCGAGCACCTTGTACACGTCCGAGTCCGAGAACACCATGCCTCGGTGGGTCCGGCTGCCGCTACGCCCGTCCGCGACATCTTCCAGGTTGCCGATCGCGCCGGAGCGCTGCACCTGCTCGATGCAATGCGGGATCGTGCTGTCGCTGTTCCGCGCCTGGAAGCGTCCGAGCTCGCTACCGGGATCGAGGACGACATCGCCGAGCCCGAGCGGACGGACGTGTGACCTCGCAGTCGCGGTCGGGCCGACCGGCCCGGTGGCGTCGCCACCGGGCACGAAGCGCCCTTTCGGCTCGTCCACGACGCGACTGCCTCGATCCATCGTCCCCCTGCCGGCTCACCGGATGCCTCCGACCGCTGGCGTCGGTGAGAAAACGTTACTTCCGTTAGCGTTCATATGTCAAGCTCGGTTCATCGAAGAGCGGCCTTATCAAGGCAGACATGTCGTCCTCGCGGTTGCGCAAGCGCTTTCGCATCGGGAGGTCGAGATGAGCCGCACGACACCGACGCGGGCACAGGCCGGACTGCCGCGCTGCGTATGCTCGTGTGCGATGAGCACCGGGCGGCCACCCACGCTGACGGAGGTGGCCCGCCTGGCCGGAGTCTCGATCACCACCGCCTCCAAGGCGATGAACGGGCGCGACCGGGTCTCGGAAGCGACGCGCAGGCGGGTGCTGCGAGCCGCTCGCCAGCTCTCGTACGCGCCGAACCTCGTCGCCAAGAGCTTGGCGAGCGGGCGCAGCAGCATCATCGGCGTGCTGCTGCGAGACCCGCTGGTGCAGCGTTTCGCGATGCCGATCGTCATCGGCGCTCAGTCGGTGCTCGAGCAGCGCGAATTCTCGGCGATCATCGCCGACGCGAGGGGCGTCCCCACCCGTCTTGGCGAGCTGGCGACGATGCTGCGCCAGCGAAACGTCGACGGGCTGCTCGTCGTCGGCGACAACCAAGGCAAGATGCCCTCGCTCGGGGCGGTGGCCGGAATCCCATGCGTCTACGTACACGGACCGACCACCAACCGGCGGGACGTCGTGCATCTCATCGACGACTTCGCCGGAGGGTCGGCGGTCGCCGACCACTTGGTGCAGCTCGGCCGGAGCCGCGTCGTGCACGTCACGGGCCCGAAGCACTCGCCGGCGGTGCAGCAGCGCCTGCTCGGGATCACCGACGCGCTTGGCCGGCACGGCTTGCAGCTCGCCTGCGACGTGCGCTACGTGCCATGGTCGCAGCGCTCTGCGCGCCAGGCAGCGCGCGAGGTGCTCGCCGAAGCCCCCGAGCTCGACGCCATCGCGTGCGGCTCGGATCAGATCGCCGCCGCCGTGCTCGATGCGGTCGTAGCGTCGGGGCGCAAGGTTCCGGACGATGTCGCGATCACAGGCTATGACAACTGGGCGGTCTTCGCCCTGGAGACCGATCCGGCGCTGACCACGGTCGACATGGATCTCGAGCACCTCGGGGCGGCTGCGGTGAGCGACCTCTTCGCCATCATCGGCGGTGCCCGCGTCGGCGGCGGGACACGCCATCATCCCGGGACACTCGTAGTGCGGGAATCGACCAACCGGCGCCAGTCGTAGATGCCGCATCAACGTCGCTGAACCTGAAGTCGCCCCGCGGTGGCGACACCGCCGATCTGCGCCGCGCGTTCAAACTCGCTGTCGCGATGAGACAGACCGGCGGCGGTGACCGACGTTCCGGCGCGACGTTCTGGGTGGCCTACCCGCCGATCCGTACCGAAAGGCCCTCCCGTGACAGCGCTGCTTGTAGCTGGGGCGATGCGGCGCTGAGGAAGACGTCGGCATCGAGCTGCTTGGCCGCAGCGAGAGCTTCGATGCCAAGGACGTTCAGCGAGTGGTGCTGGCGCAGCTCTCCCATCTGTGGAGCGAGGTCCCGAAGACTGATCAAGCCGATGGAGTCGGGGAGCTGCATGACTGCGGCGGTCGCCCGTGCTCGAAGGCTCGCCGGGAGGCTCGCGAATGGCGCAGAGAGAACACCTGCGCCCCCATGTCCGCCGAGTACGGCCTGGCAGAGTCGGACGTACCAGTAGCCCGTCGTGAAGATGGCCCGACCGCGAAGCGACGGCACCGAGACGGCCCGCAAGACGTCACCGAGGTGCTGATCGTCGACGAGCGCCGGCTTCATTCGCTGGCGAGCTCGGGGTCTCCGAAGCCGTTGCGAGCTGCTTTCCAATCGTCGTCGCTCAGCTGATCGAGCAGTGAGCGGCGTAGAGCGTCCACACCACCGGGGACGATGACGACGGCCTCGCCGAGGTCGAGATAGCCAACCTCGCCCCCGGCTTCGAGGCCCCAGCGGCGACGGGGCAGTGCAGGAAGGCTCATCTGTCCTCGGGACGAGACCTTGAGATCGCCAACGTTGGTCACGGTCCGATACTACAAGGCACGATCGATCCTTGCCTTGTCACGCGCGGGTCCCTCGTGGCCCCGTTCGGAATCTCGAGCCCCGAGGCGGTTGCACGGCCTCCGTACGGCACCTCATCATCTCTTCAGCACCGCGCGAGGCGATGTTGTGACACGCGAGGTCCACGGCTGAGCGATCGGAGCGGCGCTGCGGCGCTGTCATCGGCCGGCGCCGGCGGTCGCGGTGTCCTGCTGGAGAAGGTCAACGGCGCCGCGTGCGGTCGGGAGGCAGATTCTGGCGGCGGCGAGCTGAGCCGGCGAGCGCGAGCGCGGGTTGATCGAGGTGCCGCGAGGCTCGAGCTTTCCTGGCTGTTGGGGTCGGGGAGGCTCGAGATGCCGTGGTTGTGCACACAGCTGGCAAAGGCGGGCAGGTCCTGGATCATCTGTGGGCTCGCGGCCGCCGCGCTCGGGCCGCCTTGGAACCCGGCCTGCGCCAAGGCGGCGCGACAGGCCCTCACCGCCTGGTTCACCACGGATTCGGGAAAGGAACGAAGGGCCTGCTTGTCGAGAACGGCCCAGCCAGTTGAGTCCAGCCCCTTGCCGGGCCCGAGGTAGCGACGGTTGGATATGGCAAGTTGGGAAGGCCGTGCTGGCGCGGGCACCGCCGGCGACGCGGAGCAAATGGGCACGGGAGGTGGTGGCGGATGAGTCGGCTGCGCTCGGGACCGTGGTGGAGGCGACGCTCGCCACCCCCACAGAGCTCCGCCGCAGCCGGCCTCGTACAGCGAGAAGGCGACGACGGCGGCGAGCCTCTCAGGGATCGAGGGGGTGGGCCCATCGAAGTCCGGGATAGCGCGCGAAGCCTCGGTCGGCGGTCATCCACGTGGCGTTGGACTCGATAGCCAGCGCAGCAAGGAAGGCGTCCGGCAGGTGGTTGCCGCGGGCTCCGGTGGTGGCGCACAGCCGCCGGAAGATGTCCCAGTGCCGTTTACCCGGCTGGATCTGCACGGCCGCCGGGGAGGAACGAACGGTTTCCGCGAAGTCCCACGCCTGCTCGACGGGTGTGGGGTCGGAGAAGATCTTGGGATGGGTGACGACACGGATGAACCCGCTGAGGACCGTGTCGCTTACTCCGAGGGGCTCGTCGCCTTTCCGGGCATCGTCGAGCCATGCTCGGAACGCTTGGTGGTCCTCGGTGTCCGAGCGGTGGGCGTAGACGAGGACGTTGACGTCAACGCCTCGCATCCACCGGCACCTCGTCGTCCATGGTGCTGAGCGTGGCCGCGTTGCTGGTCAGGTCGACGCCAGGGAGAGGACCTCGACTGCCGAAGGTCGGCAGCGGCGGTAGCTGGGAGGCGGGCGGCTGGTCCGCGGCCGCCAGACTGGCGCGAAGGGCGTCTTCGATGACTCCTGCGACCGTTCGCCCGGTACGCGCCGCCGTGATCTTCGCCTGACGGTAGAGCTCGTCATCCAGCCGAACGGTGGTGCGCATGGATCCGACATCTTAGCATCAGTACATGATGCAGAGATGCGGCCCGACGCTCCCACGTCCCTCGCCGTCGCGATCGCCGGCGCCGTCACCGCCATCGGAGCGGGGCCGAACTCGACCGAGTCGTCGAATCGCATCATCGTCCCAGTGGTCGGGACCCTCGCCTGAGATGCCCGGCGCCCTCCGGAGGCGGGCCTCGAGCTGTGCGCTGCGCGTCTGAAGGACGTGCCCAGCGGTGTCGTTAGGACTGCCCGAAACGCCGAGCCGTGCGCGGCCGCTCGAGCGGACTCGAGATGGCCTCGGGGCCCCCGGCGGGCTCGACACCTCACCATTGCCGCTTTACCCGCCTAACGCAGAAAGCGCCGCTCATGCCAGACACGCAGCCTGATTCTCGCAAACCGCTTCAGTGCTTACGAACCTCCTATCGGACGCGCCCGCCCAGCGATTTGCTGGGCAACGCTGCGGTCGTCGGCGGGCTCGTCGATCGACACGGAGCGGATGCGAACCAGCAGCGCCTCGTGGCCGATGTGGTGGATGCACCCATGACGGTCGCCATGCGGGGTTGGGCGGACGACTCAGATGAGAAGTCACCCGCCCCGAACTGCGGGGAGCGCCCGGCCGGCGGGTCCGGGGCGTCGGCTCTGTTGCTGAGGTGCGGGTGCCGTGGATAGGAACGACCTTGACCGTCTCTTGAAGCTGGTCTCGAGTTGGAACGGTTCGGACCTCCACATCGGCGCCGGATCCGCACCGTGTGTACGTCTCGATGGCGGCCTGCGCCGGATGCCGAACGAACCACCGTTCGTCGCGGTCGATACCGCGAACATTGCCCGCGAGATCATGCCACCCGCGGTGCTGGCTCTGTTCGACAAGCTCCACGAAGCTGACTTCGCGTATTCGTCCCCCGGGACTGGACGGTTTCGCGTCAACGCGTACTTTCAACAGGGGTCGGTCTCGCTTGCCTTCCGAACGATCCGCGAAATCCCCGGGACGATCGAGGAACTCGGGCTGCCCGACGCCATCCGCCAGCTCGCCGACGAACGCCGCGGAATGGTCCTCGTCACTGGTCCGACCGGGTCGGGGAAGACGAGCACTCTCGCAGCGATGGTCGACCACATCAACAGGACTCGAGAGTGTCACATCGTCACGATCGAAGACCCCATCGAGTTCGTCCAGCGCGACAAGAAGGCGAGGGTGGACCAGCGCGAGGTCGGATTCGACACCGAGACCTTTGCCAACGCGATGCGCGTCGTCCTGCGCCAGGACCCCGACGTCATCCTCGTCGGTGAGATGCGAGATCTCGAGACGACCTCGGCCGCTCTGACCGCTGCAGAGACCGGCCACTTGGTGCTGTCGACGCTGCACACGATGGATGCCGCCCAGACCGTCAATCGAATCGTGAATTTCTTCCCGCCGTTTCAGCACGGACAGATCAGGACGTCGCTTGCCGATTCCTTGAGAGGCACGGTGGCCCAGCGCCTCGTTCGTCGAGCGGATGGCACCGGGAGAGTGCCAGCGGTGGAGATCATGGTGGTCAATGGGCGTATTTGCCAGTGCATTGCGAATGCGGAACTCACGTCGGGCATCGCAGAGAACATTCGCGACGGAGCGTACTATGGGATGCAGAGTTTCGACCAAAGCCTCGCGAAGCTTTTCGAAGAGGGGAAGATATCGCTCGAAGAGACACTCGAGAACGCCTCTAATTCCCACGATCTGAGGTTGCTTCTCGAGAAAAACGGCCTGGTCCGGACCGGGGAATCCAAGATGACCCTCCCGTCCGCTCGGGAGGTTCCCGGGAGGATTGGCCCGGATCTGTTCGAGGCGGCGAAAAGTGATGTGCGCTCTTCGGGTCTGATACAAGGTGGGTTGCCGATGCAGCACGCCGTTCAGCCAGCGAGGGCCGGCTGAGGCCTAATCGTCTCCCAACTGTCTGACCGTTCTTAGGTGTTTCCGTCTCCGACACTCTGACACGTGGGTCACTGGGCTCGCGGCGAATCCCTGTCTGTTGAGCTTCGCTCCTCGTACAACCGAGGGTCGGCGAGGGCTGGGATCCACGAGGCCACTCGGGTGGCGGCTCGGTCCCCGCTGGGGTTACAGCACCTCGATCCGGCAGGTAGGTCCGGTCGCGGCTGCCAGTCTCGAATCGGCGGTGAGGAGCGGACAGTCCAGAGCCTCGGCGAGGGCGACGTACATGGCGTCCCAGGCGCGTATCGCGTGGCTCAGTTCCCAAGCACGACCTAGCAGCAGTCTGTGACCGAAGCGTTCGCCCGGCCAGTCCTCGAGGTCCTGAACAGCCTGCTCGACGGCGGTCCGGTCGAGCTTGCCGAGCAGGTGCTCCCGCCGGATGACTGCGAGCACCTCGACGTCGATGACGTGGGGTGCAGCGTGGTCAGGGTCGGCCGACAGCCGTTGGCGAACTGTCTCTGCGCGAGCGGTGCCAGCTACCACCTCGAAGAGGCAGGATGCGTCAAGAACCAGCATCGGGCCACGGTCCGCGGTGCTCTTGGAGCGCAGCGAGCACGTCGGACCGGTCGATGTGGCTGCTTCGACGGCGCGTCCGCTCGAGCCAGCTCGACACCGACGGGCGCTTGGCGAGGCGCGTCGCCTCGGCTCGGAGAAGCTCGGGGACGGTTACGCCTTCCTCTGCAGCTCGCCGTGCGAGCGCGGCGTACACGTCGTCGTCGACGTCCCGAATCTGGATGGTCTTCGGCATCAAGGGACGGTACCATGCGTCAACGCATGAGTTGACGCGGGCGCGGATCAGCAGGGGTACGGATCGCTGTAGGAACGTGCGACAATCGCCGGAACTGGCGGGGGACGTCCAGCGCGCCGGCGCCCGAGCGGACAATCGGGATCGCGGATGTCCCAACCTTCGGCCGTCGTCACTGCTGCAGGGCGACCGACGCGTGGACCGGCACGGCGGCGAGCATCCTCGCCGCGACTGCTGGAGGGCCGTCGGCGGCAGCCCAAACCCGGGCTCAGGGCTGCCGCTCGGCGAGCTCACACGGATGCGTGTCGCTCGGGAGCGTCATAGGATGAAGCCACATTCCACACTGGACGCCCGCCCTGCGTCCACTTTGCGTGGCGCGAGCCACCTACTGAGGGAGTCCGACCATGGACAGCAGTGCTCCGAACCGCTCCGCGCACAGATCGATCCGTTTCCGCGCCGCGCTGCTCGGCCTCGCCGGCGCGTCTGCGCTGGTGCTGGCCCCGGCGGTCGCCCAGGCATCGTCGCGTCCGGCCACGAGCGCGGGCACGGTCACCGCCCAGGCCGCTTCGCCCCTGAAGTCGACGCCGTGCAACGCGATCAGCGCCGGGTCGGTGTCGTCCATTGTCGGCTGGACCGTTCCGGCGGGCGTGTACAACACCAGCAAGATCAAGGCGACCAAGGCCAATGACGGGATCTCCGCGACCGAGGCGGACTGCACGTTCGGTTCCGAGACCAGCCTCGCTGCGCTGTCCAAGGTGGTGGTCCTCGAAGATGAGGTCACCTCGCGGGCGATCACGAGCGCCGAGGTCCAGGCGCAACTGAGGAAGGCGGAGGCACAAGCGGGGTCGGCGAAGGCTACCTACTCCTTTACGCCGTACTCCGGTCTTGGGGTGCAGGCCTTCTTGTTCAAGCTCACCGAGGAGGGCATCAGCGCCGAGGGGATCTACGGGATCAACGGCGTGCACGTCTTCGGGGCGAGCGTCTTCACGACGAAGCTGCCACTGAGCAAGATCGCGTCGCTCGCGAAGCTCGCCGAGAAGATCTGACCCACCGGCCGCGGACTGTCGCGGCTCCTGCCATCATTGCCCGAGGGTCAGCTCGGGCTTGGTGCTGTCCGGGACTCCCGCAACGCCGGTTCACCAAGGCCCTTGGCGTCGTGCCGCTGGCATCAGTAAAGGCTGTGCTCCGGGGCGGCGGTCTCCTGGCTCCAGTTGGTCGATCCGCCGGACGGCGCAGCTGGGACCAGTCCAGAGCGAGCACGACGACGACCCACACGCACGCCGCACAGCGCAACGCCGAGAGCCCCGGCAGCAGCGCGTGCAGCAGGGGACAAGCCTACGCACCACCTGCGCATCAAGCTCAGCCGCGACCACGCCGGGCCTAGCGCAGGCGCGCGCGGGTAGGGTCGGGACGTGCTCTGGGCGTGGTCGGTCGGTGCTCGTGGCGTGTTGTCACCGGCGGATCGAGCATGGCCCGGCCCGAACGAAGTAAGGAAGGTGGACCCATGGCCGATCACAACTTTCTCGTTGTCAAGTTCCCCAGTTCGAGCGTCGCCTTCGAGGCGTTCGCTTCGCTGAGCTCGATCTCGGGCATCAAGGCCGCCGCTGTCGTCGCCCGCGACGAGGAGGGCCGGCTTTCGGTGCCCGAGTCGACGGGCGGCGTCGGCCACGGCTTCTGGACCGGGAGCCTCATCGGAGCGCTCGTAGGCATCCTCGCCGGCCCGCTCGGGATCCTGCTCGGCTGGTCCGCTGGTGCGATCATCGGCATGAGCGTCGATGAGGACCGGGCCGCGGATGAAGAGGACACCCTCAGCCTGCTCAGCCGGCAGATCGAGCCGGGATCGAACGTCTTGATGGCCGAGGTCGAGGAGTCCGACCCGGCCGCCGTCGACTCGGTTCTCACCAAGCTCGGGGGCCGGATCCTGCGTGTCCCCGCCAGCGAGGTCGATGCCGAGGTCGAGCAGGCTCGCCAGCAGGTCAAAGAGGCGGCCGCTGCGGCCCGCAAGGCGCGCAGAGCCAGCCGGCGGGAGGCCCTGCTCGACAAAGTCCGCAGCTGGATCCACCACGGCAGTTGAAAGCGAGCGACCGGCGACCGCAGCGCCGACTCCGACAAACTCGACTGCAACGGGGTGTTACGTGAGCATCTACGGACCCGATATCTACACCGAGCCTGACGGCGATCCGGACACGCTCGCCAACCTCGGTCCGCTGCGCCCCATAGCCGGCGTGTGGGAGGGGGTCAAAGGGGCGGACCAGCACCCGGTCGCCGACGGCCTCGAGGCGAACGCCTTCGTCGAGCACTACGAGGCCCAGCCAATCGATCGCCAGACCAACGGCCCCCAGCTTTTCTACGGCCTGCGATACCACACCCACATCGTCAAACCCGGCGAGGCCGAGACGTTCCACGACCAGGTGGGTTACTGGCTGTGGGAGCCGGCGGCCAAGACCGTGACGCTCACTCTCGGCATTCCGCGGGCCCAGGTGCTGCTCGCATCGGGGCCGGCCGAGCCCGACGCCACCGACTTCGAGCTCCACGCTGTCCTGGGTAGCGAGGTCTACGGCATCCTGTCGAACCCGTTCTTGGAGCAGAACTTCCGCACCCTCAGCTACCGGATCCACGTGATCACGCATGACGACGGGACGTGGTCCTACGAGGAGGAGGGGGTCCTCAAGATCCCCGATCGCGAGGAGCCGTTCAGCCATATCGACCGCAACACCTTGACCAGGATCGGTCCCGCGGTGCCCAACCCCCTGGCGGCTGGTTCAGCAGCGGCCCCGATACCGCATGCCGCTGGCAGCCTCGGCATCGGGTCGCTGCGCGCACCGGAGCAGCCATTCTCCCCTCGCCGGAATACGGTCGAACCAGATCCGCGATGAGCGTCCATTCCTCAATGGTCGAGTCGTCGTGTGCAGCTCGCCGTGTCGGAGGGCCGGCCGCCGAGGAGGCCCGAGGAGGCCGGCGGCGTTACCTCAGCGCTCGTGGCGCGGCGTTCCGAGCGCATCGAGGAGCACCATGGCCTCGCTATCGAGCTCGACCCGCCCCGCTGCGACGTTCTCCTCGAGGTGTGCCAGGCTCGAGGTGCCCGGGATCAGCAAAAGGCCCTGGTCGTGGACGAGCAGCCACGCCAGCCCGACCTGCGCCGGGGTGGCCCCGAGGCGCTCGGCGGTCCCGACGACGGCGTTGTTCTCGGTCACCTTGGCAATCCCGGGGAAGGCCGAGCCGAGTGGGAAGTACGGCACCCAGGCGACGCCATGCTCGCGGCACAGCTCGAGGAGCGGCTCGTCGGTCCGTTCGAGCAGGCTGTAGGCGTTCTGCACGCAGGCGATCCCTGCGGGCAGCGCTCGGCGGAGGTGCTCGATGCCGACAGTGCTGAGCCCGATGCCGGCGATCTTGCCCTCGTCCCGGAGCGCAACCATCTCGGCCACCTGGTCGTCGAATTCGGCATTCGGCCAGTCGCTTGCACCGTGCGGGCGCTGCGCGTGCAGGCGCAGGTTGACGACGTGCAGCTGCTCGACGCCGAGGCTGGCGAGGTTGTCTTCGACACTGGCGCGCAGCTCCAGAGGGCGCTGGGCGGGATGCCATCCGCCGGCCTCGTCACGCACCGCTCCCACCTTGGTGACGAGCACGAGATCGGCGGGGTAGGGGTGAAGGGCGGCGTGGATCAGCTCGTTGGAGACGTCAGGGCCGTAGAACTGGGCCGTGTCGATGTGGTTGATGCCGAGCTCGACGGCGCGGCGCAACACCGTCAGCGCATTGTCGCGATCGCGCGGCGGTCCGAACACGCCGGGACCGGGAAGCTGCATCGCGCCGAAGCCGATCCGTGCCACGGTGTGGCCCGCAAGCGCGGCAGTGCCTCCGGGCGGGGCGACTGGCGAGTCGGGCATGGTCATCGGAGCCCTCCGGATCGTGCTTCGACGGCCATCGCCGGGTGAGGCCGCAGCGGTCGAGGCTCAGACCGGGTGGATGAGGCTGCGAAGCAAGCTGCGCCCGCGCTGAGCGTGGCTCTGCTGGCTGGCCGGTGCGGGGGACCCGTCTGCCTTCACGCGAAGCTCGGGGTTCAGGTACGAACCGGGGGGCTGTTGCACGCCGTTGACATCGGTCCACCAGCCGCTGGGGGCCTGAACGTACGGCTCCTGCAAGCTGGCCAGTCGCTCTTTGATGGTCGGTCGGCGCGTCTTCATCGCTGTCAATCCTCGGCTACGCCGAGAAGTGTCCCTCGACGACGGTGTCCCAACGGTGACCTAGCAGGATAGCGGGTGAACCCACCCGATCGCAGAACGCGATCGTCAAGCTCGTAACGCGACTGTTTCGGGCTCCTATCCTCATCCTGACGCGCGGCGCCGCTTCCGGCGCCGCGCCGGTTGCGTGCCGGCATGACGCGCCCGGGCGAAACGGAGGGTCCGTGCGCACCACGACACTGGGCGCGGTGGGGCCGGCGATCGGCGTCATCGGCCTCGGTTGCATGGGGATGTCGTTCTCCTACGACATGGAGACGCCCCGCGACGAGGCGACGTCGATCGCGCTCATCCGCCAGGCGCTCGACCTCGGCATGACGCTGCTCGACACCGCTGACGTCTACGGCCCGTACGTCAACGAGGAGCTGGTCGGCCGGGCGCTCACCGGCGGGCGCCGCGAGCGGGCCGTCCTGGCGACCAAGGTCGGGCTGCTCGGCGACGACGGCGCCGCGACGACCCCTGGGCGCAACCCCGCCGGTGCCGGTCGTGACGGCCGCCCCGAGCACGTCCGCCGCTCCATCGACGCCAGCCTGCGGCGGTTGCGGACCGACCGCGTCGACCTCTACCAGCTGCACCGCGTCGACCCCAAGGTGCCGTTCGAGGAGACCTGGGGCGCGATGGCCGAGACGGTGACGGCCGGCAAGGCGCGTCTGATCGGGCTGTCCGAGGTCGGCGTCGGCGAGATCCGCCGCGCCGGGGCGATCCACCCCGTCGCCTCGGTGCAGTCCGAGCTCTCCCTCTGGACCCGCGACGCGCTCTCCGAGGTTCTGCCGTATTGCCAGGAGCACGGGCTCGGCTTCCTCGCCTTCGCGCCGCTCGGCCGCGGTTTTCTCGCTGGTCGCTTCTCCACCGCCGACGAGGTTCCGTCGGACGACTTCCGGCGCGGCCTGCCGCGCTTCCAGGCCGAGGCGGTGCGCGCCAACCAGGTGATCGTCGATGGCGTACGCCGGGTGGCAGAACGGGTCGGTGCCACGCCGGCGCAGGTCGTGCTGGCCTGGGTGGGCGCGCAAGGCCGTCACGTCGTGCCGATCCCTGGGACGAAGACGCCTCGCTACCTCGTCGAGAACGCTGCGGCTGCGGATCTCTGGCTGGGGGCGGACGACCTCGTCGAGCTCGACGCCCTGCCGGCTCCGTTTGGCGCACGCTACTGACGCCGTCGCCCCCCTTGGACACGCTTGCCGAGCAATCGCTGCCGGCCCCGGGATCGAGCAGGGGAGCTGTACGAGTCGTCGGCCCGGCGCGGCTGGGCCGTCCGGGGAACACCCCGGACGGCCCGCTGGTCTGGCTGCAGGTACGTGGCGAGCGATCAGGCGCCGATGTGTGTGTACTGCGGCTGGGCGATGAAGCCGTCGGTGTTGCCGTGGCTGTCGTTGTAGAAGCCGACGATGTCGCCCAGGTTATTGATCCCGTTCACCGTCGTTGCTCCGATGCCGGCCGGGTCGTCGATCGAGGTGAAGCTGCCATCCTGCTCGACAAAGCCGTGGGTGGCCTTGCCGACCGTGTACTGCCCGACGACCTCGTCGGAGTCGTTGAGCCCGAAGGCCTGCGTCGCCGAGGCCCCAGGCATCGCCAGGGTCTCGAGCACTCCGCCGCGCATGAGGAAGCTGTCGGTCACGCCCTTGTGATTGGTGAACGTCCCGACGACGTCGCCGTCGTCGTTGACGCCCGTCGCCATCGTGGCCGTCGCGCCGGGGACCTTGAGCAGGCTGTAGGCGCCGGTCTTGGTCTGGTACTCGAAGGCGTGCGCGTTGCCCTTGGCGTCGTTGTAGAAGCCGACGGCCAAGCCCTCGTTGTTGACCCCGAGCAGCTGGGTCGTCTTGGTCTTGCCGCGCACGCCTGGGGCCGAGAAGGAGCTGTAGACGCCGTTCTTGTAGGAGAAGCCGAAGTTGTTCCCGGCCGAGTCGACGTAAAAGCCGACGCTTTTGCCCATGTCGTTGAGTCCGGTGACCTGGGTCTGGGCCGAGCCAGGGTAGTTCTCCGGGGTGAAGACCATGCCGGAGTAGGCCGAGATCGTGTAGCCCTTGTTCGGATGTGCGGCGCTCGCCCCGCTGCCGAAGTAGCCGGCGATCTTGCCCAGGTCGTTGATGCCGAGCAGCTGGTTGAAGGTGAGGTCGGTGGGGTTGTCGAGAGTCGTGAAGGCGAACTGGCTCGAGATCGTCGGGCCCACCTGCAAGGTCGCCGCGGCGCGGGCGGCGTGCACCGCGGCGCCGGCGGGGACGGCCAGGATGAGGGCGCCGGCCGCTGTCAGTCCGAGGGCGGCGATGCCGCGCCCGGCGTTCGAGCGGCGCGCTGGCGTCGGGGTCGGGATGGCGGTGTGGACAGAGATCGAGGTGGGGACGAGACGAGCGGACATCGTGCGAGCGGACATCGTGGGTTCTCCTTGTGGTTGCCTCCTCGTTCGAGGAGCTCTGGTCGTTGTGGGCGTTACGCTGGGTCGAGCTGTTGACACTGTGGGCTTCCCGGGCCGGATTCTCGACGGTGCTCACACGTGTCCTGTGTGCCGGGGCGTGCCCGTCGGCGGCACCGGTGCCCACCCCCGCGGTCGCAGGGGGTGCCAGCACCCCCGCAGCGGGGCGAACTCCTAGGATTCGACCCGGACAGATCGGGCGGCCACGGGCGAGGCGAGGGGCGCGAGCGTGACGACCTGGAGCGATCCGGCCGCCGCGGCGGTTACCGGCGGGCGCGGGGCAGCCTCTTCGCCCCGCGACCGGCTCGAGCTCGCCGCCTGGCTCCTGGTCCTCGTGCCCTACCTGGCGGGTCTGCTCCTCTGGCTCGGCCTCGGCCTCGTGCCGACGCTCGCTGTGCACATCGCCGCCCTGCGCGACGCCTTGCGCCATCTCGCCGCCTCGTCGGGCGGGATCGGGCCGATCGCCTATCGCATCCTGCATCGCAACGTGCCGGTCGTCGCCGGCGGGATGGCGATGGGCGGCCAGTACACCGTGGCAGCCGACGGCGGCACGGTGATCGTGCAGTACCTGTTCAGCCTGCTCAACCTTGCCCTTGGCCTGCTCCTCGTGATCAAGCTCAGCTCGCAACTCGAAGCGCGGCTGCTCGCCCTTGGGATGCTCGGCACGGCAGCGACCTTCAATGCGCCGAGTCACGAGGTCTTCCACGTTCTTGGCGACGTGCCGGCGATCACCGGCATCCACTTCACCTTCCACATCGTGTCGGGCGTGGCCTACCTCTGGGCGGTGCTCCTGTTCCCCGACGGACGCGCCCTCCGGCCACCCTGGGTGCCGCGCTGGGCAGGACGCGCCGCGGCCGCGATGCTCAGCGCCGCCGTTGCCGTGATCTGCTGGCGGAGCAGCTTCATCCACCACCCCCCGTTCTTCGTCGTCTTCTTCGGGATCGGCATCCCCGCCCTCGGCATCCCCGCACTCAACTACCGCATCGCGCTCGCGGCGCACGACCCCGTGCGCCGTCAGCAGTGCCGCATCCTGCGCGGGGCGCTCGTGCCCGCCCTGCTCGTCGGCGTCGTCTGGCTCGTGGCGGGGCTCGTGCGACTGAACGTCTCCTCCCTGTCGGCAGGAGCAGCCAGCCTCGACGTGCGCCTCGAGAGCATCTTCCCGGGCGTCTTCGCGCTCGTGCCCGTCGCACTGTTCGTCTGCATGCTGCGCTTCCGGCTCTTCGACGTCGACGTCGTCGTCTCGAGGACGCTCCTGTACGGATCCCTCGCCGGTCTGATCGCGCTCGGCTACGTGCTGGCCGTCTCGCTGGCGGGCAGCGCCAGCGGTGGGAGCGCCGTCACGATCGTCGTCGTGATGACGCTCGTCGGCTTGGTCATCGAGCCGGCGCGGACGCGGCTCTCGGCGATCGCCAACCGGCTCGTCTTCGGGCAATCCCTCACCCCGGCCGAGGCGATGCGCCGCCTCGCCGCGGGTCTCGACCGCATGTCACCGAGCGGGGAGCTGCTCGAGCTGGCGCGCGTCGTCGTCGAGGGGACCCGCGCCGGTGCCGCTGAGCTCCTCCTGCTCGTCGACGAGCAGCTGCTCACCGTCGCCCGCTGGCCGGAGCGACCCACGCCGACCGCAGCGGCCCCGGCGGAGCCTTTCCCGACGGACGCGTCAGTGGATGGGCCGGTCTCGACAGACCGGGTGCTCGAGGTCTGCCAAGTGACCACGGGGGCCGAGCTGTGCCTGCCGGTCCGCTTTCACGAGCGCTTGCTCGGCGTGCTCGCCATTGACCTGCCGCCCGGAACCTCGCTCCCGCCGGCAGAGCAGCGGCTCGTGGCGGATCTGGTTGGCCACGCCGGCCTGCTCGTGCACAACGCCCATCTCGGCGCCGAGCTCGGGCGCCGGCTGGAGGACCTCTCGGAGCGCACGGCGGAGCTGCGGGCGATCCGCAGGGAGGTCGTGCACAGCCAGGACGGCGAGCGCCGCCGCCTCGAGCGGAACCTTCACGACGGCGCCCAGCAGCAGCTCGTGGCGGCGCTGATCGCGCTCGGCAACCTCGAGCGGGCGACCTCGGCCGGCGGTGCCGGCGCGTCCGGGTCGCGGGCGGGACTGGCCGCCGCCGCCGAGCTCGATGTCCTGCTCGCCTCGACCTCGCACCTGCTGGACGTGCTGGCGGGCGGGGGGTTGCCCGAGACGCTCGTCAGAGCCGGAGTCGTCCCGGCGTTGGAGGAGGCGGCATCGCTGCAGGGCGGGCAAGGACCCGCCGTCGAGGTGGTCGCCAGCGGGCTCGGGCGCTTCGACCCGGAGGTCGAGTCAGCGGTGTACTTCAGCTGCCTTGAGGCGTTGCAGAATGCGACCAAGCATGCGCGAGCTCGCCACGTCCGCATCGAGCTGCGCCGCGTCGTCGGCGACCTCGAGCTCGCCGTCAGCGATGACGGCGTCGGCTTCGACCCGGCCCATGCTGCCGGCGGCGGCCTGCGCCACCTCGTCGAGCGCCTGGCTGTGCTCGGCGGCAGCGTGAGCGTCGAGTCCGCTCCCGGTCGTGGCGCCACTGTGCGCGGCGTGCTGCCACTGGCGCCGTCGTGAGCGCCGCGCCGGCCTCATCGGCCCGTGGCGCGCCGACGCCTCCCAGCGCGCAGCCTGCCGAGCCGGTTCCAGGCGCGCCGCCGGCGATGCCGCACCTCGGCGTGCGCCAGCTGGCGCGCTTGGCGATCGTCCTCGTCCTGCTGGCCGTGCTCGGCGCGGCGCTGTACACGTCGGCCGTGCTGGCCTACCGCGTCGGCGAAGGCGGCGCCTCCCGGCCGCCGCTGTGGGTCCTGTTGGCGGCCTCGGCGCTGCTCGTCGTGTTGCTGCCCGGGGCGCGCCGGCAGGCCGAGCGCTTTGCCAACCGCCTCGTCTACGGTGAGCAGGCGGGAGCCTACGAGCTGATGAGCCGCTTCGTCGCCCGCATGGCCGGCACGCTGGCCGTAGACGACGTGCTGCCGCGCCTGGCGGAGACGGCGGCCCGCTCGGTGCACGCGACGCGCGGAGAAGTGCGGTTATGGCTCGCCGACGGCGGCGAGTGGCGCCAGTCCTGGTCGCCGTTCCCCGAAGTTGCAACATCTGGCGAGAACCTGACCCTCGCCGTCGAGCACCGGGGCAGTGCGGTCGGCGAGATCGGGATCGCGGCGACGCCTTCGGGGTTGAGGCCGACGGACCGGAGGGTGCTCGCCGACCTCGTAGGGCCAGCCGGCCTCGCGTTGTCGACGGTCCGGCTGACCCTCGAGCTGCGCCGCCGTGTCGAGGAGCTCCTGGTGCTGCGCGGCGAGCTCGAAGCGTCACGCCTGCGTCTCGTCCAGGCCCGTTCGGTCGAGCGGTCTGGTTTCGCCGCCGCCGTCGCCGGCAGTCTCCAGCCGCGGCTGGCCGCGGCGCGCCGCAACCTCGCTGCCGGCGAAGTAGCAGGGGCGCGTGCCGAGGTCACCGAGGCGCTGTCAGGTGTGCGCGAGCTGGCGCGAGGCGTCTTCCCGGCGCTGCTCGCGAGCGCCGGCCTCGAGCGGGCACTCGCCTCCTTCGCCGACCTCGCCGGGCTCGAGCTCGCCCTCGAGGTGAGTGGCGATCAGGCCAAGCTGCGCCGTCATCCGGCCCACGAGGCGGCGCTGTACGCCTGCGCCGCGGCGCAGCTCGGCTCTCCACCGGGCCGCGACTACAACAGGGGGGTGAAGCCTCCTGCGGCGGCATGCACGTTGCGCCTCGAGGTGGCCGACGCGGCGTCGATGACCCTCTCCTCGCGCGGCGGTGGCATCGCCCGGCTCGACGCGTCGCAGCTGGAGTGGCTGCGTGACCGCGTCGAGGCGCTTGGCGGATCGCTCGCTCGCCCGCCGGAGGGCGAGTTGCTCCTGGAGGTGGTGCTGCCGCTTCCCGCCTTCGATGAGGCAGTGCCCGGCGCAGCCGGGGCCGGCCGGCCGCGCCCTGGGCCCCTGGCGTGACGACGCGGGTCGTGCTCGCCGAGGACAGCTTCCTGGTGCGCGAAGGAGTGCGCCGCATGCTCGAGTCTGTCCCCGAGCTCGAGGTGGCGAGTTCGGTGGGCGACTACGACGCGCTCGTCGAAGCCGTCGAGCAGCTGCGTCCGCAGGTGGTGCTGACCGACATTCGCATGCCACCGCGCCACACCGACGAGGGCCTGCGTGCCGCCGAGCTGTTCCGACGGCTGCACCCAGAGATGGGTGTCGTGCTGCTCAGCCAGTACGTCGAGGCGGACTACGTCCGGGTTCTGCTCAGCCAGGGGACCGAGGGGCGCGCCTATTTGCTCAAGGAACGCGTCGGCGACCTCGACGAGCTCGTGAGCGCAATCGAGAAGGTTGCAGTCGGCGGATCGGTGATCGATCCGAAGGTCGTCGAGGCCCTCATCGGGGTGCAGGAACGCCGCGGCGGGCTGAGCGAGCTCACCCCGCGCGAGACCGAGGTCGTGGCGGCGATGGCCGAGGGTCTGACGAACGCCGCCGTCGCCCGCAGGCTCGTGCTCAGCCAGAAGGCCGTCGAGCGGCACATCAATTCGATCTTCTCCAAGCTCGGCTTGTCGGGCGACACCGAGCTGCACCCGCGAGTGCGAGCCGTGCTCATGTACCTCGCCGGCGAGCGGCGCTGAGGGGCGGCGCGAGCCGAGAGCCGTTCGAGGTTCTCGCGAGTCTGGACGCACAAGGCAGTCGAGATCCTTGGTCGGTAGGGTTGAGCTCGGGTTATGTGCTGCCGCAGCGGGCGACTTTTCTCCTGGTCGGGTCAGCTCGGGCGAACGAACCCCGCAAGCATCTTCCCCATCTCAATCGTGGCAGTTCGTGTTGTCACGACCGGATCCTTTGCGGCGAACGCACGCAGTTCGACCTCATCCTCGGCCTCGACGACGCCAATTCCCCATGATCCCGTTCCATCCAGGACCGGTCCGAAGACCACCATCTGGCCCGAATCGATCAAAGGCTGCCAGTGTGCCGCGTGCCACCCCATGATCCCGCGCTCTTCGTCGGTCATGTCGAGGGCGAACGTTGGGCGAGGGGCTTGCAGTCGAAACACGAAGGTGCTCACGAGCCGGCCTAGAGAGATCCAGGCGCCGCTGCCCACTCGGCAAACCGGGCGAGCCCGCGCTGCCAGCCGTCGGGCGATCCCACGGCATCGCGCATCTGCTCCCAGCCGGGACCATGGCGGTCCAGATGGCGGTGCGTGAGCTCGACGCGCGTCACGGTAGGGCTCTCGGGAAGGAATTTCACTTCAATCTCACTCACCTTCGCGGGATCGGATTCGAGCTGCCACTGGAGGTTGATGTTCCAGGTGATCACCAATCGATGCGGCGGTTCGTAGGCGAGCACCCGACCCCAACGGCACTCGGTCCCATCGGCGGCCCGGTCATAGACAGCACCGCCGACGTGCGGCTCGAAGACCATCTCGGCCAGCTCGCCTCGAAGGATGTGGTGGTCGGGCGGCCACCAGCTACCGATGCCTTCAGTGAACACCGAGAAGGCATGCTCTTGAGATGCCGAGACGACCGTGAAGGTCCGGACCGCGGCGTCACCGGCTCGAGCTGTCATGGGGTTCTCCTGTGCGTTCGACAACGACTTTGAACGAGTTCAGTGCCAGGCTCCAAAAACGCTCCAGGTACGCCTGGAGTTCGGCGACGCCCGACGGGTCGACCTGGTAGAGGCGTCGAGTTCCCTCGGGCCGATCCACCACCAGTCCGACGTCTTTGAGGACCTTGAGATGCTGGGACACCGCAGGCCGAGACACCGGTAGGCGAGCCGCCAGCTCCCCGACCGCAAGCGGCTGTGCGGCCAGCAACTCGAAGATGGCGAGCCGAGTTGGCTCGGCGAGGACGCCGAGAGGAGACCGTTCGTAAGTCTTCACGAACGGTAAGTTACAGCTTACCTGCCCCCGCTGTCAACTGCTCTCCGGCCGACACCGCTACCCTTCGGCGGCCGGCTCGGATCTCTTGAGGCCCTTATTGATGTCCGCGGACCGAGACTCTCCCTGCGCGTCTCCAGCCGAATTGGTCGAGTGGCAGCGCGCTGGTGCCGCCGGATCGGATCAACTCTTCGACGCCCGCTGCCGACATCGGCTCCGCAAGGTAGAAGCCTTGCGCGAGGCGGCAGCCGAGACCAATGAGGTGGCCGAGCTGCGTTCTGGTCTCGACGCCTTCAACGACGGTAATCGAGCCAATGGCGCTGGCCATGGCGAGCACGGCAGAGACAATCGCCGATTTGACCGGATCGACCTCGACGTTCTCGACAAAGCTACCGTCGATCTTGACGACGTCGATCGGGAACCGCGCCAGGTAGCTAAGCGCCGAGTGGCCCGTCCCGAAGTCGTCAATGGCCACGCTTGCTCCAAGCGCCTTCAGGCCCAGCAGAACCTCACTCGTCTTGTCGACGTCGTAGATCGCAAGGCTCTCGGTGATCTCGAAGCACACCTGATCAGGATTGGCGCCGGTGGCGGCGAGGATATCCTCGATCTCCGCGAGCAGTCCGGCGTGCTGGAACTGACGCGCTGAGAGGTTGACGGCGACGACCCCGCTCATGCCGTGACGCTCGTGCCACTGGCGCACCATCTCGCAGGCCTTTGTCAGCACGATCTTGCCGATCGGCAGGATGAGCCCAGTCTCCTCCGCAAGCCCGACGAACTCATTCGGTGGCAGCAGTCCGCGCGATGGGTGATTCCACCGAACGAGCGCCTCGACCCCGGCGATTCGCCGGTCCAGGATCGAGATGATCGGTTGATAATGGACCACGAGTTCGTCACGCTCGATCGCTTGGCGCAGTCCGACCTCGAGCTCAATGCGCTCGGCCGACCGCACGCCCATCGCCTCGACGTCGAAGATACAGAAGGCTCCGCTTCGTCCGCCGACCTTCGCTTCGTACATTGCGACGTCTGCGTCGTGCAGCACGTCGTCGCGACTGGCTCCCTGCGAGGTCATCGCGATGCCGATGCTGAGCGATGCCACGACCTCATGACCCTCGGAGAGCAGAATGGGCTCTCGCATGATGTCCTGAATCTGTTGCGCGATGTCCGTCGCGTCCTCGATACTGCTGACACCTACGAGAAGCACGGTGAACTCGTCGCCTCCGAAGCGGGCCAGAACGTCACCAGGTCGGAGGATCGATCGCATCCGGTCGGCGATCGAAATCAGCAGCAGATCCCCAGCATGGTGCCCCAGGCTGTCGTTGAGGATCTTGAACCGATCGATGTCAGCAAAGAGCACGGCGTGGCGTCGGCCGTCGTGCTCGGAGCCTTCGAGTGCCTCGCTGAGATCGGTGAGGAATCGGCGCCTGTTCGGTAAGCCGGTGAGCGCGTCGTGCAGTGCCTGGCGCGTCAGCTCAGCGGTGAGCTGTTTCTCCTCGCTGATATCCCGGAAGACGAGCACCGCACCGACCGGCTCGCGGTCTTCAATGATCGGAGCAACCGTGCACGCGACGTCGACGGCGCCGCCGTCGGCGCGCCAAAATCGATTGTCATAGCTAGCGATCGTCTCGCCGGTCGCGATCGCCTCACTGGCAAGCGCAGATAGGAAGCCCGGGGCGGCCATGCCGGCCTCGGGATCTGTAAGCAGCCGCTCATCGTCGAGTCCTTCAGTGATGCCCCATCCGAGCATTGCGGCGGCGGCGCGGTTCACGAAGGTGATCCTCCCGGAGCGGCTGAGCGCGCACACACCTTCGCCAAGGCTTGACGTGATCGCGGCAATCCGTTGTTTACGACGCTGGCTCTCCCGGTAGATGGCGGCATTCGACAGGGCGCCGCTGCCGACCGCGGCCAAAGCCTCGAGTAAGGACTGGTCGGCGCGGTCGAAAGGCTCTGTCCGGCTGCGACCGGTTACCGTGAGCCAGAGCGTCTCACCGTTGAGTGAGACTGGGGCACGCATGTCGCTCGAGCCCTCACAACGGTCGGCGAGCTCTGCGTCAGCGCAGCGAAGCAGTCGGCGCGCCGAGGCCAGCAGTTCGCCCGCCACGTCCTCCTGCGCCTGACCCGCCGACGCGTTGGCTCGGAGCGTCGCCTGAAATAGACCTTCGAGCCGGGTCCGGTCGTGGCGGGCATTGAAAAATCCCTCGAGCGTGTATCGCAGAATAAGCAGCGGCAGCAGCGCGAGCGGCAGCGCCGCGGCGTGCGCGGTGAGGAGAAATGCTCCGCCAGCGGCGACCCCGGCGCTTCCCGCGATGAGCAGGAGCCGGATGCCCAGCCCGTCAACCAGTGCGGCGGACCAGGACATGCCCAACGCCCACAGGATGGCGGCAACTGCAATGTTGTTGACCAGGAACAAGACCGCTGCAGCGAGGAAGGCCGCGCCGACATCAACCCAGCTGAACACCGCGCCCTCGTGACCAAAGACCCTGAAGGCGGCCACGGCGAGGCCGACAGCGATGAGAATCTGCCCAGAGTTGAACGCCGACTTGACGAAGTTCCGACGAATGCCCGCCTGGGCGAGCATCGTGACCGCTGCGAACGTGACAACGATGAGTCGGGCGTCGGTCGCAAGGAGCAAGAAGACCAGCAGCCCCTCGTCGAAATGGATTCCCTCCGAATGCTCCCCTCGATAGATGATGAGGGGTCGTAACCAACTCAGGAGCATCAGCGCACCGAGTACCGCGGCGATGACGAGTTGCTTGTTGTCTGGTAGGGGCTGGGAGACGAGGACCCTAATGGCGAGGCCGAGGACGACGAGCCCACCAGTGATCGCCACGGCAATGGTCAGCGTCGCGCGCTTTGGCAGCGTCACGGGGCGACCATCCGTTTTGGCTTGCGGATCACTGTCGGGTCACGTTCGCTGGCAACGCGGAACGCGCGGCAGCCCTGCTACTGGACGCTGCGGAGGCCGGTCGCGCAGCATTGAGCGCGACGAGCGCCCCGTCGGTGGACAGCGCGAGCAACGCCCATGGTGAAGGGACGCTCATCGGGATGCCGCTACGGCTGCGTCGTTGCTCCCCGTCCAGTGAGGACATAACGGGCCCTTCCACGGCTAAATGGGTTGCTTTAGGTTCTCGTAGCACCAGCGACATCTGGCCTCCGGCGAGGCTCGAGGTCACGCTCGCGACAGTATACGTTCAAACTCAGCCAAATGGCCGAGCTTGGGCGTCATCCCGACGCGAGGGTGGCTCATAGTTGCGTCGACTAGGCGACGCGTGCTCCGTCAGTTCGCGGCTATGTCACAAGTGAGAAGCAGTCTGGTGAGATGTTCAGCACTCCGCAACTGGTTCCCAGTTCTCGACTCGTGGCCTGGATCAAGTAGCTCTCAGCTCCAGAGGTGTCTGAGGACGAGGTATTTGATGTTCCAGGTCGAGGTGCCGGGGGTTACGACGTTCCAGGTCGAGGTGCCGGGGGTCACGACGTTCCAGGTCGAGGTGCCGGGGGTCACGACGTTCCAGGTCGAGGTGCCGGGGGTCACGACGTTCCAGGTCGAGGTGCCGGGGGTCACGACGTTCCAGGTCGAGGTGCCGGGGGTCACGACGTTCCAGGTCGAGGTGCCGGGGGTCACGACGTTCCAGGTCGAGGTGCCGGGGGTCACGACGTTCCAGGTCGAGGTGCCGGGGGTCACGACGTTCCAGGTCGAGGTGCCAGGGTGTGACACCGCGGCGACGGGCTTGACGGCACCAGCCGCGCGCGTTGCCGCCCATGACGGCACGGCAACGATCGGCGCCGCGATGGCGACAGCGAATGCGCCGAGCAATCCGCGCCGCAGAATGACGCCCCGTTTGCGGTTGTTCCTGGTCTGGTCGGTGTTCTTGTCGTCTCGGTCGATGTGCTGCTGATCCCAAACTCGCGACATGCCTGTCTCCTTTTCGCTCAGGGAGAGTCCCTGCCGAGCAAAGGATGGCACAGACTGCCGCTGAGTCGCCCACGATGCGTGGTTAGGCCGCCACCGGAATGCATCACTCTGGCCCGCTTGCCGAACACTGCCACCCGTTCCGCGCTGGCCGGCCGACAGAGGTGGCCTCACCCGCCGGTGGCAATCTCGTTGCTGGAGTGACCCGGGATCCGCGGACACCTGACCCACCCCTGCGCGAGACGATGCCTCGTGGAGGCTAGGAAGGAATCCGGATGCCGAGGAACAAACACCTGTAGCCGCCCAAGTTCCGCGAGGAAGCCGTCCGGCTCGTGCGTTCGGGCGAGAAAAGCTTGAAGCGAGATTGGTGTCCTCGAGTTCGTCGTGCGACTAGCGCCCGCTGCCGCTCACGTGAAGAATCACTGCCGGAAGGTCTTCGATGTAGCGGTTCGGTCCTGCGCGCTTCACCTCGTCGCTGCGGCGCCGATTCGCCGAGCTGGCGTCAGTCGGTGCCGCAACGCTCCTGGTCTGGAGCGGCAAAGTGCCAGCAGGTGGTGCCACAGTGCCAGCAGCTGCCACAGTGCCAGCAGCTGCCACAGTGCCAGCAGGTGCCACAGTGCCAGAGGTGCCACAGTGCCAGAGGTGCCACAGTGCCGAGAGGTGCCACAGTGCCAGCAGGTGCCACAGTGCCAGCAGGTGCCACAGTGCCAGCAGTGCCAGCAGGTGCCGCAGCGAGCGCGCCGGCAGCAGTTCGGACTGCCTCGACACCAGCAGCGATCCCGGTCACCCGGCTCGCCGCTGCCTGCGAGCATGAAGCCCTGGATCGCCGCGGCGGAGCAGGCGATGCGCAACTATCACCTTCCGGGCGCCTCGATCGCCGTCGCCTACGAGGGCCGGGTCGTGCTCGACGACGGGGCTCGACCGCTGGTGGAACCTCCTGCCGATCTGGGCATACGGCCCGATCGACGTCGCGCTCTGGGACATCGCGGGCAAAGCAGCCGGTCAGTCGCTTCGCGATCTGATCGGACGGTGCCGCTGCGAGGTACCAACCTATGCGAGCTCGCTGGTCCTTGACGACCTTGACGAGTACGTCGACGAGGCCCTCGCGGTCAAGGCTCGTGGGCTGCACGGCTACAAGCTGCATCCTCCTCCTGGGTCCGTGAGCAGAGACGTTGCGATCTATGCAGCGGTGCGTGAGGCCGTCGGCGATGACTTCGCGCTGATGGCGGATCCCGTGGCTGCCTACAGCTACGAGGAGGCGGTGCGAGTCGGCAAAACCTTGGAGCAACTCGGCTACGAGTGGTTCGAGGAGCCACTACCGGACCGCGATGTCATGGGGTTGCAGCGACTCTCGGCGGCTCTTGAGCTTCCCGTCGTCGGTACGGAGACCCTCGGCGGCGTCCCCGAGGTGATCAGCGACTACTTGGCCCGCGGCGTGGTCGACGTCGTGCGTGGGGACGTCTCCTGGAGCGGAGGTATCACCGGTCTGCTCAAGATCGCGGCGATCGCTGAGGGTTTCGGAGCCCGCTGCGAGGTGCACACGGCGATCTATCACCCGCTCGAGGTTGCCAACCTCCACGCTCTCTGTGCGACCCCAAATGCTACGCACTTTGAGCTGCTTTGGCCGCTGCACGAGTACCGAGCGAGCCTGGCGACGCCATTGGAAATCGACACCAAGGGCATGGCTCGACCGCCGACAGGTCCGGGGCTCGGCATCGAGCTCGATTGGGACCGCATCGACGGCTCGACGGTGTTGATGACGTGAATCTTCTGCTGTTCGCCGCAGCGCGGAGCCCCGAGCTTACCGGGCCTAGCGACACCCACGTATTTCAGCGGGTGCACGCGACCACCGCTCCGGATCAGTAGACCCAGACGGGAGTGCCGATCGGGGCAAGGTTGTTGGCCCATATCCAGTCGATCGCCTCGTTGCTTACTCGCACGCAGCCATGTGAGACTGGTTCAGGCGGCACGTAGGAGTCGCCGTGAATAGCAAAGCCATCGTCGAAGAATTTCGGTCGCCAGAGCTGCCCGAGCTGATCGGTGACGATGCCGTTGACCTCGGTGTAGATCTGGAAGTGCCCGACAGGAGTGGTGGCAACGTAGGACACGGTCTGAACAATGGTGACGTTCTTCACGACCTTCTTCACGGTGCCGCGCTTCCTCACTGTCGTGACCTTCTGGGCGGTGTGGTCGTAGTGCTCGCTGTAGTCGTAGCCACCGCCGGTCGACGTGTTGAGGACGTAGTCGAGCTTTCCGTTGGTCACGAACATCAGAAGGTCGTCCTCGAGGTCGACCTCGATCACGTAACCCTTCACCGGACGCGGTCGGGGGAGCACCCCTTTGGCGAGCGCAGCGGCAGTGAGCGGCCCGACGACGCCGTCTCGGGACAGGCTCGCAGCTTTTTGCAGCGCGAAGACAGCCTGCTCGGTGCTGTCGCCGAAGTAACCGTCCGGCTTGCCCAACCAGTACCCGAGCGCGCTCAATCGACGCTGCAGGGCGAGCACGGGAGCACCCGAGTCGCCCGGGCTGAGATTGGGGGCGGGCTTCGGCGCCCGCTTCGCCTTCGGCGCCGGCTTCTCCGTCGACCTCGACCGGGCCCTCGGCGTCCGTGTCGGTCCCGGGTTCACCGAGTTCCTCGACGCCGCAGAGTGGACCGGGGATGCAGGCACGCGCGCAGCTGCACCAGCCAGAGCGGCGATGACGAGCACGGCTGTGCAGCACGAGCGCATGCGTCGAGCTAGATGCCCCGATAGCACATCCCGTTGCATCTCAGAACCTCCGTCGGCGGCAAACATCATCGAGACCTGCCCGAGCAGGAGGAACGTGGAACGGGATGACTCATGACAGCTTACATCCTCACGACATCGAGACCTCTGGGGCGGCGGTCCGGCGGTCCGGCGACAGGCGCGGATCTCGGCGTGTGATGTGCGATCGCCCGAGATGCCAGCGGGCGCGCTCGGAGTGATCGAGCCAGGTCGTCGCCGCGGCACCAACGGGCCGTGGAGAGGCCCTCTTGGCGGCTTCGGTCTGCTCGCCGGCGGCTGCGAGCTGCCCGCAGGTGAGCATCGAGGAGCTGGTCGGCCACAACGGCCATGCTGACTCGTTGCCAACGCCTGTTCCGGGCATGCGTTCCGTCCCATGCGCGGGCGCTTCCGCAGGCGTGACACGTCGCAGCCCTCACGATGCGAACAAAACAGACTATTTCGGTAGGCACGATAGAGTGTCCTGCCGGATGCCGCGGAATCCGCCCGGCTGCCGGCGCCGCGACGATGGCTGGCCGGGGGGCGACTGAGGGAGGTCGGGCCGATGACGACGGCGGAGACGATCGAGACGACGAGGACCGCGGCGACACTCGTCGCCGTCAACGGGAGCCCGTCGCAGCGCTCCAAGACGTGGGCGCTGGCCACGCTCGCGGCGAGGCTCGGAGCCGGAAGTGTCCTCGACCTCTCCTCGATCGACGCCGACGCGCTGCTCGGTCGCGGCGATCACGACTCGCTCACCTCGGCGCTGGCCCTGATCCGTGAAGACCCCAATCCTCGTCCTCGCGACACCGGTGTACCGGGCGACGTATTCGGGGTTGCTGAAGACGCTCCTCGAGCCTGCCCCAGGACGCGCTCGCCGGTACGGAGGTCGTGCTCGCCGCGACGGGCGGCTCCTCCAGCCACTACCTGTGCCTCGACACCGGGATGCGACCGCTTGTAGCCAGCCTGCACGGCTGGGCAGTACCGACGGCGGTCTACGCCACGCCCGGGGATTTCGACGAGACGGGTGAACCCAAGCAGGCGGTCGAGGACCTCCTCACGGCCGCTCTCGGCGAAGCGAGGATCATCGCGGCCGGCATCGCCCGTTCGTCAGCCCGGTAACCACGGCCACGCGCTCGGGCCGCGCCGAGTGCCCTGGCTCGAGGAGCGAGGCGTCCGGCGATCAAGCCTGGCGGGCCCAGGCGCGCGTCTCGATCAGGTCGTTGCGCATCTGCTCGATCAACTCCTCGGCCGAGGCGAAGGTCAGCGCTACGAGGTCCTCCATTGCGATCCCTCCCACGACATCTGGCTGATCCACTGGCCGACGAGTCGGGGTCTCGAGCTACACGATCACGGCGGCTCGAACGGGGCGTTCTTCGTGGTCTCCGGTGCGCTCGTGGAGTCCTCGGTCGCACCTCGGAGCCAGCGAGTACGAGCCGAGCGTCGTACGGCAGGAGACGGAGCCTGCTTCGGGCCAAGCTACGTGCACTCAGTGATCAATCAGGACCAGCCCCCGGCGACGAGCGTGCACGTCTACTCGCCACCGATCACCTCGATGAACTTCTTCGAGCACACGGCGGGCGGGATCGTCATGACGCGTAACGCGCGCGAGTGGGTGGGTGCACCGCGAGCGTCATCAGGCGTGCGGCAGGCAGTCGCTGAGCCGAATCGGCGTCGCCGCGGCCCTGAATCACGGTTTTCCCACGTGTGCGCCGTCCGGCTTCGAGGGCCCGCCTCGCCCCGCAGCCCTCGATCCCCGCCGGGGCCGGATGGCTCTCCCGGCGCGAGATCTGCGCCTTTCAGCGTCGCACCAGCGAGCCCACGAGCTTGCTTGCCTGCCGACGGATCTCCGGGATCGCCGTCGACTCGTAGAGCCCGCCGCGGCGCAACCAGCCGACGGCGTACATGCAGCCGAGCACGTCGCCTCTCCCGGTGCGAAGCGCGCCTTCGGAGTCGGTATCCAGGCCGAGCCCGACCTCGTCGTGCCGCGCGAGCCCTGACTCCACCAGGCGGTCGACCACGGGTACGCCGCCATAGCCGGCTGACGGGCCTGTGCAGTTCACCACCGCATCGACATCGAGGATCTCGACGCCGCGTGGCCCACGCAGCTCAGCGCGCACGACGGTCGGCGTGGCCTCCACGTTCTGGAGGCGACCGCGTCCGATCTCGATCGTCCCGCTCGTGACGAGCGCGGAGAAACTCGAGGCGACCTCCGGCGCCAGGCGATGGCGATGAACCTCGTAGAAGCGGCCGGCGTGTCGCAGGAGACGCCTGCGCTCCTCCGGGCTGAGAGCGGACCAGAGATCGGGCGCCTCGCCACGGAGGCCGGCAAGGACGTTGCGCCAGTCCGCGCCGTCGAGACGTGCCTTGGCCGCAGCGACGCGGACCGTGCTGACGAGCTCGCGGGCTGTGCCGGGCAGCTCGAGCCGTCCGCCCCATCGCCGACGCGCCGGCTGGCCGTAGCGGAGCGGGAGCAGTCCATGACGAGAGCGGGCGTGCAACCGCACCTCGCTGTCGGGCGTCGTTGCGAGCTGGAGAGCGATGTCGACCATCGTGAGCCCGGTCCCCACCAGCAACACCCGCCCTGGCGTGGCCGCACCGAGCCGACGAGGGATCCACGGATCGACGATCATCCGCTGGTCGGCGACGAGGCCCTCGTCGTCAGCCCAAGGCGCCCGTGTCGGCGGCGGACCGAGCGCGAGGATCAGCGTGTCTGCTTCGAGATGGCCGCCGTCGGCGAGACCGACGAGCAGCGAAGCGCTCGCTCGAGGCCGGTAGATCGCGGCCACCACCTGGTCGCGCACGTGCTCGAGGCCGCATCGGGGCCCGGCGCGTTCCTGCGCATCAGCCAGGACGTCGCGGAAGTACTGGCCGAACAACGCCCGGTCGGCGAAGCTCTCCGCGTCGAGGGCAGCGCCGACTCGGCGAGACCAGCGCACGAAGTGGTCGGGCTGTTGCTCGTAGGCGCTCATCTCGCCAGCCGGTGCGTTCAGCCGGTGCATCGGGTGAGCGGTCGAGTAGGCGACGCCGTTGCCCACCCGAGCCCGAGGCTCGACGATGATCACGTCGACGGGTACTCCACATCCGAGCAGATTGGCGGCGACGAGGGTGCCTGTTGCCCCGCCTCCGGCGATGACGACGGTGCCGAGGCCAGCACGGGAGCCCGCTCGCGCTGAGGGGGGGTCGGCTCGCTCGGTGAGGCAGGTCGCCGAGCTCAGCGCTCACCAGCCGCCCGATCCATCAGTGGTCAGCCGGCCACGGCGTATCGATTCGGCCCCCAACTAGAAAGCGCTGAGCTCTTTGGTGCCACTCGCCAAGCTCGATGGCTCGCGGACGTCGACGAGGTCGAAGCCATGAGGCTGATCGAGTCGAGCCATCTGGCTCTGAGCTGTCGTCCTCTGCATGGAGCACCTCGCTCGTCGCTCTGACGTCCGCTCTGCCCGGCTGATCTGGCGGCTGCTGCCATTCGAGCTCGAGCCCTCGTGCCCAACTCGGAGCGCAGCGGATCGGGAAGAGCTGACGGGAACACGGCCTAGTGAGTCGACAGGAACACTAGTATATGTCGGCACCGCGACGACGCCGGCTCGCCGCGACGTGCGAGCGAGTGCGCGCGGCGCAGACGTGACCGCGGATCGCCGCCTCGAGTGTCTCGAGCCCTTGGTCGTGGGACAATGCTGGGGATGAACGTGTCAGCCAAGGTCGATTACGCCGTGAGGGCGTTGGTGACCTTGGCAGCGGCTGGTGGCACGCCCGTCACCGGCTCCGAGATGGCCGAGGAACAGGAACTACCGATCAAGTTCCTCGAGGGCATACTCGGCGAGCTCCGCCGGGCGGGACTGGTCGAGAGCAAGCGCGGACCAGTCGGCGGATACCAGCTCGGTCGCCCGGCGTCGCAAGTCTCCGTCGCCGACGTCATCCGGGCCATCGACGGGCCACTTGCCGTCGTGAGGGGCGTTCGTCCGGAGTCGACCAGCTATGACGGCGCGGCCAGAAGGCTCCAGGACGTCTGGATCGCCCTGCGTGCGAGCATTCGTAACGTGCTGGAACGCACCACGATCGCGGACATCGCCGCTGATCGCCTACCCGCCCACGTGCGGCGCTTGGTCAGCGATCCAGATGCCTGGTTGCCACACTGAGTGCCAGGGTGGGGGAAGCTGCAGGGGGCACCACGTCTGAGGCCGGGCGGTGCCGGCGCGCCCCTCGACTCGGGACCGAGCGCGCGCATCTCCCCGCCGGGGCGAGCTGGCGTACAGATGCATGGTCCCCTCCCGGCATCGGACCGTGCACCCTGGGAGAGAGCCAGGGGCGCCGCGCGTGTCGAGCGCACGTTCGCGGTGCGCGTGCAATTCCGGCTCCGTGCGAGTATCGTCGCAGGGACGGGCGAGAGAGGGCGCTCTTTCGTGTGGTGGTTGCTGCTCCGGACCCCGGTGGCTCCCGGGTTCTCTGGAAGCGAGGTTGCGATCGGACCCTCCATCACTTGACGCCGTGGCTGGCTCATGCCAAGTGCAGGGATCAACGTGTGGAGCTGTTCTTTCCGGTCGCGGACGCTGACGCCGGGTCCGGCCATGGCTCTTGCACCGAATGTCTCGTCCGCGAAGACTGCCTCGAGTAGCGCTGGGCCGTCCCGAGCTAACCGGCACCTGGGGCAGCGTGACAGAGAAGGCCCGGGAAAAGCAGCGCCGTGCAAGCAGAATGAAGACCCTGCATCTCGAACTCGTGGCCGGTGAGCACGCCTGACCGGATCCGGCGCCGTTTCGCTGAACTGACGCAGGCGCACGTGCTGAACACCGCGTGGTTGCGCCATCGACACGGTACAGTCGGTGATGTTCGTGACACGTAGTGCGCACCGCAGCTCCGGACCCTGGCTGTCGACCATCTGTTGAGATAGCCGGCCGGAAGGACTTGTAATGCGGAACACCTCTCGAATACGGGCCACCCACGCGTCGCGACTCGAAGGTCGTCCCGTGGGGTCGGGGAGCCGCCGCCCGCGGATGGTCCGTCGAACCCTCAGGGGCAGCCTGGCCGTTGGCATGGCAGCTGTCGCGTTGGTGGTCTTGGACACGCCGGCGTTCGCGCACGCCAACATCATCAACGGCGTGCCGAGCTGTTCCAGTCCGCTCGGCACGGGCTACACGATCGCCTGGACGGTCGCGAACGACTGGAACCTCGACGAGACCGCGGACGTAGTGCCGGCGGCCAGCGGCGGCACGATCACGCCGACCGGCGACTTCGAGATCGCTGCCTCCGGCAATGGCACCGGGGGCGCGGGGACCCCGCCGTACACGACCGCTGCCGTGAGCCAGACGCTGCCGGCCAACGCGGTGTCACCCATCGTGCTGACGATCAGCGCGACCTACTCGGACGGCTTCACCCCCGACCCGCCGAACACCGGGATGGTCACGCTCCCCAGCACGTGCGCGGCCACGACCACGACCGCGACGCCCTCGACCACGACCGGCACGACCACGACCGGCACGCCCGCGACCACGACCGGCACGCCCACGACCACGACCGGCACGACCACGACCGGCACGACCACGACCGGCACGGCCACGACCGGCACGGCCACGACCACGACCGCGACGCCCACGACCACGACCGGCTCGCCCACGACCGGCACGCCCTCGACAACGACCGGCACGCCCGCGACCACGACCGGCACGGCCTCGACCACGAGCACCCTCCTTGTTCCTTCGACGACCGGAACGGCTGCGCCGTCGTCGTCAACGGCGACGACGACCTCCCAAGCAACCGGCTCCTCGCAGGCGTCGCCCACGACAATCGCTGAGCAGACCACCACCTCCTCGGCGCCGGTGACGACAACGTCGGCATCGACGACCATCTCCCAAGCGGCGGCGAGCAGCTCGACGCTGACGACGATCAATTCGGCTTCTTCGGCGTCCACGTCGCCTGCCGAGCAGCCGAGCCGGAGCACGACGACCACATCGCTCTCCGTGAGGTCGACAATCATCACGATCCCTCGGTCGCCGCTCCTGCTCCTTCCGACGACCACGGAGTCGCCGTCGACCTCGGTTGCTAGCGACCGCCCCACCGGACCGGTCGCCAGCACCACCACACCGAGCACCCCGACCGTCGCAACGTCCTCGACCCCGCCCCTCACGCCGTCGACCGTCTCCTCGATTGCTTCGGGAATGGCCTCGACAGCTCCCACGACGGTCGCCGTGGAGCATCCGCCGGCGGCAGGCGGTGACGTCCGCATCGAGGCACAAGTCTGCGGCTCGGCCTCCGTTGCGAGCTGTGGGCCCAGAGGCATCGGTCCATGGACGTCCACCGTGGTGATCCCGTCCGGCAACACCGCATTTTGGAAGATCACCGTCACAAACCTGGGGCCCGATGCCGTCCATGTCCTGACCATCCTCGACATGCGGGCGCCTCGGTGCGGGAGCGGTGGGGCCGCACGCTCGCTCGCCCCCGGCGCATCGTTCAGCACGTACTGCTCGACACCCGACGTGATGAGGGATCTCACCAACATCGCCACGGTCAGGTTTGCGGGTCAGTCGGGTCCCTCTCCCGAGTCGGCTGCCCATGTGGTCGACTCACCGCTTGCCGTCTCGGCATCGAAGAGCTTCGCCGCCACCCACTCGGGAGGTACCTCGAGCACAGCGCCCACCGCAATTGGTGCCGCGGTGACCGGGTGAGCACGCGGGGCAGTGCGGCGCGACGGTGACACGCAGGCTCATCGCCAGTGTCGCGACAGCATCTGTCGTGCTCGTCGCGGCGCTGGCCGTCGGGATGTCGGTCCTGGGCCTGCGGACCCGCACCTCGGTTGGTCCGCAACGCCAGGCCGTTCAGATCAGCGCGGTCGAGGGGCGCACACCCGCCCGGGGCGCAGCCGGCCCACGGAGAACCGGCCGAGGCACAACCCGCCCGAAGACCTTGGACACCGATCGCCGAGCAGCCGATTCTGCGGCACCGAGTGCTGGGGGGGAGCGCGCCGTAGCGCAGAGCCCCTCGACACTCATCGCCACGTTGAGTGCAAACATCGCCAAGTACTCGGGTCCTGCGGGTCGGAGAACCGGGACCGTGCCTGGGGCGTGGTTAGGGGCGGCGTCGAGCCTGCCGGTGATCGCGCAGGACGACGGGTATCTCGACGTTCGCCTCGCGCAACGCCCGGACGGTTCGACCGCCTGGATCCTCGCCACGGCGGTCCGATTGAGCGTGACGCCCTACCGGATCGTGGTCGACCTGCACACCGAGCATCTCAGGCTCTACAAGAACGGTGAGCTGGTCCTCGATGCTCCCGCCGGCGTGGGCACAGCCGCGGACCCGACCCCTACCGGCAACTTCTTCGTCGCCCTGCTCGAGCGCGCTCCGGCGCCGGCGTGGGGCCCCTTCATCGTCGTCACCTCCGGCCACTCGCGCGCAATCAGCGACTGGGATCAATCGGGAGACGCCATCGTGGCGATCCACGGCCCGTTGGGCGCCGGGGCCGCGATCGGGTCGCATGGGGCCCGCGTCTCGCACGGATGCGTTCGCCTGAGCGATATCGACCTCGAGGAGCTCCAGGTCGTTCCCGTGGGTACGCCGGTGCAGATCGTCCCCTGAGCCTCGACGATCGGACGCCAGCGGGCGGGTCCCCCAGCCGGGCCCGGTCCCGCTCAGGACAAAAGCGGAGGGTCGCCGGCGGACGAGGCCGTCGCCGGCTCGGCATCCGGGGCAGGGACGGCTCGAAACGGCGCCGGAGGGGCGCCGATCACCGCACCGCCGGTCTCCTGGAGCCGGTCGAAGACGAGGCGCACGGCCATCGAGCCCTCGCCGATCGCTGACGCCACGCGCTTGATCGAGCCGCTGCGCACGTCGCCGACGCAGAAGACGCCGGGCCGGCTCGTCTCGAGCATGAGCGGCGGCTGCTCGGGCCGATCGAGGAGCTCGGGAGGAATACCCGGGCCGGTGAGGAGGAACCCGTGCTCGTCGGTGGCGAGCTGGCCCGCCAGCCACGCTGTCGCGGGGCTGGCACCGATGAAGACGAACAGCCCCCTCGCCTCCTGCAGGCGGGTCTGTCCGGTGAGACCGTCGCACAGCTCGACGGCCTCGAGCGAGCGCTCACCGACCAGGCCTACGACCTCGGTGCCCGCCAGGACGCTGATGTGCGGCTTGTCGCCGATCTCGTCGATCAGATAGCGCGACATCGAGTGCGCCAGGGAGTCGCGGCGAATGACGATCTGCACAGTGGTGCACTCGCCGGCGAGGAAGAGCGCGGCCTGGCCCGCCGAGTTACCTCCCCCGACGATGACCACCGGAGCCCCGGCACAGGCGCGCGCCTCCATCTGCGTGGCGGCGTAGTACACCCCGACGCCCTCGAACTCGCCGAGCCGGTCGAGCGGGAGGCGGTTGTACCGTGCACCGGTGGCGAGGATCACCGCCTTGGCCGTGATCGCCTCGCCCCCCTCGAAGCGCACCCGGTGCAGGTCGCCCGTGGACTCGAGCGCCACAGCGGGCGTCCCGACACGGATGCGCGCACCGAACTTCGCCGCCTGCAGCACTCCGCGCTCGGCGAGCTCCTCGCCCGAGAGCCCGGCGGGAAAGCCGAGGTAGTTCTCGATGCGCGTCGAGGTGCCGGCTTGCCCGCCGAGCGCGGCCTTCTCGACCATCGCGGTCGCCAGCCCCTCGGAGGCGCCGTAGACGGCCGCCGAGAGCCCCGCCGGTCCGCCACCGACCACCAGCAAGTCGCACACGTCGTCGAGCTCCACACGCTCGCCACCGGCGAGCCCGAGCGCCGTGAGCAGCTCGCCTCTCGAGGGATTGCGCAGCATCGGCAGACCGGGCGGGATGACCAGCGGCAGCTCGGTAAGCGGCACGTCGAGCTTGCGCAGCAGCTCGTCGGCGTCGGCCGCGGACTCGAGGTCGATCCAGCGAAACGCCAGCCGGTTGCGGGCGAAGACCTGCAGCAGGCGGCGCGTGTCCTCGTCGAAGCGCGAGCCGACGAGGGTGATCCCGACCTCCAGCGCATTGAGGCGGGAGTGGCGGAGGAGGAAGGTCCGCAGCAGCAGGTCGCTCAGGTCCGGTTCCTGCTCGACGATCCGGCGCACCCGTTCCTGCGGCACCCTGATGGCGCGGCCCTCCGATCGCGCCACGCCGGTGAGGAAGGGGCGCTGCCCGGTGAGCAGGCCGAGCTCGCCGGCGAACTCGCGCGGACCGTAGGCGACGATCGTCTGCTCCTTCGGCGGGCCCCCTCCGTAGCCTTCGACGATCTCGACCCGCCCGGCGAGCACGACGAAGAGGTCATAGCCGTCCTCTCCCGGACTGAAGAGCAGCTGGCCGGGCTCGAGGGCGACCTCCTCGCCGTAGCGGGCGAGCGTGGCGAGATCCGCGTCGCTGAGCAGTGCCCGGCCCTCGAGCGGCCCCTCGTCCGTGGTCATCGGAGGAGCCTCCGCCGGCGCCGTCCGGTCCTCGCGGCGGGCACGCCAGCTGTCTGGCGCGCCGGTGCGGCTGTTCGCGCCCGAGCTGGGCGCGTCGTTCGACCGTGTGCAGGTACTGGGACGATCCAGTCAGGCTAGGGCGATCCGAGCCACCGGTGTCGCCTCCGGCCGCTACCGTCAAGCGCCGCTGTCACGCCACGAACGTTCGTCCGGGGGCCGATCAGGGTCATCGTACCTAGACTGAGCGTGTGGATCCGAGGGCAGTCAGCGCGATCTCCGCAATGGTCGCTCCGGTCGTTCTCATGACCACCGCGGCGATCCTGATTGGCGGGATCCTCAGCGTGTACGGCTCGGTGAACGACCGCATGCGCCAGATGGACGCTGAACGGTTGAAGCTCCTGAGCGGTCCCGACGGGACGGCGATCCTGCCGGTGAGCGAGCTGACCGGTCCATCACTCGAACGGGTCGAGCAGATCGACGTACAGCTTCCCATGCTCCTTCGTCGACACGACCTCCTCCACTATGCCGCGTTGCTCGCGTACGCATCCGTGACACTCGTCGTCGTGGGCGTCGTCGTGATCGGCATCGGCGTCACGACCGGATCGGAAGCGGTATCCCTGGCCGCGTTGGGCCTCGTGCTGGCGGGAGCCGTCACGCTCCTCGCCGGCGTGCTCGTCGCGGCATGGTCGATCCGCCACTCCCGGGATGCCATCAACTTCGAGGTGAGGCGCTCCCTCTCGCTCGGATCGTGATCGACGCCCACCGGCCCGCGCGACCTACCGCGTCGCGGTCGAGCTGACCTGGCCGTACCGGTCGGCGCGTCGCGCACGCCCGCGGACCTCGCCTCGGCGCCGCGAAGGACGCGCCCTATCGTTGGCGCCACGCCCGGCCGGGAGAGCGCAGGGGCGAAGGACGTAGGAGGACCGATGTCAGAAGAGACCATCCCTGTCCCCTTGGAGACCGAGCTCGACGCCCTCTTTGGCCAGTACACGGCTGCTGAGCAGTCGCGGGGCTTGGTCTACGGGCTCACGACGGCAGAGGGCCTCTCACACTGGGCCGGGTTCGGCGTCGCCAACGACGACGGGCTCGTGCCGGACGCCGACACGGTCTTCCCGATCGCGTCCATGTCGAAGAGCTTCGTCGCCTGCGCCGCCTTGGTAGCCCGCGACCAAGGCTTGCTGTCACTCGACGATCCGATCACCGCGCACGTGCCGGAGTTCGTCGTCAACGCCGAGGCCAACGGGTCCGAGGGCCCACCCACCGTCGGGATGCTGTTCAGCATGTCCGGCGGCCTGACGGAGGACAACTCATGGGTCGATCCGTTCATCGACCTCCCCACCGAGAGGCTTCTTGCGCAAATCGGAAAGGGCGTGCACCTCAGCCGCTTCCCGGGGGCGGAGTACGAGTACTCCAACCTCGGGTTCGCCCTGGCGGGCTTGGCGGTCAGCCGCGCCGTCGGCCGCCCTCTCGAGGACTTCGTCCGCGACGCCTTGTTCGTGCCGCTCGGCCTCACCTCCACCTACTTCGACCGTGCTGTGCCAGGAGCGGCACCGCGCGCCGTCGGCTACCGCCTCGATTCGAGCGGCGCATGGGTGCCGTTTCCCCCGCAGGCCTCGGACGCCTTCTCTGCCGCCGGCGGTATCGTCAGCACCGTCCGAGACCTGGCCACGTGGATCACATGGCTCGGCTCGGCCTTCCGGCCGCCGCTCCGCGGCTGCACGGAGATTGTGAGTCGGGCATCCCGGCGCGAGCTCCAGCGGATCCACATCGCCGCACCGCCGGCGCTCGCCGTCGGCGCGAGTGGCGCCATCCAGCTGACGATGGGCGGTTACGCGCTCGGGCTGCGGGTGACCACAGACCTTCATCGCGGCACGTTCATCTCCCATGCCGGAGGGCTGCCGGGTTTCAAGTTGTTCATGACGTGGCACCCGCAGTCGGGCCATGGTGCGATCGTCCTCACCAACAGCCACCGCGGGGATCCGATCGCCCTCTGCAGCGAGGCGCTCGGTCGCACCCTGTCCCGCCACCAGGTACCGGCGGCGACGGTGACGCTGCTGGCCGGAGACCGTGGCGCTGCGGGCACAGGTCGACCAGCTGATCCGCGACTGGGACGACGAGCTGGCGTCACGGATCTTCGCCGACAACGTCGATTTCGACCGTCCGCTGGCAGAACGCCGCGCCGAGATCGAGCGCCTGGTCGCGGAGGTCGGACCTCTCGTCGACGCCCCGCCCCGCACCGACGTCGTCTCGGCCGTCGACGCCGGCCGACGTGACCTGGTCCATCCCGGGTCGCAACGGCGAGCTGCTGTGCATGATCCACCTGACGCCGGTCGAGCCGGCGCAGGTCCAAGAGCTCGTGGTGAAGGCCTTCGCCGCCGACCGTCCCCGAGCGGCGATCCCCGTGGACATCTCGCCCCGGCGCGCCCAGTTGGGCGAGGCCTTCATCACGCCGATCACCAACGTGCGCGTCCACGTGCCCTCACCGCAGCCGTCGGCCGGCGCGGAGCGCACTCTCTCGCTTGGATAGCGTGCGGGACGTGCCAAGCACCGGCTCCACGACCGCGGCACCTTGCGGGCTCGCCGCTGCGCCGCCCGGCGGGAGTCGCGACGGGCGGGCCGCGGCGATCGCCGCAGCGGGCGGGCTGGAGGCCGCCGTCGCCTCGGGCGTGCTGGCGCGACGCGTCGATCTGAGTCTCGCCGAGGCCGTCGTGCTCGGTCTGCTGCGTCTCGACGTGCGCGCCTATTTCTGCGTGCTCGGTCACGGCTCCACCGAGCTCGGCGAGGTGCTGCGCGTCTACGAGCGACACGGGCTGCTCTCGACCTTCGCCGTGCGCCACGAGGCCGAGGCCGCACATGCCGCTGCTGCGCTGCGCTGGGTGAGCGGCGAGCGCGCCGCCGTCGTGACCTCGATCGGACCCGGCGCCATGCAGGCACTGTCCGCATCGCTTGCCGCCGCCAGCGACGGTATCGGCGTGTGGCACCTCTACGGCGACGAGACGACCGAGGCCGAAGGCCCCAACATGCAGCAGATCCCTCGACCCGAGCAGGACCTGTTCCTCAAGCTGTGCTCGACGATGGGCGGCGCCTACTGCCTGCACACTCCCTCGGCCCTGCCGACGGCACTGCGCCGCGGCGCCAACGTCGTCGACCACCCGTACCGTGCCGCGCCCTTCTACCTGCTGCTACCGCTCAACACCCAACCGGCGGTCATCGAGCGGTTCAACCTCGACGAGCTTCCCTCCGGCGCCCCGCCGCCGCTCGGTGCGGCGAGCGACGCCGGCGGCGTCTATCCACGTGCCGCCCGGGTGCTGCTCGACGCCGAGCGCGTCGTGGTCAAGCTGGGCGGGGGAGCCCGCGACTGCGGTCCGCAGCTGAGCGAGCTGCTCGAGCTCGTCGACGGCGTCGCGGTCACCGCGCCGCACGTGAGCGGAGTCCTCGCCTACGACCATCCGCGCAACATGACCGTCGGTGGCTCGAAGGGCTCGATCAGCGGGAACTACGCCATGGAGGAGGCCGACGTCCTGCTCGCGATCGGCACCCGCGCCGTGTGCCAGTCCGACTGCTCGCGCACCGGCTATCCCAAGGTGCAACAGGTGATCAACATCAACGCCGACCCCGACGCCGCCCTGCACTACCAGCGCACGATGGCGCTCGTCGGGGACGCCGAGGCGACTCTCGAGCGGCTCCTCGTCGAGCTGCGCCGCCTCGTTGCGCCACGGGTGTCCGCTCCCTCGCCCTGGGTTGTGGCGTGCCGGGGAAAAAAAGCGGAGTGGGACGACTACAAGGCGCTCCGTTACGAGCACCCGCGCCTCTACGACGAGCTCTGGAAGACCGAGGTGCTGACGCAACCTGTGGCCATCGCGCTCGTCGCCCGCCTCGCCCGGGAGCGCGGGGCCGTGTGCTTCTACGACGCCGGGGACGTGCAGGCCAACGGCTTCCAGGTCGTCGAGGACGACCGGCTCGGCCGCACGTACACCGAGACCGGGGCGAGCTACATGGGCTTTGCCGTCTCGGCGCTGCTGGCAACCGCCGCGGTGCGCGATCCCGCCCGGCGTTTCCACGGCGTGGCGGTGACCGGCGACGGCTCGTTCACCATGAATCCGCAGGTGCTGATCGACGGCGTCGCCCACGGGGCGCGCGGCACCATCGTCCTCTTGGACAACCGGCGGATGGGTGCGATCTCGGCGCTGCAGCGCGAGCAGTACGGCGAGGGGGCCGAGCACGCCACCTTCGACCGCGTTTCCGTCGACTACGTCTCCTGGGCTCGGTCGGTGTCCGGAGTCGCCGCCTTCCACGGGGGGACGACCACCGCCGAGCTCGCCGCCGCGCTCGAGCGGGCCCTTCATCACGAGGGCGTCTCCTTGGTCCACGTCCCGGTGTACTGGGGTCCCGACCCGCTCGGCGGGCTCGGGGCCTGGGGTCGCTGGAACGTCGGCAACTGGGTGGCGACGACCCAGGCGTTGCGCCACGAGATCGGCCTGTGAACAGGCGATGCCGGTGCCACGACGCGGGCAGCCGGCCCGGCGCGAGACGACCGTGAGAACACGGGCGTGAGGCGAGGACGGTGAGGCGACGATGACGGCCGCGTACGACATGCTGATCGACGGCAGCTGGGTGGGCGCCGACGACCACGACACGATCGAGGTGATCGACCCGGCGACCGAGGGTGCCGTCGGCACCGTGCCGGTCGCCGTCGCGGCGGATCTCGACGCCGCCCTCGACGGAGCGCAGCGCGGCTGGCTCGACTGGCGCGACACCGACGCCTGGGCGCGCAGCAGGGTGCTTCGATCGACGGCGACCGGGATGCGAGAGGCGGCCTCGGAGATTGCCGTGACGCTCACCGCCGAGGCGGGAAAGCCGCTGTCGGAGTCGAGGGCGGAGGTGCTCGCCGCCGCAGACCAATTCGACTGGTACGCCGACGAGGCGCGGCGCATCTACGGCCGGGTCGTCGACGGCCACTCGCGCCAGAACCGGCTTCTCGTGCTGCAACAGCCCGTCGGTCCCGTCGCCGCGTTCAGCGCGTGGAACTTCCCTGCGCTGTTGCCGAGCCGCAAGATCGCTCCGGCGCTCGCTGCCGGCTGCTCGATCATCGTCAAGCCGGCCGAGGAGGCGCCGCTCACCCTGCTCGCCATCGCCCGCTGCGCGGTCGAGGCGGGGGTGCCAGCCGGTGTGCTGAACGTGATCACGGGCGACCCGGCGACGATCAGCGGACACCTCCTCGCCTCCCCGGTGATCCGCAAAGTCTCGCTCACCGGGTCGATCCCCGTCGGGCGGAGGATCCTGACACTGGCCGCCGAGCGCGTCGTGCCGGTATCGGTCGAGCTCGGCGGTCACGCCCCGGTGCTCGTCTTCGCCGACGCCGACATCGACGCCGCCGTCGAGCGATGCGTGACCGCCAAGTTCCGCAACTGCGGTCAGGTCTGCATCGCTCCTTCTCGCTTCTTCGTCCAGGAGCAAGTGGCCGAGCGCTTCGTCGCCGACTTCGCCAAGCGAGCGTCGGCGCTTCGGGTGGGCGATCCCCGCCTCGAGGGGACCGAGGTCGGACCGCTCTCCAGCTCCCGGCGACGCGACGCCGTCGAGCACCTCGTCGCCGACGCCGTCGACAAGGGCGCCACGCTGGCGAGCGGCGGCCGCCGCTGCGACCCGAACGGCGACGGTCGCGGCTTCTTCTTCGAGCCGACCGTGCTGAGCGGTGCCGACGACTCGATGGCGGTGATGCACGAGGAGCCCTTCGGCCCGATCGCGCCGGTGACCACATTCGGCGACCTCGAGGACGGCCTGGCGCTGGCCAACGCCACGTCCTACGGGCTTGCCGGTTACGTCTTCACCAACGACGTGACCACTGCGTTCGCCGCCAGCGAGGGGCTCGAGGTCGGCATGGTCGGCGTGAACAACCTCGTGATCGCCACCGCCGAGGCGCCCTTCGGTGGCGTCAAGCAGTCCGGGTCCGGGCGTGAGGGAGGCTCGGAGGGGATCGAGCAGTACCTGGTTGCCAAGTACGTGAACATGAGACTGTCCAGATGAGCGACACCGGGGGAGTCTCGGGCATCGACGCCGGCCCGACCGAGTACGGCGACCCAGGCTTCTCCCGCTTCTTGCGGCGCGCCTTTCTCGCCTCTGCCGGTTACGACACCTCCGACCTCGACCGACCGGTGGTCGGTATCGCCGACACGTCCTCGGGGTACACGACGTGCCACCGCCAGATGCCCGAGCTCGTCGAGGCGGTGAGCCGTGGCGTGCTCGAGGCCGGAGGGCTGCCGGTGCGCTTCCCGACGATGTCGCTGCCCGAGATCCTCCTCTCGCCCACCTCGATGCTGTTCCGCAACCTCCTGGCGATGGAGACCGAGGAGCAGCTCCGCTCCCAGCCGATGGACGCCGTGGTGCTCTGCGGGGGATGCGACAAGACGGTCCCCGCCCAGCTGATGGCTGCCGTGTCCGCCGACATCCCCGCCGTGCAGGTCGTCGTCGGCCCGATGATCACCGGCAGCTGGCGTGGCGAGCGCCTCGGGGCGTGCACGGACTGCCGAAGGATGTGGGCGGCCTACCGGGCCGGCTCGCTCGACGAGGCGGAGATCGAGGACGTGCGGGGCAACCTCTGCCCCTCGGCGGGTACCTGCATGGTGATGGGCACGGCCTCGACGATGGCCTGCGTCACCGAGGTGCTCGGGCTGATGGCCCCGGGAGGCGCTACGCCCCCGGCCGCCACGGGCCGGCGCCTGCAGATCGGCGTGGCGAGCGGCCGGCTCGCCGTCGAAGCTGCACAGGCAGGTCGGCGTCCCTCCACGATCCTCGACCGGCGTTCCTTCGACAACGCGCTCGAGCGCGCTCATCGCTCTCGGCGGATCGACGAACGTGGTGATCCACCTGACCGCCATCGCCCGGCGTGCCGGCATCCCGATCGGCCTCGACGACCTCGAGCGGATCGGGGCGGTGACGCCGCTGCTCGTCGACTGCAAGCCGTCGGGCGCCGGCTACCTCGAGGATCTCGACCGTGTCGGTGGTATCGCGCCCGTGCTGCGCGAGCTCGACCGGGCGGGGCTGATCGAGCGCGACGCCCGCACGGTCAGCGGTGTCACGCTCGGAGAGATGCTCGACGCCACGGCCTCGGCAGCGCTCGGCCCGGCAGCGACGGTCCCGGCAGCCCAGATCGCCCGCATCGTGCGCCCGGTCGACGACCCCCTCGGTCCGCCGGGGAGCATCCGCGTCGTGCGAGGAACCCTTGCTCCCGAGGGGGCCGTGATCAAGGTCTCGGCGGCGAGCCCGGCGTTGTTGCGCCACACGGGACCGGCGCTCGTCTTCGACTCGGCCGCGGAGGCAGCGACGCGTCTCGACGACCCCGGGCTCGACGTCGGCGCCGACACGGTGCTCGTCCTGCGCAACGTCGGCCCGAAGGGCGCCGGCATGCCCGAGGCCGCCAGCCTGCCCTTGCCGCGCAAGCTGCTCGCCGCCGGCGTCCGCGACATGGTGAGGATCTCCGACGCCAGGATGAGCGGGACCGCGTACGGGACCGTCGTCCTCCATGTCTGTCCCGAGGCCGCCGCCGGAGGCCCGCTGGCGCTCGTGCGCGACGGCGACCTCGTCGCGCTCGACGTGGAGGCCGGGCGTCTCGACCTGCTTGTCGAGAAGGCGGAGCTCGACGGCCGCCGTGAGAGCTGGGTGCCACCCGCGCTCCCCGAGCGGGTGGCGGCGCCTCTACGCCGAGCAGGTGCTCTCCGCCCATCTCGGAGCGGATCTCGCCTTCCTCGCCCCGGCGCCCCCCGAGCCGGCCGACGACGGCATTGCCGCGTCGGGCCTGCAAGCGGACGGGTAGGCGGATCGCGCAGCTGCAGCTGCGGGGCAGTACGGGAAACCTGCGACCGGGCGGTCGGGGCATCGAACGAAGGGAGTCGGATGGTGGCGGCGGCCAAGCCGGACGATCGCGTGCGCGTCGGCATCGTCGGCGGGGGGCGCATCGCCGACCTGAACACGATCGGCTGGCTCCAGCACGAGCGGGGCGAGATCGTGGCGGTCTGCGACCTCGACGAGACGAGACGCCGGGCGCGCGCCGCCGAATGGGGCTGCGCAGCCTACGCCGGGCTCGACGAGCTGCTCGCCGACCCGAACGTCGACGCGGTCGAGATCCTCACCCCTCATCACCTTCACGCCGAGCAGGCCATTGCGGCCTTCGAGGCGGGCAAGCACGTCTCGTTGCAGAAGCCGCCGACCTTGTCGCTCGACGAGTACGACCGGGTCGCCACGGCAGCGGCGCGTGCGGGCACCGTCTTCAAGGTGTACGAGAATTTCCTCTTCTACCCCCCGCACGTCCTGGCTCGTGCCATCGTCGACGAAGGCGGCGTCGGCGACGTGCTGACGATCCGCATCGTGACCGCCAACGGGCGGTTGCATGCCGGGCAGGGTTGGCCGGTACCCGACTCGGCGCAGGCCTGGCGCCGCACCCCCGAGCTCTGCGGGGGAGGGCCGACCACCTTCGACCACGGCTTTCACTGCTACCAGCTGGGTCGGATGTTCGTCGAGGCGCCGATCGAGGTCGTGCATGCCTTCATCACCCTCGTCGAGCTGGGCGACGGGTTGCAGGTGGACCCGGCGGCCCACATCAGCTGGCGCTACGCCGGCGCGCCCGCTCGCCACGGGTCCTGGGACGTCGTCGACGCGCACGATCTCGACGTCGCGTCGAAGTACTACGTGAGCGACGACCGAGTGGAGATCCGCGGCACGCGCGGCGTCATCTGGGTCAACCAGTGCTCGGGACGGCTGCTCGAGGAGCCGTCGGTGGTGCACTACCGCGACGGGGTGACGCGCGGCTTCCACCGCGTCGAGACCGACTGGTCGGCGTCGTTTCGCGACTGCACCTTCGACTTCATCGATGCCGTCCTCGAGCGCAGGCCGCCGCGCCTCGACGCCGCCGAGGGTCGCACGACGCTCGCCTTCGCCCTTGCGGCGCTCCGCTCCGCTGCCGAGCATCGCGAGGTGACCATCGCCGAGATGGGCTGAGCAACGGGCGCGACCAAGCGACGTCAAGACCTCGGGTTGTCGATGCACGTGCCGCAGGGCGACCAGCGGCTCGGAATGGTCAGCCCTGTGTGCCGATGCTATGAAGGGAGCGACCTGCAGCGGGCTGGCAAGGAGGCCGGATGGCAAGCAAGCGCTTTGGCCAGGGAAGGTCTCGACGTGCCCATCGGGTGACGGTCGGGTTGCTGCCATGCCTCGTGGCGTTGACTGTCGCCCCTGCTCTCGCGGCGGGGGCGGTCTCGCGGCACGCCCCGCCGGCCGATCGCGCCACCCCCGCCGTCGCGTGCGAAGTCTGTGACCGCAACCTGATCGCCAACCCCGGTGCCGAGGCGGGCAAAGGTGCGGACTCCGACAGCGTGGTGAAGGTGCCGGACTGGAAAGCCACGGGTGCCTTCACCGCAACGCAGTACGCCTGGGGCGGCGGAGATCTCTCACCGACGACACCCGGTCCGAAGGACCGAGGGAAGAACTACTTCTACGGTGGGCCCTCCGAGCTCAAGTCGACCGGCACCCAGACGATCGAACTCGCCACCGGCGCCTTCGGGACGGGCACGACCTACGTGCTTGCGGCGTGGCTGGGCGGCTACCTCAACCAAGGCGACTACTGCCAGGTCAGTGCCACGTTCGAGACCGCGAGCGGGAGCAGCCTCGGCGTCGTGAAGATCGGGCCGGTGACCCCCGCGCAGCGCCACGACATGAGCGAGCTGCTCTATCGCGGGGTCGGTGGGAAGGTTCCTGCCGGCACGAGGCGGGTCGTCGTCACGATGTTGATGGTCCTCGAGACCGGCGGCGACAACGACGGCATGGCCGACAACCTTTCGCTGGTCTTCACCGCCCCGAAGTAGCCAGCGCTCTCGGGCCGCGCGCGAGGGCGGTCAGGAGTGTGTCGAACGGAGTTTGGCGTCGCGGCGAGGGGTGAGTCCGTCAGGCGGTGGCGGCCGGGTCACCCGTGCTCTCGGTGCTCGACGGCTCGTCCTCGATGGAGCGAGCGAGCCTCACGACGAAGTCCTTGGCGGTTGCCACGGCGATGCGCCTGCCGAGAAGGTGGTCGAAGATGAGGCCGATCAGGCCGAGGGGCGGCTGGTACGTTCCGTCCAAGACGAGCGTGGTTTCGCCGTTGGCGGCCGGTCGCACCTCGAGGTCGGCGTCCATCACGGGAAAGTGGCGGGCAAACCGGGTCGCCTGCCAACGAAGTGAGATGGCGGCAGCCCGGTGGTCTGGGGCCGGCGTCCTGACCTCGAAGCTGGCCGGTACCCGAAACCAGCTCTGCGATGCCAGCGGAGCGAGCGAGATCTTGGCCTCGTCCTGTCCGGACGCCCCGCAGCCGTAGGCGACCTGGATCAGCTGATCCGGCCGGATCCGCAGGGCCTGGTCCGCCTCGAGCGACGGTCGCCGGATCTGCCTCGTCACTCGGACCCGCTCGAAACCCACCGGATACCACTCGACAGTTACGGCTTCGGGAGCTCGATCTCCGGTTTGTTGCTCGTATCTGCCGCTCGACCAGTGCGTTCCGGGCATCAACCCTCCCTCGCCGCTCTCGGTCGTCCTCGGACGACCTCGTACCGGCTCTTCTGGGTACCGGCTCTTCTGGCCCCACACAGTTTAGGGGGAGTAGGCGAGCGGGCCGATACCCGTTCGGAGAAGGCACGCGCTGGCGGTGGCTCGCAGGATGACTCGCTCAGGCCGTCACTAGTCTTCGGTCGTGACCGACGCGGTCGACACGCCGCTTCCCGGCCAGACGTCTCGGGCGACGACCGAGCGCGGCGGTCGGCAGGAGCTGAGCGCACCGCCGGAGCTGAACCTGGATCTTCTCGATGCCGTCCTCTTCGACCTCGACGGCGTGCTGACCGACACCGCTGCCCTGCACGAGGCCGCCTGGACGGCCGTCTTCGCCGATCTGTTCGCGCAGGTCGCCTCGTCCTCGGGCGCGTCCGATCCCGGCCTTCACCGATGTCGACTACCGGCGACTGGTGGACGGCGAGGCGCGCCTCGACGGCGTCCACCACGTCCTGTCCGACCGCGGCATCACGCTTCCTGAGGGAAGCGCCGGCGATCCGCCCGGGCTGGGCACGGCGTTCGCGATCGCCGCGGCGAAGGACGCTCGCTTCCTGGCTCTGCTGGCGTCCGAGGGGCCCCACCCCTTTCCCGGCTCCATCGATCTGCTGCCTCGCCTGCGATCCGCGGGCATCGCCGTCGCGGTGGTCTCGGCAAGTCGCCACTGCACCGAGGTGCTTGCCGCGGCCGGCCTCGAGGCGATGGTCGACGTCGTCGTCGACGGGAACGTGGCACTTGCGATGGCACTTGCAAGCAAGCCCGACCCGGCGAGCTACCTCGAGGCGAGCGTGCGCCTCGGCGTGGACCCGGCGCGTGCAGCCGTCGTCGAGGACGCGATCGCCGGCGTCCGGGCCGGCCGCCGCGGGGCATTCGGGCTCGTCGTCGGCGTCGACCGCCACGACCGCCACGACGAGCTCGCCGCCTCGGGTGCCGACGTGGTGGTCGCCGATCTCGCTCAGCTCCGCCTCGTCGGGAACGGGCCGACCGGCGACGGGTGGCACGTCGTCTACCGCGAGGATGACCCCGTACACCAGGGGATGCGGGAGGCGCTGCTCACCCTCGGCAACGGGTACCTCGGCACACGCGGGGCACGTGCGGAGTCGACCGACGACGGCCTCCACTACCCGGGAACCTACCTCGCCGGCTGCTACAACCGCCTCACCACGGTCATCGACAGCGGGGAGGTGAGCGAAGAGAGCCTCGTCAACGCCCCGAACTGGCTGCCGATCACCTTTTCCGTCGCCGGCGGCCCCTTCCTCGGCGAGTCGGGAGCCGAGGTGCTCGACGGCGTCACGTCGCTGGACCTCGCCCGGGGTGCGCTGCTGCGGCGTTTTCGGGTCGTCGATCGTGCCGGGCGGTCGACCGCGGTCGTCGAGCGCCGTGTGGTCTCGATGAGCGAGCCCCATACGCTCGCGATCGAGGTGAGCCTCGTCGCCGAGAACTGGTCGGGCGAGCTCCGCCTGCGCTCGGGGCTCGATGCCGGGGTCGCCAACGACCAGACCGTCGAGGGCCGCCTGCTCGCTCACCGTCACCTCGACGACATCGAGGTCGGCGAGGACGCCCCCGAGGTCTGCTGGCTCAGGGCGACGACCAGCCAGTCCCACGTCGTCATCGCGGAGGCGGCACGGACGCGCCTCGCCTGCGGTGCCGAGCGGGCGCGTCACCTCGTCGCGTCCGACCGGCGTGTCGCCCATGAGCTGGTCGCGGAGCTGGTCGAGGGGAGTCGGGCGACCCTCGAGAAGCTCGTCACGATCAACACGTCGCGGGACCGGGCCATCTCGGAGCCCCTCGAGGCCGCCCGCGACGGCGTGGCACGGGCGGGGAGCTTCGCCGAGGTGGTCGCGGCCCATCGGGCGGTATGGGCGTACCTGTGGCAGCGAAGCCGGGTCGAGCTCTCGACGACAGCCCGCGACGGCGACCTCGAGGGCCCATCGACTGTCGCGCGCCTGCACATGTTCCATCTGCTGCAGGTCGCCTCCCCCCACGTCGTCGACCTCGACACCGGGATCCCCGCTCGCGGGCTGGCGGGCGAGGGCTATCAGGGCCACATCTTCTGGGACGGGCTGTTCTGCTTCCCGGTCCTCAACTTCCGCTTTCCCGAGGTTGCCTTCTCCCTGCTCGGCTACCGGTGGCGCAGGTTGCCTGCGGCGCGGCGTGCCGCCGCGGCGGACGGCCATCGCGGGGCGATGTTCCCGTGGCGGAGCGGGAGCGACGGCTCCGATCAGACGTCCCGGGTGCTGTTCAACCCCCGCTCGGGTCGCTGGATGCGGGACCGCTCGCATCTGCAGCGCCACGTCGGGCTCGCCGTCGCCTTCGAGCAGTGGCAGCACTGGCAGACCACTGCCGACAAGGTCTTCTTCGGCCGATCCGGGGCCGAGGTGTTGTTCGAGATCGCCCGCTACTTCGCCGATCTCTGCACCTTCGACGACTCGATCGGGCGGTTTCGCATCCGAGGGGTGATGGGCCCGGACGAGTTCCACGACGGCTACCCGTGGGCGCCCGACCATGGGATCGACGACAACGCCTACACCAACGTGATGACGGCATGGTTGCTGCGCCGCGCCGCTTCGGTCGTCGAGCTGGCCCGGGCGATGAAGGGAGCCGGCTGGCTGGAGGAGCTCGGGATCGACGACGACGAGATCCGGCGCTGGCAACGGATCACGGCCGAGCTGTACGTGCCGTTCCACGACGGCGTGATCAGCCAGTTCGCCGGCTACGAGCGCCTGCAACCGCTCGACCTCGCCGCCTACAGCAAGCGCTACGGCAACATCGGGCGCCTCGACCTGATCCTCGAGGCGGAGGGTGACGCGGTCAACCGTTACCAGGTCACCAAGCAGGCCGACGTCCTGATGCTGTTCTACCTGCTCTCGGCCGAGGAGCTGCGCGAGATCCTTCACGGGCTCGGCTACAAGCTCACGGCCCAGACCATCCGACGCACAGTCGAGTACTACGCAGCTCGAGCCGTGCACGGTTCCACGCTGTCTGCAGTCGTGCACGCTTGGGTTACCGCACGGCTGGACCGGCGAGCCTCGTGGCAGCAGTTCCAGCGGGCGCTCGCCGCCGACGTCGCCGACACCCAGGGTGGCACGACCGGCGAAGGCATCCATCTCGGGGCGATGGCCGGCACCATCGACCTGCTGCAACGTTGTTACAGCGGTCTCGAAGTGAGAGGCGACGCGCTCTGGCTCAATCCGGTCCTCCCTGAGGAGATCTCGCGGCTGCGACTCGGCATCGTCTACCGCCAACACTGGGTCGACCTCGACATCGGACACGATCGCCTGGTCATCGGCGCAGCGCCCACCCAAGCCCAACCGGTGTCGGTCGTGGTACGCAGCCGCCGCTATCGCCTGCGCCCCGGCCAGCAGATCGAGGTCGCTCTGGCCCAGCGCTGAACCGGCCCACCGGTCCACATTCAGGCGGCGAGGCGCCGCCGGCCGGCTCAGCCGCCTGCGTCGTGCAGCGCCGCGCCGACCACAGCCTGGTTGGCGAGACAGCGCTCGAGGGCTTGTGTGTCCCCGAGCATGCGGCAGATCGCTTCCTCCTCGGCGAGCAGTTCGAGGGCGCGGAGGTTCTCGCCACGCTCGTGCAGGATCGCCGCCTGGTTGCTGAGCGAGCCGTGCAGGCCGACCGGATCACCGAGCGTGCGGCAGATGCGCTCCTCCTTGGCGTGCAGCGCCATCGCCGCGTCGAGCTCGCCGCGGGCGGCGAGAATCAGCGCCTGGTTGCCGAGCGCGTGCTGCAAGCCGTCGGCGTGGCCGATCTCGCGACAGACGCGCTCCTGCTCGGCCAGCAGCGCCATGGCCTCGTCGAGCTCGCCGCGGGCGCGCCACACGAGCGCCTGGTTGCCGACCGAGCGCTGGTAGCCGCCGGCGTCGCCGAGCTGGCGGCAGATCGCTTCCTGCTCGGCGAGCAGGCTCATCGCCTCGTCGAGCTGATCGCGCTGCAGCAGCACGACGGCGTGGCTGCCGAGGCAGGACTGCAGCGCCGTGGCGTCACCGAGCTGGCGCCAGAGCCGCTCCTGCTCTGCGTACAGCTGCTCGGCGGCGCCCGGATCGCCGGCGTGCAGCAGGATCGCCGACTGGTTGTTGAGCGAGCGGGCGAGCCCGGCGGGATCGCCGACGCGCCGGCAGATTGCCTCCTGCTCACGCAGCATCGCCATCGCCGACGTGATGTCGCCCCGCGCCTGGAGCACGAGCGCCTGGTTGCCGATCGAGCCGGCAAGCGCCGCGTCGTCGCCGATCTCGCGACAGATGCGCTCCTCTTCCTCGTGAAGGGCCATCGCCTCGTCGAGCTCGCCCCTCGCCTGGTGGACGGCGGCCTGGTTGCCGAGCGAGCGCTGCAGGCCGTACGCGTCGCCGGCGGACCGGCATAGGGCCTCCTGCTCGAGCAGGAGCGGCATCGCCTCGTCGAGCTCTCCCCGGCGCAACATGGCGAGCGCCTCCTCGGCCAGCTCGCCCGCCCGTTCGAGATCGCTCACGGCGGGGCGCGCCTCTGACCGCTGGCTACAGCGCCGCGGTGAGGACGCGCTCGATCTCGACGTAGCCGGGCGTGCCGGCGGCACCGTCGGCGCAGTGCATCGCCACGAGCAGCGTGCCGTCGTCGAAGCTGGCCGAGACCTCGCCGGCGCTCGCGACGTTGGCGATCACGACTCGCCGCACGTGCCCGGCGACGGCGGAGCGCCCGAGCTCGTCACGGCAGACCTGCTCGATCGCGTACGACGGCTGCTCGACGACGAGCCACAGGTTCTCCATCGCGTCGGCGTCGCCCTCGAAGCTCTGCCAATCGATCTCGTAGGAGATCGAGGATCCGGGGCAGACCTCGGCGAGGTGCTCGCGCAGCGCGGGGAGCCGCTCCTGCTCGAACTCCTGTTGCTTGCGACGTGCTGCGAGGTCCATCGTCGCTTCTCCGTTCCCGCGGCCGCTGCGCCGCTGCGCCGCTGCCAGCAAGCTACCCGACCTCGACGGCCTGCGCCCGGCGAGGCCAGGAGACGACGCGACCGGCAAGGCTTCGATCCGGGGAGAGCGTCGGCCAGCTCGCCGAACCGTTCGCTGCTGCCGCGCGGGAGCGGTTCGGCTGCGGCGGGATAGCCTGCGCGGGTCGCCACGCATGCGACCGGGCCCGACGAAAGGAGGGGACTCGTGACGACGACCCGAGCCCTCCCGCCCGGCCGGCGCGCCGGCGCTCGCCGCCCCCCCGATGGCGGCGAGCAGAACGCCATCGGCGTGCGCATTGCCCGCTTTCTCGGAGAGATCGGCCTCTGCGTGCGTTGGGAGGAGATCGACCACGCCACGCGGCTCCCCGGCATCGCGATCGACCATGGGGCGCTCCGGGTCGACGCGAGCCGGCTGAGCCACCCTGGCGACCTGTTGCACGAAGCTGGCCACCTTGCCCTGTTGCCCGGCCATGCTCGCTCGCAGGTCACCGGCGATGCAGGCCCCGACGGCGGGTACGAGATGGCGGCGATCGCGTGGTCGTTCGCGGCCGTCCGGCATCTGCAGCTCGCTCCGGAGGTGGTGTTCCACGAGGACGGCTACCGGGGCGGCTCGGCCAGCCTGGTGGCGAACTTCGAGGCCGGTCGTTACATCGGCGTGCCGCTCTTGCAGTGGCTCGGCATGGCCGCCGCCGGCCCGAGGGCCGCCGAGCTCGGGATCGCTCCGTATCCGCACATGATCAGGTGGCTCGTCGATCACTCGGGCGGGGACGTCCGCTGACCGTCGAGGCGCGGGTCGCGCGGGATGGCCGCCACGAGAACTACGCGGTCTCGTGAGGCCGTGGCCCCGTAGCCCGTCGGAGAATGTCGGCTGGAGGTCGCGCAACCAGACGGCCCCGCGGGCGGAGGACGGCTCGTCCGAGCGAATCGTGAAGAGGTGCCCGAACCTACGGGCGGCGGCAACGGAGAGCAACGGCAAGGGAGAGCGACGATGAACATCTCGAACTGGGGCGCCACGCTCGTCGAGCCCGTGTCAGCAGGGCGCGACCACATTCTCGGCCCACCCGATGCGCCGACCACGCTCCTCGAGTACGGCGACTTCCAATGCCCGTTCTGCGGAGCGGCCGAGCCGGTCGTCGAGGCCGTGAGAGCGACGATGGGCAACGGGCTGGCCTTCGCCTTCCGGCACTTTCCCCTCACGACCATCCACTCCCACGCCTGGCCTGCGGCCGAGGCGGCGGAGGCTGCCGGCGAGCAGGGGCAGTTCTGGCCGATGCACGATCTCCTGTTCGAGGATCAGCGTCATCTCGAGCTCCCCGATCTCGTCGCCAGGGCGAGGAAGCTCGAGCTCGACGTCGACCGCTTCGGCACCGAGGTCAGTGCGAACGCGGACGCGCCGCGCATCCAGTCCGATCTCCTCAGCGGTGTGCGGAGCGGGGTCCCTGGGACGCCGACGTTCTTCGTCAACGGCATCCGCTACGAGGGAGCGGTCGACTACGACAGCCTGCTGCGTGCCGTGCAGGCCGCCACGGCCGGCGCCGGCTGAGCCTGCCCGCGCTCCCATGAGACGCGCCGCGACGCGCGCTCAGTCCCAGCCGGAAAAGGCGGTGCAGACGTCGTCGAGCACGCACTGCTCCCGCTCGCCGTGCCCCGCCGTGGCGACGAGCAGCAACCGACCGTTGACCACGGCGCGGGCGGTTCGCTCCGCCGTGCCGCCAGCGGCACGAACGGCGGCCGCGTACTCCGCGCCGCCGTCCCAGCGATCGAAGACGTAGGCGCTCAACCGGACGTCGCAGCCCGCAACGACGGCGCCGAACCCGTCGAGCGCCCCGATCTCGTGCGGCGGGGGGTCGGCCGGCATCTCGTCGAGGCCGGTGTCGTGGTGCTCGGAGACGAGGAGGCTTCGCGCCAGCTCGAGCGTGTCGCCGTCGTCACTTGCCATCTCGTCACCGCCTCTCGAAGCAGCACGCCGAGATCGCCCCCACCGCGGCGCAGGGCACCCTACGGTCCGCAGCGTAACCGGGCACGCGTCGCCGGGTGCGTCTTCCGCGGGCGACGTCCCGACGACCGCCTCGCGGCGAGCCGGACTCGCCCCTCAGCTGCGGCCGAGGTCCGAGGCCGGCTCCGCGGGTCGTTCAGTCCCGCGCGAGCTCGGCACGCACCAAGGAGGCGACCTTCTCCCCGTACAGCTCGATGCTGCGCATCATCGCCTCGTGGGGGAGGGTGCCGGCGCTGTACTTCATCGAGAAGCGGGAGAGCCCGAGACCCGTCGCGAGCCGCACGATCTTCTCGGCGACGGTGTCGGGCGAACCGACGAACAGCGCACCGTCGGGCGCGGCTGCAGCGTCGAACTGGGCGCGGTTCATCGGGGTCCACCCACGCTCACGTCCGATGCGCGCCTGGACGGCGGCGTAATGGGGCCACAGCTCGTCGCGCGCCGCTTCGTCGCTCCGGCCTACGTAGCCGTGGCTGTGCACGGCGACGGGGAGATCGTCCTGCCCGAGGCGCTCCAGGGCCGTGCGGTAGAGCTCGACGAGCGGGGCGAAGCGCATCGGTTGCCCGCCGATGATCGCCAGCGACAGCGGGAGGCCGTAGCGCGCGGCGCGCACCACCGACTCCGGGCTGCCGCCGACGCCCACCCACGCCCGAAGCCCGTTCGCCGTGCCGGGGAGCACGAGCTGATCGTGCAGCGGGCTGCGGGTCGTGCCCGACCAGCTCACCGGGCGCTCGGCGAGGAGGGCTGCGAACAGCTCGAGCTTCTCCTCGAAGAGCGTCTCGTAGTCCGCCAGGTCGTAGCCGAACAGCGGGAAGGACTCGACGAACGAGCCCCGCCCGAGGATGACCTCGGCGCGACCGCCGGAGACAGCGTCCAGGGTGGCAAAGCGCTGGAAGACGCGCACCGGGTCGTCGGAGCTGAGCACGGTCACCGCGGAAGCGAGGCGGATCCGGGCGGTCTGGCCGGCGATCCCGGCCAGGACGACGTCGGGCGCCGACACCGCGAAGTCGGGCCGGTGGTGCTCACCGATCCCGATCACGTCGAGCCCCACCTCGTCGGCGAGCACGCCTTCCTCGACGACGTCACGGATCACCCTGTGTTGGGGCAGCAGCTGCCCGTCGGCGCCGGCGGTGACGTCGCCGAAGGTGTCCACGCCCAGCTCGAACGGCATCGGCGCTCGGGCCGCAGAACTGGACTCGGACACCTCGTGCTCCTCTCGCGTCGCGTCGCCCGGCCGGGCCACGCACCGACGCGCGGTCACCGACCACGCGAAGGCTAGAACATAGTTGTGTAGACAACTATTCCGCCGCACCCCGTCGGACCAGCGGACCACCGGACCACCGGCTCCCGCTCGGGGCGGATTGCGCGCCGGGTCTGCCCGATGCGGGTGAAACTGGAAGCGACGTGTCGCGCACCGACGACCTCACCGTTGACCTCACCGGCCGCCTCGCCGGGCTGACGATCCGCGACCGCCACCGGCTCGCGCCCGCGTCGAGCGCGCCGCCCGCCGACCGGGCCGGGCAGGCGGGACGGGCGAGGAGCTGGCGCGCCTCGAGCGGTCGCTCGCCGCGGCCGAGGCTCGGCGCGCGGCGCGCGCCGAGGCGGTGCCCGAGGTGAGCTATCCGCCCGAGCTGCCGGTGAGTGTCCGGCGCGACGAGATCCTCGCTGTGCTTCGCGAGAACCAGGTCGTCGTCGTCGCCGGCGAGACGGGCTCGGGCAAGACGACGCAGATCCCGAAGATGTGCCTCGAGCTCGGCCGCGGCGTCGACGGCATGATCGGCCACACCCAGCCGCGTCGCATCGCCGCGCGCACCGTCGCCGAGCGCCTCGCCGACGAGCTCGACGTGCCGCTCGGCGGGGCCGTCGGCTACCAGGTGCGCTTCAACGACCACGTGAGCGACACCACCCTCGTCAAGGTGATGACCGACGGCATCCTGCTCGCCGAGATCCGCCGCGACCGGCTGCTCACCGCCTACGACACGATCATCGTCGACGAGGCGCACGAGCGCAGCCTGAACATCGACTTCCTCCTCGGCTACCTCACCCAGCTGCTGCCGCGCCGCGGGGACCTGAAGGTGGTCGTGACCTCCGCCACGATCGACACCGTCCGCTTCGCCGCTCACTTCGCCGCCCCCGTGGTCGAGGTGTCCGGCCGCACCTATCCCGTCGAGATCCGCTGGCGGCCGCTCGGCAAGGACGGCACCGACGGGGTGGACGAGGACGCCACGGAGGGGGAGCGCGCCGCCGGCGTCCGGGACACCGAGCGCGCCGCCGGCGTCCGGGACACCGAGCGCGACATCAACCAGGCGCTGTGCGACGCGGTCCGCGAGCTCGTCGCCGAGGGCCCGGGCGACGTGCTCGCCTTCCTGCCCGGCGAGCGCGACATCCGCGACGCGGCCGAGGCGCTGCGCAACGACGGGCCGGAGGGCCTCGAGATCGTGCCCCTCTACGCCCGCCTCAGCGCGGCCGAGCAGCACCGCGTCTTCCACCCACACCGCACCCGGCGGGTCGTGCTGGCGACCAACGTCGCCGAGACCTCGCTCACCGTGCCGGGCATCCGGTACGTGGTCGACAGCGGGCTGGCGCGCATCTCGCGCTACAGCCACCGCACCAAGGTGCAGCGCCTGCCGATCGAGGCGATCTCGCGGGCCTCGGCCGACCAGCGCGCCGGCCGTTGCGGGCGTGTCGCTCCGGGCGTCTGCATCCGTCTCTACGCCGAAGGGGACTATGCCGCCCGGCCGGAGTACACCGAGCCCGAGATCCTGCGCACCAACCTCGCCTCGGTCATCCTGCAGATGGCGGCGATCGGCCTCGGCGAGGTGGAGAGCTTCCCCTTCGTCGAGCCGCCGGACCGCCGCGCCGTCGCCGACGGGCGGGCGCTGCTCGAGGAGCTCGGCGCCTTCGAGCGGCGCAACGGCGACCTGCACCTCACCCCGGTCGGCCGGCGCCTCGCCGAGCTGCCGCTCGACCCGCGCCTTGCCCGCATGGTGCTCGAGGCCGAGCGACGGGGATGCCTGCGCGAGGTGACCGTGATCGCCGCCGCGATGTCGATCCAGGACCCGCGGGAGCGCCCGGCGGACAGGGCGCAGTCGGCGGACGAGCTGCATCGGCGTTTCGCTGCGCCCGACTCGGACTTCCTCTCGATGGTCCGGCTGTGGGACTACCTCGCGGGCCTTCAGTCCGAGCTGTCGGGCAACCAGTTCCGCAAGCGGCTGCGGGCTGAGCTCCTCAACGTCCTACGCGTACGCGAGTGGCAGGACGTCGCCTCGCAGATCCGCCAGGTGTACCGCTCCGAGGGCGTGCACGCCAACGTCGAGGCGGCGACGCCCGAGCAGGTGCACCAGGCCCTGCTCGCCGGGTTGCTCTCCCAGATCGGCATGCGCGACCGCCAGCGCGGCGACTACCAGGGCGCACGCAACACGCGCTGGCTGATCGGCCGGTCCTCGGCCTTGGCGCGCCGCCAGCCGCCGTGGGCGATGGCCGGCGAGCTCGTCGAGACCGAGCGCACCTGGGCGCGCACCGTGGCGCGCATCGATCCGGCCTGGGCCGAGCAGCTCGGCGCGCACCTCGTCAAGCGCAGCTACGGCGAGCCGTGGTGGGACGCGCAGCGCGGCGAGGCGATGACCGAGGAGCGCGTCACCCTCTACGGGCTGCCGGTCGTCGCCGGCCGGCGGGTGAGCCTGGCGCGCGTCGACCCCGTCACGGCGCGGGAGATGTTCGTCGAGCGGGCCCTCGTCGAGCGCGACTGGCCGGTGCGCCTCGAGCCCCTCGATCGCAACGAGGCGCGCCTCGCCCGGGTCGCCTCCCTCGAGGAGCGCGTGCGGCGCCGCCTGTTGCGTGCCGGCGAGGGGACGCTGGTGGAGTTCTACGAGTCGCGGGTGCCGGCGGAGGTGACGAGCGGGCGGGCATTCGAGCGCTGGTGGCGTCGGGCCGCGCAGTCCGACCCCGACCTGCTCGACATCCCCTTCGGCCTGCTGCTCGACCCGAAGGCCGGCGCGGTCGACCTCGCCGACTGGCCTGAGGTCTGGCCACAGGGAGGCTTCGAGCTGCCGCTGCGCTACCGCTGGGAGCCCGGTGCCCCCGACGACGGCGTGACGGTGCAGCTGCCGATCGTCGCGCTCGAGCGGTTCCCTGCCGACGCCTTCGACTGGCAGGTGCCCGGGCTGCGCCCGGAGCTCGTCACCGAGCTCGTCCGCTCGCTGCCGAAGGTGCTGCGCCGGGTGCTCGGGCCCGCCGGCGACGTGGCACGCGAGGTGCTCGAGACGACCGGACCGCAGGACGGCCCGTTGCTCGAGGTCCTCGCCCGCCGGCTGTCGCTGCTGAGCGGCGAGCCGATCGCCCCCCAGCTGCTCGACCTCGACACCGTCCCGGCCCACGTGCGGATGATCGTCGAGGTGCTCGACGAGCGCGGGCGGGTGCGGGGACGGGGACGTGAGCTGCAGGAGTTGCAGGTTGCGCTGCGCGGGGAGGTACGCGCCGCGCTCGCCCGCGCCCTGCCGGGCATCGAGCGGCACGGGATGACGGGCTGGGAGATCGGCGACCTGGAGCGGCGGGTCGAGCGCGGCCCGGTGCTGGCCTACCCCTCGCTCGCCGACGAGGGGGAGGCGGTGGGCGTGGTCCTGCTCGAGTCACCCGATGAGCAGTCCGCGGCGATGTGGGCGGGCACGCGGCGCCTGCTGCTGCTCGCCGTGCCGCTTCCCGTCGCGCACCTGCAGCGCCGCCTCACCAACGAGACCAAGCTCGCCCTCGCCGCGGCGGGGGTGTCGCCGGAGGACCTCGCCGCCGACGTCGCCGCAGCGGTCGCCGATCGCATCATCGTCGCTCACGGCGGGCCCGCCTTCGAGGCCGCCGGCTTCGCTGCCATGGCGGAGGAGGCGCAACGCTCCCTCGTCGAGCGCGTCGTGCGCGTCACGACGATCGCCGGCGGCGTGCTGGCGGCGGCGAGCCGGCTCGAGCAGCGGATCGCCGCCCTCGAGCAGGCCGACCGCGCCGGGCTCGTGTCGCCGGCGATCGCCGACCTGCGGCGTCAGCTCGCCCGGCTCGTCTTCCCCGGGTTCGTCAGCGCAGCGGGGACGACGCGGCTCGGCGACCTGTTGCGCTACCTCGAGGCCATGTCGCGCCGGCTCGACCGCCTGCCCGCCGACGCGCGCCGCGACGCCAACCGCCAGGCGGCGGTGTCCCGCGTCCAGGCCCGCCTCGACGCCCTCCACGCCCACGCCGGGGGCGGGCCGCTGCCGGCGTGGGCGCAGGACGTCCGCTTCATGATCGAGGAGCTGCGCGTCTCGCTCTGGGCGCAGGAGCTCGGCACGCCCTCGCCGGTGAGCGAGGCGCGCATCGTGCGGGCGATCGACCGCGCCGGCGGGTGAGCGGGCGAGCGCGTGAGTGGGCGGCGCGTGAGCGGGTGAGCGCGCGAGCGGGTGAGCGCGTGAGCGGGCGGGCGCGCGAGCCGCCGGCCGGCGCTTGCGGGGGCACCGTCGTCGCAGGTGCGCCCGCACGTCCGCCCTCAGGTGAGCTGGCTCGCTCGTTCCGACCCGGCGACGAGCGTGGCGACGGGGTCGAGCTGGCGGATGAGCGCCGGGACCGAGGCGATCAGGTCACCGTAGACAGCGGCGAGCTGCGGGTCGCGCTCGACGGTCTCGTCGGCCGTCGTCTCGCCGGCGGACAGCTGGGCGAGCGCGTCGGGCAGCGCCTTGGCCCGTCCGATCGCCAGGAGCCCCAGCGCAGCGGCCCCTAAGGCGGTCCCCTCGGCGTCGCCGATCAGCCGCAACGGGCGGCCCAGCATCGCCGCCATCACCTCGCGCACCAAGGCGGCGCGGAAGGCACCGCCCGATGCGTGGACGACGCTGACCGGGCACGCCTGCTCGAGCCGGTCGAGGACGAGGCGCATCTGCAGGCAGACACCCTCCAGGGCGGCGCGCACGAGGTGCGCCCGGGTGTGCTCGCGGCGCAACCCGAGGTACGCGCCAGGCAGGTCGGGGTCCCACAACGGTGCCCGCTCGGCCATCAGGTACGGCAGCATCACCAGGCCATCGCATCCGGGGGGCGCTGTGGCGGCGAGCTCCAGCAGCGCCTCGTCGTCGCCCTCCCCGGCGTTGCCGTGCACGTCCGGCGCGAGCGACCCGGCCACCCAGCGCAGCACGCTCCCGCCGTTGCTGATCGCACCGCCCACGACCCACAGCGACTCGGTCAGGGCGTAGCAGAACAGGGTCCCGGCGCGGTCGACGTAGGGGCCGTCGACGGCGCTTCGCACCGCGCCGCTCGTGCCGAGGGTGAGCCCGGCGATCCCGGGCTCGATCGCCCCCGAGCCGAGATTGGCGAGCGGGCCGTCCGCCGCCCCGGCGACGACGGGGGTGCCGACAGCGAGCCCGGCGAGCTGCGCCGGGGCGGCCGCGAGCCCGAGCACGGCCGTCGTCGGCAGGATCGGCGCCAGCTTGGCGGCGTCGACGCCGCAGAGGGCGACCGCCTCATCGCTCCAGGCGCGCCTCGACATGTCGAGCAGGCCGGTGCCCGACGCCGAGGAGAGCTCGGTGACGAGGCTCCCCGTCAGCCACTGGAGGACCCACTCCTTGAGGCCGACCCACCAGCGCGCCGCCGCCCAGGTGACCGGGTCGTTAGTGGCGAACCACTCGAGCTTGCAGAAGGGCGTCATCGGGTGAACGGGCACGCCGGTGACGGCATGCAGGTGCGCTGCGGTCACCGGCGAGCGGCGCAGGGCGCGCGCCTCGGCGGTGGCGCGCGAGTCGGCCCAGGTGACGAGCCGGGTGAGCGGGCGCAATTCATCGTCGAGGGCCAGCAGGCCGTGCATCGCCGTGCTGACCGAGATCGCCACCACCCGCGCCCCGCGTGTCGCGGCGACGGTCTCGGTGAGCGCCTCGCCGGTTGCCTGGATCACGAGCCCCGGGTCCTGCTCCTCACGACCGGGGGCGGGCTCGAGGAGCGGGTACTCGCGAAGGGCCACGTTGCGCCATGTCGACCCGACGCCGAAAGCGGCCGCCTTGACGCCGCTCGTGCCGACGTCGAGGCCGATGATCACCTCGTCGGGCAGGGCGGGGCTCGTCGGCACGTCACATCCTGCAGCGCTGCGCCCCGGGCGTCCAGCTGCGGGCGATCGGGCCGGAATCCCGGCGCACGAACGTCTGTTCGGAGGACGGTAGGCTCGTGGGATGCTGTTGCAGGGGAGCTTGCTGGACCTGGGCGAACGCCACGGGCCGAGTGAGCTCGGCGGCTCGGTCGAGCGCATCACCTTGACCAGCCGGGCGTGGCTCGACCTCCGTCGCGGCTGGTTCGCCGGCGCCGACGAGCTGTTCGAGCGGCTCGTCTCCTGCGTCCCGTGGCGTGCCGAGCGCCGCCCGATGTACGAGCGGATCGTCGACGTGCCGCGCCTGCTGTGCTTCTACGGCGAGGACGAAGCGCTTCCTGCCCCCGAGCTCGACGAGGCGCGGGACGCGCTCGAACGCGCACTACGACCCCGCGCCCGGTGACGCCTTCCGGACTGCCGGGCTCTGTCTGTACCGTGACGGGCGCGACAGCGTTGCGTGGCACGGCGACCGCATCGGGCGAGGTCGTCGTGCCGATGTGATGGTCGCCATCCTGTCGCTCGGCGCGCCCCGGGCCTTGGCGCTGCGCCCCCGCGGCGGGAGAGCCAGGGCGCTGCGCTTCGAGGTCGGGCGGGGCGACCTGCTCGTCATGGGCGGCAGCTGCCAGCGAACCTGGGAGCATGCCGTGCCGAAGACCGCTCGCCCGGTCGGGCCCCGCCTGAGCGTGCAGTTCCGCCCGAGCGGCGTGCGCTGACCAGTCTCGCTCGTCACGCCGCCGAGGAGCGACCGTCCTCGGCGGCGACGACCGGGAGCGGGAGGAGGAGTGGGCGACCCTCCGGGCCGGCTCGACGCCGCTGGTCGTGCTTCATGGCGATGACCAGGGGGACGAGGGCGATCGCCAGCCCGAGGACCATGAACGGGATGCTCAAGTAGAAGATCGTCATCGAAGCCAGCGGACCGAGCCGGTCGGCTGCACCATGTCCTTTCCGTGAGGCGTGTCGGTGGGTGCTTCGCTGCACCAAGGCCAGCATGCGACGAGTCCCTGGTCGCGGCTCGACTGCCCGCTGAGAGCCGGCGGTGTAGAGTTCGGCCTCCGGCCGGGGGGCCGGGCACGCGGCGGGGGGACGCGTGGGGCGAGCGCAGAATTTCATCGTCTCGAAACGTCGATCAGTGCAATCCGGGCGCCCGGCCGTCCGCGGGCGGTACCGTGGGCGGCCATCCGGGCCCGGCGGTGACCGTGAGCACCGGTTCGGCTGGTCACGGAAGCGGCCGGCGGGCACGAGCAGTCGACGACACCACTGCCGCAGCGATACACGAACGGGGAGGCTCAACGTGATGATCAGGCTGTTCCGCAGACGGCGCGCCATGGCGCTCGCGATGACGGCGGTGGCGACCGCGTCGCTCGCCGGCTTCACGGCGGCCGCCCAGACAAGCTCGGCGTCGACCGCACAGCAGAGCTCGAAGTACGGGGGCGTGCTGAACATGCTCGGGTCGGGCGACGTCGACTACATGGACCCGAACATCTCGTATTACACCGTCGGCTACGACGGCCTGCGCATGTGGACCGAGCAGCTCCTGCAGTACCCGGCGATCCCGGGCAAGACGACGCAGGTCGTGCCGCAGCTGGCGACGTCGATGCCCACCGTCTCGGACAACGGCACGCTCTACACCCTCACCATCAAGAAGGGAGTGGACTGGAACACCAGCCCAGCCCGCCAGGTGACCGCGGCCGACGCCAAGCTCGGGCTCGAGCGGACCTGCAACCCGCAGCAGCCCTTCGGCGGCCTGCCGGACTTCGAGGGTTTCATCGTCGGCATGACCAGCTTCTGCAGCGGGTTCCTGAAGGTGAAGCCGACGGTCGCCGACATCAAGCAGTACATCGACACGCACTCCATCTCGGGGGTCACGGTCAGCGCATCCAACCCGCTGCAGATCAGCTACCGGCTGGTCCACCCCCTCACCTACTTCCCGGATCTGCTGGCGATGGCCGCCTTCACGCCTTCGCCGGTCGAGGTCCTGAACTACCTGCCGGCCAGCGCAGCGCTCGCGCAGCACACGCTCTCGGACGGTCCCTACGAGATCCAGTCGTACAACCCCGCCCGCAGCATGACCCTCGTGCGCAATCCCGTGTGGAAGGCCTCGCTGGACCCGATCTCCAAGGCCTACGTGAACGAGATCAAGATCGACGAGACGGTCAGCTCGGAGAGCGTGCAGCAGCAGCTGCAGACGAACACCTCGAGCGCCGACATGGAGTGGGGCGACACCCCGATTCCTCCGGCGCAGCTGCCGGCGCTGATCGCCTCGCACAGCTCGAGCGTGATCCTCGGGCCGACCGACGGCATGGACCCCTACGTGGTGTTCAACCTGAAGGACCCCAACGAGAACAAGGCGATCCAGAACGTCAACGTCCGCCGGGCGATCTCCTACGCGATCGACCGCGCGGCGCTCGTCACCGACGCCGGCGGGTCGCAGGTCAGCCCGGCGCTCAGCCAGATGCTCGTGCCCGGCACGCTCGGCTACTCCGACTTCGACCTCTACCCCTACAGCCTCTCCAAGGCCAAGGCCCTGCTCGGCGGCAAGACCTACACCTTCAAGCTGCTCTACCAGAGCGACAACCCGATCGAGGCGAAGATCTTCCAGACCATCCAGTTCGAGCTGTCAGTCGGTCGGGATCACGATCACCGGCGAGGGTGTGCCGTCGGCCGACATCTACACCAAGTACTTCGAGGCGCCGAGCATCGCCGCGCGTGGCGTCTGGGACATCGGTCTCTCCCAGTGGTTCCCCGACTGGTACGGGACGAACAACGCGGCGAGCTACATCGCGGCCTTGTTCGACTCGGACGCGTTTCCCCCGTCGGGCTCCAACTTCAGCTTCGAGAGCGACACGACGGTGGACTCGTTGATCAGCCGGGCGCTGGACGCCTCCAGCGCCTCGCAGGCCGGGTCGTACTGGACCCAGGGGGACCACCAGGTGATGGAGGACGCGCCGGTGTACCCGATCAACACGACCGAGTTCGCGATGTACGTCCCCACCCAGGTGCACAACGCGGTGTACGTGCCCCAGATCCAGGGTGTGGACCAGACCAACGTCTGGCTGTCGCCGAGCGACCGGCAGAACAGCTGAGCGCAGCGGCGCGACCGCCGCTCGGCGGGCGAGGCTGACGAGAGAGAACGCACCGCGACGCGGGCCCGCCGGTCGAGCCGGCGGGCCCGCTCGCTGCGCCGGGGGCCGACCTCGCCCTCGTGGTCCCACGATGAGACGATGACGCCGTGACCCTGCTCGAGGTGGACTCGCTGTCGGTGTCCTTCGACACTGCCGACGGCTCGGTGCGCGCCGTGCGCGACCTGACGTTCTCGCTCGAGCGCGGCAAGACGCTCGGCATCGTCGGCGAGTCCGGCTCGGGCAAGAGCGTGTCGATGCAGACGATCGTCGGGCTCACCCGCGGGGCGGCCGTGCGCATCTCCGGTCAGGCGCTCTTCGAGGGGTCCAACCTGCTCGCCGATGCCGCCGGCCCAGCTGCGTTCGATCCGTGGCGCCCGCATCGGGATGGTCTTCCAGGACCCGCTGTCGAGCCTGCATCCCTTCTACCGCGTCGGCTGGCAGATCGTGGAGCTGCTGCGCCAGCACGACAAGGCGACGGGCAAGCGCCAGGCGCGCCAGCGGGCGATCGAGCTGCTCGGCCTCGTCGGCATCCCCGAGCCGGCGCGGCGCGTCGACGACTACCCGCACCAGTTCTCCGGCGGGATGCGCCAGCGGGTGATGATCGCGATGGCGATGGCGCTCAACCCGTCCCTGCTCATCGCCGACGAGCCGACCACCGCCCTCGACGTCACCGTGCAAGCGCAGATCCTCGCCGTGATCCGGCGACTGCAGCAGGAGTTCGGCACCGCGATCATCCTCATCACCCACGACCTCGGTGTGATCGCCGAGGTCGCCGACGAGGTCGTGGTGATGTACGCCGGCTCGGTGATGGAGCAGGCCGCCCGGCGAGAGCTGTTCTACGAGCACCACCACCCGTACACCGCGGGGCTGCTCGAGTCGGTGCCGACCTTCGAGGCCGGCGACGGCCCGGCGGAGCCCTCCGGGGCGGGGCGTGTGGGACGGCGCCGGCTGCCGTCGATCCCGGGCCAGCCTCCGAGCCTCATCTCGCTCGGCCTCGGCTGCCCGTTCGGGCCGCGTTGCGGCGACCGCATGGGGCGCTGCCGCGTCGAGCGCCCACCGCTGGTTCCCGTTGCCGGCAGCGCCACCCACCTCTCGGCCTGCTGGCTCGGGCGTGAGGTCGCAGCCGAGGAACCGGCATGAGCGGTGACGCGTCGCAGTGGAACGGAAGCGACGTGCTCGTCCGGCTCGACGGGGTGGTCAAGCACTTCCCGTTGCACCGGGCGGGGCTGCGGGGCGAGCGCGACGTGGTCCACGCCCTCGACGGCATCAGCCTCGAGGTGCGCCGTGGCGAGACGCTCGGCATCGTCGGCGAGTCCGGGTCGGGAAAGTCCACCCTGGCGCGATGCATGCTCCGCCTGCAGGACGTGACCGGCGGACGGATCTTCTTCGAGGGCGAGGACATCACCGCCATGCCGTATCGGCGGATGCGGGCGCTGCGCCGCGAGATGCAGATGATCTTCCAGGACCCCTTCGGCGCGCTCAACCCGCGCCGTCGCGTCGGCTCGATCATCGGCGACCCGATCGCCATCCACACGAAGGATTCCGCCTCCCAGCGCAAGCGCCGCGTGCAGGAGCTGATGGAGCTCGTCGGGCTGAACCCCGAGCACTACAACCGCTTCCCCGCGAGTTCTCCGGCGGCCAGCGGCAACGGATCGGCGTGGCGCGCGCCCTCGCGTTGCGCCCGAAGCTGGTCGTCTGTGACGAGCCCGTCTCGGCGCTCGACGTGAGCATCCAGGCCCAGATCCTCAACCTGCTCGTCGACCTGCAGGAGGAGCTCGGGCTCACGTATGTCTTCATCGCGCACGACCTGTCCGTGGTGCGCCACGTGAGCGACCGGGTGGAGGTGATGTACCTCGGCGAGGTCGTCGAGCGCGGCCCGGTCCGCCGAGCTGTACCGCGCCCCCCGTCACCCCTACTCGGCGGCGCTGCTCTCCGCCGCGCCGGTGCCGGACCCGGACTTCGCCGACCGGCAGCGACCGCGTCGTGCTCGCCGGCGACCTCCCCTCGCCGATCCAGCCGCCGGCGGGGTGCCGTTTCAGCTCGCGCTGCCCGCGGCGCCAGCCGGTGTGCTCCACCGTCGCCCCGCCGCTCGAGCCCCGACTCGGCGACGAGCCGGGACACGAGGCGGCGTGTCACTTCCCGCTCGCCGACGGCGAGACGCTCGCCGGCACGGCGGCTGTGGCACGAGCCGCCGACGGCGCCGCGGCGACGGGCGCCGCTGGAAACGGGGGAGAGGGGCTCAGGGATGACGCTGCCGGGCGAGGCGATCGCGCCCGAGACGACGCGCCAGCCCGAAGGGCCGCTCGCGCCGACGGCGCCCGGCGCTGCCCGACGCGTCGCCTGGGAGGCCGAGACCGAGCAGGCGGCGGCGATCCAGGGACGAAGCCCGTGGCAGCTCGGGTTCGCCAGGTTGCGCCGGGATCGGGCGGCGATGATCGCGCTCGGCGTGGTGATCGCGATCGCCCTCGTCGCGATCCTCGCCCCGGTCATCGCGGCGCTCACCGGACACGGGCCGAACGTCCAGTACCCGCCGCCGATCGGGCAGACGGTGGACGGCCTTCCCGAAGGCCCGTCGGCGCAGTTCCTCCTCGGCACCGACGACCTCGGGCGTGACGTGCTCGTGCGCGATCGCCTACGGGGCGCAGGTCTCGTTGCTCGTCGGCGTGCTCGCCACGCTGCTCACCGTCACCATCGGGGCGCTCGTCGGGATGGCTAGCGGGCTACTTCGGACGGTGCCGTCGACACCGTCCTCGCACGGGTGATCGACGTCATGCTCTCCATCCCCTTCCTGCTCTTCGCCATCAGCCTCGCCTCGGTGATCTCCGTGACGCCGCTGCACCTCGGGCCGTTCGAGCTTCACCAGGGCATCGGCGTGGTGGTGATCGTGATCGGCATCGTTCAGCTGGGCCACCGTGGCGCGCATCGTGCGCGGCCAGGTGCTGGCGATCCGGCAGAAGGAGTACATCGAGGCGGCGCGCTCGCTCGGCGCAAGCTCACTGGCGGATCATCGCCATCGACGTCGTGCCGAACGTGCTGGCGCCGATCATCGTCTACACGACGTTGCTCATCCCGCTCAGCATCGTCGCCGAGGCGTCGCTCTCCTACCTCGGGGTCGGCATCCCGCCGCCGACCGCCGACTGGGGCGCGATGATCGCTGAGTCCCAGCAGTACTACCAGGAGGCGTGGTGGTTCCTCGTCTTCCCCTGCCTTGCGCTCATCGTCACGACGCTCGCCTTCAACATCTTCGGCGACGGCATCCGTGACGCCTTCGACCCACGTGCCATGGGGGCACGGGCATGATCCGCTTCCTCGTCCGCCGCGTCGCTGCTCGGCGTCCTCGTCATGTTCTGCGTGACGGTGATCGTCTTCCTGATCTTCTACGTCGGCCCCGGGCCCGGCTTCGTCGCGCGGGCGCTCGCCGGTCGGGAGGCGCCGCCGTCGACCGTGGCGCTGATCGCGAAGCGGCTGCTGCTCGACCGGCCGTGGTACGTGCAGTACGGGCACTTCCTGTCACAGCTGCTGCACGGCAACCTCGGTTACGACTACTACCACGGCCAGTCGGTGAACTCGATCATCGCCCAGGCCTTCCCCGTGACGCTGTCGCTCACCATCGGCGCGGCGATCATCTGGTTCACGCTCGGCGTGCTCTCCGGTGTCGCCTCGGCGGTGCGCCCGCGCTCGGTTGCTCGACCGGACCGCCACGTTCACCGGCGCTCGTCTTCTACTCGATGCCGACGTTCGTGCTCGGGCTGCTGATGCTCGAGCTGCTCTACTACCAGCTGACGATCCACGGCCTGCACTGGTTCCCCGCCGGCGGGTACACGCCGATCACCGAGAGCGCCTTCGAGTGGTTCCGCGGCCTGATCCTGCCCTGGCTCACCCTCGCCCTCGTCTCGGCGGCGGCATACACGCGCCTCACGCGTGCCGCCATGCTCGATGTCCTCGGCGAGGACTACATCCGCACGGCGCGGGCCAAGGGCTTGTCGCGAGTCGCGGGTCACCTTCCGCCACGCCCTGCGCGCCGCGCTCACGCCGGTCGTCACCCAGTTCGGCATCGACGTCGGCGCGCTGCTCGGCGGGGCGGTGATCACCGAGAACGTCTTCTCGCTGCCCGGGCTCGGCTACACGGCGGTACAGGCGATCACCAACCAGGACCTGCCGGTGATCATCGGCGTGGTCATCGTCGCCTCGGCCGCGGTCGTCGTCGCCAACATCGTCGTCGACCTCGTCTACGCCGTGCTCGACCCGCGCGTCCGGCTGCATTGAGGCAGTCGCAGCGCCCCGCCCGCAAGGGAAAGATCCGCTCGCTAGGGAAAGGACCGTTCAATGGCTGACTACGCAGCACGGCGCTCGGCGCTCGAGGAGCTCATGGAGGCGCTCGGCGTCGACCTCGTCTTCCTGCCCGTCTCGGCCGACCTCGAGTACCTGACCGGATTCCGTCGCCGCGTCGCCACCTTCGGCAACATCGAGTACGCCCACAGCTGGGTGACGGGGTGCTTCCTCGCGCCGGGTCGCACCCCCGCCTTCGTGCTGCCACGGATGGTGACGGCCTTCGACGCCTCGCGCACACCCGACGGCGATCTGACGAGCGTCAGCGAGCTCGACGACGGGGCGGCGTCGTTCGCCAAGGTGGCACACTCGTTCTCGCCTGTGCGCCGCCTCGCCGTGGGGGCGCGCACCTGGGCCGACACGACGATCCGGCTCGGGGCGCTGTTCGAGGGGGCGGAGCTCGTGAGCGCCGAGCAGCTGATCAACCCGATGCGGCGGGTGAAGGACGCCGAGGAGCTCGAGCTGATGGAACGTGCCTGCCGCATCGCCACCGGCGCGATGGCCACGGTCACCCCGCGAGTCATGGCCGGCGTCACGGAGCTCGAGCTAGCCCGTGACGTCGACTACGAGATGGCGCTGCTCGGCTCGGCCACGCCCTCGTTCGACACGGGCGTGTGGTGCATGGGCCCGGGAAACGGGCGTGACGCGCGGGTCCGGTTGTCGGGCGACACCGTGCCGCCGGACGTCGGCGTGTCATTCGATTTCGGTGCGGTGGTCGAGGGGTACTGCTCGGACTTCGGCCGGACGGTGCACGTCGGAGAGGCCTCCGCCGACTATGCCCGCGTCTACGACACCGTGATGTCGGCCCAGGCTGCCGGCATCGCCGCGGCACGCCCCGGCGTCCTCGCCTCGGCCGTGCACCGGGCGACCCGGGAGGTGATCGTCCAAGCCGGCCTCGGCGACTGGTTCCGTCACCGCACCGGTCACTGCATCGGCCTCGACGTCCACGAGCGCCCGTTCATCTCCGAGGAGGACGACACGCCGCTCGAGGCGGGGATGACCTTCACCATCGAGCCGTCGGTGTTCCGGCCCGGTCACTACGGCGTGCGTGTCGAGGACGTCGTCGTCTGCGAGCCGGCAGGCGGCCGGCTGCTCGCCGGCTATCCCGTGGACATGGTCGTGAACGAGTAACGCCCGGTGAGCGACGCCGAGCTGTTCTTCGAGTACGACGTCGACTTGCGACTGGCGCCGTTCTGGATCCCGTTCGGGTTGCGGCCGCACCGCGACGGCGTCCGCCTCGGCGCGGGCGGTTTCGTCGCGACCTACGGCTTCTTTCGTGTCTCCACGCCGCTTGCCAACGTGCAGGAGGCGCACGTCACCCGCGACTACCGCTGGTGGACGGCGGTGGGGGTCAGAGGTTCGATGGCCGACGACGGGCTGACCTTCGGGACGAACCGGCGCGCCGGAGTGTGCATCCATTTCGCGGAGAAGGTGCCGTCTCCCTTGCGGCGGAGCGGGCACTCGGCGCTCACCGTCACCGTGGCGCGTCTCGACGCGCTCTGTGAGGCGATCACCGTGCTCGGCAGCTCGCCCGCATCGCCCGCATCGCCGTGAGCGAAGGGCGGGCCTCAACCGCTCGCGGCAGGCGGGCGCGGGGCGACGGGACGTGCCCCCGATCGGCCGCAGCGTCCAACCCGATCCTGGCCGTACCGGTGTGCATGCCTGCCGGCGACGGGGGTAAGGCGGCTCGCCATGGTCGCACCAGCGCGCACCCCGGGATTCCGGATCAGCCTCTCGTTGCTGCTGCCCCGTGACCGCTGGAGCGTCCCGCTCGCCCGGCACCTCGTCGCCGCAGCGATGCGTGAGGTCGGTGTCGTGCGGGAGGACGAGGCCGACGTGGAGCTCGCCCTGTGCGAGGCGTGCACCAACGTCATCCGCCACGCCGGGCCGTCGCAGGCCTTCCGTGTCACCGTCGACATCGACCCGACGACGTGTCGACTTGCCGTCGTCGACACGGGGCCGGGCTCGCCGTGTTGTGAGCCGAGGGCGATGCCCCCGCTCGTCGACGATCGCGGCCGGGGCCTCGCATTGATGCGCCGTATCATGGACGTGGTCGAGCTCACGTCGATTCCGGACGCCGGAACGGCCGTTCACCTCCTCAAGGTGCTCGCCTTCGACGAGACGGCGCCGGGCCGCCGGCTGGTGCTCGAGTCGGTGGCCGCCGAACGGTCCGAGCGCGGGTCCGCGCCGAGCAGTCAGTCGGTCGGGGGCCAGTCGGACCGGTCGGGAGCGGGCCAGCCGCCGCACGGCTGAGGACCGTCTTGGCCTTCGGGTGGGGCAAACCAATACCCGGATGCTCGTCGGTCCAAACAGCGGTCTTCCCTGCTCGGGGGCAGTATTCTCGGGCGGTCGCAACAGTTGTTTCGCCCCTGCCCGGGCGCCGTCTCGTCGGTCGAGCCGGCGCCACCCCGGGTGGAGCGAGCTCGAGCCCGCACCGCCCGGAGCCGCCGATGACATCCGAACCCCCGTGGCCGCCGAGCGCGACCTCGAGCGGCGTGGGTCCGGCGTACTCCACCGTGGTGGTCGACGACGCTGCCGACTTGCGGGCGATCGTCAAGGCGCGCTTGCGGGTCTCGAGCCGTTTCGACGTCGTCGGCGAGGCCGGCGACGGGCTCGAGGCGGTGGAACTGGCACGCAGATTGCGACCGGCGCTCGTGATCCTCGACGTCTCGATGCCCCGCATGGACGGCCTCGAAGCGCTGCCGGCGATCCTCGCTGCTTCGCCCGGGACGCGAGTGGTGATGTTCAGCGGCTTCGAGGAGCGGAGCCTGGCCGAGGCAGCCGGGCTGCTCGGCGCAGTGGGATTCGTCGAGAAGTCCGTGCCGATTGCACAGCTCCCGCATCTGCTCGAGTCGCTCCTCGGCACCGATCCGGCGCCCGGAGCGTGTCTACCGTTCGAGAGGACCGAAGAGGTCCGCGCAGCATGCAGTGGCGCGAGCAGCTCCCCGAGCCCGCCGGCTCAGCGCGTGCTCGACGAGCACCTCGAGCGCTTCGGCGAGGTGTTCGAGGACGCGGCGATCGGCATGGCCACGATGACCCTCGCCGGCCGCATCGTGCGTGCCAACCGCGCCATGGCCGAGGCGCTCGCCACGAGCCTGGATCGGCTGGTCGGCATGCAGTACACCACGCTGATCGATCGCGCCGGTACCGACGCCGTCGCGGCTGCGCTTGCCGGCTTCGGCGAGCCAACCGCGCACTCGGCGGTCCGGGTCCGCCACGAGATCGCCACCGGCCACGGCGCTCGCCATGTGCTCAGCACGCTCGCGCCGGTGCTCGACTCGAAGGGGCGTGCCCTCTACATCTTCCTACAGGTGCAGGACCTGACCGCAGAGCTGGCTGCGACCGAGGAGCTGCACCACAGCGAGCAACGGTTCCGCCTGCTCGTCGAGGCGGTGCAGGACTATGCGATCTTCATGCTCGACCCTGCCGGCTACGTCGCGAGCTGGAACGCCGGCGCGCAACGAATCAAGGGCTACACGGGCGGCGAGATCATCGGACAGCACTTCCGGGTTTTCTACCCACCCGAGCAGCAGGCGATCCGCCATCCCGAGAACGAGCTCGAGATCGCCCTACGCGAGGGTCGCTACGAGGAGGAAGGATGGCGGATCCGCAAGGACGGGAGCCGCTTCTGGGCCCTCGTCGTGATCACTGCCGTTCGCGACGCGGAGGGCAACCACATCGGGTTCGGCAAGGTGACCCGCGACGTCACCGAGCGGCGCCGGCTGCTCGAGGAGCTCGAGAGCGCCAACGAACGGCTGTCACGCGCCGCAGCCGAGCAGTCCGCGTTTCTCGGCATCACCGCGCACGAGCTGCGCGGCCCGATCAGCGTGCTCGCCGGCTCGGCCGACCTCCTCGTCGCGCATCTCGACGCGCTCACGCCCGCTGAACGCAGGGCGGCGCTGGACTCGATGCACACCAGTGCTGTCCGGTTGCGTCGGCTGCTTGCCGACCTCATCACGGTGTCGCGCCTCGAGGCGGGGAAAATGGAGCTCGAGATCTCCACCGTCGAGGTGCTGCCGCTGCTCGCGGCCGCGACGGCTGCGGCACGCCAGCAATTCGGTGACGTCGCGATCGAGGTCGAATGCGACCCGCACCTGAGCGTCGACGGCGATCCGATCCGTCTGGCGCAGATGCTGGACAACCTGGTGACCAACGCCGTGCGCCACGGCGCGCCGCCTGTACGTCTGCAGGCGCGCAATGGCGATGGCACGGTGCAGATCCTGGTGCAGGACGCCGGCGCGGGGGTTCCCGACGAGATTCGTCCCCGGCTGTTCGGCCGTTTCACGACCAGCACGCGCAACAGCGGGTCGGGCCTCGGTTTGTTCATCGTCGCGCGAGCTGGCGCGTGCCCAGCGTGGCGATGCCTGGTATGAACCAGGCGAGCATGCGGCTCCGCCCGCGTTCGTCGTGACGCTGCCTGCGCCAGCGGCCGGTCACGGGGCGGCCGGTCACGAGGCGACGCGGTGAGTTCGTCCAGCGGCGACCCGGTAGCCCGAGAGCGCGACGTGATCTCCGTCGTCCTCGTCGACGACCTGCCCGAGATCCGACAGATGGTGCGGACGGCTCTGCGCCTGCGAGGTGGGTTCGAGGTCGTCGGCGAGGCCAGCGATGGCGCGGGAGCCGTTGAGATCGCCGCGTCGCTTCAGCCCGACATCGTGGTCCTCGACCTCGGCCTGCCCGGACTGGCGGGACGGGAGGTGCTGACCCGCATCCGGGAAAGCTCGGCGCTCTCCAAGATCGTCGTGTTCACCGGCACACCCGGCCAGGGCGGCGACATCTCGCAGCGAGCCGACGCGTTCGTGCTCAAGGACGCCGACCTGGCCTACCTCGTGGACCTCCTCGAAGCGTTCGGCAAGCGGCGAGGCCGGGACGCTGAACTGTTCCTCGTGAACGATCCCGCCAGCGTGGCCATGGCGCGACGGTTCGTCCGCGCCGTGCTGCAGGGCTGGCAGGTCGAGGACGTCATGGACGAGGTGCTGCTGATCGTCTCGGAGCTCGTCACCAACGCCTTCGAGCACGCCCAGAGCCCGTGCCGGCTGCGGTTGTCGCTCACCGCGTCGGGATTGCGCGTCGACGTGCACGACGAGGGGCGCGGCACGCCCGACCTGCGCGCCGCGACCGAGCAGAGCGAGCACGGGCGTGGCCTGTACCTCGTTGCCACGTTCGCTGCGGCCTGGGGGACCGAGCAGAGCCCCGAGGGCGGCAAGATCGTCTGGGCCGAGCTCCCTAGCCAACCCGCGCCGCACAGTCGGGGTGGCCCGGCTCCAGCGGGCGGCATCGACCTCTCGACCCGACTCGTGCGCTCCTGAGCGCCGGCGTCGCCGCGGCGACTGTCATGGCCTAATCGCCGGTTCCGGGGAGCACCGAGGCCGCGACGGCGGGGTGCGCTCCCCGCCGCCGCAGTCGCCACCCGGCCCAGCCTGCGCCGGTGGGTACAACCCGGTCGTGAGAGCGCCGGCCAGCTCGCCGTGAGCTTCGTCGACAGCCTGGTCGCCACGGCTGGGTATCCCGTCGTCTTCGGGCTGGTCGCCGGGGAGAGCCTCGGGATCCCCCTGCCCGGCGAGACAGCGGTCATCGCCGCCGGCCTCTATGCCGGCCGGACGGGTCGCCTCTCGCCGTGGGTCATCTTCGCCGTCGCCGCCTGCGCAGCCGTGATCGGCGACAACGTCGGGTACTGGATCGGATCCACGGGCGGCTACCGCCTGGCGCGCCGCTACGGGCCGAAGGTGCGTCTCGACCAGCGCCGGCTGAAGATCGCCCGCTACGTCTTCGACGAGCACGGCGTGAAGGTCGTGTTCCTCGGGCGGTTCGTGTCCATCCTGCGGACCTACGCAGCGTTCCTCGCCGGGACGAGCAAGATGGCCTGGCGCCGTTTCCTGCCGGCGAACGCCGCGGGCGGGGTGATCTGGGCCGCGCTCTACACCTTCGCCTCGTACTTGGCGGGGAACGCGTTTCGCCATCTCTCCACCACCCTCGACATCGTTCTCGGCGTAGTCGCCGCGATCGTGATCGCCGCGTTGCTGCTGCTCCTGCGCCGGCGTGCCGACCAGCTCGCCGAGGCGGCCGAGCGACGGTACCCGGGCGACCTCGAGTGACGACCGCCGGCCGTAGGGCGACGGCCGGGCCTCGACGGCCGGGTGCGACCGGTCGCCACGACCGGCAGCCCTGGGTACGCGACCGCAACCACGCTCCGATGACCGTTGCGTCTCCTCATGTAGTCCCCTACGATGAGCAGGGCAGTCTGGAAGCAGTTGCCGGGACGAGTCCCCTCGTCCGGCGGTGCGCCGACGGGGGTGGTGCCGAGTGGTGCGACGGCCGATCGAGGAGGACGGAGTCCTGCTCCGAGCCACCGCGGGCCGTTCCGCACCGGTTGGCGGGTGACCCGCCGCCTGGTCACGGCGGCCGTTCTCCTGGCTGTTGGCGTCGGGCTGGTCGTGTTCACGGCGATGTCCTTCGTCGGCTCGAGCCCGCCCACTCTCACCTTTACCGCGACTCCTGGCCAGCCTGTCCATCTGCGGGTGCAGACCGTCGGCTCGATCGGCTTCGGGCCGCACCCGACCTGGGTCTCCTATCTCACGCAGTCGCCCTCCGGCTCCTGGGTGCACACCACCCTCTGGCAGGTGCCGGCGCACACGCGGATCGACGTCACGCTGCTGCAGTACGACACCGGCAGCCCGCTTCGGAACCAGCAGCTCGGATTGGTGACCGGGGTGAGCGACTCGACGCTCAACGGACGGCCCTACGTCCTCACGAACTCGAACGCCGGTAACGGCGTCGGCCACACCTTCAGCATCCCCCAGCTCGGGATCAACGTGCCGCTCGTGGGGGTCAACCCCAACGCTTCGAACATCTGCGGGGCGGCGCCGTGCCAGCCGTCGTCGATCCACAACACCCTCACCTTCTCCTTCACCACGGGGGACGCGGGACCTATCCCTGGCAGTGTTTCGTCCCCTGCGGCTTGGGGTTCCTCTTCGGCAACGGGGGGCCGATGCAGACGCTCGGCTACATGGGCGGCCTGATGGTGGTGCAGTGAGCGCTTCGTCGGCGGCGTCCGAACCGAGCTCGTCGGGCCCAGCGCAGGCTGCCGGCGGCGGGAGCCAGCCGAGGGGGCGGCACCACTTCTTGGAGCTGATCGTCATCTGGGTGGTCCTGTCCGTCGTCGCGGACGTCCTCTTCTACCTGCTCGCCGGCCCGCACCTTCCTCCCGGTGCGATGGGATCGGCCGCCGCCAGCGACCAGTTCGACGCCAACGTGCTGTTCGTGTGTGCCATCCCGGTGGTCTTCGCCGTCGTCATCTACCTCCTCTACGCCCTGGTCACCTGGCGAGCCCGCCCGGGCGCCCCCGAGCCGGTCGCCGGACCGAACTCCCGCGGCAACCTCGGCATCCAGCTCGCCTGGATCGGATCCACCACCTTGATCGTGATGGGCCTGTTCCTCTTCGGCACGATCGAGCTCGTGACCCAGGGCGGCTCGGGCGGCGGCGAGGGCCCGGCGCCGATCTGGGCGCTGCACTCGCGGAACCCGCTCACCGTCCAGGTGATCGGCCAGCAGTGGAAGTTCACCTACCGCTACCCGACCTTCGGGGGCTTCGAGACCAACCGGCTCGTCCTTCCGAACGACACCACGGTGGTCTTCCACGTCACCTCGCTCGACGTGATCCACTCCTTCTGGGCCTATCAGCTCGGCGTGAAAGCCGACGCCAACCCGGGCTACGACAACATCGCCTACACCCGCACGCAGCAGCTCGGGCAGTTCACGGTGCGTTGCAGCGAGCTGTGCGGCATCTGGCACGGCGCCATGTACAATTTCGGCCAGGTCGAGACACCAGCCGCCTTCGTGGCCTGGGCGACCTCGACCGAGCGGAGCCTCGCACCGGCGACCAAGCTCCTGCCGCCGTTCGCCTGGACCTACACCCCCGACGCCAACGGCGCAGACGGGGGCTACTACCCGGACAACATCGACCCGTACTCCAAGGTCGAGGTCTACGGCGCGCAGCCGGTCAGCACGAAGAGCCTGACGAAGACGTGACCGCACCCTTCCCTGCGTGGCGGCGCCGGTCGTCGCCCTCGCCTGTCTCCGACGTTCGAGGAGCTGCCTGACCGATGGCCGTCAACCTGGACGTCTCGTCCGAACCGGGGCAGCCGACCCACCTGGTGGCCGTGCAGTCGACCGCGAGGCGCCGGCCCGCCTGGCTCGGCCAGCACCTCGGTACGGCGGTCGTGCTCGCCGTCGGCGGCTACGCTCTTGGTCACTTCATCGGCAACTCGATCGCCTCGGGCTACACGCACGTCCAGGGGAGCGGCCAGAACGACGTGGCGATCGTGCTCGGCTACGCCCTCGGGCTCGTCGGCTGGTACATCGGCATCGGCGCTCTCAACTACCCCGGCGCCAAGCTGATCGGCGCCGAGGTCTCGCCCGAGGCGCACGACGAGCTGTGGGACCAGCCCGGCTGGGGGAAGTACTTCCGCTTCAGCCTGAACCACAAGATCGTCGGCCAGCAGTACCTGATCGGCGTGCTGCTGTTCTTCTTCACCGGCGGGCTGCTGGCGATGGCGATCCGCAGCCAGCTGCTTACTCCGGAGAACCGGCTGATCGGCCCGGGCACGTACATCGACATCGTGGGCGAGCACGGCACGATCATGATGATGATGGCGACCTCGGTCGTGGTCGGCCCGCTCGGCAACTGGCTCGTGCCGCTGATGATCGGCTCGCGGCGGATGGCCTTCCCACGCGTGGAGGCCTTCTCCTTCTGGACCTTCATGGCGGGTTACGTGATCATCCTGACCGCGCTGCCGCTCGGTGGCTTCCCGACGGGATGGACCGGCTACGCGCCGCTGCAGACCCAGGCAACGGCCGGGATGGACGCCTATCTCGCCGGCTTTGCCGTGATCGGTGCCGGGATGATCGCCGCCGGGTTCAACATCGCCGTCACGATCATCCACTACCGCGCGCCGGGCTTGACCTGGAGCCGGCTGCCGATCTTCTGCTGGGCGCTGCTCGCCACGACGTCGCTGCTCACCCTGGCCACCCCGGTGCTCGTCGCGGCCGGGCTCTTCGGGCTGCTCGACCGCACGGCCCAGACCGCGTTCTTCGTCAACGAGCATGGTGGGAGCAGCTTCTTGTGGCAGAACCTCTTCTGGTTCTTCGGCCACCCGGAGGTCTACATCATGGCGCTGCCGGGCTTCGGCATCGTCGCCGAGATCCTCCCCGTCTTCTGCCGCAAGCCGCTCTTCGCCTACCGCGTCGGTGCCGCCGGCATGGTCGGCGTGGCGCTGCTGTCGTTCTTCGTGTGGCAGCACCACCTCTTCGTCTCCGGCATCAACCCCGACATGCGACCGCTGTTCATGCTCACCACCGAGCTCATCTCGATCCCGACCGGCTTCATCTTCCTCGTCGGGCTCGGCACCCTGTGGAAGGCGCGGATCCGCCTCGAGGTGCCGATGCTCTTCGCCTTGGCCGTGTTCTTCAACTTCCTCATCGGCGGGGTGACCGGCGTGTTCCTCTCCGACGTGCCCGTCAACGTGACGGTGCACGGCAGCTTCTTCGTCCTGGCCCACTTCCACTACACGATCATGGGCGGGCTGATCTTCGCCTTCTTCGCCGGCCTCTACTTCTGGCTGCCGAAGATCACCGGTCACACCCTGAACAAGCGCCTCGCCCAGATCCACTTCTGGTTGATGTTCGTCTTCTTCAACCTGACGTTCTTCCCGCTGTTCATCGTCGGCCTCCTCGGCATGCCGCGGCGGGTCTTCGAGTACGCCTCCCGGTTGCAGGGCCTGAACGACTTCTCCTCGATCAGCGCCTACGTCCTCGGCTCGTCCTTCCTCTTCTTCATCGCCAACTTCGTCTGGTCGGTGTGGATCGACCCCAAGCGTGCCCCGGCCAACCCGTGGGCGTCGCTCGGCCTCGAGTGGCAGACGCCGACGCCGGTGCCGCCGTACAACTTCGAGCGGATCCCGCTCGTGCTCGACGACCCGTACCACTATGGCGAGCCGGACGCGCCGCCGGTCGCCGACCTTTCCGGCGGCCCGGCGCTCGCGGCGAGCGGCGAGGGGACGGGCTCCGGTGGCTGACACATCGTCGCTGACCGAGATCCAGGCACGCCACATCGTCTCGACCCCCGAGGAGGCCGAGTACGAGGTCCGTGCCGCCGAGCTGTCGATCTTCACCGGCGGCCGGCTGATGATCGGGATCGTCACCTTCGCCTACGCCAGCCTGGCCTTCGCCTACTTCTACCTGCGATCGTCCAACAACGAGGATCTGTGGCGGCCGCACGGCGTCACCGCGCCCACCGCCCTCGGTGCAGCCATCTTCGCCGTCGTCGCGGCGAGTGCGCTGATCCAGGTCTACGGCGTGCGCCGCCTGCGCGCGGGGTTCACGATCGACTGGATGGTCGCCGGCTGGACGGCGATCCTCGGCGGGCTGGTGGCGATGGGACTGCAGATCTTCGAGCTGACCAGGCTCCCGTTCTTTCCCGGCTCGAGCGGCTATGCCTCGTGCTTCATCGGCTGGGCGGCGATGAACATCGCCTCGCTGGCAGCGTGCATCTACTGGCTCGAGACCGTGCTCGCCCGGGCGCTGCGTGTGCGTGCGACGCTGCAGGCCGGCCGCTCCGCCGCGGGGGAGACCGCCATATCGACCCGCTTGTTGCGGGCCAACCTCGAGGGTTGCTCGTACTTCTGGATGTACTACGCCCTCGTGAGCCTGCTGTTCTGGCTGTTCTTCTACGTTCTCTAGTCGTCTCCGCTCTCCAGGGTTGTCACCCTGGCAGCGCACCGAGCTCGAACGGAAGGCCCACATGCTCGCATCGGCAGGCGTCGACGGACCGCAGGCGCTGACCTTCGCCATCCCGATCGGCACGCTCCTGATCGTGATCCTGTGGGGGTACTTCCAACGGCGACCGAGCAGCTGAGCCCGGCCACGGCGGGCGGGGCCGCACCTGCGCCACGGCTGCGCGCGCTGGTGCGTGCAGGAGCGGTGGTCGCCCTGCTCGCCGCCGTGCTGCCGCCGCTCGAGCCGGCGGCGCGCCGCTACGACGTCGCCGAGTCCGTGCAGTTCGCCTTGCTCGCCCTGGCGCTGCCGGCGCTGCTCGCGCTCGGGGCTCCACTGGCCGGCCTGAGCCCGACCGGCGGCCGGTTCGCCCGATTCGTCGCCGCGCTCAGCCGGACGCCGGCGCGGCCGTGACCTGCGCCGTGCTGCGCCGGCACTGGTCGCCTACCTCCTCACGCTCGTCCTCTGGCGCACGCCGGCGGCGGTCGACGCGCTGCGTGCCTCGCCCGCCCTGCTCGCCGCCGAGGTGGCGTGCTTCGCCATTGTCGGCGGCCTGTTCTGGAGCGAGCTCGTCGCCTCGCCGCCCTTCGTTCCCCACGTCTCGGGAGGGCGGCGGATCGCCCTCGCCGTGCCGGCGATGTGGACGGTCTGGTTGCTCGCGTACCTCGTCGCCTTCACGCGCAACGCCTGGTACCCCGCCTACGGTCACACCCGCGGGACGATCAGCCTGATCGCCGACCAGCAGCTCGCCGCCGGCGTGCTGTGGGGCTGCGCGACGGCGGCGTTCCTGCCGGTGATCTTCCTCAACCTGATGCGATTCCTCTCCGACGAGCAGGACCTCGACCACGAGCTCGACGAGGTCGTGCGCGCCGAGCGGCGCTCGCCGGTGCCGCTCCTCGAGCCCTGGCGGAGCTCTCGCCGCCGACGCGGCGGCGCGTTGCCCTGGTCGGGCGGCTCGAAGGCTCAGGCAGTGGGCGGCAGCCCGGGCCAGCTCAGCTCGTCAGGCTGACCGCCGGCAGGCCGAGAGCCGGGAGCCCGCCGCCGACGAACCGGTCGGCGGCGGCGAGCGCGGTGCGGGCGGCGCGACGGTCCCCGCCGAGGTAGCGCTGGCGCAACGCGAGATCGCGCGCCGCGTGGCGGTCTGCCCGGTGGCTGCTCAGCGCGATGACGTCGTCGATCGCCCCCAGCGCGTCCGAGGTCGTCCAGGTGACCGACAGCGCGACCACCTCGGCGAGGTACCTCCCGATCCCCGTGCCGGGCTCCTCGATGCTCGTCAGGTCGTTGATGTTCGCCGAGGTGAACGAGCAGGCGTCTGCGTCATCCTGCAGCAAGGTGGGCACCTGCGAGCGCTGCCCGGGGCGCAGGCTGCCGGCGACCTCGCCCCGATAGAGCGTCGCCGCCTCGCCGAGCGCGAACGCGCACGGGGTGACGTCGCCGTTCACCTGGTTCAGCAGGGCCACGCCGGCGGAGCGCTCGCTCGCACGGGAGACCGGCGAAGGCTGGTCGACGATCACGGCGACGGCGATCACGACAACGATCGCCGCGCTGATCGGCAGCCCCGTTCGCGCCCAGCGCCGCCACCGTTCACGACGTGAGGTCCTGCCACCCGCGCCGTACAGGGCGAGGGCGAGCTCGTCGGGCCGGCGCGACGAACGGTCCGTCACCGCGCCAGCGCCTGGGCGGCCGCCGCGAGCCCCGCAGCGAAGCGCTGAACCTGCGCGGCAGGAAGCGATGCGCTGCCCGAGAACGCGAGGTTGGCGAAGGGCGTGACCGAGTCGCGCAGCCGGCCGCGGTCGTCGATCAGGTAGATGACGTCGGTGTAGGCGAGCGCGCCCGTCGCCGGCTGCAGCTCGACGGTCACGCCGTAGGAGCGCCAGGCTCGTTCCAGCTGCGGCATGGAACCGTCGAGGAAGCTGGCATGTCCCAGCCCGGCGAGCACGCCGCTTGACCGCGCGGCGAGGATGCCCTGCGCGCCGAGCAGGCGCGGGTCGGCGTCGACGATCACCACCGACGGGTGCACGCCGGCGCGCGCGAGGTCACGCTGCGCCGCTCGCAGCTCGGCGGTGACGACGGGGCAGATCCCGCCGCAGGTCGCCCCGAGGAAGGTGACCATCACCGGCCTGCCCAGCAGCGACCCGAGCGAGAAGCGCGCCACGCCGGCGGCGCTCAGCGCCATCGCCGGTGCCGGTGCGCCGGTGAGCCGGCGGAGCCCGTCGTACCCGGCGAGCGAGCGCTGCACGGCGGGAGCCGCCGCCGTGGTCGAGGGAGGGCTGGCCGTCGGGGTGGACCCGGGCAGAGGGATGGCACGCTCGGCGAGCGCCCCGCCGATCCCGAGGACGGCGAAGACGGCGAGCCCGACCCAGAGGGCCCGGCGGGGGATCCCCGCCGGCGGCCGCAGCGGCCCGGTGGCCACGGGCTCGAGCGGCTCCTGACCGTTCCCGAGCGGGTCGCCGGCGCTCGCCGGGCGAGAGGTGGCGGGCGGACTCTCGCCCGGCGCGACCATGCGCCATCCTAGAACGCTGTGGCGCAACGAGGGCAGCGTGATCGCTGGCTGTCGCGCCGCGCCCTGCTGCTGCACCTCGCCGTCGTCGTCCTCGCGCCGGCCTGCGCCCTGGCCGGCTGGTGGCAGGCGACACGCGCCCTCGCCGGGAACGGGTTGAGCTGGTTCTACTCCGTCGAATGGCCGGTCTTCTCCCTGCTCGTTGTCGCCGGATGGTGGCACCTCATCCACGAGGACCCCGAGGAACGGCGAGCCCGCAAGCTCGAGGCGGCGGAGCTCCAGGCGCCCGCTTCGGCCGGCGCCGGACCCGTCCCGGAGGCGCCCGTCGAGGCTGAGCGCGCGGCACCGGACGGGGGCAGCGTCGGCGGTGATCGGGTGAGCCTGCGCCTCGCCGGGACGCTCGGCGCGCTGGTCGTCGTCGAGCTCGCCGTCGGCATCGCCGCCTTCCTCACGGTCCCCTTCGGGCGACCGAGCGGCGTGCTCCCGGCGCGGGGCGCGGCCCTCTACGTCGCGCACGCGTCGCTCGGCGTGCCGCTCGTCGTGCTCGCGGTCGCGTTCGTGCTGCACTCCCGCTCCCTGGCGCGAATCCCCCGGCTGTCCGCGCGTGTCGGGGCGATCGGGATCGTGCTGGCGGGTCTCGGCGGCCTGCTCTGCTTCTGGCACGCGGGTCGTTTCGCCGGCGCGGCCCTGATGCTGCTCGGCGCAGTGACCGCCGCGATCGGCTATGCCTTTCCGGTCCTCGAACGCATCGAGGCGGACTGAGCGGTGGCCACCGGCGGCCGGCCCTGCCCGAAGGACACCGCCGGCGCATGGTGGAAGGCGCGCTCGAGCACCGCGCTCGCCGAGCCGTCCTCTGTGATCGCCTGGCGGATGACGTAGATCAGTGCCGGCACGGCCCAGAAGTCGCCGCAGACCCACAAGATCGCCGCCCCGATCTGCTGATCGGCGAAGGGCGAGAGTGTCACGCCCGCCACGTGGGCGTACGCGTCGTACCACGAGGTCGTGGTGAAGATGCTGAGCGCCATCGCCAGCACGAACATCACCAGGTTGACCACGAGAATCGCCCCGATCTGGCCGACGCGGGTCAGGCGCGGCCGCAGCGGGTACGACGGCACGATCTGGGACCAGAACAGCACCCCGGTGAGGAAGAAGCTGGCGTGCATCAACCAGATGTGGACGAGCTGGTTGCGCTCGGCGAGGTCGAAGGCCGCGGGGACGTGCCACAGCACCATCGCCGCGGCGAAGGCCACCACGGCGACGCGGCCGTCGCTGACGAAGCGCCCGACGGCGCGCAGCGGCGGTGACAGCGGGCCGAGCAGGACGGCGCGTCCAAGGCGCCGGCGCAGCCCGAGCGGCAGGCCGTGCACCAGCGGCAGCCACGGGGCGCCGGCGACCACGAGCAGCGGGGCGAAGAACATGATCAGGATGTGCTCGATCATGTGCACGAAGAAGTAGTCGTCGGCCCAGTAGTCGATCGGCGAGACGACGACGAGGACGAGCAGCGCCAGGCCGGCGTAGAAGTACCAGGAGCGGCGGCGTCTCAGCCGGGTGCGGGCCGCGGTGGAGCGTCGCGCCAGGCGGGCCAGCCCGGTCTCGTGCAGCGCGGCGATCATCGCCGCGACGACGACGAAGGGATCGAAGCTCCATGGGGCGAGGTAGCTCATCGGCCCTCCCATGCCAGCGTAGCCAGCCCGTGCCGACCCGGCCGACCCGGCCGACCCCGCCGACCCGGCGGAAGGCCGGCGCCGAAGCGACCGTCGTTCCGGGTTTCGGCGCGAGTGACCAGCCGGCTCAGCTCGACCTCGCGCCACGCCTCGGCGGGCACGTCCCCGGCCGGCGTGAGCGACAATGGCGGGGTGACCGGCGTGCGAGGCCCAGGCGTTCCCGCCGGTTGGACGATCTGCCCCAAGTCGCGGCGCGTGGCCGGCGCGGGACGCACGGCGGTGATCGCGGCGTGATCCTGCGAGACCTCGGGGCTGCGCTCGGGTGCGTGCTCATCCTGCTGGCGGGCGCCAGCGTGGTGGGCACCGTGGTGGTGCCGCGACAGGTGCGCACCTGGATGACCTACTCGGTCTCCTGGTTCGTCGACCACCTGTTCTGGGCCCTCGCCAGGCCGATCAACGACAACAAACGGCGCGACGCCGTGCTCGCCGTGCAGGCGCCGGCCGCCCTCATCATCCAGCTCGCCGTGTGGCTCGCGGTCTTCCTGGTCGGCTTCGCGTTGCTGCTGCTGCCGGTGTCAGGAGCCTCCTTCGCGCACACGCTGGCCCAGGCCGGCTCGGACATGAGCACGATCGGCTTCGCCGTGCCCCACGGTGCCGGGGAGAACGTGATCGCCGTGCTCGCAGCGTTCGCCGCGCTCGGCACCGTCGCGCTGCAGATCGGCTACCTGCCCGCGCTGTACGCGGCGTTCAACCGCCGCGAGACCTCGGTCGCGTTGCTCGTCGCGCGTGCCGGCGTGCCGACCTGGGGCCCCGAGCTGCTGGCGCGCACGCACTACGCGCTCGGCACGGGGGTGTCGACGGTCGGCACGCTGCCCGGGCTGTACGAGGAGTGGGAGCGCTGGGCGGCCGACGTCACCGAGAGCCACACGACCTACGTGGTGCTCGTCTACTTCCGCTCGCCGCGGCCGCTGACGTCCTGGGTCACGGCGCTGCTCGGGGTGCTCGACTCGGCTGCGATGTACCTCGCTTTGTGCCCCTCGACCGCCCCCGAGATCGCCGCACGGCTGTGCCTGCGGGGCGGCTTCACGTGCTTCAACCGCGTCGCTCGGGCGATCGGCGTCGACGTGCCCGAGGAGGCCGAGCCCACGGCGGGCATCACGCTCACCTACGAGGACTTCCTCGAGGCCGTCTCGCGGCTGCGCAGCGTCGAGTTCCCGATCGAGCGCGACCCCGAGCAGGCCTGGCCGCACTTCGTCGGCTGGCGTGTCAACTACGAACGAGCCGCCTACGCCGTGGCGAGCGCCGTCTCGGCACCGGCGGCGCTGTGGTCCGGGCCGCGCCGTTTCCCGGTCACCCCGATCTCGCCGTTGCGCCCGCCCGACCGGCGACCGGACGGCCGCCTCCCGGGGAAGGCGGCCGTCGACGGCAAGGGCGGCGTCCGATGATCGAGGCGGTCGTCTTCGACCTCGACGGCGTGCTCGTCGACTCCGAGGAGCCGTCGGGCCTGCCGCTGCTCCCCGTAGCGGTGGAGGCGGTGCGCCGCATCGGCGCCCGCTGGCCGCTCGGTCTGGCGTCGTCGGCGAACCGGATCGTCATCGACGCCGTGCTCGAGCGTGCCGGCCTGCGGGGTGGTTTCGCCGCGACGGTGTCGTCGGAGGAGGTGGAGCGTGGCAAGCCGGCGCCCGACGTCTACCTCGAGGTGGCGCGACGACTCGGCCAGCCCGCCCAGGCGTGCGTTGCGGTGGAGGACTCCGCGAACGGGGTGCGCTCGGCCGTCGCTGCGGGGATGCGCGTGGTCGCCGTGCCGAACCACCGCTTCGCGCCGTCGAGCGACGTTCTCGGTGCGGCGAGCGTCGTGCTCGCCGGCATCGGCGAGCTGACCGTCGAGCGGCTCGAACGACTCGACGCGCAGGAGTCGGCGACCGAGGCGCGCCTCGACGAGGAGGAGGAGGAGTCGTTCCCGGCCTCGGACGCGCACTCGGACTGGGCCGGGCCGTGACGACGGCCGCGCTCGCTCACTCGACGTTCGCGCCGCCGGCCGTGGCGTAGGCACGCCCTCGGCCCGCGCCAGGTGTCAGCTTCCATCCGGCCGAGCCTGCATCGTCCCGACCGGGCGCACGCGCAGCTCGCGCACTGCGGCCTCACGATCCGGGACGCGCAGCTTGCGACAGATGGCTGCAATGTGGCTGCGAACTGTGACCGGCGCGATGTACAGGCGCTGCGCGATCTCCGCGGTGCTCGCACCGTCGTCGAGCAATGTGAGCACCTCGCGCTCCCGCTCGGTGAGGCGAACCCGCGGCGAGGAGCGGAACAGCCGATGTCGCTCCTGCACCTGGAATTCCTCGATCACCCGTCGCAGCAGCGGGCCGCGCAGGACCGCCTCGCCGCTGATCGCCTGCCGCAGCATCCCCGCGAGCTCTGCGAGGTCGCCGCCCTTCAGCACGTAGCCGAGCGCACCGACACGCAACGCTGCGAACAGGTCTTCCTCCTCCTCGGAGACCGTCAGCATGACGACCGCCGTCTGGGGAGACGCCGCGCAGATCGCAGCTGCTGCGGCGATGCCGCTGCCGGGCATGCGGATGTCGAGCAGCGCGGCGTCGGGAGCGGTCGCCTCGACGGCGGCCACCGCGCCGGACGCGTCGAACGCTTCCCCGCAGACGACGAAACCGCCTGCCTCGAGGGCACGGCGAACCGCGGCACGGGTGGGCGGATGGTCGTCGGCGACTACGACACGTTCGGGGACGCCCACGAGACCTCGACCGTCGTGCCAGCTCCGGGGCTCGAGTAGACCGAGAATCGACCGCCGAGGGACTGAGCGCGCTCGCGCATGGCCACCAGACCGAACCGATCGCCGGCGGTCGAGAGGGCGCTCGGGTCGAACCCGCTGCCGTCGTCGATCACGTGCAGCACCGGAGCGTCGTCGCCGTGCAGGTCGATGCGGACGAGCTTGGCGTGCCCGTGGCGGATGGCGTTGACGACCGCCTCGCGCACGATCCTGACGACGACTTCCCAGCTGGCGGGGTCGAAGCACGACGACTGGACGTCGAGGTCGAGCGACGTGCCGGTGTCGAGGGCGAGCTGTCGCAGGGCCTGTTCGAGATCGCCGCCCAAGGTGAGAGGCTGCTCGGTGACGAGCGCGGCGATGGCGCGACGGGACTCGGCCAGCGCGCGGTCCGTCGCCGCCCGAAGACGCTCGAGCGCGCGTTCGTCGATATCGCTCGCCGTGTGCGTGCGCATTTCCGATGTGAGGAACGCCAGCTCTTGCGCGACGCCGTCGTGGATGTCGCGCGCGAGGGCGCGCCGCTCCTCGAGCCTCGCCAGCCTGCTGCTCTCCGCCCAGTAGGAGCCGATCTCGGCGACGGCGCCAACTGCGAAGGCAAACACCGCCGCAACTCGATAGACGTCTCCGAGGTGCAGCTGGTTCGGATCGAGCGTCGGGTACAGGGCGTAATCGAGACTGGCGACGGCGACGAAGACGCTCCCGACGCTCAACCAGTCGAGCAACCGGTCGTCGGTCGGGGCTCGGCGACCGGAGAACCGCACTGCGGCGCCGAGGAACAGCACGAAGCAGATCAGCTGGATGACGGCGACGCCGGGCTGCGCGAACGGGCGCGGGGCGTGCGCCGACAGGCCCGTCGCTGTGGCACTGTCGGGGTCGTAGCGGGCGATCAACAGCACCACGACCGATGCCAGCGCCACCGCCGGCACGGCGACGATGGTGCTGCTCGTGGGCCTGTCTCGCTGGGCAGTCGCGCGGCGTGCCGGCCGCAGGGCAAGCTCGTCGACGGGCAAGCGGGCGGACTGGCCGCTCGCCCACCACAGCAGCCCGGCGGAGCACACCCGTGCGACGAGGCTCGTCCAGCCGCCCACGTCCTCGAGCTGATGGTGGGCGACCTCCGGCAGCCCAACGCACAGCGCAGGCGAGAGGGCGAAGATGGCGACGGCACCGGCGATGCCCAGGTCGGCGGGACTCAGCCGCCGCCGGTAGCGGCCGAAGACGAGGAAGGCGACGAGCGAACCGACGATGGTGATCGCGGTCTCGATGACCGCCCTCACGACCGGAGCCCGCTGCGCAAAGCTCAGCGAAGGGTCCGAGGCAACGGCAACCGTGGCGACGAGGCCGGCAACTGCGGCCGTGACACACCAGAGCCTGCGGCGAGGCACTCGGAAATTCTACTCGTCGCGCGCTGCTGTTGACCCAAAATCAACGCCGTGCCATCTGGAGCAATTGCGGCTCGTCGCGTAATTTGACTCACGGATAACTCGTCAGGCTCCGGCACCCCGGAGCCCGTTGGCTGAGGAGGTGCTCCATGTGGCTCGCGATCACTCTTCCGGCAATGATCCTCGGCGTCGGCATCGCGGTGATCCCCGTGCTGTGGTGGAGCATGCGGGAGCACCGGCGCGGCGCATACCACCGCTCCGCGGAGCGGTGTGAGGTCGATCTGCTCTCGGCGAAGCTGGCCTCGGTCGAGCGGCTTGTGAGGTGCCCGCTGTGCACCGTCTCGCTGCGAGGTGCGGGCGACTCCCAGCTCGTCGACGAAGTCCGTCGTCACGCCTGGCGCACGCACGGAATACCGTCCGACACCCACATCCTCGAGAGCGCGCTCCAGGCCTAGCGCCGCCCCTCTGATCAGTTCAGGCGTCCTCCTCGGCGCCGAGGTAGCTCCAGACCTGCGGAAAGTGACCGATCTCCAGCTGCCGGCAGATCTTCTGGGCTGCCACGTTGACGCCCTCGGTGAAGGTGGGAAAGGCCAGCTGCAGCTCGGCTACCTGCTCGACGTTCATCCCGCCCGCCATCGCCGCGGCGACGTTCTGGACGATCTCTGCCGAGTAGTCGCCGAGCACGTGGGCACCGAGGATGGCGCCGGTGGCGCGGTCGGCGACGAGCTTGCAGAAGCCCTCCGGACGGCCGTCGGCGACCGGTCGAAGCAGGTCCTCGTAGTAGGCGACGCCGACGACGACGTCGTGGCCGGCGGCGGCCTGTGCTTCGGTCAGCCCGACCCGGCCGTACTCGGGGTCGGTGAAGCTGGCGGTCGGCACGACGTCGTAGCAGATCTGCCGTTGCGGTCCGAGCACGGCGTTGTGCGCGGCGATCCGCCCCTCGAGCCGGGCGGTCTGAACGACCATCGACCGCCGGTTCACGTCACCGGCGGCGAAGATGTGCTCGACGTCGGTGCGCAGGTAGTCGTCGACGGTGAGCGCGCCCTCGCCGCAGCAGAGGCCGGCGCGGTCGGGCTCGAGCTGCTCGAGGTTCGCCGGCCAGCCGACCGCGAGGAAGACGGCGTCGACCGTCGTGCGATCGGCGAGGCCCTCCTGCTGGTACTCCACCGAGATGCCGGCGTCGCTGCTGCGAAGCGCCTCGATCACAGCGCCCGTGCGCACGGCGATGTCCCGACCGGAGAAGGCGGCGCCCAGCTCGGTCGAGACGGCGCGATCGGCGCCGGGGAGCAGCGTCGGGGCGGCTTCGAAGAGCGCCACACCGACGCCGAAGTTCGCGAGGATCGACGCGATCTGGCATCCGGTGTCGGCGCCGCCGATCACCGCGACGGTGCGAGGGAGCGTCCTCAGCGACGGGAGGTCCTCGTAGGTCAGCGCGAGCTCGGCGCCGGGGATCGGCAGGCTGCCCGCGTGTCCCCCGACGGCGACGATGACACGCTCGGCCGACCACTTGTCCCCGTCGCCGCTCGTCGCAGCAAGGGTGTGGGGATCGAGGAAACGCACCGGACCGATGTGCTCGATCAGCTCGACCCCGTGGCGGCGGATGCGACCGGCCATGTCCTTCTTGTCGTGCGCGTAGCGTGCGACCCGCTCGCTGTTGGCCATCACCTTGACCAGATCGGGTACCGGAGCTGCCCCGCTCAGGCCGAAGGTCTCCCACGACGACCAGTCGCGCACGAGCCGGGCGGCTCGGGCGAGGGTGCGCACCGGGGCCGGGCCACGGTTCAAGCTCGTGCCGCCGACCTGACCGGATTCGAGCAGAGTGACCGAGGCGCCGAGCTCACGTGCCTGCAGGGCGGCAGACACCCCGGCCGGCCCTCCGCCGACGACGACGACGCCCGGCACGCCGCCTCTCGGCTGGCGCGGCGCGCTGCTCATCGGCCGGCGAGACGACGCCCGGCGCGGCGCGGCGCTGCCGAGTACGCGGGGGGCGGCGGCACGATGATCGCAGCCGGCCCTGTCATGCCACGTCGTCCAGGATGACCGAGACCTTGATGTCGCCAGGTCCACGCGCCAGGGCGTCGGGCCACGCTGACATCGGCACCCGCCGGGTCAGCAGGCGGCTCAGCCAGAGCGGATCGGCACGGCCGAGCGCCTCGGCAGCCTGGTCGTAGTGCCGGCGTGCGGCGTTGACCGTACCGAAGACGACCTGGTTGCCGAGGACCATCGAGCGGTTCACCGCGTTGAGATCGGCATCCACTCGATGGCTGTCGTGGGAGACGCCGGCCAGGGCGATGATGGCGTTGCGCGCTGCGCTGGCGACGACCTCGACGAGCACGGGCGCGAGGCCGGTGCACTCGATGACGACGTCGGGCCGGACCGGCAGCTCGGACACCGTTCCGGTCGAGTAGGTGGCGCCGAGATCGGCGACCAGCTGCGGCTTGGGCCCGTCGGCGACGATATCGAGGACGAAGGTCGACAAGCCACGCTGACGCGCCAGCAACGCTGCTAGCAGCCCGACCGGCCCGGCGCCGGTGACGACGCAGACCTCCGGCGCGAAGTACGCCCTCGAGCCGATGCGCTCGACCTGCTCCCACGCCTTGGCCACCACCGAGGTCGGCTCCAGCAGCACGGCGCGCTCGCCGAGGGACTGGTCGGCCTTGACGATGTACTGCGGATCGGCCCGCCACCACTCGCTGCCGTAGCCATGCGCGCCGAGGATGCCCCGCTCGAGGAAGCCGCCGGTGCGGCACATGTCCCACTCGCCGGCGGCGCAACAGCCGCACGGCACGGGATCGGGGCGCCGGACGATGCCGACGACGAGATCCCCCCGTTGGAGATCGCTGCCCGGTGGCGCCTCTTCGACCTCTCCCAGTGACTCATGGCCGAGGATCAGCCACTCCGATCCCTCCGGCACGACGCCGTACCCGTCCTCGACGATCTCGACATCGGTGCCGCAGATCCCGACGCGTCGTCCCCGCACCAGCACCGCGCCGTCGGATCGCGGCGGCTCCGGGACGTCGAGCACCTCGGCGGAATCGGGCTTGCCTGGGACGACGCCTATCGCTTGCACGGGCCTGCCCCTTCCGCTGAGACGCATCTCCGGCGTCGTGCGATCGGCGCGCGATCGGCGTGCGGCCCATCGGCACGCACCCCGACCCGACGGACGCTATCGCCGCTCCCCGGTGAGCATGGACGGGCTGCAGCGCGACGTCGTTCCAATCACCTCAATCGGGGTAGTTGTTTGCCGATTGGGGGCGGGTACTGGCCAACGGTGGGACGATCGCGGGCCGTCGGAATCACTCGCTGTCGGCGCCGACCCGCAGCGGCGCACCTGAGCGCCGAGTGGCCGTGTTGAACCGGCCGATGGCCTCGACGCTGCGCGGAAGCCCGTTTCCGCCGATTGCCGAGTACGGGTTCCTTTCTGACTGCGAGGTATGCGCCCTCGTCGCGCCGAGCGGCAGCGTCGAGTGGCTGTGCCTGCCGCGGATGGACGCTCCGAGCGTCTTCGGTGCCGTCCTCGGCCGAGAGGCGGGATGGTTCCGGCTGGGGCCGGCCGACGCGACTGTGCCCGCCGGACGCCGTTACCTGCCCGGGACCATGGTTCTCGAGACCACCTGGAGCACGCCGACGGGCTGGGCCGTCGTACGCGACGTGCTCCTGATCGGCCCGTGGCGCCATGAGCGGCGGCGGTCGAGCACGCACCGGCGTGTGCCCACCGATCACGATGCCGAGAAGGTCCTGCTGCGCACAGTCCGTTGTTTGAACGGCAAGATCGACTTCGTCCTCGAGTGCGAACCGGCCTTCGACTACGGGCGCCGGCGCGGATCCTGGCGTCACACGGGGGATGGCTACGGCGAGGCCGAGGTGAGCGCCGACGACAACGAGCTGCCGATCCGGCTGACAACCGATCTGAACGTCGGCTTCGAGGGCCCGAGAGCGATCGCTCGCCGCAGCCTGCGCGCCGGTGACCACGTCTTCTGTGCGCTGTCCTGGGGGGATGCCGACCCCCCGCTGAGCTTCCAGGACGCGCATCGACGGCTGTCAGCGACCGGGCATTTCTGGCACGAGTGGGTGAGCCGCGGCAACTTCCCGGATCATCCCTGGCGGAGCCATCTGGAGCGATCGGCTCTGACGCTGAAGGGGTTGATCTACGAGCCGACGGGCGCCCTGCTCGCTGCCGCGACGACCTCGCTGCCGGAGACCCCCGGCGGTGAACGGAACTACGACTACCGCTACAGCTGGCTGCGCGACTCGACGTTCATGCTGGGCGGTCTGTACACCCTGGGTTTCGACCGCGAAGCGAACGACTTCTTCTATTTTCTCTCCGACATCGCCGAGGAATCCCCCAACTTGCAGATCATGTACGGGATCGGCGGTGAGCACGAGCTGAAGGAGGAGACCCTCGACCACCTCTCTGGCTACGAAGGCGCGCGACCGGTCCGCATCGGCAATGGCGCGTGGGACCAGCGACAGCTCGACGTCTGGGGCGTGCTGCTCGACTCGGCCTACCGCCATGCGCGCTCACGGGACCACCTCGACGAGCGCCGCTGGCCGATGCTCGCGCACCAGGTGGAGGCGGCGCTCGCCTCCTGGCGGGAGCCGGACCAGGGGATCTGGGAGGTACGGGGGCCGCCCCGGCAGTTCACGGCCTCGAAGGTCTTGTGCTGGGTAGCGGCGGACCGAGGCGCCAAGCTGGCGCGACTGCGAGGCGACCTCGAGACCGAGTCGGCGTGGCGGCGCGGGGCGGACGAAATCCACGCCGACGTCTGCGCCAACGGCACAGACGATCGTGGTGTCTTCTGCCAGCACTACGGTGCGACAGCGCTCGATGCCTCGCTGCTGCTGATCCCTCTTCTCGGGTTCCTTCCGCCCGACGACCCGCGGGTCAGAGCGACCGTCCTCGCCATAGCCGACGAGCTCAGCGAGGACGAGCTCGTGCTGCGCTACCGGGTCGACGAGATCGACGACGGTTTCAGCGGCGAGGAAGGGTCCTTTACGATCTGCTCGTTCTGGCTGGTCTCCGCGCTGGCCGAGATCGGCGAGATCGATCGTGCCCGCTCGCTGTGCGAGAAGCTGCTTTCCTACGCGAGCCCCCTCGATCTCTACGCCGAGGAGATCGACGCCCACAGCGGGCGGCACCTCGGCAACTTCCCCCAAGCGTTCTCCCACCTGGCGCTCATCGACGCCGTGACGCGCCTGATCCGCGCCGACGAGCAACTGAGCCGCGAGATGCTGCAGGAGCCCGCGTAGTTCGTCGACTCGGCGCCGGCGATCAGCTCGATGTGAGCCTCAGCTCGCGGCGCAGCGCAGGCAGCGGCCGCGCAGCTCGAGGCGGTGCTCCTTGATCAGGTAACCCTGCTCCGCGGCGGCCAACCGGGCTGTCTCGCCGAGCACGCGCTCGAGCTTCTCCGATGCGTGGAGATCCTCGACCGTGCCGCACTCCTCGCAGACGAGGTGATGGTGGTGCCCGGCGAATGCTTCGGCAAGCTCGACGCGGCCGTAGTCGTCGGTGCCGGCGATCCGCTCGACGACGCCGACGTCGATCAGGACCGCGATGTTGCGATAGGCGCTGCTCTGGGTCAACGCAGTCCCGGTCTGGAGGATCTCGGGGATCGTGAGCGGCCGACCGGCTCGGCGGAGGATCTCGACGAGCATGCGACGCTGGGGGGTGTAGCGCTGATCGGCGCCGGCGAGCCGGAGTCCGACCGCCTCGTGCACGGATCCTTCGAGAGCCATTCCCAACACGGTAGTCCCGCGGTCCGCAACCCTGGCCCCGTTGTGCCTCACGACGCGGCGACGACGGCGGGCTCCCAGTCACCTCGGACGACGCGCCTGGCGCGCCACGCAGCGAAGACGCGTCCCGACCCGTAGGACAGCGCCCCGAACGCGCCGACGAAGAAGCCGATCGGCCAGTTCGTCTGATACGAGACGGCGATCGCCGCCCACACCGTGACGAGCGCGATCGCGACGGAGAGCATCACCGCGACCCCGGGTCGGTCGGTGAACGAGCGCGCTGCTCCGGCGGGAGCGACCATCAGGCTGAACATCAAGAACGTACCGACGATCGGAACGGTCACCGTCGTCGTCAGCGCGACGAGCAGCAGGAAGCACAGCTCCATCCGGTACTGACTCACGCCGCGCGCCTCGGCGACGTCGGGGAGGACCGACGCGAACAGCAGTGGGCGAAAGACGACCGCAACCGCGGCGAGGCACACGACCCCGAGCCCGGCGATCGGCCACAGCTCGTTGCGCGCGATCCCGAGCACCTCGCCGAAGAGGAGCGAGTAGATCTCCGGGGCGTACTCGACGCTGAAGGACAGGAACAGCGACCCGAGGCCGAGCATGAGCACGAGCGAGAGCGCGGTGACGACGTCATGGCGTCCTCGTCGCCCGAGCCAGCTGATGGCAAGCGCGCCGAAGAGGGAGAAGACGGCCAGCCCGGCGATCGTGCTCGCCCCGATGAGCGACGCCCCGGCCGCTCCCGCAAAGGCGCCGTTCGGGATCGCGTGCGCGACGAAGGCGGAGCCCCGCAGCACGACGAAGAAGCCGATCGTCCCGGCGACCACCGCGACGACGCTGGCCGCGATCCACGTGTTCAGCATCAGTCCGCTGAACATGAGTCTCCCGGCCCGCCTGCGACCCGCAACGCCGGCCCGGTCTGGCGCGCGTCGCCACGGCGCCGGTGCCCGGTGGTGACCGCCGTCGCCAGCAGGTAGAAGGCGAAGACGAGCGCGACGATGAAGAAGCTCACCGGCCAGCCGTGGCCGACCGGTGGCCAGTAGTAGCTGTCGTAGGCAAGCAAGATGCCGAGCCAGGTCGCCACGACCCCGATCCCGCCTCCGACGACCGCGGCGAGCCCGGGGCGTTTCACGAGCCGCAGCGCGGTGGCTGCCGGGCCGACGAGCAGTGCCGTGGAGAGCACCGCGCCGATCGTGATCGCGGAGAGCGAGACGGCGATCGCCATCGTGAGCAGGTAGCAGGCACCGACGAGACGGACTCGCACGCCGCGTGCCTGGGCGAGGTCGGGGCTGAGCGTGGAGAGGAGCAGCGGGCGGTAGAGGATGAGCACCAGGCCGAGAACCGCGGCGCTCAGCCCGATCATCACCGGGACGATCGAGGTGTCGATCACGAAGAGCGAGCCGAACAGCACGCTGATCGTCGCACCGGTCGTGCTCGAGTGGGTCGTGTCGAAGTACAGGAACAGCGCCGCGAGCCCGAGCGCGGCGCCGAGGACGACGCCCGTCGCGAGGTCGCGGCTCTGCGCGCGTCGTGTCCCGATCGCCTCGATCACCCCGGCCGCGACGAGCGACGCTCCGACGAAGCCCCACAAGGGATTGATCGAAAGGAGGAACGCCCCCGATCCCCCCGTCACGCCGACGTCGCTGAGCGCCTCGCCCGCAAAGGATTGGCGTCGCATGACCGTGAAGAGGCCGACGACGCCGGACGTCACGGCCACGACACCACCGACGAGGGCGGCGACCTGCACGGTCGGGGTGGAAAAGAAGCCGGGCTCGACGAGCCAGGACCAGAAGCCGCTCATCACGGGGCCGTTGCTCCCGGCGGGGAGGCCGAGCTCGTCGCGCGCGACTCGGTCGAACCGTGCAGCACGACGGGGATCTCCGGCCCGGCCGTCTCACCGGCCACGACGATGACTCGGTCGTGCACGTGGAGCACGTCGACGTGCTGACCGTAGAGCCGCGAGAGCACCTCAGGTCGGACGACCTCCTCGGTCGTGCCGCTCGCGGCGCGCCCGCCGGCGACGTAGACGATGTGGTCCATCGCGGACAAGAGCGGGTTCATGTCGTGTGCGGAGAGCAGCACGGCGATGCGCTGCTCGGTGGCGATGCGGGAGAGCAGCGTGACCACCTCCTGCTCGCTCTTCAAGTCGAGGTTGGCGAGCGGCTCGTCCAAGAGGAGCAGCTTCGGCCGGCTGACGAGGGCGTGGGCGATGAGCACCCGCTGCTGCTCGCCGCCGGAGAGGTTACCGACGCGCTGGTCGGCGAACCGGGCTGCGTCGACCGCGTCGAGCATCTCCTCGACGAGCACCGCCCGGCGTCGGCGAGCGACCACCGGGACGCCGAGGCGATTCCCGTCGAGCCCCAGCCCCACCACGTCGCGGGCTCGGAGCGGCAGGTCCGGGTCGAAGAGGACCTTCTGGGGGACATAGCCGACGAGCGGGTTGTGCCGAGACCGCCGGCCGCCGGCGATGAGCACGCGGCCGGTGCTCGTCGCTTGCAGCCCGAGGACGACCCGCAGGATCGTCGTCTTGCCGGCGCCGTTCGGGCCGATCAGCCCGGTGAACTCGCCGGGACGGATCGAGAACGAGACGTCGTGGAGGACTTCGCGACCCGACAGCCAGACGCTGATCCCCTCGACGTCGAGGACCGCCCCGACGGAGTCCGTCGACGGGTGCTCGTGAGAGCTCACCGCTGCGACGTTAGAGCTTCTCGGTCGACTGCTTGGACGAGAGCGCCTTCAATAACGCGTTCACCTCGGCGAACATCCAGGACTGGTAGTCGTAGCCGGGCGTCGGCATCGTCTCGTAGACACCCACGACGGGGATCCCTGCGCTGTGCGCATCGGAGAGGAAGGTCGACGTGAGGGAGTCCGTGACCTGCTGGTTGTAGAGGAAGACCTTCACCTGGTGCTGGCTGAACAGGTTCTCCTGCACCGTGACGGCCTGGGGCGAGGGGTCGACGCCGTTCATGATGTCGGCCTGCAGCGTCCACGGCGTCTTGTTGTCGGTGCCAGCGGCCTGCAGCATGTAGTCGCCCACCGGCTCGGTCGTCGCGACCGGGGCGTTGGGGTACTGCGAGCGCACCTTGGCGATCGCCGCGAACCACGGCTCGAGGGAGCGGTCGAACTTGGTCACGTTGGCAGAGAAGTAGCGTGCCTCGGAGGGATCGAGGGAGCCGAGATCGCTCGCTACGGCCCTTGCGACCGCCGGCATCGTCAGCGGGCTGTACCACAGATGTGGGTTCGGCGTGGAGTCCGGCAGGTGCCGAAGGGTCTGCACATCGATCACCTTGCGCCTCGGGTTCGGCGACGCGGACTCGATCTTGTTCATGAACGTGTCGTAACCGACTCCGTTCTGGATCACGAGGTCCGCTGCACTCACGATGTTCGCGACGCTCGGGCTGGCCTCGAAGGTGTGCGGGTCGGTGTTCGGGTTGCTCATGATCGCCGAGACCGAGACGTACTGGCCACCGATCTGGCTGATCACGTTCGCGTACTCGTTCTCGGCTCCGACAGCGATGATCTTCGTCGTGGCGTGGCTCGTCGCCCCGGCCGGGGCGAGGCCGATCGTCGACACCACGCCGAGCGCGAGCAGCGAGGCAGCGCCTTTCACCAGCGATCTGTGACCAGGGCTCGTGACCATCTCCGGGCTGCTCTCCTTGGTCCGTCCTCGTGCGTATCTCGCGCACCTCGACCTCATCAAATAGGAACGATACCCACTACCAGTAAGTACGTCAACCCCCCGAAGCCCGTCACACGCGAAGGCCCAAGGGATCGGCCAGCGTCGTCGGGGTGTGCTCGGCGCTCGACGAGATTGCCCGATCCAGCGCCGACAGATCGTCACGCGCGCTGGTCGGCGTTCTCGGGCTCCGTGACATGGCCGTGATCGCCGACTTCAAGGACCGAGCGACAGATCGCCCGAACGGCTCGTCACCTCCTCGCTTCACCTCTCGCTCCGCCGAACCCGCCGGAGCGGCTCGGGGGGGAGCACGGCCTGTCCTCGGGGTCAGTGGGGGAGGAGGCCGTCGAGGATGGTGCGCGAGATGTCCGCGAGCTGGTCGACCTGCTCGGTGCTGAGCCGGTCCAGGACGAGGCGTCGGACCTCCTGGCTGTGGCGGGGGACAGCAGCTTCGAGTGCCGTGCGTCCGGCGGAGGTGATCACGGCATGCATCGCCCGCCCCGAGCCGCTGTGCCGCTTGACGAGGCCGCGCTCGCACATCCGGGTCAGCTGGTGGTGCAGGCGGCTCTTCTCCCACCCGAGGACCTGACCGAGCTCGAAGGCCCGAATCTGCCCATCAGGGGCCTCCGAGAGGGCGACGAGCACGGTGTAGTCGGCGTTCGACAGCCCGCTGTCGGCCTGCAGCTGCTGCTCGAGGCGGCCGCGCAGCACCTCCTGCATGTGGAAGAACGCCCGCCAGGCAGCCATCTCCCGCTTGTCGATCGGCCGGGAGGTCCTCACGACCGTCAGCCTACCATCGGACGAGTTGACACATCAACTCGTTGACGCGCTACACTATGAGTTGATACATCAACCCGCCTTGGCACACCGGAGGCACCCCATGCACCCCATGCACCCCGACGACACCCCCGCGGCGAGGTCCGTCGTGCGCGTCGAGAACACGTTCCACTTCGGGCCCGACTCCCAGGTCGACGACCGCAACGTGATCATCACGCCGATGAACCCCGCCCTCACCGACCCGTTCCTGCTGCTCAGCGAGGACTGGTTCTCCACGCCCGGCTTCGAGTGGCACCCCCATCGCGGCCTCGAGACCGTCACGCTCGTCCTCGACGGCGTGCTCGAACACGGCGACAACCTGGGCAACGCCGGCGCGCTGAGCACCGCTGACGTGCAGTGGATGACTGCCGGGCGCGGCATCATCCACCGCGAGCTGGCCTTCCGCGACGAACGCGCCCACACCCTGCAGCTGTGGGTGAACCTCCCCGGCGAGCTGAAGATGGTCGACACCCGCTACCAGGATCTGCCCGCGGCCGGACGCCCGGTCATCGAGCGCGACGGCGTCCGAATCGACCTGATCTCCGGCGACGTCGACGGCGTCTCCGGACCGGCGCTGAACAACTGGCCGATCAGCGCAGCACTGATCACCCTGGAGCCCAACCGGACGCTCGAGCACCTGCTGCCGGGCAACGATCGTGCCTTCTTCTACGTCCTCTCGGGTCAGGTGACTGTCGCCGGCCGAATCGTGGGCGCCGGACAGATCGCCTGGTCCGACCCTGTGCCGCCGGCCGCCGCCTCGGCGGTCACCCTGCTCACCGGTGGCGGTGACCGGCCGAGCGTCGTCATGGTCTACAGCGGCCAGCCCATCGGCGAGCCCGTTGCCATGGGCGGCCCCTTTGTCATGAACACCCAGGACGAGATCGCACGGGCTTTTCGCGACTTCCACTCCGGCCGGTTCGGCGGCATCCCTCGCCACACGCGCCTCTAGTGCCGAGATTCTCGGTGATGCGCGCACCTGACGGGCGCCGGCGCCCGGGGCGGGCATGACGATCGTTGCCAGCAGCGGGCAGCTCCAATGCGGCATCACCCTGTCAGTCTGGGGCGCGATGCTCCTCGACGGCCTCCGCTACTGGCTGGACTGAGCGATCATCAGCCGTGCCACACGCTGAGCGCCCAGCCCTGGTACACATAGGTCGCCCACCAGGACCACGAGACGGCCTGGGGGCTGCCCCACATGACAACCTCAACGGTCGTGCGCGTGTAGCCGACGGCCGCCGCAGCGTGAGCGAAGCCCGGGAGCGCCGGCGGTGGAGAGTTCCACGGCGTCCAGGTGCCCGTCCAGTTCCGGCCCGCACGGGCGGAGAGGACACCGCTCTGGCTGTTGGCCTCGTCCAGGTGCATCACCGCGAGCTCGCCGCCATAGCGGTAGATCGTCTGCTCGGTCTCTGCCTTGGATGTCGCCACCTGCGTCGCGCTCGAGCAACCGGTAGCCGTCGATGACGTGGTTTCCCCAGAAGGCGAACACTGCCGAGGTGGAGAGGCCGACTGTCGGCCCGCCGGGCCCGGCGAGGTCGTGGTACACCGCCATCAGCCGGTGCTCGTTCACGGGCCCGTCGTATCGGCCCGCCTCGGCGTTCCAATCCTGCTCGAGGTAACCGACGGCCGCCAGGACGCAGTCGCCATAGCTGCCGTTCCCGTATTCGGATGTCCGAGAGAAGTGCCAGGGCTGAAAGTGCGCGGGAACAGAGGAACTCGAGCTAGCTGACGCGAATGGGACCGTGAGAACCTCGACGAGAATCGCCGAGACGGCAACGAGCGCGACATGTCGAATCTTGTCGTTAACGTGCATGAGCTGACTCCAAGTTGCAGGTCAGCCCGAGTACGCGATCGATGGGAACTTTCATCGGATACCCATGGAACTTCGGTGACAAACGAAGCGGCCCGCCTGCCCGAAGCCAGTGGGCCACGCTCGCACTCCCACGTCGCCGCTGGCACCGTGCCTGGCACCTCTCGACAGCTGGCCCCATCGTTGGCAGCTGCCGCTCGATCTGGAACGGAACCGTAGGCCTACTACCCCGACAGAGTCAGTTCCACTGGGGGTACGATTCGTTACGACAGTCGCCGGGGTGACGCTGGGCGCCGCGCGCTCGACCCGAGCCAAAGGAGACGCCATGTCCGTCACAGACCTCGATCCGGATGTCTTCGAGCAGCGATGGGAGCAGTGGCACCGCGAGCACGAGAAGGTGCTGGCGGACCCGCACGGGTTTCTGGCGATCACCGGCCTGCACTGGTTGAGCGCCGAGCCCGCCCGGTTCGACGACGTGCCGGGCGCGTGGTCGACGGGAGAGGACGGGGTGAGGGTGGTCCTTGCTGAGGGCGAGGAGCTGTTCGTCGACGGCGAGCCCGTGCAGCGTGAGCACAACTTCGGGCTCATCCCCGAGCGTGGTGGCGTGAACGCGACGTTCGCCAACGCCGTCGTCGAAGTAGCCAAGCGTTGCGGCCACGACATCGTGCGACCCCGCCACCCTGAGCACGACCTCGTCGTCGGTTTTCGCGGTACGCCGACGTACCCGCCGAGTCCCCAGTGGAGTGTCGCCGGTCGGTTTCTACCCTTCGACACGCCGCGTGAGGTCACTGTCGGCGCTGCGGTGGAGGGTCTCCTGCATGTCTACGATTCCCCAGGACAGATCGAGTTCGATCTCGATGGCAGCACCCACCGCCTCACCGCCTTCAACGGCAAGGTGCCCGGCAGCCTTATCGTCCTCTTCACCGACCTGACGTCGGGAGTCACGACCTACGCCGCCAACCGTGTGCTCGCCCTCGAGGCACCCGACGCCGAGGGCAGGCTGACGGTGGACTTCAACCGTGCCACGAACCTGCCGTGCGCCTATACCGACTTTGCGACCTGCCCACTGCCGCCCGCCGAGAACCGGCTGCCGGTGGCGGTCGAGGCGGGCGAGAAGATCCCCTTCTAACGGCTCTGAGCGGAGGATCCGGATGGGGGCGCAGGGGTCTCGGTCGAGGTACCGTCGCGGCCATCGCCCGCGCGTCGTTGGCGCGTCATCTGCACCGCGCTGATCAGGGCCTTGACGCCGAAACCGAGCAAGATGAGATCCGCGACGATCTGGATGATGACGATCACGCGGGCGACTTGGCTCCTTGCCGTGATGTCGCCATAACCCACGGTGGAGAAGGTTGTGACCGTGAAGTACAAGGCGTCAGTACGGGTCAGGTGCTGGTTGAAGCTCGGCGGCGCAGCCCTCTCCAGCAGGTAGTAGGTCGCCGAGAAGAGCAGAAGAAACAACGGGGTGATCGCCGCGAGCGCCTCGACTGCCCGGAGCCCCGGGTAGTCAGATTTGATGACCGTCCGCACTTCCCAGGCGATGACGGCGGCAACACCGACCACACCGAGAGCCAGCAGCGCCGCCGACGCCGCTTCCGATGCATGGTCAAGTGGCAAAAGGTAATAGAGGGCCACGAGAACGACCGTCGTCGCCGCCGCTCGAAGTAGGGTCCGCGCCACAACCCATCGTCGCTTGGCCGGTGAGAGGTCTTCGAAGGACATCAGCTCGACGGTTCTCCAGGCCGCTCGAGCAGCTCGCTGTTGCGATAGAACAGCAGAACACTGTCGAGCGTCACGGCAACTGCGACAGCGGCTTGCGATAGCGCTCGCAATTCCAACACCCTACGATCGACAGCCTCGGGCGCCTTCGTTGGGCCCGTCACGGTGCGCTGGAAGCCGGTCGGGAATTGGGCCGAGCACCGACCAGCTCTCGAGCTCGGCGCGACTCCCTGCGCGTCTGTGAAACTGAAGCGCGGCGACAACGCTCGACCCAATCGGCACTCACCCGCGAACAGAGCGAACTGTGTCAGCGCTCGGGAAGGTCATCAGGTGACCGGGACCACCATGGCGGCTGCCTCGACCTCGGTCTCTGGAGTGACGAGCTCCGGGGGCGGGCTGCGGAACCAGTTGAGCAAGGAGTGGATGACCGCCGCGATGACGAAGTAGAGCGGGAGGACGACAAGGCCCAGGGTGATCCCGTTGCCGTTGAAGTAGATCGTGTTGCGCAGCAACAGGAAGGCGTTGCGCGACGGCAGGTACGGCCCGATGGCCCGCCAGAACGACGGGAGGTACAGTGCCCCGTTCGCCCCTCCCGAGGACGGGTTGCCGAACAGCATGATCACGACGACGGTCACGAGCGTCCCCGCCGCGCCGATCAGCTTCTGCAACACCGCCGCGACAAGTGCGGGGATGATGATGATGAGCGAGAGGATCGGCCACGCAATCCAGAACTTTCCCGAAGAGTAGCCTCCAAGCCACAGGCAGACGATGAGGTCGACCACGAGACCGGCGACGATGGCGAACCCAACGAAGACCCCTGTCCGGAAGTGGCTGGTCGCCACCCCCGTGCTCGCTTTCAACATCGTCGCGCTGACATAGCCGCCGACGAGCAGCGGGAGCAGCATCAAGGACTCGACGACGCCGAAGGGGTCTTTCTTGGCCAGTGGGACCGGCTCGTAGGTCTCCATCGTGAGCGGCAACCCGACGCTCTTCGCCAGCGCGCTCGAAGTGCACCGAGAGGTCGAGAGGAGCGAGATCACTGATGGAGGGAACGACGATCAGCGTGCTCGGGTTGCCCGGCACCAGCGCGCCCCAGATGTTGGTCTCGCCGATGGCCTTCTTGATCGCCGCCACGTTCGGGTAGTGGGTGACCTCGAGCGAGTAGCCGCCCTTCTCGACCGCGGTGAGGATCGGGGAGGATCCGGTGACGCCGAACGCCAGGCGATAGGCGACGGGGGCGTGGATGACGATCACTGGCCCGAGCGCGATGACGACCTTCCTCGCCATGGATCACCACCTCTTCCGGGATGGTCTCGCCAACCGACGTCGCGCAAACATCACAGTCGCGACGCAATATCGCGACGCTCGAAAGTAGTTACCGCGCCTGCTCGTCAGGGGCATGGTGGTCAACCCTCAACCCGGTGGGCTCCCCCAAATGAGGTGAATCGCGCCGCGAAGGAGTGGACTGCGCTGTGGCGGCATGCGGATCGAAATGGCGCACGACGAGGGAGACGGGGTCGACACTGGCGACAGATCACCCGTTCCTGCGTCGGTCGGCACCGACGCGCCCGATCTGCTTTGGCCGCTCCGATCGACTCGTGTGATGGGGGTCTTCCTCCTTCGTCTGGTGTTGCTTGGGGAAGCTCCGAGTGTTCCACTCGGATCCAGACGTTGGGGTGAGATCCCCTTCTTCGCGCTGCCCGAGCTGCGATCGACGTCGTTATGAGCGCCAGCAAGCCGACGAGGGGGGTCACACCGGCTGTCCGGACGGCTCTGTCAAATTGGGGCGTGCGAATACGACCACTGACAGGTAGGTCCGAGTTGGTCACCGTGGTAATCGCACCTTGGTCATCAGGCGCAGCCGCTCGTCGGAGGAGAACACGCGATGCCGAAGGCAATCAAAGGAAACGCATGGCGAAAGCCACCAGAGCCGTCGGCGAGCCACTCCGACATCGACGACTGGACCGAGCGCCAGATGCCGCATCTCCAGCCCATCGTCAAGCTGCTGGACGAGTCGATCCGAGCGACGATCCCCGGACTTCAGTACGCCGTCAAGTGGAAGAGGCCCTACTACGGACTACCAGAGCTCGGGTGGATCATTGAGATGGCTGCTTACGACGTCTCCGTGAATGTCGTCTTTCTCGGCGGTGCGGACTTTGACTGCCCACCGCCACTCGGAACCACCGATCGGACCCGCTACTTCAAGGTGACCACCCTGGAGGAGGTACAGCGACCGGAGCTGCACAATTGGATCGAGGAGGCGAGCCGCACGTCGGGTTGGATGTGAAGGGCGTCGCGCCAGAGTGACGTTCCAAGCCAGTCGGGGTAGCCTCAGATTGCAGATCGGAGGCATCCCGAACGCGAGCGCAACGCCGACAGATCGTCGGCACGCCGGGCGACGATCTGAGTCGAGGAGCGGATGCCAGCGGGCCGCGATGACGTGCTCGGGATCGCCGACTCGTCGCTCCTCGGGCAGCGATCAGCTGATCGCCGACTACCTCGGCGGTCAGGGCGCCACTCAGCAGCTCGTCGCCTCGTTCTCGATAAGAGACTTCGCCCCGGCGCCGTGTGCGCTGAGCGGGCCGGTCCGCTTCGCCGGGATGGACGTGGCTGGGCGGACGGTGACGACGGTCCTTCACTTGAGGCTCGTGCAGGAGCTTCTCGTCCTCACGCCCCGGGCGCGCTCGGCCCCCCGGCACGAGAACCTGCCGCTTGGTGAGATCGAGGCTGGTTTCACCATCATTCGGGCCCGAGTGCCAGCTGCTCGATCCGAGCGGCGCCAAGCACCTGCCGTGGGTGCACGCGGCAAGCTTCGTGTTCAGCTTCAGCTTCGGTGACGTGCTCGCGCCGAACCGGTTGCCCCCTGGTTACTCCTTGCCATCGGCGGCGCTTCCGCTGCCGACCACTCCGGCGTGGCAAAAGCACAACGCGGTCGTCGACACGTGGAGCGCGTCCGGCCGGGTCGGTCGGTGCTTCGCCCTGGGAGACTGGCGCAGATGCTCTTGATCCCTCCGGTCGTCCAGAACAAGGCTCGACTGGTCGGGGCCGAGGACTGGTTGAAAGGCCTTCCAGCCCTCGTCAAGAGCTTGGAGCAGGAGTGGTCGCTCGTGGTCGGCCGAACCTACGAGGATGCCACCGAGGCCTTTGTCGCCGAAGCGCTTCTCGCCGAGGGCATCCCGGCGGTCCTGAAGCTCGTGGTTCCACGCGAGGGGGAGGCCGCCCGCAACGAGATCACGGCGCTGCGCCTGGCGCACGGGCAGGGCTGCGCGATGCTGCTGCGGGACGACCCCGAGCGGGGCGCGCTTCTCCTCGAGCACCTCGGGCGCTCGCTCGTCCATCTGGGCCTGCCGATCGAACAGCGCCACGAGCTCCTCTGTCGAGCAGCAGAACAGCTGTGGCGACCCGCTCCGGAGGCCGGACTGCCGACCGGTGCCGAGAAGGCGCGCTGGCTGATCGACTTCATCCAGTCGAGCTGGGATGAGCTGGACCGCCCTTGCTCGGAGCGAGCCGTGGAGCACGCCGTTCGCTGCGCGCAGCAGCGGATGCGCGCTCACGACGACGAGCGCGCTGTCCTGGTCCATGGTGACATCCACCAATGGAACGCCCTCGAGGCTTCCGAGGGCTTCAAGCTGGTGGATCCGGACGGGCTGTTGGCTGAAGCGGAGTGCGACCTCGGCGTGCTCATGCGGGAGGACCCCGTCGAGCTGCTGATCGGAGAGCCGAGAAGCCGTGCTCGGTGGTTGGCGCGACGCACGGGCCTCGACGCCGAGGCGATCTGGGAGTGGGGAGTGGTCGAGCGCGTGTCGACGGGCCTGCTCTGCACCAACGTAGGCCTGCAGCCGGTCGGTCGCGACATGCTTCGTGCGGCCGACGAGGTCGCTGCCGAGCGGCGCCATTGACACTGACGAAGGGCCCTCTGTCGGACTGTCGGAAAAGAGGGCAAGCGCAGAACAACCGGTAGCGAGCGTGCTCGATGTCGCCTTGGCGCGTCGTCGACCGGCGCATACCGACGGCTATTCGCTGACCTCGTCGCCGGGTACGGACTGCCGCGTAGCCTTGAGGGCGTAGTCGAAGAAGCGGTGCGTGACGCCGTCCGCCGTCCATTCGGCGCGCAGGCGGGTGTGGCGCTGCACGCGCCGAAGCGCCGACAAGAGGGAACGGTTGACGTCGCGCGCACTGGTCCCGGCCACGGTGGCCTCGACGTGGAATCCGCTCTCGGTCGAGGTGATGACGGCCCCTGGCAGCTGATGCAGCACCGGTTCGATCGCCGCCGGGTCGTCCGAGCTCACGTCGGCAATGAGCCGGAAACGCTGTTCGCCCACCGCGTGATTCTCGCGCCTTGCCCGCTCACGGACTGATCAGCCGCTCTGTTCGAGTACCCAAAGTCTAGGCTCTGGCCATGGCGGAGGAGGGCCTCCCGGCCGCTCGTGAGGGTGATCGCGCCAAACCTGAGCTCCGGGCCTGCGATGAGGACAGGGAGCGCGCTGTCGAGGTCCTGCGGGTTGCGGCCGGCGATGGGCGGCTGACGGCCTCCGAGCTCGACGAGCGTCTGGAGATGGCGTTGACCGCTCGCACGAGCGGGGAGCTGGTGGCGCTGACGGCTGACCTACCGGAGGTGGGCGCGGCAGCAGTAGCGAAAGAGGTCGTCCGGCTCGACTTCGAGGGTGGAAGCGCCAGACGGCGCGGCAGGTGGACCGTTCCCCGGCGGATGGAGATACGCGCCGGCGGCGGGTCGGTGAAGCTCGACTTCATCGACGCAGTGATCACCAGCCCGACGCTGGACATTCAAGCCGAGGTCCGGGGCGGCCGGCTCGTCCTCGTGACTCGGCCTGGCATCGAGGTCGATGTCGACGATATGGCGGCGCGTGGGGGACGGGTCAGTGTGCGTCCAGAGCGCGTCCCCAACGAACCCGTACGCCTCATGATCAAGATATCCGGCGAGACCCACGGCGGCGAGGTGATCGTGCGGCCGCGCCGGAAGCTCTGGCGATTGGCACTGCAGAGCCTCTGCGGTACATCTCGGTTCAGCGCGGGACTGCCGGCGCGAATGTGGAGGAGAGATCTGCCTACGTTCTGGACCGGCGGCGTGATCTGTAGCTGGCCGTTGTCCGACCGCGGCTGCTCGTGAACGCCTAATCTGGCCCGCCTCCTCGGTGGCCGACAGTACAGACGAAGCTCCCAGATCACCCGCTCTGCGCTCTCTTCTCGTTCGCTGAGCGAGAGAGAACGTCACTGCAGCTTCGTTCGTCGCCGGCAATGTGACCTGACGTACTTCCCGCGCGCCGGCCGGCTGGTCGCCGTCGTTTCCAAGTCCCGACCGCCGCTCACAGCAAGTTCACAGTCATCACCGGACTGTCGCCTTCCGTGTCGTGGAACTGCACTAGACCAAGCCGCGGAGAGAGCCGGCGACCGGACGAGGGAAGAGGCGTGGAGACGAAGGACGCAGATCAGACGGTGAGCCGAACCCCCACGAGGGCCGGCCGACCCCGGCGGTCGGCCGCGCCGCTCGCTCTTGTCGTCGCCCTCGGGTTGGCTGGCGCGGCGTGCGGGGGCGCGTCCGCCTCCCCGGGCGTCGTGAGCATTGGCTCGCGCGCGACGACGACCAACGTCCAGTCCGGTGCCCCTGGCGCCGGGACCTCCGCTATCAGCTACGCCGACCGGCTCAAGCACGCCGAGTGCATGCGCGCGCATGGCATCCCGGACTTCCCCGACCCGAACCCGAACGGCGGGACTCTTCTCAGGGGAGGCCGGGGGAGCGACCTCGACCCGGGCAACCCACGGTTCCAGGCCGCCGAGCGGGCATGCCAGAAGCTGCTCCCCAACGGGGGCGAGCCGACGCCGTCAGAGCAGACCCAGGCGAGCGTCCAGCTGCTCAATTTCTCCCGGTGCATGCGCGCTCGCGGCATCGTTGACTTCCCCGACCCGGTTCAGGTCAATGGCTACCCAGGCTTCACGTTCCGCCCTAGTGGCGACCTCAACGCGGACAGCCCCAAGTTCCAAGCGGCTCAGAATGCATGCCAGAAGTTCATGCCGCTAGCACCCTGATCGGGACGGGCAGACCCTCGATCTTCACGCTCGACGCGAGAAAGCGCACCCACATCCCCGACGTCACCGTGCGCGTTCTGGGACAGCGTCGGGCCGATCCCGATCTGTCACCTGGCGCTCGGGATCGCCGAATATGGCGTCTGGTTCTAAGCGATCTTGGCTTCCGGCGTTGCGAGCAGAATAAGAGTTCGGGCGCAGGCCGACTGAGCCGAGTTGACGACATATGGCCGCTGGCCGGACGAACTCAGCTGCGTCGAGGGCAAGGCAATGCGCCGCTCATGGATTCTCACGTCAGAACCGATGTTGCCCCGGTCGCAGCGAAACAATACGCCAGTTTGCTTTATTGTGGTGCCGCGCGAGTGCCGGGAGTATTGGCGGGATGGGGGCTGTGCTGGAACCAATCCCTGCTCGGTTGCCGGTCCCCCAACTTCGGCGGACCAAATGGCTCGAAGAGCGCATGCTCGTCGTCGAGTGCCTTCCAAGACTGTGAGATTGGGAACCCTTGAAGGTGGGCGCCGACCGCCTCGCCCCGTGCCGCGTCGACCTCGGTGCTGACGATCTTGTTCGACTCGTCCACCGTGCGAGCCATCCCGGCGAGGCTCGCTCCGCGGCCGGTTGGCTCTCCCCGATCCGATGCGTCCCGACGTTCTCTAGCGAGGAGTTGCTCCGGAAGCCAGCCGTTTCGTCGTCGGCGCGCCCGAGGCGTCACGGCGTAGCGGAGCAACGAGCGGGGTATGAGGCGGGATGAGAACGTCGTGCGCCTTCGGCGACATCGTCTACAAGCTGATCGCGCGCTCTCGTAGGTCACCCATCGATAACCGGGTTCCAAATGGTCATCCCATACACCAGCGCCATCAAGTCCACAGAACGAGATCCCGTTGCTCGTCCACAAGGAGTGAGCCGTGAGCTCAACCGACGCACCAGCTCATGATGGCGTCGACATGCACCTCGAGGTCGACATCATCGCTGTGAGCGATATCGAGCGATCCAAGCGGTTCTACCAAGGACTCGGGTGGAGGCTCGACGATGATGTCGCAGTGGGAGACGGCGTTCGCATCCTCCAGTTCACACCCCCTGGCTCGGGCTGCTCGGTCACGTTTGGCAAGGGCATAACTCTCGCCGCGCCCGGCTCGGCCGAGGCGACGCTGACCGTCTCCGACATCGAAGCGGCCCATGACGAACTCGTCCGCCGTGGCATGGACGTCAGTGCCGTTTGGCACGGTCCGCCGTTTCCCATCGAGGCGCGGCTGAGTGGCCCGGACCCCAAGCGAACCAGTTACGGGTCGTTCTGTTCGTTCAATGACCCCGACGGCAATGCGTGGATAGTGCAGGAAGTCACGAAGCGGTTGCCCGGCCGAGTCTGATCCACACCTGCCAACGCGAATCGAGCGAAGGTATCACTCAGAGCAAGTCGGCGCGAGAACGAGCCGACCGATGAGTGCACATCAGCTCATGCGGGCGCTGCTCGCCCGGGAACGGGGTGCCCCGCAGGACACCCTCGGCTACGGGGAGATCCCGGTGCCGGCGCCCCGCATCGGAGACGTGCTCGTCCGCGTCGAGGCGGCGAGCTTCACCCCGACCGAGCTCGGGTGGCCGTCGACCGGTGTGGAACGATCGGGCAGGGAGAAGCTCCCCGTCGTGCCGGGTCACGAGGTCTCGGGCACCGTCGTCGAGCTGGGACACGGCACGACCGGCCTCACCGTCGGGGACGAGGTCTTCGGGCTCACGGATTGGTACCGGGACGGGTCGCTTGCCGAGTACGTCGCGGTCGAGGCGCGAGATCTCGCCCGCAAGCCGCCTTCGCTCGACCACGTGGAGGCAGCCGCGGTCGCCCTCGCCGGGTTGACCGCACAGCAGGCGCTGTTCACCCACGCCCAGCTCGAGGCTGGCCAGCGGGTGATGATCCTCGGGGCGGGAGGCGGCGTCGGAGCGATCGCTGTGCAGCTCGCCCGTGTCGCCGGCGTCGAGGTGATCGGAACGGGACGACACGCGGCGCGCGAGCTGGTGCTCGAGCTCGGTGCAGAGCGGTTCGTTGACACCGAGCACGAGAATCTGAACGTTGCGGGGAAGGTCGACGCCGTGTTCGACCTGGTGGGCGGAGAGCTGCTGCGGGCGTCGGCGACGGTCGTACGCGACGGCGGGCGGGTGGTCTCCGCTGTCGAGACTCCGACCCCGGCCCCGGGCCGCACGGGCGTGAACGGGGTCTTCTTCGTCGTCGAGCCCGACCGTACCCAGCTGGCCGAGCTCGGCGAGCGGCTCGCCGGCGGTGCTGTGCACGCAGTCGTCGGCCGGGTCGGCGACCTGCGCGATGGGGCGGACCTCTGGGCGGCGAAGCTCGGGGGGGCCATACCCGGAAAGGTCGTCCTCCGGCCGTCGAACCGTCCCCGGCAGTGACGGGCGAGGAAGTCGCGGCCCGTGACCTATGAGCCACCGGACTGATCCCGGCGTTCGATTCCCGTCAGCGTCAGCGATCTGCGCTGCCCGATCGCCTTCCACGAGGACGTCGGAATCTCCACCACGTGATCTGCGAGGACCGCTTCGCCGCGCTGATCGCTGAGCCGACCGGGTCATAGGTCACCGGACCTGACCGAGGCGCGGGTTGCCGCGCGACGTCGGTGGACCCTGCAGACACTCCGCCGAGCTCAGAACAACCTCTTCGGCTCGGACGCGGAGATGAGACAGGATTCAGCCGGTCCCCCCAAATCGACGGCTCGCGGACGTGAGGGCGAGTCGCACCTGTGGCCCCGGTCGCACCGAACCGCCGACAGACCGTGTGCGCGCCCGTCGTCGTTCTGTACTCGAGGTCGTTCGGGTAGTCGGCCTCGGCGAGGGCTCGTGATCGCCGACTCGGCGTGCCCCGGAGACTGTGCTGCTCCCGTGCTTCTGTGCGCCGTCGAACCGGCGATCGGGGGCAGGGGCGGCGTCACGGCGCTTGGGTACTACTTTGGCCGTGAGTGGTTGATGCTCGATGACACCGGAGGCGCCCTGGATATGCCGAACGACGACGCGGTTGATCGCAACCTTGAGGGCATGGATGAACTCGACTTCGTGGGATGGAACAACGCCGACTGGACCGGCGTCTTCGCCCACTATCACACCGACGACGTACTCGTGGACTGGCAAGGACAGCCCCAGACCCACGGCATCGAGGAGCACATCGAGGCTATGAAGTCATACGTCGAACACAGCGGCAGCGGTACGCCGCCCCAGATCACGTCCCACCCGATTAGGTTCGGGTCCGGTGAGTGGACGTGCGTCGTGGGGGAGTTCGCCAACGGTGCACGCATGGTAACAGTAGCCAAATGGCGCGCTGGCGCCATCGCTGAGGAGTACATCTGGGCGTAGCACCATCACCGAAGGGCTGAGCACCGCTGAGTGAGCTATTCACCCTCCGCTGATCCACACGCCCGAATGTGACGATCAAGAGCGGTGCAGAATGGACCCGCATAACTCGTGATCGAGATGCTGCGAGCCGCGCCCGATCGACGGGGATGTGCGCGACGCCGGCTCGACACATTCCGTTACCCGTCAGATCGATGGGACGGGTTCGCTTCGCTCGGTTCGCTCACCCAAGCCGAGAAGACCGGCAAACCCGCCCACGGGCTGGCCACCGCGTCCGTCTGCCCCGAGGACCGCTCGGTGCAAGCCGCCACGACGGCGAAGGGGTGGCCGTAGCGCACCGTGGCCGTGCGCCGAAGGCCGTCCACATAACGTGGCCGCGAGGTCGCCATCGCCATCCCCGTCACCGCAGCGGCCTCGAAGCCGACGGCGCTGTAGCGGGCGACGGCGGCTTGGCGTGCCTCGGCGTCGAAGCTGCTCAGGCCGAGTGCTGCGGCGAGCGCACGCTCTATGGCGGGGAAGCCGAGCTCGGCACGGTCGAGGTCGATGTCGCTCGTCGCGTCCCAGGCCGGCATGATGCAAACGAAGTGCTCCTCACGGCGATCGGGATGAGCGGTCTGGACTGGACCCTCCCGCACGGTGAGGACCGGACCCTCGCCGAGCTCGCACTCGAAGAGCGAGCGCTGCGCCGAGCTGCGCGGGATGCCAGCCTCGGCTGTAACGATCCTCGTCGCCGCGCCGAGGACGTCGCCCGCCGGCGCGCCCGAGTCCATGGCGATCACCGAGCCGACGAGCATGCCCCCGCGCGGTGGCGAGGTGGACCGCGACGAGGCCGGCATGCTCGGTGTCGGTCAAGAACTGACGATGGCGTCCGTCGGGCGTGCGCGGCACGGCCTGGACTTGTGCGGCCCACGGACTTGGAGCAAGCGCCTCGGCGTCGACGACGTCGAAGGGCACCTCCCAGGACACCTTGGTCGCGACAGCGGTGGCCAGCAAACAGACGAGGTCTCGGCGCAGCTCGAGCGGGAACTGCCGGATCAGCCCGAGGCTGTGCTCGGACGCCCAGGCATCGGCTTGCTGCTGGCTCGGCAGCTCGCCCGTCTCGACGACCGGCGCGAGCGCCGACATCCACGACTGGAATCGAGGCGCCGGGATCGCCGCGTGCACCCACACCGCCGCGGCTGCGGCAACGAGCGGGTGCGGACGCGACAGCAGGTGACCTGCGAAGTGCGCGGCGCTGGCCGGATCCTCACCGACGATGTCGAGGAGCTCTCGCGGGCAATCCTCCTCGACGAGCGGCGTGCACATCGCAAGAAGCAGCCACGCCCCGAGCGGCGACGCGACGTGGTGTCGGTTCCCAAGGGCGGCGTGGAGCCGATCGCCGTAGTTGTTGATCAGCGAGGTCCAGGTGCCCTGCTCCACACCTCGAGTCTGTCGCATTGCGTCGACGCCGCGGCTCAGCTCGGTTTGGACGAGCGTTGATCTTCTCTCACGGCTCGACGGAGCTGGCTCCGAACTCGAAGTGCTCTCGGTCGGCGAGTCGGCGCCAGGCCGTGTCGCAAGCATCGCCGATCGCAGTGTCCACTACACGGTCGCGATTCTCGGTGACGCGCGCGCTGCGCCGGGGGCGGCGTCTGACACAGATCTGACACACCAGGACGGCAAACGGGGGGAACTCGCGGTCAACGGCGGTTACTGAACGAGCAGCTCAGCGGCCATTTCTGACAGGCGGCGCGGGCGGTGGCGGCGAGCCGGCCTGTAGGCGGGGTTCTGTACCCGGCGAACCGGGCGGTGGCCATCCATCTAACGCGGCCTACCTGGGGACATTGGGCGGGCAGCCCGTCCCACGCTTGGCCTTGCTCCGGGTGGGGTTTGCCGAGCCGGCCGGGTCACCCCGGCCGCTGGTGCGCTCTTACCGCACCGTTTCAACCTTGCCTGTGCCCGTTTCCGGGCCATCGGCGGTCTACTTTCTGTTGCACTGTCCTGCGGGTCGCCCCGACTGGCCGTTAGCCAGCACCCTGCCCTGTGGAGCCCCGACCTTCCTCAGCGGTCCGGTTCGACCCGGACCACCGCGGCCACCCGGCCGGCTCGCCGTCTCCAGTCTCGCGCCCGTGTGGGCGAGCCGTGGACGCGAGCGCGCCGTGCACGGCGTGCTCGTTCGATTCCAGCCCGAAACCCGAGGCTTCACCTACCATGGCAGCTTGCCATGAGCGCGCAGCGTCACACCCGGCGGGGTGCGCCACAGGCCTCGTCGAGCGCCGGCGGGCTCGGCGCGCCCGACGACCCCGCGAACCCGAGCGGCGCTGGCGCGAGCCGCGTCGGAAGGGCGCGGCTCGTCGTGGCGCTCGTGCTCGTTGCCGGATTGGAGGTGCTCGCCGCGGCGGCGGGCGCCCTGGGACTCGCGTCAACGACCCGCTACGGCGGCGACACGGTGGTCTGGATCGCGCTCCTCGCCGTCGCCCTCGCCGCGGTCAGCGCAGCCTCGTTGCTCGCGGCGATCTGGTCGCGCGCCCTGCGGCGGGCGACGCAGCGCGACGGGAGCGTCGCCACTCCCTCGGTGCTCGTGACGGCGCTCACCCGGCGGGGCCGCAACGACCCCTGGCGCCGAGCCCTGCGGCGGGCCGCGTCGCTCGCCACGGCCGTCGCTTCGCTGTTCGTCGGCCTGCTCGTCGCCGGCGTCTCGCTCGCCGTCGAGGCACACGGGCTCTACACGCAGTCGCAACGCCTGGCGCAACACGGCGTCCGCGCCGTCGGCACCGTGCAGGCGATCGATCCGGGCGGGAGCCTCGCCGTGCGCAGCGTATCGCTCTCCACCTCGCTCGTCGTCGTGCGCGTAGCAGGGCGAGGCAGGTTCTCCACCGCGGTCGTCTCCGATCCGACCGGCACCTCCGCGGCGGCGGGCTCGCCCGCACTCGTTCCCGGCGAGCACGTTGCGCTGCTCGTCGACCCGGCGAATGCCGCCAACGCCGCCTTCCCCGGCAACCCGCTCGTGCCGTCCTCCAAGCTGGTGGGCCTCGCCGTCGTCGACGTCCTGCTGGCCGTGCTTGCGGCCTGGGCGATCGCCCTGCGGGTGCGCGTCGGCCGCCAGCGGCGCGCCCTGCTTCCTCGGATGAGCCGTGTGGCAGCACCGGACCAGCTGATGCCGCCCGCCGGCATCGCGACATCACCAGATGCGTGGCTTGACCAGCCGAGCGCGGCGACCGGGAGGAGCGATCCGGCGGAGTCGTCGAGCTCCGTCAGCTTCCGCCAGATCGCCCTGCCTGCGGTCTCGGCCAGCTCGCCGCGCGAGGCGACGCAGGCCTCACCGGCTGCTGCCGGGACCCTGACCACGCTCGAGGCGCGCCCAGCCAACGTGCCCGCTGCTCGGCTCGCCCGCGACGCTGTGGACGACTTCGCGGCGGCCTGGTACCGCGATCCCACGGCACGGCACGGGCTGCGCTACTTCGACGGCAACGCATGGACCCACTGGGTGAGCGACGGTGACGGGGTGGCGGCGACGGACCCGCTCGGCGCAGCCCACTGAGCCCGGAGGCGTCCGCAGCGCCATCGCCGCGGCCACGAGCGGGAGGTCGGCGGGTACCCCACTCCGAGCGAGCAGCGCCGGGTTAGCCTCGCCACGTGGCCCGTTCACGCCGACCCGAGGCGCTGCGCTTCGACTTCGACGCCCCCGATGCCGACGCGCCCGATGTCGACGCGCCCGATGCCGACGCGCCGGAGACGCACGCGCCGGAGGCCGACGCGCTCGCCGAGGCCGCGGAGGCGGCCACGGTCAGGGTGCTGGTGAGGGAGCCGTCGCAGCGGCCCGCCCCGCTCGCTGGAGCACCCTCCGAGCAGCGCCTCGACGCCGAGCCGGCGCCGGTCGGCGGGCGCGGGCGAGGCCCCGCCGCCGAGGAGGGGGATGGCGACACCGCCCTCTCGGTGGCCCAGTTCTACGATCGCGTGCGCGCCGCCCTGAACCGGGCGTTGCCCGGAGAGGTGTGGGTTACCGGAGAGATCCGCAAGGTGAGCGAGTCCAAGGGTCACCGCTTCCTCGAGCTCGCCGACCACGACGACGGCGGGGGGCGGCCCTCCCAGCAGCTCGAGGTCGTCTGCTGGTCCCGTGACTGGTACCGCATCGGCGCTCAGCTGGCTCGGGCCGGCGTCAGCCTCGAGGCCGGGCGAGCGTCGTGCGCGTCCGCGGCAAGGTGAGCATCTGGGAGGGCGCCGGCAAGCTGCGCCTGCAGATGACGGCGCTCGACGTGGAGGCGCTGCTCGGCGGCATCGCGGTCGCCCGCCAGCGGCTACTGGCCCAGCTCGCCGAGGGCGGGCTGCTCGAGGCCAACCGCCGCCTCGCGCTCAGCCCCGTGCCGCTCCGCGTCGGCCTCGTCACGAGCGAGGGCTCGGAGGCCCACCGCGACTTCGCCGGGCGCCTGGAGCGCTCGGGCTTCGCGTTCGAGGTGCGCGTCGAGCGCTCGCTCGTGCAGGGCGCCCAGGCGCCCTGGCAGATCGCCGCGGCGTTGCGCCGGCTCGGGCGCGCCGGGCTGGACCTGATCGTCGTGGTGCGCGGCGGCGGTGGCCGCGGCGACCTCGCCGCCTTCGACAGCGAGCCCGTGGCCCGGGCGATCGCCGGTGCGCCCGTCCCGGTGTGGGTCGGTGTCGGGCACAGCGGGGACCGCTCGGTGGCCGACGAGGTCGCCCAGGCCTCCTTCATCACCCCCACGGCCTGCGGGGACGCCCTCGTCGCCCGTGTCGAGGCCTACTGGGGCGGCGTGCAGCGCAGCGCAGCGACCCTCGCCCAGCGCGCCTCGGCGCGCCTCGGCTGGGCCGCCGACGAGCTGACGAGGACGAGGTCCTTCCTCTCCCGCCACGTCACCCATCAGCTGGAGCGGCGAGAGGACGAGCTCGGCACGCGTCGCGCCCGTCTCGGGGCAGCAGCGTCGCGCCTGGTCGAGGTTGAGTCCGGCTCGCTCGCGTTGCTCACCGACCGGCTCGCCCGCTGCATGCGCGCCGCGGCGCTGGAGGAGGCGCACGGCGTGCGGCGCTGTCGCGAGGTCCTGCGCGCCTACGACCCCCAGCGCCAGCTCGAGCGCGGCTGGTCGCTCACGCGGGACGAGTCGGGGCGCTTGTTGCGCTCGGTCGGCGAGGTGGAGAGCGGCTCGCTCGTGCGCACCACGCTCGCCGACGGCGAGGTGGGCTCCCGCGTCGAGCGTGTCGCCGCGCACGGCGGGCGCCCTGCCGCGACGAGCCGGTGAGCGACGAGCCGGTGAGCGACGACCGACGCGTCGTGCCGCCGGTGCCGGGCGCTGCCGGCTCGGCCGGCTCCGGGCCGGCCCGGGCGGCCGCGCCGGTGCCGGAGGGCGAGGCGCGCCCGGCCGGAGAGCTCGGCTACGCCGAGGCCTCGGCGGAGCTCGAGGCGATCATCGCCGAGCTCGACCAGGGCCTCGTCGACGTGGATCACCTCGAGGTGCGCTTCCGGCGGGCGATCGAGATCGTCGAGGAGCTCGACCGGCGGATCCACCGTGCCCGCAGCCAGGTGGACGCCCTCCTGCCGCGCCTCGGCGCGATCGGTGGGGCGAGCGGCGCCGCCTCGGCTCCTTCCGGTGCCGGCGGGAACGGGCCGGCAGCCGAGCGCGCCGACAGGCCCGAGGCGTAGCCTGCCGCCCCGATGGGTCGTTTCTTCCTGCACGCAGTCGGCCGCGACCGGCCGGGCATCGTGGCCAGCATCGCTCGCGCCCTGGCGGACCTCGGCTGCAACCTCGAGGACTCGCGGATGACGCTGCTGCAGGGGCACTTCGCGGTCATGCTCGTGCTCGAGTCGCCCGAGACCTCCGACGGGGGCGTGATCGAGCACCAGCTCGCGCCCGCCGCCGAGGAGCTCGGGCTGTTGATGGCCGTGCGTCCTCTCGCCGAGCCGGCCGAGCCGAGCGAGCCTGCTCCGGCGGGCGCCACCCTCGCCGTGTCGGTGCACGGCGGCGACCACCCGGGCATCGTGGCGCGCATCTGCGAAGAGGTGGCGGCCTGCGGCGGCAACGTCATTGACCTCGCCAGCCACGTCGCCGAGGGCCCGTCACCCTCCTACGTCCTCGTGCTCACCGTCGCCCTGCCGGCGGCGGCCGACGAGGCGTCGCTTCGCCGGCGCCTCGAGATCGCCGCGTCGGACCTCGCGGTGCGCTGCGTCGTCTCGCCCGGCGACGCCGACCTGCTCTGAGTCCGGGCGGCACCGGGGGGCCGAGGTTGGCGATCCGTCGCGTCCTCTCGCTCGAGGAGATCGACCGCGGTCAGCCGGCGCTGCCGTTCGGCGTCGTGGACGACGACGCCCGCGCCCTCGCAACAGACCTGCTCGCGACGATGCGCGCCTCGCCCGCCTGCGTCGGCCTCGCCGCGCCGCAGATCGGCGTGCGCGCGCCGTGCCTTCGCGCTCGACGTGAGCGCGCACCGGGCGACGACCACCCACCACGGCGAGCTGGTCGTGTTCGACCCACGCATCCTTCGCCCGGCCGGGCGCCGCGTCGCCCGCGAGGGCTGCATGAGCGTGCCCGACCTCACCGGCGACGTCCCGCGGGCCACCGAGCTCGTGCTGGCGGGGATCGGGCTCGACGGCGAGCCGATCGAGCTCGACGCCGAGGGCTTCGAGGCACGGGCGATCCAGCACGAGGTCGATCACCTCGACGGGCTGCTCTTCCTCGACCGCCTCGCCGGTCCGGGGGCGCTGCACGTGCGCAAGGTCTACCGGTGAGCTCGGGCGGGCCGGAGGAGCTGCGCCGCATCGCCGTCGTCGGGGGCTCGGTCGCCGGACTGCGTGCCTGCGAGGAGCTGCGCCGGCTCGGCTACACGGGCGAGCTCGTCGTGATCGATGCGGAGGAGCGTCCCTTCTACGACCGGCCACCGCTCTCCAAGCAGTACCTGGCCGGGAGCTGGGACGAAGGCCGGTTGGCGCTGCGCCCGCCGGAGGCGATCGGCGCCCTCGGGCTGACGATGCTGCTCGGGCGGCGCGCCGCCAGGCTCGACCTCGACGCACGGCGCCTCGAGCTCGAGGAGGGGGGCCACGTCGGCTACGACGGGCTCGTGCTGGCGAGCGGGGCCTCGGCCCGCCAGCTCCCGGGCACGGCTGGGGGCGGGGGGAGCGTGCTCACCCTGCGCACGCTCGAGGACGCCCGGCGCTTGCGCGCCGCGCTCGGCGCCGTTGGCGGCCCGGGCGACACGCCGGGGGCGGGGCGCCGTCTCGTCGTGATCGGCGCCGGCTTCCTCGGGCTCGAGGTGGCGGCGACCGCCCGCTCCCTCGGCGCGGACGTCACCGTCGTCGAGCCGCTGTCCGCACCGCTCGCCCGCGTGCTCGGCGAGCGGGTCGGCGGGGCGATCGCCACCCTCCACGAGCGGCACGGGGTGGTGCTGCGGCTGGGCACCGCCGTGAGCGGGATCGAGACGGGGGAGGGGAGGGCACGGGTTGCGCTCGGCGACGGCTCGGTGCTCGAGGCCGACGTGGTGCTCGTCGCCGTCGGCGCCCGTCCGGAGGCGTCGTGGCTGGCGGGATCGGGGGTCGAGCTCGAGGACGGCGTCGTGTGCGACGAGGCGTTGCGTGCCGCCCCGGGCGTCGTGGTGGCCGGCGACGTCGCCCGGGTGCGGTCGCCCGACGGCACCAGCCGGCGGGTCGAGCACTGGACCAACGCGGCCGAGCAGGGGGTGCATGCCGGGGCGAGCCTGCTCGCCGGGGCGGCGGCGCGCCCGTTCACGACCGTGCACTACTTCTGGTCGGACCAGTACGACATCAAGCTGCAGGCGATCGGCGCCCCGGACGGCGAGGCGGAGGTGGCGGTGGTCGACGGCTCGCTCGAGGAGGGGCGATTCCTCGCCTGCTACGGCCGCGAGGGCCGGCTCACCGGCGCCGTCGCCGCCGGTCGGCCGCGCCAGCTGATGGCCTTCCGCCCGCTGCTCGCCACCCCGACCTCCTTCGCCGAGGCGATCGCCGGGCGCTGAGGTAATCCGGTCAGAACTGGAGGGCCGAGAGGAACGGCACGTTCCGCTCGGCTCGGGCGCGCGCCTCGAGCCAGCGCCCGCGGTCGAGGCGCCGGCGAGGCTCGACGGCGGCGCGCCGGTGGGCGAGGGCGGCGGCGGTGGCGAGGTCCGGCCACATCCCGACGGCGCTGCCGGCGAGGAACGCCGCCCCGAGCGTGGTGGCCTCTGTGACCGAGGCGGGCTCGACCGGACGGCCGGTGGCATCGGCGAGCGCCTGGACGAACGTCGCGTTGACGCTCATCCCGCCGTCGACGCGCAGCGCCGGCACCTCGATGCCCGTGTCGGCCTCCACCGCCTCGAGCAGATCCGCCCCGCTGTGCGCAACGCCCTCGAGCACGGCGCGCACGACCTCGCCCCGCCCGGCCGCGGCGTGCAGACCCGACAGCGCCCCGCGGGCGCCGAAGTCCCACACCGGGGTGCCCAGGCCGGCGAAGGCGGGCACGAAGACGACCCCGGCGGCGTCGCGCGCCGCGGCGGCGACCTCGTCGGATTCGGCGGGGTGTGACAGCACACCGAGCCCGACGAGCCAGTCGACCGCCGACCCCGCCGAGAAGGCCACCGCCTCGGCGCCCCAGTGACGGTGCCCCGCCTCGCTGCGCACGACGACCGGGAAGCTGCCCTGCGGGCCGCGTAGCTCGTACGGCGGGCGGGCGGCGGTGACGCAGTCGAGCATGCCGCCGGTGCCGAAGGTGACCTTCGCCTCGCCCGGCGCGAGGCAGCCCTGCCCGAGGAGCGACGCCTGCTGGTCGCCCGCCACGCCGGCGACCGGCGGCGCGCCGGGCAGCGCGGCGGCCTCACCGAGAGCCTCGCTCGAGTCGACGATCCGCGGCAGCATCGACTCCGGGATGCGCAGCGCCTCGGTGACCTTGGCGTCCCAGCCGGCCGCGTCGGTGGTGACCAGGCCGGTGAGCGCGGCGTTGCCGGCGTCGGTGACGTGCAGCGCCCCGCCGGTGAGGACCCAGATCACCCAGCTGTCGATCGTGCCGAAGCACAGGTCGCGCTCGCGGCGGGGATCGTGTGCGTCGAGGAGGAAGGCCAGCTTGCTCGCCGACTGATTGGGGGCAAGGCGGATGCCCTGACGGCCGAGGGCGAGGCACAGGCCGACAGTACGCAGGTCCTGCCAGCTGATGGCGTTGGCGACCGGTGTGCCGGTCGAGCGCTCCCAGACCACCGTCGTGGCACGCTGGGCCGCCACGCCGAGCGCCGCGACCGACGCGTCGCCGGTGGCTGCCGCCTCGAGCGCGGCACGCGCCGTGGCGAGCACCGCGCTGGCGAGCGCTGCGGGGTCGAGCTCGACCATCCCTGCGGTGACCGAGTGCGGCGGGGTGGCGACCCGAGCGACCTCGCGCACGGCGCCACCGGCGTCGACGAGCGACGAGCGGACGCTGCTCGAGCCGACGTCGATGACCAGCACGCAGGGCTTTGGCACGCCGGAAGGTTGCCACATCGCTGCGTGCTCGTTGCGGGAGCGTCCGCCGGCGCCGCGCCGCACGGTCCGCCTCGGTCTTCCAGGGTCGCCGGCACGTGCGTAGAGTGATCCCAATGTTGGAGAGAGTCGAGCGAGCTGGACGCGTGCGCTGGCGCTCGCGCCGGCCGCCCGCCAGGTCAGGAAGGAACCACTCGTGGCGCAGCTGAAGGGCTCGAAGACCGAGGAGAACCTGAAGGAGGCCTTCGCCGGCGAGAGCCAGGCGAACCGCCGCTACCTGTACTTCGCGCAGAAGGCCGACGTCGAGGGCTACCCGGACGTCGCCGCGCTGTTCCGCTCCGTCGCCGAGGGCGAGACCGGCCACGCCTTCGGCCACTTCGACTTCCTGCGCGAGGTCGGCGACCCGGTCACCGGCGTGCCGGTCGGCCCGACCGCCGACAACCTGCGCTCGGCGATCGCCGGCGAGACCTACGAGTACACCGAGATGTACCCGGGCTTCGCCAAGACCGCCCGCGAGGAGGGCTTCGAGGAGATCGTCGAGTGGCTCGAGACGCTGGCACGAGCCGAGAAGAGCCACGCCGGGCGCTTCCAGCAGGGGCTGAGCTCGGTCGAGGCGTGAGAGCCCGCGCCGGCGGCCAGCGACGCGCGCGCCGGGCGCGACGAGATGACGACGACCTACGACCCGCATCACCCTGCCTACCTCGACGAGGCGGACCTGCGGCGCGAGCTCCAGCGCGTCTACGACCTCTGCCACGGCTGCCGGCTGTGCTTCAACCTCTGCCCGTCGTTCCCGACGCTGTTCGACGCCGATCGACGCCCACGACGGCGCGGTCGGCGAGCTCGGCGTCGCCGAGCAGGACAAGGTCGTCGACGAGTGCTACCAGTGCAAGCTCTGCTACGTGAAGTGCCCCTACGTGCCGCCGCACGAGTGGGCAGCTCGACTTCCCGCGGCTGATGATGCGCGCCCACGCCGTGCGTGTCACGCGACCCCGGGCAGGCCTGCCGCAGAGCGGGTCACCGACCAGTTCCTCGGCCGCACCGACCTGCTCGGGCGCGCTCTCGAGCGCGGCCGCGCCGCTCGTCAACGCCATCACGGGCCGCACCGGCTCGCTGGCACGCCGGGCGATGCAGGCCGACGACCGGCGTCCACGCCGAGCGTCTCCTCCCGCCCTACGCCCGTGAGCGGTTCTCGAGCTGGTTCCGGCGCACGCAGAGCCAGCCGCGTCGAGTCGCCCGTCGCCGAGGTGAGTCGTCTTCCCGACCTGCTTCGTCGAGTACATGGAGCCGGCGATCGGGCGCGACCTCGTCGGCGTCTCGAGCACAACGAGCTCGCGTGCTCGCTCCCGGAGACGATCCGCTGTTGCGGCGCACCCTGGCTGCACAGCGGGGACGTGGCGCGCTTCACGCGAGCAGGCGCGGCGCAACGTCGGCGTGCTCGCCGGGGAGGTGCGTGCCGGGCGTGACGTCGTCGTCGCTCAGCCGACCTGCGCCTACGTGATCCGCAAGGACTACCCGATCTACGCCCCCGGTGAAGAAGCCGATCTCGTCGCCGCGCACGCCTTCGACGCCTCGGAGTACCTGATGCTGCAGCACCGGCGCGAGGGCGGCGGCCTCGACACGAGCTTCACGGGGAGCGTCGCCGACGATCGGTCGCCTACCACCTCGCCTGCCACCTGCGCGCGCAGAACGTCGGCTTCAAGGGTCGCGACCTGATGGCGCTCACCGGCGCCGACGGTGACCGTCGTCGAGCGCTGCTCGGGGATCGACGGCACCTGGGGCTACCGGGCGGAGAACTACGACCTTGCACGCAAGGTGGCGCGGCCGCTGCGTCCGAGAGCTCGAGTCCAGCCCGGCCGAGGTCGTCTGCGGCGACTGCCATCTCGCCAACACGGCGATCGTGCAGGAGACGGGACGGCGCCCGATGCACCCGGTGCAGCTGCTCGCCCGCGCCTACGGGCTCTCCGATCAGTGAGCGAGGAGGGCGGCGGCGCGCGGGCGCCGGGGCAGCCGTTGCGCCTCGAGGACTTGTCGGACCTGCGCGCCTACGAGCGCGAGCGCGATGGGTTCCGGGCCGAGGTGATCGCGCTGAAGAAGCTGCGCCGGGTGGCGCTCGGCCCGCTCGCCGGCGTGGTGTTCGAGAACGCCACCACGGTGCGATTCCAGGTGCAGGAGATGGTCCGCGCCGAACGCATCATCGAGGACCGCCTCGTGCAGGCCGAGCTCGACGCGTACAACCCGCTCGTCCCGGCGCGTGGCGAGCTCTCGCTGACGCTCTTCCTCGAGCTCGTCACGCCCGAGCAGCTGCGCACCTGGCTGCCGCGCCTCGTCGGCATCGAACGGCACCTGCTCGTACGCATCGGCGCGGGCGCGCGGCGCGCTGCAGGCGGCGCGGCGCTCCCGAGGCGGGCCATGCTTCCCAGCTCACCCGCGAGGACACCACCGCGTCGGTGCACTACGTGAAGATCGCCCTCGGCGAGGAGCTGATCGAGGCGTTCGCCGAAGGCCCCGCCGTGCTCGCCGTCGACCATCCGCAGTACGCGCACGAGAGCGAGCTCACCGAGGCGACGCGCCGATCGCTGGTCGCCGACTGGGGCTGAAGGCCAGGCCCGAGCCCCGCATCGGGAAGCTTTACAAACGCGTGGAAAACCGTCATAATCCTACTCCCTGTCGAGGGTCGGTTGTTCACGCCCGGCAGCGAGCGCGTCCGAGGGCCGCCGACGCCCGAGGCGCCACGCCTGCGCCTGCAGGAACCGCGTGGAGCGGTAAACGAGAAAGCGACGTCGATGAGCACCACCTGGCGACAGCGAGCGGCCTGCCGGGGCCTCGACCCCGAGGTCTTCTTCCCTGCCTCCGACGAGGAGGCCGAGGAAGCCCGCGCCATCTGCGCGGCGTGCCCGGTCCGCCAAGCGTGCCTCGAGCACGCCCTCGCGCATCGCGAGCGAGAGGGCGTGTGGGGCGGCTGCACCGAACGGGAGCGCCGCCGGATCGTCCGCCAGCGCCGCAAGTCGGCCTGAGCGCGGGGCGTCCGGACCGCGACCGGTGAACGCCTTCGAGGACGCCGGCGGCTGGCCCGGCGTCCTCGTCCGGCTCTTCCGGCGCCAGGACCTCGGCTCGTCGCTCGCCTCGCTGGCGTTCGAGGACATCCTCAGCGGACGAGCGCTGCCGGTTCAGATCGCCGCCTTCGCCGCAGCGCTGCGCACGAAGGGCGAGACGGTGGAGGAGCTGGCCGGCTTCGTCACGACGATGTTCGAGCACGCGGAGCTGGTCGAGGTCGGCGGCGATCTCGTCGACACGTGCGGCACCGGCGGCGACCGGTCGGGGACGATCAACGTCTCGACCATGGCCGCCTGCGTAGTAGCCGGGGCGGGCGGCCGGGTCTGCAAGCACGGCGGCCGAGCTGCCTCCTCGCGGGCGGGCTCGGCCGACGTGCTGCAGGCGCTCGGCGTTGCCGTCGACCTCGGCCCGCCCGGAGTCGCCCACTGCATCGAGCAGGTGGGGTTCGGCTTCTGCTTCGCCCCGCGCTTCCATCCGGCGATGCGCCACGCCGCCCCGGTGCGCCGGGCGCTCGGCGCACCGACGGTCTTCAACCTGCTCGGCCCGCTTGCCAACCCCGCCCGGGCGAACCGGCAGGTGGTCGGGGTGGGCGATCCGGCGATGGCCGAGACGATGCTCGGGGTGCTCGAGACCAACGGCGCCGTGCACGCGATGGTGCTCTTCGGCCATGACGGGCTCGACGAGCTGTCGACCGTCGCCAACTCGACGGTCCTCGAGTCACGACTCGACGAGTCGGGCTGGCGGGAGCGGCGACGCTACGAGGTCGACGCCCGCGACCTCGGGCTGGCGCGCACCGAGCTGCCGGCGCTCGCCGGCGGCGACCCGGAGGACAACGCCCGCCACGTGCGCGAGGTCCTCGGCGGCGTGCCCGGAGCGCGCGCCGCGACGTGGTGCTGCTCAACGCAGCCGCCGGCCTCGTCGTCGCCGGGCTCGCCGCCGACCTGGCAGCAGGCGTCGACCTGGCGGCGGCGACGATCGATTCGGGGCGGGCCGAGGAGGCCCTCGAAGGGCTGGTCAGGGTCTCCAACGAGGCAGCCCGCGCCGAGCCTGCCGGCACCACCGGGCTGGTCTGACCGGCCGAGGGCTGACCGGCGAGCCTCAGGGGGTGCAGGCCGTCGGGTTCCAGGGCTCGGCTTGGTCGTTGTAGTCGATCGCAGCCGGGTCGGTCACCGCTGGCGTGCCCGGAACCGTGTCGATCGTCGGCAGCGTCGTCGGGGTGGCGCCGGCAGTCCTGAGGCCGGTCTCGGGCGAGGTGGAGGTAGAGGCAGAGCCGAGGAGCGCGACGTCGAGGGCGGGATCGGGCGCGGCACCCGTCGCAGGCACTGGCGCGCCGCTCAGCCCGGCACCGAACGCCGGTGTGGAGCGCAACGACGAGGCCGAGCCGTTCGAGCCCCCCGCGCCCGGCCCGCCCTGGGTCGTCCCCCCGGCGCGCGCTGCCGAGGCGGTCTCGGAGGCTGCCGCGGGCGTGCCGAACGCGAGGAAGTTGCTCACCACTTGCTGGTCCGGCTCAACCACGGGAAGCAGGACGTCCTCGCCGTTGATGACGTCGGGTGAGGTCGGCAGCGTCTCGGTCTGCAAAGCGCTGGCGCCGGCGCCGTGGAACATGCGCGCGATGCTCAGGATCTCACCCTCGGACAGGCTCTGGTCGATGGTGAGGCCCGTCGACGCGGCCGAGACGAAGCTGTTCAGCGTCGGAAGGCCGGTCAAGCTGAGCTTGGACTGCACGCGGTGCAGCACGGCGAGGAAGAAGGCGTCCTGGCGCCGGATGCGGCTCAGGTCCGACAGCCCGTCGTACTGCCATGCGCCGTTCTCGTAGTAGTAGAAGTGCCGGCTGCGCACGAGCGCCAGCGCCTGAGCGCCGTTGACGAGCGTGCAGGAGCCCGCCTGCGCGGGGGTGATGTCGAGGCCGGAGTACGGGTCGCGTGCCGGGTAGGGGAAGTCCAAGTAGATGCCGCCGAGGGCGTTCACCATGCCCTCGAACGCCGGAAAGTCCAGGCTGACGTAGTACGAGACGGGGATGTGGAGGGTCTGCTGGATGGTCTTCACGAGCAGGCTCGGGCCGTTGTTGTACGCGACGTTGATCTTGTTCGGGCCCGAGACGTACTGCACGTTGCCGGGGATGTCGACGTAGGTGTCTCGTGGGATCGAGAGCAGCTTCACCTGGTGCGTCGCCGGGACGATACGTGCGATGATGATCACGTCGGAGCGTTGGCCTGTCTGGCTCTGCGCGGATCCATAGGCGGCGGCCTGTTGGGCGTTGTCGACGAAGGCACGGGTGTCGGAGCCGACGAGCAGGACATCGAACGGCTTGCCGGGCGCCGGCGGCGTCAGTCCGGCGACGGGAGTCTTGTGCAACTTGTCAAAGGTTACCTTGGCATAGACAAAAATGGCACCGGCGAGAACGATCAGCACCACGACGAGCGCACCTGCGCCGATCGCAAGTCGCTTCGGCCAGCGCCGTCCCGCCTTCTGCCCGCTCGGCGTCAACGGCCCGCGGGCGCGGTGCACGGCGGTCCGACGTCCGCGCGTCACCGACTCGAGCAGCTTGTCTCCCACGCCGCGGAGGATACCGGCAGGTCGCGCGGAACTTGTGTCACCTCGTAAGGTGCGGGGGGTGCGAGAAGCGCTGCTCACACAACCCTCACACCCCGCGCAAGCGTGGCCAACACGGGCGCGGGCAGAATAGAGGTATTGGTGCGGCGGGCGCGCCCGCCCTATGCCTGTTCGCCCGGGCCGAGCGTCGAGACGAGCAACGAGGAGTCCCGGTGGGTGGGAAAAGGATGCGGCGAGGTGTGGCCTCGGCTGCGGCGGTGAGCCTGATCGGCACTGCCGTCGCGGCCCAGGTTGCCGGCGTCGCCGTGTCCTCCGCTGCCAGCCACGCCTCCGCCTCGGCCACCACCACGACGACGCTCGCCTCGCATCCGACGAGCTCGACCATCACCTCGACCTCGATACCGACCACCACCACCCAACCGGGCACCGCCCCGACCCAGAACCCGGCCTCGGACGCGATGGTCCCGTCCTTCGGGCCCGGGACGTCCTTCGCCCTCGGTCAGGCGTGGATGCTCACCGCCATCAGCGATCGCGAGGCGCGCCTGTCGGAGCTGGCGGGGACGATCAGCTCGTCCAAGACGCTGCAGAGCAGCGACAGCGCGTCGCTCTCGACGCTCGTCTCGAGCGCGCAGGGCACGTGCTCGCAGCTGCAGAGCGCCGTCAATGCCGACACGACCCTCGTGCAGCTGCGGCTGGCGGCGACCGAGATGATCGGATCGCTGCACGTCTACGCCATCTTGACCCCGCAGGTCGAGCTGACCGTGGACGCCGACGCGATCGGCGACGCGGCGGCCAAGCTCGAGGCGCTCGAGCCCGGGTTGAACACCGCAATCGCCGCAGCCCATGCCACCAAACGGAACCTGGCCCGATTGCACGACCTCGAGCAGTCCTTCGCCGCCGAGGCGAGCGCGGCCGCTGCCCTCGTCGTACCGCTTTCCGGCCAGCTCGTCGGGCTGAGCGACGCCGACCTAGCGGCAGCCTCGCCGGTGCTCGCCGCGGCGATGGGAACCGAGCCCAGAGCGGAGCGCGACGTGTCCGAGGCCGGCACCGATCTGCGCCGCCTGCTCAGCCTGCTCGCCAACGCCGGAATTCAGTCTCATCTCAAGTACAAGTTGCGGCATCTCGCCGACCTCGGCGCGAAGTCGCACGCTCTGATTGCGGATCTGCACATCTGATCGGGTCATGACACTGCCTGCGCGAGTAGGCAGTGTCTCGTGCTCCGTCGGACCGGACTGACTACTCGACCTGGCTGTCGCGGCGGCGAGCCACCGAGGCCCGTCGCCGACGAGCCGCCGGGTTGGGCGGGCTCTCGATCGTTCTCCGTCGGCACGGGTCCGGCCGCCGGGTCGTCCGGCGCAGCGGCGGGTCGGGCCGAGGTCGGGGCTGCGTCCGCCCGCCCGCCGGGCGCGCCGCCGGCGGCCGGGTCCGGCGGCGCCGAGCTCGCGCCCCGGAGCACCAAGGCGAGGCGTGCCAGTCCGACGACGGTCTCGATCGACCGCTTGGTGATCGCCGAGCGGGGCGGGCGTCGCTCGACCACCACGGCGGGAACCTCGAGCACCTCGAGCCCGGCCCTCCCGGCGCGCAGCACCAGCTCGACGTCGAACAGGCTGCGCGTCATGACGCACGCCTCGACGCTGCCGGCCACCTGGTCCCGCCGCATCGCCTTCATACCGTGGGCGTCGGTCACCGCCATGCCGAACAGGCGGCTGAGCATCGTTGTGAACACAAGGGTGACGACGCGTCGGTGCAGCGGCCGCCGGTCGAGCGCCCCCTGGGCGCGCTTGCTCGCTACGACGATCGCGCAGCGGGTGCTGCCGAGCAGCTCGAGTGCCTTGTCGAGAAAGGCGAGGTCGTAGTAGTCGACGTCGAAGTTCACCACGATGGCGCCGCGTGCCGGCGCGGAACCCGGCGCGCAGCGCCGCGCCGTAGTCGCCGAGGGGCATGGTCAGCACCCGGATCCCGGGCAGCTGAGCCGCGAGCAGGCGAGCCAGCCGGAGCGTCCCGTCGTGCGAGCCGTTCTCCACGATCACGAGCTCGTAGCTGCGGCCCCGCTCGTCGAGCCCGGTGGCGAGGTTGGTCACCGTCGAGCCGAGCAGGGTGACCTCGTTGTGCGCCGGCAGGACGATCGAGAGCTCCGGGGACTCGTCCTCGCCCTGCGGTTCGTTCATTCCTCGGTTGGCGCGGGGTAGGGCCCGTCCTCGTCGCCGCCAGCGAGGCGCCCGCTGGGTGCCGGGCCGGTGTCGTCCATATCCGGAGACGCCTCGCCCGCGGCGCGCCGGTCCGGTCTCGGCTCCTCCTCGCGGCCGTCCCGGTCCGCGCCGTCGCCCTCCTCCCACCGCTCGAGGCCCGCGTCGGCGCCGTCCTCGTCGTCGAGCAGCCCCGGCGACGTGCCCGGGATCCCGCCGGGGCCGATCGGCACGCCGTCGCGCGGCGTGCTCCCCGGGATTCCCGCCGGACCGCCGGCCGGCGAGGCTTGGGCGGACAGGTCGAGGAGGCTCGAGTCGGGTGGCGGCGCGCGCGGCGGACGTTCATCCCGACGACGACCCCGATGCCGGCGATCGTGCCGGCCGTGCCGAGCCAGTCGATCTTGGTCGTCCCGTAGCTGAGCCGCACGTGGTGCGAGGTGGGGACGACGACCATCAAGTTGGGTGTCGCGAGGTAGGGGCCGGTCGCCCCGCTTGCTTGCCAGTTCGGGAAGTACGGGATCTTCACCTCGACCGGGCTGCCGAGGCGCGTGACGTTGAAGGAGATCCAGGAGTAGCTCTTGTCGTGACGCACGTCGCTCACCGTCGTCGGCACGACCCGGTGCGTGACGGTCGTGGCGGCGAGGTAGCCGAGCGGCTTGCGCACCCACGAGCTCGGCCCGGACGCTGCGATCGGCACGTCCCAGTACTGCTTCTGTTGATACCAGAGCAGGGGGACATTGCCCGAGAGGCCATCGGGCTGAATGCCGAGGTTGGCGACGCTCGTGACATCGAGCCCCGTCTCGACGACCGGGTCGTAGTGCAGTGGGGTGACGAGCGTCGAACCGCCCTTGATCAGGTAGACGTCCCACTCGGCGTCGCTCGGTGGCTTCTGGGTGGTCGAGTTGTAGTCGACGTACTGTGGGTTGGCCTTCACCGGCTTGATCGGACCGCCGGGCAGCGTCAGGCGCACGAGCTGCGGGTCGGCGTCGGCTTGCTCCTCGATCTCGGGCGAGTTGGCCAGGAAGTAGGTCACCCCCTGCAGCTGCAGGTGCTTCACGCCGTCGACCACGCTCGTGTTCTCGTAGGCCGACTGGGTCCCCTCGTCGAGGCCGCCGACCGGGTTGGAGGCGTCGATGGAGAGCTCGGACTGGTCGAGGAAGTGGAAGTGCGTCGTCGACGCGGACTCGAAGTACACGCCCTCGGTCGAGTCGATGCAGCCGTTGGTCCACAGCGGGAACGACATCTCGACGAGCGTCGAGCCGAAGTAGTTGGACACGTTGGGCGTGTACTCGTAGTCGAGGCGGCCGCATCCGTAGCGGGCACCTACCTTGTCGAGCATGTCGACGACTTTCTGGTACTCCGGCCATCCGGGCTTCTGCTGGTAGCCCTCGTAATTGAACTCGACCCACTCGTCTGAGAAGTCGCGATGGCTCTGCGAGATGTTGAGCCCGAACGGGAGCACGCCCAGCCAGGCGGCGATGATCAGGATCGCCGCGGCGCCCCCGAGCAGCGGCGTCAGCAGCTCGTGCCATGAGATGAGGCGCAGGCCCGAGAAGGTCATCCGCCCGAGCTCCGCGACCGCATACGCGGCGAGGAGGGTGGCGCAGAAGAACCAGAAGGGCAGCCAGCGGCCGTTGTAGACCAGACCGCGCGGGCCCCACTGGAACATCGCCGCGCAGGCGATGGCCGCGACGCCGAGCGTGGTCATCACGCGGTCGGCGTGCCAGATGCCGAAGCCGAAGCCGACCAGCGCCAGGCAGACCACGGCGAGCTCGCCGGTGTGAGGGAAGACGTTCGACCACAGGCTGCCGCCGACCGGCCCATAGTTCATCGAGGACGAGTACAGCGAGACGTACTTGGCGAATGGCAGCAGCCAGAATGCCGACAGCAGCCCCCCGGCGAGCCCGACGGGGATGAGCACGCGACGCACCGGTCGTGTTCCGGTGAAGGCGAGGGTGAGCAGCACAGCCATGCCGGCGGCGAAGAGCGCGGGCACGACATGGCTCATCACGGTGAGCAGGAACAGGATCGCCGAGAGCCATCGCAGGCGCCCGGTGCGCAGGGCGTACACGAAGGTGCCGAGGAAGAGCACCGCGAAGCTGAGGGACAGCGAGAAGGAGAACTCCCCGGCCATCGTCGAGGCGACGTTGCCGCCGTCGATCGTGTACGAGGTGTTGAACAGGTAGACGACCGATCCTGCGCTGAGCAGCGCCGGCACGGGGCGGGCGAAGCCGCACAGCCGGCCGAAGGCGTAGCAGCAGATGGGGAGCGTGACGGTGCCGAGCACCGTCACGAGCTTGAAGGCCACGGCGTAGGGCGCGAAGAGGTTGAAGAACGCGACGACGAGTGCCGGAAGAGGGAAGTAGAAGACGTACAGGGGGAAGCCGTCGAACCACCACGAGTCCCAGCCGGCGATCTCACCGTGCGGCAGGAGGTAGTGGATCATGTAGTACGGCGCGGTGATGTGCGCCGCATTGTCGCCGCCGACGTCCTCGGTGTTGAGGAAGAGCAACCCGGGATGCATCTGGGCGATGACGAACGCCGTCGCGCCGGCGACCACGACAAAGGTGGCGAGGCGGGCCCAACGCTCGTGGCCGGTCGACAGCACGCGGGCGAGCAGCCGGTCGAGGCGCCCCGGTCGCCGGCGCGGGCCTTCCTCGGCGGGCGGGCCCTGGTGCCGCTGCGGGAGCGCGCTCGGCACCGGGAGCTTCATCGTCTGCACGGCGGGAAAGCCTACCGGGGAGCAGGTCGTTGCTTGGGGCGCGCCGGCACCGCGTCGCGCCTGGTCAGAGCGTTATGGCCCGACGAGCCGGCGCCTTCGAGCGGCGACCGGCGGCCGCGGCCGGACGGGTCGCCGGGGGCTCCGCACTGCTCAGCCTCCGGTCGTGGGCGGCAGGCTCGGGTGCTAGCCTCTCCGCCACGCGGGCCGTTGGCGCAGTCCGGTAGCGCACTTGCATGACACGCAAGGGGTCACAGGTTCAAGTCCTGTACGGCCCACCCGCAGAAGTGCTGGTAGGGGCCCTGGTTTGTCCCCCAGCTCCGAGCGAGCCTCGGAGCTGGGGAGCTAAACAGGGAGCTAAAGACTGGTTGACCCGCTTCCGAAGAGCGCCTCCATCGCGGCCTTGGCCTCGCGACCCACGGACGGCCGGACAGCGTGGCGATACACCTCGTGGGTCATGCGCGTCGTCGCGTGCCCGACAAGATCGGCGGCGTCCTCCTCGCGGACACCAGCGTCGGACAGCAGCGAGACTGCGGTGTGGCGCAGGGCAGTCGGATGCCAACTGCCGAGGCCGGCTCGTTCGGTCACTGTCGTGAAAGCTCGGCGCAGGTTCCACCGGTCGATCGGAGTCCCGACGATGGTGCAGAAGACGAGTTCGCTGCGACGCGTGGCGGCATTCGCGACTGCTAGCTCGGCGGCTTGCCGCTCCTTGTGTCGACGAAGTGCGTCGATTAGGAGGGAGGGCATGTCGATGGTGCGAACAGACTTCGGTGTCTTTGTGTCGCCGATCCGCATGCCAGCCGGTTCCTGGATCCGGGCTCGTCGAACGTGGAGAACGCTGGTTTCCAAATCGATGTCCCGCCAAAGCAAACCGCACACTTCACCTGGGCGGAGGCCGAGAACGAGCATGATTATCCAAGCTGCTTCGAGTCGATCGCCTTGGATCGACTTCAGCAACTTGTGTCCTTCTTCGACCGTAAGCGAACGTCTCGCCTTCTTGTAGCCCGCCGGTGTGGTCGTCACCGCTGCAGGGTTCCAAGTAATAAGTCGCCTCTTGACGGCGTCGTCCAGTGCCATCGATAGCACAGTTCGGACGCGCGTCATGGTGCTCTTCGACGCCCCTGCTTTGGCCATCGCTTCGAGCATCGAGTCGATCTGATCGGGCGTGAGCTTTGGCAGCGCCACGGTACCGAGCGAAGGCATGAGATGCTTGTTGATTGCCCAGCGGTAGTTCTCGACAGTCGATGGGCTCTTGCTCGACGCCTCTTGGCGCTTCAGCCAACGTGCGAGGCACGCGGACACGGTCAGGCGCCCAGAGTCGACGCCCGCTTCTACCTCCTGCTGCAGCTCTCGGACCTTCTTCCGCGCTTCAGCGTAAGTCCGTGCCATGCGTTTGCGTCGAATCTGTCGGCCACCGGCGCTGGTCACGGTGACGGCCGCTACCCAGCGATCACCGTCACGGTAGACCGCTCCCTCGCCTGAACCTCGCCTCTTCGTCACGATGACGATCTTCGCGCCGGGCTGCGACAGTTGAACATCGACACCGCCGAGTTCACAGGTCTGACGGTTCGACCGGAGACGGCCGTCGGACCAGTGAGCTCGAGGGCGGCAACATGGTCCGGCAGCGTCTCAGTCTCGAGGACCTCTCCGGCTGTCACCCTGCTGCAGCGTCGTCGGAGGCAAGTGACTCGACATAATCGACGAGATCACTCATGCGCACCTTTCGGAGCCGACCGATCTTTACCGATCGCAAATCCCCTGTTGTGACCAGCTGGTAAGCGTACGCACGCGAGATGCCGAGTCGCTCGGCGGCTTGTGACACGGAGACAAGGACGGCCGCAGCGGCATCGCGCGAGGAAGATCCTATCGGTGGCACTTTCGTCGGCTTGCTATCGCTCATCGTGTGTCGAGACCAGCGCTGTCTGTCTAGGTAAGAGCTGCATCCGCCGGCGGCGTGCTACGTCGTATCCGCTTCATCGCGTTGTACAGCGTCTCGAGCGCTGGGTCGACGTCGTCGCCGACCCACAGCGCGTAGGCGGCGTCGACAGCGGCGAGGAACTCGTCGTCGATGGCCTTGTCGTCGTCTCGGGCGTCGGCGAGGTAGATCGCCGCCTCGCGAAGGCCGCGCGCGTCGGGGCAGACCACCCGGGCGCGTCCGATTGCCCAGGCAGCGTCGTCGAGGCTCGTCTCATACGGGTGGTGCACGATCGAGAGCATCGCCATCAGATGTGCCGCCCTCACGATCGCCGCTTCGATCTCGACGAGGAACTGCTCGGCGTCGAGCCAGCGGTAGCGGCCGAGGATCGAGACGTGCGAGCAGGGAGCCCCCTCGCCGAGCAGCTCGAGCGCGACGCGCAGCGCCTCGATCGACCTGGCGCAGGCTGGCCCGAGCGCTCGAGCGAGCGGGCGATCGAGACGATCTCCTTGAAGCGAAGCCAGTCGCAGCTCACCTCGGCGGAGAGAATGTAAGGGCGGTTGGTGGCAGGTGGGAAGTACTTCGAGCCGATGCCGGCGCGGGCGAGCGCGATCTGGTTCCAGACCGTCTGGCGCCGGCGGCTGTCGTCGGGCTTGTACAGCGCGAGGACGTCCTGGAGCTTGGAGGAGACGGTCTTGCGCCCGTGCAGCACAAGGAATGCGGCGATCTGCACGGCGACAGGAGTCACAGCGTCTTGATCGACGTCGCCGACGAGGTCGGGCAGCGCGCGAAGAATGCGCACCTCGACCGCGCCGGCCGCCGGCAGCTCGAGCTCTGCCGCAGGCAGCTCGGCGAGGTCCTCCTCGCCAGCTTGTTCGGGCGTGGCGCTTGCGACGGCGCGGAGGCGCTCGGTGGTCTCGAGCTCCTCGACCGAGGGAAGAAGCGCCGGGACGCTCAGCCCGAGCGGCTCGATCGTCACCATCCCGTCCTCGAAGTACAGATACCGGTCGGCCTCCGCGCACGGCCCGATCAAGGAGACCACTCCAGAGCGCAGGATGCTCGCCTTATCGGCGATCTCGGGATCCTGCACGAGGATCACCGGCTGGCTCTCGGGCAGCCCGATGCGCCACAGTGGGTCATAGCCCGGCCCCTCGTCGAGACGGCCGACGGCGCCGAGCTCGAGTGACATGGCGTGCCCCGCGCCGATAAAGCTCGCGTCGCCGACGCGGTAGAGCTCGACCTCGCCCCAGGTGGCACTCGACAGGTGCGAGGCGACGGCGCCGAGGGCGCGGGCGATCTCGTCTGAGCTGCCGCGGATCGAGAGGGTCTCGCCCGCCCCGCAGGCGACGAGGTAGCTGCCCGGTCGCGTCCTCGCCGACTGGGAAGAGCGCCGCGAGATAGGGATAGCAGCCCTTCCCGCAGCGGTCCCTCACCTCGTCGAGCTCGAGCGACGGGTCGAGCCGCCAGCTCCGCCCGCCGTCGAGCACGACGAAGCCAAAAGGCGCTCTGTCGCAGGCCTCGTCGAGCAACAGCTCGAGGCCCATCGGCCCGGCGCGCACCACGCTCACCTTCGGCGGAGTAGAGCGAGCTGTCCCCGATCGAGCCCGGCCAGCAACAGCCGGTTGGCGGCGTCGATCCACTCGGGAAGCTCCGCGTCAGCAAGCGGTCGAAGCTCTGCCTCGACCTCGGCGTCGGCCTCCTCGGGAGGCGCGGGTATGGCGCCGGCCGGCGAGCGCATCTGCTGGTAGGCACGCCGCCCACGCTGGCGTCGGGCGAAGATCGCTGCGCCGAGCAGGCCGAAACTTCCGAGCGCGGCGTAGCAGCGTGTCGTCGCGCGCCGGCGACGGCGAGCTCTTCATGGCCTCCGGCGGCTTGGTGGCGACGAGATGCTCGGCGGGGATGACGAGTCGCATGCCGACGGGAAGCACGCTCGGATCGACGAGGCGAGCGCCGGTCTTCTCGTCGAGCCGCCCGCGTTGGCGGCGGCGATGACGGGCCAGTCCGAGGCGGTGCCGTAGAAGTGCTCGGCGATCTCAGTCAGGCGATCGCCCGGGCGCACGACGTAGCTCGAGGTCGTCGCCTGCCGCGAGGAGTGCCGGGCGGCCCCGTTGCTTCGGGCGACGACGTCTGCTGGGGCGACCGTCGTCACCGCCGTGCGGGCATTGCCGCCGCCGCCGTGGCCGGAGAGCTGCGAGCTCGACAGCCCGATCAGGATCCCGATGATCGGCGCGGCGGCGATTGCCACGTAGCGGTAGCCGGTGCGCGACCGCGTCGGGGAGTCCGACGTCGCCTCCTCGACACCGGCGAGCACCTCGACGAGGAGGAGGTAGCTCCCGTAGGCCCAGCCGCCGAGCACGAGCGCGCAGAGCGCCAGGGTGACGAAGACGAGGGCGTGGTGCTCGGGTAAGACGAGTCGGTCGACGAGGAATCCCACCGCCCAGCCGACGCCGAGCCCGATGCCGATCCAGCCAAGGGCGAGCAGGCTGACGCCTGCGATCCGACCGGCGCGACGAAGCGATGTCGACTCACTCACGCCAGTTCACCTCCTATTCCGAGACCGATTCATGGGTGACAAAGATCGTGTAGCTCTGCACTGCGTCCGTCTGGACCACCTCCGAGAGCGAGAGCGTGCAGCTGCCGGCGGGCGCGTGGAGCGAGAGGTAGATGCCAGCCGTGCCGGTCTTGGTGGAACTGGCAGCTCCGCAGGTCAGCTCTGCCTGAAGCGTCGCCCCGCCGATCCAGGTGACATCGGCGCTCACCTCGCCCGCCGCGGTCGAGAAGGGCACGGATTTCGCGGTGAACGGCGGGGCGAGTCGTCCGCTCGTGGTCGTGCTCACCTCGCTGAGCACGGTCGTGGTCGTCGTGCTCGTGCTCGAGCTCGTGCTCGTCGTGGTGGTCGGGCGTGTCGACGTCGGGGTTGGCCGAAGCGTCGTCGTCGGCCGACGCTGCGGGGCGGTCGTCGTAGTGGTGCTGGTCGTCGATGTCGTGCTCGTTGTCGTGCTCGTTGTCGTGCTCGTCGTCGTGGGAGTGGTCGTGCTCGACGTGGTGCGTGCTCGAGGTGGTGGTGCTCGAAGCGATCGAGCTCTTCGGGTGCGCTCGGTCCGCCTTGGCCGTCTCCGCCGCGCTCGTCGTGTGGCCTGGCCGCGTCGCCGTGTGACCCGTCGCGATTCCTCCCGAGGCGGCATGCAGCGCCTTCCTCTTCGGCGCCCGCGGCGGCGCGGGCATCGTGGTCGACGGTCGCGTGGTCGACGACGTCCTCGCCGGCGGGGCGATGGTCGTCGCCGATCGAGCGCCCGTCGGGAAGGCCCCGCGCTGCCGTTTCGGCGTGAGTCGGTGGAGCTGGCGCCTCGGCGTCGTGGTAGGCGGGCTGGCTGAGGTCGGACGGCGTGCTCGGCAGCCGTCGTGGTGCTGGTGGGCGCAGTCGTCGTCGACGAGGTGACCGGCGCTGCCGTGGTCGTTGCGGCGACGTTCGTCGTCGACGTCGGGGCGGTCGCTTCACTCGAGGTTGTCGTCGCGAGCGTCGTGGTCGTGCTCGCCCTCGGCGGCGTCCGGCCCGCCGGATCGCCGCTCGCCCGGGCCGGCTCGCAGCTGCGGTGCCGGCAGCCGACGAGGTCGTCGTTGTGCTCGCAGGTCTCGTTGCGCCAGCCGCAGCGCGCCCGTGCGTGGCATGCCGCCAGCGGCGCTCGCGTCCGAGGACGGCGGCGAGGAGTGCAACGCGACGCTTCGCGGGTCCCCGCCCGAGCCGGCCGGGGTGAGGGTGTTGGTGCGCAGCGAGTTGACGACGACGCCGATCAGCGCCGCGCCGACCACGACGCAGGCGACGAGGATCGCCCGCGGGCGACGGCGCGTTGACCCCCCTGCTGCTCGCACCCGCGTTGACCTCCAGCCCCCGATGGCCAGCGACCTCACGGCACCACTCGTGTCATTCTGCACTACATCGTGCATAGGAGTCTCTCCGCGCATTGGCTGCGGTGCTGGAGGCGGTCCTTCTCATCGCCGATCGTGCTCGGCGATCTCGCGAAGGGAGTAGCCGAGCACCCGGCGGGCGAAGATCAGCCGGACGTCGCTCGGGGCAAGCGTCGTCGGACCGAGCGAGCGCAGCGCCATCGCCAAGGACTCGAGCACCGACAGCGGCTGGCGGTCCTCGAGCTCCCAGTCAGCTTCCTCCTCGCCGCGACCTGACCGGCCGCGCGGCCTTCCTGGCGGTGGGGAGGAGAGCGAGGTGCAGCGGAGCTTCCTCTCTCGACAGCGCGCCGTGCGGCGCTGGTCGCAGAGCGCGGCACGCACCCGGTCGAGCGCGCAGCGCTCGGGGTAGTCGAAGGTCTCGCCGCCCATGCGCGAGAGCACCGACCACGCCGTTGCCAACAGCTCGCAGGCGAAGGCCTCGACGTCGTCCCAAGGGCCGCCGCGTCCCCAGTCCATCGACCGACCGATGCGGAGAAGCCCGGGGACGAGCGAATTGAGCAGGCCGAGGCCGACGAGGCGGTCGAGCTCGAACTGGCGGAGGAGGGCATTGGCGATCTGCCAGTGCGACACCGTGCAGCAAAGCGGGGGCTCGCTCAGCGCGCGGACAAGACCGGCGAGGTCTCGCGCACCGACGGCGGCGAGATCCGGCTCGGCCGCGACGAGGGCCTCGAAGACCTTGTCGGCCCGCGGCCGGCGGGAGCGGACCGCCCAGTCGCGCCGGAGCGACGTGATCGCAGCGATGTCCATGCGGGGAGGATGCGACGCCCACTTACCGGTTCACTTACCGATTGGGGCTTCTCGAAGAACCCACTTACCGATTCGACTTACCGATTCGCAATCTCACTTACCGATCCCAGCTCAGGGGCACTTTTCTCCAGACAGCTGAATCGCCTCGGCGGCCGGTCGAGGCGGACGCGGCGGGGCGGCGCTGGGGAGGCCGCACGCCACTTACCGATTCGCCTCCAGCCTGGACGCGTCGGCCCGAGCCACTTACCGATTCGGCCCCGCGACCCACTCGGGGCGCAATCGCCACTTACCGATTCACTTCCCGATCGGCCTCTGGCGCCTCTCCACTTACCGATTCCGGCCCGCCGAGCGTCCCGTGGCGACGCGCGCCCGCGGCAGTTGGGGGGCCGCCAGCGGCGGGCGAGGGACCGTCCCGGCATCCCCCACCGAATGCCGGCGTGCCGGCGAGTGCTTCGGCCCCCGCGGAGATTTCTCGAGAACTTTCCCGCGAAGTGTCTCCACCGCCCTCCATTACTCCCGTGAGGAGGTTGGTGTCATGGAGTCACCCGCTGAGCAACCCGAGGACCTCGACGCCATCTGCCCGACAGAGGAAGACGAGGGCTTGGCGCTCTATGTGCACAGGGCGCTCGACGAGCTGGTCGCGACGAGCCACGAGGTGCATCAACGTGGGATCGAGGTGCTGGAAAGCGGCGCCCCGCTCGCCGAGCTGTTCGCCCGGACGGGCGAGGTCAACGTCCTGCTCGACCTGCTGAGCCTCGAACTGCGGGCCCAGACGGCGTTGCAGCGGCGGAACCTCGCCCGGCGAGCAGGCCCCGTGCGCCTCGATCTGTCCGGGGGTATTGTGCACGCAACTACGGCGTGCCATGCCATCTCGGCGTGGCACGCACCATGCTGCATGCCGGACACCACCTCCTCGGCCACCACTGGAGAGAGGACGGAGCCGCCATGGTGAACATCGAAGACGGAGCTGCGAGCAGCCAAGGGGCCCGCCCGACGGGGGCGCCGGGTCGGCGGGGTGCCGGCAGAGGGCACCACGCGCCCCCGTGGCCGAACACGACCCGCCTCGGCGTGGCGGCGCTCGCCGCCGTCGCCCTCGCTGGCTCGGTCGGCGTCGAGAGCGCCGCGGCAGGTGGCAACTCAACGACCTGGACCTGCACCTCGACGACGACTGCGTGCAGCTTCACCGTTCCGACAGACGTCTACGGAACCGCAACGATCGTCGTTGACGGCGCGCAGGGAGCGGGAAACGGCGGGAGCGAGACCGGCGGCGACGGCGCGGCGATCTCGGGGACGTACTCGCTTCAGGCCGGCGCCACCGTCACCGCCTACGTCGGCTCTGCCGGCAGCGGTCCGTCCTACAGCTCCCCCTACTCCTACGGCGGAGCCGGCGGGAGCGTTCCCTCCGGTGCGCCGGTCGGACTTGCCGGAGGGAGCGGCGGTCTCTCCCAATATGACGGAGGGTCAGGAGGAGGGGCCGGCACAGCGCTCTATGTCAACTCGAGCCTGCTCGTCGTCGCCGGCGGGGGAGGGGGTGCGGGCGGCGAGGGGGTCAACGACCCGACGCCGGTGAGCGCCGGTGGTGGCGGCGGCACGCCCTTTGTCGACAGCGGCGACGGCAGCGCCGGCGGCGGCTGTGGCGGCGGCAGTGGTGGCGGCGACGGCGGCTCGAACGGGTCAGGCGGGGCCGGCTCGGGCGGCGGTCCGAGCTGTTACGGCGTCGGCGCCAGCGCCGGATCCTCCGGCGGCAGCTTGGGGTCCTCGGGCGGCGGTGCCGGGCGGCTCGGCGCCCAACTCCGACTCCAACGGCCATGCCGGCGGAGGGGGCGCTGGCGGCGGGGGCGGCTACGGAGGGGGCGGCGGGTCGGGGGCCGGGTCAGGCGCGGCTTCGGCAGGCGGCGGAGGTGCCGGCGGCAGCTACGTCTCCTCGAGCTTGAGCGCCGTCTCCGAGAGCGGGACCAACACCGGGAACGGCTCGGTCACCATCACCTACTCGACGGGCACCGCGCCAGAGGTCACGAGTCCCCTCAGCGCCAGCGCGAGCGCCGGCTCTTCAATCTCGATCCAGCTGCAGGCAAGCGGGGAGCCGGCACCGACCTTCTCTGAGACCGGGGCGCTTCCGGCGGGGATCACGCTCTCGTCTGCTGGACTGCTGTCAGGGACCCTTGGCGAGGGCAGCGCGGGAACCTGGCCGGTCTCGCTCAGCGTGACCAACTCGGTCTCCTCGAGCACGGTCACCTACACCCTCACCGTCACCGAGCCGGCGAGCTACACCGGTGCCACCGCGGTCGTCGCCGGCACGGGGAGCGCCGGCACGAGCGCCAACGGCACCCCGGCGTCAAGCGCCGCGCTCGACGACCCGTCAGACGTCCTTGTCGACGCCTCCGGCGACCGCTTCGTGCTCAACACCGGGTCATCGACCGTCTACGAGATCCCCGCGGCCGACACCTCCGCCTACGGGATCACGATGACCGCCGGCGAGGTCTATGACATCGCCGGGACCGGAAGCGCCGGCGACAGCGGCGACTCGGACCCGGGCCATCTCGCCAAGCTCAACCACCCGCTGGCGATCGCCCTCGACTCGACGGGCGACCTGCTGATCGCCGACACCGGCAACGACACAGTGCGCGTGCTCGCCGCGACGAGCGGGTGCCTCTTCGGCGAGGAGGTCTCTGCCGGCGACATCTACACAGTGATCGGCACGCCCGGAACATCCGGTTACTACGGCGACGGCGGACCGGCGAGCGAGGCCGAGCTCGACGCCCCTGGGGGGGTTGCGGTGCACGGCGGCGACGTGTTCGTCGCCGACTCGGGCAACGACGTCATCCGCGAGGTCACCGGCATCACGTCCTGTGTGACCCCGCCGGACATCGAGACGATCGCCGGCACCGGCTCGCCGGGAACCTTCACGAGCGGTGCGTCCGCCAGCACCTCGGCCCTCGACGACCCGACCTCGCTGGCGGTCGGCACCGACGCCAACCTCTACCTCGACGACGCCGGAGCCGACGTCGTCGCCGCGCTGGCGATGAGCTCGGGCACGCATCCTCGGACAGAGCGTCACCGCCGGCCATCTCTACGCCCTCGCCGGGAACGGCAACCCCGGCACCGCCGGAAACGGCGGCTCGGCTCGCAGCGCCGAGATCGACGACCCGGGCGGCATTGCCCTTGACGCGGCAGGCGACCTCTACCTCACCGATCCGAGCGAGGGAGACCTGCGTGTCGTCGCGGCCAGTGCGACGAGCTCGCTCTTCGGCATCCCCACCTCGGTCGGCGACATCTACCAGCTCGCCTCCGGGCTCACCGATCCGCTGGGGATCGCGCTCGGCCCGAGCGGCGCGCTCTACATCGCCGAGGGGAGCGCCGAGGACCTCGGCTTGCTCGGGATCGCGCCCGAGATCACCAGCGCCTCGAGTGACTCGATGCAGGCAGGAGTCGCCTCGAGCTTCACCTTCGCCGCGTCGGGGGAGCCCGCCTCGAGCTTCACCGAGTCCGGAGCCCTGCCGGCCGGCGTCACCCTCTCGGCCGCCGGGGTGCTCTTGGGGACGCCGGTGCTCGGCAGCGCCGCCAGCTACCCGCTCACCGTTCGTGCCAGCAACGGCGTCGGCGCGGTGGCGACCCAGGACTTCGCGCTCACCGTCACGGCCGCGTCCACCAAGCTCGGCTTTGCCCTCGAACCGGAAAGCCCGCTCGTCGCCGGGACAGCGACGCTCGTGGTGACGGTCTCGCCGACGCCCGACGCCGGCACGACGGTCTCGGTCTCAGACGACAAGGGCTGGTTCGACTGCGCGGCCGCGCCGGTGAGCACGACGAGCGGCACTGCCAGCTGCACCAGCTCGACGCTTACCTCGACCGCGACCGATCAGCTGAGCGTCACCTTCAACGGCGACACCCAGTACGCCTCCTCGAGCGGCTCGACCACGCTCACCCCCGGCCCGGCGCCGACCACGGTGACGCTGACCGCTGATCCGGCGACGCCGAGCGCGCTCTCGTCAACGACGCTCACCGCCACGGTGCGCCCGACCCCCGACGGGGGCGACGTCGCCTTCAGCGACGGCGACAGCTACGTGAGCGGCTGTGGCGACGAGCCCGTGGTCGACGGCACGGCGAGCTGTCCCACCTCGACGCTGTCGGCTCCCGGCACGGACACCTTCTCGGCCACCTACCTCGGCGACGCCGACTACGAGAAGAGCCCGACTGCCCAGCTCCCGCTCACCATCGCGCGCGCCGTCACGACGCTTCAGATCACCACCGACCCCTCGCCGCTTCTCGACGAGGAGCCCGGAGCGCTCATCGCCACGGTCAGCGGTCCGAACGGACCGGTTGACGGCGGGAGCGCCGGCTTCTCGGACACCGCCGGCAACATCTCCTCGGGATCGTGTGCCGCCGAGGCGGTGAGCTCGGTGACCGGGCGGGCGATCTGCAACCTGCCCCTTGTCGCCGCGTCGAGCGACACCGTCACCGCCGCCTACGGCGGGGACAGCCTCTACGCACCGGTGACGGTGAACGAGTCGCTCTCGCCGAGCACGCGCCCGACGAGCATCAAGCTCTCTGTCGCAAGCGCTGCCTTCGTCGTCGGACAGTCCTCGCTGCTCACGGCCGCCATCAACCAGCCCGGCGCCACGGGCACGGTGAGCTTCTCGGACACCGCGGGCCTTGTCGACTGCCCCGACGTCGCGCTTCAGGTGAGCGGCACGGCAACCTGCACGGCGTCTGCGCCATCGTCGAATGGGTCCGACAGCGTGACGGCGTCCTATTCCGGCGACGTCAACGACGCCTCGGCGAGCACGACTGCGACGGTGGCGATCGACACCGAGCCGGCGATCACCTCGGCGACAAGCTTCACGACGACCGCTGGCTCGACCTTCACCACGACGGTCGAGACGACCGGCGTTCCCTCGATCTCGGCGATCAGCCTGGACGGCGGCTCGCTCCCGCCCGGTCTGAGCCTCGTTGACAACGGCAACGGCACAGCGACGATCTCCGGCGCCGTCCGAGCCGACGCAGGCGGGCTCTTCAGCGTCGGGATCGCCCTTGACGACGGGGTGCTCGCGCCGGTCGTCGACGACCTCTCCATCACCGTCGACGAGGCGCCGAGCTTCACCACGATCTCGAGCGGCAGCTGCGTCGCTGGTGCACCGTGTGACATCTCCCTCAGCGCCGCGGGCTATCCCGCTCCGACGATCAGCATCACGACGACGCTGCCGTCGGGGCTCTCCTTTGCCGATCAGGGCGACGGCACGGCGCTCATCAGCGGGACGCCCACGCCAGCAGACGTCGGCACGACGAGCTTTGTGGTCAGTGCCGCCAACGGGATCGGCGCCGAGGTCGAACAGCACTTCACCCTCGCCATCACGCCGAGCCCGGCCGCTCCTGGCGGCGGCTCGTCGGGCGGGGGGAGCCCCGGTTCTGGCGGACCCGGCTCGTCGGGCTCGTCGAGCTCGTCAGGCTCGGGATCGCCGGGCGGCGGATCGGGGAGCAGCGGGTCGGGCGCCGGCAGCTCCTCCTCGTCGCCGCGCGCCGACCGTCGTCATCTCCTCCTACGACCTCACCGCCCGCCTCTCCGGGGCGCTCTCCCAGCACCTCGTCTGTGTCGCCTCGAGCGCTGAGATCCACTCCGTCACGAGATCGCACGAGACGCTCACCGACCTCGGCTTCGACGTCCCCTGTAAGGACGGCGCGCTCGCCGCGGTGCTTTCCGGCTCGATCACCGCACGGCGCGTGAATACCAGGGTGCGAAGTGGTAAGAAGACCCTGACGCGCACCACGACGCTCTGGCAGGGAGGCTTCAGCCTCACCGAGACCAAGCGTCACCTCGCCCTCACCTTCACCGTCGAGCGGGCCTCGGTCAACAGCGACCTCGTGATCACCCTGATCGGAAGCGCCGTCGTCGCGGTCAAGCACACCGATTACAGCGAGCACGTCACCGTCCGCATCGCCCCGCAGTACTCGAGCACCTGAGCTCCTCGGAATCGCGGCCCCGAGGCCCTGCCTCGGCGGCTGTCACAGCCCCGCGTAAAATCCGCACAGACGAGGACAGCTCACATGACACGTCGCAACACGACTCAGAGCAACCGTTGGGAGCGTCGTTTCGGGCGACACCTGCTCGCCGCCCTTACCGCCGCGCTCCTCCTCGCCCCGATCGCCGCGCTCGCCCTGCCCGCTGCGGTGGCGGGCGCGACGACGGGCACGTCGGTCGCCATCTCCACCCCGACGAGCTCGAGCTACTGGAGCGCGGTGAGCGTCGGGGTGACCGTGACCGCCAACTCGGGGCCGAACCCGACCTCTGGCAGCGTAACGATCACCGACAGCTCGAGCTTCTCGGACTTCCACTGCAACTTGAGCCTCTCGGGGAGCAACGAGACGAGCTGCTACGGCACCTACAGCGCGGTCGGCACCGACACGATCACCGCCGACTACGAGGGGAGCGGCTCCTACTCGGCCTCGAGCAACTCGGTTGAGGTCGCCGTCTCCCAGGCGAGCGTCACGCTCTCGGTGAACGCCACCGAGGCCACCGTCGGCGAGACGACGACGGTAACCGTCACCCCCTCGCCCGGCCTCGGGCCGAACAGCTCAGGGACGCTCACGATCTCGGACTCCGACGACACTCTCGACTGCACGACGACCCTCGCCGACGACGAGGCGCAGTGCACCTCGACTGCCTTCACCGAGGCAGGCGACGACTCGATCAGCGCGTCGTGGGCCGGCAACAGCGACTACCGCTCGGCGAGCGGCTCGACCACCCTCGACGTCGGCCAGGCAACGACCGTCGTCGCCTCGATCACGGCGCCGGCGAGCCAGGTCGGCGACACCGCGACGATCACCGTGCAGGTGCAGCCCTACCCCGACGGGGGCGAGGTGAGCCTCACCGACGCCGACAATCGAGGTGACCGGATGCACGGCCCTTCCCGTCAGTCCGAGCACCGGCGAGGCGGTCTGCACCACCGCCGTGCTCACCGCGGCCGAGGCCTCCGACAAGCTGTCGGCGCAGTACCTCGGCGATGCCAACTACGCCGCATCGGGCGTCACCACCGGCTCGCTCGAGATCGACCGCGGGACGACCCACCTCTCTTTGAGCGCCGACCCGGAACCGTCCGTCGGTTCGACCGCCACCTACCTCGCCACCGTCAGCCCCTCGACAGCCGGGGGGCAGGGGGGCACGGTCGCCTTCTCCGACAGCGACTCGCCCGCCGAGATCAGCGACTGCACGAACGAGTCGGTGAACACCGCCACCGACCAGGCCAGCTGCACGAGCCTTGTGTACTCCTCGACCGCCAGTGACACGGTGAGTGCCAGCTACGGGGGCAACACCAACTGGGCGGGGAGCTCGGCGCAGTTGAGCTTCAGCGTCGCGCCGGGCACCCCCGGTGTCGTCATGAGCTTCTCACCCGCCGAGCCGGCGGTTGGACAGACCGTCACCGTCATCGCGACGATCTCCCCGAGCGATGGTGGCGGCAACGTCGACTTCACCGGCTCGTACCTCTCGGGCTGTTCGAGCGTCGCGCTGTCGGGGAACGCGGCGCGTTGCACGAGCGCGACGCTCACGAGCACGGGCCGATGGAGCGTGGAAGCGGTCTACTCCGGCGACGCCAACTACAACTCGTCGAATGGTGGCACGAGTGTCACCATCGGCGCCGCGGCTACCTCAGTGGTGCTGACCTCGAACCCGGCCAACCCGCAGGCCTTCGCCTCGACCACGCTCAGCGCCGCGGTCAGCCCGGTGCCCGACGGCGGGACGGTCACGTTCTCGGGTCCAGGCGGGACGCTCAGCGGTTGTGCGGACGTGGCGGTCAGCACCCAGACCGGCGAGGCGACCTGCCCGGTCGCCGAGCTGCCCGGGCGCGGGCAGCGACGAGTACAGCGCCTCGTACTCCGGTGACACCGACTACCAGGCCAACTCCGGCGAGCTCGACCTGATGATCGCCAAGATCGCCACCAGCCTGTCGGTCAGCCCCTCGCCCAACCCCGTGCAGGCGGGACAGACATCGACACTCACCATCTCGGTGACCCCAGCCCCTGACGCCGGGACCGTGAGTGTCACCGACACAGACGGAGACCTGAGCTGTTCCAACGTGGCCGTCTCGACCAGCGGCCCGGGCGCCGGCACAGCGACCTGCACGACGACCGGCCTCACACCTGCTGGCAGCGACAACCTCAGCGCGATCTACAGCGGCAGCCCGAACTACACGAGCGCCAACGCCACCGGCTCGATCACCGTCGAGCACATCCCCTCGAGCACGGTCATCACCTCTGCCGACTCCTACGGGGTGATCGGCGGCGAGCTGCACGTCGCGGTCAAGGTGTCGCCAGCACCGAGCTCTGGCACCGTCTCGTTCTCGGACTCGCTCGGAGAGCTGACCGACTGCGCCTCGGTAGGCGTCGATGCGACGAGTGGGGACGCCAGCTGTGCGAGCCCGGCGCTCACGACGACCGGTGAGGACGTGATCACCGCCAAGTTCTTGCAGACTGCCGTCGAGGGCGCGTCGAGTGTCTCGACGACGATCCCGATCGAGGAGGCGCCGTCGTTCTCCGGATCGCTCGATGCCACCGTCACCGTCGGCACGCCGGCCGAGGTCCAGCTCGCAGTCTCGGGCTACCCGCCACCAGCGGTGAGCGCCGCCACGGCGCTGCCGAGCGGGCTCAGCCTGAGCTCGAGCGGCGAGATCACCGGCACCGCGGCGCCGGGAACCGGCGGCAGCTACGCGATCGGCCTCGAGCGCGACCAACTCGCTCTCGAGTGCGGCGGGCACCCTCGACCTCGTCGTCGACCAGGCACCCTCGATCAGCTCGGCGACGGCGCTCTCGGCCGCCTACGGCGTCGACTCGACCTTCCAGGTCGACTCCGGCCCGGGCACCTACCCGGTGGCGAGCTTCACACTCGCAGGCGCCGTGCCCGACGGCATGAGCTTTGTCGACAACGGGGACGGCACCGCGACGATTACCGGCACGCCTGACGACTACGTCTCGGGGACCCAGAGCTTCGCCATCGTCGTCTCCAACTCCGTCGCTTCGCTGCGCGTGCCCTTCAGCATCGACATCACGGGCACGCCGGCGACCCCGACGAGTCCTCCTGCTCCGAGCGCTCCCGCTGCCCCGCCGAGCACCGAGGCGCCGCCGGGCCAGGGATCCGCCACGACGACCCTCTCACCAGTCGCCCAGGCCCTGGCGATCCGCAAGGCTGGCGCTGTGCCGAGCGCCGGTCGCCGGCCCGCTGTCACCGAACGAGGCGGCTTGCCGTCGACCTATGACCCGATCACGCCCTCGAACACGGTGCGCCGCCACGGCAAACTGATAAAGGTGCCCGTCGTCGTCCTTGGACAGGACGACGACTTCCCGACGCTCGGCAACGTCGGCCCCTACGGCGACTGCGCGGTCGTGGCCGACTCGAACATCGTGCGCGTCGATCATCTCGAGGGCCGGATCGCCCACGTCCCTCGGATGACGACCAACGAGGCGCTCAGCGAGTGGAGCGCCCTCAATGGTGGTACCGGCGAGGGGCTCACCGACAGCCAGCTCCTGCACGCCTGGGCGGGGCCGGCGGGCCTTCTCGGGACGAGGATCCGCGGCTGGTCAGACCTCGACCCGCAGGACCTCATTGCGATGAAGCGGGCGATCGTCGCCAGCGGGGCGCTCTACGCGACGGTCGTGCTCCCGGGGAACCTCACGTTCTCGACGACGCTTGATCCCGTCATCTCCTCCTCGAGTCAGGTCTCCGGGCACTCGCTGGCGGTGTTCGGCTGGACGCCTGAGGGTTTCCTCGTCGTCACCTGGGGCGAGGTGGCCGTGGTGCCGTATAGCTGGTGGACGCAGTACTCGGCGACCGCCTATGCCGTGAACGTCATCGCGCCGGCGAGCAGTCGGTGAAGAGGACCCCCACGAACATGGCCTCCTTTCTTCGGGCTTGGCGAGTCGACCTCGCTCCGGCCGAGCACGACCGAACGAGTGTTCACACCGACCTTCTGCCCGAACGGGACGCTTCGCTACAGCAGGTTGCATCGCCGAGGTTGAACCGACGCCGAGGAGGTCTGCGACACGATGCACCGCGATGATGCCCAACCACGCGCACGCCAGTCGACAGGGAACCTCAGCGCAGTCGAGCCCAGACGAAAGCCCTTCGGTCGTTGGTCGACAGTGTGGCTTGCGCCGTTGCTCTGTTTGGTTATGGCCCTGTTCGGGGCCCCGGGATCAGCGCTTGCCGCCGGCCGAGTTGCCCGCGTCGCGCCTGCGGCGCGCTCCAAGGCCGCGCCGCCCGAAGCAACCGGTCCCGCGGGATCGGCCACGGTCTCTGGCGCCTCGAGACTGCTCCCCGGAGAGCGCGTCTCGGGCGACATTGCGACCGACGCGGCAGCCAAGTATGGGGCCGGACCCGAGTTCTGGCTCATCCCGGTGATCGACGGGGACGAAGTGACCGTGAAGGAGAGCGGCGGCCCGTGCTTCATGCTCCTGCCGGTCGGTACGACCGACGCCGAGGTCCGGGGAGCAGATCCCCTTTCCGACGAGGCGCTGTACGACAACGCCACGCTCCAGGTGGTCCACGACGAGAGCGCGACCTACGACCTCAGCACCTCGGGCGAAGCGGTCGCTGCGATAGACGAGTGTGGGTTCATCGGAGATTCCTACCAGTGGAGCTACTCGGTCACCCACGAGGCGCGCCTCTTCGTCCCGACGCGCCCGAAGCTCGGACTGGATGGAACGCTCGTCGTCGCGGTGGAGAATCTCAACGGGTCGCCCATCACCTCGCCGAGCTTGACCGTCATCGCCCACGCCAGCTGGAGGAGCGCGGGACTCGCCCCCCCGACGTGGCACGTCGTCGGCTCGGCTCACCCGAAGGCCGGGTACGCGGCGATCCCCCTGCGGCTGCCGAGGCTGTTCGCCACCCACAAGACCGTGCCGATCCTGCTCACCGGAGGCGGCGGAGGCTACCGGACGCTCACCCCGGTCACCGTGACCGTGACCGTGAGAAGGTAGAGCCCACGAGTTCCGTCCTCGGAGTGCCTCGTACGTTGCGAGCGCAGACGCCTCCGGCGCCGAATCGCCAGCCGCCCGGTTCTGCCGCCTCTGCTGCGGCCACGTACAGGGCTGGGATACGACCTTGATCGTGGCGCCGATCAAGGTCACGAAACGGGAGCAGCGCCGTGCCCCCGGCTACGGCATGGGCGCGGTCAGCCTCGCCCAGTGGGACCGCTCGGGCGCAGCGGCAAGGATCGGGGGCGCATCGGCACTCTGGGACCCTGACCGTAACGATGACACCCCCAACGAACTGAGCTACGGCTCGGGCAAGCGACGGTGGTTTCGCTGCGCCGAAGGTCATCCGCCGTGGCAGGCACGGATCAACGACATGACCGCGTCACGGACCGGCTGTCCGTACTGCGCCGGCCACCGGGTCGCTGTCGGCATGAACGACCTCGCCACGACGCACCCTGACCTCGCCCGTGAGTGGCACGCCAGTCGGAACCGTGACCTCACAGCCCAGCAGGTGACGGCAGGCTCGAACCGACGCGTGTGGTGGCGCTGCCTCGCCTGCGGCTTCGAGTGGGACGCGACTGTGCACGACCGGACGACGAGCGGCACGGGCTGCCCGCATTGCCTGCACCACCAGGCGCTCCCGGGGGTCGACGACCTGGCCACGACGCACGCGCAGCTCGTCCGGGAGTGGGACCGCCGTCGGAATCGTCCGCTCGCTCCGACTCAGGTGACTGCCGGGAGCAAGTATTCCGTGTGGTGGCGCTGCGCACGCTGCCGCTACGCGTGGCAAACGGCGATCCAGTACCGAGCTCTGCTCGGCACGGGGTGTCCGGCTTGCGCGGGCAAGGTGGTTGTGCCGGGTCGCTCATTCGGTGATCTCGGGGTCGTGCGGGACGGCGAATGGTCGAAGCTCAACGAGCTCGCGCCGTGGGACTACGCGCCGCAGTCCCACCGGCGCGTCCGGCGCCACTGCCTCCGGTGCGGCGTTGACTTCCAGCAGACCGTCGGCAACTGGTCAAGCGGCCGTTCTCACCGTTGCACTCGGACGTTGCGAGCGTGATGGTCCAAAGAAGCGATGACCGTGACGTGCCTCCAGTTGCCTAAGCCGAGCAGTTTGCTCGAGGGCCGATAGTCGAGACTGCACTCCGCTGGCGCCCCAGGCTGGACACCGGTCCCGCGGTCGAGCTCGGATCGCCATCACCCTGAGCCGTCCCAGCGCCGGCGCATCGTGCCGCCACCCCGACCGGTGTCAAGGGTCGCTGCGGGGCGCCGGCACGGTGCCGCTTCACGCTCGGCTGCGCCTTACTGCGTCACCGGCCTTCGCTCCTCGCTTCTCGCCCTTGACCCCGACGGGGTCCCCGACGGCATCCCGACGCTGTCGGCGGGACGGACCCGCCCACGAAGGGAGGAGCAATGTTCAGCATCGACCGCACCCTGGAGGCGATCGCCGTCAGGTCCTACGCCCCCGACCACGGGTGCCTGCCCGACTTTCCCGGCGACTCGCTCTACGTCGAGGAGGTCTACGCCGGCGTTATCGGTCCGACGGCCCTCGTTGCCTACCGGCGGCTCCTGCGGGTGCTGGCCGAGAGCAAGCAGCCGGTACTCGTCGAGGTCGCCGAGTTCGCCGCGACGCTCGGCGTGAAGCGGGACATCGTGCTGCGAAGCCTCGAGCGGCTGGTGCGCTTCCGCTTCGCCCACCTCGACACCGTCGGTGCCGCCCAGCCATCCCAGCTGGTGATCCACACGCGGATCCCGATCGTCAGCCCCTACCACTTCGAGCACCTGAGCGCGAGCGCCCGAGCCGACCACTACCGCATCGCTCGGGAGCTGCGAGCCGCTGGGTAGCGGCCCGAGATCGCCCGGGGCGGCTGGCTGCCCCGGGCGATCGGCTCGCGTCGTCCCCCGATTCCGCGGACTGCGCGTGCCAGCTCGGCACTGCTTGTCGCCGAGGCGGGTGCGACATCAGTCTTCGTTGGGGAGCCGGCGTCGACGCGTGGCGTGACATCGACAAGAAATTCAATGGAACTTTGCCGCGAACCACCCCGAGCGCCCTCCATTACTCCGGTAGGAGGTTCGCGGATGTTCGCCGACTCGATGTCTGCTCTGACCCGTGCCGATCACCCAGAGCCCAAGTTCCCGACTGGCACCTCGGGGCCGGACGCCGGCCCACAGTTCTCGGCGCACCGGTCTGTCGGGCGGGGGCGCATCACCGCGATCTACTCGTCGGCCACGGGCTGGCGCCCTGTTCCTGATGGAAAGGCCGTCTCGCCACCGTGGCTGCGAAAGCTTGCCCGAGAGGGCGTGTCCGCCGTCGAGATCGACGACGGTGCGGGGCGCTCCGAACACATGATCGCCGATCTCTTGGCGCCGAGGACGTGCGCGCCACTGTGCGTCGCCGGGGTCGCGCCTTCCGGAACGAACCGAGCCCCCGAGAGGTTTCGGGCCCCGGAGCGACGAGATGGTCCCGGTTCTCGTCATGTCGCTCCGGACAGCCACCGCGCCCACGGCGAGCGGGCGAAGTACGTCGTCGAGGGCTGTCGCTGCCCGCCCTGTCGGGCTGCCAACACCGCCTACGGGCTTCGCCGCGGGCGCGCCCGTCGCCGGCCCGAGCAGCTCTGGGTGCCCTACGTGCCGGCCGGGCGAGCACGGCGCCACGTGAAGCGCCTCGGCGAACAAGGCGTCGGTCTGCAAAGCGTCGCCAAGCTCTCCGGGGTCTCCTACGGGTCGCTGGTCAAGCTCCTCTACGGCGAGCCGTCACGGGGGAGACCTCCGTCCAAGCGGATCCGCCCGGCGACCGAGCAAGCGATCCTTTCGGTGCAGGCCCACCACGCACGCGGCGCGCAGCGGCTCCCGGCCGCCCCGAGCTGGAAGCTCATCGACGATCTCCTCGCCCGGGGCTTTAGCCGCGTCTTCATCGCCCGACAGCTCTCCGGCCCCAAGGCGCGAAGCCTGCAGCTCGACCGCTACTACGTCCGGGCCAGCACGGCACAGCGTGTCACCGAGCTGCACCGTCGCCTCGTCGGCGAGGACCGGCGCGCGCCCGGCGCGACGCCGGCCATGACGCGGTCCGGTTTCGGGCAGGGGAACAACGGCGCCTGGCGGGCGCTCGCCCGCTGTCGTGAGGCACCGACGGCGCTCTTCTTCCCCGAGCGCGACGAGGACGCCGAGCCGGCCCGGGCGATCTGTCGCGGCTGCCCCGTACGGGCGGCCTGTGCGAGCTATGCACTCGCTGACCCGGACCTTGTGGGCGTGTGGGGCGGGCTCGACGAGGCCGCGCGCCGGCTGATCCGCGTCGGCGCAGCGCCAGGCGAGATCGTCACTGGACTGCCTGGAGCGACCCCGGCAAGCGCTAGGCGGCCGGGCTCCTCTCCGGCTGCTCGCCGGGCGCGGCTTCGGCTGATCGCCGATCGAGACCCGCGATGACCGGCGGTCATGGCCAGCCCCCCGGTCGCGCGCTGGGAGAGCGTCTCCTTCACGACGCCGCCCCGTGCCGAGACCGTGCGATCGCTTCGGGGTCGCTCGCGTTGTTGGCTCGCACCCCGCATCTGTTGCCGCCGACGCGCCGGACGACCCCGACGGTGCCGACCGGCCCGAGCGGGCGCGCTCGATCTGCCCATTCCGATGCAGCCCGCGCCATCGGCTGTTCGGCTCAGCTGGGGTCCACCGAGTCACTGGCGGCGTCGAGGTTCTCGTGCCACGCCCGCTGCACCGGCCGTGATGGCGTCGATCCCCGTGGACAGTACGAACCAAGCGCGCTGGGCGGCAGAGGTCATCGGGCGACGCGCCTCATCCCCTGCGATCCGAGGTCGTGCGGTCCTTCCTCGGGAGAAGGCGAGCGGGGGGGACGCGGCCACCGGCGCGACCGGGGCGGTTCAGTGCTGTGTCCTTCCTGTGGAGAGCTGCGCTCCTTGGCAACCACCCTGCGGCCTTGCCACTTCGGTGTGCAAGGGCCGCTGCGAGGCGCCGCCAGGAACAACAACCCGCTCGAGGGCTGTTACCTGCTCGCCCGAAGCGCCTGCGGCGCCGGGCTGCGCTCTCACCTCGGGCGGGCCGGCTCGGCACTGCCGCCTGCTCGCCCGAAGCGCCTGCGGCGCCGGGCTGCGCCTGCCTCGCCTTGTTGTTCCGCCTCCGCTTCTCGCTTTCCCCCTTGCACACCGGCGGCTTCGACCGCCAAGGCGTTGCCGTAAGCGCACCACCCACCAGAAAGGACCAACGACATGAACAGCGTCATCGTGACCGGCAGGCTCACCTCGGACCCCGAGCTTCGCTTCACCGCCGGCGGCAAGGCCGTCGCCACCTTCTCGGTCGCGGTCAACCACCGAGGCAGTGACGAGGCGGACTTCTTTGACTGCGTCGCATGGGAGAAGCTCGGCGAGGTCGTCGCTGACCACCTGGCAAAGGGCCGCCGGGTCCTCGTGAACGGCTACCTGAAGCAGAGCCGCTGGACCACGCCCGAGGGCGACAATCGCCAGAAGGTCCAGGTCGTGGCCACCCAGGTGGAGTTCCTCGACCGCCGACCGAACGCCAACGGCGACGAGCCAGCCGGACTTGCCGAGAGCGACGAGCAGAGCTGACGGGCCACGAGTGAGGCCCCTTCGGGGGCCTCTTCTCGCGTGAAGCCGGACGGCTTTGCGAAAGGAGCAGCGATGACGCCCGACTGGTACGAGGACCTGGCCGAGCGCCTCGACGACGCCCGTCACGAGGCGGACGACGCCGGCGACACCGCCGCCGTGGCGGGCTTTCGCCGGGCGCGGCTGGCGGCGACGAGCCGAGCAGTGCAACTGCGCCGCGACGAGCCGGCGCGACAACTGCTGGCGAGGTTGCCGTGACGAGCGCCAGCACATCCGAGCCCGACGAGGCGCGCCACCTAGCCACGCTCACGGTTGTCGACGGGCGAGTGCTCGCAGCGCCAACGGAGGATCAGCTGAGCCCCGAGGACTTCCAGTCCCTCGCCGACAAGCTGGCCCGCGCCGGGGACTTCGCTGTTGCCAACTGCGACGGCTCCGTTGCCGGCGTCTTCTACGAGGCAGGCGTGCTGGCCCAGAGCCTCGCCTTTGCGAGTGTCTTCCCGGCTCGGACGACACCATGACCGCCCGCCTCGTTCCCGTCGAGCAGCTCGCAGCACACAGCGGCCTGTACGCCCGCGGCGCCCTCGACGTCTCGGTCTTCGCCGGTTGCAGCTGCGGCTGGAGCGGCACGGCTGTGCGCCTCCGTCGAAGCATCATGCCCGCAGGCCTTCGCGAGAGTCTCGAGGCCGAGCGCGCCAGCCACGAGCAGGCGAGCGGCCACAGCGAGGACCGCACGGTGGTGCCGGTTCCTGTCGGGCTTCATGTCGGGTGTGGCTTCTACCATGGGCTCAACGACGACTGCCCGGTCGGTACCGACAGCCCGCGCGGTCGCCTCCTCCGTGTCCTCGAGGCGAGCACCTCCGAGTCCTCGGTGGCCCTCGACCGGCTCGCCGCCGCCGCCGAGCTGCGAGCCTGGCTCGAGGAGCAAGAGCTCATGGCCGTGATCGGCGCCCGCTTGGCCCGCTGTTCCTGGAAGGACGTCGGCGGCGCGATGGCGCTCGGCGAGCCGGAGGTCTGGCGCCGCTTCGGTCCGCTGATCCATCGCTACGAGGTCGCCGGGCTTCTCCCAGGCGAAGAGTACGAGCCCCGCCAGCCGGACAGGCCCCAGGCGCGTCCTCGGTAGCCAGGTGGGCTGGCGGAGGCTCTTGTCACCAGCCAAGCCCCGGGATCGTCAGCCGAGGCCGTGTGTGATCTCGGCGGTACGCCTCCGCTCTCGCTGACCGCATCCCCTCCCACGTGGAGTCGCGACCACCGTCGTGCAAGCCTCGCCGGCGTCGCCGGATCGACCGTCGCCGCCGGGAGACCTGGCGGACATGAGGGAGCCACTCCCGCCAGCAGCGCTCACGGTACCGCCACCCGGGTGGGCTCAAGGGTCGCTGCGGGGCGCCGGCTCGGTGCCGCTTCACGCTCGGCTGCGCCTCGCTACAGCACCGGCCTTCGCTTCCTCGCTTGTTCCCTTGACCCCGCCCGGGTCCTGGCGGTGGGGGGAGGCGCAGCAGGCGGGAGCGCCAGCAGGAAGAGGAGGCCGAGATGACCACGACCATCACCACAGCGCGGCTCGTCGAGCGCGAACTCGTCGCCGAGGGGATCGAGGACGTTGCTCTTTCGGAGCAGTACATCGACCCGGTGTTCGAGGCCTACGGCGACTACGACTCCTTCGGACCGTACGCGACCTACGAGCCAGAGCTCTATCCCTTCGAGCTCGGCGAGGAGTAGGCCTCGGGCCCGGTACACGACCGGGCTCCAGCCGTCATGGCGGGCACAGGGCGTTCATCCGTCGACGACCTCCGGTGTCGGAGGTGGTGCTAATCAGCGGAAGCAGCAGGTGGTCGACGATGTCGACCACCTGCTGTCGGGTAACGACACTCGCGAGGGCGAGTTCGCTGTAGAGAACGTCGACGGGCAGCCTGATGACCATCGCAGATATGGCGTCCTTCGTCAGATTTCCTCGGCTGGCTGCTTGGCTCATGGCGCAGCGCGATTTGGTCGAAAGCGTCGGTTGCTGCTTGGCGGCGAACGTAGGCGGCCAGTTCGCCCTTCGGATCGGGGATGACGGCGATGGCCTGACAGCGATGACGCATGGCCTCAAGGACGGCGATGGCGTCACTGCGGAGGTTGCCGGTGTCAGCGGGTGGAGCGTCGAGGTGCACGACTTGCCGTTCGATGGCCGCCGTGAGGAGTTCGGTGCGGTTCGGCCAGCGGCGGTACAGCGTCGCTTTGTTCGTGCCGGCACGGGCTGCGACGCTGCCCATCGTCGCCTGGTCGTAACCCACCGCCGCGATCTCGTCCCAGGCGGCATCCAAGATGGCGTGCTCCAACGTGGCACCGCGGCGACGGGTGCGTGGAGCGGCGGAGGAGCCCGCAGAGTCTGTGGTCGAGGTCGCAACCATCGTCTTGGGAACCACCCGCATAGGGTACCTTGCGTTCCTTATCGGCGCTAGATACCCTCACTAAGGCACCGACAGTTCCCTAGTGAGAGGTAGCAGCCCATGCGAGACCCCGACGTGCGGACGGCGACCCTCGCCGTGCCAGGAGCAACCATTTACTACAAGACCCAGGGACACGGCCCGCTGCTGCTGATCCTCCAGGGCGGTGACGGCCCCGCGGATGCCAGCGACGTCCTCGCCGCCGGGTTGACCGACCACTTCACCGTTGTCAGCTACGACCGCCGCGGCCTGTCCCGCAGCACGGTTGACGACCCGTCCGCCCCGGTCGACCTCACAACCCACGCCGACGACGCGGCGTGCCTGCTCGCAGCGGTGACCGACCAGCCGGCCGCGTGTGTTCGGCACGAGCCTCGGCGCCGTGATCGGGCTCGCCCTCCTCAGCCGCCACCCGGAGCAGGTACAACTGCTCGTCGCCCACGAGCCGCCCGTCACCGAACTGCTGGCCGAGCCGGAGCGAAGCGAAGCGCAACGAGGGCGAGAAGAGGTCGAGGCTACCTACCGGAGCGAGGGGGTCGCCGCGGCGATGAGGAAGTTCGTCGCTTTGGCCGGCCTTCGCTTCGATGACCTCGAACCGGGGGTGTACCTTCCCGCGCCCACACCCGAGCGCCTCGCCAATCTTGAGTTCTTCTTGTCCCACGACGCCCCAGCCGCCCGCCGCTACCGGCTGGATCTGGCTGCGCTCGCTTTGGTCGCGGACCGTGTCGTTCCCGCTGCGGGCCGGGACACCGACGGGTTCACACGCCATTGCGCCGAGGCACTCGCCGTTCGACTGCGCCGGCCAATGATCGAGTTCCCAGGGACACACAACGGCTGGCTGCTGCACCCGCGGGAATTCGCTGCTCGATTGCTCCAAGTCGTCACCGAGGAGTCGGACGCACGCCCTGTCGACGGCAGGTCACCGGCCCAGCAAAGGTCAAAGCGGTGAAAGGGCCCCTCACCGTTACCTTCACCCGCCGACCAGCCCAACACGACCTCGTCCACGTGGTCCGCACCGATGGGACCGAGGCCGATTGGGAGTTCCCCGATTACGGCGACGCCCTGCCTCACGATCTCCTGCACTTCGTCGTGGAGCAAGGCCTCGGACTCGTCGACGGATTCTGGGGCCTAATCGACGACGGCGTCGAGGTCGTCATCAGCGGGGACCAGGCTGTGCTCTCCCGCGATGGCGAACCACTTTGCGAGCCCGCTGTGGACTTCTCCGGCCTGGTCAAAGCCGAGGAAGCAGTCGCATTGCTCGGACCGAAGCCAGCGCTCGAATCGGTAGGGGCACTCACGATCGCCCGACTGGTCCCCGACTCGTTCAGTCCACCAGCACCGGGCGACACCGTGTCCCGTCTCGGATTCCGCCTACCGGATGGCACCACGACCGAGACCGTCAACACCATCCAGAACCGACTCCGAGAGCTCACCCAGCACTGGCAACAACGCCAAGAGCAGTCGATCACCCTCACCTGGTGCCGCCGAAGCAATGGTCGACCGCCAACCCGTGAAGGTTGACGGGCCAGGTCGAGAGCGGACGCCGCCCCTGACCCCCAGCCTGCCGGTCTGACCCGCGTACTAGGCTAACCGGCGCGTCGCTGCGCAATTCGATCGAGGCGTGGCGTCACGCCTGCCGCACGTGCGGCACTTCTCCGAGTGCCCCTGCCGGGGACTCGCCGCCGTCGCCGCTCAGCGTGGCGGCAGTCGGATCCGGTACAGCCCGGTGTAGGGCCCCGTGTGGCCGTAGGGCGTGAAGTCCCACAAGAGAAGGAGGCTGTCGCCGACGACGACGGCTTGGCGGTAGTTCAACCAAGCTGAGATCTGGCACTCGACAAGTGTCGAGGTCGGCGGCCGCACGGTCGCCACAACGCTCTGGCTGCCGGTGTCAGGATCGATGCGGACGACCTCGAGAGTTCCCGAGCAGGAGGCCTGCCCGCCGCCGCCTGGCGAGTTGAAGTCGCTGACGAGGGTGTACAGCCCTACCTCGGCGTCCCCGACGACGGCGTAGCTGCCGCCAAAGCCTCCGTCAGGGCCGAGGGCGAGCGTGGTCCGTGCCGAGAACAGCGGGGTTGCGCTCGCCGCCCTCAATCCGACGATGGTCATCGGCTCGCTCGGGTGCTTGGCGGCGAGCTGTGCCCACAGCTCGCCGCCGGAGGCGACCATCCACTGCACGGGGCCGCCGTGATAGGCGACGGTCGCTCGCGTCGCGCTCGGCCCGACGTGGTAGATCGGCGGGACCCCCGGATACTGGTCCCACCCGACACTCGGCGAGATGTAGAGCCCGTCGTCGTCGGCGGCGAGAACCGGATCGGGTCCTAGCCCGGGCACGGCGACGCGCGCCTGCACCCGCCCTGAGCTCGCATCGACGCGCAGCACGACCGAGGGC